>NZ_PJRO01000009.1:217828-295222 GCF_002858745.1 Mesorhizobium loti | reverse complement strand
AGGTGGTGCCGGACCAGCCGGCCCGATCCGCATTCTGCGTCAGCACCTCATCGACGATATCCTGCACGGCGACGACTTCGAAATGCGGCGTCACCTTGCCGCTGTCGAGCGTCGAGATGTCGAGCAGCGAGCGGAACAGGCCCGACACCGAATGCAGCGAACGATCGATGTTCTCGACCATCTGCTTCTGCTCGCGGTCAAGCCCGGTATCGCGCAGGCAGGCGGTGAACAGGCTGATGGCATGGATCGGCTGGCGCAGATCGTGGCTGGCCTGCGCCAGGAAGCGCGACTTCGCAAGGTTCGCCTCATGCGCAGCGTCGTAAGATTCATAGACCCTTTGCAGCAGCGCATAGATATAGGCCGGCACCAGGATGGTGGTCATCAACAGCGTCAGCGCGACGTAGGGGTTCTCGCGCCAGTAGGCGTTGAAATAGGACGACAACACGATCGTTACCAACGCCATCGCGGTGGCAAGGATCAGGTAGCGCGGTCCGAAACGGAGTCCGTTGCCGACTGTCACCCAAAGCAACGCTGCGTAGAGCGGCAGCAAGGCTGCACCACCTATCGACATCGCTGAGAAGAATGCGAAGTAATCGCAGCCCATCGAAACCAGCCGCCGCGGCTTGTAGACCACCGGTTTGGCGACCACCCACCACAGCAGCAGCCACGAAACCGGAACATAGGCGAAATAATAGGCTGCAAAACCATCGGCATAGGATGTTGCCGCATTGTCGAGCCAGGCGACAATCCAGATGTAGCTCGCCAGGACCGGAACAAAGACAAGTCGGACGAAAGCCTGGGAGCGCTCGGCATCGTAGCTCTCCTGCTCCCTGGCCTCCGGGGCACCTCCCATTCTCGCGGGAGGAAGCTCCGTGCTGTCGCGTCGCTTCAACATTGCCCTCTCCACGGGCCGTATGGCGAAATAATAGGCGGCCAAACCATTGGCGTAGGATGTTGCCACCTTGTCGAGCAGGGCGAAAGTCCAGCTGTAGATTGCCAGGATCGGAACAAAGACAAGTCGGACGAAAGCCTGGGAGCGCTCGGCATCATAGCGCTCCTGCTCCCTGGCCTCCGGGGCACCTCCCATTCTTGCAGACGGAAGATCCGTATGAGCCCGTTTCTTGAACATTGCCCCTCTCCATGGGCCGCATCCGGCACCAGAACTCCCCTACACCGGCGCCATCCTTGTGTGAATTCGCCAACCTCCGCGGTCAGTGCGAACCCGCAACCACCTCTTTTGCCAATCGGTCTATCTTCAGTTTCTCCGCCGTCATCATCGAACGAAGTTCGGCCGGGCGGATCGGTTTCGCCAGGATCGCAATTTCCGGATCGCGGAGATCATCCCTCACCCTGTTCTCATCGTGACCGGTCATGACGATGGCAGGCACCTTGCGTTTCAGAAGGTCACGGACACGTGCAATGCAGTCTGCTCCGGTCGCTTTCGCGCCAAGGTCGAAGTCGGTCACGATCAGATCGCACTCGATCGCTTCATCGGGGATCGACGAGTGAATTTCGACAACGCAGCCCCATTTTCGCAACAAGGTCGCGGTGGCAAGCAAAACATCCTCGTCGTCCTCGACAAGAAGAACGCGCAGGCCTTCGATCACCGGCCTCGGGCCCTCCGCTTTCGGTTTGGCCGCTGCCGCCTGCGATGCGATTTGCAGGCCTTCGATGATCACCGTGGTGCCGCGGCCGGGGACAGAGCGCAGGTAGGCCGACAGGCCCATCAGTCGCGTCAGCCGCTTGACGATCGGCAAGCCGAGACCGACACCGTCGACGTCACGGTCGCCGCGCTCCCGGACCTGGTAGAACTCATCGAACACCTTCAGCAGATGATGCGCGGCGATGCCGTTGCCGCGGTCATAGACTTCGATGGCGAGCTGCCCGTTACGGCGACGGCAACCGATCAGGACCGGGCGGTCCGGGGCATATTTCAGAGCATTCGAGACCACGTTCTGCAGGACGGTGGTCATCAAGGTGGCATCGACGGTGACGTAGGCCCGTGTCGGGACCGCCCGCAATTCGACTCCGGCCCATTGCGCCGCCTCGGAATTCTGCCTGACGATATCCTCGAACAGATCCTTTACCGCGACCGGCTCAAAAAACGGCGTCACCTTGCCGCTGTCGAGCGTGGAGATGTCGAGCAAGGAGCGGAACAGACGCGACACGCTCTGCAGCGACCGATCGACATTCTCGACCATCTGGCGCTGCTCGCGATCAAGACCGGTATCCTTGAGGCAGGCGGTGAACAGGCTGATCGCATGGATCGGCTGGCGCAGATCGTGGCTCGCCTGTGCCAGGAAACGCGACTTGGCGATGTTGGCCTCGCGCGCGGCATTGAAGGCGGCGTAGACACGCTCAAGCAGGCTGTAGGCATATGCCGGAACGAGAACCGTGGTGAGGATCAGGGTGATCGTCACATAGGGGTTCTCCCGCCAGAACGGATTGAAATAGGCGGTGACCAAAATGCTCACCAGCGCCATGCAGGTCGACGCGATCAGGTAGCGCGAACCGAAGCGCAGGCCATAGCCAACCGTCACCCACAACAAGGGGGCGTAGGCGGGCAGCAGGGCTGCGCCACCGAACGTCATGATGCCACCGACGGCAATATAGTCACCGACCATCGAAATGGCGCGTCGCAGCAAATTCTCCCCCGGCCGCTTCACAATCCAGAAAAGGATCAACGCCGAAACAAGGATATAGGATGAGAACGACAGGATCGTCTGGGTGATGCTGAAAGCGGTGTCGCCTCTCGACGAGAAGACACTCAGCATGCCCACCGTAAACAGCGTCGCCGCACCAAGACGAAAGGTCGCCTGCGCCCGCTCGGCATCATTCGGCCTGTCGTTCCGGGTGACGAAAAGGTCTGCAAGTTTTGTACGCAAGCCGCCAGGCATGATGTGCATCCCGATCAAGGGCAGAAGCTGATCGCCTGGGGCTCGACAATCAGGGGCATTTCGATGCCGCCATATCACCAGCGCATCGGCCCGAAAATCGGAATCGATTTTCGGAAAACACGATGCGCAACTTCAAAGCGTTAGAGCATCCCGGATGGACGCGCGGTGCTCCAAGGACATTCCAGCATGCGAAAGGGAGGTCCAGCCTCCCCTTGTCATTTCCCCAGTTGCATTGTTCTTTCGAAGGCCTGGTTGAAGCCCTTGAGGGAGATCGAGAAGGCGACATCCTTTTCGGTGTCGGAAGCGAAGGCGCCCAACTTGAGCGCGGTCCCTGTCTTGAGCGCCGTGGTAGTCGCCGGCGTGAAGGTGAGCCGGACAACGCAGCCACCGGGCAGGCAGGTGCGGAAGCGCGAGGGCTTGCCAGGCGGTGTGTCGTCGACCGAGAAGGTCACACCCTTGTCGAGGTTGAGCCCGAACGGCATCACCAGGAGGCCTTTCAGGCCGCCATCCTCGGCCGGCGTCAACTCAACGGTGAGCACGCGCTGGCCGTTCTGGTTGACCTGTCCTTGCGAAAAGGCACACTGCTTCTTGTTCTCAGGCGCCGCCACGCAGGCGACGCGCCAGTCCTCATAGGTTTCCGACAGAGACGACGGTCCACCGGCAGCGCCGGCGGCAGGTTGCTGTTCCTGCCCGGAAGCGGCAGACGCGGCAGCCAGGAAGGCCGCCGCGCCAATCGACAGTCTGATTGCTGGCATCAGAAGCGAATGCCGAGCCTTGCGTCGACGCCATTGGTCGACGACCCGGAGCCGAACTCGCCATTATACGAGATGCCGATTGTGGCGTTGTCGGTCACCTTCATGTCGAGACCGGTCTGCAGCACGAAGGTGTTCTTGGCGATCGGCACACCGGCCACCGTGAACAGGCTGGAACCGGCAAAGCCGACCTTCGAGAACGGCGTGGTGTCGCCGAAGGCATGCTTCCAGCCCACCGTGCCGTTGGCCGAAGTGCTGACCGAACCGAGCATGAAGTCGGTCGAGGCGCGCAGGCCGAGCGTGGTGAAGGTCGTGTTGGTCGTCTGCGCCTCGGCGCTGAGTGCCGCGGCACCGCCCTTTTCGGTGAAGCCGTCCGTGTGCAGGCTGACATGGGCGAGGTTCACGAAAGGCTCGAAGGCAGCACCCGCCGCGTCGAGGCGATAGCCCAGTTCACCGAAGGCCTGGAAGGCACCGGCATCATAGTCAGCCGACAGACCGTCGTTGAAGCCGCGGAAGGAGACGGTACGGCCGGTTTTGAGATTGCTCCAGGTGTACGACAAGCCGGTCCGCAGCGCCAAAGCACCCCAGCGTGTGCCGCCATAGAGGCCGAGATGGTAGTTGTCGCTGTCGCCGGACGATGAGCGGTCCTTGGCGTCGAAGGAGGTGCGGCTGTAGCCGGCGAGCACGCCGACGCGCCAGTCCTGCGCCACCTCGGTGTCGATTCCGGTGACGAAACCGCCGGTCGACTGCTTCATGCGGGACGTGTTGCCGTCGCCGTCATAGCTGCTCCAGGCACCGAACACCTGGCCCCAGGCCGCCGTCTTGGCGGTGGTTGCGGCTTCGATGTCCTTGCCATCCGGCCCGTAGGCCATCACCGGCATGGCCGCTGCAGCGACATCGCCGAACGCAGCGCGGACACGATCATTGGCCGCGTTGCGCACATATTGCGAGCTGTTGATCAGCGCGGTCGAACCGGAGGCATGCACCTCGCCCGACAGCTGTTCGAAGGCGGCGCGGCCATCAGTGGCATTGAGCGGCAGTAGCGCATTGTAGAGCGCATGACCGGCGCCACCGTCCTGCGGCAGCGAGTTCAAGGCAACCGCCGTCTCATACTGGTTGTGCGTCTCGGTCACATCGTCGAACGGACCGCTGACATTCGGACCGGGTCGCTGCGGGGTCTGCCCGCCTGGGGTTTGACCTCCCGGGTTCTGCCCACCAGGATTACCGGGCTCGCCAGGCTTCCCGGGTTCACCAGGTTTGCCGGGCTCGACAGGATCCTGCTTGACCTGGATCTTCAGATCGACCTGATTGGCCGTCTGGTTCAGCGACACATCCAGGAATGCCGACTGCGAAACGGCCTGTGCGAACTGGCCATCGATGCTGTCGGTTGCCGACAGGATCGTATAGGTCTGACCGGTCTGGTAGTTCGCCGCAGCATCAAGTGCCGTAACACGGACATTGACGTTGCTTCCGATCACGGCCTTGCCGCCCTGATCCACTGCCTCGACAACAAGCTTGTCGCTCGTGCCGTTGCCGGCAATATCCACGTCGTAGATTGACCCGGCATAGAATTGCAGATTGCCTTTGACGGTGATGGTGCCGATCCGATTGTCTGAACTGCCGGGCGCAACGACGTTCCCGCCATTGACAACCAGACCGCCAACCGTGCCCCAGCCCTCCAGTCGAGCGAGGCCTGGCCTGCTCGGATCACCCACCGTGACCTGACTCGAATAGGATTTGCCGCCAAAGCCGTTCGTGACGAACTGGCCGGTTTCGCCACCGAGGACAAGCGTACCATTCTGGACGTTGAAGCGCGTCGGGTCCGGGAATGTGCCCGAATCCGCTGCTGCGGTACCCAGATCACTCTTGAGAACAAGCTTTGCGCCATCGCCGTTGACAACAACGCCAGCATCCAAACCACTCGCCGTGGAGTAGAACTTGGACAGATCGCCGGAGAGGATCGTTTCGCCGGCGAGTGCGGTGATCACGCCATCGCCGACCAATGCATTCTTCAGCTCAAAAGCCGTGCTGCCGGTGCCGGTGTGGTTGAAGTTGAGATGGCCCTCGTTGTTCGTCGAACCGAAGGTGATGACAGCTTCCTTGTTGATGCTACCTGCTGCCTCGGCAGCAAGTGCTTTCGGCTCATCAAATGGGCTCGACATGTCGATCTTGCCGCCGATGGTCAGATACCCGCCTTCACCGCGCAGATTGATGCTGTTGGCAACGTTGAGATTTGCGCCATTGGCGACAGAAAGATTGCCGGATTCAATAGTCAATTTGTCGGTGGCGGTGAATGACGATCCGGTACCCGTCAGGTAGAGTGTGTTCTCCGCGATGATCGAGTTGCCGATTTCGGCAGTCGAAGTTGTGACGGCACCGCCGTTTTCGACGGTCAGATCACCGCCGAGCACGAAATTTCCGGTGTTAACCCATTTGGAGCCGTCGCCGGAAACAACGATCTTTGTACCGGGCGTGTCACTGAAATCACCACCCGTCGAGACGTAGCCGGTGGTGATGGAACCGCCATCGTTAACCGTGACCGTGGAGCTGCTCGTGCTGCCGAGACCCGTATTGAGGTAAAGTTTATCCGTGTTCAGCAGCGAACCGTTGCCAGTAACGATCAGCGTCCCCTTAGCCAGCTGGCCGGCTCCGACGTAGGTGTACTTGGCGTCAGCCTTGCCACCATTTTCGATACGCAAGGTGCCGTCGCCGCCATAAATATAGGCTGCGGCATCGCCATTGCCGCCGCCGCCGACATAGAGAGTGTTGCCCAGCACGCTGTTCGTGCGCACGACATTCAGCTCAGAGCCTGCGCCGCTGACAACGACCGTACCCTGGGAATTCTTGTTGCCGGCGATGATCATGCGGTCACCCACAGTGACGTCGGCGCCGCTGTTGATCGTCAGAACCGCACCCTGCAGATTGAGGCCGACGAGCAGGTCGTTGAGCAACGTATGATTGAGAGACCAGGTATCACTCTCGCCAACACCATCCAGCAAAGTATCCTTGGAATCTGGCGCCGGGGCCGAGAATGCCTGGCTGGCGCCTGCCAACGACACAGCCGCGGATAGCGCAATCGCCGAGGCGATGGCCGCCTCGCCGCTGCCCAGAATCGTGGAAGCCAGCAGAATTTTAGTCCAGCGCGCTGCGCCTGATTTTCCGATCGTATTTCCGATCAAGACACGTCCCTCATTAAGTGCAAAGCGTTCGTCGCCGAACAACGAAGCATGACCGCCGAAACCCGTCCGCTCGACGACCACGCTCAAACCGCAACGGCGCGATCTAGCCTCTTGAGGAGTACGGCGGCCATTAGCACACATGCACTAGCGTACGGTGCGTGCCTCTCCGCTTTGGACGCTCGCCGATAAAATCAAAACAAAACAAGCGCTTGCGAGGCAGGCGCTTGTTCAATCATCACATGCCGCCTGCTGAGGCGACCGCTCATGCAGTTGCTGCGCCTTAGAGAGCGGAGCCCTGTGCCATCTGGGACAATGCGTCCGCAGAATCGTTTACCCATTTCACTGCCGATGGCCGAAGGGCGAGATCGAAATGCTCGCGCCCCAGCAAGGCATTGACGATGACTGCGCTGCGCCATGCCATCAAACTGAGTTGTGGTTCGGCGATACCATGGCTGTGACGACCGGCATTGAGCGCAAAGATGCGTGAAGTCTCGGGCCCGTCCCATCCCACCGAGAAATCCTCGCGCAGCTGATAAAGGCCGCGCTCATCGAGATCGAGCCGTTCGCCGAGTGGCGCCAGGAATTCCGGCACCGTGAAAACATAACCGGTGGCGAGCACCACGGCATCGGCGCTCACCATCTCCACGCCGCCGTCGAAACCGTTGCGCACGACAAGGCGGAACTCACCACCCTCATGGCGCAAATCGAGAACTTCGCGGTGCGGCAGGAAGGCGAGATCGTGTTCCTTGCCGGATAGGTGCCGCAGCGCATAGCTCTTCTGGTAGATCGCCCGCAGCGTTGACGCCGAAATGCCGTCTCCGGCCAGTTTTTGCTGCGCCACGGCCGGCTGCTTGCGCGAACGCGGCAGTGCATGGAACCGTTCGACATATTGCGGGGTAAAGAACTCGTCGGTGAAAGGCGAATCGTCCAGCGTCTGGAAATTCTGCCGGCGGCTGATCCAGGCGATCGACTGATCCGCCGCTTCCGGCTGCGACAGCAGATGCTGCATGATCTCGGCGCCGCTCTGGCCACCACCGATGACGACGATACGCCGTCCGTTCAAGCCACCCAGCCGGTAGGCCGCCTGGCTGGTGTGGAAGCAGGTTTCACCCAGGGCTGCCTGCCCCCAGTTGGGAATGTTCGGCTTCAGCCCGACCCCAAGTGACAGGTTGCGCGCCAGGCGCGTTTCGCCGTCGAAGCGTATATGGAAGGTCCCTTCTTCGAAGCGGACCTCACGTACGGATCGCCCGAAGCGGAGATTGTCGAGCCCAGAGGCTACCCAGGAAAGATAACGAGCGAACTCACGCCGTGGAATCGCGTCGAAATCGGCGTTGAGGAATTCATAGAACCGCTTCTGCGAAACCAGGTAGCTGGCGAAACTCCAGGGGCTGGTGGGCAGCGTGGCCGTCACCAGATCCTTCATGAAGGAGGTCTGCAGTTCCACCCCCTCCAGCATCATGCCTGGATGCCAGTCGAAGGCCGGTTTGTCGTCGAAGAAGCACACATCGGTGGACGGGATCGCGTCGAGATGCGCGGCAAGGCTCAGATGGAAGGGACCGATGCCGATACCTGCGAGGTCGAGGACTGGGGATGTCATGGACAGCTCCGTTGTTGATCAGGCCGCTTTGCCCCGGCCGATGGCCAGGCCGAGGTACAATGGATTGTCGAGTTCGGTGCCGAGCGCGGGAACAGGGCGTTCACCGGCATCGCCATAGCCGATGGCAAAGCGCACCTTGTTGATGGCGATGCGCGGCATTTTCGGCTGGAGCAGGTCGAACAGGCGGAAACGCTCCGCCAGTTCCGGATGCCGCGCCTGGTAGGAGACGACGCTATCGGCGAGAACGCGGTAGAAGATGGCCTCATCGAGCCCATCGAAATCAGCCAGCGCAGCCGAGACGAAGCGCAGCACGCTGGCGATGTGGCCGGTCTGCAGATGCTGCAGCAGATGCGCCGGCGGGCGCCGTTTCAACGTGGCGCGAACCGCCGGGTCGAGCGTGGCGAGTTCGGGGAAATAAGCATCGACCAGGTCGAGATCGCCCTGGAAATCCTTCACCGCGACGCCGACCGGTACATCGCCTTCGAAGATGATGGTGATGTTCTGGCCGTGAGCGATGAAGCCGACACCGTAGCGGCACAGGAAGTGATAGAGGGGTATGAAGACACTGGAAAACAGCCGCTGCAGCCAGACCTCGTGGCCGAGCCCCGAAAGCTCGACCAGGGCGCTGATGACGGGACGGCCTTGCGCATCGGTTTGCGTAAGGGCGCCCATCATCATCGGCCGCCTGCCCTTTGGCAAATTCTGGAGCGGGCTCTCGCGCCAGATCGCGCCCAGCATTTCCAGGTGCTGGTAAGGCGCGGCTTCGATGCGCTCGAACTGAGGATGCGGGTAGAAGGCACCCGCCACTTCGCCGAGCACGTGAACCGGCTTGAGCACCGGATCAGCGGCTGCCACATCAGCCAGCCAGCGTGACAGAAGCGGGCCGATGTCCATATATTTTCCGGGCACGCCACGCCATGCGGAGGTGTTGAGCACAGTGAGCGGCAGCTTCACATGCAACGCCTCGGGCCGCGAGACATTGGCCAGTGTGCGCAAGGACTGCTGGGCGGCAAAATAGTCGCCGAACCGGCCGAGCGGCACGATACGTCCAGCGGCGATCTCGCCGGCATAGTTCGCAGCAAGCATGGCCTGCCACTGCCAAGGATGGACAGGCACCAGCAGATGCGTTTCGGCAGACGCGCCCGCTGCATCGCGGGCAGTCTCCAGGCGCGCTCGTTCTGTCTGGTTTAGAGCAGCCTCAAGCAAAGTGGCTTCGGTCACGTCTGGATCAGTCGAAAAACGCAGATGCGTTCGTTGGGCAGCAATCCAGAACAGCTGGAACTCGGACGCGAACTCTGGCGAATAGGCCTCGAAAGCCTCGAGCCCCCAGCCGACGCGCCCTTTGTTCGCCGGCGCCTTCGGATGGCCGTCGAGCAGGCGCTGCAGGTCGAGATCCGGCAGCCTGGCGAGGTCGAAGGCGGTGAATGCCTGACGCTCGGCAAGGATGCGAACATCCGCCATCAACGTGCTGTAGAGTTCCTTGGCATAGGTGCTCAGCGTGGACGCGGAGATCTCAAGCACGGCACGTGCGTCGACAAAGAACGCCACGACATCTTCTGCCGACACATTATCGGCAGCCGTTACACGCGTGAGCGTTTCCGGCTCGATCGACAAGTGCCCCCAGATGCGGCGCGTGGCTTCGAAGCGATACGCAACCTCGTCGCCGAGCGGCACTTCCCAATGCCGGCCAGCCGCGTTCAGCGCCCGAACGGGCAGCACCTCCTCATAGATCAGTTCCGAGATGGCGCGCGCCAAAATGGTCTGGTTGGCGCGGCGCCAGAGCTCGCCGCTGACGGCTCGCCCTTTGGGCAAAGGCCCGAGTGATATGCCCTGCCCGCTCACAGCGGCACCTCGCTGAAGAAGCGGTTGCGCTGACAGCAGACGAACATCGCCCGCTTGTGTGGGAAGTCGAACTCCTTGACCTTGTCGTAGGCGGCGTCTGCGCAGTAGCTCAGCATCTTGTGGTTCGATGCGCGCGGCTCGCCGACGATGCGCTGCGTGCGCGGATCGTCGAGAAACAGGTAGTGTGTCACCGAACGGAACAGCGCCAGCGTCTTCGGCCTGCCCAGATGCCGCTTGTTGCCGATCAACCCGTGCCAGCCACGGTCGTAATCGGTTGGCTCGTAGTAAGGTCCGAGGCGATCTTCCTTGCCCCAGTAGAGCTCGAGATAGCCGCTCGGCTCGCCATCCAGGCTAGCGATGACGCCGAAAATATGCGGGTCCTGTTCCTGTGCGGCGAGATAGCCGTCGAGCTCCTCCCGGCTCTGCGCCAATTCCCAGAAGAAGGAGACGCGGCCGTCATTCATCCATTCGTGAAAAAGGTCGAGATCGTGGCGACGGTCGATTGGTCGGAATGACAGGGTGAGGTCGACTTCGGGCAGCCATCGTTCATACATGACGCCATTGGGGCGCGGCGAACGCAATGGCGGCAGACGATCCGCAGGGCCGATCGATGTTTCGACCGCGGGATAATTGAGATGCGAAGCCTGCCTGCGCCAGAGCAGAGGCAGCTGGCGCAGCACGGACCGCCTGAGAACCGTGCGCAACTTGCCTGCGACTGGTTCTGCCATGCGCGCCGTTGCCAGTGCAACCACCGGCCAGGCTTCCTCGACTGGCGGCAACAGGATCTGTCCAGCGTCGGGGAAGCGGCAGAAGACCGCATCGGCAAGTGCGGCAAGCATCTGTGGCTGGTCGTGACGGCCTGCTTCGAAGACAACCTCGTCAACGAGGAATTCCGTCTGGTGCCGGATCAGTGCTGCCTGCGCGATCCGTGCACCGGCAGGCGACACCAGGGTCAGCTTGCTGCCGTCATAGCGGACTTCGAACACGCCGTCGTCCGAAGCCAGAAAATGCTTGCTGACGGCGAGAATGCCATCGGTTCGATCAGGTTTTTCTCTCAGCTGGATGTTCATGCGGGCTTCCTCGTGAAAAGCGGGTTTGACATCGGAACGTAGCCGGCGAGCGGGTCGGTCACCTCGGTGTTCTCGTTGGTGTTCTTCAATGAAAACAGGAAATTACCCTTGCTACCGAGCGTGGGCGAATTGAGCAGATAGTCGAGGCAGGTCGGGCTGCCGGGCGTCCGCGCAGCGAGCCGTTCCAGCAGCAGGCGGAAGCGGGCAAGCAACGCTTCCTCGCTGGACAATCCTGCATCGGCGAGCGCCGAAATGACGGCAAAGACCCCGTTGATGACGAGGTAATAGCCGAACAGGCGGGCAGCGGCCTCCGCCTCGAAGACATGATCGCCCTTGCCACCGGCGGCAGGCAGGTGCTCACGCAGCATCGGCAGGAACTCACGGACATAGCCGGTACCCTGGCAGTCGCGGAAATAAAGATGGCTGGGCCAGCCGGCATTGAGCCCGACGACAAGGTTCTGCTGATGCGCGCCAAACAGCAGTCCGAATTCCGAGAAGGCCAGGAAAAAAGGTTCGATCGCCGTATCGAGGAAACGTTCAAACCAGCACTCCGCGACTACGGATGGCTCCAGACTTTCCTGGCTCGCAATAAACCGGACGAGATCGGAAAGATGACTTTCCGCCCGGCCCGGATGACGCTCACACAAGGCGCCCAGCACGGCTGCCTTGGGGGACTCATCGCGCCGGAACGGATTCTCGCGGAGGGAAACGATGGTGCTGGTGAGGACCGCACCGTCGGGGCCATCGCGCAACGCCATCCACGCCGGTTCACCGAGCACGGTGAGCGTCGGACAAAGGTGTCTCAGCTTCTCACCCAGCGTGCCCTTGACCAGGCTGTGCACCGACAGCCCACGATCGCATTCGTGCCGTTCGATGACCCGGCGTGAGTTGGTGAGCTTGAGATCGAGCGAGAACTTCAGCATCCAATCGCTGTCGGGAGAATGAATGGTGCGGAGCGACGTCGTCGCGCGCCACCAAGGTCCACCCAGCCCGAGGTCCCTAACAAGGCCGGCCGCGAAGAGCTGCTGCACGGCGGGCACCAGCATCAGACGCGAAGCCTGCCATGGGTGCATGGGGAAGAGCTGCAGGTCATCGGCCTTGTCAGATTTCGCGAGCAAGGCAGCATCTTCGCCAGTGAGGCTCCGCACCATTGCGGCGACATCGTGAGGCGCGACGCTACCGCAGGCGAAAACACCCGGATGCACAGCCCACCAACGCAGTTGAAAAGCACTGCCATATTCATGGCCGAAGCGGCGTGAATCTTCCTCGGAGAATTCATCGCGGCTCATCGGCGTGGGATGAACGGCGTGACCAAAGCGCAGCGCGCTTTCCGCCTCAATGAAATCCGGCGCGCCGCTGGCAAACGGCCGCGCAGACCCGCGCGTGGCTGCGACCTGGGCAACCGCGGCGACACTGGCGGCTGTCCGCCTTTGCAGGTTCAGCCTGCAGGCTTCGCCGGAACGATCGCGGATGCCTTCTTCGCGCAACAGCATGGCGAGAACATCGAAGAGTTCGATCTCGACGGGGCCAGGCCTGCCGGTAGTCAGAAGCCATACCCGGCCTTCGAAACCGTGATAGCCAACGCGGGACCGATGACGCAGCGGCGCGACAACCACCGCACCTGTCGCGGGCAGATCAAGGACAAGAACCTCCCTCCCGCCCTGAGAGACACCGTAGCGTTCGGCGAGCTCGAAACGGCATCCACTCCATTCCCTCACAAGAGAATTGAAGAACCGATCCATGGATGGTGTAACATTACTATGTATATCTTTTTTTATAATCGCATCCATTTCTTTAAGCCTTTAATAGTTGCAATTATATATATATCGTGGAATTGAAGTTCCATGATTTTAGAACCGATAGCATCGATTTCTTCTTCCAAAAAAACCAACATGGCACAGCGCCTGGCACTCGGAGCCATGTCGATCGGCTTTGGCCAGTCGGCCTTCATCGTGCTGGTGCCACTGGTGATGGCGCGGCTCGGGCTGACGACTTTCGACATGGGCCTTGGCGTGGCGGCAGGCACATTCGCCTTCCTGATCGGCGCACCGTTGTGGGGCAGTACCGGGGGTCGTGTCGGCCACGGTCGCATGATCCGCATGCTTGGACTTGCGATGCTGGGCGCGCAGGCGCTGCTGGTTGCGCAGCTGCTGGCCGGGCCAACCGCCTATGGCATCGCGATGACAGGGCTGATCGTGTCGCGCCTGATCTACGGCTTTGCCGCGGCGGGCGTAATACCGACCGCTCAGGCCTGGCTCGCCGGCACGGTCGATGTGGGTCGCAGGCAAGCCGCGTTCGGCTTGCTCAGCGCCGGCCTCAATCTGGGTCGCCTGGCCGGCTCTCTGGCCGGCGCGGCTGCTGCGATCGCGGCATCGCTCACCGTTGCACTGTTCATGCTGGCCCCGCTGTTCCTGTGGCTGACACCAAAAGGCGCGGCGAAGCCGGCAACCAGCGTAGAGGCCGGCTCGCCCAGACTTTCGCCACTCGACAAGCGCATCCTGCCTTTGCTGTTGGTCGGCGCCTGCATGACCGCGGGTTTCGGACAGGTGCAGATCATGCTCGGGCCGTTGCTGCAGTGGAAGCTCGATCTCGACGCCGCCCAGGCGACGGCCGCGACCGGCGCCGCGCTGGCGCTGGTGGCTGTAACGATGATCGTGGGGCAGACGCTTGTGCTGCCCAGGCTGCGCTGGAGCGAGCGCAGCGGTGTCCTTGCAGGGATCGGTCTGGTCGTGGCCGGAATGGCCTGCCTTACCATAGCCAACACTTATGGCGTCGGCGCCCTGGCGCTGGTGGCGACGGGCTTTGGCACTGCACTGGCAACGCCGGCCTACACGGCCTGGCTTGCACGGCGAGTGGATATTCATGAACAAGGCGCCGCGGCCGGCTGGCTGTCCAGCGCCCATATCGTCGGCCAGACCGCCGGTGCCTTGATCGGCGGGTTCGCCTTCCAGCTTGCCCCGGAGTTGCCCCTGGTGGGCTGCGCGGGCCTGGCTCTTGCTGCCGCCGCGATCGCTGCCACGCTCGAGAGGCGTGGCGAAACGCAACGGTGAAGCAGCCGGCCCGCGTATCATCATGAGATGGCCTCCGCCGGGCGTTCGGCTGCCGCAGCGCTACGCAGCATGCCGTAGGTCATGACCACGGCGATACCGGAGATGGCAGTCGCCAGCGCAAACAGCGGGCCATAGCCCAGCATGTCCGCCAGTCGGCCGGCAAGCATGGAGCCAACCAGATAAACGATGAGCTGGGCGCAGGAGAGGATGGTGAAGTCAGTGCCCGGCTGTTCCGACGACGTCACCGACATGAACAGGCTGTAGAGCGCGACGATCTCCATGTAGCGCACCATCGTCTGCAGGAAGGACGCGCCGAAGATCGGCGCTGCGCCGGCAAACAGCGCAAAGGCATGCAGCATGAAGATGGCGAAGCAGATGGTGCGCAGGCCACCGAGCAGCGCCAGGACGGATGCCGAGCCATATTTGCGCAGAAGCAGCGCCGCGATGAAAGAACCGCCGAGACCTACGGTGACGGCGGCACCACCGGAGAGATAGCCGATCCAGTCGAGCGGCACGCCGGCGTCGACGAGGTAGGCGCCCTCCATCGACTTCACCAGGCCCTCGCTGGCGCGGTAGACCAGCGCGATCCACAGTATCCGTCTCGCCTCGGGCCGTGCCAGGAAGTTGCGGATGGAGGGCCTTGTGAGAGCCGCCTGCCTGTCAGCGGCGGGATCGGTCTCGCGCATGGCGAACGCGGCAACCAGCGGAATGATGGAAAGCACGGCGATCGTGACAATCGTCACGTCCCAGCCGTAGCGATGATAAAGGACAAGCCCAAGCGTGCCACCGATGACGACGCCAAGCGCTACGGAACCGCCCTGGATGGCATTGCCGATCGGGCGGTCGGCGGGATCGAGATACTTCGCGGCATAGCCGTCAGTGGCGATGTCCTGCGTCGACAGAAGCATGGCGACGAAGAAGCCGATCGCAAAGATCGCCCGGACATCGGTCGGCTCGACGGCAAGCATGCCGAACAGCGCCGCGATGATGCCTAGCTGGGTGATGATGACCCAGCCGGCCCGGTGAGCCCGTGCAAAAGGACGGTAACGGTCGATCAGTGGTGCCCACAGGAACTTGAGCACCAACGGCAGCATCAACAGCGACAGCATGCCGATGGCCGTGCGTGATACGCCCTGTTCCCGCAGGATCGGCGGGATGGCCGCCGCGAACAGATAGGATGGGATGCCCTGCGCCAGATAGAGACCGCCGAGCACGGCGAAGAGCCGGAGCCGCGAGCGGTTTTCCTGGATTTTCGGGAATTCCGCCGCGCTCATGCCGCCGTCCTCTAGAAAGTGACCTTGAAGGATGCCGCGATGGTGCGGCCAAGACCCGGCACGTCCGCCCCACGCGTCGCGGAAGCGGTCGGGTTGACGTAGTAGGTGTCGAAGACGTTGCGCACGGCGAAGTTGAGCTCCTGACCGCCGGCGAACTTCTTGGTCAGGCCGATATTGGCCAGCACCGCGCCATCCAGTTGCTGGCTCGCAATGCGATCGCGACCGGAGAACATTTCCAGTTCGGTGCGCAGTGTCAGGTTGTTGTCGAAATGCGTGACGAGATAAGCCAGCCCCTTGTAGGTGGTGGGGATGCGGTTGTTCGGCAGGTATTCGTCGGCACCGATCTTGCCGTCCCGGTTGGCGTCGTATTTGCCTTCGACGTAGCCGACCGAGCCGCCCAGCGTGAACATCTCGTTGACGTCGTATTCGGCGTTGGCCTCGAAGCCCCAGATGCGCTCCTTCTGCTGCGAAACGCGGTTGGCGGCGATGTCGTAGTTGACGCCGTTGTCGGAGGTCGACAGGTATGCACTTGCACCGCCGCGCACGTTGCCCCAGTCGCCGCGCAGACCACCTTCCCACGTGTTGACCACCTGTGGCTCAGGCGCGATGTCGGCATAGCTGACGCGATAGTCGGGCGCGTTGGTGCAGGGCAGAAGCGGCCGGATGCTGGTGCCGTAGGCATCACAGGTTTCGGCATTGGTGTTGAGACCAGCGCGGCGGGTGAAACCTCCGATATCGGTGAGACTGAAACCTTGCGAGAAATTGCCGAAGGCCTGCAGTTCCTGTGTAATGTCGAAGACCGCGCCGGCATTGAAGGTGGTGGCGTTGTAGTCGAAGGATCCGCCGACGACGTCGATCGCCGGCAAGCCAACGAGGTTGGAACCGACCAGAACCGCAGCCGCCGGGCGTTTGAAATTGTCGACATCGAGATAGAACTGGTCGAAACGCACGCCACCCTGCAGGCGGAAGCGCTCGGTGACAGGCACTTCGGCCTGGGCGAAGGCAGCGACAGAATTCTGCGCCGAAGGTGCGATCGCGTCCTGGCCGTTCAAAAGCGTCTGGCCGGTCTGATCGTGAGTGTAGTCGAGCCCCCAGGTCAGCGTGCTGCCCTGGGTGATGAAGTCGACAGGCGTATTGACGGTGACATTGATGCCCGAGCGCTGCACTTCCAGCGCCGTCTGGTTGAAGGAGGCGGTCGGGTCGCGATTGATTGGCAGCAGCGTCGGCCGCGCCGGATTGGTCGGAATGTAGACCTGCGAGTTCACCCTGGAGAATTTGGTGAAAGGCGATTGCTTGAAGATGTCGTTGTAGAAGGCCTTCAGTTCGAGCTTGCCGAGCGCGAAATCGCTGTCGGTGTATTTGGCCGTCAGATATTTGGAGTCCTCGACCAGAGGTTCGCCGGTATAGGCATCGGAGAAGCTCGGCTTGACTGGGTTGCTCAGGTAGTCCGTGAACCAGTCGGGTTTCTGGCGTGCATAGGTCCAGTCGGCACCGAGTTCGATGCGCTTCGAGCCGCTCTCGTAACCGATCACGCCGGAAAGATCGCCCCAGCCGGTGCGATCACCACCGCCCTGCCCCAGCATGGCATCGGAGGCCATCTCGTTGCCGTGACCGTCATAGGTGCGCCGGCTGAAATTGCCTGATGCGGAAGCGAAATAGTCGAAGTCGCCGCTGCGGCCTTCGACCTGGACATTGCCGCTCGGTGCGGCTGACTTGCCGAAGTTCTCGGTGAAGGCGGTGACACCGGTTCGTACCGTGACTTTCGGCGTATCGCTGGTGCCGCGCTTGGTGATGAAGTTGATCGTACCGCCGGTGGCGCCGGCGCCATAGAGGCTGGAGGCGCCGTTGATGATCTCCACACGTTCGACCGTGTCGAGGTCGATGGTGGCGAGGATGCGCGAGACATCTCGTAGCGGCGTGTTGCGCGGCACACCGTCGACCATGATCAGCACGCTACGGCCGCGGAATGTTTCGGAAGCACCGGAGATGGTCTCATTGCGTGGTGCATAGCCAGGCACCAGGCGAGCGATCAGATCGGATGCATTTTCGCCCTGCCCCACCGCCGTGCCGATGGCATTCTGGTCGATCACCTGCACCGATTGTGCAACGCTCGAGATCGAACGATCGTCACGTCCCGTGATGATGATCTTGTCGAGCATCGTCGCGTTGTTGTTCTCGGCCGGTTTTTGCGTGTCCTGCGCAGTTGCTGGTTTTTGCGCATCCTGCGCAAAGGCCGGCCCGGCCAGGATCGAGGAAGACAGCAACGACACCACGACAAGCTTCTGCATCTACGCCCCTCTCAAGTTGCGGAGCCAGCAACGCCCTCTCGCGGCTCCCCTGAAGCGCGCCTAAATAACTTAACTAAACGAGTCAAGTTTGAAGATTACAAAAACAGTCAAGTTTTCGCGATGCGATGTTGCATTGCGGCATCGAGGGCACAGAGCAGGTGTCTTCAACCCGTTGATGCAAGCAGCCGTCTCCGACGATGCGTGACCGCATACCGTTCGGAAGGTTCAAGGAATGGGGAGGATCAGCTTGCCAGTCTGGCGAAAGAGGCGGCTATCGCCTTCAACGGCGCTCCACCGGACGTCCGGTCGACTGGCGGACATGAAGCTCAGGCTTGATGAGCTCCTGCGAGGGGCGCACGGTCTGGCCGTTCAGCTTGTCGAGCAACGCGCTGGCCGCCCGCCGGCCGACTTCGCGCTGGCCGTTCCACACCGTCGTCAAGGCTGGCGTGGCAATCTGCGCTTCCTCGAGGTCGTCGTAACCCGTCACGGAAATATCGACGCCCGGCACCAGCCCGGCGCGAGCGATGCCGTTCATCAGGCCGATGGCGACAAGATCGTTCCAGCAGCACGCCGCAGTCGGCTTGTCCTTCAGCGCCAGGAATTGCGCCGCAGCCTCGAACCCGCCCTGCTTGGTGCGCGGTCCCGGGACGCGCCAGGATGGCTTCACTTCCAGCCCTGCCGCTTCCATGGCGTTGACATAGCCCTGATAGCGGTCACGGCCGGTCGAAGTCTGGTCGGTACCGCCAACCATGGCGATGCGTTTGTGGCCGAGCGAAATGAGATGATTGGTGGCGAGTGCGGTGCCGTAGGCGTCGTCGCCCCGGAACACAGGCACATGAGCGCCGTCAACATCGCGCGCGATCAGCACCGCCGGCAGTCCGTTTTCCTCGGCCATGATGATATCGGAGGCCGGAGTATCGATGGCCGGCGACATGATCACGCCATCGGCGCCAAGCTGTAGCAGCGTGTCGACGAAGGTACGCTGCTTGTCGAGTTGGTCGTAATGATTGGAGAGCAGGAAAGTCTGCCGGCTGCGATCCAGTTCGTGTTCGATGGAGCGCAATATCTCGGCATAGAACGGGTTCATGATGTCGTGCACGACGACACCGACAATGCCGGAACGCGAGGTGCGCAGCGAAGCCGCACGGCGGTTGTAGATATAGCCGATCTCGCGGGCGTGTTCCTTGATCTTCTCGCGGGTCGAGCCCGCTACCAGCGGGCTGTCGCGCAGCGCCAGGGAAACAGTGGCCGTGGAAACGCCGAGCGCATCGGCAATGGTCGAAAGCTTGATCTTTTGTGCCAGCGCTCTGGGCTCCCGCTCGCGATTTAAACTGTTTAAATGTGGCTTATGCCATCGAACGACGGCAAATCAAAGCTTTTTTGCCAGCTCGCCGGTTTCGGCATCCAGGGCCGCCCTGTTGCGCACGCGCAACCGGTGTTCGCGGTGCAGGATGTAGAGCCCGCTGGCAACGATGATGGCTGCTCCACCAAGCGTCCAGCCGTCGGGAAACTGGTCGAAGATGAAGTAGCCGAAACCGATCATCCAGATCATCTGCGAATAGGGATAGGGTGCCAAAGCAGTGGCGGTCGCCAGCTTGTAGGCGCGGATCAGCAGCCAATGGCCGCAGCCGCCGAACACGCCGAGCATGAGCAGGATCAGCCAATGCCAGGTATCCGCCGGCAAGGTGGCGGGAAAGAACAGCGTCGGCGAAAGGATGACGGCTGGCGCCAAAGCCGAATAGAAGATGAGGCTTTCCGGTGTCTCGGTCGCAGCCATGCGCCGCGTCATGATCACGTAGAGCGAATTGGAGAGCATCGAGCCGAGCGCGAACAGATGGCCGATGCCGAACACGCCGACACCCGGGCGGGTGATCACCAGCACGCCCACGAAACCCGCCAGGATCGCCAGCCAGCGTCGCCAGCCGGCCCATTCGCCGAGCAGCGGGCCCGCAAGCGCGGTAATCACCATCGGACCGAAGAAATAGATCGACGTCGTCTCCGCCAGTTGCAGCGTGCGCAACGCCACGATGTTGCAGAGGGTGGATCCCGCCAGCAGCATGCCACGCAGGATGTGGGCCTTGAGATTGACAGCGCGAAAGCGCCCGATGTCTTGCCACGCCCGAAATAGCCCTGTCACCAGCACGACATGGACGCTGAAGCGGACCCAGGCGATGAACAGTGGCGCCAAGCCGGCAAGGACCAGATATTTGATCGACGTGTCGAGGAAAGAGAACACCACATAGACAGACAGCATGTAGGCGATCGCCACCGGTGGCGTCGCGCTTTCATCCTGTCTGTCTGGCTGGTTCACTGCGGCAAGGCGTCACGAAAATGGTCTTGTCCGCTTGTGCGGGAAGAGCCGCGCAGCGGCAACACAAAAGATGTCATCAGCTCTGGAATTTTGCGTCGAGATCTTGGTCCATCAGGCGTGCATGCGCGCGCCCTTGGTGATCTTGTCGACGATCTTCCTGTCCGCCCTCAAGGCAAGGCCGACCACCGTGGCATCGTCCGGGGCGAATTTAGCGAAGGTTTCGCGGTTGAGCGCATCGAAGCCGGTCGCGAACATCTCCTCGACATAGAGCGATACCTTCACGTCTCGCTCCAGCGAGCGGCGATGGATCGCAGACAAGGTTGCCTGATCGGCCGACAGGACGATGACCGGCTGGATGGACAGCGCGTTGTAGAGGTTGCCGGTGCGGTCGCGATACGGTTCGCCGATCATGTCGGGAAATTGCGCGGCGATGCCGGTGCTCAAGAATGCGGTGACATTGAGCTTTTGCCAGACGGCGAGGTCTTCCCTTAACACGACTGTAAATTTCGTATCGAACATGGCAGCTTCCTATATTGGTTGCGATGAATGAAATGATGTCCACCGATCTAGCTGCCGAGGCCTTCCAGGGTCTTGGACGTTTGTGCGCAAACGACGGTGGCGACCGTATCGTGCAAGCGCCGGGCACGGCAGGCCTGGAACGCATCGAGGCCTGGTTCCATGGTCCGGTTTTCGATCCGCACCGCCATGACACCTATGCCATCGGCGTCACGCTTTCCGGCGTGCAGAGCTTTCGCTATCGCGGCGCAATGCGGCACAGCCTTCCCGGCCAATTGATCGTGCTGCATCCAGACGAAGTGCATGACGGCGGCGCCGGCACGGAGACCGGCCTGCGCTACCGCATGCTGTATCTGGAACCGTCGCTGCTTGCGGGCGCCATGGGCGGCGCGCCGCTTCCTTTCGTGCCGGAAGGCATCGTCTACGATGCCGGCTTCCGCAATGCGCTTGCCGGTGCGCTTGGCGAACTGGACCGGGAGTTGGACGAACTGTTCGTTGACGATTTCGTCGCTGAGCTGGCAGGTTTCATGCAGCAGCATGCGAGCCGCCCGGCCAAAGCTTTAGGCAAGACAGCCTGGCGTGCGGCGAACCTGGCGCGCGACTATCTGAAGGACAATGCGTTGGAGCTGGTGCGATCGGAAGAGCTGGAAGCAGTCACCGGCCTTGACCGCTATGCCCTGTCACGCCATTTCCGCGCCGCGTTTTCCACCAGCCCACATCGCTTCCTGGTGATGCGGCGGCTGGAGCAGGCAAAGAAGATGATGGCAGCCGGTACGCCTCTGGCGGAAATCGCCGCCGGTGCCGGCTTCAGCGACCAGAGCCATTTCAACCGGCAGTTCAAGAAGGCGTTCGGCATGACACCGGGGCGCTGGTCGGCACTTATCCGTGGCGAAAGTCCGGTCGAGATCCTGACAGCTGCCTAAACCGCAACCGCGGGACGAACTTCCTGTTCGTCCTCGTCCTCGTCGGTAAGCACGATCTCTTCGTCGGACAGGTTCGCCTCGATACGGGCCAAGAGCTTGAACAGCGCTTTCTGGTCCTTCTTGTCGAGGCCACGCAGCGCCTGCTTCTCAGTCTTCTTCACCGACTTCTCGATGGCATGGATGGTTTCGCGGCCCGAATCGGTCAGGAAAATATGCGCCTGACGAGCATCGGCATTGGAGGCGCGTTTTTCCAGAAAGCCCTGGGCCTGCAACCTGTTGATCGTCTTGGTGATCGTAGGCGGGCGGACGCCCAGCCGGTCGGCCAGCGTGCCAGGCGTCTGACCGTCTTCGCGGCTCAGCGCCAGCATGATCTGGTCCTGCCCGGCATAAAAGCCGTGCGTCAGCAATCGGGCGGCAAGTGCCGTTCTCGCCAATCGGGCGGCGGAATGCAGCCGGCTCATTGTCGCGCTTTTGTCAGCCTTGGCCATGGTCAGTCTCCTGGACCGCGCCGAAATCGGCACAATAGCCGTGGCGCTCGGATTGGCAATGAGTGTTCAAAGTGGCCGACGAAATGAACCGCTTTGCCGGCAAGCCATGCAACATTCGCCGTGGCTAATGACAGATGATTATTTCAGTTAGATGACAAAGCATTATTGCAGCGCAAAATGCTGCCTCCGGCAATGACAGCAGTGATGCCTGGATCAGTGGTTTGACAGGTGCAAAAGCGGAACCGACGTCCTATATGGAGTGAAATTTCCCTTTCGAGGCCCGATATGAGCGAGACACAGACGCAGATCCCCGTAACCGTGCTGACCGGCTATCTCGGCGCCGGCAAGACGACGCTGCTCAACCGCATCCTCTCCGAGAACCACGGCAAGCGTTATGCCGTGATCGTCAACGAATTCGGCGAGATCGGCATCGACAACGATCTGATCGTGGAATCCGACGAGGAAATCTACGAGATGAACAATGGCTGCGTCTGCTGCACGGTGCGCGGAGACCTGATCCGCACGGTGGAAGGCCTGATGCGGCGGCCTGGCCGTTTCGATGCCATTCTGGTCGAGACCACCGGCCTCGCCGATCCGGCACCGGTCGCCCAGACCTTCTTCATGGACGACGATGTTCGCTCCAAGACCAAGCTCGACGCCGTGGTGGCGCTGGTCGATGCCAAGCACCTGCCGCTGCGCCTGAAGGACTCCAAGGAGGCCGAGGACCAGATCGCCTTCGCCGATGTGGTGGTGCTGAACAAGACCGACCTGGTGACGCCGGAGGAACTCGCGTCCGTCGAAGCGACCATTCGCGCCATCAACCCGTCGGCCCGCATCCATCGCACGCAGCGTTCGGGCGTGGCTCTGACCGAAGTGCTCGACCGCGGCGCCTTCGACTTGGCGCGCGCACTGGAGAACGATCCGCATTTCCTGGAGGCGCATGACCATGACCACGATCATGAATGCGGTCCGGACTGCGATCACGACCACCACCATCATCACCATGACCATGATCACCATCACGATCACGATCATCACCATCACGCGTCGCCGATCCATGACGTGACGGTGCAGTCGGTTTCGCTGCGCGGCGGTGAAATGGACCCGAAGAAGTTCTTTCCCTGGATCGAGAAGATCACCCAGATGGAAGGGCCGAATATCCTGCGCCTCAAAGGCATCATCGCGCTGAAGGACGATCCGGACCGCTATGTGCTGCAGGGCGTGCACATGATCATCGAAGGCGATCACCAGCGCGCCTGGAAGGACGGCGAGAAGCATGAGAGCCGGCTGGTGTTCATCGGCCGCAAGCTCGATGCCGAACGGCTGAAGTCGAGCTTCGACGCCTGCCAGGCGGCGTAAGCACCTCGCCATCGCACTTTTCTTGCCTGGGCCGGCAAGGTCGAGTAAGCCCCTCACCGGCTTTCAGCTGATGAGGGGCTGTCTTTTGATGGCCTGTCCGAAACATCGCATGGATTTTCTGCCCGATGCCCACAGTCGCCCCGCTTGATATCGACGGCCATTGCGTCGCAGCCGTTTTCCTCAACGACGTGCCGCATTTCGCGTTCGCCGATGGCACGGTGCACAGGTTGGACAACGGCCACAAGACCGTGCAAGCCAATGACGGCCTGCTTGCCGCAGTCTATGATCAGGCCAACGAGCGCCTGATCACCGGCGGTGAGGACGGCAAGGTGTTTTCCGTCAAGCCGGAGGGCGTTGTCGAGGAACTGGCCGCCGCGGGCCGCAAATGGATCAGCAGCGTTGCCGCCGGACCGCAAGAAGCGGTCGCTTATGGCGCGGGCAAGAGCGCTTTCGTCCGTTTCAAGGATGGCAAGGTCAAGGAATTCCAGCACCCACGCACCGTTGAGGGCCTGGCCTTCGCGCCGCGCGGCATGCGCATCGCCGTTGCCCGCTACAACGGCGCCACGCTGCACTTCCCGGCCACCGACGGCAAGCCGACCGAGCTGGAATGGGCTGGCGCGCATACCGGCGTCACCTTCTCGCCGGACGGCAATTTCCTGGTCACTACCATGCAGGAAAACGCGCTGCATGGCTGGAAGCTGGCCGACGCCAAGCATATGCGCATGTCCGGCTATCCTGCCAAGGTGAAGAGCCTGTCGTGGAGCGCACGCGGCAAGTGGCTGGCCAGCTCCGGTGCACCGGCGACGATCGTCTGGCCGTTCCAAGCCAAGGACGGGCCGATGGGCAAGGCGCCACTGGAACTCGGCACGCGCGGCAACACCATGGTGACTGCCGTCGCCTGCCATCCCAGCGAAGATGTCGTTGCGATCGGCTACGAAGACGGCATGGTCATTGCCGCCCGTTTCCACGACGCCAAGGAAGTCATGCTGCGCCGCCCCGGCAAGGGTGCCATCACCGCGCTGACCTGGGACAAGGCCGAGCGCCGCCTGGTCTTCGGCAGCGCTACGGGCGACTGCGGTGTCATCGACATTACTGCCTGATCCTCACCCGGCGCCACGCACCACTGACGGCTTACGCCGCAGCGCCAGCCCGTCGCGCATATTGAGCGACAACAGAGTGATGTTTGCCGCTCCGGCCATCAGCTCGAGCGCCTGCACGGCGACGAAGGCAGCGTCGAAATGACCCTGCTCTGCCCAGCCTGCAAGCAGGTAGGCCGACGGCAACAGGATCAGCAGGCCGTTGATGGCGACAAAGTGCATGCGGCGCTTCTTGCGCTGGACGATCGTACCCTTCCAGCCTTTGCCCAGAGAAAAACCGGAAGCTCCGGCCAGAGCCATGGCTGGAATGAGCACGAGCATGCCGGTGAGAATGCCGGATTTCACCGCCGCGATCGCCTCCACATCGCCCGACAATTCAGCCGCCGCCGTTGACAGCCAGAAGCAGACAACGGCAAGCAGCGCGACGGCACCGGCCGCCGCGTGAACCTTCGCCTTCATAGCGATCTCCCGCAATTTGAATAGCATGCTATATATCATTGCATAGCATGCTATTCAATAGCTATTGCTGAGCCATGGCATTTCAGAAAGAACGCTCGGCCGGCTTCCTCGCCAACCAGATGGCGCGCCTGTTCGCCAAGGGGCTGCAACGGCGCATCAGCGCGCTGGGCCTGGCGCCAGCACAATTCATGACGCTGCTCGCGTTATGGGACGAGGACGGATTGACCCAGAGCGAACTGGTGCGCCGTCTCGATGTCGAGCAGGCGACGATGGCCAACACGTTGACGCGCATGGAACGCGACGGACTGATCGAACGCCGATCCAACCCCGCCGATGGACGATCGCAATCCATTCACCTTACGGAAAGATCAAAAAGGCTCTGTGATCCGGCCACTGATGCCGCTCGCGCCCAGAACGCGACCGCCCTGGCTGGTTTCACCGATCAGGAGAAGGAAGTGTTCCTGGCACTGATGCGCCGTGCCATCGCGGCCATGCACGACAGTTGATCTGCCAACCTCACCGCAGATATTTTCGGCCAAATTCGCAACAAAAGCGCTGAACCAACACTCCTTTGCAATGCGGCCAATTGCGGTCGTCGATCGCATTTGCTTAGAGTGCGTCCGCGCCAACAGGGGGAGTGAATGAGCGTAAGCAAGGGTTCGAATAGCAGCATCGGCGGCATTGACGCCAAGCGGATCGCACAGCTGCAGGCAGCAGAGGCGGAGATTTTCCGAAAAGCCCGCCCGAAATCGCAGGCCCGCACCGGCAACGGCATCGCAGGCTATTTCGACGGTGTGCCGATGCACTGGATGACCGACTGGCCGACGCCCTTCCCCATCCTTGTCGAGAGCGCAAGACGCGCCACCATCACCGATGTCGACGGCAACCAGCTGGACGATTTCTGCCTCGGCGACACCGGCTCCATGTTCGGCCATTCGCCGGCGCCAGTCGCCCGCGCCATCCGCAAGCAGGCCGGACGCGGCCTCACCTATATGCTGCCGTCCGAGGATGCGCTTGCCGTCGGCACACTGTTGCAGGAACTCTTCGGCCTGCCTTACTGGCAGATCGCCACCACCGCCACCGACGCCAACCGGTTTGCGTTGCGCGTGGCGCGTGCCGTGACCGGCCGCGACAAGATCCTCGTTTTCAACGGCTGTTATCATGGCGCGGTCGACGAGACGATGGTGCGCATGAAAGACGGCAAGCCGATCAACCGACCAGGATTGGCCGGTGAATTCCGGGATTTGACCCAACGCGCCAAAATCGTCGAATTCAACGACATGCCCGCTCTGGAAGCGGCTCTCAAGGCAAGGGACGTAGCCTGTGTCATCACCGAACCGGTGCTGACCAATTCCTGCATGGTGCTGCCGGAGCCTGGGTTCCACGAGGCGCTCAGGCGTCTTACCCGCGAGACCGGAACGCTGCTGCTGATCGACGAGACGCACACGATTTCGACCGGTCGCGGCGGCTACACCAAAACCCATGGCCTCGAGCCGGACCTTTTCGTCCTTGGCAAGCCGGTGGCCGGCGGCGTGCCGGCAAGCGTGTGGGGCATGAGCGAAGAAATGGCCTCGCGCTATGCCGCCTACAACCGCGACAAGGAGCCTGGCTATTCCGGCATGGGCACGACACTGTCGGCCAATCCTCTGCAGTTCGCCACCATGCGTGCCACGCTGGAAGAGGTGATGACGGCGGAAAACTACGCCCATATGGAAAGGCTGGCGGACAAACTCGCCGCCGGACTGGCAGTCGCCATAAAACGTCATGGCCTGCCCTGGCATGTCATGCGTGTCGGTGCGCGCGTCGAGTTCATCTGCGCCCCCGGCCCGCTTGGCGACGGCGCAGAGGCCGAAGCCGCGCATGCGCCGGAACTGGAGGCAGCCGTACATATCGCACTGGTCAATCGCGGTGTGTTGATTGCGCCGTTCCACAACATGATGCTTGTCTCCCCCGTCACCACGGCGGCACAGGTGAAACGGCTGGTCGCCGCCTTCACCGATGTTGCCGCCAAGCTTGCGGCATGAGAGAAGCCAGACAACAATCCTTCAGAGTGCAATCATGACCTCACCTTCCGGCTCGACGCCTGCCGAAGCCTCGGCATTCCTTGATGGACACCCCGAAATCGAAGCCTTCGACATCATCCTGACCGACGCCAATGGCGTCGGGCGCGGCAAAATCCTGCGTCGCCATGAGCTTGCCGGCGTCTATGAAAACGGCCGCCATATGCCGATCTCGATCCTCGGCCTCGACATCACCGGCGAGGACGTCCACGAGACCGGCCTGATCTGGGACTCCGGTGACGGCGATCTGCGCGCCTGGCCGATCCCCGGTACGTTGGTGCCGCTGCACGGCACCAACCCGCCGCGCGGACAGGTCCTGATGGCGATGTACCATCTCGATGGCGAGCCGATGACATCCGATCCGCGCCATGCACTGGCCCGTCAGGTCGAGGCGCTGGCAGCCAAGGGTCTGCATCCGGCAGGCGCCTTCGAGCTGGAATTCTTCCTGCTGGCCAACGATCGTGACGCCGACGGCAAGGTGCAGCCAGCCAACGCTGTTCTGGATGGGCGCCGGAGCGGCAAGACGGAAGTATATTCCGTTGACCACCTGCATGGCATGGAGCCGTTGTTCTCCGACATCTACGCGGCTGCCAAGGCGCAAGGCATCCCGGCCGAAACGGTGATCTCGGAATATGCGCCGGGCCAGTACGAGCTGACGCTGAACTACCGCAAGGATGTGATGCGCGCCGCCGACGACCTCATCATGCTGAAGCGGGTGGTGCGCATGCAGGCCCGCCGCCACGGCGTCACGGCCTGTTTCATGGCCAAGCCGATTGAAAAATATGCCGGTTCCGGCATGCATTTTCACGCTTCGCTCCTGGACGGCGCTGGCAAGAACGTCTTTACCGAGACAACGCCCGGCACCTGGTCGCCGCTGCTGCTCAATGCCTTGGGCGGACTGGCCGAGACGATGGCTGAATCCATGTTGGTGTTTGCCCCGCACGCCAATTCCTGGCGCCGGTTCGTTTCGCAATCCTATGCTCCGGTTGCTCCGACATGGGGCGTCAACAACCGCTCGGTGGCTTTGCGTGTGCCGGCCGGCGATGCCAAGAACCGTCGCATCGAGCATCGTCCTTCCGGTGTCGACGCCAATCCCTATCTGGTCGCCGCCACCATCCTGGCCGGCATCGCCAAGGGGCTGGACGAGAAACTCGATCCAGGCCCTGAAGTTACCGGCAACGGTTATGAGGCGGCGGGCGAAGCCAGAACCAAGATGCCCATCGACTGGCGTGCGGCAATCGACGCGGCACGCGCCTCATCCTTCCTGAAGACCGCGCTCGGACCGGACCTGCACAAAACCTTTGTGGAGATCAAATGGGCCGAATATCTGCGTGTCGCCCGGACGGTCAGCGAACTGGACTATCACCTCTATCTGCACGAGGTTTGAGCTCGGCCTCCCAAGGCAGAGCTATCGCACCAGGATTGCCCTGAGGTCGTTGACATTCGTGCCGGTTGGACCCGGCACGAACAGATCGTCCACCGCATTGAAGGCGGTCCAGGCGTTGTTGCCGGCGAGCATCGCCTTGGCATCGACATTGGCTGCTCGCATTCGCGTCACCGTCGAGCCGTTGCAGAATGCGCCGGCATTGTCTTCTGAACCATCAATACCGTCGGTATCAGCGGCGAGGGCATCGATGCCTTCGACGCCATTGATTCCTATGGCGAAGGCCAGCAGGAATTCCGAATTGCGGCCACCCTTGCCCTTGGCGCGCAATGTCACCGTGGTTTCACCACCGGACAGGATCAGAACCGGCTTGTTGAAGGGCCGGTTGCGCGCGGCAACCTCGCGGGCGATCGCGGCATGCACCGAACCCACCTCGCGCGCCTCGCCCTCCAATGCATCGGACAAGATGACCGCCTCGATACCCTGGCGCTTTGCTTCCGACGCCGCGGCTTCCAGCGAGACGGCGGCCGACGCGATGACATGTACCTCGTTGCGGGCAAATTTCGGATCGTCCGGATGCGGCGCTTCGGAAGCCGGAGACTTGATGTGCGCCATCACCACATCCGGCAGTTTCATGCCGTAGGCTTTAATAGCAGCGAGCGCATCGGCGCGGCCCGCATCGTCGGGAACAGTCGGCCCGGAAGCAACGAGCGCCGGATTGTCGCCCGGGATGTCGGAAACGATCAGCGACACCACCCTGGCCGGCCAGGCGGCAGCGGCGAGGCGCCCGCCCTTGATGGTGGAGACATGCTTGCGGATCGTGTTCATCGCCGAGATCGGTGCCCCGGAAGCCAGCAGCGCCTCATTGACAGCAATCTCGTCGGCAAGGGTGAGGTTGCCAGCCGGCGCCGGCAACAGCGCGGAGCCGCCGCCACAGACCAACGCGACGACCAGATCGTCTTCACCGAGGCCTGAGACGATCCCCTGCAGGCGCTTCGCAGCAGCAAGACCGGCAGCGTCAGGAACCGGATGCGCGGCTTCCACCACTTCCAGGTGTTTGGTCGGCGCACCATAACCGTAGCGCGTGACGACAAGCCCTTCGATCGGTCCGTCCCACACCTTTTCGAAAGCTGCGGCCATCTGAGCCGAGCCCTTGCCGGCGCCGATGACGATGGTGCGTCCTTTGGGTTTCGCCGGCAGATGCTTGCGGATCGTGAGTTCCGGGTCCGCCGCGGCCACGGCAGCCTCGAAGATCGAGGTGAGGAAGGCCTTCGGATCAAGGGTCATGGAGAAGCCTATTGTTTAGCGGCGGATAGAGAGGTCAATCACCGGACGGTGGCAGGGCGAGCCGGGCGCGATCCACGCCGAGATGCGTACATAAGGCGTCGACCACGACATTGTGGTCCTCGCGTTCCGGCAATCCGGAAACGGCGATCACGCCGATAACCCCGGCGCCTTTGACGGTGACAGGAAAGCCGCCACCGGCGAGCACATATTCAGATATATCCAGCCCCTCGCCCACCTTGAAGGTGCGGTCCGGGCGCTGCTGCTCCAGCACCATACGGTAGGTGCTGCGCAGATAGCGCTTCACGACATTGATCTTGCGCCGCGCCCAATCGGGATTGGACGCGTTGGAACCTGGCATGGCAGCGTAAAACAGCGGCCGGTCGAAGGTGCGGATGTCGACGATGATCGGCAGGCCTTCCTTCAGCGCCCGCGTGCGGATCGCACTGCCTATCTCGAAGGCGACAGCCTCGTCGAATTTTTCAAAGACGAGCGTCGCCTCCTGACGCTTGATCGTCTCGATATCCTCGCTCGCGGCCATGCTTCCTCCCAGAAGACACGAATGTCCTTTCGCGTTTACGGCAAACTGCCCCTTGGTCAAGGGCAGATCAGGAATTCGCTACCATCAAGTCGCTCTTGGCCGGCTTTCCCGCGACATAAACTTCACGCACGACACGGTCATCACCGACCGTCTGCAGCAGGAAAAGCTCCTCGGCCAGCGAGTTGATGCGTTCCGACCGCACTTGCAGTAGCGGCGTCGCCCGGCTGTCGAGCACGACGATATCGGCATCGGTTCCCGCTTCCAGCGTGCCGACACGGTCGGCCACCGACAGCGCCTCGGCATTGCCGCGCGTGACCTGCCAGAACGACTGGAACGGATTGAGCTTTTCGCCCTGCAGCGCGATGATCTTGTAGGCTTCGTCCATGGTCCGCAACATCGAATAGTTGGTACCGCCGCCGACATCGGTCGCGGTCGAGATGCGCAGCGGCTTTTCGCGGCTCCGATAGCCCTGATAGTCGAACAGGCCGGAGCCGAGGAAAAGGTTGGAGGTCGGACAGAAGACAGCGACCGAGCCGGTATCCGACAGGACATCGGCTTCGCGCTCGGAAAGATGAATGCAATGGCCGAGAAGCGTCTTCGGGCCCATCAAGCCATAATGTTCGTAGACATGGGTGTAGTCCTTCGACCAGGGATAGAGCTCGTGGGTGAAGGCGATCTCGGCGTGGTTCTCGGAAAGATGCGTCTGGATATGCAGGTCTGGGTGCTCGCGGGCAAGCGCCTGCGCCATTTCCATCTGCTCCGGCGTCGAGGTGATGGCGAAGCGCGGCGTGATCGCATAGAGGCCACGACCCTTGCCATGCCAGGCCGAGATCAGCGCCTTGGTGTCGTCGTAGCTCGACTGCGGTGTGTCGTGCACCGCCTCCAGCGCATTGCGATCCATCATTACCTTGCCGGCGATCACCAGCATGTCGCGGTCATAAGCCTCGGCAAAAAAGGCTTCCGCCGATTGCTTGTGCACAGAGCAGTAAGCCGCCACCGTCGTGGTGCCCTGGCGGATCATCTCATCGAGAAACAGCCGGGAAATGCGGCGGCCGTGCTGCGCGTTCTCGAATTTCGACTCTTCAGGGAAAGTGTAGGTGTTCAGCCAGTCGAGCAGTTCGGCGCCATAGCTGGCAATGATCTGCATCTGCGGCATGTGCACATGCGCATCGATGAAACCTGGCAAGAGCAGATGCGGGCGGTGATCGATCACCCGCGCGCTGGAACCGGCGCGCACTGATAGCTCGGCGTAGGACCCGGAAGCAACGATCTTGCCGTTGGCGACGAGAACGGCACCGTCCTCCTCATAGACATAGGCCGAGCTATCATCGATCGTTTCGGGCCAGCGCAGAAAGGACAGGGTGCGGCCGCGCAGGAGTGTTGTGGTCATTTCGCTCTTGCTTCCGTGTCAAACTTCATTTCGCCATCCGCTTTGCAGACACCTCCGTCACGAACGAGGAGATGGTTGTTGCTGTCCAAGCCTCACCCACCGGTTATCCGGGGCAGAGGTATCAGCGAAACGGATCGAACGGCATCCATGCCGGCGATGCTTACTTTTTCTTTCCGGCCTCTTCGAACCACGTCACCAGCAGCGCACGCTCCTGGTCGGTGATCTGGGTAACGTTGCCGGGCGGCATCGCATGGCTGCGGCCGGCCTGCAGATAAATCTCGCGAGCGTGTTCGGCAATCGTCGCATCGCTGTCCAGGATCACGCCTTTGGGTGCGTGATAGATGCCTTCATAGACTGGCTCCTGCGTGTGGCACATGGAGCAGCGGCCGAGAACGGCATCGCGCGCAGCCGGGAAATGCGTAGAGGTGGTGTAGGCCTCGGCCGCCGACGAGACGTTCTGCTCGCCGGTCAGCACCTTCGGCACGGTCGACAGCCACATGATGATGATGAAAAGAATGGCAGCGGCCAGCCAGGTCCAGGTCGGGTTGCCCTTGCGGGCATGCTGCGTGTTGAAGAAGTGGCGGATCAGCACGCCGATCAGGAACACCAGCGAGGCAATAATCCAGTTGAACTGCGTGCCGAACGCCAGCGGATAGTGGTTCGACAGCATCAGGAACAACACCGGCAGCGTCAGGTAATTGTTGTGCGTCGAGCGGGTCTTGGCGATCTTGCCGTATTTCGGATCGGGCTTGCGGCCGGCAATGAGATCAGCGACCACGATCTTCTGGTTCGGGATGATGATCATGAAGACATTGGCCGACATGATCGTTGCGGTGATGGCACCGAGATGCAGGAATGCGGCGCGACCGGTGAAGAGGTGGGTCAGGCCCCAGGCCATGAACACCAGGATCGCATAGAGCACCAGCATCAGCAGCGTGTCGTGGTTTCCGAGCGGCGAGCGGCACAGGAGATCGTAGACGATCCAGCCGGAGATCAGGCAGCCGAGCGAAATCAGGATGGCAACGGGAGCCGATACGTCGAGCACGTTGCGATCGATCAGGAAAAGGTCCGCGCCGGCATAATACACGATCGCCAGCATGGCGAAGCCCGAAAGCCAGGTGGCGTAGGATTCCCATTTGAACCAGGTCAGGTGCTCCGGCATCTCGGCCGGCGCCACCAGGTATTTCTGGATGTGATAGAAGCCGCCGCCGTGGACCTGCCACTCCTCGCCATGGGCGCCTGCCGGCAGGCCGGGCCGCTGGCGCAGACCGAGGTCGAGCGCGACGAAATAGAAGGACGAGCCGATCCAGGCGATGCCGGTGATGACGTGCAGCCAACGCACCGCAAATGCCACCCAATCCCAGAAAATCACATAGTCGAGCATGCTCCACCCCTTCGTGCCGATCCGTCGACATTACGGACTGGCGCGCAAATCGAAAGAGGCGGGCAACACGATGACTTTCAAAAAAAATTGGAAAATAGTAGCCTGCTATCAAAATCAGGCGCAAAGGGGACGCCCTGGACAATGGCTTATCTCGACAATATCGCCGTCTTCGTTCGCGTCGTCGAATTGGGCAACCTGTCGGCAGCGGGGCGCGATATGCGCATTTCGCCGGCTGTTGCATCGAACCGCATCAAGGAACTCGAAAAACACCTTGGCGTGCGGCTGTTCAACCGTACGACCCGGCAATTGATGCCGACCGAACACGGCACCGTCTTCTACACCGGCGCCAAGCAGGTGCTGGACGCCATCGTCGAGGCGGAAGCAACTGTCGCTGCGCTGTCTGGCCAGCCGCGCGGCACCATTCGCGTTACCGCTCCGCTCGGGCTCGGACGCCGCCTGATCGCTTCCGGCATTCCAGATTTCCACGACACATATCCCGACATCGAAGTGCGCCTGCGCCTGTCCGACCACAATGTCGATATCCTGAAGGAAGGCATCGACGTGGCGTTCCGGCTCGGCGTGATCGAGGACTCGTCGCTGAGGATGCGCGGCATCATGGAATGCGAGCGCGTGCTGGTCGCTTCGCCCAGATACCTCGAAGCGCGCGGTGAACCGACAGATCCCAGCGAACTCATCGGCAGGAAACATGACTGCCTGATGCTACGCTATCCCGGCAGCAGAGAATTCTTCTGGATGCTGCAGATGCCGGAAGGCGTGGTGAAGTTCGAGGTGCACGGTCCTTTCGACAGCGACGACGGCGACGTTCTGACGGAGTGGGCGCTGGGAGGCCGAGGCATCATCAACAAGCCGCGCTTCGAGGTCGAGCCCTACATCCGTGACAAACGGCTGCAGGTGATCCTGACCAAGACACCGCCGACACCGGTGCAGTTCGCCGCCGTCTATCCGCACAAGAAACTGCAGGATCCGAAGGTGCGGCTGTTGCTCGATTTCATGGCCGATCGCTGCCAGAAACTGATCCGCGACCTCCTGGCCGGCAGATAGCCGGAACCATAGGGCCAGCCTCTTCGTTGCGGCTTGTAGGGGAGGCGTGAAAACGCCACTCTCATCTCGCTAGCCAATCCTGCAAGCCCCCCACACAAACCAGGAGATTCCCGATGGCCGACATCCAGACCAAGAACGATTTGAAATCCAATACGAGAACGACCGCCATCGCCATCTTGAATGCGCGGCTCGCCGAAGCCATCGATCTCGCACTGATCACCAAGCAGGCACATTGGAACGTCAAAGGTCCGCAGTTCATCGCCGTCCATGAAATGCTCGATGGGTTCCGCTCCGAATTGGATGGCCATGTCGATACCATCGCTGAACGCGCGGTGCAGCTCGGCGGGACTGCCCATGGCACCTTGCAGGATGTCGCCAAGACGACCACGCTGAAGCCCTACCCGACCGACATCCACAAGACCAAGGATCATCTGGCGGCGCTGATCGACCGTTATGCCGTGGTGGCGAAGTCTGCCCGCGCCGCGATCAATGAATCCGACGAGGCGGGCGATGCCGACACGGCCGACATCTTCACCGCCTATTCGCGTGCGCTCGACAAGTCGCTGTGGTTCCTGGAAGCCCACACGCAGGAAAAAGAGTGAGAGGCAGCGGCGTGACGCCTTAAGCGACTTCCACGCCGGCCTTGATCTGATGCTTGACCAGAGCTGCCATCATCTCAGCGGCGGCCAAAGCGGCGATCACCTGCGGGCGCTTGTCCTTCACGGCATCGCCGCCGATCGGCGAGACAAGCCGTTCGAACTCAGCTTTCGAGCCATTGGCGGTCTTCAGGAACCAGTTCCTGAAGGTCGCCTTCTTGGTCCTGGAGCCGATCATGCCGACATAGGCTGTGTCATTGCGCTTCAGGGCTTCGGCAGCGATCAGGAAATCCAGAGCATGGTCATGCGTAAGCACGGCGAAGGCTGAGCCCGCCGGCGCTAGCCGAACCATTTCCTCGGGCATCGCGGTAAGCCTTGTCTCGACCGCTTCGGTGATGCCCTCCAGTTCCTCGGCGCGCGTTTCCACAACGACCACATGGATGGGTAACAGCGACACGGAGGCGGCTAACGCCTTGCCGACATGACCGCCGCCGAAAATGTAGAGATGCGGCAAGTGCTCTTCTTCTGCTTCGGCAACAGCGATCAATTTGGCGGCCATGACGCCATCCATCAGCCTGATCAGCACCTCGACACGACCACCGCAGCACTGGCCGATCTCCGGCCCCAGCGGCACATCAAGTGTCGCGCAGACTTCCTGGACATCGATGCGGTGGATCGGCGGCAGCACGCCCTTGCGCGACGGCAATATACCCGACATCTGCCTGGCCTTGTCGATCGCCATGTATTCGAGCTGGCCGCCACCGATCGTGCCATGGGTCGCCAAAGGCGACACCAGCATGTAGGCACCCTTCTCGCGCGGCGTCGACCCGCGCGTGCCAGCCACTTCGACCAGCGCGACCGGGCCAGCGCCGGCAAGAAATTCCTTCAGATCCTGCACTTTCGAGGTCATCATCGCATTCCCGTTCTGGGAATATAACACTTGTCGAGTCGGATTGCCCGCACGGCAGGCTTACGCCGTGCCGCGCGCTTCCTTCTTCAACCGCTCGACGGCCACCAGCACACGCTCCGGCGTCGCCGGTGCATCGAGGCGCGGGCTGATCTTGTGATCCGCCACGCTGGCCACCGCATCGGAGAGTGCCTGCAGCACCGAGATGCCGAGCGGCAGCGGCGGCTCGCCGACGGCCTTGGAGCGGTGGATCGTCGGCTCATAGGCCTGCGACCAATCGGTCAAGGCGACATTGAAGATCTTCGGCCGGTCGGATGCCAGCGGGATCTTGTAGGTCGATGGCGCGTGCGTGCGCAGCCGTCCCTTGCCATCCCACCACAATTCCTCGGTGGTCAGCCAGCCCATGCCCTGCACGAAACCGCCTTCGACCTGACCGATATCGATTGCCCGGTTCAGCGAGCGGCCGGTGTCGTGCAAGATATCGGTGCGTTCGACAATGTATTCGCCGGTCAAGGTATCGATCGAGACTTCCGAGCAGGCTGCGCCATAGGCGTAATAATAGAAGGCATGGCCCCGGCCCTTGGCGCGATCCCAATGGATCTTCGGCGTCTTGTAGTGACCGGCAGCCGAAAGCTGGATGCGGTTGAGATAGGCCTGCTTGACCAGGTCGTTGAAGGAAATCTCCTGATTGCCGACGCGGACCCGGTTGGGCAGGAACACCACCTGATCGGCCGGCACGGAGTATTTTTCCGCAGCGAAGTCGATCAGCCGTTCCTTGATCTGGCGTGCCGCGTTCTGGGCAGCCATGCCGTTGAGATCGGCACCGGAAGAGGCAGCCGTCGGCGCGGTGTTGGGCACCTTGGCCGTGGTGGTCGCGGTGATCTTCACGCGCTCCAGATCGATCTGGAACTCCTCGGCCACCACCTGCGCCACCTTGAGATGCAGGCCTTGCCCCATCTCGGTGCCGCCGTGGTTCATGTGCACCGAACCGTCATTGTAGATATGCACCAGCGCGCCGGCCTGGTTGGATTCGGTCTTGGTGAAGGAAATGCCGAATTTGACCGGGGTGAGCGCAATGCCACGCTTGATGAAGCGGCTGTTGGCGTTGAACGCCGCGATCTCGCGACGGCGGCCGGCATAATCTGCGCTTGCCTCCAGTTCCGCCACGATGCGGTGGATGATGTTGTCCTCGACCTTCTGGTGATAGGGCGTGACGTTGCGTTCGCCGGCCGCGCCCATGGCGTCGTAGAAATTGAGCTTGCGGATCTCGAGCGGATCCTTGCCGACGGCAAACGCCACCTCTTCGATGACACGCTCGGCGCCGACCATGCCCTGTGGGCCGCCGAAGCCGCGGAAGGCGGTGTTGGACACGGTGTTGGTGTAGAGCGGTGCCGACTTGGCATGCACGTTCGGATAGAAATAGGCGTTGTCGCAGTGGAACAGCGCGCGGTCGCCCACCGGACCGGACAGGTCGGCCGAGAAGCCGGCATTGAGCGCGAACATGAAGTCGACGCCGAGAATGTTGCCCTCGTCGTCGAAGCCAACGTCGTAATCGATGACGAAGTCGTGCCGCTTGCCGGTGGCGGTCATGTCTTCGTCGCGGTCGAGGCGCACCTTCACTGCACGCTTGTGTTTCTTAGCGGCAATGGCTGCGATAGCGGCGCACTGGTTGGCCTGCGTTTCCTTGCCGCCGAAACCACCACCCATGCGGCGCACTTCCACGGTGACGGCGTGGCTCGGAACGCCGAGCACATGGGCGACAAGGTGCTGTGTTTCGCTTGGCCCCTGCGTCGAGCAATGGACGGCAACCTCGTCGTCCTCACCCGGAATTGCCAGTGAAACCTGGCCCTCCAGGTAGAAATGGTCCTGCCCGCCCAGCCGCATGCGGTTCTTGATGCGGCGGGGTGCGGCGGCGATGGCCGCGTCCGGATCGCCGCGCTTCAGCGTCAGCGGCGTCACCACCTGCCTGTCCTTGTTGGGATCAAGGTTCCAGATGTTGAGGATCGCCGGCAGTTCTTCATATTCGATCTTGGCTAGGCGCGCGGCGCTGCGTGCCGCCTCGCGCGTCTCGGCGATGACCGCGAAGATCGGCTGGCCATGGAACTGCACCTTGCCTTCGGCGAAGACCGGGTCGTCATGCATGCCGCTGGGCGACACGTCGTTTTCGCCGGGCACATCCTTGTAGGTCAACACATCGACCACACCCGGTGCAGCACGCACTGCCGACAGGTCGACCTTCTTCAGCTTACCGTGCGTGACTGTCGAGAGACCTAGGCCGACATGCAGCGTGCCCGCCGGTTCCGGCAGGTCGTCAATATAGACCGCTGTGCCGGCGACATGCTTGTGCGCGGAATCATGGCGCTGGTCGGTGTGGACGCCGCCGACGATCTTCTGCGCCTTGAGGTTTGGAGTGTGCTTGGTCATCTCACGCCGCCTCGTAACGCGACACCTGGAATGGCGCCCTGGTGCCGGTGGTTTCAGTATAGAAGCGCAACAGAAGGTTTTTTGCAGCCAGCGCCCGATACTCGGCGGTCGCGCGCATATCGGTAAGCGGCGCGAAATCCTCGGCATATTTCGCCATCGCTGCTTCCACCGTCGCCTCGGTCCACGGCTTGCCGATCAGCGCCTCTTCCACGGCAGTTGCGCGCTTCGGCGTCGCCGCCATGCCGCCATACGCGATGCGGATCGATGCCACGGTACCGTCCTTGGCGAGCTTCAGGCTGAAGGCGCCGAGCGTTGCAGTGATGTCTTCGTCACGACGCTTGGTGATCTTGTAGACCGCGAATTTTTCGTCCTTCGCCGGTATCGGCACATGCACGGCCTCGACGAACTCGCCTGGCTGGCGATCCTGCTTGCCATAGGCGATGAAGAATTTCTCAAGCGAAATGGTCCGGCGCTTCTTGCCCTTGCGCAAAGTGAGCTTGGCGTCGAGCGCAATCAATGGCGGCGGCGTATCACCGATCGGCGAGCCATTGGCGATGTTGCCGCCAATCGTGCCCATGTTGCGGACCTGCTGGCCGCCGATGCGGTCGATGAGCGGCCCGAGCGCCGGAATGCGCCTGGCGAGCAAGGAGAACGCTTCGGTGTAGGTGACGCCGGCGCCAATCATGATGACACCCTTGTCCTCGGAGATCGTGCGCAAGCCCTCGAGCCCGGCGATGAAGACCACCGGCGAGATATCGCGCATATGCTTGGTCACCCAGAGGCCGACGTCGGTCGACCCCGCGACGATGGTGGCCTGTGGTTCGGTTTCCAGAACCTCGGCGAAGTCATCGACATCGGCAGGCACAATGAAACGATCCTTGCCAGCGCCGACCTCGACGCGGGTGCCGTCCTGCAATTCGGACAGACGCGCGATCACAGCCTTGCGCTCGGCATGCAGCGGATCCTTTGTGGCCTTGCCATAGCCGGAAATGGCGCGCGCGGCGCGCATGATCGCCTCGTAGCCAGTGCAGCGGCAGAGATTGCCCTGCAGCGCCTTTTCGATCTCGGCGTCGACCGGTTCGGGCGACTTCATCCAGAGTGCGTAGAGCGACATGACGAAGCCCGGCGTGCAGAAGCCGCATTGCGAGCCGTGGAAATCGACCATCGCCTGCTGCACGGGATGCAGTGTGTCGCCGACGCCGGCGAGATGCTCGATCGTCACGACATGGGTGGCGTCGAGCGAGCCCATGAAACGGATGCAAGCGTTGACGCTCTCATAGACCAGCTTGCCGGCGACCAGCTTGCCGACCAGAACCGTGCAGGCGCCGCAGTCACCCTCGGCGCAGCCTTCCTTCGATCCCTTCAGCGAGCGGGAAAGGCGCAGCCAGTCAAGCAGGGTCTGGTCAGGCGCGACATCATTCAAGGCAACATCGCGGCCGTTGAGGATGAAGCGCAGTTCGGAGCGGGTCTTGAGTTTGGCCATTGTGATCAGCTTCCCCGGTAGGTCGAATAGCTGTAGGGCGAGATCAACAGCGGCACATGATAGTGCTTGGCCTCGGCCATGCCGAAACGGATCGGCACGATGTCGAGGAATGCCGGCTCAGGCAGCTTGGTACCCGAACGACGCAGATAATCGCCAGCCGAGAAGATCAGCTCGTATTCGCCAAGCTTGAACTCGTCGCCGGCCAGAAGCGGCGCATCGCAGCGGCCGTCGCTGTTGGTGCTGACGGATTTCAAATGCGTGCGTTTGCCGTCGTCAATACGGAACAGATCGACGAGCAAGCCGGCCGCCGGCTTGCCGGTCGCCGTATCAAGCACATGCGTCGTCAGACGCCCGCCATCATTGTGCGAGGTTTCCGCCAACTGCCGCCTCCCATTTCGGTACAATCGAACATAGTGATGAATTGTGCGCCAATTAAAGGCGATCCATAAGCCCTGGTCGAGCGGACGGCACCAAAAAGCACTTTCAAAAATTTCGTGGTAATGGCCACGCGAAGCTTTGGATATCTTGGGGCCACTTCCGGAGCAACCGGCAGGGAGGAATGATGCGTTACGTACGGGACATGCGTGGTTACGGAGCCAATCCGCCAGACCCGAAATGGCCGGGTGGCGCCCATGTCGCCGTGCAGTTCGTCGTCAACTACGAAGAAGGCGGCGAGAACTGCATCCTGCATGGCGATGCGGCATCGGAAGCCTTCCTGTCGGAAGTGGTGGGTGCGGCCCCATGGCCGGGCAAGCGCCACTGGAACATGGAATCGATCTATGAATACGGCGCACGCTCCGGCTTCTGGCGTCTGTATCGAATGTTCACCGAAGCGAGCGTGCCGGTGACGGTCTATGGCGTGGCCTCGGCGCTCGCGCGCTCGCCCGATCACGTTGCGGCGATGGCCTCTGCCGGCTGGGAGATCGCCTCGCACGGGTTGAAGTGGATCGACTATCGCGATCACGCCGAGGCGGATGAAAAACGAGACCTCGACGAAGCAATCCGCCTGCACAAGGAAGTGGTCGGCGAACGCCCGGCCGGGCTCTATCTCGGACGCACCTCGGTGAATTCGGTGAAGTTGGCCGCAGCCGAAGGCGGTTTTGCCTGGATTTCTGACACCTATGACGATGACCTGCCCTACTGGCTCGACCATGACGGTCACGGCAAGGCGATCCCGCCCCAGCTCGTCATCCCCTATACACTCGACGCCAACGACATGCGTTTCGCCACCCCGCAGGGCTTCAATTCGGGCGATCAGTTCTTCGCCTATCTGAAGGACGCGTTCGATACGCTTTACGCCGAAGGCAAGGCTGGACGCGGCGGCATGATGAGCATAGGCCTGCATTGCCGGCTGATCGGCCGACCCGGACGGGCGGCGGCGCTCCAGCGCTTCATCGATTACGTCAAAAGCCACGACAAGGTCTGGCTGCCGCGTCGCATCGACATCGCCAACCACTGGCGCGAGCATCATCCCTACGAGCCGGCGGCTCTGCGCCCATCGCGCATGGACGGCCAGGAATTCGTACAGCGCTTCGGCGGCATCTTCGAACACTCGCCCTGGATCGCCGAGCGCGCCTTCGAACTGGAACTCGGACCTGCGCATGACAGTGCCGGCGGCCTGCACAATGCGCTCTGCCGCGCCTTCCGCTCCGCTTCCGAAACCGAACGTCTCGGCGTGCTGACCGCACATCCCGACCTTGCCGGCAAGCTGGCACAAGCCAAGCGGCTGACCGAGGATTCGACCCGGGAACAGTCTTCCGCCGGACTCGACGCGCTGACAGACAAGGAACGCGAACTGTTCTCCAAGCTGAACGCCGCCTATGTCACCACCTTCGGCTTTCCTTTCATCATCGCGGTGAAGGGCAAGACCAAGGAAGAGATCCTGGCGGCGTTCGAGACCCGCATCGGCAACAGCCGCGGCGAGGAATTCGAAACGGCCTGCAAGCAGGTCGAACGCATCGCGCTGCTGCGCCTCAAGGACATATTGCCCGAATAGGTCTGAACTGATGGATATGATGAAGATGGCCGATCGCACCTATTACGCGCCGAAAGGCGGATTGCCGCCGCAGACTGACCTGATCACCGACCGTGCGGTGTTCACCGAAGCCTATGCCGTCATCCCCAAACGTGAATTCAGCGACATCGTCACCTCCTACCTGCCGGGGTGGGACAAGACGCGGCTGTGGATCATCGCCCGCCCGCTGTCGGGTTTCGCTGAGACCTTCTCGCAATACATCATGGAAGTGCAGCCGGGCGGCGGCAGCGACAAACCCGAGCCAGACGCCGGAGCCGAAGGCGTGCTTTTCGTGGTCGAAGGCGAGGTCACGGTCACACTCGGCGGCAAGAACCACGTCATGAAGCCGGGTGGTTACGCTTTCCTGCCGCCATCGAGCGGCTGGACACTGCGCAACAACGGCCAGGCGACCGCGCGTTTCCACTGGATCCGGAAGGCCTATGAAAAGGCGGAAGGCGTCGATGCGCCCGAGCCGATCTTCACCAACGAAAACGATATCGCACCCAATGCGATGCCCGATACCGACGGCCGCTGGGCGACAACCCGTTTCGTCGACCCACTGGACCTGCGCCACGACATGCACGTCACCATCGTGACTTTCGAACCGGGTGGCATCATCCCCTTCCCCGAGACCCATGTCATGGAACATGGGCTCTACGTGCTGGAAGGCAAGGCGGTCTATCGCCTCAACCAGGACTGGGTGGAAGTGCAGGCAGGTGACTATATGTGGCTGCGCGCATTCTGCCCGCAGGCCTGCTACGCGGGCGGGCCGGGCAAATTCCGCTACCTGCTTTACAAGGACGTCAACCGCCACGCCAAGCTCGGCGGGTTCGGACGCTAATATCCGGACCGCGCTGTCGCCTTGCCACTTCGGCGAGGCCTGAGCTGCCTGCAAAGAGGTCAGATCACGATGCGCATCATCACCGCCAAGCCTCTGACGCGCGCGAATTTCTCTGAATTCGGCGAGGTCATCGATACCGAGACCGACAGCCACTATCCGATCAATGGCGGCAGGTGTGAACGCTATCACGCGCTCGCCCGCCCGGAAGCCACCGGTCCGAACGGGCATGTGCTGATCAACCTGTTCAAGGGCACGCCTTACGAGTTCCCCTTGAAGCTATCGATGGTGGAACGCCACCCCTTCGGCAGCCAGGCTTTCATACCGCTCTCGCCTCGCCCTTTCGTGGTCGTAGTCTGCCATGACGGTCCGGATGGCCCCGTCGAGCCCCGCGCTTTCATCACCGAGCCCGGCCAAGGCGTGAACTACCCGCGCAATCTCTGGCACGGTGTGCTCACCCCGATCGGCGAGCCGCAGGACTTCGTCGTCGTCGACCGCGGCGGCGATGGCTCCAACGTCGAGGAATTCCACTTCTCGCACCCATACGAAATCCATCTGCCCGAAGGGTTCCAGTCATGACCGACATTTCGCTGATCGACCGCCTGCTCGACGTCATCGAGCACGACATCGTGCCGAAGACCGAGGACGGCGTGGGAGATGGCAACAAGCTGTTCGGCGCCGCCATCCTGCGCAAGAGCGACCACTCGCTGGTTCTAGCCGAAACCAACAACGAGACTGAGAACCCGCTCTGGCACGGAGAGGTCCATTGCCTGAAGCGTTTCTACGAGATGCCCAAGGCCGAGCGCGTCGACACCAAGGACGCCATTTTCCTGGCCACGCACGAACCGTGTTCACTCTGCCTGTCGGCGATCACCTGGACCGGCTTCGACAATTTCTACTACCTGTTCAGCCATGAGGATTCGCGCGACAGCTTCGCCATCCCGCACGACCTGAAGATCCTGAAGGAGGTCTTCACGCTCGAGCCCGGCGGCTACAATGCCGAGAACGCCTACTGGAAAAGCTACTCGTTGCGCCGTCTGGTGCGCGACTTGCCCGAAGCGGAACGCAACCGGCTGGAAGCCCGCATCAAGACCATCGCCGACAAATACGACTCGCTTTCCGCCGACTACCAGGACGGCAAGGCCGACAACGACATCCCGCTGAACTAACGAGGCCGCTTATAAACTCCGCAGCACCGCTTTCAGCTTCGGATCTCGCCCTCCGGCGCAGGCTTGCCGTGCGTCCTTCGAGGCTCGCCCGCCTGACAAAGTGCGGTGTTTTCGGTTGTCGTGCGGGCTCGCACCTCAGGATGAGGACCCTTGTACCCCTACGGCCCTCATCCTGAGGTGCAAGCCCGCAACACGTTGAAATAGTATAAAAGGGCATGCGGGCGAGCCTCGAAGGACGCACCATGCCGCGTTTTGAAACCGACCTTAACGCACAAAAACCGTACACGCACGAGAAGCCCGAAAACGACATGCCATATGCGGCAGTCGATGTCGCATCCTGCCTCGTGCTAAAATTTCCCTTACGTCCATTATCCTCCTCACAAGAACAAGAAATCGGCCAGAACGGTCGAGCCAAAGGAGAGGGACAAGATGTCGAATGAACTCGAATACCTCAGCCGTCGCGTTGCGGCCGGCAGGCTGAACCGTCGCGATTTTCTCGGTCGCGCGGCAGCGCTCGGCATCAGCGCGGCCTTCGCCAACACGCTGCTCAGCGATGCCGCCAAGGCCGAAGGCCCGGTCAAGGGCGGCGTGCTGAAAGCCGGCATGCAGGGAGGTGCGGCCACCGACAGCCTTGATCCGGCGCTTTGGGCCAGCCAGGTTCCCTACACCTTCGGCCGCTGCTGGGGTGAGCAGATGGTGGAGGTGACGCCTACCGGCGGCATCGAACCCAAGCTCGCCGAATCCTATGAGGCGTCCGACGACGCCAAGACCTGGACCTTCAAGATCCGCAAGGGCGTAACCTTCCACAACGGCAAGGAGATGACACCTGAGGACATCGTCGCGACGCTGGAACGCCATGGCGACAAGAATTCGAAATCGGCGGCGCTTGCCTTCATCTCCGAGTTCGACAGCGTCAAGGCCGATGGCGGCAACGTCGTCATCAAGCTGAAGGAGCCCAATGCCGACCTGCCCTATGTGGTGGCCGACTACCACCTGATGATCCAGCCGAACGGCGGCAAGGACAATCCGACCGCTGGCATCGGTACCGGCCCCTACAAAGTGGTGACCAACGAACCCGGCGTGCGTCACACCGGCGCCCGTCACGAAGGCCATTGGGACCAGGCGCGGCGCGGCCATGCCGACCAGGTCGAGATCATCGTCATCAACGACGCCACTGCTCGCACCTCGGCGCTGCAGGGCGGCCAGGTGGATATGATCAACCGCGTCGAACCGAAGATCGTGTCGCTGGTCAAACGGGTGCCGGGTGTCACCATCCGCAACGTCGCCGGCAAGGGCCACTACGTCTTCATTGCCCACTGCAACACCGCGCCTTTCGACAACAACGATCTCAGGCTGGCGCTGAAATACGCGGTCGACCGCGAGGAAATGGTGCAGAAGATCCTTGGCGGCTACGGCACCGTCGGCAATGACATGCCGGTGAGCAAGGCCTATGCGCTGTTCTCCGACGATATCGAGCAGCGCAAATACGATCCCGACAAGGCAAAGTTCCACTTCAAGAAGTCCGGCCACTCCGGACCGGTGCTGCTGCGCACCTCGGACGTCGCCTTCCCCGGTGCGGTCGACGCCGCCCAGCTCTACCAGCAGAGTGCGGCCAAGGCCGGCATCCAGATCGAGGTCAAGCGCGAGCCGGGCGACGGCTACTGGTCCGAGGTCTGGAACAAGCAGCCCTTCTCCATGTCCTACTGGACAGGCCGCCCGACGCAGGACCAGGTCTACTCCGTCGCCTATCTCAAGAACGCGGAGTGGAACGACACCCGCTTCTTCCGCGACGATTTCGACAAGCTGATCCTGCAGGCGCGCTCGGAACTCGATTCAGCCAAGCGCAAGACGCTCTATCGCCAGGCCGGCGTCATGCTGCGTGATGAAGGCGGTGTCATCGTCCCGATGTTCAATGACTATATCGACGCAACCAGTGCCAAGGTCGGAGGCTGGGTGGACGATGTGAACAGCGAACTGATGAATGGTCATGCGTTGACCAAGTGCTGGCTGCAGGCATGAGAGGGAGCCTTTGCGACAACACGGCCTGACCTTTGCAGCCATGGGTTGCGCGCGATGCTCGATACGCCGCGCAGCCATGTCGCAAACGGAATGGCTTTGTGGCGACTGGCCCAACCCCGGCTGCCAGCCGACCGGCAAACAGCGTCCAGCTACCCAAAATCCTCGTTTCCATAGGAGAAAAATGGGTTTTTGAGACAATCCGGCCGCTGTTTTCCAGAAACGCAAAAAACCGCGCGCGCACTAGCAGCTCAAAAACGACATGCCATATGCGGCAGTCGATGTCGCATGCGGCCTTGCGCTAAAGTTTCCCTTACGTCCATTATTCTCCTGACAAGAACAAGAAATCGGCCAAACGGTCGAGCCAAAAGAGTGAGGAACAACAATGTCGAATGAACTCGAATTCCTCAGCCGCCGCGTTGCCACCGGCCAGCTGAACCGCCGCGATTTCCTCGGCCGGGCGGCAGCGCTCGGCATCAGTGCAGCCTTTGCCAACACGCTTCTCAGCGATGCCGCGAAGGCAGCGGGCCCGGTCAAGGGCGGCACGCTGAAGGCTGGCCTGCAGGGGGGTGAATCCTCCAACGTGCTCGACCCGGCGCTGAATCTCAGCCAGGTGAATTTCAACTTCGGCAAGTGCTGGGGCGAGATGCTGGTCGAACTGAATCCCGACGGCAGCCTCGAGAACCGCATCGCCGAATCCGTGGGGTCATCGGACGACGCCAAGGTGTGGACGATGAAGATCCGCAAGGGCATCGAGTTCCACAACGGCAAGACCGTATCGCCCCAGGACGTCGTCGCCACGCTTGAGCGCCACAGCGATGCGAAGTCGAAATCAGCCGCACTCGGCATCCTGCAGGGCATCGACAAGATGGCGGTGAATGGCGACGAGGTTGTCATCACGCTCAAGGACCCGAATGCCGACTTCCCCTATCTGATGGCGGACTACCACCTTGTCATCCAGCCGAACGGCGGCAAGGACGATCCGAATGCCGGCATAAGCGCCGGCCCTTACAAGGTCACCGTCAACGAACCAGGCGTGCGTTATGGCGGCGAAAAGTTCGCCAACTACTGGCTGGGCGACAAGATCGGCCATGCCGCTCAGGTGGAGATCATTGTCATCAATGACGCCACTGCGCGCACAGCCGCCCTTCAGGGTGGCCAGGTTAACATGATCAACCGGGTCGAGCCGAAGATCGTCGATCTCGTCAAGCGCGTACCAGGCGTCACCATCCAGGCCGTGTCAGGCAAGGGTTTCTACCCGTTCAACATGTTCTGCGACACCGCGCCCTTCGACAGCAACGACCTTCGGATGGCGCTCAAACTCGCTATGGATCGTGAGGAGCTTCTGGAGAAAATCCTCCGTGGCTACGGCAAGGTCGGCAACGACATCCCGGTCAACGAGGCCTATCCGCTGTTCCCGACCGATCTTGAGCAGCGCAAGTTCGATCCTGAGAAGGCGGCCGAGTTCTACAAGAAGTCGGGCCATTCCGGTTCCATCCTGCTGAGGACCTCGGATGTCGCCTTCCCCGGCGCGGTGGATGCCGCACAGCTCTACCAGCAGAGCTGCGCCAAGGCCGGCATCAAGATCGAGATCAAGCGTGAACCGGGCGACGGCTACTGGTCCGAAGTCTGGAACAAGCAGCCATTCTCGCTGTCTTACTGGGGCGGGCGGCCGACGCAGGACCAGATGTACTCAACCGCCTACATTTCCAGTGCGGACTGGAACGACACGCGCTTCAAGCGGCCGGAATTCGACAAGATGGTGCTGGCGGCGCGCGGCGAACTCGATCAAGATAAGCGCAAGAAGATGTACAGCGACATCGCCACGGTGATGCGTGACGAAGGAGGATTGATCGTTCCGTTCTTCAACCAGTATATCGACGCCTCCGGCAAGGGCGTGGAAGGTTGGGTGAGCAACCCGGCGCAGGAGATGTGCGGCGGCTACGCCTTGTCGATCTGCTGGCTGGCAGCTTGATCCGGGCCGCCCGGTGAGTTCGTCCATTCTGAAACTGATCGCCCAACGCATCGCGTTGGGCCTTCTGCTCTTGTTCGCCGTCTCCGTGCTGATCTTCATCGGCACGCAGATCCTTCCGGGAGACGTTGCCCAGTCGATCCTCGGCCAGTCGGCAACGGCAGAGTCTCTCGCCAATCTGCGCGAGGCGCTGGGCCTCAACGACCCTGCCTATATCCGCTATTTCAGATGGCTGGGCGGCGTCCTGACCGGCAATCTCGGCACGGCGCTGTCGTCGGGCCAGGACATCGCGTCCGCCATCGGCGGGCGATTGTGGAACACCCTGTTCCTCGCCTTCTGGGCTGCCGCCGTCTCGGTGCCGCTGGCAATTGTCCTTGGCCTGCTTGCCGTGCGCTATCGCAACGGCTTCGTCGACAAGCTGATCTCGGGACTCGCGCTGGCGTCGACATCGCTGCCGGAGTTCTTCATCGGCTACCTGCTCGTCTATTTCTTTGCCGTGCAATGGCAGATCTTCCCCGGCATCTCGACGGTCTATGACGGCATGCCGTTCCTGGAACGCATGAAGGCAATTGCGCTGCCGGCGACCGCGCTGACGCTGGTCGTGCTGGCGCATATGATGCGCATGACGCGCGCGGCGATCCTCAACGTCATGCAATCGGCCTATATCGAGACGGCCGAGCTCAAGGGACTGTCGCCCTTCGAGATCATCCGCAAGCACGCCTTCCCCAACGCGATAGCGCCGGTGGTCAATGTGGTGATGCTGAACCTTGCCTATCTGATCGTCGGTGTCGTCGTGGTCGAAGTCATCTTCGTCTATCCAGGCATGGGACAATATCTGGTCGACCATGTCGCCAAGCGCGACGTGCCGGTGGTGCAGGCGGTCGGCCTGATCTTCGCGGCCGTCTACATCACGCTGAACATGATCGCGGATATTGCCGCTATCCTCGCCAATCCGCGCCTCCGGCATCCGAAGTGAGGGCGGCATGACAAGTCTGAGACACATTCCCCTCACCGCCTGGATCGGCCTGATCCTCACCGGGCTGTTCCTGATCTGCGCGGTCTTCGCGCCCTGGATCGCGCCCTATGGCAATGGCGAAATCGTCGGCGATGTCTGGGCGCCGATGTCGGCAACCAATCTACTTGGCACCGACAATCTCGGCCGCGACCTGCTCTCGCGCATGATCTACGGTGCGCGCATCACCATCTTCATTGCCGTGCTGGCCACGGCGCTGGCATTCTGTCTCGGCTCCATCCTCGGTTTCACGGCAGCGACGATCGGGGGCAAATTCGACATGATCCTGTCGCGTTTCGTCGATCTTTTGATGGCGATCCCGACGCTGATCTTCGCGCTGGTGGTGCTGTCAGTGCTACCCACCACGGTGGTGACGCTGATCCTGGTGATGGGCATCCTCGATTCAACGCGTGTCTATCGCCTGTCGCGTGCGGTCGCCGTCGACATCAACGTCATGGATTTCGTCGAAGCCGCCAAGCTGCGCGGCGAAGGCATGGGCTGGATCATCTTCCGCGAAATCCTGCCCAACGCGCTCTCGCCGCTGATTTCGGAACTCGGGCTGCGCTTCATCTATGCGGTGCTCTTCCTGTCGGCGCTGTCCTTCCTTGGCCTCGGCGTGCAACCGCCAGACGCCGACTGGGGCGGCATGGTCAAGGAGAACAAGGACGGCATCGTCTTCGGCATTCCGGCAGCGCTCATCCCTGCGGCTGCCATCGCCCTGCTCGCCATTTCGGTCAACCTCGTCGCCGACTGGGTGCTGAACCGCACCTCGGACCTGAAGGGAGGACGCGGCAATGGCTAAGGCGCAGGCGGCAACGCAGAAGCCGGAAATGCTGCTCGATATCCGCGATCTCAGGATCGAGGCGCGGGTGTTCCCGCCTGATGAGGCGCCGAAGACCGTGACGCTGGTGCATGATGTCTCGTTGACGCTGAAACGCGGCAAGGTGCTGGGCCTCATTGGTGAATCCGGCGCCGGCAAGTCGACCATCGGCCTGTCCTCGATGGCCTTCGGCCGTGGCGGCGTGAAGATCACCGGTGGCCAGGTTCTGCTCAACGGACGCGATATCCTGACGCTCGGTCCAAAAGGCGTGCGCAAGCTGCGCGGCCGCGAGGTCTGCTATGTGGCGCAGTCGGCCGCGGCCGCCTTCAACCCAGCGCACAAGCTGATGGATCAGGTGGTGGAAGCGGCGCGGCTGCACGGTGTTGCCACGCGTGCCGAGGCCGAGAAGCGTGCCGTCGCGCTGTTCAGGAAGCTCAGCCTGCCCAATCCCGAAACCATCGGCAATCGCTATCCGCACCAGGTTTCGGGCGGTCAGCTGCAGCGCGTGATGACGGCAATGGCCTTGTGCTCGGAGCCGGACCTGATCGTCTTCGATGAGCCGACGACAGCGCTGGACGTGACGACGCAGATCGACGTCCTGGCCGCGATCAAGGATGCCATCCGCGACACCCATGTCGCGGCGCTTTACATCAGCCATGACCTTGCCGTGGTGGCGCAGGTCGCCGACGAAATCCTGGTGCTGCGCCATGGCCGGCTGGTCGAGCGCGGCGACACGCACCAGATCATCAAGCTACCGCAGCAAGACTACACCCGCGCCCTTGTGGCGGTGCACGAAATCGACCACACCGAAAAGCAGCCGAGCACCACACCGATGCTCTCGGTGAAGAATGTGACAGCTGCCTATGGCGGCGGCGCCGTCAAGGTGCTGAAGAACGTCTCCGTCGACCTGCATCCCGGCCAGACACTGGCGGTGGTCGGCGAATCCGGCTCCGGCAAGTCGACACTGGCGCGAGCCATCACTGGGCTTTTGCCGCCGCAGGCAGGCTCAATCAGCTTCGATGGCCGCACCCTTTCCAACCGGCTGGCCGATCGGCCAAAGGAAGATCTGCGCCAGTTGCAGATGATCTACCAGATGGCCGATGTCGCCATGAATCCGCGCCAGACCGTGGGCACCATCATCGGTCGCCCGCTCGAGTTCTATTTCGGCATGCGTGGCAAGGCGCGCGATCAGCGTGTCGCCGAACTGCTCGACAAGATCGAGATGGGCCAGGGCTTCGCCAACCGCTATCCGGCCGAACTTTCCGGTGGCCAGAAGCAACGCGTCTGCATTGCGCGTGCCCTGGCCGCAAAGCCGAAGCTGATCATCTGCGATGAAGTCACGTCCGCGCTCGACCCGCTGGTGGCCAACGGCATCCTGAAACTGCTGCTCGAGCTGCAGCAGGAAGAAAAGGTGGCCTACCTTTTCATCACGCATGATATCGCCACGGTGAAGTCGATCGCCGACGCGATCGCGGTCATGTATCGCGGCGAAGTGGTGCGGTATGGCTCGAAGAGCCAGGTTCTGGCGCCCCCTTTCGACGCATACACCGAGCTGCTGCTCTCTTCGGTGCCTGAAATGGAACAGGGCTGGCTGGAGAGTGCAATCCAGGGACGGCGCATGGAGAGCGCCGGAAACTAGCTTTCGTGTCAGCTGTCATGCGGCCGCAACGAGCGGCCGCCACTGTGACCTTCTTGGGGGCGGATAAGCCCGAAACCGGGAAGGGAACAGACAAATGACAACCGAACTCGATCATCTCGCCACGCTGGCCGGCCGGGGCGGCATCAGCCGCCGCGATTTTCTCGGCCGCGCTGCCGCTCTTGGCGTCACCGTCGCCATGGCCGGCACGCTTGCCGACCGCGCCTTTGCCCAGACGCCGGCCAAGGGCGGCATCCTGAAGGCCGGGCTGCAAGGCGGCGAGTCGACCAACAGCCTGGATCCTGCGACGAACCTCAGCCAGGTCACCTTCAACTTCTGCAAGCAGTGGGGCGAGTTCATCAACCGGCTGAAGCCGGACGGCAGCCTGGAGAACATGATCGCCGAGGAGATCGGTTCGTCCGACGACGCCAAGACCTGGACCATTAAGGTGCGCGACGGCATCGAATTCCACGACGGCAAGACCGTCAAGGCTGAGGATGTGCTCGCCACGCTGGAACGCCATGCCGACGAGAAATCCAAGTCAGGCGCGCTCGGTGTTCTGAAGAACATCAAGGCGATGAAGGCCGAAGGCAAGGACGTGATCGTCTCGCTGGCCGAGCCCGATGCCGACTTCCCCTACCTGATGGCCGACTATCACCTTGTCATCCAGCCGGATGGCGGCAAGGACAACCCGAATGCCGGCATCAGCGCCGGGCCTTACAAGGTCAAGGTCAATGAGCCGGGGGTGCGCCATGGCGGCGAGCGCTTTGCCAACTATTGGGGCGGCGACAAGCTCGGCCATGCCGACCAGGTCGAGATCGTGGTCATCAACGACGCGACCGCGCGCCTCGCAGCCCTGCAGGGTGGCCAGGTGCATTTCATCAACCGGGTCGAGCCCAAGGTGGTGAACCTCGTCAAGCGCGTAACCGGCGTTTCGGTGGAGGCGACCTCGGGCCGCGGCTTCTATCCGCTCAACATGTTCTGCGACACCGCCCCTTTCGACAATGCCGACCTGCGTATGGCGCTGAAGCTCGCGATGGACCGCGAGGAACTGCTTTCCAAGATCCTTTTCGGCTACGGCTCGCTCGGCAACGACTTTCCGATCAACACCGCCTATCCGCTGTTTCCCGAAGGGATCGAACAGCGCAAGTTCGATCCCGAAAAGGCCGCCGAATTCTATAAGAAGTCAGGCCATTCAGGCTCGATCCTGCTGCGCACTTCCGATGTCGCGTTTCCCGGCGCGGTCGATGCCGCCCAGCTTTACCAGCAGAGCTGCGCCAGGGCCGGCATCAAGATCGAAATCAAGCGCGAACCCGGCGACGGCTATTGGTCGGAAGTATGGAACAAGAAGCCGTTCTCGCTCTCCTACTGGGGTGGCCGTGCCACGCAGGCGCAGATGTACGCCACGGCGCTCGCCTCCACCGCGGACTGGAATGACACGCGTTTCAAGCGGCCCGATTTCGACCAGTTGCTGATGAAGGCGCGTGGGGAACTCGACCAGGACAAGCGTAAGAGCCTGTTCCACGACATGGCCATGCTGGTGCGCGACGAAGGCGGCACGATCGTGCCGTTCTTCAACCAGTTCATCGACGCCGCAGCGACCAGCAAGATCGACGGCTGGGTCGCCAATCCGCAGGGCGAAATGATGGATGGTTATGCCCTGGGCGCCTGCTGGCTGAAGGCCTGACCATCAAGAACACAGCGCCATGCGGCAGGAAGGGTCGCCGCATGGCGCTGAAGACGGTGGCTCAGCGCATGATTTCGGAGAGGTTCTTCATGCGCAAATTGTCAGGGCGTTCTTTGCCCGTCTGAACGGGCAATGTTCGCCCTAGTGCCACCAGTCATAGGCGTGAACCACGTGATCTATCCGGCCGTCGTCCGCCTGGACGTTTGCGTTGTTCAGCTCATAGGCGCGGATGTAGTCGACCTGCATTTCGGCGGGTGTCGCGAGCCCATCGGCTGGCGTCCCAGCGGCACCTCCCACAGCCAGATTGACCAGCATATACATAGGCTTGTGCATGTCCGATGGCGTTTCGGTACGGAAGATCTCGGTGTCGTCAAAATACCAGACCAGTTCGTCCTCGGTCCAAAGCAGGCCGTAATTGTGGAAGCCTTCGGTATCGGGCACGCCCACCGCCGACCCGACTGTCGTGCGGCTGCCGGTTTCATTCGAGTGCGCGGCGACATTGACAGTGTTCGGGTCCTGCCCGCGCATTTCGACCACATCGAGTTCCGGCGGCCAGGAACCGTCCGCCGGCAGCAGCCAGAAGGCCGGCCAGACACCGTGGTTTTCGGGCATGTCGGCGCGAATTTCAAAATAGCCGTAGGTCTGGGCAAACGAACTGTAGGTATTGAGCAGCCCCGACGTGTAATCGTAATCGTTGATGTAGGGCTGGATCGCGTCCGCCGCCCGAGCGGCGGTGATGGTGAGTACGCCATTCTCGACATCGAACGGATTGACTGAACTCGTCGGCGCGTAGTCGTGGTCGATGTACCACTGCTTCTCGCCGTTCGTGGTCAGCGTGCTGCCGTTTTCCGCGCCCCACCAGAAGTTGGTGTCCCAGGTGCCACTAGTGCCATTGCGCAGGTTCAGCGTGTCGAAATCGTCCGAGAAGGACAGGTTGAGATGCGACCGATCCAGGCTGAGTTCGAATTGATCTGCCTTCAACTGGTCGACGCTGGCGTTGGCAAAGACCAGGAATTCGTCGGATCCGAGGTTCAATCGCACGTCGCTGCCCAACTGGACCATGTTGGCCTTCACCTCGGCGAAAGAGCTGAAGCCGTAGCCGGTCAGGCGGACATTGTCGTCGCTGCCGAAATCCAGGATCAGATCGCTGCCATTGCCTTTCTCGAACAGGAAGACGTCGGCACCGCCGCCGCCCTTCAACACATCGTCGCCCAGGCCGCCATCGATTGTCTGCTTGCCGGAACCGCCGCTGATGATGTTGTTCAGATCATTACCGATGGCGTAGCGCCCGCTGCCGGTAACGGTCAGGTTCTCGATGTTTTCAGGCAGCGTGTAGCTCATCCAGGTTTCGACGGTGTCGACGCCCCCGCTCGGTTCCTCAGCGGCGCGATTGATGGCCGAATAGAGATGGTAGATATCGTCACCCATCCCGCCATGCATGGTGACATTCACCTTGCTGTCGCCCCATAGCGAATCGTTCCTGATACTGCCGTACAGATCGGGGCCGGAATTGGTTGCCGAGAAGTGATTGACCGAGGAGCCACTGTAATAAAGTGGGACGCCCTTGGCGTTGAGTACGGTGGCCATGACGATCTCCTGTCGTCGTTATAAGCCACCCGTCTTCAAGCTATCATCCACCCCCACATCTGACGACCCGCTAAAGTGCTAACATTATGATACAGGCCGTTACGGACGGCTCCTGTTCAATACGGCCATTCGCCTCTGCCTAGGCGTTGCACGGTCTCGGCGATGCGCGAGAAACTTTCCCGGGCACGCTTCACAGTGTGGCGAGCGCGCAGATAGCCGTGCACCAAACCTGCCTCTTCCCGCCAGAAGGCTTTGCCGCCGGCGGCCAGGATGCGGTCGCGATAGGCTTCACCATCAGAGGACAACGGGTCGCATTCGGCGGTGATGACGACGGTGGGAGGGAGGTTCGCGAAGTCGCGGTCGAGCATCGGTGCGATGGTTGGGTCGACCATACGCCCTTCCCCACCAGTGCGGACATTCTTGTAGAAGATCAGGTCGCGCATCGTCAGCATCGGCGCTTCGGCATGCGTGACGTAGGACCCCTTGGATTGATCGCCGCCAAGGCCAGGATAGATCAGCAGCTGACCGACAGCCCGGCGCGGATGCGCGCGCGTTGCATGCGCAACCGCAGCAGCCAGGTTCCCGCCGGCACTGTCGCCAACCAGCAGGAGCGGCAGCTGGTAGCGCGAGGCTGCCCAGTGGAACGCCGCCATCGCGTCGTCGAAGGCGGCGGGATGACGATGCTCCGGTGCCAGCCGGTAGTCGACCGAGACGACCTCATAGCCAGTCCGGCCACACAGCTCAGCGCAGACGTCGTCATGGCTGTCCAGCCCGCCGAGGATGAAGCCGCCACCGTGAAAATACAGTACCAGCGCTTTCAGCGCTTCGCCCGCCTGGCGATAGATGCGGATGGGAATGGCATGACCGGGCGTTTCGATGGCGGTCGTCTTCGCCGCGACACCTTCAGGATAACCGGCGAAAAACTCCCGGCACATGCGGTTGTAGATGCCGCGTTGCTGCTCGATCGTGTAGTCGATCGTGTCGGGTGGATAATAAGAATTGGTCTTCTCGATGAAGGCCCAGGTCTCGGCATCGATCAGCTTTGTGTAGTCGGTCATGACCGTGGGTTGCTCACTTGCCCTTCCACACCGGATCTCGCTTTTCCGCGAAGGCCTTGAAGCCTTCCAGATTGTCTTCCGAAGCATAGAGTTCGTCGACCGTGCGGAACTGCCGCTTGGTGATGCGGTTCATCGTCTCCTGGAAGCCCATAGTCTCGGCGGCGCGCGCCACTTCCTTGATGGCGGCAAAGACCAATGGCGGGCCACCGGCGAGCAGGCGGGCTATTTCCCAAACGCGATCCTCGAGCTTGTCGGCCGGCAGCACCTCGTTGACGAGCCCCCAACGATGCGCCTCCTGCACGTCCATCCAGCGGCCGGTGAGCAACAGATCCATGGCCACGTGATAAGGAATGCGCTTCGGCAGCTTGATGGTGGCGGCGTCCGCCAGCGTGCCGGCGCGGATTTCGGGCAGCGCAAAACTGGTATGATCCGAGGCGTAGATGAGGTCACAGGAGAGCGCCAATTCGAAGCCGCCGCCGACCGCCATGCCGTTGACGCAGGCGATGACCGGCTTGTTCAAATCACGCAGTTCCTGCAGGCCGGCAAAGCCGCCGACACCATAGTCGCCGTCCACCGCGTCACCCGCGGCAGCCGCCTTCAGATCCCAGCCGGCGGAAAAGAACTTGTCGCCGGCCGTCTTGACGATGGCGAGGCGCAACTGCGGATCGTCGCGAAATGCCTTGAAGGTTTCGCCCAGCAGGCGCGATGTCTTCAGGTCGATGGCATTGGCCTTCGGCCGATCGAGCGTGACTTCGAGGATAACGCCTTCGCGGCGGGTCTTTACGACGTCAGACATTCTTCTTCTCCTTCGACCGGAACCCCGGTTGTCTTTTCGGCAGACTGCTGACCCGTCACGACAAGCAAGGCATCGGCAATCCATGCCCCCTTGCCGTCGGCGCAGACGATCAGCGGATTGATGTCGAGTTCTTCAATGCCGCCGGCATAGGCGATGGCAAAACGGGCGATGCCCTCGATGGCCGCGATCGCTGCATCCAGGTCAGCCTTCGGCCGGCCACGATATCCATCCAGCAGCGGGAACATGCGCAGGCTGCGCAACGCTGTCTCGATGTCATCGCGCGTGGTCGGCAGCAGCAGCGTGGCGCTGTCCTTCAACAACTCCACCAACACCCCACCGGTGCCGACCGTCATCACCGGACCGAAGACCGGGTCGCGGGTCAAACCGACGATAAGTTCCGCAACGCCACCAACGACCATCGCCTCGACATAAAGGCCACTGCCCAGCGGCAGTAGCGCGGTGGCCGCATCACGAACCTCCTCTGCACTCTTCAGGTTGAGCCGCACGGCACCAAGTTCGCTCTTGTGCGCAACACCGAGCGCCTTGAGCGCAACCGGAAAGCCCAGCGCTTCAGCCGCCGCGACGGCCCCGCCAACGTCTGCGACCCGGCGGCCTTGCGGTACCGGCAGGCCGGCAACAGCCAGCATTGCCTTGGCGATGGCCTCGTCCGGTTGCCGCTCCGTGGCAACGCCCTCGCCGGGCCCGGCACTAGTAGTCCCGATGGCAGTTGAAGATGGATGCTTCCATGCTTGAGCGACAAACACCGCCGCTTCGGCTGCATCGAATGCTTCGGCGATACCGTGGATCGGGACGATGCCGCGCCTGAGCAGCTCAACCGAATGATCTTCCGACAGGTTCTCGCCCATCGAGGCGACAATGGCACCATGGGCGCCATTGGCCTTCAGCGCCGCTTCGAACGCATTCACCGTCGGCCACCAGTCGGCATCGGAACAGCGGTCCGTGCGCGGGAAGTCCAGCACCAGCATGTTCAGGCCAAAACCGCCGGATGCCATCGCCGAGAAGGTTGCGGTCAGCGCGTCCTGCTTGCCCCAGATGTAGGTGTTGTAGTCGAGCGGATTGGCGACGGCGACCAGCGGCCCGAGGGTCTCCTGGACGCGAGCCCTGTGCGCTTCCGTCAATGCGGGGAAGTAAACACGCCGGCCCTCGGCGGTATCGGCCATGACCGATGCCTCGCCGCCGGAACAGCTCATCGACGACAGGGTTGGTTTCGAAAGCGGCCCGACCACGTGCAGCAGTTTCAGCGTTTCCAGGAATGACGGGATCGTGTCGACACGCGGAATGCCGAGCCGCTTCAGGAAAGCGTCGGACGCAGCATCGGAGCCGGCGAGCGAAGCGGTATGCGAGATGGTGGCGGCGCGCGCCTGTTCGGAACGACCGACCTTCATCGCGACGATCGGTTTCTTCAGCTGCCGTGCCCGCGCCGCCAGCCGCTCGAAGCCGTCGACCTTGTCGAAGCCTTCGATATGAAGGCCCAGGCAAGAGACGCGCTCGTCCTCGATGAGGCCGAGCGCCATTTCGGAAAGGCCGGTCTGCGCCTGGTTGCCTGCCGTCATCAAGAACGCCACCGGCAGGCCGCGCGTCTGCATAGTCAAGTTGCAGGCGATGTTGGAGGACTGGGTGATGATGGCTGCACCCTTCTCGCCATCCTCGAGTCGGCGACCGCCATGCTGGTCCGGCCACAACAGAGCACCGTCGGCATAGTTGATCAGGCCGTAGCAGTTCGGACCGATGATCGGCATGCCGCCGGCCGCCTCGATCAGCGCCAGCTGCAGGTCCTGGCCTTCAGCCTCGTAATGCGCGGTCTCGCGAAAGCCGGCCGCGAAGCAGATGGCGCCACCGGCGCCGCTCTCGCTCAATTCGCGCACCACATCAATGGTGAGGTGCCTGTTCACACCGATGAAGGTGGCATCCGGTGCATGCGGCAGTTCGGCGAGAGAGCGATAGGCTTTGATTCCCGCCACCTCGTCCTTGCTCGGGTGAACCGGCCAGATGTCGCCAGCAAAACCCATTTTGAGCGATTGCTTGACGACATTGGGGGCAAAGAAACCGCCACCGACGACGGCGATGGATTTCGGGCGCAGCAGGCGTGAAAGGTCGCGGGGCATTGTCATGGTTCGATGGTCACAGCTGCAGTGTCCGCACGAGCTGCGCGGAGCTTTTCGAGTTCGCTCAGATAGTCCTCGGTCGCCTTCACACCCTTCGGGCTCAGCGCATAGATGCCGGTGCCGACTCGCTCGAACCATCCATAGTGGTTGTCAGCCATCAGGCGGCGGGCATGCGTTATACTGGTTTGTTTAGCGACCTCGGCGGCCTTTGTCGGACCTTGCTCGACAAGCAGGTTGAGGCAGCGCAGCGCTTCCTGTCGGTAACCGGTCACAAGGTTGCGGCGGGTGGCGCCGCCAAGGTTGGGATCGCCGACCAGTCTTTCGAATTCGCGCAGCAGCCGTGTCTTGCGCGGTTTCGACTGGCGCGGCTTGTAGGGCGCGGGATCGCAATGGATCTCGGTAAAGCCATCGGCCAGCCGGACCGTGATCAGGCCGAGTCCAAGCCGCCGGCAGAGTTTTCGGTTGTCGACCAGCGCCTTCAGAGAAGCTCGCCCGGCGCCGCGCGGCACCGCGACATAGACCGCGTCGCTGATGGCCTGGCGCTGGATCGCCTGATGGAACAGGGACAGCGAGAAGCCTGCCTTCAGTTCGACGATGACGGGATCATCGCTCTCGCGGACAGCCACGATGTCGGCAGCACCAACCTCTCCCTTCACCGTGTACCCCTGCGCTTCGAGCAGGTGCTTCACGGGCAGATAGAGGTCGGTTTCCCTGATGCCGGTCTTAGCCATGATGCGGGGCCATGATGCGAGGCTATCCTCCGACTGCCCGCAGCAGGGCGCGCGAAATGATGTGGCGCTGGATTTCGGATGTGCCTTCCCAGATGCGTTCGACGCGCGCGTCGCGCCAGATGCGTTCAAGCGGCAGGTCGTCCATCAAGCCCATGCCGCCATGTATCTGGATCGCTTCGTCGGCGATATAGGCCAGTACCTCGGTGGCCTTGAGCTTGGCCATCGCCATGTCCTGGTCAGTCACACTGCCCTGGTCATATTTCCAGCCGGCCTCCATCACCATCAGGTTGGCGGCTTTCAGCTCGGTCGCCATGTCTGCGAGCTTGAAGGAGACGCCCTGGAACTTGCCGATCTGCTGGCCGAATTGCTCACGCTGCGCGGCATAGTCGATGGCGTGCTGCAGCGCGCGCTCGGCGCGGCCAAGGCAGGTGGCACCGACCTGCAGGCGGGTGGCGCCCAGCCAGCTGTTGGCGACCTCGAAACCCTTATGGACCTCGCCCAGCACCTGTTCCTGCGGGATGCGGCAATCGTCGAACTCCAGCACCGAGTTGGTGTAGCCGCGATGGGAGACGTTGCGGTAGCCGTCGCGGACGGTGAAACCTGGCGTGCCCTTGTCGACGAAGAAAGCGGTGATCTTCTTGCGTTTGCCGCGCGGGCTGTCCTCTTCGCCGGAAGCCATGAAGCAGATGGCGAAATCGGCAATGTCGGCATGGGAGATGAAATGCTTGGTGCCGTTCAGCACCCAGTCACCGCCCTTCTCGACCGCGCTTGCCTTCATGCCACGCAGGTCGGAACCGGCGCCGGGCTCAGTCATCGCCAGGCAGTCCCATTTCTCGCCGCGAATACAGGGGAAGAGATATTTCTCGCGCTGCGCGTCGGTGCCCGCGAGCAGGATGTTGGACGGCCGCGCCACGCAGGTCCAGTGCAGCGCGTAGTTGGCGCGGCCAAGTTCCTTCTCGTAGAGCAGCCAGGTCAGCGTATCCAGGCCGGCGCCGCCGACTTCGGCTGGCATGTTGGCGGCATAGAGGCCGGCGGCGATCGCCTTGGCCTGCAGTTCCTTGATCAGGTCCATGCGCAGGTGCCCACTGCGCTCGACCTCCAGTTCATGCGGATAGAGCTCGTTCTCGACGAAAGCGCGCGTGGTATCGACGATGAGCTGCTGTTCTTCGGTCAGGCCGAAATGCATGGCTCAGCCCTTCTTTCCGGCGGCCTTCTTGGCCGCTTTTTTCACCGGCTTGGTGGCCTTGGCTTTCGCGGCGGCGCTGGAGACCTTCGTCTTCACTGAGGCCAGATCAGCGAGTTGCTTGGTATAGCTCTTGTGCAGCGCGCCGGCGCCCCAACCCTTGCCTTTGTTCTGCTTCGACAGTGCGTCCATGATCGCGACGAGATTGTCGTCGCGGATCTTTTCGAGTTCACGGATCGACCATTTCGACGACTGGTCGTCGGATTGGCCGGCGATCAGGTCGACCAGCTCGTCGTTGAACTCCGGTACATTGGTCAGCTTGGTCCACGGCCACTGCAGACATGGCCCGAACTGGGCCATGAAGTGGCGCATGCCCGCCTCGCCGCCGGCGATGCGATAAACCTGGAACATGCCCATCTGCGCCCAGCGCAGGCCGAAACCATAACGCATGATGTCGTCGAGTTCCTCGACGGTGCAGATACCGTCCTTGATCAGCCAGAGCGCCTCGCGCCAGGCCGCCTCCAGCAGGCGATCACCGACGAAAGCCTCGATCTCCTTGCGGATGACCACCGGCTTCATGCCGATGGACGCATAGATCTCCTTGGCGACCTCGATCGCTTCAGGGAAGGTCTGTGCGCCGCCGACGATCTCGACCAGGGGCAGCAGGTAGACCGGATTGAACGGATGGCCGACGACCAGCCGCTCCGGGTGCTTCTTCATCGCCACCTGCATGTCGGACGGCTTGATGCCGGATGTGGACGAACCGATGATCGAGTTGGCTGGCGCATGCAGGTCGATCTCGGCCAGAACCTTGTGCTTCAGGTCGAGCCGTTCCGGCACACTTTCCTGGATGAAATCGGCATCCGCAACCGCCTCGGCTATTGTCCTGGCGAAAGTAAGCTTGCCTTCCTTGGGCAGGCCGCCCGGCAGCATCTGTTTGTAGGCACGCCGCGCACCCTTCATCACTTCGCTCACCTTGCGCGACGCTTCGGGATCGGGATCGTAGATCGAGACGTCGATGCCGTTGAGCAGAAGGCGCGCGACCCAGCCGGCGCCGATGACTCCACCGCCGATGGCAGCTGCTTTTTCGATTGTCATTGTGTCGTTCCCCGAAAAGGCTTCCAGTTTGACGAGGCTTATGCCGTCAGCGGCGCGCGCTTGGTGAGGTTGAGCTTCTTGCGGACCTCTTCCGGCCCGATCACGCGGGCGCCGAGGTTCTCGACGATGCCGACCGCACGCTCGACCAGTTGCGCGTTGGTGCCAAGCACGCCCTTGTCCAGCCACAGATTGTCTTCCAGCCCGACACGCACATTGCCCCCGGCCAGCACCGCCGCAGCAGCATAGGCCATCTGGTTGCGGCCGAGTGCAAAGGCCGAGAACGTCCATTCCTTCGGGACGTTGTTGACCATGGCCATGAACGTATTGAGGTCATCCGGGGCGCCCCACGGCACGCCCATGCACAGCTGCACCAGCGCATCGGGCGCCAGCACTTTCTCTTCCACCAATTGCTTGGCGAACCAGAGATGGCCGGTGTCGAAAGCCTCGATTTCCGGCTTCACGCCCATCGCCGTCATCATGCTGCCCATGGCGCGCAGCATGCCGGGCGTGTTGGTCATGACGTAGTCGGCTTCGTTGAAATTCATCGTGCCGCAATCCAGCGTGCAAATCTCGGGCTGGCACTGGCGCACGTGCTCGACACGGTTGGTAGCGCCACCCATATCGGTGCCCTGCTGCTTCAAGGGCAGCGGGTTTTCGACATCGCCGAACACCATGTCACCGCCCATGCCAGCGGTCAGGTTCAGCACGACGTCGACATTGGCGTCACGGATACGTTCGGTGACTTCGCGGTAGAGGTGGATGTCGCGGCGCGGTTTGCCGGTTTCGGGATCGCGTACATGGCAATGCACGATCGCAGCGCCCGCCTTGGCCGCCTCGATGGCAGAATCGGCGATCTGCTTTGGAGAACGCGGCACATGTGGACTGCGGTCCTGCGTGCCGCCGGACCCGGTCACGGCACAGGTAATGAAGACCTCGCGGTTCATCGCAAGCGGCATCGCTTTTCCTCCCGAAATGCTTTTGACGGATCATTGCGCCGCTTGCCGAAGTCTGTTTTGCGTTTTACGAAACAAACATGATAAAAACCGAAAGATCTTCAATCTTTCTTGCCGAGCGCGCGCCGCTCAGGGTGACGTTTCTCGTTTTCTCCGGTTCGTCGATCATGTGCGTGGCTTCCGCGCTCGACCCGTTGCGGGCGGCCAATCGCATCACCGGCGAGACGCTGTTCGACTACCGGCTCGTCTCCATGACGGGCGACGCACCGGTGACCACTTGTGGCCTTCCCGTCGCCGTTTCAGGGCGTTTCGACCCGGCTGAAGCAACGGATATGCTGGTGGTGATCGCCGGCTTCGGCACACAGAATTATGCCACATCGGCGCTGTTGGCCGGGTTGAGGCGGGCGGCACGCACAGCACGTGCCGTGGGTGGTATCGAGGCCGGAACCTGGCTGGTTGGCCGGGCCGGCCTGCTGGAAGGACGCAGCGCCACCACCCATTGGGAGGACATGGAAGATTTCACCGCGGCTTTCCCGGGTGCCGATGTGCGGCCGGATCGCTACGTCATCGACGGCCCTGTCTTCACGTCAGGCGGTGCCTCGCCGACCTTCGACCTGATGCTGCATCTGGTGCGCTCCCGGCTCGGCATGGCAGTGGCGCTCGATGTCGCCAGTGTCTTCATTTACGATCAGGCCCGCGCGGCAACCGACGCGCAGCCACTGGTCTCGCTCGGCCGGCTCGATGGTTACGATCCACGCCTTGCCCAAGCAATCCGACTGATGGAAGTGCATGTCGACCAACCGCTGACGATCGCCGCGATCGCCAGGCGTGCGGGCGTTACCGCCCGCACGCTGGAGAGCATCTTTCGCTCTTCGATCGACGAGACGCCAGGCGCCTACTATCTGCGACTGAGGCTCGGTGCGGCCAGGCGACTAGTGGTGGATACACGCATCGCCATGGCCGACATTGCCGAACGGACGGGATTTTCATCCGCGGCGGCATTTTCAAGAGCATTTTCGAAAGCGTTCGGCGAAGCGCCGACGAAGGTAAGGGGCAGCTAGGGCCGCCTGGATCAGGCGGCGCGGTTATCTGTCCCGTCGATCAGGTCGCGCATCTGCTTGGCAAGATGTGCTTCGAAGCGGCCGGCCACCGCGCGGTCCCATTCATTCGACACCTTGGCATCGCTGGTAGGGCGCGGCATCGACATCAACCGGTCGATGACCGAGCCTGCATGTTCACGCGACAGAAGGGCGTCGATTTCATATTCGGTCTGCATGTTTCGCCTCCTTTCGATTCGTGCTGGCGAGGCCTGTATATAGGAAACCTGTGACGGCTTCTTGAAGGCAAGGTTGGGGCGATTAAGTGGCATATTGAGAAAATTTCGTCACGAAAACGTGCACATGTGGTGATTTCATTTCACGCGCAGTTACCCGACTAACGGATTCCTAGAATTTCTTTTCAAACAGCACCGTCGTCAAATCGCTCTCCCACTCGAGATCCGGGTAGCGGCCTCTCTCCTCATAGCCGAGGGCCTTGTAGAAGCCCTGGCTTTGCTGGTTGAAGCTGTCCGTCTCCAGCCGCACCTGTGCATGGCCGGCACCCTGAATGGCTTTTTCAGCTTCCATCATCAACGCGCGACCGATGCCGAGACGCTGATGGCGCGTGCCGACATGCAGGGCGTCGATGAAATCATCCTGCCAACTGACGAGTCCGGCGACGCCCCCTTCGACTGTAGCAACAAGGAAATTGAGGCCCTGCTCCTCTACGAAGCGACCGCCGACATCCGTCTCAAGATAGCGTCGTGCGGCCTCAGCCGTGATTTCAGGTTGCCACGTGCTTGCGAAGGTCTCGCTCAAGATGCGCTTCAAATCCGGAAAATCTGCCTCGATTGCGCGCCGAACCATAACATCAGGAGCTTTGGTCCCACCTATCTGCGATGCGTCACCTGTTGTCATTTCGATATGCTCCTCCAGGCCGGATGCCCTTGCGGCGGTCTCGCCCGGAGCAACACTTTTCGCAAGCGCCTTCTTTTGCGCCCGCTGGACCGTCACAGTGCGGTCCGACGAACAACATCATGCCGATTACCTGGCGCGTAATTGGTTCCGTTTTGCAGTCGAGCGAAAAGGTCAGCGTCAAAACCCGGAACAAAGGAACCAAACAATGACTGACCTCACCACCATCGCCCGGAACTACGTCGCTGCCTGGAACGAGGCCGACGCCACACGCCGTACCGGCCTGCTGGACGCCGCCTTCACCCAGGACGTCAGTTACCGCGACCCGATCATGCAGGGCGACGGCCACGGCGGCATCACCCAGTTGATCGAGGGCGTACAGCAGCGCTTCCCGGGCTTCCGTTTTTCGCTGCGCGGCACGCCCGACGGTTTCGGCGAGTTTATCCGCTTCTCGTGGAATCTCGGCCCCGAAGACGTGGAACCGGTGATCGAAGGCACCGATATCGGCGTGATCGAGAACGGCCGGCTGAAAAGCGTCACCGGCTTTCTCGACAAGGTGCCGGCGCAATAACCAGTGCAATAAGGCGGAGCATCGTTGCCCTCCCCATGGGGAGGGCTGTGCGCCTATATCGTCCCGCGGATCGCAGGATAAAGCGCGCTGTAGCGCTTGTAGGCATCCTCGAAAGCGCCAGCCAACGCCTTCTCCGGCTCGATGGTCGCTGCAATGGCAGGGGCCGTGCAGACAGCGAACGGGTCTGCGCCGCTTGCCGCGATGAGGCCAAGCCGCGCCGCGCCGAACGCAGCGCCGAAGTCACCATCGGCAGGTACATCGACCGGAATGCCAAGCGCCGTGGCAATCGCCCTCAGCCAATAGCGCGAGCGCGAGCCGCCGCCGATCGCCGTCACACGCTCCAGTGTCGTTCCCGCTGTCCGCAAGGCCTCGAGGCTGTCGCGGAAGGCAAAGGCGACGCCCTCCACAACGGCCTGTGTCAGCGCCGTACGATGCGATTCATGCTCGAGGCCGATAAAGGCGCCGCGAATGGCGGCGTCGTTGTGCGGCGTACGTTCGCCCGACAGATAAGGCAGGAAGGTGACGCCGCTTGGTGCCTTGAGTTCATCGCCGAGTTCGCCGGTCAAGTCGCCGGCACTTTTGCCGGTGATGTCCGAGAGCCAGTTGAGCGAATCCGTCGCCGACAGGATGACACCCATCTGGTGCCAGGCCGCCGGCAAGGCATGGCAGAAAGTGTGCACCGCGCTTTGCGGATTGGGCAGATAAGAAGCGTTGGCCGCAAACAACACGCCTGACGTGCCCAGCGAAACAAAGGCATGTCCTGCTCCAACCGTGCCCATGCCGCAAGCGGAAGCGGCATTGTCGCCGGCGCCGCCGGCAATCGGAATGCCGGCACTCACGCCCCATTCCGAAGCGAGATCTGCACGCAACCCGCCTGCTCTCTCGGTGCCTTCGACCAGCGCCGGCATGTGTTTTTCGTCGAGCTCTGTGGCGGCCAGGAGCTCAAGCGACCAGCGCCGCTTTTCGACATCGAGCCAGGAGGTGCCGGCCGAATCCGACATTTCGGAAATGTGCTCGCCGGTCAGCCAGAAGCGCAGATAGTCCTTCGGCAACAGGACCTTCGCGACCTTGTCGAAAATGGCCGGTTCGTTTGCTTTCACCCAGGCGAGTTTCGGCGCTGTGAAACCCGGAAAGACGACGTTGCCGGTGAGCTTGCGGAAGCGTGGATCGGCATCGAGTTTCGCCGCCTCAGCGAAACTGCGCGTATCGTTCCACAGGATGCAGGGCCGCAGCACCGAATCGGCGGCGTCGAGCAATGTCGCGCCATGCATCTGGCCGGACAGGCCGATGCCCTTGATCGCCGCGAATTCCCTGGCATGAGCTACCCGCAACTCGGCAATGGCCTCGCGGCAGGCGCGAACCCATTCGGCGGAATCCTGTTCCGACCAGCCATGATGCGGACGCGAGACGTCTAGCGAGGCATGACCCGCACCGATTATGGCCTGCTCGTCATCAATCAGCAGCGCCTTGACGCCGGAGGTGCCGAGATCGAGCCCGAGATACATGTCTTCCTCCCCGTGTGGTCAACCTGCGACCGATGCTGTCTCATCGCACCTTGTTATATTTTTCGAGCTTCGAAAAATATAACTGCCTGTTCTACTTTAAGGGCCGGATCAGGTCAATTCACGTCCAGGGCCGCAGCACGCCGTGTGAACAGGGTCGACAACGGGCTTTCAGGCCGGGCGAACACGCGTTCGGCCGTCAGCGCCCTTGCCAGCGGCGTGTTGCCATCACGCAGCGCAGCCTCGATCAACGTCAGATCGATGACATCGCGCTGCGCGTGGCTGCCACCGAAGCTGTGCGCGACAGCGCGGATCGGCCGCAGCAGCCTTACGGTCTCTGCATAGTTGCCTTCGCCGAAGGCCTTCATTGCCAGCGTCACCGGATAGCCGACATCGCGTGTGAAAGCAGCATTGTCGTCACCGGCCTGCATCGCCTCGCGCTGTGTTTCGAGCAGCGTTCTTGCCGGTGTGTCCAGTCCGGCCCCAACAAAGGCCATCATGGCGTGGGCATCGTTGAAGGCGTAGTTGCCGGCAGCCGCCTTCGGCGCCCAGTTGGCGGCGAGATCCGCCCAGCGGTTGCCGACATCGACGCCGCCGAGATGCAGGCGCCAGAGGATCGCGGAGGCGTCGACCATGTTGAGCGACAGCGTCGAGCGTTTGCCGTAGATCGGCCCGTCGAACAACGAAAGCACCTCTTCGGTCTCGCCGAGGTCGTAATGGAACAGTGCCAGATGCCACCAGTTGTGCACCTGCAGGAAGCTCTCTCGCGTCCAACCTTCCTTGTTGGCATGCATCCAGGCGATGCCGTCGCGCTGGCGGCTCTGCATTTCCATGACATGCGCCACCGCATGCTGCGCCCAGCCGTCGCGCGGTTCGAGTTCGATGGCGGCGCGGCCAAACTGTTCGGCGCGCTTGTAGTCACCCGTTTCTTCCAGCCCGAAGGCCTGCATGCCGAGAATGGCGTGACAGCCCGGCATCGCCTTGTCCCAGGCCGGAAGGGCACGGCCGATGCGGTCGCGCAGCATGCGGGCGTTGCCGGTGAAGAAGTCGATCTGGTGCCCAGCCTGCAAGGCAAGGGCATCGAGTGGGAATTCGATTGTGAGGTCTTCCAGAACACGCGAGGCTTCGTGCCAATGTCCCGCAGCCAGATGGCCGAGCGCCACGACATGGGCCTGCTCTCGCGCAGTTGCCGCAAGTGGCAACGCCACCTCATGGCAGGCACGCACGACAGCCATCGCTTCACGCTCTGTCGCCAGACCGAACAGATAGCCTTTCATCACATGCGCCATGACAAACTCTGGCGCCGCGGCGATCGCCTGATCGACCGAACCGACGGGATCGCCGACGAAGCGCTGCAGTTCGGAAAGGCCACGCAGATAGAGCGCCTGAGCACTCGCTGAAGCGCCCGTCAAGGCGAGGCCGGATGTGTCGGTGATCGTCATAGGCGCCCTGTCCTGTCCACCGCCAAGCAATACGATTTTGCGAGAATGTTTCAAGAAAAGCCGGGGCTTGCCAAAAAGTCCGTATTTCCGAATATTCGCAAATTATAAACCATGGCAACAAACCGTGTTTGGAAGCCCATGGCAAATCATGGCTTCTTTGTGGCAGTCAGCCTGATCGGCGGTGCGGGGGCATCAATGGGGTTTGTCGAGACGAAAGGTTCATAGACCAACAAAACAGGCACTTGAGAGGGACGACATTTATGCGGCAACACCACTCGACCCAGCCGACCCGGGTCCGGTTATCCGTGTGTGGAAAGCTCGGATTGCTGGCTTCCACTTCTCTCTTTCTCGGCTTCCTGCCGGCCTCGCCCGCTTCGGCTGCCTGCGTGCTTTCCACATCGCCCGGCGATGACACCGTCATCTGCGACAGCGGCACGACGGTCGGCAACCTTGTCGATACCGGCGGCAACAACACCCTGACCTTTCCCGCCGGCGGCACCGGACAGATCACCGGCAATGTCACCTACGGTGCCGGCGCGGACCGCATCGAAATGCAATCCGGCACCATCACCGGCACGGTGGATCAGGGCGACGGCCAGGACAGCTTCGTCATCGGCGCAGGCACGGTGAACGGCAACGTCCAACAAGGCACCGGCATCGACAATTTCCAGATGAGCGGTGGTCAGATCGGCTCGCTCAACCAGGGCGATGCGCTAGACACTTTCTTTATGTCGAACGGGCGTATCGTCGATTTTTTTGACGACGGCGACCAAGCCTTCATGAGTGGCGGACGCATCGGGCGCGTCAACATGAAGCTCGACAAGAACTACTTCAACATGTCCGGCGGCACGATCGATCGAAACCTCGTCACCGGCTTCGACCAGGATACCGTCATCATTTCGGGCGGCACGATCGGCGGCAATATCAGCGTGAGCGGTGGCAACGACAGCGTGACGGTAACAGGTGGCTCGATCGGCGGCGATGTCCTGCTCTCCTTCGGAGAAGACACGTTCACCTGGAACAATGGCGGCATCATCTACGGCACGGTCGACCTCGGCGGCGACAACGATACCGCTACGCTGAGCAACCTCAACAACGGCAATCTCGGTGCGACGAAAGCGATCAGCGGCGGGCTCGGCACCGATGCCATCACCCTCTCCAACGTTGACTTTTCCAATGTTTCGCGGCTGCAGAACTGGGAAACCGTCAACGCCACCAACGATACCGAACTGAAATTCGGCGGGACACTGGCTCTCGGCGATACCGGCACGGGCACGGGCATACTCAATGTCGATGCGACCAGCACGCTTTACGGCGGCGGCGGCAATGGCGGCGTCTCGGCGTTCACGGCAGGACAACTTGCCAATGTCGTCAATGCCGGGCGCATCGATCTCACCAATGGCGGCAGCAGCCTGACCGACACCTTCACTGTCGCCGGCAACTACACCGGCAATGATGGCCTTCTGCTGCTGCAGACCGCGCTCGGCGACGATTCTTCAGCTTCCGACAAATTTGTCATTTCCGGCGGCACCGCAGGCGGCGGAACCAGCATCACCGTTGTCAATGTCGGCGGTGCCGGTGCAGCCACGACGCAGGATGGCATCATGGTGGTGCAGGCTGTGAACGGGGGCTCCACCACCGCCAACGCCTTCGCGCTCAACGGGCCGGTCGCAGCCGGCGCTTACGAATACTACCTTTTCAAAGGCGGCGTCAGCGCGGGCAGCAACGAGAACTGGTATCTGCGCTCGACGCTGATCACATCCAATCCGGCCCCGGCGCCCGATCCGCTGGAGCCGACACCGCCACCACCACAACCGACACCACCCGAGGCTGAACCACCGGCACCACCACCCGTCGCGCCGCCGCCGCCGGTGCCACCGGAGGCCACGCCGGGCAACCCCAATCCGGTGGATCCGGCTCCTCCGGTCAATACGACCGATCCGCAGCCTATCGCGCCGCCACCACCACCTGCGGTGGCGCCGCCCGATCCGCCGCCGCCGCCGCCGGACGTGCCGACGACGACACCACCGACGGACGGAAGTGTCGCGCCGCCATCACCTGGCGCCACGCGCGTCACCGGCACTGCCGTGCCGCTCTACCGCATAGAAGTGCCGACCTACGCGGTGCTGCCACCAGCCGGCTATTATCTGATGAGCGCCAATCTCGGCACCTTCCACGAGCGGCGCGGCGAGCAGGTCCTGCTCGGCGGCGTCGGCATGGTGCCCGGCAGTTGGGGCCGTGTGTTCGGCCAGGACACGCAAGTGAAATGGGGCGGCAACATCGCGCCAACCTTTGATGGCCATCTGTTCGGTTTCCAAGCGGGCACCGATCTGATCGGCTGGGAAGGCCCATCAGGGCACGAGAACCGGGCCGGCTTGTTCATCGGCCACACGCGCATGGACGGCGACATTCGCGGCCAGGCTCTGGGTTGGAAGGATCTCAGCGTCGGTGACCTCGACCTCAACGCCACCAGCCTTGGCGCGTACTGGACGCATATCGGCCCAGGCGGCTGGTATCTGGACGGCGTCGTCATGGGCACATGGCTCGATGGCAAGGCGACATCCAACCGCGACGTCGGTATCGATGTCGACGGAACCGGTGTCACGTTTTCGCTTGAAGGCGGCTATCCCATCCAGCTTTCATCGGAATGGATGCTGGAACCACAAGCCCAGTTGATCTGGCAACATCTGTCGCTCGACGGGCAGAGAGATGCGTTCTCGACTGTCTCCTTCGACAATGACGACAGCGTTACCGGTCGCCTCGGTCTGCGCCTGCAAGGCGCGATGCCGCTGGGCACTGCCGTGCTGCAACCTTATCTGAAGGCAAACCTCTGGCACGAGTTCGACGGCACCGACCGCATCAATTTCGGTGGTGACCCGATCAATGTCGAGCGTGGCGGCACATCATTGGAGGTTGGTGGCGGCGTGGTGGCGAAGCTCTCGGAAACGCTGAGCGTCTTTGCAACGGCCGACTACACGACCAATCTCGGTGGCGAGAAGCGCCGGGTTTGGGAAGGCAATCTCGGCCTCAGCGTGAAATGGTGAGACAGGCGGGGCTGGTCAGCCCCGCCTCTCTGCTCAATTACCAGACCGCATCGCCACGGTAGCAATGCCCGCGCCGACCAGAAGCGTGCCACCGGTGCGGTTGAAAATACGGATCGCCTTGGGGTTGCGCACCACGTTGCGCGCCCGCGAGGCAACCAGCGCGTAACCAAAGGCGTTGGCGAAGGCCAGCGTCAGGAAAGTTGCCTCGAAGATCGCCATCTGCGTCCAGAAATTGCCGTGCCGATCGATGAACTGCGGCAGGAAGGCAACGAAGAAAGTGATGCTCTTGGGATTGAGCGCCGTTACCAGCCAGGCATGCGCCATCATCTTGACCGCCGATACGGCATCGTGGCGCGGTGTCGCCTCCAGCGTGCCTCCGGCGCGAAACAGCTTGATGCCGAGATAGACGAGATAGGCGGCACCGATGACTTTCAGCACCGTGAAGATGGTGGCCGAAGCAGCCAGCAACGCGCCGATACCCAGCATCGACAGTGTCATGGCGGTGAAGTCGCCCAGCGCCACACCAACCGCCATCGGCAGCGCCGTGCGCCAGCCCTGCCCCAGCGCATAAGAGACGACGAGCAGGATGGTGGGGCCTGGAATGATGAGAAGGATGGACGATGCGGCAGCGAAAGCTGCCCAGTTCTCGAAGGACATGGATCTCTCCTGTTAAAGAACAGGATAAATCCCTGCCTTCAGGCGGATGTAAAGCGATTTTTGCAGCCCATTCTGGCGCCGCAAACCGGCGTCAGGTCTCGTCGCTCGGCGCGCACGACACACCGGCCGCGGCAGCGCACGCGATGGCCATGGTGGCCGATGTCAGCAGTGCCATATCGGTCGTCGCGGTCCGCCATGCGAAGGCCCGTTCCAGGTTCGAAAATCAGTGCTCAAGGATCGAGGGAACGGATAGGCTCGACCCGTGCCGACATTGTGACGCGAGCAAGGAGTTTTGGTGCAGGAACCGCCGGAAGTATGGCTGCGCAAACGCTGAAAGTTCCTGCCGAAGACCGCAAAAGCAGACCTTGCCAGGGTTTCACGCTTTTTAAACCATGAATCGTGAAAATGCCGCGCATCCGGCGGGCATGTGATCCCTGCCGCTCGTATGGGGTAAAGTGTGCATGCGTAAGCCGCAAGACCCGACGCCTTCGTCCGGCGTCGACTTCCCGGAATCCAGTACCATCATTTCCCGCCGCGCCGTGCTTTCCGGCCTCGGCATCATGACCCTGCTTGGCGCCTCGGGCTGCTCGCAGACCCTCGATCTCCCGTCGCTCGGACCGATCGGCCCATCGAGTGGCATGCCGCCGCTCGACGACATGTCGACGGGCTCGATCCGCCCGATCCCACCGATCAGCGTCGACAGGAACATCACCGACAACAGCGCGATGTATGCCTCGTTGACCGACAACGGCTTCGTCGTCCCTGCCATCCCCTTCCAGAAGGTCAAGGCCGAATTCCGCCGCCAGATCGTTGTCGACCCGACCGGCGAAGCGCCCGGCACGATCGTGGTCAGGCTCAACGAACGTCATCTCTACTGGGTTCAGGAAGGCGGCGAGGCAATTCGCTACGGCGTCGGCATCGGCAAGGCCGGCTTCGAATGGAGCGGCCGCGCGGTGATCCAGTACACCAAGGAATGGCCAACCTGGACGCCACCCCGGGAAATGATCGCGCGCAAGCCCGAACTGGTGAAATGGGCGAGCGGCCAGCCGGGCGGCCTCGACAATCCGCTCGGAGCACGCGCGCACTATATCTACAAGGATGGCCAGGACACGGGTTACCGCGTGCACGGCTCGCCGGAATGGTGGACCATCGGCACCCAAGCTTCGTCAGGCTGCGTCCGTATGATCAACCAGGACGTCATCGACCTCTACAATCGCGTCAAGGCGTCGCCGAACAAGGTGCCGATTGTTGTTGCATGAGTGAGTAGCGAATAGAGAGTAATGAATAGTGGAAAGAGTCGCTCCCTTCGCTACTACCCACTCACTATTCGCTACTCTCTATTCGCTACTCGCTCCCTAATCGATTAAACTCCCCCGTTGCGTCACGCCGGAATACAGGCGAAAGTTCCGGCTCAGATGCATCGGGAGGATTGCAGGATGGCCGGAACGTTCGTCATCGCCCAGGGCGGCGGCCCCACCGCCGTCATCAACCAGACGGTTGTCGGCGCAGTTCTCGAAGTGCGCAAGAAACATCCAGGCGCGCGCGTGCTTGGCTCTCGCCACGGCGTGCGCGGTATCCGCGACGGCGACTATGTCGACCTGACCGACATGCGCGAGGACCAGCTCAGGCTGATCGCGCGGACACCTTCGGCGGCACTGGGCTCCACCCGCGACAAGCCGGATGCCGCCTATTGCGAACTCGTGCTGAAGGGGCTGCAGGAGGCCGGCGCCGATGCCTTCATCTATATCGGGGGCAATGACACTTCCGGCACGCAACAGATCCTCACCGACGCCGCCGGTGGCAAGATCGCCTTCGTGCATGCGCCGAAGACCATCGACAACGATCTTGTCGAAAACGATCACACGCCAGGCTTCATCTCGGCCGCTGAATTCGTCGCCGGCGCTTTCCTGTCAGTGGATCTCGATTTCCGCGCCCTGCCCGGCATCTATGTCGGTATCGTCATGGGCCGCCATGCCGGCTTTCTCACAGCGGCGTCCGCCGCCTGGCGATTGGACGGAGACAGCGGACCACATCTTGTCTACGTGCCCGAACGCGCCTTTTCGGTGGACGATTTCATCGAAGACGTGAAAGCGACGATGGCCAGGCACAAGCGCTGCATCGTCGCGGTCTCCGAAGGCGTTTCGACCGCGGATGGCCGCTCGCTGGTCGAGACCATCGTTGGCCCCGACAAGGTCGAGCGCGACGCGCATGGCAACGTCAAGCTTTCCGGCAGCGACCTGAACCGCGCATTCGAGCAGGCGCTGGCCGAGAAACTGCCCGGCAAACGCGCCCGCGTCGATGCGTTGGGCTATATGCCGCGCGGCTACATTGGAGCGGTCAGCCCGGTCGACGCGCAGGAAGCCTTCGATGCCGGCGCCTTCGCTGTCGGTGTGGCTGCAGAGGGCGGCGGTTCGGTGGCGCTGCAATATGACGGCAGCAAAACCGTGTTCAGGAAGGTGCCGCTAAGCAGCGTCGCCGCCAAGACGCGACACATGCCAGATGATTATCTGCTCGAGGATGCCAACGGGCTGTCCGAGGCCGGCCTTGCCTATATGCACCGCCTGGTTCCGGCCAAATACCAGGTCGGCAAACCATTCGTGTGAGGATGCGGGCATGACAGGCTGGTTCGGCAGGAAGGCGCTCGATCCCGCGCTGACACTGATCACCGAGCCCTTCGTGCATCCTTATATGCGCGCCAATATCTGGCATCTCAAAGGGCGCGATGCCGACCTGCTGGTCGACACCGGCATGGGCATCTGCCCGTTGGCGCCGGAGATCGACACGCCGGCGGACAGGCCAATGCTGGTGGTCGCAACCCATATCCATCTCGACCATGTTGGTTCATTGCACGAGTTCGCCGAGCGCGCAGGGCCAGTGCAAAGTGCCGCCGAATTCGCCCGCATGGGCGATGCTGTCACCTACGCGCGGGAATTCCGTGAACTCGAAAGCGCTGTGTCGCGCCTGCCCTATCCCGGTTGGGACCGCGAAACCTACCGCATCGAACCCGCGCCACTGACACGTGTTCTTGCCGAAGGCGACATCGTCGATCTCGGCGACCGGCGTTTCACCGTTCTGCATCTGCCCGGCCATTCGCCGGATTCGATCGCACTTTTCGACGAGCATGATGGGCTCTTCTTCAGCGGCGACGCCATCTATGACGACACGCTGCTCGACGACCTGCCCGATTCCGATCCAGCCATCTATCGTCATACCATGCAGCGGCTGCTCGAGCTGCCGATCAGCATGGGTCATGGCGGCCATGGCCCGAGCTTCGATCGCAGCCGGATGCGGGAGATTGCCCGAGCTTACCTGGGTATCGGCTGAATTCGAACGAAGCGACTTCTCACCACATGCCAGCGTGCAGCGCAGTGGCAATGAAAAAGGCGCCGGTCGGAGCGGCGCCTTTCTTATCAGCGACAAGCGCGGGTCAGTTTAACCGACCATGTCGGGCTTATCCGACCCGGACGGCTCAGCCGACCTGGTTGGCTCAGCCAACCTGCTCGTCCCAGCCGGAGATCGCCTTGACTTCAAGGAAGTCCTCGAGGCCCCATTTACCGCCTTCGCGGCCGAGGCCCGAGGCCTTGTAGCCACCGAAGGGGCTACCATAAGGTCGATCAGCGCCGTTGATCTGGACCATGCCGGCACGGATGCGGCGCGCCACGCGCTGCGCCTTGGCCTTGTCCTGGGTCTGGACATAACCCGACAGGCCGTAGGGCGTGTCGTTCGCAATCGCGATGGCATCTTCCTCCGTATCGAAGGGGATCATCGCCAGCACCGGCCCGAAAATCTCCTCGCGCGCGATGGTCATGTCATTGTTGACATCGGCAAAGATGGTGGGACGCACGTAATAGCCGCGATTGAAACCTTCCGGACGACCAAGACCGCCAGCGACGACGCGTGCACCTTCCTTGATGCCAGCCTCGATCAGGCTCTGCACCTTGTTGAACTGCACCTCCGAAGAGAGCGGACCGATATGATCGCCGTCCTCGGCCGGGCTGCCAACCTTGACGGTAGCGGCGTAGTCGGCTGCGAGGCCAACGGCGCGATCATAAACCGGGCGTTCAACCAACATGCGGGTCGGCGCGTTGCAGGACTGACCGGTGTTTTCGAAGCAGTGCGCCAGACCACGAGCGATCGCATCGGGCAGATCACTGTCGGCAAAGACGATGTTGGGCGACTTGCCGCCAAGCTCCAGCGCGACACGCTTGATGCCTTCCGCGGAAGATTTGGCCACGGCAATGCCGGCGCGGGTCGAACCGGTGAAGGACATCATGTCGATACCGGGATGACGTGACAGCGCCTCGCCGACGGTCGGGCCGTCGCCATTGACCATATTGAACACGCCAGCCGGGAAGCCGGCGTCTTCCATCATTTCGGCAAAGACGATGGACGAGACCGGCGCGATCTCGGATGGCTTCAACACCACGGTGCATCCGGCGGCGATGGCCGGCACGACCTTCAACGTCACCTGGTTCATCGGCCAATTCCATGGCGTGATGAGGCCGCAGACACCGATCGGCTCGTAGACGATATGCTCTTCCTTGTTGCGTTCGCTGAGCGGCGTTTCGAAATGGAAGTCCTTCAGCGTGCGGATGAAGGCCTTGATGTGGCCGGCACCGCAGGCGGCCTGGGCTTCCAGCGCCAGCTTGATCGGCGCGCCCATCTCATCCGAAATGGCCTTGGCCATATCGTTCATGCGCTTGTTATAGGAGGCAAGCAGGCGCTCCAGCGCGGCAAGGCGTTCGTCGCGGCTGGTACGGCTCCAGCTTTCGAAAGCGCGGCGAGCGGCGGCGACCGCCTTGTCGACATCGGCGGCGGAGCCCAGCGAAATGACGGCAAAGGGTTGCTCGTCAGCTGGATTGATGACTTCGAGTTCCTTCGGCGCGACCGGCGCGACCCACTTGCCGTCGATGAAGAAATCCGTCTTGCGCAGCATTCTGTTCTCCCTGTTCACGACTGCTTTAACAGCCGGCCCGGTTAGCGCGGGCGGTGAAACCGACATGGTTTTTAGCGTAGCGGCAGTGTTCTAGCCTTGGAGCAAGGGGCCACTCAAGCCTCAGCGCGCAGCCTCCGTGAGGCCAGAGGACCAGGTCCTCGGTTAATTTCAAGCCAGGCTTGGCCTGCCATTGTCGTTACGGACGTTGACGATGCGTACAAGACGTTGTGAACACCGGCTTGGTATCCTTTTGCATATCGGCCAATGCTCGTCTCTTTTATCCATTTGTATTTGTTGCATAAAATATAAAACCTAGAGCTCAATGCCGTGGTTTCAAGGATCGTTTCCATGGTCCAGCCGGCACTTTTTCGTGATTGGAAACCTGGCCAGGTCTTTCCCAGATACGCCCTGTCCGAACGACGCGAATTCCTCCCAAGAACACGCCGCATGACGGACAGACATTGATATTCGGAGTACGAAAATGAAAAAGATTGCTCTTGCTACTGCTGCTCTCCTGATCGCCGCTGGTTCGGCTTTCGCGGGCAGCGACAACTTTGATGCCTATGCCGGTTCCAACCCGAATGCTGTCGGCTCGACCATTGACAGCGGCTACACCGCTTCGGTGAAGAGCGGCTCGCATGACATCAACAGCAACAGCGTTGCAACGCCGGTCACCGATGGCGCTCCGCGTCTCGGCGGCAACAGCTAATCACGGCTGATACGCCTGCTGGCTTGCGGCCGGCATAGAATAAAGCGGTGGGCTTGCCCGCCGCTTTTTTCGTTTGAGCCCTCCAATCCTTATTCCCCTGGGCATGGCAGTCCCACACCGTTGCCCCAGCACGTTCACAGCTTCACAGCTTCACAGCTTCACAGCTTCACAGCTTCACAGCTTCACAGCTTCACAGCTTCACAGCTTCACAGCTTCACAGCTTCACAGCTTCACAGCTTCACAGCTTCACAGCTTCACAGCTTCACAG
>NZ_PJRO01000009.1:0-217728 GCF_002858745.1 Mesorhizobium loti | reverse complement strand
TTCACAGCTTCACAGCTTCACAGCTTCACAGCTTCACAGCTTCACAGCTTCACAGCTTCACAGCTTCACAGCTTCACAGCTTCACAGCTTCACAGCTTCACAGCTTCACAGCTTCACAGCTTCACAGAATGATGACTTTGGCCCTCCAGTGCGTCAACGTTTTCAATCCTAAAACTGCATTTACGTTCACCAAACAGAGACAATCTGTTCAGAACTCACTGAACGATGGTTCAGTATGGTTTTTGATACCAGTCCACAAACACCCTATCAACCATATGAAAACAAATAGATTTTCCAGCTCTATGTGTCACCTAAATCAAACTTCAAGAGCCATTTTTGCATGGCTGCTAAACATTCTCGTGATTGGAACCTTTTGAGGGCCATTCCCATTTCTGTGTGGTCCGAACGACGAGATTACCTCCCAAGAGACTACGCCGCTTGACGGACGGAAAAAGAAATTTGGAGTACGAAAATGAAGACCATTGCTCTTACTGCTGCTGCCCTGCTCGTTGCTGCCGGTACTGCTTTTGCCAACGGTAGCGACCACTACGGCTCGAACTTCACCTACTCGAACGTCGACAGCTCCTACACCGCCTCGGTCAAGTCCGATGCGGCCAAGCACGACCTCGGCAACACCGTTGTGAAGCCGCTCGCCGATGGCGCTCCGCGCCTGGGTGGCAACAGCTAATCACCAACCGACACATCAACTCATAATCCCAATTGGAGATACGAAAATGAAAACCATTACTCTCACCGCCGCCGCCCTCCTCGTTGCCGCCGGCTCCGCTTTCGCCAACGGCAGCGACCACTACGGCTCGAACAACACCTATTCGAACGTTGACAGCTCCTACACGGCTTCGATCCAGAATGGTTCGGCTTCCTCGCAGGAAACCGTGAAGGCAGTCACCGACGGTGCTCCGCGCCTCGGCGGCAACAGCTAACCTGGCTGCCGGCGCAAACCGGCATCCAGCCTCAAAAAGCGGTGGGCTTGCCCGCCGCTTTTTTCGTTTTTGCCGTCCGGAAAATCGAGCGATGCGCGCGTGCGAATACTCATGCCATCGAAAACCAGGGTGTCGTTCGCGAGGCGGTGACACTGCGGTCAGAGGCTGAGAACAGTTTACGGCCCAACCCATGACCTGAACACAGCCTTGCTGTCAAAGCATTGTAAAACAAGCATCTTTTTTGCCGTTAGAACCAACCTCATCAGACTTCAAGGCATATTCGACCGAGGCGCATAAACATTCTTGTGATTGGAACCTTCGGGCTCCCATTTCCATTTCTGTTGTGTCCGAACGACGCGATTGCCCCCCAAGAACACGCCGCTGACGGACGGAAAATTCGAACGTTGGAGTTTGAAATGAAGACCCTCGCTCTTACCGCTGCTGCTCTTCTGGTTGCCTCTGGTGCCGCTTTCGCAGGTAGCGACAATTTTGATGCCTATGCCGGCTCGAACCCCCAGGCGACGACCGTCGACAGCGGACACACCGCTTCGATCGCCACGCACAGCGCTGCCGCGCAGTGGCTGGACGGCGGCAAGCTGAGCTCTGCCGACAAGACCGACCAGGCGACCATCGACTACCGGGTCGACCATTTCGGCAACCGTTAGCAGCTGGCTTTTATCTCGATGCGAAAAGCGGCGGGCTTGCCCGCCGCTTTTGTTTTGCGGCAACCTGTTCGAGTGATGCTTGATTTCTGCCCGGCAGAAAAACCGGTTGCATTTCACAATTGGTTATTCTACAAACCAGTTGCACTTCGCAATTGGTTATAGGGGCCCGTGATGTCCAAACTGGTGGTTCGCGCATTCTCGATTTCCCAAGATGGTTACGGCGCCGGACCGAACCAGAGCCTGGAAAACCCGCTCGGCGAAAACGGTGAAAAGCTGCATGAGTGGTTTTTCGAAACACACACCTTCAAGACGATGCTTGGCCAGGGAGAGGGATTGAAGGACGTCGACAATGAATTCGCCACGCGCAGTTTCGACAATCTTGGCGCCTGGATTCTCGGCCGCAACATGTTCGGGCCGGTGCGCGGTCCCTGGCCGGATGAGAATTGGAAGGGTTGGTGGGGCAGCAACCCGCCCTATCACGTACCGGTTTTCGTGCTGACACATCACGCGCGTGCGCCGATTATCATGGAAGGTGGCACGATCTTTCATTTCGTCACCGGCGGCATCGAGGACACGCTGGCGCAAGCCACGCAAGCGGCAGCAGGCAAGGATATCCGCGTCGGCGGTGGCGTCGAGACGCTGAAGCAATATCTCAAGGCCCGACTGGTCGACGACCTGCATCTGGCCGTCTCGCCCTTCCTGATGGGCTCCGGCGAAAACCTGTTTTCGGATATAGACCTTGCTGCACTCGGCTATCGCATCACCGATCGGGTGCTGACGAAAAAGGCAACGCACCTGACCGTCATGCGCGACGACAACTGACACCAGCCGCTTCAATTTACCAAGGCGTTCAAAGCACGAAGAGGGCCTTCCGGCCCTCTTGTTGTTTGGGTCTGTCGATGAACTTCAAGCGGCCTTGGCCGTTGCCTCATAATGGGCGAACGAGCGACCGTCGGCATCGAAGATGTGCAAGTCTTCGGCATTGGCAGTGAGCTTCAGGCTGCTGCCCCGATGAACCTCGACATTGCCAGGCAGCTTGGCCGTGAGCGGCTGGTCGCCGCGACCGATATCGAAATAGACGAGCTGCACTTCACCGAGCTGTTCAATGTAATCGACTTTGCCTTCAAACAGATAGTCCGAACCGGTGGCAATGGAGAGATCCTCCGGGCGAACACCGAATGAGATCGCGGCACCTTGCACGCCGGCCGGCGTTGCGATCGGCACCGAAGCCTTGCGGCCGCCGAGATGGCTGACCGTGGTGGTGGCGCCGGACTTTTCGACCGTCGCCGGCAGGATGTTCATGGCAGGCGAGCCGATGAACTGCGCGACAAACAGGTTGCCGGGCCGCTTGTAGAGCTCCATCGGCGTGCCGACCTGCTCGATATGACCATCCTTCAACACCACGATGCGATCGGCCAGCGTCATCGCTTCGACCTGATCATGGGTGACGTAGATCATGGTGGTGTTGGGCATCGATTCCTTCAGCTTGGCGATCTCGATGCGGGTGGCGACGCGTAGCGCAGCGTCGAGGTTCGACAGCGGCTCGTCGAACAGGAACACTTTCGGATTGCGCACGATGGCACGGCCGATGGCGACGCGCTGGCGCTGACCACCCGACATCGCCTTGGGCAGACGGTCGAGATATTTGGTGAGCTGCAGGATATCGGCGGCCTGTTTGACGCGGCGATCGATCTCTTCCTTCTTCTCGCCGGCGATCTTCATGCCGAAAGCCATGTTGTCGTAGACGGTCATATGCGGATAGAGCGCATAGGACTGGAAGACCATGGCGATGCCGCGCTTCGACGGCGGCACGTCGTTCACCCGCTCGCCGGCGATGTTGAGATCGCCCGAAGTGATTTCCTCAAGACCAGCAATGGAGCGCAACAGGGTGGATTTGCCACAGCCCGATGGGCCGACAAACACGATGAACTCGCCCGATTTGATATCGAGGTCGATGCCATGAAGAATGTGGATATTGCCGTAGGACTTCTTCACCTGCCTGAGGGTCAGATCGGCCATTGTTTCCTCCCTTTTTGTTCTGTGGTCTCAGGCGAGACGCCCGAACCAGGCTCCATAGCCGCCAAGGCGAAGCTTGCCGGTCCCCGACTGCGAAGAAAAACCATGTCCCGCCAAAGGTTGCAAGGCATGGCCGTTGCCGAGGTCGACCTCGGTGATGCTGTTGCCAAGGTTGAAGGCGCAGACGATACGCTCGTTGCCCTCCTGGCGCGAGAAGACGACGACATCGCCCTGCCCCTGCACGAATTCGATGTCTCCCTTCGCCAGAGCGGGGTGGGCGCGGCGGAAGGCAAGGAAGCGGCGATAGTGCTGGAGTAGCGACGCGCTGTCGCTTTCCTGCACGTTGACTGCCCTGGACAGATGTTCGCCCGGCACCGGCAGCCACGGCTTGGCGCTGGAAAAGCCACCATTGAGCGACGCCGCCTCCCACACCATTGGCGTTCGGCAGCCGTCGCGGCCCTTGAATTCCGGCCAGAAGCGGATGCCGTACGGGTCCTGCAGATCCTCGAAAGCCAGGTTGGCCTCGCCGAGGCCGAGTTCTTCGCCCTGATAGATGCAGGCAGAGCCACGCAGCGACAGAAGCAGTGCCGACACGACCTTGAGATAGGCAACCGGATCGGCCTCGCTGGCAGCCCAGCGCGAGGCATGGCGCACCACGTCGTGGTTGGAAAAAGCCCAGCAGGACCAGCCGTCGCTGGCGACGCGGCCGAAAGCTTCCAGCACGGCGCGCACCTTGGCGGCGCTGATCTTTTCCGGCGCCAGGAAATCGAAGGAATAGCACATGTGCACGCGCTTGCCGCCGGCGGTGTAGGCGGCAACGACCTCCAGCCCGCGCTGGGAGTCGCCCACCTCGCCGACAGCCGCCGCGGCGGGATATACGTCCAGCAGCGCACGGAAGCGCTCGAGAAAGCCGAGGTTTTCCGGCCGGCTCTTGTCGTAGATGTGGTCCTGGTAGTTGTAGGGGTTCACCGATGGTGCCGTCTGGTCGTTGCGCTCCTCTGGCGGCAGCGCCGGGTTGTTCTCCAGGGCCTCGCTGTGGAAGTAGAAATTGATGGTGTCGAGACGGAAACCATCGACGCCGCGCTCCAGCCAGAAGCGGGTGATGTCGAGCAGTGCGTCCTGAACCTCACGGTTATGGAAGTTCAGATCCGGCTGCTCGGAGAGAAAATTGTGCATGTAGTATTGCTGGCGACGGGTATCCCATTGCCAGGCCGAACCGCCGAAGATCGACAGCCAGTTGTTGGGCGGCGTGCCGTCCGGCTTTGCATCGGCCCAGACATACCAGTCGGCTTTCAGATTGCTGCGGCTGGACCGGCTTTCGACGAACCATGGATGAATGTCGGCGGTGTGCGACAGCACTTCGTCGATCATCACCTTGAGGCCAAGGCGATGCGCCTCGGCCACCAGCACATCGAAATCCGCCAGCGTGCCGAACATCGGATCGACGTCGCAATAGTCGCTGACGTCATAACCGAAGTCCTTCATCGGCGACTTGAAGAAGGGGGATATCCAGATGGCGTCGACCCCGAGCGAAGCGATGTAGCCAAGCCGGGCGGTGATGCCCTTGAGATCGCCGATACCATCGCCGTTCGTGTCCTGGTAGGAGCGCGGATAGATCTGATAGATCACCGCCCCGCGCCACCAGTCGCGATCGGCCGCCGGCATGGCTGCCTCGGCCTTGCGCTGCACTGCCTGCTTCACCCTCAACCTCCTTTGACTGAACCTGCCAGCAGGCCACGTACGAAGTAGCGCTGCAATGAGAAGAAGACGACCAGTGGCAGAATGATCGTGATGAAAGCGGACGTCGTCAGAATGTCCCAATCACCGCCGCGCGAGCCCAACAGCGCGTTGAGCTTGCCCGTCAGCACCAGTTCGTTGGAGCCCGCACCCAAAAACACCATCGCGACCAGCAGGTCATTCCAGACCCACAGGAACTGGAAGATGGCAAAGGAGGCGAGTACCGGAAACGACAGCGGCAGCACGATCTTCATGAAGATTTCGAAATCGCTGGCTCCGTCGATGCGGGCCGATTCCATGATCTCGCGCGGCAGGCCCGCGATGTAGCTCCTGAGCAGATAGATGGCAAAAGGCAGGCCGAAACCCGTATGTGCCAGCCAGATACCGAGATAGGTCTTGGATGGAACGCCGAACAGATTGCCGACGCCGTTGTATATTTCGAGCAATGGAATGAGTGCCATCTGCAGCGGCACGACCAGCAGGCCAATGATGACGGCGATCAGCAGCGCGCGTCCGGGAAATCGCATCCAGGCCAATGCATAAGCGGCGAAAGCGGCAATCATGATCGGAATGATTGTTGCGGGAATCGTCACCGTCAGCGAGTTCAGAAAAGAGCGACCGACCCCCTCGGAAGTCAGCACGTTGCCGTAGTTTTCGGTCGTGAATCTCGGGGGAACAGTTGAGGAGAAATAGACACGCTGACCGCGCGATCCCTCGAATTTTTTCGTGGAGGACTGCACATAACTGCCATCGGCGTTGACCTGCAGCGTCTCGCCATCACCGAGGTCGGCCGTGGTGCCGACCTGGAACTTGGTCGGCTCCTGGGCGCGGGCACCGAAGGCCGCGACCTGACGGCTGCCCGGCGTTTCGAAGACGCTGCCTTCGATGACAAACTTGCCGTCCTTCTCGATCTGTTTGTCGGGTCCGGCCAGACGCGCCTGCTGGACCTGCGTGGAGCTGAAAAAGGAAGCCCACCAGCCCGAGCCGACGATCTGGTCCTTGTCGCGTAGCGAAGTGACCAGAATGCCCAGCGTGGGGATCGTCCACACCACCACGAAAAGCAGCGCTGCGATGTGAACGCCCCATGTGCCGAGGGAAGACCTGCCTGCCGATTTGCCGCTTGCCTGCGCCATCTTACAAACCCTCCCTGTTTGCCTGGCGGATGTTCCAGATCATGATGGGCAGGACGGCAATCATGATGATGACCGCTATCGTCGCACCTTTGCCGAAATCGCCGCCGCCCCGGAACATCCAGTCGAACATCAGGTTGGCAAGCACCTGGCTGTTCCACTGGCCGTTGGTCATGGTCAGCACGATGTCAAAGACCTTGAGCACCAGGATGGTGATGGTCGTCCACACCACGATGATCGTGCCCCATATCTGCGGGATCATGATCTTCCAGAATATCTGAAAGGGGTTGGCACCATCGATGACGGCCGCCTCGATGGTCTCTTCGGGAATGCCACGCAACGCCGAGGACAGGATGACCATGGCGAAGCCGGTCTGGATCCAGATCAGGATGACCATCAGGAAGAAGTTGTTCCAGAAGGGCATGGAAATCCATACTTCCGGGTCGCCGCCAAGCCACTGCACGATGGCATTGAGCGCACCGATCTGCACCTGCCCTTCGCCGCGATATTCGTAGATGAATTTCCAGATCACGCTCGCGCCGACAAAGGAGATGGCGAGCGGCAGGAAGATCAGCGACTTGGCGATGGTTCCCCACCAGATCTTGTCGGTGAGCACGGCGATGACGAGGCCGAGGAACGTACAGGCAGCCGGCACAACCAGCAGCCATAGCAGGTTGTTGAAGATCGAATTCCGGAACTGCCCGTCTCCCAACGCCCATTGGTAGTTCGCGAGACCGACGAAGCCGTGGCCCGACTTGTCCTGGAAAGACGTGATGACAGTGCTGATGACCGGATAGATGAGATAGACGGTCAGAAGGATCAGCGCCGGCCCGATGAACAACCAGGGCCGGATCAATCCTTGACGACGCAGATTGTCGATCGCCGCCTGGCCGCTAACGCCTCGCGACGGAAAGATGAGATCGACAAGTTTGTTGGCGCCCCAGAAATAGGCGATACAGCCGCCGACACCGATCAGAATGACGAGAATGGCCGAAAAGATCTGAGCCGCCATGGGTTCCTCCCCTCGCTGCGGATCTATGCATCAGAGCCTGCCATGAACTTCGGCTTGCCCTGCCTTGAGACACGAAGTTCAAAGCAAGCTCCAACCGGGCAGCGCAAACTCGCCACCTGGATGGTTCCAGTTTCTCTTTTCCCGACCTCCAGGTTCCCAGGCCGATCCGGGGCCACTTTGCCCGGACCGGCATGCCTTGGGAGGCCGCACTCCTGGATCTTACTTGATGCCGTCCCAGCTCTTCTGGATATCGGCTGCGACCGCATCGGGCGCCTTGCCGCCGACCATGTCGATCATGCCGGTCCAGAACGAACCGGCGCCGACCTTGCCGGGCATGAGATCCGACCCGTCGAAACCGAATGTCGAAGCGTTGAGCAGCACCTCGCCTTCGCGCCGCAGGATATCGTTGGCATAGGCTTCCGGCTTCGTTGTCTTCAACGCCGACAGGAAACCGGACTGCGCCATCCAGATCTCATGCGACAGCGGCATTTTCAGGAAGTCGATGAAGGCGCGGGCTGCCTTGGAGTCCTTCGTGACCATCGCGAAAGTGCCTGCTCCCAGCACCGGCTTGCCAAGGTCTGCGTGGGCTGCCATCGGCGGCAGGTAGAAAAAGTCGGCATCCTCGCCAAGCTTCTTGCCTTCCGGGAAGAAGGACGGGATGAACGACGCCATGCGATGCATGTAGCATTTCGGCGGCACGCTGAAGAGGCCCTTGGGTGAATCGCGGAAGTCGGTTGCCGCAACCGCGGCGGTACCGCCATCGACCATTTTCGGGTTCTGCACGATGTCGTTGAAGACCTTCAGCGCATTCACGACCTGCGGATCGGTGAACGGAACCTCATTCTTGGTCCACTTGACATAGACGTCGGGCTTGACAGTGCGCAGCATGATGTCTTCGACCCAGTCGGTCGCCGGCCAGCCGGTGGCACCGCCGGAGCCAAGGCCGATGCACCACGGCACGCCGCCATCGGCAATGATCTTGTCGGAAAGGGCCATCATGTCTTCCCAGGTCTCAGGGACCTTGTAGCCGCTCTCCTCGAAATTCTCCGGCACATACCAGACCATCGATTTCAGGTCCTGCTTCCAGGGATAGGCGAAAAACTTCGCCGTGCCGTCCTTGTCCTTGTAGGTACCGAGATCGACCCAGCTTTGGCCGGCGCCATAATTGTCTTTCACATAGGCGGCGGTGGCGTCATCCAGGGGCGTCAGCATGCCTTTCGAAGCAAGATCCTGGATGAGACCCGGCTGTGGAAGAATGGCGATGTTCGGCGGGCTGCCCGCCTGCGTGTCGATGACGATCTGCTGTTCGTAGTTTTCCGACGAAGAATAGTTGATGGTAACCCCGGTCGCCTCGCGGAAATAATCCAGAACGGATTGAAACTGCGTCTCGTCCGGACCGCGCCACGGGCCGAAGACGGTCAGCGTCTCGCCCTTGAGGTCTACCTTCTTCAGGTCCTCGTAATTTGCCCAGTTGAATTTGGATTCCTCGCCGGGCTTGAATTTCAACTCGGCGGCCTGCACAGGCGCAGCCAGGGCCAGCGCAGCAAACGCCGTGCCCAGCAACAAAAGCTTCTTCATCTGCAATCCTCCCTCTGGATCGGACATCGACGGAACCTCCATTCCGCCGCCGACATCGCCTGACTGTGCCCGAGCACGGAAATGTCTGCAACCTTCCGAGACCGGCGTTCAAAGCGCTTTGGCTTCGTGTATCTCGCCATTGAATCCGAAAAGAGTCAAGAGTGCGCTCAATTAATCGATTTAAATGAATGAAACACGGCGTGAAAATCGCAATGCAGCATGGTTTTTCGGCGCTGCAGCAGCAAATTTACTTCAAAGCCGTCTCACTTGGCCCTAATGTAGCCTTTCTCAAGAGACTTGGCGATCAAGGCCGAGATAGCTCTCCAAGCGCTTTGGGAGGCGCAATTGAACCTCAAGCAGCTGTCGCAGATGCTGGAACTCTCACAAACCACGGTGAGCCGCGCGCTGAACGGCTATCCCGAGGTCAATGAGGAAACACGACGGCGTGTCGTCGATGCCGCCAAGCGGCACGGCTATCGCCCCAACCCTTCCGCACGCCGGCTGGCCACCGGCAAAACCGGCATGATCGGCTATGTGCTGCCAACGGGCTCGGCTGTCGACATCGATCCGCATTTCGTCGAATTCCTGTCGGGACTGGGCGATTACGCCCGCGCACATGAACTCGACCTCGTGCTGTCGCCCGCCGACGCCGAGGAGCAGGAGACCACCTACCGGCGCATCGTTGCCAACAAGCAGGTGGATGCCGTCTATGTTTCCTCCCCGCGCCCTCAGGACAGCCGCGTCGCCTTGCTCGATACGCTCGGCCTGCCTTTTCTCGTGCATGGCCGCAGCGACGGCTTCGATTTCGACTATCCCTATCTCGACATCGATAATGAAGGTGCCTTTCATGACGCGACGCGCCTGCTGATTCAGCTTGGCCACCAGCGTATCGCGCTGGTCAATGGCGACGACAGGGAGACCTTCGCCATCCATCGCGAGCGCGGGGTGCGGCGCGCCTTGGCCGGCAATGGGCTCGCCCCGCCTGACGGTCATGTTTCATCGACCGTCATGACGGAGGAGAACGGCTATCGCGTGGCCCGGCGTATGCTGGAAAGCGGCGGCGCACCAACGGCCATCCTCTGCTCCAGTCTCATCATGGCGCTGGGTATCGTGCGGGCCGTTCGCGAACTTGGCCTGACCATACCGGGCGACCTGTCGTTGATCGCGCATGACGACGTGTTCTCGTGGCTGAAGCCCGAAAACTTCTCCGTGCCGCTGTCGACCACCCGCTCCTCGATCCGTGCAGCGGGCGCCAGGATAGCGGAGCGGCTGATTGCGCGCCTGTCGGGATTGGAGGACGGCGCGCGCGGCGAGGTGTGGCCCGTTGACCTTGTTGTCAGAGGGTCGATCGCGGGTGTCCCTGCCGGCTCTTGAACTGGAGATTTCTACCGGCTGGGCGCCGGCCAGATATCCGCCGGCAGCGTCACGGCCCGCACGCTGGCGGCCAGCGCCTGCGTGCCGTTCGCAATCTGCTGAGATGCGGCTGCCTGCTTGCGACTGATGACGAGGCCGTTGGCGCCAGCACGCTGCCGACAAAACAGTCGTTTGAACCAGGATAAGCGGGCGCCTCGTGCCGATGAAAATCGGGCAGGTTTGCCGGAATGCGCGATATGGTCCGCGACAACATCTGCCCAACCTTCGACGAGCCTCGCCCCTGGCTCCAGAAGCAGCAGCCAGTCGCCTTTGGCGGCAGCAATACCGGCGCCAACACCACCAGTCATCAGATGGCGGCAGCCTGCGTGTTCAGCCACCTTGGCGGTCTGATCGCTTGAGCCCAGATCGCAGACGATCACTTCGCGCACCATGCCCTCGACGACGCCGCCGACCAACGAGGCCAGCGTGCGCGCCAGCCCCTCTTCATCATTCCGCGTTTCGATCAGGACGCTGAGCATTCCTGCCGAATAGCGGAAAGCCGCGATGGGCGCCAGCCATCTTCATCGACCTAAGTTCTTGCTTTGTTCTCAAAACACAGATAGGAATAATTTCATGAGGACAGCGATTCGACGCCCCGCCGAGAAAGCCTGGGAAAGAGCAAAGATGGAACAGGTCGTGCGTGCCGACATTGCCGCTTTCGGCGCAGGAAGGGCCGAGATGGCGAATGCCATCCTGGATCAGAGCGGAATGCGCGTACGGCCCGAGCGCAATCGCGGCCGCTCGGCCGGCATCAATCCGTCGGGTCGTTTCGAGCCGGTCAGCCGCCATGTCTTCGACGATGGCTGGGAATCGCTGGAAGAACTGCCGCCATTCAAGACCGAAGTGCAGGTGGAGAAGCCGCGCACCATCATCACGCGCAATGAATCGCCCGACATTTCCTTCGATCGGTCGATCAATCCCTACCGTGGCTGCGAGCATGGTTGCGTCTATTGCTTCGCAAGGCCGACCCACGCTTTCATGGGTCTTTCTGCCGGACTGGATTTCGAAGCCAAGCTGTTCGCCAAACCCGACGCGGCACGCTTGCTCGACAAGGAACTGTCGAAGGAAGGCTACCAGCCGCGCACCATCGCGATCGGCACCAACACCGACCCCTACCAGCCGATCGAACGGCAATACCGCATCATGCGCGAAATCCTGGAAGTGCTGGAAGCGCGCGGGCATCCTGTCGGCATCGTCACCAAGTCGGCGCTGGTGACGCGCGACATCGACATCCTGTCCCGCATGGCCGAGCGCGGACTGGCCAAGGTGGCGCTGTCGGTGACGACGATGGACCGCATGCTTGCCCGCACCATGGAGCCGCGCGCCTCAACGCCGACCAAACGGCTGGAAGCGATCCGCCAGTTGTCGGATGCCGGCATTCCGGCTTCGGTGATGGTGGCGCCGATCGTTCCCGGTCTCACCGATCCAGAGATCGAGCGTATTCTCGATTCCGCCTACGCCGCCGGTGCGCGCGAAGCCGGTTACGTGGTGCTGCGGCTGCCTCTGGAAGTCAGCCCGATCTTCAAGGACTGGCTGCTGCGGCACTATCCGGATCGCTACCGGCACGTGATGTCACTGATCCGCTCGATGCGCGACGGCAAAGACTACGATTCGGAATGGGGCAAGCGCATGAAGGGTGCAGGCCCCTACGCCTGGCAGATCGGCCGGCGCTTCGAGATCGCCGCCAAGCGGCTTGGGCTCAACCTCGAGCGGCGGCAGTTGAGAACCGACCAGTTCGTTCCGGCCGCGCGCCCGTTCGAACAGCTGACGCTGCTGTAGACTGTTCCGGCAGGCTCGCCCTGCCATCTCGGGCATGAAACCGTTCCGCCCGAGCAGAAGATCCCGTCCGGCCGTGTCCCCCGGTCGTCAGACGGTGCCCTCCGCCAGCTCCCCCGGCTGGCCTGAGGGCTTGCGGAGAATCGGGAGCGGTGCGAGTCTTCGCCGTAACATGGCTCGCATACGTCCCGATTCTCCGCTTCTGTTCGAAATCGTCGAAAAGCCGGATTTCTCCATCGAGAAGAAGGCTATTGCCGATGGACTGTGGCCAGTCGCCGGCATGGACGAAGCGGGACGCGGACCGCTTGCCGGTCCAGTGGTTGCCGCGGCGGTTGTGCTCAACCCCGAGGACATTCCAGAAGGACTGGATGATTCCAAACGACTGACACTGTTGCAACGCGAGGCGCTGTTCGAAGTGATCCTCGCCAAGGCGCAGGCGATCGGCATGGCTTCGATCTGCGCCGAGGGCATCGATGGTTCCAATATCCTGCGCGCAAGTCTTGAGGCTATGCAGCGGGCGCTGAACGGGCTTTCGGTGCGGCCGAAACTGGCATTGGCCGACGGCCGTGACATTCCGCCCGGACTACCGTGCGAGGGCCGCGCTCTGGTCAAGGGTGACCAGCGCTCGCAATCGATCGCCGCTGCATCGATCGTCGCCAAGGTGATGCGCGACCGCATGATGACCGGCTGCGGCCACCGCCACGAGCACTACGGCTTCGAGATGCATATGGGCTACGCCACGGCGCGCCATCGCTCCGCCATTGCGACCCACGGTCCGTTGCAACGCTTGCACCGGGTCTCGTTTGCGCCGTTTCGTCTCGATGCGGCGGCGGTTGAGGATTGAAACTTTCCTCCCGTCTCTCCTTGTGGTGCGTCCTTCGAGGCTCGCCGGTCTGATTTTTCGCTGTCTTTCCAATGTCTTGCGGGCTCGCACCTCAGGATGAGGACCGTTGTAGAACGCCGACCAAGATTCGAGACGTTTCTCGCTTCAAAACGGCACAACGGGCCCTCATCCTGAGGTGCGAGCCCGCAGGTCGTTGGAAAGCAAACTCGATCTTGGCCGGGCGAGCCTCGAAGGACGCACCACAAGGGGAAAGAAAAAAGCCGCCGGGTTTCCCCAGCGGCTTCTCAAATCAATCGAACGCTACAGGCTCAGTTGAGCTTGGACTTCACATCCTGCAGCGAGGTCTTGAAGAGCTCGGCAGCCGCCTTGGCGTCCACCCGGCCGGCGAGAACGGTACGGGCAGCCTCGACAGCCAGGTCGACGGCGCTGGCGCGTACTTCTGCAATCGCCTCGCGCTCGGCCTGACCGATCTTCTGCTCGGCAACCGCCGTGCGGCGCGCGACATAGTCCTCGGTCTTCTTGTGTGCTTCGTCGGCGAAGGCCTTGGCTTCGCGCTTGGCGGCCTCGACGATGTCGGCGGCCTCCTTCTCGGCTTCCTTGCGCTTCTTCTGGTATTCGGCCAGCAGCGCCTGCGCTTCTTCACGCAGCTTGCGAGCCTCTTCCAGTTCAGAGCGGATCTTGTCGGCGCGGGTGTCGAGCGACTTCGCCAGCGTACCCGGGACCTTGAGATAGATCATGGCACCGAGCAGGATGAACAGCGAAATCGTTGCCCAGACTGTCGCGAGAGATGTGGCGTCCATGACGTGTCTCCTCAGCGAGCGGCTTTGACAGCGGCGACCACTTCGGCCTTGTCGGACTTGCCGACGAGGCTTTCGAGAATGGCGGAGGCGGTCGTCTCGGCGATCGAGCCGACATCCTTCATGGCGCTTGTCTTGATCGCAGTGATGCGTTCTTCAGCTTCAACCAGCTTCTTTTCGAGGCCGGCTTCGACGCCCTTGCGTGCAACCTCGGCTTCCGCCTTGGCTTCATCACGGGCCTTCTGGCCGATCGTATTGGCGTTGGCCTTGGCCTCCGCCAGCTCCTGCTCATAAGCAGCAACCGCGGCATCCGCCTCGCTTTTCAGCTTGGCTGCCTGGTCGAGGTCCTGAGCGATACGGTTGGAACGCACTTCCAGAATGCCGCCAAGACGCGGCATCACGACCTTTTTCAGGAAAAGATAGAACAGGCCAAAGGTGATGATCAGCCAGAATATCTGCGAGGAGAAGGTCGCTGGATTGAAGGGCGGGAACGTACCGCCTCCATGGCCACCTTCGGCAGGCACTTCAGTGCCGGCATGCGTCTCGCCTTGCGCGGCATGGTCGCCGGCAGCGGCAGGCGCGGCCTCTTCAGCATAGGCTGGTGTCACGAACATCTCGTGGTTCCTGTCATTCTGGCTTGAAAGTCAGGCCGGTAGCAACGCAGCCACCGGCCGGCATCAAGCTTAAATCAGCCGAACAGCGCCAGCAGAGCGATGAGCAGCGAGAAGATGCCCAGAGCTTCCGTCACGGCGAAGCCGAAAATCAGGCGGCCGAACTGGCCGTCAGCAGCCGACGGATTGCGCAGAGCGCCAGCCAGGTAGCTGCCGAAGATGTTGCCGAGGCCGATGCCTGCGCCGCCCATGCCCAGGCAAGCGATACCAGCACCGATGTACTTTGCGGCTTCAGCGTCCATTTCAATTAACTCCTTGATGAATCTGGATTTCTTGGATTGGCCGGCGGGTCGCGCCGGGTATTCGCTAGTGTCCGCCCGGATGGACGGCGTCGTTGAGGTACATGCAGGTCAGCACGGCGAAGACGTAGGCCTGCAGGAAAGCGACCAGAATTTCGAGCGCGGTGATGGCGACCGTCATGATCAGCGGCAAGATCGCGCCAGCGATACCGACAGCACCCATCGAGGTCAGCGTCACCACGAAGCCTGCGAAGACCTTGAGCGTGATGTGGCCGGCCAGCATGTTGGCGAAAAGACGGACGGAGAGGCTGATCGGGCGCGAGAGGAACGAGATGACCTCGATCGCAACCACGAGAGGCAGCAGGATCCCCGGCACGCCGCTCGGCACGAAAAGCTTCAGGAAGCCAAAACCATGCTTGTAGAAGCCGTAGAGGATGACGGTGCAGATCACCAAGGCAGCAAGCGCGAAGGTGACGATGATGTGGGTGGTGACCGTGAAGAAATAGGGGAACAGGCCGAGCAGGTTCGCGGTCAACACGAACATGAACAGCGAGAACACCAGCGGAAAGAACTTCATGCCGTGCGAGCCGGCGGCATCACGCAGCATCGAGGCGACGAATTCATAGGACATTTCCGACACCGACTGCAGGCGTGTCGGGATCAGCGCGCGACCGGACGTCGTCAAAAGCAGGAAACCGGACGCCAGCAGCACGGTAACGACCATGAACAGCGCGGAGTTGGTGAAGGAAACATCGAAACCGCCGATATGAAGCGGAACGATGTTGTTGATCTGGAACTGATGGATCGGATCGACCTTGTCAGCAGATGCCACTTTCTAACCCTCTCGAAAGCCGCTTGCGGCTTCTTTAATCAGTCCCCGGCATCGAAAAGCGATGCCGCATTTCATTTCTTCCGTTCGTCGGGGCCTTTGCCGCCCTGTCCGAACTCGGCGACAGCCCCAGCAGAACGCAGCACATTCAATATGCCGGCTCCGAAGCCGAGCAGCAAGCCAACGATCAACCCCCAGGGCGATGAACCCGCCAGACGATCGACCATCCAGCCAAGCCCTGTACCGACGGCTATGCCGGCAATGAACTCGCTCGACAGCTTGAAAGCCTGACCATACCCAGCGGTACGGCCGGCATTCGCCGCTTCTTCCCCCTGGCTCCGCTCCGGACGCCTTGTCGCCAGATCGGCTCCAAGCGCGCGCCGGCGGCGCTCAAGATCGTCGTCGTGAAAGCCCGGCTTGTCGTCGCCGCCTGTCCGTCCGGTTCCGTCTGGCCTGTTCTTATCGGCCATCGTAACCTCCCTGCCCGGCCAAAACGTCGCCGTTCGCCCGCTTTCAAGTCGCGGGCAACATAGTTAGAGGCCTTCCGCCCGTCAAGCCGAGGGGGAAGCTTTGTCGGCAAGTATTTTCCGCTGCTAAATCAATTGCTTAAGCAAGTGCGACATCGTGCCCGGCATGAAGTGGACAGGCAAGGGAGAGAATCTGCCCTCCCGACCGGGTCGAACTGGGGCTCGCGGCGGTCAGCTCCAGCCGCCGCCATAGGTGCGGTAGAAGATGTGCAGGCCGATCCTCGTCATCTTCTTCATCGCCCGCGCCCAGCCAGGGCTTACATAGGCGGCGTAATAGTGCGTCGAAGAGCCGACCTCGGGCAGGAAGATCTTACCGGCGGTAACGGCCATGCCGATTTCCTGGGCAACCCTGTAATGCTCCGCTTCGGTGATGCGTTTGCGACGACCATCGCAGGCGAAGGAAAACTGGCAGCGGTTCAGCCAGTCATCGTTCTGATAGACGACGCCGCAGATCGACTTCGGATAGGCGGGATTGCGGACGCGGTTGAGGATAACCTGAGCAACCGCGGCCTGGCCGCGCAGCGATTCGCTGCGTGCCTCGAAATAGATGCCGTTGGCGAGACACTTCTGTTCCGGCTTGGAGAAGACCGAGGCTGGCAGCGGGGTCTGCATCCAGGCGTGATCACCCTTGCCCAGCGGTGGAATGAAACGGCCACTGCTCGGCTTTTCGTCCTGCAGCAGCGCCTCAAAAGGCGACGCCTTGGCATAGTCCGGTTCGGCCGGTGCGTAAGCGGTGGCGAGGACATCGGCATTGTTGTTGGTGATGAGGCTGGCCAGCATCGACGGCACGCCATCGTCCTTCCTCTTTTCCTCACGCAGATGGAAGGCCGCCGCTATCTGGACTTCCTTGCCCTTGATGTCGGGCTTGGCGAAAGCGAGCTTCAACCCGCTATCCAGGCTTGGCCGTAGCAGCGACGACGTGCGCTGGAAAATCGAACCGGCGGAGAAGTTCTTCGGCGGCGCGACCGGCGCGATCTTGACGATGCGGCCCTTCTTGTCGGCGCGCAGCACGCGGGCTTCGTCGGAAACCTCGCCGGTCTTCGCGACCTTGCCACTAAAGGCGACGGTGCCCACGCCAGGCAGTTGGACGCCCGAGCCCGCGAGCGAACCAGTGATGGCATCCTTGTCGATGAAAGGCAGTTCGGCAGCATGGATGGAACCGGCAGCCGCCTTCTGCACATAGGCGTTCCAGCGCACATTGGGGGATTCGAGGCCGGAGATCAGACTGGTCATGTCCTGATACGCGACAGCGGTGGGAAAACCGATCCAGATACCCAGGCCGATGGCGAGTGGAGGCAGAAGGGAGCGCTTGCGGTCACCGGCGGCGGCGAGAAGCCGCTTTGCAAATCGTCGATGCACGGAACTCTCCAGGACGCTGATCAAAACCCACTGGAAAGCAAAATGAAGCATTAACCTTGATGGTCGGTTAACGATCGCCCCGCCACCTGTCCGAAACCGGGACTCCTGCCTCGGACAGTCGCCTCAACCCTGGGGCTGGGGTTTGAGCAGGATTGGCCAGGCAATCAACGCACACGCTGCCGCAGCCATCCAGATGCCGGCCCAGGACGTTGCCGCCAGGAGATGCGGAATTGACAGCGGCACGAGGAAAAAGCCCACGAAAACCAGCGTGTTGGCGAGGCCAAGCGCGCTGCCCGCACGACTGGCACCAGCCAGAGTGGCGATTTCGGCGTAGGCCACGCCATGCCATGACGAGACGCAGATGCCGGCAAACACCAGCACGATCACAAGCGCGACAGACAGCATCGTTCCCCCTGTCAGGACCAGAGGGGAGAGCAGGACAAGCAGCGCCAGAACAGCAAAGGCCATTCCACTCAACAGCGCGCAGAAACGCAAATAGGCGCGGCGGTTGCGATGCCGGTCGGTCCAGCGTCCGCTCCAGACACGCATCACCATGGCACCGACCTGGATAGAAGCCAAAGACGCACTGATGACCAGTGTGCCAGCACCTGCGAAATCGTGCAGAAAGACAGTGGTGAAGGTCAGCACAGCCACCTGCGGAAAGCAGAGAATGCCGATCGCCGTCGCCAGGCGCCAGATCTCTACGCTGCGCAGCGGGCCCGACATAACCTTGGCAGCCAGATCCGATTTCGGTTTCGCACTCCGATACGACGATTGCGGCTCATGCAGCCACAGCCAGGTGAAGAAAGCGCAGACCGCAGCACCTGCGGCGAGGACTGCGTAGACCGCAGCGAAGTCCAGGGATTCGGCAAGCGACGGCAGCACAAGCGCGCCGAGACCGCCGCCCAATGGAATAGCGGTCTGCCGGATGCTCATGGCAAAGCCGCGTTCCCCTTCGCCGAACCAGGCCATGATCGCTCGCCCGCTGGAGCCATTGACGCTGCCGCCAAGCAGACCGACGACGAGCAGATTGGCGGCGAGAAAAACGACGGTCGGGACATGGGCTTGCGAGGGCACGAGCAAAGCAAACATCAGCGCAAGCCAGACCATCAGCGAGCTGAGACCAGCCAGCAGCACGCGGCGATCGCCCCAGCGATCCGTGAGCAGGCCCCATGGCAATTCGCTGACAGCGACGCCGAGGCCGAGACAACCCAGCACCAATCCAAGGTCGGAATTGGAGAGATGATAATCGGCCCGCATCGCTACCGCCGTGCTCGGCAGGCCAGAGAAGATCGTTGAAAAGCAGGCATTGGCCGCGACGCCGACACCCAGCACCTTCCAGCGATGGCCAGCAGCAAAGCGCTGCCCTGTATCGCCGGCAGAGTTTTCCGCACCTTCGCAAAGGCCGGTTTGCGGTGACAGGCGGTCGATCGACATTTCTGACGTCCTTGTTTCGGCATGCCACCGAATGGCGGCCTTGACGAAACCTGACTACACTCATAGCTTCATACGAAAAATCAGGAAGTTTTTGAATAATGATCCTGAAAAGCAGGATGAATGTATGAGCCGCACAACCTTCGATCTCGATGCATTGCGCAGTTTTGTGACCGGCATGGAACTTGGCAGCTTCGCCAAAGCCTCGGAACGCCTCGGCCGCTCGACCTCGGCGGTCAGTGCCCAGTTGAAGAAACTCGAGGAGCAAGCAGGCACCGCGATCTTCCGCAAGGCGGGGCGCGGACTGGCGCTGACGGAAGCGGGCGAAACCATGCTCGGCTACGCACGCCGGCTGATCGACCTCAACGATGAGGCCGCATCCGCCGTGCGTGACGTCGAGCTCGAAGGCTGGGTCCGGCTCGGCCTGCAGGAAGACTTCGGCGAGATGGTGCTGCCACAGGTGCTCGGACGTTTCGCCCGCGCCCATCCCAAGGTGAAGATTGAAGCCAGAATCACACGCAGCCAGGAACTGGCCGAGCGTGTCGTGGCGGGCAGCCTCGACCTGGCGTTGGCCTGGGACAATGGCACAGCTCTGCCCAACAGCGAGCCGATCGCCGACGTGCAACTGCGCTGGATCGGACCGACCAGTTTTGACATCGCAGACTGGCACGGCGCGCCGCTGCCGCTGGTGTCATTGGATGCGCCCTGCCTGCTGCGCACGATCGCGACCGAAAGGCTCGACCGCGCCGACCGGGCATGGCGACTGGCCTTTTCCAGCCCGAGCCTTGCCGGCATCTGGGCCGCGGTGGCTGCCGGCCTTGGCCTGACCATCCGCACCGACATCGGCCTGCCGCCCACGGTGAAGGCAGTCTCGCCAGAGGCCTCAGGGCTACCGGCGCTGCCGAAGCTGGGATTGCGGTTGCACAGAAAGGATGCGGAAGCCGATCCGGTCACACGGCGCCTGGCCGATATCCTGCTGCAGGCGGCACGTACGGCACTGCCTGGCGATCAAAGCCAAACGCGCCTCCTAAGCGTCGCCTAGGTCAACTTCAGCTTTTTTTCCTGGCGCGGCCGGCGAAGGGATTGTCGGACGTGCGCAGTGCCATGCGGATCGGCACGCCGGGTATGTCAAAGGATTCGCGCAGGCTGTTCACCAGATAACGCACGTAGGATTGCGGCAGAGCGTCCGGCCGTGAGCACGAGACGACAAAGCCCGGCGGACGTGTCTTGGCCTGCGTCACATATTTGATCTTGAGCCGGCGACCGGCGACCGCAGGGGGCGGATGATGCGCCAGGATACCTTCCAGCCAGCGGTTCAGCTTGCCGGTGGAAACGCGGCTGTTCCAGACCTTGTGGGTGCGCACGACGGCATCCATCAGCTTGTCGAGGCCACGCCCGGTCTCGGCCGAAACCGTAACGGCCTGAATGCCGCGCGCCTGCGGCAGCAGCCGCTCGGTCTTTTCGCGCAGCTCCGCCAGCATTTCCTGCGGATGATCGATCAGATCCCACTTGTTGAAGGCAATGACGGGTGCCCTGCCCTCGCGGATGATCAGGTCGGCAATCTGCAGGTCCTGCTTTTCGAACGGGATCGTCGCATCGAGCACGATGATGACGACCTCTGCGAAACGCATCGCGCGCAGGCCATCAGTGACCGAAAGCTTCTCCAGCTTCTCCTGGACCCTGGCCTTGCGGCGCATGCCGGCTGTATCGAACAGCTTGATACGGCGGCCGCGCCAGTCCCAATCGACGGAAATGGAATCGCGGGTGATGCCGGCTTCCGGGCCGGTCAGCAGGCGCTCTTCATCGATCAGCGTGTTGATCAGCGTCGACTTGCCCGCATTGGGTCGTCCGACGACGGCGATGCGCAACGGCTTTGTCTCGTCATAGGCAGGCTCGGCATCGGGATCGGCGATATCTTCGCCGATGAGTACCTCGGAGGTCGCGATCTCGTCGTCGGCTTCTTCGTCTTCCCCGAACACCAGCTCCTTGCCGAGTGCTGCAATGACCGCGTCGCGCAGATCCGGCATGCCCTGGCCGTGCTCGGCCGAAACCGGCACGGGTTCGCCAAGGCCGAGTTCCCAAGCCTCCAGCATGCCGCCCTGGGCGCCTCGGGCTTCCGCCTTGTTGGCCACCAGCACCACCGGCTTGCCGGAGCGGCGCACGACTTCGGCGAAGGTACGGTCGTCCGGCATCAGGCCGGCCTTGGCGTCCGTCAGGAAAAAGATGAGGTCGGCCTCGCGGATGGCGATCTCGGTCTGCTGGCGCATGCGGCCAGGCAGCGTCGATGCCGGCGCGTCCTCAAAACCCGCCGTGTCGACCACATCGAAGGTGATGTCGTAGAGCTTGGCGGGATGAACGCGGCGGTCGCGGGTGACACCAGGCGTATCGTCGACGAGAGCCAGCTTGCGACCGACGAGCCGGTTGAAAAGCGTGGACTTGCCGACGTTAGGCCGGCCGATGATGGCGACTTTGAAACTCATTACCCATCACGATGCGTTGCCGGAGCCGCGGATCAGATCGGCCATCATCGAGGCGCGCTGGCGTGTGTTGCCCGGTGCACCTTCGTCTGCGGCGATCTGTTCGAAGAGCTTGAGTGCGTCCTTCGACTTGCCTTCCTTCCAGGCCGACAGCCCAAGCGTCTCGCGCGCGGTGTGGCGCAACGGGCTGGTGTCGGCGGTCAGCGTCTCGACGCGACTGGAAACATCCGCGAAGCTGCCGTGATCGACCAGAAGCAGGCCGGCGCGCAGGCGGGCGATGTCGCGGATCGAGGCCGGGATCGCACCGTCAGCGGCGACATCGTCGAAGTCCTTGACCGCACCAGCGAAGTCGCCCTTGTCGGCCTTGACGGTGGCGGCGCGCATACGAGCCAGCAGCGGGTAGGCGCCGTAGCCATCATTTTCCAGTGCGGAAAGCGCCGTCAACGCCTCGTCCTGCTTGCCGGCATTGGCCAGCGTCAACGCCTTCGAGAACGCGTCGCCGGAACGGTTGGCGCGGCTGGTGTCCCAATAGCGATAGCCAACGAAAGCGGCAGTGCCGAGCACGATCAGCACGGCCGCGCCAAGCAGGAACGGGCCAAAGCGGTCCCATAGCGCCTTGGCACGATCGCTGCGGATCTCTTCGTTGACTTCGCGGATAAAACTGTCGTCGGACATCAATCAAACCGTTGCCGCCCAGCCATACGGTGCCGAGCCAAAAGATAAGCCCCGCCTTGTAGCGGAATTTTGTCGGCATGGAAGGGGGGAGCCGGAAAATCGGCGTTCTCGTCCGCGTCCTCAACATTTCAGGGACCGTACCGAAGCCACAATTCGAGATTAGGCGGTTGAGCCATCACCATTGCCCGGGCAGCGGCAATCGCTTATCCATCTGGATGAATTGCAGTTTTGTACCGATGATGCCCAGTCCGTTCCGTGTGCTTGCGTACTCCAGTCTGATCGCCGTCGCTGCGACGGCGGCGCTTGCCGATCCGCCACGATCGCGGATGCCCGCCGCGCCGAAGCAGGTCGTCATCATCTCCTTCGACAATGCACGCGACATCGCGCAGTGGAAACGCAGCCGGGCGCTGGCGCAACGCACCGGCGCGCATTTCAGCTATTTCCTCTCCTGCGTCTTTCTTCTCTCGAAGGAGACCCGCAAGGACTATGTCACGCCTGCCAAAGGGACCGGCAAATCGAACATCGGCTTTGCCGCCTCGAAGGAAGAAGTGGCGGAGCGGCTGGAGCAGATCAATCTGGCGGTGGCAGAGGGCCACGATCTCGGCAGCCATGCCTGCGGCCATTTCGACGGCAAGGACTGGAGCAAGAGCGACTGGCTGGCCGAACTTGCGGCCGCGCGGCGCATCCTGGAGAACGCCTACACGATCAACGGCATCCCCTCCGAACCTGCCGGCTGGCGTGATCTAGCCAAGTCGGTGACGGGTTTTCGCGCGCCGTATCTGTCGACCGGCAAAGGTCTCTACCAGGCGTTGCCGCAAGCGGGTTTCAGCTATGACGCCAGTGGTGTCTCGCAAGGGCCTGCCTTGCCGACGACGTCCGGGGACACGACGCGTTTCTCGCTGCCGCTGATCCCGGAAGGGCCGAAGCGGCGCCCGGTGATCGCGATGGACTACAATCTGTTCGTGCGCCATTCCGGTGGCTTCGAACGACCGAGCCAGGCCAAGGAATTCGAAGAGCGTACCTATGAAGCGTTCCGCGCGGCTTTCGACAAGCAATATGGCGGTCAGCGCCTTCCGCTGGAACTCGGCTTCCATTTCACTCTGATGAACGACGGCACCTACTGGAACGCGCTGGAGCGCTTCGCCGGCGAGGTGTGCGTGAAGGCCGATGTCGAATGCATCAGCTATCGCGACTATCTGGCCAGAGGCAAACCGACAAAGCCGGCGACGGTGGCCGGCTGAGCCGCCCATCGTTTGCTAAAGGAAACCGGTCAGGAGACCGGCTGGTCTTCGGGCCGCATGCCGCCGCTCTGACGGTCCAAATAATGCTGATCGATATCCGGCAGCGGTTCGCCCGCCAGCGTCGCTTCGAACGCGCGCAAACGCTTGTGGATCGACTGAAGCTCAACAATCGTCGACCAGGAGTTGAGCAGGAACTGCAGCGAGTTGGTGACTCGGCCGAAGGCATTGGAGATTTGGCTGAACACGCCAAACGTTATCTTATGCGCTACCAACGACGGGCCCAGGATCAGACCGGAATAGATATTGTCTGCCTGCAGGTAGGTGTAGCGAACGATGTTGAAATAGACATAGTGACCATAGAGCCGGAAATAGTTGCGTCGGACATTGGTGAACAATTCCCTGGTTGTAGCGGGCTGCGCTCTGTCGGCATGATCCTCGCCATAGACGAGTTCCTTGCGATAGGCGGCCTCCACGCGCTGGTTGCGGAATTGCAAGCCAGGCAGTTTGATTCCCGCGACCATGACGGCAATGGTACCGAAAAAACACCAGGCCAACGCCGCAACGACGAGCGGTTGGGGAATGGCGCCGACAAGCGGCAATTCGGTAATGTGCTGCTGCAGCTGGATCAGAACGGGCAAGAAAGCGATCAGCGTCATGATCGACTGCACGAACGACGAACCCAGGTCTTCCATGATCTGGGAAAAGCGCATGGTGTCTTCCTGGACGCGCTGCGCAGCACCCTCGATATGGCGCAGCTTGTCCCAGTTCGCCATGAAGTAATCGTTCATCGCCGTACGCCAGCGGAAGATCCAGTGCTGAACGATGAAAATGTTGATGACCTGCACATTCATGCCGACCAGAGCCAACCAGGCGAAACTGGCTATCCCCCAATAATACTCTGCGTCGGTTGATTGCCTTGTCCCCGACATCAGGCCTTGGACGTAATCGTAAAACGGTCCGTACCAGTTGTTTACCGCCACGCTCACCTGCACAGTGAAATAGATCAGGAACAGGATCAGTGATGTGACGAGGATCGACCAATTCTGCCAGGGGTGAGGCGCGAACCAGGCCCAGAATGCATAGAATACAAGGACACTTACCGCGTAATAAATGTAGAACCACAGGAATGGCTTTGACCAGAATACGCTAATGCCGATGATGGCCGGTACGGCAGGATCAGCAGGTCCAAGCCCCAATACCGAACCAAATTGCTGTCCGCCGAAAAACCACAGCAAAATCAGGAAAAGCGACCACGCCGCGGCCGAAAGGAAAAACAGCTTCGGCTTCGGGAAAAAAGATACGAACACGTTGGCCTGCCCCAGATGACGCGCGATTGCGATTCGCAAGCATCAAGTCACAGTTTTTGCGGCAAAGGAATGGTAGCAGGGCCTGCCGGCGAATTACTTTTTCGTCACGTTGGCGAGCGGGCTTCTTCTTGGACTTGCTGTTTGACATCGCGGCCGGCCGACCAGACGATCGCCGCCGAGACAACCAGAACGACCGCTGCGGCGATCGAGGGCACGAAGAAACTGCCACCGGAACGCTCTGCCAGCATGCCCGCGACCAGCGGGCCGATCAGCTGACCGATGCCGAAGCCCGCAGTCATCAGCGCGAAGGCGCGGCGCGGTGCCTGCGGCGACAGTACCCTGCCCACCTGAAGGCCGAGTGCGGTGATGGCAATGAAGGTGCCGCCGAGGAAGAAGCCGCCGAGCAATGGGCCTACCGGCAGGCTCATCGCGACGCTGGCCGTCACGCCCACCGCCTCGACCAGCGACGCCAGCGCGTAGGCGATATAGAGCCCGGTCCGGCCGGCGATCTTCTGCCACAACCAGATCGAAGGCATGCCGGCCAGGCCGGTCACCATCCAGACCATAGCCTCGAAGGTGCGGCCGCCGCCGCCCTGGCGCACGATGGCGACAAGGAAGGTGGCCGTGACGATGTAACCAAAGCCGAACATGCCGTAGGCGATGGTGACTTTCACTAGCGGGGCACTCCATTTCAGAGCCGGCTCTCGTCCCGAAGCGCCACTCAACGCCGGGCCACGATCGATCATCAAAAGGGTCACGATGAAACCCGCAAGAGAAAGCACTGCCGCCCCTATCCAGCCTGCCACCCAGGTGGCGTGGCTGCTGACCAGCAAGGCCATCATCAGTGAGGAGCCGGCAATGCCCAGGCCGACGCCGCTGAAATGCAATGCCTGCAGCCCGCTGCGGCCGGCGACAGCGAGGTGGCTGAAGACGATCGCGGCCAGAAAGACGATAACGAAGGCGCTGGCAACACCGGCCAGGAAGCGGATGGCGAGGAAAGCCAGCGTCGAATCCGTCAATCCCATCAGGCCGGCCAGCACGCCGCTGGCAGCCAAGGCAGCCAGCATGACGACACGCTCGCGACCATGCGCCCAACCGCCGGCGGCAGCGAAAGCGCCGAGCAGATAACCGAGATAGTTGGAAGAGGCGATCAGGCCGGCGTCGCCTGCCGACAGATGCAGTTCCTCCATCATGCCGGGCAGGATCGGCGTGTAGACGAAGCGGCCGATGCCCATGGCGACCGCCATGGCAATCAAGCCGGCAATGGCGAAGCGCAGCGGAGCGGCCAAGATGTCGTTCATCGCAGCGCACAATAAAACTGTGCGTCTGCGAGGCAATGCGTTTCGGTTGGGCCAGTTGGGCGGGCTTGTGTCAGACGCCGCAGCAGTGTGCCGTCTCGAAAGCGGTCTGCCGCGCGGTCAGCCGGAACGGCATGTCGCCCAGTTCGCGCTCCGACATCGTGTCGAAAACCGGATGCGAAAGCGGATCGCGCACCCAACCGGCAATGTCTCCGTCGGTCGGGCGGGTTGGCAACAATTCGCGAAACGGGTTCAGCAAGGAGAAAAGCGTCATGGCGGCGGCTCCTCTTTCTCAACCGCGATTTTGCCATCAAACCACAGGGATTCAATTGAGATTTGCGCGGCATGAGTTTAGAAAAACTTCATGGCTCCTTTGAACCGAATCCATCTCAACGGCCTGCGCACCGTGGAAGCCGTCGCGCGGCTGGGCTCGCTGTCGGCGGCGGCCAGCGAGCTTGGCGTTTCGCCGAGCGCGGTCAGCCAGCAAATCAACCGTACAGAGAGGCAGCTCGGGCTCGCGCTGTTCGAGCGCACGCCCGCCGGCCTTGTGCTGACCGATTTCGGCAACCAGTTCGCGACACGGCTTGGCAAAGGCTTTCGCGAGTTGACGCAAGCTGTGGCTCTCGCCGATGATGCCTCACGCTGCACGCTGGTGGTGTCGGTGGCGCCGGCCTTCGCCTCGAAATGGCTGATGCCGAGGCTATCGCGGCACTTCACGCGCTATCCGAATGTGCTGCTGCGCATCGACGCTTCGGTCAGGCTGGTCGATCCCGGCAATTCCGAGGTCGATATCGGCATCCGGCTCGGCGACGGAAAATGGCCGGGCCTGCATGCGGAACTGCTGTTGGCGCAAGAGATCTTCCCGGTTTGCGCGCCGTCGATCGCGGCTAAACTGAAGACGCCCGCCGATCTGGCCAAAGCCTATGCAATCACCGACGAGCGCACGATGATCGCCTGGGAGAGCTGGTTCAGGGCGGCCGGCGCCGAACCTGTGACTTTGCTAAAAGGCGCTTCCTTTACCGACCCGATGTTATGCCTGGAATCGACCATTGCCGGCCATGGCGTCATGCTGGGTTGGCAATTGCTGTGCGCCGACGCGCTGGCTGACGGTCGCCTCGTTGCTCCTTTCGGCGTGCGTGCCCCGAGCGGGCTCGGCTATTGGATGGTAACAGCCCCCGGCGAGCCGGAGAGTCGCAAGGTGCGCGACTTCAAAGCATGGCTGCGCGAAGAGATCGTGGCCACGATGGCGACCTTCGCCACGCCGAGCGAGCGTGCCATCGCCTGAGGACTAATTGTCTGACTTTTTGAATTGTGCATCGTGCTTTCCGAAAATCGATAGCCGATTTTCGGGCCGATGCGCTGTGGAAAGCAACGCCCCGGCGGTCTATGTAGAATGACATCACCAACAGCCGAGGCCTGACCATGACATCCCACGCCCGCGATTTTTCCGCTGCCATCGATCCGGTGAAACTCGAACGCCTGGCCGAAGTGGTCATCAAGGTTGGCTTGCAGTTGCAGCCGGGCCAGGATCTGGTGCTGACCTCCTCGATCGCCGCGCTGCCGCTGACCCGCAAAATCGTCGAGCATGCCTACAAGGCCGGCGCCGGACTGGTGACGCCGATCTTCAACGACGACGAGATCACGCTGGCCCGTTTCCGCTACGGTGCCGACGCCGGTTTCGACCGTGCTGCCGGCTGGCTCTACGAAGGCATGGCCAAGGCCTTCTCCAACAATGCGGCGCGGCTTGCCGTTCGCGGCGACGACCCGTCGCTGCTGTCGGCCCAGGATCCTTCCAGGGTTTCGCGCGCCAACAAGGCGAATTCGATCGCCTACCAGCCGGCGCTGGAAAAGATCACCGGCTTCGACATCAACTGGAACATCGTCGCCTATCCGGAACTCGCCTGGGCAAAACAGGTGTTCCCGGGTGAGACCGACGATGTCGCGGTCGCCAAGCTGGCGGATGCGATCTTTGCGGCCAGCCGCGTCGACAATGACGACCCGATCGGTGCCTGGAAGGCGCACAACGCCGCGCTGGCCGAACGCACGAAATGGCTGAACGGGCACAATTTCCACGCCTTGCATTTCAAGGGTCCGGGTACGGACCTGACCGTTGGCCTCGCAGACGGGCACGAATGGATGGGTGGCGCCTCGACCGCCAAGAACGGCATAACCTGCAATCCGAACATCCCGACCGAGGAAGTCTTCACCACGCCGCATGCGCACCGGGTGACCGGCCACGTGTCCTCAACCAAGCCGCTGTCCTACCAGGGCACGCTGATCGACGAGATTTCGGTGCGTTTCGAAGAAGGCCGCATCGTAGAAGCCAAAGCCACGAAGGGCGAAGACGTGCTGCAGAAAGTGCTGGACACCGACGAAGGCGCGCGCCGGCTGGGCGAAGTGGCACTGGTGCCGCATTCCTCGCCGATCTCGGCAAGCGGCATCCTGTTCTACAACACGCTGTTCGACGAAAACGCCTCGTGCCATATTGCGCTCGGCCAATGCTATTCGAAGTGTTTTGTCGGCGGCGACAAGCTCTCACAGGAAGAGATCGCAGCACGCGGCGGCAACAAGAGCTTTATCCATATCGACTGGATGATCGGCTCCAACAAGGTCGACATCGACGGCGTCAACAAGGATGGCAGCACGGTGCCAGTGATGCGCAAGGGCGAGTGGGCCTGACGGAGATCGTCTGACTGCATTCGGGCGAACTCTTCCGCCCGGCTGGACGCGCGGCGCTCCATGGAGGTGACCCCATAGCTTTCGATATCGTCGTCAAGCGGATTTACGAGCCAGTTGCGGCTTCGGACGGCCAGCGTGTCCTGGTCGATCGTGTCTGGCCACGCGGCGTGAGCAAAGAAAAGGCCGCCTTGACCCTATGGCTAAAGGACATCGCACCAAGCGATGCCTTGCGCAAATGGTTCGATCACCAGCCCGAGCGGTGGGAGGAATTCCAGAAGCGATATCAGGGTGAACTGGCCGACAGGCAGGAGCCGCTGCGCGAACTGGCCAGCCTGCTGGAGCACGGTCGAGTCACTTTGCTCTATGGCGCGCACGAGCAGCGCTACAACAATGCCGTGGCGCTGGCGGGTTATCTGCAAGAAAAGGCATAGCGCTGACGTGGTTGTCTGGGTGCGTCCTTCGAGGCTCGCCCGCATGGAGCCGTACCTTTTACTTCGGACACATTGCGGGCTCACACCTCAGGATGAGGACCGTTCAGCGGTGCCGGCAACTCGGGGTCATCGCAATGCGCCAGCGCGACGGTCCTCATCCTGAGGTGTGAGCCCGCATAACCTTGGATAGACTGCACAGTCCAAGGTGGGCGAACCTCGAAGGACGCACCTCGATCAGCCGAGTTCGCGCTCGTAGACATCCGGCTTGAAACCAACCAGCAGACGGTCACCCGCCTCGAGTACCGGACGCTTGATCATCGTCGGGCTGGCCAGCATCAATGCCTTGGCGTTCCTCGCATCGAGGCTTTGCTTCTTGTCGTCCGGCAATTCCCTGAAGGTGGTGCTCGCCTTGTTGAGCAGGACTTCCCAGCCCAGCCTGTCGATCCAGCCCTGCAGACGATCGGCCTCCAGGCCCGAGGCGCGATAGTCGTGAAAAGCGAAATCGACCTTGTGGCCGTCCAGCCAGACGCGCGCCTTCTTGATCGTGTCGCAGTTCGGGATGCCGTACATGGTGATGGTCAAGGCGGAGTCCTCGGTTCGGTCGTAGGCATCGAGTAGCCGATTCGCGGCGTTCGTGCCGCCCCTCGGAAGGTGCCGCATCGAAGCTGCTTCTCTCGCCCCGCTTGCGGGGAGAGATGTCCGGCAGGACAGTGAGGGGGCAGAGCCAACGTCCACCTGCTTGGCGCCGCCCCTCATCCGCCCTTTGGGCACTTTCTCCCCATGAACGGAGAGAAAGGAGAGGAGAGGCGCTACTCGCCGTAGGGCACCCAGATGTTCTTGACCTGAACGGCACGAGACAAAAACTCCCTGCCCTCGCCCTGGCGACCGTCATACCAGTCACGCTGGACGGTCTCAGTCCAGACCTGCTTGAGGTTGCCGGTCGAGGCCTTCTCGATCTTGGCCGCCGTATCGCGGCCGCCGAAATACCAGATGCCGTCGACTTCCTCGTGCTTGGCCAATTCGAGCCCCAGCGCGTCGCGATCGCCGGTGACAATGTTGACGACACCGTCCGGCACATCGGAGGTCTCAAGAACTTGATAGAAGTCGGTAACGGCAAGCGCCTGGCGCGATGACGGCAACACCACGACCCGGTTGCCCATGGCGATCGCCGGCGCGAAGGTCGAGACGAAGCCGAGCAGGCCGTGTTCTTCGGGACAGGCGATACCGAGAACGCCAAGCGGCTCATTCATGGCAAGTGCGACGCCACGCAGCGGCGGCTTATGAACCGCGCCTTCGAACTTGTCGGCCCAGGCACCGTAGGAAAACAGCCGTGACACGGAGGCGGCAACCTCCCTGGCGATATCCTGCTTGCGCTTGCCGGTCATCGCAGCGAGACGATCAGCGAACTCGCCCGAGCGCGCGTCCAGGTTCTCGGCAATGTAATAAAGGATCTGCGCGCGGCTGTGCTCGGCGGTCGTCGCCCAGCCGGTCGCCTTGCGCGCGGCCTCGACGGCATTGCGGATATCCTTGCGGTTGCCGTCGCCGACCTCGCCGACCAGAGCACCGGAAGGCGAGACGATCGGGCGGGAATAACCGCCATCCGGTCTCGCCTGCTTGCCGCCGACATAGAGTTTCGCGGTGCGGTCGATGAAGCCGGTGGAAACGACATCGCCATTGGGCTCGACGGCGGGCGCAGTCACGATTGGCTTGGCCTTGGCCAGCCACTTCGGCTTGCAATAGGCTGCCAGCCCCTCGCGACCGCCTTCACGGCCATAACCGGATTCCTTGTAGCCACCGAAGCCGACGCCGGCGTCGAACATGTTGGTGCCATTGACCCAGACGACGCCGCATTTCAGCTTCGGTGCAATGTCCAGTGCCAGCGACAGCGTCTCCGACCAGATCGAGGCAGCAAGGCCATATTCGGTGTTGTTGGCGAGTTCGACTGCTTCGGCCGGAGTACGGAACGTGGTGGCGACAAGCACCGGCCCGAAGATCTCGACACGCGAGACGGTGGCCGCCGGGTGCACGCCGGTGAGCAGCGTCGGCGGATAGAAACACCCCTTGGCCGGCACGCCCGATTTGGGCTGATGAAGGACGGCACCTTCCTTGACACCGACATCGACCAGTTCGCGGATGCGCGCCAGTTGCACCGGGTGCACGATGGCGCCGATGTCGATCGCCTTATCGAGCGGGTCGCCGACGCGCAGCGTCTCCATGCGGGCAATCAGCTTGGCGATAAAGCGGTCCTGCACACTTTCTTGCACCAGAAGGCGCGAGCCGGCACAGCAGACCTGGCCCTGGTTGAACCAGATGGCGTCGACAACGCCTTCGACCGCAGCATCGAGATCGGCATCGTCGAAGACGATAAAGGGCGACTTGCCACCGAGCTCCAGGGTCAGGCTCTTGCCGGAACCAGCGGTCGCCTCGCGAATACGGCGGCCAACCTCGGTCGAGCCGGTGAAGGCAATCTTGGCGACGCCCGGATGATTGACGATGGCCTCGCCGGTCGCACCGTCGCCAGTGATGATGTTGACCACGCCTTCGGGCAGACCGGCCTTCTGGCAGATCTCGGCGAACAGAAGCGCGGTCAGCGAAGTGTATTCCGCCGGCTTCAGCACCACCGTGTTGCCGAGTGCGATTGCCGGCGCGATCTTCCAGGCCAGCATCAAAAGCGGGAAGTTCCAGGGGATGATCTGGCCGCAGACGCCGATGGGCTCCTTATCGGCCAGTTCACCGTCCATCAGCTGCGCCCAGCCGGCATGGTGGTAGAAATGGCGGGCGACCAGCGGGATGTCGATGTCGCGGGTTTCGCGGATCGGCTTGCCATTGTCGAGCGTTTCCACCACCGCAAACAGGCGGCTGTGGCGCTGAACCAGACGAGCAATTGCATAGAGGTAACGGGCACGGATATGGCCGGGAAGTGCAGCCCAGCCGGGCTGCGCCTTGGCGGCGGCCTTGACCGCGGCATCCACATCCGCGGCATTGGCCTGCGCCAGCCGGGTCAGGACCTCGCCGTTCGACGGTGACGTGGTTTCGAAGCTTTCACCCGACTTGGCCTTCTTCCAGGCACCGCCGATGAACAGCCTGGTTTCGCCGCCCAAGCCCTTGATCCAGGCGCGCGCCTCCTTGTCGCTCTCGGGCGCCGGGCCGTATTCCATCGTGTCCAGGATTTCTGCGATCGACATGGAAGACCTCCGTTATGCCATAGCGTGGTGGCTGAAGGCCGCGTAACGACCGGTGACATAATGCTCGAGCTGGCGCTCGATATCGGCAAGCAAGGACGAGGCGCCGAAGCGGAACAGGTTGGGCTGCAGCCAATCATTGCCAAGCTCCTCCTTCATCAGCGCCAGGTAAGCCATCGCGTCCTTGGCGGTGGAGATGCCCCCGGCCGGCTTGTAGCCAACGACATGCCCCGTCATCTCGCGGTACTCGCGGATGGCGCGGATCATCACCAGCGTGACCGGCAGCGTCGCATTGATCGCTTCCTTGCCGGTGGAGGTCTTGATGAAGTCGGACCCCGCCATCATCGACACCCAGGAGGCACGGGCAACGTTGCGCAAGGTCTGCAGGTCGCCGGTGGCCAGGATGGTTTTCATATGCGCTTTGCCGCAGGCCGCCTTGCAGGTTTTCACTTCGTCATAGAGGGCCTGCCAATTGCCGGTCAGCACATGTTCGCGGGTGATGACGATGTCGATTTCCTCGGCACCGTCGGCGACGGAAGCCTCGATCTCCTTCAGCCTGGTGTCGAGCGGCGAAAGACCGGCCGGGAAGCCGGTGGAGACGGCGGCGACCGGGATGCCCGAGCCCTGCAGTGCTTCGACTGCAGTGGCAACGAAACGATGGTAGACGCAGACCGCGCCGGTGGTGATGGTGCGATCGCCGAGCCCAAGCGCTTCCTGCAGGTCGGCGCGCAGCGGCTGGCGCGCCTTGGCGCAGAGCCGGCGCACGCGGCCGGCGGTGTCGTCGCCGTTCAGCGTGGTGAGATCGATGCATTGCAGCGCGCGCACCAGCCAGGCGGCCTGCCATTCCTTCTTCACTGTGCGACGACCACCAAGCGAGGACGTGCGGCGTTCGGCTGCGCTCAAGTTGACGCGGACAGCTTCGATCGGGTCCAGCGAAAACGGGATCGGCGGGTTGTACGGGTGCGGCTGGTTGGCGAAAGCGGCAGCGCCGGCCGGTCGGCCACCCGTGTGTTTGTCGACGACATTCATCTCACACCTCCCATACGCCCGGACGGTGACAGCAAAAGGACGACCGTGCCGAAACGTCCATATTGCGCGAATCGCGAAGCCCGCCAAGGCTCAATCAGCCAAGGCGGGCTCCTGCAGCATCAGAGTTGATGAGGCGGCCGACAGCGGAAGAACGCGGTCAGCTCTATTTCCGCTCGGGAAACAAAGCGGCCAGTCCGTCGCGGGAAGCCCTGGCGACTCCACGCTCGGTGATCAGGCCGGTGACGAGACGCGCCGGCGTCACGTCGAACGCAGGATTGCCAGCGGGCGAAGCCTCCGGCGACACCCGCACACGGGCGATCTCACCGGTTTCGGTCTTACCCTGAACGTAGGAGACCTCCTCGCCGGAACGCTCTTCGATCGGGATCTCGGTCAGTCCGTCGGAAACGGTCCAGTCGATGGTTGGAGACGGCAGCGCGACATAGAAGGGAACGTCGTTATCCTTGGCGGCGAGCGCCTTAAGATAAGTACCGATCTTGTTGCAGACATCACCATTGGCGGTGGTGCGGTCGGTGCCGACGATGACCATGTCGACCTCGCCATGCTGCATCAGGTGACCGCCAGCATTATCAACGATCAGCGTGTGCGGCACGCCATGCCCGGCCAACTCCCAGGCGGTGAGCTGGGCACCCTGGTTGCGCGGGCGCGTCTCGTCGACATAGACGTGGACCGGAATACCCGCTTCGACCGCCAGATAGATCGGCGCGGTGGCAGTTCCGTAATCGACCGTCGCCAGCCAACCGGCGTTGCAGTGGGTAAGGATGTTGACGCGCTCGCCCGGCTTTTTCCTGGCGGCGATCTCCTTGATGATGGCGAGGCCGTTGCCGCCGATCGAGCGGTTGAGCTCGACATCCTCGTCGGCGATTTCGGCAGCGCGCTTGTAGGCGGCAGCGACGCGCCCGGAAACGGGCAACGGCGTGAGCAGCTTGCGCATCTCGTCGAGTGCCCAGCGCAGGTTGATCGCCGTCGGGCGCGTCTCATGGAGCTTTTCCCAGGCCGCATCGAGAGCAGTATCGGATGCATTGGCCTGCATCTGGATCGCCATGCCATAGGCTGCGGTGACGCCGATCAGCGGCGCGCCGCGCACCCACATGTCACGGATGGCGACGGCGACATCCTCCACCGTCGACAAGGTGACGACGCGAAACTCGTGCGGCAGCCAGCGCTGGTCGATGATATCGACGGAACGGCCGTCTTCGTTCAGCCAGATGGTGCGAAAATGCTTGCCGCCGACGTTCACGCGTATGCTCCTTTTTCGATCAGCGCGGCGAACGCGTTGACCTCTTCGATGCTGTGGATGGCGCGGCGGTTGACCGCGATATGACGGCCGAAACGCAGCGCCTTGGCCTCGCAGACGGCACGCTTTGCTTCGTCTTCGATGGTCTCGAAATCCGCATTGTGGGCGAGGCCGAGGATACGGCGGTGGCATTCGACACCGGCGAAACCCAGAAGATCCTGCCAGATGTCATGCAGCATGCGATCGAGCGCCTGTTCGGCGCCGAGCGTGTCGCCGCGATCCTCGAACAGGCTGCGGGCATAGAGCATGCCGGTGCGTTCATTGCGCCAGAGGCGCGAAAACTCGGTGCGGAAGACGGCCCAGATCGAGGTGACCGTCTCGAGCAGATAGGCGCGCATGGTTTCGCGCGAACCGTCCTGCTCATGGCCGCTCTGCGAGAAATAGGACATCCAGAAATTGGCCAGCAGCATGCCGACGTCGAATGCCATCGGCCCGTAGAAGGCGAATTCGGGATCGATAACGCGGGTGTCCGTGTCGGTCACCATGACGGAGCCGGTGTGCAGGTCGCCATGCAGCAGCGTTTCGGCGTTGGCCGCGAACAGATGCTTGAGGCGCTGCGCTTCCACCTTTAGGTCGCGGTCGGCACGCAGTTCAGCAACCAGCGGGTCGAGTGACGGCGTGTAGTGGTTCAGCTTCGCTTCGAAATAAGGATCGGTGAAAACCAGGTTCTCGGTGATGTCGCACAGTTCGACGTTGTCCGCGAACAGCGCAAGGTCAGCCTTGCGATCGCGCGCCGCCATGTACAGGTCCGAGCCGCGGAACAACGTGCGCGCCACGAACAGACCCAGGTCCACGCCGATGCGCGGCAGCTCGCGGCCGGCGATCAGTTCCTTGCGCAGGATGATGTGCGGCGTCAGATATTCCATGACGATCAGCGCCTGCGCCTCGTCGAAATGCAGCACCGCCGGAACCGTGCCCTGGCCGGCGCGGGCTTCCTGCCTGATCAGCGCATGATATTCAAAGAAGGAGCGCTTCAGCGGCAACGGCCAGCTTTCACCCACCAGCCGGACATAGGGCAGCGCCTGCTTGACGACCACCGAACCTGCCGGCCCTTCGACGATGAAGACGAGGTTCAAATTACCGTCGCCGACCTCGCGTACACGCCAGGCTGAAACATCGTCGCCGAGCTGATCGGTCAATGCTGCCAGGGCGCCAAGCCGCGCGGGCAAAGTTTGAACCGTCAGCGCCTCGAACGAAGCATTTTTTGCCATGTCGGCCTCCCGATCCGCGTCCCCGTTTCTGTTAGCGAACGGTCATGACAGGTAAAAGGCTAGGAACCATTCTGTCATTTGTCAATCGTGTTGACAAATGACGATATTGTTCCTAGCGTCGGGATCAAGGAGGAGAAAATGGCCGCAGAAGCCGTGTTCCGTATCGCGGAGCTGAAGAAATCCTTCGGCCCGATCCAAGTTCTTGGCGACGTCAGCCTCGACCTGCATCCGGGCGAGGTGACGGTGCTGATGGGCGCCAATGGAGCGGGCAAATCGACGCTGGTGAAGGTCATCAGTGGCGTCTATTCGCGTGATGGCGGCGCCATGACCTTGGGCGCCGCCGACTTCGCGCCAAAAACACCGGCGGAAGCCATCCGCGCCGGCGTCGTCACCGTGCACCAGAATATCAATGATGGCGTTGTCGCCGCTCTCGACGTCGGCACCAACCTGACGCTCGACCGCCTCAGCGGCAAAGGCCAGCCTCTCATCTTCAACCCGCGCCGCGTACAGCGCGAAGCGCGTGCGGTTGCCGAGCGCATGGGGCTGGACATTGATCTCAGCGCCTCAATAGGCGACCTCACGCTGGCCGACCGCCAGATGGTGGCCATTGCGCGCGCCATGGCGCACGAACCGAAGGTGCTGATTCTCGACGAGCCGACCTCCTCGCTCTCCAGTGCCGAGGCCAACCGGCTGTTCGCGCTTGTCGACCGGCTGAAGTCGCACGGCGTTGCCATTCTCTATATCTCGCACCGCATGTCGGACATCCGCCGCCTGGCGGATCGCATCGTCTCACTGCGCGACGGCCAGATCGTCGGCACATTCGACAGCAAGCCGCTCGACTATGAAGGCGCAGTCAATGCCATGCTCGGCCGCAAGGTTCACCAAAGCGCCTTCGCCGCCAAATCGGGTGGCAAGACGATCTTCACCGCCGACAATGTGGTTATCGCCGATGGCGCCAAGCCGATCTCGCTTTCCCTGGGTGACGGCGAGATCGTCGCGATCACCGGTCTTGTCGGCGTCGGCAAGACGGCACTTGCCGAAACGCTGTTCGGACTGCGTCAGCCACTCGGCGGCTCGATGACCCTGAACGGCAGCAGCTATACCCCTCGTACGCCGGCCGAAGCGATTGCCGCCGGAGCCTTCCTTGTAGCCAAGGACCGCAGCGAAAGCGGCATCGTCGGTGCTTTCAACATCTACGAGAATATGAGCCTGCCGTTCCTGAAGCGAATTTCGGCCTTTAGCGTGCTGCGCCGCGGTGCCGAACGCGCCATCGCCCGCCGCCAGATCGGCGAACTGGGCATCGTCTGCCGTTCCGAGAAGGACGACATGTCGACGCTGTCGGGCGGCAACCAGCAGAAGGTGATGGTGGCGCGCTGGATGGCGCAGCCTTCCTCGCTGTTCATGCTCGACGAGCCATTCCAGGGCGTGGACATCGCAGCAAGACGCGACATCGCCGCCAAGCTGAGAGCAAGTGCCGCCGGACGCGCGACACTGGTCTTCGTTACCGAGATCGACGAGGCGGTTGAGACAGCCGATCGCATCCTGGTCATGTCCGAGCATACGATCGTCGGTGAACACCGAAACGAGCGTATCGACATGGACCGCCTGCTGGCGGAAGTCGCCGGCCAGACGGCGCGGGGCGCAGCCTGAAAATGAGAATGATAAAGGGGGCGCGAATGGCGCAGCTATCCGGCATATCTTTCAACAGCGAGGTTTGCGCCTAAATGCGTGACATCGCCGTGCGTTACGGCTTCCTCGTGCTGTTCGCAGCACTGGTTGCCTATTTTGCCTCCACCGCCGACGGCTTCGTATCGCCGCAAAGCGCAGTGTTCATCTTCCAGTCGGTGGCGATCACCGGCATCCTGGCGCTCGGCGTGACGGCAACCCTGGTGGTCGGTGGCTTCGACCTTTCCATCGGCTCGGTGGCAACCAGTGCCATGATGGCAGCCTCTTATGTCATGGTGGTGCTGAACCAGAATGCGCTGGTAGCGGTTCTCGTCTGCCTGGCCATCGGCGTGCTGATCGGGCTGATCAACGGCTTCCTCATCGTCTATATGCGCGTGCCGGACCTGCTGGCGACGCTCGGTATGATGTTCCTGCTGCTCGGCCTGCAGCGCATCCCGACCGAAGGCCGTTCGATCGCCACCGGCATGACCATGCCCGACGGCTCCGTCGCGCCCGGCAAGTTCAGCGACGCCTTCCTGGCTCTCGGCCGCTATCGCTTCGATTTCTTCGCGCCAAACCTGGTGCCGGTTTCCGTTGTTGTGCTGGTGGTGCTGGCGGTAGCGATCTGGTTCTTCCTCGAATACACGCGTTTCGGGCGCATGATGTATGCCGTCGGCTCCAACGAGCGCGCAGCCGAACTCGCCGGAGCGCCTGTCAAGGCATACAAGATCTGGGCCTATGTCATTTCCGGTATATTCGCCTCAATCGGCGGGATTTTGCTCGCCGCCCGGCTTGGACGCGGTGATATCGCCTCGGGTAACAATCTGCTGCTCGACGCGGTGGCGGCAGCGCTGATCGGTTTCGCCGTGCTGGGCGCCTCAAAGCCCAATGCCTTCGGTACTGCGGTCGGTGCGCTGTTCGTCGGCGTGCTCCTGCAGGGACTGACCATGATGAACGCGCCCTACTACACCCAGGATTTCGTCAAGGGCGCAGTGCTCGTGGTCGCGCTCGTCTTCACATTTGCCCTGTCGACCAGGGCCAAGCACTGATTGCGGCAATCAACGACTAAAAACCAAGCGGAGGACTTAGATGAAATTCGATCGCAGAACATTCGCCAAGCTGGCCGTCGGCCTGCTCGGCGCCACGGCGCTGGGCTTCTCGCCAGCGCTGGCACAGGACAAGCCGGCGCCGTTCGACAAGCCGGGCCAGGTCAAGATCGCGCTGGTGCGCTATCTCTCCACCGGCGACTTCTTCCAGGCCTATCTGGCCGGCGTGGAATCGCAGGCCAAGGCACTCGGCGTTGACCTTCGCGTTCTGGATTCCAAGCAGGACGCAGCCCTGCAGGCCGACATGGTCGACCAGGCGATCGCACTTGGCGTCAACGGCATCATCATCCAGCACGGCCTGACGGAATCGATGAAGGAAGCGGCCCAGCGCGCTGTCGACGCCGGCATCAAGGTGGTGGCCTTCGACGTCAACGTCGAGAATCCGAAGATCCCGCAGATCGAGCAGTCGGACCGTGACCTTGCCCGCCTCGCGCTGGAACAGGCAATCAAGGACAATGGCGAGAGCTGGAAGTCCGGCTACGTCTATGTCGCCGGTATCGCGCCGCTCGACCGCCGCAACGAGACCTGGGTGGAATTCAAGAAGAAGTATTCGGGCATCAAGGAAGCCGCACAGTTCGGCACGCTGGATAACCCGATCGCCAATTCGGTCGCCAACCAGGCGCGTTCGGTTCTGTCGGCAAACCCCGACATCAAGGTGATGTTCGCGCCCTATGACGAATTCGCCAAGGGTGTGAAGATCGCGGTGGACGAGGCCGGCCTCTCGAAGGACGTCAAGATCTACTCGGCCGACATCTCGACCTCGGACATCGCAGCGATGCGCGAACCTGACAGCGCCTGGGCCGCGACCGCCGCCACCAACCCGGCCGTCGTCGGCCAGGTCTCGGTGCGTGCATTGGCACAGCTTCTGGCCGGTGAGGACCCGGGCAAGAGCGTGATCGTGCCGCCGACGCTGATCACCCAGAAGGAACTGGTCGAAAAGGACATCAAGAACATGGAAGAACTGTCGGCCAAGCTGCCGCAGTTCGCTCATGCCGATGTCGCCATGCCGAAGTGGATGCCGAACCCGAACGCCAAGTAGGCGTCAACGACAAACGACAGCATGAAGGCAGCCCGCTTCGGCGGGCTGCTTTTTTGTTGCCCGACGGCGTGCCTGCGCTATCAGCCTTAGTTTTCTGAAACAGGACAAGCCTGCCGTTGGCTTCAAGACAATGGGCGCCTTGGAGCGCCCATCATTCCGTCAGAAATTGCGACCTTGAACTCTCTACAAATTCGGAGAGCTGGCTGTTCACATTATCTCAGAGCAGCGGCGATGTTGCCGCCGTCGACTGTCGTTACATCCGCTGTGGTGCGTTCGGCCAGCGCCTGATGCAGGAAGGCCTGGGCGACGTCGTCGGCCGTCACTTCCTGGCCGAGCAGGTTGCCGGACATGTAATCCTTCTCGGAGAGGCCACGCGCAGTGGAGCGGCTGGCGATCATGGAGTCGGTCAACAGGCCGGAACGGATGCGATCGGCGTTGACGGCGTTCGAGCGGATGCCGATCGGGCCATACTCCAGCGCATACTGACGCGACAGGAACAGCGTCGCCGCCTTGGGCAAGCCATAGGCACCGAACTTGGCACCCGGGTTCACGGCCTGCTTGGACGCGTTGAACAGAAGCACGCCGCCGGTGCCCTGCTCGCGCATGATACGCACCGCATTCTGCGCCACGCTCTGGTGGGAGAAGAAGTTGAGTTCGAAGCTCTTGCGCAACAGCGCGTCGTCGATGTCGGCAATCATGCCTTCCCAGGCAGCACCCGCGTTGGAGACGACGATGTCGATGCCACCGAACACCTTCACGGCCTGATCGAAGGCGGCGCGCACTTCGGCCGGATTGGTGATGTCGGCGCCAACACCGATCGAATTGTTGCCGGCAGCCTTGGCCGCTTCCGCCGCCTTGGCGGCATCGAGATCGACCACCACGACATGCGCTCCTTCACGGGCGAAGGCCCTGGCAGTGGCGGCACCGATGGCGCCGGCGCCGCCGGTGACCAGCATGATCTGGCCGGTCAGCGGCTTCGGCTTGTTGGAGGCGAGCTTGGCCTGCTCCAGTGACCAGTATTCGAGCGGGAACAAATCCGACTTGGCAAGCGGACGGAAGGTGCCGACGCTGGCCGCGCCCTTGACCGCCTCGATCCACATCTCGCCGACTTCGGAAGCAATCCTGGCGTCCTTCAGTGTGCGACCGTGACCGAACATGCCGAGCCCCGGCACCAGCGACAGGCGCGGCATTGGGTCGAGCATGGTGCGCTTGACGTCGTCCAGCGCATCATTCTCCTCGAAATAGCGGGTGTATTCGGCCATGTAAGCAGCGACACGCTTGCCGATCTCGGCCTTGTAACCGGCAAGATCAGAAGCATCCGGCGCCGGCAACACCATTGGTCCGGTCTTGATGCGGATCGACAGGTCCGGCGTCGAGACGCCGGCGGCGGTATAGTCTGCAATAGGTGCCGAATTGACGAATTCCAGGATGGCGTCCGAGGTGCGAAAATCGCTGACCATGCGATCGAAGCGGCCCTCGCCCCTGGCGACCGCAACGGCGCCGCGCAGCATCGAAGCGACTTCCTCCGGCTTCGCCAACCTGACCGGCAGCGACGCGGGCTTCAGCGGATTGCTGCCATTCCTGGCGACATAATCCTCGGCCACCGTCACATAGTGGATCATGCGGTCATAGGCCTGCCTGGCGTCGTCACCAAAGGTGAAGATGCCATGCTTGTCTAGGATCAGGCCTTCGACACTCGGGTCGGCGTCATAGACATCGGCCGCGACCTTGGCGAGGTCGAAACCCGGCTTGATGTAAGGCACGAAGCCCATCTTGTCGCCGAACACCTTCTTCGACAGCGCCTCGCTGTCACCGCCCTGGTCGACGATGGCAAGGATCGCGGTGGAGTGGGTGTGATCGACAAATTTGTGCGGCAGGAAGGCGTGCAGCAGTGTCTCCACCGACGGGTTCGGCGAGGACGGATCAATCAGATTGGCACGCTGCAGCGCAACCATGTCCTCATCGGAAAGACTGCCCAGCTTGCGCGCCTTGAGCAGCGCCCCGAGTTTCACCGCTGGCAGGCCCTGCGGCTCGATGACAGCCATGTCCCAGCCGCTGCCCTTGACGCAGAGTACGTCCCATTCGTCACCGACGAAATCGGTGACCTTGGTCTTGACCGACGTGTTGCCGCCGCCATGCAGGACAAGCCTCGGCTCGCCGCCAAGCAGCCGCGTCGTGTAGACCCGCAACGCCAGATCGCGTCCCACGCCCTTTGCCGCATAGGCCTTGACCACGTTTTCGGCTTCGGCATCGTTCCAGAGATTTTTCATCGGGTCGTCCACATTTTCACTTGGGATAGAAGGAGGCGGGTTGCATGCCTAGAGCGTTTCCGTTTTTTACGGAAACGCTCTAACTCTTTGTTTTGATGCAATTCCGGACGGAAAACCGCTACGCACTTTTCCTGGAATTGCACCAGCCGCCCGGCAAGCGTTTGCTCGCCGGTGGCTGTCGGATTCTTATAGGTCAGGCCGATCTTGCTTTTGCGACAGGCTGGAGCGACCACCACCAGCCGTTTCCAGCAGGCGGCGCGCCATGCCGGCAGTCAGCACCAGATGCGTGCAGAGCTTGCCCGCCAGTGCCGCTTGCAACGGCTTCAGTTTGTTGTCTTCCTGCACCACCAGCATGCGCTTGGGGATGGCGCGCATGGAGGCGAGGTCGGCCGAGATGACACGGCGATTGTAGTCGCAATCGAGAATGTCGCCGGAAGCGTCGATCAGTTGCCCGGCGATAACGCCGGTAGCGCCACGGTCACGCAGCGCGAACATCTCGGCCGGCGTCAGAGCGCCGCATTTGACGATATGGCTGTCCTCGTCGATCGTGCCGACCGACAACAGCGCGAGATCGCAGCCAGCGACCAGTGACAGTTGCTCACGGATGACAGGTTCGTCCCGCAATTCGCGCGCCAGCCTTTCGGAACTCAGGGATAGCGGTGCGTAGAAGTTGAGGCCCTTGGCGTTGAGGCGCCGCGCGATCTCCATCGTGCACTGGTCGGGACGTTGCGAATAAGGCGCGCCGAGATTGCCGCAAAGCTGCACCACAGTAACGTCCTGAAGATCGGCAAACGACATGACGTCGGCGATCGCGTAGACGGTGCGGCCCCAGGCGACACCGACACGGTCGCCGCGATTGATGAGATCGACAAAAATGCCTGCAGCAAGAGCCGGGACTTCGACGCCGACATCGAGTGCCTGGCGATCCTGCGGCGCGATCCAGACGGTGGTGAGCCCGAACGCATCCTCCACCTCCCGCGCCAGCGCATCCTCGGTGAAAAGCTGGGTGGATGTGGAGATGTTGACGATACCGGTCTCGCGCGCCTTGCGCAGATAGGTAGCGACGGACGCACGCGAAATGTCGAGCTTCTTCGCCACCTCGTCCTGGCGAAGTCCGTGCGTGTAATAGAGCCACGCCGCCTTGTGGATGATCTGATCTGCCGCCCGGATCGCCATGGGTCGAAAATCTCGTTTTCGACATTATTCACGACGGCTGACAAAAGTCAAACCAACATGCGCGAGGGATGTGCATCCGCCCGAAAGACGATAACCGGGATTGTCGACGCAGACAAAGCTGCAACCAAGAGCTGTTCAGCGAGGGTTCATACCTTGCTTCTTAAGAGCAGCACAGGGAGAAAGTCCGGCCAGTCCATGTCGTCAAGCGGGACCGGCCAATCAGAGAAGGGATTGCCAAGATGAACCTCAACCGCCGCCACATGATCGGCCTGATGGCAGCCGCCTTCGCCTTGCCGGCTGTGCAAGCCGAAGCGCGGACCATGACGCTGACCGGAACGGTGACCTATCGCGAACGGATGCTGCTGCCGCCGAACTCCACGGTCGAGGTCTCGCTGGTCGACGTCTCGCTGGCCGATGCGCCTTCCAAGACCATCGCCCGCCAGGTCATCCGGCGCGCCAGAACGAGCCCGACCCGCTTCAGGTTGGCGTTCGATTCGAGCCAGATCCGCAAGGGCCGCACCTATGCGCTGCAGGCTCGCATCACCCAGGGCAAGCAGTTGTTGTTCATCAACACGACACGTCATACCGTCTTCGATGGCGGCCCGAACAACACCGAAATCCGTGTCGAGCGTGTTGCCGGAGAGCCGAGTGCCGAACTTGGCATCGCCGGCGAATGGCTCGCCGAAGACATCAACGGCCGTGGCGTGATCGATAACCTGCAGACCACGCTCAAGATCGACAGCAAAGGCGGCGTGTCCGGCAAGGGTGGCTGCAACGGCTATGGTGGCAGCGCCAAGATCACCGATAACCGCATCCGCTTTGGTTCTTTGATGAGCACGCAGATGGCCTGCGCGCCGGCGATCATGGACCAGGAAAGCAAGTTTCACGCAGCGCTCGGTGAAGCGCGGAGCTGGCGCATCGACCAGCGCCGCCGCAAGCTCACTTTGCTGGACAGGCGTGGCCGACCGGTCGCGGTACTCGCACGGATGGGCTGAGAGCCCTCAGCCGGCCAGCCTAGACTGGCCGGCCAGGCTGCTAAGCCCGCGGATCGGCCTTGGAGCGCTGTTCCAGCCAACTGACCAGGCGGACCAGCGGCCACAGGAACAGAAGATAGATCAGCGCAGCGCCAACCAGCGGTGTCGGGTTGGCCATCAGCGCCTGCGCATCGGTCGCCTGCTTGAGCAGGTCCGGCATTGCCACCACCGAAGCCAGCGCAGTGTCCTTGAAGATAGAAACCGCGTTGCTGGTGAGCGGCGGCACGACAATGCGTAACGCCTGCGGCAGGACTACCTTGCGCATGGCGGTCCAGAACGGCAGTCCAAGTGCGGCCGCGGCCTCGAACTGGCCCTTGGGGATGTTCTCGATGCCGGCGCGGCAGACTTCCGCCGTGAAGGCGCCCAGAACCATGGACAAAGCGAGTGTGGCCGAAGTGAAGGCCGACAAACGGATGCCGACAAAAGGCAGCGCGTAATAGATCATGATCAGCACGACCAGGATCGGAGTCGCACGGAATATATCGATGAAGCCCACGGCCAGCAGGCGCAGCGGCTTCGGCGCATAGAGCCGCATCAGGCACACGCCCAACCCGAGCAACCCACCGAAGACGATGGCTGTGCAACCGAGCAGCAGCGTGTTGCCGAGCCCCCGGATCAGCATCGGGAAGGCACGGACGAGAACGTCCCAATTGAAGAAGGTCTCTAGCAATTCCATCGTGACGATCCGTCCGCGTCGTTATGGCCACTGGCCAGGAGCTTCGGGCATCCGGCAAACTGGCGCCAACCGGGGCTGATCCCAGTCATAGTTGTAGCCCATTGCCTGCCCCGTGACAGCCTCCCGAACAGCACGATGCCGGCAGCGTCCAACGTGTCGCCGCCGGCACCGGCAAAGCCCCCGCCGGGCTTACTGAGCTTGTGGAATAGGCAGAATCTTGTTGGTCGAGGACTCAGCTGCGGCCTCGGCGCCCAGCCACTTCTTGTGGAGTGCGGCCATGGTGCCGTCCTTCTTGATGGCGTCGATGGCGCCGTTGACCTTTTCGAGCAGTGGCGAGCCCTTCTTCATCATGATGCCGAACTTGTCGCCGGTCGGGATCGCCGTCACCACCGCCATGTCAGGCATCTTCGTAAAGGCGAACTGGAAACCGGCGATGTCGCCGATGGCACCATCGAGACGGCCCGATTGTACGTCGAGGATCAGGTTCTGCTGCGTATCGTAGCCGCGATATTCCTTGATGCCATACTTCTCGGTGTTGGCCTTGATCCAAGCCTCGCCAACCGAAGCGGAGATCGCTCCGACCGTCTTGCCCTTCATGTCTTCCAGCGTCTTCAGCGGGGTGTCCTTCTTGGCCACCAGCGCGATGTCGCTGTCGTAATAGCCTTGCGTGAAGGCCTGGTTCTGCAGGCGATCATTGTTGATGGTGATCGAGGAGATGGCGAGGTCGATGCGGCCGGAAACGGTGGCCGAGAACAGCGCCTGGAAGCCCAAATCCTGGATTTCGACCTCCGAACCGATACGCTTGCCGATCTCCTTGACGAGATCGACCTCGAAGCCTTCGAACTGACCACTCTCCGTCTTGTTTTCCCATGGCGGGTTCGCCGGATAGGCACCCACGAGCAGCGTCTCGGCGTGCGCCATCGACGCAGCCCCGAGGCCCATCGTCAGCGCTGCGAGAGCGCCGATCAGATTGCGGCGGTTAAGAAGCATTTTTGGTTCCCCTTGTATTGCCCGCCGGTTCGTTACAGCGGGATGGGTCTGTCCGGACGCGACCCTTCGTCATGAAAGTGCCGTCACCATGCGGTCTGCGGCTTGCCTGATCTGATCGGGATCGCGCAGTACGCACATTCTGAGGAAAGATCGCGAAGCGTTGCCGAACAGGTAGCCCGGCGACAGGCCGACGCGAGCCTTCTCGATGACCCTGGCACAGGCTTCGCGCGAGTCCTCCTGCCCTTCGAAGGCGAAGAAGGCATACATGCCGCCCTTCGGCTTGGATGGCAGGATGATACCGTCGAGCTTAGCCAAAGCGTCATAAGCGATGTCGAGACCGAGCCTCGCCCGCTCGCGGATTTCGGTGACCAGCGGTTCGCCCTTGCGCAACGCCGCCTCGGCAGCTGCCTGCACGAAAGCGGCGGTACCACTGTTGGCATATTGGGTCATGGCGGCAAGCTGGTCGGCGACACCGGTCGGATGCGACAGCCAGCCGATGCGCCACCCGGTCATCGCCCACGCCTTTGAGAAGGAATTGACCACCAGCACACGATCGTCGTCTTCGGCGATCTGGAGCATGGAGGGAGCGACCTCGCCGTCGAAGTAGAGCCGGCCATAGACCTCGTCGGAGACGATCCAGATGCCGGTGCGTCGCGAAAAGTCGAGCAGCGCCTGCAACTCCTCGCGCGTCGCTGTCCAGCCCAGCGGATTGCTCGGTGTCGACAGGAAAATGGCACGCGTGCGCGCATCGCAGCGCGCGAACACGGCATCGAGATCAAGCCGCCACTCACCATCAAAGGCGAGCGCCACCGGCCGCGGCTCGCCGCCGACCAAGTGGATGGCGTTGTGGATGTTTGGCCACTGCGGCTCGATGTAGACGACATTGGTTCCAACATCGACCAGCAGTTCCATCGCCAGCATCACGGCGTGCATGCCGCCAGGCGTCACAGTCGAGCGCTCGACGGCAATCGGCCGACCGTGCAACCTGCTCTGGTATTCGGAAAGCGTGGTCGTCAGCGAGCCAAGCCCGCGCATGTTGGGGATGTAGAAAGTCTGACCGGCATCGAGCGATGCCTTGGCGGCGTCGATGATGAAGCCGGGCGTCACCATATCGCCCTCGCCGTACCAGAGTGGAATGACGTCGCCGAGGCTTTGCGCCTTGGCGGCCAGTTGCGCAATGTTTTCGGTGCGCAGGTCCTGGATTTGCGGACGAATGCCCTCGAGCGGCGGAAATGGCCGGACATTCGCCGGATAGGCGGATGCTCTGCTCAAGGTCATATGGCAGTTCCTCCCGAAGACACGCTAGAATGAAGACCGTACCCATGCGGGGGCCGCCCTCATCAGTGGGCTCAATAACGCATGAAACAGTATACTGTTCAAGCCTAAAATTTTTTCCTGAACCGCTTGCGCTTCTGCCAAAATACGCGTTAGCTTCGGCGGAATTCGACGTTTTTGGCTATCTGCTTCGTGCATTCGCTGAAGAATCAAGCTCTTGCACGACGGGAAAACAGCGAAAACAGTATACTGATTTGATGGAGGGTCTGATGTCCGACGAGATTACCAGGCCGTTCAAGGGCGCCGGCGGCAGCCTGCGTGCACAGATTTATGAAGACATCCGGGACCGCATCCACCGCGGCGTACTCGGCTCCAACGACCGGCTCGTCGACGTGGAGATCGCCGGCAATCTCGGTGTGTCGCGTATGCCGGTGCGTGAAGCCCTGCTGCAGCTTACGCACGAAGGCTATCTCGTCGGCACCACGCGCGGCTTCATGCTGCCGACACTGACCCCGACCGACGTCGCCAACATCTTCGAAGTGCGGCGTTGTCTCGAGCCCCGCGCCGCCGCTCACGCCGCCCGCACGCTCGACGCAGCCGGCATGGAACTCCTGGCGGCCGCGCTGAAAGACGCCGAGGAAGCCGTGGCGACGGCCGACGCAGAACTTCTGTTCCAGGCCAATGTCCGCTTTCGCCGTTCGTGGCTGGAGGCCGTCGAAAACGATCGGCTGGCCTCGGCAATTTCCCGCTTCGCCGACCATGTGCAGGTCGTGCGCCTCGGCACGCTGACGCACCAGCCGACCCAGGCAATCGTGCTCGCAGGCATGCGCAAACTCTACGACGCCTTCGCAAGCCGCGATTCGATGGCCGCTTTCGACCACATGACCACCTTCATCCAGCATGCCGAAGACCGCTTCGTCGCGCTCACCAAGGCGCTGGAAACCGCTGGCGACGAAAGCCGGCGCTCCCAAGGACAATCGTAATGATCAAGCCGCATCCGCTCAAAGGCCCGAACAAGTTCAAGCTCGGCGTCTTTTCCATGAACGCCGACGGCGGCCTGGCGATGACCACGGCGCCCGAGCGCTGGCGTGCGCGCTGGGACGACAATTTGAATGCCGCCCGCATCGCCGACAGCGCGGGGCTCGAATTCCTGCTGCCGATCGCACGCTGGCGTGGTTTCGGCGGCGTTACCCATGCACGCGAGTGGTCATTCGAGACCTTCACCTGGGCAGCAGGGCTGGCGACGGCGACGGAAAACATCGCTCTGTTCATGACCGTGCATGTGCCGCTGGTCCATCCGCTGCAGGCAGCCAAGGCACTCGCCACCGTCGATCATATTTCTGGCGGACGCGCCGGGCTCAACATCGTCTGCGGCTGGAACCCGGACGAATTCGCCATGTTCGGCCAGACCGTGGGTGAACGCACCTACGACCAGGCCGAAGAATGGATCACCATCATCGAACGCGCCTACAAGTCGCGCGAGCCATTCGATTTCGCCGGCGACTTCTATGACCTCAAGGGCGTGGTCAGTCGGCCTGCCAGCCTGCAGGCGCCACGTCCAGTGACGATGAATGCCGCCTTCGGCGCACCCGGCCGCAACTATGCGGCGCGCCATTGCGATTATCTGTTCTCAACCTTCTCCGAGATTTCGGAAGGCCGTGCCCATGTCGTCGACATCGCCAACCGTGCCGCGGAAGTCGGCCGCGACGTCGGCGTCTATACGGTCTGCCACGTGGTCTGCCGTGAAACGCAGCAGGAAGCGGAGGATTACTATCGCCGCTATGCGCTCGAACTCGCCGACAAGGGGGCCGTCGACGAGCACATGAAGAAAAAGAAGGAATTCGCCCATTCCCACGACGATAAGGCGTTCACCGAATACCGGCAGCGTTTTGCCGGTGGCGCGGGCACCTACCCGCTGGTCGGCACACCGGAGAAGATCGTCGACGACCTGATTCGCATCATGGAACAGGGTTATGCGGGAGCGGCACTTTCCTTCGTCAACTACACCTACGATCTGCCGTTCTTCTGCGATCGCGTACTGCCGCTGATGCGCCAGGCCGGGTTGAGGATGAACTGATGGACACCGCAACCGGCGCGCTGGCTGCGCACGGCACGGTCGATCCGCGCGGCTTCAAGCAGGGCATGCGCGCGATGGCCGGTGCCGTCGCGATCCTGGCCGCCGAAGATACCGAGCATGGCTGCTTCGGGCTGACGGCAACCGCCGTCTGCTCGTTCAGCGCCGAGCCGCCTTCATTACTCGCCTGCATCCATAAAAACAGCACCTTCGCTTCGCTGACCCGGCAGGATATGGCGTTTTCCGTCAACCTGCCGACGGCGGATCAGGAAAATGTCGCGCGCGTTTTCGGCGGCATGACGACAGCCAAGGGCGTGGCGCGATTTTCAGCAGGTTCGTGGGTGCGCGGCGAAGCTGGCGCGCCGTTGCTGGTCGGCGCTCGCGCGGTGTTCGAATGCCGGGTTGGCGAGATCATCGCACGCGCTTCGCATCTGATCCTGATCGGGCTGGTAACGGGCGTCACACTAGACCGTGTCGAGCGTGAACCGATCTTCTACGCCCACGGGCGTTTTCTCACTCTTAACGGCCAATAACGGAGACCAGCCGATGTCCCCTGTCCTGTCCGGCCGGCTGAAGACTCGCCTAGCCGCCAATGAACAGCTCGGCCTGGTCTGGCTGACGCTCGGCCATGCCTCGATAACGGAGATAGCGGCGCATTCCGGCGCCGATGCGCTCGTCATCGACCTGCAGCACGGGCTCTGGGACCGCCGTTCGCTGGAGACGACGGTCGGCATTGCCGCCGGCACGGCCCCGGTGATCGCACGCGTGGCGGACAGCTCGACGACCGCGATCGGCAATGCTCTGGACGCCGGCTGCGACGGCGTGCTGGTGCCGCTGATCGAAAGCCGCGAACAGGCCGAGCAGGCGATATCCGCCGCCCGCTTCCCACCGCACGGCCATCGCTCAGGCGGTGGGGTGCGACCGCTGGCCATGGGTTTCGGCACCTATCTCGAACGCGCCGGCCATGTCGCCATCGGTCTCATGATCGAGACGGCCGCCGGCGTCGAACAGGCCGAAGCCATCGTAACCACACCCGGGCTGGACTTCGTGCTGATCGGCACCGGCGATCTCGGCATCTCTTACGCGGCTCGAGGTCAAAGCGACGCTACAGAAAAAGGCTGTCTGCGTGTGAAGGAAGCCTGCGCCAAAGCCGGCATCCCTTGCGGTATCTTCACCGGCAATGTCGACAAGGCGCTCGAACGTCGCGCCGAGGGTTATCACCTCGTGGTTCTCGCCTCCGATGTCGACGTGGTGCGTGACGCCTTCAACGGCGTGGTGCGCGATTTCGCCGGAGCGGCATAATGAAACCACCCTTTCGCGAGCGGCTGGATTTCGACGGCGCCAACGGCCAGGTACTCGATGAAAGCCGCCGTTATATGCTGATGCGGCCCGAGGCGCTGATGGGCCTGTTCCGCCGGCTCGATGACGAGACCCGGCAAAAGGCGCTGGATGCACTCGCGGATTCGGTGATCGAAATGGGCGGCGACAGTGCCCGTGCCTACAAGGTGCATGGCGGCGGCGATGTCGACGCCCTGCTGTCGACCGTGGCCAACACCGCACCCGATCTCGGCTGGGGTGCCTGGTCCTTTACACACGGACCTTCAGGCATTGAACTCACGGTCCGAAACAGTCCCTTTGCGGCCGGCTACGGACCTACATCGCGACCAGTATGCCATGCCATTTCAGGCATGGTGACCGCTGTCGGACGCATGGTGCTGGACAGCGATGATGTCGTCGCGAGGGAAATCGAATGCGCCGCCTGCGGTGCTCCGGCCTGTCGCTTCGAGGTTCGCCAGGCCTGAGGCCAGCCCGGAATTGCTCTAACCCTCCAGCAAGGTCCGGGTCAGCGGATGCGCTGCATCCACCAAGCCATCGATGACGCTGAAATGATGGCGGTCTCGTTCGGCATGGAAGCCCGTCGAAGCTCCGAGACCCGTCCAAATGTTGGCGAGCAGTTCCGACTGGCGGATGAATTCCGAGCGTTCGCCGCCACCGACCCAGCAGACCAGCCGTGCGCCATCCATCGGCGACAGCAAGACCGGGCTCTCGATGGTTGCCTCGGCTGCGTCGATCTTCAGCGTCTTGTTCATCCCTGTCTTCATGATCGGCCGCAGGTCATGCACGCCCGACAGCGAGACCGTGTTGACGACACGGCGACGCACGGCCTCCGGTAGCGGGGATGTCGCCGAAATCATGCGTGTGACCAGATGCCCTCCGGCCGAATGGCCGGTCAGGCGGATATCGCCGGCGACCAGTTCCGCCGCCTTCGTTATGGCCGCACCGATCTCGGTGGAGATCTGGCTTATGCTCGCCTCGGGCGCCAGCGTATAGGACGGCATCGCCACCGCATGGCCGCTTTCGACGGCGCCACGCGCCAGATGCGACCAGAAGCTCTTGTCGAGCGCCATCCAGTAACCGCCATGCACAAAGACCACCAGGCCCTTCGGCGTACCCGCCGGCTGAAACAGGTCGAGCCGGTTGCGCGTTCCCGAACCATAGGCGATGTCGAGCTGCGCACGCCCTGACGCCGCCAGTTCGTCGCGGTATGCCGCGGCCGGCGCCACCCAGGCCTCAGGCCAGCGGTCGCCGCCAGCGATGTTGGCGCCGTTGGTATAAGCATTGTCCCAGTCGACAATCTTGTGAACGACCATGTTCGTTGTCCCTCCCCTGCCTGTTCTGGCCGGCATCCTTGGCAGCTACAATAGGCAAGCGCCGGGCCAGCGCAACGATAAACTTTATGCTTGAAATAACTTTGGCGCTATGCGAGCGTTTCCATTAGCGGAACGGATGGGCGCAAAAAGGGTGCCACGAACCGACACCGCCAAATAACAAGGCCGCATCAAGACGGTCGGCGTAGACCTTACGGAAGCAGGGAGATCGAACGAGATGCTTGGGCCGACGGCGCATACCGACACGTTTGCACGAGACAATCTCCCGCCTCCGGACCTTTGGCCCGACTTCCTGCTCGACGGTTTCGACTATCCCGATCACCTCAATGCCGGCGTCGAACTGACCGACCGCCTGGTCGAAAAGGGTTTCGGCGACCACACCGCGCTGATCGGCAATGGTCGCCGCCGCACCTACAAGGAGCTGGCAGACTGGACCAGCCGCTTGGCGCATGCGCTGGTCGAGAACTACGGCGTCAAACCAGGCAACCGCGTGTTGATCCGCTCGGCCAACAATCCGGCCATGGTAGCCTGCTGGCTGGCCGCGACCAAAGCAGGTGCTGTGGTGGTCAACACCATGCCGATGCTGCGCGCCGGTGAACTTTCCCAGATCGTCGACAAGGCTGAAATCACGCTGGCGCTTTGCGACACCAGGCTGATGGAAGAAATGGTCGCCTGCGCCAAACAGAGCCAGTTCCTGAAACAGGTGGTTGGTTTTGACGGCACCGCCAACCACGATGCCGAACTCGACCGCATCGCGCTCGACAAGTCCGTGCGCTTCGAGGCCGTCAAAACCGGTCGCGACGACGTCGCCCTGCTCGGTTTCACGTCCGGCACCACCGGCATGCCGAAAGCAACGATGCATTTCCACCGCGACCTGCTGATCATCGCCGATGGTTATGCCCGCGAGGTGCTGGGTGTGACGCCGGAAGACATTTTCATCGGCTCGCCGCCGTTGGCCTTTACCTTCGGCCTCGGCGGACTGGCGATCTTCCCGTTGCGGTTCGGCGCGGCCGCAACGTTGCTCGAGAACGCCTCGCCGCCGAACATGGTCGAAATTATCCAGACCTATCGCGCCACCGTGTGCTTCACGGCGCCGACAGCCTATCGCGCCATGCTGGCGGCCATGGACAAAGGCGCCGATCTCTCCTCGCTGCGCGCCGCGGTATCCGCTGGCGAAACGCTGCCCGCACCGGTCTACGAAGAATGGATGGAGAAGACTGGCAAGCCGATGCTCGACGGCATCGGCGCCACCGAAATGCTGCACATCTTCATTTCCAACCGTTTCGGCGATTCCAAGCCGGCCTGCACCGGCAAGCCTGTCAGCGGCTACGAGGCGAAGATCGTCGACGAAGACATGAATGAGGTGCCGCGTGGCGAGGTCGGCCGGCTTGCCGTGCGCGGCCCGACCGGCTGCCGCTATCTGGCCGACGATCGCCAGCAGAAATATGTACGCAAAGGCTGGAACCTGACCGGCGACTCCTTCTTCCAGGACGAAGACGGCTACCTGCATTTCGCAGCACGCTCGGACGACATGATCATCTCGGCCGGCTACAACATTGCCGGACCGGAGGTGGAGGCCGCACTGCTGTCGCACGCCGACGTCAAGGAATGTGCCGTCGTCGGTGCGCCCGACGAGGAGCGTGGCCAGATCGTACAGGCACATGTGGTGCTGGTGGAAGGCGTGGCTGCCGATGACCTAACCCGCAAGCGCCTGCAGGACCATGTCAAGGCGACCATCGCACCCTACAAGTATCCGCGCTCGATCCAGTTCATCGACGCGCTGCCGAAAACCCAGACCGGGAAGATCCAACGCTTCCGCTTGAAAGACACGCACTGACCATGACCGACTTTGCCCAGACCGACTTTGCGAGGACACGCAGCCTCTTCCACATGCCGGATGGCGTGCTCTATCTCGACGGCAATTCGCTGGGGCCGCTGCCGAAGAGCGCCACGCAGCGTGTGCAGGAGATGATGACCGCCCAATGGGGCGAACAGTTGATCCGCGGCTGGAACGCTTCCGGCTGGATGATGCAGCCGCGCAAGCTCGGCGACCGCATAGGCAAACTGATCGGCGCGCCGGAAGGCACGATCGTCGTCGGCGACACCCTGTCGATCAAGGTCTACCAGGCACTCGCCTCGGCGCTGGAACTCAACCCATCGCGACGCGTCGTGCTTTCCGACAACGGCAATTTCCCGTCCGACCTCTATATGGCACAGGGCCTTTTGCGCTCGCTCGACAAGGGTTACGAGCTGAAGGTGGTCGATCCGGAGGAAGTCGAGGCCGCGATCGATGAAAGCGTCGCCGTGCTGATGATCACCGAGGTCGACTACCGCACCGGCCGCCTGCACGACATGAAGAAGCTGACAGCCAAGGCGCATGCCGCTGGCGTGCTGACCGTATGGGATCTCGCCCATTCAGCCGGCGCTCTCGTCGTCGACCTCGAAGGCGCCAAGGCGGATTTCGCCGTCGGTTGCACCTACAAATATCTCAATGGCGGCCCAGGTGCCCCTGCTTTCATCTATGTCGCACCCAAACATGCCGGCAAGGTTCGCCCTGCTTTGTCCGGGTGGCTCGGCCATGAAAGCCCTTTCGCCTTCGATCTCGACTACCGTTCGGGCTCCGGCATCGACCGTATGCGCGTCGGTACACCGGCGGTGATCGCGATGGCGGCGCTCGATGCAGCGATGGACGCCTGGGAAGGCGTATCCATGGCTGATGTCCGCAAGCAGTCGATCGCACTCGCTGACCTCTTCATTCGCGAAGTCGAGGCACGCTGCCCGGAGCTGACGCTCGCCTCGCCGCGCAACGGCGCGGAACGAGGCAGCCAGGTTTCCTTCCGCCATCCCGAAGGCTACGCCATCATGCAGGCGTTGATCGCGCGTGGCGTCATCGGCGACTTCCGTGCCCCCGATGCCGTCCGCTTCGGCTTCACGCCGCTCTATATCGGCGAGCAGGAAGTGCTCGGTGCCGTCGGCGTGCTGGAAGACATCATGAACAACCGGCGCTGGGATGAGCCGCAATACCGCAAGAAGGCCCTGGTGACATGAGCAAGCCCTACGATCCTTCCCGGGAAGGCGCGCAGATGTCGTTCAAGGAACGCATGGCCTATGGCGACTATCTGCACCTCGAGCGCATTCTGGATGCGCAAGAGCCGCTTTCCACGGCACATGACGAGTTGCTCTTCATCGTGCAGCATCAGACATCCGAACTGTGGATGAAGCTGGCGATCCACGAGATCCGCTCGGCCATGCGCGAGATCCGTTCCGATCGGCCGCAGCCGGCGTTCAAGATGCTGACGCGCGTGGCACGCATCTTCGAACAGCTGAACAACTCCTGGGATGTGCTGCGCACCATGACACCCAGCGAATACACCGAGTTCCGCAACTCGCTCGGCCAGTCGTCGGGGTTCCAGTCCTATCAGTATCGCGCGGTCGAATTTCTGGTCGGTAACCGCAACACGGCCATGCTTGGGCCGCACGCGCATCAGCCGGATCTGATCGCCAAGCTCGAGGAAATCCTGGCCGAACCCAGCCTTTATGACGAAGCTCTGCTGCTTCTGTCACGCAACGGCTTCGACATCGGCGCCGATGCCAGCCGCACCAGCTGGCGCGAGACGCGCGAAGAGAACCCGCAGGTGCTGGAAGCCTGGAAAGCGGTGTACGCTGCGCCGCAGAAATACTGGGACCTCTATGAACTCGCCGAAAAGCTCGTCGATTTCGAGGACTATTTCCGGCGCTGGCGCTTCAACCACGTCACCACGGTGGAGCGCATCATCGGGCTGAAGCGCGGCACCGGCGGCACCGGCGGCGTTTCCTATCTGCGCAAGATGCTGGAAGTGGTGCTGTTTCCAGAACTGTGGACCGTCCGCACGGTGCTCTAACAAAAACCGGCGGGCAGAGCCGCCGGCTTGTTGATTTCCAATTCAACGACGAGCTCAGTCCGGGACGACAGCAGTCGCCTGGATCTCCACCAGCGCCTCGTCCTCGATCAAGCCAGATACCTGAACCACCGCCATGGCCGGGAAATTGCGGCCCATCGTGGCCTTCCAGGCGGCACCGATCTCCTTCAGCGAGGAGGAGTAGGCTTTGCGGTCGAGCACATACCAGGTCATGGTCGTGATGTGCTCGGGGCCGGCACCGCCCTCGCGCAGGATGGCGATGACGTTCTCCAGCGTCTGCCGGATCTGGCCCGGCAGATCGTGGACCTCGAACTTGCACTGGCCATTCCAGCCGATCTGGCCGCCAACAAAGACGGTACGGCCCCGCGCTTCCATGCCATTGGCATAACCGATCGGCTTCGCCCAGCCTTCGGGCTGCAGCACCCGGTGCGGCGTCGTGGCGGCCTTGTGTTCGGAGATTGCGGTCACAGTCATGTCTACTCCAGTCATTTCCCGGCGCTCTTCATCAGCTCGCGGCCGATGATCAGCTTCTGAACTTCGGTGGCGCCCTCATAGATGCGCAGGGCTCTGATCTCGCGGTACAGCGTCTCGGTGATCTCGCCGACCCGCACGCCGCGACCGCCGAACATCTGCAGCGCCTGGTCGATCACCCATTGCGCATTTTCAGTGGCCGTCATCTTGGCCATCGCCGCCTCGCGGGTGATCGGCAGTTTCTGCACATCGCGCCGCCAGGCGGTGCGCACCGTCAGCAGCGATGCGGCATCGATCGCTGTTGCCATCTCGCCCAGCGTGCTCTGCGCGGTGGGCAGATCGGCAAGCGTGGCGCCGAACATCTTTCGCGACCTGGCATGCGCTACGGCTTCATCCAGCGCGCGCCGGGCAAAGCCAAGTGCTGCAGCGGCCACCGATGGGCGGAAGATGTCCAGCGTGCGCATGGCGATCTTGAAGCCCTCCCCCGGCTGACCGAGCAGGTTCACGGCGGGCACGCGGCAGTTTTCAAAACGGATGAGCGCCAGTGGATGCGGCGCGATCGTCTCGATACGCTCGGCAATGCGGAAACCCGGCGTGTCGGCATAGACGACAAAGGCGGAGATGCCGCGCGTGCCTGGCGCTTCGCCAGTACGGGCAAAGACTGTGTAAACGTCGGCAATACCACCGTTGGAGATAAAGACCTTCTCGCCGTTAAGCACGAACTCGTCGCCCTGCCGCTCGGCTGACGTGCTCATCGCCGCGACGTCCGAGCCGGCTTCCGGTTCGGTCAGCGCAAAGGCCGAGATCAGTTCGCCTTTCGCGATCTTCGGCAAGACAGCCTGCCTGATCTCGGGCGAGCCCGACAGGCTGATGGCGCCGGTTCCCAGCCCCTGCATGGCAAAGGCAAAATCCGCCAGCCCATCGGCATAGGCGAGTGTCTCACGGATCAGACAAAGCGAACGGCTGTCGATGTCCTTCGCCGCGCCGCCAAACTCCGCCGGTACGCAATGGCGCAGAAACCCGCCGGCGCCGAGCTTGCGCACCAGGCCCTTGCAGGCATTGTCGGCATCATGGTGATCGATATGGCCAAGACCACCACCGGCAATGAAACGATCCAGATCGGTGGCCAGTGCCCTATGGTTCTCGGCAAAGAACGGCCAGTCGAGATGGTCCCGCGTCGGGCCGCTGGGGCGTTGCGGATTGTCCATTGTCAGTTCCCTTCGAAAACCGGCTTCGCCTTGGCGGCAAAGGACTCGAAAGCGCGGCGGAAGTCACCCGTCGCCATGCAGATGGCCTGCGCCTGGGCCTCGGACTCGATCAGTTCCTCGATGCCCATCGACCATTCCTGGTCGAGCATCTTCTTGGTCATCGAATGCGCGAACCACGGCCCATCGGCGAGATTGCGGGCGAAAAGCTGTGCCTCGGCCAGCATTGCGGGACGCTCGTGCAGCGCATTATAGAACCCCCAGGCGTGCCCCTCGGCAGCCGACATCGAGCGGCCGGTGAATAGAAGTTCGGCGGCGCGGCCCTGGCCGATAATGCGCGGAAGGATGCCGCATGCGCCCATGTCAGCGCCGGCAAGACCAACGCGGGTGAACAGGAAGGCGGTCTTGGCCTCCGGTGTCGCAACACGGTAGTCGGCGCTCATTGCCAGGATCGCACCGGCGCCAGCGCAGATGCCGTCGACGGCAGCGATGATCGGCTGCGGGCAGGCGCGGATCTGGCGAACCAGGTCGCCGGTCGTGCGGGTGAAAGCCAGCAGTTCCGGCATCGCCATCTTGGTCAGCGGCTCGATGATCTCGAACACGTCACCACCGGAGCAGAAATTGTCGCCGGCGCCGGTCAGCACGATGGCGCGGACATCGCTGGCCCTGTGCAACGAGCGGAACAGGTCGCCCAGTTCCTCATAGCTCTCGAAGGTCAGCGGGTTCTTGCGCTCCGGCCGGTTGAGCGTGATCGTGGCGACACGGCCGTCGGCATCGGTCTCGAACAGGAAGTGCTTGGCCTTGTGGTCCTTGAAGGGGCGCTTCTTGTCCAGCATCGCGTTGGTCATCACTCATTCCATCCTTGCTTGCTTCCGGCACGCCCATCGGCGTGCCGGCCTGCCTTTTTCTTTTGTCAGTCGTTGGCCGACGGCGGCAGGAAATCCACGTCATGCTCGGCCGATAGCCTCACCACTTCCTCGACATCGGTGAGGTTGTGCAGCTTCTTGAACAGGTCCTCGAGATTGCCGGCCGGCGACACCCAGAACAGCGCCCGAGCCGGCTTGTCGGACTTGTTGAAATAGCCGTGCGGGATACCGCGCGGCATGCGCACCAGATCGCCAGCCTTCGCGGTGAACCATTTGCCGTCGAGCTTCAGCTCCAGCTGCCCTTCCTGCACCAGGATGAATTCCTCCTGCGTCGGGTGAATGTGAACCGGCACGAACTGGCCTGCTTCGCTGTTGGTCTCGAAGGCAAAGCTGGATGCGCAGGTGGCCTTGGGAAAGTAACGCTGGCCGAGAATGTTCCACTCGGTCGCTTCGTAACCGGTGCCGTTTTCAGTGATGCCCTTTTCCAATGCTTTGTCCGTCATGTGTTCCTCCCTTTTTATCTATTCTCAACCAGCCATGATCTCACCACCGGCGACCGCAATCGCCTGGCCAGTGATGGCGCCTGCTCCTTCCGACGCCAGCCACAGCACCGCATCCGCTACCTCCTGCGGCGTCACCAGACGGCCCTGCGGATTGGCGCGCGCGAGACTAGCGCGTGCCTCGTCGGCGGTGCGGCCGGTCTTGCCGACGATGGTATCGACCGCACCGTCGAGCAGCGGCGTGTCGGTGAAACCGGGGCAGACCGCGTTGACGGTAACGTCGGTGCGCGCCAGTTCCAGCGCCAGCGCCCTGGTCAGGCCGATGACGCCATGCTTGGAGGCGCAATAGGCCGACACGTAGGCGTAGCCGGTCAGCCCGGCGGTGCTGGCAACATTGACGATGCGGCCTTTGCCGGCCTTGCGGATCGATGGCAGCAAGGCCTGCGTGACAAGGAAGGTGCCGGTGAGATTGATGCCGATGACGCGGCCCCAAAGTGCGGCATCCGTGCGTTCGAATGGAGCCGATGGCGCCTCGCCGGCGCAGTTGACCAGAACCGACACCTCACCCGAGGCGGCAATCGCCCTGGCACTGCCAGCTGCGATCGCGGCGGCATCGGTGACGTCAAACCCGTCGATCACGACGGATCGGCCACCGCCGGCCGCGATCTCCTTGGCAACTTCTTCCAGAGGCCCGGCGCGACGGCCGGCCAGCGAGACGACATGTCCGCTCTTTGCCAATGCGAGCGCAATGGCGCGGCCGATACCGCTGCCGGCACCGGTGATGAGAGCGTGACGCACAGCACTCATTTGCGGCCCGCCGCATCCGCCGCCGCGCGGGCCAGATTGGCTTCATACTGCTGCCGGCTTGCATAATATTGCTTCGGCCAGACCTGGCCGGAATAACCGACCTTGGCGGCCTCGTGCATGACGAAGGACGGGTCGGCGAGATGCGGACGGGCAATAGCGCAGAGATCGGCGCGGCCGGCTGCGATCACCGAATTGGCGTGATCGGCCTCCGAGATCGCACCGACGGCGATGGTCGGCACCTGCACTTCGTTGCGGATCTTGTCGGAGAAAGGCGTCTGCCACATGCGGCCGAACACCTGCTTCTCCTGCTTTACCACCTGTCCCGACGAACAGTCGATCAGGTCGGCACCCGCTTCCTTGAACATGGCCGCGAAGATCGCGGCATCTTCCGGCGTGTTGCCGCCCTCATACCAGTCATTGGTCGACAGGCGCACCGAGATTGGCTTCTCTTCGGGCCACACCGCGCGGATCGCGTGGAAGACCTCGAGTGGATATCTCGCGCGCGCCGCGTGATCGCCGCCATATTCGTCATCGCGAAGATTGGTCAGCGGCGACAGGAAGGCGGAGAGCAGATAGCCGTGCGCGCAATGCAGTTCGAGGATGTCGAAGCCAACCTCGTCGGCCCATTTCGTGGCCTGCACAAAGTCCGCTTTGATCCTTTCCAGATCTTCTTTCGTGGCAGCGCGCGGCACATCCGAATGCGGAAGGTAAGGGATGGCAGAAGCCGAGATCAGCGGCCAGCCCCCCTGCTCCACCGGCTGGTCCGTCCCTTCCCAGGCGACCTTGGTTGCCCCCTTGCGGCCGGCATGGCCGAGCTGGATGCCGATCTTGGCCGGCGTGTCGTTGTGCACGAAATCGACGAGGCGGCGATAGCCTTCCTTCTGCTCCTCGTTCCACAGGCCGAGGCAGCCCGGCGTGATGCGCGCGTCGGGCGACACGCAGATCATTTCCGGGAACACCAGCGAAGCCCCCCCCATGGCGCGCGAACCGAGATGGACCAGATGGAAGTCGTTCGGCATACCGTCCTTGGACGAATACATCGCCATCGGCGAGACGATGACGCGGTTGTGCAATGTCAGGCCGCGCGTCCTATAAGGCGTGAACATGGGCGGAATCGGCCGGCCGTTCGGCTGGGCCGGCGCCCCGGCACGTTCGGCGAACCAGCGCTCATAACCTTCCAGCCAATCCTTGTCGCGCAGGCGCAAATTCTCATGGCTGATGCGCTGCGAGCGCGTCAGCATCGAATACATAAACTGTTCCGGCTCCAGCGTGTCGGCATAACGCGTGCCCACCACCTCGAACCATTCCATGGCATTGCGCGCCGCATTCTGGATGCGCGCGACATCGACGCGGCGCACTTCCTCATAGGCCTCGAGCACGGCTGGAATGTTGCCGGCGTCGTGACCGGCAATGTTGAACTGGTTGGTCAGCTCGATGGCGTCATCAATGGCGAGCTTGGTGCCCGAACCGATGGCGAAATGCGCGGTATGGGCGCTGTCGCCCATCAGAACGACATGGCTGCTGCCGTTGAAATGGCTCCACTTGCCACAGATCAGGCGGCCGAAATTCAGCCAGGCCGAACCGCGCATGTGGCGCGCATTGGTCATCAGGCTGTGGCCGTCCAGCGTCTCGGCGAACAGCTTTTCGCAAAAGGCGATCGACTGGTCCTGGTCCATCTTGTCGAGGCCATGCGCCTGGAACACCTCATCCGTGGTTTCCACGATGAAGGTCGAGGTGTTGTCGTCGAAACGGTAGATATGGGCCTGAAACCAGCCATGCTCGGTACGCTGGAAATCGAAGGTGAAGGCGTCGAAAGCCTTGTTGGTGCCGAGCCAGATGAAGCGGTTCGGACGAACCACCATGTCGGGCTGGAAGATATCGGCATATTTGTTGCGGATGCGCGAATTGACGCCATCCGAGGAGATGATGAGATCGGCGTCAGGGAATTCCTCGTCGCCCGTCACCTCGCGCTCGAACACCATCTCGACGCCGAGTTCCACGCAGCGGTCCTGCAGGATGTTCAGCATCTTCTTGCGGCCGATGCCGACGAATCCGTGACCCGTGGTACGAATCTTGCGGCCCTTGAACACCAGCTCGATGTCGTCCCAGTGGTTGAAGGCGTCCTCGATGGTCGCCGCCGTTTCCGGGTCCCATTTGCGCATCGACTGCATGGTGGCGTCGGAGAACACGACGCCCCAGCCGAATGTGTCATAGGGGCGGTTGCGCTCGACCACGGTGACCTGATGTTCCGGGTTCTGCTTCTTCATCAGCAGGGCAAAATAGAGCCCGGCCGGTCCGCCACCGATACACACGATCTTCATGGTCATCTCCACTCTGCTCACGGCCGATCGAGGCCGTGCGTGAACCATGAACGGATAGTGGGGCCTATCCGAATATATTTCAAGCTTAAAGTGATTGCCATGTACGATCTTTCACCCGGCGACGCGAAGCTACGCCGTCAGCCCCCCTCCAATCGGGAGACGCCTGTCGTCCAGCGATCTGGTTTTGCGCTGTTTCTGGAGAGCGCCAACGCTTCCAGACCCATGGGAGTCCGCGCTCCGATGCGCAGGAGCGTTTCCCGGGCCCGCATTGCCTGCGGCTAGGCCGCCTCGCCGGCGTCGACGCCTTCGAAAGTGACGAAGGCCTGCAAGGTGAAGGAGATATGCTCTGTCATCAACGCGCGGGCGCGTTCGATGTCACGGTCGAAGGCCGCATCCATCAGCTCGGTGTGATGGTCGATGCCCATGGCGTCATGCAGCGCGGCGACCGCCTTCTCGAAATTGCCGCCGCGGCCGCGCGCCGCACGCAGCATCGGCGCCAGGCTGAGAAAGTGCTGATGGCGACGAAGCTGGTCGTAGACCATGGCCTGGAAACGCAGCAACCAGGCGGAGCTCGCCGCGCTGACAAGTGCTGCATGGAACGCGGCGTGGCGCTCATCCCACTCCTCGATCGCGGCTTCGGATGGATCCTCAGGCGAAAACTTGCAGCGCGAGAGCCGGTAATGCGCGGTCACCACCGCCGATTCCCACTCGGCTCCGCCCTTGCGAATGGACTCTTCCAGCAGCGGCAGCTCGACCACTTCGCGCGCCCGGATAAGGTCCTCCAGCTCCGCGCGTGAGACAGGCGCCACTGCAAAACCACGATTGCTCACCGCAGTGACCAGCTTTTCCGCTTCCAGCCGCGACAGTGCCTCACGCAACGGCGTCCAGCCGAAGCCGTAGATCTGGTTCAGCGCGCCAAGTTTCAGCGGTGTGCCGGGCTCCAGCCGCGTGGTGAGAATGTCACGCCGCAGCCGCCAATAGGCCGCTTCCGTCTTGGTCGAGGGCTCCTCATCCCGCATCGCACTTTTCCTCCACGCAAGGATCATATATTTGGCGGACCGATCGGCAAAATAATATATCAAACATCCACAGCAGATATTTTATATATAAACCTTTTGACAAGGTTTGCCGACCCGTTATGATGCAATCTGGGGCGCCGGGGAGAAGACGGCCGCTTGCCAAATCTGGGAGGAAAACATGATTTCGTCTAAGGCCGGATGGCTGTCCGGAATAGTACTTGCAGGTTCGCTGATCGCCAGCGTTGTCAGCGCCGCCGCAGACCCGATCCGCATCGGTATTGCCAATTTCGGCGAGCATCCGCAGCTCAACGCTTCGATCGCCGGCTTCAAGAAGGGCCTGGCCGAAAACGGCTTCGTCGAGGGCAAGGATGTGGTCTTCACCGAAAGCCACACCAATTTCGACGCCACGCTGGTGCCGCAGATGATCGAAAAGCTGAAGGCCGAAAACCCGAAGCTGATCTACACCGTAACCACCCCCGTTTCGCAGATCGCCAAGCAGCAGCTTGCCGGCAGCGGCATCAACATCGTCTTCACCGCGGTGACCGACCCGGTCGCCGCCAAGCTGGTCCCGTCGTGGGAAGCCGGCGACACTGGTATCACCGGTTCTTCCGACCTGCAGGACGTGGCAGCGGTGATGGAATTCACCAAGAAGCTGCTGCCCGAGGCCAAGCGCCTGGGCGTGCCGTACAATCCGGGCGAAGCCAATGACGTGGCCGTGCTCGAAAAGATCAAGGAAGCCGCCCCCAAGGCCGGTTTCGAGGTCGTCGCAGTCGGCGTCGACAACGTCAACGACATCCAGCAGCGCATCGCCTCATTGGCCGGCAAGGCCGACGTGATCTACACGCCGGCTTCCAACCTCCTGCAGCCGGCGATCGCAGCTGTTTCGGCCGCCGCCCGCCAGGCCGGCATCCCGATCGTCAACTCCGACGACGGTGCCGTTCGCAAGGGTGTGGTTCCGGCAAGCTTCGCGGTCAACTACGATCAGGTCGGCCTGGCCGCCGGCAAGATCGCCGCTGAAATCCTGAAGGGCAAGGACCCGAAGGAAATCCCACCGTTCCGTCCGGCCTATGCCGATCACAGCCCGCTGATCTCGAAGAAAGTCGCAGGCGACTTCGGCATCAAGATCCCGGCAGCGCTGGACGACTGCAAGTGCTTCGCCGACTGAGTTCGGTAGAGTAAGGACAGCGTGGCGGCGCCCGGAACTGAACACTCGGGCGCCGCTTTTTCTTAAGCGCCAGGAAGCTGCTGTCGTTGTGATGCACAGCGGCTCCTGAAAGATTGGACAGCGCGCGTCATGGCTGGCGGAACCCGCCCGCCGGACCGTTGCGCCGGGAGGGTGCGGATGCTGGAAATAAAATCGGCACGCAAGATATTCTTCAGGGGACAAGCCGACGAGAAGATCGCGCTCGACGGCTTGAGCCTCTCGCTCAAGACGGGTGATTTCGGCGTCGTCATCGGCTCCAATGGTGCTGGCAAGAGCAGCATGCTCAATGCCATCTCCGGCGCGTTGATACTGGATACCGGCAAGGTGCAGATCAACGAGACCGACGTGACCGGGATGCCGGTCTACAAGCGGGCTGCCAAGCTCGCCCGCGTCTTCCAGGATCCCATGAAAGGCACCGCCGCCTCGATGACGGTGGCCGAGAACATGCTGCTTGCCGACCTGCGTAGCCAGAAGCGCCGGCTGCGCCAGGGCCTCAATGCCACACGGCTCGCCGCATACAAGGAGCGCCTGGAACTGCTCGGCCTCGGGCTCGAGAACCGGCTGGATACCCGCGTCGAACTGCTTTCCGGCGGCCAGCGCCAGTCGCTTTCGCTGATCATGGCAGTGGGAGGCGAACCGGAACTGCTTTTGCTTGATGAGCACACCGCCGCACTCGATCCGCGCACCGCCGATATCGTCATGAAGGCGACCATTCGTGCGGTTGAAGCGCTGAAGCTCACCACGCTGATGGTCACGCACAACATGCAGCACGCCGTCGACTACGGAAACCGCATCATCATGCTCGACGCCGGCAAGGTCCGCCTTGAAATCACAGGTGAAGAGAAAGAACAGACCACCGTAGCGGACCTGATCGGCCATTTCGCCGTGAAGAGCGACCGCATGCTGCTTGCGAGCTGACCGCCATGGCCATGATCCAGGATATTTTCTCGAGTTTCGTCGCGCTTGTTCCCGTCACCCTGGCGCAGAGCCTCATCCTCGCCTTTGTGGTGCTCGGCATCATGATCCCGTTCAGGATGCTCTCCTTCCCGGACCTCACCAGCGAAGGCGCCTTCCCGCTCGGCGGCTGTGTCGCGGGCGTGCTTCTGGCCGCCGGCCAGTCGCCGCTGACAGCAATCGCTGCCGCACTCATCGCCGGCTTCGCCGCCGGTTGCTGCACGGCTTATATCCACCTGCGCTTCCGCATTCACACGCTGCTCGCCGGCATCCTGATGATGACTATGCTCTACTCGATCAACCTGCGCATCATGGGCCGCTCCAACCTGTCGGTCTTCGGCATGCCTTCGCTGTTCCAATGGTCGCCGTTCGGCCAGCCGGGTTTCCCGAGCACGAAGATCGTCATTGCCGGTGCGCTCGGTCTTCTCGTCCTCATACTGCTCTATCTGTTCTTCAAGACGGAACGCGGCACCGGCATCCGCGCGGTCGGGGCCAATCCCGACATGGCCGAAGCCCAGGGCATCAATGTCTGGACAGCGACCATCGGCGGCGTCGGCCTGGCCAGCGCGTTTTCGGCGCTCAGCGGCTCCCTGATGGTGCAGTCTCAGGGCTTCGCCGACGTCAATATGGGTCTCGGTATCCTCATCAACGGCTTGGCTGCGCTGATGATCGGCGAAGCGATCACCGGCAAGCAGACAGTGCTGCGCCAGCTGGCGGCGCCTTTCGTCGGCGCTGTCGTCTATTACCAGCTCGTCTCGCTGTGTCTGGCCGCCGGCATGCCGCCGCCCGACCTGAAGCTGGCCACCGGCATGTTCGTGCTGCTGATGCTGGCACTGCCCAGCCTGAAGCGCGGTCGGGCACCGGGTGCTGCCCGCGAAGTGATGCGGGAATGACAGAAAAGGGCCGCGCAGCAAACACTGTGCGGCCCTTTCAATTCGGGAAAGGATTCTCCCTCAGGCGTTGTCCGCAAGCGCCCCGCGGATCGAGCCCTTCAACTTGCTGAGTTCCTTCATCAGCACTTCGCGATCGCGAGATGAAAGCCCCTGGAACAGCGCGCCGATCCAGTCGCCATGGCGATCGGCCATCTTGCGGAATTCCTTGCGCCCGAAGGCGGTGAGCGCCACGATCTGCACGCGGCGATCCGTCGGCGACGTAGTGCGGCTGATGTGACCGCTCTCGACCAGACGCTCGACCAGCGCGGTGAGATTACCGGCCGACACCATCATGCGGCGCGAGACTTCCCCTAGAACCATGCCGTCTTCCGCCCGTTCGAGCTGAGCCAGCAGATCGAAACGCGGCAAGGTGAAGTCGAATTCCTCGCGCAGCTGGCGACGGATCTCCGCCTCGATGAGGGTCGTGCAGGTGAGCAAACGCAGCCACAGCCGCGTTTCGTCGCCGTGATCGGCCGGCGCTTCGGCCGCCTTGGTCTCGCTGTCGAGCCAATCTTCGATATCTGTATCCGCCATCGATGAACCCACCCCTGCCGCATCACGCGGGCGCCCCATCAAACACACCGCGCCCCCCGGCACGGCCCGCAGACGGCCTCGACTCCATCCACGATGATCAAAGCATAAAGTAACTGCCGGGTCCGTCAATCGAAACGGAACTGGCTAAAATCACCCAACCAATTTTCCGGAATCGTCGGCGAAGGAGCGTACCGTCTTGATGGCGCCGTCGAGGGCGACACCGTCGGCATCGGCAAGAGCGGCTTCGCGCAAACGCCTCACCCAGTCCGCTGCGTCAGCGCGGCCGCGCAGCATGGGCAGGCAAGCCAGCACCTTGTCGAATTTGGAGTGGCCGCGCGCATGCGTGTCGGAATAGCCCTTGATCAGGCGCCGGCATTTCAGCACCTCTACGCCGAGCGCGTAGTCCCGGTCGCGTTCGGCTTCCGCGAGCTGCAGCCATTTGCGCATGTGGGCCGCCTCGACCTTGTGGCGCAGCAGGCCGCGGCGCCAGCGGCGCAGGCCGCCGATCGTCCACAACATGCCGAAGCCGAAGATCGTATCGGTGCGGATGCGACGGCCCCGGTCAATGAAACGGTTGAACGTCTTCATCATCTTCGGCCGCGCCTCAAGGGCAGCGCCAAGACCAGCCGGCATCAGGCCGACCACTTCCTCCATGCGCGGGTGAAAATATTCGGTGGTCGCAAGGGTCTGGCTCCTTCCCAGGCGCACTTCGTCCCGCACGCGCTGCGAGCGTCCCGACCGGGTCTTCAGGTCGGCGACACGGATGATGTCGTCATAGACCATGGCGTTGGCGACATATTTTGCCGCCTCACGCGAGAAGGCAAAGCCTTCGGCCTCGCGGTCCGCCGCGACCAGGCGTTCTACCTCCGACAGATAGTCTTCGCCATAGGCGAGATCCAGGAAGTCGACCACCTTGCGTAGGCCGAGCTCAGCCAGTTCGCGGACCGGCTGCGGCAGGGCGGTGGCGCGAGCGGATAGAGCTTCCCATCCGCGCTCCAGCGACTTCGGCAGGACGGTATCTTTGACTTGCTTTGCCTTCACCTCGGAAGCAACAGCGGGCGCGTCGCCACCGGCGACCCGATCATAAGCGAGCGCAAAGGCGGCAAGGCTGGCATCGGCGCCCTTGCCGCCCGCCTTGATCGTCGCCTCGAATTGTTCACGCGAGAAAGGCAGCTCGCCCGAACCGGCCAGCGCACCGAACAGGCTGGCGGAAACCACGCTGCCAGCCTTCCTGGCCATTGCCTCCATGTCGAAATGGATCAGCCGTTTGGCCGCCTCGCCGGAACGGCGCGACACCGTATCGGAATCGGCACGGCCGTCGCCGGGCACGATCTTTTCCGACACCGCCAGCATGCGATGGCTGGAAGCGATCAGCGTGGTGCGATCGGGCGTCACGAAACCGCGCAGCACGGCCCGGCCGGCTTCAGCGAGTTCGGCGGCAACGAGGATGTCGACATCGCCCGGCGACGGGCTGAGCGAAAGCACGGGATGATCGTTCGGCCGAGCCGGATCGCGCGGTAGCATCTCGACATAATAGATGGTGGCGCCGGTGCGTTGGGCGACACCGGCCACCGACGTCGACTGGACATGCCAGCCGGCGCGCTGAGCGACATCGGTCACCCAGCCGCTCAGCACGCCGCCGCCCTGCCCGCCCACGGCCAGGATACAGATCTTGATGATGCGGCCGGTCGTATCCGGCCCTTCCGGCAAACCGAACTTCATGCCGCGACGTCTCCAAACACCGGCCGGCCACGTTCACGCCAGCCCTGCAGCGCGGCAATGACGCGCTGGCGCAGGCCGAACCAGAAACGATCCCAGCCCGTCGGGTTGGAAATCACGTCAGCCTGGTAGAACGATGGGCACAACACGGCGGCATCGGCCACCTCGCCACAGTTGCCGCAGCCGACGCAGTTCTCGTCGATCGCCGCAACCGGATCGTCGCGCAGTGGATCGTCGAGGTGCTTGACCGTCAGCGACGGACAGCCGGAGAGGCGCATGCAGGCGTGATCGCCTGTGCAGACATCCTCGTCGACGCCGAACTTGGTCTTCACCATGCGCTTGCCCTCGGCAATCGCCTTCTTCTTCAGCGGAGCTTCGCGGCGCTGGCGGTTGAGCATGCATTCGGACGAGGCGACGATGACCTTCGGTCCCTTCTCCTCCGTCGTCAGCGCCTCCTTCAACGCATCGCGCATCGTGCCGACATCGTAGGTGTGTTCGATATGGCGAACCCATTTCACCCCCATGCCCTTGATGGCATCGGTGATCGGATGCTTGGTCGACTTGGTGCGATTGGACGCGCGCGAGGACAGGACGTCCTGACCGCCGGTTGCCGCCGAATAGTAGTTGTCCACGACCACGATCACGCCGTCATTCTTGTTGAAGACGGCATTGCCGATCGAGGAAGTCAGGCCATTGTGCCAGAAGCCACCGTCGCCGACGAAAGAAATGGACCGTCGCTTGGCGTCCGGCGAATTGAAGGCGGATGCCGAGGCAGGGCCAAGGCCATAACCCATCGTCGTAGCGCCCAGTTCGAAGGGCGGCATGATCGAAAACAGATGGCAGCCGATGTCGGAAGCAATGTGGTGTTTGCCGAGCTCCTGTTCGGCCAGTTTGGTCGCTGCGAAGATCGGCCGTTCCGGGCAGCCGATGCAGAAGCCCGGCGGGCGCATCGGCACGGTCTTGGCGAGATCGTCGAAAATCGGCGGCGCCGGCACGTTGGGCGCCCGGATTTCCGGCGCCAGTAGATCACTGCCATGCTTGCGCATGAAAGCGCCGATGCCGGACAGCATGACGTCGCCGGAATACTCGCCGGCCATCGGCAACACACCCTTGCCTTCCAGCTTCACCGAAGCGCCGGCCTTGTAGAGCATCGATCCGAGTGCCTGCTCGATATAGTCGGGCTGGCCTTCTTCCACGATCAGCACCGCATCCTTGTCGGCGCAGAAAGCGACAAGATCGTCCTCGACCAGCGGGTAGGTGACGTTGAGCACATGCAGCGGCACTTCCGTCTCGCCATAGACATCGGCAAGGCCAAGCCGCTGCAGCGCGCGGATGACGCCATTGTACATGCCGCCTTGCATGATGATGCCGACCTTGCCGGAGCCGCCGAAGGTCTCGTTGAGCTTGTGGCGCTTGATGTAGTCGATCGCTGCTGGCAAGCGCTTGGAGATCTTTTCCTTCTCGTGCAGGAACGAGGCCGGCGGCAGGACGATGCGCTGCGTGTCGCGGCGCGGATTTTCCAGCGCGTCGGCAACGGTCATGGCGGGCGCGACATTGTCCTTGGCGGTGAAGGAGCCGTGCACGTGGCAACAGCGGATGCGCACCTGCAGCATGACCGGCGTGTTGGAGGCTTCCGACAGTTCAAAGCCGTGCTCGACGGCGGCGACGATCGACGGCAGGTTCGGGCGCGGATCGAGCAGCCAGACCTGGCTCTTCATGGCAAAGGCGTGGCTGCGCTCCTGCATGATGGAGGAACCTTCGCCGTAGTCCTCGCCGACGATGATCAATGCCCCGCCGGTGACGCCGCCGGAAGCTAGGTTCGCCAACGCGTCGGAGGCGACATTGGTGCCGACCGTCGACTTGAAGGTGGCAGCGCCACGGATCGGGTAGTGAACGGAGGCAGCCAGCATGGCGGTGGCGGTGGCTTCCGAGGCGCTCGCCTCGAAATGCACGCCGAGCTCGGCCAGGATTTCCTGGGAGTCGGCCAGCACGTCCATCAGATGGCTGATCGGCGCCCCCTGATAGCCGCCGACATAACCGACGCCGCATTGCAGCAGCGCCTTGGTAATGGCCAGAATCCCTTCGCCGGTGAATTCCTCACCGGCTCCGAGCTTCAGCTTCTTCACCTCCTTGGCGAATGACCGTTCAGCCATGGCAAGCTTTCCTTATTTCGATGGGTCGGTGTTCGACCACAGCACCGCGCCGCCGTTCTTCTCGTAGGCCATGCCCTTCGGGAACGAGATGGCCTCGAGCTGCAGGCCCCACGGCGTGAAGAAGTAGAGAATGGACTGGCCGGCGACGGGACCTTCATTGATCGGCATCGGCCCCATCAGCGTGCGAATGCCCTTGCCAGTCAGATATTTTGCCGCCGCATCGATGTCGTCGACATAGAACGCAATGTGATGGCCGCCATTGTCGGAATTGCGTGGCCGCACATCCTTCTTGTCGGGCGCGCTGTAGTCGAACAACTCGATGTTCGAGCCGGACTGGCAACGCAGCAGGGTGATCTCGTTGATCACCGCGCGCGGGTCGACATCGACAAGGTCCTTCATGAAGTCGCCCTTGTCGTCGCGAAACGGGCCGAAACTCGTCGCCTTCTGGCAGCCCATGACGTCAACGAAGAAGGTCTCGGCCGCCTTGATGTCCGGCACGGTCAGGCCGATGTGGTTGATGCCGCGGACCCCGGGCATCGGCTCGGCCATGACATGTGCCGGCCAGAGCATTGCGGCGAGTGCGGTTGCGATCAGGAAATTCTTGCTCATCTCGGTCCTCGGATCGACGTTTGGCTGGAATTCAAGGCCTTCAGATCATTCGAATATTGCGTAAAAACAAAGAGTTGGGCATCTCCGCAGTTCGGTCAGAACTCATGCTTGCGCACGTTGAGCAAGATCTTCTGCAAGGTCGCCACGAAGGCGGTGCGTTCGGCTGCATCAATGCCGGCAAACATGTGATCGTAGCTGTGGCGCATGGTGGGCCACAGCGTCTCGAAGGCGGCACGACCGGCCTCGGTGATGGAGATGCGTGTGGCGCGGCTGTCGTCCGGATCGGCGGTGCGACGCACCAGCCCGTCCGTCTCCAGCGCGTCGAGCGCCCGGCTCAAGGTCGACTGCTCGGTGATGGCGTAAACGGCCAGTCGGCTGATGGCGAGGTTGTCGATCACCGACAGCACGGCCAGTGCGCGCATCTTCGGCGTGGTCAGGCCAAGCTTGGCGAGATCTTCGCGCAGCGAGGCGTTGTAGCGGCCCATGATGCGGTTCATCAGATAGGGCGCGAATTGCTGCAGCCCGATCTCGCCCAGCCGTGGGCCTTCGGTGTCGTCACCTATGATCGTGCGTTCGTTCACCGGAACTCCTTGGTCACGAGGAAGCCCGACCCGCCGCCAAGGCCTGGACCCGGATGGGTGGAGGCCCCGATGTGATAAAGAGATTTGACCGCACTGCGGTGATTGACCGATCCCGCGAACGGCCGCCACACGAAGAACTGGTCGATGGTGCAGGCGCCGCCATAAGGATCACCGCCGACCAGGTTGACGTTCATCGCTTCGAGATCGGCAGGTGAATAGGCGCGCCGCGCCAGCACGGTCTCGCGGAACCCGTCGATATGATTGGCCAGGATCGCTTCGAGGCGATCGGCAAAGGCCTCGCGCGTCGCCTCGTCCCATGCGCCCTGCGCGGCGATCTTGCCCGCCGCATCACCCTTTATCGTCCGCGGCGCATCCGGAACCTGGATCCAGAGGATCGCCTTGCCTTCCGGGCAGCGTGACGGATCGAGCGAAGCTGGCTGCCCGACGCACATGGTCGGCGTTTCAGGCAGCATGCCGCGGGTCGCCTCGTTGTGCGACTTGGAAACCGCGTCGATGCCGTCGGTAATATGGATCAGTGCGACTTTCTCCAGGCCCTCAGCGCGCCAGCGTGGCGTGCAGTCGAGCGCATAGTGCAGCTGGAAGTTGCCGCGGCCGTGACGATAGGCGCGTGTCGCGTCCTTTGCCGGTGACGGAGCATCCGGGCCGAGCAGGCGTCCGTAAAGCTGGCTGGGCGCAACGGAGGCGATGACAGATTTCGAAGCCTCGATCTCTTCTCCACCGACAAGCCGGACACCAGCCGCCTTGCCGCCACGGACCAGGACGCGCTCGACGTCGGCGCCTGTGCGGATCGTGCCGCCCTGTTCTTCGATCAGTGCACGGAAAGCGTCGACGGCCTTGCCGGCGCCACCCTTGACGATGGGCGCACCCGCCGCTTCCAGCGCGAAGGCAATGACCTTGCCCATTTGGGCGGAGTAGGTGTCTTCCGGCGACAGCCCGCAATGCAGCGCCCAGGGCGCATGCAAGGCCTGGATGTTCGGCGACTTGTAGCTTGTTTCCAGCCAGCCGCGTGCCGGCGCCAGGGCGGCGCCGAAATAGTCGACCAGGCCACGCAGACCGCGCCGCCAGGCCTCGCGCGCCAGCAACCTGGCCGTCGCAAGGCTCCACAATTGTCCACCGAGCAGACCGAACAGCAGTGCGGCGCTGGTCTCGATTGAACCGACATCGGCGGCATGGCGATCGCCATCGCCCGACGACAGGCCATTGAAGGCCTTCACATTGGCGGCGCGATCGGTGGTCAGAACGACACTCGACCCGTCTGGACGCAGTGCCGCCGTCGGATGCGGTGTGTGGCAGAATTCCAGCCCGTGACGGGCGAGATCCTGGCCGAGCGCGCCATGGGCCGGCCCGGTCAGGAAAAGGACGAAAGTGGCCGCCATCACATCATGCGTGAAGCCCGGAAGCGTCGCCTCGGCGCTGAACATACAGCCGCCGAGACGCTGCTCGCGCTCCAGAAGCAGCACCCGCGCGCCCGACTTGGACAGCATCGCTGCCGCCACAAGTCCGTTGATGCCGCTGCCGATGATGATGTGATCGTAGGCCACGATGATCAGCTCTCAATCAGCCTCGGGGGACCAGCGCCAGCGCGCGCACCGGGCTGCCGGTGCCCTTCACGATCTTCAGCGGCGCGGCGATCAGGATTGCGCCCTTGGCCGGCAGCTTGTCGAGATTGCACAGGCTGGCCAGACCATAACGGTTGGCCTTGTGCATCAGGTTGTGCGCCGGGAATGGCGGGGTCATGCCGCCGGCAGCACCGGCGTCGGTGCCGATGCACTGCGTGCCCCAGCCGATCGCGCCGCGCTCGATGATGTATTCGATGCAGTCGACCGTCGGTCCCGGCGAATGCGGGCCGTTAGCATCGGCGTTGAGGTACGAAGCCTCGGAACCATTGCGCTTGTCCCAGTCGGTGCGCATCACCACCCATTCACCCTTGCCGATGGCGCCGTGCTTGGCTTCCCAGGCCCTCACGCCTTCCGCGGTAAGCAGATAGTCGTTGTCGGCAGCCGACTCGGCCGAGCAGTCGATGACATTGACCGGGGCGACATAATTGCGAACCGGAATCGTGTCCGTATAGCCGTCGGCATATTCCTTGCCGGTGATCCAATGATGCGGCGCGTCGAAATGCGTGCCGGAATGCTCGCCGATCTTCAGCCAGTTCCAGGCCCAGAACGGGCCGTTCTTGTCGTATTCCGAGATGGTGTGGATCTCGATCTTGGGCGTATCCACCGCGAATTCCGGCGGCAGCTTGAGAAGCGGGGTGTCGGGACCCAGCGGCGCGGACAGGTCGACGACGTCCACCTTTCCACTCACCAGAAGCTCGGCCAGGCTGGCGAGCGCGTTTGCAGCGGGCATGTTCAATCCTCCTGATTGCGTGTTCTTCATTCTTTTGACCGGCCACCAGGCAATCGCGGCGGCACCGGTTTTTCCCGAAGATCAGGCTAGACGAGTTTAGATGCATATGCAAATATCATTTTAAGGGTGAACTAATTCCATGACCAAATACGACGCCATTTTCATTGGCGCGGGACACAACGCACTAGCCTGTGCTGCGCATCTCGCCAAACGCGGCTGGAAGGTCGGCCTGTTCGAGGCGGCAGACCGTCCGGGCGGTGCCGTGAAGACGCTCGAACTGACCGAGCCGGGCTTCCGCCACGACCTTGCCGCCATGAACCTCAGCCTGTTCGCAGGCTCAGCATTCAACAGGGTTTACGGCGCCGAACTGGCGCAGCGCGGACTGGAATTTGCACCAGTACAGGATTGTTTCGCTTCGGTCTTCCCGGACGGGCGCTGGCTGGGCGTCTCCACCAATCTGGCGACGACGACAGCCCGCATCAGCGCCTTTTCGGAGCGCGATGGTGAAACCTGGGAAGCGCTCGTCAAGGCCTTTCCCGTACGAGCGGAACGGATCTTTTCTATTCTCGGCAGCTCGATGAAAAAGCGTGCACTTGCACGTATCTTGTTTTCACTGCTGCGCAAGGACGGGCTTTCCGGCACGCTCGATCTTGGCCGTTTCCTGCTGTCGTCGCCACGCGCCTGGCTGGACGAGACCTTCGAAAGCGATGAGGTCAAGGCGCTGCTCGGCGCCTGGGGCATGCACCTGGATTTCGCGCCCGACATCGCGGGCGGCGCTGTCTTTCCCTATCTCGAAGGCATGGCCAACCAAAGCTTCGGCATGGTGCTGGGCAAAGGTGGAGCAGACACTATCATCACGGCGCTGACGGCGATGGTCGAAGGCCATGGCGGCACCATCGAGTGCAACGCCAGGGTCGAGCGCGTCGTTACCACGGGTGGCCGGGCGACAGGCGTGGTGCTGGCGGACGGACGCCGTATCGGGGCCGGCCGCGCCGTCATCGCAACCGTTTCGCCGAAAGCCTTGGGCGGACTGTTGCCTGAAGGCTCCGGCAACACCGGTTTCGACCGGAAGATGCGGAATTTCCGCCATGCACCCGGCACCATGATGATCCATCTCGCGGTGGATTCATTGCCGGACTGGGCCGACCCTGCCTTGCAGCGCTTCGCCTATGTGCATGTCGCCCCCTCGTTGGATGTCATGGCGCGCGCCTATCAGGAAGCGCAGGCGGGCCTGCTGCCGGCCGAACCGGTCATCGTCGTCGGTCAACCGACTGCCGTCGATCCGGCCCGCGCGCCGGACGGCAAGCACATATTGTGGCTGCAGACACGCGTCGTGCCGGCCGAAATCAAGGGTGACGCGGCGGGCATCATTCAGGAGCGCGACTGGGCAACGGTGCGCGAGGCCTATGCCGACCGGGCGATCGCCATCATCGAACGCTACGCGCCAGGCCTGTCGGCCAAGATCATCAAGCGCACGGTGGTAAGTCCGCTCGACCTCGAAAACGGCAACGCCAATCTGGTCGGCGGCGACCAGATCTGCGGCAGCCATCATCTTTCGCAGAATTTCCTGTTCCGGCCTGCGCCGGGTTCAGCCGACTGGAGCACGCCGGTGCGCAATTTTCACCTGGCCGGTGCCGCGACCTGGCCGGGTGCGGGCGTTGGCGCGGGCTCGGGCTTCCTGCTCGCGCAGCAACTGGCAGGCGGCTGAAACGAATTCAATGAACAAGCCCGCGGGGAGCGGGCTCCAGAGGTGGAGGACCAACATGAAGCGCAAGGCCATCAACCCCGACAGCATGTACAAGTCGCTACCGTTCGGCTTTTCCCATGCGGTCGAGCAGAACAGCGGACGTACCTTGCATATGGCAGGCCAGGTCGCCTGGAACAGCACGGGCGAACTCGTAGGGCCCGGCGACCTTGCCGTGCAGGCACGCCAGGCGCTGGCCAATCTCAAGACCGTCCTGGCGGAAGTGGGCGGCACGCCCGCCGATGTGGTGCGACTGAGGACCTATGTCGTCAACCACACGCCCGACAAGCTTGGCCCGATCGAAGCCGAGGTCAGGGCGTTCTTCGGCGACGTCACGCCGGCCGCCAACACGCTTATCGGCGTCCAGACGCTCGCCTTGCCGGAATTTCTGATCGAGATCGAAGCCACCGCGGCCCTCTAGCCAGGCCGGGGATCGATCGCCTCACGCGATAAAATAATGGGCACTAAAATAATGGGGAACACGACCATGAACGAACAACCAAACAGACGTACCCTTCTCAAGCTGGCTGGCGCCGGTGTGGCCGCTGCCAGCCTGACGCTGCCTGGCAAAGTCTTTGCCCAGGGCAAGGACGAGCTCACCATCGCCTACAACGTCAACCTGCCGTCGTGGGATCCGACTGTCGGCCCGTCGGCGGTGAACCCGACCATCCAGGGCTTCTACCAGTCCGTCTTCGACATGTTCATTCACCAGAACCCGGATCTCTCCTTCGCGCCGGGCCTGATCACCGAATGGGGCTGGAACGACGACCGCTCCAAGATCTTCCTGGTCGTCCGCGAGGGCGTCAAATGGCATGACGGCAGCCCCTTCACCGCCGAGGACGTCGCCTGGTCGCTGGCGCGCGCCGGCAAGGCGGAGACCGGCAACCCGATCCAGTTCGTCTGGTCGAAGGTCGGCAACTTCAAGGTCACCGGCAACCGCGTCGAGGCCGACGTCATCGAGTTCGAGCCGACCATCTTCAAGTGGATGTCGTTCCTGACCGGCTATGTGCTGCCGAAGGCCTACTACGAGAAGGTCGGCGCCGAAGGCTTCGAGGCCAAGCCGATCGGCACCGGCCCCTATATGGTCGACCGCTACGAGCGCAACGCCTTCGTGCGGCTGAAGGCCAATCCCGACTATTGGGGTGGCAAGCCGGACTTCGAGACTGTCACCATCAAGTTCGTCACCGACGCCGCCAGCCGCGTGGCCGAGATCGAATCCGGCAACTCAGACGTGACGCTGGAAATCCCGTATGAAGAATATGACCGGCTGATCGGCGGCAAGCTCAAGGGCAGCTGTGAAACCATCTCCGACATCGCGATGATCTTCATCAACGACGTCGACCCGATGCTCGACAAGAACGTCCGCCTCGCCGCCATCAAGGTCATCGACAAGCAGTTGCTGATCGACCGCCTCCTGCGAGGCTATGGCGTGCCGCTGGCAACGCTGGAGACCCCGGAATACGCGGCCTACGACACCTCGATCAAGGTCGAGCCGAATGCCGAGGAGGCGAAGAAGCTGCTGGCTGCTTCCGGCTATTCGCCCGAAAAGCCGGTGAAGTTCAAGCTCCAGACCACACGCGGCTTCAAGCCGAAGGATTATGAGATGATCCAGGCGATCGTCGGCATGTGGCGCAAGGTCGGCATCGAAGCGGAAATCGAGGTCTACGAGATCGCGCAGCATTACGAACTGCGTGCTGCCGACAAGCTGGCGCCGGCCGCCTTCTACAACTGGGGCAACGCCGTTGGCGATCCGACCACCTCGACGGGCTTCGCCATGTTCGGCCCGAGCCCGCACTCGGTCTGGGACGGCAAGGATCTCGTCGATCGCATCATCCCGCTATGGGGTGAAAAGGACGAAGCCAAGCGCATCCAGGGCTGGAAGGATGTCGACCGCTACATCGCCGAAGAAGGGCTGGTGATCCCACTGCTGCAATATGCGCAGCCGATCGTGCACCGCGAGGGCCTGAAGGTGACGCCGCACAAGTCGGGTGCGCTGCTGCCGCACCTGATCAAGCGCGCATAAACTGAAATCCCCGGCCCGGTTTTCGCCGGGCCGGGGGCCTTCTCCTCATGATGCTACTTCGCCAGACCGTCTCCCGGCTCGTAACCACGCTGATCACCTTGTTCGGCGTGGCCGTGATCGTTTTTGTCGTCATCCGGGTGGTGCCCGGAAACCCCATTGCCATGATGCTGCCACCCGGAGCTTCCGAAGCCGATATCGAACGGCTGAAGACACTCTACGGGCTCGACAAATCCATCTTCGAGCAGTTCATCATCTGGTTCAGCAACGTGCTGCATGGCGATTTCGGCACGTCGATCTCGACCCGCCAGCCCGTGCTGTCGCTGGTGCTCGATCGCCTGCCGGCGACGCTGGAATTGTCCATCATGGCATTGGTGATGGCGGTGGCGATCGGGGGAACCCTTGCCGTCCTCGGCACGCGTTTCCGCGGACGCAAGACGGAGGCCGGCATTGACGTTGCCAACGGCATCGGCCTGTCGATACCGGATTTTCTGTGGGGACTTGCGCTGATCCTGCTGTTCGGCGTGCTCTGGCCCGTTTTCCAGATTTCCGGCCGCGTCTCACCGCGGCTGGAACTGCCCTTCACCAGCCAGTTCTACCTGTTCGAGAGCCTGCTGCGACTGCGCTTCGACATCATGGCCGACCTGCTTTCGCACATGTTCATGCCGGCGCTGGCGCTCGCCTTGCCGCTGGCGGCGATCATCTCGCAACTGCTCAAGCTATCCCTGAAAGAGACGGTGAACCTCGACTATTCGGTGCTTGCCCGAACCAAGGGCTACTCGGAGACCAAGGTGATCCTGTCGGAGGCGCTGCCCAACTCGATCCTGCCGACGCTCACCCTGGTCGGTGTGCAGTTCACCTTCCTGATCGGCGGCACCGTCATCATCGAGCGGCTGTTTTCTTATGAGGGGCTCGGCAACATGGCGATCGACGCCGTCATCAACCGCGACCTGCCGCTGATCCAGGGCATCGTCATCCTGTTCGCCATCCTGTTCACCTTCGTCAATCTGGCCGTCGACATGACCTACGCCTTCCTCAATCCGAAGCTGCGCCATGCTTGACGGGCGTGGTTCCATACGCCGGCGTTCCGGCGCAAGATTATGGCTCTCGGCCGTGTGGCTGACCCTGTTCGTGCTGGCAGCGCTGCTGGCGCCATGGATCAGCCCGCATGATCCGCTGGCGCAGGACCTGATGCTCGGTCGCCTTCCTCCGGCCTGGGTGGCGGGCGCGGAACCAGGCTACTGGCTGGGCACCGACAGCCTTGGCCGCGATGTGCTGTCGCGCATCATCCACGGCGCGCGTATCGCGCTGGTCGTCGCGCTGATCGCCGGCACCGCCACCTGCCTGCTTGGCTCGGCGCTCGGCATGGTCGCCGGCTTCTATCGCGGCTGGGCTGACAGGCTGATCAGCCGGCTGGTCGATATCTGGATGGCCTTCCCGCCGGTGCTGTTCGCGATCCTGTTGATCGCCGTGCTCGGCACCGGCCTCACCTCCGTCATCCTGGCCATCGTCATCATCGACTGGACACGCTTCTGCCGCGTGGTGCGTGCAGAGACGCTGAACCAGTCGAAGATGGATTATGTGCACAGCGCCAAGGTGGCTGGCTTCACCCGGCTGCGCACGCTGGCCACCGAAATCCTGCCCAATGTGTTGCCCACCATCATCGCGCTGCTGACGCTGGAAATGGGCATTGCCGTCATCGTCGAGGCGATCCTGTCCTTCGTGAACCTGTCGATCTCGACCGACCAGCCGACCTGGGGCGGCATGATCGCGGAAGGCCGCACCAGCATTCACCAGGCCTGGTGGGTGCTGGTATTCCCGCTCGTTGCGCTGTTCCTCACCGTTCTTTCCTTCGCGCAATTCGGCGATGGCCTGCGCGAACGTTTCGATCCGGTGTTGCGATGAGCGGCTTTCTGGAGATACGCGGCCTTTCCGCGCGGCTTGCCGGCACCGGCCAGCGCCTGCTGCGGTCGGTCGACATCAGCCTGCCGGCCGGCTGCGTGCGCGGGCTGGTCGGCGAAAGCGGCGCCGGCAAGAGCATGATCGGCAAGGCCGTGCTCGGCGTGCTTCCCAAAGCAGTCGAGATCATCGAGGGCGAAATCCTGCTGGATGGGCAGGACCTGCAGAAGGTATCGCCAGCCGAGCGCCGGCGGCTGATCGGAGCCAAGGCGGCACTGATCCCGCAGGATCCTTTGACCGCGCTCAACCCGTCGCGACGCATCGGCCCGCAGATCACGGATCGCCTTGTCGACATCCTCGGCTGGACGAAGGCGCGCGCCACCACGCGCGCACTCGAAGTGCTGGCGGAGGTCAGCATCCCGGAGCCCGAGCGCATCATGCGGCTCTATCCGCATGAACTCTCCGGCGGCATGCGCCAGCGCATCCTGATCGCCTCGGCCTTTGCCGCCGAGCCGAAGCTGATCGTCGCCGACGAGCCGACGACGGCGCTGGACGTCACCGTGCAGAAGCAGATCCTGAAGCTGATCTCAGAACTGCAGGCCCGCCACGGCACCGCGCTGCTGTTCGTCACCCATGACCTCGGCGTCGTGTCCAAGGTCTGCGACACGCTTTCGGTGCTTTATGCCGGCAAGGTGGTGGAGGACACCACCGTGGAGCGCTTCTTCGCTGCCCCGCAGCATGGCTACAGTTCAGCACTGCTGGCGGCAACGCCGCGTCATACCGATCCGTCGTCCTCGCTGAAACCTGTGCCACACGAAGTCCTTGAAACCGTTGCCGCCGAAATAGCAGCCAGTGACGCCGCATGGCGTCCGAACGGAGGCGCCCGTGGCTGATAATATCTTCGAGGTTTCGGACCTGCGCGTCGATGTCGCCGACATGACGCGAAAGCCGCTGTTTGGCCCGGCACCCCGGCTGGAGATCCTGAAAGGCATCAGCTTCACCGTCCCGCGCGGCGTGGTGCTTGGCATCGTCGGCGGTTCAGGATCGGGCAAGACCACGCTGGGGCGCACGATGGTTCGGCTTGCCGAGCCGAGTGGCGGCCGGATGCTGTTCGACGGGCACGATATCGCGCATCTTTCCGACGCGGCCATGCGGCCACTGCGGCCGCGCATCCAGATGATCTTCCAGGACCCGCTGTCGTCACTCAATCCGCGCCTGACGGTCGGGCGCACGGTGGCAGCACCGCTGAATGCCAGGGCGAACGACCCGCGTGTCGGCGAGGCGCTCGAACATGTCGGCCTGCCGGCCGAGTTCGCCCAGCGCTATCCGCACGAACTCTCTGGTGGCCAGCGCCAGCGCGTCGGCATCGCCCGTGCCATCGCCATGCGACCGGAGTTCATCCTCGCCGACGAGATCGTCTCCGGTCTCGACGTGTCCTCGCAGGCGCAGGTGCTCATGCTGCTTGAGAAACTCGTAGCGGAACTCGGGCTGACGCTCGCCTTCATCAGCCACGACCTGTCGGTGATCCGCCGGCTGTGCAGCCGTGTCATCGTGCTGCGCTCGGGCGAAATCGTCGAGAATGCCGCGACGGCCGACCTTTTCGAGCGCCCGCAGCACGCCTATACCCGCGAACTGCTTGACGCCATTCCGACACCCGATCCTTCGATACGCTGGTAGAACTGGCAGGCAAGCCAATAGAGGACGATCTTTTTTCGTCCTCCGCTGGCGAGGAATGGCGCCATGCCTTTCACCCGGAGCTAGAGCGGGATACACATCGGCACCGTCGCATCTTTGCCGAGGACATCATGAAAATCCGTCTGTTCCGAAATGCCGCGCTGAAGATCGAAGTCGCCGGCAAGACGTTGCTGGTCGATCCGGATCTTGGCGACAAGCACAGCCGTCCCTCCTTCACCGGCCGTTCGCCAAACCCGATGGTCGACCTGCCGGTGAGCATCGAGGAAATCCTCGAGGACGTCGACCTGGTGATTGTCTCGCATCTGCATGCCGACCATTTCGACGCGGTGGCGCAGACAGCGATCGCGAAGGACCTGCCGCTGATCTGCCAACCGGGCAACGAAGACAAGATCCGCGGCTTCGGCTTCGAGGATGTCACGACGCTCGCCTCCGAACTCACCTGGAACGGCATCAGGCTGACCCGCCGCGACGGCAGCCATGGGCTGGGGCCGGTGGTCGAGAAGATGGGATCGGTGATCGGTTTTTCGCTTGAGGCAGAGGGCGAGCCGTCGCTCTATTGGGCCGGCGACACGGTGCTCTATCGGCCGGTTATCGAGACGATCGCGGCGACAAGGCCCGACATCATCGTCACCCATTCCTGCGGCGCACGCTGGGATGGCGAGTTGATCGTCATGGATGACAGGCAGACCGTCGAGGTGGCCCGCTCGGCGCCCCAGGCCAAAGTGATAGCCGTGCACATGGAAGCGCTCGACCATGCCACGATCGACCGCGCCACGCTGTGCCAGACGGCCAACGCCGCCGGCATCGGAGCCGAACGGCTGTTGATCCCGGCGGATGGCGAAACAGTGCGCATCGACAAGGCTTGAACCGAGGCCTCGTTCCTTCTGTCCGCAGACGGAAGGGGACTGGCCAAACGCGCTTGTCGTGCCATATGTTCGTTTGTGAGCGGCGAAAACCATTCCCCTGCAAGAGCTGAAAAGGCCATCAGGGGAGCGCAATCCCGGAGAACTGAAACGACATTCTACTGATTGCCGTTCAAAGGAAATTCTTTCCTTCGACAAGAAGCCATCGCTTCTGCGATCAGGACGCATGCCGGCAGCGATCCGGCCACCCCGTCAGGGAGCGTTGCTATGAGCAAGAAGGCTGAGGCAGAATCTGGTGGCGCGATGAAGCGGCTGCAGCCGCCTGTCGCATCGGTGCTCGACCTGATCGGCGAGACGCCGATCGTGGAGCTAAAGAAGTTCGACACCGGCAAGTGCCGGCTGTTCATCAAACTGGAAAGCCAGAACCCCGGCGGTTCGATCAAAGACCGCATCGCCCGCTCCATGATCGACCAGGCCGAGCGCGATGGCCGGCTGCGTCCGGGCGGCGTCATCATCGAGGCGACCGCCGGCAATACCGGTCTTGGCTTGGCCCAGGTCGGCATTCCACGCGGCTACCGCATCATCCTCATCGTGCCCGACAAGATGTCGCGCGAGAAAGTGCAGCACCTGCGGGCGCTCGGCGCCGAGGTGCGGCTGACCCGCTCCGATGTCGGCAAGGGTCACCCCGAATATTACCAGGACATGGCCGAGAAACTGGCTACCGAAATCCCCGGCGCCTTCTACGCCAACCAGTTCTCCAACCCGGCCAATCCGCTGGCGCACGAAACCACCACCGGTCCCGAGATCTGGCAGCAGCTTGACGGCGACGTCGATGCGGTCGTGGTCGGCGTCGGTTCCGGCGGCACCTTGTCCGGCCTTGGCCGCTTCTTCGCCGGCGTCTCGCCCAAGACCGAGATGGTACTGGCCGATCCGGTCGGTTCGGTGCTGGCGCCACTGGTCAAGACCGGCGAGATGATCGAGGCCGGCAGTTGGACCGTGGAAGGCATCGGCGAGGATTTCGTGCCGCCGAATTGCGACCTCTCGCTGGTCAAGAAGGCCTATTCGGTCTCCGACCGGCACTCGATGCTGGCAGTGCGGGACCTGCTCTCCAAGGAAGGCATCCTGGCCGGCTCGTCCTCCGGCACGCTGCTGTCGGCGGCGCTACGCTACTGCCGCGAACAGAAAGTACCGAAACGCGTCGTCACCTTCGTCTGCGACAGCGGCAACAAATATCTGTCCAAGGTGTTCGACGATTTCTGGCTGGCCGAACAGGGCCTGGCTGAGCGCGAGCAGCATGGCGACCTCTCCGATCTCGTCGCCCGTTCGCATCGCGAAGGCGGCACGGTGTTCGTGGGGCCGGATGACACACTGCTCACCGCCTATGGCCGCATGCGGCGGGGCGACGTCTCGCAATTGCCGGTGCTTGAAGACGGCAAGCTGGTCGGCATCGTCGACGAGGGCGACATCCTGGGCAATGTCGACGGCCCTTATGACGGCCGCTGGCAGCGCTTCGACCAGCCCGTGCGCACGGCCATGACCGCCCAGTTGCATACACTCCAGGCCAGCCAGACGCTGGACGCGCTGTTGCCTGTCTTCGACCGCAACGAAGTCGCCATCGTCTTCGACGGCGACGAATTCGTCGGCCTCATCACTCGCATCGATCTCATCAACCATCTGAGGCGCAACCGATGACCATCCAGGGCAAGAACAGGCTCGCTTTTTCGACCCGCACCATCCATGGCGGGCAGAGCCATGACCCGACCACCGGCGCCGTCATGGTGCCGATCTACGCCACCTCGACCTACGCGCAGCAGTCACCGGGCGTGCACAAGGGTTTCGAATATGCCCGCAGCCAGAACCCGACCCGCTTCGCCTTCGAGCGCGCGGTGGCAGATCTCGAAAGCGGCTCGGCGGCATTCGCCTATGCATCGGGCCTGGCAGCCATAGCCAACATCCTGGAATCGCTCGACGCCGGCGCCCATATCGTCGCGACCGACGACATCTATGGCGGCACGTTCCGCCTGCTCGAACGCGTGCGCAAGCGCTCGGCCGGGCTGCAGGTGAGTTTTGTCGATTTCACCGATCTCGCAGCGGTCGAGGCTGCGATCCGGCCGGAAACCAAGCTGCTGTGGGTGGAGACGCCGACCAATCCGCTGCTCCGCCTCATCGATCTTGCCGCGGTTTCAGCGCTGGCCCGGCGCAAGGGCGTGATCACGGTTGCCGACAACACGTTCTGCAGTCCCTACATCCAGCGACCGCTGGAACTCGGTATCGACATTGTCGTGCATTCGGTGACCAAATATCTCAATGGCCATTCCGACATGGTCGGCGGGGTCGTGGTCGTCGGCGACAATGCCGAGCTGCGCGACCAGTTCAAGTTCCTGCAGAACGCCGTAGGTGCCATTTCCGGACCGTTCGACTCGTTCCTGGCGTTGCGTGGCCTGAAAACGCTGGCGCTACGCATGGAACGCCATTCCGCGAACGGGCTCGCGATCGCGCGCTGGCTCGAGGCGCGATCGGATATCCGCCGTGTCCTCTATCCGGGCCTGGAGAGCCATCCGCAGCATAAGCTCGCCAAGACGCAGATGGATGCATTCGGCGGCATGATCACGGTCGAGCTCGACCGCGACCTGGCCGGCACCAAGCGTTTCCTCGAGCATACGCGCCTGTTCGCGCTGGCCGAAAGCCTGGGCGGCGTCGAAAGCCTGATCGAACATCCGGCGCTGATGACGCACGCATCGATCCCCGCCGAAAAGCGTGCAGCCATCGGCATCTCGGATTCGCTTGTGCGTCTCTCCGCCGGCATCGAGGACGCCGACGACCTGATCGCCGACCTGGCGCAGGCGCTGGCTGCGTAATTTTCCCTTCTCCCCTTGTGGGAGAAGGTGGCCGAGTCTCAGTACCCCAGCTCCCTGCGCAGCCAGATGACACGGCTTTGCCAGGGAGCTGTTTCGCTTATCTCTTCATAGGCGCGCAGGGCAGCGGCGTTGTCTTCGGGGACGAGCCAGCGCAGGTGAACCCAGTTGCGTTCGCGGCCGATCTCCGTGAGGTGTGCGATCAGCGCCTTGGCGAGGCCGTGGCCGCGTGCGTTTGGCGACACGTAAAGGTCGTCCAGCTGGCCGGCCCTTTCGCCCGAGATGGCCTCGGGCAGGTCGAAGAACAGGGCGAAAGCGACAAGCGCACCGCCGTTCCAGGCACCGACAACGCCGACCATCGGTTCGTCGAACAGTCGTAGCGCGCTGTCTGGTTTCGGCTTACGCACGGTCCCGCCCATGGCTGCGGCATAATCAGCCATCAGTGCAGCTAAAGCCGGAGCATCGTTCCAATCGAGTGGCCTGATTTCGATGCTGTTCCCGGAACCTGACGTCATGGCGATCTCCAGCGAGACGCCATGCTTCGGGTCAATGATGCGGCGCCCTCAGTCGTGTCTCCAGCCAGCGGCTATAGCGCGAGCCGCCGAAGCAGAACAGGAAATAGATGACGCCAGCGACCAGATAGGCCTCGTCGTAGAAGCCAAGCCATTTCGGGTCGGTGGTCGAGGCACGCGCCGCGTTGAGCAGGTCGAAAATGCCGATCACGGCAAGCAGCGAGGTGGCGAGCAGGAAACCGATGGCGAGGTTGACCATGCCGGGGATGACCTGACGCAGCGCCTGCGGCAGCACGATCAATTGCATGGTCCGCCAATAGCCGAGGCCAAGCGCCTTGGCCGCCTCTTCCTGGCCATGCGGAATGGTCTGCAACCCTCCCCGCACCACCTCGGCGACATAGGCCGACCAGAACAGCGTGATCATGAGGATGGCCCGCACCGTCTTGTCGACGAACTGCCCGCCGGGAATGGCCATCGGCAGGATCAGCATCGCGACGTAGAGGATGGCCACCATTGGTGTGCCGCGCATCAGTTCGATGAACAGCACTGCCAGTGTGCGCAGGCCGCCCATCTTCGAACGCCGCGCCAGCGCCAGCAGGACCGCCAGAGGAATGGAAAGCCCGAAACAGACCGACCAGACCAGCAGCGTCACCGGCAGTCCGCCCCACTGGTTTGACGATACCGGCGATCCGGTCAGCGTGCCGGTGAGCAGCGCCCAGCAGAGGCCGATGACCAGCAGCCATGCGATCAACAGCTCGCGCCGCCAGAAGCGCGGCTGGGCGGTGACGACGAGCAGGCTTAGCAGAAGCAGGAGTGCCGCGGCCGGCCGCCATTGCAGATCCTGTGGGTAGAAGGCGAACAGGATGAAGCGCAGCTTGGCCGTCACGAAGGCCCAGCAGGCGCCGGATGCCGCCGCGCAGTCCTGTGCCGTGCCGGTCCAGGTGGCGTCCAGCACCAGCCAGCGCGCCAGCGGTGGCACCAACCAGACGAGAAAGGCAAGGGTGAGCCCAGTCAGCGCCGTGTTCAGTCTGGTGCCAAACAGGCCGTTCCACAGCGGCTTCCAGTCGAAGGAGCGGCGCATCAGCGGCAAGGAAGCGATATCGACGAGGCTCATCGCGAACCGTCTCCGCGCAGGGCGACCCTGCGGTTGTAGACATTCATCAACGCCGACACCGACAGGTTCAGCGCAAGATAGATCCCGATCAGGATGGCCAATGCCTCGAAGGACTGGCCGGTGGTGTTGGCGGTGGTGTTGATAATGGAAACGAGATCGGGATAGCCGATGGCGACGGCAAGGCTGGAATCCTTGGTCAGGTCGAGATAGCTCGAGGTGATCAATGGTGTGATGACGCGCAGTGCCTGCGGCAGCACCACCAGTCGCATGATCTGACCCGGATGCAGGCCGAGTGCCCTCGCCGCTTCCCACTGGCCGCGCGAGACCGACTGGATGCCCGCGCGCACGATCTCGGCGATCGCGGCGGAGAACTTGACGGTGAGGCCAGCAAGCAGCGCCGCGAACTCCGGCGTCAGGCTGTAGCCACCACGAATGTTGAAACCGCCCAGCATCGGCATGTCGAGAGACAGCGTCGCACCCGTGACCGGGAACGCCGCGCCGGCAGCAGCCAGCAGAACAAGCGTCGCGGCCAAACCGGTGCCGAACCTCAAGCGCCGGCGACGGTACACGGCGTAGAGATAAAGGCCACAGGACAAGGCGATAGCGACGAGCAACAGCAAGGTCCGGCCGGAAAAGCCGTCGACAATGATGCCCGGCAGGAAGACGCCGCGGTTGGAGAGAAACAGCGCGTCGAAGGCCGACAGCGCCTGCCGCGGCGGCGGAAAGGATTTGGCAAGTGCGATCCAGAAGAACAGCTGCAACAGCAAGGGCGTGTTGCGGATCAGTTCGACGTACCAGCGCACGAGCGTCGCCAGAAGCAGATTGCCGGACAGGCCGGCGACACCAAGCGCCACGCCAAGAACGGTCGCCAGCACGCAGCCGAGCACGGCCACTTTGACGGTGTTGATAAGACCGGCAAGGATTGCCCAGATATAGAGATCACCGGCCTTGAAGGCGATGACACTTTCGCCGATCTCGAAATTGGCCGACCGTTCGAGAAAGCCGAAACCCGGCGTGACGCCGATACGCCGCATAGTGTCGGCGACATTGGCACCCAGCAACCAGAATAAAGCGACGACCGCGACGAAGACGGCCAGCTGGATGAAGGGCCGCGGCCCCCACCAGCCGACCAGCCGGCTCAGCAGGCCGGGCCGCTCGCGGCCCGGCTCGATTTCGGTCGTTACCATGGTTCAGGAAGCTCGGTCGCTCAGCGGAAAGGCGGCGAATAGAGCAGGCCGCCGTTCGACCAAAGATTGTTGTAACCGCGCTCCCAGCCGAGCGGCTTCAGGTTGCGGTCGAAGATCTCGCCGTAATTGCCCACCGTCTTGATGATGTTGTAGGCCCATTTCGGATCGAGATTGGTGGCCTGCGCCAGCCAAGGATCGACGCCGAGGAAGCGCTGGATCGCCGGATCCTCCGACTTCAGGAACTCGTCGACATTCTTCGAGGTGATGCCCCATTCCTCGGCCTGGATGGTGACGTTGACCGTCCAGTTGACCAGTTCCTGCCAGCGGTCGTCGCCACCGGCGATGGCCGGCGCCAATGGTTCCTTGGACAGGCGCTCCGGCAGGATGACATAGTCATCCGGCTTCTTGAGCTGGGTGCGCTTGCCGACGAGATCTGAGCTGTCCTGCGTGATCGCGTCGACGCGGCCGGATTCGAGCGCGTTGATGAACTCACCGGTCTCCTCGATCGTCACCGGCGTGAACTTCTTGCCGGTCTTGCGGAAGAAGTCGGCGATGTTCAGCTCGCCGGTGGTGCCGCTCTGCACGCCGATGGTGGCGCCGTCGAGTTCTGCTGCCTTGGTGACGCCGAGGTCCTTGCGGACCAGGATGCCCTGCCCGTCATAGAACACTGTCGGACCGAAGTGGAAACCGAGTTGCAGGGCACGGGCGATGGTCACCGTCACGCCCGACAGCAGAATGTCGAACTCGCCGGCCTGGAGTGCCGGCAGGCGCTGCTGTGGCGAGGAATTGGTGAACTCGACCTTGTCCGGGGTACCGAACACGGTGATGGACAGCGCCTTACCATAATCGACGAAGAAGCCCTTCCACTGGCCGTCGTCGCCCGGCGCGAAAAAGCCCGGTGTGGTGCCGACGCCAACCTTGATCGCGCCGCGCTGCTTGATTTTGTCCAGCGTCGGGCCGGCATCGGCCACCGTTGAAAACGCGGTCGCGGCCACGACCAGCGACGCCGCCACCGCACGGCGCCACAGGCCGCCGGGTTGCGATAAAAATGTCATCTCGATAACTCCTGATCTGTAACAGGCCGATCCGAAACGATCGCGCTCAGCCCCCTTTCGCCGACCCTGCCAAACGGTAACTCCATAAAATTTGTAGACTAAGGAACGACAATCCAAAATTGCGCCGTTCCGGGAAGCGCTTTGCCGAAAAAGAGAAGCTTTGGAGGTGGAAGCGGCGCAACCCGTGACACTTCAAAAAAAGGCCGGGCATGAACCCGGCCGAGGGAGAGGATGCGGAAGACGGGTCAGGCCGCGACCGAAGCGAAACCGCTTTCGAGCAGGTCCGCATAGTGCCGCTTGGCGACGTCCGGATGTGAACGCAGCCGGCTCTTCAGAACATTGGTGCCGACGTTGCGAAACAGCGGGTTCTCGGGGTCGCTGGCCGGACCTCGTGCTTCCTCCGCAAGATTGGGCGGCAGGTCGAGCAGCGGGATGGACGCATCCAGCCGGGCGCTGAAGAAGAACGGTACCGACAGGCGTTCGACACCGGCACGCGGCGTGACGACACGGTGCACGGTGGCCCGCAGATAGCCGTTCGAGGCGAGTTCCAGCAGTTCGCCGATGTTGACGACCAGCGTGCCGGGGATCGGATCGACCGGCACCCAGCGTTCGTCATATTCGACCTGGAGACCCTCGTTGTGATCCTGCAACAGAAGCGTCAGGAACCCGCCATCCTTGTGCGCGCCGACGCCCTGCTCGCTGCCGGTGAGATCACGGCCGGGATAGCGCACGATCTTCATGCGGTGGTTGGGCTCACCGGCATAGATGGCGTCGAAGGCATCCTCCGGCTGCTCCAGCGACAGCGCGAAAGCCTTGAGCAGACGGATTGCCACCTCGGTCGCCTGCGCCTGCCAGGACAGCAGCACCGGCTTCAGGTCCGGATAGAGCTTCGGCCACTGGTTCGGCCCCTGCAGGCGGCTCCACGCGGCGACGCCCGGCTTCTGCGCGATCGGCTCGCGCTCGACACCGATGTCGAGCTGTTCGCGCCAGTCGGCCTTGCCGCGCGTCAGCTCACCGCCGGTGCGGGTGTAACCACGGAACTGCGGCGAGTTGACCATGGCGATCTTGAGTTTCTCGTCCTCCGGCAATTCGAAGAAGCGCTTTGCGGAAGCGAGCACGCCTTCGATCTCGTTGACGGGAATGCCGTGGCCGGCCAGATAGAAAAACCCGACATCGCGGGCTGCCGATCTCAGGTCAGCCAGGAAGGTGCGCCGCTCCGACGCGCCCTGTTCAAGCCGGCTGAGATCGAGCACGGGTACAATTCTGGTCATGTTCGGGATTCCTCCGATCTGTCCGTGTTGCCCCACCCCAAAATCTTGTCAGGCCGCCTTCAGTTCCTGTTCGCCGACGGCGCGATCGAGATCGCGCCTCAAGCAGCGGGCACGGCTTCGGCCCGTGCCTGCGCGGCGATAAGATCCGCGTGGTACCGCGCCGCGACATCCGGATGCGAGCGCAGCCGGCTCTTCAGTGTGTTCTGGCCCGAGTTGCGGAAAAGCGGGTTCTGCGGATCGCGCGTGATACCGCCGGCCTGCGCCTTGAGATGCGACGGCAGGTTGAGCAGTGGCACTTCGGCGTCGAAAGGAGCTCCCAGGAAGAAGGCAACCGACAGCCGGTCGGTGCCGGCGGGCGGCGTGACGACGCGATGCACGGTCGCCTTCAGGTAACCGTCGGTGACCAGTTCCAGCAGCTCGCCGATGTTGACGACGAATGTCCCCTCACGCGGCTCGGCTTCGATCCAGCGGCCGTCCTCCGTTTCGACCTCCAAACCCTTCTGTTTCTCCTGCAACAGCAAGGTGAGGAAACCGCTGTCCTTGTGCGCGCCGACGCCCTGCTCGCTGCCGGTAGCATCGCGACCGGGGTAGCGGATGATCTTGATCAGCTGATTGGGCTGGCCGGCATAGACGGCTTCGAATACGTCGCGCTCCTGCTCCAGCGCGACGGCGAAAGCCTTGAGTAGACGCGTTGCCAGCCTGGTCAGCTCGGACTGCCATTCGAGCAGGATCGGCTTCAATTCCGGCAGCGCACCCGGCCAGAGGTTAGGCCCCTGCAACCGGGTCCATGCCGGCTGATCCTTGTCGAACGCAAGCGCCGCTGCTTCGGAACCGATATCGATCTGCTCACGCCAGTCGCGCTGGCCCTTGGTGAGCTCCTGGCCAACGCGGTTGTAGCCGCGAAAATGCGGCGAGTTGACCATTTCGATCTCGAGCTTGTCGGCTTCCGGCAGCGCGAAGAAGCGACGCGAGGATGCCAGCACGTCGTCGATCAGGCTTTGCGGGATGCCATGGCCGGCAAGATAGAAGAAGCCGACATCGCGAGAGGCGCGCTTCAACTGGCTGAGGAACGCGGATGGATCAGCCTCGAACAGGGAGAAATCCAGAACCGGAATGGATTGGATGATGGTGGTGTTGCTCACTTTCGGGCCCTCTTGGCTGGTCCCTAAGCGTGGCAACGGCGCGGGCAAAATCAAAGGAACGACCGACCCTTTGACGGCGCAGCACGAAAAATCCCGCGCGCCGAGGTACCGGATCGGCGCGATTTTTTGCTAACCCTACAAAATTCATAGACTAAAGAGACGGAACCTGAGTGGCGCCCGAAACGCCGGCGGCATCACGCCTGGTCAGTGCGTTCGTCGTCGATCAGGATGCGCTCGGCACTGCCATCGAGGTCCTCATACTGGCCGCTGCGCAACGCCCACAGGAAGGCAACGAGGCCGGCCCCGCCGAGCAAAAGCGCCACCGGGATCAGGACGACGAGATTGCTCATTGCATTGGCCTTCCAATCAGGCCGGCCGGCGCCGATGCACCGATCCAGCCTCCCTTGCCAACAGCCCGGGAGCCGCCGGCCAATCGCATGGCATTGGCAATGACGATGATCGAGGACAGCGACATGGCAATCGCCGCGATCAGCGGCGTGACATAGCCGAAGATGGCAATCGGCACCGCGACGAAATTATAGGCGATGGCGAAGCCCAGGTTCTGCCGGATCAGCCGGCCTGCCTTGCGTGAAATCTCGAGCGCGAAGGGGATCGCGGCGAGGCTTTCGCGCAGGAAGACAAAATCGGCGGCATTGCGGCCGATGTCGGCGGCGGTCGCCGGCGCCATCGAAACATGGGCGGCCGCCAGGGCGGGCGCATCGTTCAAACCGTCGCCAACCATCAGAACCCTGCGGCCATCTTCGGCAAACGCAACGATGCGCGTCACCTTTTCGCCCGGCAGCATTCCAGAACGGTAAGCATCGATGCCGACCTGCCTGGCGGTGAGCTTTGCATTGGTATCGTGATCGCCGGTGAGCATCTCCACTGTCAGGCCCTGCCCTGTCACCTCCGCCACAGTGTCGGCAGCACTGGCGCGCAGCCTGTCTTCGCAGACGAAGCTGGCGCGCAAGACACCGTCACGCGACAGAACGGTTCCGGTCGCCTCGTCGCCATTCTTCAACGCCCATTGCGCACGACCAAGCCGCCAGACAGAATCGTTCATTGACGCTTCCAGTCCGAAACCGGGCACTTCGCTGACCGCATCCGGAAGCTCGCGCTGGAGCGATAAGCCCCGATTGGCTTCCACGATGGCGCAGGCGATGGGATGCCTGGAATGCGCGGCCAGTTGTACGGCGACAGCCATATCGCCGGATGCGATCTGATCGCCATTCACCAGCCTGAGCGCACCGAGTGTCAGAGTGCCGGTTTTGTCGAAGACAACCGTGTCGATACCAGCAAGCCGTTCCATCGCCGAGCCATCCTTGACCATGATGCCTTGCTCGAACAGGCGGCGCGCGGCCACCACCTGTACGATCGGCACGGCAAGGCCGAGCGCGCATGGACAGGTGATGATCAGCACGGCAATGGCGATGGTGATCGCGCGGTGCCAGTCGCCCGAAACGAACAGCCAGCCGATGAAGGTGAGCAGCGCCGTCAGGTGCACGACAGGCGCATAGAGTGCAGAGGCCCGATCAGCGATACGCCGGTAAAGCGCTCGGCCGCCTTCCGCGGCCTCCATCAGCCGCACCATCTCGGCCAGGAAAGAATCCTGCGCGGCGGCGGTCGCCTGCACCGTCAGCGCGCCGGTGAGGTTCAGCGTACCCGCCTGCAGCATGGTGCCACGGTCCACCGCCTCCGGCTCGCTTTCGCCGTTGACCAGGGACCGGTCGACTTCGGAAGCACCCTTCATGACAAGGGCGTCGACCGGCACGCGCTCGCCGGCGGCGACGAGGATCACGTCGCCCTTCGCGATTTCCTCGACCGGCAAGTAGCTCAGCGTTCCGTCATTGGCGACAACAGTGGCGCCGCGCGCTGCCAGCCGCCTGAGGCCGCTCACGGCGGTGCGTGCCTTTTCACGCATGACGTGGTCGAGCGTGCGTCCGATCAGCAGGAAGAACAGCAACGAGACCGACGCGTCGAAATAGGCATGCGGGCCATGGTTGATCGTCTCGTAGAGGCTGAGCCCATAGGCCAGCGTAATGCCGACAGCGATCGGCACGTCCATGTTCATTCGGCCATGGCTCAGCGCATTCCAGGCCGAACGGAAATAGATGCGTCCCGCGAAGACAAGCGCGGGGATGGCGACCAACGCCGAGACCCAGTGGAACAGGTCGCGCGTGGCGTCCGCCGCGCCGGACCAGACTGAGACCGACAGCAGCATGATGTTGGTTGCGGCGAAGCCGGCTATGGCGACGGCGCGGATCAGTTCGGCCAGAACCGGGTCCTTGTCGCTGTCGTTTTCACGGTCGAATAGATGCGCCTCATAGCCAAGTCCGGAAAGCGTTGCGACCAGTGGCGGAAACTCCCCTTCGCGCAGCCGCACGGAGACCCGCTTGGTCGAGAGGTTCACCCGCGCGCCGGCCACGCCGGGCAGTTTCTGCAAGGCAGTCTCGACGGCGCGGATGCATGCGGCGCAATGCACGCCGGGGACGGCGAAGTCGACCTGTGCAAGGCCGCCGCCAAGCGAACGGCTGGCCAGCCTGATCTCATCGGCGGATGGAGCACCCGAGCGGTCGAGTTCGAGCGCGGATTCGACGCCTGGCGCGCAGCAGCTCATTGGATCGCCCCGTCGCGCACGAAGACGCGCTGCACTTGCCGGTAGGGCAACGCGCGCCCGACATCCGCGTCAACCTCGACGATCCACGCGCCGTCACGCACAGCTTGCCGCGCGCTGAAAGCTCCGCCCGGCTCGGGCGTGAGTTCGATCGTGCGATCCTCCGCATCATAAGCAGGGTGGCGGAAAGCCACTTTCACGCTGGCAGGCAGAACCGGTTTGCCGGCAGCGTCGACCAATACGTAGCGGATCACGCCGGCGGTGACGGTTAGCGTGCCTTGCCAATGCAGTGCCGCCTGCGCGCGGCCTTCTTGCGCCTTCCTGTTGAATTGCTGGCTGGCAACATAGCTGTTCTGCACGACAAGCCCTGTCCAGCTCGACCGCGCCAGCGTGGCCATCGTCATGTTGACGGCGATGATGATGCCGAAGAAGGTGAGCGTAATAATCAGCATGTGGCGGCCGGTGAATTCACCGGGGTTGCGACGGCGCGTGGTCATCTCGATGCCTCCGGAGCAATGAAGTTGGCGTCATAGCTGGCGGTCTCGGTGCCTGCCGCATCCCTGGCGACAAAGCGGAAGGTCGTGCCGCCGGGCTGCACCCGATCACGCGGCTGCCGCACATAGATCTTGAGCGACTTCAGTCGGTCCGGCTCGACGTCGACGGCGAGCGTTTCGCCTTCCATCTGCTCCGCGCCGACTGCGCTCATGGCGCCCCCCTGCAGACCCACGAGGGTGATCCGGATCGTGCGCGGTTCGGGGATCATGTTGAGCAGCTTGACGGTGTAGCCGTTGCGGATGGCGCCATCCGACAACACCACGAACTGCGGATTGCGATCGTGCAGCACGTTGAGCTGCAGCCGCTCACGCGTCAGCAGGGCATAGAGCATGGCCAGACCGATCAGCGCCCAAACCGCCGTATAGATGAAGGTACGCGGCCTGAAGATCTTGCCGAGGTGGAACTGGGCGACCTTTTCCACGAGGCGGCCGCCTGGCTGCCTGACCAGGGCCGGTTCGATCGCATGCGCGCCGTCGCCGGTGGCGAGCGCCATGTTGGCGTTGTAGTCGTTCAGCGTCGCATAGGCGATCAGGCCACGCTCCCTGCCGATCTTGTCCATGACGCTGTCGCAGGCGTCGATGCAGAGTGCGCAGGTGATGCATTCGAGCTGCTGGCCGTCGCGGATATCGATGCCCATCGGGCAGACGGCGACGCAGGCGTTGCAGTCGACGCAGTCGCCGACACTCTCGCCGGCTGCAGCCGCTTTCTTGGCATGACGCGAGCGCGGTTCGCCGCGCCAGTCATTGTAGGTGACGGTGAGCGAATTCTCGTCGAGCATCGCTGCCTGGATGCGCGGCCACGGGCACATGTAGGTGCAGACCTGCTCCCGCATCAGCCCGCCGAAGATGTAGGTCGTGGCGGTCAGCACGGCGATGGTCATATAGGCAACGGCGGCGGCCTGGCCGGTCAGCACCTCGCCGAGCAATGTCGGCGCATCGGCGAAATAGAAGATCCAGGCGCCGCCGGTCGCAACCGCGATGAGCAGCCAGACCGTGTGCTTGGTCACGCGCTTGACCATCTTGCTAACTGACCAGGGAGCCCCGTCCAGCTTGATGCGGGCATTGCGGTCTCCCTCGATGGCGCGCTCGACCACCAGGAAAAGATCGACCCAGACGGTCTGCGGGCAGGTATAGCCGCACCAGGCGCGGCCCACCGTCGAGGTGATCAGGAACAGGCCGATGCCCGCCATCACCAGCAGGCCTGCGACGAAGAAGAACTCCTGCGGCCAGATTTCGATGAAGAAGAAATAGAAGCGGCGGTTGGCGAGGTCGACCAGCACGGCCTGGTCGGGTGCATAGGGACCGCGATCCCAGCGCAGCCATGGCGTCAGGTAGTAGATGCCCAGTGTGATCGCCATGACGATCCACTTGAAGCGGCGGAACTGTCCGGAGGCGCGCTTGGGAAAGATCTTCTTGCGCGCCGCATAGAGGGGCTGGCGGATTTTGGCGGAATTGACCGCCTCCGCTTCCAGCCTCTCGACCTCTCCAACATCAAGCATAACGCATTCCCACGCTTCTCGCCTTGCCCGCACTTCTCACCTTCGATGCGCCTGCCAGCGCGGGCTTGCCTTGACCGAGATCAAGCGCTCGATGTGCTGTCGGGACCCGCCTCTCGACGGGTCCCGTCGCTGGGCCCCAGGGGAACAGATGTAGGCGGACCCTATTCCCCTCCCCCCAGCGAATGCACATAGACGGCCAGCTCCTTGACCTTGACATCGCCCAGGCGGGCGCCCCAGGCAGGCATGACACCGTTTTTCGGCGCCCTCACCTGCTGGGCTATAGCCCGCTCGCCGGAGCCGTAGAGCCAGATTGCATCGGTCAGGTCCGGCGCGCCGAGCTCGCGATTGCCCTTGGCATTGGCGCCGTGGCAGGCGGCGCAGTTGTCGGCATAGATCTTGGCGCCGGGCTCCACTTTCGCGGGATCGCTGACCGACCCCGACAGGCTCGCCACATAGGCGCTGACATCGCCGATCTGGACGGCGCTGAGCATTTCGGCGAAGGCCGGCATCTCCGAGGTTCGGGTGTCCGCATCGTCGGCGAAGCGAATGCCGTGGGTGACCGTCTTGTAGATCTGGTCGGCCGAACCGCCCCACAACCATTCATCGTCGTTGAGGTTGGGAAAGCCCGGCGACCCTTGCGCGCCCGAACCATGGCACTGCACGCAGTTCACGCGGAAGGTCGCCGCCCCCGCAGCGGTGGCGAAATCGCGCAGGCTGCCGTCAGCCTCGATCTCATCCACCGACTTTGCCTTGATCGCAGCGATGTACTTTTCCTGGGCGGCGCTGGCGGCAGCCAACTCCTGCTTGACCTCGCCCCTGCTCGAATAGTCGAGCACGCCTTTGGTGGCCGACGTCAAAAGCGGCCAGGCCGGATAGGCGACGGTGTAGCCGATCGCCCAGAGGACTGTTGCGTAGAATGTCCATAGCCACCAGCGCGGCATTGGATTGTCGAGTTCGCGGATGCCGTCCCACTCATGGCCGGTGGTCGAGACGCCGGAAATCTCATCGATGTGTTTTTCGGTCATGGCTTGTCGTCCTCGAACGGGATCCTGGATGCCGCGTCGGCGTGCTTCTTGCTGCCGGGGCGAAGGGTGAAGAGCACCACGCCGACAAAGAAGACGGTCATGCCGAGCAGCCCCCAGCTGTCGGCGAAGTGGCGCATGGCAGTGTAGGTTTCCATAACGCGCCTCCCTCAGCGATAACCGCCGGCTTCGTCATAGGTCGAGAAATCGACCAGCGTGCCGAGCATCTGCAGATAGGCGACCAGCGCATCCATCTCGGTCACTTGCTGCGGATTGCCGTCGAAGTCGCCGATTTTGGCCTTGGGATAGCGCTTGGTGAGAGCAGAGGTGTCGGCGCTGGGATTGGCCTGGGCCGCTAGATCGATGTCCGCGTTGTCGATCATCTCCTGCGTATAGGGGACACCGACATCGACATTGGCGACGAGCTGCGTGGAAAAGCCTTTCGGCGACAGCGGCACGTTCTTCAGGAAGGCGTAGCGCGGCATGATCGATTCCGGCACCACCGAGCGCGGGTCGCTGAGATGCTGGACATGCCATTCATTGGAATAGCGGTCGCCGACACGGGCAAGGTCGGGGCCAGTACGTTTCGACCCCCACTGGAAGGGATGGTCATACATGGACTCCGCCGCCAGGCTGTAGTGGCCATAGCGTTCGACCTCGTCGCGGAAAGGACGGATCATCTGGCTGTGGCAAAGGTAGCAGCCTTCGCGGATATAGATGTTGCGCCCTGCCAGTTCCAGCGGCGAATAGGGCCGCATACCTTCCACCTTCTCGATGGTGTTCTCGAGATAGAACAGCGGTGCGATCTCGACGATGCCGCCGATGGTGACGACCAGGAACGAGCCGACGAGCAGCAGCGTCGCATTGCGCTCGATGAGCGCGTGTTTGTCCATCAAAGCCATGTGAGAACTCCTATTCGGCCGGCTGCAGCGCGGGCGTGGTGCCGGTGGTCGGAACTTCCTCGCGCTGGTGGCCGCGGATAGTCATGAAGATGTTCCAGGCCATGATCACAACGCCGGAAAGGTAGAGCGCACCGCCGAGAGCGCGCATGACGTAGTAGGGGTGCATGGCGGCGACGGACTCGGCGAAGGAATAGACCAGGAAGCCCTGCTCGTCGTATTCGCGCCACATCAGGCCCTGCATGACGCCCGAGACCCACATCGACGCGGCGTAGATCACGATGCCGAGCGTCGCCAGCCAGAAGTGCCAGTTGACCATGCGCACCGAATAGAGGCGCTCGCGGTTCCACAGGCGCGGCACCATGAAGTAGACCGCCCCGAAGGAGATCAGGCCGTTCCAGCCGAGCGCCCCGGAATGGACATGGCCGATGGTCCAGTCGGTGTAATGGGACAGCGAATTGACGGCCTTGATCGACATCATCGGCCCCTCGAAAGTGGCCATGCCGTAGAAGGCCACCGCCGTCACCATCATGCGGACGATCGGGTCGGTACGCAGCTTGTCCCAGGCGCCGGATAGCGTCATCAGGCCGTTGATCATGCCGCCCCAGGACGGCATCCACAGCATGATCGAGAACACCATGCCCAGCGTCTGCGCCCAGTCTGGCAACGCGGTGTAGTGCAGGTGATGCGGTCCGGCCCAGATGTACATGAAGATCAGGGACCAGAAGTGGATGATCGACAGACGGTAGGAATAGACCGGCCGGTTCACCTGCTTGGGAATGAAATAATACATCATGCCGAGGAAGCCGGCGGTGAGGAAGAAGCCGACGGCGTTGTGGCCGTACCACCATTGCGTGAGCGCATCCTGCACGCCGGAGAACAGCGAATAGCTCTTCGACCCGACGAACGAGGCCGGCACCGCCAGGTTGTTGACCACGTGCAGCATCGCGATGGTTACGATGAAGGACAAATAGAACCAGTTGGCGACGTAGATATGCGGTTCCTTGCGCTTCAGGATCGTGCCGAGGAAAACCGCCAGATAGGCAACCCAGACGACGGTGAGGAACAGGTCGATGTACCACTCCGGCTCGGCGTATTCGCGGCTTTGGGTAATGCCGAGCAGATAGCCGGTGGCCGCCATGACGATGAAAAGCTGGTAGCCCCAGAACACGTACCAGGCGAGATTGCCGCCGAAGAGGCGTGCGCGGCAGGTGCGCTGCACGACATAGAAGGAGGTCGCGACCAGCGCGTTGCCACCAAAGGCGAAGATGACCGCCGAGGTGTGCAACGGCCGCATGCGGCCGAAATTGAACCAGGGCTCCAGATTGAGGTCGGGAAAGGCCAGCTGCAGCGCGATCACGACACCGACCAGCAGCCCGACCACCGCCCAGAACACGGTAGCAATGGCACCGTAACGAATGGGACCGTCCATGTAGGCGGATTGATCCACCGGCTGTTCCGGCTCGAAACTGACATTGCGCAAGAGCACGATGGTGCCGATGGCCAGTACGGCGAACAGCACCCACATATGCGCGCGGAACGGAGCATCGGCAGCGAAGCCGGCGCCGAGCAACGCCAGGAATGTCGCCAGGCTCATCCAGGCAATTTCGGCTCCATATCTCATCGAGCGATCCCTCGGCTACCATCGAAACCGCATCCCCATGCGGTCTTCCTGCCTCCGTTTCCGACAAAGCGGGAGCGCCCGCCTTGATCCAGGTCAAAGCCCCGCGAGGCGCTGGTTGTCAGTCTTGGCGGCTGGACAAGGGTGCGGAGGATGGCCTGTGCGGGGTGAACGGCAGTTGAGAACCATGGTGGCCGGCGAGCCGCCGGCGCCGCGCACGGAGGAAGCCAGACACCCGGCGCTGGTCATGCAACGTCTTCATGAAAACAAGCTCGCGCTCTGCGCAGCGCTCGAGGCGATAGCCGATGCCCTGCCGGATGGTGTGTGCCGGGCCGAATGCCTGCGCATAGCCAGCCTGCTGGTGCCGCTGCTACGGCAGGCGCACGCCTATGAGGACGATGTGATCTTTCCGGCTTTCGCGGCGGCGGCACCTGACGCCGACCTGACCATCCACCGCCTGCGTGTCGAGCACGTCGAGGACGAGAGCTTCGCCGACGAGGTCACCGAAATCCTGCTGGCTGTCGGCCATGGCGAACCGATCACGAATGCGGAAGCCATGGGCTTCATGCTGCGGGGGCTGTTCGAAACACTGCGACGTCATATCGCCTTCGAGCGCGAGCACGTGCTGCCGGCTATCCTCGGCTAGAACCAGAGGCCGTCAACCACATCAGTGCCCGGCGCGGGCCTCCAGCCTTTCGCGCCGCGCCACGGTGACATGGCGGTTGTTCTCGATGCTGATGACGCCATCGGCACGCAGCTTGGTCAATTGGCGCGAAACCGTCTCGATGGTGAGCCCCAGGAAGTCGGCGATGTCGGCGCGCGTCAGCGGCAGGTCGAAGGTCACCTTCTCCTCGCCCTCGTTCATCGTCGGGTCGATGTGATTGGCGATCAGCAACAGGAAGCTCGCGACCTTCTCCGACGCCGTCTTGCGGCCAAGCGTCAGCATCCAGTCGCGCGCCTCGTCGAGTTCCTTCAGCGTCTGGCGCAGCAGCCGGTGTTCGAGCTCGGGGCTCTGCTTCAGCATGCGCTCGATGGCTGCCTTTGGAAAACTGCACAGCGACACATTGGTCGCCGCCTCGGCATTGACGGCGCTTTCGGTCTTGAAAGGACGGCCGAGGAAGTCGGGAGCGAATTGCAGGCCGACGATCTGCTGGCGTCCATCGGACAAGGTCTTGGTGAGCTTCACCACTCCGGCGAGCACATTGGAATAGTGGTCCACCGTTTCCATGTCGCCGACCAGCTCGGCGCCTGACACGATTGTCTGTTTGGAAGAGCTTTTGGCAAGCGCCACCAACTGATCAGAGTCGAGCGCGCCGCAGACGCCGCGATGGCGCGCCTCGCATGCCTGGCAGAGAACCGGAATCCCCGCCGTATGAACATCCTGTCGCAGGTTCATGCCGCTCGCGCCCCCGCGTTGCTTAACCCTTTCCTTCTACCCGGTCCCGCCCAGGAAATCCCGCGTCAGTTTGTCTCCGGCGCGAATTGACCTGGATCAAGAGCTGAACCCGGCGTGCAGTTCATGATTGCTGTCAGAGAAATCGATGATTTCGAAGGTCGCCATGCAGGACATTCTTCTCAACCGTTATTCGGCGCCAGTGCCGCGCTACACCAGCTATCCGACAGCACCGCATTTCCATCAGGGTGTCACGACGCAGACCTATCGCGACTGGCTGACGGCGCTGCCTGCCGGCAGCACGCTGTCGCTTTATGCCCACATTCCCTATTGCGACCGGCTGTGCTGGTTCTGCGCCTGCCACACGAAACACACGCTCTCCTATGGACCGGTCCGGCGCTACGTCGATGCCTTGCGGCGGGAAATCAGGACGGTTGGCGCCCTGCTCGATGGTCAGTGCGAAGTCAGCGCACTGCATTTTGGCGGCGGCTCGCCGACGCTGCTCAACCCGGACGACATGATCCTGGTGGACACGGCGCTGCGTGCGGCATTCCAATTCCATCCCGACGCCGAAATCAGCGTCGAAATCGACCCCAACGACATGGACGATGCGCGCTTCGATGCGCTGGCTGCGATCGGCATGACCAGGGCCAGCCTGGGCGTGCAGGACTTCGACGAAACGGTACAGCAGGCGATCAACCGGGAGCAGAGTTTCGAACAGACCCGCCGGGTGGTCGAAAGCGTCAGGGCGCGTGAAGTCGACTCGGTTAATCTCGACGTTCTTTATGGCCTGCCCTACCAGACGGTCACGACCGTGGCCCGCACCGTCGAACAGGTGCTCTCGTTGCGCCCGGATCGCATTGCGCTGTTTGGCTATGCGCATGTGCCGTGGTTCAAGAAACACCAGAAGATGATCGATGAGGCTGCCCTGCCCGATGCTGCAGAGCGCCTTGCCCAATCGCAGCTGGCAGCGGAAATGATCGCCGGCGCCGGCTATGTGGCGATCGGACTGGACCATTTCGCGTGGCCGGACGACGGCATGGCACGAGCGCTGGCGGATGGGTCGCTGAAGCGCAATTTCCAGGGCTATACGGTCGACGGCGCCGATGCGCTGATCGGGCTGGGCGCTTCCTCGATCGGCCGGCTGCCGCAAGGTTATGTCCAGAACATGCCAGCGACCGGCGAATACCAGAAGCTGGTCGAGAAGGGCGAACTGGCAACAGTGCGCGGCATCGCATTGACCCAACGGGATCGCGCGCGCGGCTGGGTGATCGAACGGTTGATGTGTGACTACGCCTTCGCGCGCGCCGACCTCCTGGCCCTGTTTGGCGAGGACGCAAAACCTGTCCTGCGCGCCGCGCACATTCTCGCCGGCGATCCATCAAGCGGATTCGTCATCCATGACGGCGACTTCAGCGTCACCGAACAGGCGAAGCCTTTTGTGCGCTCGATCGCGGCGCATTTCGACACCTATCTTGCGACGGGCGCCGCCCGCCACTCGGCGGCGGTATAGCAGCCTGAGCCCTGCCCACTCACGGAAACCGGTTTCAAAGCCGGCGACATCGTCTGGAGTGCCGCGCGTCCATTCGGACGCGCAAAGGACGCTCCAACACTTCTGAGCTGCGCATCGTGCTTTCCGAAAATCGATTCCGATTTTCGGGCCGATGCGTTAGGGGCAGGCATGGATTTTCATGCACTGACCCAAACTGCTGTCGATTTTGTCCGGGCCAATCAGGGCTGGGGCTTCCTTGTCGTGATGGCACTTGCCTTCGGTGAATCGCTGGCCTTCATCTCACTGCTGGTGCCGGCCACCGTCATCCTGCTCGGCATCGGCTTCCTGGTCGGCGAGAGCGGGATTTCATTCTGGCCATTGTGGGCGGCAGCAGCAATCGGCGCCTTCTTCGGCGACTGGCTCTCGTTCTGGATCGGCCAGAAACTGAAGCATGACGTGGTGCGCTATTGGCCGTTGTCGCGCAACCCCGGCCTTCTCGAGCGCGGCCATCGCTTCTTCGAACGCTGGGGCACGCTCGGTGTGTTCGTCGGCCGCTTCTCCGGGCCGCTGCGCGCCTCGATGCCACTGGTGGCCGGCATCTGCGAAATGTCGCCTGTCGCCTTCCAGCTTGCCAATGCTACGTCGGCGATGCTTTGGGCCGCCGGCATCCTCGCGCCCGGCGCTTTCGGCCTGAAATGGCTGCAAGACTGGATTTGAGACCCGACCTCAGAATGTTGCCGCCTATTGCGGGTTTTCCAGGCTGAACAGTTCGCTGTGTTCGTCATAAGCGAAGAGCTCCGCGTAACGCGCCCAGGAGATCACGGTCTTCAGCGTTTCGTCGGCATAGTCTTCGGTCATGTAGTCTTCCAGCTCGTTGCGGAAGCGCGCCATGGGCGCGACATGCGAGGGCCGCTCGTCCAGCACGCGGCGGATCAGGCCGATCAGCGGCACATAGGCCGAGATGTGTTCGGCGAACAGCCGCTTGCGCTCGTCGGTTTCCATATGGGCGAAACGCTTGCCGGCTTCCGTCAGTTCGATATCGCCTTCACTGAGCTGGGCAAGGCGTAGCAGTTGCAGCGTCTCGCCGAGGTGGAAGATCTCGTCGGCCTCCATCTGCAGGGCGCCGGCCAGCACCGGCAGGTCGGCGCGGCCGTCATAGGGAGCTGCGGCCAGCGCTTCGATCAGACCGGCCAGCACGTTGGTCGAGACATGGGTCAGCACCATGCCCATGCCGGCGCCGGGGATGCCTTCCTTGGAAGGGGTCCGCGGCTCGACGCGCTGCGTCATGATCGCATAGATCGAATCGACCAGTTGCCGGAAGACCGGATCGAGGCGGTTGCGCGGGTGCAGCAGGTCGACCTTCAGCTCGCGCGCGACGCGGCCGGGATTGGAGGAAAAGACGAGGATGCGGTCGCACATCAGCACCGCCTCCTCGATGTTGTGGGTGACGATCAGCACCGATTTGATCGGCAACCGGCCTTCCATCCACAGATCGATCATGTCGGTGCGCAACGTCTCGGCGGTGAGCACATCGAGCGCCGAGAATGGTTCGTCCATCAAAAGCAGATCGGGATGCACCACCAGCGCCCGCGCGAAACCGACGCGCTGGCGCATGCCCCCGGACAATTCCTTCGGAAAGGCATTCTCGAAACCGTCAAGACCGATCAGGTCGATGGCCGCGAGCGCGCGCGAACGGCGCTCGGCGCGGTCAACTCCTTTCGCTTCCAGGCCAAGCTCGACGTTCTGCAGAACGGTGAGCCACGGAAACAGCGCGAAGGACTGGAACACCATGGCGACGCCCGACGGCGGGCCCTGGATTTCCGAGCCCCTGCACTCGGCCACGCCCGACGACGGCGTGACAAGGCCGGCGATGATGCGCAGCAGTGTCGACTTGCCCGAGCCCGAGCGGCCGAGCAGACCGACCAGTTCGCCCTCGCGAATGGTCAGGTCGACATTTTCCAGCACCGTCACATCCTTGCCGCTGCCCTTCGGAAACGAGCGCGAGACCTGACGGATATCGATGAGCGGCTTCCCGGCGACTTGATCCAGCATGGCAGTACTTCCCATTGATTCAGGCAAGACGCAGCCGGCGCTCGCCGAAAGCATAAAGCGGGCGCCAGACCAGACGGTTGAAGAGGGTGACGAAGAGACACATGACGACGATGCCGAGCACGACGCGCGGGAAATCGCCGGTGGATGTCGCCTTGGAGATGTAGGCGCCGAGGCCACGCGCGGTGAGTTGCTCGTTGCCCCAGCTCGCCACCTCGGCAACGATCGAAGCGTTCCACGAGCCGCCCGATGCGGTGATGGCGCCGGTGACATAATACGGGAAGATGCCGGGCAGGATCACCTTGAACCACCAGCGCCAGCCCCCGATGTGGAAGCTGCGTGCCGCTTCCTTGAGGTCGCTCGGGAAGGCCGAGGCACCGGCAATGACGTTGAACAAGATATACCATTGCGTGCCCAGGATCATCAGCGGGCTCAGCCAGATGTTCGGGTTGAGATCGTAGTGGGCGATCAGCACCACGAATACCGGGAAGGCGATGTTGGCCGGAAAGGCGGCCAGGAACTGCACCAGCGGCTGCACCTTCTCGGCAAGCTTCGGACGCAGGCCGATCCAGACCCCTACCGGCACCCACAGCAGCGTCGCGAGCGCCATCAGCACGATCACGCGCGCCAGCGTGATGAACGCATCGGTGAGCACCGTGGCGACATCCGGCCAACCGACATTGGCCCTGAGATAGCCAATGCTGATGTAGGCGCCATAGGCGGCTCCCACAGCGATGAGGCCGATCCACAGCCTGTCGGCCAGGCGTGAGCGCGCCGCGCCGTTTGCAGCCTCAGCGGTCCTGAAAGCCGGTAGTGCAGGCAGGCGCAAGGTCCATACCGTGCGCGCCAGCCATGCAAGCGGCGTAACGAGGACACGCACCAGCCGGGCACGACGAAGCAGATCCAGCATCCAGGACTGCGGCGCGTCCGCTGAGGCCGTCGTCTCGAAGCGGAACTTGTCGGCCCAGGCCACCAGCGGGCGAAACAGCAACTGGTCGTAGAAAATGATGACGACCAGCATGGTGATGACGGCATAGATGATCGCCGCGATGTTCTGCTGCTGGATGGCCAGCGCCACATAGGAGCCGACACCCGGCAAGGTCACGGTGGTGTTGCCGACGGTGATCGCCTCGGACGCGACCACGAAGAACCAGCCGCCCGACATCGACATCATGGCGTTCCAGACCAGGCCTGGCATGGCGAAGGGCACGTCGAGGCGCCAGAAGCGCTGCCAGCCGGTGAGATGGAAGCTGCGAGTCGCCTCCTCCAGGTCGGCCGGCACATTGCGCATCGACTGGTACATGGAAAAGGTCATGTTCCAGGCCTGGCTGGTGAAGATGGCAAATACCGACGCCAGTTCCGCGCCAAGCACCGAGCCCGGGAACAAATTGAGGAAGAACGTGACGGTGAAGGTGAGGAAGCCAAGGATCGGCACCGACTGCAGAATGTCCAGCATCGGCACCAGCACCATTTCGGCGCGCCGGCTTTTCGCGGCGGCAGCTGCGTAGATGAAGGTGAAGGCCGTGGACAGCACGATCGCCAGCAGCATGCGCAGCGTGGTGCGCAGGGCATAGACCGGCAGATTGGCGGGATCGAGCGAAAGCGGTGTCGCGTCGAGCGCCGACAGCGGCTCGGTGGTGACCTCGGCGCCATAGGCAATCAGCACAATGGCGCCCACGACCAGAAGCAGCGCCATGATATCCCACGCGCTCGGCAGCACCGAACGCCGGATGGCCAGCGGAACGTATTTCTGGACCGGCATGACGCACCCCTGAACATGAAGGGGAAAGGGACGATTGTGAACGAAGACTCCGTCTCACCGGCGAAGTTTCCGCGCAAGTCCTATTTTCAGCCCTGTGTCGGCATTGTGACGGCGTGATCCGGCGAGCGTCGGCACTCGAACACAAGATCGTGAACGCACGAAAAACTAAGGTTAGGCAGCCGGTTGGCGGATCGTCAGCCCTTGACTGCCGAACTCACGATCGAGTCGACGAAGAAGCGCTGCAGGAAGACGAACAGGATCAGCGGAGGCAGCACGGCAAGCGTCGCGCCGGCCATGACCAGCCCCGTGTTCATGGCGCCGCGATTGTAACTCAGCAGCCGGCTGAGGCTGATGACGATCGGATAGCTATCGGCATTGCCCTGCAGCACGGTGAGCGGCCACAAATAGCTGTTCCAGTGATAGACGAAAGCAAACAGTGCCAGCGCAGCGATGGCCGGTGCAACGGTTGGCGCCACAATCTTGAACAGGATGAGCAGTTCCGAAGCGCCGTCCATGCGGGCAGCGTCGATCAGGTCGTCCGGTACACCGGCGATGAACTGGCGCATCAGGAAGATGCCGAACGCGTTGGCGAGGTTCGGCACGATGATGCCAGCCAGGCTTGCATTGAGCCCGATCGACCCCACCATGCGATAGAGCGGGATGAGCGTGACGATCGGTGGCAGAAACATGGTGGCGAGCAGCGCCGAAAACAGCAGGCCACGGCCTGGGAAGCTGTATTTGGCAAAGGCATAGCCGGCCATCATCGAGGTGATCAGGATGCCGGCCGTGGTGACGGTGGCAATGACGAGGGAGTTCCACATCGAGCGGCTGACGTTGACCACGCCCGCCACCTTCTCATAGGCCTCAAGCGTCGGCTTACGCGGGATCCATACCGGTGGCACCTGCATGCTTTCGGCCGTCGTCTTCAGGCTGGACAGCACCATCCACACCAGCGGAAAGGCGGAAGCGACCGCCACCAGCAGCATCAGCGTGGCAAGCAGCGCCTTGCGCCCGGCAGGACGGCGGCGGGACAAGGTGCTCGACGAGCCGGTCGGCGCGCTCATTCGTCGTCTTTCCGGTTCATGATGGCAAACAGCGCGCACACAGCGACAATGAGCGAAAGCATCAGCATCACCGCCATCGCAGAGCCCAGCCCGCCCTGGGCACGCTCGATGCCCACGCGACGGATATGGTAGGTGAGCACATTGGTGGAGCCGACCGGACCGCCCTGCGTGATTAGGGCCACCGGTTCGAACACCTGCACCGCGTTGATGATGGCGATGACGGCGCTGAACAGCAGGGTGCGGCGCAGCAGCGGCAACGTGATGTAGCGGAACTGTTCGGTGCGGTTGGCGCCGTCGAGCGTCGCCGCCTCATAGAGGCTGCCGGGAATCTGGGTCAGGCCGGCAATGGCAAGCACCGTGAAGTAGCCGACCTGCTGCCACACGTTCAGAAGAACGATCGAGATCAGCGCCGAGCGCGGCGACGACAGCCAGGGCTGCGGACCGACGCCAACGAGGCCGAGCATCTGGTTGAACGGCCCTTCGCTTGGTGAATAGAGCTTGGACCAAACCAGTGCCACCGCGATCATCGGCACCATATAGGTTGAAAAGAGAACGGTCCTGAGCAGCGTGCCGCCGCCAACATCACGCTGGTGGACGAGCAGGCCGAACAGGACCGACAAAGGCAGGATGATGGCAACCGACAGGGCGGTGTAGATCGCCGTATTGACCAGAGCGCCCTTGAAATCGCGACCGACCGATGTCGGCCCGAAGATGTCGTGGAAATTGGCCAGTCCGACGAAGTGGGCTTCCGAAAAAGGCGTCTGCGTCGACCAGTCGTTGAACGACAGCCAGACCGTCAGGAGCATCGGCAGCAGGATGAAGACACCGATCAACGACACGGCGGGCGCCAGCATGATGCCCGCCGAAGCGCGATAGCCATTGGTCATCGATTGCCTTCCGAAACCCGATATAAGTCAAAGCAATTCCAGCAAAAGTGCGTAGCGGTTTTGCGTCCGGAATTGCGTAAAAACAAAAAGTTAGAGCGTTTCCGTGAAAAACGGAAACGCTCTAGAACAGGCTGCCACTACTTGGCGGCGCGTTCCAGGATGGAAATCGCGTCGGCCTGCGCCTTCGCCTGCGCCTCCTGTGCGGAAATCTGACCGTACTGCAACGCTTCCAGCGTCTGCTGCAGCGACTCCGAGAACTCCTGCCCGCCGGGGACGACCGGGAACGGCCTGGCATCGGACAGAACGCTGACATAGCCGGCAAGGAATTCGCTGCCGAGCTTGCCCTTGTGCGCCTCGATATCGGAACTGCGCGACGGCAGGATGCCCATCGACATCAGGATGTCGGACATGGCCGAGGCGCCGTTCTGACCTGATTTCGCGCCGTTCAGCCAGGCCAGGAAATCCCATGCCGCCTTCTGCTCGGCCTCGCCGGCCTTGGCGTTGACCACCGTCATCCAGGAATAGGAAATCGAATGTGGCTTGTCGCCGCTCGGGCCGACCGGGATCGGCGCCGTGGCGATGTTGGCGAACTTGTCGCCCATACCGGTCTTCAATGCGCTTTCCCACCAGTTGGCCATGATGATCATGCCCGTCTTGCCGGAAACGAAATTGTCGAGGAACGGGCCGGTGGTGTTGGCGTCGGCGGTAGCCATGGATGGTTCGCTCGAACCGTCCTTGATCAGACCTTCATAGAGTTCGAACGTCTCGCCGGCCTGCTTGCTGTCAAGCACCGGCTTGCCGTCCCCGACCAGTTCGCCGCCATTGGAGACGAGCAGGGAGGCGAAGGGATGCACCACGCCCGCCGCCCAGGAGTTGATCATGCCGAAACCCTGCTGGCCGGCATCCTTCTTCGTCAGCTTCTTCGCCGTCTCGCGGAATTCGTCCCAGGTCCCGGGTGCCGCCTCTATGCCGGCCTGCTTGAACAGGTCCTTGTTGTAGTTCAGCGCGTAGACATCGATCTCGTTCGGGATGCCGTAGAGCGCGCCACCGACCGAGGCGGCACTAACGACACCGGCCGGCCAGGCGCCCTTGACCTCGGCTGCCACAACCTCCGGCGCCGGCGCAACCAGCTTGTCGCGCGCCAGTTCCGGCAGCCACAGATCGTAGATACCGCCGATGGTGGCGCCGTCCGAACCACCGCTTTGCGAACGCAGCGTGGTCAAAAGATCGCCGAACGGCACGGCACGCACGGTGACTGTCACGTCGGGATGGGTCTTGGAATATTCCTTTGCCGCATTCTCCAGCAAGGCGACGGTCTCGGGCGACCAATGCGTCAGGTAGGAGATGTTCACGGCCTCGGCCCATGCCGAGCCGGGCAGAAGCGCCAGCCCCGCCGCCAATGCCAGTTTCGAAGTCCAAGCCAAAGACATTCACTCCCTCCCATGGTCTGCCAAGGCGACATGACGTTATGACAATGGCGCATCGAGACGCAAGCGATAACTTAACTGGATTGGGTTAGCCAAAAGCGATCCGATAGCGAGACAGCTCGGAACTTCTTTATTTTATGCAATGAAATCAACATAAAATATCTGCCTGATTCAAACCTTTCCTGCATCGCCAAAAAGAATCCAGCGCGAGTTGTCTTGCGATTTTAATTATGTCGTTATAATGAATTTTGACCGCAAGAGGGAACGCGGCAGGCCGAACACGGCAAATGGGAGAACTCGAAATGAACATGCTTTCAATTCGCCGGCGCACCCTGCTCTGCCTGATCGGCGGCCTTGCCGCGATCGGTGCGGGCTTTACCGCGCCTGCCCCCGCATTCGCCGACGAGACGGTGACGCTGTGGAGCTGGCGCACCGAAGACGAAGCGGCGATGCGCCGGATCTTCGACGTCTTCGAGAAGGAGACGCCCGGCATCAAGGTCAACATCCAGTTCACGCCCGACGCCGACTACCAGAACCGGCTGAGCACGGCGCTGCGTGGCGGACGCGGACCTGATATTGCGCAGCTCAAGGCTTATGGCGAAGTACAGCCGTTCGTCGAGGCGGGTTATCTCGATGCGCTGGACGACAGCGTGGCGGAGCTGAAGAACATGCCCGACACGGCCCTTGGCGGCGCGCGCGGCCGCGCCGACGGCAAGACCTATGGCGTGCCCTATTCGGTGCCGATGATGGGTGTGTTCTACAACAAGGAGATCTTCGCCGCACAAGGCATCGAGATCCCCAGGACCTACAAGGATTTCGTCGCCGCCTGCGAGAAGCTGAAGGCCGCCGGCATCACGCCGATTGCGGCTGGCGGCGCCAATGGCTCGGCCTGGGCGCTGGAAATCGGCGTCGGCGTGGTCGGACCGACCGTCTATGGCCCCGGCTTCTATGACGAGATGATGAGCGGCAAGGCAACTTTCGAGGACCCGCGTTATGTCGCGGCGCTGAAACGCTTTGCCGAGTTGAAGCCCTACTTCACGGAAGGGTTCGCAGGCATCGACTACACCACCTCGACGCAGCAGTTCATCAACGGCAAAGCGGCGATGTTCCTGGGCGGTTCGTTCGAGAACGGCTCGTTCAAGGCGCAGAACCCGAAGCTGCAGTTCTCGATCTTCTCCTTCCCGGCGAACGATGCCGGCGCCAAGCTCTACACCTCGGCCTTCTCGGATGGCTCCTACGGACTGGTCTCGGAAAGCAGGAACAAGGAAGCGGCAACCAAGGTGCTGAACTTCATGGCGTCGCAGAAATTCGCGCAGCTGTTCGCCGACGAACTCGGCTGGCCACCAGCGCGCACCGATGTTTCGGTAAAGGACCCGGTGCTTGCGCAAATGATGGAGATGGCCAAGAACTCGACGCCCTATCTCACCCTCGTCGGCTTCCGCTGGCAGTCGCCGACGGCCTCCTCGATCCTGCAGGCGGAGATCATCGACACGGTCGAAGGCAAGATCGCGCCGGAGAAACTTGCGGCCGACATGCAGGCCGCGGTCGCCACCTGGTTCCAGCCCAAGCAGTAGGCGGCCTCTCCGTGACGCAGCATCGGCACAAGAGCAGCATGAGACGGACGCAGCAGCGCATGGCGGTGTTGTTCGTGCTGCCGGCGCTGGCGATCTACGGGCTGTTCGTGCTCTACCCGCTGGCGATGTCGTTGTGGGGCAGCTTCTTCACCTGGAAGGGGTTGCGCATGCTGGACTTTGCCGGCCTTTCGAATTTCACGCGCCTGTTCGTATTCCCGAGCAGCGCGCGACTGACCGGAGCGCTGTGGCATAATGTGATCTGGTTCTTCGGCATCATGGTGTTCCAGAACGGCGTCGGCCTGTTGTTCGCCTGGCTGCTGTTCCTGCGCGACCAGGGCAAGGGCAGAAGCGGAGCCGCCTTCTTCCAGTCCCTGTTCTTCTTTCCGGCGGTGCTGTCGCCAGTGATCGTCGGCGCGCTGTGGCGCCTGCTGCTGGCCCCAGGCGGTGTCGTGGAATGGGCGCTGAACGGCCTTGGCCTGCATCAAGGCAGCCTGACCGTTCTCGGCAACAGCCAGACGGCGCTTCTGATGCTGATCGCGGTGGATGCGTGGAACTGGATGGGCCTGCCGGTGCTGATCTACACAGCGGGCCTCAGGCAGATCTCCGGCCAGATCTTCGAAGCCGCGAAGCTCGATGGCGCCGGCAGCGGCCGCATGCTGGTTTCGGTCGCGCTGCCGCTGCTGATGCCCGCCATCGGCACGCTGACGACGCTCTCCTTCATCAACACTTTCAACCAGTTCGACATCGTCTATGTGATGCAAGGCGTGCAGGGCAATCCGAGCTATTCGACCGACACGCTGGTGACCTATTTCTACCGCCTGGCATTCGGTGCCGAGGGCGCGGTCGGCATTACCGACATCGGCCTGGCACTGGCGCTCGGCACCATGCTGTTCCTGATCCTCAGCATCGGCACGCTGCTCATGCTGCGCTTCTTCGACCGCCGCACGGTGCAGCTATGAGCGCGCTTGCCATCCAGAGACGGCTTAGCAGGCTGCCTGGCTCGACCGTGCTCGTGCTGTGGTCGGCAGCCGTACTGCTGCCGCTCTACATCCTCGTCGTCTCCTGCTTCAAGACGACGGCGGAAATCTACGAGAATCGGCTCGGCCTGCCGCAGAGCTGGTCCTTCGACAATTTCACCAATGCCTGGACACGTGCCGATCTCGGCCAGAACTTCATCAACAGCCTGATCGTCACCGGCGGCGCGGTGGCGTTGACCATCGTGGTCTCGGTGCTCGCCGCCTATCCGCTCAGCCGCTATAAACTCGGCTGGAACGGCATCATGCTGGGTCTGTTCCTGTCCGGCATCATGTTGCCGATCCGGCTCGCCTCGGTCGAACTGTTCACGCTGATGCGCAATCTCGGCCTGCTCGACTCGCTGACCGGCCTCATCCTGGTCTATTCGGCGATCCGCATTCCCTTCGCCGTTTTCATCTTCGCCAATTTCATGCGCGTGCTGCCGTCCGAACTCGACGAGGCAGCACACATGGATGGAGCCGGCGAAACACGCATCCTGTTCCAGATCATCCTGCCGATGGTGAAACCGGCGGTTTCGATCGTCGCCATCTTCACCGCCATTGCGGTGTGGAATGATTTCTTCTTCCCGCTGATCTTCATCTTCGACGATCGCTACAAGACCGTGCCGCTGGCAATCAGCGTGTTCGTCGGCCAGTTCCGTACCGACTGGGGCCTGGTGTTTGCATCGCTCGCCATCTCCATGGCGCCCATCCTCATCATGTATTGTTTGCTGGCGCGCCAGATTCGCGAGGGCGTCGGCGCCGGCGGAGGCATGAAATGATCGAAGACAAGGTCTATGCCGCGCGCTCGATCCTGGTCGTCGGAGCGCATGCCTTCGATGCCGAAGTGATCGCCGGGCCGCTGGCTGCGGTGGCCGCCAGCCGCGGCGCTGCCGTCACCTTCCTGCACCTGACCATGGGCGAGCAGGGTCATCCTTGCCTGATCCCGGACCACTATTGCGCGCAGAAGGAAGAAGAGGCCGCCAAGGCCGCTGAACGGCTGGGCATCGACGTGCGCAACTTGGGGCTCAAGGATGCTTTCCTGCCCAATGACGATGAAACGGCGCTCAAGGTCTGCGACGTCATTCGCGAGCTGAAGCCAGAGGTCGTCATCACGCATTGGCATGGCAGCTGGCACAAAGATCATCGCGCCGCGGCCGAACTGACCCGTACCGGGTTTTTCTTCGCCGCCCTGCCGACACTGAAACGCAGTCATGAGGCTCACACGCCGCAACTGCTGCTGTTCGGCGAAAACTGGGAAGACGATGATGGCTTCAGACCCGAACATCTCATCGACGTCAGCGACGGCTTCGAGGCCTGGAGTGCGGCGGTGCACGAATACGAGCTGGCGCGGGGACTGAGCAGCTTCCCTTATGTCGACTATTACAGTGCGCTCTACCGGCTGCGCGGCTGCCTGCGCGGTACCCGCTACGCGCAAGGCTTCGCTGCTGCCTCGCACTCCTGGAACGCGGGCGCCGGCCTGTTCGCGCCGGCCACCGCCAGGGATCGCGAGCCATGACGCGCGCGTTGGCCATAGATCTTGGCGGCACCAACCTGCGTGCAGCCGTCTACAGCGGTGACGTTGCGGCGCTGCGGATGCTGACGCACGAGGCGGCGCCCGCCACACTGGAGGACTTTCGAACCCGTCTCGGCGTACTCGCCGGAGAGGCCGGCGATGTCGCTGCAATCGGCCTTGCTGTGCCGGGCCTTGTCGAAAGCTCGACCTGCCGCTGGATCCCCAACCTGCCCTATCTCGATGGGCAGGACCTGCAGAAACTGTTCCCCGAGCTGACGGTCGCGGTAGGCAATGACGCGCAGATCGCCCTGCTGGCGGAAGCCGTCGAAGGCGGCGCCCGATCGCTGACGGATGCGCTGCTGCTTGCCATCGGCACGGGCATCGGCTCGGCAGTGCTGGCCGGCGGCCGCATCGTCGCCGGAGCCCAAGGCGGCGCCTGTTCCTTCGGCTGGGCCTGCGCCGACACCGACGATGCCGGCGAAGACCGCAGCGGCTGGCTGGAGCGGTCAGCCTCCGGCCGCGCGCTGGATGCCATCGCGCACGAGCTGGGGCTGGCAAACGGCGCCGCCCTGATCGCGGCGGCGCGCTCCGGCAATGGCCAGGCGATTGCGACACTCGAAGCACCGATGCGGCACCTGGGCACGGCGCTGGCCGGCGCGGTCGCGCTGCTCAACCCGGAGGCGGTCCTGATTTCCGGCAGCATCGCGGATGCGCTCGATGTGATGAAACCGCCCTTGCTCGCGGCACTTCGGCGCCAGCTGCCGCCACACCTTCGCAACATAGACATCAGGCCCGGCGCCTTCGGGTCGCGCGCCGGCCTTGTCGGCGCAGCGCTTGCAGGCGCCGCCGGAGCCGGATGGAGGCAGATACGATGACCGAAGCCAGCTTTCCGCAACCCGACCGCCGCCGTCCCGAACCCTTGTGGTTCCAGGTCGAGGAAGCGATCCGCGCCATCATCAAGAGCGGCGAGTGGGCGACCGGCGACCAGATCCCGGCCGAAGACCGGCTGTGCGCACTGTTCGGGGTGAGTCGCATCACACTGCGCCACGCATTGCGCAACCTGGAGGAAAGCGGGCTGCTGCGCCGCGAGCACGGGCGCGGCACGTTCGTGCGCTCGACCACGCTGGTCGCCGGCACGCGCGAGCTGACCAGCTTCACCCAGGAGATGGGCAATATCGGCGTCGTCGCCGGTTCGCGGCTGCTGGATTGCAGCCTGACCAAGGCAGATGCGGCGGCTGCCGCAGCGCTTGAGATCGACGAAGGCGATCCGGTGGTACGCATCCGGCGGCTCAGGCTCGGCAACAATGAGCCGATCGGCATCCAGACGGCGCAGCTTGCCGGCGCGCGTGTGCCGGGCTTCCTCGATTCCGGCCTGCTGCAGGGTTCGCTCTATGAAGCGCTGGAGCGTCGCTACGGCATTGTGCCACTGGAGGCGCGCGAGAGCTACCGCGTCGGCACGGTGCCCATCACCGATGCCGATCTGCTCGGGCTGGCCGTCGGCACGCCGGCCTTCATCGTCGAACGCGTGAGCATCGACGAGCGCGGTCCCTTCGAATTCACCATCTCGGTCATGCGCGGCGATCGCTACGAGATCCGCTCGACGCTGCGCGCCGGCCGCGTTCCTCCCAACACCCGAAGCTGACACCAAGCAGGAGTATCCAAGTGTCCGATTTCTACATCCCCCGCCTTGCCGCCCTCATCGAGAAGGCGTCGAAAGAAAATGCCGAAGCCTTCGAGCAGGCGGCGAACGGCTTTGCCGACTCGCTGCAGAATGGCGGGCTTGTCCATCTTTACGGCTCCGGCCATTCCGTGCTGCCCTGCCAGGAAGTGTTCCCCCGCTATGGTACCTATGTCGGTTTCAACCCGCTGACCGACCCGCGTGTGATGTGGCACAACGTGCTGGGCGCCGGCGGCGTGCGCGAATTGCTCTGGCTGGAACGTACGGAAAAATATGCCGAGAAATTCCTCGACCACCAGCCGCTCAACGAGGGCGACTCGATCATCATCTTCGGCCATAGCGGCCGCAATGCGTCAGGCATCGACACGGCAATCTATGCCAAGAAGCGCGGCCTCTTCGTGGTGGCGATCACCTCGAAGAATAATCTCGACAAGCCGGCCACACATTCCTCCGGCATGCGGCTGGCCGATGCCGCCGACCTGGTGATCGACACCTGCTCGCCGATCGAGGACGCTATCGTTCCGGTAGAAGGCTGGAGCCGTCCGGTTTCCGGTTCGTCGACTGTGCTTGCCATGATCATGGCGCATGAGCTGATCGCGCGCACAGCCGACCAATTGTCCAAGCGCGGTGTCGAGTTGCCTGTCTTCGCCTCGCCGACGATCGCAGGCGTCACGCTGCACGACACCGACGTGATCTATGGCGTCTACCGCGAGCGCATGCTGGAGGCGCAGAAGAAACACCTGCCGACCTTCCAGGCCACCATGCGCGGCGAGTGATCCGACAAAAGAAAGGCCGGCCTCGCCGGCCTTTCTGGATTATTCCCGCTTCGGCAAACGACGCCTGGTGATGGCAACGTGGAAACCCGTGCCGTACAGCAGGCCGGCATCGTTGAAATCGAAGGTCGGGTTGTGTAGCGGCGCGGAATCCTCGCCATTGCCGACGAAGACGAAACAGCCCGGGACATGGTCGAGGAACCGGGCGAAATCTTCCGAGCCGGTCATCGGCTCTTTTGCAATTGCGATCGCCTCCGGCCTGAAGACCGTCGCGGCAGCGGCAAAGGCTTCCTCGACCAGCGCTGCGTCATTCACCAGCGGCACGAATTCGCTCGTATAGGTGACCTCGGCGCCGACGTTGTGAGCGAGCGCCGTCCCTTCGGCGATGATGCGCATCTGCCGTTCGATCTCGGCGCTGACCTTCGACCGGAAACTGCGCGCATCGCCACGGATCCGGGCAAGGCCGGGCAGCGCGTTGCGCGTGCCGTCGGTGATCAGCTCAGTCACCGAAACGACACCGATATCGGTCGGACTGAGGCGCCGCGAGACGATGGTCTGCAGATTGGTGACGAGCGCGCAGGCGGCGACCAGAACCTCATTGCCCCAATGCGGCCGCGCAGCATGACCGCCGACGCCCTTCAGAACGATCTCGAAATTGTCTTCGGCGGACATGAACGAGCCGACCCGTGTTTCGAAATGGCCGACCGGCAGGCCCGGCATGTTGTGCAGGCCGTAGATCTCCTCGAACGGGAAGCGCGTCATCAGCCCGTCGTCCAGCATGGCGAGTGCACCCCTGCCCCACTCTTCGGCCGGCTGGAAGATGAAGCGCACGGTGCCGTCGAAGCCGCCCTCTTCCGCCAATCGCCGGGCCGCTCCGAGCAGCATGGTGGTGTGGCCGTCGTGGCCACAGGCATGCATGACGCCCTGGTTCCGGGAACGGTGATCGACCGCCCCCTGTTCGGTGACGCGTAAGGCATCCATGTCGGCGCGCAGCGCGATCGCGCGATTGCTGGAGCCACGCTTCAGCGTGCCGACGACTCCGGTGCCGCCCACGCCTTCGCTGACATCGTCGAGGCCGAATTCGCGCAGTTTGGCGGCAACGAAGGCGGCGGTACGCTTTTCCTCGAAGCCGAATTCCGGATGGGCGTGCAGGTCGCGCCGCCACGCCGTCATTTCGCGTTCCAGCAAAGCCGTGTCGGTCATGCGGACGTTACCTCCCTGGCGCGGCCGGCGACAGAAGCCGGGCTTGAGCCGACCAGTTGTTCGTAGAGGCCCGGATCGGTCGCGCCTTCAGTGTTGATCAGAAGGATGCGGGACGAAGCGTCGAGGCGCAGCGCTGCCTTCCACTCTGGTTCAGCCAGCGCCCGCATCAACCCGGCAAGGCCGACACAGCCACTTTCACCGGAGACGATCGCGCGATCGTCGCCTGCCGGTCGCGCCAGCCGGTTCATGGCAGCAACAGCGTCTTCTTCCTCGACGGCCATGAAAGCGTCGGTAACGCGCGACAGCACGCGCCAGGCGACCAGCGACGGTTCGTAGCATTCCAGCATTGCCATCACGGTTGGCTCGCCATGGTCGATCCTGGTCACGCGGCCGGTGCGGGCGCTTGCCAGGATACAAGCCGCGCGGGCCGGTTCGACCACCACGAAATTCGGTCGGTGTTCTCCAAGCATTTCGGCGAAATGCCCAGCCAGCGCGGCAGCAATACCGCCGACACCAGCCTGCACGAAGATATGGGTCGGCGGCCTGTCGAGCTGGTCCAGAGCCTCGTCGGCTATCGCCGTATAGCCTTGCATGACCAGGCCGGGAATGCGCTCGTAGCCCGGCCATGACGTATCCGAAACGATCGACCAGCCCTCGCGTTCGGCGACACGCGCGGCCTCGGCGACGGTCTCGTCATAGGTACCGTCGAAACGGACCATTTCAGCACCAAAACGGGCGATAGCCGCCACTCTTTCACCGCTGACGCCGCCATGCACGAAGATGACGGATCTCGCCCCGACAAGTTGCGCGCCCTGTGCGACCGAGCGACCGTGATTGCCGTCGGTGGCGCAGGCAAAGGTCATTTTGGCGGCAACCGCACGTAGGCTCGGGCGATTGAGATCGGAAAAGCCGACGTCGCACTCGAAATGACGCGACGCTTGTTCGAGCACCAAACGGACCACTGCGTAGGAGCCGCCGAGCGCCTTGAAACTGCCCAGGCCGAGGCGCTGGCCCTCGTCCTTCACATGGATCACGCCGACACCCAGCGCATCCGCCAGTGCCGGCAAGGCCACAAGCGGAGTAGCGGCGGCATTCTCGCGAAATTCCAGGAAACGTCTGACCTCAAGTGCACCATCGGCCCCGAGAACCTCGGCATCGACCGGAAGCAAGGAGGCATTGTGATCGGGATGGGTGTTGAGCAGGAACATGGTGGCTCTCTCCAGAGCAAATCCAGGAAAAGTGCGTAGCGGTTTTCCGTCCGGAATTGCGTAAAACAAAGAGGTAGAGCGTTTCCGCGTTTCCGTGGAAAAACGGAAACGCTCTAGGATCCAGCGAAGATGTATTGCATCGCGGGCGCAAATTGCGCTGTATTCCGCGCCAATACGCGCAAGTTTGTTTCATGAGGCCGAACAATGGCGAAACCGGCAATCGAGCTCGACAGTTTCGATCTGGCGATCCTCGCCATCCTGCAGAAGGACAACGCCACGCCGCAGCGCCTGGTCGGCGAAGCGGTGAACCTTTCCGCACCCGCAGTGCAGCGGCGCATCCGACGCCTCGAAGAGGCCGGCGTTATCGCGGCCAATGTCGCCATCGTCGATCCCGCCAAAGTCGGACAAGCCATCACCATCTTCGTGGAAGTGGAGGTGATCAGCGAGACAGCTGAACTGCTCGATGCGGCCAAGCGGGAATTCTCCGCCACACCGGAAGTGCAGCAGTGCTATTATGTGACCGGCGAGGCGGACTTCATCCTCATCATCATCGTAGGCACCATGGCCGACTATGAAGCGCTGACACGCCGGCTGTTCTTCTCCAACAACAACGTCAAGAAGTTCCGCACCTTTGTCGCCATGGACCGCGTCAAGGTCGGGCTCACCGTGCCACTAACGCAGCCTGGCGAGGCATAGACCCGGGCGATCGCCCGTGCTGCGCAAAATTGCTTGGGTAAAAGATATGCAAAGTGAATTCCCAAATTCTTGATAATCATACTCAACAATGTTAGGTCGCTCTCGCTCGTATGAGCCGAGACCTGAGTGGATCATCATCAAACCGCCGGATCGTCTCGGTTCCGCAATCGGGAGACGAGACCTTGCAAGACGATATGCGCCTCAACGCCGCGAACCGGACATGCCGGATAAACCCACTCGGCCAAGCGGCCCGTATTATTGCCGTTGCCGGCCTGATCGCGGTGAACGTCGCACCCGCGCTGGCACAGCAGACGACGCCTGTTGAAATCCCTGCCTTGGCACCGGGCGGCGGGAACGCGGCACCGGCGCAAAGCACGAATTCCCCGCAGGGCACAACGGCTGCTCCCGCATCGCCCTCGATGTCGGCGCAGCCAGCGCCGGCCACCGCGGTCGCGACGCCTGGTGCCACCGAAGAACCGTCCATTGCCAAGGCGACATTGCCGCACAACCTGTCCCCCTGGGGCATGTTCATGAGCGCGGACTGGGTGGTGAAAGGCGTCATGCTCGGCCTTGCCTTCGCTTCGCTGGTGACCTGGACCGTGTGGCTGGCCAAATCGCTGGAGATCGCCAGCTCCAAGGCACGCCTCTCCAAGGCTTTGCGCGGCATAACAGGCGCGCGCCGGCTGGAGGACGCAACGCAGGCGCTCGGCAAGGGCGCCGGTATCGGCGGCGTGCTTGTGCGGGCTGCAAGCGAAGAACTGGAAATGTCGCGACAGGATGACGGCAGCTACGATCCGGCCGGCGTCAAGGAACGCGTGGAGTCCCGCCTGATGCGCCTTCAGGCACAGGCCGGCCGGCGCCTTAGCCGCGGCACCGGTGTGCTCGCCACGATCGGCTCGACCGCTCCTTTCGTCGGCCTGTTCGGCACGGTGTGGGGCATCATGAACTCCTTCATCGGCATTTCGGAAGCACAGACCACCAACCTTGCCGTCGTCGCTCCCGGCATCGCCGAAGCGCTGCTGGCAACCGCCGTCGGCCTGATCGCCGCAATCCCGGCGGTGGTGATCTACAACGTCTTTGCGCGTTCCATCACCGGCTACCGCCAAGGGCTGGCAGACGCCGCTGCCGGCGTGCAGCGCCTGGTCAGCCGCGACCTCGACCGCGTCGTGGCGGTCCGCGCTGAACGGCAGCACTCCTCGATGCCCGCCACGAAAGCCGCGAATGGTCACCAGGCGCCTTCGGTAGCCCTTTAGGAGAAGCGCGATGGCCGGCGGCATCAAGCAATCGTTCGACGACGACGACCTCCAGGAGAACCATGAGATCAACGTGACGCCGTTCATCGACGTCATGCTGGTCCTGCTCATCATCTTCATGGTTGCCGCACCGTTGGCGACGGTCGACATCAATGTCGACCTGCCCGCTTCAACGGCAACGCCCGCGCCAAGGCCGGAAGAGCCGCTCTATGTCACGTTGAAGGACGACCTCAGCCTGGCGATCGGCCAGCAGACCGTGGATCGGCCGGCCTTCCAACAGCAACTGGATACGATCGCCAAGGGTGACAAGCAGAAACGCATCTTCCTGCGCGCCGACCGCGGCGTCGCTTATGGCGAGTTGATGGAGGTGATGAACCTGATGCGTGGCGCTGGCTACCTCAAGGTGGCACTGGTCGGGCTGGAAACAGTTCCAACGACGGCGCCGGGGGCTGCGCAGTGACAGCGGCCGCGGCACATGGCGGCCTTTTCGGCGGCATAAACCGCCGCGAGCTGGCGTTATGGTCCAGCGCCGCACTCATTGTTGTGTCGCTCCATGCCGGCGGCGGCTGGTATCTGGGCAGTGGAGCGCCGGAGGCTGCGCTGCCCCCGGCCACACCGCCCGCCGTCATGCTCGAGCTGCCGCCGATGGCAGTGAACGCCGATACGGTGCCGCTCGACACCGCAGATCCTGTCGACAGCGAAGCCGCCGAGACCCCACAAGAGGTCAAGGAGGAGATCAAGCCTGTCGAGCAGGAGGTCGAAAAGCCCATTGAAGAGGTAACGGAACCAGAGCCAACGGCGGAGGCGGCAAAGCCTGAAGTCGCTGAAGAAGTTGTGCCAGACCTCGTCGAAGCACCCTTGCCGGAAGTGGCGATGGCCATTCCAGAGCCGAGACCTGAAATCGAAAAGCCGAAGCCTGCCGTCAAGCCGGCACGCGAGAAGAGACCGGTCGAAAAAAAGAAGCCAGAGCCGGTCAAGGAGGCGAAGGCCGAGAAGCCGGAAAAGGTCGAAAAGAAGTCTGTGGCCAATTCGATTGCCCAGCAGAAAGCGGCCAGGACCGGTGCCAACACCCAAGTGGCTGGCGGGAGCAGCGGCAGCGCCGGCAGTTCAGTGTCGCCCGCGCAGTGGAAGTCGCGCGTAGGCGCGCACCTCATGCGCTACAGGCGCTCGATAACCGCCGGACGACGTGGAGGCGGTGACGCCTTGATCCGGTTTACCTTCAATTCCGGAGGGTCAATCCTGTCGGTCGCGCTTGCGCGGTCATCAGGCGACAAAAGCCTCGACGACGCGGCGGTATCAATGGTGCGCCGGGCGTCACCGATCCCCGCGCCACCATCAACCGTCACGGCGATGTTCCTGACTGTTCCGGTCGGTTCCACACGCTGATAAATCGAGCATTCTCCCGCACAAGTTGAAGCGGCGCGGACATAAGCCCGCGCCGTTTTATTGTGGGTGCCATCTACAACATAACGGCTGGGACCGCTCCGGCTCTCAACCCTTTTCGGTTTTCGGCCCGAGCACAAAGGCCGTCACTGCCGCCAGCAGCGTGGCAATGCCGGCATAAGCGAAGGCGGTCGCAACACCTGCATTGTCGACCAGCAGCCCGCCAACGATGGCACCCGCTGCAATTGCCACCTGGAAGGCGGTGACCATGAGGCCGCCGGCGCTCTCAGCCTGGTCGGGAGCGGCGCGCAACATCCAGGTCTGCACCGAAACCGGGATGGCGCCGAAGGCGAAACCCCAGGCCGTGACGGCAATGGCCGACATCAGCGGCGAGGCGCCAAAGACAAGCAAAGCCAGGGTCGAGATCGCGATCAGCAGCGGCGACAGGCCGGCGGCGAGCTTCAGGCTGCGCTCCACCACGAAGCCACCGACCAGATTGCCGATGAAACCGCCGATACCAAAGGCAAGCAGCACCAAGGAAATGTTTTCGACATCCAGGACCGGAACCTGCTCCAGGAAGGCGCGAACATAGGTGAAGCCTGCGAAATGGCCCGATGCGATGAAAAGGATAAACAGCAGGCCGACCTGGATGGCTGGGCGCTTGGCGACATCCACCAGCGTGCGCAGGCTGGCAATGCCGGAAGGCGGCAGGCTGGGGAGAGTGGCGACCTGCGCCAGAAGCGTGACCGCACCAACGATGGCCGCGATCAGGAAGGCGGTGCGCCAGCCCCAGATATCACCGACATAGGCGCCGACAGGTGCCGCACACACAGTTGCTACCGACACGCCGCCCAGGATGATCGACATGGCCCTCGGCAGCAGCCGTACTGGCACTAGGCGCATGGTCATGGCGCCCGACATCGCCCAGAAGCCGCCAAGTGCCACACCAAGCACGACGCGCGCCACCAACAGCATGCCAAGCGAAGACGCAAAGGCCGCGATCAGGCTGGAAATGATGAGCAGGAAGGTCAGGACCCACATCAGGATCTTGCGATCGAGACGGCGGGTGACGATCGCCATGGTGGGCGCCGCGATGGCACCGACAATGGCGGTAGCAGTCACCGCCTGACCGGCGGCGCCTTCGGTGATGCCGAGGTCATGCGCCATCGGGGTAAGCAGACTGGCCGGAAGGAATTCGGCGGTGACGAGGCCGAAAACGCCGAGCGCCAGCGAAACGACGGCTCCCCAGGCCGGGTCAGCCCGCTCCTCGGCTGAAGACAAAACGGGCGCGTCCAGCGCCGCTGTCGCGGGGTCGGTCATAGTCAGTCTCCGAATTGGTTGCAGTGCAACAAATGGAGATGACCGTGTGGAGTTTCCATGTTAGAAACACCATTATGCTTGATCGTTCGTCCAAAAATTCCACGCCATCGGTGTCTCCGACTGGCGACCCGCTGACCGACATCCTGCGCGGCCTGCGCCTCGACGGCGTGCAGTATGGCCGCTGCGAGATGAAGGAACCGTGGGGACTGGAGTTCCCGGCGCAGGATGCCGCCCGCTTCTATTTCGTCGGCCAGAAGGCCTGCTGGATGCGCATGCCCAATGGCGACTGGTTCGAGATGAAGGCGGGCGATGCCGTGCTGGTGCCGCGCGGCGCACCGCACGCACTGGCAAGTTCGCCCGAGGTGCCAACCACACAGTTCAAGGGCTACGAAGTCACCGAAATCTGCAAGAACGTCTATTGCATGAGGACGGAGACAGAGACGGCAAGCTGCGTGCCGGGCACGCTGCTGTTCTGCGGCACCATGTATTTCAACCTCGACAGCCTGCACCCGCTGCTCGGCATGATGCCGGATGTGATGCGCACGCATGGCCTGGAAGAATACGAGCCAAGCATTCCGCATCTGCTGGAAGCAATGGCGCGCGAGATCAATATGGAGCGTGTCGGCTCAGGTGGCATCGTGGCGCGCTTGGCGGATGTGCTGGCCGCCTCGATCATCCGCTCGTGGGTCGAGCGCGGCTGCGGCGATTCCAAGGGCTGGATCGCGGCGGTACGCGACCGTGAGCTCGGCAAGGTGCTGGCGGCAATCCATCTCGAACCGAACCGCGACTGGAGCGTCGAGACGCTGGCGCGCACCATGGGCGCCTCGCGCTCTGGCTTTGCCGAACGCTTCGCCTCGACCGTAGGTGAAACGCCGGCGAAATACGTGACACAGGTGCGCATGCACCAGGCCAGGCAATGGCTGACGCAGGACCGGCTGAAGATCGCGGTCGTCGCCAACCGGCTGGGCTATGAATCCGAAGCCGCCTTCAGCCGCGCCTTCAAACGGGTGATCGGCGCACCGCCAAGCCATTTCCGCGGCGAGGACGCCTTCGAAATCCCGAACATCTGAGATTTCCGACTGGTCAGCCCGGCGCGCCGCTCTGTGCTTCCAGCATGCGGCGTGCGCTCTCCTCGTCGGTGATCAGCACGGTCGGCTTGACGAGATGCATGGCGCCGAGCAGCGCCTCGATCTTCTCCTGTCCGCCCGAAGTGAGGATGCGCAGCGGCGCCCGGCGCAACCGGTCGACCTCGACCGACATGACACGATCGTTCACCGGATGGTCGACGAGATCGCCGTTGCGATCGAAGAAATGGAACAGGAGATCGCCGACCGCACCGCGCGCAACGAGTGCCTCCCGGTCCGCTTCCTTGAGGAAGCCGCCGCGGTAGAAGGTGGTGGCCGAGGCGATGCCGCCGATCGACAGCAGCACCGCATCCAGTGCATCGGCCATTTCGAAGATTTCTTCCAACCCGCAGCGCTCCACCAGCGCCACCTTGGTTTCGACGCTGTCGACCACCGCCGGCGCCGGGATGAGATAGCCGTCGCCCTGGAAGACCTGCGCGAAACGCCAGGCGAATTCGGCCGGATTGTAACGGCGTGCCACACCGACACCGCCAAGCAGGGAGATGACCTTGAAATCGCTCAGCGACTTGGCACCGATGAAAGGCAAGGTCGAGAACAACGTGCGGCCCCAACCGACGCCGACGCGCATGCCCGAACGCATGGCTTCCGAGAGGTAGGCACCTGTCTTGGCGGCAATGCCGGGGATGGGGTCCGAATCCGCACTGGAGAGCGGGGCGACAAGCGCCTGTTCCAGACCGAAGGTCCTTTCCAGTGCCCGCTCCAGCCGCACGATCTCGGACAACTCGCTTTCGATGGCGATCTTGACCTCGTTGCGGGCGCGCGCTTCCGCCAGCATGCGCACGACGGTGACACGTCCGACGCCAAGAACGTCGGCGATCTCGTTCTGGGTCATCTGCTCGATGAAATACATCCATGCGGCGCGGACCCGCAGGCGATCCGCCTTGCTTTCGGCCGCCACCGCTCCGTTCTCACCGGTTCCGCCTTCCGCCGTCCCCACCTGCCGCTGCGGCTTTCTTGCCACTGCATCCCTCCCGTAAGCACTGCGATCGAACCGTTCCCCGATTCGTCATATGGCCACTATCGCCTTTTGACCGGTCCTGCACGATATAAACAATTGGCTGGCACGGCCATGCCGCCTATACCGGCTGGAGTATCAGCCCGAAAACTCGGTTCGATTTCGGAAAAGTGCGGTGCGCAGGTTTAAAGTGTTAGAACGTCCTTTGTGCATCCGAATGGACGCTCGGCGCTCCAATGCGAAGCAGAAAGCAGACAATGCTGCGTGAAATCTCCGAAGAAGTCCGCGTCAATCTGAAGGACCGGCTGCGCGACGTACGCCACGTCATCCGCCGGCACCGGCACGACAATCCTGTCCAGCAGGCGCGGCAAGGCGAAGAAGCCACACGCCTAGCCTTTCCGATCCGCGAAATCGAGGGGTTGCTCGGCCATGCGGCAAGTGCCTTCGACGACATGATGTCGATGGCCGAAACGCTGGTGCCACGCGAACGCACCGGCCGCATGAACGGGCTGGCGCCGAAACCACTCGGCATCTATTTCGCGGCCGGCGAGACAGCACTTGCCGGCGAACGCGCCTTCCGGCGCGACATGTATGCACTGGCCAAGGCCGTGCTCGCGGAAAAGAAGACTGACGGCGCCCGGGTGCGCGAGGCGAATTTCACCGCTGTGCACGCGGCGATCGTGCGGCAACATGCAGAGCTTCTCGCCCGGCTCGCCCGCGAAGACGACTGGGCCGGACGAGTCGCCCTGGTTGCAGCGTTGAGCGCAGCACTTCTGGTGGAGTTTCTCAATCATGACCCGTTGCGGCAAGGCGAAGCGCCGACAGCCGCTGTCGGTCCGGGCCGCACCTTTGCGATCTCCTGCCTGGCGCCCGTTGCACTGGCGGTCGGGCTTGCCAGCGTCGACACCAGCGCGAAACCCGAACCCGACCTGCTTGAGATCGCATTGCTGGCCACCGACGCCAGGTCCGACCGTATTCTGGCGGCCTGCAACGGCAATGACCCGCTGGATGAGCTGACGACGGTGTTCGCCACGCTGCTCGCACATCTGCCTTAAACAAGGGCTCGATCAGCCCTTCGACAGCTCGACGATGCGCTTCTTGGCGCGCGAGATCGAGGCCGGGCTCATCGACAGTTCGGTCAGCCCCATGCGCAGGAATTCCGGAATGAGATCCGGACGAGCGGCAGCCTCGCCGCACATGCCGACCATGATCCCCGCTTCGACGCCGGCCTTCGCCGTCATCTCGATCGCCGCCATCACTGCCGGATTGGCGACGTCGTTCAACGCAGCCACCGTCGGATTGAGACGGTCGGCGGCCATGACATATTGGGTGAGGTCGTTGGTGCCGATCGAAAAGAAGGATACCTCCTTCGCCAGCATTGGGGCGATCAGCACGGCCGCCGGCGTTTCGATCATCACGCCGAGCTGGAAATGCGCGAATGGCACGCCATCACGCTGCAGTTCGCCGGCGCATTCGTCGATCAGCACCTTGGCCCGCCGCACTTCCGTCAGGTCCGACACCATCGGCAACATCACCTTGACGTTGCCGTACACGGCGGCACGCAGCAGCGCCTTGAGCTGCGGCTTGAAGATGTCCGGCCGGTCCAGGCACATGCGAATGCCGCGCCAGCCGAGGAACGGGTTTTCTTCTTCTGGGAATTCGATGCCGGCCACCGGCTTGTCGCCACCGATATCGAGCGTGCGCACGATGACCGGGTAAGGCGCGAAAGCGCGCGCCAGTGCCGCATAGGTTTCAGCCTGCATGTCTTCCGAAGGCAGGTGCATGTGACGCATGAAGAGAAGTTCGGTACGGAACAGGCCGACGCCCATGGCACCCGCCGCCTGCGCGGCCTCGATCTCTTCCAGCGAACCGATATTGGCAGCCACCTCGATGATGGTGCCGTCGGCCCGCTTCGGTGTCACATCCTTGAACACGTCGAGCGCGTCACGCTCCCTGGCGGCATCCGCGATGCGGCTGAGATAGTCGGCCTTCAGACTTGCCGCAGGGTCGACGACGACCAGGCCGCTGTTGCCATCAAGAGCGATTTCTTTTGCATCGCGCAACTCCATCACGCGGGCGCCAAGGCCGAGCACCGCCGGAACGCCGTGCGAGCGGGCAATGATGGCGATGTGCGAGGTGGCGCCGCCATGGCCGCAGACGATGCCGCCGATGCGCTTCAACGGCGCGCGCGACAGATCCCAGGCACCGATGTCGTCGGCGATCAGGATGGCGCCCTGCGGAATATCCTCGAGGCTGACATCATCCTGACCGAGCAAAGCGAGACAGATCTGGCGGCCGACTGCCTGGACGTCGTCGGCGCGGGCGTTGAGGTAAGGGTCCTCGACCGAACCGAACTCGGCGGCAAGCCTGGCAGCAGTAGCGATGACGGCGGCAACGGCATCGGTGCCGGCGCGGATCATGGCCTCGGCGTCGCCGATCAGCGTGTCGTCAGCAGCGAGATCGCGCAGGGCAGCGACGATGCCACGATCGCCGCCGGCCAGGCTTTCGCTCGCCAGCGCCTTCTCCATGCGCGCCTGTACGGCAGCCACCGCGTGGCCGAAACGCACGATCTCGGCCTCGGCTTCATCCGAGGTCAATGTCCGCGCCTGCGGGCGGATTTCCGGCGGGAAATGCGCGAAGGCCGGACCGACGGCAACGCCTTCGCTGGCAGCAATACCGCGCAGGCCGCCTGACGGCATCGCCTCCGGTGTGGAGGTCGCAGCGATCGGCTTGACGGTCGCGCCGTTGAGCTCTTTCTGCTCGCCGGCAGCATCGTCTTCTTCAAGCCCGGCGCGCGGATTCTCCAGATAGCCGATCAGCGCCTCGACGGCCTCGGCCGCATCGGCGCCATTGGCGCGCACGGTGACTTCCTGGTTCTCCTTGACGCCCAGAAGCATCAGCTTGACCGAGCTCTTCGCACTCACCGCCTTGCCTGCTTTCACGATCTCGACTTCGGACTCGAAGCTCTTGGCAAGCCGCACGAAGCGGGTCGCGGGGCGGGCGTGCAAACCTTCATGCACTCTGACGATGGTCGAGCGTTCCATACGGGCAATCCTATCAGATATTCCGGCCCTGGAATGGCTCCAACCCGGAAGGGGCGCAATTGAAAAGAAAAGGCGCCACGACCTGCGCGAGGCCGCGGCGCCAAGGATTTCAGGCAGCGATGGTGATCAGCGCGTCCTGCCGGAGGGCTTGGACGAGGTCACCGGCGTCGACGACGCTGGCGCAGATTTCTCCCGGCCGCTCCGCTTCCGTCGCCCCGTTGAACGAGATGACGACATGGCCGATCTCGCGCACCTTGCTCCACGCGCTGGAGCCGATTGCGGTGATCGTTGCCGACACCGCGCCGATGGCGATCGACGCGCCGACCTGCGGCGCGCCGTCGCTGGGGCCCTGTACGGCCTTGTGCATCACCGAAACCTCGGCGAGCTCCGGCGGCGAGCCATCCGCGAACAGGATGACCACACCGCCCTCGGCGAGATCCGCCACTTCGGGTCCAACTGCGGTTACCCGCGTTTCCAACAGAACCGTCATGATGCGGCGAATCTCCTTTTTGTCGTTACAGGACCAGCAGACTGACTACCCATGCGAGAAGCACGGACACGGGACCCATGATCTGGCGGCTGATGAGCACCGCCGGCACACCGATCTCGATCGTCTTGGGTTTGGCTTCGCCAAGCGCCAGACCGACCGGGACGAAGTCGCAGCCGACCTGAGTGTTGTAAGCAAACAGCGCAGGCAGCGCCATTGCCGGCGAGATCGTGCCGTTGGCAATCTGCGGGCCGATGATGGCGACACCGATGACCTGGGCGATGACCGCACCCGGCCCGAGGATGGGCGAGAGGAACGGCAGACCGCAGATCGCCGAAATGATCAGCAGTCCAACGATGTTGTTGGCCAGCGGACCCATAGGCTGCGCCAGCACGTCACCGATCCCGGTGTAGAGGATCAGGCCGATCAACATGGTCACGAAGGCCATGAAAGGCAGCACGTTGCGGATCACCTGATCGATGGTGCGGCGGCCGGCGTTGAAGAAGATGCCGACGACGCGCCCCATGACGCGGCCGATCGAAGAGATCAGCCCGATCATCCCACCTTCGCTCGGCAACGGCTGGGCAGCGGCCGAAGGCGAATTGCTGTTGCTTGAACTCATTGCCGCTGCTCCCCCCGCAGTGGTTGCCGCCTCGGAGCCGTCGGCCATGACGATGTTGGCCGGCTTGACGCCCGAAACATAGATGTCTTCCAGGATGAACTGGGCGAGAGGCCCAGACTGGCCGACCGGCGTGACATTGACGGTCGGTATGCGCTTTCGCGGATAGACACCGCACCGTGCGGTGCCACCGCAATCGACGACGACGACGGCCATCTCGCTTTCGATGGGCGGCGCCTTGAAGCCGTCGACGGCTTCGGCCCCGGTCATCTCGGCAATCTGGGCGGCGATCGGATGAATGCCGCCGCCGGTGACGGAGACGACCTTGTTGCGCTGGGCGGTCGGCTCGATGATGAGCGGTCCACCCCAGCCTCCGGAACCCTTGGAGATTTTTACGGCCTTGTAGGTCTTTGCCATGATCTCCGCCCCTTACAGCTCGACGCCCTGACGGCGTGCCATGATGGCGGTGATGCGCTCGGTCAGCATGCCCTTGAGCAAGATCACGACGAGACCGACGATGGCGTACCAGATGGCCACCTTGATATGGTAGCCGGCAACGACCACGCCCTTCTTCTCCAATTCGAGCAACGCGACCAGCACGCCACCCCAGACGAAATATTCGCCGGGATTGATGTGTGGGAAGAGGCCGAGCGGCGGATGCACGTAGGACACGGCCGCGTCGTAGAAAGCCGGCTTGTGCTTTTCCTCGAGGAAGGAGCCGAAGGTGTAGGCCATCGGGTTGGTGAGGAAGAAGACGGCGAGCAGCGGCAGCACCGTGTAGCGGGTGAGCGCAATGCGGCCGGCGCCGCGGGCAAGGCCATGCACGCGCTCCTCGCCGACCAGTTCGGTGATGGCATAGAACGCGGTCATCAGCACCACCAATGTCGGGATGATGCCGGTGACGAAGCCGGCGAAGACCTCGCCGCCCTTCTGGAAGATGCCGATGAAATATTTGCCGATGGCGGTGAGCCAGCCGAGCTGTTCTTCCTTGGCGACTTCGTTCAGCTTTTCCTTGAACTGTTCGACGGTGATCGGGCCGCTGTCGGCCTGCGCCAGAACGACAAGATTGTCGCTGGCATGAGAAACGGCAAGCTTGCCGTGCAAGGCAGCATCCTGGACGACCGCGCCTGCAGCGTGCAGGTGCTGGACGGCCATGTCGGCGTGCTGCGCCAACAATGAAATTACAGACATATCTCCTCCTTGGGCCGTCCGCCGTCTGTCCCCTGCGGCAGTGGCATTTGTTCCGGAGCGTTTCCGTTTTTCACGGAAACGCGGAAACGCTCCAACTCTTTGTTTCTACGCAATTCCGGACGCAAAATCGCTGCGCACTTTTGCTGGAATTGCTCTACGCGCTGACTGTCTTGAAGCCGGTTAGGCCCGACTTCGTTCCCGGCTCCAACCGTGCCCGGTCGATCTGTTCGATCGCCCGCTTCACGGCCTCGGCCACACCGGGTTCCCCCTCCCCCATGATCGCAGGATTGGACCGGATACGATCGAGGGCGACGCCCTCGAATTCTTCAAGCCGCCTGAACTTGGCGAACACCGAACGGCCGCTCATGACGAGCAGGCGGCGCACGACGAGATCAGGCGTCACGACCATCAGGACGATGATGCCCTTGGCAAAGCGGCCGCGATAATTGCCGGCACCGACGAAGCCGTCGGCATATTTGTTGGTGATGCCTTTGAAGACGTCGGAATAGTGCCGCATCTGCAGCCAGACGCCGAGGGATTGCAGCCCCCAGACGAGCGCGAGCGAAAGCAGTGCCCACTGCCAGATTGCCATCAGGATATCTCCTCCCAAGCCCCTGGTCCCGCCATACCTTCATGACAGTACCAAGACGCAAGTTAGAGAACATTTGTTTTCTTGGATGTCAATATGTATGATTTTCAGACGGAACTCGGAAACGATTGATCCACCGCATTTGGCGGGGACGGCGCGTGTGCTAGAGTCAGCCTCAAAGGACATGCAATGGATTTGCGATTCAAAGACGAACTGGCCCTGATGCCGGATCTTGGCCATCAGTTGCGGCGCCTGCGCTGGTTCAGGGCGACATTCCGTGCGAGCGCTCGCTCCGTGGAGGCAACCTATGGCCTGCGTTTCGAGATCGACGAAACGCGGCTGACCAGGGCGTTCCTCGACTGGATCGAGATCATGGACACGCAGAAGCGTTTTGCCGAGGTGAACCGCGCCGATTTCATCATCTTCGCCGCCGGCCTGGTGCTGCGCGAACTGATCCGCCAGGCCCCGGCCAAGGCGACCGGTACAGGCCCGCGCTCCGACTTGGTCGCCGGTGCGGGCATGAGCGAGATCGTGCAATTCTGGCCGGAAGGCTTCCTCTATACCAACTACTGCGTGTCGGCGATCGCCGCCGTGCACGAACAGGAGTTCGGCCACGCACCGACCATCGACCAGTGCGCCGACGACCTGCGCACCTGGTGGTCCTACCGCGAGAACGTCACCGAGATGCCGGCCTATGCGGTGGCCTTCCTCGACCGCTTCCTCGGCGCCGAGCCGAACTGGATCGTGCCCGACAGCGCGCAGTCCAGGCAGGCGATGCAAACCGCGCTCGAAACGAAAGATGAGCGGAAAATCGGCCATCAGGCCTGACCGCCTTCTTGAACATTCGTCTCTTTGCCGATAGCGATGTGCCGAAATTATCGGATGCTTCGAGGCGCGGCGTGACGGCACAACAATTGATCATCTTCGATTGCGACGGCGTTCTGGTGGACAGCGAGCCGCTGGCCGCCGAGGCCTATGAGCGCGTCTACGAGAAGCATGGCATGAGCGGTGTCGGCGCCGACATTGTCGCCCAATGCGTCGGCATGAAGCAGGCCGATATCATTGCCCGGATCAAGGAGCTGACCGGCCATCACCTGCAGCCCGATCAGGAAGGCGATTTGTGGACGGTGACCCGCGACCTGTTCAGCGAGAAGCTGAACCCGACCACCGGCATCGCGTCGTTTCTGCGAACCCTGAAGGCCGGCCGCTGCGTTGCCTCATCCTCGTCGCTGCAGCGCATCCATCACAGCCTGGACGTCACTGGCCTTGCGCCACATTTTGGCGAGGCGATCTTTTCCTCCTCGATGGTCAAGCGCGGCAAGCCGGCGCCGGACATCTTCCTCTACGCAGCCGAGAAAATGGGGGCCAACCCGGCGAACTGCGTGGTCATCGAGGATTCACCTTTCGGCGTCGAGGGCGCGGTTGCCGCCGGCATGACGGCGATCGGCTATACCGGCGGCGGCCACACCTATGCAGGCCATAGCGAGAAGCTGAAGGCGCAAGGTGCGCACGCTGCCTGTACGAACTGGCTGGAAATCTCCGACAGGCTGAGCGGGCTGGGCTTTCGGCTCTAGACCGGAGGACAGCGAAACAAAAAGGTTCGGCGGTCGGCTAAATATCCGGCGCATTGCCGACAACCTTCTTCAGTTCGACGGCCCAGGCGCGGCCCTCGTCGCCACCCCATAGCAGCCACGCCACATAACCGGCGGAGGGATTGTCTTCGTTGCCGAAGTTCCTGGCACGCTTGTCCACCTCGTGACGGGCGAAGAAGCTCACCATGCGCCGGATGGTGGAAGGCTGCAGTGCACGGCGCTCGACCAGCTCACGGGCACGGCCGACGCCGATCTCGGTGCCGCCGCGCCCGAACCTCTCACGCAGGCTCAGACCTTTCGCCGCATTGTCGGCGACAATCTGTGGGGGAACCAGAGAGATTTCAGATGGATTGGTCACGGCATGTCCTGGCAGGGCTTCATGCCAGCTAACGCGATTCCCGACTGGTTCGCCATGCAGAACCGTCTCGGCCGCGAAACCGTGGAGTATACGCCCACGGCCTATCGCCGCCTCCCCTACTCTTTGACGCATGATCTTTACCCGAAAAGTCTGTACTTTTCGAGATCATGCTCGAGGGGAGACGGCGCCCCGCCGGGAGGAACTCTAGACCAGCATGGTCATCGGGTTTTCGATGATGCGCTTGAAGGCGCCGAGCAGTTCGGCTCCCAGCGCACCGTCGACAGCACGATGGTCGGTCGACAGCGTCACCGACATGACGGTGGCGATCCTGATCTCGCCGCCCTTCACCACCGCGCGCTCCTCGCCTGCACCCACCGCCAGGATCGTCGCATGCGGCGGGTTGATGACGGCGGCGAAGTCCTTGATGCCGAACATGCCAAGGTTTGACACCGCCGTGGTGCCGCCCTGATACTCTTCCAGCTTCAGCTTGCGGTCGCGGGCACGTTTGGCGAGATCCTTCATCTCGTTGGAGATGACCGACAAGGTCTTCTGGTCGGCCTTCCTCACGATCGGCGTGATCAGCCCGCCCGGGATCGACACTGCAACCCCGACATCGGCATGCTTGTGCTTGACCATGGCCGAGTCCGTCCACGATGCATTGGCATCCGGCACGGCGACCAGCGCCTGTGCCATCGCCTTGATGATCATGTCGTTGACCGAGAGCTTGTAGGCAGGCACATCGCCCTTTTCGGTCTTCCGCATCGGCGCTGCGGCATTGAGCTCGGAGCGCAGCTTGAGCAGTGCGTCCAGCTCGCAGTCGAGCGTCAGGTAGAAATGCGGAATGGTCGACTTCGCCTCGACCAGACGCCGGGCGATGGTCTTGCGCATATTGTCGTGCGGGACGAGCTCGTAGGAGCCCTGCTCGAACAGCTTGAGCACGGCCTCGTCCGACATCGGCTTGGCTGCAGGGGCTACCGCCGGAGCAGCAGCTGCGGGCGACGCAGCGGGAGCAGCCTTCGCCACGCCACCACCGGCAATCGCGGCCTCGACATCCGCCTTCACCACACGCCCATGCGGGCCGGAGCCGGTGACGGCTGCAAGATCAAGTCCCGCCTCCCGTGCCAAGCGACGTGCCAATGGTGTGGCGCGGACCGCGCCGGCCGGTGCAGGCGTGTCCTGCACGGCGAGCGCGGTCTGCGCGGCCTTGTCCTGGGAGGAGGACATCGGTGTTTCAGCCTTACCGTTCGCGACCGGCTGCGGTTCGACGGGTGCCGCGGCAGGCGCGGCAGTCGTGCCGGCATCCTCGCCCTCGGCATAGATCCAGGCCACCGGTGCGCCAACCGGAATGTCGACACCCTCCTTGCCGGTGATGTTGCGCAGCGTGCCGGAAGCCGGCGCGTCGATTTCCATCGCTGCCTTGTCGGTCTCGATCTCGAACAGGACATCGCCCTGCTTGACGATGGCGCCTTCCTCGAAGAACCAGCGCGATATCTGCCCAGTCGCCATATCCATGTCGACCTTGGGAAGGATGACTTCGACCGGCATCGTCAGCGCTTCCCCTTGGCGAGGTCGCGCGCGGCCGCGATGATGTCCGGCACCTGCGGCACCGTCGCCTTTTCGAGCTCCGGATTGTACGGGATCGGCACCTCGGCACCGCCCAGGCGCACGATCGGCGCATCGAGATAATCGAAAGCGTCGCTTTCGGCGACCACGGCGCTGATTTCAGCGCCGATGCCCAGCGTCTTTACCGCCTCATAGACGCACAGGAGCCGCGAAGTCTTCTTGACGCTGTCGATGATGGTCTGCTTGTCCATCGGGCGCACGGTGCGCAGGTCGATGACTTCGATATCGATGCCTTCGGCCTGCAGGGCGGCGGCCGCTTCAAGCGCCTTGTGCACCATGATCGACGTAGCGACGATGGTGAGATCGCGGCCCTGCCGGCGAACATCGGCCTTGCCGATCGGCACGGTGTAGTGGCCTTCCGGCACCGGGCCCTTCATCTTGTAGAGCAGCTTGTGCTCGAAGATCATCACCGGATCCGGATCGGCGACGGCCGCCAACAGCATGCCCTTCACATCATGCGGGGTTGCCGGCTGGATCACCTTCAGGCCGGGCACATGGCCGAGCCAGGCTTCCAGGCTCTGGCTGTGCTGTGCAGCGGCACCCGTGCCGGAGCCGGCCGGGAAACGCATCACGACGGGAACAGAAACCTCGCCACCCAGCATGAAGCGCATCTTGGCAGCCTGGTTGACAATCTGCTCCATGGCGAGCGTGGCAAAATCGGAGAATTGGAACTCGAAGATCGGGCGCAGGCCGGTCAAGGCGGCGCCAACGGCGACACCCGCGCCGCCCAGCTCCGAGATCGGCGTGTCCATGACGCGTTCGGAGCCGAAGCGCTCGACCAGATCGCCGGTGACCTGGAAAGCGCCGCCGTAGACGCCGATATCCTCACCCATGAGGAACACGCGCTCATCCTGTTCCATGGCGATCGCCATGGCTTCCTGGATGGCCTGGGCATAACTCAGCTCACGCACTGCGACGTCCATCACGCAACCTCCGTATAGACGTAATTCTCAAGGTCGCAGATTTCCGGGCTCGGGCTTTCCTTGGCGAACTCGATACCGTCGGCAATTTCTTTTTTGACAGCCTCGCGCACCGCCTCGATGCCGGCGTCGTCGATGATACCGAATTCCTTCAGCTCGGCTTCGAACAGTGCGATCGGATCGCGGTTGGCCATCCAGTCCTCGATCTCTTCCTTGGTGCGGTAGCGGTTGCGATCGCTCTTGGAATGACCGCGATAGCGGTAGGTCTTGGATTCAATCAGTGTCGGGCCTTCGCCGGCACGGGCACGCTCGACAGCCGCATCGGCGGCCTCGGCCACTTCGGAAAAGTTGTTGCCGTCGACGATGACTCCCGGCATCGCATAGGCGCTGGCGCGGTCGGCAATGTTCTTCACCGCCGTCGAGCGTTCGGTCGAGGTCGACATGCCGTAGCCGTTGTTCTCGCACACGAAGATCACCGGCAGCTTCCAGACAGCAGCCATGTTGAGCGCCTCATGGAAGGCGCCTTCATTGTTGGCGCCATCGCCGAAGAAGGAGATGGCGACGTTACCGGTCTTGAGCTTCTTGGCGGCAAGGGCGGCACCCACAGCAATCGGGATGCCGCCGGCGACAATACCGTTCGCGCCGAGATTGCCCTTGGTGACGTCGGCGATGTGCATCGAGCCGCCACGGCCCTTGCAGTAGCCGGTGGTCTTGCCGAAGAACTCGGCGAACATGCGCTTCACATCCGCACCCTTGGCGATGCAGTGGCCGTGGCCGCGATGGGTGGAGGTGATCTGGTCCTGATCGGTGAGCGGCATGCAGATGCCCATGGCGCTCGCTTCCTGGCCGATGGACAGGTGCATGGTGCCGTGGATCAGGCCGCGCGTGTAGGCGTCCTCAGCGCCTTCCTCGAAGCGGCGGATCAGGTACATCTTGTGCAGCACCTGACGCAGCTGCTCAGCCGTATATTTGCGGAAGGCAAATGGCAGGTTGGGTTGCGCCGCGTCGCTGTTGGCGGCTTTCCTGGCGTTGGCCATGATAATGCTTCCTCAGTTGCCGTAGACGAGCTTGTCCTGCCGGGCGCGCAGCTCGGCGATCTTGGAGCCGGGCGCCGGGGCGGCGTTGGCATAGGTAATCAGGTCGCCCTTCCTGATCGGCGCGGTCACCGAACCGCCCTGCAGCAGGCCGCAGGGGATGGCCTTGGCGGCGCGGGCTTCCGGAGCGGTCATGATCCAGGCGCGGTAGCAGTATTCGCCGATGGCATCGAGCTTGTCACCCGGCTGCATGTCCTTCTTGGCAACGGCGCAAACCTCGGCGACGGGCTTGGCCAGCGGCACCATGTCGGCCTTGCCGTAGAGCACCACACGGGCGCAGGTGAGCGGCACTTCCAGTGAGGTCAGATGATAGGGCCGATGGAAAGTGAAGTATGGGCCCTTGCCCATCTTCAGGTCTTCCATGCGTTCCGAGATGCGCGGATGCGACATGTCGGCGACGACGAAGACGCCAGGCGCGACGCCCTTGCCTATCGAATAATCGACGACGCCGACCCTGGAAAGGACGCCGCCGTCCTTTTCAGGGATCAGCACCTTGTTGAGTTCGCCGAGCGTTGCAGCCGGGCCATGCATGCCGGCCTTGTCGGGCACGAGGCCGGTGGCATTGGCAATCGCCGCCATCTCGACCATGGTCTTGGAGCCGTCGACGAACTCGACCAGCATGCGCACGTTCATGTGGCGGCGCGCCGCCTCTTCCTCATAAGCAGGAGGCGTGGCGTCGATGTTGAGCGGGTTGTTCTTGCCCTTGCCGGCGGCAACGATGGGATGGCCCATGGCCGAGACGAATTCGATCAGCTCCATGCAGGAGGACGGCTCGTCGCCGGCGCCGAGCGAATAGGTAACGCCTAAGCGATCGGCCTCGCTCTTCAGATAGGCGCCGATGGTGACGTCGGCCTCGACGTTCATCATGACGAGATGCTTGCCATGCTCCATGGCACGCAGGCCAATCTCGGCACCGACGGCCGGCACACCGGTGGCATCGATGACCACGTCGATCAGGTCGTTGTTGATGATGAGGTCGGCGTCGTTGGTGACGGCGACCTTGCCGGCCTCCATCGCCTCGGTCATGGCCGAAGCATTCGACACTTCCTTCGAATGGCCGCCTTCCTGGAAGGCGATGTCGACAGCCTTGTGGGCATTGGGAATGTTCAGTTCGGAGATCGCGCCGATCTCGATGCCGGACATGTGGGCGACACGCGTGACGATGTCGGTGCCCATCTCGCCCGAGCCGATCAGGCCGATGCGGATCGGCTTTCCGGACTTGCCGCGCTCCTCGAGATCACGGGCAAGGCCCGTCAACGCAATATTGGAAGCCATAGCAGTCACTCCTCCCACATGCAGGCTGTTCGAATGCCTGACGGGTATTGAACATATGTATTTCTGTCAAGACTAATGTCCATAAACTTCGGTATTGCTCGAGGGTTTGTGGACATCACGCCTGGACGCACAGAAGTGCGTCCGCCGGGGTTCACCCGCGAGGGTTGCATCGTCGGTAAAACGTGAGCGCCACCGTGCTCCTTCTCCCCTCGCGAGGGGAGAAGGCAAGTCAGACGTTTGCCCGCAGCCAATCAGCCAGGGATGGCCGATGCGCACCGCCTCGGCCCTTGAAAGCAGGCGAGGCGAGCAGGGAATTCAGCACAGCCTCCTGGGTTGCCTCGGCGGCAGCCTGGAAGAGCAGGTCAATGCGCGACTCATTCAAGACCTGAGTCTGGACGAGACCGCGCTTTTCATCATGGTCGACCGGATCGGCGATCGAGAAAGCAATGGCGATGTCACCACTGCCATGTCCCCAGAACGCGCCAAGCCTGGCGATGCCCGCACCGGCGCGGCGGGCGACGCGCTTCAGTTGCCGGTGCTCGAGCGGTACATCGGTGGCCAGCACGATGATCACCGAGCCGCTCTCGGCCTCGGTCGCCCGGCGCGGGTCGGGACGGCGGCCATCGGGCAGGACGAGATCGCCGGCCCGGCCGAAATTGGAAAGCACGAGCGCACCGACATGATGATCACGGCCATCGAGCCTGATGCGGCGCGACACGGTGCCGATGCCGCCCTTGAAACCGAAACAGGTCATGCCGGTGCCGGCGCCGACGCTGCCCTGCTCGACCGGCCCTTCACTGGCGGCTTCGATGGCGGCCAACGCGTGCGCCTCGTTGATCGCGAGCGCCTGGATGTCGTTGAGCGGACCGTCATTGCATTCGGCGACGAGCGGATTGACGGTGCCGGTGCGACGGCCGATGTCCGGGTTCTGCCGGATCGCCTCCCGGATCAAAGCTGTCGCGCAGGTGCCGACGGAAAGCGTGTTGGTCAAAAGCAGCGGCGTCTCGATGGTGCCGAGCTCATCGAGCTGCACCAGCCCCACCGTCTTGCCAAAACCATTGATGACTTCGGAGGCCGCCCTTACCTTGCTGCGGAAAAGATTGCCGCCATGCGGCAGGATGGCGGTGACGCCGGTGTTGATGTCGCCATCGCGCAACGTGACATGGCCAACGCGGACGCCGGCGACATCGGTGATCGCGTTCAGCGCCCCCGCAGGCAGCGAGCCGCAGCTCAAACCGAAATCCTCGATGCCGTCGGTCATTACCACTCCTCGCAAGCTGTTTCCGGGTCAGGCACGGCCTTGCCAGTTGCCAGAACCAATCCGGTTCGCGCAAGTGACAGGGAAGTCCATTTTCCAGTCAAATATTCTGTTGATGTGAAATATATTTCAGTATATGAATTTTATTGACAGTATCGTCGCATGCTGCAATGATCCAGTTGCCGGCTTCGGGAGGAAGTCCGGCTGCAATCAATCCATGAAACGGTGCAAAAGCGCCGCGACGGTTCTTGAGGAATGGCTTCGGCCAAGGGAGGAAACTTGCGCAAATTTCTGAGCACGCTCGCCATGGCGGCAGCGGCGTCGACCTTCATGAGTTCGGCTCCGGCGCTTGCTGAAACCGCCAACCCGTTCAAATGCCAGCCCGGCGAAAAATACGTCATGAACGTCATGGTCTCGGGTGTCGAATACTGGTTCCCGGTCTATGAGATGTTCAAGCAGGCCGGCCAGCAGTTCGGCTGCGAAACCGCCTATACCGGCACGCCGGAATATGACGTGAACAAGCAGATCGCCAGCTTCGACCAGGCGCTCGCCCAGAAGCCGGCCGGCATCCTGGTTCACCCGATGAATTCCGATCCGTTCATCGAACCGATCAATCGCGCCATCGACCAGGGCACCGCGGTCGTGACCTTCGCGGCCGACTCGCCGAATTCCAAGCGCGTCTCCTACATCACCTCCGACAACGTCGCCGAAGGCACCTATGCCGCCGACGCCGTCGCGGAATCGATGGGCGGCAAGGGTGAATATGCCGTGCTGGAGAACCCCGGTCAGGACAATCATGACAAGCGCGTTTCAGCTTTCGTCGCCCGCATGGAAGCCAAGTGGCCCGATATGAAGCTCGTCGGCCGCGCCGCTTCCAACCAGGACCCGACCAAGGCTTATCAGGCGGTACTCAGCCTCGCCCAGGCGCATCCCGATCTCGGTGCGGTGTTCATGCCGGAAGCCAATTCAGCGATCGGCGCGGCACAGGCGGCCAAGGAAGGCGGCGGCAAGATCAAGGTCATGCTGGCCGACGTCAATGCCAAGATCCTCGACATGATCAAGGCCGGCGAGATCTTCGGTTCGGTCAACCCGAACCAGGGCATGCAGGGCTATATGGGCTTCATGCTGCTCTGGCTGGCCAAGCACCCCGAGCTGATCGACCCGATGAACGATGCCAAGCGCGCCGGCACCAACGCCATGAAGGTGCCGTTCGTCGACAATGGCTTCTCGATCGTGACCAAGGACAACGCCGACGATTTCTACTGGGACAAGTATCTCAAGCGGCGTGGCACCAAGGGCATCGAAGAGTAAGCTCCGGCCCGAACAACCAACTGGCCGGAAGGGACTGTCCCTTCCGGCACCTTTTCAGAACCTTTCGCAGGAGCATGGCGTGACCGACGCGCCCGTCCTTCAGATCCGCAACCTTTCCAAGGCGTTCGGCCCGGTCAAGGCGCTGAGCGGCGTCGAGCTCGAGCTGCGGCGCGGCGAGGTGCATGCACTGTGCGGCGAGAACGGCGCCGGCAAGTCGACGCTGATGAACATGATCGGCGGCGTGCTGCAGCCCGACGAAGGCGAAATCCTGATCGACGGCCAGCCGGTAGCGATCGCATCGCCGGCAGCGGCGCAGAAGCTCGGCATCGCGCTGGTGCACCAGGAGATCGCGCTCTGCCAGGACGCGACGGTGGCCGAAAACATCTGCATGGCAGCGATCAACGCCCGCCGCGCCCCGCTGATGAATTACGGCGAAGTCTACGCGCAGGCCGAAAAGGCCATGAACCAGCTCGCGCCCATTCCGGTGCGCACCAAGGTCGCCGACCTTTCCATTTCCAGCCAGCAACTGGTCGAGATCGCCAAGGCACTCACGCTCGACTGTAAGGTGCTGATCCTCGACGAGCCGACCGCCGCCCTGACAGAAACCGAGGCCCAGCGCCTGTTTTCAATCGTGCGCGACCTGAAGGCGCGCGGCATCTCCGTGATCTACATCAGCCATCGCATGGCCGAGATCTTCTCGCTGTGTGATCGCGTCACCGTGTTCCGCGACGGGCGCTATGTCGCCACCGAGGCCATCGCGGCGACCTCGCCCGACGACGTCGTGCGCAAGATGGTCGGACGCGAAATCACCCAGCTCTATCCCGACAAGCTTCCCGCGGATGCCGCGCCCGGCTTGAGCCTGCTCTCCGTCAAGGGCCTGTCCGACGGCAGTCGCTTCGCCAATGTCGACTTGGACCTGAAGGCCGGCGAAATCCTTGGCATCGGCGGCCTCATCGGTGCCGGCCGCAGCGAGATCGCGCAGACCATCTGCGGCCTGCGGCAGGCCAGCACCGGCAGCGTCGCGCTCGACGGCAAGCCGCTCGCCATCCGCAGCTATGCCGACGCCGTGCAGGCCGGCCTCGTCTATCTTTCCGAGGATCGCAAGGGATCCGGCGTGTTCCTCGATCTCTCGATCGCGGCCAATGTGTCGGCACTCGATCTCGGCAAGCTCACCGGCCGCTTCGGCCTGCTCGATCGCCGTGCCGAGGCAGACCAGGCGACCAATCTCGCCAAGCGCCTCGGCGTGCGTATGGCCGGCATCGACGCGCCGGTCTCGACGCTTTCCGGCGGCAACCAGCAGAAGGTGGCGATCGCCAAGCAGCTCTCGGTTTCGCCCAGGGTCATCATCATGGATGAGCCGACGCGCGGCATCGACGTCGGCGCCAAGGTCGAGATCCACCGCCTGTTGCGCGATCTCGCCAGCCAGGGCGTCGGCATCCTCGTGATTTCCTCGGAACTGCCCGAACTCATCGGCCTGTGCGACCGTGTCCTGGTCGTGCGCGAAGGCGCGATCGCCGGTGAACTCGGCGCGGGCGAGCTCGACGAAGAAGCCATTATCATGCTGGCCTCCGGCGTGCAGCCGACCCCAGCACATCAAGCACAGGTGAACCATGTCGCCTAGAGCGGGAGAAACCGTCATGCATGCCGACATCAAGGCCACGGGCCCGAGCCGTTCCAGCTTCGCCCGGCTTGCCTCGATGCGCGAGGCAGGCCTGATCGTGATCATCCTAGCGCTGTGCATTGCGATGAGCTTCGCCTCGCCGCACTTCCTGACCTGGGGCAACTTCCGCGCCATGCTGATGAGCTTCTCGATCGAGGGCATCGTCGTGGTCGGCATGACCATCCTGCTCATCGTCGGCGGCATCGACCTGTCGGTCGGCTCGGTGGTCTGCTTCTCCATGGTGGTTTCTGGCGCCCTGTTCCTGATGGGGCTGGACCCGTGGACCGCCAGCCTGATCGGCATTGCAGCAAGCGCGCTGATCGGCGCGGTGATGGGTTTCTTTGTCACCGTGGTCGGGCTGAACCATTTTATCACCTCGCTGGCCGCGATGGTGATCGTGCGCGGACTGTGCCTGGTCATCACCAAGGGCACGCCGCTGTCGCTGTTCACGCTACCACCCGCGTTCAAGGCCATCGGCCAGGGCAGCTTCCAGGGCATCCCCTATGTCATCATCATCTTCGTGGTCGTGGTGGCGATCTTCGACTTCCTGCTGCGGCGCGCCACCGCTTTCCGCAAGGTGTTCTACACCGGCTCCAACGAGAAGGCGGCACAGTTCTCCGGCATCAAGACCAACCAGGTGAAATTCTGGGTGACGGTGCTGTGCGCGACGCTGTCGGGTTTTGCTGGCGTCATCTACATGTCCCGCTTCGGTGCGGCAACGCCGACCTTCGGCGCAGGCATGGAGCTCAACATCATCGCAGCAGCCGTCATCGGCGGTGCTTCGCTTAAAGGCGGCTCGGGCACGATCTTCGGTGCGATCCTCGGCATCGCGCTGCTGTCGGTGGTGAGCAGCTCGCTCATCCTGCTCAACATCTCCGTCTACTGGCAGGACATGATCAAGGGCTGCATCCTGCTGGCGGCGGTGTCCGCCGACCACTTCCTGCACACCAAGAAGTCGTAAGGGACGGCGAAGCACCATGGCCCCTCCCAGCACACGCGACGACATCTCGACCGTGCGCCAGATGCACCAGGCGCTTGTCCTCCACTACATGGAGGGCAAGACCCAGGCCGAGATCGCCAAGGAGCTCGGCATCTCGCATGCGACCGTGAACCGCCTGATCAAGCGTGGACACCAGCTCGGCCTCGTCGAAATCAAGATCAAGTCGCCGATCGACCAGCTGGTCGACCTTGAAACCCGCCTTGTCGGACTTGGCGGCATCGAACGCGCTTTGGTGGTGCCGACCGTTTCGGAAAACCCACAGACGGCATTGCAGCGTGTCGGCGAAGCGGCGGCCAATCTGCTGCTCGAAACGATCAAGGACGGCGATACCATTTCGATCACTGGCGGCAAGGGCGTCAGCGCTCTGGTTGCCGGCCTCAAGCCCGGCCGCCGCTACGATGTCGAGGTGATCCCGGCGACCGGACTGGTGCAAGGCAAGCACTATACCGACGTCAACCACGTCGCCTCGCTGATGGCCGACAAGCTGGGCGGCCGCGCCTACCAGATCCACGCCCCGCTTTTCGCCGATACGCCGGAACAGCGCGAGATGCTGATGGGCGTGCGTGCCGTGGCGGACGTGTTCCGCCGGGCGCGTGAGGCCACTGTGGCCGTCGTCGGCGTCGGCTCGATCCTCACCGACGATTCCTCCTATTACGACCTGCACCCCTCCTCCAGCGCCGACCGCCAGGCCATCGAACGCTCCGGCGCTTCCGGCGAATTGCTGGCGCATCTGATCGACAGGGATGGCAGGCTCAGCGACTACACGCTGAACCGCTCGCTGGTTTCGCTGACGCTGGACGAGTTCGCCACCATTCCACGCTCGATCGGCATCGCCAGCGGGCCGAGCAAGGTCGCGCCGATCCTCTCCGCCATGCGCGGTAACCATCTCGACATCATCGTCACCGACGAGGCCACCGGCCTCGGCATCCTCGACCTTGCCGAAAGAAAAGCAGCATGAATTCCAGACAGATCCAGCGCGCCATCGGCGCATCCGGCATCCAGGCCTCCGCCGTCGGCCTCGGCACCTGGGCGATCGGCGGCTGGATGTGGGGCGGCACCGACGAGCAGGCTTCGATCCGTGCCATCGAAGCTTCGATCGACGCCGGCGTCAGCCTGATCGACACCGCTCCGGCCTACGGTCTCGGCCGCAGCGAGGAGATCGTCGGCAAGGCGATCAAGGGCAAGCGCGACAAGGTCGTGATCGCCACGAAATGCGGCCTGAATTGGCATTCCGGCAAGGGCAACCATTTCTTCGACCAGGACGGCAAGCCGGTGCATCGCTATCTCGGCGCCGACGGCATCGCCTATGAGTTGGATCAGAGCCTGAGGCGGCTCGGCACCGACCATATCGATCTCTACATCACACATTGGCAAGATCCGACGACACCGATCGCGGAAACGGTTGCCGCGCTGGAAAAGCTGAAGGCCGCTGGCAAGATCCGCGCGATCGGCGCCAGCAACGTCAATCCCGAAGAGCTGAACCAATATGTCGCCGCCGGGCAGCTCGATGCCATCCAGGAACGCTACTCGATGATCGACCGCGAGATCGAAGGCACCCTGCTGCCGATCACGCAGCGAAACGATGTCGCGACGCTCAGCTATTCCTCGCTGGCGCTCGGCCTGCTCACCGGCTCGATCGAGCCTGGCCGAGCCTTCTCGGGCGACGACCAGCGCAAGGACAATCCGCGCTTCTCGGCGTCCAACCGGCAGAAGGTGGCGACACTCAAGCAAGCGATCCAGCCGATCTCGGACCAGCACAAGGCCTCGATGGCGCAGATCGTCATCGCCTGGACGCTGGCGCAGCCTGGCATCACCTTCGCGCTGTGCGGCGCCCGCAACCCCGAACAGGCACTCGACAACGCACGCGCCGGCGAGGTCAGGCTCAGTTCCGAGGAACGGACCTCCATAGACAAAGCAATAGCCATGCATCTGAACCAGATGGATGCCTGAGTAAACCGAGGCATTTCTGACATGACGCGCAACGAAACACTCGCCGCGCTGCGAGAGCGGCCGGACATTGCCGTGCTTATTATCGGCGGCGGCATCAACGGCATCAGCGTCTTCCGCGAACTGGCCTTGCAGGGCGTCGACGTGCTGCTGGCCGAAAAGGGCGACTATTGCAGTGGCGCCAGTGCCGCGCTGTCGCGCATGGTGCATGGCGGCCTGCGCTATCTGGAAAACGGCGAATTCAAGCTGGTGAAGGAATCGCTGCTCGAGCGTGACCGGCTGCTGCGCAACGCCCCCCACTACGTCGCGCCGCTGCCCACCACCGTGCCGATCTTCGATATCTTCTCCGGCATCGCCAACGGCGCGGTGCGCTTCCTCGGCCTCACGCGGCGTCCCAGCCGGCGCGGCGCGCTCGTCATCAAGGCGGGACTGACGCTCTACGACGTCTTCACGGCGTCACGCCGGCTGATGCCGGTGCACAGTTTCCGCGGCGCCCGCAAAACGCTAGCGACGTGGCCGGCGATCAATCCGGCGACGCGCAGCTCGGCGACCTATTACGACGCCTGGGTGAGCCGGCCGGAACGGCTGGGCCTCGAAATGCTGCACGACACCATGGCGGCCTCGCCTACGGCGCATGCGCTCAACTATGCGCAGATCGGTTCCGATGCGGACGGACTGACGCTGACCGACACCATCTCCGGTGAAACGCTGCCGGTGCGCCCTCGCCTGATCATCAACGCCACCGGCGGCTGGATCGACCTCACCAACAGGTCGATCGGCGCATCCGCGCCAACCATGATGGGCGGCACCAAGGGGTCGCACATCATTGTCGACAGCCAGGAACTCCACGACGCGCTCGCCGGCCAGATGATCTACTACGAGAATGAGGACGGCCGCATCTGCATCCTGTTCCCTTATCTCGGCAAGGTGCTGATCGGCTCGACCGACATCCGCGTCGACGATCCCGATCAGGTGCGCTGCGAAGACGACGAGTTGGCATACATCCTCCAATCGCTCGCCTTCGTCTTTCCGTCGATCAAAATCGCCGAAGAAGAAATCGTCTTCCGCTTCTCGGGCGTGCGGCCATTGCCGGCCAGCGAGGACAGCTTCACCGGACGCATCCCACGCGACCACTTCTGCGAATTCGTCGAACCGAGCGGCACGCTGCCGGCAACGCTATGCATGATCGGTGGCAAATGGACCACCTTCCGTTCCTTCGGCGCGCTGGCTGCTGACATGACACTGGAGCGACTGGGCCTCCCGCGTAAAGTCGGAACCGAAGACCTGGCGATCGGCGGCGGCCGGGATTTCCCGACAGACGCTGCAACGTGGTGCGCGGCTTTGGCGTCCGAGTACAAGATCAGCAAGGTGCGCGCACAGACCTTGCTCGAGCGCTATGGCAGTTCGGCTCGTGCCGTCGCCGACGAAATCTCTGGGACGGCCGACACCATGCTGCCGGGCTACGGCTACAGCCACAATGAAATCCGTCTGATCGTGGAGCGCGAGCAGGTCGAGACGCTGGCCGACATCTTTCTGCGCCGCACCACCATCGCCATCACCGGCGGCCTGACGAACGAACTTGTCGATGCCGTGCTCGATATCCTCGCCCCCCAAAAGAAATGGGATGCCAGGCAAGTCTCGCAGGAGCGTGCGGCGTTCCTCGCGCTGCTCAAACACCAGCATGGCGTCGATCTCTCCGACCCCTCCCAGACAGACAACAAAAGGAGCGCGATATGCGCGTGAACAAAAAAGTCCGCATGAACCGGCTGTTCGGCAACGGCCGTTGCCTCGACGTCGCCATCGACCATGGCGTCTGCAACGAGCCGAGCTTCCTGGTCGGGCTGGAAGACATGGGGGGCGTGGTGGAAAAGCTGGTGAAGGCCGGGCCGGACGCCATCCAGATGAACTACGGTCAGGCCGACCTGCTGCAGGATGTTGCAGGCAAGGACAAGCCGGCGCTGGTCATGCGCATCGACATGGGCAACCCCTACAACCGGATCCGCCACCGCGCGATGTGGGCCTTGCTGCAGAACGAGGCCGAACCGCTGATCGGCGCCCTCGAGATGGATGCCGCCTGCGTGGTGGTGAACCTGTTCATGCTGCCCGACGAGCCGGACCTGTTCAAGCAATGCGTGCAGAACATCTCCCGCGTGCGCGCCGACTGCGAGAAGTACGGGATGCCGCTGATGATCGAACCTCTGGCCATGCTGCCGGTGGACCAAGGCGGCTACATGGTGGACGGCGATGCCGAGAAGATCGTGACGCTGACCCGCCTGGCCCGCGAGATGGGCGCCGACATCATCAAGGCCGATCCGACCACCAGGGCGGAAGATTTCCACCGCGTCGTCGAGACGGCACGCTGTCCGGTGCTGGTGCGCGGTGGTGGCAAGGAAGACCTGCGTGCGGTGTTCGACAAGTCGGCGGCACTGATGGCCCAGGGCGCGCTCGGAATGGTCTACGGCCGCAACATCTACCAGCACGCCAATCCAAGTGCCGTGGTGCGCGGCCTCATGGCGATCATCCATGACAACGCGGATGGCGCGGCGGCCTTCGACCTGTACAACCAGGCGTGATGCCACCCCTTCTCCCGAAAGGAGAGAAGGCAATACCTCGGGAGGAGCCGATGGGTAGCTACATTCTGGGTCTTGATGCCGGCAACACCGTCATCAAGGCCATCATCTTCGACACGGATGGCCGGGAGCTGGCGGTGGCAGCGCTCGACGGCCGTTCGTCGATGCCAAAACCCGGCCATGTCGAACGCGATCTCAATGAACTCTGGGCCAATGCGGTCACTGTCATCCGCCGCTGCATCGAGCAGGCCGGCATCGACGCCGGCGACATCGTCGCGATCGGCTGCGCAGGGCACGGCAACGGCCTTTATGCGCTGGACCGCGACGGCGCGCCGCTGATCGGCATCCAGTCGCTCGACACGCGCGGCGTCAGCATCGTCGCCGAATGGGCGCAAAGCAATGTCGGTGACCGTACCTACCCCTATTGTCTGCAGCGACCATGGGCGGCGCAGACGCCGACGCTGCTTGCCTGGATCAAGCGTTTCGCCCCGGAGCTGTTCCAGCGCATCGGCACCGTGTTCCTGTGCAAGGACTTCGTCGTCAACCGGCTGACCGGTGCGCGTTCGAGCGACACCACCGACATGTCCGGCTGCGGCCTGCTCAGCATGCCGGTGCGCCGCTATGAGCAGGGCCTGCTCGCCGCCTACGGCCTCGACGACTGCATGGACCTGCTGCCACCGGCACTGGAATCCGCTGAAATCGCTGGCCACGTCACGGCACAGGTCGCGGCGCTGACCGGACTGAAGGTCGGAACGCCGGTGATCGCCGGCCTGTTCGATGTGGTGGCGAGCGCCATCGGCTCGGGCGTGACCCGCACGGGCGCCGCCTCGATCATTGCCGGCACCTGGAGCATCAACCAGGTCATCACCGACGAGCCGATCCGCGACCCGTCGATCTTCATGCTGTCGACCTTCGATCCGCAGCGCTACCTGGCCATCGAATCCAGCGCCACTTCGGCCGCCAACCTCGAATGGATCGCACGCGAATTCCTCGAACACGAAGCCAGCGAGGGACAATCGCCGTTCGAACACGCCAGCGAACTTGTCGCCTCCGTCGACCCGGCGGGCGACGTACCGATCTACCACCCGTTCCTCTACGGCTCGCAGCAGAACGGGCGCGCACGCGCCGGCTTCTACGGCATTGCCGGCTGGCACAGTCGCGCGCATATGCTGAGGGCGCTGTTCGAGGGCGTTGCCTTCGAGCACAAGCGCCATGTCGAGACACTCTACCGGGCCGGCGCGCATTTCGACGAGGCGGTGCTGTCCGGCGGCGGTTCGCGCAGTGGCGTCTGGGCGCAGATCTTCGCCGATGTGCTGGGCGTGCCCGTGACCGTGGCGAGGAGCCGCGAAACCGGTGCGCTGGGTGCTGCGATCGCCGCCGGCACCGGCATCGGCGTCTTCAGCGACTTCGCGGCAGGTGCCACGGCGATGACCTCGGCTGCGCGGCATTATACGCCCAATGGCGCGATTGCCCCTGCCTATGCCGCGCGCTACCAACTCTATGGCGAGATCAACCAGGCGATGAACCCGATGTGGGAACGCATCGCCAAGATGCAGGCGCAGCCGTGACCGAACCCGCTTCCTTCGGTGAATTCGACTTCGTGATTGTCGGCGCAGGCTCTGCCGGCTGCGTGCTGGCGAACCGCCTCTCGGCCGACCCGCGCAACAGGGTGCTTTTGCTCGAAGCCGGCGGCAGCGACCGCTACCACTGGGTCGATATCCCGATCGGCTATCTCTACTGCATGGGCAATCCGCGCACCGACTGGCTGATGAAGACCGAGCCGGATTCCGGCCTCAATGGACGCAGCCTGAACTATCCGCGCGGCAAGGTGCTGGGTGGCTGCTCGTCCATCAACGGCATGATCTACATGCGCGGCCAAGCGGCCGACTATGACGGCTGGCGCCAGGCCGGCAATGGTGGCTGGGGCTGGGACGACGTCTTGCCCTATTTCCGCAAGTCGGAAGATTACCACGGCGGCAACAGCGCCATGCACGGCGCAGGCGGCGAATGGCGGGTTGAGAAGCAGCGCCTGTCCTGGCCGATCCTCGATGCCTTCCGCGACGCAGCCGAGGAGCTCGGCGTCCCGCGCACCGAAGACTTCAACAGCGGCACCAATGAAGGCTCCGGCTATTTCGAGGTCAACCAGAAGAAAGGCGTGCGCTGGAACACCTCCAAGGCGTTCCTGCGCGGCATCGCCGACCGCCCCAACCTGCGCGTTCTGACCGGCGCCGAAACCGAACGGCTCACCTTCGACGGGCGCCGCGTCACCGGCGTGGTCTTTCGCCGTGAGGGCAAATTGCAATTCGCCAAGGCCGCGGAAACGATCCTGGCCGCAGGCGCCATCAATTCGCCGAAGATCCTCGAGCTGTCCGGCATCGGCAGGCCGGATCTGCTGTCCGATCTGGGCATCGAGACGCGGCATGCCTTGCAAGGCGTCGGCGAAAACCTGCAGGACCATCTGCAGATCCGCACCGTGTTCAAGGTGAAGAACGCCGATACGCTGAACCAGCGCTACCACAACCTCTTGCGTCGCGCGGCGATGGGTGCGGAATACGCGCTGTGGCGCAGCGGACCGCTGTCGATGGCGCCGAGCCAGCTCGGCATCTTCGCCCGCTCCGACGCCAGGCTCGCCACGCCGGACCTCGAATATCACGTACAGCCGCTCAGCACCGACCGCCTGGGCGAGCCACTGCATCGTTTCCCGGCAGTGACTGTCTCGGTCTGCAACCTGCGGCCCGAAAGCCGCGGCAGCGTCCATATGGAAAGCGCCGATCCGAAGGCAGCGACAAAGATCCGGCCGAACTATCTGTCGACAGAGGGCGACCGCCATGTTGCGGTCGCTTCGATCGAACACGCGCGCCGGCTGATGAGGGCCAAGGCAATCGCGCGTTTCGAACCGGAAGAGATGCTGCCCGGGCCACAGATCACCAGCCAGGACGATCTGGTGCGCAAGGTGGGCGACATCGCCACGACGATCTTCCACCCCGTCGGCACCTGCAAGATGGGCTCGGACGCCATGGCGGTGGTCGATGCGCGGCTGCGCGTCCGCGGCCTCGGCAGCCTGCGCGTCGTCGACGCGTCGATCATGCCGACGATCGTCTCCGGCAACACCAATTCTCCGGTCATCATGATCGCCGAGAAGGCATCGGAGATGATCCTGCAGGATCGGTAGACAAGTTTTCGCACTCTCTTAAAGTGGCATGCGACACGGCCGGACAGGTGGCGCGCGCATGCTGACGAAGAACGAAAGCCTGGCGGAACTTGCCCCGCAACGCGCGCAGGGGCACGGCAGCATCCAGATAGAACAACGGCATGGACGTTCGCGCATCGCACGCCTCTTCCAGGATGGTTGCGCGAAGATCCGCATGCCGCGCGTGATGCGCGACCCGTTCGAAGCCATCCTCATCAACACCGCCGGCGGACTGACCGGCGGTGATCGCCTGAACTGGACCGTCCAGGCATGCGAAGGCACATCGGCAGTCATCACCACCCAGGCCTGCGAGCGCATCTACAAGTCGCCTGAGCGCGCGGCCGTCGTCGAAACGCAGCTGACCGCTGAAAAAGGCACGTATCTTGCTTGGCTTCCTCAAGAGACGATCCTGTTCGACCGTTCGGCACTGTCGCGCCGGCTGGACGTCGACATGGACCGCAGCGCTACCGTGCTGCTGGCGGAGGCTGTGGTGTTCGGACGGCAGGCGATGGGAGAGACCGTGACGGAGACACGTTTCCATGACCGCTGGCGGGTCCGCGTCGACGGACGGCCGATCCACGCCGAGGACTTCAGGCTCGGCCCGGATCTCGGCTTGCAACAGGCGCGCGCAGCCATAACCGGCGGCCAGCGCGCCGTTGCAACGGTGTTGCTGGTGAGCCCCGAAGCAGGGCGCCATCTAGACGCGGCGCACGCGATCATTGGCGAAGATGGTGCCGTCAGCACCTGGCAAGTGGGGGGCGTCGGCAAATTGCTGGCGAGGCTCCATGCGCCGGACAGCTACAGCCTGCGCAAACGACTGGCACCGTTGCTGCGCTTATTGAATGGGCAGCCGCTGCCCAAAATTTGGTCGATCTAGAAAAGATGCGGAACAACGAAACGGGCCGGTTGAAACCATGCATCTGACGCCTCGGGAAAAGGACAAGCTCTTGATCGCCATGGCGGCGATGCTCGCGCGTCGCCGGCTGGAACGGGGCGTGAAGCTCAACCACCCGGAGGCGATCGCGCTGATTTCCGACTTCCTGGTCGAAGGCGCGCGCGACGGACGTTCCGTCGCTGATCTCATGGAGGCAGGCGCGCATGTCATCACCCGCGCCCAGGTCATGGAGGGCGTGGCGGAGATGATCCATGACGTTCAGGTCGAGGCGACATTTCCCGACGGCACCAAGCTGGTGACCGTGCATGAACCGATCCGTTGAGAACGGCATACGAGGCAAGGACGGAGGAGAGGCGATAGTCATGAAGAAGACGACCATGATCACCACGATGACGCTCAGCCTGGCGGCCAGCCCGGCTTTCGCCCATCTCAACCCCGCCGAACACGGCTCCTTCGCCGCCGGCTTCAGCCATCCACTATCCGGTCCGGACCATATCCTCGCCATGGTAGCGGTGGGCCTGTGGGCGGCAATGCTCGGCGGACGAGCGCTATTTGCGGTGCCCGGGGTATTTGTCGGCGTGATGTTGCTGGGTTTCATCGCCGGGTTCTCCGGCATGCACTTGCCGTTCGTGGAGTCAATGATCCTCACGTCCGTGGTGGTGCTCGGGCTGCTGGTTGCCTTGGCGCTACCGGTGCCGGCCATGGCAGGCGCGATCATTGCCGGCTTCTTTGCCTTCTTCCATGGCCATGCGCATGGCGCCGAGATCGGTGCGGCGGCATTCGCCTCCTACGCCGCGGGTTTCACGCTATCGACTGCGCTGCTCCATGGCGCGGGTATCCTGATCGGCATCAGCCTTGGACGCCTGGGCGCACGCGACAAGGCGCTAGTGGCAATGCGCGTCGCCGGTGGCGCAACGGCGCTGGCCGGCCTTGCACTGGCCATCAGCGGTTGAGGCCACGATGATCCCGGGAGAAATCATCACGCCGGACGGCGACATCGAGCTGAACCAGGCAGCCATGGCCCTCACCCTCAAGATCGCCAATACGGGCGACAGGCCGATCCAGGTCGGCAGCCACTATCACTTCTTCGAGGTCAATGCGGCGTTGCGTTTCGATCGTGAAAAGGCACGCGGCCTGCGGTTGGACATTGCTGCCGGCACGGCCGTCCGGTTCGAACCGGGACAGCAGCGCGACGTCTCTCTGGTTCCCTTCGGCGGCGAACGCACGATCTACGGCTTTCGCCAGATGGTGATGGGAAAACTGTGAGCCTGCGGCCGGTTCGCCGGCATGCGCATTCCTTCGACGGAGACGTACGATGCCTGCCAGGATAAGCCGCGCCACCTACGCGCAGATGTACGGGCCGACAACCGGTGACAAGGTGCGGTTGGCCGACACGGAGCTCTTCATCGAGGTGGAGAGGGACTTCACGATCTATGGCGAGGAGGTGAAATTCGGCGGCGGCAAGGTGATCCGCGACGGCATGGGGCAAAGCCAGCTCTCGCGCGCCGAAGGCGCCATGGACACGGTGGTCACCAACGCGCTGATCGTCGACCATACAGGCGTCTACAAAGCCGATATCGGCCTTCGGGGTGGACGCATCGCCGCGATCGGCAAGGCCGGCAATCCCGATACCCAGCCCGGCGTTACCATCGTCATCGGACCAGGCACGGAAATCATCGCCGGTGAAGGGCGCATCCTGACCGCCGGCGGCATCGACAGCCACATCCATTTCATCTCGCCGCAGCAGGTGGAAGAGGCCCTGACCTCCGGTGTCACCTGCATGGTCGGCGGCGGCACCGGGCCTGCGCATGGAACGCTCGCCACCACCTGCACGCCAGGCCCGTGGCACATCGCGCGCATGATCCAGGCCTTCGACGGCATGCCGATGAACATCGGCCTCTTCGGCAAGGGCAACGCCTCGCTGCCGGGCGCTCTCGAGGAGATGGTGCTCGGCGGCGCCTGCGGCCTGAAGCTGCATGAGGACTGGGGCACCACGCCTGCGGCCATCGACAATTGCCTGGCTGTTGCCGATCGCTTCGACGTGCAGGTGGCCATCCACACCGATACGCTGAACGAGAGCGGCTTCGTCGAGGACACGCTGGCAGCCTTCAAGGGCCGGACGATCCATTCCTTCCACACGGAAGGTGCCGGCGGCGGCCACGCGCCCGATATCATCCGCGTCTGCCAGTATCCCAACGTGCTGCCGGCTTCGACGAATCCGACCCGGCCCTACACGATCAACACCGTGGCCGAACATCTCGACATGCTGATGGTCTGCCATCACCTGTCGCCGTCGATCCCCGAAGACATAGCCTTCGCGGAAAGCCGCATCCGCAAGGAGACCATCGCGGCCGAGGATATCCTGCACGACATGGGCGCGTTCTCGATCATTTCCTCCGACAGCCAGGCGATGGGGCGCGTCGGCGAGATGGTGATCCGCTGCTGGCAGACCGCCGACAAGATGAAGCGCCAGCGTGGATCGCTGGCCGAAGATGATGCCGGCAACGACAATTTCCGTGTCCGCCGCTATGTCGCCAAATACACGATCAATCCAGCCATCGCCCACGGCATGGCGCATGAAATCGGCTCCGTCGAAATCGGCAAGCGCGCGGACCTCGTGCTGTGGAACCCGGCCTTCTTCGGGGTGAAGCCCGACATGGTCCTGCTCGGCGGGATGATCGCGACGGTGCCGATGGGAGACCCGAACGGCTCGATCCCGACGCCGCAACCGGTACATTTCAGGCCGATGTTCGCTGCCTTCGGCAAGGCGCGCAGCGCAAGCTCGGTGACTTTCGTATCGCAGGCTGCACTGGAGTCCGGCCTGCGCGAGAAGATCGGTGTCGACAAACAGATGGTGGCGGTCGCCAACACGCGCGGCGGCATCGGCAAGCGCTCGATGGTGCTCAACGACGCGATGCCGACCATGGAAGTCGATCCCGAGACCTATGAGGTGCGGGCCGACGGCAGGCTGCTGACGTGCCCGCCGGCGCAAACCGTGGCGCTGTCACAGCGCTATTTCCTGTTCTGAGAACCGAAGGGAAGCCCATCATGCGGGCCATCGAGATCATCCGCGCCGACAAGACGCACAGCCACCGGCCGCCTGCCGACCATGCCGTGCTGGAACGCGACGAACGGCACCTGCGCCGCAAACTGATCCTGCTGGCTAGCGGCGGAAAGCTGCTCGCCGATTTCATCGAACCGGTGGTGCTGGAACATGGCGACAGGCTGCTGACGGAAGACGGCCGCGAGATCGAAATCCGGGCGGCGCGCGAGCCTCTGCTGGAGATCCGCGGACGCAACGCGCTGCATATAGCGCAACTCGCCTGGCATATCGGCAACCGGCACCTCGCCGCGCAGATCGAAGGCGATCGCATCCTGATCCTGCGCGACCACGTCATCAAGGCGATGCTCGAAGGGCTGGGGGCAAGTGTGCGCGAAATCGACGCCATCTTCAGCCCATTGCGCGGGGCCTATTCCGGTGGGCATCATCACCACCAACACGATGATGATCATGATCATCATCACGGTGGGAGCCATGACCACCACCACGACTGATCCCGGGCACGCCTTGCTGCGGCTGCTGACCTGGCTCTCGCCGGTCTTCCCGGTCGGTTCCTACAGCTACAGCCACGGCCTCGAACAGGCGGTGCATCACGGACTGGTCGGCGACACCGACAGTCTGGAAGCCTGGCTGAGCGATCTCGTCGAATGCGGATCAGCCTGGAACGATGCCTTGCTGCTCGCCGAAAGCTGGCGACTGGCGCGCGAGGACCGCGATCTCACTGGCATCGCGACCCTGGCGGAAGCCTTGGCCGGAGGCCGCGAACGCCATCTGGAAAGCCTCTCGCAAGGTTCGGCCTTCCTGGACGCGGCGCAAAGCTGGCCTTCCGCAGTCCTGCAGCACCTGCCGCGTCCCTGCGCCTACCCGGTCGCCGTCGGTGCCGTCGCCGGCGCCCACGACATCGCGCTGACCAGCACGCTCACCGCGTTCCTGCAGGCCTTCACACTCAACCAGCTGCAGGCCTCGATCCGTCTCTCCGTAACCGGCCAGAGCGGCGTGACAGCGCTGATGGCCAGGCTGGAGCCAGTGGTTCTCGAAACCGCACGGCGCGCTACGCGTTCGACGCTCGACGAACTCGGATCGGCGACCTTCCTCGGCGAGGTCATGGCCATGAAACACGAAACCCTGCACTCAAGGCTTTTTCGCTCATGACACAGAAAAACGGCCCCTTGCGCGTCGGCATCGGCGGACCTGTTGGGTCCGGCAAGACGACGCTGACCGAGAAGCTCTGCAAGGCACTGCGCGACCGCTATTCGATCGCAGTCGTGACCAACGACATCTACACACGCGAGGATGCCCTGATCCTGGCGCGACTCCAGGCACTGCCGGAAGAGCGCATCATGGGTGTGGAAACCGGCGGCTGCCCGCACACGGCAATCCGCGAGGACGCGTCGATCAATCTGCAGGCGATCGCCGAGATGAACCGGCGTTTTCCCGATCTCGATATCGTCTTCATCGAATCGGGCGGCGACAATCTCGCCGCCACCTTCTCGCCCGACCTTGCCGACCTGACGCTTTACGTCATCTCGGTCTGCCAGGGTGAGGAAATCCCGCGCAAGGGCGGTCCGGGCATCACCCGCTCCGACTTCCTGGTGATCAACAAGAGCGATCTGGCGCCCTACGTCCATGTCAACCTCGATGTGATGGAGGCCGATACCACCAGGATGCGCAGCAAGCGTCCATTCGTTTTCACCGACCTGCATCGCGGCAGGGGCCTGCAGGAGGTTGTGGACTTCATCGTCGAGCATGGCGGCCTGGCGGAGGAAACCACGAGGCTCTCGGCCTGACGGCAATCGAGGAAGCGCCAAAACCCTGCCTGCGGATCAAGTCACGCGGGCGTCCAGTTTTTCTGCTCATCGCTCTCCGGTATCGAGCAGATGCCGGTAGCGTCGCGATCCTCTGATCTGTGAGCCCTCGCTGGTCCGGATACGGACATCGCCGTCGCCCAGAGGCACGATCTCGACGATCTTCTCCCGGTTGACGATCCAGGAACGGTGCACGCGCACGGCATCGACGCCAGCCCCTTTCAGTTGCGCTTCCAGCGCGGTGAGGCTGATGCGCACGAGATGCGTACTGCCCCTGGCATGCACCTCGACATAGTTGGCGGCAGCGCGTGCCCACTCCATCGCGTGCGCGTCGAGAAGGATGGTGCGGCCACCTGATTTCAGCATCAGGCGCACGGCTTCCCCGTTCCCGTCTTGCCGCGACCGGCGGCGGTTGAATTCGATGCCGCGCACCAGCGTCAACATCAGAAGGATGGTTGAATAGGTCAGGACATCCTTGCGGTATTCATAGGCAAGATCGGTCAGCGGCTCGTCGAAGAAGTCGTAGGCCTGGCCGAGAAGGCTTGCGAAAGCGATCTTACGCAACAGGACCATGCCGGCGACATGCAGGGCCGAAAAGACGATGCTGCCGACGGCATGGGCGACAAGCGCACGCGGCAAGCCCTGCATGGCGATGGGAAAGCGCCGCTCCCACAATGCCACCAGCGGCACCAGCGCCACGATCACCATGACACTCGAATATTCCCGGATCCATGGAATGCGGGTGTCGAGCACGCGTCCGGCGCGCATGGCGTCGGTATTCAGCGTCGTTGCGTTCACGAAGGCTATGACCGCCAGAAATACTGCCGCCAGCAACAACACCCGCAACAGGATGCGGCGATCGAGATCGATCCGGTCTGCGGGCAGCTCCATCATGCCGCGATCATGCCCGAGCCGGGCGAACAGGAGAAGAAGGATGTTCCGCGCTGGTCCCGGGAGCGCCGCCGCTCGTCCCTTGATTTCTTTTTGCCTCCGCCGCTCGTCCCGGCCGGCCTGGTTTCATCCCCACATCGTTCCCCCGACAAGCCGACTGCTGTAGCCATCGACCCATAACCCGGCGCGGAGGCCAAAGGATATGAACAGGCGACATTTCCTGCAGATGATGGCGGCGACCGCTCCCATCGCTGTCGGCGGGTGGCATAGGGCTTCGGCAGGGGCCGCGCAGCCGGCAAGCCGGGCACACCCTGGCGATGCCGAATGGCCATCTCAGGAAGCCTGGCACAAGCTCGACAAGGCCGTCGGCGGACAGTTGCTCAAATTGCAGTCACCGTTCGAGGCCTGTGCTGGCGGCGATTGTACACAACTCTGGAAAAGCCTTCACAACCCCTTCTTCCTCGGCGACGAGCCGGCTCTCACCCAGACGCTTGGCTGGGTCGATGCCTGGACATCCCAACCCAGCGTCTATGCGGTCGCCGCGCGCTCGACCGCAGATGTCGTGGCGGCCGTCACCTTCGCCCGCGACAACAATCTGCGGCTGGTGATCAAGGGCGGCGGCCACAGCTACCAGGGCACGTCCAACGCGGCGGACTCGCTGCTGGTCTGGACCCGCCAGATGGATGCCGTCACCGTCCACGACAATTTCCTGCCAGCGGGCTGCACCGGGGACGCCGTGCCCGCCGTCTCGATCGGCGCCGGAGTGCTGTGGGGCAAAGCCTATAACGAGGTCACCACCAAGGCCGGCCACTATGTGCAAGGCGGCGGCTGCCTGACGGTCGGCGTTGCCGGCCTGATCCAGGGCGGCGGTTTCGGCAGCTTCTCCAAAGCTTACGGCCTGGCAGCAGCGAGCCTTCTCGAAGCCGAAGTGGTCACCGCCGATGGCGAAGTCCGGATCGCCAACGCCTGCGCCAATCCCGATCTCTACTGGGCGCTCAAGGGCGGTGGTGGCGGCAGCTTCGGTGTCGTCACCCGATTGACCCTGCGCACCCATGCCTTGCCGGAGTTCTTCGGCGTCGTCGCGATGACGATCCGGGCCGGCTCCGATGAGAGCTACAAGCGGCTGGTCGCTCGTGTCATGGACCTCTATGCGGACGCCCTGTTCAACCCGAATTGGGGCGAGCAGATCAGCTTCCGCCCCGGAAATGTGCTGGTGATCAACATGCTGTTCCAGGGCATCGACCAGAAACGGGCCGAAGCAATCTGGCAGCCGTTTCTCGACTGGCTGGAAGATGCCAACCAGGATTTCCGACTGGAAGCCGAGCCTATCTTCATGGCCGCACCGGCACGGCATTTCTGGGATCCGCGTTTCCTGGAGAAGGTTCCGGGCGTCGTGCTGTCCGACGATCGTCCCGGCGCCTCGGCCGACAACATATTCTGGGCAGGCAACCTGAGGGAAGCGGGTCAGGTCCTGCATGGCTATCAGTCTGCCTGGTTGCCGGCCTCGCTCCTGACGAGCGACCAGCGCGAGGCGCTGGCCGGGATGCTGTTTGCCGCGAGCCGCCACAGGAGTGTGGCGCTGCACACCAACAAGGGTCTTGCCGGTGCTTCGCCTGCCACGCTGGAACAGGCGCGCGACACCGCCACCAATCCGGCCGTGCTGCATTCTTTCGCACTGTTGATCTGTGCTGCCGGTGGTCCGCCCGGCTATCCCGGCATTGCCGGCCACGTGCCGGACGCCGCCAAGGCGCGCGCGGATGCCAATGCCGTCGCCGAGGCGATGCGTGAAGTCAGGCGCGTCGCACCCAACCCGGGTAGCTATGTCGCCGAGAGCAACTTCTTCGAAGAACGCTGGCAGGACGCGTTCTGGGGAGCGAACTATCCACGGCTGCTCGCCGTGAAGGATCGCTACGATCCGCACGGGTTTTTCTTCAGCCACCACGGGGTGGGTAGCGAGCGCTGGAGCGCCGATGGATTTACGCGGCTGCCTTGACGCCTAACGCACGCCTCACGAAGCCAGTGACAACCGGCCGGTGATGATCGATATCAGCGCCTCACCGGCAGTCCGGAGTTCGGCACTGTTGTCGATGGTGATGTCCTGGCCATAGGCGCCAAGCTTCAAACCCCGCTCGACGCGGTGGCTGATCTCTTCGGCCGTTTCCCGCCCGCGTGCCGAAAGCCTCGCCGCAATGACTTCCGGCCTCGCGGTCAGACCAATGACGATGACATTGGCAAAGGCAGCACGAATGTCGTCGATCGCCCCGCGCGAGCCGTTGGCGATGGCGGTTCCCCCAAGACCGACATGGTCGAGCACGGCGCGCGGCAAGGCATAGCTCAGCCCGTTCGCCTGCCAGCTCACGGCAAAGCGGCCGTCTGCCTTTGCCTCGTCGAAGGCAGCGCCGCTCAGGCTGTCGTGATCCTCGGCATCGGCTGTTGCCTCACGCGTGACGATGCGGCGCACGAACAAGATGTCGCTGCGCTCGGCCAGCCGCTCACGGGCATAGCCGATCACGCTATCCTTGCCGGCGCCGCTCGGACCGACCACGACGACGAGCGCCCCCTGCAACCTGGTGTCAGGCAACGCGACGGCCCTCGCGCCAGACGGAGCGCACAACCGGGACACCCTTGGTATGGCGCACGCGCACGACATCGCCGCGCAGGCCAACTGCGATGCGGCCGCGGTCGGTCAAGCCCACTGTGCGCGCCGGCGCGGCGGTAACCAGCTTGATCGTCTCGTTGAGTGGCCTGCCTTGCGGTCCATCGGCCAGGATGAACGGCGCCTGCATCAGGCTGAACGGCACATAATCGGACGAGAGCACGTCCAGCACGCCGGCCTCGGCAAGTTCGCTGGCCGCGATATTGCCGGAATGCGACTTGCCGCGCACGATGTTGGGAGCGCCCATCATCACCGAGATGCCGGCGTCATGTGAAGCCCTGGCCGCTTCCATGCTGGTCGGGAACTCGGCCAGCTTCACACCGAAGGCAATCGATTCCTCGACATGCGCGACCGTGGCGTCGTCATGGCTGGCGAGCGCGATGCCGCGCGCACTGCAGGCCTCGACGATGGTCTTGCGGTGCGTCGCGGAATATTTCTGCGAGGCGGCGACACGCCTGGCCATGAAACGCTCGAAAGTCGCGTCATCCAGCCCGCGCTTGGTCTTGTAGTAGAGCGCGTACTGGTCCAGCGTCTGGAACTGGCGCTGGCCCGGCGCGTGGTCCATCAAAGAGGCCAGCCGCACGAAACCGTCAGTCTTGAAGTCTTGATACTGGTCGATCACGTCGGCAGACGAAACCTCGCAGCGCAGATGGATCAGATGGCTGGCACGCAGCCGATCCTCGGCGACAGCGACCTCGATGGCATCGGCGATGGACCGCATCTCGCCTTTCTGGAAACCGCCGTCCTCGTCGGAACCGAGACGCAGGCAGTCGAAGACAGTGGTGATGCCCGAAGCGACAACCTGCGCGTCATGCGCCTGCAGGGCGGCGATGGAGTCCCAGCGCACGCCGGGACGCGGCGAATAGTGCGCCTCGAGATGATCGGTATGCAGTTCGACGAGCCCCGGGATCACATAGTCTCCCTCGCAGTCCTCGCCGGTTGCCGCCGCACCGCTGTCGATCGCGGCGATCTTGCCGTCACGGAACAGTATCGATCCGTTGACGATCTCGTCCTCGAGGACGACGCGGGCATTTTTCAGGACGATCTCTTGGGACATCTCAGGCAGACTTTCTGGCTTCAACTGGCCGCAACGGCCGATAGGAATGCACGGTGAAGGGCGCGCCGGGTTCGCGCTCGACGAACAGGGCAAGACCGTCGATGGCGAACGGACGCCCTGTGAAGGCCTCGAAGCGGCGTTCCAGCGCCGGCTGCACCCGCGTCAGCGTCTCCTCCGGCAAACGCTCGCTCAGCGTCATGTGAAAACGGAATTCGTCCATCACGAAGGGATAGCCATGACGCCTGAGATAGGCGGACTGGCGCGTGTTGAGCTTCGACGGATCGCGACGCTCGATTTCAGCTTCAGTGAGTGCAGCACGCACCGGTGCGAAATGCAGGACGGCGTCGGCAGCAAAGGCGGAAAGCTGGTATTCCGTCTCGGTCGGCAGCAGCGCCAGGAAAGAGCCAAGCTGCCCGATGCGCAGGCCTTCGATGAAGAACCGCGTGGTCTTGGCGCAGAACCGGTCGAAACTCTCCTCGATCTCGACCAGGCCGATGCCGTCTGCAGGCCGGAACGGCGCGACGATGGTGGCGTGGAAGCCGTAGCGGCGCGGCTCACCCGTCAGCCTGGAGATTTCCTCAGCTGGCAAACCATCGAATGATGGCGCTGCAAGCAGTTCGCCCGAGAAGGCATCGCGACCAAGCCAGTTGGACGCCGCCCTGGTCAGCGGATCGTCCTCGGAAGGCGTGAAATAGACCGCGTAGCGCATCACAGGAACAACTTCCGCAGTTGCTGCGAAATGACGTCGATCAACGACACCGTGACCAGCATGATGATGAGCATTGCGGCGGCTTCAGGGTAATAGAAGCCGCGGATGCTCTCGAACAGTACCTGGCCGATGCCGCCTGCACCGATGACGCCAAGCACGGTGGCGGCGCGCACATTGGATTCGAAACGGTAGAGTGCATAGGACAGCCACAACGGCAGCACCTGTGGCACCACACCGAAGATAACCTCCTGCAGGCGTGTCGCGCCGGTGGCCCGGATCGCCTCGACGGGGCGCGGATCAATTGCCTCGACGGCCTCGGAGAACAGCTTGGCCAGGATGCCGGTGGTGTGGATGAACAGCGCCATGACGCCGGCAAACGGCCCGAGGCCGACCGCGACGACGAACAGCACCGCATAGACAAGCTCATGGATGGAGCGGAACAGGTCCATCAGCCGGCGCACCGGCTGGACGATGTACCAAGGCGCCATGTTGGACGCGGAGAGGATGCCGAACGGAACCGCCAGGATCGCCGCCAGGAAGGTGCCCCACAGCGCGATCTGGATGGTGACCAGCATCTCCTGCAGGTAGTAGCGCCATTCCCCGAAGTTCGGATGCGAGAAGCCGGCGGCATATTGCGCCATGTTGTCGGCATCGGTGAAGAGGTAGGTCCAGCGGAACATCTCGGCCGGTGCCCAGCTCCAGATCAGGAGCAGGATCAGGCCGATCCAGGTGACGGTGGTCCAGGCATCACGGGTCCAGTCGCGCCCGATCTCGGGGGGTGATTTGGCGGTTTCACCGACATGTGTCGTTTGGGTCATCGTCGTTCTCTTCTATCCGTGCGTCCTTCGAGGCTCGCTTCGCGAGCACCTCAGGATGAGGACCGTTTGCGTCGGTGGTTCTCATCCTGAAATGCGAGTACCTCAGGATGAGGATCGTTTATGCCGGTAGTTCTCATCCTGAGATGCGAACGCCTCAGGATGAGGATCGTTTATGCTGGCGGTCCTCATCCTGAGGCGCGAGCCCGCGACAAGGTCGACCGAAAGGTCAATCCTGCCGCGGGGGAGCCTCGAAGGACGCACCCGAGTAGCAGGCCGATCAGCTCTGGCCCTTGGCCTTGATCTTGGCTTCGTAGCCGGCCTTCTCGGCTTCGATCTTCTCGATCTTGGCCTTCTTGTCGGCTTCCGAGAGGTTGGCGTCGGCTTCGACCTTGGCCTTGGCCTTGGCCAGCTCCATGACGCGGATCGGCAGCAGCTGATCGTTGTCGGAGGGGCGGAACGGCGCCCACTGCAGGCCGGCCAGGATTTCCTTTTCCTTGGCGACGTCACCCTTCGACTTGTCGGTGCCGTAGGTCAGGATGAAGTTCTTCAACTTGTCCTTGGTTGCCTGCGGCAATTCCTTGCGCCAGACGATCGGGTCGGAAGGGATCAGCGGCGATTTCCAGATCACCTTGATCTTGGCGAAGGCTGCCGGCTGGTTCTTCTCGATCAGGGCCATGTTCTCGGTATTGTTGGCGGCCGCGTCGAGCTGGCCATTGGCAACGGCCATGGCGTTGGTTTCGTGGTTGGCGTTGGTGACCGCCTTGAAGCAGTTCTTCGGGTCGACCTTGTTGGCCGCGAAGACGAAGGTGGTCGGGACCAGATAGCCCGAGGTCGAGTTCGGATCACCGAGGCCGAAATTCAGGGTCTTGTCGCACTTCAACAGGTCTTCGACCGTGTTCAGCTTGCTGTCTTTCGGAGCGAGGATCAGCGACCAGTAGCCTGGGTTGCCGTCGACGGAGACGGTCTGGGCGAAGATCTCGCCGTCAGCGCGATCGACCGCTTCCATGGCCGACTTGTTGCCGTACCAGGCCATCTGCACCTTGCCGAAACGCATGCCCTCGATGACGCCGGCATAGTCCGAAGCGAAGAACGGCTTCACGTCGAGGCCGGTTTCCTTCTTCATGTCGGCGAGGAAGGGTTCCCACTTCGGCTTGAGGTTCTGCTGGGATTCGGTCGAGATGATGCCGAAATTGATCTCTTCGGCATAGGCGGCACCGGTGAGGGTGAAGGCGATCGCCGTGGCGGCGATGGCCTTGAGCATAGCGTTCATGTCAACGTCTCCTGTTGGTTTCTGTTCAGGCGAAAGCCGGCGCCATGTCCGGGTTCTTGGTGGTCGCAGGTTCCGGATATTCGGGGACGAAATCCGGAACAGCCTCGGGCAGGATCAACTCTTCGGAATTCGAGCCGTAGAGTTCGATCAGGGTTCGATGGGTAAGCCTGGATGACGGGCCGTCGAACACGACGCGGCCGTCCTTCAGCGCGATGGTGCGCGGGCAATAACGACGGGCATATTCAACCTGGTGCAGCGACACCACGCAGGTGATGCCGTCCTCGCGGTTGACACCGGCCAGCACTTCCATGACGCGGCGTGCCGACGACGGGTCGAGCGAGGCGATCGGCTCGTCTGCGAGCAGGATGTTGGAGCGCTGCACCAGCGTGCGCGCGATCGCCGCGCGCTGCTGCTGGCCACCCGATAGCGTCGACGCGCGCTGCCAGGCCACTTCCGGAATGCCGACCTTGGCAAGCGCCTCGCGGGCGAGCCGCTTTTCCTCGGCGCTGAACAGCCCGAGTGTTCCGCGCCACACCGGGATGCGACCGAGATTGCCGATCAGCACGTTGGACAGAACCGACAGCCGGTTGACCAGGTTGAACTGCTGGAAGATCACGCCGATGTTGCGGCGCAGACCGCGGGCACCGCCCGACAGCCGGCCATTGTTCTGCAGGCTGGCACCGAAGATCTCGATCGTGCTGGCGCCCGTCTGGCCGGTCTCCAGCCCGCAGATGTGGCGCAGCAGCGTACTCTTGCCGGAGCCGGAGGCGCCGATCAGCGCAACCATCTCGCCCTTGCCGATGTCGAGGCTGACATTATCGAGTGCGCGCTTCTTGCCAAAATTCTTCGACAGGTTGCGTATGGAAATGGCGTTCATGAAATCGCTCCTGGTTCGGGCCTCGGGCCCCTGCACCAATTGAGTGGTCGTCGATGGACGCGAGTAGATTGCTTGTCCGGGTACGCGACCGCGACCGGCAAGGCCGCGTCGCCCAGCCGGAATTGGTTACCCGGTTACTGCTTCTCGATGACGGTCGGATGTACCGTTCATGTCAGCTGTGTGACCATTCACCGATATCGTGGTGCCTGATCGACCTTCGTAGCGTTCGAGGAAGGCCTCGGCGCTCAGATTGCGGAAATCGTCGAGTGCTGCACGCAGCACGGCGTGATCCCAATCCCACCAGGCCAGCACCTGCATGCGTTCTGCGATCGCCGGTTCGAAGCGGCGGCGCATGAACTTAGCCGGCACACCAGCGACGATCGTGTAGGGTTCGACATCCCTGGTAACGACAGCGCCAGAGCCAACGACCGCACCGTCGCCAATGGTCACACCGGGCAGGATGGTGACGCCATGACCGATCCAGGTGTCGTGGCCGACCACAACGCGATTGGCACGGCGCGCGGCGAAGAAATCATCCTCATGCGCGGCGTCCTCGAAATAGTCGCCGGCGCGATAGGTGAAATGATGCAGCGTGGCGCGCGACATTGGATGGTTTGTGGCGTTGATGCGCACGGAGGCGGCGATGTTGGCGAACTTGCCGATGGTCACGCACCAGGTCTGACCGTTCGGCATGATGTAGGAATAGTCGCCTAATTCGGTCTCGGTGAGGCGGCAGCCCTCGGTCACTTCGGTGTAACGGCCGAGCGTGCAGTTCTCGAGGTGGGCGGTTGGGTCGACAAACGGGGTTTCGGAAAGACGTGGCATGATCACGCTGCCTTTCGGTCCGGCGCAAAGCCGGTGACGTCGATGACGATGTCGGCAACGGCGTTGCGCACGTCGGCATCGTGGAAGATACCGAGCAAGGCCACCCCTGCCCGCTTTTTCTCCTCGATCATATCGACGACGACGGCACGGTTGGTAGCGTCAAGCGAAGCTGTCGGCTCGTCGAGCAGCAGCACCGGATGGCCCGTGATGAAACCGCGTGCGATATTGACGCGCTGCTGTTCGCCGCCGGAGAAGGTAGCGGGCGGCAGGGCCCACAAGCGTTCGGGCAGGTTGAGACGGCTCAACAGTTCGCGAGCCTTGTCGGCCGCCTTGCTGCGATCCGTACCGCGCTCGACCAGCGGCTCGGCAACGATGTCGAGCGCGCTGACGCGCGGCACGACCCGCAGGAACTGGCTGACATAGCCAATCGTCTCACGACGTATCTCCAGCATGGTGCGTGGGGCGGCCGTTGCCAGGTCGACCCTATGGCCGCGATGCAGGATTTCGATGCTGCCTTCATTCACGGCGTAGTTGCCGTAGAGCATCTTGAGGATCGAGCTCTTGCCGGCGCCAGACGGTCCGCCGAGCACGGCGCATTTTCCGCCTTCGAGCACAAAGGTGGCATCCGCGATCACCGGCAGCTCGATGCCGCCGCGCAGATGCATGGTGAAGGTCTTGGCAAGACCGGAAACGTTAAGCAAAGGAGTAGCCATGATCACGCCTCAGACTTGCAGGATCGAAGAAACGAGCAGTTGCGTGTAGGGCGCCTGCGGATCGTCGAGCAGACGGTCGGTCAGCCCGTGTTCGATCACGCGGCCGTCCTTCATCACCATCATGCGGTGAGACAGCAGGCGCGCAACGGCGAGATCGTGCGTGACGATGATGACGGCGAGACCGAGATCGTGAACCAGGCCGCGCAGCAGGTCGAGCAGGCGCGCCTGCACCGAGACGTCGAGGCCACCGGTCGGCTCGTCCATGAAGACGAGACGCGGCGCGGTGACCAGATTGCGCGCGATCTGCAGGCGCTGGCGCATACCGCCGGAGAAGTCGCGCGGCTGGTCGTCGATGCGGTCGGCGTCGATTTCGACACGGCCGAGCCAGTCGGTGGCGGTGGCGCGGATGTTGCCGTAGTGGCGATCGCCGACCGCCATCAGCCGCTCGCCGACATTGGCGCCGGCCGAAACCGTCATGCGCAGGCCATCGGCCGGGTTCTGATGGACGAAGCCCCAGTCGGTGCGCAGCAGCAGGCGGCGTTCGGCTTCGCCCAACCCGTACAAGTCGCGCATCTCACCATCGCGCATCCGGTAGGACACCGTTCCGGTGGTCGGCGCGAGGCGCGTGGAGATGCAGTTGAGCAGTGTCGTCTTGCCCGAACCGGACTCACCGACGATCGCCAACACTTCACCCGGCCAGATGTCGAAATCGACATCGGCGCAGCCGATGCGCTGGCCGTAATGCTTGCTCACCGACCTGACCGACATCAGCGGCAGATTGTCCGTTTCGACCTCAGAGTGGTCGATCCTCACCGAAACAGTCATGACAGGGCCTCCCCAGACATCTCGCCACGATGGCCCGCGGCCTGGCGGCTTTCGCAATGGTGCGTGTCGGAGCAGACGAACATGCGCCCGCCGCGATCATCGAGCACGACTTCGTCGAGATAGACCTGCTCGGCGCCGCACAACGCGCAGGGCTTGTCGAAACGCTGCACTTCGAAAGGATGATCCTCGAAGTCGAGGCTGACCACCTCGGTGTGCGGCGGCACCGCATAGATGCGCTTCTCACGCCCAGCGCCGAACAGCTGCAATGCCGGCGACATGTGCATCTTGGGATTGTCAAACTTCGGCGTCGGCGACGGATCCATCACATAACGGCCCTCGACCTTCACCGGATAGGCATAGGTGGTGGCGATGTGGCCGTTCCTGGCGATGTCCTCATAGAGCTTCACATGCATGAGGCCGTATTCCTCCAGCGCATGCATCTTGCGGGTTTCCGTCTCGCGCGGTTCAAGGAAGCGCAGCGGCTCGGGGATCGGCACCTGGTAGACCAGCACCTGGCCTTCCTGAAGCGGCGCCTCCGGAATGCGGTGGCGGGTCTGGATGATCGTCGCCTCTTCGGTGCTGGTGGTCGTTTCGACCCCGGCAACCCTCTGGAAGAACTTGCGGATCGAGACCGCGTTGGTGGTGTCGTCGGCGCCCTGATCGATGACTTTCAACACATCGTCCGGCCCAAGGATCGAGGCCGTCACCTGCACACCGCCGGTGCCCCAGCCATAAGGCATCGGCATTTCGCGGCTGGCGAACGGCACCTGGTAGCCAGGCACGGCGATCGCCTTGAGGATGGCGCGCCGGATCATGCGCTTGGTCTGTTCGTCGAGATAGGCGAAATTGTAGTTTGATGCCTGCGCGTTCATTCGGCGGCTTCCCTTGTTTCGAGAACCGCCTCGCCGGTACGCTGCTCGTATTCGGAGCGCATGGTACGAACCAGACCGAGCTCGGCCTGGAAGTCGACATAGTGCGGCAGTTTCAAATGTTCGACGAAGCCAGTGGCCTGGACGTTGTCGCAATGCGACAGCACAAATTCCTGGTCCTGCGGCGCAGCAACCAGATCCTCGCCCAGTTCCTCCGCACGCAATGCGCGATCACACAGCGACATCGCCATCGCCTTGCGCTCGGACTGGCCGAAGACGAGACCATAACCGCGTGTGAACTGCGGCGGCGCCTTGGCCGATCCCTTGAACTGGTTGACCATCTGGCACTCGGTGACTTGGACGCGGCCAACCGGCACGGCAAAGCCGAGCTCCGGCATGAACACCTCGACATCGACCTCGCCGATGCGGACCTCGCCGACAAAGGGGTGGCTGCGCGCATAACCGCGCTGGGTCGAATAACCGAGTGCCAGCAGAAAACCTTCGTCGCCGCGCGACAGCGACTGCAATCGCATGGCGCGCGACATCGGAAATTCCGTCGGGGTCTGGTTGATGTCGCCCGGTTCGGCCGCAGGATCGATGAAGCCGTCGTCCTCGATCAGCCCTTCCTGCCCGAGAATGTCGGCGACGCGCATGACCGGCTCCTGGTCACCGCCACGCAAAGCGCCAGTCTCGACCAGCGGATCGCCCTCGAGTTCCTCATCGAGCAGGCGGTGCGTGTAGTCGAATGTGGGGCCGAGCAGCTGACCGCCCGGCAGGTCCTTGTAGCAGGCGGACACACGCCTCTCGACCAACATAGCGCCGGTGTCGACCGGTTCGCTGTGACCGAAACGCGGCAGCGTGGTGCGATAGGCCCGCACCAGGAAGATCGCCTCGATCAGGTCTCCGCGCGCCTGCTTGATGGCAAGCGCTGCCAATCGGCGATCGTAGAGAGAGCCTTCGCTCATCACGCGGTCGACGCCGATGCTCAATTGCTCGGTGATCTGGTCGAGGGTCAGCGCCGGCACCGACCTGTCGCCGCGACGGCGGTCGGCCAGCAGGCGATGGGCATTGTCGATGGCGGCCTCGCCGCCCTTGACTGCAACATACATCGATCAGCCCTCCATCTCGACGAGGCGCACTGAGCGCGGCAGGCAGGCGATGGCATCGCCCGTGGTGAGGATGAGGTCGACGCCGCGCGGGAACCGCTTGCGGTTGGCCTTCCACTGGAAGGCTAAATCCCGCGGCAGGCCGCGCGGCGCCAGCACGACACGGTCGCGTATACCCGGGCCCTCGAAAGTCAGCGGTGCACCGCCTTCAAGGCTCGGAACCTGCAGGATCAGTGTGGCGGAACGGTCCGGATATTCCTGGGTCCCTTGAGCAAAGCGGTCCAGCGGCGGCATGGTGGCCGGAGCGCCGACCAGGGCGAAAGCGACGTCGCTACAGGTCGCCATCTCGCGGGCACCGGTGTGAAAGGCAAGCCAGGCGCGCAACGCAGCATGTTCGGCCAGCGAAGCATCCAGCCAGAACGGGGTATCGGCATCAATCAGCGCACAAGCCACGGCGCCGGCCGCCCGACCGAGCGGCGCAGGCGGTGTCACCACCGCATCGACCTCGACGACCGTCGCAGGCTTCGCCATCGCATCCATGACGGCGCGAAAGACGGACTGGGCATTCAGGACCGGATCGGAGAACCCGCCTTCAAGGGCAGTCGCTTCGTTCAACATCAGTCTTCTCCGCGCACCATGGTGACCGCCTTCACGGCGGTCGCTTCGTTCTGCATCAGTCTTCTCCTCGCACCATGGTGAAAAAGTCGACGCGCGTGGCCGCGGTCTGCTGGCGGCGCGTCTCGTCGGCTTGGTCGAGTTCACGCCGCATCGGCTGGATCAGCTCCGCATCGATGCGCGCCGCGGTTTCGGCATTGCGGCAGAGCGCATCGATGACCGCCGAGAGCTGCACCTTGGCGTGATCACGACCGAGCGCCATGGCGTGACCTACCGAACCGTCCTCCAGTTTCACACTGGCGCGGGTGACGGTCGCCTCGCCGACATTGAACGGTTCACCGGTGCCGCCGACGCGTCCGCGCAGCATCACCAGGCCAGCCTCGGGTCCGCGCAACGGGGTGTGCCTGGGCTGCAGTCCGAGCGTCGCCCACAAGGCGCTCAGCCTCTCAGTGCTGCAGCGTGCCAGAATCGCCATGCGGTCCTGTCGCGCGGTTTGATCCGCCTTGATTTCCATGACAACCTCAAATTTGTCTATTGATCTAGACAACTAGATAACTTAGCCTGTCTTAGACCCGTTGAATGACGGAACAATGACAACAAGGGCGGGGCCCACTTTTTTTGATCGAAACGGATGGGGATCGGGCCCCCGGACATGTGAGGAAAAATGTCGAAATCGGCATTGCATCGCGGGGTCGGCGTCGCGTTATGGCGGCAGATCGGCGACGAGATCCGGCGCGGCATCGGCACTGGCCTAGCCGACGAGAACGGGCGCCTGCCGCCCGAGGCCGAACTCGCTGCACGGTTCGGTGTGAACCGGCATACGGTGCGCGCCGCCATCGCGGCGCTTGTCCATGAAGGCGTGCTGCGGAGCGAACAGGGACGCGGCACCTATGTACGGCGTCAGAAGCGTCTCACCTATCCGATCGGCGCCAGAACCCGCTTTTCCACCGGCCTCGAAGGCCAGGCGCGGGACCGGCAGATCGAACTCCTGGACCATGCCCGCGAACCGGCTAACGCCACGGTTGCCGCAGCACTCGGGCTGGAGCCCGCCGAAGAGGTCATCCGCCTCGAAATGCGCGGCCTGGCCGACGACATACCGGTCTCACGCTCTACCGCCTGGTTTCGTGCCGCGCAATTCCCTGAGATCGCGGACTACTTCGCAAGAACCCATTCGATCACCCAAGCGCTCGCGCTGTCCGGCATCAAGGATTACCGCCGCGCATCGACGACGATCGAGGCGCGGCACGCCGACGACACCGACACACGCGATCTCAGGCTTTCGCCCGGCGCCATCGTGCTGGTCGCACGCAGCCTCAATGTCGATAGCAACGACAAACCGATCCAGTATTCGCAGACGCGTTTCTCGGCGGATCGCGTCGAACTGACGGTTCAGGGTTAGGCTTGTCACCAAACCTGCGGAAATCCTTCACCCTTTGCTAACCACCTTCGGTGACGACCGGAGAGCGGCTGTCTAAGTACGGCATTTGCCGTATGTCCGCTGTGGCAAAGAGCATGCACCCTTCCCCTCGGATCGCACCTTGTGACGCGATCGAAACGAAGGAGGGAGAGATGAAGACAACACTCATCGTGGTGGCGGCCCTTGCTCTGGCCACCAGCATGGCTTCTGCAGCCGGCTACAACAAACCCGGGATCGGCGCCAAGTCGAGCAATTCCGGATCGACTGGCCATTCCGGAAAAACGTTCCGCTGATGCACCGACAACAAGGCCTGCTCCGGTTCGCCAGCGCGGGTCTTGCCGTGCGTGGCTCCGCGTCGTTCTACTGCGCGCTCAACCCCACATCAGGAGGCCGATCCAGCAGCCAACGATCAAGGCTGCAGCGATCGGAACACCCCAATCCGAGAAGAAGTGCGCAGGACGGTTTGTGTCGAAGTGGAGGAATGCCATAGCATGCCCTCCTCTAACGGGCTGGATGTCGCCCTCTTGCAGCCGAGCCCAGTTTCGGCTGTCGACCGAAGCGATCATACACCCTGGTGGCATTCTTCACCAAACAGATCGTAATCAGCGCATCGGCCCGAAAATCGAAGCCGATTTTCGGAAAGCACGATGTGCAACAAAAATGTTAGAGCGTTTCCGCGTTTCCGGCAAAAACGGAAACGCTCTAAGGAGGCCAGGTGAAACCGCATCTCTTGCTCGTTGAACCGATGATGACAGAGATCGAAACCAGGCTCGATACCGCCTATCAGGTGCATCGTCTCTTCGACGCCGCACAGCACGACGGGATCGAAGCCGCACGCGGCAACATTCGTGCCGTCGTAACCGGTGGCGGCACCGGTCTTGCCAATGACTGGATCGACCGACTGCCCTTGCTCGGTATCATCGCCGTCAATGGAGTTGGCACGGACAGGATCGACCTGGCTTACGCGCGGAAGCGCAACGTCCACGTCACCACCACACAAGGCGCGCTGACTGACGAGGTCGCAGACATGGGGCTGGCGCTGATCCTTGCCGTGCTGCGCCGTATCGTCGAGGGCGACCGGTTCCTGCGTAACGGCCGCTGGCACGCCGGCGAACAATTCCCGCTCGGCTCCAGCCCGCGCGGCAAGCGGCTGGGCGTCCTAGGGCTCGGCCAGATCGGCCGTGCGCTGGGCACCCGCGCAGAGGTCTTCGGCATGGCCGTGCGCTATTCCAACCGCACGCACTATCACGATGTCGCCTGGCCGCATTTTGCCGATGCAACGGCGCTTGCCGCCGACAGTGACGTGCTCGCCGTCTGCGTCGCGGCGACACCGGATACGCGTCGTGTCGTCAACGATAACGTGCTCAAGGCACTCGGCCCGCAAGGCACACTGATCAACATCGCGCGCGGCAGCGTGGTCGATGAGGAAGCGCTGATCGCTGCCCTGCGCGATGGTACGATCGCAGCAGCCGGTCTCGACGTATTCGAGAACGAGCCGGCCATCCGCAAGGATTTCCTCGAGCTGCCCAACGTCGTGCTGATGCCGCATCAGGCGAGCGCCACCGTCGAGACACGCCGCGCCATGGGCAACATGGTGTTGGCCAGCCTCGACGCCTATTTCACCGGAAGGCAGCCCGAAAACGCGGTGAACTGAACATTTCGAAGCAAGCCGGGCGCACCATCACGCGGCCGTTAATATTATACGGGTAATATTGACGCGAGAATTTTACCCGGGTAATAAAAGACATCAAACTTGTGGTGCCGATCGGGTTTTCGACGTCCTCCTTCGCCAGCCATGATGCCTGCCGACAAGGCCTGACATCGTGTGGCGGCAATCGAATGCTCGCCCTCCTCCGATCACACCGGCATGATCCGTGGAACTTCATCATGACTATCGTGAAAACCAATGAAATCGATCTGGCCTATGACAGTTTCGGCGATGAGGCCGATGAAGCGATCCTGTTGATTGCCGGATTGGGCACGCAGATGATCCGATGGACTGTTCCGTTCTGCGAAGAACTGGCAGCGCGAGGCTATCGCGTGATCCGGTTCGACAACCGCGACTCCGGGCTTTCGACACATTTCCGCCAGTTCACACCGCCGGATTTCGGCGCTTTGGCGGCGACGCTCATAGCCGGGCAACGACCGGACGTTCCCTATACGCTCGGCGACATGGCTGCAGACGTCGTCGGACTGCTTGATGCCCTCGCCATCGACAAAGCGCATCTTGTCGGACGGTCATTGGGTGGGATGATCGCCCAGATCGTCGCAGCTGAGTATCCTGAGCGGGCGATGTCCCTGACGTCGATCATGTCGAGCACCGGCAATCCGACCCTGCCACAGGCCGCTCCCGGCATCATGGCGATGATGATGCGCCCTGCGCCAGATCCGACCTCCGACGAAGCCGGCTTTGTCGCACACAGCCTTGCCTTCGCGCGCCGTATCGCCAGTGACGGCAATTCATTTGACGAAGAGGCCTATAGCCTCCTCATACTGGAGGAAATCCGGCGCGCCTATGATCCAGGTGGCTTCGGACGACAGATCGCCGCGATTGCCGTGACCGCTGATCGTCGTTCACGTCTTGCAACAATCAGCGCACCGACGCTTGTCATTCATGGGACCAACGATCCGCTCGTCCCTGCGGCTTGCGGCGAAGACACCGCGGCCTCCATTCCGAATGCAGACTTCATGCTGATCGACGGGATGGGACATGATCTGCCGCCCGCCTTGTATGGCACGGTTATCGACGCGGTCGATCGAACGGCCAGGCGGGCGTCAACTCATTGAAAAATACATGTGGATGAATGGCGAATAACCCGCCAACCAGTCGCCCATGCTGTCACATCACCGCTTCTTGAACGCCTCTGCCAGCGCAGCGCCAAAGGCACCCTGCGACGGTGGCGCCTTATCCGGCTTGCCTCGGCTCTGCTGTGTCATGACCGGTTTTCTCGGACCGTCCTGGCGTGCCGGCTTGGCCGAGCCACCATCACCATCGCGCCGCATCGTCAGACCGATGCGCTTGCGCGGTATGTCGACATCGACCACGCGCACCTTGACGATGTCGCCGGCCTTGACCACCTCATGCGCGTCCTTCACGAACCGGTCGGCCAGTTGCGAGACGTGGACAAGACCGTCCTGGTGTACGCCGATGTCGACGAAGGCGCCGAAAGCCGCGACGTTGGTGACCGTGCCTTCCAGCAGCATGCCGGGCTTCAGGTCCTTGATGTCCTCGACCCCGTCGGCAAAGGTTGCCGTCTTGAAACCCGGACGCGGATCGCGACCCGGCTTTTCCAGTTCGGCGATGATGTCGCGCACGGTCGGCAGGCCAAAACGGTCGTCGACAAAGACACGGGGATCCAGTGCCTGCAGCATCGCGCGGTCGCTCATCAAGGCGCGCACGTCACGCCCGCAGGCAGTAACGATCTTCTTGGCCACGCCATAGGCTTCCGGATGCACTGAGGACGCATCCAGCGGCTCGGCGCCATTGGGAATGCGCAAGAAGCCGGCGCTTTGTTCGAAGGCCCTTGGTCCCAGGCGCGTCACCTTGAGCAGTTCCTGGCGGCTGGGGAACGGTCCGTTGGCGTCGCGATGGGCAACGATGGCTTCCGCAAGCGACGCACCGAGGCCGGAGACGCGCGCCAACAGCGGGGCAGACGCCGTGTTGAGGTCGACGCCGACAGCGTTCACCGCATCCTCCACCACTGCGTCGAGCGAACGCGCCAACCGGTATTGGTCGACATCGTGCTGGTATTGGCCGACGCCAATCGACTTGGGCTCGATCTTGACGAGTTCCGCCAGCGGGTCCTGCAGCCGCCGGGCGATCGACACCGCGCCGCGCAGGGAGACGTCCAGGTTCGGGAATTCCATGGCGGCGGTTTCGGACGCCGAATAGACCGACGCGCCGGCCTCGCTGACGATGACCTTGAGCGGCTTCGGCGCCGGCATGTCACCAAGCAGGTCGGCCACCAGCTTCTCGGTCTCGCGGCTGGCCGTGCCGTTGCCGATGGCAATGAGCTCAATTTTGTGCTGGCGCATCAGCCGCGCCAGTTCGGCCTGGGCGCCGCGCACATCGTTCCTGGGCTGGAACGGATAAACCGTTGCCGTTTCCTTGAGCTTGCCGGTGCCGTCCACCACCGCCACCTTCACACCGGTGCGAATGCCCGGATCGAGGCCCATGGTGGCGCGTGAACCAGCAGGCGCTGCCAGCAACAGGTCCTTCAGATTGCGGGCGAAGACATGGATCGCTTCTTCTTCGGCGCGTTCGCGCAGGTCGCGCATCAGGTCGAGTGACAGATGCAGCGACAGCTTCACCCGCCAGGTCCAGCCGGCGACCTCCGTCAGCCATTTGTCGCCCGGCAACGCATTGCCGATCGCCAGCGTCTGCACGATGATGCGCTCCACCGGCTTCATCGGCGAGGTGTCGTCGGCATCGACTTCGATAGCGAGCGAAAGCACATCTTCATTGCGGCCGCGCAGCATCGCCAGTGCGCGATGGCTGGGCGTCGTGGCCCAGCGCTCGGCATGGTCGAAGTAATCGGAAAACTTGGCGCCGGCCTCCTGTTTGCCGTCGACAACGCGCGAGCGCAGGAAGGCGCGGTCCTGCATGTAGGCGCGCAGCTTGCCGACCAGATCGGCGTTCTCCGAGAACTGTTCGGAAAGGATGTCGCGCACGCCCTCCAGCGCCGACTTTGTGTCCGGCACCTCTTCGGTGATGTAGCTTTCGGCCAATTGCAACGGGACGGCCGAGCGGTCGGCCAGGATCGCCTCGGCCAGCGGACCAAGGCCGCGTTCGCGCGCGATCTCGGCCTTGGTGCGCCGCTTCGGCTTATAGGGCAGATAGATGTCCTCAAGTTCCGCCTTGGTGGCGGCCGAGGCGATCTTGAGCTTTAGTTCGTCCGTCAGCTTGCCCTGTTCGCCAATCGATTCCAGGATCGCAACGCGGCGCGCATCGAGTTCACGCAAATAGACGAGGCGTTCGGCCAACTGGCGGAGTTGCGTGTCATCGAGTCCGCCGGTCACTTCCTTGCGGTAGCGCGCCACGAACGGAACCGTCGCCCCTTCGTCGAGCAGTGCGATCGCCGCCGATACCTGCTGGGGCTTGGCCGCGATTTCGGTCGCGATGATGGAAGCGATCCGCTCTTTGCCCGCCTGTTCTGCGCCACTCATGCGTTACCCGTCTCCAACCGTTGAGTCGGCGCACCATATTCAAGTGTACGGAAGGCCGCCACGCTGTTGGCCAAGCGACCGTGTTTCTCCACAGCGAGCAACCATAACCAGGAAAAGGCCGATAAACGTGCGGAACCGATCGGCCGCTCGCGCATTTTCGACCTCAGGGGCTTTAGCAGAGAGCGTGCCCTCGATGGATAAACCCCTCCTCCAAGTCCAGCATCTGACCATGGAATTCGGCGGCCTGGTCGCCATCGGTGACCTGTCCTTCGAGGCCAGGCGCGGCGAGATCACCGCGTTGATCGGTCCGAACGGCGCTGGCAAGACGACGGTGTTCAACTGCATCACCGGCTTCTACAAGCCGACGGAAGGCATGATCCATTTCACCGGCCACGATGGTTCAGAATTTCTGCTCGAACGCATGCCGGACTTCCAGATCACCGCCAGAGCCAAGGTCGCCCGCACCTTCCAGAACATCCGGCTGTTTCCTGGACTGACGGTGCTGGAAAACATGCTGGTTGCCCAGCACAACAAGTTGATGAAGGCTTCGGGCTTCCTCATTTTAGGCCTGTTCGGCATTGGCAGCTACCGCCGGGCTTCCGCGGAATCGGTGGAACTTGCCCAACATTGGCTGGAAAAAGCCGATCTCATGGACCGCGCCGACGATCCCGCCGGCGACCTGCCCTATGGTGCGCAGCGCCGGCTCGAAATCGTGCGCGCCATGTGCACCGGCCCGGAACTGCTCTGCCTCGACGAGCCTGCCGCCGGGCTGAACCCGAAGGAGTCTCTGGCGCTCAACGAACTGCTGATGGACATTCGCAGCAACAACGGCACGTCGATCCTGCTGATCGAGCACGACATGTCGGTGGTGATGCAGATCTCCGACCACATCGTGGTGCTGGAATATGGCCGCAAGATCTCCGACGGCGACCCGGGTTTCGTGCGGTCCGATCCCCGCGTGATCGCCGCCTATCTCGGCGTCGACGACGAAGAGGTCGAGACCGTGCTTACCGATGTCGGCGACGCAAAAGTCATCGAGCAGCTCGACACCGATCGATAGGCTCACGCAGTTTCCTGGATGACCAGGGTGAGCGTGCCGGACTGGTCTATGGTTGCCGCCACCACCTGCGTTGCGTCGAGCCCGTTCTGGGCCAGCATCAGCACCGCCACGGGTGACGCCTGGATTGATGTCTGCAACTCACGCAGATCGTCCACGCTGGTGTCCTTCAGCCGGGTTTCCACCTGGGCCCTGTCCGGCTGCGGCAGCTCTTCGACCCTGACGATATTGATCGCCGTGACTTCCTGGTCGGGCGACAGTCCCGGCATCGGCAGAGATTGCTTCGGCGAGTGGCCCGGCGTCACCTGCGGCGCCAGCTTTTGTTCCGGCTCCTGCGCAACCGAGGGCGAAAAGGCGGCCATCACGGAAAGGGCCGCAACCAGCGTCAAGATACGCATCGGCTTCTCCTTTCATGAAACCAGAACCCGTTCACCGGCGATGGGTTCCGAATTTGATCTCAGGGGTCCGATCCCTTCTCCACACGAAGCAGCCACGCCAGGGTGCGGACTTCGTCGATGTCGAGAAATTCCTTCCTCCTGAGCGGCCCCGCCGCTTTTAGTTCTGCCGGCAGCTGTCCGCTTTCCCATGAAGCGATAATCCGGGGATGGATGTAGCCGCTACGGCAGACCGAGCGTGTGTTGCCAAGCGTTGCGGCCACCTTGTCGATCGTGCGGTTACGAAGCTCCGCCGTCTCTTTCTTGGTTTCAGGCAAAGGCGTCTGCGCGAACAGGGACAAAGCCTGCACCGTAGCGCCCCATGTCCTGAAGTGCTTCGAGCTGAAGCCGCAAATGTCGCCGATATAGGCGTTGACGGCATGCGACGTCACCGTCGCACGGTCCCCGCTGTCGTCCAGATATTGAAACAGGGTTTGGCCTGGCAGTTCCTGCGTGTGGCGCACGACGCCTGCGATACGCCGGTCGGTCAGTTTCAAATTCCACGCCTTGCCGGACTTGCCCTTGAAGACGAAACGCAAGGTCGAGCCGATGATATCGACATGTTTGTCCCGCAGCGTCGTCAGGCCGAAACTGCCGTTCTCCCGGGTATAGGCCGGGTTACCGATCCTGATCAGGGTGTTGTCGAGCAGCCAGACGACAACCGCCAGCACGCGCTCGCGCGGCAAGCCATGCCTGCGCAGGTCACGATCGACTCGCAGTCGCATCGCCGGCAATGCTCGCGCATAAGGGATCAGGCTCGAAAACTTGGCTTCATCGCGTGTTCGGAGCCAGTCCCGATGGTAAAGATACTGGCGGCGGCCACGCGCGTCCCTGCCGGTTGCCTGGATATGCCCCCTGTCGTCGCGACATACCCAGACCTCGGTCCAGGCAGGTGGTATCGCAAGCGACCGGATGCGCGCACGGTCGGATTCGCTGCTGACCTTGCTGCCCTTGGGGTCGACAAAGCGAAACCCGCGCCCGGCCCGGCGACGAAGAATGCCAGCTTCGTCGTCCGTAACATAGCGCAGCGCAATCGCACGCGCCGCTTCCGCCCCATCCCGCAAGGTTTCCTTTGCCGTGCCTGGATTGTCCAAGGAAGTGCCCTTTCTGGACGGACCGGACCGTTTCTGCGATCCACGAGGAGCTATTTCTCGCGCCGTTCTTTCGCCCCTGAAATGGTGGATGAAACGACTGCCGGCGGATCGCTCGCCGGGAAGCTGTCTTCCAGCCCCGACTGAAGCTGCTCCTCCAGCATCTCGGAGTCTTCGGAACGGCCTGAAGTGCGCCGTCTGGCGATATCCTCAAGCCGCTGTTTTATGTCTGGAAACTCTTTTGCCTCCCGTATCACCTGGTACAGTTGCTCGATCGCGAATTCCTTGAGGAGAGGAAGATCCGCGTCGTCTTCTTCGCTCTGCCCCTCGATCAGTTCGATCATTTCGCGCTCGAACTTGTCGAGATCTTCTTTGCCGCGAGTCTTGGAAAGCCGCTGCAGCGCCGCGCGCAGAAATTCAGGTGCGAAACGGGCCGTTGCCAGCTCCTGCAGATGCTCGACCTGTTCAGGGGTTTTCGTCGCCAGATTACGCATGATCCTTGCTCCTAGGGGTTGGGTAATTTCATTCGCCGCCAGGGTTGCGTAACCGGCGGAGTTGACCCGGTATCCATGGTTGTGCGTCCGTAAATTTCCACTGCGCCGCAGGCGACCAGCGCGAGAATGAGACTGACCACCAAAATCCAAAGGACGTGGGTTCCTTTGCGCCCCTGCTTGCTCTCTCTTCTGGAATCTCCTCGGTCATGATGCCTCCCGCACTCAGACGCGTCCGAGCACAATCAGGACAACGATGATGATGAGCAGCAGGGACAATCCGCCACCGCCATAATAACCGGTTCCGTAAAACGGACCGCCGCCGAGACCACTGAAGCCACCCAGCAAGAGCAGGATCAGAATGATCACAAGAATTGTGCCGAGGCTCATAGTTCTCTCCTTATGAAATTCTTAAATCGAGCTCGGAATTTCCAAGCTCAAATCGAACGTTACCGGATGGTGGCTCGTTCCATTTATTTTCAGAAGGGGAACGCGACGTTCAATCGCCTCGCTCGTCGATCTCAGCCGGAAAGCAGGTCAGCTTTCGGCTTTCATGGTGCGGGCAATCTTGCGCAGTTTGCGCAAATTCCGCCCTTCCCGATCAACAAGATCCCTGGCCTGGTTCGGCGAAAGGTCGGTTTTTTCGGCCAGGAATTTCACCACCGGATCGGCTGTTGCCAACTCCGGTGCTGGCGTGACACGGGGCGCCGCCTTACGCTTTTTTGAACTGTTCGGTGTCGCAAGCGCATCGGACAAACTCCTGTTGTTTGAACGGGTCAGCTTTTCGCCCGGCCCATCCCAGTCCGGTTTAATTTCGTCTTTGCCGCGCATGCCCCTGTCCTGGATTGGCGGATCGAAGGCGGCGGCATGCAGCATCATCACTTTCGCCACCTCGATGAGGGTCTCGTCGTCATCAGCGGCCGAGCGGGCCTTCAGCCGAACCTGGATTTCTTCTCCGCCTTGCCCGTGAAATTCCACCACCGGCATCAGCCCATGGTCGACGATTGTTTTCAGGATCTGCATGAGAACCTCCTTCTTGCCGAAGTCTCATCGAACCAACCCATGCCCATAGGCTGAGGTTCCCAAATTTCGGATTTTTGGGGAGCCCGGCCATGCCTCCTGCTGAACATTCCAGCGAGGCGCTCTTACTTGGAGAGCTCGCGCGGTTTGGTTTTCGCCAGTGCTCTCACCTTCTGTTCGATATCCTTGCGCAGGTGCTCGACCTCTTTTTCGGTCAGATGCTCTATGCCGATCAGTCGGTTCTTCGCCTCCGACGCCCTGATCAACTCATCCAGCTTGGTCTGGATGGCCGCATTATCCCTGTTCTGGGTGTTCTGGATCAGGAAGACCATGAGGAAAGTGATGATGGTGGTGCTGGTGTTGATGATCAGCTGCCACGTATCCGAATAGTCGAAGTAAGGTCCGGTCACAGCCCACAACAGCACCGCCAGCACGCAAAGCCCGAAGGTGATCGCCTTGCCGGCGGCATGGGAAACGGCATTCGCAACGTGAGTGAATATCTGTTCCGGTTTCATGGCATCCATCTCCCTCGCCCGTCGGCAAGGGTTGGAACGACGCCATCAGTGCTCTCGTTCCGAGAAACTCGTTCCGCGCTGAGCGCGACTTTCATCGGAACGTTTTTGTCGCCCACTCATTGGGCTTGCATCACTCGATCGGCGTGGGGCGTCAAACTCCGGGAGATCACCATGAGAGTACGAGATTGCATGACCAAGGACGTGAAGATCGCCATGCCCGACGCGACCTTGCGCGATGTGGCGCAAGCCATGGCCAGCCTGGACGCAGGGCTGCTGCCAGTTGCCGAGGGTGATCACCTGATCGGCATGGTCACCGACCGCGATATCGCGGTACGCGGTGTTGCCATGGGCAAGGGTCCGGAAACGCCGGTGCGGGATGTGATGACATCCGACGTCAAATATTGCTTCGATGATGAGGAAGTCAGCGCCGTTCTTCAGAACATGGGCGACATCCAGGTGCGGCGCCTGCCTGTGCTCAATCGCGACAAGCGCCTGGTCGGCATCGTGTCGCTCGGCGATCTTGCGACGAATGGTGAAGCGATGCACGCGGGCGAGGCACTCGGCGGCATCTCACAGCGCGGCGGCGAGCATTCGCAGACCACTCACTAGCGGATGCAACGAAATGCTGGGAGCGTCCGATCTGCGGACGCTCCCAGCGTCGCATGGATGTCCAACGGCAAGCTCAGCGTCGTTTCAGAGCCATTGCCGCCTTGCGAAAATCCTGCCAGGGATCGACCGCGCCCAACCGGCTTGACGCGTTGTTCACGGTGAAATGGGCGGAACCGGCCAGTGGACCAAGTTCATCCCACTCAAGCGGCATCGAAACGGGTGCGCTGGCGCGTGCCCGGCTTGCGTAGGGAGCGACTGCCGTCGCGCCTCGCTGATTGCGCAGATAGTCGATGAGGATATGACCGGCGCGCTTCGACTTGGTAATCGTCGCGACATATCTGTCGGGGCTGTCGGAAGCCATATCGTCGGCGATCGCCTTGGCGAATGCCTTTACGTCCTCCCAACCGGTGACTGGCTTGAGCGGCGCGACGACGTGGATGCCCTTGCCGCCGGTTGTCTTGACGAAGGCGTTGAGACCAGCCTTTTGCAGGCGTGTGCGAACCTCCAACGCGGCATCGATCAGGTCCTGCCAGCTTATTCCCTCTCCGGGATCGAGATCCATGACGATCTGATCCGGGTGTTCGAGGTCGGCCAGGGGCGCCTGCCAGGGATGAATCTCCAGCGTCGCGGCCTGGACAAGCCCGATCAGCCCGTCGAAACTGTCGATCGCCAGGATGGGCTCTTCGGAGTTGTCATTCGGATCCTGAACGGTGAGGATTTCCTTGGCGTGGCCCCGCCACGCATGTTTCTGGAAAAAACACTGGCCGGCGGTGCCTTCCGGACAGCGCAGCAGAGCCAGCGGTCGCCCGGTCACGAACGGCGCCATGCGCGGCCACGCTTCCGCATAATAGTCCGCGAGACCGGCCTTGGTGACACCGGCATCCTCCCAGTAGACGCGCTCCGGATGAGTAAGCTGAACCGCGGATTTGTCTGCTGATGTCATGACTACTCCCACACAATCGCGCCAGCGTTCTCATCGTCGCGCGCACCAAGGAAGACAGAATGGCGTACGGCCGGGCGGCGGTCCAGACGCATTGCCTCTACCTGTTCAGCTCCTTGGCCATCTCGAGATGATGCCGCAGCGTCGGAAGCGTATTCGCCGCCCAGCTCTGGATCGCAGTCTGCTCAACCTTTTCGCCATAGCGCTGGAACAGGTCGACCGCATCCGCATGCGCCTTGACCTGGTCGGAATGGTAGCGATCGCTGAAATCTTTTCCCCGTAGCCCCTGAAGCGTTGCCAGCGTTTCCTTCTGGTCCTCCGTCATTTCGGTCGGGACGACGACATCGGCGGCCCGGTTTTCCACCAACTGTTTCAGTTCGCTGCTTGTTCGCTCGTGGTCGCGCACCATCTGCTCGGCGAATTCCCTGGTGGCCGGATCGGCCCGTTCGATGGCAAGTTCGCCCGCCGCGATCTCGAAGAGATCACTGGTCGCGGCTTTCCTGACGAAATCCGCGGTTGAAGGGGCCACGCCAAGCAGCGTGTTCACGCCCGTCCTTTCCGTAGCGGATTGTGCCAACGCGGCCGCAGGGGCAAGGGCGATGACGGCAGCGAGAACGAAACTTTTCATGATCTTCTCCTGTATCGAAGCCCGAACGAGAGCGTGCTGCGATCGTTCCATCAAATGACGTCGCATCGATCGGCCGATTGCCACGAGGACATGCAATCGAAAGTGATTTGAATCTGGGCCGCGCAAGGCGCTAATAGATGCCGACCCGAGGTTTGATCAGCGTTCACCGCCAATGCTGCACATGCCGATCGACCACGGCGCAGTATCTGTGCAGACAAAGCATGCCCAAGGGAGGTCGACATGACTGTCTCTTTCAGCAGTGGCGTTGCGCACCCCGACGACCTGGCTGCCCTGCAGCGAATCTACGATGATGTTTGTGGTGACCATGGCTTTTGCCATGGCAGCCCGGCGGCCGAAGATCTGGCCCGGGCAACGATGGATTTGGTCTCGCAAGGGATCCTGGACCAGGACGAGATGATCGAGAGTCTTGAAATCTACCTGGAACGCAAATCGGGACGATAATACCCGGATTCTCGCCAAGCCATTGGTATTAAATCATATTCCTGCACAGTATGTGTCCGTGAAACATACTGTGTTGGAACGAGCTTGGCCCCGATCGCTTATCAAACCTCGGGTGCGTCGAGCGGCTGCTCGTACCGCGCAGCCGGGAATTTTGATGTGCGATGGCGAAAATGCCGTCACGCGAAACCAAGGAGGACATGGCCGATGGCTTGTTTCACACCGGTAAGTTTCCGAACGGCTTGCGGAAGCAAATTTGTGATCCGCAACATGGCCGACATGGCCAATGCGATGCGCCGCTCCTGGCCGGACAAGGACTGCGAAAGTTACCTGCGCGCGGTCGACCTGATCGAGCGCGCCCAGGAAGGCGAATGCAGCCCGCGCGCAGCGTTCGGCGCTTTCATGAAGGCCGCGACCGAACAGAACCGCATCGTACGCAATCGCCATCGCTTCCCGAGGGAAATTGCTCACACGCTCGCAGACATTTCGAAATTCGTGGCTTCCTAGCGCATCGGCCCGAAAATCGGACAGCACGACGCGTAGATAAAGGTGTTGGAGCGTCCTTTGCACGTCCGATGGGACCCGCGGCGCTCCAGACCAACAACCCACCCGGCCAGCCACCGCTACGGAGTCCGATCGTGACAGCCATTGCAATCGTCGATCGGCCCGAACTTCTTGCCTGCCCGCTTGTCGGTGCGATGACAATCGGAACAGAAAGCGTGGAACATGCCGTCGATGCGCGTGGTTTGCGAAACCGAGATGCGCTTGTGACAGGTAAGGCAGTTCTCGTTGCCGGTCCGGTCGATGAAGTTGTGATGGCAACCGGCGCATGCCAGCCCGGTGTGGTCGGTGTGAAGGAAGCGCGCATGATCGATCGGTGCCTTTCGCAGGCTCGCCAGCCGCGTTTCGGCCATCGATCCCATCGCCAGCCAGGCGATTGCACCGGAGAACAATGCCAGCGTCGCCACGAGCCCCAGAACATGCCGTTCGCGCAGGAAACCCTCGATGAGAAAGAAAGAAAGACCGGTGAGCAGGATGGCGGCTGTTAAGATGCCCATTCCGGCAATCAGAAAAATGTGGGTGCAGGCCGCTGCGATCAGCAGATAGCCTGCCGTCCGGTGCACGGACAGGCTCGAGAAAGGGCCGAGCCACCGACGCAGCGATCGGGACCGCTGCACGAACAGCACCACGAGAAAGGCCAGAAGCGCGACAAGGCCGGCAACGATTTCGATCGGTATTGCCGGGGTCATCCAGCGCCAGAACACAGGCTGGAAACCGGCGGTGACGATGACATGGCCGGCAAGGGCAGCCAGAGCGGCCCAGCCGAAGATCCTGTGCCAGGAGCGTTGTGTGGGGGCCGGGCGCATGAAGAGCGTGACAGCGGTCAGCATCAGGGTCGCGACGCCGAACAGCCGTGCTGCCCACCAGTTGGCATCGGTCGGCTGCCATAGAAGCACGGCCATGCCGGCGGCCAGCAGCACAAGCCCTGCCCTGCCGGCATGCCCGGCCAGCATCTGCAGCCACCTCGCGCGTTGGTTCATCACCCTCTCCCAGGCGAACCGAGGCCAAGCTAGAGCCTTGGCCGGCAAAGGGCATGTTCGACTTCAAGGCAATTGACAGGGTTCGCGCGTGAACCAACAATTCCCGACTTATATCCCACCGGGGCATGAGAGAGACATGCTTCTGGCGACCGTGACTGGAGAGGTACGGGATGCAGGGAAGCGGGACGATCGCACCTCGGGCAACAACGCTGCTGCTCGACGCCCTGGCCAACAAGGGTCAGGAACCGGAAAGCATTCTGGCGCGGCTCGGGCTCACACGCTCCAGCCTTGCGGAAAACAGCGAAAGCACGCCGCTAGCGATTTTTACCACCATCCTGGAGGCCGCCGCGCGCGAAAAGGGCGACGTCACCTTCGGCCTCAAGCTAGGCCGCAGTTACAATTTGCCGGCGCTGGGCTCCATCGCCACCATCTTCTTCACCGCGCCGACGCTCGGCTGGGCCTTCTCGAAATTCACCAGCTACTTCTCCAGCCTGCAAAGCAACACCGAGGCGCGTCTGGACGTCTCGGGCGACCTCGCCAGGCTAAGCTATTCCATCTCCGACCCCACGGTGCGCCTGCGCCATCAGGACGCCGACTTCACCGTCGCCCTGGAACACAAGATGCTGACCGACGTGATCGGGCCGCGACGCGCCATTTCCCACGTCGATCTCGAGCATGACTGCTCCAAGGACGTGGATGCCTATCGCAGCTATTTCAGTTGTTCAGTTCAGACCGGGCGGCCACGCAACGCGATCTACTTTCCGGTCGCCTATCTCAATCACAGCGTGCCAGGCGCCGACCCCATTGCCAATGCGCGGGCCGAGGAGGAGCTTCAGGAAAACCGTTCCGCGCTGCAGCAGGAAGTCGATCTGGTCACCGCCCTGCAGGCATGGATGAGTGCTGCGCTGGCACGCGCCTTCGATGCCGATGTCGAACATGCCGCCGCCGATTTCGGCGTGTCGTTGCGCACCTTCCAGCGGCGGCTGGCGGAATGCGGCGTGAACTTCCTCGATATCCGCAACAAGGTGCGCGTCCAGATCGCCAAATGCATGCTGGTTGCGACAGACATCCCGCTGACGACGATCGCGCTGCAGCTCGGCTACAGCGAGCCGAGCGCCTTCTCGCGCAACTTCAGGAGCCAGGTCGGCGAGACCCCCGCCGACTATCGGACCCGCGAAAGGCACATCTGAAGGCTGAACGGCCACTGGCCTGCATTTTGGCGCATTCTGTCAAGCAGGCCGCCAGAGTGGCGATGCAAAGTTGAAACCGAGAGCCTGTTGCTGCCCTGGGAGGAGCGGAGAGAGGCTGCGGAAGAGGGTCGTTGGGCGAAATGGAAGCGCCCCGGACAACCACCGACATCACCCGCAGCCACGATTGTTCCTGCCACCTCCGGTTTACGACTTTCCTTGCCGAAGCGGCATGGTTGCGGCGTTTGCATGAAGGGCTTGCATGGGAAGGAAAGAGCAAAGGGGAGGACCACCAATGCGTTTGGGTCTGTTCGCAGCAGCCATGCTCGCCGGCACGGCGATCTTGCCTGCCTACGCCCAGGAGGCGGCCAAGGAAATCCAGCCCGAGGAAATCACCAACGTCAAAATCCCGGCCGGCACTGAAATGGTCTTCTCCATGGATCTCGCGCTGAACCATGTGGTGGACGGGCGCATCTATGTGATGGACGCCAAGACCTTGAAGCCGATCGGCATCATCGGCACCGGTAGCCTTGGGATGGCCCAGTTCCCGCAAGGCTCGAAGGACATCTATGTCGCGACGACACATCTGTCGCGCACGACGCGGGGCGACCGCTCGGATTTCGTCGAGGTCTATTCCGGCGAGGATCTCACCTTCAAGGAAGAGATCCCGATCTCCAAGAACAGGGCGCAGGCGCTGAACTACCGCTCGCTGTTCCAACCGTCGGCCGAGATGAAATATCTCTTCGTGCAGAATGCGACGCCGGCGACCTCGGTGACGGTGGTGGACCTCGCGGCCAAGAAGCAGATCGGCGACATCCCCAACCCCGGCTGCTACGGCATCTTCCCCGCGGCCAAGACGGCGACACGTTTCGCAACACTGTGCGGCGACGGCACGGTCGGCACCATCGACGTCAAATCCGACGGCACCGGCGAGATGAAGCCATCGGAAACGATCTTCGATCCAGACAAGGACGCCATCTTCACCACTGCTTTCCGTTGGGGCGACGACTGGGTGTTCCCGTCTTATGGCGGCAACATCTACGTCATCAATGTCGAGGGTGACACCGCCAAGCTGGTCGACAAAATCGAGGTGGCCAAGGGCGTCGAGGGCGATTGGCGCCCCGGTGGCTACCAGCCACTGACCGTGCACGACAAGAACGGCATCGCCTACATGCTGATGCATTCCAAGGGCACCGAAGGCAGCCACAAGAACCCGGCCGAGGAAATCTGGGCGATCAACCTCAAGGACAAGAAGGTCATCGGTCGTTCGAAATCGGTGCCGGCGATTGGATTGACGGTCAACCAGGGCGACAAGCCAGCCCTGTTCGCGATCGACGGGCTGAAGGCGGAAATCGTCCGCTATGACCTGCCGGAAGCCGGCAAGGACTTCGCGCTGACGCCGGCGGTTTCGGCGCCCGGCGGAGACCTGCCCGACCAGGTCGAAGTGCGATAAGCCCGCCATGATAGCACTTCACCCGATCCTGGTGGTCATCGCGGCGGGCACGCTGGTCTGCATCTTCGCACGCGCCGCCATGCACAAGGCCACCGACCTCGCCATGTTCGTGCACACGATGGGCGGCTATCGCCTGCTGCCGGCAGCACTGCTGACGCTGGCAGCACTCGGCCTGCTCTTCCTGGAGGTCGCGGTGATCCTCGGCCTGATCGTGCCGGTGACCCGGCCGTTCGCAGCGGCCGTCGCGCTCGCCCTGCTTGCCCTCTACGCCGCTGCGATCGCCATCAACCTCTCGCGCGGCAACACACATATCGACTGCGGCTGCGGCGGTGCCGGACAAGGTCTGTCCTGGTATCTGGTGGCGCGCAACGCCGTGCTCGGCATGCTTTGCCTTGTGGCGATGGCTTCCCTGCTGCCGGTCGAGATGACGGCGGTAGCCTGGCTGAGTGCCGCCGCCGGCATCCTTTCCACCATCCTGCTTTTCGCGGGCATCGAAAAACTCATCGACAACTGGTCCTGGCTGCAGGCGTCCAACCGCGCGTTCGAGCAGCACAATCACGAGGGGCACGACTGATGGATCCGCTGGTTGTAGCCGTGATCGTCCTCTGGGCGATCGTCATCGTTCTCCTGGTCGTCGTCTTCGCGCTGGCGAGACAGGTCGGCATCCTGTTCGAACGCGTGGCGCCGATGGGTGCGCTGATGACCGACGCCGGCCCGAAGATCGGCGAACAGTCGCCGCGCTTCGACCTGCTCACGCTGGACGGCAAGCCGCTGACACTCGGGCTGCCGGCGCCGAAGAGCACGCTGGTGTTTTTCCTGTCGACCACCTGTCCTGTCTGCAAGAAGCTGCTGCCGGTTCTCAAATCGCTGAAGCAGGCGGAAGCGCAGAAGCTCGGCATCGTCATCGCCTCCGACGGCGACGCGCTGGAACACGCCGAATTCCGCCGCGCCGCCGGCCTGGCCGATTTTCCATATGTTCTGTCGCGCGACCTCGGCATGACCTACCGCATCAACCGCCTGCCCTTCGCGGTGCTGCTTGACCCGCAGGGCGTGGTGCGCGGCAAGGGCTTGGTCAATTCACGCGAGCAGTTGGAAAGCCTTCTCAATGCGCAGGACCTCGGCCAGGCCACGATCCAGAACTGGATCGAGGCGGAAGTCGCCGGTCGTGGCTGAAACGAGATCCACGCATCGTGCTTTCCGAAAATCGAGTCCGATTTTCGAGCCGATGCGCTAGAATTAGGGGAGACACGCAATGTCGAAACTGATCGACAAACTCTTCGGTGCCATCGACCATGTCGCGGAACGGGGATCGCGGCAGATGGCGCACCGGCTCGGCCGCCGCACGTTCATGTCATTCGTCGGCAAGGTCGCCATCGGCGGCGCGATCATGCCGCTGCTGCCCTTCGACCGGGATGGCGGCGGCACGGCGCGCGCAGCTGCGGAGAAGACCGACCAGGAATGCGAGTACTGGCGCTATTGCGCGCTCGACGGCTTCCTGTGCACCTGCTGCGGCGGCACCATCAACCAGTGTCCGCCCAATGCGCAGATCTCGGCGGTGACCTGGGTTGGCACCTGCCACAATCCGGGCGACGGCAAGGACTATCTGATCAGCTACAACGATTGCTGCGGCGTCGCCTCCTGCGGCAAGTGCCTGTGCAATTTCAACCTGCGCGAACGGCCCGGATACCGCATGGGCGTGCACAATGACATCAACTGGTGCATGGCCAATACGCAAACCAACTACCACTGTACCGTCGCGGCAGTCGTCGGCCTCGGCAACAGCAATGGCTAAAGCCGGTCTCGCCCTCGCGCTGACGATGCTGGTCGCGACCGGCGCGCAGGCCGACGAGGCAGCCCTGTTCACGCAGACTTGCGGCGCCTGTCACGGCAAGGGCGGCGTCGGCATTCCCGGCATGGCGCCGCCGCTCGCCGGCGCCGACTGGGCTAAGGCCGGCAAGCCGGACAGCCGCACCTACGTGCCGGCAGTCATCCTGAACGGCCTGTCCGGCAAGCTCATGGCCGCCGGCCGCACCTATCAGAGCGTCATGCCGGCGCAGAAGCAGCGCAAGGACGACGAGATCGCGACGCTGGCGAACTATGTGCTTGCCACGCTGAACACCGCCCCAGCCGGCTTCAAGCCGCTGACCGCCGCGGATGTCGAGGCCCTGCGCGCCAACAAGGTCGACCACAAGGCGCTTCTTGGGACGCGCTTGCAACTGGTCCAGTAATCCGATGAGAACCACCGCCTTCGCTTCACTGCTGGTTTCGCTTGTTGCCTTGTCCGGCATCGGCCCGGCAACTGCTTCCGAAAATGGCCAGATCCTCTACAGGCTGCATTGTTCCGGCTGCCATGGCCTGCAGGGCGGTGCAGCAACGGTCGGCCGCATCCCGGCACTCGCCGGCAATGTTGGCACCTTCATGAAATCGGCGGAATCGCGAACCTTCCTCACCCAGGCTCCCGGCATCATGAACTCCGGACTCAACGACAAGGATGTGGCCACGCTGATGAACTGGCTGGTGCCGACGCTGGCGAAAGAATCACTGACCGAACCATTCAGGCCTTATTCGGTCGAAGAAATCGCGCATTCGCGCGCCAACCGGCCGCCGGACTTCTTCGTGGCGCGGCGCAAGGTGGCTGAAGACCTCAGGACACAGGGCTACGAACTGCCGGAATACTGAGCGTACATTCCGGAAGCACCGTGCCGTTCATTCCGCATTGACAGCGACCGAAGGCAAATCTGGCAATCGTCTCGTCGACCGCAAGAGCCGGCCATTCGACAGGATTATTCGACAAACCCCATTGCCTGCACTAGCCAGGCTCGGAAGGCCACGACTTCCGCCCTCCTTCGCTGCGCCTCGGTGGAGACGAGGTAGTATTGCAGGTCCGACCTGACTGTTTCGACGAACGCCTGCACGAGTTTCCCAGCCGCGAGCCTGTCCGCTACCAGGCTGGTGCGAACCAGCGCAAAACCTTCACTTGCCTCGCAGGCCGCGATCATGTCGGTGAATGTCGGAAAACAGGGCCCGCCGTCGAACCCGATCGACCTTTCGCCCCTCCCCGCCGTCCTGCCATACAGCTGCCCGTGCCAGCGCTCCCAGTCCAGGACCGTATGTCGGGCGCCCTCATAGCGAAGCAGCGGCGCCTCCAGCATCGCGTCGGTCGTCGGAAGCTTCGCCAGAAGACTGGGCGAGCAGACGACAAGTTCGTGGTCATCGGTCAACTGGATCGCACCATCCCGCGGAGGAGCCCCCATCAGCCATATCGCCACGCCGACGTTTTCGGCGTCGAGCTGCGCCCGCCGGTATTCGATCGTCACGCTGACGTCGATCGACGGGTTGGCGGAGCAGAAACCCGGCAGGCGCTTCTGAAGCCATTGGGTTGCGAATTCCGATGTCGTTGATACGCGCAGCTTGCGCCCTCGCTCTGCCGACCTCGCCTCATCGAGGACGCGCAGCAATCCTTCCACAGCCTCCGTCAACTTGGGGATCATGGCCATCGCCTCGCCGGTCAGCTCGACGCCGGCACGCCCGCGCAGGAAGAGCGTGCAACCGAGCCACCTCTCCAACTGCGCGATCTGATGGCTGATGGCGGTCTGTGTCAGGCCAAGCTCCATAGCGGCCCGCGTGAAACTGCGCTGGCGATGCACCGCGAGCACGGCCAGCAAGCATTGCAGTGAGGGATACGACCTGTTTTCCATCAAAATCTGTCATGCAAACAATACGCCGATTTCATTTTAATCGACACGTCGTTCAGAGCAATCCTTGCTCTATGAGATACTTCCTCGCCAGATACATGAAGAATATTGCTGAACATGTCTTCAGCCAAACGGGATTCCGCCGGATCGATCCCTATGACCTCGATCCCTATCTCCTGCGTGATATCGGTCTCGCACAGCCGGTCCGCCAAAGGCCATATTTCGAATACCTCTGAACAGGTTAGGCTATGGAAAGCCGCCGCCGATCCGCCTGGTTTTCAGGATCGCCGAACCAGCGCGACACTGCCTCAGTAGCCTGTGCGAGATCGGGAACACCGTCGGCGGCCCAGGCAACGCAACCATCAGGGCGCACAAGCACGGCACTCAAACCAAGGGCGTCCCTGGCCCGACCGGCAACATAACCGATCCGGCCGCGCCAGCTGCCTGCAAGAACCTCAAGCGGAGTTCCTTCTGCGAAATCCAGCAGCAGGCCTTTGCCCGCTCTGAGCAGATCGCCGACCTTTCTGCCATCGACCAGTTCGAAATCGGGAGCGCTGCGCCCCACCAGCGGATGGCTGGCGCCAAGATCGTAGCGGAGAGAAACGCCCCACACACGCTCGGCGAAGTAAGTCGCACCGTCGCGTGTACCGATCAGATCCCGGATGATGGCTTCAAGAGCGCGCGAACTGCGGCTCGGCCGCATCAAGCCGACCTGCGCGCGGGACCAGTCAAGGACCTGCGCACCCACCGGATGCCGCTCGCTGCAGTAACTGTCCAGCAGACCTTCTGGCGCATCGCCGTAGATGGTGGATGCCAGTTTCCAGCCGAGGTTCATCGCGTCGCCAATCCCGAGATTCAATCCCTGACCGCCAAGAGGTGAATGGATGTGGGCAGCGTCGCCCGCAAGCAGCACCCTCCCCTTGCGATAGGTGGAGGCCTGGTAGGCGCGGTCCGTCCAGGTCGTGGCGAGCCGCAGCGCGCTGACAGTGACATCCGTGCCGGATACACGCCGCAACACCCCCTGCGCATGATCGAGCGTGACAGGCTGCGTCCTGTGAAAAGCACCGCCATCGAACTCGACCATGGCGATGGTTCCTGGCGGTGCGTAGGTGTACATGCCGGTCGCGGTGTAGTGGCGACCCAGGTGAATCTTTTCCGGATCGGCCATTTCGACTTCGATCGAATAGCCTGTGAACTCGGGATCCGTGCCGACAAACTCGAAGCCAGCGGCCTTGCGCACCGTGCTGCGGCCACCGTCACAACCAACCAGCCAACGCCCGCGGAACGTCTCCCCTCCAGCACGAATAATCACGCCATCGTTGGTTTGATCGAAATCTTCGACGCCGAAGCCACGCCTGATCTCGACACCAGCGGCGCTGGCATTCCCGGCCAGGACGGCTTCAAGCGACTGCATTTCGACCGCCATGTTTGTGCCAACCGGACTTGGCAGGCGGAATGGCCATTTCGAGGTGTCGATGTTGTCCTGGTAAAATTGAATGCCGGCGAAATGGCCGCCGGGGCGGCGTAGCTGCTGCGTCCAATGCGCGACAGCAGAAGCTTTGGCGGTGCCTGCGCCTTGCGCGGCCACGACGTCCTCCAGCAATCCGCGACGGTATAACGCCTCGAGTGTCGGCACCGAGAGTCCCCGCATGCCGAATGGAAGGCACTTCAAGGGTGAACGCGGATCTTCAGCCTGCTCGAGCACCAGCACGGAGAGCCCTGCGAGGCGCAGCTCGCTGGCAAGGAACAGGCCGACCGGGCCGGCTCCGGCGATGACGACATCGTAGATCATGCAGAAATCCTCTTCGGGCATCTCGCGCACCACTCATTTCGGTCGCGATCACAATTTTTACACCCAGTGTAAATTTATTTATGGTATGGGCCTCGACATGTCAAACCCACCAGGCCTCCGAAACCGCAAAAAGGAAGAGACGCGCCAGGCGATCTCCAACGTCGCGACACTCCTGTTCGTCGAGCACGGCTTCGAACAGGTCTCCGTCGCCGACGTCGCACGCGAAGCCGGCGTCGCAAGAAAAACAGTATTCAACTACTTCGCCCGCAAAGAGGACCTGGTCTTCGATCGCGAGGAGGAAGTGCGAGTTCTGGTGCGCAAGGCGCTCGCCGACCGTGACGACCAGCCACCAGTGCAGACGTTCCAGTCTTTGATGCGGACACTTGTGGAAACACAGCATCCTCTGTTCAGGATCACGGAGCGACCCATCCAGTTCTGGCAGATGGTGGCAGATAGTCCCACACTGACGGCGCGCGCGTGCGAACTCCAGGTGACATTGGCCGACGACCTCACGGAAATGTTGTCCGCCACGGCCGGCAGGCCGCAGTCAGACCCCGATGCGCAGCTCGCCGCGACAATGCTGATGGCCACGCTGGTGGTTGCTTACCGCCAGGCACTCCGCGCCTTTCGCGAGCACCGGAAACCTGAAGCGGCTTTGATAAGCGTCATGGAACGCGGCTTTGTGGGCGTCGACGCAGCGCTCTTTGGAACGCCCTACGTCACGGCTTCGGATTGAGCGTTGCCAGCCCGCAGTTTGTGGTTGATCTCCGCACTGTTTTGTGCAATTAAATGACTGACCGGTCGGTGAATTATCTAAGAAAAGCAATCCGACGGGGAGGAGACATATGCCGGAAGCCTTCATCTGCGACGGCGTTCGCACGCCGGTAGGCCGATATGGCGGCCAGTTGGCAGCGATGCGTGCTGATGATCTGGCAGCACTCCCCCTCGCCGCCTTGATGGACCGCAATCACAAGGTCGACTGGACGAAGGTCGACGATGTCATCCTTGGCTGTGCCAATCAGGCAGGTGAGGACAATCGCAATGTCGCCCGCATGGCTGTGCTCCTGTCCGGCCTTCCCATTGATGTTCCGGGAACCACCGTGAACCGGCTGTGCGGTTCCGGCCTCGACGCCGTCGGCCTTGCCGCACGCTCGATCCGGGCCGGCGACTGCGAATTGATGATCGCTGGCGGCGTCGAAAGCATGTCGCGCGCGCCCTTCGTCATGCCGAAAGCTGAAAGCGCATTCTCGCGCAGCAACGCGGTCTACGACACCACGATTGGCTGGCGTTTCGTCAACCCGAAGATCAAGAAAAGCTTCGGGACCGATTCCATGCCGGAGACGGCGGACAATGTCGCCGCTGATTTCGGCGTTTCGCGCGCTGACCAGGATGCCTTCGCGCTGCGCAGCCAGCAGCGCTGGGGCGAAGCACAGGTGGCGAACCGTTTTGCCGACGAGCTGGTTTCGGTTGTCATTCCCCAGAAGAAAGGGGACCCGATCCTCGTCGACCGCGACGAGCACCCAAGGCCGGACGTCTCGCTGGAACAGCTCGCCAGGCTCAAGGGCGTCAATGCGCCGGAGCTCAGCGTCACGGCGGGCAATGCGTCAGGCGTCAACGATGGCGCCGCTGCCCTGATCGTGGCCAGCGAAACCGCGGCCAAGGCAAACGGGCTGACGCCACGCGCCCGCATCGTCGCAATGGCCGCAGCCGGCGTCGAGCCGCGCGTCATGGGCATCGGCCCGGTGCCGGCCGTGCGCAAGGTTCTTGCCCGCGCCGGTCTGACGCTCGACCAGATGGACCTCATAGAACTCAACGAAGCTTTCGCAGCACAAGGCCTCGCCGTACTGCGCGAGCTTGGCCTGCCGGACGACGCGCCACATGTAAACCCGAACGGCGGCGCGATCGCGATCGGCCATCCGCTCGGCATGAGCGGCGCACGCCTGGCAACAACAGCGACGTGGCAACTGCAGCGCAGCGGTGGGCGTTATGCCCTTTGCACGATGTGCGTCGGCGTTGGGCAAGGCATCGCATTGATCCTTGAGCGCGTCTGACACGCGGGATTCTCGAGCGCGCCTGGCGCGCGGTCAACAAAGGAGACGTCACCATGTATGCACAGATGGTCAAGACGGACGCGGCCCGGGTGAAAAGTCTGGACGAGATGGAACCGGTGGAACGCGCCTTCCAGGAGCGCATCGATGCGGGCCAGAAGATAGAACCGAAGGAGTGGATGCCGGAAGGCTACCGCAAAACGCTGATCCGCCAGATTTCCCAGCACGCCCATTCCGAAATCGTTGGCCAATTGCCCGAGGGCAACTGGATCACGCGCGCGCCGACGCTGGAGCGCAAGGCGATCCTGCTCGCCAAAGTGCAAGACGAGGCCGGCCACGGGCTTTACCTCTATTGCGCGGCCGAGACGCTCGGCATCAGCCGCGACGAGATGTACGGCCAGTTGCATTCCGGCAAGGCGAAATATTCCTCGATCTTCAACTACCCGACGCTGAGCTGGGCCGACATCGGTGCGGTCGGCTGGCTTGTCGACGGCGCCGCGATCATGAACCAGGTGCCGCTGCAGCGCTGCTCCTACGGGCCTTACGCACGCGCCATGGTGCGCATCTGCAAGGAAGAGAGCTTCCACCAGCGCCAGGGCTTCGACATCCTGACCGTGCTATGCAAGGGCAGCCCTGAGCAGAAGGCGATGGCGCAGGACGCGCTGAACCGCTGGTGGTGGCCGTCATTGATGATGTTCGGCCCCTCGGACGACGCCTCGGTGCACTCGGCCCAATCGATGGCATGGAATATCAAGCAAGACTCCAACGACGAGCTGCGCCAGAAATTCGTCGACCAGACCGTGCCGCAGGCCAAGTTTCTGGGTCTCACCGTTCCCGATCCTGAGTTGAAATGGAACGACGAGAAAGGCGGCCATGATTTCGGCGAACCGGACTGGACCGAATTCTTCGAGGTCATCGCCGGCAACGGCCCCTGCAACCGCGAACGGCTGGAAGCCCGCCGCAAGGCGTGGGATGACGGCGCGTGGTTCCGCGACGGTCTCACTGCCCATGCTGAAAAGCACGCCGCTCGCAAGACGCCGGCAGCAGCAGTGTAAACCACGATGGAGTACACAATGGCACCTTCCCCGATCTTGAGGACACTGCTTCTCATCTGTGTCGCCTTCTTTCTGTGCATGGGCACCGCACATTTCCTCGGCATCAAGGTGCCGGTGCTGTTCATCTATTTCGATACGCCTTTCTACGCCTATCAGGACCGCATCATCTCCTTCACCCTGGTCACTTATGCGGCGTTGTTTTTCGTCGCTTCGCGTGATCGCGCGGTGGTGCCCTTCGCGCTGATCTCGATCTGGGCGACGGTGATCGGCCTTGCCTACATCAACCAGTCCAGCGAACTCGCCGAAGTGCTGAGCGGACGCGGCACCAGTATCTACTGGCTGCAGACCGGGGTCCTTGCCGCGCTGGCGGTGGTGCTAACCGGTCTTTTCATCAACGAACGCGGCTCGAGCGCGGAAAGGAGCCCGACATGACCACCGAATGGCCCTTGTGGGAAGTCTTCATTCGTGGCCAGCACGGCCTCAACCACCGGCACGTCGGCAGCCTGCACGCGCCGGATGCCAAGATGGCGATCCACAATGCGCGCGACGTCTACACCCGCCGCAACGAAGGCGTCAGCATCTGGGTGGTGCGCTCCTCCGACGTGGTGGCCAGCGCGCCATCCGATAAGGGACCGCTGTTCGATCCCGCCAATTCGAAGGTCTACCGGCATCCGACCTTCTTCGACGTGCCGGATGAAGTGGGGCATATGTGATGGCCACCACTCCTGCAGCCGTAGCGGAATTCGCGCTGCGCATGGGCGACAACTGCCTGATCCTCGGCCATCGCGATTCCGAATGGTGCGGCCATTCGCCAGCGCTGGAGGAAGACATCGCGCTTGCCAACACCGCGCTCGACCATGTCGGCCAGGCACAGCTGTGGCTTGGTCTTGCCTGCGAGGTCGAAGGCAGGGGCAACACGGCCGACACGCTTGCCTTCCTGCGCGACACTTCCGGCTATCGCAACCTGTTGCTGGTCGAGCAGCCGAATGGCGATTTCGGCCGCACCATCATGCGCCAGTTCCTGTTCGATGCCTGGCATCTGCCGACGCTGAACGCGCTCGTCAACTCCAGTGACAAGCGCATCGCCGAGATCGCCGAAAAAGCTTCCAAGGAGGTCGCCTATCATCTCGACCGCAGCACCGACCTGGTCGTGCGGCTGGGCGACGGAACCCACGAAAGCCGGACCCGGATGCAGGCGGCGCTGGATTTCCTGTGGCCGTATACCGGTGAGATGTTCCTGGGCGACGCGCTGGACGACGAGCTGGAAGCGGCAGGTGTGGTGCCGGCACCCGCTTCCCTGCGGCCCGCCTGGGATCAGCATGTCGGCCGCACGCTGGCGGAAGCCACGCTAAAGGCGCCAGACAAGAGCTATGCCCAGAAGGGCGGCAAACGTGGTGTGCATTCCGAGCATCTCGGTTTCATCCTGGCCGAAATGCAGTTCCTGCAGCGCGCCTATCCCGGCGCGAAATGGTGAGGCTGCCATGAACGTCGCCGTCATTTCCCGTCCGCGCCTCAACCAGATCTGGTCCTGGCTTGCCGAGATTCCGGATCCGGAGATCCCGGTCATCTCGCTGATCGACCTCGGCATCATCCGTGACATCGCCTGGCGCGGCGACACGCTGGAAGTGACGGTGACGCCGACCTATTCGGGTTGCCCTGCCACCGGCGTCATCAATTTCGAGATCGAGCGCACTTTGAACGAACACGGCATCGAAAAACTCGAACTGAAACGGCAGTTGTCGCCAGCATGGACCACGGCCTGGATCAGCGCCGAGGGCCGCGAGAAGCTGAACGCCTATGGCATCGCCCCGCCCCAGGAAGGCACCACGGCCTGTGCTGGCGCGCTGAAGCCGCTGACCGTCGCCTGTCCACGCTGCGGCTCCACGAAGAGCGAGCGCATCAGCCAGTTTGGTTCTACCCCGTGCAAGGCGCACTACCGCTGCATGGAGTGCCTGGAACCCTTCGATTATTTCAAGAGCATTTGAGGCGCCGATGGCCCGCTTCTTTCCCCTTGAGGTTACCGACGTCCGCCGCGAGACCCGCGACGCCGTGGTGGTGACCCTCGCCCCGCGCGACGAAGACCGCCAGGCCTTCGACTTCACGCAGGGCCAGTACCTGACTTTCCGCCGTTCGTTCGACGGCGAGGAGTTGCGCCGCTCCTATTCGATCTGCACCGGCAAGGATGAAGGACTGCTCCGGGTCGGCATCAAGCGTGTCGATGGCGGCGCCTTCTCGACCTGGGCCAATGAGGACCTGAAAGCGGGCGATGCGCTGGAAGCCATGGCGCCGATGGGCGCCTTCCATGTACCGCTGCAACCCGAAATGAGTCGGAATTATCTGGCCTTCGCCGGTGGCAGCGGCATCACGCCGGTGCTGTCGCTGATCAAGACGACGCTGGCACGCGAACCCAGGTCGCGCTTCACGCTGATTTATGGCAACCGCTCGATCAACTCGATCATGTTCCGCGAGGAACTGGAAGACATCAAGAACACCAATCTCGGCCGCTTCAACGTTGTTCATGTCCTGGAAAGCGAGGCACAGGAGATCGACCTGTTTTCCGGCCGCATCGATGCCGAGAAATGCGCTCGCCTGTTCAAGGGCTGGGTCAACATCGCCGCCGTCGACATGGCCTTCATCTGCGGACCGGAGCCGATGATGCTGGCGATCGCCGCATCGCTGCGCGAACATGGATTGCGCGACGAGCAGATCAAGTTCGAGCTGTTTGCATCCGCGCCGCGCCGCGCCAAGCATGTCGTCAAGACAACCACCGATGGCGCCAGGGCCGAGACCTGCAAGGCGACGATCACTCTCGACGGTTCCACCCGCGTCATCGAAATGGCGAAGAAGGGCGAAACCATCCTCGAGGCGGCTTTGGCGGCCAGCCTCGACGCGCCTTTTGCCTGCAAGGCGGGCGTCTGCTCGACCTGCCGCGCAATGGTCCTGGAAGGCGAGGTCGAGATGGAGACCAACCACGCGCTGGAGGACTACGAGGTGCGCCAGGGCTACGTGCTGACCTGCCAGTGCCATCCTTTGTCGGACCATGTGGTGGTGACCTATGACCAGTGACCCGTCAGATAAAAACAAAGAGTTAGAGCGTATCCGCGTTTCCGAAAAAGGCGGAAACGCTCCAGAAACCATGCCGCTGGAAGATTATCTCGCCCAGGGCGGCAAGCTGACGACGCCGGAGAACGCGCCGCCGCGCTATCGCGGCGAATTGCTGCGATTGATGGCGACCTTCGTCGATAGCGAGCTGGCGGGTGCCGCCGGCTTTGCCGACATCATCAACCAGGGGCCCGGCATCAAGGAACGCATCTCGGCATCACGGATCGTGCTGGAGAAACTCGACCATGCCGAGCGCGTGCTCGCCGTGATGGGCGAATTCGGCGCCGACGTTTCGCGCTACGCCAACCATCATCCCTGGACGGCGCGCGTCGCCCGCGACTGCGATCTGGGCGCGACCCGTCATGGTTCGGACATGCGGCTGGCCGTGCTGCACTATCCTTTGCAGGACTGGCTCGATGCCGTCGTGATGAATGTGCTGATGGGCCGCGCGGTAACGATCCAGCTCGATGAGTTCTCCAGGCTGTCCTATCAGCCACTGGGCGACATCTTCCGGGCGATCCTGCCGCGCGAACGCCGGCACATGGAGCTCGGCGAGGAAGGCCTGCGCAAGCTGCTGCAGGACGAGACCAATAGGCCCGCCGTTACAGCATCGATCGCCTATTGGCGCCCGCGCGTCGCGGCGAGTTTCGGCGCCATGGCTTCGCAGCATTTCGACACGCAGAAGAAATTCGGCTTGCGCCATACCGGCAATGCGGAACTCGCACGCCAGTGGGCCGATCAGGTCGACGGTTTGCTGGGCGATATCGGCCTGCGCTGATCCCCTGTCCTTGCCTTTCACAGTCTTCGAGGAAAAGCCATGAACGCGCCCGTGAAAAATGTCCGCCAGCTGGAATCCTACATTGCCGGGCAATGGGTCCGCGGTAGCGGCAAGGCGGTGCCGCTGCTCGATGCGGCAACCGGTCAACCGGTGGCGCAGATCGATGCCAGCGGCATCGACTTCAAGGCCGCACTGGACTTCGGCCGCGAGGCCGGCAACCCGGCACTGCGCAAGATGAGCTTTCATGAGCGGGCGTTGATGCTGAAAGCGCTCGGCCAGGCGCTGATGGAGGCCAAGGAAGAATTCTACGCGCTGTCGACGGCGACCGGCGCCACCCGTACCGACAGCTGGGTCGACATCGAGGGCGGCATCGGCACGCTGCTTTCCTACGCGTCGAAGGGTCGGCGCGAACTGCCCAACACCCACACGCTGGTCGATGGCGACGCCGAGCTGCTGTCGCGCGACAACAGCTTTTCCGGACAGCACATCCTCACCGCGCTGGAAGGCGTGGCAATCCACATCAACGCCTTCAACTTCCCCTGCTGGGGCATGCTGGAAAAGCTCGCTCCCACACTGCTTGCCGGCATGCCGGCAATCGTCAAGCCAGCCAGCCAAACGGCCTATCTGACCGAGCTGATGGTGCGCCGCATCGTCGATCTCGAAATCCTGCCCAAGGGCGCGCTGCAGCTGATCAGCGGTTCGGTGGGCGACCTGCTCGACCATGTCGACTGCCAGGACGTCGTCACCTTCACCGGCTCGGCGACCACAGGACGCAAGCTGAAGACCCATCCCTCGATCGTGGAGAGCTCGGTTCGCTTCACCATGGAAGCGGATTCGCTCAACGCCGCGATCCTCGGACCCGATGCGGTTGCCGGCACCGAGGAATTCGACCTCTTCGTCAAGGAAGTGGCGCGCGAGATGACCGCCAAGGCCGGCCAGAAATGCACGGCGATCCGCCGGGTGATCGCGCCGCGCGCCAGCGTCGACGCCCTGATCAAGGCGCTTGGCGAGCGACTGGCCAAGACCCCGTTGGGCAATCCCGGCGAGGACGGCATCAAGATGGGGCCGCTGGCGAGCCTCGCACAACGCGACGAGGTGCGTGCCCGCATCAAAGATCTGCAAGGCGATGCCGAAATTGTCGCTGGCGATCCGAACAGGCCGAACGTCACCTCGGGCGATGCCGAAGCCGGTGCGTTCCTGAGCCCGGTGCTGCTTTATTGCGACAGGCCGAATGCCGCGAAAGCGGTGCATGACGTAGAGGCCTTCGGGCCAGTGAGCACGATCGTCCCTTATGAAACAGTCGAGGAAGCCGCCATACTGGCGCGGCGCGGCAAGGGCAGCCTGGTGGCATCCGTCTTCACCAATGATCCGAAATTCGCACGCGACACGGTGCATGCGCTGGGGGCCTGGCACGGCCGTGTCATGATCGGCAATCGCGCCAGCGCGAAGTCATCGACCGGCCACGGTTCGCCTTTGCCGGTGCTTGTCCACGGCGGACCCGGTCGCGCCGGCGGCGGCGAGGAACTCGGCGGCATGCGCTCGGTCAAGCATTACATGCAGCGCACAGCAGTGCAGGCGGCGCCCTGGCTGCTTTCGGAAGTCACCGGCCGCTGGATGCAAGGCGCCAAGACAAAGCATGACAGCGTGCATCCCTTCCGCAAATCGCTCGCCGAATTGGAAATCGGCGACCAGCTGGTGACAGGTACCCGTACGGTGACGCTCGCGGACATCGAGCATTTCGCCAGTTTCACCGGCGACACTTTCTATGCCCACATGGACGAGGAAGCGGCCAAAGCGAACCCGTTCTTCGAGGGACGCGTGGCGCATGGCTATCTGATCGTCTCCTTCGCCGCCGGCCTGTTCGTCGACCCGGCGCCTGGTCCGGTTCTGGCCAATTACGGCGTCGACAACTTGCGCTTCCTCACCCCGGTCAATCCGGGCGATACGTTGCAGGTGACGCTGACGGCCAAGCAGATCAACCCGCGCGAAACCGAGAGTTATGGCGAGGTGCGCTGGGACTGCACGGTGACCAATCAGGACACGCAGGTGGTGGCGCAGTATGATGTGCTGACCATGGTGGCGAAGAGCTGACGCCATGACCTCCGCGATATCGGACACACGCGTTGACATGGTCGTGCTGATGACGCCGGAGATGGCGAATTTCAGCGGCAAGGTGCATGGCGGCGCGCTGCTGGCCGAATTGGACCGCGTGGCGTTCTGCTGCGCCTCGCGCTTCTCGAAGCAATATGTGGTTACGCTTTCCGTCGACCAGGTCACCTTCCGCGAGCCTGTCAATGTCGGCGAACTGGTGACGTTCCGCGCCTCGGTCAACCATGCCGGCCGAACATCGATGGAGATCGGCATCCGCGTCGAGGCGGAGGAGATCCGCAGCGGCACGCGGCGGCACACCAACTCCTGCTATTTCACGATGGTCGCCGTCGATGCCGACGGCCGACCGACGCAGGTGCCGACCTATGTTCCACAAACGGAGATAGAAAAGCGACGCCATCGCGCCGCCGAACTCAGGCGGGCGCTGCGCCGTGAAGTCGAAGCGAAATTCGACGCGGCTGCCGAGACATGATTTTGACCGCAACCGCGCTTCCGGGAAGATTTCGTTGAGGGACGGCAGTTTCTCGTCTCGAAGCCAGGTCCCGTGACTTTTATCCACCTTTGACCGATTATCTATACCGGCACCTGCCCATGCACCTTGATGTCCTTGAGCACAAGGTTGGTGCGCACATGGGCTATGCCGGGCAGCCTGAACAGGAAATGCTCGAGGAAGTCGTTATAGGCATCCTTGTCGCGGCAGACGACATGCAGGTGGTAGTCCGCCTCGCCGGTGGTTGAAAAACACTCCAGCACTTCCGGCCTCGCCGCGACACGCGAGACAAAGGTAGCGAGGTGTTCCGCCTCGTGCCGCGACAGCATCACATGCACTACCGCTGAAAAATTCAGGCCGGCCTTCAGCGGATCGACGACGGCGCCATAACCGGAAATGATGCCGGCCTCTTCCAGCGACCTGACCCGCCGCCAGCAGGCGGACGCCGACATGCCCGCCTTCTCGGCCAGTTCCTGGTTGGAGATCCGCGCGTCCTGCTGCAACAGCCGCAGCAGAATCCTGTCCGGCTCGGTGAGATGCATCGAAATTCCGCCTTTCGGTCAATTCCACCGGCATGTTAGCCAGTTTTGGTAGAATTTACCACATCATCGACAGACTGGGGTGAGACTGGCAGGATATTTCAAGCAGCAAGCGTAAACTGAATTGGATGGTACCCTTTCGGGAGATCCCGGCCGTGGCTGATGCTGCCCCCTTGCTTGCCGACTACACGCTCAACGATCGCTACACGAACAAGGACGGCCGTGTCTTCTTGACTGGCACGCAGGCGCTGGTACGCATCACGCTCGACCAGGCTCGGCGCGACAAGCAACGCGGCCTCAACACGGCCGGCTTCGTCTCCGGTTATCGCGGCTCGCCGCTCGGCGGAGTCGACCTCGAGCTTTGGCGGGCGAAGGACCTCGTCAAACAGCACGGCATCGAGTTCCTGCCGGCGGTGAACGAAGACCTTGCCGCCACCGCCGTGCTCGGCTCGCAACAGGTCGAGACCAATCCGGACAGAGAAGTCGATGGCGTGTTTGCCATGTGGTACGGCAAGGGGCCCGGCGTCGACCGCGCCGGCGATGCGCTGAAGCATGGCAACGCCTACGGCTCCTCGCCGCATGGCGGCGTGCTGGTGGTTGCCGGCGACGATCATGGCTGTGTGTCGTCCTCTATGCCGCACCAGTCCGACGTCGCCTTCATGGCCTGGTTCATGCCGACCCTGAACCCCTCCTCCGTCGGCGAATATCAGGCCTTTGGCGAGTACGGATATGCGCTGTCGCGCTTCACCGGCATGTGGGTCGGCTTGAAGGCGATCTCGGAAACCGTGGAGAGCGGCCAGTCGGTGGAAGTCGTCGCCGACCGCGAGTTCCAGCAGCCCGACTACACGCCGCCACCGAGCGGCCTGCACTATCGCTGGCCCGACCTGCCCGGTCCGCAGATCGAAGAGCGCATGGAGGCCAAGAAGATGGCCGTCTATGCCTTTGCCGAGGCCAACCCGATCGACCGGCGCATCTATGATATTGCCGACGCCAGTTTCGGCATCGTTACCACCGGCAAGGCCCATCTCGACCTGATGGAAGCGCTGCGCTTGCTGGGACTGGACGAGAAAGCCTGCCGCAAGCTCGGCATCGACATCTACAAGGTCGGCATGGTGTGGCCGCTGGCGCGCCGCGACGCGCTGGAGTTCGTGAAGGAAAAGAAGGAGATCCTCGTCGTCGAGGAAAAGCGCGGCATCATCGAAAGCCAGCTCAAGGAATATTTCTACGACTACCCCGGCCACAAGCCGCACTCGATGGTGGGCAAGCGCGACGAGGACGGCAACCGGCTGATCTCATGGATCGGTGAGCTGTCGCCACGCATGCTGGCGCCGATCGTGGCGAAGCGCCTGGACATGGTGTTTCCGAACCTGCGCCTGCTCGACCGCGCCGCGGCACTGGTGCCGGAATCCGAACGGCTGATCCAGGTGCCGGGTGCTGCGCGCACCCCCTATTTCTGTTCCGGCTGCCCACACAACTCCTCCACCAAGGTGCCCGAAGGCTCCAAGGCACTCGCCGGCATCGGCTGCCATTTCATGGCGAGCTGGATGGACCGCGAAACGACGTCGCTGATCCAGATGGGCGGCGAAGGCGTGAACTGGGCAGCATCCTCGCTGTTCACCGGCAAGGGCCACATTTTCCAGAACCTCGGCGAAGGCACCTATTACCATTCCGGCTCGATGGCGATCCGCCAGGCAGTCGCAGCGAAAGCCAACATCACCTACAAGATCCTGTTCAACGACGCGGTCGCCATGACCGGCGGCCAGCCGGTGGACGGCCCGATCAGCGTTCAGGCGATCGCACAGGAAGTGCGCGCCGAAGGCGTGGAACGCATCGCGCTCGTTTCCGACCAGCCGGACAAGTTCAGCATCACGGCCTTTCCTTCCGGCGTCACGCTGCACTACCGCTCGCAACTCGACGCCGTGCAGCGCGACCTGCGCGAGGTGAAGGGCGTCTCGGTGCTTATCTACGAACAGACCTGCGCCACCGAAAAGCGACGGCGGCGCAAGCGTGGCACGATGGAAGATCCTAAGCGGTTCGCCTGGATCAACGATCTGGTTTGCGAAGGCTGTGGCGATTGCTCGGTCGAGTCCAATTGCCTCAGTGTCGAACCGAGGGAGACGCCGTTCGGCCGCAAGCGCAAGATCAATCTGTCCAACTGCAACAAGGACTTCTCCTGCCTGAATGGTTTCTGCCCGAGTTTCGTGACCGTGGAAGGCGCGGTGCGGCGCAAGCGGCAGGCAAGCAGGGAGGACTTTAACGCCCGCGCTGCCGCACTGCCGCTGCCGGACGCCCCTGCACTCGACAGGCCCTATGACCTCCTGGTAACCGGCGTCGGCGGCACCGGCGTGGTGACTGTCGGCGCGCTGATTTCGATGGCCGCGCATCTGGAGGGTAAGGGCAGCTCGGTGCTCGATTTCACCGGCTTCGCGCAGAAGTTCGGCCCGGTGCTTTCCTTCATCCGGCTGGCCGCAACACCCGCGAAAATCAACCAGGTGCGCATCGATGCCGGCGCGGCAGATGCCTTGATCGGCGGCGACATCGTGGTGTCGTCGTCGCCGAAAGCTTCCGGCTGCTACCGGGCCGGCATGCAGGCGGTGGTCAACATGGCCGAGATGCCGACCGGCGACATCGTTCGGCTGCGCGACGCCGATCTTTCGACCCGGCGCCGGCTGAGGGAGATCGAGCGGGTGGCGGGAACCGACAATGTGCGTGCGCTGGATGCCAACGCACTTGCCGAGCGGCTGTTCGGCGACGCCGTCTTCGCCAACATCATCCTGCTCGGCTATGCCTGGCAACGGGGCTTGGTGCCGATCGGGCACGACGCGCTGCAGCGGGCAATCGAGCTCAACGGTGTTGCCGTCGAGCGCAACAGCCAGGCCTTCGCCGCCGGCCGGCTGGCTGCCGCCGACCCGCACGCCCTGGCGGTCGACCAGTCAACCACCCAGAACGAAAGCCTGGACGAGATGATTGCGCGGCGCGAGGCTTTCCTCATCGACTATCAGGACCCCGCCTGGGCACAGCGTTATCGCGCGACAGTCGACCGGGTTCGCGACGCCGAGCGGCCGTTCGACTCGGAGGCCCTGACCGATGCCGTCGCGCGTTCGCTGTTCAAACTGATGTCCTACAAGGACGAATATGAGGTGGCGCGGCTGCACATGCAGACCGGCTTCCTCGCCGAACTCAAACGCGAGTTCGATGGCGACTACAAGGTCAACTACCACTTCGCGCCGCCGTTCATGGGCGGCGGAAAGGACGCGCGTGGCCGACCCCGCAAACGCCAGTTCGGCCAATGGATCCAGATGCCGCTGCGTGTCATCGCCCGGCTGAAGAAACTGCGCGGCACGGCCTTCGACCCGTTCGGCTATACCGCCGAACGCAGGATGGAGAGGGACCTGATCGGCTGGTACGAGGGACTGGTCGAACAGGTCGTCGGGCGGCTTGGCGCACAGGCTCCAGCCGAGCTGGTCGAGCTGGCGAAGGCGCCGATGGATATCCGCGGTTATGGGCCGGTGAAGGAGGAAGCGGTTGCGAAGGTCAAAGCGCGAGTCGCCGCGCTACTAGCCGGGGCGGGTGCTGAAACACGGCAAGCCGCGTGAGGATTTCAGGTCGTTGATTGGTGCGTCCTTCGAGGCTCGCTTCGCTCGCACCTCAGGATGAGGCCCGTATAAGCGGCACAACAGTCTTCATCCTGAGAGGATGAGGAGCGTTGTGAGGCTTCAAGGCGAGAATTCCGAGACGTCTCGGAACTTGGGGGGCAGTTCCACAACGGTCCTCATCCTGAGGTGCGAGCCCGCAGGCGAGTGGAAAGCAAGCACGATCCTATGCGGGCGAGCCTTGAAGGACGCACCATTCTACTTCAGCGAAGTCACGCCATCGAGGAACAGGGACGTGACCATATCGGCATAACCTTCGCGGTTCAGCGTGCCGCTCGGCTTGAACCAGGTGTAGGCCCAGTTGAGGATGCCGAACAGCGACATGGTCACAGGCGTGATGCCGGCGCGTGCCTTGCCGAGTTGCGGGTTGATGTCGGTGAGCACATCGGAGAACGCCTTCACGATGCGGCGCTCCATCTGTTGCAGCTCGATCTTCTGTGCTTCGGAAAGCGAGCCGGTTGCGTTGAGCAACACCTGGTGGAAATTGGCGGCCGTGCGATAGTTTTCCAGGACACCGCCGATCAGATGGCGCAGACGCTGCCGGGGCTCCAAGTCAGGACGATCGGTCTCCAGGATCGCCTGTTCGAGTTCAACCAGATGGGTACGGCCGATGTCGAACAGCAACAGTTCCTTGCTCGGGTAGTAATGGTAGAGCAGTGCCTTGGAGACGTTGTTCTCCTGCGCAATCTGCGCCATCGAGGCGCGCTCCATGCCGAGCTTGGCGAAGACGGCGGCGGCGCTGTCGAGAATGCTGCGCCGTTTCTCGTCGAAGTCCGCAGCCCTCGTTCTCGCCATTTCCTATCCCCTGGGCCTGTTGTCGACGACCCGCCTTGCCTTGCCGGCCGAGCGCTCGACCGAATCAGGATCGCCCACATTCACCTTTGTGCTGACACCGACCACGCTCTTGATATGATGTGCAAGCTCTTTGGCCGAATGTGCACGCGCGTCGGGGTTGGCGGCGTGTGGCAAGGCCTCGACATGGACGATCATGTTGTCCATGCGGCCGCTGCGGGTCAACTCGATCTGGAAATGCGGGGCAAGGCCCACGCATTTGAGCAGTTGTTCTTCGATCTGGGTCGGGAAGACGTTGACGCCGCGCAAGATCATCATGTCGTCGGAGCGACCGGTGATCTTTTCGATGCGCCGCATGGCGCGCGCCGTACCGGGCAAAAGGCGAGTGAGATCGCGTGTCCGGTAGCGGATGATCGGCAGCGCTTCCTTGGTCAGCGAGGTGAAGACCAGTTCGCCCATCTCGCCGTCCGGCAGGACTTCGCCGGTCTCGGGATCGATGATCTCCGGATAGAAGTGATCCTCCCAGACATGCAGGCCATCCTTGGTCTCGACGCACTCGTTGGCGACGCCGGGCCCGATGACTTCCGACAGGCCATAGATGTCGACGGCATGCATGTCGAAATCGCCCTGGATTTCCTCGCGCATGGCGTTGGTCCATGGTTCGGCGCCGAAGATGCCGACGGCCAGCGACGACGAACGCGGATCGATGCCGATGCGCCGATACTCGTCGAGAATCGACAGCATATAGGAGGGCGTCACCATGATGATGCGCGGTTTGAAATCCTGGATCAGCGTGACCTGACGCTCGGTCATGCCGCCGGAGATCGGTACAACCGTGCAGCCGAGTTTTTCGGCACCGTAGTGAGCGCCGAGGCCGCCGGTAAACAGGCCGTAGCCATAAGCGATATGACAGATATCGCCGGGTCTGCCGCCTGATGCCCGGATGGAGCGCGCAACACAGGTCGCCCACATGTCGATATCGTTTTTGGTGTAACCGACAACCGTCGGCTTGCCGGTCGTTCCAGAGGAAGCGTGGAGGCGCGCAAGCTTTTCCTGCGGCACGGCGAACATGCCAAACGGGTAGGTGTCCCGCAGGTCCTTCTTGACGGTGAAGGGGAACCCAGACAGATCGGACAGCGTCTTCAGATCATCGGGGTGGACGCCAGCCGTATCGAACTTCGCCCTGTAGTGCGGCGAGTTGCGATACGCGTGGTCGAGCGTCGCCTTCAACCGTTTGAGCTGAAGCGCGGAAATCTCGTCGCGCGAGGCAATCTCGATCGGCTCCAGATCACCCGGACGCGGAGACAGGTCTTCCATTCAATCCTCCCAGATCGTGCGGCAGTTTCCGGTGTAAAGCGTCCTTTGCACGCTCAAATGGGAGCGCGGCGCTTTATGCCGGCAAATGTGTTCCCTTGACTGTACGCGAGTGGCCACGGAACTCCGCTACCCGCTCGCCTTTCTGATTGGTCACCGCGATATCGTAAATGCCGTTGCGCCCGGCGCGCGAAACCTCGCGGGCGCGAGCCGTCAGTTGGTCACCAAGAAAAGCAGGCGCAACGAAGGTGACGGAACAATGCTGTGCCACCGCGCGCTGGTTGTAGCTGTTGCATGCAAACGCAAAGGCGGAGTCCGCCAGCGTGAACATGTAGCCGCCGTGGCAGGTGTTGTGGCCATTGGTCATCACATCGGTCACGGTGAAGGAAACCGTCGCTTCACCCGGCCCGACATGTTCCAGTTCCATGCCGAGATGCTGCGAAGCGCGATCGTCCCGCCACATCGCTTCGGCGGAGGCGATCGCAACCGCCGCCGGATCGCTCATGTCGAACGTCATTTGCCCTTGAACTCCGGCGCCCGCTTGTCCAGGAACGCAGCGACGCCTTCGGCATAGTCGGCGCTGCGGCCGGCCTTGCGCTGCAGATCCCGTTCGAGATCAAGCTGCTGGTCGAGCGTGTTGGCGGCACTGGCATGGATGGCCTGTTTGGTCAGGCCGATGCCGAAGGTCGGGCCGGCTGCCAAGCGTTTTGCCAACGTGCTTGCCTCCGACATGAGCTGGTCGTCGTCGACGGCTTTCCAGATCAGGCCCCACTCGGCAGCGTTTTGCGCCGGCAGAGGTTCGGCGGTCAGTACCAGCGCCTTGGCACGCGCTTCGCCGAGCAGGCGTGGCAGCGTCCAGGTACCGCCGGAATCGGGGATCAAGCCGATCTTCGAGAATGCCTGGATGAACTTGGCCGATTTGGCCGCAAGCACGATATCGCAGGCCAGCGCAATGTTGGCGCCGGCGCCGGCGGCGACGCCGTTCACCGCACAGATGACGGGCTTGTCCAGTGACCGGATCAGACGCAACAACGGGTTGTAGAAGGTCTCGATCGTATGGCCGAGATCCGGCGCCTCAGTGGATTTGCGTGGATCGCGATCGCCGAGGTCCTGGCCTGCGCAGAAGGCACGGCCGGCACCGGTCAGCAGAACAGCCCGTATCGCCGCGTCATCCCGGGCCTGCTCGAAAGCAGCGCGCAAGGCGCCATGCAATTCCGGATTGAAGGAATTCAGCTTGTCCGGGCGATTGAGCGTCAGCGTCATGACGCCGTCGGCCACCACTACCAACAACGTGTCGGATTGGGTCACGTTTTCTCCTCCCATTTCGCCAACTCCTCCCTGGCGAAGAGCTTGACAGTTACATAATCCGACCGGTCGGTCAATATTAAAGTCCTTGAAATTTCGATCTGGAGACATTCCTCAGCCAACGCACCGGCTACTCCTCAACATTTTGACATCAATCATCACGCGGCGAGGAACCACCAAGGCCTTCCAGCAGTTGAATAGAGACGAAACGAGCTGCCAGCTTCGCGGAAGAAGAGGCGCAAATTGCCATGACTGAACATCAGGCGGACGTCTTCGATCTTTTTTCGGAGATCTATAAGAGTTCGGCGCAGGAGGAGATCAGCATCCAGCAGTATCTGCTTGCCTGCCGCGAAGACAAATCCATGTATGCCACCGCTCCGGAACGGATGGTCGATGCGATCGGCGCACCCAATCTCATAGACACCAGCAAGGACGAACGGCTTGGGCGGATTTTCTCAAACCGCACCATCAAGGTGTACCCATCCTTCGCCGACTTCTACGGGATGGAAGACACGATCGAGCGTGTCGCAGGCTATTTTCGCTACGCCTCCCAAGGGCTCGAGGAGCGCAAGCAGGTCCTTTATCTTCTGGGGCCGGTTGGTGGCGGCAAATCCTCGCTCGCCGAGCGGCTGAAAAAGCTGATGGAACAACGCCCGATCTATACATTGAAGGTCGGCAAAGAGATCAGCCCGGTCTTCGAGTCGCCCCTCGGGCTTTTCCATCCCGACCGCATGGGCGATTTGCTGGAGGACAAATACGGCATCGCCCGTCGCAGGCTCAATGGCCTGATCTCCCCCTGGGCTGCCAAACGTCTCGATGAGATGTCCGGTGATATTTCCAAATTCAGCGTCGTCAGGCTGATGCCGTCGAGGCTGCGGCAGATCGCTATCGCCAAGACCGAGCCCGGCGACGAGAACAACCAGGACGTCTCGGCTCTCGTCGGCAAGGTCGATATCAGGCAGCTCGAGAACTTCAGCCAGTCGGACCCGGACGCCTATTCCTACAGCGGTGGGCTGAACCGCACCACGCAAGGCCTGCTGGAATTCGTCGAGATGTTCAAGGCACCCATCAAGGTATTGCACCCGTTGCTGACCGCAACCCAGGAAGGCAGCTACAACGGCACGGAGAATTTTGGCGCCTTCCCCTATCAAGGCATCATCGTGGCCCACTCCAACGAATCGGAGTGGCAGCAATTCAAGAACAACAGGAACAACGAAGCCTTTCTTGACCGCATTCTGGTGGTCAAGGTGCCCTATTGCCTGAGGGTCACCGAGGAGAGGCAGATCTATGAAAAGCTGCTGCGCGAGAGCGATCTGGCCGATAGCCCCTGCGCTCCAGAGGTGCTCGATATCCTGAGCCGTTTCTCAGTCTCGACACGGCTTGCCGCGCACGACAACTCCCCCCTCTACACAAAGATGCGAATCTATGACGGGGAAAACCTCAAGGAGATCGACCCTAGAGCGAAATCCGTCCAGGAATATCGTGGCGCCGCAGGCGTCGATGAAGGTATGACCGGCGTCTCCACGCGCTTCGCCTTCAAAATCCTGTCGCAAACCTTCAACTACGATACCAAGGAAGTGGGGGCTGATCCCGTCCATCTCATGTACATTCTGGAAGAGGCTATCAAGCGGGAGCAGTTCCCGAAGGAGACCGAGGCGGCCTACCTGGAGTTCATCAAGGCGGAACTCGCTGCACGTTACGCGGAGTTCATCGGCCATGAAATCCAGAAGGCCTATCTGGAATCCTACAGCGAATATGGCCAGAACCTATTCGATCGCTACATCGCCTATGCCGATGCCTGGATCGAAGATCAGGATTACAAGGATCCCGACACTGGCCAGATTCTCGACCGGGAGGTCCTCAACAACGAGCTGTCGCAGGTCGAAAAACCGGCCGGCATCGCCAACCCCAAGGACTTCCGCAACGAAGTGGTCAAGTTCACGCTGCGCGCGCGAGCGCGCAATAACGGCCGCAATCCATCATGGACCAGCTATGAGAAACTGCGCGAAGTGATCGAAAAGCGTATGTTCGGCCAGGTCGAGGATCTCCTGCCGGTCATCAGCTTCGGATCGAAGCAGGACAGCGTCACCGAAAAGCGCCACAACGAATTCGTGCAGCGAATGGTGGAGCGCGGCTACACCGAACGGCAGGTGCGCCGGCTGGTCGACTGGTACATGCGGGTCAACAAGGCCGGTTGAGAGCCAGGACGGTTCCATGCCGATCTTCATCGACCGCCGACTGAATCCGAAAGACAGAAGCCTCGCAAATCGCCAGCGCTTCCTGAAACGAGCACGCGAGGAGCTCAAGCAGAACGTTCGCGATGAAATCAGAAACCGCCGGATCGACGAAGTTGATGCCGAGCACGCCGTGCCGATACCCAAAAGGGGCACCGGCGAGCCGAGCTTCGATGATGCGAAGAACAGCGGTCGTCGCGAGCGCGTCCTAGTCGGCAACAAGCAGTTCGCCGAAGGAGATCTGATCCCCAAGCGGGGCCAAGGCGCCTTCGGATCGTCGACACCAGGCGATACCGCCTCCGAAGACGATTTTCGCTTCGTGCTTTCGCATGAGGAATTTCTCGATCTCTTCTTCGAAGACCTCGAATTGCCCGACCTCGTCAAGCTCAGCCTCAAGGAAATCGTCGCATTCAAGCCGCATCGCGCCGGCTTCACCCAGAGCGGCGCGCCGACCAACATCAACGTCGGACGTACAATGCGGAACAGCTACGGCCGCCGCATCGCCCTCAAGCGCCCCAAGCGCGAAGATCTTGAGGCGCTTGAACAGGAACTCGCGTTGCTGCGAGCCGAACCACCCAATCAGGCGGCACGACAACGTATCATGGCCTTGAGTGAAGAGTTCGAACGCCTGGAACGTCGCCGCAGAAAGATTGCCTATGTCGACCCGGTTGACATCCGCTTCAACCGTTTCGAACCCCAACCGCTACCGAATGCCAGTGCCGTCATGTTCTGCCTGATGGACGTGTCCGGTTCGATGGGAGAGCGCGAAAAGGACCTGGCCAAGCGTTTCTTCGTGCTGCTGCATCTGTTTCTGCAGCGCCGTTACAAACGCACTGAAATCGTCTTCATTCGTCATGCCCACGAAGCGCACGAAGTTGATGAGGAAACCTTCTTCAACTCCACGCAAAGCGGCGGCACCGTTGTCTCCACGGCGCTCGAGGAAATGCATCGCGTCATCGCCAAGCGCTATCCGGTGAGTGAGTGGAACATCTACGCGGCGCAAGCTTCGGACGGCGACAACTTCCTCACCGATTCCGAGCGCTGCATTGCGCTGCTCGATGGCAAACTGATGCGCCTGTGCCAATATTTCGCGTATGTCGAGATTATCGACGAACGCGAAAGCGAAATCTTCGGCACGACCGAAAATGGAACATCGTTGTGGCAAGCCTACAGCACGGTGGCAGGCCGCTGGTCTAATTTCCAGATAAGTCGCATCGCCAAGGCAGCCGACATCTATCCGGTTTTCCGGAAGCTGTTCACCAAACAGCCACCGGTCGGCAAGAGGACCTAGAGCATTTCCGGCGAAAATAGGATCGCCTCCAATGCTCTATCTATTTGTTTTAACGCAATTCCGGACGCAAAACCGCTACGCACTTTTGCTGGAATTGCTCTAGGAGGTACCGGACCATGCCAGCCAGCAAGGCGCGCCTGCTCTTTTCCGGTTCCGACTGGGATTTCACGAAACTGTCGATGGTTTACGACGCCATCGAGGAAATCGCCGTCGAGGAGCTTCAACTCGATGTCTATCCCGTTCAATTGGAGATCATTTCGTCTGAACAGATGCTCGACGCCTACGCGTCGGTCGGCATGCCGCTGATGTATCGCCACTGGTCGTTCGGCAAGCATTTCCTCTATCAGGAGCTGCTCTACCGCAAAGGCGGGCGCGGGCTGGCCTACGAGCTGGTCATCAATTCGGACCCCTGCATCGTCTATCTCATGGAAGAAAACACCATGGCCCTGCAGGCGCTGGTGACAGCGCATGCGGCCCTCGGCCACAATCATTTCTTCAAGAACAACCATCTGTTCCGCCAGTGGACCGATGCCGCAACGATCCTCAGCTATCTGGATTTTGCAAAGGACTACATTGCCCGTTGCGAAGAGCGCCATGGTTTTGCGGCTGTCGAGGAAATCCTGGATGCAGCGCACGCATTGAAAGGCCAAGGCGTGTTTCGCTATCAGCGGCCGCCCAAGCTTTCGTCCGAGCAGCAGCGCCGGGAGTTGCGCGAACGGCTGGAGTACGAAGAACGCTCCTACAACGATTTGTGGCGCACATTGCCGACATCGCGCGGGAGCAGCGAGGGCCAAAATCAGGCCGAGCGGAAAAAGAAACTCAATCTGCCGGAAGAGAACCTGCTCTATTTCCTGGAAAAGAACAGTCCGGCCCTTGAACCCTGGCAGCGCGAGATTATTCGCATCGTGCGGGTCATTGCGCAGTATTTCTATCCGCAGCAGCAGACCCAGGTGATGAACGAAGGCTGCGCCACTTTCGTACACTACACACTGATGAACATGCTGTTCGATCGTGGCCGGATCAGCGAAGGCGCCATGCTGGAAATGCTGAGCAATCATTCGAACGTGGTCTTCCAGCCAGGCTTCGACGATCCCCGTTTTTCCGGCATCAACCCCTACGCGCTGGGGCTCGACATGATGCAGGATATCAAGCGGATCGCGACAGAGCCGACGGAGGAGGACCGCGACTGGTTCCCCGATATCGCCGGTGGTGGCGATTGGCGAAGAATACTTCTCGATGCCTGGGCCGACCACCGCGACGAATCCTTCATCCGCCAGTATCTCAGCCCTGCCCTGATCCGAAAATGGCGGCTCTTCCTGTTGGTCGATAGCGCGGACGAACCACATTACAAGGTGGCGTCCATCCACAACGAACGTGGCTATGAGAAGATCCGCTCCGCTTTGGCACAGAGTTATGAGATCGGCGCAAACAGGCCGGACATACAGGTGGTGGATGTTGATCTGCTCGGCGACCGCCATCTCCGGCTGCAGCACACGGTGAAAAACGGAATTTTGCTGGAAGACAAAAGCCGCGACGAAACACTGCGTCACATCAGAAGGCTCTGGGGTTACGAAGTCAGCCTGGCATCTGTCGATGTGGGAACGGGAGCGACGATTGCCGATCGCGCGTCGAGCCAGCTTGCAGGATAAGCAACTCGGCCTCGGCAACAAACCGGGCATGAAACGGCACCTTGATCCGGTTCGGATCAAATCGCCGGTGTCGGTTCGTTTCTCGACTCGCCTTCGACATAGATCCGGTTGCGGCCGCCGAGCTTTGCCCGATAGAGCGCCTTGTCGGCGCGTTCGTACAATGTGTCGAGCGTATCGCCGGGCTGAGCCAGGGCAATCCCCGCCGAGAAGGTGTAGCTGAAGGCAGGATCTATGCTCAGCGGTCTTGACTGGCGAACCTGCGAAAGCATCCTTTCGACGATCTTTTCCGCATCCAGCAGGCACGCACCGGGCAAAACGAGCGCGAATTCCTCGCCGCCGATCCTTCCCATGCTGTCGAGCCGGCGTACCATGCCGTGGATCGTTATCGCGAAGTCCCGCAACACGATATCACCGGCGGCATGGCCAAAGCGGTCGTTGATCGTCTTGAAGTTGTCGAGGTCGAGGATCGCCATGCAGCCACAGCCGTTGTCGGGGACGGCTGCCGCCCTGGCAATGATTTCTTCCGCCCTCGCCAGTATGAAGCGACGGTTGGGTATGCCCGTCAACTCATCCGTCTGAGCCACCTTGAGCGCAAAGTCGCGATCCTGCCGGACCTTTCGCTCGGTCGCCCTTATCGAGGTGATGTCGCTGGCGATGCACAGCATCCACCCCTCGGCGTCGACGGTCTCGGTCATCCAGAGCCAGCGTCCGTCGAACAGATCCGTCTCAAAGGCACGGAAGCCGACCTTTCCACGCCTGGCCTGAGTCGATACCAGCCATTCCTCGAAACTGGCCGCCCGGATGATCGTCCCCCGCGCCAGGGCAAAGTTCCGACGCATGATATCCGCCCAAAGCGGCGTATCGTCGGGGTCGATGAAATAGACTTCGCGGAATGCGCGATTGGCATATCTCAGGCGATCCGAAGCATCATAGAGCGCCACCATAGCGCCGGAAATTTCCTGGACCTCCGATAGCCGAAGAACGATGTCTTCCATCATCAGTCGCTGCAAGTCCCCGCATGAAACAGTAGGTTAGCATACTATCACGTGCGACGGGATTGCGCTGCTTTGATGTCAATCGACATGAACGAACCGTCACCAGTACGGCTCCTGCCCGTATGGAAATACGTGTCGGCTGGCAGAACCACCAGATGGTTCTGCCAGCCGCTCCTCGTCACCATTTCATTCCGATTTTAGCGGTTCCAGCGATGTTGTGGACGTTGCCGGAGAGTTCGCCCTGGAGGCTGGCGGCGGCGAAGAAGCCGTTGGCGGTGGCGTATTCGATGCCGGCGTCGAGCAGTGCACTGTAGCGATCGGGATTGGCGCCTTCGATGCTGAAGGAAGTGCCGGGCAGTGCCTGGAAGCCGGCAATGAAGCCGATTGTGTCGCCGCCATTGATGGCAAGGGCGGCACGGCCCGACAGCGTCAGCGTGGCGTTGTTGTCGAGACCGATGCCGTGATCGAGCCTTGCGCCGAGTTCGGTGCGGGTGACGGTCGTGGTGTTGCCCTGGTAGGTCAGCCCGAAATTGCCGGCGCCGGTTTCGCTGTAGCCCGGCATCCGGTAGGCGATCGCCTGGAAGGCAGCATAAGGGGTGAGCGTCGCCAGCGCTGTCTCGATGTCGTAGCCGGCCTCGATGCGCCCGGAGAAGGCGTGGGCGTTGAAGTTGCCCGACAGCGATTTGCCAAGCACGGTGCGGCTGGTCTCGGCATCGTAGAAGCTGTAGGCGGCAGCGGCGGCGACATAGGCATTGCCGAACTCCTGCCGGCCGAAGACACCGGCATTGAAGAAGCGCGCGCTGCCGCTGCCGAGCTTGTCGGCCAGCTGGAAGTCGGACGAGCCGCCACCGAGGGCGATGCCGATCGTGGC
>NZ_PJRO01000008.1 GCF_002858745.1 Mesorhizobium loti | reverse complement strand
GATGAACTCCTGAATGCGCTCTAGCGTGCCGTCCGTCGATCCGGAATCCACCACGACGATCTCGGCGCAGAAATCGACGCTCCGCAGGCAGTCGGCAATCATGTCGACTTCGTTCTTGCAGATGATCAGAGCGGAGACGGGCGTGTTGAACTGAGACATGAAGGGGAAATTAGAAGCGGAATGGGCTGCGTCCAGCCATGCGCCTTTACTGTGTTTGGTTCAAGGCGCTGATTTCGACTAGGCCTTCATCTTTTACCTGGCGGATGGTCAGCGCGGTGCGCACCGTGTCGACATTCGGCGTGGAAGTCAGTTCCTCGATGACGAAGCTCTGGAACGTTGACAGATCCCTGGTCACGCAATGCAGCAGGAAATCGGACTCACCTGACACCATCCAGGCATCGCGCACGATTGGCCAGCTGCGGGTGCGTTCGGCGAAGGCCTTCAATTCCGCGTCAGCCTGATGATGCAGGCCGATCAGGCAGAACGCCACCACGTCCATGCCAAGGGCCGGCGCATTGAGCAGGGCACGATAGCCGCGGATGATGCCGGTTTCCTCGAGCCGTTTGACGCGGCGCAGGCAAGGCGGCGCCGAAATGCCGACGCGGCGCGAAAGCTCGACATTGGTCATGCGGCCATCGCGCTGCAATTCGCGCAGTATCTTCCAGTCAATGGCGTCGAGATCGGCCTTTATCGGCATGGTTTTCCGCCCGCTGCGCAAGAATCTTTCGCAAACACGTCATTAAACGAGTTTGCGAGCCACGCCATCCCCGCCAACCCGGAATTTTCGGCATTCACCAGGGATTAACCATGAGGCTGCGGGTTCCACCGGTTGCGCAAGCATTATGGGGACACTTGTCGCATGTCCTTGCTGGCGGAGTGGGCAGCACTTACATTGCGCGCAACAATTGCCGCTCGTTTGGGCCGCCTGGCGCGGCCGTTTTTCGCAAAAGGCCGTTCCATGACCGTCAAGCACGCGCCCGTTCTCATCATTGGCTCCGGCCCGGCCGGCTACACTGCGGCCATCTATGCCGCCCGTGCTATGCTGAAACCAGTGCTGGTGGCTGGTCTCCAGCAGGGTGGCCAGTTGATGATCACCACGGATGTCGAAAACTACCCTGGCTTTGCCGACCCGGTCCAGGGCCCGTGGTTGATGAACGAGATGCTGAAGCAAGCCGAGCATGTCGGCACGGAAATCATCAACGACATCATTACCGAGGTCGACCTCGATGTTCGCCCGTTCGTGGCCAAGGGAGATTCCGGCACCACCTATACGGTAGACGCGCTGATTATCGCCACCGGCGCACAGGCGAAGTGGCTGGGTATTCCTTCCGAGCAGACCTTCATGGGCTTCGGAGTTTCGGCGTGCGCCACCTGCGACGGGTTCTTCTATCGCGGCAAGGATGTCGCGGTGGTCGGCGGCGGCAATTCCGCGGTCGAAGAGGCGCTCTACCTCTCCAATCTGGCCAAAACGGTGACCGTCATCCACCGTCGCAGCGAATTCAGGTCCGAGCGCATCCTGCGCGAACGGCTGATGAAAAAGGATAATGTCCGCGTCATCTGGGATACCGTGGTCGATGAGATCACCGGCCGTCCCGGCAAGACACCGTTGCCGCCTTCGGTCGAAGGGCTGAAGCTGCGCAACGTGGCGACCGGCCAGGAGAGCCAGTTGAAGATAGACGGCGTGTTCGTGGCGATCGGCCATGCGCCGGCGGTCGAATTGTTCAGCGGCAAGCTGAAGCACAAGTCGAACGGCTATCTGTGGACGGCACCGGACTCGACACGTACGGACGTGCCTGGCGTCTTCGCTGCCGGCGACGTAACGGACGACATCTACCGCCAGGCGGTGACGGCGGCTGGCATGGGCTGCATGGCGGCGCTCGAAGCGGAAAAATATCTCGCTGGGATAGAGGTACATCGGGAAGCGGCGGAGTAAGCCGCAAAATCTCCGAAATCTTTCTTCAGACGCCAAAAACGAAACGAGGGGAATCATGGCGCTGGATTGGGACAAACTTCGCGTGTTTCACGCAGCCGCCGAGGCTGGGTCGTTCACTCACGCGGCCGAGACACTGCACCTTTCGCAGTCGGCCATTTCAAGGCAGGTCAGCGCGCTGGAACATGATGTCGGCGTGCCGCTGTTCCATCGCCATGCGCGTGGCCTCGTGCTGACCGAACAAGGCGAGATGCTGTTTCGCACGGCGCATGACGTGCTGATGAAGCTGGAATCGATCAAGACCCGGCTGGCGGAATCCAAGGATCGCCCGTCGGGTATCCTGCGCGTGACGACCACCGTGGGTCTGGGCGCCGGCTGGCTGACCGACCGCGTGCAGGAATTCATCGACCTTTATCCGGAGATCCATCTCCAACTCATTCTCGCCAATGAGGAACTGGATCTCACCATGCGCCAGGCCGACTGCGCCATTCGACTGAGGCAGCCGCAGCAGCCGGACCTGATCCAGCGACGCCTGTTCACGGTGCACTTCCACCTTTATGCATCGCCCGCCTATGTGAACAAATTCGGCAAGCCGGCGACGGTGGCCGAACTGAAGAACCATCGCATCGTCACCTTCGGGGTGCCGGTGCCGACGCATCTGTCGGAACTCAACTGGCTGGAAACGGTCGGCGACTTCGAAAGCGGCCAGCGTGTGCCGACGCTGCAGATCAACGATATCCTGTCGATCAAGCGCGCCGTGCAAGGCGGTGCTGGCATTGCCATGCTGCCGGACTATGTCGTCGGCAAGGATGCGGGCCTGGTGCAGCTTCTGCCTGAAACCGAGGTGCCATCCTTCGACACCTATTTCGCTTATCCTGATGCGATGAAGAACCAGGCAAAGCTACACGTCTTCCGCGACTTCATCATCGCCAAGGCCCGCAACTGGTCATACTGATCCTGGCCTTGGTGATGTGCGGTCATACGCCGTGCCATGGCGTCAGACGTGGCAGCCAGCCTGGCACCGCGCGCCGATAGGTTTCATATTCGGCGCCGTAGCGCCTGGCGAGTGTCGGCTCTTCATAGAAGTGCACGAACGACGCCATGGCGATGCCCATCACCACCCCGTAGAGAACGACCGCCCAGCTTGCGAAGAGCAACGCCTGGCCGGCGATGATCGAAAGCACTGCGACATACATCGGGTTGCGGACATGCCGATAGATACCGCCGACTACCAGTTTCTCCGTCGGAGCGACCGGTGCTGGCGTGCCGAGCCCTTCGAGGGCGAAGCGGGCAAAGGAATGCAGGAGGCCCGCGACAGCCACCACGATCAGGATGCAGCCGATTGCGACGAAAGGCAGCGCCGTCGAGAAGGGGAGGCGATAGTGATCGAGGATCAGCCAGGGCAGCGCGCCGGCAACGATGCAGGGCGCCGCCAGAAAGAAAATTGCACTGCCGAAGATTGCCGAAGTCCTGTTCTTCATGACGATCCCCAATCGCTCGTTTCAGGCGAGACTGCGTCGGTTTGACTGCCTGCTTTGGCGGCAGGGCTTCGTCCCTTGCCCGCCCATGATTGCATCGATTTGCGGCGCAACATGGTGGTGACGGTGCAACATGCCTGCATTTCTGGCCCTATGGCTAAGAAATGTACGTTGGACCACAGCCTGTGTCTTTTTGCATGTGTGCGTTGCAAAATAGATGCTTGTTTGTCGGGCAGGAAGCGCCCATATATTGATCATCTCCTGGGCGCGTTCTCCTCCCATTAGCGCCCTCGAGTGTTCCCCTCTGGAGGTTTAGCCCTAACGGGCATCTCCATTCAACTTAGCCGGGTCTTCGCGATCCGGCTTTTTTGTTGCCTGCTACAGGGAAAATCGCGCACCGGAAAAAACTCTTCAGCACGCATATTCGTGCCCGCGCGAAAGAGGTGTTTGGCCGAGCGTTCGTGCGATTTCATGACCGTTGAACGTTGGAGCGGCGCGCGTTTATTTGGACGCGCAAAAGGACGCTCTAATGCTTTTGTCTACGCATCGTGCTTTCCGAAAAATCGATTCCGATTTTCGGGCCGTTGCGTTAGCTATCCGTCATGTAACGGTCACGTGTAACCCTAAGTAACATGCAGCGGACGCGAATTAGCGGGTATGCACATATCCAGGACGCGGTCAGAATCGTTCGAGGGATGGGGGCATCTCACGCTCGATCGGGCTCTGGCAACGACCGCGTCCAGCCTATTTCTTCCGGTTGAGGTGACAGCACCTGGATCGGATTTCATGCGGCGGACCTGACGTCTTTTCTCCCAAGAAAGCGGTCCGCGAAAACGGCGTCCGGTCAAACCGGACGCCGTTTTGTTTTCAACCTCAAAATCGGTTCGCGCCTGAGCGAGCCGGCTCAGGCGCGAAGCGTCAGGCGGCCTTGCCGTTGGCGTTCATGACGTCGTCGGCGAGGCGGCCTGTCAGTTCCGCCATGTGGTCGAAGTTCGCACGGTAGCTGGCAACGCCGGCCGTCGCCGAGCGCAGCTCGATGATCAGGTCACCAATCTCGGCCTGAGGCATGGTCGCTTCGACGACGTCCCAGCCAGGCCAATCGGCCCTGGCGTCGTAGCCGAGGATCTGACCGCGCCTTTGTGGAATGAGCGCGATGATCCTGGCCGTGGCGTCGGAAGGCGTGACGATCTCGACCTTCATGACTGGTTCCAGGAGCACCGGTGAACAGGTCGCCATGCCTTCCCGCATGGCGAGCTTTGCAGCCATCTGGAAGGCCATGTCGGACGAATCGACCGTGTGATAGGAGCCGTCGGAAAGGTTGACGGCAACGTCGACGACGGGGAAGCCAAGCGGACCGGTTTTCAGAGAATCGCGCGCACCGGTTTCGACCGACTGGATATAGGTCTTGGGCACTACACCGCCGGTGATGGTGTCGGTGAACTGGAAACCGGTGCCGCGCGGCAATGGCTTGATCTCCAGCACGACGTCGCCGAACTGGCCGTGACCACCGGACTGTTTCTTGTGGCGGCCGCGCTGCTGCACCGACTTGCGGATGGTTTCGCGATAGGGCACTGCGGGCGCGTGTCCTTCGACCGCGATCTGGTTCTTGCCTTCCAGCCGCTCGCGCACTACGCGCAGATGCATCTCGCCGTGACCTGACAGCACCGTCTCGGCCGAGTCCTGGTTGTGGTTGAGGCTGAGCGAGGGATCCTCCTCGGCAAGGCGCTGGATGGCCGCCGACATCTTCACGTCGTCCTTGCGCTCTTTCGGCCGCAAGGCAAAAGCGAAGACCGGTTGTGGCGGAGCAAGGTCGACGAGTGCTTTCATGCCACCTTTGGCTGAGGTCAGGGTCTGGCCGGTACGGACCTCGTCCAGCTTGCCGAGCGCCACGGTCTCGCCGGCCTTCGCTGCGGTCAGCTTCGACTGGTCCTTGCCGAGCATGCGGTAGATACCGGAAACCTTTGCGCTGTTGCCGTCGGAAAGGAACAGCTCGGTTCCGTCATTGATCTGGCCTGAGAGGATACGGGAAACTGAAAGCTTGCCGCCATGCGGGGTGTGAATGGTCTTCATCACCTGTACGACAGTCGCCGCGCCGTCTGGCGCGCCGAGGCGCTTGCGGGTGGCCGCGATATCGGGCGCATCGTGACGAAGCGTCTTCAGGAGCCGCAGCACGCCGTTGCCTTTTTCCGCCGTGCCGATCAGCACCGGCGTAACCGTGCCATCGCGCAGATCCGCGGCGAGATCGTCGAAGATGGCGTCCTTGGGCGGTTCGATCTCTTCGAGCAATTGCTCCATCAGCTGATCATCATGGTCGGCAAGGGTTTCCAGCATCGAAAACCGCGCTTCGATCTCGCGCGCCTTGTCGTCGCCGGGGATTTCCGCGACTTCGCTCTCGGCATATTCGCGGTAGATGTAGGCGCGCTCCAGCGCGAGGTCGATCGAGCCGATGACGACACCGTCCTTGCGCAGCGGAATCTGCCGCAGCAGCAGCGGCACCGAACTGGTCGGCTGCAGCATCTTCAAGGTCTCGCGCACCCCGGCGATCGCTTTGTCGACCTTGTTCAGGAACAGGATGCGCGGCACGCCAAGATCGTCGAGCTTGCGCATGATGAGCTGCAGCGCGGGAATCTTCTTTTCATCCGCCTCGGCCACGACGACGGCGATGTCACAACCTGCCAGGACAGGTTCCGCCTCGAAGGCGAATTCGATGGAGCCGGGACAGTCGATGAAGGTGAGCTCGTCACCCATGAATTCGGCGGTGGCAACGGTTGCCTCCACGCTCATGGCGTGGGCGCGGGCTTCCGCGGAATGGTCCGATACAGTGTTGCCGGACGAAACCGGGTTCTGGCGAGGTATGGCGCCCGTTCGGGCGAGAATGGCTTCGAGAAGTGTCGTCTTACCGCTTGCGAAGGGACCGACTATGGCAATGCATTTCGGTCCCGAGCGTCGTCCTCCGGCGCGATTACCCATGCTGACCTCCACTCAGGCATTCCGCTGAGAGCGGCGGCCGGCCTGTCGGCCGTCGCGGGCCGAAGGCGTTTGCCGGCGGCCCGCGAACATCGAAACATGGGTTCGAAAGCAGGGCAAGGAAAATAGAGCAATTCCAGCAAAAGTGTGCAGCGGTTTTGCCTCCGGAATTGCGTGAAAAAAGATAGAGCAATTCCAAACTTCAGGGAAAAGTGGAATTGCTCTGGATGACGTGCGGCTATGCTTGGTCGACAAAGAGCCTGATTTGGAAAGCTGGAAGGAGAATTCGATGAAGATCATCGCTTGCGGCAGTGTGCCGACCATCATCGCCTCGGATGCTTATTTCACCGGGAGGGTGACGCAGAACCCGATCATCGAGGCAGAGGCACCGGCGCGGTTGAGGGCCACTTCGGTGAGTTTCGAGGCGGGCGCGCGCACCCATTGGCACACCCATCCGCTCGGCCAGACAATCCATGTCGTCTCCGGTGCCGGGTTGGCGCAGAGCTGGGGTGGACCGATCCAGGAGATCAGGGCCGGTGACACGGTCTGGTTCGAGCCTGGCGAAAAGCACTGGCATGGTGCGGCACAGAAGACGGCAATGACCCATATCGCCATGCAGGAGGCGCTCAACGGTTCGCCTGTCGACTGGCTGGAGCCGGTCAGCGACGAACAATATCGAGGATGACGCTGCGCGGCCGTCCAACAAAAAAGCCCGGTCATGAACCGGGCTTTTTGCGGGTCTTTCGAATCTCTTGAAGGGTCAGCTCAGGCTGCCCGTGAAGCGCTGGATGCGTGTGCAGGCCTCTTCCAGCAATTTTTCTGACGTCGCGTAGGAAATGCGGAAGTTCGGGCCGAGGCCGAATGCCGAACCGAACACCACCGCCACGCCTTCGGCTTCCAGCAGTTCCGAACAGAAGGTTTCGTCGGTATCGATCACCTTGCCGCCTTGCGTCTTTTTCCCGATCAACTGGGCACAGGACGGATAGACATAGAAAGCGCCTTCAGGCGACGGGCAGGTGATGCCACGCGCCTGGTTGAGCATCGACACGACGAGGTCGCGGCGCGCCTGGAAGATCGCCTTGTTCTTCTTCACGAAATCCTGCGGGCCGTTCAGTGCTTCCACCGAGGCCCATTGCGCGATCGTGCAGGCGCCCGAGGTCTGCTGGCCCTGGATCATGTCCATGGCCTTGATCAGCGGCAGCGGCCCTGCCGCATAGCCGATACGCCAGCCGGTCATGGCATAGGCTTTCGACACGCCGTTCATCGTCAGCGTGCGCTCGTAAAGGCGCGGCTCGACCTCGGCAATGGTCCTGAAGACGAAATCGCCATAGGTGAGATGCTCGTACATGTCGTCGGTCAGGATCCAGACCTGGGGATGTCTCAGCAGCACCTCGGCCAGCGCCTTGAGCTCGGCTTCAGTGTAGGCTGCACCGGATGGGTTGGACGGCGAGTTCATCACCAGCCATTTGGTCTTCGACGTGATGACCTTCTCCAGCCCACCCGCCGTCAGCTTGAAGCCATTGTCGATGCTGGTCTCGGCAAAGGTCGCCGTGCCGCCGCAGATCGCCACCATCTCGGGGTAGCTCACCCAGTAGGGGCGGGGGATGATGACTTCGTCGCCTGGGTTCAGCGTTGCCATGAAGGCGTTGAACAGGATCTGCTTGCCACCGGTGCCGACGATGGTCTGCTCCGGCTTGTAGTCGAGATTGTTCTCGCGCTTGAACTTCCTGGCGATCGCGTCGCGCAGCGGGGCGATGCCGGAGACCGGCGGATATTTCGTTTCGCCGCGGCGGATCGCTTCGATCGCCGCGTTCTTGACGTTGTCAGGCGTATCGAAATCGGGCTCGCCAGCGCCGAGGCCGATGATGTCGCGGCCGGCGTTTTTCAGCTCGCGTGCTTTCTGCGTGACCGCGATGGTCGCGGAAGGCTTTACGCGGGAAAGGGTGTCGGCGAGGAAGGCCATGACAAGATCTCCATAAGGCAGCTGCCAAACCGGCAGCGGCGTCTCTATTGTCGTATCGGCAAAACAAGCGCAAGCTTCCTCTGCTGAGCCAGTGGTTCAGTTTTTTGGACTCACAAGGCCAATTGGTATCATTAACGCGCAGTAAAACCTTGGTCGGTAGATTTGCCTGGTTTTCGCACGCGGCGAAGCGAGGGACGGTGTCGCGCAGTATCGGGCTTGCCCATATCATTCGTCACGACGATGGTACCTCGACCGGGGTGTGGGGCTTGTACACCCTGAAAAGCGCGTTTCAGCCAATCTATGCCTTCCAGGATGGCAAGCTCTCCATCGCGGCTTTCGAGGGGCTGATCCGGCCGTTCCGCGACGGCGAGCCGCTATCGCCCGGTCAATTCTTTGCCACCTGCCCGCCGGCCGACAGATTGCATGTCGAGGCCCTGACGCGAACGCTGCATCTCCTCAACGCCGGGACCTGCTTGCCGGACGATGCGTCGATCTTCGTCAATTTCGACCCGTCCGTTTTCATCGACAGGGCGGTGTCGGACAATGCGTTGCGCGAGATGCGCCTGGTGCTGCACGAAGCGGGCATCGACCCGAAGCGGGTCGTCTGCGAGGTGACTGAGCAGCGCTCCGCGTCCAAGAGCGCGCTGAGCGACTTCGTCGAAGCGCTGAGGGCAAACGGGTTCCGGATTGCCGTCGATGACTATGGCGCCGACGATTCCGACATCAACCGGATCAAGGAGCTGAAACCGGACATCGTGAAGTTCGACGCGCACTGGATCACCCAGCTGATGGAATCCGGCGCAGGGTTCGCGTTGCTGATGACGATGGTGGCGGCATTCGAGGGGCGCGGCATCCGGACAGTGTTCGAGGGCATAGAGGAGAGCTGGCAGCTCGATCTTGCCGAAAAGTCCGGTGCGTCGATGGTGCAGGGCTATGTTTTGGCCAAGCCCGAAATCGCGCCGACCAGCTTCCGCAGCTATGCCAGGGCCGTGCATATGCCCGAACCGGGGCCACAGCCGAACAGCGATGTTGGCGGCGGTGTTTCCGGCCCGTCGGCGCATCCGACAAGAAGTTTCGGAAAACGGATCGTGCAGTGAGTGCATGAGGGGAGCGGCCAGCCGGCCGGCTTCCCTGGTTCATCCGGTTTCGGGTGGCGGCATCGTCGCGGACATGCTGTCAACAACGGACGCCCGCCAGGGCTGTGGGATACATCAGCAGCGCTTATCGGTATTCACAAAAAGAAATCGCTGGATGCCCAGGGTCTGCTCGGGCAAACGGATGCTTTGAGGGAGCCAGGATGACCATTCTCTACAGCATGATCGACAGCGGCAATTGTTATAAGCCGCGCCTGTTGATGGCCAAGCTGGGTCAATCTTTCACCAATGTCGAAGTCTCCTCCCACACGGGCGCGACACGCACTGCGGAGTATGTGGCCAAGAACCCGAACGCCATGGTGCCGATGCTGGAGCTGGACGACGGCAGGCGCATCGCCGAATCCAACGCCATCCTGCTCTATCTCGCCGAAGGCACGCGCTTCCTGCCCGCCGACCGCTATGAGCGGGGTCTGGTCTATCAGTGGCTTTTCTTCGAGCAATACAGCCACGAGCCCTACATCGCCGTGCGCAAGGCGCTGGTCACTTTCCCGGAGCGAGCAAAGGATGCCACGCCGGAACGTCTCGCGACGACGCTGGAGCGCGGCAACAAGGCGCTGGGCGTCATGGAACAGCGGCTCCAGCGGAGCCCGTTTTTTGCGGGAAATGTCTACAGCATCGCCGACATCGCTCTCTACGCCTACACGCACACGGCCGAGTATGGCGGCTTCGCTCTCAGCTCCTTTCCGGCTGTCGGCGCCTGGTTGAAACGGGTGGAGGCAGATCCGGGCCACGTTCCGATCGAATGGCTACCGTGACATCAGTCACAGACAATCGACGGAATTGGACTTCAGGGTGACGCATGATCCTTATCGGGCAGTATGATTCACCCTTCGCCAGGCGTGTCGGCATAACGCTGGTCCTCTATGGAATTCCCTTCCAGCACAGGCCGTGGTCCACCTTCGGCGATGCCGACAAGATCCGGCCCTACAACCCGCTGACCCGCGTGCCGACGCTGGTGCTGGACGACGGCGAGGTGCTGATCGACAGCCATCTGATCCTCGACTATCTCGACAGTCTGGTCCCGGCTGACCAAGCCATGTTCCCGCGTACCGAACCATCAAGACACAGGGCGCTGAAGGTCGCAGCACTGGCCACCGGCATGGCCGACAAGGCGGTGAGCCTGTTCTACGAGCAGCGCCTGCATACCGAGATGTCCGGCATGTGGGCGGACCGATGCCGGGTACAGATTGTCGGCGTGCTGGACGTGTTGGAAAAGGATCGTGCCGCGCAAACGGGCGAATTCTGGTTTGGAGACCGGATCGGCCATGCCGACATCGCGGTGGCGACGGCGTTGCGCTTTCTCAACGATGCGCACCCGGGGCTGGTCGATATGGCCGGTTTCCCCGCACTCGCCTGGCACGCGGCGAAGCTGGAAGTGCTGCCGGTTTTCAAGACCATCGCGCAGGAATTCGTGGCGCCGGCCTGAGCGGAAAGGCGAACCATTTCCCGAAGCAAAGGTAGAAAAACAAAAAGGCGGGAAAAATCCCGCCTTTCTTTAAGTCTGCTAGCCCGACCCGGAGCGTCTCTGGTGGTGCCGGCGGCAATCTGCCGCTTCGACGATCCTTCCGTTTCCGCTCCGGCGCGCTTCTCGCGCGACCGTCAGTACATCCGTGACTTGCCGCGCGCCCCGGGCAAGTGCCCGGCGCGCGCCTTGCGCCAAATCAGGCTGCCGACAGAGATCCAGCCGACGACTTGCCAGTGCGGCGGTCCTGCTCGATCTCGTAGCTGATCTTCTGGCCATCAGCCAGGGTGGTCAGACCAGCGCGCTGCACAGCGGAGATGTGGACGAAAACGTCCGCGCCGCCGGCGTCAGGCTGGATGAAACCGAAGCCCTTGGTGGCGTTGAACCACTTGACCGTTCCAGTTGCCATATCAATGTTCCTTCACATTCACTTGCGTTTTCTTCAGACCGGACCCTATCCGGCCTTTGGTATCGAGATTTTGGAGAAAGACGGGAGCAAACGCGAAGATCGCGAGGCGTAGGGTCAATCGGCCCAAATATCAACGCAACGCATATATGCGACTTTTTCACGAAAAACAAGCTGGTGTTGTTTGATCCTGACGCGGGACACTGTGCGGCTGGCAAGGCACCGGCTGGCGGCGTAGTCTGGCATCAAAGGATGCTTCGCGTTGGAGGAAGCCATGAAAAAGACGATCCTGCTTGCCGCCTGCCTTTCGCTTGTCGCGGCCGAAGCCCAGGCGATCTCGCGCTACGATCCGACCCGCATGAGCTGCGACCGGGTGCAAAGGCTGGTCGACCGCGAGGGCGCCGTGATCCTGCGCTACCGCTCCCCGCGCAATCCAAGCCTCACGCTTTATGACCGCTATGTCGCCAGTGTTGAATTCTGCGATATGGGCGAGTTGCGCAGCCGGGCGTCGGTGCCGAGCGCCGACACGGGATCGTGCCCGGTGTACAGATGCAAGCGCCCGGATTTCGATCGCCGCCGCTTCATCCTGCCGTTCGATTAGAGCGCCGACAGCGTGACGGCTCTTCGAGCGGCGGGAGAGGATTTTGAGTGCGTCCTTCGAGGCTCGCTTCGCGAGCACCTCAGGATGAGGACCGTTGTAGAGAGCCCCCAAATTCTGAGACGTTTCGAACCTCGGATGACGTTTCACGCAACGTCCCTCATCCTGAGGTGCGAGCCCGCAAGGCATTCAAAAGATAGCAAAAAATCACGCGGGCGAGCCTCGAAGGACGCACCGAAAAGCAACGTCAAAGCGGACCATCAGAATCCGAAAGAAGCCTGCTTTGATGGCGGCGGGCCGACCTGCACGCCTTCCATGGCCAGCATCTTTTCCTTGGTTGCCGAGCCGCCGGGGGCCGAGAAGCCGCCTATCTTGCCGCCGACCGCGGTGATGCGGTGGCAAGGAATGACCAGCGGCACCGGATTGGCGCCGAGAGCTGCCCCCGTCTCGCGAGCCAGCCCGGTATGGCCGGCACGCTTGGCGAGTTCGCCATAGGTGGTGGTTTCACCAAAGGCCAGCTTGCGCGCGGCATCGTAGATGGCGAGACGAAAATCGTCGATGCCGTCGAGATCGACCGGAACGGTCGAGAAATCAACGTTTTCGCCGGCGGCATAGGCCTTGATCGCCGCGATCAGTTCGCCCACCCAGCCCGGCGCGGTGCCGTCCTCGAAACGCCTGCCGGGCACGCTCTCCAGCCGCAGCAGACGCCGCTCCAGGCTCTCGGCGCTCGATTGTGGCAGGCACAGCCGGATCAACCCGCGCTCGTTCCAGGCGATGCCCATGAAACCGAGGGCTGTGGAGAAAATGGCGTGGCCGGGCGTGACGGCCAGATTTTTTTCGACATTTTTTTCAATGGCGGTCTGCATGGTCAGGCTCCTTCCATTCCGACACCGGTTTCCAGCAAAGCCAACGGTGTCGTCAAGTACAAATCATGAACGATTCTGCATGTTTTGCGGCTTTTCGCCACCCGAAAACCGATAATCGGCCATGTTGCCCGACCAAAAGTGGTGGTGTAAGGAGCATTTAACGATTTGCACGAACAGAGCGCGGCTTGCGAACAACAACCCACACCCTGTCGATCGGCATTCTTCTGGCTGCGGCCGGTGTTTCCGGTTGCACCTCAACGACTGCCGTCAAGCCGTCGCTGGCTCCCACCACGACCACGGTGAGCGAGGCTGACGCTGGCTTTGCATTGGCGTTGCCTGAGGAAGTCTCGGTGCTGCCGGAATCCTCCGGCCTGACGCCGGTGCAGTTTGCAGCACTTCCCGCTGAAGCGGCGGGTAATGCCTTCGCCGGCGCCACCCCGCAGCAGCACGCCGACAGCCCTGTCACGCTGGCGACGACGCCAGGCACCAGCGCACGGCTTGCCAACGCCTCGACCTTTGTCGCGCCGGCACCCGCCCAGCCGGGCGGCACGACCGCTGCGGCTGTCGTCGCCAGCGGCAAACCGGCAACGACAGCCCAGGCTGCGGCCCAGCCGGTGATCCAGGGCCAGCAAACAGCGCAAGCCGCCACGGTCCAGGCGGCCGCCCTGCAGCCCGCGACGACGACCCAGACCGGCGCGCGTGTCAGCACGCTGTCGACCCGCATGGGTGGCGACCTGCCGAAACCGAAGGCCAAGCCGGTAATGGTTGCTTCCGCCGCCACCAGCCTGGTGTTTCCGGCGGCGCCCGCTGCGCCGAAGGCCACAGGATCGCTGCCCGGCGTTCAGCCGATCGCCTATTCCGGTCCGCTGCCGACTTATCTGATGACGCCGGAACCGGAGGCCGAGAGGCCGGGGCCGGTCAGCGGCGGCCGCGGCGAGGTTGACCGGCTGATCGCCAAATACGCCGTCCTCTACGAGGTGCCGGTGGAACTGGTGCGCTCGGTGGTCAAGCGCGAGTCGACCTTCAATCCACTCGCCTACAACAACGGCCACTGGGGCCTGATGCAGATCAAACATGCCACAGCGCGCGGCATGGGTTATGGCGGCTCGCCCAAGGGCCTGTTCGATGCCGAAACCAACCTGAAATATGCGGTGAAATACCTGCGTGGCGCCTTCCTGGTGGCCAATGGCGACTACAAGCGCGCCGACCGCCTCTACCAGACCGGCTATTATTACGACGCCAAGCGCAAGGGCCTGCTCGAGGAAACCGGGCTCGGCCGCGACCGCAAGCGCAAGTCGACTCCCGACGCCTGAGCCGGGTGAGGCCGGAGGGACGGGGGACACCGATGACACAGCCCGAGGCCGGGACGGCCGACGATATCAGCATCCGTTTGCGACGCTCGCTGGCCGGGGACCTGCCGGCTCCGGTATGGGCCGACGGTTTCACGATGCGGAAATTTCAGCCCGCCGACGCGCGGGCCGTGCACAAGCTGCTCACCGAGACCCTGCAGAAGGAAGAAAAGAACTTCGACATCTGGTGGGAGCAGCATTCCACCGATGCCACATTCGACCCTGCGCTGTGGTTCGTGGTGAATGATGCCCAAGGGCAGGTGGTCGCCGTGGCGCTGTGCTGGACCTGCGACTACCTCAAATATCTCGCGGTGCATCCGAGTGCACGGCGCAACGGGCTGGCGGAAGCCCTGCTGCTGCATGTCTTTGCCGTGTTCAAGGCACGCGGCGCCAGCCGTCTCGACCTGAAGACCAAAGTGGTCGAGAACGCCAATGCCATCCGCCTCTACCGGCGGCATGGCATGGTCGAGGTCGACTGGAACGGCTAGCCCGTCATTCCCCGCGCCACCGGGACGACGCGACCGAGCTGTCGGCAATCCAAGCCGAAACGCTAAGGAATCTACCAAATCAAGATCGTCTTGCTCGACCCGCTGGCTTCAGGCGCGTCGAGCTGCCGCGCTTGCCTGCCGCCGTCGTCCGCTTATCCTGCAATAAACACGGGAGACGGCTATGGACTGGAAACTGCCGAGACAAGGCGCCTGCCGCTGCGGGCGCGTCAAGATCGAGGTGCGCGCGGCACCGCTGGTGACCATGGCCTGCCACTGTACCGGCTGCCAGAGAATGAGTTCTTCCGCCTATTCGCTCTCAGCCGCCATCCCGGCCGAGGGCTTCGTGGTGACCGAGGGCGTGCCGGTGGTCGGCGGCCTGCATGGCGCCGACGCGCACCATTATTTCTGTCCGCACTGCATGACGTGGATGTTCACGAAAGCCGAAGGCATGGACTGGTTCGTCAATGTGCGGCCGACGCTGCTGGAAGGGGCGGGCGACTTCGCGCCCTATATCGAGACATGGGTGGGCGAAAAGCTGCCTTTCGCCGAAACGGGCGCGGTGAAGAGTTATGACGCTTTGCCGCCGATGGAGGATTATGAGGGGCTGATGAAGGAATTCAGGGAGTGGAGGTGAAAGCTCCCATCTCCCGCATGCGGGAAATGGGACACTGATGCTCAAAAATACTCCTGCAGCGGCCTGACCTCCAGCGACCCTGCGCGTAGCGCCGCGATCGCTTCAGCCACCGCGCCCATGCCGGCCAGCGTCGTGTAATAAGGCACCTTCTGCATCAGCGTGGCGCGGCGCAGCGACTTGGAGTCCGAGACCGCCTTCTGGCCGTCGGTGGTGTTGAAGACGATCTGCACCTGGCGGTTGCGGATGGCGTCCTCGATATGCGGGCGGCCTTCCAGAACCTTGTTGATCTTCTCGGCCTCGACGCCGTTTTCCCTGAGATAGCGGGCGGTACCGGAGGTGGCGAGCACCCGGAAGCCCTGGCCGGCCAGGCGCTTCACCGCCGGCAGCGCGCCGGCCTTGTCCTCGTCGCGCACCGACACGAACAGCGTGCCCGAACGCGGCAGGTCGACGCCGGCGCCGAGCTGGCTCTTGGCGAAGGCCATGGCGAAGTCGCGGTCGAGGCCCATGACCTCGCCGGTCGACTTCATTTCCGGCCCGAGCAGGATGTCGACGCCGGGGAAGCGGGCGAAGGGGAACACGGCTTCCTTGACCGCGACATGACCAGGGCGGCGCGGGTCCGGTTTTTCGCCGTAATGGGCAAAGGCGCCGTCCAGGCTTTCGCCGGACATGATGCGCGCGGCGATCTTGGCGATCGGCTTGCCGACCGTCTTGGCCACGAACGGCACGGTGCGCGATGCGCGCGGGTTGACTTCCAGCACATAGATGACGCCGTCCTTGATGGCGTATTGCACGTTCATCAGGCCGCCGACATTGAGCGCCCTGGCGAGAGCTGAAGTCTGCCGTTCCAGTTCGTCGACCAACTCGGTCGGCAGCGAATAGACCGGCAGCGAGCAGGCCGAGTCGCCCGAATGGATGCCGGCTTCCTCGATGTGCTCCATGATGCCGGAGACGAAAGTGGCCTTGCCGTCGCACAGGCAGTCGACATCGACCTCGATGGCGCCCGACAGATAGGTGTCGAACAAAAGCGGGTTCTTGCCGAGCAGCGTGTTGATCTGGCCGGTCTTGTCGTTGGGGTATTTCTGCTTGATGTCCTCGGGCACGAGGCCGGGTACGGTGTCGAGCAGATAGGTCTGCAGCATGCCCTCATCATGGATGATCTGCATGGCGCGGCCACCCAGCACATAGGACGGGCGCACAACCAGCGGGAAACCGAGTTCGCCGGCCACGGTGCGCGCCTGCTCGACCGAATAGGCGATGCCGTTCTTCGGCTGCTTGAGGTCGAGCTTGTGCAGCAGCTTCTGGAAGCGGTCGCGGTCTTCGGCAAGGTCGATGGCGTCGGGCGAGGTGCCGAGGATCGGGATGCCGGCCTTTTCGAGCGCATCCGCCAGCTTCAGCGGGGTCTGGCCGCCGAACTGCACGATGACGCCGTGCAGCGTGCCGGCGGCTTGCTCGGCGCGCAGGATCTCCAGCACGTCCTCGGCGGTCAGCGATTCGAAATAGAGGCGGTCGGAGGTGTCGTAGTCGGTCGAAACCGTCTCCGGGTTGCAGTTGACCATGATCGATTCATAACCTGCCTCGCGCAGCGCATAGGCGGCGTGCACGCAGCAATAGTCGAACTCGATGCCCTGGCCGATGCGGTTGGGGCCGCCGCCGAGGATGACGACTTTCTTGCGGTCCGAAACCTTGGCTTCGTCGGCGAGGCTGCCCGCGAAAGGCGTCTCATAGGTCGAATACATGTAGGCTGTCGGCGAGGCGAATTCGGCCGCGCAGGTGTCGATGCGCTTGTAGACCGGATGGACGGCAAGCGCGGCGCGGCGCTTGGCCACGACATCGGCTTCCTGGCCGGTCAGCGAGGCCAGGCGGGCGTCGGAGAAGCCCATCGCCTTCAGCATGCGCAGGTTGGCGGCGTCTTCCGGAACGCCGTGCTCGCGGACGCGCGCTTCCATGGCGATGATGCCGCCGATCTGCTCGAGGAACCACGGGTCGATCTTGGAGATGGCGTGCACCTCCTCCAGCGAGGTGCCCATGCGGATGGCCTGCGCCACCATGCGCAGCCGGTCCGGCGTCGGCGTGCCGAGTGCAGCGCGGATGGCGTTCCTGTCGTCGGCGCCGCCATTGCCGCCAAGACCGGGGATCTCGATCTCGTCGAGGCCGGTGAGGCCGGTTTCCAGCCCGCGCAGGGCCTTCTGCAGCGATTCCTGGAAGGTGCGGCCGATAGCCATGACTTCGCCGACCGACTTCATGGCGGTGGTCAGCACCGGCGAGGCGCCGGGGAATTTCTCGAAAGCGAAGCGCGGGATCTTGGTGACGACGTAGTCGATCGACGGTTCGAAAGAGGCGGGCGTGGCGCCGCCGGTGATGTCGTTTTCCAGTTCGTCGAGCGTGTAGCCGACGGCGAGTTTGGCGGCGATCTTGGCGATCGGGAAGCCGGTCGCCTTGGAGGCGAGCGCCGAGGAGCGCGAGACGCGCGGGTTCATCTCGATGACGACGAGGCGACCGTCGGCAGGATTGACGGCGAACTGCACGTTGGAGCCACCGGTTTCGACGCCGATCTCGCGCAGCACCGCGATCGAGGCGTTGCGCATGATCTGGTATTCCTTGTCGGTCAAGGTCAGCGCCGGTGCCACGGTGATGCTGTCACCGGTGTGCACGCCCATCGGGTCGATGTTCTCGATCGAGCAGACGATGATGCAGTTGTCGGCGCGGTCGCGCACGACCTCCATCTCGTATTCCTTCCAGCCGAGCACCGATTCCTCGATCAGCACTTCGGTGGTGGGGGAGGCATCGAGGCCGGAGCCGACGATCTCGAAGAATTCGGTGCGGTTGTAGGCGATGCCGCCGCCGGTGCCGCCCATGGTGAAGGACGGGCGGATGATGGCGGGCAGGCCGACATGGTCGAGCGCCTGGGCGCCGATCGCCATGGCGTGGTTGATATAACGCTGCTTGCGGTCGCCTTCGCCGAGGTTCCATTGCGTTTCCAGCGCATCGAGCGCGGCGTCGAGATTGTCGGCACCCGAAGCCTTCAGCGCGGCACGCTCGGCCTCGTGCTTCTTGCGATCCTCGTCCTTGACGGCGGAGGCGTTGGCCAGCATCGAGCGCGGCGTTTCCAGGCCGATCTTGGCCATGGCCTCGCGAAACAGCGAACGGTCCTCGGCCTTGTCGATGGCGTGCGCGTCTGCGCCGATCATCTCGACATTGTAGCGGTCGAGCACGCCCATGCGGCGCAGCGACAGCGCCGTGTTCAGCGCCGTCTGGCCGCCCATGGTGGGCAGCAGCGCGTCCGGCCGTTCCTTGGCGATGATCTTGGCCACCACTTCGGGGGTGATCGGCTCGATATAGGTGGCGTCGGCCAGTTCCGGATCGGTCATGATCGTGGCCGGGTTGGAGTTGACCAGGATGACGCGGTAGCCCTCCTGTCGCAGCGCTTTGCACGCCTGGGTGCCGGAGTAATCGAATTCGCAGGCCTGGCCGATAACGATAGGACCGGCGCCGATGATCAGGATGGACTTGATGTCGGTGCGTCTTGGCATGGGCTCGGTCCGTTCATGAGCCTGCGCGGAAGACCCGGGGCGGGGGATTCTCCGTTTCGCATGACGACGCGTCGCAGAGGCCCGGCCAGGGTGCGCAGGATAGATTCTTGTATCAGGCTAGGCGGGCCTTATAGGGGAGCGTTGCGGCGAAGGGAACCCCGCAATTGCCACATATTGTTGCCGTTTTGCCGCGTTGGGCCGCATGTATTGTGGGCAGCCGCCAGCCGCCGGCATTTTCGACGCCGTGGCCAAACCAGCGTAGCCCACGTTGCATGGCAGGCCTGTGTCAGGATGACGGTGCAAGTTTACTCCTCTGCCCGGTGGCCTGTGTTAGTCTTCCGGCAACGAGGAGGCCCATGTCATGCGCGTGTCCGTCATCGTCACCATTCCCGCCAAGGCGCTCGTGCGGGAGAGCAGCCAGCTTGCCTTCTCCAGGGAACGTCATGATCCGATCGCCGCACCGACCAAGAGGGGTGGGTTTCTGGTCGACCCGGCTTTTCCGCCGCTGCCGATGGCGGCGCGCACGCCCGGAAAGGTGAGGCTCGCGGCCTCGCATGCCGAGAAGGCACCGGTCTTTGCGGTGCGCGGCACCATCGATGCCAGCCGCATCGACGATGTGCGCTCCTCGGGTCGCGGCGTGCAGATCTTCGCCGATCCACAGATCGGCATGTTCAAGGATCCTTATTGCGGCGTCGAGGCCGTCGGCACCCATACGGACGTCGCCCGGCTGCTCAAGTTCGACCAACTGAAGGACAAAGGGCTGGACGGCAAGGATGTTGCGCTGGCGGTCATGGATACCGGCGTCAACCTCAAGCACCTGAAAGCGCAGGGACTGGCGCCGAAACTCGACAAGAAGATCTCCTGGGCGCCGTCCAACATCAGGAACACGCCCGGAGACTATGTGGTCGACCATGGCACGATGTGCGCCTATGACGCGCTGATCGCTGCACCTGCCTGCAGCCTGCTCGACTTCCCGATCCTGCAGTCGGAGACGCCGGGCGGCAGCGTGATGGCCGGTTTCCTGAGCGATGCGCTGCTGGCCTTCTCCTACCTGCATCAGCAGTTCACCGGTCCCGACTGGAAATACAAGGCGCTGGTCATCAACAACAGCTGGGGCATGTATCATCCGAGTTGGGATTTCCCGCCCGGCCATCCCGGCCGCTATGCCGACAATCCGAACCACCCGTTCAACATCATGGTCGGCACCATTGCGCGGGCGGGCGCCGACGTGCTGTTCGCCGCCGGCAATTGCGGCGCCGATTGTCCGAGTGGGCGCTGCCAGGGCGTGACGCGCCATTCGATCAGCGGCGCCAACGCGCATCCCGATGTGCTGACCCTTGCCGCCTGTGACATTGACGGCGTACGGCTCGGCTATTCCAGCCAGGGGCCGGCCATACCCAATATGGCGCGCGAAAAACCCGATCTTACGAGCTACAGCCATTTCCTGGGCTCGCAGGCCTTCGGCGAAGGCACGCCCGACACCGGCACGTCCACGGCCAGCCCGGTCGCGGCAGGCTGTGTCGCGGCGATCCGCAGCGGTCTGCCGAGTGGCAAAGTCTCGCCGCGCGACCTATTTGATCGTATAAAGGCCGAGGCGCAGAAAAAGCCCTGGCCGAAGTCCGGATGGAACAACGACTACGGCGCCGGCATCATCGATCCACTGCCGGTGGCCGAGCATTTCGGGCTTTAGCTCATACGGCGAAACTCCAGCATGACCCGAACCGAAGGTCAGCGAAGCAAAAGTTGAAGACTTTCGGACAAGGAGGGCGGCATCCGCCGCCCGTCATGCGGCAAACAAAGAGATAGAGCGGATATGTCTCGCGACATGGTGCTCATGACCATCGCCTGTCCTGAAGGAACGCCGGGTCTCGACAGGGCGGCGGAACTGCTTGGCGTGCCTGCTGCCGAAATGGACCGGGGCTTCGGGGTGGTCGTGCTGGATCCGCAGAAGGGGCTCTATGCCGTGCAGGTCCACGAAACCGCCATCAGGGAGCGGCCGACCGCTGATACCGGCGGCCAGGCGGTAAAAGGTCCGTTTTCCAACCCGCGCATCGAGCCGTTCGGGCCGACCCGGAAGTAAGCGAGGTTCCGTTCGGCGGTTTGGCGCTCCTCGTTGTCTCCCATGATCGCCGTGAAATGACATTCCCGCATGACACAGTTGCCATGCCATGCCGGACAGTCGTGAGACCGCGCGTACCTACTTCTTGCCTCTGCCTTCCAAGCCATCCAGCGCCTGCGTGGCCTCGCGATAAACCGGCTTGAGGCGTAGCGCTTTTTTCAAATCCGCCCTGGCTCTGTCGGCTTCACCCTTCTTCGCGTAGGCGCTACCGCGACAGTAGAACACCTCGGCGTCTGCGGGACGCAGTTTGGCGGCCGCGTCATAGTCGTTGATCGCTTCATCGAAGCGCCTCTTCGAGGCGTAGACCTGGCCGCGATTGAGGAAAGCCTTGAACAGCTTCGGATCGAGGCTGAGCGCGCGGCTGAAATCCTCCAGCGCCTTGTCGATCTGGCCTGTCTCGGCAAGTGCTACGCCGCGGGCGTTGCGGTGGCCGGCATTGTCGGGCTCGAGGAAGACCGATTTGTCCAGATCGGCGAGACCGCGCCCCACCTGCTTCAGCTTGAGATAGGTCGTGCCGCGTTCCGCCAGGGCATCGGCCGACGCCGGGTCGATCTCGAGCGCCTTGTCGTAGTCGGCAAGTGCCGCCTGGTATTGTCGGGTAAGCTGATAGGCGGACCCACGCGCGACATAGGCGATGGCATGGTTCTTCACCCGCCGGTTGCCGGCAAATTCGATAGCGGCGGTATAGTCGGCAATCGCCTCCTCGAAACGGTTGAGCTGCGAATAGGCCTTTCCGCGTGTGAACAGCGCCTCGATATTTCTCGGGTCCAGGCTGATCGCCTTGGTCAGGTCTGCAACGGTGTTTTCGTATTCGTTGAGCGTGAAACGCGCTTCGCCTCGCTCTTTGTACAACAGCGCCATGTTCGGATTGAGGGCGATCGCCTTGTCGAAATCCTGCAGGGCGCGATCCAGGCGCGATTGCAGAACATAGGTCCTGGCACGATCGGCGAAGGCGATGGCGGATCCGGGGTCGATCGCAAGCGCGCTGTCGAAATCCGCGAAGGCGAGATCGTATTTGCCGGTTTTCGCATAGGCGAGGCCCCGGTCTGCGTAGGCGCTGCGATGGCCGAGCCCGATCGCGCGGTTATAGTCGGCGATGGCCTTGCCGAACTCGTCCATCCGCAGATAGGCGGTGGCACGGTTGTTGTAGGATACTGCGCTTCCCTTCGTCAGCCTTATCACTTCGGTAAAGTCGGCAATCGCCTTGTCGTAATCTCCCCTGCGGAACCAGATCACGGCGCGGCTTTGAAGTGCAGCGACGTTGTTGGGGTCGAGGCGGAGGCTTGTTTCCTGTTCGCTCAGCTGGCGATCGAGATCGTCCGCCTGCGTCGATTGCTGCGCAGGGGCGGGGGCGGTCAGAAGCGCCAGCCCGAAAAGCGCCAAGCCAAGCTGTCTCATCGGTGCGACCTTCCGTCCGGTCGGTGAACCTCCTCCGCTCCCCGGCAGAAGGCGCGGATAATGCCGCAAAAGCAAGGCGGGAATGCATCCGGCGATGACCTAGTACATGTGAAAGCGGAGCGCTTCGGGTGAAGCGCTCCGCTGGTTCGGGCCGTTCCGGCTACCGGCTGCTAGACGAGGTTCCTGCGGCGTGCCAGCTCGGCTTCGGATGGTTCGCCGAGCGAAAAATCGCCCGTCTTGACCTCGCCGTCCGGCACATAGTTGGCCACGATCACGCCGCTCGGGTAGGACTTCGCCTTCACCAACTTCAAGCCGGCCGGGGCGATGCCGTCGCCGAACAGCTTCTTGCCCTTGCCGAGCAGGACCGGGAAGGTCAGGACGCTGAGCTCATCGACCAGGCCATGCTTCCAAAGGGTTTGCAGGAAATCGCCGGAGCCCTGCACCAGAAGATCAGGGCCGTCTTCGGCCTTCAGCTTCTTCAGCGCAGCGACGACATCCGCGCCGAGCAATTGGCTCTTCTGCCAGGCAAGCTTCGGGGTCGAGCGCGAGGCGACATATTTGTTGATGCTGTTGAAGCTGTCGGCAATCGCCTGGTCCGGGCCGTCTTTTATGAAAGGCCAGTGCGCGGCGAAGATGTCGTAAGTCTTGCGGCCGAGCAGCAATTCGTATGGCCGGCCGAAGATTTCGCCCAGCGCCGCTCCCAGCTCTTCGTCGAAATGCGAGGCGACCCAGCCGCCGAATTTGAAGCCGCCGGTCGGGTCTTCCTGCGGGCCGCCCGGCGCCTGCATGACGCCGTCGAGGCTGACGAAGGTGGCGACGATGATCTTTCTCATGGTGGTCTCCGGTGTCTTTGCCTCGGCCAATTCCGAAGTCCGCCCTAGGACGGACGGGCGGGCCGCGTTCCGACATGGATGAGGAGAAAAATCGCAAACGGATGACGGAATGGAAAAATGCCATCCGGCGGAAACGGCCGCCGGATGGCATGCTTGCCAAGCCTATCGGTCGGCCAGCTTAACCAGCATTTTTCCGGTGTTGTCGCCGCTGAACAGGCCAAGGAACGCCTTCGGCGCGTTGTCGAGACCGTCATAAACGGTGTCGCGCGACTTGACCTTGCCGTCATGCAGCCATTCGATCATCGCTGCGGAGAATTCCGGATAGAGATCGTAGTGGTCGAGCACGATAAAGCCGCGCACTGACAGCCGCTTGATGATGATGGCCGAAAGGTGGTGCATGGTCTCGGCAGGTTGCTCGTCATTGTAGCCCGCGATCATACCGCAGATGACAATGCGCGCGGAATCCTTGGCAGCAGCCAGCGCGGCATCCAGATGTTCGCCACCGACATTGTCGAAATAGACGTCGAGACCCTCGGGTGCGGCCTTGCGCAGCGCGGCAGTCAAATCCTTGGTCGCCTTGTAGTTGATGACCTCGTCGGCACCGAGCTTGCGTACCCAGGCGACTTTCTCGTCGCTGCCCGCCGACGCAATGACGCGGGCACCCTTGGCCTTGGCAATCTGGACGGCCATCGAGCCGACCGCCCCGGCAGCGGCCGAGATGAAGACGGTTTCTCCTGATTTCAGCGCGCCGAAACGCTCAAGGCCGACAAAAGCGGTGAAGCCCGGTACGCCGAGCGGTCCAAGCCAGGCTTCGGCGGGCGCGGCGGCCAGGTCGACCTTGGTGGCAGTCTGGGCGTCGATCAGTGCGTGGTCGCGCCAGCCGGAGAAATGGCTCACCACATCGCCCTTGGCGAAACCGTCGGTGCGCGATTCTTCGACCACGCCGACAGCAGCTCCTTGGAGCGGGGCGCCGACCTGGAAAGGAGCGATATAGCTCGGCTGATCGCGCATGCGGCCACGCATGTAAGGGTCGACCGACATCCACAGTGTCCGGACGAGCAGCTGGCCGTCGCCAGTAGCGGGCAGGGAGCGCGTGGCCAAACGGAACGTATCGAGGGTGGGCGTGCCGGTGGGACGGCTGTTCAAGAGGATTTCCTGGGCTACAACAGACATCGTGTCTCTCCTATATTACGATCAGTAAGCTACTTTACGTAACTTACGATTGGTAACATAAGCGGTCGGGTATGCCGTTCAAGCGGCCGGCGAAAAGAATTCGGTGCAGGTATGAATCAGGGTGTGACCAAGAGGCTGGCCAAGGCTGACCGACGCCAGCAATTGCTGGAGACAGCGCGCCATCTCATCGGCAACGAAGGTACCGAGGCGCTGACCCTCGGTCATCTGGCTGAGCGCGCCGGCGTGTCCAAGCCGATCGCCTATGAACATTTCGGCACCCGCGCGGGCCTGTTGATCGCACTATGTGACGACTACAACGACCGCCAACTTGCGGCGCAGGCAAGGGTACTGGATGCCGGTGGCGATTCCGTGGGAGCGGTCGCGCAGATCTTCGCCTCGACCTATGTCGGTTGCGTGCTCGACATGGGCCCCGAAATGGGTGCCACTTTTGCTGCCCTTGCCGCGACGGAGGAAACGGCCGCTTTCCGTCAAGCGTTGCGCGACGGCTATGTCGAACGTTACCGCCGGGCCTTCAGCGGCCTGATCGATCTCGATCCCGTAACGGCCGACGCGCTTTACAAGGGTCTGCTCGGGGCAGCAGAGGCATTGGCGCAGGATGCCGCGGCGAAGCGCCTGACGCGCGATGAGGCGGTGGCGGCGCTGACGCGCATCTTTTCGATGACGCTGAAGCCATATGAAAAGAAGTGAGCAATCCTGACCCAGTCAGGCGGAATGCTCCGTCGACATCAACCGACCACCTCTGCCACTGGCAATTGTGAGTTGCCCGGTGGCACCCTGGCGGTTAGCGTCGCCGCTCCCAGAAGGAGTGAGCAATGGATTATCGAACAGCGACCCCCGCCGATCTTGCCGAGATCTTTCGCAATCTCTCCCTGCGCATGGCCGACCAGTACACCGCAGCCGGGCTGAACATCGAGGATGCCAAGGACGAATTCCTGATGAGCTTGAAGGAAGGCCGTGCCCACACCTTGCTGGAAGACGGAAATCCCGTCGCCATCATCGCCTGGCGTGAAACCGGTGACGCTGCGCAGACAGCCTTCGCCGCCCATGAAAGCTTTTTCTCGCGCGGGAGCGTTCGGTTCTGCAAGGCGCATATCCGGCGCATCCAGGCGCTTTGCGGCAACCTGCCGATCGATTCGTTCAGCTGGTCCGATCGAGCCGAAATCGCCAAATGGTTCCGGGTCCTCGGCTTTCGGGAAAAGGGTAAAGAGAACGGATATACGGTCTATGAACTGGACCGTGCCTGACACGCATTGCGATCTTTCGGATTCGCTTTCCGCGCATTAGCTCTTTTTTGCGCATGTCGTTATCGCGAAAACCGCTGCATATTTTTGCACGACATGCGTTAGCCCCCTCACGAACTCTGATGCCGGTTCTTCATTTGTGACGACGGCAAACCAGTTCTCGCCCGTTTCTCATAGTGGAATGAAATCCCACTTGAGGAGCCCATACAAATGGCGAACCCGAAATTCGACCGTCCCGTGCCCATCCGCATCGATGATCCGCGCGATGTGCAAAGCGCACGGGACGCCTATGACATCCTGACCCACTGGCAAGGCATCCCGGACCTCGACCACACCGGCGCCATCGCTGTCTGTCGCAAGGCGCTCAACGGTCAGCGCACCGGCAAGGACGCTCGTCAGGCTTTCCAACGCTTTGCCCACAACAATCGCATTCTGGTGGATGACGACGGTTCGTTGCGCCGGAGCAATTCCAGAAAAAGTGCGTAGCGGTTTTGCGTTCGGAATTGCGTAAAAACAAAGAAATAGAGAAGCGCTAATGATCGAACTGACGGAGAAGGAGCAGCGCTTCCTCAAGCGCGTGCACAAGGTCACCCAGTTTCCCTGGTCGAACAAGGTGAAGGCCATGGATGCCAAAGGCAGGGCGATGCGGCTGTCGCGGGCGACCTTCGAACGGCTGCGGGATGACGGCATCCTCATCCGCTCTTCCAGCCACGTCACCTTCAACACTTATAAGCCGATCAATGCCCCGGTCACGCCAGAGGTCGAACAGGTGTTGTCCGACGCCTGACGATCGGTTGCCGTTGAGCCAAGCGCCGGAGGCGCCCGTAGCTTTTTGGAACGGGTCCTTGCGCCGGTCGTTTCCCGGTTTCACAGCAGCGTTTCTGTTTTCTCCGCAAAGCAGAAACGCCCCAACTTTTGTTTTTACGCAATTTCGGACGCAAAACCGCTTCGCACTTTTGCTGGAATTGCTTTAGGGGAACATCACAATGTCCGTGAAGCTCTACTGGACAATCTACACAAGCTGCCTGGTGGTCGGCATGAGCCTTGCGACCGTGATGGTCGTCGCCTGGTTAACCGGCTGGCGGGCGCTGCCAGGCAATGGCTGCGGTGCCTTGGATGGACGCCTTTCAGCGGGCACGGGCCAAGGGGGCCGTACGCTTGCGATGTCGTAGCCACAACAAACCGATATTGAGCGCGAAACCCGCGGCAAGCCCGGCAAGCCAGATGCCGGTGGCGATTTTGGCTACGCCCTGCGCGGCGTCATCGCCGCTGTAGCGGTATCCCTGCCAAATCCAGAAGCAGGAGATGACGAAGGCCAAAACGGCAACGGCGAGCAGGCTGGTCAGCCAGTTCCGCATCGCCAGCGTGCCAACAAACGGGATGAGAAGGATCACGGTTCCCGCTATCCAGAACATCGGTTCCATGGCCCGCCTCCGTAACCTCTCCCATCCCGCCCCCTGACCAACGATGCTTCGTGCCGGGACACGGCCACGCCCGCCAGGGCATGTTTTGTGTACAGCAAGGCGTAAAGTGTGGATGTGAACCGTTTCACGGTCGGAATGTGACGATCGCTCCAGTTGTCCTGACGCATGGCCATGAACCCTGCGTGCCGTTGGTCGAAATCGTTGACCTGGCCCGGGCCCATGCCTGCAGTCCGATGCCGGTGTCTGTATCCAAACAGAAGCACGAACCCGGCCGTCTGGCCGGGTTCCGTTTTGACTTCAAGACGACGTCTTAGAAATCGCGCTGGAAGCGAAGTATGCCGCCCACACCGTCGCTCTTGGCGTGGTATTTGCTGGCAGACTTGTTGAAGTAGTCCACTTCGCCGGTGATCGTGAATCCCGGGACCAGCTGATGCGCGATGTTCGCGGCCAGGGCGAAGGTCTTGCCCTGGTCATAAGAGGCCTGGATGTTGAACGCGGTCTTCTCGTTGAACTTGTAGGTACCGCCGCCCCAGATGGCCCACTTGCCGTCCCATGTCTTGTAGAAGTTGCGCAGCGAGTTCTTCTCAGTGCCGTAGCCGCCGAGCACGAACAGCGAAATCTGCTCGGTCGCCTTCACGTCCAAACGGACTTTGCCGGCCCACTCCTCATAGGCGCTGTTGTAGGCTGCAACGCCGGAGATGGATCCCCAACCCTGGGTGTACTTGGCGCCCGCGACCACGTGAGGAACATAGCTGTCGATGGTCTGATTTGCGGCTCTAGGGCCCCACACGCCCGCGTCATTCTTGATGCGGGTGTTGTAGCTGCCTGATCCCTGTTCCAGCGACACGATTGCCGAGAAGCCGTTGCCGGCATCGAAAGTGTAGCTGATCAGGTTGGTGTCGTACTCGCCGAAGGGGATGAAATCGTCGTTGATGACGTTGCCGGCATAACCCGAGAAGGTGTTGAAGGCCGATTCATCCTTACCGACGCGCAAGCCACCAAGCTGGATCCACGCGAAGTTCAACGTGACGTCCTTGTTGCGGGCATTGGCGTTGTCGCCGCTGTTGCCGAAATTAAAGCGGGTTTCGGTATAGGTCTTGAGGGTCCCGAGCTCGGTTTCCTGGCCGGTCCAGGTCTTGAGCGTGAAGCGGGCGTTCTTGGCATAGGTGTCGCGCGTGCGGCCATTCAGACGGTCCGTCGTCTTGACGCCGCCGAAATCGCCGAGACCGACGTCATAGCGCACATAGCCGCCTACGCGCAGGCAGGTCTCGGTTCCCGGGATATAGAAGTAGCCGGCGCCGTAGACGTCGCAGATCTTGACGTATTCTGCGGGCTCCGGCTCTGCGATGACGACTGCGTCGGCAGCGCGCGCACCGGAAACTGCGAGCAAAGCCGCAGCCGAGCCAAGGAGGAGGCTCCTAACGTTCATTTCAAACTCCTGTCTTTGGAAAAGTGTCCTCGAAAAGGCAGAATATTTTCCTTTTCGAACGAAGCCATCGCATCGAATCCTGCTGCATACAAATTGATTCAAGAGATTTTCCGGAAATGATCTGTCTTGATATCTAGCATGTTGCGATAATGTGACGATTTAATTCGGTTCCTAATCAATTTAATACTTAATATAAGGAACCTAACTAAAATAATTTCTATATGATATTTATTTGAGTCGCTTAGTTTTTAATACTGAACTATATGGAGGTCACATCGATCTCCAGTCGATGAACGACTCCGTATCGGTGTGTACCCCTGCACACGATACGGAGTCGTTACCTAACAGGTGCATGATTATTTTCATGCGTACATTTCAATAATTATTGGAAGTTTGTGCGCAGCGAGCGCGAATACAAGGAAAGTATTGGCGTCATAGCATGCGCTGGAATCTATACAGGATTTTGGTGAAGTCGACGCTCGGCGAACTCGGCCGGAATGTCGATCTCTCTCATCTGTTGATGGCAAACCGATTGGATTTGGATTGCCGCGTGGCAATACGGCGAAGGACCTTTGTCGCTATCTCAAGCTCAGAGGCATCGAATTCGGACAGGATATCGTCATGCAGCTCTCCGAGCAGCTCTTCAAGCTTGGCAGCCAAAGTAGTGCCTTGTTCGGTAAGCCAAAGGGCTTTCGCACGTTGATCCGCCGGATCTTCGCGTCGCTCGATCAATTTGGCTGCTTCAAGCTGGGTGATCATGTCGGCAAGCGTCGCTGCCCGGATGCCGATGCTTTTAGCCACCTCAGACTGCCAGACCCCATTTCCTAACCTTGAAACCCAAATCAAAGGCATGGCACGGGCCTCGGAAATGTCGAGGCGCAGGAACTTCCGCTCCGCGTGGGAACGCCAGCATCTGTCAGCGCGAACCAGCTCCGACACCAAATCTCGACGCGCGCTTTTCAAGCCAAACCGCCCTTGTTCAAAAATGCACTTATCCATCACCCAACAGCCCGGCAGGGCCCTCCCGACCTTGCCGGCTTCGGAGCTTCCATTGTCCCTTAGCCATTCCGAAAACGTCGTGACATTGGAAGCGCATCTCTCATCTCACAGACCGAGATGGTCGCGATTCCATGGATGGTCTGTGCAGGTTCTGTGGAGGGGCATCGGCAGACGCCGGCGAACGATCGGGCGCGCGCCTCGGAAGGCGAGCACAGTGGATGGGTTCGCAAAAAGCAGCCGCGAGCCGGCCGAGGCCGCTTCAACGAGCAGCGGGTTCTTCATCCATGCCATGGGCAGGAGGGTTGAAAAGCGGCAACGAAATCTCGATGATCAGGCCGCCACTTGGCGAGGATCGGGCAGTGGTATCTCCACCATGCGCTCGCACGATAGCCCTCACAACGGCCAAACCCAATCCGCTACCACCACTCTTGCGGGAACGGGATTCATCGGCACGCCAAAATCGCTCGAACACCTTGTCATGGCTTTCGGGTGGTACGCCGGGGCCAGAGTCGGAACATCTGATGACACCGACGCTGCCAGAGACGAAGGTCTGCATACATACCGTCGAATGCGGGGCGTAGCGACGCGCGTTGTCGAGTACCGCCAACAGCGCCTGACGAACGCGATTTCGGTCAATTTCGCATCTGGCGGCTTGCAGGTTCCATTCGAGCTTTACGTCCGCAGCCGCCATTTCAGGCTCCATGGCGCCGGCAATCGCCGCAACCTCGCTGGCCAGGTTGACCACTTCCGGCTTCAGGTCGAGATGGCCCGCGCTTGCAAGGCCAAGGGTCCGCAGATCCTCGACCAGAAGCGTCAAGCCATCAACATGTGCGATGAGGTTGCCGTAGAGTTCCTTGGTCGGTGGAAAGACACCGTCGGACAGTCCCTGCAAACGCCCCCGGAGGATCGTCAACGGTGTACGCAATTCATGCGCGATGGCGGAGTTCGAGAAACGCAATTCGGATTCGGCGGTCTCAAGTCGCCGGGCCATAGCGTTGAAGTCGCTGATCAGCGTTTCGGCTTCCCCAAAACCGTTCTTGACGACTTCGGCACGGGCACTGAAGTTTCCCATGGTGATGGAGCGAAGCGCTTTCGCGACAGCGTCCAGCGGTCTTAGAATTCGACGTGCCAGTCTCCACCCAACGATGCCCGCTGCGATCAGGCTGATCGCAACAAATATGGCAAGCGCGACGAAATCGGTGAATACCCAGTCAGACTCTTCACCCTGGATTCCGGCGGGGACGAGCCATTCATAATTGTAGTAGTAGAAAATCGAGCCGAAGAACATGATCGCGAGCGCCGACAGTGTCACAGCACTGATCGACAGCATCACCTGGCGGCTGAGGGTTCCTTTCCTCATCGAGGTCCGGTCAATCGGGTAGAAGGCATGCGATGGAGCGGCCCTGCAGTTGAAATTGAGTGCATTGCGCCTCCGAGAGCAATTCCAGGAAAAGTGTGTAATGGTTTTCCGTCCGGAATTGCGTAATAACAAAACTTAGAGCGTTCCGCGTTTCCGTGAAAAACGGAAACGCTCTAGCGATAGCTTGCGACGAGCTTGTAGCCGACCCCGCGAACTCCGGTCACCAAGCCGTCGGCTCCGGCCGAAGCAAGCTTGCGTCTCAGATTGCTCACGTGGCTGTCGACTGTGCGCTGCAGTGCCTCTCCTTCCGGCAGGCATGCGTCGACCAACTCGCCACGCTCGAAAACCCGATTGGGTGAACCGGCCATATGGGCCAGGAGGCGAAACTCGGTCCGGGTCAGCTCCAGTGCGGCCTGACCATTTATTGCCTCCACAGATGCCGTATGAGCGTTGAGATCGATCATTAGAGGGCCGACGCGGATCGCATTTCCTGCGTCTCTTCCCCGTGTTCGCCGTAACACCGCCTTCGCACGGGCGACGACCTCGAGGGGATTGAAGGGTTTGACGACATAGTCGTCCGCGCCAATGCGGAGAGCCTGTAGTTTGTCCAGATCCTCCGCGAGCGCGGTGACCATGATGACAGGGGTGTCTCCGCGCCGGCGCAAGGCGGCAAGTACTTCATATCCGTCTTGGCCCGGCATCTTCACATCAAGAATGACGATGTCGGGGCGGAGGCGTAGATGGTGGGCCAGGCCGGTGGTGCCGTCGTTGGCACTGACGGTCCGAAAGCCTTCCCGGCCGAAATAGGTTTCAAGGATCTCGACGATTTCAGGCTCGTCTTCGACGATCAGTACAAGCGCATTTTCCATCATCATCGACAAACTATCTGCTGGTGTGCTGTTGTCCGGTGTTTCCTATCGACTGAAGAAAGGCAAGGTACCCGAGTACCCTTCAGTCGGATGCGTGAGCCGGAGACTTTTTCACAACATGTATCGATGGTGAGGGCGACAACGACAGGGCAAATGTCGGCCCCCCTTCGGCAAGGCTTTGTTCGACGCTGTGTTCAGGATAGGTCGATATTGTGTGGAGTTTTGGTGGAGCGCCCGAGTATGTCCTGTTCTCGATCAAAATTGGTCAAGTGCCCCCAAGCCGCGAATGTCTTGTGGTCTCCTGCCTTGCCCTAGCCGATAGACTGGACACCCATCAGACACCTTTTGCGTCGTCCAGGCATTCGTCCTCAAGACGCTCTCCGTTGGGAATGACGATCTCAAAACCGAAACTTATGTGTGAATGCACATCGGTTCTAGCGATCCGGGCAGGTCTCTGACAGGCCGTTGAGCCCTTGCTGTGCAGTCTGGAACGTCGCGGTGGTATCGCCATCCTTGCGGGTGAGCCGCACGACATAGATGCCGTCGAAATTGTCGCCCTGCCACTTCGGTACGGTATCGGGATCGCCGCCGTGGTTCTTCACGAGCTTGCGCGTCAGCTTGACCAGTTGCTTGTGCTCCCAGGCGACAACGATGAGCGCGTTCGCGTAGGCTTTATCTTCGAGTTTGTCCTGGAGTTTCGAAATATCCTCGACACCGATGCCGGTATTGACTGGCAGCCCGAACGTGATCGCCATCGGCTCGACCGTGGCAAGGGGCCTGACATAGTCATAGGCGATGCCCTGATCGGTTTTCTGGTCAGCGGGATTGGGCGCAAAAATTGCGGCAGGAACCCCGAAGCGCGCCTTGATGACGGCGGGCAGCCGCAGCGACCGGTTGAGGCCCTGGCAGTTGAGCTGTCCCAGCCCTTGTGGCGGCTTTTCGCCGTGGCGGATCAGGACGATGGTCTCGACGCTTTCGGCTGCATTGGCTGATCCCTTCGAGAGGGAGAGTGCGCACAACAATGCCACGCCCATGTTGACGGCGAGAGCAGCCAGACGGGTCACATTCAAAGGCATCGCGTTTTCCGCATCTCGTTGGGCAGCCTATGGGGCTACGACCCGCCCGCGGTTGGCAATCCATGCTTCCCAATTATGCTGCAGAACGTAGAAGGCAAGCAGGATCGCGGCGTCAAGTTCGAAGACCTCTTCCATCGCCGAAAGGGCATGTGAGGACGATGCGGAAATGTCGATGACCTGCGCCAGGCCGATGAAGGCAAAATGTGCAAAAAGCAGCGTGTGGGTCGAGAGGCGCTTGGGATCACCCCTGAAACCCTTGAGCAGTTGCATCCCGACGAAGGCTATCAGCGCGACGGAGGCCGCAAGCAGCAACCCCACCAGGAGCCAGGCGAGGAGCGGGTTCAGGTCGTGTGTCAGCCGAAAGGCGACGATGAGCAAGTCGTGGAAACCGTCCAACTGCCCGCCGCCATAAAGCGGCGGCGGCTGGAAGCCGAACAGGCGCGAACCGAAACTGGTTTCGTCCATCAGCTCGGCGAAGCCGATCAACCCCGCCAACAGCAGCGGCAGCCGTAGCCCCCACATTGTCACGGATGTTGCGGCACCGAGCGCAGCCAGCGCGAAGAAGATGGCGGTGGCCATCTCGACGATACCGTCTTCCTGCAGAAGCAGTGGCCGAAGGTTCGGTGCCCAGCCGGCGACGAAGGCTGCAACGGTCGTAGTAATGCCAACAACCAGAAATGCGCTGAGCAAAAGCCTGAACTGATCCATCCCGTGGGGAAGATCGACGTTTGCGGAATGACCGCTATGGAGACTTGTCGCCACGGTTCCTCTCCTGTCACAAAACAGTCATGGAATCGTCACGTAGATCCGGTTTCGGGCAAGGGCAGGGCGGGATTGTGGATGGCTGAGCACATCGTGATGCAGCCTGTAACGTTGCATGAGGCAGCTGTGGAGCGCCTCAACCGGTGTGGAGAATCCGAAAGCGATCGGGTTGCGCTGGATCCCGGTCCGCGACCTGGATCGGTGGCCAGGTCCATTGCCACATACCGATGCCCGGTGTGCGGGAGAATCGGATCTGCCCACGGGTGCCTTCGACCGTGACATGCGGCCAGGAGTCGGCAATGCGATCCCGATCGACACCATGGGCACGCAACATCTGCGCGAGGACGGTGATGGTGTCGTAACCTTCGAAGGCGACGAAGGAGGGGGCCGCGCTCAGACGCTGGCGCAGAGCCGTCTCGACGCGCGTACCGAGCGGACTGAGGCGTTCAGGCAGGTAGCGCAGGAAGGGGATGGCAGCGCCACCCGCCATTGTCGCAAGTTCGGCAAATTCCGGTTGTCCGGCCGGTGCGCCGATCATGACCTCGGCGAGACGCTGGCGGACAGTCTTGACGAGGGACACCGCCGGTTCCGGATAGCCGACCAGAAGCAGCAAGGCTGTGGCGCGATTATCGACCAGTGCGTCACAAACTGCGGTGGGGGTAAGCGCGCGTGCGTCCAGTTCGATGACGGTCCCGCCGTGTCGGCCAAGGTAGTCGCGCAGAATACGGGCTCCAGATGCCCAATAGACGCTTTGATCGAGGGCCAGCGCAATTCGACTGTGGCCGGCGGCGAGCAGGAAGTCTGCATAGACCTGCCAGCCGCGGGACTGCGCTGGGGCGAGGCGCGCCACCCATTGCGTTGGCTGGTCGGTGAGCGCGTCGAGAACCGCTGACGAACACAGGAACGGCAGACCGAGGGCATCGACCCTGGCGGCAGCGGCACGCGCAACGACGCTGTGATATTCCCCCGCTAGGGCGGTCACGCCGAGGAGTGCCAGTTCGTCTACTGCCGCGGCGGCCTTCTGTGGATCTGCCGCGGTATCCCGAACAATCAGTGCAAGCGGCCTTCCGGCAACTCCACCGGTGTCGTTGACTTCATCAACGCCGAGCTTGAGCCCGGCGAGCAAATGTCGGCCCGCTTCGACCCAGCCAGGCGGGGTTAGCGGAACCAGAGCGCCGATCTGGACGGGGGACTGGTCAGTCGTGTTCATGCGTTGCGGTCTAGCGGAAGCTCCGCCGACATGGACAGGGACAGTGCAGTACAAATTTGACAATCTGTATGGGTGTTCCAGCCGATACAGTGGTCTCCCGTCCCATCAGGGTTTACCGACCGGATGGTATGTGACGGATGGGTTGCTTGTCGCTTGGCGCTAGGTGTGATTTTCTGCCCTTGGGCCGTTTTCATCGTTTTGGGGGAAGCATGAACATCCGGATTTTCAGTCGCATTGCCGCCATTTCCGTTGCCATGATCTCGGCTCTCCTCGTCACCGCAACCTCGGGCCTTGCCGACGCCACCAAGCCGACCGCCGACATCGACAGCGCTTCCGACAATGCGCTGGTCAAAAGATATGACGGCTCGTTCATCGTCTCCTACGAAAAGCTCGCCTACACCGATTTCACTCTGCCGCTTTCGGCGCTGAAGCCCAGCGAAGACCCCGACGCCCGCGACAAAAACAACAATCGAAAATTCGCGCCGGAGAAGAAGATCGAAGCCGAAGGCGCCCTCACGCGCATCGCCTATGTCCTGCCACCGGATCGCTCGCCACTCGAGGTGCTTCGCAACTACCAGGATGTGATCACTCAAAAGGGCGGCGAGGTGGTGTTCGAATGCAAGAAAGAAGAATGCGGTGGTGCCGCCGACCGTTCATCCGGCGGTGGCGGCGGCGACATGAGCCTGACGATGTTCTTCTTTTACGACAGCGGCCTGAAAGACGCCGACTTCAGCAACGGCAAATGCGCCCTGACATCGACGATCACCGACCAGCGCTACTTCACCGCCAAGGTGCCGCAGGATGGCGGGGACGCCTATGTCGCGGTGCAGACCTACACCATGATCGACGATCTTTACTGTAAGGAGCTGAACGGCCGCACGGTAGCGATTGTCCAGGTTCTGGAACCCAAGGCACGAGACAAGAAGATGGTGGTCGTCGAGGCCGCGAAAATGAACGAGTCGCTTTCCACCATGGGATCGATCTCGCTGTACGGCATCTATTTCGACACCGACAAGGCCGACATCAAGCCGGAGTCCGATCCGACGCTGAAGGAGATCGCCACCCTGTTGAAGAACGATCCGAAAATGGCCGTTCTCGTGGTCGGCCATACCGACAGCCAAGGCAGCTTCGACCACAATATCGATCTATCGTCGCGCCGGGCGCAGGCGGTCAAAGCGGCATTGGCCTCGAAATACGCGGTCGATGAAAAGCGATTGACCGCGGCGGGCGCCGGCATGATGGCGCCGATTGCGTCCAACGATAACGACGAAGGCCGTGCCAAGAACCGTCGGGTGGTTCTCGTGAAGGCGAACTAAGCGCGGCCCTTCGCCGGGCCGTTCTGTTCGCTTTCACGAGAGGTCCAGAGCAATTCCAGGAAAAATGCGTAGCGGTTTTCCGTCCGGAATTGCGCAAAACAAAGGGTTAGAGCATTTCCGCGTTTCCGAAAAAACCGGAAACGCTCTAGCTGGAGCGCAAAAATGATTGCCGACTACATTGACCAATTCATCATGTTCTGCGTCGGGCTGTGGATGTCCGGAATAGGATTTGGGCTGCTTGCATTCCCCATCCAGGCCAACCCCGGGCAGCCGGGATGGTGGGAACATCTCATCAAGCATTTCAAGTGGATGGGGCCGCTTCTTGTCGTTATCGCCATCGTGCTGGCTGTCGCCAAATAGGACGCCCGACATCGGACCGGCATGTACCCGGAACGGCGGGGGAGCGCCTGGCTTTGGGGACACCTGATCTTTCGTCCTGCTGGACAAATTCGGGCTTGTTCGTATTGTCGCGGCATGGGTGGAGCAGGCATTTCAATCGAACTGAGCGACAAGGAAAAACGCTTCCTCAAGCGTGTCGCAATCATCACCTATTTCCCGTGGTCGAACAAAGTCGCTGCCGCCGACGCCAAGGGCAAATCGATGCGGATTTCCCGCGCCACCTTCGAACGGTTCAAGGGTGAGCGCATCATCATCCGCACCGGCAGCGGCCTGACTTCGAATTCCTATTCGGTCAATCCGTTTCCGATCGCTCCAGAGGTGGAAGAGATCAACATCTCTTCCTGACACCGTGCTTTCCGTGAGCTGATGATCGCCGGTGCGGGATGAGCAAATCTCACTACCATCGCCAGCTAAACTCCTTTGACGGAGAGATTTCACCGGACCGACAATTCCCCAGCCTTATGCCAACACAACAGGGGAACTGCGATGCTCACGAGACGCCAATTGCTGGTCACGGCGACGTCGGCTCTGACGGTCGGTGCAATGGGCGGAAAAGCCTTCGCGGAGCCCGACGAAGCGTTTGTCGCGCGGGCCCGTGAAGAAGGCAGTGTCACTTGGTACACCGGCATCGTGGTCAATCAGCTGGTGCGGCCAGTGGCGACCGCCTTCAAGCAGCGCTACGGCATCGATGTGCGGTTTACGTCGATGACTGAAGCGGAGACCGTGCTGCGCATGCGAAGCGAGGCGAATGCCGGCCAGAACCTGGCCGACCTGTTCGACTCCTCCGGCGCGGTCTTCCCACCTTTGCTTGCCTCAGGGCTGGTCGGCCAGTTCCAGCCGTCCAATGCAGCATCGTTCTCACCAGATATGAAGGACAAGGACGGCTACTACACGGCTATTTATTCGATCTACCTGACGACGGGCTACAACACCGATCTCGTCAGCGAAGACGAAGCGCCCAAGGACTATGAGGACCTGCTCGATCCGAAATGGGAAGGCAAGATGGCGTGGGCGGACACGCCTGCATTGTCGGGCCCTGCCGGCTTCATCGCCAATGTGTTGAACATCATGGGCGACGACAAGGGCATGGAGTATCTGAAAAAGCTCTCAAGGCAGAAGATCGTCAACGTTCCCGGCAACCAGCGTGTGGTTCTGGATAACGTCATCGCCGGCCAGTATCCGATCGGCCTGATGATATACAATCACCAGACTTACATCAGCCGCGCGAAGGGAGCTCCGGTCAAGGCGGCGAGAACCGAACCGTTTGTCGGTCATCTCGGAGCCATTTTCCTCGCCAGGAACGCGCCGCATCCGAATGCTGCCAAGCTGTTCATCGAATATCTTTGCTCGCAGGAAGGGCAGACGCTGGTGCGCGAGGCGGGCTATCCGCCCGCCGATCCCCGTATACCACCCAAGGAACCAGGCACCAGCCCGGTCACCGCAGGCTTCAAATACAAGATGCTGACGCCTGTTGATGCCGGCGAGCCGCTGGCGAAATGGGTCGGCATCTACAACGAGCTGTTCAAGGCATAGTTCGGCTGCGTTTCGGAGCGCCTCGCAAGTCGTCAGCCAGGATGAGACGAGGGACTTCCCTCACGCGACTTCGAACGTTTCCTCAAGCTTGGGGAGCCCTGCGAATTCGGCACCCGCAACAACGCTGTCGAGCAGGCCGGGAAAGCGCTGGTCGAGATCCTCGCGACGCAATGTGAGAAAGCGCTGGGTGCCGACCGCTTCGGTGCGGGTGATACCTGCTTCACGCAGCTTGGCCAGATGGTAGCTGAGGTTGGTCTTCGAACCCAGCGCCAGGAAGCGGCTGCAGCTCATCCGCCCCTTGCCGCCTTCGCAGCGGGCGAGGTGGGCGACGATGGCCAGCCTGGTCGGGTCACCCAACACGGAAAGCACCAGCGGCAGGCTGATCTGTTCAGTGGTTGGGTGCGGCAGGGTCATCGACATACACTCAAGGTAGGGTCGTTTTCGGCCTGATTCAATGTGCCGGCAAACCGTACGCCTGGACGGTCCGCTGACATGATGTTGGCAGGAACCTTGTGTCATGGAATTGAAAAATCGCCAACCCTTGTTCAAATATTCAATGGTTTTTGAACAAAGCCTCGCTGTGGTGATTGACAAATCGTCACATCAAGTTCAATTGTTCAATAATTTTTGAACTAAGGAACTCTCATGGACAAGCGCCTCTACTGGCTTGCGCTCGGCTCGTTCACCATTTCGACCGAGGGTTTCGTCATCTCCGCTCTGCTGCCGGAGATCGCAGCGGATGCCGGCATCTCCGTGCCAGTGGCCGGCGTGCTGATCACGGCCTTTGCTTTGGCCTATGCTGTCGGGGCGCCAGTGCTGGCGACACTGACCGGCGACTGGGACCGCCGCCGCATCATCCTGTGGACGCTGGCCTTCTTTGTGCTCGGCAATATCGTGGCCGGGCTCTCCTCTTCCTTCGCCGTACTGCTTGCAGCGCGCATCGTGATGGCGCTGGCGTCGGGGCTGTTTGCGGCAACCGCACAGGCAACCGCGGTGGCGCTTGTTGATGCGCATCACCGTGCACGCGCCATCTCCGTCGTGGTCGGAGGTACCACGGTGGCCGTGGCAGTGGGCGCGCCCCTCGGCGCGCTGCTCGGAACCTTTGCCGGCTGGCGCGGCACCTTCTTTGCCGTGGCGGCACTCGGCACGCTGGCGGGGCTTGTGTTGGCCTGGCGCCTGCCGCGTGGTCTTATCGGCACGCGATTGCCGCTGGGTGAACGGCTGCGGGCAGCATTGCGCCCCGGCGTGCTGCCGATCCTGGTCCAGACACTGCTGATCCTGACGGGCGCCTTCACGGTCTTCTCCTACATTGCGCCGCTGGCGGTGGAGGGGGCGGGTCTGAGCGAAATCGCCTTGCCTGGCCTGCTGCTTGCCTTCGGCGTCGGCGCGGTCGCCGGCAATATCACCGGCGGCCAGATGGCGGACCGCTTCGGTGCCACGCGCACCGTTGCGTGGTCGTTCGGTCTGGTTACCATCGTTCTGGCGCTGATCTCGGCAGTGCCGGTGCTGCCGCATCCGTTCGCCGGACCGGCGTTGTTCGTGCTGATCGCTGCCTGGGGTCTGATCGGCTGGGCTTTCCCGCCGGCGCAGGCCAGCCGTATCGTCAAGCTGGCACCCGAAGCCGCTCCCATCGTGCTCTCGCTCAATGCGTCGGCGCTTTATCTTGGTGTGGCCCTGGGGGCGGTGGTCGGCGGTGTTGTGCTGCAATATGGCGGCACGGTTGACCTCGGCATCGCTGCCGCTCTGTTCCCGCTTGCCGGCCTCGGTGTGCTGTTGCTCAGCCTGCGCGCCGCACGGCCGGCGGCGATGCCGGCCGAATAAACTTCAGGCAGGCTTTCGGCCACCAAGGCTCCGCGACGAGAACCAGACATCGCCGAAGATGGCGGTGGCGGTTGCGTCCGGAGCCTTTTCTTTTGTAATGAACAGAGAACGGCTGCGCTTGGCCTGCTCGGAAGTCGGTACCTTGACGGGCGCACTGTTTGGCCCGGCGCGCGAGGCGCCGACGCAAGGGATGAACCAGGAGCGCATGAAGGGCTGGCAGGCAAAGCCCTTTTCCAGCCGCGTCACCATGACGGCAAGCCCGATCTTTTCGGCCGGCCGCCAGGGGAAGACCAGTCGGCCGCCAGGCTTCAGCGCCTGCAGCCAGGAAGCGGGTGGGGCAATAGCGCCGGCATTGACGTAGATGACATCCGACAGCGGCAATTCGGCATGCACCGCGTCGCCGTGCACCACGGTCACATTGTCGTAGCCGGTGAGGTTGTCGGTCGCACGGGCGGCGAGATGCGCCTCATATTCGTAGGCCGTCACCTTGCCGTCAGGTTGCACGAGCCTGGACAGGACTGCACTGTAATAGCCGGTGCCGGCGCCGACATGGGTGACATGCTCCCCCGGCTTCGGCGCTGCCTTTGTCATCCACATCGCATGCAGCAACGGTTCGCCATTGTTGATGCCTTTGTCGCGATCCAGCGCCACGAGGTGGTTCTGGTAGAGATGGACCGGATCGGCGCTCGGTGTTTCGACGGCATGCCGGCCAGCTGTCCAGGGGATGACGATGATCGTCCAGGGGCCGGGACCCAGAAAGGCTTCGCGCGGTATCGTGGCGAAGGCCTCTTCCAGGCGCGGGTCGCGCGCGCCGGCATGCGCGGCCAGCAGGCGGGCATAGAAACGGCGGGCTTCGGTAAGACGGGTCATGGAAAACCTTGCGGCCACGGAAACGCGGAAACGCTCTAGCTTTTTGTTTTATGCAATTCCGGACGCAAACCGCTGCGCACTTTTGCTGGAATTGCTCTATGTCCGTGCCGCCTCAAGCATAGCCGATTTTCAGACGTTGTATGGTGGCTCGCTCAGGCAAAACCGGTGAAGGTATCGTAGAGCAGTTTGAAGTTGAGCGACAGGATCAGCGCCGCGACGATCCAGGCCAGAACCGCGACCCATCTGGAGATGGCAAACGAGCCCATCTTGTTGCGATCCGACACGAAGTGGACCAGCGGGACGACCGCGAAGGGGAGCTGCATCGACAGGATCACCTGGCTGAACACCAGGAGTTCGGCCGTGCCTTTCTCGCCATAAAGTGCGGTGACGATCACCACCGGAATAATGGCCAGGCCGCGCGTGACCAGCCGGCGCGCCCATTGCGGAATGCGCAGGTGAAGGAAACCCTCCATCACGATCTGGCCGGCGAGGGTCGCCGTCACTGTCGAGTTGAGGCCCGAAGCGAGCAAGGCGACGGCGAACAGCGTCGAGGCAATGCCCAGGCCAAGCAGCGGCGAGAGCAGCTCATAGGCCTGGCCGATCTCGGCGACGTTCTGGTTGCCGCTGCCATGGAAAGCGACCGCCGAGACGATGAGGATGGCGGCGTTGACGAACAGCGCCAGCATCAATGCGATGGTGGAATCCAGCGTTGCCCATTTGATGGCGTCGCGCTTGCCGGGGTCGGTCCGCGGATAGGCGCGGGTCTGAACGATGGACGAGTGCAGATAGAGATTATGCGGCATCACGGTCGCGCCGATGATGCCCATGGCGATGTAGAGCATGGCCGGGTTGGTGACGATCTCGGGAGAAGGCACGAACAGGCCGTGCAGGATCGAGCCGGGCTCAGGTGCCGCTGCGAAGATCTGGACGGCGAAGCAGCCGAAGATGATGATGAGCAGAGCGATGACGAAGGCCTCGAGATAGCGGAAGCCCTTGTTCATCAACAGCAGCACCAGGAAGGCGTCGAGCGCGGTGATGAGCGCGCCGCCGATGAGCGGAATGCCAAACAAAAGATTGAGCGCGATGGCCGTGCCGATCACTTCGGCGAGGTCGCAGGCGATGATGGCGAGTTCGCAGGCCACCCACAAGGCGTAGGCAACAGGCTTGGGATAATAGGCGCGGCAGGCCTGGGCGAGATCGCGGCCCGTGGCAATTCCCAGGCGGGCAGCCAGGGCCTGCAGAAGGATCGCCATCAGGTTGGACAGCATGATGACGAAGAGCAGCGTGTAGCCGAACTGCGCGCCGCCGGCGAGGTCTGTAGCCCAGTTGCCGGGGTCCATGTAGCCGACCGAGACCATATAGCCGGGACCCATGAAGGCGAACAGACGCCGGAACCAGGTGCCGGTGGTGGGCACGGCGATGGTGGAATTAACTTCCGGCAGGCTCGGTCGTCCGTCGCCCATGGGTCGGAAGAAGGCCCTCTGGGAGGGAATTGTTGCGGCGACGTCGGCGTCTTGCATACGAAGTCCTGCAGCGATCTGGAGTGTCTGGTACCCTGAAGTTATGCTGCTGCTCAACATTATGCAATATGCTATGTTTCATTGTCTTAGCTTTTTGATCGAATATTGATTTTCGCTTAAAGGCAGCCAGGAAGGTGTTTCGATGGATGCGCGGGCTGCTGAAACGACGGGTTTCCGGCTTTTGAATTGAAATATAAAAGGCGCTGAAAAATCAGAGCCTGTGCTATAAAAGTGGAAAGTCGGTTCATGCCGGCTGCCGAATATCGGGGAGAAACGATTGGCGTCGAGACCTAGATCTGTCCCGCGCGACGAGCCGCTGCCTGACGCCGAGGTGCATTCGGAAGGGTTCCGGCACACCCGCGAAGCGCGCCGCAGTGCGCTGGTGGAGGATTATGTCGAACTGATCGCCGACCTGATCGAGGACGGCAATGAGGCGCGCCAGGTCGACATCGCCGCCCGGCTCGGTGTGGCGCAGCCGACGGTGGCCAAGATGCTGACCAGGTTGTGCGCCGACGGCCTGGTGTCACGGAAGCCTTATCGCGGCGTGTTCCTGACGGAAGCGGGACGCAAGGTGGCCGATGAGAGCCGCATCCGCCACCAGACGGTGGAAGCCTTCCTGCGCGCGCTCGGCGTCAGCGCCGAAACCGCGCGCATCGATGCCGAGGGCATCGAGCACCATGTCAGCATCGAAACGCTGGAGGCGTTTCGGCGCGCCATGGCAAAGGGGTTGTAGGCGCTGCGGGCTGGGACCAGGATCGAGTCCGCCAGCTATCCTGGATAGGGTGCCGGGTAGCCGGTACTTCATGCGATGGCTGAGTGAATGATTTACAAACGGCCGTTCCAGCCGGCGTTTTGACGTCGCGAGATGGGATTTGGCAGGCCAGTGGGCATGCTTGCACAACGAAAAATCCTGTGACTTGCCGCAACCGTTGCGATAACACTGATCCGGTTCGGCCAGGCGGCCGAAGCGAGTTCATGCGAGGAGTTGCCATGCTCTGGAAGGGTCGCCGGCAGAGTGACAACATCGAGGACAACCGCACCGACGGCGGTGGCGGTTTGCCGGGCGGTCTCGGTGGCGGGCCGGGCCAGTTCCGCATCCCGATCGGCGGCCGCGCCGGTGGCGGCGGGCTGTCGACCATCGTCATCCTGGTGGTGCTCTATTTCGGGCTGAAGTTCCTCGGCATTGATCCGATGCAGGTTCTGGGTGGCGGTGGCGGCGGGTTGCTGCCCGGCGACAACAGCCAGATCAGCCAGTCCGACCAGCCGAACCAGGGCACGCAGGCCAATGACGAGATGAAGCAGTTCGTTGCGACCATCCTGGCCGAAACGGAAGACGTCTGGAACGGCATCTTCCAGGCCAACGGCCTGACTTATGAGCAGCCGAAGCTGGTGCTGTTCTCCGACCAGATCCGTTCCGCCTGCGGTTTTGCCAGCTCCGCGTCGGGGCCATTCTATTGCCCAGGCGACCGCAAGGTCTATCTGGACACGGCGTTCTTCGATCAGCTGTCGCGGCAGTTCGGCGCTTCCGGCGACTTCGCCGAGGCCTACGTGATCGCACATGAGGTCGGTCACCACGTGCAGAACCTCACCGGCGTGCTGCCCAAGTTCAACCAGATGCGGCAGCGCATGAGCGAGGCCGACGCCAACCAGATGTCGATGCGGGTCGAGCTGCAGGCTGACTGTTTCGCTGGGGTCTGGGGTCGCTTCACTGCACAGAAGGGCATTCTGGAGCAGGGTGACCTGGAAGAGGCGCTGAACGCTGCGAAGCAGATCGGCGACGACACGCTGCAGAAGAAGACGCGGGGCTACGTCGTGCCGGAAAGCTTCAATCACGGCACCTCGGCGCAGCGCCAACGCTGGTTCAAGGCTGGTTTCGATTCGGGCAAGCTGTCGTCTTGCGACACCTTCAACAATCCGATCTGACGGCCCGTCCGCGTGGCGATCGAGAAGCGTATCGCGCTTGATGCGCAGCTTTCGCTGTCGCGGCTGGTTTTCGGGGCGTGGCGGCTGCTCGACATGCCGGAACGCCCCGATGCGCAGGCTGTAGCACGCCTTATTGGGATGGCTGTCGACCTTGGTCTCACCAGTTTCGATCATGCCGATATCTATGGCGACTATCAGGTCGAGGCGGCATTCGGTGCCGGCCTGGCTGCCTGGAAGGGCAGGCGCGAGAATGTCCAGCTCATCAGCAAATGCGATATCATGCTGATTTCGCAGAACTGTCCGGACAACCGGATTATGCATTACGACACCAGCGCCGCCCACATCGCGGCGTCGGTGGAGCGCTCGCTTACCAATCTCCGCACCGACTATCTTGATCTTCTGCTCCTGCATCGGCCAGATCCCTTGATGGATGCCGACGAAACGGCACGAGGCCTTGAGGACGTAGTCCGCGCAGGCAAGGTGCGCGCGATCGGCGTTTCAAACTTCACGCCTTCGCAGATCGATCTGCTTGCCTCGCGGCTGCCGTTCCCGGTCGTCACCAACCAGATCGAGCATTCCGTGCTGGAGACTTCGGCGCTCTATGACGGCCGGCTCGACCATGCGCAGCGGCTGCGCTACGCGCCGATGATCTGGTCGCCGCTCGGCGGTGGGTCGCTGTTTACGGGCCAGGGCACGCGCGAGGAGCGGGTGCGGACGGCGCTGGTGAAAGTGGCGGAAGCATACGGCACCAGCGACATCTCGACCGTGGCGATCGCATGGTTGCTGCGGCACCCGGCGGGGCTGATCCCGGTATTGGGCACGATGAAACCTGAGCGGCTCAGCCAACTGGTCAAGGCGTTGGATATCGACCTTGATCGCCAACACTGGTTCGCGATCCTGGAAGCCAGCGAAGGCAGCCCGGTGCCTTAGTTGGGTGGCGATGGAGCAAGTTTGGTCGGTCGGCTCGACCGCTGTTCAACGAATTGCTTCGCAAAAACGGCCTCTCCCTGACGGCTGCTGTCAGGAGAAAGGCGTGGTCGGCGTTCTTTTATTGTTCCTATGGCAAGCTTCCCTTATAAGGGCCGTCCCGCCGCAATCCGGCGGATGAGGGAAGAGCCACCATGTTGGAAGCCAAAATCGCCAGACGGGGGCTGATCCTCGTCTTCACCACGCTTTTGCTCGATATCATCGGCTTCGGCATCATCATGCCGGTGCTGCCGGCCTATCTGCAGGAGTTGACCGGCGTCGGCGTCTCTGAAGCCGCTATCGAGGGCGGCTGGCTGTTCTTCGTCTATGCTGCCATGCAGTTCGTGTTCGCGCCGATCATCGGTGGCCTCAGCGACCGCTTCGGTCGTCGTCCCGTGCTGCTTGCCTCGGTGCTGACCTTCTCGATCGACAATCTGATCTGCGCCATCGCCTGGTCCTATCCGATGCTGTTCATCGGCCGGGTGCTCGCCGGCATTTCCGGTGCCAGCTATTCGACCACTTCGGCCTTCATTGCCGACATCTCGACCGACGAAAACCGGGCCAAGAATTTCGGCCTGCTCGGCATTGCCTTTGGCGTCGGCTTCGTCATCGGCCCCGTGCTCGGCGGCCTGCTTGGCACGTTCGGACCGCGCGTGCCGTTCTATTTCGCTGCCGGACTTGCCCTCCTCAATTTCATCATCGGGTACTTCCTGCTGCCTGAAACCCTGGACCAGAAGCATCGTCGCCGCTTCGAGTGGAAGCGGGCGAACCCGGTCGGCACGCTGATGCAGATGCGCAATTATGAAGGCATCGGCTGGATCGGCCTGGCATTCTTCCTGATGACGCTCGGCCACATGGTGTATCCGGCGGTGTGGTCGTTCGTTTCCACCTACCGCTACGGCTGGAGCGAACAGCAGATCGGTTTTTCGCTTGGCGCATTCGGCCTGTGCGGCGCGATCATCATGGCCACGGTGCTGCCGCGCGTCATTCCAGCGCTCGGAGAGTGGAAGACAGCAGCGATCGGACTGACCTTCACGGCTGCCAGCGCCATCGGCTATGCCTTCGCCATGCAGGGTTGGATGATCTACGCTGTGATCGTGGCGGGCTGCATGGAGGCACTTGCAGATCCTCCGCTGCGCAGCCTTGCCGCCGCCAAGGTACCGCCTTCGGCGCAGGGCGAGTTGCAGGGTGCGATGACCTCGATCTTCTCGATCACCTCCATCATCACGCCTTTGCTCTATACGGCGATCTTCTCGTGGTTCACCGGGCCCAACGCGCCGGTGATATTCGGTGGCGCTCCCTATCTGTTGGCGGCGTTCTTCCTGGCCATGTCGGTGCTCGTCTTCGTCACCAAGGTGGCAAAACCGACGCCGAAGGAGGTCGAACAGATGCATGCGCAGGAAGGCGCAGCCGGAGGGCATTAAAACAAGAAAAAGGCGGCCCGGGCCGCCTTTTTCTTGTCGGGTTCGGCAATCGTCAGGCTCGCTCGGCCAATGCCGGTTCACCCTTCTTGGCACGGATCAGATTGGCGAAGCGGCGGAAGAGATAGTGCGAATCCTGCGGGCCCGGCGAGGCTTCCGGGTGATGCTGCACGGAGAAGACCGGACGGCCCTTCAGCGTGATGCCGCAGTTCGAGCCATCGAACAGCGAAACATGGGTCTCTTCAACGCCCTCCGGCAGCGACTTGGAGTCGACCGCGAAACCGTGATTCATCGATACGATCTCGACCTTGCCGGTGGTGTGATCCTTGACCGGATGGTTGGCGCCGTGATGACCCTGGTGCATCTTCTCGGTCTTCCCGCCCAGCGCCAGCGCCAGCATCTGGTGGCCGAGGCAGATGCCGAAGACGGGAACATCGGTCTTGAGCAGATCCCGGATGACGGGCACGGCATATTCACCGGTGGCGGCCGGATCGCCGGGGCCATTGGACAGGAAGATGCCGTCCGGCTGCATGGCCAGGATCTCGTTCGCGCCTGTCTTGGCCGGCACAACGGTGACCTTGGCGCCGAGGCCCGCGAGCAGGCGCAGGATATTGCGCTTCACGCCGTAGTCGATCGCCACCACATGCATGGTAGGTTCTGCCAGTTCACCATAACCTTCGTTCCAGGCCCACGGCGTTTCCTGCCAGACCGAAGACTGGCCGGAGGTGACTTCCTTGGCGAGGTCGAGGCCGACCAGGCCCGACCATGCGGCGGCGCGACGTTTCAGGTCATCGATGTCGAACTTGCCGTCGGCAGCGTGCGCGATAACGGCATTGGGGCTACCCTTCTCGCGGATCAGCGCGGTCAGCGCACGCGTGTCGATGCCGGACAGGGCGACGATACCGCGCCGCTTCAGCCACTGGTCGAGATGACCGGCGGCACGGAAGCTGGAAGGGTCGGTGACATCGGCCTTGAAGATGGCGCCGACGGCGCCGGCGCGTGCTGCCGGGTTCAGATCCTCGATGTCCTCGTCATTGGTGCCGACATTGCCGATATGCGGGAAAGTGAAAGTGACGATCTGCCCGGCATAGGACGGATCGGTGAGGATTTCCTCATAGCCGGTGAGTGCGGTGTTGAAGCACACTTCGGCGACAGCCGAGCCGGTGGCGCCAAGGCCACGCCCTTCAATGACCGTGCCATCGGCCAGAACCAGAATGGCGGTCGGCGTTTCGGTGGTCCAAGGGGCGGTCGTGGCCATGGCGGCTCTCCATCAAGAGGCGGACAAGAGGCAACCCTTTCGTTCCCAGATTGCGCGCCAAAAAGCGCCGGGCAGCTTTGCCCGCGCCAATCCAAGTAACCAGTCTGGTTGCAAGGCCCTCCCTTAAGTGAAGGGGCGGGCAGGGTCAATCGTTGCAAGGCGCGCCACGGCGGGATTTGTGCCGTAAGCTTGTGATTTCGGCTGAAATGCCATTTATCAGGTCAAAACCAAGGAGCAGAACGATGCGTGAGAAGGTCACCGAAGAGGTCAAGGCAGCCATGAAGGCCGGCGACAAGCCGCGGCTCACCACGCTGCGGCTGATCCAGTCGGCGATCAAGGATCGCGACATCGCCAACCGCGGCAATGCCAAGGAAGCGGCCAGCGACGACGAGATCCTGCAGATCCTGGCCAAGATGGTGAAGCAGCGCGAGGAATCGGCCAAGGCCTTCGAAGACGGCGGCCGGCCGGAACTCGCAGCCAACGAGCGCGCCGAGATCGCCATCGTCCGCGACTTCATGCCCAAGCAGATGGACGTCGCCGAGACCGAAGCGGCGATCCGCGACGTCATTGCCGAGACAGGTGCAGCCGGCGTCAAGGATATGGGCAAGGTGATGGCCGCGTTGCGCGAAAAATTCGCCGGTCAGATGGATTTCGGCAAGGCAAGCGGTCTGGTGAAGGGGCTGCTGGGCTAGCAGCGCCGTTGCCGGGCGAGGAAGGCGACGGTTCGGCTCTTTCCAGAGGACAGAACATTTTTTCGAAAAAATCTTTCGGGCGATGTCGAATCCGTTTCGGACCATTCGACAAAGGGCGTCAACAACGCACCGCAAGGAGATGACCCGTGCGCTATATCTGCCTGATCTACTATGATGCCAGGAAGCTGTTCGACGGCAGTGCCGAATCCAACGCCGCGCTCGCCGAATGCGCCAACCATGACGAGAAGCTGAAGGAAAGCGGCCATTTCGTTGCCGGCGAGGCGCTCGAACTGCCGTCCAGCGCAATGACCGTACAGGTGCGCGACGGCAAGATGTCGTCCACCGACGGGCCGTTCATGGAAACCCGCGAGATGCTGGGCGGCATCATCGTCATCGACGCCCGCGATCTCAACGAGGCGGCGCGGGTGGCAAGCACAAACCCGCTGGCGCGCATCGGCTCGATCGAAGTGCGGCCCGCAGTCGATTTCTCGACGCCGCCGCCCACCCTGGACGATCTCTGAGTGACGCAAGCCGAGGCACGCGCTGCCGTCGAAGCGGTCTACCGCAGCGAGAAGCGGCGCGTGCTGGCAACGCTGATCCGCCTGCTCGGCGGATTCGAGGCGGCGGAGGAGGCCTTGCATGAGGCCTTTGCCGCCGCCGCGCAGCGCTGGCCGGTCGAGGGCGTGCCGGCCAATCCCTATTCCTGGCTGGTCTCGACGGGCCGTTTCAAGACCATCGACCGTTGGCGCCGGCAGGCCAGGCTCGCCGCAGCCATACCCGAACTCACGGCACTGGCCGATACGACGGTCGAAACCGTGTTGCCGGAAACTATCCACGACGATGAATTGAGGCTGATCTTCACCTGCTGCCATCCCGCGCTGGCGCCGGACGCGCGCATCGCGCTGACACTGCGCGAGGTTGGCGGACTGACCACAGAAGAGATCGCGCGCGCTTATCTGGCGCCGGCGCCAACGATCGCGCAGCGCATCGTGCGGGCGAAGGCAAAGATCCGCGACGATGCTATCCTCTACGAAGTGCCGGGACGTGCCGAACTCCCGGGTCGCATCGAAAGCGTGTTGAAGGTGGTCTACCTCGTCTTCAACGAGGGTTATGCCGCGACAGAAGGACCAGAGTTGACCAGGACTTATCTGGGCACCGAGGCAATCCGGTTGGGGCGGCTGGTGGTGGGATTGCTCGATGAGCCTGAGCCACTCGGTCTTCTGGCGCTGATGTTGCTGCACGAGTCTCGGCGCACGACACGTGTCGATGCGGCTGGCGACCTCGTGCTGTTGGAAAATCAGGACCGTTCGCTGTGGAACAGGGACCTGATCGCGGAGGCACTCGGCCTTATCGAGCGCGCCTTTACCATGCGCCGGGCCGGGCCTTACTTGCTGCAAGCGGCCATCGCGTCGGTCCATGCCAGTGCTTCCAGTATCGAGGACACCGACTGGGCGCAGATCGTCGGTCTTTACGACACGCTGCTGCGCGTCGATCCTTCGCCCGTCGCCTCGCTCAATCGCGCTGCCGCTATCGGCATGCGCGACGGCCCAGCGGCAGGGCTGGCGGCGGTGGAAGTGGTCTTGAGCACCGGTGATCTCGACGGCTATCACCTGGCGCACGCGGCGCGTGCCGACATGCAGCGCAGGCTCAAGCAGTCAGATGCGGCCCGGGTTTCCTATCGACGTGCGCTGGAACTTGTGCGGCAACCAGCGGAGCGGCGTTTCCTGGAGGCGCGGCTGGCCGAGATCGAAGATGGTTGAGCGGTCGTAAATTCATAAATCGGGCTGGATCGACTCGCCGTATTTCACGACCCAGTCCGGCGGCTCCTTCTCGGCGCTGCCGTTGACCTTGACGTTGTATTGTCGTGCCCAACGATAACCCCACATCGGGCCGAACTTCGTCGCGATTGTCAGCGGCTGCTGATAGGCGGGATCGGCCTGAGCCGTTTCCAGCGTGATGAAGCGGTATCCGGCTTCTTCGAACAGCGTCAGGATGCGGTCGAGAGTTACGGCATTCAGGCTGTTCACATGTAAAAGCATGATCGCCGGCGGTTCGTATCCCAGCACCTGGCGGTTGAGACCGGCATAATAGGTGATCTGTTCCCTCGTGTGGTCGAGATAGGCGGCGACAATCCGTTCGACCTTGGCTGTATCCCTTGCAGCGAGCGCCTTTTCGTAGGCGCGGTCGAACAGATAGTCGGATGTGTCGATGGTCGAGGCGGCAAGGGTGTAGCCATGTCCCGCAGCCAGCGTCGTGATCGCCTGCTGTTTCTCGGGTGTGTTGCCGACATGATTGTAGGGGAGGCGGAGGAAGCGTGGTTTTGAGGCTGCCGACCGGAACAGAAACGGGCTGATGCTGCGTTCGCCGTCCACGATTTCCTTCTCGATGGCATTGATGTCGAGCGCATTGCTGTCGGCGTGGGAATAGGTGTGGTTGCCAAGATCCAGCCCGGCGTCGATCCAGTCTTTCAGGATATCCTTGCCGACCGGGCCAAGTTGTTCGACGCGCTTTTCGACGACAAAGCCGGTTGCCGGAACCGCATGGGATTTCAGTGCGCCAAGAATATCACGATTGACCTGCCGAACGGCATGGAGTGTCGGCGGCAGCGGGGCTTCCGGATCGGCGGCGTTGACATGTGGCAGGTCGTCGAAGGTGATCGCGACGGTTCGTGCCGCGTTCGATTCAGCGGCCTGCGGGCCGACCGGGCCGCATGGGGAAAACAGTGCAAGGCCGATGAGCGTTGCGGCAACAGCGGCAAGCCGGCCTTGGGCAATGGTCTTTCTGATCTGGGTCATTTTCGCTTGAGGGCGTTGCGGTCATCCTGGGCCTTGTTCAGGCATGCTCATTGCGCCTGCATTGCGCCGAAGGATCAAATAAGCGCCGCCATGGAAGAGAAAGCAGCATCAAAACCTGTATCCGCCGTTTTGCGTGATGCACATCGAGCGGAGCGCCATGCCCTTGAAGACTTGCAATGGCGGGCTTCACTGGTGCACCCGGCCTATCGTGATGCTTTGCTTCGGGACCGAAACATTGTGCATCTGCCAGATGAGCATCTGCGCGATGGCTGTGCTGTCGTGGCTGAGCTCGATGGCAGGGTGGCGGGTTTTGCTATCGTGCTGCCGATCGGTGACAGAGAATCGGAACTCGATGGTCTGTTCGTTGAACCGGACGTGGCGGGCAGGGGGATCGGCAAAGCGTTGGTCGAAGAAAGCAGACGGCGTGCTCGGATGTCAGGCGCGATGTCGCTGAAAGTCGTTGCTGCGCCGGAAGTGGAGCGGTTCTATCGCCACTGCGGTTTCGAGCTGGTCGGGGAGACGGAAATGTTGCTCGGCAAGGCGTTGGTCATGGTGTCTCGGCTAGGGGACTGACGATGTAAGCCGTTGTCAGTTGACGTTTCGAAACGTCCATCATGGCATTGGCTTCCAAGGCGAAGAACGCTACCAATTTCATATTGCGAAATTTTGGCCGGTGGTCTGGGGCACATCCGCTTGACAAGCCCCTGTCCAACCCACAAGTTCCGCGCTCTAAATAACGCGTTAACTATCGACTGTTCCAGGGAGGATGGGAATGGCCATTTCGCGTCGGAAATTCATGCAGGGGTCCGCTTCGCTTCTGGCGGCGCCGGCGCTGCTCGGCACCACGGGCGCCCGCGCACAAGAGAGTGTGACGCTCAAACTGCATCACTTCCTGCCGCCAGTCTCCAACGTGCATTCCAAGCTGCTGGAGCCGTGGGCCAAGCAGGTGGCTGCCGACAGTGGCGACAGGCTGAAGATCGAGATCTATCCGGCCATGCAGCTCGGTGGCAAACCGCCGCAGCTCTATGATCAGGCACGCAACGGCGTCGTCGACATCGTCTGGACGCTGCCCGGCAACACGCCCGGGCGCTTTCCTTCCACGGAAGTGTTTGAACTGCCCTTTGTCGCTGCATCCAAGGCTACCGCCAATGCGCCAGCGGCGCAGGAATATGGCGAAGCCAACCTCGCCAAGGAGACCGCCGACGTCAAACTGCTGTCGTTCTGGGCGCATGACCAGGGCCTGATCCACACCAACAAGCCGATCGCCAAGATGGAGGATCTCGCCGGTCTCAAGCTGCGCAACCCGACACGGTTGGCTGGGGAGGCTCTTTCAGCGCTCGGCGCCGTCTCAGTGTCGATGCCGGTTCCGCAGACACCGGAAGCCCTGGCGCAGAAGGTGATCGATGGCGCCGTGATCCCCTGGGAAGTCGTGCCCTCGATCAAGGTCGACGAACTGACCCGCTATCACACCTCGGTGCCCGGCACGCCGACGCTCTACACCGCCACCTTCTTCCTGGCCATGAACAAGGACCGTTATGCCGGCCTGCCTGACGATCTGAAGGTGGTGCTCGACAAGAACTCCGGCATGACTTTCGCCAAGCTCGCCGGCAAGATGTGGGACGATGTCGGGTCGCAAGTGGCAGCCAAGGTAAAGGCCAGCGGCAAGAACACGGTTTCGGAAATCAGCGAGGAAGAAAAAGCCCGCTGGGTCGAGGCAACGAAGCCCGTGCGCGAGAAATGGGTCGAGGACATGAAGGGCAAGGGCCTCGATGGTGCCGCGCTGCTTGAGCAGGCCAAGGCGCTGATCACTAAATACAGCGCGGCTTGATGCTGGAGCGTTTTCGTTTTCGCGGAAACGCTCTAATTCTTTGTTACGCAATTCCGGACGGAAAACCGTTACACACTTTTCCCGGAATTGCGCTGGCGTGGCCGGTTGCGCCTTTTTGCTGATCCGGGTGAGGGAGGTTTGATGGAGGCGCAATCGGGATCGCCGGGGCGCTTCGCACGCGTCGCTGAAAAGACTGCGGCGGCCGTGGCGATTGCCGGCGGCATCCTGATCCTGATTGTTGCGGGTCTCGTCACCACGAGCGTGGTCGGCCGCTGGCTGTTCAGCAAGCCGATCCCGGCCGATTATGAATTTGTCGAGATCGGCATCGGCGTTGCCGTCTTCGCCTTCCTGCCTTACACGCAAATGCGCAACGGCCACATCGCGGTCGATACCTTCACGCAGCGCCTGCCGGCCAGGGTGAATGCCAAGATCGATGCAGTGTGGGATCTTGTGCTCGCCGCCTTCCTCGGCTTCTTCGCCTGGGGGCTGGTTTCCGGCGCACAAGAATCCTTCCAGTACAACGAAACCATGGTGCAGATATCCTGGCCGATTTGGCCGGTCTATGCGATTTGCGCAGTTCTTGCGGCGGTGGCCTTCCTCGGTGCATTGGCGGTTGCCGTGCTGAAATTCGGAGGCCGCGCGTGAGCGGCGTCGAACTCGCCCTTCTCGGTTTCGCGGCGATGCTGGTGCTGATCGCCATCCGCATGCCGATCGCACTTGCCATGCTGGTGGTGGGGGCAGGCGGCTACGCCTACCTGTCAGGCTGGAACGCGCTGTTCTATTACTTGCAGACCAACACCTACCGGCAGTTCGCCTCCTACACGCTCTCGGTCATTCCGCTGTTCATCCTGATGGGCGCGCTGGCAGAGCGCTCCGGCATGGCTGCCACCCTGTTCCAGGCGGCGGAGCGGCGGCTCGGCAAGACGCGTGGCGGCCTGCCCATGGCCGTTATCCTTGCCTGTACCGGCTTCGGCGCCATCTGCGGTTCCTCTGTCGCGACCACCGCGACGTTCGGGCGTGCCGCGATGCCGGAATTGCGCCGGGCCAAAGTCGACCTCGGTCTTGCCACCGGCACCATTGCGGCAGGCGGCACGCTGGGCATTCTCATCCCGCCTTCGGTTATCCTGGTGATCTACGCCATCACCGCCGAGCAGAACATCGCCAAGCTGTTCCAGGCTGCGCTCATCCCCGGCCTGCTCGCCGCCGCCTTCTACTGCATCGCGATTGCCGTCGTCGTGCGGCGGCGGCCGGAATTGGCGCCGCCGGTCGAGCGCGAGATCGAACGTCTGCCGCAGCCTGTCTGGGCACGGCCTGCCGGTGGACTGGTTGCACTGGCCGCTGTCGGCGCCGGCTATTTCGGGTTAGTCGGCATCACAGCCGCGGTGCTGGCCGCCATCATAGGGCTGGTGTTGCTGGTTGCCGACTTCGCGCTGGTGCCAGCCGCCGCCGTTGCAGTCATCGTCGTGGGTGGCATCTATGGCGGCGTCTTCACCCCGACGGAGGGTGCCGCGGTCGGCGTCATCGTCATGCTCGTCTTCGGGCTCGCGCAGCGCAAGCTCAACGTCGGCAACATGCGCGAGGCGCTGCTGCAGACGGCGGAAACCTCGGGCATGATCTTCCTGATCCTGCTCGGCGCTGAAGTGTTTGGCGCCTTCCTGGCGCTGACGCGCATGCCTTCCACTGTTGCCGAGATGATCGGCAATTCCGGCATGGCTCCTTATGCGGTGCTGGTCGGCATGTTGCTGGTCTATATCGTGCTGGGCGCAGTCATGGACGAACTGGCGATGATCCTGCTGACCCTGCCGGTCTTCGTGCCGATCGTGCTGGCGCTGGATTTCGGCATGAGTGCGGAGGATGTTGCGATCTGGTTCGGCATCCTGGTGCTGGTGGTGGTCGGCATCGGGCTTGCTGCGCCGCCAATCGGGCTCAATGTCTTCATCATCAACAAGATCGCCGGCGATGTGCCGATCACCCGGACCTATCGCGGGGTGATGCCTTTCGTGATCGCCGACCTGATCAGGCTGACACTGCTGACCGCGTTGCCGGTGTTGTCGCTATGGCTGGTGCGCGTGCTGAACTAGAGCGTTTCCGTTTTTTACGGAAACGCTCTAGCTTTTTATTTTACGCAATTCCGGACGGAAAATTGCTATGCACTTTTCCTGGGATTGCTCTAAGGCGCGCTTCAAGCCGTTAGCCGCTGCGTTTGGCGCCCAAGCCGCGCAGCATTTCGTTCATTGCGTCGCGTGCGGCGAAGTTGACCTCTGCCATGTCGCGCAGACGTTGCTGGATCTTTTCCGAGCGGCTTGTCTCCGCGCCCTTGAGAAGCTGATTGGCCAGCGCCTCGAGCAACCGGTTCTGCTGGCCTAGCATTTCCTCATAGTTCTCGGAAACCTCGTAGAGAATGCGCTTGGTGCCGCGGATGCTACGGCGGCGGGCGAGTGTGTATTGTTCGAGCAGGCGCGCGGCGACGCTGGCACTGCTCTTGCTGATTTCGAGATCATCCGAAATGCGGTCGAGATCGACGGCATCCGGCATCAGCATCAGATAGCCGTAGAGGCGGGCGGCTGTCAGCGGCACCCCCCAGGGCACGAAAAGCCGGGCGATGTCGTCAATGAAATGCTGCTGCTGCTCTTCTATAATTGACATATTCGATATTTTCCGAATATACATGATTTGCTGGAAATTTATACCGGTTCAACCGGTTTGCGGCAATCCGGCTGCCGCCCGATGAGGCGGCGGCCCCCCAAGTCAAAGCGAGATGGCCATGATCCGCTATTATCTGCAGTTGATCATCTGGATGTTTTTCATGGCGGTGGTCACGTTCCTTGCCGCGGGAACACTCGCCTATCCGGCTGGCTGGGCAATGATCATCCTGTTTATCGGTGGCGGGGTTGCGATGATAGCGTGGCTGTCACGCCGTAGCCCGCAATTGCTGCGCGAACGGATGAGCCCGCCGATCCAGAAGGATCAGGAGGGCTGGGACAAGATCTGGCTGTCGCTGTTTATTCTCGCCTTCTGTGCGTGGTTCGCCTTCATGCCATGGGATGCTGCTCGTTCGAACTTCACGGCCATGCCATTCTGGCTGCAGGTCACGGGCGGGCTTCTGGTCCTCGCCAATTATGCGGGTTGCTTCTGGACCTTCAACGAGAACACTTTTGCCGCCCCTGTGGTCAAGATCCAGGAAGGCCAGACAGTGATCGACACCGGGCCTTATGCGCTGGTGCGCCATCCCATGTATTCGAGCGCGCTGCTGCTTTTTTTCGGCATGCCGCTGCTGCTCGGCTCCTGGGCCGGTCTGTGGGGATCGCTCATGCTCAGCATCGCCCTGGCATGGCGTTCCGTGAACGAGGAAAAGGCGCTGCGGCGCCAGTTCGTTGACTATGGCGACTACAGCGGCCGCGTGCGTTATCGGCTGGTCCCGTATCTCTGGTAGCCCAGCCTTTTTTCGAGATTATTCTGCGGCACTCGCCGGCAGGGGCGGCCGCAGACCGCTGCGGCGCTCGGCGGCATACGAGACGACCGCGACTGCAAAAGCCACGACCATGGCGACGATACCGAGCACCGGCAGGATGCGATAGCCGTAGCCGGCGCTGAGGACAACAGCGCCGGCAGAAGAGGCGAGCGCAATGCCGATGTTGAAGCCTGACGGGATCAGCGACGAGGCGAGATTTGAGGCATCTGCGGTCCAGGACAGGATACGGGCCTGGATCGGCGCGCCGATGGAGAAGTTGAGGGCGCCCCAAAGCGTGATCGCAACGACCATCGGCAACGGGTGGGGGCTGACCAAATAGATGATTGTCAGCATGACCGCCTGCAGCGCGAACATGGTGATGAGCGAAGGCATCAACTTCCAGTCTGCCAATCGCCCGCCGACGAACACGCCTATTGTAGCGCCAACACCGTTGAGCAGCAGCACCCACGGCACCTGTGCCTTGGTCAGGCCGGTGACTTCCTCGAGGAAGGGGGTGATGTAGGTGTAAAGCGTCATCTGGCCCATCATCAGCATCAGCATGAGGATTAGCGAGGTCCACACCTGCTGGCGGCCGAGCGCGCGCACCTCGTGCGCCAGCCCAGCTGGCCTCGTGGATGCGCCGGTGGCGCGGGGAACAAGCAACGCCATCGCCAACAGCGAGACGATCCCCAACAGGCTCATCACCCAGAAGGTCGCGCGCCAACCCCAGAGATTGCCGATCGCGGTGCCAACCGGCACGCCGATGATGTTGGAAACGGTGAGGCCAGACAGGACAAGTGCGATCGCCATGCCGCGTTGGTCGGGGCGTACCAGGTTGACGGCAACCACCATGGCCACCCCGAAATACGCGCCGTGCGCGACGGCGACCGTCACGCGCAGCACCAGCATTGAAAGGAAGTCAGGCGCTACGGCGCAGGCGACCTGGCCGATGGTGAAAGCAACGGCGAGTGCAAGCAGCAGCGTCTTGCGCGAGACCGTTGAGGTGGCGAGTGTCAGCAGCGGTCCGCCGATGGCAATGCCGAGCGCATAGCCGGAAACGAGGTAGCCGGCGCTCGGCACCGAGACATTCAAACCTTCGGCCACTTGCGGCAGTACGCCGGCTATGACGAATTCTGTCGTGCCGAAGGCGAAAGCGGCAAGGAAAAGGGCAATCAGCGGAAGCGGCATGGCAGTCCTTTGCGCGTCCGAGAGGACGCGCGGGGCTCTAATGAAATGGCCTCTGACCACGATCAGCCCTTTCAGGCAATCCAGAAATCGTGGACCAGGGTTTAGTTTTTCTGGATAGCCATCCCAGCCGTCAGCTCGCCTCTGTCTTGACGCATGATCTTTGTCCGAAAAGTCTACGACTTTTGCTTCGCTGACCTTCCGTTCGTGATCATGCTCTGAGCCGCGAACCGCTGAGCAGCCCGCGCTTTTCCAGCACCGGATAGGCGATGGAGGCGAGCAGCGAGTTGATCTGCTTCAGGTCACGGATGGTGTCGAGATGGATGGTGCTGGTCTCGATCGAGTTGGGCGTGCCGTCGCGCAGGCGCAGGAAATGCGCCTGGCTGGTCTGCTTCTCGTGATCGCGCAGCCGGTCCTTTTCTTCGACGATCTGGCGCGCGGTTTCGGCATCGCTGGAAACCAGAACATTAAAGGCAAGTCTTGCGTTGGCGAGCACGGACGCGTGGAAGGCGGTGAGTTCGCGCCAGCCCTCGGGCGTGAATTCCAGCCCGCGCTCCATCTTCTTGCGCACCAGCGGCAGCATATTGCGCACGATGATGTCGCCGACCTGTTCGAGCTTGACGCAGGCGCCGATCAGTTCCTGGCAGCGCAGTGCTTCGTCTTCGGTCAGCGAATTCTTGGTGACCTTGGCGAGATAGAGCTTGATGGCGGCATGTTTCTGATCGACCCGGTCATCGAGTGCCGCAAGTGCCTTGATCTTGTCCTCGTCGGCCTGTTCGTAAAGGTCGATGACACGTTTCAGCATGATCTCGACGGTTTCGCAGACGCGCACGACTTCGCGCGTGGCATTGCCGAGCGCCTGTGACGGTACGTTGAGCGCTGCCTCGTTTAGCGCCGACAGCTCCGTCACCTGGAAGGCATCGGCCGGAGCATCCTTTGCGCCCAGCGCGACGATCTTCTTGGAGGCACTGTAGACAAGGCCGGCCAGCGGCAGTCCGGCGAGCAGGATAATGACGTTGAACAGGATATGCGCATTGACGATCTGGTCCGGTCCAGTGCTGCCAAGGAAGGCCACCGGCGGCTTGATGGCGAGGAACAGTGTCAGCATGACCAGCGAGCCGAGACCGCGCATCAGAAGGTTGCCGACGGGCACGACCCGTACGGCAGGTTCGGCGTTGCGGGTGAGCAGCGGCGCGATGATCGAAGAACCAAGATTGACGCCCAGCACCAGCACGATGCCGAGCTCCGGCGGGATGAAACCACGTCCGGCCAGCGTGGTCATCAGCAGCACAGCGGCGATACTCGACTGGAACAGCCAGGTGGCGACCGCTGCCATGATGTAGGCCGTGACAGGATCGCCCTTGAAATAGTCGATGATGACAGGCAGCAACTGGCTTTCGCGCAGCGGCTCGGAGGCCTGGCCGATCATCTCCAGCGACAAGAGCAGAAGGCCGACACCGATCAGGATGCGGCCGATCTGGCGCCAGTCGCGCCGCTCGGTGGCCATGAACATGATCGTGCCGGTGATCAGGCAAATCGGCACGATCAGCGTCAGGTCGAAAGTGAGCAGCTTGACGACCAGCGCCGAGCCGATCTCGGCGCCACGGACGGCCAGCTGCCCGGCCATGCCCGAAACAATGCCGGCGCCTGCGAAGGAGCCGACCAGGAGGGTGACGGCAGTGGAACTCTGCAGTGCGATCGCCAGTGCGGTCCCTGCCAGCACCGCCAGCAGCGGGTTCTTCATGGTGCCGCGTAGCTTCAGCCGCAGCACGTCGCCATAAGCGCGCTCGACGCCGGTCTTCACCATACGGGTGGCAAACAGCATCAGCGCCACCGCGCCGGCCAGATGCAGAAGGACCACCGAGCCACTCATGAATGCATCCTCGGCGTGTAGCGCACAGAAGACCGCAATCCGCGGTGATTTGCGAATAGGGGTGAGGCCGGTGGCAGCAAACTGGCGCCGGCCCGATCTGAAATAGCGCGATTCATAGGTTCATATATAGCGCAAAACAGCCGATTCTTACATTAGCCGGATAATAAATTGCTGTTGGCTCAGCCATGTTCCGACAAGCGGCGGCCAGTGTCGGATTTGGACATGACGGAACATGCGACGCCATCATCCAACATGAAACGCACAAGCTGGCTATCGCGTTGCAAATGGCAGCATCGCGCCGGAGTGAAAGAGATGAAGGTGGAACCTGGTTAAGGTACGAAAAGATCTCTAACAGCCTATGTTCATTACGAAATTGTAATGCTGGTATTCAGTTTTGGTTCATGTTGTGAACTCTATTTCCATCGTGTGTACAAACGAGGAGTCACACCCATGAAACGTCTTATTCTGTCGGCCATGGCCGTTTCGATGCTGGCGGCATCGACCCTGCAAGGCTTTGCCGCGCCGGTCGCGTCGATCAGCGTGCCGCAGTCGAATGTCACCACGGTTCAGTGGCAGGAACCTGTCCGTAAGGACCGTCGTTATGAAGAGCGGCGTCACGGCGATCGGCGCTATGACAATCGCCACGAACGCCGCAGCGTCGAAAAGCGCGTGATCGTGCGCAGGGAAGTGGTGCGTGAGCCGCACTGGAAAGCCGGCCAGCGTTATCGCGAATGGAAACGCCACCAGGGCATCCGCGACTACCATCGTTACGGTCTGCGTCGCCCGGGCTCCGGCCAGCAGTGGATTCGTGTTGGCGACGAATATCTGCTCGTCGGCATCGCGAGTGGTTTGATTGCTGGCGTGCTTGCCGCGCGCTAAGCCGGAACTCTTTTCAACGAAGGCGGCCCAAACTGGGCCGCCTTTTTTCGTACCGGTGCGGTCTGTGAAAACCGGGCATTGCCGGCGATTGCGATAGCCAGTTCGGATGGTCGTGCTTATATGATCGCCATGCGCTTTCCCCCAACCTTCCTCGACGAGATACGCGACCGCGTGCCGATCTCCTCGCTGATCGGCCAGCGCGTGGCGTGGGACAGGAAGAAGACCAACGTCCCGCGCGGTGATTATTGGGGCTGCTGCCCGTTCCATGGTGAGAAGTCTCCCTCTTTTCATTGCGAGGACAAGAAGGGGCGCTATCACTGTTTCGGTTGCGGCGTTTCGGGGGACCATTTCCGCTTTCTCACCGAATTGGACGGCATGAGCTTCCCCGAAGCGGTCGAGCGCATCGCCGATATGGCCGGCGTGCCGATGCCGGCGCGCGACGAACAGGCGGAGCAGCGCGAAAAACAGCGCGCCAGCCTGACCGACGTCATGGAAATGGCGACGTCCTTCTTTCAGGAGCGGCTGCATGGATCCGAAGGGGCCAAGGCGCGTGCCTACCTGCGCGACCGCGGCCTGACGCCGGCGACGCAGCAGTCGTTCCGGCTGGGCTTCGCGCCGGACAGCCGCAACGCGCTGAAAGAATTCCTGGCCTCGAAAGGCATCGAGAAGGCGCAGATCGAAGCCTGTGGGCTGGTGGTGTTCGGCGATGACATCCCGGTTTCCTACGATCGTTTCCGCGACCGCATCATGTTTCCGATCCCGGATTCGCGCGGGCGCATCATCGCCTTCGGCGGACGTGCCATGTCGGCGGACGTGTCGGCGAAATATCTCAACTCTCCCGAGACCGAGCTCTTTCACAAGGGCAACGTGCTCTACAATTTCGCGCGTGCCCGCAAGGCATTGGCTCGCGGCGGTACGGTGATCGCCGTCGAAGGTTATATGGACGTGATCGCGCTGGCACAGGCGGGCTTCGAGAATGCGGTGGCGCCGCTCGGCACGGCGCTCACCGAAAACCAGATGGAATTGCTCTGGCGCATGTCGGGTGAACCTGTCTTGTGCTTCGATGGCGATGGAGCCGGCCTCAAAGCCGCCTGGCGGGCGGCTGATCTTATCCTGCCGACAATCCAGGCGGGGCGCACCGCGCGTTTTGCGCTGCTGCCTGAAGGCAAGGACCCCGACGACCTGGTCAAGGCCGAAGGGCCGGATGCCTTCCGTACCGTGCTTGCCGAAGCGCGGCCACTGGCGGACCTGATCTGGACGCGCGAAACCGCCGGCAACGTGTTCGAGACGCCTGAGCGTCGGGCTGAGCTCGAAAAGACGCTGCGCGAGATCACCAGCCGCATCCGTGACGAAAGTGTCCGCTATCACTACCAACAGGAGATGCGCGAGCGCGTGCAGGGCTTCTTTGCACCGCAACGCAGCGCGCGCCCGTCGCGGCCGGGCGAACGAGGCCAAGGCGGCCGGCAGGGCGGCCAATGGTCGCGCGGAGCCGCCGCTGCCGGGCGCAATGCGATTACCGAGAGCCTTGGCCGCTCGGCGCTGGTGAAGCGCGCCGGCGATGTGATGTCGGTGCGTGAAGCGACCGTGATGGTGGCGCTCGTCAATCACCCGGCACTGATCGATGAGAATTTCGAGCATGTCGAATTCCTCGACCTTGCCAACAGCGACCTGCGCAGGCTGCATGGCGCACTGCTCGATGCGCTCGCGCACGACCAGGCCAGTGATCGCGATACCATCATCGAGGTGATCGATCGCATTGGCTGCCGGGAAGTCTGGGAGCGTGCAGTGGCACTGATCCGGCGCACCAGGCAATGGCCGGCCCTGGAAAGCGCGGCGATTGACGATGCGCGCGACGCCTTCAACCAGGTGTTGCACTTGCACCGCAGCCAACGCACATTACATAGGGAGCTGAAGCAGGCTGAAGCGGCGCTCGCCAGTGATCCCACAGAAGAGAATTACCGGCATCTGGTCGAGATCCAGACGCAGTTCCGCGACGTGCAGGCAACAGAGGCATTGATCGAAGGGTTTGGCGTATCCTCCGGCCGGGCGGGCAGGGCATAGCCAATCAATCAGGCGCGCCTAATTGATTCGCTTTTTTAAGGCGAATCATGCGAGAGGCGCTTGACCTTCTGGCAGAATGACGGAATCAGGACGATTCGAAACGTTAACCCATGCCCGGCATCGGCGCTAAATGACGATGTATGCACTGGACGGGAACGGAAACCCGCCACAGATATCAGGGTTAATCTGGACTTAAGTGAGAAGCAGGTACTGGCTTGGCGGAAGCGTTTGTGAACGAGCGCAACTGATTTGTCAGCAGCGAAGCGGCCCTTTGGATGGCCGTCTGGAGAAGACTTAGAATGGCGACTAAGGAAAAGGAAGAGGTCGAAACCGAACGCGAGGGCACGACTGACGGCCCGCTGCTCGACCTTTCCGATGATGCTGTCAAGAAGATGATCAAGGCCGCGAAGAAACGCGGCTATGTCACGCTCGACGAGTTGAATGCGGTGCTGCCGTCGGAAGAGACGGACCCGGACCGGATCGAAGACATCAATGCGATGCTCAGCGATATGGGCATCAACGTCGTCGAGGACGACGAGCAGAGCGACGACGCCGAAGGCGAGAGCGCCGATTCGTCGGAAGACGATGCAAACGAGCTTGCCGAACAGACCGGTACGGCCGTTGCGACCGTTGCCAAGAAAGAGCCGACCGACCGCACCGACGACCCTGTGCGCATGTATCTGCGCGAGATGGGTTCGGTAGAGTTGCTGTCGCGCGAAGGCGAAATCGCCATCGCCAAGCGCATCGAGGCCGGCCGCGAGACCATGATCGCGGGCCTGTGCGAAAGCCCGCTGACGTTCCAGGCCATCATCATCTGGCGCGACGAGCTCAACGAAGCCAAGATCTTGCTGCGTGAGATCATCGATCTCGAAGCCACCTATGCCGGCCCCGAAGGCAAGCAGGCGCCGGTCGTCGAGCGCGTCGATGAAGACGCCAAGCCGAAAGAAGAGCCGAAGGCAGGGCGTCGTCGTGGCGATGACGAGGACGACATCACCAATGTCGGCGGCGATACCCGCGGCCTGGAAGAAGACGAAGAGGACGAGGACGAAGCGAGCTTGTCGCTGGCGGCGATGGAAGCCGAGCTTCGCCCGCAGGTGATGGAGACGCTGGACGTCATCGCCGACACCTACAAGAAACTGCGCAAGCTGCAGGACCAGCAGGTCGAGAACCGTCTTGCCGCAGCCGGCACGCTTTCGCCGAGCCAGGACCGCCGCCTGAAGGAGCTGAAGGACGAGCTGATCACGGCGGTGAAGTCGCTGTCGCTCAACCAGGCCCGCATCGAGGCGCTGGTCGAGCAGCTCTACGACATCAACAAGCGTCTGGTGCAGAACGAGGGCAAGCTTCTTCGCCTCGCTGAAAGCTACGGCGTGCGCCGCGAGGAGTTCCTCAAGGAATATCAGGGTTCCGAGCTCGATCCGAACTGGATCAGGAACATTGCCAACCTGACGACGCGCGGCTGGAAGGAGTTCACCAAGAACGAGCAGAATTCGATCCAGGACCTGCGCGCAGAGATCCAGAACCTCGCCACCGAGACGGCGATCTCGATCCTGGAATTCCGCAAGATCGTCAACCAGGTGCAGAAGGGCGAGCGCGAAGCGGCGATTGCCAAGAAGGAGATGGTGGAGGCCAATCTTCGCCTCGTCATCTCGATCGCGAAAAAGTACACGAACCGCGGCTTGCAGTTCCTCGATCTCATCCAGGAAGGCAATATCGGCCTGATGAAGGCGGTCGACAAGTTCGAGTATCGTCGTGGCTACAAGTTCTCGACCTACGCGACCTGGTGGATCCGGCAGGCGATCACCCGTTCGATCGCCGACCAGGCCCGCACCATCCGCATCCCGGTGCACATGATCGAAACGATCAACAAGATCGTACGCACCTCGCGCCAGATGCTGCACGAGATCGGCCGCGAGCCGACGCCGGAAGAACTGGCTGAAAAGCTGGCCATGCCGCTGGAAAAGGTGCGCAAGGTGCTGAAGATCGCCAAGGAGCCGATCTCGCTCGAGACGCCGGTGGGCGACGAGGAAGATTCGCATCTCGGCGACTTCATCGAAGACAAGGGCGCGATCCTGCCGATCGATGCTGCGATCCAGGCGAACCTGCGCGAGACCACCACGCGCGTGCTCGCCTCGCTCACGCCGCGCGAAGAGCGCGTGCTGCGCATGCGCTTCGGCATCGGCATGAACACCGACCACACACTGGAAGAAGTCGGCCAGCAGTTCTCGGTGACGCGCGAACGTATTCGCCAGATCGAAGCCAAGGCGCTGCGCAAGCTCAAGCATCCGAGCCGCAGCCGCAAGCTGCGAAGCTTCCTCGACAGCTAATACGACCAAGCCCGGGCAAGCCCCGGGCTTTTTCTTTGGAGGGTCACCGATGCGCACTTTCCTGATGACTGTCGCTTGCCTTGTGGCCTTGCCACTCATGGCAATCGAGGGTGCGTTCGCCGCCAAGAAGATCGGCATGGCCAATCCGGCCTCGGTTCATTGCGTGAGGATCGGCGGCAAGTCCAAGATCCTCTCGGATGCCAGCGGCAACCAGACCGGCTATTGCCATCTGCCGAATGGCCGCATCTGTGAGGAATGGGCGCTGTTTCGCGACAAGAAGTGCATTCGGCCGAAAGGCTGAAGGCGATTTCTCGGGCGGAATGTTGGCCGGTTCAATCGGCGGGGCTGTCGTCCAAAGTCAGATCGTGATCTGCCCATTGTTCCCGTGGAATCTCGACACCGAGCCGGAATTCGAATGCAACGACCGTCTTGATGTCCAGCGCGACTTCGCACTTGAACTGCAGCGTGTACCAACGCTTCTTGCTGCGTATAGCCGCTCCGCCTGCCTCGAGTGTCTGGCCTCGGATTCTCACATCCTCCATTGCGTAGGGGATGACCAGATCGGGCTGGAGGCCGGTTTGCCGCCGACGCAATTGTGCCAAAGCCTCTATGTTGCAGAGCTGTACGACGCGCTCCTGCGGCGCTAGTTGGGGCAGGGCCTTGCGCGCGCCGCGGCTGCGCGGATCGGCGAGAACCTGCGCGGAATAGAGTTTTTCCGCCTTGACCATCGGCGGCTGGGCAGACGTCGGGAGCGGCGCCTGCATGACGGGGGGCGTTGCGGGAGCACCTGGTGGCTCGGCCTTGGGCGTCGCGACTGGTTTGCCTTGCGGTGCCGGTTCAGGCGGCTGCGGCGGTGGCACGAAGTTGACCTTGATGCTTTCGATCGGCGGCTGTCGCAGTGCTTGGGGGATGGGGAGCAGCATCAAGCTGGCCAGCAACAACAGGTGCAGCAGGCAGGACGCGCCGACGCCCAGGGGCAAATCGGCACGCGCGCCCTCCGAAATTACCGACATGAGAATTGCGCCAGCGCCTCTCGCAGTGGTGGTCGGCTCGATCGTGATAGCGGGAGGGCGCAAGGGTGGGTTTCGTCAAAACGCGAGGACAACGACACCCAATACCCAAAGGCAACAGTGCGGCAGTTTGGTGATGAATGGAAGTGACGCTTTGTGGGTCTTTTCGCTTTCTCCTTGACCGGCCGCAAACGGCAGCTCGATCGGAGAAATTGATTCAACGATCTCGAGGACGGATTCGGAAAACCCGGCCAAGTCATTGGCCGGGTTGTCTTTTAGGTTTGGTCATTTCGCGCTTGTCGGGAAAGCCGGCAGCTTGGCGATATCGTCGGCGTCGTGCTGGACGACCAGCGTGGCGCCAAGCGTCCTGGCCATCGCCTGCAGTCGTGCCATAGAGGCAAGGCTTTCGGCCCGGTTGGTGTTGAAAGGTGGAATTCCGCCCGTCTCGAACTGTTTTTCGAAATGAGCGACGTCGCCACTGAGCAGTACAGGGCCTTTTTCGGCGAGCCGGACCAGCAGTGCATGGCTGCCGGGCGTGTGGCCGGGCGCCGACAGCATGACAACCGAGCCGTCGCCGAAGACGTCCTTGTCACCTTCGACTGTGTCCAGCGGCGCGCCTCCGCTGAGCCAGGGCGTGAGCAGGGAAGGGTCGGCGCCGAAGGGAGCCGGGCTTGCCTTCAAGGCTTCCAGGTCGGTCTTGCCGATCATCAGGCGTGCCTTCGGGAAATCGGCGGCCTGACCGACGTGGTCGAAATGATAGTGGCTGATGCCGATCAGCCTGATGGCTTCCGGTTTGATGGCGATTTCCTTGAGTTGATCCGGAACCGTGCGATCGAGGGTTGGCGCCAGCACCTCGCCGGGGGCCAACGGCTTGCCGAGCAAGGCGGCAGGAAGGCCGGTATCCCACAGCATGTAGTCGGCGCCGTGCCGAATGACGTAGCAACTGTCGGTGAGTGTCTTCTTTTCGCGCGCATAGGCGAAAGTGTCGGAAAAGACGCTGAGATCGTTGACCGCGATGCGGCCGCAGTCGAGACGCCACAACTCAACCTGCGGCGCTGCGTCTGCGATGGTTGCGGTGCCGGCGATGGCCGCCGCGAGAATGAAATTTCTGAACATAGCCATGGTCCTGCATTGGTGGTGGATGGCCAAGCCATCCGGTTGGCGTTCTACAGGCCAGGTTTCCGCGCGAGTGCCCGAAGCGCTGTATTCTTGTGCCTGAAACGCTCAATCGTGTTGCGGCGTGCAGTATGGTTGGCTAGGTTCGGCCATGAACGACATGCAGTCGCAAAACCTTGCCGGGCGTCTGCTGCAGGCGTTGCGCCCTTTGGCGCTTGATCCCGGCCGGCCGCACAAGCAGCCCGGCATGCATCCGCACGGGCGGCAGCTGTTCAGTTATTGCTGCTTCTCAGCCGAGCGGCTTGCCCGCATCGTCAACGACAAGCCGCTGATCGGCATCGTGCTCAGCGGCTCCAAAGAAATCTGGCTGGGCGATGCCGGGCAGCGCTTCGAAGCCGGTGACGTCTTCATCTTTCCGCATGGCCGGGCCTTCGATGTCGTCAACGTTCCTGCCGAGACAAGCGGCATCTATGAATCGCTCATCGTCGAGGTGGACCATGTGCCGGAAACCGTGCGTCGCCTCGGCCGGCCGCTCAGGGGGCCCGCCGCAGGGCTCGATCTGCGCGTGCCGCTGACGGAAGACCTGGTTGCGGCACTTTCTCATGCCGCCCCGGTGCTCGCCGCATCGGGCCATGCCGCGGTGCTGGCCGAGCATCGGCTGGCCGAAGTGCTGCTTCTGCTGCGCGACGTGCCGGCCGCGGCCTGGCTGTTCGAAGTCTCGCTGCCGGAACGCATCGCCTTGCTCGTCGCTGCTGCACCCGCGCGGCGGTGGACGGCCGAGGTGCTTGGCCAGGCGCTCGGCATGGGTGCATCGACGCTGCGGCGGCGGCTTGCGGATGAAGGCACTTCGCTCAGGGCGGTGCTTGCTGCCACGCGGATGCAGCTTGCCCATAATGTCCTTGCCAGGGGCGAGGGCAATGTTACCGCCGCCGTCAATGCAGCCGGTTATGCTTCGCGCTCACATTTCGTCCGCCAGTTTCGCGGACTTTATGGCGCGTCGCCAAGTGTGGTACGTCAGCAAGGTTCAACCGAACGGCTCAGGTGAAGAGACGCCATGTCCCCCGAATTCCTGCTCACCACTTTGATCATCGTTGCTTCGCCGGGCACCGGCGTCGTCTATACGCTCGCTGCCGGGCTCTCGCGCGGCGGGCGGGCAAGCGTGCTGGCTGCTTTCGCCTGCACTCTGGGCATCGTGCCGCATCTGGTGGCCGCATTGACCGGGTTGGCAGCACTGCTGCACGCCAGCGCAATCGCCTTCGAGGTCGTGAAATATGCCGGCGTCGCTTATCTGCTCTATATGGCCTGGCAGAGCCTGCGTGAGCATGGCGCCCTGAAAGTGGAGACGAAGCCCGACGCCCGCAGTGTGCGCCAGGTCCTGGTCGATGGGGTGCTCATCAACGTGCTCAATCCTAAGCTCTCGATCTTCTTCGTGGCCTTCCTGCCGCAGTTCATCGCGCCGAACGAACCCAACGTGCTGGCGCGCATGCTGGAATTGTCGGGCGTGTTCATGGCGGCTACATTCATCATCTTCGCTATCTATGGCCTGTGCGCGGCTTCAGTGCGCGACCGCATCGTCGGCAGCGTGCGCGTGATGACATGGCTGAGGCGCAGTTTCGCCGCTGCCTTCGTGGCGTTGAGCGCAAAGCTGGCCCTGACCACGCAGCAATAGAGCAATTCCAGGAAAGGTGTGTCACGGTTTTCCGTCCGGAATTGCGTAAAAACAAAGGGATAGAGCGTTTCCGCGCTACCGTGAAAAACGGAAACGCTCTAGCGGCGCTGGAACACTGGTCGGCACCCAGAAACAGCTCGCCATCACGACCAGAGGTCCGGGGCTCTATGAGGTCGTACGGTTTGTTGCCAGTGCTGGGATAGCCATGGGGCTGTTGACCGCGTTTGTGCGGCATACGTCCTGCTCCCTTGTGGTTCAGGAGAATGCCGACCCGGATGTGAGGCGCGACCTGGAAGCCTTCTTTCGCAGGCTGGTGCCTCCGGCGGACGATCCGTCCATGGACTATCTCGTTCACCGCTTCGAAGGCGCAGACGACATGCCGGCCCATATCAAGAGCGTGCTGACGACGGTGTCGATCTCGATCCCCGTCAGCGGTGGCCGTCTCGGGCTCGGCACATGGCAAGGCATCTATCTCTTCGAGCACCGCAATCTTCCGCATCGGCGGGAAGTGCTGCTTCATCTGGCTTGAAAAGGGGAGGTGCCGAAGCACCTCCGCTCAACGTGCAGGCTCGCAGAGCATGCCGACGACACGGCGCACGATCGGCAGAACGACGAGCAAGGTTGGAAAGGCGACCAGCCAGGACAGACCCCAGGCGACCATCCAGATGCTTGGCATGGCTGGCTGGAGACCGAGGCTCTTCAGCGTCGAAATCAAGGAGACGATGAAGGTCATCAGCAGCGAGAGAACAAGCGGACTGATGATGGCGGCATAGCGCGCAGGCAGTTTCCTGCGACGGGTGACGTTGTTTGTCATGGGAGTTTTCCGAAAGAGATCCGGTTCACAGCAGGGCATCCTTGCGCCTCTTGGGCAGCCCGGCAGGACCGGGATTGGATGCGTTGCTTGACGTCAGACGCTTACGGAGAGGCGATTGCCTTCGCGGCCCATATAGCGGCGTCGGCGGCGTCGATCAAGAGGGGGGCAAGTTAAAGATGCATCGTAAGATATATCTTGACTCGTCGAATGCGTGATCTTAATTAAGATATATCGTAAGACATAACGCATGGAGTTTTATATGCACAGACATCATTCTTTCGGTGAGCGCGCCGAGCGCGCGTTCTGGCACATGGCCGGCCGTTTCGGCGGCGGGCGTGGCGGTCACGGCCCGTTCGGCCACGGTCGGCGCGGTCCTGGCGGTCCAGGCGAGATGCTGCGGGCGGGCCGCATGTTCGGTGACGGCGACCTCAAGCTGATCGTGCTTTCGCTGCTGTCGGATGCGCCGCGTCACGGCTACGACATCATCAAGGCGCTGGAGGAACGTTCCTCCGGTATCTACAGCCCAAGCCCCGGCGTGGTCTATCCGACGCTGACTTTCCTGGAGGAGGCCGGTTATGCCGTCTCGTCCACCGAGGGCGCCAAGAAGGTGTTTTCTATCACCGAAGCCGGCGAGGCGCATCTGGAAGAAAACCGTGACTTGGTCGAGCGTGCGCTCGAGCACCTCGAGCGTGTCAGCGCCAAGATGGCCAAGGCGCGTGAGTGGTTCGGCTGGGACGACGATCGTGAGCGGCATGGCCGCGATGACCGCCGCAACCCTGAACTCAAGCTGCTGCGACGCCGCCTGCGTGCCGCGCTTGCCGAGATCATCGAAGCGCCGGCGGACAAGCAGGCTGAGGCTGCCAGCATCCTGAAAGATGCCGCCGAGGCGCTGGAAACGCTGGTCAAGCGCTAAGCCGCCTCCAGCATTTCAAAAAACGGGCAGGCCGGCGGAACCCCGCCGTGCTTGCCCGTTGCTGTCAGGACAGTTACTGAACGGTGGAACCCGCGCTGGCTGCTTTGAGCTGCCGCGCTGTTGAACTGGTGGAGGTCGCCATGTCCTTTCTGAAACGTCTCTTCGGCGGTGGCGGTAGCAGCGAGCCGGAAGCGCCGGGCAAGGCCAAGCCGGTCAAGGAAATCGAACACAAGGGTTTCGTCGTCGCCGCAACGCCCTACAAGGCGGATGGGCAGTACCAGACCTGCGGTGTCATCTCCAAGGAGATCGACGGCGTTGTGAAGGAACACCGCTTTATTCGGGCCGACCGGTTTGCGGGGCTTGATGATGCCGTTGACATCACGCTGAAGAAAGGCGTTCAGCTCATCGATGAGCAAGGCGAGCGCATGTTCAATTAATCCCGCCAGTCTGGCTTAAAACACAACAGCCGCCGTGTCGCCACGGCGGCTGTTGCTTTGGTCGACCGTCTTAGGCCGCGACAGCCTGGAGAGCTGATCCAGCCACCGAGGCAGCAAGCGTGTCGACCTGTTTTCCGGCCTTGGCGAGCGCGGCGTTGAGCGCGTCCTCACCCATACCGACGCCTTCGACACGAATGACTTCCACATCGGTCATGCCGTTGAAAGCCAGGACGCTCTTCAGATAGGGCACGGCGAAATCCATCACCGCGGCAGGGCCTTCGGAGTAGATGCCGCCAGAAGCCAGCACCACATAGACTTTTTTGCCGGTGACAAGGCCCTTCGGGCCGTTCGAGCTGTAAGAGAAGGTTTTGCCTGAACGCGAGATATGGTCGATCCAGGACTTCAGCGTCGAGGAAATCGAGAAGTTGATAAAGCCGGTGGCGAGCACGATGTGGTCGGCCGCAAACAGTTCGTCGACGGCGGCATCGGACACACAGACCACCTCGGTCTGTCGCGGCGTGCGGGCTTCGGCAGGGGTGTAGATGCCGGTGGCATAATCCGGCTCGATATGCGGCAGCGGGTTGGCGACGAGGTCTCGCTTGCTCAGCGTCGATCCGGGCAGAGCGGCCTGCAGCTTGTTCGCCAGCTCGGTGGCAACCCGGGTTGAATGCGAGGCCCCGCCACGTGGGCTCGAGGTCACGAGAAGGATATTGGACATTTCAGCTCTCCGTTGATGGCGGCGGACAACCGCCTGATTTCGGAGATACAGATAGTCCTCGACATTGATCTAAAAAATTGGGAAAATATCTATCGAATATATCTATGGATTGGATAAGTCATGCAGGCGAATCCGACTCTCGACCAGTTGCAGGTGTTCCTGGCAGTGGCCGAAACCGGCAGTTTCTCCGGTGCAGCGCGCCGTCTCAGCCGTGCGCAATCGGTGATCAGCTACACCATCGCCAATCTGGAAGCGCAACTCGAACTCAAGCTCTTCACCCGCGAAGGCACGCGGGAGCCGATGCTCACCGTCGAAGGCAAGGCGATGCTTGCCGACGCGCGTCGTATGGTTGGAGTGCTGCAGGATATCCGCGCCCGTGCCGATGGGCTGAAGCGCGGGCTGGAGGCAGAGGTGACGATCGCCGTCGACGTGACTGTGCCTTCTCCGGCCCTGGTCAGGACGCTGGCTGCCTTTGAGGCCGAATTCCCGTCGGTGTCGCTGAAACTCAATGTGGGCGCGCTCGGCGTGATCTGGGATCAACTGGCGCGGCGGCTCAGCGATCTGAGTTTCGGTGGGCCGCCGCAGCAACTCGGCGACGACCTGGTGTCAGTGCGTATCGGTGAGGCTTCGATGGTGCCGGTCGCCGCGCCCAACCATCCGCTTGCGACCTACAAGGGCAGGGTGCCACTGGCTTTCGTGCGCGAGCATATCCAGCTTGTCGTCTCCGACGTCAGCAAGGTCACAGAGGGCAAGGAGTTCAGCGTCTTTGCCTATCGCACCTGGCGCATGACCGACATGTCGACAAAGCGCGACCTGATCGTGTCCGGTCTCGGCTGGGGCGGCCTGCCAACCTGGATGATCCTGGAAGACGTTCGGGCGGGACACCTGAAGATACTTGACCTCGAACCTTATCCGGAGCGGCCTTATCCGCTGCACGCCTTCTACAGGGCGGACACGCCGCCGGGGCCAGCCGGAGCCTGGCTGATCGAACGGTTCAGCCAGGAACTGCCGAATGTCTGTTCAACGCTGCAGCACATGACCGATGAAAAGCGGCGAGGAGAGGATCAGGGACGGCCCTTGAGCAGCAAGCCGTCGATGATGGCGGCAAGCACCGCGCGATAGTCCTCTGCGGACGCGCCTGCATCGATCGCGAGCGCCGCACGATCGAATGACGCCCCCAGCAGGGACGTTAGTGCCTCCAACGGCAGCTTGGGCAAGTCGCCTGCGCGCATCGTTGCCGCCAGCCCCTCGCGCAAGGTGCGGTTTCCGTGTCGGCCGTCGATATCGTCCATTTCGGTACGGCCGAGCACGGCCGGTCCGTCGAGGAGCAAGAGCCGCGTGCGGCCGGGCTGCCTCATGGCCGCGACATAGGCATCGCCGCCAGCCAGCAGCGCGTCCCGCGCCGCAAGTGTGCGGGGGGCGGCCTGTTCGACCGCTTTCGCGACTGCCGCCGCCTCGGCCTCGACAACGGCTCGAAACAGCGCCTGCTTGTCGGCAAAGTGATGATAGAGCGCGCCGCGCGTGACACCGGCTGCCGCTACAATCTCCGGCGTTCCGGTTTCGGCATAGGATTTTTCGGTGAAAAGCCGGCGTGCCGCTGCGATCAGATCGCCACGCGTGGCCTCGGTGCGGTCGCGATTGGATCGGCGTGAGTTTGTCTCTTGCATACATGCAGCCTGTATGTTAACTAAATTTACATACAGACTGTATGTTTATTTTGAGAGGAAAGAAAGCCATGAAAACCACCAGCTACTATCCCGTGCTGATGACTGGCGATGTCGCCGGCACGACCGCTTTCTATGTCGAGCACTTCCGCTTCAAACCGCTGTTCGAAAGCGACTGGTATGTGCATCTGCAATCGTCCGAGGACAAGCGCGTCAATCTCGGCATCGTTCAGGGCGACCACGAGACCATTCCGGCGGAAGGAAGGGGCCGTGCTTCCGGCCTGCTCATCAATTTTGAGGTGAAGGATGTCGATGCCGTACATGAACGGGTGGCGGCAGCCGGGTTGCCGATCTTGCGTTCGCTGCGCGACGAAGCGTTCGGTCAGCGCCATTTCATAACCCGCGACCCGAACGGCGTTTTGATCGACGTGATCAAGCCGATCCCGCCGAGCGAGGAGTTCCTGGCGCAATTCGTGCCGGAGGCGGTCGGCAAATAGCCGAACCGTGAATGAAGTCATCTGACAGGAACTGTCGGGAGCGGACCGCCTGTGATCTCGGATGACATGGCGCCGCTGTCATCGGCAATTTATGCTGGGCCCGTTGAAATGGGCCTTTTCCATGCGTGATATCAACCTTATCCGAGCTCCCTTCAATCTCGGCCTGCGTCCGCTCAGGTCCGGCCATGAGCCCGGTACATGGCGGGCGCCACAGGCTTTGACGGAGGCGGGGCTGGTCGAAGCACTGGCGCCTGTGCAGGTCATCGATCTGGAGCGGCCCGCCTACAGCATCGAGCCGCAGCCGGGCACGAAGTTACGCAACGGTCCGGCGATCCGGAGCTTCAACCTGCGACTGGCCGATATTGTTGCGGATGCGGTGGGGCAAGCGGCGTTTCCGCTCGTCGTCGGAGGCGATTGCTCGATCCTGCTTGGCGCATTGGCGGGTGCGCGGCGTTCAGGGCCGCTCTCTCTGGTGCATGTCGACGGCCACAGCGACTTTCGTCATCCCGGCAATGACGACGACAACCTGCCGCTGAGTTCGGCCGCCGGCATGGATCTGGCAGCGGCGACCGGGCGCGGCGAAGCACTGCTGACCGAATGGCCGGGCATCGAGGGGCCGTTGCTTAGAGATGATCAGGTCGTCCAGATCGGCGAGCGCGAAAGCCGTGATGTCGACTATGCCTGGCGTGACCTCGAAGCGACGGAGATCACGCCGGTCGATGTTTTCGCCGCACGCGAGCTTGGCGCAGCAGGCGTGCTCGTCAAGGCCGAGCCGGTGTTGGCGCGCGGTGGTCGCCACTGGCTGCATTTCGATGTCGATGCGCTCGACCAGGCGGTCATGCCGGCGGTCGATTCTCCAGGCAGCCCAGGCATCGATTCGGATGAACTCGTCGCTATCCTGGGCGAACTGGTGGCCAGGCCGGGATGCGTCGGCATGAATGTGACGATCTTCGATCCCGACCTGGACCCAACCGGCGAATTGGCAATATGGCTGGTGAATTTCCTGCGCAGGGTCTTCGTGCCGCTCGCAGGAACATCGGGTCGCTAGCAAGTGCCCGGCGCAACGTAGCCAATGGCGAGAATGTTGTCGTCACCCCAGCGCTTCAGCGCCAGGATGATCGGTTCCAGCGACCGCCCGCGCTCGGTCAGGGAATATTCCACCTTGGGCGGGACTTCGGCATAGACCTTGCGGTCGATGAGGCCGCTCGTCTCGAGCTCGCGCAACTGGTTGGTCAGCATGCGCTGGGTGACGTTCATCTTGCGGCGCAATTCGTTGAAGCGAAGTGTGCCCTGCTGGATGAGATGGTAGAGGATCACGCCCTTCCACTTGCCGCCGATGAGTTCCAGCGTTCCTTCCACGGGACAGGCCGGGGAATTGCGCAGATCTTGATGACGGATGCGGCCCATAGGATTCCTCATGGTACCTTTTTCGACACTATATACAATAAAAGTGCATTCTTGCGAACAACGCATATAGGTCACATCTGGCATGCAGGCAAAACAGGAGACATGCCATGCGTGCCATCGGATATCTGGAGCCACAGCCGATTTCGGCTCCTTCATCCCTCATCGACATCGAGCTGCCGCGTCCAAAGGCCGTTGGCAGAGACATACTGGTGGAGGTCAAGGCCGTTTCGGTCAATCCGGTCGACACCAAGGTCCGCGCTGGGGCGAAGCCGGCCGATGGGCACAGGGTGCTTGGCTGGGATGCCGCCGGCGTCGTTCTTCAAACTGGTCCGGAAGTGAGCCTGTTCAAGCCCGGCGATGAGGTCTACTACGCCGGCGCTATCAATCGACCCGGCTCGAACGCCGAGTTCCATCTGGTGGACGAGCGGATCGCGGCACTGAAGCCACGCTCCCTCGATTTCGCGGCAGCTGCTGCCTTGCCGCTGACGACGATCACTGCCTACGAAGCGCTTTTTGACCGGCTTGGCGTGACCCGGCCGGTCCCGGGTGCGGCCAATGCCATCGTCATCGTCGGAGCGGCCGGCGGCGTCGGTTCGATCGCCATCCAGCTTCTGCGCGCATTGACCGAACTGACCATCATCGCCACCGCGTCGCGGCCTGAAACGGTCGAGTGGGTCAAAGCGCATGGCGCGCATCATGTGATCAACCATGGCAAGCCCTTGACGGATCAGGTGGCTGCGCTTGGGATCGGCATGCCTGCCTTCGTGTTTTCATTGACCCACAGCGACAGTCATGCTGCGGAAATCGCCAAGCTGATCGCACCGCAGGGTAGGGTGGCGCTGATCGACGACCCTAAATCCTTCGACGTCATGCTGTTCAAATCGAAAGCGCTGTCACTGCATTGGGAAATGATGTTTGCGCGGCCCGTGCACGAGACCGCGGACATGATCCGGCAGCACGAGCTTCTGACCAAGGTGGCTGGGCTGGTCGATGCCGGCAAGGTCAGGTCGACCATGACCGACAATTACGGAATAATCTCGGCCGCAAACTTGAAGCGTGCGCACGCCCAGATCGAATCCGGTACCACGCTGGGCAAGATCGTGCTTGCCGGCTGGTAGAGGTCTATCCAGCCCTGGCCACCGGCGTCACCGCGATGCGGCTGATGCCGGTGCGGCGCAGCACCGTGCAGATCGTCTCGCGACCGATGCGTTCGGCATCGAGCATTCTGACCAGATCGTCGACGCCCGTCACTGGCCGCCCGTCAATGGCGACGACGATGTCGCCTTCCTTCAATCCAGCCTGTGCTGCCGGACCGCCGGGCTCGACGCTGCGCAGCCGCACTGCCGTGCTGCTGGTGACCTGGGAAAGCAGCGCCGCACGGCGGGGAAGATTGGTCGTATCGGCGGAAATACCGATGAAGGCGCGACGCACGCGGCCGAAGCGGATGATTTCGGCGATGACGAAATTGGCGGTGTTGGAAGCGACAGCGAAAGCAATGCCTTGAGCGCCGGGGATCATGGCGGTGTTGACGCCGATGACTTCGCCGGAGGAGGACACCAGCGGGCCGCCGGAATTGCCGGGATTGAGCGCGGCGTCGGTCTGGATGACGTCATCAATCAGACGGCCTGTCGTGGCACGCATCGAGCGACCGAGCGCTGAAACGACGCCGGTGGTGACCGTCCACTCGAACCCCAGCGGGTTGCCGATGGCGATCGCGATCTGGCCGCGCCTGAGCCGTTTGGAATCGCCCAAGGGGGCTACGTTGGCGAAGGAACCGCCCGCGCGCACCAGCGCGATGTCGGTGTCCGGGTCGGTGCCGAGCACGCGTCCCTCATCGACGGTTCCGTCGGGCATGGCGACACGTACGGCCCTCGCGTCGCCGACGACGTGGAAATTGGTGACGATCAGCCCGTCCGGCGAAATGACGAAACCCGAACCATGCCCGCCGCGCACGCCGATCCGCTCGATACGGCAGACGGCGGGACCGATACGATCGACGGCATCGGCGACCGTGGTGGAATAGGCATCGAGCAAGGTGTCGTCCTGGGCAGCAGGATCGAGAGCTGGCAGCGCCATGGCAGGCTTCCCATGTGAAAACGCGGATCGATGCCTATATGTGCGAAGCGCAGGGTTTCACCGCGACCTGACCAGATGGCCAGCAGCCGGCTTTCCTAGCCGTCAGGCGAGTACCATTGCGGGCGCCAGCCGGCGATATCTGGGGAACCAACAATCCCGGAGGTCATCATGAGCGACTTCAATCTTGGCGCCTTCTCTGACGCCGTTGCCGATATCGCGGAAAGCGCGGCACCTGCTGTTGCCAGTCTCACTGTGCATCATGGCCGCACCGCCTCCGCCTTTCATTGGGGGGCAGGCTACTTCGTCGCTGCCGAGGAGGTTCTCGATGCCGACGATGAACTTGAATTGACGCTCGCCTCCGGCGAGAGCGCGAAGGCGACCCTCGCCGGTCGCGACCCCTCGACAGGCATCGCCTTGTTGAAGACAGAGCAGACAGGCCTGTCGGTACTGGCGAAAGCCACTGCCGTACGACCCGGCAATGTTGCGATTGCCATCGGCAACAGTGGGGGCGTGGCCCTTGCCGTGCTGGGAACGGTCGGCGAAGTGGGGCCGGCCTGGCGTTCGATGCGTGGCGGTACCATCGACCGGCGCATCAACCTTGCCGTTGGTGCCGGCGGTCGTTTCGAAGGCGGACCGGTGCTCGATGCCAAAGGCGGGCTGATCGGCATGCTTCTGTTCGGTCCACGCCGCCGCGCGCTGGTCATTCCGTTCGAGACCATCGAGCGCACGGTGGCGGTGCTGAAGGAAAAGGGCCATGTCGTACGCGGTTATCTGGGTGCGGCCTTGCACCCGGCGCGTGATGGCGACACTGCCGGCGCCATGGTGATGGGATTGGACGACAATGGTCCGGCCAAGGCTGCTGGCCTGCATGTCGGCGACATCATCGTGGCCTGGAACGGGGAACCGGTGGAGGGGCCGCGTGGCCTGATGCGAAGGCTGGGGCCGGATAGCGCCGGAATTGCAGTCAAACTTGGCATCCTGCGCGGCGGCAGCCGTAGCGAGGTTACCGTGACGATCGGCGAAAAGCCGTTGAATTGAGAGGATCGATGGCAGGCACACGACTGACAGTGCTCATCGCGCTCGGCGATGCCGGGCGGGCCGAACGGCTGTCGGCGTCGCTGGCTGCCGGAGAGGATTTCGCGCCCGTGCCGGCAGGTAGCGTGACGGCTGTCGACGTGGCCATCGTCGACAACGTCGCCCTTCACGTGGACGTGCCTTTGGTGCTCTTGTCGTCCCGTCCTGTTGCCGCCGTCGACGGCAGTGCAGGCCGTGTCTTTGCCGTTCTGCCGCCGAATGCCGAGGACGGGCTGATTGCTGCCGCGGCGCGGCTGGCGGCGGCCGGATACCACGCCGTGCGTGACGCAGAGGCCTTGGATGTCGCCGGTTTCTCAATGGAGGCAGGCGATCATCCCAACGACAACGAGGCTGTGGCGCGACCGTCGCTGTCGCCGCGCGAGGCAGAGGTGCTGGCCCTGCTGGCGGAAGGCGCGCCCAACAAGGTGATCGCCCGTAGGCTGGACATTTCCGTGCACACTGCCAAGTTCCATGTCGCGGCGATCCTGACCAAGCTCGGCGCTGCCAACCGCACCGACGCGATTGCGATCGCCATGCGGCAGGGCCTGGTGCTGGTCTAGCGACCCTCCCCAGCGTCATCATCGATCAGGATTTTCGTGCCTTGCATCTCTGCATGAGCCGGGCAAGGATCGCCCGTCGCTGCAGGGAGGTCGATGGCATGTCACTCAAGGGCAAGACGCTGTTCATTTCAGGCGGGTCGCGCGGCATCGGGCTGGCGATTGCTTTGCGCGCCGCGCGCGATGGCGCCAACGTCACCATTGCCGCCAAGACCGACACGCCGCACCCCAAGTTGCCCGGTACCATTCATACAGCTGTCGAAGAGATCGAGAAGGCGGGCGGCAAGGGGCTTCCGGTGCTGTGCGACATCCGCGAGGAGACGCAGGTTGCGGAGGCCGTGGCCAGGACGGTCGAGCGTTTCGGCGGTATCGACATCTGCATCAACAATGCCAGCGCCATCCAGCTCACCGGCACACTCGAAACCGACATGAAGCGCTACGATCTGATGCATCAGATCAACACGCGCGGCACGTTCCTCGTTTCCAAAATGTGCATTCCGCACCTGAAGTTAGCGTCGAACCCTCATATTTTGAATCTGGCGCCGCCGCTCGACATGAAAGCCAAATGGTTCAAGGGCCACGTCGCCTACACGATGGCGAAGTTCGGCATGTCGATGTGCACGCTTGGCATGAGCGCGGAGTTCGCTTCGGCGGGTATCGCGGTCAATTCATTGTGGCCGCTTACGGCGATCGATACGGCGGCGATACGCAACCTTCTCGGTGGTCAGACCGTGGCAGCGATGAGCCGCTCCCCCGAGATCATGGCCGATGCGGCGCACGCGATCCTGACGCGTCGGTCGCACGAGGCGACCGGCAATTTCTACATCGACGAGGAGGTGTTGCGCGCCGAAGGCGTCACCGATTTTTCGAAATATGCGCCAGGTGCGAAGGGTGCCCTGGCCGGCGACTTCTTCGTGCCGGACGAAGTATTCGCGCGCACCGAAACCAAGGTGACCGGGCTGTTCTAGAGCGTTTCCGTTTTAACGGAAACGCTCTAACTCCTTGTTTTCACGCAATTCCGGACGGAAAACCGCTACGCACTTTTCCTGGAATTGCTCTGAGGCCGTTCAGCGGTTTGGCGAGAGATCAGTCCGGCGAACCGCTCTTGTCGCCTTTTCCGTGTCCCATCAGCCTGTCGATATAGGCCAGCATCAGTGCCGACACCACGAAGGTGAGGTGGATGATGGTCAGCCACATCAACTGCTCGGTCGAGTAGGACGACGAGTTGAGGAACACCTGCAGCAGGTGGATCGACGAGATCGCGACGATGGTCGAAGCGACCTTGACCTTCAGCGAACCGACATCGATCGTGCCCAGCCAGTGCACCTTGCCATCATGTTCGTCGAAACGGCTGACGAAGTTTTCGTAGCCGGAGATGATGACCATCACCACCAGCGAGGCGACGAGCGCAGCGTCAATCAGGCCGAGGATCTTCAGGATGGTGTCGGTGTCGCCCAGCACCATCACGGTGGTCACGAATTCGTACAGCTTCTTGGCGAAGGAGAGCGCATAGATGGCGAGCGCCAGGCCGAGCCCGAGATAGAAGACAACCAGCAGCCAGCGCGAGGCCAGGATGATGGATTCGATGGCGAGTTCGAGGCGTTTCATAAGATGCGTCCGTGTTTCCAGTCGGCGTTTTTTAGTGAGCGGGGCGCGGTCTTGGCAAGACGCGAAATGCTCTAACAAAAGACCCGGTCGGTGGAGTAAGCCGGCCGGGCCTCTTGACGTCCCGTTCAGGACGGGACGGGGCAGGGAACCCAAGTAATATTTGGGACTCGCAATGTGGCGAATCAATGCCGTAGAGCAATTCCAGGAAAAGTGTGCAGCGGTTTTCCGACCGGGGGATCGCTTCAAACAAGGAGATGGAGCAGCTCACCGTTCCGCGAAAACGGTGAACTGCTCTATTGGACGAGCCGCCTACTTTGCGCTGGCCACCGGCGCTACCAGCGGGGTGATGCGACGGATGGCGACACGCCGGTTCTCGCGTTCCGGCTTCTGCGTTTTCACCTTGAGGTAGCGTTCGCCGTAGCCCTGCGTGCTCAGGTTCTCCGGCGGGACGTCGAAGACGCTGCTGAGCGCGTTTGCCACCGCCTCGGCGCGGCGGTCGGAGAGCGCCAGATTGGCGACATCCGAGCCGACGGCGTCGGTGTGACCTTCGATCAGGAAGGTCTCGGCCGGGTTCTTGGCGAGCAGCTTCTGCATGGCGTCCGCCACGCCCTGTAGTTTCTCGACCTCGTTTTCGGGAATGGTGGCAGAACCAAATTCGAAGTTTAGCGTGTCGAGATCGATGCGGCGGGCGATATCGCGCACACGTGCCGAGCGCTTGACCTCGTCGATCGAATAGAGGCGCTTGACCTTCTCCACCGGCGGCCGTTCCAGGAAGACATAATAGTCGTCGGGGCTGCGGACATATTCCGATTCCAGGATGTATTCCTGGCGCGGAATGTCGATGTAGATCGGCGGCAGGTCGTCGCCCGGATCACGCCATTCGTCGATGTCCTCGTAGTAACGCTCGTCGACGTAGCTCAGAACATATTCGTGCCCGTCCGGCGTGATGCGCGAGCGTCTGATGATGTCGCCATTGCGGTTGCGGACGGTGATGATCTGGTTGCCGTTGTCGCGCACGATCGTCTCGCGGGTGCGGCCGCGCGGCAGGTCCTCATAGTAGACCTCCTGCGCGTCGCGGGTGATGCGGGGACGGTCGTTGCTTTCGACGATGATCTGGTTGTTGAACTGGATGATCGTGCGGTCACCGTAGTTCTTGACGATATCGGCCCCTTCCGGACGCGGGCGCCGGCGTACGTCGAAATCCGGTGCGCGTTCTAGCCGAGTGCCTTTCTCTTCCGTTACCGGTGCGATCTTCTCAGGCTGGATCGTCACTTGCGCAGCCTTGTCATCGATTGGTGGTGGTGTCTTTTCGGCCGGTTGCTGTACCGGTTGGGCAGGCTGTGTCGCCGGCTGTTCGGCCTGGCCGGGCTGTTGCGGCTGGGCCGTGTCTCCCTTCTGGCCCTCGACCGGACGCTGGGCGTCCTTCTGGCTGTCGAAGATCGGTGCGGCATTGGGGTTGGCCGGCGCGTCGGTCTGCTGTCCCGCCGGCTTCTGCTCGCCGGTTGCAGGCTGCTGGCCGCCTTGTGCCGGCTCGCCAGGTTTCGGCTGTTCGCTAGGCTGGGGCTCACCGGCTGGCTTGGTGGACGTGTCACCCTGACCGGCAGGTTTCTGCTCTCCGGTAGCCGGCTTCTCGCCACCCTGCGCGGGTTCCACAGGCTTCGCTTGCTCGGCCGCGGGCTTTTCGCCGCTTTGCGCCGGCTGTTCTGCCGGCTTGTCAGCTGGCTTGTCGGTAGGCTTTGCCTCCGGTTCGGCCGGCTTCTCGGCTGGTTTCGCCTGGGTTGGCTCTTCCGCAGGCTTGGCTGCGGGTTCTTCCTTGGCGGGCTTCTTTTCAGCCGGCTTCTGCTCCGGCTCCGCGGGTTTTTGCTCGGGCTCGGCAGGTTTGGCTTCCGGCGCCTTTTCGGCCGGCGCGGGCTGCTCGGCTGCGGGCTCGGCCTGCTCCTTCTTGTGCTTCTTGCGTGGCTGCTCTGGCTCCGCGGGTGGAGCCTCCTGCTGAGCAGGAGCGGCTTCGGCGGGCGCGGGTTGCTCTGCCGGCGCGGGTTCGGCCTGCTCTTCGCTCTGCTTGCGCTTCTTGCGCGGCTGTTCGGGCTCGGCAAGCGGCTCCGTCGCTGGTTCCTGCTGTGCCTGTATCGGAGTTGGTTCCGGGGCGGGAGCCTGTTCGACTGCTGGTGCGGGTTCCGGCGCAGCCACGGGTTCGGGCGCAGCAACCGGCTCGGGCTGTGGCTCCGGGGCTGGGGCCTGTTCGATCACTGGCGCAGGTTCCGGGGCCGCCACAGGTTCAGGTGCGGCAGCCGGTTCAGGCTGCGGCTCCGGAGCAGCCTGTTCCACCGGCGGCTGGCCGCTCTCGGCTGAACCGTCACCTTCTGCCTGCGCCAGGATCAGCGGGGATGGGACGCGCACTGCCGGGTCGTTCTTGAATGGCATGGCAGCGAGCGGTGTCGAGGCCATCAGCAGGCCGAACGCGGTTCCGGTCAGAATCCGTTGGTGGCGTTTCATATCGAATCTCCTTTGCGGGGACGCTGCTGAGGCCCGTATGCGCGGTGGGTTAAACCGGCAAGAGGCGCAGCGGTGAGAATAGGGGTATCGAGCGGGCGTTTTGATGACGCTGGCCAGATACGCTTGACGTTGAGCCCACGGCGCGCCACATGCGCCGAATGGAAAGCGAACCGTTTTGGAAGGTCAAGACGCTGGAGGAGATGTCTCCGGCGGAATGGGAATCGCTGTGCGACGGCTGCGGCAAATGCTGCATGTCGAAGCTCGAGGACGAAGATACCGGCGAAATCTACTGGACGAGTGTCGCCTGCCGTCTGTTCGACGCCGGCACCTGCCGCTGCCACGACTATGCCAACCGCCTGGCCAAGGTGCCCGACTGTGTCGGGCTCACGCCGCAGAATGTGCGCACCATCAGCTGGCTGCCGTCGACTTGCGCCTATCGGCTCGTCGCTGAGGGGCACGACCTTTACTGGTGGCACCGGCTGGTTTCCGGCAGTGCCGACACGGTGCATGAGGCCGGTGTTTCGATGCGCGGGCGCGTGCGCGCCAGCGAGACCGATCTGGCCGAACCTGAAGACTATTTCGACTATGTGCTCGACGAAGAACCCTGAAGCAGGGCGTGTCGTCGAATAAGCATGCGCGCGGCAACGCCGCCGTTCATTTTCCATGCCCGACTATGGCCATCGGCGAAATGAACCTCGCATGAACGGACGGTTCCCGTTCGGTTCAGCCAAGCTTCACTATGTTTGCATCATCGCTTCGGCGAACAGGGTTCAAAGCAAACACGCTTCCACAAGGAGAAGATCATGCTGACCAAGATCAAAGCTGCCGCGCTTTCGGCTTTCGTCGCTTTTGGCGCTCTCGCCGCCGTTCCTGCCACCGCACAGGCTGACGGCATTTATCTCAACCTCGGCAGCGGCGAGCCGCGCTTCGGCGTCTATGCCGGCGACCGTGACCACCGCGACTGGCGCCGGGATCGTTGGGATCGCCGCGACCGTGGCTGGGACCGCGATCGCCCCGGCTGCTCGCCGGAATGGGCGCTGAACAAGGCCGAGCGCATGGGCATCTGGCGGGCCCGCATCGTCGACGTCAACCGCCGCGTAATCAAGGTCGCCGGCCGCCAGGACGGCGAGCGCACCATGGTCGTGTTCGGCCGCGAGCGTGGCTGCCCGGTGCTTTACCGCTAAGCCACAGCCAACGCTGCATAAAAGAAAACCCCGGCGGAGCGATCCGCCGGGGTTTTCTGTCTGATGCCGGCAGGGCGGGGAACCGGGTACCCGGCTCCCCGCACACCATCACTTCAGTTCGAAGGTGACGTTGACCACCACCTTGTAGGCGTTTTCGCCGGCCTGAACGGGCACGGAAGCACCGGCGGCGTCATAAGCCTTGGCGTTCATCGGCATGGGCGGGGGCGCATAGCTCTGGTCGGTGATTTCCACAACCTTGCCAACGCTGACACCGGCCGCTTCGGCCAGTGTCTTGGCCTTGGCTATGGCATCGGCCACCGCCTTCTTGCGCGCCTCGGTGACGACGGCGGCCGGGTTCTCATTGGTGAAGGAAATGCCGCCGCCCTGGTTGACGCCCAGCGACACCGCCTTGTCGAGGATCTCGCCTGTCTTCGAGATGTCGCGCACGCGCAACGACAGCGTGTTGGTGACCTGGTAGGCGACCAGTTCCGCCTCCTGGTTGCCGTCGGGCTTGTTGGTGTAGTTGTAGCGTGGGTTGATCTGGATGCCCGCCGTCTGCAGGTCGCGTTCGGCGATGCCTGCTGCCTTCATCGCGGCAATCACCGCAGCCATGGCGTCGTTGTTGGCGTTGAGCGCTTCGCGCGCGGTCTTGGCTTCGCGCATGACGCTGAGCGACAGAAGCGCGAGATCGGGCGCGACGGTGGCCTCACCTTCACCGGACACGATGATGCGCGGCTGCTGCGGGGCTTCGGCTGCGCTGGCGATCGCTGGCATTGCGACGGCGGCGGCAAGGGCTAGGGGCAAAAAGGCTCTGGTCATTGAAAAACTCCGTTGTTCGCCAGTGGCGATGGCCCGATTAGGCGCCGAATATGGATTGATTTGGGCGATGTTGGCGAGAGTGCTCGTAAAGCCTTGTGTGGGGACAGGAAAAACACTATCCAGCCGGCGTGGGGCCTGTAGCTCAATGGTTAGAGCCGGCGGCTCATAACCGCTTGGTTGGGGGTTCGAGTCCCTCCGGGCCCACCATTATCTTTGTTTGTCAAAGCCTTAGATGGTGGTTCGCCACGGGATTCGCCGGCAGGTTCGCCAAGCAGTGGCTTGCGCGCCACCAGGCGCACGACTCGATCCATTCCCTGTACCGCAAGCCGGACCTGCGATGCCTCGCGCGAATCGATGCCACAGCGTCGAGCACGGCGCCCTCGGCCCCAATTTTTCTGCGCTGTTTTGTACCTTTACCCGCGATCGTCAGTTCGGGCTTATTCGCACCGCCTCGACATGTTCAGACGCAGCTTCAGCGCGCGGCGCTCGAGCCGCCGCGCTCGAACGCGTGCCTCTGTGCAGGTTCCCCCATGCGGCAGCTCATAAATAGCGGAACCACAAGGTATCCGCCCCGTTTTCGAGCATAACCCGGTGGGTGGTGGCACCCATCATGGCCGCTCGAGCGACTGTTTCAAATGTCGGAAGCTCCGCTGACTCAAAGGAGTATCAATCATGACAAAATCCATTGGCTGGCTGGCAGTGGGAATGCTTTGTCTTGCAGGGCCTGCGCATGCCACGGACGCCGCCTTTCTCCAGTCGCTGGGCGGGAGTTGGGGTGGAAAAGGCATGGTCAAAACCGAGACCGGGTCTCAGCCTGTCAAAATCAACTGCAAATTTGCCTCACGTGCGACTGAGACGTCGCTCTCTTTGAATGGCAAATGCACCGGATATGTCGTATTTTCCCGAGCGATCGGCGCTGACGTTAAAACCGATGGTAAAACCTATACGGGAGTATACACCGGTTCCCGAACCGGCCCCGCCGGTCTCCGTGGTAAACGCGCAAACAATGCATTGGTCCTGGGCATTCGCTGGGCAAAAGAAGTCAATGGCGACCGTGCCGCGGAGCTTAGGTTAGAAAAGCTCTCAGATAATCGGATGCGCTTGACGACTACGGATAAGGATCCGGCGACGGGAAAAAACGTTGTAGTCAGTCAGATTGATCTCAACCGCAGCTAGCTGTTTTTGAATGGGATCAGCGTAGTGCGCTCTTGGCCCGCCGCCGTCAGAACAAAACAACGGGGATTGGAAAAGTCATCGCTTCAGCCGGTCTCTAGGTTCGCCTGACCACACGAGATCACACGAAGGATATGGGTTGGCTAACCATCCGCCAAACCATCCATTTTGTTGGGGTGGCAGGCACCCACCGGGCCAACCAGATTATTTAACATCAATAGGTTATGATGAATTCGTCGAGATAGCCCGGCTGGCGGCAATCTCGAAGCATGAGAAGCTGAACTCACAGTCGAGAGTGTTGGCGCCTTGACGCGCCAGTTTTTCATGGCCTCGCCTGGGAGGCCACCTGCCGCAGTGATGACCAGATCACGATCGCCTGTTCTCTGCCGTGTTACGGCTGAGCAGCAGCTTTCAGATAGGCGATCACATTGGCGATGTCGGTATCGTTCTGGAGACCGGCAAAGGCCATCTTGTTGCCAGGCACTTTTACCTTCGGCGCCTTGATATAGGCTGCGATATTGGTTTCATCCCAAACCAGACCATCCGTGCCGGCCTTCTTCATCGCATCGGAATATTTGCTTTCGAAGCTTGGCAGCGAACCAGCCTTGCGGCCGATGACACCGTGCAACGAAGGGCCGATCTTGTTCGTGTCGTTCGCGGCTTCATGGCAGATCATGCATCTGGTGAAGGTCTTCTTTCCCGCGTCGGCATCGCCCGCAGCAATCGCCGGGGCGGCCGCGACAAATGAAGCTGCAAGAAGGGCCGGTACGGACCGTGTCGTCAGGCTCATGGCGTTATCCTCCTCGCCCTCCATCGACGGGGTGGATACTACCGCCACGTGTGGCAAAGCGCCATGCAATATGCGGAATCGTCGTCTGGGGCGACAAGGTCCCAAAAAAATACTATTATCCTTGTCGATGCAGGTCGCGGTTTTCGCGTGACCAGTCACGCCAAACGGCAGCATCGCACGCCGCGACCGAGCCCTGTATGGGAGGAATGGTCATGGCAGTTTTCCATGTCTACGCAGGCACCGGCAGTAGCGTCGAACATCCCGCCATACGCCGGATAGCGGTCGCAGACATTTTCGACGCGCTTCGCCTGGGTTTTGACGATTTCTGGGACAAACCCTCACATTACGTCTTCTTGTGCCTGATCTATCCGGTCGCCGGCGTTGTGTTGATTACCTGGTCCTCGGGGGGCAATGCGCTTCAGCTTGTCTATCCCTTGATGACTGGCTTCGCGCTTCTGGGCCCTCTCGCCGCGCTTGGTCTTTACGAGATCAGCCGCCGGCGCGAGCAGAAGCTCGACACGTCATGGCGTCACGCCTTCGACGTTCGAAAATCGCCTGCCATGCCGGCAATCGCAGTCCTCGGCCTCATGCTGCTGGTGCTGTTCGCGGCTTGGATGCTGACCGCGCATGCGCTCTATGCCCGCCTCTACGGTGATGCTGTGCCGGCATCATTGTTCGGCTTCATCGGAGACGTTCTGACCACGAAGCGTGGCTGGATGCTGATTATCCTCGGCAACTTCATCGGCTTCCTGTTTGCGCTTGTTGTTCTGAGCACCACGGTCGTCGCCTTCCCGCTGTTGCTCGATCGCGACATCGGCGCCTACGCCGCCATCGAGACCTCGGCGCGCGCAGTCATGACGAACCCCGTGCCGTTGCTGCTCTGGGGCCTCATCGTAGCCGTTGCCCTGGCCGCTGGCTCATTGCCTTTACTGGTTGGGCTGGCAGTAGTTCTGCCAGTGCTCGGTCATTCGACCTGGCACCTTTACCGCAAACTGATTGAACCCCCGCCAGCTCCCGGCAGCAGTCGGCCGGTGAAAGGAAAAGCGCCCTCCGTGAGGGTGAAGGGCGCTTGACAGCGCCTATTACGCCGGGTGGCTGAAGCGAGCGATCCGCGCATCCTGCAACAGGTTGCGAAAGTCGCCGCCCGTAACATGCACCAAGGTCTTGTGGTCGCCTGCTTCGAAATAGACGTCGCCTTCCGCGCCGAAGCTCTCATCGAGAATGACCGGAACGTCATAGGCAGCACCCACGGGTGGCACGGCGCCGATGTCGCAGTCGCTGAACAGCTGGCCGACTTCATCTTCCGAAGCGAGGCCGAGCCGCCTGTCGATCACGTCCTGCAGCGTGTTGAACTCGACCCGGTGGCTGCTCGGAACGACAGCCAGCGCATAGCCCGTCTCATGATGAACCAACACCGATTTGGCGAGCTTTCGACCCGGAACATGCGCCGCCTGCGCTGTCTGGCTGCTCGTCGAGGTCCGGTGGTGGGTAACGGTATCGTAGTGGATGCCCTTGCTAGAAATGTAGTCCTGAAGTTTCCTGGCAATCGTCATCGTAGGCGCCTTTCTGTTCGAGGTGGTGACGCGTCGGAGAACGAGCCAAGCATTCTCCTCTCATCATTTTTCCTGTCAACGAAGAACGCGATCCAGCGTTTTCAAAGGGTGGAGACTCCTATGATCCGCTGAAAGACAAGACACGGGTCAGCTCAGTGTAGTCTGACTCGAGAACCATGATCGCGACGAAGACCAGGATAAGCAGTGGCGGCACGAGGATTGCATAGGCAAGCGCCAGCCGCTCCCACGCCATATGCATGAACACGGCGACGATCAGCCCGGCCTTGAGCATCATAAATGTAAGGATCAGGCCCCACCTGAGATGCCCCTGGAGACCGAAATAGTCGATGCTATAGGAGCCTGCGCTGAGGACGAACAACCAGCCCCAGACGACGAGATAGAGCCGGATCGGATGTTGCTGGCCTTCTGCGTGTCCCACCTTCGAGGCGGGCGCGTCGTCCCCGTGTAGTTGCGCTTCTGCCTGTGCCATCACCATACCTCACCAAAGATAGAAGAACGCGAAGATGAACACCCAAACCAGATCGACGAAGTGCCAGTAGAGCCCCATGATCTCGACGCTCTCGTATTGGCCGCGCCGGCTGGTGAAGAACCCGCGCACGCCGGTTTCATAGTCACCACGCCACACCTTGCGCGCTGTGATCAACAGGAAGATCACGCCGAACGTTACATGGGTGCCATGGAACCCGGTGATCATGAAGAAGGATGAACCGAATTGCACGGCGCCCCAGGGATTCGCCCAGGGCCGCACGCCCTCAGTGATGAGCTTCGTCCACTCGAACGCCTGCATGCCGACGAAGGTCGCGCCGAGAGCGGCAGTGACTAGCATCAACACCGCTGTCTTCCTGCGATCGTGCCGGTAGCCAAAATTGACCGCCATCGCCATCGTGCCGCTCGACGAGATCAGCATGAAGGTCATGATGGCGATCAGGATCAGCGGAATGTCTTGGCCGAACAGATGCAATGCGAACACCTCGCTCGGGTTGGGCCATGGCACCGTCGTCGACATGCGCGCGGTCATGTAAGACAACAGGAAGCAGCCAAAGATGAAGGTATCGCTCAGCAGAAAGACCCACATCATGGCCTTTCCCCACGAGACGTTCTTGAATGCCCTCTGGTCGGATGACCAGTCGGCCGCAACACCATGCAGGCCATGCGGCCGTGGAGCGGTGTGGTTGGCATGTCCCAGCGTGGTCTCGGCCATCAGCGTTTCCTTCTCGGGTACAGCCCGTCGCGTGCCGCGCGCGTTCTAGGTCAACAATCCCCTGCAGATGTCGATCAGGTCCGCCGCCCAGCCCATGAGCACGCAAAAGAGCACCACCCAGACGACGAGCAGCACGTGCCAATACATCGCGCAGAGTTCGGTCGGCAGAACGAGCGTCTCGGACCGGGCGCTTTGCCATGCCCGAAAATTGACCCGGCCGAGCGCTACCAATCCGCCGATAATGTGGAGGCCGTGCATCGCGGTCAGAAGATAAAAGAAGCTGGTGGCCGGGTTCTCGGTTGCGAAATAGCCCTCGGCGGCGAAATCGCGCCAGGCCAGCAATTGTCCGCCCAGGAAGGCTACCGATGCCAGGGCGCCGATGAGAAGGGCGAGCCGGAGATTGTCTGGTTGTCCCTTGTGTGCGGCAGACACTGCGCCCTGCAGTGCAATGCTTGCCAACACCAGCATTGCGGTGTTGAGCCACAGGATCTTAGGCACGGGAGCGGGCTGCCAGTCGGCATAGACCATGCGCATGAAATAGGCGCTGATGAGCAGTGCAAACAGCGTGCCGACCACCGCGAGGAACACGCCAAGCCCGATCTTGGCCGGATGCATGAGCGATGCTTCCGTCTCGGGAAATGCCGTCACCGGCCCGGCCTCCAGCCATGGCTTGGACATCAGCCGCTGGTGCGACAGCCACCAGCCGACCACGGCGGCTATCAAGGCGAGGAAGATCACGATCGCGCTCATGCGCTGCCGCCCTGCGTTCGCGGGCGCGGATCGTTCTGCGGAATAAAGTCTTCCGACGCGCCGGGCACGCTGTAATCATAGGCCCAGCGATAGACCACTGGCAGCTCCTTGCCGAAATTGCCATGCGGCGGCGGTGTGCCTGCCGTCTGCCATTCGAGCGTCGTCGCCCGCCACGGGTTGTCGCCGGCCGGCCGGCCGTGCCGGATACTCCACAGAAGGTTGAACAGGAACACCATCTGGGCAAAACCGACCACAAGTGCTGCGATGGTGATAAATTCGTTCAGTGTGTGCACCGAAGGCGGGACAAAGGCAGTGTCCCCGATCTCGGGATAGCGCCGCGGTACGCCAACCAGCCCGACATAATGCATCGGGAAGAAAATCAAGTAGGCGCCGAGGAAGGTTACCCAGAAATGGAAGCGGCCCATCGCTTCGTTGAGCATCCTGCCGGTGACTTTGGGGTACCAATGATAGATTGCGCCGAAGACAACGAGTATCGGCGCCACGCCCATCACCATGTGGAAATGCGCGACCACGAACATCGTTTGTGCCAGTGGTACGTCGACCACCACATTGCCGAGGAACAGGCCGGTCAATCCGCCATTGACGAACGTGACGATGAAAGCGAGCGCAAACAGCATCGGAATGGTCAGGTGAATGTCGCCGCGCCACAGCGTCAGCACCCAGTTGTAGACCTTGATGGCGGTGGGGATGGCAATGATCAGCGTGGTGGTGGCGAAGAAAAAGCCAAAATAGGGATGCATGCCCGAGACATACATATGGTGCGCCCAGACAACGAAGGAGAGCGCCCCGATGCCAATGATCGCCCACACCATCATGCGATAGCCGAAGATGTTCTTGCGCGCATGCGTGCTGATGAGATCGGAGACGATGCCGAAGGCGGGCAGCGCCACGATGTAGACTTCGGGATGGCCGAAGAACCAGAACAGATGCTGGAACATGATCGGGCTGCCGCCGTCGTGCGGGAGCGGGTTGGTGCCCATCTCCACGATTGCAGGCATGAAGAAGCTCGAGCCGATCACCCGGTCGAACAGCATCATGACGCAGGCGACGAAGAGCGCGGGGAAAGCAAGCAGCGCCATCACCGTGGCTGTGAAAATGCCCCAGACGGTCAGCGGCAGGCGCATCAGTGTCATGCCACGCGTGCGACCCTGAAGCACAGTCACCACATAGTTGAGGCCGCCCATGGTGAAGCCGACGATAAACAGGATCAGCGAAACGAGCATCAGGATGATGCCCCAGTCCTGTCCGCCGGGCGTGCCCGAGGTGATGGCCTGCGGCGGATAAAGCGTCCAACCCGCGCCTGTCGGCCCCCCCGGCGCAAAGAAGCTGCCGGCCAACACCAGAACAGCGAGCAGGTAGATCCAGAAGCTCAGCATGTTGACATAGGGAAACACCATGTCGCGTGCGCCAACCATCAACGGGATCAGGTAGTTGCCGAAACCGCCGAGGAACAGCGCGGTCAGGAGGTAGATCACCATGATCATGCCATGCATGGTCATGAACTGATAATAGGTGTCTGGCGTGATGGAGGCGAACGTGTCGGGGAAACCGAGCTTCAAGCGCATCAGCCAGGACAGCACCAGCGCGACAAGGCCAATCGCTGTCGCTGTGCCTGCATACTGGATGGCGATGACCTTGGCATCCTGCGAGAAGACGTATTTCGTCCACCAGCCATGCGGATGATAGAGCTCAACCTCAGCCACTTCCGCCGCCGAAATGGGACCTGCTCCATGAGGCGTTAGATCAACCATTCGTACACCTCCTCTCTTGTTTCCGTCTCCGCAAGGCAACCCCAGGGTCGTCTGGCCAAATGCTGCCCTAGTCGGCCTTCGCCTTTGCCGGTTCGACAAGCGCGCCCGTCTTGGTAGGCGCCGACAGTTGGGCAAAAGTCGACTGCTGCTGCAGCCAGGCCAGATAATCCTGCTCGGTGTCGACCTTCACGACGCCACGCATGAAGGCATGGCCGACACCGCAAAGCTGGGAGCAAAGGATTTCGAATGTTCCTGTCTTGGTGGGCGTGAACCAGAAATAGGTGATCATGCCCGGCACCATGTCCATCTTGGCGCGGAACTCCGGCACGTAGAAATTGTGGATGACGTCGATCGAGCGCAGCACCATCTTGACCGGCTTGCCGACCGGAAGATGCAGATCGGCCGCCACGACCACGATATTGTCCTGACCGTCGGGATCCTGTGGATTGAGGCCAAGCGGATTGTCGGGACCGATGAACCGTGTGTTCGACGTGCCGAGCTTGCCGTTCGCACCGGGCAAACGAAAGCTCCATTGCCATTGCTGCGCGATGATCTCGACTTCGGTCGCATTACTGGGAACGGTGACGAACTGGCTCCACACGAACAGGCCCGGCGCCAGCAATGCCGCAACGCCGACAGCGGTGACCACGGTCAGCCAGGATTCGAGCTTCCTGCTTTCGGGCTCATAGCTCGCCCTCTGTCCTTCCTTGTGCCGGAAGCGGTAAACGCAATAGGCCATGAACAGCACGACGGCGGAGAAGACCGTCCCGGTGATCCAGAAAGTGATGACAAGAGTGCTGTCGATATAGCCCCAGTTGGAGGCTATCGGCGTTGACCACCAAGGGCTCAGCACATGGAACAGCACCGAGCCGACAACAATCAGAACGAGCACAAGCGCTATGGCCATCCTCGGTCCCTCCGGCGTTCCGAGGGACGCTGTCCCGCAGGAAGGCCGCATCCATCATAGCGCGATTTGCCCCAGAAATACTATGGCGTAATGACAATTAGGGTTTGAGCTCGCAATCGCGGCTTTCCTCCCAGGCAAAATGTGAAGTCTTTAACAGACCACAGCGCCACAAGCTGCGTTCTTGCTGCTGACCGAATGATAGCAGTTGGGGATTTGCTATGCCGCGAAGCTGCATGTTTATTGCAGTCTCGACCTTCGCAAGCTTTGCGAAGGTCGAAGCCCGCGCCGGTCGCGCGGTTGCCTCTGCGGTCGGATATCACAGACTGCTGGATTTGCTCGCCAATCAAACACAAGTGCTTTATGCTCTCGCTAACGGGAACTGGTTGTCCTGGCAGGGGCGTTCCATGTTTGAAGTCGCTGCATTCTGGCGGGAAGCGCGGGTGAAATCCGCGACCCAACCTTTTGGCCTTATCGCCGCCGCGCTCCTTGGCTTGCTGATCTTTGGATCGCAAACCGCGAGCGCCGCGACCAACTGGACGCTCGATCCGTCCGCTTCCGTGCTCACTTACCAGTCGGTCAAGAAGAACACGATCGTCGAGACCAACAAGATCAGGAACATTACCGGTACGCTGACCTCGGCCGGTGACGCCAAGATCAGCTTCGACCTCAATTCGGTCGACACCGGCGTCGATCTTCGCAACGTCCGCATGCGCTTCCTGTTCTTTGAGACATTCAATTACCCGACGGCGGAAGTGACGGCGAAGGTTAACCCTGTCGCATTTGCCGATCTCGCAACCAAGCGCAGGGTGAAGACCACCTTGCCGTTCCGTCTCAACCTGCATGGCGTCGACAAGGATCTGGAGGCGAGCGTCGTTGTCACCATGATCAGCGACACCCAGGTTTCCGTCGCCTCAGAGGCACCGATCGCCGTTCGTGTCGAGGATTTTGGCCTGCTGCCGAACATCGAAAAATTGCAACAGGCGGCCAATGTGACCAACATCGTACCGACCGCGTCGGTATCCTTCGATTTCGTCTTTGCCGCCGACGGCAGCAAGCCGGCCGTGATCCAGACTGTCGCGGCAGGCGCGGTTGGTCCTGTCACCACCGATGCCGCGAAAGCCAATTTCAGCGACGAGGAATGTCTCAACAGATTTGCTGTGCTCTCGCGCACCGGCGCCATCTACTTTCGCCCTGCGAGCGCCAGGCTCGATGCCAAGAGCCGCCCACTGCTGACGGAGGTCGAAGGCGTGGTCGGCAAATGCCCAACCCTCAAAGTGGAAGTGTCCGGCTACACCGATTCCGACGGATCGTCGGAGGCAAACAAGCTGCTGTCGGAGCGGCGGGCTCAAGCGGTCGCAGATGCCTTGGTTGGCGACGGCGTACCGCGCAACCAGATCAGTGCTACCGGCTACGGAGAGGACCGGCCTGTTGCCACCAATGACACGCCCAAGAACAAGGCGCTCAACCGGCGGATCGAATTCTCCACCAGCAAACTTGCCAACTGAGGTCGTTGTGGGCTCCGATGTGATCGCCCTTTGCGGTGGCATGTTTCGTGTCGCCGGACCAGAGCGTTTCCGCTTTTCGCGGAAACGCGGAAACGCTCTAACTTTTTGTTTTTACGCAATTCTGGACGCAAAACCGCTGCGCACTTTTGCTGGAATAGCTCTGATGGTGCTTGCTCTGCTTTCGAGCATGACGGCCGCCAGTGCCGATCGCCGCGTCGCGCTGGTGCTGGGCAATTCGCAGTATCAGCATGCGGCCGCGCTCCCCAACCCGGTGCGCGATGCCCAGGCCATGGCCGAGCGGCTGCGGACCCTCGGCTTCGAGGTGGTTTCCGGCTTCGATCTGACAAAGCAGCGGACGCAGACCACAGTCGCTCAGTTTGCCAAGCAGGTGCGCGGCGCCGACGTCGCGCTTTTCTTCTACGCCGGCCATGGCTTGCAGGTATCGGGCAAGAATTACCTGCTTCCGGTCGACGCTGCGCTCGAGGACGAGACCTCGCTGGATTTCGAGGCCGTCTCGATCGATTTCGTCCTGCGCCAGATGTCGCGCGAAACCAGCATAAGGCTGGTGTTTCTCGACGCCTGCCGGGACAATCCGCTTGCCGAAATCCTGGCAAAGACCGCGGGCGTCAAAGGTGCAAGCAGCGGTCTTGCCGAAATTCCGATCGAGAATGGCGGCGCCGGAACGCTGGTCGCCTTCGCCGCCAGTCCGAACCAGCTAGCCTTAGACGGATCCGGCGATCACTCGCCTTTCACCAAGGCACTGCTGCAACATATCGGCGAACCCAACATCTCGATCACCGAAGCTGTGAACAGGGTGACCAGCGATGTCTTCAAAGCGACCAACGGCAAGCAGCGGCCCTGGATCAATGTATCGCTGACCACCGAGGTCTTGCTGCACAAGGTCGACCTCAACGCGCCGCTGATTGTCGGGGAGGCGCATGCACCGCAAGATGAGGCCAACTCCGGGACGCGCAATACCGGCGTGTCGACCAGCCAGAATGACGACCAGCTTGCGCTCGATGTCCTGCGTCAGAAAATCCCGAAACTGGCAACGGATGAACCGATCTTCTTCGATCGCCCAATCAAATTCGGAGACCCGGCAATCGATGGCAAGAGCATTGCCCAGTTGATCAAGAGCGAGCCACTCTTCAGCCCGGTGGAAGGCCTCGACAAGTCGATGTGGCAAGGCAAGCATTGCGACGGCTGCCATCAGTGGAATGAGGCGCGGATTTGTGAACAGGCGAAGAATTTTGCCACCAACGACGTGTCCGTCATGCGCTTGCAGCACCCCCTGGGCACGCGCTTCAAGGTAGCGCTGGCCAAATGGGCGCAAAGTGGCTGCAAGTGATATTGAATCTATAGCAATTCCAGCAAAAAAATGTGCAGCGGTTTTGTTTCCGAAATTGCGTGAAAACAAAGAGTTAGAGCGTTTCAGAGAAATCGGAAACGCTCTAGGCTGACGGGGCTCGCCTCGACCACTCGGTGAACCTAGAGGCGTCGGCCGATTGCCGTTGTGCTTCCATCTCCACGATCTGGATGCCCATTTCGACAAAGGCTGAAAGCACGCCAAAGCGATCCACCAGTGAGACACTCGCCAGCCCCGTCAAAATGCCGGCGTTGACGGCATGGGCGGCTGGGTATCCGGTCGAGGCCATGTTGAAGGACGGGTCTCGCCATGCTGCTGCAAGAACAATCCAGGCAGCCGGGGTGACGGGCGACACATCGATGACGCTGCTCAAGGCCGCCCGGTGACGCGGGTTGTCCGGCTCGGCAACCCAGTCGTGAACAATCGCCAGCAATTGCAGATCCATGCCGGCAAGGAGTTCCGCGAGGTTGCGCAGACATTCATGACCCCACCAAACTGCCGCCCGTTCGGGCAGGAGATAGGCACAGAAGGTGATTGCTTCTTCCGGCACGCGCCCTGCAAGCAAGGCGCGGCAAAACTCGAGCGGTGGCCGATCGGTGGCAGGCGATCTCATGTCCCTGGCGATGGCGGGACAGGCGAGGAAAAGATCCCTTGCTGATCTGTATCCAAGTTCATTGGCCATGGCTGTCACACCTCGAGCAGGAGCAGCACAACACTCAAACCTGCGGCCGAGCGCCGGTCAAGCCTCAGCTTAACAGACGCCGGCCGCCGGCAGCGTGAGTTTGTTCACAGACAGTGACTGTTCGATTTGGTATGCTCCGCGCCAGCGAAATCAGCTCAAACAGGAGAGATGGTTATGCGGTGGGGCAGCTTAGCCTCGGTATTGGCGGCCTTTCTTTTTTCCACGCATGTGTCCGCCGATCCGCTTCAGAAATCGGAAGACATCGTGAAGTTTTTCACCGGCCAGGGCAGCCTTGGTGCGTCGCGCGGGATCTGCGTCGGGACCGAGGAAGAGTGCAAGAGCAAAGCCGACAAGGCCGGAAAGCCGCCGCAAAAGGCCGGCCTCGATATGATGGTCAATTTTGCCTTGGATTCAGCTCAGCTCGACCAGACTGCCCGCAGCGAGCTCGATGAGTTCGCCAAGGCGCTTGAAGATAATCGGCTGAGCACATTCAGTTTTGTCGTCGAAGGTCATACCGATGCGACCGGCTCCGATAGCTACAACCAGAACCTTTCGCAGCGGCGGGCGCAGTCGGTGGCGGCCTTCCTGACCGCGAACGGCGTTAAACCGGCCCGGCTTGAAGCGATCGGCCTGGGCAAGTCGCATCCGCGCGTCGCCGATCCCTACGATCCGGTCAATCGGCGAGTGGAGATGCGGATCAGGACCGAGTAACGCGGCCGGCGCCAAGCCGATCCAATCACGAAGACAACGATCGAGGGGAAGCTGCCTATCGGCAGCTTCCCCTCGATCGTTGTGATCAATCCTTGAGTGCGCTGCCCACGGCAATGCCGGTACCGAAGATCAGCGCCTTGGACAGGAAGTCACCGTTGTCTCTAGGGGGCGGCTCGTCGCGCATCTCAATATCGCTGTTGCGCTTGCGCTGGACAATCTGCTGCTTTTTGCGCGGCTTCTGCTGCACCACCGGCTTGAGTGTACGTGTCTTCTGTACGACCTGCTTCCTCGGCGGCGCGATGTCGACCCGACTGACAGCCTTCTTGGCACGTATCGTATCCATTATCGGGTCGGTCTGAACCGCCAGGAATGCCAACTGTTCGCGTGTCAGATAAGTGGTCTGCGGCAGCCCATTCTTACCCTGCCAGACACCGATCGCCAGGCGTGTCTTCGGGCCGAGATTGCCATCGACCTGACCAAGCTCATTGCCCAACGCCTCGATGCGCAATTGCAGATTGATGCGGCCGTTGCGGTCGAGCCCGATGGCGTTTTCAGTCAGTTCGCTGCCAGGCGTCCGCTTCATCTCGTCGGTGATGCCGACTGTGGTGCGCACGGCCGAGCCCGGATTGACGTTTGCTTCGTTCGCGTCGAGCGACGCGACCTGCTTGCCGTCGTTCTTCGGGTCCTTCAAGTGATCAATGTTGAGCTTTGCCACCGTGGCGAAGCGGCCGTTCGGAAACTGTTCGAGATAAGCTTCGTAGTAGGGGACAGCATTCCTCTTCGATGCTTCATCCCAAAGGCGCTGCTCGATTTCCCAGGATGGCGGATCGCTTGCCGCAGGAGCGGCTGCGGCTGCCGTCTTGGTTGCATCGCCCACCAGTGCCGCGACTGGCGCTGCTGCCTGCACTACAGGCTTGCCCAGGAAAACCTCGCGCCCCAGCGAGGCATTATGCCATGGCCGCTGCCGCCCCTGCGTGGCTTCCGTAACCTCGCCGCGGACGCGTGTCAGCGCGCTCTGAATTTCGACACCGGGTTCGGTAAGGTGCTTGGCGAGTGCCAGGGAATAGGGACTGTCGACACCTTTGCCGTCGAATGCGATGGCGCCGGGGTCCGTCGCATAGGCGATCAGTACGCCGCCAGTGCCGATGCCGTCGGCCTTTGCATCCACCGGGGCAAGGCCGGCGCCCAATGAGCGGCTCTTCGGCAATGCCGCGGCCAGCGTGCGCGCCAGCGGATTGTCGCGGCAGGCATCGAGGATGATGATGCCGACCGCGGGATCGGCCGGTAGCGCCGCCATGAATTCGTCAATCTGTACGGTGCGGGTCTTGAGATAGGCCGGAGATGTCAGCTCGGCGTCGACCGGGATCAGATAATTCTTGCCGTCGACCTGCATGCCATGCCCGGCGTAAAAGATGACGGCAAGGTCCGCGTTGTAGGACTCTTCGGTGAATTTACCGATCAGAGCGTGCATGCCGGCATTGTCCTGGTCGACACCCTCGATCACCTCGAAGCCGGCATTGCGCAGCGTGGACGCGATAAGGCGGGCATCGTTCGCCGGATTGGGCAAGGTGACGGCATTGACATATTTGCTGTTACCGACGACCAGCGCGACACGCTTGGTGTCGGGTGTGGCAGCCTGGCTGCCGAACGCGGCAAGGGCCACAAGAATGAATCCAGTCAAGAAGACGGTGAACGCTTTCATGAATCAGCCCTCCACCCCGTCGGGGCGCGTTATTGATGCCTGTTCATGCTCAATTACGTGAGCGACAAAGTCGCTTCTGCCAAAAATGGCTCTGGGCGTATGTGATCCCGGTCACATAATAGGTTCACAGGGCGCCTGAAAAGCCTCTGCAAATGTCACCCAATATACCATCCGCCGGCCTGAAAACCAATCGACTTGGCGGCCGTTCCCGTGTTGCGAGGCGGGCTGTGGCTAGCCTGGCTTAAGCGGGTCTGGGATTGAGCCGAGCAGCGCCGTTATTGCCTGCTTGTATTTTTCGAACTCAGGCGACGTCTGCTTAATTTGCGTTGTCGCCGTCGGCTGGTTCTGGTCGGACGCTACACGCGTCACTTTCTGTCCCATCTTGCGCTCGGCCCAGTCGATAACGTAGCTGGCGGTCTTGCCGGTGAGGAACGGGTTGGCCTGAATCACAGCCGATCCCAGCACCGCGCTCAACTGCGACGAGCCCTGCGCGGCCAATACCTGATGCGCGCCCTCCATGCCGAGAAAATGGCAGAGATAAAGGCGTCCGGCGGTGATCGGGTGGCCGCGCCCGCGCAGATACGCTTCGCCTTCGCGCGCGAGGTTGCGTACCATCTCGCGCGAGAGCGTGGCGTCGTAACGAAGCGCGAGCAGGTCGGCGGTCGACAGCGTTTGGGCAAGATCGGGGCGATAGGTGTTCATCATCCGGATCCAGGTCTTGGTTATGAACTGGCCAGCGCCGGTTGCAGACGAATTTGGATTCTTGGCGCGAGCGCTGCCGCCGCTTTCGACGTGGACGATCCGTTCGGTCAGGGTCTCGACAGCCACATCGGTTGAACCGCCGGGCCTACCGATAGCAACAGTGGTGACTGTCCCCAGAGAATTGATCGCCTCGCTATTCTGGTAGAGCTCGAAATGAAGATGCGGACCGGTCGAAAGCCCGGTGGTTCCGACATAACCGATGACGTCGCCAGCCTTCACCTTGGTGCCGATGCCGCTTGCGATAGCGAATTTTTGCATGTGGGCATAGCGTGTCTCGCGCCCGTTGGGATGCGCGATCTTCACCAGATTGCCGTAGCCGCCGCCATCGCCCTGGAAGGTGATCTCGCCGTCGAAAGCGGCCATGATCGGTGTGCCGACCGGAGCGGCCCAGTCGACCCCTTTATGGATTCGAACCGTGCCGAGGATCGGGTGCTTGCGCGGGCCGAAGGTCGAGGTCATTACCCCGCTCACCGGCGTGACCATGCCGTTGACCATGGTCAGCGAACGAACCTCGTCATTGCCCGTGACGCATGCATATTGGCCGTCGCTTTGCTGGAAAACGAAACAGTCGAGGTTCTTCTCGGCGCCCGAGACGCCTGCATAGAGAACCCTTCCGGAGCTCTCGTTCTGGCCGCGCGGCGTCTGCGAGTAGATCAGCACCAGACGCTGGTTCTCGCTGGCAAAGGCATCCAGATCCTGTCCCCGCGACAGATACATGATCGCCTCGCCGATCACGCTTGTCGGCACCTTGTTTCGTGCTGCCGTCGAATAGATCGCATCGAGCAGGCGATACTGCCGCTTCGGCCCGCCCTGATCGGAGGCACCGGAATAGTTGAAGAGGTCTTCGCTGACCCACGGATCGACGCCTGACACGAAGGCGCCCGCCGCATTGCGCGTCAAAGTGCCGACATAGATGTTCCTGGCGTAGACCGAAATCTGCATGAGCGACATGGTCGTGGTCTCACGATTCGGCCGGAACCCGCGCAGCGCGACGACAAAGCCGGGCTCCAGTCCGTCGCGGTTGAAAAGCGTCTTAAGCGCGTCGCCTGCCAGCTTTGCGTCATTGGGCGAGAAATGCGCGTCGAGCGCCACGCTATCCAGGCTACGGTCATTGAAGATCTTCACGAAGGTGTCCTCGGTCGCCTCGAAGCGCCGATATTCGTTGGTGACTGTCGCCACTGTGGTGGTGTTTTCGATCGCGGTTTTCTTGAACGCGGGAAGGGCTGCCTCGCCCTGGTCGATGGTCTCGCCCCAGCCTGCCTCAGGATCGTCCGCGTCACCCTTGGAAGCTGAACTGGAAGCCACGTCGTTCTCGTCAGGCGCAAGTTGGAGATCGTTTTCCAGATCGCCTTGTTGATCGTCGGGGCTCGCGGCTGGAGCCGGCGAAGCCGGTTTCTGATCGTCCGGCGCCGTTGCCGAAGGCTTTGGCGCTGTCTGCCGCTGCGCCTGGAAGAATGCGAAATCCTCCTGCGTCGACGGGATTGTCGTCATGAATTTTTCGCTGGCGCTCAACATCACGTCGGAGAGGATCTCGATCTGTGGCGACGCGCCGGAACTGTCGAGCTCGGCCGGGCGTGTGACTGCACGGCCTTTCGTTGCGGCGTCGGCATCGGGCGCAAGCATGATCCACATCGGATCGCCGGCGAGGTCGATGATCGCCGGCACATAGACCAGTGCATCGGGAGGCACGTCTTCCATGCCCTCGACAGGATGCAGTTCCTCGTCCTCGTCACCGAACGACCAATAGTCCCTGGTGAGATAGAAGCCGGTGGCGACCGCGACGATTATGAGCGTTGCAAGGCCAGCTAGTGCCCTGCGCCAAAGTTTGCGCCGGTGCTCGGTCAGGCGCGCCTGCTTCTTCCGTTTGAAGCTCGGGTCGATGCTGTGCATCACGGACTGTTTCCGGTCAGGAAATAGGTCCAGCGCACCTGCTCGAGTGTATCGACCTCGACGAAACGCGCTGCGATATGGCCGCGCTGCCAGCACTCTTCGATGCCGCGTATTGAGAAGCGGCGTCGGTCGATGCACATCTCGATCGACCCGTTGAGGATCGCGTGGCCGAAAACATCCGTCGCGTAGAGATAGATGTAGCGGTTGGCCAATTCCTCGCGGATGACGTTCACGCACTGGTTGGCGCCGATGGTCCACCAGCCGTCGGTCTGGTCGGTATTGTCGACCTTCTGTCCGACAGCGAGATTGACGACGTCGAGCGTCTGGTTGCACACGGTGAATTCGGCATGGGCCGCCTTAATCGACAGGATCGAGAGCAGCGTTGCGCCAACCAGTGCGGCAGCCGTCATGCGGCCGGAGAACTCAGGCCATATTCGAAACCAGCCACGCCGCTTGCGTGATGATGGCTGGAACAAACGCGGGCGGCGGAGGTCCATCGGCATCCATATCTATCCGCCAAGTCGAAAATATCTGGCGGTGGCGGAAAACTGAGTGCCGTCGGCCTCGATCTCCTCGAGAATCCTGGGCAAGAGTTCGGAAGCTGGCATTGGTCTCGAGAACATCGCAGCCTGGACGTCCCGAGGCCCTGTGATGACCAGCATGATCTGCGGCACGGCCTTGCCAGTCGCCTTGTCGGTGGCGCCAAGACCGATCGGGATGCTGAACGTCGCCTTGTCGGTCTTGGCGACCATGCGGTCGTCGAGATTGAAGGCAATGCCCTTGTGATCGATCAGCATCACGTTGGATACAAGCCCGCCATGCGTCACCAGCGTGCCGCTGATCGGCGAGCCATCCGGCACCGATGTCTTGTCCAGGACGAGTTGCGGCCGTTCGGCGGCATTGCGGTCGAAAAAGCGCAGGAAGCTGGTCACCTCGCATTGCGGCTGGGCGATGAGCCGAACACTGATTTCCGGCTCGAGATGGAACCTTGACTGGAAATCGCTGAGCATCCGCTCGAACGGCTGCACGGCCGTTCCGAAACCTTCGATGGCGGCCACGCGATCCGTCGCTGATGTCAGAGACGCGTAGAAACAGTCGCCGCCGTTGAAGTCACGCACCCAAGACGTGCGCTGCGCCATTTCGTCGACCTGCTTCGTCGGCGGGATTTCCGGCTTGGGCAGACTGACCGCGACGTCGGTACCTCCGGGTTGCTTGGTGGCTGGCGGCTGCGTCGGCTCTGGGCTTTTCGCTGCAGGCGTGGACGGGGCGTCGGCCTGGGGCAACTTGGATGGAGCGTCGGGCTCGGTGGCGATCGGCTTTGTATCCGGCGCCGGCTTGTTTTCAGCTTCCGTCTGGCTCGTTTCGGGCGCCTTGGCTACCGGCGGCACGCTGGCTGGCTGTTCCGGCTTCCGGCTTTCGGCAACCTCCGGCACGGGAGCGGCCGTCGGCGAATCCCCAGTTGGAGGTTGCGCAGGTTGGGCTTTGTTTGGCTGCGGGCCTTGCGTCCGCTCGGCACTGGCGACCTTCTCCGGCTGAGCAGCAGGCGGTTCCTCCGCAATGGGTTTCGGCGGGAGCGGGACCGCCTTCTCCACGGTAGCCGAGGGTGCCAGGGTACCGCTGAAATAAAGACCTGCCGTGGCCAGAATAGCCAAAGCCACGGTGCCGCCAGCGATCATCGATAGCCGCGAAGGCTTTGGTAACCCGGTTGGTGTAGGGGCGCTGGCCGCAGCAAGCGCCGGCGCAGGCCCTGGCTCCGACAGAAGCGCAGGTCGCACGTGTTGAACGAAGCGCTCGCCGAGAGGCGGCGGCGGAGGTTGTCCGGCGTCGGGAGGTGTCGTCGAGCCGGTGCGCGGCAGACCTGATCGCTCGCGCGCGCCAAACGATGCCGGTGGCGATGTCGCATCAAGGTCGTCATCACGCGTCGCCCTGGCGATTTCTGCCATGCTGGCCGGGCGGTCGTTTGGATCCGGCTGCAGCATCGCTTCGAGGAGATCGCGGAAATCGGGGTCGATGTCCGACAGGTCCGGCACAGTCCGGCGCTTTTCGATGACCTCATATTGCGAACCGCTCATATCCAGCGGCTTTCCGCGCAGCGCTGCGGCAAGCACCAAGCCAAGGCTGTAGATATCGGATTGTTCGCTGACTTCGCCGCCATAGAGGCCGAGTTGTTCCGGCGAGACATAGTTGTATTTCCCGGCGAACTTTCCGCCGATCAGCGTCTCTCCCCCGACGGTCGCCGAGCGCGCTATGCCAAAATCGATGATTTTGGCGCGCTCGACCCGGCCACCTGGCAGGATGATGTTGTCGGGCGACAGGTCGCGATGGACCGCGCCTGCCTGATGCACGGCGCTGAGCCCCGAGGCAAGGCGATGGCAGAGCCGACGCACATCTGGCGGCGGCATGGCACCAAGCCGGATGATGTCGAACAGCGACTGGCCGTCCACGAACTCCATCGCGAGATAGGGCCGGCCGATCCCCGGATCGATCGTGAAGACGTGGTAGCGGACGACGGCATCGTGCGACAGGTGATTGAGGATCGACGCTTCCTTGCGGAACAGGGACAGGATGGTCTGGTCGCGGGCGAATTCAGGCAGCACGATCTTGATCGCGACATGGTCGCCGGTCTGGATGTTGTGGCCGCGATAGACCTCGCCCATACCGCCGGATGCGATCCTCTCGTCGAGTTCGTAGATAGCGCTGAGCTGCGTGCCTACGCCTGTGGAGACGACGTTCGTCGATATCCGTGTCTTGTCGTCGTCGCTCATCTTGCGAGGCCCTCCGTTGCGGACCGATCCGAATTGAACTCCCCGTTGCGCTCGCCGCCCATCTTGACGAGGACAATGGTTACGTTGTCGGTTCCGCCACGCGCCAGCACCGTCTCCAGCAGACCCCGGCACGCTGCCTGCGGCGCGGCGGACTTGACCGCCGCTTCGATCTCGGCATCGCTGACATGGGCGGTCAGCCCGTCGGTGCTCAGAACAAAAACATCGCCTGGCATCAACACGCCTTGCTGGAAGTCGATCTTGAGTTGGTCGCTGATGCCGACCGCATGCGTGATCACGTTGCGGCGCGGCCAGGTGAGCGCCTCCTCTGCGCTGATCATCCCGCGGTCGAGCAGTTCCTGAACTTCCGAATGATCCTTCGATACCTGGTTGATCAGGCCGTTGCGAACCAGATAGATGCGGCTGTCACCAGCCCACAGGCAGGCAAAGCGGCCGTCCATGGCGAGCAGGGCTGCGAAGGTGGAACCGATCGTAATGCCGCGCGATCGCGATATATTGCGGATTTCGGCGTTGGCCCGGCTCAGACGGTCCTCGAACCGGGCGCGAAGATCCGGTGCCGAGCTTGCGATGCCGATCGTCGCCAGATGATCGACGATGCTGGCGGAGGCGAGTTCACCTGCCTCATGCCCGCCCATCCCATCGGCCACCACCCAGAGGCCAGTCTGCGGTTCGACGAGGTAATTGTCTTCGTTGTGATCGCGCACACAGCCCTTATGGCTCACTCCGAAGCTCTCGACCGGAAGGGCGACGGTGCTCAAATTGCCACCAAGCGCTTCGTGAGCGTCCTCTGTAACGAAGGATGGGCTGCGTACCCAAGCCATTTTGCCACAAGCGCGTGCGTTAGAGTATCGAAATGACGGCTGAAGTCGGTGCTGTTGTGGAGTGAGACCATCTCAAAAAGCCTTCGGACAGCTGAAACCGGACAAGGCCGGCAGCAGGAAGGGGTTGGCTCCCGAGCCTGTCTGGATCGTGTAGGCAACGTCGCGTCCGCCGATAACGAAGCGTGCTTCGGTGTTGCCGCCATTGTTAGTGATGGTTGCCTTGTCGAGCAGCCGCTTCAAAGCCCACGGCCCGTCGAATTTGAGGGCGGACTCGCGGCCCGGCATTTCCGGCGCCAGACTGAGGCTGACGGATGCAGAAGCCACGCCATTCGGCCAGGTCACCGTGCTCGGCGCATTGCCGGCCTGACTGCTCTGGACGGTCTGGCCGTCGATATTCAGGACCGCGCTGTCGGCATCGCCATTGAGCGACAAAGGCGTAAAGGTGATGCTGACCGACGGTGTCGAGCCGCCGGAGGGAAAGAAGGCGCCGCGGATCTCCGCAGCGGACTGGAACGCCTTCAAGGTCGATTTGGCGAGACCGCGGCTCGAACGGGCATCCTGTTTCCAGGTCCACTCCTGGCCTGTCATGTCGATCAGCGGCGCAAGGTTCTGTGCGAAGAAGCTGTCCATCAGGCCGCCAGGCGCGAACAGCTTGGCGAAGTCCGTCATCGGGATGTCTTCCGTGTCGCCGCTGGCGAAGGGATAGTGGCCATTGACCGCCTCTTCGCAGGCGCGCGTCACGGACTGATCGAGGTTCTGGTTGAGGTTGGCCATCGAGGCCTCGGCGACATTGCCTTCGAACTCGTCCGCCGCAGCGGTCACCATACGTGCGAGCGGCTTGGGCAGGCGCGAGACATTGGCGCGCAGCGTCGATATCTGTAGCCGCAGGTTCGCGTTGACACGTTCGGTCTGCGAGGGGACATCGGCCGAGAGCTTCAGGCTCTGGAAGATATCGCGAAAGTTCTGCGTCAGCCCATCGAGCGGCCGGCGCCCGGCAGGGCCGCTGACCAGCGTCTGGAACGATCGAAACTGCGCCTCGACGCTTGCGCCGGCATTTTGCGAAAGAGCTGAGTTTGCGCCAGCACGGCTTTGCGACTTGCCCCCCGCTATCTGCAGGCCGATGCGGGCCAGGCCTTTGGCCATCCCAGCCAGGTCCTCTTGCGCACCACCGGTCTCGCCTTCGGAGGCGATGTTGCCTTTCGTCAGCGCGGTCTCATCAGCGATCGCCGTAAACAGCTGGTCGAGCGGTGAACCCGGCGAAGCAACGGCCGAGAGTGCGATGTATTGCGGTTTGTCCTTCAGCATCGCCTTGAACTTCAACTGATCGAGCGTGCCTTTCCAAATGGCGACGAATTCCTTGCCGTAGCGGTCGATGAGTTCAGGGCCGAGCTTGGGCAGGTCCTGGTCGATGCTGCCCTGTTCGCCGCCGCCGCCGAGCACCCATTGTTCGTCGACAAGCATCTGCGCCATTCGCGAAAGCTTAGGCAGGAAGAAGCGGTTGAACCCGGCGTGGGTATAAAGGCCGGAGACGTGAAGATCGGCGATGTCGCCGCCATCCATGCGTTCGAACAAAAGCTGCGCCTCCGGGCCGGCTTTAGCCGAGATGGAGAACTCTCCCAATCTTGCAGCGTAGACTGCCGACTTGATCAGCGCCGATGCGTGGTCAGCCAGGCTCATGCGCCCGAGCGAGCGCTGCGCAGCCTCGACCAGGGGCTGGTTGAGTTCGAAGACCGGATCGTAGGAGTCATCGAGCGCAAGCATGGCGCGCAGATGTTTTTCGATCTGCGCGCGGCCCTCGCGGTTATTCTCGCCCGGATAGCGGTTTTCTTCCCAGTCCTGCTTCATCCATGAGACGATCAACTCGTCGTCGACCTTCGGCGCCTTGCCGCCCAGCATCAGGTAGATCTTCAGTGGCTGATAGAGCGCTGCCGGATCGGCCATTCTGGCCTGGATCGTCCGCTCTGCCTGAACCAGAAGCCGGGAGCGGAAGGTCCGCTCCAGCGCCTGCCGATAGGCCGTATTGGAAGCCGACAGCAGTCTCTCGCGCTGGCTGAGTCCGAAGGTCTCTTCGATTGGTTTCACCTGATCGCCGCCTTCGAAACCGGCCGGCAGGTTGCGTAACTGATCAAGCGGCCCGATGACATTCTCGAGATCGACATCGGTTACCGTCGTGCTCTTGAGTAGCGCATCGGCGCTGTCACGATATTGCGCCATCGCCAACCTGGTTGAAGCGATGAGCGACTTGTTGGCGAAGAAGCTGAGGCCGAGAATGCCGAGCGCCGCCAAGGCTGCCAGCGCGATCACCGCCAGGCTGCCGAATCTGGCCAGTCTGGCGCGCCGTTCGGCGACCTTGTCGAAGGAGACCCAGCCCGACTCCGGGAAGATCACATTGGCCAGCAGATCGTGGAGGAAGAAACTCTTTCCGGTGCCTGAAAGGTGTGCCTGCGAGGTACCGCCGAAACTGCGCCCGATCGCGCCCAGCACTTGATCGAACGGCGTTCCTTCCTGAGTGCCAGACGAGAAATAGAGCCCCCGCAGGCTGACATTAACCTGCGATCGGGAGACATCGAACAGGCTGTCGATGAAATGCGTTATCCGGTTCCTGAGCGCGCCGAATTGAGCCGGGAAGCCGAATATGGCGATCCGCGCAACCGGATCGGTCTCTTCCTGCAGTCGGTCGACAACCTCTTCGGCCAGACGCTTTACCAGCCCGTCGAATTCGACAGGTGCCTCACCGACCATGTTCCTGGTGCGGTCGGCGGTCTGGAATGTCGCGCCCCACACCTTGCGCCTGCGCGTCTCGTCGAAGTCGCCGAAATACTCCATGAAACCCGAGACCAGATCAGCCTTGGTGAACAGCAGATAGACCGGGAACTGGATCTTCAGTGTCTCGTAAAGTTCGCGCAGGCGGCTCCTTATTTCGGTGACATGCACGTCGAGTTTCTGGTCGTCGAAGCTGATCAGGTCGGCGAGGCTGATAGCGAGGATCACGCCGTTGATCGGTTGTCTGGTGCGGTGTTTCTTCAACAATCCAAGGAAGGCGAGCCAACTCGCCTTGTCGCGTTCCGCGTTCGACTCAAACGTCGTGTAGCGCCCGGCCGTGTCTATCAGGACTGCTTCGTCGGTGAACCACCAGTCGCAGGATCGCGTGCCACCGACACCAGCCAAAGGCTGGGCATCGCCGGAGCCTGCCAGTGGAAATTTCAGCCCGGATTTGACCAGTGCCGTCGTCTTGCCCGCACCGGGAGGGCCGATGACGATGTACCAGGGGATATCGTAGAGAAAATTGCGCCTGCCGTTCGTCCGCTTCAGCGTCGCGATGGCTTCGCTCATGCGTGTTTCGAGCACTTGTGCATCGTCGTTGCGCTCGTCGCCGCGCACGATGGCTGTTTCGAGCGCTTTTTGGGCCTTGCGCCTGCGCCAGAAGCGGATGCCGTAGAACAGCGCGAGCACTGCAACCGTTATTCCGATGATCGTTGCCCGCAGCCACACTGAGCCGAGCGGACGGCTGTCGGCGAAGCGAACCAGCGGTCCGGCATACCACATGGCGGCCGAGACGCCGGCGAGCGCGAGCATGCTGAATATCCGCGGCATCCAACGCATCAGTTCCGTTCCCGGGCGCGCCTGCTCACAACGTCTCCTCCTTCTGGATCATCACATCGACGCGGCGGTTCTTGGCGCGGCCGTCTGCCGTCGCATTGTCAGCGATCGGTTCGTCCCCGCCCTTGCCATCGACGCTCAGCCGTGAAGGGTCCTTCAGCAGCTTGGCGATCGTCGACTGGACCGCTTTCGCGCGGGCGACCGAAAGGTCGAAATTCGATTTGAATGTGCTCGACTTCTTCGGCCTAAGATTATCGGTGTGGCCGACGATCTTGATCGGCCCGGGTTCGGCATCGAGCGCCTTGGCAATCTCCGCAGCGACAGGTTGGAATTGCGCCTTCAGCTCTGCCAGACCGGATGCGAACAAAAGCTGGTTGTTGACCTCCACGACGATGAAATCGCCCTTCGCGCTGACGCTCAGTCCGCCGCTGGTGACTTCCTTGGCAAGCGCTGCGCGGATGCGGTCGATCTGGGTGGTGGCGGGGAGGGCGGATGGTGGGCTGGCTTGTGCCGTTTCGGCGAGTGCTGAAACACCGGCGCGCTCGATCGTGACTGGAGCCGAGGGGGCGAGAGCCAGCAGCTCGCCCGCGGTCGCGTCGCCTGCATCGGTGATCAGAACCCGTAGCCCGAAGAACACTACTGTCACCAGCGCCGCCGCGGCGGCCCCAATCGCCCAGAGCGGCAGCCGCGCCCCTGGCTTCGACATCATCGCAGCCATGCCTTGCCACCTGGGGGAGATGTCATCTGTTCCGCGCGCCTTGAAATAGCGAAGCGTGTCATAGACATCGCGCCGAACGCGTTCGAGGGTTTCTCGTTTGTTCGCCAGCCCTCGATACTGGCCCTCGAACCCAAGCGAAAGGCAAGCGTGCATCAGTTCGAGCAGGTCGTAATGCGTTTCCGGTTTGGAAAGGATTTTGTTCAGTGCTTCGTAGAAGCCGGCGCCAGTGGATTGGGTGTTGAAGACCCGCGCCACCAGGCTGTGTTCGCCCCAGCCGCCTTCCTTCGGCCAGGGCAGGTTGCCGACAAGATCGTCGGTGGTTTCGCAAAGGGCAAATTTCGCGATCCGCGCGTCTTCTTCGCCAATGCCGGCTTGCGCCATGCTGCGATCGAATGTCTCGACTGTGTCCGCGATGTACTCCGCTAACGATGCCGCTTCCCGCTCCACCGGCATCAGCCGCAACTGGCTGAGCAGCATCAACAGGGGAGCCGCGGCAGCAACGATCGGGTTTACAGCGGCGTATTTCACGCCGCCGGCAGCGCTGAGCAGAGTGTCCTGTTGCAATGCCGGCGCCGGGTTGGCGGCGACACTCGGGCCGGAACTTTGAAAAACCATGGTGCCAGACGACCAGCCAGGCGGCATCTGCCGGCCGCCGGGGTCGAAAACCGTCGATTCCCTGGCGGGTGATGGAGTGCCAGCAACGCCTTGCGTGCCGGAGGTTTCGAGAGCCGCAGACGGCTGTTGCCTCGGCCGCGGCGCGCGGATCACGGTTCTGCCCGGAGGTTCCGGGGGATCATCCGTCGAGCTCATCGGAGATCCACGATCGAAGTGCCGCGGGCGTGTAGGAGCCCAGCTTTTTCAGGCCGGGACTTGGCGGCAGGTCGGATCGAAAGGCTGTTTCCGCCGAAACATGACATTGCTGCACGCCCCAAGCCACGCCGCGTTGCCCGCCAGGCAAGCGCCCGTGCGCCATTCTAGTCGCACGGGGGGCCGATTGAAATCGGAAAGCAGGATGATCAAAGAAGCGGCTTGTTCTATGAGACTTCTCACAGACAGCGCGATTGCGCTGCCGACACCGCTTTGCCTGGCTAGTTCTGCTTCCCGGCCTTGGCGTAAGCTTCGGCGAAATAGGCGAGAAAGACATCCAGCATGCCGTTTTCGTGCTTCTCCTCCATGGTGCGCCAGGTGGTGACCAAGGCATCCCAGGCCTGGCTCTTCTTGGATGAGAAGGATGCCGGTGGCAGTTTCCTGGCAATCGCCTCGGGTGACAGATCATCGAGCAGCCTGGAAAGCGCTGCCTGCATGGCGGCGTAGGTTGCAATTTCGTGGGTCTTCAGATCGCGGAACGCGTCTTCGATGCTATGTCTGGCATCGAGATAGCCGGCCCTGCGCCTGGCGAACATGATTTCCAGCATGTCATCGGTGCCCGGTACGAATTTCAGCGGGTTGTTGTCCTCGGCGCTGATCATCGTACGGTGCGAGCTCTTGGCGAGCACCTTGGCGGCGGCGCGCGCCTTGAGCAGCAGCGACAACTGCTCGACTGAGATCCTCAGCACTGCGCCGATCTCTGCAGCGACCTCATGTGGATCGCGCGATTGCAGCAGGTCTGGCGCGATGCCGGCCGCCACGGCGATATCCCGCAAGATCTCTACCCTTTCCATCGGCCGGTTAACCAGAGCGGCGGGATCGGGCTGCAGCGCTGAGGATGTCGATATCGGTGCTGTTGGAGTGGGATGTCGCTCCATCGGTGTGAGGAACGGCTTGTCGGGTTCAACCGAATGGCCCGTCAACGGCGATGGCTCGCGTTGCGTAGTCCCTGTTCTGGATTGCGGATGACCGGTAACGGCGCGCTCCTCGTCGATCGAAACGGCAACGACATAACGGCCGATCAAAAGGCGGTCCCCGTCGGCCAGCCGATGCGGTGCGGTCATGCGTTGTCTGGAGCCGTTGACGAAGGTTCCGTTGCGCGACACATCGTGGAGCCAGAACACGCCTGCCTGGCAGCTGACTTCACAATGCCGTCCCGAGATGAATTTGTCGGGATCCGGCAATGTCCAGTCGCAACTCTCGCGGCCGATCTCGAAGCTGCGATCCCGGGCAGCATAGCTCGTCACGACGCCCGCAGGTAGCCTGTCGAGATTGCTGATCTGTAGCGAGATGAACATCCGGAACCGCCGACGAACCTGATTTCCTGACTATTCTAGCAGCTTGCAAGGGCAGCGGGCGAGGCGCGTTTCACATGAATGCACCGGGCGCGGTTTGGCCACACGGTTATTTGGCCTCCATCAAACATGTGCTAGATTTACAGGGCTTCGGTGCGGTGGCTCTAAAGTTCCCGAACGTGATGCAATTAACAGAACGGGGGCTTCAATCCATCACACTGGCGGCCGCGTCCAGGAGGGGCACGACCCATGCCGAACGAACGCGCCACGGTTGTCCAGACGCCGGTAGGCGCCGACCTGCTGACCTTCACTCATCTCATCGGTCGTGATGAGATCAGTCGTTGTTTCGCCTATACGGTCGGCTTCGTCTCGAAGAGCCACGATATCGATCCGCTGAAGATGCTGGGCGGTGTCGTTTCGGTCGAGGGTGAATCCGACCCGAAGCGTTGGTTCAGCGGTCTCGTGTCGGAGTTCAGGCTTACCCGTATCGAAGACAGGCTGGCCTTTTACGAAGCGGTTGTCAGGCCGTGGCTCTGGTTCCTCGGCAACACCACCGATTGCCGTATCTTCCAGAACATGACGGCTGTGGAGATCGTCGAGAAGATATTCTCGAAATACGGCACAGCGAAATTCGAGAAGCGGCTGCAAGGTTCCTATCCGTCGCGCGAATATTGCGTGCAGTATGACGAGAGCGACCTGGATTTCGTGCAGCGTCTGCTCGAGCACGAAGGCATCTTCCATTTCTTCGAACATGACGAGGGCAAGCACACGCTCGTGCTCTGCGATGCGATGAGCAAGCTGAAGTCCGCGCCGGGCCACGACAAGGTGCTTTACAACTTCGAAGGGCAAGGTTCGCGACGCGACGTCGAATACATCACGGAATGGATTCCGGGCAGTGCGGTGCGGCCGGGTGCCTATGCCCACACCGACTATGATTTCGAGAAGCCCGGTGCTGATTTGATGGCGAAGTCCGCACAGCCGTTCAGCCACAAGGAAGCCTCCGGCGAAAACTACCGCCAGCCGGGAGCGCATCTCGATGTCGGGCGCGGTGACACGATTGCAGGGATTCGCCGCGAGGAACTTCAGGCGGTGCACCAGCGCAGCACGGCGGTGGGGACCGTACGTGGTCTTCTTTCCGGCTGCAAATTCAAGCTGGAGAGCTTTCCGCGTGACGACCAGAACCAGGAATATCTGGTGATCAGCGCCGAATATCGGCTGTTCGATCCGGGCTATCGAACGCAGAACGAGGCCCACAGCGAGAACTTCAAGGTCGTGCTGGGCGTAGCCCCCACCAAAGTTCCCTACCGACCGCCGCGCATCACTCCGCGGCCGACCATGCGCGGACCGCAGACGGCGACGGTGGTAGGCCCCTCGGGTGAAGAAATCTTCACCGACAAATATGCCCGGGTGAAGGTGCAGTTCCATTGGGACCGGCTCGGCAAGAAGGACCAGAACTCTTCCTGCTTCGTGCGGGTATCGCAGACCTGGGCCGGCAGTGGCTGGGGCTTCATCCAGATCCCGCGCATCGGTCAGGAGGTCATCGTCGATTTCATCGAGGGGGATCCGGACCTGCCGATCATCACCGGCCGGGTTTACAACGCCGCCGAGATGCCACCGTATGGCCTGCCGGGCAACGCGACGCAATCGGGCTGGAAATCGAACTCGTCAAAGGGCGGTGGTGGTTACAACGAACTGATGTTCGAGGACAAGGCAGGCTCCGAGCTGGTCAATTTCCAGGCTCAGAAGGACCACCACCTGCTGATCAAGCATGATCGCAACAAGACGGTGCAGCACGACCAGTCCGACCGCATCGACCACGACGCCAAGCATTCCGTCGGTCACAACCTCGACGAGGATGTCGGCAACAACAAGACGGTCAAGATCGGCGTCGACCAGACCACCAATATCGGCAGCAACGACACCGAGACAGTCGGCGCAAACCGCTCATTGACGGTGCAGGCCAACGAGACCATCCACGTCGTCGCCAACTCGACAGAAAATATCGACGCCAACCATTCGCAGACGGTCGGGTTGGTTCAGACTGTGACGGTGGGCACGGCGCGTGTGGACACGGTCGGTGCCGCCGAAGCGCGGACCGTGGGCGCAGCGCAAACGAACACGATCGGCGCATCGCGATCGGTGAGCGTCGGGATCGGCCAGAGCCATGATATCGGAGCCGGGGACAGCTGGACCATCGGCGCCGGGCAGACCGTCAACATCGGCGCGGACCAGAGTGTCACGATTGGCAGCGCTCAGACATTCAGTGTCGGCGCGGCCCGCAGCGCCAGCATCGCCGCAGATGATTCCACAACGGTCGGAGGTGCCCATTCCCTGGGTATTGCGAAGGGCAGCTCGATCAGCGTTGGAGAGGACAGTTCGATCAAGGTCGGAAAGAAACTGGTGATCGATGCCGGAGACGAGATCCTGATCAAATGCGGGTCGGCCAAAATCATGATGAAGAAGGATGGGTCGATCGGGATCGAGGGCAAGGACATTTCAATCAAGGGGTCTGGCACCATCAGCCTCAAGGCGTCCGGCGACATCACGATGAAGGGCTCGAAGATCAGCGAGAATTGAGGGCATGGCGATGGACGACGTTCGCGAACTCATCGAAGGAGTGGTCATCGGTATCTTTCTGGGTATCAACGATGATGCTTTGCCGCTTGTGGTGTTTCCTGGCAATCCTGAGGAGACAGCCTTGCCAGCGCGCAGCCTTACCGGGCTGACAGCCGACATGATTGGCTCCGAAGTGGCATTGCTCTTTCAGGAAGGCGACCCCGCCAAGCCGCTGATCGTCGGTCGAATAGTGGAGCCGGTTCGGAAGTCCGTAACACCACAGGTTGTGCGCGATGGTGAGTGTGTTCGTATCATCGGTGAGCAGCGCATCGAACTGCGCTGCGGCCTGGCGACTATACTGATGGAAAAGGACGGCCGCATCACCATCCGCGGCACTTATGTGACCAGCCAGGCGAGTGCGTCCAATCGCATTCGTGGCGGATCGATCGACTTGAACTGATGCTGGTCGTGGGCAAAGACACACGACTGACGCCGCCGTCCCCCATTGTGCCAGTCATCGTCAGGCAGCATGCGGAACAGGCGGCGTTCTTCTGGGCACAACGCGATACGCTGATGATGGAAAACCCACCGGACGTGGGCGTCATTGCTGGTATTGACAGGCGGCTGGAAGCAAACCTCGACGGTCTGCGCATCGCAGGTGCCATGGCTTGGCCGCTCATCGTCGCGATCCATGAGGACTTCCCTGAAAAAGGGGAACTCTTTCTCTTCTGCTGGATGGCGATCGAGCAGGCAGACAAGGAACGTATTGCTCAAGTTGTCGAGCTGGGCAAAACGTCGACTGACGATGCGCGCGGCTTGGTAGGCGCGCTGGCATGGCATTCGGCGGAAATGGTTGGACCGCTGGTGCGTGACTGGATAGGCGCGCCGGAACCTTTCAAGCGCTACCTCGGCGTCTCGGCTTGCTTCGAACATGGCGTCGATCCCAGGCAATTGCTGACGCGGCTGGCGCGTGATCCGGACGCCCGCGTGCGCACCGCCAGTCTGCGGCTTGTCGGTAAACTGAAGCGCGCAGACCTGGTCGACGAACTGGTGTTGGCGCTCCAGGATAAGGATGAAAAGGCACGCTTTTGGTCTGCCTGGGCGCTGACCGAACTTGGTTCGGGTGACCTTGCCACGCCCCAACTGCGTAAGGTTGCCACTGCCAACGGGCCTCAGTCGCTGACAGCATTGCGCGCGGCGATCATGGCGGGTTCTGACAAAGATGTTCGCGCCTGGTTGGGCGGGTTGCTGAAGCAGCCGGAAACCACGGCGTTAGCTGTGCGCGGCGCTGGGATGTTGGGCGACAGGACGGTGCTGCACTGGTTGATCCATCAGATGCGCAAGCCGTCGCTGGCAGCTGCAGCAGGCGCGGCGTTTCTGGAGCTGTTCCCTGAGGCGCGTGAGGCAGATTTGTTCACCACCGAACCCAGTCAGATCGGACAAGCATTTGGAGAGTATTTCGGAGATGAAGTGGCGAAAGTGCCATTTGCGGACAAGGTGAAGGAATGGGGGAGGGCAAAGCTGCCGATGGAGTTTAGTCAGTCCGCTGATATCGGCTGTTATCCCACTGACGATCCTCGAGTGTTGTGAAGCGCTCTATCCAGCGCTCGACGATTTTTTCGGACATCCCTTGCCCATAGACGTCTTGATCCACCGTGATCGGAGCCAAAGTGCGGGCCAATGAAGGAAGTCTTCCTATATCGGGCGCTTGGCGGTTTATGTCCCCCAGCGGGGGGAACATCGACGAGCGAATTAGCATGCCGCCGCGCAGCTCTCGCGGATTGTAATTTGTCCGCAGGTTGTGGCGAAGGTTTGAATCGAGAAGCTCATCGCCGATGAATGTCAGCCACGTCGGGTAGGGCAGGGACCCACCCAACTCGAAGTTCAAGGCGTCATAGCAAGGATCAAGGGCCAGGTAGCGTAAGAGACGTCGATCAAGGTCGGCCCGGATAACTTGTGACAGGCCCGGGGAGACGTTGTACCCAATCCCACAGACTGCGCTTTGGCAATTCAAACTTGAGACATAACTTTCAAGGCGAGGCAGAAAATCATCCAGATTGCTGGTCACGAAATCGATCGGCCAATCGATGCTTATGTAGTTCAACCAGTTTGGGAAGTCCTGTTCCATATGATCTGAACCGACCAGTGTAAGCCCATACCCGTTCGGCTGGGTGTCGGAGTCGCCCCACAGCCACAAGCTGAACATCTCTTGCTCACTAAGGCGCTCTGGAAGAAGTTCCTCTCTAATTTCTTCAAAGTCCAAGCTGACTCTCTTGATTTCTCCTGAATCGTCTGGATAATTCTCTTCGATTTCTGAATCGTCGAATTTAATTGTAATGGCACCACGACGTATAGAGCTTAGGTATTTATCGATTATTTCTAAAACTGATTTTCCGTGGCTGGATATCAATCCAGGAAAATACATGCTTAGCTTAATTGCCGGGATTGCAATAATTCCTCCGTTATACAAATCGCTCTTTATCGACAATTTATCGATAGGTACCATATCATTTGCACTCCCCGCTCGAGATCACCTGAGGGTCCTTTTTGACTTTTGGATTTTGTTTCTTTCCAACGGCCTTGTAACAGGTGAATTGCGATTTGCGTTTGCCGCGTCGAGCCCGAAATTTCAGAAAGGCGACCGCTGGATCTCCAGAGGCGCGACCGATGCGGTTGCCCGGCATGCTGTATGGATGACCTCGAGGGCAAACGAACTTGAAATCGAAGAACTGCGTGACGTTGTTGTTGGCATCTACCGAGCAGGCATCTGGCCAGTGTGAACCAGACAGGACTCCTGCCGCTTTGGCAGCGTCTCGCGTCATTGGTGCGCCGGTACTATCCGTGATCCTGTTATAGTCCTTATCGTATCCTCTCTCTCCATCAACCCCCGAAGGTTGTGGCAAATTCTTTACGGCTGCATCGCAGCATTCATGCTTGCGTATTCCGATCTCCTCACAGGATTCTTGGGGATGTGTCGGTGGGTTATTCCTATGACATTCACACATGATATCGAGTAAAGTCTCGCGAGGATTTGCGCCTGGTGCTGGGTTCGCGTTTCCCATCAGATCAACTGTGTTCTTGTTATTGTGAAATTTCTTGTCAGTGTCCCGGCAAGCATTCTTGCCATCCATTTTGACGTCGAAAGAATACGTGATCCAATCCGTCGCCTGCTTGAAAGTGTTCGACTTGACACCACCGACGGTGCCGGGCTCATCACCGGTGGACATCTTGTACTGCGAGCCCTTGATGGCGATCATCTGACCGCCCTTCGCAAAAACCGTCGTGGTTCCGTCGCCCAGCGTGCTGCTCATCGCGAAATTCGGGTAAGGCATCGGCACCGGACCGCCCGGCGTGGGCGTTTTGCAGACATCCGGTATCGTCGCCTTCGAGAAGCCGGTAGAGCTCTTGTGGGTGAGCCCAAGGCCGTTCACGGTGATATGGGTTGGCATCAGCGTCGTTCCCTCGGACCACCAAGCAGCATAGCGGCCCGCGTGCCGTTTTCTGAACTTGTCCAGATCAGCGAAAGCGGGCCCTTGCTATAGCTTCGGGCCTCAGCCTCGGCGACCATGCCGACGAACAGAGGCCCTGACGCCGCACCGAGATCGCCCCAGCAATCCGCCGGCGTTTCGAAATCCGCGGCATCCTTGAAACGGCCCGGATTGCGAAGCACCGCGAAGCCATATTCATTGCCGCGATAACGCTCCCCGTTCATGTCGCAGATGATGCGGTCGACCGGATCGACGGGCGCTTGTTCGAACAGCAGCTGAAAGGCCGTGCTCAGGCCTTCCCCGAGACAGACTGTTCTGGTTTTGATTTTGTTTTCCTCGAAGGCGACGGAGGTGCAAAGCACTTCCAACAGAGGCTGGATTCCCAGTTGCCGTGCGGTTTGCAGCCTTGTCATCAAACAGAAGCCGGCCCCTTCGCCCGGGCAAAACCCGTAAGTATTCTCATCGGAATGGAGCTGCTCGCACTCGTCGAGCCATTCCAGAGTTTCCGGCTCGAGATAGCTGTCGACGCCGCCCGCCAGACAGAACCTGGCCTTGCCTTCCTGCAGGAGCCTACAGCCGTGATGAATGGCCAGCATCCCGCCCGCATGGCCACCGGCGTTGGAGCCTCCACCAGCCAGGGCGACATTCTGCGACAGCCTGGCGCGAAGTTGCGAGTCAGCCCTGGCGGCGAAATCGCCGTCTTGCCCCGGCCGCGGCTCGCCGGTCGACAAAATGAGCGCGACAGGGGTGGACGGATCTGTCTTGCGCAGGGGCGCCAAGGCATCGAGTGCTGGAGAGGTCGCGATCGCGACCAATCGATCCGGACCGTTCAACGCCGAATCAATGCCGGCGTCCCGGGTGACCTTCATCCGCTCGCCAACACGATCGATCATATAGGGGTGATCCTGTATGGCCGATATCCCGGCCCGGACTGCAGCGGCGCTCGCCTCGGCGGAAAATCCGAGCGGCGTGCGGGCGCCAGTGCCGACGATGACTATGGGGTTCCCGCCTGTCATCACGTGGGGCCCTGCCAGACACCGGTGCGGCTGATCGCAGGGGAAACGCCGGCGCGCCGTCGAATGCGGATTGTGGTGGTGGACAGCTTCTCTTCGTCATAAGGCACGGGCAGAGCCGAAAGCCAGGTGATGACGAACTGCCGGTCGTCCGGTCGGATGCGCAGCGTATGGATCGGCGCGCCTTCGTGCCTGATGTCGGGCTGGTTCTTGAAATGCGAAGTGATGTCGAAGGTGATGCGGGGCAACAGAAACTGCATGAACCCGTCGGCAGTGAAGCCGCCAAGTCTGACATCCTCATAGCCCACCAGCGGGGAGCTGGTTTGCTGGTCCTGTGGCGCACACTGGTAGTGCAAACGATTGAAATCGCGTGGCAGTAGCGGATTGCGCGTCTTCTCCCACTCCTTTCCATAGGTTCCAGCGTATTTGGCGCGCGGTTGCCAATGCGCGGCGACGGGTCCAAAGCCCGCAGGCTGGCCACTTCGGTGATCGCGATAGGGCGCGTCCTGATATTCGAAGTTAGGTGCCGCCCTGCCGATCAACCGTTGCGGGCTGACCGCGAACCCGGTGCCGACGGGATTGCGTTGATCCCAATCCGGACTGGACGCTTCCGTGTCCGTACCACCAAAGGTCCGGCGCCAACTGATCGGCAGTCGAATGAACGGCTCTGGAGTCGTCATGCGTACCGAAACCGGACCGGGTACGAAAATTCTGTCCCCGGTCACCCTGATGATCTTGTCCAGCTCGCCGATCTTGATCCGCGCCGTGGTCTCGACGTTTGGCCGGCCGCCAGCGGCATAGGCATGTCCTTCGACAAGTACATCCGTGTGCTTCTTTTCGATGTGGAAATCGTCGTCATCCAGCAGTTCATTGGCGTCGGCGGAAAACACCGGCGCCATGTTGACGGGTATCTGCTTCTTCAGCGGAGCCTGCTTGCCCTCGGGATCGATCTCGAAGGACGCCTTGATCGCTACCAGCCAGACTTCCTGTCCGCTCTCGTCGCGCGTCCATAGGCCCTCAGCCGCGAACGGCGTCAGGTTCGTCAATGGAAACATCTTGACCGAACTCCTCCAGCACTGGAGCACCCTGTCGGCGAGTGACCCCGGCGGCGCGCTCGCGCCTCTGCGAAGCCAAATAAAACCTTGCGGCCGAAACTTGCGGTGCGCTGAACCGCGTTGACGTCAGCTCGCATCAGTCGGTCTCCCGAACTGCGGCCAAGATCTGTTCCAGCGTCGGTTGCGGCGCGTCTGAAGCGACGTCGAAAATATCCGTTCGCGCTGTCCACATGACGAGATCATCGATCGTCTGGCCATCTCGCTCGACCTGCGGCACGGGGAGGGCCGTCAGCGCGGCATCAAGTCCGTCGGGCGTCAACTCTCCTCGCTGGGCGGCGAAGGCGGCGCTCTCGATGCCGTCGAACCAGTCGTCGCAATAGGCGAGCTTCAGCGGCGCTTCGGCAAGCCGCGCGACAACGGTCAACGGAAACTGCCTGCCGATCCTGTCGGTGCTCAGCAGCAAGACACCGGCCGAAGCGCCGAAGGAACCGGGGCCAGCCAGGAGCCGAAGCGATGTACCCTGCGGCCAGGCATCGAGGCCGAACAGCGGCACGATGTGCTGAGCGAGCCAGCGGTCCCAGACGCGCACGAAGTCGCCCGGCAGCCGCCGCGTCACGAAATCGCCGGTGGCGGGCATCTTGCCATAGAAGCCGGGCACATTCAGATCTGCGGTGGACATGTGAATTTCTTGAACATCTCGAGCGTATAGGGGTTCTCGACGCTGGCCGCCTTGAGTTCGAAATCGGCATACATGCCTTTCGTGCCCAGCCGCAGGCTGTAGACGTCGGTGAGCTTGGTTCCGGTGAACTTGCCGGCGCGCAGCATTCTCAGCCACGCCCAGCTGCCAGTCTCGTTGAGCATGATTTCGGGCGAGCCGTCGACCGGCTGGAAGGCAAGCGAGATCACGCCTGTGCCATCCTTGCCGGGCCACGTCATTGGCTGCGGCCTGGTCGCGTTGTTGTAATAGATGAGGTTCTGGCCATCGAGGTTGAGCGTCACCCGAGCCACGTTGGGCGAAAGGTCCTTTGGCTCCAGCGTGAAATTCATCACCGGGCCGGTGCCGCCAGGAAACAGGTCGTCGCGGATGTGCCGGGCCTGCTCGAACGCCGCCAGCGCTACAGGATCGAGACCGAAGTCGGCACGCCATTTCCATGGCTTGCTGGCGGTGTCGACATAGTTGATCAGGTGATCGTTGATGAAGGCATCGATCATGCCGGTTGGGCCGAAAAGGCGCTGGAAATCGCGCACATTGACGTCCACCGCGCTTTCCGGGCTGAAGGGGTAACGGTTGTTGAGCGCCGCCTGGCAGAAGGGCAGGATGTCGGCGCGCCAGATGGCGTTGAGCTCGTTGGTGACAGCTTTCTGCGACAGGCTGCTGGTGTCGCCGGCGATTCCGCCAAGCCAGTCGTTGATCGGAGAGGGCAGGATCTGCGCCTGTCGGGCCACCGCTCCGGTCAGTTCGGCGAGGCCGCCCTGCTTCTTGATGGCGTCCTGCGGGTCGGGATTGGCGGTCACCGTCTGCAGCACGTTGGACAGTGCCGTCAGCGCCACGACGGCAGCGTCGAGCGCCGGCGGCTGGCCGTCGACCTCGGCGATTGTGCCCTTCAGCGGCTTGAAATGATCGGCCACCAGGCTGCCGGTCATGTCGACCTGGTTGGCGGAGCCCGCGCGCGGCAGGAGTTTGGCCCCTGTCTTCACGACCTTGCCAAGCTTGCCAAGTTTGCTCAACAGCTTCGAGCCGGTCTTTGCGGCGGCGCCGTTCTTGTTGTCGGCCGGTGCGTCGTCGGAGCGGGTCAGGTCGGTTTCCTGGACCGTCGCCGTGAGCAGGCGCTTCAGCGCAGAATCGGCGCTCGAAAGGTCCTTGAGGTTTTCGCTGGCGACATTGAGGTCTCTCAGCGGCGCCAGCCGCATATCGCGCAGGAAGCTGTCCCACTGCGAGATGTAGTCGTCGTAGTAGAGCTTGAGTATGTCTTCCGACAAAGCCGAGACCGAGGTCTCCGAGTTTTCCGAGCAGCCGCCGGCGAAGACCGCACGGTCGAGCGCCGCCTGCACTGCCACATCCTCGACCCGATCGAGGATGGCATCGTGGAAACCGGCATAGGTATAGGCGCCGGGAACGCCGACACGCAGCGTCTTGTCGGAGCGGCGCGCGAACACCTTTGCGCCGTTGGGGCCTGCAAAGTTGGCCGGGACCCATTCCTTGACGGCGGCCACTTCAGGGTCGGCCAACAACTGCCTGTAAGCGCGCTCCGGCAGCGAAATCGTGCACACCGTCTTCAGTGCCTCGGCGAGCAACTCGTTGTCCGGGGCAATGTAGCTGTCATCGACCGTCAGCCTCCGGATCGCGGCGAGCTGATGCTCCTCGGAGTCGGCGGTGGGGAAGGGTGGTGCGGGCGCAAATTCCGGCAGACTGTTCACCCACCAGCTCTGCACGAAGTCGGGGTCCATCTGCGACAGGCCCGTCACCATGCGATAGGTCTTGAGTGCGCCGAGCATGAAATCAGGATCACGGATCTGCCGCCACATTGTGGCCTCCAGCAGCGCCACCATACGCGGCTCCAGCACGTTGCGCAGCGTGTGGTCGTAAGTGTCCGTCTGCGCGCGCAGGAGTTCGGCCGAAGCGGTCGGCCCGACAAGGTTGTGGATGGCATCAGGCGGCATGGTGCGGGCCGTCGCCACCGCGCCCATCGCGGCCAGCGCTCCATCCATCGTCGGCTGCTCCACCGAGGCCGGTGTGGCTGCGACTTCCGTGAGCGGCGCCTGCAGCGCCTCGAATTGGCCGGCCTGGGCGGTGATGGCATTGCGATTGTCGAGATAGGACCAGGTGAACAACCCGATGGCGAGCAGGGCGGCAAGCACGCAGGCGGCAGCCGCCCCGCGCCAGATCCAGGCGCGGCGGCGCTGTGCGAGCGGATCGAAAGTGCCCAAGCCAGCTTCCTTGAAGATGACTTCAGTCAAAAGGTTCCGCAGGAAGAAGCTGCGCTTGTCGACACGCTGCGCAAGCATCGCACGGCGCGGCGGCAGCCCGAAGGAGGAGGAAAGTGCCGCGGTCAGTCGGTCGATGGGCGCGCCTTCCTGGGTTGCCGACGTCAGGTAGAGGCCACGCAGCCAGGCTGCCTCTTCATAGCGGCTCTCGCCGAACATTGCCTCGATCAGCACCTGGATCGGCTCGGAAAGGCTCGCAAGCTGGGCCGGGAAACGGAAGATCTCGGCGCGCGAGCCAAGCTTGTCCTCGTCTTCCAGGCGCGGCACCAGCCGCCGCTCCAGTTCTGTGGCAAGCGTGGCGAGTTCTTTTTCGATGGTCTTGGCGTCGATGCGTGCATCGAGCGGAAAGGTCGTTCCCCATACCTGCTCGCGCGCCGACGTCGACAGGCCACCGAAGAATGCCTCGAACCCCTTGATCAGGTCGGCCTTGGTCAGCATCAGGTATACTGGCAGGCGGATTTCGAGCCGGTCGTTCAGCTCCGCCAGCCTGCGACGGATCTTGCGGCCATGCGCCTTGATGGCTTCGTCGCCTTCCGAGAGCGCGTCGATCGACAGAGCGACGATCACGCCGTTCAGCGCCCTCCGGCCTCGATGCTTCTTGAGCAGATCGAGGAAGCCCAGCCATTCGGTCGCATCGACATCCGGCTGGCTTTCCTGCTGGACGTAGCGGCCGGCCGTGTCGATCAGGACTGCGTTCTCCGAAAAGAACCAGTCGCAGTTGCGCGTGCCACCGACGCCCTGCAGGTCGTCGGTAAGGTCGATCGGAAAATTGAGGCCCGATTGGCGCAGCGCCGTCGTCTTGCCAGTGGCCGGCGGCCCGACGATGACATACCACGGCATCTCGCGCAGGAATTTGCGACCGCCAAGCTTGCGACGCTTCAACTCCGCCATCACCTCGCCGAATTTGGCGCCGACGGCGGCGACACTCTCTTCGCCGGGGGTAAGCTGTTTAGCCTCCACGGGCGCAGCAATCTCGGCGACAAACATGCGGTTGGCGCGGATCGCGCGGCGCTGGGCGATGATCAGCCAGATCAGCCACAGGATAATCAGCCCCGCGATGATGGCGATGCGCACATTGTCGGAATCGAATGGCGCGTAGGGGCCGACCTGGATGATCGGGCCAAACACCCAGATAAGCAGCGAAAGCAGCCCGATGCCAATCAGCGTCCAGAGGATGCGCGAGGTCAGAACGGCCCAGAGGAAGCGCAGGATGAACATCAGAGCCTCTTCTCGACCAGAACTTCCACACGCCGGTTGAGTGCGCGGCCCTCGCGCGTTGAATTATCAGCCACCGGATCAGACTCGGCGCGGCCTTCCGAATGGACGCGCTCCTGTGGAACGCCGGCCTGTACCAGGAGGTTGGCTATGGTCCTGGCGCGCGCTTCCGACAGCCGTTGGTTCGAGGAAAGCGGGTTGGATTTTTGCAGGCGCACATTGTCGGTGTGACCGACGACGGTGATGCTTCCGATCAGCTCCTGGTTGGCCAGGATCACCTTGGCGATCGATGCCACCAGGGGTTCGTAACCTTGTGTAAGCGTTGGCCGGGAAGACTGGAACAGCTCAGGGTTGGTAGACTGGATGACCAGCTTGGCCAGCGACACGCTCTCCGTGCCGCTCAACGCTCCCTTGAGGGTATCTGGCGCCTCGGCCTTGAATTCCGGCAGCAAGGCGAAATCGACCGGCTCTGGCGGTTCGGGCACGCCGACTTTCGGAGCGGGGCGAGTGACATCGCCGCGCGAGGGCGGCGGCAATGCGCGAACCAGGGCCGAAAGTTCGACCGCCTGGCTGCTCAGCGCCATGGAAAGGCCGATATATGTAGCGGCGGCAATGACCGCTGCCGCCACCACCATCACCCAGATCGGAACGATGAAGCGCTGCGGCTCGTCGGAAGCGAGCACGCCCTTCCAGTTTGGCGACAGCGCCGCGTCTTCGGCGTCGGCGTTGCGCAGGAAGCGTGCCGCCGCCACGCGAACCGCATTGAGCGAGCGGTCGCCAGCGCGACCAGGCACGCGATACTTGCCGCGGAAGCCAAGTGCCAGGCAGTAATATTGCAGCTCCAGCATGTCACGGTCGCGGTTGGGGTGCCGCTCGAGTTCGTCGAGGCGCGAGAAGAACTGGGTGCCGGCATCGACGTCGCCGCGCAGCATGACCACCAGCGGCTGGCGTGGCCACGCGCTGGTGCCGCCCCAGGGCGTGTTGAGTGCGAGGTCATCAAGCAAGGCCGCCACTGACCAGGCGGCCTGGTCGGCACGCTCCAGCGAGGAGCCTGCCGCCACCGCCGCATCGCGCGCCCGTACCAGCTCGTCGAGCAGACGCGTGCGCATCACTTCGGGGTTCTCTGGCGCCAGCGCGCTTTCAAGCTCCGGCGCGAATTCAAGCAGCGGTGCGAAGGTGTTGATCAACGTGTTGGGATGGGCACGTGCCCGCTTTACCGATACTCCTGACGCCAGAGGCGCCATCGGCCGAGGCGTCGCACCCGTCAATTTGATACGGGTGCGTTCGCGATCCTCCGACAGTCCGAAAGGATCATCCCGGCTCATGGCATCACCTGTTCACCGAATAGCAGTCGACTTGCGGCTCGCTCGGCAGGACACCGGAAACACCAATGACGAAGCCGGGGGCATCGAGCAGCGAGGCCCAGTATTCGCTCTTCTGGTCCAGCTCCAGGCATAGCCGGTCGCCGTCATAGGGAATCTCGCGCGGCTGCGAATGAAGCGGTTTCAATGGAATGCCGGGCAGGCGAGACTTCCACAGACCTTCGAATTGGTCGGCGGCGCCGACAGTCGCCTGGTTGACGAAGATCTTGCGCAGCGCGTCTTCAGAAAGCTCCGAGCCGACGCGAATGACGATGCGGCTGGCAATGAGAAGCTTCGGATTGTCGATGCGCACCTTCCAGACATTGGTCGAGTGCCGCATGACCGACAGCGCGCGCGATTTCGGTTCGATGAAGCGCAGGCTCAGGATCAGCGAGCGCAAGGTGTCTGCCAGCGCCATGTAAGCGGAGCCGGGCGCCATGTGGTCGTAGGTCGGCAATTCGCTGAGCCGGCGCGAACTCGAGCCATAGGTCGCCATTTCGCCGGCGAGGCCGGCGAGCTCGAGATAAAGCTCGGCCGGGTGGAACACGTCCTGCGCCAGCATATGCGCGAGCCGTGGGCGAGCGGCATTGGCAAGGTGGAGCATCAAGAGATCCTCGACACTGCGGCCGGGGCCGCCCATGACCATCTTGCCATGCGCCTCGGCGATCTGGTCGAGGCCGGTGACTACTTCCTGCAGCAGTTGCCGGTACCACGCGACAGCACCGGTGATCAGTGTCGGTGGCAGGAACGTCTCGTCGAGCGAGACGCCGCCGTCGGCGTGGATCCCCCGGATGTCGGCGATCGGCAACGCCGTGTAGCCGCCCACCGATTTGCCTGGCGCGAGCAGCACTGCCTGCGGCCGGGCGATCTCGATCTCTTCCGGATCGGCACCGCCCTGCACGGCGTCGCGCACCGATACGATCCGGCCGTGATAGCGAGCACCTGTCGATGTCGTATGGGCAGGATCGAAACCGACGCCACCAGGCGGCTCGAGCGGCAGGGCAACCAGCACCGGCCCGGCGCCGGTGTCGGCCGTTACTGGCAGTGGTTTTGGTGCATCCATCGTCTCCGGGATGGCAAAGGGCGTGCCGTCGGGAAAGATGCCCCGCGCCGACACGATCGAGACCTGACCGGCATCGAGCAGCGACTGGTCGAGCATCAGCGTCTGGAATCCGAACGTATGGAGTTGGCCGGCCTGCAATGCGCCGCGCACCATCCCCTCGAAGAACCGGTCCTGCTGCTGAAAGTGCTGGGTCCTGAGAAACAGGCCCTCGGACCAAAGCACCCTGTTCGCATCGCTCATGCTGCTACTCTCCGCACGGAACCACCATTCGCCTGGCTGCCTAAGCAGAAATGCCGCCGCTGCCGAGCTTGACGTTGACGGTGAATGTCGATCCGGGCGACACCGACTTGGTGGTGCGCCAGCTGCGTCCGCCGGGTTCGCGGATGAGGGCGACGAAGCCCAGCGCCGCCGCGTCCGGTTCGACGGTGATGGTTTTCACCGCAGTCTTGCCCGGACCAACCGAGATCGTATCGGAACCAATGAGGTCGGCTCCCAGTGCCGAGCCGGCATCGCCCTGCAGCGCGAAATAATCGGCCGAGTTGAACTTTCCGGTGCTGCGCAGGCGCATCACCAGCACGGTCACCGGCCGGTCGCCGCCGCCTGGCCCTGGGTTCATGCCGGCGCCGCCGCTCACATTGACCGAGATGGCCGATGGCTTGGGCGGGCCGCTCTGGCATGCCGCAAGCAGCCCCGTTGCGCCGAGAGCAACCATGAATTCGCGTCGATCGATCATGTCCTACTCCTCCTCATATGCATCTCTGAAGTCTGCGCCGATCTCACCCAGGAAGGTCGATTCCGCGCTTTGGGCGATATCGCGATGGCGTTTCTGGTAGAGCTCCCACAGCTTGGCGCTACGCCCGCCGGACAGCAGGTTGCTGATCGCGGAATTGGCCTTCAGCTCTTCCTCGATCGTGGTGGGATCGAAGCGGTCGATCATGCGCCGCAGGGCTGCCTGCACGCCGCGCCAGGCACGTACGTGATGCTGCGCGAGGTCCTTCACCGCGTCGCTGATCGCCGCTTCGCCGGAGAGAAAACCGGGGCTGCGCTCAGAGAGGATGGTGACGATGACGTCTTCGACCGTCGGCAGGAATTTGAGCGGGTTGACCTCTGAGGCACCAACCATCGTCTGGGCGACGCGCGCGCTCCCTTTTTCCTCGGCGCGCTTGCGCAGAAGTTGCATCATGCCGTCCAGCATCAGCCGGTATTCGCGCCCGAACTTTTCCATTTCGGCAATCGGGTCGCGCCCGGGGAAATCGGCTTCCTCGACACCCATGCCACGCAGAAATGCGGCACGAAGCGCCATGTCGCTGGGCACTGGCTGTGCGAAACGAGATGGCTTGAGAGCGGCTGCAGGGCGTTGAGCTGGGGGAGGCTCTGCCGTTTGCACGGGGATATCCCAGGGATGAATTGCCTGCGGCTCTTCGGCCAACTGCTCGTGGCGACCGGGCCGGTCGGAGGAAGCGGATGCCGCGGCTGGCCCGAAGCCGAAATCGCCATCGAAGCCAGCCGGGTTTGGCGTAGGGCTTTCCGCATCGTTGTGCGAGGGCTGGCTCGGTGTCGTGGCGTCGTTCGACGCTGGCGTCGCTACCGGGTCCAGGCTGAAGGGATCGTCGAAGGCGGGTGAACTTCGCCTGTTCGAAGCGCGCTCGTAGGCACCGGGCACCGGCTGCTCGAACGGATTTGGCAGTTCTGCCGGTCGCGGCCGGCGCGGCTCTTCCTCGACCTTGGCCGAGAAGAAGTCATCTCCGCCGATGCTGGCTGGCGTTCGCGATTGTGGTGATGACCATGCGGGCGCAGATTGGCTCGCCTGCAACTGCCCAACCGATGTCTGGCTCGCATTTGGCTGGACCTCGACATGCAGAACGTAGTCACCCATTCTCAGTCGCATGCCGCTTTCAAGGCGCGCAGACCTGCCGGTACCCAATGGGCTGTCGGAATCGTCGATGAACAGCCCGCTGCTCGACGTGTCGGTGACGAAATAGCCATCGCGGCCACCGCTGATCTTGCAGTGAGCCCGCGAGACGAACATGTCCGGATCGTCGATCTGCCAGCTGGCATCAGCACTGCGGCCGATCACCAGTTCACCTTCGTCCAGCCGGGCCTGCCTCACCGCCTGGGAGCGTGGGCCCTGTTCGAGCGTCAGCAACAGGCTCATGCCGCCACCTCCGCCATTTCCGGCCGCCAGCCGACGATCGTGCGCAGCCTGAGATCATCGGCATCCCCCTTTGCAGCGGGACGTGCAAGCCAGGCAGTTCGGCCAAGCTGGACAGTGCCGACGCGCGGCGGCGGCACGGCTTCGCATGCCAGCACAATGCGCAAGTCGACGTCGAGCGCCTCGCCGATCATGTCGCGCACTGCCTTCTTGAAGAGGGCAAGCCGCTGCTCGCCAGGCAGGAACGCCTTGAAGTCCTCGAGCCCGAGCGGGCCGACGCGCAGTTCGATCCGGCTCTGGCGGCTGAAGACACGAGGGCCGATCGTTGCCTCTCGCCCGAGTGTGGCATAGGCGTTGCCGAGGCGGGTTTGCAGCGTCGTCGGCATGGCAATCCATGCAGCGACGAACTCCTTGATCTGGACCGGTACCTTGAAGGCCGTGGCGAGGAACAGTGTCAGCCGTTCCGCGCCGTCGACCTGGTTGGCGAGCGATCCAGCCTGGCGCAGGCGCACCGTGTCGAGTTCGGGGTCCTGGGTTCCGGGAAGGCCGATCCCCGCCATCGCCTCAAGCATGGCGCGAACGCGTCCACCAACCGGACGTTCAGCCTGCACCGCCGGATTCGCGTCCGCCCAGGCCCGATAGTAAAGCGCCATCAGGCGGTGTTGCAGGACATTGACGAAGTCGACGAAGGTCGTGTCGCTGGTTTGCTCCGCATTGGCGCCGCTGAACCAGCGCTGTGACAGCCGATCAAGCACCCAGCGCGTCAAATGCAGCGGCATCGGTCCTTCCGGCCCAAACAGGCCCAGATTGGCGACGGTCACCCGTGCCGGTGCCTTGTCGTTGGCCTCCTGGAACTTGACCACCTCTCTGGCAGAGAAGCTCAGGCGTATATGCTGGCCAAGCCTAGCTGGCTCGCGGTGCGCCTGGCCGGAATGGCCGAATAGTTCCTGTCGCTGTTCAAGGCGACGCAACAACTCAAAGAAGTCGAAGTTCTCCGACAGCGGCTCCATTTCGACCAAAGCAGGCTTCGCTAGATCAGGTAGCGATTGCCGGGCGTCATCGGCCATGGCACATCCTCCTGTTTCTGCAGCAACCGGGTGCGCGTCCGCACAAAGCCGTTTATGCCGGCATGGCGAGCAAACAGCCGGGAAAGCAAAGCCGAAAGCAGCAGCGTGCTTTGGCCCGCCAGCACTGATTGGTCGACATGCAGCGTCACCTCGGTGCCGCGTCCGAAACACATGGGGCCGTCGATCTGGAGCCTCTCGATCACCGGGCGCGAGTCGATGCGCACGATCGAATGCACGTTGCGGGCAAGGCTCGGATCGCCGCGATCGGCATAGAGGTCGAGCAGCGCATGCAGCGGATCGACGCCGCGGCCTTCCTTGGCGAGGCTCAGGAAGTTGAGCGACAGCTGCGCGACCAGTCGCCAGGCAAGGTTGTCGGCGCGGGATTCGCCTTCGGCACCCGCCGGCAGCGACGCAGGGATAGCCGGCTGCGGCGAGCGCAGCGCACCGAGCAGCCTCACCGCTTCGACGGGGTCGGCCGTCTCTAATGTCAGTTTTGGCGTATCGTCCAGTATCGGCAGGTCGCGGTTGGTGCATAGCGCTGTGACGTCGAGGCGCTTGAGCAGCCGGTTGGCAGGGCTTCCGGCGGGACGCGAGACGGCGAGGAAGACATCGTCGCCCGTGTAGGACGTGCGGGTCAGGCCGTCTCGCCGCTCGTCCTCCGTTGCACGGCGCGGGCGCCGTTCTACCGAATAAACCCAGCCGCTGCCTCGGTTCTGTCCCAGGCTGAACAACTCCGGAATTTCGGCCTCGCTGCCTTCGGCGTCGGCATCTTCAACCCGGGTAACCCGGAAAATCTCGAAATCTCGTGCTCGGGTGCGGTCGGCATGCAGCACCTGACGCGTCCTACGCGGATCGATCTCGATGACGTTGCATTCGCGTTCGAAGAGATTGATGACCGGTGTAACAAAAAGCTCGAGGTCGGCGGCTGTCACGTCGGCAAGTTCGGGGACCTGGCGCCGGAACTGGAAGATGATCTCCATTCCTGCCTCGCACTTGCGCACTACCGGCTGCAGGCCGGAGACCCGCGCATAGTGGAAACGCTCGGGGATCATGAAATACTCGCGCAGCAGCCGGTACCCCTCGAAGGTCGGGCGGGTGCGCGGCATCAGCGCTTCGTCATCGCGTATGCCGATCATTTCGGGTTCGGGCAAAACGGAAAGCGGATTGGTCTTGCCTTCCGCCCGTGCGCCCACAGCCGAACAGGCGCCGAAGATCGCGTCGAAGAGCAGCGGCGCCTTGGTGCGCCCGGCGAAATAGAGGTCGAGATGGTCGAGCGACAGTTCGCTGAGCTTTCCCTTCCCTGTTCGGGCGAGGGTGATACGGAATGCAGCCTCGCCGCGCGCGCCGCCGGTCGGCGTGATGCCAGCCGCGGCGAGTGCGCTGCGGTCCTGGAAATAGCCGACCGAGGCAATCGCTATCGGCCAAAGGTTGACCTCTTGCGCGGTGGTGAAGGTGCAGCGCGTTGAAAGCCCTGGATGCAGGCCGGAGACCAGCCGCGTGCCGCGCGGGACGGTGTAGCCGGTGATCATTGATTGCACCTGCTGGCCGGGTTTGAGCACGGCCATCGCCGTTGCCGGCGCCGGCGTCACCAGGTCCGGATAAAGCACATCGAGCACGGCGCGCGAGAAGCGTGAGCGCTCGGCGTCCACCTTCAGCCGGGTGCGCGCGGCGAGAAAGGCGACACCGTCGAGCAGTCGTTCCACATAGGGGTCGGGGCAGGGGACGGTGTCGAGGGAAAGATTGCGGGCAACTGCCGGATGCATGTCTGCGAATTCCGCGGCCAGCGCCCGGATATGGGTCAGTTCCTCTTCGTAATATTCCACGAAAACCCGATCCATCTCAGGTCTCCTGGAATTCGGTTCGCGCCAGGCCGTTGTCGAGATTGATCGTGGTACGCAGCCGCATGCGTTCCGGCGTCGGCGTCATGATCAGCACGGCGTCGATCTCGATCTTCAGCCCGACGCTTTTGTCGCCGAGTGTGACGTTGACGGTCGTGGCGCTCTCCTTCAGGCGCGGCTCGAAGGTGGCCAGAACCATGCGGATTTCGCGCGCCAGCATATCGCGATCGAAATCCCGCGAGGAACGGCCGGAGAAGGATGGTACGCCATAATTGACCACGCTGCGGCGTACCTCTGGAAAGTCGGCAAGCGACGGCAGGTCGTCCAATGACTGTTCCTGCTCGGCGTCGGAAAGCATCGGTGCGGACTCGAAACGCTCGGTATTGAACAGGGCCTCGATGTCGCGCCGGACGGCTTCTCTGAGCACGCGTGCCGACACCACGACGCCGCGGCTTTCGATCTCCGCCCGATGTTCGGTCTGGAAGACCAGACGGTGCAGGCGCCGCTTCTGTTCGGACGTCAATTCCGCATCGGCATCGATAGCGCGCCTGCTGCCGGCAAGAAGACCTTCAACGCGCTCGGCGCCCAGTTCTTCTTCCAGAAGATGTCGCAGCCCGTCGATTTCCGACGTCAGGCCGGGCAAGTCGTTGATGAGGCGGTCCCAGAGAGAGGGCTGCACCGTCTCGCGCCTTGCCCGGGAGCTGCCGGCTGGCTGCGCCTTCGCGCCGGGCCGCCTGGCCTCACTTGCCGACATAGACGTCCATTTCGATCTCGTCGTCCTTGTCGTAGACGAACTTGATCTTCTTGTAAGCGAAGCTGACTTCTTCCTCGATCAAGTCCGCCTCGTCGTCAGCTTGCCGCATGTCGTATTCCATGACCGAGGCGTCTGTAAGCGTCACGACCAGATAGTCGCTGGTCTCGCCGTCAATGGTCCGGCGTGCCGAAAACACCACCTCGTCAAGGGCCTTGTTCTCAAACAGCGCCTTCTTCAGGTAAGGCGATGCCTTGTCGTAATGCTTGGTGAACTTGATCATGCCGAGCGCGACACGGCCGCGGCGCGAGAGCGAATTGGGATCGTAGGGCGCGATCATTTTGTAATCGACGCCATGCACTTCGATTTCGTCTTCATGGCCGTCGCGCTGGCTCGGGCCTTTGATGTCCGGAACTTTCAAAAAGCCGTCGATCTTCATCGAAGGCGCATCGGTTCTTGCTGTAGTCGGCATTGTCTTTCTCCACCGCTTTGAAACGAAACAAGATGACTTCGCTGTTCTTTCAGCCCTTCACCGAGGGCAGCTCCGACACCAGCCGGAGCGAGGCGTTGATGCCTTCCAACTGGTAGTGCGGACGCAGATAGAAACGGGCGTTGTAGTAACCGGGCCGGCCTTCGACGCTGTCGACCTGGACCTCGGCGGCGGCAAGCGGGCGCTTGGCGCGCGCCTTGTCGTCGGCAAAGGCTGGATTGGCCAGCACGTACCGGTTGATCCATTCGGTCAACCAGATCTGCATGTCGGAGCGTTCCTTGAACGAGCCGATCTTGTCGCGTGCGATCGCCTTCAAGTAATGCGCGAAGCGTGACACGGGGAAGAGGTACGGCAGGTTGGCGGAGAGCCGCTCATTGGCCTGGGCGTCGGGATCGACAAGGCGACCGGCGCGGGTCTCGTCGTCCTGCAGCGAATGGGCGCCGATGAAGGCAGCGAGATCGGTATTCTTGCGGTGCAGGATCGGCATCAGGCCGAGCTTGGCCAGTTCCGCCTCGCGCCGGTCGTCGATCGCCACTTCCGTCGGGCATTTCATCGCGATCGATCCGTCGTCGGTCGGGAAGGCGTGCACCGGCAGGTTGAGCACCGTGCCGCCATTCTCGACGCCGCGGATCTGGGTGCCCCAACCATAAAGCTTGTGGCTCCGGTTGATGTTCACGCCCATCGGGAATGCGGCGTTCATCCAGACATATTTGTTGTGGTCGCCCTGTACCTCCTCCTCGAAGGTGAAGCCCTTCACCGGAACGGTATCAGTGCCGTAAGGCAGCCGCGCCAGCACACGCGGCATGGTGAGGCCGATGTAGCGGGCGTCCTCGCTTTCGCGGAGCGACTGCCAGGAGGCATAGGCCGGGTTCGACACGATCATCTGCAGGTCCTGCGGGTTCGGCAGTTCCTGCCAGCTGTCCATCCGGAACAGCCTCGGCGAAGCGGCAGCGATGAAAGGCGTGTGCGCCGAAGCACAGACACCCGAAATGTTGCGCAGCAGCCCGACATCACGCGGATGGTTCGAGAATTCGTAGGCGCCGATGATGCAGCCGACCGGTTCGCCGCCCAGCATCGAATACTCGTCCGTGTAGACTTTCTTGAAGATCGGGCTCTGGTCCCACATCTGGCCTTCATAGTCTTCGAGCGTGTCGGCCAGCTGTTCCTTGGAGATGTTCATCACCCGGATCTTCAGCTTGGTATCCGTCTCGGTGTTGTTGACGAGATACCAGAGGCCGCGCCATGTGCCTTCCATCTCCCGCACTTCCGGCGTGTGCAGGATCTCGTTGACCTGCGCCGTCAGCATCTTGTCGATGCCTGCTATCAGCGACTTGATCGACTTGATCGCGTTGGACGAGATCGTGGTCGTCTCGGAGCGTGATTGTGCGGCGAGCGCCAGATTGCGCACAAGCTGCTGCAGCTTTTCGCTGTCGTCCTTCTTGACCTTGAAATCCTTTTCCAGGAGCCCGCTGAATTCGCCGAGGTCTATTGCTTCCGCCTCAGCGGCAGCGGCTGCGGTCTTTTGCTGTTCAGCCATGACTTATTCCTCCGCCTTGTCGTCGTCGGACATTGCCTGGCTGGCGATCTTGCTCAGCAGCGGCTCATTGTTCAGAAGCTGCGCAATGCGCTTTTCGGCGTCGACGCGACCATCCATGAAGCCGAGCAACTCCTCGAGTTGACGGCGCATCTTGAGGATCTCGGCCAATTGCGGCACCTGCTCGGCAACCTTGTCCGGAGCGAAATCGCCCATCTTCGAGAAAGTAAGATCGACCGCCAGCTCTTCGTCCCGTTCGGCACCCTCGGCTTGCGGCAATGTGTTCTTGACTCGCGCTTTTACGCGGGGTCCCATGGCTTCCATGAACTTGGGGAAGCGGTTGGCGTCGGTCTCGACGAAGTTGCGGTCCAGCACCGACTTTGATGCCTCCTTGGTCTGTGAGGCGCCAGAAAGATCGGCCATCACAGCCATGACGAACGGCAGTTCGATCGTCGTCGGGCTGCCGTAGGTCTCAACGTCATAGGCGATCTGCACGCGCGGGGCGCGGTTTCTTTCGATGACCTTAGCTTTGCTCTCTGCAGGCATGCTTTTTACCTTTCATCCTTCTGGGCTGGCTTCTTGGGATCGGGGACGCCGGCAAGCAGCCGGAATTCCTTCAGCCCGGACGGGGCGAGATCTTCCATGAGTTCCACAAAATCCATGTGCACCATCCGACGCACGCGGCGGGCAAGATGCGGTATCGGGCTCGACGGCTCCGTGCGGTCATAAAAGGCGACGACCAGGTCGAGGCATTTGACGACATCGTCGCGCGAGGCGATCCGGTCGGGCAGCCCGGCGCCCGGCCCTGCAAGGCTTGTCACATTTGCCATCGTTTCGGCTCCATGACCGTTTCGGGCGGGCGCTGCCGGCTCCTCCGGCTGCGGGGGCGGTTCCGAGGCTCCATTCACCGCCACACTGGCGGCCGAATTCCGTTCCAGCGTCGTCAGCAAACGCTGCAGGAACCGCTTCAATTCCGGGATGACCGGGCCATTGCCTTCGATGCGCTTGTTGAGGGCAACGTCGACCTCATCAAGGGCAGCTATCGCCGCGCGGGCATCGGCGAGCAGCGATGTCATCACATCGTTGGCCTGGTCGGTCTGGGCCGTGCAACCGCTGCGCACGCGGTTCAAAAGCTGGCTGTGGGCGCTCGCCAACGCCGCTTTCTCGGCGGCATTCAGCCCGGAAGCAGCTTCCTGCAGCATGACGCGCTCATCAAGCGCGCTCTTTTCCAGATCGCGTCCGCTGATCGGTCCGACCTGGCGCGGTGAGAAGAAGATCGTCTCCCTCAGGTTTGCCAGCAGGCCCTCCTGGCCGTTCTGCAGGTCGAGCAAGGCATTGATGCGGCGCAAGGCGGCCTCGCGCGGCGCCGCGTTTGCCCGCAACGTCGGATGCATCGTGTCCCAATATTGGTCGAAGGTCCTGGCGATCAGGGTCAGACCCTGTGCTAGCCCTGTCAGCCCTTCCTCGTTGGCGAGGGCACGCACGACAATAACCAAAAGACGCAGATCCCGGCCACGGGGGCGAAGCTCTTCCGCCTTGTCGATGACGACGACCCAATCCACCGGTGTGGACTGCGAGGCAGGCTTGCCGGTGCCGTCATGAACAACTTTGAGTTGCGGTTCGGTGAGGCGCTCCAGCTCATGAAAGGCCTGGTCGTTGCGCAAATCCTCCCCAGACGGATTCTCACCGTCCAGAGGATTCAGCCAGAGTGCGATATCAATCACACCTACCCCCAGCCAGCGGCCCTGAGACCCCTGTGTGACGCAACGTTATCACACGGCCTCACTCTACCACAATTGAGCAGCATCTCAAAAAGCCAACGGAAGCGGAACGCGACCGTTTCTCCGACAAACCCATTGCGCAATTGTCGGACCCGGTATGTGAAATGGCTCGCATAGCCCGGGCCGAAATCCAGTGTTTGTTATCGAAGTCCTTTGTAACCGGGATGTGCCGCCCGGACGCATTCAAACGCCAAACCCGTCGCATGCTTTGTCAAGCAGCTGCCGATATGGCAGGGTAGGTTCGGCAGACTTCGGGAGCAGGTTCAGATGGAACAGCGCCGGTCTTCACAGAGCTTCAAACGCAAGGAGCTCGTCGCCAAGTTAAACTCTCTCTGTCTGCGGGCGTTCAAGGCGGCCGCCGATGCCACCAAGCTGCGTGGCAATCCCTATGTCGAGCTTGTCCACTTCATCGAGCAACTGGTGCTGTCCGAACGTTCGGATGTGCAGATGATTATCGCCGACGTGGGGGTGGATGCGAGCCGGCTTACCGCCGACATGACCCGTGCCGTGGACAAACTGCCCTATGGCGCGACCTCCATCGAGGAATTCTCTGACCATATCTTTCACGCCATCCAGGAGGGCTGGAACCTTGCGACACTGCAGTTTGGCATGGAAGAGGTGCGCAGTGCCCACATCCTGCTTGCCTGCCTGAAGACCCCGGTGTTGGAAGGGCTGCTGTCGAAGATCAGCGCCGAGTTCGACAAGATCGATGCCGACGGGGTCATTTCCCGCTTCGCCTCGGTCGCCGAGGGTTCACTTGAAGCCGGCTCAGCTGCCGTAGCTGCCGTCGCCGAGACACCAATGAAACGCGGTCCGGGCGGGGATTCGGCGCTCGCCAAATACGCGACCGATCTTACCCAGCGCGCCCGTGACAGCAACATCGATCCGGTCGTGGGCCGCGATCCCGAGATCCGGCAGATCGTCGATATCCTGATGCGACGCCGGCAAAACAACCCGATCCTGACCGGCGAGGCCGGCGTCGGCAAGACGGCCGTGGTCGAAGGTTTTGCCCTGCGCATCGCCCAGGGCGATGTGCCGCCGTCACTGCAGAATGTCAGTGTGCGCATGCTCGATGTCGGACTGATGCAGGCGGGTGCCAGCGTCAAGGGCGAATTCGAGAAGCGGCTGAAGGCGGTGATCGACGAGGTCCAGGCCTCGGAGACACCGATCATCCTGTTCATCGACGAGGCGCATACGCTGATCGGCGCCGGTGGCGCGGCGGGGACCGGCGATGCAGCCAATCTCCTCAAGCCGGCGCTGGCGCGGGGCGAGCTTCGCACCATCGCCGCCACGACCTGGGCCGAATACAAGCAGCACATTGAAAAGGACCCGGCACTGACGCGCCGCTTCCAGGTCGTCAAGATTGACGAGCCGTCGGAGGCGGTGGCCGTGCTCATGCTACGCGGCGTCGCCAGTGTGCTGGAGCAGCACCATAAGGTGCAGATATTGGATGAGGCGATCGAGGCTGCGGTCTCGCTCTCGCATCGTTACATCCCGGCCAGGCAACTGCCGGATAAGGCGGTCAGCCTTCTCGACACAGCTTGCGCCCGCGTCGCTGTCTCGCAGCATGCGACGCCTGCCGAAGTCGAGGATATCCTGCGTCGACGTCAGGCGCTCGAGGTCGAGCGAGGAATCATCGGCCGCGAGGCCGCAATCGGCATCGACGTCACAGACCGGCTGGCCAGGGTCGAGGCCGGGCTGGCGGAGACCGAGGCCACCCTTGTCGCGGCCCAGGCGCGCTGGGATCGCGAAAAGCTGCTGGTGAGCGAGATTCTCGACCTGCGCGCCAGACTGCGCGGCGAGGGCTTGCCGCTGGATGCCGTGGCAGACGAGGAAACGGCTGCGGAACCGGAGAGCGCGGAAGCGATGGCGGTTGAGGAAAAAGCCACCAAAAGCAGCGGCGCCAAGGCAGAGAAAACCAAGAAATCTAAGGCCGGGGATGCCAGTGCCGAAACGGCTGGCGTGGAGACGGGGGATGGAGGTTCGCAGCGGGACTCAGCGGCTGATCTTCCACGGCTGCGCGAACTAATGGTGGAGCTTGCTGTGGCGCAGGGGGAGACCCCTTTGATCTTACCGTCCGTCGACCGCAATGCCGTCGCCGCGGTGGTCCAGGACTGGACCGGCATTCCGACAGGTCGCATGCTGTCCAGCCAGACCGAGAAAGCCCTGAAGCTCGCTCCCACCTTGTCGGCGCGCGTGGTCGGCCAGGATCACGCGATGGAGATGATCGCCAGGCGTGTGCAGACCAGCCGTGCCGGTCTCGGCGCACCGGAAAAGCCGGTTGGGGTCTTTCTGCTTTGTGGTCCCTCCGGCGTCGGCAAGACCGAAACCGCGCTGGCGCTGGCAGAGACGCTCTATGGCGGCGAGCAAAACCTGATCTCGATCAACATGTCGGAATTCCAGGAGGCGCATACCGTCTCGACCTTGAAGGGGGCGCCTCCCGGCTATGTCGGTTACGGCAAGGGCGGTCTCCTGACCGAGGCCGTCCGGAGAAAGCCCTATTCGGTGATCCTGCTGGACGAGGTTGAAAAGGCGCATCCGGATGTGCACGAGATCTTCTTCCAGGTCTTCGACAAGGGCATGATGGACGACAGCGAGGGCAGGCGCATCGACTTCAAGAACACGCTGATCCTGCTCACGTCGAATGTTGGCTCTGAGGTCATCATGGACCGTACGAAGAACGGGACCGTGCGGACAGGCATCGACGACCTCGACACGGCGCTACGCGCGCCGCTGCTGAAAGTGTTTCCGGCGGCATTCCTCGGCCGTGTGGTGACGATCCCTTACTACCCGCTTTCGGATTCGATGATCGAGGCGATCGCGCAGCATCAGTTCGGCAAGATCGCGCGGCGCCTCAGGGCGACCAACGATGCCGAGCTGGTGATCGGCGACGGCGTCATGGATCTGGTCAAGGCGCGCTGCACCGAGATCGAATCCGGCGGCCGCATGATTGACGCCATCCTGACCAATACTCTGCTTCCAGAGTTGAGCCGCGGCGTGCTCAACCGTTCACTCGAAGGGGAGAAGATGACGAAGGTCATCGTGGGCGCCTCGGCAGACGGGTTCACCTACAAATTTGAATAACTCCATCGATGGACTGGCATCCTGCCAGCGGCATGTGGTGGCCAAGAAGCCCGGGACCGGGCAAGGCGCGCCGAACGAAAGCTGAATGGCGTCGGACAAAAGAGCGTAAAGGCCGGTGCCAGCTTCAGCTCGATCTTGTAGCAAGGCGTCTCCTCTGATTCTCTAGGGCGGGGGAAATCGTCTGATTCGTATACTCGTTGCTCGGTTCTGCGCGGCGTAGCGGGTGCTTTTCGTAGAGGGACCACAATGACCGCCAAGCCAGAAATACTGGAGATGAGGCCTAAGATCACGGTTTTCGGGGTCGGCGGCGCTGGTGGAAATGCCATCAACAATATGATCGCCGAAGGCCTGCAGGGCGTGGAGTTCGTCGCAGCCAACACCGACGCACAGGCGCTGACCACCTCGAAGTCCGCACGGCTGATTCAGTTGGGTGCGCATGTGACTGAGGGTCTGGGCGCCGGTTCCATGCCTCAGGTTGGCGGCGCGGCCGCGGAAGAATCCATCGACGAAGTCATGGATCACCTCGCAGGTACCCATATGTGTTTCATCACTGCCGGAATGGGAGGCGGTACAGGAACAGGTGCAGCCCCGGTTATTGCGCGTGCCGCACGCGATGCGGGCATTTTGACGGTGGCCGTCGTGACCAAGCCTTTCACGTTCGAAGGCAAGCGGAGGATGCAGGCGGCCGAGGAAGGAATAGAACGCCTTCGCGAGAGCGCCGACACTGTGATCGTCATCCCGAACCAAAACCTCTTCAGGATCGCCGACGCCAAGACCACGTTTGCCGACGCATTTGTTATGGCGGATGGCGTGCTCTACGCGGGTGTCAGGTGCATCACGGATCTCATCGTGAAAGAAGGCCTGATCAATCTCGACTTCGCCGATGTGCGGTCGGTGATGAAAGACATGGGGCGTGCGATGATGGGGACAGGCGAGGCCACAGGCGAAGGGCGTGCAAAGGCGGCTGCCGAGGCCGCAATCGCCAATCCGCTCCTCGATGAATCGTCCATGACAGGCGCCAGGGGCTTGCTCGTGTCTATCTGCGGCGGCATGGACATGACACTTTTCGAGGTCGATGAGGCTGCGACCCGGATACGGGAAGAGGTCGATGCCGACGCCGATATTATCGTTGGTGCGATCTTCGACCCGGCATTGTCAGGGAAATTCCGTGTTTCGGTCGTCGCAACGGGCCTGAGGCAGAGCGTTGAACTGCCTCAGCTTCATCAGCGGATTGCATAAGGACGCCAGGTGGTCCTTCGATAGAACGCGCCGCTAAACTCGCGGTTTTGTGCCGCGACGGGCTTGTTTATCAGGGATGAGAAATCATCCAGTGTTGACAGGAATCATGCCGTTTGGGACAAAGGCGGCATGATTGAGAAGGATACGCACATAGTTGCTCGGGGCGCCGGCATCCCAACAGGCGGGATGCAGGGAAGCCGATCGCGTTGATTTAAGCGTATCGAATGCCCGCAGCCTCGCCGGAGACGGACGAGGCTATTTTTATGTGTGTTCCTCGTCCATCAAAACCATGATGGAGTGAAAAATGGCACAGAACGTCTACGACAATCCCGATTTCTTCGCCGGCTACAGCCAGCTTCCACGGCAGGTGCATGGTCTCGCCGGGGCGCCGGAATGGCTTGCTATCCAGGCCATCTTGCCAGATGTCAAAGGCAAACGCATCGTGGATATGGGGTGCGGCTTCGGCTGGTTTGCCCGTTGGGCGCGGGAGCACGGCGCTGAAACCGTAACCGGGTTGGACGTATCCGAAAAGATGATCGCGCGGGCAATGGCGGACACTTCCGATCCCGCAATCAGGTACGAAGTAGCGGACCTGGAGGTGCTCGAACTACCCGAGGCCTCATTCGACTTCGCCTATAGCGCGCTGACCTTCCATTATATCAAGGATTTCGACCGGCTGGTGCGCATGGTGCATCGATCTCTCAGGCCCGGCGCGTGCTTCGTGTTCACGATCGAACACCCGATCTACATGGCCGCCATGCATCCGTGCTGGTGGAGCGACAAGGACGGGCGTAAGACATGGCCGGTGAACCGCTACGCCATTGAAGGCGAGCGCCGTACCAATTGGTTCACCGATGGCGTTCTCAAATATCATCGGACGATCGGGACGACGCTGAACACCTTGATCACAGCGGGATTTGCCATCCGCCATGTGGAGGAGTTCGCTCCAACGGCTGATCAGATCACCGACAATCCGGGGCTGGCGGAGGAATTGGAGCGGCCTATGATGCTGCTGATATCCGCAAAACGGTGATCTGGGGTGTAACAGCCTTCGAGTGGCCGCGGGGCCGGCCATCCTCGACACGGAGCGCGCGGCCGCACGGCTCGCGATGCGCGTTGAGGTCTGGCCTCAAGCGGTCGCCCGGCTCGTGCTGCCATGTTAGGATTTGACAATGAACGTTGTACCGTCGTCCCTGCTCCTTGGCCTCGATACGCTGATCGAACGTCTGCCGCCTTTCGGTCCGCAGACGAGGGCAGCCGGTCTCGCGCTCGCTGCGGTGCTGCTGTGGGCGACATGGCCGACGCTGGCCACCGTGGCAAATCCGGGACCACCGTTTCTGCTATTCGGACTGGCGGCCGCTATCGGCTTCGCCGTTTCGTTCGGCCTTTCGGCGGCGCAAGGCAAAGCGGCGGATTTTTTCGCCACGCCGCCCCAAACGCTTGCCGTCGTGACAGTCGGCCTGCTGGCCAACAACATTCTCTACCTGCTGGCCATGCGCAGGATCGGACCCGCGGAGGCCAATGTGATCTCCTATCTCTGGCCGGTCCTGCTGGTCACGATCATGGCACGGCTCCGAATGGAACGGCTTGGACAGACGCAGGTCGTCGGGATTGCAGCTGCCTTCGTCGGGGTAGCATTTGCGATCGGGCCTGCTTTCGAACGTGGCTTTGACGTCGCCGGCATCACGCTTGCCTTTTTCAGCGGGCTCGCCTTTGCCGTCTATGCGGCCATCCGTTCCTACGGGCGCGAGACGCATGACGTGGTAGGCCCTTCCATGGGGCTGCTCGCCATGCTTGCGCTGGGGTTCCATTGGGCCTTCGAGGCACCTGCCAGCCTGTCTTCTGCTCAGTGGTTTGCTGTGGCGGGCATTGGCATCGCACCGCTGACGCTTTCCAACGCCTTGTGGGATCGCGCGGTGCGGACAGGTTATACAGCGATGATCTCGGGCATCGCCTATCTGACGCCGCTGGTCTCGCTTGTCCTGCTTGCAATTTTCGATGTCGGTACCGTGTCTGCCGGCGTTGCGGCGGGCGCGCTGCTGGTTGTCACCGGAGCATTGGCAGCATCCGGGCTGCTGCCTCGTGGCAAGAAACCTGGCGCGTAAGGTTCAATTCAAAGGGCGCTCATCACCAAAACACGTCAAGCCGGGGGGCCGAACTCGAACAGGGAGAGGCACGGATGAAAATCTTGATTGCGGGTGGAGGTATCGGCGGACTTGCAACCGCGCTTTGCCTGCATGCGGCCGGCATCGAGGCAGAGGTGTTCGAACAGGCCCCGTCGATCCGTGAGCTCGGCGTCGGCATCAATGTGCTGCCGCACGCTGTCAAAACGTTGGCGACACTTGGTCTTTTGCCTGCTCTGGATGAAGCAGGCATCAGAACCCGCGAACTGATCTACGCCAACCGCTTCGGCCAGACGGTCTGGCAGGAATTGCGGGGGATGGATGCGGGCTATGACACGCCGCAATTGAGCATCCATCGCGGTAAGCTGCTGCAAGTGCTTTTGCAGGCGGCGATGGAGCGGCTGGGGCCCACGCGCATCCATGTCGATCATAAGCTTGTTGGCTTTCAGGAGCGCGACGATCGGGTGGTGGCTCGGTTCGAGCGAACCGAGGGATCCGGATCGATTGAAGCGGATGGTGACGCGCTGATCGGCGCGGATGGCATCCATTCCAAGGTGCGCTCCACCCTCTATCCCGATCAAGGCCAGCCGACCTGGAGCGGCATCATGATCTGGAGAGGGGCGGTCGATTGGCCCGTCTACCAGGAAGGTCGCACGATGGTCATTGCCGGCAGCAACACGTCCAAATTCGTATTCTATCCAATCCTCGCGGATCCGACGAAACCGGGCAGGCGGCTGACCAACTGGGCCGTCATGGCGCGCACGGACGCGGAAAAAACGCCGCCAGGGCGGGGCGACTGGAACCGCGCTGGACATCTCGAAGAAACGCTGACCTTCGTTCGCGACAAGTTCCAGCTCGGATTCCTCGATCCGGTCAGCCTGATCGAAGCGACCGGGCCTTTCTATGAATACCCCAACTGCGACCGTGATCCTGTGGCGCGCTGGTCGTTCGGGCGGGTGAGCCTGCTCGGCGATGCCGCCCATCCGATGTATCCGGTCGGTTCGAACGGTGCCAGCCAGGCGATCCTCGATGCCACCTGCCTTGCCGAGCACCTAAGTTGGAGCGCGTCGATCCAGGAGGCGTTGAGCGCCTATGATGCCGAACGCCGCACCGCAACCAGCGAGATCGTGCTGGCCAACCGCAAGGGCGGGCCCGAGGGCGTCATCGATATGGTGGAAATGCGCGCGCCGGACGGCTTCGACGACATCGAACGTGTCGCGACCTACCAGGAGCGCGAGGCCATCGTGCGCGGCTATGCGACGATGGCAGGCTTCGCCAGGGATCAGGTGAACCGGAGCGGCGGGTAGCTTGCGGCAACAACGGTCTAGTCTTCCGGCGGCCGCCGCCGGGATCGACAGCGAACCGCAGTCATGTGGAGCTCAGCAGAATACTCGTCTCGCTGTTGAGGACGCCGTCGATGGTCCGCACTTCGCGAAGGACACGATCGAAGTCATGCAGGTTTGCGGCGTTTATTTCCGCCACAAGATCCCAGGTGCCATTCGTCGTGTGAAGCGAATGCAGTTCCGGCAATCCCCGCAGGAACCGTATGACGGTTGTCGTCGATTTGCCGGTGACTTCAATCATCATGATCGCACGGATCGCACCGTCATTGTGATCTTGCCGTACCCGCGCGGTAAAGCCCAGGAGCGTTCCCGATTGCAACAAACGATCGATACGGCTTTGTACCGTCCCGCGCGATACGCCAAGTACCGTCGCCAGTTTTGAAACCGGCGCCCTGCCATCTTCCCGCAGGAGAGCAACGAGGCGGCGATCGAGTTCGTCCAGGATGTGCATAGCAGATTGTCCGAATGTGTTGTGCAAACTGCGGTGTTTTTGCTCAGAAGTCGAGCTACTTTGGCATTTTCGACGAAATGCGGGTCATATTAGGCTTTTTCCTGCACCGCATGCAGGGAGGGCTGGATGGTGAAATTTGTTAGCGTTCAAAATATCGTCGATCTGATTCAGGCAAATGGTCTGGAACCATTCCTGCAAAGGCTCGCCGACTATGTCGAAGCGGATTTTCGCAGGTGGGGCCTGTTCGACAAGGCGCCGCGCGTAGCAGCTCATTCGCGCGACGGCGTGATCGAATTGATGCCCGCCAGCGATGGCAACAGCTACAGTTTCAAATATGTCAACGGCCACCCCAAGAATCCGTTGATGGGGCTGCAGACCGTTACGGCTTTCGGCGTGCTCGCCGATGTCGATACGGGATATCCGCAGATGTTGTCCGAGATGACCATCGCGACGGCGTTGCGGACAGCCGTGACCTCTGCCCTGGCGGCAAAATACCTGGCGCGTCCGGACGCCGAAACCATGGCGATCATCGGGTTGGGGGCACAATCGGAATTCCAGGCATTGGCATTCTCCGCCTTGCTCGGTGTCAAAAAACTGCGCGTCTTCGATACCGACGCGGAGGCGACCGCAAAATTCAAGACCAATGTCGGTTGGCTCGATCTCGACATCGCCTATGCCGCCAGCACGGAAGAGGCTGTTCTCGGCGCCGATATCATTACGACCATCACCGCCGACAAGCAGAACGCCACCATTCTTTCAGACAACATGGTCGGCGCGGGTGTGCATATCAACGCCGTTGGCGGCGACTGCCCGGGCAAGACCGAACTGCAACGCGACATCCTGTTGCGAGGCGACGTTTTCGTGGAGTTTCCAGAGCAGACGCGTATCGAGGGGGAAATCCAGCAGATGGAGCCGGATTTCCCTGTGACGGAACTGTGGCAGGTGATCACCGGTCAGGCAGCGGGGCGGAAATCTCGCGACCAGATCACGATATTCGATTCAGTCGGCTTCGCAGTCGAAGACTTCTCGACCTTGCGTCTGGTTCACGACTGCATCCAGGGTACACCTTTCTACACCGACATCGACCTGATCGTTGCCCCGGACGATCCTCGCAATCTTTTCGGATTGCTCGCGCCCGTTGCCGGGCAAGGCGCTGGCGAGGGGTTCCATCCATGAAGAAGCTGTCTATCCAGGCTCCAGCCGCCGTCGTGATGGTCCGCCCGCGCTGGTTTTCGCCCAATCCTGCCACGGCCGCCGACAACACGTTTCAGGAAGGGGCGGTTTCGACGAGTCCGGCGGCTCTCTCCAAAGCTGCCTATGATGAGGTCACCCTGGCGGCCGAGCGCCTGGCCGAAGCTGGAATCGTGGTTCACCTTTTCGAGGATGAGACCGATCAAACACCTGACTCGGTATTTCCCAACAACTGGTTCTCAACCCATTCAGGCGGCCACGTAGCCATCTATCCGATGTTCTCGCCAAGCCGGCGCAAGGAGCGTCGGGCCGATATCATCGAGATGCTCAAGCAGGACTACCGGGTACAGGATGTCATTGATTATTCGGGCCTGGAAAATGACGGTGTCTACCTGGAAGGCACCGGCGCCATGGTGCTTGATCATCTGGCTCGGGTGGCCTACGCGGCTCGCTCAAACCGAACGGGTGAGGTGGCGCTGGAACGGTTCTGCACGCATTTCAATTTCGAACCGATGATCTTCGAAGCGGTCGATCGACGGAAGGTACCGATTTATCACACCAATGTTTTGATGTGCATCGGAACGGAGTTCGCGATGGCCGGTCTTGAGACGATAGCCAACGAGAAACGGCGTGACGAGATCGCCGAGCGGCTGCAGGAAACCGGGCGCAGTCTGATCCCTCTGACCACCGAGCAGATCGAGAATTTTGCGGGCAACGCAATAGAGCTCCATGGCGGAGAGGGTCCGGTGCTTGCGCTGTCGACCCGGGCACTCAATGCTCTGACGCCGGCACAGATAGCGGTGCTCGAAAGAGCGGCGACGATCCTGCCGCTCCACGTGCCGACAATCGAACTGGCGGGTGGCTCCGTGCGGTGCATGCTCGCCGGGGTACACCTTGCGCGTCGGCCACAGGCCATCGTCCAGCAATAGCGTTGAAAGCCTCTGGCCGTGGGTCCGGGGCTTTTCCATGCTTTTCTGGCCGTAAATATTTTTGCGCTACAATCCATAATAAGTTGCGTTATGTGCCTTGGATGATTATCAAGTCGATTGATTGTGGCGAAATATCTTTTTTGGCGACAAAAATGAAAAAAATTGACCCTGGCGCGTACACCGCCTTGGTGACGCCGTTCACCCGGGGAGGGGATGTTGACTTCGATGCCTTCGTTCGTCTTGCAGAGCGGCAGCTTGCAGCCGGAATTGTCGGGCTGGCGCTTTTCGGCTGTACGGGCGAGGAGGCGACCATGCCACTTGACGATCGACTGCGCGCACTTCGAGACCTGCGTCGCCGCCTGCCGCCTCAGACCGTCCTGATCACGGCGGGCGGCGCCAGCGATACGCAGGTCGCGGTCTCGCTGTCTTCTGCATTGGCTGGTGAGGGGGCGGATGCGATCCTGTCGGTGGTGCCGCCCTACAATCGCCCCATGGCACGTGGCGTCTTCGAGCATTTTACCCGCATCGCCGACGCCTGCCCGGCGCCGATTGTTGTCTCCAATGTCCCGGGCCGCACCGGAACGGCGCTGGATCTCGATACGACGCTCGCTCTTGCGAGCCATCGCAACATCATCGCAGTGGACGAAGGCTCAGGTGATCTGGGCTTCACCATGCGTCTTGTGCGCGCAGCCCCTGAAGGATTCCTGGTCTTTTCTGGCGAGGACGAACTGACGTTGCCGATGATGGTAATTGGAGCGCACGGCACTTTCTCGTTGGTCTCCAATCAAACGCCCGATAGGGTCGCGGCACTGGTCGCCCATGCAAAGGCAGGCAGATTTGCCGCAGCGTTGGCGATCCACAATGAAATTCTCGACCTGTCCGCCTTCAATTATTGCGAAACCAATCCCGCGCCAGTCAAAGCAGCGTTGGCCATGATGGGGCTTGTGGAAGACCATCTGCGGCTGCCGATGACGCCACTGTCCGACGCGAACCGCACCATCATGCGGGATCACCTGGTCCGGCTCGATTTGCTCTGATCGATCAACAGTTTGAACGTCTGACTTCCGGAGGCGCACGCCAAGCGCCGCGGAATGGAATGGAGACTATTCATGACATCGAAGGTTCTGTTCGTGGTCAATATCGACGGGGACCCAGATCCCGAGACCACGCCACCCAACAACCCGGTGGTCCTCGAGAAATACCAGGTCATGAAGCGGATCGTCGACGACCACGCCGGCGGCAAAGGCTCCTTTTGCGTTCAGACCAGCCCGATGTACCGGACGCGCTTCTTTGAAAGCCCGTTCACGGATTTCTGGCACGCATGGGTAAAAGGGGGCGGCGATTTGGCGTTGCACCCGGAAGAAGACCTCTATTGCCAGCCTGAGGCGCGTCTTTCCACGGGTACGCATTACGAAGACGCCGAACGCATGCGCAACGTCATTGCCGATGGCGTCATCGCGCTTGCCAGGCTCGGCCTGACCTTCGCCGTCTACAAGAACGGCTATCAGGCGCAGACGCCCGCCATGGTTCGGCATTTCACCGAAGCGGGGATCGGCATCGACATGTCCTGCGCGCCCGGCATCTTTTGGCCGGAAAAGCTGGCGGACTGGCGATCGGCTCCGCTGTCGGCATTCTATCTGTCGGGTGACGATCTTGGCGAGGCGAATTCGCTGCAAGACATCGGGCCGCTCTTCGAGATTCCGGTTGGCTGGAGCGGGTTGCCGTCGGATACGGCCAACAGGCTGCTGAACACGCAGTATCTGGTCAACGAGTTTTCCGACTATGAGGCGATCACGCGGGTCTGGGATGCCATCGTGCACCGCGGCGAGCTTGAGCAGCGCACACAAATCGTCTCTTTCCTGTGCCATACCTATACGATGGCCGATGCGACCTATTCCGATCGCCTGAAGAGATCGCTCGACTACATGGTGCGCAATGGTGGTGAACCGGTTTCGCCTCGTGAAGCTCAATTGCGCTTCGACGGCGGGCTCTGAATACCGGCTTCGTCGGCGAAGCCCGGCGCGATAAACGTCTGCTTCGATCGCCTGTCGGCGGTCGAAGCAGTTCAGGTTATAACGCGGATTGATCGAACGGCAGCTGCTCGACATGCGGGGACCAGGTGCCCGACTGCATAAGCGCGCGCAGATGTGCCGCGATTTCGCCCAGCGTCGAAAACCACACGCCGCCCCTTTCCTGCATCTCTCCGATCAGGCCGTCGATCGCCATGCAGCGGGACAGCCGGCCGCTCAGAAATGGATGCCAGACCGGTATCCAATGTCCGCCACAGGTCCAGGCAGCTTCGAACTCAGCACGGAAAACTTCCATGGCCTTCTGCGGCGAGGCAATCGGCGCGCCGGAGCGGAACATCTCGAAGTCGCCATATTGCGTCCAGTCGTCGAGAGCGAGGACACTCGGCAATTCAAGTACATCGCCCGCTCCCGCGTTCGCCAGGAGGTAGGGAACTTCATCGCCAAAAAGCGAGGAGTCGTATGCCATGCCCGCTTCGATCAGGTGCGGAAGTGTACGATGCGAAAAAGCATAGCTCGGCGCTCGATAGCCACGCGGCGCCGAACCGGTAGCCTTGACCAGGGTCTCATGCCCTCGCCAGAAGGCTTCCCGCTCTTCGTCTTCTTCCATGCTGTTGGGATCTTCATGCAGGTAGCCGTGATGGCCGATCTCATGGCCACCCTTCAGGATCTGCTCGATCGCATGAGGATAGGCCTCGACACACCAGCCGGGTACGAAAAACGTCTGCCGCAAGCCACGACGTGCCAGCATCGAAAGAATGCGTGGCACGCCGGCTTGCGCCTCGAAGCGCCCAAGCGAGCGCGCTGCGATCATCGTATGCGCTCGCGGCCCAAAATTGCGCAGCAGATTGCTTTCGCCGTCCATGTCGAAACTGAAAGCCACCGCGCAGCGCGCATTGTTGGGCCACGGAACTGGATTTGAGATCATTGGCGCAGCGTGCTCGATCAGATCAACTCACGGCGCAAAATGCCGGTCAGGCAGCCGGTGGCGCCTGCCGCCTTGCCGAGTTCATGCGCACCAACAACGACAGTTTCGATTCCCAGGCTTTCATAGAAAGCCTGTGTGTTCGGATTACCGGCGACCATCATGATCTTGCGGGGCCCGAGCGTGACAATGTTGAAGGCATGGTTCTGCTTCAGCTCTTCCTCATCGGGCGCAAAGGCGACCTGGAAACCGTTGTCGAGCATGGTCGCCACGGCCGCATGTGGCGTGCGACGCGGCCAGGCGATGACCAGATCCTTGTCGACGATGCGCAGCATGCCCATGAAATGCATGGTTCCAAACGGCATGTCGAAGGCGTGCGTTTTCACGCCGGTCTCTGCCAGAAGAGTGGATATCTGGTCGATCGCTTCCTGGTTGGTGCGCAAGCCTCTGCCGATGACAACCGCCTCTTTGTGCAGCCACATGAGATCGGCACCCTCGAACGTTGCCGTTCCCGTCAGGGTCCTCACGACAGGCATGCCCAGTTCAGCCAGGCGTCGCGCGACCTGGCGCTCCTCACCGGCCCGCACGGTCGAGGCGGGACGTGCCAGGATGGCGCCTTGCGGCGTCATCACGGACAGATCCGCGCAGAACATCAGGTTGGGGCTCGGCGTTCCGGCGGGATCCACATAGTGCACTTCAATGCCGAGATCGCGATATGTTTCGGCGATAACGTCGTGCTCGGCCCGGGCCTTCGCAATATCGACCGGCGCCAGCATCTGGATCGCGTCATGGTCTTCCTCCGAAGGCGATATTTCCTCACCCGGGCGATGCAGCAGCACTGCCTGAAGCGGAGCCCACTCGCTGTTGATGCCGCAAGCTGTCCAGAGATCGCCGATTTCCGCCGCGTGGCTGCGGACGCGCTGCGACCAGCCGGCGCCGCCATAGGCGGCCAGCCCGAAGGTCTCCCGGGGGCGTTCGCGGTTCTTCGTCAGGGTTGCCGTCATGTCATTTTTCCTTTGGCCGAACGTCGCGTCAGGAGGCGTCCCAACTCGAGGCTTGTTGATGAGGTGCGACGTTCATTCTGTCGCGTGATGGCGAGCTTCATTATAAGTTTGGCGCAAAAATGCTAGATATGCGATATACTTTTGCTGAAAATCTTTCTTATAGACAAAAATATGGAAGCGGGATAGAAAGTTGCCGGCGGGGGAGCCAGTTGCGGGAAACAATCTCGGCATCGAAGCGTTCGGCATGGATCGATGCCGGCCTGACCTCCGCATAACTTGGGAGGAGTAGCTTTAATGAAGTTTCTATATGCAAAGGCGCTGGGCATTGCCGCGCTTGCGCTGATGCCGTTGGCGGCGAATGCCGCTTCGACGCTCGAGCAAGTCAAGCAACGGGGTTCGGTCAATTGCCAGGTCGGGCGTCCCGAAGCGGGCACCTTCATGCTGTCCAACGACGGCGTCTGGTATGGCCGCGACGTGGCGGTGTGCCGTGCTGTCGCGGCCGCGGTTCTGGGTGACGCGTCGAAGGTGCAGTTTCAGATCGTTGCCGGCGGCGCGCGCTTCACATCGCTCGCCAATGGAGAGTCGGACCTCATGGTCCGCGCCGCGACCAACACCTTGAAGCGTGAAACGCAGCTCGGGCTGGATTTCACAACCGTCAATTTTTATGACGGCCAGGGTTTCATGGTTCCAAAGAGCAGTGGCATCAAGAGCGCGCTCGAACTGGATGGCGCGACGGTCTGCATGGATCCCGGCACGACCGGTGTCGCAAACGTGGCGGACTATGCAAGCCGCAACAAAATCACGATCAAGCCCCTCATGTTCCAGGATCGCCAGGTTCGCCTTGCCACCTATCTGAAGGGCGGGTGCGATGCCATCACGACCGATCGTTCCGGCCTGGCTTCCGACCGCGCCTCATTCCCGGTTCCGGAGGATCATGAAATCCTGCCGGAAACCATCTCCAAGGAGCCGCTGGGTGCTTTTGTACGGCAGGGCGACAGTCAGTGGCGCAACATCGTCACCTGGGTCGTTCATGCCATGGTGACGGCGGAGGAAATCGGCCTGACATCGAAGAACATCGATGAAATGAAGGCTCATCCGCAATCGACCGATCAGTCCCGTTTCATGGGGCTTGAAGGCGATCTCAACGTCGGTCTCGGTCTCTCACCGGAATGGGCCTACAACATCATCAAGCATGTCGGCAATTATGGCGAGGTTTATGAGCTCTATATGGGCAAGGGTCCGGAAGGTGGACCGAAGGGAATGGATATCCCCCGCGCCGGCAGCCTGAATGCCAGCTATCGCGATGGTGGACTGATCTTCGCACCTCCGTTCAACTGATCCCGTACATCTCAGCTTCGACGCGCCCAGTCCCTTTGGCTGGGCGCGATCCAAACCCGCAAAGAGTGCCAGCGTGAACACGAATACACTGGAGCCGACGGCCCTTGATGGCCGCGGCAGGCCACCACAGCGAGACACTGTTCGGTATTTCTACGACAAGAAGGTCCGTTCGATCGTCGTGCAGCTCGCCCTGGCGACCTGTATCCTGCTGGCCATCTACTACCTGGGGACCAACGTCTCCAGAAACCTCAATGCCATTGGTATGGTGACGGGATTTGATTTTCTCTGGTCGGCGGCCGGCTTCGATATTTCCTGGACCCTGATACCCTATTCTGCGAGCGACAGTCTTGCTCGCGTCTATCTGGTCGGTATTCTCAACACGTTGCTGGTGTCAGCTCTTTCCATTGTCGGTGCGACCGTCATGGGGACGCTCATCGGTATCATGCGCCTGTCCAGGAACTGGCTCGTTTCGACAGTTGCCAGGGCTTATGTCGAGATCATCCGCAACACGCCGGCCTTGTTACAGATCGTGTTCTGGTTCGGCGGTATATTCGTGTTGCTACCGAAGCCGAAACAGAGCCTCGATCTGTTCGGTCTTGGGCTTTTCCCGATCAATAATCGCGGTTTCTATATGCCGCGCCCGATCGCATCGGACCTGTTCTGGGTGTGTGTCTGCGGTTTTTTCCTGGCCGTCCTGGCCGCCATCGCAATGGGGCGCTTTGCCAAGCATAGACAGCTCGTCACAGGTAAGCGTCCCGTCATCCTGCCATATCAACTGCTGGTGATCGTCGGTCTTCCTGTCGCTCTTTTCTATCTGACTGGAAAACCGCTCGATTGGCAGGTTCCTGAACTCAAGGGCTTTAACATGGCTGGTGGCTGGAGCCTGCCGCCGGCCTTCCTGGCCGTGCTGTGCGGTCTGTCTTTCTACCAGGCCGCCAGCGTTGCCGAACTCGTGCGGGCTGGAATCCAGGCGGTGCCGCGCGGACAGGCGGAAGCGGCCACCGCGCTCGGTTTCAAACCGAACCGGGTCATGCGTCTCGTCGTTCTGCCGCAAGCGCTGCGCACCATCATCCCATCGCTCATCAGCATCTGGCTCAACGTCATCAAGGAATCCTCGCTCGCCGTAGCGATCGGGTTCCCGGAGTTGATCACCGTGTTCATGGTCACGTCCATCGAGCAGGGCGGGCACGCTATCGAGAAAGTTGCCATGGTCATGGCCTTCTACACCAGCGTCAGCCTGATCGTTGCGGGGATCCTCAACGCCTACAACCGCCGTCTGCTGGCTGGAGGACGCCGCAATGGCTGACGTCGTCACAAAATCCTCGGATCCCGTTTTCACGCCGATGCCTTCCCGCCCGGCCCCGGTTGGGCAGCGGGGAGTGATCCATTGGTTCAAGACACGGCTATTCTATTCGCCTGCCAGCACCATCTTCACGCTGGTCACCTTGTATCTCCTCTATTCGATCGCAGCTCCCTTCTACGACTGGGCCGTAACGAATGCGGTCTGGGAGGCCAGCACCCGTCGCGAGTGCTTCGACAAGAATATGAACGGTGCCTGCTGGGCAGGGGTGATCCATTGGTTCGATAGTTATCTCTACGGCCGGTTTCCGGTGTCTGAGCGCTGGCGGGCCAATCTGGGAGGTATCCTGCTCATCCTGTGGGCGTTGCCGATCTGGCTGCCCCGGGTGAGCAACAAGGCCACGGTGCTCACGACCATGGTGGTGGTCTATCCATTCCTGGCGGTTTTTCTGTTCCTGGGCGGTGATTGGCCTCTGGTCCCGCGCGCGTTTGCCATGCTCGGTGTTTCATTTCTCATCGTGAACTGGTGCAGCGCGATCCTGTCCATGACGACAGCGCGAAACCTGGCGCAGCACTTGGGCGGGTGGTTCGGGCTGGCGGACAAGCACCCGTCGACACTGCTCTATCCAATGGTGGCGCTGCATGCCGTGCTCACGGCGCTCGCGGTCGTGGTATCCTACAGTTTCACGCTGCCTTATGTCGAAACGGGCAGCTGGGGCGGACTGTTCCTGACATTCGTTATTGCGATCAGTTCTTCGCTCTTCGCGTTCCCGATCGGTATCCTTCTGGCCCTAGGCCGACGCTCCGACATGCCGGTGGTGCGGATTTCCTGCACGACTTTCATCGAGGTCGTACGCTCGATGCCGCTGGTGACACTGTTGTTCATGGTGATCGTTCTGCTGCCACTGTTCATGCCGGCGGGAACGCAGTTCAACAAACTCATGCAGGCATTGATCGGCCTGTCGCTGTTCACTGCGGTCTATCTTGCTGAAGTCGTGCGCAGCGGCATGCAGGCCATACCGGAAGGACAGTACGAAGCGGCATCCGCACTCGGCTTTGGCTACTGGCGGGCGACTTATCTGGTCATCATGCCACAGGCACTGAAGACGATGACCCCCGTTCTCGTCACGCACTTCATCGGCAATCTCAAGGATACGACGCTGGTGTCGATCATCGGCATGTACGATCTCTTGGGGATGCTCAACGTCTCAGGGCAAAACCCCGAATGGAACGGCCTCTACCAGGAGCCCTTGCTGTTCGGCACCGTGCTGTTTTTCGTGCTTTGCTACTTCATGTCTTTGTATGGGCGTCATCTGGAAAAGCGCGGCAGTGGCGTCTCGGGAGGAATCTAATGCCGTCGGAAACCAACGCAATGAACATCACCCGTCCCGACAGGCCGCATATCGCATCGATCGCGACCGATCACATCGTGGTCAAGATGACCGACGTCAACAAGTGGTATGGCGGCTTTCACGTGCTGAGGGACGTCTCCCTGGCCGTCACCAAAGGCGAAAGGATCGTGTTGTGCGGACCATCGGGGTCTGGAAAGACAACACTCATTCGCTGCATCAACAGGCTTGAAGAGCACCAGTTTGGGGAAATCGTCGTCAATGGCGCCCGCCTGGATGGCAATGTCAAGAATATCGACAAGGTTCGCGCCGGTGTCGGCATGGTGTTTCAGGGCTTCAACCTGTTTTCCCATCTGACGGTGCTGGAGAACTGCACGCTGGCGCCGCTCTGGATTCGGAAGATGCCAGAGGCCAAGGCCAATGCGCTCGCCATGAGATTTCTCGAGCGGGTTCGTATCCCTGAACAGGCGCATAAGTACCCGGCGCAGCTGTCTGGTGGGCAACAGCAGCGCGTGGCAATTGCGCGCGCGCTTTGCATGGATCCGAACATCCTGCTGTTCGATGAACCGACATCGGCGCTGGATCCGGAGATGGTCTCGGAGGTTCTCGATGTCATGGTGGAGCTGGCTGAAAGTGGCATCACCATGCTGTGCGTAACGCATGAGATGGGCTTCGCCCGCAGGGTTGCCGACCGGATCATCTTCATGGACGGTGGCGAGATTGTCGAACAGGCACCGCCGCAAGAATTCTTCGAAAGACCGAAGATGGATCGCACCAAGCTGTTCTTGAGCCAGATCGTAGGTCACTAGCCTCGTCTTCCTTTCAGCGGCGGGATGTCATCCCGCGCTAACCCTCCGCTTGTGCGTGTTCAGGGCGCGTGGTTCTCATGCAAAACAGATCTTTCCTGCTGGCGAACTGCCGTTGGCTCCTGGCCGGGCTTTTGCTGAACCTGGCGTCGTGTTTCGGGCAGACGTTTTTCATCTCGCTTTTCTCCGGCGACATCCGCGCCGAGTTCGGCTTGACCCACAGCAGTTTCGGCCTGCTCTACATGGTGGCTACGCTTGGCAGCGCGGCCAGCATTCTCTGGGTAGGGCGCCTCGTCGATGTGTATTCGGCACGGAAGATGGCGGTCTGCGTCGTTCTGGCGACCGCTGTTGCCGCAGTCCTGACAAGTTACGCGCACTCGCTGATCATATTTTTCATTGCGCTCTACCTTCTGCGGTTTTGCGGGCAGGGAATGCTCGATCATCTGGCGGGAGTGACCATGACACGCTGGTACGATCTCAATCGCGGTCGCGCATTGAGCATTGCATCGCTGGGGCATCCGGTGGGGGAAGCGCTGCTGCCACTTGCCGGCGTTGTTCTTATTGCAGCGATTGGCTGGCGTCAGACATGGCTCGTTGTCGCCTGTGTGCTGCTGTTTGCCGCCATGCCTGTGTTCTTGTGGTTGTTGAAAACAACTCCGCTACCTGAGGTGGCGACACAAATCCAAACAGCCAGAAGGCGCCGTGCCATGCCGCTGGAACGAACCAGCGGTCAGGTTATCCGCGATCCGCTCTTTTATGTGGTTCTGCTCGGAATACAGTCGCATTCCCTCATCACCACCGGCATTTTCTTTCATCAGATTCAGATCGCCAGCCTCAAGGACTGGAGTATTGCCTGGCTCGCGGCCAACTATCCGATCTACGCCGGTCTTACTGTTGTGACGTCGCTCATCGCCGGCGAGATGGTGGATAAATGGAGCGCCCGGGTTCTTCTGCCGGTTGGCCTGATACCACTGGCAACCGCCTGCCTGGTGCTTGCGCTCTTCTCCAATCTTATGACGGTGCCGGTCTTCATGGGGCTGATCGGCATCGCGTCCGGTTTCGTCGGGCCGGTTACTGGCGCTCTGTGGGCAGAGATTTATGGCCGCGAGCATCTGGGGGCCATTCGTTCGATCACCATGGCCAGCAGCGTGGTCGCTTCCGCGCTTGCGCCCGGCTTCATGGGAATGCTGTTCGACCTGGCCGTGCCGATCGAACAGCAGATGTTCGGCTTCGCGCTCTATACCTTGGTGGCGGCGCTTCTGCTTTTTTGCCTCGCTCCTACTCTCAACCGCATTGCAATGGCCGGCGCTGACGGATGACGTCAGTCATCCAATGCGGTCTTGCCGAAACGGTGTGGTAACGGCTCATTGGCGGCGATGCGGAAAATCTGTTCGCCGGCCCGCGCCAGGCGGTCGCCCGCGCGATCAAACAGGATGCCGTCGCAGCCGGCGAGAACCGGGAAGCGGGCAGCCGCAAAATCGGCAATGCTGGGATCAACGATGCAACAGACTTCGTCGCCGCGTCTCAGTTGGGCTCCGACAGGAACCGTGTAGGCCAGAATCCCGGTCCGCGGCGCATAGCCGTGGTCGCAGGCTGTTATCGGTTGCGGCTCCGCTTTTGCCTCGGGGAGGGGGCCAGGATCGCCCGCAACGATGCCCCTCCGCATCATATAGCGCAGCAGGTTCGCTGCATCGGCGGCGTTGGTCGCATCGTCGACGTCGCGCGACCCGCGCAACTCGACGGTTCCGGACAATCCTGGTTGTACCAGTGGCTTGCCGCTGTCACCCACTGCGCGCGCGACTTGAAGCCACAATTGTCCGACTGCGGAACTGAACGGGCGCCCTTCTTCCATATAGGCGTGTATGAATGTCGCCTCGCTGCCAAGCTGGGCAGCAAACTCGGCCACACGTCCTTCACCAGGATCATCGTCGCAATAGATGTAGAGGGGCGCTTCGCCGGCGCAGTGCAAATCGAAGCAGTAGTCCGCATCGATGGCCATCCGCATCAGTGCGAGACGCAGATGGTCGAATTCTGTTCGCGCCGTGGCCTGATCCAGTATCTTTCGTGCGGTTTTGCGTACAAGCTGAACGTTGAACCGTGCGTCTGTCGTCAATTGATCGCCAATCCGTGCAGCGACCTCGGCACCTATCCAGGGAAAACCACGATTGTAGTTCTCGCGGCTGGCCTGATCGAAACGTCCATAGTGCGTGCCCGAGAGATCCTGAGCGAAACCGATGGGGTTGGCGAGGGGGACCAGGACTACCTCGCCGTGGATCTCGCCATTGGCGTCGGCCTCGTCGAGCAGCCGCGTAAGGTGATGGATGACCAATGGCCCAGGCATTTCACCGGCATGCAGGGCTCCCTGAATATAAATCTTCGGACCGGCGCCGGCCTTTCCATAGCGGAAAACCTGAAGGCTACGCACCGTACCCTGTAGGACTACCGGCAATGTAACAGTCTCGATGGATCGAGGCATGGTGAATTCCTGCTGCAAGCTCTCGTTGAATGCCGCAGGAATTGCCCACAATCACCCGAAAATCAACTTGAATTGATATTATCTGCTAATAATTTTCAATTTCCGGCAAAAATGAAACCAGAGCGATCTTACGCCTCTGGGGATTGCTGGGGTAGGGGCAAGGAAGTGCGCCGAACGACCTGCTTGAGTGCAAAGCTCGAAGTTATGTTCCTGACCCCCGGTATCTTGCCGAGTTTCTCGGACAGAAAGACGTTGTACTCCTCAAGATCGCTCAGGATGACGCGCAATATGTAATCAGCGGATCCTGAGAGGTAGTAGCAATCCATGACCTCCGGGAAGGTGACGATCAATTCCTCGAACAGCTTGTCGTCGAGTTGGCGCTCCATCTTCACGCTGATGAAGACATTGACCTTCAGGTTGATGGCGCGGGGGTCAAGCAGCGCATTGAAGCTTTGTATGACTCCGGAGGCTTCGAGCTCCTGAACGCGGCGCGAGCAGGGTGAAGGGGAGAGGCCAACGGCCTTGGCCAGTTCGTTGTTGGAGATACGGGCGTTCTTCTGCAAGTGATCCAGAATCTGAAGATCCGTCTGATCCAGTCGCCAGTTCGTCATTCACCTCAACTCCGCCGAAACGTTTAGGATTATGTCCCGCTTACTGCCAGTTTGGCGAAAACATATCAATATTCTTCTGTTTTCGGACAAGAATTGATGGTTTGCCGCTGGCGTTAAGGGGGCGAGAGCTGCGGCTTTTCCAGCAATGTCACGGGAGTGCATTGCAAACTGCATGTCTGTTGATCGACGCTATGCATATGCAGGTCGGGCTGGCGGATGTTTGAGCGGTATCAACCAGCCGCCGCCAGACCGTTCGGCTTATCCATGCCGAAGACGCTGGTGAGGTAGTTCTCCGTTTTCCGATAGTGCCCCTCCAGAAGCGCCATCGCCTTGTCGGCATCGCGCGCCAGGGTCGCCTCAGCCAAAGCGCTGTGTTCAGCCTGGACATCGCGACCAGCCGGATGAGTTGCTGCCAGCAGCGTCGGAATACGGTAGCGCTCGGTTGCAGCGTAGAGGCGCTCGAAGAACTCCAGCGTCCAGGGTGAATTGCAGGCTGCCAGCAGGGCTCGGTGGAAGGCGTAGTGCCGCGCCTCAAGCGCCCAGATGTCGGCATCCGGACCCGTACGGCCAACCTGCAGATTGAGCGCATAGAGGGCTGATACGATCCCTGCCGCCCAATTGTCGTCGCCGAGTTCTATCGAAGCGCGAAGCGCGTCGCATTCGACCTTGATGCGTACATTTACTGCATCGTGCAGTTCATCGAGCGACAGCGGTGCGACGCGGAAGCCACGCAGGGATTCCGCTGTAACGAGGCGCTCGGCCTGCAACCGGTTCAGAGCCTCTCGCAGGGGCGAAAACCCCATGTCGTAGCGCTCGCTGAGGTCGGAAAGGCGCAGTGGACGCCCCGGGGCCAGTTCGCCGCGAATGATATCGTGACGCAGGGCGTCGTAAGCCTTCTCGGCAAGAGTCATGACAGGATCCTTTGTTGCGACTCTAGCCCAAGCCATTGTTTGTCGGCAATTCCAAAGATTTTCGAAAATAATTATTGCTTTCGAAAAAATGATCGCCCATGCTGACGGTCGATCGGGTTGCGAACAGGAGGGGTCGATGACGAAGTCGCACGAGAACCATCGGGAGGATGTCGTCGGGCGGGCGAATGTCGAGGATACGCCGGAACTGCTGGCGTACTACAAGGACCTTGAGCGTTTCCGTGCCGGCGCGCTTTGGACTGTGGCCAACAAGATCGAACCATGGGAACCGAAGTCGCAATCGATACCGGTCGTCTGGCACTATCGGGATCTGCGCGAGCATGTCCTGCGTTCCGTGCAACTGGTGACGCCGGAGAAGGCGGGCCGCCGGGTGATCTATCTGAACAATCCCGGCCGAACCGAATTTGCGGCCGCAGTCGGGTGGCTCTACGCCGGGCTGCAGGTGATGAACCCGGGTGAGGTCGCCGGGGCGCATCGCCATTCGGCTTCGGCAATCCGTTTCATCATGGAAGGTTCCGGCGCCTACACGGTCGTCGACGGCCACAAGATGACACTGGGCGCGAATGATTTCGTGCTAACCCCCAACGGCACCTGGCACGAACATGGGGTCGAGGCCACCGGCTCGCCCTGCATCTGGCAGGACGGGCTGGACATCCCGTTCGTCAATGCGATGGAGGCGAACTTCTACGAGGTGCATCCCGACCTGCGCCAGGCAGTCGGATTTGAAGTCGACGACATGACCAAGACCTGGGGCAATCCTGGGTTGAAGCCTACGGGGCAGGGCTGGGACAAGGGCTATAGCCCTATGTTCAAATACGAATGGGCCCCGACCTACGAAGCGCTGGCAAAATACTCAGCCTGCACGGAAGGTTCGCCCTTCGACGGCGTGCTGATGGAGTATGTGAATCCGGTCACGCAGGGACCTGTCATGCAGACCATGGGAGCAAGCATGCAGATGCTGCGCCCGGGCGAGCACACAAAAGCCCACCGCCACACCGGTAGCAGCCTCTATCACGTCGCCAAGGGCAAGGGCCATTCCATCATCAACGGCAAGCGCTTCGACTGGGAGGAGCACGATATCTTCTGCGTGCCGTCCTGGGCGTGGCACGAACATGTCAACGGCTCGGAAGGCGACGATACCTGCCTGTTCTGCCTGTCGGATCTTCCGGTGATGAGGGCACTCGGCCTCTATCGCGAGCAGGCTTTCGCTGACAATGGCGGTTTCCAGCCGCTTCTCTAAGGAAAACACGATGAAACTTGTGACCTATCGCGCCTCGGTCGAGGCAGCGGCGCGGCTTGGCGTGATCGTCGATGACCTGGTGGTCGATGTCGCGGCGCTGGCTGCGTCGCAGGGCAAAAATCTGCCCGCCAGCATGCTGGAGCTGATCGATGCCGGTCGGCCCGGCCTCGAGACATTGCGTGATTGCCTGGCCGAGGCCAATGGCCGGTTTCCGACCGGGACGGCCGTGGCACTGGCCAATGTGAAGCTGCTGGCTCCAATCCCCAGGCCGCGCAAAAATATCTTTGGTATCGGCCTCAATTATGTCGAGCATGTTGCCGAGAGCGCGAAGTCGCTCGACACGTCGAAAGACCTGCCCCAGCAGCCTGTGATCTTCTCCAAGCCGCCGACGACGGTCGTCGGGCCCGGGGAGGGAATAGAACACAATGGCAAGATCACCCAGCAGCTTGACTGGGAGGTGGAATTGGCCGTGATCATCGGTACGACGGCCAGGCGGGTCGCGAAGCAGGATGCACTGCGCCACGTCTTCGGTTATTCCGTGATGATCGATGTTTCGGCTCGCGACAATCGGCGCGCAGGACAGTGGATATTCTCCAAGGGCCAGGACAGCTATGCTCCGTTCGGCCCCTGCATCGTTACCGCCGACGAGATACCGGATCCCCAGACACTCGATCTCTGGCTCACCGTGAACGGCGTGGAGAAACAGCGCTCGAACACACGCCACATGCTGTTCAAGGTCGATGACCTGATTGCGGACATATCCTCGGGCATCACCCTGGAGCCGGGAGACATCATTGCCTCGGGCACGCCCGAAGGCGTTGGCGCAGGGCGCAGTCCGCAGGAATGGATGTGGCCGGGCGACACCGTTATCGCCTGTGTGGAAGGAATTGGTTCGCTGCGGCATCCCGTCATCGACGCAACACCGGAGTAAAGTCCATGACCAAGACATTCAAAGCGGCTGTCGTTCAGATGGCCTCCGTGCCGGACAATGCGCGCGCCACAGCGGAAGCCGCCGCCGGGCGGCTGCGTGAAGCTGCGGCGAACGGAGCCAGGCTCGTCGTCTTTCCGGAAGCCCTGGTCGGAGGCTATCCCAAAGGAGCAAGCTTCGGCGCACCCATCGGTATGAGGAAGCCGGAGGGGCGCGCAGCCTTTGCCCATTACCACGCGGGCGCGATCGACCTCGATGGAGATGAGGTGGCGATATTGGCCGAAGCCGCTGCCGAAACCGGGGCTTTTGTCGTTATCGGCGTCATCGAGCGCGATGGCGCCACACTCTACTGCACCGTGCTTTACTTCGATGGCGAACGGGGATTGGTCGGCAAGCATCGCAAGCTGATGCCGACGGCCGGAGAGCGATTGATCTGGGGGTTTGGCGATGGCTCCACCATGCCGGTGTTCCGCACGGAATTTGGCACTATTGGCGCGGTGATCTGCTGGGAAAACTACATGCCTGCCTTGCGCATGCACATGTACCACCAGGGCGTGACGCTCTACTGCGCACCCACCGCGGACGATCGCGACACCTGGCTACCGACCATGCAGCATATCGCCCTTGAAGGGCGTACCTTCGTGCTCACTGCCTGCCAGCACATCACGCGGGCAGCATTTGGCTCCGACCACGAAAGCGCATTGGGTGACGATCCGGATCTGGTGATGATGCGTGGCGGGTCTGCCATCATCAGCCCGCTCGGCAGGATTCTCGCAGGTCCTGATTTCACCGGTGAGACGATCCTCTATGCCGATATCGATCCGGGCGAAGTCATGCGTGCGAAATTCGACTTCGATGTCACGGGGCACTATGCGAGACCGGATGTCTTCAGCCTCGTCGTGGATACACGGGCAAAGCCGGCGGTCCGCGAGGCCTGATGCGTTTCGATCTTGAGGAGGTCGGCACGCAGAACGCCTACAAGCTTCTTGCCGCCACCGTCATGCCGAGGCCGATTGCCTGGGTGGTGACGCAGGATGTCGAGGGCCGCGTCAATGCTGCTCCCTACAGCTTTTTCAATGTCATGGGGTCGGCGCCGCCGACCATAGCGCTCGGCATCCTTGCCAGTCCGGAGCGGGGCTTCAAGGACACCGCCCGCAACATCCTCGATATCGGCGAGTTTGTGGTCAACCTTGTTCCCGAGCGGCTTGTGCAGGCCATGAACATCACCTCGATCGATGCGCCGCCAGGGATCGAGGAATTGAAGCTGGCGGCGCTGAAAACCCTTCCCTCGAGCCGTGTGCGTCCACCCAGGATTGCTGAAAGTCCCGTCGCGTTCGAGTGTGCTTCTTTGTCGACGGTCGAAACGGGGCCGACGCAGCTCGTCGTCATTGGCCACGTACGAACGGTGCATATAGCCGACGAATTCGTGCTCGACCCTGATCGGGCCCATATCGATACCCCAAAACTCGATCTCGTCGCCCGGTCCTACGGCAGCGATTACGTGCGTAGCCGCGATACTTTCAGCCTGGTGCGCCCGACCTGGCGTGAACATCAGGCTGCCTTTGCAGAGATTCTGTCGGACAAACCATAATTTTCGAAAATCCTATTGACAAATTGCTCGCCGCGATAAAACTTAACTGACAAGTAAAGAAAATCGCAAAAACAGCGATACATCAATGGGAAGGACGCGATGCTGCAAGAACGCATCGAAGGGAAGTGGCTTGCCTGCTTCCGGCGGGTTTTCGCACTCAACGCCATCGGCGCAGGCACCAAGGTGGCCGTGCTTTCGGAAACGCAGTCGCGACCAGTCCTGATTCATCTTTCGGATCTGGCGCTGCACGATCTCGGTGCGGAATACTGCATGATCCAGATGCCGACGCCGCGTCAGACAGCGCCGGTACCGGTGAAGTCGACCGGCACGTCATGGGCCATCCAGCAGAACCGCGCCGTCATCGAGGCGCTGAAGCGCGTCGACGTCATCGTCGATTGCACGGTGGAGGGGCTGATCCACGCTCCGGAATGGCCGGAGATCGAGGAAGCCGGGATCACGCGCCTGCTGGTGGTCTGCAACGAACATCCAGAGATCCTCGAGCGCACTGAGCCGATGGCTGAGCTCGGCCCGAAGGTGGCGCTCGGCGTGCAGATGCTGCGCGAGGCAAAGGAGATGCGTGTCACCTCCGCCGCCGGTACGGATCTTGTCATCGATCTGCGTGGCGTGCCTTGCGGCGGCACACCAGGTTTCGGCACCAAGCCGGGCGACGTCGCGCATTGGCCGGGTGGCCTGTGCCTGGCTTTTCCGGGCCAGAACAGCGTCAATGGCCGCATCGTCATGGACGTCGGCGACATGAACCTGACGTTCAAGAGCACGCTGACCAGCCGCATCGACTTCACGGTCGAAAACGATTTCGTCACCGCCATCAAGGGCGACGGCATCGATGCCATTCATTTCCGTGAATACATGGAAGCCTGGGAAGACCGCAACGCCTACGGCATGAGCCATGTCGGCTGGGGCATGCATCCGCGCGCACGCTGGGTGTCGGCTGCGATGTACGACAAGCGCGATATGCAAGCCGTCGAGTTTCGCGCCCTGGCCGGATCCTTCCTCTGGTCGACGGGGGCCAATCAATATGCCGGGCGCTACACGCTCGGCCATTTCGATCTGCCGATGCGCAATTGCACGATCACTCTCGACGGAACGGCCGTCGTCAAGAACGGTGTCCTGCAGGGCGAACTGGCGCTTTGACGCCTCTGGAGAAAGACCAACAATGAGCGAAATTACCGACTACTACGACCTGTCGCGCATCAGGCCTGAGGTCCAGAAGGTCCTCAACCGCGTCAATGAACTGGGTCGCGAGCGTTTCGCCAGTCGTGCCAAAGGCGTGGACGACGATGCTTCCTTCCCGGTCGAGAACTATAGGGATCTTGCCGAAGAAGGCTTTCTCGGTCTTTGCATCCCGCAGGAGTTCGGCGGCTGGGGCTTTTCGATGTTCGAATACGCCATGGTCGGTGCGGAGATCGGCAAATATTGCGGCGCCACCGCGCTGACCTTCAACATGCATAATTCGTCGATGGCATGGTCGCGTTTCATGTTCGAAATGCCGAACCTGACCGCTGAGGAGAAAGCGACCTTCGCACCATTGCGCGAGCGTCAGTTTCGTCGCGCCATTGCCGAGAAGGCGATCTTCTCCCAGCCAATCTCCGAAGGCGGTCAGAACTGGACCTCGAAGCCCAACCAGACCCAGTGCCGCAAGGTGGATGGCGGCTGGATGATCAACGGCTTCAAGAAGTTCGCTTCGCTGGCCGGCTATTGCGACTACTACACCATCGTCTGCACAGAGGTGTTCGAAGGCCAGGAGCCGCGGCACGAGGACACCATGCTGTTCGTCGTTCACAAGGACACACCTGGCCTGTCGGTCAAGGGCGACTGGGATCCACTCGGCATGCGCGGCACCAACAGCCGCGACCTGATCCTGAAGGATGTCTTCGTTCGCTCCGACGACCTGTTGATGCCGCGCGGCATCTTCAACAAGACGTTGCCCAACTGGCCGCACATGATGATCACGCTCTCGCCCACCTACATGGGCGTCGCGCAGGGCGCTTACGATTTCATGGTGGACTACCTCAAGGGCAAGATCCCCGGCCAGCCGCCGGTCGATCGCCGCATGTACGCCACCAAACGCATCGCCGTCGGCAAGATGTATGCGCGGCTGGCAAACATGCGCGCGCTGTGGTGGCAGGCTTTCAGCGAATCCAAGGGCTTTCCCAACAAGGCGGAAGTACAGCGCATGTATGCTGCCCAGTACAATGTGATGGAAGGTGCCGCCGAAATGGCTTCGATGGCGATCCGCACCTGCGGTGGCCAGTCGATGCTCAAGTCGCTGCCGCTGGAGCGCATGTATCGCGACAGCCGCTGCGGCGCGCTCATGCTGCCGTTCACGTCTGAGATCATGGAAGACTATCTTGGCGTGCTGTCCCTCTACGAGATGGACGAACTCGACCATGCGCCCGGCGACGAGGGCGGCGCTCGCACCTCGCTGTGGCGAGGCGACAGCGGCAGTGGCGCTCGCGCGGTCCGGTAACCATCATGGCGCGCGATCAGGTCCAGGTCATCGGCCGCAGCCCCGCCTCACCAGAGGCGGTGTGGGCCGTTGCCCGCGATTTCTGCGGGCATTGGCATCCAGGGATCGCAACCATCCGCGCCGAGCGTGACGCGCGAGGATCGCTGGTCCGCGCGTTCACCGCACATGGCGAGCCGACGCTCTATCGCGAGCGCCTGACCTGGTTTAGCGACAGTGACCGCTCGCTTGCCTATACCCATCTGGAAGGGATCGCTGGCGTCGACCGTTACGATGCCCGCTTGGCGGTCTCGTCTGGCGAGAGGGGCGGCAGCACCATCGAATGGGTTGCCGATGTGGAAGCGCCGGATGCGGCGCGGGCAGCTTCGGTCTGCCTGGGAACCAGGCCGATTTTCGAAGCCGGTATCGACGCGCTTTCGAGACAGGCTGGGCGCGAGGACAAGCACCAAGTCAGCGTGCCGTTTCTGTCATCGATCGAAGTCGAGGAGTTGAGCTTCGGCGATGCGCCTTGCCTGGCAATGACTATCACACCCAAAAAACAGGGACCGCTTTGCCTGTTCCTGCATGGCATTGGTGGTGGGCGTGCCAACTGGCTGCCGCAACTTGCTGCCGTGGGAAACCTGATGTCCTCAGCCGCGCTTGACCTGCGCGGATATGGTGGAAGCACGCACGGCCCGAACCAATCCACCATCGACAATTATTGTGCCGACATCCTCCGCGTTCGGGAGACGCTGGGCGCAGACAGGCTGGTTCTGGTCGGTCTGTCCTACGGTTCGTGGATCGCCACATCTTTTGCCATGCGTTATCCGGACCTGCTGGCGGGTCTGGTACTTTCTGGCGGTTGCACAGGCATGTCGGAGGCTGGTGTGGAGGAACGCGAGGCCTTTCGCGTCAGCCGGCTGGTGCCGATCGACGCTGGTCAAACGCCTGCGGATTTCGCGCCATCGGTCGTTAAGATACTGGCCGGTCCGAACGCGTCGGACACCATCAAGGCGCAGCTGTTGCAGTCCATGGCAGCGATATCGGCCGCAACCTATCGCGATGCGCTCCTTTGCTTCACGAACCCACCAGAGCGGTTCGATTTTGCGCGCCTGAACATGCCTGTCCTCATGATGACAGGGGAGCATGACAGGCTGGCTTCGCCGGCCGAGATCCGCGGTGTCGCGCAGCGTATCCTGGCAGAGGCTCCAAAGCCTGACGTGCGCTACGAAACCATCATCGATGCCGGGCACGTCTGCAATGTGGAGCAGCCGGCGGCCTACAACCGCATCCTGCTGGAATTTCTTGGGAAGCTGCCGAAATGACCATTCTTCCGCGTCGTCAGCAGAACCGGATCATTCGCGAACGGCGCATTCTCGATGCCGCCTTGAAGGTGTTTTCCGAAACCGGCTATTCGGGCGCGACCATGGATGCGGTCGCCATCCAGGCGGGCCTGTCGAAGCCGACGCTCTACCAGTATTTCGAATCCAAGGAAGCGCTCTTCTCGGCCATGTTGCTGGGCGAGCGCGACCTGATGTTGGAGTTCTTTCAGCACCCGTCAGGCGACGGCATGGTGGCCGATCTTCTGGGCTTTGCGTGGGATTATGCCGATACGGTCCTGCGTCCCGATCTGCTGTCGCTCGCCCGCCTGATCATCGGCGAAGTGCATCGTTTCCCCGAAATCGGTCACGCCTACCAGGAGTCCGGACCCGACCGGCTCTTGCGCGGCATCATGGAATATCTCGAGGGCCGCCGTGCCGATGGCCAACTGGTGTTCGAGGATGCCGAACTGGCGGCGCAGGACCTTTGGGGCCTGATCCTGTCAGCACCCCGAAACCAGGCTCTCTACATGCCAGATCGCCTGCCCGATCGGGTTCAAATCGAACGTTACATAAACAACGGTTTGCGCGTCTTCCTGAGGGCCTATTCGACCCGGCCGGCAGAAGACGTCGCCACACTAGAAGCGCTCATAAGCGCCCATTCCCTGCAGCAGGTGGAACATGACAGTTGATGAATATCTGGCCGCTCCGACCAGCCGGTTTGCTACCGTTGCGATGGTCGACACGAATGGCCTCCTTCGCGGGCAAATGGTTTCTGCCGCCAGCCTGAAAGGGATCGCCAAAAGTGGCATGGGCATGTCACCCGTCACACTGGCGCTTGATCCGACCGATGTGATCCAGGTCGTTCCCGGCGTCACCGACGGAACGTCTGATTTCCATGACGATCCTCTTGTTCTCGACATGGCGACGACGCGCCGTTTGCCGTGGTCCAAACCGGGGCACGATCTGCTGGTGTTGTCGAACTATTCGGGCGAAACGGCACAGCTTTGTCCTCGTTCGATCCTGAAGCGGGTTCTCGATCGTGTTAGCGACGCTGGATATGTGCCTCGCTATGGCATGGAGCTCGAATACACGCTGTTCGAAGAGACAACGGAGAGCGCGCGTGCCAAGGGCTATCGCAATCTGAAGACCGCGACGCACCACAACAGCCACGATCTCGTGCTTTACCAGGTCGAACAGACGGAATGGTACGAAGCGGTCGCCGCGATGTGCGAGCCGTTGGGCATCAATCTTGCCAAGATGCACGAGGAAATCGGCGGCGGCTTCCTCGAAGCCTGTATCGCGGCAGGCGAGGGATTGGAGCCCGCAGACCAGCTGGTGCTCCTGAAAAACTTCCTACGTGCGCTCGCACAGCGGCAAGGTAAATGCGTCACCTTCATGCCACGCTGGACGGAAGCGGCCGACAGCCAGTCGATCCACGTTCATGTCTCCCTGAAGGATCGCGACGGGAAGTCGGTTTTCCACGACCTTTCCCAGAAGAACGCCGTGTCGCAGACCTTTCGTCATTTCCTGGGCGGTCTGCAGACTTACATCGGCGACCTGACCCTTCTCTTTCAGCCGACGGTCAACTCCTATCGCCGTTTTGCACCGGGCACATTCGCGCCGCCGGGTCTCAGCTGGGGTTATGAGAACCGAACCACCTGCTTCCGGATCGTGGGGCATGATGCAGGCTCGTTGCGGGTCGAGAACCGGCTGCCGGGCGCCGACACCAATCCGTATCTCACGGTCGCTGCAACCGTCGCCGCAGGCGTGGCGGGGATCCTAGAAAAGATCGAACCCGAGCCTGAGACCGTTGGCAACGGCTACAATCAGGAGCCGGCACGGGATTTTGCACGCTCCATGCCTGAGGCGATCGAACGGTTGCGCGGATCCGCCTTTGCCAAGGACTGGTTTGGAGCCCGCTTCGTCGAGGCATTTTCCTCGACGCGCGAAAGCCAGCACAACGAGTTCCGGCGCAAGGTTCCCGATGTGGAGCTGGAACGCTTCTTCGACCTGGGGTGAACGCCATGGATACGGACCTGCGTGCCCATTTTCTGGAAGGCATGAGCCGGGTTGCCTCCGCCGTCACCGTGGTAACGACGGATGGTGAAGCAGGACGCTTCGGCGTCACCGTTTCATCGATGACGTCGGTCTCGGCAGACACAACCCGGCCGTCCCTGCTGGTCAGCATCCATCATTTGAGCCCCGCCGGTGAAGCGATCAGAAAGAACCGGCGGTTTTGCGCCAATGTGCTGAGTGGCAACCAGACTTTTGTTTCGGACCTGTTCTCCGGCCGTCTCAAACATCTGAACGACGACAGGTTCAGTGCGATCCCTTGGCATGGTGGCGCGACCGGGGCCCCGATCATCGACGGCGCCATCGTCTCGCTGGATTGCGAGCTGAAAACCGCTTTGCTCTGGGGCACGCATTTCATTCTCATCGGTGAGGTCGAGCAGATCGAGCTGTCCAGGCAACGCTCGCCGCTTGTCTATGCCAATCGCGGCTATCGTCGCGCCGTTCCAATCGCGCCGGACGATCATCAGTCGCACAGCCCTGAAAATCAGCTGCGCGTCGGCTTCTTCATCACGCTTGGCCCGGAGTTCGTGCCATCCCTCGTGGCTGACTTTGCCAATCAGTCGCCGGCCGTCGATCTCAGTCTGATGGAGGCGGATCACGACGACCTCCTGGAACAGATGCGTGCCGGCAAGATCGAGGCTGCCATCACTTTCGGGACAGTGGACGAGCCGGAGCTCGACACCGAACTGATTTGTCCTCCGGCGCCCCATGTGCTGCTGAGCGCCGATCATCCTCTTGCAGCCAAGTCCAGCCTGCGGTTGGCCGATATCGCCGACTTGCCGATGATCCTGCTGGATTACCCTTCCGTCCGAAGCGCCGTCGCCGCTCTCTTCGAACGCAATGAATTCAAGCCGAATATCCGGCTGCAGTCGCCTTCACTGGCGATGGTGCGTGGATTGGTGGCGCAAGGCCTTGGATACACGATCGTCCCGCAGAACCCTCAGAACAAGACCGGGCCTGATGGCACGGAAATCCGAGCCATCCCGCTCGGCGACGATTTCCCCGAAGGCGCCGTTATCGCGGTTGCAAAGCGTGCAGACCGCCGGAGCGGGTTGGCGACGGATTTCATTTCGAAGTGCAGGAAGTCGTTTCGACAAACATCACGATAAGCACCGCCAAACGGTGACAAATGGGAGAGGGACTATGGCTCAGGAAGAGGCTATCAACATCAATAGTGGGGGGAGCAATCAACTCCGCAAGAATTCACTGGGACTGATTGCGGTCACCTTCATGGTGATTTCGGCAGCTGCCCCGCTGACCGGCGTGGCTGGGGCGATGCCGCTGGCGTTCATGCTGGGCAACGGTACCGGCATCCCAGCGACTTTCGTCTTCGTGACCCTGGTGATGCTGGCTTTTGCGGCAGGCTATGTCGCCATGTCGCGTCATGTCACCAATGCCGGCGCCTTCTATGCTTATGCGGCGCGCGGCCTGGGCGGGCGCGTCGCCGGTGCGGTAGCAGTCACCGCGCTTGTTGCCTACAATGCTATGCAGTTCGGCCTGATCGGCCTGTTCGGTGGCGTCGCCTCCGGTATTTTCGGCCAATTCGGGCTGATACTGCCCTGGTGGGGCTGGAGCCTTCTCGCCCTCCTGCTGGTCGGCTTTCTCGGTTATCGGCAGGTGGACCTGTCGGCCAAGGTTCTCGTCTTCGTGGTGGCGCTGGAATATCTGGTGGTGCTGATCGTCGACTTCGCCATCCTTGGCAAAGGCGGTGCGAACGGGCTTTCGATGAACTTCTTCGACCAGAATGCGATCTTCTCGGGTTCGCTGACGGCAGCGATCCTGTTTTGCATGGGCTGCTTCATCGGCTTCGAGGCGACGACGATCTACGCCGAAGAGGCGCGCGATCCGGAGAAGACGATACCGCGGGCAACATACCTGTCGGTGCTGATGATCGGCATCTTCTTCATCTTCACGACATGGCTGATGATTGTGGGTATCGGCGCCGACAAGCTGGTTCCGACGATCCAGGCACTGCCAGATCCTTCCATCTTCTTCTTCGACCTGGCTGGCCAATATGCCGGCGGTCCAGTCGCTACCGTTGCCGGTATCCTCCTGGTGTCCAGCCTGTTTGCGGCACTCTCGGCCTTCCACAACTACATCGCGCGCTACAGCTATGTCGCAGGCCGTGAAGGTCTGTTGCCGACGGCGTTCGGGCAAACGCACGACATCCACCAGAGCCCGCATGTCGGCTCGGTGGTGCAGACCGCCGGGGCGCTGATCGTGCTGGCGCTGTTTGCCGGGCTGGGGCTGGATCCGGTGCTCAACATGTTCACCTGGATCAGCCAGGTCGGCACGCTGGGCGTTCTGGCGATGATGACCGTGACTTCGGTCGCGGTGATCGCTTTCTTCCGCCGGTCTGGGCATACGGGCTCGGCTCTGACGACACTCATCCTGCCGCTGGTGTCCGGCCTGGTGATGGCCGGGCTGTTTGTCTACATCTTCCTGCATTTCGGCGACCTGACCGGAACGACGGGCGGTGCGCTCGGCATCATCCTGCCGTCGCTGATCCCTGCGGCTGCCATCGTGGGTTATATCCTTGCCCTGCGTCTGCAGCGGGCCGATCCGGCCCGTTTCGCTCGCATGGGATTTAACCGGGACTAGCCGCAGACATCGTTGTCGGGACGCCGCCGGATGAATGAAAATCCGGTTGGCGTCCTTCAGCGATTGATCGATTGGAACAGCTTGTCGAGCAGTTTCACCAGCGTTTGCTGTTCTCGCTTGGAGAGGTCGACAAACATGTCACGGTTCAGTCTCCAGGCGAAATCCATCACCTCGGTGTAGAGTTTCTCTGCCGTGGTCGTAAGCGCCAGAAGGATCGAACGACGGTCCTCGGTGCTTGTTGTTTTTGTCAATAATTCCCGCTTGATCAATCCGGTCACATAACGGCTTACCTGAGCCTCATCCTGTTGCGTCGCGTGCGCCACGGCGCGAACGGACGGCTTTTCGAGATAATGAATTGCCGCCAGCGTTCGCCATTCGCCCAGCGTGAGCCCGTAGTCGCTCATCAGCATCGCGTGAGCCTGCCGATCATTGACCTTGGTCAGCAAAGCCAGCCGGTACGAGAACATGTCGCGGATGTCGCGGGGATAGACCCATGGCGGCGGCGTGGCCTCCATTTCATCGTCATATCGCTCTAGATTATTGGTTGATATTGTCAGGTAATTATCCTTGATATTATCAAACAAAAAAGTGCCACGAAAACTGGCTCCCCGCAAGAAGGGACCATGGAGGAGAACATCATGCCGATACTTTTCGGAAGACGGATCGCCTGTAAGATAGCCGCCGCTCTCATTGCCGGAGCCGCTCTGGCAACCGGTATCGGCGCGGCTGGCGCGGAGAACGCCAAGCTCAGATTTGCCTATCTGCTTGCCGATTCCGACCTGCCAATCCTTGTCGCGCAAAAGAACGGAGATTTCGCCAAAGCCGGGCTGGATGTTGAACTGACGGAAGTTCAGGGCGGGCCTGCCGTTGTTGCCGCAATCGCATCAGGGTCGGCCGATGTCGGCTACGCTTCGCCAGTGCCACCGATTAACGCCCGCATCAACGGCATCAACGTCAAGATGGTGATGGCTCTGGGGCACGAGGTCGATCCCGACAAGAAATTCTCCTGGCTGATTGCGTCGCAGGCTTCCGGCATTGCGGACCTTGCTGGCCTGAAGGGCAAGAAGGTCGCCGTCAATGCGAATGGCTCACTTTGCGTGCTGACGTTGAGCGATCACATGGCCAAGGCCGGCCTCAAGATGGAAGACGTAGAACTCGTCGTGTTGCCGTTCCCACAACAGGAAGCAGCTCTCGAACAGGGCGCGATCGACGCGACATGTACCGTCAATCCCTTCTATTCCTCGATCGCCAAGAACCAGGCCATTGGCGTCAAGATACTGGCGCAGGGTGTGCTCGCCGACGAGCGCGAACCGGTGCTGAACGACGTCATTTTCGCCACCGACGAGTTCATTGCCAAGAATCCGGATACGCTCAAGACCTTCGGCAAGGTCATCTTCGATACCCGCCAGAAGCTGCTGGCGGACCGGGGAGCGATGGAGGCCGCGGCAACCGAGTTCCTCGGTCTGACGCCCGAGGCTGCCAAGGATTTCAAACTGCCTGTGGTGAAGCCCGAACTGACCATTTCCGAGGCTGAGGTCCAGGTCCTGCTCGATGCCATGAAGCGCGCGGGCATGCTCACCCAGGAAGTTCCGGTCGAGGACATGGTTTCCAACATGGCTCCTTGAGAGGAGTGAGAGCGGCTGCCGAGGGAGGGAACTATGGACGTGGTGTTGGAAGCCCGGCAGCTGGCAAAAGCTTATGGCGTGGGCAGAGATGCACTTCAGGTGCTGGGTGGTATTTCGTTCTCCGTCGGCAAGGGGGAATTCGTCTCGATCGTCGGCCCATCGGGATGCGGCAAGACAACCTTGCTGTTTGCCCTTGCCGGATTGCAGAAGGCAAGCACGGGCACAGTCACCTTCAACGGAAGACCGGTGACCGCACCGCCGCGAGGGGTGGCTGTTGTTTTCCAGGACTATTCACGGTCGCTTTTTCCCTGGAAAAGCAATCGCGACAACGTTGCCTTCGGCATGGTGCGGGTGGAAGGCCTGTCGTCAGTTCAAAAGCGCGACAAGGCCCAGGAGATGCTGGAGGCTGTCGGCCTTCAAGGTTTTGAAGACAAGTATCCCTGGCAGCTTTCGGGAGGCATGCAGCAGCGCGTTGCCATCGCGCGCGGGCTGGCATCGCAGAGCGAGCTCCTGCTGCTAGACGAGCCGTTGGCCGCGGTCGATGCGCAGACGCGCGCCGACATGCAGGACCTTCTGCTCGATCTCGCAATGCGGTTCAAGCAAACCTGCATTTTGGTGACGCATGATGTCGAGGAAGCCGTCTACATGGCTGACCGCGTCGTCGTATTGACGCGGCGCCCGACCGTCGTGGACCATGAGATCGCCATCAACCTGGGCAAGCAGCGCGACCAGATAACCACGCGCGAGGACCACAGGTTCCTTGCCGCGCGCCATGACGTCATGATGAGCATACGGTCGTCACGCACCGCTGCACCGGCCACGGCAGCCTGAGCATGGGGGCATTCCGGTTTATGGAGATCTTGGCGTGGTTCCGCGCCATCATCTCGTTCCTCATCATCATTGTCATCTGGCAGTCGATCGCGCTCCTTGGCTTGGTTCCGGAAAAGTACTTTCCCAGCATTCTCGCCATCGCCGCTGGTTTTCGCGACATGGTAATCTCCGGCGAGCTTGTTTCCGCCGAATTGCGCACTCTTTCTCGCGCCCTGTTGGGGGTCGCATCGGCTTCGTTGCTGGGCATCAGCCTTGCCGTGCTGGGTGATCTCTTCCCATCCTTTCGCCGCGGCTTCGCGCCCATCGCCGCGCTGATTCAACCCGTTCCACCCGCGGCCCTCGTGCCCATGGCCGTATTCATGCTCGGGCTGGGGCCGAAGCTTTATGCTTTCATCGTCATCCTGGTCACGGTCTGGCCGCCTTATTTCAACGGCGTGGCAGCGCTCGCAAGCGTGTCCGACGTTCAGATCCGTACCGGACAGATGCTTGGGCTGAGCCGATGGCAGATCCTGCGGCAAATCAAACTTCCGGCCGCCATGCCTGAGATCTTCGCGGGTATCCGCTATGCCTCCAGCATCAGCCTGATCGCGGTTGTCGTTGCAGAGATGCTTGCCGGGCACGACGGCCTGGGTTTCCTGCTCATCCGCAAAGCCTTCGCCATTCGCATCCCTGAGGTCTACGCTCTGATGTTCGTCTGTGCCGTGAATGGCCTGATCATGAATACAGCCGTCAATGGATTGCGCTGGAGATTTGCCGGCTGGCAGTTGCGTATGGCAGGGCAGGCAGCATGAGCATTTTACCCGATCGCCAACGCTACAGCGCTCTCGTCCTGCCTGTCGTTCTTCTGCTTGTCTGGCAGGTACTGGCGTGGCGTGCGTCAACGCCGTTGTTTCCCGGTCCCGGGCAGGTGGCGATTTCCATCTGGCGGCTCTATCCGCAGATCGTCGGGCAGATTGGTTACACCTTGATGCGTGCTGCAGCGGGCTTCTTGGTCGCTGCGGTCGTGATGATTCCTCTGGGCATCCTGCTCGGTCGCCTGAAGACGGTTGGGTCCGTGCTGGAGCCGATCCTGGACATGATGGCGACATTGCCTCCGCCGGCCGTCGTCCCGATCGTCATGCTTTTTGCCGGAACCGGCGATGCCGCAAAAATCGCGGTCATCGCCTATGCCGCCGGCATTCCGCTAATCATGAACACCTATGAGGCGTCCAAGACACTGCACCCGATGGCGACGCTGGTGGCACGTTCCTTGCGCCTGCGGCGTCTCGAAACGATGGTATTCATCGACCTGCCGGCATCCTTGCCGATGATCGCGACCGGCGTCCGGCTGGCTGTCGCCTCGGCTTTGCTGGTCAGTGTCACGGCTGAGATGTTGCTTGCCACCAACGGCATCGGGGTCTTCCTGCAGCGCCAGCAGGAGAACTTTCAAATCGCCAACGGACTGGCGGCAATAGCCTTCATTTCCATGATCGGCCTGATCGTCAACGACCTCGTCCAGCGCCTGGAGCGACGTCTGCTCTTTTGGCACTACCGCCTAGACCTGCACAATGAGAGGTGACCGATGCGTCGCAATGTCCTGTTCATCATGTGCGACCAGCTGCGCTTCGACTATCTGAGCTGCGCCGGACACAAAACGCTGGCCACCCCAAACATCGACCGCCTCGCCAGCCGCGGCGTGCGTTTCACCAATGCCTATGTGCAGTCGACGGTTTGCGGCCCTTCGCGCATGAGCGCTTATACCGGACGTTATATGCGCTCGCACGGTTCGACCCAAAACGGTGTTCCGCTGCGTGTGGGGGAGCCTACGCTTGGCGATCACTTGCGTGAGATCGGCGTCCGCTGCGCACTGATCGGCAAGACACATATGACGGCAGACCATGAAGGGATGGAACGTCTCGGCATCAGTGCCGATTCCATCATTGGGGTCCATCTTTCCGAATGCGGATTCGAGCCCTATGAGCGTGATGACGGACTTCATCCGTCGAGCAGCTATGATCCAGACCCTGCCTATGACGCCTATCTGCGTGAGCAGGGTTTCGATGCCGACAATCCCTGGGAACACTGGGCCAATTCAGGCGAAGGCGAAGAGGACGAAAATTTCAACGGCTGGCTTCTGGTCCATGCCGACAAGGCTGCCCGCATCCCGGAGGAACATTCCGAGACGCCCTACATGACGCGTCGGGCGATGCGCTTCATCGACGAGGCGGAGGCTGCGGGCAAGCCGTGGTGCGCGCATCTCTCCTACATCAAGCCGCACTGGCCCTATATCGTGCCTGCACCCTACCACGCCATGTATGGCAAGAGTGACGTTCAACCGGCGATCCGCAGTGAAGCCGAGCGTATTGCACCAAACCCGGTCTACGAGGCGTTTCAGCAGGAGCGCTATTCGCGGAATTTTTCCCGGGACGAGGTGAGGGAAAAGGTGATCCCGGCTTACATGGGGCTGATCAAGCAGATCGACGATCAACTTGGCCATTTGTTCGCTTTCATGGAGGAGCGTGGCCTCTTCGAGAACACGATGATCGTCTTCACAGCAGATCATGGCGACTATCTCGGCGACCATTGGCTCGGCGAGAAATACATGTTCCACGATGTTTCGGTCAAAGTTCCGATGATCGTCTATGATCCATCCAGGGACGCCGATGGCACTCGTGGCACGACGTCGGATGCGTTGGTCGAAATGATCGATCTGGCGCCGACCTTCCTCGATCATTTCGGCGGCAAACCGAAATCGCATGTCCTCGAGGGAAGGTCTCTGGCGCCTCTGCTGCATGGACCAAAGCCGGATAATTGGCGGCGCAACGCGGTCAGCGAATACGACTATGGCGCTGACCTAGCAAGGCTGAAACTCGACCTTCCCCTCAGTGACTGCCGCCTCTTCATGATCACGGACGGGCGCTACAAGCTGATCCATGGCGAAGGCGTGCCACCAATGCTGTTCGATCGAGAGAACGATCCGCATGAGCTCAGCGATCTGGGACAAAGAGCTGAATTCGCAGACGTTATCGCGAATTTACGGGAAGCGCTCTTCCACTGGCTGGTTACGCCGAAAAACCGCATCACCGTTGAAGACCGATGGCTCACTGGTGACGACGACAAGCTGCGTCATTTCGATCCTGCCATCGTGCCGGGTATCCTGATCGGCTACTGGGACGAAGCCGAGCTTGCCGGCGAGCACGAGGCCCGAAGCGAATGGCTCAAGAGCCAAAGTCGTTGAACTGTGGCTCAAGCCTGCTGTCACGGACAAAAATAGTCCCGTGTCGGGAATAATCTGCCCTGTCGAGCGGTCTTCTGCATGGATGATCCGCGCGACAGGAAGGCTCTCATGCGCTGCAGCAGTCCTCACCCGATTTGCGCCCGCGTTTTTTTCGGCTCTGCGAAAGCCAAGGGCTTTTCTGCCCAAATAGGACTATCGTTGATCCGTTTCGTGGTTTCTGCGCGAAAGCCGAGAGGCTGCGGGGAATGCGTGTGATATCGCCATGTTGAACGGTGAGGCGCAGGCGCGATTCAGCCAGGTGGTGACGCCGCATCTTGGCGATGCCCTGGCTTTGGCACGCTGGTTGACCGGCAGCGCCGCGGATGCCGAGGATGTAGTGCAGGATGCCTGCATGAAGGCTTATGCCGGGATCGGCGGCTATGCCGGCGGAAACGCGCGGGCCTGGCTTTTGACCATCGTGCGCAATGCCTCGTACACGTGGCTTGCCCGCAATCGACCTCGCGACATCGTTGCCGTCGGTGATTTGAACGATCTTGACGACATGAGTGCGGCCCATCGCGACCAGCCGCCAGAGAGTGAAAGCCCGGAAGCCAGCCTGATCGCCAAGGCCGATATAGCGGCACTGGAAGCCGCCATCGTGGCGCTACCGGAACCGTTTCGCGAGACGCTCGTGCTGCGCGACATAAATGGCCTGAGTTATCGCGAGATTGCCGTCATGCTCGATGTGCCGATGGGTACCGTGATGTCGCGGCTGGCGCGTGCACGCGGGCAACTGATGTCTGACCTTGGGAGAGCGCGATGACTGCGCACAGAGACGGTTTGCCTGAGGACAAGGTGGAAATGACGATGATGGTCCATGCCCTGGTCGACGGCGAGCTCGACGCGGCCACCGCCTTGGCGGTTGAGCGGCGCATCGCTGCCGACCCCGAACTTGCCGCCGAACATGCGCGCGTCGCGGCCTTGCGCGTTGCCGTGAACAAGCTGCCAAAACCGCAGCCGAGCAAGGCATTTCTGGACCGCATCCAGGCTATCGGAGGAACCGATATCCAACAGGCGCCCCAGGGATCCGTTCTGCCTTTCCGCATGCCGTCGTCCCAACCCCGAACCGAGCGCTCCCGCTGGGGCTGGTCGGCACGATCCGCAACGTTCGATTGGCGTGCGCTGGCCGCATCGATCGCCATTACCGCGGTAGTGGCGAGTGGTGCAACACAATGGGTGATGACCGGCACATCCGACGATTTTGCTGCGGCCGTGGCAAGCGGTCATCGCCGCAGCCTGCTTGCGGCCAATCCGGTCGATGTCGTGTCATCAGACAGGCACACGGTCAAACCCTGGCTCGATGGCCGGCTCGGCATGTCGCCACCGGCCCCTGACCTGATCAAGGAAGGATTTGCGCTTGTCGGCGGCAGGGTGGAAGTCGTCGACGGCCAACCCATTCCAGCATTGGTCTACCGCCACAACGAACATCTGATCACGCTTGTGGCTCAACCCCGCAAGGGCGGCGAAGCAACCAATCCGGTCGACCGTTCGGCGGACGGTTTTTCAATGGTGAGCTGGAGCGACCGTGCCTTCGCCTACTGGGCAATTACGGACATGGAGCGGTCTGGGCTCGACGAGTTCGTCACCCGTTTTCGCGCCGCCGCCGCGATCTGATCCGACGCCCAGCTATCGTCCCGAATAGCCGGGGAATGGCAGCGTCAGCGATAACGGTTGGTTGGCAAAGCACCTTTTCTCCTTCCGCTTCGCGCGACCCTTTCGACGGCCGGCGCATAACGCCGGAAATCGGGCTCCAATCGGCAAAAAGACACCAGGATACGGGAATAAAATCAGAGCAATCAAGGTCTTGTCTGTAGCGGTGCCAGAAAAGCCCGCGTCAAATCAGATCAAGGAATAGTGACATGATCAAGGTTGCTCTCACCACACTCAGCATCGTCTTTGCCTCCAGCGCTGCCTTTGCAGGCAGCGACCATTACGATCCCGGCAGCATGCCTACGGTCACGGTGGATCACTCGACCACTGCTTCGGTCTCCAAACCCCGCAAGAACGTCGACACCAGCATCAAGACCGGTGCCTCCGGCAAGGCCAAGATCGACACGATGGATTTCGGTCACGATCTCTGGGGCAATTGATGACCGCCGCCTGTTCGGGGAACGGCAGGAAATCCCGCTCCTCGAACACCCCGGCGTGATCACGCCTTTGCGAGCCGGCCAAAAAGAAAGATCTCGCGGGCGGGAATAAATCCGGAAGGCGGCCGGTCTTGTCGTCAGGGTGAATGGATCACCCGACTGCTTTCAAATCGTTGCATCAGACAAGAGAGATCACGATGTTCAACATGACACGTCGCATGGTGCTCGGATCCGCGGCTGCCGCCGCGGCTTTCGGAGTTGCCGGAAAGCTCGAATTCATCGCTCCCGCATCGGCTGCCGCTCCGGTAGAGCCGACGGTTGGCTTCTACCGCTACAAGGTCGGATCGGTCGAAGTCACGGCCATCTATGACGGCATCTGGCGCAAGCCGCATGATCCGACCTTCATCGCCAACGCCTCGGTCGACGACACCAAGGCCGCATTGGCAAAAGCCGGCCTGCCGACCGACTTCATGCCGATTCCGCTCACCGTTGTTGTGCTCAGGATTGGCGGCAAGCTGATCATGATGGACGCGGGATCGGGTGTCGGCCAGTGGCAGGCCAATGCCACTCATCTGCCGGCCAACATGGCCGCCGCCGGCATCGACTACAAGGCGATCGATACCATCATGATTTCGCATTTTCACCCGGACCATGTCTGGGGGCTGATGGAAAAGGGCAGCAACGCTCCGGTATTCCCCAACGCCGAGCTGATCGTCAACGCCAAGGAATACAAGTGGTGGACGGATCCGGGTCGCGTCGAACAACTGCCCGCGGGTCGCAAGCCCGCTGGAAAGCGCATCGCGGAGAACTTCCCGAAATGGAAGAACTGGAAGCTGGTCGAGGACGGGGCGGAAGTCGCTCCGGGGATACAGCTGATCGCAGCGCCCGGGCATACGCCCGGCCATTCGGTTTTCCTCGTGGCCTCGGGCAACGAGCAATACCTCGTTTCAGCCGACACCATGTATGTGCCGGCGCTGCTTGCTCCGCACCCGCAATGGCAAGGCAGCTACGATCAGGATGGCCCGACCGCGATCGACACCCGCCACAAGCTGATCGACCGGGTCATAGCCGACAACATCAGGATCAGCGGCTCACACTTCCCGTTCCCCGGGACCGGATCCTTCGTGAAGGACGGCAACGCCTACGGTTTCACGCCGACTGTCCAGAGCTGACGACAATCCGAAGGAAGAAAGACAAAGACGATGACAAAGTTTCTTGGAATGCTGGGTGGCATCTGCCTGATGGCCGCCGCGACCGGGCTGATGCTTCCGCCGGCCTATGCGGTCGACGATACTGAATCGACGGATGCGCCGGACCTGACCGCCGTGAGGGCGAAGATCGACGCGAAGGACTATCAGGGCGCGCTGGCGGAACTGCGCGATCTCGCCCAGGATACGCAGCAGCCCGATGTCTACAATCTGCTAGGCTTCACGCTGCGCAAGACTGGCGACTACAGCACCGCGCTAACCTATTACAACAAGGCGCTCGAACTGAAGCCTGATCACAAGGCAGCGCGAGAGTATCTTGGCGAGCTCTATGTCGAAACAGGTGACATGGCGAAGGCCCGGGAGCAGTTGGCTTCCCTGCAAAAACTCTGCCCCAGCGGCTGTGAAGAGCTGGAGGACTTGCAGCAGGCGATCCAGACCAAAGTGACGAAATGAAGAGCTGGCAGGCGCGAAAGCGCCTGCCTTTCATCGCGGAGGGAGCTGGCCGTGTCGATGGTACCAAACACCTGGAAGGTTCGGCTGTCGGATTTTGGATTGCTGGCGGGCCGGCTGCTGCTCGCTTTGGTCTTTGTCCATGAGGGGTTCACCCTGGCCCTTCATTTCGAAGGTACGGTGAAAGCAATGGCGCAGCTCGGTATCGGTGTTTCGCTGGTCGTGACGACCATTGCGCTCCAGATCGGAGCGGGCCTCGCCGTGGGATTGGGTTTCTTGACGCGCCTCGGTGCTGTCGCACTTGGCCTGTTCTGCGTTGCCACGGCAATGCTGTTTCACACCAATTTCGGCAATCATAACGAATTGCTGCATTTCGAAAAGGATCTCGCGATTGCAGGCGGGATGTTCACGTTGGTGATCGTAGGCGCTGGTGGGTTTTCCCTGGATGCGTGGGTTCGGCGTATCCTGCAGGGGAGCATGCGGGTCTCGACGTTGCCATCACCTCGCTGACCTGGCCGTTAAGGTCGCCAAGGACGGGATAGGCGTCGCCTGTATCGCGTTGTCGTGGAGCAACCGGCACTGATCTCGTCGAAGTCCGGTCAGACTGGACCGTGGAGACGTGGACTTGTCCTCTACCATTCGGGCAGGCCGCATGTCAGGTCGGCTTGCGCGTTCAGCGAGCATTTCCGGCACCGGTCGTGAAAAAGCCTGACATGGCTGTTGCGCCGGGAGCGCGTTTGTTGACGCGGTGCAGGCTGGGGATCGAGCACCGGCAAAAGGTCCGTGCTTGTTGCCCGTTTCAATATCTGTTACTTAACATGCTAAGTTATCTGTCGACATAGGCGTGAGGCAGCGTTGGAACTGTTGAGCTCTGTGGGTTTGCTCCACAAGGACCGGATACGGACGCCTTTCAGCCGCTGGGTCGACGACCTCCATTATACCTGTGGCAGCTTTCGCCCTCGTGCGATGGACATGAGCCTCGACATTCGTGGTGAGGCGCGGCGCATCAACGCCTGCGGCATGGAGTTTTCGCATATCTCCAACGACCTCGACCGCGTCGACCACGATTGGGATGATGTGCGGCGTGACGCCATCGAACAGCTTTTCCTGCTTGTGCAGCTTGAGGGCTCCTGCGGCGTGGAACACAACGGCCAGCACAGCGCCTTGAATGTGGGTGACTGCATCCTGGTCGATTCCACCAAGCCGACGACGTTCCATTTCGGCGGCAAGTTCAGCAACCACCTGTCGCTCAACCTGCCCAGGCAGCTCATGTATTTCCATGGTGGCGACAAGCTCGATGTGGCACGCACGCTGGAAGCTGCCGATCCGATGGCTGTCACGCTGCGAGCGCTGCTTGCCAAGGTGCTGACGATATCCGACAGCGATGTTCACGCGGCGAACCTGCGCCAGCTGATGCTCGATGCGACCCGGCAAGCCTTCGTGTCGGACGTCCACAACGCGCTATCGCTCGATTCGCTTAGCGACCTGGCCTCAAGGCGATTGCAGATGATCGATGTGCTGATCGATCAACACCTGACCAGCCCTTATCTTTCGGCGCAATGGCTGGCGAAACGCGTGGGCGTGTCGATGCGGGTGCTGCAACTGCACTTCCGCGATCTAGGCATGACCTGCACCACCTTCATTCGCGACAAACGCCTGCGTTTCGCGCGCGAAAGGATCACGCAGCTGCAATATCAGCATGGCACGCAGACGATCGCGGATGTGGCCTATTCCGCGGGCTTCAATGATCTTTCCTATTTCAACCGCTGCTTCAAGGAGCTGTTCGCCTGCGCACCGAGCGAACTTTTGAAATCGGCTCCGCATAGAAAAAGAGTGCATTAGCCCCGATTGCCATCGCCGGTGCAATGCGCGCTTGCCAAGCGCTGTACCACTGCTGGATCCGCAGTGAGTGGTCATCAGAGCGTTCCGCTTTTAGCGGAAGCGCGGAACGCTCCCTCTCTTTGTTTTTACGCAACTCTGAACGGAAAACCGCTACGCATTTTTGCTGAAATTGCTCTAGCGCACTGATTCTTCTACGATTTTTTTCAAAACGATGGACATGGCCCAACAGCGTTCGCCGTCCAAAATCCTGACGTCGATTTACGCTCGAGCCCGGTCCGGATTTCGTTTCGCTCCAAGACAGATCAGCCCGGCGGGTGTTGGTTGTGAGGGTACGGCCGCCAAAGAAGAGCCCGCACGAAGGTTCGGGGCAGGGGCGCGAGCCGCTACATGGAGGAGAAACCACGGCTATGATTCCGGTGAAATTCAGTCGCGCTATCGCGATCGCTCTGCTGGCCGCCACGACAGCTTTGACGACCCATACATTTGCGCAGGCGCAGGAGCTCGTGCTCGGCGTCATCGGCAACAGCAAGGACCAGGTGCAGCCCTATACGCCGACCAGTTCGGCGTCTGCCGGTTCCTTGTACAACCAGCTTTATGACGGCCTGACGGCATACGACTCCAAGGGTGCGGTGGTGATGGAACTCGCTGAGTCCATGACGCCGAATGCGACCCTGGACGTCTGGACCGTCAAGCTTCGGCCGAACGTCAAGCGCCACGACGGCAAGCCCTTCACAGCGGATGATGTGATCGCCAGCATCAAGCACATGATGGATCCGGCCAACAATTTCGTCGTCTCCAGCCAGATCGATTTCGTCGACCCGGTCAAGATTCGCAAAGTCGACGACCTGACGATGGAATTCACCCTCAAGCGTCCGTTCGGTCTGTTCGCCAATGCTTTCGCCGATGAAGACTTCAGAATTCGCGCCATCTCCGATGACGGCTCGGTGACTGGTACCGGCCCCTTCAAGCTCGACACCTTCACGCCCGGTCAGGAAGCCCGGCTGAGCCGCTTCGATGACTATTGGGGTGAGAAGCCTGGCTTCGACAAGCTGCGCATCATCGGCTTCCGTGACCAGCAGGCGGTGACCAACGCGCTGCGCGGCGGCCAGATCGATGTCGCCTATTCAGTGCCTTACACCGACGTGCCGGCACTGACCAAGGATCCGAAGCTGAAGACCGTAGTCAGCGGCACGACGACCTATCCGATCATTTCCGTGCGCGTCGACATGCCGCCTTTCAACGATCAGAAGGTTCTGGAGGCGCTCAAGCTGGTGGTCGACCGCCAGCAGATCGTCGACAATGCCTTTGGCGGTTTTGGCGCGATCGCCAATGACTATCTCGGCAACAACACGGCTTGCCCGATACCGTCCGAGCCGCAGCGTGTGCAGGATATCGCCAAGGCAAAACAGTTGCTGGCCGAGGCCGGCAAGAGCAATCTCAAGCTTGAACTGGTCACCGACGGCGCTTTCGCCGGCATGATGGAAATGGCGCAACTTTATGCGCAGCAGGCTGCCCAGGCCGGCATCTCCATCAAGGTACGCCGGCTCGATCCGGCGACCTTCCTTAACCGCTGGCGCGAATGGCCTTTCCTGATCAGCCTTACCAGTGGACCTTATGAAACCGCTGCACTTGCAGCGCTTCTGCCGGGACAGGGCGAAAATGCCACGCATTTTGACGATGCCGAATACAACGATCTCGCCAAGAAGCTGCAAAGCACGGGTGATCTGGCGGAGCAATGCAAGCTGGTCACGCAGCTGCAGGCGATCGAATACAAGCGCAGCGGTGACATCGTTGCTGCCTATCCCGAAAACATCACCGTTTATCGGGACACGGTCAGCGGGCTGAAGCCTGATCTCTACGGTCGCACCGCGATCCTGTTTGGTGGCGTCACCGTCAAGAAGTGACGGTTCGTCGCCACAAACGATCGAGGCGCGGGGAAGAGCATTCGATGACAGTCGATAGCCAGAACGACAACGCAACAATCGGGATTTTCGCCCGACTGCAGCCATTGCTTGCAAGGCTGCTGCAAGGGGGGCTGACCCTGCTTGCGGTGTCATTGCTGATCTTCCTCGCCGCGCGCGCTTTGCCTGGTGATGTCGCCAACATGATCCTCGGTCAGAGCGCGACGCAGGAGCAGCTGGATCTGCTTCGCGTCCAGCTCGGTCTCGACCAGCCATTGTGGTGGCAATACCTGATCTGGCTGGGTGGCATTCTGCGCGGCGATTGGGGAACTTCGCTCTCCAACGGGCAGCCGGTGGCGGATCTGCTCGCGCTCGGGGTTCGCAATTCCGCGACCCTGAGCGGGGTGGCACTCGCCGTGATGTTGCCGTTGTCATTGCTGGTCGGGGTTATCGCCGCCCAGCTCCGCGACGGGTTCGTCGACAAGGTCTTCCTCGGCATGTCGATGGTTGCCAATGCCGTTCCCGATTTTGTCACGGGGACGGTACTGGTCGCGCTTTTTGCGACAACAGTGCTGCATGTGCTGCCGGCGGTTTCATTCATTCCACCGGGAGATTCGCCGTTTTCATATCCCGACGCGCTGGTGTTGCCGGCGACGACGGTGATCATTCCGGGCGTGATGTATCTCGCCAGGCTGGTGCGCGTCGCGGTCATCGACGTGATGGCGACCGAGTACATCCAGACTGCCGAGCTGAAAGGCCTGTCGCCGAGCCGGATCCTGTTTCGGCACGCACTGCCGAATGCGGTGGCGCCGATCATCCCGGCGGCCAGCCTCGTGGCGGCCTTCACCGTCGGTGGTGTCGTCGTGGTGGAATATCTGTTCGCCTATCCCGGCGTTGGCAGTGCCCTGGTCGACGCTGTCACCAACCGCGACCTGCCGGTCATCCAGGCCAATGTCCTGGTGATCGCCTCGGCCTATTTCATCTTCAACCTCATCGCCGACTCGTTTGCCCAACGGGATGAAGCGGCCGGCCAGAGGCAGTCCAAGGCGTGAGTACCGACGTGGAAATGACACTGACGACACATCAATGGGTTCGTTCGCGCCCTGTCAGCGGCTGGTGGCGGCTTTGGGCCTCCACGCAGGTTCGCTGGGGCGTGATCCTGCTGGTCGCCATGACGGTGCTGGTCGTCATCGGCCCCTTCGTGGCGCCCTATGATCCAGCCGCGCCCGTCGGCAAACCTTATGCCGAGCCGTCGGCCGTGGCCTGGCTCGGCACCGATAATCTTGGGCGCGATGTTCTGTCCCGCGTGCTTTCCGGCGGCGTCTACCTGGCCTGGATGGCTCCGGTTTCAGCCCTGCTCAGCGTCGTGATCGGCGCCGCCGTTGCCCTGGTGACCGCCTATTATCGTGGCTGGACCGATCTTGTGCTGATGCGGTCGCTGGATGTGCTGCTCGCCTTCCCGGGTATTCTTCTGACGCTTCTGTGCGTGTCGGTATTCGGGCCGCAGCCAATCCTGCTGGTGGGGCTGGTCGTGCTGACCTTGATGCCGGGTGTCGCCCGCGTGATCCGTGGCGCGGCCATTCCGCTTCTCGACCGGGAGTATGTGTTGTGGGCAAAGGCCGTTGGCACACCGGGCCCGGTGATCATCCTGCGCGAATTGCTGCCGAACGTCTCTTCTCCACTGCTGGTCGAGCTGGGCCTCAGGCTGAGCTGGTCAGTCGGTATTCTCTCCTCGATGAGCTTCATCGGCTACGGCATCCAGCCGCCGGCGGCCGATTGGGGTCTGATGGTCAGCGAAAACGGCACCGGCCTCGGCACCCAGCCCTATGCCGTGCTCGCGCCGATCCTGATGATCATTCTCTACACAATCGGCGGCGGCCTGATCGCCGAAGGTGCTGCGCGGGTAATGGCCCGGACGGAAGGCAAGGCATGACGATGGTATTGAAAGCCTCGGGGCTGACCGTCGAACGTGCCGACGGCGCGCCGATCATCGAGGATGTTTCGCTGGGCCTCGACAGGGGCGAGGTGATGGGTATCGTCGGTGAATCCGGCTCCGGAAAATCGACACTGGCGTTGGCGCTGCTTGCCTATGCGCGGCGTGGCGTGCGTATTGCAGGCGGTTCGGTTCGCGTGGCCGACACCAACATGCTGGAGCTCGATACGGCGACTCTGCGCAAGGCGCGGCGGGAGGTCGTGGCCTATGTCGCACAGGACCCGGGCGCGGCGCTGAACCCGATGCTAACGCTCGGTACCCTGCTGACCGAGGGACTTGCCGGCTCTAAAGCCGAAAAGGTTGTTCGGGCGCGTGAAATCCTGCGCAAGGTTGGCCTGCCTGATGACGAGGCCTTCCTGCAGCGTCGCCCTCGCCAGCTGTCCGGCGGACAGCAGCAGCGTATCGCGATCGCCATGGCGGTGATCGCGAAACCCAAGCTGATCATACTCGACGAACCTACAACCGGGCTCGATGTCTCGACCCGGGCCAAGGTGCTGGACCTTATCCGCCAGCTCTGCATCTCGGACGATCTGACCGCGATCTATGTCAGCCACGATCTTGCGGTGATTGCCAACGTCGCCGACCACGTCACGGTGATGTATGGCGGCCAGGTCGTTGAACAGGGCACCATGCAGGAGGTTCTGGCGACGCCGCGCCATCCCTACACGCGTGCCTTGCTGAATGCTGTTCCCTCGCTACAGGCGCGGCAGACGTTGAGGCCGATCCGCGGACGCGTGCCGGCGGTTGGCGAGGCACCGAACGGCTGTATTTTCTCAGACCGCTGCGACCACGCCATCGAGGCCTGCAATACTCGGCCTGCGCTGAGGCTGGTGGGTGGCACCCAGGTGCGATGCGTGCGCCCGGAACTGGCTGAGGCATTCGAGGTGCGCCCGCAAGCTGTCGGTCATTCCGACAGGCAGGTCGCGAACAACTCGGCGGTGCTGCAGGCGGACGGTGTCAATGCATTTTACGGCCATCGCCAGATCCTGTTCGATGTCAGCCTCCAGGTGGAACCAGGCAGGTGCCTGGCAGTGGTTGGCGAGTCAGGCAGCGGCAAGTCGACCCTGTCGCGCTGCCTGATCGGGTTGCACGGTAATCTCACCGGCGCGCTTAGCCTCGATGGCAAACCGTTGCCGCTCACCGTCGACCAGCGCGACCGGAATGCCCGCCAGCGGCTGCAATACATTTTCCAGAATCCCAATGCTTCGCTCAATCCGCGCCGTACGATCGGCCAGAGCCTGGCTGCGGCTTTGGCCAACAGGCCGGAGGCCTGTGGCAACCGATCTGGCGCCATCATCGCGGAGGCGTTCGAACGGGTCGGCATCTCGCCCCATCTCGCCATGCGCTATCCCGCTGAGCTTTCAGGCGGCCAGCGCCAGCGCGTCGCCATTGCCCGCGCGCTGGTTGCCAATCCCGCGGTGTTGCTGTGCGACGAGGTGACGTCGTCGCTCGACGTGTCGGTGCAGGCTTCCGTCATCGAACTGCTGCGCAGTCTGCTTGCCGACGGCCTTGGCATGCTCTTTGTCACGCATGATCTCGCCGTGGTGCGCAACATCGCAGACACGGTTGCCGTGCTGAGTGCCGGTCGTGTCATCGAACAGGGGGACGTATACAAGGTTCTGAGTGCGCCCAGCCACCCCTACACGCAATCGCTGCTCGCCAACACGCTGCAGCTGCCAACCGAAGCCATCGATGTGCCAACCATCGCGCGGAGGCAATCCGCCGCCGGTTCGCGGTGAATTCGAGGATTTCCGTTCATCAAGAGGAGAAGATGATGAGCCATTTTGACGGTCTGCTCAACGATACACTGCCGTTGCTGCAGGTGGACTTTACTGCTGAAGGCGCGCTGGCTGACCTTGAGAATCCACCGAACACGGGGGGCTTCGAACTGGTCGGCACGTTGGTGCAACCCAACGCGAAGATCCACATGACGCATATCTGGATCACGCCGTTCAACCGCCACCTGCATTGGGTGTCCGAGCATGTGCACGATTATGATGAAGTGCTGATCTGGACCGGCAACGACCCGGAGAATCCGCAGGACCTCGGCGCGGAGCTCTATATCGACATCGAAGGCGAGCGCCGCATCATCAACAAGTCGGGCTCGATCTACATCCCGGCCGGCGTCAAGCACTGCCCGCTCGGCTTCCACTATGTGAACCGGCCTTTCCTGTTCCACGCGTTGTCGCTGGATTCTGAGTACAAGGCGAAGGTTCAGAAGTCATAACTGAAATGGACATCGCCGGCGGGTTGTCCCGCCGGCGATGTCTTCCGATCGTCTGACTATGCGATCTTATTCGGCGGCGCCGATTGCCTTCAGCCCGGCAACCGCGCAGTTGGTGTCGATATCGCCCGAGGGGGCGCCACCCACACCGATGCCGCCGACCAGCGCCTTGCCGATCTTGACAGGCAGGCCGCCGGCCTGGATCACCATGCGGCTGTCCATATCGCGCATGCCTTCGTTGGCCGGCTTGCCGGCGATGAATTCGGCAAGCCCTGCCGTGTCACGGCCGAGGGCTGCCGAAGCGAAGGCTTTGCCCTGTGCGCTTGCGCCGGTGTGCGGGCCGGAATTGTCGCCCTTCAGCAATACCTTGGTTGCGCCGTCGCGCGCCACGACGGCGACGCTGACATTGTGGCCCTCTGCAACGCAGGCCTTGAGCGCGGCGTCAGCGGCCTTGGTCGCCAGCTCAAGCGGCAGATAAGGCGTCGTAGGCAGTTCCTGCGCGGTGGCGGCGAGCGGGGCGACAAGGGTGGCTGCAAGTACGAGAGTGCGGATCATCATGGTCTCCTGTCCAGTTGATGTGGAAAAGATACCGTTTGATCGGTGCAGCCGGTATTCGTAGGGCTTGCGGCCGGCTCCGTAGTTCTACGGAGTTTCACGCCCTTCCAGCCACAACCGCGTCATCTCGGCCTGCGATGTCGTGCCGAGCTTGGCACCGATCGCTGCGCGATGGCTCTCCACGGTACGCGGCGACAGGCCGAGCCCCTCTGCGATCTGCCGGGTTGTGAAACCAGAGGCGATACGGTCGAGCACCTCGCTTTCTCGAGCTGTCAACGCGGCCAGCAACGTGATCGTTTCCGCTTTTTCAGCGCGCTTGCTCAGGGTGCGCTCCAGCGCCTGCTGGCCTTTCTGGATTGCATCGATCAGATCCTGCTCGTCGATGGGCTTGGACAGGAAATCGACCGCGCCGTTGCGGAAGGCGCGCCGACAGGCATCGATATCGCCATGGCCGGAAATGACGATGGTGGGCCAATCCACACCCTGTTCCGCCAATCTTTCCTGCAGCTTCAGCCCGGAAATGACCGGCATGCGGATATCGAGGATGAGGCAACCGGGTTCGAGGCGCGAGACCTGCGCCAGAAACGCCTGCGGGTCGGCAAAGCCGGTAACCTTCATGTCGACAGTCGAAAGCAGCAGGCTGAGCGCATGGCGCACGGCTTCATCGTCGTCGACGAGATAGACAGGACTGCTCATTGCGCGGCCTCCGCGATTTGCTCTTTCCGCGGCAATGAGACTCTGAAGGTGGCACCGGGACCATTATCCACGAGAGCAATTTCGCCGCCGGCGCGCTCGACCAGGCGCTGGCTGAGCGCCAAGCCCAGCCCCGTGCCGTCGGCGCGGGTCGTGGCGAAGGGAGTAAACAGCCTGGGTCGCATTGTCTCCGGTACACCTGGACCGTTATCACTGATTTCGAAAACGGCTCGCGAGCCGACTTCTTTCAAACTCACCATGACTTGCCCCGCACCGGACTGGCCTGTCTCGAGGGACTCCATCGCGTTGCGCACGAGGTTGAACGCGACCTGTTCCATTTCGATGGGGTCTGCAACGATCACGACCGGCTTTTCGGGAAGATGGATATCGAGCCGGATACCGCGTGTTGCTGCTTCCGGCCCAAGCAAGGTCTGCACATTGGTCAGTGCACCACGCAAGTCGAATGCCGACGCCGGCGTGTTTTGTGGCCGCGACCAGTTGCGGAATCGCTGCAGGATGGCGGAAGCACGCTTGGCCTGGGTGACGGTATCGTCCAGAACCGGAGCAAGGGCAGCAGCATCTCCTCTGCTGGCCAGTCTGCGTCCGGCCTGCGCCTGTGCCAAGATCGCGGTGAGCGGTTGCGTCAACTCATGGGCCATGCCGCTCGCCATCTCGCCAAGCGCGTTGACGCGCGAAGCGTGGGCGAGGCGCGATTCCAGTGCGCTGAGCCGCGCCTGTTCAACTGCGGCGCGGGCGCGTGCGCGCTGGCGTAGCGCGCCCAACCCAGCAAGGTAGGCAAGGCTGACGGTAAGCAGCGTCAGCACTGTTTGCAGGGGAGGGAGCAGATCCCTCGCTCCAATCTCCACGCCGGTTTCGAGAATGAGAGGCTGCGAGGCGCTGCCGAGTGGTCTGGAAAAACCGATTGCGGTCGGCATGGTGGATGGGCCGACCACAAGCTGCCCGCCAGGCAAGGACAGCCGTACGGTGATGCTGGGCCGCGACCAGAAGGGCGCCTCGTCGCTGATCAGCTTGCCGGCGTCGATCCCCAACATCAGTCCGTAGCGGGCAGCCGTGCTGTTCGGGCTGCGCTTGATCATGACGTAGTGATCGGGCCGGTCGGGATGCGGCAACAGCGCGATCCGGCCGTCGGAAGCCCTGGCCGTCGTGCGGACCAGTTCCGCTGCAGCCGGATCGAGCGGCGCCGTGCCAGCGATTTCAGCCTGCGGATCCAGCGGTACAAGCTGCACCTCGTCGATGCGTGGGTAAAAGCGGGCAATGGTCGACGCCACGTCAAGGAACAGGTCAAAGCTGCGGCCGTCGGAAGCCCCTGCGATGGCGGAAAGCGCTGTCATATGGGCATCGTGCTGGTCGGCGCGTTGTGAGGCCAGCCGGTGCAGAACAAAGCTTTCCTGGGCAAGCTCATTGCTGAGCACCCGGTATTGCCAGGCTGCCAGTGCGCCGGCTGAGACCAGCAGCAGCAGGCACCAGATGACAATCAGGGTGGCTGGCCGGCTGAGGATCGGGCTTCGACTGCGTGTCATCGGACCACTGTGGCAGTTTGTGCGCTTTAGCTAAAGGGAACAACCGGTTGTTGCCAACCCCGAAGGGCCCAACCAGTCGGATTTGCGATTGATTACAATTATTGTCGATTATTTTGTTGAAGAATTGTCGGCAATTTGGTTGGATCACGTTGTTGAAAAAAGTGACGGTCGGCGGAGATTCCGTCAGAGCCGCTTGGGAGGACAAAATGGCACTATTTCGGACGGCACGCCGCGTCGCGGCTGCCGCGCTGCTTTTGGGCACTACGGTTGCCGCGGCACAAGCTGCGTCGACGCTGGAGACCGTAAAAGCGCGCGGCAAACTCATCTGCGGTGTTTCGATGGGCACGACAGGCTTTGCGCTCGCCGATGCGCAGGGCAAGTTTGCAGGTTTTGACGTCGACGTGTGTCGCGCGGTGGCGAGCGCCGTGTTCGGAGATCCGAACAAGGTCGACTTCGTGATGACCAACATCAACACGCGCTTTCAGGTGCTGCAGTCCGGTGAGATCGACATCCTGTCGCGCCAGACGACGATGACCTATTCACGCGAAGCCTCGCTCGGCATCGATTTCGGCCCGACGGTGTTTTACGACGGCCAGGGCCTGATGGTGGCCAAGAGCCTTGGTATCAACAGCGCCAAGGACCTCGAGGGTGCTGCCATCTGCACCTTGCCGGGCACGACGACCGCCCAGAACCTGGCTGACTTCTTCCGCACGACCGGCAAGAAGTTCGAACTGGTGGTGTTCGAGAATCCGGACGAAAACAACAACGCCTTTTTCTCCGGCCGTTGCGACGCCGTCTCCTCTGACCGCTCCGATCTCGCCTCCATCCGCGCCGGTTCGAAGAGCCCAGGCGACTATGTGATCCTGCCGGAGACCATCTCGAAGGAGCCGCTGGCACCGGCCGTGCGCCAGAACGATTCCAACTGGCGTGACATCGTCTCCTGGTCGATCTGGATGCTGATGGCTGCCGAGGAAAAAGGCGTCACGCAGGCCAATGTCGACGAGCAGGTCAAAAGCGCGGATCCGGAAATCCAGCGCATGCTGGGTGGGACGGATGATCTTGGCCCGATGCTCGGCCTCGACAAGAAGTGGGGTTACAACGTCATCAAGCAGGTCGGCAATTATGCCGAAGTCTTCGATCGTAACCTCGGTGAGAAGACAGCACTCGGCCTGAGCCGCGGCCCGAACACGTTGTGGAACAACGGCGGTCTGCTTTATCCGCCGCCCTTCCGGTAACCGAACGCCTGATATGGCGCATGTCGACCGACATGCGCCATACTTCTCAACCCGACCTTCCAAAGGGGAACACGGCGTGTCGCCCATTGTTCTGCTGCGAAACCGGCGTGTCCGTGAATTGGCGTATCAGGTCATCTGCGTGGCGGCAGTCGTCGCCATTGGCTGGTATCTGCTCAGCAATGCGCTCGCCAACCTCGCCAAGCAGGACATAGCGACCGGTTTCGGCTATCTCGGACGCGAGGCTGGCTTTGTCATCAGCGAGACGCCGATCGCTTACGAGCCTTCGGACAGCTATGCGCGAGCGCTGCTGGTCGGCTTGCTCAACACGGTCAAGGTTGCGCTGCTCGCCATCGTGTTCAGCACCGTCATCGGCACGCTCGTCGGCATCACGCGCCTGTCGACCAATCCGCTTCTGTCGCGGCTGATGCTTTTCTATGTCGAAGCGCTACGCAACGTGCCGCTGCTGCTTTACCTTTTCCTCTGGTATTCGGTCATCATCTTCACGCTGCCGCCGGTCAGGCAGGCCATCACGCTGCTGCCCGGCGTCTACGTCTCGAACAGTGGCCTCGTCGTGCCGGCGATCATCTGGAACTCCGGTTTCTGGGTTGCCGCTGCCGCGGTTGTCGTCGGCATTGCCGCTGCCTTTGTCTGGTTCAGGGTCGTCCGCCGCAGGCGCATCGCGACAGGCAGGGCGTTGCCGGGCTGGCCGGTGGCCATTGTGCTGCTGGTGTTTCCCGTCATTGCTGCCGCACTGCTTTTCGACATCAGCGGTGAAGTCGACTGGCCGGTGCTGGGCAAGTTCCGCCTGACCGGTGGGGCGCATCTGAAGCCTGAATTCGTCGCTCTGCTTGTCGGCTTGACGCTCAGTGCTTCTGCCAGCGTTGCCGAGATCGTGCGCAGCGGCATTCTGGCGATCCGCAAGGGACAGCGCGAAGCGGCGAAGTCGCTCGGTCTCTCGGACGGCCAGGCGATGCGGCTGGTGATCCTGCCGCAAGCGCTCAGGGTCATCGTGCCACCGCTGACCAATGTCTATGTGACGACCTTCAAGAACAGTTCGCTGGCGATCGCGATCGGTTATCCCGACCTTGTCATGGTCTCCAACACCATCATGAACCAGACCGGGCAGGCAATCGAGCCGATCGCCCTGTTCATGCTGACCTACCTGGTCCTCTCGCTCGTCACCTCCGCCGTGATGAACTGGTACAACGGGCATGTGGCGCTCAAGGAGCGTCAGTCATGAGCGAACAATCCACGATGGTAAGCAACGAACTGGCTTCTCCAGACCGGCCGGGTGGTGGTCTGCGTGGCTATTTCGGCACTGTCGGCAATTCGGCGGTGACGCTGGTCTGTCTGGCCGTCTTTCTTTTGGTTGCCAAGGCGGCAATCTCCTGGCTGCTGGTCAATGCGGTGTTCACCGGCACGCCAGAGGACTGCAAGGTCGCTTCCGGTGCCTGCTGGCCTTATCTCGCCGACAAGCTGCGCTACATGCTTTTCGGGATCTATCCGTTCGACGAGCAGTGGCGGCCGCTGACCGCGACCCTGCTGTTCATCGCGGCGATGGCAGTCTCCGGCATCCCACGCCTGTGGGGCCGGCCGTTGATCGCCGGCTGGATCGTGCTTTTGCCGTTGCTGTTTCTGTTGATGGCGGGCGGCGTATTCGGCCTGACCTCCGTGCCGACATCGCAATGGGGCGGCTTGCCGCTCTCCTTCATGCTGACCTTCGTCGGACTTGTCCTGGCACTGCCGCTCGGCATCCTGCTCGCGCTGGCGCGCCTATCCAATCTGCCGGCCATTCGCATTCTCGCCATCACCTTCATCGAACTGGTGCGCGGCGTGCCGCTGATCAGCATCCTGTTCATGGCATCGGTAATGTTGCCCTTGTTCATGCCGGAAGGCGTGACGATCGACAAATTGCTGCGAGCGCAGGTCGCGATCATCCTGTTTGCCGCGGCCTATATCGCCGAGATCGTGCGGGCCGGGCTTCAGGCTTTGCCGCGCGGCCAGACCGAGGCGGCCCAGGCGCTCGGGCTGCACTATTGGCAGTACACGTTTCTGGTGATCATTCCCCAGGCGCTGAAGACCGTCATTCCGCCGCTGGTGTCGCTGTTCATCGGCTTTTTCCAGGACACGACGCTGGTCACCATCGTCGGACTGCTTGATTTCCTGAACACCGTGCGCACCGCTTTGCGCGACCCCAACTGGCAAGGCATCGCGGTGCTGGAGGGGTATCTCTTCGCGGCCGTCGTCTATTTTGTGTTCAGTGCCATGATGGGCGCTTACAGCCGCTTTCTCGAAAAACGTTTCAGGGTAGGTCATGACTGAGATCACCGTCATCCGCGATGTCGACACCATCATCGCCTATGACGCGGCCAACGACCGGCAGGTCTATCGGCACGGTGGTGACGTCGCTTTTGACGAAACCGGCTTGGTCTGCGTCGGCGATCGGTTCGAGGGGCAGGCGAAGACCGAGATTTCCGGCAAAGCGCGCATGGTCATACCGGGGCTGATCGATATCCATTGCCATTCGCATGATGAGCCTATGGCCAAGGGCATTTTTGAAGATGTCGGCACTGCCGCGCTTTGGGGCCAGGCGATGTACGAATATTCCTCGGTGATCGATGGCGGCGCCGATGCCCGTGCCGCCTGCCTGACCGTCATGCTCGGCGATCTGATGCGTTCCGGTGCGACCACGGTGCTCGACATTGCCGGCATCCATGACGCCTGGCTCGACATCGCTGCGCAGAGCGGCGTGCGGGGCTATCTTGCTCCCGGCTTTCGCCAGGCCGACTGGGTGGTGCATGACAGCCATCGCCTTGATTTCGCATGGGACGACGAGGCCGGCCGCGACGCATTTGCGCGAGCCCTGGAGTTCGTCGACCAGGCGAGGGCCCATTCAAGCGGCCGGCTGGATGGTGTCGTCTCGCCGTCGCAGGTCGAGACCTGCCGGCCGGACCTGCTGGTCGATGCCGCCCATGAGGCGCGCAAGCGTGGCATGCGATTTACCGTCCATGCGGCGCAGACCATGGCCGAGCACGACGAGCTGCTACGCCGCACCGGCCTGACTGCCGTGCAATATCTCGACCAGATCGGCGTGTTGGGGGCAGATGTCATCATCGGCCACTGCATCTTCACCGACCATCATTCCTGGACGCGGCAGCGCACACGCGACGATCTTGTTACCCTGGTCGAACGCGGCGCCAGCGTGGCGCATTGCCCTGTCACCTTCGCGCGCAGCGGCATGGCGCTGGAGACGCTGGGTGCCTACCGCCGCGCCGGCGTCAACGTCGCCATCGGTACCGACAGCTATCCGTTCAACATGCTGGAAGAGATGCGGCAGGCGCTGATCTGCTCTCGGCTTGGCGGCAGAAGCGTTTTCGATCTCTCGACCGGCGATATCTTCGAGGCGGCGACGCTGGCTGGCGCCCGTGCACTGGGCCGCTCCGACATCGGCAGGCTGAGCGTCGGCGCCAAGGCGGATCTGGTGGTGATCGATCTCGATGTTCCGACGATGCGGCCGGTCTATGATCCGCTCCGCAGCCTTCTCCATTGCGCAGCCGAACGTGCGGTGGAACGGGTCTACATCGACGGACGATTGACGGTGCATGGAGGGCGTCCGACCGGGATCGACTACGACGGCGCGGTGCGTGAAATGCAGGCTCTGCAGGACTGGGCCTGCTCGCGTGCAGGTCTTTTCGACCCGCGCGGCCGCGACATCGCGGAACTGGCGCCCAAGTCCTTGCCGGAGGTCCAGGGCTGACCTGGCGTTTTTCGATTGGACTGCGATCGAGGTTTCGATGCGCGGCGTGATCCGTCGTCGTCCGGCAGCAGGCATGCATGCAATGCCAAAAGAAAATGGCGCTTCACCCGGGGGGAAGCGCCACGAATTGGAAGACACGGTCTCTTGTCGGACCGGATTACTCGCCCATCTGTGTCAGCCAGTGGCGCGGTTTGTTGTCGGCCCGGAAGTCGACGCTCTTGACCTTGCCCTGCATTGCCCAGGCGATCGGCTGCTGGTGGAGCGGGATCAGGATCGTGTCGTCCTTGGCGATCTTGAGAGCGGCTTCCTCGAGCTGCAGCCGCTTGGTATTGTCCGGCTCCTGAACTGCCTGCTCGACCAGCTTGTCGAGTTCGGGATAGGACCAGCCGCCATAGTTGGAAACGCCGACCTTGCCGGTCTTGGTCTCGAGGACCTGGGCGAGCAGGGAATAGGCGTCGAGCGTCGGCTCGTTTGCCCAGCTGAGGTTGAAGACGTCGGCCTTGCCGTTCGAGCGTTTAGGCGATTGGACGGCACGCGGTGCAATGTCGATCGTCGGATCGAAGCCGGCGCGCTTCAGCATATTGGTGACGCCGGCGCAGAAATCCTCTTCGTTGATGCTCTCGTCGTTTGTGCACATGTAGGTGAACTTCAGGCCTTCCTTGCCGGCCTCAGCGAGAAGCTTCTTGGCGAGCGCCGGATCGGCAGGGCTGAAAGTGTCGAGCGACTTGGCGTAGCCGGCGATTTCTGGAGCGATCAGGGAGCCCGAGGGGCGGGCCAGGCCGCGCATTACCTTCTTGTTGATCAGGTCGCGGTCGATGGCGGCCTCGAAAGCCTGTCGCACGCGCAGATCGTTGAAGGGGTTCTCGCGGCCATCTTCCAACTTTTCCTTGCGATTGAAGCCGATGAAGACCGTGCGCAGCTCGGTGCGCTTCTTCACAGTGATGCCCGACGAGGATTCGAGCCGTGGCAGATCCTGGATCGGCGCGGAGTCGACCAGATCGACTTCACCGGAGAGCAAAGCGGCCACACGCGTGGCGGGCGAAGCGATCGGCAGGAACTCAATGCGGTCGATGTTGTGCTTCTTCTGGTCCCACCACTTGTCGTTGACCACGAGGACGGTCTTGCTGTCCGGCGTGCGGCTTTCCAGCTTGAACGGACCGGTGCCGTTGGTGTTGTGGGTGGCATAACCCTCGCTCTTGGTCGCGACGTCGGTCGGCTTTTCGGTGTTGTTGTCCTTCAGCCACTTCGCGCTGAACATGAAGATGTTGGTCATGTCGTTGAGGAAGAGGGATGTCGGCGCTGAAACCTCGACATCGACGGTGTAGTCGTCGACCTTGCTGCTGTTCACATAAAGCGGGATGTTGCCGCGCAGCGGTGAAGTCGGGTCGCTGACGCGCTTGAGCGAAGCAACGACGTCGTCTGCGGTGAAGTCGGTGCCGTCATGGAACTTCACGCCTTTGCGCAGGGTGAAGCGCCACTTCTTGTTGTCAATCAGCTTCCATTCCGTTGCGAGCGCCGGCTCGATCTTGAATTCCGTGTCGTAGCGGACCAATCCTTCATAGATGTGGTTCAGGAAGGCCAGATTGGCTGTCGAGGGCACGGAGTCCGGATCCAACGAATAGATGTCTGCGCGGCTGCCCCAGCGCAGTGTTTCCGCATTGGCCGACGCCGTCAGGGCCACCACGGCCACCGCGCCAGCCAGCAAGCTTTTCAAGCAGGACATGTTCACCTCCCAGGTTCCTCACTCGGTTCTTACAATCGCCATGCCTGGCAAGATTGTCAACAATATTGTTGACGTAAATGTTGTGAATGGATAGCAAAATATCTGGAGTTGGGAGCGCTTTGGAGGAGGAAACGTGAACGGATTGCTGCTGCTTCACGGCACCATCGTCACTGTCGATGCCGATCGGCGTGTTATCGAGGATGGCGCTGTCGCTATATTGGGCGACAGGATTGTCGACATTGGAATCTCCGAGGATCTCGAACCTCGGCATCTGGACAAGAAGATTGTCGATTGCCGCGGCAAGCTCATCATTCCGGGCGTCATCGACGCGCACGGCCACGCCGGGCACGCGCTGATCCGCTCCATAGCCGCCGACACCTATTCGCTGTGGATGCGGATCGTCACACCGACCTATTACCACTATGCAACTCGCGACTATTGGTACGCAGACGGGCTGGTCGGTGGCCTGGAGCGCTTGCGGGCCGGCGTTACCACCGGGGTCAGCATCATTTCGTCCATGCCGCGAAGCGACGACCCGGTTTTCGCTATCAACCACGCCAAGGCCTATGCCGAGATCGGCTTGCGGGAGGTCGTCTGCGTCGGTCCAGCCGGATTGCCCTGGCCGCAGGCTGTCACGCGCTGGGAGAGCGGCAAGCCTTTGGGGCGGCATGTTTCTTTCGAAGAGATGATCGAAGGAACCGAGGCGACCATCGAGGCGCTCAATGGCAGCGCCGAAGGGCGCATCGATGTCTTCGTCACGCCCTTTACGATTGTGCCGTCTCTCGACCCCTCGAACCCGACAACGCCGGATCTCGCGGTCAAGCTGACCGACAATGATCGCATGCAGGCGCTGCGGGTGCGCGAAACAGCACGCAAATGGGGTGTCCGAATCCATTCCGACGCCTTTGCGGGTCAGGTTCGCATGGCCTTCCAGGACAAGGAAAACGCGCTGCTCGGCCCGGATGTGCATCTGCAGCACTGCTGGGGCATTTCGCACGAAGAGGTCGATATCCTGGCTGAGACCGGAACGCATGTGACGCATGCGCCCCCCGGGCGCGGCGTGCCGCTCCTGGACATGATGTCGAAGGGCGTGCCGGTGGCGATCACCTCGGACGGCGTTTCGCCGAGCCGCCATTTCGATATGTTCCAGATCGCGCGCCTGGCGCAATTCACGCAACACCTGCTCAACAACAACGACCGCTACCTGCTGCCGCCGGGCAAGGTTTTCGAGATGATCACGATCGATGCCGCGAAGGCACTCGGCAAGGAGCACGAGATCGGCTCGCTGGAGGTCGGCAAGAAGGCGGATATCGCCATCATCAACATGCGCCAGCCGCATCTCGCCCCCAACTGGATGGTGGTGCATCGGCTGGTCCATCAGGTCATCGGCAGCGACGTCGACACCGTGATCGTCGATGGCAAGATCCTGATGGAGGCGGGGCGTGTCTTGACCGTGGATGTCGAGCAAGCCATCGATTTCGGCGAACGCGAAGCTCAGGCGATTGTGGAACGCGCTGGCCTCAAGGCGCATATGCACGATCCGGGCTGGGGACAGATCAGCCGGACTTTCCGCGAACCCATCGCATTGCCCGATCCCGCCGCATAGCGGTGGCTGTTGTTGCTCGTGCCGGATTTGCGCCTGTCAACGGATGCAGGTCGCCAATTGGCGACCTGAGCAGTTTGGGCAAACTTCAGAAGCAGAATCGTGAAATCGCCATAACATCCTGTTCTTGCATGACTCTCTGCATACGGCCGCGCTAGATGCTGGCCCGTATCGTGGTGCCTTCCATGCGCTCGGCGAACTGGCCTTTTGGGCGCGGATAGTCATAGGCACTGACCTTCGAGGTCGCATAACCGGCACCGACCAGGGCTTCGGCGATCTTCAACGCGGCGGTTACGCCGTCGATCACCGGCACGCCCGTTGCAGCCGACAGGCGTTCGCACAGGCTCGACATGCCCGCGCAGCCAAGGATGATCGCTTCCGCGCGGTCCTCTGCCTTGGCGCGTTCGATCGTTTCCATCAGAAGCCGTTCGGCGGTTTCAGGATCTTCCTCCAGCCCCAGCACCGGCAGGTCGATGGCGTGGACCGCACGGCAATGATGGCCGGCACCATAGGCCTGCACGATATCCTCGATGATCGGAACCGATCGAGGCAAGGTGGTGACGACGGAAAAGCGCCGGCTGATCGTCATGGCAACCTGCACGGCTGCCTGGCAGATGCCGATCACCGGCCCTCTTGCGATTTCCCGGGCTGCGTGCAGGCCTGGGTCGTCGAAACAGGCAATCACGTAAGCGTCGACGCCTTGCGTCTCGCCCTTGCGGATTTCCTGGAGCATGGCCGGGACCGACAGGGCCTCGTCCGCCGAGCCTTCGATGCTCACAGGCGTTCCCACAGGATTGACTGCAGTCACGCGCGTCCCGGCGCTGGCGACCTTCAGGGCGCTGTCCAGCGCCTGCGCGGTCATGGAGGCCGTCGAATTGGGATTGATCAGGTGAATATGCACTTTACTGGCCCACGCGTTTGGCTGTGTCGAGGACTTCCGAGATCGCAGGTGCCTTGAGCACGAACTGGCGGTCGGAAGTGATGTAGTTGTCGGCATGCAGCCGGGCGATCGGCTGGTACGTCTCGGGGTTCACGTAACGGCCGGCTTCGTCGAGACAATCACGCTGCACATGCATATGGACGACCTGGCCAAGCACCAGCACGCGGCGCGGGTATTCGATCAATCGTTCAACACGGCATTCGAAGGCGCAGGGGGAGCTGGCAACAAAATCGACATCGATCTGCCTGCAGTGGGCCGTCGGAAGCCCCGATATCTCCAACTCGTCGACATCGGTTTCAAACCCCAGCCCGCACACCAGCATCTGTTGCGACAGCGCCATGTCGACCATGTTGACCGCAAATTCGCCGGTGCGACGGATATTGGCGACGGTGTCCTTGTCTTCACCGGACAGGCGAGGCTGTATGCCAAGCACGACGATGGGGGGCTCGTGCGAGAAGACGTTGAAGAAGCTCATCGGCGCGGCATTGCTGCGCCCGGATGCGGAACGCGTGGTCACCAGCGCGATCGGGCGTGGACCGACAAAATTGGTCAGCAGGCGGTACCGCCCGTCAGCCTCGATCTGTGTGAAGTCGAATTCCATTCGAGTCTCCCCATTTACTCGAAATATTGTAGACAATTTTTGGATGTATTATCTACAAAAAAAGCTCATGGCCCAATGCAAATATTGACTTTTTGTCAGCCTTGGCGGATGTCGATTAGACAGCGGGAAAGAGAGTCATGACCGAACAGGCAGGCATTTCGATACAGCAGATAGTCGAAAAGGTGTGGCTCTCGATAGCTGAGCGCCGGCTGCGTCCGGGCGTGCAGCTCAAGGAAGGCCAGATGGCCGCTATCTTCGACGTCAGCCGCGCGCGCATCCGACAAGCACTGGCAGCGCTCGAACGCGAGGGCCTGGTGACGATCATTCCCAATCGCGGCGCGTTCGTGTGCCAGCCGACCGTGGACGAGGCGAGGGACGTCTTCACCATTCGTCGTTCCGTGGAGGGCCGTGTCGTCGCCCGCATCGGCGCTTCGGTGACGAAGGCCGACCTGGCACGGCTGCGCGGCCATGTCGCCCAGGAGCGGACCGCCAACACCAACGATGCAACCACCGACATCATCAAGCTGTCCGGTGGCTTCCATCTTCTTCTCGCCGAAATTTCCGGCTCCGATTTCCTGTTCGGCATGATGCGTGACCTGATCTCGCGCACCTCGCTGATCACGGCCGTGTATCGCAACACCGCGCGCTTCAACTGCGGCCCGGACGAGCACGCCGAGATCGTCGATGCGATCGCCGCCGGCGACCTCAAGAAGGCTTCTGGGTTGATGGAACATCATCTGGAGCATGTGGAGTCCGAGTTGGACCTGAGGGAAGTGCGCGACATGTCTCACGATCTGCGCGCCGCGCTGGCCTAGACCGACAACCTTAAGCGTCCTCCGCGAGATGGCAGGCTATCCGCGTGCCGTTGGAGAGCGTGCGCACGTCAGGCAATTCCGCCGAGCAGCGCGCCGTCGCGATTGGACATCTCGGATGGAACGGGCAACCTGATGGCGGCTTGAGCGGGCTTGGAACCTCGCCACCGGCGACGACACGGTCCCGATGCGGCTTCTCGATGTTCGGGATCGTCTGCAGTAGCAGTTGCGTGTAGGGATGGCGCGGCTTGGCGAACAGTGCTTCCGTCTCGCCTTCTTCGACGATGCGCCCGAGATACATCACCGCGATACGGTCGGACATGTGCCGCACCACACTCATGTCGTGGCTGATGAAGAGGTAGGTCAGGCCGAACTGATCCTGCAGGCGGCGCATCAGGTTAAGCACCTGTGCCTGCACGGAAACGTCGAGCGCCGAGGTCGGCTCGTCGCAGACCAGGAACTCGGGTTCGCCGGCGAGTGCCCGCGCGATCGAGATGCGCTGGCGCTGGCCGCCCGAGAATTCATGCGGGAACTTGTCGCCGTCGGAAGCTGACAAGCCGACCGTCTTCAGCAGTTCCATCACGCGATCGTCGACTTCGGCTTTGGTCTTCCGCAGCTTCAACTCGCGGATCGGCTCGGCGATGATGTTCTTCACGCGCCAGCGCGGGTTGAGCGAGGCATAGGGGTCCTGGAAGATCATCTGTGCGGATAACGGCTTGCCGTCGTGGCCCGGCGCAAAGCGCATCTCGCCGCCATTTGGCTTGTAGAGACCTGTCACCAGCCGCGCGACGGTGGACTTGCCGCAGCCACTTTCGCCGACAAGGCTCAGGCATCCGCCCAGGGGGACGTCGAAGCTGATGTCACTGACGGCCTGCAGGAGCTGTCGCGGCTTGCGCTCGACGACACGGTTGAGCCATGGTGCCGAAACGTCGAATGTCTTGACCAGTCGACTGACCGAGAGCGCCGAGGTCTTTTGTGCAGTCATGGCGGTCATGCGGTTCCTCCCGCGTTCAGCCAGCATGCACTGGCGCCGGCGCCTGCCGGCAACAGACCTGGTCGCTCCCGCATGCAACGGGGGCCAGCTTCCTTGCAGCGCGGGTTGAAGGCGCAGCCTGGCGGAATGGCGTCAAGGCGCGGCATCGAGCCATCGATCTGGTTGAGCCGTTCGACGCGCGCGCCGAGCGCTGGGATCGAGGCCATCAATCCGCGCGTGTAGGGATGTTTCGGGGCACGCAGCACCTGGTCGACCGGCCCGATCTCGATAAGGCGGCCGGCATAGAGGACCGCTACGCGGTCCGCCGTTTCGGCAATGACACCCATGTCATGGGTCACCAGCATCACCGCTGTGCCCTTCTCTTTGCAAAGTCTGCGCAGCAGGGACGTGATCTGCGCCTGGATCGACACGTCGAGCGCCGTGGTCGGCTCGTCGGCGATGATCAGCTTCGGCGAAGCAGCGAGCGCCAGCGCAATGACGACGCGCTGGCGCATGCCACCGGAGAACTGATGCGGGTATTGGCCGAAACGTTCCTCGGGCGAGGGGATGCCGACATCTTTCAGCAGCGAAATCGCTCGTGCCCTGGCTTCGGCCCTGCCCATGCCGAGATGCTGCCGGATCGTTTCGGTCAGTTGCGCGCCGACCGTGAACAGCGGGTTGAGCGAGGTCAGCGGGTCCTGGAAGATGGCGCCGATTTCGCGCCCACGGATCTTCTCCATGTCGCGGTCGCCCAGATTGTCGATGCGGCGATCCGCCAGCCAGATCTCACCTTCGGCGATATGCCCGGGGCGTTCGAGCAGGCCCTGGATTGCGAGGCCGGTCATCGACTTGCCAGCACCGGATTCGCCGACCACGCCGAGGATTTCGCCGGGGCGGATTGAAAGGCTCACATCCGAGAGAGCCGTAGCAACGCCACGGCGGCCCGGGAATTCGACCTTGAGGCCACGAACCTCAAGCACGGCTTGCTGGGCTTCAGCCATTACCGTCGACCTCGATGGGATAGCTTGGCGGGAAGATCTCCGAAACCTGCGGGTGGCCCCAGCTACGGTCCGGATATTTGGCGATCAGGCCGTCATATTGCCGCTGGGCGCGCTCGCGCGCCGCCTTCATGTCGATACCGGCGACGTCGCCGAAACGCATGGATAGCCGCCCGTCGACGAACACGGCCTGCGTGACCTTGCCGGAGCCACCGATGACGAGGGTGGTGATCGGGTCCACGGACGGCGCCATCACGGCATCGTCGAGGCCGAAAACGGCGATGTCGGCACGGGCGCCTGCCATCAGCCGGCCGAGGTCGTCGCGGCCGAGCGCCTTCGCACCGCCCAGTGTTGCCGCGTCAAACAGGTCGGCGGAGCGCACGCGGTCCGAAGCCTTGTCGGCAATGCGGCAGGTGATCAGGCTGATCAGCAGGTTCATCAGCATGTCGGCCGGGGTGGTGTCGGTCCCCATCGCGATGTTGATGCCGCGTTCCCGGCATTTGGAGAACGAGTTCAGGATGCTGCCGCTGCGCGCCGAGACCAGCGAGCAATGCACGATCGAGACGCCATGTTCTGCGTAGAGGCAGAGATCTTCGTCGGTGGCGTTGGTGGCATGTGGCGCGATCAGCCGGTCGTTGAGCAGGTCGGCGCGCGCCAGCCAGACTGGAGCGGTGGTGCCATGCAGTTTGCGCACGGTATCGACCTCCATCGAACCCTGCGCCATATGCAGCCTGATCTTGCAGCCGAGTTCGGCCGCGGCGGCCTGTGTTTGGCGCAGCAGCTCTTCGGTACAGGTCTCGACGCGATCCGGCGCCAGCAGGCCGCGCACCAGATCGCCGTGGCGACCGTTCTGCCTGCCGATGTAATCGACGGCATCGCGCAGCCCGGCCAGGCCGCGCTGTTCGTCGAAGACCGGCACCATCTGGCCGGGGCCTTCCAGCACCATGCCGCCGGCGCGATAGGCGGGACTGAGATAGACCCTGAGGCCAAGGTCTCCGGCGGCGTCGGCCGCGGCATCGAATTCGGCGACCGTCTCGCCCCATTCGCGGTAGAAGAGCGAGGCTATGGGCGCCGCTGTCGTGATGCCGTTGAGCAGCAGCTGTCCGAAGGCGAAGCGCTTCTGGAAAACCAGCTCTTCCTGGCTGTACATCTCATAAGGGCCCGCCTCGACATAAGAACGCGGCCACACCCGGCCCTTGGCCCAGCCCGGCTGATTGTCGATGCCGAGGATGGTGGTGTCGAGATCGGAAAGCGCATCGAGGTCGACGAAGCCGGGGCTGACCAGCGCATTGCCGAAATCGACCCGTCTTGCGACCTCGCCGGGAAACTTGGTGCCGACAAAAACGACTTCGCCGCCATCGATGACGACCTCGCCATTCGGGATCAGCCGATGTCCGCCGTCACGATGACCAAGCACCCAGGCCGCGGTGATCAGCGTGCGACCTTCGGGGCGCTTGCCTAGTTCGAGCGTGTCAAGAATCTGTCGTGTCATGGCATGTCCACCGTCGGCTGGCCGTTGCGCGCGGTGATGCGTCCGCCCTTGACGACGAGAGGGCGCGGCGCGATGTCGACCACGGCATGCGCAAGTGTCTCGCCGGTCAACAGCGTGAAGTCGGCGTTGCAGCCCTCTGCCAGGCCGTAACCGTCAATGCGCATGACATCGGCACCGCCCTGCGAGACGATGTTCAGGACGTGCGCGAGATCTTTGTCGGAACGCAGGCCGTTCTTCATGCCGACCACCTTGGCGCGATCGAGCATGTCGGGCTGGCCCCACGGGCCCCAGGTGTCGCGGATGCCATCGCAGCCAGCGCCGACCCGGATACCGGCTTCCTTCAAGCGCATGATCGAAGGAACGGTTGCCGAAGGCGCTCCGGTGGTCAGGATGGCGACGTCGAGCTCGGCGATCTGTTCGATGAGCTGGCCGACACGCAGATAATCGTTCATGCCGAGCGCGAAGGCGTGGCTGATCGCCACCTTGCCCTGCATGCCGTTGGCGCGGATGCGTTCGAACATCAGCTCCATGGTGAAGGCGCCGAGGTCGCCTGTCTCGTGCAAATGGATGTCTATCGGCTTGTGGTGCTTCACCGCGAGTGCGAAAAGGGCATCGAGCTGGCCTTTGGGATCGCGGTCGATGCCGCATGGATCGATGCCGCCCAGCACTTCGCAGCCTTGCGCCAGCGCTTCGTCGAGCAGCTCTACCGTGCCTGGCATCACCATGACGCCGGATTGCGGGAAGGCGACGATCTCGATGTCGATGATGCCCTTCAGCTTGTCGCGGGTTTCCATGATGCCGTCGACGATCGTCAGGCGATGGGTTGGATCGATGTCGACATGGCTGCGTATATGTGTCGCGCCATGCGCGGCAAGACCTATGGCATGGCGCATCGACTGGCGGTGCGGGTCAATGCCGATGGCGAGGCGGTTTTCGCGCTCGAAGTCGATGCGTTCGCGCAGGACGGCGCGCCGGTTGTTCTCGTGCCAGGGCATGCCCCAGATCGTCTTGTCGAGGTGGGTGTGCGCGTCGATCAGGCCGGGAATGGCGATGGCACCACCGCCGTCTTCGACCGGCATGCCAGCGTCCGGTTCGAAGTGGCCGATCCCGGCAATGCGCCCGTCACGGATCAGCAGATCGCTGGCGACGCCTCCATGAGGCCGGACGTTGCGGAGCAGCAGATTGGTCATGCACTTACCTCAGTTTCGGATTGAGCACGTCGCGCAGCCAGTCTCCCAGCACATTGACCACGACGACGAGCAGGCAGAGCTGGATCACCGGAAACAGGACGATCCACCACGAACCGGAGAACAGGAACTGGTTGCCGATGCGGATCAGCGTGCCGAGCGACGGTTGGCCGGGTGGCATGCCGATGCCCAGGAAGGACAGCGTGGCTTCCGTCAGGATCGCCATGCCGAAATTCAACGTTGCGGCGACCAGCACCGGGGTGAGCGTGTTGGGCAGGATGTGGTGTGCCAGAATCCTGCGAGCCGGCACTTTCAACAGTCGTGCCGCCTGCACATACTCCTTGCTGCGCTCGACGATCGTCTGTGCCCGCACCGTGCGCGCATATTGCACCCAGGAGGATAATGCGATCGCCAACACCAGAACCGCGGACGCCCCGATTTCGCGCAGGTCCGAGGGCAGCAGCTGGCGCACCACCGTCGAGACGAGGATGGCGATCAGGATGGTCGGGATCGACAGGGTGATGTCGCCGATGCGCATCAGGACGTTTTCAATGAAACCGCCGAAGAAGCCTGCAACCAGGCCTGCGGTCATGCCGATCAGCAGGGAGAGCGCGACGGAAGCAAGGCCGATGACCATCGAGATACGCGTGCCGTAGAGGATGGCCGACAGCATGTCGCGGCCTTGCGTATCGGTGCCGAGCAGATAGGGCCATTCGCCGCCTTCCTGCCAGACCGGAGGAAGCTCGGCCTTCCACATGTCGAGCTGTGCGGCATCATAGGGGTTCTGCGGTGCAAACAAGGGCGCGAACACTGCCGTCAGGACCAGGATCGCGAAGATCGTGGCGGCAAGCATGGCGGCTTTCGAGTGCGTGAACGACCACCAGATATCGCTGTCGCGCCAACGCCGCAACGCTGGTTTTGCCGGGGCTGCTTTCGAGGTGTCGATCGTCATCGAACGGCCTCCTCAGTGCGAGGCGCGCAGGCGCGGATCGATCACGGCATAGGTGATGTCGACCAGCGTGTTCAGCGCGACGAAGATGAAGGAGATGATGCACAGATACGCTGCCATCACAGGGATATCGAGGAAGGTAACGGCCTGGATGAACAGCATGCCCATGCCCGGCCATTGGAAGACGGTTTCGGTGATCAGCGCGAAAGCAATCAGCGAACCGACATTCATGGCGGTCATCGTCACCACCGGCATCAGGCAGTTGCGCAGCGCGTGGCGGAAGTAGATGCGCCAGCGTGGAATGCCGCGGGCACGTGCGAATTTCACATAGTCGGAGCGCAGCACTTCCAGCATCTCGGCGCGCACCAGTCGCATGATCAGTGTGATCTGGTAGAGCGACAGCGCGATGGCCGGCAGAATGAGTGCCGCTCGCCCTGACGGCGTCAGCAGGCCGGTCGACCACCAGCCGATCTGCACGACCTCACCGCGTCCGAAAGACGGTGACCAGCCAAGTATGACCGAAAAGACCAGGATGAGCAGGATGCCGACCACGAAGCTCGGCAGCGACACGCCGATGATCGACAGGAATTGCAGGGATTCCGTGTACCATCGCCCTCGCTTGATGGCGGTCAGGACGCCCAACGGCAGGCCGACGATCAGGGAAATCAGCGTCGCCACCAGCACGAGTTCGAGCGTTGCCGGGAAACGTTCGCCGATCAGCGTCAGCACATCCTGGCCATTGCGGTAGGAAACGCCGAAGTCGCCGCGCGCGGCATTGGCGACGAAGCGGACGAATTGCGTGGCGGTGCCGTCGTTCAGGCCAAGCCGCTCGCGCAGGGCATCGCGATCCTCCTGCGTCATCTGCTCGCCGGCCATCATCTCGACCGGGTCGCCGGCGAGCCGGAAGATCAGGAAAGCAAGCATGGCTACGGCCAGCATGACCATGATCGCGTTGGCGAGACGGCTTATCGTGAAGACCAGCATGGGGAACCTCCTCGGGCCGACCTTTTCGGGGGATACGGGATGCGCTTCAGAAGCCCAGCGAACTGCAGCACATAGCGTTCGGTGCTCGATTGTTCGACGCGTGGTGGTCGGTCATGAAACGTCCTCCCGATGTCACAGCGACGATCTTGATGCCGTCGTTCGTAGTCTGGCATCGGATATTCAGGATGCTGTCGTAATTGTCAACTATTTTGTCGACAATTTTGTTATCGTTAGGCGACAGTCTCCGGAATTGCGGACTGAACAGTCCTTCAAGGCGGCCGAATGTGACGTTTTCATCTGGTGGAGAAACTGCCGCGACACCACGCAACCATCACAATGGTGCGCGTCGGCTATGTGCCGCTGGCCGGCCGCAGGCGCCGGCTGTTTATCCCGCTTCGCGGAACGCTCCCGGTGACAGGCCGCGCATGGACTTGAACAACCGGCTGAAGTGGCTCTGATCGGCAAAGCCGGTCTCGAAGGCGATTTCAGCCAGAGGCTTGCTGGTGCGCATCAGGGCCGAAGCAGCGCGGACGCGACAGTCGCGCAGATATTGGCCGGGCGTCATGCCGGCCGCGCGCTTGAAGTCGCGGATCACCTGGAAACGGGTTACGCCCGCCGCCTCGGCGAGGCCAGTCAAGTCAAAGGCGCGGGCAAGGTCCGCTTCGATCTGCTCGCGGTAGAGCCGAAAGCGCCTGGCTGCCTCGCTGTCATCGGGCGAAGGATTGCGGCCGCCACGGTCCGCGAAGCGCAGGGTCAGCCCGCGCAAGGCCATGAGCATCGCGGTTTCCGCCTCCATTGTCCTCCCTGAAACGGCAAGGCGATGTGCCTGGACGAAATCACCGGCGAGGTCCGGCGCATCGAGAATGCCCTGGCCGAACATCGGCAAGTGACCAAGCTCGAGGTCTTCCGCGATCTCGCGCATCAACGCGTCGCGTGGATAGCAGGTGCGATAGGCCCAGCCGGCGTCGCAGCCCTTCTCGCCATCATGCGGGTCTTCGGGATTGACGATGATGATCGAGCCGGCAGGAGCCAGATGGGCTTGGCGGTTGATGCGCAGCTTCTCGGCGCCCTCGACCACGACGCCAAAAACGTAGCTGTCATGCGTGTGCAGCGCATAGGCGTGGTTGCGGTAGCGGGCGGTCAGCAATTCGAGATCGCCGAGGCCTGCATGCCGCGTCAGCCGCGCTTCCTCGCACTCCGTGCGTTCGCCCGCATCGCTCATGCGCGATAGCCTTCTCGAAACCGATCCTGCGGTCAATCCCGTTCAAGACGGGTTCTGCGCCACCATCTAGGGTCGCAGTCATCCCGAGAAAAGCGAGCCACGAGAGAATCCATGCCCACCAACGATAGAGTTGCCGAAATCGCCTCTGAGGTCATCGCCTGGCGCAAGCACATCCATGCCAATCCGGAACTCGGTTTTGTCGAACATGAGACCGCTGCATTCGTGGCCGCGAAACTCTCTGAATTCGGTCTGGCCGTACATACCGATGTCAGCCGGACCGCCGTGGTCGCAACGCTCAGCAAAGGCAGTGGCAAGCGAGCGATCGCGCTGCGCGCCGAACTCGATGCGCTGCCGATCGAGGAAATGGCCGATATCGACTATGCGTCGAAGAACAGGGGCGTCATGCATGCCTGCGGCCATGACGGCCACACCGCGATCCTGCTGGGTGCCGCGAAACTGCTCGCCGGGAGCGAGGATTTCGATGGCACGGTCGTCTTCATCTTCCAGCCGGCCGAGGAGGTGGTTGGCGGTGGCAAGCAGATGATCGAGGACGGATTGCTGAAGCGTTTCCCGGTCGAGAAGGTATTTGCCATCCACAACTGGCCGGGTTTTCCGAAGGGCCAGATCGGCGTGCTGAGCGGCCCGCAGATGGCGGCGGTCGACGATTTCGAGATCCGTTTTCACGGCCTTGGCTGCCATGCGGCGATGCCGCATCTCGGCGATGATCCGGTGCTGGCTGCGGCCAGCTTCGTCACTGCGGTGCAGCGCGTGGTCAGTCGCAGCATCGATCCGCTTTCGGCGGCCGTTCTTTCGGTTACGCAGATCCATGGCGGACGGTTCAACAATTTCGTGCCGACGGAGGCCAGGGTCGAGGGAACCTGCCGGTTCTACGATCCGGCCATGTCGGACCATTGCGCGGCGGAGATCGAGCGGGTCGCGCAGGCGGTCGCTGTCATGCATGGCGTGACGGCCGATCTGAACTACAAGCGCGGCTATCCGCCGGTGGTCAATCCCGCAGCCGGCGCCGCGCTGGCTGCTCTTGCCGGGCAGGATACGGTCGGCGCCGAGCGCGTCAGCACGGATTTCCAGCCCAGCATGGGCTGCGAGGATTTCGCCTTCCTGCTGCGCGGCGTTGGTGACGGGGCTTATGCATGGATTGGTGCAGGTGATGTCGGCCCCGGGGGAGGCCTGCATGGTGACCGCTTTGTCTTCGATGACGACATCGTGCCGATCGGCATGCGCTATTTCCTGAATGTCGTGCACCGGGCATTGCCGCGTGCCGGCTGACACTCGCCATGGCAGATTTCTTGGCAATTGCTGTCGGTAATCGTCGGCAAGGTCGGATGAAATCCGCTTGCCGACCAGATCGGGTCGTGAGCTTACTCACGACCCGATCGTTCAACCGGACCCATTCATGGCCAAGCGCATCATCATCGACTGCGATCCCGGCATCGACGACGCCTTCCTGCTGGCGATGGCGGTCGCTTCCGAGGAGCTGGAAATCCTTGGCGTCACCACCACCTATGGCAATGTCGGGCTCAGCCACACGACGAACAATGCACTGCGCGTGCTCGACTGGCTGGGCAGCTCCGTTCCTGTCCATGCCGGCGTTGACCGCGCCATCCTGAGCAGCAGGGTCGATGCCGCCGCCTATCACGGCGAGACCGGGCTGGAGGCGCCCGAGATCGGCCAGCCGCGCCGCGGCGCGGAAGCCGAGAACGCGATCCACTATCTGGTGCGAACGCTTGCAGGTTCGCCGGACAAGATCACGCTGGTGGCATCCGGACCGCTGACCAACCTTGCAATCGCACTCAGGCTGGAGCCGTCGATTGCGGACAAGATCGAGCAGATCATCTTCATGGGTGGGTCTACGGATTACGGTAATGACAGCCCGGCGGCCGAGTTCAACCTGCTATGCGACCCGCATGCCGCCCAGATCGTGCTCGACAGTGGCATTCCGACGGTGATGTTTGGGCTGAACGTCACCCATCAGGTGATCGCGACGCCGCGAGAGGTCGAGCGCATGCGGGCACTCGGCAACAGGGCAGGGCGGGTCTTCGCCGACATGGCCGAGTTCTTCGCCAAGGTCTATCGAGAGCGTTATGGTTTTGCAGGGTCAGCGCTGCACGACCCCTGTACGGTCGCCTGGCTGCTGAGACCGGAACTGTTCGAAACGCGCGCGATGCGAGTCGATGTCGAAACCAACAGCGGCCTGAGTTTCGGCCGCACCGTCCACGACATCTGGGGTCTCAGCGGCAAACCGGCCAATGCCGAGGTTGCGATCGATGCCAATCCCGACGGGTTCTTCGACCTGCTTCTCACCTTGTTGAACAGGCTCAACTAGCTGTTGCTGGCGAACTGATCCGACAGCAATCACGCCACGCACAACCCTCTCTCGGAATCTCTTGATCAAAAGATCGAATGATGTAATCTGATCATCGTCGTGCCAGGCGATCGCCAAAATCGATCCGACATCGGCCAGCGTGGGAGAGCTGTGCCTGTCCAGAGATCGAGGTGGTTGCCCAGGGCATCAATGGGGAGGGAATATCGTGATCAAGAAACTGCTTCTGGCGGGTGCGGCTGTTGCCATGCTTGCCGCGCCTGCGCTTGCCGACACCACTCTGCGGTTCGTCCAGACCAACACCAGTGATGAATCTCTGGCCGTCCTCAACACGGTGATCAAGAAGTTCGAAGCTGAAAATCTAGGCGTGAAGGTCGAGCTCATCTCGATCCCCTGGGACAATTCATTTGAAAAGTTCGCCACGATGATCGCGGCCGGCGATATCCCGGACGTGGCGGAAATGCCTGACAACTGGGTGGCCCTCTATGCCAATTCCGGACATCTTGAGAACCTCGAGCCTTATCTCGAGAAATGGGAACACAAGGCCGACCTGAACCCCCGCGCCCTGGAACTGGCGCGCAAGGTCAAGGACACGGCCTACGTTCTTCCCTACGGCCTCTTCGTGAAATCGCTTTATTACAACAAGAAGCTGTTCGCTGAGGCGGGCGTCGCCGGTCCGCCCAAGACTGTCGACGAGTTCATGGAAGCCGCCAAGAAAGTGTCGGCGCTTCCCGGCAAGTACGGCTATTGCCTGCGCGGCGGCTCGGGCACCTTCAATGCATGGGCGATGATGGGTGCTGCCGCCAATGGCGACAACGCGTTCTTCGACAAGGACGGCAAGTCGACGCTCGACCAGCCCGGCTGGGTCGCGGGCTTTCAGAACCAGATCGACATTTACAAGAATGGCTGGGCGCCGAAAGACAGCGTCAACTGGGGCTACAAGGAAACCGTTGCCGGCTTCTACACCGGAACCTGCGCCATGCTCGACCAGGATGCCGATGTGCTGGCGCCGACGTCCGAGCACATGGCGCCGGATGACTTCGGTGTCGTGCCGATGCCGAAAGGCAAGAATGGCAAGGCGTTCCCGGTGCTGAGCTACGGCTCCTGGGGAGTGATGTCGGCCAGCAAGAACAAGGATCTGGCGTGGAAGTTCCTGACGATGCTCGATGGTCCGCAAACCGATCCACAGTGGACGAAAGCGGTGGGTGCCCTGCCCATCTTCAAGAGTGCGGAGAAGGACCCGACCTACGCCGATCCAAAATACGGGGCCTGGTTCGAATCCCTTGACGACAAGGATATCGTTCCCACCGTCACCCCCGGCTATTTGCCGGAATACAGCCTCTTCGCAGGCTCGACGGCGGTGAAGCTCGCCCAGCAGGCACTGCTCGGCCAGATCACGGCGGAGGATCTCGGCAAACAATTTGCGGGCATCCTTACGAAGGCCCAGCAGAAATATCTGGCGAAATAACTGGTGCTCACCTCGACGGTGACGATGCTCGTTGCATCGTCGCCGTCATGACAATTCAGGCCAAGTATGACTGTTTCCTATCCCACCGCAGGCGCACGGCGGCGCCTAGCCGCGCTTGAGCCGTATCTCTATAGCGCTCCGGCGCTGTTGCTCATCACGGTCACGACGCTGGTTCCCATCGTCATCGGAATCTCCTACGCCTTCCGCAATGTCATGCTGCTGGATCCGACCTCGGGAGGGTTCGTTGGCCTCGACAATTTCCGCGACCTGATGCGTGACGGCAGTTTCTGGGGCGCGCTGAAGAACACCGTCACCTGGACGGTGAGCTGCGTTGCATTCCAATTCTTTTTCGGCCTGATCCTCGCGCTTCTGCTCAATCGGCCTTTTCCTGGCCGATCGATCATCCAGCCTATCGTTTTCCTGCCCTGGGCGATCCCGACGTTCCTGATCGGCATGAACTGGTCCTGGCTGTTCAATCCAGCGATCGGTCCACTGCCGCACTGGGCCTATGCGCTTGGCCTGATGAGCGCACCCGACAACATCCTGTCCGATCCCCAACACGCGCTGCTGGGTCCGATCATTGCTAGTATCTGGTGGGGTACGCCGTTCTTCGCGATCACCATGCTGGCTGCACTGCAAGCGATCCCGAGCGAGATTTATGAGGCGGCGGAGATCGACGGCGCCGGCAGTCTCGAGCGCTTCCGGTCAATCACGCTGCCCTTTCTGGCGCCGACCATGGTCGTCACGGTCATGCTGCGCACCATATGGATCGCCAATTCGTCCGAGCTCATCGTGGTGATGACAAAAGGTGGTCCGGCAGATTCCTCACAGATCGTCGCCAGCTATGTTTTCACCCAGGCCTATCAGGGACTGAATTTCGGCTATGCCTCAGCGATTGCGACGGCGCTCGTGGTTCTGCTCCTCATCTATGCACTTCTGCTGATGTCGATCCGGCAGATGATGCTGAGCTCGAGGTAACGGCGTCATGCGCGGCTCTTTTCAAACCCGGACGATCAAATGGTCGATGCACTATGGAGTGCTGCTTGTCTATGTCGCTGTGGCGCTGTTTCCCCTCTACTGGTTGGTCAAGGTTTCGATAACGCCCGACGATATCCTCTACAAACAAGGCACCGATCTGCTGCCTTCCAAGCTGAGCTTCGAACACTATGCGACGGTGATCGGCAAAAGCGACTTCCTGCTGTTCTTCCGCAATTCGATCATCGTGTCGGGCATCACAGCGATCGCTTCGACCATACTCGCCATGGCATCGGGTTACGCGTTTTCGCGCTTCGCCTTCAAAGGCAAATTCTGGATCGTCGGACTGATGCTCGTCACACAGATGTTCCCGCTGGTGATCGTGATCACGCCGATCTTCAGCATTTTCGGGACATTGGGGCTCACCAACAGCCTCACCGGGCTGATCATCATCTATACCGCGTTCAACATCCCCTTCGCGACGTTCCTGATGCAGTCCTTCTTCGATGGCATCCCGAAGGATCTAGAGGAAGCTGCGATGATCGACGGCGCGACACGCTTCAAGGCGTTCGTGCAAATCATCGCCCCGCTGACGCTGCCGGGTATCGTGGCCACCGCCGGCTTCTGCTTCACGGGCGCATGGGGTGAAATCCTGTTTGCGTTGCTGCTCAATTCGTCGGCCTCGGCAAGCACGTTCCCGGTCGGGCTGCTGCTTTATTCGACCCGCGCGACGATCGAATACGGGCCGATGATGGCGGCGGGCGTTCTGGCACTTATCCCGGTGTGCATCTTCTTCTTCCTGATCCAGCGCTACCTCGTCCAGGGCCTTACAGCCGGCGCGGTGAAGGGCTGAAACGAAAGGTTGTTCGGCAAATGGCATCGATCGCTATCAACGGCGTGCGCAAGGACTATGGCGCGGTCCCGGTCCTGAAGGGTGTGGACCTGGCGATCGACTCTGGAGAATTCGTCGTTCTCGTCGGTCCGTCCGGTTGCGGCAAGTCGACGTTGCTGCGCATCATCGCCGGACTGGAGGATCTCAGCGCCGGTGAAATCCGCATCGGCGACATGCGGGTGAACGAACTGGCGCCACGCGACCGCGACATCGCCATGGTGTTCCAGTCCTACGCGCTCTATCCACACATGAGCGTGCGCGACAACATGAGCTACAGCCTGAAGCTCAAGCGCACGCCGGCCGAACGCATTGCCGAGGCGGTCAAGCGGGCAGGTGACAAGCTGGGGCTTGAGGCACTGCAGGACCGCAAGCCGCGCGCCCTGTCAGGCGGACAGCGCCAGCGCGTCGCCATGGGGCGGGCGATCGTGCGCAACCCAAAGGCTTTCCTGTTCGATGAGCCGCTGTCCAATCTCGACGCGCGGCTGCGCGAGCAGATGCGTTTCGAAATCCGCAAGCTGCATCGCGATATCGGGGCGACATCGGTCTATGTCACGCATGACCAGATCGAGGCCATGACCATGAGCGACCGGATCGTCGCCATGAATGGCGGCATCATCCAGCAGGTCGGCGCGCCGCTGGAACTCTACGACAACCCGGCGAACATCTTTGTTGCCGGTTTTATCGGCTCTCCGGCCATGAATTTCATCAAGGCGCGGGCGGTGCGCGAGGACAACAGGATCGCCCTCTACGTTGGTGCCACCAAACTGCTGGGTATGCCGGCTCCTGATAGACTTCCCGACAATGGTGAGGTGATCGCCGGTGTCCGGCCAGAGCGGATCGGCCTGCTGCCATCGAGCGAAGCCGGTGTTGCTGCGACCGTCGAGCTTGTCGAGCCGACCGGTGTTGCGACGGTGGTGCATGCCGATATCGCCGGCCAGCAGCTCAAGCTTTTCACCACGGAACGGCTGCAACTCGATGTGCACCAGCCGGTTTCGCTGACAATCAGGCCTGCCGATGTCTGCCTGTTCGATCCCATCAGCGGAGAGAGGCTGCGCGTGCCGAGATGACGCCGCGCAGCCGTTCTGGAATTATGGTCAGTCGCGCTTGTTGAAGCGAAAGAACTCGACGCTGTAGCCGCCAGGATCACGCATCAGGAAGGTGGAGACCATTTGCTCTCCCGCCTTGGCCGGATCGTAAGGAACGACGATCTCGGCGCCGTTGCCTTTCATGCGCTCATACCAAGCCTCGAGCTCCGGCGTTTCCATGCTGACCATGACAGCCTTGGCGTCGGAAGCCTTGTGATGTCCCTTCGCTTCGTCGACGAGGCCGACGTAAGAATGGTCGGTGACGCGGAAGAACTTGACCCAGCCCTTGTCGAAGGTCTTCTCGAAACCCAGCTGCCCCCCATAAAAGTGCTCGGGTGCCGCGAGGTCCTTATAATAGAGGAAGGTGACCTGCGCGTTGACCGGCGGTGTCCCTGTCGTTGTCGGTGTATCCATCGTTTCTCCCCTCCGTGGAAATTAGGTTCTGCGATCGTCTTTGATGCCGTGCTTCTGTCAGCGGCGCCTGAGCGCGGTCATCTCCAGCTCGACTTTGATCTCTTCCGCCGGAAAACCGCAGATGATGGTGGTGTTGGTCGGGCGCGGCGCTGCAAATGTCTCGCCCAGGATCTTCGACACAGCCATCACATCGGCGCGTTCAGCCAGATAGACGCGCACCCGCACCACATCAGCGATCTTTGCCTCAGCCTCGGCGAGAGCCGCCGAGATGACAGCCAATGCGCGCCTGGTCTGCTGGACAACATCCGGCGAGAAGCTGCCATCGGCTTCTGTGCCTGCGGTTGCCGAGATGAATACCCATTCGCCGTCGACAACAGCGCGGGAATATCCTGCCAGTTCCTCGAATTTCGACCCGGATGAGATCGCTCGTCTTTCGGACATTTTTATTCCTATTGATTAATTGATCAAATCTTATTGCATGTATGCCGCGCGTAGGCGGGTTTCCGTAATCTCAGGATTGGTCTTCTGCGGTCAGTTCACGCAGCAGGTCGCGCGTGGCTTCGATGTCGGCAATGATGGCGGTACGGGCGGCTTCCACATTCCTGGCCTTGAGCGCGGCAACCATTTCATGGTGATGGACCGAATAGGTGCCGCTGTCGTCGGACTTGAGCAAGGGTTCGATATGACCCGTCAGCAGGCGCATATAGGGACCGAAACGCAACCACAACGTCTCGATGAGCTGGATGAGTACCTCCGATTGCGATGCGGCATAGAGGTGGAAGTGAAATTCCTGGTTCTTGCCGAGCATGGCGTAGACACTGTCGGTGCGCCCGACCGTTTCGTGCTCGTGGATGATGCCTTCCAGCTGGACGATATCGCGTGCCGTTATGTTGGGTACGGCCAACTCGGTCGCAAGGCTCTCGACGGCAATGCGGGCACGGCACAGATCATCGAGCCTGGCGCGGCTGGTAGCAGGTATGCGCGCCGAGCCGTTCGCCGCAACTTCAAGCGCATTTTCCGCCGCGAGCCGACGCAGGGCTTCCCGCACCGGCATATGGCTGGTGCCGAAGGAATCCGACAGTGAAGCGATCGTCAGTGTCTGCCCCGGATCGAAACGCCCCGTCATCAGGGCATGCCGGAGCTGCCGGTAGACACCGTCCTGGATGGTGCTGCGCGACGCTATCGGTGCAAAGACGTCGACTGCCACGATACGATCCCTTGTTCGAAGGGTGATTGCGCTTGAATCGCGCCAACGCCCTGATCTTCAACTGTCGTAGTCATCCTTGATGCTGGAGACAAGAGCGGGGCTTTGCTGGCTCAGCTCCAGCATAGCCTGCTTCGTTCGCGCTCGGGACTGTCGGGCGTCGTCACCCCGATGATCCATTGAGGCGACATGCATGGACAGCTCATTGTGCCGCACGCGGCCAGCCCTCGGCGCGCATCTCCAGCACTTCGACGGTGTAGCCGTCCGGATCGGTGACATAGAGGATGTAGATGCCGAATTCCGGCTTGAAGACCGGTGGCCCCTTCGTCTCGACACCGAGGTCAGCGAGATGTTTCGACCAGGCATCGACATCGGACGAGACAAGCGTGATGGCCCCTGTGCGCGGCTGGTCGGGCGGCAGTTCGCCATTGACGAAACCGAAAAAGCTTTCTCCGGTCGCCTGCAGGATCAACACCTTGCCGTCGCGCTCAAAGACAAGGCGCAAGCCGAAAGCCCGTTCGTAGAAAGCGCGGGTGCGCCGGAGATCGCTGACGCGAAAGAAGCTGATCGTCTGGTCGATCGGTGGGCGGGATTGAGCGGTGATTGTCATTGTGGAGTGGATCGCCCGTCGGTTCGTATCATTGTTGTCAACGGAAAGATTGCATCATTCGATCTTTTGATCAAGGAATGATCGAGCCTTGTCGAACGCTTATTAGGCTGTCGAGGATTTCGTTGGACTGCTGCGGTGGACAGGGCGCGATAGCTTATTATAGTCCGCATCCATGAACCTGTTGCTGGGGAGGAGCGGGTCGTGGGCGTTGTGGTGAGGGACATCACGTCCGACGAAATCCGCCTGTATGGCGATATCGTCGCGCGGCTTGAACGTGTCGGTCCGGGTGCCGACGCGCGCGGCGACGTGCTGGCGGATATCATTCGCCTGACACGTTCGGATTTCGGCGCATCCTATGTCTGGAACGACGGCAAGGGGATTTTCGAGCGCTCGCGCGCCTACCGCATGAGCGAGGACAATCTCAAGGCCTATGACGACTGGTTCCAGTTCCGCGATCCGATGACACAGCAGTTGCGCGCGCGCAAACGGGCCACACCGGTCGAACTCGTCATCCCACACCGCAGGCTTGAACATACGGAATTCTTCAACGATTTCCTTTCCCGCGACGGCATGCATCACGGCATCAACCTGTTCGTCTTCGATAACGGCAAGGATCTTGGCGACCTGCGCATCTGGCGCGGCAAGGGGCAGCCGGAATTCGAGGAACGCGACGTCGTGCTGCTCGACATGCTGGAACCGTTCCTGCGGCGGGCGCTGCTGCGCTCCACGCTGATCGGAGATGATCTGACGCCACGCGAGCGCGATGTCGCTGTTCTGGTGGCGCGTGGCTGTACCGATCGCGACATCGCCCGCCTGCTTGGCATCGGCTTTGCCACGGTGCGCACGCATCTTTCGCGTGCCATGGAAAAGCGCGGCTGTGCCAACCGTGCGGAACTGGCCGCGACAGTTTCCCGCTTCGACAATTGATGAAGGCGCATCCGCATTTCTGCGGATACACGCGCTGGTCTCGCGCCTCTAGCATCCACTTCGCCTGATCGGGTGAGGAGGACTGGATGGCGGAATTGCATGAGCTCGGCGTTGCGGCTGCGGCGAAAGCCATTCGCGACGGCGCGGTGACCGCCGAGCATCTTGTCAAGACATTCCTCGATCGCAATGCGGCCTATGTGCATCTCAACGCTTTCGTCTCGATCGATGCCGATGCTTCGCTCGAAGCCGCGCACAAAGTGGATCGCGCGCGCCTCAGCGGCGTGCCGCTCGGGCCTCTTGCCGGCGTGCCGCTCGGCATCAAGGACAACATCGACATTGCCGGCCAGCAATGCTGCGCCGGCACGCCAGGCCTTTCCGGCCATCTTCCGAAAAAGGATGCACCGGTAGCGGCGGCTCTGCGTGGTGCAGGGGCTATCTTCCTCGGCCGAACCGGCATGCACGAGCTGGCCTTCGGCATCACCAACAACAACGCTTTCTCCGGCGCGATCCGCAATCCCTATGACCCCCTGATGATTCCAGGTGGGTCATCGGGCGGTGCCGGTGCCTCCTGTGCGGCACGCCTAACCCCAGGTGGCATCGGCACCGACACCGGAGGGTCGGTGCGTGTGCCGGCGGCTCTTTGCGGAATTGCTTCCTTGCGCCCGACAGTCGGCCGCTGGCCGGCAAGCCGCATCGTGCCGATCTCATTTACTCGGGATACGCCAGGCCCGATGGCGCGCTACGTCGCCGATCTCGAACTGATGGATCGGATCGTCACCGACAGCATCGACATGCATGCCAAACGGGCGTTGGATGGGCTGCGACTCGGCGTGCCGCGCGGCTATTTCTGGGAAGACCTCGACCCCGAAACGGAGCGGGTTTGCCTGGAGGCGCTGATTTTGCTGAAGGCTGCCGGCGTGACGCTGGTTGAAGCTGACGTTGAAGACCTTGCCGCGCTCAACGCGGCTGCCAGCATCATCGCCTTCTATGAGCCAGCCCGTGACATTGTTGCTTATCTTGAGGAAAGCGGTGCGTCGGCACGCTTTGCCGACATCGTCGAGAAGGTGGCCAGCCCGGACGTGCAGGGCATCATGCGCCTTGTCAGCGATCCAGCCACCATGGTTCCGCAGGCTCTCTATCGGGAAGCGGTGGATGTTCATCGGCCACGGCTGATCCAGGCCTATCGCGATCACTTCACAGCCCATGGTATCGACGCGTTGGTGTTTCCCACGACGCCGTTGCCCGCCCGCCCGATCGGCGAGGATGTCGACGTCGAACTCAACGGTCGACGGGTGCCGACCTTTCAGACGTTCATTCGCAACACGGATCCTGGCAGCGTCGCCGGCCTGCCGGGCATCAACCTGCCCGTAGGGCTGACCAACCAAGGGCTGCCTGTGGGGCTGGCTTTGGATGGGCTGCCTGCGACGGATCGGGCGCTGCTGTCGATCGCCGCCTCGATCGAAGCGCTGTTTCCGGTGTTTCCCGCGCCGGTGCTCGACCGGGCAAGCGTTGAACACGTCTAACGATAAGCAACAAGGGGAGGGAACGACATGCCACCATTCATGACGATAGATCGCCGTACCATGCTGGCAGGCATGGCGGGGGCACTGGCTGCAGGCATCGCGCCAGGCGCCTTGCGCCGCGCCGTCGCTGCAGAGGGCGAATTCAAGATAGGACTGCTCATTCCGCTGTCCGGACCGGCGGCGCTGTTCGGTCCGTCGAACCAGGGCTGCGCGGAGCTGGCCGCGGATGAAGCCAATGCCGCCGGCGGCGTCCTCGGTCGCAAGATCAAGCTGATCCCGACCGATGCAGGGGCTGCTCCCGCAGAAGTGGCGAAATCGGTTGTGCGCCTGATGCTGGAGGAAAAGGTCGACCTCGTGATTGGCTCGCATGACAGCGCCGTGCGCCAGGCGGTCGAGGCCACGATAAAGGGCAAGGTTCCTTACATTTACACGCCGGTCTACGAGGGCGGCGACTGCACTGCCAATCTCTATTGTCTCGGCGAAACGCCGCCGCAGCAGATCAAGCCGTCGATCGAGTTCATGATGAAGGAGAAGGGCGCCAAGACCTTCTACATGATCGGCAACGACTATGTCTGGGCGCGCAATTCGAATGAAGCCGCGAAGTCCTACATCAGCGCGGGCGGAGGCTCGGTTGCGGGGGAAGAATATGTCCCGCTCGGCGCGCCGAACCGCTTCGAGGAGATCGTTACGCGCATCAAGGGTGCGAAACCCGACGTCGTGCTGGTTACCGTGATCGGCGCCGACAACGTCAATTTCAACCGCGCCTTCGCGTCCTTCGGTCTCGACAAGGAGATCACCCGGCTGGCCTTCCTTCTGGAGGAAAACACACTGCTAGGCATCGGCGCCGAAAGCAGCGGCAATCTCTATTCCTGCATGGCCTATTTCGCCAATGTCGGCTCCGAGGCCAATCAGACGTTCAAGGCCGCGATGAAGGCGAAGTTCGGCGAAAAGGTGCCTCAGCTTTCGACGCTGGGTGCCGACGCCTATGCCGGTGTGCATTGCGCCAAGGCGCTTATCGACAAGGCAGGCTCGACGGAGGCAGCCGCTGTCGCGGCAGCCTCGCAAGGCCTCTCCTTCGCCATCGCTGGCGGTACTGCGACGATGACGGGGCGCCACGTCGACAAGGATATGTATCTCGCAATGTGCAAGGGCACTGAATTCGAGGTGGTCAAGACCTTCGAGAAGGTTGCCAGCGGGCAGTCCTGTCCGGTGTGATCCGCGGATAGAAGGGGGAGGGGCCGTGGATCCGCTGATCGTCACGCAGATATTGAACATCCTTTTTGGTGTGACGACGCTGGCGATGATCGCGCTGGGGCTCGCCATCACCTTCGGCATGCTCGGCGTGCTCAATCTGGCGCATGGCGAGTTTGTCATGATGGGCGCGTTCTGCGCATTGGTGGTCGACAGAGCCGGTGCGCCTTTCGTTTTGGCGGTGCCGCTGGCGCTGCTTGTCTGCGGTGGCGTCGGGCTGATGGTCGAAATGCTTTTGATCCGCCCGCTCTACCGCCGTCCGTTCGATACGCTGGTGGCAACGTGGGGGTTGAGCCTGCTCCTGCGCAAGCTGGCCGAAGCCGGGTTCGGGCTCGGCTTCAACAGTGTCTCTGTGCCGCTTGCAGGCACAGCGACGCTGTTCGGTGCCGACTATCCGACCTACCGACTCGTGCTGATCGTTGTTTGTGTCGCGATCATCGGTGCTCTATTTGCCTGGTACGGAACCAGCCGGGCAGGGCTCAAGATCAGGGCGATGGTCGGCAATCCGGATCTGGCGCGCGCTCTCGGCATGCCGGTCAAGCGGCTTGCCACCACCACTTTCGTGATCGGCTCCTGCCTTGCAGGCCTGGCCGGCGTCATGGTTGCGCCGCTGGTGCCGGTGCATCCCTATCTCGGGCTCGATTATGTCATCAAATCGTTCTTCGTGCTGGTTGTCGGCGGGCTGGGCAGCGTGCTGGGCGTGGTCGCCGGTACGGGCGTCATCGGCGGCCTGGACAGCGTCATGTCAGCCGTGTTCGGCAGCACGCAGGCCTATTTCACCGTTCTGGTGGTGGCGATCCTGTTCCTCTGGCTGAAGCCGCGCGGGTTGTTCTCGCATGGCTAATCTCGCCACGCTGATTGCACTGCTTGTCCTGCCGTTCGCGGTAGGCGACTACTGGACCTACCAGCTCGGCCTCTACTACCTCTACGCGATGGTTGCTGTCGGACTGGGGCTGTGCTGGGGACAGGCAGGCTTCCTGCCGCTCGGACAAGCAATGTTCTTCGGCATCTCGGCCTATCTGTCAGCGATCCTGCTGAAGGCAATGCCGGGTAGTTACCTGATCTATCTGCTTCTGCCCCTCGCTGCGCTGGTGAGCGGCATGCTGGCGCTGCTGATCGGGCTGATGGTGTTTCGCCGCGATGGCGGCAGCGGTCCGTTCTTCTCCCTGATCACGCTGGCGCTTTCGATGCTGACGTTCCAGATCGCCAGCAACTGGAATTCGGTGACGGGCGGCTTCAACGGCCTTGCCGGCATCCCAGGCCTTCCCGGGATTGACGATTTCCGTGCCAACTACCATCTCGCCGCCGTGGCACTGGTCCTTGTGCTGGCGCTTGCGTCCTGGCTTTATCGCGCGCCGCTCGGCGTGCTGTGGCGGGCGATCGCCCAGAACGAGCGCCGCGTCGCGCTGTTCGGTTTCAATCCCCACCATTACAAAGCGCTTGCCTTTGCCGTCTCCGGCTTTTTCGCCGGCCTCGCCGGTGCGCTTTACGCACCGCAGCAAGGCCTGGTTTCACCACAGGTCGTCGGTTTCGCCTTCTCTGCGGAGCTCCTTGTGTGGACGGCGGTCGGCGGACGCGGACGGCTTTACGGACCGGTCCTCGGCACCTTGCTCGTCGGTTCGATGACGGCGGAAATGCGCGACAACATCCCTTATTGGGAAGTCATCATGGCCGGTTTCTTCATGCTGGTTGTGCTCGCCTTCCCGCAAGGCGTGGTCGGGTTGTTCACGCCGGTGACGGATCGCCTGCGCCGCTACTTCGAGAGTGCTCGCCTGCGGGCGAGGATCGAAGCGCCTGCACGGAGGGAAACCATCGCACAGGAACCGCTAACGATCGAAGCGGCGCGGGTCAGCACGAGCGGTATCAACATCCTGAACGACCTGACCGTCGCGTTTCCGCCGAAAGGCGTTGCCTGCATCATCGGGCCCAACGGGGCGGGCAAGACCTCGACCTTCAACCTGATCACCGGCGAATTGCCGGCCAGCGCCGGCAGCGTGAAAGTGGGCGCGCTGGATATCACCAACCAGGCTCCTTACCGGGTGGCGCGGCTGGGTTTCGGCCGCAAGCTGCAGGCGCCAAGCGTGTTTCCAGATCTGTCGATCGGCGACAATCTCGCCATCGCTTTGTGGAGCAACGGTGCACGGCCACTCGACCTGCTAAGGCCTTCGCTACGGCGCTGGTCGAGCCCGATCATCGGCGAATTGGCTGCGCGCTACCCCTTTCTTTGCAGGGAAGAGGCGGCGGCGAGTGATCTTTCGCATGGCGAGCGCCAGATCCTCGAGCTTGCCATGGCGCTTGCCGTGCAACCGCGCATCCTGCTGCTAGATGAGCCCTGCGCCGGCCTTTCGGCCGACGAGACCTCTCGCGCGGTCGATGTTATCCGCTGGGCGGCGGAGCGGCTTGGCAACGCTGTCATCATTATCGAGCATGACATGGCGCTGGTGCGCAAAATCGCCGACCGCGTGATGGTGTTCCACAACGGTGCGTTGCTGGCGGAAGGGAGTGTCGCCGACATCCAGGCCGATCCGGCCGTGCAAGCTGTCTATGTCGGAGGTCAGAAATGATCCCGATCAGCTTCAACACTGTATCCGGCGGCTATGGTTCGTTGAACGTCGTGCAGGATCTCAGCGGCGAGGTTGAGGCTGGTAAGGTCCTGTGCGTTGTCGGCCGCAACGGCGTCGGCAAGTCGACGTTGCTCAAGCTTCTGCTCGGCTATCTGCCGTGCCGATCGGGCGAGGTGACTATTGGTGGTCGCAAGGCGGGTTCGATGGCGCCGGAGGCGCGCAGAGGGCTCGGTATCAGCTACTGCCCGCAGGAACGGCCGGTGTTCGACGATCTCAGCGTCTCGGACAATCTGGCGCTGATGGTCAAGGATGGCCGGCTGGACGGTTACCGGCGCTTCTTCGATCTTTTCCCAGTTCTGGAGAAGCGCCTGGCGCAGCGAGCCGGAACACTGTCCGGTGGCGAAAAGAAGCTGCTGTCCTTCACGCGCGGGCTGGCGGAACACCAGCCAGCCGTCGTGCTCGACGAGCCGACCGAAGGCGTGCAGTGGGAAAACATCCAGCGCATGGCCGAGATGATCAACGGCAGAAAGGCCGGCGGCACGGCCTTCATCGTGGTTGAACAGAACCTGTCCTTTGCTGAACTGATCGCGGACCACTATCTTGTCATGGATCATGGCCGCTGCGTGCTCATCGGTTCGTGCGCCGAAATCGGCCGCGCCGATATCGTGAAACACCTCACGGTCTGAGCTGCGGATAGCCTTTGCTCGTTCGAGCGGGGCCGAGGGCTGTTTATCAGTCACACCCTAGCCGCCGAATGTTGGCTGCCAGCTCGTTGGCGAGCCTTGTGGCGGTCGCCGTGGCGACGATCATCTGCGGCAAGATCATCCATTCCAAAGTCCAGGCCGCGCCCGACCGCTCCTGCTCGTGCACCAGCGCACCATGCATGCCGGCAAGCTGGGCTGCATTGAAGCGAGCAAGCGTAACCAGCACTTCGGCTGAGACCGGGTTCTGCTTGTGCGGCATGGCCGAGGAGCCACCGCCACCGGCGAGTTCGATCCCGTCGTCAGCCAGCGCCATGAGCGCAATGTCCTGTCCGAATTTACCGAAGCTTCCCGAGATCAATGACAGAACGGAAGCCAGCTCGGCGATGCGGTCGCGCTGGCTATGCCATTGCGGGCGATCGGCCAGCCCGAGTTCCCTGGCAAGGGCCGTACGTACTTCGCTCGCCTTGTCGCCGAGCTTGTCGAGTGTTCCGGCCGCACCGCCGAACTGCAACACCAGCCCGTCCACCATCCATGTGCGCAGGCGCTCCAGGTTGCGTTCGGACGGTCCTCGCCAACTCTCTATGCGATTGCCGGCCCGGATTGGGATTGCAGGTTGCATGCGCGTTGCGGCCATCAGAGGACGCTCGCCATCGCGTTTCCGGAGGCTGTCGAGTGCGCCGAGGAACGCGGCGAGCCGCTGTTCGACGATGGCAAGCACCGGTTTCAGGCGCAGCATCACGCCGCTGTCGATGACATCCTGGCTGGTGGCGCCGAAATGGACATGGGATGCCGCTTTACCGCCGACTGCTTTGCGCAGCTGCTGCACCAGTTCCGGCACAACCACGCCATCCGTCGAGACCGCAACGCGCAACCGGTCGACGTTGGGTTTGAAGGCCGCGATTGCGTCGACGATGGCGGCCGCTACCTTGCCAGGTATCAGCCCGGCCTTTGCCTCGGCGGATGCCAGCGCGGCTTCGAAAGCAAGCATCACCTTCACTTCCGCCTCGACGGAAAAATAGCCGGCGACCTCTTCATCGCCCAGAAGGCCACCAAGGACAGGATGATCGAAAGGGCAGACGCTCATCACGCTTTGGCTCAGATATCCAGGAAGACGGTTTCCCGTTTGCCCTGCAGATGGATGTCAAATCGGTAGCTGTCGTCGCCGTCGGCCTGCGCGATCAGCGTTGTCACCCGGTCGCGATGTTCGAGGCGCAGAAGCAGAGGATCCTCGGCATTCGCCTGCTCTTCCTCCGGGAAGTACATGCGCGTGTGCAAGCCAAGATTGATGCCGCGTGCTACGATCCAGAAGGTGATGTGCGGCGCCATCAGTCGCCCGTCCTTGAATGGCACCCGGCCAGGCTTGATGGTGTGGAAGATGAATTCGCCGCCGTCACCGTCGCATGCGCAGCGTCCCCAGCCGGTGAAGTCGGGATCGGCTTGCCCGCGCGGTTCGCTCGGGCTGTTGTGGAGGCCTGCCGCATCCGCTTGCCAAATCTCGACCAGGGCGTCGCGCAACGACGCGCCACCGCCGTCGATGACGCAGCCACGGATCGTGATCCGCGTGCCCTTGGTGCGGTCGTTCACCATCGCCGCGCCGAGGTCGGCCGAGTAGACGCCAGTGATGCCGGAGGCGTTCGGTGTCAGCCCGATATGCACATAGGGGCCCGCCGTCTGCGAAGCGGTCTCCTTGAGATAGGTGAGATCCTGCGTCATCAGCGTCGTGAACTCTTTGCCATTTCAGGTGCCATTTCGATCATCGTCATGGGGTCACGACCTAGTTGCCGTCCAACCGGTTTTCGAAGAGCGTCGAGCGTCTGCCGCGCAGGACGATGTCGAACTTGTAGGCGCGTGCGTCCATGGGAATGGTGTTGGCCATATCGAGCGGCGCGATCAGCCGTTCCACGGCGCGCTGATCGGGAATGGTGCGCACGATAGGGCAACGCCAGATCAGCGGGTCACCCTCGAAATACATCTGCGTGATCAGCCTTTGGGCAAAGCCGTGGCCGAACACCGAAAAATGGATGTGCGCGGGGCGCCAATCGTTGGGGCCGTTCGGCCAGGGGTAGGGGCCAGGTTTCACCGTGCGGAAACGGTAATTGCCGTTCTCGTCGGTGATGCAGCGCCCGCAGCCGCCGAAATTGGGGTCAAGCGCTGCCAGATAGCCTTCCTTCTTGTGGCGGTAGCGGCCACCAGCATTGGCCTGCCACACTTCGATCAGTGCGCCCGGCACGCCGCGCCCATTTTCGTCCAGGACGCGACCATGCACGATGAGGCGTTCGCCGATAGCAGCTTCGCCGGAACGGGCAAAATTATGGATGAGGTCGTTGTCCAGTTCGCCGAGGATCGCATGGCCGAAGACCGGACCGGTGATTTCGGAGAGCGTACCGTCCAGCGCCAGAAGCGCCCGTTGCGGCGAGCGCAGCACGGAAGTCTTGTAGTCGGGCGTATAGGCAGGCGGGTGCCAGGTGCGGTCGCGCGTGAAAAAGGCGCCTGTGTCGGGGTTGCGGTCCGTCATGGTCAGGCTTCCCTTTCGGCGTCGAGCGTCTCGTAGACCTGCTTGGCGATACGGATCGCGCGATTGGCCGCGGGCACGCCGGCATAGATTGCGACATGCAGCATGGCCTCGATGATGTCCTCGCGCGTTGCCCCGGTGTTGGCGGTGGCGCGCACATGCATGGCCACCTCCTCATCGTGCCCGAGCGCTGCGAGCAACGCGATGGTGACGATGGAGCGTTCGCGCGCCGTCCAGGCCGGGCGCGCCCATACCGTACCCCAGGCCGCCTCGGTGATCAGCTCTTGGAAAGGGCGGTCGAAATCGGTGGTGGCAAGCTCCGCCTTATCGACATGGGCATCGCCGAGCACCGCGCGGCGGGTTTTTATTCCCTGCCGGTGGCGCTCTGACATCGTCTCGCCTGCGGCCATATCAGTTTCCCGATGATTGCGAGTGGATGAAGGCGCTGACCAGCGCCGTGAAGGCTTCCGGCTGCTCGACGCAAGGGATGTGTCCCGCGCCGTCGATGATTTCATAGCGCGCGCCGGGCACCAGATCGGCCAGGGATCGAACGAGCGCCGGCGGCGTCGAGCCGTCCTGGTCGCCGACGATGCAGAGTGCCGGGATCGCAACCCTTTGAGCGGTTTCGGTCAAATCGGCACCGGCGAGAGCTCTGCAGGCGCCTACATAGCCGGCGACCGGCTGGCGGATCAGCATGTTGCGGTAGCCGGCGAGTTCGTCGGCACGCCCGGTATGAAAGGCCGGCGTGAACCACTTTTCCATCACACCGTCGGCAAAAGCGGCGATACCCCTGGTTTCGGCTATCCCGATACGCTCGTCCCACGATTGCGCCGTGCCGATCTTGTGGGCGGTGTCGCTCAAGATCATTGCCTGCACGAGATCCGGACGGCTGGCATAGAGCTGGAGCGCGATGAGGCCGCCGATCGAAAGCCCGCAGATGACGGCACGCTCGATGGCAAGATGGTCGAGCAAGGCAGCAAGGTCGGCGGCATGGGTGGCGATACCTGGCCGGGCATCGCCGAGATCCGAAAGACCGTGACCACGCTTGTCGTAGACCAGCGTGGCGCATTCGCCGGCCAGACGAGCCACGGTCTCATCCCAGATGCGAAAATCGGTGCCGAGCGAATTGATGAAGACGACGACAGGCCCGTCGGACGGCGCACCCGTCAGGCGGTGGTGCAGGACGATGTCGTTGATCCGTGTCAGTCGCATGCACGCCTCCTCTTTTGTTGTTGCCCTTTCGTTTGGTTAAGTAAAATAATAAAATGCGCCAATCTGTTAACTCATAGGTTATGGGCGACATGATCGACCAGCGCATCAAGTTCCGACATCTGCAGACATTCGTCGAGGTCTCGCGCCAGAAAAGCGTGATGAAGGCGGCTGAGATGCTGCATGTCAGCCAGCCGGCAGTGACCAAGACCATCCGCGAACTGGAGGAGGCGCTCGGCGAGCGTGTGCTGGAACGCGACGGTCGCGGCATCCGCGTCACTCGGCTCGGCGAAGTTTTCCTGCGCCATGCCGGTGCCGCGATCTCGGCACTGCGGCAGGGCGTGGATTCCATCGCCGCCGATCGGCTGGGCAATGCCGAACCGGTTCGGATCGGTGCGCTGCCCACGGTTTCCACACGCATCATGCCGCGTGCCATGGCGCTGTTCCTTGGGGAGAACACCGCCAGCCGCGTCAAGATCGTCACCGGCGAAAACGCCGTGCTGCTCGGGCAGTTGCGGGTCGGTGATCTCGACATCGTTGTCGGACGGCTGGCGGCACCCGAGCAGATGACCGGCTTTTCGTTCGAACATCTTTATTCGGAAGAGGTACGTTTCGTGGTGCGCGCCGGCCATCCTTTGCTGGCCGGCGGAGCCTTCGATTTCGCCGACCTCACCCGTTATGTCGCGCTGATGCCAACACGCACATCGATCATTCGCCCCTTCGTCGAGCGGCTGCTGATCGCCAACGGCGTGCCCAATTGGCCGACCCAGATCGAAACCGTGTCGCACGCTTTCGGTCGCGCCTTCGTGCGCTCGAACGATGCGGTCTGGGTGATTTCCGAAGGGGTGGTGGCTGCCGATATCGAAGATGGGGTGCTGGCTGCGCTGCCGATCGATACCAGCGAAACCAAGGGGCCGGTCGGCCTCACCATTCGCGCCGACCAGCAACCGACGCTGGGCCTGGGCCTGCTGATGCAGACGCTGCGCGAGGTTGCGGCGAAGCTGCCGCAATAGCGGGGCGGTGGCTCCGCCTTTCATAAGGGGATCGGAGCAGGTCAGGGTTTAATAGGGCAGGCCGACATAATTCTCCGCAAGCGCTGCAGCCGCCGCTTGCGAATGCGTCAGATAGTCGAGCTCGGCTTCCTGGATCCGGTGCTCGAAATCGGTGCTGTCGGGGAAGCGGTGGAGCAGGGTGGTCATCCACCAGGAAAAGCGCACCGCCTTCCACACCCTGGCCAATGCGCGCCCGGAATAGGCAGCGATGCCGGCCGACGACTTGTCGAGGAAGAATTCGCGCAGACCTTCGAACAGGTAGTGCACGTCGCTGGCGGCAAGGTTCAACCCCTTGGCGCCTGTCGGCGGCACGATGTGGGCCGCGTCACCGACAAGGAAAAGGCGGCCAAAGCGCAGCGGTTCCGCCACGAAGGAGCGCAGCGGCGCGATCGATTTCTCGAAGGATGGTCCGGTGGTCACCGCTTCAGCATGGTGGCGGGGAAGCCGGCTGCGCAGCTCATCCCAGAACCGGTCGTCGCTCCAAGCATCAACCTGCTCGTCGGCGGGCACCTGAACATAATAACGCGAGCGTGTCGCCGAGCGCATCGAACAGAGTGCGAAACCACGTTCGTGGTTGGCGTAGATCAGTTCGTCGCTGACAGGCGCCACCTCGGCCAGCACGCCCAGCCAGCCGAAAGGATAGGCTCGTTCGAAGGTTCGCATCGCGCTGGCCGGGACGCTACGGCGACTGATGCCGTGAAAGCCGTCGCAGCCGGCGACGACGTCGCAATCGATCCGCCCGATGACGCCGTTCTTTACATAAGTCACGTAAGGGCTCTCGGTATCGAAACCGTGCAAGGCGACATCTTCAACCTCATAGAGGGTCAACGTGTCTGCAGCTTCGCGTGCGGCCATCAGGTCGCGCGTGATCTCGGTCTGGCCGTAGATTGTGACATGTTTGCCGGTGAGGCCGGCAAGATCGATGCGATGGTCACGCCCTTCGAAGGCGATGGAAAAGCCGTCATGCACGAGGCCCTCAGCGATCAGGCGGGCGTCGGCTCCGGCCCTGCACATGAGGTCGACAGTGCCTTGTTCCAGCACGCCGGCGCGGACACGGCCGAGAATATAGTCCTTGCCGACGCGGTCGAGGATGACGTTGTCGATGCCGGCTCCGGTCAGGAGCTGGCCAAGCAGCAGGCCCGAAGGACCGGAACCGATAATGACGACCTGTGTTCGCATTCGGTGCTCAAAATGACGACGCGCCCCGGGACTTGTCCAGCGGGAAGCGGCACCATCGCCCAACCTGACGGTTCGGTAAAATGATATCTGAGGCTTGTTGCATATATGGATCGTTATGAAAGAGGGGGATGTCTGCGGACGCACAGCCCGAGCGCTCCCCAAAGGGTGATCGGACCCATCACGGCCCAGAGCAACTGTGTTGCCCGAGTCCGCCATAGGCCGCCTTTGCGATGAGCCCGACCGATTCCGGGGCTATTCGACTCGCGGTTCCGACGCGAAACGTTTCGTTTCGACAATCACAGCTGCGCGCGGCATTGGTAAACCAATGCTTAACGGAATGCCGTTGCAGCCGGACTGAGACCTGTGAAAGGTAAACTCCCCGGGTCTATTTCAACGCCTGCTGCCATATTGCCACCATTCAATGTCAAAAAAGTATCGGTCGGGTGACCCTATCGTGGTGGCGCGATGTAGCGACTGGGCGTAGCGTTTGTCCGGAAAGTCAGAGCTGGAGCACATCCGGCCAATTGGGAAAGGGCCGCAGACGGTAAAACCGTCTCACCCGGAGGAAACAGATATGGGTCCGGACCTGGAAGTCGTCCAGATTCGACAAGGCGAATCGTTCAAGGCCTGGTCGCATGGCTATCCGTTCCATACGGTGCGCTGGCATTTCCATCCCGAATACGAACTTCATCTCGTGGTTGCTACCGCAGGCCGCTATTTCGTCGGTGATTTCATTGGCGAGTTCGAACCCGCCAATCTGGTGCTGACCGGCCCCAATCTGCCGCACAATTGGGTAAGCGACATCCCCGAGGGATCGACCATCCCGCTGCGCTGCCGCATCCTGCAGTTCAACGAAAGCTTCATCGGCGACACCATGCGTGTGCTGCCGGAACTCGCGGCGCTTGCGCCGGTGCTGGAGCATGCGCGGCGTGGTGTGCTGTTTTCGACCGAGACCAGCCGGCAAGTCGCTCCGGTGATGGAAGAGCTTATGAAGGCGCAGGGAGTACGCCGCGTTGAGCTGTTCATGGCCATCGCCGGCCTGCTCAGCCGCAGCCAAGGCGCGCGCATGCTGGCCAGTCCGAATTATCTGCCGGATCCTTCCGGTTACATGTCGGCCGGCATCAACAAGGCGCTCAACTATCTGCGCGAGAACCTGACCAATCCCTTCAGCGAAGCGGACCTGGCGGGCATTGCCGGACAATCGACCTCTGCCTTTTCGCGCGCTTTCCGCCTCCATACCGGTATGACGCTGGTGCAGTACGTCAAGCGGCTGCGCATCAATCTTGCTTGCCAGATCCTGACCAGTGACGAAGTGGCGCCGATCACCGACATCTGCTTCGAGGTCGGCTTCAACAACCTGTCGAATTTCAACCGTCAGTTCCTGGCCGAGAAGGGGATGACGCCGTCGCGGTTCCGACGGCTGACCATCGACCACATCAACGCTGCGAAAGCTGCCTGAATAACGCGGCAATAGCCGCCTTTCAACGCGGCTGAGGCCGCCCAGCAAGGAGGATCAGGGAGGGAAACACCATCAGAACAATCAACAACGTGAGTGGTCGCGTGCTGCTCGCGAAGGGAAAGCTTTGTCCCGAGGTCACTTTCGGTGCTGTGGCGGAAATCACCACGCAAGCCCGGCTGGACAGCCAACGGATCCGCGCTGCCTGGGAGGGCAGCTACTCAGATTACCATTGTCATATCGTTCAAGGGAGAAGATGCAATGAAACATTCATGGAAAACGGCGGGCCTTGCGATGCTGGCCCTGTCTCTTGCCGGTGGCTCGGCACTTGCCCAGAGCGCCGATGGCGCCACTGTGGCTTTCCTGATGCCGGACCAAGCCTCGACCCGCTACGAGGAACACGACTATCCAGGCTTCAAGGCCGAGATGGAAAAGCTCTGCGCCTCCTGCAAGGTGCTTTATCAGAACGCCGACGCCGATGCCGCGCGCCAGCAGCAGCAGTTCAATTCGATGATCTCGCAGGGTGCCAAGGTCATCGTCATCGATCCGGTCGATTCCACCGCCGCCGCCTCCCTGGTCAAGCAGGCCCAGGCACAAGGCGTGAAGGTCATCGCCTATGACCGGCCGATCCCCGACGCCAAGGCTGATTTCTACGTCTCCTTCGACAACGAAGCCATCGGCAAGTCGATCGCCGATTCGCTGGTCAAGCATCTGAAGGACAAGGGCGTGAAGGCAGGCGAAGGCACCGGCGTGCTGCAGATCAACGGCTCGCCAACCGATGCCGCCGCCGGGCTGATCAAAAAGGGCATTCATGCCGGCCTCGACAACAGCGGCTATCCGATCCTGGCCGAATACGATACGCCGGAATGGGCACCGCCGAAGGCGCAGCAGTGGGCCAGCGGCCAGATCACCCGCTTCGACAAGAACATACTGGGTGTTGTTGCCGCCAATGACGGCACTGCCGGTGGCGCGATCGCGGCGTTCAAGGCGGGAGGCTTCAACCCGGTTCCGCCGATCACAGGCAATGATGCGACGCTCGCAGCGTTGCAGCTGATCATCGCCGGCGACCAGTACAACACCATCAACAAGCCGAGCGAGATCGTCGCGGCCGCAGCCGCCAACATCGCCGTCCAGCTCGCCAAGGGCGAAACGCCCAAAGCCGAGGCGACGCTGTTCAACACGCCGTCGCAGCTCTTCGTGCCGGTGGTCGTCACCCAGGAGAACCTTAAGGCGGAGATCATCGACAAGAAGATCGCCACCGCTGAACAGCTCTGCGTCGACCGTTATGCCGAAGGCTGCAAGAAGCTCGGCATCACCCAGTAAGCCAATGATTGCAACTGCTCCGCCGCATGCCGGCGGAGCAGCATGCCCATCGTGGGCGAAAACTCTTGGGAAGGCTTGCATCATGACAGGAACATCACAGGAGCCGGCCTCGGCACGCGAGCTTGTGCTCAGCCTGCGCGGCATCTCCAAGCAATTCGGGGCCGTGTCGGCGCTGACAGATATCGATCTTGACGTTCATGCCGGCGAAGTCGTCGCCCTTGTCGGCGACAACGGTGCGGGCAAGTCGACCTTGGTCAAGGTCCTGGCCGGCGTGCACCAGCCGACGTCGGGTACCATCACCTTCAAGGGCGACCCGGTCACGTTGTCCGATCCGGCGACAGCGCTGGGCCTTGGCATTGCCACCGTCTTCCAGGACTTGGCGCTGTGCGAGAACCTCGACGTGGTCGCCAACATCTTCCTCGGCAAGGAGCTCAGCCCGATGCGACTGGACGAGGTGTCGATGGAGATCAAGGCCTGGAAGCTGCTCAATGAGCTGTCGGCGCGGATTCCCAGCGTACGTGAACCGATCGCCTCGCTATCGGGTGGGCAGCGCCAGACCGTGGCGATCGCACGCTCACTGCTGCTCGACCCGAAACTGATCATGCTTGACGAGCCGACGGCAGCCCTTGGCGTTGCCCAGACGGCCGAGGTGCTCGATCTGATCGAGCGCGTCCGCGAACGCGGCCTCGGCGTCATCATGATCAGCCACAACATGGAAGACGTTCGCGCCGTTGCCGACCGCATCGTCGTGTTGAGGCTCGGCAAGAACAACGGCGTCTTCCTGCCCGACGCATCCAACCAGGAACTGGTCAGCGCGATTACCGGTGCGGAGAACAACTCTGTTTCCCGCCGGGCCAGCCGCCGCTCGCAAGCTCAGGAGAGCCAGCCATGACCGACAAAACCATACAGAATGCGCCGCAGGCACAGCTTCTCGATCGGGCTGACGTGCGTGTCAAACACGCCGAAGGCTTTGGCGGCGCGGTCAGCGCTTTCTTCGACCGTGTGCGCTCGGGTGATCTCGGCTCGCTGCCGGTCATCGTCGGGCTCGCCATCATCTGGACGGTTTTCCAGAGCCTCAATCCAGTGTTCCTGTCCGCGAACAACCTGGTCAACCTTCTGTTCGACTGCTCCACTGTTGGCGTTATCGCCCTGGGCATCGTCTGCATCCTGATGCTCGGCGAGATCGATCTGTCGGTAGGGTCGGTTAGCGGCTTTGCCTCGGCATTGGTCGGCGTGCTCTGGGTCAATCAGGGCTGGCCGGTCGGTTTCGCCATCGTCACCGCAATGGTTGCGGGCGCGGTTATCGGATCGGTCTATGCGCTGCTGCTCAACCGTTTCGGCATGCCGAGCTTCGTCTCGACACTGGCTGGCCTGCTCGCTGTGCTTGGCCTTCAGCTTTATCTGCTCGGCTCGACCGGCTCGATCAACCTGCCTTACGAGTCACCACTGGTGAATTTCGGCCAGCTCATGGTGATGCCTGCATGGGTCTCATATGGGCTTGCCGCGATTGCCGGTATCGGCATTTTCTGGACGGGTTATCGCGAAGCCACGCGTCGTCGCGAGGCGGGCCTTTCGGCGCAGTCGATCGCGGGTATCGTTGCGCGGGCTGTCGTTATTACCGCCTTGCTCGAGGCCATCGTTTTCTACCTCAACAGTTCGCGCGGCATTCCGTGGATGTTCGGCCTGTTCGTTGGTCTGGTCGTGGCGATGAACTACGCGCTCAAGCGCACCAAATGGGGCCGTTCGATGCATGCTGTCGGCGGCAACCGCGAGGCGGCCCGGCGCGCCGGTATCAACGTGCGCTATATCTACACCACTGCCTTCATGCTGTGCTCGACGCTGGCAGCCACCGGCGGCATCCTGGCTGCGTCGCGCCTTGCTTCATCCAGCCAGCAGGCCGGTACCGGCGACGTCAACCTTAACGCCATCGCCGCGGCGGTGATCGGCGGCACCAGCCTGTTCGGCGGACGCGGCAGTGCCTATTCCGCCTTGCTCGGCATCATCGTCATCCAGTCGATCGCCAGCGGGCTGACGCTGCTCGATCTGTCGTCGTCGCTTCGCTACATGATTACCGGCGCCGTTCTGGCGATCGCCGTCATCGTTGACTCGCTGGCGCGCAGGTCACGTGTCTCGCACGGCCGAGCCTGATCCACACTCCCATCCAGAAGAAGAAAGAGGCAGAAATGGCTCAGGACCTTACCGGAAAAGTCGCGGCGATCACCGGCGCCGCATCGGGCATTGGCCTGGAATGCGCCAGGCACCTGGTAGCGGCGGGCGTACGGGTCGCGCTCGTCGACCGTAACGAAGATGCGCTGAAAGCCGTTTGCGAGGAACTAGGGTCGCCGGCGTTCCCTGTTGTGGTCGACCTGATGGACCCGAAGAGTGTGGTCGGCATGATGCCGCAGATCCTGGAGAAGGCCGGCCAGCTCGACATCTTCCACGCCAATGCCGGTGCTTATGTCGGCGGTGAAGTGGTGAATGGTGACCCGGATGCCTGGGACCGCATGCTGAACCTCAACATCAATGCAGCGTTCCGCTCCATCCATGCGGTGCTGCCACACATGGTCGAGCGCAAGACCGGTGACATCATCGTCACCAGCTCGATCGCCGGCCTGGTGCCGGTGGTGTGGGAGCCGATCTACACAGCCTCCAAACACGCCATTCAGGCCTTCGTGCACACGCTGCGTCGCCAGGTGGCCAAGCATGGCCTGCGCGTTGGCGCGGTCGCGCCCGGCCCGGTGGTGACGGCGCTGATCAGCGACTGGCCGAAGCAGAAGCTGGAGGACGAACTGGCGGCCGGTGGGCTGATGCAGCCGGTGGAGGTGGCCGAGGCGGTGATGTTCATGCTGACAAGGCCACGCAACATCACCATCCGCGACCTGGTGATCCTGCCGCAGAGCAACGACCTCTGACGCCAACCGCCGCCGGCTTGTGCAACTGCGTCGGCGGCGTTTTTTCCTTTTGAGGGTGATCGTATGACTTCGCTAAAACATTTCATCGGCATCGATGTCGGCACCGGCAGCGCCCGTGCCGGCGTGTTCGACGCGAGCGGGACCATGCTCGCATCAGCGAAGCGCGACATCGCATTGTTTCGCGAAGCAGGCGACATCGTCGAGCAATCGAGCAACGATATCTGGCAGGCGGTTGCTGCCAGCACGCGCGAAGCCATCGCCAAATCGGGCGTGCCGGCTGCGTCGATTGCAGGTATCGGCTACGACGCCACCTGTTCGCTCGTGGTGCTTGGCGAGGGTGGACAGCCGCTTGGCGTTGGACCGACCAATGAGGCCGAGCGCAACATCATCGTCTGGATGGATCACCGCGCCACCGAGCAGGCCGCGCGCATCAATCGCACCGGCGAGGCCGTACTGAATTACGTGGGTGGGGCCATCTCGCCCGAGATGGAAACGCCGAAACTGTTGTGGCTGGCCGAGCACAAGCCGGAGACCTTCGCCGACGCCTGGCAATTCATGGACCTGACTGATTTCCTGACCTGGAAGTCGACCGGCAGCCTTGCCCGCTCGGTCTGCACCGTCACTTGCAAGTGGACCTATATGGCGCATGAACAGCGTTGGGATGAGCGCTACTTCCGCACGGTCGGACTTGGCGTGCTCGCCGACGAGCAGTTCCGCCGCATCGGCACCGAGGTCGTGCCGGCCGGCACTGCATTGGGGAAAGGCCTGACAGCCGAGGCCGCGCGGGACCTTGGCCTCGCCGAAGGCATACCGGTGGCGGCCGGTCTCATCGACGCCCATGCCGGCGGTATCGGCACAGTGGGCGCGCGCGGCAATGCGGGGAACGTCCGAACACGTATGGCCTACGTGTTCGGCACTTCGGCCTGCACCATGTCGACCACCGCCGAGCCAGCGTTCGTGGACGGGGTGTGGGGGCCGTATTTCTCGGCCATGGTGCCAGGGTTGTGGCTGAACGAAGGTGGTCAGTCGGCCGCCGGCGCCGCGATCGATCATCTAGTCCGCATGCATCCGGCTTCCGGGGAGGCCGCAGCACAAGCCAACATGGCCGGCATGAGCCTCAGCCAATGGCTGGCGGCTGAGGCCGACAGGCGTGGCGGCGCTGGAAGCACGCCTGAACTTGTCGGCAAGCTGCATGTCGTGCCGGAATTCCTCGGCAACCGCGCGCCGTTCGCCGATCCAGAGGCGCTTGGCCTGATCGCTGGTATCGGCATGGACACCGGCATCGATGGGCTGGTTGGCCTTTATCTCGCCGGCATCTGTGGCCTCGGCTATGGCGCGCGCCAGATCGTCGGCGTGCTCGCCGACAAGGCCGTTGCCACCGACACCATCGTGGTCAGCGGCGGGGCTGGCCAGAACCCGCTGGTACGCCAACTCCTGGCCGACACCACCGGGCTTGTCGTTGCCGCTTCAATCTCGCCGGAACCAGTTCTGCTCGGCTCGGCTATCCTGGGCGCCGTCGCAGCAGGTCATTTCCCCGATATGGCTACCGCCATGGCAGCAATGTCGGAACTCGGTGAAACCTATCAGCCGAACGCCGGCCATGCCGATTGGCATGGGAAACGCTTCCAGGCATTTGAACTGTTGCAGAAGGCGGGCAGGGCGGTGCGCGGGGACGCCTGACCATTCTTGGGTCTATTCGTGTTCTGCTGTCAGGCGACGGATGGACTTTTTCCCGATCGCTGGCGTAAGACGCTCTCGGATTGGAACGCGCTGCGAAGGCGAAACGCCCTCATTTGCGCCAGCTTCAGGGGGAAGAAGGCATGACCGCAGAGAATGGCATGGCAACGGCTGAGGCCGCAGACGCACTTCCGCTTTTTTATTCGAAGCCGGAGGCGATGAATCCCGACCGCCACGCTTCACTCGGCCTCGTTGCACGTGCTGATTTTTCGTTCACACGCGCCGCGCATGCGTTGCCTGTGGTGACGGGGGAGATGCCCGCGGCGATGCGTTCCTATCCGATCGTCTTCGTCGGTCCCAGCAATCAGCCGGTCGTCATCACCGGGCTGCGGCAGGGCGAGAACCTGTTCGTAGACAAGGACGGCCAGTGGGCCAAGCCGCACTACATTCCCGCCTATGCGCGCCGGTATCCCTTCATCCTTGCCGATGATGGCGGGCAGGGAAGCGGACGGCTGGCACTGTGCGTCGACCGGGGCAGCGATCGGGTGGTCGAGCAGGTTGTGGCAGCGGCGCGCGGCGAAAAGGCGGCGCCTTTCTTCGCTGGCACCGAGGCAACAGAAGCGACCAAACAGGCACTTGCCTTCTGCAATCAATACCAGATGGACTTTGCCGCCACGCGCGCCATGGTCGACAAGATCGCCGCGCACGGCCTGTTCGCCGAGCGCCGCAGCACGGTGACGCTGGAGAACGGTGAGGTTCTGAACCTCACCGACTTCAAGATCATCGATGAAGACGCCTTCAACAAGCTGAGCGACGAGGCGTTCCTCGATCTCAGGAAAACGGGCGCGTTGACGCTGGTCTATTGCCACCTTGCCTCGACCAACAGCTGGAGCTCGCTGATCCATCAGGCGGCGTCGCACAAGACGGCTTAAGGCTGGCTCGGACCAGCCCCACGCCGATATTCATCCTTACGGGAGCGGTAACGCTCCTGGCGACGCTTTCGAGGAGTGGCCTGAACGATCCATCCGAGCGGGAATTCGGATCGGTTTGTAACAATGAGCGGGCGTGCGGACAGCCGGTCCGCACGTTTTGCGCGAAAATCAAACAGCCTTTTGATAATCAATGTCAATTTTCGTTTAAAAAAACGGAAGTCGTGGACATCGCTGAGTTCTTTCCCAAAATCCACAATCTGTGCGTGTGAACGGAATTCGCTCCACAAACTGCAGGCGCAGTCCGAGTTGATGTCGACCTGAACTTTTTTGGCCGCTACACGAGGGTGAAGCAACCTTCAAACCATCCAAATTAAGCCATTCTGCGCGCTGGGATTTTTGGCTTGAAGGCCCAAATTCCGGCAGCATTGGGCGCGCCCACATTCCCCGCAAACCCTTATGCTAAAACGATTTTTTAGCCGTTACCCTGTTTTTGTCGATTGACGAAGAGGCAGTTCACCCATACCCATAAATCAAATTGATTTATCTTATCCGCCAGCAAGAGCGGAAGGGTCAATTCCAACCAGGGGAATCGAAACCATGCGTGCCAAAAGTACGAATCCGTCTTCTTCTCGCCGAACCGTATCGCTTCGGCGTCTGTTTGCCGGTGCTGCCTTCGCAGCACTGTCCGCTGCAGCCGGGCTGACCGCCTACCCAACATCCGCCTCCGCCGAAGCCGTGCTCTCCATGCACATCGAAGAGCAGACCAGCTGGGTCCAGAACTTCAATCCTTTCGATCTCGGTGGCCGCCGCCAGAGCACGATGGATTTTATTTATGAGCCGCTGGTCATCTTCAACGACTATGATGGCGGCAAGCCGATCTGGCGTCTCGCTACGGCCTACAAGTTTTCTGATGACCTGAAATCAATCACCTACACGCTGCGCGACGGCGTGAAATGGTCCGACGGCAAGCCGCTGACTTCAGCGGACATGAAGTTCACGCTGGAAATGATGCTGAAGAACCCGGCGGTCGACACTGTCGGCGTCGGCGAAACCGTTGCCTCCGTCGAGGCGCCGTCACCGACGGAAGTGAAGATCAACCTCAAAACCGTCGACACGCATTTCCCGGAGACGCTGGCCGATTTTCCAGTCGTGCCCGAGCACATCTGGAAGGACGTGAAGGATCCGCTTGCCTTCAAGAACGAGAAGCCGGTCGGCTCCGGGCCGATGACCGAAGTCCGCCGCTTCACGCCGCAAATCTATGAACAGTGCCGCAATCCGAACTACTGGGATGCCGCCAATCTCAAGGTGGACTGCCTGAAGCTGCCGCAGATCTCCGGCAACGACCAGATGCTGGCGCTGTTGCCCGAAGGCACGATGGACTGGATCGGATCGTTCATTCCGCAGATCGACAAGACCTATGTCGCGCTCGATCCGAAGAACAACGGCTACTGGCAGCCGCCCGCCGAGACGGTCGCCTTCCAGATGAATTTCAAGACAAAGAATGCCGGCAATGCCGAGGCCTTCGCCGACATCAACTTCCGCCACGCCTTTTCGCTGTCGATGGACCGCACCTCGATGGTGGACATCGCAGGCTTCGGTTATCCGGTGGTGAACCTGCATGCCTCCGGCCTGCCACCGCGCTTCGACTCCTGGCGCAACAAGGCCGCGGAAGGCGATCACGACGTGTGGATGGCCTACGACATCGACAAGGCCAACAAGGTGCTCGACGATGCCGGTTACAAGAAGGGCGCCGACGGCTTCCGCACCACGCCTAAGGGACAGCCGATTGCCTTCTCGATTGCCGTGCCGAACGGTTGGACGGACTGGATCGATGCCGTACAGATTGGCGTCGAAGGACTGCGCAAGATCGGCGTCAACGCCTCGGTGGCGACACCGGAATACGAGCAGTGGCAGAAGCAGATTCTCGACGGTACGCTGGATGCCGTGATGAATTCACGCGCCGACGGTCCGACGCCCTTCCGCGGCTACTACCAGTCATTGTCGACGCCTTTCGCCGGCCGCATCACCTCGGCGCCATCGCGTTATTCCAATCCGGAACTCGACAAGATCTTCGACGCCTACCGCAAGGCGACCACGGAGGAAGAGCGCCACAAGCTGTTCGACCAGGTGCAATTGATCGTCGCCACCGAATTCCCGGTGGTGCCGGTGTTCAACGGGCCGACCTGGTTCCAGTATTCGACCAAGCGCTTTACCGGCTGGGTGACCAAGGACGAGCCGGCGATGAACCCGGAAGACCACGACAACAACCGCCTGCGGCTCGTGCATTTGCTGCGGCTGAAGCCGGTGCAATAATCAGGAGGGACAGGGGACGGGATAGCGGTGATGCGGATACCTCTTCGACGGCTCGGGGTCTATCTGGCCGCCTTCCTGTTCGCCATCCTGGTCAACTTCACGCTTCCCCGGCTGATGCCGGGGAGCCCGGTCGACAGCATGATCGCCCAGCTGGGGCCGCGTGCGACGCCGGCGGCGATCGAGGCGATCAAGGCCCGTTTCGGCGCCGTCGAGCAGCCGATATGGCAGCAGTTCCTGGACTATCTGAAGGGACTGGCCACTTTCGATCTTGGCGTGTCGGTCAAATATTATCCGCAGACCGTCACCGAGGTGCTGGCCCGCTCAGCTGGCTGGACTGCCTTCCTCGTGGTGACGGCGGTCGTCTTTTCCCTTTGCATCGGCGTCTCGCTCGGCGCAGTGGCGGCATGGCGGCGAGGTGGACGCTTCGATGCGTTTGTCTCGCCCTTTTCGGTCGTGATGATTGCGGTGCCGCCAGTCATCATCGCGCTCGCCACGCTGTTCACTTTCGGCGTGACGCTGCGATGGTTCCCGGTGGGCTACGCCTATGATCCCAGCCTCGACCCCGGCATCAACTTCACCTTCTTCGGCTCGGTGTTCTGGCACGCCATCATGCCGGTGCTGACGCTTTCACCCTACATGATCGGTGAGTTCCAGACGACGATGCGCTCGTCGATGATCTCGGTGCTGGGTGAAGACTATGTCACCATGGGGCGCGCCAAGGGGCTGAGCGACACGGCAGTGATGTTCAGCTATGCGGCGCGCAACGCCATGCTGCCGGTCATGACCAATCTGGCGCTGATGCTGGGTGCCGTGTTCGGCGGCTCGATCGTCACTGAAATCGTCTTCAACTATCCGGGGCTGGGCCTCACCCTGTTCACGGCAAGCGTCGCCCGCGACTATCCGGTGATCCAGGGCCAGTTGCTGTTGATGACCATGGCCACGCTTGGCGCCAACCTGCTGGTCGATATCCTCTACGGCGTTGTCGATCCCAGGGTACAGGAGGGGCGGACATGAGCTCGGGCCTCAAGCTGTTCCTGCGCCAGAAGAAGGCAGTGGTGGGCTTCATCATCATCACCGGGCTCTGCCTGATGGCTTTGCTGGCGCCGGTGCTAGCGCCCGGAGATCCTGCGCAGCGCGTCGGCCGCTCCCACCAGCCACCCACCGTGGAACATGTGTTCGGCACCACCAAGATGGGGCGTGACGTCTATTCGCAGTTCGTCTGGGGTGCACGACCGTCCCTGGCGGTCGGCTTCGCAACAGGACTGGCGATCACCGCGCTCGGCACGGCGATTGGCCTGATCTCCGGTTATTTCGGCGGCCGAACCGACGCGGTGCTCGATCTGACCACCAATGCCGTGCTGGTCATTCCCAACATTCCATTGCTCATCCTGCTGGCATCGTTTGCAGGTACCGTCGGGCCAATGGCGATCATGGCCATCATCGCGCTCACGTCATGGCCATGGGGCGCGCGCATGACGCGGGCCCAGGCCCTGTCGCTGAAGAACCGCGAGTTCGTCGTTGCTGCGCGCATGGTGGGCGAACCCTGGTGGCGCATCGTTTTCGTCGAAATCCTGCCCAATCTCGTGCCGCTGATCGGCATCAACCTGGTCGGCTCGATCATCTATGCGATCGTGGCGCAGACGACGCTGGAATATCTCGGTTTCGGCGACCCGTTGAACGTCACCTGGGGCACCATGCTCTACAACGCCCAGAATTCCTCGGCGATCATCGTCGGCGCCTGGTGGGACATCGGCGCGCCGGCGCTCGGTATCGCAATCGTGGGGCTGGGGCTGGCGTTGCTCAACTTCACTTTCGACGAGATCGCCAACCCGCAGCTTCGCTCCGGCCCAGCACTCAGCCGCTGGCTGCGGCTCAACCGGCTACGCGCCCGTGAATTGAGGGCCGCCCGATGAACGCGCCGCTGCTTCAAATCCGCAGCCTCGACGTCGACTATCTGACGGATGGTGGTGCGTTCCGCGCGGTGAAGAACGTGTCGTTCGACATTGGCCGTGGCGAGTTGTTCGGGCTTGCCGGCGAATCCGGCTGCGGCAAGAGCACCATCGCCTATGCCATCACGCGGCTGTCGAAGCCGCCGGCCTGGGTGGCAGGCGGTGAGGTGCTGCTCGATGATCAGGACCTTTTGAAGCTGCCGGAAGCTGCGCTGCAAAAGGTGCGCTGGCGGCGTATCGGCATGGTCTTCCAGAGTGCGATGAATTCGCTCAATCCGCTGATGCGAGTGGCGGCGCAGTTTCACGACGTGCTAGCGCGCCATATCGGTGCCACCAAGGCACAGTCGCGCACTCGTGCCGAGGAAATGTTCAAGCTGGTCGGCATTCCGGCAATAAGGCTGGACGACTATCCCTACCAGTTCTCAGGCGGCATGCGGCAGCGCATCGTGATTGCCATCTGCCTCGCCCTGCAACCGGAACTGATCATCATGGACGAGCCGACGACGGCGCTCGATGTGGTGGTGCAGCGCGAGATCCTGGAACAGGTCATCGACCTGCAGCGCAGCCATGGCTTCTCGGTTCTGTTCATCACCCACGACCTGCATTTGATGGCACAACTTTGCCATCGTGTCGGCGTGATGCTGAAAGGCGAACTGGTCGAAGTCGGCGATGTGCGGCAGGTCAGCCGCGCGCCGGCACACGAATACACGCGCAAGCTGTGGGGCTCGATCCCGCAGCTGCCCGGTCACGGAGCGGCCGCATGAACGCGCAGCCGAGCCTTCCCGTAGACGGCGCCGAGGCGCTGGCTGAACCTGTTGTGCGGCTTGATCGCATCGAACGCAGTTTTGGTGTCGTTCAGGCGTTGCGAGGCATCTCGCTGGCGCTGAAGCCCGGTCGGGCTCTGGCGCTGGTCGGCGAGTCCGGCTGCGGCAAGACCACCTGCGCGCGCATCATTGCCCGCATGGATCAACCGACGGCCGGCAGGATGTATTTCCGTGGCCGCGACATCACGCATCCCGGCGCCAAGGCCGACGAGGCTGCTTACAGGCGCGCCGTGCAGATGGTGTTCCAGGACCCGTTCGCCTCGCTCAACCCTGTTTTTTCGATCCAGCACCACTTGGCGCGGCCGCTGAAATTGCACGGGCATGTCAGCAGCAAGGCAGAGGAAATCTCAGGTGTCGCCGACCTGCTCACCTCTGTGGGGCTGGATCCGGCCGTGACGGCGCACAAATTTCCGCATGAGCTTTCCGGCGGCCAGCGCCAGCGTGTCAACATCGCACGCGCGCTTGGCGTGCGGCCGGACCTTCTGGTTGCCGACGAGCCGACCTCTATGCTCGACGTTTCGATCCGGTTGGGCATTCTGGAACTGTTGTCGCGCATCAAGCGCGAAAGACAGCTTGCGCTGCTCTACATCACCCATGACATTGCGACGGCAGCGTATGTCGCGGAGGAGGTGATCGTCATGTTCGCCGGCCAGATGGTGGAGTGGGGCGATACCCAGGCCGTGATCCGGCAAGCCAGACATCCTTACACCAAGCTGCTGCTCTCGGCCGTGCCGGACCCGGATCGGCCTTTCGTGCCGGGTGACAGCGCACGTTTCCTCGGCCATGCCGAAGAGGTGCGCCGCATCAGCCGGCCGGCCTCCGATACCATCGAGCAGGTTGGTCCGAACCATTTCATCCGCGCGCTCGGCGCGTGAACCAAGGAGATTTCGAAGAATGACTGCATCGATCTGTCTATGGCCAACCATACGCTAAGCGAGACTTCCGGGTCAAAATCGATGCAATCATTCTTCGAAATCTCCTGAAGCGGCAGAGCAGCATGGATTATCTCGTCAATCTTTCCCTTTTGAAACCGGAGCCTGCCCTGGATGAGCGCATCCAGAAGGCCGGGGTCACGATCCGCCGGGCACTGGCGCCGGAGCTCGAGCTCGTCACCACATGGGTGCGCAAGACGTTCGGCGCCGGCTGGTCGAGCGAAACGGCTGTCGCCATCATGCGCCAGCCGCCGACATGCTTCCTGGCGACACGCGAGGAAAAGCTGATCGGCTTTTCCTGCCATGAATCGATCGCACGCGGTTTTTTCGGTCCGACCGGTGTCGACAAGGCGGCAAGAGGTCTGGGCATCGGCCATGCATTGTTACTCGCCTCGCTGCTCGACCTCAAAACGATGGGCTATGGCTACGCCATCATCGGGGATGTCGGCCCTTCGGAATTCTACGAGCGTACGGTGGGTGCCACGATGATCCCCAACTCCGAACCCGGTATCTATGCCGGACTGTTGAAGTCATCGCCGCCTCATGAATAATGCGCCGGCTCGCCGAAGCGGCGGGCAGGGTGTGTAGCCGGAAGCTTCCACCTTCCTGAGAGGGAAGGTCCGGCCGGGGGATGGAAGCGCTACCGCAAACCGTCAACGCTTGCCAAACTGAAAGTTCGACATGACCATCCAGCCGAAATCTGCCCTCCGCCTGCAAACCCACTGGACACCCGCCATCGACGACGAAAGCCTCGCCTATTCGCTGACGCTCACCAATCTTTCGGCGAAACCGGTCTCCGGCTTCAAGCTTTGCGTAAATGGTCCTGGCCGTATCGATCCTGAAGCGGTGGTCGAAGGCGGTAGCCTGACCGCTCGGCTTTCCAACCATTCCGAATTGTCACCGCCCGAGGGCTTCGTGCTGGAGCCTGGAGCTTCGTGGACGGTGACCGCGCGTGGACTTTCTTATCCGCTTCGCCATTGGACTGATGGCGCCAACACTGCCTATGTCGCTTTTGCCGATGGTACCACGGTGCCGGTGTCAGTCGCCCCGACGCAGGCCAAGGGTGACAATGCACCGCTGAAGCGTGGCGCAGAAATATATCCCGTGCCGCATGTGGCGCCAGTGCCCGTAGCCATCGTACCTTGGCCGAACAGTGTTTCTGTATCGGGCCGTGCCGCCGTGCCGCAAGGCCTCGCGCTTGAGGCAAAAGGCGATGAGGCCAAAGCTGCCGCCGCCGCTTTCGCTGAGCTGGTCGAGGGGCTGTTTCCTGTAGAAGGCATCGTGCGGCCGGAAGGCGAGGGCGGCTTGCCGGTTTCTCTTTCGCTCGTCAACGATTTTGCTTCTGAGGCGTACGCCATCCGCTTCGCAGGCGACCGTGTGATGATTTCGGCCGCGACGCGCGCCGGCCTGCTCTACGGGCTGATCACTCTGGGACAAATCCTGCGCGGCGCGCGTCTTCATCCCGAGACTTTCCTCTTCCCACAGGAAGGCGAGATCAAGGATGAGCCGTCGTTGGGCTGGCGTGGCACGCATCTCGACGTGGCTCGACAATTTTATGGCACAGCCGAAGTCAGCCGCTTCCTCAGGATCATGGCGTGGAACAAGCTCAACCGTTTTCACTGGCACCTGTCCGATGACGAGGCCTGGCGCATCGAAATCGACGCGTATCCGGAACTGACCCGCATCGGCGCCTGGCGCGGCCATGGGCTGCCGCTGCCGCCGCTGCTCGGGTCCGGGCCAGAGCGGACTGGTGGTTACTATAGCAAGTCTTCCGTGCGCGAGATTGTTGCGCTGGCCGGTCGTCTCAGCATTGAAGTGATCCCGGAGATCGATGTTCCTGGTCATTGCTACGCCATGCTGCAGGCGATCCCTGAACTGCGCGATCCGGCCGAGCACGGCGTGTATTATTCGGTGCAGGGCTTCCCCAACAACTGCCTCAACCCGGCGCGTGAGGAAACCTTCCAGGTGCTCGAAACCATTCTGGACGAGGTGATTGCGCTGTTCCCGTACAAACGCATCCATGTCGGTGCCGACGAAGTGCCTATCGGCGCCTGGTCGGGTTCGCCGGAGGCGTTGGACAGGCTTGCCGAGTTGGCCGGTGCAGACGTTGCTGCCCTTCATGCCAAGCGCGTCAATGTCATCACCAACCGCCACAATGCTGATGAGATTGACGGCTCGGGTGCAGCCGTGTTGCAGGCCGAGTTTCTACGACGCGCGCAGACCTTCCTCGCTTCGCGCGGCTGTATTACCGGTGGTTGGGAAGAGGCCGCGCATGGCGACATCATCGATAAAGACAAGAGCTTCCTGAATGGCTGGCGCTCTGTGGAGATATCGGCGGCGCTCGCCGGACGTGGCTACGACATCGTTGTCTGTCCCGGCCAGGTCTACTATCTCGACATGGCCAACAGCCCGGCCTGGTCGGAGCCCGGCGCGGCCTGGGCCGGCTGGTCAGAGCCGGAGACGCTTTACGGATTCGACCCGGTGGAAGGCTGGACCGAGGAGCAGAAGAAGCACTTCCTCGGCGTGCAGTGCTGCATCTGGTCGGAGCCGATGACCGATCGCGGCGTGTTCGACCGGTTGGTGTTTCCGCGTATCTCCGCCCTGGCCGAGACCGGCTGGACGAAGCCGGAGCGCAAATCATGGCAGCGCTTCAAGGCGCTCGCCGGTTTGATGCCGATCCTCTATGGCATCACCGCGGCGGCATAAGTCTTACCTCCATCTTCCTGAAGACGAGGAAGATGGAGGCTCCATGCACAACGGCCCAACTGCTACGGTGTGGGGCGGAACACGCCGTCCCTGTCACGTTTTAGCGGTGCGGTCTGCTCGGGCAGCGGGGCACCGGGCGCATCGTTGACTGAAACACCCTCCGGCCAGTCGGAGGGCGCAATCGCGATATAGCGGGCATAGCCACCCGAACCGCCCTGCGGCTTGGCGAAGCCAATCGTCACAAGCGCGCCAGCCTCGGGTACCTTGTCGAGATTGGCCACGCCTTCAGCTTGCACGAAGTTGTTGTGCATGAGCCAATATTCACCTTCGAGGTTCGGCGTGGTGTCGGTGTCGAGCGGCTCGTGGCCGTGAAACAGGATCTTGCGCTCCAGATGCAGGAACTTCAGCGCATCGAGGCTCACGCCGGGGAACGGTGCTTTGGCGAAGCGTTCCGGCTCATTCCATTTCTTGTACCAGTCGGAGCGCACGAACACGACCGAGCCTTCCGGGATGCGGCCGTGTCTCTTTTCCCATTCCTCGATGTCGGCGACCTTGAGGTGATAACCCTCGTCGGTCCTTGCCTTGCCGCTGATGTCGATCACCACAAGCGGCCTCACCGCGAATGTCGGCGGCAGGTCGCTGATGGTGGCGCCTTTCGGATTCCAGTGCGAGGGTGGGTCGAGTTGGGTGCCGTACTGGTCGGTGGTCAGGTCATAGGCGCTGGCGACGAAGCCGTGCTTCTCATAGGTGAATTCCTCGCCTTTCTTGACGTAACCCTCGATATCGGCGCCGGCCACGGCCGCCTTGAACTTGGCGGGGCCGAAGCCCGGCCAGACCGGCTGCACCGGCGCGAAGGCATGGGTGAGGTCGATGTATTTCGCCGACTTCAGAGACTGTTCGTAGAATTTCCAGAACGCCGGCTCCTCTGCCGATGCGCCGCCGCTTGCAGCCAGCACGGCACCAAACGCTGCGAGCCGCACAAAGCTCATTGCCTTCATGATCCTCTCCTGTCGATTTGAACACGGCGCAACGATCCTGCAATCCAATCAGGACGGCAAGCACCGCAATTGCGCCTTCGCCCGCTGGCGCGCAAAAATCACAAGCGCGGCCGCAGCCTTATGCAGTTGGTTTCAACCGAGTGGTTTCTGCAGCACGTCGAACTGCGGGTTGGTTTCGGAGAAGATCGGCAGTGCTGCAGCCCCAAGCACGGATGTGTCCTTGCCTGCTGCGCCGATCAGGACGCGAGGCAAGGTACGTGTGCGTGTCGACGAGACCGACAGATGCAGCGGCTCCAGCCGGTCTGCCAGCACCTCGATGACGGCGAGCGGCATGAAGCCGCCCAGCACCACCGTTTCCGGATCGAAGGCGAGTTCCAGGACGTCGATGGCTTGTCGCAGCGGTGCCGCCGCCTGGTCGGCCCAGGCGAGCAGGCGTTTGTCGCCGGCAGCCAGCAATTCGGCCAGCTTGTCGGGAGAAGCATGGTCGGGATCCGGCATTTCGAGGCAATCATAGGCGGCGCGCAGCGAGACGTAACGTTCCAGGCAGCCGTGCTTGCCGCAGAAACAGGCGAGCCCGTCCGGCTTCACGATCATATGCCCAATCTCGCCCGCGTTGTGGCGGCTGCCCTTGTAGAGATGGCCGTCAAGGAAAAGGCCGGCGCCGAGGCCCGTGCCGATGAAGAGATAGACGAAGCTGGCGAGGTTCTTGGCGACGCCGTAGAGTCGTTCGCCGATGGCCGCAGCGGTGGCGTCATTCTCGAAGGTCACCGGCAGGCCGGTCAGGCGTTCCAGTTCCGCCGCTACCGGAAAATCCTGCCAGCCGGGCAGGGCGGTCGGGCCGACCGAAGTCATGCCTTCAACATCGAAGGGGCCGGGCATGGCCATGCCGACGCCGAGCAGCCGGCTGCGGTCGAAGCGGAAGGAGCGGGTGAGTTCGTCGGTTATTGCGGCGAGCAGCGGCATCGCCTCGGCTGGCGTCGGCCTGTCGACCTTGCGCTCGATGCGTGAGCGCAGCGTTCCGGACAGGTCGGTGACGACGCCGACGGCGGTCTGATGGTCGAGCTGCAGGCCGATCGAATAGCCGCCGTTCGGGTCGATCGAATAGGGCACCGCGGGCTGTCCGCGCGCGCCTTTCTGTGTCGCCTCGGCGCGCAACAACCCAGTACGTTCCAATTCGTCGACGATGTTGGAAATGGTCTGTGAGCTCAAGGCTGTCAGCCGCGCGATCTGGGCGCGCGAGAGCGCACCATTCGTCCTGATCGCCTCGATGACGACGCGGCGATTGTGCGACTTGGCCTGTTCGAGATTGGTGCCTGCGACGGGTCTCTTGAGGGTCATGCAAACTCTCTACGCGAGTTCCGCTGATTATGAAGGAAAATATAAGCCAATCAACTTGATTTAATTAATTTCACATGATCTAGTTTAAGCGGCTGTCGAGGCCACACAGGCCAGACGGTCAACCAATCGGGAGGAATCAATGAACCGCTTCTTCAAGGGCGCTGCCTGCGGGCTTGCGCTGCTGATCCATCAGTCGTTTCCGGCTTTCGCCGAGGACGTGACGCTGAACGCCATTTTCATGAAGCAGGCCGCTTATAGCGAGGACGACACCAAGGCGATGGCCAAGACGTTCGAGGCCGCCAATCCGGGTCTCAAGGTCAATCTGGAATTCGTGCCCTACGAGGCGCTGCACGATAAGATCGTGGCGGCCCAGGGTGCCGGCTCCTCCGGATATGACGTTGTCCTGTTCGACGTGATCTGGCCGCCGGAATTCGCCACCAAGGGCTTCCTGCAAGACGTGACCGCTCGTGTTCCGAAAACCGACAGGGACAAGGTGTTCGACGGCGCATGGACGACTGTGGACTATGATGGAAAGATCTGGGGCATGCCCTGGATCCTCGACACCAAATATCTCTTCTACAATCAGGACATGCTGAAGCAGGCGGGTATTTCCGCACCGCCCAAGACCTTCGAGGAACTGGCCGAGCAGGCCAAGATCATCAAGGACAAGGGCATCGTCAAATTTCCGATCGTATGGAGCTGGAGTCAGGCGGAGGCACTGATCTGCGACTACACATCGATGGTTGGTGGCGCCAAGGGTTCCTTCACCCAGGACGGCAAACTGTCCTTCGACACGGGCGGTTCGGTCGAAGCCGTCAACTACATGAAGAAGACGCTGGACGATGGCGTCACCAACCCGAATTCGCGCGAATATCTGGAAGAAGACGTGCGCAAGGTATTCTCGGCCGGGGAAGCCGCCTTCGCGATGAACTGGACCTACATGTTCAACATGGCCAACGATCCGAAGGAGAGCAAGGTCGCTGGCAAGATCGGCATCGTTCCTGCCCCCGGCTTTAAGGGCAAGGCCGAAGCCTCTGCCATCAATGGCTCGATGGGCTTGGGGATTTCGGCCGGTTCCAAGCACCCCGACGAGGCATGGAAGTTCATCACCTTCATGACCTCGCAGGAGACGCAGAACAAATACGCCAAGCTCAGCCTGCCGATCTGGAAATCCTCCTATGACGACCCGGCGGTGACCAAGGGGCAGGAAAAGCTGATTGACGCCGCCAAGGTCTCGCTCGGTGTGATGTTCGCGCGCCCGATGACCCCCTCCTATCCGGAGCTGTCGTCGATCCTGCAGAAGAACATCCAGCAGGTGCTGCTTGGCCAGGCTTCGACGGACGACGCCATGACGGCGGCGACCAAGGCCGCAGGTCGACTGCGTTAGCCGCCTTCGAGGGAGAGCAGAGCCGTCATGGCCCCAGCCCAACAGGACCGTACGGCTTGGCTGTTACTGACGCCCATGATTTCGATCATGGTGCTGGTGACTGCCTTTCCTCTCCTCAACACCTTGTGGCTGGCGTTCACCGACGCCAGCCTGACCGGCCAGGGCTATGTGTGGCAATGGATCGGACTGGAGAACTTCGCTTACATCCTCGATGACAGCGACTTTCGTGCTGCCGTCGGTCGCACCACCTATTTCACCGTGCTGTCGGTTTCGGCCGAAGTGGTGCTCGGCGTGCTGGTTGCGCTGCTGCTCAACCAGGAATTCAAGGGCCGGACCCTGGTGCGGGCGCTGCTCATCCTGCCCTGGGCGCTGCCCACCATCGTCAACGCGGTGATGTGGCGCCTCATCTACAATCCCGAATATGGCAGCCTGAATGCACTGCTCACCCAGATCGGCCTGCTCGATGCCTATCGTTCCTGGCTGGGCGACCCTGCCACGGCGATGAACATGGTCATCCTCGCCGACATCTGGAAGAACTATCCGCTGATCGCGCTGATCGCGCTGGCCGCCCTGCAGACGGTGCCGAAGGATCTCTATGAGGCCGCGATCATGGATGGGGCGAATGCCTGGACGCGGTTCTGGAAGATCACGCTGCCGGGCATCATCGGCTCGCTCAGCGTTGCGATGGTGCTGCGCGCCATCGAAGCCTTCAAGGTCTTCGACATCTTCTATGTGATGACGCGTGGCGGGCCGGCCGATTCCACGAAGACGGTGTCTTTCTTCGTCTACCAGGAATCCTTCACTTATCTGCGAGCCGGCAGCGGTGCCGCCTATGCGCTGACAGTAACTGCTATGAGCGGGCTGATGATTTCGATCTATGTCGTCATGCTGGTGCGGCGGGAGAAACGCTCGTGAGACGCAGCCTGACCGCTACTATCCTGGTTTATGTCGCCGTGGCCCTGTTCGTGGCGTCCATTCTGGCACCGGTCGCGTGGCTGTTCATCATGAGCATCTCGGATGCCAATGACCTCACCACCATCCCGCTGCGCTGGATTCCCGAGCAGCCGGATTTCTCGCGTTATGCGCGGCTGTTTTCGCTGGAGGAGGGATCTGCCGGGCTCACCTTCCTTTCGGCGCTGCGCAATTCGGTGATCGTGGCTGTCAGCGCCACGGCGATAGCGCTCGCTGCCGGCATTCCCGCCGCTTATTCCTTCTCGCGCTACCCCGGCCGCATGCCGCTGCTTTACGCGGTGATCGTGACCTACATGATGCCGCCCGTGGTACTGATCCTGCCGCTCTACAAGGTGTTTTCCGCGCTTGGTCTGCTCAACAACGTCACCTCGCTGATCATCGTCTATTGTACCATTCTTCTGCCCTTCGTGACCTGGCTGATGAAATCCGGCTTCGACAGCGTGCCAGTGGAGATCGAACAGGCGGCGTCGATCGACGGGGCAAACCTGTTCCAGATCTTGACCCGCATCACCTTACCGGTGGCGGCAGCCTCGACGGGTGCGGCTGCGCTGTTTGCGCTGCTGCTTGCCTGGGACGAGTTCTTCTACGCGCTGCTCTACACAAGTGACACGCGCGCCAAGACCTTGCCGGTGGCGATCGCCGACTTCGCGGCCGGCCGTGCCACCGACTACGGGCTGATCTCGGCAGTCGGGCTGCTGGCGGCATTGCCACCGGTGCTGATCGGCTTCTTCCTGCAAAAATCGCTGCTTTCCGGCCTGTCCGCGGGCAGTGTGAAGGGGTGACCATGACGGAAGCAACAAGCGGTGAGGGGCTCGCATTGCTGCAGGCCGAGATGGCACGGCAAGGCGGGGATGCGATCGCTTCGCTGACCGCGAACAAAGCAATAGCAGCCGAACTGGCCGCCAGCATCATGCGCACAGGTCAACTGGTTCTGATCGGCATGGGCGCCTCACACTATGCCAACCGCATGGCTGAAACATCCTGGCGCCGCCTTGGTGTCGATTGCCGGGCTGAAACCGCTGGCGATGTTTTGCTTCAGGGCCTGCCGATGCAGCCCCGCACGATCGTGCTGGTATCGCAATCCGGTGAATCGGGCGAGATCTTGCAGTTGCTGGAGCGCCTGCCGCGTGGTGCCGACCTGTTTGGCATGACGCTGGCGCCGCAGAGCACGCTCGGGCGCACCCTGGCGTGCCTCGTCGGCACCGGTGGGCAGGAGGTGGCGTTCGCGGCAACACGCAGTCTCACCATCACGCTTGCCTTGCACGCGGCTGTCCTGGCGGCAGCGGGCGGTGACAACAACGACCTTGGCGATATCCTTGTCGCCCCGGCTCAACCCGCATTGGACGAAGCCCTTGAGGCGCTGGCACCGAAAAATTCGGTGATCGTCGCGGGACGCGGCGAATTGCGCGGCCTGGCTGAGGCCAATGGGCTGATGCTGATGGAACTGGGCCGCATTCCGGCGTTCGGTTTCGAATTCGGCCAGTTCCGCCACGGTCCGCTGGAGGCATTGGCGCCTGATCTTGGCGTGCTTCTGCTGCGTGGTCCCGGGACGCTCGGAGCCGGTACGGTGACGCTCGCCAGAGCCGCATTCAGTGCGGGGACCGTGCCAGTGATCTTCGATTGCAGCGGCGAGTTGCCAATCGAAGATGTTCTGACGGTCGCCTTTCCACGCAGTGAGGGGCTTTCAGCCGTCGTTGCGATGCTGCCTGCCTTGCAAAAGCTCATCATTGCCGTTGCCGACCGCAAGGTCGTCGGGGTCGGCGAGCCGGTACGCTCGACGAAAGTAACTGGAATTGACCATGAAGCATGAACGCCCGCACCGGTCCGATGGGCCATCCATCCATGTCATTGGCGGCGTTATGGTCGATCTGATTATGGGGCCGGTGACGCCCTGGCCGCTGCCTGGAACAGAGACTTTTGTCGATCATTCCGAGTTGCGGGCCGGTGGGCCTGCCGGCAATACGGGGCTCGCTCTCAAGGCATTGGGGGTGCCGCACCATATCGTCTGCAATGTCGGCAACGACATGTTCGGTGCCTGGCTGATCGAGACGTTCGGCGAGGTCGCCTGTACCTGGCCTCAGGTGGCAACGCCCACGGCGCTGTCGGTGGGGGTCGAGCATCCGGGTGGTGAGCGATCATTCCTCACCACGGCGGGCAATCTCGCCGTGCAGACGCCTGAGAGCATGCTTGCCATGTTGCCGGAGAGTGCATCGGCCGGTGACATTGTGCTGCTGACCGGCTCTTTCCTCTATCTCGATCTGATCGATGCCTTCGAGGCGATGCTGGCGGCTGTGTCGGCGCGCGGGTTTACCGTGGCGCTGGATACAGGCTGGCCTTCGCATGGGTGGACGGATGCGATCCGCGCGCACACCACGGCCTGTCTCGCCCATTGCGACCACGTGCTGCTGAACGAGATCGAGAGCTTGTCCCTGTCCGGTGAAAAGACCGTCGAGGCCGCCGCCGGCTGGCTTGCGAACCATGCCAAACCCGGTGCCATCGTCGTTGTCAAACGTGGTGGCGATGGTGCTTCCGCGTGGTGCGATGGCAAAGTCACGCATATGCCGGCGCCTGCTGTCACTGTGATCGATACCACCGGCGCGGGCGATACCTTCAACGCCGGTTATCTGGCCGCGCTGCTGGATGGCGCTTCGCTGGAAGATGCGTTGCGTGCCGGGGTGGCGGTGGCTTCCGCGGCAATCGCTTCCTCACCGCGGCGCTACGTTTCACTCGACGTGGCGCTGAGCTGAAGTCTTCCCACTCTTGACGCCTTGACATGCCGGCCAAGCCCAGACTTGTTGGGCGGGTGATGCGGGCCGCTTGTTGGCCTGGTGCCAACAAGGAAAAGCATGCGCGCGGCCAAGGGGAAGGCAAAAAGCGACAGTGGTGCCGAAAAGCCGAAGCCAGCCGGACGCCGGGCTGGCTCCAGCGTGCATGCCCATGTCGCCAACGAGATCGGTCTTGCCATCGTGCGCGGCGACTATCCACCCGGCACCATCCTGCCCAACGAAACGAAATGGGCGGAAACCTTCAACGTCAGCCGCTCGGCGGTGCGCGAAGCCATCAAGATGCTGATGGCCAAGAGCCTGCTCGTTTCCCGTCCGAAGGTGGGCAGCCGGGTCGAACCGCGCGAGCGCTGGAACCTGCTCGACCGGGATGTGCTGGGCTGGTACGCAACCTCACCCGATCGTGGGGCCTTTCTGCGCACCGTTCAGGAGTTCCGTCACCTGATCGAACCGGAGGCGACGGCGTTCGCCGCCATACGGCGCACGGAAGCCCAGATGGAGGAAATTTCCCGCGCCTGCCGCGACATGAACGATGCTGCAACGCTGGAAGAGCGCACGCGCGCCGACACCCGCTTTCATCTCGCCATCCTGCGCGCCGCCGGCAATGATCTGCTGGTGCCGCTTGGCGTGCTGATCGAGCAGGCTTTCGACCATCTGTTCGTGCATGTGACGCGGGAAGGCGACGATCTCGAGGCTGCGCAGAAACTGCATGAACTGATCGAGAAGAACATCCGCTTGCAGCGCCCGGATGCAGCGCGTGCCGCGGTCCGAAAACTGCTTGCCAACACCGACAAGGTGGTCGGGCGCGAACCTGAATGAGCCAGACGAAATGACAAAACGCCCGAACGTGCTCCTGATCTGTGCAGACCAGTGGCGTGGCGATTGCCTGTCAGCTCTTGGCCATCCCAACGTGCGAACGCCAAACCTGGATGCACTCGCTGCGGATGGGATGCTGTTTCGTCAGCATTTCGGTCAGTGCACGCCGTGCGGCCCTTCGCGCACCAGCCTGCTGACAGGCCTCTATCTGATGAACCATCGCTCCGGCCGCAACGGCACGCCGCTCGATGCACGCCACACCAATATTGCGCTGGAGGCACGCAAGGCCGGCTACCGGCCGGCCTTGTTCGGCTATACCGACACCAGTGCCGACCCGCGCGATCTCGACGCGAACGATCCGTCGCTCAAGACCTATGAAAGCGTAATGCCGGGGTTCGAGGCGGCGCTGCATCTGCCTGACGAGATGGAAGAATGGATCGCCGATCTACTCGCCAAAGGTTATGACCTGCCTGGTGGTCGAGCCGATGTCTTTCGGCCGAAAGCCGGCTTCGACAAGCCGGACGACCGCGGCTTCCGCTACATTCCGACAATCTATCCCGCCGAGCACAGCGAAGCTGCATTCCTGACCGACGCCTTCCTGAAATGGCTTTCGGTGCGGCGCGACAGCCCGTGGTTCGCGCATTTCGTATTTCTACGGCCGCACCCGCCGCTGATCGCGCCCGAGCCCTACAACGCCATGGTCGATCCCGCGGATGTGACCTTGCCGGCGCGGGCGGCGAACCTTGGCGAAGAAAAGCGGCAGCACCCGATGCTTGCCTATGAACTGGATCGGCTGAGCGTCCCAGGCGGCTATGACGAGCACAGCCCGTTCGACCCAGTGTCCGCCAATGAGCTGGAAATCCGGCAGATGCGGGCAACCTACTACGGGTTGATCGCTGAAGTTGACCATCACCTCGGCCGCATTATCGAGCACCTGAAAAGAACCGGCGAATATGACCGCACGCTGATCATCGTCACCAGCGACCATGCCGAAATGCTGGGTGAACACCATGCCTGGGGCAAGGAGGTCTATTTCGACGGCGCCTTCCATCTGCCGCTGGTGATCCGGGATCCGCGCGTCAACGCCGATGGTGCACGCGGCTCGCAGGTGGATGTCTTCACTGAAGCCGTCGACATCATGCCGACTATTCTCGACTGGCTCGGGCTCGAAAAGCCGCGCGCCTGCGATGGCCGTTCGCTATTGCCCCTGCTGCAGGGCGAGAAGCCGGCTGACTGGCGGGACGCCGTCTTCTTCGAGCATGATTTCCGCACTGTGGCGACGCAGAAGGCTGAAGTTGCGCTCGGCATCGCGTCCGATCAGTGCAGCTACGCGGTCATCCGGGACGGCCGCTACAAATACGTGCATTTCGCCGCCCTGCCGCCGCTGCTTTTCGATCTCGTCGAGGATTCAGACGAGACGACCAATCTGGCCGAGCAACCGGAAATGGCGTCGACAGTGCTGCGCTATGCGCAGAAGATGCTCGACTGGCGGCTGACCCATGCCGAGCGCACCCTGACCAACATGATGATTACCCAAAATGGTGTAGTGTCGCGGCCGTAAGGTCTCGCTGGTCTTAAATTTTGATCCAGTTTGGTGCTGCCAGCCCCGGCTGCGGTGAACGATAAGGACGGGCCTGCCGAAAACGGAGCCCGACATGAACCAGCATCCCATCCGGTCGGCGGATCCAGTGTCCGTCATCGATGGCCGTGAAGCCTGGCTGCGGCTTGCTGTTTCCATCGTGCTCGGCACGATCGGTGCCGTCGGCATGTGGGCGGTGGTGGTTGTGCTGCCTGCCGTGCAAGCCGAGTTCGGTGTCGATCGTGCCGATGCGTCACTGCCCTACACCGCCACGATGATCGGTTTTGCCGCCGGCAATGTGCTGGTCGGGCGCGCCGTCGACCGCATGGGCTATTGGATGCCGGCGCTTCTGTCTTCGCTGACGCTTGCTGCGGGCATGATCCTGGCATCCTTCGCCGGTTCGATCCTGCAGTTCACGCTGGCGCAGGGCATTCTCGTTGGCTTCGGCACCGCCGCCATTTTCGGGCCGCTGGTGGCCGACATCTCCCACTGGTTCAACCGACGTCGCGGTGTCGCAGTCGCTGCTGCCGCCTGCGGTAACTATCTGGCCGGTGCTTTATGGCCGGTGGTGATGCCGCCGCTGATCGCTACCGAGGGGTGGCGCTTCACCTATCTTGTCATCGGCATCTTCTGCCTCGTTACCATGATCCCGCTAGTGCTGATGATGCGGCAGCCTGCGCCGCGGGAGGCGTTCACCAGTTCGCCGTCTTCGACAGCCCGACGCGTGCAGCCGATTGCCTTGTCACCTGCCGCCCTACAGAACCTTCTCATCGTCGCCGGGTTTGGTTGCTGCATGGCCATGGCAATGCCGCAGGTGCACATCGTCGCCTACTGCATGGACCTTGGCTACGGCGTGGCGCGGGGTGCCGAGATGCTGTCGGTCATGCTTGCCGGCGGCGTGGTGAGCAGGCTGGTTTCCGGCTTCGTCGCCGACCGCATCGGCGGCATCAAGACGTTGCTGATCGGTTCGGCGCTGCAGTGCCTGTCGCTGTTCTTCTACATCCCCTTCGACGGGCTGGCCTCGCTCTATGTCGTGTCGCTGGTGTTCGGCCTGTCGCAAGGCGGCATCGTGCCGGGCTATGCGATCATCGTGCGCGAGTACATGCCGGCGGCGGAAGCTGGCCAGCGCGTCGGCCTGGTCATCATGGCCACCATCATCGGCATGGCGGTGGGCGGCTGGATGTCAGGCTGGATCTACGATCTCACCAGTTCTTATACTGCCGCGTTCCTCAACGGGATTGCGTGGAACGTGGTGAACCTGGCTGTGATGCTGCTGGTCTTGCGTCGGGTCGGGCGGCTGCAGCCGGTGGTTTCGTAGCCGCCAAACGTTGGGCAAGCGAAGACCGGTGTTTCGTTCTCAGCTTGACTGGGAAGACAGTTCCAGCGGGTAGTCGTCATTATCGGCGTCACGCATCGCCGCCAGACTGCGGTTGTCCAGCACGTCGGCAATGGCTTGCCGCACTTCCAGCATCATGTGGCGGACTTCGCAGGTTTCCTCGTTGCAGTCCTCGCAACGCTGATACTGGGTACGGCTGGCGCACGGGATTGGTGCCAGCGGGCCGTCGAGCACACGCACGACATGGCCGATCTTGATCTCGGCGGCCGGTCGGGCGAGGCGGTAGCCGCCATCCTTGCCCTTGCGGCTCTGCACGAAGCCGGCATTGCGCAATTCGCCGAGAATGGCATCGAGGAATTTCTTCGGGATGTTGTTGGCGACCGCGATGTCGTTGACGAAAGCCAGTTGGCCGACCGGCATCCGCGACAGATGCACGAGGGCCTTCAGCCCGTACTTGCCTTTTTTGGTGAGCATGCCTGTCACTGCCTGAGCCGCAATCCCGTCAACCGTTTGCCGGCTGTTTGTGCGCAAATCATGGCGAAACGATCGACCAGGACGCACGAGATGAGAATAGAGTCCAGTTTGTCGATATACAATAAAAAGAGCGTTGATTTTTCGTGCGTTTTCGAAATGCGAAGGGTTTATGCTGCAGAAGTGGCACTACCCGCCTCGTTGAAATGAAAAAGCCGGCTCGCGCCGGCTTCTTCGAAATTGAGTGTCGCCCAGGTCAGCGGTTGCCGTAGATCTCGTCCAGTCGGGCGCCTTCGGCGAAATGGTCCTTCTGGACTTTTTCCCAACCGCCGAACGCGTCCTCGACGGTCACGAGCCGTACTTCAGGGAATTTATCCTTGAACTCGGCCGCGACCTTTTCATCGCGCACGCGCAGGCCGTTCTCAGCCTCGATCTTCTGGCCTTCCGGCGTGTAGAGGAAATCGAGATAGCTCTTGGCGAGTTCGCGGGTGCCATGCTCATCGGCAACCTTGTCGACGATGGCGACCGGGAATTCCGCCAGCAGGCTGACCGAGGGAACGACCTGCTGATACTTGTCTGTACCATATTCGCGGGCAATGCCCTGGGTTTCCGACTCGAAGGTGATCAGCACATCGCCGATGCCGCGTTCGGCAAAGGTGGTGGTTGCGGCGCGGCCGCCGGTATCGAATACCGGAACGTTGTTGAAGATCTTGGAAACGAAGTCTTTGACCTGGGCTTCGTCACCCTTGAACTTCTCGTTGGCGTATGCGGTCGCGGCGAGATAGGTGTAGCGCGCGTTGCCGGAGGTCTTCGGGTTGGGGAAGATCACCTGAACGCCTTCGCGTGCGAGATCATCCCAGTCCTTGATGTTCTTGTGGTTGCCGGCTCTCACCAGGAAAGAGGGCAGGGAATAGAAGGGCGAGGCGTTGTTGGCGAAGTCCTTCTGCCAATCCGCCGAGACAAAACCCTGCTTGACCAGGAAGTCGACATCCGGAACCTGATTGAAGGTGACGACGTCGGCGCCAAGACCTTCGACGATCGAGCGTGCCAGCTTCGAGGTGCCGGCATGCGACTGGTCGATGGTGACGCCAGGATGCTTTGCGATGAAAGCCTTGTTGACCTGTGCGAACAGCTCGCGGCCGACGTCATAGGAAGCGTTGAGCAGCTTCTCGGCGGCAGAGGCAGGAGCTGCGGCGAGGATCAGGCCGGCCAGCGCGACACCGGCGAGCAAAAGGCGTTTCATGAAGGACTCCGTTGGAAAAATATGCTGCGGAAGTCCGTACATTAGAACCTGATACCACAAAGACGAGGCATGCCGGTCTGTAGCCTTAAATGGAATTAGAAAAACCATCCCGAATACAGGTGTTTCTGGAACGGTTTTTCTGCTTCGTCGCTGAAGTGTCCAGGCCGCCCTAGTTTGCGGGGGCTTTTACCGGAAACAGCTTCCAACGGCTCGGCCGGAAAGCGATGCGGCTCTTTTGGGTCGCGATATGATCGACAGGCAGCTCGATCTCGACGCGCTGGCGTTCTCCGCCGATCTCCAGCTCGACGCGGCGCGTGCCGGCGACGCGGCGGCTGGCAACGACTGTACCGGCAATGCAGCCGCTGCAGCCGTCGAGCAACTCGATGTCGTGCGGACGGAAGTAGAGCAGGGCATCGCCGGCAGGATGGTTAGGTGCCGAAAGCCCGATCGGCCGGTCGGCGATCCAGACCTGGCCGTCGGCGATCCTGACCGGCAATGAGCTCGATTCGCCGATGAAGCCGAAGACGAAGGGTGAGTTCGGCGTGTCATAAACCTCGTCAGCGGTCCCGATCTGCTCGATTTGCCCCTGGCTCATCACCACGACGCGGTCGGCTAGTTCCAGCGCTTCCTCCTGGTCATGGGTGACAAAGACGGTGGTGTGGCCGGTGGTGTCGTGGATATCGCGCAGCCAGCGACGCAGTTCCCGCCGCACCTGCGCGTCCAGCGCTCCGAAAGGTTCGTCCAGCAGCAGTACTTTGGGCTCGATCGCCATGGCGCGGGCGAGAGCCACACGCTGGCGCTGGCCGCCGGAGAGTTGCGCGGGATAGCGCTTCTCCAATCCGGAAAGCTGGACAAGGTTGAGCAATTCCGATGCGCGGCCGCGAATTTCTTCCTTCGACGGACGGGTGGCGCCAGGGCGAACCTTGAGGCCGAAACCGATGTTGTCTGCCACCGTCATATGGCGAAACAGCGCGTAATGCTGGAAGACGAAGCCGACATTGCGCTCCTGGATGGTCTTGCTCGACGCATCCTCGTCGCCGAAGAAGATCTTGCCGGTGGTCGGCCGCTCCAGCCCGGCGATCAGCCTGAGCAGCGTGGTCTTGCCCGAACCCGAGGGTCCGAGCAGCGCGATCAACTCGCCCGAGCGGATGTCGAGCGAGACATCCCTAAGCGCCGGAAACCGATCGAATTCCTTGCGTACATTGGCAACGCGAACTTCCATTCAAATGTTCCTGTCAATGTCCGCGTGTCGCGGCGAGTTCGGCGCCGTAGCGCATCTCGAGAATGGTTTTCAAGATTAGAGTGACCAGCGCAAGGCCAGCCAGCAGCGAGGCCACGGCGAAAGCACCGACGGCGTTGTATTCGTTGTAGAGGATCTCGACATGCAGCGGCATGGTGTTGGTCATGCCGCGGATATGGCCGGAGACCACCGACACCGCGCCGAATTCACCCATGGCGCGGGCATTGCACAGCAGTACGCCATAGAGCAGGCCCCATTTGATGTTGGGCAGTGTGACATACCGGAAGACCTGCCAGCCGTTGGCGCCGAGCGAGAGCGCAGCTTCCTCGTCGCCGTTTCCCTGCTCCTGCATCAGCGGGATCAGCTCGCGCGCGACAAAGGGGAAGGTGACGAAGACCGTGGCAAGCACGATGCCCGGGACAGCAAAGAGAATTTCGATGCCATGCGATTTCAGCCATGGGCCGAGCACCGCCTGGGCGCCGAACAGCAGCACGTAGACCAGGCCGGAAATGACCGGTGAGACCGAAAACGGCAGGTCGATCAAGGTGGTAAGGAAGGCCTTGCCCTTGAACTCGAACTTGGCGATCGCCCAGGCAGCAGCGATGCCGAAGACGACATTGAGCGGCACGGCGATCACAGCCACCAGGAGGGTGAGATGGATGGCGGACAGCGTGTCGTGGTCATTCAGGGAGGCGAAGTAGGCGCCGACGCCTTTGGCGAAGGCTTCCTTGAAGACGATGACGAGCGGTAGCAGCAGGAAGATGCCGAGGAAGACGAAGGCGATCGTCATCAGAACAGTGCGCGCCGAACGGCTCTCGGTGACTGCTGCAGACAGGTTTTCGTGCACCGGCTCGTAGGATTTGATTTCCGGATCAGCCATAGCGCTTGCGGCTCCATGTCTGCAGCAGATTGATGACGAGCAGCATGGCGAAGGATATGGCCAGCATCACGGCGGCAATTGCGGTCGCGGCGGGGTAGTTGAACTCCTCGAGCCGAATGACGATGAGCAGCGGGGCAATCTCCGTTACCTTGGGCAGGTTGCCGGCGATGAAGATGACCGAACCGTATTCGCCGACGCCGCGGGCGAAGGCCAGGGCGAAACCGGTGATGATGGCTGGCGCGAGGCCTGGAAAAAGCACGCGGGTGATGGTCTGGAAGCGGCTGGCACCAAGCGTGGCCGCGGCTTCCTCGACCTCCTTGTCGATCTCTTCGATGATCGGCTCTACCGTGCGCACCACGAAGGGCAGACTGACGAAGACCAGCGCGACGATGATGCCGAGCGGCGTATAGGCCACCTTGATGCCAAGCGGCATCAGCAGGCTGCCCAGCCAGCCGTTTGGCGCGTAGAGCGTGGTAAGGGCAATACCGGCCACTGCCGTCGGCAGCGCGAAGGGGAGGTCGACCATGGCGTCGACAACGCGCCGACCGGGAAACTTGTAGCGGACCAGCACCCAGGCAACGATCGTGCCGAAAACGACGTTGATGAGAGCGGCGATCAGCGCGGTGCCGAAGCTGATCTCCAAGGCTTTCAACGTACGGTCGGCTGTGACGATGCGCCAGAAATCGACCCATCCGAGTGAAGCCGAACGCCAGACCAGCCCAGCCAGCGGGATGAGAATGATTAGGGTGAGGTAGACAAGCGAGAAGCCGAGCGTCAGTCCGAAACCCGGAATGACACTCGGCTGCTTGAACCGCCACCCCGCCTGCGCGGGTGTCGTGGTCATGTTGTTGTTAGTCCGTCCCTACTTGTTCCCTTAAAACGGGAAACGTATCGAAAGCTCCGAAATGTCGCCGCAGCCCTCACTGCGCCGGCTTGTAGACCTGGTCGAATATACCACCGTCGGCGAAATGATAAGGCTGTGCCTTCTTCCAGCCGCCGAATTGCGGATCATCGATCGTCACAAGCTTGATCTCGGGCAGCTTGGCAAGGTCCTCGGCCGGCACCAGTTCCGGTTTGGCCGGACGGTAATGGTTCTTGGCGATCAGCGTCTGGCCCTCCTTGGAGTAGAGGTAGCTGAGATACGCTTCCGCCACCTTGCGCGTGCCCTTGGCGTCGACATTGGCATCAACGACGGCGACCGGCGGCTCGGCCAGGATCGAGGTCGGCGGATAGACGACGTCGAATTTGTCGGCGCCAAACTCATCGAGCGCCAGATAGGCCTCGTTTTCCCAGGCCAGCAACACGTCGCCGAGATCCTTTTGCGCGAAGGTCACGGTCGAACCGCGTGCACCGGTGTCGAGCACGGGGACATGCGAATAAAGGTTGGAGATGAATTCCTTGGTCTTGACCTCGTCGCCGCCGTTCTGCCCGTTGGCATAGGCCCAGGCAGCGAGATAATTCCAGCGGGCGCCGCCGGAGGTCTTCGGATTGGGCGTGATCACCTGGACACCGTCCTTCACCAGGTCGTTCCAGTCCTTGATGCCCTTGGGGTTGCCCTTGCGGACCAGGAAGATGATGGTCGAAGTGTAGGGGGCGGAGTTGTGCTCGAACTTGGTGCGCCAGTCGGCATTGATCTTCTTCGACTTCTCGACGATGGCGTTGATGTCGCTCTCCAGCGCCAGCGTGACGACGTCGGCTTCCAGGCCGTCGATGACGGCGCGTGCCTGCTTGCCGGAGCCGCCATGCGACTGCTGGACGGTCACCGTCTCGCCGCTCTCCTTTTTCCAGTAGGCGACGAAAGCCTCGTCGAACTGCTTGTAGAGTTCACGCGTGGGGTCGTAAGACACGTTGAGGATGGTCGTATCGGCGAACGCGAAACCGAGCGCGCCGAACTGGACAGAACCGGCGATAAGGATGCCGAGCAGTTTCCTGAAATGAGGTTTGGTCATTTCCGCCTCCGTTGAACTGTATTCTACTCTATCGAAATTGTAGAATTTGGGTGCGGTGAAAGTTGCCTTTTTCGGGCCTGTGAAGAAAAGTTCCAGCGATTTGGTGGTCAGGCAAGAAAATTCTACCTCACTGAAGAGGCTGGCCAATCACAAATGGAGTCGTCGGTTGGAATCCGCCTGACGCCGGCGGTCTGCTGCTCAGCACGCCTATTCGACGAACACCTTGACGCTGGTGGCGCGGCCGGCTGCGTCGATCACGGTCAGTGTCGAATAGCCTGTACCGTCGGGCAGCCAGGTGGCGGTGCGGCGGCGGTCGATGCCGGCCAGCGGCTTGCCGTTCGCGAGCCAGCGGAACGGCGCCCGGCCGCCCTGCAGTTTCAGCACCATCGGCGTGGTTTCTGATCCGGACATGCCGAGATCGACGCGAGCGCCATCGGGTGGGAAGACGATCCGTGGCGCCGGTTCGGTGGCTGCGATGCCGACCTGGGTCTCGGCACCCGTTCCGAAACGGGCGAGGGTGACCGGCAAGTCCTCGCGCCGTGGCCGCAGCACGCCGGCGGGCTGGCTGGGCAAAGCGACGGCGGCAAGGCCGGAGCGGACGAAACCCTCGAAGAGAATGGGAGCTGCCGAGACATACCCTGAAAGACCGGGCACGGCGCTAGCATCGGGACGGCCGACCCAAACGCCCAGCACGTAACGGCCGTCGAAACCGATCGCCCATGCATCGCGGTAGCCATAGGATGTGCCGGTCTTGTAGGCGATGCCGCGCTGCGGCGCCCCTTCCGGCGGTCTCACACCGGCCAGGATGTCGGTGATTTGCCAGTTGGCCTGTTCGTCCAGAATGGTGGCGGCGTTGCCCGTCACAGGCACGGCCTCGGTGCCGTCCCGCAGCGGATGCACCTTTCCGCCATTGGCAAGGCCCGTATAGAGCTGAACCAGATCGCGCAGGCTGGTGCCGACGCCGCCGAGACCGATGGCGAGACCGGGCGGCTGGTTGAGCGGCAGCACCGGGGACACGCCAGCCTGGCGGAAGCGGGCAGTCAGACGCGCCGGTCCGACCGCGTCCAGCACGCGAATGGCAGGCACGTTCAAGGAAAGCTGCAAGGCCTGCCGGATCGAGACGTCGCCCTGGTACCCCATGTCGAAGTTTTTCGGCCGGTAGCCGGAGAAGTCGGCCGGACTGTCCTCGATCATCGTTTCCTGCGCGACCATGCCTTGCTCGAAGGCCAGTCCATAGATGAAAGGCTTCAGCGTCGAGCCGGGTGAGCGCACGATGCGGGTCATGTCGATCCAGCCGGCACGACTGGAATCGAAGAAAGATGCCGAGCCGACGTTGCCCAGTATGTCGCCGGTGCGGGAATCAGCCAGCACCATGGCGACCGACAGTTTCGGTCCGAGCCGGGCCGCCGCTTCGCGTGCGACGGCCTCCAATCCTTCCTGCACACCTTTGCGCAGGGTGAGTTTGAGCGGTGCACCAGCTTCCGCCTTGCGCAGCAAGGTGTTGGCGGTGTGTGCGGCAAAGGCGGGCAGGGGACGCCGCAGGCCGGCTACATCGTCGAGGGCGGCGCGGTGCGCTTCGCGTTCGCCGATCAGGCCGGCCGAGACCATGCGGTTGAGGACGCGGTCGCGCGCAGCCTGGGCAATCGTGGGGTTCTTGTCGGGACGGCGACGCTCCGGCAATTGCGGCAGCGCGACCAGGAGCGCTGCTTCCGAAACCGTGAGACGGCGTGGTTCCTTGCCGAAATAGGCAAGCGAAGCGGCGCGGACGCCTTCGAGGTTGCCGCCATAGGGCGCCAGGGTCAGATATTGTTCAAGGATCTGGCGTTTCGTCAGCCGTCGCTCGATCTGCAACGCGCGCAACATCTGCTTCAGCTTGGATCCGACGGAACGGCTTTCGCGCGGTTCGATCAGGCGGGCCAACTGCATGGACAGCGTCGAGCCGCCGGAGACGATACGGCGGTTGCTGGCAAGCTGCGTCGCCGCGCGCCCCAATGCCAGAGGGTCGATGCCTTCATGGTCCCAGAAGCGCTTGTCCTCGTACGCGACCAGCATGTCGACGAAATTCCTGTCGACCTGGTCGAGGCTCACCGGCAAGCGCCAGTAGCCGTCCCTGGTGGCGAAGGCACGCAGCAGCATACCGTCGCGATCGAGGACTTCGGCCGATACCGCAAGGGTGTCCGGCAGTGGTGGCGGGAAGGCACGGTCGAGGCCCCACAGTCCACCGACAGCGATGGCCGCAAAACCAACCGCAGCGCCGGCGAAGATCGTGAAGCGCCGCAGCCTTTTTCTTGCCGGATGAGGGGAGACAGTGTCAGTCATGACCGCCTCGCGGCGCCGGCCTTACGGCGCCTTCACCTCCATCATGCCGGTGGCGGTACGCGCCGAATATTGCGGCCGGTACATGTCCTCGACGCTGGCTGCCGGATGCGCGTAGACGCCAGGCGTCACCGCCCGCACCACATAGGCCAGGGTCTTGGTGCGGTCGCCATCCTCGGCCGCCGGATCGAAGGCCGCGACGAAACGGTCGTTGCGGAATTCGAGATGTGCGGCATTGGTCTGTGCCAGCCAGGAGAAACTGGAGAGCTGGGCCGAAGACACGAGCCCAGGATTGTCGATCTCGAAGCCGGCCGGCAGCAGGTCGGTGATCAGCACACGCTGCGGCCAGGTGTTCAGTTCCGCTACCTTGAGGACAACGACATAACGCTCGTTCTGCTTGGCCTCGCTGACATTCGCCTCGGTGCCATCGAGCGTGTAGTAGGTGCGCTCGATGGTGAAGCCGTCGCCGCTCGCCGGCAGCGGCTGTGCCGGTGCGGCAACCGTGGTGACGACTGCCTGCAGGCCGTTCTTGCCGGCATTGGCGAGGGTCAACGGGCTGTCCAGCAGGGTCTCCCCCGTCATTTCCGTCGAATAGGCGCCGGTGTGCGGCTGGCCGTTGATGTTGAGCTTGATGGTGTCGTTTCCGTTCTTCAACGCGCGTGCCGCAAGCAGCATCCAGGCATTGTCCTGGGTGCTCGTCCAATGCTGCACGGCGCGCTGCCTTTCCACGAGCTTGATCAGTTCCGGCACCACCGACGGTACCGGCTTGGATTCAGCAGCAAGTGCCAGCATAGCTGCGCCATCGCGCAGCCCCGAACCGTAGTCGGAACGGTACCAGTCATAGGTGCTGGTGTTCTTGGCGAGCGTCAGCGCTGCCTGGAACGTTGCTTCCGAGCGTTGCGCGTCTCCATAGAGTGCCAGGGCAGCGGCCAGTTGTGCCACCGCCATCGGGCTGGAGAAAGCCTCCAGCTTGGTGTCGGCATAATAGCGCAGGTCGCCGACCGAGGCCTTCTTGTTGCGTGCGAGGACGTAAAGCGCGTAGGCGATCTGCGAGCCGCGATCCTGGACGTCCTGATCGTAGCCGAGCGAGTTCTGCAGGTTGGCCAATGCCTGCGAGATTGCCTGTGCCGGCACTTCGTATTTGGCCTCGCGCGCCCTCGTCAGGAAATCGGTGACGTAGGAATCCAGCCACAGATCACCCGAACCTGGCCCCCACAGGCCAAAGCTGCCGCCCGACGCCTGATAGCTCAGCACCCGGTAGATCGCTTCCTGCACCCGGTCGTGCAGCCCCGGATCGTCGGGAATGCCGTACCCCTTCGACATTTCGCTCATATAAAGCAAAGGCAGAGCGCGGCTGGTGGTCTGTTCGGCACAGCCATAAGGGTAGCGGTCGAGCGACAGGATCAAGGACGGTACGTCGAGCGCAGCTGACTGCGACACGCCGATGCTGACGGAAGAGCCCTGCAGCGTGCTGTCTGCCAGGAGTTCGCGGTCGACGCGCAGTGAAGCTCCATTCTTCAGGTCCACGACAAGGCGGACCGGAACCGGAAGCTGGGCCGGACGTACGGGCAGGAACAATGTCTGTTCCGCCGAAGGTCCGCCGTCCTTGGCCAGTTTCACCGTAATGGTGGCATCGCTCGGCGAAACACCGATCAGAGGCACACTCAGCGTCTGTCGCTTGCCTTCGGCCAAGGTGAGCTTGGCCGGCACCGCTTCGCTGCCGATGGTGATATCGCCGGTGGTTTCAATGGCGAGCGCATAGTCGCCGGCCGGCGCGTCCGTATTGGCGAAATCAAGCCGCATGGTTGCGGCGTCACCCGGCGCCAGGAAACGCGGCAGGCCGGCGGTGATGACGATCGGATCGCGCACGATCACGTCGGTCACTCCGTGGCCGACAGCTTCCTTAGTCCAGGCCACGGCCATGACGCGCGCGGTGCCATTGAACTGCGGCAGGTCGAAATCGACCGTCGCCTTGCCTTCGGCATCCAGCTTGACGATGCCGGAGAAGAAGGCGACCAGCTTTTCGGTCGGCGGGCTGCCTTGGCTCTGCAGGGCGTTGCCATCGCCGCCGGTACGCAGCTTGCCGGTGGTGCCGAGCGAGCCGTCGATGAGACGGCCGTAGAGGTCACGCAGTTCCAGCCCCATCATGCGTTGGCCGAAGAACCAGTCTTCCGGGTCCGGTGCCTTGTAGTTGGTCAGATTGAGAATGCCGACATCGACTGCGGCAACCATGACATACGCATCGCTGCCGGGCGCGACCCCGGTGACCGAAACAGGCACGGACAGTGTCTGTCGCGGTTCCATCTTGGCTGGCGGCGCAAGCGTGACGGCGAGCTTCCTGGCGCCCGGATCGATCTTCAGCCATTTCACGCCGATGGCGCGGGCAGGCATGCGGCTCTGTTCAGCGTCGCCCGGCCTGTAAAGGGTTGCGGTGACATAGGCACCGGCCCCCCAATCCTCGGTGACCGGGATATCCACAGTGCCGCCGTCCTTGGGAATGCTTACATTGAAGGTTTTCAGGAGACGATCGGCGCCGATCGTCACCAGTAGCTCGCCGGCATAGTGCGGCGAGACTTTCAGCTTGGCGGTGTCACCGACGGCATAATCGTCCTTGTCCAGGGCGATCTCCAGCCCGTCCGGCGTCTCGGTCGAGGTGGCGCTGACGTACCAGCCGCCGTCGAATTCATAGGATGAGGCCGGGCCTTCCGGATCGGCAGTCTCGACCTCCAGCCGGTAGCGCCCCCAATCGATCGGCAGCGACACAGTCGCCTCGCCGTCGGCGGCGATATCGACCTTGCCATTGGCGACGGCCTTGGTGAGGCTCACCGCCTCATAGGCCCAGGAACCGCCATTGCGGTACCATTGATAATTGCGCTCGACCTTGACCAGCGACCATTGCGCTCCGGGAAGCGCCTTTCGATTGCCGTCGCGATCGACAGCGATCAGGCTGAACTTGGCCGTGCCGCCCTGCGGTACCTCGTCATTCTCGAAGTCGGGTCGGACACCGATCAGATCGCCTTGCGGGCGCACGGCGAGGTTGAGCGAACGCTCGACGGCACGGCCGCCGGTTTCGCGCATGCGCACCGTTACCTTGGCGTTGACCAGCTTGGTGGTGGCCGGCAGCAGATCGATGGCCACCGGGAAGATCGCCTTGCCGTCGTCACCCACCAACGGCAGGTCAGCCAGAGGTGTCACCGTCGGCTGGGCCGCCTGTTCGTCGGCGAGACCAAAGGCAAAGCCCTTGAAGCGGTCCCAGTCGCGTGTCACCGACAGCGTTGTCTCGCCCTCGAGCGCAAGGCCGGCGGCCGGCGCGCCGTAGAGGAAGCGGCCGTCAAGGGTGACGTTGGCGGTCTCGCCCTGGGCGATTTCAGTCTTGTCGGCCGAGAGATCGAATTCGATGCGGTCGGGCACGAAGTCCTCGACCAGGAACATCTGCGTCGCCACCGCCGCTTGCTTCGGATCGGTATGGATCGACACGGTCCAGGTGCCGCGCATGGCGTTGGATTCCAGCGCCAGGTCGACGGCATGGCCGCCGGCTGAAGCACCGTCGCTGACGATGCGGCGCGCCTCGACACCGTCGGGACGCGTGAAGATGAAGGTCAAGGGCAGGTTTTCCACCGCCTTCGATGCATCGTCACGGGCGAGTGCCTGCACGTGCACGTCTTCGCCGACGCGGTAGATGCCGCGTTCGGTCCAGGCGTAGACGTCGAGCGCGCCGGGTGCAGCACGACCGGCCACGCCACGGTCTGAAAGATCGAAACCGGCCTTGGCCATGTCGAGGAAGACGAAATCCTGATCGCCTTGCTTGGCCATCAGCACCGCCGGCACCATGCCACCTTCGCCGCGGGTGAGGCCCGGATTGAAGACTGCGCGGCCTTCTCCGTCCGTCGTGGCGGTACCCAGGATTTCATTGTTGCGGGCGAGCAGTGTGAGTTCCGCGCCCTGGATAGGCTTGGCGCTGCCCAGCGAGCGGGCGAAGACATTGAGGCCATCCTGGCCGGTATAGGTCGACAGGCCGATGTCGGAAACGACGAACCATTGCGTGGCGCGCGAATTGTACTCGTCGCTCTTGTCGTCCACCGGCTGCGCGGTGAGGATGTAGACGCCGGGCTTGCGCTGCGGCAGCGCTTCGTCAACCGGGAAGGAGGTGGTCACTTCCTTGTTGAGGTCGCCGGCGATCTCCATGCGGCCTTCCCAGATCGGCTGGCCCATCTGGTCCTTGATGTTGGAGAGATCGTAGCCGTCGAGCTGACGCAGGAACTGGTAGCCGGAGAGAAGCTGCGCCAGCGAGCGGTCGCCGATGCGATAGAGTTTCATGTCGGCGGCGGTCATGTTGACGGTCACGACCGGGATGCCGCGGCGCACGCCGGATGGCAGCACGAAGCTGTCGCCGGTGAAACGGGCGGAAGCCGCACGGTCTTGTACATAGATCGACAGCGTGACGGGAGCCGCGGTCACCTCGCCAATGGCGGCGGGGATGCCGGCGCGGAAGACGACATCGTAATGCTGGCCGTGTTCGAGACCTTCGACACAGATCTGCTTGTCCTTGGCCTCAACCGCCTTGGGCGCTGCGCCACCGACGGTGACGAACTGCGCGTAGTCGACCCCGGTCTTGACCAGTTCCTCGGAAAACTGCGCGCAGATGCGCGGGCTGGAGGTGTCGGCATCGACGGTGTGCTCGACGACACGGAAGCCCTTGCGGGCCTTCAGGTCTTCATATTCGGAACGGACTGCGGCTGAATTCTCGAGCGCAAGGCTCGCCTCATAAGCCTGCAACGCCGGGCGATATTGGTCACGGCGGTCGAGGCCAGCCGCAAGCAGGGCCAGAGTTTCGGCACGGGCGTTCGCCGTGCGCGACAGCTTGTAGCCGAAATAGGCGGCGGAAGTGGCGTTGGTTTGCAGCGTCGACTGATTGTCGCTGGAGGCAGCAAGCGTGCCGAGGATTGCGCGCGCCAGCCTTGGCCAAAGCGCCGCGTTGTCCGGCATCACGGAAACCGCGGCTTCGTATTTCTGCATCGCGGTACGATGATCACCCGAAAGGGCTGCCTGTTCGGCTTCCTGCTCCAGGGTGGTCAAGCCATCGGTGGGTTTGGTGTAGCCCGGGCCGGTCAGGAAATTGCGGTATTGTTGCGCCTGATCGGCCATCCAGGCCGGGAAATAGGCAAGGTCCGCCGGCGCACCGATGTCAGGGGCCGTATCGAGCGTGACGACCTTGCCGCCAACAGCACCGGCAAACGGCTTCAGGGTGTTGAAGTCGGACTTGAGAAAGCACCATTTCGCCTTGGTGTTGTAGGTGAAGGCGCGGCAGGCCGAATCGCCGAGACATGTCGCTTTGCATTGATCGAGGGTGACATTCTGCTCCGACCGGAGGTCGAAGCCGAAGTAATCGGCGTTGTCCGTGGTCACGATACGCTTGCTCTCTGCCGCTTGCGCGGCGCCGAGAGACGCGAACAGGAAAAACAACAGAACCGGCAGAAAACGAGCCGCGCGCAATGCCATCACACCCTCCAGGCACTTGATCATCCCGGGCATGTTCAGGCTTCGGCAAGGCTTGTCAACGCTTTGAGCGGCGTGCAAACCGCTGGTTGCAAGGCATCTTTGCCGGCCTGTCGCCGGGACTGCTTATCTAGGGCACAGATCACACAATTTTGCGACTGCACAAAAGGTGTGTATTCCAAGCCCGGTACAATTCGGACAATTGGACTGTGGCCGCATTGTGAGTTTACGAGGACTTCACACGTTCATTCCAATTTTAGCATTTGGGGCGCATTGGGAGGGCAGGGTCCGGATTTTGAGGGCAGGTTGAGTTGATGCCTGTTGAAGTAAGGCGCTGTTGGCTGGAGGGCACGTCCTGGCGTGCGCTTTCGCGCGCCCTATTTCTGGCGACGCTCAGTGTTTCCGCGATCATGATCGAAGGGCGTAGCGCTTCGGCTTTCGAATTGTTCGGAATCAAGCTCTGGGGCTCCGACGAAAAGACGGACGAAGCGATCACCGATCCCTTGCGTTATACGGTGACCATCGAAGCACCGGACTCCGATGACGACCTCAAGGAAAAACTGGAGAGTGTCTCCAGCCTGAAGAACGACGAGGAGCGCCCGGTTTCAGGTTCGCTCGGTCTGATGACCAAGGCGCGCGGCGACCGTGAGCAACTGGTGGCTGCACTCTACGAAAATGCCCTCTACGAAGGTGTCGTCGACATCGCCATTGCCGGCAAGTCGCTGGACGAGCTGCCGCCGGATGCCGAGTTCAAGGGACAACAACCCGTTCCGGTGACGATCACCGTAAGACCCGGCCAGAAATTCACGCTCGGCGATATCCGCTTGAAGGGCGATGCCGCCGGCATGGCGAGTGCCGACTTCGGCCTGATCTCGGGCGGCGATGCCAGTTCCGGCGCCGTGCTGAAAGCCGAAGCACGGCTGGTCAAGGCGTTGAGGGATGAGGGCAGGCCGCTCGCCAAGGTCACCGACCGTGAGATCGTCGCCGACCACGACAATGGGCGCCTCGACGTGACGCTGACCGTCGAAGCTGGTCCGGTCGCTGGCATCGGCCAGACCACTGTCGAGGGCACCGAGGCGGTAGACCGTGAATTCACCGAATACATGACGGGTTTGAAGCGCGGTGAGCGCTATTCGCCGAAGCAGATCGACGAAGCTCGCGATCGCCTTCTTGGTCTCGAAGTCTTCAACAGCGTCTCGCTGAAGGAAGGTGACAAGCTCGACGCCGACGGCAACATTCCGATCGATGTCGAGGTGAGCGAACGCAAGCCGCGCTATCTAGGCGTCGGCGGTACCTTCTCCAACACTGAAGGGCTCGGTCTGGAAGGCTATTGGGGCCATCGCAACCTGTTCGGTCGGGCCGAGAAGCTGCGCATCGAAGGTGCGATCAGCGGCATCGGCGCCAATGCCATCGGCGAATTGAACTACAATACCGGCATCATGTTCGAGAAGCCGGGCGTGGTCGGGCCGGCGTCGAAGTTCTTCGCCAACCTGAAGACTGTCTATGAACACCCCGACGCCTATGATCGTTTCTCGACCAAGGGCGGCATGGGACTGTCCTATGAACTCGACAAGCGGCAGACCGTCTCGGCTGAAGTTTCGCTCGACTATTCGAAGATCACCGACAGCTTCGGCAAGCACGACTACCTGATCGCCAGCGTGCCGCTGCAATATGTCTTTGACAACCGCGACAACAAGCTGAACCCCAAGAGCGGGTTCAGGCTGCTCGCCTATGCCGAGCCGAGCTACGATCTCCTGAACGGTGCCACGTTCGTGAAGCTGCGCGGTGAAGGCAGTGCCTATCAGGCGCTCGACACCGGTGGCCGCTTTGTGCTTGCAGGGCGCGCCGCCATCGGTTCGATCGTCGGTGCGGGCCTGCAGGACGTTCCGGCCGACCGGCGCTTCTACTCGGGCGGCGGCGGTTCGGTACGCGGCTACGCCTATCAGGGCATCGGCCCGAAGGACATTAACGGCCAGCCGATCGGCGGCCTGTCCTACTTCGAGACTTCGGCCGAAATGCGCATCGGCATCACCGACACCATCGGCATCGTGCCCTTCATCGATGCCGGTACTGTTTCAATCAAGCAGTTCCCCGACTTCTCCAATGTAAAGGTCGGCGCCGGTGTCGGCCTGCGCTACATCACGCCGTTCGGGCCGCTGCGCATCGATGGCGCCGTACCGTTGAACCGCGAGCCGGGCGATCCGCGCTTCGGCATCTATGCCGGCATCGGCCAGGCGTTCTGACGGTATGGCAAAGTTGTTCAAACGGGCACTGCGGATCCTCCTCTACGTGGCGGCGGTTGTCGTCGCGGCCGCACTGGGAGCACTGGTCGTCTTCACCACGACCGAGCGCGGTCGTGACAATCTCGCCGGTCTGATCTCGTCGATGGCCTCTTCGCCGGGAAGCAAGGTGACGGTTGCCGGCATCGACGGCATCTGGTCGGGCGCGCTGAGGGTCGATCACGTCGTGCTGGAAGACAGCAAAGGCCCCTGGCTGGTGCTGCGCCAGGTCGCGGTCGACTGGTCGCCGCTTGCCTTGCTGACAAAGACATTCAGCGCCGACCGTGTCGCAGTTGGGCGCATCGAGGTGGCGCGGCTGCCGGTGTCCGAGGGCGAGCCGAAGCGCGACACAGAGGGTGGCGGTGGTCTGCCGGTGTCGCTCGACATAAAGGCGATCGAACTGCCCAATATCGCGCTCGGCGAAGCGCTGGCTGGCGCAGGTGTCGCGGAATTGGCGGCCAAAGGTTCGGTGAAGGCCGACGCTTCGCCGCTTGCGGTGGCCGCTAGGCTAAACGTGGCGCGCAACGACGGCAAGCAAGGTACAGTCGACGCGACCGTCGATTTCGCGCCGGCCGACAACAAGCTCGATCTCGACGTGAAGGCGTCGGAGCCTGCGGGAGGTATCCTCGCCAACCTGCTGCAATTGCCAGGTGATCCATCGGTCGATATCACACTTGCCGGAAAAGGTTCGCTGGCTGACTGGAACGGCACAGGCAGCTTCAGCGTCGACGGCCAGGTGGTCACGCAGCTGACTGGCCGCAATCAGCAGACCGAAAAGGGCAATCGCATCGAGGCGAAGGGTGACGGCGATTTCGCCCGCTTCCTGCCGGACCGGTTCAAGCCGCTGCTCGCCGGCAGGACGGATTTTGCCTTCACCGGTACCGCCACCAAGACCGGCGGCGTGGAGATCGAGCAGGCGCAGATCAACAGCGATGCCGTGCGCGGTACGGCTGCCGGTCACGTGGATCCCAAGGGGGCAACAGACTTCTCGCTGCAGTTCAATTCCGTCGGCCCGACATTGCCGCTGGCGCTCGGCAGCAAAGAAAGCCCGATCGACATCGAGATGAAGTCTGCGTCGCTGCGCGCCTTCGGCGAAGGCAGCGCCCCGATGCTCGACATCGGTGCATCGCTGGCCAAGGTGACGACCACCGTCACCAAGTTCGAGAATATCGACCTGACGATCCATTCCGACAATTTCGACGTTGCCAACCGGGTCGGGCCGATGACCGGTTCGCTGACGGTCGACAAGATCGGGCTGGATAACCCCACCATCGCTCCACTGATCGCGGGCAAGATCAGGGCAGACGTTGCCGGCAGCCTTGCCAAGGAAACCATCAATGTCGACAACGGTTCGATCCGTTCGGACACGCTTGTCGGCGATTTCAACGGCAAGATGGGCCTGGTTGACGGGTCGATCGAAGTGAACGTCAAGGCGGATGCTGCTTCGTCGGCCTTGCCCGCTGCCGCGCGACCGGCACTCGGCGAACGCGCCGTGCTGTCGGCGGCGATCCGACGCGATTCCAAGGGCACGGTGACAGCCGACTCCATCACGTTGGACTCCGGCGCCGTGTCCGCCAGCGGGAGCGCCAGCCTGCACGAAGGCCAGATCGTTGCCGAGCTCAAGGGTGCCTTGGCCGACCTGTCGCTGCTTTCCAAGGAAGCCAAGGGCTCGATCGGCCTTTCGGTCACGGCGAAAGGCGTCATGGTCGCTCCCGATGTTTCAGTGTCGTTGAGCGGTGACAAGCTGGAGGTCGCTGGGCGCGAGATCAGCGGACTCAACCTCTCGGCAACCGGCAGGGCCGATGTTGCCAACCCCGCTGCGGACGTCACATTGTCTGCCACGGTCGCCGGGCAACCGCTTCAGGGCAAGGCGGTGCTGAAAACCGATAATGGCCAGCGCCGTATCGACGGGCTGAAGCTTGCGCTGGGCAACAACGGCATTGCCGGTGATCTCATCCTCGACGAGGCCTTCCTGCCGGAAGGAACGGTGACGATCGACTTGCCCGACATTGGACCGCTCGCGGCATTGGCGCTGGAAAAGGCGGAAGGCGACGTACGCGGCACCGTCCGGTTCACCAAGCGCGACGGCGTGCCTGAAGTGGCGCTGCAGGCCAAGGCGGGTGTCAAGCGCGGCGATCTGATCGCCAGGAACGTGGCAATCGATGCACTGGTGGCTAACTATGCAGCAGCCCCCGCGGTCTCCGGTACGGTCCGGGCCGACGCGGTCACCTCCGGCACGACGACCGTGACCGGCATCGCCATCGATCTGAAACGTGACGGCGACTGGACCGGCTTTTCCGGTGGCGCCACGGTCAAGGATATTCCGGCCAAGGCGGTTGGCCGTGTGAAATCGACCGGTGGCGTGACCACGCTCGAACTCTCTTCCGGCCAAGCAGTGATCCGTGGCCTCAAGGCGGTGGTTCCAGAGCTTTCGACCATTACCGTTGCCAACGGCACGACGACGATCCAGAAGCTGGTCGTTGGTGTCGATAGCGGCCGTGCGACGATCACCGGCACGGCGGGCAAGACTCTCGACATCGATGTGTCCCTGGCCAATCTTCCGGTGGCCGCGGCCAATACGTTCTCGCCAGGGCTCGGCGCCGCCGGCACCGTGTCCGGCACAGCCAAGGTCACGGGCGCGGCGTCAGCGCCCTCGGTCACCTACAACCTCAAGGCCAGCGGGCTTGGCGTGGCGGCGACGCGCGATGCCGGCATCGGCGCCATCAACATCGTCTCCGGCGGCACCTTCGCGGCCAACAAACTCACCTTCAATGCCGATATCGGCGGTGGCGCCGGGCTGGCGCTGAAGGGTGGTGGTTCGGTGACCACTGCCGGGACGCCAAACCTGTCGGTCGACATTGTCGGCAACGTGCCGTTCGAACTCCTGGCGCGCAAGCTGGCTGAGCAGGGGCTTTCGCTGACCGGCGGCGCCAATGTCTCGGTGCAGGTGCGCGGCCCCGCCAGCAAACCGGTTATCTCTGGTTCTGTGCGCTCGTCCGGGGCGCGAGTCCTAGACGCAAAGTCCGGGCTTGGGGTCAAGGACATCACCCTCGATATCGGCATGGCCAATGGCATCGCCACCATCAACCGGCTGACCGGCACACTGTCGACCCGCGGTACGCTGTCGGCTGGCGGCACTGTCGGCATCGATGCGGCCAGGGGGTTCCCGGCGGACCTGTCGATCAAACTGGTCGATGGCCGCTATACCGACGGCCGCATCGTGACCGCCAATCTCGGCGGCGACCTCACCATCAAGGGACCGCTGGCGACGGCGCCGGCGGTCGCGGGTACGATCAATCTCGGCAAGGTCGTCGTCACTGTGCCGGAACGGCTGCCTACGTCGCTGTCGACCCTGAATATCAAGCGCAAGGATGCGCCGGCTGCGGTGAAGGCGCAGGACAAGGCGCTGCGTCCTTCCGGTGCCAGCAGTGGCGGCAGTGGAGGCGGCGGGCTGACGCTCGACGTCACCGTCAATGCGCCCAACCAGATCTTCGTGATGGGACGGGGCCTCGATGCCGAACTCGGCGGCAACCTGCGCCTGACCGGGCCAGCCTCCGCGCCGCAGGCGGTTGGCAAGTTCACGCTGCAGCGTGGACGGCTTTCCATCCTCGGCAAGCGGCTGACCTTCACCGAAGGCACACTGACGTTCTCCGGCTCGCTGGTGCCGTACATCAACATGGTGGCGGAATCGAGCGCTGGGGATGCGACCGTGAACATCACCGTCTCAGGCGAGGCGACCAATCCGAAGTTCTCGTTCTCCTCGGTGCCTGCGCTGCCCGAGGACGAGGTGCTGGCGCGGCTGATCTTCGGCCGGTCGATGTCCAACCTGTCGCCGCTGCAGATCGCCCAGCTTGCGGAAGCGGCGGCGCAGCTCAGCGGTGTCGGTGGTTCCACTTCGCTGCTGGAAAAGCTGCGCGGCAAGCTTGGCGTCGACGATCTCGACGTCACCACCGACGACCAGGGAGGAACGGCGGTGTCGGCCGGCAAATACCTCAACGATCGCACCTATCTGAACATCCAGAAGGGCGAGAAGCCGGGTTCGGGCAAGGCACGCATCGATTTCAACGTCGGCAAGGGCATCAAGCTGCGCGGCGAGGCCTCGGACGAAGGCGAGGCCAAGGGCGGCATCTTCTACGAGAAAGAGTACTAGGCGCGGCTCCTGGTATGGCAGGCCCGGTGGACTGACGATGCGGTAGAACTGGTGCTGCCGCAGCACTGCCAATTGTACCATGACAGAAATGCACGCGGTTTATGCAGAACCGGCGGCCGTCTGTTTTTTGCCCCCGATAGCAAATTTCCGCCAAGATTGTCGCTATCGCGCCAACTGCTCCCATTTCAAAGTTGCACTCTTGCTGTGAGTTCTCACGCTGGCCGTTCTTTGACAACGGCGGTCAGGTGCGGAATGTTAAAAGGCGAAAAGCCAATAATGGGAGCTAGTCATGACTATCTATAAGAGCAATGGCGATTGCGTTCCGGATCACATCCTGGCGATGGCCGAACAGGCCAAGTCAGGCGGCATCGATCGCCGCGAGTTCCTGGCGATGGCCAGCATTTTCGGCGCCTCGACGGCAATGGCCTACGGTATGCTGGGTATTGCCGTGCCGACGCCGGCCCAGGCTCAGGAAACGCCGAAAAAGGGCGGTGTCCTGAAGGTGGCGATGAACGTCAAGGATCCCAAGGATCCGCGCACCGCCGACTGGTCGGAAATTTCCAATGCCGAGCGGCAGTCGCTTGAGCCGCTGGTGAAATACACCAAGCAATATACGTTCGAGCCGTACCTCCTGGAAAAGTGGGAAATCAACGACGATGCCACGGAGTACACGCTCCATGTGCGTCCGGGCGTCGAATGGAACAATGGCGACAAGTTCACTGCCGACGACGTGATCTACAATTTGACCCGCTGGGCCGACAAGGCCGCGGAAGGCAACTCGATGCCGGGCCGTCTCGGCAGCCTCGTCGATGAAAAGACCAAGAAGCTGCGCGAAGGGTCGGTCGAGAAAGTCGACGACATGACGGTCAAGCTGAAGCTGACCAGCCCGGATATCGCCATCATTGCCAACATGACCGACTATCCCGCACTGATCGTGCACAAGACGTTCGACGAGAAGGGCGCCAACTTCAAGAACTGCCCGATCGGCACCGGCCCGTTCGAGCTCGTCTCGTATGATGTCGGCCAGAAGGTGGTCTACAAGCGCCGCGAAACCGGCAAGTGGTGGGGCGGCGAGGCACTGCTCGATGGCGTCGAGTTCATCGACTATGGCACCGACCCGGCTGCTACCGTTGCGGCTTTCGAGTCGGGTGAAGTGCATACCAACCACGAAACGACAGCCGACTACATCAAGATTATTGCCGATGTCGGCGCGCCGGCTTCGGAAGTGGTAACGGCCGCTACCGTGGTTTCCCGTTTCAACGTCAAGGCCAAGCCCTACGACGACCAGAAGGTGCGCCAGGCCATGTGCCTCGCCGTCGACAACGCGACGGTCCTGCAACTCGGTTACGGCAATGCCGGTACGGCTGGCGAAAACCACCACGTTGCGCCGATCCATCCGGAATATGTGGAACTGCCCAAGATCAAGCGCGACCCCGCCAAGGCCAAGCAGATGCTGCAGGAAGCCGGCGCGCTCGACTTCGAGCACGAGTTGATCAGCAACGACGAGGACTATCACAAGAACACCACCGACGCGATTGCGGCGCAATTGCGCGAGGCTGGTATCAAGGTGAAGCGCACGGTCCTGCCGAGCTCGACCTTCTGGAACGACTGGACGAAGTATCCGTTCTCGGAAACCAACTGGAACATGCGTCCGCTGGGTATTCAGGTCATCGCCATCGCCTATCGCACCGGCGAAGCCTGGAACGAAACGGCCTACGCCAACCCGGATTTCGACAAGAAGGTGAACGAGGCGCTGTCGATCGCCGATGCCGAGAAGCGCAAGGCGGTGATGAAGGATATCGAGCAGACGCTGCAGGATTCCGGAATCATTATCCAGCCTTACTGGCGCAAGCTCTACATCAACATCAAGCCCGAGGTGAAGAACCACTCCATGCACCCCACCTACGAGCACGACTTCGGCAAGGTCTGGCTCGAGCAGGCTTGATTATTCGTTCAACGGGCACGGGAGACGGTTGTCTCGTGCCCGTGGCATCGCCGGCGCGGCGCCCCTTGTCGCAACGGCCCTAAATCACAAAAGATTTTTGAAACAGGGTTGATCGCTTCTGACCCCAACCCGGCCGGCAGGGGGACGCAATGCTCTCATTTATAGCCAGACGTATCGGCACAATTCTTCTGACCATGCTGTGCCTGACGCTGGTCGTTTTCTTCCTGGTGAATCTCGAGCCCAATCTGAAAAAGCTGGCGATCAGCCAGACCGAGATGCACACGCCGCCAGAACAACTGGAAAGCTGGTTGGTCAATCATGGCTACCGGCAGAATTTCTTCGTCCGTTATGGCCATTGGCTCGGCGTGCTGAAGATGGAGCCGATCGTCGATGCGACGACCGGAAAGGCCTCGCAGCGCTTCTCCTTCTGCGACGATCCGATCGAGCCGGCTTATTCCGGGGTGCTGCAGGGTAATTTCGGCTGTTCGACCAAATTCAAAACCACAGTTGCTGCAAAGCTTTTTCCGGCACTGCGGGCGACAGGCATTCTGATGTTCTGGGTGCTGGTGGTGATGGTGCCGGTGTCACTGCTCATCGGCATCCTCGCCGGCATGCGGGAAGGCTCGCGCACCGATCGAATATTATCTGTCGCATCCATCGCGACGACAGCCACGCCTGAATATGTCTCGGGTGTCATCTTCACCGTCATCTTCGCGTCCTGGCTCGGCTGGCTGAACGGTTCGGCAGCGTCCGCGGCGCAAGGCATCACCTTCTATAATTTCACGCTTCCGGTGATCACACTTGCGATCTATGGCATCGGCTACATTGCACGCATGACGCGCGCCTCGATGGTCGAGGTAATGACGCAGCAATATATCCGCACGGCGCGGCTGAAGGGCCTGTCCTTTTCCAACGTGGTCATCAAGCATGCGCTGCGCAACGCACTGATTGCGCCGTTCACCGTCATCATGCTGCAGTTCCCTTGGCTGCTGACCGGCGTCGTCATCGTCGAGACGATGTTCCGCTACCAGGGCTTTGGCTACACGCTGGTGGAAGCTGCCGGCAACAATGACATCGACCTTCTGCTCGGCTGCTCGCTGGTCTCGGTGTTCATCGTCCTGATCACCCAGCTGATCTCCGATGTCGGCTATGCATATCTCAATCCGCGCATCCGCGTGCAGTAGGGAGGGCGAGCGATGCAGATCGAATTTATCGGGGCCTTCAACATCATCGTCGGCGTGCTGGTGCGGTTCTGGCCGGTCTGGCTGGGGCTGGCCATCGTGCTGGGCGCCAGCTTCGCCTACAAGAAACGGCTTGGCCTCTACGGCCAGCTCTTCGACAGCGGCGTCGGCATAGCCGGTGTCGTCATCTGCCTGTTCTGGCTGTTCACGGCGATTTTCGCCTCGACCATCGCGCCGTTCGATCCGCTCAGCCAGATACCGGTGATGAAGGACGTTTTGCCCGGAGCCATCGAGCCCGCCTCCAAGGGTGTATACCTGTTTGGTGGCGACAAGCTGGCGCGCGATATCTTCTCGCGCATGGTCTATGGCAGCCAGATCGTGCTGATCATTGCGCCCGCTGCCACCGGCTTCGCGCTGATGGTCGGCATCACACTCGGCCTGCCGGCAGGCTACTACGGCGGCAAGATCGACACCATACTGTCGTTCCTGGCCAACCTTGTGCTGGCTTTCCCGGTGATCCTGCTGTTCTACCTTCTGGTCACGCCGGGTATCATGGACACGCCGATCCCTTACGCGATGGCGGGATTGTTCTTCCTGTTTCCGATCATCTTCTTCTCCGCGCTGTTCTGGACCCGCTACAAGAACCGGCCCGACCGGATCTATCTGCTGCTCGGGTTGACCCTGGTTATCGGCGGCTGGATCTATGCCGGCCTGGTGTTCGACGCCGATCCATTGAGGATCGTCCACATCGAGCCGAACCAGCTCAACATCTTCGTGGCGGTGGTGTTCGCGTCCTCGCCCGGTGTGTTCCGTATCGTTCGCGGCCTGACCATGGACATCAAGACGCGCGACTATGTGGCGGCAGCCCAGACACGCGGCGAGACACCCTGGTACATCATGCTTTGGGAAATCCTGCCCAATGCGCGCGGACCGCTGATCGTCGATGCGTGTCTGCGCATCGGCTACACGACCATCCTACTTGGTACCCTGGGCTATTTTGGTCTCGGTCTCGCGCCGGAAAGCCCAGACTGGGGAACGGCGATCAAGGACGCCAGCCGCTTGCTGCGCTCCTTCATCCACCCAGCATTGCCGCCGACGATTGCACTGATGTCGTTCGTGCTGGGATTGAACCTGCTCGCCGACTCGCTGCGTGAACAATCAATGAAAGACTAGTGGAGGGCGACGCCATGAACGAAGCCGTAAAAGCCACGAACACAGCCGATGCCAAGCCGATCATCGAGATCGAGAACCTGTCGATCTCGTTCTTCACCCGCAAGGGTGAGATACCGGCGGTCATGGATTTTTCCTGCACGGTGATGCCTGGCGAGGCGATGGGCATCGTCGGCGAGAGCGGTTGCGGCAAGTCGACCGTATCGCTCGGCATCATGCGCGACCTGTCCAACGTCGGCAGGATCGTCGGCGGGCGCATCAAATTCCAGGGCAAGGATATGGGCGACATGACCGAGGAGGAGCTTCGCTCCATCCGCGGCAACAAGATCGCCATGATCTACCAGGAGCCGATGGCCTCGCTGAACCCGGCGATGAAGATCGGCCAGCAACTGATGGAAGTGCCTCTCATCCACGACAAAGTGTCGAAGGACGAGGCCTACAAGCGTTCTCTCGAGATGGTGCGCGCGGTCAGGCTGCCCGATCCGGAGCGCATGATGCGCTCTTATCCGCACCAGCTTTCCGGCGGCCAGCAGCAGCGCATCGTCATTGCCATGGCGCTTTTGTCGAAGCCGGCGCTGCTTTTGCTCGACGAGCCGACGACTGCCCTCGACGTGACGGTGGAAGCCGGCATTGTCGAGCTGGTGAAAGGGCTTGGCCAGCAGTTCGGTACCTCGATGATCTTCGTGTCGCACAATCTGGGGCTGATCCTGGAAACCTGCGACAAGATCACCGTGATGTATTCGGGCGAGGCGGTCGAAACAGGCAAGATCAAGGACGTCTTCGACCGCATGCGGCATCCCTATACGCAGGGGCTATTCCGTTCGATCCCGCTGCCAGGCGCCGACAAGAACGAACGGCCGCTCATCGCCATCCCCGGCCAATTGCCATTGCCGCATGAGCGTCCAAAGGGCTGCAATTTCGGGCCGCGCTGTCACCACTTCGTCGAAGGCGTGTGCAACGCCGCTGAAATCCCGATGATCGACGTCGAAGGCCATGAAGGGCATTTCTCACGTTGCGTGCGTTTCGATGAAATCGACTGGGCGGCGCTGCCGCCAGGCGCGAAGAAATCCGCGGAGCCGGTCAAGCCAGGCGCAACGGTGCTCAAGATCGACAATTTGAAGAAATACTATCATGTCGGTACCGGCGGTGTGTTCGGCGGCGGCGAGGGCCGGACGGTCAAGGCCAACGAGACGATCAGCTTCGAGGCGCGCGAGAGCGAGACCGTCGCAATCGTCGGCGAAAGCGGCTGCGGGAAGTCGACGCTAGCCAAGGTTTTGCTCGGTCTGGAGACAGCGAGCTCCGGCAAGGTGACGCTCGGCAACAGCGAAATCCAGTCTACCGGCATCGAGAAGCGTAATGTCGACACGGTTTCCGCCATCCAGATGGTGTTCCAGAACCCGTTCGACACGTTGAACCCCAGCCATACGGTCGGTTCGCAGATCATCCGTACGCTGGAGAAGTTCAAGGTCGGCAAGACGGTCGCCGATCGCAAGCAGCGGATGCTGGAACTGCTCGATCTGGTGAAACTGCCGAGGGCATTTGCCGAGCGCAAGCCGCGGCAACTTTCGGGGGGACAGAAACAGCGCATCGGCGTGGCGCGTGCCTTTGCCGGTTCGGCCAAGGTGGTCGTGGCGGACGAGCCCGTGTCGGCGCTCGACGTTTCGGTGCAGGCGGCTGTCACCGAGCTGTTGATGGACATCCAGCGCAAAAACAAGACGACGATGCTGTTCATCAGTCACGATCTGTCGGTGGTGCGCTACATCGCTGACCGTGTCGTCGTCATGTATCTCGGCCACATCGTCGAGCAGGGCACGACCGACCAGATCTTCTCGCCACCCTATCACCCCTATACCGAGGCGCTGCTGTCGGCGATTCCGATCGCCGACACCTCGGTGGTGAAGAAACATATTGTGCTGGAAGGCGACATTCCCTCGGCGATGAATCCGCCGACCGGATGCCCGTTCCAGACACGCTGCCGCTACAAACATCTGGTGCCCGACGGCCGCTGCGAAAAGGACGTGCCGCCGTTGAAGGATCTTGGCGGCGGGCACGCGAGCCTATGCTGGCTGTCTGACGACGTTCTGGCGACGATGGAGCCGGTGATCCGCTTCGATAAGGAACATGCAGCGCTGGAAGGCATCCCGGACGACGCTGCAGGGGTTGTCGACACGGCCGCAGCGGCCGGCGACAGCAGGCCAGTCCGCAAGGCGGCCGTTGCTCGCAAGTCCTCCAGGACAGCGAAGAACGCGGAGGCCGCCAAACTTCCCTCAGAACCGACTGCCGTGAAAAAAGCGGCGACCGGGAAGGCCGCCGCCAAGGCGACTGGAACGCCGAAAAAAGCGAGCCCGGCAAAGAGCGCCAAAGCGAAGGCCGTGGCGGCCAAGCCTGCGAAAGCCACTGCGGGCACGACGGTTGTATCAGCGCCTGTCGAAACTCCAGCAGAACCGGTCGATCCTGCAGATATCGGCCGGCCGGCCGGCATGGCGCGGCCTGCCGAACCCGACGATCTCAAGCTGATCGTCGGCATCGGACCGCAGATCGAGATCGTTCTCAACGATTTCGGCGTCTACCGTTTTGCGCAGATCGCCGGCTGGTCCGAAACCGAGCGCGAGTGGATCGACAAACGCCTGATGCTGCTGGGACGCTCCGAACGCGACGAGTGGATCAAGCAGGCCAAGGCGCTCGCCGATGGCGGCGAAGAGGAATATATGCGGGTGTTCGGCCGGAAGCCGAGATAACCGCTTTCGTTAGCGGGTTATCCCGCTCAGCGGCAGCTTTGCAACTGGCCGCGATACCGGTCGGCCATGGCGGCGGTGTCGCGCGCATAGCGCTGGATGCCGCTGTTGCCGCGCCAATCGCCACGCTTGTAGGCGCCCCAACCCATGTAATAGGCGAGGTAGAGATTGTAGGTGTCGTCCCGCGCCACGCCGTAGGTGTCGACTGTCTTGGTGTGATACCAGCCGACGAAATCGACGGCATCGGCAAAGTTGGTGCGGCTGGCAGTGAAGTTGCCGCTTTCGCGCCGGTACTGGCTCCAGGTGCCGTCGAGCGCCTGCGAATAGCCATAGGCGCTGGAGACGCGTGTCCACGGGATGAAGCCGAGAAGTTTGGTGCGCGGCGGGCGGGCGTTGCTGTTGAAGCCGGATTCCTTGCGCACCGTGGCCATCAGCACATGCACCGGAATGCCATATTTCCGCTGGGTGCGTTCCGCCGACGAGCGCCAGTCGTTGAACCAGCCGTCGCGCTGGTCGAACACCGCGCATACATCGTTGATGCGGTTTGGCGCCGTGGCGCAGGCGCCAAGCACCATCACGACACCGATCGCTAAAACTCGACTAAAACTGTACGCACGCATGACGGAAGCATTAGTCGCAAATCATAAAAGGAGTCTTGCGGCGCTTCTTAACCTGTTGGGCGGATGCAAGGCAAAACGCTTATTGTGAATTTTTCGACAGCGTATGTCGTTTTTATTTTACTTCCTGAGATTAAATGACGCTGGAGAGACAATTTCGTCTGGAAATGACGTATTCCTGATAGTGGGGTGAATCGATTGGCGCTCTGATGTGGCCATGACCGCACTTCGCGCCAGACGCAGCGCCGAACGCGTCCATTCGAAGGCCGGGGCACCGATCCCGCAATTGCCGCCGCGTCGTGTGGAAAATCCCTATCCGCCGATGGCGCTGCTGTCTGCCGATCAGGTCGAGGCGATCCATCAGGCATCGCTGCATATCCTGGAAAACCTTGGCATCGAGCTGATGAACCGCCGCGCGCTGGCGTTGTTTCAGAGCGCCGGCGCGGATGTCGATCACGGCACCATGACGGTGCGGCTCGACCGGGGACTGATCGCGGAAGCCCTCAGGACCGCGCCTTCTTCCTATACGCTGACGTCACGCAATCCTGCCCGCCAACTGACCTTTGGCGGCAACATCATCAATTTCACGCTGGTCGCCGGACCGCCCAATGTGCACGATTTCGAGCGGGGTCGTCGTGCCGGCAATCTCAGCGACTATCGCGAACTGGTCAGCCTCGCGCAGCACTTCAACTGCATTCACATGCTGGGCAATCAGGTTTGCGCGCCGATCGAATTGCCGGCGAACACGCGCCATCTCGATACTTATCTCGCCAATCTGACACTGACCGACAAGCCGTTCCATGTCTCGGCCATCGGTGGGGGCAGGGCTCTGGACGGCATCTCGATGGCGGCGATTTCGCGCGGACTTTCGCTCGACGAGATCGCCGATGATCCCGGCGTTGGCACTGTCATTTCAGTCAACTCACCGCGGCGCTTCGACGAGATGATGGCGGACGGATTGATGACCATGGCCGAGTTCGGCCAATCCGTCTGCGTGACCCCATTCACCCTGATGGGCGCGATGAGCCCGGTGACGCTGGCCGGAGCACTGGCACAGCAGAATGCCGAGGCCCTGTTCGGGATTGTTCTCGCACAACTTGTGCGCCCGGGCTGTCCGGTCGTGTACGGCGCCTTCACCTCCAATGTCGACATGCGCTCGGGTGCGCCGGCCTTCGGCACGCCGGAAAACACCAAGGCCAACATCGCCTCGGGGCAGTTGGCGCGGCGATACAATCTGCCCTACCGCACCACGCCGGGCTCGGCCTCCAACGCCGCCGACGCACAGGGCACCTATGAAACGCTGATGGCATTGTGGGGTGCCGTGCTCGGCCACGGCAATCTCGTCTACCATGCCGCCGGCTGGCAGGAGGGTGGGCTGACCGCTTCCTACGAGAAGTTCATCATCGATATCGAGATGATCCAGCACATGATGGAAGTCCTGCGCCCTATCGCTGTCGACGATGGCGAATTGGCGCTGGATGCGTTGGCGGGCGTGCCGACCGGTGGACATTTCTTCGGCGAGCCGCACACGCTCGAACGCTATGCCACGGCCTTCTATCAGCCGCTGCTGTCCAACTGGCAGAACTACGAGGCCTGGACGGAAGCGGGCGCGCTCAATGCGACGCAACGTGCAACGAGGCTCTGGAAAAAGGCGCTGACGGAATATGTGCAGCCGCCGATGGATGCCGCCCGGCGCGAAGCGCTGGATGCCTATGTAGCGAAACGCAAGGAAGAAATCGGCGCGGGGGAGCCGTGATCTCTCCGCGCCGACTTGCGAAACTGATTCAACGGCCTCCCATCCAGAATCTCGAAACCCATCCAACCTGTTGAATTATCGGGAAGAACAATGAAGTCGCATGCAAGGGTCGTGGTCATCGGGGGCGGTGTTGTCGGCTGCTCGGTGCTGTTTCATCTCGCCCGTGCCGGCTGGACCGATATCGTGCTTCTCGAACGCGACGAGCTCACATCCGGCTCCACCTGGCATGCAGCCGGTGGCATGCATACGATCAATGGCGATCCGAATGTTGCCAAGCTGCAGAAATACACGATCGGCCTCTACAAGGAGATCGAGGAACTGTCCGGGCAGGCGACCGGCGTGCATCTGACAGGCGGCGTTTTCCTTGCCGCGACCGAGGCACGCATGGACTGGCTGCGCAACATGGTGGCCAAGGGACGCTATCTCGGCATCGAACTTGAGGAGATTTCGCCCCGGGAAGCGGCGGAACTGATGCCGCTGGTCGATCCCGGCCAGTTCGTCGGCGCCATCCACAACAAGGAAGATGGTCATCTGGATCCTTCCGGCGTTACCCATGCCTATGCCAAGGCGGCGCGCAAGCTGGGTGCCGAGATCGAGCGCTTCACCAAGGTCGAAGATATCGTGCGCCGGCCGGACGGTATGTGGCGCGTCATCACCAACAAGGGCGAGGTGGTGACTGAGCATGTCGTCAATGCCGGCGGCCTTTGGGCGCGAGAAGTTGGCCGGATGGTCGGGCTGGAACTGCCCGTGCTCGCCATGGAGCACATGTATCTCATCACCGAGGACATGCCCGAGGTCGCAGCCTGGAACAAAAAGACCGGGGCCGAGATCATGCATGCGGTCGACTTCGACGGCGAACTGTATTTGCGCCAGGAGCGTGGCGGCATGCTGATGGGGACCTACGAGAAGGCCGGCAAGCCGTGGTCGGAACAGGCAACACCGTGGAATTTCGGCCATGAACTACTGGAGCCCGACATCGATCGTATCGCGCCGTCGCTCGAAGTCGGGTTTAGGCACTTCCCAGCCTTCCAGCACACCGGCATCAAGCAGATCATCAACGGCCCTTTCACCTTCGCGCCGGACGGCAATCCGCTTGTCGGCCCAGTGCGCGGGCTGCCGGGCTTTTGGGTCGCCTGTGGTGTCATGGCTGGTTTCAGCCAGGGCGGCGGTGTTGGCCTTGCATTGTCGAACTGGATGATGCACGGGGATCCCGGCGCAGACATCTTCGCCATGGATGTTGCTCGTTACGGCGACTGGGCTTCGATGGCCTATACCAACGCCAAGGTTCGCGAGAATTATTCGCGCCGTTTCTCCATCCGCTTTCCCAATGAGGAGTTGCTGGCGGGGCGTCGACTGAAGGTGACACCAGTCTACGATCAGCTCGCGGCACGTGGCGCTCAGTTCGGCGTTGCCTTCGGGCTGGAGGTGCCGCTCTGGTATGCGCCGGAGGGCGTGCGCGACGAGTTCTCGTGGCGACGTTCGACAGACTTCGAGCATGTCGCTGCCGAGGTGAAGACCGCGCGCGAACGCGTCGGCCTGTGTGAGATTTCCTCCTTTGCCAAATACCGGGTGAAGGGGGCAGGAGCAGAAAGATGGCTCGACGGGCTACTCGCCTGTAAATTGCCGTCACCGGGGCGCATGACCCTTGCACCGATGCTGAAGGAGGACGGCAAGCTGATCGGCGATTTTTCGCTGGCCAATCTCGGCCTGGATCGGGGCGGTCAAGCGGAATGGTTCATCGCCGGCTCGGGGGTGGCCGAGCAATATCACATGCGCTGGTTCGAGCGGCATTTGCCCGCCGACGGTTCGGTGACAATCGAGGCTCTTGGATTGAGCCGTGTCGGCCTCGCGATCGCCGGGCCGCATGCGCGGGATGTCTTGACCAAGGTTACCCATGCCGATGTGTCGGCCGAAGCCCTTAAATTCATGGATATCAGGCGGCTCGATATCGGCATGGCGCCCTGTCTTGTCGGTCGTGTCAGCTATACCGGCGATCTCGGCTACGAAATCTGGATGACGCCGGAACATCAGCGCCATGTCTTCGAGACGCTGATGATGGCTGGCCAGGCGTTCGAGATCGGCTTGTTCGGTTCGCGGGCGCTCAATGCGCTGCGGCTGGAAAAGAACTACGGCTCGTGGGCACGCGAATACCGGCCGATCTACGGGGCGCTGGAAGCCGGGCTTGATCGTTTCGTCGCCTATTCGAAGCATGCGGATTTCATCGGCAAGAAAGCGGCTCTGGCCGAGCGCGCGTCTGGCGGCAAACTGAGGCTGCGCAGTTTCGTGATTGATGCGGTGGACGCCGACGTGATCGGCGACGAGCCGATCTGGCATGGTGGTACCGTGTGTGGATGGGTGACTTCCGGCGGCTACGCCCACTATTCCGGTGTGTCCGTGGCGATGGGCTACGTGCCGAAAGAGATCGCGGACGAAAGTGACGGCTTCGAGATCGAGTATCTCGGACGCCGCCACGCTGCCCGCATGCAGCCGGTACCGCTGTTCGATGGCAATCAGGAAAGACTGCGCGGGTAGGGCCTGATCGGAGGAGAAGGCATTCAGCCGCCACCTCCGACCTTTTTGGAACACTCAGCGTTTTTCCGAGATAAGCGCGAAATAGGCTCCTTGCGGGTCGGTGCATTGCACGATCCACTGGCCGTTGGGTACTTCCATCGGTCCCATGACGACTTTGCCGCCGTTGTCAGTGACGCGCTTGGCTGCAGCATCGATGGCAGTGACATTGAAGTAGAACAGCCAAACCGGAACCGGGACCTGTTCCGGCTTGTTCATGATGCCACCGACGAGACCGCCGTTGACAGCAAAGGGTTGATAGATGCCCATTGGCCCCATGTCGAAGGGATCACCTTTTGCCCAGCCGAATTGGCCCGAATAGAAATCGAAGGCCTGCTGCCAATCGGATGTGTAAAGTTCATGCCAGCCGACGTGACCGGGTGTTCCTCGCGGAACCGGCGGCTGGTCGGGCCCGTTCGGTTCGAGGAACATGAAAGCGGCACCTTGCGGGTCGGCGACCACGGCGAAACGGCCAACGCCAGGAATGTCGTCAACAGGGCGATGGACGGTGCCACCGGCTGTCTTCAATGCATCGACCGACGCATCGATATCCTTGGTGGGGAAATACCCCATCCAGGCTGTCGGAACGCCCATCTTGGCGGCTTCGTCCGGCAGTTCCATCAGGCCACCGACGCCGCGGTCGCCCGCATTGACGACGATGTAGCGTGGCGAACCAGGCGCCTTGTCGAACGGTTCGGTGCGCCAGCCGAGCACGGCGGAATAGAAGGCCTCCGCGGCATCAAGGTCGGTGGTCATCAGTTCGTACCAGAAGAAGGATTTCGCGGAATTAGTCATGTCATTCTCCCTTGCCGTGCCGGCTGTTCGCGCCGGCAATCCGATCACGATCTTGCTGCCTGCAATCATAAGACGAAGACGTGGGCGCTATTCCGACAGCAGCCAAGGTATTTTTGCAGTGCAGTAAAGAAACAGGGTAAATCATGACAAGAAAAGTCATGTTATTTTCAAGGCTTTTCAACCGCTTAACTCGAAAATTGACCAATTGATAAAAAAACAAAACGTGCTAGCCTTTTCCAAAACCACAACAATGGGGAACCGGAATGGCGACAGGTCATTTCAAGGAAGGCATAGTCGGGGGGCGACTATCGTCCGAAGCCTACGCGGACAATTTTTCCGACCTGCATCCGCCACTCGATCATCACGAGGCACTGGTCGAATCCGACCGTTGCTATTTCTGTTACGATGCGCCCTGCATGCAGGCCTGTCCCACGTCCATCGACATCCCGATGTTCATCCGGCAGATCGCAACAGGCAATGCGCTTGGTTCGGCCAAGACCATTTTCGACCAGAATATCCTCGGCGGCATGTGTGCCCGCGTCTGCCCGACCGAGACGCTGTGCGAAGAAGTGTGCGTTCGCGAAACTGCCGAGGGCAAGCCGGTGCAGATCGGCCGCCTCCAGCGCTACGCCACGGATGTGGCGATGGAGGAGGGCAAACAGTTTTACAGCCGCGCCAAATCGACGGGCAAGAAAATCGCCGTCGTTGGCGCTGGGCCCGCCGGGCTCGCAGCCGCGCACAGGCTCGCGCGCCACGGCCATGACGTGACCGTGCTCGAAGCCAGGCCGAAATCGGGCGGGCTCAACGAATACGGCATCGCCGCCTACAAGAGCGTCGACAATTTCGCCCAGGCCGAGGTTGACTACGTGACCGCGATCGGCGGCATCACGATCGAGAACGGCAAGGCGCTGGGCCGTGACTATCAGCTTTCCGATCTGACCAAGACATACGATGCCGTGTTCCTCGGCATGGGACTGGGCGGGGTCAATGCGTTGCGGGCCGAAGGCGAGGATACCGACGGCGTCGCCAACGCGGTCGATTTCATCGCCGAGCTGCGGCAGGCGAGTGACCTCGGCAGCCTGCCGGTCGGGCGTCGCGTCGTGGTGATCGGCGGCGGCATGACGGCGGTGGACGCCGCCGTGCAGTCGAAGCTGCTCGGCGCGGAAGAGGTGACGATCTGCTACCGCCGCGGCAAGGAAGACATGAACGCCTCGGAGTTCGAGCAGGATCTGGCTGCTGCCAACGGCGTGACCATCCGCCATTGGCTGCAGCCGAAAAGGGTCATTGCCGACGGTGGCAAGGCAATCGCCATCGAACTCGAATACACCGCGATGAACGGCGAGAAGCTTGTCGGCACCGGCGAAACGCTGAGGCTTGCCGCCGATCAGGTGTTCAAGGCGATCGGCCAATCCTTCGTGCCTGCCGCGCTGAATGGCAGCGGTCAGGCGATCGCCCTGGAGAATGGCCGCATCAAGGTCGACGCCGAGGGCCGTTCCTCGCTGGCCAAAGTCTGGGCAGGCGGCGACTGCGTTGTCGACAGCCGCGAAGACCTCACCGTCTCGGCCGTTGCTGCAGGGCGCGATGCCGCCGAGAGCATCCATCGGACGCTGATGGGCTGACGATGAACCGGCTGTTCTCCCACAAGGCAAATTCCTTGGGTTTGTGGGGGGATGGCGACGAGATCGAGATGATCGAGGCCATCGAAAGGGCCTACGCGATCAGCTTTGAAAAGGTGGAGGCAGAGCAGCTCACTACGATGGGACAGCTGTTTGATCTGGTGAAATCGAAGATCGGTCGGGGCGGCGCTGCCGCTGTCGCGGACGACGCGCTTTGGACCGGGCTCCTCAAGTATGCACACGACGCTGGCGCCGATCCGCGCCGCGCGGTCGATCGCAACACAACATTCTTTTCCCGAAACGCGGAGTAAGAAGCCATGGCGGATATCCGCAACAATTTTGTCGGCATCAAATCCCCCAATCCGTTCTGGCTGGCGTCCGCGCCGCCGACCGACAAGGCCTACAATGTCGAGCGTGCCTTCAAGGCGGGCTGGGGCGGCGTGGTGTGGAAGACGTTGGGCGAGGAAGGCCCGCCGGTGGTCAACGTCAACGGACCGCGTTACGGCGCGATTTGGGGCGCTGACCGCCGGCTGCTTGGCCTGAACAATATCGAGCTGATCACCGACCGCGACCTGCAGACCAACCTGCGCGAGATGAAGCAGGTCAAGATGAACTGGCCGGATCGTGCGCTGATAGCCTCGATCATGGTGCCCTGCGAGGAAGAGAGCTGGAAGGCGATCCTTCCCCTGGTGGAGGAAACCGAGGCGGACGGCATCGAACTCAATTTCGGCTGCCCACACGGCATGAGCGAGCGCGGTATGGGTGCGGCGGTCGGCCAGGTGCCGGAATATATCGAAATGGTGGTGCGCTGGTGCAAGCAGTACACGCGCATGCCGGTCATCACCAAGCTGACGCCCAACATCACCGACATCCGCAAGCCGGCGCGTGCAGCCAACGCCGGTGGCACGGATGCGGTGTCGCTGATCAACACCATCAACTCGATCACTTCGGTCAATCTCGACAATTTCTCGCCCGAGCCTTCAATTGACGGCAAAGGCAGCCATGGCGGCTATTGCGGCCCGGCGGTCAAGCCGATCGCACTCAACATGGTGGCCGAGATCGCCCGCGATCCGGAAACTCATGGCCTTCCGATCTCAGGTATCGGCGGTATCACGACGTGGCGCGACGCTGCCGAATTCCTGGCGCTGGGCGCTGGCAACGTGCAGGTCTGCACCGCGGCCATGACCTACGGTTTCAAGATCGTGCAGGAAATGATCGCCGGCCTGGAAAACTGGATGGACGAGAAGGGACATCGGTCGCTCGATGATATCATCGGTCGCGCCACACCCAATGTGAGCGACTGGCAGTATCTCAACCTCAACTATATCGCCAAGGCGCATATCGACCAGGACGCCTGCATCAAGTGCGGCCGTTGCCACATCGCCTGCGAAGACACGTCGCACCAGGCGATCACTGCCATGGTCGATGGCGCACGCCACTTCGAGGTGATGGAAGACGAGTGCGTCGGCTGCAACCTGTGCGTCAATGTCTGCCCGGTCGACGGCTGCATCACCATGGTGCCGCTGGCTGCCGGCACACTTGACCAGCGTACCGGCAAGACGGTGGAGCCGGTCTATGCCAACTGGACGACGCACCCCAACAACCCGATGGCCAAAGTGGCTGCCGAGTAGGTTTCGATTTCAAACTGGAACAGCGAAAGGCGGCGCGGCGACGCGCCGCTTTTTTTATTGCTATTGACGATGATAATTATCCAGGATAAAAAGTATCTATGATTAGAGAGGGGGCGATCATGAAGCTGAGCGAAGGCGTAGAAGCGGCGATCCATTCCGCTGCCATGCTGGCGGGGCTCGAGGGTGGGGCGACCATGCCTGGTTCCGCCTTGGCCGAGGCGTTTGGCCTTTCTCCAAGCTATTTGCTGAAACATCTGCAAGCGTTGACGGCTGCCCGCATTCTGGAATCCGTGCCAGGTCCGACTGGCGGATATCGGCTGGCTCGTGTGCCGGAGAAGATCTCGCTGCTCGACATCGTGCTGGCGGTCGAAGGCCAGCGACCGGCATTTCGTTGCGGCGAGATCCGCCGCAATAGCCCTGCCAAGATCGATGCCTCCGCCTATGTGCAGCCTTGCGGCATCAACGCCGCCATGCTCCGCGCCGAGCGTGCCTACCGTACAGCACTCGCAGCGGAAAAACTCTCGGACATCCTCACTGAATTCATGGCCGATGCCGATCCGCGCGTCGTTCAGGCCAGCTGCTTCTTCGCCGCCCAACATGCACGGCCGCAGAAATCTGCTTCCAAAGCTTAACCTCGCAACCCCCTGAAAGGATTGATCATGCAACCCAGATTGAATTTCTACGCCGAAGCACCACAGTTGATGAAGTATGCCACCAGCCTCACCAACGCGATAAAAGAATGTGGTCTTGAAAAGGGGCTGTTGCACCTCATCAATCTCCGCGCTTCGCAGATCAACGGCTGCTCCTATTGTGTCGACATGCACAGCCGCGAGGCACGCGAGGACGGTGAGAGCGAACAGCGTGTCTTCCTGGTTTCGGCCTGGAAAGAATCGCCGCTTTATACCGAGCGCGAGCGCATGGCGTTCAAATGGGTGGAGACGGTGACGAGGATTGCTGATGCCGGTGTGCCGGATGCGCTCTACCAGGAGGCGCTCAACCATTTCTCCAAGGACGAGTTGGTGAAGCTCACTGTCGCTGTTTCCATGATCAACGTCTGGAACCGTCTGTGCGTGACCTTCCACGCCGTTCATCCAGTGCCGACCGCCAAGGCCGCGTGATCTTAAAATTGCAGAGTGAGCAGGGCGCTGCTGGCTGCGCCCTGTTTTTCCTTTTGGGGATCAAGATGATGCTTGCCGACTTTCATAAAGAGATTCTGTTTTTTGGCCGTCTTTTGCTGGGTGGTGCCTTCATCTTCGCGGGCCTGCGCAACATCCAGAACCGGGCATTCGTGGCACAGCTCATGAGCGCGCGCGGCGTGCCACAGGCCCCAGCTGTGCTTTGGCTTGGCATTGTGGTGCAAGCAATCGCTGGTGTTCTGCTGATCGCGGGTGTCTGCACCGCAGCTTCAGCAGCTCTGCTGCTTCTGTTCCTGATCGCGGCGACGCCGATGTTCCACAATTTCTGGAATTACCAGCCGGGGCCAGACCGCGTCGCGAAAATCAACGGCTTCGTCGGCAATGTCGCGCTGGCCGGCGCCATCCTGACGTTGATCGCGCATTCGCTGCAGGCTTGACCACTCGTCGAGAGAACGCTTCAAGGTTCAGGCGCCACATAGTGCAGCTTCGAATGCCGGGGGATGGATGGCATGGAAACCTTGATGCTAATTGGACGCTGCATTTTCGGCGCGTTCTTCCTGATCGCGGGCATCCGCAACATCGCCCGTTTTGGTGAACGCAAATCCGGCACCACCAACTACGGATGGTTGTTGCCGGCGCCCGTCATGGCTGCCGGCTTTGCGGTTCAGTTGCTCGGCGGATTGTTGCTCATCCTGGGCGTCTGGGTCGTTCCGGCAGCGTTCGCGCTGATCGTTTTCCTAGCGCTGGCGACCGCGCTCTATCACAATCTGTTTCTGTTCCAGGGTCGGGAGCGTGACCCGCACCTCTATTTCACACTGGTCAACATCACGCTGGCGGGTGGCCTTCTGCTGGTGATGGCCGACGCGGCCTAGACGACGCGACGGGCGAAGGCTTGGGCGCTGCGGCGCAATAAAGAAATTGTGGCCGATGCTTACAGCTTACTCTCGGACGGCAGGCTCTTGTCTTTCCTGCAGGTGGTGAGCGGCAGGGTCTTGCCACCAATTATGCTCTTTACCACCTTGGTCGCAGGGTCGATGACGAGCTTCACGCAGGCGCAGCCATAGCCATAGTTGCCATTGGAATTGACATATTGGGTCGGATCGAAGTCCGGCAGCTTGTCCATGCCGGCGGCTCCGGCACCTTCGGCCTCGCCTTGCGTGGCGAATACCCAGGTTGCGTCCTTGTCGACCAGCCACCAGTTGCCGGGTGTCGGGTTGACCAGCCAGCCGCAACGGTTTTCGGCCGGCGCGGCCGCTGTCTTCGCGCCGGAGGCAGATGACGCAAATGCGCCGGCACAGCGCTTGTAGAGAACCGATTTGCCCATGCCGAAACCTTCCGGATTGTAGAGCATCTGGTCCTTGTCGTCGGCATACTCGAAATTATCGACATTGCCTTCCTGCCTGTAGTGGATCGCGCCGTAACCGCGCGGGCTCTCCTTTGGTGCGAAGATGACGGCCTGGGCTTTCTGCCCTTTGTATTGCAGCGTGCCCGCAGTGAAGGTGACGGTGCTGCCGCTGCATTTACCGGCTTCGGCCCATACGCCCTGTGCGGCAATCGGAACCGTCGTGTCGGCGGCATGAGCCGGCCAGGAAGAGGCAATGGCCAGGCTGGCGGCAAGCAGTGTCAGGCGCATCATTTTTCCCCTATGCACGATCGCTAATTCTGCATGCGTGCAGATTGCGTTCAAGGTGACAGGTGCACTTTCTCAGACAAGATGCAGGCGGTCGATAACCTGGTCCGCTTCTTCGGTCGGGATCTCGCCAATGTCGATGACGATGCCGGCCTCGTCCGGTTGCAGGGGCTCCAATGTCGCGAGCTGGGAATCGAGCAGGCTTGGCGGCATGAAATGCCCCTTGCGGGCCTTCATGCGTTCCATGAGCAGTTCACGCGAGCCGGAAAGATGGGCAAATGCGACGACACCTTTTTGGCTCTCGCCGCGCAGGATGTCGCGATAGGATCGCTTTAGCGACGAGCAGGTGACGAGCGCAGGACACCCGGACTGGATACGCCCGTCGATCCAACGCGATATCGCTTCCAACCAGGGCCGGCGGTCGTTGTCGTCGAGCGGGATGCCGTGGCTCATCTTCTCGACATTGGCCTTCGGGTGCAACTCGTCTCCTTCGAGCAGATCCCAGCCCAGCCGCTCTGCCACCAGGCCAGCGATCGTCGATTTGCCGCAGCCGGACACGCCCATCACAATGACGACAAGTGGCCTCACAGGAACGCTCCGAGGATCAGGACGCCGATCAGGCCGCAGACGGAAATGATGCATTCCATCATCGTCCAAGTCTTCAGCGTCTGGCCGATGTCCATGTTGAGATAGCCTTTGACCAGCCAGAAGCCAGCGTCGTTGAGGTGCGAGAGGAACAGCGAACCGGAGCCGATGGCAAGAACCATGAGCGCGCCTTGAGCGGGCGGCAGGCCGGCCGCGACGGGTGCCAGGATGCCGGCCGCCGTCACGGTCGCCACGGTTGCCGAGCCGGTGGCGACGCGCACAAGCACCGCGACGAACCAGGCCAGGAACATCACCGGCAGGCCACTGCCGGTGATGCCATTGGCGATGACCGCGCCGATGCCGGTGTCGACCAGCACCTGCTTGAAGCCACCGCCGGCGCCAACCACGAGAAGAATGCCGGCGATCGGGCCAAGCGAGCTTTCGAGACTGTGAGCTACGGCGGCCTTGGGCATCCTGAACATCAAGGCGCCGGCAATCACGGCAATGCCCAGCGCGATCAATGGCTCGCCCAGAACATGCAAGGCAGATGGAAGCAGCGCCTTCGAGCCGGGTGCTATGACTTCCGAGATCGCGCGGGCGAGCATGACGACGACCGGGAGCAGGATCGCGGTGACTGCCGTGGCAAAGCTCGGTTGCGTAGCGGCGTCATGCCGGCTGTCGCCTGCCTGTCCGAACAGTTCAGGCGTCGGGACATTCACCCAGCGATCGGCGATGGTGGCAAAAAGAGGGCCGCTGATGATCACGGTGGGGATGGCTATGAGCACACCGAGACCGAGTGTGAGGCCAAGGTTCGCACCAAGCGTGCTGACGGCGACGAGCGGGCCAGGGTGTGGTGGCACCAAGCCGTGCATGGCGGAAAGGCCGGCAAGCGTCGGGATGGCGATCTTGACGATGGACTGGCCGGACCGTTGGCTGACCAGGAGGATCACAGGCATCAGAAGTACAAGGCCGATCTCGAAGAACATCGGCAGACCGATGATGGCGCCGACCAATCCCATGGTCCAGGGCAGCATTTCGGGCCTGGATCGCCCCACCAGCGTGTCGACGATGCGGTCGGCGCCGCCGGAATCAGCCAGCAGCTTGCCGAACATGGCGCCCAGTCCCATCAGGAGGCCGACACCGGCCATGGTCGTACCGAAGCCCTTGGTGAATGAAGCGACGGAGGCGGCCGCGCCAAGATTGGCAGCGAGGCCGACGCCGAGCGCGCCAATGGACAACGACAGGAAGGGATGGAGCTTCAGCCAACTTATCAGGAGCACGATGGCGACGATGCCGGCCAGTGCGGCAATGATCAGTTGGGCATCGCCGGCGGTGGCAGCGTGTTCCATGCAATGTCCTCCATGCCCCCGCGTGCATTACTTCGCACGATTGCTGGCCAGGTCAACGCCGGACAGGCAAGTTTCGACTTCGCAAGAGTGATGGGTTGCACATGGATGGCAGCTGTCAGTTCGCGTCGGTCTTCGGCTTCAGCCCGTCGAGGAAAAGCTGCTCCAGAAAGCGCGCAGCATCCTCGAAGCGGCCATCACCGCCAAGGTCGGGTCCGAGCACGGCGCGCACCTGCACGTCGAAATCGGCATAGTGCTGCGTGGTGGCCCAGATCGAGAAAATCAGGTGCCTGGGGTCCGTGCGAACGATCTTGCCGGCGCGCATCCAGCCCTTGATGATGGCAACTTTCTCTTCGACGAGGCTTTTGAGCTCACCCTCCAGCAAAGGCATGATGCGCGGCGCTCCTTGCAGGATTTCGTTGGCGAACAGCCGGCTCTCGCGCGGATAGTCGCGCGCCATCTCCAGCTTGCGGCGGATGTAGCTGCGCAGTTCCGTCAGCGGATCGCCGACATCGTCGAGTTCTCGCAGCGGCCCAAGCCAGGTATCCAGCAGGCGCTGGATCAGCGTCTCGTGGATTTCCTCCTTGCGGCGGAAATAGTAGAGCAGGTTCGGCTTCGACATGCCGGCTGCCTCGGCGATCTGGTCGATCGTCGCGCCGCGGAAGCCGTGGGTGGAAAAGACCTCAAGTGCTGCTTCCAGGATCAGCTCGCGCTTTTCCTGCTGGATGCGGGTACGGCGCGGTGCAGGGGCGTTCATGTCGTGAGAAGCCCTTTGCAAGACAAGGTGTTGAAGGCAAACTGGACCAATCGTCTGGACCAGTTTTTGCTGAGCTGTGGAGCGCGCTTCGAATGCGGCATTTCCGCTAGTAATCCCTTGACCGTCTCCATGGCGGTGCTAACGTTTGTCCATCCGGTCAAAAATTTGCGTAGCATGAAAACGCGCCGAAGACCAAGCGTTGGCCGCACCGAAACGAAGCAGTGAAAGGAAAGCTTGGTCATGTCCAATCGGCTCAAGGTAACGCCGAACGATCTCAGTGCATTCTGGATGCCGTTTACGGCGAACCGGCAGTTCAAGCAGGCGCCTCGTATGCTGGTTGCCGCCAAGGACATGCACTACACGGCCTCCGACGGCCGCAAGATCCTCGATGGCACCGCCGGCCTGTGGTGCGTCAATGCCGGCCACTGCCGCCCGAAGATCACCGAAGCGATTCAGCACCAGGCTGCGGAGCTCGACTACGCCCCTGCCTTCCAGATGGGCCACCCGATCGTGTTCGAACTGGCAAACCGGCTGGTCGATATCGCGCCCAAGGGCATGGACCATGTCTTCTTCACCAATTCGGGTTCGGAATCGGTCGACACCGCGCTCAAGATGGCGATCGCTTATCATCGCGCCAAGGGCAACGGCTCGCGCTTCCGTCTGATCGGCCGCGAGCGTGGTTATCATGGCGTCAATTTCGGCGGCATCTCGGTTGGCGGCATCGTCAGCAATCGCAAGATGTTCGGCACGCTGCTCACCGGCGTCGACCACATGCCGCATACCCATCTGCCGGAAAAGAACGCCTTCACCAAGGGCGTGCCGGAACATGGCGCGGAGCTTGCTGACGAGCTGGAACGCATCGTCACGCTGCATGATGCTTCGACCATCGCTGCCGTCATCGTCGAACCGGTCGCCGGCTCCACCGGCGTCATCCTGCCGCCGAAGGGCTATCTGCAGCGCCTGCGCGAGATCTGCACCAAGCACGGCATCCTGTTGATCTTCGATGAAGTCATCACCGGTTTCGGTCGCCTCGGCGCGCCGTTCGCCGCCGACTATTTTGGCGTGACGCCCGATATCATCACCACTGCCAAGGGCGTGTCCAACGGCGTTGTCCCCATGGGCGCGGTGTTCGTGACCAAGGAAATCCACGACACGTTCATGACCGGCCCGGACCACATGATCGAGTTCTTCCACGGCTATACCTATTCGGGCAATCCGATCGCCTGCGCTGCGGCACTCGGTACGCTGGACACCTACAAGGAAGAAGGCCTTCTGACCCGTGGCGAGGAACTTGCGCCTTATTGGGAGGATGCGTTGCATTCGCTCAAGGGCGAACCGAATGTCATCGACATCCGCAACATCGGCCTGATCGGTGCCATTGAACTCGCACCGATTGCCGGTCAGCCGACCAAGCGCGCCTTCTCGGCCTTCGTAAAAGCCTTCGAACGCGGCGCACTCATCCGTACCACTGGCGATATCATCGCGCTGTCGCCGCCGCTCATCATCACCAAGGGCCAGATCAATGAGCTGATCGACCATGTGCGTGAGGTTTTGAGGGCTATTGACTAGCGCGTCGGCCGGAAAATCGTAACCGATTTTTCCGGCCGACGCGTAGATTTAGAGTGTTAGAGCGTCCTTTTGCGCGTCCGAAAGGACGCGCGGCGTTCTAAGGCGAAAGCCAAACGTTGCAGCCGGCGTCGGGAACCGCCGGCTGCAACGCTGAGACAATGAGAGGACCATAATGGCCGCACCCGGCGAGAATCTGCGCATCAATCCCGATCGCCTATGGGATTCATTGATGGAGATGGCGAAGATCGGCCCCGGCATCGCCGGCGGCAACAATCGCCAGACACTGACCGACGCGGACGGGGAAGGGCGGCATCTTTTCAAGCGCTGGTGCGATGCGGCCGGTCTCAAAACCGGCATCGACAAGATGGGCACCATGTTCGCCCGCCGCGAAGGCACCGATCCCGATGCGCTGCCGGTCTATGTCGGCTCCCATCTCGACACGCAGCCTACCGGTGGCAAATATGACGGCGTGCTTGGCGTGCTTGGCGGGCTCGAAGTCATCCGTACGCTGAACGACCTCGGCATCAAGACCAAACATCCGATCGTCGTCACCAACTGGACGAACGAGGAGGGTGCGCGTTTCGCGCCCGCCATGCTGGCATCCGGTGTCTTCGCTGGCGTGCATACGCTGGACTATGCCTATCTGCGCACGGATCCAGACGGCAAGATCTTCGGCGACGAGCTGAAGCGCATAGGTTGGGTCGGCGACGAAGAGGTCGGGGCGCGCAAGATGCACGCCTATTTCGAATACCACATCGAGCAGGGGCCGATCCTCGAAGCCGAAAACAAGCAGATCGGTGTCGTCACGCACGGCCAGGGCCTGTGGTGGCTCGAGTTCACGCTGACCGGCAAGGAAGCGCATACCGGCTCGACGCCAATGAATATGCGCGTCAATGCCGGTCTCGCCATGGCGCGTATCTTCGAGATGGTTCAGAAGGTGGCGATGGACAACCAGCCTGGCGCCGTCGGCGGCGTCGGCCAGGTCAAGTTCTCGCCCAATTCACGCAACGTGCTGCCCGGAACCGTGGTCTTTACCGTCGATATCCGGTCGCCGGAGCAGGCCAAGCTCGACCGGATGCGCGCTGCGGTCGAGGCCGAGGCGCCCAGGATTGCCAAGGAACTGGGCGTCGGCTGCTCCGTCGAAGCGGTCGGCCATTTCGATCCCGTCACCTTCGATCCGACGCTGGTTGCCCGTGTGCGCGCGGCGGCGGAGAAGCTCGGCTATTCGCACATGAACATCATTTCCGGCGCCGGCCACGATGCCTGCTGGACGGCGAGGGTGGCGCCCTCCACGATGGTGATGTGTCCCTGCGTCGACGGGCTTTCGCACAACGAAGCCGAGGACATCTCGAAGGAATGGGCCGCCGCCGGTTGCGACGTGCTGTTCCATGCGGTGGCGGAGACTGCGGAGATCGTCGAATAAGGCGACTTTGGAGGACAAGCCATCGATCTCCGGCCAAAATCGATGCACTTATTGTCCAAAGTCGCCTGATCTGAATCACATACCGAACGCAGCTCACAAGAAGCGCGAACGAAACGAGGGAACTGCAAAATGACCAGAGTGATCAGGAACGGCACCGTCGTCACGGCCGACCGGACGTGGAAAGCCGATGTGCTGATCCAGCACGGCAAGATCGTCGCGATCGGCCAGAATCTGCATGGCGACCATGAGTTCGACGCCACCGGCTGTTTTGTCATGCCGGGCGGCATCGACCCGCATACCCATCTTGAGATGCCCTTCATGGGCACTTATTCGGCCGACGATTTCGAGAGCGGCACGCGGGCTGCTCTGTCGGGCGGCACCACCATGGTGGTGGATTTCTGCCTGCCGTCGCCACAGCAGTCGCTGCTCGAAGCACTGCAGATGTGGGACAACAAGACCTCCAAGGCCGCCTGCGACTTCTCCTTCCACATGGCCATTACCTGGTGGGGCGAGCAGGTCTTCAACGAGATGAAGACCGTCGTCGACAAGGGCATTACCTCGTTCAAACACTTCATGGCCTACAAGGGCGCCTTGATGGTCGACGACGACGAGATGTATGCGTCGTTCCAACGCTGCGCCGAACTGGGAGCGCTGCCGCTGGTGCATGCCGAGAACGGCGATGTGGTTGCCGCGCTTTCGCAGAAATTGCTCGCTGCCGGTAACAATGGACCCGAGGCGCATGCCTATTCACGCCCCCCGGAAGTGGAGGGCGAGGCCACCAATCGTGCCATCATGATTGCCGACATGGCCGGCGTGCCGCTTTATGTCGTGCACACATCCTGCGAGCAGGCGCATGAAGCGATCCGGCGCGCCCGCCAGAAAGGCATGCGCGTCTATGGCGAGCCGCTGATCCAGCACCTCGTGCTCGACGAGACCGAATATTTCAACAAAGATTGGGATCATGCCGCGCGGCGCGTGATGAGCCCGCCCTTCCGCAACAAGCTGCATCAGGATTCATTGTGGGCCGGCCTGCAGGCGGGCTCGCTGCAGGTGGTGGCCACCGACCATTGCGCCTTCACCAGCAAGCAGAAGCGCTTCGGCGTCGGCGACTTCACCAAGATCCCGAACGGAACCGGCGGCCTGGAAGACCGTATGCCGGTGCTGTGGACGGCAGGCGTCAACACCGGCCGGTTGACCATGAACGAATTCGTGGCGGTCACGTCCACCAACATCGCCAAGATCCTCAACATGTATCCGAAGAAGGGGGCGATCGTCGAAGGTGCGGATGCCGACATCGTGGTGTGGGATCCGAAGCGCAAGAAGACAATCTCGTCCAAGAGCCAGCAGTCGGTGATCGACTACAATGTCTTCGAAGGCTATGAGGTGACCGGCCTGCCGCGCTTTGTCTTCTCGCGCGGTGAACTCACCATCCAGGAAGCCGAGGTGAAAACCAAGACCGGGCACGGCGAGTTCGTGGCGCGCGAGCCTAATGGGGCCGTCAACCGTGCGCTCTCGACCTGGAAGGAGATCACATCGCCACGCAAGGTGGAGCGCACCGGCATTCCGGCGACGGGAGTGTGAGTTTGCGACGGCTTTTACCTGTCGCAGTAGCGGTGTTCGTGGCGGCGCCGGCTCTCGCAGCCGGCATCGATCTTGCGAAGCCCTATGGCAACAAATCGGGCTGCATCAACAGGAACGGACAGCAAGTCTATGCTGAGGATATGCTGCTCGTTACCAAGACTGATCTGGTGACGGCGGCCAGCGCCTGCACCATCAAGGAGACCAAAGCGAATAGTGATGGCTCCCTGCTTCTGAAGACCGAATGCGAGGCCGAAGGCGAAGAGGGCAAGGCGCCGGCGGATTTCATTCTCAAGCCAAGCCCGAAAAACAAAAAGAAGCTCATCGTGACCGATGATAATGGCTTCGTCATGGGGGAAGTGTCGCAGTGCAAATGACCGCCGTAAAGCCAGCCGTCGTCGCGGCAAGCAAACTCGGCCTTACCTTCCAGACCAATGATGGACCGGTTCAGGCGCTTTCCAATGTCGATCTAACCATCGGCAAGGGTGAATTCGTTTCTTTCATCGGGCCTTCGGGCTGTGGCAAGACGACCTTCCTGCGCGTCATCGCCGATCTGGAAAAGCCGACCTCCGGTTCGATCACCATTAACGGCATGACCCCTGAGCAGGCTCGCGAGAAGCGGGCTTATGGTTATGTGTTCCAGGCAGCAGCGCTGTTTCCGTGGCGCACCATCGAACGCAACGTCGCGCTTCCGCTGGAAATCATCGGCCTGCCCAAAGCCGAACAGGCCGCACGCATCAAACGCACGATGGAGCTGGTCAATCTGGCCGGCTTTGAGAAGAAGTATCCGTGGCAGCTGTCGGGCGGCATGCAGCAGCGCGCTTCGATTGCCCGCGCTCTGGCCTTCGAAGCAGATCTTCTCTTGATGGACGAGCCGTTCGGTGCGCTGGACGAGATCGTGCGCGATCATCTCAACGAACAACTGCTACAATTGTGGGCCGCTACCGACAAGACGATCTGTTTTGTCACCCATTCCATTCCGGAGGCCGTCTATCTCTCGACCCGCATCGTGGTGATGTCGCCACGGCCCGGCCGCGTTACCGACGTGATCGAGTCGACACTGCCGCGCGAGCGCCCGCTGGATATTCGCGAGACGCCGGAATTCCTGGCTATCGCGGCGCGGGTCCGGGATGGGTTGCGTGCCGGCCATTCCTACGAGGATTGACCGGAAATGGACACTCTTCGTTCCAAGATCATTCCGGTTACCACGATCCTCTTGATCATCGTGGCCATCTGGTATGTTGGCGCGGTGGCGATGAACGCACCGTTTCAGCGCGACATGGACAGCCGCAACAACGCCACACCAGGCACGATGGAGTTCATCGGCAAGACGCTGGCCCAGCCCAAGCCGACGTTGCCGGCGCCGCACCAAGTGGCGCAGAACTTCTTCGAGAACACCTTCACGCGGAAGATCACCAGCAATCGCAGCCTCGTCTACCATGCCTGGGTGACGCTCTCCTCGACACTGCTCGGTTTTGCCTTCGGCACGGTGCTGGGCATCGTGATTGCGGTCGGCATCGTGCATGTCACGACGCTCGACCGCAGCCTGATGCCGTGGATCATCGCCTCGCAGACCATCCCGATTTTGGCGATCGCGCCGATGGTGATCGTGGTCCTCGCCGCCGTCGGCATCACCGGGCTGATCCCTAAGGCGCTGATCTCGACCTATCTTTCGTTCTTCCCAGTAGCGGTCGGCATGGTGAAGGGCTTGCGTTCGCCCGAGCTCATGCATCTCGACCTCATGCACACCTACAACGCGAGTCGCTCGCAAACCTTCTGGAAGCTGCGCGTGCCGGCGTCGGTGCCATTCCTGTTCGCCTCGATGAAGGTGGCGGTGGCGGCGAGCCTCGTCGGTGCCATCGTTGGTGAGTTGCCGACAGGCGCCGTTGCCGGCATCGGCGCCAAGCTGCTCGCTGGCGCCTATTACAGCCAGACGATAGACATCTGGTCGGCGCTGGTGGCGGGCTCGGTGGTGGCCGCACTTCTGGTCGCGTTGGTGGGGCTGGCTGGCCGTCTTGTCGATCGCGCCATGGGCGGGAGGCCGGCATGAAGGCCCTGAAGCCATCCTGGCAGGCCGTGCTTGCAATTGTGCTTTGCCTCGTGGCGGCAATATGGGGCGCCATGAGCGTGCCGGAAGTGGCCGCGGGGACGCAGCCGACCGCCACGATCGAGTACCCCTACATGGGCACCAAAGGCCTGATGTACGGCATCGCCATCGTCGCGGCGGTGCTGTCCATGTTTGTGCTTGTCCCGGCGCTGGAAGCGCTGATCCTGTTTGCAGGCTCGACCACGGTCGCATTGCTGCTGCTGCACGGCATTGCCGGTTTCGAGGGTACGGCACGTGCGCCGTATTATCTGTTGCTGGCTGCAGCCTGGCTGCTCGGCTGGCGCTGCGTGGCAGTGCTGTCATCGATGAAGCCGTCCAGTCGTGGGCTAGCGACCGCGTTGAAGCTGGCCGTCCCGGCATTGTTTGGCGTCTGGATCCTGGTCTGGTGGGAAGCGGTCACGCGTGGCGCCGGCATTCCGTTCATCCTGTTGCCGCCGCCAAGTTCCGTCGGCGTGCGCATCGTCAATTCGTTGCCGGTGCTGTGGGCTGATGTGAACCAGACCATCTTCCACTCGGTGTTGATCGGTTATGTGCTGGGCTGCGCCAGCGGCTTTATCGCTGCCATCCTCGCCGATCGTTTCGTTTTCCTGCGGCGCGGGCTGATCCCGATCGGCAACATGGTCTCGGCGCTGCCGATCATCGGCGTGGCGCCGATCATGGTGATGTGGTTCGGTTTCGACTGGCACTCGAAGGCGGCCGTTGTCGTCATCATGACCTTTTTCCCGATGCTGGTGAACACGGTGGCAGGCTTGGCTGCCTCGGGGCATATGGAGCGCGACCTGATGCGCACCTACGCCTCGAACTACTGGCAGACGCTGGCGAAGCTCAGGTTGCCGGCGGCCGGTCCCTTCATCTTCAATGCCTTGAAGATCAATTCCACGCTGGCGCTGATCGGCGCCATAGTCGCGGAATTCTTCGGCACGCCGGTGGTGGGCATGGGCTTCAGGATATCGACCGAGGTCGGCAGGATGAATGTCGACATGGTCTGGGCCGAAATCGCGGTTGCAGCGCTCGCGGGTTCGGTTTTCTATGGCGTGGTCGCGCTCATCGAACGGGCAGCCACGTTCTGGCATCCGTCTGTCCGGGGAGGCTAGAGCATGATCCCGAACCGAAGGTCAGCGAAGCAAAAAGTTGCAGACTTTTCGGATGAAGATCGTGCGACAAAAAAGAACCGGCGGAGAAGAATAAGCAGGGTTTGGGTTCAACTTCAGAGGGTAAGAACATGAAAAAAATGATTGTTTCGATGATGGCGACGGCGATGTCGCTGGCCGCATTCCAGGCGATGGCCGAAGACAAGGTGACACTGCAGCTCAAATGGGTGACGCAGGCGCAGTTTGCCGGCTACTATGTCGCCAAGGACAAGGGCTTCTACAAGGAAGAGGGGCTCGATGTCGAAATCAAGCCCGGTGGCCCGGATATCGCGCCGGAGCAGGTGATTGCCGGCGGCGGCGCCGATGTCATCGTCGACTGGATGGGGGGCGCGCTCGCCGCCCGCGAAAAAGGCGTGGGGCTGGTCAACATCGCGCAGCCCTTCAAAAAGGCCGGCATGGAACTGGTCTGCCCGAAAAACGGACCAATCAAGACCGAGGCCGATTTCAAGGGACGCACGCTGGGCGTCTGGTTCTTCGGCAACGAATATCCGTTCTATGCCTGGATGAACAAGATCGGCGTCAAGACCGAAGGTGGCCCGGACGGCGTGACGGTGCTCAAGCAGAGCTTCGACGTGCAGCCGCTGATCCAGAAGCAGGCTGATTGCATCTCGGTGATGACCTACAACGAATACGGACAGGTGCTCGACGCGGGATACAAGCCGGAAGATCTTGTCGTCTTCAACTACACCGCAATGGGCAACGATCTGCTTGAAGACGGGCTCTATGCGCTCGAGGACAAGCTGAAGGACGCAGCCTTCGAAGACAAGATGGTGCGCTTCGTGCGGGCTTCAATGAAAGGCTGGAAATACGCCACCGAGAACACCGACGAAGCAGCCGATATCGTCGTGGAAAATGGCGGTCAGGATGAAAACCACCAGAAGTTCATGATGAAGGAAGTGGCGAAACTGATCGACAATGCCGACGGTAAGCTGATCCCGGAAGCCTACGAACGCACCGCCAAGGCGTTGCTCGACCAGAAGATCATCACCAAGCAGCCAGAAGGCGCCTATACCACCTCGATCACCGACAAGGCGATCAAGTAACGATCGAGGTACTCTTCAAAAACTGGAAGGGGCGGGTAACCGCCCCTTTCGTTTGCGCTCAGCGCCAATCTATCCAGAACGTCACCGCTGTTCGCGGATGTCGGTCAGCGTCCTGGCTGGGGTAATGGCCTCGGGGTCGAGCTTCACCTCGATGATGGAAGGCTTGCCGCTGGCGCGTGCGCGCTCGAAAGCAGGGGCGAACTCATCGGTTTTCACGACGGTCTCGCCGTGCCCACCGTAGGCGCGGGCAAGCGCTGCGAAGTCCGGGTTCCGGAGATCGGTGCCTTCGACACGGCCGGGATATTCGCGCTCCTGGTGCATGCGGATGGTGCCGTAGATGCCGTTGTTCACCACCACGGTGATGATCGGCAGATCGTACTGCACGGCGGTGGCGAATTCCTGCCCGTGCATCATGAAGCAGCCGTCACCAGCGAAGCAGATGACTTCGCGGTCGGGAAACACGCTTTTGGCAGAGACCGCCGCCGGCAGGCCATAGCCCATCGAACCGGAGGTGGGGGCGGCCTGTGTGCCGAAACGGCGGAACCGGTGGAAGCGATGCACCCAGGTGGCATAGTTGCCGGCGCCATTGGTGAGGATGGCGTCCTCGGGCAATACGCTTTCCAGGTAGTCCATGATTGGACCCATATGCACGGCACCTGGGCCGGTCTTGGGTGTCGTCGACCAGGTGAGATAGGCGTCGTGTAGCCTGGCGGTTTCCGCTGCCCAGGTTGGTGCGGCCTTCGGCTGGCGTTTGGCGAAGGCTTCGACGAAGGCAGCCGGCGATGCGTTGATGGCCAATGTCGGACGATAGACGCGGCCGAGCTCGTTGGCGTCGGCATGCACATGCACCAATGCCTGGTCCGGGTAGGGGCTCTTCAGGATGGTGTAGTCGGAGGACGGCATCTCACCCATCCGGCCACCGATCAAAAGCACGACGTCGGCTTCCTTGATCGCGTTGCCCAGCTTGGGATTGATGCCGATGCCGACATCACCAGCATAGCTGGCGTGCAGGTGGTCGAACAGCATCTGGCGGCGGAAGGAACAACCGACCGGCAGTTCCCAGTTTTCGGCGATTGTCTTCATCTGAGCAACGGCGTCCGGGCTCCAGCGCGTGCCTCCAAGGATGACAAGGGGGCGCTTGGCGGTGCCAAGCAGCATTTCCAACGCATCCAGCTCTGCTATGCCCGGGTAGGTTTGGACGGGCGTAAAAGGCAAGGCCTCCGGCGCATCGACTTCGCTGACAAGCATGTCCTCCGGCAGCGAGATGACAACCGGGCCTGGACGGCCCGATGTCGCCACCGCGAAGGCACGGGTGACCAGTTCAGGGATGCGTTCGGCGCGATCGATCTCGACCACCCATTTGGCGATGTCGCCGAAGAAGCGCTTGTAATTCACCTCCTGGAACGCTTCGCGCTCGCGAGCATGGCCGGCGATCTGGCCGATGAACAGGATCATCGGGATGGAATCCTGCATGGCGATGTGCACGCCTGCCGAAGCGTTGGTGGCGCCGGGGCCGCGCGTGACGAAGCAGATGCCGGGCTTGCCGGTCAGTCTGCCTTGACAGTCGGCCATCATCGCGGCGCCGCCTTCCTGACGGCAGACGACGGTGCGGATTGGGGAATCGTAAAGCGCGTCGAGCACGGCGAGGTAACTCTCGCCCGGCACGCAGAAAATACGGTCGACGCCGTTTGCCTCAAGTGCTTCGACGATCAGCTTACCACCGGTCTTCATGGGTCCCGTCACTCCAGTTCGGCAAGGATTTCAGCGGTATGCTCGCCAAGGCGCGGCGAGGGGCGGTCGTAAACAAGCGGCGTGACCGGCATCACCATAGGCGCGCGCACGGAGGGCAGTGCGTTGCCATGGCCGTCGTCGAGGCTGAGCCGCATGCCGCGGGCGATCGCCTGCGGGTCGTCGAACATCTGGCCGATGTCGTTGATCGGGCTGGCCGGCACGCCGGTGGCTTCCAACCTGGCCAGAAGATCGTCACGGGTGAAGCTGGCAAGTGCGGCCAGCATATGTTCGCGCAGCCTGACGCGGTTGGCGACGCGCGCGGCGTTGGTGGCGAAATCCGGATCGGCGGGCAGTCTGTCCAGACCAGCTACAGTGCAGAATTTGGTGAATTGGCTGTCGTTGCCGACGGCCAGGATGAAATGGCCATCGGAAACCGGCAACACCTCATACGGCGCGATGTTGGGATGGGCATTGCCCATCCGCTGCGGTGGGGTACCGGACACCAGGTAGTTGAGATTCTGGTTGGCGAGCACGGAGATCTGGGAATCGAACAGCGCCATATCGACATGCTGGCCCCCGCCGGTTGCCTCGGCATGGCGCAACGCCGCCTGAATGGCGATGACGGAATAGAGCCCGGTGAAGATGTCGGTCACGGCGACCCCGACCTTCTGCGGCTCGCCATCCGGGGCGCCGGTAATTGACATCAGGCCGGACATACCTTGCACGATGAAGTCGTAGCCGGCACGTGGCGCATAGGGGCCTGTCTGGCCGAAGCCGGTGATCGAGCAATAGACCAGCTTGGGGTTGATCGCCTTCAGGCTTTCATAGTCGAGGCCGTATTTCTTCAAGCCGCCCAGCTTGAAGTTCTCGATCAGAACGTCGGCCTTGGCGACCAGCTTGCGAACGGTTTCCGCACCCTCCGGCGTGGAAAAGTCGACGGTAATCGAGCGCTTGCCACGGTTGCAGGCATGGTAATAGGCGGCGGACAGGTTTTCGCCGTCAGCACCCTTGACGAAGGGGGGACCCCATTTGCGGGTATCGTCGCCTTCAGGGCTTTCCACCTTGATGACGTCGGCGCCAAGATCGGCCAGCATCTGTCCTGCCCAGGGGCCAGCGAGGATGCGGGCGAGTTCAATGACGCGCACGCCGTTCAGGGGAGGATTGGCCATGAAACACCGCAGGTTTGTTTGGTCGCGCTGGCTCTAGCAACCCGAATGCTTCCTGTCACGATTCTTGCGATGGACCAGCGCAGCAATCGACAGAACTCAACGTGAAGCCGTGATCTTGTCCGCCCACCCGGCGAAGTCTTCCATGATGATGTGTCGATTCACCTCGTTCAGGCTTTCATGCCGCGTTTCGGCGTAAACCTTTGAAACGAGATTCGAAAAGCCTGTCCGGCGCATGCGTCCGGCGAGGTGCTCCACCGCCCTGCCGCCGCTGGTGGCTGGGTCTTTTTCACCGCCGGCGAGATTGACGGGCAGGTCCCTGGCCATGCCAGTGAAGCGGCTGTCGTCCGCGCCGTTGAAGATGAAGCCGAACAGGTCGCGCCACAGCGATACCGAAGCATCCCAGCCGCAAAGCGGGTCGGCGATGTATCTGTCGACTTCAGCGGGGTCTCGCGACAGCCAGTCGAACAGGGTGCGGTGACCGGGCACGGCCTTGCCCCAGGCCTGGAAGGTGAGCCGGGGCAACATGCGCGAGGGCACATCTGAACCCAGCCGGAACCGTTCCCAGGCAAGAATGGCAAGTGCCGCGCGGCCGCTGATGCCGGCGGTGAAATTGGCGTTCCAGACCGCAGCGCCTCGAATGCGCGGTGAATGCTTCTGCGCGAAGTTGAGCGCGATCAGCCCGCCCATCGAGTGGCCGAAAGCGATGACAGGCAGGCCCGCATATTCGGTTGCAACAAGATCATGAACGGCAAGCACGTCGGCAACCACCTTGTCGGCGCCGTTCGGATCGCCGAATTTGCCGAGCGGAGCATCAGGGGCGGTGGTGTGGCCGTGCCCGCGATGATCATGCGCATAGGTGTGATAGCCGCGGGCGGCAAGGAAATCGGCGAAGCCGGCATAGCGGGCAGCATGTTCGGCAAGACCGTGGCTGATCTGGACAACGCCGCGCGCCCTGCCTTCCACCTTGCGTGTATAGAGGTTGAGCGAAGCGCCCGTGGGTGAGGCGAGGGCGCGCTGATCGCTGAACGGCATTGTCTTGTCCTCCCCTTGGCGCGGTTGAATCCACGCTCCCTGAGTCACTGGTCTTTTGTTTGCGCCCATGGCCGTTTAGCGTCAATCGGCCATCATGATACCGCTGCGGAAAGAGCAGCTGCCTGTGCATCGCAATTCTGACATGTCGGTCAGGCAGATGCGCACAATTCAACGAGAGGGATTCGTGCATGCGGACTTGGCTTGTTCTTGGAACGGTGCTCGCCGGGGTCGTGGCAACAGGTGCTGCGCGCGCGGAAACCAAACTCAGCGGCACTTTCGTGGCCGATGCGGCCTGTCCGGCGACACAGGCGATCAAGAGCAGCAAGAACCCGGGCAATGTCAGCACTGAAGCCGGGCAGAGCTACGACCTCGTCGCCGGCAACAAGGACGAGCCGACGCATTACATGATCCGCGTGCCGGGTGCCGACCCCGAGCGGCGCTGGGTCAAGATCAATTGCGGCCATGTCTCTGGCGCTGCTACCGCGCCGACTACTCCTGCCGCTCCGGACGCGCCACAGAAGAAGGCGGCAGGCGGCAAGCCCGAATATGTCTTTGCGTTATCCTGGCAACCGGCCTTCTGCGAGACCAAGTCGAAGAAGACCGAATGTCGAACCATGACAGGCGCGAGCTTTGCGGCGACGAACTTCACCCTGCATGGTCTGTGGCCGCAGCCGAACGGTAACTTCTATTGCGCTGTGAATGCCGCGGACCGCGCCAACGACAAGGGCAACTGGCAGGACCTGCCGCCGGTCAATCTCGATGGCGCCACGCGCTCGGAACTCGACAAGGTGATGCCGGGCGCTGCTTCACAGCTCGAACGGCACGAGTGGATCAAACACGGCACCTGCTATGGCAAGGACCAACAAGCCTATTTCGCCGACGCGCTGGCGTTGATGCGGCAAGTCAATGCCTCGCCGGTGCGTGCGCTGTTCGAGAAGAACATCGGCGGCGAGCTGACAGCTGACCAGATCCGCAGTGCGTTCGACAGCGCGTTCGGCAAGGGAACCGGTGATCGAGTACGTGTGTCCTGTTTCAACGATCGCGGTAGGCGCATGATCGGCGAACTGACGCTTGGTCTTGCCGGCCCGATCGAGCCAAACAGTTCGTTGAAGGATTTGATGCTGGCTTCGGCGCCGACCGACAATGCCGGCTGTCCGAGGGGCGAGGTGGACCGGGTCGGGCTGCAGTAGGCTTGGCGTGCGCTCCGCTTATCGCGAAGCGACGCCTTGCGGGCTTGCCGTCAAGCTACCATCGGCATCAGGCGGCGAACCTCGTTCAGCAGATCCGGGATGGCTTGCTCGTCGTTCGAGAGGTGCTTCAGCAGATATTTTTGGAACAATCCGTCGAAGACGGCATAAAGCGCAGCGGGCGTAACGACCGGCACCTTGCCACCGAGTTCGGCGTAGCGCGAGGTGACGCGCCAGACCATGTTCTCCAAGCTCTGATCGATCTCGGTGACATCTTCGCGGAAAAAATCCTCGAACAGGGCCTGCGAGCGCAAATCGTACCAAAGCCGATGCATGCCGGCCTCCTCGCGCATGCTCTCGGCTAGTTTCAGCAGGAAGCCTTCGAGCAGGGCCTCGCGGGTCGAGGCAGTCGCCGTCACTTGGTCGTAGCGGGTGACGCATTTTGCCTTGTAGTGGCGCACGCAGCAACTGATCAGGTCGACTTTGTCCGTGAAGTAATAATGCAGCACGCCGTGCGTGAAATCGGATTTCTGTGCGATCTCGCGCAGGCTGGTGCGCGCATAGCCGAGCTCGGCCAGTGTCTCGAGCGCCGCTTCGGCCAATTCCACACGCCTTGCGGTGAACTTGTCGATGCGTAGCCTTTCGGCGCCGCGCGGCGCGCGCACCTTTTCCATCACTGGGTCTGCCATCGCTGTCTTCTTACATTCGAGCGTCGAGAAAATACCAGCAGGCATCGCTGAAATAAGTTTGCCTCTACGTCAATAGCCTTGCCTCTATCTTAGAGGACTGTTCTGGGTGGGAAGCGGATTTATCCTTTCGAATTTTCAAGAACATTGGCTGAAGGCGACTTGCTAATGAGGAGTTCCGGCTCACTTCCAAAAGGAACTGACTATGCCGGACATCTCCATCTTGCTGGCGCAGCAATCGCTGCATCGAACCGTTGATGGAGGCTGTTCTGGTGTGACGGGCGACTACTCGCCCGTCGCCACCTCGAATCCTTCGTCCACCCATCCGACAAGTCCGCCACTCATGATCTTGACCGGCCTGTCGAGGTCGGCGAGGCGAAGCGCGCCACGGGCGGCGCCGTTGCAGTGCGGGCCGGCGCAATAGGTGACAAAGATGGTGTCTTCGCTCCATTGTCGCATCTTGGAAGCGATGATCTTGCGGTGTGGCAGGTTGATGGCGCCGGGCACATGGCTCTTGGCGTAGAGGGCGGGGCTGCGTACATCGAGCAGCACGAAATCCGCGCCTTGGGTCATTGCCTTGTGAACATCCCAGCAGTCGGTTTCGAACTCGAATTCGCTGGCGAAGTGTTCCCGGGCGCGGTCGCTGGCGGCAGGTCTGGTTGCGGTCACGGCGGTGGGCATGGCGATCTCCTGTTGTGATGGTCTCTTATCCCGCGCCACGAGATCACCTTGCAATTGGCGTGAATGACAATATACGTAAAGATCATGCCAAATGCCTCCGGTACCACAGGCCCACTCGTCGTTGCGCTGCTATATGACGGTCTGTGCACGTTCGAGTTCGGGATCATCGCCGAGATCTTCGGCCTCGCACGGCCGGAGATGGGCCCGGACTGGTACCGCTTCGCCAGCTGTCCGGTCGATGACGGTCCATTGCGCGCTCATGGCGGTTTCAGCCTGGTGGCGGACGGCACGCCTGATTTGATCGATCAGGCCGACATCATCGTGGTGCCGGGATGGAAAGGGGTCGAAGCCCCCGTTCCCGAGCAGCTTTGTCAAAGGCTTCGCAAGGCGCATGCGCGTGGCGCTCGACTGGCCTCGATCTGTTCGGGCGCCTTTGTGCTGGCGGCAACCGGCCTCCTCGATGGCGGCACGGCAACCACCCATTGGCGTTATGCCGCCGAGCTTCGCCGCCGCTATCCGAAAATCGCGGTCGATGACACATCGCTTTATCGCGATCATGATCGCATCTTCACTTCCGCCGGCAGTGCGGCGGGCATCGACCTTATGATCGAGGTCGTGCGGCGGGACTTTGGCGCTGCTGCTGCGAATTCGGTTGCACGAAGGCTGGTGATGCCGGCGCACCGTGCAGGTGGACAGGCGCAGTTTCTGGAGCGCCCCGTGCCGCAACGCAAAAGCTCGGAGATCGCGCCGCTGCTCGACAGGCTGCGCGCCAGCCTGCAAATGCGGTGGACGGTCGAGGAGATGGCCGCCGAATGCTCGATGAGCCTGAGAACCTTCCTGCGCCGTTTTACAGAGGCGACCGGAACCTCACCCGGTGAGTGGCTGACGGAAGAACGCGTCGCGTGGGCCAAACAGCTTCTGTGTCAGCACCGCCTGAACATGGATGACATCGCGCAAACCGTGGGCTTTGGCAGCGCGCATACGCTACGGCATCATTTTCGCAGGCAGATCGGCATCAGCCCGACCGAATATCGCGCACGTTTCATCGCCGAGCCGGCGTAAGCTGCGCGCGCTAAGCCTGCGCGATGGCTGCCATCATACGGTGTGAATGCGATCGAACATCCTCACCAGGTCGGTAAGCGTCCTCGCTCCCATTTTTCGCATCAGATGGCTGCGGCGCACTTTGACGGTGATCTCACTGACGTTCAGTTTCGCGGCGATCTGCTTGTTGAGCAACCCTTCGACAACCAGCCGAGCCACATCCTGCTCTCCCTGCGAAAGGGTTTTCCAGTGCTGATTCAGCTCGGTTTCGGTCACCTCCCGGAGGCGTCTCGTTCTGTCGATCTCGATGCCGCGCTGGATGGCATCCAGCAGATCCTGATCGCGAAACGGCTTGGTCAGGAACTCGATCGCGCCATCCTTCATAGCCTTGACGCCCATGGCGATGTCGCCGTGGCCGGTGATCATGATCGTCGGCAGATGCAGGCCGAGATCAGTCATACGGGAAAGCAGATCCATGCCGCTTTGCCCAGGCATGCGGACGTCGAGCACCAGGCAGCTCGGTGCCTCAGCCAAGTCCGTCTCCAGGAATTCCTGCACCGAACCGAAAGACCGGGCGCGAAGCGAGACGGACGCAAGCAGATCCTCGAGGGATGCACGAACCGATCGGTCGTCATCGACGATATAGACGATCGGTTCCTCGTCATCATGCCTGAATGAGCGCCCGTTCATAATTTCATGTCCTCGGCGACCGGCAGGCTGAATGAGAGCACAGCGCCACCTCCTTCATTTTGCCCGGCCCAGATGCGGCCGCCATTGGCTTCGATGATAGAACGGCTGATGGTCAACCCCAGCCCGATACCGTCTTTCTTGGTTGTCCAGAAGGCGTCGAACAGATGTTCAGCTTCCCCGGCGCGCAGCCCGATGCCGGTATCAGCCACCGAGAAACGGATCCTGTCATGGCTGTCGTTTTCGGTGGCGATCTCCAGATCCCTGATCTGGCCAGATGAGGCCGCAATCGCCTCGAGCGCATTGAGCACCAGGTTTCCGACCACTTGTCCGATCTGGACGCGATCGGCCATGACCATCGGCAGACTTTCCGGAAGATAGAGCCGGAGCGCGATGTCGCGGCGGTCGATCTGGTCATGCGCGAGGGTGACAATTTCGCGGACAAGCACATTAAGGTCGAAGGGCGCTTTCTCCGACGCCTTGTTGCTCGCCAGGCCGCGCACGCGCGTAATCACCGCGCTCGCGCGGTTTGCTTCCTCGACGATCCTGTCCACGGTGCGGCGAGCGCTTTCGATATTGGGCGGCTCCTGGGCCAGCCAACGCTTGCAGGCACCCGCACTCGTGACGACCGCCGCCAGCGGCTGGTTGACCTCATGGGCAATGGAAGCGGTCAACTCGCCAAGGCTGGTGACACGCGCCATGCGCAGCAGTCGCTCGCGGCTCTCATGGGCGGCTGCTTCGGCAGTCACCAGTTTCAGCGACAGATAGGTGGTTACGCCAATGGCCACGATGCTGATGGCGGTGTTCACGATGCCCACTTCATAGGCGCCGGAATGGGTGAGGGCGACGCTCAACACCGTCAGTGCGATGCAGACGCAAGCAAGCGCGACGACACTGCGCGCCGGCAACAAGCGGGTCGCAAACAGGATGACGGCCGTGTAGAAAACTGCCGCTGCGATTGCGTAGTCGGTCACCGTGTCGGCGACGAAGATGACCGCGATCGCCACCACAAGCGCTGCAGCGACGAGCACTTGATTACGCCGCATCTGGATTCCCTGTCCATTTTTCATCGCTGCGATAGTCCGTCAAAACCCGCATTATGCAAGCTGTGCCAGGGCAATTGGATCAGGGAGACGATGAGCGCAGATGGGGAACACAAAGGTGCGATGTCAGTCCTTGGTGCTGCCGTCCCACGTAGCGTTGGAGACGCCGGCCTGTTTGGCCAGATAGGTCGTCACTTCCTCGATCTCGTGCGGATCGACCGCTGTCGAGACAAGAGTGGCCACGATCTCGACCGTGTCATCACCACGATCGACGATCTCGACATCGCTGACGGGATAATTTGCCTGCTCCAGGCGTTCGACCAGGAGATCTCGCATGTCAGGCATGGCGTCGCGGCTGGAAAGGACACTGACTTCGTAGGTTGCTTCGGTGGCTCGATCGTCGATCGGGATGCGGTTGATCATATTGACGAGTGGCCTCAGCAGCGTGTTGCCGGCGAGCACGAAGACGGTGAGCAGTGCCGCCTCCGCGATCATGTCGGTCCCGGCACATGCTCCGACCGCAGCCGAGCACCATAACGTCGCGGCCGTGTTCAAACCGCGTACATTCATGCCTTCCTTCATGATCACGCCGGCACCGAGAAAGCCGATGCCGGAGACCACGTAGGAGATCACACGCACGGCTTCCGTCGTGCCGGCGATCCTCTGCGCAAGATCGACGAAAGCCGCGGCACCAACAGCGACAAGAACGTTGGTGCGCAAGCCTGCTGTCCGCTGGCGATACTGGCGCTCCGCTCCGATCAGCGTTCCAAGCACGAATGCCGCAGCGAGCGCGACGACCGTGTCCAGGAACGGGTAAAGTTGAAAAGTCTGCAGGAATTTCATGGCGTCGTCTCAATTGTCCCGGCGCCAATACAGGCTCCTGTTTGCACGCGGATGACGGCGATCCATCTTGATGATCAGCGCTGCCGCCGCAGGATGCGGATGGCAAGTCCGTGAAAGTGCATCGAGCCGCGCATCAGACCAAGCGACTGCCCGCGCGTGAGCAGGCCGCTTCGTGCCAGGCGCACCGTGATCGCAAAAAGCGTTGCACCGGTCGCCGCCAGTGCCCAGCACAGATGACGATTGGCAAGATCGAGAATCCGTTCCGATCCGGCGTGCATTTTTCCTGTCCGCATGAGGACCTCCACACCGCCTCCAGGCGGATATCCACCTGTGCGGGCAACAATCGACTTTTCGGTTTGGGAATGGGATCGGGCGGACAACGCCGCCCGATCATTTTCACTCGGCCAGATCAGAACCACTGGTCGAAGCGACGCATGTAGATCGTCTTCATCGTCTGCGCGACGACGCAGTAGCTGAGCAGGGTGCCTGCAAGCCAGGGGAAGTACTGCCACGGCAGCGGCTGCAGTCCGACCATCGCGCCCAGCGGCGAGAACGGAATGTAGATGCCGAGCACGCAGACCAGCCCGGTCATCAGCATCACCGGCAAGGCGGCGGTGCTCTGGATGAAGGGTATCTTCTGGGTGCGCAGCATGTGCACCACCAGCGTCTGCGACAGCAGGCCTTCGATGAACCAGCCGGACTGGAACAGCGATTGCAGCTCCGGTTTGTTGGCAGCGAAGACGTACCACATCAGGGTGAAAGTGGTGATGTCGAAGATCGACGAGGTCGGGCCGATCCACAGCATGAAACGCCCGATGTTTCTTGCGTCCCATTTGCGCGGTTTCCTGAGGAACTCCTTGTCCATCTTGTCCCAGGGCAAGGATAGCTGGGAGATGTCGTACATCAGGTTCTGGATCAGCAGGTGGATCGCGAGCATCGGCAGGAACGGAATGAAGGCGCTTGCCACCAGCACCGAGAACACGTTGCCGAAGTTCGAGCTCGCCGTCATGTTCAGGTATTTCATGATGTTGCCGAACGTCTCGCGACCTTTGACGACACCCTCTTCCAGCACCATCAGGCTCTTCTCGAGCAGGATGATGTCTGCGGATTCCTTGGCGATGTCGGTGCCGCTATCGACGGAAATGCCGACATCGGCATCGCGCAGGGCAGGGGCATCGTTGATGCCGTCGCCGAGGAAACCAACCGTATGCCCGTTTGCCTGCAGCGCCATCAGCACGCGTGACTTCTGCAATGGCGTCAGCTTGGCAAACACTGTCCGCTCTTCGACGATGCGGCTCAAGGCGGCGTCATCCAGCGCCTCGATCTCGCGACCGAGAACCGGTAACCCGGGCTCAAGGCCGACCTCCCGGCAGATCTTGGCGGTGACCACCTCATTATCGCCGGTCAGGACCTTCACCACCAAACCATGCTCGGCAAGCGCCCTGATTGCAGGCCCCGCGGTCTCCTTGGGCGGATCGAGGAAGGTGAGGAAGCCTTGGACGACCATGTCGTTCTCGTCGGAAACCTCATAGCGCGCCTTGCGGTTGGTGTTACCTATCTCTCGTGTGGCCACGACAAGCACGCGGAAGCCGTCCCGGTTGTAGGCGCGGGCCATCTCGACGAGCGCCTTGCGTTCATCATCCCCGAGCGAACGAACCGCCTTGCCGTCCTTGATCGAGGTCGAGATCGTCAGCATCTCTTCGACCGCGCCCTTGCAGATCAGCAGGTGCCGACCGCTGACGTTTTCAACAACGACCGACAGCCGGCGCCGCACGAAATCGAATGGCAGTTCATCGATCTTGCGATTGGCAGAGCTGGTCTGGACGATGCCCGGCATGTGCTCGGCGAAGCGGATGACCGCCTGGTCCATCAGGTTTTTCACCCCGCTCTGGTGATGGCTGTTGAGCCAGGCCAGCAGCAGGACGCCCTCGTCGGCTCTGCCGTGGACGTCGACATGGTGCTCCAGGATGATCTTGTCTTGCGTAAGCGTGCCGGTCTTGTCGGTGCACAACACGTCCATCGCCCCGAAATTCTGGATGGCGTTGAGGCGTTTCACCACGACCTTGCGCCGCGCCATCGCGACGGCGCCCTTGGCGAGGTTGGAAGACACGATCATTGGCAGCATTTCGGGTGTCAGGCCAACGGCAACCGCAAGCGCATAGAGCAGGGCCTCGACCCAGTCGCCTTTCATCACGCCATTGATCAGGAAGACGATCGGCACCATCACCATCATGAAGCGGATGAGAAGCCAGCTCACGCTGTTGATGCCGCGATCGAAGGCGGTCTGCGCACGCGAACCGGAGATCGCCTTGGCAAGGGAACCGAAATAGGTCCTTGGTCCGGTGGCGACCACGATGGCAGTTGCTGTGCCGCTGACCACATTGGTGCCCATGAAGCAGATGTTGGGCAGATCGAGAAGATCCATCTGGTCATGCGCGACAGCGCCGGCGGACTTTTGCGCCACGGCTCCCAGCGTGTCGTATTTTTCGACAGGCAGAGCCTCGCCCGTCAGCGCAGCCTGGCTGATGAAAAGGTCGCGCGACTCAATGAGGCGGATATCGGCAGGGACCATGTCGCCAGCGGAAAGCCGGATGATGTCGCCTGCAACCACCTGTGCCATGGGCACTTCGATGAGTTCGGGTTTCGTGTTCGGGCCGACCTGGCGCAAGACCGTGGCGGTGGTGCGAACCATCGCCTTGAGAGCCTCGGCCGCCTTGCCGGAACGGTATTCCTGGACGAAGCGCATGACGGCGCTGGTCACCACCATGAGCAGGATGATGGCGACCTTGGTCGGATCAGCGTCCTCTCCGGCCTGCAAAGGCAACCAGATGTCGGTGAAGGCGCTGATGGCAGCCAGCACCATCAGCACCATGATGAAGGGGTTCTTGAACGCCAGAAGGAACTGGACGAGCGCATGGGGGCGCTTGTCGTGCGCGACCTCATTGGGACCGTCCTTGGCCAGGCGTTCAAAGGCTTCGGTCACGGTCAGGCCGTCAAGCCGTCCCTTGAAGTTGGCGAGCGTGGTATCGATGGCGTTCTGTGCCTCGCGGACCGCCCGCATGGACAGTTTCCTGTTCTCCTTTCGGGCTGCCGGAGGCGCGCCCTTCAACATCATGTTCATGGTCTTGATCCTCGATAGTCTTGGGAGATCGGGCCGCGGGACAACGACCGCCCGCAAGGCGAGCGCAGGCAGCTGCCCGTTGCAGCGATTTCGGCGGTGTGGGGACGTTTTGCGGGAAGAGGTCTGCCGCGAACTACTCAGCGGCAGACCGGCTTCGTCGCATGCCGGATGCGTACGGCGTCATGGATCAGGTCCATGGCCGGGCGTTTTCGCGGAGGGCAAGGATGGCTCCGAGCCGTTCAATGCCTGAAGGTTCCGGGCCATCGCCGGGTCGATTTCCGGCAATCGTCCAGCGGCATTCAAGCCGACCCGTAACCGGGTTCATCCGCCAGCGCACAATCGGCCTCGACACGACCTGTCGAGGCATGCGGATGACCGGGACGGCTTTTTCGATCGCCGGATACGGCCGATGGCCAAGGCGATCCCAGGGGCCGATGAGTGCCCGAAGGCAACGATTGGCAAAGGTTTTCATGTCTCACCTCATTGACGCGCCACCGCAGCGTCAGAGGCGAGACCGGGAACTAGTCTCGACCGGACGGCCGCAGCGGCGTGCTTTCTCGACTACTGTCGCCAGGCATGGTTCCAGGTTCCTCTAGGGTCGCGGCGGGCAGCAGCCCTTCCGCTTGACGAGTGACGGCTTACGCCTTGTGCCAAGCCAGCGCCAGTATCTCGGTCGGATGGATGGTTATGCTTTGGCATCGGCCAGCTATACCAAGGTATATCCAGCGGAAGGATCACGCGTTTTGAGCATCAGTCCTGTAACACAGACCGTAGGCATCTCGACACGTTGGCCCAGCTTTGCCACGTTGCCGGCATGGAGAATCTCGGCGCGAAAGAACTACTGATGATGCAAGGGCTGGCCCAGCAGGTGACGGCCTTGCGGCCGGAATTGCTCAATGCCGATGCAACCATTGGGGAGCTGGCCTGGGTCTGGGGCAAGGATTTTGACGTCCTCAGCCCGTTCTGGCGGCATCGGTTGTGGTTGGTCGACGGCAAGCTGGCCGCGTGGGGATGGGCGCATCTTCCCTATCGGGTACCGCGTGAGGATGGGACATTCCGCGAGTCCGCGACCGCCAATCTGATCTGGCAGACGCATCCGGATCAGCCGGAGTTTCTGGCCGAAATCCTGGACTGGTATGACGAGGTGGCGAGCGGTGTCGATCGTCTGATGACGATACAGTCGGCGGATGCGCAGGCCCAGGTCATTGTCGCCAAACATGGTTATATGTTCGACGCGGAGGCCGGGTCGGATGATGGGTCATGGGTGCAGTTCAACAGGCGTGAACTGGCCGACTTGCCGGATCCGGTACTACCCACGGGTTTCCGGTTTCTGACAGCCAGGGACGTGTCAAGCGCTGATGCCGTCAAGGCGCATCGGGATGCCTGGCAATCGTCGAGTTTCAGCGAGGCGGCCTTCGAGCGCGTCCGGCGGACCTGGCCGTATCGCAACGACCTGCACGTTCTTGTCGAGGCGCCCGATGGCACGCTGGCCGCAACCGCGATCATTTGGCTGGATGAAATGACACAAACCGCTGAATTCGAACCCGTCGGCACGCACCGGGATTTCCGTCGGCGGGGGCTGGGCACCGCGCTGCAACTGCACGGCATGCATCTGGCGAAAGCCGCCGGTGCGAAGCACATGCTGGTCGCCTGTCTTGGCGCACCGGCGCACTCGGCTGCCCGCAACATGTATTACGGCGCCGGCTTTCGCGCTTTGACCCGCGACCTGCCGCAAATCAAGGCTGCGGGCTAACGGACCGGAGAAGGCCGCCGTTCAACCCTGCGGCATGGATCCGAGGTCCAATCGTCGATCCAAAGCGAGGTTCTCGAGAAACACCTCGTCGTGACTGACCACCATGGCTCCGTCGTAAACCTCCAATGCCGCCTCCAAGGCTTCGGTCGCATTGAGGTCGAGATGATTGGTCGGTTCATCGAGAAGCAGGAGTTGCGGCGGTGTGGCGCGGCCCAGCACACAGGCGAGACCGGCGCATAGTTTTTGACCGCCGCTGAGCGTGCGGACTTCCTGAAGAGCATCGTCGGCCCGAAATCGGAAGCGCGCCAAGGCAGCCCGGCATTGGTTTTCGTTGGCGTCGCGGTTCAGGCGAAGGAAATTGTCCCGCAGCGACTGGTCTGGATCGAGCAGGTCGACACCCTGATCGAGAAAAACATGAGGAACGTTGAGGTCGATCCTGCCTTTTTGTGGCTTCAGCTTGCCGACGATCAGCGACAGGAGGGTGGTTTTTCCACAGCCATTGGGCCCGGTGATTGCGATGCGCTCGGGGCCGGTGATGGACAGTGAGAGGTCACGGATCGCCGGTTGCGCCGGGTCGTGTCCGCCTGTTACCGCATTCAAGCTGAGAACCTGCCTGTTCGAGGGAAGACGCGTCGAGGGGATGTCCATCCGGATCGGTTGCAGGATCTCGATCTGTGCCCTGGCCGACAAGGCAGCTTCCTGGGCATTGTCACGCCGGATGTCGCGTAAGCGCGCGTTTGCTCCGCCTGAAGCTTCCGATCGCCCTTTTGCCGCATCGAGCATGATCTTCGGCTGGTCCCCGCGTGTGCGGGACTTTAGTCCGGCGCTGTCCTTGCGTGCCTTGCGCTCCAGCGCCTGCTGAGCGCTTCGCCTTACCTCCGTGAGGTGTTTTTCGGCATCCACCAATCTGCGATCGGCGGCCTGAAGTTCCTCGGCCTTGCGTGCCTGATAGGCGCTGTAGCTGCCACCGTAGCGGGTGGCCCCGAGAGCGCTGAGCTCCACAATGGCGTCCATTTCCTCCAACAGTTCGCGATCGTGGCTGATGACGATCGCGCCGGCCCGCCAGCCTTTGAGAAGATCGATCACCGCTCGGCGCCCGGGTCGGTCGAGATTGTTCGTGGGCTCGTCGAGCAACAGGAAATCCGGTTCCTGGAAAATCAGTGCGGCAAGGCCTGCGCGCGTGCGCTGTCCGCCTGACAAGACGGAGAGGGGTGTCTCCGGGTCGATTACCAGACCGCAGCGCAGAAGCGCTGTCTCGATCCTTGTCGGTAACGTCCAGTCAGCATCGGCCAGTTCTTCGGTGCTGGCGTCTCCGGTCGCTGCACGATCCAGGATCGCCAGCGCGGGTGATGCACCAAACAGGTCGCCGATGGTTTCGCCAGAATGCGGCTGAAGTTCCTGCCGCATCCAGCCAAGGGCTCCATGCACCTGGATCGTACCCGTTTGCGGCGGAAGCGCTCCCGTGATCAAGCACAGCAAGGTGGTCTTGCCCGTGCCGTTGCGCCCGACAAGTCCGGTGCGCTCGGGCCCGAAGCTCAGGTTGATGTTCGTAAAAAGAGGGGTGCCATCCGGCGTGGACCAGCCGAGACCGGCAAGCGTAAGGAATGCAGACATGGAACAGGACTACTCGTTGCGTGACCGAAGCGGTGAAGGCAGCGAGGGGCAGTCACATATCCGCGAAACTCCAATTGCGTTGTCTCGTGCCAATTTAGGGAAGGTCGCGAGAAGAACAAGGCCTCCACCGCGAGGTTAATCGAACAGGATGTGGTCGCTGTTTGCAGACGGAGGATATTGACTCGGGAAACCTCACGTCGATTTGGTGGCTTCCAAGCTTAAATGATTGCCCGCCGGTGCCTATGTGACGGATACCTCCGGCAACGATTGTCTAACGCATTGATCTGACCATTTTCGAAAGGCGAATTTGCTTGCGCGAACGTTTGCTTGAAATCGACGGCAGCCTGCTTTTGACGCTCGATGCCTTGCTGCGTGACCGCAATGTCACACACGCGGCTGCACGCCTCGGGATTACGCAGCCGGCGCTTTCCGCGCGCCTGATGAGACTTCGGCAGGTGTTTGGCGATCCACTGCTGACGCCTGCTGCATCGGGTCGCGGTATGGCACCGACGCCTCATGCGGCGGCACTGCAGCCGGAACTCACCAAACTCATCGAGCGGCTGCGCGACTTCACCAATGCCGCGCAGGTTTTCGACCCGGCGACCAGCCAGCGCGTGTTTCGTATCGCCGCCACTGACAATCCGGCGGCCATCCTTGCTCCGGATTTGATACCGCACCTCAGCGCGGTGGCGCCGAACATCCGCATCGCGCTCGTGCTTCCAGACAAGGCGCGCATCGCGACTTCCCTCGAGGAGGGGGAAGTCGATCTCTATCTTGGCCTTGCCGAATGCGTCACGAACGGCCTGATTGGGCGTACCCTGTTCGACGAGGAGTTCGTGACGGCGCAGCGTCGCGGCCATCCGAGGGGCGGGCGGCCGTTCGATCTCGACGAGTTCTGTTCGCTCGATCACCTCTTGATTTCGGCCGCCGGCGGCAATTTCACAGGCATGGTCGACGAAGCGCTCGCCGGATTGGGGCGCGAGCGCCGGGTGACGGTATCGGTCCAGAGCTATGCGCTGGCAACGCTCGTCCTGATGAACAGCAATTGCATCTGCACCTTGCCACGTCGCTTCCTGCAGCGCTTCACCTCGTCGCTCGATCTCTTCGAGCCGCCGCTTGAGCTCGCGAGATTTCAGCTCTCAGCTTTCTGGCATCAGCGTATGAGCGGAGACCCCGCTCATAGCTGGTTGCGCGAGCAGGTTTTCCTGACTGCGAAGGCGCAAGGCCGGTCCACGAACTGAGTAACGTGGATTCGGCCTATTGTCCGGCCGCTCCGGCCCGGTTTCGATACTCGACCGGGTGCCAGGTGTAGGAACCATTCCCCTCGGCGCGAATGTGCCCGACGCCGGGGAACTGCAGGTGCGGTGCCGCAATGAGCTGGCGCGTGTTTGCGAAACCGGGAAATACCTTTTCCCGCACCGCCGCCGCCTGATCCGGGTTCACATCGTAGACGATGGTGATCGCCGGTTTAGGGAACTGCACGGACTCGACATGGATGATGTCGCCGATGAAGACGATGGATTGTCCCTTGTTCGACACTGTGAAGAAGGCACTGCCCGGCGTGTGCCCGGGATGGAAGCTCGCCACGATGCCGGGCAGGATGGTTTCGTTGTCGGCGAAGGTTTTAACCTTGCCGGCTTTCGCCAGAACGCCGATCGTTTTTTCGGCTTCATCAAAGTAGCGCCGGTCGTAACCCGTCCGCTGGGCATTGGCAGGATCGAGGAAGAAGTCGAGGTCGGGTGCGCCCACATGCACCGTCGCGTTGACAAAAGCGGCCTTGCCGTTCTCGATCAAGCCACCGGTGTGGTCGGTGTGGACGTGGGTGATGAGGATGTCAGTAATGTCTTCCGGTTTGACGCCGACGCTGGCGAGACTGTCGCGCAGCTTGCCGCCGAAGCCCGGCCCGAACAGCGAGCCGGAACCGGTGTCGACGAGAATGCGCCGCTCGCCGTCGCGAAGCAGGTAGACGTTGATGGAAGCTTCGACTGGATTGGCCAGGAAGGAACGGTCAAGCAGCCCGTCGACCTCGGTCTGCGACGCCCCTGTCAGGAGCTTGTGCAGGTCCTGCGGAACCGTTCCGTCGGACAGGGCCGTAATCTCGATGTCGCCAAGCGGGAAAGAATAGGCATCGGCGATTTGCGCATAGGAAGCCGTTGTTTGCGCGCCATTGTTGGCGGCGAAGGTCGGTACGGCTGCGCTGACTAGCAGGCCGAGCGCCATAACGGCGAGGAAGGAACGACGGTTCATGAAAGAGGTCCTCTGTTGTCGATGGACCTCAGCTAGGTGCAGCCATCCCCCACTTGAAATCAGAACATTGGATGGGACCGATAGATCGCGCTTATACCGCTAGAGGGGGCAATTTTCGTTTCTCGGCAAACAGGGCGGGATGTTCGACGTCTTGCTGCGATCCGGAGAAATCCGGGCACGAAAGATGCTCGGTGTTTTCGCCCCTTAACGATTGCCGTTTCGGTCGCCATCGCCTACATAGCGCGCAACCTCCGTTCAATTCGGCTTCCAATCCGTTCGATCCAAGGAAAGCGCGCGTGGCACGCCAGTTCATTTATCACATGTCCGGCCTTTCAAAGGCCTACGGCACCAAGAAGGTGCTGGAGAATGTCCATCTCTCCTTCTATCCCGATGCCAAGATCGGCATTCTCGGCCCCAACGGCGCCGGCAAGTCGACCATCCTCAAGATCATGGCCGGGCTTGACAAGGAATTCACCGGCGAGGCCTGGCTGGCCGAAAACGCGACCGTCGGCTATCTGGCGCAGGAGCCGCAGCTCGACGCGAACAAGACGGTGTTCGAGAACATCATGGAAGGTGTCGCCAAGAAGACGGCCATCATCGAGCGCTACAATGAGCTGATGATGAACTATTCCGACGAGACGGCCGATGAATCGGCCAAGCTCCAGGACGACATGGACCGCCTCAACCTCTGGGACCTCGAACAGCAAGTCGAGATGGCGATGGAAGCGCTGGCCTGCGCGCCCAAGGACGCCGATGTGACCAAGCTTTCGGGTGGCGAGCGCCGCCGCGTGGCGCTTTGCAAGCTGCTGCTTTCCGAGCCTGACCTTCTGCTGCTCGACGAACCGACCAACCATCTCGACGCTGAGACGACGGCCTGGCTCGAAAAGCATCTGCGCGCCTACAAGGGCGCCGTGCTGCTCATCACCCACGACCGCTACTTCCTCGACAATGTCACCGGCTGGATTCTCGAACTGGATCGCGGCCGCAGCATTCCTTATGAAGGCAACTACACTGCCTATCTGGAAGCCAAGGCCAAGCGCCTCAAGCAGGAAGGCCGTGAGGATGACGCCCGCCAGCGTGCCATTGGCCGCGAGCGCGAGTGGATCCAGTCTTCGCCCAAGGCACGCCAGACCAAATCCAAGGCGCGTATCCAGGCTTTTGAAGATCTGCTCGAACAAGCCAACAACCGCCGCCCGACCGACACGCAGATCGTCATTCCGCATGGCGAACGTCTCGGCAATGTGGTCATCGAAGTCGCCGATCTCGACAAGGGCTTCGGCGAGCAACTGCTGATCGAGAACCTGACCTTCAAGCTGCCGCCCGGCGGCATCGTCGGCATCATCGGTCCGAATGGCGCCGGCAAGACCACGTTGTTCAAGATGATCACCGGCCAGGAAAAGCCGGATGCCGGCACCATCCGCGTCGGCGAGACGGTCAAGCTCGGTTATGTCGACCAGAGCCGCGACGCGCTCGACCCGAACAAGACCGTTTGGGAAGAGATTTCCGGTGGTGCCGAAGTGGTCAAGCTCGGCAAGTTCGAAGCCAACACCCGTGCCTACTGTTCGTCGTTCAATTTCCGCGGCGGTGACCAGCAGCAGAAGGTCGGCAACCTCTCGGGCGGTCAGCGCAACCGCGTGCACCTGGCCAAGATGCTGCGTACCGGCGGCAACGTGCTGCTGCTCGACGAACCGACCAACGACCTCGACACCGAAACGCTGGCCGCGCTTGAAGATGCGCTGGAAAGCTATGCCGGCTGCGCGGTCATCATCAGCCACGATCGTATGTTCCTCGACCGCCTGGCCACGCACATCCTGGCCTTCGAGGGCGACAGCCATGTCGAATGGTTCGAGGGCAACTTCGAAGACTACGAGAAGGACAAGATCCGCCGTCTCGGCCCGGAGGCGGTCAATCCGCACCGGATGACGTACAAGAGACTGACGCGATAGAGACCGAAAGCCCCGCCTTGCGCGGGGCTTTTTTATTGCCTGGCTATCCGGCCACTCAGGCGAGTTCCGCATAGTCCGGCAGCCGCCAGTCGCCGCCTCTGTCTTCCTTTGAAAATCTTGCGATGAGATCGGGAATTCGAAGCAGGCAGGCCAACCCTGCGAGGGAATGCAAAGCATCTATCCCCAATTGTGTTTGGGGCATGCACAATCGCAGCAGCAATGGTTTCAATGTCTGGATCTCGTCGACGAACGGTCGCAAGGTCGCGTCATAAGCGGCGAGGGCGCGCGGCAGATCTTCGATGGTTCGGTTGATCTCACCTGCCAGAACATAGGCCCCGACAAGGCTGCCGGAGATGCCCATGCCACTGTAAGGAGAGGCGCAATGGGCGGCATCTCCGACAAGAACCACGCGGCCCTTGGACCAGCTCTGCGTGCGGACCTGCACGACTTCCTGAGAGTAGAAGAAGTCGGTTGCCGCCATTCCCTCGACGAACCGGCCGGTCTGCCATCCTGCGTTCCGGAATTTCCTGGCCCAGAACAGCTTCTGGTCATCGATTGGCGCTTTATGGATAGCAGAAGCCTCGTCGGAGGCCTGCCTCAGTATGAAGTATACCTGGGTCTGTGCTGGGTTGTGGCTTCTGCGCATGATCATTCTGCCACCGCGGGCGTTGTAGGTGTCGCGGATATTGCTGTCCGACACGATGCGCGGGATGAACCAGTAAGCCATGTGTATCCCCATCCGAAGATAGGGATCGGGACCGTCAGGCGGCAAAATGGCACCACGAATGCGCGAACCTTGACCATCGGCTCCGACCAGGAGGTCGAATTCGTTGGACGAGCCATCGGAGAAGCGGGCGACGACCTTTCTCTCATCCTGATCGAAGCGCTCGACGGCTTTTCCAAAGACGTACTCGACGTCGTCTTTCGTCGCATCATGGAGGATGCGTACCAGGTCGCCGCGCATGATCTCGTACTCGGAGGTAAGGGATTGCGGGCCATGGCCGGACGTGTTGGCCATGAACGTCGCTCTCGCTTTGCCTTGGGCATTCACCAGAGAAACGCCGGCCTCATCCACCAGCTTGCTTTTGACGCTATCGAGAAGGCCCATCCGCTGAACGGCCTCGATACCCTGACCGCGGAGATCGACCTGCGCGCCCGTGGCCCTGAGCGCCGGAAAGCGTTCCGCGACAACGACCTGGTGACCGCTGCGGGCGAGCCAGTAAGCCAGACTTGGCCCCGCAATTCCGCCGCCGCAGATGAGGACGCGCAGCGAAGGTTTTCCTTTTTCAGTTTTCACAGAACATCTCCAATCTATCACTGATAGGCTTATTTACAAATTCCCTATCACTGATAGATTGTCAAGATGCAGAAGCTGAATCGCGAAACCGTCATTGCCGAAGCGCTTGACCTGCTCGACGAAGTGGGGCTGGACGCCATCAGCACGCGGCAGCTGGCGAAGCGGCTGGGCGTCGAGCAGCCGTCGCTCTACTGGCACTTCCGCAAGAAGGACGAATTGCTTGCTGCCATGGCCGAGGTTGCGATGGCCCCGCATGCGATCGCTCCGCTGCCGAGGCCTTCCGACAACTGGCGCGAGTGGTTCCTCGACAACACGCGCAGCTTCCGCCGAACATTGCTGATGCGGAGGGATGGCGCGCGCCTCCATGCCGGAACCTTCCCGGGACCGGTGGACATCGACCGCATCATGCATAAGGTCGCTTTCCTCGTTGCTTCAGGTTTGCCGGAGCAGGATGCCAAGATAGCCATGCTTGCCGCTGGGCGGTTCACGGTCGGCAGCGTGCTGGAGGAACAGGCGGATGCAGGTCCTGACGGTGCCGGCAATTCTCTGGCCGACGCTTCTCCCATAGATCATGCGTCAGCGTTCGAGGAGGGGCTCACGCTGATGCTTGATGGATTAGCCCGGCGGATAAACGTGTACGACTGAAGCCGAATATGGGCTTCGGCGTGGTGGACCATGCGTTCATGCGCAGAGCGACCTAGGGGGCTCGGCCATAACCTCCTATAAGCTCCGCTCAATCCTGCCTCGGAGGTTGCCATGCCCAAAGACTGGTCCGCTTCGCTCTATTTGAAATTCGAGGACGAGCGCACGCGGCCGGCGCGGGATCTGCTCGCGCAGGTGCCCTTCGCCAATCCGGGCCGCATCGTCGACATCGGCTGCGGGCCGGGCAATTCCACCGAACTCCTGGCAGAACGCTGGCCGGGGGCACAGGTGACCGGCTTCGACACATCGCCTGACATGATCGACAAGGCGAGGGCGCGACTGCCCGAGCTTTCCTTCGAACTCGCTGATGCAGGAAGCTGGACACCGGCCGAGCCAGTCGATGTCATCTTCGCCAATGCGGTGTTCCAGTGGCTGCCGGAGCACCCAGCAATTTTGCAACGATTGCTTGGGCTGCTTGCGTCCGGCGGTGCATTGGCCGTCCAGATGCCGGACAACATGGACGAGCCGACGCACCGGCTGATGCGCGAGACCGCTAAGTCGATGCCTTTCGCCGGGAAGCTCGCGAAGGCAGCACGCGCGCCTCTGCCGCCAGTATCGTTCTACTACGACAAGCTGAAGCCGCATGCTGCCAGGCTCGACATCTGGCACACGGTCTACAACCATCCGTTGGCCGATGCGGTCGCGATCGTCGAATGGGTGAAGTCGACAGGTCTCAAGCCGTTTCTCGATCCGCTGGATGAGGCGGAAAAGAGCCAGTTTCTCGAGCACTACACGGCGAAGATCGCGCAGGCTTATCCACCGACTGTAGACGGCAAGGTGCTGCTGCGTTTCCCGAGGCTGTTCATCGTAGCCACGCGCTGACATTGCAATCGGGCGGTTGATATCTTTACCGCAATCGTCATTGTTTCGCCGTTTGTGGGGCGGACGCAACGTCAACCGCTATGCATTGCGCCGGACGAGGAAAGGCTCGCTTCGCAACGGAAGGTAGCGTAAACCGCATTGAAAAGCTGGCCGTATCATCTCCCAGGATGCCGGTGACAGCGCGGCGCCAGTCGCCAGGAAACGAGTTGGATATGCATCGCGTCATCATCAGCGGCATCGGTGTCGAAATCCCGGAAGCGTCGATCACCAACGACGAATTGGTCGAAAGCTTCAACGCTTGGGTTGATGTGGAAAACGCCAAGCGGGCGGTCACGGGTGCGGAGCCGCTGCAGAAGTCCGACGCCGATTTCATCGTCCATGCCTCCGGCATCAAGAAGCGGCATGTCGTCGAGCGCGCGGGGATTCTCGACCCGACGCGGATGGCGCCGCGCCTGCCGGCCAGGCCGGACGACGCGCTGTCGCTGCAGGCCGAGTTCGGTATCGCCTCGGCGCGCAAGGCGCTGGCTCATGCGGGAACGGAAGCAGGCGAGATTGACTTGGTCATCGTCTCGTCCTCGCATCTGCAGAGGCCCTATCCGGCGATCGCCATCGAGATGCAGGAAGCGCTCGGTACCAAAGGCGCCGGCTTCGACATGGGACTGGGTTGTTCCTCTGCGGCGGCGGCACTTCACGTAGCTGTCAATCTGGTGCGTTCTGGCGCCCAGAAGAAAGTTCTGGTGACGACTCCGGAAATTATCACCGGCCATCTCAATTTCCGGGATCGCCAGACGCATTTCATCTTCGGTGATGCTTCCGTCTCGATGGTAGTGGAGGCGGTGGAAGAAGGGGATGTGCGCCCCGGCCGCTTCGAGGTGCTCGACACCAGGCTGTGGACACAGATGTCGTCCAACATCCGTACCAATCTTGGGTATCTCACCCGCACCGCGCAGGACGATCCCTATATGATCGACCTCGAAGGCAACATGATCAAGCAGGTCGGCAACAAGGTGTTCAAGGAAGTCACCGTCGCCGGACACAAGTTCATCGTCGAATTCCTGGCCGAACATGGGCTGACACCGCACGGTATCCGCCGGTTCTGGCTGCACCAGGCCAATGCGCGCATGAATGCCATGATCCTGAAGCTCGCCTTTGGTCACGAAGTCGGACACGACCGCGCGCCGATGGTGCTGGAGCGGCTGGGCAATACGGCGGGTGCCGGCGCCATCATCGCGCTCAGCGAAAACCACGCTGATATGAAACCGGGTGATTTCGGCCTGCTGTGTGCCTTCGGTGCCGGTTATTCGATCGGCGGTGCGCTTCTAAAGATGCAATAGGCTCCGCCTATCACCATCGTTCATCGGTTCATCAGCGCTTTCGACTGGACCGCCCAAAGGCGTTGCGGCAGGTTGCGCCCGATATGCGAACTGCGGACAGGTAAGCCATGCTCGACACTCAGCCTGAAATCGTGCCGGCGAAGAAGCTGAGCGCGAAAGTTGCCGGCCTTTATGCCGCGCCGTCCGACGATTTCCAGACCAGGCCCGTGGAGCGGCTGGAACTCGGTTTCGAAGGCATCCCAGGTGACTTCCATGGTGGTCATACCCGCCGGTCGGGCGGGCGCGAGCCATGGTATCCGCGCGGTACGGAAATCCGCAACGAGCGGCAGGTGTCGGTCGTTGCCTTCGACGAACTGGCCGTGGTGGCCGAGCGCATGGGACTTGCCGAAATAAAGCCCGAATGGATCGGCGCCAATCTTGTGATCGATGGCCTGCAGAACCTGTCAATGCTGCCCTCGGCAACGCTGTTGTTCTTTACTGGTGGGGTGACACTGAAGATCGACGCTCAGAACGGCCCCTGCCGTCTTTCCGGCCGTTCGATCGCCGAAAATGCCCGTATGGAAGACCAGGACGCCGGCTCGCTTCTGTTTCCCAAGGTGGCAAAGCGCCTGCGCGGGCTTGTTGCCTGGGTGGAAAAGCCCGGCGTGATCGGGACGGGCGAGGAGATTTCCGTGCGCATCCCAGAGCAGTGGATTTATCGCGCCTGAGGGCGGCCGACGACCTCTTTGCTTTGTCGCATGATCCTTGTCCGAAAAGCCCGCAGCTTTTGCTTCGCTGCCCTTCGGTTCGGGATCATGCTCAGGCGGTGCGCAACCGGCGATAGGCCACGGCCGCAAGGACGATCACGCCAAGCAACATGACGGTGTTGACCGCATATTTCACCGCAGGTGCCGGCCCGCCGGGCGGCTGAACGACGAATGAAATCAACGCGTAGGCGAGAAGAGCTGCGGCAGCTACTGCAAGGACATGGCTGTTTTTCCAGCCGACGCGTCCCGACCATCGCAGGAGAAGCACACCACTGCCGACAAGAACCAGGACCGAGGTGGAGACACCGACCCAGTCCGGCGAGGATAAGGTATGCAGGGCGAGCACGGCGAGAACGAAGATAGCGACCAGCCAGGGGGCTGGTATCTGGCCTGTCTGTTTCGCGGTTCGAGCGGGGACGAGAAACGCCACGATGCCAAACAGCAGAGCGAAGGCGACCGTCGCGACGAGGTGCGCCTTTGTCGCCATGAAGCCGGTAATCCGCAGATGGTCGTCGAAGACGAACGCGGCGGCAGCCAAATACAACGATACCATCAACAGGACGCCAGTCCGACCCAGCCACGGCCGGTTGGCGATGCGCGGCGTGCAGCACTCCACCATCGCGATGGGGGCTGCGAAGCTCCAGATGACATGACCGCCGACGAAGTCGAAAACCAGATTGGCGCTGATGCCAAGCTGGCCGAGCCAGGTTGGCAGCCGTTCGTCGTCCCAATAGAGGATTTCGAAGTCGGTGCCATAATGCGGGTTGAACAGGCTCTGATCGATCAGTCCAGCCTGGATCAGCCCAAAAGCGGTCGCCAGAAGCAGGATGGTCGGCCAGCTGCGTCCCATACGACGCGTAATTTCCCGGATAAGCAGTGCGACCGACCCGTAGAGCGGGCCAAGAATGGCCAAGCCCCACAGCATCTCCAGCGGGTGGTTGGTGCTTTCGGCATAGCCAATCAGATATTCGGCGCACACCGGGGAGAGCAGGAACAAGCTGATCACCGGCAGCAGGCGTTGGCCAAGCGCTGGCTTCGACAAGACGGTCAATGCGGAAGACATCCGAAAAGCCCTTGGCTAATATTGGAGTATATGCTCTATTAATGATCGACATGTTGAAAACTGTCAAGCGACCGAGATCGTCCCATGCGTACCGTCGATCCTGATAAACATGCCCGCAAGCGCGCTGACATCCTTGCCGCCGCTGCTTTGGAATTCGCCGCCAACGGTGTCGACGGCACTTCGACCGCCGCGATCTGCCGACGCGCCGGCATCGGCTCCGGCACGCTGTTCCATTATTTCCCAACCAAGCCGGACATTGTGCATGGGCTGTTTGGCGATGCCTTCGCGCGGATGGCCCTGGTCTATCTGGAGGCCGAGGCTGAGGATGATCCTGAAGCAGGGCTCGGCCGCATCCTGCGGTATCTGTTCGACGATCTCGCCAACCCGCTGACGCCGGGGCTGATGGCCGTGGCACTGCTGCAGGTCGGCCGCGACGAAGCGTTTGCACGAATGCTCGGCGAGGACGAAGAGCGGGCAAGGCGCGTGCTTACCCTTCTTCTGGAACGGCTGGCAGGTCGTGGCGCGCAACTTGCATTTCCACCAGAACGCGCTGCCGCCTGGATTCAGCATCTCTTCGACGCCAGCTTCCTTGCTTCCGGCGATGCCGGATTCGATGCCGCCCTGCAGACAAAAGAACTGCGCACGATGATCGGTTGGCTGGTCGGACGCTCCGTCCGGAACTGACTCAGCCGGGATAGCTCACCGGGCTCGACCAGGCCGGGTCCTCGTGTTTATTCCAATAGAGTTTTTCCAACTGTCTGGTGATCGGGCCGACCTTGCCATCCGCAATCGGGGTGCCGTCGACCACTGTCACCGGCATGATGCCGCCGGCAGTGGAGGTGATGAAGACCTCGTCGGCCCCTTTGAGCACCGCAACACTGACGTCGACCGCCTTGCAGTCGACACCGAGTTCGGCACAGAGGTCGAAAACCGTGCGCCGGGTAATGCCGGCCAGAACGCCGACGGCCGGCGTCACCAATCTGCCGTCCTTGACCACGAAGACGTTGAAACCCGGGCCTTCAGCGACATTGCCGTTGAAATCGAGCAGCAGCGCGGTCTCGGCCTTGCGGTCATAGGCGTCGTAGAGGCCGCGTACGAGGTCTAGCCAATGGTAGTTTTTGATCGCGGGATCGACCGACGCCGGCGGAATGCGGATGCGGTCGCTGATCGCGACATGCAGGCCACGTTCGCGCTGCTCGGCATTGGCCACGGAGCCGAACGGCACGGCGAAAGCCATGAAGCGGTTGATGGCGTCGCGTGGGTCGCGGCTGAAGGTGGGCGAGGCGCCGCGCGTCGTGAGCATCTCGACATAAGCGGCGCGATGGCCCGAAAGCGCTACGCAGTTATGCAGGATTTCCACCACCTGCTCGCGCGTCAATGGGATCGACATGCGCAGGCGTTCCAGGCCGCCGAAGAAACGTTCGATATGCAGGTCAAGGCGGAAGAAGCGACCATTCCAGACATGAACGGTGTCGTAGGTCGCGTCGGAGTGCAGAAAGCCCCAGTCCAGCACCGAAATCTTGGCTTCCGACATTGGCAGATATTGCCCGTCGAGGAATGCCACACCGGCCGGATAGCTATGCGGGTCGACATGCCGGCTTTCGAGGATGGGCAGGGGGTGGGCGGTCTGGTCCATGGTTTCTCCTTCAGCTCATGCTTGGGCTCGGGTCCCGCAGCGCAGTAACGGCATCTTCCGCTGAAGAATGCCTGCGGATGATGCACCATTTCTATCAAACGTGCGGGCCACGTGCTCACGTGGCGATCAAAGTGGCCGGGCTCCTGAAACGGAACGATCAGGGGACCCCGCAACAACTGTTTCAGGTAGCCGCCTGCTTGAGCCGATCCGTTTCACCGGCCGGCCTTTTTTGACGTATTCGGTCTCAGGGAGTGCCTTATGCTTCGTCGCATCGAAGGGAGAGTGGAAATGACCGTGCGGGAAGTCGTTCTGATCGGCGATACACGGCTGCGGCAGACCGCCCAGGCCGTCGACTTCGCCGCACATGACTGGCGGCAGGATGCCATGGACCTTGCCGACACGCTGGCCGACCTCAAGGCGCGGCTTGGTTTTGGCCGCGGGCTGGCTGGACCGCAGATCGGCTCATGCTGGCGGCTGATCGCTTTCGACTGCCATCTTGGCACTTTCGTTGCCATCAACCCTCGCATAACCTGGCGCTCCAGCGAGACGTTTTCCGTGCTGGACGACTGCTTCAGCATCCCCGGGCGAAAAGTACCGGTGATGCGCAGTCGTTCGATCACGTTCGAATACCTCGATTTCGACGGTCAGGCCCATGTGTTCGAGCGCCTTGAACCCGACCTTGCTGAACTGGTGCAACACGAAGTGGACCATCTCGACGGGATTTTGATGGTGGACCGAGCCAGGGCTGAAACTTTGGAGCACCGCGCCCGGAGTTGACAGGCGAATGGGTGCGACCTAGTTGAAGGGAACAGCCAGTTGCACTGGCCGTAAGCGTTAACGTCACTCAACGCGCAAGATCGAACGGCTTCCGCCGCGATCTGCGCGGCTGTGTCCAGCAGATCGAGGCCAGGCCTTGAGAGGACACAGATGAATATTCAGACCATTCCAAACAGCGCAGTGGCTGCGCCACGCATCGAACGCGTCCGCTTCGAGCTCAGGCGTCGCTCACTTCAGGTCGAACGCAGCATCCGTCTGACGCCCGGCATGCTGCGCATCGTCTTTTCCGGCGACGATTTGCATGACTTCGCAAGTCTCGCACCTGACGACCACATCAAGATCTTCGTGCCGACGCCTTCGGGGGAGGTCGTACCCCGGTCCTATACGCCGCGGCGTTACGATGCCGAGGCACGCTCGCTGGCGATCGATTTCGCCCTGCATGATGCCGGTCCGGCAACAAACTGGGCGATTGATGCGCGGCCGGGCGACCAGCTTGAGGTCGGAGGGCCGAAAGGTTCGGTGATCGTCTCGCCGGATATCCGGCACTGGCTTCTGATCGGTGACGAGACGGCGCTTCCGGCCATCGCCCGCCGCATCGAAGAAGTCAGCGCGGGTGCTCGCGTGACAAGCGTCGTTGCCGTGACCGGACCGCAGGAGCATCTGGTGTTCGACACCAACGCCGACTTGCTCTCACTGTGGGCCCATCGCTCGATTTCGGACAGTAGCGATCCCAGCACGTTGCTTGCGATCCTGAAGACGACCGGCTTGTTGCCGGGAACCTTCGTCTGGATCGCGGCCGAGGCTATGGTGACGCGGGCCATCCGCAGCTATCTCGTCCAGGAACGCGGCCATCCGCTGAGCTGGATGAAAGCATCCGGCTACTGGATCATGGGCCGCGCGGATGCCCATGAGAAATTCGAGTGATCCAGAGTAATTCGAGGAAAAGTGTGTCGCGATTTTCCGTGAAACGGTGAACCGCTCTAGAGCGTAACGCGTGGCTCGAACTTCACACGGTCGAGCATGATCATAGAGCGGAACTTGCGGATATTGGGGTTGGCGTAGAGCCGCTCTTTGGTGAAAACCTCGAATGCGGCGACATCCTCGACCATGACGACAACCACGAAATCGGCGTCGCCGGTCACCATGTAGCATTGCGTCACTTCGGGAGCACTGCGCATCTCGCGTTTGAAGGCGTCGATCAGGTCGAGCCGTTCGCTCTCCAGTTCGACGTTGACCACCGCCGTCAGCGATTTGCCGACTGCTTGCGGATCGACCACGGCGATATCGGCAAGGATGACGCCTTCCTCTCGCAGCCGTCGCACCCTGCGCATGCAGGAGGCGGCGGAGGAGGCGACGCGCGTGGCGAGCTCCGCAAAGGAAAGCCGGTTGTCCTCCTGAAGTGCTGACAGGATACGCCTATCGAGATCATCGAGCGGCAGGCGGGTCGTGTCCTTGGTCATCGCTTTCCCTGGCAGCCGAATGAGTTTTCAGCGTTCGTTCAGCAGATGTTTGATGAACAGGTTGAACAGCTCGGTCTGGCTGGAGATGTCGAGCTTGGCGTAGATATTCTTGCGGTGGATCTTAACCGTGCCTTCGGCGATGCCGAGGATACGGCCGATCGACATGGATGAATGGCCGCGCAACACCAGGCTGACAATGGTCTGTTCGCGTCGCGTCAGCCGCGACGGCGCGAACGTAGCGAAGGCACGCTCGACATCGTCCGCATCGTGCGGCTGGCTGGATTCAGCGGTCGCTTCCGGTGCCAGATGTTCCCAATGCCGGCTGATGAGCATCGTCACCAGCGCAGCAGTCTGCTGCAGGCGCTCGAAATCGGCGGGCGAGAATGTAACGCTGGAATTCGCCCGCAGCAGGGAATAGGCGAGATAGAAGCCGGGCTGCAACGGCGCCATGAAGACGATCTCTTCGCTGAGCGAGCCGGTTTCCATCGAAATGCAGGGATGGACATCGGGCGAGTTGTAATATTCGGCTTCGAAGAAGGCATCCGGCGCCAGGTCGACCAGTCGATGCAGGCCTTTGGGAGCGCGGCGCAGGCAGGCGGAATAGACGGCATCTAACAGATAGGTGCCGTTGAGATAGTTGCGCATGATCTGCTGGGAGGAGACTTCACCCAGTCCGTCATGGAGCAGGTGAGGGCGGTCGCGCCCTGGATAGGCGAAGATGCACGACAGATCGAAGGGTGCGACGGCACGCAGCGCCGCGTCCAGCCGTTCGGTGAACCCCGGCTTGCCGAGATGCGCCACCAACTCCGGCGTAGCTGCATGCCACGCCGCAAGTGCTGTCGGATCGTTCATGGCCATCGAACCTCCCTGTCCGACGGATGATGAGCCTGCATCGTCCGGTCCCGTCTGAAATGTGCCGTCCAAGCCACCAGAGGCGAGCTTAACCGAGTCGTCGCAGGCGACCTTAGCAGAGTCGCCAAAGGCGACTTTACCGAGGATCGGTCGAACTTCGAAATCACGCCACCAGCCTATCCCTCAAGCCATATCCCTTTGGGGATATTTCGCACCGTGCGTGGCGCTGAAACTATGCCGGATAACCATGGGAGGGCCAGGACCAATCGACACTGATTGGTGTCGACCCTCTTTGAAGGAGGGGACAGGGATGAGCAAAAGCGCGAACGGGCGGAAAGCCGGCGTTACATACCAGACGGTGGACCAGAGTTATTTCGAACAACGCCAGCTGCAGCGGCACGCGGGCTTGTTCTCGCTGTGGATGATGGGCGTGGGCGCCGTCATCGCCGGCGAATATTCGGGCTGGAACATCGGTTTCTCGCAAGGTGGTTTCGGCGGCCTGCTTCTGGCGGCGCTGATCATCGGTTTCATGTACATTTGCCTGTGCTGTTCCATCGGCGAGATGAGTGCTGCGCTGCCGCATACGGGCGGCGCCTATTCCTTTTCGCGCACGGCGCTGGGGCCATGGGGCGGCTTCACCACCGGCCTCGCCGAAAACATCGAATTCGTGCTGGCGCCAGCCGCCAACATGTTCTTCATGAGCTCTTACCTTGCCGCCATCTTTGGCACGCCGGAAAGCGTGCTGCCGCTGTGGTGGGTCGGCGGTTATGTGGTGATGCTGGCCCTGTCGCTGCGTGGTCTCGAGCTTTCGATGCGGGTCGTCATCTATATAACCGTTGCGGCGATCGCGGTGCTCCTGTTCTTCTTCGTGGTCGCCATCCCGCATCTGGATTTCACCCGCTACGCCTTGAACATCGCATCCGGCCCGCAGGGGGCGACGTTGCTGCCGGAAGGCAACGGTGAATGGCTGCCCTTCGGCTTCACCGGCGTGATGCTGTCGCTGCCTTTCGCGGTCTACATGTTCCTGGCTGTCGAACAGCTGCCACTCACCGCCGAGGAGGCGAAGAACCCGACACGCGACATGCCGCGTGCGCTGATCCTGTCGATCCTGACGTTGGCGGCGCTGGCGCTCGGCGTGCTGTTCTTCAGCGCTTCCATCCCGCAAGGCGCCCACGCTATGGGCTCTTCGGGCGAACCGCTGCTCGACGGCTTCCGCACCATCTTCGGTGACGGCTGGGCGAAGCTTTTGGCCTCGGTCGCGGTGCTGGGACTTGCCGCTTCCTTCTTCGCCGGTTCCTTTGCCTCGGGTCGCAACATTTATTCGCTGTCGCGCGCCGGTTATCTGCCGACCGCGCTTTCGGTGACCAATGCCCGCACCAAGACGCCCAACATCGCGCTTGCGGCAGGTTCGGCGCTCGCGTTGTTCATGCTGCTGCTCGTCTGGTTCCTGGGAGGCCGGCACAATGTCGCTTTCATGGGCGGGTTCCTGGTCTCGATGATCGTCTTTGCCGGCATGGTGTCCTATGTGATGCAGAGCATCGCGTTCCTGAAACTGCGTTCGCTCTATGCCGCGATCGAACGGCCTTTCGTCAGCCCGTTCGGCCGGTTCGGCGCCTACGCCACGATCCTGATCTGCGTGATCACGCTCGGCTACCAGTTCTTCGATCCGCTCTATCGCTGGGCGGCGATCGCGGCGGCCGTCTGGTACGCCATTGGCCTCGCCTATTTCGCCTTCTATCGTCGGCACCGCCTAGTGCTGTCGCCTGAAGAGGAATTCGCCGTGTCGGGCGGCATGCGCGGCCATCCGGCCGAATGAGATCTGGTCGGGCAGGCAAGCAAAACAACAGCAAGGACAAGAACATGACTGGAAGACTGCTGGGTAAGGTCGCGATCGTCTCGGGCGGTGCGACCGGCATGGGCGGCGCCGCGTCAAAGCTGTTCGCGGCAGAAGGTGCCAAGGTGGCGATCGTCGACCGCAACGCGGAGGCTTCTGCTGCCACGGTCGCCGAGATCGAAGCTGCCGGCGGCAAGGCCGCCTCTTTCGTGGCTGATGTCTCCGACGAGGCCGAGGTCGAAGCTGCGGTGAAGGCCGCGGCCGAGAGCTTCGGGCCGGCGACGGTGCTGTTCAATCACGCCGGCACCATTGTCATCAAACCGTTCCTGGAAACCACGGTGACGGAGTGGGATTGGTTGCATGCCGTCAACGTGCGCTCGATGTTCCTGATGACGCGCGCTGTGCTGCCGGGCATGATCGCGGCGGGCGGCGGCTCGATCGTCTGTACCTCGTCGATCTCGGCGGTGGCAGCGACGCCGATGGAAGTGCTCTACGACACGACCAAAGGCGCCTGCCATATGTTCGCACGGGCAATCGCTGTCGAATTCCGCGACAGGAATATCCGCTGCAACGCGGTCTGCCCGGGCTTCATCCGCACGCCGCATGGCCTGCGCGAAGTGGCTGAATTGCAAAGCCTTGGCGTCGATGTCTCGGAGGCGGCCATTGCTGCACAGCAGGGGCGTATCGGCGAACCGGAAGAGGTGGCCAAGGCGGCGCTGTTCTTGGCCAGCGACGAAGCGAGCTTCGTGAACGGCGCGCATCTGTTCGTCGACAACGCCTTCACGGCAATCTGAAGCAGCTATTCTTCGTCGTCGTCAGGATCGAGCAGGCGAGTGGCGCGCCAGCGCGTCAGCACCTCGTTGGTTTGATCGACGACGAAGAAGCGCGCCGAATCGCGATCGTAACCTTCCGACAGCAGCTTTTCGTAGTCGGTGTGCTGATGGCGGACATGGGCGATGGTGGCCAGCCATACGGCGATGCCCGGCGGCAAGGTTTTCATGTGCATCGCGCCAGCATCGGCGCGGATGCGCTCCATGTCGGCATAAGGCGCCAGCGGCAGAAGCGCGGTAAGCGCCTTGGCGATGGCGCGGCGGCGACCGGTCGGGGCGTTCATTGGTCGTTCCGGCCCGGCATTAGCGCGTCGGCCAAAACATCGACTGACGGAAAATAAGGTTTGATGTCGATGATCGGCGTGCCGTCGAGCACGTCGATGGCCTCGATTCCAATCCGCCCGGTTTCGATGTCGAGCGAAACCAGTCGCGCCGAGTGCAGACCGACGGGATTCGGCCGGGCAGGAGAGCGCAACGCAAAAACACCTTTGGCTTCAGTCGCATGGCGCGGTTTCTGTACAATCAGATTCCGCGGCGCATGGTGCATCCAGGTCAAAACGTGGATGTGGCTGACACGCTCCAGGCCAGCCAGGCCGGCGCGATAGGGTTTGTCGATCAGCAGCGATGCCGGTCGGCCGGTTTCCCGCGCAGCGCGCATGTTCTTGGGACAGCTTTCCCGTTCGGCCCAGGACGAGAGCACACGGCCGATGAAGACGATGTGGCCGTCGGGGGGCAACCCAGCAGGATCCTGCTCCAGCACTTCCTCGCCGCCACGCTTCTCGAACATCGATCGTTTCTCCGCGCAAAGGGCTGCGCCATTTTCTGTTCGCCGAACGACATTCGCAATTGCGCAGGCTTCGAATTTGACATAAACATATGTTTATATCTTTTCGAGGAATGCCGCCTATGCATGTCGCTCTCGACACGATGGTAGATACATTGAAGGCTGCTGCCGAATCCAGCCGGCTGCGCATTCTTGCGCTCTTGGCACGGGGTGACCTGACGGTTTCGGACCTGACCGAGATTCTCGGCCAGTCGCAGCCGCGTGTGTCGCGCCACCTCAAGCTTCTTCTGGAGGCCGGATTGATCGGCCGTTACCAGGAGGGCTCATGGGCGTTCTTCCGCCTTTCCGATTTGGACAATGCGCGCGACTTCGTGCTGCGGTTGATTGCCGGCATCCGTGCCGACGACCCACAGATCGAGCGCGATCTTGAGCGGCTGGCGACGGTGAAGCGCAAGCGGCAGGATCGTGCCGCAGAATATTTCTCCACCAATGCTGCAAGCTGGGACGAGATCCGTTCGCTGCATGTCCCGGAGAGGGCGGTCGAAACCGCACTGCTGAAGCTGGTGGGCAAGCGGCCGTTCCAGTCCATGCTCGATCTCGGCACCGGAACAGGCCGCCTGCTCGAGATCTTTGCGCCGCTGTACCGACGCGGCGTCGGCATCGACATGTCGCGCGAGATGCTGGCGGTGGCCCGCGCCAACCTTGATCAAGCAGGCATCGCCCACGCGCAGGTACGCCAAGGCGACATCTTCTCACCGCCGGTGGAACGCGATTCCTTTGACCTGATCACCATCCACCAGGTGCTGCATTATCTCGATGATCCGGCGCCTGCAATCCGCGCCGCGGCGCGGCTGCTGCGGCCGTCCGGGCGGCTGATCATTGTCGATTTTGCCGCTCACACGCTGGAGTTCCTGCGTGACGAGCACGCGCATCAGCGTCTCGGCTTTTCCGACAAGCAGATCGCCGACTGGTTTGCCGAGGTTGGGCTCGATCTTGAGGAAAGCCACGACTTCGAGCCGCGCGGCGGCTCTGACGCCAAGCTCACCGTCAAGCTGTGGCTCGGCCGCGACCGTCGCCTGCTGATCGCTGACCCCAATCCTGAAACCCAATCCGTGCGGGAAATTGCCTGATGAACCAGTTCCGTTTTTCCCGCCGCCCCGACATTGGCGACAAGGTCAGGGTTTCGTTCGAATTCTTCCCGCCGAAAACCGATGAGATGGAGGCGAGGCTGTGGGAGACGGTGAAGCGGCTGGAGCCGCTGCGGCCGAATTTTGTTTCCGTCACCTATGGCGCTGGCGGTTCGACGCGCGAGCGCACGGCGCGCACCGTGCGACGCATCCTCAATGAGACCAGCATTCCAGCGGCGGCGCATCTGACCTGCGTGGGCGCGACTCGTGAGGAAGTGGATGCGGTGATCCGTGACTATTTCGCCACCGGCATCAAGCGTTTCGTGGCATTGCGCGGTGATCCCGCCTCCGGTGTCGGGCAGGCCTACACACCGCATCCCGGCGGCTACCAGAACGGCGCCGAACTGGTGGGCGGGCTCAAGGCGATTGCCGACTTCGACATCTCCGTTGCCGCCTATCCGGAAAAGCATCCGGAAAGCCCGGATTTCGCCACCGATATCGAGATGTTGAAGCGCAAGGTGGACAATGGTGCGAAGCGGGCGATCACCCAGTTCTTCTTCGACAACGATCTCTACGAACGTTACGTCGAGCGGGTACGCCGTGCCGGTATCTACATTCCGATCGTGCCGGGCATCCAGCCGGTGCACAATTTCCGCCAGGTAGCGAATTTTGCCTCGCGTGCCGGCGCCCATGTGCCGGCCTGGCTGGCCGAGCGCTTCGAGGGATTGGACAACGATCCGCAGACGCACATGCTGGTCGCCTCGGCAGTGGCGGCGGAACAGGTGCTTGACCTCGTCGAGCGCGGTGTCGGCGATTTCCATTTCTACACGATGAACCGTGCCGACCTGGTCTTTGCCATTTGCCACATGATCGGCATCCGTGCGCATCAGTCGGCACCGGAGGAAAGTCAGTCCAAGACAGGTTCGGCTGCGGCGTGAGCGGGCGACGAGCCACGCACGCATAGCTTAATCCGCTGGTGCCCTGCTGACGCTCGCATTGCTTTCCGCCAACGCGATTGTCTGCTCGATGCGGCGACGGCGGGCCTCGGGCTGGCCGGCTCTGTCGATCCAGCTCAGGATGAGCGTTCTGGAAGGCGAGGGTAGTCGTTCGAAATTGCGGTAGGCGATGCGGTTCTCGTCGAATTCCCGAAGCAGATCAGCCGGCAGCCCGATCTGCTTCGTCTCCGTCGACGCTTCCCATGTGCCGGCGCTTCTGGCGCGCCTGATTGCAGCAAGGCCGGCGTCGCGCATACGGCCATGGTCAATCAGCTTTTCTGCACGCTCCCGGTTGATGCGATCCCAGCTGCAGTTGGCTGCTCGGGGCCGGAAGGTGAGGTAGAAGCTGTCATTGTCGCGCTTGGTTGCACGCCCGTCGGCCCAGCCGTAACAGAGCGCGTCTTCGATCGCTTCATGGAAATGGACGCCAGGTGTTTCGCTGGTCTTGTGACGGATGACCAGCCGCACGCCGTTCACCGTGCCGCTGTTTTCTTCAAGCCAGCCGCACCACTCCGCACGGCTGGCAAGGGAAAGCGTCTGCACATCGTTTCGGGCACTGGATTCGTCGATCCGCATCGCTCGCCATCCTGACCCCGATCCCGCGACGACTATAGAGCGGAGCTGGCGCGAATGCAAAAGTTCTAAAATAGAAAAAGGCCAGGTTTCCCCGGCCTTTTCAATGGTTTGAACTATAAGGTGCTGCCTTCCCCCGCTGCTGCGGCCTTATGGAAGAACGCCCACAATGAGGGCGCCGATGAACGCAAATGCAGCACAAATCATCAGTGCATTGAGTGGCCTTGTAAGTCCCATGACATAGCCTCCTCTTGGAAAACTATGAACCGAGTCTAGAAGCATTTCGGTCACACACAAGGAGAAAATGTGCTGCAATGCGACAAGACTTTAGAAATTTCGACCTCGATCTTGCCGCTATGCCTTGAATTCCTTGGCTAAATGCAGACCCGTCGGCTGTGTATAAATTGTGGCTGAAAGGTGTCGATGACTGCTGGAAAACAGACGATGCCTGGTTTCCCAGAGCAGGCTGCCGCACTGCAAAACTCGCTTGCTGAAGTGCACTTGGCTCCGATGCATCGTTTTGTGCTTGCGTCCTCAGTTTTTCAAAACGGTCTCTCGTCGGCGAGCGAACAGGCGCCCGTCGATGGTGACCAGACCGAGCCCGATCAGAAGCATGCCGAAGAGCTCGAATGTCTCGATATGCTCGCCGAGGAACGCAATGCCGAGCAGAATGGCACTGACCGGTACGATCAGCGTCACCAGTGAGGCGTTGGTAGCGCCGGCCGAGGCGACGAGGTTGAAGTAGAGGATGTAGGCGAAGGCGGTCGAGAGGAGCGCAAGCCCGAACACTGCTGCCCAGACCGGTACGCTGGCGGAGAACAGGCCGGTGGTGCCCATGGTCGAAAGAACGACCGGGATCATGATGATGGTCGAGGCGGTCAACTGGCCGGTTGCCAGCACCGGTGGCGGCACGCCTTTCAGCCGCCGCGCTACCATCAGCGCGAAGGCATAAGACAGCGAGGCGCCGATCAGCGCGAATTTCGGCCACACAGGTCCACCGAGCCCGGCAAGCACGCCAGGCCCGACCATGACGGCAGTGCCGGCAATACCGAGCCCAATGCCCGCGAGCTTGTTCCAGGACAGCTTCTCGTCGGCCGTCATGGCGTTGGCGACAATCAGCGTCCAGAACGGCGTGGTCGCATTCAGCACCGAGGCGACACCTGCGCCGAGCTCGGTCTGGCCTGCAAAAATCAGCGAGAACGGGATGACGTTGTTGGTGAGTGCCAACAGGAAGAACAGGCCTATATGCGGCAATGCCAGCTTGAACGAGGGACCTCGCAGCAGGAGATAGATGTGCAATGCAGCCGCCGCGATCGCCACGCGAAACAGCACCAGAACGAGAGGGTGCATTTCCGCCACTGCGATGCGGGCGAAGAAGAAGGAGCCGCCCCAGATCGCGCCGAGCAGCAGAAGCTGGCCCCAGTCCTTGAGGCTCATCGGGCCTGTCTGGGTAGCGGTGCTCATGGCGATTCGTGCCCCGTATGCGTGCTTGCAACGCAATGAGACTAGCTGCTTCTGGTTCGGTCGCCACCCGATTCCTGTCGACGCAGTCGAGGCTCCTGACAGATCTGCCGGTCAGTTCACCCACCAGGCGAATGGACACGTTCCTGTTTTCTTTCCCGGCTAGTGAGGTTTAAGTGCGCATACCGAGAAAGGGATTCGCCTCATGCAGCGATTCGAAAATGCCCGCGAGGCAGCCCTCGCTCTCCGTCCCGACGACCCGATTTACTGCTTCCGCCCGCAAGTGCTCAAAGCCGACGCGCGCCAGTTCATGGACATGTTTCCCGGCAAGACCGCCTATGCGGTGAAAACCAATGGAGAGCAGATTGTCCTGAAAGCGCTGGCCGAAGCCGGCGTCACCGCCTTCGACGTGGCTTCTCCCGGCGAATTCGCTGCCGTGCGTGCCGTCTCGTCGGATGCGGAAATGCTTTACATGCATCCGATCAAGGCACAGTCGGATATCAAGCTGGCGCTGGAAAAATACGGCATTCGTGTCGTTGCCGTCGACCATGAGGACGAAATCACCAAGCTGACACGTGTGGTGCGCGCGCTCGACATCGACCCCGGCGCCATCACCGTTTTCGTGCGCGTGCAGACCAAGGGCCATGCCGCCTACGAGCTATCCAAGAAGTTCGGTGCCGGCCCGGCCAATGCGGTGGAACTGGCGGAGCGGCTGTCGCGCACAGGCTACAAGGTCGGGCTGTGTTTCCACGTCGGCAGCCAGATCGAAGATCCCGACACTTATGAGCGGGCACTCGCATCGGCCGATTGGGTCCGGAACCGGCTTTCCTTTGACCTGGCCGGACTTGATGTCGGCGGTGGTTTCCCCGCCGAATATGGCCATGACCCCAACCGCAAGCATGTCGAGATGCCGTCGCTGGGCCAGATCATGTCGAGGCTGTCCGGCGATATCAAAGAATACGGCTTCGACCAGATGCCGCTGGTGGCAGAGCCCGGCCGCGTGATCGTGGCGCGCTGTCTCTCGCTGATCGTGCGCGTGCTGCTGCGCAAGGGCAGGCGGCTTTACATCAATGATGGTATCTGGGCTTCGCTATCGGATTCCTGGACCGGAAAGATCACCTTGCCGGCACGCTTCATTCCCGATCCGGCGATCCGCTCGCGCAACGGTTCGGAGGAGAACATCGTGCCGTTCAAGGTCTGTGGGGCGACCTGCGATTCCGTCGATATCCTGTCGCGGCCATTCTGGCTGCCGGAAACGGTGGATACGGGCGACTGGATCGAGATCGGCCATATCGGTGCCTATTCGCTATCGCTCAGGACCCGCTTCAACGGTTTCTACCCCGACACCTTTGTGGAAGTGACGACGCCTTTCGACGAGGGTGACGCGCCGCAGGGTTTTGCCAGCCTGGAGACGATGGCGGATTAGGAGAACGATCTTGAAGGATGCCGCATTTCTTGGAAGCGCGTTGCTGGCGATGACCGTGGCGGCCTCGGCCACCACTGTTACGCTCAAGCTACCCGGGAAGGAGAAACCGCAGACGAGCAGCGTGGCTTATGCCTGCCCGGGCCAGAAAGTGGCCGTTACCTACATCAACACCAGCGCCAATCAGTTCGCCGTTCTGGATCTGGGTAAGTCCACCGTCGTCGCCGTGTCTGTCATAAGCGGCTCCGGCGCGCGCTATGTCGGGCAGCAATATGAATGGTGGACCAAAGGCAACGAGGCCACCTTTACGGACCTGATGCAAAGTCCGCAAAAGCCGGTTACCTGCAAGCAGATCAAATAGTTACGACGAGAGCTTCTCGAGCAGTTCCGGCGTTGGCCAGCCGTCGGCGGGGATGCCGAGCCTGATCTGTTCCTTGCGCACGGCGTCGCGGGTGTTGGTGCCGAGGATGCCGTCGACCTTGCCGACATCGTAACCCCTGGCTTCCAGCTTGGTCTGCAATTCCTTCATCTGTTCCAAGCTGAGGCCGGGTTCGGCGTTGCGCGGATCGTAGGCCGGAGCGCCGGCGAAACGGGTGGCCATCACCGCCGCGGTGAGCGCATAGGTGAAGGACTGATTCCACTCGATATAGACGTCGAAATTGTCATAGGTCAGGAAGGCCGGACCCTTGCGGCCCATCGGCAGGGCGAGGCCCGCCTTCAGGCCATTGTCGGCGAGCGGCGAGCCGTCCGGGTTGGTGAGGCCCCACTGGTTCCACTGGCTGATCGGCATCTTGTTGGTACGCGCCGTCTGCTCCCATGGCAGCGTTTCAGGCAAGCGAACTTCCTGCACCCAAGGCTGGTCCCGCTTCCAGCCCTTGATCTCGAGCTTCTTGGCAGTGGTCATGATGACGTCGGGCGCGCTGTTGCGCAGGTCGACCTTGCCATCATTGTCACCGTCGACGCTGTCTTCCAGGTAGTCGATCGGCAGCATCTGGGTCTGGCCGATCTCGCCGGCCCAGGCGCCCTTGACGTCGGCGGGCAGGTCACCACGGTCGATCAGCTTGAGCAGCGGCACGATCTGACGACGGAATACCGCGGGACGACGGCAGTCATTCGAAAGCGTGACCAGTGCATTCAGCGTGTTGAAATCGCCCTGCACGGCGCCGAAATCGGTTTCGAGCGCCCAGAAAGCGGTGACAATGGCGGGCTGAACACCGAATTCCTGCTGGGCGCGGGCGAAGACCGAACCATACTTCTGCAGCACCACATTGCCCTGCTTCAGCCGGTAAGCCGAGATCATGCGGCCGGAGAATTGGGTGAAGGTCTGCGAGAAGACACCCTGGGCGCGGTCGCGTGCCAGGACGCGGGTATCGAAGGTTGCGTCTTCGAGCGCGTCCAAGCCGGTTTCGCCGACGCCAGCAGCCTTGGCTTCTTCCGCGACGGCTTGCTTCCAGCTTTCGAAATCACCGCCGCATGGAGCGTCGGTCGGATCAAGCTTTTGCGGGGCTGCTGGAGCAGGTTGCTGGGTCGCGGGCGCGGATTGCTGCGCCATGGCGGAGGTTGCCGCCAATACCGGCAGCAGCGCCGCGATGAGGCTGGAGCGCAGTCGCATGGTCTTCCTTTCGGACTGATTTCGTAGCGCGGTACATGAGACCGGCGAAAGTCAGCTCCGAAAAGCAGGCCGTGGCTGCCCTGTCAACGGGTGTTCTGCCGCAGCCACTTGTTCCAGGTGGCCTCGGAGCCGTTGAAGACGTTGATGTCGGCGTCGCCCTTCATGCCGGGAATGACACCGGTTCCGGTGTATTGCCAGAAGGTGAAGGGGTGGCTGCCGTACTTCTGTGTCGGGTGACCGGCCACCGAACGCAGCCAGTAAGGGTAGCCGCGGAAGGTCGACAGGTTGTTGTCGTCGAAGAAGTCGACCGATGTGTAGATGATCGGCTTTTTGCCGTAGTGCTTCTCAACGATCTCAAGGAAAATGCTCATTTCCGAACGCACCGTCTCTGCCGGAGGTCTGAGCTTGCAGGTCGGGGATTGCGGGTTCCACTCCATGTCCAGAACCGGCGGCATGGAAGAGCGCTCGTTCGGCACGTTTTCGATGAACCAGCGTGCCTGTTCCGCAGCCGGTCGGCAGAAATAGTAGAAATGGTAGGCCGCACGGGGCACGCCTGCCGCCTTGGTACCACGCCAGTGCTCGGCGAACATGTCGTCGACGCGGTCGCCGCCTTCGGTCGCCTTAATGAAAGCGAAGGAAACGCCGCTGGCTCTGGCCTTGGGCCAGTCTACCGAGGTCTGGTACTTAGACACATCGGTGCCGTGCACGGCATAGTTCCACGGCGCGCCGCTGTCCCATTCGTGCGGCTTGGAATCGGCGAAACGCGGCGCGCGCAAGGCGATCGAAGCGTCGCCGGACCCCGATGAAACCGGAGCAAGCGCATCCACGGTCGAGCAGGCGGAAAGGGCAGTGAAGCAAAGCAGGATCGCGAGAAGACGCATCCGAAGTTCAAGTCCAGACCGGTGGCCGCCGGTCGCGGATGGGTCGTTCTATCCGGTCCTTAGCCGGTTGCGGTGTCCCCACTTGCCGCCACGCATTCCCACTCAATCACCCAACATGGTTGATAATCCGTTGATGCCGGCGAATGTGCAAGGATTGTGATGACCTATGCAGGTGGGGCACGCAACTGGGGAGGGACGGGCTCACGCTTTGGTGAAGGGTAGGTAGGTAACTGTAGGAGCCTCAACATCTCCAGTTGCAGCATGGCGGGCAAACGCGGCAGATTGGGTGCTGAAAATGCGGTTGGGAGGCTGTGCATGCGCGTCGTCGGCAAAATCCTGAAATGGCTGCTCGGGCTGATCGTCATTGCCTTTGTCGGCGTGGCGATCTGGTTATGGATGGCGCCGCCGGCTCTGATCCGCATTGCGGCCAACTACACTGCAAAGATCGTGTGCTCCAACGTTTTCCTGGCCGATCGCGACGCCGAGCAGGTGCTGGCGGTGGATGTGCAGGCTCCTGGCCATCCGATCCTTAAGCTGATGCTGCTTGATGTCGACAAAGACGCCGGTACGGTAAGCGCCGGCCTGCTGGGCGTCTTCGGCAAGGGCGCAGCGGTGCTGCGGCCCGGGCTCGGCTGCGCAAATGTGCCGGACGGCAATGTGACGGCAGCAAAAACGATCTCGACCGACCCGTTTGTCCCGCCAGCGGTGCCGGATGTGCTGTGGCCCGAAGGCAGCCGCGTCGAACCCTCGCAGAACCCGGACGTCGCCAAGATCCTCGACGATACGTCGCTGACAGGTCCCGGCATGCGCGCTGTGGTGGTGGTGCAGAACGGCCGCATCGTGGGCGAACGATACGGTGCTGGTTTCTCGGACAAGACACCGCTGCTCGGCTGGTCGATGACCAAGTCGGTCAATGCCGTGATCGTGGGCACCCTGGTCAAGGAGGGCAAGCTCGCCATCACCGACCAGGGGCTTTTTGCGGACTGGAAGGCCGACAAGCGTGCTGCCATCACGCTGGCAGACATGATGGCGATGTCGAGCGGTCTGGAATTCAACGAGGATTATGGCGACGTCACCGACGTGACCCGCATGCTCTATCAGGAACCGGATATGGCCGGTTTCGCCTCGGCGAAGCCGCTCGCGGGCGAGCCCGGAAAAGCCTATTCCTATTCCAGCGGTACTGCGGTGATGCTGTCGCGTCTCTGGCAGAACACCTTCGCCGATCCCAAGCAGGCGCTGGGCTGGCCGCAGCTGAAGCTGTTTGGGCCGATCGGCATGACCAGCGCGGTCATGGAGACCGATGAAAACGGCACTTTCGTCGGCTCCTCCTATCTTTACGCCACCGCGCGCGACTGGGCGCGTTTCGGTCAGTTCCTGTTGCAGGACGGTGTGTGGAATGGACAGGAAATCCTGCCACCAGGTTTCGTGTCCTGGATGCGTGAACCGGCGCCGGCATCCGACGGCGTCTATACACGCGGGCAGCTGTGGATCGAGGCGCCCGGCAACGAGCATAATCCCGGCGCCACTGCCAAGGCAGGGGTGCCGACGGATGCCTACTGGCTGGAAGGGCATGACGGTCAGACGGTCGCAGTCATCCCGTCGCAGAAGCTGGTGATCGTGCGGTTGGGATTGACGCCCTTCAAGCTCGGTTACCGTCCGCAAAATCTCGCCGCAGCGTTGGCGAAGGTGTTGAAATAACGAGATTAGCGCAATTCCAGCAAAAGTGCGTAGCGTTTCTGTGTTTCCGTTAAAGCGGAAACGCTCTAGCGCCGCGCCACCGCCAGCCAGGCGTAGCCGCGATAAAGCCTTTCGAAGGAAAGGCTTGCGCCGGCTTTGGCGGATTCCGATTCAAGCACTTCGCGCAATGAATCACGCGGTGTGACATGGAATTTTCTCAGCCAGGTGCGCAGCAATGAGCGGAACCAGCCGGGAAGACGCTCCTGCTGGCCGAAGTCGACAACATGCAGTGAACCGCCCGGCGTCAGAACGGCCAGGCCGGCAGCCACCGTCTTCTCCCAGCCGGGGATCATTGACAGCGAGTAGGAAACGAAGACGCGATCAAAGCGCGCGACGTCGAACAGGGCTTGGGCGTCGAAATCGGTTGCGTCGGCGCGGGCGAGCCGGGTCCTGCCGGCGATGCCTTCGCGAGTGATGGCTGCTTGAGCGGTTACAAGCATCTCGGCGGAAATATCGAGGCCATAGAGGCGGGCATTGGGATAGCGCTGCGCCGTCAGCACCAGATTGCGGCCGGTGCCGCAGCCGAGTTCCAGCACGCTGCCATTGGCCGGAATGTCGAGGCCGGCGATCAACCTGTCACGGCCAAGCAGATAGTATTTCCTGGTCAGGTCATAGATGTGGCGCTGCCAGCGATAGACACCGTCCATCAGATCGGCATGGTTTGCCGGCAGGTCCCGGGTGCTCATCAGCCGCGCTTCACATAGAGGTGGAAACCGCCGTAGATCGCCGAGCGATCGCGAGCAGAGTAGTCGCGCGAGGCATCTTCTTCATAGGCCCACTGGTCAAGCAGCGAAGGCGAGACGCGGCCTGGCAGAAGGCTCGGCTCGGCCGCGGTGCGGAAGATGACGCGTGCGCCGGGTGCGGCGCTGCGGGTGATCTCGGTCCACAGCGCATTCAACTGGTCGTCGGTCATCCAGTCCTGTGCGTCGAGCAGGATGAAACGGTCGACCGTGCCGGCATCCTTGCCGGCGAGAAATTCGATCATGTTGGCATGGTTGATGGTGACGCGATCGACATTGCCCTTGAGGACCGCATGGTTATCCTTCTCCAGATAGGCGGGAAGGGCAGCTTCGCCCGGATTGGGGTAACGCCGCGCGAATGCCTGCCAGGCGAAATAATTGTCCTTCAACGGAAAATCGCAAGCGAGCTTTTCGAGACGGGCTTTCAGCACGCTGGCCATCGAACCGTCACCGGAGGTGATCAACGAATCATATTGCGCCGGCGGGATGCCGAGCCCAAACAGCGACGCCTTGCGCGAAGTGGCCCACCGCAGGAGCTTGCGGTCGAATACCGGCGCCAATTGCTCGTCGAAGAAACGGCGTTGTTCGGCGAGATTCCTGGCAGCCATGATACCGGTTGGGTTGACGCCAAAAAGGCGGCCAGTGCGGTGGCCCGCGGCGATGAACAGGCCAAGCAGGCCGGTGCGGTAGAAGTTGCGGTCGAATACCTCTATGCGACGGCGGCCGCGCCAATTGCGCTTTTCCCAATAATGGCGGCTGACCGGATCGAGATTGGGGGCGATGAAGCGGTCATAGGCGGCTGAGTTGTGCTCGACGCCGGCTGCACCAAAGAAACGGAACAGATCGGCCTGGTTGGGCAGATGGCGCACGGCCGCAAGCTTCATGCGGTTCAGCGCGATGTGGGCAGCGTTGAGGTCAACCGCATCGATCCGGGCTGGCGAGCGCGTGAGGTAGGCCAGGATGTTGCAGCCGCCAGACGCGATGGTGACGACGCGATGGCCTTCACCCAACTGCATCGCTTCCATGTCGATGTCGGGATCTTCCCAGATCTGCGGGTAGACGAGACCGGAAAAGAGGAGGGCGAACAGGCGCTCCGAGATACCTGCCTTGGAGAGGGCGCGGTTCTGGTAAACCGCTTTTCCCACTTCCTTGCCGCGCCTGAAAACCAGTTCCGCAGAAACGTCCGACATGGCAAGGCGATTCCCCGTTTATGTTGGGCGAAGCGCGTATCGCAGCGTCATGACAGTGCGGTGACAGCAGCAGTTGATGAGGGGCTATCCCTTGCCAAATCCACCGGGCGTTGGTGTGGTGACAATCACCACTTCGCCTGGTTCGAGAACCGTCTGATCACAGGCTTTCAGTACCTCGATGCTGCCGTCTGTACGCCGCACCTTGGTGCTGCCTGTCTCGCCGTCGCCGCCACCGTCGAGGCCTTGCGGCGGGCGCGAGCGGTGAGAGGACAGGATTGCGCATTCCATCTTCTCCAGGAAGCGGATCGAACGGCGCGTGCCGTCACCGGCATTCCAATGGCCCTTGCCGCCGGAGTTCTCACGGATGCGGAAGTCTTCCAGCAATACCGGAAAGCGCAGCTCCAGGATTTCCGGGTCGGTGAGGCGCGAATTGGTCATGTGTGTATGCACTCCCGAAGTGCCGGAAAAACCGCGCCCATCGTTCATGCGCCCCGCCGGTGAGCCGGAGCAGATCGTTTCGTAATATTGGTAGCTATCATTGCCGAAGGTCAGGTTGTTCATCGTGCCTTGCGCATTGGCCATCGCGCCCAGGGCGCCAAACAGCGCATTGGTGACATGCTGAGAGGTCTCGACATTGCCGGCGACAACGGCCGCGGGATAGGTCGGCTTCAGCATCGAGCCTTCAGGGATGATGATGTCGATCGGCCTGAGACAGCCGGCGTTCATCGGGATGTTGTCTTCGACCATCACGCGGAAGGCGTAGAGTACGGCCGCACGCGCGACGGGTTCCGGGGCGTTGAAGTTGTTCTTCATCACGGGCGACGTACCGGTGAAGTCGACGGTTGCTTCCCGCCTGGCGCGGTCGATACTGATCTTTACCTTGATCACCTGACCCGTGTCGGTGGGATATTCATAGGCTGATGTGTCAGGCAGGCGCTCGAGCACGCGGCGCACGCTTTCGGCAGCATTGTCCTGAACATGGCCCATATAGGCTTCGACCACGGGCAGGCTGAAATGCGCTACCATCTTGCGTAGTTCTGCCACGCCTTTCTCGTTGGCGGCGATCTGCGCCTTGAGATCGGCAACGTTCTGTATCGGATTGCGAGCCGGGTAACGATGGTCGGTGAGAAGGCGTACCAGTTCGGCCTCGTGGAAACGCCCGCGTTCGACGAGGCGGAAATTGTCGAACAGGACGCCTTCCTCGTCCACAGTAGTGGCAAGCGGTGTCATGGAGCCGGGTGCCGTGCCGCCGACATCGGCATGATGGCCGCGCGATGCGACCCAGAACAGGATACTCTCCTGCGCGTCGTCGAACACTGGCGTTACGACGGTGATATCGGGCAGGTGCGTGCCGCCATTGTAGGGCGCGTTAAGTGCGAAAACGTCACCGGGGCGGATATCACCCGAATTGAGCCGGATGACGGTTTCGACGGAGCGGTCCATGGAGCCCAGATGCACCGGCATGTGCGGGGCGTTGGCCACCAGCGCACCGCCGCTGTCGAATACGGCACAGGAAAAGTCGAGCCGTTCCTTGATGTTCACGGAATAGGCGGTGTTCTGCAGCGTTACACCCATCTGCTCGGCGATCGACATGAACAGGTTGTTGAACACTTCCAGCATGACAGGGTCGGCCTCGGTGCCGAGAGCTGCCTTGCGCTGTTTCCTGACTGTCCGACGCAACAGCACATGGTTGCGCGGCGTGATTTCAGCCTGCCAGCCGTTTTCCACGACGATGGTCTGGTTCGGCTCGATGATGAGCGCCGGGCCGGAGACCCTGTCCGAAGGGCGTAGCGCCTCGCGGTGCCAGACGCGGGCTTCGTGCCATTGCCCCTCCGAGAAGATGCGGCGCTTTTGCTGCGCCTCGGCCTTGTCCCGAGGCGGCCCGGAAGGGGCGAGTGCTTCTTCATGGTGGCCGGCATTTGCATTGCTGCCTTCCACGGCGACGGTCTCCACGACCAGTTGCTTGCCGTCATAAACGAAGCCGAATTGTGCTTTGTGCGCGCTCTCGAACGCGGCTTTGGCGCTGGCAATCAAGCGGTCGGGAAAGCTGACTGGCAGCGTGGTGTCGGTGCCGTCATAGCGGATATGGAGTACGGGGCGTTTCATCACGTCTTTTTCGGCGACGCCCTGCGCTGCAAGTTCATCGCTCACGTCCCTGGAAAGAGTGGCGATCACTTCTTCGATCGCCGGCAAGGCTTGTTCGCTCAACGGCTCCAGCAGTGCCTGCTGGCGCGATGCGAAGATCGATGCGAGTCCGATGCCATAGGCCGAAAGGAGACCCGAGAAGGGGTGTATGAGGACGGCTTCCATGCCGAGCGCGTCAGCGACAAGGCAGGCATGCTGGCCACCGGCACCGCCGAAACAGTTCAAGAGATAGCCCGTCACGTCGTAGCCGCGCTGGACGGATATCTTCTTGATGGCGTTGGCCATGTTCTCGACGGCGATGGTGACAAAACCTTCGGCCACGGCTTCCGGCGAACGCCCGTCGCCCGTTTCAGCGGCCAGAGCCTCGAATTTCGTACGTACTGCTGTCGTGTCGAGCGGCTGGTCCTGGTTTGGCCCGAAAATCGAAGGAAAGAAGTCTGGCTGCAGCTTGCCAAGCATGACGTTGGCGTCGGTCACGGCAAGCGGCCCGCCGCGCCGGTAACACGCGGGACCAGGATTTGCGCCGGCCGAATCCGGGCCGACGCGAAAACGGCCAGCCTCAAATTGCAGGACAGAGCCACCGCCGGCGGCAACGGTGTGGATGCGCATCATCGGTGCGCGCACTCGCACACCGGCAACCTCGGTGTCAAAGGCGCGCTCGTAGTCTCCGTCGCAATGGGCGACGTCGGTGGAGGTGCCGCCCATGTCAAAGCCTATGACTTTGTCGAAGCCGGCAAGCTTCGCAGTCTCAACCATGCCGACGACCCCGCCGGCCGGCCCGGACAGTAGCGCATCCTTGCCCTGGAATTTGTCCGCTGCCGTGAGACCACCGGACGACATCATGAACATCAATCTTGGGCCTTCGGCCGAGTGCCCGCTTTGGCCGTCGGCCGGAACGGAGCCGAGTTCGCTCGCCACGCGCTGCACGTAACGCGACAGGATCGGCGAAAGATAGGCATCGACGACGGTGGTGTCGCCGCGGCCGACAAGCTTGATCAGCGGTGAAACCTCATGGCTCACCGAGACTTGCGCAAAGCCCGCCTTGCGGCAGACCTTGGCCACGGCCTTTTCATGTTCGGGATATTTCCAGGCATGCATGAACACGATGGCGACGGCGTCGATGCCGTCGGCTCTGGCTTGTTCGATCGCCGGCTTGATATCGGCGATGTCGAGCAGCCGTTCCGCGCAACCGTCGGCGCGTACACGCTCGGGCACCTCCACGACACGTTCGTAGAGCTGTTCGGGCAGGAGGATTTCCTTGGCGAAGATGTCGGGCCGAGCCTGGTAGGCGATGCGAAGCGCGTCTCGGAAGCCCTTGGTGATCAACAGCAAAACCCGATCACCCTTGCGCTCCAGCAGCGCATTGGTGGCAACCGTGGTGCCCATGCGTACCTCGCCGATCAAGCTGGACGGGATCGGTTCTCCGACTTTGACACCGAGCAAGGTGCGGATGCCATGGATGGCAGCGTCCGGGTAGGCCTCGGGGTTTTCGGACAGGAGCTTGAGCGGTTTCAACGAGCCGTCCGATGCGCGCCCGATGATGTCCGTGAAGGTACCGCCGCGGTCGATCCAGAAATCCCACTTCGTGCTCATCGATCATCCTTTCGGCGCGTTCCTTTCCGTGTTAGTGCCGAAGGCCAGCACCGGCAACGGCTCAACAAGGTCCAAGCGCTGTTACAGGACGAAACGCAATGTGACGAAACCGATGTGCGGCTGCTGCATTTCCTTTGTGCCGCCCTTCACAGGGGGTGAAGTTGCGAAGGAGAATAGCGATGAAAAAACTCGTTCTGGCCTCGGTTTCCGCGTTGCTTTTGCTCGGCGTTGCTGCCTGCAGTGAAAACAAAGGCGGCGGTACCGGAGGTACCGACAACACCACGACGCAAGCCACACCGCCTGCCTCCGAGCCGATGAAACCGGCTACGCCTGAGGTGCAGCCGCCGGCAGATACCACGAAGCCGGCGCAGCCGAATTCCACCGCGCCCGCACAATAAGCGCGATGGCTGGCTGAAACGGCTGACTTTTGGGGCTGGTGTTGCCAGTACCAGGAATTGGAAAGGCCGGGCTTGTCCCGGCCTTTTTGTTATCCAGCGAGCAGCCTGCGCATGACATGCCCGATCGAATTAGGCCTCAGCCTGCTGTTGGCGCCGGACCGAAGAAAAGGGCGGGAAAGCGAGCGCGATCAGGAAGGCGGCGATGCCAATGATGGATGAGCCGATGAATAGCCAGTCATAGACGTCGAAGCGATCGAATATCCAGCCGCCAGCGACCGGTCCCAGCGCCATGCCGAAGCTGGAGGCCATGGTGAGTGCGCCCAGCACTGAGCCCATCACCTGTTGGCCGAAATATTCGCGAGCCAGCAGTGCGTAGAGTGGCATTACCCCGCCATAGGCTGCGCCGAAGATGACGGCCAGCACATAGAAGGTGCTGAGCTGAGCGGCTGAGAGATAGGCGGCGATCACCAGAGCCTGGATGAGCAGGCCGATGACCAGAACCCGCTTGGGGCCGAAGCGATCCGCTGCCACGCCGAACAGCAGCCTGCCGCCCAGCCCTGCGATGCCTTCGACACTGTAGATGCTGACGGCAGCCATGGACGAGATGCCGCAAGTGATGGCGTAGCTCATGATGTGGAAGATCGGGCCGGAATGTGCTGCGCAGCACAGGAAATAGGTGCCGGCGAGTAGTGCGAACTGCGGCGAGCGGAAGGCCTTCGACAACAGATTGTCGGCTGCTCCGACGGTGACGGTTGCGCCGCCTGGAGCAGGACGGTTGGTCGGTACCTGCCGGGCGTTCCTGACGAAGAGTGCGGCCGGAAGCAAGATGGCGCTGGCGAGCACTCCGATGATCATCATCGCGGTGCGCCAGTCGTAATTGGCAAGCAGCCAGGCCGCAAATGGCGAGACGGTTGCAGGTGCGACTCCGACGCCTGCGGAGACCAGCGACACAGCGAGACCGCGATGCCTGTCGAACCAACCGGTGACCGCGGCCATCATCGGTGCGAAGAAAGTGCCGCCGGCAAGACCGACGCCGATGCCGTAAGTGAGCTGGAAGGCTAGCAGGCTTGTCGTACGGCTGGCCAGCACCAGGACCAGGCCAAGCAGGATCGAGCCGATCAGCACCACCGGGCGCGTGCCGATGCGATCGGTGAGCATGCCCCAGCCAAAGCTGGAGGCGCCCATCATCAGGAAGTTGAGCGTCATCGCGCTGGAAATGCCTGCCCGCGTCCAGCCGGTGGCGGCGGAGATATGCGGCATGAAGACGGCCAACGAAAACATGGCGCCGATGGTCACGCAGGTCATCAGCGCGCCGAGGGCGACGATGACCCAGCGATAGGAACTTTGCATCTCGGTTGTGGACATGGGACTTCCCCAGCTCTGGTGAAGGGAATGAGCGCTGAAAAACCGGCTCAAAATGAATTGAGAGGCCTGGCAGCGGCGTGGCATTGGTGGAGATGTGGCAGGGACGTTGTTCCGACGCTGCCACGGTCTCGCTCACTCAACCGTGTCGGGCTGTCCATGGCCGGTTTCGATCAGTTCTCGCAGGCTTTCCTGGATCAAGCCGCTCCAGGCGTCCCTGCAGATATCGAAGCATTCCACCTCGGGAACCAGACCGGCATGGGTAAAGCGGACTTCCGTCTTGCCATCCTTGCTTGCAATGTCGAACACGATCTTCGTGTCTTTCCATTCTTCCTTGTCCGCAAGGAAGTTCATCTGGGAATCGATGACGTGCCACACGACCTTGCGTTCGGGGACGAGTTCCGTCGTCCTGTGCTTGGAATAATGCATGTCCTTGTAACGATAGGTCCATTCGCCGTTGAGGTGGTCGGTCGGACCTTCGATCTCCTTGCCCCACCAGTCGCGCGGACGGTTGATCGCGTCAAAAGCTGCTTTCGCGGATTGGTCTACCAGGATCGTGGTGGTGAAATCGCGGTTCGTCATTGCAACATTCCTCTTTTCGATGCCGTCAACCTCATCATCGGTGCGGCGGGTCGGCTGATGTCATGGGAGAGGGTAGCGGCGGTGACCTGAGGGCGAGAGTGACAAGTGTGTCGGGATTTTTGTTTGGCCGCCGCAGTTTGTCAGTGATCGGTGTGCGTCAGGCAAAGGATGTCGCGATAGGCACAGAGGTCGTCGAGCAGTGTCTTCTGGTCGACGAGGATCTTCGCCTTTTCGGCATCGCCGACGAGCTGGATGATGTAGCTGTGCTCGGGCGCGCCCTGCCTGTCGATGAAGGGGCTGAGCAAGGTGGTGTATTGCGCGAGGTCGGGCTTGGCGCCGAGGTCGTCATTGGTGACGCCCGGCGCGTAGAACATCACATGCGGCATCGTCATGGTGTGCACCTTCATGTCGGGCGGACCGATGGTGCGCATAAGGGGGGCCACCATATAGGAAACGCCGGATTTCTCAGGAACCTTGAAGGTCTTGTCCCGGTACCGTTTCTGATACTCGGCATTGAGGGTGACGGCATCCACGCCCTTGGCGCGCAATGCTGCTGCCTCCATGATGTGCTGCAGATAGGTACTGGTGCCGGCGGCGTCGTAGCAAAGCGGAATGTAGATATCGTCGCGGAAGTCACTTAGATCCCAACTCGTGCGCTCGACAATGCAGCTGACGCCGCTGTTTCCCTGTCTGGAGAGCTGATAGCCCCTTGCCGGATCGAGCAGATAAACGGTCGCGTTGTCGCGCAATGCCTGCGGGGCTGCGCTGAGTGCCAGCCTGGTTTCCAGATCGGCGGGCATGCGATCGAGCGTTGTTTCGGCCGGACTGGCGGGAGCAGTTGCCGCCAGACTGGCGACGACCAGTGCGGCTAGAGCGGTTCCGCTTTTCGCGGAACTGCGGAAACGCCATAACTCTTTGTTCTTACGCAATTCTGGACGCAAAATCGCTGCGCACTTTTGCTGGAGCTGCATCAGCGTACCGCTTCGTTTGATTTTCATGGCTTTGTTCCTTCCCGATGTGGTCAACTGGCTGACCGCCATGGGAGAAGTTAGGGACGGATAACGAATGGCGAGAGTGACAAGTGTGACGGGATTCCGATGGACTCACTGATCACGGCGGCCGGGCAGGCGCTCGCACGAGGCGATCCCCTCGGCGCGCTGAAGCGGGTCGCCTTGCGCGACGATGCGGCGGCCCTTGCGTTGCGCGGCATCGCGATGGCGCAGCTCGGCGATCTCGTCCGTGCCAAGGCGCTGCTGAAGAGCGCGGCGCGCGCCTTTGGCCCGAAAGAGGCGGTGGCACGGGCGCGCTGCATCGTGGCCGAAGCCGAAATCGCGCTTGTCTCGCGGGATCTCGCCTGGCCGGCCAAGGCACTCGATACTGCCCGTGTTACGCTGGAAGCGCATGGCGACCACGCGAATGCCGCGCACGCGCGCACGCTGGAAATCCGGCGGCTGCTGCTGATCGGTCGTCTCGACGAGGCAGAAAGCCTGCTCGGGAACCTCGATCCAGCACTCTTGACGCCGCCGTTGCGGAGCGCGCTTCAGCTTGCGGCCGCAGGCATTGCGATCCGGCGCCTGCGCCTCAAGGAGGCACGCAGGGCGCTGATGCGGGCCTGGCAGGCAGCTCGACAGGCCGGTATTCCTGCGCTTGGGATGGAAGTGGAAAGTGCTGCGCTGGTGATCGATACGCCGGCTGCGCGGCTGATTGCGAAAGGCAAGGCCCGCCCACTGCTACTCGAAGAGGTCGAAGAACTCTTCGCGACGGGGATGTTCGTGGTGGATGCCTGCCGCAACGTGGTGCGTGCCGGCAACGTGGTGGTTTCGCTGGCAACACGCCCGGTGCTATTCGCACTGGCCCGTGTACTGGCCGAGGCCTGGCCGGGCGACGTCTCGCGGGAGAGGCTTTTGTCCCGCGCCTTTGGCGCCCGACATGCCGATGAATCGCATCGGGCGCGGCTAAGGGTGGAAATCGGTCGGCTACGCGCCGAGCTGCGTGGGTTGGCGGACATCAGCGCCACGAACGAAGGTTTCAAGCTGGCACCGCGCCGGCGTGGCGATGTGATGGTGCTGGCGCCATTGGTCGAGGAGGAACACGCGGCGGTGCTTGCTTTTCTGGCGGATGGCGAGGCGTGGTCGAGTTCCGCGCTGGCGATCGCGCTGGATGCCAGCCCACGCACGGTGCAGCGGGCGCTGGAACAGCTTTCTGCCGCGGGCAAGGTGCAGTCGTTCGGGAAAGGGCGGGCGCTGCGTTGGGTAACGCCGCCGGTGCCTGGCTTCCCGACAACCTTGTTACTCCCGGGACCGCTGCCGAGCGGCTAGGGTCTTGTCGATGACTGCTGCCGGCGCTGGCTATTGGCGTATTCGGCTCTAACCTTGATGGGAAGAAGATCATGAAACCCACCCCAGCCGAAATCCTTCGCGAATATGGTCCTTTTTTGGGGGACGTGCATGGCGTGACCTTCGATGGCGAGAATGTATGGTTCGCCACCGGCGACAAGCTGAATGTGCTTGATCCCAAAAGTGGCGAGCCGGTCCGCACGATCGATATGGTTGCCCATGCAGGGACCGCTTTCGACGGTGAAAGCATCTATCAGATCGCCGAGAGCCAGATTCACAAGATCGATCCGAAAACCGGCAAGGTGCTTTCCACGATCCCCGCACCAGGCAATGGCGGCGATTCTGGGCTTGCCTGGGCGGAAGGATCGCTCTGGGTTGGAGAGTACCGTGCCCAGAAGATCCATCAAATCGACCCCGAAACGGGCAAGATAATTCGTTCCATTGATTCCAACCGCTTTGTCACCGGCGTCACCTGGGTCGACGGCGAGCTGTGGCATGGAACCTGGCAGGGCGACGAAAGCGAGCTGCGACGGATCGACCCGCGCACCGGCGAGGTGTTGGAAGAGTTGACCATGCCGGACGGGACTGCTGTCTCAGGCCTCGAGTCCGACGGCGCGGACACGTTCTTCTGTGGCGGCGGCAGCAGCGGCAAGCTCAGGGTGGTGCGCCGGCCGAGGCGCGACATTGCGGCACAGCCGGTCTGAAGGCGCAACCTTTCGATCTTCGGCCCGTTTCTTCTGTAGCCAATCTCTGGTGTCGATTGGTTCCAGTACCGATGCATAGACGCGATCATGTCTTGATAGCGCCACGTGCTTGGTTCTAAGAGGGGCACATGTCGATTTGGGATCGTATCGGCGATTTCATCGCCCGCGTTTCAGCCTCCGCCTCGGCCGGTATCGCCGAAGTGGTCGAGGCGGTGCGCACGGTCTTTTCCGGTGATGCCGAACTGCGTCGCCAGGTTTCTTTCTCGGTCGCGATGATTGCGCTTTCGGCCAAGATGGCGAAGGCCGACGGTGTGGTCACCCAGGACGAGATCCGCGCCTTCCGCGAAATCTTCGAAGTGCCGCCGAAAGAAACGCACAATGTCGCGCGGCTGTACGATCTGGCCAAGCAGGATGTCGCCGGTTTCGAATCCTATGCCGAAAAGCTCGCCAACCTGTGCGGATCCGGCCATGCCAACTGCATAATGCTGGAAGACATTCTCGACGGTCTCTTCCACATTGCCACCGCCGATGGTGTCCTGCACGAGCGGGAAGGGCAGTTCCTGCACCGGGTGTCTGAAATTTTCCGGATCGAGGAAGCGCACTATAAGACGATCCTCGCCCGTCACGTGCATCTTGGGGCGGACGATCCTTATGTTGTGCTCGGCATTGAGCGCGGGCGGCCGTTCGATGAGGTAAAGAGACGCTACCGCAAGCTGGTCGCCGAGAATCACCCTGACAAGGTGATCGCACGCGGCCTGCCGCAGGAATTCATCAAGATCGCCACGACACGTGTTGCCGCGATCAACGCTGCCTATGAGATGATCGAACGGGATCTCGCGCCGGCATGAGTGGCTTTTCGCCCGATCACGCTGGAGCCGAGGTCAGGGTATCGCCGAATTTCGGTCCGCGTCGTGGCCCGTTTCATCCCGACATGGTCGTGCTGCACTACACCGGCATGCAAACCGGAGCGGGTGCCGAGGCTTGGCTCTGCAATCCCGCCAGCGAAGTTTCCGCGCATTATCTCGTGCATGAGGATGGCCGTATCGTGCAGATGGTGCGCGAAAGCGACCGCGCCTGGCACGCCGGAAAGAGTTCGTGGCGGGGCCATACCGACCTCAACTCGGCCTCGGTCGGTATCGAGATCGTCAATCCGGGGCATACGCTCGGCTATCGGCCGTTTCCAGAACGCCAGATAGAAGCGGTGATCGTGCTTACCGCTGGCATTGTGGCGCGCCACGGCATCGCAGCAGAGCGTATTCTTGCTCATTCGGATGTGGCACCCGGTCGCAAGGTCGATCCCGGCGAAAAATTTCCCTGGAAGGTACTGCACGCCGCGGGCATCGGCCAGTTGATACCTGCATCGCCGATCCGCAGAGGACCGGTTTTGCAGGAAGGTGATGCTGGCCGAGGCGTCGAGGAATTGCAGTCCCTGCTTGCACTTTATGGCTATGGCATTGAAATAACCGGTGTTTTCGACCCGTTGACGCGCGTCGTCGTGGAAGCCTTCCAGCGTCATTTTCGGCCGCGTCTGGTCGATGGAATTGCGGATAGGTCGACAATCAGGACGCTACGGCGCCTTGTCGCTTCCGCGACGGCAAGTCTCGGCTGAATACTTCGATATACCGTTTAATATTACATTCTGTAACATGAATTGAATTGTGCGGCCTTCATTGCCGCCAAATCCGGTTTCAAACGCAAATCCACACCGATGCAGGACAAATGCCAGTCTAGTCCGGCATTCATCACAGGATGCTGCGCGTAGTTCTTCGCGTGGCCAAGAAAAACAGGACCACATGCAAAAACCGTTCATTGTAGCGGCAGCTGTTGCTGCCGGCGTGATTTCTTTTGCCTTTGCTTCGCAGGAAAGCGCGGCCGCCAGTCCAAGAGCTGATCAGGGCACTCTGGTCGTGAAGCAGGCCGCGGCCACGACGCCGGCCAAGAAGATGACCAAGGTCACGCGGACCGTGAAAGCCAGAGCCAAGGTTGTGAAAGCGCCCAAGGTTGCCTCGACCGTCAAGGCTACCAAGACAATTGCAAGCGCCAAGCCTGCAGCCGAGCCATGCCCCTATCTGTTCGGTTGCTCGAAGGACGCCAAGGTGGCAACAGCCAAGGCCGTGGCGAACGCGAAAGCCGGAAAAGGCGCCAAAACGGCTAGGGTCAAGACCAAGGTGATCTACGATACGGTCACCACTGCCTCGATCACCCCAGGCGCAGTCAAGCCGAGCTTCGCCTCAGGTGGCCGCTATTCAACCATCGTGTCGCGTTACGCTGCCGCCTACGGCGTGCCTGTGTCGCTGGCGCATGCGGTGATCAAGGTCGAAAGCAACTATCGGCCGGGCATGGTTGGCCGTGCCGGCGAGATCGGCCTGATGCAGATCAAGCCGGCCACGGCGCGTATGATGGGATATAGCGGCTCTGCCAAAGGGCTGCACAATCCTGAGACCAACATCAAATACGGCATGAAGTATCTTGGAATGGCCCGCGAACTTGGCGGCGGCACCACGTGCGGCACCATTCTCAAATACAATGCCGGCCATGGCGCCAAGCGTATGAACCCGACTTCTTCGGCCTATTGCCGGAAGGTGGTGGCACAAATCGGCGGCGCCGGTTGACTTGAACCTGGGGTTCGCTCGTCGCCTTGCGAGCGAGAAAGCATCCGGTCTCTGGTGCCAGCCTGAACATTGTTTCGGGTTGCAAGGAATTCCGGATAGCCGGAATCGATGCTCTTGCCTTTTTCGGCGCGAACGCCTTTATACGCCTGCCAGCCGGCCGGGCGGCCGCACCAGCAAGAGTCGAAAGGCTGCGGGTGAGGAAAGTCCGGGCTCCATGGAGACACGGTGCCGGCTAACGGCCGGCGGGGGCGACCCCAGGGAAAGTGCCACAGAAAGCAAACCGCCGCGGTTTTCCGCGGCAAGGGTGAAAGGGTGGGGTAAGAGCCCACCGCGCGGCCGGCAACGGAAGCGGCAAGGCAAACCCCACCGGGAGCAAAACCGAATAGGGGCGGTATGAGGGGAAACCTTCAGGGCTGTTTCCGGCTCACCGCCCGGGTAGGTTGCGTGAGGCGCATGGCAACATGCGCCCAAGATGAATGGCCGCCACGTTCCCGCTCCGCAAGGGGTGGGGGCCATACAGAACCCGGCTTACAGGCCGGCTGGCATTTTTCCTCGAAATTCAGTGGCTTCGTGCAATTGGCGTGGAGTCTGATTCAAATTGCTCTCGCGCTGATTCAACAGCGGAGAGAAGCCGTTTCGTTCCAGCGCTCAAGCCTGCAGTCGATCCAACGAAGCCTTGATCGCCGCCCACAGTTCTTCGGCTGGTTCGCAGCCGACAGCCAGTCGCACGAAGCCTGGCGGCACAGCATCGCCGCGCTTGGCGCGGCGTTCGGCCGAGGTATGCACACCGCCGAAGGAGGTGGCAGCCGCCATCAATTCACAGCCGTTTATGAAACCCTCAGCGTCTTCCTCAGAGTCGAGCACAAAGCTGATCAGGAAGCCGAAGCGTTCCATCTGGGTGCTGGCAAGATTGTGCGAGGGGTCGCCCTGAAGTCCGGGGAAGCGAATCGACCTGACCGCAGGATGTGCCTTGATGCGGGGGGCGATAAGCTCGGCAGTGTTGCACATCCGGTCGAAACGGACCTCCAGCGTTTCCAAGCCGCGATGCAGGAGCCAGGCATCGAACGGGCTTGGGATGCTGCCCGAGGTGGTGCGCCATTCCTTTACCGCCGCCATGATGTCCGTGTCGCGGCTGGCGACGTGACCAGCGAGCACATCGGAATGGCCGTTTGGCGCCTTGGTGTCGGCGGCCACGACAATGTCAGCGCCGAGGTCGAGGGGGCGCTGGCCGAAAGGCGTCATCGTGGTGTTGTCGACGACAAGCAATCCGCCAGCCTTGCGGATCGCTTCGGCGGCGGCTGTGATATCGCAGATGTCCAAGGTCGGGTTGGACGGACTTTCAACGAAGACCAGCCGGTAGCCGTCGAAGCCTCCGTCCAGGAATGAGGCGGTCGGACGTGTGTCGAAACTCACGCCGAAAGCGCCGAGGAAGCGATCGGCCAGGATGCGGGTGGTGTGATAGCCGTCAGACGGCAGAAGAATGCGATCGCCTGCCTTCAAAAGCGCAAAAAATACCGCGGAGATCGCGGCCATTCCGGACGGGAAGGCGTGCACGGGCGCATTTTCAAGACGGGACAGCATTTCTTCCGTTCCATCCCAGGTCGGGTTGGAGAAGCGCCCATACTGGTGGAAGCCCGTTGAATCCCCGGGCGCATGGAAGATCGATGCCATCGTCAGCGGCAGCGGGATGGCGTCCCCCCTGGAGAGGCCTTCGCGTCTCAAATGGAGGAGACCGGCGGCGCGGGAGGAGGCTGTTTCGGACATGGCGTATCCCGGGGAGGGCTTCGGATAAGGCTTGCAGGCTGAAACGACCATGCTCCTGAGAGCAATTGCGACGCTAGGTCCAGCGGCTGATCGGGGCAAGAGCCAAGTCCTTCTTAAACACTTCGTTAGGCCGAAACCTTGGAAGTGTAAGGCTTCTGTCTGTCACATGAGAGACAGAAACGTGCCGGTTGTCACCGGAATTGTCACGCACCACCATTGATGATGGTGAGCTTAGGTTGGCTG
>NZ_PJRO01000007.1:179504-389921 GCF_002858745.1 Mesorhizobium loti | reverse complement strand
CGTTCATGGCGTCCTTCAGCGTGCCGTGGCCGGCGCTCACCGGCCGCACCTCGGCACCCAGCAGCTTCATGCGGAAGACGTTGGGGCTTTGGCGGGCGACGTCGGTGGCGCCCATATAGACCACGCAGGGATAGCCGAAGCGGGCCGAAACGGTGGCGGAGGCGACACCGTGCTGGCCGGCGCCGGTTTCGGCGATGATGCGCTTCTTGCCCATGCGCTTGGCCAGCAGGATCTGGCCGAGGCAGTTGTTGATCTTGTGCGAACCGGTGTGGTTCAAATCCTCGCGCTTGAAATAGATTTTCGCCCCTCCGAGATGGCGGGTCAGGCCTTCGGCGAAATAGAGCTTGGACGGCCGTCCGGCATAGAAGGTCGACAGCGCCGAAAGCTCGGCCTTGAACTCGGGATCGTGCTTGGCCTTGTTCCACTCGCGCTCCAGGTCGAGGATCAGCGGCATCAGCGTCTCGGCGACGAAGCGGCCACCGAAAATGCCGAACATGCCCTGTTCGTCGGGGCCGGTGCGGAAGGAGTTGGGCAACGCCGGTTTGTTCATGAGGATTTCCAGCTGCAACTGCCGGCAACAGGCCGGTTTCTCGATTATCGCTTAATCCTTTCCGGCGCGAAATGTAAACCACCGACCGTCTTTTGGCGCGGTGCCGGCCACGTTCGATAAGACCAATATCCAGAATCTCTGCCAATTTGTCGGATTGCTGCGGCGTCAACCGTCAACACTAGAGCGTTTCCGTTTTTCGCGGAAACGCGGAAACGCTCTAGTCCTTGTTTTTACGCAATTCCGGACGGAAAACCGCTGCTCGCTTTCCTGGAATTGCTCTGACGGAAAGGCAGAAGACATGCGCAAAATCATCGCGGCATTGCAGATTTCCCTCGATGGCTTCATCGAAGGCCCGCAAGGCGAACTGGACTGGATCACGAGTTGGGAAGACGAGTTCGAAGTGACGCCGGAGATCGATGCCTGCATTCTCGGCGGCGGCATGTATCCCGGCTACGAACAGTATTGGACCTCGATCATCGCCAACCCGGATGGCGTTCTCGAGTTTACCGGAAGGCCGGCCACGCCAGGAGAGCGGGACTATGCGCGGTTTGCGGCCCATACGCCGCATTTCGTGGTTTCGCGGACCCTCAAGACCACCAACTGGGATGTCGTGCAGATTGTCGCCGATCTGGAAGCGATCCGGGCATTGAAGGGGCGCCCCGGGAAAAACATGCATCTGGTGGGCGGCGCCACATTGGTGTCGAGCATGATTGATGCGGGCCTGGTCGACGAACTGCGGCTGGTGGTGACCCCTATCATCCTGGGCGCTGGAAAAGCCCTGTTCAAAGACGTGCGGCGCCGTCATGCCCTCACGCTGGAGGCGCCCGATCGGCTGAAATCAGGCAACGTGCGGCTGACCTACAGGGTCCGGACGAACTAAAGTTCCGGAGCGCCGCCTCGCTGGATGTCAAGCGGCGCTTTTCGCCTGGGCTGATCGCACCGTCTCGAAGAAAGCTGCAATCAGTCGCACGTCCTTGGTCCCGGGCGTGCTTTCGACGCCGGACGAAATATCGAGACCGGGCGGATTAGCGATCGCCAGCGCTTCACCGACATTGCCGGCATTGAGGCCCCCCGAAAGCATGTAGTCGAGATCGGCATCAAGGCCGATCAGGATGCGCCAGTCGAAGGAGACACCATTGCCGCCGGGCAGTTCGGAGCCCTTGGGTGGTTTGGCATCGAACAGGAAACGGTCGGCGACGCCGCGATAAGGTGCGATGGCGGCCAGGTCGCCGGCTTCCCGCAGTGAAAACGCCTTCATGACCGGCAGGCCATAACGGGCCTTCACCTCCGCCACGCGTTCGGGGCTTTCCGAGCCATGCAGCTGCAGCATGTCGGGTGTCATTGCCGCCACGATCTCGTCAAGGAAGGTGTCATCGGCATCGACGGTGACCGCAACCGCCTTGGCCCGGCCCAGAGCCGTCTGGCGCAGGCGTCCTGCATCGGTTGGCGTTATGTTGCGCGGGCTCTTGGCGAAGAAGATGAAACCAACATGGCTGGCGCCATTGTCGAGTGCGGCCGCCAACGCCTCGTCGGTCTTGAGACCGCAGATCTTGATATCGCGTGTGTTCATCTCGCGTGCCATGCGCTGGCAAGTGCCACGAAAAGCCGGCAAAGTCGAGGAAAAGCGACGATTTGCCGGAATGGCGAAAGCGGTTACCTTGTCGATAAACAGGAGCAGTATCGCCATGGCCGAGAACACCGTCACCGAGCTGAAGGAAAAACTCGCCCAGGCGCGGGAAGTGATCGCGCATCTGATCGACAAGGCTGCCTTCAACGGTGCCGAGGCGCATCGTGCGCTCGACTATTTCGGCGGCGATGGCTTCGAGAGGGAGTTCCTGCCCTGGCCGCGCCAGGAGGATGAGGGGCTCCGGCCCGACGAACTCAATGCCGCCAATGATGACTAAGTCTCTGCGCGCCTAAAGTTTGTCTTCGGCCGGGGTTGCCGCGGCGCTGATCTTCACGAAGATCCGCTCCAGCGCGGCGAGATCATCAGCGTCGAGTGCGGTGATTTCGCGGGGCGGCTTACGGAATTCAGCTAGCAATTCGTCGCGCGTCCTGCGGCCTTTCGCCGTGAGCATCACCAGCTTGACGCGGCGATCCTCCGGCGAGGCATTGCGTTCGACCAACCCGGCCTTCTCGAGTCGGTCGACGACCCATGTCGTGTTCGAGGGATCGCTTTTCCATTGCCGGGCCAACTCGCCGATCGGCCTGCCTTCCGGGCCGTCGAGGCTGGAAAGTGCTCTCGCGTCATTGGGTGTCAGGCCGCGTTGCCGCAAGCTTTCGGTGCGTTCCGGCGCCGAGCGCATGAAAAAATCGAACATCAGCCGCCAGACTGCGGCTGCGCTGTCGGAGCCTGTCATCACACTGTCTCTAAAAGTTTGACTCTCACCATATTGGTACTACTTTAAATAAATCGAAGGGTCAAATCCGAGGCAGACATGACTGAGTTGAAAAGGGCCGCGTCGTTTGTGGACAAGGTTGCGCTGGTAGCCGGTGCCAGCAAGGGCATCGGGGCGGCGACCGCGCAGGCGTTTGCTGCCGCTGGCGCCGCCGTTGTTCTGATTGCGCGCACCGGCGAACTGATCGAGGCACTGGCGCGCGACATCCGGGCAAGTGGCGGCAAGGCCATCGCCATCCGGGCCGACGTTGGCGATGACGAGCAGATGGCGCGGGCAGTCGAGCGGACTGTCGCTGAATTCGGCAGGCTGGATGCGGCCTTCAACAACGCCACCGACGGTCCGCGGCCGGCGCTGCTCGCCAGCCTCGATCTGGAAGGGTTCGAGCGTGGCATTCGCACCAATATCGGCGGCACCTTCATCGGCATGCGGCATGAGATCGCCGCGATGCTGCAGGGCGGTGGGGGTGCCATCGTCAACATGGCTTCCGTTGCCGGCGTCAATGGCACTTCCGGTCTGGCGGGCTACGTCGCCGGCAAGGCCGGCATCATCGGTCTCACCAAGGCGGCAGCACTCGACTATGCCGACCAAGGCATCCGCATCAATGTCGTCGCGCCCGGCCCGATCCTCACGCATCATCTCGAGGCGGCTGGACCGGAAGCACAGCGCCAGGCCGGGCTTGCAACGCCGATGCGCCGCATCGGACGGGTCGAGGAAGTCGCCAGCGCGGTGCTGTGGCTCTGTTCGGACGCGGCGAGTTTCATCACTGGCGCGGTGCTGCCGATCGACGGCGGCCAGACCGCAGGCAACAAGATCGCAATGAACTATCGTCCGGGCGAACCGATGCGGGCTGTGCCCTAAGACCGGCGTCGATCAAGCCCGGTCGGCGTCCGTGGTGTCGACCAGCCATTCCCGGAACGCGGTCATGGCCGGTGTCTCTTCGCGCGATTTCAGCCGTGTCAGCCAGTAGCTGCCGGTGTGCACGGCGATGTCGAAAGGTTGCACGATCCGTCCTGTCGCGATGTCGTGGCTGAACATGGCCACCGGAACGAGCGCGACGCCGACCCCACGTGCTGCCGCCTCGACCAGCGTCAGCGAGGAATCGAACATCCAGCCGCGCAGGCTTGGCGCGCCGAGCCCGGCAGCCCTGAACCACAGCTTCCATTCGTCGATCCGGTAGGATCGCAGCAGTTCGGCATTCGCCAGATCGGCCGGGGTGTCGAGGCCGGATTGCAGCGCCGGCGCGCAGACCGGCGAAAGCGGGGCATCCATGAGGTGAAAGGCTTCCGTGCCGTGCCAGGCACCGTCGCCGAAACGGACGAAGAAATCGAGCCCGTCGAGCAGGATGTCGGAGCGGTTGTTGTTTGTCTTGAGGCGCAGGTCGAGATGCGGGTGCTGTTCCTTGAACGCATTGAGCCGTGGCAGCAGCCAGCCGATCGCGAAGGTGCCGACCACGCCCACCGTCAGGATTTCGCGATAGTTGCCCTCCTCGAACTGGCTCAAGGTGGCGCTCATGCGCCTGAATGCATCGGTGAGCACCGGCAGCAGCGCCTGGCCCTCGTCGGTCATCGCCAGCCCGCGCGGCAGCCGCTTGAACAGGGTTACCCCCATTGCGTCCTCCAGCGCCTTGATCTGATGGCTGATCGCGGTCTGCGTGACGCGCAGTTCGAGACCGGCCCGGGTGAAGCTGCAATGGCGCGCCGAAGCCTCGAAGGCACGCAGGGCATTGAGCGGCAGTTGCGAAACTTCCATCGGCTATGACCAAGTTCTTCTCATGTCAGAGCTTAGAATTGATCGTTTGCCTGGGGCAAGTGGCATCGCCATAGTCGCTCCTGAGAGTAGCGATTGGGAGTTGGTCACGGATCGGGGATTCGTCGGCGTTCGTTCCTCTCTTTCAATCAATGCAGATATGGAACACGCGAATGACGATGTCCTTCTCGCGCCGGCAAGCCCTTGCCGGCAGCCTCCTTGCCATCCCGACCCTGGCGGCATTCAGTTCGATCGCCCGCGCCGAGCGCGGCGGCGAGGCTGAAAACAAGCTCGCCGAGTTGGAGCGCAAGCACCCGGGCCGTTTCTGCGTCACGATCCTCGATCTTGGCAGCGGCAAACGCATCCAGCACCGGGCTGACGAGCGCATCCTCATGTGCAGCACGTTCAAGGCGCTGCTGGCCGCCTTGGTTCTTGCGCGCATCGACAAGGGGGAAGCCAAGCCGGATGAGCGGATCGCCTTCACCAGCAAAGACCTCGTTGCGGTTCACTCGCCGGTGACCAAGCCGCATGCCGACGGACCGGGTCTGACGATTGCCGAACTGTGCGATGCGACAGTCACGATCAGCGACAACAGTGCCGCCAATCTGCTGCTCGCCCGCTTTGGCGGTCCGGCCGCGCTGACGGCCTTCTGTCGCCGTCTTGGTGACGACGTCACACGCCTCGACAGGATCGAACCCGAGCTCAACATTCACGACGGCCCCGATGACCAGCGCGACACCACCACAGCGGCAGCGATGGCGGAAACCCTGCGCAAGCTGCTGTTCACCGATGTCCTGTCGGCCGCATCGCGTTCTCAACTGGCGGCGTGGCTGATCACCAACAAGACAGGCGACAAGCGGTTGCGCGCCGGGCTGCCGGGGGACTGGCTTGTCGGTGACAAGACCGGCACCAATGGCGATGAACACGGCAATGCCAACGACATCGCGGTCATCTGGCCGCAGGATCGGGCTCCGCTGATCGTGACGGTCTATTGCGAAATCCCGAAGATCTCGTCGAAGGAGCGCGACGCCGTCATCGCCGAGATCGGCCGTATTGCATCGCAGGTTTGACATGACCGACTTATCGAAGGATCCAGGGACCATGACCAGAATTCTCACAGTGGGGATCGTTGCGACCGGACTGCTGCAACTCGGGGCCAATGCCCATGCCGCGGACGGCAAGGATGCCGAGCGCCAGCTCGAGCAACTGGTGAACAAGACCGTGCGGCCGGTGATGAAGGAAAACGACCTGCCCGGCATGGCCGTGGCCATCACGGTCAACGGCAAGCGGTTTTTCTTCGGCTACGGCGTCGCTTCCAGGGAAAGCGGCCAGAAGGTCACCGAGAAGACCATTTTCGAGGTCGGTTCGGTATCGAAGACCTTTGCCGCGACGCTGGCTGCCTATGCCGCCGAAAGCGGCACGTTCTCCCTGTCTGAAAAGGCGAGCGCCTATCTGCCTGCGCTTTCCGGCAGTGCCCTCGACAAGATCGATGTCCTCGACCTCGGCACCTACACAGCGGGCGGCCTGCCGCTGCAGGTCCCGGATGAAGTCACCAACCAGGATGGCATGATCGCCTATTTCCGGGCCTGGAAACCGGAGTTCGCCGCCGGCACGCATCGTCGCTATTCAAACCCCAGTATCGGCCTGTTCGGATATCTGGCGGCGGAAAGCATGGGCAAGTCCTTCGATGCGCTGATGGAGGGAACTTTGCTGCCGAAGCTTGGCCTGTCCAACACCTTCATCCATGTTCCGAAGGAGCGAATGGGTGATTATGCCCTCGGTTATACGAAAGCCGGCAAGCCCATTCGCGTCTCGCCTGGCGTTCTGGATTCGGAAGCTTACGGCATCAAGACCACCGCTCCCGATCTGATCCGTTTTGTCGAGGCGAACATCGTTGGCCAGGTCGCGGATGAAAATCTGCGTCGTGCCATCGCGGCCACGCATATCGGCTACTACAAGATCGGTGAGATGACTCAAGGGCTGGGCTGGGAAAGCTATTCCTATCCAACCACTCTCGATCGGCTTTTGGCCGGCAACTCGGCCGACATGGCGTTCAAGCCGCAAAAGGCCGAGAAACTTGAGCCCCCGGTTCCGGCGGGCGCCGATGCCTGGCTCAACAAGACCGGCTCGACCAACGGCTTTGCTTCCTATGCCGCTTTCGTTCCGGCCAGGAAGGTCGGCATCGTCATCCTGGCGAACAGGAACTATCCGATCCCGGCGCGGATAAAGGCGGCGTATCGCATCCTGTCCGGGATCGAGAAATTGTCCGGGCTTTAGCGCGCCTGTCTCTGACGATTGGGGCAATCGGGCCGGCCGGCTTTGCCTGGCCGGTTCCGTCATTGTCGTCTGGACCATGCCATGGAGTTGCTTCCGACAGGAGCCAGGGCCATCTGTGCGGACATTGGCGATGAAAGACTGGCGGCGATGACGGACAGCTTCACCATCAGGACCCTCGACGCCGACGATCTGGATCGGATCGCTGCGACCGACGGCGGGCCGGCCTGGAATCCCGATCCCGTTCTCTGGCAGGGCTATCTTGCCGATGCCGTCGAGGGCTGCCGCATTATTCTGCTTGCTTTGCAGGGGCAGGACATTGTCGGCTATGGCACGCTGCTGTGGCAGTCGGGCTATCCGCCATTCAAGGCCGTTGGGATTCCCGAAATCAACAATCTGGTTGTTGCGCATTCAGCGCGCGGTGGTGGTATCGCCACGGCGATGATCGGCCGCTTCGAACAGCTCGCCGCTTCGGCCGGCAGGGCGGCGATCGGCCTGGGCGTCGGCCTCTATGCCGATTACGGCGCGGCGCAACGGCTCTATATCAGGCTGGGTTATCTTCCGGACGGGCGCGGAATCACCTATGGCGAGACGCTGGTCGCTCCCGATCAGTTGGTGCGCGTCGACGACGACCTCATCCTTTGGCTGACGAAACCGCTGTGAGCAGACCGCACGACACTCTGATCGCGGACCGGCCGACGCCTGCCGAGATCGCGGCGGCACTGAAGCTGCCGCCATCGCCGAAGGTGGTTTCGACGGGACAGAACAATCTCGTGCTCGACTTCGGCGAGATGATCGTGCGGCAACCCTATTATTCATCCGGCGTTCGCGAATTGACGCGAGAGGCCAATGTCCTGGCCACACTGCGCCCGCACTTGCCACTGCTGGTGCCCGTTCTGGAGTTGCGGGACGTCGGCGGTCATGTCCTCTCCATCCACCGCAAACTGGCCGGTGAGCCGATAACCGATCCCGGCATGCTGCCTCACGAGGAACGACAAGCCTTCGCACGGGATCTGGCAGCTTTCCTGACGGCATTGCATGCACTGCCGGTAACGCTACTGCCTGACATCGAGGATGTCGATCCGCTGGCCGAATGGCATCAGATGCTCCGACAGTGCGAAGAACATGCCTTCCCACTGTTACCCGCGGATATAACCGCGGGTTTACGGCAGCGATTCCGTGCCTTCCTGTCCGCTCCAGGCATGCCTGCCAGAGCGATCATCCATGGCGATTTCGGCGCCGGCAACATCCTTGTGCAGGATGGCCGGCTTTCAGGGGTGATCGACTTCGCAGGCTGTGGAGTCGGCGATCCCGCTTATGATTTCGCCAGCCTCGCCGCGGGTTTTGGCGATGACTTTCTCGCTTTGGTCGAACTGCACACGCCGATATCCAAGGCCATGCGAGATCGCATGACTTTCTATCATTTCACGTTTCCGCTGCTGGATGTGCTGTTCGGTGTCGAGCAAGGCGACGACGAGGCGCTACGGGCGGGATTGCGCAGCTCGATCAACCAGGTGAAGCAGCAGCGCTAGATTCTTCCGGCGTCATTCCCGTGTCATCGGGGCCCCGATAGATGGCTGCAGCATCATCCGGCTTCCGAGGGTTCAATGTCCATCCGCCGACACCTGCTTTGCGGTCTGTTGCTGGCCGTTAGCCTGACCGTTATGCAATCCGCCAAGGCTGCCGATGAGCCTCCGACGCTACAGGGAGAAAAGGCGGCTTCGTTCGTCGTGCCGGAGGCCAGGCAGGCGGTTGCCGTGGACAGCAGTCATTTCTACGCCATCGACAACCAGACCATCGCCAAATACGACAAGAAGTCGGGTGCGCGGGTCGGTGAGTGGGTTGGTCCAAAGGACGGCCCGATCATCCATCTCGACAGCGCTGCGGTCGTTGACGGCAAGCTTTATGCAGCGCATTCGAACTATCCCGAATGGCCCATGACCAGTTCGGTCGAGGTCTGGGACGCAGCGACGCTGAAGCATGTCGAGACCTTCAGCTTCGGTATCGAACGCGGGTCACTGACCTGGCTGGATTATCACGACGGCAACTGGTGGGGTGCTTTCGCCAACTACAACCGCGTCTTCGACCGCAGCCCTGTCGCCTATGGCAACAAGTTCAACACGCAGATCGTGCGGTTCGACCGGAACTGGCGCGTGGCGGAAGCCTGGGTGCTGCCGGCTGTGCTGCTCGACAAATTCGGCGACATGAGCAATTCCGGCGGTTCGTGGGGGCCTGACGGCAAGCTCTGGATTTCCGGCCATGACCTGCCGGAAGCCTATGCGCTGGAAGTTCCCGAAATGGGTTCGGTGATGAAATGGGTGGCGACGGTGCCGCTGGAGATCGCAGGGCAGGGCCTGGCGTGGGACCGTTCCGACCCAAAAGTCCTGTTCGGCATCGTGCGCGACAAGGTGAAGAAGGAAAACCGCGTTACCGCCACGCGCATCAACCTGCCCTGATCGATGGATTATCGATGGCGGTCGCTATTCGAATGCGATCGCCTGCAGCGCGCCGCCATTCTTCTTCAGCCAGGCCTTGCAGCGTTGGGTATCGGGGCAGAGCTCGTCGCACAGCTTCCAGAATTTCGGGCCGTGGTTCATCTCTTTAAGATGCGCCACCTCGTGCGCCACCAGGTAGTTTATCACCGGCGGCGGCGCCATCATGATGCGCCAGGAAAAGGACAGGTTGCCGTCCGCTGTGCATGAGCCCCAGCGGCTCGACGTATCCTTGAAGCGCACGCTCTTTGCCTTGCGCCCGATGGCGCCGGTGTGGCGCAGAACCAGGGCTTCGATATCGCGCTTGGCCTCGCGTTTCAGGAAGTCGGCGACACGCCGCGGCAGGTGCAGCCGGTCGCCATGGATGGTGAGCGTCGGGCCGGTCTCATCGGCTCCTACCACGACGGTACCGCGCTTGCCTGGCTCGTGCACGATGAGATGCGGCACGCCCCGCACGGGAACCTTGATGCCTGGCCGGACCTGTGGCCGGTCCGGAACCTTGGCCAGTCTCTGTTCGAGCCAGCCCTGGTGGCGAGAGAGGAACCGTTCGACTTCGCCTTGGCGCAGGCCTGGCGGCACGGTGATGCGCAAGCCTTGTCCGCCGGCTTCGATCCTGAGCGTCAGGCGCCGGGCGCGCTCGTTCTCCACGATCCTGAGCGGCAGCGTTCGTCCTGCCACATGATGCTCGCGCTCCTCGGCGGGGGCGGGCCTTGGCTTGGTCAGGTTGCGGAAGAAGGCGAAGGACATAAGAGGAACATAAGCGATTCGGGGAAATCTGTAGTGGTCTTCGCATCGATGTGATCGCCGCAGGGGTAGCAGGGTCCTCACAAGACAACGGCGCCGCTTTTCAGACGGCGCCGCAGGAACTCATGCTGATCCCATCGATCAGTCGTCGAGCAGGTTGGCGCCCTTGCCCTTGGCTGGCTTGGCGGTGGCCGGCGCGGTCGGCCTGTTGCGCTGGGCCATGAAGCGGTCGAACTCTTCCTGGTCCTTGGCGCGGCGCAGTTCGCGGGCATAGTCGTCGAACTCCGCCAGCGCCTCATCGAGCTTGCGGCGTTCTTCCGCGAGGCGCTCCAGTTCCTTGTCGCGCCAGTCGTCGAAGGCGACGTTGCCGGTGCGGGCGGAGGCATGACCCCAGCTATGCGCCTTGTCGGCGCCGCGACGGCAGCCGGCGAAGATGCCATCGGTGGCCTTGTTGACGTCGCGCTTGAAACCGTCGAGCCGGTCGCCCCAGATGATGTAGGCGAGCATGGCGAGGCCCAGCGGCCAGAACACCACGAAGCCAAGAACCATCAGCGCGATGGTTGCCGGCGTCCAGGCCGGGCGGATCAATGCAGTCGTGTTCATTTCTCCCGTTCCTTTGGTTGGAGGCAGCCAAGACACGGCTGCTTCCGATCGAAGTGGGAAGAGTGGGCATGTTCTTCAAGAACAAACGCCCTCGGCCCCAATCAACCGCCTGTAAAACCTAACGATTTTTTGCGTGATCGAGCAAAACCACGATCATGCCGGCGACAAGACCCCAGAACGCTGCGCCGACACCGAACAGGGTAAGACCGGAGGCGGTGACGGCAAAGGCCGTCGTCGCAGCCATGCGCTCATGCTCGTCCTTGAGCGAGATCGTCAACGCATTGGTGAATGGTCCCAGCAAGGCGAGGCCGGCGACCAGCACGATCAGGCTTTGTGGCAGGACAGCGAAGATCGCCACCAGCGAGGCGCCGAAGATCGCGAACACGACATAGGCGAGCGCATAGAACGGTCCGGTCTTCCAGCGCTCGGCGGGATCCGGGTGCACGTCCGGGCCGGTGCAGATGGCGGCTGAGATCGCGGCCAGATTGGAGGTCGAGGCGCCAAACGGCGCGAGCAGGAAAGACACCAGCCCGGTGAAACTGATCAATGGACCGGGCTCTGGATTGTAGCCCGCTGCCCGCAGCACGGCGAGGCCGGACAGGTTCTGCGAGGCCATGGTGACGAGATAAAGCGGCAGTGCCAGCCCGATCGCCGCCTTGGCAGTGAAGACCGGCGTAATCAGTGTCAGTGTCGAAAGTTCCGGCGCCGGCAGGCTGCCGACACGGCCGGTGAGGAAGGCGGCAAAGCCGCCGCCGATCAGCACCGCGAGAACGGATAGCGCCGGATTCCACAGACGGATCAGGAAGAAGGTCGCGATCAGCGGCAGCACCAGCCAGGGATCGACTGGAATGGTCCTGACGGCGTTGAGTGCGAAGGTGACGAGGATGCCGGCCAGCATGCCGGACGCCACAGAAGCCGGGATTTTCGAGATCAGCTGGGTCAGCGGCTTGAGCAGGCCGGTCAGCACGAGAAGCACGCCGGCAATCAGGAAGGCGCCGACGGCCTCGCCGATCGAGAAGCCGCTCGACGCCGCGATCAGCGCCGCTCCCGGAGTCGACCAGGCGCTGATGATCGGCATCTTGGTGCGCCAGGACAGCCAAGCCGTCTCCACCGCCATCGAGATGCACAGCGCGGTGACCCAGCTTGCCGTCTGCAACTGCGTGGCGCCGACCGCATTGGCGGCCGCGATGATGATGGCGAGCGTTCCGCCGAAGCCGACGATCGCCGCGACGAAGGCGGATATCGGGATGGAAATGCGCATCACCCGGCCCGCTCGATCAGCGCTTCGACGGCGCGCTGCAGCAGCTCCAGGTCCTGCGGCCGCGACAGCCTGTGGTCGCCTTCCGGCACCAGCGACAGCGTGACATCATCGGAGGGCAGGTGGCTGACCAGCTTCAGGGCGTGGGTGTGTGGCACATCCGGATCGGCAAGGCCCTGGATGACGTGGATCGGGCAATGCGTGTCGATCGGGCCAGTCATGACGAGGTTTTCGCGGCCATCCTCGATCAAGGCGCGCGTGTAGATGTAGGGCTGGTCTGAGTATTCGGACGGTTCAGCGAAGAAGCCTTTTTCGGCGAGATCCTGGCGCTGTGCATCGGTCAGCGTCGGCTCGATCAGCTCGGCGGTGAAATCGGGCGCAGGCGCGAGCAGGACTAGTCCGGCAATGCGATCGTCGCCCGCCTTGCGCAGTTCCTGCACCATGCGCAGCGCGATCCACGCACCCATCGAGGAGCCGACCAGGATCTGCTTGCCCTTGGCGTATCGACGAAACACCGCGAGGCTTTGGGCAAGCCAGGTCGAGATCGTGCCTTCATTGAAGTCGCCGCCGGATTCGCCATGGCCGGAATAGTCATGCCGCAGGAAGGCGTGGCCGTTCCTATCGGCCCAGCCAGCGAGCGTCTCGGCCTTGGTGCCCAGCATGTCGGATTTGTAACCGCCCAGCCAGACCACACCCGGTGCCTTGCCGGGCTGATGGCGAACGGCGATGGGGATGCCGTCGACGTCGAGAAAATCGGGAGCAGTCGGCTGCATGGCGCGGTTCCTTGCGCATCGGTCTGGCGGGAGCAATGCGCAGCTTCAACTGTTTTGAGCGGGCGCATCCCTTTGGATGTGCCGCTCGAGGGTCGCGCTTCTTGACATGGCCGGGACGCAGCGAAAAGGGCCCCATTCAGTTCTTTGCTTGGTTCAGAAAGCAACAGTAGGACTAAATTGCCTGAACAGGTGATTTGTTGTCTCGCCTGTGCTATTGACTCGCGCCGCACAGTCACCACATTGACGCGCCAAAGCAAAATTTGAACTGAATCCCAGAACGCCAACGGCTCGAGGAGACCACGACAATTCGCAGACCTTTCAAAGCAGCGGCGCCCACGAAGGATGGCCCGCGCGCAAACCGGGATATCCGCGTCCCCCGCGTCCAGCTTATCGACGCAGAAGGCAAGAACCGCGGTGACGTTTCCATCAATGAAGCATTGCAGCTGGCAGAGGAAGCCGGGCTGGATCTGGTCGAGATCTCGCCGAACGCCGTCCCGCCGGTCACCAAGATTCTCGACCTCGGCAAGCTGAAATACGCCAACCAGAAAAAGGCCGCCGAGGCCCGCAAGAACCAGCGCGTCATCGAGATCAAGGAGATCAAGATGCGCCCCAACATCGACAGCCACGACTACGACGTGAAGATGCGCGCCGTACGTCGCTTCTTCGAGGAAGGCGACAAGGTTAAGCTGACGCTGCGTTTTCGTGGCCGTGAAATGGCGCACATGGAACTTGGCATGCAGCTTCTCAACAAGGTGCGCGAGGAAGTCGCCACCATCGCAAAGGTCGAGGCGGAGCCGAAGCTTGAGGGCCGCCAGATGATGATGGTGCTGGCGCCGCGTTAACGTAGCGCCTGCCCCAATGTGTTTTTGATCAAGGCGTCCCACCTCTGGCGGGACGCCTTTTTCCTGCCTCAACTCGGTGATTGTAGCCTGATGTTGTGGCGCCAGCGCAATTCCAGAAAAAGTGTGCAGTGGTATTGCGTCCGGAATTGCGTAAAACAAAGAGCGGCATCGGACCTCTGAACATGAACGACAAAACTGCGGAGACGGATGCCCGGCGTGCGCTTGGCACCTACCAGTCTCTAAGGCGCCTGGTGCTTGCCTTCGTCATCGTGGCGATGTTTGTGGCGCTGCTGTTCGGGGAGGCGATCTATCCGCCGGAAAGCTTCATCCACGAAACCGTGGAGATGGTCGGTGTGCTGATGATGTTCCTCGGCATCGTCGGGCGACTGTGGTCGACGCTTTATATCGGCGGTCGCAAATCGCATGAGGTCGTCACAGGTGGGCCGTATTCGATCACCCGCAACCCGCTTTACGTCTTCTCGACGCTCGCCGCTGCCGGTGTTGGCGCGCAGATGGGCTCGATTGTTGCCACCATCGGCTTTGGCCTGCTCTGCGCCATCGCGTTCCATATCGTGATCCTGCGCGAAGAACGTTTTCTCTCGGTCGAACTCGGCGCGCCCTACAAGGCCTATCTCGCCCGCGTGCCGCGTTTCATTCCCAAGCTTTCGCTCTATGAAGAAGGCGATACCGGCTCCTTCCGCCCACGCCTCCTGCTTAACACCTTGCTCGACGGTCTGGTCTTCCTGATCGCGATGCCGATCTTCGAACTGATCGAGAATGCTCAAGGGTCCGGCGCACTGCCGGTGCTTTTCCGGTTGCCCTGACCGCCACGAATTCTCCGCAAACAGACCGGGTAAATTCCACAAACTTACCCGACAAAATCCGCAAACGGATCCAATAACAACGCGATCGCAGTTCTGCGGTCGGGTTTTTCCCATGCCCACTACCCAGTCATCCGAGGCGCTCGAGGCATTGGGGCGCTATCAGCGGCGACGACGCGGCGGGCTTGCCGTCCTGATCGCTGCTTTCTTCGGGCTCATCGTCTTCAGCGGTTCGCTGCATGACGAGCTCACGCATGAGCGGATAGAATCGACAGGCCTTGCTTTGATCCTGATCGGCATCGGTGGCCGGCTCTGGTCGATCCTCTATATCGGTGGGCGCAAATCCGCGGAGCTGATTTCCACCGGACCCTATTCGGTGATGCGCAACCCGCTGTATTTCTTTTCCACCATCGCTGTCACCGGTATCGGCGCCCAGACTGGTAGCCTGGTTGTGACGGTTGCTTCCATGCTGCTTTGCGCTGCCGCATTTCACATCGTGGCCTTGCGCGAGGAGCGCTACCTGAAGTCTGCGCTCGGCGTGCCCTATCAGGACTATCTGCAACGTGTGCCGCGCTTTCTGCCAAATCCGTGTTTGTTCAGGGATCAGACCGAGGTGACGTTCACGCCACGCATCTTCAATCTCACTCTGCGCGACGGGCTCATGTTCCTGGCGGCCATTCCCTTCTTTGAATTCATTGAAGAGGGACAGGAGAGGGGGCTGGTGCCAGTCCTGTTCTGGTTATACTGACGCTGGAGCGTTCGCGGGGATTGCGCCGTGAGCGCGTTTGCAGTATAGGGCCGCGTTCCAGAAGAACCGCCCGGCAGGGCATGCCGTGGCGGTTTCATTTGCTTTCCAGGCTTTGGTCGGTCCGGAAACAACAACAAGAGGTGCTTCAAGCCCTCGCATAGGAGTAGCAAAATGCCCAAGATGAAGACCAAGTCCGCCGCCAAAAAGCGGTTCAAGATCACTGCGACCGGTAAGGTCCTGTCGGCTGCGGCCGGCAAGCGTCACGGCATGATCAAGCGCAGCAACAAGTTCATTCGCGATGCCCGCGGCACGATGGTTCTTGCTGAACCGGACGGCAAGAAGGTCATCAAGAATTTTCTGCCGAACGGCCTCTGAGCCCGGCTGCGTTGAATTAAGGAGATCATGACATGGCACGCGTAAAAAGAGGCGTTACCTCCCACGCCAAGCACAAGAAGGTCCTGAAAGCCGCCAAGGGTTTCTACGGCCGTCGCAAGAACACCATCCGTATCGCCAAGCAGGCGGTCGAGAAGTCGCTGCAGTACGCCTATCGCGACCGCAAGGCTCGCAAGCGCAATTTCCGTGCGCTTTGGGTCCAGCGCATCAACGCTGCTGTCCGCGAGCATGGCCTGACCTATGGCCGCTTCATCGACGGCCTCAACAAGGCTGGCATCGAGATCGACCGCAAGGTCCTGTCCGACATGGCCATCCACGAGCCGCAGGCTTTCGCCGTGCTCGTCGGCAAGGCCAAGGTCGCGCTCGAATACCTGAAGAACACCACCCCGAATGCTTTTGAAAGCGCAGTCGCTTAACGACCAGCGTCTTCCCAAGCTTTTCGAAATCTGATTTGGGAAACCCGCGCTGGCTCGGCCTGCGCGGGTTTTCTTATGCCGCGCTCAAAGTAACCAAAATGGCTATCAAGTAACCGTATCCGGCTACAGCATAGTCCCGATCGAAAGAGTTTTATCGTGAACGCCAACGCTGGAAATCTTGAAGTCCTGGAGAGCGCGCTGCTTGCCGATATCGCAGCTTCTGCCGACGAGCAGGCCATCGAGGCCGTGCGCATCGCTGCTCTCGGCAAGAAGGGCTCTGTCTCGGAGCTGTTGAAGACGCTGGGTGCAATGACCGCCGAGGAGCGCCAGGTCCAGGGCCCTGCGATCAACGGGCTGAAGAACCGCGTCACCGAGGCTTTGGCTGCCCGCAAGGCCGAGCTGAAGAACGCCGCCGTCGCCGCCCGCCTCATCGCCGAGACGGTCGATGTCACGCTGCCGGTGCGCCAGTCGCCGGCGGAACGCGGCCGCATCCATCCCATCAGTCAGGTCATCGACGAGATCGCCGCCATCTTCGGCGACATGGGCTTCGCGATCGCCGAAGGTCCGGACATCGAAACCGACCATTACAACTTCACCGCGCTCAACTTCCCCGTCGGCCATCCGGCGCGCGAGATGCACGACACGTTTTTCCTGCAGGCGGCCGAGGGCAACGAGGCCAGGCTCCTGCGCACCCACACCTCTCCGGTGCAGATCCGCACCATGGAGGTGCAGAAGCCGCCGATCCGCATCGTCATCCCGGGCAAGACCTACCGCATGGATTCGGACGCGACCCATACGCCGATGTTCCATCAGCTCGAAGGGCTGGTCATCGACCGCACGGCCAACGTCGCCAACATGCGCTGGGTGCTGGAAGAGTTCTGCAAGGCTTTCTTCGAAGTGCCGAGCCTGAAGATGCGCTTCCGGCCGTCCTTCTTCCCGTTCACGGAACCGAGCCTCGAGGTCGACATCCAGTGCGACCGTTCGCGGCCGGGCGAAGTGCGCTTCGGCGAAGGCAACGACTGGATGGAGATCCTCGGCTGCGGCATGGTGCATCCCAACGTGCTGCGCGCCGGCGGGCTCGATCCCGACGAGTATCAGGGCTTCGCCTGGGGCATGGGCATCGACCGCATCGCCATGCTGAAATACGGCATGCCTGACCTGCGCGCTTTCTTCGACGCCGATGTGCGCTGGCTGTCGCACTACGGCTTCCGCCCGCTCGACATGCCGACGCTGTTCGGCGGCCTCAGCACATGAGTGCGGTTGCCGATCCTTATGCCAGTGCCGTGACCTTCGCCTTCGGTGATAGTCCGGAACTGCAGGATGAACTGCTGGCACTGGTGCTCGCAGGCCGCAAGACCGCGACCTGCGGGGCTTTGCGTGATTTCGGCGTTCACGAGCCGGTGCCGGTGGTCGGACGGCGCGATGTCGTGCTCGATGGCCAGGGCCGCCGTGCCGCCGTTATCGAGACGATGTCGGTGGAGATGAAGCGCTTCGACGAAGTCGATGCCGGCTTTGCGCGCGACGAGGGCGAAGGCGACCTGTCCTATGATTACTGGCGTGAGGCGCATGAAGCCTATTTCGCCCGCAATGGCGGTTATTCGCCCGAGATGATTCTGGTTTGTGAGCGGTTCCGGCTGGTGGAAGTGCTCGACCGCAACGATACGAAACGAGTGAACCCATGAAATTCACCCTCTCCTGGCTCAAGGATCATCTGGACACCGATGCCACGCTGGACGAGATCGTCGAGCGCCTGACCTCGATAGGCCTCGAGGTCGAAGCGGTCGACGACAAGGCGGCGCTGAAACCGTTCGTCATCGCCAAGGTGCTGACGGCCGCCAAGCATCCGGACGCCGACAAGCTGCAGGTGCTGAGCGTCGACATCGGCTCCGGCACGCCGGTGCAGGTCGTCTGCGGTGCGCCGAATGCGCGCGCCGGCCTGATCGGCGCCTTCGCGGCGCCCGGCACTTATGTGCCCGGCATCGACGTCACGCTCTCTGTGGGCAAGATCCGCGGTGTCGAAAGCCACGGCATGATGTGCTCCGAACGCGAGCTCGAACTGTCGGACGAGCACAACGGCATCATCGATCTGCCGCAGAACGCGCCGGTCGGCACGTCCTTCGCGGCCTATGCCCATCTCGACGATCCGGTGATCGAGATCAACCTGACGCCGAACCATCCGGAAGCCACCGGCGTCTACGGCATCGCGCGCGATCTCGCCGCCTCCGGCCTTGGCAAGCTGAAGACCGCGCCGGTCGAGCCGGTTGCCGGTAAGGGCGCCACCCCAATCAAGGTCAGGATCGAGGCGCCGGATCTCTGCCGCGTCTTCGCGCTCAGACTCGTGCGCAACGTCAAGAACGGCCCGTCGCCGAAATGGCTGCAGCAGCGGCTGATGGCGATCGGCTTGCGGCCGATCAACGCCCTGGTCGACATGACCAACTACATCACCTTCGATCGTGGCCGGCCGCTGCACGTGTTCGACGCTGCCAAGGTTGCCGGCGACCTGGTCGTCCGCCGCGGCAAGGAAGGCGAAAGCGTGCTGGCGCTCGACGGCCGCACTTATTCGGTCACCCCGGACATGTGCATCATCGCCGACGACAATGGCGTCGAATCCATCGCCGGCGTCATGGGCGGCGAACATTCGGGCTGTGACGAGAACACCACCGATGTGCTGATCGAGGCAGCCGTCTGGGAGCCGCTGACCGTGGCGCGCACCGGCCGTACGCTCGGCATCATCACCGATGCCCGCTACCGCAACGAGCGCGGCATCGATCCGGCCTTCAACACCCCGGGCATCGAGCTCGCCACGCGCATGGTGCTGGATCTCTGCGGCGGCGAGCCGACGGAGATCGAAGTGTCGGGTGAGACCGGCTTCACGCCGAAGGTCGTCTCCTTCCCGGTGTCGGAGGTCAAGCGCCTGACCGGCATCGAGGTGCCGAAGGCCGAAAGCCTCGATATCCTGACCCGGCTCGGCTTCGTCGTGAAAGGCGACGGCGATGTGGTCGAGGTCGCGGTGCCGTCCTGGCGCCCGGATGTCGACGGCAAAGCCGACCTCGTCGAGGAGGTGATGCGCATTCACGGCGTCGACGAGATCCGGCCGCAGCCGTTGTCCAGCCACGGCGTCGTCAACGGCAAGATCCTGACCACGCTGCAGATCCGCACTCGCGCCGCCAAGCGCGCGCTGGCCGTGCGCGGCATGATGGAAGCCGTGACCTGGTCGTTCATTCCGGCCAAGCATGCCGAGCTGTTCGGCGGCGGCCAGCAGCATCTGAAGCTGGCCAACCCGATCGCCGCCGACATGTCCGACATGCGGCCTTCGCTGCTGCCCGGCCTTGTCGCGGCTGCACAGCGCAACGCAGATCGCGGCTTCGGCGACGTGGCGCTGTTCGAGGTCTCCGGCGCCTATGAAGGCGATACGCCTGAAACCCAGCGCCGTGTCGCTGCCGGCGTGCGTCGCGGCACCGCGAAGCTCGATGGTTCGGGCCGTCACTGGGCCGGCAATGCGCAAGGCGTCGGTGTGTTCGATGCCAAGGCCGATGCGATTGCGGTGCTGGAAGCCTGCGGCGCGCCGGTCGACCGGTTGCAGATCGAGACGGGAGCACCATCCTGGTATCATCCGGGCCGTTCGGGTGTCATCAAGCTCGGCCCTAAGGTGGTGCTCGGCCATTTCGGCGAATTCCACCCGAGCGCGCTCGAAGTGCTCGACGCTTCCGGTCCGCTGTGCGGCTTCGAAGTGTTCGTCGACGCCATTCCCGAGCCGAAGGCCAAGCCGACCCGCACCAAGCCGAAGCTGGAGCTCTCGGCCTTCCAGGCGGTGAAGCGCGACTTCGCCTTCGTCGTCGACAAGACAGTCGAGGCCGGCACGCTGACGCGCGCTGCCCTTGCCGCCGACAAGAAGCTGATCACCGGCGTTTCCGTCTTCGACGTGTTCGAAGGGGCAGCACTTGGTGCCGGCAAGAAGTCGATCGCCATCGAGATCGCGATTCAGCCGGTGGAAAAGACGCTGACCGACGAGGATTTCGAGGCGCTCGCAAGGCGTGTTGTCGAAAACGTCGCCAAGCAGACCGGCGGCGTGCTGCGTACATAATACCAGTGGCCCTGGATGTTGACACATCCAGGGCACCTCAATCGCCGGCGCGGCCCATCCGGGCCGCCAGAGCGAAAAGAAAAATTGGAGCGTTTTCGCGTTTCCGTGAAACCGGAAACACTCCAGCTTTCGTGCCAATGGGCGCGGCGCGCGGTCGCGCGCTCAACCGGTCATTCAAGATGACCGTTTGTATGATGCTGGGAGTTTGCAACGATGCCGGCTATCCGTACCACACGACTTCCCGCCGGCGTCGACGTTCCGGTGCTCGGCCAGGGCACCTGGTACATGGGCGAGGACAGGCGCCGCGCCGCCGACGAGGTGGCGGCGCTGCGGCTTGGGCTCGATCTCGGCATGACATTGATCGACACGGCCGAGATGTATGCCTCGGGTGGCGCCGAGGAAGTGGTGCGCGAGGCCATGGCCGGTCGCCGCGATGAAGTCTTCCTGGTCTCCAAGGTGTTGCCGTCGAATGCTTCGCGCCAGCGTACCAGCGCGGCCTGCGAGGCGAGCCTGAAGCGGCTGGGTACGGACCATATCGATCTTTACCTGCTGCATTGGCGTGGCAGTGTGCCGCTGGCCGAGACGGTCGAGGCTTTCGAGACGCTGAAGGCCGCCGGCAAGATCGGCCATTGGGGCGTCAGCAATTTCGATGTCGACGACATGCAGGAGCTGGCGCGCGTGTCCGGTGGTGCCAAAATGCAGGACAACGTGCAGGCCAACCAGGTGCTCTACAATCTGGACAGCCGCGGCATCGAGTTCGATCTTTTGCCGGCTTCGCTGCGGGCAAACATTCCGGTCATGGCCTATTCGCCGATCGGGCAAGGCGGGTTCGCGGGCGACGACAGGCTTGCCGCGATCGCCGGGCGCCACGGTGTCAGCACCACGCAGGTAGCGCTGGCCTGGGTGCTCCGCCTCGAGGGGGTCATCGCCATTCCGAAAGCCGTGCAACCGGAGCATGTTCGCGCCAATCGCGCGGCTGCCGATCTCGCCTTGACTGAGGCGGACCTCACCGAACTCGATGCAGCCTTTCCGCCGCCGAGCCGCAAGGTATCGCTGGAAATGATCTGACGGCGAAATTCTACAGCTCGCTTCTGCCGTTTTCCACCTATCTGCCCTTGCAAAGCCGTCGGCCACCTCCCACATCCCATGCGCGGGCCGGGCCCCTCTGACGTTCGTGCAAGACACGACGTGATGTCGGACCGCTTAACTGGGCCCGCTTTTGCATACTCACCGGAGCGGGTTGTGGGAGAAGGACCCGATGATCTCTGGCAAGACACGTTCATTCGCATTGTTGGCCACGCTTCTGATGGCGTTTACGTTGGTGTCGACGGATTTCGCCGACGCCCGGCGCGGCGGTAGCTTCGGCAGCCGTGGCGCACGCACCTTCCAGTCGGCGCCGCCGACGCGCACGGCGCCGAACGCGACCGCTCCGGTCGAGCGCTCGATGACGCCAAACACCGGACCGACCGCGACCACCCGCCAGCAGCAGCCTGGTATGGCGCAGCAGCGCCCTGGCCTGTTCAACGGTCTCGGCGGCGGCCTGATGCGTGGTATCCTGATTGGCGGCCTGCTCGGCGTCCTGTTCGGCTACGGCTTCGGCGGCATGGCCGGTGCGCTTGGCTTCATCGTGCAGCTTCTGCTGGTCGGCCTTGTCGTCATGCTGGCGCTGCGCTTCTTGCGCTCACGCCAAACACCGGCAACTGCGTCGGCGACGGCAGGCGGACCCGCTGCCAGTGGTCCCGATAGTCGCGAGATGTTCGGACGCATGGCCAATCGCGATGCGGCCGAGGACGAGCGTCCTGCCGGCAACGGCCGTGCAGGTTCTTTCTCCATTCCCGGTTTCGGAACCCAGGCTGCGTCGCCCTCGCAGGATATCGAACTCGAGAAGGATGATCTCGACAGGTTCGAGCGCATGCTGGACGAGGTTCAGACCGCCTTCGCCAAGGAAGATCATGCCGGCCTGCGCCGCCTGACCACGCCCGAAATGGTATCCTACTTCTCGGAAGAACTGGCCGAAAATGCCCAGAACGGTGTGCGCAACGACGTTGCCGATGTGCATCTGGTGCAGGCCGATGTTGCCGAAGCCTGGCGCGAAGACAATCAGGATTACGCCACGGCGGCCTTCCGTTACGAGTCAGTCGACGTGATGCGCAACCGCAAGACCGGCAAGGTGGTTGAAGGCGACGAGAAGCCCACCGAGACGACGGAGCTGTGGACCTTCACCCGCCCGCGTGGCGGCGACTGGAAGCTGTCGGCAATCCAGGAAGCGTCTGCTTAATCCTGGAGCAATTCCAGGAAAAGTGCTGCGGCCCGTGAGACATCGCGGGCCGCAACTGCTTTCGACGTGACGTTGCGTTGCCCAAACCGACGAATCGCCGTCATCTCAGTCCATGAACCACCTGCGTCATTCCGGCCTGCCCTTTGCCGAGCAGGCTGCTGCCCTGAAGGCTATCCTGCGCGCCGACCCGATCGTCTGGGAGGCGCTCATGCTGGCCCGCGGCCTCGACCTGCCGGACGGGATGGTCGTCTCGGGCGCAATCTATAACAGCGTCTGGAACAGCCTGACCGGCAAACCGCCGGGCCACGGCATCAAGGACATCGATCTTTTCTATTGCGACGGCACCGACCTCTCCTATGAAGCCGAGGATGCCGTTATCCGGCGCGCGGCGACGCATTTCGAACGGCTGCCGCTGCCCGTGGAAGTGCGCAACCAGGCGCGCGTACATCTCTGGTATCCCGATCGTTTCGGCCGCACCTGTCCGGCCTATCGTTCCAGCGCCGAGGCGCTCGGCTATTTCGCCTCGCGCACACATGCGGTGGGCGTGCGCCTGATATCGGCCGATGATCTGGAGGTGGTGGCGCCTTTCGGCCTGGACGACATCTTTTCCTTCCGCATCACGCCCAACAAGGTGATGGACAATCGCGAGACCCACAGGGCCAAGGGCGAGCGCGCCATGCGGCTGTGGCCTCAGATCGCGGTCGAGCCGTGGTGACCCGATCGCTTACAAATTCTGCGTCGTCGAAAGGCACACAATGCGCATTCTTCTCATTCTCGGCGCTCTCATCGCTGGAACGATCGCCGGCATTTTTTTGTTCGGGACGATCTGGCAAACCACCGCTCCAGACGGAGCTGTGGCGATGATCGTTGGAGGGGGCACGCCGGTTGGCCTCGGGGCTTGGGCGTTTCTCGGCACAAAGGGAGCTGACGGCCGGCGGCCAAGCCTCGGCAATGTGCGAACATGGTTCGCTCTCTTGGGTATTGCTGCGGCCGCGGCCGGGCTCTTCATGCTGTTGATTATAGCTCTTTTCCTGGTGGTTCAGCGCGGCTAGCGGAGATCCGGGATCAAGCTGAGGCGAGCGGCGAACGCTGCGTGTCCCTTCTCCCCTTGTGGGAGAAGGGACAGCGTGGCAATCGCTGCCATCAGCCGTTGACCAGCGCCAGCGCTTCTTCCGTGTAGCGCTTGCCGACCACCTTGTCGGGTGACAGCGCGTCGCCGATCTCGGCGACTTCCGCCTCGGTCAGCGCGATCGCCGCCGCGCCGGCATTCTGCTCCAGGTGATGGATCTTGCGGGCGCCGGGGATCGGCACGATGAAGTCACCCTGATGCAGTACCCAGGCCAGTGCAAGCTGGGCTGCCGTCACGCCTTTTTCTTTCGCAAAGCGCTGAAGCACAGCCACGACCTTCGCATTGGCATCCAGGGCCTCGGGCTGGAAGCGCGGCAAGGTATGGCGCCAATCATCGCTGCCAAGTTGCTCTGGCTTGTTGATCGTGCCGGTCAGCAGGCCGCGTCCAAGCGGGCTGTAGGGCACGAAGCCGATGCCGAGTTCGCGGCAGACGTCGAAGATCTCTTCTTCCGGGTCACGGCTCCACAATGAGTACTCGCTTTGCACGGCGGCAATCGGATGCACGGCGTGGGCGCGTCGCAGCGTCGCGGCACTCACCTCCGAAAGGCCGAGTGCGCGCACCTTGCCTTCCTTGACCAGTTTCGCCATCGCGCCGACCGTATCTTCGATCGCCACGGCGGGATCGACACGGTGTTGGTAAAAGAGGTCGATGACGTCGGTATCCAGCCGGCGCAGCGAGGCTTCGGCGACCGCTTTGACGTGTTCCGGACGGCTGTCGACGCCGATCATGCGCTCCGTGCCGCTGCCCTGCTCGGAAATCTTGAAGCCGAATTTGGTGGCAATCGTTATTTTGTCGCGCACGGGCTTCAATGCCCTGCCGACCAGGATCTCGTTGTCGAAGGGGCCATAGACCTCCGCGGTATCGAAGAAGTCGACGCCGATGTCGACGGCGTGCCGGAGCGTGCGGATCGCTTCCGCTTCCTCCTGGCCGCCATAGGCAAAGCTCATGCCCATGCAGCCGAGGCCGACGGGAAAGACGGTGAGTTCGGTTCCGAGTTTGCGCTTTTGCATCGTGGTTCTCCTTGGTTGTCGATGCGAGAGAGATAGCGCCTTGCCTTGTGTTCGATAATTGCTTCATAGTTGCACGAGCTGTTCTAAAAATTAGAACAATGGCCATTCTTGAAGTCAGAACAATGGAACGTTCCCATCTCGCCCAGCTTGCCGTGCTTGCCGCTGTGGCGGACAGGGGCAGTTTCCGTGGTGCGGCGCGCGACTTGGCGATTGCGCCTTCGGCTGTCAGCCATGCAGTCTCCAGCCTGGAAGCCCGCCTCGGGGTACGGCTGCTGGCGCGCAGCACACGCTCGGTTGCGCCGACCGAAGAGGGTGCCCGGCTGCTCGAGCGGTTGCGGCCGGCACTGTCCGAAATCGACCTGGCGCTGGAGGCGGCGGTCGAGGCCAAGGATCGCCCCGCCGGCAATCTGCGGCTGACCGTGCCGCGCACAGCCCTGAACCTGGTGCTGGCGCCGAAGCTCGGGGCGTTTGCAAAGGCCTATCCCGAGATCGTTCTCGACATCGTCATCGAGGACCGGTTCACCGACGTGGTCGAAGGCGGCTTCGATGCCGGCGTGCGGCTCGGCGAAAGCCTGCAGCAGGACATGGTTGCCGTGCGCATCGGCCCACAGATCCGCAGTGCCGTCGTGGGTGCCCCGTCCTACTTCGCCAGGATACCGAAGCCGAAACATCCCCGCGATCTCGTCGGTCACCGCTGCATCCGCTTCCGCTTTTCAAGCGGAGTGCTTTACCGCTGGGAATTCGAAAAGGATGGCGAGGAGATCGAGCTGCCGGTGCAGGGGCCGCTCATTCTTGGCGTCGACAGCGCCATCGTCCGCGCGGCGATCGACGGCGCCGGTTTGGCCTTCGTCTTCGAGGACTATGCCGCGCAGGCACTGGCGGCCGGGAGCCTGGTGCGGGTGCTGGAAGACTGGTGTCCGCCCTTCGATGGCTTCTTCATCTATTATCCGAGCCGGCGCCAGATGCGGCCGGCATTGCGCGCCTTCGTCGACTTCTTCCGCTGGCGGCACCGGGATGATTGACCGCACCGCGGTCGTTCATCCGTCATGGCACTTCTCATCAGGAATACCGGGGGCCGTTACGGCTGGATCGCGATCCTGCTGCACTGGTCCGTTGGCCTGCTGTTCATCGGTCAGATCGTGCTTGGCCTCGTCATGGTTCGTACAACCAGCCAACGCAGTGCCTTCGAACTGATCCAACTGCACAAATCGTTCGGCTTCCTGCTGTTTGGCCTGATTTTGCTGCGGCTCGGTTGGCGGCTCGCCAATGTCACACCGCGACTTCCCGCCGAAACCGGGCTTCTGGAAAGGCGGGCAGCGCCGGCCGCCCATTTCGCGCTCTATGCGCTGCAACTCGTCCTGCCGCTCACCGGCTGGGCATTGGTATCGGCTTCCGTTCTGGAAATCCCGACAATGCCGTTCGATCTCTTCGTGATGCCCAACCTGCCTGTTCCCATCTCGGATGCAGCGGAGGGCTGGTGGAGGGTCGTGCATGTCTATCTGGCCTATGCGGCGATCGTACTGGTGGCGGTGCATGTGCTGGCGGCCCTGCGGCATCACTTCTGGTTGAGAGACATCATTCTGGTGCGCATGATCTCGCCCTCACGCCGGTGTGATGACGACGGGCCGGAATAGGCGCCTTCCGCCATGCGTTGATGTTGCGAGTGCCGCCATTCAGCCGGAGAGCTCCGATGTTATCTCGCAGTCTCGTCATTGCCACGCTCGCCGCGGCAGTTGTCGCCGGTCCCTCCGCCCTGGCCGCCGCCTCGCTCTCGGCGGCAGGTGGCCGCTATACGATCAGCCAGGCCGGGTCCAGCATCCGCTTTTCCATCGGCAAGGCCGGTGGCGGCAGCCTCGACGGGGCCTTCGCGCGGTTCACCGGCAACATCCGCGTCGACAACGCCAATGCCGATCGCTCCGAGGTCAACATCACCATCATGCCGGCCAGTGTCGGTACCGGTCAGGGCCGCATCGATGCTTTCCTGCGCTCGGATGCGGTCTTCGATGCCGCCAACGATCCGGAGATCCGCTTCCGCTCGACCAACGTGCGGCGAACCGGCGAGACCACGGCAACCATCACCGGCAATCTCACCGCCCGTGGCAAGACCTCGCCGGAGAAGTTCCAGGCCGAACTCAAATCCTTTGCCGGCGGCACCATCACTTTCCGGGTCACCGGCAAGGTGCTGCGCTCGCGCTACGGCATGGATGTCGGCACGCCGATCTACTCGAACGTCGTCGAGTTCGACATGACGCTTTCGGGCCGGCGCGGCTAGAGCGCCTTCCGTCCGGAATTGCGTCAGGCAGATCGAACCGAAAGCTGCCCTAACGGCACTGGTTTTTCGGCGCGTTTCGCGCAAGTCTCGCCAGCACTGAATCTTGCGAGGAAATGCCGGATGTTTCGTTGGGGTGTGTTGTCGACGGCCAAGATCGGGCGCGAGCAGGTGCTGCCGGCCATCGCCGATTCCGGCAATGGCGTGCTGACGGCCGTGGCCAGCCGCGATGTCGGCAAAGCCCGGGCATTGGCCGACCGTTTCGGCGCGCCGCATGCGTTCGGCTCCTATGAGGAGTTGCTCGCCTCACCGCATGTCGATGGCGTCTACATTCCCGTGCCGACCTCGCAGCACGTCGAGTGGGCGGCCAAGGCGATCGAGGCGAAGAAACACGTCCTGGTCGAGAAGCCGCTGGCGCTCGACGCCAAGGATATCGCGCCGCTGATTGCGCTGCGTGACCGGCACAAGGTGCTGGTCTGCGAAGCCTTCATGGTCATCTACCACCCACAGTGGAACAAGGTGCGCCAGCTGATTGCTGATGGCGCCATCGGCCGATTGCGGCAGGTGCAGGGTTGCTTCACCTATTACAATATCGATCCCGGCAACATGCGTAATCAGCTCGATCTCGGCGGCGGCGGACTGCTGGACATCGGCGTCTATCCGATCGTTTCCACGCGCTTTGTGGCTGACAGGGAACCGGCGCGGGTGCAGGCGACGATCGAGCGCGACAAGAATTTCGGCACCGATGTCTACTCATCGGTGCGCGCCGATTTCGGCGATTTCGAATTGTCCTTCTATGTCTCGACGCAGATGGCCGGGCGCCAGTCGATGGTGTTCCACGGCGACAAGGGTTTCATCGAAGTGGCCTCGCCCTTCAATGCCGGCGTCTACGATCACCACCGTGTCGAGCTGCACAACCAGAACCATGCCGAGGCGCAGATCTTCCGCTTCCCGGGCGTGCAGCAGTACAAACTCGAAGCGGAAGCCTTCGTGCGTGCGGCGCAAGGCGGCGACGATCGCGTCTTCACACTGGAGGAATCGGTGCTGAACCAGAAGGTCATCGACGCGATCTTCTGCGCCGGCGACAAGGACGGCTGGGAGACGGTCTGATAGCTGCGTTGCCCCGGCGGGAGGAACAAGCCGGGATCGACGACGCAAAAGGGAGGGGAACGATGGCTTACGACGCGGATGTCATCATCGTCGGCGCTGGTCTTGCGGGGCTGGTGGCTGCGGCCGAGCTCGCCGAGGCGGGCAGGAAAATTCTCATCCTCGATCAGGAACCGGAACAATCGCTCGGCGGACAGGCCTTCTGGTCGTTCGGCGGGCTATTCCTGGTCGACTCGCCTGAGCAGCGGCGCATGCGCATCCGCGATTCCCATGACCTTGCCCTGGAGGACTGGCTGGGCACGGCCGCTTTCGACCGTCTGGAGGACCACTGGCCGCGTGAATGGGCAAAGGCTTATGTTGGTTTCGCAGCCGGCGAAAAACGCGCTTGGCTTTCCGAGCGCGGCATCAAGTTCTTTCCCGTCGTCGGCTGGGCCGAACGCGGCGGCGGCAATGCCGTCGGTCATGGCAATTCGGTGCCGCGCTTCCACGTCACCTGGGGCACCGGCCCGGGCGTGATCGAGCCTTTTGTGCTGCGGGTGCTTGAAGCGGCGAAGCGCGGGCTGGTCACCTTCAAGTTCCGGCACCGTGTCAGTGAGCTGACCAGAAGCGGCGCGGCGGTCGACGGTGTGCGCGGCGAGGTGCTGGAGCAAAGCAGCGTTGAGCGCGGCCGCAAGAGTTCGCGCACGGTAACAGGCGATTTCGCTTTCAAGGCGCAGGCGGTCATCGTCGCTTCCGGCGGCATCGGCGCCAATCATGAGCTGGTGCGTGAGAACTGGCCGGTTCGCCTCGGCACGGCCCCGAAGCGCATGATCACCGGCGTGCCGGACCATGTCGACGGCCGTATGCTGGCGATCACCGAGAATGCCGGCGGTTCGATCATCAACCGCGACCGCATGTGGCACTATGTCGAGGGCATCAAGAACTGGGCGCCGATCTGGACCGATCATGCCATCCGCATCCTGCCCGGTCCGTCGTCACTGTGGCTGGATGCGCGCGGCAAGCGCTTGCCGGTGCCGCTCTATCCCGGTTTCGATACGCTGGGCACGCTCGCCCACATCATGAAGACCGGTTTCGACTATTCCTGGTTCATCCTGACCGAGAAGATCATCCGCAAGGAATTCGCTTTGTCGGGATCGGAGCAGAACCCGGATCTGACCAACAAGAGCTGGCGCCAGGTGCTGCAGCGCGCTACATCGGGCATTCCTGGTCCGGTCAAAGCCTTCCTCGACAAGGGTGAGGACTTCATCGTCGAGCGTGAACTGCCGGCGCTGGTCGCACGCATGAACACGCTGGCCGGCGGCGAGCCGTTGCTCGATGTCGCTGTGGTTGAGCGAGAAATCCGTGCCCGCGACATGCAGCTCGACAATCCTTTCTCCAAGGACATGCAGGTGATCGCGCTGCGCGGCGCCCGCAGCTATCTCGGCGACAAGCTGATCCGCACGGCCAAACCGCACAAGCTGCTCGATCCCGCCAACGGACCGTTGATTGCCGTGCGCCTCAACATCCTCACCCGCAAGACGCTGGGCGGCCTGCATACCGATCTAGACAGCCGGGTGCTGGGCGCCGACGGCCAGCCGGTAGAGGGTCTCTATGCCGTTGGCGAAGTGGCCGGCTTCGGCGGCGGCGGCGTGCATGGCTATGCAGCCCTGGAGGGCACTTTCCTGGGTGGCTGCATCTTCTCGGGCCGCAGCGCAGGTCGCGCGGCTGCCAAGGGTGTGCGCTGAAGGTCAGCTCTTACTGCCGTTGCTCTTCCTGAGATCGCGCAGGAGGTCGGAACAGCTTGCCGGCGTCTCAAGGCCGATCGGGCCATTCACCTTGGCCTTGGAATCGGCCATCAGCTTGTTCACCTTGGCCTGCGGATCCGGCCATTTCACCTTGCGCGCGAATTTCAGCAGCGATGTTCGCATCTCGTCCAGTATGCCGGGCGTCTTGATATAGGCGGCACACTGCTGGGCGAGCGACAGCGACATCACCTGGCCCATGAACTGGCTTTCGTATTTTTTCGGAACCTTGAATTCCTGAGCCGTGGCTGGCGTGACTGCAACGGTGAGGAAAAGAAGGGCGATCGCTGGATTTTTCATCAGTGAGTCCTCGGAATTGCCTTACGTCTATTGCCGATCGATATCGCGCCTGAGCACGATCAGCGAGGTCAGGTCCTCGACGCCCGCATGTGAGGCGATCTGGTCGCGCAGCGTGTTCAGCCGGTCGATCGACGGCACCTCTACCTCGACCATGAGATCGACCTGTCCGGAGATGGAGGACACCCGCCGCACCTCCGGATGGCGCGCGAGCTGGTCGAGCATGCCGATGGAAGGCGTGCGCACCAGCGTCACCATCAAGAAGGCGGAAAGCTGGTTCTGCTCCAATTGGCCGATGTCGGCGCGGTAGCCGCGGATGACGCCGCTTTTTTCCAGCAGCGCCACGCGTTCGCTGGTGGCGCTGCGCGACAACCCGATCCGGGCGGCCAATGTCTTCAAGGGAATCCGTGCCTCCTTGGACAGGATGGCAAGGATATCTCGATCCTTCGCGTCGAGTTCCTTCATGGCGATTTCCGCTCACCGTTAATATGCCGGTCGAAGCAGGCATAGTGCCGGTCCGACCGACGCTTTGCCGGATGCCCGATTTTTCAGCCCGTGCCAAGCTCCATGAAGATCAAATCCGGACCTGCAATGACCAATATTACCCACCCGGCCCCAAATTTCTCCTTGATTGAGGCGAGAGCGCTTGCCGTCAGCCATTTCGGGGTGGCCGGCTCGGTTGGGTCGCTCGACAGCGAGCGTGACCAGAATTTCAGACTGACTTCCGAAGACGGCGACTGGATCCTGAAGGTGGTCAATGCCAGCGAACCGCGTGGCGAGAGCGAGTTCCAGACCGCGCTGCTCGATCATCTCGCCGGCAGTGGGATCGACCTTTCAGTGCCTTCGTTGAAGAAGACGCTGGACAACACCTCGCTCGCCTTCGCGGCGGCCAATGATGGCACGCGGCACGCCGTGCGACTGGTCTCCTGGCTGCCGGGTCAGCCGCTGGCGGAAGCCGAGCGTTCACCGGAAGCCCTCGACAGCCTCGGCCGCGCGCTTGGCAAGCTCGATCGTGCGCTGCAGGGTTTCATCCACCCTGGGGCGCTGCGCAGCTTCGACTGGGATATCCGCCGCGCCGGCGCTTCGCGCCGTCGCTTGACGCATGTGAGCGACGCCAACGACAAGGCGCTGCTGGAGCGCTTCCTCGACCGCTTCGAAACGCAAGTGATGCCGCGCCTGCAGGCACTGCGCGCTCAGGTCATCCACAACGATGCCAATGACTGGAACGTCCTGGTCGACGCCAAAAATCCGAGCCACGTAGTCGGCCTGATCGACTTCGGCGACGCGCTCTATGCGCCCTTGATCGCTGAAGTGGCCGTGGCCTGTGCCTACTCCATTCTTGATACCGAGGATCCGATCGGCGCGGCGGCGAAGCTCACCGCCGGTTTCCACGCCGAATATCCGTTGCGCGAGGAGGAAATCGATCTTCTGTTCGATCTCATCGCCATGCGCCTCGTCACCAGCGTGACCTTGTCGGCGCTGCGCCGGCAGGAGGCGGGCGACAATCCTTACCTGGCCATCAGCGAAGCGCCGGCCTGGCGTATGCTGCGCCGGCTCGATACCATGAACCGCAGCTTCGCCACCGCGATCCTGCGCCATGTCTGCGGCTTCAATGCTGTGCCGGGTGCCCGCGCCGTCACAACCTGGATCACCGCCAACGCCAAGACGCTTGCGCCGATCCTCGACCGCCATCCGGCGACGCTGGTCAAGGAACTGGTGCCTTACGGTGATCCGCAGCACCCGATGACCGTCGCATCGGCGGCACAGGAGCCGGGCAAGGCCAGCGCCTGGTGGGACACGCATTGCGCCGAACACGGCATCGAACTCGGCATCGGCCCATGGGGCGAGGTGCGCACCGTCTATGCCAGCGACATGTTCCAGTCGCGCTTTATCGAACAGGAGCGCCGCATCCATCATCTCGGCCTCGATCTGTTCATGCCGGCCGGCACCAAGGTGCGCACGCCGCTCGCCGCGATCGTGAAAAGCGTCGAGATCGAACAGGATCCGCTGGGTTATGGCGGCCTCGTCGCCCTGGAACATGCGCCGGAAGGTTGCCCCACCTTCGTCACGCTGTGGGGGCATCTGGCCCATGAGGCTGCGTCGCGCTTGAAGCCGGGCCAGCGCCTGGAAGCGGGCGATGTCGTCGGCGAGATGGGCGTGGCCGCGCAGAACGGCGGCTGGGCGCCGCACCTGCATTTCCAGATCTCCACCGACACCAGCCTGTCGGCGCGCGAGATCCTGGGCGTCGGCGAAGCACTCTATCTCGACGTGTGGCGCGAGCTCTTCCCCGATGCCGCCGACCTCGCCGGCATTCCGCCGGAGACTTTCGTCCAGACCGGCCGCAGCCGCCCGGAGATCGTGGCGGCGCGCAAGACCTCGCTGCTGCCCAACCTGTCGATCTCCTATTCGGAGCCGATCAAGTTCGTGCGCGGCGAAGGCGCCTGGCTGATCGACGACCGTGGCCGCGCCTATCTCGACTGTTTCAACAATGTCTGCCATCTCGGCCATGCCCATCCCGACGTGGTCGCGGCGATTGCCCGGCAGGCGGCCAGACTCAACACCAACACGCGTTATCTGCACGACGCCATCGTCACCTATGCCGAGCGGCTGACGGCAACGCTGCCGGATGAGCTTGCGGTGGCGTCCTTCGCCTGCTCGGGCAGCGAGGCCAACAGCCTGATGTTGCGCATGGCACGCACCCATACCGGGCGCAGCGACGCCATCGTGCTCGACTGGGCCTATCACGGCACGACACAGGAGCTGATCGACCTCAGCCCCTACAAATACAAGCGCAAGGGCGGCAAGGGCCGGCCGGCGCATGTGTTCGAAGCGACGATCCCCGACAGCTATCGCGCTCCGGCAGACTGGCCGCTCGCCGAACATGCCAGCCGCTTTGCCGAAAGCATCGCCGAGCAGATCGCGGCGATCAGGGCACAGGGCCGCGCGCCGGCGCTGTTCATGGCCGAATCCATTCCGAGCGTCGCCGGCCAGGTGTTCCTGCCGGAAGGCTATCTGAAGGAAGTCTACGCGCTGGTGCGCGCTGCCGGCGGCGTCTGCGTCGCCGACGAGGTACAGGTCGGCTTTGGCCGGGTCGGCAGTCATTGGTGGGCGTTCGAGACGCAAGGCGTGGTGCCGGACATCGTCACCATGGGCAAGCCGATCGGCAACGGCCATCCGATGGCGGCACTGGTGACCACGAAGGAGATCGCCGCCACCTTCAACAATGGCATGGAGTATTTCAACACCTTCGGCGGCAACCCGGTGTCCTGCGCTGCCGGCCTTGCCGTGCTCGATGTCATCGAGCGCGACCGCCTGCGCGAGAATGCAGCCGGCATCGGCGCCTATCTGGTTGAGCGCTTCCGTGAATTGCAGACGCGCTATGACGTCATCGGCGACGTGCGCGGCATGGGGCTCTTCCTCGGCATCGAACTGGTCGAGGACCGCAAGACCAAGGAGCCGGCGACGGCGCTGGCGCGTCGCATCAATGACGGCGTCCGTGCGCGCGGCGTGCTGATCGGCACCGAAGGGCCGCATGACAACGTGCTGAAGATGCGTCCGCCGATGATCTTCAGCCGCGCCAATGCCGACCATCTGGTCAGCGCATTGGACGACACGTTCGGCGAGGTTCTGGCGACGCGCTAGCTGCCTCGCGGAGGATCTTACCCGGCGGATCGGTCGCCGGGCAGTTCACGGCAGGAAACTGAATCAACGCCGGCGTGTCCGCGCCGGCGTCAGGAGGGGCTTTGCCTCGAACAACAGGGAGGAGACCATGAAGAAGCATCTTTTCGCAGCAGTTCTTTTGACGGCGTCCGCAGCCACCATGCCGGCAAAGGCCGATACGTTCGACACGATCAAGCAGCGCGGCAGTGTAACCTGCGGCGTCAGCCAGGGCGTTGCCGGTTTTTCCGCTCCGGATGATGCCGGCAAATGGCATGGCTTCGACATCGATTTCTGCCGGGCGGTTGCCGCCGCGGCGCTGGGCGACGCCGACAAGGTGAGCTATGTGCCGCTGTCGACCAAGGAGCGGTTCACCGCCCTGCAGTCCGGTACCGTCGATCTCTTGTCGCGGCAGACCACATGGACGCTGTCGCGCGATGCCGGCATCGGCATCCATTTCGTCGGCACAGCCTATTATGACGGCCAGGGTTTCATGGTGCGCAAGGATCTCAACGTCGACAGCGCCCTGAAGCTTTCCGGCGCGACGGTCTGTGCCGAGCAGGGCACGACGACCGAACAGAACACCGCCGACTATTTCAGTGCCAACAAGTTGCAATATGAGCCGGTGGTGGTCGATTCCGCCGAAGGCATCATCAAGGCTTTCGACAGTGGGCGCTGCGATGTCTACACCACCGATGCCTCCGCGCTCTATGCGCAGCGCCTCAAGCTGGCCAATCCGGACGGCTATACCGTGCTGCCGGAGATCATCTCTAAGGAGCCGCTGGGACCTGCCGTGCGCCAGAGCGACGACAAATGGTTCAACATCGTGCGCTGGACGCTGTTTGCACTGCTCGAAGCGGAAGAACTGGGCATTACGCAGGCAACGGCGGAGGCTGGGCTCACTTCCACGAATCCAGCAATCAAGCGCTTCCTCGGCGCGGATGGCGACAATGGCAAGCAACTCGGCCTGGATCCACGCTTCGCCTACAACATCGTCTCGAAGGTCGGCAATTACGGCGAGATTTTCGAGCGCAATCTCGGCCAGTCGAGCGCACTCAAAATCGACCGCGGCATCAACAAGCTCTGGAATGCCGGCGGCCTGATGTACGCCCCGCCGCTTCGCTGAGTCGTCAACAGCGACGTGAGCCAAGGAAAAAGGCCGGACTCCCGGCCTTTTTCTTTCCCCGGAAGATCAGGGTTCAGGACTACAGCGTCCCCAGTGCAGCCTCATCGGCAGCAATGCGCCTGCCGACAAGAGTTGCTCCGGGAACTGCCGTCTCTCCCACCCTGACGGCGGCAGTTCCGGTGAAGGTGTCCTTTGATGCCTTGATTCTGAAGGTGACGCTGAGCTTGTCGGTCGGTTTATGGTCGTCGGCGTTGGCGTTCAACTGGTAGAACGTGCCGACGACCTCCGGCGTTTTCCCGTTTGAGCAGGCCCACGTTCCCATGCCGAGACTGTCGTTGGTACCGCCGTGCTGTTTGGCGGGGTTTTCCTGCACATTGGTCGGGTTGGTGGTGATCATCGTTCCATCGGCATGGAAGATGAAAAGGTGCGGTTCATAGGGCGCGCCCTGTGCCTGCACCTCCCAGGCACCCACCAGCATATTGCCTTCGCACCCCGAGGCAGAGGCATTCTGGATGCCGGTTCCACCGAGCAGGATCGCTGCGGCGACGTATTTCAAAACGTGTTTCATCTTTGCCCCCCATGGCCGTATCAGGCCTTTATCCGTCGTTATGCCGGCAAACGTTCTTCCCGCTTCAGATTGAGCGCGACGACGATGCCGAGGACTGCTGCGATCGGCAGCAGCCAGGGTGCGTAGTCCAGCAGGCCGAGGCTGCCGGTCAGCGTCGCGTAGTTCTTCATGACGAGAAGAGCAGCCGTGCCAAGGCCGACGGTAGCGACGATGGCGATCAGCAACTGGAGCAGCGAACCGCCTTCCCGGTCGCGGTTCTTCAGGGTGAAGACCGCAACCGAAAGCGAGGTCACCGCCTGCAGGATGATGATGCCGAGCGCCGCCAGCCCGAACGTGCTGGACAGCAAGGTCATCAGCGGGTCGGCATCGGCAATGGCGAACAGTGCCACTGCGATCGATGAAACCACCGTGACGGTGACGCTGGCGACATGCGGCGACTGAAGGCGTGCGTGCAGGCTGCCGAGCACGCCGGGCAGCATGCCTTCGCGGCCGAGCGCGAACAGATAGCGCGCGGCTGCGTTGTGCAGGGCAAGCGTCGCGGCGAGCGCGCTCGTCACCATCAGGAACTGCACCGCCACCAGGAAGACCGGGTGGGTGTATTGGGCGAAGGCGCGGAACACCAGCGTGCCCGGGTTTTCACTGGCCGCGGCCACCACCTTGTCTTCGCCGAAGGCCAGCACCACCGCCCACATGGTGACGGCATAGAAGAGGGCGATGAACACCACGGCGGTGATCAGCGCCCGGCTCACCGTACGGTGTCCGTCGCGTGCTTCCTCGCTGTAGATGGCGGCGGATTCGAAGCCGAGGAAGGAGACGAAAGCAAACATCAGGCCGACGCCGAATGAGCCGCTGAGCACGTTGGGCAGGCTGAACGAACCAAACGTTATCTGGGCCGGGCTGCTTGGCGCCAGGACCGCCACGGTCAAGACAATTAGGATCAGGACTTCCAGGGTCAGCAGCACCGCGAGCAGGCGCGCGCCGAGCGTGATTTCGCGGTAGCCAACGATTGCGGTGATCACCAGGCAGATCGCGCCCCAGGCCTTCCATGACATGTCGATGCCGAGGCTTTCGCTGAAGAACACACTGGCGAAGAAACCGAAGCCGCCGACGCTGCCGATGACCATCATGCCGTAAACGACGATGGCGACGAAGGCCGCGGCCCCGCCGGCAAGCGGCCCCAGGCCGTGCCTGACATAGGCATAGAAGGCACCGGAATGTTTCACATGCGGGCTCATGCGGATGAAGCCGATCGCAAACAGGATCAGCACGAGGCCGGCGAGCAGGTAGGATCCCGGCATGCCGACGCCGTTGCCCATCAGGACACCCAGCGCGCCGTTGCTGGCCACGGCGGCAAGCGGTGCTGCGGCGGCAACGACGAGGAAGAAGATATCGAAGGAACGCAGGCTGCGCCTGGGCGCGGTGTTGGTGGAAGACATGGTGTTTGGTCCGCGATGACGTGAAACGAAAAGGGAAGGCAAGCGGCGCCCGCTCTTACGGCAGGGTCACGCGCTTGCCCTCCAGAGGTGTCGGCAGCGGTCCGCGCAGCAGCTTGTCGTCGGCGTCGTAGAAGCGTGCGGCGGCTGTGCCGGTGAAAGCGTCGCCGGCGAGATCGATTTCGTAGGAGATCTCGCCGCGGCTGACGAATTTATGGGTGTTGCGGTCAGCGGTCACCTCGACGAACTTGCCGATGACCTTGCCGTCCTTCTGCGCCCAGATACCCTTGCCGTCGCTGTCGCTGTTGTCGGAATTGCCGGCGTCGGGATTGGCCTGCTGCATGGTGCCGTCAGCATTGAAGACGAACATATGATGGGTGAACGGCGCATCGACCGCCTTGACCACCCAGGTGCCGACGATGCCGGCAGGTTTGGCGGCGTCCTCAGCTTTTGCCGACGCGGTCGCTGCGACAAGCGCTATGGCCGCGGGCAGGATGAATGATCTAGCGAACCGCGACAGCGGGTCGGAACTGGAAAAGTGCATTGATAGCCTCCCCTTGAGCAATTCCGTCTAGAATTGCGTAAAAACAAAAAGTTAGAGCGTTTCCGCGTTTCCGTGAAAAACGGAAACGCTCTTGCGTTGGCCGAACCGCGCCGCCTGTTCCCGATTGTCGATTATGCTTTGGGGCGGCGGGTCCGGTATTCTGATCAGTCCTCGTTCCAGGGCGCCCACATGGCCTGTGCGGCGGCCCAATCGTCATTGCCGTCCGAAGGCGCCGGCGTGTAGCGCGCGCCGGGCACTTCATGCGCCGGCAGGGTCCAGGTGCCACGCTCGACCAGCCTCGCGATGTTCTCGCGATAGACCTCGTCCACCGTCGCGTGGCGCTCCGGGTCGCGGTTCAGCCACAGATTACGCGGATGGATCGGCTTCTCGTACATCTTGGAGAACAGCTCGGTGCGCAGGTCCTTCAGCCAGTTCGAATTGAGGTTCATGGCACGGAACTGCCGCAGCGCCTCGATGTCGATCAGGCTGGCCACCATGGTGTTGGCGCCGCTGGCCGAATAGGAGCTGATGTTGCCGCGGAAGTCGACGATGTGGCTGTTGCCGCCGGCGATGTCGATCGGATGGCGCGAACTCGGGGACAGATAGACCGGGCCGATGTTGGGGCACAGCATGTAGACGCTGTTGAAGTCGGCATGGGCCCGGTTCTGGATCATCCAGCTGCCGCCGCCGGGATAGGACGAGCCGGTCATCGGCATCGCTTCCGACGGGCGATAGACGACTTCGGCGCCACCGAAGGCGAGCGCGCGCACGGCTTCGGGATATTCGCCGTCGGAGCAGCAGATGGTGCCGATATTGCCGATGTCTTCGGTGCGCAGCACCGGATAGAAGGCGTCGATGCCGTCGCCGAACAGTTCGACCCAGCGGTCATAGATATCGTGCGGCGTGCAGCTGCGCTCGCGGCACCAGATGTGGTTCTTGGCGGCGCGGTGGACGAGCTTGCCCTTGCGGTCGATCACGAACAGCGTGTTGAAGAAGCGGTCTTCCATCACGTCGGGCCAGCGCGCCTTGCACTGGCCGATGATGTAGGTGTCGTAGTGCCGGGCGAGTTTGCCGAGCGCCTCGGTCTCTTCTCCGGGCAGGTCGATGAAGATGTCGCGTGCCGCGGTGACATGCGGCACGTCGAAGATCTCGTCGGTGAAACCGGTCAGCGCGCCTTCGGCAAGTGCCACAACGCGGATCGGTGCATTGATGGCGCAGATCGAGACGGCGGCATGGATGGCTTCCTCGATCGTCTCCAGATTGTGGCGGATATGCTTGCGCTGTGCGACGCCGGTGACGATGGTTGAAAGGCCGATCGCCATATAGGGCGCGACATAGGCGGGACGAGGGGCCATTCCGGTCGATACTCCAACTGTCGGTCGGAGGAGGCCGTGCCGATGGGAAATGGCACGACACACGCTGCCATCCCCTTCAAACGCCGCGTTCCTCCCAAGCGTCTTCAAGAGCCGGCAGGATAAGGAGTCTTCTTGGGTCGGGGCTATCATACCGAAGTACGACGCCAAGTTGTGCCAGGGCTGGAAAGCGCAAGGCCCGCCCGGAGGGTGGGATCAACCGCGGCCGTGCAGCTTCTTCATCAGCTCGCCGCGGTTGCGCACGCCGGCCTTGACCAGGATGCGGCTGATGTGGGTCTTCACCGTCGGCAATTCGATGTCGAGCCGCCGGCAGATGTCCTTGTTGCACATGGCAGCGCCGACGAGATTGGCGATCTCCCGCTCGCGTGGCGTCAGGCCGGGTATGTCGAGCCCGGAGGTTTCGTCCTCGTCGGACAGCACGCTATCCTCGACGAAGCCGACCAGCCTGTCGAGGAAAGTGAGGTTATCGGAGCTGAACGGCCCGTTGCGTTCGCTGCGCAGCAAGGAGGCACCCGCGACGATCCGTGATCCGGCACGAAAATAGAGCTCGGTCTGGTGCACCGTGTTCTGCGGCACCAGGAACTGCTCGAAATATTCGGGCGCACCAATGTCGCGGCGCGCGGTCTCGCGTGTCACCGAGCGCAGCCTGATGCCCGCCTGGTCGACACGCTCCGGGTGCAGCGGATCAAAACGCCAGAAACGGTGGTAGTAGCGGTTCAGCCAATAGGGCGAGAGGCCGGACAGCCGATGGTCGACGACATGCTTGCCATCCTCGACGCGGTAGAAACAGCAGCCGACAAGCGGCATCGCCGCCGCGACGACGGTCAGGAATTGGTCTCCGAAAGCTGTCCTGTCGAAATGCATGAGCGTTGGCCCGATCGACGGATCGGCCATTTTCGGCCTTTCCGGTTCCCCTGTCGCGGCGATACTTTAACATCATAGTATCGTTATGCGGCTGTCAAAATAAATCGAATTCCTGCGCGCCGCATTCTGCCGGAGCAAACCCCATGCTGTGGCTCCGGACAGCTGCAGGACCTGTCCGGAGCGGAAGGCGGCGACGATGCGCCGCCTGTATCGGCCGGTCTACTTGCCCGGCGTCAATGTGATCCGGGTCGCTGCCCCACCTTCGACCGCTTCGCGCGAATAAAGCAGCGGCACGTAGTCACCGGTGAGCCAGAGCGGCGCAAGATCCCGGTAATGCGGGCTGAAAGGATCGCCCGATTGGCCCGGCGTGTTGATGACACGGCTGTTGTCCCAGCCGCCGACATCGAGGACCATGCGGAACGATGCACCGGACATGAGCGTGAAGTCCGGATTGTAGCTTGCCGCGTGAGGCGTCGTCGAGGAACCAGACATTGCCCAGGGGCCGACTGTCAGTTGCTCCTGCAGCGCCTTCGAAACGACCGGCGACAGCGAATGGTTGAAAACGGCGCGATGCAGGTCGCCCCAGCGCCATTTGTCCATGTCGTTTCCGAGCCGTTCCTTCAGGGCTGCGACGGCAGAGGCAAGACTCTCCGAAATGACGGCGGCTCGCATTGCTTGAGGGTCTTGGCCAAGGCTCTTGTCTGCCGTTTCCAGCATATCGATGGCCGCGGTCCCGCTGCCCTTGCCGATTGTCTTGCGGGCGGCTTCCGGCACGACATGCGCGATCAGTGCCTTGGGCAGATGCTGGCTGATCCACATCTCGTAGATCGCTGCCGCAGCGCTGTCGATATCGTTCGATGCGTTCCAGTTCCTCAGGATTGCGGCGGCCTGCTTGGCCTCGGCGGAGGCATCGGCAGGCAGCTCGACCGCTTTGAGAAGTTTGACGGCACGTTCCGCCAGCAGGTTCACGTCGTCGTTCTGAAGCTTCATCGAATCGGCCAGCGTGACCTTGTCGTTGGCGTTGAGAACCTGCGCGATGCGCTCGTAGCGCGACGGGTCGGCCCATTCGAACCCGACTTTGCGCTCCTTTACCGGATAGCCTTCGGGCAGGTTCATCTGGTTGGCGGTGGCGAACCAGCCTTTGGCCGGATTGTAGACGCTGGGCAGGTCGTCGCGTTTCAGAAAGCCCCATTCGTAGCGGCCGTCGCCTGGTACCGGCAGCAAACCGTCCCAGTTCTTCCGCGCCGGCGTCATGGCGCCGCCACCCAGCCGATGTTGCCCTGGGTATCGGCGTAGACCTGGTTCTCCGAAGGCGCATAGAAGCGGTTCATGGCTGTCAGGAACTCGTTCCAGTTCCTGGCCGTCATGTAATCCGACGAGCCGAAATAGGCCGAGGTCCCAGGCTCCATCCAGACGCTGCGCACCGCGAACGCCCGGTGGTTTTCGTCGTCCGTCTTCACGACCGGTCCGTGCCGCGTGAATTTGAGCGAAACCTTGCGGGGCTCGCCGTCGCGAACCGCGATCGTTTCCTCGACTGTCGTCATATCCTCCCAACCGTCCTTGTATTTGTACTGGTTGGGATTATCGGGGTTGGTCTGGTAGACGTAGAGATCTTCCTGATCGACGTTGAAGATCGTCAGCCCGAAGGCGATCGTGCCGTTATGTCCGATGGAGATGCCGGGCAGTGCCGGCTCGCCGGCGCCCACCACCGACATGTCGGGACTGTTGAGATGCACCATGTAGCGCAGTGACGGCGCGCTATGGGCGCGATGCGGATCGTTGGCCAGGATCGGCCGTCCTGTCGCGGTGCGTGCAGGAGCAACCACCCAATTGTTCGAACCGATGTTGTCAACTGCCCCATCGGCCTTGTCAAGGAAGGGCTGCGGATCGTAGAGCTCGGCCTTCTTCTTGGGCGGGCTGAAGTCGACGGAATCGGTCGCCCAGTCGTAGTCCTTCAGAACATCGGCCGGAATGATGCAGGGGTCGAGGCCTTGTGGCACCTCAGGCTTCCACTCGGGCTCCAGCTTGCTGCGCAACCGGTCTGCATCGATATCGGCCTTGCAGGTGACCAAGGCGCGCTTCACTTCTGAAGAAACGTTGCGTGTCAGCCCGTGGCTGCGGATACGCACGACGTCTTCCGGCCCCCAGATCTCCGGCTTCGATCCGCTCAGGGAAAACTCGATGGGGAGCGGTTTGGAGCCGGCCTGCACTTCCGAGACATAGGCATTGACCCCGGCGACGAAGGCTTCCGCGAAACTTTTCGCGTTGGGGCCGTAGGATACCCATTCCTTGTCCATGTCGCCGCGGAAGAGGAAAAGTCTGGCAGCGCGGTCCCGCTCGGCGAAATCGTCGCCGAAGCTCTCGGCCAGTCGGCCCAGTCCGCGCTTGCGCCACAGATCGATCTGCCACAGGCGGTCGCGGGCAGCGTTGTACCCTTGCAGGAAAAGCGCGTCGCGATTGCTCTTGGCGTAGATGTGGGCAATGCCCCAATGGTCGATCAGAATCTCGGCCGGCTGGTCGAGGCCCTTCACCGGATAGGCGTCGGAACGCACCGCGGTGGACATGTCCGCAAGCGCCGGACCGGCCAGAAGAACGGATAAAGCGTAAGGCAGGGCGGCCGAAGTGGCCAAGCGAAGAGAGCGCATCATTCCTCCATTCCGCGCCCCGCCTGCAAAAGTATTCATGGCCGGCTGGCGGATGACAAGCTGACGCGCCAATTGGACCGACGATCCATGAACGGTTGGCACAACTGGCTTGATACGAAGGCTGGGGCTTCACCATGCCTGCGGGATTGCGCCATCCGGAATCGCATGGCGATGCGGCCGTCCAAATAAATGGAATTCCCGCAAACAGCCGGAAGCTGGATCAATTTTTCGTCTGCATGAGCCCTTGCCAAGGCTCCGGCATTCAACGACAACCCGCTTGAGCCGGAAGCCATTCCGTTTTCGGCCCAGATGCGGCTTCCGGCTGATGCCGACGCGCCGCAACGGGAAGTATAAGACAATGTCCGCGATCGAAGTCGGTGTGAGAGCGCCGGGAAGCCTCTGGCGCTCCGAAATCAAGTCAACGCTGTCGCTCGCATGGCCGATGGTGCTGACCAATCTCGGCCAGACGGCGATGACCGCCACCGACGTCATGATGATGGGCCGGTTGGGCTCCGAAACGCTTGCTGCCGGCGCGCTCGGTTCCAACCTCTATTTCATGCCGATGATCTTCGGCCTCGGCCTGATGCTGGCCACCTCGCCGATGATGGCAACGGAGCTCGGCCGTTTCCGCCATTCGGTCCGCGACGTGCGCCGCACCGTGCGCCAGGGTCTCTGGTCGGCCATTTTCATTGCCATCCCGATCTGGGTTTTCCTCTGGAACGGCGAAAACATCCTGCTGGCCATGGGCCAGGAGCCGGCGCTCGCGCATCTGGCCGGCATCTACCTGCACTGGCTGCAATGGGCCCTTCTGCCCTTTTACGGCTACATCGTGCTGAGGTCCTTCATTTCAGCGCTCGAACGCCCCGGCTGGGCATTGGTCATCGTCTTCATTGCTGTGAGCGCCAACGTGCTGCTCAACTGGATGTTCATGTTCGGCAATCTCGGCGCACCGAAAATGGGCATCGCCGGGTCCGGCCTGGCCACCACCATCTCGTCGGTGCTGATGTTTATCGGCATGGTTCTGGTGGTGACCTGGCACAAGAAATTCCGTCGCTATCACCTGTTCGGTCGCTTCTGGCGCTCCGACTGGCCACGCTTCCGGGCGCTGATGAAGCTTGGCCTGCCGATCGCCGGCATCCTGGCCTTCGAGGTGACGATCTTCAACGCCGCCGCCTTCCTGATGGGATTGATCAATGCGCCGTCGCTGGCCGCGCACGCCATCGCTCTGCAGATCGCTTCGATCAGCTTCATGGTGCCGCTGGGTCTCAACCAGGCGGTCACCGTGCGGGTCGGTCTTGCCTACGGCGCCGGCGACAAGGACGGCATCAGCCGCGCCGGCTGGACCTCCTATGTCATGGGCGTCGGCTTCATGTCACTGACCGCGCTCATCATGATTTTGTGGCCACGCGTGCTGATCAGCGGCTTCATCGATGTGCATGACCCGGTCAACAGCCAGGTCGTCGGCCTGGCGGTTTCGTTCCTGGCATTTGCCGCGCTGTTCCAGGTCGTCGATGGCGCCCAGGCCGTGGGCGCAGGCATGCTGCGCGGCCTGCACGACACCACGGTGCCGATGCTGTACGCGGCGATTGGCTATTGGGGCGTTGGGTTGCCGCTTGGCGCGCTGCTCGCCTTCCATTTCGGCTTCGCCGGCATCGGCATCTGGATCGGCCTTTCGACCGGGCTGGCCGTGGTGGCGGTGCTGCTGCTCAGCCGCTGGCTGCGCCGTGATCGGTTGCCGGCAAAGTCAGGCCCGATCGCAGTCCATTGATCGGGCCGGGATATTACTCCGTGTCGGAAGACATCGCGCCGAGCAGCCTGCGGATGTCGCCGAAATAGGCGATCGCCCCGAACACCAGTGCCGCGACGGTAACGAAGAAGATCGACACGGCCGCCATGGTCGGCGTGTAGCCGTAGCGCAGTGCGTTGAAGATCTTGATCGGTAGCGTCTCGGTGGTGAAGCCGATGGTCATGTAGGCAACGATGTATTCGTTGAGCGACAGCACGAAGGCAAAGGCGAAGCCTGAGACCAGATAGGGCAGGATCAGCGGCAGCACGACGGTTTTCAGCACCGCGCGGTCGTCGGCGCCCATGGTTGACGCGGCCTCGACCAGCGAGCGGTCGATGGAGGCAAAGCCGAGCGACAGCGTCACCAGCGGCAGCGTCACGAAGAAGATCGCGTGGCTGATGATCGCCGTGTAGAACTGCCCAAACAGGCCGACGGTTGCCCAGAAGCTCAGGAAGCCGAGCGCGGTGATGACCGGCGGCAGGATGAAGGGCGCGAGACCGAGCACCTGGAAGATATTCGCCCACGGCGCGATGCGCCGCCACAGGAACCATGCCAGCGGCAGCGCGATGGCGACCGCGATCGCCGCCGAGCAGATCGCCAGCGTGACCGAATGAATCAGCGCCAGCCGCCATTCCGGATCGTTGAAGATCTGTCCGTACCAGGCCAGCGAGAAGCCTTTCGGCGGAAAGGTCAGCTCCTGCTTCTGGTTCACCGACACGCCTGCCACCACTATCAGTGGTGCCGCCAGGAACAGTGCGACGAGGATGAAATAAAGCCGGCGAAGCACGGTCATAGCGCGTTCTCCTTGCGGCCGGCCAGCAGGGTAAGCCCGACCAGCGCCAGCGAGATCAGCACCAGGAACACCGCCATCGCGGCGGCGAACGGCATGTTGGACTGGTAGATCGCCTGGTCCGTGATCAGCACCGACAGCGTCCAGTTCGACGGGCGGCCGAGAATCTGCGGCAGCAGGTAGGAGCCGAGCGCGAAGACGAACACCATGATCAGCGTCGCCACGATGGTGTTGCGCAGCGCCGGCGTGACCACGTTGAAGAAGGCGCGCACCGGCGAGGCGCCCAGCGTGCGTGCGGCCTCCAGCAAAGTCGGGTCGAGCCGCACCAGCGCGGGATAGAGAACCAGGATCGTATAAGGTAGCGCCTGGTACACCATGCCGGTCAGCACCGCCCAGAAGCTTGGCAGCAGTGCCACCGGTTCTTTCATCAGCCCGATCGCGACGAACAGGTTGGTGATGCCCGCGGTGCGCGAGAACAGCGTCGACCAGGCGAAACCGATGATGACTTCCGAAAGCGACAGCACCGACAGCAGCCCGACCAGCCACACCGTCTGCACGGCACGCGACCGCTTGGTCAGCAGATAGGTGAAGGGGAAGGCGATGACGACGCAGCATACCGCGACCAGGATCGCCAGCAGCAGCGAGAAGCCAAGCACCGAACCGAAGAAGGTGGTGAGGAAGCGTGCATAGTTGTCGAACACGAAATCCGGCGTGTAGAAGCCCGCCGGGTTGCGCTTGAAGAAGCTCACCGCAATCATGATCGAGAACGGCACGACGAAAAAGACGATGAGCATCAGCGCCGGAAAGAACAGCGGCGCGTAGTCGGCGAGGCTCCTGGGCGGTTCGCGTCTCATGGCTGCAGCACCACGCAACTCTCCGGCGGCAGCACCACGCCGATGGCCTGGCCGACGCTGACATTGGGGCGCTCGCGCGGCGTGGCCACCGCAACGATGGTCGTGCCGCCGGCTTCCACGAAGGTCTCGACCGTGCCGCCGAGGTCGCGCACGAAGCTGACCGTTCCGGCGATCGCGCCGGCACCGGGCGATGAGAAATGAATATCCTCGGGGCGGATCGAGATGGTGGCCTTGGCCGAGCCCGTTGGCAGGGCAACGCCGGGCACGGCTGCCCCCAGCACCGTGGTGCGGCCAGCGCTGTCAGCCTCGGCAGGCAGAAGGTTGGTGATGCCGATGAAGTCGGCGACGAAGGCATCCGCCGGCTTGCGGTATATCTCGATCGGCGAAGCAGCCTGCAGGATCTTGCCCTTGCCCATGACGACGACGAGGTCGGCCATGGTCATCGCTTCGCGCTGGTCGTGGGTGACGACGATGGTCGTGATGCCCAGACGCTGCTGCAGCTGGCGCAGTTCGACCTGCATGGCTTCGCGCAGCTTAGCATCGAGCGCCGATAGTGGCTCGTCGAGCAGGAAAAGTTTTGGTGATAAAGCGAGCGCACGGGCGATCGCCACGCGCTGGCGCTGGCCGCCCGACAGTTTGGCCACCGGCCGGTCCGCGAAACCCGTCAGATGGATCATCGCCAGCAGTTCGTCGACGCGTTTGCGTTGGTCGTCCTTCGAGGCACCGCGGATACGCAGTGCATAGGCGATGTTTTCGCCAACGGTCAGGTGCGGAAACAGCGCCAGCGACTGGAACACCATGCCGAGATTGCGCTTGTGCGTCGGCACGCGGGTGATGTCGTCGCCGTCGAGCACGATGGCACCGCTGGTCGGCTCCTCGAGCCCGGCGATCATGCGAAGCAGGGTGGTCTTGCCACAGCCGGAAGGCCCGAGCAGGCAGACGAACTTGCCGTCCGGTACCGACAGGCTGATGTCGTCGACGGCGGCGAAATCGGCGAAGCGCTTGGTGATCGAATTAATGGACAATCCGGGCATGGCGTTATCCTGCTTGGCTGGTCGTGCATGCGGATGGTGCAGTTGGTTCCGCCTTCAAAATTAGCGGAAGGCGGGCGACATGTCTGCGGTCGATGCGAAGATGCGGAGCCCGCAAGGCGGGCTCCGGTATCGCTCGCAAATTCCTGGTTCCACCATGGAGGAGGGAACGCAGTTAGCCGACGATCAGCTCGGTCCATTTCTGGTTGATCGCGTCGGCCTTCGACACATAGAGGTCGTAGCGCGGAATGATCGGCGCGATGTCGGAAGACACCGCGGCGAATTCTTCCGGTTTGAGGTCAAGCACGTCGCGCTTCAGTGTCGGCGCAGTGCCGACATTGCGTGACATCAGGCCCTGGACCGCCGGCTGGCTCATATAGTCGATGAAGGTATGTGCCTCGTCGACCTTCTTCGAGGCGCGCGACAGCACCCAGTTGCCGGAATCCTGAATGCCGCCTTCCTTAGGGAAGGTCGAGCGCACCGGCTGGCCATCCTTGGCGGCAAGGCCGGTGACGTCGTGGTAGTACTGGCCCATCGGGATTTCGCCGGACTTCAGCGCCTGCTCGAACTGCGCCTCGTCGCGGTACCACAGGCGCACATTTGGCTTCACTTCGGCAAGCTTGGCAAAAGCCTTGTCGATGCCTTCGTCGGTGTCCAGCGCATTGGTGCCGCCCATGAAGGTCTTTGCCGTCACTTCGAGCAGGAACGAATTGGAGGCGAGCGCCAGCAGGCCGAGCTTGTCGGCATTGGCCTTGTCCCACAGCGCGTCCCACGACGTTGGCGCTTCCTTGTAGACGTTGGTGTTAGTGACCAGCGTGATGTACCAGGCCACCGCGCCGATGCCGGCAACGCGGCCGTCGGCATATTTGTTGATGAACTGCGGCAAGAGCTCGCCGTAATGCTTGAATTTGGCGGTATCGAGCGGCTGCCACAACTCGGTCGACTGGCCCTTCAGCGTCGAGGTCTGCGACATCATCGAAAGGTCGGCCGGTGCCTGCCCGGCCTTGGCGGCCTGCTCCAGCTGCACCAGCCAGGCTTCACCGGTCGGCTCGGCCACCGATTCGATGGTTATGCCGGTCGCCTTGGTGAATTCGGGGAAGATGTGCTGGTCGAACGACTTCTTGAAGTAGCCGCCATAGACGCCGACCTTCAGCGACTTTTCCTGGGCGCGCAGGATGGCAGGCATCGCAAGCACGCCCGCCGCGGCAACGCCGGCGCCAAGCACGCTGCGCCGGCTGAGCATGGTCTTCATGATCTCGGTCATCGTTGTTCTCCGTTGTTCCGGCTTTGGCCGGGTTCCCTTATCGTTTTCTTATAAAACAGCGTCGCGATCCAGCGCCGTTATCCTTTCAGCGCAGGGCTGAACACCATCAGCGACAGGATCTCGAACAGCACCTGCGCGCCGGCGTGCGCCGTGTTGGTGGTGGAATCATATTGCGGGGCCACCTCGACCACGTCGCCACCGACGATGTTGAGCCCCTTCAGTCCGCGCAGCAGCTCCAGAACCTCGCGCGTCGTCAAACCGCCGACTTCCGGGGTACCGGTGCCGGGCGCAAACGCCGGGTCGAGGCTGTCAACATCGAAGGAGATGTAGGTCGGGCCGTCGCCGACGATCTTACGTGCCCTCTCGATGATGGCCGGGATGCCGAGGCCAGGGACCTCTTCGGCATGGACGACGGTCATGCCGGACTCGTAGGTGAACTCCCACAGATATTCGGCCGCGCCGCGGATGCCGATCTGGATGGTGCGCGACGGGTCGAGCACGCCGTCAAGCACTGCGTTGCGGAAGGGACCGCCATGATGGAACTTGGTCTGGTCGAAGGCGCCGCCGGTATCGCAATGCGCATCGATATGGATCATGCCGACCGGCCGATCCTTGCCGACGGCCTTCAGGATCGGGTGGGTGATCGAGTGGTCGCCGCCGACCGACAGCGGGATCACGCCTGCATCGACGATCTGGTTGAGGCGCTTTTCGATATCGTCGTGGCTCATCTCCAGCCGGTAGCGGCTACGGAATGGCACATCGCCGATATCCGCCACCCGGAGTTCATGGGTGGGCGCGCAGTCCAGCACATGATTGTACGGCCCGATGCGCTCGATGGCGCGGAGCGCGCGGGGGCCGAAACGGGAGCCCGGACGATTGGTGACGCCGAGATCCATCGGCACGCCGATCATCGCCACCTGGAGGTCGCCAAAATCGGGATTGTCGACTGCCACGTCGCGATAGGGCGCGGTCAGGAAGGTCGGGATGCCGGAATAGGGCGCCAGCCGGGTGCCGCCTTTGGAAAATATCTTGTCGGCGACCCGGCGGAACTTCGGGTCGAACAACTCGCCGCCATGGCTCTCGCCATATTTGCGGCGCAACGCGTCGAGCTTGCCGTTGTCGAAACCCATCCTGCAACTCCTCCTATAGAGGCGCGCCGATGTGCCTCCGATGCGGGGCATGAACCAGTTTCGGCTGCCTGCGATACCGTGTTTTTATGATTGATTGCCGCGGATTGTCGGAGCCTGCGGATGGAAAATCAATTGATATTGTTATAGCGCTGGCTGTTAGAAAATCTCACACTGCGTCTTGACACTGGCCCATGAGCAGCTCCCGCCGCCTTCCGCCCCTCAATCCCTTGCGTGCCTTCGAGGCGACGGCCCGGCACGGCTCGCTTTCCAAGGCAGCCGCCGAGCTCCATGTCACCCACGGTGCGGTCAGCCATCAGATCAAGGCACTGGAGCAGTCGCTCGGGGTCAAGCTGTTCGAACGGATTGGTTCACGTCTCAAACTCACCCCACACGGCGCCGAGCTTCTGCCGGCGGTGTCGGGCGCCTTCGAGGGCATTGCGGCTGCCGCCGCGCGGCTTACCCGCCCGGCCAGCAGCGGCGCGCTTGTCGTGTCCTGCGTTCCGGCCCTCCTGTCCCTGTGGCTGATCCCGCGCCTCGGCTCTTTCACGGCGCGCTATCCCGACATCCGGCTGAAACTGCTCGCTTCCAACGATGCGCGGGATATCCGCCAGCCCGACATCGATGTCTGCGTGCACTATGGCGATGGCAGCTGGACCGATTGCTGGATCCGCAAATGGTCGGGACTGGAGCTGTTTCCGGTCATCAGCCCGACACTCGCCAACAACCGGCCGATCCGTTCCATCCGCGACCTTGCCGACCATGTCCTGCTGCATGGCGACGACGGGCGGGAGTGGCACACCTGGCTTGCCGCTGCCGATGCCCTCGACCTCGAGCGGGTCTGCCGGCGCCATCAGTTCAACGATGCCCGCCTGTCGATCGAGGCTGCGCTTCATGGCCATGGCGTGGCGCTTGGCGATACGATGACGGCAAGCCGCCTGCTGGCGATGGGCCAGCTCATCGTGCCGTTCGGGCTCTCGGTGCCGGCGGTCGACGATTTCTACGTGATCTGCCGCAATGAAATGCGCTCCACACCGATCGTGCAGGTCTTCGTGGACTGGCTGTTTGCCGAAAAGGCCGAGGGTGAAAGCCGGCCCGAGACGGTGGGCACGAGGCTCAGCGCCCGCCGCAAGCGGCCCATGCTGCAACTGGTGGCGAAATCCGAAGAATGAGACTGCTCGACAAGTAGCGGTGATGCCCCCATGTTCATGGCCTTCCCGCCTTGCGGTCGCAAAGCGGGAAGCGCGTTAATCATTTCAATGCTAAGAGGCCAATCCGGTAGTGGATAGGACTTCGGCGGAAACAGGTTTCGGACATGGCCAAGACTGACATCGCGCGGCGCGTCTACAACCACACCTGGAAGCTCGACCCCATCGTGCGGTCGCTGCTCGACACCGATTTCTACAAGCTTCTGATGCTGCAGATGATCTGGGGCCTGTATCCCAAGGTCGACACCACCTTCTCGCTCATCAATCGCAAGACCAAGGTGCGGCTGGCCGACGAGATCGATATCGGCGAACTGCGCGAGCAGCTCGATCACGCCAGGACACTGCGTTTCACCAAGAAGGAAATGATCTGGCTGGGCGGTAACAACTTCTATGGCCGCAAGCAGATCTTCGAGCCGGAATTCCTTGCCTGGCTGGAGAACTTCCAGTTGCCCGAATATGAGCTGACCAAACGCGACGGCCAGTTCGAACTCTCTTTCTCCGGCCCGTGGATGTACACCACGCTGTGGGAAATCCCGGCGCTGGCCATCATCAACGAATTGCGGTCGCGTTCGGCGCTCAAAGCTTTCGGCCCGTTTGCTCTCGACGTGCTCTACGCACGCGCCAAGGCCAAGATGTGGGCCAAGACAGAACGTCTGAAACAGCTGCCGGCCATCCGCATCTCCGACTTCGGCACGCGCCGGCGTCATTCCTTCCTGTGGCAGCGCTGGTGCGTGGAAGCCCTGAAGGAAGGCATCGGCGAGGCCTTTACGGGCACCTCGAACGTGCTGCTGGCAATGGACAACGATCTCGAAGCGCTCGGCACCAACGCACACGAATTGCCGATGGTGCTTGCTGCGATGGCCAATTCCGAGGCCGAGTTGCGCCAGGCGCCTTACAAGGTCCTGCAGGACTGGCAGCGTTATTACGGCGGCAATCTGTTGATCGTGCTGCCAGACGCCTTTGGCACCGCCGCCTTCCTGCGTGACGCGCCGGACTGGGTCGCTGACTGGACGGGCTTCCGCCCCGACAGCGCGCCGCCGATCGAAGGGGGCGAACGCATCATTTCCTGGTGGCATGAAAGGGGCAGGGACCCCCGCCAGAAACTGCTGATCTTCTCCGATGGCCTCGATGTCGAAACCATCATCGAGACCTATCGCCATTTCGAGGGCAAGGTGCGCATGTCCTTCGGCTGGGGCACCAATCTCACCAATGATTTCGAGGATTGCGCGCCGGTGCCGACCGACCGGCTCAACGCGATCTCGCTGGTGTGCAAGGTCACCGAAACCAATGGCCGCCCGGCGGTGAAGCTGTCCGACAATCCGGCGAAGGCGACGGGCGACGAGAAGGAAATCGAGCGCTACATTCGCGTCTTCGGCGAAGAGGCGCGAGTGCGCCAGCTCGTGAAGGTCTAGGCAAGGCGGGTTCGGTTGCCGTTCGCAGGATGAGCAAGCGGTTCAGTCAGCGGCAAACTCGGTGGGCAGCATTCACTGTCGCCGCATCCGCATGCTCGGTTCTGCTGCTTCCAGCACAGGCATTGGCGCATGCTTCCGACCGCGGCCATGTCCTGCTTTTGCCGACCAACTACTATCTCGCGGGCGGCGCCTTCGCGGTGGCGGCATCCTTCCTGGTGCTGAGCCTGATGTCTCCCGAAGCGCTGCGCCGCCTCTGGCGCAAGCGGCTCGTCCTTTTCCGGCTTCCGGATACCGCACGTGTTGCCGTCAGTCTGCTTTCATTCGCCGTTTTTGTCGCCCTGATCGCAGCCGGGTTCTGGGGCAGCCGCGATCCTCTCTCCAATCCCTTGCCGCTGACCATCTGGACCCTGCTTTGGACTGGTATGACGTTGGCTCAAGGGATGTTCGGCAACCTCTGGTCCTGGCTGAACCCATGGTACGGGCCCTGGCGGCTCCTCGCACGATTGATCGGTAGCGAAGATGAGCGAATGCGCCTGCCGTCGTGGCTCGGTTATTGGCTCGCCTTCCTGTTTTTCTTCGGCTTTGCCTGGTTCGAACTGGTCTATCCCGCCCCGGACGATCCTTCAAAACTGGCCATGGTGGCCGGCGGTTACTGGTTGTTCAGCTTCGTGTTGATGCTGGTGTTCGGCTATGACGTGTGGAGCAGCCGCGGCGAATTCCTCAGCATCTTCTTTGCGATGCTGGCGCGGTTCTCGCTGCTCGACCGCGATGAAGCTGGCAGGCTGTCGCTCTGCTGGCCGGGCGCCAAATTGCTCGACGCGACGTCGCTGCCGTTTAGCGGTGGTGCCTTCCTGCTGCTTGCCCTGTCGTCGGTCTCTTTCGACGGGCTGATGCGAACCTTCTTCTGGTTCGGCCTGAACGGTATCAACCCGCTCGAACTGCCCGGCCGCACCGCGATGATCGGCATGGGTAGCCTGGGTCTCGTCGCGACGTTTTTCTTGCTGGCGCTGTTGTTCGGCGTCTCGATCCTGGCCGGTCGCTGGCTTGCCGGCGGCCGCCTCCCCTTCACTCAGATTGCCGGACTGCTGGTCTGGTCGATCGTGCCGATCGCGCTGGCCTATCACATCGCGCACTATCTCACTGATGTGCTCGTCAATGGCCAGTATGCCCTGGTTGCCCTGTCGGATCCTTTCGCCCTGGGGTGGGATCTGTTCGGAACGGCGCATATGACGGTCACCGCGGGCATCGCCGCCGGTGCGGACGCGGCCTGGTGGCTGTGGAACATCCAGGCGGTCCTGATCGTCGGCGGGCACATCCTGGCCGTGCTTGTTGCTCATGTCACAGCGTCCCGGTTGGCGCCTGTAACGTCGCAGGCGGCGTTGTTGCAGATTCCGCTTACCATGCTGATGGTTGCGTATACGCTTTTCGGCCTCTGGCTGCTTGCGACACCCACCGCCGGATGACGTCCTGTTGCCGGCAAAGGGCGGAATGCTGGCTTGCCTTGACAGGGGTTTGATGCTTGGTTTGCCACGCGATTTCATGCGGCCGGTTGCCGGCCGTGGGTCAATGCCATGAGGGGAATTCGATGACCGGCCGCTTCTTCGATCTGACCAACGGCAAGGCGTCCCGCCGCACCATCCTGAAAGGACTGGCTGCCGGCGCAGGCCTGGCTGCTGCACCCGGTTTCGTGCGTTATGCGCAGGCGCAAAGTTCGGCACCGATGAGGATCGGCTTCCAGGCGCATCGCACCGGCATCGGTGCCGCCTACGGCCGCTGGTATGAAAGGACCACCGCAGCCGCTGTGAAGGCGATCAACGCCGCCGGCGGTATCAACGGCCGGCCGATTGAAGTGGTCATCGAAGACGACGGTACGGATGCCGCCCGGGGCGCCGAAGTGGTGGCCAAGCTTGCCACCCAGCACAAGGTCGACATCGTCTATGGCACCCTGTTTTCCAATGTCGTGGTCGGTTCGGCGCCGACGGCGGGCGAACTGAAGATCCCCTATTATGTTGTCTCGGAAGGCTATCATGTCGCGTCCGGCAAGCTGAACCGCTACGTGTTCCAGCCAGGCATTACCGACGTGCGCGCGCAGGTGACGTCCGTGGCGCCATGGATCGCCGCCAATGCTGGCAAGAAGATCACCATGATCTTCCCCGACTACGCTTTCGGCTACGACCATCGCGACTACCTGCCACCGGCCTTGCAGAAGGCGGGTGCGGAAGTCGTGGCAAAGATCGCGATCCCGCCGACGGAATCCTCCTTCACCAAGTACTTCCCGCAGATCCCCTCCGACACCGACGCCATCTACCACGTCATGGTCGGGCCGGCGGTGCTCACCTTCGTCAAGGAACTGGGTGACTTCTACGGATCAAGCGGGCCGAAGCTGTTCGGTTTCATCGACTCGCTGGAAGCGGTCGACATCAACAGCCCCGGCCTCGAATATCTCGACGGCAGCCATTTCTGGGAAGGTTCGCCGCGCTATGCGCAGGCCGATGACACGGAAGCGCAGAAGGCCTACCGCGCCGCCGTCGACATCGACGACAACGGCGCGGCCGTCGCCGACGCCAAGGACGTCTCCACTGCCGCACATATGTTCGGCTGCTGGGAAACGCTCTACGTCATCAAGAAGGCGATGGAAGATGCCGGCTACAAGGGGCCGGAAGACCGCGCAAAATTGGTCGAGGCGACCGAGGCGTTGACCGAATTCGCCGAAGGACCGGAGCATCCGCAAGGCAAGAAGGTCTTCAACGGCAAGATCCACCAGTGCTTCGGCACCCAGAACATCTCCAAGCTGGAAGGCGGCAAGCTCAAGGTCGTGCACAAGACGGCGATCGAGGACGGCATGTACGAGCCGGAGGCCGACTACACCAAGCAGTCCTTGTAGGTGATGGCCTTGCCGTCATCGAAAGCCGGAACCTGATGGCTTTCGGACCGCATCTTCTGCTCGCCACGCTGGAAGGGCTGGTCACGGCGGCCGTTCTGGCGCTCACCGCGCTTGGCCTGTCGCTGGTGTTCGGGGTGATGCGCATCGTCAACGTCGCCCATGGCGAGTTCTTCATGCTGGGCGCGGTGCTTGCCTGGGCGGTGGCAACGGCGCTCGGCACGCATCCGGCGCTCGGTTTCGTGGCGGCGCTGATCGTGGCGCCGCTCGTGGTCGGCTCGGTGGCCCTGCTTTCCGAGCGGCTGGTGTTGCGCCGGCTCAATTACGATCCGGAAGCCACCATCGTTGCCACCATCGGCCTGCTCTACATCATCCAGCAACTGGCGCTGAGTTTTTATGGGCCGGAAGCGCGACCGGTGACGCCACCGTTCAGCTATCGCGTGCTGCTGCCCTGGTTCGGCTATTCCGGCTACAAGCTTTCCGTCATTGCAGCATCCGCGCTGCTGCTCATCGCGACATGGCTGGTGCTGACCCGAACGAAGATCGGCCTGGTCATGCGCGCCACGCAATATGACCGCGAAATGGCGCAGGCCTTCGCCATTCCGGTCGAGCGCGTCTATGCCGGTGTTTTCGCACTCGGCGCCATGCTGGCCGCCACCGCTGCGGTGCTGATCGTGCCGATCAGCCAGGCCCATTACCTGATGGGGCAGGATCCGCTGCTCCTGTCCTTCATCGTCGTCATCATCGGCGGCCTGGGCTCGCTGCGCGGCACGGTGGTGGCGGCGCTGCTGATCGGCCTGTCGGACGGCATCATCTCGATGTTCTTTTCGCCAACGCTTGCCAAGCTGATTGCTACGCTGGCGGTAGCCATGGTTCTGGTGTTCCGTCCGCAGGGCCTGTTCGGAACGACCGCCCGATGACGGAGGCGTCGACGGCAAGGGTCTATGGGTTGCATGCGGCCGTGGTCGCGGTGCTGTTTGCGCTGAACTTCCTGCTGCCCGACTATCACCATGGCCTGTTCGCGCGCATCCTGGTGCTGGCCACCTTCGCGATGGGCTACAATCTCCTGTTCGGCTATGCCGGGCTGCTCAGCCTCGGCCATGCCATGTTCTTTGCCGCCGGCCTCTACGGCAGCGGGCTGGCGATCACCTATCTCGGTTTCGGGGTCCCGGCAGCTTTCATTGCCGGGCTTGTCTGCGGCGCGCTGTTGGCGCTGGTCGTCGGCTTGCTGGCACTGCGCACGTCCGGGGTCGCTTTCATGATCGTCACCATGATGTTCGCGCAGGCCCTCCTCCTGACCATCGTCTATTTCAACCAGTGGACCGGCGGCGATCAGGGGCTGGTTCTGCAGCAGGCCAGCCGCATCGTGACGATCGGCAATGCCAGCGTTGATCTCACGGTTCCGACCGTGCGCTATGTTGCGGCTCTGGTGCTGTTTGCCGTCGTCCTGTTTGCAACGCTGGCGATTGTCCGCTCCCGCTTCGGCCGTGTCCTGGTGGCGATCCGCGAGAATGAGGAGCGCACGCGCATGCTGGGCTACGACACCTTCGCCAACAAGCTCGCGGCAATCGTGCTTTCCGGTGTCTTCTGTGCCGCGGCGGGTGCTGCCTATGCGCTGCTGTTCGGTTATGTAGGCTCCAATTTCGCCTCGGTGCAGTATTCCATCCTGCCGTTGCTCTGGGTGCTGGCCGGTGGTGCCGCCACCACGCTTGGCCCGCTCATCGGCACACTGTTCATCTACTATGTGACCGACATCGCCAGCAGCTACACTTCAGCCTGGCTGCTGATCGTGGGCGTGGCTCTTATCCTTCTCGTCTTGTTCGCGCCGAAGGGCATCCTGGGTGCCGTGCGCAAACGCTGGATCAGGTGGTTGCCATGACGCAGCCACTGCTGACGACCAGCGGCCTGTCGCGCGATTTCGGCGGCCTGCGCGCCGTGGACAATGCCGACTTCAGCCTGATGCCGGGAGAGATCCGCGCCATCATCGGTCCGAACGGCGCCGGCAAGACGACCTTCGTCGGCCTGGTTTGCGGCCGGATCCTGCCGTCGTCGGGCACGATCAACTTCGTTGGCGCCGACATAACCACCTTGCCGGCATATAGACGGGTGCGGCTGGGCATCGCCTATACGTTCCAGGTCACCAGTGTCTTCGCCAATCTCTCTGCCTACGACAATGTCGCGCTTTCGGTGCAGCGCACCTTGACCGACGGTCGCTCCAGGGGCGCGGTGCGCACTGGCGCCATGAAAGCCCTCGAGCAGGTGGGCCTGGCGGACCGTGCAGGAACTCCGGCCGGCCAACTCGCCTATGGCCATCAACGCCTGCTGGAAGTGGCCATGGGTCTGGCGCTGCAGCCGCGCCTGCTGATCCTGGACGAGCCGACACAAGGTCTTTCCGACGGCGAGATCGAAGGCTTTGTCGCCTTGATCCGCGAGATTGCACGCGATGCCACCGTGCTGATCATCGAACACAACATGCCGGTGGTGATGCAGCTCGCCCATCGCATCACCGTCTTCGACGTCGGCCGGATCATCGCCGAGGGTGATCCGGCGGAAATCCGCGCCAATGCCCAGGTTCAGGAAGCCTATCTCGGAGCAGCGCATGGCTGAGCTGCTCACCATCAAGGGCCTTGATTGTTTCTATGGCGAGGTTCAAGTCCTGCACGGGCTGGACCTTGTGCTGAACAGGGGTGAGGTGCTGTGTCTGCTCGGCCGCAACGGCGCCGGCAAGACGACGACGCTGAAGGCCATCATGGGGCTGGTGCCGGCAGCGGCCGGTTCGATCCGCCTCGAAGGTCGCGAGTTGACGGCGCTGGCCGCGCATGAGGTGCCGAAGGCTGGCGTTGCCTATGTGCCCCAGGGCCGCCGGCTGTTCGCCGAGATGACGGTTGCCGAGAACATCGAGATCGGCCTGATGGCGCGGGGCAAGGGTGCGGCGACGCGCGAAGCCGTGCTGGATCTGTTTCCACGCCTGCGCGAACGGCTCAGGCAACGTTCCGGCACGCTGTCGGGAGGCGAGCAGCAGATGCTTGCCATGGCGCGCGCGCTTTGTCTGGAACCGCAGGCCCTGCTGCTGGACGAGCCGACCGAAGGGCTGATGCCGTCGATGATCGAGAAGATCCGCGAGACGGTCGCCAAGCTGCGCGGCCTCGGCGTCTCGACCATCCTGGTCGAGCAACGGGTGGAAGCCGTGCTCGCCGTCGCTGATCGCGTCGCCTTCATCGAGAACGGTCGCAACCGCGAGACCATGACCGCCGAGGCGTTGCGTGGAGATCCGGCGGCCGTCAAACGTTATGTCGGCGTGGGATAGAGTCCTACGAATTGGAGATGGGAAGCTATCCGGCGGACTATCTGTCTGCAGTGGGATTGAAAAGCATCGCGGCAGGTAATACCTCTAGAAAATTAATCATTACCGAGGCGAACATGGCGACGACAGTTACAGCCAAAGGCCAAGTTACAATTCCGAAGCCGGTCCGTGATCTTCTGGGGATTGTACCCGGCAGCAGGGTGGACTTTCGGCGTGCTGCCGACGGCAGCGTGGTGATCGCGCGCGCCGACAAGAAGCAGCCGCCGAGCCGTTTTGCGAGATTGCGCGGCCATGCAGGGGTGGGTCTCGATACCGATGCGATCATGGCACTGACGCGGGGCGAGGGGTGACACTGGTCGATACCAACGTCCTGCTCGACTTGGTGACGAACGATCCTCGTTGGGCGGACTGGTCGATCAGCCAGCTTGAGGCCGGCAGTCTACGGGGGCCGTTGTTTATCAACGACGTGGTCTACGCCGAACTCGCGGTTCGATATCAGCGGATTGAAGACCTGGAAGCATTCGTCGAGGAAGCTGGGCTTGAAATCTTGTCGATGCCTCGCGAGGCGTTGTTTCTGGCGGGGAAGGTGTTTACGCAATATCGCCATGCTGGCGGCTCACGAACAGGTGTGTTGCCGGATTTCTTTGTCGGCGCACACGCTGCGGTCGCTCGACAGCCAGTTTTGACGCGCGATGTTGGCCGCTTCCGAACCTATTTCCCGTCGCTGACCCTCATCGCTCCGAACGCATAAGCCCAAAAATCAAAACAGATTTTCGAGCTTATGCGGCGTTCGGCGTTAGGTTCGTGTCATCGGTCAGCATTGCCAGCGACCGCAAGGGTCGTTGCCGTCGAGCAGGCCGAGGTCGCGGCGCAGATGTGGCGACAGTTCCCGCACGTCGAGCTGAACACCCCGACGGCGACCGAAACCATCCGCCAGCCAGGACAACCAGCGGTGACTGGAGAATGAAAGCGTCATTTGTTGCGACGTTGTCATGGTAAAACGCCTCCGGTATTCTTAAATGCATCTGATCCGTTGATGCTGAATGTCGTACTTTTTTGCCTTTGTTTCCAATTGAACGTCGATCATCACCCATAAAGAGGGCTTATGGCCGATGAGTTTTCAACTTCCCCCACTCACCGCCACCCGCGTCTTCGAAGCGGTCGCGCGGCATCTGTCCTTCACCAAGGCAGCGCGTGAGCTCGGCATGACGCAGGCCGCGGCCAGCTATCAGATCAAGCTTCTGGAGGAGCGTTTGGGCGCGCAGCTTTTCCTGCGGCATCCGCGCCATATCGAACTGACCGACGTTGGGCAGCGACTGGCGCCCGCCATTACCGATGCGTTCGCGATCATCGGCGAGGCTTATTCGGCTGCGCGCTCCGGCGCGGAGGGCGTCCTGTGCGTCAGCACGATCCTGACCTTCGCCTCCAATTGGCTGGCTCGGCGGCTTGGCACATTCCAGATGATGTATCCCTCGCTCGCCGTGCGTCTCGACACGTCGAGCAGGCTGATCGATTTCGCACGGGAAGATGTCGATATCGCCATCCGCTCCGGTCGCGGCCAGTGGCCGGGAACGGAGGTGCACAAGCTGTTTTCCGCCGATTTCACGGCGGTGCTGAGCCCGGCTTTGGCCGCCAGCATTGGCGGCGTGAAGGAGCCTGCGGATCTCCTGCGTCTGCCGATTCTCGATCCGGGTGACATCTGGTGGAGGGAATGGTTCAAGCTCGCCGGCGTTGACTCTGGCGAACTTGCCTCACGGCCGGCCAGCAGCTTGGGCGCGCAGATGTATGAGGCGAGCGCGGCGATCGCCGGCCACGGCGTCGCCATCCTGACCCGTGAGCTTTTCCAGGCGGAACTGGCCGACGGCCGCCTGATCCAGCCTTTCGATCTGGTTGGTGACGATGGGCATTCCTACTGGCTGGTCTACCCGACCTCGCGACGCAATGTGCCCAAGATAAAGGCTTTCCGCGAATGGTTGTTGGCTGAGGTCGAACAGTCACTCCAGGCAAATGCCGAAGCTCGCAGCCCAGCCGTCATAGTTGGCACTTCGGGCCGGTCTCAGCTCTCATCGCCGACGAAACGATAGCCGACGCCGGGCTCCGTCCTGATGATCGCCGGCGCGGACGGGTCGCGTTCGATCTTGCTGCGTACCTGACCGACGAACACGCGAAGATAGTGCAGGTCGTCGGCATGGGCCGGACCCCAGACCGATGTCAGCAATGCCCTGTGCGTGACGACACGCCCGGCGTGGCGCGCCAGCATCAGAACGAGATCGTATTCCTTCGGCGTCAGGTGGATCGGCGCGTCGTCGCGCGTGATCAGCCGGCGCACGGTATCGATATGCAGCCCGTCGACGGAAATCTCCGTCACGCCGCCGTCCTCGCGGGTGCGGTGGCGCAGCGCCGTGCGGATGCGTGCCGTCAGTTCGCCGATGCCGAACGGCTTTTCGATATAGTCGTCGGCGCCGAGGTCGAGCGCGGCGATCTTCTCGCTCTCGCGGTCACGTGCCGAGAGGATGATGATCGGCAGCTCGGACCAGCCGCGCACGTTCTTCACCACCTCCTTGCCGTCCATGTCGGGCAGACCGAGATCGAGGATGATGAGGTCGGGTGCTGCCGTGGCGATGGCTTTCAAGGCCTGGGCGCCGGTTCCAGCCTCGATCACCTCATAGCCGGCAGCCGTCAGCGCCGGGCGCAGGAAGCGCTGGATCTGCGGTTCGTCGTCGACGACCAGGACACGAAAGCCGCTCACGCAATCGCCCCCTTTTCGGCGAGCGAAGCTTCGACAGGCATGTCTTCGACCGGGAAGCGCAGGATCATGCGTGTGCCTTTTCGTTTCTGGGCAGGGCTTTCCGCCTTGATGGTGCCACCCATAGCCTCGACGAAACCGCGTGCGATCGGCAGGCCGAGCCCCGTGCCTGGCGCGCGGCCGTCCGGCTTGCCGCGCCGGAAGAATTTTTCGAACACCTGCTCGAGGTCCTTTTCGGGAATACCCCTGCCCATGTCTACGACGGAAAGGACAAGTTCGTCGCGGTCGTGCCGCGCATAAATGCGGATCGGCTCGGCGCCGCCATATTTGTCGGCGTTGTCGACCAGGTTGAACAGCACTTGCCCCAGAAGCACGCTATCGCCGCGGATGAGCGGCAGGTCCGGCGCAAGCTGCACTTCGACAGCGCGCCCCGGGAACACCTTGCGGGAGCGCTCCACCGTGGAGTTGATCACGTCAGAGACGTCGACCCAGTCGCGCTTGGCTTCGACCGAACCGGATTCGATGCGTGTCATGTCGAGCAGGTTGGCGAGGAAGCGCGACAGCCGGGCGCTTTCTTCATCGATCGAAACGAGAAGGTCGTCGCGGCTGCCCTTATCCATCTTGTCGCCGAGTTCGCGCAGGCTGGTGATGGCGCCGGTGATGGTGGCGAGCGGGGTCTTGAGGTCGTGCGAGACAGAGGCGAGCAATGCCGAACGGAAACGTTCACCTTCCAGGGCGGTGGCCTGCCGAAGGCTTTCCTTGGACAATCGTGCCCGGTCGATGGCAACCGCCGACTGATCGAGGATGGCGTTCAGCATTCTTTCTTCGGTTCCTTCCAGCAATTCGCCGTCCTGCTGAATGCCGCAGACGCCGACGACGCCATGCGGGCTCATCAGCGGGATGAAGCGGAAGGCGCTGTTGGGCAGCGTGCCGGTGCCGCTGCCGGCCTCTTCGCTCTTTTCATACGCCCAGCGTGCGGCCGCCATGTCGGGGACGCCGAGTTCGGTGTCTGGCGGCCATGACGCCTGCAAGCGCAACTCGCCCTGGTCCGGCAGCAGGAGGGCAACGGTGCGTGACAGCGCGCCCTGCAGTTGCGAAACGGTCGCCCACACCACATCGTCCTGCTTCGCGGTGCCGGAAAGCTTGCGTGTATAATCGTAGAGCGTCTGGGTGGTGGCCGAGCGTTCGCCGGACACCTTGGCCTGCTCCCGCAGCCGCGAGGTGAGGCCGCCGGTGAGCATTGCCGCCGCGAGGAAAACGAACAGCGCGAAGACTTCGTGCGGTTCGGCGATGGTCAGCGTGTAGAACGGCGGGATGAAGAAAAAATTATAGGCGATGGCCGAGCCGAGTGCGGCAACGACCGCGGCCAGATAGCCGCCGCTGATCGCTGAGGCCAACACCGCCAGCAGATAGATGATCGAGATGTTCGGCAGCCGCACCACTTCGTCGATGGTCAAGCCGAAGCCGGTCGCAGTAGCAACCATGGCGAGGGCCATGCCAACATCGCGGGCCATGCGAAGCGACAGCGGACGTTGTTTCACCGGTGTTGCTGGCGGCGGCATCGTATCGTCGCCGGTGACGACATAGATCCCGATCCCCGAAGCCTTTTCCATCAGCGCATCGGGCAACGAACGTCGGAACAGGCGCCACGGGAACGGTTGCTTGCGCCCACCGATGACGATCTGCGTGGCGTGCTCGCGTCTTGCGAGCCGCAGGATTTCCTCGACGAAATCGTTGCCCTTGACCCGTCGCGTTTCCGCGCCAAGCCGTTCGGCGAGGCGGAAGGTGTCGTCGAGCCTCCGCTCGCCGGCCTGATCGGCAACGGCGCGATCGACCGGCTCGATCGACGCGACGATCCAATGCGCGTTGAGGCCCGAAGCGAGCCGACTGGCGATGCGCACAACCTTTTCGGAAAGCGCGTCGGGGCCGATGCAAACCAGCAGCCGTTCGGCGGAAGGCCACGGGCCTTCGATGGCGTTCTGCTTGAGATAGTCGACCATCTGGTCGTCGACGCGGTCGGCGGTGCGCCGCAGCGCCAGGTCGCGCAGTGCGGTGAGATTGCCGAGCCGGAAGAAGGAGTCCGCCGCGCGCGCCGCATTGGCGGGCAGGTAGACCTTGCCTTCCTTCAGCCGCTCCAGCAGTTCCGCCGGCGGCAGATCCACCAGCAGCACTTCGTCGGCTTTCTTCAGCACCGTGTCGGGGATCTGTTCGCGCACCGGCACACCGGTGATCTGGGTGACGACGTCCGACAGGCTTTCCAGGTGCTGGATGTTCAGCGCCGTCCAGACATTGATACCGGCGGCCAGAAGCTCGTCGATATCCTGGAAGCGCTTGGGGTGGCGGCTTTCCGGCGCGTTGGTATGCGCCAGTTCGTCGACCACGATCGTATGCGGATGGCGCACAAGTGCGGCGTCGAGGTCGAATTCCTCGATGGTGCGGCCGCGATAGGGAATGCTGCGAAGCGGCAGTACTTCCAGCCCGTCGAGCAGTGCTGCGGTCTCGCTGCGGCCATGCGTTTCGACAAGGCCGATCAGGATGTCGCCGCCATCCTCCTTCACGCGGCGCGCGCGCGACAGCATGGCATAGGTCTTGCCGACGCCCGGCGCGGCGCCCAGGAACACGGTCAGCCGACCACGTTCCTGTTTGCCTGCCAGTGCCAGAAGCGCGTCTGGGTCTGCGCGCTTTTCTCGGTGACGGTCGCTATCGGCCATTAAGTAGATTTAGGACTTTAGCCGATCCAGCGCGAGATTTAGTTTCAGCACGTTGACGCGGGGTTCGCCGATCAGGCCGAACAATCGACCTTCCTCGGTTTCGTCGACCAGCTTGGCCACATCCGTTTCCGGCAAGCCGCGCGCCTTGGCGACGCGCGCCACCTGGTCACGCGCAAAATCGGGCGAGATGTGCGGGTCAAGCCCCGAGCCGGAAGTGGTCGCCGCGTCGGTGGGTACGGGGCTGGCTATGCCGGCACCATTCAGGCGCTGGATGTCCGTCGTCACCCGCTCTTTCAGCTTCTGCGAGGTGGTGCCGAGGTTCGAGCCGCTCGAATTGCCGGCGTCGTAGGGCGTGCTGCCGATCGCCGATGGACGCGGCCAGAAATAGCGGTCGGTCGTGAAGTTTTGGCCGATCAGTTCCGAACCGATGACGGTGCCGTTCTGCCGGATCAGGCTGCCGTTTGCCTGTGCCGGCAGGACGATCTGGCCGACGCCGGTGATGGCGAGCGGGTAGGCGATGCCGAGCAGGATCGTGAACAACACGATCATCACAAAGGCGGGGCGAAGAGTGCTTGTCATGATTACACCAGATGGAGAGCCGAGACGGCGATGTCGACCAGCTTGATGCCTGCGAAGGGCAGGATCAGGCCGCCGAGGCCGTAGACGAGGAGATTGCGGCGCAGCAGCGCCGCTGCACCGACCGGACGGTAGGCAACACCCTTCAGCGCCAGCGGGATCAGCGCAACGATGATCAGCGCGTTGAAGATCACCGCCGACAGGATCGCCGATTCCGGCGAGGTCAACCGCATGATGTTGAGGTAATCGAGTGCCGGATAGGTCACCACGAACAGCGCCGGGATGATGGCGAAATATTTGGCGACGTCGTTGGCGATCGAGAAGGTCGTCAGCGAGCCGCGCGTCATCAGCAACTGCTTGCCGATCTCGACGATCTCGATCAGCTTGGTCGGGCTGGAATCGAGGTCGACCATGTTGGCGGCTTCGCGCGCGGCCTGGGTGCCGCTCTGCATGGCCACGCCGACGTCGGCCTGGGCGAGTGCAGGCGCATCGTTGGTGCCGTCGCCACACATAGCGATCAGCCGCCCGCCTTCCTGTTCCTTGCGGATATAGCCGAGCTTCTGCTCCGGGGTCGCTTCCGCCAGATAGTCGTCGACGCCGGCCTCGGAGGCGATCGCCGCTGCGGTGACCGGGTTGTCGCCGGTGACCATGACGGTGCGGATGCCCATGGCGCGCAGCGCCGCGAAGCGCTCCTTGATGCCGGGCTTCACCACGTCCTTGAGGTGGATGACACCGAGCAGCTTGTTGCCTTCGGCGACAGCCAGCGGCGTACCGCCGGTGCGCGCCACCAGGTCGACCGCCTGGCGGAAGGCGGTTGGCACGCGGGCCTCATCCAGCCCGGTGAATTTCAGCACCGAATCAACGGCACCCTTGCGCAGGCGGCGCGCGCCGAGATCGACACCCGACAGCCTGGTCTCGGCCGCGAACGGCACGATCGTATCGGGTTTTTTGGCAGGGGCGGCAGCGCCGAATTCGCCGGTGGCCAGCGCCACGATCGAGCGGCCTTCCGGCGTCTCGTCGCCAAGGCTCGCCAGCATGGCGGCTTCGGCCAGTTCCTCGGCGCGGATGCCCGGCACCGGCAGGAATTCGGTCGCCATGCGGTTGCCGAAGGTGATGGTGCCGGTCTTGTCGAGCAGAAGCGTGTCGACGTCACCGGCTGCCTCTACGGCACGGCCGGAAGTGGCGATGACGTTGAAGCGCACCAGGCGGTCCATGCCGGCGATGCCGATGGCCGACAGCAGGCCGCCGATGGTGGTCGGGATCAGGGTCACCAGCAGCGCCGCCAGCACCGTGACTGAAAGCACCGTGCCCGAATAGCCGGCGAGACCCCACAGTGTCGTCACTGCGATCAGGAAGACCAGGGTGAGGCCCGACAGCAGGATCGACAGGGCGATCTCGTTCGGTGTCTTCTGGCGTTCGGCGCCTTCGATGAGGGCGATCATGCGGTCGACGAAGGAAGAACCGGGGGCAGCGGTGATACGCACCTTGATCCAGTCGGAGAGCACCTGGGTGCCGCCGGTGACGGCCGAACGGTCGCCGCCGGATTCGCGGATGACGGGCGCGGATTCACCGGTGATGGCGCTTTCGTTGACCGAGGCGATGCCTTCCACGATCTCGCCGTCGCCCGGGATCAGTTCACCGGCCTCGACCAGCACCATGTCGCCGACCTTGAGATCGGTGGCAGGGATGCTGGCGATGTCCAGCCCGTCTTCGGACAGCAGCTTGCGAGCAGTGAGCTGAGACTTGGTGCGGCGCAGGCTGTCGGCCTGTGCCTTGCCGCGTCCTTCCGCAACTGCCTCGGCGAAGTTGGCGAACAGCACGGTGAACCACAGCCAGGCAGCGATCTGGCCGGAGAACAGCGGCTTGCCGCCGGCGATGACGAGATCGCGCAGGAACATCAGCGTCACCAGCGCCGCCACCACTTCGGTGACGAAGATGACGGGATTGCGCATCAGCTTCTGCGGCGCGAGCTTGACGAAGGCCTGCCCAAGGGCCGGCCACAGGATGGCCGGTTCGAAGAGCTTGTGTTGGATAGCGGTCGACATGGGTAATGTCCTTTAGAACGTCTGGCCGGCCAGCATCGCGAAATGCTCGACGATGGGGCCGAGGGCGAGGGCCGGGAAATATTGCAGGCCGCCCAGGATGAGGATGACGCCGACGAGCAGGCCGACGAACAGCGGCGTGTGTGTCGGGAAGGTACCGGCCGACGCCGTCGTCCTGGTCTTGCCGACCAGCGAGCCGGCGATGGCCAGAACAGGCACGACATAACCGAAGCGGCCGAGCAGCATGGCGATGCCGAGCGTGGTGTTGTACCAGGGTGTGTTTGCGGTCAGGCCGCCGAAGGCAGAGCCGTTGTTGGCCGTCGTCGACACATAGGCATAGAGGATTTCGGACAGGCCGTGCGGGCCGCCCATGCTGATCGAGGCGACGGCGAACGGCAGCGTGGCCGACAGCGCGGTGAAGCCAAGGATCGACAGTGGCAGGATGAGCACCGCCAGCATGGCGAATTTCATCTCGCGGCCTTCGATCTTCTTGCCGAGGAATTCCGGCGTGCGGCCAACCATCAGGCCGGCAACGAAGACGGCGAGGATGGCGAAGACGATCATGCCGTAGAGGCCGGAGCCGACGCCGCCGGGCAGCACTTCGCCGAGCTGCATCAGAAACATCGGGACGAGGCCGCCAAGGCCGGTCAGCGAGCCATGCATGCCGTTGACGCCGCCATCGGAAATGCCGGTCGTAACAGCCGCGTAGGCGGCGGTCATGGCCTGGCCGAAGCGCACTTCCTTGCCTTCCATGTTGCCGAGCGCATTGTCGAGGCCGAGCGCAGTCAGGATCGGGTTGCCCTGCGTCTCGGCCCAGTAGATGACGCCGACGCCGGTGATCAAAAGGATGGCGATGGTGGCGACAAAGGCCCAGCCCTGGCGGCGGTCACCGACCATCTGGCCGAAGGTGTAGGCGAGAGCTGCCGTTACCGCGAGCATGGACAGGATGTTGAGGTAGTTCGACAACGCCGTCGGGTTCTCGAACGGATGCGCGGCATTGACGTTGAAGAAGCCGCCGCCATTGGTACCGAGCTGCTTGATCGCTTCCTGGCTGGCGACAGGCCCAAGCGCAAGGGTCTGGTTGGCGCCTTCGAGCGTGGTTGCCGTCACCGAACCGTCGAGCGTCTGCGGCAGGCCCATCGCCACGAAGGCGATTGCCACGACAATGGCGAGCGGCAGCAACACGTAAAGCGTGGAGCGGGTCAGGTCGACCCAGAAATTGCCGACGGTCGTGCCGTTCGAGCGGATGAAGGCGCGGGTCAGTGCCATCGCCATGGCAATGCCGCTGGCGGCGGAAACGAAGTTTTGCACGGTCAGCCCGGCCATCTGCGTGAAATGGCTCATCGTGGTTTCGCCGCCATAGGACTGCCAGTTCGTGTTGGTGACAAAGGACGCGGCGGTGTTGAAGGCAAGGTCGGGCGCGACACCAGCGAACCCTTGCGGGTTGTAGGGCAGATAGGCCTGCAGCCGCTGGATCGCGTAGAGCAGGACCAGGCCTGCGATGCTGAAGGCGATCATCGAAAACGCATAAGCCAGCCAGCCCTGCTCTTTCTTCGGATCGACGCCGGCCAACGCGTAGAAGCCGCGCTCGACAGGGCCAAGCACGGACGACAGGAAGGTTCGTTGATTGGAAAAGACTTTTGCCATGAACAAGCCAAGCGGCTTGATCAGCAAAAATGTGAGGAGAAAAAGCAGGCCGATCTGCAGCCATCCGATCAAAGACATGGCGGAACTCTTTTTGTTCTTAGAATTTTTTGTTTTCTAGAATTTCTCTGGCCGCAGCAGCGTCACCAGAAGGTAGACGCCAAGGGCAGCGGCAACGGCGAGGCCGAGTAAGGCTTCCATCAGGATCACCTCTCTCAAAGCCGCGTCAGCGCGCGGGCATAGAGCGCGAAAATCAGGAAGGATCCTATGCCAAGGGCAAGGTAGGCGAGGTCGAGCACGATGCTTCTCCGCGATTCAAGGAATGCGGAAAATGCTCCCGAAGCCGGTCAAATATCGATTGGGAATAGCTCTGCCAGGTATCAAGAAAAGATAAGGATCAGGCGGATGCTTCGCCTGGTTCAGCCTGCCACGTGCAGGCGCGCGCCGGCCGTTTCCAGTGCCGCGACGATGTTGGCGGGCGGCGCCTTGTCGGTAGCGAGTTCGGAGAAGCCGGAAAAACCACACACCCGGACAAGGCCCTGGCGGCCGAACTTGCTGTGGTCGGTGACGACGACGGAACGCTGGCCGCGCGACAGCACTGTGGCCGCAAACTCCGCCTCTTCGAGATCGAAGTCCATGACGCCGCCGGTTGCATCGATGGCGCCTGCCGAAATGACGGCGTGATCGACGCTGAAACGGCCGACGAAATCGATCGCCGAGACGCCGAAGGCGGCACCGGAATCGCTGCGCAGTTCGCCGCCGGCCATATAGACCCGGTTGCCGTTGGCGGTGGCCAAGGTGCGGGCGATGTCGGAGGAATTGGTCACGACGGTGAGCCGGCGATGGCTCAGCAGCTCCCGGGCGAGGAAGCTGGTGGTGGTGCCGCAGTCCAGCATGACGGATTCGCCATCGCGGATCGTTGCCGCCACCATGCGCGCGATCGTGCGTTTGGCGTCGGCATTGTCGCGCATGCGCCGCTCGAATGGCGCTTCGCCGACGATGTTGGGCAGGCTGATGGCGCCGTGCATCTTCAGCACGGAACCGTCTTTCGTCAGCGGTTTCACATCGCGCCGCACCGTCTCCAGCGAGACGTCGAGCCGCTGGGCGAGATCGGCGACAGTGACCGTGCCTTCCTCTTTCAGGAGGCGCAGGATTTCGCCGTGCCGTTTGGAATGGTTCACCGAAGCCTGTCCGTTCATGGTGTCTTGATGACTGATTTGTAGGCTTTTGCCGATTTGAAAACAACATAATCGGTCATAAAAACATAAAAAACCACAGAATCGCGTTGACAATCCGCTCTCATCGTTCGACCTTGATGGTGAGGAGATGCGGTTGGACCTGGTGAAAGACCTTCGACAGAAAGGCGCGCCGATCGAATGGGAGGAGACGTGACGAGCGAGGATCGCATTCGCCGCCTGCCGTGCTGGAAGGGAAGCGTTGATGTCGCTCCCTTGTCTGGCGGGCTCAGCAACGAGAACTTTCTGGTGACGGATTCCGCCGGCAAGCATGTCGTCCGGCTGGGGCGTGATTACCCCTTCCACCATGTGCTGCGCGAGCGGGAGTTGATGACGGCGCAGGCGGCTGCGACCGCCGGTTTCGGACCCGCGGTCGAGTATGCCGAACCAGGTGCCATGGTCACGCAGTTCCTTGGCGCGAAGACCTACGCGGCAGAGGACGTGCGCGCCAATGCGAAGCGTATCGCGACGCTGATGCGCGAGTTCCACAGGCAAATGCCCGAACATGTCTCCGGCCCCGGCTTCATGTTCTGGGTGTTCCACGTCATCCGTGACTATGCCCGCACGCTGAGCGCTGGAAAAAGCCGCATGATGCCGGTGCTGCCGCTCTACCTTGCCCTGGCGGATCGCTTGGAAAGCGTGCAGGCCCCGCTGCCGATCGTGTTCGGCCACAATGATTTGCTGCCGGCCAATTTCCTCGACGACGGCGACAAGCTCTGGCTGATCGATTTCGAATATGCAGGCTTCGGCACGGCGATGTTCGATCTCGCCGGCATTGCCTCCAACTCCGGCATGTCTGACGCGGAAGCCGAGCCCTTGCTGGGCGCCTATCTCGGCCATTCGCCGGACGAGGCGATGCGCCGCTCCTTTGCCGCCATGCAGTGCGCGTCACTGCTGCGCGAGGCGATGTGGAGCATGGTCTCCGAACTGCATCTCGACGCTCCCGGCGTCGACTATGTCGCCTACACAGCCGAGAACCTCGCCCGCCTCGACGCGGCGTTGGAAAGCTACAGCTCCAGATACGGAAAAATCCTGTCATGACATTGCCCAGTCACGCCGAGATCGTCGTCATCGGCGGCGGCATCATCGGTTGTTCCACCGCCTATCACCTGGCGCGCGACCATAAGGCCGACGTGGTCCTGCTGGAGCAGGGCGCCATCACGTCCGGTTCGACCTGGCATGCCGCCGGCCTGGTCGGTCAACTGCGATCATCGGCCTCGATCACCCGCGTGCTCAAATATTCGGTCGAGCTCTACAAGGGGCTGGAGGCCGAAACCGGGCTCGCCACCGGCTGGAAGATGACTGGTTGCCTGCGCCTTGCCACCAGTCACGACCGTTGGACCGAGTTCAAGCGGCTGGCGACGACGGCGCGCAGCTTTGCCATGGACATGCACCTGCTTTCACCGGCCGAGGTGAAGGCGATGTGGCCGTTGATGGAGACCGGCGATCTCGTCGGCGCCAGCTGGCTGCCGACCGACGGCCAGGCAAGCCCGTCCGACATTACCCAGTCGCTCGCCAAGGGCGCACGCATGCATGGCGCCAGGCTGTTCGAGAAGGTGTGCGTCACCGGGTTCGACATGAAGGACGGCCGCATTGTCAAGGTGAAGACCGACCAGGGCGACATCGCCTGCGAGAAGGTGGTCAATTGCGCCGGTCAGTGGGCAAGGCAGGTCGGTGCGATGGCCGGCATCAACGTGCCGCTGCAACCGGTCAAGCATCAGTACATCATCACCGAGAAGATCCCCGGCCTCGCCACTGATGCCCCTACCATCCGCGATCCCGACCGCCGCACCTATTTCAAGGAAGAGGTCGGCGGCCTCGTCATGGGCGGCTATGAGCCGAACCCGCAGGCCTGGGAGACTGGCCTGCCCGACGGTGACGTGCCGAAGGAATGGGAATTTCGCCTGTTCGACGATGACTACGACCATTTCGAACAGCACATGACGCAGGCCATCGAGCGTGTGCCGGCGCTCGAAACAGTCGGCGTCAAGCAGATGATCAACGGCCCCGAGAGTTTCACGCCGGATGGCAATTTCATCCTCGGCGCAGCACCCGAATGTTCGAACATGTTTGTCGGCGCCGGCTTCAACGCCTTCGGCATCGCTTCGGGTGGTGGCGCCGGCTGGGTGCTGGCGAAATGGGTGGTCGACGGCGAGGCGCCGCTCGACCTCTGGGTGGTCGACATCCGCCGCTTCTCCGACCTGCACCGCGACCGGCAATGGGTGTGCGACCGCACGCTCGAAGCCTATGGCAAGCACTACACGGTTGGCTTCCCGCATGAGGAATATGAAAGCGGCCGGCCGCGCATCGTCTCGCCGCTCTACCAGCGGCTGCATAAATATGGCGCCGTCTTCGGCTCCAAGCTTGGCTGGGAGCGGCCGAACTGGTTCGCGCTGGCTGGAGCCGAGGCGAAGGACGTCTATTCGATGGGCCGGCAGAACTGGTTCGAGCCGGTTGGCGACGAGCATCGCCATGTGCGCGAGAAGGTCGGCATCTTCGACCAGTCGTCCTTTGCCAAATACGAACTGAACGGAAGGGATGCCGGCAAGGCGCTCGACTGGATCTGCGCCAACGATGTCGCCAAGCCGGCCGGACGGCTCACCTACACTCAGCTTCTCAACACCCGCGGCGGCATCGAGGCCGATCTCACCGTGGCGCGACTGGCTGACGACAAGTTCTACATCGTCACCGGTACCGGCTTCCGTACCCATGACCTGGCCTGGATCCGGGATCACGTCGGTGCCGGCCTGGACGTCGACATCGCAGATGTGACCGAGGATTTCGGCACACTCTCGCTGATGGGGCCGCAGGCGCGCGCGGTGCTGGAGAAGGTGACGGAGGCCGATGTCTCCAATGCCGTTTTCCCATTTGGTCACGTGCGCGAGATCGCGATTGCCGGGCATATGGTGCGGGCGCTCCGCGTCACTTATGTCGGCGAACTCGGCTGGGAGCTGCACGTTCCGATCGCAGCCACCGGCGAAGTGTTCGACGCCCTCATGCAGGCCGGCAAGGGACAGGACATCCGCCCGGTCGGCTACCGGGCGCTGGAATCGCTGCGCCTCGAAAAAGGCTATCGCGCCTGGGGTTCCGACATCACGCCGAATGACACGCCGCTCGAGGCCGGTCTCGGCTGGGCGGTGAAACTGAAGAAGGAAACCGACTTCGTTGGGCGCGTGGCGCTTGAAAGGCTCTCCGGCCAGCCGCTCGTCAAGCGCTTCGCCGGCTTTACGGTAGATGATCCCGAGGTCGTCCTGCTTGGCCGCGAGACGATCCTGCGCAATGGCGACCCGGTTGGCTATCTCACCTCGGGCGGTTACGGCTACACCGTGGCCAGGAACATCGGTTACGGCTATGTCCGCAACGCCGCGGGTGTCAGCGATGCCTTCCTGAGCGAAGGCGACTATGAGCTGGTGGTGGCGACACAAAGCGTGCCTGCGCGCCTTCATGCAGAGCCGCTCTTTGATCCTGGCATGAGCCGTATCAAGGCCTGAAACGACAAGGCTAAGCACCTGCGCCGATGGCCAGTTTGGCGCTTCGCCGCAGGTCTGCCCTTGCACCTGCGATCCGGCTTGCTCTAGGCTCTGCTCAGGCAAGCTGAGGAGCTACCCAATGGTGCGGAAATTCGTCGAGGGCGAAAACATCGACATCGGTTTCGACGGCAAGCTCTGCATCCACTCGCGCAATTGCGTGCTTGGCCATCCCGAGGTCTTCGTGCCTAACGCGCCGGGCCAATGGATCCATCCGGAGGCCGGCGCTGTCGAGGCGATCATCGGTGTCGCGCATGCCTGTCCTTCAGGCGCGATAACCTATCGCCGCAAGGATGGTGGACAGGACGAACCCGTGCCCGTGGTCAATCTGGTCAGGGTGCGACAGAACGGACCACTGGCCTTCAATGCCGAAATGGACATCAACGGCGAGGTGATGTTGCGGGCGACGCTCTGTCGTTGCGGTGCGTCAGAAAACAAGCCTTTCTGCGACGGCAGCCACAGTAAGGCCGGCTTTGCCGCCACCGGCGAGCCGGACACCAGGGAGTCCGTCGCGCTGGAGGCGCGTAATGGCGCGGTCAAGGTTACACCTCAACCCAATGGATCGCTCAAGGTGGAAGGCAATCTGGAGATTGTCTCCGGCACCGGCCGTACCGTCGACCGCGTCACCAGGGTGTTCCTGTGCCGCTGCGGTCACTCGAAAAACAAGCCGTTCTGCGACGGCAGCCACAAGGCGGCCGGCTTCGTAGGCTGACCCTGGAGCGTTTCCGTTTTCACGGAAACGCGGAACGCTCTAACCCTTTGTTTTTACGCAATTCCGGACGGAAACCGTTACACACTTTCCTGGAACTGCTCTGGCGTCTAGTTGACGCCCTTCGGCACATTTTCCGGTGGTACGGTGTCGACCACCTTCTGACGATGGAAGATGAACAGGCCGGCCAGCACGACGATGACCGCGCCGACGAGCACGCGCGGGCCCGGCACATCGCCGAAGAACACCATGCCGAACACGATGGCCCACAGCAGCAGGCTGTAGTGCAGGGGGGCCAGCGTCGAAGCCGGCGCCAGCTTCAGCGCCCGCGTGATCATCAGATGGGCGGCGCAGGAAACCACGCCGAGAAGCAGCATCGGGCCGATGTCGATGAGGCCGGGCGTTTGCCAGTCGGGAATCGCGAAGACGAGACCCGCCACCAGGGCCGCGATGGTCTGCCAGGTCACCAGCGTGGTGTCGGGCGTTCCCCGCAATTGGCGGCTGTAGACGATCGACAATGCGAAGGCGACCGAGCCGATGAACGCGAAGATGGCAGATGTCGAAAAAGCGGATGCCGACGGGTTGAGAATGACAAGCACACCGCAGAAACCGACCAGGATGGCGGCCCAGCGGCGCCAGCGGATGCGTTCGCCAAGCATGAAGTGCGAAAGCGCCGCGACATAGATCGGCCCGGCCATGTAAAAGCTCATCACGTCGGCGAGCGGCATATGCACGACGGCGGCATAAAACAGGCCGGTGTCGACCGTTGCCATCACGGCGCGCATCACCTGCGTGCCCGGCCGCTCGACCTGAACGAGTTTCGCCACACCTTGCCGGGCAATCATCGGGCCGAGGATGATGAAGGCGCCGATCGAGCGGACGGCGACCACCAGCCCGACCGAAAAATTGGCGACCAGCCATTTGCCCATCGCGTCGTTGAGCGCGAACATGAAATCGCCGGCCAGCATCAACAGGATGCCAGCCACGACGAAGTTTTTGGGTGCGAGTGCCCGAAGCGACGCCATGGGTCGACAATCCTTCACGCCGATCGTTCGGTTGACGGCCAACCAGAGCGTTTCCGTTTTCACGGAAACGCTCTAACTTTTTGTTTTTACGCAATTCCGGACGGAAAACCGTTACACACTTTTCCTGGAATTGCGCTAGCCTTTGACCGAGCCTTTGGCGAGAGGAAAGCAAAACTTTTGGTTGCGCCAGAGCGTCGCGCTACGACCTCATTCAATAAAGGCTGAAAAACACCGGCAGATAGCCTTCGTCCTGCAGGTATTCGACCAGCAGCATGGCCGGTACCGCGGCAAGAAAGACCAGGCTGTCGGCCAAGGTGACATAGAGCCGCTTCGGGGCGATCTCGATCGTCTCGCGATCGACGAACAGCCGCCTGTCGAGCCGGAATGCCGGGACGCGACCGCGATAGTCGGCATAGGCCTGTCCGAAATGCGTCTGCAAGAGATGCTCTTCGCGGGTAGCGGTCCGGAGCAGGATCGCATGCACCACGAGGGCGCAAAGGAGCGCTGGGGCGGCGCTGCCCGTTTGCGCGCCCACGCCAGCCGCGCCGATGATCGAGAACAGATAGAGCGGATTGCGGCACATCGAATAGGGGCCGTCATCGACCAGTACGGTCGATTTCTTTCCGCCGATGTAGAGCGTGCACCAGAGCCGTCCCAGGGTCGCCGTGCCGATGAGGCCGATGCCGGCGATCCTGATTGTCAGCTGCAGGTCCACTCCGCCCGGCGGATAAAGTTTCCAGGCGGACTGGAACAGCAGCGCAAAGGCGATGAGGAACAAGGTTACGATCCACAAGGCCGCAAAGCGCGGACGCTGAATATGCCCGAAGGTCTTGGGTGGCGTTTGCATGATGGTCCTGTCGAGGTGGTTCCGACGCGCCACTGCGATCCCGCCCAAGCCGCACCGACGTGTCGATGGCGGACCCTTGTCGAGTTTCATCAAGATTTGGCGGAGAGCCCGCCAAGGCTCGCCGGGGAGGTCTGTTGCCCTGGTGGTTTGCAGTTGCCCGCCGTGATTTGTTGCTGAATAAGGCCTATGGAAACCATCGAAGGGCCGCGGCATGGACAAGGGGCTGATCCTTATCGTCGAGGACGAACCGCGCATCGCCGAGATTCTCGTGGCCTATCTGGCGCGGGAGGGCTTTCGCACCGTCACCGCCGGCAACGGGGACATAGCGCTGTCCCATCATGCCATGTTGTCCCCGGACCTTGTGCTTCTCGACGTGCACATACCGCGTCTCGACGGCTTCGAGGTTCTGGCACGCATCCGTCAGGATTCGGGTACGCCGGTCATCATGGTGACGGCGCTGGCCGAGGATATCGATCGTCTTTCCGGCTTGCGGCTCGGTGCCGACGACTATGTCGTCAAGCCTTTCAACCCGCAGGAGGTGGTCGCGCGTGTCAATGCGGTATTGCGCCGTTCGCGCGCCGCAGGCGCTGCGCGGACGTTGCGTTTCGCTCCTGTCGAAGTCGATCTCGATGCGCACGCCGCCTTCGTCGAAGCGGAGGCAGGACGCCAATCGCTGGCGCTGACGCTCAGTGAATTCCGCATCGTCGCCTATATGATCCGCCGGCCGACCCATGCCTTCGGGCGGGCGGATATCCTCGATGCCTGCCTGCCGGAGAACGACGCACTGGCCAAGACCGTCGACACGCATGTCGCCAATCTGCGTCGCAAGTTCGAGAATGCCGGAGTTCCCGGTCTTTTCCAGGCAGTGCGCGGCATCGGCTACCGGTTCGCGGCACCGAGATGAAGCTGCGCCGCCTCTCCCTCTCCACGGTCACCGCAGTGACGATTGCGGCGATGCTCGTGCTCAGCATGATCATCGCCTATACCACCTTCTTCGCGATCATGAAGCGACTGACGGAGGTCGAGCTGCGGACGCTGCCCGCCGACGTGGCCCAGGCCTATCGGGACATTCAGGACGGGGTGATGCCGTCCGTCGAGAGCTTCCGGAAACTGATGCTCGTCGTTCCGGAGTTCGAGAAAACCGTGGATGCCCAGATGAACGTGGCCTTCATCGGTCACATTCTGCTGGCGGCATTCATCTGCGGTTCGATCGGCTATTGGCTCGCCCGGCGTATCGCGCGCCCGCTGGAGAAGTTGGTATCGGCGGCAGAAACGCTGCGCGAAGGCGATTTCGTGGTTGGTCTCGGCAATTTTCGCGGTGGTACTTCGGAGGTGCACCGCCTCGGCAGGACCATCGATGCGCTGGCGACGGATCTTGACCACATGGAAAAGCGGTTGCGTTTCAACACGATGGCCGTTGCACACGAACTGCGTACGCCGCTGACGATTTTGCAGGGCAATCTGCAGGGCATGATCGACGGTGTGTTCCCTGTCCACCAGCAGGGGCTGCAGGATCTGCTCATGCAGGTACAAGGCCTGTCGCGACTGGTTGAAGATTTGCGCACCCTGTCACTCGCGGCCGGTCACAAGCTGATCGGCGAGCGCTCTGCCACGGACCTTGCAGATGAGGCTGCGACGATCCTCGCTGCGGCCCGGCCCATGCTTGATGACGCCGGCATGCGTGTTGAAACCGAATTCGGCGCGGCCTTCGCCGATGTCGATCCGGAACGTTTGCGGCAGGCGATGCTGGCGCTCGTCCACAATAGCTGCCGGTACGCTTCAACCGGCGGCGTGCTTCGTTGTGAAACCGGGCTCAATGCGGATGGAAGCGCCTTTGTCCGCTTCCTGGATCGTGGCCCCGGCCTGTCCGAGGACATCAGCTCGATTTCATTCGATGTCTTCTGGCGTGGCGAAACCTCGCGCTCGCGTGCAACCGGTGGCACCGGGCTCGGGCTTTCGATCGTCGAGGCGATCGCCAGGGCCCATGGTGGCAAGCTGGAAGCACGCAACAGGCCGGGCGGCGGCGCTGCCATCACCCTTTTCGTGCCGTCGCATTCGATCTGATTGGGAACTCGTGGGCGGCCTGCACGCAGGGCTGCGAATGCAGGCCTATTGTTTCACCACGATCGGGCGGTAGATCACCACCGGAGGGCGAGCGGTGAAGCGGGCGAATTCCGCATCACGAGCGCGCATCTCGGCTGAGCGGTCAAGGTCGATCCGCTGCAGGCATTCGGCGAAGGCGTCGGTCTTCCTTTTGAAGCCGTAGGCGCTGCATTTCGCTTCGTCGGCCGCGCGTCGTTCTTCCGGCGTCATCGTCTGGCAACCGGCCAGCAGGGCCGCAACAAGCACCGCCGCCAGGACTTTGAGCGACATCGCCGTCTCCCCGATTCTAGAGCGTTTCCGTTTTTCACGGAAACGCGGAAACGCTCCAACTCTTTGTTTCTACGCAATTCCGGACGCAAAACCGCTGCACACTTTTGCTGGAATTGCTCTAAAAGGTGAGACCTATTGTAGACTTCATCTGTGGCGAAAGAAATGCGGGCTCGGATGACGATCCTCCGGCCTTCGTTGTCTTTATGAGCCCGACTTCAGGTCCCATCATGCAACTCGATCAGCCGTCTTGATCGCTGTGCAGTCTCACTGTACAGTCTGTTCAGTGGAGTTCATGCATGGCGATTGTCGCATCTTCATTGGAGCAGGCCTCCGAGGGAAATCCGTCCGAGCGGGGGGTGTCCGAAACGGCGCAGCTTGGCCAGCGCCTCAAGGATTTGAGGCTGCGGCGGCGGCTCTCGCTCCGACAGCTTGCAGACAGGACCGGCACCAGCGCGAGCTTCATCAGCCAGCTCGAGCGGGGATTGACTGGCGCCAGCACCGCCTCGCTCAACCAGATCTCGGCGGCACTCGGCGTCACCGTCGCCGCGCTTTTCGAAGAGCCGGCGACACCTTCGGCAGAGGGCGTTCTGCGGCGCAGCCAGCGGCCTGCCATTCCAACCAGCTATGGCTGCCGCAAGACGCTTTTGTCGCGCCGCCCTGCCACCGAGATGGAAGTCTATGTCGGTGAATTCGAGATTGGCGGTTCGACCGGTCCCGATCTCTACACGCATGGCGATGCCCACGAGATGCTGGTCGTGACGCGTGGCGTTGTCGAGGTCAGCCTCGGCGAGAGCCGCCACGTGCTCGAAGAAGGCGACAGCATCGAATACGCCACCTCCACTCCACATCGCACCGAGAACATCGGCAACGGCCGGGCCGAAGTGATGTGGATCATCGCACCACCGACATCCGGCGGCGAGGAGCTCGACCAATACGTCAGCTGGTGACCGCTCGCGGCCAGCGACGCTTCATAGAACGTGAGCCAATGGGAGAATGACGATGACCATCTTAAGCTCCAGACTCGCAACGATCAGCGCTCTCGCGGCACTGGGCGTTGCCGCGGCAACGGGCGCTTTTGCGCAGGAGAAACCGGTAGCCGGCGCGATTGCCGAGGGTTCGCTCAAGGGCAAGACCCTGACGTTCGCGTCCTTCGGCGGCATCTTTCAGGACGGACAGATCGCGGCCCTCAAGGAATTCGTCGACAAGTCCGGCGTGAAGCTGCTGAGCGACGGTCCGACCGAAATCGCCAAGGTGCAGGCGCAGGTCGAGTCGAAGAACGTGACCTGGGACGTCGTCGATACCGCCGACTTCCCGCCTTACGTCCATTGCGGCACGCTGTTCCAGAAACTCGACTTCAGCAAGATCGACACGTCGAAGATCCCGCAGGGCCAGGTCAGTGACTGCTCCGTGCCGGCCATGAACTACGGTGTCGTGCTGATGTACAACACCGAGAAGTACAAGGATAACCCTCCCAAGAACTGGGTCGATTTCTTCGACACCGAGAAGTTCCCAGGCGTGCGTGGTATTGACGGTTCCGGCGATTTCACCGGCGGCCTTCTCGAGCAGGCCTTCCGCGCCACCGGCGGCGATCCTAAGGCGATGACCAAGGACGACATCGCGAAAGCGGTCGCGAAGGTCCGCGACCTGGGTGGCGACACGATCTACTGGAAGACGGGCGCCGAATCCCAGCAACTCGCCGAGTCCGGCGAAGCCGACATGCTCATGATGTGGACCGGCCGCGCGATGACCGCGGTGAAGAACGGTGCCAAATACACGCCGGCTTGGCAGGACTGGCTTGTCGTCATGGACCAGCTGACGATCCCCGTCGGCGCCAAGGATCCGGATGCGTCCCACGCGCTGATCAACGCCTATCTCGGCAAGAGCGCACAGGAAACCCTGACCAAGGAAACCTCCTACACGCCGATCAACAGCGAGGCGAAGCCCGTTGTCGACGACACGGTCGCGGCCTTCCTGACCAACACGCCGGAGCGCCAGGGCCAGGGCTACCAGCAGAACATCAAGTTCTGGGTCGAAAACTTCAAGGCTGCCTCCGAGCAATGGTCCGCCATGATGGCCGGCGGCTGATCCGATGAGCGCGAGCGCCACTCCATCGCAAAGGGATGCTTCACCGCCCTCCCGGCGGTCCTGGGGAGCGCTCGCGCTGGCCTTGCCGGCGCTCGTCCTGCTCGTCGTCGTCATCGGCTATCCGCTGGCGACGATCGTTCTCAGAAGCTTCGCTGAACCCCAATGGGGCCTGCAGAATTACGGCTGGTTCTTCAGCACGCCGATCAACCTCATCGTGCTGCAGCGTACCTTCGCCATCTCGGCCTGGGTTACCGTCGTCTGCGTGATCTGCGCTTATCCTTTTGCTTACGCCATGACCGCGGTTGGCCCCAAGCTCGGGCTGCTGCTCACCCTCTGCGTGCTCATCCCGTTCTGGGTGAGTGGCGTGGTGCGCACGCTTTCCTGGGTCATCCTCCTGCAGGACTCCGGTGTCATCAACTCCATGCTGCGCTCGGTCGGCCTTGATGGCGTCAGGCTGATCCGTACCCAGACCGGCGTCGTCATCGGCATGGCGCAGGTGCTGCTGCCCTTCATGGTGTTGCCGCTCTACTCGGTCATGAAGGGCATCGATCTGCGCCTCGTGCAGGCGGCGCGCAGCCTCGGCGCCGGCCCGATCCGCGCCTTCTTCACCGTCTATTTGCCGCTGTCGCTGCCCGGCATCTATGCCGGCGCGATCATCGTCTTCATCCTGGCGCTGGGCTTCTACATCACGCCTGCCCTGCTCGGCGGGCCGCGTTCGACGATGTTGTCGACGCTGGTCCAGAACCAGGTGCTCAGCCTGCTGCAATGGGGACGCGGAGGCGCGATGGGTGTGGTGCTGCTCGTCGCGACCTTTGTCCTGCTGGCGCTTGCAGGCCCGCTGATGCGCCAGAAACACAAGCAGGGCACACGCTGATGGCCATGCATCCACTCACCCGCGTCCTGCTGGGGTTGGCCTGTATCCTCGTCGGCCTCTGGCTTGTCGCGCCGACATTGGTCGTTGTGCCGATGTCCTTCAACGAGAACAAGTCGCTGGCTTTCCCGCCGCAAGGCTTCTCCTGGCAGTGGTACCAGAATTTCGTCACCAATCCGGAATGGTCGACGAGCTTCCTCAATTCGCTGAAGGTGGCCACTGTCGTTGCTGTCCTCGCCACGGTCATTGGCACGCTCGCCGCCTTCGGGCTCGATCGTATGCGGGCCCGATCCGCTGGGCTGCTGCGCATGCTGTTGCTGACGCCGATGGTCGTCCCGGGCGTCGTGCTGGCGATCGGCATTTATGCCGTCTACCTCGACGCGCGGCTTGTCGGCACCATGACCGGCTTCGTGCTCGCCCATACGATCCTGGCGCTGCCTTTCGTGCTGATTGCCGTGCAGGCCAGCCTCGAAGTCTTCGACAAACGCCTGGAAACCGCCGCCGCAAGCCTCGGTGCCGGCCGCATCGCGACCTTTCGCACGGTGACGCTGCCGCTGATCGCGCCCGGCATCCTGTCAGGCCTGCTCTTTGCCTTCGTGACCTCGTTCGACGAGGTCATCGTCTCGCTGTTCATCACCAGCCCTTACATGAAGACACTACCGGTGCAGATCTTCACCTCGATCACGCGCGATGCGGATCCGACGGTCGCTGCCGTCGGAACGATCCTGCTTTGCGCCACCACCATCCTGATCGGCGGCGGCCTGCTGCTGCTCGGGCGCGACAGAAGGAGCAGCCTGTGAGCGAGACCGGCAAACAACGCGGTGCTGCAATAGACCTGAGCGCCGTCAGCAAGGCCTATGGCAGTTTCCGGGCGTTGGACGACATCTCGCTCCATATCGAAGCGGGCGAGTTCATGACGCTGCTTGGCCCTTCCGGCTCCGGCAAGACCACGACGCTCAACGTGATCGCGGGCTTTACCGAGGTCAGCGCCGGCAGCCTGCAGGTGGGAGGGCGCAGCGTGGTCGGGATGCCGGCGCACAAGCGCAACATCGGTGTCGTCTTCCAGCACTACGCGCTCTTCCCGCATATGACGGTCGGCCGTAACGTCGCCTACCCGCTTAGCCTGCGCGGCGTCGCCAAGACCGAGCGCGAGGCCCGCGTGAAGCGAGCGCTCGACATGGTGCGGATGGCGGATTTCGCCCATCGCTATCCCAGCGAACTCTCCGGTGGCCAGCAGCAGCGCGTCGCGCTTGCGCGTGCCATCGTGTTCGACCCGCCACTGCTGCTCATGGACGAGCCGCTCGGAGCGCTCGACAAGAAGTTGCGCGAATGGCTGCAGCTGGAGATCAAGCGCATCCACCGCGAGCTCGGCACCACCTTCGTCTATGTCACCCACGACCAGGAAGAGGCGCTCGTGCTGTCCGATCGTATCGCCGTCTTCAACCGCGGCAAGATCGAACAGGTGGGCACAGGGCGCGACCTCTACGATGCGCCTGAGACACTCTTCGTCGGCCGTTTCATAGGTGACTCCACCGTGCTGCGCGGCCAGTCGCGCGGCGACGGGTCGAGCACTGCGCTTGATATCGCCGGCGAGACCGTGACAGCACCGCTGAAACATGCGGGCAGAGGCCAGCCGGTCATGCTGCTGCGCCCGGAGAAACTCGCGATCCGCCGGCCCGGCCTTGGCCGCAACGACGGTGACAACCGCCTTTCCGGGACAATATCGGAAGCGATCTATCTCGGTTCCGGCTCTAAATATGAGATCAGGCTGCGCGACGGTTCGACTGCCATCGTGCGATCGCCCCTGACCGACGAGAGCTTTACGATCGGCGAAGCGGTCGAGCTCTGTTTCCGCGGCGAAGATGCCAAGCTTGTCGCCGACGACAGCGCGGCCGACACCACTCTCACCTGACGGAAAGACCACCATCATGCATGCTGAGCGCAATGGCGACATCTCGTTCTGGTATGCCGACCTAGGCGGCCGGCCCATGCCGCGCCAACCTATGCCTGGCAATCTTGCGGTCGACGTCGCGATCGTCGGCGCCGGTTATACCGGGCTCTGGACAGCCTATTATCTCAAGCAAGCGAAGCCCGGTCTCTCCATCGCCGTCCTCGAACGCGAATTCGCCGGCTTTGGCGCCTCGGGCCGCAATGGCGGCTGGCTCTCCGGTGGCTTCGGCTGGTCACGGGAGAAATATCTGAAGACATCCACCCGCGAGGGCGTGGTTGCCATGCAGGAGGCGATGGCCGGCACCGTCAATGAGGTGATCCGCGTGGCGGACAAGGAGGGTATCGATGCCGACATCCGCCGCACCGGTAACCTCAGCGTTGCTACCAATGCTCCGCAGCTCGATCGGGCCAGGTCCGAATTCGACGAGGCGCGGAGCTGGAGCGTTGATCCTTCCCGCCTGGAGTGGCTCGACGCCGCGCAGGTAAAGGCCCGCATCGAAATCAAGAATGCGCTTGGCGGCTACGTCATCAATGGGCAGGCACGCGTGCAGCCGGCAAAACTGGTGCGCGGCCTGGCGCAGGCCGTCGAACGGCTGGGCATCGCGATCTACGAACAGACCACCGTTACGGACATCGAACCGGGAATCGTTTCGACCAACCGTGGGACAGTGAAGGCCGGAACCATTATCCGCGCGACCGAAGGGTTCAGTGCCGGCCTGCCTGGACAGGAGCGCACCTGGCTTGCGCTCAACAGCGCGCAGATCGTCACCGAACCGGTGCCTGCAGAGCTTTGGGAAAAGATCGGCTGGGCCGGCCACGAACTTCTCGGCGATACCGCCCACGCCTATTGTTATGCGCAACGCACCCGGGAAGGGCGGATCACGATGGGCGGGCGTGGCGTTCCATACCGCTACGGCTCGGCGACGGACGTGAATGGACAGACCCAGCAGGCGACCATCGACAAGCTGCACGCGATCCTGAAGCGCCTGCTTCCGCAGGCCGCACATCTGCGCATCGACCATGCCTGGTGCGGCGTCCTCGGCGTGCCGCGCGACTGGTGCACCACGGTCGGCCTCGACCCGAAGACACGGATCGGCTGGGCAGGCGGTTATGTCGGACTGGGCGTGTCGAGCTCGAACCTGTCCGGCCGCACGCTGAGCGATCTTATCCTTGGCCACGACACCGAACTGGTGCGTCTGCCCTGGGTGAACCGCCAGGTGCGCAAGTGGGAACCCGAGCCGCTGCGATGGCTCGGCGTTCATTCCATGTACCAGCTCTACCGCCTTGCCGACGAGCGCGAGGCGAGGGGTCTGCAGCATTCCTCCCGGCTGGCGGCGATCGCCGACCGCATCACCGGCCACTGAAACTTCACGAACTGCTGAGAATGACGATGATCGATCTGGAGACTTTCAAAAGCCTCGCTGGTGTCGAGCTGGGCGCACCGGCACCCAAGCCGACCTCCATCGAGGGCAACCAGATGGAGGCTGCGACGTCGCTGTGGAGCTCGCCTGACGGCAAGTTGGACGTCGGTGTGTGGGAATGCACGCCGGGCTGTTTCACCGCCGACCGTTCGGACTCGACGGAAATCTGCCACATCGTTTCGGGCAAGGCCGAGATGCGGGACCATCAGGGGCAGTCGCGCGTCCTTGGCCCTGGCGACCTGCTGGTATTGCCGAAAGGCTGGAAGGGAGAATGGCGGATCATCGAGACGACCCGCAAACTCTACCTGATCCAGGCATAGCATCTCGGTTGGTCGGCCGCCGGAACGAAGGCCGACCGCAATTGGCGATGTTTATTCAGGCACGTGGCGGACCGCACCCTTGTCGGCGCTGAGCGCGAAGGCGGCGTAGGCGCGAAGCGCCGGCGTCACATTGCGCTTGCGCTTCTCGGCAGGCTGCCAGCCCTTGGCGTCCTGCTCCTTGCGGCGGGCCGCCAGTTCCTCGTCGCTGACCAGGAGATTGATGGTGCGGCCGGGAATGTCGATGGCGATCTGGTCGCCTTCGCGCACCAGGCCGATGGCGCCGCCGGTCGCCGCTTCCGGCGAGGCGTGCCCGATCGACAGGCCGGACGTGCCGCCCGAGAAACGACCGTCGGTGAGCAACGCGCAGGCCTTGCCGAGCCCTTTCGACTTCAGGTAGCTGGTCGGGTAGAGCATTTCCTGCATGCCGGGACCGCCCTTCGGACCCTCATAGCGGATCACCACCACGTCGCCGGCCTGCACCTCATTGCTGAGAATGGCCTTCACGGCGGCGTCCTGGCTTTCGTAGACCTTGGCGGGGCCGGTGAATTTCAGGATCGAATCGTCCACGCCGGCGGTCTTCACCACGCAGCCGTCGAGCGCGATGTTGCCTTTCAGCACGGCGAGGCCGCCATCCTTCGAGAAAGCGTGTTCGGCGGAGCGGATGACACCCTTTTCGCGGTCGAGGTCGAGCTCGTCCCAGCGGCGGTCCTGGCTGAAGGCGACCTGCGTCGGCACGCCGCCGGGTGCTGCCATGTAGAATTTGCGCACGTTCTCGGCCGTGGTGCGCGAAATGTCCCAGCGCTCCAGCGCGTCGCCCATTGTCGCCGAGTGTACGGTGGGCAGGTCGCGATTGATCAACCCGGCTTTGTCGAGCTGGCCAAGGATCGCCATGATGCCGCCGGCGCGGTGCACGTCTTCCATGTGAACGTCGGACTTGGCAGGTGCGACCTTGCTCAGCACCGGCACCTTGCGCGACAGACGGTCGATATCGTCCATGGTGAAGTCGATGCCGCCTTCCAGTGCCGCGGCCAGGATGTGCAGCACGGTGTTGGTCGAGCCGCCCATCGCGACGTCCAGTGTCATGGCATTCTCGAAAGCCCGCTTTGAGGCGATGTTGCGCGGCAAGACGCTTTCGTCTTCCTGCTCGTAGTAGCGCTGGGCAAGGTCGACGACGAGATGGCCTGCCTCCACGAAGAGCCGCTTGCGATCGGCATGGGTGGCGAGCGTCGAGCCGTTGCCAGGCAGAGAAAGGCCAAGCGCCTCGGTCAGGCAGTTCATCGAATTGGCGGTGAACATGCCCGAGCACGAGCCGCAGGTCGGGCAAGCCGAGCGTTCGATGACGTTGACTTCTTCGTCGGAAATCTTGTCGTCGGCAGCGGCCACCATCGCATCGACCAGGTCGACGGCGGTCACCTTGTCCTTCCACACCACCTTGCCGGCTTCCATCGGGCCGCCGGAGACGAAGACAGCCGGGATGTTGAGCCGCATCGCAGCCATCAGCATGCCAGGCGTGATCTTGTCGCAATTGGAGATGCAGACCATGGCGTCGGCGCAATGCGCGTTGACCATGTATTCGACCGAGTCGGCGATGAGTTCGCGGCTCGGCAGCGAATAAAGCATGCCGTCATGGCCCATCGCGATACCGTCGTCAACGGCGATGGTGTTGAACTCCTTGGCGACACCGCCGGCTGCCTCGATTTCACGGGCTACCAGCTGGCCAAGGTCCTTGAGGTGCACGTGGCCCGGCACGAACTGGGTAAAGGAGTTCACCACCGCGATAATCGGCTTGCCGAAATCCGAGTCCTTCATGCCGGTGGCGCGCCACAGGCCGCGGGCGCCGGCCATGTTGCGGCCATGAGTGGTGGTTCGGGAGCGATAGGCTGGCATGGGTACTGTCCTTGATGCCTGTAAGGCACGTTCCTGTGCGATAAATGTAGATAGGAAGCTGGCGTTATATACGCCATGATCCAGTCTGGCCACGGTTTTGCGACAAGGCTGGCTTCACGCCAGCGCGACGTCGCCACGCCAGCTGCAGAAAAGTTTCAAGCACCTGTCGGATTGACGCAGTCGAGGTCGTCCTTGGTGTGACGGCAGCCGATATCGGCCTTCGGATCATGCCCAAGAGTTGCCGCAAGATATTCGAAACGGGACCTTTCAGGAGAAGATCATGCAGAAGATCACCGCTTGCCTCTGGTTCGAAAACAACGATGCAGAGGATGCGATCAATTTCTACTCGTCCATTTTCAAGAATTCGAAGATCATCAGCGAAACGCGCTGGGGCAAGGACGGCCATGGCCCGGAAGGCACCCTGCTTGTCGCCGACTTCGAACTGGACGGCATGCGCTTCCAGGCGCTGAATGGCGGTCCGCACGCTGCCTTCAACGACGCCATCTCGCTCAGCATCGACTGCAAGGACCAGGAAGAGGTCGATCTTTACTGGAACGGACTGACCGCCGATGGCGGCAAGGAAGTCCAGTGCGGCTGGCTGAAGGACAGGTTCGGCATTTCCTGGCAGGTGGTGCCCGACATCCTGCCCAGGCTGCTGAAGGACAAGGACCAGGCCAAGGCCGACCGCGTCATGCAGGCGATGATGAAGATGGTGAAGATCGACATCGCTGCGCTGGAAGCGGCTGCCAGGGGCTGAAGCGATTTCCCCCTAAGCAAACAGGGCGCCGGATTGCTCCGGCGCCCTGTTTTTCATGTGCTTGCCCGCTGCTTATTCCGCGGGCTCGAGTGCTGCTGCCGTCCCCTGGGGCTCTGCCGGAGCGTGGCCGCGATGCGCCAGGAACGTATAGAACATCGGCACCACGAACAGCGTGAAGCAGGTGCCCACCAGGATGCCGGTGAAGATCACCAGACCCATCGAGAAGCGCGCTGCCGCACCTGCACCCTGGGCGACGATCAGCGGCACGACGCCCAGCGCCATGGCGGCGGTGGTCATCAGGATCGGGCGCAGGCGAACCTTGGCCGAGGCGACGATGGCTTCCCTGATCGACAGGCCGTGTTCCTCACGTTGCTGGTTGGCGAACTCCACCAGCAGAATGCCGTGCTTGGTAATCAGGCCGATCAGCGTAATCAGCCCAACCTGCGTGTAGATGTTCAGCGTTGATCCGGGGATCGGAATTCCAAAGAAGTTCCCATTCAATATGTTGAGAGGCACGATCGCACCGAAGATCGACAACGGCACCGACATCATGATGATGAGCGGATCGCGGAAGCTTTCGAACTGCGCCGCCAGCACCAGGTAGATCACGATGATAGCCGCGATGAAGGCGATGATGATCGTGTTGCCCTGTTCCTTTTCCTGCCGCGATTGGCCGGTGTAATCGATGAAGAAACCGTCGGGCATGCTCTGCCGGGCGATATCCTCGATCGTCTTCAGGCCATCGCCGGTGGTCACACCTGGCATCGGCAGCGCCGTGATCGTCGAAGAGTTCAACTGGTTGAACTGCTCGATCGCCGCCGGCGATGCATTGGTGGCGATATTCACCACCGAGGTGAGCGGCACCATCTGACCCGTCACGCTGCGCACGAAATATTCGCCGAGTTTTTCGGGGTTGTCGCGATAGACCATCGGCACCTGCGGGATGATCTTGTAGGCATTGGAGTCGCGGTCGAACTTGGCCACCTCGTTGCCGCCGACCAGCAGCGTCAGCGTGCGACCGATGTCGCTGATCGGGATGTTGAGCGCGGCGGCACGATCACGGTCGATGGTGATCGAGGTTTGCGGCGCGTTGTAGGACATCGAGTTCTGCACGACGATGAAGCGACCTGAAGCCTGCGCCTTCTGCTTGATCTCCTCTGCCACTTCGAACACTTTCGCGGCCTCGCCCGTCGAACGCACGACCAGACCGACCGGTAGACCGCCACCGGAACCCGGCAGCGTCGGCGGTGCGAAGACGAAGGCTTCCACTCCGGCGACCTTCTTCAGCCGTTCCGTGATGTCGGCTTGAATTTGGTTTGATGAGCGTATGCGATCGGCCCAGTCCTTGAACGCGAAGCCGACGAAAGCACCGTTGGTGGCGCCACCGAAGGCGACGGCCGAGAACAGGGCACGCGTTTCCGGGATGTCCTGCACCAGGCCGAGCATCTGGTTGACGTACGCTTCGGTGTAGTCGGAGGTTGCATATTGCGGCCCGGTGACGATCGAGAGCAGGAAGCCCTGATCCTCTTCCGGGGCCAGTTCGCTCGAGGTCTTGGTGAACATGTAGCCCGTCACGCCGACCAGGGCGATGACGATCAGCAGGGTTACCCAGCGCGCATTGAGCGATCGGTTGACCATGCGCTCATAGACATTTTCGATGCGCGTGAAAGTACCATCCACGATCTTCTGGAACCGGCTGTGGGAGCCGGATTTCAGAAGCCGCGCCGACATCATCGGCGTGATGGTCACCGCGATGATACCGGAGATCACCACTGCGCCGGCAAGCGTCACCGCGAATTCGCGGAACAGCGAACCGGTCAGGCCGCCAGTAAACGCTAGCGGCGCAAACACCGCCGCGAGCGTGATCGTCATCGCCACGACGGGGGAGAAGATCTCACGCATGCCGGCAAAGGCTGCCTGCATGGGCGTCATGCCCTCCTCGATGTGGCGGTGGATATTCTCCACCACCACAATGGCGTCATCGACCACCAGGCCGATCGCCAGAACCATGGCAAGCAGCGACAGAAGGTTGATTGAATAGCCCATGAAATAGAGGATGAAGCAGACGCCGATCAGTGACAGCGGGATCGTGATGATCGGCATCAGCACCGAGCGGAACGAACCCAGGAACAGCAGGATGACCACCACGACGATGGCCACAGCCTCGGCGATGGTCTTGAACACTTCCTCGATCGAGGCGCTGATCTGTTCCGTCGAGTCATAAACGACCTGGATCGTCATGCCTCTGGGCAGCGTTTCCTGGATGGCCGGCACCAGCTTCTGAACGGCGGCGGCGGTCGTCAGCGGGTTGGCTGCCGGCGTCGGGAATATGGCGAGGAAGGTGCCGGGCTTGCCGTTGAAGGTCACGCGGGTGTCGGTGTTTTCGGCACCCAGTTCGACGCGTGCCACGTCGCGCAGGCGCACCACATTGCCGTCGACCGAGCGGATAGGCAAGGCCGAGAAGGCTTCGGGCGTCTGCAGGGTCGAACGCACGGTGATCGACGAGATTACATATTCGTTCTCGGTCTTGCCGGGAGCGGACAGGAAGTTGGAGTTGTTGATCGCCTGGACAACTTCCGCGGCGGTGACGCCACGCGAAGCCAGCCTGACCGGGTCGATCCACACGCGCATCGAATACTGCTGGGCACCGAAGATCTTGACGTCGGCGACACCTTCGACCGTGGTGATGCGCGGACGCACGACGCGGTCGATGTATTCGGTCAGCTGCTCCTTCGTCATGTTCGGATTCTGCATAGAGATGTACATCATCGCGAACGAGTCGCCGGTGCCCTTGACGATCACCGGGTCCTTGGCTTCCGAAGGCAAGTCGCCGCGCACACCCTGTACCTTGGACAGGACTTCGGCGAGCGCGACGTCCGGGTTGGAGCCCAGTTTCATCTGCACCGTCACGGTGCTGGACGAGGGTGCACTGGAGGATTTGACGTAGTCGATGTTTTCCGTCGAGGCGACGGCGCGTGCGATCGGGGCCGAGATGAAGCCCTGGATCAGGTCGGCACTGGCGCCCGGATAGGCGGTCGTCACCGTGATCGCGGTTTCTTCGACCTTCGGATACTGGCGGATCGCCAGGTTGAAGATGCCCTGGATGCCCAGGAGCAGGATCATGGCGCCGAGCACCGTCGACAGGACGGGTCGTTTGATGAAGAGGTCAGAGAAACTCATTGGGCGGAAGCCTTCTGCTCTGCAGGCTTGCTGGGGTCGACCGTGTTGTCGATCTTGACCAGCGTGCCGTTGCTCAAGCGGTTCTGGCCGGCGGTGACAACCTCGTCGCCAGCCTTGACACCGTCGACGATCTCGGCGACGCCGCCGAAGCGCCGGCCGATCTTGACGAAGACCTGGTTGACGACCAGCTGCGGGCCCTCGCTGCCTGCCGGCTTCTGCGCGGCGGGTGCGGCACCGTCGGCTGGCTTGGCGCCTTCGGCCGGTTTGGTTTCCGCGGCCTTGTCGGCGGGCTTCGCTTCACCTTCCTTCGGCTTGGCCGGAACGACGGTGTAGACGTAGTCGCCATAGAGGCTTGTGGTCAGCGCCGTCTGCGGAACAGTGATGACATTGTCTTCCTTAGGCAGTTCGACGCGCACCTGCACGAACTGGCCGGGGCTCAGGCGTCCTTCCGGATTGTCGATGCGGGCGCGCACCGAAACCAGGCGGCTGCTCGGGTCGATCTTGGGATCGATGCCGGTGACGACGCCCTTGAACGACATGTCTTCCGAAGTCGGGCCGAACGTAACGGGCTGGCCAACCTTCAGCTTCTCGAGCTGTTGCTCGGGAACGGTGAAGTCAACGCGCATCGTCTCCATGTCCTGCAGTGTGACGATGGCGCTGCCAGGCGTGACATACTGGCCGAGCTCGATCTTCGGGATACCGGCGATGCCGGCAAACGGGGCCTTGAGCAGTTTCAGGTTGGCGGTGGCCTGGGCCTTCGCAACCTGGGCAATCGAGGTCTCGGCGTTGGCATTGGCGGTGTCCAGCGTCGCCTCGGTGCCGACGCCGGTCTTGCGCAGCGCCTGCGCGCGCGTCAGCGCCTGCTGGTCGAGCGTCGCCTTGGTCTTGGCCACGATGAGGTCAGCCTGTTCGACAGCATCGTCCAGGCGCACCAGAAGCTGGCCACTCTCGATCTTGTCGTTGGCCTTGAACAGGATCTCCTTGACCACGCCAGACGTTTCCATCGTCAGGTCGACACCCATCGAAGCGCCAACGGTGCCGATGGCCTCGACACCAGGCGTCCAGGTGGTCGGCTCGATCTTCTTGGCCGAGACCGTCAGCACATTGGCTGGCATGTTGGCGAAGAACTGCGCGGTCATCGTCTCGCGGGCGATGTTCCACCCGACAATGACAACGGCCACCGCGGCAACGAGGACAAGCAAAATGAAAGGAAGGATAAAGCGCTTGATCATGGGATCCCTCGAACGGCGCGTGGCAATGACAATCGAATCAAAATAGCCGGGTGCGCATTTTGCGAAACCCCGGCAGCGACTTTTTTCGATGCTTTACTGTACCGTCTGGACGGTCTTGTCAATTGCGCCTAGTGTCAGGATATCGAAGTTAGCCCGATGAGGCTCGAGCGAATTTCAGAATCGGACACGAGTGTGTCTTATAGGCAGCAGAGATGAAGAAACCGCGAGCGAATTCACGCGAAAAGATACTGGCCGCAGCGGCGGATGTCGCTCGTGAATCCGGGCCGGGCAATCTGTCTCTGGATGCCGTTGCCCACCGTGCCGGTGTCTCGAAAGGCGGGCTTCTCTACAATTTTCCGACCAAGGCCAAGCTGATGCAGGCACTGGTCGAGCACTATCTGAGCGAATTCCAGGAATCGCTGGAGCTGGCCAGGCTGGCTTGCGGCCAGGGCAATCTGCTAGCCGCCTATGTGAAGCTTTCCGCAAAGAAGTTCGAAGAAGACCATCCACCCTCCTCATGGATTTTCTCGGCGATTGCCGAAGATCCCGATTTCCTTGCGCCGATCCGCGTCTTCCAGCGCCAGCTTTTTGACCGGCTGAAGGCCGAGACGCCGGACTTCAAGATATTGATGCTGACCTACTTCGCGGTGGAAGGCATGCGCAGCGCCAATCTGTTCGACTTCCAGGTGCTTTCCGAACAGGAGCGACGCTCGCTGGTGTCTTCCCTGCTTTCGGTTGCCAAGGGCAATCTGGCACCGGTGCCGGCTCTCGCCTAGAGCGTTTCCGGTTTTTGCGGAAACGCTCCAACCGCTACGCACTTTTCCTGGAATTGCTCTAGTCAGCAACCTTTGCGGGATGCGGCCGTTTCTTTCTGCGGTTTCGGAAAACTGATCCTGAACAGCGCACCTGGCCTGCCGTCCAGCACCTCGATGCGCCCGCCATGCAACTGCATGATCTCCTGCACCAGATTGAGGCCGAGCCCCGCGCCGTGGTCGTGCGGGCGCAAACGGTAAAACGGTTGGAAAATCTTCTTGCGTTCCTCTTCGGGCACACCTTCGCCCTCGTCCAGGATTTCGATGGTTGCCGGCTTGACGACATTGATGGTGATTCTGCCGCGATTGCCACCATGTTCGATCGCATTCTGGACGAGACTGGTCACCGCTCGCTCGATCGAAGCGCGATCGCCGGTGGCAGAAAGTGTCTCGACTGCTGGCTCGAACGCCACTTCATAGCCCGAAGAGAAGGCGATTGGCGCCATGTCGAGGACGACGCTGCGGGCGATTTCAACCAGGTCGATTTTCGTGAAGTGATCGACCTGGCGTCCAAGCCGCTGCAGGTCGAGCAACTGGTCGGTCAGTGTGGAAAGCCGGGCGGCGTCGCGCAACACGCGGGCCCGTTCCGGAGTCGGTGGCAAGGAGGCGACACGGGTGTTGAGGATGGCCACAGGCGTGCGCAGTTCATGTGCCGCGTCGGTAAGAAACCGGCGATGGCGTTCGTAACCCGTGTCCAGTCGCACCAACGCTTCGTTCACAGCATTGACCAGAGGTGTCACCTCCGTCGGCACGCCCTTGAGGGGCAACTGCACGCCGCGCTTGTCGATATCGATCTGACCGGCTTCGTTTGCGGCAGCCCCCAGACTCCTGAGTGCACCGCGTACCACCCAGGGCGTCACAAACAGCGTCGCCAGCGCCATTACGCCGACCACCGGCAGGATGACGACGAGGAAGAATTCCCAGGCGGCGAGCCCCAGACGAACCCATGAGAGCTTGCCTTCGGTGCCGGCCAGTATCTGAACTGTGCCAGCCCCGGTATCGTCCTCCCACATCACGATGCCGGCGGGCCTGTCAGGCGCCTTGCCCATCTTCCAGGAGAAGCGCGCTTCGCTGATGTTGTCGAGTTGATCCGCGAACGGTGCCAATGCGGGTGGGATAGCACCCTCCCTGAGGACGTTACCCTGTTTGTCGCGCACGACATACCAGAGGTTCTTCTCGGTCCTGCGCAGATCCGCAAGCTCGCGTGTCGGCTTGAGGACCAACTTGCCATTGGCGTCGCGGGCAAGAGCGTCCTTGATGACATCGGCCGTGCCGCCCTCATAGTCATTCATGCTCGCGACGCCGAACATCATCAACCCTACGATGAGCAGCGGAATGAGCAGCGTGATCATGATGCCCTGCAGCAGCGCGATGCGCAGCACAAGGCTCCACTTCAGCGAGCGGGGTCGACGTGGCTTACGGAGGATCATGACGTTTCACGCAGGAGATAGCCGACACCGCGCACGCCGTTGATCGTCACGTCAACGCCGGCCTCTGCCAGCTTGCGGCGCAGGCGCGAGACATGCGTGTCGAGCGCGTTGGACTGGATTTCGTCGTCGAGGCCGAACACCGCTTCCATCAGCGACTCGCGCTGCACCATGCGGCCCATGCGCCGCATCAGCGCCTCCAAAACGAGCAATTCGCGTCTTGGCAAAGCCAGCGGCTCGCCGCGGATGCTTGCCTCGCGGTGGCCGACGTCGAAGGCGAGTTCACCGGCGCGGATCACCTGCGAATGCACGGTCGCCGGCCTGCGCAGCAGCGCGCGCAGCCTCGCCATCAGTTCTTCGAAGGCAAAGGGTTTGGCCAGATAGTCGTCCGCGCCGACATTCAATCCATCGACCTTGTCGGCGGTGTCGCCGCGCGCCGTCAGAACCAGCACGGGCGTGGCGCTGCCGCTGGCGCGCAGTTTGGTCACCAGGGAAAGTCCGTCGCCGTCCGGCAACTGGCGGTCGAGCAGGATCGCGTCGTAGCTGTCGGTCGCCACGAAATCTTCGGCCTCGAGAAGCGAAGCGGCATGGTCGGCGACCATGTCATGGCGCTTGAGCGCCACGCGCAGTGCCGAAGCCATTTCCTGTTCATCCTCGACAAGAAGGATACGCATTGTCGTCTCGTGTAATGGAATTCGTCACGGCGGGCTACGACTTCAACATTGCGTAAACATGGCAAAACAATGTGAGCGCCCGGAACAAGCTTTTTGTGTCGGAGCGGAGTTTTTCGCAATGTTTATGCAATCCAGCACCAGCAAACAGCGCCATATCGGCCGGCGTTCGATTCGTCGGCAGTTCGATTTCGGATCGAGGATGGATATGCACACCAACGACGCTTTCTCCTTTCTGATGGCCTGGGCGGCGGCGCCATTCAGGGTTGGTTCGGTAACCCCGTCGGGTGCCACACTGTCGGCATTGATGACCAAGGAGATCGGCCCGGATACCGGTCCGGTTCTGGAACTTGGGCCCGGCACCGGGCCTTTCACGCGCGCCTTGATCGAGAAGGGCGTCAGGGAAAAAGACCTGACCCTGATCGAGGCCGACAGCGATTTTGCCGCCATGCTCACCAGGCGTTTCCCCGCGGCACGCGTTTTCGAGATGGATGCCACCGGCTTGCGCCATCTGGCGCTGTTCAACGGTCCGGTCCTGGGCGCGGCAGTCAGCGGCCTGCCGTTCCGGCTGATTTCGCCGCGCCGCACACGGCTGATCCTGGAAGGCGTTTTCGCCAACCTGCGGCCAGGTGCCTCGCTTTATCAGTTCACACTCGGCCTGCGTTGCCCTATCGACCAGACCATGCTCGACCAGCTTGATCTGAAGGCCACCCGCGTCGGCCACGCGCTGCGCAATTTCCCGCCGGCCACGGTTTATCGCATCAGCCGCATCCCGATCGTCAAGTCCTACGACTGGCGCTACGCATCGTGACCGGACCGCTGTCTGTCATTCTGGGTTCCGGACTTCTCGGCGTGTTCTGTATCGCGTCCGTCGAGAAGATCTTTCCGGCGCCGCCGTCACATATCGTCCTGCTGTTCCTCGGCATGACGGCGGCGCCGGGTCTGGATCGGCTGGAACTGCTGCTGGCGATAACCGTTGCCGGGTCCACCCTGGGTTCGTTGTTCTGGTACATGATCGGGAATCGTCTTGGCGAGGAACGCGCCGAGGCGCTGGTCGGGCGGTTCGGCAAATATGTCTTCCTGCCGCTTGCGACCTATCGCAAGCTGGCAGAAGCCTATCGCCGCAAGGCTTTTGCGGCTTCGCTGGTGGCGCAGCTTATTCCAACGGTGCGCAACTATCTCGGCATCGGCGCAGGCGCGCTGCGGCTGGCCATCCTGCCTTTTGCCTCCGCCACGCTGCTCGGTGCCATGATCTGGAATTCGGCCTTCCTGTTCATCGGTTACCTGATGCGCGGCGGCGATCACAATCCCGTCTCTGTTGGCTTCCGCATCATCGCCATCGTCGTGATGGTGGAAGTGACTTTCTTCCTGGCCTTGCGCTATCGGTCGATACGCCGCCGCCGCGCGGAACTGGTGGAGCGAATTTGATGGTGGGCTGCCAGCGTGTGGCAAGTCCCGCGGGTCGTTGACCGCTTTTCTTCTCGCCTTTGCCAGTGTTTATTCGGTGGCATGGCATTCACGCTCAGGCAGCTTCAGTTTTTCGTCGCCGTTGCGGACCAGGGTTCGGTCTCGCGGGCAGCGCAGAAACTGTCGATCTCGCAGTCTTCCGTCACCGAAGCGGTCAAGGAGCTGGAGACCGATCTTGGCGTCGAGCTGTTCGAGCGCCATTCGCGCGGTCTCAACATCACGCACAAGGGCCATCAGTTCCTGCGTCATGCCACGAAGATCCTGTCCGACGTGTCGGATGCACGCCGTACCTTTTCGGGTGAGCAGGAACAGACCAAGGGCCGGCTGCAGCTGGGCGTCACCTCGCTGGTTGCAGGTTATGTCCTGTCCGACATCCTGGCGCGCTATCGCCGTGCCTATCCCGGCGTCGAGATCACGGCAATCGAGGACAACGGCGATTATCTCGAGCACCTGCTGGTTGGCGGCAAGCTCGATGTTGCGGTCATGGTCATCTCGAACCTGCGCGACCGCACCGCGCTGCAGTCGGAAATCCTGGAGGTCTCGGCCTATCGCCTGTGGATGCCGCTTGGCCATCGGCTGACTGGCGCCGACATCATCGGAGTCGGCGACATCGTCAGCGAACCGCTGATCATGCTGACCATCGACGAGATCGAGGAGAACACTGGCAAGCTTCTGGCCGCGATCGGCGCCAGGCCGCATGTCGCTTTCCGCACCCGTTCGGTGGAGGCCGTGCGCAGCCTTGTTGCCACTGGCGCCGGCGTGGCCTTGCTGCCGGACCTGATTTATCGGCCGTGGTCGCTGGAAGGCGATCGCATTGAATCGCGTGACGTTTCCGGCTCGCTGCCGGTCGTTCAGGTCGGCATGGTCTGGCGCCGTGGCTCTGGCCTGGCGCAGCCGGCGCGCGATTTCATCGGCATCGCGCAGTCGCAGCGCACGATCCGGCAGCGGCAATAGGAAGAGGTATCGGAAAAACCGATATCGCCTTTCTGATAAATGAATTTGCGAAAGCTGCGTTTTCACGACACCTTTCATTTCAGGGAGCGAAGCCGCCGTCAGAGCGCGGCCCCTGCAGATGGGAGACGACGATGAATTCTTTCCTCAAGTCATGCACTGCCCTGACGATCGCGCTGACCTTTGCCGGTCAGGCCGTGGCGCAAGAAGCCCTCAAGGAACTGGGCAAGGGCGAAGGCCAGCTCAACATCATTGCCTGGCCGGGCTACATCGAACGCGGCGAGACCGACAAGGCCTATGACTGGGTCTCGGACTTCGAGAAGAAGTCGGGCTGCAAGGTCAACGTCAAGACCGCCAACACCTCCGATGAAATGGTTTCGCTGATGAACGAGGGCGGTTTCGACCTCGTCACCGCCTCGGGCGATGCCTCGCTGCGCCTCGTTGCCGGCAAGCGCGTCCAGCCCATCAATACGGACCTCATCCCAAGCTGGAAAACCGTCGACGAGCGCATCAAAGATGCACCGTGGTTCACGGTCGATGGCAAGCACTATGGCGTGCCCTATCAATGGGGACCCAATGTGCTGATGTACAATACCAATACCTTCAAGGAAGCGCCGAAGAGCTGGAACGTCGTCTTCGAGGAACAGACACTGTCCGATGGCAAGTCCAACAAGGGCCGCGTCCAGGCTTATGACGGTCCGATCCACATCGCCGACGCTGCCAACTACCTGATGGCGCACAAGCCGGACCTCGCCATCAAGAGCCCATACGAATTGAACGAGGATCAGTACAAGGCGGCGCTCGACCTCTTGCGCGTTCAGCGCACTTTGGTCGGCCGCTACTGGCATGACGCAGCCATACAGGTGGACGATTTCCGCAATGAAGGCGTCGTCGCCTCGGGTTCGTGGCCGTTCCAGGTGAACACGCTGGTCGCCGCCAAGCAGCCTGTCGCCTCGACCATCCCGGAAGAGGGCGCCACCGGCTGGGCCGACACCACCATGATGGAAGCCGACGCCGCCAACCCGAACTGCGCCTATATGTGGCTCGAACATTCGCTGTCGCCGAAAGTGCAGGGTGATGTCTCAGCCTGGTTCGGTTCGCTCCCCGTCGTGCCGGCTGCCTGCAAGGGCAATGAATTGCTGACCGACGAAGGCTGCAAGACCAACGGTTTCGACCAGTTCGAGAAGATCAAGTTCTGGCGCACCCCGACCTCGAAATGCGCCAGTCAGAACGACCAGTGCGTGCCTTACTATCGCTGGGTCTCCGACTATATCGGTGTCATCGGCGGGCGTTGACCTCCCAGCCCTCCCCGTCATCGGGGAGGGTCGCCCCGCAGGGGCGGGTTGGGAGCCGCGCGGACCTCAGCTTTCACCCGCCCTTCGGCGCAGCCTCCTTCGAACAAGAGGGACCGCGCCTGCCCTTGGCTGTCGAGCCGTCAGACCAGGCATGATCGCTTTGAACCAATGATCGCGGATACGATGACCCCAGCTGTTTCCTTCCAGAAAGTGGCCCGTCATTTCGGCGCGGTAAAAGCCGTCGACGCGCTCGATCTCGATATCGCGGCGGGGGAATTCTTCGCCATGCTTGGCCCCTCCGGTTCGGGCAAGACGACCTGCCTGCGCCTGATCGCCGGTTTCGAGCAGCCCACCGCCGGCACCATTTCGATCTTCGGCGAACGCGCCGAGGGCGTGCCGCCATACCGGCGCAACGTGAACACCGTTTTCCAGGACTATGCGCTGTTTCCCCATCTCAACGTGCTCGACAACGTCGCCTACGGCCTGATGGTCAAGGGCATCGGCAAGGCCGAGCGCCTGAAGGCGGCGGAAGAGGCGCTGGCGCTCGTGCAACTGCCGGGCTACGGCGCGCGCCGTCCGGCCCAGCTCTCCGGCGGCCAGCGCCAGCGCGTGGCGCTGGCGCGTGCCCTGGTCAATCAGCCGAAGGTGCTGTTGCTCGACGAGCCCCTCGGCGCGCTTGACCTCAAGCTGCGCGAGAACATGCAGGAAGAGCTGAAGTCGCTGCAGAAGGCGCTCGGCATCACCTTTGTCTTCGTCACCCACGATCAGGGCGAAGCCTTGTCCATGGCCGACCGCGTCGCTGTCTTCAACGAAGGCAGGATCATGCAGGTCGGTTCGCCGCAGGAGATCTACCAGCGGCCGAAGACACGCTTCGTCGCCGATTTCGTCGGCTCCTCCAATGTGCTGCCGCCGGATTTCGTACAGCGTTATGCCGGCCAGCGCCGCTGGGGCAGCCTGCGTCCCGAAGCGATCCGCGTTGTTCGCGACGCGGGCAACGACGCAGTTCAGGCGCGGGTTTCCGGTGTCAGCTATCTCGGCGCCGCCACCCGGTTGACGCTGGATACGGAAGGGCTGCGCCTGCATGCCAGCGTACCGTCGGGCTCGACGGTGCCGGAGCAGGGTGACGCCGTGGCGTTCACCTTCAACCGCGATGCGATTCACCTGATGGACGAAGCGCCATGAGCATCGCTGCCGTCACTGCAACGCGCGACGCGCCGGCCTCCGCGATCCTGCCCGCCCGAGGCGGCATGCTGGGGGCACTGTCCGACCTGTTCTGGCGCCGGCCGCGTTTCCTGCTTGTGCTGATGTTGATGCCGCCGCTGTTGTGGCTCGGCGTCGTCTATATCGGATCGCTGCTTGCTCTGTTGTTGCAGAGTTTCTTCTCTATCGACGAGTTCTCGGGCCTCATCAACCGGCAGTTCACGCTGAAGACCTATGCCGACCTGTTGCAGCCGGCGAACTTCGACATCATCGTGCGTACGGTCACGATGGCTGCATTGGTCACGCTGGCCTCCATCGCCGTGGCGTTTCCCATCGCCTATTACGCCGCCCGCTACGCCCAGGGCCGCTGGAAGGCGCTGTTCTATCTGGCCGTGATGCTGCCTTTATGGTCCAGCTATCTGGTCAAGGTCTACGCCTGGAAGCTGATCCTTGCCAAGGAAGGCATCCTCACCTGGTTCCTCGCCAAGCTGCACCTCTTATGGCTTCTCGACGGCTGGCTGGCGCTTCCTTATGTCGGCGGCAATTCGCTTTCGGTGTCGGCAACCGGCACTTTCATCGCCTTCGTCTATGTCTGGCTGCCCTTCATGATCCTGCCGATGCAGGCTGCGTTGGAACGCGTGCCCGGCAATCTGGTCGAGGCCTCGTCCGACCTTGGCGCCTCGCCAGGCCAGACCTTCCGCAATGTGCTGTTCCCGCTGGCGCTGCCCGGCATCGTCGCCGGCTCGATCTTCACCTTTTCGCTGACGCTGGGCGATTACATCGTGCCGCAGATCATCGGCACCTCGCGCCTGTTCATCGGCCAGGCCGTCTATTCGCAGCAGGGCACCGCCGGCAACATTCCGCTCGCCGCCGCCTTTGCGGTCGTGCCCATCGTCATCATGGCGTTCTACCTGTGGGGCGCCAAGCGCATGGGGGCCTTCGATGCGCTCTGACCGCAGCCAGTCGGCGCCGCTCGGCCTGAAGATCGCCGCCACCTGCGGCCTGCTCTTCCTGCACCTGCCGATCCTCCTGATCTTCGTCTACGCCTTCACCACGGAAGAGAAGAGCTACCAGTGGCCGCCGCCGGGCCTTACCACGCAATGGCTCGCCGTCACCTGGAACCGGCCCGACGTGTGGGAAGCGCTGTCGCTTTCGGTCCGGGTCGCGGCGATCTCGACGCTGGTCGCCATGATCCTGGGCACCCTGTGCGCGGCTGCCGTCTCGCGCTCGCGGTTCTTCGGTCGGGAGGCGGTCTCGCTGCTGGTCATCCTGCCGATCGCGCTGCCCGGCATCATCACCGGTATCGCGCTGCGCTCGGCCTTTTCACTCACCGAGATCCCATTCTCGTTCTGGACGATCGTGCTCGGTCACGCCACCTTCTGCGTGGTGGTGGTCTACAACAACGCGGTCGCCCGCTTCCGCCGCACCTCGGGTTCGCTGATCGAGGCGTCTTATGATCTCGGTGCCGACGGCTTCCAGACCTTCCGGCATGTCGTGCTGCCCAACATCGCCACGGCGCTGCTTGCGGGCGGCATGCTCGCCTTCGCGCTGAGTTTCGACGAGGTCATCGTCACCACCTTCACCGCCGGCCAGCAGCAGACGCTGCCGATCTGGATGCTGGAGGAACTGATCAGGCCGCGCCAGCGTCCGGTCACCAACGTCGTGGCCATGGTCGTCGTGCTGGTGACGCTGCTGCCCATCCTGCTTGCCTATTACCTCACCCGCGACGGCGACCAGGTCGCCGGATCGGGAAAATGAAAATGAGCGAATAGGGAGTTAGCGAATAGCGAATAGGGATGTCCATTTTCCCCTACTGGCTATTCGCTATTCGCTACTCGCTCCCAAAAAGGGAGTTGTTATCATGGATACTGAGATGCTGATCGGTGCTGCGTTCGAAAAGGGCGCCGAGGCCGAGGAAGCCGTGCTGAACCCGCGTACCGGCGCCACCATTCTCAGCCTGCCGGAAGCAAGCGAGGCGCAGATCGAGCGCGCGGTTGCCGCCGCCGAGAAGGCCTTTGTCACGTGGTCGCGCACCACGCCGGCACAGCGCTCCGCCTATCTGCTCAGGATCGCCGACCGTATCGAGGCCGAGGCGCAGGAGTTCGCGGCACTCGAGGCGCTGAACTGCGGCAAGCCGATCAATGCCGTGCTGAACGACGAAATCCCGGCCATCGTCGATTGTTATCGCTTCTTCGCCGGCGCGGTGCGCGCCATGCCGGGGCAGGTGGCGGGTGAATACCTGCCCGGCCACACTTCGATGATCCGCCGCGATCCGATCGGCATCGTCGCCTCGATCGCGCCATGGAACTATCCGCTGATGATGATGGCATGGAAGCTGGCTCCGGCCATTGCCGGCGGCAACACGGTGGTGTTCAAGCCGTCGGAACAGACGCCGCTCACCGCGCTCAAACTGTCGCGCATCCTGGCCGACATCCTGCCCGAGGGTGTCGTCAACGTCGTGCTCGGCCGAGGCGAAAGCGTCGGCAGCCCGCTCATCAATCATCCCAAGATCAACATGATCTCGATCACCGGCGACATTGCCACCGGCAAGAAGGTGCTGCAGGCGGCCGCCAAGTCGGTCAAGCGCACCCATCTGGAACTCGGTGGCAAGGCGCCGGTCATCATATTCGACGACGCCGATCTCGACGCTGTCGTCACCGGCCTGCGCGCCTTCGGTTATTACAACGCCGGCCAGGATTGCACTGCCGCCTGCCGGATCTATGCCGGCAAGAAAATCTACGACAAGCTGGTCTCGCAGCTGTCTTCAGCGGTGTCGACCATCAAATTCGATCAGGCCGACGATACCGAAAACGAGATCGGGCCGCTGATTTCGCGGCGCCAGCGCGACCGCGTTGCTTCCTTCGTCGAACGCGCCTCGGAGCTGAAGCACATCGAGATCACCACCGGCGGCAAGCCGGGCGAGGGGTCGGGATTCTACTTCCAGCCGACAGTCGTCGCCGGCGCCTTGCAGGATGACGAGATCGTGCGCCGCGAAGTGTTCGGTCCGGTCGTTTCGATCACCCGCTTCTCGGATGTCGACGAGGCCGTCGGCTGGGCCAATGACAGCGACTACGGCCTTGCCTCATCCGTGTGGACCAAGGACATCTCGCGCGCCATGGCTACCGCCGCCCGCCTGCAGTATGGCTGCACCTGGATCAACACCCACTTCATGCTGACCAACGAGATGCCGCATGGCGGCCTCAAGCAGTCCGGTTACGGCAAGGACATGTCGGTCTACGCACTGGAAGACTACACCGCCGTGCGCCACGTGATGGTGGCGCATGGCTGAAGCAGGAGGGGAGAGGTAGAGGCGTTACTCCACCACCCGGAAGATCTGCCAGAGGCTGGAGCCCGACACGACATAGGGCTCTATCTCCTTACCCCATTTGGCGTGCGCGTCGATCTTGCCGATCTTGGCGAAGAATTCCTCCAGTCGAGCGAGGCTCTCGACCTGGTGGTGCGTCTCGATCGTCGCCTCGCGCGCGCCGATCGATCCGGTCATGATCTGGAACTTGAGGTCGGCGATGTTGACCTGAGAGCCGATCTCGCGCTCCCATTTTCGCATCAGCTCAAGCACGGTCTGCTTGTGACCGAACTTGGCATCGATCTGCCATCTGGCGCTGAACATGTTGCTTCTCCTCCCTGATTTACGGTCCGGCAGAATCCCATCCCGATTGGATCGGGATGGGCAGGCTCCGCTGTTGATCTATTCGTCCCAGGCCTGCACGACCGTCTGCCGTGCGATCAGGCCGTTCTTCAGTTCAAGTGTCGCCGCACAGAACACCTTCGTGCCGTCCGGATAGGCGCAAGCCTGGGTGAAGGCGAGGTTGTCGCCCTCGGCGATGGTGGTGTCGACCTTGTGGGTCATCGCCCGGCTGCAGATGTCGTCCCAGAAGGTGCTGATCGCCGCGCGGCCGCGGATTTCACGCGGCTTGCTCGGCGGATTGTTGCGGTCGATCACTCGCACCAGCGCATCGTCGGCGTAGAAGCTCGACAGCAGCTTGCCGTCGCGGCCCTCGATCGCCTTCTTGATCGCTGCGCCATCCACTGCTTTTGTCTTGGTCAGCATTTTTGATCTCCGTACCCGTTTGACCGGGTGTTCGAGTTGATCGGATGCCGCCCGGCGCCCATCGCTCCGGGCAGCCTGTAGTCACTGCGACTTCGCCTTGGCGGCAGCGAGCAGTTCGTCGGTCTGCTTCTTGAAAGTAGCCATGTCTATCTGGCTGCCGTTGAGCATCGTCGACCAGTGGCGCACGATCGCCGCCATGGCCACGGCCTCCTTGATCTCCTCGTCGCTCGCGCCATTGGCCTTGGCCGCCAGCGTGTGGAAGTAGATGCAGTACTGACACGGTATCTGCGCGGCCACCGCGAGCCCCATCAACTCCTTTGTCTTGCCGTCGAGCGCGGTGTTGGGATTGAGCTGGACCCCTTTGATCTCGGCCCAGGCGCCAGCAACGGCGACGTCCGGTAATGTCTTGAACATGTCGGGCACCGAGCCGAGCGTGGCCTGGATGTCCTTGTAGGCGGCGGTTGCCGAAGCATCTTCGGCCCGCGCCGGCGTGACGGCCAGCAATGCACCTGCCGCCAATGCGAGCAATGCGGTCTTGCCAATCAATCTCAGCATTTCATCCTCCCTTCGCAGTGCCGTACGGCGACATCGCCTGGCCTGCATGGGGACAAATCGTAATCCTCAAGACGCCCTGGCCGCTTCGCTCGAAAGCGCCATGGCCCTCATGGCCCGTCCGGGCCAGCATGCCTCGCTGAAAAGGCCGCCGCCGCCGCCCGCGATGGCAGGTCGAGCTTGAGCAATATGTTGGCGACGTGCCGCTTCACCGTATGCTCGCTGAGCTTCAGCTCGGCGGCGATCGCTGCGTTGCTCTTGCCGTCGGCGATCAGGCTCACCACCTCGCTTTCCCGCGCTGTCAGCTCCACGGGCCTGGCTTTGGGTCGGCAGGCCGGCTCCAGATGCTGTTCGGAGGTTGCCTGGACCACCGGCAACGGCTCGCCGAGCTCATCGAGGCTGACGCGGCCTGCGTCGACGAAGTGCAAGCCGGAGCCCACCGCAAGTTCGGCCACCAGCCGCGAGGCGATGATGTCGCCGCGCCCGGCATGGGTGGCGAGTTGCATTGTTACGCGTGCCGTCAGGCCGACCGGCTGGCCGCGCAACTCGATCTCTCCGACATGGGCGCCTTGCGCGCTCGCCACCCCGATCTGCTGCGCCGCCTCGCGCAACGCCGCCGCGCAGCGTATGGCGCGTGCCGGCCCGTCGAAGCGTGCAATCATCAATTCGCCATGCATGCCGGCCACGCGCCCGCCATGGCGACCGACCAGCAGCCGCCAGGTCTCGTGGAAGCGCTGGCTCCGCTCTCTCCACATGCGATCACCGAGCTTGGCCGTATCGTAGATGCGCGTCGCCAGCAGCGCAGCGAGTACGCGCTCGGTGTCTGCCACCGCCGGTTGGCCGGTCAGGAATTCTTCGATCAGGTCAGCCACCCGGTCGACGTCGCCGGTCCAGACCGGATGATCGCGCCCGGGTATCTCGACGAGCCGGGCGCCTTGGATCTTCCTGGCGAGGAAGCGGCTGGCCTCCGGATCGACGCGCACGTCGTTGCGGCGATGGATGAGCAGCGTCGGCGCGCCGATCGTCCGGAGGATGCTGCGCACGTCGATCCCCGCATCCATGCGGGCAAGAGCCGCAGCGGCGGTCGGACTGGCCGACAGTCTCTCGAACCGTGCCCACCATTGGATAAAATGCGCGTCGTCCAGCCGCCCTGGCGCGAAATTGGGCAAGGTGGCGCCAGTGCCCCATGAGGTCTCGGCCGTTTCGATGAAAGTTTCCAGGCGCTCCGGCGGCATCACCCATTTGTGGAAATGCGCGTAGCCGCCATGGAGAACCAGCGCCCGCGTCCGCTCTGGATAGGTGGCGGCAAACAACATCGCCATCGGCGCGCCCTCGGAGGCGCCGAGCAGCGCCGCTCGACCGCTGCCTGCGGCGTCCATCACTGCGCGCACGTCGTCCATGCGGGCTTCGAGGCTGGGCAGGTGATGGCTGTCAACGCGATCGGAAAGCCCGGTGCCGCGCTTGTCGAACAGGATCAGCCGCGAAAAGGCGGACAGCCGTTTCAGCAAGCGGCTGTAGCCCTCGTCCTCCCAATGCAAGTCGAGATTGGAAATGAAGCCCGGCACGAAGACGAGATCGAACGAGCCCTGGCCGACCACCTGATAGGCGAACCGCACATCTCCGCTCCGCGCGTATCTGGTCTCGATCGGCCTCACGCAATTGCCCCGCCCGGCCAGACGATATCCTCGTCAACCATAGCAGAACCCTGCCCGGTACGGCAGACAAATTTTAGAGACTGAATAAACCTATGGTGCCGTTGGCGCCGCGGCTCCTATTCGTGCGGAACGGCGCCCTCAGCCTGCCTGATGTAGCCGACGTTCTTGTCGGCCTGGTCCGGCGTCAGCGGTCGCCGGATCCTGGCCGAGGCGGCGATCACCAATTCGTCGAAGTTTTTCGGGTCGCCGTCCAGCATCTCGAACAATTGCCGGCGCATGCGCGGCTCCCAGAACTTGTTGATGTGCTCGGCCACCCCCACCACGCCTTCTTCCCGCGGCTTGGAGTGGAAGAAGGTCGCGATCTGGTTGGCCATACGCACCAGCTTCTCGCTGGTGCCGGCGACATGGTCCTCGTCATGCGACATGTTGGGAAACTCCGCTGCTGACCCGCTCCGGGCGGGTGAAGATGTCGAATTCGTCGCCGCGCACCAGCGCCACCAATGTCATGCCGGCTGCCTCGGCGGTGCGGATGGCAAGTGCGGTCGGCGCCGAGACGGCAATGATGAAGGGCGCGCCGATCGCCGCCGTCTTTTGTACCATCTCGACCGAAACACGGGAGGTAACGATGACCGCGCCGGAGGCACCGTCAACACCGGCCTTGGCCAGAGCGCCGGCCAGCTTGTCGAGCGCATTGTGGCGGCCAACATCTTCGCGGGCAGCGACGATGCCCTTGCCAGGCAGATAGAAGCCGGCGGCATGTACGGCCCCCGTCTCCGCATGTAGCGGTTGCTGTTTCGACAACGCCATGACCGCGCCGGTGATATCGTCGGCCGTCAATGTCAGCCGGGAAGCCTCGACCCCCTCGACCGAGCGCATCGCTTCCTCGATCGATTCAATGCCGCACAGCCCGCAGCCGACCGGACCCGCCAGCCGCCGGCGCCGCGCTTCGAACCGCGTATTGGCCTTGTCCTTCAGCCGGATCTGGATGTCGATGCCGGCCTCGACGTCCTGGACCTCAATCGCTTCGACCTCGTCGGGCGAGCCGATGATGCCTTCCGTCAGCGAAAAGCCGAGCGCGAAATCCTCGAAGTCGGCAGGCGAGGCCATCATCACCGCATGGGTGGTCCCGGCATAGGAAAGCGCGACCGGGGTTTCCTCCGGCACCATGCGCGCAGCCGCCTTGGTCCCGCCGGCGCGGCGGGCAATGCGGGTGGTCGACGTGGTGGCGGGGCGGATCATGGCGCGGGCCGCACCCGGCCGCTTCGCGGCCTCCCTCCCCTCAAGGGGGAGGGGGAGGTTAGTGCCGGTATCACTCCGCGGCCTCGAGATGGCTCTTGATGCGCCGGCTCTGGCGAGCCTGCTCGTTGTAGTCCTTCTGCCATTCGGTCGGTCCGTTCGACGGCGCCACCTGCACGGCCGTGACCTTGTATTCCGGACAGTTGGTCGCCCAGTCCGAAAAGTCGGTGGTGATCACGTTGGCCTGCGTGTCCGGGTGGTGGAAGGTCGTGTAGACGACGCCCGGCGAGACACGGTCGGTGATCAGCGCGCGCAGTGTCGTCTCGCCCGAGCGGCTTGCCAGCCGCACCCAGTCGCCATCGCGGATGCCGCGATTTTCGGCGTCGTGCGGATGGATCTCCAGACGATCCTCCGAATGCCACATGGAATTCTCGGTACGCCTGGTCTGCGCGCCGACATTGTATTGCGAGAGGATGCGGCCGGTGGTCAAAAGCAGTGGATAGCGTGGCCCGGTGCGCTCGTCCGTCGCCACATATTCGGTGCGGATGAACTTGCCCTTGCCGCGCACGAAACCGTCGACATGCATGATCGGCGTGCCGAGCGGCGCCTTTTCATTGCAGGGCCACTGCACCGAGCCGACGCGGTCGAGCAGATCGAAGGAGACGCCGGCGAAGCTCGGCGTCGTCTTGGCGATCTCGTCCATGATCTGCGACGGATGCGTGTAGTTCCAGTCCAGCCCGATGGCGCGAGCAAGCTCCTGCGTCGCTTCCCAGTCGGCGTAACGTGCCTTCGGCTCCACCACCTTGCGCACCATGTTGATGCGGCGTTCGGCATTGGTGAAGGTGCCGTCCTTCTCCAGGAAGGTCGAGCCCGGCAGGAAGACATGCGCGTAATTGGCGGTCTCGTTGAGGAAGAGATCGTGCACCACCACGCATTCCATGGCGGCAAGGCCACTGGCGACATGTTTGGTGTCGGGATCGGACTGCAGGATGTCCTCGCCCTGGATGTAGATACCCTTGAACGAACCGTCGACGGCGGCATCCAGCATGTTCGGGATGCGCAGGCCGGGCTCGTCGTCCAGCTTCACGCCCCACAGGCTTTCATAGATGTCGCGCACGGCCTCGCCGGAGATGTGGCGATAGCCCGGCAGTTCGTGCGGGAAGGAGCCCATATCACAGGAGCCCTGCACATTGTTCTGGCCGCGCAGCGGGTTCACGCCGACGCCGGGGCGGCCGATATTGCCGGTGGCCATGGCAAGGTTGGCGATCGCCATAACCGTGGTCGAGCCCTGGCTGTGCTCGGTGACGCCGAGACCGTAATAGATCGCGCCATTGCCGCCCTTGGCATAGAGACGGGCCGCACCACGGACCAGCTCGGGATCGACGCCGGTCAGCTTGCTGACGGCTTCCGGGCTGTTTTCGGGCATGGCGACGAATGAGGCCCAATCCTGGAATTCCGCCCAGTCGCAGCGCTCGCGGATGAACGCTTCGTCGAACAGGCCTTCGGTGACAATGACATGGGCGAGGGACGTCAGTACGGCGACATTGGTGCCGGGCTTCAGCGGCAAGTGATAGGCGGCCTCGACATGTGCCGACTTCACCATCTCGGTGCGGCGCGGATCGAGCACGATCAGCTTGGCGCCCTGGCGCAGCCGCTTCTTCAGCCGCGAAGCGAACACCGGATGTGCGGAAGCGGGATTGGCGCCGATGATGACGGCAACATCGGTGAACTCGACCGAATCGAAATCCTGCGTGCCTGCCGAGGTGCCATAGGTCTGGCCGAGCCCGTAACCGGTCGGCGAATGGCAGACGCGGGCGCAGGTGTCGACATTGTTGTTGAGGAAGCCCTGACGCACCAGCTTCTGCACGAGGTAGGTTTCTTCATTCGTGCAGCGCGACGAGGTGATGCCGCCGACGGCGGCGCGTCCATATTGATACTGGATGCGCCGGAACTCGTTTGCCGTATAGGCGATCGCCTCTTCCCAGCTCACTTCCCGCCATGGGTCGGTGATCTTTTCGCGGATCATCGGCGACAGGATGCGATCCTTGTGCGTGGCGTAGCCGTAGGCGAAGCGGCCCTTGACGCAGGAATGACCGTGGTTCGCCTTGCCGTCCTTGTAGGGCATCATGCGGATGACCTCGTCATCCTTCACTTCGGCCTTGAACGAGCAGCCGACGCCGCAATAGGCGCAGGTGGTGACGGCCGAACGCTCCGGCATGCCCTTTTCGAGCACTGTCTTTTCGCGCAGCGCATCCGTCGGGCAGGCCTGTACGCAGGCGCCGCAGGAGACGCATTCGGAGGTGATGAAGTCCTCGTGCATGCCGGCGACCATGCGCGACTCGAAGCCGCGACCCTCGATGGTCAGTGCGAAAGTGCCTTGCACTTCTTCGCAAGCCCGCACGCAGCGCGAGCAGACGATGCATTGCGCCGGATCATAGCTGAAATAGGGATTGGATTCGTCTCGGGCGATGTAGTCGACCGCCAGCGAACCATGGCCGGGAGCAACGCCATCTTCATGGACGTGGTTGCGGCCCTCGACACCGTAGCGGTTCTCGGCCAGGCCCACGGATTTGGCCACCGCGTCGAACTCACTGGCGCCAGTCCCTGCCTTTTCGTTCCAGCCGGTCGGGTGATCGGAGACGTAAAGCTCCATCACACCGCGGCGGATGGCATCGAGCCGGTCCGTCTGCGTGTGCACGATCATACCCTCACCGACTGGCGTCGTGCAGGATGCCGGCGTGCCGTTGCGGCCTTCGATCTCGACCAGGCAGATGCGGCAGGAGCCGAAGGAGTCCAGCATGTCGGTGGCGCAGAGCTTCGGGATCTCGACGCCGCCTTCCATCGCCGCGCGCATGATCGACGTGCCTTCCGGCACGGTGACGCTGCGACCGTCGACGGTCAGCGTGACCTGCTTTTCCGCCGTGGACTCCGGCGTTCCGTAGTCGGTTTCTTGGATGAGTGTCGGGAAGTCGGCCTTGATGTTCATCTGCCAGCTCCTATTCCGCAGCCACGCGCGCCGGCGCTGGCTTGAAATCTTCGGGGAAATGGGTGATCGCGCTCATGACCGGATAGGGCGTGAAGCCACCCAGTGCGCACAGCGATCCGAACTTCATCGTGTTGCAGAGGTCGGTCACCAGCGCGAGGCTCTTTTCCGGTTCGATGCCCGCGGCGAGCCTGTCGATGACCTCCATGCCGCGTGTCGAACCGATGCGGCAGGGCGTGCACTTGCCGCAGCTTTCGATGGCGCAGAATTCCATGGCGAAACGCGCCTGTTTCAGCATGTCGGCGGTATCGTCGAAGACGGTGATACCGGCATGGCCGATCAGGCCGTCGCGCTTGGCGAATTCTTCGTAGTCGAACGGCGTGTCGAACAGTTCGCGCGGGAAATAGGCGCCGAGCGGTCCGCCCACCTGCACGGCCTTCACCGGCCGTCCCGAGCGGGTGCCGCCGCCAATCTCGTCGACGATCTCGCCGAGCGACAGACCGAAGGCGATCTCGAACAGGCCGCCATGCTTGACGTTGCCGGCGATCTGGATCGGGATCGTGCCGCGCGAGCGGCCCATGCCGAAGTCTTTGTAGAACACCGCGCCCTTGTCCATGATGATCGGCACGGAAGCGAGCGAGATCACGTTGTTGATCACCGTCGGCTTGCCGAACAGGCCCTGGATCGCCGGCAGCGGCGGCTTGGCGCGCACCACGCCGCGCTTGCCTTCGAGCGAGTTCAGCAGCGAGGTTTCCTCGCCGCAGACATAGGCGCCGGCGCCGACGCGGATCTCGATGTCGAAAGCGTTCGGCGAGCCGAGCACGGTGGCGCCCAGCACGCCGGCCTTGCGGGCGACTTCAACCGCCTTGTTCATCGTCGCTACAGCATGCGGATATTCCGAGCGGATATAGACGAAACCCTTGGTGGCGCCGGTGGCGATGCCGGCGATCGTCATGCCTTCGATCAGCACGAACGGATCGCCTTCCATGATCATGCGGTCGGCGAAGGTGGCGCTGTCGCCTTCGTCGGCGTTGCAGACGATGTATTTGCGGTCTGCTGTCGTATCCAGCACCGTCTTCCACTTGATACCGGTCGGGAAGCCGGCGCCGCCGCGTCCGCGCAGGCCGGACTCGGTCACCTGTTTGACGATGTCGAGGGGCGCCATGGCCACGGCCTTGCGCAATCCGTCGAGGCCGCCATGCGCTTCGTAGTCCTCCAGCGACACGGGGTCGGTGATGCCGCAGCGGGCGAAGGTCAGCCGCGTCTGCTTGGCGATGAACGGGATGTCTTCCGGATCGCCGAGCGCGAGCCTGTGCTGGCCACCGGTAAGGAAACCCGCATCGAACAGGCCCTTCACGTCGGCAGCCTTCACCGGGCCATAGGCGCGGCGGCCCTCCGTCGTTTCCACCTCGACCATCGGCTCCAGGAAATAGGCGCCGCGCGAACCATTGCGCACGATTTTCGCGGCGATGCCGCGCTCGGCCAATTCTTTGGCCGTCGCCTTGGCAACCTTTTCGGCGCCGAGCGCCAGCGCGCCCGAGTCGCCCGGAATGTAGATAGTCATGTAGATGGTCGGGCTCATCGGCGTACCTCCGCGACGATCTCATCGATCGCCTCGTCGTCCAGCCTGCCGATAACCTGGCCGTCCAGCATCGCCGACGGCGCGCAGGCGCACAGTCCGAGGCAATAGACCGGTTCCAGTGTAACAGAATTGTCCCTGGCCGTCTCGTGGAAGCCTATTCCAAGCGCCTGCTTGACCTTGGCCGCGATCGCATCCGACCCCATCGACTGGCAGGCTTCGGCCTGGCAGAGCTTCAGCACATGCCGGCCTGCCGGCTGCTTGCGATAATCATGGTAGAAGGTGGCGACGCCATGAACTTCGGCGCGGGAGAGGTTGAGCGCGTCGGCAATCACCAGCAACGCTTCCTGCGGCACGTAGCCGAACTCTTCCTGGACGCCGTGCAGGATCGGCAGCAACGGACCTTCGAGGTCCTTCATTGTGCTGATCACCGCGGCGGTGCGCGCCGCAATCTCGGTACTTGCAGGCTGCAACGACATGCAGCGCCCTCCCTGACACTGCGCCTATTGGGCGCTATTGGCCTATTAAACGCGATGCAAACCCTTGGAATCAATAAAGCTGTTTCGTCGTATGATAAAAATTTTCTATCGATTGGGGTTTGACCGGACCTTAGCCTCGGCCTCGCGGCGCAGATTGCCTGCCAGCGCCGTCGCCTCGTCCAGCAGCGCCTGAACCAGTGGCGTCTGCGGATCGCGCGGGGCCGTCACCAGGCCGACGGCATGGCGGGCATCCGGGTCGACGATGGGGATCGCCCGGATCGGTTCGGAAAAGCCGAATGTTTCCGCAAGGTTGAGCGGCATGATCGACGACCACTTGCCGGTGCGGATATGCGAGAACAGCACGATCATCGAGTTGCTTTCCAGCGTCGGGCGCACCTGCACGCCGGCGTCGGCCAGATGCTGGTCGATGATGCGGCGGTTCTGCATGTCGGGCGTGAGCAGGCAAAGCGGCAGGCTCGACACTTCCTCCCAGGTCACCTGTTCGCGATCGGAATATTCGGTGCCTGCCGCCGTGATCAGCTGATAGCGCTCGTCATACAGCGGCACGCTGGTCACCCGGCCCAGCGGTTCGTTGTCGAGATAGGTGATGCCGGCATCGATATCGAGATTGCCGAGCAGCGACAGCACCTCGATCGAGGTGCGCGACAACACCGAGAAGGTGACACCGGGGTGTTTTTCGCGGAACGGCGTGGTCAGTCTGGCCACCATGGCAAGCGCCGTCGGAATCGCAGCGATGCGGATACGGCCGGAAAGACCGTGCTTGGCCGCGCGCATCTCCTCCTTCATCGAGCGGGTATCGCCGACGATACGCCGCGCCCAGGTCAGCACCTGCTCGCCTTCCGGTGTCAGGCCCTGGAACCGCGAGCCGCGCTTCACCAGCATGACGCCGAGCTGGTCTTCCAGCTGTTTGATGCCGGCCGACAAGGTCGGCTGTGTCACGCCGCACATCTCCGCCGCGCGGCCGAAATGCTCTTCGCGGGCGAGGGCTATGAAAAATTCCAGCTTGTCGATCATGCGCTGGAAGCTAGCGGGCAAAACGTCGCCGCGCCAGCAGTGTAACGACCGTTACTTTAGGTCTCGGCGTCAGTAGTAGAAGCGCTCCTCGACGATCTTGTCGTCCTTGACCGTGTAGACGCCGACCTCGTCCATTCTGATACGCTCGCCGGTCGCCTTTGGCGTGACGTCCATCGTGAAACGGAGGGCGAATTGATCGCCGTTGACATAGGGCCCCTCGACTGAACCGCTATGGACTTCATGGTTTTCCGTCCACCAGTCGCTCTTCTGTTTGACGGCCTCCCTGCCTTCGCAGACCGCCATTGGACCTTCCATGGCTTCGTAGCTCACAATGTTGTCGGCATTGTACTTCTCGGCGGCTCCCTTGTGGTCGTTTTGCTTGAGCAGATGTGTGAAGGCGGTAGCAAGCTCGGTAACGGTCATGATCGGCTCCTGGCGCTCTGAGATCTAAAGCCTGTTCCAAGCATGAATAATGCATCCCGTGTCGTTTGATGTCGACGCGGGCGCACATGTCAGCTGACAGATATCGCCACTGTGCGGGAGTGTTTTGCTGGATGCTCCGAGGAGCGCCAGCCGACTACGTGCCGGCTGGCTCGAACGAACTATTTATTGGTCGATCACGTTCAGGATATTGCCGTCCGGATCCCTGAACCAGGCGACTTTCATGCCGTGGCCGACATGGATATCGCCGTCCAGCGTGGTGCCCGGCATGTCGTAGTGCTCGAACGATACGCCTTTCTCCCTCAGGTCCTTGACGATGTTGTCGATCTCCGGGCCGACGGCCCATGTCACCGAGGTTGCCTTGTTGGTACCCGCAAACTCTGAGCGATAGACGACAAGTACCGTCTCGCCGCTCTTCAGCACGACGAGGTCGTCGTCCATGTGCGACACCTTCGAGCCCCAATATGCCCTGATAGAAGGCGCGTGCGGCTTTGACGTCGCGGACGGTGATGTTGGCGGCCGCATTGTTGTTGGAAAGCATCTGCAATCTCCCTTGCTGTGGTTGGTTCGCTGACGGCTGCGCCAGAGGGGGAAGCTGGTGGCGAACAGATTGTGTGCTTTCCCAGGACGGATGAACTGGCTCTATCCCGACAGAGCAGGCGGATTTATCTGTTGGTCTGATGCCGGAAGTGCACTATTTCAGGCGCAGGCAACAGGCAGAAGAAGCAGCAGCATGTCAGTGACCAAAGAAGCCGTGATCGATCGCCTGAAGACGGTCAGCGGGCCGGATTTCTCCGGCAACATCGTCGATCTCGGCATGGTGTCGGAAATCTTCATCGCCGATGCCAAGGTGTTCTTTTCGATCACCGTACCGGCTGCCCGCGCCCAGGAGATGGAACCGTTGCGCGCCGCCGCCGAGCGTGTGGTGAAGGCCATTCCGGGTATTGCAGGCGCAGTGGTGGCGCTCACCGCCGAGAAAAAGAGCGGCGGCATGGAGGCGCCGGTGCCGCAGCGCCCGGCAGCGCCTCGTCCGGTTCCGCCGCCTGCTGCCCCACGGCCCGCACAAGCGCCAGCTCCCCGGCAGGCGCCGCCGTCACAGAGTTCCGGCAAGCGTGGCGTTCCCGGCATCGAGGCGATCATCGCGGTTGCTTCCGGCAAGGGCGGCGTCGGCAAATCGACCACCGCCGTCAACATCGCCTTGGGTCTCGCGGCCAATGGCCTGAAGGTCGGCATTCTCGACGCCGATATCTACGGCCCTTCGATGCCAAGGCTGCTCGGCATCCACGGCAAGCCGGAGACGGTCGACGGCAAGGTGTTGAAGCCGAAGGAAAACTACGGCCTCAAGGTGATGTCGATGGGCTTCCTCGTCGACGAGGAAACACCGATGATCTGGCGCGGGCCGATGGTGATGTCGGCACTCACCCAGATGTTGCGCGAAGTCGAATGGGGCCCGCTGGATGTGCTGGTGGTCGATATGCCGCCCGGTACCGGCGATGCCCAGTTGACCATGGCCCAGCAGGTGCCGCTGGCCGGCGCAGTGATCGTCTCCACGCCGCAGGACCTTGCCCTGATCGACGCCCGCAAGGGGTTGAGCATGTTCAGGAAGGTCGAAGTGCCGTTACTCGGCATTGTCGAGAATATGAGTTATTTCATCGCCCCCGACACTGGCAAGCGCTACGACATCTTCGGCCATGGCGGGGCGCGGAAGGAAGCCGAGCGCCTGGGCGTGCCGTTCCTTGGCGAGGTGCCGCTGGAAATGGGTATTCGCGAGAGTTCGGATGCCGGTTCGCCAGTGGTCGCAGCCAAGCCGGACAGCGAAGAGGCGAAGATCTACAAGGAGATCGCCGCCAGGACCTGGGCGCAACTGCAGGCCGGGAAGGGCGCAGCCGAAACCGGGCCCAGCATCGTTTTCGAATAGATCCAGCCGGTTCCGCTACATGCGCGAAAGATTGCTGCAGGAAACTTCGCGCTCGTTCTCCTGGAACGACGCGTTGTCGACACGATAGGGGCCTTCGTTGCCGAGTTCCTTGGCCGCCCAGGTTTTCAATTGCTCGAGACTGGCCTTGGTGACGAACCCAAGTTCCGTTCCCGGCGAGGTGCCGGGGCCGCGATAATAGAGCTTGGGAAACAGGTCGACCAATATCGGGTCTTCCGCCGAAGCGCAGACATGCGTGAACGAAAGGCTTCGAATATCAAATGCCGGCTTCAGCGCCCAGCAGGTCTGGCTGTCGACGCGGTCCCCGGCATTCAGCTGGATGCGCTTGTACTTGTTGAGGTAGAGCAGCGTCGCGGTCGGGTCGGGATCGCTCTTGCACGACAGTTGCCGCAAGACATGTTCGGCGAATGTCTCGCTGTCTTCCGCAGCGGCTGTCGGCAGAACCGGCAGCAACGCCGTCAACAGCACGATGAAACCAGGACGCGTCATGGCTCAGCCTGCAGCGCCCACTTTCTTACCGAAGGTGGAAAAGAACTCGCCGGCGAGTTTCTTCGAGGTCGATGTGATGAGGCGGCTGCCCAATTGGGCGATCTTGCCGCCGACATCGGCCTTGGCAGCGTATTTCAGCAGTGTCGCGCCATCGCCGTCCGGGGCAAGCGTCACGTCGGCGCCGCCCTTGGCGAAGCCGGCGATGCCGCCCTTGCCTTCACCCTGGATGGTGTAGGAATGCGGCGGCTTGAGGTTCTTCAGCGTCACCTCGCCGTTGAAAGTGGCCTTGATCGGCCCGATCTTCAGCACCACCGTGGCCGCCATATCGGTGGGCGACTTCATCTCCAGGCTCTGGCAGCCGGGAATGCTTTCCTTCAGCACCGCCGGGTCGTTGAGCGCTGCCCACACCTTCTCAACCGGGGCTGCGATGCGTTCTTCGCCTTCGATCACCAGGGCCATGCAATCCTCCCGTTGAGACGGTCGCCTCATTTGGACGGTCCGCCACTAGCCAAAGCGGTAGCGTAGTGCATCAATGCTGTCCATCGCACCAAAGTCCGGGGCATGGCCTTGCCGGGATGCGCGCGATGACATATCCAATTGTCGGACAAATGCGGAGACAGCCATGGCAGGCGCGCCTAGCGATAAGAAGAAGTTCCGGTCGCAGGAATGGTTCGACAATCCTGACAATCCGGGCATGACCGCGCTCTATCTGGAGCGCTACCTGAACTATGGCCTCACCCGTGCTGAACTGCAGTCGGGCAAGCCGCTGATCGGCATTGCCCAGACAGGCTCCGACCTTTCGCCCTGCAATCGCCACCACCTCGACCTCGCCAAGCGCGTGCGCGAAGGCATCGTCGCGGCTGGCGGCATTCCGTTCGAATTCCCCTGCCATCCGATCCAGGAAACGGGCAAGCGCCCTACCGCCTCGCTCGACCGCAATCTTGCCTATCTCTCGCTGGTCGAAGTGCTCTACGGCTACCCCCTCGACGGCGTGGTGCTGACCATTGGTTGCGACAAGACCACGCCTGCGATGCTGATGGCTGCAGCTACCGTCAACATCCCGGCAATCGCGCTTTCCGTCGGGCCGATGCTCAACGGCTGGCACAAGGGCAAGCGCACCGGCTCCGGAACCATCGTGTGGGAATCGCGCCAGCGCCTGTCGGCCGGCGAGATCGGTTACGACGAGTTCATGGACATCGTGGCTTCCTCGGCACCGTCGGTCGGTTATTGCAACACCATGGGCACCGCCACGACCATGAACAGCCTTGCCGAAGCGCTCGGCATGCAGCTGCCGGGCTCGGCCGCCATTCCGGCCCCCTATCGCGAGCGCGGCCAGATCTCCTACGAGACCGGCAAGCGCATCGTCGACATGGTGTACGAGGACCTGAAGCCCTCCGACATCATGACGCGCGAAGCGTTCGAGAACGCCATCGTCGTCAACTCCGCCATCGGCGGTTCCACCAACGCGCCGATCCATCTCAACGCGATTGCCCGCCATCTCGGCGTCAGGCTCGACAATGACGACTGGCAGGCGATCGGCCACAAGATCCCGCTTCTGGTCAACCTGCAGCCGGCCGGCGAATATCTGGGCGAGGACTATCACCATGCCGGCGGCGTGCCGGCCGTGGTTGCCGAACTGATGAAGGCAGGCCTGCTGCCGCATCCGGGCGCCGTCACCGCCAATGGCAAGACCATGGGCGAGAACTGCGGCAAGGCTGAAAACCTCGACCCGAAGGTGATCTTGGCCGTAGCCGAGCCGCTCAAGAAGGAAGCCGGCTTCATCAACCTCAAGGGCAATCTGTTTGACAGCGCCATCATGAAGACCAGCGTGATTTCCAAGGAGTTCCGCGACCGCTATCTGTCCAACCCGGCCGACCCTGAAGCCTTCGAAGGCAAGGTCGCGGTGTTCGACGGGCCGGAAGACTATCACGCCCGCATCGATGATCCCGCCGAGGCCATCGACGAACATACCATCCTGTTCATGCGCGGCGCCGGTCCGGTCGGTTATCCAGGTGGCGCGGAAGTGGTGAACATGCAGCCGCCGGCCTATCTCATCAAGAAGGGCGTGCACTCGCTGCCATGTATCGGCGATGGTCGCCAGTCCGGCACATCCGGCACGCCTTCGATCCTCAACGCTTCGCCGGAGGCGGCGGTTGGCGGCGGCCTGGCGCTGCTGCGGAAGGGCGACCGCGTGCGTATCGACCTGCGCAAGGGCACCGCCGACATGCTGGTGCCGGAGGATGAGCTAGCCCGCCGTCGCGCCGCGCTCGGCAGCAATGGCGGCTATCATTATCCCAAGCATCAGACGCCGTGGCAGGAAATCCAGCGCTCGATGGTCGACCAGTTCTCGGAAGGCATGGTGCTGAAGCCGGCTGTCAAATACCAGGACGTCGCCCACACTGAAGGCGTGCCGCGCGACAATCATTAGAGCGTTCCCGCAAAAAGCGAAAACGCTCTGTTTTTATGCAATTCCGGACGCGAAACCGCTGCACACTTTGCTGGAATTGCTTTAAGGGGAGCAAAAAATCCGCCCGGCAAACTGATCCATGATCAGTGCTATCCTGTCCGGCGCTTCGAGATTGGCGCTGTGGCCGTGGCCCGCGATGGTGACCGATTCAGCGCCGGCGATAGCCGTCTTGAGAAAGGCGAGGCGGTCGGACAAATGCCGCGGACTTAGTTCGCCCTCGATCAGTAGTGTTTTGGCGGTGATCGCGGCATAGCGGTCGATGCTATGCGGCAGCGCGCGAATGGCACGAACATCCTCGAGTTGCGCCGGCAACATCGTGGTCATCGCCGCCCACCCGCGTTGGCCTTGGGGGCCATCGCGCATGTGCTCGATCCAGAGTTCTGGGAAGCCGATGATATCGACGAAGAAGCTGCGAAGCGCTTCGTCCATGTTCCCACGCGCCGCTGCGGCTTCGGCAATAGCTAGCCCTTCACCAAAACATGTGTCCCCCAGCGGCACCGGCGCTTCATAGAGCATCAGTCCCGCTAACGGATGGATGAGTGCTGCTTCGAGTGCAGCAATGCCGCCGGAAGAATGACCAAGCAGCACGGCCGGTTCTCCGATTTCATCCAGAACCGCGACGATATCCTCGGCCTCGCGCGCCATGGAATGCGGCGATTGCGGTTGACCGGAACGGCCGTAGAGGCGCCGCTCCAGCATGACAACGCGCCATCGTGGTGTCAGTCGCTCGGCAACATCGCCCCACAGTGCCGCTTGCTGCATGCCTCCATGGACTATGACGATGGGGTGTCCGTGGCCAACATCGACGGCATGAAGTTGGGTGCGATCGGCGGAAACAGCGAAAGGCTTTGCAAGGGTCATCGTCCGTTCCTTAGCGTTGCTAAGGGAGGCATGTAGCATTGCTAAGGAGTCATTTCAAGATAGAGTGGGGAAATGACAGTAGCATCCCGCAGCAAGCCTGCTTCCCTCGACGAGAAACGCGTGCTCGATGCGGCTTTTCGCACCCTGGATGCGCATGGTTTCAGCGGGCTTACCATCCGTCGTATCGCCGATGAGCTGGGGGTCAAAAACCCTGCTCTCTACTGGCACTTCAAGAACAAGCAGGAGATCATCGATGGCATGGCGGGCCGTCTGCTCGACAACATGACGACCGGCGACGGCGAGACGCCGGACAACTGGCGCGTATGGCTGGAAGAGGCTGCGCAGCTCTACCGGCGCGCTTTGTTCAGCGTGCGCGACGGTGCCGAAGTGCTCTCGAACGCCAATCTTTCTCGCTCGCGGCACTTCGCCGAATTCAGCCGCCATATCGAATTCTTCATATCGCAGGGTTTCACGACGCGCGATGCAACAGTCGGTATGGTCACGGTGTTCAACTATACGCTTGGCATGACTTACGAACAGCAGGCCGATGCCAACTTGGCGGTGCAAATCGACGCTGCCGATCGGACCCTTGTTGCCCCCATGGGAGTGACAAGGGTCGACATCGCTCGGGACGAGCTCTTCAAGTCAGGGCTCGAAGTCATTCTCGACGGCCTGGCCTTGCGGCATCGCTCCTAGCCGGTTTGAGCGATTAGGTTATCCGTGCGGCATCCCTTCGAATGTCGGCAACGCGGGATCCAGCGTGTCCCATCCATGGCCGCGGGCGACATAGGTGACCACCTGCGGCTTGAACTGGCCAGGGTCGTCCAGGCTGGCTGCGGAGACCGCGATGAAATCGGGCATCGCGACGGACGACAGATAGACCGGCGTTCCGCAGGTCGGGCAGAAGGCGTAGATCTTTTCGTTGCCGCTGTCGCTCGCCACACGCCAGCTGTTCGTTTCTCCAGCCATCGTCATGTCGGCTCGGCTGGCAAAGGTGAGATAGGAGGCGTGCCCGGTGCCGCTTTGCTTCTGGCAATCGCGGCACTGGCAGTGGTTTTCGAAGATGGGCTCGCGTTTCGTCTCATAGCGGATCGCGCCGCAGGCGCATCCGCCGCGATAAATCTTGGTCATCGGGGTGCTTTCTCTGAGGTATAGGGTTCAGGCCGCTTTCGGCTTGCCGAAAATGTCGAGGCCGCGGCCGGTTTCCAGGAAGGATTTCAGGCTGGAAAGAACGGCTGGCCAACCTTGTTTCATGGTGTTCGCCATATCGCTGCCGGCCTCCAGTTCGTCGTGGGTGACGGTCAGCCGCACCATGTTCTCATATTCCTCGATCGCGAAGGTCACCCGGCTATGGCTTGCCGGATCGGCGGCCTGCGTAGGAGCAGCCCAGGTGACGACGAGGCGGGTTGGCGGCGATGCCTCGACGACCTTGCCGACGACCTTGATGGGGCGCTCGTCATTGGCGCGGACATGTTCCCATGTCGATCCGGCTTTCCAATCGGAGACGTTCTCGTGGCCCCAGTAGCGTCTCGTGACCTCCGGTTTGGCTATGGCCTCGAATACCTTTTCCGGTGTCGAGAGAATGTACGTCACGTAGACAAAACTGGTCGTCTCTTTGGCCATCGTCACTCTCCTTCGAGTTCCTTTTTCAGATCGTGCAGCAGCTCAAGCCGTTGCCGTTCGAATTTGCGCACCCAGCGCTCGTAGATTTCATGGAGCGGCACGGGGTTGATGAAATGCAGCTTCTCCCGGCCACGCTTGACCGTGCTGACCAGATTGGCCTCTTCCAGGATGCCGAGATGCTGCGTGGCCGATTGCCGGGCCATGTCCAGGTTTTCGCAAAGCTGGGCGAGCGTCTGCCCGTTCTCCTCGTAAAGAAGGTCTAGCAGTTTCCTCCGTGTCGGGTCGCCCAGCGCCTTGAAAACCTTGTCAGCGTCCATCAGCCTCACTCGAAATTGCCACCCGGCATGCTGCGCGTAGTTTCGCAGACACGAAGCGCGGCCGCCATTTCTATTGAGCCTTCGGCTTCGGCAGGCACCACAATTCCTTGATCCTGCACAGGCTTTCCAGCATCGGCGCGTATTCGCGGGTGAGCGCAGCGATCTCGGTCACGCCGATGGGCTGGATCGTATAGCCGTGATGGCCGTGCAGGATGACCGCCGGATAGGGGCCGCCAACCTGCCCGCCGCCGATGTCGTGATTGGAGACATCCGGTGCGTAATACATGACATGCGGGAAGTTGGCGGTGGCGACGTTGTCGTTTTCTTCCGGGCTGGTGTAGGTCCTGAGCACGGGTGAAAGCATGTAGGAGACGCCGGCCCGCTCCGGAGCCTTGTAGGTGCCGCTCTTGTAGCGATCCTGGATCAGCTTCTTGAGTTCGGCGGATGGCGTGCCTTTCGCCTGCTCTTTGGCCGCATCGAAGAACACCCGCATCTGGGCGTCGACGCCTGCCTGGTCGAACGAGATCGGGTAGAGGATGTCGTCCCGGTATTTCGTGAGTGGCCAGTCGCCCTTGAAGGAATCATCGCCGGTACGGGCCACGAAAGCGTGGAAGCCGTTGGTCCCCTTATGGGCCAGTTCGAAACCTTTGGCAGGGTTCAGGATATAGACCGTCGCCTGGTCCCTGAGGTGCGGCGGCAGCGCGCTGAGCGCCAGCTGGATTTCCAGATCGCTCGGCAGTGGCTCGATTTTATTTGGCGTGTTGGAAGACTGTGCGCTTGCGCTCGTTGCGCAGAGAAGACCCGCGACGATCGCGATTGCCGAAGTGTTATGCATCTCACCATCCTTATGGGTGTTGCCTGCGGGTTGCCTGTGGCTCCTTGATTTGTCGGTGCGCATCGTTCCCACTCGCATATGAGATGATATATGCAGGCAAATACCTGCATGTCAATATCATGCAGGTAAATACCTGCTGTTTGGCATGTCTGGACCTTGTCCTCAGCGATCGCAGCCACGATTTCTGTTCCGGCATGTCGGGAAACGTCGCGTCCGATCGTCTTTATGCTGAACGATAAGGAGAGACCGATGCATTTCACGGATGACGAGCTGCTGAATTTCGACGCGCATGGCGCCGCGCCGCTTCCCAAGGCGACAACGGAAGGGTTCGTGGAAAACGACGGCGCGCGCATCTGGCATGCCGTCTATGGTTCCGGTCCGGCCGTCATCCTGCTGCATGGAGGCTTGGGCAATGCCGGCAACTGGGGCCACCAGGTTCCGGCCTTTGTGCAGGCGGGCAGGACGGTGGTCGTCATCGACAGCCGTGGCCATGGCCGCAGCACGCGCGACGCCGGGCCGTTCAGCTATGAGCGGATGGCGGGCGATGTGCTGGCCGTGATGGATCATCTCGGCCTCGAAAAGTCAGCGGTCGTCGGCTGGAGCGACGGTGCCTGCACGGCATTGATCCTCGCCGACAAACATCCTGAGCGGGTTTCAGGCGTCTTCTTTTTCGCCTGCAACATGGACCCCAGCGGCACGCTCGAGTTCAAGTCGACACCGCTGACCGATCGCTGTTTCAGCCGCCACGGCAAGGACTATGCGGCGCTGTCGGCGACGCCCGATGACTTCCAGTCATTCGTCGCGGATGTCGGGCGCATGATGTCGACCGAGCCGAACTACAGTGCGGCCCAGCTGAGGGGCATCAGGGTGCCTGTCGCCGTCGTCATTGGCGAGCGTGACGAGTTCATCCGGCAGGACCATGCCGACTATCTGGCGCTCAGCATTCCAGGCGCCGAACTTGTCGTGCTTGCCGGCATGGGGCATTTCGCGCCGCTGCAGCGCCCGGTCCAGTTCAACCGCGAAGTGCGCCGGTTTCTCGACCGGGTCGGATAAGCCTTGGTGGGTCAGCCCTGGCGCTTGGGTAGCGCCACGATGTTCGCTTCGATCATCAGATTTCGCAGGTTGCTGGCCACGACCCGGTTACGGCCCTGCCGTTTCGCCTGGTAGAGCGCCGCATCGGCGGCCTCGAACAGCGAGCCGTCATCGTCGGCGAAGGCAGGACGGATGGTCGCGCAGCCCACGCTCACCGACACGATGCCATATTCGCTGGTATCGTGTCGTATGTTGAGGTCACGCACCGCCGCGCAAATGTCTTCGCCGATCTTCAGTGCTCCGGCCGCATCGGTGCCGGGCAACAGCGCGACGAACTCTTCGCCGCCGTAACGCGCACAGAAGTCATCCGGCCGCTTCAATACCTTGCGGATCGCGGTAGCCACCTCGCGCAGGCACTTGTCGCCCTTGGCGTGGCCATAGACGTCGTTATAGGCCTTGAAGAAGTCGATATCGATGACGTGGATCGTGAGAAAGTCGCTGTGCCGCGCGGCCAGTCGCCACTTTAGGCGGCTTTGCTCGTTGAGCTGGCGCCGATTGGGCAGTCCGGTCAGAACATCGACGGTGGCCATTTTTTCCAGCTGCTGTTCGCGCAGGATGCGGGCCGTGACCTCGCGGGTGGAGCCGACGATCAAGCGTGGCGTGTCCTTGGCCGTTGCGGTCGACAGGCGCACACGGTTTTCGAACCACAGCTCGTCTCCGCCGGCATCGAAGGCCCGGAAAAGATAGTCGACGTGTTCCTCGCCACGACCCACGCGTTGCAGGGCGGCGTCAATGGTGCCGAGATCGTCCGGGTGGATGTGGTTGCGCCAGTCGAAGTTGCTGAGCGCGCTCTCGCCAAAACCGAGCACTTGTGCGGCCACCGGTGAAATGAAGACGATACGCCCGTCGAGATCGCAGACGAAGGCCATGTCACCGGATTGGCGTGCAACCATTTCGTAGATGTCACGATCGGCCTGGGCCAGGCGCTGCAGTTGTTCGCGCTCGTGCAGCAGTGCCGCGATCATGACGACAATGATGAAAGTGAGCACCAGGAACACGCGGCAAAGCATCAGTGCGTGCAGGACATCGGTCTCATTCTGGACACCACCCACCACACCCGGATGATCTATGGCATAGAAGGGCCCCTGTCCGCCGCCGGTCAAAAGCACAGCGATCGGCACCAGCAGAGCCATGGCAACAGAGAGCCCTATGAAGCCGACGCGGAAAAGGATGATGATCAGCGGCGGCAGGATCAGGAACAGCGGCAACACCGACGACTGCGTGAAGATGAGCGCTGCGAATGCGCCGAAGCCGGCGATCAAGGCAATCGCTTCCGGCAGTTTGCCGCTGCGGTAGAGTTCGCGCCATTGCCGTGGGCGCGCCCGCAGCACCGGCGGCGTCAGCACCAGATAGGCGAGTGCGGTGTTGGAATACACATTGAACCAGTAGTCAGTCGAACTGTATCCGGCCGGCGGAATGCGCACGGCGGCAAATACGGTGGCGCAGACGAGCGGCAGTGCCACCACCGTGACGAAGCCGGCGGTTGCCCAGGCGCCAAGCTGGTCGGAACGGCCCTCGACCCAGTCGCGGTCGCGCGACAGGATTGCGGCGCCCACGGCAGCGGTCAAGATCGACGTTATAGTGCTCACCAACGCAAAGAGGCTGGTCAGTTCGGAGGCTGACCCGATCGCCAGAGCCCGGACGATCATCAGCATCGGAAACGCGGTGACGAGATAGGCCGGCCATTGCCGGCGTGGTGTCAGAAGCAGGATCGCCAGCAGCAAGGCATAGGTGAGCTGCAGGGCAACCATGCCCTCGATACGGAACAGCGAGTTCGAAAGGTAGTTGGCCAGGCCGAGCAAGGTCATCAATAACAGGAACCGTGCCATGGTTCCCGCTTTCTGACTGGAGCCAAGTATTTGTATTTGCTGCATTAGCTGTGCGCGATCGAGTGTTCCCCTTGCCCCCTTCCTATCTAGCTTGCCGTCTTTAAGAATGGGATTCCAAGCGCGACTGCATTCTAATCAAATTCAATGAATGCCCGACCAACTTCTTGAGCGTCGGCTGACCCGGGCCTTGATCTGACATGCGTCGTCAGGTCGGGAAACTGTTCGCTTGAACCAGTTGTGCGCATATATCATTAATTTTACCCGGGTAATATTGACGAGGCCGACAAAGCAGGGCATAGGGCTGCCGTTTCGACAACAGCAGCATTTCGCTACAGTCTCCAGGACGGCGGAATCAGGAACGAGCAGCCATGACCGACAAGACAGCACCCCGCCGCCCGCGCGACCTCACCAGCGGGCCGATCGCCTCGACGCTTCTCGTCTTCGCACTGCCGGTGCTCGGCTCCAACGTGCTGCAATCGCTCAACGGCTCCATCAATTCGGTCTGGGTCGGCCGCTTCCTTGGCGAAACCGCGCTGGCGGCGACCTCCAACGCCAATCTGGTGCTGTTCCTCCTGCTCGGCACCATGTTCGGCATCGGCATGGCGGCAACCATCCTGGTGGCGCAGTCGGTCGGCGCCCGCGATATGGCCGAGGCGCGGCGCATCGTCGGTACCAGCGCGACATTCTTTTTCCTGGTCTCGCTCGTCTTCGCGCTCGGCGGCTGGCTGTTCGTGGACCAGATCCTCGGGCTGCTGGGCACTCCGGCCGATGTGATGCCGCTGGCGCGCGCATACCTGGTCATCATCTTCGCCGCGGTGCCGGCAGCCAACCTGCTGTCCTTTGTCATGACGATCCTGCGCGGTGCCGGCGATTCCCGCACGCCGTTCTATTTCATGGCGCTCGCCGTGCTGCTCGACATCGTGCTCAATCCGCTGCTCATCATCGGCTTCGGCCCTATCCCGGGTTTCGGCATCGCCGGTTCAGCGCTCGCCACGCTGATCGGCCAGACAGTGAGCGTGGCTGCGATCCTGATCCTGCTTTACCGGCGCAAGCACCCGCTGCGGCTGGCCGGGCCCGATCTCGCCTTGCTGAAGCCGGACCCCAGGCTGTTGCGCATCGTCGTCACCAAGGGCATTCCGATGGGCCTGCAGATGATCGTCATCTCGATGGCGGCGCTTGTGCTGATGGGCATGGTCAATGGCTACGGCTCGCAGGTGGCTGCCGCCTATGGCATTGCCGCACAGCTCTGGACCTATATCCAGATGCCGGCACTGGCGATCGGTGCTGCCGTGTCGTCGATGGCGGCGCAGAATGTCGGCGCCCGTCGCTGGGACCGCATCGGCCGTATCGCCGCTGCCGGCGTTGGCTTCAACCTCCTGCTCACCGGTACGCTGGTGCTGTTGCTTTATTTCTTCGACCGCCCGGTGCTTGGCCTGTTCCTTGCCGCCGACGGCGCCGCGGTGGATATCGCCCAGCACATCAACAACATGGCTTCATGGTCGTTCGTCCTGTTCGGCGTCACCATCGTGCTGTTCGCCACTGTTCGCGCCACCGGCGCGGTGATGCCGCCGCTGATCATCCTGGTCATCTCGGTGCTTTTCATCCGCACCGGCTTTGCCTACACGCTGCGCGACACACTTGGCCAGGACGCCTTGTGGTGGAGTTTCCCGGCCGGTTCGATCGCGTCGCTGGTATTGGCGGTCGCTTACTACCGCTTCGGTAAATGGCGCACCATGCACATGATCGAGGAGGAACGGCCGGCGGCGGGTGAGCCGCCAGACACTGGTCTCGGCGTGCCGCGCGGACGCGCGGGCCTCGCGCCGCAAGGGGAAAGCTGAGGCATGTTCACTGCGACGCCCATAGCGTTGCGGACATGCCAGGAAATGTTACGGATTTGGCAGAACCCGCCTGCCTGCTTTGCGAGAGATTGTATCTGATGCCACAGTTCTGGTCATCGTGTCTCGTCGTCGTCCCCGCCGTGGTTTTGAACCTGAAATCCGCGGCGATCATGACTTCGGACGGCAATTGGGGCGGGGCGTTAGGCTCGATGGTTTTCGGCCCGATTGTCTTTTTCCTGATCCTGCAGGCGGTTCTTTTCTACGCGACACGATTTCTGCGCGGTCGCCAGGCGGTCGCGACATTCACCACCTCGCGGTTGAATTATGTTGCCGGGCTGATCACGCTGCTGGGCGTTCTGGGGGCTGCAGCGAGCCGGATGTGATGGATTGTGGTTTCACCGACCGGGGAATGTCCCCAACTGCTGAGATGGCATGACGCCTATCGCGGTGCGCCAACACCTCCCGGTCTCGGGGCGAAGCCATCCAGCAGGAAGTCCAGGCCATTCCTGAAGACGCCATCCCAATCGTTGTCCAGCAACAGGCGCGTGCGTTCGATTGTCGGGTAGTGCGCACTGAGACTGGTAAGGCGCTGCTGTGCGGCATCCATGTCGTCATCCGAACGGTCGAAGCTCGCCCGGGTAATGGTGGCACCCATCACGTAGTTCCACAGCGACCATATCGCGACGTTCATATCCGCGTCCGTGACACCGGCTCCCGACAAGGTTTTGCTGAGCAGCTCCAGCCGGCCAAGGATGTTCGGGCCAAGCGTCCGGCTCGGCAACAGCGATGCGGACCAGGGATGGCGCAGCATGCTGCCGCGCCAGTCTTCGAGCATATGGATGATTGCCGTGCGCCAGTCCTGAGCCTCGACGATTTGCGGCGGGCCGCGATATTCGAGCACTGCGTCGAGTGCCAGGTCAAAGACCCCTTCCTTGTTGTCGACATGCCAGTACAGGCTCATCACGCCCGAGCCGAGGCGATCAGCCAGCTGGCGCATTGTCAGTCCGTCGACCCCTTGCGCATCCAGCAATTCCACCGCGGTTGCCACAATGCGCTCCAGTGATAGAGGCGGTTCGCTGCGCGGTGGGGCGTCCGTCTTTTTCCGGTGAGACCGCTTGCTTTGGGCGCCACTGCGTTTGGCTGCCATTCGTCTTTGTCTTCCTGCTGGTCGGGACCGTGATTTTGGCAGGCAACGTCAGGAATGTCGATGCGGCGCGATTGACTCGTACATCGTACCATAGGATGACTCGTATATCGTACGAGTCGCATCGGTGTCAGGGCCAGGGTTTCGATCGCGCCGGCTGCGAAGGTCCGTTGCTCACAATCCGTGGAGCCAAATCATGTCACGTGCACTCAACCATCTGCTTATCGGAGGCCTCATCATCATGACCATGGCAGTTTCCACTGCGGCGACGGCGAATGACCTCGAGTTGACCATCGTCAATCCAAAGAACCTCTACGATCCGTCGCCGAATGGCTACAGCACGGCGGTCATCACGCCCCCTGGAGCCCGGGTGGCCTATATCTCCGGACAGGGCGGCCAGGACAGCAAGGGAGCTCTGTCGCCCGACTTCGCTGTCCAGGTCAGGCAGGCCTATGCAAACCTGCGGGCAGCCCTCGACGGGGTCGGCGCCAGGCCGGACCAGGTCGCCAAGCTCACGGTCTTCGTTGTCGATCACGACATGTCAAAGCTTGGAGTGCTCACCCAGAGCGTCAAGGAGATGTTCGGCGAGAAGCTGCCGGCGCAGACCCTGGTTCCGGTTCCCAAGCTTGCGATCGACCCCATGCTCTTCGAGGTCGAGGCTGTTGTCGTTCTGGAGTGATCATGCCTGGCACTGCTTGCAGGCGGGGCGGGGATTGTCGACTCTCTCTCAAGGGGAGAAGAAAAGGCGTTGCGTCGAAGCTGCTTCTCTCGCCCCGTTTACGGGGAGAGATGTCCGGCAGGACAGTGAGGGGCAGAGCCAGCTTCTGTCTGCCTGACGCCGCCCCTCATCCGTCACTTCGTGACACCTTCTCCCCGTAAACGGGGAGAAGGCATAGCGCACCTTCCTGTGCCCTTGCCCCTCCCGGGCAAGACGCTAGGATCGCCGCCGCAGACGGATGGCGAGGCGCATGGTGGCGGGGGAAAATGATGAGGTGTCGGGATCGCGCATCGCCGAGGTGTTCCGCGCCTTTCTGCACCTCGGTCTGACGTCCTTCGGCGGACCGATCGCGCATCTCGGCTATTTTCGCGATGCCTTTGTGGTGCGCCGGAAATGGATCGACGAGGCCGGTTATGCCGATCTCGTTGCGCTGTGCCAGTTCCTGCCCGGGCCCGCCTCCAGCCAGGTCGGCTTTTCGCTCGGCGTGCTGCGCGGTGGCGGCCTGGCCGGCGGGATTGCTGCCTGGGCCGGATTCACGCTGCCGTCGGCGGTGCTGCTGGTCGCCTTTGCCTTCGGTGCCGCCGCACTCGACAATCCGACCGGCCAGGGCATCCTGCACGGGCTGAAACTGGTGGCGGTGGCCGTGGTCGCGCAGGCGTTGTGGGGCATGGCGCGCACATTGACGCCCGACCGTCAGCGCATCGCCATCGCGCTCGGTGCGTTGCTTCTTGCCAGTTTCGTCGGCGGCTGGCTCGGTCAGGTCGGCGCCATCGCCGCCGGTGCGGTTGCCGGGCTGTATTTCTGCCAAAACGAGGCCGGCAAGGCGTCGCTGCATCCGGCTTTCCCGGTCAGCCGCAGCGCTGGTATTGCTGCCCTTGTCCTGTTTGCGGTCCTGCTTGTGCTGCCGTCGCTGCTCTTTGCCTGGACAGGCAGCCATGCGCTTGCCTTCTTCGATGCCTTCTACCGTTCCGGTGCGCTGGTGTTCGGCGGCGGCCATGTCGTGCTGCCGCTGCTGGAGAACGCGGTCGCAGCGCCCGGCTGGGTGCCGGTGCAGGATTTCCTCGCCGGTTATGGCGCAGCGCAGGCCGTGCCCGGCCCGCTGTTCACCTTTGCCGCCTATCTCGGCGCGGTTTCCGGCATCGTGCCCAGCGGCCTGCTTGGCGCCACTGTCGCGCTGGTCGCGATCTTTCTGCCTGGCCTCCTGCTTGTCTATGGCACGCTGCCGTTCTGGGACGAACTGCGCGCCTTGCCCAGGGCGCAGGCGGCGATGCGCGGCACCAATGCCGCGGTGGTCGGCATCCTCGCCGCCGCGTTCTACGATCCGGTGCTGACCAGCGCCATCGTCGATCCGCTCGACGTCATGCTTGGCCTGGGCGGCTTCCTGCTGCTGGTGTTCGCCAAGGCGCCGCCCTGGGTGGTGGTGATTTTGCTCGCCGCCGCAGGGGCGGTGGTGTGATAACTCTTATCTCCCCCACAAAGAGGAGATAAGGACACTTTGCCTAGGGCAAAGGCAGGCACCAGATCGCGAACAACGGCTGGTCACCCGAGCGCATGGCGTGGACGATGTTGGCGGGGTTGTGGATGAGGCCGCCGATGCCGGGTTCGACCCACGGGTCGTCATCCTGCCGCCAGTGACCTTCCGACAAGGCGATATAGACTTCTTCCGGCGAGTGGCGGTGGTTCGGATAGACCGTGTTCGGGCTGAGAATAGAGGCGCCGATCTCGACATGCTCGCTCGCGATGACGCCGTCGCGGCCGACGATCGTCGCTCCTGCGTAGTTTTGCGCGAGTGCGTCGGAATCACGCCGCTCTTCGCGGCTGGTCCAATCGAGCAGCGGTTCGATCGCCTGAAACGAGACGGCGAGCCTGCTCAGATGCGATCCGGCATTTTCCAGATTGCGATAGCCGGCAGCAAGGTGGATACAGGCGGGCCGTCGTGCCGGCTGTGCCGGGCCAGTCTCGATCTCGCCACGCGGAATGCTGTCCGCCACCCGCTGCCAGCCACGTGCCAAAGGCGTATCTCCGACCGCTTTCGGCCCGATCGCGGCTGCGAGATCGTCGAGGAAGTTTACCAGCTTTTCCTGGTTGGATGCTGCCATGATGCTGCTCCGATGTTGCAGCCGCACTGTTCCACGGCAAGCCAGGGGGAGGCAATGGCGGTGCCGTGCCGTATCTCACCCCGTGAAAATATCTGAAGGCAGGCATCACGCCAGCCGTTGCACCTGTGTCGAGAGATCCTCGATGAACGCGCTCACGACCGGGTCAGCCTTGTGGTCGCGACGATGCGCGAGGTGGAAGTCGACGCCGTATGACAGCGTATCGGAATTGAGCGGCGCCAGGTCGCCTGCCAGGCAATACGGTTCGGCAAAATGATCGGGCAGGTAGCCAAGATGCTCGCCCGACAAGATCAAAATGAGATTGGCTTCCATGTTGTCGGCAGACGCGGTGATGCGGGAATTCGGTGGCAGTTGCGGTGCGGTTGGCACCGGATATCGCCGCGATGCCCAGCTTTGCCCTGACAGTTGCTCCATCGTGCAGGTGCCACTGCCGGCAAACAGTGCATGACCGCGTCCGCAATAGGCGATCTGTCGTTCGGAAAACAGATGCCGGTACTCCAGCACCGGCACGCGACGCCAGAAATAGCCGATCGCCGCATGCAACTGGCCATTCTCCAACTGGTCTTCGATGAGGTCCGGGGAATTGATCGTCACATTGATCTGCACGGCCTCGTCACGCCGGCGAAACCGCGAGATCGCCCGGCTGAGCAGGGCGTTCTGCGCCACCGGCGCATTGCCGATCAAACCGAGATTGAGAATGCCGACCAGTTCGCGATCGATGTTGCGTGCCTCGATGTTCAGCTCGCCGAGCAGGTTGAGATAGCGCCGCGCCACATGCAGGAAGCGCTCGCCTTTCGGCGTCAGCCGGAAGCCCTTGCGGCCGCGTTCGCACAGCCGGTAGCCAAGCCGCATCTCGAGGTCGGCGATATGGCTGCTGATCGTCGGCTGGCGCATGTTGAGCGCATGCTGCGCGGCCGAAAGCCCGCCGGCGTTGACCACCGCGAAGAAGATGCGGGTCAGCCTCAGGTCCAGATCCGTGGAGATGCCGCTCATTACATTGGTCTCCGCCTATGAATGCATACTGAAATCAGGATTGAAATCCAATGCAAGCTGGCTCCCAAATATGGTCGAGGAGAACACAGGGGGAGACTATGAACACGACTTACGAGGCGGCGGTGCCGCTGGCCGCGGCGCCTGCCGCGATGAAAATCGAAACCCACGGCATCGACATCATTCCCGATCATGAGCGGCACGCCACCGTGTTCGACTTCATGCGCATCGAATGGGGCGGCGCGAACTCGCTGGCAACGGCGGTGCTCGGATCGTTTCCGATCATCTTCGGCCTTTCTTTCTGGCAAGGCGTCGCCGCCTGCCTGACCGGCGTGGTCGTCGGCGGCTTGATCCTTGCCCCGATGGCGATCTTCGGCGCCATGAACGGTACCAACAATGCCGTGTCCTCCAGCGCCCATTTCGGCGTCGTCGGGCGCATTGTCGGCTCATTCCTGGCCTTGCTGACGGCGATCTGCTTCTTCGCGATCAGCGTCTGGTCCAGTGGCGACGCCCTGGTCGGAACCCTGCACCGGTTGTTCGGCGCGGCGGAAAGCGAATGGCTCTACGGACTGGCCTACGGCCTGTTTGCCGGGGCGATCCTGCTGGTCTGCATCTACGGCTTCCAGCTGATGCTGGTGGTCAACAGGATCGCGGTCGTGGTGGTCACCGGCCTGATGATCATCGGGCTGATCGCCTTCTGGCCGCAGTTCGATCACAGCTTCGTCGGCGCCGGACTGGCCGCAGGCGGTGAGGGTTTCTGGCCGGCCTTTATCGGCTCGACGCTGATCGTCCTGTCGAACCCGATCTCGTTCGGCGCGTTTCTCGGCGACTGGACCCGCTACGTTCCGCGCCAGACCAGCAAGTTCAAGCTGATGGGTGCGGCCTTCCTGGCACAGGTCCTGACCCTGCTGCCGTTCCTGTTCGGCCTGATCACCGCGACGGTGGTCGCTGCCACCGCGCCCGACTACATCACCAACGCGAACTACACCGGTGGGTTGATTGCGGTCGCGCCGGCATGGTTCCTGCTGCCGCTGCTTGGCCTTGCCCTGGTCAGTGGCATGTCGACCGGAACCACCTCGCTCTACGGCACGGGGCTCGACTTCTCCAGCGTGTTTCCAGCGCTCAGCCGGGTGCAGGCGACATTGCTGATCGGCATCATTTCGATCGTGCTGATCTTCGTCGGCCGGTTCAGCTTCAGCCTGATTTCCTCGATCACCACGCTGGTGACGTTGATCATCGTCATGACCACCCCATGGATGTCGGTGATGATCGTCGGCGCCTTCCTGCGGCGTGGCTATTATCTTCCCGAGCACATGCAGGTGTTTAACCAGGGCAAGACGGGCGGTGCCTACTGGTTCCGCAACGGCTGGAACATTGCCGGCATCACCGCCTGGATTCCAAGCGCGCTGCTGGCATTGGCGACGGTCAACATTCCCGGCCAGTTCGTCGGCTGGCTTGGCAATCTGTTCGGTGGCGTCGACGTCTCGCTGATCGTGGCGCTTGTCCTGCCCGCGATCGTCTATCCGGCGCTGTTGTTTGTTTTCCCGGAGCCGCGTGCGGTCTACGGCCCCGATGGCCCACGCCTTGTTCCCGTATCGGACGAGGCGATCGCGCCGATCATCTGATCGGCGCCCCACAACAGTGCCTAGAGCAACTCCAGGAAAGGTGCGTAGCGGTTTTCCGTCCGGAATTGCGTAAAAACAAAATTTAGAGCGTTTCCGCGTTTCCGTGAAAGACGGAAACGCTCTAGCGGAAGGAGTACAAGTGATGGATCAGGATCAGACTGCGGTCGTCGATGCGGCGGACGTGTTGGTCGCCGCATTCGGGCGGCACGATACAGAAGCCTATTTCGCAGCTTTCGCGCCGGACGCCAGTTTCATCTTTCACAATCATCCCGAGAGGTTGGCCAGCCGCGAGGCCTATCGCGTTTTGTGGAAGGACTGGGAAACCTCGCTCGGGTTCAAGGTTCTCGACTGCAGATCCTCCGACAGGGACGTCAGGATTTTCGGCGATATGGCGATCTTCACCCATCGTGTCGGGACCCGGGCGATGTTTTCAGGGGAAGCCGTCACCAGCGACGAACGGGAAACGATCGTTTTCAGGAAAGACGGCGAAAGCGGCCAGTGGCTCGCCATCCACGAGCATCTTTCGACCATGCCGGGAGCCTGAGGTTTCCCTCGTCCTACCAACAGCAGAAGCAGGCCCCGCATCGTGACCAGACAATTCAATCAGCCCCTCGGCGGCAATGAGATGCCGCGTTTCGGCGGACCGGCGACGATGATGCGCCTGCCGTCGCAGGAAAGCGCAGAGGGGCTGGATGCGTGCTTCGTCGGCGTGCCGCTCGACATCGGTACGTCGAACCGCGCCGGCACCCGTTTCGGCCCGCGGCAGATCCGCGCGGAATCCTGCATGGTCAGGCCCTACAACATGGCGACACGCGCCGCGCCCTTCGACAGCCTGATGGTGGCCGACATCGGCGACGTGCCGATCGACACTTTCAATCTGCCGGCCTGCATGGACATCATCACCCGGCACTATGGGGGTGTCATGGAAGCCTCGTGCATACCGCTGACGCTGGGCGGCGACCACACGCTGACCTATCCGATCCTGCGCGCCGTTGCCCAGAAGCATGGTCCGGTCGGGCTGATCCATGTCGACGCGCATGCCGACATCAATGATCACATGTTCGGCGAGGCGATCGCGCATGGAACGCCGTTCCGCCGCTCGGTCGAGGCAGGCGTGCTTGATACACACCGCTGCGTCCAGATAGGCCTGCGCGGCACGGGTTATGCGGCCGACGACTTTGACTGGCCGCGCCAGCAGGGCTTCCGTGTCGTGCAGGCCGAGGAATGCTGGCACAAGTCGCTTTCGCCGCTGATGCAGGAGGTGCGCCAGCAGGTCGGCGATGGCCCGGTCTATATTTCCTTCGACATCGACAGTCTCGACCCGGCCTATGCTCCCGGCACCGGAACACCGGAGATCGGCGGGCTGACCACCATCCAGGCGCTCGAGATCATCCGCGGTTGTGCCGGGCTGAACATCGTCGGCTGCGACCTCGTCGAGGTCAGCCCGCCCTATGACACATCAGGCAACACTGCGCTGGTGGCGGCCAATCTGCTGTTCGAGATGCTTTGCGTCCTGCCGGGTGTCAGGACGCGGACGCAGGGCTAAACGCTCACCCACCCATGCCGGATCGGGGCAAATGGATGATGCCGTCGAAGCGCTGGCGCAGGCGGTCGTCGATGGCACGCGGCACGTGGTTGGGGAAACGCTCGGCCAGGATGCGTTTCTTCTCGGCAATGGCGCGCTGCAGGATGTCGGGCTTGCCGCGCTCATTCCATTCCTTCGGCGAGAAGCGGTCGCCGATGGCCGGATAGAAATACTCGGTCTGCATCAGCTTCAGCGTCTGGTCATTGCCGAGATAGTGGCCGGGGCCGTTGAGGCAGACTTCGGTGATGGTGTCGATCGACAACGCTTCGTCGCTGACCTCGATGCCGCGCACGCAGCGCAGGCATTGGCCGATCATGTCGTTGTCGATGATCAGGCTTTCCAGGCAGAAGCCGAGCAGGGAAGCGTGCATGCCGGCGGATTCGTAGACGAGGTTGAGGCCCGACAGGCCGGCCATCACGTCGGTGATGCCCTTTTCGAAGCCGGACTGGACGTCGGGCAGTTTGGAATCGGCCATGCCTGCGGCCGAGCCACCCGGAAGGTCGTAGAACTGTGCCATCTGCGCGCAGGCCGACGTCAAAAGCGCCTGTTCGGCCGAGCCACCGGACATCGCGCCGGTGCGCAGGTCCGAGACGAAGGGCCAGGTGCCGAAGATGGCGGGATGGCCAGGCTTGATGGCGTTGACATAGACCAGTCCCGCCAGCACTTCGGCCACTGCCTGCACCACCGCGCCGGCAATCGCTGCCGGGGCGGTCGCGCCGGCCTGGCCGGCCGAAAGCAGCAGGATCGGGATGCCGCCTTCGACACAGGCTTCCAGCACGCCGCATGCATCCTCGGCGAACTTCATCGGCGGCACGACGAAACAGTTGGAGTTGGAAACGAAGGGGCGGTCGCGGAAATTCTCCTCGCCGCCGGCGATCGCGTAGAGCATCTCCAGCGCTGGTTTCACATTCTCGCGCACGGTGAACGAGGTGCCGACATGTTTGGAGGTTCCCATCACGCAGGCGTAAAGCGTGTTGAAATCCATCTCGAGCGGATCGGGGATGTCGCGCGGCACCATCGGCCGCTGGAAGAAATGGATGTTGTCCAGCCCGTCGACGATGCGGGCGGCATCATAGATGTCCTGCAAAAGGCTCTCGCGGTATTCGCGCTTCTCGACATCGACCAGGTGCACGGCGGCGCCCGCCGTGCCGTAATGCACGCGCTTGCCCTGGATCAACATGTCGTGCTTCGGATCCTGGCCATGCAGCGTGAAATTGCGCGCTGCCTTGTTGCGAATCGTGTCGAGCACCAGCGCCCGCGGGAAACGGATGCGGCCGTCATCGCTATAAGAGGCGCCGACCCCGATCAGCGCCTCGATGCAGGAGGGAATGGCGTTGGCGAAGCCGACGGTTTCCAGGAGCGTCAGCACCGCCTCATGGATGCGTTCGAGGTCGTTCTGGGCCAATGGGCCGTAGCGCCCGCCCTCCAGTCCGGCTCTCACTGGCCTAATGTCATCAGCCAATGGTGCGGCGCGCATGGCGCGTCGCGCCTCGCGCCCGCCTGATCGACGAGACCCGCCATTGCCTTGCAAATCCTGCTTTTCCGCCGTCATAGACATGGAAAACCTCCGCTTTTTGTCTTGAAGCTTTGCATGTGGCAGTTGGTCCACCATCAGCGGGCTTCTTCCCCTTGTTTCCGCGAACTATGCCAATCGCATTGGTGCAGCATATGAGCCAAGCCTGCCCGGCCAATGGACCAGATTTAAGGCATCCGCCAGCCCGCGCTGCCGCCCGACGCAAATTACGGCCATCTCCAAAAATAAAGCTTGAGCCGGACCTAAGGTCATAGCCTACAGCGGGCTTCAGGAGGTTCCATGGACGACCTTTCAAAAGACATTCGCGTCGCCGAGGCGGAATGGCTCACCGCCGCCGAATGCGCCAACCGCATCGGCCTGACGGTGCGCGCGCTCAGGCTTTATGAACGCTACGGGCTGATCACGCCGCGCCGCACCGATAAGGACTGGCGGCTCTATGGCACGGCCGATGTCGCCCGCCTTACCGAGGTGCTGGCGTTGAAGCGCCTGGGCCTCAGCCTGTCGGCTATCGCTGGCCTGCTGGCGGGAAAGGCAACCGACCTCGAGCGCCTGCTTCACATGCAGCAGGCGGTGTTGCACGAGACGCGCGAGCGTGCCGAGCAGGGCCTGGTTATCGTCGAGGCGCTGCAGGGCAAGCTTGCGGGCGGTGGCCGCGTGTCGATCGACGACCTCGTCAAACTGGCAAAGGAGACCCAGATGACCGACATTTCATCCGACGCCATTGCCTGGCGCCGCTACGAACAGGCGAGACCGCGCACCGCGGTCGAGATCGATCCTTCGGTCTGCGCCGACTATGCCGGCCACTACCAGTTGCAGGACGGACCTGGTCTGGCCGTTGTCCATCGCGACGGCCGCCTCTTCATCAGGGTGACGGGCCAACCGGAGGTGGAAGCCTTTCCAGAGAGCGACCATTCCTTCTTCCTCAAGGTGGTTCCCGCCCAGATCACTTTCATCCGTTCCGCCGGCGGAGTGGTCGACCGGCTTGTGCTGCACCAGGATGGCCTTGACCACCCCGCGCTGCGCATCGGCGAGGACGTCAGCCGCGAGATCACGGCGGCGCTGGACAAGCGTATTCGCGACAAGACGCCGGCGCCCGGCAGCGATGCGCTGTTGCGTGCAACCATCGGTGACCACATGCGCGGGCAACCCGACTACGAGCGGATGAGCCCGGCATTGGCTGCAGCGGCACGCGAGCAGAAGGACATGATCGAAAAGGACCTGGCGCGTCTGGGAGCGCTGACCGAGGTGATGTTCCGGGGTGTCAGCCAGGAAGGCTGGGATGTCTACGACGTGCAGTTCGAGCATGGCGTGGTGGAATGGAGCTTTGTTCTGACGCCTGACGGCAAGATCGGCGGCATGCTCCTGCGTCCAAGGCCTTAGAGCAATTCCAGCAAGAGTGCGTAGCGGTTTTGCGTCCGGAATTGCGTGGAAGCAAAGAGCTGGGGCGTTTCCACAGGTCGGAAATGCCCTAGCCAGGAAGCGGCGCTTCGTCCCGGCCGCACTGTCGAACATGTCGCAAAGGAACCGGCCCAATGGTCCTTGGCTGGACTATACGCGTGCGCGTGCAATCGCGCCAATGGGCGACGACGTTGCCTGCAGTCGCCGGATCTGGCTTGGCTCTGGCCCAATCGCGTCAGGGGTGGGGTTCTGGCTCCCGGTCCACGGCCGGGTGCCTTGGAAGGCTGTTGGCATGGGCCGGCATGCTTGCCATGGCCAGTCTGCTGACGGTCGGCGTCTGGTGGCTTCTGCCGTCGTATCTGCCGATATCCTTTGCCTTGCGTCTGCACTGACACTGGGCTGCCGGTGCAACAGGGCTGCCGCCGACGGCAAAATACGAGGTCGACCGGCATCATAGGTACGCCGGCTAATATATGGCGGCCCTGGGACCGCCGCCGCATTCGCGTCACTCTGAAAAGAAACCGCCCGGTGCTGGACCGGGCGGAGGTGAGCCGTCTGGGAGGACGCGGCTAAGCGGCTGCCGGACGCCGGCCCGCCGCTGTGGCGAGCTCACGGATGCCGGGTTCGATATGTTGCAAGGCAATGGACGAAATGCCCAATCGCATGAAGCGCGACGGCTTGTCGGTGCGATCGAAGAAGCGGTCGCCCGGCTCGATGATCACGCTGCGGCTGGCCGCTGCCGTGGCGAGATCGCGCGAGTCGGTGCCGCGTGGGCCTTCGAGCCAGAGCGAGGTACCACCGGCTGAATCGGTCGCACGCCATTCCGGCAGGAACGCCGAGATCGCGTTCACCAGCCGCTTGCGCCGCTCATCGAAGGCCGTCGACAGGCGCCGTACCAGCGCTTCGTGATGGCCGAGCGAGAGGAACAGCGCCACCGCGCGCTGGTTGTTGGCCGGCGGATGGCGCAGCATGAAGCGGCGCAGCGCCCGCAGCTCGGCGATCAGTCCGGCAGACGCCACGATGTAGCCGAGGCGCAGGCCGGGCGCGAGCGTCTTCGACATCGAGCCGACATAGACGACGCGGCCGGAGCGATCGATGCTTTTCAGCGCCTGCTGCGGTGCTTCGTCCAGCAATTGGCTGTCGTAGCCGTCTTCGATGATGATGTGGTTGTTGCGGTTGGCGCGCGCCAGAAGGTCCTGGCGCCGTTCCTGCGACAGCGGCACCATGGTCGGGCACTGGTGGCTCGGCGTCACGAACACGAAACCGGTGTCCGCCGAGATGGCCGAGGTGACGATACCGGACTGGTCGACCGGAACTGGCTGGATGTCGGCGCCGGCCAGCCGGAAGATCGAGCGGGCGTCCGGATAGCCTGGGTCTTCCATCGCCACCTTGGAGCCCTTGGTCATCAAGAGCGTGGCCAGCATGTAGAGTGCGTTCTGCGCACCCAGCGTCACGATGATCTCGTCCGGATTGGCGAAGATGCCGCGCCGCGGCAACAGCCGTGCCTGGATCTGTTCGATCAGCAGCGGGTCGTCGCGATCGACCATGTCGGAGGCCCAGTTGCGGATCTCCAGCACGGCCAGCGCCATGCGGTTGCACTCGCGCCATTCGGCGGTCGGGAACAGCGCCGGGTCGAACTGGCCATATACGAACGGATATGACGACTTGATCCAGTTGTCGTGCTTGGCCGGCGGCGGCATATCGCTGGCGGCGATCTGGCGCAGCTTCTTCCAATCGATTTCGTTGGCCTGCTCCGGTGTCTTCTGCGGCCGTGCGGGCGTCGCCAGAACCTCCGGGTTCACGAAATGGCCGCGCCGTTCGCGCGCCACCAGGAAGCCCTGGTCGACGAGCTGCTGGAAAGCGAGCACCACGGTGCCGCGCGCGACACCAAGCTTTTCGGCAAGGATGCGGCACGAGGGAAGCGGCATCGATGCGGCGATCTGACGGTCGAGGATAGCTGCCACGATCGCCTGACGGATCTGCGCCTGCAGGGTCTGACCGGACTCGGCCGAAATCCTGAACAGGCCCGACCATATCGCTGTGTCGTTACGCTGTGGCATATTCGGGCGCTCCTCGTTGGTCAGTCTTTTTTGTTTTGTGGACCATTGGACTGTATGATTGGTCCAAGGGTTTGCGCCAATCAATTTTTCTGATCCCTAGGATTTATGCCAGTGATCCTTCATTCCCATCGGTAAACAACGAGAAGTAGAAATTTCCCGCATTGGTTGGTGTCGTGGGATGTTTGCCCGGGCGCGTTTCATGTGGACGCAAAATGTGCGCATCACGCGTCTTGAACCGATTGAAACTCCGCTAGATAAGTTCGCTGCAAACCTGTCGCTTGCCGCATTCACTCTGTTAGATTGCGCTCGTCTTCCCCAGCTTCGGAGATCGCCGTGGACCGCACCGCCTTCGACAAACAGCTCGCTGCCCTGCGCGCCCATCGCACGGCAACCCCGATGAACATGCGCGAGGCCTTTGCCGCCGATCCGGATCGCTTCAAGCGCTTCTCCGCGCTGGACGGCGACCTGCTGCTCGACTGGTCCAAATGCGCGGTCGACCAAAAGACCATGGAGTTGCTCGAAGGCCTGTCCAAGGCGGCCGATCTCGAAGGCCGGCGTACGGCGATGTTCGCCGGAAAGCACATCAACATCACCGAGGACCGCGCCGTGCTGCACACGGCGCTGCGCAATCTCAACGGCAAGGGCCTGCATATCGATGGCCAGGACGTGCAGAAGGATGTCCGCTCGGTACTCGACGCCATGAGCGCCTTTGCCGATGCCATCCGCTCCGGCAAGGCCGTCGGCCACACCGGCAAGAAGATCACCGACATCGTCAACATCGGCATCGGCGGCTCGGACCTCGGCCCGGTGATGGCGACACTGGCGCTTGCGCCCTATCATGACGGGCCGCGCGCGCATTACGTGTCCAACATCGACGGCGCCCATATGCACGACACGCTGAAGGGCCTGTCGGCGGAGACGACGCTGTTCATCGTCGCCTCCAAGACCTTCACCACCGTCGAAACCATGACCAATGCCGAGACGGCGCGCAAATGGGTCGAGGCCAGGCTTGGCAAGGAAGCCGTCGGCAAGCATTTCGCAGCCGTCTCGACCGCGCTCGACCTGGTTGCCAGGTTCGGCATCGAGAAAGATCGCGTCTTCGGTTTCTGGGACTGGGTCGGCGGTCGTTATTCGGTCTGGGGCGCCATCGGCCTGCCGGTGATGATCGCCGTTGGGCCAGAGAATTTCCGTGCCTTCCTGGCCGGCGCGCATGAGATGGACGAGCATTTCCAGTCCGCGCCGTTGAACAGGAACCTGCCGGTGCTGCTCGGCCTTGTCGGTTTCTGGCACCGTGTCGTCTGCGGTTATCCGGCCCGCGCCGTCATTCCTTATGACCAGCGCCTGTCGCGCCTCCCGGCCTATCTGCAGCAGCTCGACATGGAATCGAATGGCAAGAGCGTCATGCTGGACAGCGCCAGGGCGGTGACGCCGACCGGTCCGCTGGTGTGGGGCGAGCCCGGCACCAACGGCCAGCACGCTTTCTTCCAGCTGCTGCACCAGGGCACCGACATCATCCCGGTCGAGTTCATCGCCGCCGCGCTCGGCCATGAGCCGGAACTCAAGCATCACCACGACCTGCTGCTCGCCAACGTCGTGGCGCAGTCGGAAGCGCTGATGAAGGGCCGTACGCTGGAAGAAGCGCGTGCGCAGATGCTGGCCAAGGGCACGAAGCCGGATGAGGTCGACAGAATAGCGCCGCACCGCGTCTTTTCCGGCAACCGGCCCTCGCTCACCATCCTCTACCGCAAGCTCGACCCGCGCACTTTCGGGCGGCTGATTGCGCTCTACGAACATCGCGTCTTCGTCGAAGGCACGCTTTACGACATCAATTCCTTCGACCAATGGGGTGTCGAACTCGGCAAGGAACTCGCCACCAGCCTGCTGCCTGTCGTTGAAGGCAAGGAAAATGCCGGTACGAGAGATGCCTCGACAGCCGGGCTCGTAGGACATATTCACCGGCTAAACGAACGGGAGTAAGAGAGTTTGGCGGGCATCAAGGGCATCCTTTTCGACAAGGACGGAACACTGATCGACTTCCACGCCACCTGGGGCGGCGTGGCCGATCGCATGGCGCTGGAAGCAGCGAATGGCGATCGCACCAGAGCAGACGAGTTGCTGGCCAAGGTCGGCTATGATTTCGATACGAAAGGCTTCAAGGCCGACTCCATCTTTGCCGCCGGCACCAATGCCGATATCATCGCGCTGTGGTTCCCTGAATTGTCGGCGGCCGGGCAGCGTGAGGCGCTGGATCATTTCAATACGATCTGCATCGAACAGGGCTCGGCGTTCGCCGTGCCGCTGCCCGGCATCGCAGAGTCGGTCGCCGCGCTGCATGCGAAATCCTACCGGCTGGGCGTTGCCACCAACGATTCCACTGCCGGCTGCGAGCGTACGCTTTCTGCCATCGGCATGGCGCAACTGTTCGACGCTGCCTATGGCTACGATGCAGTCGCCAACCCGAAGCCCGCGCCGGACGCGGTGATCGCCTTCTGCGACTTCACCGGCCTCAAGCCTTCCGAGATCGCCATGGTCGGCGACAACCGGCACGATCTCGACATGGCCCGCGCCGGCGGCTGCGGCCTGGCGATCGGTGTTCTGTCGGGCACCGGCACGCGCGAGACGCTCGCCCCGCTGGCCGACGTCGTGCTGGCTTCCGTCGCCGACCTGCCGGCGTTTTTGGCCGGTAGAGGATGAGCGCCCCTTCCCTCTGCAAGGAAGGGAATGAGAGCTACGAAGGCAAGTAGCCTTCAGGCGGACAGCAGGTCGCGGAGCGCCTCACCGACCCCGGCAGCTGATTGCGGGTTTTGTCCGGTAACGAGCTTACCGTCCACAACCACCTTTTTCGCCCAGTCTTGTCCCGGGTGGTGAATGGCGCCGCGCTGAACGAGCGTTGTCGCCAGAAGAAAAGGAACCGTCTTGTCGAGGCCGACAGCCCGTTCCTCGGAGTCTGTGAAGGCGCTGACATTGCGACCCGCCACCAGATAGCTGCCGTCGCTGAGCTTGACGTTCACCAGTGCCGCTGGACCGTGGCAGACGGCTGCCACCACGCCCCCAGCCTCGAAAATTTCACGCGTCGTCCGCGCGACATCGGCACTTGTCGGCATATCCCATATCGCGCCGTGTCCTCCGGCAAAGAAAATCGCCGAGTAGCGAGACGTATCCACGTCGGCCAGCCTGGCAGTGGTTTTTATCGCGCGTTTGAAATCTTCGTCATTCCAATAGCGGGCATTGGTGGTGTCCTCGAGGTCAAGGCCGTCCACCGGTGGCTCACCCCCTTGGATCGATGCGAATTCGACCGGGATAGCCGCTGAATCCATCACGGCAAGGGGATGAGTTACTTCGCCGAGGTAGAAGCCGGTCGGCTGGCCGGTATCGCCTTTCACACCATGGCTCGTGAGTACGAACAGAACCGGTTTGCTGGTCGACGGGTTTGCCTTCGTCATTGCTGTCTCCTGTTTGTGTGAGCTTTCTTGACTGATCGGCAAAGCATTTATTGTTATGTTGAATGACGATAAACGAGCCTCAATGGAAAAGATCTGTTCTCAGGAGGTTTGAATGGCGCGTCGTTTCGATCACCTGGGCGACGTCGAAGCCTTCGTGACAGTTGTCGAACAGGGATCGTTTACATCGGGGGCGATCACTCTCTCCACGACGGCATCGGTTCTTAGCCGGGCGATCACGCGGCTCGAAGTTCGGCTTGGCACCCAGCTCCTTCGACGCACGACACGGCATCTCAACCTGACTGAAGCAGGCCACGACTATCTGGAGCAAGCTCGCGCCGCTTTCTCTCTGATTGACGACGCCGAACGTGCGATGAGGGGCAGGGAGGGCACATTGACCGGGCGTGTCCGCCTTAGCGTTTCCACCACCTACGGACATTTTCGTCTGCCGGAAAAGTTGGCGCGTTTTGCAGTGGCTCATCCGCATGTGAAGGTCGAGGTGAACATAGCCAACCGCAACGTCGATCTGGTCGCCGAGGGCTATGATATCGCGATCCGAGCCGGTGAACTTCCCGACAGCGGGCTGATCGGCCGCAAGCTCGAAGATGCAACGCTGCAACTGGTTGCGTCGCCGAGCTATTTGAAGCGCAGGGGCGTGCCGCAAGACATCGATGATCTGGTGCGGCACGCCTGTCTGCCGTTCATCATGCCGAGCACAGGCAAACCTGCACCTTGGCTATTCTCTGTTGAAGGCAAGAATCTCGACTGGGTACCAGAGGGAGACATACAGGTATTCGACGACGTGCTCGGCGTGGTTTCACTGGCGGAAGCCGGAGCGGGTATTTGCCAAGCATATGATTTTGTTGTGCGCGATCGTCTTGAGCGCGGCAGGCTGGTTACGGTGATGCCCAAGGTTGCAGGGCGCTCTCGCGCCTTTTCCCTGCTTTATCCGCCCCATCGCAATCTTCCCATCGCAATCCGGGCGCTAATCGACTTCCTGGTGGAATGATCGTTCCAGTGTCTCGTTTGAAAGAGGTCTCGTCCCCCGGCAAACAGGGCCGCGAAAGGAATTACAAGCCATGCACGATCCCTTCCAGCATGCCACTCTCGGCGTCGGCGTCTTCTACCGTGATCCATGGGCGGCGCTCGAATGGCTGGAGCGTGTGTTCGGCTTTCGGCGCAGCATGCTGGTTACCGATCCATCGGGACGGCTGGTGCATTCCGAGATGCGCTTTGCCGATGCCTATATCGTCGTCGACCATGAATGGGCGGACGACATTGCCAGCCCCGTTTCGGTTGGAGGCAAGAATACGCAACGCGTGTATCTGAAGCTTCCCGGCGGTCTCGACGCGCATTGCGAACGGGCACGTTCGGCTGGCGCCGAGATCATGCAGGAGCCCGCCGATCAGTTCTATGGCGAGCGCACCTATCGGGCGCGCGACCCGGAAGGCCATGTCTGGACCTTTGCCGAGACCGTCCGGCATGTCCCGCGTGACGAGGCCGAACTGCTGAGCGGCTGCCGGATCGACGGCTGGCATCGGGAATAGCAAAGCCACCGCCTTTTGCTCGGCACTTCGTTTGAACAGCCTTCACATTCTTCTGGCTTGATCGCGGCGGATCGGAGATTGTCGGCGTCTCGGTTGCGTCGGCTGGTGTCGACGGGCAGGGCGATCGGGCAGGCCAATTTCAGCAAGCAGGAAAGAAACATGCAGATCGGAATGATGGGACTGGGCAGGATGGGCGCCAACATGGTCAGGCGCCTGCAGCGCGACGGCCATGAATGCGTCGTCTACGATATCAACCCGGCCAGCGTCGACGCCCTGGTCAAGGAAGGGGCGACCGGCTCCGGTTCGCTGGAAGAGTTCATCGGCAAACTGGCCAAGCCGCGCGCGGTCTGGCTGATGCTGCCTGCTGCCATCACCGGCAAGGTCGCCGATCAGGTCGCGGCCCTTCTGGACAAGGGCGACATCATCATCGACGGCGGCAATTCCAACTATCGCGATGCGGTCGACCTCGGCGCCAGATATGCCGAAAAAGGCCTGGCATTCGTCGATGTCGGTACCAGCGGCGGTGTCTGGGGCCTGGAGCGCGGCTACTGCCTGATGATCGGTGGTCCCGACGCCGCGGTGAAGCATCTCGATCCGATCTTCGCCTCGCTGGCGCCGGGTGCCGACAATGGCGCTACACCCGACAAGGCTGCCGGCACCGCGCCCTTCGGCTATCTGCATTGCGGCCCGAGCGGCGCCGGCCATTTCGTCAAGATGGTGCACAACGGTATCGAATATGGCGTCATGGCCGCCTATGCCGAGGGCGTGAACATCCTCAAGGCCGCCAGTGCCGGCAAGGCCAAGCGCAGTGCCGATGCCGAGACGACACCGCTGTCCGAGCCGCAATATTATCAGTTCGACATCGATCTACCGGCGGTTACCGAAGTGTGGCGGCATGGTTCGGTGATCGGCTCCTGGCTGCTCGATCTTACCGCTGGCGCGCTCAAGGCCGATCCGGCGCTGGCGCAGTTCGGCGGCCGTGTTTCGGATTCCGGCGAAGGCCGCTGGACGCTGAAGGCCGCCATCGATACCGGCGTTCCGGCGCCGGTGCTTTCGGCGGCGCTGTTCGACCGCTTCGCCTCGCAGGGCGAGTCGGCCTTTGCCGACAAGCTCTTGTCCGCCATGCGTTATGCCTTCGGCGGCCATCTCGAAAAGCCGAAGGGTTGAGGGGACAAAGATCATGGCAGCAGCGGCTGAAACCCGATCGGACGTGCTTGTGTTGTTCGGCGCCACCGGCGACTTGGCGCACAAGAAGATTTTTCCCGCGCTCTACACCATGGTGGAGCGCGGGCATCTGAAAGAGCCGATCATCGGCATCGCCTATGACGACTGGACAGTGGAGAAGCTGGCCGAACGCGCGCATGACGGCATCAAGGCCGCACTCGGCAAGGTGGACGAGAAAGTGTTCGCCAGGCTTGTCGGGCTGTTGCGTTATGTCAGCGGCGACTACCGCAACCAGCAAACCTTCGACAAGCTGAAGGAAGAACTGAACGGCTTCCGTCACCCGCTCTATTATCTGGCTGTGCCGCCTTCGATGTTCGAGCCGGTGGTGCAGGGTCTGGAACAGTCGGGGGGTGCGGCCGGCGCGAGATTGATGGTGGAAAAGCCGTTCGGGCGCGACCTGCAGTCGGCGCGCTGGCTGAACCGGGTCCTGCACATTGTCTTCGACGAGAATTCGATCTTCCGCATCGACCACTATCTCGGCAAGGAAGCGATCCAGAACCTGCTCTATTTCCGCTTCGCCAACTCCTTCCTGGAGCCGATCTGGAACCGCAATTACGTCGAGAGCGTCCAGATCACCATGGCCGAGAATTTCGGCGTGCAGGGGCGCGGCAAGTTCTATGACGAGGTCGGCTGCATCCGCGACGTCATCGAGAATCATCTGCTCAACATCATGCTGCTCCTGGCGATGGAGCCGCCTTCGGGCCGCTCGGCCGAGGACCTGATCGACGAGAAGGTGCAGGTGCTGAAGGCCGTGCGCACGCTGACCAAGGACGATGTGGTGCGCGGGCAGTTTGCTGGTTATCTGCAGGAGCCGGGCGTGGCGCCGGGCTCCACAGTCGAGACCTTCGCCGCGGCGCGTTTCTTCGTCGACACCTGGCGCTGGCAGGATGTGCCCTTCTTCATCCGCGCCGGCAAGAACCTGCCGGTGCGCGCCACCGAAGTGGTGGTCCGTCTGAAGCGGCCGCCGCTCGATGTGTTCGATGCAATTGCGCCCAGCGAGACCAACTATCTGCGCTTCCGCATTGCGCCGGAAATCTCGATCAGCATCGGCGCCCGCCGCAAGCAGGCAGGCGACGAAATGGTCGGCGAGCAGGTGGAACTCTCGGCTGTCGACGATTCTGCCGGCGACATGGAGCCGTATGAGCGCTTGATCGGCGATGCCATGAACGGCGATGTGCGCCTGTTCACACGCCAGGATGCTTCGGAAGCCGCGTGGCGCATCGTCGGCCCCGTGCTGGACGACAAGAGCCAGCCCGCGATCTACGAGCCGGGCAGCTGGGGGCCTGCCGAGGCGATGGCCAAATTCGGGCCGCCGAACGGCTGGGTCGACCCTGTCAAATAAAGCCGGCGTGATAGGTGCTGCTGTACAGAAAAAGACCGGGACGCTTGGCGTCCCGGTCGAAGCAGAGGCTGAAAGCCTCTCGGGAGGAAGAACACAACCGGTGGTACGGGAGGAATCACCGGATGATTATTTCAGCTTGCAGCAAGATTCCTGTGTACGCGAAGCATGGAATTCTGTTTTTGGGACAATCCACGCAAAAATTGGCGTTTTCGTTGCGCGCGACACCGCACAATTTGGAAGGCTGTTCCGCCGCCGGGGGCAGATCACCTGGTCACCGCCACGACTGAAAAGACAACTGCTGGTGTGGTGACGCCGGCTGCGCCAAAGTCGATCACGCGGTATTCGGCGACCGCAGCAAGCTTCTCGCGCGGCAGATGGGCGCGACCCGGATCGCCGACCAGAACGTCGATGCCGGCGGCAAGACAACCGTCGAGGAAGGCTGTCACGCGTTTCGCCAGCCGCCGCTCATAGAATAGGTCGCCGACCGTAATCAGGTCGACTTCTGGCGGCGCTCCGGCGGTCAGGTCGGCCAGCAGCGTTTCGATCGTCACATCGTTCAGGGTCGCGTTGAGGCGTGTCGCGACGATCGCGTGTGCATCGATGTCGACGGCCGTCACTTTATTGGCGCCGGCCTTGGCGGCGGCGATGGCGACAAGGCCGGAGCCGGTGCCGAGGTCGAGCACGGTGCGTCCGCGCACCGTTTCGGGATGGTCGAGCAGATGGCGGGCAAGTGCCGCACCGCCGGCCCATTGATAGGCCCAGTAGGGCGATAGCTTGCTTTGCTGTTCGACGCGGCGCAGGCCACTGCCCGGACGCGCGCCATGCAGCCGGATCTCGGGAATGCCCGGGACGGGTGCGACCGGCAGGTTGGCGACGATGAAGGCTGTCACCTCGTCAGTCGTGTTGACGGTCGCTGGTTCGATCTCGCGGGCCTCCGAGGCGGACATCAGAACACTCATGTGGGCAAGCCTAGAGCAATTCCAGGAAAAGTGCGTAGCGGTTTTCCGTCCGGAATTGCGTAACAAAAAAGTTAGAACGTTTCCGCGTTTCCGTAAAAAACGGAAACGCTCCAGACTGAAGTCCGGCCTCACGCCATGAAGATCAGTCCCATGCCGGCTACCACCAGCGCTGCACCGGTCCAGGCGCCTGCCGCCGGCCGTTCGCCGGTGCGCAGCCATAGCAGCGGCAGGATGATGACCGGCGAAGTTGCCGACAGCGTCGAGACGATGCCGACCTTGCCGCCCGAAAGGGCAAACAAAAGCAGCGTCATGCCGATCCCGAGTGCCAGGATGCCGGTCAGCGCGGTCAGCGCCGCCACCTGCCAGGTCAACGGGTTCTTGGGCTTCAGCGCCGGAATCGGCAACTGGATCATGACGGTGAGGAAGGCCGCCGCGATGCCGACCCTGAGCATCGAAGCCACGAACGGGTCGATGCCGGTTTCCATCACCGGCCGCGCGATGATGGAGCCGATGGCCTGGCCGGTCGCGGCGCCCAGCCCGAGCGCCACGCCGATCCAGAGCGGCCCTTTCACCGTCTCCCATTGATGCAGCTGCGCGCGGCGTTTGCCGAACAGGATGGCCAGCAGCACACCGGCAACCACCAGCGCCATGCCGGCAAGTGCCTTGAGTGTCAGCGTCTCGCCGAGCAGCAGCCAGCCGAGGATCGCGGCGATCGGCGCGTTGAGCGCAAACAGGATACCGGAACGGCGTGGGCCGACGCGGTTGAGCGTGGCGAACAACAGCGTGTCGCCGATGAAGATGCCGATGAAGCCGGAGGCGAGAAGCGGCAGCACATTGGCTGTGTCGAGCTCACGCCATGAGCCGGTGGCCAGCACATAAAGCGCCAGCATGGCGGTGACGAAGATCTGGCGCAGGCGGTTGAACGCCGGCGCGCCGAGATGGCCGGCCGGGCCCGCCGAGATGATGCCGGTCAGCGCCCAGCAGGTTGCGGCGCCGAGTGCTGCGAGTTCGTGGATGGGCATCGGTCCTCGGTTGTTCGGTTGGGCGGACAAGCAGCGTCAGCGGCTCGCGATGCCCTGAAAGCGGCAGGCCAGGCACTCGTCCGCGTAAACGTATTCGGCTTTCCAGTAATGCGGGTCGTCGATCTCGCGGAATTCAACACCTTCCGCAAGCGGGTAGTTGGTGTGGAAGTGTTGCGCCAGCATGACCAGCAGGCTGCAATGCGGCGGCCAGCCACCGACCTCCACGATTCTGTTGCCGCGAGCGAGCTCGGCCTCGAGAATGGCCTGGAGCGGCGGCGCCATGGTCACGGATCCTGCCATAGGGTCCAGTCTTTCCCCTCAACGTCGCGCGTGTTAGGACACCGGCTCGTGGGATAACCGAAGCACAGCCTCGAAACCCGATACGCAACATGCCGTATCGGAAGCGTTCCGTTGCGGCGAAACGCACAGCGGAACGGGCACGTGAACTTTCGGATCTTCTTCCTCGCCCTGGCCACCTTCGCCACCGGTACAGCGGAAAACATCGTCATCGGGATCCTGCCGGGCATTGCCTCGGGCCTTGATATCTCGATCGGTCTCGCCGGCCAACTGACAGCGGTTTTCTCGGTCACCTTCGCGCTCACCGCTCCGCTGGCGCTGTTGTTGGCAACACAGCTGGAACGCAAGACCCTGCTGGGCATGGCGCTGCTGCTGTTCATCGCCAGCAATCTGCTTGCCGCGGTCAGTTCCGGCTATGCCGTCTTGTTCATGGCCCGTATCGGCATGGCCGCAGCAAGTGCCGCTGCCTGTCTTGTCGCCACCATGCTGGCGACGGAACTGGCTGGCCCTGCCATGCGCGGCCGGGCGATCGGCATCATCTTCATGGGCATCAGCGACTCCATGGTGCTGGGCGTGCCGGCCGGAATGCTGATCGGTGACCGCTTCGGCTGGCGTGCCGTCTTTATCGCGCTTGCCCTGCTTGCCGTGGCCGTTCTGACGATTTGCCTGCGCACGCTGCCTGCGGCAGGGCGCGGCCGCCCGGCGGCATCGGGATATCTGCAGCATCTGCGGTCGCTGCCGCTGGTCGCCGCGCAGCTCGTTTCCATCCTGATGATCGGCGGTCATTTCATGCTGTTTGCCTATCTGGCACCTTATCTTACCGAAGTGGTCGGCGTCGCGCCGGGCAACGTTGCGCTGTTCTTCCTCGCCTTCGGTGTTGCCGGCGTGTGCGGCGGCTATTGTGGTGGCTGGTTGGCCGATGCGGCCGGTCCGCGCTTCGCTATCGTCGTCACACCTCTTGCCTACCTGGTTGCGCTGCTCGCCATACCGATCGCCGCCGATGCGCCGGGGTTTTTCATCGTCGTGATGATGGCCTGGGCGATGATCAGCTGGATGATCTCGCCGGTGGTGCAGAGTTTCCTTGTCGCGACGGGACCGCGGACGGCGGAAGCCGGCGTCGGCCTCAACCTTTCGGCCATGCATGTCGGCGTCGGCCTCGGCACTGCGCTGGGTGGCCTTGTGCTGGCCTGGCTGCCTTTGCACAGCCTGCCCTGGCTGGGCGGGATCCTGGCGGCAGGAGCCGTGGCGGCCGCCCTTGTTGCTGCACGCTCGGACGCGCATGCAATTCAATCCGCTGAACCGGCGGGTGGCGTCTAGAGCGTTTCCGTTTTTCACGGAAACGCTCTAACTCTTTTGCTTTTACGCAATTCTGGACGGAAAACCGTTACACACTTTTCCTGGAATTGCTCTGAAGCGTTTCTGCGGCGGATCGTCATGCGTCGCTGGCAGGGTTGGCTTTTTCTAACAGTTGACGCAAAACCCACCGGTTATTTTAACGTCTGGGCAAGTGGCGGACCCGTAGGAGGAGGGCTTCGTCCGGGACAGTGTGATGAAACTCGACTTCTTGACGCTTTACATCGTCATCCTGCTCAACTCGCTGACCGTCGCGGTCATCTGGGGCGCCATCGCCTATCGCTATCGTAATTTCGCGGCGGCGCGCGTGTGGCTGGCCGGCTGCGTGCTCTCCACCATCGGCGGCTGCGTATTGGCCCTGCAGGGCAACGAGGGCAGCTATGTGCCCGCCGTGGTCGGCAACGGTTTCGTCATCTTCGGCTTTTGCATGTTCTGGGTCGGCGTGCGTGTCTTCTACGGCCAGCCCGGCGGCCTGAAGGCGAGCGTGGCCATCACCGCCGGCAGCCTGTTCCTGCTGCTGCTCCTGTTCGGCAGCCTGCAGGGCCGCAATCTTGTCTATGCCGGCGGCCAGTCGGTGCCGCTGGTGCTTGCCGCCTGGTATCTGCTGCGCTGGCATCGCCAGGATCTCGGCGCGATGATCGCGGCCACCGCCATGATCGTCGGCATCCTCGGCCATCTCATCGAAAGTGTTCTGAATGTCGGGCTGATGTTGGGCCGTGTCGACCAGGACTACTACACCACGGTGGAATCCTATGCGCTGCTGTGCGTCATCTTCTCGGGCGTGGTGTGGAATTTCGGCTTCACCGTGATGTCGATCGGGCGGCTGCGCGAGGAGCTTGCCGAGCTTGCCCAGACAGACGACCTCACCGGCATACCCAATCGCCGCCATTTCCTCGCGCTGCTGGAAGCCGAGGACAAACGCACCCGCCGCACCGGCCGTCATTTCTCGCTGATGCTGATCGATATCGATCACTTCAAGCGCTACAACGACACCCAGGGCCATGCCTTCGGCGACCGCATCCTGCGCGAGTTCGCCGAGATCGCCAGGGCGATGATCCGCGGCAGCGATACGGTTTTCCGGCTTGGCGGTGACGAATTCGCGATCCTCTTGCCGGAGACCACCGCGCGCCAGGCGGAAAAGGTCGCTTCAGTCCTCGTGGCCACGGTGCGCGAAGGCAGCGGCAAGGCGGAAGACGAGGAACGCTTCACCATCAGCGTCGGCATCGCCGAGTGGACGCCGGACATCTACGTCGCCGCCGTCGACCTCACCGCCAGGGCGGACGAGGCGCTTTATCGCGCGAAGGAAGCCGGCCGGAACGGCTACGCCATTTCCGGCATGAAGAACCGCAGGCCGGCGGGACAGAGCCATCTCAAGCTGGTGGTTTCGAGCGGGGGCTAGCTGTTCCCTTCTCCCACAAGGGCAGAAGGAAACGGTGCCCTAACAGAAACGCTCCCGGTATTCGCTCGGCGTGATGCCGAGCGCGCGCCAGAAGGCGCGGCGCAGTCCTTGCTGGTCGCCGAAGCCGCTCTTTGCGGCAATGCTTTTCATCGACTGGCTGCTGTCCTCCAGCATGCGCTTGGCGGCTTCCAGCCGCAGCGCTTCCATGGCGGCCGCCGGTGTCTGGCCTACGGCGCCGTGGAATTTGCGCGCGAAGCTGCGCGGGCTCATTGCGGCGCGCTCAGACAGCGCCTCGACCGACAGATCCTCGGCAAGATTGTCCGCTGCCCAGGCGATCAATTGCGAGAAAGCCTCGCTGCCCTGCAAGGCGAGCGTGGAACTGAACTGCTTCTGGCCGCCTGGCCGGCGCAGGAACACCACCAGCGCCTTTGCCACCATCATGGCGAGGATGCGGCCATGATCCTGTTCGACCAGATGCAAGGCGAGGTCGATGCCGGCGCTGACGCCGGCCGATGTCCACACCGGTCCGTCCTGCTGATAGATCAGCTCCGGCAGAACGGTGGTGGAGGGGTAACGCGCCTTCAAGATATCCGTTGCACGCCAGTGCGTGGTTGCCTTGCGCCCGGTCAGCAATCCCGCCGCGCCGAGCAGGAAGGCGCCGACGCAGACCGAACAGATGCGGCGTGCCCGGCCGGCATTTTGCACCAGCCAATCGACAAGCGGCGGTTCGGCATCGTCCTCCAGGCTTGAGCGGCCACCCGGCACGACGATGGTGTCGACGGTGCGCATGTCGACTTCGGCAAGCGGCAGCGTACCGATCGTCAGGCCCGAGCGCGTGCGCACCATGCCGCCGGCAATCGATGCCACCACGATCGTGTAGACCGGCTGGCCGCCGCTTTGCTCGGCCGCACTTGATGCCGTCGCGAACACCTGGATCGGACCGACAAGGTCGAGGTCGGTCACACCATCGAAGGCGAGGAACAGGATGGTTTTCATCATTCTGGCAGGAAATGAAGCTTCGTTGTCATCCTGCCAGATAGCACGATCGGATAGATACGTCTCCAACAAATACCGCCGGCAACCGGGCCCCCAATTCCGGCTTGCTGGGCAATCACCTCTCCCTCGCCCGACGAGGGAGAGGTGATGAGCACAATGGCGCGGCGCAAAAAGGCGAAGCGCCTCGCGACGACGCTGCGACCAAAGAAGGACGACGAGCATGCAAAGACGTGACGTGTTGCAGATGCTGGCGCTGGCCGCGCTCACGGCACCAGCCCTGCAGGTGCCGGACGCACATGCCGGCATCAAGTTCGATCCGAACGCGCCGAAGCCGAAGTTCGTCATGCTGGTCCATCCCGACATGGTGCTGCTCGATCTCGTTCCGGCACTGACCGCCTTCAAGCTCACCATGGGCGATGTGCAACTGGTCTGGAAGGACCGCGATCCGGTGCGCACCGATGTCGGCCTCGACATACGCCCGACCGCGACCCTGGTCGAGGCCTATGCAGCACCCGACGTGCTGTTCGTCCCGGGCGGGCTGAAAGGCACGGTCGCCTGCATGCAGGACGCTGAAGTGATAACCTTCCTCGAAAAGACAGGCGCATCCGCCCGCTTCGTCACCAGCGTCTGCACCGGCTCGCTGCTTCTGGGCGCCGCCGGGCTTCTCGCGGGCTATCGTGCCACCGGTCACTGGCAATCCCGGTATGCCCTGCCGCATCTTGGCGCCATCCTCGAGGATGGACGCGTCGTGCGCGACCGCAACCGCATCACGGCAGGCGGCGTCACCGCCGGGCTCGATTTCGGCCTGGTTATCGCTTCGATCATCCGCGACGAGGAATGGGCGAAATCCATCCAGCTGATCCTGGAATATGCGCCCGCGCCACCTTACGACGCCGGCACGCCAGCCGGCGCAGGCGTCGCGCTCACCACGCTTGTTTCGGATCTCCTGAAATCTGGCCTCAAGCCCCTCGATGAGGCGGTGGCGCAGGCGCACGCGCGCCTGCATCTGTAACGGGGGCTGGCTACGCACAATGCGCGGTGTGCGCTTGCGGGCGTCGTTTTGAACTCCGAAACGCCGTATTGACAGGGTTTCAACGCCCGTCTAACGTTTCCTTCGCCTGTTAACCAGGCAGGTGGCAACGGGGCCACCCAATCAGATCAAGGCAAGAAGGCCTCCCTTTGACTTCGGAAACGAAGCCATCGGGAGGCCTTTGTCGTTTTGGCGATACCGACCGAGATGCCGATGGGGAACCGGCGCCGGACGGCTATGACAAGGGGCTTGCGCCGGCGAACCGCCAATGGTTTCGCCGTGCGCCTTCCGGGCCATGGCCTGAATGCGCTTCCACCGGGGAAAGCGGGTGAGGACAAGGACGTCCGATCGCGACGACAGCCGCACACGCAACGCGTTTGACCCCTGGGAGGGTGGCATGAACAACAAGACGGAGATCGAGACGCTCGATAGCGTCGATCATATCCTCGGAGAAGAATACGAACATCAGCCCGTGCCGATGGCGGCGCGGCGCTCGACCTTTTCGGTGACGACGGTCTGGATCGGCTTTCCGATGATCATCACCGGTGCCATGACCGGCTCGATCCTCGTGCTCGGCATGGGCTTCACCAGCGCGCTGTGGGCGATGGTGATCGGCAATCTCATCATGTTCGCCTATGTCGGCGCACTCGGCCTGCTTGGCACCAACCGTGGCATGAACTTCGCGCTGCTGGCCTCGATCGTGTTCGGCCGCAAGGGTTATGTCTTCGCTTCCGGCCTGCTGTCGACGCTTCTGCTCGGATGGTATGCGGTGCAGACCGGCATCACCGGCGCGCTGATCAGCTCGGCCTATGATCTCAACTATGTGGCGATGACCATCGTCGCCGGTCTTCTCTACATCGGCATCACCTTTGTCGGCGTGCATGGCCTGCACCTGATCGGGCTGGTTTCGGTTCCGCTCTTCGTCATCCTCGGCGGCTGGGTGGTATTCGACGCCGCTTCCGCCACCAGCTGGCAGGCAATCCTTGCCTATCCCGGCAACAATGGCGCGGCCACGATGTCGATGGGTGTGGGGCTCACCGTCGTCATCGCGCTCTTCATCGATGCCGGCACGGTGAGCGCCGACTTCAACCGCTGGGCCAAGGACGGCAGGAGCTCGCTGATCGCGACGTTCAGCGCGTTCCCGTTCGCCAACCTGATCGCCATGCTGGTCGGCGGCATCATGACGGCGGCGCTTGCCGTCCCGAATGCCAACCCGTTCGGCGCCGACAACATGTTCGGCTACATGAATGGCAAGCAGATGGCGTTCCTCAGCGCGCTCGCCTTCGTCTTCCTCTATCTCAACCTGGGCTCGGTCTGCGCGCACTGCCTCTACAATGCCGCCACCGGCTGGTCGCGCATCTTCGGCACCCGCATGCGCGTCATGGCCGTCATTCTCGGCGCCATCGGCATCGCGGTTGCGGCAGGCAACGTCTGGGCCTTCTTCATCCAGTGGCTGTCGCTGCTCGGCATCCTGGTGCCGCCGATCGGCGCGATCATCCTGGTCGACCAGTATCTTGCCCGCAGGAATGCCGAGATCGACCGCGACTGGCGCCCGAGCGCCTTCATCGCCTGGATCATCGGCTCGGCGGTGGCCGTCGTCGTCGAATTCTACCTGCCACATTTCTCGACCGCCATCAGCGCGGCCCTTGCCGGCGGCATCGCCTATGCGGCGCTGGCGCTGCGGCCGTCGCCGGAGCGGGCAACCGCGTGATTTCAGGCGAGGCCCGGTCACGGGCCTCGCCTCCATTTTCGAAAGTAAAGGAAACTGCCTGATGCCTGACCATGAGATCTATTCGCTGGGCGATTTCGTCCTGCAACGCGGGGCGACGCTGCGCGACGCCAAGCTGGCCTACAAGACCTTCGGCAAGCTGAACGCCAAGAAGGACAACGTCATCGTCTTCCCGACCTGGTATTCCGGCCAGCACGTCGACAATGAATGGCTGATCGGCAAGGGCATGACGCTCGACCCGGCCAAATATTTCATCATCATCCCGAACATGTTCGGCAACGGGCTGTCGTCGTCGCCCAGCAACACGCCGGAGCCCTACAACAAGTCGCGTTTCCCGCAGGTGACGGCCTATGACAACGTCCGCGCCCAGCACCAGCTGGTGACCGAGAAGTTCGGCATCAAGAAACTGAAGCTGGTTGTCGGCTGGTCGATGGGGGCGCTGCAGACCTTCCATTGGGGGGCGATGTATCCCGACATGGTCGAGCGCATCGCGCCGTTCTGCGGCTCCGCCAAATGCTCGCGCCACAATTTCGTCTTCCTGGAAGGGGTCAAGGCGGCACTGACCGCCGACTCCGCCTGGAACAATGGCTGGTACGACGACAAGCCGGAGAAGGGCCTGCGCGCCATGGCCCGCGTCTATGCCGGCTGGGGTTTCTCGCAGGCTTTCTACCGTCAGGAGCTCGACCTCAAGACGCTGGGCTATTCTTCGCTGGAGGATTTCCTGGTCGCCTTCTGGGAAGGTTTCTTCCTGCCCAAGGACGCCAACAACCTTCTGACCATGCTGTGGACCTGGCAGAATGGCGACATCAGCGATAACGAGCTCTACAAGGGTGATTTCAAGAAGGCGCTCAAGGCCATCAAGGCCAAGGCCTTCGTCATGCCCAGCCGCACCGATCTCTACTTCCCGCCGGAAGACAGCGAGTTCGAGGTGGCCAACATGCCGAATGCCAAATTCGTTCCGTACGAGTCGGTGTGGGGCCATTTCGCGGGCGGACCGGGAACCAGCACGAACGACGTCAAGTTCCTCGACGGCAAGCTGAAGGAACTGTTGGCCAGTTGACCCGCAAGGCGGCCGGCCTCAAGCTGCGCGGCCGGCCGCAGCTAAAGCATGTCGCGCAAAAGTGCGTAGCGGTTTTGCGAGAACGATATGCGAATGAACAAGAGCCTGATGCGCAACAAGCGAAAAATCGCGATGTGCATCAAGCAAAAATAAGAACCAAGCGGCACTGGGGAATCGTGGGAGCGTATATTGACGAGATCAAACAATACCTCCGAACCGTGGCGCGTCGGCGTCCTCTTCTCGCGCACCGGCTTCATGGCGGTGATCGAGGAGACGCAGCTGCGTGGCACGCTGACGGCAATCGAAGAAATCAACGCCGCCGGCGGCATCAACGGCAGGCCGCTTGAGCCGATCGCCTACGATCCTGGCTCCGAGGCGAGCGCCTTCGGCCGCTACGCCAAGAAACTGATGGTCGAGGATGGCGTTTCGACCATCTTCGGCTGCTACACCTCGTCGAGCCGCAAGGCCGTGCTGCCGGTGGTCGAACGGCTGAACGGTCTGCTGTGGTACCCGACGCTTTACGAAGGCTTCGAATTCTCGCCCAACGTCATCTACACCGGCGCGACGCCGAACCAGAACAGCGTCGAACTCTGCCGCATCCTGATGGAGCGCTACGGCACCCGTTTCTACTTCATCGGCGCCGACTACATCTATCCGCGCGAATCCAACCGCATCATGCGCGAGCTTATCCGCAACAGCGGCGGCACGGTCGTCGGTGAGTCCTATGTGCGCATGGGCGCTTCACGGGGCGAGTTCCTGCCGGTGATGCGCGACGTCAAGCGTGCGCAACCCGATGTGATCTTCTCCACCGTCGTCGGCGACGGCACCGTCTATCTCTACCAGGCCTATGCCGACCTCGGGCTCGATCCCAAGGTCATGCCGATTGCCAGCCTGACCACGACGGAGGCCGAGATTCGCGCCATGGGTTATGATGTCGGCGAGGGCCACATCACCGCGGCGCCCTATTTCCAGGGTGTCGGCAGCGAGCGCAATTCTTCCTTCGTGCGTGACTACAAAAAGCGCTACGGAGATGATGAGCCGACTAACATGTGCCTGGAAGCCTCCTATTTCCAGGTCAACGCCTTCGCCAAGACGCTTGAGCAGACCAACTCGATGGACACCGAGATCCTTCGCGCGTCGGTGATGGGATCGGAATTCGAAGCGCCGCAGGGCGATGTCGCCATCAACCCTCTCTGGGGTCATGCCGATCTGTGGACGCGCATCGGCCGCGCCAACCGGCAGGGTCAGTTCGACCTCGTTTATGAATCGCCTTCCTGCGTCCTGTCGGACCCGTATCTGCTGGGTTACGGGCGCAGCCTTGGCCAGAAAAATCTCGAGCTCGCGTAAGACGGCGGCGGGGAGGAACAGACAATGCAGGAAACCATCGACATCGCAAGATTTGCCCGCGAGCGGCAGGGCGCTGGCGCCAAGAAGGATGCCGGCAATCGCGACGCGCCCTCAGGCCCGTCCTCTTCGCGCTCGTTCTGGAACCTCAAGGTGGCCGTCATCGTCGATCGCGACGATGACGGCGAGCGGCTGGTCCGCGAACTGCAGCGGCTGCGCTGCGACGTGCATCACGAATGGCCGATGCCGTCGCAGATACCGGCGCAGTATGACGTGGTCTTCTGCGTGCTTTCGCCCGACCTGCCGCAGCGCCTGCCCTGGATCCCGGGCGAACCGGCTTCGGCGCTGGTTGTCATCGATCCGGGCACAGGCCTGCTTGATCTCAACCTGCTCCACAATTGCGCGGCCCACGGCGTGCTGCACTATCCGGTGACATCGCGTTCGGTGCAGTCGGCGCTGGCGCTGGCGCGCGGCCATTTCCTTTATGAGCGCAGGCTTAGGGGCCGCATCGAAAAGCTGGACGAAAGCCTGCGCACCATGCGCAGCGTCGAGCGCGCGAAATCACTGCTGATGCGGTTGAAGAACGTCAGCGAGGAGGAGGCCTACAACTATCTCAGGCGCCAGGCGATGGAACGACGCGTGACGATCGGCGCGGTGGCCAGTGCCATCATTGACTCCTACGAACTTCTTGGCTAGCGTTCGACCATCGACAGCAACGACGCTGCCGGCGAAATACAGGTAACGGAACCTCACGACTTTCGCGGAAGCGGGACGTGGGGTTTTTTGTTGCGTACGAGCTTACTCTAGCGAGCCATCATGGCTCGCAGCGGCGTCGCTGCCGCGAAAAACAACAGGGCAATACGGCCTCGAAACGGTCTGCTTCGGCAGCTCGCTTCGGGGCTTTTTTGTTTTCAGGGGAGAAGAAGGTGAAAAGCAATCGTCGCAGTTTTCTGAAGGCCACTGCCGCTTTCGGCACCGTGTCCCTCGTCGGGTTTCCGCATATCTGGAGCAAGAATTCGTCGCTGGCCTACGCCGCCGACGGTGAGATCAAGGTGGGCGTGCTGTTCTCGCTCACCGGCACCACCGCCATCATCGAGGAGTCGCTCAACAAGGCGACCATCATGGCGATCGAGGAGATCAATGCCGCCGGCGGCATCAACGGCAGGAAGCTCGTGCCGGTGGTCGAGGATCCGGCCTCCGATCCGGCGACCTTCGCCGAAAAGGCGCGCAAGCTGGTGCTGTCCGACAAATGCGTTTCGGTGTTCGGCTCCTACACTTCGGCCAGCCGCAAGGCGGTGCTGCCGGTATTCGAGAAGCAGAACAATCTCTACTGGTACCCGACGCTTTATGAGGGCCGCGAATGCTCCAAGAACGTCATCTACACCGGCGCCGTTCCCAACCAGCAGCAGGACGATTTCATCCCCTGGCTGGTCGAGAAATTCGGCAAGCGCTGGTATCTGATCGGCTCGAACTACATCTATCCGAAGGAAGAGAACAACTACTGCAAGAAACTGCTGGCCGAGCTCGGCGCCGAAGTGGTGGCAGAGGAATACGTGCCGCTCGGCCATTCGGAATTCTCGTCCGTCATCAACAAGCTGAAGGCTGAAAAGCCGAACGTCATCTTCTCCACCGTGGTCGGCGATTCCGTCGTCGCGCTGCATCGCCAATACCACGCCGCCGGCCTCGATCCCGAGAAGATGCCGATGGCGAGCCTCACCACCTCCGAAAACGAAGTGGCGGCAATGGGCGGCGAGGCCGCCGCGGGGCACTTCACCTCGGCGCCTTATTTCATGGTGTGGGACTCGCCCGAGAACCACAAATTCGTCGACGCCTACAAGAAGCGCTGGGGCGGCGACAAGGTCACCCACTTCGTGTCCGAGCCGTCCTATTTCCAGATCTACCTGTTCAAGCAGGCGGTCGAGAAACTGGCTGGCTCCGACATCTCGCCCAACGCCATCCGAGAGGCGGTGAAGGGGCAGGAGCTGGTGGCCCCGCAGGGCAAGGTCCGTGTCGAGCCCGAGAACCTGCACAGCTGGCTGTGGCCGAAGATCGGACAGTGCCAGGCCGACGGCCAGTTCAAGATCCTGAAGCAGTCGGCCAACTGGCTCGAGCCGTCACCCTACAAGGCCTACCCCAACCAGCACTGCACGGCCGAAGGCCTCAAGCAGAGCTGATCGGGCCGCGCATCGAACCGCTTTTCGGGAAGCACGATGCACAAGTCCAAAAGTCCCCGGTGGCGGGCCTTACACCCGCCACCGCCTCTCCATCCTGGAAGAAGCGGCGACATGGAAATCTTCGTCTCCCAGATCATGACGGGCCTGAGCATCGGCTCCATCCTGCTGTTGGTCGCGCTGGGTCTGGCCATCATCTACGGCGTCACCGGCGTCATCAACCTTGCCCATGGCGAGTTCGTCATGCTCGGCGCCTATGCGGCCTGGTTCCTGCAGACACAGTTCGGGCTCGGCCTGCTGGCCAGCCTGGTGCCGATCTTCCTGTTGCTGGCGCTGTTCGGTTGGCTCATCGAGGCGCTGGTCATCCGCCATCTCTACGACCGGCCGCTCGACACGATCCTGGCGACCTGGGGCATCGGCGTCATGGCGCAGCAGGCGATACGGCTGACTGCTGGCGGCGAGCTGCGCTACGTGCAGATGCCGGAATCGCTCTCGCAGAGCGTCAACATCCTCGGCGCGACGGACTCAGCCTATCGCCTGTTCATCCTGTTCCTGGCGCTTGGTTTGTTCGCGCTGACCTGGGCCATCTATCGCCACACCAATTTCGGCCTGAAGCTGCGCGCCATCACCCAGAACCGCGCGGTCGCCTCCTCCTTCGGCATTAATGCCGGCCGTATCTACCGCACGACCTTTGCCTATGGCGCCGGCATGGCCGGCCTTGCCGGCGCGCTGGTGTCGCCCCTGAAGAGCGTGTCGCCCGAAATGGGCACCACCTATGTGGTCGACGCCTTCATGGTGGTGGTGCTTGGCGGCACGCAAAGCCTGATGGGCACGCTGGCCAGCTCCGGCATCCTCGGCGAACTGTCGGGTTATCTCGCCTTCTATTCCAATGACACGATTGCCAAGGCGCTGGTGCTGCTCGCCATCATCGTCCTCATCCGCTTCCGGCCGCAGGGCCTGTTCACAGCCCGCCTGCGTGCTTGATCATGTTCAGACAGGAAAACAACAGAGTGCTTGCCAGAACGAAGACCGAAGTCGCGCTCTACGCGGCGGTATGCGTGGCCATCCTGCTGGTGCCGGTGTTCTTGCAGGACGCCTTCCTGCTCAACAAATACGCCCGTTACCTCGTCTTCGGCATGCTGGCCGTCTCGCTCAGCCTGTCTTGGGGTTATGGCGGCATCCTCAACCTCGGCCAGGCGATGACCTTCGGCATCGGCTCCTACTGCATGGCGATGCTGCTGAAGCTGAAGACCGTTCCGGTGCACACCGGTGCCGATGGTCTTCCCGACTTCATGGTCTGGAACAACGTCACCGAACTGCCCTGGTTCTGGACGCCGTTCTATTCGCCGCTGTTCGGCGTGCTGGCCGGCATCCTGCTGCCGGCCGGCGTCGCGGCCTTGCTTGGCTGGTTCGTCTTCAAGGGCAGGGTGACAGGCGTCTACGCGGCCATCATCACGCTGGCGGCCATGGTGGTGGTCCAGCTCATCATCATCGACCAGCAGGCCTTCACCGGCGGCTTCAACGGCATCACCGATCTCGGCCAGTTCGACATCGCCGGCCTCACCTTCGATGCCTATGGCTCGTCGAGCTATTATCTCGTCGCGATCTGCCTGACGGTCACGCTGTTCCTGGCGCTGGCCATCACCAAAAGCAAGGCCGGGCTGATCGTGCAGGCGATCCGTGACGAAGAGGACCGCGTCCGCTTCTTCGGCTACGACGTCGCGCTCTACAAGATCTTCATCTTCTCGGTTTCGGCGGCGATCGCAGGCCTTGCCGGTATGCTTTACACCATCGTCATGGAGTTCGCCTCGCCGACCTTCCTCGGCGTGCCGCTCTCGCTTTCGGTGGTCATCTGGGTCGCGGTCGGCGGCCGCCAGAGCCTGCTCGGCGCCATGCTCGGCGCCCTCATCGTCACCGGCGTGCAGGGCGCGCTGTCGGAATCGGAAACCTTCCTCGACACCTGGACCCTGATCATGGGTCTGCTCTTCGTGCTGGTCGTGCTGTTCCTGCCGCAAGGCCTCGCCGGTGCCTTCGCCAGCCTTGCGCGACGCTTCGAACGGCAACGGCCCACCCCGCCCAAGAAGCCGGCGCCGCACACCGAGCCCGTCGCCAATGGCCGCGAGGTCGAGAGCACGCGATGACGAACCCGGCCACACGGAGCATCGAAAATGCAGGCTAGCGAAAGTCAACTCGTTGTCGACAATGCCAGCGTGTCCTTCAGCGGCTTCCGCGCCGTGTCGGACCTGTGCCTCACTGTCCGCGCCGGCGAACTGCGCTGCCTGATCGGCCCGAACGGCGCCGGCAAGACCACGGCGCTCGACCTGATCTGCGGCAAGACCCGGCTGTCGGGCGGCGCGATCGTCTTCAAGGGCAAGCCCATCCATAGGCTGAGCGAACACGCCATCGCGCGGTCCGGCATCGGCCGCAAATTCCAGGTGCCTAGCGTGTTCCGGGCGCTCAGCGTGCGCGACAACCTGCATATAGGCCATTCGAAGCAGCCCGGCGTGCTGGCCAACCTGACGACCTTCGGCCAGGGCGGCGACACCGACGACATCGAACGGCTGGCCGAGATGGTCGGCCTCGAAGATGAGCTCGACACGCCGGCGGCGCATCTTTCGCATGGACAGACCCAGTGGCTGGAGATCGCGCTGATCCTTGCGCAGGACCCGTCGCTGATCCTGATGGACGAGCCCACCGCCGGCATGACGGCGCAGGAAACCAAGAAGACGGCGCAGCTCTTCAACCGGCTTGGTGGTCGCCACACGCTCATCGTCGTCGAACACGACATGGGCTTCGTGCGCGACATCGCCCAGACCATCTCGGTCATGCACCAGGGCAGGCTGCTCGCCGAAGGCAGCATCGCCGACATCGAAGGCAACCAGGCGGTGCGCGACGCCTATCTCGGTTCCGGAGGGATCGGCCATGCTTGAGCTTGCCAATGTCGACGGCTTCTACGGCCGCAGCCGCGCCCTGCAATCGGTGTCGATGAAGGTCGAGAATGGCGATTTCTTTTCAGTGCTCGGCCGCAACGGCGTCGGCAAGACGACGCTGCTGCGTACCATGCTCGGCCTGATGAGCCGCACTTCTGGCTCAATCAAGCTCGACGGTGAGGAACTGGTGGCCAGGCCCACGCATGAGCGCTCGCTGGCTGGCCTCGGCTATGTGCCGCAGGGGCGCGGCATCCTGCCCGGCTTCACCGTGCGCGAGAACCTCATGGTCGGCACCTTTGCCGCCAAGGGTGGCGGCGGGCGCATCGCCGAATGGGTGCTAGACCTGTTCCCGATCCTCAAGGAATTCCTCAACCGCCGCGGCGGCAACCTCTCCGGCGGCCAGCAGCAGCAGCTGGCGATCGCGCGGGCACTGCTGTCGGAACCCAAGGTGATGCTGCTCGACGAGCCGACCGAAGGCATCCAGCCCAACATTGTCGAGCAGATCGAGGACGTGCTGATCGACCTCAACCGCAAGCAGGGCCTCACCATCGTGCTGGTCGAGCAGAACATCGCCTTTGCCCGCCGCGCCTCGAAACATTTCGCGATCCTCAATCGCGGCAGCGTCGCCGTCGGCGGCGCCATTCACGAACTAAGCGACGATCTCATCCACAAGCATCTCGTCGTTTAGAGAAAACGTTCAGCAACCACAGGAGGAGACTGAAAAATGTACCATGGCGATATTTCGAGCAGCAACGACACCGTCGGCGTTGCCGTCGTCAACTACAAGATGCCGCGGCTGCATACGCGTGAGGAAGTGCTCGCCAATGCCCGCAAGATCGCCGACATGGTGGAAGGCATGAAGCGTGGCCTGCCCGGCATGGATCTGGTGATCTTCCCGGAATATTCCACGCATGGCATCATGTACGACCAGAAGGAGATGTACGAGACCGCCTCCGCCGTTCCCGGCGAGGAGACCAGGATCTTCGCCGAGGCCTGCAAGAAGGCGCGTGTCTGGGGCGTATTCTCGCTGACCGGCGAGCGCCATGAGGAGCACCCCAACAAGGCGCCCTACAACACGCTGATCCTGATGAACGACCAGGGCGAGATCGTGCAGAAATATCGCAAGATCATGCCCTGGGTGCCGATCGAGGGCTGGTATCCCGGCGACTGCACCTATGTCTCCGACGGTCCGAAGGGCCTGAAGATTTCGCTCATCATCTGCGACGACGGCAACTACCCCGAAATCTGGCGCGATTGCGCGATGCGCGGGGCGGAGCTGATCATTCGCTGCCAGGGTTATATGTATCCGGCTAAGGAACAGCAGATCCTGATCTCGAAGTCGATGGCCTGGGCCAACAATGTCTATGTCGCGGTTGCCAACGCCGCCGGTTTCGACGGCGTCTATTCCTACTTCGGCCATTCGGCGATCATCGGCTTCGACGGCCGCACGCTCGGCGAATGCGGCACCGAGGAGAACGGCATCCAGTATGCCCAGCTCTCGACGTCGCTGCTGCGCGACGCGCGCCGCAACATGCAGTCGCAGAACCATCTCTTCAAGCTGCTGCATCGCGGTTACACCGGCCTGATCAATTCCGGTGACGACACCCGCGGCCATGCCGCGTGCCCGTACAACTTCTACCATCAGTGGATCACCGATCCGGAAGGCACGCGCGAGAAGGTGGAGGCGATGACCCGCCAGACGGTAGGCACGCCGGAAAGCCCGATCGAAGGCATCCCGAACAAGGTGGCGGCGCACCGCTGAACGGCGCAGCCACTGGCGTGTCGCGGCTAGCGAGGGGCCGCGACACGTTTGGCCGGGATTTTTCCGTTTACCCGCTCTTTGCTTGCGGCGCCTTTGCCGTGGGCACGTCTGATGCTCTCCCAAAGGCTCGAGCAGCGCGTGGGTGAGAGGAATTGACCGACATTGCATTGAGGTTGGAAATGCACAGCACAAGCGGCGCCAAATCGGCTCACGATCCTGCGCTCGACGATTTCAGGATCGACCAGGAACCCTACTACCGCTCCGTCGGCCACGAGGTCGCGCTGTTCGAGGCCGCCTATAGCGCGCGCATGCCAGTCATGCTCAAGGGGCCGACCGGCTGCGGCAAGACCCGTTTCGTCGAGCATATGGCATGGCGGCTGAAGCGTCCGCTAGTGACGGTTTCCTGCCATGAGGACATGACTGCTTCCGACCTTATCGGGCGCTACCTGCTCGATGCCGACGGCACGGTCTGGCATGACGGCCCACTGACGCTCGCCGTCCGCTCCGGGGCGATCTGTTATCTCGACGAGATCGTCGAGGCGCGGCAGGACACCACCGTCGTCATCCATTCGCTGACCGACGACCGCCGTATCCTGCCGCTCGAAAAGAAGAACGAGGTCTTGAAGGCGCATCCCGACTTCCAACTCGTCATCTCCTACAACCCCGGCTACCAGAGCGTGCTCAAGGACCTGAAGGAATCGACCAAGCAGCGGTTCGCAGCGATTGCTTTCACCTATCCGGATGCGGCGATCGAGGCCGAGATCGTGGCCTCGGAGGCCGGCGTCAAGCGACCTGTCGCCGAAACGCTGGTGCGCATCGCGCAGCGCTCGCGCAACCTCAAGGGGCACGGTCTGGAAGAAGGCGCCTCGACACGCATGCTGATCAATGCAGGCCATCTCGTCGCCGGCGGTATCGCGCTCGACCAGGCCTGCGAGGTGGCGCTGGTGCTGCCGATCACCGACGACGCCGACATGCGTGACGCGCTGACCGCCGCGATCGCTGCCTGCCTCTGACCCGATGAGCGCTGAGCAGAAGACCATGCTGCCGGACGTCCGTTCCGCCTTTCCGGGCGATCTCTACGATGCCTGGGGCGATGTCTGCCGCCGCCTTGCCGGTGCCGGCTATGGCGATGTCGTCACCGACAGCTATCTCAAACATGCCCCTGAACTGGCGCGGCTGGCTTCGCCGCAGGCAGCGATTGCGCTGGCAGCGATCGTTTCCGGCCTGGCGATCAGGGCTGGCCGCCGCGCCGCTGCATTGGTGCCGGTCGCCGCCATTGCTGCCGCGAAGCGCTACACCGATGCTGCTTCCCTGCAGGAATGGCTGCGGCTCGTCGAACAGGTCGGCGATCAGGCGCCGGAATCGGCTGCGGTGCTGCTCGACCAGACCGCCAGCCTCACCGCGCGCCTCGACGCCCGAGCGCTGGCCTCCTGGATCAGGATCGGCCTGCGTTCGAGCAATGGCGAGGCTGAGCGCAGGTTGCGCTTCTTCACGCTTGAAGATGCCAATGCCCGGCGCTGGCTGCTGCGCGAAAGCGGTGAGGTCGGTTTCCTCGACCTGGAAGCGAGGCTGAAACGCTATCTGGCTGCCTTGTGGGGCGAGACGCCGCCGATGCGCGAGACGCCTGCCAATGCACCGGAACAGGCAAGGCGCCGGCCGGGTTTCGACGGCAGCGTCGTCAGGCTTCCTGCCGCCTGGCCCGGCTTCTCAGGCAGCGACAGCGAAAAGCTCTACCGCGCCGCGGTCGCCCATATCGGCGCGCATCTCAGATACTCGCGCGAGCGTTTCCCGGTCGGCGGGTTGAAGCCGGCCCAGATCGCGCTGGTTTCGCTGATCGAGGACGCCAGGGTCGAGCAGCTGGCGATGTGCGAGCTGCCCGGCCTTCGTCGCCTGTTCACGCCTTTCCACACGGCCGAACCCTCCGGGACGGCCACCGCGCCCGGCCTGTTCGCGCGGCTGGCGCGGGCGCTCGCCGATCCGGCCTATGACGATCCCGATCCCTGGGTGCAGAAAGGGCGCCGCGCCTTCTTCGAGGCCGAGGCCGCCTGGGGTGGCCAGCAGGTCAGCCGCCGCATCGGCGACCTGCTCGGCAACGACCTCGGCCAGATGCGGGTGCAGTTCGATCCGAAGAACTATGTCGTGCAGCCGCCCTATCGCGACGACAATCTGGGCCTGTGGGATTTCGGCGACGACGACCAGCAGCAGTCGTCGGAGGCTGAGCAGGTGCTGTCTTCTGCACGCATCCGTGAAGAGCAGGACGACAGCCGCCCGCCCGACCGCACCGAAACGGAGATGGGTGACACCGGCGGGCGTGTCGAGGTCATCGAGCAGGCACATGACGGTGTGCTGGTCGCCCGTTATCCCGAATATGACCATGTCACCGGGCGCGAGCAGCCGGAATGGACCTCGGTCAAGGAATACACGCCGAAAGCCGCCGCGAATGGTCCTGTCGCCAGGCTGCGCGAAGAGCATGCCGATCTCGTCGCGCGGGTGGCGGCACTGATCCGCTCCGCCCGTGTCAGCCGCGCCGAGCGCCTGCGACGTCAGCCGGATGGCGAGTTCCTGGACATGGATGCCTGCATCGAGGCGACAGTCGCCCGCCGCATCGGCGAGGTGGCCGATCACCGTATCCACGGTCGCTACGAGCGGCGCAGCCGAGACCTGTCGGTGCTGCTGCTGCTCGACATTTCGCAGTCGACGGCCGAGAAGGTGCGCGGCTCCACTCGTTCTGTGCTCGATGTCGAACGTCAGTCGGCGGCTCTGCTGGCGCGGGCGATGGCGGGCCTCGGCGATCCCTTCGCCATTGCCGCCTTCTGCTCCGACAAACGCGACGACGTCCGTTACTTCCGCATCAAGGATTTCAACCGCGCCTATGACGATCTTGTCGACGCGCGCCTCGATGGGCTGGAAAGCGGGCTCTCCACCCGTATCGGTGCCGCCATGCGCCATGCCGGCGCCGACCTTGCCCGCGAACGCAGCTATCGTCGCCTGCTGCTGGTCGTCACCGACGGCGAGCCGTCAGACATCGATGTCGAGGATCGCCAGTATCTGGTCGAGGATGCCCGCAAGGCGGTGCACCACCTCAATCGTTTCGGCATCGACACGTTCTGTGTCGGCCTGGATTCGAACGCAGACTCCTATCTCGGCCGCATCTTTGGCCAGCGCAACGCCATCACCATCGCGGCGGTGGAGCGGCTGACCGACCTTTTGCCGAAACTCTACCTGACGCTGAGCCGATGACGGAAACCGCTGCACTGCCCTTGAAGTTCACGGCACGCCGCGAGAGTTTGATGATGAGAGGGGGAATGACGAACGCCATGCACCACACGGAAACCGACGCCATCGCAGCGCGATTGCTGGGCCTGCGCCAGCTCCGCAACGTCACCCAGATGGAATTGGCCACCCATATCGGCGTTTCTTACCAGCAGCTGCAGAAATACGAACGCGGCCGCAACCGCATCTCGCCGGCGATGCTGCAGCGCTGCGCCGCATATCTCAGCGTCCCGATCGACTATTTCTTCTCCGAACATGCCCGCAGCTCGAACATCGCCACCCGCGTGCGCAAGGGCGGCAATGCCGCCAGCGGCGGCAAGGGTGGCGGCGGGTTGCTCGAACCTTCTGACTGGAAGATGTGGAAGCAGTTCTCGGCCCTGCCTTCGCAAATGCAGGATTCGATCCGTTCCCTTGTGGCGGATATTCATAACGTCCATCTTGGGCGAAAAGCGGTGTCTGAACCTGCGCGCGTCGTGCGACCGTCTTCGCGGATCAAACAAAACGCGGCTGTTCAATAGAAAGATGCTCCGGGCGGAGATGCTTTGTCCGAAAGGGCTGCCTCCCCCATTTCTGCATTGAAGCAGGGCACGGCTTCGTCTATGAAGCCGGTGACCGGCTCCAACGGGCTGGTTCGTTTCTGGATCTCGCGATCCCGGAAGCACCCGTAGCTCAGCTGGATAGAGTACTGCCCTCCGAAGGCAGGGGTCACAGGTTCGAATCCTGTCGGGTGCGCCACTTCAGTTCAGAACTGCGAACGCCCATCCTCGCCGATTCTCCGCACGATGCCGCTGTCAAGCTGGCGTATGACGAACTTGACACACCTATAACGAAAGCAAAGGTTTTCATTGCGGCATTCTTCCAGCTTGACGTTGATGCCCGTGTGATGTGGGAGCAAGGAATGGTGAGGCAATACAGCCAAGCTCATTCGTGATGGCTCAACCGGCAAGGGCGACTAATGTCCATTAACACCAATCGTCGTGAGGTGAGCTCCCCCGATGAGGTTTTGGTTTCGACCGATCTGGTCGAGGATCGTCTCAGGAGCGACTTCTGGCGGGAGGTGACGCGACCCTTCTACGAAACCACGCCGTTGATTGGAAGCGAAAGCCCGCTGCTGGAAGGCACGATAAGGTCACGGCAGGTGGCGGGGCTCCAGTTCGTTTCCGTCGCATTCAACGCACAGCGATACAATCGCGATCGACGCATCATCGCATGGAGCGGCCTTGATCAGTATCTTATTGCGGTTGTTGCAGCGGATATGTCCGGTGACTTCGCCGGCACCAGCGTCAAAGCCCAACCTGGGGATATTTGTGTCCTGGATCTGGCGCAGGTCCTTCAAACAGATGTGGCCGCCGGTGGAATGTTCTCAACCCTCATTCCTCGGCGAACCCTCGCAAAGGCAACAGCCAACGCAAACCTGCATGGCGTGATACTCAAAGCCCATCTGCCGATGACGAAGCTACTCGCGGCTTATCTTGAGGGTTTAAATGATCTTGGGGGGCAACTGTCGGATGATGAAGCGGCTGCGGTGCAGGAAGCGCTGGTAACAATACTCGCTGCGGCGCTGCGAGGGGAGCAAGCCGATGGTGCCGGAGACCTCCGACCTTTGAGTGTAGCCTTGCGCCAACGGGCTTTGGACTTCATTGACCACAACATCAAAAATCCCGACCTCAGTCCAGACCTCGTTCTTCGGCACTTCAATGTCTCCCGTGCCCATCTCTATCGAGCGTTTGCAGAGGATGGCGGCATCTCAAGCGTGATCCGGGACCGGCGGCTGGACGCGGCCTTCCTCGAGTTGACGCGAGCCGATGTCACCGCTCGATCTATTACGGAGATCGCTTTTGCGTTTGGTTTTTCGAACGGTACCCACTTTTTGCGTCGTTTTCGGACACGTTTTGGTCTGACACCCCGTGAAGCGCGGCGGGAGAGGCCATCTCGCCAGCCAGCGCCCGAACTTCAAGCGCACTTCCTGGAATTAGGAAGAAGGGCGTCGGGCCTGACGAACAAATGACCTGAGACACCAAGCGTATGAAAATGAGACGATTGGATGAGGCATCAGACACCTTGATCATGTAGTGCGTGCCACACTTATCTTCTTGTCCATGGCCAAGCTGATTTAACGTCTCGAAGAAGCAGCCCTCCGTTTTCCTGGTCGTGGTTGACCCGTTGGAGTTCAGCATTCGTCTCCGATCAATCGGAAAGACCTTGTCACCGAAACTTCATACTGGCTCCTACATTCTGCTCAGTCTGATGAGGCGGGTTCAACCAGCTTCCAGGGCGTAGGAAGTAAACTGGCTGGTTGGAGGCGTTGAAAGCTCATGTTTTTCGATCAGGTTACCTTTTTGCTTGCTATTGGCATCTCTAGCGGCGCGCTTTGTGTGACACTGTTTGGGGCCTGGATCGGGTCGCGTCGCGATAGCTTTCTATTCAACTGGTCTGTTGGCCTTGGTTTCATCGTCGTGGGCATTATGCTGCTCAGTGCGATAGGCCGCTACTATGATCCGGCGCTCCAGGCTGGGTCTTTCACTGCGCTTCTTGTGGGCTTCGGGTTCATCTACGCAGGTTCGATGCAATTTCGTGTCGGCATGACGCACTGGGGCGCGGTATGGGCCGCCACGGGATTGGGAGTTCTCTCAACGACCGGTGCCTTTGCGCTGGGATTTTCCGGCATAGGCACAATAACCGCCAATCTTGGGATTGCGCTCCTGCTCGTGCTGACAGGGTGGCAGTACTGGGGCGGTCGTCCCGAATCTCCGGTTGCTATGGTTGCGACCGCTGTCCTTTACGCCATTACCGCAATATCGTTTGCCCTTTGCAGCCTCGTGATTGCGCTTGAGCGCAAATGGATCCTGACGGAACTCCCCACAAATTGGGCTGAAGGTATCAACTCCATCGTGGTCATCATCGGTCTGACGGGTATTGGCGCTCTGTCACTCGCCGTCAACCAGGCGAGGATCTCTCGCTTTCATCGGATGGAAGCGTTGACAGACCCGCTGACCAACCTTCTCAATCGACGGGCGCTGACAGATCGCTACTCATCCGCGGCTCGTCCCCGCACCGCCGCCGTCCTATTCGATCTGGACCATTTCAAATCGGTCAACGACACCTATGGCCATGCCGCGGGGGACCTCGTCCTCTGTCATTTTGCAGAGATCCTCTCCACAAGAATCCGCATTTCAGACGTCGCCGCTCGGGTGGGCGGGGAAGAGTTTTGCGCCATCCTTCACAACGTCGACCGGCGGATGGCTATGGAATTTGCAGAGAGCATTCGAATGAAGATCGAGGAAAAAGCGGTAGTGTCGATCAAAGGGCGGATCGCAGTGACGGTCAGCGTTGGCGTAGCGTATTCCGCGGGTCACGGAGAAAGCTTCGGCACACTTTTGGAGCGGGCAGATCAAGCCCTTTACAGGGCAAAGACGGGGGGCAGAAACAGAGTCAGAAGTGACGATATCCGCCTTGCGGGTTAGTCTGAAACTAACCTCGCATCTATTGTCACAATGGTTGCCGTCGGATCGATGAAACGATGATCGTTCACAACGCTTGGTTCCACGATCGATCCTATCGCCGATGTAGTCGACGGTGGTCTAGATTTCCCCAAAGGCCCCTCGGTCGACTGCTGCTGGCCGTCGAAGGCGAGACGCATGAAACCGGTGTCCGAGCAGCGTCATTCTCGCACGGCGCTCAGGTGTAGCTTGACGTTCAACTATAAGATTTTCATACCGATCAGGACGCGCAGGGAGGCTCTGGCAGCCTTATGCGCGGATCAATCTCTGGCACGCCTTCTCCGGCAATGATAGCGCGATCTTCGGCCCCCACCATCAAGACCCGCTTCGGCGATACCGCGCTCGAGGTCGGCGGCGGTGTAACCGCACGGGTCAACCAGAACGTGAGCATCTACGGACAAGGCTCCTACCGTTGGTCGCTCGACGGCGGCCGCAGTCGCCAGACCGCAACCGCAGGTACCGTCGGCATTCGCCTCAACTGGTGACCATTGCGCCCTTACCCCGCCCGCTAGCAATCTGCACCCGTTGTGGAACCTCAAGGGTTATCCTGGGTGACACCGCCTGCCGATTGGAAGTCGCAGACATTGCCGCTCGCGCCCAGTCAGGCCTCGCCGAAGAGCAATGGGATTCCGATCAGGCCGAATATGCTGAATCGCTCAAGCGATCCGGAAAATATCCGCTTTCCGCGGCCTTGTTCAGTGAGCTTGAGAAAACCGGGTCCGAGCACCGTCAAAGCGAAGGCTTTTCCGCAGGCCTGGATATCATTCTCGATGGCGTCCAGGTTCGGCTCAATCTTCGTAGGCTCTGAGGTCTCAAGGTGACTACCGAGCTTCGAGATTTCAGATGGGCGCTCATAGCTACTTGCCCGCGAAATGATCCTCGTTGCGAGAGGCGAAGAGTGTTCCGACTTCGCGCGCGGCCGACGCTGCGTGCTTGCGAACGGTGGCCTGATCAAGGGCGCTGTATGTTGTTGCCACATAGGGCACGGTCAGGACTGCGACAGACTCTGCATATCGCCCGATGACAGGAAAGGCGAGGTCGGTAATGCCGGGATGGAGACCGTCCGGCTGCTCTTCGTAGCCTCGTTCCCTGATCGCTGAGAGCGCCGCCTTGACCTCCGCTTGCTTGTTCGCTTCACCGTCGAGCCACCTGTCGATGGTTGCTTCCGGCTGGAATGCCATGAGCGCACGGCCGGTCGCTGTCGTGAACAAAGGAAACTCCGCTCCGACACGGACCCGGAAGCCGAACGGTGCAGGGCTCTCGACCTGCGCCAGGATGAGGACGCGGCCTGCCGAATGAATGCCGAGATTGCAGGATTGCTGCAGCTCGTCGGAGAGACGCCGCATCTGCGGCAGCGCGATCTGGACAAGCCCCCGCAGCGGTTCGTGCCGGTGCGCCAGCTCGAACATCATCATCGACAGGAAGTACAGACCGCCCGGTCGCTCGCGATAGACGTAACCGCGCGCCTCCAGCGCCTGCAGCACGCGGTAGATCTGATGGATCGAGCGGCCGACGGCCTCGGATATCTGACCCTGGTTCAAGCCGTCCTTCTGGTTCGCCAGCAGCTCGAGGATATCGAGGGCTTTCTCCAGCGCCGGAACCGAGTAGTCCGGCGTCTCCGCGCTGTCCTTCCTGGCCATGTCTTACCTCGCTGATGCCCGAATCAGGATTTCAGCCCACACTATAGAGCGCAGCGTCACGAAACAGGCCGGAAGCCAAGTTATGCGGCCGAGCCCATCGCTTCCACCATCAGCCGCGCGATACGACGATTGATGTCGTCGGGCACGGGCTGCGCGCCGGCAACCAGCCCGGTTCCGGAGACGACGCGTTCGAGTGAAAGCGCCTGCAGCATGAAGCCCAGATCCATCGACTCGATCGAGTTGCCTTTGGGTTCCGAGCCGGCAAGGTTGAACATGCGGCCGTCGGCGACGAGAATGACATGACGGCCGTCGGACAGGTCGATGCGTTCAAGCGTGCCGTCGATGTCGGTGGTTTCGATAGCCAGAGCGCGTAAGCCCGCGACATCGATTTCCCACGGAAAATGCCCGGAATTGGCCAGTACGGCGCCATCGGCCATTAAGCTTGTGACCGACGCCGGCAGAACGCCGGGGCGACCGGTGGCGGTGATGAAGATCTCGGCCCACGGCGCCAGCGTGTCCAGAGCAGCGACACGGAAACCGTCGAGTGCGGCTTCCAGAGCCTTGATCTCGTCGACCTCCACGACGGCGACCCGTCCACCCAATGCCCGCAGATACTGTGCGATGCCGCGACCGCACCAGCCGTAGCCGATGACGCAGAAGCGCCTGCCTGGCACCATCAGATTGGTGATGCGCATGAAGCTTTCGACCACCGATTGGCCGACGGCGTGTTTGTTCTCACCGATCTGCTTGAGGGGGCTGTCGTTGATCACAATCGAAGGAAACGGAACCTTGCCGCCGAGCTCATCACGCAGGCGATCGCCGCCGGACGTCGTCTCCTCGGTGCCGCCGAGGATGGAGCTTGCCATGCCGCGTGCGACCGCGCCGGCAGCGAGATCGGCGCCGTTGTCGAGCAGGACGTCGGGGCCGGTGTCGAGGATCCGTCCCAGATTGGCATGATGCTCGGCCAGCGTATCGTCGCGACGTCCGATGATGCCGATACCCTGGCTGTTCAGGAAAGCGACTATGTCGTCTTGCGTCGAGCCATGATTGCCTGTGCCGACGATCTCGGCTCCCCCGGCATGCAAGACCTCGAGCAGCACGGCTGTCTTCGGCTCGATGTGCAATGAGACGCCGATCCGCCGCCCGGCGAATGGACGCGATGTCTCAAAGTCGGATCGTACGGCGGCAAGCATCGACATACGCGAGCGTATCCATTCGATTCGTGACCGGCCGCGTTCGAGCAGGTCGGTTCGCACCATCTCCGAAGTGACAGTCGTCGTCATATTTCAGCTCCGTATCTCAGCACTTGCAAAAAAGATTTTTATATGTGACGAATTTGAGTGATGGCAGTCAAGCCATTTGTGGGTAACGCCCGCAGGTTCACGGTGCCGCAGGGAGGCGCGCCGTCGTCCGCCCGATCGCGCGGCGGAAGAGCAGGGAGAGGGAAATGGGAAGCTTTGATATCGCGGTCGTCGTGTTCTATCTGGCGGTGGTCACCGCCATCGGCCTGTTCTACGCGCGTACCATCAAGACGGAGGAAGACTACACCGTCGCCGGTCGCCGCATGGGACCGCTTTGGCTCACCATCTCGGCCTTCGCCTCCTGGACCGGGCTGGCGGGCCTCTTCGGTACGCCCGAGATGGTTGTCCGCTATGGTATTTCCGGGACCTGGTGGTGGTTCACCTTCCCGATCGGCCTGCTTTTGATGGGCATCTTCATCGCCAGGATCGTGCGCCAGCGCATGCATGTGACGACGCCCGATATCGTGGCGAGCGACTATCCCGATTCCGTGCGTGTCGCTGCTTCGCTGGTGACGAGCTGGAACTATCTCGCCTGGGCAGCCGCGCAGGTATTCGGCATCAGCATGATCTTCACCTTGTTTTCCGGCATGGATCCGACGGTCGGCGCCGTCGTCGCCTACCTTGTGGTCATCGTCTACACCATGCTGGGCGGCTTTCTGGCCGTGGTGGCAACCGACGTGCTGCAGGCGATCATCTTCCTGGTCGTCATCGGTGTCATCGCGCCGCTGATCGTCATCTTCGGCCCCGGCGTTTCAGGCGTCTACGAAGCGACCAGGAACATCCCCGATTTCTACAACCTGTTCGGCAACGTGCCGCCCGCCACGCTTTTCGTGTGGTTCCTGCTTTTGCCGGCAGGCTTCATCGACACCATCGGCTTTCAGCGCGTGTTTGCCGCGAATTCACCCGAGACCGCACGCAAGGGGCTGATCAACGGCTTCGTGCTGATGGCAATCTTCGGTGTCATCCTGACCTTCCTGGGTATCGCCGCCAAGGCGCTTCTGCCGGCCGGCACCAATCCGGTCAACGCCATGCCGGATCTGATGCGACAGCTGCTCCCTTCAGGGCTGATCGGCCTTCTGGTCGCTGCGTTCCTCGCGGTGGCCATGTCGACCGCAAGCACGACGCTGTTGGTCACCGCGACGACCTTGCAGCGCGATGTGATCTCGCGCTTCCGCCCGGGCGCATCCGACGGCGAACGGCTTTGGACGAGCCGCATCCTGCTGCTCGTTCTCGGCCTGATCGCCCTGGCCGTCGCCTTGACGGTGCCAAGCGTCGTCACGATCCTGATGCTCGGCTTCTCTGTCTACGTGCCGGGCCTGCTGCTGCCGGTGCTGTCAGCCACCTTCAACTGGCGAATTCCGGCCTGGTCGATGCTAGCAACGATCATTGTCGGCGCCGGTTCGACTGCGGTGCTGGTGCTTGCCGGCGAGCCCGGCGGCATACCGGCTTCGCTTGTGGGGTTCGCTTTGTCAGTCATTCCATTCGCTGCCGGGCTGGCGGCCCGTCCGAAACAGCGCGTTGCTTAGAGCGTTTCCGTTTTTCACGGAAACGCGGAAACGCTCTGACCTTTTGTTTTCACGCAATTCCGGACGCAAAACCGCTGCACACTTTTGCTGGAATTGCTCTAGGAGAAGAAGATGATCGCCTGCCGTTTCGACGAACTTTCGAAGGCCGACCAGGATCTGGTCACCGCCGCTGCCGAGGCGCGCGAAAAAGCCTATACGCCCTACTCGAATCATAAGGTCGGCTCAGCCGTCCGGACAAAGACGGGCAAGATGTTCGCCGCTTGCAATGTCGAAGTCGTCACCCTCCAGCAATCGGTCCACGCCGAGCGCAACGCGGTGATGATGATGGCTGCCGCCGGTGAGCGCCAGATCGAGGCGATCGTCTGCCACGGGCCCTATTCGGGTGTGCCCTGCGCCGAGTGCCGACAAGTGATCTGGGAGTTCTGCTGCGACGACCCCCAGGTCAGAATCATAGGGTCGACACTGGACGGCGAAATCGAACTGATGACCATCGGCGAGATTTATCCCAGCCCCTATGGACCGGGGACCAAAGGGATCGATCCGCGAAAATTCTAGTTCGCGTCTGGTGCGGTCGCGAGCGGCTCCTTGAAGTTATGGCGCACAACGCGGGAAGGTGGGAATCGCCCTCTGTGGGCGCGACGGTAAGGCTGTGCCAATACGGGTCTCTTCCGTTCATTCCAGGCCGTTTTCGGAAGGGACTGTTAACCATCGGTTCCTATGTCTCAGGGGACATTCAAACCGGCGAGTCTCCAGTATGGCATCCATGCGTTTTTCTCGGGCAAATCTGACGGCTGTTGCGCACGAGGAGGATGAGCCGCATCGCCACGAGGCCGCGCCGCATGCGATCGATTTCGCCGGCCGCATCGCCAGCCGCGACAGCAATGCGCACACATACATGAAGCCCCAGGGCGATGGCGCGGTGTTCCCCAATTTCGGCGGCGAGGGCGAGTTTGCCCGCCCGGAATGGCAGGACTATTTCTTCCTCGCGCCCAATGTGCGCTTCACGCGCACACCCGAGCGCGAGGTCAAGAAGATCAAGCCGGAGGATGGTGGGGAGCCGGTCGAACAGGCCCAGCCTGCCGTTTCACAGCGTCCTGCGCCAGTCCCGGCCGCAGCGGCCAGGCCGGCATCACCCGAGCCCAAGGCTGCCGCGCCGTCCCCGGCACAGCCGTCACCCAGGCGTGTTGTTGAAGCCAATCGCGCGTCGGCGCCGGCTGCACCCGTCGCCACAGCGCCGGCCGCTGCCCAGGCCGCACCTCACCAGCCGCCGGCGAAAGCTGCTGCGTCCGGGCGCAGCATGCGCTGGTCCTATCTTTCAGACCATGCCTTCTTCGAGTTCGCGTCCGGCTTCGTGCCGCAGACCCCGGCTGCCCCTGCTTCGGCGCAGCCATCCTCCGCACCCGTCAAGGCAGCAACACCTGCAATCGCGCCCCGCCGCGCCGAGTCGCGGCCGGTTGTGACACCCGATGCGACATCTCTCTACCGGGTCATCGAGGTCTCAGCTTCAATGCAGCTGACGTCCGGCGAAGCGATCAAAGCGCCGGTCGTGGCCGAGGTCGTCGAAGCCGCTGCGGCAGCCGTTGAAACCCCCACCCCGACAGCTCAGGCTCCTGTTCCGGCAGGTCAGGCATCTGTTGCCGCCAACAGGCCCGTAGCCGCCAACGATGTTGCGCCGGCCGCACCGTCGCGCACCGTCGAGATCACCATGCCGACACCGCGCCAGTCCCTGCCCAGGATTGGCAAGGCGGCAGAGTTTGAGCCGGGCGACTACGAGCTGCCGTCGGAAGAGCTGTTGCAGCTGCCGCCGGAAGGGCAAGGCTTCTACATGTCGCAGGAGCGGCTGGAGCAGAACGCCGATCTTCTCGAAAGCGTGCTCGAGGATTTCGGCGTCAAGGGCGAGATCATCCATGTCCGCCCGGGCCCCGTCGTCACCCTCTACGAGTTCGAGCCGGCGCCGGGCGTGAAGTCCTCACGCGTCATCGGCCTCGCCGACGACATCGCCCGCTCGATGTCGGCGATTTCGGCGCGTGTCGCCGTCATTCCGGGCCGCAACGTCATCGGCATCGAACTGCCCAACGAAACCCGCGAGACCGTCTATTTCCGCGAGCTGATCGAGTCCGACGGTTTCCGCAACACCGGCTGCAAGCTGGCGCTTTGCCTGGGCAAGACCATTGGCGGCGAGCCCGTCATCGCCGAGCTTGCCAAGATGCCGCATCTGCTCGTCGCCGGCACCACCGGCTCGGGCAAATCGGTGGCCATCAACACCATGATCCTGTCGCTGCTCTACCGGCTGAAGCCGGAAGAATGCCGCCTCATCATGGTCGATCCCAAGATGCTGGAACTGTCGATCTATGACGGCATCCCGCACCTTTTGACCCCCGTCGTCACCGACCCCAAGAAGGCGGTCACCGCGCTGAAATGGGCGGTGCGTGAAATGGAGGACCGCTATCGCAAGATGGCGCGCCTCGGCGTGCGCAACATCGACGGCTACAACCAGCGCGCCGCGGTCGCCCGCGACAAGGGCGAGGTCGTGGTGATGCAGGTGCAGACCGGATTCGAGAAGGGCACCGGTGCGCCGGTGTTCGAGGAACAGGAGATCGACCTCGCGCCGATGCCCTACATCGTCGTCATCGTCGACGAAATGGCCGACCTGATGATGGTGGCAGGCAAGGAGATTGAGGGCGCCATCCAGCGCCTCGCCCAGATGGCCCGCGCCGCCGGCATACATTTGATCATGGCCACGCAGCGCCCCTCGGTCGACGTCATCACCGGCACCATCAAGGCCAATTTCCCGACCCGCATCTCGTTCCAGGTGACGTCGAAGATCGACTCGCGCACCATTCTTGGCGAACAGGGCGCCGAACAGCTGCTCGGCCAGGGCGACATGCTGCACATGGCCGGCGGTGGCCGCATCGCCCGCGTGCATGGCCCGTTCGTCTCCGACGCCGAGGTCGAGCATGTCGTCAACCACCTCAAGGCGCAGGGACGGCCCGAATATCTCGAGACGGTCACCGCCGACGAAGAGGAAGAGCTGCCCGAAGTCGACGAGAGCCCGGTGTTCGACAAGAGCGGCATGGGCGCCGAGGACGGCGACAACCTCTATGACGAGGCGGTCAAGGTGGTATTGCGCGACAAGAAGTGCTCGACCTCCTACATCCAGCGCCGCCTCGGCATCGGCTACAACCGTGCCGCCTCGATCGTCGAGCGCATGGAAAAGGAAGGCATCGTCGGCGAGCCCAACCATGTCGGCAAGCGCGAGATCATTCGCTAGAGCAATTCCAGCAAAAGTGCGTAGCGGTTTTGCGTCCGAAATTGCGTAAAAACAAAAAGCTGGAGCGTTTCCGAGAAAAGCGGAAACGCTCTGGCCGAGATCGGCCGGTTCGTGCATTCGCTTGCGAGAATTCGGTGGTGGCTGGCATGGGTTCCAACGCCACGAACGTCGAATCGGCAAATCAACGTGTTTTACATATGCGCTTCCACTGGGCTGCAAACAGCATAATTTTTCCATTTGTCTAGAGTTAATCTCGAAAGTGTGCTATATATATACAAATAAATTCCCGAGATCGGTCGAATTTCATTTTTAACCTGATTTACTCAATGTGATGAAGATCAGGATTTATATTTCACAAATCTGAGAAATATTTCTGGCACTCCTATCATTCGAGTGCCAATCGCGCTATGTTTAGGTCGTAACTGCCCCTACGCGCCAGCTACGGAAAGAGTCCCAATGAAATTCCGGCCACTTCACGACCGCGTCGTCATCAGACGTGCGGAAGGCGATCTCAAATCCAAAGGCGGGATCATCATTCCCGACACCGCGAAGGAAAAACCGCAGGAAGGCGAGGTGATCGCCGTCGGCCCGGGTTCACGCGACGAAAGCGGCAATCTGGTACCCCTCGACGTCAAGACGGGCGATCTCATCCTATTCGGCAAATGGTCCGGGACGGAGGTCAAGATCGACGGCGAAGAGCTGCTGATCATGAAGGAGAGCGACATCATGGGTATTGTCGAGAAGACAGGATCGGCCGCCAAGAAAGCCGCCTGACCCGGTTCTTCGACCCCTTCACTTTCAAGACAGAACTGGACGAACATCATGTCTGCCAAGGAAATCAAATTTTCCACCGACGCACGCGACCGCATGCTGCGTGGCGTCGAACTGCTCAACAACGCCGTCAAGGTGACGCTGGGGCCGAAGGGCCGCAACGTCGTCATCGACAAGTCTTATGGCGCGCCGCGCATCACCAAGGACGGCGTTACCGTCGCCAAGGAGATCGAGCTGTCCGACAAGTTCGAGAACATGGGCGCGCAGATGGTGCGCGAGGTGGCATCCAAGACCAACGACCTTGCCGGCGACGGCACCACGACGGCAACGGTGCTTGCCGCGTCCATATTGCGCGAGGGCGCCAAGCTGGTTGCCGCCGGCATGAACCCGATGGACCTGAAGCGTGGCATCGACCTCGGTGTGACCGCCGTCGTCAAGGAGATCCGGGCAAGGGCCAAGAAGGTGAAGTCTTCGGCCGAGGTGGCCCAGGTCGGCACCATCGCCGCCAATGGCGACGCGGCCGTCGGCGAGATGATCGCCAAGGCGATGGACAAGGTCGGCAACGAGGGCGTCATCACGGTCGAGGAAGCCAAGACCGCAGAGACGGAGCTCGACGTGGTCGAGGGCATGCAGTTCGACCGCGGCTATCTCTCTCCCTATTTCGTCACCAATACCGAGAAGATGCGCGTGGAACTGGAGGATCCCTACATCCTCATCCACGAGAAGAAGCTGGGCAACCTGCAGGCCATGCTGCCGATCCTCGAAGCCGTGGTGCAGAGCGGTAAGCCGCTGCTGATCATTTCGGAAGATGTCGAGGGTGAGGCGCTTGCGACGCTGGTCGTCAACAAGCTGCGCGGCGGCCTCAAGGTGGCTGCCGTCAAGGCTCCGGGCTTCGGCGACCGCCGCAAGGCCATGTTGGAGGACATCGCGGTGCTGACCGCCGGTCAGATGATCTCCGAAGATCTCGGCATCAAGCTGGAAAACGTTACGCTCGACATGCTCGGCCACGCCAAGCGCGTGCTGATCGAGAAGGACACGACCACGATCGTCGATGGCTCCGGCGACAAGGCCGGAATTGCCGCGCGCATCAGCCAGATCAAGGCACAGATCGAGGAGACCACCTCGGACTACGACAAGGAAAAGCTGCAGGAGCGGCTGGCGAAGCTTGCCGGCGGCGTCGCGGTGATCCGTGTCGGTGGCGCGACGGAAACCGAAGTCAAGGAGAAGAAGGACCGCATCGACGATGCGCTTAACGCCACCCGCGCGGCTGTCGAGGAAGGCATCGTGCCTGGCGGCGGCGTCGCGCTGCTCCGCGCACGCACCGTTCTGGCTTCCCTTACCGGTGCCAATGCCGATGTGAGCGCCGGCATCTCGATCGTGCTCAGGGCGCTCGAGGCTCCAATCCGGCAGATCGCCGAAAATGCCGGCGTCGAAGGCTCGATCGTGGTCGGCAAGCTGACCGACAGCAAGGACCACAACCAGGGCTTCGATGCCCAGACCGAAACCTATGTCGACATGATCAAGGCAGGCATCGTCGATCCGGCAAAGGTCGTCAGAACCGCGCTTCAGGACGCCGGCTCGATCGCCGCCCTGCTGATCACCGCCGAGGCGATGATCGCCGACATTCCTGCGAAAGATGCCGCGCCGGCGGCCGGCAACGGCGGCATGGCTGGAATGGGATACTGAGTGCCTGAACCGTTCGGCCAGCGCGGCCCGACAAAACAATCCGTACTCCAACCTGGAAGGAAAACCTCCATGGCCATGCAGAGCACGACGAAACGATCTCTCTCCCGTCGCTGGGAAGACTACCAACCCTCGAAGACCATGCTGGTCTGGGCATGCATCGCGGCGGCGATCGCCACGATTGTCGTCGGTTTCAGCTGGGGTGGCTGGGTCACCGGTGGCTCTTCGCGCACCATGGCGGCTGCGGCCGGCGACACGGCGCGTGGAGAATTGGCATCGGCCATATGCGTCGAAAGGTTCAACGCGGCACCCGATGCGACGGCGAAACGTGCCGAGTTCAAAGCGATATCCGACAACTACAAGAAGCGTCAGTTCGTCGAGGCTGGAGGCTGGGCGACGATGCCCGGGCAGACCAGCCCCGACAGGCGCGGCGCCGAAGCCTGTGCTGCGGTTCTCGCCACCTGAAGTTTGCCGGAAAGAAACGGCTACCGCCGGGGCCTTCGTCGCGGCGGGCCAGTCCGTTCAACCTGAACAAGGAATGTGACCGATGATCGTCTTCGGGAAGAAAACCGAGGTCCAGCCTGCGGCCGACGAACGTGAACAGAACCGTTTCGAGCAGATCCGCAAGGCCGCGAAAGAAAAGCATCGGAAATCCGATGCCGACGCAGCCGAAAGCCGCGCCCGCCCGACGGACGAGGACGACAGGCTGATCTGAGGGGGCGCCGCCCCTCCTCGACCCAGATATCCCGCTACTCCGGCTTCAACACCGCCTCGAAGAATTCCGCCAGTTTGCCATAGGCAAAGCGCGTCTGTTTGATGCTCACGCGAGCCCATGAATGGCCGGAACCGGGCAAGGTCACCAGTTCGAAGCGTTTGCCCTGCTCGATGAATTTCTCGACCAGCGCGATCGTGTCCGAATAGAGCACGACCTCGTCGCTGGTGCCGTGGATGATCATCAGCGGGTCGGCGAGGCCTCGGCTGTGGTAGAGCGCCGACTGGTGTTCATAGCGCGCCGGATAATCCTCGCCGCGCGGCGCGCCCATGATCCATTCCTGCTCGGGATAGGCATGCCAGACATTGGTGGCGGGCGCGCCGGCGACGCCGGCCGCATAGAAGCCCGGCTTCTTGAACAGCGACATCAGCGTCATCAGCCCGCCATAGCTGGAGCCCCAGATGCCGACGCGGGCTGGGTCGGCATAACCCTGCTCGACAAGGCCGGTCACGCAGTCGGCGATATCCTCGATATCCTGCTGCCCGTAGGAGTGGAGCATCGGCCGGTTCCATTCCTTGCCGCGCCCGAAACTGCCGCGGATGCCAGGGCTCGCGACAATGAAGCCGCGTGAGACGAGATATTGGTCGAGGCCCCATGACGGGTGGGCGTCGCGCCCGCCCCACTGGTTGCACAAGGTGTCGGAGTAGACCGAGCCGACGACCAGCGGATAGCGCCGGCTGGGGTCGTGGTCCGGTGGCAGCATCAGCCGCACGTCGAGAAGGGCGCCGTCATTGCTGCTGCGGCAGTCGACATAACGCACCTCGGCCCAGCGCTTTTGACGGAAGGCGGGCAAAGGGGAGTGGGTCAGGCGCGTCTCGGCACCGGCGCTGTCGAGCGATCGCAGATAAAGTTCCGGCGGCGACAGGTCGTCGCTGAACCGGTCGGCAACCCATGCGAAATCGGGCGAATAGACCGGCTGATGTGTGCCGTGCCCCGTGGTCACAGCCTTGAGCTTGCCACCCGCCACCGGCACCTTGTGCAGCGATCGGTCGGCGTTATGCGGTAGGTTGGCCGTGAAGTGGATCGTCGCGCGGTCGGCATCGAGCTGGAAGCTTTCGATCTCCCAGTCGCCGTCGGTGATCTGCTCCGGCGCGGCACCCGCACCGGGCAGCCGGTAGAGGTGATTGTAGCCGTCGCGGTTGGTGAGCAGGATCAGACCATGGTCCTTCGGCGCCCATGCCACCTTCCAGTCGGGGCGGATCTGAATGGGATCGTGGAAATGGTAGTAGGTCGTGCACGCGCCGGTCGCCACGTCGTAGACAAAGATGGTGTGGTTCTTGATCGACAGGTCGCTGCTGTTCACGAACAGCGAGCGGCCATCCGAGGACAGGCCGAAGCCCCAGATCGCATCCTGTTCGTCTGGACGCGTAAAGAAGATCGGCTCTCCTCCCGCCGCAGGAACCACGCCAGGTCTCAGCCGAACGATTTCGTCGCCCGGGAAGGCACGGGTGTGAGTGTCGCGTCGGGCCGAGCCTTCGAAATCGTAAGCGATCTCGATCTGCCGCACAGTGCGGTTGTCTGCCTGGACGAAGGCGAGAAGCGCACCATCGCCTGACCATTCGAAGCTTTCGACAGCGAGTTGTTCGGCACCAGCAACCAGCACACGGGCCGGCTGGCCCGCGCCGAAATCCTTGACCAGCAGAGATCCGTTCGACGTGAAGGCAAGCCGGTTTCCATGCACGGCAAGCGCGCCGATCTCAAGCCTGTCGGGTTCGACCGGGCTGACATTGCCGTCAGGTCCGGCGATGTGCAGCCTTTTGTCCAGGATGAAGACGACGCGACCGTCGCCGAGCCAGGCCGCTCGGGTGATGCCGGGGCCTGCCGCTCTTTCATCGCCGAGCCAGGTCAACCGATGCTTCGCGGCAGCCTTGATGTCGTGCACCCAGATGTCGCGAAAACGCTTGCCGGCATCGTTCCATAGAAAGGCCAGTCGCTTGCTGTCCGCCGACCACACCGCACCCTCCGGCGTGGTGCCAATGATGCTCGGTTCCGCATAGAGGATGTCGAGCGAGAGGGTGTCGTCGTTGTTCATCGCATGTCCCTTCACGCCCGTCCTCCCGTCGAACGATAGTCCTGCCATCGCGCCTGGGCGATCGCCAGCGATGGCGCGGCCTGCGCCAGGAGATGGAACGGAATGGCGTGCGCTGCCGCAACCGGGATGGCGAGGTCGCCGAGCCGGCGACCACTGGCGGCTTCGGACAGCGTTTCGCCCAGCATTGCCGTCAGCGCGATACCGCGTCCGTTGCAGCCGATGCCGCCGATGAAGCCCGGTCCGAACTCGTAGAGATGGGGCAGGAAATCCGTTGTTATCGCAGCCGTGCCGCGCCAGGCATGTTCGATCCTGGGGATATCCGGCAGCCCGAGTTCCGTGGCGAGCCGGCCCGCGATCATCTGCGCCATGCGGTCATGGGCGCCGAACGGGATCATCGCCATGCCGCCGCTGATCAGCCGGTTGTCGCGGTCGAGCCGGTAGGTGAACAGGTTGGCGCGGGTGTCGGCGACAGGGTGGCGACCCGGCGCGATGCGCTCGGCGATGTCACGCGGCAGCGGTGCCGTCGCGGCCTGGTAGACGCGCAGCGGCACGACGACGCGCGCGAGGCGGCTCGCGATGCCGCTCGTCGTGGCATTGGTGCACAAAAGCACCTTGTCGGCGTCGATATAAAACTGGCCGGCGGTCAGGCGCCAGACGCTGCCGTTGCGCTCGACCCGCCTGACAGGCGTGGATTCGAAAATGCGCGCGCCGGCGGCGATGGCGAGTCGAGCCAGCCCATAGGTATACTTCAGCGGGTGCAGCATGCCGCCGCTTTCGTCGAGCAGGGCACCGGCACAGAAGCGCAGGCTGGTGCGGCGGCGCGCTTCCCCGGCGTCCAGCATGCGCACCGGCCGGCCAAGCTTGCGCCACGCCTCCGCCCGTTTGTGAAGGGCGGCCAGCATCTTGTCGGTATGGGCGACATGCATCCAGCCGACCTGTTCGGCGTCACAGTCGATCTGGTGGTCGCGCACCGTGGCAAAGACGCGGTCGGCGCCGGCCCCGACCAGCTGGAGCAGCCTTGTTCCGCGTTCCGGGCCCAGCCGCGCGACGACGGCAGCGGGATCCGCCTTGGCGAAGTTGGGCACCACGAAGCCAGCGTTGACGCCGCTGGCGCCGCTGCCGATCGTTTCTGCTTCCAGCACGGCGACGCGCACACCTTGCCGGGCCAGATGCCAGGCAGCCGTCAGCCCGGTCAGGCCGCCGCCGATGACAGCGACATCGACGCGTATCGGGGTTCGCAGCACCTGCGTTGCCGGAGGTGTCACGGCCGTCGCCCACCACAGCGTGTCGCGGTATTCGCTAGCCTGCATGTCTCGCGCTCGATGTGGCCCGCGTTGCTTTCGGGCTGGTTGTCACAGGGCGTTGAAAAAGGCCGTGAGCCGCTTCATGCCTTCCTCGATCCGCTCGCTCGATTCCGAGCCGAAGCAGATGCGCAGATGGCCTTCGCCGGCGGCGCCGTAGAAGCTGCCGGCCTCGACCACCACATGCGCTTCCTGCAGGATCCGGTCGGCAAGCTCCTGCGACGGGATCCCGGTCTCGCTGATGTCGGGAAAGGCGTAGATCGTGCCTTGCGGCAGCGTGCAACGCACACCCGGCATCTGGTTGAGCGAGCGCACCACGAAGTCACGCTTGCTGCAGTCGTCCGCGACAAGTCCTTCCAGCACCGCCTCCGGCCCCTCGACAGCGGCGCGGGCGCCGTCCTGGATGAAGGTGTTGACGTGCGTCACGTCGTTCATGGCGATCTTGAGCAGTGCCGGCATCAGCCATTGCGGCGCCGCCAGATACCCGATCCGCCAGCCGTCCATGGCGTAGGACTTGGTGAAGGCGAACATCGTCACGGTGCGGTCCTGCATGCCGTCCAGCGCGGCGATGCTGACGTGGCGGGCCCCGTCATAGACGATGTCCTCATAGACCTCGTCGGCGATGACGATGAGGTCATGGCGTATCGCCACGTCGGCGAGTTCCTGCAGCTCGGCGCGGCTGTAGACGCGCCCGGTCGGGTTGGACGGATTGACCAGAACGATCGCCCGGGTGCGCGGGCTGACCTTGGCTTCGATCGCGGCGGCGTGGATCGTGTAGTCGTCCTTTGCATCGAGCGTCGCAAACACCGGCACCGCGCCGCAAAGCTCGATCTTGCCGACATGCTGCGGATAATGCGGTTGCAGCAGGATCACCTCGTCGCCGGGATCGAACATCGCCATGAAGGCAACGAAGGCGGCATGGGTGACGCCATTGGTGACCAGCACGTCCTGCGGCCCCGCCTTGATCTCGTTGCGCGCATTGAGCTTGGCGGCCAGTGTGTCGCGCAGCTCCCTGGTGCCGCGCGGATCCGAATAGTGGACCTTGCCGGCATTGAGGGCTGCAATCGTCGCCTGCTTGATGTGGGCGGGCGTGTCGGCATGCGGCCTGCCGACCTCGAGATGGATGAGGTCCAGGCCTTCACCGGCAAGGCGTGCCGCCTTGTCGTACATGCCGAAGCTTTTTGCGGATGTCTGCGAAATCCGCTTGGCAACGCGACGCATACTCAATCTCCTGACTGGAAAACTGCCGACAGCGCAGAAGCGCTTCGGCAGTGAAACTTGATAGCCTTAGTGGCTGGAAAGATCCGTCTTGTGGATGGCGCCGTCCTTCATGATCAGGCGCAGGTTCTTGTGCGGCTCGGACAGCAGGGCGATGTCGCGCAGCGGGTCGCCGTCGCAGACGATCAGGTCGGCCACGGCGCCCGGCGCGATGACGCCAAGGCGGCCGCTCTGCTGCAGGATCTCGGCATTGACCGAGGTCGCCGAGCGCAGCACGTCGGCCGGCTTCTGCACGCGGCCGCGGATGGCGAACTCGTCGGCCTGCGCATACTCCATCTCGCCCATCAGGTCGGTACCGAAGCCGAGCTTGACGCCGGCATCGGTGCAGATGCCGAGCATGGCGATGCCCGCCCGGTTGACGAGGTCGAGCTTGTCCATGACATAGGCAGAAAGGCCGAGCCGCTCGCCATGCTTGGCGGTCTCCTCGTAGGCCACCAGCGTCGGCACCACGTATGCGCCACTGCTGGCGACGTATGCCGCCGTATCGGCATCGATCATGTTGGAGTGCTCGACGGTGCGGACACCCGCGCTGACCGCGTGGCGGATGGCCTCGCTGGTATAGGCGTGGGCACAGACATATTTGCCGCGCACCCCTGCCTCATGCACGGCGACCTCGAGCTCTTCCTTGCTGAATTGCAGGTTCTCGATCGCATCGGCGGGAGAGCCGACGCCGCCCGAGGCCAGCACCTTGATGTGGTCAGCGCCCTTGCGCATCTCGTTGCGAACCGCGCGCCGGACCTCGTCGGGCCCATCGACAACCCGGCACTGGAAGGTGAAGGCGCTCGAATTGTAGTCGATGTCCAGGCGGTCATCGGTCAGGCTGCGGTGGTCGCCGTGACCGCCGGTCTGGCCAAGCGCCGGTCCGCCGACGAACAGGCGTGGACCCGGGATGAAACCCTGGGCGATCGCGTCGCGGATGCCGACATCGCCGCCGGCCACGTCACGCACGCTGGTGAAGCCGCGATCCAGCATGGCGCGGATGCGCGGCACCGCGCGCGCCGTCATCTCGGTCAGCGGCATGTTGCGGTTGCGGGCCTCGACCAGGTTGACCGCGAACACATGCGCATGGGCGTCGATCAGTCCGGGCAGCAGCGCTCGGCCGGCGAGGTCGAACACCACGGCGCCCTGAGCCGAAATGGGTCGCTCCGAGACCTCCTCGATGCGTCCATCCACGACCAGCACATTCATGCCGGGCTGCAATTCGTCGCCAAGGCCGTCAAAAACACTGGCGTTGGTCAGGAGGATTTTTGTCATCGCGTGACTGCCTGTTCCATCGAGAGTCGTTCGTGATGTCATCGAAGGCAAGCCTGGCCGGCATGGCTGGGGCTTGCGAGCGGCGCCCTCGCATGCAGCAAGTCGCGCTCCACCTTCCGAGGGGATCACTTGGTGCTGACTGTAGGCGAGGCCAAAAGCCGCTGTAAAGTCTGTTTGATCAAAAAATCAAACAATCCATTGATTCACGTTGAGGGACGTGATGATATCGAAACCGCGCATTCGCAACGACGATGCGCGAAGGCAGGGAGGACAAGAAAAAATGAAACAGGGTTTGGTCGCCGCTTCGATTGCGCTGGCGTCGGTGGTCGTCACATATTCGGGCACGTCATCGGCGGAGGAGCCGCAGAAGGGTGGAACGCTGCGCATTCTCGGCAATGCCGAGGTCGATCGGTTCGACACGGTGCCGCCGGCGACCGCGGACGTCACCAACTTCCACCGCGCGACGGTGCGCCAGCTGATCAGCTTTGCCGCGTCGATCGATGCCGCCGAACAGGTCAAGCCGGCAGGCGACCTCGCCGAGGCCGTGCCGGTACCGACCGATAACGGCCTGACCTATACCTTCAAGCTGCGCCAGGGCGCCGACTGGAATGCTCCCGGCGGCGCGCGCCAGATCACGTCCGAGGATCTCGAGCGCGGCTTCAAGCGCATGTGCAATCCGGCGATCGCCTCGCCGCACATCACCTATTTCGAAGATCTGGTCGTCGGCCTTTCCGAATATTGCGCCGGCTTCGCCAAGGTGGAACCCAAGGTCGAGGCCATGAAGGCCTATGTCGAGGGCAACGACATCAGCGGCATCGAGACGCCGTCGCCGGACACCGTCGTCTTCAAGCTCAAGCACGCCGCCAACGACTTCCTCTACATGCTGTCGTTGCCGACGGCAGCACCGGCGCCGATCGAAGTGCTGGCCTATCTGCCCGACAGCCCCGAATACCGCTCGAACTTCATCGCCAGCGGCCCCTACACCGTCGAGAGCTATGTGCCCGACAGCCTGCTGAAGCTCAGCCGCAACCCGAGCTGGAAGCCGGAGTCCGATCCGCTTCGCAAAGCCTATGTCGACGAGATCGAGCTCGTCTCCGGCATGCAGGCCGATGCCGCCATGCAGCAGGTCGAGGCCGGCGATGCCGACATGCTCTACGATCTGCTGGTTCCGCCCGCGACCGCGCAGCGGCTGGTTGCCGCCGGCGACGAGAAGACCGTGGCGATCGCAACGGGTCGCAGCCGCTTCGTGTGGATGAACACCGTGTCCGGCAACAATGGCGGCGCGCTGAAGAACCTCAAGATCCGTCAGGCGCTGAGCTATGCGATGGACAAGGCCGCGATCGTGCAGCAGCTCGGCGGGCCGGCCTTCGCCAAGCCGCTCAACGGCATTTTCCCGCTCGGTGTCGTCGGCAATCATGACTTCGATCTCTATCCGACGACAGATGCCAAGGGCGATCCGGAGAAGGCGAAGGCACTGCTGGCCGAGGCAGGCTATCCCGATGGGTTGAAGCTCAAGATGCCGTTCCGCAATTCGGGCTCGGACCCGGCGCTCGCGCAGACCATCCAGGCGAGCCTGAAGAAGGCCGGCTTCGACGTCGAACTGACACCGGTTCCGCCGGCCGACTTCTATTCGCGGCTCATCACCAATTTCGAGAATGCGCAGAATGGCGTGTGGGACATCGTCGCCGCAGGCTGGACACCGGATTGGCCAGGTGGCGCGGCGCGCTCGATCTTCCAGCCGCAATACACCTACAATGGCACGCACGGCACCTTCAATTTCTCGGACTTCAACAGCCAGCGCGCCAACGCGATTGCTGACAAGGCTTCGGTGACCACCGATCCGGACGAGGCGGCAAAACTCTGGGGCGAGGTCGACGAGGCGGTCATGGCCGATGCGCCCACTGTCCCGCTCGTTTCCGTCAACACCATCGTCTACCACGGCGAGGCCGTGCAGAACTTCCTGCCTTATGCGGCCGGCGGCCAGGGCGACTGGACCAACGTCTGGCTGTCCCGCTGAACTGAGCTGGTGGCGTCTCGCAGCCGAGGCGCCACAGGCTTTGTGGTGCTCATCGCGTATTGTTGTTTGTCGACATGGCCATTTTAGAAGCGCGCAATCTCAACATCGCCCTGCCGACCGGCGATGGCATGGTCCATGCCGCCCGCGACGTCTCCTTCAGCGTCCAGCCGGGCGAGATGTTCGGCATCGCCGGTGAGTCAGGCTCAGGCAAGAGCGTGCTGGCACAGGCCATACTGGGGCTTTTGCCCACGGCCGAGGTTGAAGGCGAGATCTGGTTCGAGGGCAAGAACCTGCTCGCACTCGGTTCCCGCGAACTGCAGCAGCTGCGTGGCGCCCGCATCGCCATGATCTCGCAGGACCCGCTGAGCTGCCTGCATCCTTTCTACACGATCGGCAGCCAGATCACCGAGGCGATCCATACTCACAGGCGCGTCGGCCGGGCAGTCGCACGGCGTGAGGCGATCGACGTGCTCAAGCGGGTTGGCATCACGTCGGCCGCCGAGCGCTTCGACCACTTTCCGCATCAGTTCTCCGGCGGCATGCGCCAGCGCGTCATGATCGCCATGGCGGTTGTGCTCAATCCGGCGCTGCTGATCGCCGACGAGCCGACGACCGCGCTCGACGTCACCGTCCAGGCACAGATCATCAAATTGCTCGACGACATGCGCCGCGAGCTTGGCACCGCCGTCATGATGATCACCCACGACCTTGGCCTTCTGTCCAGCGTCGCCGACCATGTCATGGTCATGTATGCCGGCAATCGCATGGAGCTCGGACCGGCGCAGGCGGTGCTCGCCGATCCGGCCCACCCCTATACCGTCGGCCTGCTGGCGTCATCGCCATCGAACCATGAGCCGGGCAGCGAACTCACGCCGATCATCGGCCAGCCGCCCAGCCTGCTTGCGCGGCCCGACAGCTGCACCTTCGCTCCGCGCTGCGCGCGCGTCATGCCGGCCTGCCGCAGCAGGCGTCCGGCCGAGCGCGTTTTCGCCGATGGCAGCCGTTCGCTCTGCTGGCTGGAGGCCAAGGCATCGGCACTGCCCGTCACCAGGCCTGCCCAACAGGTGGCCGGGCGCAGGGACGCGGTCGAACATGAGGATGCGGTGGTGCGTGTCCGCGATATCCATCTCGCCTTCTCGTCCGGCGGGCTGCTGCGGCCCCGCCAGCGCACCGAGGTGTTGAAAGGCATCAGCCTCGAATTGCGACGCGGCCGCACGCTCGGCATCGTCGGCGAGAGTGGCTGTGGGAAGTCGACGCTGGCGCGCGTGATCGCCGGGCTCATTCCCGCCAGCAGCGGCACGGTCGAAGTGCAGGGCAAGGACATTTCCAGGCTGAACCCGGCCGAATGGCACGAGTTGCGCAAGACGGTGCAGGTCGTGTTCCAGGATCCGTTCGGCTCGCTCAATCCGCGCCGCCGGGTCGGTTCCATCATCGGCGACCCGTTCCGCATCCACCGCGTCGCGCATGGCGTTGCGCGCCGGCAGCGGGTGCAGGCGCTGATGGAAAAAGTCGGCCTCAATCCCGAGCATTACAATCGCTTTCCCTCCGAATTCTCCGGCGGGCAGCGCCAGCGCATCGGCATCGCGCGGGCGCTGGCGCTCAACCCGTCACTCATCATCTATGACGAGCCGGTGTCGGCGCTCGATGTCTCGATCCAGGCGCAGGTGCTCAACCTGATCCGTTCGCTGCAGGCTGAGCTCGGGCTGACCTATCTGTTCATCAGCCACGACCTGTCGGTGGTGCGCCATGTCAGCGACGAGATCGCGGTCATGAACGCCGGCAGGATCGTCGAACTGGGCGATGCCGAGCAGGTCTATTCCGCGCCCGTGCATCCTTACACGCAGACGCTCCTGGCCGCTGCACGGCCGTTGCCGAGCGGTGCCTCGCCACGGGTTGGTTCAGAAGAGATGAGAGAGGGCGCGACTTGAGCCAGTCCAGCTCGCCCGATGCCGCCGCGTCGCCGGCCGCCATTGTCCAGCGCGGTTCCTTTGAACTGACGCTCCGGCGTTTCGCAGCCGACAAGGCCGGCATGCTGGCGCTCGGCTTCATTGTGCTGCTTGTCGCCTTTGCGCTCGGCGCCGGGCTGATCGAGACCTGGACCGGTCATTCCCCGGTCGACCAGTTCCGCGACACCGGCCTCACGCCCACCGGCCTGCCGGTCGGCCCCGGCGCCGAGTTCCTGTTCGGCACCGACCAGCTCGGCCGTGACGTCCTGGTGCGGCTTGCCTATGGCGCGCGCACCTCGCTGGTCATCGGCCTGGTGGCATCGCTGTGTGCCTCCTGCATCGGCATAACGATCGGGCTGATCGCCGGCTATGTCGGCGGTTGGACCGACGTGATCCTCGGTCGCGCCATGGATCTCGTCATGAGCATTCCCGTGCTGTTGTGCACGCTGGCGCTCGTCTCGGTGTTCGGCCCCAGCATCATGCTGAGCGTCGCCGTCATCGTGTTCTTCTCGTGGACGACCATCGGGCGCGTCATCCGGGGCCAGGTGCTGTCGCTCAGGGAGCGCGAATTCGTGCAGGCCAGCCGCTCGCTGGGCGCCGGACCGCTGTCGATCATGGTCGTCGACATTTTGCCCAATCTCACGGTGCCGATCATCGTCTATACCACCATGATGATCCCGGCCGGTATCGTCTTCGAAGCGACGCTGTCGTTCCTGGGGCTCGGCATCGTGCCGCCGGCGCCGAGCTGGGGCGGCATGCTGGCCGAGGCGGCCGCGAACTCGATCTATCTGGTCGCCTGGTGGCTGATCCTGATCCCGGGCTCGGTGCTGCTTTTCACCACGCTTGCCTTCAACATCCTGGGCGATGCGCTGCGTGACGCGCTCGATCCGGCCAGCCGTCGGCGTAGCCGACATAACAAAAGCAAGGGCCGTCAGCGCAAGCGGGGCAAGGAGGGGCGGTCGTGATCAGGTTCCTCGCCAGCCGCCTGGCTTTTGCCGCGGCCGTCCTCCTGGCGCTCAGCGCCTTCGTCTTCCTGCTGTTCTTCGTGGCGCCGGGCGATCCGGCCAGGCTGCTGACCGGCGAGAAGGCGACGGAGGCGCAGGTAGCCCAGGTGCGCGCCAATCTCGGCCTCGACCGCCCGATCCACGAGCAATATCTGACCTTTCTCGGCAGGACGATGAAAGGCGACCTCGGCTTTTCCTACCGCAACCAGCAGCCCGTCACCAGGCTGATCGCCAACCGCATGCCGGCCACCATCTCGCTCGGCATCGGCGCCATCCTGCTGTGGGTCGGCATCGGCATTCCGATCGGCATCATGTCAGCGCGCCATCCCGGCAGCCTGCGCGACAGGCTGGGGCAGGGCTTTATCCTGGTCGGCATCAGTTTCCCGACCTTCGTACTCGGCATGGCCTCGCTCTACTTTTTGTATTTCCTGCCGCGGCAGCTCGGCTTCACGCTGTTCCCCGGCGGCGGCTACAAATCCTTCCTGTCCAACCCGTGGATCTGGGCCTGGCACATGGTCTTGCCGTGGACGACTTTGGCGCTTGCCTCGGCCGCGATCTATGCGCGACTGACGCGCGGCGAAATGCTGGCGGTGATGGGCGAGGACTATATCCGCACCGCGCGTGCCAAGGGCCTGTCCGAGCGCAAGGTCGTCTACAAGCACGGCCTGCGTGGCATCCTTACGCCGCTGACCACGCAGCTCGGCGCCGACATCGCCGCCGTGCTTGGCGGCGCCATCGTTACCGAGCAGGTCTATGGCTTGCAGGGGCTGGGTTCACTGGCGGTGCAGGCGGTCGGCAACCAGGACCGGCCGATCATCATCGGTGTGGTGCTGCTGGCGGGGCTGTTCATCGTCGTGGCCAACATCGTCGTCGACCTGCTTTACGTGCTGCTCGATCCGCGCGTGCGGTGATTGTGGGACAACCGAGACTTTAGGCGCGTGTCGGTCAATGTGACCTTATGAAGTGGATATTGCACAGGTGAGCCCGCACACCCTGTGGCCTCACTGCTTGCCCTAGCTGTCGGCGATCAGCCGTTTGATCTCCAGGCCGCCGGACTGCCGCTTGGCGGCTTCGAGCTGCTTGTCGGCGACACGCAGGAGTTCGGTGACGGTCGTGGCGTTTTCAAAGGAAATCCCGCCGACCTGTACGGCAAGCTCGATTGCGTTGCCCTGTGGGGCGAAGTAGACCTTGGCGACTTCATTGCGGATACGCTGGCCGACCTCTAGGGCGTCCTGCTCGCTTGCGTGATGCAGGAAGACGCCGAACTCCGTTTCGCCAAGCCGGCCGACGAAGTCTTCCTTGCGTACCGACGAGCGGATCGTGGTGGCAATCAGTCTCAGCGCTTCATTGGCCCATTCGAAGCCATACTGCTCCGCGGTGGCTCTCAACTGGCCAGCATCGACCATCAGCAGGGCGCCTTGCGGACGCGTCTGCCCCATCGGCGCGCGCACCCGGCGATCAACAAGCGAAGAAAACACGTCGGCGTGGTAGAAGTTCGTCGTCCTGTCGTGGCTGGCCGAGTGCGTCAGGTCCTTCTTGAGCCGGCGAAGCTCCTCGATCTTGAGGCTGAGCAATGTGAAGACAGGCGCCCCGATCACGATCGGGACCGCGAATGTGGTGATGACTGTCCTTTGGAAGCTGGTGAAGGACCCGAACAACAGCAGATAGTTGAAGATCGCCGAAACCCCGATGCAGACGGCGGTTCCGATCAGCACCAGTTTCGCGATCGGCAGCCAGTCGGTCAGGGTGCGGGTTTTAGGATCTTCGTTCGCCAATTGTCGTCCTCCATGCCAACAATATGCGAATACGCCACAATGCGTTCAGCCTTGGTTTCGAAAAACATTCATATTGAAGACAATTTTCAATTTCGCCACCTGTAGTCTCCGACAAGAGGCTTTATCAACATATGTTGGCGTTTCTCGCCATGGCAACGCATTCGTGCGAGCCAAGGTTGCAAAGAACTGACGTCGGCAAATATTAGGGGCAGCTTTTCGGCGCCGGACCCCGTCAAGACAAAAGTCAACCAATTCACACAACTTTAAATGGGTGTATGTGCCTTTTTTACTACATGAAGAAAGATTCGACGCCAGCAACGGGGAATCTTTCATTTAAGCAGCGAGACGCTTGTCGACTCTTACATTTTTTCGGATATTGCCGGTTACTGTAGCAGTCTCCGCAGGGCGGTAGGAGATTGATGAACGAGTTAGGGCTGGGGGAAATGGCTTCAAGAAAGATGGCGCGTCTGCGCCAATATGCGGCAGTGCTGCTGGCGGCTACAACCCTAACGGGAGGGTCTGCTCATGCGCTGTCCCTGAAGGAAGCCATTGCAGTCGCTGTCGAGTCCAACCCCGAGATCGGGCAGGCGATTGAAAATCGCGAAGCAATCGAGTTCGAACTGCGCCAGGCCAAGGGCCTTTACCTGCCGAGCGTCGACCTCGAGGCGTCAACCGGCGCACGACGGCTGGACAATCCTTCGCGCCGCACCCTCGCGATAGAAAACGACACGCTCTATCCGAGCGAAGCTGGCGTGGTCGTGACCCAGAAGCTTTTCGACAGCGGTGCGCGCCGTGCCGAGGTCGACCGCCAGGCTTCGCGCGTCGATGGCGCTTCCTTCCGGGTTCTGGAGCGGTCCGAGTTCATAGCCCTGTCGGTCGTTCAGGATTATCTCGAATACATGCTTCAAGGCTCTATCGTTAACGAAGCCAAGAAGAACCTTTCGTTCCACCAGGGTATTCTGGGCGACATCCGCGAAAGCGTTTCCGGTGGCGCGCTGACCGATGCGGATCGCCAGCAGGCCGAGGAACGTGTTCTTTCGGCGAAGGCTCGCCTTCAGGAGGCTTCGGAGGAGCTGGAGGCCGCCAAGATCCGGTTCTTCAAGACCGTCGGCAAGCCACTGACCAATCCAAGCAAGCCGCCTTCGGTCGCCAGCGCTCTACCGCGCTCGCTCGACGAAGCGATCGGCCTTGCCCGGCAGAACAACCCGCGCATTCATATGGCGAGCAGTGACATCGACGCCGCGAGCGCGATGGTGGATGCGGCCCGCGCCAAATACGGCCCGGAATTCATCGCCGAAGGTTCGGCGCGCGCCGGACAGGACATCGACGGCGCGGATGGACGCACCGACGACCTTCAGGCCCGGCTGGTGATGCGCTGGAATCTTTATCGCGGCGGCATCGACAAGGCCAACGAACAGGAGCAGATCCGTCGCGCCAGCGAACAGCGGCTCGCTTTGCATCAAGCCCACCGCGAGATCGAGGAAGCCGTCCGCACCTCATGGGACCGCCGCTTCAAGCAGGCGGATCTCGCAAAGACCTTGCGCCAGCAGGCATCCGCCAACCAGCGCCTGGTTGCTTCCTACCGCGAGCAGTTCAAGGTCGGACAGCGCTCCCTGCTCGACGTGCTGGACGCGCAGAACACGCGCTTCAATACGGCGACGCTTGCGGACACCGCGGTCTTCGCCTCGCTCTTCGCCGAATACCGTCTCCTGGCGGCGACCGGACAGTTGCTACGCAACCAGGGCATCAGCCCGCCGAAACAGGCGGCGGCCTATGCGAGAGCCGAATTCAACGTGCCGCAAACCGCGGATGTCGAGACCTTCGCGCGCACGCCGTCGGAACAAAGCAACGATCTGCCGCTGGATATCCTCGCACCCGTACGCAAGAAGAAATAGGCGCCGGGCTGCGGACAACAAAGGCCGGTTGAGCATCTCGTGAACCAGCAACCTCAACTTCGTTCGCCGAGAACGGGTTTCAAAAGCTGTTTTTCGGCGATCGCTGCTTTTCTTGGCCGGCCTAGCGCCGAAACGGTGCTGTTTGCCGGGGTACCGCTTTCGGAATCGCGTATCGATATCGACGAAATTCGGCACCTGGCCGAACGCATCGGCCTGGATGCCAAGGAATTCGACGGCCGCGACTTTCGTGCCGGGCGTATTGATCTCCCCGCCATCCTGTTTCGGGCCAACCAGCCGCCTCTTGCGCTGTTGTCGGAAGATGGCAGTGACGGCTACCTGACCGCGCCGCAAGAGAACGGGCAGGTCGTTGTCTCCAGGGACGACCTGGCGCGCGAACTCATTCTCGGCGGCGCCTCCTTCTCGATCATCTATGCCAACGCCACCGAAGACATGAATGTCGGCAACGCGCAGAAGATCGAGCGGCGCCATTGGCTGACGGGAACGATGAGCGCGTTCTGGCGCTCCTACTCCAAGGTGATCCTGGCGGCGGTCTTCATCAACCTGCTGGCTCTCGCCTCACCGATCTTCACCATGAACGTGTATGACCGCATCCTGCCCAACAAGGCGGTCTCGACGCTTTGGGTCCTGGCGCTGGGCGTCGGCCTGGTGATCCTCTTCGACCTGTTGTTGAAGACGGCGCGTGCTTCCCTGATCGATTATGCGGGCCGCAAGGCCGATCTGCGCATTTCCTACATGCTGTTCGACAAGGTGCTGAATTCTTCCCTGGCGGCCAGGCCAGGCTCCACGGGCGAATATGCAAACCGGGTCACGCAGTATGAATTCGCCCGCGAATTCTTCACCTCGAACACTGTCAGCGTGTTCATCGATACGGCCTTCGTCTTCATTTTCCTGATCGTGATCTACGCCATTGGCGGCTGGCTGGTGGCCATCCCAGCCATAGCCTTCGTCATCACGATCGCGGTCGGGCTCGTTACCCAGCGCCGTATCGGCAAATGTGTGGCGGCGTCCCTGAACGAATCCTCGCAGCGGCAGGCGCTGCTGGTCGAGTCGATCTCGACCTTGGAAACGATCAAGTCGCTTCGCGCCGAAGCCTATCTGCTGCGCAAATGGAGTGAGCATTCCAAGAATGCCGCCAACACCTCGGAGCAGATCAAGCAATTGTCCGCGGCAGCCGGCAACATCACCCAGGCTGTGCAGCAACTGGTTACGGTGGCGCTGGTCGTTGCCGGGGCCTATGCCTTCGCGGAAGGCCATGTGTCCACCGGTGCGATCATCGGCACCGTTATGCTGGCCGGACGCGCGGTCGCGCCGCTCGGACAGATCGCGATCACGCTGGCCCGTTTCAGGCAGGCGATGCTTTCGCTCAAGGTCGTCAACGGCATCATGGCGCAGCCGGAAGACCGGCCCGATACCGTGGGTTTCGTGAACCGGCCGATCCGCAGCGGTGCCCTGGTGTTCAGGAACGTCGGTTTCGCCTACCCGGGCTCCGATGCCGAGGTCCTGAACGGCCTCACCTTCAACATCAAGCCGGGCGAACGGGTCGGCATCATTGGCCGCATCGGCTCTGGCAAGACGACGCTCGGCCGCCTGGTCGGCCGGCTTTTCCTGCCGACTTCCGGCGAACTGCTTTTCGACGGCATCGACGTGCGGCAATATCATCCGTCAGAGGTCCGTTCCGCCGTCGGCGTGGTGGCGCAGGCCGGCGATCTGTTTTCGGGAACGATCAAGGAAAATCTCCTGATGGCGCGACCCGATGCCACCGACGAGGAGATCATCGATGCCGCGAAGGCCGCTGGCGTCGACGAATTCGTGTCGCGCCATCCGCGCGGCTATGACATGAATGTCGGTGAGCGCGGCACCAATCTGTCCGGCGGCCAGCGACAGGCGGTGGCGATTGCGCGCCTGCTGCTGATCAAGCCGAAGATCGTTTTCCTGGACGAGCCGTCCGGCTCGATGGATCTGGCCTCGGAGCGGCAATTGATCCGCCAGCTGAAGGTGGCGTTCGGTTCGGACACCACGCTGATTGTCTCGACGCATCGTTTCAGCATGCTGGAGCTGGTCGATCGCCTGATGGTCATAGACCAGGGCAAGATCATCGCGGACGGGCCGAAAGACCAGGTCATACAGGCGCTGCAAAAATCCGGTCGCGGCGCATGATCTCAACAGGACGGATGGCTTCAACATTATGGTCGGCTGGGTACGGGGTTAATGCTCGCTAGGGATGATCGGCCACCACTGTTTGCTTCGGCCACGGTTGCGATCGTGGGCTTCCTGCTGGTCGTCTTTGTCGGGTGGTCGTCTTTTGCCGAGATCGACGAGATCGCGCGCGGCGACGGCAAGGTCATCCCAGCATCCAAGACCCAGATCATCCAGACCAGCGAAGCCGGCGTCGTGCAGGAAATCGCGGTCAAGATCGGCCAGATCGTCAAGAAGGACGATCTCCTCATCCGTCTCGACAACACCCTGAACTCGTCGAGCCTCGGCGAACAGCAGGCCAAGGCCCGCGCGCTGCGGGCGCGCACCGCCCGTCTCAAGCAGGAGCAGGGCGGCAAGATCGGCGATCCGTTCGCATGCCCGGCCGAGATTAGGAAAAACGCGCCGGAAATCTGCGACAATGAAGAAAAACTGCTCATCGCCAGGCAAAGCAACTTCGACAACAAGCTTTCCGTGCTGAAATCGCGGCTGGAACAGCGGCAGAAAGAGCTCGATGAGGCCAATGCCAATCTCGATCGTCTGAGCAAGAACCAGCAGGTCAGCGCGCGTGAGGCGAAACTCGTCAACTCGATGGCCCAGAAAGGTCTCATTGCCCAGACCGAACAGCTGAGGGTGGAGCGCGAGCAGACGGAACTGAACGGACAGATCAAGCTCGCCGGTGAAACGATCCTGCGCGGCAAGGCCGCCATCAATGAAGCGCAGCTTCAGGTCAATGAAGTCAATCTCGAGCTGCAGCAGGAAGCTCTCAACGATCTGACGGAGACCCTGGCAGATCTGTCTGTGGTGGAAGAAACGATCCGCGGCGCCACCGATCGCGTCGCGCGCACCGACATCCGCTCACCGGTCGATGGCATCGTCAACACGCTCGACGTCAACACGCTGGGTGCCTTCGTGCAGCCCGGCGCTGTTGTCGCCGGCATCGTGCCCACCTCGGAAACCTTGCTTGTCGAAGCCCGCGTATCGCCGCGCGACGTCGCCTTCATCCGTCCCGACCAGGACGCGCTGATTAAGATCACCGCTTATGACTTCTCCATCTTCGGCGGCATCGAAGGCAAGGTGGCCAACATCACCGCCGACAGCCTTGTCGACGAGAAAACAGGCGAGCCTTATTATCAGGTTCGTGTCGCCACGGAAAAATCGACGCTTCTGCGCGACGGCAAGACCTATTCCATCATTCCCGGCATGATCTGCTCGGTCGATATCAAGACCGGCCGCAAGACGATTCTCAGCTACCTCTTGAAGCCGATCAACAAGGCCAGGGAGGAGGCGATGCGTGAGCGATAGCGCGGGGCCCACCGGCGCCAACGAGCAACAGCGTAGTCAGCCCTTGCGGCATGATCTGGAGCCCGAGTTCAGGGTCGTCGTCCGCAATGGACAAAGGCGCGGCATCCGGCTCGAACGCGGCTTCTGGGATATGCTCAAGCGCATGGCGACGCGCAACCAGGCGACGCTCGGCGCCCTGGTCGACCAGATAGCCGCGGCCGCGGGTGCGGATGCCAATCTGACCTCGGCGATAAGGGTGGCCTGCCTTCACGACGCCAGCGATGAAAACGCCATGCTGCGCCGGCTGACCTCGATCGAGACGATCAAGGCCATTCTGTTTGCCTGCCCGGCGCCGGCCTTTGCATTGGAAAGCACGCGCAAGATACTGACCTTCAACCCGCCGTTCCAGAACCTGGTTCGCCGTCAGCTTCCGGTCGGGCTCGATGACGATGCCCGCAAGGACATGAAGCTGGCACTCGATCTCAGCGTGGCGGATATTCTGGAAAGGCTGAGGCAGAATGGAAATCTGCCGGTCGGCACGGGTTTCGTCATTGGCATCGGCGAACGGCGCCACCGCGGACAGATCAACGCCGTGCGAGCTCCGGTGCCGGCACCAGATTTGCTGCTGGCTTTTGTCGTCAACGGGTAGACAGTTTCAATCCGGCAGCAGCGCTTCGGGGCCGAAACTCAGTTCTCAGGACCTTCGCCCGGCGCGATGTCGGAAAGTCCGCCTTTCAGCGACGCCACGCGGCTCTCGCCCGTCTTGGCGCCATGCACCCAGGCTCGCTCGGTGCTGAAGGAATAAAGCGGCACATAGTTAGGCAGCGCGCTGTCCATGACCACTTTGTTGCTGAGGCTGTCGAGAATGAAGGTTCCGGTCGACGTGCTCACCGACAGGACGGCGTGGAAGACATTCCGCTTCTTGTCCTGCAGCACCACCAGCGACATGCTTGTCGCCGGCACCCCGGCTTCCAGAAGAGCTGCCATCTTCAGAATGGCGAAATCCTCACAGTCCCCGGAGCGTCGGGTAAGCGTCTCTTCCGGCGTGGCCCAATAGTCGAGCTTTCCGTACGTTGCTTCGTCCTTGCGGTAGGCGATGAGCTGATTGACACCACTGTTCACGAAGGTGAGCTTGTCGGTAAAGCTTTTGTCCTTCACCGCCTTGATGATGAACGCGTAGCCCGAACTGGTCTGATCGCAGATCTTGTCGCAGTTGCGCACAGAGCGATAGACGGATGCCCAGCGCGTTGCGGCGGGGAAATTCTTCATCGATATCGCCATGGAGCCGAAGACGCCCGGGATGATGGCGGCGGTCTGGATCGGGTCCAGCTCAGGCTTCCTGTCGGCGAAGTCCCGCTTCTCGGTGAAGTCTTGCATCGCCAGGCTGTAAGCGCTGCCGATCACGGTGCGATAGACGTTGCTTGCGACTGCGGCAGAAGGCTTCGACAGGGAAACGCCACCCAGGAACTCGGCCATCTGAACCGGCTTCACTGCACTGTCCCGAGCCTCAAGCATTGCCGGGCCGGTCGCGGCATATGCCGACGGCGTTGCAACCATGACGGTCGAGACCGCAAGGTTTCGCAAGTGTTTTATCAATGAGAACTTTTGGTTTGCTTTCATGACACCCACCCTTTACGATGGATGCTATCCGGCACGCCTAAAAATACCGAAAATATAGATGGATAACTATAGTATAAATTGCGCCACGGAATTTAATTCAAATTTGAATCAAAGCTTTTCATTATCCCTGGCATCCCTTGAGAATGAAGGGGTATGTTCAAGAATATATACTATGATATGCAGTCAGCATTTACTAAAAGTAAAATTTAGCTTCGATCGCATAGCCCATTATATGGATGCAGTCATCAGCTAGTTGCCAAAGCCAATACGCCCCTGTTTGCTCGTTTGACAAAGTAAGGGGTGGTGGGTCATGGCAAACAATTTTGAGCTTGAAAGCAATTCCGCAAGCTGGAATCAGCAAAACCCGCAGGCTGAGCATGATGATGCGTCTGTTCCACTCCAGGTGGCGCAGGCCACTTCTGGCAGCCAGCCGTCGGGACAAGCAAATCAGCCAGCCGCGGCAACATCCGAGCCAAAGCCTGTAGATGTCGGTGCCACTCCGGCCCCGGCGCCAGCACAGGCAGCAGCAACCCCACCTTCTTCTACTGGTGAATACATCGTCGGCGCGGACAAGACCGTCCATCTTCCGGCCAATACATCCATCGACAACATTCGCGTTGAAGGTACGAACCTTGTCCTCCAGCAGGCCGACGGTTCCGTCGTCGTCATCAAGGATGGCGCGATCAACGTTCCGACCTTTATTGTCGGTGACGTCGAGTTCCCGCGCGTGGCCCTGCTTGCCGCGCTCCAGACGAGCGGCGTCGATGTCGCCTTCGGCGCGGATGGTTCGATTTCCGCTGGACAGGGTGCTGCGTCAAACCCCAGCGCAGGTGGCAATTTCGAGCACCCGGCCGGCGGGATCGGCGACGGCTTCGACCTGAGCAGCCTTTTGCCGCCGACTGAGTTGCAGTTCGGCCTGCTCGACGAGCGTGAACTCTATCCGGCCGCACCCAATCGCGATCCCATCTTCGCGGATTTCGCGGCGCTTCCCCTGTCGGAGGAAGGTTTGGCCGGAGGCAACCCGGACAATGACGGCTCGAACGACACCACCAACGCCACGCTGATCACCGGCAGGTTCCCCGCAACGGATCCGGACGGCGATGCGCTGTCCTATACCTTTGGCACACCTTCCGGGCTCACCTCCGGTGGCGTTCCGGTGACCTGGACCGGACAGGGCACTGGTGCGCTGGTCGGTTCGGTGAACGGGGTAACGGTCATCACGATCACTGCCACGGGCGACAGCTACACCATTGAAATCCTCGGCCCGATCGACCATCCAAACGACGCGCGTCCCGGGTCGGAAGACGACCTGACCCTGGTCGTGCCTGTCACGGCCAGCGATGGCAAGGATGGCAGCGCCACCGCCAATATGTCGATCATCATAGAGGACGACAGCCCGGCCTTTGTGAGTGTCAGCCAGACCGTTCTCCGGGTCGATGAAGATGGCCTCGCCTCAGCAAACGCGGATTCCGGCCGCAGCGGGGAAAATGATTTCGGCAAGCAGACCGTCAGCCATATCGAGCTTTCGACCGTCATCAATCCGGGCGCGGATGGGCTGGGTTCATACCATTTTGCCTCTGGCGCGCTGACGCAGCTCGGTGGGCTTGGCCTGTCCAGCAATGGCGCCGCGATTTCCTACAGCCTTTCGCCCGATGGCCACACCATCACCGGCTCGGCCGCCGGCGTATCGGTCTTCACGGTGGAGTTGACGGCGACCGGTTCGCTGACATTCACCCTGTTGGGCCAGGTCGATCACGTCAACAGCCCCGGAAATGTCGAAACCAACCTGACGATCGACCTGTCCGGTCTGATTGAAGTGGCGGACAAGGACGGCGACACCCTCACGCCGCCGACCGGCAGCGTTGTCGTTTCTGTCGGCGACGACATTCCGGTTGCGGCACTGGTGCTGAGGGAAGGCGCTTCGGTCCTGGTTGACGAAAGTCTCGGCCAGAATGCTGGCGAGACCGAAAGCGGCGCGGCTGGCCTTGGCCAGGTAACGGTCTCAGGCGCTTCGCTGTTTAACACGACGGGTTCGTTGGCAGGCTCCGACAGCGCAGGCGCAACGACCAGCTTCTCGCTGGAAGTTGCCGCCGGCGGCCACACCGGCCTGTTCCTGACGGGCCAGAGCGGCGCGGCCAACGAGATTCTGCTGGTCGACAATGGCGGCGTGATCGAAGGTCGCGTCGGCGGTGCCGGCGGCACACTTGCCTTCACGGTGACGATCAACGCGGCGACCGGCAATGTGACGCTGACGCAGTTCGAGTCGCTGAACCATCTGACGCCCGGTGCGAGCTATGACGAGGCGCTGTTCCTGGCGACAGGCGCACTGAAGGCGGTCTACACGGTGACGGATGGCGACAAGGACGTCGCCAGCGCCAGTGTCGACCTTGGCGGCCAGAGGAGCGTGATCGCGTTCGAGGACGACGGTCCGACGGCGGTGCTGGCGCTGGCCGGCAAGGCATCGATCGTTGTCGATGAGAGCCTTAGTCAGAACGGTGCGCCGGAGACGGAGCCGGCCGGGACGCTTGGCCAGGTGACGGTTCTGGGTGCTTCGCTGTTCGACACGTCAGGTTCATTGGCGGGCCAGGACGAAGAAGGCGCAACGACGGCATTCTCGCTGGAGGTTGCTGCTGGCGGCCACACCGGCCTGTTCCTGACCGGCCAGAGCGGCGCGGCCAACGAGATCCTTCTGGTGGACAATGGCGGTGTGATCGAAGGTCGCGTCGGCGGTGCCGGCGGCACGCTGGCCTTTACGGTGTCGATCGATGCGTCGACCGGCAATGTGACGCTGACGCAGTTCGAATCGCTGAACCATCCGGCGCCCGGCTCGAGCTATGACGAGGCGTTGTTCCTGGCCTCGGGCGCGCTGAAGGCGGTCTATACTGTGACGGACGGCGACAAGGACGTCGCCAGCGCGACTGTCGATCTCGGCGGCCAGCGAGGGGTGATTGCGTTCGAGGATGACGGTCCGACGGCGGTGCTGACACTGGCCGGCAAGGCATCGATCGTTGTCGACGAGAGCCTCGGCCAGAACGGTGCGCCGGAGACGGAACCGGCCGGGACGCTTGGCCAGGTGACGGTTCTGGGTGCTTCGCTGTTCGACACGTCAGGCTCATTGGCGGGCCAGGATGAGGAAGGCGCAACGACGGCCTTCTCGCTCGAGATTGCCGCTGGCGGCCACACCGGTCTGTTCCTGACCGGCCAGAGCGGCGCGGCCAACGAGATCCTTCTGGTGGACAATGGCGGCGTGATCGAGGGTCGCGTCGGCGGAGCCGGCGGCACGCTCGCCTTCACGGTGTCGATTGATGCCTCGACCGGCAACGTGACCCTGACTCAGTTCGAGTCGCTGAACCATCCGGCGCCCGGCTCGAGCTATGACGAGGCGCTGTTCCTGGCCTCGGGCGCGCTGAAGGCAGTCTATACGGTCACCGATGGCGATCTCGATGTTGCCACCGCGACCGTCGATCTCGGCGGTCAGGCGGGTGTGATTGCATTCGAGGATGATGGTCCAACCGCAATGCTGGCGCTGGCCGGCAAGGCATCGATCATTGTCGACGAGACCGTGGGTGCTAGGGTCGGCGATGCCAATGCCGACGACGAGACGGCGCCAGGCGCGCCCGTCGGTGCCATCGGTTACGCCCATGTTCTGGGTGCTTCGCTGTTCGACACGTCAGGCTCATTGGCGGGCCAGGATGAGGAAGGCGCAACAACGGCATTCTCGCTGGAGATTGCCGCTGGTGGCCACACCGGCCTGTTCCTGACGGGCCAGAGCGGCGCGGCCAACGAGATCCTTCTGGTGGACAATGGCGGCGTGATCGAGGGTCGCGTCGGCGGAGCCGGCGGCACGCTGGCCTTCACGGTGTCGATTGATGCCTCGACCGGCAACGTGACCCTGACTCAGTTCGAGTCGCTGAACCATCTGGACCCCACGAACGCCGATGAGGCGCTGTTCTTGGCCTCGGGCGCGCTGAAGGCGGTCTATACTGTGACGGACGGCGACAAGGACGTCGCCAGCGCGACTGTCGATCTCGGCGGCCAGCGAGGGGTGATTGCGTTCGAGGATGACGGTCCGACGGCGGTGCTGGCGCTGGCCGGCAAGGCATCGATCGTTGTCGACGAGACCGTGGGTGCTAGGGTCGGCGATGCCAATGCCGACGACGAGACGGCGCCAGGCGCGCCCGTCGGAGCCATCGGTTACGCCCATGTTCTGGGTGCTTCGCTGTTCGACACGTCAGGCTCATTGGCGGGCCAGGATGAGGAAGGCGCAACAACGGCATTCTCGCTCGAGATTGCCGCTGGTGGCCACACCGGTCTGTTCCTGACCGGCCAGAGCGGCGCGGCCAACGAGATCCTTCTGGTGGACAATGGCGGCGTGATCGAGGGTCGCGTCGGCGGTGCCGGCGGCACGCTCGCCTTCACGGTGTCGATCGATGCTGCGACTGGTGATGTGACGCTGACGCAGTATGAATCCCTGAACCACCCGACGCCTGGCGCGAGCTATGACGAGGCACTGTTCCTCGCCACCGGCGTGCTGAAGGCGGTTTACACGGTGACGGACGGCGACCAGGATGTCGCCACGGCGACGGTCGACCTTGGCGGCACGGCCGGTGTGATCGCGTTCGAGGACGATGGCCCGACTGCCGTTGTTGGCGGTGCCGGCATCCAGAGGATGGTTGTCGAAGACACGATGGCGGCAGTTGATGGCGATGCCTCCACAGGCATTCCCGATGCCGGCCAGAACTCCACCAGCGATGAAGCCTCCGGCACGCTGGGTTCGTTGGGGGCGCTGTTCAATGCAGGCGCCGACGAACCGCTGACCTTCAGCCTCAATCCGTCGACCGGCGGTCTGCCGGTGCTGTTCTCGCACGGCATTCAGCTCATCTACACCGTGGTTGGCGACACGCTGACGGCCAAGGCCGGCGCGGTCACCGTCTTCACGCTGACCGTCCATGCCGACGGCTCGTGGAACTTCGATCTGCAGGACCAGCTCGACCATGTCGCCGGCAGCGGTGATGCCGGCACCCTGCTGCGTACCTCTGGCGGCGGCAGCGTGCCATCGATCGATTTCTCGTCGATGATCGTGGGCACGGATGGCGACGGCGACACTGTCACCGATGCCACCCCGGGCGCCTTCACCATCACCGTCCAGAATGACGTTCCGGTTGTCGTGGCGCTCCCGCCGCAGACAGGTACCGAGACGACGTCTTATGTCCTCCCCGCCGGCGGCGGCCATGACCGCTACAAAGTGCTTGAGGGCGCCAACGACAAGGACATTCTGCTGAGCGCCAGAACGGGAAATGTCCAGGATGCCGTCAACACATCCAACGACATCGGTGTGGGCAATGGCCAGAACATCGACGCGGATGAGTATCTGATACTCGATTTCGTGAAGCACGGTGTTGCCACCGGCAACAACATGTCGACGACTTTTACCGCGACCGAACATTATTCCGTCGCTTCAGTGACTTTCACTGTGCCTCAGGTGCAGCAGGGACCGGCTTCGCTATTCCTGCAGCTGTTCAGTGTCCCGGCAGGCAGCGACAACAACTCGGGGACGGCGAACTTTACCGACGACACCCGGGTTGTGGTTTCAGCGGTGACGGTCAACGGCAATCCCGTGCCTGTCACGGTCGTCTATGCCGCTGACGGCTTCACACCGATCGGCTATCTTATCAATGGCGTTGCCAAGAACGATTCTATCCAGGTTACTGGCGTGTCCGAATTCGGCCGCCTCGTCATAGCCAACTATGATGGCATGACGATCCATACCGGAGGAGCAGGCACCGCGGTCGTCGATGGAGCGACGAGTTTTTCGGTCCTTATATCGGAAACAACCGCCACGGTCGTGCAGCCGTTCGGAGTCCGGCACGACGAAAGCCCGCTGGTCAACAACACCGCGGATCCGAATATTGCCGACGACACATCGGCGCCGCTGCCGTCCAGCCTGACATCCAGGATAGGTGCGCTGGCGCTGACCGAGATCGGCCATGCGGTTTCGGCCGGCTCGGTCGCGGGCTTCTTCACCTCCACGCCCGGCGCCGACGAACCAACCTCGATCACCTACCAGCTCTCGAACGGGACAGCGAACAATCCCTTCACCGGCCAGGACAGCGGCTTGACGACGACGGATGGCGGCATCGCCATCAAGCTCTTCAGCGATCCGACCGATCCGCGCATCCTGTGGGGTGTCGCCGGCAATGATTTCGCCAACGACGCAAAGGTCTTCGCCGCCTATGTCGACGATGCAGGCAAGCTCTGGCTGGTCCAGTTCGAGGCGATCCACAACCCCGTGGCGGGCTCGACGGCTGCCGATTATGACGACGCCGTCACTGCACTCGGCAACATCCATGTCACGGCCAACGTGACTGATGCCGATGGCGACGTGGCGTCCGCGGTGTCCGGAACCCCGATCAAGCTGACCTTCCAGGATGATGGCCCGCAGGCTGTCAACGATGTCGACTCGGTTGTCGGCGCGACTTTGACTGCTACCGGCAATGTCCTCACCGCTGTCGACATTGCCTCCGGTTTCGACACCAACACCACCGACGGCTCGGCCGACAAACTGGGCACAGATGGCGCGAAAATCGCGTCCGTGACCGGCCAGACGTCCGATTCTTCGCCTGATGCCTTGCACAATTTCCAGGTCAACGGCCAATACGGCTCGCTGGTCCTCAACGAGGATGGCTCCTACGTATACACCCGTTTCAATGGCAATCCGGTCGTCGCCACCGAAACCTTCACCTATGTGCTGAAGGACGGTGACGGCGACACCGCCACCGCGACGTTGACAATCTCGCTCGTCGACAACGGCACCACGATCACGAACCTGACGCCTGCCGCTGGCGGCGGTGACGCCACCGTTTGGGAAGCCAATCTTTCCGACGGTTCCAGCAGCAACCCGGCGGCGCTCATCCAGACGGGCGACTTCACTGTTTCCGCTCCAGACGGCCTGCAGTCCGTGCAGATCGGCAACACCATCCTCAGTGTTGCCCAGTTGGGAACCGCGTCGGCAGCGACGCCGATCGCCATCAGCGGCAATCCTGCCTACGGCACACTCGAAATCATCGGGTTCGACAGCGGTACCGGGAAGATAAGCTATCGCTTTACCCTCACCGACAACACGCTGACCCACACCAACACCACGGCCGATGCGACGCCGGGGGATCGTGGCACGGCCGATCCGGTCTTCGCCAACTACCAGGTGACGGTCACGGACGTCGACACCGACAGTTCCTCGGCGACGCTTGCCATCCGAGTGCTGGATGATGGTCCGACGGCACGTGCGGATGCGGATGCCGGCATTGAAGGTGCGCTGATCGACGGCAACGTGCTGACGGGTATCGGCACGACGGGTGGTGCGGCTGGTGCCGATGTGTTCGGTGCGGATGGTCCGACGGTTGCGGGCGGCGGCGTGACGGGTGTCGCGACGGGCTCGAACACGGCCAGCCCTGTGACGGGCAATGTCGGTTCTCCGATCGTGACGGCGCTCGGCACGCTGACGCTGAATGCGGACGGCAGCTACACCTACCAGGCCAAGCCGAATGCGGTGCCGGCCGGCGGTGCGACGGACAGCTTCGTCTACACCATCACCGATGGCGACGGCGACACCTCGACGGTGACGCTGACGATCAACCTGTCCGACAGCGGCATCACGGCTTCGGACAATGATGCGATCGTCAACGAGGCCGGTCTTGCGACGGGCAGCGACGCGGCTTCGAACAGCGAGATCTTCGCCACCGGCCAGATCACGGCTTCGAGTGCGGTGCCGATCGTCAGCTATACGGTCGCAGGCGGTGGCGCGGGTACTTACGGCACGCTGGTGCTGAACCCGACGACGGGTGCCTACACCTACACGCTGACCTCGCGCTACGACACCTCGCCGGATGCCGACAACGCCACCAACACCGAGCAGAACCGCGACGTCTTCACCTATACGGCGACGGATGCCAACGGCAACACGGTCACCGGCACCATCGAGGTCGACATCAAGGACGACGTGCCGACGGCACGTGCGGATGCGGATGCCGGCATTGAAGGTGCGCTGATCGACGGCAACGTGCTGACGGGTATCGGCACGACGGGTGGTGCGGCTGGTGCCGATGTGTTCGGTGCGGATGGTCCGACGG
>NZ_PJRO01000007.1:60500-179404 GCF_002858745.1 Mesorhizobium loti | reverse complement strand
ACGGCACGCTGGTGCTGAACCCGACGACGGGTGCCTACACCTACACGCTGACCTCGCGCTACGACACCTCGCCGGATGCCGACAACGCCACCAACACCGAGCAGAACCGCGACGTCTTCACCTATACAGCGACGGATGCCAACGGCAACACGGTCACCGGCACCATCGAGGTCGACATCAAGGACGACGTGCCGACGGCACGTGCGGATGCTGACATGAACGTTCTGGAGACGGACGGCCAGACCATCGGCACCAGTCTCCTCGCCAACGACACACAAGGCGCCGACGGCGCAACGCTTACCCATGTCAATCTGGGCAGCGGCTTCGTCGCCATAACGACAGGAGCGCCGCTCGGAGGTGGGGTCTATTCGTTCTCTGTTGCGGGCATCGGCATCTACACGTTCAAAGCCGACGGCACCTGGACCTTCGATCCTGCTGTCAATGCGAGCACGTCGAACCAATCGGGTTCCTTCACCTATCGGATTACCGATGGTGACGGAGACACGTCGGACGCGGCCCAGGTCGTCAACATCGCCAACGTCAACAATGTGCCAACCGGCGGTTCGGTTGCTACCGTTGTTGACGATGAAGGATTGTTGCACGGCATTGCCGGCGGCACCGGCGACGACACGACGACCAGCTCGGCCTTCGCAACTGGCACGTTGGCCGGTTCGGGTGGCGATGGCGCGCTTTCCTACAGCTTCGCCAACCTTGCCGGTACGCCCGCGGTGACGATCGGCCAGGAACAGGTCACCTATTCCTGGGACAGCGGCCTCAACAGGCTGGTGGCGACGATTAGCTCGAGCACCATTGCTGCCCGTGTCGGCAAGGTGCTGTTCACGGTGGACGTCACGCCGTCGACGGGCGCCTACCAGGTCAGCCTCGTCAATCCGGTTCTGCATGCTGCAGGCAACAACGCCGAAGCCGGCGATCTCCAGCTGGCGCTGCAATACAAGGTCAGTGACAGCGATGCCGACAACAGCGCCGGCGACACCGGCACCGGTACGCTGACGGTCACCTTCGACGATGACTCGCCGGTGAATTTCACCGCGCAGGCCATGACGATCGAAAACGGTGCCAACGCGATCGGCAGCGGCGCGCTCAACTTCTATGAAAGCATTGGCGCCGACGGCGGCAATGCTGTGTTTACGGGAACGAACAATTCGAACCTGACAACAACAGGCCTGACCAACATCACTTCAGGCGGTGTCCAGGTGAAGCTGTTTGGCTTTGGTACCGACACCCTCATCGCGAAGACCGGCGCGGATGCTCTGGGCAATGGCGGCACGACCATCTTCACGGTCAAGCTCAATCCAAATGCCGCTTCCGAACCACAGGATACCTACACCATCCAGTTCTCCAAAGCCCTGGATGACGGTTCCGGAACGACGATCACCAGTACCAATCTCAGCGACACAAGCAAACGAGATTACAAGATGGTGAACGATGCCACGGCGAACGATCAGGACATCCTCATCTCTGCATCGCACTCGAATGGGTCGCAAGGTTCCGTCAACGGCAGCAATGCGGGCTCAAGTGCCGCCTTCGGTGTCGACACCCCAGTTGTAGGCTTGGGTGATATTCTGAGATTTGATTTTGCAAAGACTGTCGCGATGACCGGCAGTGGCAGCAACAATGGTTACACGGACGGGGTTCATTACAACACGAACGGTTTTTCGTTCACAGTTGACGGTTCTGCGGGTTCGGGTGTCTTGGTTGTCACGTATGATGCAAATGACAATACGTTGAATAACTACGCGGATTTGACCAATGACGCGGGAAACAGGGATACAATCACGCAGATCTACAAGAACGGCGTCCTGCTCGATCTGAGCAGTCTGACCGCTTCTGGTGGTGGCTACATTATCCCGTCGGTAACGGGCGATGTCATCTCGGTTTACACGGCGGATGGTTACAACCGCATCGAAGTCAGCCACGCCTCCGGCGCCGATTTCCAGATCTCCAACGTCGGGTATCTCCGCTTCGATGCGGGCAATCCCTTGAACATGTCGTTCAATGTTCAGGCAACCGACGCGGACGGGGATACGTCAACCGGTTCCATCGCGCTGACGACCACGCCTCCGACCAACACCATCAATGGCACGGCCGGCCATGACAACCTCGTTGCCGGTCTCGGTGGCGACACATTGAACGGCTTGGCAGGCGATGACACGCTTGTGGGTGGAGCAGGTGCCGATGTCCTCAATGGCGACGCGCATTCAACGCACGGCGATACGGCCAGTTACCAGAATTCGGCTGCCGGTGTGACGGTCGACCTGACGCTTGTCGGGACGGCTCAAACTTCCACCGGAGATGCCAGCGGCGACAAGCTGACCGGGATCGAGAACCTGATCGGGTCGAACTTCAACGACCTGCTCACCGGCGACGGCAATGCCAATGTCCTCTACGGGTTGAACGGTAACGACACCCTGCATGGCGGTGGCGGCGATGACACGCTCTACGGCGGCGCCGGCCTGAATGACCTCTATGGCGAAGGCGGCAAGGATACCTTCGTCATCGATCATTCGGCGCTTTCGGAGGTCGGCATGGTCGACGTCATCCATGACTACAGCAATGCCGATGGCGACGTTGTCGACCTGTCGGAACTGCTGAATGTCGCGCTGGGCACCAATGTCGTAACCGCGGGCTATGTCGACTATGACAACACGACCGGCGCACTGAAGGTCGATGTCGATGGCGGCGGCGATAACCTCGTGACGGTTGCAACGCTCAACTCGGGCCTGACAACAGTCAACATCCTCTACAGCGAGGACAACCACGACAAGACGGGCACGGCGACCTGATGACAGCGCGGCAGAACGTGAAGCTGTTGTCCACTCGACTATACGCCATGCCAATGGGCGCTGGCTCGCTGGCATGGCAACATGCTAGGGTTGAATTGGGTTCGACTGCATCCGCAGGACGAGACGGACCCGTCTCGTCGCGGTATGTTTTTCCAACGAGGGGGATATCATGAAGCATTCTTCTTTCGGTCTGGCTTTGCTGCTGTCGCTTGGCGTGACGGGCGCCCAGGCTGCCGACATCATCGGCGCGCCGACGGGCGATTATTGCCGCACCGTGACAACCTCCAACCTGATCCTGGAGGAAAACATGAGCACGCTGAAGACCGAGGTCGTGCGGCTGATGGATGAGGCGGTTGATGCGGCCAAGAGCGAAGAATGGGTTCGTTCCTCGCGCCCGGTGTTTGTCTGGGCTTCCGAAGCCAAGGTCGCCTGCGGCATGGCCTACGGCTACATCAAGACCAATTATCGCGACGAGGACACGCTCAACAAATGCGAGTGTTTCCACGATCGCATGCTCGAATACATGCACTAGAGCGAAGGCACGCCACCGGTTTCGCTGCGGGTGATCCGTAAAACCTCTTGCGCCTTGCTATCCTGGCCATCTGCCGGTGGACTCCCTTGATCGAAATCAGGGGTCGGCTGCGTGTGCCCAAGTGGCGGCCTTGCCAGCCTTTGGATCGACCGCCCCGCGAGGCAAGATGTCGGCATTGCCAGCCGAGGAGCAGAACCGTCGATGAAGTTTAAGTCCAAATCGGGTCTACTCAGTCGCCGCACGCTTCTGGCAGCGCTGCCCGTTCTGGCGCTGGCGGCATGCCAGTCCAAGACCGCTGGCGATGTTCTCGATCCGAGCGGCGGTGCCGTGTCCCCCGAAGCGAACAGCGCCACCAACAGCCCCGCGCAGTCCGCTGGTCCTGCACCGTCGGCGCAGACGTTCGGCAGCGGTGAAACCAAGGTGTTCATGCTGCTGCCGCTTTCGGCTGGCGGCAGCATGGGCGAAAAAGGCCGCAGGATGTTCGATGCGGCCAAGCTCGCCATGACCGATCTCGGCAACCAGACCATCACCTTGTCCGTCCAGGACACGCGCGGCGACAGCACTGTCGCCAAGGACCTTGTCGTCAAGGCGATGAGCGCCGGCGCCAGGGTCATCATCGGGCCGACCGAGCTTGACGCGGCCCAGCGGCTCACCGCCATCTCCGGGCCGACGCGGCCGCCGATTCTTGTGCTGGCGGAAAACTTTCCCGGCGCGCCAAGTCTCTACGCCATGGCCTTGAACGAGGCGGACAGCGCGGCCGCAGGCGCCGCTGCCATCGCCCAGAAAGGCAAGCGCAAATTCGTGCTGTTCGTCGCCAGGGGGCCGATCGCCGGCGCCATCGAAAAACGGGTGGTGAACGGATTGAGCATCACCGGTGCTTCGCTTGCGCTGACCATGCCTTTCGATCCGGCCGCCGAGGCGGAGAAGGCGGCCACCGACATGCTGGCGACCGTATCGGCACCCGAAGGCGTGGTCATTGCCATTGGCGATGCCAGCCCGCTGCCCATCCTGCGCGCGCTGAAGGCCCGTGGCATTTCAGCCGACAAGATATCCGTCATCGGCACCGCGCGCTGGCTTGAGCAGCCGCTTGCCGACCCGTTGGTTCAGGGCGTCTACGTGGCGGCCCTCGACAAGAGCGAAGCCGGCCCGATCGCCGACCGTTTCAAGGCGACCTACGGCTACGCGCCGGACGTCAATGCGGTCTATGCCTATGACAGCGTGGCGCTGACGGCCGGAATAGCCGGCGCAATGGGACCCAAGGGGTTCACGCGCCAGGTCATCGAAAACAAGAACGGCTTCCGTGGATCAGCCGGTGTGTTCCATTTCAGGGCAGACGGTGCCAGCGAACGCTCGATGTCGTTCTACCGGATCGAGAAGGGCACGCCGAAGAAGATCGCAAATTCGGTGACGGGATTCTGATCGCGAATCCCGCCAAAAGCAATTCCAGCAAAAGTGCGCAGCGGTTTTGCGTCCGGAATTGCGTAAAACAAAGAATTAGAGCGTTGCCGCGTTTCCGAGCGGAAACGCTCTGGGAGCAATTCCAGCAAAAGTGCGCAGCGGTTTTGCGTCCGGAATTGCGTAAAAACAGAGAGTTAGAGCGGTTCAGGCCTTGGCCTTGCCCCGCACCTGCTTCGCTCCGGGTTTCCTGCCGAGGCCGAGTTTCTTGGCGAGTTCCGACCGCTTCGCGGCATAGGCCGGCGCAACCATCGGATAATCGACCGGGAGGCCCCACTTCGCGCGGTATTCCTCCGGGGTCAGACCAAGTTTCCCGAGGTGGCGCTTGAGGGTACGGTACTGCTGGCCGTCCTCCAGGCTGATGAGATAATCGTGGGTGAGCGATTTCCGGATTGAAATCGCCGGTTTCTGAGGCTCCGGCACGACTTCGGCCTGAGCCTGCCCCAACCGGCCGATGCTGTCGGCTACGCTGGCGATGACGCCGGGTAGATCGGACACCGGAACCGGATTTTTGGTGACATAAGCACCCACGATTACGGCGGTAAGTTCAGTAACGAGGTCGTTGGAAACCTTGTTGTCGTCGGCCATTGATTATCCCCTTGCTGCCCTCCACTTGCCTAGCCGAGAAACGGACTTTTCGAAAGATGAAACATTCGACTGGCAGGAAAAGAATCTGCTCGTCACAGCACGTGGATAGGATCGGCCGGGCGCCCAGAAACCAATCGACCTCAGCGGCTTCGCATTCCGCGACAACTCTTGCGGCAACAGTTCAGGAAATGCAGTCTCGACGGTCATTCTATTCTCGCCGGCCAGGCCGACATCACCGGCGCCGAGTTCGAGGCCGCCAGCTCGCCGCTGGTGCAGTGACTTGAACGCAGGCGCAACAAGTCGGCGCTTGGCTGATCAGGTTGCGGATCGCGCGATCCCCCTTCTCCCCTTGCAAGGGGAGAAGGGGACGCCACCGCCGTACTACAGGTGAAGATTGTGATTGACTAACCGCAACAGGTCTTATTCCGCCGATCGGTTGTCCTGCCAGCCGCGGTCGATCGCCTGTCCGGCGATCCACAGTGCGGCAAGCGTGCAGATCGCGCCGGAAAGCAGGTAGGCTCCGGCCGAGATCAGGCCGAAATTGGCTGAAAGCAGCAGTGCGGCCAGCGGTGCGAACCCGGCGCCGAACATCCAGGCGAGGTCCGATGTGATGGCCGAGCCGGTATAGCGGTACCGGCTCGAGAAGCGAGACGCGACCACGCCGGAGGACTGGCCGAAGGACAGCCCGAGCAGGATGAAGCCCAGCACCATGAAGGCGATCTCGCCTGCCGTGCCGCCGTCGAGAAGCTGCGGTGCGAAGCCGCTGAAGGCGGCGATCGCGATGGCGGTGCTGAACAGCAGCGAGCGCCTGCCGATACGATCGGCAATCAGGCCGGACGCGACGATCGCAAGCAGGCCGAACACCGCGCTGCCAGCTTCGATCAGCAGGAAGCGCCCCGGTCCTTCCTTCGTGAACAGGAAGACCCAGGACAGCGGAAACACCGTCACCATGTGGAAGAGAGCGAAGCTTGCAAGCGGCACGAACGCGCCGATGCCGACGACACGGCCTTCGGCCTTGAGCGTCTCGCGCACCCGCGTCGGCTGCAGCTCGCCGTTCTCGAACAGGCGGGCGAACTCCGGCGTGACGACAAGGCGCAGCCTGGCGAACAATGCCACGACATTGATGGCGAAGGCGACGAAGAACGGGTAGCGCCAGCCCCAACCGAAGAAGTCCTCGGCCGACAGGTTGAGGACGAAGAAGGCGAACAGCGTGCTCGCCACGATCAGCCCGATCGGGGCACCGAGCTGCGGCACCATCGCATAGAGGCCGCGCCGATGCGCGGGTGCGTTGAGCGACAAAAGCGACGGCAGACCGTCCCAGGTGCCGCCCCAGGCGATGCCCTGGCCGATGCGCGCCAGCGCCAGCAGCCAGCCTGAGGCAGCGCCGATGGTGGCGTAGCCCGGCAGGAAGGCGATGGCCACGGTCGAGGTGCCGAGCAGCAGCAGAGCGACGGTCAGTTTGGCGCTGCGGCCATAGCGCCGGTCGACGGCCATGAACAGGATCGTCCCCAGCGGCCTGGTCAGGAAGGCGAGCGCGAAGATGGCGAAGGAGTAGGCGGTGGCCGTCAGCGGGTCGGTGTTGGGGAAGACCAGCTTCGGGAACACGATCACGGAGGCGATCGCGTAGACGAAGAAGTCGAAGAACTCCGACGTCCTGCCGATGACGACGCCAACGGCGATGTCGCCGGGATTGACGCTGTGATGCTCGGATGCGCTCTGCGCGTCATGTTCGGCTGGTGTGGCTTCAGTCATCCCTACGGTGCCGGCTGGCACTCCCAACACTGATGGTCGCGGAGACTTGCCGCGATGCACCTAAAATCTTGATGCATCGCACCCTCCGGGGGGATTGGACAAATTGTCCAATGTCGTGGCTGCGTCCGGCTCGGATACTCCATTGCGTATCTTGCAGTGCACAATGACGGGCGGACGCTTGTATGTCCACACATTGGTTCCCTTTGGGGTTCTCTTCGCGCAGCCGCTGGCTCGGAGGCTCGCTGATCCTGCCTCTGGTTCTCATGCTGAGCGGTTGCGATTTCGTGGTGCTGGCGCCTGCGGGCGACATTGCCGCGCAGCAGCGCGACCTGCTCGTCGTGTCCACGCTGCTGATGCTGGTGATCATCGTGCCCGTGATGGTGCTGATCGTGCTCTTTGCCTGGCGTTACCGTCAGTCCAACGCCTCGGCCACCTACGCCCCGGACTGGGACCATTCCACCAAACTGGAGCTCGTCATCTGGGCGGCTCCGCTGCTGATCATCATCTGCCTCGGCGCGCTGACCTGGCTCGGCACCCATCTACTCGATCCTTACCGACGTCTCGATCGGATCGCGCCTGGACAGCCGGTGACGGAGGAGCATCGGCCGCTCAGGGTCGAAGTCGTGTCGCTCGACTGGAAGTGGCTGTTCATCTACCCCGAATACGGCATCGCCACGGTCAACGAGATGGCGGCACCGGTCGGCAGGCCGATCGATTTCCGCATCACCTCGTCCGGCGTGATGAACTCCTTCTACATCCCGGCACTCGCCGGCATGATCTATTCCATGCCCGGCATGGAGACCAAACTGCACGCGGTCATCAACCACGAAGGCCGCTACAAGGGCTTCTCGGCCAACTACAGCGGCGCCGGCTTCTCCGGCATGCGCTTCGATTTCCATGGCCAGTCGCAGGCCGGTTTCGACCAGTGGGTGGCGAAGGCCAAGTCCGCCGGCCAGACGCTGGAAAGGGCGAACTACCTGGAGCTGGAGCGGCCGAGCGAGAACGAGCCGGTGCGCCGCTATAGCGCGGTCGATCCCAACCTCTACCAGGCCATCCTCAACATGTGCGTCGAAACAGGCAAGATGTGCATGAACGAGATGATGTCGATCAACGCCAAGGGTGGGCTCGGCCTCGAGGGCGCCTACAACACCTTGCCGCTCGAATACGACAAGTTCGCCCGGCGCGGCTCGATCCTCGGTCCGAGGCCATCCTATGTCGCCACCATCTGCACGGCCGAGGAAGCCGAAGCCGCATTCCGTGCGGCGCGCGCCGGCGGCGACGACGCAATCGGTCCCAAGGACCACTCTCCGCTCCAGGGCGCCGGCCTGCTCCGGCCATGGACGCGTCCCGAACTGCCCGGCGTGATGTCGCTGCTCGACGTCCCCGCACTTTCTTCAAGGCTCTGACGTCATGGCTGTCCCGCAATCAGTGGAAACCACATTCCTTTTCGGACGCCTGACCTGGCAGGCATTCCCGCTGGATGAGCCGATCGTCGTCGCGACCTTCGCGGTGGTGGCACTCGGCGGCGTCGCCCTTGTCGGCGCGCTCACCTGGTTCCGGCTCTGGGGTTATCTGTGGCGGGAGTGGTTCACCTCGGTCGACCACAAGAAGATCGGCATCATGTACATGGTGCTGGGTATCATCATGCTGCTGCGCGGCTTTGCCGACGCCGTCATGATGCGCCTGCAGCAGGCAATGGCCTTCAACGGTTCCGAAGGCTATCTCAACGCCCATCACTACGACCAGATCTTCACCGCGCACGGCGTCATCATGATCTTCTTCGTGGCGATGCCGCTGGTCACCGGCCTGATGAACTATGTCGTGCCGCTGCAAATCGGTGCGCGCGACGTGTCGTTCCCGTTCCTCAACAATTTCAGCTTCTGGATGACGGTTGGTGGCGCGGTGCTGGTGATGGCGTCGCTGTTCGTCGGCGAGTTCGCGCAGACCGGTTGGCTCGCTTATCCGCCGCTCTCCAACATCGGCTACAGTCCCTGGGTCGGCGTCGACTATTACATATGGGGGCTGCAGGTTGCCGGCGTCGGCACGACGCTGTCAGGCATCAACCTGGTCTGCACCATCGTCAAGATGCGCGCGCCCGGCATGTCGCTGATGAAGATGCCGGTCTTCACCTGGACTTCGCTCTGCACCAACGTGCTTATCGTCGCCTCTTTCCCGGTGCTGACGGCGGTGCTGGCGCTGCTGTCGCTCGACCGCTATGTCGGCACCAACTTCTTCACCAACGACTTCGGCGGCAACCCGATGATGTATGTGAACCTCATCTGGATATGGGGTCACCCGGAAGTCTACATCCTCATCCTGCCGCTGTTCGGGGTGTTCTCGGAAGTGACGTCGACCTTCTCTGGCAAGCGGCTGTTCGGCTACACCTCGATGGTCTACGCCACCGTCGTCATCACCGTTCTGTCCTACCTGGTGTGGCTGCACCACTTCTTCACCATGGGCTCGGGCGCCAGCGTCAACTCGTTCTTCGGCATCACCACGATGATCATTTCGATCCCGACGGGTGCCAAGATATTCAACTGGCTGTTCACCATGTATCGCGGCCGCATCCGCTTCGACCTGCCGATGATGTGGACCGTGGCCTTCATGCTGACCTTCACGGTCGGCGGCATGACGGGCGTGCTGCTGGCGGTTCCGCCGGCCGACTTCGTGCTCCACAACAGCCTGTTCCTCATCGCGCATTTCCACAACGTCATCATCGGCGGCGTGCTGTTCGGCCTGTTCGCCGGCATCGCCTACTGGTGGCCGAAGGCGTTCGGCTTCAAGCTCGACCCGTTCTGGGGCAAGGTGTCGTTCTGGTGCTGGGTGGTCGGCTTCTGGCTCGCCTTCATGCCTCTCTACATCCTCGGCCTGATGGGCGTCACCCGCCGCATGCGCGTCTTCGACGATCCGTCGCTGCAGATCTGGTTCATCATCGCCGGCCTCGGTGCTGCCCTGATCGCGGTCGGCATCGCTGCCATGCTCCTGCAGTTCTTCGTCTCGATCATGCGGCGCGAGAAGCTCGCCGATGACACCGGCGATCCCTGGGACGGCCGCACGCTCGAATGGTCGACCTCGTCGCCGCCGCCGGCCTACAACTTCGCCTTCACGCCGGTCGTGCATGACAACGATGCCTGGTGGGACATGAAGAAGCGCGGCTACAGCCGGCCGCTCTCCGGCTATCGCCCGATCCACATGCCGAAGAACACCGGCACCGGCGTCATCCTGGCCGGCCTCAGCACCGTCGTCGGCTTCGCGCTGATCTGGTACATCTGGTGGCTGGCGGCAGTGGGCTTCGTCGCCTTGCTGGTGACGGCAATCGGCCACACCTTCAACTATCACCGCGACTTCCACATCCCTGTCGAGGAAGTCACGCGTACAGAGGAGGCGAGGACAGAGCTCCTCGCGGCACGGTCGTGAGCGCCGTCGTGGCGACGGCCGCCGATCAAGCCGTGCCGACCTTCTACGTGAAGGACGAGCACGACCACGCCGAAGGCGGCAGCACCATGCTCGGCTTCTGGATCTACCTGATGAGCGACTGCCTCATCTTCGCGATCCTGTTTGCCGTCTACGGCGTGCTCGGCACCAACTATGCCGCCGGCCCGGCGCCGAAGGATCTGTTCGACCTGTCGCTGGTGGCGGTCAACACGACGATGCTGCTTTTGTCATCCATCACCTATGGCTTTGCCATGCTGTCGATGGAGAAGAACCGCGTCGCCGCAACGCAGGCCTGGCTCGGCGTGACGGGCCTGTTCGGCCTCGCCTTCCTTGGCATCGAACTCTACGAGTTCGCCCATATGATCCATGAGGGGGCGACGCCGCAGCGCAGCGGCTTCCTGTCGGCCTTCTTCACGCTGGTCGGCACGCACGGGCTGCACGTCACCTTCGGCATCATCTGGCTGGTAACGCTGATGATCCAGGTCGGCCAGCGCGGCCTGATCGCCGCCAACCGCCGCCGCCTGATGTGCCTGTCGATGTTCTGGCACTTCCTCGACGTGATCTGGATCGGCGTCTTCACCTTCGTCTATCTGATGGGAATGCTGCGATGAGCGCAAACCACGATACCGCCGCTGCCCATGAAGCGCATGACGACGGCCACGGCCATGCCTCGCTGAAGGGTTACCTGACCGGCTTCGTCCTCTCCGTCATCCTGACCGCGATCCCGTTCTGGCTGGTCATGACCGGCGCGATCGAGAACAAGCAGGCCGCCGCCATCGTCATCATGGTCTTCGCGGTCGTGCAGATCGTGGTGCACATGATCTACTTCCTGCACATGAACTCGTCGTCGGAAGGCGGCTGGTCAATGCTGGCGATGATGTTCACCATCATCGTGGTGGTGATCGTGCTCACCGGTTCGCTGTGGGTGATGTATCATCTCAACACCAACATGATGCCTGGGCTGCATGAAATGAGCGAGATGTCGTGAGCGCCGGCGAGGGCGCAGGGGGAACCAACGTTGGCGAGCCGGTTTCGCAACTAGAGCACTTTGTAGCCAAGTGGGATCACTTGGCGTTACAAAAATGCGTCGAAAACAAAAACTTAGAGTGTTTCCGCGGTTCCGTAAAAAACGGAAACGCTCTAGGGACAGCACGTCGAATGGCGGTGCTTTTGGTGCGTCCTTCGAGGCTCGCCCGCTTGGGTTCTGCCATCTTTCCAATGTCTCGCGGGCTCGCACCTCAGGATGAGGGCCGTCGTGCCGTTTCGAAAGAACGCCGAGGTGTTTCGGAACTTGGGCGTGGTTATGCAACGGCCCTCATCCTGAGGTGCGAGCCCGCAGGCCGGTGGAACGCCAGCGCGATCGTTGCCGGGCGAGCCTCGAAGGACGCACCGCAAACCTGAAAATGGCACCGTCGAGTTTCAAAACAGCCTCTGGCGACCTCGGATCGGGTGGAAACGGCGACGGCCGCGTCCAACTTCGCCGCTCGCCTGTCATACGTGCCACACTTCTCGTGCTTTCGCTGCTCTGCATCGCCATCCTCGTCGGCCTCGGCATCTGGCAGGTCGAGCGGCGGGAATGGAAGCTGGATCTCATCGCCCGCGTCGAGCAGCGCATCCACGCGCCGGCGGTTGCAGTGCCAGTGCCTTCCGAATGGGCGGGCGTCGCCCCACAAACGCATGAATATCTGCGGGTGCGCCTCAGCGGCTCCTATCTCAACGACCGGGAAACCTTCACGCAGGCGGTGACGGCCCTTGGCGGCGGTTTCTGGCTGATGACGCCGTTCAGGACCGACGCGGGTTTCATCGTTTTGGTCAATCGCGGCTTCGTGCCGCCCGATCGCAAGGCATCGGCCGCACGGCAGGCCGACCTTGTCGAAGGGGCCACGACAGTCACCGGCCTGTTGCGCATCGACGAACCGGGCGGCGGCTTCCTGCGGGAAAACGACCCGGCCCATGATCGCTGGTATTCGCGCGACGTCGCCGCCATCGCCAGGGCGCGCGGCCTTGCCGATGGCGCTCCTTTCTTCGTGGACGCGGATGCGCTGTCGAACGATACGGCCTGGCCGCGCGGCGGCCTGACGGTCGTGTCCTTCCGCAACAGCCATCTCGTCTATGCGCTGACATGGTTCGGTCTCGCCGTCATGCTTTCGGCTGCATTGGGCTTTGTCCTGTTGCGCGGCCGGCACCATGCCGCGGATCGGAAGCGCCGATGACCTTGACGCCGCCGCCACGCTGGAAGACACACGCCTCGACCGGGTCCCAGCCTGGCCGAGGGAGGACGATCATTTTCAATCCGGATGCCACCAACAGGAAGAATCTCCTTCTGTTGATCCAGCTGCGCTGGCTCGCGGTCGCGGGACAGGTGATTACCATCGCGGCGATCGAATGGGGGTTCGGCATCACGTTGCCGCTGCCGGAGATGGCTGCCGTCGTGCTCTCGCTCGTCGGCCTCAACCTGGCCAGCCTGTTTTTCCTGCGCATGGCCAGGCCGGTCTCCAACGGGGTTCTGTTCGCGTCGCTGCTGCTCGACATGACCGCGCTGACGGCCCAGCTCTATCTTAGCGGCGGCGCCTCCAACCCCTTTGTCTCGCTCTACCTGCTGCAGATCACGCTTGGCGCCGTTCTGCTGGCGCCCTGGTCGACATGGGTGCTCGTCGCTGCCGCCTCGCTCTGCTTCGTGCTTTTGACGATGGTGTTCCTGCCGATCGAGATGTCGCACCATGGTGGCGATCTCCTCGATCTGCACATCCGCGGCATGTTCGTCTGTTTCATCCTGGCGGCCGGGCTGATCGTGCTGTTCATGACCCGCATCAACCGCAACCTGCGTGAGCGTGACGCCTATCTGGCGGACCTGCGCCAGCAGTCGGCCGAGGAAGACCATATCGTGCGCATGGGTCTGCTCGCCTCTGGCGCCGCGCATGAGCTCGGCACCCCGCTCGCCACCATCTCCGTGCTGCTCGGCGACTGGCGGCGCTCGGAGGTCATTGCGCACAATCCGGAACTGCTTGGCGATGTCGACGAGATGCAGGCCCAGCTTGACCGCTGCAAGCGCATCGTTTCCGGCATATTGATGTCGTCCGGCCAGGCGCGCGGCGAGGGCAGTGTCCATACCACGGCGCGCGCGTTTCTCGACGGGCTCGTCGCCGAGTGGCGCGATCACAGGTCGCCGGCACAGCTCGACTACGACAATGAGTTCGAACCGGACGAGCCGATCGTTTCGGACGCGGCGCTCAAGCAGGTTATCTTCAACGTGCTGGACAACGCTCTCGAAGCATCCCCGCAATGGGTCGGCGTCACGGCCAGGCGACAGGGACTGGCCCTGGTGCTGATGGTTCGCGATCGCGGCAAGGGTTTCGACAAGGAGATACTCGCAGCGCTCGGAAAGCCCTATATGTCGAGCAAGGGACGCGAAGGTGGAGGGCTCGGGCTGTTCCTGGTCGTCAACGTGATCAGGAAGCTCGGCGGAACCGTTACCGCGCGCAACACCGGCCGCGGCGCCTGCGTGACGCTGACGCTGCCTCTCGATGCCCTGTCGGCAGGAGATGAAAATGGCACCTGACCGCTCGCTGGTGATCGTCGAGGACGACACCGCCTTTGCGCGGACGCTGGCACGTTCGTTCGAGAAGCGCGGCTACCATGTCCATGTCTGCGACAGCGTGCAGGCTCTCACGGATTTTCTCGAACGCGATACGCCTGAATTCGCCGTGGTCGACCTGAAGCTCGGTACCGGCTCTGGCCTCGAATGCGTCAAGGCGCTGAGTGCCCGTGATCCGTCGATCCGCATTGTCGTGCTCACCGGCTTCGCCAGCATCGCGACGGCTGTCGAGGCAATCAAGCTCGGCGCCAGCCACTATCTCGCCAAGCCCGCCAACACCGACGACATAGAGGCCGCCTTCGGCAGGACGGAAGGCGATGTCGACGTGCCGCTGTCGCAGCGCCCGACCTCGATCAAGAATCTCGAATGGGAACGCATCCACGAAACGCTGGTCGATACCGATTTCAACATCTCGGAGACGGCGCGTCGGCTCGGCATGCATCGCCGGACTTTGGCAAGGAAGCTGGAAAAGCGGCCGGTGAAGTGACGATGCCGGTGGCGTCTGCCCAGTTCGAGGGCGCAACATTGGTTTCGCGCCCACGTGCTAACGGGATACGAAAACCCCATCTCTGGCCTTCTGGAATTGAGTGGCTATCCGTGTAGGCTACAACAGGCCCGGTCCGTGGACCGTGAAGCCGCAGGCAAAGGTAATCCGGATGGACGATGACCAGAAAAAATTCGAGAGCGAGGTTGCCGGTTATCGACAGCCGATGGTCACGTCCGTCGGCATCGTTCTCGGCTTCCTGCTGGCGTTCCTGGCCAACTGGGCAGCGCAGGCCGATGGATCGTCTCCCGCACTGTACAGCGCCTCCGATTTCATCATCGCGCTGGCGTTGTTCGGCAGTGCCGTGCTGTTCACGATCGTGCTTTTCCGAATGCTCAACAACCGCATCCACGCGGATACGGCGGCCAGATATCAAACCACGTTCCGCATCTACATCTGCGGATTCCTGCTGGCTTTTTCGGGATTGGCCGTGGCTTTGGTCGTTTGAGGGGCGTCGAGCCGTGACACGCTGAGGGCTTTGACAAAGCCTAGCGCGTCGTCACACTGGGCGCCCCAGATATTCGCGAGGTGACGGTCTTGGCAGCGCAGTTTTCCTGGCTCAACGAGCCGAAGTCCTGGTCAGGTGATGCTGGCGCGCTGAAGCTCACGACCGAGCCGGACACTGATTTCTGGCGCGAGACCTTCTATGGCTTCATCCGTGACAGCGGCCATGCCTATACCTGTCCGGTCGCGGGGGATTTCTCGTCGGAAGCGACCGTGCTCGGCGCCTATGCCGACCTCTACGACCAGGCCGGTCTTTTCCTGCGGCTGGACGAACAGCGCTGGATCAAGGCCGGCATCGAATACACCGACGGCATGATGCATTTCTCCGTCGTCGTGACCCGCGGTGTTTCCGACTGGTCCGTCATCCCGCTGCCTTCGGCCAAGCCCACCGATCCGGTCCGTATTCGGCTGACGCGTCATGGCGATGCGGTGCGCGTGCAATATGCCGTCGGCGCGGTGGCCTGGCAGATGGCGCGGCTTTGTCCGTTCCCGGCGGCCGAGGCCAGGATTGGCGTCATGGCCTGCTCGCCGCAAGGGCCAGGCTTTGACGTGTCCTTTTCCGGGTTTTCCGTCGGCGATGCGATCGCTCGCGATCTGCACGCCGAGTAAGCCTCATCCAGACGATACTGTTGCAGCAGTTACGATGCCCGTGTTGACTGCTGCCTGCAGCGGCCGGCACGAGTTGCGCACCATCAGTCGTCCTTTCAGCACAAGACGGCGCGACGGCGCGTCGCGGTTGCCGTTCAGGCGGTCGAGCAGCAGGCTGGCGGTCTGTTCGCCGATCGCCTGCACCGGCTGCGCGATCGTGGTCAGCTGCGGGTTGAAGACATCGGCCCAGGGGAAGTCGTCGAAGCAGATGACCGAGACATCTTCCGGGCACGACAGGCCAAGGTCGCGGATCGCCTTCATCGCGCCGACGACCATCGGGTTGTTGGCGGACAAGATCGCGGTCGGGCGGTCGTGCAGGGAAAGCAGTTGCATGGCGGCAGTATAGCCGTCGGCCTCATGCAGGTCGCCGGAGCGCACCAGGCTCTGGTCGAAGGTGAGCCCCGCATTGAGCAGCGCCTCGCGATATCCCGTCATGCGGTCGCGCATCGGTGTGATGTTGAAGGCGCCGGTGATGTAGCCGATGCGCCGGTGGCCGAGCTCGAGAAGATAGGTGATCGCCTCGAACACGGCCTGATGGTTGTCGAGCACGACCCGGTCGCTGTCGACCCCGTCGACTTCGCGGTCGAGCAGCACCACCGGCACGTTGGCGCGTTCGACCGTCTCTTTCAGGTAAGCGCCATCGCCGACGCGGGCGATGATCAAGCCGTCGACCATGCGGTCGAGCAGAAGCCGGATCTGCTCATCCTGATTGTTCAGGTCCTCATCGGTGCAGCACAACATCACCGCATAGCCGGCGCGGTCGAACGCCTGCTGGATGACGGAGACGACGTCGGTGAAGAAGGGGTTGGTGATGTGCGGGACCGTCAGGCCAATGGTGCGCGTGGTGCCGATCTTGAGGCTGCGTGCAATGGCATTGCGCTTGTAGCCGATCTCACGGATCGCCTGTTCGATGCGACCGGAAAGCTCCTGGCTGACCGTGGTGGTGCCATTGATATAGGCCGAGACCGTCGCCACCGAAACGCGCGCGGCTTCCGCCACATGCAGCATGGTGGGCGCGCCGCTCTTTCGGGATTTTCTGGAAGTCAGCTCGGTCATTTTCGAAACGTTTTGAAGCGCGTCAGTTGCCAATACCTATGGAATTCCCCTGTTTTTAGCAAGAAACAAAAAAACATCGCACCTTGGCGATGACTCCAATCTTGACTCTATCGAAACGTTTAGATTAGCTTTTCGACATGACTGACAGCGCGGTAGGGAGGCCGTTCCTGTCATGGCCGACCGCGAATTTCCGTCTGTGCCGGATCATGGTGCCTCTTCATCGGGGGCCGGCAGCTCCGTGCTTGCTGCCAGCAAGATCTCCAAGTCCTTCGGCGGCGTCGTGGCGCTGAGCGATGTCGGCTTCGATCTGAGGCGCGGCGAGATCCATGCGCTGATGGGCGAGAACGGCGCCGGCAAGTCGACGCTGATGAAGATCCTCTCCGGCGTCTACACCGACTACGAGGGCACGGTATTGGTTGCCGGCGAGCCGGTGCGTTTTGCCGGCGTGCGCGACGCCGAGGATGCCGGCATCGCCATCATCCACCAGGAGCTAAACCTCGTTCCCGAGCTCAGCGTGGCCGAGAACATCTTCCTTGGCCGCGAACAGCTGATCGGCGGGCTGATCGTCGACCGCAGGTCAAGCCTCACCGCATCGCGCGCCTTGCTAGAATCGCTGGGCATCGACCTAGACCCGGAGGCACGGGTCGGCGGCCTGCGCGTCGGCGAGCAGCAACTGGTCGAGATCGCCAAGGCACTGTCGAAGAATGCACGCATCCTGATCATGGACGAGCCGACCTCGGCGCTGTCGCCGGCCGAATGCCAGCGGCTTTTCCGCATCATGCGCCAGCTGGCGGCGCAGGGCGTCGCCATCGTCTACATCTCGCACCGCATCGACGAGGTCATGCATCTTGCCGACCGCACCACGGTGTTCCGCGACGGGCGTCATGTGCTGACGCGTGCCATGAGCGAGCTGAACGAAGACAGGCTGATTGCCGCCATGGTCGGCCGCACCTTGCTCGATGCGTCCACGGCGATGCGCGCCGCCCATTACGACACACCGATCCTGACAGTACGCGACCTCTCCTTCGATAGGTCCGACCGAACCGGCTGGCGGCGGGTACTGTCCGGCGTCAGCTTCGATCTTGGGCGCGGCGAAATTCTGGGCATCGGCGGCCTGCTTGGTTCCGGTCGCACGGAAATCCTGCAGTCGATCTTCGGCAGTGCCAAAGGCAGGGTCGACGGCGATATCCGGCTGGATGGCAAGCCGGTGGCGATCCGCTCGCCGCGCGATGCGCGCCATCTCGGCATTGCGCTGGTCACCGAGGACCGCAAGGCGGAAGGCCTCTATCTCAAGGCTTCGATCGTCGACAATGTCGCGCTGCCGCTGGTCAGTGCGCTGTCGCGTTTCGGCCTGCGCTCGGTATCAGGCGAAAAGGCGTTGGCCAACGAGGCGGTCAGGGCGCTGGGCATCCGCTGCAGCGGCATCGACCAGGTCGCCAACACCTTGTCGGGCGGCAACCAGCAGAAGGTGGTGATCGGCAAGTGGCTGGCCACGAAGCCGCGCGTCCTGTTGCTCGACGAGCCGACACGCGGCATCGACATCGGCGCCAAGCGCGACATCTACGATCTTGTCTTCAGGCTCGCCGATGAGGGGCTGGCCATCATCGTTGTCAGTTCGGAGATGCCGGAACTGCTGCATCTGTCGGACCGCATCCTGGTGATGGCCGAAGGCCGCCAGACCGGCATTCTCTCCCGCAACCAGGCCAGCGAGGAACGCATCATGCAACTGGCAGCACCGCGCCATGCCAACGGACGGACGGCGGCATGAACGCGCTGAGAATGGTGTCGCGCACCAAGCTTTACTGGGGGCTGATCGCCATCTTCCTCATCGGCGTGTTTTCCTCGCCGGTCACCTCCAAGGGCAGCAACATCTTCCTGTCCTACGGCAACCTTCTCGACGTGCTGCGCCAGGTTTCCACCACCGGCCTGATCGCCACCGGCATGACCGCGGTGATCATCACCGGCGGCATCGACCTTTCGGTCGGCTCGCTGATGGCGATCTGCACGGTGGTGACGGCGATGCTTCTGACGATGCCCGGTGCCACGCCGGCAGCCATCATGGGCATTCCCGCTGTGGCTTTCATCGCCCTGTTTCTCGGCGTTGTCGTCACGCGCTTCCTGTTCACCAATCTCGCCAAGTCGGCCGATGGCGCTCAACGTACCGCCCATCTCGACACCGTACGCGGCATTGCCGTGCCTGCTGTCGTCGGCGTCGTCCTCTGCGCCTTGGCGCTATGGTTCCTGCTGCCGCAGGTCGGCTCGAAATTCGGCGTGCTCGGCGTGCTCATCGTGGCGCCCTGCGTCGGCCTGCTGTTCGGCGCCCTGAACGGTGTCATCATCGTCGCGGGCCGGCTGCAGCCCTTCATCGTCACGCTGGCCATGATGGTGACGGCGCTGGGCATCGCGCGCCTGACCGCCGGGCAGAACAATGCCGTGCTGCCGGTCTACACCGGCTCCAACGCGACGGAAGATTTCGAGATCCTGCGCTCGCTTGCCTTCGGGATCATCCCGATGCCGGGACTGTTCTTCCTCGGCGCCATCATCATCTACGGCGCCGTGCTGCGCTTCACGCCCTTCGGCCGCTATGTCTATGCCATCGGCGGCAATGAGGAGGCCGCCAAACTTTCCGGTATTGCCGCCGGCCGCGTGAAGATCGCGACTTATGCCATGTCGGGCCTGCTCGCCGGCATCGCCGCCGTGCTCTATGTGGCGCAATACCGACAGGGCAAGCCGGACGCCGGCGCCGGACTGGAGCTTGACGCGATCGCCGCCGTGGTCATCGGCGGCACCAGCCTGATGGGCGGCCGCGGCAGTCTCGCTGGCACATTCTGCGGCGTGCTGATCTTCGGTCTGCTCTCCAACATCCTGCAGCTGCACAACATCAATTCGAACCTGCAGCTCGTGCTGAAGGGCCTGATCATCATCGGCACCGTGCTGGTTCAGGAGCGCAACGCCACCGACCTTTTCGCCCACATACGCCTGCCGCGAAAGCGGCCGGCGCACACGCCAACGCCCGCGGAGGAGCGGACGACAAAAGAGACGCAGTCTCGAACAATCGGAGGAAATGCAAATGAAACGCCGTGAATTCCTGGGGCTGGCAGCCCTGACGACAGTGCTTGCCGCAACCACCGTCCTGATGCCGGGTCAGAAGGCCTTCGCCGAGGACAAGAAATGGACCATCGGCTTCAGCCAGGTCACCACCATCGAGCCGTGGCGCGCGCAGTTCAACAAGGACATCCTTGCCGAGGCCGCCAAGCACCCTAACGTCAATCTCATCATCACCGACGGCGAGGACAAGACCGAGAAGCAGGTCGCCGATGTCGAAAACCTGATCCGCCAGCAGGTCGACGCGCTTTTGATCTCGCCGAAAGAATCGGCCGGCCTCACCGGCGTCGTGCAGAAGGCGATTGAGGCCAAGATCCCTGTCTTCGTGCTCGACCGCAATGTCGAGACCAAGGATTTCACGCAGTTCGTCGGCGGCGACAACAAGCTGATTGGCCGCGCGGCAGGCGAATATGCCGTCGAGCTTCTCGGCGGCAAGGGCAAGGCTGCGGGCAATGTCGTCGAGATCTGGGGCGGCATGGGCACCGAGCCCGCGCATGACCGCCATGACGGCTTCCATGAATTCACCGACAAGGAGCCGGGCATCAAGTACCTGCTCGACAAGCAGTCCGGCGACTGGAAGCAGGACCAAGCCTACAACATCATGGCGACCGCCTTGCGCAACAACGAGAAGATCGACCTGGTCTACGGCCATAACGATCCGATGGCTTACGGCGCCTATCTCGCCGCCAAGGATGTCGGCCGCGAAAAGGACATCAAGTTCGTCGGCATCGATGCCTTGCCCAATGAAGGTGTGCAGCTCGTCAACAAGGGCGAACTGACGGCGACCTTCCTCTATGCCACGCCGGGTGCCGAAGGTCTGCGCCAGGCGCTGAAGTTCCTGGGCGGCGAGAAGGTCGAAAAGACCGTCATCTTGCCCACCTTGAAGATCACCAAGGAAAACGCGCCGCAGATCCTGAAGGACAACGGACTGTAGGCAACCGCGCAAATCGAACGGCAGCCGGCAATCATTTGCCGGCTGTTTCATTGAGGATGCCAGACACGGCCATCACTCGATGGTGGCGCGCAGCGCTCTCATTATCTCTTCCGCGAACATGGATGTCGCCAGGCCGTGCGAGCGCCGCTCGCGCTGCACCAGGGACAGCATGTTCTTGCCCATCGCGCGATCCCGGATCGGCAGGTAGGCGAGGGTACCGCTGCGATATTCCTCGGCGATGTCGAACTTGCTGAGGAAGGCGATGCCGTTTCCCGCTGCCGCCAGGTACTTCATCGACTCGATCGAGTTGGTCAGGAAGCTCGGCTCGACATCGACCGCTGCCTGGCGGAAGGCATCCGTCATGATGTCGAACATCAGCATACTGCGGTCGGCGAAGATCAACGGATAGTCCGCGCAATGAGCGAGCGGCACGGTTTCCATGCCGGCGAGCGCGTGTTCCGGCGAGACGATGGCGCCGAGGCGGCCGTCCATCCTGGTCAGCACCTCCAGCTGCTGCTGGTCGGGCAGGTTGAAGGCGAAGCCGAGATCGGCCTCGCCGTCGGCAACAGCCTGCACGATGTCACGGATGAACATCACGCGGATCGATATCTTGATCTTCGAGTGGCGCGCGCAGAAGGCCGCAGCGACCTGCGGGACGATGCCGCCCGCCAGCCCGTTCATCGTGGCGATGATAACTTCGCCGCTTTGCAGCGCCTTGAGGTCACGGATCTCTGCTTCGACCTGGCTGTATTCCTTCATCGTCCGGCGCACATGGGCGACCAGGATTTCGCCAGCGGGCGTCAGCCGCAGCCCGCGCGGCAGCCGCTCGAACAGCGGCTCGCCGATCGTCTCTTCCAGCTGCAATACATGCTTGTTGATGGCCGAAGAGGCGACATGAAGCCGCTCCGCCGCGCCGCGGATCGATCCGCTGCGTGCGACCTCGTCGAGATAGCGCAGGATACGAGAATGCAGCACCGGGAACCTCTTCCTCACCGCTCTCGAAAAGAGAGCGACATGCGCAGAAAATACTGCTTTTCGGAAGCAGTTCAATCGCCTCTTATTACCCGCACAAGAGCGGCGAGGGAGGGACGACCAGCATGCAGCACGTCAAGATCGATCACTATGAGAAGGTCCGGGCGATCTTCGACATCCTGCACGGCAAGCAGGAAGCCGATCTTCTCATCAAGAACCTCAACATCCTCGACGTGCATGGCGAGACAGTCTACCAGGGCTCCATCCTCGTCTACGACAAGCGCATCGTGGCGCTGAATCCCGACGAGGCGACGGTCAAGGTCAGGCAGGTCTTCGACGGCAAGGGGCTCTACGCGATCCCGGGCCTGATCGATGCGCATCTGCATTTTGAATCCCAGCTCGCCAATCCGACGGCGCTCGCCGAAGCGATGGTGCCATGCGGAACCACGACGATCTATGCCGAGTGCCTGGATCTCTTGAGCGCCGCCGGCGAGGACGGCGTGCAGGCGGCGAAGGATCTGTTCAGGGAATACCACAAGCTGCCCTACCGCCTTTACGCCTTCGCGCCGGGCAAGAAGACGGCGGCCTCCGTGACGAAAGCCGTGCTCGAGATGGAGCCGGTCATCGGCCTGGGCGAGTTCGAACACTTCACCTACAGCTCCGGCAGCGACGACGACTTCCGCAAGGCGGCCTGGGTCCGGGAGAAGGGCGGCTTCCTCAACGGCCATTGGGGCGTGACCGCCTTGTCCGATATGGTCCTGAACTACCTGCCGGCGATCGGCGTCTCCAACAACCACGACGTCTGGACCGGCGACGATATCGAGAAGAGCATCCGCTACGGTTTCCCGACGCACATCAAGTTCGGCGTCGGCAGCAACGAGGTGATCCGGACGCTGTTGCGCAGCATCGTCGACCGCAAGTTCCCGACGGACAACTTCATGCTGTGCACCGACAACATCTCGATCGAGCGCCTGCAGAAGATGGGGCACATGGACTGGATCATCTCGCTGTGCGCCGACATGGGGATCAATCCGATCAAGGCGATCAAGATGGCCTCCTACAACACCGCCCGATCGTTCCACATGGACGACCAGATCGGTTCACTGACACCGGGCCGCTTCGCCGACATCGTGCTGACCGACAGCCTGTCCCGGATCAATCCGCTCTACGTCTTCAAGGACGGCGAGCTGATCGCCGAGGGCGGCAAGCTGCTGCGCAACGCCGACATCGACTATTCCGGCATGCGCACCGCCGGTCGTCCCGGCCTCGATGACCTGATGCCGCAGGCGCTCGACATCGTGCCGCTGGAGGTTTCGGCGGATGGCTGCCGGGCCAGGGTCCTGCTGTTCGACGTCTATGGGCGCGGACATGCCAAGTTTCACCAGGAAATCTGGGTTCCCTTCAGGGACGGCACGGTCGTGCAGGAGCATGAGGGCAAGACGCTGAGCCGGCTTTGCGTTGTCCAGCGCTATGCCGACGGCAAGCGCCACATCGTCAGCGGCCTGTTCAAGGGCGTGAACGTGAACCGTGGCGCCGTCGCGACCTTCTGGCCGGCCCCGACGCCCTATTTCGTCGCCGTCGGACAGGACAGCGAGGAGATGTGTCACTGCCTGAAGCAGGTGGATCGCTACTCCGGCGCCTGCATCGTCACCGACAACAAGGTGGAGAAGGCGGTGATGCCGCTCGAAATCCACGGCGTCATGGCGGATATGACGGTGGATGAGCTGACGGCCAGCGCCGCCGCCATCGATGCCGCGCTGGAAGAGCTGGGCAACCGCAACGAGGGCGAGCCCGTCGTCAACAAGCTGCTCAGCCTGTTCATTTCATTGCACCGCTTCCGGTTCATGGAATAGCCGGCTGCCAAAGATCGCGACGCCCGGGCGGGCGGAGGAGGCTCGCCGGGTGGAAACAGGACAAGGGGAGGGAACATTCATGGTGCATCAAGCAGCCTCGGACGAAATGCAAAGCACCGGCAGCCTGAAGGCGCGGTGGATCATGTATCTGCTCGGCATCTACATCCTGACCGTCGGCGTCAGCCTGGCGATCAGGGCCGGCATCGGCATCTCGCCGCAAAGCAGCCTGACCCGGACGATGACATTGGTGTTTCCGCCGCTCAGCCAGGGCACCTACAACTTCATCCTCGAACTGATCATGCTGTTCCTGACCTATCTGGTGCTGCCGAAGGACTTCAAGCTCACCAACTTCGCTTCCCTGATCCCGGCCTTCGCGCTTGCCGTGTTCCTGGATTTCAACCTGAAGATGACCAGCTTCATCGCGCTCGATGCCTACTACCAGAAAGTGCTGCTGCTGGTGTTCGGTGACGCCGCGCTGGCCTTCGGCTTGTTCTTGATGATCCGCGCCAACCTGGTGCTGATGCCGATCGACATGTTCGTCAATACCGTCTTCAAGCGGACGGGCAGGAAATGGGGCAACATCAAAACCGCCTTCGACTGTACCCTGCTGGTCGTCGCCGCCTGCATCGGCCTGATCTTCCTGCACCAGATCATGTTCATCCGCGAAGGCACGATCCTGAACGCGATTCTCGTCGGCCAATATGTGAAGCTGTATTTCTACCTGCACAGGAAGTGGCAGGCGAAGAGCGCCTCCGCCGGCGCTGGAAACGCCAACCTCGCGAAGGGATAGCATTCTCCTTGAGCAGCGCTTCATTCCACCGCCGGCACTCCGGCGGTGGAATGGCGTTCAGCTCGCGTCGCCTGTTGTCGTTGCCGGCAACGCGCAGTTGGGCATTGAATTTTGCTGTCATGTCGAGTAGGTGAGGTTCACCAGGCCGGGCCCCTCTGGCAGCCATCCAGGCTGTGATGTCGGACTGGGATTTCAATCCGGTGGCCTGGCTTAGACGTCCCTGACCTTTGGCAATATCTTGTCGATACGCTAGCGCGATCGCGCCAGAGCAGCTCTGAAAGCTACGCCGCCCTACAGATACAAAGGGTGCCGTATGACTGAACTAATCAATTCCTTTCTCACTCCCGAAGCGATGACAGCGCTGTTCCAGGTCATCATGATCGACCTGGTGCTGGCCGGCGACAATGCCGTCGTCATCGGTCTTGCTGCCGCTGGCCTGCCCAAGGACCAGCGCGCCAAGGCGATCCTGATCGGCATCATCGCCGCGACGGTGCTGCGCATCGGCTTTGCCGCCGCGACCACCCAGCTTCTCCAGATCGTCGGGCTGCTTTTCGCCGGCGGGCTGCTTCTGCTCTGGGTGTGCTGGAAGATGTGGAGCGAGCTGCGGAATGGCCACGGCCAGGAAGCGTTGGCGCTCGAAGGCGCCGGCGAGGGCTCGTATGGCGTCGCGGTCGCCGCGCCGAAAAAGACCTTTGCGCAGGCGGCCTGGCAGATCGTCATCGCCGACGTTTCGATGTCACTCGACAATGTGCTGGCGGTTGCCGGTGCGGCGCGCGAACATCCGGGCGTGCTGGTGTTCGGGCTTGTGCTGTCGATCGCGCTGATGGGCATCGCCGCCTCCTTCATCGCCAACCTGCTGCAGAAGTATCGCTGGATCGCCTATGTCGGCCTTGTCGTCATCCTCTATGTCGCCGGCGACATGATCTATCGCGGCACGCTCGAGCTGCTGCCCTATGTGACGGGAGCGTAAGCCTCCTCAGGCCGGGCGACTGGCATCTGTCGATACCAGTCGCCCCTCACGCGTGGTGCCCCCACCGCGCGTGATTGCCGCCCTTGTTTTCACGCAATTTCCGGACGGAAAACCGCTGCACACTTTTCCTGGAATTGCTCTAGCGCGTGAAGCTCTGGGCATTGCCGGCGTCGACATTGAGGATGTTGCCGGTCGACTTCGCCGACATCTCGGACGCCAGGAAATACACTGCTTCGGCGATGTCTTCGGGGAACACCGAGCGTTTCAGCATCGAACGCTTGCGGTAGTGTTCTTCCAGATCGTCCGGCTGCATCGAATAGGCAGCCGCTCGCTGCTCGCGCCATTCGCCGGTCCAGATCTTGGAGCCGCGCAGCACGGCGTCGGGGTTCACCGTGTTGACCCGGATCTGATGGTCCGCGCCTTCCAGCGCCAGGCAGCGGGCAAGATGGATCTCGGCCGCCTTTGCGGTGCAGTAGGCCGCTGCATTGGGCGAGGCGGCCAGCCCATTCTTGGAGGCGATGAAGACGATGTTGCCGCCGAGCTTCTGCTGCTTGAAGGTGCGGAAGGCTTCCCGCGACACCAGGAAATAGCCCTTGGCGAGGATGTCCATGTTGCGATTCCACATCGACAGCTCGGTATTCTCGATCGGTGCGGAGGAGGAAATGCCGGCATTGGAGACCAGGATGTCGACGCCGCCGAATTCGACCGCGCTGTCGGCATAGGCAGCCGCGACGCCTGTTTCGTCGGTCACATCGAGCCTGACGGTACGCAGGAAATCCCTGCCGAAGGACTTGCCCAGTTCGTCTTGCGCCAGGGCGAGCGCCGCTTCATCGATGTCGGCCAGCACCACGCAGGCGCCTTCGCGCAGCAGCCGGACGGCCGTTGCCTTGCCGATGCCGCCGGCGCCACCGGTGACGAAGGCGATCTGGCCAGCGAGCGATTTCGGTTTCGGCAGGCGCTGCAGCTTGGCTTCCTCGAGCAGCCAGTACTCGATGTCGAAGGCGTCCTGTTCCGGCAGGCCGGCATAGGACGACACGGCCGCTGCACCGCGCATGACATTGATGGCGTTGACGTAGAATTCGGCTGAGATGCGAGCGGTGGCCTTGTCGGCGGCGAAGGTGAACATGCCGACGCCCGGCATCAGATAGACCACGGCATTCGGGTCGCGCATATCAGGCGAGTCGGCATATTTGCAGCGTTCGTAATAGCCCTGGTAGTCGGCTCGATAAGCGTCGAGCGCAGCGGGCAGGGCGGCCGCAACCGCGTCTATGTCCGGGTTGGCCGGGTCGAAGCCACTATCCGGCTTGGCCGGATCGAAACCAATGACCAGCGGCCTGATCTTGGTGCGCAGGAAATGGTCGGGGCAGGAGGTTCCGAGAGGGGCGAGTGCCGGCAGTTCTGCCGAGTTGACGAAGTCGAGCACTGCGTCGGAATCGTCGAAATGACCGATCTTCATCGCACCCGGCCTGGAGATCATGCCGCGCACAATCGGCATCAGCCTCGCCGCTATGACGCGTCGTTCCGCAGCCGGCAAGGACTGCGTGATTGCCCCTCCGAAGACGGGCTTGTCCTTTGTCTCGCGCTCGAACCAGTCGATTGCCTGGTTGATGACGTCGATGGTCGTTTCGTAGCATTCCTTCGGCGTGTCGCCCCAGGTGAACAGGCCGTGGCTTTCCAGGATGACGCCGCGCGCCTCGGGGTTCTCCGCGCAGAATTTTGCCAGCCACAGGCCAAGTTCGAAGCCCGGCCGCTTCCAGGGCAGCCAGCCGATGCTGTCACCGAAGATCTTCATCGCCAGCGTCTTGGAATTCTTTGCTGCGGCGATGGCGATGATCGCGTCGGGATGCATGTGGTCGACGAAAGGTTTCGGCACATAGGCGTGCAAGGGCGTGTCGATGGAGGCGGCGCGTGGGTTGAGGTTGAAGGTGCAGTGCGGCAGGTAGCCGACCATCTCGTCTTCATATGCCACGCCGCGATAGAGGTTTTTCAGCGCGCGCAGCTTGTCCATGTAAAGCGTGGCGAAGCCGTCGAGCTTGATCGAGGCGCTGTCGCCGCCCGAACCTTTTACCCACAGCACCTCGACCTCCTCGCCGGTCAGGGGATCCTTCTGCCACACTTTCGATGATGTGTTGCCGCCGCCAAAGTTGGTGATGCGCTTGTCGGAACCCAACAGGTTGGAGCGATAGACGAGCCGTTCCGGTTCGCTCATCGCAGCCGCTTTCTCATCATTCCAGAGATTGGCGAGCCGTGCCGGCTGTTTGTCGAGCATGTCTGATCCTCCCGCCGGCCTCCCGGGCGCGGCATGAGCGCTAAAATCAGTCCAAGGCATGCGGTTTGTCAATCATGAAAGATTAAACTCGATCATATCGCGGCTGCTAACTGATTTATATGCGTCGCAATATGAGCAAAGTTTTTCACAAATGACTTGCGCACACATCGATTTTGCGTAACTTGGATCATGACGCTCGGTTCTGGGGTCGTCACGGGAGGATTTGGCTTGAACGACTTGGTCCGCCATCGGCAGATCATCGACCTGCTGCGCGACCGGCCCTTTGCGTCGGTGCGCGAGTTGCAGGAGCAGCTTGGCGTGTCGGCTGCCACCATCCGGCGCGACATCGACAAGATCGACCAGTCTGGCGGCGCGCGGAAGGTCTATGGCGGCATCTCCGCAATCGACGGCGCGGCCTCGCAGACGACGGCGTTCGCCCGTCCCTACGATGAAAACCGCGATCTCGCCGTCGATGCGAAACATCAGATCGCCGAGCTGGCATCGACCATGGTGATGGATGGCGATGCCGTCATCGTCAATGGCGGTTCGACCTGCTACCACCTCGGCGTCAAGCTTGCCGAACGCAACGTCCGGCTGTTCACCAATTCGATGCCGCTCGCCGCCTATCTCGGCGAGCACGGCAAATGCAGCCTGACCATCGCCGGCGGCGAATTGTACCGCGAGCCGCGCGTTATCTACTCGCCGTCGCAGCCGGCCTTCTTTGCCTCGAAATTCTTCCTCGGCGCGCAGGGCATCAGCGCCGACGGCCTGTTGGAATCGCATCCGCTGATGGTGCGCGCCATCCAGGATCTCAGCCGCAATGCCGACCAGGTCATCGTTCTGGCCGACAGCCGCAAATTCTCCATCCATGCGCGCCACGCCGCCTTGCCATTGACCCGCGTCGGTGTCCTGATCACCGACGACGGGCTGTCGGACCAGCATGCCAAGATGCTGGAGGCGGCCGGTGTCGCCCTGCGCATCGCCCCAAGCGGGGGGCTTGCGGCCAATGGGGGCGCGGGATGAGCGACGCACTCGCAGTTTTCGATCTCGGCAAGACCAATTCGAAGCTGTTTGTGTTCGCGCCCAACGGCGTTCTGCTCGACGAGCGCCGCACAAAGCCCGTATGGAAGGAGTTTCGCGGCCGTCACGTGCTCGACGACGAGCGCCTGTTTGCCTGGATGAGCAGCGAACTCGCTGATGTCGTTGTCGTGCACGATGTCGGCGGGCTGATGGTCTCCGCCCATGGCTGTGCCTTCGCCCTGGTGCGCAGCGCCGAGCTTCTCCATCCCGTCCTGGATTACGAGCAGGAAATCCCACCATCGATCGCGCGGGTGATCGATCCGATGCTGCCGGATTTTTCGGAGACCTATACGCCCTGGCTGCCGCTCGGTTTCTCGATTGCGCGCCACATCTATTGGCTGAAGCAGGAGGAGCCGCGTGCCTTCGCCGATGCGGAGGCGATCCTCTGCTATCCGCAATACTGGGGTTGGCGGTTTTCCGGCCGCCCGCTGGCGGAATGGTCCTATCTCGGCGCGCATAGCCAGTTGTGGGCACCGCTGAAGCGGGATTTTTCCTCGCTGGTCGACCGGTTGGGCTGGCGCGACAAGTTTCCGGAAATAGAGCCTGCCGGTGCGGTCATCGGCGAGACCCGCGTGGCGCTGCCGGATGGGTCCAGTCGCTCGATCCGCGTCCACAATGGCGTGCACGATTCCAACGCCGCCCTTGCCTACTACCGCATGACCGGCCTGTCGGGCTTCACGCTGGTCTCGACCGGCACCTGGGTCATCATCATCAATCTCGACTGTCCCCTCGATGCGCTCGACCGCGAGCGGGACATGATCGCCAATGTCACCGTCAACGGCGAACCAGCGCCTTCGCTGCGCTTCATGGGCGGCCGCGAATATGACCTGATCAGCGAAAGCTGGAACCAGCCGATCTCGCAGCAGGCGGTGGAGCGGGTGATGGGGCGCGGCATCTTCGCCCTGCCGTCATGGGCGGCTGGCGGGCCGTTTCCGGAAACCAGCGGAAAGATCGTCGGCGATGTCGAGGGCGAGGATCGCGCCGCGGTTGCCGCCCTCTACGTGCTGATGATGACCGACCTGTCGCTCGACCTGATCCGTTCCGACAATCTCCTGGTCGTCGACGGCGGCCTGGCCAAGATCGACCTTTTGACCGCGATGCTGGCGCAACTGCGCCCGGCCCAGACGGTCATCCATTCCGAAATGAGCGAAGGCTCTGCCACTGGCGCCGCCGCGCTTGCCTTCAAGGCGCTCGGAACGATGCCGTTCCGCGATGAGACGGTGCCGGTCGCGGCGAGCAGCGTGCCGGGCCTCGAGGCCTATCGCGACCGCTGGCGCGAACTGGCCGGTAATGCCCGGGATGCTGCGCGCGCGGAGAAGACCGCGAGGGAGGCGAGCCTGTGACTGCCGCCCCCTATGTCAGCCTCACCGGCATGTCGAAATCCTTCGTCGGGGTGAAGGCGCTGAAGGATGTCAGTTTCGATGTGCGCCCGGGCGAGGTGCATGCCCTGCTCGGCGAGAATGGTGCCGGCAAGTCGACGCTGATCAAGATGATGTCCGGCCTCTATTCGCCCGATGCCGGTACCATCACGATCGACGGCAAGGAGGTCAGGTTCGCTTCAACGCGCGACGCGTCCGCTGCCGGTATCGCCACGGTCTATCAGGAGCTGTTGCTGTTTCCAGAGCTGACCGTCGCGGAGAATGTCTTCCTCGGCAATTATCCGCGCAGGCCGGGTGGCTGGATCGACTGGAGTGAAGTGCGGGCACGCACGCGCGCCTTGCTCGACCAGCTCGACACGTTCGACCTCGATGTCGATGCCAAGGTGCTGACTTTGTCGGTGGCGCAGCGCCAGCGTGTCGAGATCGCCAAGGCGCTTTCCAAGGATGCGCGCATCCTGATCATGGACGAGCCGACCGCCTCGCTCGTGGAATCGGATGTGCAACGCCTGATGGCCGTAGTGCGGCAGTTGCGCGAACGCGGTGTCGGCATCGTCTATGTCAGCCATCGCATGCCGGAGATCTTCGCACTGGCCGACCGTGTCACCGTGCTGCGCGACGGCGGTTATGTCGCCACCCGCGACATCGGCGAGGTCGACGAGGCCGAGCTTGTTTCCATGATGGTGGGCCGGCCGATCGACAGCCTGTTCCCCAAGGCTGAAGCCGCGATCGGTGACACCGTGCTGGAGGTGAAGAACCTCAATCACGGCCGCCATGTGCAGGACCTCTCCTTTTCCCTGCGCCGAGGCGAGATCCTCGGCGTTGCGGGCCTGGTCGGCAGCGGGCGCACCGAACTCGCGCTCACTTTGTTCGGCATGACGCCGGCGACCTCAGGCTCGATTTCGCTCGAGGGCAGGACGGTCAGCATCACCTCGCCGCGCCAGGCGCGCGACCTCGGCATCGCCTATGTGCCGGAGGATCGCGGCCAGCAGGGCCTGGTCAAGCAGATGGCCATCCGCAAGAACGTGTCGATGGCCTCCATCGAGCGCTTCTCGTCCGGCATCTTCATCAAGGCCGGCGAAGAAGCGCAGCGCGCGCTCGACGCCGTCAAGCGGCTCAGGGTCCGGTGCCGCAACATCGCACAACCGGTCGGCGAGCTGTCGGGCGGCAACCAGCAGAAGGTGGTGATCGCCAAATGGCTGGAGACCAATCCCAAGGTGCTGATCCTCGACGAGCCGACGCGCGGCGTCGACGTCGGCGCCAAGGCCGAGATCCACACCATCATGGGTGAGCTGGTGAAGCAGGGTGTCGCCATCCTGATGATCTCCAGTGAGCTGCCGGAAGTGCTCGGCATGAGCGACCGCATCCTGGTGATCAGCGGCGGCCGCCTCACCGGCGAGATCGACAGGGCTGATGCCACACCGGAACGGGTCGGCATGGCGATGACCGCGCACCAAAGCGGGGAGGCGGCCTGATGAGTGTTATCGTCGATCTCCCGCCAACCCGCCCGGCCACAGAGCGTCCCGGCTTTCTGCGGCGGCTGTTTGCCGACTACGGCCAGGAGCTGGTCGTGCTTGCCGCCATCATTGTGCTGTTCGCGGTGGTGATGCTGGTCAATCCGCGCTTCATCAGCGCCAACAACCTGACCACGATCTTCGCCGGCAATGCCTATATCGCCGTTGCCGCCATCGGCATGGCGATGGTCATCATCACCGGCCATATCGACGTGTCGGTCGGCGCGCTGATCGGCGTGCTGGCGACAATCTCGGGCACGCTGGCGGTCGCTGGTTATCCGGTCTGGATCGCCTGGCTGGCGCCGGTGCTGGTCGGCATGGCGGTCAACGCCTGTATCGGCGCTCTCGTCGCCTATGCGCGCATCCCTTCGATCGTGGTGACGCTGGGCGCGCTGTCGATCATGCGCGGCGGACTGATCAGCTTCACTGGCGGCACCTGGATCACCGACCTGCCGCCCGCCTTCCTGATCGCCCAGAAGAGTGTCTTCGGCTTGCCGGTCCCGCTGGTCTTCATGGTGGTCTTGACCGTGCTTGCAGCACTTTGGATGCGTTACTCGGCCTTCGGGCGCTCGCTTTATGCCATCGGCGGCAATGCGGAGGCAGCGCTTGCCACTGGCATTCCCGTCGAACGCCGCACCGTCGCGGTGTTCGTCATCCACGGCGCTTTCGCTGGGCTGGCGACCATTCTGTTCGCCACGCAGTTGCAGGTCATCCAGTCGACCGTGCCGCCCAATCTCGAACTCACAGTCATCACCGCAGCCGTCATCGGCGGCGTGTCGATCCTCGGCGGTTCGGGCACGGTCATCGGCTCGACACTGGCAACCATCCTGTTCGCCACGATCGGTTCGGCGCTGATCTTCGTCAATGTCTCGGCCTACTGGCTGCGCGCGGTGATCGGCCTGCTGATCCTGGCCACGGTGCTCGCCGACATGCTGCGCCGCCGCGGCAGGCTTTGAGGGGCGCGCGGATGAACTGGAAATCCCTGCTCCGTCACGAAACCTTCCTGGCCCTGCTGCTGGTCGTCGTACTGATCGTGCTGTCGTTCCAGTCCGATCGTTTCTTCACCGTCTCCAACCTGCTCAACCAGGGCCGGCTGATGACGGAAATCGGCCTCATCGCCATTGCCATGACCTTTGTCATCGCCACCGGCGGCATCGATCTTTCGGTCGGTTCGATCCTCGGCCTCACCGCGATCCTCACCGGCGTGTTCTGGCAGAATGTCGGCCTGCCGCTGCCGGTGGCTGCTGTGGCGGCGATCGCCGTCGGCACGTTTGCCGGCTTTGTTAACGGCCTGATCATCACCCGGTTCACCGTGCCGCCGCTGATCGCGACGCTGGCGACGCTGGCGCTCTATCGCGGCCTGGCCGAAGGCATCAGCCAGGCGCGTTCGGTGCGCGGCTATCCGGACTGGTTCTATGTGCTCGGCCAGGGCGAGGTGCTGGGCGTGCCGACGCAGCTCTGGATCCTGGCGGCGGCGGCGATCATCGCCTCCATCATCCTTGCCTACACACGCTGGGGCCGCACGGTCTACGCCATCGGCTCCAACGAGGTCGCCAGCCGCTTCTCGGGCCTTTCGGTCGAGAAGACCAAGCTTGCCCTCTACACCGCGTCGGGTTTCGCGGCAGCACTTGCTGGCGTGATCTTCGTCTCGCGCGTCTCGACCACACGCTCCGACATGGGTACCGGCATCGAGCTCGACGCGATCACCGCCGTGGTGCTCGGAGGCACCTCGATCTTCGGCGGCCGCGGCACGATCGCCGGCACCATGATCGGCCTTTGCCTCATCCAGGCGCTGAAGAACGGCCTGTCGCTCGCCGGCGTGAAGGGCGACGGCACCATCATGCTCATCGGCGCGGTACTGATCCTGGCGATCCTCGCCAGCAACCTCTTCGAGAGGAGCGGCACTCGATAACAAAGGGAGAAGCGTCCTTCACTGCCGCTCATCAGTGTCCGGACGAACAATTGGAGGATGAAAATGCGTAATAGAGTGCTCAGCGCACTGCTGGCCTTGTCGTTCTCGACAAGCCTCAGCCATGCCCAATCCGCCGCCTGGACCGGTGGTGACGACTTGCCGACCAACCCGCTCGCCTGCGACGCCACGCCTGCGACGGCCGCGGCCAAGCCTTATGACGGCGGCTCGCCGACCAATGCGCCCGACCGCAAGGGCAAGACGCTGAAGGTCGTCGATGTGCCGAAGCTGGTCGGCATCGGCTATTTCAACGCCACGTCCAAGGGCATCGCCGACGCGGCCAAGGAAATCGGCACGATCGACGCCAAGACCGATGGTCCGAGCAAGGCCAACATCGACGACCAGATCACGCTGATCGACAACTACATCACCAGCGGCGTCGACGGCATCCTGTTTGCCGCCAATGATCCGGTTGCGATCGCGCCGGTGCTGAAGAAGGCGCTGGCCGCCGGCATCAATGTTGTCGGCTACGACGCCAACTCGACGCCGGATGCGCGCCAGTGGTTCGTCAACCAGGCCGAGTTCAACGGAATTGCCAAGGCGATGGTCGATTCCATGGCCAAGGAAACCGGCGAGGATGGCGCCTTCGCCATCGTCACCTCGACCTTCACGACGCCGAACCAGGCGCGCTGGATCGCCGAAATGGCGGCCTACCAGGCCAAATGCCATCCGAAGATGAAGTGGCTGGAGACGGTGGAAGCGCAGGAGGACAACATCCTCTCGTTCAACCAGACCAACACGCTGCTCAACAAATATGGTGACGAGCTCAAGGGCGTCTTCGGCATGACCAGCGTTGCCACGCCGGCGGCAGCGGATGCAGTCACGCAGGCCAAGAAATGCGGCAAGGTCGCGGTCGTCGGCCTCGCCACGCCAAACGCCATGAAGCCGTATGTCGCGGCGGATTGCGTGAAGTCGGTGGTGCTGTGGAACCCGGTCGATCTTGGCTACGCCGCCGCCCATGTGCTGCGCGCCGTGGCCGACGGTACGCTGGCACCGGGAGCAACCTCGGTGAAGGCCGGCAAGCTTGGCGATCTCTCCGTCATCAACGGCTCGGAGATCCTGCTCGGCGCGCCGACCGTCTTCAGCAAGGACAACATCAACAACTTCGACTTCTAACATCGATTGAGGGGACGCAGTCCACCGCGTCTCCTCAATCGAAGCCGGCCGGTCCGCCTGCCTGCCGGCTTCGACACTGAACTGGAAAGGATCGCGCGATGCCTGCGGTCGATTGGCAAGCCGAGCTTGCCGCGCTGAAGACCCTGTCGGCCCATATCGGCAACGACCCCTTGCTGACGCAGGGAGCCGGCGGCAACACGTCGCTCAAGGTTGACGGCACGCTGTGGATCAAGGCATCCGGGACCTGGCTCGCCCACGCCGCTGAGCGCGACATCATGGTGCCGGTCGAGATGGCGCCGCTGATCGCCGCGGTCGAAGCCGTCGACCCCGCCGCCGAACAGGCGCAGCAATTCGTCGTCGCTGAACACAACGGCTCCGGCCTGCGCCCATCGATCGAAACCACCGTGCATGCGCTGATGCCGCACCGCGTCGTGCTGCACGTCCATTGCGTCGACACGATTGCTTTTGCCGTGCGCCGCGACTGCGTCGAGCAGGTCGGCCCGCGCCTTGCCGGCCTCAACTGGGCCTACGTGCCTTACGCGCGGCCGGGCCTACCCTTGGCACTCGCCATTGCCGAGCACAGTGGTAACCGACCAGATATGCTGATCCTGGCCAATCACGGCCTGGTCGTCGGCGCCGATACGGTGAAAGAGGCCGAGGCGCTTCTATACGATGTGAAGGCGCGGTTGCGCATTGCGCCGCGTGCTGCGCCCGGCCCGGATAAGGATGAACTGGCCCGGCTGATGGCCGGCAGCGACTACCGGTTGCCATTATCCGAGGTTGCGCACTCCGTGGCGATCGATCCGCAGAGCGCCGCGCTCGCAGCCCAAGGCAGTCTCTATCCGGATCATGTGATTTTCCTAGGTGCCGGTTCGGTCATCGCGAAGACGAGTGAGGATGCCGCAGCGGTGGTGGCGCGCCTGGGCACAGCCCCAGTCGCGATCCTGTGTGCCGGGATTGGTGTTCTGATGCGCGGTGACGCCGTTCCGGGCGCCGACGCCATGGCACGCTGCCTTGCCGATGTGACCGCGCGTATTCCCGCCGGTGCACCGGTCCGTGTGCTGACCGAAGAGGAACATCGGCAGCTTACCGACTGGGACGCGGAAAAATATAGGCAGGAGCTTGCCCGCAAAGCTCAGAAGAAGATCGCCTGATGAATGAACCGCTCGCCATTGGTATCGATCTCGGCACGTCCGGCGCCCGCGCCGTGGCGATGACGCCGTCCTTCGATATCGTGGCGCAGGGCGCTGCCAGGCTGGCGGAGTTCGGGTCCGACCCGCGCGATCCTGAGATATGGTGGAAAGCCGTGGAGCGTGCGCTGACTGCCACGCTTGCCGGGGTTGATCGGACCCGCGTGCACGCCATTGCGGTCGACGCGACATCAGGAACGCTTCTGCCTGTCAGTGGCGACGGCGAGCCGCTTGCCGCGCCGTTGATGTACAATGACAAGGTCGACGATGACGGGCTGCTGGCGCGCATCCGTGCCGTGATTCCGGCCGAGAGCGGTGCCCATGGCGCCACCTCCGGGCTTGCCAAGGCGCTGTGGTTCCAGTCGGTGTCGGGTGTCGCCAAAGTCCTGCACCAGGCTGACTGGATCGCCGGGCGGCTGGCCGGCCATTTTGGCACCACCGACGAGAACAACGCGCTGAAGACCGGCTATGACCCGGTCGAGCGGCTGTGGCCGGAATGGATAGATGCTACGGGGCTCGACACGAATCTCCTGCCGCGCGTGGTGACGCCGGGAGCACCGATCGAGACCATCGCACCCGCAATGGCCAAGGCATTCGGCCTCGGCGAGGAAGTGGTGGTCGTTGCCGGCACGACGGACGGCTGCGCTTCATTTCTGGCGACCGGGGCGGACCGTCCGGGCGATGGCGTCACGGCGCTGGGCTCCACGCTGACGCTGAAATTGCTTTGCGACCGTCCGATCTTCGCGCCGGACTACGGCGTTTACAGCCATCGCATCAACGGCATGTGGCTTGCCGGCGGCGCCTCCAACAGCGGCGGCAAGGTACTGTCGCACTTTTTCTCTGCCGATGAGATTGTTCGGCTGTCGGCCGCGATCGACCCGACGGTGTCGACCGGCCTGGATTTCTATCCTCTGCTGGAGCCGGGCGAACGCTTTCCTGTCTTCGATCCTGCCTTTGCACCAAGGATCGAGCCACGGCCCAAGGATGATGCCGACTTCCTGAAAGCGATGTTCGAAGGCATGGCGGCGATCGAAAAGCTTGGCTTTGTCCGCCTTGCTGGCCTTGGCGCAGACCCGCTTCAATCGGTGCGCAGCGTCGGCGGCGGCGCTGCAAATCCGCAGTGGAGCGCGATACGGCAACGCGAACTGCGGGTTCAGTTCCTGCCCGCCCAGTCGACCGAAGCGGCGGCGGGCGCCGCACGGCTTGCTCTGGGTGGCCTCCAGGCCGTGGGGGATATCTGATGGAGCTCTCCGGTATCCGCGATCTGGCTGACCGTTTCGATGTCTTCATCCTGGACCAGTTCGGCGTGCTGCATGATGGCACCACCCCTTACCCCGGCGCGGTCGAAACGCTGGTGCGGCTGAAACAAGCCGGAAAGTCGACTTTGCTGTTGTCCAACTCCGGCAAGCGCTCGGCGCCCAATGAGGCGCGGCTGGAAAGGCTCGGGTTCATTCCCGGAAGCTGGGGTCATTTCCTCTCATCCGGCGAAGTCGCCTGGCAGAGCCTGCACAAGTCGCTCGCCGGCGGGAAGAAGGTGCGCTGCCTGCTCGTCGCCCGTGACGGCGACCGTTCCGCAATCGAAGATCTCCCGCTGACCTTGGTCGACAGCGGACTGGAAGCCGACATCGTGCTGCTTGCGGCCAGCGAAGGCGACCGCTTCGACCTCGACCACTACCGTCGCCTGCTGGAACCCGCTGCGTCGCGCGGCGTGGTATGCCTCTGCACCAATCCCGACAAGATCATGCTGACCTCGGTCGGGCCGCGCTTCGGCGCCGGGGCGATCGCCGAGCTTTATGTCGAGCTCGGGGGGCCGGTGACATGGATCGGCAAGCCGTTCGCCGAAATCTACGCCGCCGCGCTCACGCTGCTGGGCAATCCCGACCCCGCCCGTGTCGTGTGCGTGGGCGACAGCATCGAGCACGACATAGCCGGCGGACGCGGCGCGGGGCTCAGCACCGCGCTGGTGACGACCGGCATCCTCGAGACCGCGACCGTCACCGAAAAACAGCAACTTTACGCCGAGCATGGCGCGACGCCGGATTTCCTGCTGCGCGCTTTCTTATGGTGAGGAGGAAGACGATATGGAAACGGTGATCGCGGGCGACGTCGTCGACAAGAGCAACGCCGCGCGCGAGAAGGCGCTGAGGTCAGACTATGCGGCACTCGGCGAGCAGCTCGACCGGCGCGGCATCTCAGTCGATGCGATCCTGCAGAAGGTCGAGGCCTTCGGCGTGGCGATCCCGTCCTGGGGCGTCGGCACCGGCGGCACACGCTTTGCCCGGTTTCCCGGACCCGGCGAGCCGCGCGACGTCTTCGACAGAATAGAGGATTGCGCCGTCATCAGCCAGCTGACCCGGGCGACGCCGACGGTCTCGTTGCACATTCCCTGGGACAAAGCCGATCCGAACCGCCTCAAACAGGCAGCCTCGCGCTTCGGCCTCGGCTTCGATGCGATGAACTCCAACACATTCTCCGATGCCCAGGGCCAGACGCATTCCTACAAGTTCGGCTCGCTGTCGCATGCCGATGCCGGCGCGCGCCGGCAGGCGGTCGAGCACAACCTCGAATGCATCGAGATCGGCAGGACGATCGGTTCCAAGGCGCTGACGGTATGGATCGGCGACGGTTCGAATTTCCCCGGCCAGGTCAATTTCGCGCGCGCCTTCGAGCGCTATCTCGACGCCATGAAGGCGATCTATGCCGGGCTGCCGCAGGACTGGCGCCTGTTCACCGAGCACAAGATGTATGAGCCGGCCTTCTATTCCACGGTCGTGCAGGACTGGGGCACCAACTACATCATCGCCCGGGAACTCGGCGACAAGGCCTATTGCCTGGTCGATCTCGGCCACCATGCGCCCAATGTGAACATCGAGATGATCGTGTCGCGGCTGATCCAGTTCGGCAAACTGGGCGGCTTCCACTTCAACGATTCCAAATATGGCGACGATGACCTCGATGCCGGATCGATCGATCCCTACCGGCTGTTCCTCGTCTTCAACGAACTGGTCGACGCCGAGCTTGCCGGTGCAAGGGATTTCCAGCCAGCGCATATGCTCGACCAGAGCCACAACGTCACCGACCCGATCGAAAGCCTGATGCTGTCGGCGATCGAGGTGCAGCGCGCCTATGCGGCGGCGCTGCTGGTCGACCGCAACGCGCTGGAAGGTTTCCAGGAAGCGAACGATGCGCTGATGGCGACGCAGACGCTGAAGGCCGCCTACCGCACCGACGTCGAGCCGATCCTGGCGATGGCACGCCTGAACCGGGGCGGAGCGATCGATCCAGTCGCGACCTATCGCGCCAGTGGCTATCGCGGCAAGGTCGCGGCCGAGCGGCCGGCCGTCTCGGCTGCCGGCGGCGGCATCGTCTGAGACGGAGAGGTCGCCATGCCAGAACGCATCGCCTTTCGAATGGTGCTCAATCCCGGCCAGGCCGCCGAGTACCGGAAGCGGCACGACGCAATCTGGCCGGAACTAAGAGAGGCGCTGCACAGGGCCGGCGTGTCCGATTATTCGATCTGGCTGGACCCGGAGACCGACCATCTGTTCGCGACGCTGGTGCGTGCCGACGACCATGCCATGGACGCGCTGCCGCAAACCGAGGTCAATCGCCGCTGGTGGGACTTCATGGCCGACATCATGCAGGTCACCGACCGCAACGAGCCGCTGGTGGTGCCGCTGCAGCAGGTTTTTCATATGGAGTAGACGATGAGTGGAGCAGCCAATAGCGACAGGGCCCTGCGCGAGGAGATGGTGTCGATCTGCCGGCGCATGAATTCCAGCGGCATCAACCAGGGCACCGCGGGCAATCTCTCGGTGCGCTCGGGCGACGGATTCCTGATCACCCCATCCGGCATGCCTTATGAGACGATGGAAGCCGGCGATATCGTGTTGATGGATTTCGCCGGCGCCTATACCGGCCGCATGCCGTCGTCGGAATGGCGCTTCCATCGTGACATCCTCACCAACCGCAGCGACATCAATGTCGTGCTGCACTGTCATTCGGTGCATGCCACGACGCTGGCCTGCCATCACAAGACGATCCCGGCCTTCCATTATATGACCGGCGTTGCCGGCGGCTCGACCATACGCTGCGCCGAATACGCCACCTTCGGCACGCAGGCGTTGTCAGATCATGCACTGGTTGCGCTCGAGGATCGCCTGGCCTGCCTGCTCGGCCAGCACGGGCAGATCTCGCTCGGCGCTACGCTCGAAGCGGCACTCTGGCTGGCGATCGAGGTGGAGACGCTGTCGCATATGTATGTCCAGGCGCTGATGCTCGGCGAGCCGCCGATCCTGCCCGAGGACGAGATGGAACGCGTCATCGAACAGATGCGGCGCATGAGCTATGGCCTTGCGCCCAACGAGGAGGGCAAAGGCGGTAACGCGCATAGGCGGTAGGATCGTGTTATACCCGGGCTTGACCGAGCGCCGATATTCAGGCACCCGTGCCGACCATGAGCAAGGGACATGCAACGTCGACGAAGGAAGGCCGCAACCAGCGGTCCGTCGTCGCATGCGTGTTCGGAGGACGAGGTCTTTTCGTCCAGTCGTGATGCAGCGTTTTTGCGCCGCCGATTGGACGTAAAGCATCCACCTCATCCTTCAATGGCCATCATGGAGATTGGGCCATGCTCAGCATTCTGAACGTCAATTCGCTCGTGCATTGGGAGGAACGTGAAATCCTCCGACGCGACGAGTTCATCCGCCATTTTTCGGAAGAAGTCCGTGTCTTCCTGCGATCCGTCAATCCTGCGTGGGATGTGAGGCGGGTGGAAGCCCCCACGCTCGTTCCTCGGCATCTTATTTCCGATGCCTACGAGAACAACGATGTCTGGGTGCAGGAAAAGCTGACTGCCACCGAGACGGAGCTTGTCCTTCGCCCGGAGACCACCCCTTCAACCTATGCCTATATGGCGCATCTCCTCGAGACCCATACCGGCACCAGATTGCCGCTCTGCATCTGGCAGGCCGGCCGTTCATACCGTCGGGAACAGGAGCAGACCACCGCCCACATGCGGCTCAAGGAGTTCTGGCAGATGGAGTTCCAGGCGGCCTTCACCGCAGATACCGGCATGGACTACCACGCCGCGTGTCTTGAGCCCGTCCGGAAGATGATTGCTTCGGTGATCAATCTTCCCACCCGCATCGTCGAGTCCGACCGGCTTCCCAGCTACTCGCAGGTCACGATGGACGTTGAGGTCGACAACGGGTTCAAGTGGATGGAGGTCTGCTCGATCTCACGTCGGACCGACTTTCCGCGCAAGTTCGTATCCCGGGCGAAGGGCGGCGTGACGCGTGAGCACGACGTTCTTGTGCTGGAAATTGCGATCGGCCTGGACCGTTGCCTGCATAACTGGGCGATCGCAGCCGAACGAGCTTGATCGAGACTTCAGGACCACTGTCGTCCCGGTGAGCCGGGGCGACACGCGGGGCCCCTGAGGCCTGTACGGAAGACCTCTCATTTCGGTGGTTGCAGGAACCTGGCGACCATTGTGGTGATGAGCTTGCGGCTCTCTTCGAAATCGATGTCGGCGGCCATCAGCGGCAGCATGGGCGCGGCGTCGATGATGGCCACCAGCATGGCGCTGGTGTGTTTCGGATCGAGGCCGGGATCGACTTCGCCGCGCGCCTGTCCCGCCTTCAACGTGCTGGCCAGCAGCGCGCGCACGCCATCGGTGTTGTCCTTCAGGATGGCATGGATCTTCTCGTTGCGGCCTGCCTCGGCCAGCAGCTCGAACAGGATGCGGCACTCGGAAAGGGCATCCCAGTCCTTCATGCTCCACAGTTCCGACAGCAGCACAGTCGCGGTGCTTGCGCCTTCCCCGTGGCCGTTGAAATGGCCATGGAGTTGCGCCAGGTAACCGTTGGCCATGTCCTCGACGATGGCCTCCTTGCTCGGAAAATAGTGATAGAGATGGCCTGGGCTGATCCCGGCCTCCTTGCAGATCATCGAGATCGACGCGCCTTGCAGCCCGTGGCGTAGGAATGAGCGGTGCGCCGCCGCCAGGATCTCCTGTCGTTTCCCTTCGTGCTGTTCCTGAACGAGCTTGCGTGCCATCGGCTTCTCGAAAAAATCTTAGAACGATCGCTCTATTATATCTTGACGCGATCGCGGTGATAATTAGAGTGATCGTTCAATCTATTATGAAGCGGCGGCCGCGTCCAGTTCCCTGCGCGGCGATGCTGGGCCATTTGTGTGAGGTGCAATGAAGAAAGTGCGTCCATCCATACGGCTCTGAGCCGCCCTTCCCAGGAGATATCCATGAACGATCCCGTTGCAACGGCCGCTTCGGCCGAACCCTCGGTGCATGATCCCGAAAAGTTGCAGACTTTTCGGACAAAGATCATGCAGCAAAACGAGGAGAACGCGTCTACGGCGCAGGCTGACAACTGGTCCGACCTGTTGTCCGGCAGGCATCTTGCCATCGTGCTGGTGATGGCGAGCGGCGTCCTGCTTTATGCGATGAACATCTATTTCACAGCCGCGCTCATGCCTTCCATCGTCGCGGATATCGGCGGGCAGCAATATTATGCCTGGGTGACGACCGCCTTTGTCATCGCAGCCATCGTTGCCTCGCTTTTTGTCAGCCGCATTCTGGGCGGCCGTGGGCCGGCGCTGGCCTATGTGATCGCCTTCGTCACCTTCGCCGTAGGCGGCGCAGCCAATGCGGCAAGCCCGACGATGGAGCTTTTGATCGTCGCCCGGGTGGTGCAAGGTCTGGGTGGCGGCCTGCTGGCGGGGCTAGGCTATGCGGTCATCCGCGCGGCGCTGCCGGACCGGCACTGGGCAAGGGCGACCGGCGTCGTTTCGGCCATGTGGGGCGTGGGCACCCTGTTCGGCCCGGTGCTGGGCGGCTTCTTCGCGGAATTCGGGCTCTGGCGCTGGTCCTATGGCGCATTGGCGGCGGTCGCGCTGCTGTTTACGATCATTGCGCAACGTTCCTTCGCCGGCAAAGCGGGGTCCGGCCAGCATGCGCCCGTACCGGTGGCCTCGCTCATTCCGCTGACGCTGGCCATCGTCGCCGTCAGCCTCAGCGCCATCGTGCCGATCGGCTGGCCGACCTTTGCTGCGGTTGCCATCGGTCTTGTTCTGCTCGTCCTCTTTGTCGCGGTCGAGCGGCGCTCGCACAACACGCTGCTGCCGCGCCTGACCTATCGCCGCGGCAATGCACTGAAATGGGTCTATCTCACCGTCGCGGCGCTCAGCGCCGGCGTTATGGTGGAAAACTTCATTCCGTTCTTCGGCCAGCGGCTCGCCGGCTTGAGCCCGCTCGTCGCCGGATTGCTCGGCGCCGTGCTGTCCATGGCATGGGTCGTCGCGCAACTGTTCATCGTCTCGGTTTCCTCGGAGACAGCACACCGACGCGCCATACGCCTTGGTCCGCTACTTTCGACGGCTGGGCTGACCGCATACGGCTTGCTGCAGGTGGAGGGCGCCGATCTGACGACAGTTGTTATCTGGGCGATGGGTCTGGCGCTGGCAGGCATCGGCATCGGTCTTGCCTGGCCGTTGCTCGGCGTCGCCGCCATGAGCAGCACCACCGACCCCGCCGAGGGCGGCAAGGCTGCTGCTGCGATCACCATCACGCAGCTGATCGCCTTCTCGATTACCTCGGCACTCGCCGGCACCTTGATGGCGGCCGGCGGGGATTCGGTCGTGGATGCAGCGCGTTATGTCAGCCTCGGCATTGCGCTCTTGACGCTGCTCGGCATCTTCGCCGCCGGCATCGCGACGCGCAGGCCTCGGTGAGGCCTGAAGCCCCAGACTGGTCGCCGCAGTGCGGCGGCCGGTGGCATTTCCGGCAACGGGCGGGGATTTTCCGGTCCAAGGCCTGACAGCGGCCAGGATCGCTATCATTCCGTCCCGATGGTTTTACTCATATTGACACCCGTCACGCCGAAGCCTGTGGCCTCATAGACATGGCGGGCGCGTTTGTTGTCCTCGGCGACTCGGAGCTTGATCTGCTCAAAGCCTTTGCCTTTCAGTTCGCTTTCGAGAGCCGCCAGGGCTTGTTTGCCAAGGCCCTGTCCTTGATAGGCCGCAAGGATGTGAAAGTCGCATATGAATACGGACCGCATTTCCGCGTCCGGCTTGTACCAGAGATAGCCGATGAGCTTTTCGGAATTATCCGATTCATCGATCAGGCAGAGCAGAACGTGACCCTGCGTATTGACGCCGTCCGGCAGGTCGGCCGCTATTTCCCGCTTCGCCTGTGCGAGCGAAGCAGACTCCGAAAGCCGGTAGTTTGAGGATATTTCGACCGCATAGTCAGGTATGAAGTAATCGAGATAGGCAGGATATTCAGTATCCCGCATTGGCCGGAGCAAAACCATTCATTCGCTCCTGGCTACTGCTCCGCCGCCGAATAAAGCAGACGCGTCGTGGAATCGGTGGGATTCAGCGCCCGCTGCAACAGGGCTTCGGCATGGGCATTGCGCTGGCGCGCCGTATCGGCGCCCATGACCACGACCACGAAGCGTTTCCCGTCGGCGTCGTAGGAGGTGACGATGTTGAAGCCAGACGCACGGATATAGCCGGTCTTGATGCCGTCGACGCCGTAGACGCGCCCCAGCATCTCGTTGTGGCCGCGTACCAGCTTGCCGCGGAACATGAAATCGGCTTCGGAGAAATAGTGATAATGCTGCGGGAAGTGAGCCCTGAGCGCCAGGCCGAGCACGGCCATGTCGCGCGCCGTCGTCTGCTGACCGTCGTCGGGCAGGCCGGACGCGTTGCGGAAGGTGGTCGAACGCATGCCGATCTGGCGAGCCTTGGTCGTCATCGCGGTGGCAAAACCTTCCTCCGAACCACCGAGATATTCTCCGACCGACACGGCGACGTCATTGGCGGACTTCACGACCAGCGCGCGTATGGCGGAATCGACGTCGATCGTCTCGCCGGGCCGGAAGCGCAGCTTGGTCGGCGGCTGCGAGGCGGCGTTGGCCGAAACCGGGATCTGAGTGTCCTTGGTGATGCGACCGCTCTGCAGCGCTTCGAACAGCAGATAGAGCGTCATCATCTTGGTGAGCGAGGCCGGATAACGCGACGAGGTCGAGTTGACCTCGAACACCGTTGCGCCGGTCTTCGCGTCGACGACGATGGCCGCATATTTCTGCGCCGGAGCCGGTACGGAAAGCACCTGCTCAGGTGGAGTCGCGGTCGTACAGCCGGCCACGAAGGCGACTGCGGCAAGGGCAACGAGACATCTGCGGGCAAAAGCGAACAGGTGGGAGGCTGGCAGGGTGGGCATTCCGAGATGAACTAACAAGTGCGCTGAGATGGGCGGACCCTAGCCGAGCCGGCACATGGCGTCCATTCGCCTTGCCTGTTTCCCGCCGTCAGAATGACTGCTCAGGAGCGTTTTCAGACGATTTCTGTGCAAAACAGCGGTGAAACCGTCTCGCAGAGCCCCGATTCCGGTCTGGATAGCCCGCCTTGCCCCTTTTTGACGGGCCTGTTTGCGGAGCGCGATCGGCGCAGTTTCAAGGCGTTGGAGCGTTCTTTGTGCTTTCGAAAGGGCGCACGGCGCTGTGACGGCCAAAAGGATGATTGGCAGTGGAAAAGCCGAAGCGCAGAATGCTTGCGTGCAAGGCGGCCTGTTCTTATATACGCCGCAACCGTGCGGGCCGCCCTGAAAAGCGGACTGGCGCGGAATTTCTGTGAACAGGGGCTTTCGCCGGAACGCCTGACAGGGTCCTTGAAAGCCTGCTTAGTGGAGAGACTAGATGGCAAAAGTAATCGGTATCGACCTCGGGACGACCAATTCCTGCGTCGCCGTGATGGACGGCAAGGACGCGAAGGTCATTGAAAACGCGGAAGGCGCGCGCACCACGCCTTCGATCGTCGCCTTCAGTGGCGACGGCGAACGCCTCGTCGGCCAGCCGGCCAAGCGCCAGGCGGTCACCAATCCTGAAAACACGGTCTTCGCGGTCAAGCGCCTCATCGGCCGTCGCTATGACGATCCGGTGACGGAGAAGGACAAGAAGCTCGTCCCCTACAACATCGTCAACGGTGACAATGGCGATGCCTGGGTGGATGCCGGCGGCAAGAAGCAGTCGCCCTCCCAGATCTCGGCCATGATCCTGCAGAAGATGAAGGAAACGGCGGAAGCCTATCTCGGCGAGAAGGTCGAGAAGGCGGTCATCACCGTTCCGGCCTATTTCAACGACGCCCAGCGCCAGGCCACCAAGGATGCCGGCAAGATCGCCGGCCTGGAAGTGCTGCGCATCATCAACGAGCCGACCGCGGCAGCACTTGCCTATGGCCTCGACAAGAAGGAAGGCAAGACCATTGCCGTCTACGACCTTGGCGGCGGCACCTTCGATATCTCGGTTCTCGAAATCGGCGACGGCGTGTTCGAGGTGAAGTCGACCAACGGCGACACCTTCCTCGGCGGTGAAGACTTCGACATGCGCCTGGTCGAGTACCTGGCGGCCGAGTTCAAGAAGGAACAGGGCATCGACCTGAAGAATGACAAGCTCGCCCTGCAGCGCCTCAAGGAAGCTGCTGAAAAGGCCAAGATCGAGCTGTCGTCCTCGGCACAGACCGAAATCAACCTGCCCTTCATCACTGCCGATGCTTCCGGCCCGAAGCACCTGACGCTGAAGCTCACCCGCGCCAAGTTCGAAACGCTGGTCGACGATCTCATCCAGCGCACCGTCGAGCCCTGCAAGGCGGCACTCAAGGATGCCGGCCTCAAGGCTGGCGAGATCGACGAGGTCGTTCTGGTCGGCGGCATGACCCGCATGCCGAAGGTCCAGGAAGTGGTGAAGCAGTTCTTCGGCAAGGAGCCCCACAAGGGCGTCAATCCTGACGAAGTGGTTGCACTCGGCGCCGCCATCCAGGCCGGCGTGCTGCAGGGCGACGTCAAGGACGTGCTGCTGCTCGACGTGACCCCGCTTTCGCTGGGCATCGAGACACTGGGTGGCGTGTTCACCCGCCTGATCGAACGCAACACCACGATCCCGACCAAGAAGAGCCAGGTCTTCTCGACTGCCGAGGATTCGCAGAGCGCGGTCACCATCCGCGTCTTCCAGGGCGAGCGCGAAATGGCGGCCGACAACAAGATACTCGGCCAGTTCGATCTGGTCGGCATCCCACCGGCACCGCGTGGCGTGCCGCAGATCGAGGTCACCTTCGACATCGACGCCAACGGCATCGTCAACGTCTCGGCCAAGGACAAGGGCACCGGCAAGGAGCACCAGATCCGTATCCAGGCGTCTGGCGGTCTGTCGGATGCCGACATCGAGAAGATGGTCAAGGACGCCGAGACCAATGCCGAGGCCGACAAGCAGCGCCGTGCGCTGGTCGAGGCTCGCAACCAGGCCGAGGCTCTCGGGCATTCGGCCGAGAAGTCGCTGAAGGATTATGGCGACAAGGTTTCGGAAGCCGACCGCACTGCGATCGCCGATGCGATTGCCGCGCTGAAGACGGCTGCCGAGGGCGACGACGTGGCCGATATCGAGGCCAAGAGCCAGGCGTTGACCGAAGCTTCGATGAAGCTCGGCCAGGCCATGTACGAGGCTTCGCAGAAGGAAGCCGCCGAGGCCGATGCCAAGGCGGATGCCGCCAAGGATTCTGACGTGGTCGACGCCGATTTCGAGGAAATCGACGACAAGGACGACAAGAAGAAGTCGGCGTAAGTGGCCTGACGGTCAAAAATCCAGAAAAGCCCGGCGCCAAGCCGGGCTTTTTTGCAACCATGCACCGGAAAATGCAGCGTTTCCTTGTTGGTACTGGCCCAGATACCTAGCATTGACGTCGCATCGTTACTAAATCGAAGACCAGTCTTTTTGGACAACTGGTCGAAACAATGCGCTTCAGACGTTGGCCGTTGCTTGAGCCTTCGGTCAGCGGGATTGGAACAGGCTCTCGATGAAAGCTGATTTCTACGAAACGCTCGGCGTGCAAAAAGGCGCCGACGAGAAGGAGCTCAAAGGCGCCTTCCGCAAACTGGCGATGCAGTTCCATCCCGATCGCAATCCCGGCGATGCCTCCTGCGAGCACAAGTTCAAGGAAATCAATGAAGCCTACGAGACACTGAAGGACCCGCAGAAGCGCGCGGCCTATGATCGTTTCGGCCACGCCGCCTTCGAGAATGGCGGCATGAATGGCGCTGGTGCCGGCTTTGCCGCCGGCGGCTTCGCCGACATCTTCGAAGACATTTTCGGCGAGATGATGGGTGGCGGACGCCGCCGCAGCTCAGGCGGGCGTGAACGTGGCGCTGACCTGCGCTACAACATGGAAGTCAGCCTCGAAGAGGCCTATGCCGGCAAGACCGCGCAGATCCATGTGCCGGCATCGCTTTCCTGCGACGAATGCTCGGGCTCCGGCGCGAAGCCCGGCACGCAGCCGGTCACCTGCTCGATGTGTCATGGCCACGGCAAGGTGCGCGCCAGCCAGGGGTTCTTCTCGATCGAACGCACCTGTCCGCAGTGCCAGGGCCGTGGGCAGACCATCAAGGACCCATGCCCGAAATGCGCCGGCCAGGGCCGGATCACCGAAGAGCGTTCGCTCTCCGTCAACATTCCGGCCGGCATCGAGGACGGCACCCGCATCCGCCTTGCCGGTGAAGGCGAGGCCGGTTTGCGTGGCGGCCCTTCGGGCGATCTCTACATCTTCCTCGCCATCAAGCCGCACGAGTTCTTCCAGCGTGACGGTGCCGACCTCTATTGCAAGGTGCCGATCTCGATGACGACAGCGGCTCTCGGCGGTTCCTTCGAGGTAACGACGCTGGACGGCAGCCAGACCCGTGTGAAGGTGCCGGAAGGCACACAGAACGGCCGCCAGTTCCGCATGAAGGGCAAAGGCATGCCGGTGCTGCGCCAGCCGCAGATCGGTGATCTCTATATCCAGACCGCGGTGGAGACGCCGCAGAACCTGACGCGGCGCCAGCGCGAGCTTCTGGAAGAGTTCGAACAGTTGTCGTCGAAGGAGAACAGCCCGCAGTCGAGCGGTTTCTTCTCGCGCATGAAGGATTTTTTCGAGTCGTTTGGAGAACGCTAGAGCGTTTCCGTTTTTTCGGAAACGCGGAAACGCTCTAACTCTTTGTTTTGACGCAATTCCGGACGGAAAACCGCTACGCACTTTTCCTGGAATTGCTCTTGAGCGACGACAAAAAATGTCTTGTCCACGACATTGGTGGACGTTTGCCTTGCCTACCCCTACGTAACTGATAAGTAGCGTCTGAGTAGCGGGTTCCGGGGGAGCCGGTCAGGAGAGCTTGATGGGACGTGGTCCGGGACTGAGGAAGTCGCTCGCAGAGAAGTTCGACGACGAGCTGAAATTCTTCAAAGGATGGATCGACAAGCCGAAGGCTGTCGGCTCCATCGTGCCGACCAGCTCGATCACCGCCCGCAAGATGGCTTCGATCATCGATACCGGCTCCGGCCTGCCGGTTCTCGAGGTTGGCCCAGGCACCGGCGTCATCACGCGCGCCATACTGGAGCGCGGCGTAAAGCCGGAAAACCTCTACGCCGTCGAATATTCCCATGATTTCGTGCAGCATCTGCGCCGCCTCTATCCGGGCGTCAACGTCATCGAGGGCGATGCCTTCAACCTCAACGAAACGCTTGGGCAGCATAGCGGCCTTACCTTCGATTCGGTGGTGACTGGCGTGCCGCTGCTCAATTTCCCGGTCACCCAGCGCATCAGCTACCTCGAAAGCCTGCTCGATCGTATTCCCGCCGGACGGCCGGTCGTGCAACTGACCTATGGACCGCTGTCGCCGATCCCGCCCGGACGCGGCAACTACACGGTTGAGCACTTCCATTTCGTGCTGCGCAACATCCCGCCGACGCGGCTGTGGATCTATCGACGGCCGGCGAAGAACTGACGCGCGGACCGGTCCTCTCCTCCTCCTTTGCGATTTCCCGCACTGGCTGTGCCGTCCTGATCCGCGCTTTGCGCTTGATTCGGCGGCGTCATCGCCTATAGCTGCCGGACGGCAAAGGAGCGCTGAGCCGTGATTCCCAAGATCCTCGTTTTCGCGGGTTCGATCCGCAGCGGTGCCTTCAGCGGCAGGACGGCCGACGTCGCGCAGAAGGCGTTGGCCATGCAGGGCGCGGATGTGACCCGCATCTCGCTGGCCGATTATCCGATGCCGATCTTCGACGAGGATATCGAGAAGGAAACCGGCATCCCTGAGAACGTCATGAAGCTGGCGCGCCTGCTTGGCGCCCATGACGGGCTCCTGCTTGCCACGCCCGAATACAACGGCTCCGTGTCGCCGTTGCTCAAGAACGCCATCGACTGGATCAGCATCGTGCGCCATGACGGCGGCCGGCAACTGAAGCCGATGGCCGGCAAGGCTGTCGCGCTATGCTCGTCATCGAAGGGGCATTTCGCCGGCGTGCGCGCCATCAACCATCTGCGCGCCATCCTGCTGCGCTGCCATATGGACATCGTCACGCCGGAATGCTCGGTGCCGAACGGCGCCAGTGCCTTCGACGCGGACGGTAATTTGGTCGACGAGCGGCTTCGCCATGCCATGGACCTGGTGGCGCAGGCGCTGGTCGAGCGCGCCCGCATGCTGTCAACGAGGTGAGGGATTTGAACGATATGAGCGATATGCGCGACAGGCTGATCGTCGGCCTCGACATTCCAACTGTAGCCGAGGCCGAAAAGGCGGTGAGGGAGCTGGGTGATACTGTCTCCTTCTACAAGATCGGCTATCAGCTTGCTTTTGCCGGCGGGCTGGAGTTCGCACGCGATCTCGCCGCCGACGGCAAGAAGATCTTCCTCGACATGAAGCTGCTCGACATCGACAACACCGTCGCCAAGGGTGTTGAGAACATCGTCAAGATGGGCATGACCATGCTCACCTTGCACGCCTATCCGAAAACGATGCGGGCAGCCGTGGAAGCCGCCAGAGGCAGCGATCTCTGCCTGCTCGCCGTCACCGTGCTCACTTCGATGGACGAACAGGACGTTATCGACGCCGGCTACGAATACGATCCCCACACGCTGGTGCTGCGGCGCGCCGAACAGGCCTTGTTCGCCGGTATGGGCGGCATCGTCTGCTCGGCCGAGGAGGCATCGGCCGTGCGCAAGGTGGTTGGCCCCGATATGGCAGTGGTGACGCCCGGTATCCGTCCGACAGGTGCGGACCGTGGTGACCAGAAGCGTGTCGTCACCCCGGCAGACGCCATCCGCAACGGTTCGAGCCACCTTGTCGTGGCGCGGCCCATCGTCGGCGCGGTTGACAGACGCGCCGCTGCCCAGGCTATCCTGGACGAGATGGCGGCTGCCTGAGCCATCCGAAACGCTGAAGCTGCGCAGGGAGACTGTTTATGGCCAAGGGATACTGGATCGCTCGTGTCGATGTGCGTGACGCCGAAGGCTACAAGGCCTATGTCGAAGCCGCGAAACTTGCCTTCGACCGTTTTGACGCCAAGTTCCTCGCCCGTGGCGGCCAACATGAGAAAGCCGAAGGACAGGGTCGCGGCCGCAACGTCATCATCGAGTTCGAGAGCTTGCAGGTAGCCCATGACTGCTACCATTCGCCGGAATATCAGCGCGCCGCCGCCATCCGCCAGAAGGTGGCGGACGGCGAGATCGTGCTGGTCGAAGGGGTCTGATTTCCAGTCGCCGCCGTCTAGGCGACGAGATCCGGCATCGGCCCGACATAACGCGATTGCGGCCGGATCAACCTGCCGGTCGCCTGCTGTTCGCGGGCATGTGCGATCCAGCCGGCCATGCGTCCTGCCGCGAAGACGCAGGTGAAGGCATCCTCCGGGAAGCCCGCCGCTTCCAGGAGAAGTGCCGTGTAGAACTCGACATTGGTCTGCAGCACGCGGCCTGGCTTGGCCTGCTTCAAGACATCGAGCGCTGCCTGTTCCACCGTTTCGGCGAAAGCCAGTCGGTGGCCGACGGCGCCATTGGGGCCGATGCGGCGGACCACGGTCTTGAGTACATCGGCGCGCGGGTCGCGCACCCGGTAGATGCGGTGGCCGAAGCCCATGATGCGGTGGCCCTCGGCCAGTTCCGTGTTGAGCCAGCCTGTCGCGTCTCCAGTCGCGGCGATCGCATCGAGCATGGCGATCACCGGCCCTGGCGCGCCGCCATGCAGCGGGCCTTTCAGCGCGCCGAGCCCGGCAAGGGTCGCCGAAGTCAAGCCGGCCTGGGTCGACGCCACCACGCGCGCGGCGAAGGTCGAGGCGTTGAGGCCGTGGTCGCAGACGGTGACGAGATAGGTGTCGAGCGCGGCGCTCAGGTCGCGGTTGATGCCCTTGCCGGTGAGCATGGCCAGCATGTCGGCTGCATGGCTGGCCTCGGCATTCGGGGCAATGGCATCCAGACCCTTGCGCAGGCGCAGCAGCGCAGGTGTCAGCACCGCGGGCGCGGCCAGCAGGCGCAGCGCATCGTCCAGCGTGTCGCCGTCCGGCATCAGCGCCGTGCCGGCGCGCATACCGTCATAGACGGAGAACGCGGCCAGTGTCGGCAGCAGCGCCTGCACTCGTTCGAACACTCCGACGCGTGCATGGCCAAGTCTTGCAGCAAGGTCTTTCTCACTTGGCAGGTCGGTGAAGAAGCCGTCGAACAGCAGATGCGCCACGCCGGCGAAGTCGCGGCGGCCGGCAAGGTCGCGGAAGGCGTGTCCTCGGATCGTCAGGTGCCCGCCAAGCCCGTCCACTTCCGACAGCACGGTTTCGGCGGCAATCACATCATCCAGTCCGCTTGTCATCATCTTGCTCCTTGACCAATTTTCGATCCGAGATAATGCTGTAGTTGATTATCATCAATCTTGATCAATATAATCAATATTAGAAGAGCCGATATGAGCGCATGGTTGACCCGTGACGAGGCGCTGAACAGGCTGGGTGTGCGCGCGCAGACGCTCTACGCCTATGTCAGCCGCAACCAGATCGGCATGCAGCCGGATCCTGCCGATCCGCGTCGCAGCCTTTATCGGCTGGAAGATATCGAAGCGCTCACCACGCGTCGGGCGCGGGGAAGGCGCGTCGCCGCGATCGCCGCAAGCGTCGTTGCCTGGGGTGAGCCGGTGTTCGCCACCGAGCTGTCGACCGTCATCCACGGCAGGCTGGTCTACCGCGGCGAGGATGCGGTGACGTTTTCGCAGACCGCGACCCTGGAGGACACGGCATGGCTGCTGTGGGCGAGTGCAGCTCCTCCACGTTTTGCAACATCGGGTACGCCGGCTGAGACAGGCATCGCCCAGGCGTTTTCGGTCCTCGCCAGCCTGGCGGCAAGGGGGCAGCCTTCGCTTGGGCGCAATGCCTCCGTCCTGCAGGCGGACGCGATGCCGGCCATTGCGGCTCTCGCCGGTGCGCTGGGGGCTGCTCCCGGTGTCGAGCCGGTGCACCAGCGGCTGGCGAAGGGCTGGCGGGTCGAACCGGCGGCGGAGGTGCTGCGCCGTGTCATGGTGCTGGTGGCCGACCACGAACTCAATGCCTCGGCCTTTGCCGCCCGCGTGGCAGCCTCGACCGGTGCACCGCTTGTCGCCTGCCTGCTGGCGGGGCTGTCGACGCTCTATGGTCCGCGCCACGGCACTGCCGCCGATGCCGTCGCCATGCTGGTGGATGACGCAGCGCGGATCGGCGTGCGCGCCGCGATGGCGCGCTGGATCGATCATGACCGGCCGCTGCCGGGCTTCGGCCATCCGCTCTATCCCGGCGGCGATCCGCGTGGGGCAGCATTGCTGGCCGACATGCAGCTGGACGACGATATTCTCGAGCTGCGCCAGGCGGCGTTTGATGCCACCGGTGCCGAGCCGACGATCGATTTTGCACTTGTGGCGCTGACCCGGTCCTATCGCTTGCCGGCCGATGCGCCCATCCGCCTGTTCGCGTTGGGCCGCAGCATCGGCTGGACCGCGCACGCCATCGAACAAGTCATGTCGGGCAAGCCGATTCGCCCGCGCGCCCGCTATGAAGGACCGCTGCCGGCTGGCGGTTAGAAAAGCTTGAAGGGAATGCCAGTCAGCAGTGCCTTCACATAGCGCTGCCTCTGGTAGTGGCCGTTGAGTGAGATCCGCGGCAGTTCGGTAGGCCGGTCGAAACTGTCCGCCGTCAGCATGCCGGGTCGTGTGGTGACAGCCAGCTTGATGCCAGCCTTCTTTACGGCATCGAATTCGCGCGGCGACACCGCAACCTTGGTTCCGTAGGGATAGGCGAAGGTCGTCGGCCTGTAGCCGACATAGGTCTCGACGGCATCCATCGATCCGGTGATCTCCTCGGCGAGCCGCGCTTCGTCCACTCTCGCCATGGCGATATGGGTCTGCGTGTGCGCGCCGAAGCGGACCAGCGGGTCGGCGGAAAGCGCCCGCAATTCGTCCGCCGTCATGACCAACTGGTCGACGATGGCAAGCGGGTCGATCATGCGCGACCGTGCCGCCCGTTCGATCTCTGCGACCGCTGCGTCCTCGTTGTTGGAATGCACGAAATGGACGATCCGCTCATAGGCATCCTGCTTCTGGGCGAGGCTTTGCGTGACGACCGTCTCTATTCCGTTGCCGAAATCGAACTCGAACCTGTCCTTGGAGCGGGTCAGCACCTTGCCGGTTTCCCACCACATCGAGCGGGTGCGTTCGACGAAACCCTTGGCGATGAAGATGGTGTAGGGCACGCCATGCCGACGAAACACCGGTGCGGCGTGCTCGGCATTGTCGCGCAGGCCGTCATCCAGCGTGAAGGCAACGAAGCGGCGCTTTTCCGTGGGATCGGCAAGCAGGCGCGGCAGATCTTCCAGTGCCGCCGGCGTCATGCCTTTTTCGACACAGACGCGGATCGCCACGTCGAGGAATTCCGGCGTCACCGAAAGTGTCGCGATCGGGTCGTAGCCGCCACGCCGCGCCGGGCGCACATGGTGGAGGGTTAAGATCACGCCGCGCCCTGCCGCTGCCGGCCACAACATGCCGGCACGCGTCAGCGCCACGCCTTCCAGGCCGGCGCGGATTGCGCCGTGCTTGAGGAACCGCTTGACCGAGCCTTTCAGAGACATGCCGGCACCTTGATGCCGATGGCATCAACAAGGCGGCCTTCCGGTCCAGGATGGCAAAGTGCAGACATTCCTCGGCTCCGATACGCATCGCAGGATGCGGGATGCGTCGATGGCCGGTGAAACGGCCAAGAGGAGCTTATTCCAGCGCCAGTTAATAAACTGCCCGCGCAGGCGCCGATTTCGGTGGCGATCGCCTTGGTCGCCAAGGCGATCGCACGGGTGATGTCAGCGGTATTTCATGTAGCCGACGAAGCCGGTGATGCGCCAGCGGTCGCCGTTATTGCGGCAGAAATAGAGGGTCTGCCAGTTCAGCCGATCAACACTGCCATCGGCCAGCGGCACGGTGCCGTCGAACTTCTTGTGGGCGACGGCGACATTGCCGTTGATGTCGATACGGTTGAGCGTCACCGCCTTGAGCAGTGCCGAGGGCAATGGCTCGGCATAGGCGACCGAAGCGGATTCGGCGGCCTGGCGCAGCCACTCGTCGCGATAGGCCTGCAGGGTCGGGAACGCGGCGTTCCAGTCGTCCTGGTTGGGCGAATTATGGGCATGGATGCCGAGGAAGCGCATCTCGTCGAAATCGCCGGCCACCATCGACCAGTCCTGCGAGGCAAAGGCCTCGAAATCGCGCGGCATCAGCATTTCCCAGATGAAGGCGCGGTCCGAGTCGCTGGCAAATGGGTTCTTGGTTTCAGACATGAAGGCTCCGTTCGTCTGGAGAAGGGTTCAGGAAAGTTTGCCGCGCGCGGCGACCGGCAGAACGTCGACGACGCGGTCACCGGAAACGAGATAGACCTCGTCGAACAGGTTGGTGACGACGCAGGCATGGTCCGGCAGCACGCGCACACGGTCGCCGACCGCCAGCGTCGCGCCGCCCGTCAGCTCGACCTTGCCGTGTTCTTCGCTGAGCGCTGTCACGCGGGCGCCCGGAATGCCGACCAGCTCGCCATGGTCGGGCAGGCCGAGCAGGTCGCTGGTGAGCGCCTTGGAGCCGCTGTCGAGGATGGCACGGGTCGGTGTCGGCACTGAGACCACGGTGGCAAGCACGGTCAGTGCGCAATCGTCGGCTGTGGCCGCACCCTGTTTCACCTGGTAGCGGTCCATGTAGATATAGGTGCCGGGCCGATATTCGGTGACGATGGCCGTGTCCTGCTTGCGCCACATGTCAGGCGTGCCGCCGCTGGTCACGGTCTCGCAGGCGAGGCCCTCTTGTCCGAGCAGGTCGCGCGCGGCGGCGAGCCAGGCTTCGGCGTCTTCCGGAGCGCCGGTCGCCGGATAGGTCATCAGCCCGCCGAAGGCGAGGCCGGCTGCCGCGTCGATCTGCCTGGCCAACGCCAGCGCCTGCTCGGCGGTCTGGACGCCGCAGCGGGCAGCACCCGTATCGCATTCGACCAGCACCTTGAGCGGTCGTGCCGGATCGGTGAAGGTCCCGGCAAGACCGGTTATCGTGGTCGCGCTGTCGGCGGTGACGGAAAGCGTGATGCGCTTGTGCAGCGCCAGCAGTCGTTCCAGCTTTGCCTTGCCGATGATGTTGTAGGGCAGGAAGATGTCGGTCAGCCCGGCGTCGGCCATCACCTCGGCTTCGCCGATCTTCTGGCAGGTGATGCCGGTCGCACCCGCCTCGACCTGCTTTTTGGCGAAGAAGGGCAACTTGTGCGTCTTGATATGGGGCCTGAGCTTAACCCCGGCGGCATCTGCTGCCTTCTGTGCGCTTGCGATGTTGCGTTCGGCGCGGTCGAGGTCGATCAGCACGGCGGGCGTGTCGATTTCAGCAATGGTCTTGGGGCGTGGGCTCATCTTCACTCTCTCGTCGGCAGAAACGATGGTCGATCTATCAAACCTGGGCGGACCGCCAGCCTTCGATCAATTCGCGATACCAGTGGGCACTCGACTTGAGCGTTCGTTGCTGGGTGTCGAAATCGACATACACGATGCCCCACCGCTTGGTGTAGCCAAGTTCCCATTCGAAGTGATCCAGGAACGACCAGATGAAGTAGCCGTCGATGCGGATACCGGACTGTATCGCCTCGGCAAGGACTTTCAGATGGCCCGCAAGGAAGCGGATCCTCTGCTGGTCGTCGACGCGCCCGTCCTTGGAGAGCTGGTCCGGCATGGAGCAGCCATTCTCTGTGATGACGATCGGTGGCAGACTGTCGCCATAACGGTCACGGAGTGCGGTCAGGACCTCGCCGAGGCCGGCCGGTACGATCGGCCATCCCATGGTTGTTTCCGGCTCCCCGCCGGTCACGGCGATATCGAAGGGCTCGGGTCCGCGTGAGGCGGGTGGGCTCACCGCGATCGGGTGGAAATAGGTCAGGCCGAGCCAGTCGATCGGGGTCTTGATGATCTCGAAATCGGCCTCCCGAACCGCCGACCAGTCGGCATGGGGAAGGGCTTCCAGTTCCGTCGGATAGCGGCCGAGCAGCACGGCATCGGTGACGAGATGGTTGCGCAGCGTGTCGAACATCGTGTTCGCCGCGACGTCTTCGGCCGCCTGCGAAACAGGCCGGCAAGGCGAGGAATGGTTGGTCAGACCAACTCTCGCCTTGGAATGCGAGCGGATTGCCCGCGTGGCAAGACCGTGGCCAAGCAGAAGATGGTGCATCACCGGCAGCGCCGCGCCGGTCGACAAGCGAAGGCCGGGCGCGTGCTCGCCGAGCACATAGCTATGGCGCATCAAGGTATAAGGTTCGGCAATGGTGAACCAGTTGCCGACACGGTCGCCGATCCTCCTTGCGACATGCTCCGCGAAATCGCCGAAGCGCGCGCTCGTCTCGCGTGCGCGCCAGCCTCCATTGTCCATCAGCGCGACAGGCATGTCGGAATGGAAAAGCGTGGCGACGGGTTCGATGTTCCGCTCCAGAAGGCCGTCGACGAGACGATCGTAGAAGGCGAGCCCCGCTTTATTGACCGCGCCGCTACCGGTTGGCTGGACCCTCGACCAGGAAATGGAGAAACGATAGGCGCCGAGGCCGAGCCCGGTCATGATGCCGAGATCCTCGCGCCAGCGATGATAGTGGTCGGCTGCGATGGCGCCGTCGCTGCCGTCCACCACAAGTCCGGGCTGGCGCAGGAAACGATCCCAGACCGACTCGCCACGCCCGTCTTCGGTGAGGGCGCCTTCGATCTGATAGGCAGCGGTGGCAACTCCGAATAGAAACTCGCGCGGGAAGGTGGCGCCCAAGGCTGCCGGAGTTTCTGCCGTCTCGCGAACTGGAGAGAAGGGTGCCACGGTCAGTCCCCCAGCGGCAGGCGCGGGTCGGCCACTTTCAGTGTGTAAACGCTTTGCTTGATCCGGCGCAGATTTTCCAGCGCCTTCGGTCCACGCGCTTCGGCGGTCGCGGTGGCGATGATGTCGAGGATGGCCAGCAGGGCGTAGCGCGAAGAGGTCGGCTTGTAGATGTTACCGTCTTCGAGCGACTGGAACGGGATCAGCGTCTCTGCGGCCTTGGCCAGCGCTGAATCCGGCGGGGTGACGGCAACTGTGGTGGCACCATACTGCCGGGCCACCTGGATGGCTTCGACGGTCGAGCGCGCATAGCCGGAGACGGAAAAGGCAAGCACCGTGGTTTCGGGCGTCGCCACCGAGGCATACATGCGCTGCAGTTGTCCGTCGACCTGCGCCAGTGCCGAGAGCCCGAGACGGAACAGCCGGTTCTGCATTTCGGTCGCCATCATAGATGAGATGCCGCCGGAGCCGATGCACAGGATGTTGCCGGAAACGGCGATGCGTTCGGCGATCTCGATCAGCTTCGCCATCGGCAGCATGGCGCTGGCGCGCTGGATCGCGGCGATCGCCGCTTCGGTGATGGCGGCGGCGATGCGCTGGTCACGCACGTCGCTGCCGGGTGGCTCTGCTGAAAGATACTGGCCGCCGATGGCGATGGCCTGGGCGAGGTAGAATTTGAAATCGCGCAACCCGTCGCAGCCGAGATTGCGGCAGAAGCGCGTGACGGTCGGCTCGCTGATGCCGGCGCGCGTGGCGATCTCGGAAATCGCCGCCTTGGAGACAAAGTCGGGATCGGACAGCACCATGCCCGCCAGCCGACGATCCGCCTTGGTGCCGTCCTGCGCCATCATCTGCAGGCGGGTGATGATGTCCGCCGGTGTCTTCACAGCGGCAGGCCTGTCGCCGTGTCGAACAGGTGGATGTTGCCGGGTGCGACGCTGACCGGCAGCCGGTCGCCGGGTTTGACTGCAATGCGGTCGCGGAACACCGCACGCACCGAGTCGTTGCCGATCGCGCCATAGACATGGGTTTCCGAGCCTGTCGGCTCGACCACGTCGACGCGCACGCTGACGGAGCCGTCGCCGCCGACGAAGAAATGTTCCGGGCGGATGCCGGCTTCTACCATTCCCGAGGCCGCGCGATCGTTGCTGAGTTTCAGCTTGCCGCCGCCCGAGGGCTCGAACCAAATGCCGTCCGGTTGCGATTTCAGCGCGCCGGAAACGAAACTCATCGATGGCGAGCCAATGAAGGAGGCGACGAATTTGTTTGCCGGTTTGTCATAGAGATCGAGCGGCCTGCCGACCTGCTGGATGCGGCCCTTGTCCATCACCACGATGCGATCGGCCATGGTCATGGCCTCGATCTGATCGTGTGTGACATAGACGATGGTAGATTTGAGCCGCTGGTGCAGCGCCTTGATCTCGACGCGCATCTGCACGCGCAACTGCGCGTCAAGGTTTGAAAGCGGCTCATCGAACAGGAACACGGAAGGTTCGCGTACGATGGCGCGGCCCATCGCGACACGCTGGCGCTGGCCGCCGGAGAGCTGGCGCGGATAGCGGTCGAGATAGGAGAACAGGTTCAGGATGCCGGAAGCCTTCTTGACCTTTTCCTCGACCACCGGCGCGCTTTCACCACGGATCTTCGGGCCGAAGCCGATGTTCTGCGACGCTTTCAGATGCGGGAACAGCGCGTAGGACTGGAACACCATGGCGATGTTGCGCTTCTGCGGCGGCAGATCGTTGGAACGCACGCCGCCGACAAGAAGGTCGCCGGAGGTGATCGTTTCCAGCCCCGCCAGCATGCGCAGCAGCGTGGACTTGCCGCAGCCGGACGGGCCGACCAGCACGACGAATTCGCCACCGGCGATCTCCAGGTTGATGTCCTCGAGGATACTATGCTGGCCGTATGATTTCGACAGGCCCCGGAACGAGACATCGGTCATGGCTAACCTCCCAGGATATCGTCGATGAAGGGCAGGAAGCCTGCCGTCAGGCCGGCATCGACCGGCATCACCACGCCGGTGATACCCGAGGAACGCGACGACGCCAGGAAGACGACGGCCTCGGCCACTTCGCGCGCCTCGACGATGCGGCCGAGCGGGTAGAGCCGCTTCAGCTTGCCGAGAACCTCCGGGTTCTTCTCCAGCCGGTGATCCCAGGCGGCGGTGCGGATCGAGCCGGGGCAGACGACATTGGCACGCACTCCGCTGCGACCAAGTTCAACCGCGATCGCCTTGGCATAGGCGTTGATGCCGGCCTTGGCGGCGGCATAGGCCGGGTTGCCGAAATGCGCGATGGCGTTGACCGACGAAACGAAGACGACGCTGCCACTGCCGCGCTTTGCCATCGCTTTGGTCAGCGGATCGGCAAAGGTCATGACGCCGGTGAGATTGAGGTCGAGCTCGCGTTCGATGGTTGCGGCGTTGAGCGCCGTCAGCGTCTCGGCACGGGTCCAGCCGGCATTGTTGATCAGGATATCGGGCACGCCGTCCTGCGCGACGATTGCGCTTGCGGCGGCCTCCATCTCCTCGCGCTTGGCCAGGTCGAAGACATGGCGGGAGGCGATCGCCACACTGCTCAGGGCCTCGAGCGACTGGTCACAGCCGACCACCCGCGCGCCGCGTTCGGCGAACAGCGCCACCAGCGCCGAGCCCAGCCCACCGCCGGCTCCGGTGATCACCACGGTCTTGCCCTGGAATTCCGTATTGGACATCGCCCGCGCTGTCTCCTCCAACCTGGCTGAGGCGAAAATGGGATCAAAAATGTAATTAAGCAACAGAAAAATCTGCTTGAAAGGTGGATTTTCAGCGATAATGTAGGAAAATAACATGAAGGCAAAAGCCACATGTTGCTGCTCGGGGCATCGGTCCGCAATGACGGTGGGCCCGCAATGACAATGGGAGAGAGTTTATGAAACTGGCACGATGGACTGCCGGCCTTCTGGCCGGGTTGAGCATGTTGGCGGTGGCCGCGCAGGCCGATGCGGGCGAGGTGCGCGTGACCGTCGCGGAATACTCTTCGAAGACCGGCCCCTATTTCGAGGAGGTCAAGAAGGAGTTCGAGGCAGCCAATCCCGGCACGACGCTGAAGTTCGAAATCGTGCCGTGGGACGTGCTGCTGCAAAAGCTGACCACCGACATCACCGCCGGCACCAATGCGGACCTTTCGATCATCGGCACGCGCTGGCTGATCGATTTCGTGCAGCAGGGTGTTGCCGAGCCGCTCGACCAGTATCTGACGCCCGATTTCAAGGGTCGCTTCATCGAGACCTTCCTGTCGCCGTCGATCATGGAAGGTAAGACCTACGGCCTGCCGATCGCCGCTTCCGCGCGCGCCATGTATTACAACAAGGAACTGTTCGATAAGGCCGGTATCGCCAATCCGCCGGCGACCTGGGTCGAGCTGCAGGAGGATGCCCGCAAGATCAAGGCGAACGGCGCCTTCGGCTACGGCATCCAGGGCAAGGAGATCGAGACCGACGTCTATTATTATTACGGGATGTGGTCATTCGGCACCGAGATCCTCAACAAGGACGGCACGTCGGGCCTGAGCACGCCGGGTGCGCTGGAAGCCGCCAAGCTCTACAAGTCGATGATCGACGAAGGCCTGACCCAGCCGGGCGTCACCTCGATGAACCGTGAGGACGTCATGGCCCTGTTCAAGCAGGGTAAGGTCGGCATGATGATCACCGCCCCCTTCATGATGAACCAGATCAAGGAAGAGGCGCCCACCCTGAAATATGGCGTAGCGGCGATCCCGGCCGGACCGACCGGCGCCCGTGGCACCTATGGCGTCACCGACTCCATCATCATGTTCAAGAACTCCAAGAACAAGGAAGAGGCCTGGAAGCTGCTCGACTTCCTGTTCTCGACCGAACAGCGCGCCAAGTTCACCCAGAACGAGGGCCTGCTGCCGGTCAACAAGGAAGAGGCGAAGATGGATTATTACACCAAGGACGCAGGGTTGGCCGCTTTCACTGCGCTGCTGCCCGAGGCCCGCTTCGCGCCAGTCATTCCGGGCTGGGAAGAGATTGCGCAGATCACCTCCGATGCCGTCCAGAAGATCTATCTCGGCCAGGGCGAGCCGGAAGCAACGCTGAAGGATGCCGCCGCCAAGGCAAACGGCGTCCTGAAGAAGTAGTTCGGCCGCGTGAGAGAAACTGGACTGTCTGCGCCGCCTCTCACCTGCCTGCCGGCATCCTCTCCCCGGGAACGGGGAGAGGAGAGCAGGCCGCCGGCAGGCGCTCGTTCTGCAATGTCGACAATTGGCGAAATCGTTGACGCGTGTCCTTCTCCCCATTCACGGGGAGAAAGTGCCCGGCAGGGCGATGAGGGGCAGCGCAAACATCAAACTTTGAGGTCTTTCCGTTGATGATATCCCTGATCGGCCCGCATGCATAATCGCGCGCTGCCTTATCTGCTCATCCTGCCCAGCCTGTTCCTGGCGGCGGTGGTGATTTTCTGGCCGGTCTACGACCTGGTCCAGATCTCGACCCATGACGTCAGCCGCTTCGGCCAGCTGCGCGATTTCAGCGGGCTGGCCAATTTCACAGCGCTGGCCGGCGATCCCGATTTCATGGCAGCACTCTGGCGCACTGGCCTGTGGACGCTTTCGGTCGTCGCCGGCGCGCTGATCCTGTCCATCCCTGTGGCGATGATCCTCAACTCGGATTTTTATGGCCGCAGCCTTGCCCGCGTCATCATCCTTTTGCCCTGGGCGGTATCGCTGACCATGACAGCCGTGGTCTGGCGCTGGGCGCTGAACGGCGAAAGCGGCATGCTGAATTCGGCGCTCACGGGCCTTGGCATCATCGACCAGAACATCCAGTGGCTGGCCAGCGCCGGCACGGCCTTCCCGATGCAGGTGCTGATCGGCATCCTGGTCACCGTGCCGTTCACCGTCACCATCTTCCTCGGCGGCCTCTCCTCGATCCCGGACGATCTTTACGAGGCGGCTGCTCTCGAAGGTGCTTCCGCCTGGCAGCAGTTCCGCACCATCACGCTGCCGCTGCTGAAGCCGTTCATCAACATCGCCATCGTGCTGAACATGATCTACGTCTTCAATTCCTTCCCCATCATCTGGGTGATGACGCAGGGCGGGCCGGCCAACTCCACGGACATTCTGGTGACCTATCTCTACAAGCTGGCCTTCCGTGTCGGGAAACTCGGCGAGGCATCGGCCGTTTCGCTCGTGATGTTCGCGATCCTGCTCGTCTTCACCATGATCTATGTGCGTCTGGCCATGCGGGAGCGGGAAGCATGAAGAAAAGCAAGCTGATCCGCTCAGTCGTCGCCTGGCTGCTTTTGTCGCCACTGATCGTGGTGACGCTATTCCCCTTCGCGGTGATGTTTTTGACCGCCGTCAAGCCGCGCCCTGAAGTGCTGTCGCCGACCTGGTGGCCGAGCGAATTCCGCTGGTCGAATTTCGCCGACATGTGGGTGGCGACGGGCTTCGGCCGCGCCTTGCTCAATTCGCTCTATGTGTCGGTGCTGGCGACAGTCGGCGCCATTATCGTTGCCATTCCCGCCGCCTATGCCATGTCGCGCTTCCGTTTTGCCGGCCATGGCGCGATGCGGCAGTTCCTGCTCGTCTCGCAGATGATCTCGTCCATCGTGCTGGTGCTCGGCCTGTTCCGCCTGATCGCCGCCTGGGGCCTGATCGAAAGCACGACCGCCGTCGGCGTCGTCTACATGGCCTTCAACGTCGCGTTCAACGTGTGGATGCTGCAGAGCTATTTCGACACCATTCCGCGCGATCTCGAGGAGGCTGCCTGGACGGAGGGCGCCAGCCGCTGGCTCACCTTGCGCAAGGTGTTCCTGCCGCTGTGCCTGCCGGCGATCGCGGTGACCGCCATCTTCACCTTCATCAATGCCTGGAACGAGTTCATCATCGCGTTGACCATCCTGCGCAGCCAGGAGAATTACACACTGCCCATCCAGGTGTTCGCGCTGGTCGCCGGCCGCTATACCATCGAATGGCATCACGTCATGGCAGCCGCGCTGCTGGCGACCTTGCCGGTGGCGGTGCTGTTTGCCTGGCTGCAGCGCTATCTCGTCCGGGGCCTTGCCCTCGGTGCTGTCAAATAATGGGCGCCGTCAAATAACAGGAGAATTTTCGAGAATGTCACGCAAGCAGGTTTTCGGAACGTCGCATGTGCCGCTGTCGCCGGCGGTGCGCGCCGGCGATTTCGTCTTTGTCTCCGGCCAGGTGCCGGTGCGCCCGGATGGCACGGTGGTCGATGGCGGTATCGAGCCGCAAACCCGGCAGGTTCTGGAGAACGTCAAGACGGCGCTGGCGCTTGCCGGAGCCACCGTGGACGACGTCGTCAAGACCACGGTTTGGATCGAGGACGCGCGCGATTTCGGCGGCATGAACAAAGTCTATGGCTCTTTTTTCGCCAAGGAACCGCCGGCCCGCACCACCGTGGAATCGCGGCTGATGATCGACATCAAGGTCGAGATCGAAGCGGTTGCCTACGCGCCGGTGAAGTAATTGCCGGATGCCCTCCGCCGGTCACCGGCGGAGGGCGACTTCCCGACGATCAATCGAGTAAAGCGCATGCGTATCTTCACTGCCTCGCTGGCGACCGAGACCAACACCTTCTCGCCGGTGCCGACCGACCGGGCCTCCTTCGAAATGGCCTTTTATGCCGGGCCTGGCCAGCACCCGGAAACGCCGACGCTCTGTTCCTCGCCGATCGTCGCCTTGCGCCGCCGCGCGGCCGCCGAGGGGCTGACTGTCATCGAAGGCACGGCAACCTGGGCGGAGCCCGGCGGGCTGGTGCAGCGCCAGACCTTCGAGGCGCTGCGCGACGAGATTCTCGACCAGTTGCGGGCGGCACTGCCCGTCGACGCCGTCATCCTCGGCCTGCACGGTGCCATGGTGGCGCAGGGCTATGACGATTGCGAGGGCGACCTTCTGGCCCGCGTCCGCGAGATCGTCGGACCGGACGTCGTGGTCGCCTCGGAGCTCGATCCGCACAGTCATCTGACGCCGAAGCGCGTTGCCGCGGCCAATGTGCTTGCAGCTTTCCTCGAATTTCCGCACACCGATTTCTACGAACGCGGCGAGCATGTCGTCGAGCTCGGCCTTGCCGCCGCGCGCGGCGCGATCAAGCCGGTGATCTCGACCTTCGATTGCCGCATGATCGAAGTGATGCCGACCAGCCGCCAGCCGATGCGCGGCTTCGTCGACCGTATCAAGGCGCTGCACGGCAGGGATGGTGTGCTTTCGGCTTCCGTCATCCACGGCTTCATGGCCGCCGACGTGCCGGAAATGGGCGCGCGCATCATGGTCGTCACCGACAACGACAAGGCCAGGGGCGATGCGCTGGCCGAGCAGTTGGGACGCGAGCTTTATGCATTGCGCGGACAGCTTGCCATGCCGATGCTGGCAGCCGAGCAGGGCATCGACCGTACGCTGGAAGTGCGCGCCGCCAACAAGGCAAAGCCGGTGGTGATCGCCGATGTCTGGGACAATCCGGGTGGCGGCGTTGCCGGCGATGGCACCTCGTTGCTGCGCGCGCTGCTGGCGCGCGGCCTGAACAATGTCGGCGTCGCTACCATCTGGGATCCGCTCGCCGTCACCTTCTGCCATGCGGCAGGCGAGGGCGCGGTCATCGACCTGCGCTTCGGCGGCAAGGCCGGCCCGCTTGCCGGCGAGCCGATCGACGCCAGGGTGCGTGTGGTGAAGGCTGTCGCCGAGAGCTGGCAGAGCTTCGGTCCCAGTCGCGTCACTTTGGGCGCTTCGGCACTGGTGAGGCTGGAGGGCACCGAGATCGACGTCATCCTCAACACCAACCGCACCCAGACCTTCGAGCCGGACATCTTCTCCAATCTCGGCATCGATCCGCTGTCGAAGGACGTGCTGCTGATCAAGTCGACCAACCACTTCTACGCCGGCTTCGAACCGATCGCGGCGGAGATTATCTATGTCTCGTCGCCGAGCTCCTACCCGAGCGATCCGGCGGCCACGGACTACGAAAAGCTGTTGCGCCCGGTCTGGCCGCGGGTGACGGAGCCCTGGGCCTGAACCACGCACGCCGCACCTGAAAATAGCCGAAAATCAGCAAGGTTTGCGTTGCGACCACGCAGCAGGTGCGGAACGAAATGTTTCCGGTCCCCTGCTCCCTTGACTGGTTCATTGCAGAAACACGCGTTCAGCTCCATAGTTGCTGTCAAGCATGGCGCCGCGGCCTTTTGTGGTCGCGTACGATATGTCGCTTTCTTACCAAACGGGTAGGAAAGTCCCACGCCGGACCATCGAAGCCGGACGCAGGAGAAGATGATGAAACCCAATCTTTCGCGCCGGAGCTTTCTCAAGGCCAGCGCGGCGGCAGGTATCGCCATCAAGGTTTCCTTCCTGCCTTCGCCGGCCGCGGCGCGATTGATTGAAACACCACCGCAACCCGGCCCGGATTGGCTGAAGGCCGATGGCAAGCCGAAATACCGGCTCGACGCCATCGCCAAGGTCACCGGCGAAAAGACCTTTTCACGCGATTACCGTGCCCGTGACCTTGACGGTTGGCCAAAGCAGCAGGCGCACGCTTTCATGATCCATGCCACCAAGGCCGATCGGACCTTCGAGGGCATCGATCTTGGCCTGCTCGGCGAGGCTCTGAAGCCGGACCGGCTCGTGCTTCACGAAGATCTCGTCGCCGATGGCATCGCCATTCCGGTACCCGGATTTTACGGCGATGTTTTCCTGGTGCCCAAGGGGCAGACGGCAAGGCTGCTCGGCCAACCGGTTGCCCTGCTCATCTATCACGATTTCGCTCGCTACGACGCGGCCAAGCGGTTGGTCCGTTTCGACGATACGGTTGTGCGCTATGGCGAAAAAGCACCCTACAGCCATCCTGCCCATTATGGCGCGGCGCGCTATGTGCGCATCGACGGCGGCACTCCCGATGCGCCCGACCGGTTTTCGCCGCTGAAGGATACCGTCATCTATGGTGGCTTTTCCGGGGACGACCCAACATGGCCGGCGGCGGATGTCGCGGGTGACGCCATGGCACGCGGCATGGCCGCCGCCGCCGAGATCGAGCAGGAAATCGGCCAGGCCGGCGACGATGCCCTGGTGTTGAGAAATGAATATTTCTCGCAGTCGGTCGATGCTTCGGCCATGGAGGCCGACAACGGGAATGTCTGGTACGACGCAGCGACCGGTGTCCTGCATCTCATGGTGGCGACACAGTCGCCCTACGAAGTGGCCGAGGTTTCGGCCATGCTGGTCTCCAAGTCGAAATTCCCTCTCAAGGAAGTCGACCTCAAGGTCGGCTATACCGTCGGCTACGGCACCAAGGACCACTCGATCTTCGCGTTCTTCTGCGTGGTGGCGGGCCTTTACGGCGATGGCCGTCCCGTTCGCCTCGCCAACGATCGCTACGAACAGTTCCAGATGGGGTTGAAGCGGCACGCTTTCTGGATGGACAACACTTTGGTGGTCGACCGCAAGACGGGCCAGTTCCGCGTCATGACCGGTCATTTCAAGAATGATGGCGGCGGCCGCGCCAATTTCTCGTTCTCCGTCGGCTTCGTCGGCGCAACCGCCGCGCAATCGATCTATTACCTGCCGAAAAGCGATTTTTCCGCCGCCGCCATCGCCTCGCGCGCCGTCGACGCCGGCTCGACACGCGGTTACGGAACGCTGCAATCCATGTCGGCGACCGAGATGATGGTCGATGAAGCGGCCGAAGCGCTCGGCATGGATGCGATCGATCTCCGGCTGAAGAATGTCTTCAAGTCGGGCATGAAGAACACGCAAGGGGCAATCCCGGCCGGCGCGTTGCGCAACGAGGAAATCCTGCTCAAGGCCAGGGAGCATCCGCTTTGGACGCAGCGGCAGGCGAAAAAGGCGGCCTTCGACGCGGCCAATCCCGGCAAGCGCTACGGCGTCGGCTACGGCCATGTCCAGAAAGACTATGGCACCGGCGCGGAGGCGGCGCTCGCCGCGCTCGAATTCGATGCCCGCGGGCGCCTGAGCTTCGCGCACGTCGCGCATGAGATCGGCACGGGCACCACGACCTCGCAAGCCATCATGGTGGGCGATATCCTTGGTCGCGTTCCCGATGTGACCGAGTACGGCAAGGTGCGCTGGCCGCAGATGCCGCTCGAAACCACCGACGAGCCCTATACAATGGCGCAGGCGGACGAGGACAAGAACAGCGCCAATCCGCGCTGGACGCCCAGTTTCACGTCGCCGATGAGCGCCACCAACAGCGTCTATTATCTCGGCCACGCCACGCGGCAAGCAGCGCACGCGCTTGTCGAGCTCGCCATCTGGCCAGCGGCAAAGTCGTTGTGGTCGCAAGGCATCGGCGGTGGTTCGATCGCGCCCTATTTCGTGCAGCGTGAGGATATCCGCATGGAAAACGGCCTGGTGAATGCAGGCGGCATGCCTCCGCTGGCTTTTGAGGCGGTGGCGGCCGAAGCGCATCGGCTCGGTCTTGTCACCGGTGTGACGGTACACACCTTCAATCGCTGGCAGTGGGCGCAAGCCGATTTCGATGTTCCCGGCGCCGGCAGGACGCGCCTGCCCGTGGATGCGCTTGCGCTCAAATATGGCGATGGGGCGGCTGCGCAGACCAAGGCGCTGATGACGCTGGACGGCTGGCAGTTCGTCGATCGCGCGGCGGTCTATTATCCGCCGGCCCAGCGCAACAATGCCGGCGTCACCTATTACGCGCCGATGGCGACATTGGCCGAGATCGTCGTCGATACGGCGTCCGGCGACGTGACCATCCTGTCGCATCATTCGATCATGGAATGCGGCACGCAAGTGGTGCCCGAACTGGTTTCCGGACAGCTTCAGGGCGGCCTGGCGATGGGCATCGGCCATGCGCTGAAGGAATATCTGCCGCTCTACGAGGACGGGCCCGGTGACGGCACCTGGAACTGGAACCGCTATGAATTGCCGCGCGCCAAGGACGTGGCGGTGTGGACGCAGACGTCGGAAATACTGCCGCCGCTTTCGGAAACCGATCCACCCAAGGGCATAGCCGAGGTCGTGATGATCGCCGTGGTGCCGGCGCTCGCCAATGCCATCGCGCACGCCATCGGCAAGCGGTTCTATGATCTGCCGATAACACCGGAAAAGATACGGGGGGCACTGGCATGACGCTACCCACGAAGAAGCTGTCGCTGACCGTCAACGACAAGGCGATCGATTCCGTCGACGTGCCCGAAGCCATGATGATGCAGGATTTTCTCCACGAATATCTCGACCTCACCGGCTCGCGCATGGGCTGCGGCCAGGGCATTTGTCATGCCTGCACGGTGATCGTGGAAAAAGATGACGGTGTGCTGGACGAGGTGCGGACCTGCATCACCGGCGCGCACTGGTTCGAAGGCAAGAAGGTGCGCACGGTGGAAGGGCACGCCAAGCGCGATGCCGCCGGCGTCATTTCCGAACTGTCGCCGGTGCAGCAGGCTTTCATCGAGAATTTTTCATTCCAATGCGGCTATTGCACTCCGGGCTTCGTCACCGGCGCCACCGTCTTCATCGACCAGTTGAAACGCAAGCCGGTAGCCAGGGTCGATCTCGAGAAGGCCATAACCGAAGCGCTCGACAAGCATATCTGCCGCTGCACCGGCTATGTCCGCTATCATCAGGCGGTGCGCGATCTGGTTCTGACAATTCCTGACCTCGTCAAAGCCTGAGGGAGCATTCCATGACTTTACGCAGGCTGCTGTGGGGCGTGGCGGCACTCGCCGTTCTGGTCGCGATCATTGCGGGAAGCATTTTTATCGGCCTGTTCGAAAAAAGCGTGGTGGCGAAAGACATCGACCAGCCGCTCGGTGCCGACGAGATGAAGACACTGGCCGAGCGCGGCGCCTATGTCGCGGTGGCGGCCGACTGTTATGCCTGCCATACGGCGAAAGGTGGCGCGGCCTGGGCCGGCGGCCTGCCGTTCGAGACGCCGTTCGGCACCATCTATGCGAGCAATATCTCACCCGACAAGGACAACGGCATCGGCAACTGGACCCGCGCCGACTTCCACCGCGCGCTGCGCGACGGCATCGGCAAGGGTGGAAGCCATCTCTATCCGGCCATGCCTTACGCATCCTATCGGGAGATGACACCGCAGGATGTCGATGCGGTCTACGCCTATCTGATGACGCGTGAGCCGATGAAGGTCGCAAACAGGGAAAACGAACTCGCCTTTCCCTTCAACATCCGTCAGTCGCTGACGTTCTGGAACCTCGTCAATCTGTCCGGCGAAAAGCCGGCAAACGATCCTGCGCGCTCTGAGACATGGAATCGCGGCCGCTATCTGGTCAACGCGCTGGCCCATTGCGGCGAATGCCACACGCCACGCAATGTGATGCAAGGCATGGATCAATCGAAATACCTGCAAGGCGCTGTAATCGAAGGCATAAACGCGCCGGATATCACCGGGGACGGTCTGACGCGCATGGGGTTCGACGTGCCGCTACTGGCAAGCTTCATGAAGTCGGGTATCTCGGCGCAGGGCGCAATGACCAACCAGATGTTCGAGGTCGTGCATTTCTCGACGCAGTACATGACTGACGACGACCTCAAGGCGCTGTCGGCTTTTCTTTTCGACCTTGACGCCGTGCCTGACCAGTCGCCGCCGCCGCGTGCGCCCGAGCCGGTGAGTGTCGCTCCCGAACTGACGGCGTCGGCGCGAGCCACCTACACCAACCTTTGCTCCGGCTGCCACGGCGCCGAAGGCCAGGGCATTCCGCATGTGGTGGTGCCGCTGGCGACGAACGCCTCGATGCGCATCAACGATGCGCGCAATTTCGTCCATACGGTCCTGAACGGCATTTCCGCGCAGCGGTTTCCAGGATTGGAGCGCATGCAGCCGATGCCCTCGTTCGAGGATAAGCTGAGCGATCAGCAGATAGCCGATCTCGCCAACTGGGCGCGTGCGACGTGGGGAGGCCGGCAACCCGACGTAAAGCCCGACGACGTGGCCAAATTGCGCAAGGGCGGTTGAGCTCAGGGTGACTGCAGCTAAGGGTTTTCAGTCCGGTCCTGGCGATGGACAACGTCACGAATTTTTCAGTCCCGGTTTTTGTCCCATGACGTTTGCCGGAAAAGTTCCTGACTTTTTTTGCTTCGCGCAGCTTCGTTTCGGGGCGATCTGGTGGGGCTGGGCAGCGATCGCCGCAGACCGCAATGTCGAACCAGGGGAGAGGACATGGTTGTGCAACTGACGGCTGCGGATTTCGAGCCGCATATCGGCACGGATTTTGACGTGGCCGAAATCCCCGCGCCGCTTGCCTTGCAGTTGCTCGAGGTGCGGCAGTTGGGGACGGCTCTGCGCGGTGGTGGCGCTTTCGCGCTGACCTTCCGTGGCCCGCTGGCCGAGCCTTTGCAACAGGCAACCTATCCGCTTGTCCATCCCAGGCTCGGCAGGCTGGACGTCTTCATCGTGCCGATCGCGCGCCAGAACGACGGCATGCGCTACGAGGCGGTTTTTACCTGATCTCCCGTCGCTTTGCAGGCAGGAGGAAGGTCCGGCGCTAGATGATGGTGTGGGTCGGATCGGCCTGGCCGCCGGGATGCTCCATCAGCAGATAGACACCCTTGTCCTCGATCTCCTGGAACCCCAGCCGCCTGTAGAGCGACAGCGCCGGGTTCATGCGCTCGACATGGATCGAAACAGATTTGCCGGCTGAAATGGCTTCATCGATGATGTCTTCCAGTAAGGCAGTGCCAAAGCCCTTGCCGCGCGCCTCGGGCATCAGGGCGATGTCGATGATGCGGATTTCCTGGGGCCCGCCATCCACATAGAGTCGGCCAATGGCTGCATTGGCATGTTCGACGATGAGCCAGGATGCGTCGGGGTAGTATTGGCGATAGTGGCTGCGCTGTGCCTGGAATTGCTGGGCGAGAAACGCAGCCTTCTGCTCTGTGCTCCATGGTACGGGAGCAAGTTCCTCGACGCGTGTCGAGGCGTAGAGAGCCGACAGAAAACGCAGGTCGGCCTCGACTTCCTGGCGAAAACCAAGGCCACAAACCACCGTGTAATGTCCTGTCTGTCTTGTCGGATTGGTCAATGTTTGATGCTCAAGGCCTTGCCGGGAAGATGCCTTGCAGGGCGATGCAGAAGGTCAGAGTGAGATATGGCTGCATGTTGTTGTGTGGCAGGTTTCCTCCTGCGGCACCGATCGCGTTTGGCGACATTGCGACGACCTGTGGATTGGCAGTATTGTAGAGGTTGCCGCTTGCAGGGCGTGTGAGGACATTGCCGCCTGGCGTGGCGACGCTACCGAGCGGTACTGTCTGTGCGCCGAGATTGTGGCTATGCGCCGGTATCTCGGACTGCAGCAGGACCACACTTTGCGTGCCGCCGACTTCGCCGAGATCGTGCAGCGAAAGTCCAGGTCCTTGTCCGGGATGCATCGGCGCACTTCCCTGCAGGTTGGGCAGCGCGAAGGTGCTTTTCCCATCGCCGCCATAGGTGGTGCCGAGCAGCGAGAACAATGCCGTATTTTGCGAGATCGGCATCAGCTGCCCGTCGCAGGTCGCCCAGCCCGTGGGAGCGAAGCCGAAAGGGAAAATCCGGATTTCCGCGAGAAATTGATCGGACATGATGCTCTAGCCTTGCTGCGGATAGATGCCGAACATCGATATGATGAAATCGATGCACAAATAAGGTTGGAAATTGCTGTGCGGCAGCGACCCGCCGACACTGCTGACGCTGCCTGCGTTCAGCGACACTGTCGGCGCGCCGGCGCGATAGAATTTCGCCGCGGCCTGACCAAGGACGTTGCCCTGCGGCGTACTCTGGGTCGGAATGTCATTCGACGCCAATGTCGGGTGTGAATGTACGATTTGCGCTGCCGTCAGTGTGACTTCTTCCGAGCCGCCATTCTGACCGAGGATGAAGCCACTGCCCGGATGGAGTGGGATGCGGCCACGCAGGTCCGGCAGGGAGAAAGTTTCCTGCCCGTCGCCGCCATAGATGGTTCCGATCAGGTTGAACAGCGTTTCGTATTCCGAGATCGCTACGAGTTGTCCTTCGCAGAACTTCCAGCCTACCGGCGCGAAGTTGCCTGCAAACATGCGGATCTCGCCAACATAGGGACTTCCCATGGAGATTAGCCTCGTTCAGTTGCGCGACGGGAAAATGCCTTGCAAGGCAATGCAGAAGTTAAGCGTGAGATATGGCTGCATGTTCTGGTGCGGCTGTGCGCCGCCCGGTGTGCTCGTTTCCTGGGTGGACATGGCAACCAGGTTGGCAGGTGCTGTATAGGCGTTGTTGACGCTGCCGAGATAGGCGCCTGTCGGGACGTTGAGCTCAGCGGCCGTCGTCGATGCGTTGAGCGTATGCACATGGCTGGGCAATTCGCCTGGGATCAGGGTATGCGCCTGCTCGCCACCGGTCTCGCCGAGAATGTGGCCCTGGCCGACATAGATCGGTGTCCGGCCCTGCAGGTTCGGCAGCGCGAAATTGGTCTGGCCGTCGCCGCCATAGGTTGTTCCGAGCAGGGAAAACAGTGCCTGGTTCTGGGCGATCGGGAGGAGCTGACCATTGCAGAACGCCCAGCCCTTCGGTGGAAAGTCGAACGACATGATGCGAATTTCGGACAGGAACTGTTGCGACATATCCCAAGCCTTTTCTTATTCAAGGTCTCTACGCCGACGCGGCAGTCGATGGGGAATGGTGGAACCATGATGGCTGCCGGACGGCGCCGTTGTGATCGTTGGGTCAGTTTCCGCCGTTTGACGACTCGATGCAGGGGGCAGGATCATGGCGTAGGCGGGGTCGGCAGTGGCGGCAGGCCAGCGGATGCCGTGAATGACACGTTGGGGACAAACGGATTATCGGAATACACGGCGTTGCCGAAGGTTGTTGTATTGGTTGCCGCCAGGAAGTTCTGGATGGCGCTCTCGCTGGCGACGTCGGGAACCGTGGCGCCTGACAGCGTAAAGCTGTGGCCTCCCACGGCGCCGCTGGCGCCAAGGACGATGTCGCCGAAATAGCCGGCTGGATATGGGCCGTTGATGGTGTTGGAGCTTATTTTCGCGAACACGTTGACGGTGTCGCCACTGGTGTTCGCACCGTTGGTGAGCGCGATGCCGGCAAAGGCTCCAGTCCCGAATTGGCGCAAAATGTTGTTGGTGATCGTGGCGTTCACCGTGTAGCTGCCGCCGGTGTTGTCCATAAAGATGCCGGCGTTGCCGTTGACGTTCTGGATAATATTATTGTTGATGGCCAGCGTGATCGTGCCCGCGCCGGCCGCTGACAGGAAGATGCCGTTGGCCGTTGCCGAGCCAGAGCCGGCAACGCCATTGGTGCCGATAACGTTGTTCGAGAAGGTGCCCTGGTAGCTGGTGCCGGCGCTCGCCTTGAACATGTTGATGGCGCTGCCGTTGGCTCCGCTGAAGGTGTTGTTCTGGACGTCGAAACGCATGACACCCTGGCTGGCCAGCGTCATGCCGCCGCCGCCAATAGTGGCTGAATGCGTATTGCTGAACGTGTTGCCGTGGCCAGCGCCGCCGACGATGACATCCATCGTCGTCCCGGTCTGGCCGGTGAAATTGAGCAAATCACCCGCAGCACCTGCGAAGGTCGAATCCGTGACCGTCGCGTGGCTGGTCGTGCCGGCGTTGCGCGCTTCCAGGATGACGCTGGCGCTGCCGCCCAACAGGGCTTGCGTCAGGCCGAAATTGACGTTGTCCAGAGTCACATGGAGAACACCGCCGGTGTTGCTGGTGTCGATCATCGACAGGTTGCGCGCTGCGCCGCCGCCGATGGTGCTGTTGATGATGTTCACCGCGCCTGAAAGGCCATCGGTGCTGGCATTGCCGAAGAAGACCGCGCCTTCGCCCGCGTCGTCGACCGCTGTCGCAGCAGTCGTGCTGCCGTTCGTGCCGTTGATCGTGACGCCATTCATCGTGAAGCCATTCACGCCGAACCCGCGGATCGCGAAATTCTGGAAGTCGTTCAGCTGCATATTTGCAAGCTGCACATCCATCGTATTGTTGAGATAGATGCCGATGCCCGTGGAAGTGCTGCCGTCGGCGCCGGTCTTGTTGGCGATGGTGCCGCCCGAGCCGACTGTGCCGGTGCCCGTGACGTGCAGGCCGCCTGTGGAACCAGTGGTATTCAGAATGATGCCGGTGGAACTGCCGCCGTTCGATGAAATCGAGCGGAAGGTCATGCCAGCCGCGCCGATTGTCGTGTTGGCCACGTTGAGTGCGGTACCTGTGGTCGAGCTGATGGTATTGTTCGAACCCTCAACCGTCACCGTGCCACCGCCAGTGGCGTTGAAACCGGTGCCGGTCGTAGTGGTAATGGCCAGCCCGCCACTGGTGAAGTTGAAAGTCGCGCCGGTGTTCGACTGCAGGTCGACGCCGGTACCACCCGCGGAGAGTGCCTTGCTGCCGTTGGAGAAGGTGAATGTTCCGCCGGTATTGCCAGCAGCGTATATGCCAGTCGTGACACCGGTCGTTGACGACAGACTTCCGCTGAAAGTTATCGTGCCGCCGGTGCGCGACTGGATGTCGATCATTCGGCCGGTATTGTTCTTGGAGATGGTACCGCTGTAGGTGATGTTGCCGCTGCCGCCGCTAACCAGGAAGCCGGCGCCGCTCGGACTGGTGATCGTGGTGCCGCTGCCGAACGTAAATGCGCCATCCGACCCGGTGATGATATCGATGCCGGCATCGCCGCCGTTGAGCGTCGTGGTGCCGTTGAAATTGTAGATGCCGTCGGCATTGTCGAACTGCAGGCCGGTACCATTGGCCGCCGAAAGCGTGCCTGTGTTGAAGGTGACGCTACCGCTGTGAGCGTTGCCGATGTTGACGAGTGCCCCGGCTGCGGTGTGACTGACATTGCCGCTATACGTCAGGTTGGCGGACCCGCCATTGATATTGACGCTCGCAGTCGTCGCACCACTCAACGAGCCTGTTCCCAGATTGAAAGTGCCGGTCACATTGGTGAGGCTGATGTTGTTCGTGCCGCCGCCCGACGTCGTCGTGCCGAAGTTGAAGCCGTCCACTCCGATGGTGATGGCATTTAGCGAGACGGCCGTGCCGCCGGTGGAATTGACCGTGCGAGTACCCGCGCCAGCAACGCTGAGTATGCCGCCGGTGCCTGCGACGCCGGTGCCTGTGGTGGTATCGATCGTCAGGCCGCCATTGAATCCGATCGTACCGCCGCTCTGTGAGACACCAGCGCCGGTGGTGGTGTCGATGTCGGCGAGCCCGGTAATGTTGAACGTGCCGCTGGCCACATTGAGGCCGCCGCCATTGCCGGCGGCATCGTTGTCGATCGTGAGCGTATTGAAGTTGAATACACCGGTGTTGGTGTTGATGGCATTGACGCCGAAGCCCGTCGTGCCGGTGATGGTGGTGGCTCCCAAAACCCTGAATATGCCGGCCACCTGGTCGAAAATGACGCCGTTGGTGCCGCCGTTCGCGGTGACGCTGGCAAACGTCATGTTGACGGTCAACGGATCGAGATTGAATGCGGCGCCACCGACGGTGTCGACCACACCGTCGGAATTGTTCAGCGAGAAGGTCGTGCCGGCCGCCTTGGTGTCGACCAGGATGCCGGTGCCGGAATTGTTGGCGACATTCAGCGTGGTGAAATTGAGCGTGCCGATGGGGTTCAGGAAATTGATGCCGTCGCCCGTCACGCGAGCGCCGGTCGTGCCGACGGTGAGGGTACCGCCGCTGACAGGCTGGTTGCCGGCAGCATCGCTGCCGTCGAAATGGATGTTGGCGAACCGGATGCCGCTGGCGCCTGTGCCGCCGACGACGACATTGTTGGTGAAGGAGCGGATGGCGACTGAGCTCGACGTCGCCGAGAGGCTCTGGCCTTCAAATGCCACGGTCGGGGTAGCACTTCCGCCCCGCAGCGTGTTGCCGTCGATCGACAGGATCAGCGCGTCGGCTACCGCCCCGGCGGTGGTGAAGATATCGATGGCACCATTGCCGCTGGCGGCAATCGAACTGTTGCGGATGGTGAAGGTGGCAAGCTGGTTGCTGCCCCACAGCACGCCGTCGCCCGTACCGGTGTTGGACATCAGCACGCCGTCGATGCCCGAGGTGATACGCCCTCCAAGGCTTACGGTTGGCAACAGCACTGTGCCGGCGGCGGCGGTCGTGGTCAGCGTCGGCCGCGCCTGGAGACCAGCCGGCCGGTTGATCACCGTCGAATTCTGCACCGTACTGAACGAGAAGCTGCCCGGCGCGCCGGTGCCCGCGTCGATGCCTAGATTGGCGACATCGATGCTGGTCGCCGAATCGCTGCCGAACGAGATCAGCACCTGGCCATCGCGGAGGTTGAGCGAATTGGGGTTGGCGTCGACACCCTGATGTGCCGCCAGCATCATATTGATGACGGTGTTCGCGTCGGCGGTCGGATCGATCAGCACGATCACGTTGGCGGTCGAACCTTCAGCGCCACCGATGCTGCCCGGATTGGCAAATGAGCCGTCGCCATCGCCGTCTGGATCGACATAGTAGAGCGATATCGGCGAAAGATTCGATGTGTCTCCGACGAAATTGACGTCGTCGAAATCGTAGCTGCCCGCAGCCGGCAATGCTCCGCCCGAATCGATGACGCGGCCGTTGCCAAAGGTTTCGATACGCGATTCGGCCGGGGCCTGTCCGTCTCCGAACACCAGGTTTGCATTGGTTGCAGCCGAGAACAGAACGCCCCGCGCCACATTGAGAATGGTCGATGTCTGACCGCCGGGGTTGCTGTTGGTGAGGTCGCCGAGCTGGATCACGCCCGCGCCGGTCGTGCCGGTCATGTCGATGCCGAGCGTGCCGGCATTGCCGCCGCCGTTCACGTCGAAATCGTTGGCGGTGATGTTGGCGCTGATCGTGGCGCCATTGAGATCGAGGCCGATCGCGTTGACGGCGAGGCCGATGTTGAGGCTGCCGAAATTCAGTGCCGCCCCCAGCGTGCCGGTGACGTCGACGCCGCGAGAGGTGATGCCGGTGAGCGATACGGTGCCGAGATCGATCGTGCCGCCGGCCGCCGTCGAGACGTTCGCGATATCGATACCCGAGCTTGCTCCAGTGACCGTCACGCCGGTGAACTTGATGCCGGATGCACCGACACTGACGCCGCTGAGCCGAAGCGCGGTGTTGGAAAGGGTCGTGATCTGGCCGCCGTTTGCGACGTTCACGACACCGTTGGCGGCGAAGAAGCCGACACCGTTGCTGTTGGCGATCGAAAGGTTGCCGGCAAAGGTCAGCGTGTCGGTTGCATTGGCCGCTGTCCATTTGACGCCGCCCACTGTCGCTGTGGCGACCGTTACGGCGCCGTTGAAGCTGACACTTCCGGCGCTGTCGAGCTGGATGGCGTTGAGCGTGGTGTTGGCGATGTCGACCGTGCTGTCGAAGACGATCGTCGGCGAAGATGCGATCGTGTTGATGTAGATACCGTTCAGGCCGCCATTCGCGGTTATAGCTCCGAAATGCGCCGAGCCGCCCGAGCCGTTCTCGATGCGTGTGTTGTTGGACAACGCGAGTGCCGGAGCGCCGCTGGCCGTGATCGTATTGTTTGCCGTGCCGAGGAACAATGTGCCACCCGCCTCGGAGAGCAAACCAGAGGCTGCATTGGTGGTCACGATATTGACATTGCCGGAGAAGCCGGCGCGATTGCCGCTTCCGATCTGGCTGTAGAAGGCGGCCTTCCATGCCGGCGTTAGCCCGGTGCCGTTGGCAAAAAGCGTGGCCGTTCCGAAGTCGATTTCCGACCCAGCGCCGGCAATTGGAGCAACCAGCAGTGCAGCGCTGCTTTGGGTGGCTGCGCCGAGTTGCGCTGAAAGCGGCGCATTGCTGCCGGTGATGGAGGCTGCAGTCGTGTTGGTGAAAGCGATCTTGCCTACATAGCCGTCGAACCACGCACCATAGGCTGCGAGCGGTGCCGCCTGGGTGCCGGCAATCAACGTTCCGCCGTTGACGGTATCGACCACCGGCGTCGACGGGTCGGCATCGAAGGTGACGCCGAAGATGCCGAGGCCACCCGTCTCGCCGAGATGATTGAGGGTGAGGTTCTCCAGCGTGCGAACGGTCATTGTGCCTGCGCCGACGGAGCCGTCGACGGTAGCAACGCCGCCGCCGCTGGCCGACAGCGTCAGGTTCGACAGTGCGATCTTGCTGTTCGCCGCGCCGTCGCTGAGCATCAGGCCGCCCGCGCTGCCACCCTTGATGAAGCTGTCGCTGGCGGGTGTGCCGATAGTGCCGCCGCGGATGATGATATCCGCAACATTGGTGCCAAGGATCGCATAGCCCGCGCCGGTGTTGTCGATCCGCACATTCTGGATGGCGCCGACGCCACTGGCGCCGAACTCAACCGTGTTGCCGGTGTTCGTGGTCAGCGTCGGCAGCACCGTGTCGACATTGCCGGCGGCCGTGATGATGGTTGAGGAATTGATGCCGCTGAACTGGAATGGCGGTGTGCCGAGGATGCCGCCGATTGCGCCGAGAGGCGCGGTGTCGACCGATTGGCCGGCGGCCAGGCCGATTAGAATCTGGCTGTTGGCGAGATTGAGCGTGTTGTTGGTGCTCGACTGCACCAGCATGTCGATCAGGTCGGATGCTCCGTTGAGCGTCGTGTCGACCAGAACGATGACCTTGGCGCCCGATGCCTCGGCGCCGGCAATCGAGCCGGGGTTGTCGGCGGTGCCGGTACCGGTGCCGGCCGGGCTGACATAGTAGGTGGTCGGGCCTGTCGCCTCGGATGTGTCGCCGATAAAGCCGCCTGCAGCGCCGTCGACATCGAGGAAATTGTAGCTCCCGCTTGTCGGGAAGGCATTGCCGGGCGCAAAGAAGATGTCGGCAGCCTTGACCGTGGAGGCTTTGTCGGCGCCGTTTTCGCCGTCGCCATAGATGAAACCAACATCGGTGGTGGCGCTGAACTTGAAGCCGATGGCTGGTCCTGTGCCCGTGCCGCCGATCGTCGAACTGGCTCCCGTCGCGTTTGCGTCGCCGAGCCTGATCGTGCCGCTGCCGATTGTGCCGGCGAGGTCGACCGCTGTCGTTCCGCTCGAGTTCGAACTGGTCAGGTCGAAATCGCCCGCCGTAATGTCGGCGTTGACCGTGGCCCCGGAAGCATCGAAGCCGGTCGAATTCGCGACGCTCAGCGCGATATCGAGGTCGGCGAAACTGATCGTGCCGTTGCTGCCCTTGATGTTGACTGCGGCACCGGTCGCGCCCGACAGCTGGGTTGCGCCCGAGACGCTGAAGCTGCCGGACACATTGCTGAGCCCCACGCCGGTCGTGCCACCCGCCGCGGCGATGGAATTGAACGCGACGTTGGCGATCACATTGCTGAGGCTGACCGCGGTGCCTGCCGTCGAATTGATGCTGTTGCCGGTGGCGCCCGCAACGTTGATGGTGCCGGCGCTCGCGCTGAGTCCGGTGCCGGAACCGGTCGTGATGCCGAGGCCGCCATTGGTGAACGCCAGCGTGCCGAAGCCGGCCATAGAGACGGCGGTACTGGCACCGGTGCTGAATGTCTTCGATGTGCCTGAGAACGTGATGTTTCCGGTGGCAAGGACACCCGCAGTGACATTGACGCCGGCTCCACCGGTATGGGTGATCGAGCTCGAGATATTGTAGCTGCCGCGGGCCACGGCGAAGTCGAAGGCTGTGGCGCTTGTGGTCGAGGTGACTGTGCCGGCAAGGTTGAGTACGGCAAGGTCGGCGCCGCTGACGGAAACCACGTTGCCCGCGCTCACATTGAGCGCGCCGTTGTAGTTGAGCACCGGAGCGCCGATGGTGTTGCTGGTCAAGACGATCGCCGCACCGGTGGCTTGGGCCGCGGTGATGGTGGACGAGATGCCGTTGCCGCCGATATTGGCAGTTCCGCCCAGTGCGCCGCTGAACTCGATTCCGCGCCAGGCACCGTCGATGGTCAGGGTGGAGCCGGCGACATTGGCGATGTTGACTGTGCCGATCTGGCCGCCGAAAGCAAAACCGATGCTGAAAGGATCGGTGAGGTCGAGATCGATGGTGCCGGTGAGGTTGACTTTTCCGGCGCCCGTAAGGCCACCGAAGACACCGCCGATGTAGCCCGTGTCGGTCAGGCCACCGATATTCACATCACCAAGGAGATTGGCAAAGCTCAATGCAATGCCTGCACCGGCGGCATTGGACTTGGCGGAGATGCTGTCGAAGGCAATGCCGCCGGCCCCGACTTCCATCCCTCCCATCAGGAGGCCGTTGCCTCCGGATGCGATGGTGTTGCCGGATCCGGTGACGGTCACGATGCCGCCATAGGTACCCGGGCCATTGTTGATAGCCGTGAAGCCATCGCCACCAGTCGTCGTGATGTCGAGCCCGCCGGTGAAGTTGATTGCTGCGCCTGTGTTGGTGTCGAGCAGGACACCGGTTCCGGTCGTGATATTGGCATTGACCTGCTCGGCGAAGTTGAAGATGCCGCCGGTGTTGTTGGCGATCGAGATCGCCGTCGCGGTCGTGGTGTTGGCCGTAATCGCCCCGCCGAAGGTGACTGTGCCGCCCGTATTGTTAGCGATGCGCACCGCGTTCGCCGCGTTGTTTTGCGTGATGGTGCCGTTGTAGGTGACCGTCGCGTTCGACGATCCCACCGAGAAGGCGGCGTTGCTGGCGTTGGCTATCGAGCTGCCGGCCCCAAAAGTCAGCGTGCCGCTGGAGCCGTTCAAAATGGCGATGCCGAAAGGGCCGCCGGTGATGTCGATGTCGGCGAAATCGGCCGTACCGTCGAAATTATTGGCGAGCAGCGCTGCGTTCGAGCCGCCGGCAATGGTTGTGGTGCCTGTGAAATTGAAGGTGGCGCTGGTATTGGCAAGAACGATGCCTGTCAGAGCCGGCCCCTGGATCGTCAGGTTGTTGACAGTGACCGTACCGAGTGTGTTGTTCAGGAAAAGTGCCGTTGTGGCGCCTTGAATTGTAACGCCGGAGCTGATGAAGCCGGTAATGCCGCCGGAGCCGTCGATCGCCACCCCGCTCGAATTGATGATCAGGTCCGCGACAAGATTGCCATTGGCCAGGGTAAGTGTGTTGCCGCCACCGCTGTTGGTGAGCGTTGCCGCGCCGTTATTGGTCGGATCGTTCTGAATGCCGCCTCTTATGATGTTGGCGCCATGGGTAACGTTGATCGGCGCGCCACTGGTGTTGAAGAAGCGGCCGTTGCCGAAGGACGCCAGCGTCTGGCCATCCGCCAGAGTGAAGCCGGTGGTGTCGTTGATCGTAGCGCCATCGTTGACCAGGGCGAAGATCGCATTGGCGACCGTGATGGTATCGGCAAAATTGATGTCGGCAAGGTCGTTCACTGACGAGCCGTCACCGGCGCCTGTGGCAGCGGAACCCACGTAGATTAGGTTGATCGGGTCAAACAGCTGCGGGCCATTGAAGAAGGTCGTGTTGAATTCATAGCTGCCGCTCGAGGCAAGCAAGCCACGCGTATCGAGTGAGGCCACCACGCCGGTGACCGAGCCGCCACCGGCTGCACCGAAGTTGAAGGTGGTGTTGGCTTGCGCTCCGGCAAGTCCGTTGCTGCCAAGCTGGATGCCGGTGTCAACGTCGGTGATGACGCCGCTGCCGATCGTGACGGAGCCGCCGATTGTCCCCGAAAGATCGATACCCGTCGAACCGGCACCGGGCGTGCCGGTGACATCGAACGTGGTGGCGGTGAATGTCGAGGTGCTGGACGAGAGGTCGAGGCCGATCGCGCAGTTGCACAGGCCGGTGATGTCGACATTGCCGAACGAAATGGTGCCGTTTGTTCCCTTGACCGTGATGCCATCGACACCCGGCTGGTCGATCGAGACATCTCCAAAGCGTACCGCGCCGCTGTTGTCGCCGAGAGCAAGGCCAAACGAGCCGGCGTTGTTGACGGTTACAGACCCGTTGAAGGTCACGGCCCCCGTTGTATCCGTGACCTCTATGCCGGGTCCGGCGAGGGTATTGGTGACAGTGACGGAACCGTCGAACGAGACTGTGCCGGCATACCGGTCAACGAGGATGCCGCCAGCTGCGCTGTCCGCGACGGTGACCGGGCCGCCGAAACGAATGTTGGCGTTTCCGTCAACCATAAGAATGCCGCCGCCAGCGACATTGCTCACCGTTGTCGCACCCGTCACGGTGAAGGAACCGGTAGAGCCCGCTATGATCGCACCGACGCCGCCGCCATTCTGGGTCAGGCTGGTCAACGTGACATTGAGATCGACGCCGCCGAGCAGGATGCTTCCGAGCGCGGCTGGACCCGAGCTGTTGCCCGAGATGGTGCCGGCCGTCGTCGAGAACCTGCCGGCACCTGGCGAGATCACTCCGATGCCGCCGCCCGCATTGTTCAGGACATTGAGCGTCTCGAACCGGTAGTCGCCGTCGCCGTTGATACCCAGGCCGAGAGCGGCGTTTCCGGACAACAGGGTGGTGCCGGTGAAGCTGAAGAAACCGTCCGAGGCGACAAGCAGGCCGGCGTTGCCGTTGCCGGTCGAGGTCAGGTTCGTCCCGGTCACGTTTGTCGACGTGCCATCCAAGGCGAAGCCGTCCTGCGTGGCGCCGGTCGCTGAGACATTGGTCAGCGCCGCTCCGTTGAGGTCGGTGCCCAGGAAACCGGCCGTGCCGCCGCTGATCGCCACGCCGGTCAGTACGATGTTCGAGACACCCGTAGCCACGACGACAGTGCCGCCCCCAACCTTGGCGTTGGTGAGGTTTACGTCCAGCAGCGAACTGCTGCTCGCCATCGCGACGGTGGATGAGCCAGCAGTGCTGGTCAGCGTTGCCGCGCCGCCGGCATCGGTGATCGCCACGCCGTTCTGGACGTTGGTTCCAGTGACGTTGAGCGGCACGCCGCCCAGCGAGAAGGAGCGGCCATTGCCAAACGAGCCCAGGATCTGACCCGTTCCCAGCGTAAAGCCGCTGGTTGCGTCGATCGCCGTCCCCCGGTTGACGAGGATGAAGGTGATGTCGTTGGCGGTGCTGGCGTCGGCCTGGACGATCGTCGCCAGGTCATTGATCGACGAACCGTCGCCCTTGCCAGTCGCAGTCGCCCCGACGAACATCAGGTTGCGGATGTCGAAGAGTTGGGCGCCGGTAAACGCAGTTGTCCCAAAAGCATAGGTGCCGGCGCCTGGGTTCAGGCCGCGCGCATCGAGCGAAGCAAGGCTGCCGCCGATCGTGCCGCCGCCGAAGCTGAAATCGGCGTTCGCCGTACCGGCAAGGGATCCCGCGATACCAAGCCGCACGCCCGTGCCGCCGTTGACGATGGTGCCGCCATCGGTGATCGTGATCTTCGAGCCGGCAAGCGTGCCGGTGAGGTCGATGCCGATCGCGCCGCCCGAAATGCTGGCCGATTGCGCCGTGAACATGGTCTGGCTGCCCGAGAAGTCGAGCCCGGTGGCGCCAAGGCCCAGCCCGGAAATGACGATGTTGCCGGCAACCACCGCCGCGTTGACCCCGGCAAGGGAAATGCCGGCGCCGCCCGGCGCGCTGATCTCGACATCACCGAAGCGTATCGCAGCCGGTGCATTGGAAATGGAAATGCCGGCGCCAGCGATGCCGACGATGCTGGTCTTTCCCTTGACGGTGAACGAACCCGACATCTGGTCGAGGACGATGCCTGCCGTTCCGCCATTCTGGCTGACCTGGTCCAGCATGACATCCGCGGTGATCGGGTCGATGAAGACGCCAGTACCGCCGTTGCCGGAGACGGTGCCGCCCTTGGTCGAGAATTTGCCGGTGCTGGAGGTGCCGGAAACGTGGATGCCGTCGCCGGTGTTGTTCTGCGCATTCAGCGTCGCGAAGGCGTAGGTGCCTTTGCCCTTGATGTCGAGGCCGTCCCCCGCATTGCCGGAAAGCAGCGTCGTCCCGGTGAAGTTGAAGGTGCCATCGCTTTCGATGTGCAGTCCATCGCCGCCATTGTTGCTGGACGTCAGGTTCGTACCGGTCACGCCCGTCGAACTGCCGGTGAAGGCAACGCCATGGGAGCCGGTTCCGGTCACCGTGACATCGGTCAGGGTTGCGTCCTTGATATTGAAGCCCGAAATGCCGATGCCGCCGCCCGTGACGGTGATGCCGGAGATCGTGTTGCCGCCCGCGAGACTGAGCACCGCCTTGCCGGGGTTGGTGCCGGCGAGAGTGCCGTTCGAACCGCCGAAGTTGAAGCTCTCGGTGCTGCCGAAGAAATTGAGAACCCTCACCGTACCGGCGCCGCCGATCACGGTCTGGTCCTGCGCCAGAAGCGCACCAGCCGTCAGGATGTTGCCTTTGCCGCCGAGCGCGACGACGAAGCCCTTCTTGCCGGCCTTGGCAACGGCGTCATCGAGCGTCGTCGGATCGCCCTGCGTGCCCAGGCCCAGCGTGTTTTCACCATCGGCGAAGAAGAAAGTGCCGAATTCCGCGCCGGTTGCCGCGTTGATGGCGTTGCGGGTGCTGGTTGTCGTCGTTTCCTGGGTGTTGACACGCACGCCAATATCGCCGCGCACGCGGTCGTTGACGCGTTTGCGAAGGCCCTCGCTCACCGGATAGGCGGTGGCGATCTCCTCCTGCGAGGCGTTGCGGGCAGGCGGATTGAACGGCACGCTGAGCTGGATTGAGCCAGCGAACTGCGTGTGGTCGCGGTTGTCGCTGCGTACTTCGCCTGCGAGAGTGAGATCCCAGCCGCTGCTGAAAGCATCCCGGATGGCATATTCGATGCCGGCCTTGGCGCCGGTGACGCTGCCGTCGCGCCCGTCGGGATCCGCGAAATGATAACCGCCGACATCCAGCCGCAGCGAATGGTTGTCGGGCAGGTCCAGCGGCACCTGCACCCCGAACTCGCCCTCGATGCCCCACGCGCTATAGCTGCGCCGGTCGAGAATGGAGACCTGTTCGAGCAATTGATTGCCGACGAGCGACAGGCTGGAGTTGCCCTTGGTGTCGTTGCCGTCGCCGCCGAAGGGCACATAGACATTCAGATGGCCGTCATAATTGGCGGTGATCGCCTCGATGCCGAGCGTCGCACCGCTAAAGGTGTGGCCATCGATCGTCTGCACATTGGCATAGGCATAGCCACCGACAAGCAGGTCGGGATTGACCAGCCGCCGCACGCCGATGCCGACATCCTGGCCGAAGCCGTCGTCGAACCGATGTTTGCCGCGAACGTCGAGGAACAGCACCGACTCTGCGGTTTGCTTCAGTGGGATGAAGCCTTCGAGGGCTGTGCTGGCGCCGCGGTTGTCGGCGCCGATAATGGCGCGCACTTGCGGCTGCCATAGTGCGTCAGGATCTGCCTGCGCAGCGGTCGTGCCAGCCAAGGCCAGCGCAAGTGTGGCCAGCGCAAGTGTGGACAGCGCAGAGGTTTTGAGAAGCTGCCTCGTATACTGCGAATATGCAGATGGCAGATAGATATGCGGCAAACAACGAGCGCCGGCGCGGCCTGAGCCACGCACGCCGGACTGAATACGAAACGACGTGCGTTCCCCCGAACCCATTCAGTACCATCCCCAGGTCCGGGGACAATATCCAAAACCGCTTGATTAGCGAGTCCTTGAGTGGAACACTCCCAAAAATAGTCAGCAATACTGTGGTTATTTAGTCACAGCGTGTAGTCTGGCAGGTGAAGTTCTGCTTTCCGGACAGTCTGCACTGATGTAGAGATCGCGCCGATTCGTGCATGGGGTGGAAAATGACGACAGGCAAGTTTTGTGGGGGCAGGTCTTGTGGCTCCCGGCTGAGCGGGTTGGCAAGCGCGGTCGTGGTGCTTGCGACGCTGGGGGCCGCAGTCTCCGGCGCATTGGCTGAGGAAGCCAAACCCAATGCCAAGCCCGCCGATGCGAAAGCAGCCGAAGCCAAGCAGCCGGAAGGCAACCCTTGGGTCGTCAATTGCGCCAGTGGCGGTTCGGGCACCGATCTTGAGTGCCAGGCTTCGCAAAACTTGACTGAATCCAAAACCGGGCAGCGCGTACTGACACTGACCGTGCGCCGCCAAGCCGACAATGGCAGCCTCGCCATGTTGCTGGCGCTGCCGCACGGCCTTTTCCTGCCGGCCGGCGCATCCTACCAGATCGATGCCGGCAACAAGGCAGCCGTCGCCATCCAGACCAGCGACCAGAACGGCGCTTACGCCGCCATTCCGCTGACACCCGAGCTGCTTACGGGGCTGAAGTCGGGCACCATGCTGAACATCGGCATGGAGTCCGTGACGCGTAAGCCGGTTACGATCCCGGTTTCGCTCAAGGGCTTTACAGCTGCGGTCGACAAGCTGCAGGCAACAAAATAGCCGGCTTATGAAGCTTCCATCCAGGCTGGAACTCTTCCAGATGGATTGAACCATTAGTGGCCGGGTGCTTCGTCCTCGATGCTGTCCGAAGTCTCAGGATCGAGCTGATCGAAGGCCACCTGCCAGTCGGTGACGATGCCGGCGCGCATGATGTCGGCGTGGTGGGCTGCGAGCCTTGCTTCCTGGCGCAGTGCGATGCGAGCGGCGGTCTTGGCGGCGCGGCCGGGCGGTGGCGTCCAGTTCTGCGGGACCACGCCGGTGCTGAGCGCCATGCTGACCGCCTGTTTCGCCGTGCGGGCTTCCGCCGTTCCGTAGCGTGTCAGCAGGCTCTGGAATGCTTCATGCAGGTCGAGGTCGAAAGGTTGGTCCTCGCCCATCGGGCCAATCACCGGATTGCCGGGATGCAGGAAGGCGAGCGGCTGCAGGCCTTCCGGTATCGGCGTGTTGGCTGAATGGGTGCGGCCGCTGGCCAGCAGTTTGGGCAGCAGGTGCGTATGCGGTCCGGCCGGCGAAACGCCTCCAGTGTCCGGACCGCCGATCTTCTGGTAGACCTCGACACGCCCCAATGCGGTCAGCGCCACGCGATGCGGGTGCGCGGCCATGATGGCGGCAGTCGCGCTATTGCCGGGCTCGAACAGCGAGCGGCCGAGATTGGCGCGCAATTCGCCGAGCAGTTTCGGATCGCTGGTGCGGATGCAGAAATCGCATTGCGGCAGGCCGAGCCCCATATCGAACAGGATGCCGGTGCGATCGATGCCGCGAACGGCGTCATCGTCCGGACCGACCTCGGTCAGCACCTTGTGCCCGTTGCGCCGCGCGCGTGCTTCCGGCAGGCAGAGCGCCACGGCATGGCTCCAGCGGTGTCGCTTCGGGCTCAGCGTCTCATAGGCGACCGCCGTTGCGCCGGCGAGACGCCGCCGCTCCAGTCGGATGGCGCCGCGCCTCGTCGCGCGGGTCAGATCCAGCGGCTCGTCGATCACCGGCTGTTCGTCCGCGTCCTGATGGAATTCGGCAATGGCGCCGAAGGATCCCATGCTCCAGCCCGACCGCCAGTCGCCAAGGTGTCTCTGCAGCAGCGGTTCAAGTTCGGTCATGGTCTTCTTCCGGTTCGTCTTGGGTAGGAGCGATCAGGTCGAGCGGCTGGATGATGGCGTGGCCGGACGAGGTGCCGAAATAGGCTTCGACGCCGTAGACGCTGGCGAGGCTCTCGGCCGTCAGCACGATTTCGGGTGGACCGTCCGCGATGATCCGGCCCCGGTCGAGCAGGATAAGGCGGCTGCACCAGCGCGCTGCCAGTCCAAGGTCGTGCAGCGATGCAACGACGCTGCGGCCTTGTTTGGCCAGATCGGCGAACAGGCGCATCAGCGCGATCTGATGGGACGGATCGAGGCCTGCCGTCGGCTCATCGGCGAGAAGCAAAGGCGTTTCCTGGGCAAGCGCGCGGGCAATCAGCACACGCGCCTTCTCGCCGCCGGAAAGGTCGGTGGCGGCACGGTCGCGAAAAGCGTCGACCTCCATGCGCCGCATTGCCTGTTCGATCGCAGCGTGATCGGTCGGTGACAGGGCGGCGAAATCCGGCCGATGCGGCGTGCGCCCGAGTGCGACCACGGCTTCGACAGGGATCGCCCAGGCGATCTCGTGCTCCTGCGCGACATAGGCGATGTCGGTTGCCCGATCGCGCATGGTGATTGTGGCCGCATCACGCCCCGCGATCGTGATCGTTCCCTGCGAAGCCGTTAGCCCCAGTACGGATTTGAGCAGGGTCGATTTGCCGGCACCATTAGGCCCGATCAGCCCGACGAACTCGCCGGGGCCGACAATGAAGGAAACGTCGCTCAGCACGTGCCGCCGGCCGAGCGAGGCCGAAAGGCTGGAGACGGTAAGCAGGCTCATGCCAGCCTCCGTCGTTCACGATAGACAAGCCACAGGAAGAACGGTGCGCCAACGATCGCCGTCAGCACGCCAAGCTTCAGATCCCGACCGGGTGCGATGAGACGGACGAGGATGTCGGCTGCAAGAACCACCGCGGCACCGCCGAGTGCCGAAGCGGGCAACAGCCGCGATGGTCTGGCGCCGACGAGCGGCCGCAACAGATGCGGCACCACCAGCCCCACGAAGCCGATGGCGCCGGCAACGGCTGTTGCGGCACCCACCGAGGCGGCAGTGCCGAGTACCGCCAGTTGCTGTACGCGGCGCATGTCGATGCCCATCGAGGCGGCGGTGTCTGCCCCCAGCGTCAATGCATCGAGCGCGCGACCGAGCATCAACAGAAGCACCCAGCCGGCGAGCATGAAGGGCGCGGCCAGCCAGACATGTGTCATCGAACGGTCGGTGAGGGAGCCGAGCATCCAGAACATGATCTCAAGTGCTGCGAAGGGATTGGGCGACAGGTTGAGCGCAAGCGAGGTCATGGCTCCGGCAAGGCTGGAGATGGCGACACCGGCAAGGATGATGGTGAGCGTGTTGCCACGCCGCCCGGCAAGTGCCTGGACAGCGACCACCGCAACCATCGCCGCCACGAGGGCCGACAATGGTAACGCCAGCGGGAAGGCGATCGTCAGGCCGCTATAGATGGCAAGCACGGCGCCGAGCGAGGCCGAGGCGCTGACGCCGATCAGGCCGGGCTCCGCCAGCGGATTGCGCAGATAGCCTTGCAGCGCTGCACCCGACAGGCCGAGCGTCGCGCCGATCATCAGGCCGAGCAGCGCGCGCGGCAGGCGGATCTCACGCATGATGAGGGCAATAGCGTCCCCTTTGCCTGAGAACAGCGCCCTGATGCTGTCGCTGAAAGCGATCGCAGCCGGACCGATCGTCAGCGACAACACGAAGAGAACGGCAACCACAAGGCTGAGCACGGCAAGCAGGGCGCGGTAGCGAGCGGTATCTGTCAAGGCTGCCCGCCTCCCGAACGATTTGCCGCCGCTTCCGTCAGCATCTCCACGGCCGTGGCCGTGAAGGGCGCGCCGCAGATAGTGTATCTGGCCGGCACGGAAACACGCCCCGTTTCAGTGGCGAGCATCCTGTAGGCAGGATGAACGAAGGTCTGTTGCGCCAGCGCCGGCGTCGCATAGCGCGCTTCCGAGTCCACCAGCATGTCCGGTTTCGCCATCACCAGAAGCTCCAACGGCAATTGCTGGGTGCCGGACAAGCCGAGCTTCGTGGCCAGATTGGTCAGGCCGGATGCGGCCACCACCGCGTCGACCAGCGTGCCGGCGCCCGACGTGTAGGAGTTTGCAAAGTAGGTCGCGATGGTGATGTTGCGGTGGGGTTTTGCTCTCGCCTGGGCGAGCTTGCGGTCGAGTTCCGCCACCAGCGCCTCGGCTCGGTTCTGCCGGTCGAGGATGTCGCCCATGCGCCTGAGACCCGCCCGCACGTCATCGAAGGAGGTTTCGGGCTGGAATTCCTCGACGCGGATACCGAGTTGCCTGAGCAGGCCGACAGTTGCCCGCGTCGTATAGTTTCCGGCCAGGACGAGATCTGGCTGCATCAGGAAGACTTCTTCCGCCTGCCCGTGGTTGACCGCAAAGTGTCGCGCCTCTTCGGCCAGCGCCGATGTTGCCGGGTCGCTGGCCAGATAGGAGACGGAATGCAGTTGGCCGTCCCTGGCAAGCAGCATCGCCATCTGGTCGGTGCAGACATTCATGGAGACAACGCGTTTCGGCGTTTCCGCCGCCGTCGCGCTGCCGGCGGCCGCAAGGAGCAGCCCGCCAGCCATCAGGCCGATGGGCAAACTCCGGCGAGGCCGGCAGAAAGCCCTGCTGGCCATCATCGAAATCTCTGCCCTTGCCTGCATCGCCATCTCCAGGGCTCAGAATGTCCGGGTGAAGCTCAGATTGAAAGTGCGGCCGGGTGCGCGATAGTCCGTCACCGTCGAATAGTCTGCATCGAACAGGTTCTCGACGGCGAACTTTACCTGCGAGGCAGTGTCCAGCGCATAAAGCGCGGTGAAGTCCACGGTGACGTAGTCCGGCAGCTTCACGGTGTTGGCGGCATTGGCATAGCGTGCGGCGCCGTAAAGCACGCGCGTCGTCACGTCCAACTGCCCGGTCGGGCTGTAGGTGACTTCAGCCATCGCCTTCAAGCGGTCGCGATAGGGGATGTATTTGCCGTTGTCCTGGTTGAGCGGCTCGCGCACATCGACGCTTAACCTGCCGCTCCATTCCGTGTTGAAGCGGTGCGCAAGCGCTGCCTCGAAACCGGTTATGCGCGCCTTGGCCACGTTGAAGGGCAGATAGGTCGGTGGGTTGGAAGCGATCGCGTCTGTCAGCCAGGTTTGATAGAAAGCGATATCCAGATTGGTGTTCGCGCTCGCCTGCCAATTCAGCCCGATCTCATAGGATCTGGATTTCTCCGGCTTGAGATTCGGGTTGGAATAGTTCGGATAATAGAGTTCATTGAAGCTCGGTGCCCTGAAGCCGGTGGCATAGGATGAGCGCAGCGTGAGGTCCGGCAGGATTTCGTAGCTCGCGCCGACATTATAGGTGGGGGCGCCGCCGAATTGACCATTGTGGTCGTAGCGGATGCCGCTATCCACCGTGAGTGCTTCATATGAAAGCGAATATTGGCTGAACACGGCTGCCAGCGTGCGCGCGGTCACGTCGAAATCGACGGTTGAGTTGACCTGCTCGCGATAGACCTCGGCGCCACCGGTCAGCACATGCGAGACGGCGCCTGTGTCGAAATTCTTCCGGGTCGAGGCAAAAAGGCCGTAGCGGCTGGAATTGAAGCGGCTGTCGCCGGTAACACCCTCGCGAAAATTGCGTGAGCGGTCGACCGAGCTCGACAGTTCGACGGTCGAGGACCAGTCTTCGGAATGCCTGATCTCGGTGCCGAGCTTGCCGGCAAAGCTCGTCGTGTCGACCTCGTTGGAGCCGGGATAGGACGCGTCGTACTGGCCATGGCTGCGGCCAATCAAGGCATCGCCGTAGATCCGGCCCCAGTCGAACTGTTTCGTCAGCGAGGCATTGATCGAGCCGAGCAGGAAACCGTCATCGTCCGGTTCATGGCCGAAGGCGGTTGGGAATGTGAAGTCATAACCGCGCGTGCCGATCAGGCTGCCGCCGATCGAATAGTCGACACCGCTCGCGCCTTGGCCTCGCACATTGCCGGACAAGGTACCGCCCCATGGGTGGCTGACGCCCGCTGTGACCGAGCCACAGCTGTTGCGGCCATCGGCGCATGGGCCGCCATGCTTGGTGATGATGTTGACGACACCGCCCATGGCGTCGGAACCGTATTGTGCCGAATGCGCACCCTTGGCGATCTCGATGCGCTCGATCGAATCCAGCGGGATGTTGCCAAGCGACGCCGTGCCGGTGGTGACAGAACTCGCCCTCACGCCGTTGACCAGCAGCAGCGTCTGGCTGGCCGACATGCCGCGCAGGTAGAGATTGGCCGAGGCACCCTGGCCGCCGTAAGAAATGATCGAGACGCCGGTGTAGGATTTGAGCAGGGAAGGCAGGTCGGGCGCCGCCGAACGCTCGATGCTCTTGCGGTCGATCACTGTTACCGACGAGGTCGAACGCGACAGTGTCGTCTCGCGCCGGAGCGGCGTGGTGATGACGATACGCTCCAGCATCGTGGCGTTGCCGCCAGGATCCTGAGCACTGGCATGGCTCGTGGAAACCAGTGCGACAGCACCGGCCAAAACAGCAGTTTTCTTCAATTCCGCCCCCAAAAGGATCGACGGCGCAATGGCGCCGCGAGGTTCATTTCGAACCGCAGGCGGAGGTGGCTGAAGGCAAATTTGCGGACAGTCGCATTTCACCTCCCGGCCGTTCCGGCATGCGGCAACACTTCACGTGTCACCGCCACGGACGACCGCGCCTGACCACCCCTCGTGATCAAGCATGGGTGACTGGAACAGGCAGGTCTCCTGACTTCCGTGTCATCACCCTTTTCCGCCTTCCCGGTCGCTTGAGGCGGCCAGTGGCATCGTGGAAAAAGGCTCAACGGTTACAGTTGCGGGGGCAGTCGCGGCTTTGGCCGATGGCTCGGCCGAACCGTGTTCCCTTTTCATCCGCCTTGCGGCGGAACCAGTTCCAAATCCGAAGCTAGCCACGACAGCGCGAAGCGTCAACCAAGGTGTGTTGAGATTTGCCCAACACCCGCCGGCAAATGGCGATTGCCCACGGCTTGGAATCTCAACATGCCTTGGTCGGGGCAGCGAGGCCTGAAACGGTTGGTTGGAGGTCAGCCGTAATGAAAGCGCGGTTTTGGCCCGGTGCCGGTGAACTGCACGCCGATGCGATCGTTGCGGCGCCAGCGCACGAGCGCCTCATAGGCGACGCCGTCGACAGGCACATAGAGGCTGAAGCGCTCGGGAACGATGGCGTCGGCGGCCACCTTGAGTTCGGCGCCATTGGCATGCTGGTTGCGTATGACGCAGGGGATTTCCGAATTGTGGATGCTGGTGATGATGGTGGCCCCTTTGAGCACCCGCTGCCGGTGCTCGCGCTCTTGATGGTTCGCTTCCTGCTCGGACATGGCGGGGACTCACGCTGCAGTCCTGATATTTTAGGCAAGGCGCAGGGAACCATCAATGCCACCGCGAGCTGTGCAGGCAATTTGACGCAAGTGATGGCTAACCGTCCGTCAAGATCCACGCAATCCAGACGCTGTCTGGACGGTCATTGGACTTCTGCCTATTCCGGGTGCGGCCGGAAGGGCATCGTCTGTGGTGAAATTCAGGGATGTGCTTTCGCGAGGCGACACCTCCAGCTCTCGCCCGTCGCGTTCGCGACCGATCCACACGGCGCTTGTGGCTGGAGACGAAAGCGGATTAGATCGAGCTTTGGAGGGCGTTCAGATGGTTGGTATTTCCCGTCGCCGATTGCACCTCCCGTGGCTCTTGCTGGTCGCCGGCGTGACGCTGAGCCCGTCGGCATTCGCCGGTACGAAGGTGCTGACGAACGCCAGCATTCACACCGTGAACGCCAAGGCACCTATGGCCGAGGCTATGGCCATCGATGACAGCGGCATGATCATTGCCGTTGGCACCGAGAAAGATGCGTTGGCTGCTGTCAGCAAAGAGGCCGAAATCATCGATCTCGGCGGCAAGATGGTGTTGCCTGGCTTCCAGGACGCACATGTTCATCTCGTCGAGGCCGGCGTCAACAAGATCCTGTGCGAATTCGGACCCTTCGACGAACTCGACGACACACTGGCAACTGCCGAGGCGTGTGTGAAGACGAGCAAGACCGAATGGGTGTTGGGATCCGGTGTCAGCATGACCAACCTGCTCGACCAGAGCGATAACCCGGTCGCGCTGCTCGACGACATATCGCCTGATCGGCCGGTGCTGATCCTCGACGATATCGGCCACGGCGCCTGGGCGAACTCGGCCGCCATGCGCGCTGCCGGTTATGATACGATTGAGGGAAATCCGCCTGGTGGCATCATCTTGCGCAACAGGAAGACCGGCAAGCCGAATGGCGTGGTGCTGGAAAACGCGCAGCAGAAGCTGCGCAATCTGGCTTTCCCGGATACGCCCGAAAACGTCGAGTTTGCCTATGAAAGCATGCTTCCGACTTTGAAAATTATGGCCGAGAACGGCATCACCAGCGTCAGCGATGCGGGTGGCTTCTGGCCACAGGGGCACGTCAAGGTCTGGCAGAAGGCGCTGGCTAACAAAACACTGACGGTGAGGGCCTCGAACGCGCTCTATGTTTACCCGGATATGCCTTTCGACGAACAGGTCGCGGCGCTGACCGGGCAGTTCTCCAACGACGCTGGCAGCCTGCTGCGCTTCAACCAGGTCAAGATTTATGTCGACGGAATTCTGGAGCAGCGCACCGGTGCGGTTCTGGAACCCTACAAGCCGGGCGCCGGCATCGACCATGGCTTCGATCGCGGCTTTCTCTATTTCGATATCGATACGCTGAACCGCTATTCGAGGGTCCTGTCCGAGAAAGGGTTTCAGTTGCACTATCACGTCACCGGGGATCGCGGCGCTCGACTTGCCCTCGATGCGATCGCGCAATCCGATGCCGCACCCGGCCCGCACCGCCTGACGCATCTTTACCTCGTCGACAAGACCGACCTGCCTCGGTTCAAGCAACTGGGCGTGGTCGCCGATTTCCAGCTTGCCCCGAGTGCTGTCGATCCGGACTATGTGCAGTTTATCCGCCAGTTCATTGGCGACAGGGCCGACACCATGATGCCGGCTGGCACGCTGCAGACCATGGGCGCTGACGTGGTGATGAGCAGCGACTTCGACGCCGATGAACTTTCACCCCTGGTCAAGATCCAGACAGCGGTGACGCGGAAGAAGGACGGCGCCCCCGACGTTGCCACCGCGATCGCATGGATGACCATCAACCCCGCCCGGCTGCTGCATCAGGACAGGACGACTGGCTCGATCGAGGTTGGCAAGGTCGCGGATCTCACCGTGATCGACCGCGACATCCTCAAGCTCCCTGTCAAGGCGATCGGCAACGCCAAAGTGGTCGCGACGCTGTTGCAGGGCAAGGCTGTCTATGATCCCGGAAAGCTGTTCGGGAATTGACATGGCGGGGCTGCCATTTCTTTCCGGCCGGCGCGTCTGAGCTAGCGGCTTCGGGGCTATCTGCCAGATTTCGGTAAGAACTAGTCCTCAACGAATGCGCGCTGGAAGGAGTCCCGTATTGGCTTCATCAGATATTCGAGGAAGGTGCGGTCGCCGGTGCCTATGAATGCTTCCACGGGCATGCCTGGGTAGAGTTGATCCAGCGTCACGCTTTCCGGCAGGACCTCGCTGATCTGGATTCGGGTGCGGTAGAATGCCTCGTGCGTCGCGTTATCGACAAGGCGGTCCGCGGATACATCAAGCACGGTGCCGCTTACTTCCGGGGTTGTCCTGGCGTTCAGTGCAGTCAGCTTTAGGCGCGCCGTCTGGCCTGCATGAACGGCGTCGACATCATTTGGGCTGATCCGTGCATCGACAATCATCCGGCTACCTGTCGGCAGGATTTCGATCAGCTTCTCGCCGGGCGCTGCGACGCTTCCAGGCGAATTGTAGATCGCCGATACGATCACGCCCTCGGTGGGAGATGAAATTGTTGTCCTGCGCAACACCGCCTGGGCTGCCGACAGCTGTTCTTCCGTGTCGGTGAGATTTGTACGGATTTCCGCCAGTTGGCTCACCGCCTGTTCCACACGTTGTGTTTTCAGGCGTTCGATCTGCTCCTTCGCTTCGATGACCTGGCTGCGGGTGGCTGCAAGTTCTGCCTCGACCGCTCCCGACTGACCGATCAGATTGGCTTGGTTGCGCTGGATCTGCGTATATTCGAAATGGTTGGTAAGACCCTGGTCGACGAGCTTCTTCTTTCTGATGAGATCATCCGAGACAATGTCGAGCTGGTTGTTGATCGCCGCCTTCTGCGCATCCAGCCCGACCAGATTTTCGCCGAGTGTGGTTACGCGCTGCCGCAAAATGTCGAGTTCGGATTGGTAACGCGCGAGTTTTGCCTTGAATTCCTTGTCCTGCTCAGCCGCCAGGTTTTTCAGCTTGCTCGTGGCGATTCTTTGCCGGACGTCTTCGGAAAAGATCAGTTCGGCAGTCCCGTCACGCTCCGCTACAAGACGCTCGACGGTAGCCGCCAGGGTAGCATACTGCTTGTCGAGCCGGTTTACCTGACTTCTGGCCGCCGTATCGTCCAGAACGATCAGCGTCTGGCCGGTGCGTACCCGATCGCCCTCCCTCACCAGCAGCGAGTGAATCACACCGCCTTCAAAGTGTTGGACGAAAACGTTTCGGCCTGTCGCTGCAACGGTTCCTTGCGCCACTGCCGCACCGGCCAATGGGGCAGTTGCCGCCCAATAGCCGAAGCCTCCAATCAGCAGCGCGAGCCCGATATATCCTGCAATCGCGACTGTCGCCGTGCCGCTTCGGACCCGCTGTTCCCATGCGTATGAGGTCATGGCCATCATTTTCACCGCCGATCCGGCTTGAGGGTGCCTGCCCACTTGGCCGCCCCTTGGCTCTGGGTTGCAAAGCTCGACACATCATTGTTTGCCGGGCTGACGGCACGAGGTGGTTCAGTCGGCGCCGAAAGTTTCTGCAGGACTTCGGCGGAGCGGCCGAACGCCTCGATGCGGCCGCCTCGCAGCAACATCACCCGGTCGCAGATCGAGGCCAGGGAGAGACGGTGCGTCACGACCACGACGGTCGTATCCCGTTCCCGGGCCTCGGAGAGCGCGAGTTTCAGTGCCGCTTCGCCGTCCTGGTCCAGATGCGCATTGGGTTCGTCGAGCACAAGGAAAGCAGGCGAGCCATAAAAGGCCCTTGCCAGCCCGATCCGCTGACGTTCCCCGCCGGACAGTGCGGCGGCGGGGCCGATCTGTGTCTGATACCCCTCCGTCTGCGAAGCGATCAACTCATGCGCCTTGGCGCGTTCGGCCGCCGCCACGACGGCGGCATGATCGGACGTCGGGTCAAAGCGCTCGATGTTCTGAGCAATACTGCCCGGCAGCAACTGAACGTCCTGGGCCAGGTAGCCAATCGATTTTCCCAACTGGATCGCGTCCCAGGTCCGTAGATCTGCTCCATCCAGCTGTACCGAGCCGGCATTGGCCCTGATTGCACCGACAAGCAGCCGTGCCAGCGTGGATTTCCCGGCACGGCTCGGTCCGATGATTGCAACGGATTCTCCCGCAACGATGGTGAAGGAGGCCCGCTTGATGATCGGTTCTGCTCCAACGCCCGAACCGGGAGCGATGTAGACGAGATCGCGAACCGCAATCTGTCCGCGAGGGGCGGGAAGCTCGACCTTGTCGACGGCTTCCGATCCAGGCAGCGATTGTTTCAGTCGTTTCCAGGCCTTGCTGGCGTCGATGGTCTGGCGCCAGCCTCCGATCAACTGGTCTAGTGGTTGCAGGACACGACCGGAAATGATCGACGAGGCAAAGATCATCCCCGCCGTCATCTTGCCATCCATGACCAGCCAAGCGCCGACACCCAAGATCGCCAGCTGCAGTGCGATGCGGATCACCTTGGAAATACTGGCAAACACCGCGCCCTGGAGAACGGACCTGTCCTGTATTTCGAGAGATCGACCAAAGAGGGTGCCCCACGCTTCGGTGATATTTCCGGTCATGCCCATGGCACGGATTGTTTCGGTGTTCCGCACGAAGGCCTGGGCCGTCAAGGACGCTTCCACCGATTGGCGGTTGGCCGCGGCAATACTTTCACCATTGGCGAAATGGGATGCGACAACCAGCCCAACGAGAACGATTGCCCCGGCCACGGTGACCACACTCAGTACCGGATGGATGAATGCCAGCAGGATGATGAACGGCACCACGAACGGCAGATCGAACAGATTGGCCAAGCCGCGTGACGCGACGAATGATCTGGCTGTCGCCAGATCGCGCAGAGGTTGAATGTCGCCGGAATAGGCTCTGGCGCCAGCGAGCGATGCCTGGAACGCCTGGGACGCAAAACGGCGGTCCAGCGAAGCCGCGGCGCGCTGCGAATAGATGGATCGGACAATTTCGAAAAGGCACAGGAACAGAAGTGCCAGCGCAGCGGCAAGCGACAGATAGAGTAGGGTGTGCATGCTCGCCGCCGGCAGTACGCGGTCATAGACCTGCAGCAGGTAGAGCGGGGAAACGAGCATCAAAAGGTTGATGACTGCCGAAAAAACGCCGATGTCGACCATCGCACGCGTTGCATGGGTACCCGATAGGACACTCATCAAAAACTACCCTGGGTTTGCCCCCACACCTGGATGTGGGGGCCGATGACGCGGAGACTTCAAATTCAGACGTAGACCGGGCCGCCTGTGTCGAAGTGAACTTCTTCGACATTCCAGAGCTTGTCTTCTTCCAGTGAGGTATGGATGAAGGAGATCGACCCGTCACCGTTCACCTGCTTGGTCCATTCACTGACGTCGCCTGTCAGGTAGACGATATCAAGACCGTCGCCACCGTCGACCGTATCGTTGCCCTGTCCGCCATAAAGGTGGTCGTCGCCGGCGTCGCCGCGAAGCTGATCGTTACCGGCCTCGCCGTAGAGATGGTCGGATCCACCGCCACCATACAGCTCGTCGTTTCCGGCGCCCGCGTAGATCGTGTCGTTGCCGTCGACCGTGGCGCCATAGTCTGCTTCGGGGCTGTCATCGCCGTAGATCACGTCCGCGCCGACGCCGGTGCAAATGGTGTCGTCGCCGCCCAGACCACTCACATATGTGGCAAGATCGGAACGGTAGGTCGTGTTGATCGGCGCAAAGTCAGAAATCTGCAGCGTTGCCAGGCTGATCGTGTCGTTACCGGTCCATCCTTCGATGAAAAGATGGAAGAACTGGTAGCCGCCAAGGTCGCTCTTTCCTGAATCGTACCATTTGCCCTGGAAAACGTCATAGACGCCGTTAGCAGCGCTGACCATGGCGTCGATATCCAGCGTTGCATCGGTGCGAAGGATCGGCGAATAGTTTGAGGGATTGGCATTCCTGAAGATTTCGATGCTGGTCATCGAATGGATGCAGATGTTCGCGGACGTATAGTAGTCGGCGCCGAACTGGATGGTGTCTTGGTCAGCGCCGCCGTCGATGGTGTCCCAGCCATCGCCCCAGTTGTAGACGAAGGTGTCGTTACCGGCTCCGCCATATAGCTTGTCGTCGTACATGCCTCCGTTGATCGTGTCATTGCCGCCTTCGCCGTAGATGGTGTCTACATCCAGGCCGCCAAGGATTGTGTCGTTGCCGGCGCCACCCCAGATCAGATCATTGCCGGCGCCGCCGTCGACATAATCGTCGCCATCGCCGCCATCCATCGTGTCGTTGCCGCCCAGGCCATAGATGGTGTCGTTGCCACCTTGAGCCCACATACTGTCGGCAGAATTAGTACCCGACTGGGTATCGTTTCCGGCAGTTCCCCACCAGTTCATAGGATCACCCTTTCGCTGAAATGCATCAATATTAAAGAATACACGCCAATAACAAATGAAAGGCGCATGATGTAATCACATACAAAACTTATCTCGAGAAGATGTTATAGAATAAATATTTGAGAAAGTTTGATCTGATTTGCTTGGGAGCCACGGAAAATTTAAGCGGAACGCGCGCCGCAATCAATCCGTCTACACACGCCTGTGGCGCAAGCGTCAAATGGATGGAAATCCAGCTCCCGCGTCCTGGCCGTCCTGCCGTCCAGGCGCTTCAATAGTATGGATCTCGGAGGGGTACGCAACATCAGCACATTCTAATATTCAAAACTGGACCAAACCACTCAGACTTGGTCTGCCTTGTCGGTAGGATTTGCCGTTTCGGCAAGCTCTCATCGCGATCAGGCATTGTAGAGCGCCCGGAGGCGCGAAAGGTCACTTCGGCGGAAGCAGCGCTTGGACACCATTCCACAAAAGCCACAGCAGTCCAGAGACAATCGACAGGATCACAGCCGCGCCGACCTTGCTGGAGACACCGGCGAGGGCTTGACGAAAATTCCGGAGAAAGCGGAAATCCTCGCGCGCCTCGAACTGATGTTCTGGCTCGTCGATACGCAGGCCCGTGGCGGACAGTTCCTCGCGGATCGCTTCCTTGACGATACGCTTCAAGCGGATTGCGAACAAAGGGGATTGCAGCGGCAATGCAAGGCAATGTCTCTATGATCCCGGAAAGCTGTTCGGAAATTGACCGAAACGAACTGTCTAGAGCGGTCCGCAACGACTTAGGGAGGTTGTTACAGCATTCGGTGGCGTAACGATCCAATCAATGCAAAAAAGCGCCCAGGCGAACCGAAGCAGGCAAAGCGTTTACTCCATGATCCACCTGTTCAACGGCTTTATGAGCCCCTTTGGCGGCAGTGACTTGGAGACCTTGGAACTGTATCGGTTGTTGAGCGCAGACGCTGAAGTGCGTCTTTGGGCTGCGTCATCCAGGACATCAAGCGAATTGATGGAACAGTTTCCAATTCGCCGCCCATCTCCGATAACGGGAGACGTGCCGGATGGCGGCACTTATGTGTTTCTTGGAGCACACTGGCGCAACAAGCTGTGGCCCTATCTGATAAGACGGCCTCGCCGGCTTATCTATGTCTTCAACACATTTCATCCAAAAGTTCTTGCGCTGACGACACATATGCCACGCCTGTTGGATTGGCCTAATGCTGAGATGGTGCTGATTTCAGAGTTTCAGAAGCGTATGTTGCAGGTCGAGGGGGTCGTGCATCCGTCACCGATCGATATCGAGCGATTTTCGCCACGGCCTGGCAGGCAGGATCGCCCCTTCACGGTTGGGCGATTGAGCCGTGATTCACCAGCCAAGCACCATCCAGACGACATACAAGTGTACGAGGCATTGCTCGCGGACGGCGCTGCCGTGCGGCTTCAAGGCGGGGCGGTGCTCGAGAGCAGGATGGGGCCGCAGCCACAGATCGAGCTTCTACCGGAAGGGCAGTTTGCTGCGGAGGAGTTCTTGTCGACGCTCGACGCATTTTATTACCGTACCGGCACGCATGTAGAGACGTTCGGCCGTGTGGTTTTGGAGGCGATGGCGTGCGGTTTGCCAGTGGTCTGTCACAAGCATGGTGGCTACGCCGATCATATCAGGCAAGGCGAGAACGGCTTCCTCTTTGAGACGACGCAAGAAGCCACGCAAATCCTGGCCGCGCTCCAAGCGGATCCGGTTTTGCGAGCGACCGTGGGTTGCAAGGCGCGGCGAACGGTTGAGCAACTGTTTTCACCACACGCGCTGCGAGAACGTTTGAATTTCTACCTAGGATAGCAGGGCTGGCGACATCGCCGACAACATCGTCGGAACAAACGGCAACAGGGGTTCTATCCTATCCCGTGACCGACAAGGATATCGTTCTAATTACGGATCTTGCTTTTGGTCGCCATGGGCGCTTGCCAAGTAAGTGTTGTGCAGGTCGATGAGAAGGGTAGTGACGCTATTTCGGCGGAAGCAGCGCTTGGACACCATTCCACAAAAGCCACAGCAGCCCAGAGACAATCGACAGGATCACAGCCGCTCCGACCTTGCTGGAGACACCGGCGAGGGCTTGACGAAAATTCCGGAGAAAGCGGAAATCCTCGCGCGCCTCGAACTGATGTTCTGGCTCGTCGATACGCAGGCCTGCGGCGGACAGTTCCTCGCGGATCGCTTCCTTGACGATACGCTTCAATTCGTCGGGATCAATGGCAACATGGCTCGTCATGACTTCCATCCGCACCATTTCTCGCCCCGAGCGTTGTGCCCGTTGATTTCGTTCAGCTCGGCGCGAGGCGTATCGGCCCTGGCGTCCCGGCGCGGTGAATTGTGTCCACACCAGATGGAGCGGGGATTGGCAGGCAGTGACCCGTCCCGCTTGGAGACGCAGCCGGCCAGCGCCAGTGCGGTGACAAGGATCAGTACCTTGACCATCGCATGGCCTCCTTGCGTGCCTTGTCGTCGGACATGCCGGAAACGCGACGCTCAATGTCGGTGGCTTCCCGATCCATTTCCAGTCGGTCTTCAGCGGCGGCCAGCATCTCCCTCATGTGCTGTGCACGTTCGGTATTGATGCCCGATTGCCGGAGCCTCCAGCCGACGAGAACGGCGCCGATGGCACCGACGATGTGAGGCCAGAATTGGAGCAGGAGCGCTGTCACGTTCAACGTTCCCATCCAAATTTGCGGGCGAGGTAGTAGGCACCTTCGGTTGCAATCCCAACAAGCGTCGTTGCTGCGACCGTGGCGACCGTCAGCACATCGGGGTCGTTGGAGAGCTGCTCGCCGACTTGGTAGCCGATGATGGCGCCGACGCCATAGCGCAGGAGAATGCGAACATATGGACCCACGGTCAGGCTCCTTTGGCAAATTTGCCGACAGCGATAGCGATCAGCGTGCGGATCACGCTCCAGAGGCTTTGCTTCGTCACAGGCGTGGTCGTTGGCTGCGGGACTGGCGGTCGCGAAGCCGCGGGGATGGTCTTCGGCGTCTCGAAGCGTTTCTCTGCCGGGATAGTCAGCGGCGCCTGGCTGAAATAGTCGGCTTCGCGCAACGCGGTTTCGAACGTCTTGGCATAACCGGCGACCAACTCGCCGTTGTCCCGCACATCACCGTTGATGATCGATCGCGCGGCCACATAGTCGTAGCCCGCCGAGTTGGTCGCTCCGAAGTCCGCCAGCTTTTTGCCGGTGAACATGCCGGCACGCATACCCTCGACCAGGATATGTGCCGAGATGTCGGTATCGTTCGCCGCGTCGGGATCAGATACCAGATCGACGCCGACCAGCTTTGATGCCTTCCGATAATTTTCCTTGCCTGTGAGCTGCGGCAGCGCGCGTCCGCGATAGCGCCAGCCATCGCCGGAGGCTTCGGGGCCGTTGCCCATCCGGCCGGCATAGGCCCGGTTGGCAAGCCGCTGTGGATTGCGGACATAGGGGATTGCAGCGGCAATGCTGGTGAAGCGCTTCGGCCAGACCTCGCGAATGCGCGCGGCACTCGCATAATACAGGTTTTCGTTGACCGGCTGCATTTTGCCGCCGGTCTCGTGGTATCCGGTGGCAAGGGCATAGGCGAGATGCTTCAGCGGCAGGCCCGCGCGTTGACCGGCGTCAAGAATGACTTCCATCCCCGCCACCTGTGTTTGCGAGAGCGACGTGCCGAAAACAGCGGACGCGCGCGAACGCAGCGCCGCGTAGAAACGCGAACGATCCATCGGACTAGATCCTTTTTGGAAGTGTGGGTTCGAACCTCAGCGCGGGTTGCTGAAATAGGTTGTAAGCTTGCCGCGATCGGTCGAATTCACTGCGCGCAAGGCGACAATGCCACCGTGAAAGCGGACAGTGTTGGTGCCGGTAGCGTTTACGCCGTTGGCGGTGTTGAGGCGCGTTGTGTAGTCGATGGCTCCAGCGCCAGGGTTAGCATTCGCGACGAACGTTCCCGCCGTCGCGGGGTAGTCTAGGTACAAATCCAGGTCAGAATTAGCAAATGTGCCGCCAACGCCAATTTGCTGCACCTGCGCATCAACATAGTGCGCCGCGCCGCCAGCGCTGCTTTTCGTGTAGGAGATTTGATTGCCTCCCCGGTTGTATCGGCTTGAATACGATCCCCCCAGCGAACTTCTGGCGAGGATAGAAACCGTGTCGTTGCTGGAACCGGCGGCGATGCCAAACCCGATGGCCGGTGTGTCGCCCCCCAAAGGCGTGACATAGGCGCCGACGTAGAGCGGGGCAGCATCCGCACTGTAGGAGACGCTGCTTGCGCCTACCATAAAACTGGAGTTAGCGGTGAATTGTAGGGAAGGGATCGCTCCCCCACCCGGATTTATATATGTCGGCCTCGCTCCGCTGGTAGCTTGCACCAGATGCAGATTGTTGCCGCTCTTGTCCCTCATCAGTCCGACTGTTTGGCCGCTGGCGGTGACAGGCGTTGTGCCGGTGTCGTCTTGGAACAGCGTGGTTATGTCGCTCGGATCGTACCAGGCGCCCTTTTCACCGGCTGCGAACATTGCGGCTGGCGCGAATGTAGGTGAAAAACCGCCACCGCCAGAACGGCGCGATGTGGTGAGGCCAATCGCAGTTCCCAGCAGGATGGTCATAGGCGTGCCTCCAGCGCTTCAAGACGGGCTTGCCGTTCAAAAACGAACAGGTCCCGAATAGCTGTCGCCGGGTTGCTGAAGCGCTTGGGCCACGCTTCACGCATGCGGGAGCGCAACGCCGCGTTAAAACGCGAACGGTCCATGGATTGCCCTTTCAAAAGGCGGGTTAATTCAGGCGTTACAAATCATCACATTGCGTGGAACGTAGCGTCTACCCTGTCGTGATTTCGCCCGTGCTGATCTTCTGGATGACAAGTTGCTCGGTGTCGAAGCACCTCTTGACGTGCAGCAAACAGCATTGCTTGCAGCATGGATCTCCAGGGCCTTCAAAAGGCGCGCCAACCGCCGTCAGCGCATTTTCCATTGATTGCGAAGTCAGGAGCTCGGTTGGTCTGAAAGCGGGCGGCTAAAAACTTCATCTGCGAGTCGCGGTCGGTGGCAACCAACATGCTGCACCTACATGTACGCCAACACCCGCCACTTCGAAGCGCCACCGGGTATCTGCTGCGTATCGAACTAGCTCCATCGGCTCCGGTCTGCTAGTGCCTGCAATCGGCTCGTTCGGAACGCCGTAGACGCCGGGCAAGAGCTGGTATGCCGGTTCAGTCAAAGTCGTGACGCAGCGACATAGAAGTCGTCAATCTTCTGCTGGGTGAAGCCGAGCGCGGCGAAGCCAGTCTGCATCATGGGATCGGTCCGGACGAACGTTCCCGAGTTCGCATAGGCAATTTGCGTAGGCGCATTTTGCGCCGAAATCCATGTTTCCACTTGAGACAGCAATCCCGCCGCATAGAGTTGGAGCTTGAACTGCCGTGACGACACACGGTCAGGCGCGGCAAATTCAGCGGTCGGTACAGGCAATACCGGCTTGCCGTCAGTAGTCCACGATGCAATCGCTGCCCATATGGCGGATGCCAGGCCGAATGTGTCTTGTCCGCGGGCGGCGTAGTTGGTCGTGTATCTCGCTCCCGTTATGTCGGTGATGTCGACATGAGCAAGGTAACAACCAGGCTCGTCTGTCGCTGTCACAGAAATGAGCTGATGCAAAATCGGCCTAGCCTGTGCTGGCGACGGCGTTAGAATTTGCGCCTCGGGCACGTCAGTCCGTTCGGTCATCTTAGGCAACCCTCTGAAGGAGGCACGACCCCGTGCTGGTATCGACGCGGCCACGGCTTCGCCATGATCCGGCAAGGTAAGAACCGGAGCCGCCGCCGGAGTAAAGAGTGCTATCGCCACCAAGTCTTGGAGATGTCCCCCCATTTCTGGCTGGGTTTCCGGCAGCGTCACACATGATTGTGTGACCAACTGGGAAATACAGTTCGTTATAATCACTGCCGAGATAGAGGCCCGGAAATCTGCCCAAATAGCTGGACAGATATCCACCCCACGTCGGACCATACACATCACCCGCCGTGTGTAGAAAAGCCGCGCCGCTGCCGGAGTAGACATGGCCGACAGCTTGAACGCTACCGCCCGGGGTCACAAGGAATTCGCCACCGCTGCTACCGACGCCGTTCGGTCTCAGATAGATGTTGCCACCCGAGCCATTGGTGCCCAAAACAAGAGCGGAGGCAGAGCCGTAGATCTGGCCGTTCTTCGCCCATAGATAGCCGTCAGAAACAACATTGGTCGAAGAGCGGATCTCACCGGAGTTAAAGAGAACGCCGCTGCCGTAAAACGAATAGTCGGCCGCATAGCCAAGAATGCCATATCTGGTCGCGTTGTAATTGTAGCCCAATACACCGCCATACCCTGAATTCAGGGAGCGTCCATAGAGTGCGTAATCCGCACCATTGGTGATGGCTTGCAGCGCCTTTCCAGAAGGCGCGAGAATGTCGACAGGTCCGGTAAAACCAGCCCCCGTGCTCAGTGCCGCTTGCGTGATTGGGACAGATACCTCCTTGGTGCGCCCGGCGGGCTTTGCGCTGTTGGTGATGGTCGTCACAACGTTCCTGGCGGGGCGATCCCCCACATTGCTGCCAACAACACTGGCGAACACTGTATAGCCCTGCCAGTACTCCATGTAAGGCAACCAGCAGCAGAGGAAGCCAGCGGCGTTGAACAGCCAGACCTCTGTGGGTTTTTTGCCGCTCGATAGCGCGCCATGGTTGATGATGCCGTTGCCAAAGAGATAGCCTTGGATCTTGATGTCGAACGGCACGAGCGAACCGTACGAGTTTCCGACGATTTCGATCAAAAACGCGTCGCCGTCAGCGGCTGCTGCGGGAATGCTTGTCGTAATCAAGGTACCATTCGTAAAATCGCGACCGGAAACCCAGCCGGTCAGGTTCTTCTCGATGAAACCATCGAGCTTGGTCTTGTCGGCGGAAGACATGAAACCATTGGCGCTGCCAGTCGCGGCGGCGTGAAGGTTGCCACCGGAGAGCTGGCCGTGGCTGGCATCGGCAATCCTGCCCGCCGGTAAGATGCCTTTGGTCAGGTTTGCCGCATCGTCCGCGCCGATCGCCGTGCGAAACAGTACATCGCTGGCCTTGCCGACCAGCAACTTCACGAAGGCCGAGAAGCCGAAATTGGTCAGCGCGTCGCCGGGCGTTTGCGCGCCTGTGCCGCCGGCGGTGACGGGGCGCGGATCGTTGGCGTCTTTCGCCAGGTCGTCCAGTTGGCTGTTGTAGGGGGCAGATGCAATCGGCTCGTTCGGAACACCGTAAACGCCGGGCAAAAGCTGGTAGACGCCATTCACGCGAGGCATGAGCGCTCTCCTGAGCGGTTTTGAGGGGGAAAAGTGTCGCCCTCGGGATGGGCTGGAAATCATATGTGGAGGCAATGCCGCGGACGATCGTCAGCTGGTTGCAACCTTCGCGGCATCGCGGTCATTCTTCCATCGAACATCCGAAGACAAAGACAACTGCTTTCCGACCGACGTTGTTTTCGTTGGCGGACTGGCATCCATCGCCCATAGGACCGCTCAGCGACGTTCGGACAGAAGCAGCGCCCCGCGACACGGTCGATTTTTGACGCTGGCACGTTGACGCCGCCGGCAAGCAGTGGATCCAGGGCCGGACTGTTCCGGCTGGTTTGGCTTGCTGCAAACCGCAGTTGCCGTCCCGAGCATTCCGGACCATTTCATCAGCAGAGAACACGGCGCCGGCGGGCGTAAGATCGGACAAGGAAAATCCAGTGGCGCCGATGCCTGCTGATCCAACCGGACCGGAAACGACGTTGCGGTAATAAGCGCTTGGTTTCCCCTCACCGATCAGGGCGGCGGCAACCCGGTCTCGCCAGGTCGGCGTGTAGGCGCGGAGTTCGTCTGTCATTGTGGGCGGTGCCCATGCGTTTGCACCTGGTCTGGCGAATTAGCTGGCCCTTAACGACTGTTCTGGAATGCGCTATGGTTCGCTGAGGGTTGGAGGGGAGTGGAAGATGATCGTCGCCGCACGGGTTCGGGGAGCTGCCGTCAGGTCGGCCGCGGTAATGCCATGAAGAAAACAAACCCATTCATTTGGGGTGCCATCGCGGCCGCGATTGCCGCTGGCCTCTGGTTCTTCAATTATCTGATTGGAACCCCGCAATCCGACAATACATTGCTTCAGAACCCGATTACGACTGCCGTCCTTTTCTTCTTTTGGGGCTGCGTAGCCGGGTATGCCAAGAACTGGTACGGCAACCGGATCAGTCGGCGGTAGCCGCTGACCGGCCAACCGTTAGCGCGTCCAACAAGCGATTCCCGCTGCCCTTCCTGAGGCGCGCTTTTGTGACAGGGCCGTCCGTTACAGGGGGACCCTTGATGGCCCGCCTCACATAATCCACAGCAGCCGGCGCGGACAGGGACGCGAGATCGCCGGCTTTTTCATACATTGCCTCCAGCAAGGCCTGTTGCCTCTCGAGCTTCGGAACGGCTTCGTAGACCGGCCTGGGGGCACGGCCGCCCATTTCAAACGGTACATTTCCGACCCGTCCTCCAAAAAGTTTTCCGGCGTACTCAACGTAAGGGTTGTCGGGCGCAATGTAGTTTGCAAGGGCGCCGCCGGCACCACTTCCAAGCCCGCTGTAGAGGGTCTTCAACGTCTCGCGGATTGGAGCTTCAGCCTTTGCGATGCCGCTTATGTTGGTAAGGAGGGCGCTGACAGCTTCTTCGGACAGCCAGCGGCCGAGCTGCTTGTCCGGATCATCTGTCGGCGGTTTGATCGATTCGATATCCCGCAGGCTGCGCAGCAGGCCGGCACTCCCGCCAAGAGGTTCTTGCGAGGGCTGGAAATTCGTTCCCGCGACAGCATTGATGCCGTGCATCGCTGGGCCGACGATGTAGTTGTTGGTCAGGTCGACGGGTGCCCCCAGTGTCTTGGCCATCCCTTCATTGGCGCCGGATGTCAGCTGGGCGAACCAGCTGTTGGCATAGTCATCGGCCGGCGCAGGTTGCTTGTCGTGTTGTGCGCGCTCGAGTTCACGGCGTGCCAGCTCGCGCCGGGCTTCGTCAGCGGTTACCATTTGCAATTGCCTCCAATTCTTCGCGGCTCATTTTCAGGATTTCTTGGGCTTCGGGACGTTTCGGGGCGTCGAGCAAGGTGGGTTTGCGTGGTTGCTCCTGCTGGCGCTCTCCGGTCAGGCGCTCGATCTCGCGCTTGACCAACCCGCGCTGCGCCTCATTCAGCCAGGGGTTCTGCAGCGCGTTGAGGAGCATCGGCAGCGTCGGGCCTTTCGAGGCGTCGAACGCGTCTGCTGTGCCGCCCGCGGCGGCAGGCAGCCGTGATAGGTCGAACTGCTCGGCCTGTGCACCCTGTGTGGGCAGGTTGCCTTGCGCGGAGGGCTGCTGTCCTGCCTGCGAAACTTCGGAGATCGGACGGTCTTGTCTCGCCCCGGCTGTCAGCAAAGCGGGCGGGGCCTGCATCGCAGGCGTTCCCATTGACGGGCCTGCGACCTGCTCGTTGCCGGACTGGCCGGCCGCCCCGACATTGGCGGCAGGAGCCGTGCGGGCGCCGATCCCCTGGAACGGACTGATGCCTGCAGCCCTGGAGCCGTACCATTGTCCCCAGCCCTGCTTTCCGGCCGTATCGAGGGCAAAATCGATGCCGCGTTGCCAGTTGGCAGGATCGGCCGGATCGAGGCCTGTGGCATCCATGAAGCGGTTGCCGACGCCTTCTGGGAAACCCGTCCCCTTGCCGCCGACGAGGAGCTGGAAAGGTCCGTAGCTCGGCTCGCGAGCGCCGTTCCTGGTGACGTTCGATTGCCAGGTTCCACGCTGAAGTCCTTCCGAGCGTGCCACGCGCACGGCGACATCGGGATCAATACCACGCTGCCCGGCGGATTGCCGGATGTAGCTTTCCATCATCGGCACGTCCGGCAGCCCATAGGTGTTACCGGCAGTCCTCGCCGCATCCGCCCTCGCAAAATCGAACCGGTTCGGCAGGTTCGGGTTGTCGGGCTTCGAAGCGGGCTTGCCGGCCAGTGCCTCGGCGACCTTCGACGATCCACCCGGAGGCGGCGGGAAGGCGCCAGGGCCGCTGATCGCGCCGGCAATCGGGTTGAACGCAGCAGCCGCACTGTCGCGGCCAGCCTTCTCGCCAGCCCGAATATCGCTCATCGTCGCGCGATAGAGCAACGCGCGGCCGACGGCATTCAGGCCCGAGCCAAGATCGGTCGGCGTTGGTTGGTCGGCCAGCAGGCTGTTGGCCGAGGCTCGCGCCCGCGCCAGTTCTTCCGGTGTTTCATACTGCTGGCCTTTGCCGAAGATGAAGGAAAGGGGCATTTGCGAGGTATCCTTCTGCTGCGCGATCCCGTGCCAAAAAACCTGCAGCGACTTGCGTCTGCTGTGGCGGACGGTGGCTGTCTCCGTTCGGCTATCGGCGACCGCCCGGAGCTCGCACGGCTGATGCCGCGGCTCGTGAAGCGCGCGCAGCAGTGATGGGCAACTGGTGCCTTTTCCGGGCGAGATGGAGCTTCGGCTACGGCTCCGATGTCAGGAAGAAAAGCGCCGCTGGTTCTTCGGCAATCCAACAGTCCAATTGCCAGGCTTGATCATTGGTCGGTGATTCAACCCTGATTATACAAGACTTTGCCGGTGGTAAGCCGGCTTCGCAATCGGCGCTTAACGAGGCACACCAAGATTGCTTTGCTGGCGCTCGATCTCTCGCAGGATTTGGGCGCGCTGTGTTTCAGTCAGCGGGTTCTGGAGTGCCTTTTGAAGCATCGGCAGTCCTGGCTCGAACGGGGCGACCGGGCCGCCTTCGAACCGCGCCGGATCGGGCTGGGCGCTCTGGGGCGTGGCGAGTGGCGAGCGATCGGCAGGAATAGGAATTGGGGCCGATTGGGGAAGATTGGTCTGGGGGATCATCTCTCGGCTGTCGAGATATTGCTGCATGCGAAGAGCTTTATGCTCTGCTGCCGGATTTAAGAATTTGTCGACGACAACCGCCGCCGCGCGTCCCGTATCGGGCGCCGCCAGTATTTTCTCGTAAGTGCGAGAGTATCCGGGAGCATTCAATTCGCTGGCTAGGAAGTCGAGCTGCGTGTCGAGATCGCTGGCCACCACACCACGATCTGCAGCAAATTTCTCAAGATCCCTGCGGCGCCTACCGGTCCATTGCAACAGACCAAAGCCGCCGCGAGAACCGTGGACAACGGGCTTGTCCTCATTACGGCCAGGATTGAACGTGTCGTTTTCACTCTGAATGTTCATCATGAAAGCATCCGCTGCCTGCGATGGCATACGGCGATCGATCAATCCCTGCCTGATGTTCTCTACCTTGTCATTTCTTGCGAAATCGAACCGGCTCGGTAGTGCCCTCCGGCGCGGACCGGCCCACTCGTCGAGGCGAGGAATGGGTGTTGGCCTGGCCGTCGGCGTTGGGGCTGCCTCTGGCAGCGCGACAGGAGCCGAGGCAATACCGAGTGCCTCGGCAACCGGGTTTATTCTGGTCGCCTGGCCTGCGCCGGCGACCCTTGCACTGCCGGGCCCTTGGGCTTCCGGAGCGTTGGCATCCGCCGACAGCAAGCGGTAGAGCAGATCCCGGCCGGTTGCATTCGGGCCCTGCTGGCCTTTGCCGAAGAAGGAACGTGTCATCGAAGGGGTATCCTTGTGCTGCGTTGTTGCCCGAGGCCGAACAGCCCCGAGAATGGGCTGGCACCTGGTGCTTGCGGAAAACTGCCGTCCCTGTTCTGGCGGTAGAGCAGTGCCTGGCCGATGGCAGAGAGGCCGCTGCCGATGTCGGTCGGCATGTTCGCGGCCAGCGCCGTCTGTGCTTCACTCTGCTCTTCGGCCGTCATCGGCCGACGCGGCTTGTTGCCGTCGAAAATGAAGCTGTTCATGATGCCTGCCCCAGTCCGAACAGGCCGGGCAGCGCCTTGCCGTAGTCGACATGCTTGACGCCGTTGATCTCGATCACCGCGTCAGGCCGCGTCTTTTCCACCTCCTGCGCCATCACGCCGACATGCTTGGGCGCGTCGCCGTCCTCGCCGCGATAGCGGAACTCGTAGATGTTGGTGTCGTCGATGCGGCCGCGCTTCCTGATGTCTTTCTTGGTCCTGCGGTCGGACTTCATGATTGCCGAGGCGCCGAGGCCGAACAGACCGCCGAACAGGCTGTTTTGTGCTGCCACCTGCTGGTTGTAGATGCCGAGCTTCTGGTTGTAATTCTGGTTGACCAGCCCGGCATAATCCACCGTCGGGATGTTCGGCATGTTGGTGTTGACGAAGTTCGGGTTCTGCACCTGCGCGCCGGACAGCAGCGAAGTGATTTCGTTGATCGGCTGGGCGCGCCGCGCATAGGCCTCCTGCAACGCCGTCTGCCGCTGCTGGTTGGCGGCGTTGAACTGGGCAAGCTGGGCATTCATGCGTTGGTCCTGCAGCGCATTGTTCTGCCCGGTCACGCTGTTCTGGTTCTGGAACATCTGCTGTCTGGCAGTGTTGCCGAACTCGCCTTGCGCGCTGTTCTGCATGAACTGCTGCTGCTGCGCGGCGTTCTGGAAGCCGGCGCGCTGCGCGTCGAGATTGGCAAGCCGGCTCTGTTCCTGGCCGGACGCCAAAAGCACCGACGTGCGCTGGTCGTTCACGCCCTGGTTGAACTGGTTCATCGCCGTGTCATAGGCGGTCGAGCCGATCCGGATGCCCTGGTTGGCCAGCGAGGTTTCCAGCGAGGCGCGCTGCCGGTCGAGTTCCGGGTTCAGGCGCGAGAACATCGCGTCCCGCACCTCCTGCGTGTTGCCGGCATAACCATCCTTCGGCCCGTAGTCCTTGGTGATCTGACCGGCATCGGCGACCTGGGTGTTCAGTTGTGGCCCGGATTGGAATTGCTGGTACTGCTGCGTACCGATCTTGGACGCGTCGCCGCCGGCGGGCAGGTTGCTGAAGTCCATCGGCTTGTTGAGGTAGTCGGCCAGGAATGCGGATTGCTGGTTGCCGATTTTCGCAAGGTTGCCTTGTGCCTGCTGCGACTGGTCGAAGATCGCCTGCTGCGAGGGGCTCAGCGTCTGCGTTGCGGTGTAGGTTGGAACATCGATGGTCTTGCCCGTGGTCGGGTCGTTGAACTTGTGTGTGCCCGACTGGTTGTAGGTCAGATTGCCATAGGGCGTGACCTGGTTGACGTTGCCCAGCGCCGCATTGGCGATGGAGGTCGACACATTGGTGCCGGTCTGTGCCGCCGCCGTCTCTTTCGGATCGGGCGGTGTCGGTGCTTTCGGCTTACCCATTGGCAGCAAGCTCCTTCCTGTGAAATCCGTTGGCCCGCCAGGCGTTGTCGGTCAGCGTGAACAGGTGTCCGCTTTCCTGCCGGCCGTAGAGGCGGGGAATGGTGTGTTTGTCGAAGCCATAGGCTTTGAGCAGGCGCGGCAGTCCGCGTCCGTTCCATTGTTCGTTGCGTTCCGAAACGCGCATCACCACCATCTGGCAGCCGATGCCGACAAAGGGATAGCAGAACATCTGCCAGAGCACCGGTCGCGTCAGCCAGCGCGGCGTGCTGGCCGCGCCCGATATCTCGATGACGCCGTGTTCCGGTTCCCAGTTGTGATAGACCACGCCGCCGACGAACTCTTCGCCATCGAGCACACCAAGCGCCCGGCAGCTGTCGAAACCGCGCTCGCAGCCGGGTATATGCTGGGCGACCCACGCCGCCACCGCCTCGTCATGTCCCCAGAACGGTTGCACGGAACTGGTGCTAGAGCGTCGGCGCGCCCGTTTCGAACGACACGTCCACGCTGACCAGTTCCACCACGGGAGCTGACGACTGCGCGCCCGTCACCTGCAATTGCCACTGGAAGACGGTGCCGGTCAGGCCGATGCTGGTCTTGACGATATCGGTAACGGCGGTCGCCATGGTGGCATCCCACAGCGCCTGGTCCCAGCGGCCGGATCCCCAGATGCCGACCGGCGGAACGTCGGCGGCGGGATTGGGCGGAGCCGGCAGCCTGACGCGGTAGTCCGTCGAGCCGGAGAGCTGGATATCGTTCGGCGTCGCTTTCTTCAGCGTTGCCTGCGCCTGCAGGATCGTCTTTACAACTCCCGATGTCTCGAGATGGTCGGGATTGGCGACACAGGTGTAGTAGATCGGCGCGCCATCATCGGTGCCGGTGACCTCGGTGTCCTTGATCTTGCCCTTGGCCGTGCCGAACAGCACTTCGCCATTGTGGAAGATCAGGCAACGGGCATCCCAGCCGGTGAAGGTGCACCAGGCGCCGGTTTCGGTGTTCAGCACATAACACAGGCCCTGTTGGCTGCCATTGGTCACCGGCAGGCTGACGATTGCATAGGCGCGTTCCGGCCATTTGACGATTTCCCATGGCAGCGATCGCCGCGCCTTGGCTTCGCGGCGCCAGTCCGGTGAGATCGCCCGGCTGACCGAGGACTGGTCGAGCACCGAAATGTCCTTCGTGATCGCCTGGGAAAGCGGCAGCAGGCCCATCTCGGTTGCGATCAAAAGGTCGCCGCCCACGCGCATGGTGGCGCGCGGTCCGAGCGGCCGCGCGAGATCGTATCGCCCCACCAGCACGAAGCCGGCGGCCGTTGCCGGATCGCCGCCCTGGTAGACGGCGATCTCACCCTGGTTGGTGACGAAGACGCATTTGTCGTCAAGGCCGTCGCCGGCATCGACCGACCACGACGCGCCGAACACCAGCAAGCCGCCGCGCTGGAACACGCCGTTCAGGTCGATCGTGCCGAGGGCACCGGCAATGCTGCCGCCGGGCAGGTAGCGCGCCCTGAGGCCGCCGCCTTCGATGAAGAACTGCCGGTTGCGGTAGACCCATACGAAGGAGAGCGTCGCCGTCGAACCGCCGGTGATGGCAGGGGTCGACGTGTCGGTGATCTTCTTCCAGCCGCTGCTGGGATGATAGAGCAGCAGGGAATCGGTGCCGTTCACCGCGGTCAGGTATTCATCGCCCGACGTGGTGAAGTTGACGAAGGAATAATAGCCGCTCGTCTGTCCTGATACCGCCGCCGCCGGCGGCACGTTCGGATTGGCCACCGTCGTCACGTCGAAGATGTCCGTGCGTGTTGCCGCAAACAGCTTCTTCTGCGTGGCGTTGTAGGAGATGAAGCTCTCGACCGGCTTCGTGCCGTCCGAAATGGTGGCGCGTGTCTTGCTGCCGCCGCGCTGCACGATGCCGGTGTTGGTCGGACGCCAGTTTTCAAGCCGCATCGCGGTGCCTTGCGGCATCGAGGCCAGGTTGCCGGCCGTGAACCAGCCTGCCATCGGCGCGGGCAGGGTGGTCATCTGCGCGCGGCGGGCGCGCGCCGGCTGTGCCAGCCGTGCAAGAGTGGCGCTTTTCATGGGTGAGGCATTCCTGCTTGGAGCGAGCGTTGGAAGCGGGAACCCAGTTCCCAGTTCGCCAGTGTCTGAAGTCGAGCTATTCTGGACCGCTTTGCCTGCGTCAGTGTTCCGGCATGGATCCCCGACACTCTCCGGTCGCTTCGCTCCCTTCGAGGTCGAGGATGACGGAGTTTCTGCGTTTTCCGCCGATCTCCAACGACGGTGTCGCCGTCGGTGTTGGTGGTTAGTTGACGCGTTCCCACCTCCGTCATCCTCGACCTCGAAGGGAGCGAAGCGACCGGAGAGTGTCGGGGATCCATGCCGGAACACTGATGACGCCAGAAGCGGTTCAGATCTCGGCAGCCAGGTCAGGTGGATTTCCTCTGCACACGACGGAATGACGCGGCCGAGACAAGCCTACCCCGACACCGTGCCCGGCCACACGATGCGGCCTTGCCGGCTTCCCGTCAGGTTGCCCGAAAGCACCGGCTTTGAGCCGCCGTCGCTGTCGCTCGCCTGATCGAAGGCGATCTCGTAGTCGGAAAGTTCGGCCGCGAAGTCCTGCGCCTGCAGCTGTTTCCACAGTGCGATGATCGCCAGGCGCAGCAGGCGCTCGTCGAGCAGGAAAATGTCTTCGTCCGCCGTAAAGGCGGCTTTGAGCGTGCCGTCGCTCGCGCGCACGAATTGCCTGGAGATGTAGAAGAACTTGGCCTTCTCGCCCGCCGCCATCACCGGCTGGATGTGGATCTGCCCGCCATGCATGGTCCACACGCCGAACAGCGGCGCGATCGTCGTGAACTCGAACGACAGCCAGTCGTCGCTGTCGACGATATGGCTCATGTCCCAGCGATAGCGCGAAGACCAGAGATTCGCCTTCTTCAGCATGCGCGAGAAGTTCGCCGGCAAATCGAAGCCTTCGGTCGTGCCGTTGCCGGAGATTTCGGCGACCTTGCGCAGCACCTGCCAGTCAAAGCCACCTGCGATCATGCGAGCGGCTTCGTTGGCCAGAAGCTGCAGCTGCTGCCACGTCCTGGTGGTGCCTGCCGAGGTGGAGAAGAAAGCGGGCGGTATGGCCTCGCCGACCGCCACGCAGACTTCCTTGAGAACGTCGCCGATCGCCATGGTCAGGCGGCCTCTGCCAGTGCTGCGCGCAGCTTCGGTGCCGCCCAGCGCCTGTCATAGCTGATGCCGCGGGCGTCGAGTTCGGCGCGCAGGCTGGTCAGCTCCTCGCTCGCCGGCGCTTCGGCAGGGACCGCGGTCGGCTTGGCGCGGCTGTCCAGCAGCTTTTCCAGCTCCACCAGGCGCTCCTTCAGGTCGCTGATCTCTTCGTCCTTCTTGGCCTCGCGCTCGGCGACCGCGGAGCTGTCGAGATTGCCCAGGAACATGGCGGCCTGCTTGATCAGCTCGCGCATGTTCGGCAGCGGCACGCGCCCGATCTGCGTTTCGGCGAGATCGCGGATCTCCTCGACCGACTGGATGCCGACCTGCCGGAAGATCTTGACCTGCTCTTCGTTGAGCGCCGGCCAGGCGGTCAGCGGCGTGCCCGAGGTCGGAATCTCCTTGCCGGCCTTCCAGGCCTCGTAGGCCGGCCGGATCTTCTCCCAGCGCGCGGTCATGAAGGCGAGCTTGGTGCCGTCGAGGTCGTCGCCATGGCGATCGGGATCGGGAATGAGGTGTTTGACGCGCTCTACCGTATGCGTGCCGAGCGGGCTGTGGCCGGGCGCATAGATCGCCCAGTCGACCTCCTGCGGCTCGATCACACGCTTGCCGGCCGCGTTCAGCAGGAAGCCCTGCGGGTCGGCTTTGTCCTCAAGCGGATCGGTGCTGCGCACCGGCAGCTTTTGATAGGTAGTCCTGAAACCGATCAGTCGAATGACCGGCTTGTCGTTCTCAGCCATGGCGGCCTCCTTGGAAGGTGAGCGGATAGGGGAGGCGGACCCGGAGGTCCGCCCTTTTTATGACCCCCTCTCCGTCTTGAACGGCCAAGTGGCCGTGCCTGAGCCGCCTGCTCTTGTGGGAGCAAAATGGCATCGCGAATGATGACGGAGAGGGGAGCCCCGATGCCGTGCCCAGCTGGGGGGCGATGGGTCGGCAGGGGCGGAGCGAGCCGCGCAGCGGCGACAGCGTGAGGATACGGTCAAAGACCGCGAGCACGACCGTGTGCCGCGCCTCGCTGGCGGTGCGTCCTTCGAGGCTCGCCCGATCGGGGTGGCGCTTGCTTTCCAGCCGCCTGTGGGCTCGCACCTCAGGATGAGGACCGTTGTACAACCGCGCTCAGGTTCTGAAGCGTCCGGAATTCATGTTCAGAAGAAGGTGAAGCGGCACAATGGTCCTCATCCTGAGGAGCGAGCCCGCAGAACATTGGAGCCATGGCAATAGAGTCAGGTGGGCGAGCCTCGAAGGACGCACCAAATCGATGTCGGCAACGCAGGCTGCATCGCTCTAGCGTCAATGTGATTCACTCAAGGGCGACAGCGCTGTTCTCAGTCGATACCGAAACGGCAAAGAAGCCTTAAGTGAACCACATTACCCCCTAGATCGCGGTCTTCCTGAACCAGGCGCGATCGCCCGCGACGAGCGCCGCGTTGGTGTTGGTCCAGGCGCCGGCGCCGGTGGCAACGGTCATTGCCGGTTCGGTCAGGGCGACGGCCGCCGCATTGGCGATCACGCCTGTCGCCAGCGCCAGGATGTAGTCGTGGCCGTCATTGCCGGTCACGACCGTGCCGAGTGCTGCGGCATCCTCGCCTGCCTTGATCACCTCGCCGAGACGCAGGCCGACGATGGGGGTAACGGAATAAACCATCTCGTTCTCCTTGTTTGATGTTGTTGTGCCAGCGGTCATCTGACCGTTGGAGTGCGCGCTAATTGATTGTGTTCTTGGGCACCGGCACCTGAGGCGTTCCGGATGGCCGCGCCCGGCGCTTGAGGCGTCCTGGATGTGCAAACATCCATGACCTCTCGTCAGACGGTCATTGCAAATGACCGAGCGCGCGACTGCGCGCCGCGCCCGTTGGCGCGTCAGCCAAGCGGCCCGGATGGGCCGGGCCGGCGCTTGAGGCGTTCCGGATGCGCCAGCATCCGGAACCTCCGGTCCTTTACTGACGGTCATTGCAAATGACCGAGCGCGCGACCGCGCGCCGCGCCCGTTGGCGCGTGAGCCAAGCGGCCCGGATGGGCCGGGCCGGCGCTTGAGGCGTTCCGGATGCGCCAGCATCCGGAACCTCCGGTCCTTTACTGACGGTCATTGCAAATGACCGAGCGCGCGACCGCGCGCCGCGCCCGT
>NZ_PJRO01000007.1:0-60490 GCF_002858745.1 Mesorhizobium loti | reverse complement strand
AGCCAAGCGGCCCGGATGGGCCGGGCCGGCGCTTGAGGCGTTCCGGATGCGCCAGCATCCGGAACCTCCGGTCCTTTACTGACGGTCATTGCAAATGACCGAGCGCGCGACCGCGCGCCGCGCCCGTTGGCGCGTCAGCCAAGCGGCCCGGATGGGCCGCGCCGGCGCCTGAGGACCACAGTATCAAGCCGCGTCGAGCAGGAGGCCCTGCAGCGAACGGTTCGAGCAGGCGACATTGCCCATCCAGTAGTAGGGGATGACCACGGCGTCCTGGTTGACGGGTTTCTTCTCCTCGTCCTGCGACCACTGCGCTTCCTTGTGCTGGAAGATGTAGAGATAGTCGGTGTTGAGGAAGTTGGCCCGCTCCGCATTGGTGGCGAAGTTGGTGTTGTCATCGAAGATCACGTCGGCGGTCTTGTATTTGTAGGACAGGAAGCCGGTCTGGGCGAGGTCGGCATCCTGGTAGCGCTGGAACTGCTGCTGCGAGGCTTCGTAGACAGAGAACAGGTCGTGGCTGAACGTGATCAGGTCCGGCGTGTCGGTTCCGCGCGTCAGTGCCATCCACAGCCGGTTCATTTCACCCAGGATGGTGTCCTTGGTGTAGGCGTCCGTGCCGGGGATCTCGCGGAACTTGTTGCGCCAGAACGGCCACAGCGCGGAATCGATGCCGCCGACCGTGCCCTGGCCGTTCGACTGGATGATGTTGGCGAGACCGGCGATCTGGTTCGGCAGCGAGCCGTCCGAATAGAGGTCGATCGAGAAGTTGTTCGCCGCGGTGTGCAGCGCGTTCTTCTTCTTGGTCTTCACCAGGTTGATCATCGCCGACTTGCCGGAATTCTGGCGCAGCTCCCGTCCGCTCGACACGACATGCAGCGCGATCTGCGCCCAGTCGTATTTCGCCGACGTCACCACGTCGGAGGCGTTGGTGTTGAGGGTTTCATAGCCGCCATAGCGCTGATAGGTGCCGTTTTCGCCATACTCGAGCGGAACCTGGATTTCGGTGCCGCCGTCGAGATTGCGGATATTGCCCTTCTTCTTGAGGCGGGCGAGCAAGGCATTGTTCTTGCTCACATTGTCCGCAACCTCGGTTGCGGCGTTACGCAGCGTGGTCGAAACCATCTGCGTGAACACTGTGGATGGTCCTGCCATCTTGATCACCTTGAGTTCTGAGCTTCGTCATAGGCTTGGCCGAGCAATTCGTCTTCCGAGAATTGCCGCGACTGGCCGGTGGAGGTCGAGGTCACGTTGACGGATGTGGCGCGGCGTGCATCGGCCATTCTCCTCGGATCGGCAGCGGCGGCCTTGCGCGCGGCGGCTGCCTTGACCCTCAGGTCCGGGTCGGCATTCACGGCCATGTCATAGGCAAGGTCGAACACGGCTTCGTGGGAAGCGGTGCCGCCAAGCCTGGCCCGTGCCTTGTGGATTGCATGCACCATGTCGTCTTCGGCGAGCTCGGAATAGAGCGGCTTGTCCTTGGCCAAGCGGCTCACTTCCTCGTTGGCGGATCGCGCCATGGCGTCTTCCTGCTGGATTTCCCGCATCACCCAGGCAATGTCCGCCGGCGTCATGGCAGGCGGTTGCGGGTCGGCGGGGATGTCGATCTGACCGCTCAGCGCCGCTGCCAGATGCTGGCGCACGCCATAGCGGTCGGCAATGTCGATCAGGCTGGCAATCGGGTTCTCGTCCAGCCGGCGCTGGGCGCTGAACAGGAAGTCGACCGCTTCCGCCATCGACGGCGCGGAACCGTCGGGCAGGGTCCGGCCGTCCAGCAGGTCGGCATTGCGTTCGAAGATCTCGTTGTACTGGCGCATGGCGCCGATCTGCCGGCCCTGTTCCGACATGCGGGTGTGCAACTCGGCATCCCGCGCCGCGATCCTGGCCCGAACCTCGGCCGGGATCTTGCCCCACTCGCCTTCCATGCCGCGCCAGTTGGCCGGGAGGGGCACGGCGCCGGCCAGGGGCGAGGAAACCTCGGCCTTCGCGTGTGCCCCTCCCGTTCCCTCACCTTCCAGTGGGGAATTCTTGGTCAGCGAGGTGGAGCCGCTGTCGGCGTCTGCACCGGTGTCTTTGTCGCTCTCGATCTGGTCCCACACCGCGCCCAGCGCGGCATCGTCGTTGGCGCTCTCGACGCCGGCTGGAGCGGCACTTGTATCCAGGGCTCCGTTCGGAGCCTCGCCATTTTCAATCATCGGTAGTCCTCGCTGACTTTAAGGCCGCGCTTGGCGGCGAAGGCCTTGTTCCTGATCTTGCCGCCGGTCGGCGACGGCATGTCGCCGGCCTCCACGCAGTTGTTGCGTTTCATGTCCTCGCGGCGGTCGTGGCGGGTGCTGATCACGCGGCCGTCGATCGGGCTGGCATATTCCGGCATCGGCCTGGTGATGCCGGGTCTTGCCAGCGGCCCGGCCGGAAGCTGCATCGGCGCGCCTGTCTCCAGATCACGGAAATGGCCGTCCCGAAAGACGTAGCGGCTCATCAGTAGAGCGCCACGATGTTGGTCGCCGTCGTTCCCGCCGCCCGCACCGCCTTCGCCCGCACCGGCAGCACGCTGCCCGCCGGCACGGCGGTAAGTGTCACGGCGGCGCTGTCGTCCTCGGCAATCACCGCGACATCGCCGGCGGCCCCCACCCACAGCGCGCGGCACACGCCGTTCGGCAGGGTGTCGGTGGCATGCGGCGTCACCGCTCTGAGCGACGAGGCTGGCGCCGAAGCCAGATCCACGATCGCGTCGGCGGCTTCACGCACCCCGGAGGGAAGCGTGTGAAAAAGGCGTTGCATGAATGTATCTCCTGGTTTTCAGCTCGTTGGCTGCACCGATGTCGGATGTGTGCGGCGATCCTTGAAGTCCGTCATCCTCGACCTCGCAGCGACCGTAGGGAGCGAAGAGTGTCGGGGATCCATGCCGGAACATCGACGAAGGCGCAGCGGTCCAGAACTGTCAGACCCACCACCGGCGACTACCCCGTCACCCCCAACTGCTGCATCTGCAATTGCCGCTGCACGGCGGTGAGCTGGCTGGTTTTGATCTGCAGCTCGGCGTTCTTGATCTGCAAATCCAGCGAGGCATTCTCCCGCTTGATCTGCCGTTCCACCTCGGCGTTCTGCAGCTTGATCTGCTGGTCGAGCTGCGCCGCCTCCTGCCGGCGTTTCTCGGCAGCCGCGGCGGCATCGGCCTGGCCGTCCGCCTGCTGCGGCGGCACGCCCTGCTGCACCTTGGCGATGAGATCGTCCAGCACGTCCTCGATCGCCTTCCCGAGGTTGAACAGCCGGGCAAACGATCCGTAGATGGTGATCGCCGCATTGGCCGGCATCACGCCCTGCTGCACCAGCGGGCCGACCGAGGCGAAGAATGCGCTCGAGGCCGACATGAACTCGGTCGCTTCCTGTTTCTTCCTGCTGACATCGGCGCGCACCGTGCTGTCGGTCTCGACATCGATGCGGTAACCGGCGCTGACCCGCTCATGCATCAGCCCGTTCAGCGCGGTCAGGTGCTGCAGCTTCTTCTGCCGCGCCGCCTCGGCCTGGCTCGCCTCCTGCACCGCTGCCTGCTGCGCCTGCGCCATCGCCTCCGGCGGCAGCCCCTGCGGCAGCGGTTTCGGTGCCACCGGCGTCAGGTCCTGCGGGCTCGGCAGCAGCTGCACATCGGTCATCTTCTGCAGCGTCTGCGGCGAAAACTTCGCCGGGATCACTTCCGCCATCATCACGAACAGGTCGCGCGATGCCCGCTCGATCATGCGCTGCATCTTGTGGATGCGCAGGGAGCCCCACTGGCTCTTCAACTGCTGCGCGCCATAGGTCTCGGCGGCATTGGAAGCGCCGCGCACGATGTCGGAAATACCGGTGATCTCGTAGATCGCCTGCTTGGTCTGGTCACGCAGCCCGTAGAGTTGCGACAGCACCACGATCAGCCGCTCCACCGGCCAGAACAGCACAGCAGCCTGCAGCCCGCCATTCTTCGCCCACACTTCCGCATCGGTGATCGGCACGAACTCGTTGTCGTCGGCCTCCAGCACCGCCTGCACGTCGGTCGGGCTCACCCCGTACCAGCCCTTGACCTTCAACTGCCGGGTGATGACGCGGATGCGCTTGGTGGTGGTGTCCAGCTCGTCGGCCAGCCTGCGATAGATCGAAAACGGATTGACCGGTTCCAGATTGCCGTTGACCTCGATCGGCTGCACCGGCGTCGCGGTCGGGAAGAAGCCCGAAAGCCCAAGCGGATCGCTCACCTTCTTCAGCACCTTGCCGTCGCCGGCACTGATGAACAGCACCGTGCGTGATTTGCGGTCCCACACCTCCCACACCTCGTGGTCGCCGTCGTCCGTGCCGTCGGCATCGTCGGCCTGCAGTGCCACCAGCCCGCCGTCGACGAACCGGCCATAGTCGTCGCAGGCGATCGAATGCCGGAACGCTTCCCAGGGCCGTTGGTCCCAGCGCTTGGCCTTGCCGTGGCGATAGTCGCGCCAGCTCACCGCCTCGAACACAATGCGTTCATTGGCAAGATGTTCGGCCTCGGTCGGCTCCCTGCCGGCATCACCGCTCGCACCGGCGCTGTTGGCGATGTCGTTGGCGCCATTGCGCAGGCCATTGCTGGCCACGCTGGCCTCATGTCTTGTGCCGTTGCCAGCTTCGTACTCGACGCCGCTGCCGGCGTCATGCCCGGCGCCATCACGGACCCGGCTCTCACCTTCATCGGCTGCCGTACCGCCGGCCTCAGCGATTTCCGTCAACTCCTTATCGCTCGTCTCGCCGCCGACAAAATCGCTCATGAAGCGCAGCCGCACCACGCCGCGCCCGGCCAGGAAGCCGTCCTGCGCCATCGCTTCGAGCTCGCTCTGCAGCCGGCTGTCGTCGATCTGCACCGAGATTGCTCGTTCCAGCAACTGCGCGAAGTCGCGTGCCACCGGGTCGTCCGCGCCGAAGCGGCGGCGAATATCCGGCGCCGGTGCCGAGTTGATCACCGCCGGCACGATGGTTTCGACATTCGAGAATAGGATGTTGAAATCGAACGGCGCCGTATCCGAAGATCCATCGGTCTTCGGCGCGCCCTTGGCCCGATAGATGGCAGTCGCCACCGCCGCGTCGTCGAGGAAGGTCTTCTCGTCGGCTTCGGCCGCCTTGATGCGCTCCAGCCACTTGGAGCCGGTCTCGCGCAGTGCCGCGCCCTTGCCGGCATCGTTCTTCCTGGTCATGTCAGAATGCTCCGGCGGCTGAAGTCATGCAAGCAGTCGGCTGAGACCCGTTCTCCACCGTTCCGGAATGGATCCCCGACACTCTCCAGTCGCTTCGCTCCTTGCGAGGTCGAGGATGACGAGGGGATGAGGCGCTCGGCCAATCTCCAACGTTGGTTGTGACGCTGGTGTCGAAACCGGCGCTGGCGCGGGCGTCACGATCGGCACCAATGCTGATCTCGACATTGCAGCCGGTGATGACCTTGGCGATTGGCGTAAGGCATAGAAACCCCGTCATCCTCGACCTCGCGAGCGACCGCAGGGAGCGGCGAGTGTCGGGGATCCATGCCGGAACGTCGACGAAGGCACAGCGGTGCAAACCACGAGATGGCATCTCTGCACCAACCCCTTCGAACCCAAAACCTCGCATCATCCGTCCATCCTCTTCTTGCGCCGCACCATCGCCTCGACCGCGGCTTTCACGCCGATGTCGGCGCGCACCACGCCCGTTGCGGTGACTTCATAAGTCGGGCCGTCCACCGGTCTCTTCGGCACAAACGCCGGCGCCACGTCGCGCCAGGCCAAGCCGAGATAGCGGAAGCTCGATCCGATATGTTCGGCCCAGTCCTTCACCGGGCTTTCCGTGAAACTCTTCCGGTCGTCGTCCCACGCGCGGCGGTACATCTTCAGCCCGTCGATGCCGTGCTGCATGCGCTGCCCGCGCTCGTCGGGGCCGAGATGGAACTCGGCCAGTTTGATCGTCTCGCGCCCGGCATTGATGCCGTCGGCGACACTGGCCATCGTCACGATCTTCGGCTTGCGCCCATGGCTTTTAAGCGTCTCGACACGGGTGCGCTTGTCGCCCCAGTTCTTCACCACCGCGTCATGCGGCACATAGTCGTTGCCGTGATAGCCGCGTTCATCCAGCCAGTGGCACCAGTCTTCCAGGTCATCGGTTTCCGGCCGGTAGAAATCGACGATGCGCGGCCGCCCGTTGATCACCTGGAAACACCAGATCGGGTTGTTCGCCGCCTTGCCGAGATCCCAGGCCGTATGCACCGGCTGGCTCCAGTCGACAGGTACCACGCCGATGCGCCCCTGCACATCGGCGGTGGCGAGCTCCGCGCCCCAATAAGCGCCCACCGTGGCGCCGGCAAACGAGCAGAAGAATTCCTGCTCCACCAGCAGGTCGGCGACGGTCTTGCCGAACAGCGCCTCATATTCCGCCCGCTGCGCTTCGATCGCCGCGTCCGAGATCGCGCCGGTGTCGCGCGCGGTCAGCACCTGCGTGAACCAGGCCGCGTCGTTGCGGAACCGGTCCAGCATCGACTTCAGATGGTTGTTGCCGCGCGGCGTCGAGATGAACGAGGCCCACCCACCGTTTTCGGCGAGGATCGGCGCCAGATAGGCCCAGGCCATCGGGTTGGCCAGCGCCCATTCCGAGGCGGTGAGGCCGACCGGCGGCGTGCCGATCAGCGCGTTGAAATTGTCGGAGCCCACCACCTGCCATGTCGATCCGTTCTTGAAGCGGATGAACATGTCGGACTCGCGCGTGTTCTCGCGCAGCGCCTTGGGGAAAGCCTCGTCGATGCGCCGCTTGCCGGTGTTGGGGTTGACGGCGTCCCAGATCGCTTTGCGCGCCTGCGAATATTCCGGCAGCATGTGCCAGTAGGTGCCGACGCGGTTGAACGCACCGACAGAATGCATGCGCAGATTGATGTCGTCCTTGCCGGCCCGGCGGTGCCACACCAGAAGTTGCCGGTTGCAGCCGTTCAGCCACGATTGCCAGGCGGGCTCCTGGTAGGCACGCGGCGCCCAGTCATTCGGAAGTTTGATGCGCGGCACGCTGGATCACATTCACGGTCAGTGGCCCTCCATCGGCATCGGTGAGCGCAACCTTGTTGCCATATTTCTTCGGCTTCAGCTTTTCGGCGATCCACTGCCGCGTGCTCACCCGGAAGGCCGAGCGCTTCAGCGCCTCGCCATTCTCCTTCCAGCCGGTCACGTCGCCGTCGCGGCCGCGCTGCTCCATCCAGTCGTTGCTGCCGTCATCGGCAATGTCGATCATCTCGTCCACCAGCGCATCCACCTGGGCGTCGCGGGCATGGGCATAGAGCCTGGCGAAATCTGCATCTGCCGCTAGCCAGCGAAACACTGTTGCCTTGTCGGGCATGTCCTTGTCGTGGCAGATTGAGCGCAGGCTGCGCCCCTCCGCGATCCGGTTGCAGATCAGGTCCGCCATCTTCGGTGAGTATTTGGTCGGCGGCGCCATGGCGTTTGTGCTCCAGGAGTAGGAAAGACGTGGAGTTGATGGTGAGGCGAGGCGAACGATCGCCTTCGCGCTACGTTTCGAGCGAATAAAAATTCGCCGGCTCAAGTGAAGATGAAACGGGGCATAACTTCCCCTTGTTGTCGGCGGTGAGAACCGACGCTGCTCCGGCAGGTGGCGCAAAGGCCCCGCTCATGTCGAGCAAATCACCAAATCATTCGCAGTGAAAATAGCGCGGCCGGATGGGTTGGCCTAGCGGCAAGCCGGTCTGCGTTAACAGGATAAATGTGATTGGTGTCTTATTGCTGGCCGTGATGACGTTGTACCTATGGCAATGAACGGCAGCTTTGCGCCCTCATTTCCGCCACTCAGACCATCGTTGCAGCTTGCCGCAAGCTGACGGTCTACTAAGTCCGCATCAAGGCGTCGAATGGGGTGGTAGCGGTTGCGCCGATCACAGGTCTTGGAACACCGCCCAAGGCGTAGAGGTTTGGACTGGCCCGCGGCATCATTCCGACCGCTTGAATCCGCCCTATGTACGAGCGATCAGTTCCAGCGCCGGATGGCCGATAGCGGCTTCACATGGTCGATGAGCAGGTCGGGCAACGTCTGGGACAATGCCGCGATGGAGAGCTTCTTTTCGTCGCTGAAAACCGAGCGGACAGCTCCCGCAAGATCTACAGGACGAGGGATGACGCCAGGGCGGATGTGTTCGACTACATCGAGCGCTTCTACAGAGCGGCGAGAGTGTTGTACTCGTGTCATCCTTTAGCCTTGAGATGGATCATTGCGGCAGGTTCGGCGTAAAGGCCGGAAACGCCGCGATAGAAGTCCGTATACTCTTCGGACTTGATATTGCCCTTCGACTTTACCCACAGCGCCGTGCCGTCAACGACCTCGCGCCGCTCTGCTCCGGGCTTTTCAACCAGCCCGACCGGGCACTGGCACATGGTCGGACTTGGCCAAGAAACGGTACGATTTTGACAGCGCTTCACAAACTGTCGCGCCTCGTTCTACAGCACCCTCCCGCTCTCTGCATCGAAGACGTGGAGCGTGTTGGGCGAAAAGCTCAGCCGCAGCCCGTCCCCTGCGCGAGCCGCAAAGTCTGCCCTGACGATGGCCAGCATGTCAGTTCCGGCTGCCTCCACGACAAGGTGGGTTTGCGGGCCGGTCGGTTCGGAGACTTTCACGGTGCCGGCCATATTTCCGCTCTCGCGCTCCACCACGATGTTTTCCGGACGCATTCCGAGTGTGATCTTGCCGCTTTTCGATGCGAAGGGCCGGGCCGGCAGCAAAATTTGAGTACCGTCGGCAAGCTCGGCTTTTTGCCCTGACGCACTATCCTTCAGCCTGGCGTCAATGAAGTTCATTGATGGCGAGCCGATGAAGCCGGCCACGAACAAGTTCGCGGGCTTGTTGTAAAGCTCGAGGGGCGTGCCGACCTGTTCTATCACGCCCCGGTTGAGGACGACGATGCGATCGGCCAGCGTCATCGCCTCGATCTGATCGTGCGTGACATAGACGGCGGTGGTCTTGACACGATGATGCAGCAACTTGATCTCGCCGCGCATCTGCACGCGCAGCTTGGCATCGAGATTGCTGAGCGGTTCATCGAACAGGAAGACCGACGGGTTGCGCACGATGGCACGGCCCATGGCCACGCGCTGGCGCTGCCCACCCGAAAGCTGACCCGGCCTGCGCTCCAGGAGATCGACGAGGTCGAGCATGCGCGCTGCCTCCTCGACCCGCCTGCTGATCTCCTGCTTGTCCTTGCGTGAAAGCTTGAGATTGAAGGCCATATTCTGCGCCACCGTCATATGCGGGTAGAGCGCATAACTCTGGAACACCATGGCGACGTTGCGATCTCGCGGACTGTCGTCGTTGACGATCCTGCCGTCGAGCAGGATTTCGCCACGCGTCGCGCTCTCCAGTCCGGAGATGATGCGCAGCAGTGTCGACTTCCCGCAGCCGGAAGGGCCGACCAAGGCGACGAACTCGCCGTCGGCAATGGCGAGATCTATTCCCTTGATGATGTTTGCTGCGCCGAAGGATTTCTCGACGCCGCGCAACTGAATGGATGCCATGCTAGAACCTCTCGCTCCCGGATCGCTGGCGCTCAGCACTGGGTGCTTGCTGAACGTGTTCAGCCGGAGCTCCCAGGCTTTTCGCTTTCTTCATCGCGTTTTTCGGGCGCTTGACGGCCGGTCTCAACCGCGCAGCGTGCGCACCGTGTCCATCAGCGCCTTGACCTTGGAAAGCACAACCTTGTCGCCATGCATCTTGCCGTTGCCTTTGACATAACTGCCAACGATGGCGCCGTCGGCGACCGAGAGCAGTTCGGCTGCATTTTCGGAGCTGAAGCCGCTGCCCACCAGGATAGGACCAACGGAACCTGCGCGGATCTCCCTGACCTCGGAAGGCGCGGTGGCATGGCCGGTGCGCGTGCCCGTGGCGATCAGGATCTCGGCGCCGAAGAACTCCACGTCACGCGCCTGGTCCTCGATGTCACGATCGCCGACGATGGCGTGGCTGCCGTGTTTGACATGCACATCTGCCAGCACAACGATATCTTCGGCGTCAAGCAGGCGGCGGTAGCGCATGGCTTGGGAAGCTGCTCCCTCGATGATGCCTTCGTTGGCGACATAGGCATTGGCCCACTGGTTGACACGCACGAATTGCGCACCCGAGCTCTTGGCGCAGGCCAGCGATGCCTTGGCGGCGTTGGCGACGATGTTGAAACCAAGTGGCAGCTTGGTTGCGCGGCGTACGCGGTCTCCGATGACCGACATGCTGCCGATGGTCTCGAAGTCTATATCGCCAGGCTTGCGGAAGGGAATGTCGCCGGCATTCTCCAGAAGGATGCCATCGACGCCACCTTCCTCCAGGATCAACGCTTCCTCCACCGCCTGCTCGTAAACCCGCCCAAGCGAGCCGTTGCGATAAGAAGGCGAGCCGGGCAGGGGCAGCACGTGTACCATGCCGATGATCGGCTTGCTGGTACCGAACAGGCGCTCCAGCACCGGCTTACTCTCGCTGGTTGTCATTGTGATCTCCTTGTTATTCTTCGCTTACTGACCGATGCGCCAGATGCGGGCCGCGTTCTTCCAGAACACCTTCTCAAGTTCCTCGTCGTTCAGCCCAATGACACGCAGTTTTTCCTGTTCGACGCGTGGGGACTGGTAGGGAACGTCGGAACCGTATTGCAGCCGGTCGACCGAGACGTTCTTGATGAACGTCATGATGTCGAACGGGTAGGCCTGTGACATGTCGACATTGATATTGGGGTATTCCTGGCAGGCGAGGATCGCCTCCCACAGGAAAGCGTGCATGCCGATATGGGCGAGCACGAAGGTAACGTTCGGGTAGGCCTTGGCAGCCTGCGCCTGGAGATAAGGCAGGTCACGCGGGGCATCGCCGGAGTGCATGAGCACGGTGAGGTTGTGTTCTTCAGCCTTGTCGAGCAGCGGGCCCATCACGCGCATGTCGTTGGGGCGGTAGAAATCATAACCAGCGACGAGCTTGAGGCCACGGCAATTCCATTCGCCGACATACCGGTCGATGAGTTCTTGGGTATGTTCCGCCCCAAAGGTCGGGTCGATGCGGGCAACGCCGACGATGCGGTCGGGATACTTCATCGCCGCCACGCCGACGTCGCCATTGGCTTCGTTGTAGTCGGCGTCCCAAGGGGGGGTCTGTCGACGGTCGTGCGGGAACAGCACGCCATGCGAGGCACCCTGTTCGTCGAGCAGACGGATCACACTGTCGGGCTCGCCCCGAACCAGGTAGGGAACGCAGGTATTGGCAGCGACGTTCTTGTCAGTACCGTAGTGCATATGGGCATCGATGACCCTCATAGCGAAAGCTTCCTTCCAAAATTGGCTTCGAACCGTTCCGCCACCTGGTCCAGGTTCGGCAGATTGGTCTGGCAGCCCCACTTCTCGATGACGAAACTGGCGACGGTCGCACCAATGCCGGCGGCGGTCTCATGCGATTGGCCGGCGATCAAACCCTTGAGCGTGCCGGCGACGAAGGAATCGCCCGCCCCCGTGGAATCGACGAAGTCGCTCGGTTTGACAGCCGGCATGTCCTGACGGCCAGCTTCGCTGTACCAGGCGCTGCCCTCGCCACCGCGCGTCACCACGACTAGGCGCGGGCCGTGCGAGAGGATCTCAGTGGGTGAGGTGATGTTCAGCGAGCGCATCAACTCGTCAGCCTCACCGCGGCTGAGGAACAGGATATCGGTGGCAGCGAGGAACCGGGGCGCCAATTGACCGGCTGTTGCGACCATGCCGTTGATAGCGGTCAGCGCACCGCCAAGACGGGCATGTTCGATGGCTTCCAGCGTATACTGGCTGAACATCTCGCTGATGACGACGGCTTGGGACCGCTCGATCTCGGCCAGTGGCGCGCGCCAGTCGTCCTGTTTCTCGGCAATGCCGAGATGGGAAACGCAAAACCCGCCATTGGCCGCATCGAAGAAGTTGAAGCTGTGGCCCGAACGTGCGCCGGCGACCACTTCGACGCCACCGAGATCGACGCCGTTGCCGATCATGTGTTCGGCATAGCCTGATGTACGAAAGTCATTCCCGACCACCATGCCGAGACCCACCCTCATGCCAAGTGCGCCAGCAACCGCGGCTATGTTGGCGCTGCAATCACCGAAATGGATGGCCTCGACCTCTTCCATGGGCATGTCCAGCGGCACCGTCTCGCCGTCGCTCGGCAGACGTTTCATGCGCAGCAGATGGTCGAAGATCGTCCACGACCCTATGGAGAAAAGCTCCAATGTCTTCACTTGACGGCTCCCAAGGTCAGTCCGCGGGTGATCTGTTTCTGGAAGAGGACGGCGGCGACCATTCCAGGGAATGCCGACACCATTGCCGAGGCGGCCATCACCCCCCACTTGATCTGATCGAAGGTCATGGCCTGCAGGATGCCCATGGTGACCGGGCGCGTGTTGCCACCGGCAAGCACGAGGCCGAAGATCATATTGTTCCAGCTGAAGATGAAAGCGATCATCATTGCACTGGCGATGCCTGGGCGGGCGATCGGCACGACTATCGCGGTGAGGATGGTCCAGATGCCTGCACCGTCGACGCGAGCGGCTTCCTCGATCTCGATCGGCATGTCGCGGAAGAACGAGGCCAGGATCAGGATCATCAGCGGCAGCGTGATGAGCTGGTGCACCAGGATCATGCCGACATAGGTGTCGTAGAGACCGACACGGCTGTAAATCACGTAGAGCGGCAGAATGACGACCAATTCAGGTGCGAAGCGAAACGACAGGACAGTGAAGCGCAACTTGTCTGACGTCGTGTCTCGGCGCCTAGCCAGCGCGTAGGCGGCTGGAATACCGATGAGCGCCGACAGGATCACGGCACCACCCGAAATGATCACCGAATTCATCAAGAACTTGATGAGGTCCGGAACCTGACCACTTGCACGTTCCGCCTCGCTGCCAAACAATATCTCGGCGTAGTTGGAGAGTGTCGGGGCAAACACGAAGCGCGGCGGATAGGCGATGATGTCGCCGAAATTCTTGATCGACATCAAGAAGATCCAGACAAGCGGGAACAACACGAAGCCAGCGAAGGCGACATAGCAAAGGGCAAGTCCGAGCTTTGCGGGCAGCCCGCGAGACGTTCTATTGGCCATGGCTCTTGGCCTCCTGCTTCTGCCAGAAGGAAAGCAGCACGCCGCTGATGGCGTAGCAGACCAACCACAGCACGAAGACGATGGTCATAGCCTTGCCCAGGCTCGACCAGCGGTAGGCTTCCTCATAGGCCATGACGTGGAGGGTGCGGGTGGCATCCAGGGGGCCGCCCTTGGTGGTGGAATAGATGATTTCAAGCGACTTCAGCGAGTCCGAGACCCGAAACAGCGCCACCAGAAGCAGATAGGGCGCCAGTAACGGCAGCTTGACATGGCGGATGACCTGCCAGGCATTGGCGCCATCGATGCGTGCGGCCTCGACGATCTCGCCAGAGACCGATTGCAGGCCAGCGAGCAGGATGATGGTGGCGAGCGGCGTGAAGAGCCAGGTGTCGATCAGAATGATCGAGGCCATGGCCATGTGCGGGCTGGTGAGCCAGGACAGCGGCTCGATCCCGACCTGCGCCAACAGCCAGTTCAGCACCCCGCTTTGCGGGTGCATCATCGTCTTCCAGATGAGGCCGGCGACGACCGGCGGTACCAGCAGCGGCAGCACGATGGTGGAGCGGAAGAAGGATTGCAGTCTTCCCGGCACGTCGAGCAGGATGGCGAAAGCAAGCCCAAGCGGCAGCTGGATGGCGAGCGCGGCCGCCGCGTAGGTCAAAGTGTTAGCCAGACCTGTCCAAAACAGTGGCGTTTCCAACAGGTTGATGTAGTTGCCGAGGCCGACGAATTTCGTGGCCGGCGTATAGAGCTTCTGGTTGGTGAGACTGGTGTAGATGCCGCTGAGGAACGGATAGGTCGTCGACAGGAGCAAAACCAGCGCTGGGCCCAGCAGCGCGTAGAACGCTGGCTTGGTCATCCAACTCTTTTCCGATTGCGTTGCTTGGCGGGCCATGGATCGTTTCTTGGATGAAAATTGGAGGTCCGGTCCACTGTGGGGCTGAGATGGGGCACGGTACGTTCGCCCGCGCCCCCGCTTTTGCCATCACTCATCCAGCATGCGCTGGATGTCTTCCTGGGCTTCGCAGAGATTGGTCTTGACGTCGCCTTGGCCGAAATAGGACTTCTGGATCGCTTCGGCCCAACGATCGAGCATGCGCGTCAACTCCGGATGCGGCGGGAAGCGGATGGTCGCGACCTCGGCCTCTGTCTTGGCCGCCTCAATGTACTGGCCAGGCTTTTCGCCCCAGCCCTGCATCAGCTTCACCACCTCAGGTGCATCCCACGCCGATTGCCGCACGGGGTTCATATTGCCGGCAAGATGCGTCTTGATCATCGTGTCCTTCGTGGTCACCCACTGCATGAACAGCCAGGCAGCGTCCTTGTGCTGGGAGGCGGAATTCATCGACAGCGACCAGATCCAGGCCGCTGCCGCGCGCTTGCCGTCAGGCCCAAGTGGCGTCGGCGCATAGCCGACATCGTCGGCGATCGCAGATTGCTTGGGATCTTCATAGGTCGGGGCAAACAGGTTCGCCTCGTTGAGCGAGAAGACATATTGCCCCGATGCGAAGCCCTGCATGGCCTCGTACCACGTGAAGGCGCCGGCGCCTTCGGGCGATGCCTTCTTGATCAGCGTGATGAAGTCGGTGGTCGCGGCGACGCTCCTGTCAGAGCAGATCTGGAGCTTGCCATCCTTGTCGAGCATCTCTGCGCCATAAGATTGCAGCATTGTGCCGAATGTCAGGTAGGGCAGATCCCAGTAGCGGTCGAAGCGGGTGATGATGCCGTGGGTCTTGCCGTTGGGGCCGTCGAGTGCCAGCTTGTCGGACATCGCCAGCAGGTCGGCGTAGGTTTTGGGCACTTCCAGCCCCAGTTTCTTGAGCATGCTCGGACGGTAGGCGAGCTGATAGGACTCGAAATTGATCGGCAACGTCCAAAGCGAACCCTCGCCGATGCCTTTGAGCGGGGTCAAGTCCCAGCGGCCGGCCGACAGGATGGACGGAATGAAGTCGTCGATATTGTAGTCTGCGACGGTCTTGTCCTTATCGGCAATCAGCGGATCGAGCGGCTCCAGCCATCCGGCGGAAGCGTATTGCCAGTTGTTGAGCGGTGACGTCATGAAGACGTCGTAAGTGCCCGTCTTGGAGGAGAGATCGGCCAAGAGCTTTTCGAAACCGGATTGCTCGGCTAGCTCTTCGAAGGTCACCTTGATGCCTGTCTTGGCGGTGAATTCCGGCAGGAGCGGCTTGAGGCTTTCCACAAAGGGATGCGAAATCAGCATCAGGTTGATGGTCTGCCCGTCGGCGGCTCTCCAATTCATTTCAGCGTTAGCCGGCGTGAGCGTAAACGAAACGGCAAGGGCCGTGGCAGCGAACAACGGCGCGCGGCCAAGGCCACGCGGCATCAAGGACGAAAGCATTGGCGGTTCCCCATTCTTCGTTTGAAGGACGTTATTTTTCTTGGCAGTCAATTTGCACTTTGTTGCAATGATCGCACAAATGAAGCTAGATGAGCGCAGCGATCCGAGTCAACCACAAATGTGCAAGCGATGCACGAAAGTTGAATATGACCCACGATGAAGAAGATCTGTTGGTGCGCCTGGCTTGGCTCTATTACGTCGGCAACCGCAACCAGGAAGAGATCGCCAACCAACTCGGGCTCTCGCGTTTCAAGATAAACCGCATGCTGGCGCGTGCACGCGAAAAAGGCCTCGTCAAGATCGCCATACAGCATGAGACGGCACAGTCTCTGGATACGGCTGGCCAAATCCAATCCGCATTCGGCCTCAAGGAATGCATCGTGACTCCGGCGCTCGGCCTGGCTTCGGCCGAAACGGAAGTGGACGAGGCCAATGCACGTCGTGCAGTGGGTATCGCGGCGGCCGCATTCCTGGAACGACGGCTGAGCGTGGCCGAGCCGGTGACGATTGGACTTGCGTGGGGCCGCACCATTGCCGCCATGGTCGACGAACTGCCCAAGCTTTCCAAAAGTGATCTCAAGATCGTCTCACTCATGGGATCGCTCAGCCGCAATGCCCGGACCAATCCTTTCGACTGCGTGCACTCGCTGGCACAGCTGTGCGAGGGGGAAGCCTACATCTTGCCAGCTCCCTTCATTGCTGACAGCGAGGCCGACTATGAAGTCATCATGAGCCAAAAATTGGTGCAACAGGCTTTAAAGCTCGCCCGTTCCGCCGATCTCTACATCGCCAGCTTCGGCGACTGCTCCAAACAGTCTTTCATCTACCACCACGATCTGCTGCACGACAACGAGATCGATCAGGTGATTAATGCCGGTGCGGTGGCCGACATGCTGGGAAAATTTTTCGACGTAAACGGTGGCCTCATTGACAATGTACTCAATCGGCGGACGCCAAGCGTGTCCTATAAGGATATATGCGGGCGAGACGTGGTTTTGCTGGCGGCTGGTATGTCAAAAGCCAAGGCGCTCCTGGCATTGCTGCGCTCAGGCGCAATCTCGCGACTGATCGTCGATGGAGATTTGGCAACCACGCTCATGACACTCACTGGCGGGCAAACGAATTCGGCGCGTGCAGAGCGGCCGTATTAAGCCATCCAATGGGGATGATGCGTTGAGGTCGGGGTTTCAAACCACGCTGACGCTTCGATGTGGCGCTGAGCTACAGCTAAGTAAACCCATGCGTTCTATCGCAACCACTGGCGCCCGGTGCTTCTAAACGCACTCGCAAATCACGATGAATTCTGCAATGGCGGTTTCAGAGTTGTCCTACCAGATGGGCAAGCTGCTGAGGTTGCTGACAACCTCGCAACGAAGGAACGGGTTGAGGTCGCCTGACCGCTTAGTAGGTCACTCAGGTGCCTATCGGCATCTTATTTTAGGTCGCCATGATGAACAGGTCAGCGTCCGGGATGGGGTCGACTGCAGAATGGCAGCTTACCGGCGGGCGATCCCCACAACCGGACAGTCCGCTCTCGGCCCCAATTCCGGTCATTCCATGGATTGGTGTTAGAATAGCGGGCACACGCATGTCGCAGGATATCTGAATGGCTAAGACCTCTCGCCCCACCGGCGTCCGCCAATTCCTCAGCCCCGACCAGCAGCAAGAGTGGCTCGACGGCAAGACCGATCTGCCCGACACCGCCGAGCGCTCCGAATCCCTCGAACACCGCTTCAAATACGCCGCGCGTTTCGAGAAGCTGCTGCGTCGCCCGCAGGGAAGGGAAGTGCTGGCGCTCCTCAAGCTCTACGGTCCGGCCTGCATTCCGATCCCGCGCCGGACCGAGCGTTTCTACTGGTCGGTGTCCTGTCTGCCGTCGACTTCGGACAAGCCGCTCGTCCGCGTCAATGCCAGCTGGATGGAGCTGTTCACCCTCTATGCCGACGGCGAGGATGTCCGCGCCCGCTTCATCCTGCATCTGTCGGATTTCACCACCGATGGCTCGGCCACGCCCAACCAACTGGATGAAGCCTTTCTCGAACAGAGCGTCGCAACGCCGGAAGACGTCAGCTGGTTCTTTCCGAGCGGCCCTGACATGTTCATCGTCAAGCTGCGCGGCACAGCCTCGATCCGCCAATTCATGGCCAATCCCCGCGCGTTGCGCGCCATTCGCACCTTCAACCTCACGCACATGAACCGCGGCCGCAACGCCTACCAGGCCAGCCACAGCTACAGCGTCGCGGACTACATGCTGCCGGATTGAGCGGCCTTCACGAACACGCCGGCGCATTTCGTGACGACGAAAAGGTGCCTGCGCTCTTGACCATCGGCAGGCGGTCTTATCGTCTGTACTCCCGAGAAAACCCTGGAGGCTGGAACATGGCGCTCAAGCGGATGGACAATGTCGGCATCGTCGTCGAAGACCTGACGGCGGCTGTCGACTTCTTTCGCGAGCTCGGCCTTGAGCTCGAAGGGCAGGCAACGATCGAGGGCGAATGGGCCGGGCGTGTCACCGGGCTGGGCGAACAGCATGTCGAGATCGCCATGATGCGCACGCCGGATGGCCACAGCCGGCTCGAGCTCTCCCGCTTCATCCGGCCGGCCGTCATCGCCGATCACCGCACCGCCCCGGTCAACGCGCTCGGCTATCTCCGCGTCATGTTCACCGTCGACGACATCAACGACACTCTGGAAAGACTGCGCAAACACGGCGCCCAGCTCGAAGGCGAGGTCGTCGACTACCAGGACGTCTACCGGCTCTGCTACATCCGCGGCCCCGAAGGGCTGCTTATCGGACTGGCCCAGGAACTCTGAACTCGGCCGCTCACGCCTTCCGCGCCGTCAGCCGCTCCAGTGCGTCGACGATCAGGTTGCAGAATTTGGTGTGGTCGAGCTGCATCGCCACGCTGTGGCGGAAGTTCACCTGCTCGCTGGCCGTGCCGCCGAAATGGTGCATGCCGCCCATTTTCTCGAAGTTGCACACGGTCATGCCCTTGGTCCACCGGCCGGCGATCTCGACGCGGATATCGGCTTTCTCGGTGGTGAACACGGTCGGGTCGATCATGGCCGCCACGCAGCAGGCGTCATGCACGGCGGGATAGTCGATCTGCAGCAGGCCGCCATGCGTCGTCGCGATGAATTCCCAGATGTCGAGGATGAACTGGCTGATCGGCCCGCCGACGGCGCGCACCCTGTCCTGCAGCTCAGGCGTCGCCAGCGCCTGGTGGGTCAGGTCCAGCCCCACCATGGTCACGTCCCAGTTGGCGCGGAACACCACGTCGGCGGCTTCCGGATCGCCATAGATGTTGAACTCGGCCGCGGGCGTGATGTTGCCGCGCGTATAGCTGCCGCCCATCGCCACCACGCGCTTCACCCGTTCGATGATGCGCGGCTCCTTGCGGGCGGCGAGCCCGATATTGGTGTAGGGGCCGACCGGCACCAGCGTCACCGTTTTGGGCTCATGCGCCATCACCGTGTCGATGATGAAATCCACGCCATGTCGCCTGTCGAGCTCGAACGAGGCCGGCGGCAGCACCGGCCCGTCCAGCCCGGTCTCACCATGGATCTCGATCGCCAGCACCTGCTCGCTCAGCATCGGGCCGGGCGATCCCTTCGCCACCGGCACCTTGATGCCATAGGCGGTGCACACGGAAAGCGCGTTGCGCGTGGTGTTTTCGACATTGTGGTTGCCCGACACGGTGGTGATGCCGAGCAGGTCGATGTTTGGATTGCCTGCCGCCAAAAGGATGGCGATGGCGTCGTCGTGCCCGGGGTCGCAGTCCAGGATGATCTTTTCCACACGCCACCTCGCTGTGAGTTGCCGCGACTAGAAACCACCGCCATTGGCGCCGTCAACATCAATGTCGGCGCCGCCCCTCACCTGCCTGCCGGCATCCTCTCCCCGTAAACGGGGCGAGGGACGCTCTCGACAAGGCTTTCGCCAATTACCGCCGCAGGATAGGCGCCGCCGTTGCGGGAGGCCTCCTTCTCCCCGTTCACGGGGAGAAGTGCCCGGCAGGACGATGAGGGCGGCGCCGATGGTTGAAGATTTATCCCACCCGCCCACCCGCATTGCCCCGCACCTTACCCACCGCTATCAGCGGGCATGAAATCCGCAATCATCCTCATGGTCATCGGCGCGGTCATCTTCGGCGCCACCTTCGCCGGCTGGTACCTGCTCAATGCCTTCGCCTGCGGCATGAGCCCGACCGGCTGCACCGGCTTTTCGCTGAAATGGCACGATGGGGAGGCCTTGCAGCTTTTCGTGCCCACCTTCGTCATCGGCGCGGCGATCTTCCTGTTCGGCCTGTGGCGGGCCGTCAGGGCGAAGTCCTGAGCTATCCCGCGCCGCCGGCACATTTTTCGGAACGGGCCGTCTGTTGAACGGTTGGGGTTGTCCATGCCTCAAGCACAGGAGACAACCATGGACCACACCAACCACGTCCGTCTCACCGCAGCCGAACTCAACTCCGCCACCTTGGCGGGGGCCACTGTCTATGGCCCCAATGACGACAATCTCGGCTCCATCGCCCATGTCCACGGTGCCGGCCGCGAAAGCGAGATCATCGTCGATGTCGGCGGCTTCCTCGGCATCGGCACCAAGCCGGTGGCGCTGCGCGCCAGCCAGCTCGACTTCATGCGCGATGAAGACGGCGAGGTTCACGCCGTCACCGCCTTCACCGAGGACCAGCTGAAACAGATGCCCGAACATCGCGAGCCCGATGGCGGCGCGCCCTGGCCGGCATCGTGATGTGGCTGCGTTCTACAGCCTATCGATCCAGCTGGTGATCGTGGCGTTCAATGAGCGTCGGCAGCAAAAGAAGCCCGTCATCCTCGACCTCGCAGGGAGCGAAGCGAACTGGTCGGGGATCCCTTCCGGAACCAGGCCCTGGATGAGAGGAGGAGGTTGACTACGGCGCCGCTGCCGCGATCTGCTTCAGCAGCTTGATGAAATCGCTGGTCTTGATGCCTTTCGGTGTCTGCTTCAGGTCCACCATCTGCACCACCACCAGCTTCCTGGCCGGCACATAGGCAATCACCTGCCCGCCGAAGCCGGCGGCATAGGCTGCGCCCGGCCCCCATTCCTCGGGCGGCAGCACCCACCACATATAGCCGTAGCCCTGTCGCCCGCGCTTCGTCCACGAGTAAGGCGTTGTGGAGTCTTTCACCCAGGCCGCTGGCACGATCTGCTTGCCGGCCCATGCGCCGCCGTTGAGGTAGAGCTGGCCGAAGCGGGCGGCGTCACGCGCGCTGAGGCGGAATGGATAGGCCGGATGCTCGGAGGCCGCCTCGGTCGCATAGCGGCCGTCGCCCGGCACATAGTCTTCCATCCCGATCGGCCGGGCGATCCGTGTCTCGAAGCTCAGGAAAATGTCCTCGCCGGTCAGCTTGCGGTAGATCGTGCCCAGCGCGTTGAAATCCCAGTTATTGTAGAACCAGAAGGAGCCCGGCGCATGGCTGCCGCGCTCCGGGCGTTTGCGCTTGATGTCCCTGGTTTCATGCGCGGCCGGGTGGTAGATGCCCGAGCGTGCCGTCAGAAGGTCGCGCACCGTCGCTGTCTTCTCAAGGTCCGTCAGGCCGGGCGCCTTGTCGTCGATGCCGAGGCTGGCCAGGCTTTTCGACAGGTCGATGCGCCCTTGCGAAACCGCGATGCCGTAAAGCGCGCTGAGCAGGCTCTTGCGCACCGAGGCCACATTGGTCTTCGCGGTCACGTCACCCCAGCTCGCGATCTGCTTGCCGTCCTGCACGATCAGGAACGCCGCCGGCTTCAGCGCCTTGGAAACCCCTTCCACGGCCTGAAGTTCTTGCATGGACCAGCCGCTGGTCTTCGGGTCGGCGGTTGGCCATGGGTCTGCTGTGGCCACGCCATGCGTGAACAGCACAACGACAAAAGTGAACATCCAGCCGGGAAATCGCATGCGCATCCTCCAATCCGGACGGGATTTGCGGCCGACAATCCGGTGAATTTTTGACCGCGCGCAACTATGGCCTGTCGCATCGGGAATCCTCGCGACTGCGTTGGTGAATTGAACTATTTGTTCTTGCGCATCGCGTTACAGCTTCGGGGGAACGAGTGGCCGAATCCCTGTCTCTTGAACTTGAGATCCTGCGCGCCGGTGAGCAGATGCTTTACAAGGTCACTGTCTTCGACGCTTCCGGACAGGAGACAGAGGGCTCGGGCTGGATTGTTGCCCGCAACCTGGACCGCACCGAAGCTGCCATGGCCGAGGCGGAAACCACGGCTTCGCAATGGTCCCGGCAGCGTGGCATCGTCACCTACGACCTGATCGACAAAAGAAACTACGATCCCTGGCCCCCGCGTTGATCTCGAGAGTCTTTGGGAAGCACCCACGGCGATATTGCCGGCTTACCGCATCAACGGTCTAAAGCTTCGCCTGCCGGAACACCTCCGCCACCCAGTCCAGGAACACGCGCAGGCGTGGCGCGACCTGGCGGTTCTGCGGATAGAGCGCCGACAGCGGCGTCGGTGGCGGTGGCGTGGCCGCCAGGATTTCCACCAGCGCGCCGCTGGTCAGGTCCTGCGTGAAACGATAGCGCGGCGCCTGGATCAGCCCGAGGCCCAGCCGCGCCAGGCCGGCCGCCGTGTCGGAATTGTTGCTGGTCACGCGGCTCGGCAGCACGATCTTGCGCACGCCGCCGTCGACCGTGAACTCCAGCGGCATCACCTCGCCGGTGCGTGACGACACGAAGCCCGCCATCCGGTGCCCGTCGAGATCGTCCGGGTTTTGCGGCGTGCCGTGCCGCGCCAGATAGGCCGGGCTCGCCGCCGTGATCTCCTCGATCGTGCCCAGCCGCCGCAGGATCATGCCGCTGCTCGCCGGCTCGCCGGCGCGGATCGCGCAATGGATGCCTTCCCGCACCAGGTCGACCAGCCGGTCGCCTTGCCCAAGATGCAGGTCGATCAGCGGATAGCGCGCCAGGAATTCGGCCAAGCGCGGCAGCAGGAACGTGTGGGTCAAAAGGCCCGGCGCGTCCACCCGCAACTGGCCGCGCGGCTGGCCGCCGCGCAGCTCGCTTTCGGCTTCGTCGAGCTGGGCGATGATGTCCAGGCAGCGCCGGTAATAATCCTCGCCGTCCGGCGTCGGCGCCACATGCCGCGTCGTCCGCTCCAGCAGGCGCGCGCCGAGATTGGCCTCCAGGCTCTTCAGCGCTTCCGTGGCGGTAGAGCGCGGCATGGCAAGGTCGGCCGCGGCCGCCGTGAAGCTGCGCCGTTCCACCACCTGCACGAACAGGCGCATCTGCTCGAGGCGATCCATTCAGCGTCGTGACCTCGTTATTCGGTTCGAGATTGTTCAGGATAACCGAATAGTGATGGCGGGAGTAGGGTGATTATCCCGAACGTTCTGATCGCTATCTCCGTGCCACAACAGGAGATCGGATCATGCTTGAGCAACGTGTCGCCATCGTCACCGGCGCATCGAGGGGCATCGGCGCCGCCATGGCGCAACAGCTTGCCCGCGATGGTTTCGCCATTGTCGTCAACTATGCGCGTGGCCGCGAGGAGGCCGAACAGGTCGTCGCCGCCATCGAGCGGGAAGGCGGCCGCGCCGTCGCCGTCCAGGCCGATATAGGCGAGGCTTCAGGCGTCGCGTCGCTGTTCGATGTTGCCGAACAGGCATTCGGCGGCGTCGACGTTCTCGTCAACAACGCCGGCACCATGAAGCTCGGTGCGCTCGCCGAGGTCGAGGATGCCGATTTCGACAGTCAGGTCGCGCTCAACCTCGGCGGCGTCTTCCGCGGCATGCGCGAGGCGGCGCGGCGGCTGCGCGATGGCGGCCGCATCATTTCCTTCTCGTCCAGCGTCGTCGGGCTCTACCAGCCGGGCTACGGCGTCTATGCCGCCACCAAGGCAGCGGTGGAGGCCATGACGCATGTCCTGGCCAAGGAACTCGGCCCGCGCGGCATCACCGTCAATGCAGTGGCGCCCGGCCCGGTCGAAACGCGGTTCTTCCTTCAGGGCAAGAGCGAGGATCAGGTCCGTGCCATATCAGCCATGAACCCGTTCAAGCGGCTCGGCCAGCCGGAAGATATCGCCCGCGTCGTCGCCTTCCTCGCTTCACCCGAAAGCGGCTGGGTCAACGGCCAAGTCATCCGCGTCAATGGCGGCGTCATCTGAGGGCGTTCTTTACCCCCGAGGAGGAATGGGTCGACCCTCACTCCGTCTCGCCAACGGCGGCTTCGCCGCCGCTGAGCTCACCACCTCTCCCCCCGTTCGACGCTACGGGATGCACACATCTTTTGTGGACTGCTTTTGGTGCGTCCTTCGAGGCTCGACCGCTTCGGGTTTCGCCATCTTTCCAGTGTTGTGCGGGCTCGCGCCTCAGGATGAGGACGGTCGCGCCGCTTCGAAACGAGAAGACGTCTTTGAATTTGGGCCGAGCTTTACAACGGTCCTCATCCTGAGGCGCGAGCCCGCAACACATTGGAAAATAGGGCGCAAACTCAACCGGGCGAGCCTCGAAGGACGCACCAAAAGATGTGTGCGTCCCGTAGCCGTTCGACGGGGAGAGGAAGAATGCTTGCCTACGCCCTGTCCTACCAGAACAGACATGATGAGCGGTGGACAGCCTGGCGCCCTTTCCTCCCCCGTCGAGCGGGGGAGAGGTGGCGAGACCGTAGGGCGAGATGGAGTGGGGGTCGAACCGCCATTTAACCAAAGACGACCCCGCGCCGCCCGCCGCGGCTCAAATCTACCAAGGAGAACCCATCATGCCCTTCGCCAACATTAAGGTGCCGCAGGCAGCCCTCTCAAAAGCCCAGAAGAAAGAGATCGTCCATCGCATCACCACCCTGTTCGTCGACTATTTCAGCGAGGCCGCGCGCCCGCACACCATGGTGCTGATCGAGGAAGTACCGGACGGCGGCTACGGCCGCGCCGACGAGGTCTACACCATTCCCGAGGCATACCGGGCGAAGGATTAGGCACCCACTTGCTGCTTGGCTTTGACGACCTGAACGTCCTTGCCGTGTACTCAAAAGCTGGATCGCGACGGTACACGAGCGTAGCGGCAAGAAGGCTCGGGGATAGGCATGCTAGGGAACGTCGAATGCAACGGGACGGCCTTCGCGCCGCAACGCCTCAGCATAGTCTTGCATGGCCTTCGGGAAGACCGGCGTCAGCTTTTCGTCTGTCGCGTTGTCCCCAAGCCGAATATCGACGGTCCGCTGACCTTTCTGCTTCAGGATAAGCACATGGTAGATCGCATGCCGACCACGTTCTATGCGATGCGCGGCCGTCATCTGGCTCTTGTCGAACACAGATAGGAACGGGCGCGCACTTGCGCATCCGTTCACTTCAATTCGCTGTCCATCGACCACCAGGGATTTGTTTGTCTGCGTGAGTGCTATGGAGGCCGCGAAGACCAGGATGAAGAGCCCCGCCAGTCCGTTCAACGCCAAGGCGGCGGCCTTGTCCATTTTGACCCCGGCCGATTGGACCTTGGCATCCGCTCCGACATCCCGGCTGCGCGTCAACATGTGGAAGATGCCGAGCATTACCAAAAGGCCAATGACTATTGGCACGAACCCGGATGAGGCACGCGCAATGCAGCTATCGCTTGAGAAAATGATCTCTATGGCCCGTCCAATTGCCCCTCGGACTTAACCTGATCTCTCCAAGATGGCGCCTGCGCGAAAGGACTTCAACCGGCCGTTGGAAATCAGCGGGTCAACACCCAGATCTATTCCATGGTCGATCTTGTTGGCGTTCTGCTGGATATCCTTGGCCTATTCTTCGGCGACTGGATCAGGGCACGAAACAGCTTGCGTATGATCGCCATTGTGTTGGTGATCGCGTAATACTCAGGCAAGCTCTATCGGCTTGTCTGAACCTTCTCTGAAACTGGAGAACCCCATCGTGTCCCCAACTCTGATCCGTGCCGACAGCGCGTTCGGTCCGCCCGTGGCGGTAAGCATGCCGACGAGCGAGCCGGCCGCTCTTGTCAGGACAGCAGCCGATCAGGATATACCTGTCGGCTCCACCGGTTTCTGGGAATGCACGCCGGGCCGCTTCCGCCGCCAGGTTCACCAAGCGGAGTACAGCTGTTTCATCTCGGGTGAGGGCAGCTTCACCCCGGACGGCGGCGAGCCGATCGCGTTCCGTGCCGGCGACGCGATCTATTTCGCCGCCAACACGGAAGGCGAATGGAACATCGTCGAGACAGTCCGCAAGGCCTATGTGATCTTCGAATAAAGGCACAAGGCGCAGTTTTCTGCCTTCGGCAAATCGTTTGGGCCACACGGCGATGCCGGGCAGGGTGCCCCAAAAAAGCCCCAGCGGAGGAGAACACGAATTGCGGCAGGTCGAGCTGGGAGAGGGCACGGCAACGTCTGCAGGAAAGGGGGGCGAAAGGGGCGTCGCGGCGTTATCAGGCGCGACGGGAAAGGAATACAGATGCGTATTATCACCACGATCGGGCTGCTGCTCGCCCTGAGTGCCGCCGCCCACGCCGAAACGATTTTCTACGGCTCACGCGCCGGCGAGGAGGTGACGGTGACCGACAAGTCGAACATCGACTCCGCTGACGCCAGGATCACCGCCAAACTCACCAAGGCGAACGCCATGGCCTACTGCCGCGAATACGTCCAGAAGGTCACGCGCAAATGCGTCTCCGAGACCATGAAGACGGAGCTGCAGCCGGAAATCTCGGCCAATTGCGAGACCGGTGAGTTCCAGACCTTCTACGGACAAGGCTATCGCTTCCAGGGCAAGAACCCGGATTATGATGCCGCGGGCTCAAGCACGGAATTCCTGTTGGTCGAGGCAGATGGGAAAGAGCCGCTGGATGGCTCCAGCGCATCGGGTTACGACGTCGCGCTCGGCCAGTTCAAGGCGCTGTGCCCGAACCGGGTGAACTGATCGTCCCGCAAACAGTCTGGTCGGCACACGCAACAGCATCCAGTTGCTGGATTGGTTCGCCTGCCAGGGTCGCGTCCGCGCCGGCGGCATTGCCGACTTTGGAGATTAGACGAGGCATCCATCCCCTCGTCATCCTCGACCTCGCAGAGAGCGAAGCGACTGGTCGGGGATCCATGCCGGAACGCTGGTTAAGTGGAGCCAGCTGGCGTCGACCACCGTGGATTCGGAGAAAAGCGGAAATGCCCGGCTATCGGCATTTCAACTTCAGTTTGGCCTGCAGCCTGACCTTGAGCGACAGCTCCAGTTGGCCTGCCTTTTCCAGCTTCTTCTGGTAGTCCGCCAAATCCTCGCAGGCCTTTGCCGTGTCCTTCGACCTAGCCTTCGCAATCTCCTGAGACTTCTTGCCCGGTGCCGCGCGGGCGGCCCTCTGCTTGCGCTGGCACACATCGGCTCTGGCGGACGCTGCCTTCGCCAGCCTGTCGGCCTTGGCGCCGCGCACCGAATCTCCCATCAGCCGGAACGCCTCGGCGGCCTGCGAAAACCGCCCGGCCGCGGTCATCTGGTCGGCGTAGGTGCAATATTGCGCGGCCGCCGCGCCCGCTGTCAGGAACGATTGCGCATCCTTCTCCCGCGCCGCGCGCTTCTTCTTCGCATCGAGCCTGGAATAATCCGGCTCCGGGTCCTTGCCGGGGTTTGACGACTGGCTGGTGCGGATGCCGGTTCGCAGGCTGGCGTCCCAGCTGCAGGTTTCCGATGTCGCACTCTGGCGGTAGGTTCCTGTCATGTCGTCACCGACGATCGTGCCGGTGAAGTTGCTGACATTGCCAAAGGCGTTGGTCGTGCTGAACCGCACCGACCGTCCCCTGGCCGATCCCGAGGTGATCGTTCCGTTGGTGACGCCGCCGGAGATGCTGCCGTCCCGGCCGACCGTGATGTTCAGGCTGCCCCTGCCATAGGAACATTGGATCGATCCCATCCATATGCCGGAAATGTCGACGGCATGCGCATCCGCTGTGCCGAGCACCGCCGCGCCGATGAATGTCATGCCCGCAAGCAGTCGCATCATGATCTCCCCGAAATCCCGCTCAAGGATTGCCGGAGATGAGACGCGATTGCACGCCCCATCTGGGGGCGATGCTGCACTTGGCCATGCTGCGCGGCGGAAGGGTCTCAGGCCTGGTCTGTCTTACCGTCGGCGGAACGGGCGGTCATGATCTGGGCTGGCCAGGAAGTCTGCTGGCTGCCGGCGATCAACGTGCAGTTCTGCGTTCCGATCATCGCGAACAGGAACTGCATGGTCAGCGGATCGGCAGGCAGCAGCCAGTATCTGCCTTGCTTCTCATAGAGATCGGCATCGGCGGCAAAGCAGAACGTGCCGCGGTTTGCCGACGGGCTTTTCGGTTCGAGGAACAGCAGCCATTCGGGCACGGCCTGTCCGGCCCGAAACGACTGCACATGTCTGAGGTCGACGAGGCCGCGCCGTTCCCGCTCGACCTTGCCATGGCTAGGTTCCAGAGGTTCCATGTGACCGCCCATGCTTGCCGCTTCTGCGGGTAGCAGGACAGGGAGGCTTCAAGAATACGGCAAATGACGTATTTCGACACGCCGAAGATATCGCCGCAAACGGCAGGAAGCCGGACAGGCCGTGTCGAACGATCATTGCGGTCGGTGCCTGGCAAAGGAAAATAGCTGGCGACGGGTCTGTCGGGCGGATGCCGCTTCTTGTAGGACAGGCCTTCTATGCGGATCATTGATGCCGTCTGCGCGATCTCGGATCCGTCGCCATCAAGGGTAGGGGAGGCGTGGCGTGAAACCTGAGCAGTATTCCCAGCATATGCTGGGCCTCATGCGGATTGTCTGCGGCCTCACCTATCTGTACTGCAGCATCCCCACCCTGGTGCAGCCGCCAGTCACCACGGATCACCCGGCATTCCTGATCTACTGGGCTTCGCGCTGGGTACAGATTTTTGCAGGCGCGTTGATCCTGGTCGGTCTGTTCACGCGCGTCGCGGCGTTCATCCTCGCGGTCAATTTTGTCGTCATGTATCCTTATTGGTATCAGCCGGATCTCTCATGGCCGACGACGGAGGCAACCGGCTTCACGTTGGCAAGCGTCGTCTGCATGTATCTCGTCACGGCCGGCGCCGGACGCTGGAGCCTGGATGCATTCCGGGCCGAGCTGGCAAGCTATCTGGGACCTCGATAGCCCCGGATTGCTTCTCTGGCGGGAACAAATCCAACAAAAGTGCGCAGCGGTTTTGCGTCCCGAATTGCGTAAAAGCAAAGAGCTGGAGCGTTTCCGCGGTTCCATCATGCTACACAACGCTATCTGGTTGAGAATAGGTAGGCTGCATCGATTTGGTGCGTCCTTCGAGGTTCGCCCAGCCGACTTTGTTGCCATGGTTCCAACGTTCTGCGGGCTCACACCTCAGGATGAGGACCGTTGTGCCGCTTCAGCCTTCTTCTGCACTTGAATTTCCGGACGCTTCAGAACCTGAGCGCGGTTGTACAACGGTCCTCATCCTGAGGTGCGAGCCCGCAGGCGGCTGGAAAGCAAACGCGACCCCGATCGGGCGAGCCTCGAAGGACGCACCGCGAGCGAGGCGACGACGAAGCGCCGCCTTGCCCTGTATCGGGGACACCCCTGCGGTAAGACGGGTAAAGCCTTAAATGAACGGTATTGGCGCTAGCGTCGTGTACTGTGTTTCGGGGAAAAGCGGAAACGCTCTAACAGGGAAATTTGGCCACCATCGCGTCGAGCAGATGCTTCGGGAATGTAGGCACTTCCTCGGCCTGTACCTTGGGTCGTGCCTCCACCCACTTGGTCAGGATCGCGATCTGTTCGTCGACCGACAATCCCGTCGAGGCGGGCCTGCAGAACAGCTGCGGCTTTCCCTCTTCCTTCAGCCTGACGTTCACCCAGTTCAGCGTGTGCGATGAGGCGTTCACGGCGCTGCGCACATTCGATGCCTGGGCATCCGCGATCATGTCTTTCATCGTCGGCAGAGTCTCGGCCGTAGCGGGAAGGATGGTCATTCCGGCAAGAACCGCCATTCCGCCAAGCAGTCTCAGTACCTTGTTCCAGTAACGCTCCGGCATTTTTCCTCCTTGCCGCCTTTTCATTCCACGGTCAGTTGCCGCTGATGCCGCTCTGCCTCTGGGCTCTTGCGCGTGGCGCAGGCGCGTAGGTCGTCCCACCCCCGCCGTCGTTCAAACCCTGGAGAATGACGGCGCCCAGGCCGATCACGTTGACAGCGGTTTCAAGTGCCTGGTCCGGTGAAGAGCTGGTTTGCGGGTAGGAATCCGCGCCGCCGTCGCCCAGCGCCGTGCGGAACGTTCCACCGCATTTTATGCAGCAGCCGGTGCAGGCTTCCCTGCCGCCGCGGCCGGATCCCCAATATTTGGTCTGGTGGTTCCGCCACGCGCCAAAGCAGATCTTCTCACCCGGCTGGCATGTCAGATTGTAGGTTTCCGTGCCTGAAAGCACATACTGCTTATTGCCGCCCGGCCAGCCAGCGTTGCGCGATCGGGAAAAGAAGCCGAGCCCGAGAGTGTATCGGTCATTGTTGGTGATGATGAATGTGGCCGTCCGCCTTCGCCAGGCTGCTTGCTCTGCTTGCGCTCTTTCCCGGGCCGCGGCTTGTTGGTCGGCGAGAGTCTGCTGCTGCGTCGAGGAGCTGTCCGGTTCGCTCTCAGAAGCAGCCACCGGTGCGTCGCTGCCGGATGTGTTGTCGGTTTTCGTGCACTTCCAGCCGTCATCATATTTGTTGAAGCCAAGCTCGCTCAGCTGTCCGGTGAAGGTGGTTTCTTCGAAGTCCTCGATGAGACGTTTTGCCAGCGTTGCGGCGCGTCCCAACGCGATCTTTCTCGCATTTTCCTCCCTGTCCGCCCTGGCGCAGGCGATGCCGGCGAACTTCAGGCGCGTGCCGCCAAGCCTGTACTTTTCCAGCTTCGGCCAGCGCGGATCGTCGCTGACGCGCAGGCTGGAATAGCCATCGATGGAACCGACCTCGATGTATTTGCAGGAGACCTGCACCCTGCCGACATCGTCGGCGTCGCATTCGTGCGGCGATGCCATGCGGTATGTCGGGACATTTTTGTAGTCCTCCATGTTGCCGCCAAGCGCTGCCCCGCTCATCGCGGCCAGACATGCGGCCACCCGGAAAAATTGCCTGAAAAGCATCGGTCCCCCCGTTGCTGGACATCAGGCATTTCAACGATTGTCCGCCGCTGCCAGCAACTCCCATCTGGGAGCGGGCCTGCCTGGATATTCGACAATTTTCCGGGAAACGCGCGTAGCGGCTTTCCGTCCGGAATCATGTAAAAACAAAGGGTTAAAGTGTTTCAGTGCTTCGGATCAAAGCGAAAAAGCGCTAGCTAAGCCGTGACAGCAGAAGCATCAGATGGCTTTGGCGTGGGGATTCCGTCTTGTGCAGGATCGCCTTCATCCTCGTCCGGGCCGTCTCGACCGAAAGCTTCAGGCTGTCGGCGATCTCGGTCACGCTTTCTCCCGCCAGCAGTTTTCGGCAAAAGACGATCTCGGACTTTGTCAGTCCAAACAACGGTGCCAAGTTTGAAAGATCCGGAACATCATCCGCCATAGGCTTCAGTTCCGTCACCAGAACCAGTACCAGCGTCTGCGGTGGCACGAGCGTCAGGATTCCGGGTGTCCCGACGCTGGCTTGCAGGGGCGCCAGGATCACTTCCCAGGCACTGCCGGAATCGCCGCGAAAGGCAAGGATCGAGCGCTCCCTGTCGACCGCATTCCCCATATTGCGCAGAAGCTGCCCGAAGCGGGTGTCGGCATCATTATCGGACAGCAACACGCGTCCCCGGCGCACAAAGACGGGACTGCCCTTCGAGAACAACTGGGTCGCCTGCGCATTGGCATCGCGCACGGCGCGGGCGCTGTCCGTGACAAATGCTGCGCAGTGCGGCCTTTCCAGCAACGCCGCGCCCGATACGGCCAGTTCGGAGCGATTTCTCAGCAGCCTGGCCAATGTGATCGATCGGTCCACGCTGTTTTTGACGCGTTTCAGCACCTCGACGGCTGCGGTTTCGTAGCGGTCCGATTTGTCCAGCGGATAGTGCAACAGGAAGGTCACGACCTCGCCACGGCCGCCGACAAGTTTCAGCCCGGTCGCGGCTTCGACATCCTTCTGCGGCTTCAGCCAGTCGTTGTAGAATTCGGTGCGGTCGAATGTGCGGGCGGGCGCGACGACTTCCGATGCGGCCACCGTGCCATTCGGGATCGGCTCCCAAAAGGCCGTCCACGGGTTGATGAAGGCGAAATGCTCTTCGTAGGATTTGAGGAACTCGGGAGCGATGTTGTGCGCCGCCAGGAAGTTGAGTTCTTCCCGATACGGGTTGTTGTTCCAGAAACCGCCGAACGAGCCGGGAAAGGCGCGTGCCAAGGCAGCAGGAACATCGTTCCAGTCGCCGGAATCGAAAGCCGCCCGGTCGATCGCCTCGGAAACATCGCGCGCGATGGCAGCAACGCGCGCCTCATCGTAGTCGGCAACAGCCCTCATTGCGCAGCGCCCCTTCGCTGCAATTAGCCCTCGGATAATCCTGGCTGTTTTTGGCCGTGTTGACCACCCCCATTTGGGAGGTGTGCGCCGCCTGGGGGCCTGGGCCGCTCTGCCATTGTCACGGCTCCGGCATCAAACGCAGTTGCCATGCCGCAGCGTCGCAGCGATCCTGCAATACAGCTCGCGAGGTCCGTAATACCGGCTAGCTGCTGGCCAAGCGGAGCGTTCCAGTCATTCCGCCTGGGCGATCATTTCGATTTCCACCGCCGCATTCGCAGGAAGTGCTGCCACGCCGATTGTTGTTCTCGCGGGATAGGGGGAAGCAAAGCGCAGTGAATAGGCTTCGTTCATGGCAGCAAAATTGGCCATGTCCGTCAGGAAGACATTGCATTTGATCACGTTGTCGAATGTCAGCCCGGCCTGGCGCATCCCAATTCTCCAGATGATCCCTGCATCGTAGCCATCGGGAGATCGTGCGCTCAAGGCAATAAGTATGTACCAGCCGAACGGCTAGCGGGACCCTGGGAGATAGTGTCTCTCCGTGCGACAATACCGAGTGATTTCTTCCTCCACGCGATCGTGGTAAGGAAGAACGGTCAGGCAGCGCTCCGCGGGGAAGCATGGGCGTACCATCGGACAGCGACGAGTGGTTGATCGAGGAACTCGGGCGGGCGGCGGACAATCTCGCCGAACTGTCTGCCCATGATGTTGCCGTACTGCTACGCCGTGCCGCCCTGCAGCTTCAGATCAGGCCGACCGCCTTCGATGTCGACAAGGCGCTGCAGAGCATGATGGACAATCTGGATCGCGCCTACGACGCGCAGCTGCGCGCGAAATAGCCGGGGCTTCGGCAGGCATGGGATAGGCCTGGCCATCGAAGTCGCTGCGCCGGAAGCCGAGTTCCCGCAGTTCTTTGTCGGTCAGATCGAGGAGGTCCAGGCGGTCGCGTCTTTTTGCTCCGTGATGCCAGTCCAATATCTTCAGCAGACATCGTCGGATCGCTTTCATCGAGCCGCCCAGACGTGTCGGGTTTTCGGGTGAGCCGGGACGCATCAAAGGATCTCATGGACTTCATACTCGACGCCGCCCGGGCACCTTCCGCCCGTGGCGACCGAGACGATCCTGTTCAGCCATTCATGGGCCGGTGCCGCGGTTTCGAAATAGGGCGTGGTGCGCAGGTAATACTCGCTGGCATCGACCGGTTCGTTGCGCCGCAGCCGCTCGTCGACCGCGCTGGATGCGTGGCGAATGCCGCGATAGGTCATCAGCACCAGGCCGCCATCCTCCGCGACGAGCAGCAGCCTGACATCCTGCTGGAACGTGCCGTCCGAGCGGGCGAGAAGCAGGTCGGAGCCGATCAGCGGCGACACCTCGCCGCGAATGCGCTCGCCACGGAAATAGCCGCCCGAGACGGGAAAGATGCGCCGCCCGCCGGCGGGTGTGTGCCCGAGCTCCACTGTCGGGTGCAGCGCGATGAAAAGCGTGAACAGATGTCGTGATTGCAGGGACACAGTCGATCTCCTATTTTGAGTTCCTGTTTTTTGGCCGACATCTGCGCCCACGCTTTCCACTTTCAAAACGCGCATTGCTTGTCTGCATCACAAGAGAAACTGATCATGCGGCCATCGTTGGAGTCCCTGCGGGTGCTTGAAGCCTGCGTGTCGGCGGGGAGTTTCGCCCGCGCGGCCGAACGCCTGTTCCTGACGCCGGCGGCGGTCAGCCTGCGTATCCGCACCCTGGAGGCCGAGCTTGGCCAGTCGCTGTTCGAACGTGTCGGCCGCCGCGTCGTGCCGACCGCTGCCGCCTCAACCCTGGCTGGTCGGGTTCACGAGGCGCTATCCGGCATCGCCGATGCGCTCGCCGAATTCCAGGCCGCCACGCCGCCGCTGCGGCTGACGGCGCCGCCGACCTTTGCATCACGTTGGCTGGCCCCGCGTCTGGCGCGCTATGTTGCCCCGGTGCCGTCCAGCATCGAGATCGATGTCTCGCCAGATGTGCGCGACGCCCACGCATTCGACGTGGCAATCCGGACGGGTCGTGGCGGCTGGGCCGGGCTCGAAGAGTACCGGCTCACCCCGGTCGACGTGACGCCGATGCTGGCGCCGTCCCTGCTGGGCACGCGGACCCTGGATCACCCGTGTGCCTTGGCCGATTTCGAACTCCTGCCGCACCCGGACTGGGAACGATGGTTTGCCGCCGCACAGTGTGAAACGCCGCCCAGCCTGCGCTTTGCTTCGGTCGACTATCCGACCCATGAACTGGATGCGAATGCCGCGGTTGCCGGGGTGGGCGTGGCGTTGCTGTCGCCTTCCCTGTTCGAGCCGCTTCTGACCGCCGGGCAGTTGATCGCGCCCTTCTCCTGTGTGTTGAGCGGGCCGGCATGGCATTTTGCGCTGATGCGTGCGGATGATGCCCGCCTCGCGCCGCGGCAGCTTTGCGCCTGGCTGCACGAGCAGGCGCAGGACGAACGGGCTGCCTAGAGCATGATCCCGAAAAGTGGGAAGATCATGCTCCAACGAGAGCAATTCCAGCGGAAGTGCGCAGCGGTACTGGAATTGCGTAAAACAGGGCTCAGCGTTGGAGGCAGGCGCCCTCGCGTTTTTTGTCAGTGCTCGTGGCTGACGATCGGCACCGGCTTGCCGGTTGAATCGTAGAGTTTGCCGTCGAGAAAATAGTCACCCTCGTGCAGGCAGGCGATGTCCTGGTAGCGCAAGGTGCGCTCCATGCCGGCGACGAACACCGACTGCTGGTCGGAATTGCCGGTCCGGAAGTGGTTGAACAACAGGTTCATGGCAATCGCCATCACCGCCGCCGACGAGATCCCGGAATGGAAGATGGTGGCGAACCAGGCCGGGAAATGTTCGTAGAACTGCGGCGCGGCGATCGGGATCATGCCGAAGCCGAGCGAGGTGGCGACGATGATCAGGTTCATGTTGTTGGTGTATTCCACCTTGGAGAGCGTACGGATGCCGCTCGCCGCCACGGTTCCGAACAGCACCACACCGGCGCCGCCGAGCACGGAAGGCGGTACCGCCGCGATGATCCTGCCCATGACGGGCAACAGCCCCAGCGTGATCAGGATCATGCCTGCGCTTGCCACGACATAGCGGCTTTTCACGCCGGTGACGGCGACAAGCCCGACATTCTGGGCAAATGCGCTTTGCGTGAAAGAGCCGAACAGCGGTGCCAGCGAGCTGGACAGCATGTCGGCGCGCAGGCCGTCGCCAAGCCGGCGGGAATCCACCTTCGTGCCGATGATCTCGCCGACCGCCAGCACGTCGGCCGAGGTCTCGACCAGGGTCACGATGATGACGATCAGCATCGAGATCGTCGCCGCAACCCCGAACACCGGCAGGCCGAAATGGAAGATCGACGGCAGGGCGAAGAACGGTCCGTCCATGACCTTCGAGAAATCCGCCATGCCGAACGCCACCGCGGCGGCCGTTCCGATGACCATCGACAGCAGGATCGAAAGCCTCGAGATCGTGGCACTTCCCAGTTTGCTGAGCAGCAGAACGACCAGCAGGGTCAGCGCGGCGAGCCCGATATTGGCGGTGCTGCCGAAACTCGGCGAGGCGCTGTTGCCGCCCATCGCCCAGCGCGCCGCGACAGGCATCAGGGTCAGCCCGATCGTGGTGATCACGATGCCGGTTACCAGCGGCGGGAAGAATTTGGTGATGCGGGAAAACACCGGCGTGATCAAAAGGCCGACCAGTGAGGCCACCATCACCGCGCCGAACACCTGCGGCAGGCCGCCGCCGCCGGTAACGATGGCCGTCATGGTGGCGACACCGGCAAAGGATACGCCTTGCACCAGCGGCAGCTGGCAGCCGAAGAACGGGACGCCGAGGGTTTGCAGGATCGTTGCCAGCCCGCCCGCGAACAGCGAGGCGGTGATCAGCAGCCCGATCTCGTTTGGCGAAAGGCCCGCGGCCTGGCCGACGATCAGCGGCACGGCGACGATGCCGCCATACATGGTCAGCACATGCTGGAAGCCGTAGGCAAGATTGGCGAACAGGCCAAGATGTTCATCCTCCGGCCGGTCTAGTTCCTGCACTTGCGATAAGGTTGCGGTCAAACTGGTCTCCTCCCTGCTTGAACGAAATACGCTCCTTTATCTTCGATGACTTGGACGCAAGAGATTAGACCTGCTTTTGGTGAAGCATTTTAAGACACAGCGCGGTAATCGGACCCATCTGAGGCCTCGATGGTGCGGGCCCCCTTCTTCCTGCATCAGGCCTCAAGTCCGATTTATGCAACGGTCCTTCAAGCGGAGAAGGGACGTCGCGCCCGTCACCGATCCTGCGCCTACGCCTTGTGCCGGCGGTTGATGCTCGATGGGCGCCCGGCAATGTTCAGCGTCGTGTCGCGCTTCGGCCGTTCGGCCACCACCTTGCCCCTGGCGATCACGCACAGCCGTTCGGCGCGCAGCCGGATCGCCTCGATGGGGTTGCCGGCATCGAGCATCACCATCGAGGCGGTTTTGCCGACTTCGATGCCGAGATGATCCAGCCCCATGATCGCGGCGTTGACGTTGGTGACCATGTCGAAGCAGCGCGCCATGTCGGCAGGCGATGACATCTGCGCCACATGCAGGCCCATGAAGGCGACGTCCAGCATGTCGGCGGTGCCCAGCGAATACCACGGGTCGAGCACGCAGTCCTGGCCCCAGCCGACGCGGATGCCCGCCTTCAGCATTTCCGGCACGCGTGTCATGCCGCGCCGCTTCGGATAGCTGTCGTGGCGGCCTTGCAGCATGATGTTGATCAGCGGATTGGGGATCGCCGAAACCTGCGCTTCCGCGATCAGCGGGATCAACTTCGAGACGTAATAATTGTCCATCGAATGCATCGAAGTCAGATGCGAGCCGGCGACGCGCCCCTGCAGGCCGAGCCGCTGCGTCTCATAGGCCAGCTGCTCGATGTGGCGTGACAGCGGATCGTCGGTTTCGTCGCAATGGATATCGACCATCAGCCCGCGCTTGGCGGCGATCTCGCAGAGTTCCGTCAGCGAGCGGCGGCCGTCTTCCATCGTGCGCTCGAAATGCGGAATGCCGCCGACGATGTCGGCGCCGAGGTCGAGCGCGCGGATGGTGTTTTCGCGGGCGTTCGGTGAACGGTAGAGCCCGTCCTGCGGGAAGGCGACGAGCTGCAGGTCGATATAGGGCGAGACTTCCTTCTTCACCTCGAGCAGGGCCTCGACGGCCAGCAGGCGATCGTCGCAGACATCGACATGTGTGCGGATGGCGAGTAGGCCCATCGACACCGCCCAGTCGCAATAGGCGAGCGCGCGTTGCTTCACCGCGTCATGCGTCAGCAGCGGCTTCAACTCGCCCCACAGCGAGATGCCTTCCAGCAGTGTGCCCGAAGCGTTGATGCGCGGAATGCCGTAAGAAAGCGTGGCGTCCATGTGGAAATGCGGATCGACGAAAGGTGCCGACACCAGATTGCCGGTCGCGTCGATCACGCGCGGGGCCAGCGCCTCGATCTTCGGCGCAATGGCTGCGATCGTGTCGCCTTTGATGCCGATATCGGCAACGCGGCCGTCGGCCAGCGTTGCCGTCTTGACGATCAGGTCGAAAATCATCGCTCGCCTTTCTGGTAGGGGACCATGAGGGCCTTTGGATAGGTCGCCCGCCTTGCAACCACAATGAGGGCAAGGATCGAAAGGGCATAGGGCAGCATCAGGAAGACCTGGTAGGGAACCACACCGCCCGAGAGCTGTTGCAGCCGGATCTGGTAGGCGTCGAAAGCGGCAAACAGGATCGCGCCGAGCAGCGCCTTGCCGGGTCGCCAGGAGCCGAACACCACCAGCGCGATGCAGACCCAGCCGCGCCCGTTGATCATGTTGAAGAAGAACGAGTTGAAGGCCGACATGGTCAGGAACGCGCCGCCGATCGCCATCAGTGCGCTGCCGGCCATCACAGCGCCCATGCGCACCGCAGTCACCGAAATGCCCTGCGCCTCGACCGCGCCCGGGTTTTCGCCGACCGCGCGCACGGCAAGGCCGAGCGGCGTGCGGTAGAGCCCCCAGGCCACCACGATGACCAGGACGAAGGCGAGGTAGGTCAGCGGCGTCTGTGTGAACAGCGCTTCGCCGACCACCGGCAATTTCGACAGGCCGGGCACTGGCCAGGGCTGGAACGGCTCGATCTTCGGCGGCGAGGTCACCTCGGGCAGCGCCAGTCGGTAGACATAATAGGTCAGGCTGGTCGCCAGCAGCGTCACGCCGATGCCGACGACATGCTGCGACAGGCCGAGCGGCACAGTCAGGAAGGAATGCAGCAGGCCGAAGGCCATGCCGACAAGCGCCGCGACCAGCACGCCGGTCCACAGGTCGCCGCCCATATAGACAGTGAACCAGCCGGCAAAGGCGCCGGCCGTCATGATGCCTTCGATGCCGAGATTGAGCACGCCGGCGCGCTCGCAGATCAGCTCGCCCAGGGTGGCGAAGATCAGCGGCGAGGCGATGCGGATCGCGGCGACCCAGAAGCTTGCGGTGAAGAGGATCTCGACGGCGTCCATCATTTCCACTTCACCCGGTATCGCGACAGCATGATCGCCGTCACCATGGTCAGCAGCGAGGTCGCCACCATGACGTCGGCAATGTAGCTCGGCACGCCGGCCGTACGGCTCATGGCGGCGGCCCCGACGAAGATGCCGGCAACGAAGATCGCGGAAAACACCACGCCGATCGGATTGAGCATGGCCAGCATGGCAACGACGATGCCGGTGTAGCCGAAGCCCGGCGACAGATCGAGCGTCAGGCTGCCCTTCAGGCCGGCGACCTCGGAGAAACCGCCGAGCGCCGCGATGCCGCCCGACAGCAGTGCCGTCTTCATCAGCACGCCGTTGACCGGCATGCCGAGGAAACGCGCGGCCTCGGCATTGTGGCCGACGGCGCGCATCTCGTAGCCGAGCACTGTCTTCTTCATCACGAACCACAGGCCGATCGCCAGCGCGACCGCGATGACGAAACCATAATGCAAGCGCTTGCCGGTGATGACGCGCGGCAATTGCGCCTCGGCGATGATCTTGGGCGATTGCGGCCAGCCAAGCGCCATCGGGTCTTTAAGCACGCCTTCGAGCAGCATGGAGACGAACAAGAGCACGATGAAGTTGAGCAGCAGCGTCGTCACCACCTCGTCGACGCCGAAGCGCAACTTCAGCCAGGCCGGCCCGGCCAGCAGCAGCGCACCGCCGATAAGCGCGGCCAGCATGACCAGCGGCACCAGGATGATCGCCGGCAGCGGCAACGCGCCGGTGCCCAGCACCACGGTGATGATGGCGCCCATATAGAGCTGCGCCTCCGCGCCGATGTTCCACAGCTTGGCACGGAAGGCGACGGCAACGGCAAGGCCGGTGAAGATCAGCGGCGTCGCGCGCGTCAGCGTTTCCAGGATCGCGAATTGTGACCCGGCAGCACCTTTCAGCACCAGCCGGAACACCGAGAACGGATTGGCGTCGGCCAGCATCACCAGCACGCCGGCAATGATGAACGTCACGACGATTGCGACAACCGGGTAGAGGATCGACATCGCCAGCGACGGCGCCGGTTTTGGCTCAAGACGCATGGTGGGGTCCGTGGGAATTCATTGCCTAGGCCGCCTCGTGCCCGGCCATCATGGCGCCGATCTGGCTGATTGAAAGTTCGCCGCGTGCCGACGGTTTCGACAGCCGTCCTGCCGAGATCACCACGATGCGGTCGGACAGCGCCAGCAGCTCCTCCAGGTCCTCTGATATCAGCAGGACCGCGGCACCGCGCGACCGCGCTTCGAGCAGCCTGGAATGCACATAGGCGACGGCGCCGACATCGAGGCCGCGCGACGGCTGGTTGGCGAGGATGACGGACGGGTTCGGGTCGAGCGCGCGGCCGAGGATCAGCTTCTGCATGTTGCCGCCGGAGAGCAGCCGGATGCGCGCCTCGGGCGAGGGGCATTTGACCTCGTAGTCGTCGATGATCGACTGCGCGAAGGCGCGCGCGGCCGTCCAGTCGACAAGGCCGGCGCGGCTGAAGCGGCGGTCGCGATAACGCTCGGCGATCACGTTCTCGCTGACGCTCATGTCGGCGATCGCCCCTTGCCTGTGCCGGTCCTCGGGCACGCGGGCGATGCCGGCGTTCAGGGCCGCCAGCGGCGACCATGCCGTCACCGCGGCGTCCTTGATCCACACCGTACCCGACACCGGCGCTTCCATGCCGGCAAGCAGACCGGCGAGCGCAGCCTGGCCATTTCCGGAAACGCCGGCGACGCCGGTGATCTCGCCGCCATGCAGCGCGAGCTCGATGTCTTTCAATGCCGTGCCATGTGCGCGCCGCGCCGTCGAGACGCCTTTCAATTCATAGAGCAAGGCGCCGCGCTCGACCTTCGCCACGACAGGCGGCGTGACTTCGTGACCGACCATCAGGGCGGCCAGTTCGTGGCGGTTGGTCTCTGCGGTGCGGCGTTCGCCCGACAGCTTGCCGGCGCGCAACACCAGCACGCGGTCGCTCGCCATCATCACCTCGTTCAGCTTGTGCGAGATGAAGATCACCGACAGGCCCTTGGCGACCAAAAGCTTCAGCGTCTTGAACAGCGCTTCGGTTTCGGTCGGCGTCAGCACCGCCGTCGGCTCGTCGAGGATCAGCACCCGCGCATCGCGGTAGAGCGCCTTGAGGATCTCGACGCGCTGGCGCTCGCCGACCGACAGGTCGGCAACCAGCGCATCCGCCTTGACGGCAAGGCCGAAATCCTGCGCCAGCCGGTCGATCTTGGCACGCGCTGCCGACCGGTCGAGTTTCAGCCGCAACAGCGGCTGCGTGCCGAGCGCGATGTTGTCGATCACGCTCATATTGTCGGCCAGCGTGAAGTGCTGGTGCACCATGCCGACACCGGCCGCCAGCGCCGCCTTCGGGTCACCCGGCGGCAGCGGCTTGCCGAACACCTCGACGCTGCCCTCGTCGGCCACATAGTGGCCGAACAGGATGTTCATCAGCGTCGTCTTGCCCGCGCCGTTCTCGCCCAGCAGGGCGATAACTTCGCCTTGGCCGAGCTCGAACGAAATCGCGTCGTTTGCGGTCAGCGAACCGAAACGCTTGGTGATGTCCGAAAGGCGAAGTGCCGGAGGTGGAGAAGACTGCGCGTCCATGACGTGCCGCTTAGCTCGACTTCGGCTCCTTGTCATCGATCTCGATCGTCAGGCTGCCGTCCATGATCGCCTTTTCCTTCTCGGCGACCTTGGTCATCACCTCGGCCGGAACCTTGCCGTCGAACGAGCCGAGCGCCGCCAGCGAGCAGCCGCCATTCTTCATGAAGGAGTAGACGCCGTAGTCCTCGGCCTTGAAGGCGCCGGCTTTCACCTGTGCGATGGCGTGGTCGAGCGTCGGCTCGAAATGCCACAGCGCCGAGGCGACCACCGTGTCGGGGTAGTCCTTCTGCGTGTCGATAACATTGCCGACCGCCAGCACCTTGCGCTCCTTGGCAGCATCCGACACGCCGAAGCGTTCGGCGTAGAGAAGGTCGGCGCCGGCGTCGATCTGCGCGAAGGCGGTCTCCTTGGCCTTGGGCGGATCGAACCACGAGCCGATGAAGGCGATCTGGAACTTGGTGTCGGGCGCTGTTTCCTTCACGCCGGCGATGAAGGCATTCATCAGCCGGTTCACTTCCGGGATCGGATAGCCGCCGACCATGCCGATGTTCTTCGACTTGGTCATCGCGCCGGCGATCAGCCCGGTGAGGTAAGAGGCGTCCTGGATGTAGTTGTCGAAGGTCGCGAAATTCGGCAGCTTCGTCGCGTCGGGCTTGAAGCTGGAGCCGGCCAGGAAGGCGACGTCCGGATAGTCGGCGGCGACCGCGCGCGCCGCATCTTCGACGCCGAAGACTTCGCCCAGGATCAGCTTGTGGCCGGCTTCGCAATATTCGCGCAGCACGCGCTCATAGTCGGTGTTGGCGGTGTTCTCCGAGAACACATATTCGATGTCGCCGCGTTCCTTGGCGGCGTTGGCTGCCTTGTGGATGCGGCTCACCCATTGCTGCTCGACCGGCACCGTATAGACGGCCGCGACCTTGATCGGGTCAGCGGCGAAGGCGCGGCCGGCGAAGCCGCCGGCCATGGCGAGTGCGGCACCGGCACCGACGCCTTTCAGGACGGTGCGGCGGGACGGTGAAAAGGAGCTGGAAGTCGACATTTTGCTTGGTTCCCCTGGCTGGCTTTTTATCTTTTGGTCAAAACTACCAAGAGACTCGCACGAGCACAATGCGCAGCCGCGATGGCACAGGATACAGGCGCGCGGCAACCGTGGTGTTCGTCGGCACACACCTTTCGTTCAAGGATCGTGTTGTAGAAGGAAGGGATCAGCGATCAGCCGGACATTTCGGCCATTGGGAAATACCTGCCGCTTTTGAACGGATGAGAGCAGCCTTGGACCGATCCCGCATCATCGCCATAGCCAGTTTTCTCGGCGTGCTGGCGGGCGTCCTGCCGATCCTGGCGGCTTTCTACATGGCGTGGACCATTGTCGAGACCCGCAGGCAGACGCGGCTCTCCGATCTCGCAGGTTATGTGCTCGCGCGTACCCAGGCGACATTCGGCGATGCCACCAACGCACTTCGAACTGCGAGGCGGCTGACGGACCCGACATGTTCGCCCACCCATATCGCGGCGCTGCGCGAGATCGTCGTCAACACGCGCTCGGTCGAGGATATCGGCTATTTCGCCAACGATACGCTCCAGTGCGGTTCGTGGGGACGGCCGACAATCCCGGTCCCCCGGTCTTCCATCGATGTCACGCTGAGCGACGACATCGGCGTAACGGCCAGCCTGCGCCCTCTGATCAGCGGCGGCACGCCTTTGACGGGATTCCATTCCGGAGCCTATGTGGCGCTGACAAGCCCGGGACGCTTTGCCGACGTTCCGCTGGACAAGGATACGGAACTGGCCGTTCTGGCAGGCTTCAATCTGACGGTGGTCGACGCGCGCCACGATCCTGACCTGCAACGGCTGCGAAGGCTGGCTAGCGCCAAGATACTGGACAATCAGACGCTTTATGCCGTCGCGCGGGGGCAGGACTGGACGGTGGTTGCCGCCGCGCCCAAGGCGGATGTGTTCCGGGATCTGGGCGACGATCTGCCGATGTTCCTGGCCGTGGGGGCCGCCACGTCCCTGCTGATGGTTGGCCTTGTCATGTGGCTGTCGCGGCGCCGGCTGTCGCTGCCTGGCGAACTGGCGACGGCCATCCGCCGGCGCGAATTCATCGTCCACTATCAGCCGATCATCGACCTGAAAACCGGCGCGTGTGTCGGTGCCGAGGCATTGGTGCGCTGGCAAAGACCCAATGGCGAAACCATCCGGCCTGACATCTTCATCCCGTTGGCCGAGGAAAACGGGCTTATCGAACCCATAACCCATCAAGTCATCGAGATGGTGATCACCGAACTGAAAGACCTTCTCGTCGCCGACCGCTCGGCACACATCGCCATCAACCTTTCCGCGGCCGACATAAGATCCGGCAGCTTCCTGTCACCGATGGCGGCGCTCCTGAAGACGGCGGATATTCGTCCCGACCAGCTCTGGCTGGAAGCGACGGAGCGTGGTTTCCTGGACGCGAAAGTCGCCCGCGCCACGCTTGAAAAGGCGAGGCAAAATGGCCACGCCATCGCCATCGATGACTTCGGCACCGGCTATTCAAGCCTGCAATACCTGCAGGATCTGCCGCTCGACGCGTTGAAGATAGACAAGTCCTTTGTCGATACGATCGGCATCGATTCCGCCACCAGCACGATCACGCCGCATATCATCGACATCGCGAAATCGCTCGGCTTGTCGGTGGTCGCGGAAGGTGTCGAGCGACAGGAGCAGGCCGACTATCTGGCGCAGCGCGGCGTGCACTATGCGCAGGGATGGCTGTTCTCCCGACCTTTGCCGAGGCTTGAGTTTATTACCTTCTACCAACGGCAGCCGAACGGGCCGATCTGAGTTCTCGAGGCAGATCTGAGCACGCCGCGACGATCGCTACCGGCTGTGCATCGTTCGAACGACATCGATGAAGGCGCGCAGCTTCGGTTGGCTCTGCATCGCCGCAGGGAAATAGAGGAAGATGCCGTCATCCTTGCCGATCTCGTCGGCGAAGAGGAGTTGCAGTTCGCCGCGCTCGACCTCTTCGCGGACCTCCAGCTCCTGGACGTAGGCGAGCCCGATCCCGGCTTTCACCAGGCGCACGAGCGCCAGCCGATCGTCGACGATCAACTGCAGGGGCATCTTCACACGGATCGTTTTCCCGCCGCGCTCGAACTCCCAGATGTGAAGCGTCCGCGAGGAGGGAAACCGGAACAGGATGGCCTTGTGCCGCGGCAGGTCCTCGATCCGCCTTGGCGTGCCCGAACGGGCGAGATAGTCGGGGCTTGCCGCGATGGCCCACCTGTTCTCCGGCGTCAACCGCACCGCGATCATGTCCTTGTCGATGGCTTCGCCTAGGCGGATGCCGGCGTCGAAGCCTTCTGCGACAAGATCGACGAGCGCGTCGTTCAGCGAGATGTCCAGCACCACCTTCGGATAGAGCAGCTGGAAGCGCTCGATCACCGGCTGGATCGGATAGCGCATGGCGCTTCGGGGAATGGTGAGGCGCAGCGTGCCTGCCGCCACGGATTGGGCCGTGGCCAAGGACTCGAGCGCATCGCTGATTTCGTTGGCCGCGCGGTTGAGGCGCTGGAACAGTTCCGCACCGGCTTCCGTCAGCCGCACCTGACGGGTCGTGCGCTGAAAGAGCTTGGTCTGATAGCGTGTTTCAAGTGTCCGGATCGCCTTACTCATCGCGGTCGGGCTCATATCGAGCGCTTCCGCGGCGGCGGAGAAGCCGCCATGACGCGCGACAGCCAGGAAGTGCGGCAATCCGTCGAACAGGTTACGATTCATATGTTTGTGCCGATCCAAAGCGTCGTTGGCATGTGTGAATGTGGCAGCTTACGACTGTGAACCTCAGGTTCAAGACCCTTGTCGATACCGGTAGATTATCTCCATAATCGGAATTGCTACATACTACTCATCGCAGGCCCAAATCCCTGGGCTGCAAGCAAGTGCCAGCCGCATGCCGGTGGGCAAAGGAGTGAGCATGTCGCAGACAGTTCTCATAACAGGCTCGTCGACCGGCATCGGTCGGGAAACGGCCAGGCTGTTCCAGGCCCGTGGCTGGAACGTCATCGCCACGATGCGGACGCCGGAGAGCGAGATCGAGCTCAACCAATTCGACAATGTCCGCGTCTTGCGTCTCGATGTGACCGATGAAGCAAGCATTCGCGATGCCGTCGCCGAGGGCGTGCGGGCGTTCGGCGCGATCGATGTTCTCGTCAACAATGCCGGCTTCGGCGCCTATGGCCCGCTCGAGGCGACGTCGCTCGAAACCATCCGCAAGCAGTTCGACACCAACGTCGTCGGCCTGCTCGCGGTCACCAGGGCGGTGGTTCCGCATATGCGCAGCCGCGGCCACGGCACGATCATCAACATCAGCTCGATGGGTGGTCGTGTCGCGTTCCCACTCGGGTCGCTCTATCACGGCAGCAAGTTCGCGGTGGAGGGTCTCTCCGAGGCGCTTTCCTATGAGCTCGGCGCGATCGGTGTGCGGGTAAAGCTTGTCGAGCCGGGCATGACCAAATCCGACTTCGGCAGCCGTTCGCTTGTCTTCAGTTCCGACGAGTCCATGCCTGAATATGCCGCGCTGGTGAAGGGCACGGTGGAGGCCTTTGCCACCCTGCCGTCAGCGGAAACAGCGGATGTCGCCGAGACGATCTTTGCGGCCGCCACCGATGATGCGGACCTACTGCGTTATCCGAGCGGCAACGACGCGAAGATGTTCATCGACATGCGCCGCGAGCAGGATGACGAGACCTTCACGCAGTCGCTGAGGCGCATGTTCAAGATGTAACGTGCTTGTCCACAGGTCGCCTGCTCGCAAGCATCCTCACGCGGTTCCCGCACGCCGGAAACTGGAGGGCGTCATGCCGGCCAGCCGGCGGAAGGATTTGTTGAACGCGCTCAGCGAACCGAAGCCGCTTTCCATGGCGATGTGCAGGACATTGGCGTCCTCCCGCATCAGCATCGCCTGCGCATAGCTGAGGCGCAAAAGGTTCAGGTATTCGTTGAGGGTCATGCCGGTGGAACGCCGGAAGACGTTCATGGCATATTTGGGATGGATGGCGAACTCGGCGGCGATGTCGGTGATGCTGATGTCGTCGCGGAAGTTGTCGGCGATGTAGGCGCAGATGCGCAACGCCAACGGCAACGCGCGCTGATCGAATTCGCCGACGGTGTCTGCGATCGCTGCGCCGGGCAGCAGTTCATAGGGCTCGAAACGCATGCGTTCGATCCGCAGCAGCAATTCGTTCACAGCATGCGCGGCCTTGGTGGCATCGCCAGATCGGGCATAGAGGTTCCAGCGCTCGAAATTGCAGCCGTCGGCCGGATCGGTCGCGCGCAGGATCAGCACCTGGCCCGCCATCAGGTGCTGCTGGACGCCGGTGGGCAGATTCAGCCTGAAGAAATGCACCAGCGGCAGATGGGCGCCCGCATAGACCGTATCGTCGCTGCGCCAGTCCATCTGGTGTGGGATGCCGCCCCAGAACAGGCACAGATCGCCCTTGGTCAGCACCAGTTCGCGGTCGGCCATCAGGTAGTGGACCATGCCTTGCACGATGAAGTTCACCTCGACCTGGGCGTGCCAGTGCGGGGCCTCCATGATCTCGGGGTGGGTGTGGAACATCTGCAATTGCATGGGGGAGGCTTCAACCGTGCTTGCGCCGGTACGCCAGTAAGAACCGCCTGCACTCTTGCCATCCACCAAGCCGGGAGCTCCTGTTTCTGCAAGCGAAGAACCGCGTCCAGTGTAGCGCGGTCCTTCCCAAGCGCAATGGAAGGGCAGTCGGCAAAAGCCGTGATGCACGCAGGCCGATGCGCGGGGCGACACTGCGAAGGGCCACGATCTTACCATTCGGCAAATTCATGTTCCGTTTGCGGGAGACCGGTGGTTTCCAGCCGCTAATCTCGGCCTGCTCCGGGAGAGAGCAATCGAAATGGGAGGAACAGGATGCGTACCACACTCGTGTGCGCGGCGATGGCGCTTGCGCTCAGCCAAGGATCGGCGCTTGCCCAGTCCGGCGAGATCACGATCTGGAGCTGGAACATCGCCGCTTCGTCGCTGAAGGAGACGATCGCAGGCTTCAACAAGAAGCACCCCGATGTGAAGGTGAATGTCCAGGATCTGGGCAACCAGCAGGTGTTCGACAAGACGCTCGCCGGCTGCGCGGCCGGCGGTGCCGGGCTGCCCGACATCATCTCGGTCGAAAACCAGGAAGCCGAGATCTTCTGGAACCAGTTTCCGGATTGCTTCGCCGACCTGAAGACGCTCGGCTATACCGATGCCACGGCGCAGCTGTTTCCCGAATTCAAGCGCGTCGAACTGGAGGCGAACGGCAAGGTCTATGCCATGCCCTGGGATTCCGGTCCGGTCACGGTGTTCTATCGCCGCGATTACTACCAGAAGGCAGGCGTTGATCCCGCTTCCATCAAGACCTGGGATGATTTCGTCGCCGCCGGCAAGAAGATCATGGAGGCCAATCCCGGTGTCATCATGACCCAGGCCGACCTCAACGGCGACGACGAGTTTTTCCGCATGATCTCGAACGAGCAAGGCTGCGGCTACTTCTCGCAGGACGGCTCCTCGATCACGGTTACCCAACCCGGCTGCGTCACCGCGCTGGATGCCGTCAAGAAGATGAAGGACGCCAAGCTCGTCAGCGCGGGCAATTGGGACGAGAAGATCCAGGCCACCAAGGCCGGCAAGGTCGCCACGCATATCTTCGGCGGCTGGTATGAAGGCACGATCCGTTCCAATGCTCCCGATCTCGCCGGCAAATGGGGCGTCTATCCGTTGCCGAGCGCTTCGGCCGACGGTGCGCATGCGGCCAACCTTGGCGGTTCGTCGCTGGCGATTACCGAGACCTCCCAGAACAAGGAGGCCGCCTACGCCTTCACCAGCTACGCGCTGGGTACGGTCGAGGGGCAGGTCACCATGCTGAAGGCTTATGGGCTGGTGCCGTCGCTTCTGGGCGCGCTCGAAGACCCCTACGTGCAATCGGGCCAGCCCTATTGGGGCGACCAGAAAGTGTGGGTCGACGTCCTGTCGACCTTGCCCAAGGTCAAGCCCAGCCGTGGCACGACCTATTTCACCGACGCCAACAAGATCCTCACCGCCACGCAGCTGAAATACATCGAAGGCGGCTATCCGGATGCCAAGGCAGCCCTCGACGACGCTGCCAGGCAGATCGAATTGGCAACAGGTCTGCCCCTGTCCCAGTAACCTCCTAAGGGCGTGATCCTGAAAAGTTGCAGACTTTTCGGACAAAGATCACGCGCAAACAAGGACAGCGCCGGCAGTGGGGCTAGAGCGTTCAATCGGACGCGCAGCGGACGCTCTAGCCCCTTGAACCCTACGCCTGTCGCCGGCGTCTCATGTCTCGTGGAGTTGGAATGCGGCCCCGCACACTCACCGCCTACGGTTTCCTGACGCCGTATCTGCTGATCTTCCTCGCCTTCTGGGTGTGGCCGATCATCAGCTCGTTCTGGATGTCGTTTCTCAACACGCGCCGTCTGCCATGGACATTCGCGCCGCAGGCCAATTGGGGCCGCCTGCTGGTCGATCCGGCCTTCGCCAATGCGCTGAAGAACACGCTGATCATCCTCGTCGTGCAGGTGCCGGTGATGATCGCGCTGGCGACGGTGCTGGCCGTGCTGCTGCACTCGCCTTTGCTCAAGGCGCGCGGCCTGTTCCGCTTTGCCTTCTTTGCCCCCGTCGTGGTCGGCGAAGTCGCCTATGCCGCGGTCTTCCGGCTGATGTTCAACTACGAATTCGGCATCATCAACAAGCTGCTGGCCCTGATAGGCATCGCGCCGATCTCCTGGACCTCGAACCCGACCGCGGCGATGGCGCTGATCATCATTGCCGTCACCTGGCGCTGGGCCGGCTATAACGCCATCCTGATCCTGGCCGGCCTGCAGTCCATCCCCCAGGACCTCTACGAGGCGGCGACCCTCGACAAGGTTTCGAAGACGCGCCAGTTCCTGTTCATCACCATACCGCTGCTCAGGCCGATCATCCTGTTCTGCATCGTCTTGTCGATCATCGGCACCATGCAGCTGTTCACCGAACCGTTTCTCATCACCAATCGCGGCGGCCCCGGCGGCGCCACGGAAACGCTCGGCATGCTGCTCTACCGGCAGGGCTTCCTGTCGTTCAACTTCGGCTATGCGTCGGCCATCGCCTACACCATCGCGGCAATCGCGATGGCGCTTTCGCTGCTCAACATGTGGGCCGGAAAGGAGCGCCGCTGATGCCGTCTTTCACCACCCGGACGGGTCGTGCTTTGGCACTCCACGCCGTGCTTCTGCCGCTGGCGCTGATCTGGCTGTTCCCGCTGTGGACGATGTTCGTCTTCGCCACCTTGCCCGACGACGGCATCTTCGGCTCGGCCATACAATTGCTGCCGTCGACAGCCTTCGCCGACAATTTCGCCAATCTGCAGCACGACACCGATTTCATCCGTGCCATGGTGATCTCGATCGTCGTGGCGTCGGTCTACACGCTGCTGTCGGTGGCGCTCACCTCGATGGCCGGCTGGGCGCTGGCCCGCTATCGCTTCATCGGCCGCACGGCGGTGGTCGGCATCATCTTCGGCACGATCACCTTGCCCTATTTCGTCGTCGTCATCCCGCAGTTCATCATGGTGGCGCGCGACTTCAACATGGCCAACAGCTGGTTCGCGCCGATCGTGCCGCCGCTGTTCAATTCGCTCGGCGTGCTGTTCATGCGCCAGTCCTTCACGATGCTGCCGGAAGAGGTCTTCGATGCGGCACGGGTCGAAGGCATCGGTGAATGGCGTACCTTCTTCCACATCGCGCTGCCGATGACACGACCCACGCTCGCCGCGCTGTCGATCATCCTCTTCCTGCACAGCTGGAACAATTACCTGTGGCCGCTGCTGGTCAACAGCCGTCCGGAGATGATGACCGCGCCGGTGGCGCTGGGCAGCCTGATCGGCCTCACCAAAGTGTCCTGGGGCGGCATCATGGTCGGCGCGGTGGTGCTCACCGCACCGATGCTCGTCCTGTTCGTCGCCCTGCAACGCCATTTCATCGCTGGAATCTCGGCCGGTGCGGTCAAGTGACCGTTCCAGCCTGCTGCCAATCTAGGAGACCATCATGAGCATGTCGAACAAGATCCGCTGGGGCATCATCGGGCCCGGCACTATCGCCAGGGCTTTTGCCGGCGGGGTCGCGTATTCGCGCACCGGCGTGCTGGCGGCGATCGCCACGCGCGATCCCGGCAAGCCGGGCCTCGCGGAAGCCTTTCCCGGCGCTCGCATCCTCCAGGGTTATGATGCGCTGCTCGAAGATCCGGCTGTCGATGCCGTCTATATCGCCACGCCCCACCCCGGCCACGCCGAGTGGGCGATCAAGGCGCTCGAAGCCGGCAAGCATGTGCTGGTCGAGAAGCCGATGGGGCTGACGGCATTCGAGGCGGATGCGATGATGCATGCCGCCCGCAAGGCCGGCCGCTTCCTCGGCGAGGCCTATATGTACCGCCTGCATCCGCAGACATTGAAGCTGGTCGACTTGATCAAGGCTGGCGCTATCGGCGAGGTGCGGCTGATCCGTTCCAGCTTCGGCTATGCGATGCCGGCCGTCATGCCCGAGCACCGGCTTTATGCCAATGACCTCGCCGGTGGCGGCATTCTCGATGTCGGCGGCTATCCGGTTTCCATGACCCGCCTGATCGCTGGGGCGGCAGCAGGCAGGCCATTCCTCGATCCCGAAAGCGTTGCCGGCGCCGGTCATCTGGGTGCCACCGGTGTCGACGAATGGGCTTCGGCATTGCTCAAATTCGTCAACGGCATCATCGCCGAGGTCTCCTGTTCCATTTCGCTCACCCAGGACAATGTGCTGCGCATCTTCGGCACCAGGGGCAGCATCGAGGTAGCCAATTTCTGGTTCGCCTCCGGCAAGCAGGGCGGCACCGGCCGGATCGATGTCGTCACTGCTGACGGCAGGCAGGCGATCGAAGTCCGCGAGGAGGGCTGGCTCTATTCCTTCGAAGTCGATGCGGCAGGCGACGCCATCCTGGCAGGTGGTCAGGAATTCGCCTGGCCGGGCATGGGCTGGGCCGACAGCCTGGGCAATCTGCGCGTCATGGACAAATGGCGCGCCTCGATCGGCCTCGAATACGGCATCGAGAAAGCGGGTGGTCGCCCCAACACGATTTCAGGCCGCAAGCTCGCCCGCAACGGCACGAGCATTCCGAAGCGTCAGGTCCCGGGTGTCGCCAAGCCGTCTTCCGTGCTCGCGCTGGGCTTCGAGGATTTCCGCACTTTCTCGTCCGGCGCGATCCTGCTCGATGCCTTCTTCGAGGCCGGCGGCAACCTCTTCGACACGGCCTTCATCTATGGCGGCGGCTATACCGAGAAACTGTTCGGCGAGTGGCAGCGCAGCCGCGGCACGCGCGACGAGTCGGTGATCATCGGCAAGGGTGCCCACACGCCGTTCTGCACGCCCGACGCGATCGGCCGGCAGCTCACGCAATCGCTCGACCGGCTGGAGACCGATCACGTCGACATCTATTTCATGCATCGCGACAACCCGGACGTGCCGGTCGGCGAATTCGTCGATGCGATGGATGCCGAGGTGCAAGCGGGCCGCATCCGTGGCCCGTTCGGCGGCTCCAACTGGACGCGCGAGCGCATGGGGGCGGCAATCGACTATGCCGAAAAGAACGGCAGGCAGGCCCCGGGTGCATTGTCGAACAACTTCTCGCTGGCCGAGATGCTGGTGCCGATCTGGGACGGCTGCGTCGCTTCCTCGGACGCGGCCTGGAGGCGGTGGCTGGTCGAACGGCAGATGCCGAATTTTGCCTGGTCGAGCCAGGGGCGCGGCTTCTTCACCGAGCGCGCCGGCCGCGACAGGCGCGACAGCGAGGAACTGGTGCGGGTCTGGTATTCCGACGACAACTTCGCCCGGCGCGACAGGGCGATCGAACTGGCCGGCCGTCTCGGCAAAAGCCCGATCCATGTGGCGCTGGCCTATGTGCTCGCACAGCCTTTCCCGTCCGTTCCCCTGATCGGTCCAAGGACACTGGCTGAACTGGACGACAGCCTGCAGGCGCTCGACATAACGCTGTCGGAGGCGGACCTCGAATGGCTGCTCAACGGGCCCGCACCGCAACGCAGGGCCGGATGAATTCCTCTAAAAGCATCTGTCGAGCAGGGAGAGCCATGCTTTGAGCGCAATCGAGCTGAAGACGGTAAGGAAATCCTTTGGCGTGGTTGACGTCATCAACGGCGTCGACCTTGCCATCGAGTCGGGCGAGTTCTGCGTTTTTGTCGGCCCGTCCGGCTGCGGCAAGTCGACCTTGCTGCGCATGATCGCCGGGCTGGAGGACGTCACCGGCGGTGATGTGTTCATCGACGGCAAGAGGGTCAACGCCGTCGAGCCCGGCGACCGCGAGCTCGCCATGGTCTTCCAGTCCTATGCGCTTTACCCGCACATGACCGTCGAGCGGAACATGGGCTTTGGCCTCAGCATGAACGGCATGGCCAAAGCCGAAGTCGACAAACGCGTCACCGAGGCCGCGGCCGCACTGCAATTGCAGCCCTTGCTCAAGCGCAAGCCGTCCCAGCTTTCCGGCGGGCAGCGCCAGCGCGTCGCCATCGGCCGCGCGATCGTCCGCCACCCGAAAGCCTTTCTGTTCGATGAGCCGCTGTCCAATCTGGACGCTGAACTCAGGGTGCAGATGCGCGTCGAGATCACCAAGCTGCACCGGCAGCTTGGTGCCACCATGATCTACGTCACGCATGATCAGGTCGAAGCGATGACCATGGCCGACCGGATCGTTGTGTTGCGCGGCGGCTTCATCGAACAGCAAGGCCGCCCGATCGATCTCTACCGTGATCCCGACAACGCTTTTGTCGCCGGCTTCATCGGTTCCCCGAAAATGAATTTCTTCAAGGGTACGTTGCGTCCCGACGGCAAGGTCGGCCTCGCGGAAAGTGCCTTCGCGCCCGCGCTGTCATCCAGACCCGGGGACAACCGGGAAGTCACGATCGGACTGCGTCCGGAGCATTTCGAGATCGGTGGCGAGGCTAGCGTCGCGCTCACGATGGAGATCGACCTGATCGAGAACCTGGGCGGCAATTCGATCTGGCACGGCCGGCTGTCCAGCGGCGAAAAACTCCTGGTCGAACGCCGCGGTTATCATGACCAGGGCCTCGGCTCTTCCGTCCAGGTTTCGTTCCGACCGGACGATGCACTGATCTTCGACCACGACGGCAAAAGGCTGCGCTGACGCTGGAGCAACGCGCTGGGGTCGTTTCAGAACTTCACGTTCAGATCCGCCCTGACGCCGTGGTCGCTGGCCTTGGAGCCGACCTGGCCGTGGTAGGAGATGCCGAGCGTTGCTGCAGGCGCGATGGCGAAGTCGAGCCCGGTTTCGAGCACGGCGGCGTCCTTTGCGATCGGCGCGCCGGCGATGGTGAAAGCGCTGCTGCCGGTGAAGGCCTGGCTGATCGTCGGCGTGACATCGCCATAACCATGCCGCCAGCCGATCATGCCGCGTGCCGTCGCCTTGACTGATACGATGTCGAAATCGGTCGAAGCACGGATGCCAAGCGTCGTGAAGGTGTTGTCGTTGGAGCCGCTGTGGACCGTGAGGGCAGATGCGCCACCCTTTTCGGTGAAGCCATTGGTGTGGACATTGACGTAAGCGAGGTTGGCGAAGGGCTCGAAGGCGACATTGCCGGCCTTGATGCCATAGCCGAGTTCCCCGAACACCTGCGTGGTGCCTGCACGATAGTCGCCGGTCAGGCTGTCGGTTAAGGCAGGGAATGAAACCTGACGGCTGCTATCGACCTGGCTCCAGGTGTAGGCAAGACCGGAGCGCAGGGCGAGCCCACCCCATTGCGTGCCGCCATAGATGCCGAGATGGTAGTTATCGCTCGAAGCCGATGACCTGCGATCATCGACCTTGAGCGAGGAATGGCTGTAGCCGGCAAGGAAGCCGAGGCGGACATCGTCGGTGACAAGGCCGTCGACACCGGTGACAAAGCCTCCGGTGGAGCGCGACAGTTTTGCGGCATTGCCGTCACTGCCGAAATGGCCCCATGACCCGAACACCGAACCCCAGGCACCGTAGCGCTCGGAAGCAACGGAAGCCGTCGTGATGTCCTTGGCATCGTCGCCATACCCCATCAGCGGCAGTGGCTCAGCGCCGACCGTCTCGAAGGCTGAACGCAGGCGGTCGTTGATGGCATCGCGCGTGAAGCGGCTGTCTTCGAGCAAGCCTGTCACCGTCGAGGCGTTGATCTCGCCCGAGAGGCCGTCGAAGGCACCACGTGCCTCGTCGGCCGACAGCACCAGCAGCTTGTTGTAAAGCGCCAGCGGCGTGCCGCTCTGCTGCAGCGTATCCAGCGCACCGGCCGTCTGCTTCTGGTTTCCGGTATCGGCGACCGTGGCGAACAGCGGCTTCTTGCCCGGCTCCTCTGGTTTGCCTGGTTCCTCCGGCTTCGAGGTTTTGATGGCGATCTTCAGGTCGACTGTGTTGGCACTCTGGGCAAGCGTCGCATCGAGGAAAGCCGAGCGCGACAGCACGGCCGGGTCGAAGCTACCGGTAATGCCGCCGGCCGCAGTCAGGATCGTGTAGGTCTGACCGTCCTGGTAGCTCGCTTGCGCATCGAGTGCGGTCACTTCCACCTTGCCGCCGCCGAGCGTCGCCATGCCGGTGGCGGCGATACGATCGCTGCTGGCATTGCCGGCGATCTCGACCGCATAGGTTGAGCCGGGAGCGAACGACACATCGCCTGCTATGTTCAATGCACCGATCGAATTGCCGGGCGTGATGGTAGCGCCGTTCTCCGCTACCAGGCCACCCAGCGTACCGATGCCGCCGAGCGATGCGCCCGATTTCAAGGTCACTGTCCCTGCAAGGCTGGCGCCCGGATGAGAATTGTCGCCGACGACCAGCTTGCCGCCGCTGACGGTGGTCGTGCCTGTAAAGCTGTTGGCGGCGGTGAGGATCAGCTGACCGTTGCCGGTTTTGGTGAAATTCCTCGCGGTCGCGCCATCGATCAGAACGGAACCGACAAAAGCCGTTGCACTGCCATCGACCGCGATGGTGCCGGTCGAGCCCGATGCAGGGTTGAAGGCCAGGCTGCCGCCTTCGACATGGTATCCATCGCTGACGAATTGCAGCGTGTCGAAGTCTTTCGTTCCCGTCACGGTGACCGTGCCTGCGGTGCCTTTGAACACGCCGACGGAACGCAGCCATGGCTGGTTCGTCGCTCCATCGACGCTGGTCCAGTTCGGGCCGATGATGTCCCAGTTGCCTGAACCGCCGTCGACGGCACCGTTGGACGTGGTGTTGCCGCCGTCCCAGAACTGGATGGTCTGCCCGGTGCCGAGCGCGATCAGATAGACCTGGCCGGGAACATCGAGGCCGACGATGTGCCTTGCCACGGTGAAGTTGGTCGAAGTTACGGTCTCGTTGTCGAATGTGCTGCCTGGCATCAGCGTGCCGTAGTCGAACAGCTGGTAGTATCCGGCCGAGGCCACCGTGGCATCCAGCGTGCCGCCGAGCATCAGGGTGCCGCTGACCTTGACCAGATCGTTGGTGGCGCCGCCGGCCACGCCCGGTGTGTTGAGCTCGAACCGGGAGGTCGAGCCGCTGGCGAGCGAAAGGTTGCCGGCAATCGTCAGTGTGCCCGGCGAGTTGCCGGCCGACAGGGTGGCGCCCGCCTGCAGCGTGACCGTTGAAAGCGCACCCGAACCGATCGTGCCGCTGCCCCCCAGCGTTGCGCCGCTGCCGACAACGACCGAGCCGCCGAGCTTGTTGGCGACGATCAGCGTGCCACCCGAGACGGTGGTGATGCCGGTGAATGCCGAGCCGTCGCCCGACAGTATGGTGGTGCCGCGTTCATGCAGGATGGCGCCGCGACCCCGCAGCGCGGCACCGAACTCCAGATCCGATCCGTCGGGCAAACCGGTGTGATTGAAGACGATACTTCCGGCTCCCTGACCAAAACGAACCTGATCGGCCAGCAGCGTGCCGGCCGCTATCGCTGTTGCGCCCGACGCAGCGCCGATGTTGAGGGTGCCGCTGGAGCCGGAGACCTCGGCGATTCCGACGAAGTCGGATGCGCCCCCGGCATAGGTGCCGGCCTTGACCGTGCCGCCATCGCTGATGGTGAGCGTTCCCACTTCATTGTTGCCGACGATCAGCCTGCCGCTGTTGGCCCAAAGCGAGCCGTCGCCGCTGACGGTTGCGGTTCCGGCCGAGAAGTAACCGTCGCCGAGGCTTGCCGATGCGGAGTTGACGCGGCCGCCATTCTCGATGCTCAGGAAGCCGAACGCCTGGCTGCCGCCGATCGTGAGCCTGCCGCTGTTGTCCCAGAGCGAGTGGGCTCCCGTCACCAGGACCGTGCTGGTGATGCCATAGCCGAGCGCGACGTTGCCGGCGGCACTGGTGACCTTGCCGCCATTGCTGACGGTCATTGAAGAGCCTCCCTGGCGACCAACGGTGAGTGTGCCGTTGACGTTGAACAGCGCATTGGTGCCGCTGACATCAACCGTTCCCTGCACGCCCCCGGAATATCCGAGATAGGCCTCGCCAAGGGTGTTTACGGTTCCGCCACTGGTGATGGTCAATGTGCCGGGGCTGATCCGCCCGACGACGTAAAGCCCGAACCAGTCCGTCAGGACATCACCTGATGTGGCGACCTGCGCCCGGGCATCGAGAGGCGCGCCGATGGCAACAAAGGCCAGGAGCATGGTTGCGGAATTGCGGAGAACACGGTGGCGGGACTTGAAGTCGATCGGCATTCTGGCAGATTGAAAGTTGGTCATGGCTCATAGGGGATCGAGGCCCTCGGAGATCAATGATCCAGCGTCCCAGGCCATGGTCTGGGCGTCCCAGCAAAAGCAAATGGTGGCACCAGCACTTCGACCATGATCGAGTTCGACACAGGCAAGATAGAGGCAAAGGAGCGTCTCGGTTACTGGAGCAGCGATGTGCTGCGCCGCATGTCGATCGCCAGGATGGATGCCGAGCCCGGCTTCTTCGCCAGGCTGCTGCGCACGCAAGGGCGCCGCGGCGAGTTCTGGGACCACACATCGGATGCGATCCGGGTCGAGCGGGGCGCGCGACGATGCGCCAGCGACGGCGGCGACGAGATCTATATCGGCCTGCTCGTCGACGGCCCCTCGCGGATCAGCCAGAACGGTAACGACCACGCGCTGGTAGCGGGTAACCTTTATATCGTCGACTTTGCCCGGCCGGTGCGCGCCGAATGGTCATCTCACCGCGAGATCGCCATCGTCATACCGCGCGAACGGGTCGCCGCCTTGGCCGGCCGCAGGGCCACAACGCTCGGCGGCAAACGCCTGGACCGGCCGGGATTGGCCGAGCTGCTCGCTTTGCACCTGGCGTTTACGGCAAAACGCATGCGCAGCCTGTCCCCTGTCGGGCGCGAGGCCGCGATCGATACCGCGACGGATCTTGCCTGCGCCCTGCTGCGCACGGTCGCCGACGAGGCTGCCGATCTGCCATCGGGCGACATTCTCGCCGCCGCACTCATGGTCATCGACCAGCGTCACACGGATGCGCAGCTGTCGCCGGGGCGCGTCGCGGCAGCGGTCGGATGTTCGCGTTCCGAACTCTATCGCGCCTTCGCCGGACAGGCTGAATCGGTTGCCGCTGCCATCTGGACGGCGCGGCTCGAACGATCGCGACGCATGCTTGCGCTGCAGCCGGCTCTCGACCTCAGCGTCGCGCAGATATCGGCAAGTTGCGGTTTCCTCGACCCTTCGAGCTTCAACCGCATGTTCCGAAATCGCTACGGCATGACGCCGCGCGAAATGCGCGAACTTGCCGTCGCCGGAAGCGGGACGACAGCCGCCTGAATTACCGCGTACACGGTTCGCCTGGACTTCAACGGTTGCGCGATTTAGGTTGATGCCCGCGCGAGCCTGAAATCGTATCAGGTCTCAGCCCCTAGCATCGCCCACCGCAGCGTGGTTCGGGCGTGCATCTCAGCCAAAATCCAACGCATGTTCACCGCGCAAGCGGGAGGAGTTCCCATGTTCAATGCCCAATGCGCCTGCGGCGCTCTCAGACTGACGCTTCGCGAGGCGCCGCAATTGACGGCGCTGTGTCACTGCTTCGCCTGTCAGCGCAGAACGGGTGCGCCGTTCAGCGCCAATGCGTTCTACGCGGTCGACTGTGTCGAAGTTTCGGGAGCGTCGACGGAGTTCATCCGCACCGCCGAAAGCGGCCGCAAGGTGCGCATGTATTTTTGCCCGACCTGCGGCTCGACCCTTTATTGGAAGGCCGAAGCGTCGCCGTCGATGGTCGGCGTTGCGGTCGGCTCCTTCGCCGACCCCGCCTTCGCGCCGCCCGCGCTGTCCGTGTTCGAGCAGTCGAAACATGAGTGGGTTCAGCTCGACGGGACGGTGGAGCATTTCGAAGGCCTGCCGACTGGCAGATCATGATCCTTTCGACGCCAGGAAGGTGATCCATTCCTCGCCATTGCCGGTGTTGACGGCGAACTCATCCCACAGAACGGTCATGCCGGCTTGTTCGAGAAGGCGCGCGAAGTCGTCGCGGCGCCAGAGCACGGTCTGGTAGTCGCCGTTCTTCTCGCCATCGCCGTGACGCATTGAGACAAGGAAGGTGCCGCCGGACCGAAGCGCCTGTGCGATTTTCTCGAGAACCGCCACGATTTCGGTGCGGCGGACGTAGAACAGGACGCAGAGCGCGACCACTGCGTCATAGGGGCCGCCGAGATCGTCGGTGATGACGTCCAGCAGATCGGCCTTTTTGCCGCGCGCTGCCTGAATCTCGAGGAAACGCCGCGTCGCATCGGTGCGCCTGACATGCAGGCGAAGGTCTTCGAGCAGGTCTGCCTCGCGTCCTGCTCCGGAACCGATTTCCAGGGCGCGGCCGCCGCTACCGACTTCGGCTGCAAGGCGTTTCAGCGCGGCCTGGACACGTTCGATCGGTTCGGTGCCGACGATTTCGTCATAGCGGTCGGCATAGGCTTCATACATATCGACGACCTTGCGACTCTGCTTGAGGGCTTCCGCGGCGATGGTCATGATCCTCCCTCCCTCCCTCTCGGCTGGTAGCTTAGAAGGCGCCGTCGAGCAGGCCGATATCGCGCTTGAGATGGTCCGGCAGGTCGCTGCGGGCGAGCAGATCCTGCGGGCGTGGCTTGAACGGGGCGAGCAAGAGGCGGGCAAGGTGACGGCGAGGGGAGAGGTGCGAGAGCGTTGTCATGGCGGGTTCCTTTCTGTGATCCGATGAAAGGATATTGCTCCTGGCCACGCTTCATTTCCAATCGAACGTCGCGTACCATGCATGAGGAGGAGTAATGTGTCATGAGCTGGAAACTGCCCCCTCTCGGAGCCGTCCGCGTGTTCGAAGCGGCGGCCAGGCTTGGAAGTTTCACCAAGGCTGCCGATGAACTCGGCATGACCCAGTCTGCGGCGAGCCACCAGATCAAGCTTCTGGAGGAACGCGCCGGAACGCCGCTTTTCATACGAAAAACAAGGCAGATCGAACTTACCGAGGCCGGCGCGCGATTGGCGCCGGAAGCGTCGTCGGCCTTCGCGACGCTGGCCGATGCCTGGCTGGCGGCGAAGGGCGGGGCAGGCGGCGTGCTCTCTGTCTCGACAATGCAGACCTTCGCGTCGAACTGGCTCGCGGTTCGCCTTGGAGCGTTCCAGCTGATGCATCCCGAACTTGCGGTCAAGGTCGAGACATCGCCGCGGCTGGTCGATTTCACCCGCGAGGCGACCGATGTCGCCATCCGCACCGGAAGCGGCAGTTGGCCGGGGCTGGCCGCCCATTATCTGTTCAAGGCGGACTATTGTCCGATGATCAGCCCGCGGCTTGCGGAAAGCGTCGGCGGCATCAACACGCCGGAGGACCTCTACAAGGTGCCGCTGTGCTGCGCCGACGATCCGTGGTGGAAGATCTGGTTCGAGGCGGCTGGCGTGACCTATGATGCCAGCCGCGCCATCCATGGGCCGGATCTCGGTTCGCAAGTCTATGACGCCATGGCGGCCATCACCGATCAGGGTGCCGCGATCCTCACCCGCAATCTCTACGGCGCCCTTGTCGCCAAGGGCCAGCTCATCCAGCCTTTCGAGGCAATGGGCTCGGACGGCGATGGCTACTGGCTGGTGTATCTCGAGAGCCGCCGCAACTCTTCACGCATCAAGGTCTTCCGCAACTGGATCCTGAGCCAGACCGAGGAAGCGCGGAGGCTGGAAAACCGTTAGAGCAATTCCGGGAAAAATGTGTAGCGGTTTTCCTGGAATTGCTCCTAAGCCTCAGCCCGCGCCCGTATGTCACGCCCCAGCGAAAGCGCAATCATCGTCGAGCGCAGTTCGGAAGGCCGCACGGGCTTCGACAGGATCGGGATGTCCTGCTGCCCAAGCTCCTCGCGCACCCGGTTCTCGTCGTGGCCGGTCATGACGATGGCGGGAACGTCGCGGCCTGCCTGCCTGCGCACCTCCCGGATGAAATCGGCGCCGACGATGCCGCCACCGAGGTCGAAATCGGTGA
>NZ_PJRO01000006.1 GCF_002858745.1 Mesorhizobium loti | reverse complement strand
GCCACGATCGGCATCGCCCTCGGTGGCGGCTCGTCCGACTTCCAGCTGGCCGACAAGCTCGGCAGCGGCAGCGCGCGCTTCTTCAATGCCGGTGTCTTCGGCCGGCAGGAGTTCGGCAATGCCTATGCCGCCGCCGCTGCCGCCTACAGCTTCTACGATGCCGAGACCAGCCGCACCGTGCTTGGCAAATCGCTGTCGGGCGACTTCAACGCCCATGCCTTCTCCGGGCGCATCGAGGCCGGCTACGACATCGAGACAGCGCTGGCGACGCTCACCCCTTACGCTGCCTTCCAGGCGATCGCCTACCGGATGCCGGGCTACAGCGAAACCGGCGCCGGCAACTTCGGGCTGACCTACCAGGGCAACACCACGACCGTCACCCGCACCGAACTCGGCGCAAGGCTCGATCACGGCATCGGTCTCGACAACAACGCCACGCTGACGCTGTCGGGCCGCGCCGCCCTTGCCATCCATGGCGGCGACACGATCGGCTTCATTGCCGGCTTCCAGGCACTGCCCGGCACTTCGTTCAGCATCGAAGGCGCCAATCCCGATCGCTACAGCGCACTGCTCGACGCCGGCATCGAATACGCCAAGGCCAACGGCTTCTTCGCCGCCGCCAGCCTCCAGGGCGAACTCTCCGGCAACGTCCACAACATCGCTGGAACCGCTAAAATCGGAATGAAATGGTGACGAGGATCACTGAACGTCAGATTTGACAGAACGACAAACTAGCCCGCACAACTCCAATTAGGCAGGTTTCTTGTTTGAAACTATGCCGGCACGCCTGAAGTTCTCGCCGCCTGAACTCACTTGGATACGTTCAACGCCACGCCGCAGACGAGTCATAGGTCTCGAACACCGGTGCCTCAGCCTTTTCGTATACATGCACAGCCAATCCTCCCGGCGTCGCCTCAACCATCCTCAGCTTGAACCCTGCAGGCGAGGCGCCATCCAGAAACAGCTTCCGGCCTTGTCCCAGGACAACCGGCGCAATCACCAGCCGGAACTCGTCGATCAATCCTGCGGTGAGGAGTGAATGGGCGAGACGTCCGCTGCCGTGAATCTGAAGTTCACGCCCCGGATTTTCTTTCAGGCTTGCGACCCGAGCCACGATATCTCCCAACAGGATTGTCGCAGGACCCCACGACGCGTCCTTCAGAGAATTTGATGCAATATATTTAGGCAACCCATTCATTTTACTGCCGATTGGGTCATTGGGATCGTCCATCTTCGGCCAATCGCGCGCGAAACTCTCATAGGTCCGGCGCCCGAACAGGAAGGCATCGGCCTGCCCGACCCAGCCGGCGACGGTCTGCATGAAATTCTGCTCGAGAAAAGGAACAAACCAGCCGCCGCGCGCGAAGCCGTCGCTGATGTCCTCATCGGGTGCACCCGGACCCTGGCATATGCCGTCGAGCGACAAGAATTCCATCAAGACAAGCTTCATAGCGGGACCTTCCAGGTAATCGCGCGTTGGCCGCGCGCTTCGTTTCAACAATCAGTTATCTGATTGGCTAACTAATGGAAGAAATCACTTAGCGCAAGAGCTAACTATAGACACCCAAGCCGCCCCCGGTTGATCACGACGCCACAATCGGAGATAGTCATGGACGCAAGCAGCGGAGCAGGCCGATGAGCACGCCCACGTCTCGCCAGGTCAAGCAGCGCAAGGCGGTTGCCGAAGCACTCGACCGCCATAGGATCTTTGTCAGCTCCCGCCGGTTCAAGGCCGGCGAGGAACCGACCTATCGCGTTATCGTTGCCAATGAAGCCTATCTCGTCGGGCAGGGCACGCTCGATCAGCTCTACAAAGGCTATCGTCCCATCGAGCTCGGCCTGGAACCCTTGCATGAGGAAGCAGGCGAATAAGCTTTTTCATGGCGAATTCACCCAGGCTCCAACCCTACCGCGCCAAGCGCAATTTCGCGAAGACACCTGAACCCTTGGGCTTGACAGACCAGCACGAGGGCAACCGTTTCGTCGTGCACAAACATCACGCCACCGCGGATCATTATGATTTGCGCCTGGAAATCGACGGCGTGCTGAAGAGCTGGGCGGTGCCGCGCGGGCCATCGCTCAATCCTGCCGACAAGCGGCTCGCCGTCCAGACCGAAGACCATCCGCTCGACTATATCGACTTCGAAGGGGTTATTCCCGAGGGCGAATATGGCGGCGGTCCGATGATCGTATGGGACACCGGCATCTGGGCACCGATGGACGACATCGAGACCTCACTGGAGAAAGGCGCCTTCAAGTTCCGGTTGGTTGGCGAGAAGCTCAAGGGCGGTTGGATGCTGGCCAGGTTGAAGGCGAAGGAGAATGAGGACAAGGTCAACTGGCTGCTGTTCAAGGAGCACGATCAGGCCGCCGACGCCAAGATCGACATCCTCACCAAACGCCCGGAAAGCGTGAAATCGGGGCGCCGTATCGAAGAACTGGTCGAAAAGCCAAAGCCAGCTAAAAGGGTGATTGCGCCGAAGCCCGCGAAGCTTGCGGGCGCGGTCCAGGGGTTGATGCCGGCCCGGCTCGAGCCGCAGCTCGCCACCACCGTTCCCGGCCCGCCTTCGGGTGACGGCTGGCTGCATGAGATCAAGTTCGACGGCTACCGCACGGCAGCGCATGTCGCGGATGGCGCCGTCACCTTCATCACGCGCAGCGGTCTCGACTGGTCGAGGCGCTATGGGCGGTTGAAGGCAGCTTTCGAAAACCTTGCCTGTGCCAGTGCGATCATCGATGGCGAAGTCGTCGTCACCGATGACAAAGGCATCAGCCGTTTTTCCGCACTTCAGGATGCACTAGCGGCCGGCGAGACCCACAAGCTCACCTTCTATGCATTCGACCTGCTTTATCTCGACGGCTGGGATCTTACCGATGTCGTGCTGGAGAAGCGCAAGGAATTGCTCGGGCAACTGCTTGGCGGGGTTACCACAAAAAGCGCCCTGCAACTCAGCGATCACGTTACGTCCGATGGCGCGGCCTTGTACGAGCAAGCCTCGGAACTCGGCCTGGAAGGCATCGTCTCCAAGCAGGCTTCGTCGACATATTTGCCCGGCCGCTCCAAGAGCTGGACCAAGGTCAAGGCGCGCGCTGTCGGCGATTTCGTCATTGCCGGCTACACCGTCTCCGAAGCGGCCGAAGGCCTTGCCGCGCTTGCGCTGGCCGAGTGGGTCGACGGAGAACTGGAGTATCGCGGCAAATGCGGTTCGGGCTTCGATGCCGAAACGCTGCCCATGCTTTTGGCGCGGCTGCAGCCGCTGCAGGCCGATGCGGTCAGGCTCGAAGGCATGCCGCGCGAGGTCATCGCGGTGCGGCCGGTGCTGAGGGCGCATGTCCACTATGCCAATCGCACCGCCGACAATGCGCTGCGCCATGCCGTCTTCAAGGGCTTGCGTGAGGCCGAACTTTCGGCACGAACGGCAGCACCGCGCAAGCGGCTGATTTCCGATGCCGATCTAGCCGGCATCTTCGTCACCAATCCGACGCGGCGCATCTTCGGCAAGACCGGGCCGACCAAGCTCGATATCGCCGTCTACTATGCTGCTGTCGGCGACTTCATGTTGCCGCATATAATCGGGCGGCCGGTATCGCTGGTGCGCTGTCCAACCGGCAAGTCGGCGGATTGCTTCTTCCAGCGCCATGCCTTCACCGGCATGCCGGCAACGATGGTGTCGTTCGAGACGCAGACTTCCGATGGCGAAGCGCGCAACTACATCGCCGTCGAGGATGCGAAGGCTTATCTGGCGCTGGCGCAGTTCGGCGTCGTCGAATTCCACACCTGGGGCGCGCATCGGCAAAGCCTCGACAAGCCGGACCGCGCCGTCTTCGACCTTGACCCCGGCGAAGGCATCGATTGGCGCGAGGTGGTCGAGGCAGCCGTCCACGTCCGTGGTGAGCTGGAGAGCCTCGGCCTGGTGCCGTTCGTCAAGACGTCAGGCGGCAAGGGCATCCATGTCGTGGTGCCGGTGAAGAAGAAGCTCGGATGGCGACAATTCCACCAGGCCTGCAGCGACATCGCCACCCGCATCGCCGCCACCGCGCCGGAAACCTTCACCACGACCATGGGTGCGGAAAACCGTCGCAAGCGTATTTTCATCGACTTTCACCGCAATGCGCGCAGCCATACGGCGGCCGCGCCCTACACGCTGCGCGGGCGTCCGCACATGCCCGCTTCGACGCCGCTGGAGTGGAATGATCTGGAATCCATCGACGCTGCCGAGGATTTGAACTATTCTTCGCTCCCAGGCCTGTTGGCCGCATCTGGTGATCCCTGGGTGGACATTGATGATTTTGCCCGGGAATTGCCGGCGCCTGCGAAGGCGAAGAAGTAGCGTTGTGTCGTCGCGTAGGAGGCGGAATTGGCACCCAGGGCAAGCTGGAAAGGTTATCTGAAACTCAGTCTGGTGAGCTGCCCGGTGCGGCTTTATCCCGCGACGAGCACGAAGGAGCGCATCTCCTTCAACCAACTGCACAAGAAGACGCACAACCGCATCAACATGAAACCGGTCGACCCCGAGCTCGGGCTGGTCGACCGCGCCGATCTGGTCAAGGGCTACGAATACGAGGACAAGCAGTACGTCATCATCGACGATGTCGACCTTGACAGCGTGCGCATCGAATCCAACCACACCATGAACATCGAAGCCTTTGTCGACGAGAAGGATGTCGACGTCATCTACCAGGACACGCCCTATTATCTGGCGCCTGACGGGGCGATGGCCGAGGAGACCTTCGTCGTGCTGCGCGAAGCCATGCGCAAGTCCGGCAAGCTGGCGGTGGCGCGACTGGTGCTGTCCAGCCGCGAGCGTGTCGTCACTATCGGCGCGCGTGAGAAGGGCATGTTCGTGTGCACGCTGCGCAATCCGCATGAGGTGCGCGGCACCGCCGAATATTTCGACAACATCCCGCAAGGCAAGCCCGATCGCGAGATGCTGCAGCTCGCCGAAGCCCTCATCCAGCAGAAGCTGACCAAGTTCGATCCGAAGAACTACGAGGACCGCTACGAGGCCGCTTTGATGAACATGATCAAGGAGAAGCTCAAGGGTCACAAGCCGATTGTTGCGGCGGCGCCTGAACGCGGCAATGTCGTCAACCTGATGGATGCTCTGAAGGCCAGCCTCGGGCAATCCAAGCCGCCAGCAAAGAGCAAGCCCAAGGCGGTTCCTGCGGAAAAACCGGCCAAGGTTGCCGCGAGCGGCGGCGCCAAGAGCAAGAAGTGACCTCGGCGAGAGGCAGGACATTTGGTCTCATCGGCGGGCTTGCGGCATTCCCGCGCCGATTGGCGGCGCGCGAGGTCGATGCCCAGGGCGGTGAATTGCAGCGTGGTGCCAGCCGCCGTACCACGCACGTGATTTTCGGCCGCAAGCTGCTCGACAGGACCGACGCCGCCCGCATCGCGGGGCGCTACCGTGACGAAATAGCGAAAGGCCGCCAGCCTTTAAGTGAGAACGGCTTCCTCAGGCTGCTGGGCTTGATCGAAGCGCCTGGCGGTTCGACCCTGAGTCGTCAGTCGGTCCTCGACCAGTCCGGGCTCCCAGCTAGGGATTTCGATCTGCTCGCACTTTTCGATGCCTTCGAACACGATGCCGAACCCTTCTCGTTCCGCGACCTGATCCTGGCGAGGAAATATGCCGGGCTGATCGCGTCCGGCGCCAGTTGGGGCACGATCGCAAGGTCGGTGCGCCGATCCGGTTCGATCGCCTCGCTGACCGCGCTTTCTCTGCATGCCGATCGCGACAATGCCATCTATGCGCGTTTGCATGACGGCGTCAGCGAGCTCGACGGTCAGGCCTTGCTGCCTTTGGGCGGCAACGAGGCCGAGGATCTCGACGAGCTGTTTGCCTTGGCTGAAGAGGCTGAGGACGATGGCAGGCATAGCGACGCCGCCGATCTCTACCGGCGCTGCATTGCCATCGACCCGAGCGACCCGGTCGTCTTCTTCAACCGCGGCAACTGCCTGCTCGCCGCAGGCCGGGCCAAGGAAGCCGAACAATCCTATTTCGAGGTCCTCAAGCGCGATCCCCGCTTCGTCGAAGCCTGGTTCAACCTGTCCGGTCTGCTCGCCGGCGATGGAAAAAAAGATACTGCGCGCCGTCACCTGCTTGCCGCGATCGCGATCGACGGCGCTTATGCCGACGCCGTCTTCAACCTCGCAAACCTTGACTATGAAGCGGGTGACCTAGCCGGCGCGCGCAAATGGTGGTCGCGTTATCTAGAGCTCGATTCCACATCGCAATGGGCCCGCACGGCCAGCAATGGTATCCGTCTGGTGGACCTGGCAGAAAGAACAGCAAGTTGAGCACGCGCTTCCTCTTCGACGGCCCGGAAGATGCCGGCTGCACCATCCTGCTCGGGCACGGGGCTGGGGCGCCGATGGACTCGGCCTCTATGAACGCTGCCGCCAAGGCGCTTGCCGAAGCCGGCTTTCGCGTCGCGCGCTTCGAATTCTCCTACATGGCAAGCCGGCGCATGGAAGGTAGCCGCAAACCGCCGCCACGCGCCGAAACGCTCAATCCTGAATATGTCGCCGCCGTCACGGCACTGGGTGCCAAGGAACCTCTCATCATCGGCGGCAAGTCGATGGGTGGCCGCATCGCCTCGATGGTGGCGGACGATCTTCTTGCCGCAGGCAGGATCGCCGGCCTGCTTTGCCTTGGTTATCCGTTCCATCCGCCAGCCAAGCCGCAGCAGTTGCGGACGAAACATCTCGCCGATCTGAAGACGCCGGCGCTGATTGTGCAGGGAACGCGCGACGAGTTCGGCACCCGTGACGAGGTGCCGTCCTATACGCTGCCAAAGACGATCGAAGTCTTCTGGCTGGAAGACGGCGACCACGATCTGAAGCCGCGCAAGAGCGTGTCCGGCTTTTCGGCGGCCGATCACCTGAGAACGATGGCCGAGAAGGCTGCGGCCTGGGCCGCCGGGACGCTTCAGCGCTAGGCGATGAAGATCGCGACATTCAACGTCAACGGCATCAATGGCAGGCTTTCGGTGCTGCTCGACTGGCTGGCTGAGGCCAGGCCCGATGTTGTCTGCCTGCAGGAACTGAAAGCGCCGAACGAACGCTTCCCGATTGCGGCTCTACGCGATGCCGGCTACGGCGCCATCTGGCACGGCCAGAAAAGCTGGAATGGCGTGGCGATCCTGGCGCGCGGCGCCGATCCGATCGAGACGCAGCGCGGCTTGGCCGGCGACGAGCAGGATACGCAAAGCCGCTACATCGAAGCGGCCGTCAACGGCATCCTGATAGGATGCCTCTATGCGCCGAACGGCAATCCGGCTCCGGGGCTGAAGTTTGACTACAAGCTGCGATGGTTCGAGCGGCTGAAGAAGCATGCCTCGGATCGTCTCGCCCACAACATCCCAGTCGTGCTTGCCGGGGACTACAACGTCATTCCGACCGAAATGGACGTCTACAAGCCCGAGCGCTGGCAGGACGATGCGCTGTTCCGCCCCGAAGTGCGCCAAGTCTTCCAGAACCTCGCTGATCAGGGATGGACCGATGCACTCCGTGCACTGCATCCAGACGAACGCGTCTACACATTCTGGGATTATCTGCGCAACGCCTGGGGCCGAAATGCCGGCCTCAGGCTGGATCATATCCTGCTCAGCCCTGCAATCGCCGGTCAGCTCACCGCCGCCGGTGTCGACCGCGAGGTGCGTGGCCAGGAAAAAGCCAGCGATCATGCACCGGTGTGGATCGAGGTGGCGGTCTAGCATCAATGCTCTGCTGGAACCGGCGACGGCAATATGGATCAGTAATCCGGTATTCGAAGCAATTGCCCGTTGGGCTGTTTTCATGGGCCCGCTCCGGTTCGCCGAGACGGGTTCTTGCTTTTGCGTTTTGGGAAGAAGTAGCGGTCGGCGCGTAGAGGCTATGCTGTGGTTGCGCCGGCCTGACGCCGGTAGGCAAACCGGCGCCAGAGCGAAAGTAGCTAAGGCGCAACGGGACAGCATCACCCATTTGGGGAATGTCCTTGCGGGCGGCCGGCGCGCGCCAGAGGGACCGGGGAAGCGCCGGCCTAAGCGTCGGATGTGGGGGCAGTCCGACACCTGGAGCAGGGTAGCACTCTGGGCCCGGCCATACATCACTGGTTTGGGGGAAAGCGACCGGCCGTTTCTATACCGCCAATCGGACCGTGGACCATAAAGATGAACAGGCGGCATTGCCCCGCGCTCGACCTTCGGGCTGTCGAATGACGGAATCTGTCGACTATGCATAGGAAGTGAACACGTACCTCGTGGCGGTGCCTCAGCGTCATCGTCCAACAGGGTAGACAAGTCGAAAATTCCGATAGCATATTGGCGTAGGCGATGGGGCTTAGCAGGCGCGCAAGCGTGCCTGTTGGTGGTTGGAAGTAGCAAACCGGTACAGCCGTATTTTCAGCGGTTGTAAGAGAGGGAACCCCAACGATGCCGAATCCAAGCCAGAATAGCGACCAGTGGTGGGTCAACGACCAGACGCCCGACAATCCATACGGCAAAAGCGAAGATTACGAAGCCTATCTCGATTATCTTGGAGCACTGGACCGTAGCATAACGCCAGCGATCGCCGCGGGAACGCTGAGGATCAACGTCTACGAACTCAACGACCATCCCGAATACAAGGCCGCAGCCATCGGCGCCTTGGAGATGTGGTCCCTTGTGACCCCTTTGAAATTCGAGATCGTCGATGATGCGCCATACAACAGCGCAACGGACTGGATGCAGGTCGTCAGCCCCGAACTGGGCGAAGAAGACGATGGCAGCGCCTATTCAAACGATCGTTACGTCAGCATCGGCCAGCGGTTCCACGACACGGAGCCGAACAAGACGGACATTGGTGGCTATGTCTTCGATTCCTTCATCCATGAGTTCGGCCATGAATTCGGCCTGAACCATCCCGGCCTCTACAATTACAGCGGTCCCGGCGGCGTCCAGATCAACTATCTGAACAATGCGACCTGGACCTACGACCGTCAGCAATACAGCGTCATGTCCTATTTCGATGGCATCGACGTCGGCGAGACCACCCGCTGGTCGGCTTCGACGCCGCTCATGGCCGACATCGAAGCCGTCATCCGCCGCTTTTTCTCGACTGTCGACGCGAATGGCGAGCGCACCTATCAAGAGATCAACCTCAACACCGGCGACAATGTCTACGGCTTCGGGGCCACACAAGACGGCTACCGGCTCAGCGCCTCGGGCATGCAGCACGATATTGGCTTTGTCATCCATGATACCGGTGGAACCGATACGATCGACTTCTCCGGTTCGACAGCCGGCACCATCCTCGACCTGCGCGCCGGACAGTTCTCCAGCGTCAACGGCCACAGCAACAATGTGTCGATCTTTGCCGGGCACAACGCCGATACGACCGGGTATTACATCGAGAACGGCATCGGCAGCAGTTTCAACGACATCCTGATCGGAAATGACGGCAACAACGTCCTTGACGGTCGCGGCGGCGCCGACCGTATGGCCGGCAATGGCGGCGACGACATCTATTTCGTCGACTCCATCGACGATATCGTGCGCGAGGAAGCGGATGGCGGCAACGACACCGTCGTCCTGCTGTCCAGGAATTTGAAGATCGGCAAAATCGCCAACGTCGAACACATCATCTACGCCGACGAGTCGACACTCCAGCCGGGAGCCGGTAGCACCGAAACCCCGCCGATCATCGGCGACAACACGATGACCAGCATCATTTTCGGCACCAAGGGGAATGATACGCTCGACGGCGGCGGTGGCAACGACACCATCTTTGGCCAGGACGGTGACGACCTCATCATCGGCGGCCGCGACTCGCTTGCCAGCCGCGACATCAACAACACGATCGACATCGCGGATCTTCCAGACCAGACCGAGAGCGACGACGGCAACGACACGCTCTATGGCGGCCGCGGCAACGATACGATCCTCGGCGGCGCGGGCAACGATATCCTCGATGGTGGCGATGGCGACGATACGCTGAGCGGCCAGGACGGCATCGATATCTTCAGGGGCGGCGCGGGCGTCGATACGGTCGACTACAGCAAGGAAAGCCCCTTCCAGCTGCTCGTCAACCTCGAGACGAATGTCGCCAGCGGCGGCACCGCCTCGGGCGACACCTTCTACAGCATCGAGAACCTGATCGGGTCCGATGACCGCATCGACCGCTTCATCGGCACGTCCGCAGCAAATCATTTCTGGGGCCAGGGCGGCGGCGATTATTTCAACGGCCGTGACGGCGATGACATACTGGATGGCGGCAACGATGGCGACATCCTGTATGGTGAAGGCGGCAACGACACGATCATCGGTGGCGCCGGTCAGGACTATCTGGACGGCGGCGACGGTGTCGATACAGTCGTTTACGCCGGCAGCTCCGACGGCGTGACGATCGATCTTGCCAACGGCACCGCCAGCGGCGGCGACGCCGATGGCCCGGTGCAGATTGTCGGGCGCGGCACCGTTATCCGGCACGACATTCTGGCCGGCTTCGAAAACGCCGTTGGTTCATCCTTCGATGACCATCTCATCGGTAACGCCCAGGCCAACGAACTCTCCGGCGGTGCGGGCGACGATATCCTGACCGGCGGCGGCGGTGCCGACAAACTGAATGGCGGCGCCGGCAGCGACACGGCGGACTACGCCGACGCGACCAGCGGTGTCAGGCTCAACCTTGGTGGCGGCAAATCCGGCGGCGACACCTACATCTCGATCGAAAATCTCGCCGGTTCGGGTTTCAACGATCAGTTGACCGGCGACGGCGCGGCCAATGTCCTGACCGGGCAGGGCGGCAACGACACGATCAACGGCGGCGGCGGCGATGACACCCTGCTCGGCGATTTCGCCTATCAGGGTGACATACCGCCACGTCCGGGCATGGGCACCGGCTATGCCACGCTTGGAGCGGATGCGACGAACAATTCGATCGCAACCGCCTTCGATATCTCGAACAACTTCTCGCTGGCTGCCGACCCGGATATCTTCGATTCGACGACCACGCTTCACACGACCGTGAGTGCCACCGGAAACGGCAAGGGTGGATATTATGGCATCACGCTGGCGGCCGGCACGGTCATCTCGATCGATATCGACGGGATTGCCGATCCCAACGTTCATGACAGCTGGGTCAGGTTGCTGGACAGCGACGGCAATATCGTTGCCCAGAACGATGACGGCGGCGGCGACCCGGGCTCCACAACCGGCCGGGATTCGAGCACGGTCTTCGTCGTCAAGGAAACCGGGACCTACTACATCCAGGAAGGCATGTGGTCGCCCGACCTGCCCGGCGATGGCTGGGCAGATGCCGTGCCGGAAGGCTCGACATACAAGGTGAACGTGTCGGTGGAATTCCCGCCGGCGCCGGCTCAGCCGGGCGTTGCGGGTGCTGACAAGCTCAACGGCGGCAGCGGCAGCGACCTTCTGGATGGCGGTCTGGCGGCCGACACGCTGACCGGCGGTGCGGGCGAGGATTCCTTCCGCTTCTCGACGGCGCTTGGCAACGGCAACGTTGACTGGATCAAGGACTTCAACGTCGCCGACGACACGATCCTGCTGGACAACCTCATCTTCACGAACCTGGGCAACGACGGCTCTCTCGCCCTGGGCGCATTCTTCAAGAGTGCGTCAGGTGTCGCTCATGATGCCGACGACCGCATCATCTATGACACCGACAGTGGAGTATTGTCCTACGACGCCGATGGCTCTGGCCAAGCTGCAGCCGTTCAGTTTGCACAACTGAACGCACATCTGAACCTTTCGGCAGCAGACTTCATTATCACCTAACCGGCTACGGAAGGGGCGCTTTCAGCGCCCCTTCCGTAGCACGGCGTCGGTCCCCCTGTGCTTCTAGAGCCGGCATGGGCACCGCAATGATCAGGGAGAGTTGTGATGAAGGTCCCGACCAATCGCCGCACTGTGTTGATGGCAGCGGGAGTTGCGGCTGTCGCGGCGGCCACTGGGGCAGCCGCTGCGCAATCGACGGATATTCGTGGCGCAATCACGTTCAAGGGCGACGTAGCCATCCCAGAAGGTCATCTCGAGATCTATCTCGAGGATCCTGCCATCAAGGACAAGGCGCAACGTCGCACGGCCAAAACACGCGTCAAAAGCGACGGCGGCTCAAGGACGATAGAATTTTCCTTGCCCCTGACCACAAGCCCGGCGGCCTCGCCAACGCTGCAGATCGTTGCGCGTCTGGAGCGTGCCGATGGCTGGCTGGTCGCGCGCGGCAGCGCGAAGGTCGAGGCGGGCTCGCCCGTCCATGTCACACTCAAAACGGTTATGTATTGAAGGGTCAGGACCAATGACTGGGGGTGTAATCAGTTTCGGCATCGAGATGCCTTGTCGCGATTGCGAGCTTGCATGAAGCCGTCGTCGTCGCCACAGCTGACGCTGATGGGAATTCTATCGTCATTTCGACGGGCTTTTTCCGGCATTATCTTGATGAGCGGGGTCGTGAACGTACTGGCACTGACCGGCTCGTTCTTCATGTTGCAGGTCTATGACAGGGTCGTTCCGGGCCGCAGCGTGCCGACCCTGGTCGGCCTGGCGGTGTTTGCCGCCACCCTGTTCGTCTTTCAGGGGGTGCTGGAGTTGATCCGCTCGCGCCTCATGGTGCGGCTGGGGCAGGGGCTGGACGCGGAGTTGAGCCCGTCGGTCTATTCGGCGCTGATGCGCCTGCCGCTGCGTGCAAAGCTTCCCGGCGACGGACTGCAGCCCTTGCGCGATCTGGACCAGGTCCGCTCCTTCGTCGGCAGTGCCGGGCCGACCGCACTGTTCGACCTGCCATGGGTGCCGCTCTATATCGGCATCTGTTTCATTTTTCATTTCTGGATCGGGGTTACCGCGCTGGCCGGCGCCATTGTCCTGTTCGCCCTGACGCTTCTGGCCGAATTCCGGACCCGCGGCCCGACAAAGATCGCCGGGCAGCACGCAACCACCCGCAGCGCGCTGGCGGAGGCGACAAGGCGCAATGCCGAAGCCATGCAGGCCATGGGTTTTGGCGGGCGCATCGCCGAGCGGTGGCATGCCGTCAATGCCAACTACCTGAACGCCCATGCGGCAGCCAGCGATGTTGCAGGCACGCTTGGTACGATTTCCAAGATTCTGCGGCTGATGTTGCAATCCGGAATACTGGCGATCGGCGCTTATCTGGTCATCCAGCAGGAAGCGACCGGCGGCATCATGATTGCGAGCTCGATCATGATGGGCAGGGCGCTGGCTCCGATCGAGCTGGCGATAGCACACTGGAAGGGTTTCGTTGCAGCGCGGCAAGGCTGGGCGCGCCTGAAGCAACTATTGTCTGCGTTGCCGGAGGGCACAACCACTGTAACCTTGCCCGCACCGGTCAGCACGTTGGTGGTTGAGACTATCAGCGTCGCGCCACCGGGTGAGCCAAAGCCAGTGGTGTGGGACGCGAATTTCACATTGTCCAAGGGATCGGGCCTCGGCGTCATCGGCCCGAGCGCTTCCGGCAAATCGTCGCTGGCGCGCGCGCTTGGCGGTGTCTGGCTGCCGGCGCGCGGCGCCGTGCGGCTGGACGGTGCGACGCTTGACCAGTGGCCGACCGACGAGCTGGGCAAACATATCGGCTATCTGCCACAGGATGTGCAATTGTTCGACGGAACGATCGCGCAGAACATCGCCCGCTTCGACCCGGATGCGTCATCCGAAACCGTATTGGCGGCAGCCAGGGCCGCCGGCGTACACGATCTCGTCGTGCATCTGGCCGATGGCTACGACACAATAGTGGGCGAGGCCGGCACCGCACTGTCGGCGGGGCAGCGACAGCGTATAGCCCTGGCGCGGGCTCTCTATGGCGACCCGTTCCTGGTCATCCTGGATGAGCCGAATTCCAATCTCGACGCAGAAGGTGAAGTGGCCCTTTCCGCCGCCATCCAGGGCATCAGGGACCGCGGCGGCATCGCCGTCGTCGTCGCACACCGATCCAGTGCCTTGGCCAGTGTCGACACCGTGCTGGTCATGGCCAATGGGCGTGTGCAGGCCTTCGGCCCGAAGGATGAGGTGCTGAGCAAGGTTTTCCGCTCGCCAGCGCCGCTCAAGGTCGTTGCTGCTGCGGATAGAGGGGTCCCTGCGTGAGCAACACCACATCGGAACACCGGCAGGTTCAACGCTATCTTGTGGCGGGGCTTGCGACTTGTCTTCTGCTTGTCGGAGGTGTCGGCGGGCTTGCGGCAGTGACAAAAATGTCGGGCGCAGTGATCGCTTCCGGCCGGCTGGTGGTCGATTCCAATGTGAAGAAGGTTCAGCATCCGACCGGCGGTGTGGTTGGTGAGATCAGGGTGCGTGAAGGCGACCTGGTCAAAGCCGGTGATATTCTGGTGCGCCTGGATGAGACGACAACGCGCGCCAATCTGGCGATCGTCTCGAAAGGCCTGGACGAGTTTTATGCACGGCTCGCCCGCCTGGAGGCGGAGCGTGACGGCAAGGACAAGATCCGTTTTCCGGAGGTTTTGACATCGCGGCGCAGCGAGGCTGGTGTTGCCGCATCGATGGCCGGAGAACAGTCGTTGTTCGATTTCCGCTATCAGGCGCGATCTGGCCAGCGATCGCAATTGCGCGAACGGATCGCCCAGTTGGCGGAGGAGATTGCCGGACTGACCGAGCAGCGGCAGGCGAAACGCCGCGAGATCGAGCTGATTCAGGTCGAGCTGAAAGGTGTTCGCGACCTGTGGGACCGCAAGCTGGTGTCGATCAACCGCATGACGGCGCTGGAACGGGATGCGGTGCGGCTCGAGGGCGAGCATGGCCAGTTGACCGCTGGAATAGCCCAGGCGAAGGGCAAGGCGGCGGAGATTGAACTGCAGATCATCCAGATCGACCAGGACCTCCGCAGCGAAGTCGCGACCGAACTGCGCGAAGTGCAGGGAAGAATCTCCGAATATGTCGAACGCAAGGTCGCGGCCGAGGATCAGCTGAAGCGCATCGATCTGCGCAGCCCGCAAAATGGTGTGGTGCTTCAGTTGGCCGTGCATACGGTCGGCGGGGTGATCACGCCTGGTGAGCAGGTGATGCAGATCGTACCGGTGACGGACGAACTGACCGTCGAGGCGCGTATTGCGCCGCAGGATATCGACCAGCTGGCGACGGGCCAGGATGCGCTTTTGCGCTTGTCGGCCTTCAATCAGCAAACCACGCCGGAACTGACCGGAACGCTGTCGCGCGTCTCGGCCGATCTGACGACCGATGAGCGCACCGGCGTGGCGTATTATGTCGCGCGCGTGAAGCTACCGAAAACGGAAGTTACCAAGCTGCACGGCCTGGCGCTGACGCCGGGCATGCCGGCTGAGGTGTTCTTTCCGACCAGCGATCGGACGATGCTTTCCTATCTGGTGAAGCCACTGTCGGATCAGATCCAGAAAGCTTTCCGGGAAGAATAAACAGCACCTTGCGAGCCAGCCAAAACGGCGGGAAGGACCGCCATCTTCAACACCGGGGTAGTGCCTCCGGCTAGTTGTCCTCGTGATCTGCAAACAGGGCGTAGTGATGCTTGGAAAACAAATTTGGCTGGGGAACCTGGATTCGAACCAGGACTAACGGAGTCAGAGTCCGTGGGTCTACCGTTAACCTATTCCCCAAAAGGCAATAAACTCAATGCCTTGGTGAAACGAGCTGAAGTGTATTGTGGCTTTCGGCCTGCGGCTCGGTATGCCGCGCGCCCGTTTCTGCGCTGCCTTGTAGCCATGCTTGGCAAATAGTCAAGCCTCGAGTGCGCTTCAATTGGCGATGCGGCCGAACTGCGAACGTTCGAACAGGAGCACGACAATCAAGGCCAGGATGAGCGGGATGATCAGGTAGAACATGCGGAACACCAGCAGCGCCGCGATGACGCCGGCCTGGTCCATTTGCGGCAGGCCGGCCAGGAACACGACCTCGAAGACGCCAAGCCCGCCGGGCGCGTGCGAAATCTGCGCCGCCGAAAAGGCGACCAGGAAGATACCGAAGACAACGAGATAACCCGGATTATTCTCGACAGGCAGTGCGAAATAGAGGATCGCGCCGGCCGCCAGGATTTCCAGCGGCCCGAACACCAGCTGGCGCGCCACGATCGGCAGCCGGGGGTAATGGATCTGAACGGAGCCGATCTTCAGCGGGTCTAAATGCAGCCAGCTGCCGAAAACGTAGGCGGCCACCAGGAGAATCATGGCGATCCCGGCACCAGCCGACAAGCCGCCATAGCCGACCTCTCTGAAAGCGCTGACATCGGCGAATCGCTCGAACAGGTCCGGGATGAGGATCAGCACGACGCCGCCGAGCAGGATCGAAGACAGCACGAAGGTAATCCAGCAGATCGCCACCAGCACGCCGACTTGCTGACCGGACAGACCACGCGTGCCATAAGCGCGGTAGCGGATGACAGCGCCGGAGAACACCGAGCCGCCGATGTTGTGCGACAACGCATAGGTGGTGAAGGAGCAGAGCGTCACGAACAGCCACGACACCCGTTTTTCAAGATGCATCAGGGCGATGTGATCGTAGCCGGCAAGGGCGGCATAGGCGATGACCGAACTCAGCGCCGAAAGCAGCCAATGGGTCCAGCGTATGGCAGCGAGGCTGGTCCAGACATCGTCCAGCGAAATACCGCGCAGTTCGTTGAACAGAACCCACACTGAAAAGGCGACAGCCGCCAGTCCTACGACCGGCCAGATAAAACGCCTGAAATTCATGCCGTCACGGCCATCAGCAACCCCAAACCCATCACAATTCGATGCCCCGCACAGGCCGGCACCGACGTGCGGTTACGCCGATGAGCCCGCTAAATCAGAAATGCCTGATCGAAGCCGGCTATTCAACACTTGTGGCTTGTTTACGGCGATAGGTGTGACGCCGATATGGCGTCCGACAATTTTCGCACGGGTCTTGGTGATTGGGCGTTGCGCTGTTAGTCTGGCGCCAACTTACGAAATGTTCGTGCCAGCAGCGTCCGGGTAATAGGTTCGCGCGGCACTGGAAGGATAAGCAGTGAAAGACCGCGACGCCGGCGCTGGAGCGCCGGAGGGCGGCATGTCGGAGGGGATTTCGGCATCGCCCGACCCTGGATCCCGGGCCGCAGGCCGCGAGGGACAGAGCAATAGTGGTGTGCGATGGGATTCGCACGCCGCAACTCCGCAGGCAGCCAAAGGACGGAAGCGACGCAAGCGGCGGCGCGGGCGCAAGGTTTTTGCGCCCACGGATGGCGCAACGCCGGGTTCCGCCACCGGCGGGATCCCGCCGGTGACGGCGCAACAGCCCGCCGCCACGCCCCCGCATTCCGCAAAGTCAGCCAGCGCCGCTCCCCAGGAGGAAAGGCCACGGCCCGCCTGGAACGGCGAATTGCCGGTCTTTGCCGCGCTCGATCTCGGCACCAACAATTGCCGCCTGCTGGTGGCGGTTCCCGGTCGTCACGGACAGTTCCGGGTCATCGATGCCTTTTCGCGTATCGTGCGCCTGGGCGAGGGGCTTTCCGCGAGCGGTCGGCTGGGCGATGCCGCCATGAACCGCGCCACCGAAGCGCTGAAGGTCTGCGCTGACAAATTGCGTCTTCGCAAGGTCGCCGGCGCACGGCTGATCGCCACCGAAGCCTGTCGGTCAGCAGTCAATGGCGCCGAATTTCTGGAACGGGTCGAGCGGGAAGCCGGGCTCAAGCTGGAAATCATCGATCGCGAGACCGAAGCGCGCCTGGCTGTTTCGGGGTGCGGCTCGCTGATCGAGCGCGAAACCAAGGGCGTGGTCCTGTTCGATATCGGCGGCGGTTCCTCCGAGATCGCACTCATCGACCTCAGCAACCGCCGCTCGCAACGCCTGGCCAACCATATCGTCTCGTGGACCTCCTTGCCGGTTGGCGTCGTCTCATTGGCTGAACGCTTCGGCGGCCGCACGGTGACGCGCGAGAGCTTCGCCGCGATGGTCGACGATGTCGCCGTGCGCCTTGCCGCCTTCGAGGGCCGCCACCGGCTGAGCCATCTCGTCGCCGGCCCGCATTTCCATTTGCTCGGAACCTCCGGCACGGTGACGACGCTTGCAGGCGTCCATCTCGACCTGGAGCGCTATGACCGTCGCCGCGTCGACGGCTTGTGGATGGGACGTGAGAATGTCGACCGCATGGTGGAGAAGCTGCTGGGCTGGGATTTTCAGCAGCGTGTTGCCAATCCTTGCATCGGCGCCGATCGTGCCGACCTGGTTCTGGCCGGCTGCGCCATCCTCGAGGCAATCCGAGCGGTCTGGCCGTCGGAACGCCTGCGTGTCGCCGACCGCGGCTTGCGCGAAGGAATTTTGAGTGAACTGATGGCCGATGACCGCACAGTGCGCGGTCCCTGGCGGACAGAGGGCCGGCAATGACCAACAAGAAAGATAGCGTGGGCAGCACGACACGTGTCTTGCGCACCAAGGTCAAGAAGAAGCGCGGTCTGAAGGAATCGTCCCGGCGCTGGCTGGAGCGGCACCTCAACGACCCTTACGTCCAGCGCTCCAAGGCCGATGGCTATCGTTCACGTGCTGCCTACAAGCTGATCGAGATCGACGACAAGCACCATCTGTTGAAACCGGGCCAGAAGGTGATCGACCTCGGCGCCGCACCCGGCGGCTGGTGCCAGGTGGCGGCAGCACGCACGAAATCAACAGCCGCAGCGCCGCATGTGGTCGGCATCGACTATCTGGAGATGGATGCCGTTCCTGGCTCTGCTATCTTGCAGATGGATTTCCTCGACGACGCGGCGCCGGCACGATTGATCGAAGAATTGGGCGGCGAACCCGATATCGTTCTTTCCGATATGGCGGCCCCGACGACCGGGCATCGTCGTACCGATCATATTCGCACGATGCATCTGTGCGAGGTGGCAGCCGATTTCGCCATGTCGGTGTTGAAGCCAGGCGGCCACTTCCTGACCAAGACCTTCCAGGGCGGTACGGAAAACGAGCTGCTGGACATGCTGAAACGATCGTTCCGCTCGGTCCATCACGTCAAGCCACCGGCCTCGCGCGATGAATCGGTAGAGCTCTATCTGCTGGCCAAGGATTTCAAGGGACGGGCACCGGCGGAAGAGTAAGCACGGCGCTTCAGGCAGTTGGCGCAGCGTTTTCGATCGGCTTTCCAGGTTGCGCCTTGTAACCGGAGACGGCATTGCCGGCATCCGGCGACAGCCGCATAAAGGACAGTGCGGCAAGCGCCGCCACCACGGCAACGATGAAAAAGGCGATGTGGAAGTCGCTCAAGGTGAGCGGCCCGCCATGCACCTTGGTCGAGACCTCCAGGATACCGCCGGCCAATGCGACGCCGAGCGCGATGTTCAGCTGTTGCGCCACTGCAGTGATTGGTGTCGCCTTGGACGTGTCTTCGGCAGGGATTTCGGCAAAGGCCAGCGCGTTGACGCCGGTGAAAAACATCGAGCGGATGAAGCCGCCGACAAGCAGCACGGCCAACATCACGAAATAGGGGGTGGTCGGCGTGAACAGCCCGTTGATGGCTATCGAGCCTGCCGCCAGCAGCGAGCCCCATATCAGGACACGCCGGAACCCGGCGACACGGAACAGCCAGGCCGTGACGAATTTCATGCCGATCGCGCCAAGAGCCGAGACGAAGGTGATCATGCCGGACTGAAATGGCGTCAGGCCGAAGCCGATCTGGAACATCAGCGGCAGCAGGAATGGCACGGCACCAATGCCGATGCGGAACAGGCCTCCGCCCAGGACTGACGCGCGAAAGGCCTGGTTCTGAAAGAGGTCGAGCGCCAGGAGCGGATTTTTGGCGTGGCGCGCATGCCAGAGATAGAGCGCTCCGCAAACGACGCCGACGATCACGGTGACGAAGCCGATAATGGGCGGCAGTGCCGGCAGGCTGACCACCGAAAGTCCGAAAACGATGCCGGAGGCGGCGAGGCCGCTCAGGATAAGGCCGACATAATCAAGCGGCGGCGTCTGACCGGGAGGCGTTTCCGGCAAATAGCGTGTTGCCAGCAGCATGCCGACAATGCCGATCGGCACATTGATCAGGAAGATCCAGTGCCAGGAGAAATAGGTGGTGATGAAACCGCCGACAGGCGGGCCGACGAGGGGGCCGACCAGCGCCGGAATGGTGAGCCATGACATCGCCGCGACGAGATCGCTCTTTGGTGTTGCCCGCACCAGCACCAGGCGCCCGACCGGCGTCATCATCGCGCCACCCATGCCCTGGAAGAAGCGGGCAAGCACGAAGGTCTCGAGGGAATAAGCCGCCGCGCAGGCCACCGAGCCCAGGATGAAAACGGCGATCGCCGCCCGAAACACGTTCCGCGCGCCGAAACGATCTGCCATCCAGCCGCTGATCGGGATGAATATGGCGAGCGCGACAAGATAGGCGGTAAGCGCCAGCTTGAGCGCGATCGGGCTCGTCTGGATATCGGTGGCAATCGCCGGCAGCGACGTAGCGATGACGGTGGAGTCCATGTTTTCCATGAACAAGGCGACGGCCAGGACGAGCGGGATGATTCTGTTCACGAAAAGTCTGGACCTTGAAACCGCGGCAGGATGGCGCGCCGTTACCATGGCAACGCGGCTGCGTCCTGCCTTGTTCGGTCACTTTTGTGCGACCAGGCCGGCATTGCAAGCATCCAGCACCAGGAGCGGGCCACGCCAGGACGCGATCCCGCGAAACGACAATTGACGGCCCCTCACGCTTTCCATCGGTGATCAGACGTGTTACCAGCCACCGCCAATCCTGAAAGGGAACTTCGAGTCGGCGCACCCATCCGGGTCAGCGCCCGTTTCTTTTTTAGGCCCCATTTTGTTTAGATAGGGATCGGCAATGGCAAAGATCATCGAAACCGCTACCGGCGCCCTGGCGCTGACCTTCGACGACGTCTTGCTGCAGCCTGGCCATTCCGAAGTGATGCCGGGCGAAACCGATGTCCGCACGCGGATCGCCAACGACATCGAACTCAACGTTCCCATCATCTCGGCCGCCATGGATACGGTGACCGAAGCGCGGCTGGCCATCGCCATGGCGCAGGCTGGCGGCATCGGCGTCATCCATCGCAATTTCACACCCACCGAGCAGGCCGAGCAGGTCCGGCAGGTGAAGAAATTCGAATCGGGCATGGTGGTGAACCCGGTCACCATCGGTCCCGATGCGACGTTGGCGGATGCGCATGGATTGATGCGTCACTACGGCATCTCCGGCATCCCGGTCGTAGAGAATGGCGGCGCCGGCGGCCAGATCACCGGCCGCCTGGTCGGCATCCTCACCAACCGCGACGTGCGTTTTGCCTCCAATCCCGCGCAGAAAGTCTACGAACTGATGACGCGGGAGAACCTGATCACGGTCAAGGAAAACGTCGATCAGGAAGAAGCCAAGCGCCTGCTGCACCAGCATCGCATCGAAAAGCTGCTTGTGGTCGACAAGAAAGGCAACTGCGTCGGCCTCATCACCGTCAAGGACATCGAGAAGTCGCAGCTCAATCCGCATGCCACCAAGGATGCGCAGGGCCGCCTGCGCGCAGCGGCGGCAACCAGCGTCGGCGATGATGGTTTCGAGCGGGCGGAGCGCCTGATCGATGCCGGCGTCGACCTTCTCGTTATCGATACCGCGCATGGCCACTCGCAGCGCGTGCTCGACGCGGTGACGCGGGCGAAGAAGCTTTCCAATTCCGTGCGCATCATTGCCGGCAATGTCGCCACGGCGGCCGGCACCCAGGCGCTGATCGATGCTGGAGCCGACGGGGTTAAGGTCGGCATCGGCCCTGGCTCGATCTGCACCACACGCATCGTCGCCGGGGTCGGCGTGCCACAGCTCTCGGCGATCATGTCGGCGGTGGAAACAGCCGACAAGGCCGGCATTTCGATCATCGCCGACGGCGGCATCAAATATTCGGGCGACCTTGCCAAGGCACTGGCCGCCGGCGCCAGCGCGGCGATGATCGGCTCACTTCTGGCCGGCACGGACGAAAGCCCCGGCGAGGTCTACCTGCACCAGGGCCGTTCGTTCAAAGCCTATCGCGGCATGGGTTCGGTCGGCGCGATGGCGCGGGGTTCGGCAGACCGCTATTTCCAGGCTGAGGTGCGCGATACGCTGAAACTGGTTCCCGAAGGCATCGAGGGACAGGTCCCCTACAAGGGGCCTGTGGCCGGCGTGCTGCATCAGTTGGCTGGCGGCCTGAGGGCAGCCATGGGATATGTCGGTGCTCGCAACCTTGTCGACCTGCGTGAGCGAGCGACTTTTGTGCGGATATCCAACGCGGGCTTGCGTGAAAGCCATGCGCACGACGTGACGATCACGCGCGAGAGCCCGAACTACCACGGCGGCGCCTGAGCACAAGCTCAAGCCATTGACGGGCGAGGGCGGTCCTCGCCCTCCTGATCAGGATTTCAGGTCGAAGACGGCAATCCTGCGCTTCTCGAACTTGATGCCGATTTCACCGCGCACAAGCTGCAGGGCGGCGTCGCCGAACACCGCCCGGCGCCAGCCTTGCAATGCCGGCACGTCGGCATCTTCGCCTTCTGCGGCGATCCGGTCGATATCGTCGCTGGTCGCCAGCACCTTGGCGGCAACACCTTGTTTCTCGGCCACGATCCGGAGCAGGACCTTCAACAGTTCGGACGCAGCGCTTGTGCCTTCCGGCGGCTGAAACGCTTTTGGCAGCTTCGGCATCTCTTCCCTTGGGAGAGCCAATGCCGTGTTGACCGCTTCGAGCAGCGACGTGGCCGTCGCCGAGCGCTCCCACCCTTTCGGTGTGGTGCGCAAACGCCCCAGGCCATTGGCGTCACGCGGTGCCTGTTGCGCGATCTCATAGATCGCATCGTCTTTCAGCACCCGTCCACGCGGCACATCGCGCTCTCTTGCCTCGCGCTCACGCCAGGCCGCCACTGCCTGCACCACAGCCAGTTCCTGCGGTTTGCGCAACCGCATCTTCAACCGTTTCCAGGCATCTTCGGGATGTGGGTCGTATGTCTCGCGGGAGGTGAGGACCTCCATTTCCTCGTTCAACCAGTGGGCGCGATCCTCGCGGACCAGTTGGTCTTTAAGATACTGGTAGACATCGATCAGGTGCGTGACGTCGGCCAGCGCATAGTCGAGCTGCTTGTCGGAAAGCGGCCGGTGGCGCCAGTCGGTGAAACGCGACGACTTGTCGAGACGGGCACCGGTAACCTTCTGCACCAGTTGATCGTAGGAGACGCTGTCACCAAAGCCGCAGACCATTGCTGCAACCTGGGTATCGAAGACTGGATGCGGAATAAGATCGCCGAGATGGACGACGATTTCGATGTCCTGCCGCGCAGCGTGGAAAACCTTGGTGACCTTCTCGTTGCGCATGAGATCGAAAAACGGCCTCAGGTCGAGACCGGGTGCCAGTGGATCGATCAGCGCGGTAACGCCGGGAGCCGCCATCTGGATCAGGCAAAGCACGGGCCAGAATGTGGTTTCGCGGATGAACTCGGTATCGACGGTGACGAATTCAGATTTGGCGAGTTCGCGAACGACCGCATCCAGTTCGTCTTGGCTTGTTATCAGATGCATCAAAATCTCATTGGCAAGGAATGCGATCTTGTCTCGCCTGCTGACCGGCTTCGTCAAGTCATCTGTGGACGCATTCTTGCTATTGGCAGCGTATATCGGCCTTTTTCCTGCCAGATTTGAACCCGCTCAGTGAAAATCGCGAGCATCGCTGCAAAATGGAACACAAAAATGCGTTCCGTGCTCGGCCCCGCCGACCTTTTGTTCAAGCGAAATCTCAGGTGCGCAATGGTGAAGCTGACTGTCGGCACGGAAGCCGATGAAGACATCGCCGATATGATCGGCGAGGGGCTGGACGAATACAACATCGAGAGGGGCGGGCCGTATAACCACGAAGAACTCTGGATTCTGGCACGCGACGACGATGGCCGCGTCCTGGGCGGGCTAAAAGGCTATACCGGATATTCCTGGACGTACGTCGACTGGCTGTGGGTCAGTCCCGAGAATCGCAAGACCGGCCTTGGCAGCCAGCTGCTTGCCAGAGCCGAAGCGAGCGCGCGCGAACGCGGCTGTCTCGGCGTCTACCTCGAGACCTTTTCCTTTCAGGCGCCGGAGTTCTACAAGCGCCACGGCTTTCATGAGTTCGGCCGCATTGACGACTATCCGCCCGGACACGCCACCATTTGGCTGAAGAAGCAGTTCTGACCGGCAACAGCTCTTACAAACCGGCCGGTCGGGCCGGATAGCCGTCCAGTTGTCGCGTTCACCTTGACAAAAGCCGGCTTGCATGCGCTTTTCGCGCCAATTTTCGGGCATGGTGCAGACTGCGCCGCCCGTTCGCGTGAACCCCTGAAATCTTGGAATGGCAGTCCTATGCATCGTTACCGCAGCCACACCTGTGCAGCCCTCAGGAAGTCGGATGTCGGCCAGAATGTCCGGCTCTCCGGTTGGGTCCATCGCGTGCGCGATCATGGCGGCCTGCTGTTCATCGACCTGCGCGATCATTACGGCCTGACCCAGATCGTGGCGGACCCGGATTCGCCGGCCTTCAAGGCGGCCGAGACGGTCCGCGGCGAATGGGTGATCCGCGTCGACGGTGACGTCAAGGCGCGTACCGGAGAGACCGTGAACGCCAACCTGCCGACCGGCGAGATCGAGATTTTCGCGCGCGAGATCGAAGTGCTTTCGGCTGCCAAGGAGCTGCCGCTGCCGGTGTTCGGCGAGCCGGACTATCCTGAAGACGTGCGCCTGAAGTACCGTTTCCTCGATCTGCGCCGCGACACGTTGCACAAGAACATCGTCAAGCGCACCCAGGTCATTGCCGCGATGCGTCGCGAGATGACGGCTGCCGGTTTCGCCGAGTATTCGACGCCGATCCTGACCGCGTCCTCGCCGGAAGGCGCACGCGACTTCCTGGTGCCGAGCCGTATCCATCCCGGCAATTTCTACGCACTGCCGCAGGCGCCGCAGCAGTACAAGCAGTTGCTGATGGTGGCTGGCTTCGATCGTTATTTCCAGATCGCGCCCTGCTTCCGCGACGAGGATCCGCGCGCCGACCGTCTGCCTGGCGAATTCTACCAGCTCGACCTGGAAATGAGCTTCGTCACCCAGGAAGACGTCTGGAACACGATGGGCCCGCTGATGACTTCGGTGTTCGAGCAGTTCGCTGAAGGCAAGCCGGTGACCAAGGAATGGCCACGCATCCCTTATGACGAGGCGATCCGCAAATACGGCTCCGACAAGCCCGACCTGCGCAACCCCATCGTCATGGAAGCGGTGACGGATCATTTCGCCGGTTCCGGCTTCAAGGTCTTCGCCAACATGATCGCCTCGAACCCGAAGGTTCAGGTCTGGGCAATCCCGGCCAAGACAGGTGGCTCACGCGCCTTCTGCGACCGCATGAACGCCTGGGCACAGCAGCAGGGGCAACCCGGCCTCGGTTACATCTTCTGGCGCAAGGAAGGCGACAAGCTGGAAGGTGCCGGTCCGCTTGCCAAGAACATTGGTGAGGAACGCACTGAAGCCGTCCGCACCCAGCTCGGCCTTGACGACGGCGACGCCTGTTTCTTCGTCGCCGGCGAGCCGGACAAGTTCTACAAATTCGCCGGTGAGGCACGCACCCGTGCAGGCGAAGAACTGAACCTTGTCGACCGCGATCGTTTCGAACTGTGCTGGATCGTCGATTTCCCGTTCTTCGAGTGGAACGAGGACGAGAAGAAGGTCGATTTCGCACACAACCCGTTCTCCATGCCGCAGGGCGGCCTGGAGGCGTTGAAGAACCAGGATCCGCTGACCATCAAGGCCTTCCAGTACGACGCCGTCTGCAACGGTTTCGAGATTGCGTCCGGCTCGATCCGCAACCAGTCGCCGGAAACCATGGTGGCAGCCTTCGAAAAGGTGGGACTGAGCCAGCAGGACGTGGAAGACCGCTTCGGCGGCCTCTACCGCGCCTTCCAGTACGGCGCTCCGCCGCATGGTGGCGCCGCTTTCGGTATCGACCGTGTCATCATGCTGCTGGTCGGCGCCAAGAACCTGCGCGAGATTTCGCTGTTCCCGATGAACCAGCAGGCGCAGGACCTGCTGATGGGCGCTCCGAGCCCAGCAACGCTGACGCAGCTGCGTGAGCTCGAGCTGCGGGTAACACCGCAGAAGAAGGACGCCTGACCAGCGCCCCACCAGTCGCCAACCAAAAGGGCTGCGGACTTCCGGAGCCCCTTTTTGTTATGGCGAGCCCCGGATCAGTGCCTGGAGTGATGCTTGGGCTCGTAGCGCCCGTCAGCAGTCTTGTCGAACAACTCGTTGATCTGCGGATGCCGCACCGGCTCGCCGGAATCGTCTTCGAGCAGGTTCTGCTCCGAGACATAGGCGATGTATTCGGTCTCTGAATTCTCGGCCAGCAGATGATAAAACGGCTGGTCCTTGCGCGGCCGGACTTCCGCTGGGATCGATTCGTACCATTCTTCGGTGTTGGCGAATTGCGGATCAACATCGAAGATGATGCCGCGAAACGGAAACAGCCGGTGGCGAACCACCTGTCCGATCGAGAATCTGGCTGTTTTCATCATACTCACCATACAACTTTCCATTGTTATTTGGCGCAGGAACTGCCGCAATTCAATCCTGCCAAGCTTGCACCGTCCCTGATCAGGCTTTAGGCCGGGTCGAGAATGGTCGGGGAACGACATGTCGGAAGTCATCGGTCTGGTCCTGCCGTTTTTCGGATTGATCTTCCTGGGCTTTCTGGTGGCACGCCTGACCAGGCAGCCGCTGGAGGCGCTTGGATGGATGAACACTTTCATCATCTATGTCGCTCTGCCGGCACTGTTCTTCCAGCTTCTCGCCAAGACACCGTTCGAGAAGCTGACTGAATGGAACTTCATCCTCGGCTCGGTCTTTTCGACCTACGTCATCTTCTCCCTGATGTTCGCAGCCTCCGTCATCATGTCGCGCGGCGAGATCGCTCAATCGACCATCAAGGCGCTGGCCGCAGCCTATGGCAACATCGGCTATATGGGGCCGGGCCTGGCCTTGCTCGCCTTTGGCGAACAGGCTGCGGTGCCGGTGGCGCTCATCTTCTGTTTTGAAAACATCATCCATTTCGCCGTCGCGCCGATGATGATGGCGCTGTCGGGCGGCGAAAAGAGACCGGCGCCGGAACTGGTCCTGGACGTCATCCGCAGGATCGTCCTGCATCCCTTTATCATCGCCACCGCCGTCGGCGTCGCAGCCGCCTATTTCCAGTTTCGGCCACCGGTGCCGGTGGAAAGGCTGCTTGTCTACCTGTCGAACGCGGCAGCACCCTGCGCACTGTTTGCCATGGGCGTGACGTTGGCCTTGCGGCCCCTGAACCGCGTACCGACCGAAATGCTGCCGATCGCGCTGCTCAAGCTCATCGTGCACCCGCTGCTGTGTTATGTTGTGCTGAGCGCTGTGGGCAATTTCTCGCCGGCCTGGCTGTTTTCGGCGGTGCTTCTGGCTGCCTTGCCGACAGCGACCAATGTCTTCGTCATTGCCCAGCAATATGGCGTGTGGGTGCAGCGCGCTTCGGCCAGCGTACTGATCACCACGTGCCTGTCGGTCTTCACGGTGACCGGGCTGCTTTATCTGATCCGCAACGGCATTTTACCGCCGGATCTGTTCCCTTAAGCCGCCGGCAAGGGCTGCGAACCCGCTACCCGGACGTAGACCTTCGCGCATGAAAAAAGCACGAAGCGGCGCGAAGCCACCGAGCAAACCGAGGCCCGCGCTGCGTGCCATCTGAGCTGGCAGCATGTCTGAAAGCAGCGAGATGTTGAGCAGGTTGACCGCACCGCTTCTGGCCAGGATATCAGGCCGCCGCTTGAAGTCGTAAGCGGCAAGTGCAGCGGAAGCACCCGGGTCACTCTGGTTTTTCAAAGCAACATCAATGAGATCGTCGACATCTCTTACGCCAAGATTGAGGCCTTGCGCGCCGATGGGCGGGAAGACATGGGCGGCTTCGCCAACCAGCGCGACGCGTTTGGCGGCGAAACGCAATGGCGTGACGGCTGAGAGCGGATAGATCTGTCGGCCAGGTTCGACACTGACACGGCCGAGCATCGACTGCATGCGTTCCTCGACCTTGACCGAGAGCGCGGCATCATCGAGCGCCGCCAGTTCCTTGGCCATTTCCGGCTCCACCACCCAGACCAGGCTCGAGCGGTTACCGGGCAGGGGAACCTGCGTGCACGGCCCGGTTTCGGTGTGGAATTCCGTCGAAACGAAACCATGCTCGACGCGGTGGCCGAAATTCAGCACCAGCGCGGCCTGCGGATAAGTGCGTTTGGCCGTCGTTATGCCGGCGGCTTCACGCGCTGGTGACAGGCGACCATCAGCAGCAACGACAAGGGCACCGGAAACGGAGGAGCCGTCGCCAAGAACTGCAGTTGCGGCATCCTGTTCGAGAGACCAGCCGGTGACCAGGGATTTGCGCCATTTGATTCCGGGCGACGCCTCCACCGCCTTGGCCAGAACGGGATTGAGTACATTGTTGGGAAAGTTCAGACCGAACTGCTCTTCATCGATTTCGCTCGCTCGGAAGGTGACCACCGGACTGCGGATAAGGCGTCGCGTGGCGTCGACAATGCGCATGACCTTGAGCGGAGCGGCCACAGGACGCAAATCGCCAAGAATGCCAATTCGCTCAAGCACCTTCAGCGCCGGATTCATCAGTGCGGTGGTGCGGCCATCGGAGGCATTGGCATCGGGGCCGACAAGAGACACCGGAAAACCGGCATGGGCAAAACCGAGAGCGGCGATCAGACCAGCCGGGCCGGTGCCGGCGACGACGATATGGACTTTCGGAACTGGCATCGCCACTCGCTTTGTTTTCTGCTGGCGGATCGGAGAGTGTCCGGTGGTGGTCGACCTGCCATGAACACAACGCATATAGTGCAGCCGGACTTGAGTGATCAACGTGGCGATTCAGCCTATGACTGGCCAGAGCGACGATTTCAGCCATCTCGACCGCGCCGGACAAGCAGTTGCCGGTGTTGGCGCGAAACCGCGCTTCGTGGTCGTGGCAGCAACCAGCGGTGCTGTCCTCCTTGCATGGCTGTTGCTCGCCGGGATGGCTGTCCGGGGCGCGCAGGCTGGATTTGCCGGCACTGGTCCCGGCGGCGGGTTGCTGCAGGATCTGCCGGCGATGCCGCTGCCTGATTTCCTCGAGCGTTTCATCGCACTGTGCGTGGGGCCGGCTCCGTTCCCGGCTTATTCCGGCAGCCAGTTCGCCGCCCTGATATTGATGTGGTTCCTGATGGCGGTGGCGACCATGTTGCCATCCGCAGCGCCGATGATCCGCACCTACTGCGAAATCGCCGATACTGCTCGCATCAAGGGTGAGCCGGTCGTGCACCCATTGATCCTGGTGGTTGGCTATCTGACGGTCTGGTTGGTGGCGTCGGCAGTTTTTGCCGGCCTGACACTGGGGTTGCAGACGACAAACCCAGGAGGGCAGACATTCGGTCCCGTCAACGGCGTCATCGCCGCCGTGCTGCTTGGTGCAGCCGGTCTCTATCAATTCAGCGGGTTGAAAGAAGCCTGCCTCAAGAAATGCCGGCGGCCATTCTCCATTCTCTTTGCCCGCTGGAGCGATAAGCCCCAACGCATTTTTCGCCTGGGAGTGGAGCAGGGGATCTGGTGCCTTGGCTGCTGTTGGGCGCTGATGCTGGTGATGTTCGCCGTCGGTATCATGAATTTATTCTGGATGGCGTTGCTCGGTCTGTTTGCCGTGCTCGAAAAACAAGTGAATGGCCGGCTGTCCAGCCGGATTGCCGGAGCGATACTGCTTGTATGGGCCACCGCCCTGCTATTAGTGTCCCTGTACTAGAGCGTTTCCGTTTTTCACGGAAACGCGGAAACGCTCTAACTCTTTGTTTCTACGTAATTCCGGACGGAAAACCGCGACGCACTTTTCCCGGAATTGCTCTAGAGGGACATCCGGCGATGACCGACCACAGCTGGGCGATGAAGGGGGAGCTTGTACTCTCTTGCAATTGCACGGTTTTTTGCCCCTGTGTCCTGTCGCTTGGCAACCATCCGCCGACGGAAGGCTATTGCCAGACCTGGGCCGGTTTTCGAATCGATGCCGGCCATTTCGGCGACATCGATCTTTCCGGGCTCAATCTCGGCCTGATCATGGAAATCCCAGGCTATATGAGCCGTGGCAACTGGACGGCGGGCCTGTTCATCGACAAACGGGCCTCCATCCATGCGCTCAAGGCGCTGACCCGCATTTTCACTGGCAAGGCCGGCGGCACGACCTCGCTTTTATCGATCCTGGTCGGAAAATTCCTCGGCGTCGAACAGGCTCCGATCACCTATGAAACCCAGGATCGCACGCGCGTCTTCCAGATTCCGAAAATCATCGACGGCGCCATCACACCTGTTCCCGGCAAGGCGCGGGGCAAGGATACGGTGATCAGCAACTCTGAATACTGGATCGCGCCGGAAATCATCGTCGCAAAGTCCGACAAGAGCCGCATGCGCGCATTTGGGCGCAACTGGAATTTCGCCGGCCGCTCGGCCGAAATCTGCAAGCTGGATTGGCGGGGCCCGTGAAGAAGAAAACAACTGCGAAAAAGATCGTCGAGCGTATCCCGCGTCCGAAGAAGAAAGTGACGTGGCCGCAGGCAAGGGCGTTTTCCGTCCACCTGCTGACGGCATCCGGCTCATTCCTGGCTTTCCTGTCACTGGTGGCAGCAAGCGAGGAACGCTGGACGGCGATGTTCTGGTGGCTCGGTCTCGCTCTGTTCGTCGACGGGATCGACGGACCCATCGCACGCAAGCTGGAAGTGAAGGAAATCCTGCCAACCTGGTCGGGCGAACTGCTCGACAACATCATCGACTATGTGACCTACGTCCTGATCCCGGCTTTCGCGCTGTACCAGCGCGGGTTCATGGGCGAAGGGCTTTCGTTCCTCTCGGCCGCAATCATCGTGGTGTCGAGTGCCATCTATTATGCCGACACCGGCATGAAGACGAAGGAGAACTTCTTCAAAGGCTTCCCGGTGGTGTGGAACATGGTGGTCTTCACGCTGTTCGTCATTGAACCGGGGCAGTGGGTATCCTTTGCCGTGGTGGTGATCGCCGGCATCCTCACCTTCGTGCCGATCAACTTCCTGCACCCTGTTCGTGTCGTGCGGCTGCGGCCGGTGAACCTTACCGTCACGCTGCTCTGGTGCGGCTTTGGCGCGCTTGCGCTGGCGCAGTCGGCGCTTGCCAGTTTCTACAACCAGATCGGCGTTCTAGGCGAACAGGTCAGCCTTTTCACCAAGATCGGTATCAGCATCACCGGAATCTACCTGTTCTGTATCGGCGGTGTCATGCAGTTCTTCCCCAGTCTTGGCGCCAGGAAAGTTTGAAAATGAACAAAGCTGTCCGTATCCACGCCCACGGTGGCCCTGAAGCATTGGTCTACGAGGACGCCGATCCCGGCCAGCCGGGGCCCGGCCAAATTCTTGTCAGGCACACGGCGATCGGCCTCAACTTCATCGATATCTATTTCCGCACCGGGCTCTATCCCGCCCCGAACGGCCTGCCGCTGATCCCCGGCGGTGAAGCGGCCGGGGTGGTGCTGGAACTGGGTGAAGGCGTCGAAGGGCTCGAGCAGGGCGACCGCATCGCCTATGCGATCAATACCGGGGCCTATGCCGAACAGCGCGTGATCGCGGCCGACCGTGTCGTGAAGATCCCGGACGGCATCAGCGATGAACAGGCTGCCGGCATGATGCTGAAAGGCATGACGGCCGAATATCTGCTGCGGCGAACCTTCAAGGTCGGGCAGGGCGACACGATCCTCTATCACGCCGCGGCCGGCGGTGTCGGGCTGATCCTCGGGCAATGGGCCAAGCATCTCGGCGCCACGGTGATTGGCACGGCCGGTTCTACGGAAAAGGCCGAACTCGCCAAGGCACACGGCTATGACCATGTCATCGATTACAGGAAACAGGATTTTGTCGCCGAGGTGGCCCGGCTGACCGACGGCCGTAAATGCGATGTGGTCTATGACTCGATCGGCAAGGACACCTTCCCAGGCTCGTTGGACTGCCTGCGTCCGCTCGGCACCTTCGTCAGCTTCGGCCAGTCGTCCGGGCCGATCCCGCCCTTCAACATCGCGCTTTTGTCCCAGAAGGGATCGCTGTTTGCCACCAGGCCGACGCTGTTCGTCTACAACGCCAGACGCGAAGATCTCGAAACCTCGGCCAAGGCGTTGTTCGACGTGGTGCTGAAAGGCATCGTCGAAATCAAGATCAATCAGACTTATGCTTTGAAGGACGCGGGAAGAGCGCAGGCCGATCTTGAAGGACGCAAGACGACAGGAACGACTGTGCTTGTTCCGTAAGCACTTGAATGGTGTTTTGCTGAAATTCTTGAAGCTCTTTCAATTTGAGTGCCGCTATCGGAGTTGAGCCGCTGCTGCCTACGATGATCGCGGGAACACAGAACATATTCGGGAAAACCGAATGGGAGGCACTGTGAGTGCACAAGAAGGCACCGCGAACCTGCTCGAGGTTCGCGGACTGACGAAGATATTCGGCACCCTGACAGCGTGTGATCACATCGATCTCACCATCGGGAAGGGTGAGATTCATGCACTTCTTGGCGAGAACGGCGCCGGCAAATCGACGCTGGTGAAGATGCTGTTCGGTTCGCTGGAGCCACATTCCGGCGAAATCAACTGGGACGGACAGTCCGTCAGGATGACCAGCCCGAGCGTGGCAAAAAAGCTCGGTATTGGCATGGTTTTTCAGCATTTTTCGTTGTTCGAAGCGTTGACTGCCGCTGAAAACATCGCCCTCTCGCTGGACGACGGCGCGCCGATCGGCACGATTGCCGCGAAGGCGAGGGCGCTATCCTATTCTTACGGCCTGCCGCTCGATCCCGACTCGCTTGTCGGCGACCTTTCCGTCGGCGAGCGCCAGCGCATCGAGATCATCCGCTGCCTGCTGCAGGCGCCGCAATTGATCATCCTGGATGAGCCGACTTCAGTGCTCACGCCGCAGGAAGCCGACAAGCTGTTCGAAACACTTGAGCGGTTGCGCGCCGAAGGCAAGTCGATCCTCTATATCTCGCACCGCCTGGAAGAGGTGAAGCGCCTGTGTGACCGGGCAACAGTGCTGCGCCACGGCAAGGTGGTTGGCCACTGCAACCCGCGCGAGGAAACAGCCTCCTCGCTGGCCCGCATGATGGTCGGCAACGAGGTAAAATCTGCCGAACGGACACCGATCACGCTCGAAGGCGCTCAGGAACTCCTCAGTGTCTGCGGACTGAGCCGCAAGCCCGCCGGCCCATTCTCGACGCCGCTCAAGAACATCTGGCTTGCCGTCAAGGCGGGCGAGATCCTCGGCATCGCGGGCGTTGCCGGCAACGGCCAGGGCGAGCTGTTCGAGGCACTGTCCGGCGAAGTGCAGCAGACCAGCGCAGATTCCGTGCGCATTCGTGGCAAGGACGCCGGCAGGCTGGACATCACCGGTCGACGCCTGCTGGGGGCGGCTTTCGTGCCGGAAGAGCGTCTGGGCCATGGTGCGGCACCGCGCATGAAACTTTCCGAGAACCTGCTGCTCTCGCGCTACGCCACCGACGGCAAGGCGTTTGTCGGCTCGGGCGGCATGGTCAAGAACGGTGCCGTCTATGACGCGGCACAGCGCATCATCAAGATCATGGACGTACGCAAGAGCGCGCCCGATCCCGAGGCTGCCGCGCTTTCGGGCGGCAATCTGCAGAAATTCATAGTTGGTCGCGAACTGGACCGCCAGCCGACAGTCATGGTCGTCAATCAGCCGACCTGGGGTGTCGACGCCGGCGCTTCGGCCCACATCCGCCAGGCCCTGATCGAATTGGCGCGTGGCGGTTCGGCCGTGCTGGTCATCAGCCAGGACCTCGACGAACTGTTCGAGATCTCCGATGCCATCGCGGTCATGCACAATGGCGAACTGTCCAAGCCGATCCCGATCGCGGAAGCGACGTTCGAAAGGATCGGCCTGTTGATGGGCGGCGCAGAACCCGGCCATGTCGACCAGAAGCTGGAGACCGCGTGATGCGCCTGGAACTCGTCAAGCGCCCGCAACGCTCCATGCTGTTTTCGGCGCTTTCGCCGTTCATCGCCTTCGGATTGACGATAGTCGCAGGCGCGATCCTTTTCGCGTTGCTCGGAATCAATCCGCTGACAGCCTTCTACACCTACTTCATTTCGCCGATCACCGAAGTGTGGCAACTGCATGAGCTGGCGATCAAGGCAGCTCCCCTGATCCTGATCGCGGTCGGCTTGTCCGTCTGCTTCCGCTCCAACATCTGGAACATCGGCGCCGAGGGCCAGTTCGTCTTCGGCGCGATCGTGGGTTCGGTCATACCGGTGCTCTATCCCGACATGCAGGGCCCGTTCGTGCTGCCGCTCATGCTCCTGATGGGCATGGTTGGCGGCGCGGCCTATGCCGCGATCCCGGCTTTCCTGAAGACCCGCTTCAACACCAACGAAATCCTGACCAGCCTGATGCTGGTCTATGTCGCGCAACTCTTCCTCGACTGGCTGGTGCGGGGGCCCTGGCGTGATCCCAAGGGCTTCAACTTCCCGCAGACGGTACAGTTCAATCCGTCGGCCGTGCTGCCGGAGCTGATGCCGATGTCCGGCCGGGCCAATCTGGGCTTTGTCTTCGCGCTTGTCGCTGCGGTCCTGGTCTGGATCCTGATGAGCCGCATGCTGAAAGGCTTTGAAATCCGCGTGCTGGGATCAAGCCCGCGGGCGGGGCGCTTCGCTGGCTTCAGCTTCAACCGCATGGTCTTTTTCGCCTTCATGCTCTCGGGCGCCCTGGCTGGCCTTGCCGGCATCTCGGAAGTTTCCGGTGCCATCGGCCAGCTGCAGCCCTCGATTTCGCCTGGCTACGGCTTCACCGCCATCATCGTCGCTTTCCTTGGCCGCCTGAACCCGCTCGGTATCGTCGCTGCCGGCCTGGTGCTCGGCCTGACCTATCTTGGCGGCGAGGCAGCCCAGAGCGTGCTCGGTATCTCCGACAAGGTGGCGCGTGTCTTCCAGGGCATGCTGCTGTTCTTTGTGCTGGGTTGCGACACGCTGATCCACTATCGCATCCGGCTCGTCGGCCTGGCACCCAAACTCGACGCTTCGCCGAAGCTGGAAGAGGCTCACTGACATGGACATGACTGTCAGCATTCTCCTGACCATCGCCACGGCCGCAACGCCGCTGCTGATCGCCGCCATCGGCGAATTGGTGGTCGAGCGCTCCGGCGTGCTGAACCTCGGCGTCGAAGGCATGATGGTGATGGGCGCGGTCGCCGGCTTCGGCGCCGGTTTCCTGACCGGCTCTCCCTGGATCGGCCTCATCGCCGCCATCGTCGTCGGCGCACTGTTCTCGCTGTTGTTTGCGGTGATGACGTTGTCGCTCGCCACCAACCAGGTTGCCACCGGTCTGTCGTTGACGCTTCTCGGGCTCGGGCTATCCGGAATGCTTGGCACCGGCTTCGTCGGCTTGCCGGGCGAGCGCCTGCCCAATCTCTACATTCCGCTGCTGACGGACCTGCCGGTGGTCGGCAGGTTGCTGTTCGGGCAGGACCCGATCTTCTACATCTCGATCGCGCTGGTTTTCGGTGTGTCGTGGTTCCTGTTCAAGACCCGCACCGGGCTGACCTTGCGCTCGATCGGCGACAGCCACACCTCGGCCCATGCGCTGGGTATCCAGGTCATCAAATACCGCTACCTGGCGGTGATGTTTGGTGGTGCCTGTGCCGGTCTTGCCGGTGGTCACCTTTCGCTCGTCTACACGCCGCAATGGGTGGAGAACATGACGGCGGGCCGCGGCTGGATCGCGCTGGCTCTGGTGGTGTTTTCATCCTGGCGACCGCTGCGTGTGCTTGCCGGCGCCTACATCTTCGGTGCGGTCTGGATCGGGCAGCTACACGCGCAGGCCTTCGGCATTCCGGTCCCGTCGCAGTTCCTGTCGTCGTTGCCTTACCTTGCCACCATCGTGGTGCTCGTCATCATCTCGCGCAACAAGCGCCTGACCATGATGAACACCCCTGCATCGCTCGGACAGGCTTTCGTTCCGGATCGTTGACAACCAGGAGCGTTTCCGTTTTCACGGAAACGCTCTAACTCTTTGTTTTCAAGCAATTCCGGACGGAAAACCGTTGCACACTTTTCCTGGAATTGCTCTAGCAAAAAGACTCGCATAGCAAGGTTAATCCAGAGAGGTAACATCATGAAAAAACTACTGATTGCCCTGATGACTTCGACGGCGGCGATGTCCGTTGCCGTCTCCGCGGAAGCCGCGGACAAATTGAAGGCCTGCTGGGTCTATGTCGGACCGGTGGGGGATTTCGGCTACTCTTACCAGCATGATCAGGGCCGCCTCGCGGTCGAAAAGAAGCTGGGCGACAAGGTCGAGACCGCCTTCCTCGAAAACGTCGCCGAAGGCCCGGACGCAGAGCGCGCTTTCGAGCGCCTGGCACGCCAGGGCTGCAAGCTCATCTTCGGCACCTCGTTCGGCTTCATGGACGCGGAAGTGAAGGTCGCCAACAAGTTCCCGGACATCAAGTTCGAGCACGCCACCGGCTACAAGACCGCGCCGAACCTCGGCATCTACAATGCCCGCTTCTATGAGGGCCGTTACATCCTCGGCCAGATCGCGGCCAAGCAGTCCAAGAGCGGCGTTGCCGGCTACATTGTCTCCTTCCCGATCCCGGAAGTGGTGATGGGCATCAATTCCTTCATGCTGGGTGCGCAGTCGGTCAACCCGAACTTCAAGGCCAAGATCGTCTGGGTGAATTCCTGGTTCGATCCGGGCAAGGAAGCGGACGCCGCCAAGGCGCTGTTTGACCAGGGCGCCGACATCATCGTCCAGCACACCGATTCCACCGCTCCGTTGCAGGTGGCGCAGGAACGTGGCCTGCACGGCTTCGGCCAGGCTTCCGACATGATCAAGTTCGCGCCGAAGTCGCAGTACACCGCGATCGTCGACGATTGGGCCCCATATTACATCGAGCGCGTAGAGAAGGCGCTGGATGGCAGCTGGAAACCGGAAGACCGCTGGGACGGCATCAAGGCCGGTGCCGTGCTCATGGCGCCCTACACCAACTTGCCGGATGACGTGAAGGCGATGGCGGAAGCCACCCAGAAGAAGATCGCCGATGGCTGGAACCCCTTCACCGGCCCGGTTGCCAAGCAGGACGGTTCGGCCTGGTTGAAGGATGGTGAAGTGGCCGACGACAAGACGCTGCTTGGCATGAACTTCTACGTCAAAGGCGTGGACGACAAGCTGCCGCAGTAAGCTGTCAGCATGCCGAAAATGAAAAAGGGCGCCTCACGGCGCCCTTTTTAAATTCAGCCATCCGCACTCTGCGGGGATTGTTGCTTCCTGAAAAATCAGACGGCCATGCCGTGCAGATCGTAGGCATCGGCGCTGTCGATCTTGACGGTCACGATATCACCGACGCGCAGCGGCCGCCGCGACTGGATATGCACTGAACCATCGATCTCCGGCGCATCATATTTGGTGCGGCCTTTGGCAACCGTGCCGTTCGCTTCGTCGATGATGACGGGCAGGCGCTTGCCGACCTTCTTCTGTAGCTGTGCCGCGGAGATCTTCTGCTGGCGCTGCATGAAGCGATGCCAGCGCGCTTCCTTGATTTCGCCCGGAACCTGCTCGAGGCCGAGATCATTGGAACGCGCCCCCTTCACCGGCTCGTATTTGAAGCAGCCGGCACGGTCGATCCTGGCTTCGTCTAGCCACTCAAGCAGCATTTCGAAATCCTCTTCCGTCTCGCCGGGGAAACCGACAATGAAGGTCGAGCGGATGGCGAGGTCCGGGCAGGCATCGCGCCACGAACGGATGCGCTCCAGCGTCTTCTCGCCATGGGCAGGACGCCGCATGTTCTTCAGAACCTGCGGCGAGGCGTGCTGGAAGGGAATGTCGAGGTACGGCAGGATCTTGCCTTCGGCCATCAGCGGGATGACGTCCGCGACATGCGGATAGGGGTAGACGTAGTGCATACGCACCCAGATGCCCAGCTCGCCGAGCTCCTGGGACAGGTCGAGGAACTTGGCGCGGACCTCGCGATCCTTCCACGGGCTTGCAGCGTATTTGATGTCGACGCCGTAGGCGCTGGTATCCTGCGAAATGACCAGCAGTTCCTTGACGCCGGCAGCGGCAAGCTTTTCGGCTTCGCGCAACACATCCCCGGCGGGGCGCGAGACGAGATCGCCGCGCAGGTCCGGAATGATGCAGAAGGTGCAGCGGTTGTTGCAGCCTTCTGAAATCTTCAGATACGCATAGTGGCGCGGTGTCAGCTTGACGCCCTGCGGCGGCACCAGATCAGTGAAGGGATCATGCGCAGGCGGCGCCGCCTCGTGCACCGCCTCCATCACGCTTTCATAAGCCTGTGGACCGGTGATCGCGAAAACATTCGGATGTTTCTCGCGGATCAGCTCAGGCGTTGCCCCCATGCAACCCGTGACGATGACCTTGCCGTTTTCCTTGAGCGCCGTTCCGATGGCATTCAACGACTCATCGCGCGCTGAATCGAGAAAGCCGCATGTATTGACCACAACAAGGTCAGCGCCGTCGTGCTTGCGGGATATCTCATAACCTTCCGCGCGCAGCCGCGTCAGGATGCGCTCGGAATCGACAAGTGCTTTCGGGCATCCGAGGCTGACGAAGCTGATACGGGGCGCTGCGGTCATCGTGGCGTTCCAATGGATGCGGGCCGGAAACCTTGACGGTCCGGCCCGAAGATCGTTCGTTTTCAGTTGGTGCGCCTTAAGCGACGCTGAATTCAGCGGCGCAATAGCACAGTTCCAGGGTCAAGCAAACCGCACCTTCCTGGCGGACAGCCGGGCAGGTGCCGCCCTTCTCAGTGCGCGGCGCCGGCTGCCTTGCCGAACCACGGTGTCAGGAACTGGAACTGTTCGGGAAATTGCTCGACCGCCCCGTCGAGCAGCATCTTGAGTGCGACGTAGAGGATGATGAGCAGGCCGATGTAAGCAATCCAGCGATAGCGATGCAGCAATCGGGCGACAAAAGACGCTGCGAATCCCATCAGCGCGATCGACAGCGCAAGGCCGATGATCAGCACTGTCGGATGTTCCATCGCGGCACCGGCGACGGCGAGCACATTGTCCAGCGACATGGAGACGTCGGCGATGACGATCTGCCAGGCAGCCTGTGCAAAGGTCTTGCGGGCGGGGCTGGACGTCGTCTTTCCGTTGTAGACATCGTCCAGGGCTTCGGTGGCCTCGTGCTCTTCCTCGTGCGTGACGCTCAGTTCGCGCCACATCTTCCAGCACACCCACAAAAGCAGCAGGCCACCGGCGATCAGCAGCATCGGGCCGATCGCAAGCAGCCACTGGGTGATCAGGGCGAAAATGATGCGCAGCACCGTGGCGGCAGCGATACCGACGAGGATCGCTTTCTTGCGCTGATCCTTGGGTAACCCGGCCGCAGCAAGGCCAATGACGATTGCGTTGTCGCCGGCAAGAACGAGATCAATGGCGATGACCTGGAGAAGAGCCGACAAACCTGCTGCGGTGAAGATTTCCATCGATGGAAGTGCTCCTCATCGGGGTTTCATGAATCTGGCCCTACGAGCATCGACCTGTGGCGTCAAGTTCCATGCTCGGAAAGGTCGTGGAAAGCCAGCATTTCAGCGGTTGCTTGATTATCGTACCATCACCAACAACCGCAATGACAGCGTCGATCCCGTTGACGCTGGGAACAGGAAAGCGCTAAAGCCGATTTCGACGCGTTCGGCATAGCAGGGCAATCGCCTTGGCACCGAGCCGTGGAGGGATGGCCGAGCGGTTTAAGGCACCGGTCTTGAAAACCGGCGTGGCAGCGATGTCACCGTGGGTTCGAATCCCACTCCCTCCGCCATTTGCCGCCGATGGATAGAGACGGGGAAGTATCCGTCGAAATTGTTGTCCATGAAACCACTTCCGGAAGACACGTGGGGGCCATGGTCGCCACATGAGCTTGCTTTACGTCTCGGGCGAGACAGCCCTCGTTGGTATGTGGTTGGCGGTTGGGCTTTGGACCTCTGGCATGGGCATCAGACCCGCGAGCATGAGGATCTGGAGTTCGCCGTTTTGCCGGATCAGGTTGAACACTGTCGCAAGCTTCTATCCGATCTGGAATTCTTCGCTGCCCATGACGGTACCCTGACCCATCACCCCGCCAAGGCTGGGCTTCCCGCTGGTCTCTGGCAGCTCTGGGGAGCGGATATGACCGCAGGCTTGTGGCGCGTCGACATGATGATCGAGCGGGGAACGCCCGACTTCTGGGTCTACAAGCGCGATCCGTCGATTCGACTGCCGAGATCCACGGCCATCCGCAAGAATTCTGCTGGAATTTCCTATCTGGCGCCGGCTATCGTGCTGCTGTTCAAAGCAAAGCATCGCCGGGAAAAGGACGACCAGGACTTCCGCACTGCCTTGCCTCGTCTTGAAGGGCAGGAGAAGGCTGATCTGCTCCGCTGGCTTGAGGTGCAGCATCCTGGCCATGAGTGGATCGCGCGTTTGCTCGTGGATTATGGCGGCCCTGCATAGCCCCCTGCGAGCGCCAGGGCCGATTCATCGGAACCATTCGCTCACAGATCTATCAGCGGGGCCGAGTGCTGCCCCACGGCACAACGCCGCCATTTCGCCACAATCTCGCCGGTTTCGAACCATAGTCGGTTAAGAGCCTGATAAGCAATTCCTGCGCAAAAAGGGCTCTGGGGATCGGGGCGCGGGACAAGCTTGTCACACGAAACGCTTCGGCTTCGCCTGTGTTTGCGTCGCGTCGCCGTTGTTCGGAGGGGACAGTTCAGTATGCCAAGTTCGGCGCGTCTTCGTCGCATCTCCACCTATGCGCTCTTGGCTGCCTCGGTCGGTTTTCTTGCCGCCTGTGCTTCGTCCGAGCCCAAAAGCATGGTGAGCAAGAAGCGTTCGAAGGAATATTTCGCCGAATCCGACTATGGTGTGAAGGCCAGCCCGCGTGTCGCCATGCGCCGCGGAGGAGGGCGCGACCAGCTCGGCAGACCCTACCAGGTGCGCGGCAAGTGGTATTACCCGAAGGAAGAGAAACGCTATTCCAAGACCGGAACCGCGTCCTGGTATGGCGAGGCGTTCCACAGCCGCATGACCGCCAATGGCGAGGTCTATGATCTGTCCCAGATCACCGGCGCCCACCCGACCATGCCGCTGCCCAGCTATGCCCGCGTCACCAATCTCGACAATGGCAGCTCGATCATCGTGCGCGTCAACGATCGCGGTCCGTATCACGAAGGCCGCTTGATCGACTTGTCGAAGCGCGCCGCCGATATGCTGGGCTATTCGAAGATTGGCACCGCCAGGGTCAAGGTCGACTATGTCGGTCGCGCACCACTCGAAGGTAGCGACGATTCCTATCTCCTGGCGTCCTACCATCCTGGCAACAGGATCCCGGATCCGTCCGACGGGTTGCCCACGGGCGTGATGGTGGCCATGAACGGTTCGATGCCGAGCACGCCGGTGAGCGCCAGCGCCGCAGCCGTTCCATTTCCAGGCCAGCTGACGGATTCGACGCCAGCGCCCGAACCCGTCCTGGCTGTACAGCCCGTTGGCGCCGAGGGTGTTGCGCTGCCCGACTTCGGCCCGATCGTGCCGGCCCGGCCCGACATCGCTGTGAGCCCGAAGCTGCCGTTTGAAATGGCCAGCCTGAATTATGCCGCAGAACGCACGAAGCGCTCGGCGGCCGCCTTCGCCGCACTGGAAGGGCCAGCGGCGGCGTTGGGCAATTGGAAGCAGCCAGAAGATCCCTCCGACGATTATGTCGCCGCCGGCACGTTCGACGATGCCGGGGAGGCAAAGCAGGTCGCTTCGGCGCTGAAGGCCTATGGCCGCGTCGAGATCGATCAGGCCAAGCTTGACGGCAAGGACTGGTATTCGGTCAATCTCTACCAGGACGGGCGCATGAGCCTCGATAACATGCTGGAAGCCGCCTGGAGCCATGGGGCGCCCGACGCTTTCGCCGTTCGCGACTGAGCGGGCAAAAACCGCCGCGGATAAATCGCCTGTCAGGCCCCGTTACGATTGATCCGTTGCCGGCGCTCCTGATAACGTCCCAATATGATTGCTAAATCCTGCGTTTTCTCCCCTTTGGCCGGCTTCCTCGCCGCAGCCCTGTTTGTGCTGTCGGTTTTTCCGGCAGCCGCGCAACTGTTCGAGACCAAGGCGGCGACTGCATTCATGATCGATGCGGAGACCGGAACGGTGCTGTTTTCAAAACAGGCCGACAAACCGATCCAGCCGGCATCGCTGGCCAAGCTGATGACGCTGGAGATGGCCTTCAATGCCGTGAAAAGCGGCCGCATGACGCTCAACGCCACTTTCGTGGTCAGCGAAAATGCCTGGCGCAAGGGTGGCGCACCATCCGGCACCTCCACCATGTTCGCCGCACTCAAATCGGCGATCCGGCTTGAGGATCTGATGAAGGGCATTGCCGTGCAGGCCGCCAATGACGGCTGCATCATCATTGCCGAAGGATTTGCCGGCTCTGAGGGAAATTTTGCGCTCCAGATGAACGAGCGCGCGCGCCAGATCGGCATGCCGATCTCGACCTTCGTCAATGCTACTGGCTTACCTGCGGACGGGCAAAAGACAACCGTTCGCGAGATGACGCAGCTGGCGTTGCGTCTGTCGCGGGAATACCCGCAGTTCTATCCCTATTTCGCCCTGAAGGACTTCACCTGGAACAAGATTACCCAGCGCAACCGCAACCCTCTGTTGGCCATGGATGCCGGTGCCGAAGGGCTGGCGGTCGGCGCCAGCGAACAGGACGGCTTTGCCATCGTCGGTGCGCTCACCCAGGGCGGCAAACGTGTGATTGCTGCCATGAGCGGCTTGGCCAATGATCGCGAGCGTTCCGAGGAAGCCCGCAAGCTGCTGGAATGGGGCCTGCGTTCTTTCGAGAAAACAGAGATTTTTGCAAAGGACGAGGTTGTCGGCGAGGCGGCCGTGTTTGGCGGCGCCAAATCAGGCGTGGCACTGAAAGCCAAGGGCCCGATCGATCTTTTGTTGCCGATTGCCAATCGCGACAAGGTCACCGCGCGTATCGTCTACAACGGCCCGCTGCCGGCACCTGTCGAGGCCGGTCAGCCGGTCGGCATGCTGCGCGTCTGGATCGGCGATACGTTGAGCCAGGAAACGCCGGTGTTCGCCGCTGAGACGGTGGAGGTCGGTTCGCTGCCGCGCCGCGCTGCGGATGCGGTAAAGGAACTGGCGGTTGGCTGGCTGCGCTAAGGACGAACCGCAGACATCCACACCAATTCTTGTGCACGCTTTTGCGTGTCGGTTGTGGACCTCGCCGCTGGCCCGCACTATGAGTGGGGTGATCGGCAAGGCGCGCTGGAGCGCTCGTCCTCTCGCCGCGGCGGCGTTGGACACCTATGTTTGATGTCGGGGCCACAACCGAGGCGCAGTGTTGGCGAACGGATTTTTCATCACTTTCGAGGGCGGCGAGGGCGCCGGCAAGTCAACGCAGATCAAGCGCTTGGCCGAGCGGCTGCGTGGCAAGAAGTACAATGTCCTGGTCACCCGCGAGCCGGGCGGTTCTCCGGGAGCGGAAGCCATTCGGCATGTATTGCTGTCCGGTGCGGCCGAACCCTTTGGGCCGAAGATGGAGGCGCTGCTGTTTGCAGCCGCACGCTCGGATCACGTCGAACAGGTGATCCGGCCGGCCGTAGAGCGTGGCACGATTGTGCTGTGCGACCGTTTCATCGATTCCTCGCGGGTCTACCAGGGCGCCACCGGCGGCCTCGACCCCGCCTTCATCGACACGCTGCAGCGCGTGGCCATCAACGGCATGGTGCCGAACCTGACGCTGATCCTCGACATCGATCCGGAAGAGGGGTTGCGGCGTGCAACGGCACGCCGCACTCCCGGTGAAACGCCCGACCGGTTCGAAAAGGAGACGCTGGCCATACATCAGCAGCGCCGCGATGCCTATCTGGCCATCGCAAGAGCCGAGGCCAAACGTTGTGTGGTTATCGACGCTTCCAGTGATGCCAACGCGGTCGAACATGCCGTGACGGATGCTGTCTTCGCGATGCTGGACAAATCCAAGCCGGCCAAGGCCAATCACAAGGCACCGGCATGAGTTTCGAGCGGCTGGCGCCCGAACAACACGATACACTGGACGATGTTCCGGAGCCTGCGGAAAACCCACGCCTGATCGGGCATGGGGAAGTCGCGGCAACATTGGCCTTGGCCTACAAAGCAGGCAAGCTTCCACATGCGTTGATGTTGTGTGGGCCGGCGGGCATCGGCAAGGCCACGTTTGCATTTCACCTTGCGTATCACCTCTTGAAACACCCGAACGGTAAGCTGGCGCCGGAGACGATTGCCGTTCCCGATCCCGCGTCGGGGCTTTTCAGACAGATTGCGATGGGCGCACATCCATCCGTTCTGCATCTCACCCGGCCCATGAACGACCGCACCAAGGCATTCAAGAGCGTGGTGACGGTCGACGAGATCCGCAAGGTCGGGCAATTCCTGTCGATGACCTCGCATGACGGCGGCTACAGGGTGGTGATCGTCGACCCGGCAGACGACATGAATACCAATGCTGCCAATGCCTTATTGAAGAATCTTGAAGAGCCTCCTGCACGCACGGTGTTCATTCTCGTCGTGCACGCGCCTGGTAGTCTGCTGCCGACCATCCGCTCGCGCTGCCAGGTGCTCAGGCTTGCACCGCTTGATGAGCACGATCTGACGGCGGTGCTTGCCGCGATCGGGCAAGCAACCCCGGATGGTGCCGCCCAGCGCGCCGCGCTCGCAGAGCGGGCAGGGGGCAGTGCCCGGGCTGCTATCCTGCTTACCCAATATGGTGGGCTCGAAATCGCTGCGGCTCTCGAAAAGCTGGTCTCGGCGGGCAGGGTGGATATCGCCGGTGCCCATAAATTGGCTGAGACGGTCGCCGGCCGTGACCAGGCAATCCCCTTCGAGACCTTCAATCGCCATGCTCTGAAACTGTTGTCCTACGCTGCCAGTTCGTCAGCCATCGCCGGCGATCTCGGACGCGCCAAACTGTTGTCAGACACTTGGCAAGACGCACAACGCGCTATATCTGAAACCGAGACCTACAATCTCGACAAGAAACAACACGCACTCACGATGATCGACCGCCTGAATTCTGCGATGCGAATGTGACGGCCAGCGCCGCGCGTCCGTTTGGACGCGCAGAGGCTCGGTATGGCTTTCACCATACCGATGCGATATCCACGCCACGACTTCCATTCAGACATTCATGACGGCCCACCATGTCCCGTGAGAAATTCTACATCACCACTGCGATTTCCTATCCGAACGGCAAGCCGCATATCGGCCATGCCTACGAACTGCTCGCCACGGATGCGCTCGCTCGCTTCCAGCGGCTCGACGGCAAGGATGTCTTCTTCCTGACCGGTACCGACGAGCACGGCATCAAGATGCTGCAGACGGCCAAGAAGGAAGGGATAACGCCGCGCGAGCTGGCCGATCGCAATGCCGCCGAGTTCCGGCGCATGGGCCAGGCACTCAACGCGTCGAACGATGACTTCATCCGCACGACCGAAGAGCGTCACCGTATCTCTTCGCAAGCCATCTGGAAGGCGATGGAAGCCAATGGCGACATCTACAAGGGTGGCTACGCCGGTTGGTATTCCGTGCGTGACGAGGCCTACTACGGTGAGGAAGAGACCGAAGTCCGCCCCGACAATGTCCGCTACGGCCCGCAGGGCACACCAGTGGAGTGGGTCGAAGAGGAGAGCTATTTCTTCCGGCTCTCGGCCTATCAGGACAAGCTTCTGGCGCTTTATGAGAGCCAGCCTGATTTCGTCGGCCCGTCCGAGCGCCGCAACGAGGTGGCTTCCTTCGTCAAATCCGGCCTGAAGGATTTGTCGATCTCGCGCACGACCTTCGACTGGGGCATCCCGGTTCCGGGTGACGAAAAACATGTGATGTACGTCTGGGTGGACGCGCTCACCAACTACATCACGGCTGCCGGCTATCCGGACACCCAGGCTCCCTCGTGGAGCTACTGGCCGGCCACCCACATCATCGGCAAGGACATCGTGCGTTTCCACGCCGTCTACTGGCCAGCCTTCCTGATGTCGGCGGGAATCGCGTTGCCGAAGCGCGTGTTTGCGCACGGCTTCCTGTTCAACCGCGGTGAAAAAATGTCGAAATCCGTCGGCAACGTCATCGATCCGTTCACGATGGTCGATCACTACGGCCTCGACCAGGTCCGTTATTTCTTCCTGCGCGAAGTGCCGTTCGGCCAGGACGGCAGCTACAGCCACGAGGCGATCGTCAACCGCACCAACGCCGACCTCGCCAACGATCTCGGCAACCTGGCGCAGCGTTCGCTGTCGATGATCGCCAAGAATTGCAACGGCGTGGTGCCGCAGCGCGGCACGCTCACCGAGCCTGACAAGGCGATACTCGATCAGGCAACCGCAGCATTGTCGACGGCGCGCAAGGCGATGGCGGAACAGACCATTCACCAGGCACTGGCGGCGATCTTCGCAGTCGTGGCGGATGCGAACCGCTATTTCGCCGCGCAGGAGCCGTGGGCGCTGAAGAAGACCGATCCGGCACGTATGGAAACCGTGTTGTGGACGACCGCAGAGATCATCCGGCGGGTCGGCATTCTGTGTCAGCCTTATATTCCGGGATCAGCGGCCAAGCTGCTCGACACGCTGGCAGTGGCCGAAGACACGCGCGACTTCCAGCATCTGACCGATGCTGATGCGCTGGTGTCCGGTACTGCGCTGCCCGCGCCACAGCCGGTGTTTCCGCGCTATGTCGAACAGCAGCCGGAAGCGACGGCCTGATGCTGGTCGACAGCCATTGCCATCTCGATTTTCCGGATTTCGCCGAGGAGCGGGCGACTATCGTCGCCCGTGCCCTGGCGGCTGGCGTCGGGCGCATGGTGACGATCTCGACACGCGTGAAGCGTTTTCAGCAGATCCTTGAAATCGCAGAAAATTTCGAGGAAGTTTTCTGCTCTGTCGGCACCCATCCGCACAATGCTGCGGAAGAGCTCGACATCACGACCGACGACCTTGTCCGGCTGGCCAAACAGCCGAAGGTGGTCGCCATCGGCGAGGCTGGTCTCGATTATTTCTACGACAAGGCGCCGCGCGATGCCCAGGCGCAAGGCTTCCGTGCCCATATCGCAGCCGCGCGCCGAACCGGGCTGCCGCTGGTCATCCATGCGCGTAACGCTGATGACGACATGATCGCGATCCTGCAGGATGAAACAGGGAAGGGCGCCTTCCCTTTTATCCTGCATTGCTTTTCCTCAGGACGGCGGTTGGCAGAGGTCGGAGTGGCGCTGGGCGGCTATGTCTCTTTTTCCGGCATTCTGACCTTCAAGAACTCGGCCGAGCTACGGGAAATCGCCAAGGATGTACCGCGCGACCGGTTGCTTGTGGAAACCGACGCGCCTTATCTTGCGCCTGTGCCGCATCGGGGCAAACGCAATGAACCTGCCTATGTCGCTGAAACCGCAAAGGTTCTGGCCGAAACCATTGGCGTGAATCAGGACGAGATCGCCCGGATCACCACAGACAATTTCTTCCGCCTGTTCTCGAAAATGCCCCGTCCGGCGCAGCAAGGCGGCTGATGTGGCCGACCGGCTCCGCTTTACCATTCTCGGCTGCGGCTCGTCACCCGGCGTGCCGCGGCTGAATGGCGACTGGGGCAATTGCGATCCGGCCAACCCGAAGAACCGCCGCATGCGCGCCGCGGCTTTGGTCGAGCGTATCAAGGCCAATGGCGCCAGGACCACGGTTGCCATCGACACCGGCCCGGATTTCCGTGCCCAGATGTTGCTGGCCTCTGTCAAGCACATCGATGCCGTGGTCTACACCCATGCGCATGCCGACCATATTCATGGCATCGACGACCTGCGCACCTTCGTCATCGGCCGGGACCGCCTGATGGATATCCATGCGGACGGCCCAACCATGGAGCGCCTGAAACAGGGTTTCAGCTATTGTTTCAAAACGCCGCCCGGAAGCTCTTATCCGCCAATTCTGCATCCGCATCTGATCGAGCACGACCAACCGTTCCAGGTGAAAGGAGAGGGGGGCACCCTCACCTTCGAGCCGCTGCCGCAGGCGCATGGCGACATCGTCTCCCTGGGTTTCCGCCTTGACGGGCTGGCCTATTGCCCTGACGTGTCCGATTTTCCGGCGCCGACGGCAGCACGGCTTGAGGATCTCGACATCCTGATCATCGATGCGCTGCAATACAGAACGCATCCGAGCCATTTTTCGCTCGCCGAAGCGCTGGCATGGATCGAACGGCTTGCACCGAAACGAGCCGTGCTGACGCATATGCATGTGCCGCTGGATTATGCGGCGGTGCAAGCCGAAACGCCGGACAATGTCGAACCGGCATTCGATGGGATGATCATTGAAATCCCATACGATTCAGTGTGAAGCGTGTATTCGTTCGCACTGTATGCGAACACCGGATTGGCATTTGACATGACGTTCTTACGCATAGACCCGCCGCACATTCCCGGCGCTTGCAACGAGCTTGCACATGTCACGTGGGAATCTGACCGCAGCAGCGACTACCATGACGAGACGTTCCGTGTCCGAAGAGCGCCGGGTATCGGCTTCACGCCGACGGTTTGGAAACTGGAGCTTACGTATTCGACCCGCAGAACCGCATGATTGTCGAGCAATTGTGATTCAAACTGATCTGAAAGTTCCATAATCTATCTTATGCGACTTAGCCAGCAAGCCATAAATCGCAAGAGCATGAGGATTATCTGGAATCTGAGTGCGCTGATCTATGGGCCGCGTGGCGTCGTTGACCGGGTCGCACGATCTCGATCAATCTCCTGTCGAACAGCAAGGCTCGACCCCATTGAACCCTCATGGATTTCCGCGCCGCCGCGCCCTGTTTCGATTGCCCGCCTACCTGCTTTGCGGCTTCATCGCATTCGCCACAGGTCCGACCTGCGCCGGGGAAGACGAAGCCTGGACTGACCAGATCTCAGGCATAGTCGACATTTCCGGTGCAGGACCTGTCCGGTACACCGTCGGCTACAGCAGCATCGGATACGATCACTTTCGTTCGGAGATTGCGGCGACTTGGCACGATGATGGGGATCGAACACAAACGATCTATGACGGTATCTATGACAATCCCCCGGCAAAAGTCTGGAGTGTCGGCCGTCATCTGTGCGTTTCGATGGAAGCATGTGTGCGATATGAGGACGTCTGTACCACCTCTCGGATTGCGTATCGGTACGACATCCGGACAAAATCCTTTGCTGAACTTCCCGATGGTGAATCCATATGTCGCTGGTAGTCAGCAATCTCGGCCCTATTTCGCGCACCGCTGTCGCTGTCATTCCCGCACATAATCGCGCCAGAGCGACTTGTAAGGCTCGCAGGTCTCGACAAGATGATCATGGCTTCCCCTGCCCGCGATCTCTCCCTCGTCAAGCGCCACAATCAGATCGGCCGACCGCGCCGAAAACAGATGGTGTGTCACCAGCACAACCAGCCGTTCCTTGCCCATGGCCAGGATCCTGCGCTCCAACGCCAGCGCCTGCTCCGCGTCGAGTGCAGAGGTCGGTTCATCGAAGATGACGATTTCCGGAGACCGGGAGACGGCACGCGAAATCGCCAGCCGTTGACGCTGTCCTCCCGAGAAGTTCTGAGCTGCAGGAAGCAACTCGGTGTCGAGCCCATTGGGCAGGCCGCGGACAAACGCCTGCGCCGAAGAAAACCGCAACGCCGCGTCTATTTCATTACTGGTCAGGTTTCGCTGGGCGGCAGCCTGAATGTTTTCCAGAACGGTCCCTGAAAACAGCGAGGTTTCCTGGTCGACGATGCCGATTTTCTGACGAAGCCATCGCGGTGCGCAGGCGCGAACGTCCACGCCACCAATCTCGATCACCCCGTCATAGTTGCGTTCGAGCCCCGTCAGCGTTCGCACCAGGCTGGATTTTCCCGAGCCGTTACGCCCGACGATGGCCACCACCCCCACGACAGGCAGGTCGATCGATACGTTTTTGAGCGCAGGTTTCCGGGCGCCCGTATAGGTCAGGGTCAATCCCTTTATCGATACGGGTCCAAAATGCTTGGGCCGGTAGGCGGGCACGCGGTTGGCACGTTCGGGCTCATGTTTGAGAAACGCAGCAATCGCCTCGACAGTCGCGTTCACCGAATGGAATTGCACCAGGATTCCGCTGCTCGTCAACATTGGCATTTACAGCCCTGGAGATGAGCAATTGCAGCGCCAGCAGCCCGCCGATGGTCAGGTCACCGTTCAGGATACGCAAGCAGCCGACAAGCACGACCAGCAAGGTCAGGATTTCGGTCAACAGGCCGAGGCTGAACGTATAGGAATAGGAAAGATCGAGGATACGCCAGCGGGCACCGATGGCCTCATTGGATTTCGCCAACCATCGGCGAATGAAGAAACGCTCGGCTGCATTGGACTTGATGGCGCGCAGATTGTTGATGGTTTCGGATGTCGCTCCCTGGAGGGAGGGCAATATGCCTCCAATCAAGCCCGCGATGGGCTATGTGAATGTCATCCAACCCGATTTTCACCTGCACCTTAAGGGTGGTGCTGTTGCCAACTGGCGTCGCGAGGACGATGGCGAGCAGGTCCGTTTTTTGGCCATCACCGAGGACGGAAATGAGATCGGGCTCGCGGTGTCTGGCGCACGCGCGAGCTTCGGGTGACATCGATGGTCACCAGTTGGAACCACCCTCCGGCGACATGGCTCGACCCCAATACCGGCGATTTGATCGAACATCCGGATCTCATGCGCGAGGTAGCCCAGGCCAATGTCCTTCTGCTCGGCGAAACCCACGACCGCTACGACATTCATCGCTGGCAGTTGCATGTTTGTGCCGCTATGCGCGCCCTGCGCAACGACATTGCCATAGGCTTCGAGATGTTCCCGCGCCGCCTGCAACCTGTGCTCGACGAATGGGTTCGCGGCAAACTGGATCAGGAAACTTTTCTGACCTCGACCGAATGGGGCAAGGTCTGGGGATTTGCCGCAGAACTCTACCTGCCGATCTTCCATTTCTGTCGCGAATTCGCGGTCCCCATGCTGGCGCTCAATTGCTACCGGGAACTTGTCACGCGTGTCGCAAGATCATTTCACCAGAGGCGCCTGAGTTCGACCGCTTCGTGAGAGCCCAGCAAACTTGGGACAGGGCCTTCGCCTGCAACATCGCGTGCACACGCCAAAAAAGTGCTCCACCTCTCGTGATCGGGATTATCGGCCGCGGCCACCTCGAATATGGGCACGGCACGCCGTTTCAGCTGGCAGACCTTGGCCTGGACAAGATCGTGACGCTGCTGCCTAGCAATGCACAGACAGTCGACAGCGACAGAATGGAAGGGATCGGCCGGGCATTGTTTCGCCTCAGCGCTGATCGCGAGCCTCGGCATCTTGCCTAGAACAACATCTGCATTCTCAGCATATGACCTCCGTCCGGAAGAACCTCGCCATCTTTGAAACGCCGTCACGCATCCTTCAGAGGAGCGGTAAGCCTTCGTCGCGGGCAAACGCCATTTGACCAAACTGCACCAGCGCTCTTGCAGCCGCATGCAGACAACGCGAGATCCTGCCAGCGCCTCTTCGCTCAATCTCGCAGCACGAACCCGAATCCATGTCCTGTCGATGGCAGAAGCGGCTGGCAATCGAAACCCTCTCCACGCGAAATTACGCAAAAGACGTAAAGATATAAGCATTTCTTTATGCGATATTGACTTTCGACGCCTTCTGCTGAAAATTGGTGCTGTCATGGTTCTTCGGTCTCGCTTTGCGATGTGCCGGAGCTAAGAGGGAAGCCGGTGCGCGCAAATGCAATGCCGGAGCTGCCCCCGCAACTGTAAGTGGCGAGCTGGCGTCCATTGATGTCACTGAGGCAAATGCCTTGGGAAGACGGACGAAAGCGACGACCCGCGAGCCAGGAGACCTGCCATGGCGAAATATCGTCAACGGGCGGGGTGTCCCGGTGCGTCGCAGCAACAACCGCTCCGTGCGGTTTCCACTGCCATGCGTCTGCTACCCAGCCCCAACTTAATCGGGGTAAGTCATGTCTCAATCGACAATTCCTGTAGCCACCCTCGGCGTGCCACGGATCGGCCCCCGGCGCGAACTGAAATTCGCGCTGGAGTCCTACTGGTCCGGCAAGTCGTCGGCCACCGATCTTCTGGAGAAGGCAAAAGCGCTGCGTGCGGCCAATTGGGCTGAGCAGGCAAGGCGCGGTGTCACGAAGATCCCTTCCAACGACTTTTCTCTCTATGACCATGTGCTCGATACGGCGGTCATGGTCGGCGCAATCCCCGCGGCATATCATTGGCACGGCGGTGAATTGCCCCTGAACAGCTATTTCGCCATGGCACGCGGCAGCCAGGGCGAAGTGGCGTCAGTGTGCAGCCATCCAGGTCATGGCCACGGCGTCACGGCACTGGAAATGACCAAGTGGTTCGACACCAATTATCACTACATCGTTCCCGAATTGGCTGACGACCAGGTCTTTTCACTCGTCTCGACCAAGCCTATCGAGCATTTCCTGGAAGCCAGGGAACTGGGCATCCACACACGACCCGTTATCCTCGGCCCGGTCACCTTTCTGAAGTTGGCCAAGTCTCATCAGGAAGGTTTCAACCCGATTTCCCTGCTGCCCAGGCTGCTTCCCGTCTATGAGGAGCTTTTGCGCAAGCTCGCGGCGGCCGGTGCCGACTGGGTCCAGCTCGATGAGCCGGCACTGGTGCTTGATCTCATCCCCAATGAACGCCATGCCTTCGAGTTTGCCTATGGCAGACTGGCCGCAGCGGCACCGGAATTGAAGCTGATGCTCGCCACCTATTTCGGGGCGCTTGGCGACAATCTCGATACCGCGCTCTCCTTGCCGGTGGCGGGCCTGCACGTCGATCTCGTACGCGCACCGCAGCAGCTCGAGAAGGTAATTTCCAGAGCGCGCAAGGATCTTGTCCTGTCGCTTGGCCTCATCGACGGGCGCAATGTCTGGCGGGCAAAACTGACCTCGATCCTCGATCGCGTCGAGCCTGTCGCGACGCGTTGGCCATCGCTCGAAATCGCGCCCTCCTCTTCGTTGCTGCATGTGCCGGTCGACCTCGAAATCGAGACGGCGCTCGATCCCGACATCAAGCCCTGGCTGGCTTTCGCCCTGCAGAAGATCGATGAACTGGCCGTGATATCGGAAGCCCTTTCGAAGGGACGAGGCGCAGTCGCCGCGCAGCTCAAGGTTTCCGCCGAAACCGCCACCGCCCGCGCCGTGTCACTGAAGGTCCACGATCCTCTCGTCGAAGGGCGTCTCGCCGGCGTTGGCGAAACTATGAAGCGGCGCCAGAGCGACTTTGCCGAGCGCCGTCACCAGCAGGACAGCAAACTTAGGCTGCCGGCCTTCCCGACCACGACCATCGGCTCTTTCCCGCAGACCGCGGAAGTGCGCAAAGCAAGGTCGGCTCATGCCAAAGGCGAGCTCAGCCATATCGACTACGAGGCTTTCCTGAAGAAGGAGACTGAAAGCGCCATTCGATGGCAGGAACAGATCGGTCTCGACGTGCTGGTCCATGGCGAGTTCGAGCGTAACGATATGGTTCAGTATTTCGGTGAACAACTGTCGGGCTTTGCATTTACCCAGCACGCCTGGGTGCAGAGCTATGGCTCGCGTTATGTCCGTCCGCCGATCATTTTCGGCGATGTGTCCCGCCCGAATCCGATGACGGTAAGGCGGTGGCAGCTGGCGCAGGCGCTGACCGCGAAACCTGTCAAGGGCATGCTGACCGGACCCGTCACCATCCTCAACTGGTCCTTCGTCCGAGATGATCTTCCTCGCGAGACCGTAAGCCGTCAGATTGCATTGGCAATCCGCGACGAGGTCGCCGATCTGGAGGCAGCTGGCGCCGCGATGATCCAGATCGATGAAGCGGCTCTCAGGGAAGGCCTGCCGCTGCGCAAGCCGGACTGGAAGGCCTATCTCGATTGGGCTGTCGAGAGCTTCCGCATCTGCTCAAGCGGAGTTGCCAACGAGACGCAGATCCACACCCATATGTGCTATTCGGAATTCAACCAGATCATCGACGCGATTGCAGCGATGGACGCCGACGTCATCTCCATCGAGACGTCGCGGTCCCGCATGGAACTGCTGGACGCTTTCAAGAGCTTCAAATATCCCAACGAGATCGGGCCTGGTGTCTATGACATCCATTCGCCACGCGTTCCGGAGGTGGGCGAAATGGCGGAGCTCCTGCTGCTGGCAAGCGAACGGATCGGCGAGCGCCAGCTTTGGGTCAACCCTGATTGCGGGTTGAAGACACGCCGATGGGAAGAGGTGCGTCCGGCTCTGGTCAACATGGTGGCGGCGGCACATCAGCTGCGCCGGAGGGCTGAAGCCGCCTGAAAATCGCCGGAGCCGCCGCCTGGTTTCGCGCGGCTCCGGCAAACCCACCTCACCCCTGGCCTCGAAAATTGCCAGCCAGTCTATCACCACTCAGATATGGACAGTTCCCGTCCGCAGCTCCGACGGGCTCTGGCCATGGAATTTCTTGAATGTCCTGGCAAAGTGCGAGGCGCTTTCAAAGCCCGCTTCCAGGGCGATCTCCAGCATCGAGGCGTCGGTGTTGGCAACCAGTGCCTTCGCATGGATCAGCCGCACGCGTTTGTAGGCGTTCGCGGGCGACATGCCCGCCTTTTCCTTGAAGAGTCGCTCGAGCTGGCGCCGGCTCACACCCACCTGCCGTGCCAGTTGCGTAATGGGAACGCGGTCGTTGATGTGCTGCTCCATGGCCAGGAGCGTTGCCTTGATGCGAACATCCTCTGTTGCGTCGGCGAACGTTCTCCTCGCCTGGAGGTGAAAGGGTGAGCGGGCGTGATCGATCTGCAGGACTTCCAGCGCGTTCCGTTCGGCATCCTCGCTGATGTGGCTGCGCACGATCAGCGCTGCCATGTCGGCCGCACTGCTGCCGCCGGCGCAGGAACCACGGCTCTCGTCGAGATGGAAGATCCTGTCCGAGCGAACGACGTGGTCGGGGAAGCGATCATGGAAGTCGCGTGCGTGCAGCCAGCTGATGCAGCACTCATGCTTTTTCATGAGCCCTGCTTCAGCTAGTATGAATGTACCGGTGCACAGGCCGATCAACGGCACATTTGCCACCGCGGCGCGTCGCAGATAGCGCACTGTTTCGGCGTCGACGGGTTCTTCGACGTTGAGAAGGCCGCCGACCACCACGATGTGGCTGAAATTGGCCGGGTCGACAAAGCCGGACGTCGGAACGACCTGCACGCCGCAGCTTGATTTGACGGGGTTCCTGGAACTTGCCAGCACATGCCAGTCCGCGCTGACGCGTCCCGATCGGTCAAGTTCATCACTCGCCAGCCGCAGCGTGTCGATGAAAAGCGCGAATGCCGACAGGGTGAAAGAGCGGCCGAGTATAAATCCGACACGCAGTTTCGCCGTCATGTATCCATCTCCTGGCTCAAACAAAATCGCCGGTGGCCCGACGCCAGCCGCTCGAGGTTGCCAAGGCCGCGCGGGCGTCGATGGCCTGCGCGGCAGCGGCAACCGTTCCAGGCTGGCCTGTCTTGGTCAGGCAGCTTTCGAAATATCCCCATGCGGGTCAAGCACATATTTGACGGCAGCGCCCTGGTCGAAGCTCTCGTAGCCGTGCGCCGCATCCTCGAGCGAGATCACCTTGGCGCTGACGATATCGGCTATCGGCAGGCGGTCGTGAAGAATGGCCTGCATGAGCTGGCGATTGTATCGAAGCACCGGCGTCTGCCCCGTGTGGAAGGACTGCGCCTTGGCCCAGCCGAGTCCCAGACGCAGCGACAGGCTGCCATGCCTGGCGGCCGAATCCACGGCACCGGGATCTTCCGTCACATAGAGCCCGGGGATGCCGATCGATCACGCCGCGCGGGTGATCTCCATCATCTGGTTCAGCACGATCGCCGGCTGCTCGCCGCCGCCGTGCCTGCGCGCCTCGAAACCGACCGCGTCGATTGCGCAATCGACCTCGTCGGAGCCTGTGACTTCGGCAACCAGGTCACCCAACCGATCGCTTTTGGAAAGGTCGACGGCCTCGAAACCGACCTTGGCTGCATGGGCGAGCCGTTCCTTGTTGAAATCGCCGATCATCACGACCGCGGCGCCGAGGATGCGGGCGGATGCGGCCGCCGCAAGGCCAACCGGGCCAGCGCCGGCGACATAGACGATCGAGCCGACACCGGCGCCGGCGCGGACAGCGCCGTGAAAGCCTGTCGGCAGGATGTCGGACAGCATGGTCAGATCGCGGATCTTTTCCATGGCGCGGTCGCGATCGGGGAACTTCAGCAGGTTGAAATCGGCATAAGGCACCATGACATAACGGGCCTGCCCGCCGATCCAGCCACCCATGTCGACATAGCCATAGGCGCCGCCGGCGCGTGCCGGATTGACCGTCAGGCAAACGCCGGTGTCCTGCCCCTTGCAGCAGCGGCAACGTCCGCACGCCACGTTGAAAGGCACCGAGACGATATCGCCGACTTCGAGCATTTCGACGTCGCTGCCTTTTTCGATCACCTCGCCCGTGATCTCATGGCCAAGGACCAGCCCCGCCTCGGCAGTCGTGCGTCCGCGAACCATATGCTGGTCGGAGCCGCAGATGTTGGTGGAAACCACCTTCAGGATCACGGCATGCTCGATGCGCCGGCCATCCGGTGCCGCGAATTTGGGATCTTCGATATCCTGGACCTCGACCTTGCCAGGGCCCAGATAGACCACGCCTCTGTTTCTGCTCATCCTATCCTCCCTGTTCGATTTTCGACCAAGTCATTCGCTACGGGCGGCTGATCTCCTCCAGATACCAGTTGATGTAGCGAAGTTCGTTGTGCTCCATCGGCACGATCGGGCCTGGCACGAAATAGTGCGACCGCACACCGCGCGCGGTGTGTTCGATGATCTTCTTGTCTTCCTCGGTGGTGACCTTCCAAAGCCAGATCAGCGTGTCGAGGTCGTAGTCGCGGCCTTCTTCCGCGTCGCCGCGGACAAGCCAGATCAGCTCCATCTCGCAGCTGTCCACCGTCTTCGGCACGAAGCGGTAGATCATGCCGTGATCGGGGTAGCAGACGAGGAACGTGGTGCCGCCGAGATGGATCGAGGTCACGCCGCCATCATATTCGTTGAACCGTCCCATCAGCGGCGCAACAGCCTTGCCGTCCTGGCTGCCGGTGGAGACACCGTCATAGAGCGCGTAGCGGAAGGTGTGGACCGCCTCCTGTCCCGCGGCCGAGTTCTGCCAGCGATCGCCGCTGACCACTTCGATGCCCAGCGAGCGGGTGCGCGCCTCCATCGCCTGGTTGAGTTTCTCGATCATCTCGAGCGGCTGCTCCAGCGCATGGGTTTGCGAGTATTCGGGATGCGCCGGGCCGCAGTGATAGCACTCGACATAGTTCTCGACCGCCAGCTTCCAGTTCGCCTGCAGCGGGTAGAGCTCGCGATGCGCCACCTTGGCCTCGCCCCAGCCATACTGGCCGCAGCTGGTGCGCAGCGACTGCTCGATCGGATCGAAGTCGAGAGGGGTGCTGGCGAAGGAGATGAAGACGAGGCCCGACGCGACACGAACGTGCAGCTTCTTGAGGCCGTGCTCGTTGCGGTCGAAATCCTTCGGCATCAGCCGCGCGGCGCGCAGCGAGCCGTCGTTGGAGTAGGTCCAGGCATGGTAGGGGCAGACGAAGAAGCGCGCATTGCCCTTCGGCTTGATGCAGACCTCCGCGCCGCGATGCCGGCACACATTGAGCATGGCGTGGATCGTGCCATCCGCCACCAGCGTCAGGATGATCTGCTCGTCACCGAGCCGGAACAGCTCGAAGTCGCCGGGGTTGGGGATGACGCTGGCATGCGCCAGGCAATGCCAGTGGCGGCGAAACAGGCGCTCCCTGTCGCGCTCGAAGATCGCGGGATCCATGTAGAACGGCCGGGCCAGCCCGTGGCCTGGCCGGTGCGCCGCGATCAAGTCTCCGATCACATCCTCGGTGGTGGACGCTTGTTGAAGATGCGCAATGCTCATTGCTGGCTACTCGTCATTGGCTAGGGGCTGGCGCGGGTTGAATTTCGACTGTCAAAGATTGGGAACGGGTTTGGGCCAGTCGTCCGAGCAGGCGACAGCTGCGAGAAGACTGCGAAGCACCACGACGTCCGGATGCAGCGAGCCGCGACGATCGATCAGCGCGACCTGCCGCTGCGCGGCGATTTCCAGGCTGACGCCGGCCGGCACCGACATCAGCCAGTCGGTGAAGACCTCCTCGGGCGGCGGCGGCGGTGAAATCACCGCCATCGTCCTGCCGCCGGTCTGCTGGCGCCGCGTCGCAACCCTCTCATCGTCGCGGGTGCTCACGCCTCGATCTCCAGCGCCGTCAGCGGCTTCGAGCAGCACGCCAGGATGTAGCCATCGGCGATCTCGTCATCGAGGATGCCGCCATTGTGCTTCATCTCGACCTCGCCGGCGACCTTCCTGACGCGGCAGGTTCCGCAGAGGCCGAACTCGCAGGCCGCGGAGATGCGAACACCGCTGGCACGCGCTGCCTGCAGCACCGTCTGGCCGGCGATGCAGTGGCTGTCGACATCGGAACTGGCGAAACGCAGCGGCAATGTCGCCTCGGCGGGCTGGGCAGGTCCAGTTGCCACCGGCACCGGCGGGGCCTCCACCGGGGGAGCACCGAAGCTCTCCTGGTGGTAGTGGGCCATGTCGAAGCCGGAGGCTTCCAGCATCGTGCGCACGGCGCGCATGAACGGATCCGGTCCACAGCAGAACACCTCGCGTTCGTGAAAATCCGGCGACAGCAGCGGCAGCCTGACGGCGTCGATCCGTCCCATGTGGCCGAACCAGCTTTCGCGGCTCGACCGCTCCTCGATCATGAAACCGAGCGACAGGCCGGGCATGTTGGCGCCGAGCAGCTCCAGTTCCTTGCGGAAGATGATCTCTTCCGGCCGCCTGGCGCAGTTGACGAAGGCGATGTCCGTCCATGGCGCGCAGTCGTTGAGCCAGCGCAGCATCGACATCATCGGCGTGATGCCCGAGCCTGCGGAAATGAATAGATATTTTCCGGCAGCGTGGTTGTGATGCGAGAAATCGCCCGCCGGACCGCGCGCCTTGATACGCGATCCGCGTTTGAGATTGTCGAACATCCAGCGCGTGCCGATGCTGCCGGCCTGCACCTTGACGGTGATGGAGATCGAGAACGGGCGCGATGGCGAGGAGGCCAGCGTATAGGTGCGCATCAGCGGACCATCGGCTGTTGGCAACTCCAGCGTGATGAACTGGCCCGGCTTGTAGCGGAACCAGGTCTGCGCGTCCGAGCGGAAGGTGAAGGTCTTCACCTCCGGCGCTTCGTCAATGATGCCGGTGACCTCCAGCACCTGGAGGCGGTCGTTCCATGGCGCCATTTCGTCGAGATGGCGATAGAGGTAGACACCCGTCATGGCGTTCATTGCAGCGGCCTCAGGCGACGCTGCGCAGAGCAGGTCTTTCGCCCTCGGTCAGCCGAGGCTCCATGAAGCGCGCATACCATTCGACGAACTGGATGACGCCGCCTTCGTGCAGCTCGGAATATGGGCCCGGCTGGTAGGCCGGTGAGTTGATGCCGAACGCGTTCTCCTCAACGATGCGGCGATCCTCGTCATTGGTCAGCGTCCAGACGTGGATCAGGTTCTGCAGATCGTAGTCGACGCCTTCGACGGCATCCTTGTGCACAAGCCATTTGGTGGTCACCGCCGTCTCGGTGGCGCTGATGGGAAGCACGCGGAACGTCACCGCGTGGTCGCCGAGGATATGGTTCCACGTCGTCGGATAATGGTAGAGCATCAGGGTGCCGATGCGATCGGTGCCGACACTGTCGGACAGGTTGCGATTGACGGCGCGCTGGCCTGTCATGGTGTAGCTCACCGCGTGTGGGAGCAGCGGCGCACGTGTCGTGCGGTATTGACCGGCCGTATCGATGACGAAACGCGAAGGCAGCCCGGCTGCTTCGCAGCGCGCCCAGTGCTCCAGCAATTCGGGGTCGTCCTCGACGCCGTTGACGCCGGTCACGGTCGGCGCCTCGGGGAAAGTCTTGCAGAGTTCCGGATGGTTGCCCGCGCAATGATAGCATTCGCGGTTGTTTTCCCAGACCAGCTTCCAGTTGCCATTTTCGACGATGGTGCTTTCGAAGGCGACCTTGGCGTCGGCCAGGCGATGCGGCAGGAAATAGGGTTCCATCATCTGGCGGAAGGGGGCGAAATCCGACGGCTCGTCAGCCAGGCAGACGAAGATGTAGCCGCCTGCGCTTTCGCAGGCGACCGGCTTCAAACCGTAGTCATTGCGGTCGAAGCCTTCAGCCATCTGCCGGGCAAACAGAAGCTTGCCGTCGAGGTCGTAGGTCCATTGATGATAGGGGCAGACCAGTCGGGCGGAGGTACCCTTGTCGACGGTGCAGACCCGACTGCCGCGATGGCGGCAGGAATTGTGGAACGCACGGATCCTGTTCTCGCGGTCGCGCACCAGCACGATCGGATAGGAGCCGATCTGGACGGTGAAGAAACTGCCGGGCTTGGCGATCTCGCAATCGTGGCCGACGAACAGCCAGTCGCGATACCAGATCAGCTCCATGTCGAGCTTGAAGAAATCCGGGTCGGTGTAGAAGGGCTGTTCCAGCGAGAAGCCATCGCGCCTGGAGCGAATGAGCTTCAGCATTTCATGACGTGCGTCCATGTCCTGTCCTCGTCAAAGGACTGAACTGGTGGTGATGGAGGGTAGATGGCCATGTTGGTCGGTCTTCGACCGGCGCACGGCTTTCTGCCTCTTGACCGCCCACCGCGATCAGTCGAGTTCCAAAAAGTCCAGGGCTGGTTTCCGGGCTCCGAAGCTGTCCTTGCAGGACCGTCTCGACACCTTCCCAGGCTTTCGCCCAGTGGTCTGTCGTCGAGACAGAAGCTTCGCTACCGTTGCGGGGGCAGCGCCGGCATCAAACCGGCTTCCCAATTATCCCTCCGGCGTGGTTCGCCGCAGAGCACCTTGAACATCACGATCTGATCACGGACGCCGCGCCGGTGCGATGACGAAAGCGACATCGGCGCAGTGCAAAGACGACAGGCCCGAATTACTCGGCGGCCTCGGCAAAAGGCGCCGGCACGTAGTTGAGGATCGGCCCGAGCCAACGCTCGACATCCGCCACAGCCATGCCTTTACGCGTTGCATAGTCCTCGACCTGGTCGCGCTCCACCTTCGCAACCCCGAAATAGTAGCTATCGGGTTGCGCCAGATAGAGCCCGGAAACCGATGAACCTGGCCACATCGCCATGCTTTCAGTCAGGCGAACGCCAATCCTCTCCTCGGCATCAAGCAGGTCGAACAACGTCACCTTCTCGGTGTGATCCGGCTGGGCCGGATAACCCGGCGCCGGCCGGATGCCGCGATAGGGCTCGCCGATCAATTCGTCAGGCGCAAGGTTCTCATCAGAGGCATAACCCCAGTATTCCTTGCGCACTTTCTCGTGCATGCGCTCCGCGAAGGCCTCCGCGAAACGGTCCGCCAATGCCTTCACCAGGATCGAATTGTAGTCGTCATTGGCGCGCTCGAAGCGTTCGGCGATCGCAACTTCCTCGATGCCGGCCGTCACGACGAAGCCGCCGACATAGTCGGGCCTGCCACTGTCCATGGGTGCAACGAAATCCGAAAGCGCGACATTCGGCTTGCCGTCGCGCTTGGTCAGTTGCTGGCGCAAAGTGAAGAACGTGGCCAGTTCCCCTTCCCGGCCCTCATCGGCAAAAAGCCGGATGTCGTCGCCTACCGTATTCGCCGGCCAGAAGCCGATGACGGCTTTCGGTGCGAACCATTTTTCCTCGATGATCTTCTTGAGCATGGCCTGCGCATCATCGAACAGCTGGCGCGCGGCCGGACCCTGCTTTTCGTCTTCAAGGATCTTGGGGTAGCGGCCCTTCAATTCCCATGTCTGGAAGAAAGGCGTCCAGTCGATATAGCGCGCGAGTTCTGCCAGATCCCAGTTATCGAACACCCTGGTTCCGAGGAAAGACGGCTTCGGCGGCTGGTAGCCGGCCCAATCCACCCGGTGGGCGTTTGCGCGCGCCCTGGCCAGCGGCAGTCGCTGCTTCTCCCGCTCCGAGCGCTCATGCGCTTCGGTCACCTTGAGATATTCCGCCTGGATCGTGTCGACATATCCCGTCTTCATTTCGGGCGAGAGCAAGCTCGAGACAACGCCGACCGCGCGGCTCGCATCGGTAACATAGACGGCCTGCCCCTTGTGGTATCGCGGATGGATCTTGACCGCGGTATGGACGCGGCTGGTTGTTGCCCCACCGATCAGCAAAGGAATGTCGAACCCCTCGCGCTCCATCTCTGAGGCCACGTGCACCATCTCGTCGAGCGACGGGGTAATGAGGCCGGAAAGGCCGATCACATCGACCTTCTCGTTGCGCGCCGTCTCCAAGATCTTGGTTGCCGGCACCATCACGCCGAGATCGATGATCTCGTAATTGTTGCAAGCGAGCACCACGCCGACAATGTTCTTGCCGATGTCGTGGACGTCGCCTTTGACGGTGGCCATCAGGATCTTGCCGGCGCTCTGGCGTTCGCCGTTGTCGATGCCGGCAGCTGCATTGGCGAGCTTCTCGGCCTCCATGTGCGGCAACAATCCTGCGACGGCCTGTTTCATGACACGGGCGGATTTGACCACCTGAGGCAGGAACATCTTGCCGGCGCCGAAGAGGTCGCCGACGACATTCATGCCAGCCATCAACGGGCCTTCGATGACGTGCAAGGGGCGCTCAGCCTTCAGCCGTGCCTCTTCCGTGTCGGCATCGATGAATTCGGTGATGCCATTGACCAGCGCGTGCGAAATCCGCTCTTCGACCGGCCATTCGCGCCAAGCCAGGTCTTTCTCCTTGGCTTCCCTGCCGGCGGTACCCTTGTAGCGCTCGGCGATCTCGAGCATGCGCTCGGTCGCCGTGCCGCCGGCCTTCGGCTGGCGGTTGAGCACGACGTCCTCACAGGCTTCGCGCAACTCGGGATCGATCGTATCATAGACGGCCAATTGCCCGGCATTGACGATGCCCATGTCCATGCCGCGCTGGATGGCGTGGTAGAGGAACACGGCATGCATGGCCTCTCGCACCGGCTCATTGCCGCGGAACGAGAAGGAAAGATTGGAGATGCCGCCGGAAATATGAACATGCGGCAGCGTCGCGACGATCTCGCCCGTCGCCTCGATGAAGTCGACGCCGTAATTGTCATGCTCCTCGATGCCGGTGGCGACGGCAAAGACATTGGGATCGAAAATGATGTCTTCCGGCGCGAAACCGGCCTGCTCGGTGAGCAGCCTGTAGGCCCTCGTGCAGATCTCGACCTTGCGCGCCTTCGTGTCGGCCTGACCGACCTCGTCGAAGGCCATCACCACCACGGCAGCGCCATACATGCGGCATAGCCTGGCGTGGTGCAGGAAGGCCGCTTCGCCTTCCTTCATCGAGATCGAATTGACGATCGCCTTGCCCTGCACGCATTTCAGGCCGGCCTCGATGACGTCCCATTTCGAGGAATCGATCATCACCGGCACGCGGGCGATATCGGGTTCGGCGGCGACAAGGTTGAGATACTCGACCATCGCCTTTTGCGAATCGATGAGGCCCTCGTCCATGTTGATGTCGATGACCTGAGCACCGTTGGCGACCTGGTCGCGGGCGACGTCGAGGGCAGCCGCATAATCGCCGGCGGTGATCAGTTTCCTGAATTTGGCCGAACCGGTGACGTTGGTGCGTTCGCCGACATTGACGAAAGGAATGTCCTTGGTCAGCGTGAACGGCTCCAGGCCGGACAGCTGCATGCGCGGCGACCGTTTAGCCTGGCTGCGTGGTGCATGCTTCGATACCGCATCTGCGATCGCCGCGATATGCTCTGGCGTCGAGCCGCAGCAGCCGCCGACCACATTGACCAGCCCTTCGCGCGCGAACTCCTCGACCTGCGCAGCCATGAAGTCCGGGCTTTCGTCGTACTGGCCGAAGGCATTAGGCAGCCCGGCATTCGGATAAGCGCAGGTGAAGGTATCGGCGGCAGTCGACAGCTCGGCCAGATGCGGCCGCATAGCTGCAGCGCCGAGTGCACAGTTCAATCCGATCGTGAAAGGCTGCGCATGGCGGACCGAATGCCAGAACGCGGTCGGGGTCTGGCCGGACAGCGTGCGGCCGGAAAGGTCGGTGATCGTGCCGGAGATCATGATTGGCAGCCGGACGCCCTTCTCCGCATAGATCTCCTCGCAGGCGAAGATCGCGGCTTTGGCATTGAGCGTGTCGAAGATCGTCTCGATCAGGATGATGTCGGCGCCGCCGTCGATCAGCCCGCGCAACTGCTCGCCATAAGCGAGACGCAGGTCATCGAACGTAACGGCGCGATAGCCCGGATTGTTGACGTCGGGCGAAATCGATGCCGTGCGGTTGGTCGGTCCTAGCGCACCCGCAACGAAACGGCGCCTGCCGTCCTCCTGCTCCGCCCTACGCAAGGCGCGCCGCACCAGCCGCGCGCCGTCGCGGTTCAATTCGTAGACCATGTCCTCCATGCCGTAGTCGGCCTGGGCAATCGACGTGGACGAGAAGGTGTTGGTCTCGACGATGTCGGCGCCGGCCTTGGCATAGGCATAGTGGATGTCTTCGATGGCCTTGGGTTGCGACAGGATCAGCAGGTCGTTGTTGCCTTGCTGGTGACAGGCGCAACCGCCGAAACGATCGCCGCGGAAATGATCTTCCCCGAAACCGAGTCCCTGGATCTGGGTACCCATCGCACCATCCAGCACAAGGATGCGCTCCCGCGCGGCAGCCTTCAGGGCTGCGAGGACTTCCGAGCCGTCGGGACGCGACGACAGCGGGCCGAAGAGTTCATCGACCGAAGACATATTACGACACTCTTCATTCCAGGAACGACGTCACTTAACTCAATCACATAAAGACATCTTTATGTCAATATGCGAACTACTTTACCTCCCTTTATGAGGCTGCTGTTTTTTGCGAATGCGACGCATCTGAGATAGGACTGGAAACACGAAGAAATGGGCGAAGCCGGGCAGGAGAACCAAAACTTGGAACGGAATATCGCGGATCTATGCAGGGAATTCGGGCTGAGGCTCACCGGCCCGCGTCGAATCATCATGCAGGTCCTGTCCGATTCGAGCGATCATCCCGACGTCGTCGAACTGCACCGCCGCGTCACGGCAATCGAACCGACGATTTCGCTGGCGACTGTCTATCGCACGGTCAACCTGCTGCGCGAGAAAGGTGTCCTGGAGCGCCATACCTTCGGCGATGGCCGCGCGCGCTACGAGACCACGCCACGCGAACACCATGACCACCTCATCGATGTGGAAACGGGCGGCGTGATCGAATTCCATTCCGAGGAAATCGAACGCCTGCAGGAAGAAATCGCCCGCAAGCATGGCTTCACCATCGTCAGCCACAGGCTCGAAATTTATGTCCGGCCTCTGAAGCGGAGCCGGACATAGTCATAACGAACATGCCGGTGTCTAAATGCCGGCACGGCTGGTTTCTGCTCGCGCGGCCCGCATCGTGCCGACAAGGAAGGCCGCGATGAACAGGATCGTCAGCAGCAGCACGATGGTCGGCGCCGGTGCACTGTCGATGAAGAAGGACAGATAGACGCCGAGCAGTGACGCACCAACCGCAATCACGACGGACAGCCAGAGCATGATGCTGAAACGCGTGGTGAGCAGGAAGGCGATGGCCCCCGGCGCGATCAGCATGGCGATGGCCAGGATAATGCCGACCGCTTTCAGCGCGCCGACGATGGTCAGCGATATCAGGCACAGCAGGCCGTAGTGCAGCAACCGGACCCGCAATCCCACCGCCCTCGCCTGCGCTGGGTCGAAGGCATGCAGCAGGAAATCCCGCCATTTCAGCGCAATGATGCCGGCGGTGATCATCGCAACGACTGCCGTCTCTTCGATATCACGCAGGCCGATGCCGAGGATGTCGCCAAACAGGATGTGGTCGAGGTGAACTTCCGACTGGATCTTGACGTAAAGCACGAGGCCGAGCCCGAACATGCCCGAAAACACGATACCCATCACCGTATCCTGCTTGATACGGCTGTTGTCCTTGAGAAAGCCGGTGGCGAGCGCGCAGATCATGCCGGCGGCAAAGGCGCCGACCGCGTACGGCAAGCCGACGATGTAGGCAACCACCACGCCGGGAAAGACGGCATGGCTGATGGCGTCCCCCATCAGCGACCAGCCCTTGAGCACAAGGAAGCAGGAAAGCAGCGCCGTTGGAACCGCAACCAGAACTGCGATTGCCATTGCATTGATCATGAAGTCGAATTGGAAGGGCGCGAGCAAGAAATGCAACATGGTCATGCCGTCCTTTCCAGCGCCTCGGCAGCCCGTCGCCGCGCCGCCAGCATGCCGTGCTTGGGTGCGAAGAAGAATGCGATGAGGAAGATGAGCGTCTGCAGCACCACGATGATGCCGCCGGTCGCACCGTCGAGGAAGTAGCTGGCATAGGCGCCGACGAAGCTCGTTGCCGCTCCGATCATCACGGCGATTATGAGCAGGCGCGGAAAGCGATCGGTCAGCAGGTAGGCCGTGGCCCCTGGCGTCACCACCATGCAGATCACCAGGAAAGCGCCAACCGTCTGGAGAGCGGCAACGGTCGATGCCGACAGCAAGGTGAAAAACATGATCTTGAGTGCAGCCGGGTTGAGGCCGATCGAACGGGCATGGCTTTCGTCGAAGAAGACGACCATCAGGTCCTTCCATTTCACCAGCAATAAGGCCAGCGAGACGAAGCCGATAACGGCCAGTTGCAGTGTATCCTCGGGCGTGATGGCAAGGATGTTGCCCAGCACGATGGTCTGGATGTTCACGGAGGTCGGCGACAGCGACACCATGAAGAGGCCAAGCCCGAAGAAGGAGGAGAAGATCAAGCCGATGATGGCATCCTCCTTCAGCTTGGTGCGCTGGTTGAGGAAAAGCATCGCCGCGGCGGCGAGACCGCCGGAGAAGAATGCGCCGATCGAGAACGGCAACCCCAGCATGTAGGCGCCTGCGACACCCGGCACGATCGAGTGTGAGAGCGCGTCGCCGATCAGCGACCAGCCCTTCAGCATCAGATAGCAGGACAGAAAGGCGCATACGGCGCCGACAAGGGCCGAAACCCACATGGCGTTCAGCATGTACTGATAGCCGAATGGTTCGAGCAGCGCACTCATTCGTTGCCCTCCCTCACCTGCTGCTGCATCGACCCGCTTTCGCCATAAAAGACCAGCGGCCGCTCGTCATCGGTGATGACGGCAAGGCGACGTTGGTCGTTGTCCTCGTGCAATCCTGCGCCGCCGAGCACGAAATGGCGCAGCACGCCACCGAAGGCTTTCTCCAGATTGGCCTGAGTGAAGGTCTCGGCCGTCGGGCCGGAGGCAAGCACCGTGTTTTTCAAGAGCACGGTGCGGTCGCAGAATTCCGGAACGCTGCCGAGATTGTGCGTCGATACCAGCATGACACGCCCCTCGTCGCGCAAGGCGCGCAGCAGGTCGATGATGGCGTCCTCGGTCTTGACATCGACCCCGGTGAATGGCTCGTCGAGCAGGATGACACGCCCGTCCTGGGCCAATGCGCGCGCCAGGAAGACCCGCTTCTTCTGCCCGCCCGACAATTCGCCGATCTGGCGCTTGCGGAACTCGGACATGCCGACGCGGGCGAGTGCAGCCGAAACAGCCTCGCGGTCGGCAGCCTTCGGAATGCGCATCATGTTCATATGACCATATCGGCCCATCATGACGACATCCTCGACCAGGACCGGAAAATTCCAGTCGACCTCTTCCGCTTGCGGCACATAGGCCACAAGGTTCCGGCGCAGTGCCTCGGCGACGGGCATGCCCAGGACCTGGATGCTGCCCCTGGCCAGCCGCACGAAGCCCATGATCGCCTTGAACAGCGTCGACTTGCCCGAACCGTTGACGCCGACCAGCGCGGTGATGGTTCCGGTCGGCACCTCGAAGCTGGCATCGCGCATTGCGGTCTGGCCATTGCGATAGGTGACGGTCGCATCCCTGACGGAGATGCCAGCCGGCCCAGCCGGCTGAGCAACGACCTTGAATGCAGCCGTCATTGCGAGAGCCCCTCGGCCAGGCCTTGCCGCAACGTGTCGGAAGTGACCCGAAGCAGATCGATATAGGTCGGCACCGGCCCGTCCGCCTCGCTCAGCGAGTCGACATAGAGGACGCCGCCATAGTGGGCGCCCGTCTCGCGCGCCACCTGCCGCGCCGGCTTGTCCGACACCGTGCTTTCGGAAAAGACCGCGACGATTCCGTTCGCCTTGACGGCATCGATCACCTTGCGGACCTGCTGCGGTGTTCCCTGCTGGTCGGCATTGATCGGCCACAGATAGAGTTCCTGCATGCCGAAATCGCGGGCCAGGTAGCTGAACGCGCCTTCGCTCGACACCAGCCAGCGCTTGTCCTGCGGGATCTCTTCGAGCTTCTGGCGGATCGGAGCGATCGTCGCCTCGATCTTCTGCTTGTAGGCTGCCGCATTGGCCCGATAGGTGTCGGCATTGGCCGGATCGTTCTTGATGAAGGCGTCACGGATGTTGTCGACATAGATCAGCGCGTTTTTCGGCGACATCCAGGCATGTGGGTTGGGCTTGCCGGTGTAGGGCCCCTCGACGATACCCATCGGTTCGACTCCCTGAGAAACGACGGCGCTCGGGACGTCATGCAGGTTCTGGAAGAACTTCTCGAACCACAGTTCGAGATTGAGACCGTTCCACAGGACCAGTTTCGCACCCTGCGCGCGCTGGATATCGCCCGGCGTCGGCGCGTAGTTGTGGATTTCGGCACCCGGCTTGGTGATCGATTCCACGACCGCGGCGTCGCCGGCGACATTCTTGGCCATGTCGGCGATGACAGTGAAGGTGGTCACGGCCTTGAATTTTTCCTCTGCCACAGCCGGCGCAATCGCAAGTACGGCACCGATCGCCATGCCTATCGCTGCGGCCAGGATCGACCGTCTCTTCCCATCGTGCATAAACGCCTCCTTATTGCGAATAATTCTCATTTGCATTCGACCTTTGATGCAAATGAGAATTGTTTGCAATAAGAATCTGCATCGACCAACAGTTGAGGCGGACCTGCACGCCCAGGGAGCCGTGCACAAACCCGACGCCATGGAACCAGCTCACCGGTTTCCTCATCGGGTTGTCGGTCGAGGCCTCAGCCTCTCTTGCGACACCTGATTTCTCCGACGCGTTGCATAGTCGGCCAAAAATTCAGGCTTCTCCGAGATTCCCCTGCATGCCTTTCTTCCTGAGCAGTGGCTCTACAATCCAACCCCTGCCCTGAAGCGCTTCGTTGCGAACCTGTTCGAGCCCATCGGCGATCTCTCGCAACCGGCCCGAGACCAGTGTGTCGTCAGGCATACCGGCGTAGAGTGTCCAATGCACATCGTTCTGCCCGATGACGGTGTCCGGTGCCGGCACAGCAGGCTGCATGAACACGATAGTGTCGGCGTTGTTGGGAAAGCCTCCCGCAATCGTGCGCCCAGTCGCGGTCAGGATCGATCGGCCGACATTGCAGAGCGTGACCTTGTGTGCCGTCGTCAGCACCTGGATGCCGCTGTTTCCAGGAATCACCTCATAGTCGAGTTCGAAATCTCCCGACGATCGCAGTCGCTGCAGGATGCGTCCCACCGTCTCGTTCAGCGAGAACCCGCTCCAGACGAGGAATGCACCGCATTCGGAGGCATCCGCTGCCTCGTAATACAGACCGGCATGCTGAAAGCCACCGGCCGTTTCGCCGTCGCCGCGTTGCGGCGCTTTGAAGGAAGCAGTGCGGAACGGCCGGTTCCTCACATAGAGTTCGACGATCTCCGCCCGGAGGCGTTCAGGGTCCATCGATCTTCTGTCGGGACCTTTACCGGTGCTTTTATCCAGCCCCTCGCCGGGTCCCCGGTCCAAGATGAAGAACAGGGTCACATGACCCCGGCCGTTCACTGCCTGAACCGTCACGAAATCCGGATTGCCGGCCCCGATCGCGACGATGAGGACCTTGCGCCTCATTGCCGGATCGCAGCCTCCGGGATGATCGACCCTTGCAGCGCTTCGAAGAGTTCCACGAGCCGGCGTGGTCCTGGATGGTCCCCCTGGTATCGCTGCAATCTGGCTATCTCGACCTCCGCAGCCGCAGCGAGATCCGTCCCGACGGGTTGCGTGACCAGCCAGGAATGGAACACATCTTCCGGCTGCGGCAGGGCTGGCGATTGTCCGGCGACGTGCCGTGGCTCGACGTTCAGTCCCATGCCAGCGCCCCACCATTCTGGTACTCGATGACACGGGTCTCGAAGAAGTTTTTCTCCTTCTTCAGATCCATCGCCTCGGACATCCAGGGGAACGGGTTTTCGGTTTCCGCAAACACCGGCAGAAGACCGAGCTGTGCACAGCGCCGGTTGGCGATGAAATGCATATATTGCTCGCAGAGCGCCGCGTTCAGCCCCAGGAACCCCCTCGGCATGGTGTCGCGACCGTACGAGGCCTCCAGTTCCGCGGCATCCGCGATCATGCCACGGACCTCTTCCTGGAACGCCTTCGTCCAAAGATGCGGGTTCTCGATCTTGATCTGGTTGATGACGTCGATGCCGAAATTGAGATGAATCGACTCGTCGCGCAGGATGTACTGGTACTGCTCGGCAATGCCGACCATCTTGTTGCGTCGACCAAGTGACAGGATCTGCGCGAAGCCGGTGTAGAACCACATGCCTTCGAAGATGACGTAGAAGGCGACAAGGTCGCGCAGGAAGGCCTGGTCGGCTTCCAGCGTGCCAGTGCGGAAGTCCGGATCGTCGAGATGCTGCGTGTGCTTAAGTGCCCACGCCGCCTTGTCGGTGATCGACGGCACCTCGCGATACATGTTGAACAGCTCGCCTTCGTCCAGCGACAGGCTTTCGACGATGTACTGGAAGGTGTGGGTGTGGATCGCCTCCTCGAAGGCCTGGCGTAGCAGATACTGCCGGCATTCCGGATTGGTGAGATGCCGGTAGATGGCCAGCACGATGTTGTTGGCGACAAGCGATTCCGAGGCGGCGAAGAAGCCGAGATTGCGCTTGATCATGCGCCGCTCGTCATCGGTCAGGCCGTCCTTCGACTTCCACAGCGCGATGTCGGCCTGCATCGACACTTCGGTCGGCATCCAGTGGTTGTTGCAGCCGGAGAGGTATTTCTCCCAGGCCCAGCGATACTTCAGCGGCAGCAGCTGGTTCACGTCGGTGCGCGCGTTGATCATGCGCTTTTCATCGACGGAGACGCGGCCGCCATCGCGGTCGATCTCGCCAAGCCCGGTGGCGGCGGCAATGGGCGGCATATCAGCGCCGAGATCGATGACGGCTTTGGGTTGGGCTTTCGGTTCGGACCAGTCGAGCATGTTTTTGTCTCCTTCTTTTTCTTCGCTGCTTACTGGCAGGCTTCGCATTCAGGATCGTCAATGGCGCAGGCCTTGCCCCAGGCCGCATCGGCATGGATGACGATCGGCTGCGCGGCGGGTGCAGCGGCGACAAGCGCCGAGACGGCGTTGAGCTTGCCGTCGGTGCCTTTCAGCGTCGACTTCTCGACATGCGTGGCCGAGCGCGAGCGCAGATAGTAGGTCGTCTTCAAGCCCTTGTGCCAAGCAAGGCGATAGAGTTCGTCGAGCTTCTTGCCCGATGGGTTGGCGATGTAGAGGTTGAGCGACTGCGCCTGGTCGATCCATTTCTGCCGGCGCGAGGCCGCCTCGATCAGCCAGGATGAATCGATCTCGAAAGCCGTCGCGTAAAGCGCCTTGATGTCGCCCGGCACGCGGTCGATCTGGCCGAGCGATCCGTCGAAATATTTGAGGTCGGAGATCATCACCTCGTCCCACAGGCCGCGCGCCTTGAGGTCATGCACGAGCTGCGCGTTCACCACGGTGAAGTCGCCGGACATGTTCGATTTGACGAAGAGGTTCTGGTAGCCGGGTTCGATCGACTGAGACACGCCGCAGATATTGGAGATGGTTGCGGTCGGCGCGATCGCCATGCAATTGGAGTTGCGCATGCCGGACTTCTTGACCCGCTTGCGCAGCGCGTCCCAGTCAAGCGAGGATGACGCATCCATCTCCACGCCGGGCCGGGCCTTCTCCAGCAGGGCGATGGAGTCGATCGGCAGGATGCCCTTCGACCATAGCGATCCATCGTAGCTCGGATAACGGCCGCGCTCGGCGGCGAGATCGACCGAGGCCGAGATCGCATGGTAGCTGATCACTTCCATGCTGGTGTCGGCGAAGGCGACCGCCTGATCCGAGGCGTAGGGGATGTGCAGGAGCTGCAGCGCATCCTGGAAGCCCATCAGGCCGAGGCCCACCGGCCGATGGCGCAGGTTGGACCGGCGTGCTTCCGGGATGGTGTAGAAATTGATGTCGACGACGTTGTCGAGCATGCGCATCGCGACGCCCACTGTCCTTGCCAGGCGATCGAGATCCAGACCCTTTTCCTTCACATGGTTGACGAGGTTGATGGAGCCGAGATTGCAGACGGCCACTTCGTCTTTCGAGGTGTTCAGCGTTATTTCGGTGCAGAGATTGGAGGAATGCACCACACCGACTTGGCCTTGTGGCGAGCGGATGTTGCAGGGATCCTTGAAGGTGATCCAGGGATGCCCTGTCTCGAACAGCATGGTCAGCATCTTGCGCCAAAGATCGACGGCGCGGATCTTGCGGAACACCTTGAGCCCGCCCGCGGCGGCCTTCGCTTCATAGGCCTCGTAGGCCTGCCGGAAGGCGGAGCCATAGAGGTCGTGCAGGTCGACCGCTTCGTCCGGCGAGAACAGCGTCCACTCGCCATTGGCCTCGACCCGTTCCATGAACAGGTCCGGCACCCAGTTGGCGGTGTTCATGTCATGCGTGCGGCGGCGATCGTCGCCGGTGTTCTTGCGCAGGTCGAGAAACTCCTCGATGTCGACATGCCAGGTTTCCAGATAGGCACAGACCGCGCCCTTGCGCTTGCCGCCCTGGTTGACGGCAATGGCGGTGTCGTTGGCGACCTTCAGGAACGGCACCACGCCCTGGCTCTCGCCATTGGTGCCTTTGATGTGGGCGCCGAGGCCGCGGACCGGCGTCCAGTCATTGCCGAGGCCGCCGGAATATTTGGCAAGCAGCGCATTGTCCTTGACCGCCTTGAAGATGCCGTCGAGATCGTCTGCGACGGTGGTCAGGAAACACGACGACAGCTGAGGCCGCAGCGTGCCGGAATTGAACAGCGTCGGCGTCGAGGCCATGAAGTCGAAGGACGACAGCAGGTCGTAGAATTCGATGGCGCGCGCCTCGCGATCGATCTCGCGCACCGCCAGCCCCATGGCGACACGCATGAAGAAGGCCTGCGGCAGCTCGAACCGCTTGCCCTTCGTGTGCAGGAAGTAGCGGTCGTAGAGCGTCTGCAGGCCGAGATACTGGAACTGCAGGTCGCGCTCCGGCTTCAGCGCTGCGCTGATCCGCGCAAGGTCGAAACGGCCAAGCTCGAGGTCGATCAATTCAGCGGCGATGCCGGTCGCGATGAATTCTGGGAAGTAGGAGACATAACGTGCCGCCATCTCGGCTTGCGTTGCCTGCTCGGGGCGGCCGGTGACGAAACTCAGTGCTTCGCGGCGCAGCCGGTCGAGCAGCAGCCGGGCCGAAACGAAGGCATAGTTCGGTTCGGTTTCGACCAAAGTACGCGCCGCCAGGATCGGCGCCAGGGACAATTCGTCGAGTGTGATGCCGTCATAGAGGTTGCGGCGTGCTTCGTTGAGAATGGCTTCGGAGGAAACGGCTTCGAGTCCGGCGCAGGCTTCCGCGACCACGCGCGAGAAGCGAACATCGTCGAGCGGGGCAAGCGAACCATCCTCGCCCATGACATTGAGCGGCGATACGCCGGGCGTGCCCGCATCCGCTTTTTCCGCCAGGCGCTCGCGTGCCCGTTCGGCGCGGTAAAGCACATAGGCGCGTGCGACCTTGTGATGCTCGCCGCGCATCAGCGCCAGTTCGACCTGATCCTGGATCTCCTCGATGTGGAAGGTACGCCCTGCCTCGAAGCGGCGGGTCAGAGCCGAAACCACCTTGCCGGCAAGGTCTTCGACAATGTCGTGCACGCGCCGCGAGCCCGCGGCGGTGGAACCTTCGACGGCAAGGAACGCCTTGGTCAGCGCCACCACGATCTTCGTCGCATCGAATGGGGTGACGGCGCCGTTGCGTCGTATCACCTTGTAGCCTGGCTCGTATTGAGGTGAGCTGTGGCTTTCGGCGACAAGTGGAGCTTTGGGAGCTCCGTTCGTGGTGAGTGCAGTCGTGGCCATATCATCCCCGTGGCGTTATGGGCGGGGTCGTTTTTGGGGGAACGCATTGGCCATTCGGGACGCAGCGATGCCCGGCCACGCGCACCGCCGGGACACCCCGCCCGAGGTTCGTTCTCATCTGTCGCGGCAGGTCTCCTGGCTCACAGGTCGTCGCCCTTGTCGGCCTTCCCGATGCGTTGCGGCACCAGTGGCATTCTTCGACGCGGGCTCACTGCTTACAGTTGCGGGGGCAGCGCCGGTATCGCACCGGCTTCCCTCTTAGCTCCCGAACCAAACGACTCGGGAGAACCTCGACTTCGATATTTGGTATATGACGCCGGCCGGATGTCAATAATTGGTAGAGAAAACGGCAAATCCTAAAAATTATAGTGCAGCGCAGTGGATATCCTGTGGGCAAATCCCCCAAGCCGCTTCACAGCTTCCCCGCTATGACAACGTTGCAAATTCGGATGCCTGCCTGAGATGCTGTCGCAGCAGCGCTTCGGCCCATTCCATCTCACCAGCATCGATGGCGTCTAGTATCGCGAGATGCTCACGACAGGATTGCTCGATCCGCTCGGAGGGAAGCTCATCAAATCCCGCCGACTCTTGCATGCGGCGTAGATTGTTCTGCTGGCGCACTGCATCGGCCAGAAAGCGATTGCCTGAACAAATCGCCAGCCCCTGGTGGAACGAGGCATTGATGCGGAACCACTCGTCGCCACCGATGCAATCGGTATCGCTCAGCACGCGTTCATGCGCCCGCCTCACAGGTGTCAATATCTGCGGGTCGGCATGGAAGCCGGTGGAACGCAGCGCAGCGCATTCGACGGCAGCGCGAAACTCATAGCTCTCGCGATAGGCGTCCTCACCGACGAGCGAATCCGCGAAGCGCCAACCGTGACCCGGCAGGCGCTGCACCAAGCCCTCGGCAGCGAAACGCAACAAGAGCTTGCGGATGATGCCGCGTGAAACGCCATAGCGCGGTATCAGTTCGGCTTCCGAAACCTCCTGTGGCAGCTCTCCAAGCGCGCGCTCGCGCATCATGCGGCGGTAGAGCTCTTCGAGCGGGGAACTGGGCAACACCTCGGTCGTGTCAAGGCTGGTGACGTCGAGGGCAACCTGCAGCCCCCGCGTTTCCAGCGGCGCCAGGATACCTTTGGAGACCAGAAGTTCGAGAGCCCCGCTGACAGGCGAACGTGAAACGCCGAAGGTGCGTGCGAGATCAGGCGCAGAAATGCGGGTTCCAACGCCCCAGCCGGAATCGCGGATGCGATCGAGGATGCGTCGCGCAAGATCGATCTGCAGCGGGCTTGCCGCCTCGCCGCGATCGCCGTCCTCGTCATGCCCGTCCATGCAGCCTCCTAAGTGGGTTGTAGCATTATAGTCAGGTCACGAGACATAACGAAGAGGGTGATTTCCTAAAAATATTGGTTTTCATGCAATCAAAATACATTATGCTCAATCATCATCGCTATCGAGGTACCCGCATGACAGTCGCTCCGCCCTTCCCGCTTGTCGACGTCAGCGGAACTCCAACGGAGCGCGGACGCGCCTATGGCGAGCAGGCGCGGGCGCGCATCGGCCTGTCAATTTCGCTCTACGCATCACAGTTGGAGAAATTCGGCTTCGCCCGGGAGGAGATCAGCCGGTTCTCCGGTATCTTCCTCCCCCGCCTCAGGGAATGGGCGCCCGATCTCGTCGAAGAGATGGAAGGCATTGCCGCTGGCGCCAATGTCGACCTGACGTCGATCCTTATGGTCAATGCCCGCACCGAAGTGCTGCAGCTGGCGCGGCGCGAAAAAGGCATTGCCGATGATGAGCCCGATGGTTGCACCGGCGCTGTGATCCTGCCGGATGCGACACGCGACGGCAGGCTGATCCACGGCCAGAACTGGGACTGGCGTGCCGAATGCGCCGAAACATCCGTCGTGCTGCGCATCAAGCGCGACGACGGTCCCGATCTGCTGACCTTCACGGAAGCAGGAGGCCTGGCCCGCAGCGGATTCAATGCAGCCGGCATCGGCATCACCGCCAACTATCTGGAATCGGATCGCGACTACCGCGAGATCGGCATTCCCCTGCCCTTCATCAGACGCCGGGCCTTGGAGGCAGCACATTTCGCAGATGCCGTACGGGTGGTGGCAATCACGCCGAAATCGGGCTCCAACAACATGATCCTGTCCACGGCGGAAGGCTTCGCCGTCGACCTGGAATGTGCTCCAGACGAGGCCTTTTCCATATACCCCGACAACGACCTCATCGTGCATGCCAACCACTGGCAGAGCCAGGTCGCTCTGTCGAAACTCAGGGAAACAGGACTGAAAGAAGTACCGGACAGTTTCTATCGTGATTATCGGGTAAGACGCCGGCTGATGAAGAGCCGGGCCGACATCACGGCGGCAGATCTCAAGGACGCCCTTTTCGATGAGTTCGCCTGGCCACTCAGCGTGTGCAGGCCGCCGATCCGGAAGGAAGGCGGCAACATCTCCGCTACCGTGGCGATGATCATCTTCGAACCGGCCGCCGGTTTCATGGAGATCGCGCCGCTGCCTGCCGAATGCCGTGACTTCGCCCGCTACGATCTCGCGATGGACGAGGCCGTTCTTGCCCGCATTGAACGCAACAAGATTGATCGCCGCGAAACCGCGGTCCGTGCCGTGGGAGAAAGATGACCCGCTTTATCCTGACCCGTATCGCCAGCGCGATTCCGACACTGATCCTGGTATCGATCGCTGTCTTCGGCCTGCTCCGCTTCATCCCCGGAGACCCTGCCGCCTTGATGCTCGGAGACCTTGCCAAGCCTGGCCAAGTTGAAGCCATGCGTATCCAGATGGGCTTGGATAAACCCGTTGTTGCTCAATACCTGATCTGGGTCGGCAATGTGCTGACCGGTGACTTCGGCAGGTCGATCGGCACGGGACAGGAAGTCCTGCCGCTCATCCTGAACGCTTTTTCCGTTTCTGCCAGCATCGTGCTTGTCGGCGTGTTCATCGCCGCACTGATCGCCGTACCGGCTGGCATGCTGGCCGCATGGCGCCAGAACAGCCCAGGTGATGTCGGCGTGATCATGGTTTCGACCATTCTCTTGTCGATCCCGAGTTTCTGGCTTGGCCTCATGCTTCTGCTCGTCTTCGGGCTCAATCTCGGTTGGCTGCCGGTGATCGGCTATGTCCCCTTCAGCCAGGGCTTCTGGCCTGCGCTTGTCTACATCATCTTGCCGGTGACAACCCTGGTGCTGAGCGAGGCCGGGCCGATCGCCCGCATGGCGCGCGCCAGCACCATTGAGGTGGCGCGACTGGAATACATTACCCATGCGCGGGCCAAGGGCCTGTCAGAGCCAGCGATCATGTGGCGCCACGCCTTCAAGAACGCCTTCGCGCCGACATTGACGCTGATTGGTTTCGTGCTCGGCAGCTTGCTCGGCGGCATCGCCGTCATCGAGACGGTGTTCACCTTGCCCGGCCTTGGCCGGCTGCTGGTCGATGCCATCTATGCGCGGGACTATCCCGTGGTCCAGGGCACCATGCTGTTCGTGGCGGCGATCTACGTCGTCGTCAATCTGTTCGTGGACCTGCTCTATCCGTTCCTCGATCCAAGGGTCGCAGCATGATCGCGACAGCGCTCGAACAATCCCGTTTGAAGTTCAATGCCGTCTTCGGCATCACAGTCACCACGCTCCTGATCGCAACGGCCGTCATTGGGCCGTGGCTGGTGGGCTACGATCCGTTGAAGCTCGACTTGCCCGCCCGGCTGGCCGGCCCTTCGGCGCGACATCTGCTTGGCGCCGACGAGTTCGGACGCGACATCTTGAGCCGCTTGGTGAATGGCGCCCGCACCAGCGCCTGGATCGCCTTTGCGACGGTGCTGTTCGCGCTCATTACCGGCACAGCGCTTGGCGTCGCCGCGGGCTTCTTGCGCGGCTGGACCGACCGCATCCTGATGATGATCAACGATGCGTTTCTCGCCTTCCCCGGCCTGCTTCTCGCACTCGGCATCATGGCCGTGATCGGTGCCAGCCGCGACGGTATCGTGCTGGCGCTGGGACTTGCCTATATGCCGATCGTCGTGCGTGTTGTGCGTGCCGCTGTCCTGTCCATCCGCGAGCGCGAATATGTCGAAGCCTCGCGTGTCATGGGCAACAGCGAATTCATCACCATGGCTCGCCACGTGCTTCCCAACTGCCTGGCGCCGATCATTGTCCTGGCGACGACCATGTTCGGCTGGGTGATCCTGTCGGAAAGCGCGCTTTCCTTCCTCGGCCTCGGCGTACCACCGCCCGCGCCGAGCTGGGGCAGCATGTTGTCGACCGCCCGCCCCTATATCAGCCAGGCACCGCATCTCATCGTGCTGCCAGGGCTGTGCATCTCGATCACGCTGCTCGGCGTCAACATGCTGGGTGACGCCGTTCGCGATTGGCTCGATCCCAAACTCTGAGGTCATGATGATGGATGGTACGGCCTTTGCGAGAAATCCCATGCTTTCGGTGCACGACCTGACCATCACCATCGGTCCGAACGGCAAACGGATCGTCGACACGCTGACTTTCGACCTGGCCTCCGGCGACATGATGGCGTTGGTCGGAGAATCCGGTTCGGGCAAGACGATGGCCGCTCGCGCCGTCCTCGGTCTCCTGCCGCAACCGTTGGTGACAGCGCCGGAAAGCCGAATCCTGTTCAAAGGCGACGACCTCACCCGAATAGAACCCAAGGCCATGCGCAAGGTACGCGGCGCCGACATTGGTATGGTTTTCCAGGAACCGATGGTTTCGCTCAACCCGGCCGTCACCATCGGCGAGCAGATGGCCGAGGGCCTGCGGCTGCACCACAAGCTCGGCAAGGCCGAAATCCGCGACCGTTCGCTGGCGATGCTGGAACGCATCCGTATCAAGGAACCGACAAAATGCCTGGCCGCCTATCCGCATGAATTCTCGGGCGGCATGCGCCAGCGCATCATGCTGGCCTCGGTCATGCTGTTGAAACCACGCCTGCTCATCGCGGATGAGCCGACCACCGCGCTGGATACGCTGGTGCAACGCGACGTGCTGGACTTGATGGTGGAACTTACGCAGGCCAACGGCACCGCCGTGCTCTTGATCAGCCACGATCTCGGCATGGTCTCCCACTATATCCCCAATGTCGTCGTGATGAGCGAAGGCAAGGCAATCGAGAGCGGTTCGAGTTCGGATGTGTTGCGCGCACCAAAGCATGAATATACGCGCCGCCTGCTCGATGCGCTGCCGCAGCGAAGCGCCGGTGGCTCACGTGGCGGCGATTGCGGCAAACCGGTCGTGGAGGTCAAAGATGTGGTTATCGACTATCCCGGCCGAAACCGACTCTTCTCGAAAACCGAAGCCAAGCGTGCCGTACACGGTGTCGATCTCACGGTCCGACGTGGCGAAACGCTGGCGCTTGTCGGGGCCTCCGGCTCAGGCAAGACCACGCTCGGCCGGGCCATCGTCGGCCTGGTCAAGCCGACATCCGGCGAGATCGCGTTTCCCGGTGCCGAGGCCCATCGACCGATGGACCAGCGTGCGCGCCGCAGGGAGATGCAGATCGTCTTCCAGGACCCCTACTCGTCGCTCGACCCGCGCCAGCGCATTGTGGACATCATCACGGAGCCGCTGAAACTCGACAAATCGATGAATGGTGCAGAGCGCGAGCGCCGCGTCGAGCAGGTTTTTGCCGAGGTCGGCTTGTCACCGGATTTCCGCCGACGTTTTCCGCACCAGCTTTCGGGCGGACAGCGCCAGCGCGTGGCAATCGCCCGCGCCATTGTCGGCCGCCCCGCCTTCGTTGTGGCCGATGAGCCGGTCTCGGCGCTCGACATGACTGTGCAGAAGCAAATTCTCTTGCTCATCCGCGAATTGCAGGCCCGGCACGGTTTTGCCTGCCTGTTCGTTTCGCACGATCTCGGCGCCGTCGAGCAGGTCGCCGACCGTATTGCCGTCATGCAGGATGGACGCATCGTCGAAATCGGCGAACGCGACGATGTCATCGACCGGCCGCAACACCCCTATACCCGCCAATTGCTGGAAGCGGCGATGCTGATTGATCGCCGCTTTGCCGAGAACGATCCGCCCAAACAAGCGACTGCGCTCTGACGGCGCATCGTCAAAGGCCAGCGATTGCACCTTGGCCAAAACCAGCCACCACCAGCCGGCAGGTTGCGTCGAACGACCTTATCACACAGCGATCTCGCGCCAGCTTTCGTGGCTCGGCGGACCGGCACAGACAGAAAGCTCTATGTTTTCGCCGAGCGAATAGACCACCGAGCCGATCGTCATCGGAGAGGTCAATGCCGCACTTTGCGGTGTTATCGAGACAATGCCGCCTGTCCGCCGTGCCGCAACGCTTGCCTTCACGGCGGCCACGTCAGGCACGACGGCAATGTCTGTTCGCAGGCTTTGCAGCCGGCCGCGAGAATCCTCGCTGCCCTCCATGCGTGCGGTCGCATCACGCCGATCCACACTGACCAACGGATGGTTTGTGTGCAGCGAACAGCTGTTCGAAAATGGTACGGGGACAGCTCCACCGGCCGAACATTCGAAGGTACGTGCCTCGCTGCGATCACCCAATTGGTAGTTCTGGCCAGAGGCGTGCGGTACCCAACCCAGGAAGTCGGCGGCAGCCGCGACCGCACCTTGTGCAAGCGCGCCTCGCATCACAAAGGCCACCGGCAAGCCGCGTGGATTGACGGCGAGCTGGCTCAGCGTGTTGACGCAGATGCCGAGCCCTCGGCCGGAAACACCCATCAGGCCAATCATTCCAGCGGAGGTGAAAACGAGGCTTTGGTAGCCCGCGTCCTCGATCTTCAGCAGCGCCTGGGCACCATCGTGCCAGCGTGGCAGGTCCATCGTCTGGGCGACCAGCGTCGGCCGGCCATCGGCAGGCAACACCGCCAGGCTGCTGCAATGAGCGGCGTTCGAACGGCCCCACCACCATTCTTCATCCATCAACTGCAGCGCATAGACAGTTTCCTCTGGTAATCCAGCGCCTTCAGCGATGCCGACAACTTCATCGGCAAGATCCGGCACATGGGCCATGATCGCCCCACGGAAATCCGTTGCCTCCAGGAAACGCGGCAAGAACAACGAAGCCGGTATTCCATAAGCTTCACCGATCGCCTCGCGCCAGCGCTCGACTTTGGCGACGATCACGCCGCGCAGCGCCTCGCCATGCGCCTGGCCACGCCGTCGCGCATTCCCGGCACAGTCGACGACAGGCAGGTTCTCGGTGTGCATATCTTCCTCCACTCGCTCATGTTCGGACACCGACATGGCTTCTGAAACGTGATCGGGGGCCGCGGCCCCCGATCCATTCGATACTTGCCAGGATGCCCGCTATTCGGATTTCCACACCCCCCAGGTGCGTGTGTTCTCGGCCGGCCAGGCGGTATAGCCTTGCACCTTCGGTGAAATCGCATCCACTGACGGCGTGAAATACAGGCCAAGCATCGGTACCTCTTCCGCCATCAGCGCATGCATCTGCTTGAAAACGGCTTTGCGTTCGTCGAATTTATCCGTAGCCACCGATTTGAGATAAAGATCCCAGGCCTTCGGACTGTCCCACTGTGCGGTCGGGTCAGTCTTCTTGTCACCCATGATTGTGCTGTACATCAGCGACGGATCGAAGCGGGCGGAAAAACCGAACGATTGCAGCTGGAACTTGCCAGCCAGATAATTGTCGAGCTGAGCCGCCCAGTCGAGCACTTCCAGCTCGGCGTTGAAACCAGCAGCCGTCAGCATGGCCTGCAGCAGAACCGAATTCTCATACATGCCCTGATAGCGCGTGTTGGTCTGGATCTTCAGCTTCTCGCCTTTGTATCCGGCTTCCGCCGCCAGCGCCTGAGCTTTCTCCGGATCGTATCGCGGCCATAACGACGTGAAGCTGTCTTCATAGAAGGCACTCGCCGGCGCCACCGCCGAAGGGTCGGCCTTGGCCAGGCCATTGGTGCGGGCAGCAGCGATTTGCGCAATATCGACGGCATGCGCCAATGCCTGCCGCATCTTCGGATTGGACAGCAGTGGGTCCTTGGTCTGCATCAGAATAGCCGTCCACGACAATCCTTGAGACGAAACCACATTCATGCCGCGTGACTTCGCCTCCTCGACGCTGGTCGATTCAACACCGGGCAAGATATCGATCCCGCCAGCAAACAATGCGGTTTCGGCGGCCGACGTGTCTGGGATGATGGCAAAACGGACATGGTCGACATAGGCTTCGCGGCTGCCGGCGAAGCCGCTCGGCTTTTCGGCAACCGGTTTGTAGCCGTCAAAGCGATCCAGCGCGATGTATTGTCCCTTGACCCATTCCTGCAGCTTGAACGGGCCGCTGCCTATGGCGGAACCGTCGATCCATTTTCCGTCAGCGCCGACATTCTTCGGGCTCGCGACCCAGACATTGGCCTGGACGCCGGCCAGCAGCGGCAGGAAAAGCGCATTGGGCGCATTCAGCTTGAAGGCGACGGTGCGTTCGTCGATCGTCTCGACGGATTCGACCTTGAGACCCTGGGTGCCGTCGAAACTGGTAACAAACAACCATTCGTTGGCCGGGTTCATCCGGCGCTCCCAGTTCCATTTCACATCGGCTGCGGTGACCTTGTCGCCATTGTGGTAGACGGCCCCGTCGCGCAGCGTGAAAGTATAGACCTTGCCGTCGTCGGACACTTTCCAGGTTTCCGCCAGCACCGGCCCGATCGACAGGTCGGCGCGGTAGCCGACGAGCGTTTCGAAGATTTGGTGCATAACCGTGTCGGTGTTGGCATCGCGCTGAATGCCGTTGGTTCCGCGAATGTCGGCATTCAGGCGGACATTGAGTGTACCGCCCTTCTTCTGCGATTCCTCGGCCATCACCGGCAAGGCGACGGTGACCATGAGCGCGGCCGCCATCGCTTTGAGGATCTGACGTCTTCCCATTAACAAGGCTGTTCCCATTCTTTTGTTCTCCAGCTGACGAATTGTGTTCGTTCTTAGCTGGACGCCGAATTCTGCTTCAGCGTCCGTGCGAAGAATTCCTTGACCTTGGGCACCAGGTGCAGGTCGTCATGCGTGATGCCAGGCACGATGTCGTGCTGAACCGCGATGCCATGTTTCTCGAAGCTTGCCTTCAGCGCACGCATGCGGTCGTTGCGAGTGGCTCCCGCAAGGTCGGCTCCGGGCATCCACCAGGCGTCGTCCTTGGTGATGGTGATCTCCCAGGTCTGCAGGTCGTCTCCGCCGATCACCATCTGCACGGCGACCTTGCGCATCGCCTCGAGGTCGATCTTCTTGCCGAAGACCTTCTCGAAATCGCGCACGCCGACCCAGAAGTCATGGTCGAAGTCGAGCAATGTCACCACGCCCGGTGCACCGATCGAGGCAGCGAGCAGCCGCTCGGGATGCAGGAACAGGAAGCGGTGCGTGAAATGCCCCCCGCCCGAGAAACCGTACATCATCACGCGTTCGCCACGGATGCGATAGCGCTCACGCATCTCCTCGATCATGTCGAGCATGACCGCGTCGTAGTGCAGGTCACCGTGGCGCAGCATCTTGTAGGACGACAGGTCGCCCGGAAAACAGATGCCGGTCGGAAACAACGGCGCCAGCACAATGACGCCGTTTGCTTCGGCGAAATCGGCAAAAGCGTTGCGATAGGCCTCCATGCCACGCTCGGTGCCGTGCACGATCACCGCGAGCGGATAGGTCTTGTCGCCGTCTTCCTCATAGTCCTGCGGGACATAGGCGCAGTAGGGAAAGCGCTGGTCGTAGCGCGAAGCGTAAACGGTCGTGTGCCCGAAATCGTAATAAGAAAGCTTTTTGCCGTGCCCCTGGACGTTTCGCATGCCACCCTCTTCCGACACTCTTTTTTGTTGGCAGTGACTATTTCATGATTTTATTCAACTGAAAAGCATATTTGTGAGGAATTTATCGACTCTATCGGCACTTTACATCGATCAAGGCCAACATTGACGCGATGGAGATGATCCCCGCACCGGTAAGATCATGTGCATGTCATTGCCAAAAGCCGCCGAGCGACGCCGGAGCGCTTGCGATGCAGTGCGCCAGCAGTCATTATGTCCTTGAAATAATGCAGGCTTCGGCCGCCGAACGCTTAAGCGCAATCGACACGCATTGTGGCTTTCGCAATTTGAAACTGTAGCTAGATGCGTGGAATTCAGAAGCTGAAGTAGCGCACCGCCAATGGCCGAAAAGATGCAACTTGGACTGACTGCCGTCGACACCGCCCCCCTGCACGAAAAAGTCTATCTGGAAATCGTCCGTGCACTGATGTCGGGCCAGTTTGCACCCGGCCAGAAGCTGACGTCGCGAAAGGTGGCCAAGGAACTGGGGACGAGCGATATGCCTGTACGCAGCGCCTTCATGCGCCTGCAGGCGCTGAGGGCGTTGTCTCCTCTGCCCAACGGCAGCATGGAAGTACCGGTCATCTCTGCCGAGCGGTTTTCGCAACTGACGGCGGTACGCACCCTTCTCGAAGGGTCGGCCACCGAACTTGCCGCGCAGCGCATCAACGGCAACGCGCTGCGCTCGATACGCCGCAACTGCGCCGAATTGACCGAGGCTGCCCAGGCTGGCGTCATCAACGACTACCTGCGCAAGAACTACAATTTCAAGTTCTCCATCTACCGCCATTGCGGCAACGATCAGATGATCTTCCTGATCGAGACGGTATGGATGCAGGTTGGGCCATTCCTGCGTAACCTGACCACCGGCTTCGAGGACAATCTCGCCTCGATCCTGGACATCGACTACCATGACGAGACTGTTGCGGCGATTGCGGAACATGACGGCGCTCGCGCCCGCGCCGCCATCGTCCGGGACATCAATGACGGCTATCAACACCTGCTGCAGCACGCCAGGTTTCCCGATGCTTGAAACTGGTCACCGCACGTTCGGCCTGAACGCTGAGACCTTCTTCATCAGCTTGATCATCACCTGATCCATCGCCTCGTTGATCGGTTCATTTTCCGCCGATTGCCTCACTATGACTGTCTCGGTTTTCGGATCGATCCATAACCACTGGCCATGGATTCCCATTGCTGCCAGTTCGCCGGTGCCGGTTTCATACCAGTAATTGCGATAGCTTCCGGTCGGCAAACAGTCGGCCTGGTCGCCTGCAGCCCAGATCGCTCGGTCACCACCTTGCCACAGGCTCGCCACCCAATCCGCCGGCACGACACCGCGGCCACCCAGGCGCACCAGTTCACCAATGCGGGCGAGATCACGCGCCGTCATCGAAATACCACCTGAAGCGCGTGGGTTACCCGCCCGATCGACCGTGATCTGCGCGTCGTTATGTGCCCCCATCGGCTGCCACAGCAAGCGACTGAGAAGTTCTGCAAACCGCTCGCCGGCGGCGCGCTCGATCACCAGCGCAGCCATGTCGGTGTTGGGCGAACGATAGACATGCCTGGTGCCGTGCGGATGCGACGCTTTCGGCAACGTGCACAGGAAACTCTTGAGGTCCGGCGTCGGCTCGTCCTTGTGTTCGGGGTTCCAGAGCATGGCTCGCCTGTAACGGTCGAAAGCGCCGTTGCGATCGAGATAGATCTCGTCGAAATCGATGCTCACCTGCATGTTGAGAAGATCGCGGACCGGAACGTCGCCATAGGCTGAACCAACCGCTTCCGGAACATAGTCACCAGCGACGGCGTCCAGCGAAAGCTTGCCGTTTCCGACCAATACCCCGGCGAGAAGGCCGGTGATCGACTTCGAAACGGAAAACACCAGGTGAGGCTTGGCCGCATCATTGTGGTCCGCACACCATTCGGCGATGAATTCGCCGCCTCGCATGACGACAAAAGCGTCGCTGTGGTTCTCCACCAGGAATTCCCGCAAGCGGCGCGACCGCCTTTCGAGGTCATCGACCTCGATATCCGCGAAATCGCCCAGTTCGCACGCAGCGCTCTCCTGCAACCGGGCACCGCGTATGGTAGCCGTCGGGACAAGCTCGGCAGCATTGTGAAACGCCCACGACGAATGCGGTCTCGTCCGCCAATTCGCCAGGTCGATCTGCGCGCGGTCTGTTATGGAGTTTTGCATTTTCGCTTCCATATTGAACAAGGGAGACAAACCGAACCATGGTATCGACAGGTCGATGACGGCTACTCGCGCTCTCTGCCGAGTTTCCAGTACCCCATCAGGTTCGCGAGCCGGCGGTCGATGCCACGTTCCTTGACGAGCGCCGTCCGGATCCGGCTGACAGCCCCGGTCTCGCCTGCCACCCAGGCGTAGAACCCGCCTGTCGCTGATGAAGCCCGATCCCAAAGCAGATCGTCGTTATCCGGTTCGACCAACGCCTCGGCATCCGAGCCGGACAAAACATCGCGCGGCAGTTCGACCTGATTGGCAGCGGCTATCATTCCGTCACCATAGGCACGGTTTTCCCCGCTGCGTCCTTCGCGAACCAGCCAGCGAAGATCGAGGCCATCCCAGGACGGCAATTCGAGCCTGTCCGCCTCGTCAGGCACCTCCAGGAATGCATCGACACGCGGCTTGAGTGCGGCCAATTCCTCCAGAATGCCGGCAGCAGCCGGCAACGCTGTTTCGTCGGCAAGCAGCAAAACGTGCTGAACACCCGCCGGCGGTTGCCATTCATAGCCACCGACTTCGCCGCGGTAGTTCGCGTTCGGCGCCGATATCTGGATACGGTCGCCAGGCTGCGCATTGAGCGCCCAGCGTGATGCCGGGCCGTTGTCGCCATGCAGCACGAAATCGACATCGACCTCGCATTGATCCGCCCGCAGCGAGCGGATCGTATAGGTGCGCATGGGCGCACGCTCGCGTGGCGGCACGGCGCGATAGAGATCGTACCAATCGGGCCGGTTCGGGATCGCCGGCAATGTCCCGTCCGCTCTGGGAAAAAACAGCTTGATACGCTGGTCTGGAGCGAACGTCGCCATGGCGGCGACGTCCTCGCCGGCAAAGGTGATGCGCGCCATATGCGGCGACAGGATTTGCTTGCCTACGTGACGAACGTCGAAAATGCGATAGGCGCTCTGCTCAGCCACGATGAGCCCCTTCTTCCGTGACGACCGCACTTTCGGCGTCCTGTTGCCTGACGATCGCGGCAATAGCCGCCACCCGCTGTTCATTGGAAGCGGCCAGCGAACCGTCGGCATTCCACAGGCTGTTTTCAAAACCCACACGCACCTTGCCGCCGGCAGCAAGAGCTGCGGAAAGCGCCTCCGTTTCGCCGCGACCGAACGCACACACCATCCAGTCGGGTAGAACCGGCAGTGCCGACGCGGCTTCAAGGAAAGGTCGGAGGTCGCCGGCGTTGCTTTCCTGACCGACGGAATACCGGCCGAGAACATAAAGCACCGAAAGATCCGCCTGTGGCACGACGCCTCGTATGATCAGATCCGCAAGCCTGCGAACGTCGCCGGCGTCATAGAGGATGTGCTGCACGGCAATGTTGCGCCCGGCGCACCAGTCGTAGAAGTCAGCGGCCGCCACTTCGGCGTCTGCATGGGGAGCAAGTTCGCGGATCGCCGCCGAAATCGCGTGCGGCTGCAGATTGCGAACCAGTGCCATCTGCTCTGACGGCTTGTAGGTACTGACCGCTTCCGTCGTGACCTGAACCAACATGTCGGGCACAGCCGCGCCGATCAGCTCGATCACCTGGCGGTATAGTTTCGCATCGAGCACATGCTGGCCATCTGCATCGCGCACATGCAAATGTATGGCCCCTGCCCCTGCCGCGTAACAGGCTGTCGCGGTCGCGACAATTTCCTCGGGAGACATCGGCAGGCGCGGATGATCGACCTTAACGCGTCGCGCGCCGTTCGGCGCAATCATGATGCGCGGCAGGACAGGCGTGCTGCTCATGCGCCGTCTTCCAGTGTTTGCAGCAACGCAATGAGCAACCTGTCGCGACGTGCCGACAGCTTCTCAATGCTTTGCCCCGCCGCCTCGTCCTCAATTCCCGAGATGAGCGCCGCGCAGGTTTTTGCATCGAGCTTCGGGGCCCCGAGCGATGACCAGCGGGCTTCCTGCGCCGGGCCGAGATGTTTCAAATAGGCGGCGATGCCGCCCTCGCCGCCGCCGAGGTGATAGAGCATATGCGGGCCGTCGATCGCCCAGCGCAAGCCCGGCCCAGAGCGAATGGCACGATCGACGTCTTCAACGCTGGCGATACCTTCGGCAACGATATGCACGGCCTCGCGCCACAACGCTGCTGTCATGCGGTTTGCAACATGACCGGGGGCCTCCCGCGCCACCTTGATCGGCACCTTGCCGATACGCTCCAGGAAACCGTACGCGGCGTCCTGTGCCGCCTGCGCTGTTGCCGAACCCTTCACCAGTTCGACGAGAGGAACAAGATGCGGTGGATTGAACGGATGCGCGACCAGCACCCGCTCGGCACGTCCGCACCGCAATTGGAGGTCGCTGGCCATGAACGAGGACGTGCTTGAGCCGATCACCACGTCAGGTGCTGTGACGGCATCGATTGCGGCCAGCAGACCCTGTTTGAGCATCAGGTTTTCAGGAGCGTTTTCCTGCACATAGTCGCAGCCATCCAGCGCGTCCTCAAGCCTTTCGAAAAACAGCAGGCCGCCGATGCAGCCATCGGCGACAGGCGTCAGTTGCGACAGGTCTCGAAGCGCATCCGCGACGGTCTTGCGCAACCGATCTTCCGCGCCCGCTTGGGGATCATGGGCACGCACCTTGAGACCACGGCTCAGAAAATAGGCTGCCCAGGCCCCGCCGATCAGCCCCGCTCCAACAACGGCGACCGTCTCGATCGCCTCTGATCGGAAAGCCCCCGCTTCCACCATGTCAGAGATGGCCTTCGCGGATGAGATCGGCCGTTACCTCGTCAATCGCGTCTCGCAGCGTCTCGGCAAGCCGCGACAGCTCGGCTTCCGTCACCACGAACGGTGGAGACAGCGCGATCACATCCGAATTCGGCAAAGCGCGGACCAGAACGCCGCGACGGCGCGCCGACAGCGCAACACGCCCTGCGACTTTCAACGCTGCCGGGAACGCTGCTTTCGTTGCCCGATCCGCCACAAGCTCCACGCCCATCATGAAGCCGGCGCTGCGTACATCGCCGACCAGCCGGAGGTTGGACAGCGTCTCCGCAAACCGTGCGCCGAATGACGGCGCCATCGCCGCGACACGCTCGATAAGCTTTTCGCGCTCGATAATATCCAGATTGGCAAGTGCCGCTGCAGCGCAGGTCGGGTGGCCGGAATAGGTGAAGCCATGTGCAAACGGGCGTCCGTCGCGGGAAGCTTCTTCAAACACCGACCAGATGCGCTCGCCGACCAGCACGGCAGACAGCGGCAGATAACCGCTGGTCAGACCCTTGGCGGCAATGATCAGATCCGGTTCGATATCGTAAAGGTCGGATGCGAACCATGCGCCGACACGGCCGAAACCGGTGATGACCTCATCGGCAACAAGGCGAACGTCATGTTTTTCGAGCACCTTGACGATCGCGGCAAAATAGCCCTTCGGCGGCGGCAGCACGCCGCCGGTACCCATTACCGGCTCGGCAATGAAACCGGCGACCGTGTCGGCGCCCTCGGCCAGGATCGCTTGCTCGAGCTCCCGGGCAAGAAAGGCGGAATAGGCCTCTTCAGTGGCGCAGCCGCGCGCCGACGCATCGCGATAGAGGTCGGGGCGCGAGACGTGCCTGGCAAAATCGAGCGGCAGTCCAAAGTTCTGGTGAACCATCGGAATGCCGGACAGGCTGCCCGCCGCCGCCGTTACACCGTGATAGGCGTAGGCGCGTGAGATGATCTTGCGCTTCAGTGGCTTGCCGCGGAGCATGTTGTACGACCACAGCATCTTCACTGCCGTGTCGTTGGCGTCCGAACCAGACAGGCCGTAGAACACGCGTTGCATTCCACTCGGTGCGAGCTTCAAGAGCCTGTCCGACAGCCTGATGCTCGGCTCGTTGGCAACCGTGTTGAAGGAATGGAAATAAGGCAATTCCAGCGACTGCCGATGCATGGCCTCCGAGATTTCCACGCGCCCGTAACCGACATTGACGCACCAGAGCCCGGCGGCACCATCGAGATAGGTCTTGCCGGTAACATCGGTAATGGACGAGCCGGATGCCCGCGCCATCACCAGTGCGCCGTTCGCCTGTTGGTCGGCGATAGCGGTAAAGGGATGAAACTGGGTTTCCCGATCGAGCGACACCAGAGCATCGCCGTCAACAACTCCAAGGCTCGCCACCATTTTTCCCTCCTCCTGCACACCGGCAACGTCAGGCAATTCCGGTATCTGTTCTTTGTATAATTTGCGATCGACGATCACACAATAGAAAGTCACTGATCCAGCGATGTCTTCGTTAGAAGGAGAGAAGAAACGCCATTATCATGCTGTTTTTCATCAATATTTCTAAAAGACTAATGCGCAATTGACCGCTGAATGCCTTTGCAAAGTAGTCGTTAAACTGCCAAAAAAACACGATCCCGACCTACGCTTCGACGCAGACGTCCCCGATCGGGCTGGTAGAACAGGCGAGGACATAGCCTTCGTCCTTCTCGGCCTGCGACAGTACCGCGCGATCGGGATCGGCTGCATTGGCTGCCACCCGCCATTCTCCGGACACCACCTTGCAGCGGCAGCTTCCGCAGATGCCGGCCTCGCAGTCGGACGGCAGGACGACCCCTACCTTGCGCGCAAGCTCCAGCAGCGTCACCGTGCCGGAACCGTCGACCGATTTGCCGGACTGGACGAACGAAACCTGATACGCGCCGATTTCCGGCAGCGGTTCTGCCGCGCGATCCGGGCCGAAGGTCTCTTCGAGGAATGGAAACTCCGGCTCAGGGCTCCAGCCCTCATAGATCTCGCGGGCTTTGGTGCGGAAACCGTCTGGACCGCAGCATAAGACAGCTCGTTCGGCAAGATCGGGACAAACCGCCTGTACCACGGCAGCATCGAGCCGCCCGGCCAAGGCCAGCGCGCCGTGCTCGCTTCCTTCGAGTTTGCCCGCCAGGGCGTCAGCCTGCGCGGCGGCATCCCCGCCCGTCAAGTTCCAGTAGAGCTTCAGCCGATCGCCCATCTGCTTCCGGATCGACAGCAGTTCATGGAGGAAGGCGATGTCTTCGACACTGCGTGCGCTGTGATGGAAGCACACATCGAGCGGCAGGTTCGTATCGGCGATGAAGCGCAGCATCGCCATCATTGGCGTGATACCGCTGCCTGCGGACAACAGCAGAAGTCGCTCAGCCGCTCCGGCTGCCGCGAGATGAAAACGGCCATTCGGTCCGAGCGAGCGAATGCGGTCACCCACCTTCAGCGTGTTGTGCAACCAGTTGGAGACGCGTCCGCCGCCGACCCGTTTCACCGTCACCGAAATGTAGTGGGGCCGTGATGGCGACGACGAGATCGTATAGTTACGTCGTACGGTCTCGCCATCGAGATCCAGCAAGAGCGTGATGAACTGGCCGGGTTTATAGTCGACGGCATGCCCCGGCTCCGCCGCGAAACGAAACGTGCGAAAACCAGCCGCCTCATCGATGATTGCCACGCAGTGCAGCTGGCGTTCATGGCTTCCACGAAGAGCAGCCAGGGCTGAACCAGTCCCGGTAGAAGGCAGCCGCACAACCGGCTGCGCACTCCCCGGCAGGATGGTGATTGCAGGCTTGCGCGACAACACTTCGACCTTGTCGCCGACATGCAGCCGGCCGAGCGTCCGCGGAACCAGAAACTGACCGAAATAGGCCTTGCCATCCTCGCCGCGCCGCTGACGGCCGAGCATCGCCAACGGCTCGTGATCGGGCCTCGCCTCGCCAGTCGCGGGATCGAGCGTGGTCATGACGCAACGGTCGCAGGCGCCGATGGCTTCGAACTCGACATTGCCGATCCGCACGTAACGCCAGCCATCCTCGTCAAACGCTGGCATACCGCTGACGACGAGATTAGGTCGAAACCGCTCCATCTCGACTTCGAGGTCGAGGTAGCGATTGATATCGGCGAGCGAGGCGAAATTGGTCAACAGCAACGGCGCCGTGTCGGCAAAACTCACGGTTCCGCCGGGGCCAATGGCGAGCGGGCGATGCGTGATCGCGCCCTTGAGGACCATCCGGCAGGAGCGGTCAAGGAACCGCGTCAGCCATTGGTGAACCTCTTCCCCTGCATCCAGCGCCACGACATCGTCGCCCCAGATCGAAACGTTGCGGGCGACATCGAGATGACAGCGCGAGAACACCAGCGGTGACATGCCCGGCGCGGCAAGAATGACCTCATCACCGTCCACATGGGTGCGGATTTGCATGAGACGCGGTGCCTTGCGAGCGGTGAGGCAGTCGCCTGTCTCATCGACCACCATCATGCGCCGATCGCCAGCCAGCCCCTCTGCTTCCAGGCGCGCCGTTTCAACCGGAACGCCGGCCCCCGACTTCAACGGATAGAATGTGATGCGCTCTACACGACATGAAGTACCGAACATGAGAGCTACCGCAGGTTCTGGCCTTCGAGTGTTGCGCGAACAGCTGCGCAAACCTTCAGGAAGGCTGCATCCGACGCCTTCGAGATGCCGGCATGCTGCATGAAATTGTGGATCAAACCTTCGAAGCAGCGGTAACGAACATCGTTTCCGGCTGCCTTAAGTTGTTCGGCGAAGGCCGCCCCCTGGTCGCGCAGCACGTCGTTTTCAGCGGCATAGAAGAGGATTGGCGGCAGCCCGTCGATATCGGTTGCCAGCACTGGCGACGCGCGCACGTCGCTGGCCATTTCCGGATCAGGCAGGTAGGCCTTCGCAAAATATTCGGTCTCGGCAAATTCCAGATAGTAGCCGGTGGCGAATTCTCGGTCCGAGGCCGATGGTGAAGCAAGGCCGAGATAGGGCCTGGCGTCGACCAGGGGATAGAGCAGGCAAACGGCGCGGAAGAACCGTTGCTTTCGGTAGTGGCGCATCAGCGCAATGGACAGGTTCGCGCCGGCGCTGTCACCCATCAGCGCGAAACGCATCGGGTCGCCACCGTGATCCGCCGCTTCGGTCAACACCCAGTCGACCGTCGCAAGCGCATCCTCAACCGCCGCGGGAAACGGGTGTTCCGGCGAAAGCCTGTATTCAACGAAGACGACCAGCGCACCGCATTCCGAGGCGATGCGCGCCGATTGCAGCGCGTAGGTTTCGGCATCGCCAAGAACGAAGCCACCGCCGTGCAGGTAAAGGATAACCGGCAAAGGACCGGCTGCATCCGCCGGCTTGTAGAGATGGAGCGAAACATCGCCTTTGCCCGGTCCAAGCCTGACGATGTCTTCCGTCACCGGCCTGTCGGAAGATCGGCTCATCTCCCGATACTGGTCGCGGTAACTGCTGCGTGAACTTTCCAGCGCGGCTTCGCTCTGCTGGGCGGCCTGTTCGAGCGCCAGTCGGTCGAGCATGGCCCTGATGTCCGGATCGAGTGCCATTTCCACTCCAACTCCCAATCAGGTCGTGAATTTCGTCGTCATTTCCGCTGAATTCACGACCTCCATGCCGAACCTCACTTCAGCAGCTCTGTCCAGATCTTGGTATACATTGCCTGGACATCGGCCGGACAGCCGACATTGACCTTCCCGTATTGGACCAGATCGGTCGGAATATTGAGCTCCAGCGCATCCTTCATGTCCTCAGGCATGAACTTGTCCGATCCCTTGATCCCGTTCGCATAGCGGGAAAACGCCGACAGCATCGCGGCATTCTCCGGATCCATGACGAAATTCATGAACAGCTTGGCGTTCTCGACATTCTTGGCGTCCTTCAGGATCATCAGATTGTCCATCCAGACCGGATAACCTTCCTTGGGGTAGCCATAGAGGATATCGGGATTCTGCAGCCGCGAACGGAAGGAAGAGCCGTTCCAGTTGACGCCGGCAGCAATGTCGCCGCGCGAATATTTGTCGATATTGCCGAAATCCATGGCCAGCCATTTCGGCTTGGCCGCCACCAGCGTGTCCCGCACCTTCTTCAACACGGCCTTGTCGCTGGTGCACGGCTCGCCACCCACATAGGTGACGGCTAGGAACATGACGTCCGACATTTCCGGCACGACATTGACCTTGCCGACCAGTTCGGCCGGCGGGTCCATGAAGATGGCCGACGTATTGATGTTACCAGAGTAGACCGACTTGTTGACCGTCACACCCGTCGTGCCCCACATCCACGGCACCGAATAACGTCGACCGGGATCGAACGGGACATCGACCCAACGCGGATCGACATTCTTGAAATTCTCCATCTGATCCGGACGGCTCTCCAGAACGAGGCCTTCGTCGATCCAGACCTTGACCACCGGAGCGGAAGGCACAACCACGTCATAGCCGTGGCCGCCCTGACGGACCTTGGCGAGCGCGGTATCGTTGGAATCGTACTCGGTCACCGTGACCTTGACGTCGTATTTCTGTTCGAACTTCTTGACCATCTCCGGGCTGGTGTAGTTGCCCCAGTTGTAGATGTTGAGCACACCCTCGGCACGCGCCGCCCCCATGCCCGCAAGTGTTGCCACGGCTGCCGCCGCCATGGTCTTTTTCCAGGTCATCATGTTGCCTCCCTCCCGGTTTCGCGCCTCATCACGTGCGCTTCACCGGCAGACTGTCATGCGATCGCACTTCACACAAGAGTGCGATCTGCGATCGCAAAAATTTTTACCGCCCTTTCGAGAGTGATGCTGTCTGCCGCCACACGGCGGATCAGGTTGCAGCACAGACATCGCGAATGGCGTGGATTGCCGCCAGTGCCTCGATTGACCGGTCCGGGTTCACGAACTCCGGCCAAGTCGACAGTTTCACCGCTGCGAAATCGGTCTGCGGGTCCATATAGATGTACTGGCCAAAGATACCCCGGCACATATAGGAACGCCGTTCTGGATCCTCGATCCAGAACTGGTTGTGATAGGCGCCGCGTGGCAGAACAGTGCGATAAACGCCCTGGAACAAGTCGTGGTTGCCGCGGCAGGTTTCCTCGATCCATTCCAAGGGCACGATCTGCCGGCCGTTCAGGCTGCCACCACGCAACTGCAGCAAGGCAAAGCGGGCGTAGTCGCGCAGCGTCGCGTTGAAGCCACCATCGGCCAGAGCATAACCGCCGTGATCGACGGTTATGTAGGCGTCCTCTTCCGCCCCCATCGGCGCCCACAATTCGTTGCTGATCAACTCGGCCAGCGGCAACCCGCTGACCCGCTCCATCACAAAGGCGAGAATATCGGTTTCGATCGAACGGTAGTTGAAGAGCTCACCATGCGGCCGCTGTTGCTCGGTCAACGTCATGATCAACTGCCACACCGTTTGTGGTCGGTCCGGCCGTGTCATCGGCTTCCACCCGCAGGCCTGGTCGAGCTGCTGCATATGCGAGCCTTCAGTCGTGTAGGACTCGTCGAACAGGACACCACTCGTCATATCCAGAACATGCTGGATCGTCGCACCTTGATAAGCCGTCGCTTCCAGTTCGGGCAGGTACTTCGTCACCGGCGCCGCGGTCTCGATGAGACCCTTGTGAACAAGGATGCCAAGGACGGTGGCAACGATCGATTTGGTCACCGACATTGCCAGGTGATGACCATGTGGTTTCAGTCCGTTCATGTAGCGCTCGGCGACAATCTCACCGCGTGACAGCACCAGAAACCCGTCGGTAAAGCTGTTGTCGAGGAAATCGCGGATCGTGCGGCGGCGCCCGGCCGCCTCGAATTCGATTTCATCGATTTCGACAAGGCGTGTTGGCAGTGGCAAAACAGGCCCCTGCCCACGCCAGATCTGGGCCGTGGCGGTCATTTCCCGCACATGCTGGAAAGTCCAGCGATGGTAGGGAGGATAATCCCAGTCGGCACGCGGGATGATAGGCGATCCTGGCATTTTCGGATCGCGCCAGGGCGCGCTGCTGTTGGCGTTCATATCAAACTCACCTCCATTGCCGGCCAGCGTTCTGCTCAAAACGCCGTCATCGTTCGATGTTTTCCCGCTCTACGACATGCCCGGGCAACCGATGCAGTGAGGCGACAAGCTCCTGCGTGTAGGCCTCTTGCGGGTTCGTCAGCACCTTGGCGGCGGCACCCTGCTCCACGATCCTGCCCGAGCGGAACACATAGACGCGTTGGCAGAAGGAACTGACGACGGACAGGTCGTGCGAAATATAGATCAGCGTCAACGCGCGCTCACGGCGCAGGCGAGCGAGCAGTTCCAGGATCTGCGCCTGCGTGGTCACGTCGAGCGCCGAAGTGATCTCATCGGCGATCAGCACCTGCGGCTGCAATGCCAGCGCCCTCGCGATACCCACGCGCTGGCATTGACCGCCCGACAATTGCCGTGGCTTGCGCTCGCCAAGCGCAGCCGGCAACTCCACCATATCGAGAAGTTTCGAGGCCTGGTTCAGCGCCTCCCGCCGATCGGCCATGCCGTGGCGCCAGATTGGCTCGGCGATCGTCTCCAGCGCGGTCATGCGCGGATTGAGCGAATCATACGGGTTTTGGAAAACCATCTGGACACGACGCCGCAATTCCAGGAGCTCGCGCCCGGCAAGCCGCTCGATGGGGCGGCCACCCAGTTTGACCGTGCCGGATGCCGCTCGGTTCTGCCTGATGATGGTGCGCGCCAGCGTGCTTTTGCCGGACCCACTTTCGCCAACGATGCCAACCGTTTCGCCAGCAGAGACGGCGAGGTCCACGCCATCCAGCGCCGCGAACGGCATGGCTTTCCGGTTACGGAAAATATCAACAATATCCCGCTTTGCCGGAAAGAGAACCCGCAGGCCTTCGACTTGCAGCAATGGCGTCTCTTCGGTTTGCGCCCACCCCGCCTTGAACTGTTTTCTGCCCGGTTGCGAATCCACCAGCAGTCTTGTGTAGGGATGCTGCGGCGCATCGATGATCTGCCCGGCTTCTCCCTGCTCGACGATCTGGCCATGGCGCATGACGATGATACGCGAGCAGATATCGGCCAGAACGCCCAGATCATGAGAAATCAGCGCGATCGCAAGGCCTCGTTGCCGGTTAAGGTCCTTTAGCAGCTCGAGGATCTTCGCCTGGACCGTAACGTCAAGGGCGGTGGTCGGTTCATCGGCAATCAGCAGTCTCGGCGCGCAGCTGATCGCGGCTGCGATCATCACGCGCTGCTTCATGCCACCCGACAATTCGTGTGGGTATGATTTCGCCCGCATGGCGGGTTCGCGGATGCCGACATCTTCCAGGAGCTTGACGGCCCTCTCCCGTGCCTCGCTGCCGGAAAGACCGAGATGCCGGATCATCGGCTGCGCGATCTGCTTGCCGACCTTCTGCAGCGGGTTCAGGTGCGATGCCGGATTCTGGAAGATCATCGCCATGTCGCGACCGCGCAGCTTCATCCATTCGGCCTCCCCAAGTCCCTGCAGTGCCTGATCGTCGAAGCAGACCTCACCGGTCACTTCGGCTGTCGATGGCAGCAGTCCCATTGCGGCGCGGCAGATGGTCGACTTGCCGGAACCGCTTTCACCGGCAATTCCGACGATCTCGCCCGGCATGATCTGAAACGACACATTTTTCAGAACCCGGGTATTGCCAAAGGTCACCGAGACATCGGCGATATCGAGCAGTGGACGGCCTGCCATCACAGATGGAGCTAGAGGCCCGTTCATGCCGACACCTGCCCGCGTCGCAACTGACCGAGGCCGTCACCAAGGAAAGCCAGGCCAAGCCCCAGCGAAATGGCCGCCAGGCCGGGGAAGGTGCAGATCCACCATGCCTGGCGGATGTAGCGGCTCCCGTCCGAGATCATCACGCCCCATTCCGCCAGTGGTGGCTGTGCCCCCATGCCAAGGAAGCCAAAGCTCGCGCCGGCAAGCATGACCAGCACCGCGTCGCTCACCGCATAGGCGACAACCGGCCCGAAAGCGTTGGGCAGCACGTGGCGTAGGAGGACAACACGGTCGGAATAACCCAGGCATTGCGCGGCCTGCACGTATTCACTGTCGCGGATCGCCATGACTTCGGCACGCACCAACCTGGCATAGGTGACCCAGCCGACCACAGCCAACGCAATAAAGAAATTAAGCAGGCCCGGCCCAAGCACACCGACGATCGCCAGCACCAGAACGAAGAATGGAAAGGCAGCTGTCAGGTCATAGAGCCGCATCAGCAGCGTATCGACCGTACCGCCATAATAGCCACTCAACAGACCGACGGTGGTGCCGATGAGAAGCGGCGGCAGTACGCCGGCAAGGCACATCAGAAGATCGATGCGTGCGCCGTGGATGACACGCGAGAGCACGTCGCGCCCGACCTGATCCGTTCCGAACCAATGGGCCACGCTGGGAGCCTTCAGGGCGTTCGCGATATCGACTGCGGTCGGGTCATATGGCGCCACCACAGGCGCGAACAAGGCGAGGATTATCCAGAGACCGACGATCGACCCGGCAACAACGATGCTCCAGGGCAGAACAACAGCAGCTTGTTTGATTGGGTCCGAGGCGGGAACGGCTTCAATCGACATGGCGATCTCCTACAACCGTGCGCGGGGGTCGATGGCGGCGGACACGAGATCGACCACGAAAGTCACCGCCACCGTCGTTACCGCAAACATCAAGGTGAGGCCCTGTACGACCTGGTAGTCACGCGCCAGAAGCGAATTGACCATCAACGTGCCGAGACCCGGAACCGCATAAACCGTTTCGACAATGATCGTGCCGCCAATCAGGAAGGCGACGAGGACGCCGAACAGGTTCAGCGTTGGCAGCATCGCGTTGGGCAGCACGGTGCGCCAGAATATCTCCCGTTCCCCGGCCCCTTGCGCGCGCGCCGCGACGACAAAATCGGCTGCGGCCTTTTCGATCAGGGCGGCTCGCAAGCTCTGGACCAGAACCGGCACCATCCAGATTGCCGTCGACAGCGCCGGCAGGAACAGGTGATGCAAGTGATCAGCAAAGGTCTTGCCGTAGCCCGAGACGGGAAACCAGCCGAGCCCAACGCCAAAGAAGCGCGACATCATGATGCCCAGCCAGAACACCGGGATCGCCATGCCCGCAATGCCGATGCAACGGATGAGCTGGTCGGCCAGGCTGCCCGGCCTGCGCGCGCTGGCAATCGCCAACGCAACCGATGGCGGCACCGCAAGACAGATGACGTAGCCGGTGAGAAAAAGTGTTGGCCAGATGTACTGCCCGATCAAGGCGACGACCGGACGCTTGTAGCGCATCGACTGGCCGATATCGCCGGCGAACAGGTTGCCGGCATAAGTCACGAATTGCTGCCACAGCGGCCGGTCCAGTCCGAAACGCTGCCTGATCGCTTCGATCGTTTCCGGACTGGCGCGGTCCCCGGCAATGACGCGGGCGGGATCACCCGGCACCATATGCACGAGCAGGAACGTGACGATGCAGATGCCGGCAAGCACGAAGATCAGCTGGATGATGCGTCTGAGAACTATTTGCAACTCGCCACCGTTTCCATTGCTGGAACCAAGCCGGCAAAGGCCGGCGTAAAGAAAACGGCACGGTGCCTTTCAGCACCGCGCCGCCTCTGGGAGGATCTATTGCTCGATCGTTGTCTCTTCGAGCGTCCACTGCATCGCCGGCGTCATCTTCAGGTTCTTCAGACGCTTCGAATAGGCGATCGCGTAAGGGGAATAATAAAGCGGAATCTGCGAGACTTCTTCCGTGGCGATCTTTGAAATCTCCTGATAAATGGCGGCCCGCTTGGCCGAATCCTGCTCGCGTGATCCCTGCTCGGTCAGTTCGTTGAGCCGCTTGTTGTTGTAGAAGGTGTTGAAGGCGTGCGAGTCGCATTCGCCGCACAGCGCCCAGCGCACGGCAAGGTCGGGATCGGTCACTTCATTCATCCACCAGGTCGGCGTGGCGTCATACTCGCCCTTGCCAGTGGCATCCCACCAGCCAGGTGTGTCGACATTGACGAGCACCGGCTTCAACCCGATCGCTTCCCACTGCGCCTGCATCAAAAGCCCGATCTGCTGGTTGGTCGAGCCGCCGCCCAGGATGATCTTGACTTCCTTCCCGGCCATGCCGGATTCCGCCAGCAACTGCTTGGCTTTCTCCATGTCGGCGACGATGCCCGGATAATTGTCGTCGTGAAACTGCAGTGACCCGGGCAGCGGCGTGTTCGCCGGCTTTGCATAACCACCGGTGACCGCCTGGGTCAGCGCCTTATTGTCGAGCGCATAGGCGGCTGCCTGCCTTGCCTTGAGATTGGAGAACGGCTCGCGGCCGTGGTTGAGAAGCGAGACAAAGATAACATTCGACGGCTCCATGCGCATGTCTATGCCATCGCTCGCCTTGAGATCGTCGACCTGCGACCAGTTGACACCACGCATGACGTCGACTTCGCCGGTCTTCAGCATGGCCGCCGCTGTCTCCGGCTCGGCGATTTCGAGCAATTCCACGGTCGCATCCGACTTCGGGTAACCCTGGCGCCAGTAATGCGGGTTGGGGGCGAGAACGAGCTTTTCGCCCGGCTTCCATTCCTTGACCATGTAGGGGCCTGACGACAGCGGCATCGAGGCAAAAGCACCATCGACACCGCGCTTGTCGACGTCGGCCTTGGAAACGATGCCGACATTCCACAGTTCGAGATTGGCCAGCATCGGTGCCAGCGCATGCTTCATCTTGATGACGACCGTCTTGGCATCCTGGGCCGAGATCGACTCCACCGCAGCCAGAGGTGATGGCAGGGCGGACTCCTTGTCCGAACGGACACGCTCCAGACTGAATGCGACATCGTTGCCGGTCACCGGCGAACCGTCCGAGAATTTGGCGTCGCGCAGATGCAGGGTATAGGTCAAACCGTCTGCGGAGATGTCCCACTTTTCCGCCAGCCCCGGCTCCAGTTCGCCGGTTTCGAAATTGCGGTGCAGAAGGCGTGAATAGAGCTGCCCGAAAACTTCGATATTACCGGCGGCGCCGGAGCGGGATGGATCAAGCGTGGTCGCCGGATAAGGCGATGCCATGCGGATAACGGACTCAGCCTGCGCGGCACCGCTCGGCGCCAGCACCGCCAAACCCAGCGCAGCCGTCAGCAACGCTCTCATCATCGTTTTCATCTGAAACTCCCTCTGGGGCGCTTGGCGCCTTCTTGTTTTCGCCGTCCATCAGCCGTCACAGACAGCATCCGAAACAACTCCATTATGCGATCGCAGATCGCAAATAATGTCAAGATCGTTATGTCGTTGACCAGCGATTTCGATGCTCTTTTGCGAAATCAGGAAGGGCATCAGCCCGACTGGTGCCAATGCCTCATCCAAGGCGCGAATTTTACGTTCGCGGATGATCGCAGCTCCATCTGCCGCAGTGACTTCGGCCTGAGAGTCTGGCATCTGGAGTCGATGGGAGCCATGCGGGATATTTTCAGGGACAGGCTGACGGCCACCGCCGTTGCAATCATCCTTGTCTATCTGTTCCTGCTGCAGGCTTTCATCTCCGGCATGACGCAGGGTGCAATGGCTGCTTCAGCCGCTGATCCGTTGCATGTCATCTGCACCACCGGTGGCGCGGAGTCTCCATCGGACCCGACCGGGCCAGCCGGAAAGGGTAGCACCTGCCCTTGTGCTGCACTGTGCAGCATCGCCGGGCTGGCGGCCCCGGCTGTTGTGGGCGGACAGGACCATGTCTATCTGACTGCTGGCCAGCCTGAGCCCTTCCACCCGCGACTTGCGTCGGACCCGTTCACGCCATCGCTGCGCGGCTTCGTTCCCGGCCCCAGGGCACCCCCACTCCTTTCCTGACCGCACCGTTCGAACACGGCACTTCGCGCGCCGTGTCCTTCATCATGTCAGGAGAAAACCCATGTCCGAACTCACCATCGGGCGGGAGCCCGCAGGCTTCGTTGCGCGCTCCGCGTCCGACCTTTATCGCGCCGTCTGGCGCTGGCATTTTTACGCAGGCCTGCTTGTCCTGCCTTTCATGATCACGCTCGCGATGACGGGAGCGCTCTATCTTTTCAAGGATGAAATAGACGGCATCGTGCATTCCGACCTCAAACGCGTCGAGGTCCAGGAAAGCGCGACCAGGGCGCTGCCGTCACTGATGGTCACCGCGGCCGTGGCCACTCATCCCGGAACAGCCGTCAAATTCACCGATCCCGTCTCGCCCGACAGCTCCGCCGAGATAACCATCGAGACGGCTGATCAGGGCAAGCTCGCGGTTTATGTCGATCCCTATACCGGCAAGGTGCTTGGCGCCCTGCCCGACCGCGGAACGGTGATGTGGACAATACGCTACCTGCACAGCCTCAAATATTTCGGCTCGTTCACACGAGCTCTCATCGAGATCGCCGGCGGCTGGTCGATCTTGCTGGTCGGTACCGGTATCTATCTCTGGTGGCCACGCCGCCAGACAGGCGGCGTGGTGAGTGTCAGAGGAACGCCGCGCCGGCGCATCTTTTGGCGGGACACGCATGCCGTGACCGGCATCTTCGTTGGCTTCGTCATCGTGTTCCTGGCGATCACGGGCATGCCGTGGTCCGGCGTATGGGGCGCCAAGATCAACGATTGGGTGAACGGCAACAATTACGGTTATCCCAGCGGCGTCTGGACAGGGGTTCCGATGTCCGACGAACATGCCAATCACATCGCCCAGATGTCCTGGTCCCTGGAGCAAGCCAAGGTGCCGCAATCATCCGGGCAGGATAGCCAACCGGTCGGGCTTGATGAAGCCGTAGCCACTTTTGAGAAGCTCGGACTTCACAAGGGCTATGCAGTCAACCTTCCGACCGACCCATTCGGCGTCTACACCGGTTCCGTCTTTCCTGACGATCTTGCAAGCCAGCGGGTCATCCATCTCGACCAATACTCCGGCAAGCCGCTGATCGATGTGAGCTTTGCCGACTACGGTCCGTTCGCCAAGGGGATAGAATGGGGCATCAGCGTCCATATGGGCCAGCAGTTCGGCCTCGCGAACCAGCTGGTACTGCTTGCGGCCTGCATCGCCATCGTCATGCTGGCCGTATCGGCCGGCGTCATGTGGTGGAAACGCCGACCTGCGGGCTCGCTCGGTGTTCCTCCGCTGCCCGAGGACACGCGTGTATTCCGCGGCTTGTTGGTGATACTTATCGCTGGTGGCCTTCTTTTCCCTCTGGTCGGAATTTCACTGGCAGCCATGTTGGTTCTGGACTTTAGCTATTCCAGGATGCGCCGACCGAAAAGAGCATGATTTTGACCCTGGGGCGCAGCAGACCGGCTTGCGCCCCGGCCTCTATCAAGCTTGTGTCCTCACAAACCAGATCGAGGCTACCTGCCGGGACAGCAAACCCCCTCTATGCGAAGCAGGAGTGGCATGCGTTGCCAGAGGTAGGCCCAGCCTCATGATGAGCCAATCCAGGGCTCGAACCCTTGTACGCTTTTCGAGCCCTGCCGAGCAAAGCTGTTCCATTTAGCATCAGGTGGACCGAATTAGCTTGTCACTCTTTGTTCGAATTTCAGGATTTCGTTTCGCGCAATCGTCCTTAAGTTTACTATCCTTATGGACTTAAGGGAGGAGCGACGATGATCGAGCGTTCGCGCAATTCCGTCATCATCATTGGCGGCGGTGCCAGTGGTGTCATGCTGACTGCGCATCTGCTACGCTCGGACGATCCGGGTCTGCACGTTACTCTGGTCGAACGTCGCGACAGCTTCGGCAAGGGCATGGCCTATTCAGCCCCCTTGCCCGACCATCTGCTGAATGTCGCCGCCACCAATATGAGCGCTTTTCCGGACGATCCCCAGCACTACTGGCGTTGGCTTCAGGAGAAGCAGTTCGTGCCCGCCGATGCCGGCCCTGTTTATACGCCGCGCAGCACCTATGGGCGCTATCTGCAGAACCTGCTGGAGAACATCGTCGAGCGCGAGCGTACGACAGGACGGCTGCGACTGGTGCAGCAGGAGTGTCTCAGCGTAACCACCACACCGGCTGGGGTAGAAGCGCGGCTGGCCGACGGCACCAGCCTTGTCGGCCATATAACCGTTCTGGCCACGGGTCACGATCAGGAACCTGCACCCGGTCAGAATTTCGCTGTTCGCATGGGTTCAGGTGACGACACACCGTTGCCCCCCGACGCGCCAGTGCTCATCCTTGGCACGGGCCTCAGCATGGTCGATGCCTGGTTGACACTCGAACACCGAAGACACCAGGGCGAAATCATCGCCGTGTCGCGACGCGGACTGCTGCCTTGGCCGCACCAGAAAGGCAATCCGATCAAGTTGGACAGCGCCGATATTCCGCTCGGCACCGAACTGTCCTACTTCGTCGATTGGTTCCACAGACTGGTGCGCGAGACGGAAAAGGCCGGCGGCAACTGGCGCGATGTCGTTGACGGACTAAGACCCTTCAACCAGCGCATCTGGCAAAACTGGCCGGCCACAGCCAAGCGGCGGTTCCTGGAACACACCAAGGCATGGTGGGATATCCATCGCCACCGCATGCCGCCGCAGATCCATGTCCGTGTGAACCAGGCTGTGCGTTCCGGGCGACTGAAGCTGCTTGCCGCGCGCGTGCTCGGCACGGCCTCCGACAACGGCGACAGGCTGGTGCAACTCCTGCCTCGCCGTTCGCGAGACGCCGAGACCTTGCGGGTCGCCCGTGTCTATGACTGTACCGGCATCGTCAAGGACGTTTCCACCGGCTCGGTTGCGGTGATCAGGTCCCTGACCGATCGGGGCCTTGCGCGGCCTGATCCGCTGCGGCTTGGTCTTGATGTGACCCTGGATTGCGCTGTCATCGACAAAAACGGCACAGCGTCCGACCGCCTGTTTGCCGTCGGCCCACTCACACGCGGAACATTCTTCGAAATCGACGCCGTGCCCGACATCCGCAATCAGACAGCCAAACTGGCAGGACAGTTGACACAACGCGCAGCGCCAGGGTTCCGCTAAGCCGTTTCGCGACAGAAAAACGGCGCGGAACATTGTTCCGCGCCGCGTTACATTGCTGCAGAAACGTCAGTAGTTGCGGGCCGATACCCTATCAAAATGGCTAACCGCTGCGCCTGCACTTGCCGCCCATGCAGCTTCACGTCGCGATGACGAGTTCTGAACGAAGGCCACCACGTGCTCGAACGCGTCGAGATCTTCAACCGCCGCGAGTCCCTTGACCATGAACTCCGAAATGCCGGCATCGACCAAGCTCAGCAGTTGAAGAGCCGCCTGGGCAGGCTGCCGCGACAGGACCACCTGATCTGGATCTGCCTTCCCTTGGCCCGCTGCGTCAAAAACCACCGGCAATGCGAACCGAACCTTGCCTTGCCGGCCATGCCTTGCCGCAGCGAAGCGAACTCGTCCCGCCAGCAAGCGGGCCTCATCCGGCGACACAGCAGCCAGCTCGAAGACGTCGGCATGTTTTCCCGCGACGTTAAGAGCCGTTCCGGACAGGCCACCCACGCGGATCGGCATGGTTATGCCGCGCACACCCTTGCGCGGCACAAAGCCGCCAGTGACGCTGTAGAAAGGACCTTCGTGATCGATCGGCTTCTCGTTCGCCCACAGGCGCTTCAACAGCGTGAGATATTCATCGGCACGCCGCCAGAAAGCGATATGGCTCGGCTGCTGATCCGTATCGACCAGCCCACGCGCTGGTACACGCAGTGCAAGGCAGCCATTGCCTCGAAGCTGCAAGGCAGCCAGCCTGCGAGCTGCGGTTACGGGATCGAGTTCACCAGCTCCGTGGGTCAGCGCTATTTGAAGGGGTTCAACATTCTTCACGAAAGCCAGGTCGACAGCACCAAGTGGCTTGGCGCCCTCGTCATATAGCAAGGACTGGAAGCCAGCACGCCACACCAAGGCTGGCGTGATCTCATTTCCTGCGACACGCTCTCTGGATGCAGGACGCTGTTGGTCGGCTTTGGCTGGGGCTACGAAAGTGAACACAACGCTCATCACAACTTCTCCCTTGTTGTGGTGGACAGGCGGGCGGTTCAACTCCACTGGAATGCGGGCAGTCACGTCACCGCATCAACTCAAGGCACGAGCCCAAAGACGAAAGCGCTGGCGAAAAGGAAGGACACGGCAAAGATCGCGTAGGGCAACAATGCCCCCGCATTACCGAGAGGCGGCACCGAAATGCCACGTTGGCGGAACTTTCGTGTACCGGCCTGGGGCAGAAAATCCACCATCGCGTCCTCCATTCCCCATTAGTCTATAAAATCAGTAGATTTTGTCGATTGCTATTTTCCGACAGGAGTTGGCATGGCTTTCTCAAGAATGAGCGCGTGGTCGAACATTGTTCTAAGCCTCGAGGGTCCAGGAAACCCGGCGCTCCAACAATTGTGATGCTCAAGCTCCCAACGGCTGTCGGCGTTCCATGCAATAATTCTGGCATCACCCCGCCGATTTTCGTATCACTCCGCCGCGCCCGAAAGGCGGCGCGATGTCCATGGAAAAGCCTCAGATGTTCGAAGACCTGCAGCCAGCGCCAACAGACAAGATCCTTGCCCTGATTGGGCTCTATCGCGCCGATCCGCGCACCGACAAAGTCGATCTCGGCGTGGGTGTCTATAAGGATCGCAATGGCAAGACCGCCGTGATGCGTGCGGTGCGCGAGGCCGAAAAGCGCCTGCTGCAGAGCCAGGACACCAAGACCTATCTTGGCCTCGCCGGCGACCTGGGCTTCAACGAGGTGATGGCAAAGCTGGTTTTCGGCGACAGCGCGGATCTCACCCGTATCCGCGCGGCACAGGCGCCGGGCGGCTCCGGCGCACTGCGGCTTGCAGCTGAATTGCTGAAGCGTACGCGGCCGGGCGCCACGGTCTGGATTTCCAACCCGACCTGGCCGAACCACATCCCAATGATGCGGGAAGCTGGGCTCACCATCGCCGAGTACCCTTATTTCGACGCAGTGAGCGGCTCGGTCCGCTTCGACGACATGCTGGCGACATTGAAGACCGCCAAGCCGGGCGACGCGGTGTTGCTGCATGGCTGCTGTCACAATCCGACCGGCGCCAACCTCACCATCGAACAATGGGCCAAAGTGGCGGATCTTTTGGTGGAACGTAGCCTGCTGCCTTTTGTCGACATTGCCTATCAGGGTTTCGGTGAAGGCCTGGAAGCCGATGCGGCCGGCCTGCGCCTTATCGCCGGCAAGGTGCCTGAAATGCTGGTCGCTTCGAGCTGCTCCAAGAATTTCGCCGTCTACCGCGACCGCGTCGGCACAGCCGTGATCCTGGCGAAGAACGGCGTGGAAGCCGACATCGCGCTCAGCCACATGCTGGCTGCTGCGCGTACGCTCTATTCGATGCCGCCGGATCATGGCGCCGCTGCAGTTCGCATCGTTTTGCAGGACAAGGAGCTGCGCGCCGACTGGGAAGCCGAGCTCGAGGAAATGCGTCAGCGCATGCTGCGGCTGCGCGTCGCGTTCGCGGAAGCCTTGCGCAGGCAGTCCAATTCGGACCGTTTCGACTTCGTTGCGGAGCACCGTGGCATGTTCTCCCGCCTCGGCCTGACGGAAGCGCAGGTCGATCGCCTTCGAACCGAACACGGTATCTACATGGTGGGCGACAGCCGCATCAATGTGGCTGGCCTGCCGGAAGATGGCCTGGACAAGCTGGCCAAGGCGATTGTTTCGGTGCTGGATTAGGCGGTTCTGCGAGATTGTGGACAAGAGGCCAATGCCAAACAGTGGCATTGGCCGTTCTACTCGATGCGGATTAGGCTCTGGCCATGAAGCCCTCCAAGGACATTTCCCGCCTCATCGAAATCATGGCGGCTCTTCGTGCGCCCGTCACCGGCTGCCCATGGGATATCGAGCAAAATTTCTCGACCATCGCTCCCTATACGATCGAAGAAGCCTACGAGGTGGCCGACGCCATCGCGCGCAACGATATCGACAATCTGCGCGAGGAACTCGGCGACCTCCTGCTTCAGGTCGTCTACCATGCACAAATGGCTGACGAACAAGGCGAATTCGCCTTCGGCGATGTGGTGGAGGGCATCACCCGCAAGATGATCCGCCGCCATCCGCACGTCTTCGGCAACGAGGAAGCCCGCAGTGCCGGAATGGCCAAGGGCATGTGGGAAAAGATCAAGACCGAGGAAAAGGCGGAACGCCGCGCCGAACGGCTGGCGCGTGGGCTGGATCCCGAAGATCACGGCAAGGGTTTCCTGGATTCCGTGCCGGTCGCCCTGCCCGCGCTCACCAGGGCGCTCAAATTGCAGGAAAAAGCCGCGCGCGTCGGTTTCGACTGGAGTGAGGCCGAGCCGATTCTCGACAAGATCGAAGAAGAGATCGCAGAGTTGCGCGAAGCCCTCGCCAAGAGTGATACGGCTGCCATCAAGGACGAGTTCGGCGACATGCTGTTTGCTGTCGTCAATCTCGGGCGGCACCTCAAGGTCGATTCGGAAGCGGCTCTTTCCGGCACCAACGATAAATTCCGCAAGCGCTTCCACTATGTCGAGCAGGCACTCGACACCTCCGGCAGCAATCTGGAAAAAGCGTCGCTGGACGAGATGGAAGCGCTCTGGCAGCAAGCCAAGAGCACTGGCTGAACGCTACCGCTTCCACTCGGCACGCTGGAACACCACGCGGTATCCATCCGGATCCTCAAAAGTGGCGCCAACTCTGTCCCAATACGGGTTGAAGGAAGTCACCGGTGCAAAACCGGCGACCTTCATCGAATTGATGGCAGCATCCCATGCGATCTGGTCAGGGATATAGAAGACAAGAAGGTGATCTTCGGACGGTGCTCGACCGACCACCTCACCATGCGCCTTCGTGAACTCCAGATGATAGGGCGCGTTTGGATGCCCTAAAATGATCCCGTCAAAGCCGTCATGGTCATCGAAGCGCGTCAGGATCCTGAAACCCAGACCATCTCTGTAAAAACGCAGCAAGGCTTCAAGGTCATCCGACGGCCTTGCGACCCGCATCTTTGGGAGAATGGGCATCTCAACCGCTTTTGCGTTGCAGCCGACCTTCAATCTCTTCGCGCGCGCTTTCAGTCGCCATCAACGACAGGGAAACGCTGCCATCCTCGTTGTCGGTTCGCTTGACGACATCACCGTTGCGGTAAAGCCAGTCGACCATGCCGAGTTGGGCGGGCTGCAAGGTAATCTCCACCGACTGCAACTCGCCCGACACGCGCGTTTCGATCAGCCCTTTGAGTGCGTCGATACCCTCGCCCGTCACGGCCGAAATGGCGATCGGCGGACGTTTGGTATCCGCGCTATCTGATAGAAGGCGCTCCCGATTGCCTTCGTCCAGCAGATCGATCTTGTTCCACACTTCGACAACACGGTCGGCGTTGGCAGCATCCACACCGAGATCGCCCAGGATGCGTTCGACATCCTCCGCCTGTGCGGCGGTGTCCGGATCGGAGATGTCACGCAGATGGATGACCAGATCGGCCTCCACCACCTCTTCCAGCGTAGCGCGGAACGCAGCGACCAGATGCGTCGGCAGGTCGGAAATGAAACCAACCGTATCGGAAAGGATGATCGGCGTGCCGTGCGGCAGGCGCACCCGCCGCAATGTCGGATCAAGCGTGGCGAACAGCATGTCTTCCGCCAGTACCCCGGCGCCAGTCAGCTTGTTGAACAGCGTCGATTTTCCCGCATTGGTATAGCCGACGATCGCAACCACCGGAAAAGGCACTTTTTTTCGCTTGGCCCGATGCAGGTCGCGCGTGCGCCGTACCGTCTCCAGCTCGCGCTTCAGCTTGATGATTTTTTCCTGCAACGCGCGCCGGTCTGCCTCGATCTGCGTTTCACCAGGACCGCCGAGGAAGCCGGCGCCACCACGCTGACGCTCAAGGTGGGTCCAGGATCGCACCAGACGGCCCTTCTGATAGTTGAGATGCGCGAGCTCGACCTGCAGCGTGCCTTCCTTGGTACGGGCACGCTCACCGAAGATTTCGAGGATGAGGCCGGTCCGGTCCAGAACCTTGACGTTCAGTTCTTTCTCCAGGTTGCGCTGCTGCACCGGCGTCAACGGATGATCGATGATGGCGAGTTCCGCGTGCTTGTCCTTGACCGCTTCGGCCAGTTCCAGAACCTTGCCCGAACCCAACAATGTCGCGGGTCGCGGGTCAGCGACGATGACGATCGATGTCTGGACGGGGTCGAGATCAATGGCGCGTGTCAGGCCGACGGCCTCTTCGAGCCGTGCTTCCGGGGATCGAGCCAGCCGCACGCGACCGGTGTCGTCTTCTTGCCTGGAGTGATTCGGCAATACGGGCACGACGACAAGGGCACGGGTTGCTTCTCCGGAGCCCGCGCCCTCACTGTGTACCGATTGCCCGCGGCCCTTACGGCTCGCGTCGTTCTGCTTGGTCAATTAGCCGCCTTGGCTTTCCTCACCATCGAACATCTGAACCGGCTGGCTCGGCATGATCGTGGAAATGGCATGCTTGTAAACGAGCTGCGAGTGCCCGTCGCGCCGCAGTAACACGCAGAAATTGTCGAACGAGGTCACCACCCCGGTCAATTTCACGCCATTGATGAGGAAGATTGTGAGTGGGTTCTTGCTCTTGCGCACCGAGTTCAGGAACAGGTCCTGAAGATTTTGCGAACGCTCTGCCATTGTTCTTATCTTTCGCCGATCCCCTTCGGTATGCATGCCAATGCGCCAAAATACTCGGCATATGTCAAGCTTGCAGACGTGCTCGTCGTGAACAACGACAAGTAGAACGAGATGTATTGATGTCCATTCCTGTTGTGCCGGTTATCAGGCCGGACTTTTTTCCGCAACGTCAAAAAACGCTTGCCGCAACGAAAGTGTTACTGAGCCTGGGTGGCCGTTGGCAACGGTTTGTCCGTCGATGGCCACCACAGGCATCGCGATTGTAGTTGCGGAACTGATGAACGCTTCGCGTGCCGCCTGTGCTTCGGCCACGGAAAAGCTGCGTTCCTCGATCTTCAGGCCGAGCTTGGCCGCAACGTCAAACATCGTTGTACGGGTAATGCCGCGCAGGATGCCGTGTTCTGCCGGTCGTGTCACGAGAACACCGTCCTTGGTAACGATCCACGCGTTCGACGATCCGCCCTCCTTGACGTTCCCGTCCTCGTCGACAAACCAGGCCTCCTGGGCTCCGGCTTCCTTGGCTTTCTGTTTCGCCAGTACGTTTGGCAGCAAGCCGACCGACTTGATATCAACCCGATCCCAACGGTTCTCCGGCACCGTGATGACCTTGATGCCGTCTTCAGCGCGCTTGGCCGCAAGCGCCGGGTTGACTTTCCTGGCCGTCACGACAAGCGACGACATCGTGTCCGCAGGAAACAGGAAGTCTCGGCTGGCGACGCCACGCGTCACCTGCAAATAGACCAGCCCATTGAAAACCTGGTTGCGCCTGACCACCTCGCGCAGCACGATCTCAAACGGTCTCCTGCCGATCGGCCAGTCGATACGAAGCTCCCGCAAGGAGCGGTCGAGCCGGTCGAGATGGCGTTTCATGTCGACAATGAAGCCGCGCGCCACCTCACAGACCTCATAAACGCCGTCGGCAAACTGATAGCCGCGATCCTCAACATGCACAGCGGCGTCGCGATGGGCGACGTAGCGTCCGTTCACATAGGCAATGCGTGGCATGGCGAACTCTCTGAAATATCAGGTTTTCTTACGTGATTCCGATGATCGCGTATCGGACAAAGGCATGGTCCAGCCGATCAGCAGCGACGGGTCAAACACCAAGTGACTTGAGCTTGCGATGCAGGGCGGAGCGCTCCATGCCGATAAATTCGGCGGTCTTGGAGATGTTGCCGCCGAAGCGATTGATCTGGGCGATCAGATAATCTTTCTCAAACTGCTCCCGAGCCTCGCGCAAGGGCAGTGCCATGATGTGCTGGTCCGACTGGTTGGGTGTGCGTGGCATCACATCGCCAATTTCGGAAGGAAGCAGGTCGGCGGTGATTGGCGCATCCACGTCATCACCCCGCGCCAGGATCATGAGGCGCTCGATGTTGTTGCGCAGCTGGCGCACGTTGCCCGGCCAGTTGTGGGCCTGAAGCACCGCCATCGCGTCGTCGCCGATACGCCGCGCCTTGATACCTGCCTGTCTCGATATCTGTTTGACAAAGGTATCGACCAGATAAGGGATATCCTCGCGTCGCTCCGCAAGCCCCGGCACCGCCACGGGCACGACAGCAAGGCGATGATAAAGGTCCTCACGGAAACGTCCCTCGGCGATCATCGCCTCGAGGTTTTGCGCGGTCGAGGAGATGATGCGCACGTCGACCTTGACGCGCTTGGTACCGCCCACCCGCTCGAACTGTTGTTCGACCAGCACGCGCAGGATCTTGTTTTGCGTTTCGCGCGGCATATCGGCGACTTCGTCGATGTAGAGAATGCCGCGATGCGCCTCCTCCAGCGCACCGACCTTGCGTTCGGTTCCGTTCGACTCGGTACCGAACAGCTCGATCTCCATGCGCTCCGGCGTGATGTTGGCGGCGCTCAAGGTCACAAACGGCCCGCTTTTGCGCGCAGACAGGGCGTGAATGGCCCTTGCCGCCAGTTCCTTGCCGGAACCCGAAGGCCCCAAGATCATGATGCGGCTGTTGGTCGGCGCCACGCGTTCGATGGTCTGCCGCAACTGGCTCATCGCAGACGACATGCCGATGAGGTCGAACGTCTCGCCACTGCGCTGTTTCAGGTCGGAAACCTCGCGCCGCAGTTTGGAGGTCTCCAGCGCACGCTCCGCAACGAGGATCAGCCGGTCCGCCTTGAAGGGCTTTTCGATGAAGTCGTATGCGCCGCGGCGAATGGCCGACACTGCCGTTTCAATATTGCCGTGACCCGAAATCATCACCACCGGCAGGTTGGGATGCAGGGTTTTGATTTCATCAAGCAACGCCAAGCCGTCCAGTCGCGACCCCTGCAACCAGATGTCGAGGAAGATAAGGCGCGGCGCGCGATCGGCGATTGCCGCCAGCGCACTGTCGGCATCATGAGCCGTGCGGGTTTCGTGGCCTTCGTCACTCAGGATACCCGCGACAAGTTCACGGATGTCTTCTTCGTCGTCGACGATCAGAATATCAGACGCCATTACCGACCTTCTCAGTTTCTCGTTCATTTTGCGCCGTCTCGCGGCCACGGGGGGCCGAACCGGCGGGAAGGATGATGCTGATCATGGCCCCTCGCCCACCGTGGAAGCCGGCAGGCGCATCGTGCAGTTCCAGCCGTCCACCATGGTCTTCCACGATCTTTTTGACGATCGCGAGGCCAAGTCCGGTGCCTTTCTCGCGTGTCGTCATGTAGGGCTCGAGCAACCGGCCGCGGTTTTCACGCGGCAGCCCCTTGCCGTTGTCGATCACGTCGACCCGGATCGAGCCGTCGACATGCGCCGCCTGGATACGGATGACGCCCTTTTCACCGGGCGCCCGTTCGAGTCCTTCCATAGCCTCAGCTGCATTCTTGATGACATTACCGAATGCTTGCGACAGCAAACGGTTGTCGAAAGTGCCCTTGAGTGGCTCATCCCCGAAGGCGCGTTCGAATGCGATATCGGAGCGGCTGACTTCCACCAGGAAGGAAGCCTCGCGCAGCGGCTCGCGCAAATCGATCGCCTTCATTTCAGGCTTCGGCATACGCGCGAAAGATGAGAACTCGTCGACCATACGGCCAATATCCTCGACCTGCCGGATGATGGTGTCCGTGCATTGATCGAAGACTTCGCGATCCTCCGTGATCACTTTGCCGTAGCGCCGCCGGATGCGTTCGGCCGAAAGCTGGATCGGCGTCAGCGGATTCTTGATTTCGTGGGCAATGCGCCGGGCAACGTCGGCCCAGGCCGACGTGCGCTGTGCAGTGACGAGATCGGTGATGTCGTCCACGGTCACGACATAGGACTTCTCGCCCTCGTAAGCCTCGTCCTGGTCCTCCTCGATCGTCACCTGTACATTGAAGGTTCGTTCGGCGCCGGCGCGGAAGAACGTCACCTGCTCGCGATAGACCGGCTTGCCGGACTTGCGGCCGATTTCCAGCACACGACCGACATGAGGCAACACCGTTGACAGATTCTGGCCGAGTGCAGTCTCGGATGACATCGCCAGCATTGCCTCGGCCGATTTGTTGACGATGGTGATCGTGCCGAACGGATCGACACCAACCACGCCGGAGGTGACACCAGCTAAAACGGCTTCCGAGAACCGAAGCCGCTCGTCGGCAAGATCCTTGGCGGTCAGGATTTCATTGCGCTGGGATTTCAACTCCAGCAGCATCTTGTTGAAGGTGTCCCCAAGATAGGCGACGTCGCCATCCGAATTGCGAACGGGTACCGAGACATCGAGATTGCCGGTCGCCACCTCGTCGGCTGCGCCGATGAGCTGACGAATCGGGCGCACCAGACGATCCGCCACGGCGATGCCGGTCCAGATGGCGGACAGAATAACGATAAGCGTCAACGACATGTAAGGCAGCGCGAATGCGACCTGCGAGAAGGTGCGGTTGGTTTCGAGCCCGCGATATTCTGCGGTGTTTGCCCTTACAATCTCCCGCGCCCGGATCACCTCGGGGTCGACCACGCGAATGGTGTAGAGATAAAGCCCCTCGATTTCCTTCAGTTTGATGATCGCGCCCATGATGTTGCGGGTGCGCGGCTCGATCAGCAGCGGTTTGCCGTCCACAGCTTGCTTGACGGCGCCATCAGGTGGTCCAGGCATGGGAAAGTCGACGCCGGTCTTGGCGCTCATCACGAAGGAGCCGTCCTCCTTGACCAGCGCAGCATGGGCAAGGCCGCGTCCAATCGCTTCCTTGTTCATCAGATCCAGGAAACCGCCCCGGTCGAGGCCGTAGAGCGTGCGCGAGCTGTCCAGATCATAAGCCATCGACAAGGTCGTGCCCTGCAGATTGCGCGCGTTTTCCTGCACATAGGCTTCCGCGATCGAAAGCGACGAATTGATGATCGTTTTGGTGCGGATTTCGAACCAGCGGTCGAGACCGATGTTCAGTGTCATAGCCGCAATAATGGCCACGAGGATCGCCGGCACCGCCGCGACGAGCGCGAACATCAAGACAATGCGCACGTGCAAACGCGACGCCGCCTTGCCGACGCGCCGCGCCATGATGATTCGTCGCGCTTCGCGGGCAACGAGCGCCACGAGGAAAAAGATGAACAGCGCATTGAGGCCGATCAGCCACAGCGTTGTCGTGCGATCAGGCGTAATCGGTGTCGCGCCGACCAGGATTGCAAAGGAAATCGCGGCCGTCAGCAGCGCACCGATGATCGCGATGATGCCAGGCAGCGCCATCAGCCGCCTGGCTTCCTGCACCCCGGATCTCCGAAACAATGGTCCGTTCAATGGTATGGCCTGCTCAGCCATTTCGCCGCTTGCCGTCATGATTGCGTAGCATCTATGCAACGCATTGTGGCGAATATGCAACAAGACGTCCGATCACAAAAATCTTTCGACGCCTCATCAACCGATTTTATGGACTAGTCCGCTTGCGCGACCTTGCGCCGGCTAGCTCTGCCGCGCTCCGCGATAGACGTTGACACCAAGATCGCGGATTTTCTTGCGCAAGGTGTTGCGATTGAGGCCGAGCAGGTCGGCGGCGCGAATCTGGTTGCCGCGTGTCGCCGTCATCGCTGCGAGCACGAGCGGGTGCTCCACCTCTTCCAGAATGCGTTGATAGAGCCCCGGTGGTGGCAAATCGTCACCGAAGGAAGTGAAATAGCGTTGAAGGTAGTGCTCGACTGCCTGACTGATCGACAGATCATCGGGGATCAAGACATTGGTGTTGGGTACCGCCGGCGCCTCACCGGTTTTCAGTTCCGCATCGATGATCTCGGCGGAAATCTCGTCCTGTGGATAAAGCGCGGCCAGCCTGCGAACCAGATTTTCCAGTTCGCGGACGTTGCCCGGCCAAGGATAGCGTTTCATCAGCTCGATACCGCCGGCTGCGATGCGCTTGCTCTGCAACCCTTCCTTGGCGCCAAGCTTGAAAAAATGGCGCACAAGATCCGGAATGTCCTCGGCCCGCTCGCGCAGCCCCGGCAACCTTAACGGCACAACGTTGAGGCGATAGAACAAGTCTTCGCGAAACAGGCCCTGGTTGATCAGCGTGCGCAGATCCTTGTTGGTCGCTGCCACGATACGCACATCCGTCTTGATCGGCGTGCGCCCCCCAACGGTCGTGTATTCGCCCTGCTGCAGCACACGCAGCAACCGGGTCTGCGCCTCCATCGGCATGTCGCCGATCTCGTCGAGGAACAAGGTGCCGCCCTCGGCCTGTTCGAAGCGGCCGGTGGAGCGGTTCTGCGCACCGGTGAATGCACCTTTCTCGTGGCCGAACAGCTCCGATTCAATCAGGTCACGCGGGATCGCCGCCATGTTGATCGCAACGAACGGGCCACCGCGACGGCGGCCATATTCATGCAGGGCACGTGCCACCAGTTCCTTGCCGGTACCCGATTCGCCGCTGATCATGACGGTCAGATCGGTCTGCATCATGCGCGCGAGCATCCGGTAGATGTCCTGCATGGCGGCCGACCGGCCAACGAGCGGCATTGTTTCGGGCTGTTCTTCGGGGCGGACGTCGGCCTTGGGACGGCGTGGTTCGGCCATGGCCCGGCCGACAATATTGAGCAGTTCGGTGAGATCGAATGGTTTCGGCAGATATTCGTAAGCGCCGGTCTCAGAAGCGCGGATGGCGGTCATGAAGGTATTCTGCGCGCTCATGACGATGACCGGCAATTCCGGTCGCGCCTTCTTGATGCGGGGTAGCATGTCGAAAGCGTTTTCGTCGGGCATCACCACATCGGTGATCACAATGTCGCCCTCGCCCGCCGCAACCCAGCGCCAGAGCGTGGATGCGTTGGATGTCACCCGCACCTCATGACCCGCACGCGACAGCGCCTGGTTGAGCACGGTGCGAATTGCCGCGTCATCGTCGGCGACGAGAATGGTGCCGCGCATGGTCATGGTCGGTATCCTTCATGGCTTTCTGCTGCCGGCTCCTTCCAGGCGGGCAGAAGCACGCGGAAGGTGGTGCCGCGCGGTGTCGAATCACACTCGATGATGCCCCCGTGTTCGCCCACGATTTTGGCGACCAGCGCCAACCCCAACCCGGAACCGTTCGGTTTCGTGGTGATGAAGGGATCAAAAAGGATCGGCAGAATATCCTCCGACACGCCCGAACCGTTATCGTGCACGCAGAACTCCAGCGGCAGCGACACGCGGTCCTGAGTGCCGGGCACGGAAACGCGGATACCGGGGCGGAATGCAGTGGTCAGCGTGATCTCGCCCAGCGGGTCCGAACCGATCGCCTCGGCTGCATTCTTGACCAGATTCAGAAACACCTGGATGAGCTGGTCACGGTTGCCGTAAACTGAAGGCAACGATGGATCATAGTCCTCTATGACCTTGATCCGATTGGCGAAACCGTTTCGTGCAATTGCCTTCACGTGATCCAGGACCACGTGAATATTGACCGGATAACGGTCGATCGGCCGCTCATCGGAAAACACTTCCATGCGGTCGACCAGCGACACGATGCGATCGGTCTCGTCAGTGATCAGCCGCGTCAGCGCACGATCCTCGTCGGAGGCGGAAAGCTCAAGCAGCTGCGCTGCACCGCGTATGCCCGACAACGGGTTCTTGATCTCATGCGCCAGCATGGCCGCCAGGCCGGTGACGGAACGCGCAGCCCCGCGATGTGTCATCTGCCGATCGATCTTGTCGGCCATCGAGCGTTCCTGGAACATTACCACCACGGAGTCCGGGAATTCTGGCACCGGCGCGGCATAAAGATCGACGATCTTCTCAATGCCGAGGCGTGGCGAGGAAACATCCACGCGATATTCGTTGACCGGCGCGTGCCGCTCGCGAACCTGGTCCACCAAAGTCAGCAACGGGCTGCCAAAGGGAATAAGCTTGGCGAGTGTGTTGCGGGCCAGCATGGTCGCGCTGGAACGAAAGAAATCCTCGGCATCCGCGTTGGCGTAGGTAATGTGGCCTTCCGGTCCAACCATGATCACCGGACGGCGGATGGTGTTGAGAAGAATCTGCGCGGCATCAGCCATGTCCGCGACTGCGGGCGTCGCGATGGTCATGCCGCGCTCCTGATCTCGCCAAAGTCCGTGCTGTCTGAAAATACCGCGCGCAGCAGGTTGATGATGCGGGCGGGCTCGAAAGAAGTCAGGATGTCCTTCCGTACGACCGCAGGTGTCGTTGCCGCGTGTCGGTCCAGATACCAGCCGAGATGTTTTCTGGCTTGCCTCAGCCCACTCTCGATGCCGTAGAGGGCAAGCATGTCTTCATAATGCGCGACAATGTAATCGGCGAGCTCAGCACCATCCCTTGGCAGGCCCTGGGCATCGTCCCCGGCAGCAGAGGCCGCGATCACCCCTGCGGTCCACGGTGCGCCGTAATGGGCGCGGCCAGCCATCACAGCGTCCGCGCCGGATTGTTCGAGGATGGTGACCGCATCGGCTGGCGAAGTCACATCGCCATTGGCAATGACAGGTATCGAAACGGATTCCTTGATGCGCGCAATCGCACGCCAATCGGCCCTGCCCTGATAGAATTGGCAGCGCGTGCGGCCATGGATCGTCACCATGCCGACCCCGGCCTGTTCCGCACGGCGAGCAAGCATCGGCGCATTCAAGGCGTCCTCATCCCATCCCAGCCGCATCTTGACGGTCACCGGCACCTTCACCGCACCGATTACCGCTTCGATCAGGGTGAGCGCGTGGTCGAGGTCGCGCATCAAGGCCGAGCCGGCATAGCCACCGGTTACTTTCTTGGCCGGGCAGCCCATATTGATATCGATGATGTCGGCGCCTTCGCCTGCCGCAATGCGCGCGGCTTCTGCCATGTGTGCCGCTTCGCGTCCAGCCAGTTGCACCATATGCACCGGCAGGCCGGAATGACGAATGCGCAGGTCGAACCCTTCCCTGCCTCGTGCAAGCTCGCCGCTCGCCACCATTTCCGAAACGACGAGACCCGCACCATGCGCGTAGGCGCGCTTGCGGAACGGCTCGTCCGTGATGCCGGACATCGGCGCCAGGAAGACACGATTGCGCAGAACAACCCCGCCAACAACAAGCGGCAAGGCGAGCTTATCCGGATCGGTCATGCACAAAAACCAAGCAATATCTATCTTTGCCTATTCACTAGCCAGATCGAGGTGATTGTGCAATGCAGAATGAACATGCATTGCGGCTTATTTGGGAAAAAGCTGGCCTTCCTCTTCGCCCGCGACTAAGCCTCTGCGCATGAGGGAAACGAGTGCAATCAAGGCTGTACCCGCAGATGGCGGTGTCGCTGCCGTCATCGTCGCGGCTGGCCGCGGCGAGCGCGCCGGCCAAGCTGACGGCCCCAAACAATATCGCCACATCGGCGGCCGCGCCATCCTCGCTCGCACATTGGAGACCTTCCTTTCGCATCCGCGCATCAATCGCGTCGTCGTCGTTATTCATACCGACGACCAGGAATTGCTTCAGAAGGCCGTCGGCGATCATCTCGCCAGGATTACAATCGTTACCGGCGGCCGCACCAGGCAAGATTCTGTCCGGCTCGGCCTCATCGCATTGGACGGCAAGACGCCGGACAAGGTGCTCATTCATGACGCCGTGCGGCCTTTCGCCGACCATGATCTCATCGACCGCGTCATCGACGTCATTGCCGGCGGTCAGGGCGCGCTGCCTGCACTTCCCGTGGCCGACACGCTAAAGCGCGAAAGCCGCGACGGCAGCATCGGCGAGACAGTGCCGCGGGCGGGCCTGCATGCCGCGCAGACGCCGCAGGGCTTTCCGTTCCGCGCCATCCTGGAAGCGCATGAAAAAGCCCACCAGGCCGGCCGGGACGATTTCACGGATGATGCAGCGATCGCCGAATGGGCGCGACTGCCAGTCAAGATCGTGGCCGGCTCGCCGGACAACGTCAAACTCACTTGGGCACGGGATATCGTCATGGCGGATCAACGGTTGAATGGCGCGCGCTCAAGCTACCCCGACATCCGCACAGGCAATGGCTACGATGTGCACGCCTTTGAAGCCGGCGATCACGTGACACTATGTGGCGTAGCCATTCCACACGATCGCAAACTATCCGGCCATTCCGATGCGGATGTGGGTCTGCATGCCTTGACCGACGCGTTGCTGGCCACATGCGGTGCTGGCGATATCGGCACGCATTTCCCGCCTTCCGATCCGCAATGGAAGGGGGCGGCATCGCGGATTTTCGTCGAACATGCAGCCAGAATTGTGCGGGCGCGCGGCGGCCGCATCGCCAATGCCGACATCACGCTGATCTGCGAGGCACCGCGCGTCGGGCCCCATCGCGAGGCAATGACGGCCGCGCTGTGTGACATGCTGGGCATTGCGCCTGAACGCATCTCCATCAAGGCGACGACAAACGAGAAGCTCGGCTTCGTCGGTCGCCAGGAAGGCATTGCCGCAATCGCCACGGCGAGTGTCGTCTATCCCGGGGAGGTCCCGGAATGAACGAACTCACGCAACTGGCCGATCGCTTCCTGAAGGCGTGCCTGGCCCGCGAGATCATGGCCGCGACCGCCGAAAGCTGCACCGGCGGCATGATCGTCGCGCATCTGACCGACATCGCCGGCTCATCGGCGGTCGTCGACCGCGGTTTCGTTACCTATTCGAACGAAGCCAAGACGGACATGCTCGGTGTCAAGGCAGCCACGCTGGAAGCCTTCGGCGCTGTATCGTCCGAGACAGCCTTGGAGATGGCCGCGGGGGCGCTTGTCCATTCGCGTGCCGGCATCACGCTGGCCGTGACAGGCATCGCCGGTCCGGACGGAGGTTCCGCCGAAAAACCGGTCGGGCTGGTATGGTTCGGCCTGGCGCTAAAAGGCCGGGAAACCGTTTCGGAACACCGCATCTTCGACAATCGCGGCCGCGACTTCATTCGCCGTGAGACTGTGCGGCATGCATTGGAAATGGGGCTTAAGGCCCTTGCAGCCTGAACGCTACTTTGCCTTCAGCCAAGGCGAAGTCGTGCTCCAGAAAATGATATCTGCGCCAAGATACGTGTCGGCGAAGCCAATGAACTCGTCTTTGCTGAACCGCTTGCCGGTTTTCGGGTTTTTGTAGGTCAGGGTCGGTTCCTGTACCGCCATGGCAATGAGAGCCAGCTTACCCTTGTATTGGTTGAAGAATGGGTAGGAGTTCTTCATCTGCGCCTTGCGGTTCGGAACAATGTCTGGGCCGCCGAGACCGATGCCGTTGGTGGCGGCGAAATCGAACACGCGGCCCATATAGTTGCGGTCGTTGTCCCACTCACATGGCCAGAAATTCACATACTGCACGATGCGTGACCTGGTGAACGCTTTGCGGGCAAAGGCCAGGTTTTCCATCTCGCCGGCAAAATAGCTGTCGCAGGAATAGCCCTCTGGCGGCTTCTTCTCGTCCAGATCAATCGCCGTCTCGGGCAAATTCACACCGTAAACCCTGCCATCGAAACGGGCTGCGAGCGCCGCAAGCAGCGCCTGGTAGCGCTGACGCACCGCCGGATTCCATTGCTGTGCGACCCAACCGGAGCCGAGCGGCTTGCCCTCACCCGGATTGTCGAATTGCGGAGACAGCCCGCCGTCATATTGGGGGTCATTCAAGAGATAATCCGGAGCGTATTTTGCATCCGCTTCGAAAAACCGATCCTGCACCTGGATGAAGAGTTTTTTCCCAGCCGCATCGACGACGGCCAGATCCTTCTCAATCTGCGAGAAGTCGTATTTGTCCTTCTCCGGCTCCAGCGATCGCCAGTTGTAGACGATCTGCGCACCGCCGATATCGTCACGTTTCAGGACGGCTTCCGCAGCCTCAAGATCGCCTGAACTCGTATAGACGAAATTCTCCGGCGCCTTGGCGAAAGCAGGAATTGGGACGGCAAGCAGCACGGCCGTAACGATCAGGCTGGCAGTTCTGGTCATTCATCTCACTTGTCAGCAGCACCGACAGCCGCGGGCTTCAGGTGTCTTGCGCGTAGATCACGTCAGCGCGTTTTTCGAACGCTTCGGAGAACATACGAAAGGCCCGGTCGAACATCGTGCCCATCATCGCGCCCAAAATGCGGCTCTTGAACTCGTAGTCGATGAAAAAGCGGACGAAACAGCCATCGCTCGCCGGCTCGAACCCCCAGATATTGCTGAGATATTTGAACGGGCCGTCGATGTATTTGACGTCGATGATGCGCTCGTCCGGCTTCAGCAGCACCTGGGTGGTGAAAGTCTCGCGGATAGCTTTATAGCCGACGCTCATGTCGGCAAGGAGCACAGTACGACCGTCGCGCTCGCGGCGCGACCGCACCGTCAGCGCCTCGCACAACGGCAGGAATTGCGGGTATTTCTCCACATCGGCGACCAGTGCGAACATCTGGTCGGGGCTATGGGATACGCGGCGTGTCGCCTCGAATTTCGGCATGAACCGGCTATCGGGCCGTTTTCTTGAGTTGTTCCTCACGCGCTTCGCGCAGCCTTGCGAAGTCATCGCCCGCATGGTGAGAGGATCGCGTCAGCGGGCTCGAAGCCATGAGCAGGAACCCCTTGCTCTTGCCGACGATCGCGTAGGACTGGAATTCCTCCGGCGTGACGAACTTCTTCACCGGATGGTGCTTCTTCGACGGCTGCAGGTACTGGCCGATGGTCATGAAGTCGACGTCGGCCGAGCGCAGGTCATCCATCAACTGCAGAACCTCGTGACGCTCTTCGCCGAGCCCGACCATGATTCCTGATTTGGTGAAGATCGACGGGTCGAGTTCCTTCACCCGCTGCAGCAGTCGGATCGAATGGAAATAACGGGCGCCCGGGCGGACCGTCAGATAGTTTGACGGCACGGTTTCGAGGTTGTGGTTGAATACGTCCGGCTTGGCCGCCACGACGATTTCCAGCGCGCGCGCGCCATCCTTGCGCAGGAAGTCCGGCGTCAGGATTTCGATCGTGGTCGTCGGCGCAGCCGCCCGAATGGCGAGAATGACATCGGCGAAATGCTGCGCGCCACCGTCTTCGAGGTCGTCGCGATCGACCGAAGTGATGACGACATGGGAAAGGCCCATCGTCTTGACGGCCTGCGCCACGCGGTTCGGCTCATCAGCATCGAGCGCGGTTGGAATACCGGTCGCGACATTGCAGAAGGCGCAGGCGCGCGTGCAGATCTCGCCCATGATCATGAAGGTGGCGTGCTTCTTTTCCCAGCATTCGCCGATGTTGGGGCAGCCGGCCTCTTCGCAGACCGTCACCAGCTTGTGCGACTTCACGATCTCGCGCGTCTCGGCATAACCCTTGGAGACCGGTGCCTTGACGCGGATCCAATCCGGCTTGCGCAGCACTTCCTGATCGGGCCGATGCGCCTTTTCCGGATGACGGGGGCGCGGCTTGTTGGCGACGAGATCGAGAACGGTGACCATCTGATCTTTCCTGCTCTCCCCAGGACCTTTCGGAGTCGGGGACTGGATATCAGCCTCATCTAAGGCTTTTCAATCGGAAGAAAAAGACCGTGGCAACGCATGCCACCACGGCCATTCTTGCATCGTTACGCGTTCAGTACCCGTCCATAGGCGTCGAGCACGCTTTCCTTCATTGTTTCCGACAGTGTCGGATGCGGGAAGATGGTGTGCATCAGCTCTTCCTCGGTGGTTTCGAGGTTCATGGCCACGACGAAGCCCTGGATCAGCTCGGTCACTTCCGCGCCGACCATATGGGCGCCAAGCAGCTGGCCGGTCTTCTTGTCGAAAATTGTCTTGACCAGCCCCTGGTCTTCGCCAAGCGCAACAGCCTTGCCGTTGGCGACGAACTGGAAACGGCCGACACGGATGTCCTTGCCCTGTTCCTTGGCCTTGGCCTCTGTCAGGCCAACCGATGCCACCTGCGGGCTGCAATAGGTGCAGCCCGGGATCTTCAGCTTGTCCATAGGATGAACATGCAGGCCGGCGATCTTTTCCATGCAGATCACAGCCTCGTGCTCGGCCTTGTGTGCCAGCATGGGCGGCCCGGCAACATCACCGATGGCGTAGATGCCCGGAACATTGGTGCGGCAGAATTCGTCGATGACGACGGCACCGCGGTCGACCTTCACGCCGATGGTCTCGAGGCCGAGATTTTCGGTGTTGCATTGGACACCGACCGCCGAGATCATCCGATCCGCGGTGATCGTCTGGGTCTTGCCATCCTTGCCTTCGATCGTCGCGGTGACGGAATTGGCGCCCTTCTCGACCTTGGTGACCTTGGTCTCGAGCAGGATTTTCATGCCCTGCTTTTCGAGCTGCTTCTTGGCCCAGGTGGAAATCTCGGTATCTTCCACCGGCATGATCTGCGGCATGATCTCGACCACGGTCACGTCGACGCCCATGGTGCGATAGAAAGAGGCGAATTCGATGCCGATGGCGCCAGAACCCATCACCAGCAGCGATTTCGGCATCTCCTGCGGTACCATCGCCTCGAAATAGGTCCAGATCAGCTTGCCGTCCGGCTCGATGCCCGGCAGTGCGCGTGGCCGCGCGCCGGTGGCGATCACGATATGCTTGGCCGTATAGGTGCCCTCACCCTTGGTGCCCTTCGGGATCGGCCCCTGCGGCTCCATCGGCTTCTTGGAAGACTTGCCGACGACGATCTCGCCCGGCTTGGTGATCTTGGCTTCGCCCCAGATCACGTCGACCTTGTTTTTCTTCATCAGGAAGCCGACGCCATTGTTCATGCGCTGGGCAATGCCGCGCGAACGATCGACGATGCCCCTGAGATCAGGCGTGATCGTGCCTTCGAGTTTCAGGCCGTAGCTCTTGGCGTGTTCGGCATAGTGGAAGATCTCGGCCGAACGCAGCAGCGCCTTGGTCGGGATACAGCCCCAGTTGGAGCAGATGCCAGCCAGATGCTCACGCTCGACGATCGCCGTCTTGAAACCGAGCTGCGCGGAACGGATGGCCGCAATATAGCCGCCCGGACCGGAACCGATGATGATGACGTCGTAATTGTCAGCCATGTTCTTCCTGCCTTCTTATCAAGCGGCGCTACGTATCAGCAGCACCCAGTCATGTTCCTTGCTGTCATCGAACAGCGGTACGGCCTGCCGTCGGGTCACCTCGGCAAATCCGTGCGATTTGTAAAGCCCAAGCGCGGTCTCGTTGTGGCTTTCGGTTATAAGGCTGATCGGAAGCCCGGCACCACGTCCGATCTCGTGCAGAAGCAGCCGCTTGCCCAAACCTTTGCCGCGGAGGTGGCGATAGACCCCCAGGCTGTCGATGAACCAGTGCCCAACCAGCGTCTTCTGCAGGGCCAGGATCGGTTCGATCGCCGGATGCGGAGCCGCTTCGTCCGCAATCGACGGATCAATCGGATGGCCAATGATCACGCCGGCGATTTCGTCATCGACCGTCGCGACGCTGGTATCTCTCCAGGCTGCGCGTTCGGTATCGGAGCGCATGAAGGATCGCCCCTGCTCGAATGCCGTCTCTTTGCTTCCGTCGAGCACGGCACCGTACCAGAACCAGGAGGCGAAACCGTGCGAACTCACATCGACCAGAATGGCGAGCTCGGCTGCATCGCTCTTCTTGGCCGGTCGGATACTGATCTCCTCCAGCACGGTCAAAACCTCAGCATCTCGCGCACTTTTGGCGCCAGCGCGGTGCCGATGCGACGGGTGTTGTCGGCATCGAGATGGATGCCATCCAGCGGTGTTGCCTCGGCGACCGTGCCGGCATCGAAGAAACCGCAATTCGTCTCCGCGGCAAGTGCCGTGTAGAATTGCGCGAGCTTGCGCGATTCAGCGATACTCTCTCCATACATGGCGGCGAAATTGACGTTCGTCGTTTCTCGAACAAGCGGCGGCGACACCAGCAGCACTTTCGGGGCGGCTGCGGCCATCGGATAGACCAGGCTGCGCACGATATCGACCAATCGTCCCATGCCTTGCTTGGCGCCGATCGCCCGGCCGCAGATGAACGACTTCATGTCGTTGGTGCCAAGCAATAGGATGATCAGATCGAGCGGTGCATGCGTTGCAAGGATCATCGGCAGAGTACGAGCGCCGTTGCGGTCGCAATCGGCCAGATGATCATCGAATGCCGTCGTGCGGCCATTCAACCCTTCCGGTATCACACGCACCGTGCCGCCAAGCTCCGCCTGCAGCACGCTCGGCCAGCGATCTTCAAACGCATGGCGGCCTTGACCCGCGGCATCATAGCCCCAGGTCAAGGAGTCGCCATAACAGAGCACGGTCTTCATGGGCCGTCCTACTGCGGTTGTCAGACCAGCATGGTCATCGGGTTTTCGATGATGCGTTTGAAGGCACCGAGCAATTCGGCTCCCAGCGCACCGTCGACGGCACGATGATCGGTCGACAGCGTCACCGACATGACGGTGGCGATCCTGATCTCGCCGCCCTTCACCACCGCGCGCTCCTCGCCTGCACCCACCGCCAGGATCGTCGCATGCGGCGGGTTGATGACGGCGGCGAAGTCCTTGATGCCGAACATGCCAAGGTTCGACACCGCCGTGGTGCCGCCCTGATACTCTTCCGGCTTCAGCTTGCGGTCGCGGGCCCTTCTGGCAAGGTCTTTCATCTCATTGGAAATCACCGACAAGGTCTTCTGGTCGGCCTTCCTCACGATCGGCGTGATCAGGCCACCCGGGATCGACACCGCAACGCCGACATCGGCATGCTTGTGCTTGACCATGGCCGTATCCGTCCACGATGCATTGGCATCCGGCACGGCGACCAGCGCCTGTGCCATCGCCTTGATGATCATGTCGTTGACCGAGAGCTTGTAGGCAGGGACATCGCCCTTTTCGGTCTTCCGCATCGGCGCGGCAGCATTGAGCTCGGAACGCAGCTTCAAAAGCGCGTCCAGCTCGCAGTCGAGGGTGAGGTAGAAATGCGGAATGCTCGACTTCGCCTCGACCAGACGCCGGGCGATGGTCTTCCTCATATTGTCATGCGGAACGAGTTCATAGGAACCCTGCTCGAACAGCTTGAGCACGGCCTCGTCCGACATCGGCTTGACCGCAGGGACCGGAGCAGCGGCAGGCGCAGAGGCTGGAGCAGCCTTCGCCACGCCACCACCGGCAATCGCTGCCTCGACATCCGCCTTCACCACACGCCCATGTGGGCCGGAGCCGGTGACGGCAGCGACATCGACGCCGGCATCCTTGGCGATGCGGCGCGCCAGCGGGGAGGCAAAGGTGCGTTCGCCGGCAGTCGCCGCTACAGCTCCATTCGCAGCTGGTTTCGGCGCGGCAGAGGCGACGGAAGGCTCAACCTTTGCCGCTTCGGCTTTCGGTGCCTCAGCTTTCGCTTCCGCCTTGGGAGCCTCCGTCTTGGCTGGCGCAGCGTCGCCGCCCTTGGCGGCAGCGCTCGCATCTTCGCCCTCGGCCGCCAGGATGGCGATCACGGCATTGACCTTGACGCCCTCGGTGCCGGCTGGAACGACCAGCTTGGCAACGGTGCCTTCGTCAACGGCTTCGACTTCCATCGTCGCCTTGTCGGTCTCGATTTCGGCGATCACGTCGCCCGGCGAAACCTTGTCGCCTTCCTTGACCAACCATTTGGCAAGGTTGCCCTCTTCCATGGTTGGCGAGAGGGCCGGCATGGTAATGTTGATCGGCATGTTGTCCTCCCGGCCAGATCAGCGATAGGTGACGGCTTTCACCGCCTCGATCACTTCCGCGACATTGGGCAGCGCCAGCTTTTCAAGGTTCGCCGCATAAGGCATCGGCACATCCTTGCCGGCGATGGTGATGACCGGCGCGTCAAGATAGTCGAATGCCTGGCGCGATACCTGGTTGGCGATGAAGTCACCGACCGAGGATTGCGGGAAGCCTTCCTCCACGGTCACCAGGCGATTGGTCTTCTTCACCGAGGCGATAACCGTGTCGAGATCCATCGGCCGGATAGTCCGGAGATCGATGATTTCGGCGTCGATGCCGAGTTTAGCGAGTTCCACCTCGGCCTTGACCGCATAGGTCATACCAATGCCCCATGAGACGATGGTGACATCCTTGCCGGCCTTATGGATACGCGCCTTGCCGATCGGCAGAACGAAATCGTCCAGCTTCGGCACATCGAAAGAGTGACCGTAGAGGATTTCGTTTTCAAGGAAGATGACCGGGTTCGGATCGCGGATCGCCGCCTTGAGCAAACCCTTGGCGTCAGCCGCTGAATAGGGCTGCACCACCTTGAGGCCCGGAATATGACTGTACCAGGCGGCATAGTCCTGGCTGTGCTGCGCCGCAACGCGCGACGCTGCGCCGTTCGGACCGCGGAAGACGATCGGCGCGCCCATCTGGCCACCGGACATGTAAAGCGTCTTGGCGGCTGAATTGATGATCTGGTCGATCGCCTGCATGGCGAAGTTGAAGGTCATGAACTCGACGATCGGCTTCAAGCCCGTCATGGCGGCACCGACACCGACGCCGGCAAAACCATGCTCGGTGATCGGAGTATCGACGACACGCTGCGGCCCGAATTCCTGCAGCAAGCCTTGCGTGATCTTGTAGGCGCCCTGGTACTCGGCGACTTCCTCGCCCATGACGAAGACATCCGCATCGCGGCGCATCTCCTCGGCCATGGCGTCGCGCAGCGCTTCGCGAACGGTGGTCGAGACCATCTCGGTTCCTGCCGGAATATCGGGATCGGCCGCTGCTTCGGTCTTCGGCGCAGCTGCAACGGGAGCCGAGGCGGCGTTTGGTGCCGGAGCCGGTTCCGCAGTGGCAGGCGCCTCGGCCTTCGCCGGTGCAGTTCCCTTGCCGATATCGCCGGCACTTTCGCCTTCCTGCAGCAGGACCGCGATCGGTGTGTTGACCTTTACGCCTTCCGAACCAGCGGCGATCAGGATCTTTCCAAGCGTACCTTCATCGACGGCTTCCACTTCCATGGTCGCCTTATCGGTCTCAATTTCGGCAATGACGTCGCCCGGGGCGATCTTGTCGCCTTCGTTCTTCAGCCATTTCGACAGATTGCCCTCTTCCATGGTCGGCGAGAGCGCGGGCATGAGAATTTCGATCGGCATGGTCGCACCCTCCCCTTATACCAGAATGTCTGTCCACAGCTCGGAAACATCCGGCTCTGGATCGGTCTGCGCGAAGTCGGCTGCATCGGCGACGATGTCGCGCACTTCCTTGTCGATGGCCTTCAGATCATCCTCGCTCGCCCATTTCTTGGCCGCGAGACGAGCCTTGATCTGCTCGATCGGATCATGCTCGGAGCGCATTTTCTGCACTTCTTCCTTGGTGCGATACTTGGCCGGATCGGACATGGAGTGACCGCGATAGCGATAGGTCTCCATCTCGAGGATGATCGGGCCGTTGCCGGAGCGGCACCAGTTGGTGGCGAGATCACCTGCGGCCTTGACCGCGCGCACATCCATGCCATCGACCTGGATACCCGGGATACGGAACGACAGGCCTCGCTGCGAGAAATCGGTTTCGGCCGACGAACGCGATACCGACGTGCCCATGGCGTAACGGTTGTTCTCGATCACGTAGATGACCGGCAGCTTCCACAGCGAGGCCATGTTGAAGCTTTCATAGACCTGGCCCTGGTTGGCGGCACCGTCGCCGAAATAGGTCACCGAAACATTCTTGTTACCGCGATATCTGTTGGCAAAGGCAAGGCCGGTGCCCAGCGACACCTGCGCGCCGACGATACCGTGGCCACCGTAGAAATTCTTCTCCTTGGAGAACATGTGCATCGAACCGCCCTTGCCCTTGGAGTAGCCTCCACGGCGCCCGGTCAGCTCGGCCATCACACCACGCGGGCTCATCTCCATCGCCAGCATGTGAGCGTGATCGCGATAGGCGGTGATCATCTGGTCGCCATCGACGAGCGACATCTTGAGGCCGGTGACGACCGCTTCCTGGCCAATATAGAGGTGGCAGAAGCCGCCGATGAAGCCCATTCCATAAAGCTGACCGGCCTTTTCCTCGAAGCGGCGCATGAGCAGCATCTGGCGGTAGGCTGCAAGCTCCTGCTCCTTGGAAAACTCCAAAGGCTTTGGAGCCGTCAGGTTTATCGATTTGTCTGATTTCGACTTGGCAGGCGCTTTTCTGGCGGCGGTTGCCATGCTTCACTCCCTGTTGGCGTCTCTTCGCGGACTGTGGAGGATGTTAGCTCCCCCACCGATTGGGAAAAGGCTAACATGCAAGCTGCCGTAGCGCCATGCGGAAAAATGCATGGCTGGCATGCATGTAAGCGGTTATAAATATTGAAAATAAAGCCGATTAACCGATATCGAGTTAATTAGCTTTTGACGGCAGCATGATGACAACTTCGTTGGCGCTCGTCACATTGAGCGCACGCCGTGCCTGCTCGTCCAGCATGTCCTTTTCGATCGACCCGTCATGCAGAAGCCTGACGCGCTGCTCGATTTCCGTGCGGCGTTCCTTAACGGCAGCGAGCTGCGCCTGCAGGCTTGCGACCTGCTCCTGGAGCCTGGCCTTCGAATTGATGCCGAACGCGCCATGATAGGCATGGTAGCCGAAGTAGCTCAGAACGACAGCGCAGAGCGTCGGCACGATCAGCCGTCCGGCATTTGTCTGCTTGTGCTGGCGTGTCCACATGGCGCGACTCCTCGTCCGCCTCTTGTCGCCCGATTGTGCTTAATGGAGGGTTACGACGGCGGCTGGGATGCCGCGATAGGCGCGCGCAATACCCCTCTGGCCGACGGGTACGACGTTGAGATCCGCTGTCAGAAAACGCGTTGCTGCGAACGCGACAGTTCGAAACCGGCGCCCCCGATATTGGTACAGGTAATACCCTTGCGCGCGGAATGGCAAAGGATCGCCCCATGATGCGCGCTCTCGCCATAAGGCAGAACCGGGTAGTCGTCGGCGATGGTATCGCCCACGCACAGGCGCTCCCCTTCCCGCGAGCCCGCCGCGAGGCCGAAATCATGCCCCCATTCCAGATCACAATCGGCCGGCCGATGTGGCAGTCGGTTCGAGACCGCGGAGGTACTGCAGCGCACAGCCGAAGCGTCGAAGAACATGCACTGGACATTGCCGGTCGGCGAACGGAAACCTTTCAGCGCTTCCTGTGCAAAGGCCGCCGTCGGGAAGACGGCGGCCATCACGAACATACCTATCCATAAACCGACTCTGTCGGTCAGGCGCAGGCTACCGATATTGTCGGCGCTCGCCATCAAGCCTTGAGGCCATCAAGCCTTGAGGATCGACGTGCCGGCATAGCGCGCCTGCGCACCCAGCTCTTCCTCGATCCGGATCAGCTGATTGTACTTCGCCATGCGGTCGGAGCGCGACAACGAACCCGTTTTGATCTGTCCGCAATTGGTCGCAACGGCGAGATCGGCAATCGTGGAATCCTCCGTCTCGCCGGAACGGTGCGACATGACAGCGGTATAGGCAGCCTTATGCGCCGTCTCAACCGCCTCCAGCGTCTCGGTCAGCGAGCCGATCTGGTTGACCTTGACCAGGATCGAATTGGCGACGCCCATCTTGATGCCATCACGCAGGCGTGCCGAATTGGTGACGAACAGGTCATCCCCCACCAGTTGCACCTTCTTGCCGACGAGGTCGGTCAGGTATTTCCAGCCCTCCCAGTCGTCTTCTGCCATGCCGTCCTCGATCGAGATGATCGGATAGTCGGCGGCCAGCTTGGCAAGGTACTTGGCCTGCGCCTTGGGATCGCGGCTTTTCTTCTCGCCTTCATAGACGTAATTGCCGTCCTTGAAGAACTCGGTCGCTGCGCAGTCGAGCGCCAGTGCGACATCGACACCAGGCTTGAAGCCGGCCTTCTCGATCGAGGCCATGACGAAGTCGAGTGCCAACGGGGCGCTCTTCAGGTTCGGTGCAAAACCGCCTTCGTCGCCGACATTGGTGTTGTGACCGGCGTCCTTCAGGCCCTTCTTCAGCGTATGGAAGATTTCCGAGCCCCAGCGCACGGCGTCGCGCAACGTCGGCGCACCGACCGGCATGATCATGAATTCCTGGAAATCGATCGGATTGTCGGCGTGGGCGCCGCCATTGATGATGTTCATCATCGGCACCGGCAGCACGCGGGCGTTCGGGCCGCCGACATAACGATAGAGCGGCAAGCCGGATGCTTCTGCCGCGGCCTTGGCAACGGCCAGGGAAACACCAAGGATGGCGTTGGCGCCAAGCCGGCTCTTGTTGGCGGTGCCATCCAGCTCGATCATGGTCTGGTCGATCTGGATCTGGTGCTCGGCTTCCATGCCGCCGATCGCTTCGAAGATCTCGCCGTTGACGGCTTCGACAGCGCGTTCAACGCCCTTGCCGAGGTAGCGTGGTCCACCATCGCGCAATTCGACCGCTTCGTGAGCGCCGGTGGAGGCGCCGGACGGAACCGCGGCACGACCCATCGAGCCGTCTTCGAGGACAACATCAACCTCGACCGTCGGATTGCCGCGGCTATCGAGAATTTCACGACCAACTATGTCGACGATGGCGGTCATTTGAGGCTCCTGCTTGAGATGAGGACGATGCGCGAGGTGCACCGAAGGGGCGACGCTGCGCAAACTCAATAGCCAAAGCTTCGCGAAACGCAACGCATACGAGGCTGGTTTTCATCCTTTCTCAGGCGGCCGGCTTCACCGTCGCGTTGAATTTGCCCATCAGGTAGGGACCGGACCGCACCGCTTGGTAGCGCGGCGCCTCCCCGGGCTCCAGGCAGGTTTCGATACAGGAGATTTCCTGATGCCAGTTTGGCTGATGGAAGAAGGCGAGTGACTGCCGCCGCGACGATTTCACCGCGCCGACATCCGGATTGACGACCCGGTGCAAAGTGGACACCCAGCGATCGTTGGTCCAAAGCGCCATCAGATCGCCGATGTTGATGACGAATGCGCCCTCCACAGGCGGCACTTCGCGCCAATCGCCTTCCGGGGTGAAGATTTGCAGTCCGCCGGAGCCCGGCTGTGGTAGCAGGATGGTCAGACTGCCATAATCGGTATGCGCGCCGGCGCGCAGCTGGCCGGCAAGTGGCGGCGTATCGGTCTCAGGATAATTCAGTGCCCGCAAGGCACTGATCGGCCGATCGATCATCGATTGGAAATGGTCTTCCGGCAAGTCGAGCGCGACGGCAAAGACGCGCATGATGCGTGCGGCGAGATGCTCCATCGCCGCATAATACGCCTTCCAGGCGTCGACAAATCCGTCGGGAGCTTCCGGCCAGATCGTTTCGGCATAACAGAAAGCGAGCGCCTGCGGATCGGTCAGTCCTTCCGGGACCGCGAGCGGGCCGCCGTTGAAGCTTTCCTTGAGATCCGGAGGCGTATCCGCGCCCTTGGATTTGGCGAGGGCCTCGGCGCCTGGGCCGAGATAGCCATAGGGATAACCTGGGTAAGGCGCCCTCACCTTGTCCTTGAGTTTGGAAGACTGATCGAAGAAGGCCTTCGCCTTCAACCACACAGTATCGATCACGGCTTGTGGCACCGAATGCCCGCTGATCGCCAGGAAGCCTGTCGCACGGCAAATCTCGTCGACCTCACCGCCGAGCGCCTTGCGGCCGGCGGCATCCGCCCGCTCGAAACGAGAAAGATCAAAAACCGGAAACGCCGCAACCATTTTCCACTCCCATCGGAATTTCGCTCCAATGGGAGCATAACTTCCATGCGAGCGGCTTCAATGAGGAAGCGTTGCTCCAGTCTTGGCCTGGAGCGTCAGTCAGCGAGGATGAACGTCACTTTCATATTGACGCGGTAGGCAACGATCTTGCCGCCCTCGACCACGATCTTCTGGTCCTGGATCCAGGCACCCTCGACATTCTTGAGGGTTTTGGAGGCGCGCTCGACGCCTTTCTCGATGGCATCCTGGAAGCTTTTCTTGGAGGAAGCGGTGATCTCGGTAACGCGGGCGACGGACATGTCCTACTCCTGACGACGAGCCAATTTGCCCGGCAAGCCTACAACCGGGCAACATCGTCTGCAATCAAAGATAGTCCCGTTGCCGCTGGCGGTCAGGCCTTGGCAATCCTGTCGAACGCCATCAGGCGTTCCAGCAGCGCCGGCATGTCCTTGAACGGCACCATGTTCGGCCCATCGGATGAGGTCGAGTTATCAGGATCCTCATGCGTCTCGACAAAGACGCCGGCCACACCGACTGCCACAGCTGCGCGTGCGAGCGTTTCGACGAAGCGCCGTTCACCACCCGAAGTGGCGCCCTGCCCACCCGGCTGCTGCACGGAGTGAGTGGCATCGAAGATCACCGGCGCGCCGATGTCAGCCATGATCGGCAAGGCCCGCATGTCGGAGACCAGCGTGTTGTAGCCGAAGGAGGCGCCGCGCTCGGTCACCAGTACGTTCGGATTGCCTGAATCGGTCAGTTTGGCCACCACATTCTTCATGTCCCAGGGAGCCAGGAACTGCCCCTTCTTCACATTGACGACCTTGCCGGTCTTGGCGGCGGCGACCAGCAGATCGGTCTGGCGCGACAGGAATGCCGGGATCTGCAGCACGTCGACATGTGGCGCCACGATCGTGCACTGCTCCTCGGTGTGGATATCCGTCAGGATCGTCACACCAAGCTCCCTGCGCAGGTCCGAGAAGACTGGCAACGCAGCTTCGAGCCCTGCGCCGCGCGTGCTGCTCAGCGAACTGCGATTGGCCTTGTCGAAGGAAGATTTGTAGACAAAGCCGATGCCAAGCTTTCCCGTCAGTTCTTTCAGCGCGCCTGCCATATCGAAGGCATGCTGGCGCGATTCGAACTGGCATGGCCCGGCAATCAGGGACAGCGGCGCGTCGTTGGCGAACAGCGTCTGCCCGACAGTCACCTTGGCATTGGGTTTGGTCATGTCTATTCCTCGAAGATGAAGGCCGCACCCTGGCCCGGCGCAGGCGGCACGACAAGCCGGCCGTCCCGCAAATGGTGGTTGATGCCGGCCGAAACAAGTTGACGCGCCGTCGCGCCGCGGTCGGCCACCGAAAAGACCACGGCGACGAAGCGCAGTGCGGTACGTCCACCCGCATCTATCCCGAACTCAGCCTCGAATTCTTCCGGAAGCACCACCATCACATCTGCGTTCGGCAATGCCAGCCGACCATTCGGTGATGTCGAAGTTTTGCTGCCGCCAGCAGCTTTGGCCAGAAGGGCGCGTTGCGCTGGCGGGTCGTCGCTCACCGCCACGATGCGCCGTATGGCGGCAGCGCCATTGGCATGCGCTTGCAGAGCCGCGCGATCCACTTTCGGGGCGTTGATCCTCTGGCAAGCGAAGACGAAGGCATCCGGCGTGTCGCGGCCCGATGCGAAGGCAAGCCTGAACGAAACGGTATCGCTCTTGCCGGAACGGTCTGTGAAAGGCCGCGAAAAATCGAGCTTCTCGCCTGCCGAGATGCCGGCCTCGACGTAGCCCCGGTGGTCGGCATCTGCATCTTGAGTGCCAAAAACGACCGCGGAAAACCCTTCGGCACCATGATCCTCGCGATAAGTGTGATCCCGGGCCACGAAGACGTTGCCAGCCATGATTGCTTGCGCTGCCACGTCGGTATCGCCGACCGCGAGCGGCTCCAGGAAGGTGCCGTCGGCAAGGTAGACGCAACAGTTTTCAGTGCCGAATGGATGAACACCGCGCGGTGCGACCGTGAAACCCAACGCCGCAAGACGAGCTTCGGCGCTTTCGAGCGTCGCCGTCGGCAACACGATATGATCAAGCGGATGAATTGGTCGCTGCATGTTGGCGGCGGTGTGCATCATTCCGGCTGCCGGTTCAAGAAAAATGGCTCTTTGGACTTCGCAGTCCCCTGCCACGTTCCTGCGTCAGCCACGTGACGGATGTCGACAGCGCAGTGAAGATGTGTCGCTGCGTAACGACGCCCATGGCGTCACGCATGCTTCGATCACAATCAAATCATTGGGCAAGCTGATCGGCTAACTTCGAAGCCTGTCGTCGAATTGCAACAAAAGTGTCGGCGAAAGGATCGTAGGAATGCTCAAGCAAACATCGCAACTCGCACCCCGTGTTTGATTTTTCAATTCCCTTCATCACCACCGTCGCCGCGACATTTTTCGCCGCCGGTGTCGTCAAGGGCGTAACCGGCATGGGCTTGCCAACGGTGGCGATGGGCGTGCTGGGCGCCCTCATCTCGCCATTGGCGGCTGCAAACTTGCTGATCATTCCCTCGTCTGTCACCAATGTCTGGCAACTTCTGGCGGGTTCGAGTTTCGGTCCGCTCATACGCCGACTTTTGCCAATGATGCTGGCAATCGTCGCGGGAACGATGCTCGGCTCTGCGTGGCTCGCCGACGGCGACACCGACCTGACCACCACGGCACTCGGCGGCGCGCTTGTCCTCTACTCCGGCTACACGCTGCTTGCGCACCAACTCGGCATCGGCAGGCGTTTGGAACCCTGGCTGTCGCCGCTCGTCGGCATGGTTACCGGCCTGATTACCGGCGGCACCGGCGTATTTGTCATTCCTGCCGTGCCCTATCTCCAGGCTCTTCGGTTGGGAAAGGACGATCTCGTACAGGCGCTGGGCCTGTCGTTCACCGTTTCGACGATTGCTCTGGCCGTCGGGCTGGGAGCACGCGGAGCGTTCCAGGTCGAAAACCTCGCACTCTCGGCGCTTGCAGTTGTGCCCGCCCTTGCCGGCATGTGGCTCGGACAGGTTTTGCGCGCCAAGATCAGCCCACTGCTGTTCCGCAGGATATTCCTGATCAGCTTGCTGCTGCTGGGGTTGGAGATGTCTTTAAGATCACTGTTGTGACACCAGGATAGATCGAGCGCGCGAATCCGAGGCTGAAGGATCCGTCGTCGGCCACCAGCAAGTTAAACTCACGCCTGCAGATCAAGTCGCCAGTCACTGCTGCGCATCATGTTGCCCGGCGGATACTCGAAGTCGCATTCGCCCATCAACTCGAAGCCAAGCTTGCGGCAGATCGCATTGGAGGCGGGATTGTCCGATGCGGGAAAGGCGTGCAGGTAGCGGTGCCGGCGCTCGCCAAGCAGCACCTCGATCAACAGTGCCGCAGCCTGACCTGCGATACCGCGCCCCTGCAGATCGGGCACCACCGCCCAGCCAGTTTCGTAGACAAGGCCGCCGTGCCACGCCCGTTCCCAATAGCCGATCGATCCGGCACCAAGTCCGTCACAGGAAATGCGGAACATCCGGATTTCGCCGGGAATAGCCTTGTCCAGATAACGCTGATGACGATCAAGCAGCTTTTCCGGCGTTTCCGGCCCGCCGACGTAGCGTTTGGCTTCCGGCGTGTTGCAGCGTTCGAGAATGTCGACATCGCTGGACGACCAGGTATCCAGCGTCACTGGACCGTTTCGCGCAACCATCATCCGCTTTCTCCCAGGCGGCTCCGAACACCGACTCAGCGTCCTCAAGGCACTCAAAACTGAATCGCCCTGCGAGAAGCCCTTTTCTTGTTGAATGTCTTTTTCGGGAAAACCGGCAAATTGGTTTCTTCCCCTTCCCCTGCGGCAGGCATAACCTTCCCGCCCAAAAAATAAGGTCATGAAGAGGGGACTAATATGACCATACCTGGCGCTTCGCCCAATCTCTACAATGAGGATCTTGCACCTGCCAAGGTCCGCAACTGGGGACCGTTTTCGATCTTCAACGTCTGGACTTCCGACGTCCACAGCCTTTGGGGCTACTATCTTGCCGCCAGCCTGTTTCTGTTCTGCGGCGGCTTCCTCAATTTCATCGTCGCGATCGGTATCGGCTCGCTCATCATCTATGCGCTGATGAACATGGTCGGCTACGCCGGGGTCAAGACCGGTGTGCCCTATCCGGTTCTGGCGCGTGCGTCCTTTGGTATCTGGGGCGCCAACATACCGGCGCTGGTGCGTGCCATCGTCGCCTGTTTCTGGTACGGCGCGCAGACTGCCGCGGCCTCCGGCGCCATCGTCGCGCTGCTCATCCGCAACGAAGGCATGCTCGCCTTCCATCAGAACAGCCACATGCTTGGCCATTCAACACTGGAAGTGATCTGCTTCGTCGTGATCTGGGCATTGCAGTTGCTCATCATCCAGAAGGGCATGGAGACGGTACGCCGATTCCAGGATTGGGCTGGGCCAGCGGTTTGGGTGATGATGCTGATCTTGGCCGTCTATCTCTGTGTAAAGTCGGGGAAATTCGCCTTCACCAGCGACATTCCGCTCGATGTCTTGCGCGAAAAAACCAAGGACGCAGGCATTCCGGGCGATCCAGGTTCCTGGACGGCGCTGTTCGGTGTCGCCGCTATCTGGGTCACTTACTTCTCGGCGCTTTATCTCAATTTCTGCGACTTCGCCCGTTACGCTCCAGACAAGGCCGCCTTGCGCAAGGGCAACATCTGGGGGCTGCCGGTCAACCTCATCCTATTCTCATTGGTTGCAGGTGTGACTACCATTGCGGCCTATGATGTCTACGGCGAAGTGCTGCTGCATCCCGACCAGATCTCGGCCAAGTTCGACAGCTGGTTCCTGGCACTGCTGGCAGCACTCACCTTCGCGGTGGCCACGCTTGGCATCAATGTAGTGGCGAACTTCGTCTCTCCGGCCTTCGACTTCGCCAACGTCTTCCCGAAGCAGATCGACTTCAAGAAGGGAGGTTACATCGCAGCCCTGATCGCCCTTGTGCTCTACCCGTTCGCGCCCTGGGAAGGCAGTGCCGCATCCTTCGTCGGCATCATCGGCGCCACCATGGGGCCGATCTTCGGCGTGATGATGGTCGACTATTACCTGATCCGCAAAGGTGAGGTTGACGTCGAAGCGCTCTACCGTGAGGACGGAGAATTCCGGTTCCAGGGCGGCTGGCATGTCAACGCCTTCATCGCCGCTGGCATCGGCGCGATTTTCTCGTCGATCCTGCCCAACTTCACCAACTGGCTACCGACCTGGTGGGGTGTCTATGGCTGGTTCTTCGGTGTCGCGATCGCCGGCATCCTCTACTACGTCCTACGCTCGGCCTCGGTCCGCGTACCGGCAAGGGCCTGACGCATCAAAACCTGCGGGCGCGTCACACAAGGGCGCGCGCGTATTTTCAAAACTCGAAGGTAAGTCCAAATTTACGCCTGTACCATTTCGGCCAGCTTGCGCACCGTGTTCCAGTTGCGCGAGGTGCCGATGCCGAGCCTTTTGTGACCGACGGCACCAAGCAGGCGCGAATTCGGCCTTTCCCGTGAAAAGACGATCCAGATGTCACCGTTCACCAGTGCGATCTTCTCGTCTGGCGCCGCATAAGGTTTCAGCGTCTCGAGTGCAGCTTCCGGCACCGGTTGACGCATGACGCGGACAGCAACCTGGTCCGCCGTCTCGGCAGACTCTTTCGGAAACGGATTGCTTGCCGCGAACGCTGGCCAGCCGGCCGCATCGCGCACGATGATGTCGACATGCCGACCGAAGGTCTGCGGAAAACTAGCCTCCAGCTGGTTCTCCAGTTCGCCTATTGGCGTTGCCGGCGCATCGAACACCAGGTTGCCGCTGGCAGCGAGCGTGCGCGTGTTGGTAAAACCACAGGCTTCGGCCATTGCCTTGAGATCGGCCATCACCACGCGGCGCTGCGGCGTGAGCACAATGGAATAGAGCAGCGCAATATAGGTCCGCACTGCCCTGCCCCTAGCTCAAACCATCCGGCTCTGTTCGACCGCAGCTTCGATGAACGAGGCAAACAGCGGATGCGGCTCCAGCGGCCGGCTCTTCAACTCGGGATGGTACTGTACGCCGATGAACCAGGGATGGTCAGGATATTCGACTGTCTCGGGCAGCACGCCATCCGGGGACATGCCGGCAAAGACCAGCCCGCAGTCCTCAAGTTGCTGCTTGTAGTCGATATTAACCTCGTAGCGGTGGCGATGGCGCTCGGAAATCTGGGTATCGCCGTAGATCGCAGCGATCTTGGAACTGGCTTCCAGCCGCGCATCATAGGCACCGAGCCGCATGGTGCCGCCGAGATCGCCGACCGCCTGCCGTTTCTCCAGCATATTCCCCTTCAGCCATTCGGTCATCAGGCCGACAACCGGCTCCTTGGTCGGGCCAAATTCCGTCGAAGAAGCATTTTCGACGCCAGCCAGCGAACGGGCAGCCTCGATGCAAGCCATCTGCATGCCAAAACAGATACCGAAATACGGCACCTTGCGCTCGCGGGCGAATTTGGCGGCAAGGATCTTGCCTTCCGAGCCGCGCTCGCCGAAGCCGCCGGGAACCAGAATGCCGTGAACCTTCTCCAGGAACGGCGCGGGGTCTTCCTTTTCGAAGATCTCGCTTTCGATCCAGTCAAGCTTGACCTTGACCCGGTTGGCCATGCCCCCATGCGACAGTGCCTCAATCAGCGATTTGTAGGCATCCTTGAGGCCGGTATACTTGCCGACGATGGCGATGGTGACTTCGCCTTCCGGATTGTGGATCCGCTCAGCCACGCCCTGCCATGGCTCCATGCGCGGCTTCGGCGCGGGCTCGATGCCGAAGGCAGCGAGCACTTCCGTATCCAGCCCTTCATGGTGATAGGCCATGGGCACATCATAGATGTGTCCGACGTCCAGTGCCTGGATGACTGCCGATTCGCGCACGTTGCAGAACAGCGACAGCTTGCGGCGCTCTTCCTTCGGGATCGACCGATCCGCGCGCACCAAAAGAATGTCAGGCGCAATGCCGATGGAACGCAGTTCCTTGACCGAGTGCTGTGTCGGCTTGGTCTTCAATTCACCCGCCGCCGGAATGTAGGGCATCAGCGTCAGGTGCACGTAGACGGCATTGTTACGCGGCAGGTCATTGCCGAGTTGGCGGATGGCTTCCAGGAAGGGCATCGCCTCAATATCGCCCACCGTGCCACCGATTTCACACAACACGAAATCGTAGTCCTCGTTGCCGTCGAGCACGAAATTCTTGATCTCGTCGGTCACGTGCGGAATGACCTGCACAGTGGCGCCGAGATAGTCGCCGCGCCGTTCGCGCTCAATGATGTTTTTGTAGATGCGACCGGTGGTGATGTTGTCGTTCTGGTTCGCCGAACGACCGGTGAACCGTTCATAGTGGCCGAGATCGAGATCGGTCTCGGCGCCGTCGTCGGTCACAAACACCTCGCCATGCTGGTAAGGCGACATCGTGCCCGGATCGACATTCAGATAGGGGTCTAGTTTTTTGATGCGCGCGCGGTAACCGCGCGCCTGCAACAGGGCTCCGAGAGCCGCTGCGGCAATGCCTTTTCCAAGGGAAGAAACCACGCCGCCGGTGATGAATACATATCGCGCCATGGGAACCATCGCTTAGCGCGGCCTGATCGATTCCGCCAGTGGAAAAACCGCCGCGCGTGGTTTTTTCCCGGAAGTACTCATTAGAGCGTTTCCGTTCTTCACGGAAACGCGGAAACGCTCCAACTTTTTGTTTTTACGCAATTCCGGACGGAAAACCGTTACACACTTTTCCTGGAATTGCGCATGGCCGGGTGCGGCCAAAACAAAAGGGCCGGCTGGAGCCGGCCCTTCCGCCATTTGTTCGTACCACGTTACAGGACGACGACCTTGGTGCCCATCTTGACGCGCTTGTACAGCTCAATGACGTGATCGTTGATCATACGGAAGCAGCCATTGGAGGAGCTGGTGCCGATCGTCTGCGGAGCGATGGTGCCATGGATACGCAGATGCGTGTCTTTCTTGCCGTCATAGAGATAGATGGCGCGCGCGCCGAGTGGGTTCTGGCCACCGCCGGGCATGCCGTCCTTGTACTGGCCGTACTTCTTCGGCTCGCGTTCCTGCATGTCCTTGGTGGGAATCCACCGCGGCCATTCCTGCTTGTCGCCGACAGTGGTGTCGCCCTTGTACTGCAAGCCGTCCTTGCCGACTGCAATCGCGTAGCGGCGAGCCGTGGACCAGGACTCAACCAGATAGAGACGGCGTTCTGCCGTGTTGATGACGATGGTGCCTGGTTCGTAACCGGAGAACACCACTTCCTGCGGCTCGTATTCCGGCTTCACCTTGAATGGCTTCTTGACCGACTTCTTGTCCATCACGGCGTCCAGCGCACGCGTCTGCGGCAGCATGGACATCGAGGATCCGCCGGAGTTGCCGCCGAAGAGGCCGGCGAACAGGCCATTGTCGGTGCGTGGCCGGGTTTCACCGGTGCGCGACTCACTGCGCAGCTCGCCATTGTTGCCGTTGGCAACAACATCGACAGCCTCTGCCGTCAGCGGCTCTTCGACAACCGCTGGCACCGGCTCGACCGGCTTGGCAAGCTCGAGCTTGACGAGTTTCTTCGCCTGTCTGGCATCCTCGGCGGGCTCAGCCGATTGGATAACCGGCTTCTGGCCCTTCTTGGTCAGGAATTCCTGGCGAGCGGCTTCAGCCTTGGCTTTGGCAGCTTCGCGCATCGCCATCTTGCGAGCCTCGAGCGCCTTTTCCTTGGCGAGCTGACGCTCGATCACAACCTGCTTTTCCAGATCCTGGATGCGCCCGAGGTCCGCATCTGTCGGTTTCTTTTTCTTCTTGAGCTGCTTCAGCTCGACAGCCGCGCTTTTGGGTTTGGCGGTGTCGGCCTTGGTTGCCTTCGGATTGGCCGGTGCCGCCGCATAGGCAGGCGCACCGATGGTGAGCGCGGCGCAAAGGCCGACGAGAATGAAACTGCGAAGCCGCATGGCGAAGTTCCGTCCAGAAGAATGTGTTGCCCACAGCAACAGGAGGCGCCCTCAAGGTGCCTCAATTGCCGCAATTTCGCTATAATCGAATAGCCTGTAGCCGCTCAAGCGCATTTACCCGCAGTACCAGATCGAATCTTCGTGAATGCGCCGCATTTGCGGCAACTGTGTTCCAGGAACAACACGTAATGGTGTTACTGTGCTAGGTAGGCTGTTACTTGGCCTGCGACTGTGCCCAATCGGAACAGCCACGATCTCCTTCGATCAACGCGCGCCCCGGTTTACTTCAGACGTTCGGTGAGCGTGATCGAAACCCGATCACCGGCGTGCTTGTCGATCGTCTTCAGAAGGTCGGCTTTGAGCGGCAGTTTGTGATTGCCGTCGCCAAGCGCCATGAAGGAGCCCTGGAATGCGACGCCATCAACGGTCGCACGAACCTTCACCAGCCCCCTCGTCCCAAAGAATGCGGCCGAATGCGGCCAGATGACGTAGGTCCAGCCGCCTGCGGCCGAGCTCTTCTGTATTTGCGCATCAAAGGACGTGTCGAGATTTTGTCCCATCTTTCGTCTCCCGAGTGGTTTCACCAAGGACGCGCGATGAACGGCGATTCCGACGAAGGTCGATCAATTTCATGCGGATCGCCGCACCAAGGCTTGCCGGTTGACGACCTATGCAGCCGGTTCGATCTCGCCACCGCCTTCGGCCCAATCCTTAAAGCCGCCGAGATTATAGACCTTCTGATAGCCCATATCCTTGAGCACCCTGCCGCTCAGCGCTGAGCGCCCTCCGGAAGCGCAATAGAGGATGATCGGCCGGTCCTTGCGAAGTTCGGCATTGTGATAGGGCGTGTCGGCGTCTGCGCGGAACTCCAGCATCCCGCGCGAGATGTTGACGGCGCCTTTGACCTTGCCGCTGGCCAAAACTTCCGGTGCATCACGCACATCGACGACCAGGGCATTTTCGCCGGCTATCAGTTTTCTGGCTTCATCCGCCGTGATCTTCGCCACCGCCGCGTTGGCTGCCGCCATCATGTCCTTGACGCTGCTTGGCATTTCCGTCTCCCTTAAAATTCCGGGAAACCTAGCGGGTAGCGATGGCCATGGATAGATGCTCTAAAGGCTTACGCCCCGCGGACAAGTCGCCTGCAAACGAAAACGCCCGCCGGACCGTGTGGCCTGGCGGGGCGCTCGTAAAGGAGGCAACGAGGCGGAGATGCCTTACTGATTTGGAACCTGCGGCTGGGCGGGCTGCTGCGTTGCAGGAGCCGTCGCGCCGTTGGTCGCGGGAGTGGCGGTACCGTTGGCCGGCGGCGTCGGCTGCGGCTTGGCGGCGGCATCACCCGAGGGCGGGGTCTGGGTGCCAGCAGGTGCAGCCGGCGTCACATTGCCCGGAAGCTGATCAAGAACCCCCTTACCGCCGGTCTGCTGTGTAGTTGGCGTACGATCCAGGAAATCTGTCGGCTTGCCGCCGTAACGGGCAGAGATCGAAAGAACAAGCGAGGTGGCGAAGAAGGCCGCAGCAAGGATTGCAGTCGCGCGCGTCAGCGCGTTGGCAGCGCCACGCGCTGTCATGAAACCCGAACCACCGCCGATGCCAAGACCACCACCTTCCGAGCGTTGCAGAAGCACCACGCCGACAAGCGCGAGCACGATCATGAGATGGATGACGATCAGGACGGTTTGCATTGTCTACCTTGGCAAAACTGGCACGGACACCAGTGGCGACCGGTGAACAGGTGGCGGCTCATACAATGCTTTCGTGGCATTTCCAAGCCCGGCACCCGAATATGGGGATCGGGGTTGCCTTTGCAACCGCCGACGGGTTCCTCAGAGGTTCCGATACGCCTCTGCGATGCCGAGAAAATCGGCCGCTTTCAGGCTGGCGCCGCCGACCAGCGCGCCGTCGACATTGGCAACACCCAGCAATTCGACGGCATTGGAAGGCTTGACCGAACCGCCATAAAGGATGCGGATCCTCCCCGCCTCGGTTGCCCCGAGTTTTTCGGCGAGTTTGGTGCGGATGTGGGCGTGCGCTTGCCCCACATCGGCGACCGTCGGCGTCAATCCCGTACCGATCGCCCAGACCGGCTCGTAGGCCAGGACAGCGTTGACAGCCGTGGCACTTGCCGGCACCGAGCCGGCGATCTGGCGCGACAGCACGTCGAGTGTAGCGCCCTGTTCGCGCTGCTCCCTGGTCTCGCCGATGCAGATGATAGCGACGATACCTGCGCGCCAGGCGGCTTCCGCCTTGGCATGGACCGTCGCATCATCCTCACCATGGTCGGTGCGACGTTCGGAATGACCGACGATAACATGACTGGCGCCGGCGTCCTTCAACATCTCAGCCGAAATGTCACCGGTATGCGCACCATTCTCATTGGCGTGGCAATCCTCGCCGCCAACCTTGACCGGAGTGCCAGCGACCGTTTCGGAAGCGCGCGACAACAGGGTCGACGGGACACAGATAAGCGCATCGGTTTCCGCGTCGAGGCCGCTCATGAAACCATGGCCGATCGCACGCAGTTCGCCAAGCGCGGCGCCGGTCCCGTTCATCTTCCAGTTGCCTGCCACGAGGGGACGTATACCTGGCGTCATTCTGCGGTTCTCCGATCGTTCTGTCCGAGCCTTCCCTATCAAAAACAGGCCACAAAGCAATCGACAGTAGGCTTGAAGGACGCTATTGCGCTTGGCTTACTTCAATACGGACAACATCATGCTCTCTACATTGCGAAGCGCGGCGGGAACCTGGGTCGCGAAAGCCCTGCTCTCCCTCTTGGTGATCAGCTTCGCCGTCTGGGGTATTTCCAGCCGCATGATGGGCACGATCGCGGGGCACCATAGCGTGCTGAATACCGGCGGCACCTCCGTCTCGGTCACCGAATACCGACTTGCCTTTGATCGCGAACTCAACGTCATGTCGCAGCAGTTCGGCCAGCGACTGACGCGAGAGCAGGCCAAGGCGCTCGGCATCGACAACCGCGTGCTGGTTCAGCTGGTTTCCGGTGCCGTGCTGGACGAGCAGGCCCGCAAGCTTGGCCTCGGTCTCTCCGAGGACCGTGTCGCCGAACTCACCCGCGAAGACCCCGCCTTCAAGGGCGGAAACGGCCAGTTCGACCGCCGCCTCTTCGACTACGTGCTGCGCCAGATCGGCATGCGCCCGGAAGACTACCTGAAGAACCGTGTGCAGGTGGCGACGCGCCAGCAGATCGTCGAAGCCGTATCCGACGGCATGAAGGCGCCGGATACATTCCTCAAGGCGGTTGCGCTCTACCGAGGCGAGGACCGCACCATCGACTATCTGGTTTTGCCGAAGTCCCAGGTCGAGCCGATCCCGGCGCCGTCTGACAGCGACCTGACGAGCTATTTCGAAGCCAACAAGAAGAAATATGCCGCCCCTGAATACCGCAAGTTCTCCTATGTCCGCCTTGAGCCGGAAGACATCATGGATCTCTCGGCGGTAACCGAGCAGCAGATCAAGGACGACTACGAGAAGAACAAGGCCCGCTACACGACGCCTGAAACACGCACCATCGAACAGCTCGTCTTCAAGTCGCCGGAAGCAGCAACCGCTGCGTTCGATTCGCTGCGGAGCGGCGCGACCTTCGACAAGCTGGTGACAGCTGAAGGCAAGAACCAGGCCGACACACTGCTCGGCACGCTGGCCAAGGACAAGATAGCCGACAAGGCCGTCGCGGAAGCTGCATTTGCCCTCAAGGCCAACGAGGTGAGTCCAGTCGTCAAGGGCGCTTTCGGCCCGGTGCTGCTTCGTGTCACTGAGATCAAGCCGGAAGTGGTGAAGCCGGCCACCGAAGTAACCGAACAGATCCGCAAGGAACTGGCTGTCAACGAAGCAAGCCGCATCCTGCTCGACACGCATGACTCTTATGAAGACGCCCGCGCTGGCGGCTCGACCATGCAGGAAAGCGCCGAAAAGCTGAAACTCAAGGTGATCCCTATCGAGGCCATCGACCGCACTGGCCAGCGCCCTGACGGCACGGTCGTCACCGGCCTGCCGGAATCGGTATCGCTCATCCGCGCCGTCTTCGACGCCGAACAGGGCATCGAGAATGAAGGCCTGACCACAGCTGACAATGGCTATGTCTTTTATGAACTGAACGGCATCACCCCTGCCCGTGACCGCACACTGGACGAGGTGCGCCAGAAAGTGGTCGCCGACTGGACCGAGGCCGAGGCCGAGAAGCGGCTTGCCGCCAAGGCCGAGGAACTTGAGAAGCGCGTCAAGGCAGGAGCCACCCTCGACACCGTCGCCGGCGAACTCAAGCTTGAAAAGCAGACCAAGCGCGGCCTCAAGCGCGAGGCTGACGACGCTGATTTCGGCAAGGAAGGCACGGCGGCGGCCTTTGCTGTCGCCGAAGGCGGTTCTGGCGTCGTCTCGGCCCCGACAGGCACCGCAAAGATCCTGTTCAAGGTTGCTGAAGTGTTCGAACCGGCTGGCGCCGATGCCTCGGCAGTTCCCGACGATGTGAAGAAGTCCTTCGCATCCGGCATGTCCGACGACCTGCTGGAAGAACTGGTTGCACAATTGCAGTTGCAATTCAGCGTCAAGGTCGATCAGGTGGCGATCGAGCAGGCCCAGCAGATCCAATGAGCGCGCTGAAGCCTCATATCGCGAAGGTCGCGGCCGGCAACACGCTCTCCTTCGACGAAGCGCGCGAGGCCTTCGACATCATCATGTCGGGTGACGCCACACCCGGCCAGATCGGTGGCTTCCTGATGGCATTGCGGGTACGCGGCGAAGCCGTCAGCGAGATTTCTGGCGCGGTGGCGACCATGCGCGACAAGATGCTGCGTGTAGAGGCTCCTGCCGGCGCGGTCGACATCGTCGGTACCGGCGGCGACGGCTCGCATTCGCTGAACATTTCGACGGCATCCGCCTTTGTCATCGCGGGCGCAGGCGTGCCGGTGGCAAAGCATGGCAATCGCGGCCTGTCCTCGCAGACCGGCTCGGCCGACGTCCTGATCGGGCTCGGCATCAAGATCGATCTGACGCCCGAAGCGATCGGCGACTGCATAGCCAAGGCCGGTGTGGGCTTCATGTTCGCACCGTCGCATCATCCGGCCATGAAACATGTCGGACCAGTGCGCGGCGAGCTTGGTACCCGCACGATCTTCAACCTGCTTGGGCCCCTCTCCAATCCGGCCGGCGTCGACCGCCAGATGGTCGGTGTCTTCGCGCCGGAATGGATCGTTCCGGTGGCGGAAGCGCTGAAGGCACTGGGCGCCGACCATGCCTGGGTGGCACATGGCGACGGCTATGACGAGATCACCACAACCGGCGAGACGGACGTGGCGGAATTGGTTGGTGGCGCAATCCGCACCTTCAAACTGACGCCGGAGATGGTCGGGCTGAAACGTCACACCAAAAAGGACCTGCGCGGTGGCGATGCCAACTACAATGCCCAGGCATTGCGCAAGCTTCTTTCCGGCGCGCCGGGTGCCTATCGTGATACAGTGCTGATGAATGCCGGCGCAGGCCTCGTTGTGGCTGGCAAGGCCGCGACGTTGGAAGATGGCGTGAGACAAGCCGCAGCATCCATCGATACGGGGAAGGCCAGGGCGGTGCTGGAAACGCTGGTCAAGGTTTCCAACGAGTAGGATCAGGATCCAAGACAATGGCCGATATCCTGCGCAAGATCGAAGCCTACAAGCGCGAAGAGATCGCCGCTGCCAAGGCACAATTGCCACTCGCCGAGATCAAGGCACGCGCCGCCGATGCTGACCGTCCGCGCGGCTTCTTGGCGGCGCTCGAAGCCAAGCGTGCCGCTGGCGCCTTTGCGCTGATCGCGGAGATCAAGAAGGCAAGCCCGTCCAAGGGGCTGATTCGCGCAGATTTCAACCCACCCTCGCTGGCACAGGCCTATCAGGCCGGTGGTGCCGCCTGCTTGTCGGTGCTGACCGATTCACCATCCTTCCAGGGGGCGCCGGAGTTCCTTACTGCAGCCCGCAAGGCGGTCGCTTTGCCGGCCTTGCGCAAGGATTTCCTGTTCGATCCTTATCAGGTCTACGAGGCGCGCGCCTGGGGCGCCGACGCCATCCTCATCATCATGGCAAGTGTCGACGACCAACTGGCCGCAGAGCTTGAAGACACCGCCTTTTCGCTCGGCATGGACGCGTTGGTCGAGGTCCACGACGAAGAGGAAACGCAGCGCGCCTTGAAACTCAAGTCGCGCCTCCTTGGCATCAACAACCGCAACTTGCGCACGTTCGAGACCAGCCTTGAAACCTCCGAACGATTGGCAGTAATGGTGCCAGCCGATCGCCTGCTGGTCAGCGAAAGTGGCATCTTCACCCATGACGACTGCCGCCGCATGGAAAAGAGCGGCATCGGCACTTTCCTCGTCGGAGAAAGCCTGATGCGGCAGGCCGATGTGACGGCAGCAACACGCGAGCTGCTCAGCCTCGATACCACAGCCGAGACCGTCTAAGGATGTCCGCGAACGCCCTCACCCATCTCGGTACGCAGGGCGAGGCGCTCATGGTCGATGTCGGCGATAAAGCCGAAACGGTGCGCACCGCGGTAGCTGAAGGCTCAGTTTCGATGCAGGTTGAAACGCTAGCCATGATCCTCGACGGCAACGCCAAGAAAGGCGACGTGCTGGGCACCGCCCGTATCGCAGGCATCATGGCGGCCAAGAAGGCGCATGAACTGATCCCGCTCTGCCACCCGTTGTTGTTGACCAAGGTTTCTGTCGATATCGAGCCGGACCATGCACTGCCCGGCCTGAAGGTCACGGCACTTGCGCGCGTCACCGGAAAGACCGGCGTCGAGATGGAAGCGCTTACCGCCGCGTCGATCGCCTGCCTGACCATCTACGACATGGCCAAGGCCGTAGACCGAGCCATGACCATTTCCGGCATAAGGCTGGTGGAAAAGACCGGCGGAAAGTCAGGCGACTACAAGGCAGGCGCCTGATGTCGCTGGTTCCAGTCGAAGAAGCATTGCAGCGACTGTTGGGCGACGCCGAGCCACTCGGTGCGGAGACCGTCGCGCTGGCGGACGCCTTTGACCGGGTGCTGATGGCGCCGCTGGCGGCTCTGCGCACACAACCGCCTTTCGATGCTTCCGCCATGGATGGCTATGCAGCAAAAGCCGCGGATGTCGCTGCAACGCCAACGACGTTGAAGGTGATCGGCAGTGCGCCGGCCGGTCGCGCGTTCCAGGGAACCGTCGGCATCGGCCAGGCCGTGCGTGTCTTCACCGGAGCTCCCTTGCCTGCCGGAGCCGACACCATCGTTATCCAGGAAAACGTGCGCGATCTAGGCGATGGCACGATCGAGGTTCAGGAACCTTCATCCGAGGGACGCAATGTCCGTCGCAAGGGCCTGGATTTCAATGCCGGCGACGTCTTGCTTAAGAAGGGCCGCGTCCTCGACGCGGCCGCACTGTCGCTCGCCGCTTCCGCCAACCATCCGGCGCTTGCCGTGGTGCGTCGGCCGGTGGTCGCCATCATCGCCACAGGCGACGAACTGCTGCCGCCCGGCAGCACACCGGGACCGGACCAGATTATCTCGTCAAATGCCTATGGCGTGGCGGCGGCGGCCCAGTCCGTCGGTGCGCATGCGCTGGACCTTGGCATCGCTCCCGATCACAAGGACGCCATAGCTGCAGCGGTGCGGCAGGCTGTCGAAGCCGGCGCCAACGTCATCGTTACACTGGGCGGCGCCTCTGTCGGGGATCATGATCTTGTCCATGAAGTACTGACCGGCGAAGGCATGACGTTGGATTTCTGGAAGCTTGCGATGCGCCCCGGCAAACCGCTGATGTTCGGCCGCATGGGTGCGATCCGCTGCATCGGGCTGCCGGGAAATCCGGTAGCGAGCCTCGTCTGTTCGCAACTTTTCCTAAAACCATTGCTCGCGCGGCTCGGCGGGCGGCCTTTCAGCCAGGACATCCGTAAGGCGAGGCTCACAACAAACATGGGAGCCAACGACCGCCGCCAGGATTACATCCGTGCCCGGATCGAACAGAACGGGGATACGGCAACGGCGACCCCGTTTGGCGTGCAGGATTCCTCGATGCTCCGTACGCTCTCGGAGGCCAACGGGCTGATCATTCGCCCTCCCCACGCACCTGCAGCCGAAGCCGGTTCCACCTGCAAGGTGTTGATGCTGCGTTGATCCGCAAGCCTGAATTTTCTCGGTAAAGAAGACGGATAGCAAAAGCCCTGGCTGTCTTTGCCAGGGCTCTCGGCTATCGCATCAATTCAGGACTTCTACGATTTCGTGGGTTTCCGGATCCACGAGAACCGTTCTGTCGTCGATGACGGTGTAGCGATATCGTGTATCGGGAACTTCATAGAGCGTCACCGTCTCCGGTACCTTCGAGCCCAGATTGAGCTCCAGGCCGAGCACGTTGATCGAAGCCACCGGATTCTTGTGTACATACTCGCGGATGACAGTCTTCTGTTCCGGCTGGATCACGATCGCATTTGGCCGTGCCGCGGGGACCACCACGGTATCCTGCGCGTAGGTGGCGCCAATGCCTGTGAGCATTGCGCAAACGGCATACATCGGAAGAAGCGTTTTCATCGTTCTCTCCTTTCAAGCACGATTGCCCAAAGGAAGAATGCGGACGTCTACAGCCCGTTCCTAATGAATTAAGGTCTTGTTGCGGCAACTTTGTGCCGAACGACATTACGAGATACAGCAGAATGATCCCTCAAGTCATTCCTCCGTCCTCCAGACATCGTCGAGACTGTCTCGGAGCAGTCCAGGTGCTGTGTCTGGCGGGATTGTGCGCAGTTGGCTCGGAACTGCTGGCAGCATATGCTGAAAACACTGGGAAAATAGCCGCCGTTCTCTTCGCATTGGTTTTCTTTGCTGCACTCTACGGCGCCCCGGCACTGCTCGCGCGCGAGGTTGCCCGTCGAATTGGATGGGGCTGGCCGTCGCTGTTCTTGCTGACGTTCGCGCAGGGTATTACTCAAGCTTGTCTGATTGATCAGTCCCTCTTCAGTGACGACTATGCCGGGTACGAAGGCTGGGCCGAATCCCGGCAAGCGGCATTCATCCCCGTGCTTTCCATCAGCGCAGATCAGGCCTTCAACTTCATCGTCGGCCACGTGATTTTCAGCTTCGGCGCGCCGATCGCAGTTGCGGAATCGTGGCGGCCTGATCGTGCCCACAGGCCTTGGCCGGGGCCTGTGGGCATAGGGGTTGCAGCCGTAGTCTATCTAGGCACCGCGCTGCTTGATAGGGAGGACTTTCGACCGAAACCGGAGCGGGAAAAGGGGCGTGTATCCCCCGGTCCGCTTTAGGTCTTCGCCGCAGCCCTCCCGCCGGCTCTCGTATTGGCAAGCGATGTCTTCGGCGAAAGCTGGACCGGCTTCACCTTCAACGTTATTGCCACGGCGCTCGTCGGTGTGCTCGTCTGGTGTCAGGCGCTGCGGCCTGGTTGGGATGCCAGCCATGCCGCTGCCATCGCCTTGGCTTTTCTTGTGAGCAGAGGCATGCTCGCATTCACCTATTTTCCGCTGACCGGCAAGGTGGAGCCATCCGCCAAATATACCCACAATGTCGTAATGATGCTGGCCGTACTCGTCGCCGGCTGGTTTGCACTGCGCCCGTTCAGGAAGCCAACTTCCTGAATTGGTACATCGACCCGGAGCAGTTCTCCCCGCCAATTGCGTAGAAGGCCATTGGCGCATCAAATACGACCTGACAGGCGATCAATCCGCTACGCGCTTGGGCACGACAAGGTCATCGACCGTATAAGTGTGGAACTCGCTTTTCGAGACGGTGTCCAGCCTACGGAATTTCTCCAGGAACACCGGATCGGAGAAGAATTCCTCGATATTGCCGGCGTCCTCGATCGCCTCGACATTGACGACGGTTTGGCCGTCGCTGCTCCTGGCGAGCGTGCTCCAGAGAAAGCCTTCCTTACGCTCGGCGACGTAATGCACGACGTCTTGAATGACGGCGAATGCCTCGTCCTGCTTTCCAGGTTGGGCATGAATGACGTTGACGATGAAGGTTGTCGGCTGGGGGGATGCCGAAAAGCCAACGATCGGTTTCGTGCTCATGAGTGTCTCCATGTGAAGATCGCGACGAAATTGCCGCGGCATCATCTGGATATTCAGGACAAAAGAGCAGATAAACACGCCTCCATTCGCATCACTCAGGAAGAAAATTCTTTAATCATCATGGATAAGCTCGGAACGCTCGGCATCTTCGTTCAGGTTGCGGAAGCGGGAAGCTTCATCGGTGCCGCACATCGGCTCGGCCTTACAGCCTCCGCCGTCGGCAAGGCCATTGCGCGGCTCGAAAACGAAATGGGCGCACGGCTCTTCCATCGCTCCACGCGCAGCATGGCACTGACAGAGGAAGGAAGTTTCTTTCTCGATACCTGCCGGCGCATCCAATCGGAGTACGAACAGGCGCAGATCCAGCTTTCCAGATCACAGGCGAGCCCGCGCGGGCAGCTTCGCGTCTCCCTTCCACTCGCCGGTATGTTGCTGATGCCTGCCATATCGGCCTTCATGGAACGATACCCGGACATCAATCTCGATCTCGACTTCACCGACCGCCTGGTCGACGTCATTGAAGAAGGCTTCGATGCCGTGGTCCGTACGGGAGACGTCAGGGACACACGCCTGATGAGCCGCAAGCTCGGCTCATTCCGGCACAAAATCGTTGCAGCACCGAAATATCTTGGCGAAAACGGCAGACCCGAAGTGCCTGAAGATTTGCTCCGGCACCGCTGCCTCCACCATCGCTATGCGAATTCGGGCAGGTTCGAACCCTGGCCCCTCATGCTCGACGGGCGCGAACTGAAGCTCGATCTTCCCGTCACCACCGTCGCAAGCACGCTGGAACCGCTGATCTACCTCGCTGAGCGATCCTTCGGCATCACGTGCCTGCCGCCATTCGCGGTGTCGGCCGCGCTTGCCGAAGGCAAGCTGGTGTCATTGCTGGAAAACCATCTCGGCCAAACCGGGACGTTCCGGATCCTGTGGCCGACAAATCGCCACCTCTCACCCAAAGTCCGGGTCTTCGTAGATTACATGGCAGCGAATCTGTTTGCCGAGTAAACGCAGAACTGCGGCTCAGCAGATTCCACGCTGGCACCTCCCGGAACAAACGATTGCTGCCTCGCCCCCGTACGCTGAACAAAGCGTCAACAAATTCATTAAACTTTAAATGGTTGCGGAACACAAATGGAACAGATAGTGTTTGTTCCGGGTTTGTTTTTCTGATTCCGGTTCCGTTCCACGGAGGGTGGCGATGCTGACACGCAAGCAACACGAGCTTTTGCTCTTCATCCATGAACGGCTGAAAGAAAGTGGGATTCCGCCGTCCTTTGATGAGATGAAGGAAGCACTCGACCTTGCCTCCAAGTCCGGTATCCACCGCCTCATTACCGCTTTGGAAGAGCGCGGTTTCATTCGCCGACTGCCAAACCGGGCGCGTGCGCTGGAAGTGCTGCGGCTACCCGATTCGATCGCCCCCGGTCTCAACGCGGCCAGGAAGTTTTCACCCGCCGTCATCCAGGGCAGCCTCGGGCGTCCAGCACTCAAGGAGCCACAACGCCTGCAGGCGCCGAGCAATGACGACGATGCCACGGCTTCTGTTTCCATCCCGGTCATGGGCCGCATCGCGGCCGGCGTGCCAATCGATGCCATTCAGCACCGCACGCATTCGATCTCAGTGCCACCGGATATGATCTCAGGTGGTGAGCACTACGCGTTGGAAGTCAAAGGCGACTCTATGATCGAAGCCGGTATCTTCGACGGTGACACGGTCATCATCCGCAATGCCAATTCGGCCAATCCCGGTGAGATCGTTGTCGCTCTCGTTGACGAGGAAGAGGCAACACTCAAGCGATTCCGCCGCAAGGGTGCCTCGATCGCGCTGGAGGCTGCCAATCCGGCCTATGAAACACGCATCTTCGGCCCAGATCGGGTCAAGGTGCAGGGAAAACTGGTTGGATTGATCCGGCGCTATTGAGCAGACGTATTCCAATCAACTTAGCCGACTACAGACTCAGGGGCGAGCTTTAAGAAGGGTCGGCATCAAAGTCGGCTTGGCGGTTTGAGTTGGTCGACCGGGGCTTGGATTTGAACGCTTTTTCCGAGCGAGGCGGCAATCCCCTTGCCTCACGCGTAAAGTTGCGTTGGGTGTGCCAAGGTCGCTCTGCGCCATCGAGCGAAAAAATTATATTAGCCGGCTTATCAACAAGGGCATCAAATCGAACTGCAGCACTCCCGATGCGGGCGAGATCCTGCTTGGTAACCACCACGACTGCCGGGTCGTTGCAGGGGTCGAGTGCGGTCGCATCGTCGATGACAATGAGGGCGGCGACCCCGCAGGCTGCTTTCGCAGCATCGGCATTCGCAGTCGTCACCACGACTGCACCTGACAGGTGGCGGGCAAAACATAGCCTCCGAGCGCACAGGAACGGCATGCCAGGCGGCATGTCGAGTACATTTTCAATCGTCATGCCAGGCTCAGCCGAGACATCTTCCGGCGGTACCGTTTTCTCTGTGTTCAGCGCCCGGCGCCAGTTGTCGAACGTGAACACATTGGGCCGTGCTCGATTGACCGCGATCTCGTCAGCACCGATCGGCAGTGCGACGAGACGCGCATCCTCCGAGATCAGCACGTCGGGCGTTTTGACACTGCCCATCGTCAACAGGCCGGCGAGTGCGAAAGGCACAGCCAGCAGGCGCAACCACGTCGTCGCCATCGCGCCGATGGCGAGTGCGACAGCGACGAAAAGCACCGACTGCGTCGAGACGAGCCCAACTCCGTCAACCGGTGAACGCGCCGAAATCCATTCGGCAATGGCCATCATCACCGTAAGCCCTTTGCCCATTGCGTAGAGAAACGGCCCGTCAACACCAAACGGCATGGCAAACGCACTGAAAATGGCAGTCAGCATGATAAACGAAACCACCGGCATGACGGCCAGATTGGCAAACAGGCTGAGGGGCGACACTCGTTGGAAATGCCACACCGCGAACAATGTGGTCGCCAGACCGGCGATGATCGAGGTCGCCGCCATGCCACCGACTGCGATCAGCGACTTGTGCGCAAGGAAACCGGCGAACGAGCGCGCAGGGGGCGGCGCCGCAGGCATCATTTCGCGCCTCTCAGACCAAGCTGCGTAGGCGCCGATCAGCGCCGCGGTCGCTGCAAACGACATCTGGAACGACGGACCAACCACTTCATGCGGCGCGGTCAGGATCACGATCACCGCAGAGATTGCAAGATTGCGCATCGACAGTGCCGCCCGATCGAACAATATCGCGATCAGCATCACCGACAGCATGATGAAGCTGCGCTCAGCAGCCACCACCACACCGGAGATTGCAAGATAAGCAGCAATCGAACAAAGGGCCATGAACGCAGCGTATTTCTTGACCGGCCGACGTGCCGAAAAGTCGGGAAACAGGCCGAATGCGCCACGCAGCAGCAGCATCATTGTTCCGGCCACCAATGCCATGTGCAGGCCGGAAATCGAGATGATGTGGTAGATGCCCGTCCGCCGCATCGCTTCGTTCACGGAATCTGGGATGCCGGCGCGCACGCCGACGATCAGTGCGGCCGCAATCTCGCCCTCTGGTCCGCCAATCGAAGCGCGAATGCGATATGCAATCGTCTCGCGCGCCGTCTCGACCGCGACTGACAGCCGTGTGGCCAAGGGTGCTGTACCATCCGCTTGGGATGCAAGCTTTGGCTTGCCCATGAAAAAACCGGTCGCGCCGATACCGTCGAAATAGCTTTCAAAGGAAAAATCGTAGCCACCCGGTCGCACCGGGCCGGCCGGCGGCATAAGCCGGGCGTAACCGGAAACGATCGATCCTGCACGAATATCGGCCGGCACCGTCTGCGCCGAAAGGCGCACGCGTTCCGGTTGATAACGCAGCTTGGGCCGCTCGGTGGCGATGACGTCGAGTGTCAGTCTCGTGCGGCCGCTCGCCATCGGTTCGACCGAAATGACCCGGCCCGTCACCCTGGTCGAAACCTGTGCACCAAGCATGTTGCCGGGCATGCGCCACGTTTCGATCTTGCCAGCGAGGATGCCGAGCACAAAGAAAAGGCCAGCCATTGCCGTGAGATTCACGCCGAGGCGGGAGCGGGAAAGCAGTGCGATGGAGGCAAGAACGAGGCTACAGGCAATCGGCTGGAAGAAGGCTGGCTCCTGATCGAGCGAGAAGTAGAAAGTCGCCCCAGCGGCAAGGAAAACCGGCGCAAACAGGAAGGCGACGCCACGGTCGAGTTCCAAAGCGACCGCTTTGGCAAACAGACCGCGCCGGTCTCCGGAGACCAGTTTTCGCAAGCGTAGCCAATGGGTCTCCAGCCGTGACGCGTCACCGGATAACACGGCTTGAGCGTCGGAACGAAGGCGCTGGCGCGCCGAGATCAAATCATCGAGTGCCGACGGCCCCGCAAGCGCCGAAGAGTCCGGCAATGCGGCTGCAGCCTCGCTGTCTTCAGCCTTTGGAGAGCCGAATAAAAGACGCTCGTTGATGCCTTGTTCGACACCAACGCCCCCTCGCCCAACCCTGCCCGGCCCAGCCATCGGGTCTGCCCCTTGCGCCCCTGACCTCCTATGCTACATGAACGCCCAAACAACGAAAGTCCGCGCGCCTGCGCTTCTTCCCGAGAGTTTCATGTCCGATCAGGTCGTAACCCGTTTCGCTCCCTCCCCCACCGGTTATCTGCACATCGGCGGCGCGCGCACTGCGCTGTTCAATTGGCTTTATGCCCAGCACACCAATGGCAAGATGCTGCTGCGCATCGAAGACACCGATCGCGAACGTTCGACCGAAGCCGCCACTGCAGCCATTCTCGATGGGTTGACCTGGCTCGGCCTCACCTGGGACGGCGAGGCAATTTCGCAGTTCCAGCGCGCCGCGCGACACCGGGAAGTAGCCGAGGAGCTGGTGCGGTTGGGCAAGGCCTACTACGCTTATGAGACGCCAGCCGAGCTGGACGCTATGCGTGAAGCCGCCCGCGCGCAGGGATTGCCGCCACGCTACAACGGCCATTGGCGCGACCGGGATGTTTCCGAGGCGCCGAAGGGTGCCGCCGGTGCGATCCGCATCAAGGTGCCGCGCGAGGGCGAGACCGTCGTCAACGACCTCGTGCAGGGCGAAGTGCGCTTTCCCAACAAGGATCTCGACGATTTCATCATCCTGCGCTCAGACGGCGTGCCGACCTACATGCACGCCGTGGTCGTCGACGACCACGACATGGGCGTCACCCACATCATTCGCGGCGACGACCATTTGACCAATGCCGCGCGCCAGACCGCGATCTACCGCGCCATGGGCTGGGATGTGCCGAAGATGGCGCATATCCCACTGATCCATGGCGCCGATGGCGCCAAGCTGTCGAAGCGCCACGGTGCGCTCGGCGTTGAGGCCTATCGCGCCATGGGTTACCTGCCGGAGGCGCTGCTCAACTATCTCTCCCGCCTCGGCTGGAGCCATGGCGATGACGAGGTCATGTCGATCGAGCAGATGGTGTCGTGGTTCGACATCGTCGACGTCAACAAGGGTGCAGCTCGCTTTGACTTCGCCAAACTCGAGGCGCTGAACGGCGTCCACATGCGTGGCATGGATGATGCGGCACTGACCAAGGTGTTTTTCGGCACATTGCCTTACCTGCCGAACGGCGAGGCGCTGGCCGCCCAGATGGACGAGAAGAAGCAAGCCCAGGTGCTGCAGGCGATGCCCGGCCTGAAGGAGCGCGCCAAGACGTTGGTCGAGCTTGCGGAGAGCCTGTATTTCATTGCCGCCCAGCGCCCGTTGCAGCTGGATGAGAAGGCAGCCTCGCTGCTCGATGCCGACGCCAAGGCCGTTCTCAAGGCAGTGCTTGGCCATTTCCAGGCACTTGGCGAGTGGACTGTCGCGGCCACGGAAGCCGCCGTGCGCGCCTATGCCGAAACGGCAGGCGTCAAACTCGGCAAGGTTGCGCAGCCTTTGCGCGCCGCATTGACCGGCCGCAGCACGTCGCCAGGCGTTTTTGATGTGCTCGCGGTGCTCGGCCGTGACGAAAGTCTCGCTCGCATCGCGGATCAAATCGATTAGGAGTTCTGGTCCAAGAACTTTAGCATTGAAAGGTTTCTTTTGCGGTGCAACATTGCCGCCGGATCAATCAGCCCTAATTATCCCGGCGGCTGTAATCTCGTGCATTTCAAGGGCTTGGAGCGTTCCGCGTAGCGGATCGTCTTGGCCTGCAGACCAGGGAACAAGAAGGAGTTTGCGATGACCGGACAGACGGCAAAACTGGAGCTCGATGGCAAGACGCACGAGTTCAAAGTCCGAAGCGGTTCGGTTGGTCCGGATGTGATCGACATCGGCGCGCTGTATTCGACCACCGGCGCTTTCACCTACGATCCCGGCTTCACGTCGACGGCGAGCTGCGAGTCGGCAATCACCTACATCGATGGCGATGCTGGCGTGCTCTTGCATCGCGGTTACCCGATCGACCAGCTCGCGGAGCATGGCGATTTCCTGGAAGTCTGCTACCTGCTGCTCTACGGCGAACTGCCGACCAAGGCGCAGAAGGACGATTTCGACTACCGCGTCACGCGCCACACCATGGTGCATGAACAGATGACCCGGTTCTTCACCGGCTTCCGCCGCGACGCGCACCCGATGGCGGTCATGTGCGGCGTGGTCGGCGCACTGTCGGCCTTCTATCACGACTCGACCGACATTTCCGACCCGTACCAGCGCATGGTCGCGTCGGTGCGCCTGATCGCCAAGATGCCGACGATCGCGGCGATGGCCTACAAATACCACATCGGCCAGCCCTTCGTTTACCCGAAGAACGAGCTGAACTTTGCCGCCAACTTCCTGCATATGTGCTTTGCTGTGCCTTGCGAGGAGTACAAGGTCAATCCGGTGCTGGCGCGCGCGATGGAGCGCATCTTCATCCTGCACGCCGACCATGAGCAGAACGCCTCGACTTCGACGGTGCGCCTGGCCGGCTCCTCGGGCGCCAATCCCTTCGCTTGTATCGCTGCCGGCATCGCCTGCCTGTGGGGGCCCGCGCATGGCGGCGCCAACGAGGCGGCGCTCAACATGCTGTCCGAGATCGGCAGTGTCGACCGCATTCCGGAATTCATCGCCCGCGCCAAGGACAAGAACGACCCGTTCCGGCTGATGGGCTTCGGCCACCGCGTCTACAAGAACTACGATCCGCGCGCCAAGATCATGCAGAAGACCACGCACGAAGTGCTGGGTGAACTTGGCATTAAGGACGATCCGACGCTCGACGTGGCGATCGAGCTCGAAAGGATCGCGCTCACCGATGAGTATTTCATCGAGAAGAAGCTCTATCCGAACATCGATTTCTATTCCGGCATCACGTTGAAGGCGCTCGGCTTCCCGACCACCATGTTCACAGTGCTGTTCGCGGTCGCGCGCACCGTCGGCTGGATCGCACAGTGGAAGGAGATGATCGAGGATCCGCATCAGAAGATCGGGCGTCCACGCCAGCTTTATACCGGCGCACCCGAGCGCGACTATGTGCCCATCGCCAAGCGCTGATCGTTCACGTTCCTGCTGATTGTTGGCCGCCCCTGATGCGATCGCATCAGGGGCGGTTTTCGTTTGCCGGGAGGCCAAAAAGGCCGGCTGCGACTACACCTCACGCCCTTCGATAGGGAACCGACATCACGACAGGCTCAACAACAGTTGATTTGAGGTTGCTGTCATGTGACCAGGCGCCGGTGGTTAATGCCACAAATCCCCGCTACGTGCGGTTCGGCGGCAAACGCTGCATTGATCGACCGAACACATTCAACCAAGACATTGAGGGATATTATGCAATTTGGTTTCTTGCGGCCGTGGGCGCCGCATTTGTTGAGCATCCTGCGCATTCTCACTGCAGGCACGTTCTTGACGCACGGCACCATGAAACTGCTCGGCTGGCCGGCTCCATTCCCCTACCCGCTGAACGGCATGACCACGACGGCTGCGGTGCTGGAGATCGTCGGCGGCATCCTTCTTGTCATCGGCCTGTTCTCTCGCCCGGTGGCTTTCATCCTTTCCGGCCTGATGGCCTTTGCCTATTTCATTGCCCATGCGCCTGAGAATTTCTTCCCCGCGCTCAACGGCGGAGAGGCCGCGATGCTGTTCTGCTTCGCCTTCCTCTACATCGCTGCGGCCGGTCCCGGCCCGTGGAGCGTCGATGCCGTGCTTGGCAAGAACAAATGACCGAATTCGAATGCCGATCTTGAATCAACAGCCGGCCCGAAAGGCCGGCTGTTTTCTTTCATGGGATGAGCCATCCTGACTCTAGCCTGTCAGGATGGCGCAGTTAGTCTCAGGCTGTTTCTTCGTTCATGGAGCAAGCCGAGATGTTGAGCGCATTCGAAACCCGGCCCGTCACTTTACAACCCAAGCTGTTGGTGACGTTTCAAGCGCCGACCGAAGACGTCGACCGCATTATGATAGCAGTCACGACGATCGTCCCGCTGGCCCTGGGTAAATATGACAACAATTCCTATCAGTCCGCAGCGGGAGTAGAGCGCTATCGTCCGCTGCAAGGCGCGGCAGCAGGGCCGGAAACAGAGCTGCGCAAACGACCGGGTGTCGTCGACGTGTTCTTTGAAATGCCTGAGGATCAGGAACTGGCCGGGAGAGTGGTCGAGGCGATCTTCCACACCCATAGCTACCAGGAGCCCGTGATCCGCCTCCAGACGATCCTCACCAGCAGATCGAAGGGCCTGGATGACAGCAAGAATCCCAATCGCTGGTGGAACACAACAGGGGATTGGAAGAACAAGCCCGCTGCCGTTCAATCCGATTCCGGGAGCTAAACGGACAAATTCGGCGGGCTAGAACAATTCCAGGAAAAGTGTGTAACGGTTTTCCGTCCGGAATTGCGTAAAAACAAAAAAGTTGGAGCGTTTCCGCGTTTCCGTGAAAACGGAAACGCCCTAGCGGCGCTTGCCAATTTCGGCCAGGACCACCTCGGCGGCGAGTTCACCCGCTGGACGGTCCGTCGCCATACGACGGCGTACCTCACCAAATCCGTCCTTTTGCCAGGTACGCAGACCGCTGTCCGACCACAAGGCTTCGATCTGGCGGGCAAGGTTCTGCGGCCGCACGTAGATGTCGTAGAATTCGGTCACCAGCGCGCGGTCGGCGATCAGATTTGGCAACAGTGCCGACCAAGCGGTGATGAGCTTCTGAAGGAGCCTGGCTACTGGATCCAGCTTGTAGGTGGACACCATTGGAACCCCAGACAATGCCAATTCCAGCGACACGGTACCGGACGCAATCAACGCGGCGTCAGCTTCGCCGAAGGCTTGCCATTTACGTGTTGCGTCCAGAATGATTTCCGGTTGCCGAGGCCAGGAGGAAACAGTCGTTCGTACGAACTCCGCGACATGCGGCACAGTTGGCAGAAGCAAACGCATCCTGTGTCCGCGTTCGGCAAGCACCGCGACGGTCTCTCCGAATGGTTCGAGAAGCTTCCTCACCTCACCCCGTCGCGAGCCCGGCAAAAGCAACAGTGTCTTTTCCCGGTCATCGCCAAGGTCGCGGGGCGCGGCTTGCGCGGCGGCGGCGCACAAAACGTCGGCATCATGGCTCAGCCTGTGGCCGACATAGGTCCCCTGCGGCCCGCCCAGGCGCTTCAATTCCTTCGCCTCGAACGGCAGGATACAGAGGATGTGATCGACGTGGTGTTTCATCGCCGGCGCCCTGCCCGGCCGCCAGGCCCACACGCTCGGGCAGACATAATGCACGATCGGGATATTCGGATTGGCTGCTCGTACTTTTTTCGCCACACGCAGCGAAAAATCCGGGCTGTCGATTGTAATCAGGCAATCCGGCTTTTCGGCTGCAATCAGCGACGCAACCTGGCCGATACGCCGGATCAGGCGCGGCAGGCCGGCAAGCACTGCGCTCACACCCATCAAGGCGATTTCGCTGGCGTCGAAAGGTGGATTGAGGCCGAGGGCCTGGAGATGGCGGCCGCCAAGGCCGACGAGCAGGATCTCGCGACCGGTCTTTGCCTTCAGCGCAGTGACCAGATCGGCGCCTAGCAGATCGCCCGACTCCTCGCCCGCCACAATGGCGACCTTGAGCGGTTCAGACGTCATGCGTGCGCTCCTTCGGCGGCAGGCCAACCACGAAAAGGCCGAGCGCGTCTGCCTTGGCAACGACCATGGCGCTGTCCAGGATCAGCGAACGCCCCGCTTCGACCGCAATGCCGGCAAGACCGGCGGCATGTGCGCCTTCAACAGTCTGCACGCCGATGGAAGGCAGATCGACCCTGAGTTCCTGGCCGGGTTTGGCACATTTGACCAGCACTCCGCCCTTCTTGCCGGCCAGTCGGCCATGGCCGCGCAATTCCTTCACGCGCGCCAGCAAACCGTCGGTGCCCTCGATGCCTTCGAGCGCAATCCCGCGGCCACCAATCGCCACGGCACCCTGGCCGATGTCGAGCACGCCAATGGCGATCGCAGCCCGATAGGCGGCATCGATATCCTTCCAGTCGGCCTTGGAGGGTGCAACGCGTGTCATCGCCCCTTCGCTCGCGGTCAGGTTCGGAACGATCTGATGCGCGCCAACAACGGTGAAGCCGCGCGTCTCGAGACCGCGAACGACAACTTTAAGGAGACCGTCATCGCCGCGCGCCAAGGCAGAAATCACAAGTGGAACAACGGCCAAGAGACCGAAGTTGAAGCGCATGGCGCCGAGCCGCGGCCGTCGTTTGATTTCCCCGGCGAGCACGACATGGGTAATACCCTGCCGTTTTAGGATGCCGAGCAGAGAGCCGATATTTTCGAGCGGAAGCAATTGATGCTCGAATTGTCCGAGTTTGCTTTCTGGAAAAGCTTCGCCCTGGACCATGAGGACGAACGGCTTGTGGCCCTGTTTGTCGAGCCCATCTGCAACATCGATCGGAAGCTTGCCGCCACCGGCTATGATACCGACCCTGGCACCTGGCGGAAGCTGAAGGCGGCCGGCGCCTTCAGCTGTCGTCGTCGTCGTCGTCATCGGCCCCGCCTTTCAGCGGCGGCACAGCATAATGCCGCTTGCCGCGGCTGGTCATGAAGTCGATGATTTTCATCGCCGCCGGTGAGGCAGAAAATTCAGCCCTGGCCAGCTCGACGTTCTCGGAAACCGTGCGGGAACGGTCAAAGATCATGCGGTATGCCCTGCGCAGCAGGTAGATCTCGGAGCGCGGCAAGCCGGAACGCTTCAGACCAACGATGTTCAGGCCTCGCAGGCTGGCGCGGTTGCCGACTGCAATGGCAAAAGGAATCACGTCGCCGACGAACGCCGAGCAACCCGCCAGGAAGGCGTTGTCGCCGACCCGCACGAACTGGTGAACCGCGCTCAGACCACCGATGTAGACATTGTCTCCGATCTCGCAATGGCCGCCCAGCGTGGCGCCATTGGCAAAGGTTGCATTTTTGCCGACCACGCTGTCATGCCCGATATGCGCGTAGGCAAGGAAATTGCCATTGTCACCAATAGTCGTTTCGCCACGGCTGTTGTCGGTGCCGAGATGCATCGTCACGTTTTCGCGAATGGTGCAATTGGTGCCGATAACCAGCGTCGTGCGACCACCCTTGTGCTTCGTGTTTTGCGGAGGTCCGCCCAGCACGGTCATCGGCCATACTTTGGTGCCGTCGCCGATGGTCGTGCCGCCAAGCACGGAGACATGGCTTACCAGCTCGACATTATCGCCAACCACTGTATCCGCTTCGATGTGGCAGAATGGACCGATGCGGGCTCCGACGCCGATCTGGGCGCCGGATTCAACGACGGCTGCTGGATGAATAAAGGTCTCGGTTGTCATGCGTACCTGAAATTTATGGTCGTTCGTTTTCGACCATCATCGCCTGAACTTCAGCCTCGGCAACGACCACGCCTTCGACCTTGCCCTCACAAGCGAACTTCAAAAGATTGCCGCGCTTCTTGAGCTTGCGCACATGGATCAGCAACTGATCGCCCGGAACGACGGGCTTGCGAAACTTGGCACCGTCAATGGTCAAGAGATAGACCAGCGACGGCTTTTCCGCGCCTGCGGCGCGGATGCAGATGGCACCAGCAGTCTGCGCCATCGCCTCCAGAATCAACACGCCCGGCATGACCGGATGATCCGGAAAATGGCCCATGAAATGCGGTTCGTTGACGGTGACATTCTTGACGCCGGTGGCGGAGTTGTCACCATCGATATCGATGATGCGGTCGATCATCAGGAATGGATAACGATGGGGCAGGATTTTCATCAGCCCGATCAGATCGACGACTTCGAGCGTCGAACCGGCCGTATCAGCCATTCTTGTCCCCCTTGGAATGCTTCGTAAATGCGCGGATCGCCGAGAGCTCCCGGAAGAAATCACGCATCGGCTGCGCGGGCATGCCGGCCCAGCGCTCGCCCGCGGGAATGTCATACATCAAGCCGGAGGACGCGGCCACCTGTACCCTGTCGCCCACGGTGATGTGGTCGGCAATGCCGACGCGGCCACCCAGCATGACATAATCGCCTAATGTCACGGAACCGGAGAGACCGCAATGGCCGGCAATGATGCACCCCCGGCCGATACGCACGTTGTGGGCAATCTGCACGAGATTGTCGATTTTCGTTGCTTCGCCGATCACGGTATCGGCCATGGCGCCGCGGTCCACCGTGGTGTTGGAGCCGATCTCGACGTCGTCCTGAATGATGACCCGGCCGATCTGCGGCATGCGTTCCGGGCCCTTGGCCCCCCCCGCAAAGCCGAAACCGTCCTGCCCGATACGAGCTCCGCCATGGATAACGACCCGATTGCCGACAAGGGCATATTGGACACTGGCACCCGGCCCAACATACCCATCGCGGCCGATGCGGCAGTTGCGGCCGATAGCAGCATTGGGAGCGATGACCGTGCCACTGCCGACATATGCGCCGGCGCCGATCACCGCACCCGCCTCGACGATGGCCCCCTCTTCAACATGGGCAGTATCGTCGACAAAGGCATGGCGTGAAACGCCGGTTTCTGAAGTCAGCGCGACAGGTATGGAAGCATCGGGATACAACAACCGGCCAACCATGGCGAAAGCCTGCTGCGGCCGTGGATTGATCAGCACCGCGACACCCGCCGGCGCCTTGTCGGCAATATCTGCGGAGCAAAGCACTGCAGCAGCGTTCAACGTCGACATGAGAGCGACGTTACGCTTGCCGTCCACGAAAACCAGAGCTTTGTCGTTGGTGTCGGTGGCAGACGCGATCGTCTCGATGACGGTCTCGGCATATGCCTCGTTGGGCAAAGCCGAACCGGTCAGATTCGCGACCTCGGCCACCGTGAACCGGCGCGAAGCCACAAAAAACACCGGTTCGGTCATTCCTGAGCGGTATCCAGCCAAATCAGACCTTGGCCTTCCGGACAGAAGCGTCCGGAAGCCACCACGGTTCGCAAATCAGAATCGGGTCGATATGCCGAAGTTGAACTCCTGGACGTCGTCCGTGGCTTCCTTCTTCAACGGGATCGCATAGTCGATACGCAGAGGACCGAATGGCGACGCCCACATCAGACCAATACCCGCCGAGGCCCGCAGCTTCATACCGGTCGTCGTTCCGTCGACGCCAGAAACGTCGTTGCCATAAAGCGTTGCGGCATCTGCGAAGACGGCGCCGCGCAGGCCAAGGCTTTCCGGAACCAGCGGTAGCGGGAACTGGGCTTCGGCCGACGCATTGAAGTAGGTCGTTCCGCCCAGATGGTCATAGCCGCCACCAGGCCGCGCCGCAGCCGGACCGATACCATTGAACTCGAAACCGCGGATCATGCGATCGTTGTTCTGGAACAGGTCGAATACGCGGAGGTCCTTGTCGCCATAGCCCATGATGTGACCGGCACCGCCCGACACCAGACCGACGATATCCAGCTCTTCTGACAGCGTCTGATAGACCGAGGCCCGCGCCGTCAGCTTGACGAACTTGGCGTCACCACCAAGACCAGCCACTTCAACACCGCCATTGGCATAGATGCCATAGTGCGGGTTCTTCATGTCGTCGATGGTGTTGTAAACCAGCGAGCCGCTGACCGAGGACTTGATCCACGCTCCGCGAAGGTTACCCGTTACCGGATCGGTGATCGCGTTCTGGATGGCCTGCGAGACGTTACAGAGCAGCGGATTGAAGACGCCGGCGGCATCGTAGCAACCCTTGTCGTACTTATACTTCTCTTGCGAGATGTTGTAGGCGAGCTGCGTCGTCAGGTTCTGCGTGATCGGCAGGCCAAAGCGGATCGTCGCGCCGGTCGTTTCCGAGTCGTACGCATCGTATTCGCGTGTCGAGCGGTAGATGTCGAAGCCAGCCGCGATACGGCGGCCGAGGAAATACGGTTCGGTGAAAGAAACGCTGTAGTCGCGCGACTTTCTGCCACCGCCGGCGGACAGCTTGATGAATTGGCCGCGGCCAAGGAAGTTACGCTCGGTGATCGAACCCATGACCGACGGGCCAGGCGTTTCGCCACCGGTCGAGTAACCGGCGCCAACCGAGAAATCACCGGTCGACTTCTCGACGAGGTCAACGACCAGCACAACCTGATCGGGCTCAGCACCAGGCTGGGTCGAGATGTCGACCTTCTCAAAATAATCAAGCGCTTCGAGACGCTTCTTCGCACGCTGCACCAGCACCTGATTGAAGGCATCACCTTCGCTGAGGTCGAACTCGCGACGAATCACGTAGTCACGCGTGCGGACGTTGCCGCGGATTTCGATACGCTCGATATAGGCTTTGGCGCCCTGGTCGATCGTATAAGTTACGGAGATGGTCTTGTTTTCGAAATTACGGTCACCGCGCGGCGTCACCTGGGCGAAGGCATAACCCTGGCCCGCGACCCTCTCGGTCAGCGCGATGATCGAATCTTCAACCTTCTTGGCGTTGTAGGTATCGCCCTTCGAGGTCTGGACCACGGACTGCAGCGCCTGCGCGTCAATTTCCGGGATCGAGCTATCGACGCTGATGTCGCCGAAATCGTAGCGCTCTCCCTCGTCCACCGTGATCGTGACGTTGTACTGGTTGTTGGTGCTGTCGAGTTCACCTGTGGCGGACACGACCTGGAAGTCGGCATAACCGCGGTTGAAGTAGAAACGACGCAGCAGCTCTTCGTCGGCCTTCAACTTGTCCGGATCGAACACGTCGTCGCGCAGAATGAACGACAACCAGCTCGACTTCTTCGTACCGATGACGTCGCTCAGGCGACGGCTGCCGAAAGCCTTGTTGCCCACGAAATTAATGGCGACGATCTTGGTGCGTTCGCCTTCGTTGACATTATAGACGACATTCACGCGGTTCTCGCCCAGATCCATGATCTGACTGGTAACCGCTGCATCGTCGCGACCAATACGACGATAGGCTTCCTTGATCGCCTCGATGTCGGCGTCAACGGCAGCTTGCGAATAGGACGAGCGCGGCTTCAGCTGCACCGCCATCGAAAGCTGGGCGTCTTTGATCTTCTTGTTGCCTTGGAAGATGACCTGATTGACGACCTGGTATTCCGACACACTGATGACCAGAGCCGAGCCGGACTGATTGATGCGGACATCCGAGAACAGGCCTGTTCCGAACAGCGCCTTCACGGCTTCATCGATGTCAGCGTTCGAGAACGCCTTGCCGGGCTTGATCTTGACGTAGTTGCGGATGGTCTCGGCATCGACGCGCGTGTTGCCGTTCACATCGATACGGCTCACCACGGCCGCATGGGCAGCAGACACCGATACAAACTGAACAGCGAGCGAACCTGGAACAACCAGGGCGGCTGATAAAGCCGCCGCGGACGCGGCGCTCAGAAACTTGGATGCTGCCTTCATCGGGCTATAAAACCTTTTTCTCGTAGTCCCCACGGCGAGAAAACCGGACGTCGCGGTCATTTTCCCGTACCGTATTAACCGGATTTTCCCTACACGCAAGGCTTCTGGTTAATTTGTATTTACTTACGTTCCCAGCGTGGCTTTCGCGTCACTCATATCCCCGCTCATGGTAAACGGCGCCTCAACAAAGCCGCCCCACGAACCGAATTCCTTCATGATTTCAGCATCCAAACAAATCGTTCCAGAACACGAAACCCATGAATCCCAAAACGAGAATCATTCCCGTCCTATAAACCGCCTCCATCATCCGCTCCGATACCGGCCGCCGGATGACAGCCTCGATCCCGTAGAAGAGAAGATGGCCGCCGTCCAGTGGCGGAATCGGCAGAAGATTGAGTATCCCTATCCCGACAGACAGCAATGCGGCAAGTTGCACTAGCCACTCAAAACCGAGTTTGGCAGCCTGACCGGCCATGCCGGCGATTTTCACAGGCCCACCCAACTGGCATTTGTCCTCACGCCCAACCGCGAAACGCTTCATGAAGAGGCCGGTGCGCTCGATGATCTGGCCCGTCGCCTCCACTGCGGCTACGAGTGCGCCACCAGGCGAATAGGTGACATGCCTGGGCTGGCCCACCTCTTTGTTGGTGGTCACGCCGATCACCGCGATCTTGACCTTGTTGCCAAGCGCATCTTCCTGCTCGAACAGTTGCGGCGTGGCCACTACGCTGATGTCCTTGCCGTCGCGCAGCATGACGAAGGTGATCGCATCACCTGCCCGGCCCGAGACGAGACGCTGAACATCGGCAAAACTCTCGACTTTCGCACCGTCGATGCTGACGAAACGGTCGCCCGGCAGAATACCAGCCTCTGCGGCAGGACTGCCGGGGCGAACTTCTGCCACAGCTGGCTCCAGCACCGAACGGCCGAAAGTCATGAACAGCACGGCAAAAATCGCAATGGTCAAAAGGAAATTGAATAGCGGACCGGCAAACACGGTGGCCGCGCGTTTCCAGACTGGCTGGGTGTGGAAGGCAACCTTTCGTTCACTGTCGCTGAGCTTCTCGAGTTCCTCTTCGCCGGGTTGGCTCGAAGTGACGCTCATGTCGCCGACAAACTTCACATAGCCACCGAGTGGGATGGCGCAGAGTTTCCAGCGGGTGCCGCCACGGTCAGTGAAACCGATCAGTTCCGGACCGAAACCGATAGAAAACGCGCGCACGCCGATGCCGCACCAACGGCCGACAAGATAGTGGCCCATCTCATGCACGAACACGACAACGGTCAATACAAACAGGAAGGGCACCAGCGTGCCGAGCACGAAACCCTGGGTACTCAACAGCGCGGGAAGAATTTCGTTCAATTCACGTCCTCAATGTCCCGGCCTATGGTTTCGCACAGCAAATGTGACATCAATCCAGGCAAATCCGTGGCACCCACCACGGTGCACGTCGAATTTCAGACCGGAAACAGCCCCTGCGCCGGATGATCGGCCGACCCGGTCATCCAACCAATCAGGTACAGGGCCGCGGCTGCCGCCACAAGCCCGTCGACCCGATCCATGACACCGCCATGTCCCGGAATGATCGCGCTGGAATCCTTGGCTCCATGCCGGCGTTTGACCCAGGATTCGAACAGATCACCTGCCTGTGCGACAATTGACAGCACCAGCGCAACGAATGCGAGCAGAGCAAGGTTGGGCAGGCCGAGCACGGTCACGACCAGCCCCCCCGCGGCAATACCGAAAACGGCACCGCCCAACGCACCGCTGCGCGTCTTGCCGGGCGAAATCGCCGGCGCGAGCTTTGGCCCGCCGATAGCTTTTCCGACGAAATAGGCAAAGATGTCGGTTGCCCAGACCACCGCGAACAGGAAAAGCATGGCGGCGAGGCCCGACCTGTCGGCATCGCGCAGGAACGCCAGCGCAAAACCGGAAAGGCCGGCATAGGCGAGACCCGCGGCATCCCATTGTCCCGCTCCGCGCATCGCGACGCCGATAGCAACGATGGCGACCGACAACGCCAGGACGGCGGCCGTCGTCAAAGCCGACAACCCTGCAACAAGCACGCCGATAAAGACCAGCATCAAAACTTGCGGAAGAACGCCGAGATGGCTTGCGCCACTGTCGCGAGCCATCCGACTCCATTCATAAAAAATCGCACCGGCGATCAATGCTGCAAGAAGCCGGAACGGCAAGGCACCGAACCAGGTCAACGACAGAACGGCAACGCCGAGAACGACCGCGGAAATGACCCGAATTTGGAGATTGCTGAACCCAGCACTCATGAGGCGACGTCTTGCGCAGCAAGACCACCGAAGCGGCGCTCGCGTCCGCCGAAGTCGCGAATGGCATCGGCCAGATGTTCACGACTGAAATCCGGCCAGTAGCAGGGGAGGAAAACAAGCTCGCTGTAAGCGGCCTGCCACAGCAGGAAGTTTGAGAGCCGCATTTCACCACTGGTGCGGATGAGCAATTCCGGATCAGGTATGTCTGCCGTATCCAGATGTGCAGCAAAACTATCGGCGTCGATCTCCTCAGGCGCGATCTCGCCACGCACAGCGGCCGCCGCCAATTTGCGCGCCGTACGCACGATCTCGTCGCGGCTGCCGTAATTGAAAGCAATCAGCAGCGTCAGCTTCGAATTGCCCGCGGTGAGCGTCTCCGCCTCCAGGAGCAGATTGCGGATGTCTGGTTGCAGGCTGGCACGATCGCCAACGATCCTGACCCGGACGCCATTCTGATGCAGCTCCGCGAGATCCCGGCGGATGAACAGTTTCAGCAGCCCCATCAGATCCGAAACCTCGGATTTTGGCCGCGACCAGTTCTCGGAAGAGAAGGCATAAAGGGTAATATACGAAATACCGAGATCGGGAGCCGCCTTCACAGTGCGACGCACGGCCTCCACGCCGGCACGATGACCGGCGACGCGCGGAAGACCGCGCGCCTTGGCCCAGCGTCCATTCCCATCCATGATGATTGCGACATGCGCGGGCGTTGCCATGGTTCTGCTTTCGCGTCGGCTGTGGCCGAGCCTAAACCTGCATGATCTCTGCTTCCTTTTCGGAAAGCATCCGATCAATGGCGGTGATCGTCTCGTCGGTCAGCTTCTGCACGCGGTCGGACTCCTTGCGATGATCATCCTCGCTGATATCGCCGTCCTTTTCCGCCTTCTTCAGATAATCCATGCCGTCGCGGCGCACGTGCCGAGCAGCAACGCGGGCGTTTTCGGCGTAGCCATGCGAAATCTTGACCAATTCCTTGCGGCGCTGTTCATTGAGCTCGGGCAGCGGAATGCGCAAATTGGTGCCATCGACGATCGGATTGAAACCAAGATTGGCTTCGCGGATGGCGCGGTCGACAGCGCCTACCATCGATTTGTCCCACACGGACACCGAGATCATGCGCGGCTCAGGCACCGAAACAGTTGCGACCTGATTGATGGGCATCGCCGAGCCATAGGCCTGGACGTGCACGGCATCGAGCAGATTGGAGGACGCGCGCCCCGTGCGCAACGAAGCAAGGTCCTGCTTGAAGGCGGCGATTGCCCCATCCATGCGCCGCTTCAGATCGTTGTAATCGCCACTCATTGTCGTCTCCCCGGCCCGCTGTCCGGGCCACTTGCATCAGGGCTGGGCCCTGTTTTCAATTGTCGGCTACCACCGTGCAATGGCCGCCGCCCTTCAATATCTCGCCGAAACCGCCCTTTTCGTGGATCGAATAGACGATTATCGGAATGTTATTTTCTCGCGCAAGCGCAATTGCGGCCGTATCCATGATGGAAAGGCCCTTATTGATGACTTCGGCGTGGGTGATGCGGTCGAAACGGGTTGCAGCCGGGTCCTTCTTGGGGTCGGCGGAGTAGACACCGTCCACCTGTGTGCCCTTGAACAACGCATCCGCGCCGATTTCGGCCGCGCGTAGGGCCGCTGCCGAATCGGTGGTGAAGAACGGATTGCCGGTGCCACCGGCAAAAATCACCACCTTGCCCTGATTCATGTAGGCGGTTGCCTGACGTTGCGAGAAGCTCTCGCAAAGTTCCGGCATGGCGATTGCCGAAAGCACCACCGCATCGACGCCGATCTTGTTGAGCGAGGTCCGCAACGCGAGCGAATTGATGATCGTGGCAAGCATTCCCATGTGGTCGCCGGTCACCCGGTCACCGCCCTTGGATGCGACAGCCACGCCGCGGAAGATGTTACCGCCGCCGATGACCACGCCGACTTCGACACCGAGCGCCCTCGCCTCGGCAATATCGGACGCGATGCGGTCAACCACCGAAACGTCGATGCCGAAATGCTGCTCGCCCATCAGCGCCTCGCCCGACGCTTTCAACAGGACACGTCGGTAGAGCGGTTTGGTTGTCATTGGGTCCCCTGAGGTCGTGTCGCGGGATGGTCCTGGGCGAAGCCGGCGCTGTCCCGTACAGATTGGCGATGTGCTGCCCCCGATACACGAAGGGCGCGGCCATGTCACGCCGCGCCCTTGTCCTAATCCAAAGTCCGTATCGAGCAGCAAGCGCGATTACTTGCCGGCGACATTCACCGGATCGCCCTCGACCAGTACCGACCGCGTGTAGCCGGCCGGCTTGTCGCCGGTCGCCAGCCCTCCGGTTACCCGCGTCTGGATTTCCGGCCCGAAATAAGAATACGGGAACGGCACAGCTGGACGGCTGACTGCATCCAGGCGAGCGCGCAATTCGTCCGGAATGGCAAAATCCAGCGCCCCGAGATTGTCCTTGATCTGCTCCAGTTTGGTGGCACCCAGGATCACCGAGGCGATACCGGGCTGGGTTGCCGTCCAGTTCAACGCCACTTGCGCCATGCTGCGACCGATGGCGACGGCAACTTTTTCCAGTTCAGCGACAATTGTCCAATTGCGTTCGCTGAACTTCTGGAAGGTCGGATGATTGGTGCCGCGCATCACCTCGAGCCGGCCCTCGCCGCCCTCCGCATTGGGGCGGTATTTGCCGCTGAGCAAGCCGTTGCCGAGCGGTCCCCATACCGTGACGCCAGCACCGTGGCGGATGCCGAAGGGTATGAATTCATGCTCGATATTGCGCTCGACCAGCGAATACTCCAACTGGAGCGTCGAAATCGGTTCATAGCCGCGAAACTCCGCGATCACCTGCGCGCGGCTGGCATACCAGGCCGGCACATCGGAAAGGCCGACATGTCGGACCTTGCCCGAGCGCACCAGATCGTCCAGCGTGCGCATCACCTCCTCAACCGGCGTCAGCTGATCCCAGACGTGCAGCAGATAGAGGTCGAGATAACCGGTTCCCAGCCGTTTGAGCGAGGCTTCAACCGCACGCATGATGTTCTTGCGGCCATTGCCGCCGCCGTTCGGGTTACCGGGATCCATATTGAGCGTGAATTTGCTGGCAATCACCACCCGATCGCGCAAGCTGCGCTCGGCGATGAATTCGCCGAGCCAGGTTTCGGCAGTCCCGCTGGTGTAAAGATCAGCGGTGTCGAGGAAATTACCGCCAGCCTCAATATAGGCGTCGACCATTGCGCGTGCCGTAGCCTTGTCGGCCCCCCATCCCCATTCGGTGCCAAAGGTCATGGTGCCAAGCGCCAGACGGCTGACGCGCAGGCCGCTGTTGCCGAGCGTGTAGTAGGTCATGGTCATGGCAGTCTCCTGAAGTCCGCAGGCCGTCCTGTTTTGGGGAAATGAACAGCAGGCTCAATAACCTGGCGTAATCTTCACCCATTCATTGCCGCGCTCATGGGTCTTGTGGAAAGCGAAGACGTCGACCTCCCAGCCTCCGTTGCCACGCACCATCTCTGCGGTATATGTGCCCCACACTTCCCACAGCGGCTCACCATTGCCTTCCATGCGGTTCCAGGCGTAGCCATTCGACTTCACCATCGCGCGGTCGCCATCGATGGCGACATCATGGTTGGTGCGCAGATGCAGGCTGGTCTTGCCGCCTTTCAGATTCCCGGCCCAGCCGGCGATCAGATCATCAGCCGGGATCGTGGTTTCTGGCTGGCCGCTGAGCGAGCTGAAGTCGACCCGCACGCGATCGGCAAAATAACCACGCGCCCGCTTCCAATCCTGCGCATCGACGGCGCGGTCGATCTGGTCGACAATGCGTATCAAGGTACGTTCGTCGACAAGCCTTTGCAGTTCTGCGTTCGAGAGCTCGGTTGCTGCAGCGCGGCCACCCATATCGGGAGCAACTGCTACGGCAGCGTAAAGAGCAAGGCGCGTCAAAGCTTTCATCGTCTTCCCCGTTTCGAAATCGCCGTTGGATTGTTGGAGATGCAGGGATCAGAAAACGCCACCGCCCGCGCCGACATTCTGGCCGGTCACCCAGCGCGCCGCGTCGCTGGCCAGAAATGCGGGGACTTCGGCAACTTCCTGCGGGCTGCCTATGCGATCGAAGGCCGACATACCTGCCGCAACGGCACGATCCCGATCCGGCAAGAGCTCAGTGTCCGTAAAGCCCGGCGAGACGGCGTTTACCGTGATGTTGCGTGGCCCCAGTTCCCGCGACAGCACCCGCACAAATTGTTCCACTGCCCCCTTGCTGCCGAGATAGAGCGAGGTCTGGCCAAAGAACATCTTTGTGCCGCCGGTCGACGTGACGATGATGCGTCCGCCGTCGCGCAGGCGTTTCGCGGCCTCCTGCAGGATGAAGAAGACACCCTTGGGTTGGTATCGAAGACCCGGTCGTAATCGTCCTCGGTGGCGTCGACCAGCGACTTGATGATCGCCGTCGCAGCATTGGCAACGACGATATCCGGCCTCCCGACAGCCGTCTCCGCCTCGTTGAACAAACGTTGGATGTCGACGCGCTTCGACATGTCGGCGCGGATCGCAACGGCCTTACAACCCCGCGCGGTGATGCCGTCCACAACCTCCCGCGCCCGGGTTTCTTTTTCGAGATAGTTGATGACGACCGCTGCGCCGCCTTCGGCAAGCCGTTCCGCGATAGCGCGGCCGATGCCCCGCGAGCTGCCGGTCACAATCGCGACCTTTCCCTCGAATTGCGTCGACATTGCTTGCTCCTGCCTGGTGTGTCGAACGCAATATGAGGTTCCGCCGATCGATTGATAATGTCATTTTATCAGCATGCATTATGCGATATTGCTCATGAATGGATCGCGATCTGCTCACCCATTTGCCTGTCATTGTTGCTGTTGCGCGGCGTGGCGGGTTTGCCCTCGCGGCAGCGGAGCTTGGTATGAGCCCTTCGGCGGTCAGCCACGCGGTACGGCTGGTCGAGGAACGAATCGGGCAGCCGTTGTTTGCCCGCACCACCCGCTCCGTCGCACTGACCGAGGCCGGACAGACGCTTGTCGCCACTGCAGGACCGGCGCTGGAGGATATCGCCGAGCGCGTGGAGCGTATCCGCGCCATCAAAGGCCGCGCCAGTGGGCTGCTGCGGCTCAACACCTCACGCCTGGCCCTGACGCTCGCGCTGCTGCCTGTACTGACCGCCATGGCGGAGCGGTATCCAGATGTGACAGTGGAGATATTCATCGACGAACGGCTCACCGACATCGTCGGCGAGGGTTTCGATGCAGGCGTGCGGCTTGGCGAGATGATCGCACAAGACATGGTCACCGTGCGGCTGACACCTCCGTTCCGTACCGCCATCGTCGCTTCGCCGGCCTACATCGGCAGGAACGGCAAACCGAAGAACCTTGCCGATCTCGCCAATCATAACTGTATCGGCTACCGGCTGCTGCGTTCCGGCGCGCTTTATCGTTGGGACCTTCTGGAGGACGGCAAGGACGTGAGCGTGGCGACGCGCGGCACCGCTATCGTCAGTGACTCGATGGCTGCGCGGGACCTGGCGCTGGCCGGCGTCGGCCTCGCCTATGCTTTCGAACCGCTTCTGCGGGCCGATATTGCCGCTGGCAGGCTGGTGGAGATTTTGCACGACACGTCGGTAGAGGAACCCGGCCTGTTCCTCTATTTTCCGCGCCGCGCCGCCATGGCGCCAAAGCTGCGCGCCTTCATTGATACCGCACAAGAAATCGGCCGGGCATCCTCGCGGACACCCGGCCGATCAAAAAACCTGGAAGTGAATCTTCGAACGATTACTTCTTGACCGCGGCAGCGACCTCGGCTGCGAAATCGCTCTCTTCCTTCTCGATGCCTTCGCCCAGCGCGAAGCGCAGATAGGCGGTGATCTTGGCCGGAGCACCGATTTCCTTTTCGGCAGCCTTCAGCGCCTGCTCGACCGTCAGGTCCGGGTTCAGCACGAAGGCCTGCTTCAGCAGCACGACTTCCTCGTAGAACTTGCGCAGGCGGCCTTCGATCATCTTCTCGATGACGTTTTCCGGCTTGCCCGAGGCGCGGGCTTGCTCGGAGAAGATGGCACGTTCACGCTCGACGGCTGCCTGGTCCAGCGCGTCGACATCGAGCGACAGCGGGTTGGTGGCCGCAACATGCATGGCGACCTGGCGCGCGAAGGCACTGGCCTTGTGCGCATCACCAGCGGTCTCGATGGCAACCAGCACGCCGAGCTTGCCGAGATTGTCGGCAACCGCGTTGTGGATGTAGGTTGCAACCGCGCCCTCTGAGACCGTCAGCTTTTCCGAACGACGGAAGCCGAGGTTTTCGCCGATGGTGCCGACAGCGTCCTTGATGGTGTCGGTGACGCTCTTGTCGGAACCCGGATATTTGGCAGCGGCAACGGCCTCGGTCTTGCCATAGGCCAGCGCGACCTTGGCGACATTCGCGACGATATCCTGGAAGGCATCGTTGCGGGCAACGAAGTCGGTCTCGGAATTGACTTCGACCAGGGCAGCCTCGCGTACGCCGGCATCGACGCCGATCAAGCCTTCGGCGGCGGTGCGGCCGGCCTTCTTGTCGGCCTTGGAAATGCCCTTGGCGCGCAGCCAGTCAACCGCTGCTTCCATGTCGCCGTTGGTCTCGGCCAGGGCCGCCTTGCAGTCCATCATGCCCGCGCCGGTGAGGTCGCGCAGTTCTTTGACCTGTGCTGCTGAAATGCTCATTGTCGCCTCTTTGTTTCGCAATAGGCTGGCGCACCATCGATTCTTCGATGATGCGCCGTGTTCAGGCGCTTAACGCGCCAAGATATGAAATTGATGAAGGCCTGAGCGGCCTTCGCCCTTACGCCTGCGGGGTCTCGCCGGCCGGCGTCTCGCTGGCCGGAGTTTCGCTGAGAACCGGCTCGCTAGGAGCTTCGGCAGCGGCGCCGATGTCGACACCCAGCGCACCCTGCTGACGGGCGATGCCGTCGATGGCGGCCTTGGCGATCAGGTCGCAATAGAGCTGGATGGCGCGGGCGGCGTCATCATTGCCCGGAATCGGGAAGTCGATCTTGTCCGGGTCGCAGTTCGAATCGATAATGGCAACGACCGGAATGCCGAGGCGCTTGGCCTCGAGAATGGCATTCGCTTCCTTGTTGGTGTCGATCACGAACATCAGGTCCGGTGTCGAGCCCATGTCCTTGATGCCGCCGAGAGCCTTGTTCAGCTTCTCGCGCTCACGGTCGAGGTTCAGGCGCTCCTTCTTGGTGAAGCCCTGGGCCTCGCCGCCGGAGAGCAGCTCATCGAGCTTGCGCAGGCGCTGGATCGAGTTCGAAATCGTCTTCCAGTTGGTCAGCATGCCGCCGAGCCAACGCGAATTTACGTAATACTGTGCCGAACGCTGCGCGGCATCGGCGACAATGTCGGAGGCCTGGCGCTTGGTGCCGACGAACAGCACGCGGCCGCCACGGGCAACGGTGTCCGAAACCTGCTTCAGCGCCTGGTGCAGCAGCGGCACCGTCTGCGACAGGTCGATGATGTGGATGTTGTTGCGGGCACCATAGATGTAAGGCGCCATCTTCGGATTCCAGCGGTGAGTCTGGTGGCCGAAGTGTGAACCAGCTTCGAGAAGCTGGCGCATGCTGAAATCTGGCAGAGCCATTGTCTAGTTCCTTTCCGGTTGACCTCCACGGACATTTGACGGTTTCTGGAAAACCGGATCGAAAGCGCATTGCATTTCGGGGTTTACCTGAGCCGCCACCGGAGGTTTCAGCCGGATTTCTCCCGGACAGACACCAAAGCCCGTGTGTGGAATGGTCGCGCCTATAACCGTGTTGCAGCGCAAAAGCAAGCCTGCCGGCTGCACACCTGCTACCGCGCAGCGATAAAGGCTCCCGTGCCGATCATGGCACCCCCGGCGACACGGTTCATCAGCCGCATGCGCGAAGGCACCCGGAACCAGCGCGAAGCGCGACCTGACAATGCCGCATAGAACCCCATGGTCAGGATGTTGGCTGAAACCACGACCGCGACCACCACAAGGCCATCAGAGAAGGTCATGGCGTTGAGATCGAGAATCAGCGGCATGATCGAGGCGTGGAACAGGATTGCCTTGGGATTGCCGAGCGCGATCGACGCGCCGAGCACAAAGGAACGGGCAAACCTGCCCTCACCCCTGCTACCGTCTCCCGCGCGAGCGGCAGCGGAGCGCCACATTCTGATGCCGAGATAGATCAGATAGGCTGCGCCGGCATATTTCAGGACCAGGAAGATCCATTCGAAGGTCTGCACCAGCGTGACCAACCCGAGCAGCGCCAATGTGACCAGCACTGCGTCGCCCGCCGCCACGCCCAGGCCGGCCATGAAGGCACGTGCAAAACCGCGCGACACACCATTGGTGATCACGGCAAACATAGCCGGGCCCGGCGTCATTGCTGCCAGCACGACCGCGGTGCAGTAGGCAAAGAAGGCCGTCAGCGTCATGTCCTCACCTTCCCGTTCTTCACCCGAACACGCCGGAACACGGCAACGATCTCTTCGCGACTGCATTCGATGGCGCCAAGCCGCACCGCGCGGTCACGCTCAAAACCGGTAATATCGTAATGCGGCGCCGATGTCTTCGGCGGACCCTGGTAAGAAGAACGCTTCACGCCGAGCTGGGCTGCGAACCCATGCAGCTCCTCGATGTCATCTGCAAGCAGATGGCACCAGCGATGGCCAGCCCATTTCCAGATCGCCGCATCGACATAGACCGCCACGGGAACAGGCAGCCGCGCCGCTACGGCTTGCAGGGCTTCTGCGGCGTGTCGAACAACGAGAGATTGACCAGCTTGCCGGTCATCGAGAAATCACCATAGTCCATGGTGAGATCGCGCGTCAGCCCGTTCTCGTGCAGCTTGAAGGAGATGCGGTAGGACGGCAGTTCCTCGCCATCCGCCTTGTCGGTCTGGTCGAAATAAGCGATGTCGACCGGCCAGTATTTGTCCTTGCTGAACTTGGCGAGTGCCGTGATCTCAGGGTCGTCTTTCGCCGCTTCTGCGGGCTTGCCGACCACAACGGTCGTGGTCATCACCTTGTCGGCGGTATCCGAGCCGTCATACAAGCTGGTCTCGTAGAAGGTCTCCCCCTTCTCGGCCTTGCCGATCAGTTCCACCAGATGCTGGGTCGGGAACTGGGTCGACGTCAGTTCCAGCGTTTTCTTGTCCGGCTTGTCCAGTTCGACCTTGAGGTCCTTGGGCTCCCTGGTTGCAGTGCCCTTCACTTCCTTGTCCATCGACTGATCGACGAAGGATTTTGTCACGAAGGAGAAGGTCTTGCCCTGCGCGTCCTCGAACGTCGTGGTCTGCTGGTCAGTGAGGCGCGTGTTGCTATCACTCATCGCAATCTGCGTCACGAAGCGGAATTTGACCGTATATCCCTCGCAAGCCGAGCCATTGAACTCATAGACCATCCGCCCTGAAAGGCCGGTGATCCCCGAGCGGTCGGAAGCCTTGTCCAACGCAAGGTCATAGACGGCACGATGCGGCTGCAGCAGCGGTGCGGCAAAGGCAGGAACGGCGGGCAGAGCAGTGGAGAGCAGAAAGGCACTGGCGAAAAGGCGCGTCACGCGCATGGGCAGCTCCGGTCAGCGCGGCTGACAGTTGAGCCGCAAAAGATGATCCACATCACAAAAAGTCGTGGCGGAAGCGTGTCAAACAATGCAGTTTCGACCCAACCAACGCCGACACATTCAAGCAATAAGGAATTACCATGGGCGAAACAATCGAAAAGCGGCTAAGCGACCTTGGCATCACTTTGCCGGTCCCCGCTGTGCCGGTCGCCAACTACGTTCCCTTCGCTCGCAGCGGCAACCTTCTGCTGACCTCTGGCCAATTGCCGCTGAAAGACGGCAAGCTCACCGCTACCGGCCTCCTCGGTCGCGACGTCGATGTTGCTGCCGGTCAGGAGGCAGCGAAATACTGCGCCGTCAACATCCTGGCACAGGCCAAATCGGCACTCGGCGATCTCGAAAAAATCCGCCGCGTCGTGAAGATCACCGTATTCGTCGCCTCGACTCCAGATTTCGTTGAACAGCATCTTGTGGCCAATGGCGCCTCCGATCTTTTGGCCACAGCGCTCGGGGAAAAAGGCAAGCATGCCCGTTCCGCAGTTGGCAGTGCGTCGCTGCCACTCAATGCACCCGTTGAAATCGAAGCGATCTTGGAAGTCGAATAGGCCAGTCCGTCATGACCGACATTTCCTGGTTGACCGCCCGGCCGATCGCGCATCGCGGCTTTCACGATCTCAACGACAAGCGCTGGGAGAACACGCTTTCTGCCTTCTCTGCGGCGATCGAACGCGGCTACGCCATCGAATGCGATGTGCATCTTTCCGCCGACGGGGTGCCGATCGTCATCCATGACGACGACCTGCGCCGGCTGACCGGCACCGACGGCTTCGTGTGGCAGCGGACAGCCGCAGAGATGGCGCAACTGCGGATCGGCGGCACCGGTGATCATCCACCAACCCTGCGTGAGCTGCTCGACCTCGTCGATGGACGCGTACCGCTGGTCGTCGAGATCAAGGGCACGCCCGGTCATGACATCGGGCTGGTCAAGGCTGTCGGGCGCCTGCTCAAGCGTTATGAGGGCCAGGTCGCCATCATGTCGTTCGATCACTGGCTGATCCGCGAATTCGAAACCGAGGCGCCGGGCATCCCCGGCGGCCTGACCGCCTATGGCACAGGCAACCACGAGACCGAGGCGCATTTTTCCATGCTGGCGCACGGCATCGCCTTTACCTCCTATGCCGCCGGCGATCTTCCCAACCGCTTTGTTTCCTTCGTGCGGGAAAAGCTCGGCATGCCGGTCATCACCTGGACCATTCGCGACCAGCCGGCGATCGACCTCACCTTCAAATATGCCGACCAGATGACATTCGAAGGTTTCGAGCCCGATCACGTGCAGGTCGCCTGACCCATCTTGTACGCGCTCCGATGGACCATAGATAACACGCCATGGACCAGAGCGACGACGTGAAGGAACCCGACGAGGCAGGCTATGCCGTGCGCATAGCCGCCGGCATCAATGCCTTCACCCGTGAGGAATGGGATGGCTTCGCCGGCGCGACGAGAACATCGAAACCTGGCTATAACCCATTCATCTCATATGATTTTCTCAGCTCTCTGGAAGAGTCCAACTGCGCCGTTTCGCGCACAGGCTGGCAGGGCCATCATCTCAGGCTGGAAGCCTCCGGCGGCAGGCTGCTCGGTGCGGTGCCCTGCTACGTGAAATCACACAGCCAAGGCGAATATGTCTTCGACCACGGCTGGGCCGACGCCTTCGAGCGTGCCGGCGGCAGCTATTATCCCAAGCTGCAGTGTTCGGTACCATTCACGCCGGCCACCGGGCCTCGGCTGCTCGTCTCAAACGGCGAAGATGCCGATACCGTGAAAGCCGGATTGGCTGCGGGGCTGAAACTCGTCACCGAACGGCTCGGCGTCTCGTCGTCGCACGTCACCTTCGCGGACGAAGGCGACATTGCCACGCTTGAGGCAGCAGGGTTTCTGCATCGGACCGACCAGCAGTTTCATTTCTTCAACGAAGCCTATGGCTCCTATGACGATTTCCTGGCAACGCTGGCATCCCGCAAGCGCAAGGCCCTGAAGAAGGAACGTCGCGAAGCGCTGGCTCCAGGCATCACCATCGAGCGGCTGAGAGGCAAGGCTATCACGGAACGGGTCTGGGACGATTTCTTCACCTTCTACATGGACACCGGTGGGCGCAAATGGGGCCGGCCCTACCTCAACCGTCGCTTCTTCTCATTGATTGGCGAACGCATGGCCGATGACATTCTGCTCGTCATGGCCAGGCGCAACGGACGCTACATTGCCGGCGCCATCAACTTCATCGGTTCCGACACGCTTTACGGCCGCAACTGGGGTTGCATCGAAGACCATCCATTCCTGCATTTCGAGGTCTGCTACCACCAGGCCATTGATTTCGCGATTGAGAACAAGCTCAAAGTGGTCGAAGCTGGCGCGCAAGGCGAACACAAGCTGGCACGCGGTTATCGGCCGGTCGTGGTGCATTCCGCACACTACATCGCTCACCCGGGGCTCAGGCGCGCCGTCGCCGACTATCTCGTGCGCGAGCGCCGGGAAGTGGCATCGATGAGCGACTATCTCACCGACCACACGCCTTTCCGCAAAGGCGAATCTTTGGTCGACTGAATGCGCCTTCGAGCGCCGCGCCTTCGGCCGATGCGCTAGTGAACCACGGTCTTGGAAAACAGGTTGATCACCACGACGCCTGCAACGATCAGCCCCATGCCGACGAGTGCCGGTGCATCGAGCGTCTGGCGGAACCAGATCCAGCCTACGGCGGTGATCAACGCGATGCCGGCGGCGCACCACAGCGCATAGACGATCCCAACCGGCATCGTGCGCAGCGGCAGTGACAGGAAATAGAAGGCGAGCGCATAGCCGATCACCGAGACGAGCGACGGCCCGAGCTTCGTAAATCCCTGCGTTTCCTTGAGCGCCGTGGTGGCGACCACTTCGAACAGGATCGCAACGACAAGAAAGAGATAGTTCTGCAACATGCTTTTCCGGCGCCTAATTTCGTGCAACCTGCGCGATGAATACCCTAGCCTGCCAGACAGCACGAGAGGCACATCATGAGCTATGACGATACCAACATCTTCGCCCGGTTGCTGCGTGGTGAGATCCCTTCACATCGTGTCTATGAGGATGATGCCGTGATCGCTTTCATGGATGTCATGCCGCAGGGCAAGGGCCACACCCTGGTCGTCCCGCGTGCACCATCGCGCAATCTGCTCGACGCCGATCCGGCGACGCTCGCTCCGCTTTTCACCGTTACCCAGAAGGTGGCGCAGGCCGTGAAGAAGGCTTTTGCCGCCGACGGCGTCACCATCTTGCAGTTCAACGAACCAGCCTCGGGCCAGACGGTCTATCACCTTCATGTGCACGTCATCCCGCGCTTCGATGGCATCTCGCTGAAGCCACACAGTGGTGAGATGGAAAAGCCCGACGTACTCGCCGCAGATGCCGAGAAGATCAAGGCAGCTCTAGACGGCTGAGCCGACGCGGATCAGAACTCCAGATAGAGTCCCGCCAGCAACAGGAATTCGGCCGCGACAATGCCAATGACCATGCGTTTGCCCGACAACAAATAGGCGACGAAGCCCAAGACGGCAGCGCCGATGCGCAATACAAGCGAGGTGTGCGCAAGCGCGCCACCCGGAAAGACGATGAGATTGCCGATGACGGCAGCGACTAGCGCCGTCGCCATGGTGCGAACCAGCACCAGGATGTCCGAATCTTCGGAAAGCTTGCCGCCGAGATAGACGCCAAGGAAACGCCAGACATCCGTGGCGGCGAAACCGGCAGCAAGAATGAACAAGTATGGCCACCACCAGGCACCGTTGGAAAAATAGCTCATACCGCGCGGGCCTTGCGCCGGCGCCACAGGTGCCAGCCATAGGCGATCGTACCGCCAATCAGTCCAGCGGCCAGCAGGTCGAATTGCGGCAACAGCACGTGAAAGATTGGCCCCAGACCGAGGCCGAGAACCATAGCTATGTGGCCTGCTCGCTCGCGCGCTGAACCCCATAGCGAGGTCAGGAAATACATCGGCGTCAGCATCAGCAACGCCGCCGAAATGGTGGATGGCAGCGCATCTGCCACCGCATAGACGGCAGTGACGACAATGATGTTCGTTGTCACCAGCGTGCCACCGAGGCCGGCATAATATGTCGTGCGCATGCCACGCGGAATATGCTTCAGGTGCTCCATAGCCAGCACCCAAGAGGTCACAGCCACGAAATGCGAGAGCAGATAAAGGACCCATTGACGGGTTCTGTCGGCGCGCATCTCGGGCACCAGCGCCATCACCATCGGCATCAGGCGTATTGCCGACAATGTCACAGCAAACAGCGCAGCCGGCAGGGCAACTCCCGATACGATAGCGCCTACGAGCACGACCATGGACGGCAGCGCCCAGACGACGCCGGTCATGAAGGCTGCCTGCGCCATCGTCACTCCTGCGTCTTTCGCCAAGGCGGCGAAGCCGACGAAGGAGCTGACGAGGATCAGACCAGGAAGGGAAAAAGCCGAGCCAACGCCACGCAGGAACCAAGTCGAACGGGGCAGTTGCGTGTCGGGGATCGAGATCGACATGTCTCGGCCATAGCATGGGTGGCCATGTGATGCGACCACGCCAAAAGATGCATGCCGTCTTTCCATTGATCCAGGAAATCAGATAAACAAGCCGCCCCTTTTTCGCGGAGATACGATGATGGACGAACAGGAAGTCGCGCGATACTGGGAAGGCAACGCTGAAACGTGGACGCGGCATGTACGAACCGGCTACGATGTCTATCGCGACGCGCTGAATACACCCGCATTCCTTGCTTTGCTACCGGTGGTCCACGAGCTGTCCGGCCTGGATATCGGTTGCGGCGAGGGTGAGAATACACGCCAGCTCGCGCGGCAGGGCGCCCGCATGCAGGCGGTCGACATCGCACCGACCTTCATCCGCCATGCAAATGAAACGGAAGCCTCTGAACCGCTCGGCATCAGCTACCAAGAGGCCAGTGCAATAGCCCTGCCCTTCACCGACGCGGCATTCGACTTCACCACCGCCTTCATGTCGATGATGGATATAGCCAGGCCGGAGATGGCTCTTGCCGAAGCGTATCGGGTGCTGAAGCCAGGCGGCTTCTTCCAGTTCTCGATCCTGCACCCGTGTTTCGTGCCGCCGTGGCGGACACGCGGGTAGCTCCAATCTTCCTGCATTTTCGGCTGCGCAAGCTGGAGGATCGGTAGTCGAGCTATGGCGTTTCCACTATCTTTTCGAAGGCGCTGATAGGGCATGGCTCCCGGTCAAGGCACTCACGGATAGCGCGCGCGCATTCCAGGGGCGTGAGCGCCGACGTATCCACTTCCAGGTCGTAGATACCCGGCTCGTGCACCGTCGACTGCCATAGCCGCACGGGAGGGGAAGGCCTTCCAGGCGTCGCGCACAATCGGGAAGAATATTCAACGGCCTGGAATAGGAAGCGTGATGTCCGACATCAGCCACCACGTTCAAGCCAAGCTGGCTGTGCCCAGCGATTGTTTCGTATAGCGCCGCATACAATGTTCGCCTCCTGTGACGAATGAAAAAAAGCCCCGTTTCCGGGGCTTTTCTATCTGCTGTTACCAGTGGCGACCGGTCAGTTCTTGCGCGGCAGTTGCGGCACCAGACTGCGCTTGCCGCCGTCCTTGCCCTTGAGGTCTGAGCCATCCTTGCCTTTGGGATCGGGCTTGGAAGCGACGACCTTCTTGGCGACCGCCTTCTTGGCCGTGGCCTTGCGTGGTTTGGGCGCGTCCTCTTCCGGTTCCTTCTTCGGCTTCACCGGCGTCTCGTCGGCCAGAGTCTCCAGCTTGAGCCCGGCTTCGCCTGTCTCCTTCTTCTCGACGCTGACACGCACCGTGCCGCCGTGTTTCAACTTGCCGAACAATACCTCGTCCGCCAGCGGCTTCTTGATGTGCTCCTGGATGACGCGGCCAAGCGGACGCGCACCCATGCGCTCGTCGTAGCCCTTCTCGGCCAGCCAGGCGATCGCTTCCGGCGACAGGTCGAAAGTGACGCCGCGCTCTGAAAGCTGCGCTTCCAGCTGCATGACGAACTTCTGCACGACCTGATGCACCACTGGGACCGGCAACGAACCGAACGGGATGATGGCATCAAGACGGTTGCGGAATTCCGGCGTGAACAGCCGGTTGATTGCCTCGACATCGTCGCCTTCGCGCTTGGTCGAGCCGAAGCCGATCGCCGCGCGCTGCGCGTCCGCCGCGCCCGCATTCGTGGTCATGATCAGGATGACGTTGCGGAAATCGATCTGCTTGCCGTTGTGATCGGTCAGCTTTCCGTGGTCCATCACCTGCAACAGGATGTTGAACAGATCCGGATGCGCCTTTTCCACCTCGTCGAGTAGAAGCACGCAGTGCGGATGCTGGTCGACGCCGTCGGTCAGCAAACCACCCTGGTCAAAGCCGACATAACCGGGAGGCGCGCCGATCAGACGCGAGACGGTGTGGCGTTCCATATATTCCGACATGTCGAAGCGAAGCAGCTCGACGCCGAGCGAGGCGGCAAGCTGCTTCGCCACTTCGGTCTTGCCGACGCCGGTCGGGCCCGAGAACAGGTAGGAGCCGATCGGCTTCTCCGGCTCGCGTAGACCGGCACGTGCCAGTTTGATTGCCGAAGTCAGCGCGCTGATCGCCGTATCCTGGCCATAGACGACGCGCTTCAGCTCGACATCGAGGCCTGCGAGGACCTTTTCGTCGTCTGCGGAAACCGTCTTCGGCGGGATGCGTGCCATGGTGGCGATGGTAGCCTCGATCTCCTTGATGCCGATCGTCTTCTTGCGTTTGCCTTCCGGCAACAGCATCTGCGACGCACCGCTCTCATCGATCACGTCGATCGCCTTGTCCGGCAGCTTGCGGTCGTTGATGTAGCGGGCCGAAAGCTCAACCGAAGCCTTGATCGCATCGGTGGTATATTTGACCTTGTGGAACTCCTCGAAATAAGGCTTCAGGCCCTTCATGATCTCGATGGCGTCCTCGACCGTCGGCTCGTTTACATCGATCTTCTGGAAACGACGAACGAGTGCGCGATCCTTTTCGAAGAATTGGCGGAACTCCTTGTAAGTTGTTGAGCCAATGCAACGAATAGCTCCAGACGACAACGCCGGCTTGAGCAGGTTCGAGGCATCCATCGCACCGCCCGAGGTGGCACCAGCACCAATCACAGTATGGATCTCGTCGATGAACAGGATGGCGCCCGGATAATCCTCGAGCTCCTTGACGACCTGCTTCAAACGCTCCTCGAAATCGCCGCGATAGCGCGTGCCAGCCAGCAGCGTGCCCATGTCGAGCGCGAAGATGGTGGCATCCGACAACACTTCCGGCACGTCGCCTTCGACGATTCGCTTGGCAAGACCCTCGGCGATTGCCGTCTTGCCGACGCCTGGGTCGCCGACGTAGAGCGGATTATTCTTGGAGCGGCGGCACAGCACCTGGATGGTACGGTTGATTTCGGACGCCCGACCGATCAGCGGATCGATGCGCCCGGCTTTTGCCTTGTTGTTGAGATTGACGCAGTAAGCAGTCAGTGCATCCTGCTGCTTCTTCTTGCCGCTCTCCTCCTGCTGCTCGGCACCGTTGGTGCCGCTCTGTTCGTCCTCGGCACCGCGCGGCGCCCGGCTCTCGGACGAACCGGGGCGCTTGGCGATCCCATGCGAGATGTAGTTGACCGCGTCGTAGCGGGTCATCTGCTGTTCCTGCAGGAAATAGGCGGCGTGGCTCTCGCGTTCGGCGAAGATGGCGACAAGCACGTTGGCGCCGGAAACTTCCTCGCGGCCGGACGACTGCACATGAATCACCGCACGCTGGATCACGCGCTGGAAACCCGCCGTCGGCTTGGAATCTTCGTCATAACCGGTGACGAGATTGTCGAGTTCAGTGTCGATGTAGGTCAGGACGGTCTGCTTCAATTCGTCCAGATCGACATTGCAGGCACGCATCACCGCAGCCGCCTCATTGTCGTCGATCAGGGCCAGCAGAAGATGTTCGAGCGTCGCATATTCATGGTGACGTTCGTTGGCGAAGGTCAGCGCCTGATGAAGCGCCTTTTCCAGGCCCTGGGAGAAAGCCGGCATGTTACCTCACTTCTTCTCCATCACGCATTGCAGCGGATGTTGGTTCTGTCGGGCGAAATCCATGACCTGAGACACTTTGGTCTCGGCCACTTCGTAGGTGTAGACCCCGCACTCGCCCACGCCGTGATTGTGGACGTGCAGCATGATGCGCGTGGCGGCTTCGCGATCCTTCTGGAAAAAACGCTCCAGCACATGAACCACGAATTCCATCGGGGTGTAGTCGTCGTTGAGGATCAGAACCCGGTAGAGGCTGGGTTTCTTGGTCTTGGTTTTCGTGCGCGTGATGACGGCTGTTCCGCGACCGGTACCGTTACCGTCGCTGCCGTTCTGCATTCGCGCCACACTCGTGGCAGTCTTACCGGTGGTCACGTATTCCTGCCTTCTGGATCGAATCCCCATCAGAACCCGACATGTAGGGTATCGATGCAGGATTTTAAGCCCTTCTGGTTAGCTGACAATATGGCTAGGTCCTCATTCAGCACCGTTTTTCGCAAAGGTGAACACGTCGCACCGGCGGACACGAAAAAACCCGGCTGCGCAAGCGCAACCGGGCTCGTTGGGCGGGTCAGATACCCGCGAAACTGGCAGAAAATGACGCTTACTTCGCCTTGGCGTTCAGCGATTCGAACGGCTTGTAGGCATCCTTGGCGAGATCGGCGTAAAGTTCGCTGATCTTGGTAGCTTCGGCCACGAAAGCCTCATAGGCCTGCTTGGCGTAGTCACCTTGGAGTTCGACAGCCGTCTCAAGCGACTTGGCCGACAAAAGTTTCTCGAAATGGGCAGCGCCGTTTTCGAAGCTCTTCTTGGTGTATTCGGTCGCTTCGGTGGCAATAGCCTGCACACCCTTGGAGAGCGAAGCAAAGCTCTTCAGGCCGGTGTCGGCGAATTCCTTGCCGTATTTGCTGAAATCCTCGTAGGTCTGGCTCATCTGGCATTCCTTTCGTGCGGATCGGCTAATTTGTGCGATGCATAAGATTTATGCTGCGACGCACAAAAAGTCAATTCCCGCGCGAATGCACCCTCAGCCCCTAAGATTCGAATAAAGCTCACCTCAACTGCCGTCGAAATGATGAACGAGGCGGTTACCATAAACGGATTGGTAACGAGCGTTAAAGTAGGTTGGTCAAATGCGGGGTCGGACCTTTGCCGACTCCCCGGGGTGCAAGCAAAATTCAAAGGAAGCAGCAGTGCGTCAGGCGTTAACAGGCATCGTGTCCAAGTCAGTTTCTTCTCTTTTCAAAACTTCCATGGCCGCATCGCTCGCACTGACGTTCGCAGTGAGCGACGTCGCGTCGTCGATGGCGGCGCCCTCTTCCGCAGTCGTTGTCGATGCAAAGACGGGCAAGACGCTCTACTCCAAGGACGCCAATGCACGTCGCTATCCTGCGTCGCTGACCAAGATGATGACGCTCTACCTGACCTTCGAAGCGCTCGCTGCCGGACGGATTAGCAAGAATACCCCTGTCGTCTTCTCGGCCAAGGCTGCCGCAGAGCCACCGACGAAGCTTGGTGTGCGCAAAGGCGGCGCCGTCACGGTCGAAACCGCGATCCTGTCGATGGTGACCAAGTCCGCCAATGATTCCTCGACGGCGCTCGCTGAAATGATCGGCGGCTCCGAAGCGAACTTCGCACGAATGATGACATCCAAGGCGCGTGCGCTGGGTATGAGGGGCACGGTGTTCCGCAACGCCAATGGCCTGCCGGATCCGGGTCAATTCACGACCGCGCATGACATGGCCGTTCTCGGCATGGCACTGCGCGAGCACTACCCGCAATATTATGGTTATTTCTCCACGCGGTCCTTCGCCTATGGCAAGCGCCAGATCAATGGTCACAATCGGCTGCTCGGCCGCATCAAGGGTGTCGACGGCATCAAGACCGGGTACACCCGCGCTTCGGGTTTCAACCTGGTGTCTTCGGTCGCCGACGGCAACCGCAAGCTGGTCGCCGTGGTAATGGGCGGCTCTTCCGGCGGCTCCCGCGACAAGCAGATGGCTTCGCTTATCCAGACCTATATGCCACAGACGTCGACCCGCGGCTCCGGCCCGCTCGTGGCACGGGCGTCCAGCGACACAGCAGTGGCGGCGATCGCCAATGTCTTCTTGCCCAAAAAGAATGCGCCGACGCCGGACGAGAAGCCGGAGACTGTCGTTGCTTCTGCTGACGAGGCTGTTGCAGACGAAATCACGGCCGAGGATGCGGTTGTAGAGCCTGTGCCGGCCAAGCCGTCCCGCAAGAGCAAGAAGGTGATCGCGGCAGCGGCACCTGTTACGGCGTCGGCCGCCGAAGTGGCGATCCCGGCTGAACTTCCGGTCGTCCAGGCCTATGCACCGGTCGAGGAGACCCCGATCGATCGCATGATGACGGCCTCGACCTCCACGAGTTCCAGTGCTTCCGGCAACTGGGCAGTGCAGATCGCATCGGCGCCGCGCGAGGCTGACGCCAAGGCACAGCTCGACAAGGTCGCCAAACAGGCTGGCCGCGTGCTGGCCAAGGCTTCCGGCTACACCGTCGCCTTCGACAAGGATGGCACCACCTATTATCGCGCCCGCTTCGGTTTCGAGACCAAGGAAGCGGCGTGGAAGGCCTGCAACGCGCTGAAGCGGAAGAGCATCTCCTGCTTCGCCGTGCAGCAGTGAGCGGATTTCTCCCGGAAACGTATCTTATCGAAGGAGATCAGTGGTGATTGGAGAGCAGGACGTCCTTGGCTTCGTTGATCCGCGCCGCCAGGAACGACGCGTTTCCGACATCGGGGTACAGGCGCTGCATCAGGCGGCGGTGCGCCTTGCGGACATCCGTCGCGGCGGCGCCCGTTTCAAGACCAAGGATCTTGTAGGCCTCCTCCTTAGTCATGGCGCCCGCACCTGGCGCAACGCCCAGCCTCTCGCCACGATACGTCTGCGTGTCGAGGCGCCAGGTGGGAAAACGGCCGTCAAGATACGTCTCTAACAATTGCCGGCTGTCGGGATCGACAGCCAGCTCCTGATAGAGCTGCCCAAGATCGGTCAGGTTCATAGTTCCCAGCATCTTGCCTTCGCTGAGGCCCGCCAGCACCAGCCCCTCGAGCCGGCCGGTATCATGGTCGAGCTCCATTTCCAGCGCAGCCGTACGCACCAGGGAATGGCGCGTCATCGGCGTCCCCACCGGGCGTTCCTTGCGAAACATCAGGTAGAGCGAGCCCGCAGCGGCTAGGGCCAACAGCCCGAAACCGGCACGCCCAGCGGCCAGGATCGCGATGCCGGCGGTTCCGAGACCGACGGGCAGAGCAATTCGCACATTGCCAGCTATGGCCCTCGGATCTGCGCGCAGGAAGAGGGCTGCCACTCCAGCAAGAGCCAGCACGACTGCTGCGACAACAATCACAATACCCATTGGCCGACCATCCCGGTTCGACGGAGTCTACCGCGATCCTCCCAGGACACCAACATGCCGGAAAAATCACCGGCCCGAGGTGTCCTCGCAGTCGTCACCACGTTCAGAGTAGGCCGAGTTCCGCGAGCTCTTGTCTCAGCTTGGACGGCATTTCCGCCCAACCCACCCTGCCCTGGCCGAGATCGGCCGGCGCATCGGACAGCTTCAAATAACGCCATCCCTGGAAGGCGCGTCGCGGTTGCCATTCAGTGCGCGTCACGACCGGATCGAGCACAAGGTGGCAACGGCCGATGCCCTCCTTGTCAATGAAGGGTCTGATCTCGGTGATCAACTGCCGGCACTGAACGCTGCCCTTGATCACCCAGTAAAGCGAGCCGCCTTCGACGATTTCGGCTACCCGCGTCGGCACCATACGCGTTGTGTGATATTGCTCAACAGGCTCGCCGGCTCGGCGCTTGTCGTCGAGCCGATCGGCGATCCATTCCTCAAGGTCCTCGACGCTCTCGCAGCCGACGCATAATTTGATGAGATTAAGAGCCATCGCTGGAAGGTAGTCCTCCAGCAGCCCGGGTCAACGGCCTCGGCGACTTCTCCACAATGCCAGAAGCGACCGGTTCAACATTCCACCACATTCACGGCAAGACCACCGAGGCTGGTTTCCTTGTATTTTTCGCTCATGTCGAGCCCGGTCTGGCGCATCGTCTCGATGGCCGCGTCCAATGGCACGAAATGCTTGCCATCGCCTTTGATGGCAAGCGAGGCTGCTGTCACCGCCTTCACGGCGCCCAACGCGTTGCGCTCGATGCAAGGCACCTGGACCAGCCCGGCTATCGGATCGCAGGTCATGCCAAGATGGTGTTCCAGTGCAATCTCGGCAGCATTTTCCACCTGCTCCGGCGTTCCACCCATGACTGCGCAGAGGCCGGCGGCGGCCATAGCCGAAGCCGAACCCACCTCGCCCTGGCACCCGACCTCGGCACCGGAAATGGACGCATTCGACTTGATGATGCCACCGACGGCGGCGGCGGTAAGCAGGAAATCCCGGATCGAGGCCTGATCGGCTTCGGGATGGAAGTGCAGCCAGTAGCGAAGCACCGCCGGAAGTGTGCCGGCAGCACCATTGGTTGGCGCAGTGACGACGCGACCGCCGGCGGCATTCTCCTCGTTCACTGCCATGGCGTAGATCGACAGCCAGTCATTGGCGAGCAGCGGATTCGGCCGGTTCTGCTGCCACTGTTCCTGCAGCTTGTCGTGCAACTGGCGGGCGCGTCGACGCACCTTCAGCCCACCTGGCATGATGCCTTCCTGGGTCAGGCCACGCTCGATGCAACCGCGCATGGCGTCCCAAACGGTATCAAGCCCGGTATCGAGTTCCTCGCGCGACATGAGCGTTTCTTCATTGACCCGCTTCATCTCGGCGATCGAAAGGCCGCTTTTCTCGGCCATTTTCAGCATTTCGACAGCATTTTTGAACGGATATGGCACGTTTTTGCCTTCCGTCGTAACCGTGCCTTTCGCCTTCATGCGTTGCAATTCTTCGTCCGAAACGACGAAGCCGCCGCCAATCGAATAATAGATGCGTTTCAAGAGAAGCCGATCGGCGGCATCATAGGCGTAAAAAGCCATACCGTTCGCATGGCCAGTCAATGGAGTCTTCCTGTCGAGCACGAGATCGGTGGCTGGATCGAAGCGATAGGAAGAGCGCCCGGGCGGCGAAATGCGCTTCTCCGCCGTCACCGCCGCGACGATGCTCTCCGCTTTGTCCGGATCGACAGTCTGTGGGATTTCACCGGCCAGTCCAAGGATGACGGCGCGGTCCGTGCCGTGTCCGATGCCGGTGTAGGCGAGCGACCCGTGCAGGCTAGCACCGACCCTTTCCACCTTCACGCCGGCAGGGCGGGGCCAATCATTACCCTCGAGCTCCTCCAGGAAACGCGCTGCCGCCGTCATCGGCCCCATTGTGTGCGAGCTCGACGGCCCGATGCCGATCTTGAACAGGTCGAAAACCGAAAGAAACACGCTTTCAAGCTCCTCAGGCGCCTCCGGATGGGTGACGCAGTCTAGTCGATCATTCCGCCATTCGTCATCCGCGCGCTAGGCGCCACCCGACACCTACTTCGCTGCAAACGACATGCGGACGAGCATCGAAGACAACACGATCCCTATGTTAAATAGGAGCTATGGGCGATTCTTTTCTATTTTCGCTGAACGATCTGCTGGCGCTGGCTTTTTTCTTGGGCGTCTGGGCCTTTTTTGCGCTGGCGGCAGACGGTAGGGTTTTCCGCCGCATTTCCCTGACCACGGCCATGAACGCGCAGCGCGAAGCCTGGATGCGCACCATGGCCAAGCGCGAGCTGCGCATGATCGACACCTCGATCATGACCGGCCTGCAGCAAGGCACAGCCTTTTTTGCATCCAGTTCGATTTTTGCCATCGGTGGCTGCTTTGCGCTGCTCGGCGCATCGAACCATGTACTGGCAGTGATTTCGGCACTGCCCTTCGTCGGCATGCCAGCGCAAGGCGTGTTCGAAATCAAGATCCTCGGCCTGATCGTGCTGCTCGCCTATGCCTTCTTCAAATTCGGCTGGTCGTACCGGCTGTTCAACTACTGTTCCATCCTGATCGGAGCTGTGCCAACAGCACAGGAAGGAATTGTCGCCCCGCACGAAACCGAGGCGGCCGTCATCCGCGCTGCGAAAATGAACATATTGGCCGGAAAGCACTTCAATGCCGGCCTGCGCGGCATCTTTTTCTCGCTCGCCTATCTCGGCTGGTTCATGAATGCCGGGATATTCGCTGTCACGACGCTGATCCTGCTTGCCGTGCTGGTGCGGCGCCAGTTCTTCTCCAACGCACGTGCAGCCGTACTGCTGGACGCGAAAAAATGATCTAGGCGGGACCGGGATACAGCCGGTCGATCTTGCCGGTTACCCAATAGACGAACAGCCCGATCCACTCCTTGATCGCCATGGTCGTCGTCTGCAGTGAATCGACTGGATTGTCCGTGAAAAAGCCGACGCCTTCCCGACCGGAGGTGCGGTAGTCGACCGGCCATGGCACGGTTTCGAAACCGACCTTGTCGAACAGTGCCTTGGAACGCGGCATGTGGAAGGCCGATGTCACCAGAAGCCAGGTCTCGCCCGGTTTCGGTGTCACCAGCTTGCGCGTGAAGACGGCATTCTCGTAGGTGTTGCGGGATTCGCTCTCCAGCACCAGCCGTTCCGGCGCCACGCCAAGCGCCGTCAGCAGCCGCTGCGCGGTGACGGCATCGCCTTCGCCTTCGAGGATCAACTCGCCGGCGCCGCCCGAAACCACCACCCTGGCGTCCGGATAGCGCCTGGCGAGGATCGCGGTTTCGACAAAGCGGTCACCCGCCGTGCTGAGTTCATAGCCACCGCGCGCCAGGTTGATCGCGCCTTCCATGCCGCCGCCAAGCACGACGATGCCGTCGACATGCTGAGGTGCCGCGGGACGCTGGTCGCGCTCCTCCAGCGGCGTCATGATCATCGCACCGAACGATGTCCACACAGAGAGAACAAGGATAAGTCCCGCCAGGAAAGCACCGGTCTTGAACAGTCTGCGGCTGCCGAAGAAACCAGCAACGAGACCGGCTAGCAACAGAAAAATCGCCAGGTTGAGCGGTTGAACGAAAAACCAGAAGACTTTGGAAAGAAAGAAGAACATCTGACGGTCCCAGTCATGTCCGAAGGCCGAACCTCAGTCCTCCCTCGATAAGTCGGAGATTCGTCTCCGACCCTTGACAGTGGTCCATGCGGATTCCGGCAAAACTGCGGAGCGCGGACTGTTCCCGTCTCGGAATCAGGCCAAGGAGCGGAACGCCCGCCTGCTTACCACCACTGATTGGCTTCGAAGCGTCCTGCCGCCTTCTCGATCACATGCGCGGTCTGGAACAGCGTCTCTTCATCGAAGGGCCGACCGATAAGCTGCAGACCGAGCGGCAGGCCATGCGAATCGAGGCCCGCCGGCACGGAAATACCCGGCAGCCCGGCCATGTTCACCGTCACCGTGAAGACGTCGTTGAGATACATCTTGACCGGGTCGGCGGCCATGTCCTGATCGGCAACGCCGAAAGCGGCCGACGGTGTGGCCGGCGTCAGGATGACGTCGACGCCGGCGGCGAACACATCCTCGAAGTCCTTCTTGATGAGGGTGCGCACCTTCTGGGCCTGCAGATAGTAGGCGTCGTAGTAGCCGGCCGAGAGCACATAGGTGCCGATCATGATGCGGCGCTTGACCTCGCGGCCGAAACCGGCGGCGCGGGTCTTCTCGTACATGTCGACGATATCCTTGCCCGGCACGCGCAGGCCATAACGCACGCCGTCATAGCGAGCGAGGTTCGACGAAGCTTCGGCTGGCGCCACGATGTAGTAGGCCGGCAGTGCGTATTTGGTGTGCGGCAGCGAAATGTCGACGATCTCGGCACCGGCATCCTTCAGCCAGGCGATACCTTGCTGCCACAAAGCCTCGATTTCTTCCGGCATGCCGCCAACGCGATATTCCCGCGGAATGCCCACCTTCATGCCTTTGATCGGACGACCGAGCGCGGCTTCATAGTCCGGCACCGGACGGTCAACGGAAGTGGTGTCCCTGGCGTCGACAGATGCCATGGATTTCAACAGGATCGCGGCATCGCGCACGTCGCGCGCAATCGGCCCGGCCTGGTCGAGCGACGATGCAAAGGCAACAACGCCCCAACGCGATACGCGGCCATAGGTTGGCTTGATACCGACCGTGCCGGTAAAAGCGGCCGGTTGGCGGATCGAACCGCCCGTGTCGGTAGCGGTGGCGCCGGCGCACAGGAATGCCGAAACCGCCGCGGCCGAACCGCCGGACGAACCGCCTGGAACCAGTTGCATGTTGTCGTAGCTGCGGTTTTCCTCGACGCCGCCGGGCTTCACGAAACCGGCACTGCCATCATGGAAAGTCGGCTTGACGGTGGTCTGCACGCGCGAACGGCGCCATGGATTGATCACCGGGCCGTAGTAGGAAGTCTCGTTGGAAGAGCCCATAGCGAACTCATCCATGTTGAGCTTGCCGAGCATGACGGCACCGTCGGCCCACAGATTGCTCGTCACTGTGGATTCGTAGCGCGGCTTGAAGCCGTCCAGCACGTGGCTGCAGGCCTGTGTGTGCACGCCTTCCGTGGCGAACAGATCCTTGATGCCGAGCGGAATGCCTTCGAGTGCCTTGCCCTCGCCCTTGGCGAGCCTGGCATCGGAAGCCTTTGCCATGTCGCGCGCCTTGTCGTGCGTTACCGCCACATAGGCGTTGAGCCGCGGATTGGCCTGGTCAATCGCCGCAAGATAGGCGTCCGTGATCTCCGCTGCGGAAATCTCCTTGGCCCGCAGCTTTGCGCGCGCTTCGGCAATGGTCAGTCTGGTCAGGTCGCTCATCAGGCAAGCTTCTTTTCGTAAAATCGCGGACAGCCGGAAACGGGATCTTTGATCGTTGCCGCAACAGCCAGGGCTTTATTCCACCACCTTCGGCACCAGGAAGAAGTTTTCCTCGGTTGCCGGCGCGTTGGCGACGATGTCGGCCGCCTTGTTGCCGTCGTTCACGACATCCTCGCGCTTCCTCATCGCCATCGGCGTCACCGACGTCATCGGCTCGACGCCGGAAACATCGACCTCGTTCAATTGCTCGACGAAGCCGAGGATAGTGTTGAGCTCGCCGGTCATGCGCGCGGCGTCCTCCTCGCTCACGGCGATGCGGGCAAGGCGCGCGACGCGCTTTACAGTCTGGATGTCGACGGACATTGGTGCCTCGGCGATCGTGTCGGAAAGGTTCAGGCGGCTATAGCCGCGCGGCGCGCCGCGCGCAACCTTCACTGGCGCGGAACTGCGCACTCCCTCATTTACAGGGAAACAGCCTCTCCAACCTTGGGTAGCGCCACCTTCGTGCCGGAACCTTCCATACCGGCAACAAACTTGTCGGCCGACTGGTCAACCATCGGGAAGCTTCCGAAATGGCATGGCACCACTGTGTCGAACTTGAAGAAGCGTCGGCACGCAAGCGCGGCCACCGCGCCGCCCATGGTGAAGCGATCGCCGATCGGCACCAGCCCAATCTTCGGCTCGTGCAGTTCGTTGATCAGCGCCATATCGGAGAAGATATCGGTATCGCCCATATGATAGAGCGTCTCGTCTTCGAGGAAATGCAGCACCAGCCCGCCTGGATTACCCAGATAGGTGTTGCTGCCGCCCTCGCCTGACAGCGAGGAAGAATGCAGAGCCTGCACAAAGGTCGTGGTGAAGCCGCCGCAATCGACGGTGCCGCCGATATTTCCGGGATTGATCTTGTCGCCCGACACGCCCTTGCCGACCAGGTGCATGCAGATCTCGAAATTGGCGACGAGCATGGCGCCGCTCTTCTTCAAGATGTCAACCGAACTGCCGACATGATCGTCATGGCCGTGGGTCAGCAGCACGTGGGTGACGCCTTGGGCCACACCCTCCCAGCCGCCGCCCCAGGAGGGATTGCCCACCAGGAAGGGATCGATCAGGATCGTCGCGCCGCCGGTCTCGACGCGAAATGCCGCGTGCCCGTACCAGGTGAGTTTCATCAACCTCTCCTCGATATTGTGGAAGCAGGAAGATAGAACGGCGGCGGATCAAGTCAAAGGAAAGCACGTGGGAATCATCGCAATCGAAGAGCTGCCCCAATTGCTGACCGCACGGAGCACGCTTGCGGGCCTCGACCTCGGCGACAAGACCATCGGAATCGCGGTTTCCGATCGTGGCCTTTCTTTCGCACATCCCCGCCCCGTGATCATGCGTAAGAAGTTCTCAGTCGATGCAGCCGCCTTGCTCGGCCTGCTTGGTAAGGAGAATGTCGCTGCTATCGTCATCGGCCTGCCTGTCAACATGGACGGGTCCGAAGGGCCGCGGGCGCAGAAATCGCGCACCTTCGTGCGCAATATGGCACCGCTCAGCGCCCTGCCCTTTGTTCTCTGGGACGAACGCCTTTCGACCGTTGCGGCAGAACGCGTGCTGATCGAGATGGACGTTTCGCGCCGTAAACGTGAAACACGTATCGATTCGGCTGCTGCGGCCTTTATTCTGCAGGGAGCGTTGGACCGCCTGAGGACACTCGCTCGATCCGGTTGACCTGCACCTGACCGGCACGCTGCCGATGCCACCAGGTGGCAATCTGGCGGCGTCGCCGGAAGACGATGATGCCTGCCACCAGGAACGAGTCGAAAACACAGGCCTTGGCGACCATACCTGGGATCAAAGCAGGATCGATGCCCAGCATCTCGCCATAAAGCTGGAAAATTAAGTCATGCAGTTGCCGGCTCAGCATGACGTAGCCAAAATTCATGTCGTTGAGCGACAAGAAATACCAGCCCCAGAACAAAACGAGCGGTGTGATCCACAACAGCAACAAGGCGCGCATCAGCCCGCCTTTCCCACCATAGAGCACCATAGACCCGCATACGGCTCAGCCCTGACAGCCCCATGGGCAGCAGTCTCCTGGCGTTCGAGCGGTTGCGGCGTGCGGCGCATAGTCTTCCCACGATTGAAACAAGACAGTGGGGCTTGCCGCCCGCCACTTCAATGGAAACCATTTGTTAGGGTTAATAGCCAAATGGCGGCCGCGTTCCTGTGGAAACGGGCCTGATCCGTTCTCCGGCAGGTGACAGAGGGGCAATCTCGATGGTTGCGCCCATGGATGGACGGGAAGTGCTTTAGCTCGTCACCGGATAAAGCGTATCGAGGATCATGCGTGCGTCGTGTCGCGCATCGAGCATGCCATAGGTGTTGCGCCACTGGCCGGCCAGACGCGTTTCAATGAAGGCATCGGCAATGCGTCCTGCCCCCAGCCGCTTCAGTTCTGCCGCAGCAGCAGCCAAGGCCAGTTGTTCCGTCAACAATCGGGCGGAGCCCTCATCCGTCGAAGCCACCTGCATGGCCGCCTTCAGGACGCTGATCGTGCCATGTCCGTTGGCGCCAAGATCTCGGTCGATACCGGCCAGCACTTCCTCGAACAGCGCTGGCGCTCGTCCGAGCACGCGCAGCACATCGAGTGCCATGACATTGCCCGACCCTTCCCAGATGGCATTGACCGGCGCTTCCCGATAATAGCGTGCCAGCGGCGCCTCTTCGACATATCCGTTGCCGCCGAGACATTCCATCGCCTCGTAGAGCAACGACGGCGCAATCTTGCAGACCCAATATTTTACGACCGGCGTCATGGCCCTTGCAAAAGCCGCTTCGCCCCGGTCTGACGCAGCCTCATCGAAGGAACGCGCGAGACGAAACGACAGTGCCGTGGCGGCCGCGACGTCGAGCGCCATGTCAGCCAGAACACGCTGCATCAGCGACTGATCGATCAGGCTGGCGCCGAACACCTTGCGGTGGCGCGCATGATGAACGGCCTCCGCCAAGCCAGCTCGCATGATCGCGGCGGAAGCGACCGCGCAATCCAGCCGGGTCAGCGTGACCATATCCATGATGGTCTTGATGCCCTGCCCCGGTTCGCCCACCATCTCGCCGATGGCATTCTCGAACTCGACCTCCGAAGACGCATTGGAGCGGTTGCCGAGCTTGTCCTTCAGGCGCTGGAAACGGAAGCCGTTGCCTGACCCGTCGCCGAGAATGCGTGGCACCAGGAAACACGACAGCCCTTCCGACGCCTGTGCCAGCAACAGGAAGGCGTCCGACATCGGCGCCGACATGAACCATTTGTGCCCGGACAGCCGGTAGAAACCGCTGGAGCCCGCCCGCTCGGCCTTGGTGATGTTGGCGCGCACATCGGTGCCGCCCTGCTTCTCCGTCATGCCCATGCCGAGCGTCAGCCCGGTCTTCTCGACCGGCGGCTTCTGCGCCTGGTCATATTTGCGCGTGGTCACGCGCGGGGCCCACTCCCGGAAGATCTTCGGGTTGGCCATCAGCGCCGCCAGCGAGGCATTGGTCATGGTGATTGGACACAGATGGCCGGTTTCCAGTTCCGCGGTCAGATAGAATCGCGCCGCGCGCACCTGGTGGCGGCGACCGATTTCGGTCTCGCCATTTTCCCAGACTGAGGAATGCAAGCCATTGGCAACCGAGCGGCGCATCAGCGCATGATAGGCGGGATGGAATTCAACCAGATCGACACGTCGACCCTGACGATCATGGGTCCTGAGCTTCGGTGTTTCGATATTGACGAGCCGTGCGAGATCCTGCGCTTCCTGCGTCAGCACGAAGCGGCCGAGCTGATCGAGATCCCTGCGCACCGGTTCCGAGAATCGCTCGGCCAACTGGATCAGCAGCGGATCACCTCGCCAGGCATTGCCGCCAGCAAGCGGCGGCGGCTGGTTCATCACGTCGTCGGCCACGCTTTCCCTTTCACATCGGTCCCGCTTGCATGCTCGAATCCGGAACCGCTGCCGGGTTTATAACGAAGCTGTCGCACGGAGGCGACGAAAATACCGGTGGAAAGGCGCGCTTTCCAATCGAGGCGCTTGCGGGTGGCGCGCACCCGCCCTATAGCAGCGCCTTGAGATGACTGACGCTTCGTCCCTACCGCTGTTTCCGCACCGCCATCTTCTGGGCATAAGCGACCTTTCCCCTGCCGACATCGAGATTCTTCTGGAGCGCGCCGACCGCGCGGTGGCGATCTCGCGCCAGTCCGAGAAGAAGACGTCGACGCTGCGCGGGCGCACACAGATCAACCTGTTCTACGAAGCATCGACACGCACGCAGTCGTCATTCGAACTCGCGGGAAAAAGGCTCGGCGCCGACGTCATGAACATGTCGGTCGCCTCTTCCTCGGTGAAAAAGGGCGAAACGCTGATCGACACGGCGATCACGCTGAACGCCATGCGTCCCGACATCCTTATCATCCGCCACCAATCGGCCGGCGCCGCGGCCCTGCTCGCGCAAAAAGTGGGCTGTTCGGTGGTCAACGCCGGCGACGGCACGCATGAACACCCCACACAGGCGCTGCTCGACGCACTCACCATCCGCCGCGCCAAAGGACCACTTTCGAAACTCATCGTGGCGATCTGTGGCGACATCCTGCATTCGCGCGTCGCCCGCTCCAACATCATCCTGCTCAATGCACTGGGCGCCCAGGTGCGCGTGGTCGCTCCTTCGACGCTGCTCCCTTCCGGTATCGAGCGCATGGGGGTCATCGTGGCGCGCTCCATGGCCGAAGGCCTGAAAGATGCCGACGTTGTCATGATGCTGCGGCTGCAGCGCGAGCGCATGGAAGGCGCCTTCGTACCCTCGGTGCGTGAGTATTTCCGCTATTTCGGCCTCGATGCCGAAAAACTGAAGGCCGCCAAAGACGACGCGCTGGTCATGCACCCTGGACCGATGAACCGCGGTGTCGAAATCGCTTCAGAAGTTGCTGACGGACCGCAGAGCGTCATCCAGGAACAGGTCGAGATGGGTGTCGCGGTGCGCATGGCAGTGATGGAAGCGCTGCTTGACCCGCGTCGCAACCAGGAAGGCAGCGGCGCATGACCAGGACGGTTTTTCAGCGTGCGCGCATCGTCGATCCCTCACGCGGCATCGATGAAATCGGCAGCGTCATCGTCGACGGCAAGATAATCGTTGCCTCTGGCGCAGAAACGCTGAACCAAGGCATCCCGGAAGGGGCCAAGGTCGTCGACTGCGCCGGCAAGACGATCATTCCCGGCCTGATCGACTCACGCGTTTTCATTGGTGAACCTGGCGGCGAACACCGCGAAACCATCCATTCGGCAAGCCATGCGGCGGCGGCAGGCGGCGTCACCTCGCTGGTGATGATGCCCGATACAGACCCGACGATCGACACCGTGGCACTGGTGGAATTCGTCCATCGCACTGCCCGCGACACGGCAAGCGTCAACGTCTTCCCGGCAGCGGCCGTCACCAAGGGCCTGCACGGCCGTGAGATGACCGAATTCGGCCTGCTGCGCGAGGCAGGTGCCGTCGCCTTCACCGATGGCCGCCATACCATTGCCAATGCGCTGGTGATGCGGCGTGCGCTCACCTATGCCCGCGACTTCGGCGCGGTGATCGCGCATGAAACACAGGATGCCGACCTTGCTTCGTCCGGCGTCATGAACGAAGGGCTTTACGCCAGCTGGCTTGGCCTCTCCGGCATTCCACGCGAAGCTGAACTGATCCCGCTGGAGCGCGATCTGGCGCTCGCGCGACTGACCAGGGGCAACTACCACGCAGCCAAGATATCAACGGCAATGTCAGCGGCAGCGATTGCCCGTGCCAAGGCGGACGGCGCCAATGTGACCGCCGGTGTGGCCATCCACAATCTGGCACTGAACGAAAACGACGTCGGACAATACCGCACCTTCTTCCGTCTGGCGCCACCATTGCGCCTAGAAGAAGACCGACTGGCCATGATCGAGGCGTTGAAGGATGGCACGGTCGACATTGCCGTTTCCTCGCATGATCCGCAGGACGTCGACACCAAGCGTCTGCCGTTTGCGGACGCAGCAGCCGGCGCCATCGGGCTCGAAACGCTGCTGGCGGTCGCCTTGCGCCTCTACCATAATGAGGATCTCTCGCTGCTCAGATTGGTCGAGGTGCTTTCGACGGCCCCCGCCCGACTGTTCAGCTTGCCCGGCGGCACCTTGAAACCCGGAGCACCGGCGGATCTCGCACTCGTCGACCTCGACGAACCCTGGATCGTGAACGAGACCGGCATTCGCTCACGCTCGAAAAACACCTGCTTCGAAGGCGCGCGTTTGCAGGGCAAGGTCTTGCAAACGCTGGTCGCGGGCCGCACAGTGTTTTCAGCCTAGCGCCCGGAGAGGCGCGGAGTGACGGGGGAGCAATGCCGCTGATTTCCATTCTCGCGCCGATCATTGGCTATCTGTGTGGCTCGATCCCCTTCGGCCTGCTTTTGACGCGCGCCGCGGGCCTCGGCGACGTGCGCAGCATCGGTTCCGGTAACATCGGCGCCACCAACGTGTTGCGAACCGGCAACAAGGGTCTTGCCGCCGCAACACTGATCCTCGACGCGCTGAAAGGCACCATCCCGGCCCTTGTCTTCGCACGCTACGGCATCGAAGCCGGCGCGCTCGCTGGCGCCGGCGCCTTCATTGGACACATCTTCCCGGTCTGGCTCGGCTTCAAAGGCGGCAAAGGCGTTGCTACCTATCTCGGTGTGCTGATCGGGCTGGCCTGGCAGGTGGCGTTGATCTTTGCCGCCGTCTGGCTGACCATTGCCGTGGTGTTCCGATATTCATCAGTCGCAGCACTGACGGCATGCATCGCCGTGCCGATAGCGCTGGTGCTGCTCGATCATCCCCAGTACGCGATTGTGTTTGCTGTGATGAGTGCATTGGTATTCTACAAGCACCGCGCCAACATCGCGCGGCTGAGGGCCGGAACAGAGGGCCGGATCGGGGCGAAAGGGTGACCAAGCCCGTTGCCGGGTTGCATCTTAGCGACCGGCAACGGCTGAACTGGCTGCGCCTCATCCGCACCCCAAATGTCGGACCGGCCTCCTTCCGCGCTCTCATCAACCGGTTCGGCTCGACCGAAGCAGCGCTTGAAGTCTTGCCTGAATTGACGCTTTCCGGCGGTGCCAGCCGCTCGGTGAGGATACCGGCCATTGCCGCGATAGAAGCGGAAATGCAGGCCGCGAAGCGCGCCGGCGCGCGTTTCGTCTGCATCGGCGAGCCGAATTATCCACCGCTGCTCAAGAATATGGATCACCCTCCACCTGTGCTTGCCATGAAAGGCAGCGGTGCAGTGTTCACCATGCCGACCGTCGCTATTGTCGGTGCGCGCAATGCTTCGCTTGCCGGCATAAAGATGGCGCGCCTATTGGCGGCTGAACTGGGTCGTGCAGGCTATGCGATCGTCTCCGGCCTTGCGCGCGGCATCGATACCGCCGCCCATCAGAGCAGTCTTCCCACCGGCACGGTCGCGGTTCTGGCGGGCGGGCTGGACCAACCCTACCCACCCGAAAATGCCGGGCTGATCGACGAAATCATCGAGCGCGGCGCGGTGGTTTCCGAAATGCCGTTCGGCTGGCAGCCACGCGCCCAGGATTTTCCGCGTCGCAACCGGCTGGTGGCGGGCGCTGCGCTCGGGCTTGTCGTGGTGGAGGCCGCCGAGCGCTCGGGATCGCTGATCAGCGCGCGGCTGGCTGCGGATATGGGAAGGCTGGTCTTCGCAGTGCCCGGCTCCCCGCTCGACCCACGTGCCCGCGGCACGAATGGTCTTATTAAGGATGGCGCCACTCTGGTTACCGAAACCACCGACATACTTAACGCACTGGCCCCACTGATCGGCACACAGTCCGCGCCGGAAAATCCTGTGGAAGAACCATCTGATTTTCCAGCGACACCACCGCCAGGCGACAGCGAGCGCGAACGGGTTATCGGAACCCTTGGTCAAACTCCTGTAAATATTGACGAAATCATCCGGCACACCGACTTGCATCCGGCTCAGGTGGCGATGGTCCTTCTGGAGCTCGATCTTGCCGGCCGGCTTGAGCGCCATACTGGCGGGTATGTTTCACTGATCTTTAGCCATTGATCGACATAGCCTGATCAAATCGGCCTCAACTGCGTCATTCGATAAAATTCTAATCTTATCCTACTGATTTTACTCATGTTTCATTGAACAGAATCGCGCACCACTCTCGCCATGCCAAGGCGTGGGGAAAACGGAGGCGATTGTGAAGGAACGTTTTGAGTTAGTGCTGGAGCCGACCGATCTCTGGTCGGTATGGGACAATGAGACCGATCAGCCAGTGGTGTTTGCCAACCAGCTTCTTGCCGGGCTCAGCAAGCGCGAAGCCGAGGCCGCCCACCAAATTCTGAGCGAAATCGTGAGGAAGCGGGAGCTGGAGAAGAAGAGGCTGGAAAAGAAGAAGCGCTCCTCCGACGCCGCATGATGCGCTTTGCGGAGCAAGCGCGCTCTGTCTGTCCCCACGCGTGCGAAGCCGGCATGTGATCGGCTTCGAATCGCGATTACCTCGCCCCTTCAGAAAGCCGGTTTAACCCGTATCGGATCGCCGTCTGCCCACGCCTGGCAGCCGCGCGGGCTGAGGTGGCATCCACGCGGACAGGCCCGGTATCGGCCAATCACGCACGAGGCACCCTGGCCGTTAGGACGACGGCCAAGACGGCGCCGGATACATGGTGCTTGTGAGCCATTCGGAAACCCGCTTAGTGTAGTTGCAGTCGCCACGATGGCATTCGGCGCGAAGCGGCGGTATCTGCGGCTAACGCCAGCCAAAGTCGACAGATCACTCGGCCACCGGTCAACGACTGAACAAATGGAGGCTGTATGGCAATGGATCGAATATCGACGGGAGTGGCAGTCCTTCTGGTGGCACTGATCTCCGGCTGCGCAACTTCGCCGACCAACTACGCAGCCACGCTCTCGACCAAAGATCCAAAATGGCGATCGAAGCAGTGCGAACAAATTCGGACGACGGCACTGGCTTTCGAGGCCAAGGAAAAGGAGACCCGCAAACTGGCGCCTGGCCTCCTGCTCGGCCCATATGGGATCGGGATTGCGCTCGCCATCAAGGAACATCAGGACAAGCAACGCAAGCAGATCGCCCGCGATATGCATATGCGCTGCTCAAGTCTGCCCCTACCTGAGGAGTTACGGGCGGTTTCAAGTTAAGGAAGGGACGAAATGAAACAGGATAATACCCTCCGATGACACCCGAACGGCTCGAAGAATGTCTGTCCATTGTTCGCTGGTCGCCTGAAACCCTGGCGCAAGCTCTGGGGTGCGACGTGTCGCTGGTCGAGGCATGGCTGACCGAGGAAGCCGATATCCCTCCGAAGACGGCGGCATGGGTCGATACCGTTGCTCAATTCATGGAAACTGCGGACGGCATGAAGCCCAAGGGACTGAAGGGGAAGAAATGGCCGTAGGCGCTTAAATCCCTTCAAAAAGGCGCGTAACCATTTGAAATTATTGGCGATCCCGACAGGATTCGAACCTGTGACCATCGGCTTAGAAGGCCGGTGCTCTATCCAGCTGAGCTACGGGACCGCTGGCTGCCCCGAATCGGGACAGCAAAGTCAAAGCGGGCTGTCGACGACGTCTGCCGCAACAATCAGATGTCAATGCGTCCAAGGCGTGCGGCGGTCATAACGGAAATTGTCCGAATAGGAAATCTGCCGCCGCTTGGTTTCCTTCGGCTCCTCGACCCGAAACGCAAGGCCTTGCTTCTCGGCGTAAGCAACCGCTTCTTCGCGCGTCTCGAAGGAAAGCCTGATCTGGCTCTTCATGTCGCCCGAGGTGGTATACCCCATCAGCGGATCGATCTTGCGCGGCGTTTCCGGGTCGAACTCCAGCACCCAGTTGCCGGTTCTGGCCTTGCCCGACTGCATGGCGGTCTTGGCTGGGCTGAAGATGCGTGCGGACATGGAGACCTCGTTGCTCGGCGGCGCGCCGTTTCCTTCCCGGTGCTTACTGCGCAATGGAAATAACCGCAAGACCAATGGTTTTAGGGCTTGCTTTGCGGCGTGCGACCCACTAGGCAACACGCGGCCTCGGAGTGTAGCGCAGCCTGGTAGCGCACCTGATTTGGGATCAGGGGGTCGCAGGTTCGAATCCTGCCACTCCGACCATTCTCCCTGCCTCCCTGCACTTTAGAATGCTTGCGGCGACGTCTCGCTTGAAAGCTTGTCGGCTGACGTCAGCCTCGCAAGGCATTGCAAATCGGTTTTCCCCAGATCGCGCCGCTCAAGCTATCCGGCGTTGACTCCTTTTTTCCGTCATGCAATTGGTTGGACCATTGATCCAATTGGATGACGAATGAGCCAGGTTCGCCTCCCTCCAATCCAGACGACGGCGCGCGATGATGCGGTGCTGGAGGCATTGGCGGATTTCGTTCAGCAGGAGACCTTGCAGCCCGGTGACAAGCTGCCGACGGAGCGCATCCTGGCGGAACGGCTGAAGGTCAGCCGCAACACGGTGCGCGAGGCACTGACGCGCTGGGAGGGTCTCGGCCTTGTCGAGCGCCTCCAGGGCAGCGGCACGTTCCTCAAGGCTGCTGTTTCCCCGCACATGCTGCACATGCCGTTGACGCTCGCTGGCGGCAACGATTTCGCCAGCCTCATGCAGACACTGGAAGTGCGCCGCGCGCTGGAAGCCGAAGCTGTCGCGCTATGCGCTTTGCGCACCGGCCCGCAGGAGCTCAACCTCATCCGCCACAAGCTGGAAACGATGGAAGTAGCCTTTCACCGCCACGCCGGCATGTCGTCGGAAGAGGACTGGGAGTTCCACCAGGCAATCTACCGGGCATCCGGCAACCCGCTGTTCGAGCAGTTGATCGCCGCCATGCACGAAATGTTCCACCGCTTCTGGGAACACCCGCTCGGCGTACGCGATTTCGGCCACGCCTCCTTCCATTACCATCGCACCATCTATGAGCGCATCGCCGCCCGCGACGCCGAAGGCGCGCGCGCCGAGGCGCTGAAACTGATCGCCACCGTCGAGGCCGACCTGCGGCGTGGTGAAGCAGCACGAAACCAGGCACGACAGGTATGAACGATCCCCGCCCGAACCTCGATATCGATCCGATCGCAGAGGCAGCCACGCTGCTTGCCCATGACGATCCGTTCGTCGGCGGCGCCGTGGTGCCGCCGATCTACCAGACCTCGCTGTTCACTTTCGCCAACTACGCAGAGATGGCGGATACGTTTGCCGGCAAACGCCGCCAGCCGATCTATTCGCGTGGCGATAACCCGACCGTCATGGAGTTCGAAAAACGCGTGGCGGCACTTGAAGGCGCCGAGGCAGCGCGCGGGTTCTCGTCCGGAATGGCGGCAATCAGCGCCACTGTTCTGGCGTTCGTCGGAGCGGGCGATCGCATCGTGGTGGTGCGCAACTGCTATGGCGACGCCTATCGCCTGTTCGAACGGCTGTTTCCGCGCCTCAACATCACGGTCGACTATGTCGACGGCGCCGATCCGGACGCCGTGGCTGCCGCCCTGCCCGGTGCCAAGCTGCTTTATCTCGAAAGCCCGACCTCGATGCTGTTCGAGCTGCAGGACCTGCCACACCTGACCCGGCTGGCGAAGGAACACGGCATCGTCACCACGATCGACAATTCGTGGGCAACTCCGATCTTCCAGAAGCCAATCACCCACGGCGTCGATCTGGTGCTGCACTCGGCCTCCAAATATCTTGGTGGCCACAGCGACACCGTTGCCGGCGTCGTCGCCGGTTCCGCCGAAAACATCCGCCGCATCAACGAGCAGACCTATTCCTATCTCGGCGGCAAGCTGTCACCCTTCGAGGCCTGGCTTCTGCTGCGCGGCCTGCGCACGCTGCCTCTGCGCCTGCCGCATCATATGAAAAGCGGGCTCGCCATTGCCGAACGGCTCAAGGCCCATGCGATGGTCGAACGGGTCAACCACCCCGTCTATTCCAACCATCCCGGCAAGGTGACCCTCGCCGGCTATGCCGGCTTGTTTTCCTTCGAGGTAACTGAAGAGATCGACATCCCCGTTTTCACCGACGCGCTGGACTATTTCCGCATCGGCGTGTCCTGGGGCGGCCACGAAAGCCTGGTCGTGCCGGCCAAAGCATCCCTGGAACAGACCCCAGGCGTGAACTCCATGGCGCGCTTCGGCGTCAGCCCGAGAACCATCCGGCTCAATGTCGGCTTGGAGAATGTCGAGGACTTGTGGAGCGACATCGCACAGGCCCTTGAAAAAGCAAGAAAATAACCTGTCGAACAAATGGGAGCGGAAGACATGGGAACATTGAAGACACTGCTTGCAGCCGTGGCCGGCCTGGCGATCTCGGCAAGTGCCGCGATGGCTGACACCACGATCAAGATGGTCGAGGTCATCACCAGCCCACCACGCACAGAATTCCTGAAGAAGCAGATCGCGGAGTTCGAAACCGCGAATCCCGGCGTCAAGGTCGAGCTGATCTCGCTGCCGTGGGGCCAGGCCTACGAAAAATTTCTGACCATGGTGCAGGCCGGCGATACGCCTGACGTCGTCGAGATGCCGGAGCGCTGGATGGGCCTCTACGGTGCCAACGGCATGCTGGAAGACCTTGGTCCTTATCTGGAGAAATGGCCCGACAACAAGACGCTTGGCGAACGGGCACGCCAGTTCGGTTCCACCGTGGGCGACAAACAGCTGATGATCCCCTACGGCTACTATCTGAAGGCGATGTTCTGGAACAAGAAGCTGTTTAAGGAAGCCGGTCTTGACCATGCGCCGACAACGCTGGACGAGTTTGTCGAGGCTTCCAAAAAGATCTCCGCGCTGCCCGGCAAATATGGCTACTGCCTGCGCGGCGGCCCTGGCGCCACCTTCGGCATGAACATGTTCATGAACATCGCCAACGGTAAGGGCGGCTACTTCAACGCCGATGGCACCTCGACCATGAACGAGGAAGGCTCGGTCAAGGGCCTGCAGATGCTGGCCGATCTCTACAAGAACGGCTACGCGCCGAAGGATAGCGTCAGTTGGGGCTTCAACGAGACCGTCACCGGTTTCTATTCCGGCACCTGCGCCATGCTTGACCAGGACCCCGACGCGCTGATCGGTATCGCTGAAAAGATGAACAAGGACGACTTCGCCGTTGCGCCGGTTCCGGCCGGACCAAGCGGCAAATCGTTCCCGACGCTCGGATATTCCGGCTGGGCGATCTTCGCCAACTCCAAGATCAAGGATGAATCCTGGAAGCTGATGGAGACCTTGCTGTCGCCGAAGGGCAACATTGAATGGGCGAAGATGGTCGGTGTGCTGCCGATCCATAACGGTGCCGAAGAAGACGCGTACTTCAAGACCGAGCAATTCAAGGGCTGGTTCGACGAATTGAACGGCGGTGACAAATATGAGTTCGTCACCCCTCCGACCCATCTCGAAAACCTCGGCAACTTCGTCGACCAGATCGCGATCAAGGGCTTCCAGGAAGTGCTGCTGGGCAAGCGTGAGCCCAAGCAGGTGGCAGACGAATGGGCGGCCTACATGACCAAGGAACAGCAGGACTGGATGGCCAAGAACAAGAAGTAGCAATCTGGTCTCCCCCCATCGGGAGACTAGTGAAACGGCCCGAAAGGCCGAACGAGGGGCGGCGAAGCCTGACTCTCCCCCGCTGGCGCCGCCCCTCACCGTCCTGCCGGACAGCGTCCCCCGATATCGGAAAAGGGAAAGATCGTCCGCACCGGTTCGCCATCAGAGCGTTTCCGCTTTTTCGGGAACACGGAAACGCTCTAACTTTTTGTTTTTACGCAATTCCAAACGCAAAACCGTCGCACAGTTTTGCTGAATTGCTCTCGCGAGTGATTGTGATGACCATCGCTATCGGCAGCGCGCCAACGCGCCGCAAAGGCCTGTCCTTTGCGTCCTTCGAGCCCTGGCTCTATCTCAGCCCGGCCATCGTGCTTCTGGTCACGGTGTTGCTTGTGCCACTGATCATCGGCATCGGCTATTCGTTCCGGAAGTTCTCCGCCTTCAAGTCGGAGTTCGTCGGGCTCGGCCAATACCAGGCGATGCTGTCAGACCCTTTGCTGGGCGAAGCGCTGACCAATACCGCCTGGTGGACCATCGCCAGCCTGTTCTTCCAATTTTTCCTCGGCCTCGGACTGGCGTTGCTGCTCGACAAACCCTTTACCGGCCGCCGCATCGTGCAGGCGCTGGTGTTCTTGCCCTGGGCAGTGCCATCTTTTCTTTCCGGCCTGACCTGGGCCTGGCTGTTCAACCCCATCATCGGCCCGCTGCCGCACTGGCTCCACGCTCTGGGCCTGAAAGCCGAACCGACCAACATCCTCTCCGACCCGGCAACCGCCATGTGGGGGCCAATCATCGCCAATGTCTGGTTCGGCGTGCCGTTTTTCGCCATCACCTTGCTGGCAGCGCTCAAGTCCATTCCTTCGGAACTGCATGAGGCGGCGGCCATCGACGGCGCCACCCCCTGGCAGCGTTTCGCCAAGGTCACGCTGCCCTTCCTGGCACCGACGATCGCCATCACTGTGATGCTGCGCACGATCTGGATCGCCACTTTCGCCGACCTGATCTTCGTCATGACCGAGGGTGGCCCCGCCGGCTCGACAGCCACCATGCCGGTTTACATCTATGTCAGCGCCTTCAAGTCACTGGACAAAGGCTATGCTTCCGCCATCGCCGTGCTGCTGCTTGTCCTGCTCATCCTGTACGCGCTCGTGCTGATCGGCATCCGTCGCACACTCGTGAGGCATGTCTGATGATCGCCGGACAAACTCAATCCTCGCGCCTGCTCGGCGGCATCGGCCTCTATGCGGCAATCACCGCCTATGTGCTGTTTGCACTGTTTCCGATCTTCTGGACGCTGAAAATCTCGGTGACCCCGACGTCACTGCTTTATTCGGAAGGCATTACGCTCTGGCCGTCGCGCACGACCTTCGAGAATTTCACGACGGTGCTGAGCGCCACCGACTTTCCGCGCTACTTCCTGAACAGCGTCATCGTCTCGTTGTCGACGGCGGCCCTGGTTACCGTCATCGCCACGCTGGCAGGCTATGCCATGTCGCGCTTCACCTTCCGTGGCAAGGCGGCCCTTGCCATCATGTTGCTGCTCACCCAGACCTTCCCCCTGGTCATGGTCATTCCACCGATCTACCGCATGATGGGTCAGGTCGGGTTGATCAACAGCCTCACCGGCCTGATCATCATCTACACGGCCTTCAACACCGCCTTCGCGACCTTCCTGATGCAGTCCTTCTTCGACGGCATCCCAAAGGACCTGGAAGAGGCCGCCATGATCGACGGCTGCACCAGAGCGCAGGCGATGCGGCGCATCATCGTGCCCCTCACCTTGCCCGGCATGGGCGCGACACTGGGCTTTGTCTTCACCGCGGCCTGGAGTGAGCTGCTCTTTGCGCTGATGCTGATCTCGAGCGACGACAAGAAGACATTCGCTGTCGGACTGCTCACGTACATCGGCAAGTTCGCCGTCGACTGGGGGCAGATGATGGCCGCCTCGGTGCTGGCGCTGATCCCGGTCTGCATCTTCTTCGCCTTCCTGCAACGCTATCTCGTCACCGGGCTCACCGCCGGTGCGGTCAAGGGGTGATCATGGCTTCCGTTACGCTGGAAAAGGTCAAGAAAGACTATGGCGTCGTCCGCGTTCTCAACGAGGTCGATCTGAAAATCGCCGACGGCGAGTTCGTGGTGCTGGTCGGGCCATCCGGCTGCGGCAAGTCAACTCTGCTGCGCATGATCGCCGGCCTGGAAGAGATCTCGGGCGGCGACATCCGCATCGGCGATCGCATCGTCAACGATGTCGCACCGAAGGACCGCGACATCGCCATGGTGTTTCAGTCCTATGCGCTCTATCCGCACATGGATGTGTCTTCCAACATGGGTTTCAGCCTGATGTTGCGAAAGACCGGGAAGGCCGCGATCGAGACCCGCGTCGAAGGTGCCGCCAAGCGGCTGGGGCTCGATCCCCTGTTGCAGCGCCTGCCGCGCCAGCTCTCCGGCGGCCAGCGCCAACGCGTCGCCATGGGCCGCGCCATCGTGCGCGATCCACAGGTCTTCCTGTTTGACGAACCCTTGTCCAATCTTGACGCCAAGCTGCGCACCCATATGCGCACGGAGATCAAGGCGCTGCACCAGCAGCTTAAGACCACCTCGATCTATGTCACACACGATCAGACCGAAGCCATGACCATGGCCGACCGTATCGTCGTCATGCACAATGGCAGCGTGCAGCAGGTCGGCGCGCCGCTGGAACTCTACGACCGTCCCGCCAACATGTTCGTCGCTGGCTTCATAGGCTCGCCGGCGATGAATTTCCTGCCGGCAACCGTTGCCAGGCAAGGCATCGCCGAGGCCGTGTTCAGCGACGGCCAGAAATTGCGCCTGCCTGACGGCCTGCCACTACAGGACGGCGACGTCCTTACCGTCGGCGTGCGGCCGGAAGACATCAGGATCGTCGATGACGGTTCGCTCAAAGCGGAGGTCGAGGTGGTCGAGCCGCTCGGCATGTCAACGCAATACTACGTGCGCCTCGCCGGGGAACAGTTGCGCATCTATGCCATAGGCCGGCCGACGCTGGCGCCAGGACAGCAGGTGCACCTTGCCGTCGACCGGGCCGCGCAGCATATCTTCGATCCGGTCAGCGGCAACCGGATAGAGCCGGGCACCTAGAGCGTTTCCGTTTTTCACGGAAACGCGGAAACGCTCTAATTCTTTGTTTTTACGCAATTCCGGACGGAAAACCGTTACACACTTTTCCTGGAATTGCGCTAAGGCGAAGCGCCTTATAGCTCGAACTCTCCCTGCCCTTCATCCATGGCGCTGACGGCGTCGGCTGCCATGGTTCGGGTGATGCGCGCCTGCTGTTCCAGCGCCATGCGGTCGAGCCGACCCACCACCCGCATCGCGGTTGCGAGCGAGCGCTCGATACGCCGTACCAGATATTGCACGACATGCGGTTCGACTTCGACCTGGCGGTCGGCAAACAGTTTTGTGATGACGCCGGCCAGAAGCATGTCGTCCGGCTCATGGATCTCGACGGTAGCCGCCGCCTTCAGGCGCGACGCCAGATCGGGCAGCGTGATGCCCCAGGCGGCCGGAAAACGCCTTGCAGTCAGCAGGAGGTGAGAACCCGCGCCCCGAACGCTGTTGATGAGATGGAACAATCCCTGCTGGTCGAAGTCGTAGACGTCGATGTCGTCAATCAGAACAGGCCGCCCGTCAAAGGCAACTGCACCTTGCGCAATCTTGCTGGCGTCGATGGCAACGGCATCGGCTGCCTCGCGCCAGATTTCGGCTAGATGTGTCTTGCCGGACCCGGCAGGCCCCGCCAGAACCACCACAGGGGCCGGCCAGGCCGGCCAATGATCGACAAGCGTCGCCGCCTGCATGTTCGAGGCCGACACGACAAGGTCGTCACGCGAATAGGCGGTGCCGTGCCCGAGATCGAGCGGAAGCTGACGCGGCCGTTCCATCAATTCTCTATCCGCGTCGCGACCTGGTTCGCTTGCCCTGCAAAGGCGGCGGTTCGACGCCATGGCCCTTGTAGAGGGGCGATTCCAGGTACCGCGCTATGGCAAAACGCACCAGCACCGCGACGGCTGCAGCGGCAGGGACTGCAATAAGCAAGCCGACGAAGCCAAACAGCGCGCCAAAGGCGAACAGCGCGAACATCAGCCAGACCGGATGCAGCCCGACGCTTTTCCCCACCAGCTTGGGCGACAGGATATTGCCTTCGATGAACTGTCCGATGAAGAAAACAGCGGCCACCGCAACGATCATCGGCCACTCCGGCCAGAACTGGACGATGGCAACGCCGATGGCCAGCACGAGGCCGGTCAGCGAGCCGACATAGGGAATGAACGAGATCAGGCCGGCAAACAGGCCGATCAGAATGCCGAAATTAAGCCCCGTCAGCGTCAGGCCGACCGCATACATGGCGCCCAGCACCAGGCAGAGCGTGCCTTGCCCGCGCACGAAACCGGCAGTGGATGTGTTGATGTCGGCTGCGATCTGACGGACCGTTTCGACATGGTCGCGCGGCACCCAGCTGTCCACCGTCGCCACCATACGGTCCCAGTCGAGCAGCATGTAGAAGGCAACGACCGGCGTGATCACGAACAGCGACACCACCGAAACCAGCGCCTTGCCAGAGTTCCACAATGACTGGAACACGGTCGTCAGCAGACCGAGACCGGAGGTTAGCGCCGAATTCAGCCCGTCTTTCAGCCCAGCAGCATCGACACCGAATTTCTGCTCCAGCCATTTCGGATCGAAGTTGGTGACCAACGCCTGCAAGCGGGTGAGATATTCCGGGAGCTTCTCGGCGAATCCGGCCAATTGCGAAGCCAGCACCGGTACCAGGATAACGGCAGCCAGCACCAGGATGACGATGAAGGTGATCAGGATCACCACAGTCGCCATGACCCGCGACAGACCGAACCGTTCCAGCCGGTCGGCAACGGGATCGAGGAAATAGGCCAGTACCATGCCGGCCACGAAGGGCAGCAGGATATCGCTGAAAAGATAAAGGAAGGCGATCAGGATAACCGCGCCGGCCAGCCAGAAACGCAGTTGGCGTCGGAATGCGGCGGCTGCGGCCGCATCGGCCGCGTCGTGATCAGAGAGTGCTGCTTTCGCCATTACCGCTCATATGCCTCAGCCAGGCCACGAGATAGGCCGCGGCCGAAGCCACGGTCAAGAGCCCGGAAAGCATTATCAAGGTGACGCGCAGCGGACCGAGATGCATTGTGAAGGTCAGCTCCGCCAGCACTTCCGCCGCCAGGATGATCTGCACAGCGGTGTTGGCCTTGGAAACGAACAGGGGCTTCACCTCCACCGGATGCCCCATGACCGAGGACAGCACGACCGCGCAGATGATCAGCCCGTCACGCGAAACCATGGCCACCACCAGCCATAGCGGCAGTTCCCCGCTGATGCCCAGCACGATGAACACGGAAACCAGCAGAAGCTTGTCCGCGATCGGGTCGAGATAGGCGCCCAGCCTGGAGCGTTGATTGAACTGACGCGCGATAAAACCGTCGACACCATCCGAGACGCCGGCGATGACGAAGCCGGCAAAAGCCCACTCCCAGCCTGCCTGCAACATGGCCAGCACCACCCCAGGCACCAGCAGCAGGCGCAGAATGGAGATCAGGTTGGGAATGGTTATTACCAACAGGCAGCCCGCTTTGTTTCCTGGCGATACATGGGCTTACGCGGCTCGAACCGCAATAGACAGGAAATAGCGGTTCGCTATCCACTGAATTGTCCAGCGTATACCCTCGGAAACCGGGACCGATTTTCGGAAAGGATCATGCGCCAGATCAAAGCATTAGAGCCTCCTCGCGCGTCCGAATGGACGCGCGGTGCTCCAATGCGCGTGGCCGACCTATTCTCTTGCGGTTGCGAGGTCGGACTGTTCGTGCGAAGAGCCGCGTGACGCGCTAAGGTGGCGCCGGCCGCTGCGCCGGACCAAGCAGGGAACCGCGATGAACGAACGAACCAACGGGCTCACCTATGCCGACGCGGGCGTCGACATCGACGCCGGCAATCTGATGGTGGAAAAGATCAAACCGCTGGTGCGGGCCACCCGCCGGCCGGGCGCCGATGGCGAGATCGGCGGGTTCGGCGGCCTGTTCGACCTCAAGGCGGCCGGCTTCACCGACCCGGTTCTGGTTGCCGCCAATGATGGCGTCGGCACCAAGCTCAAGATCGCCATAGACGCCGGCAAACACGACACCATCGGTGTCGATCTCGTCGCCATGTGTGTCAACGACCTTATTGTCCAGGGCGCCGAACCGCTGTTCTTCCTCGACTATTTCGCTACTGGCAAGCTTGATCCCGACCATGGCGTGGCGATCGTCAGCGGTATCGCTGAAGGCTGTCGTCAGGCCGGTTGCGCACTGATCGGCGGCGAGACCGCCGAAATGCCCGGCATGTACCAGGACAAGGACTACGACCTTGCCGGTTTTGCCGTGGGTGCCGCCGAGCGCGGCCAGCTTTTGCCGACCGACGATGTTGTCGAGGGCGACGTCCTGCTCGGTCTCGCTTCTTCCGGTCCACACTCCAACGGCTATTCACTGATCCGCCGCATCGTAGCTGCCAGCGGTCTTTCCTGGGAGGCGAAGGCGCCATTCGCGCCGGACCTGACCCTGGCTGAAGCACTGCTCGAGCCCACCCGCATCTATGTGAAGTCGATCCTGAAGGCGATCCGCAACACCCATGGCATCAAGGCGCTTGCCCACATTACCGGCGGCGGCTTTCCCGACAACATTCCGCGCGTTCTGCCGAAGGATTTTTCCGCGGAACTCGACCTCGACGCCATTGACGTGCCGCCTGTATTTTCCTGGCTCGCCAAGACCGGCGGGGTCGCACCAGCCGAAATGATGCGTACCTTCAACTGCGGCATTGGCATGATCGTTGTGGTGGCCTCCGGCCAGGCCGCCCAGGTAGCTGCCGTACTTCAGGAAGCCGGTGAGACGGTCACGCCGATCGGTCGCATCGTGCCGCGTCGCGACACCGGCGTGATCTATCGGGGTTCGATCAGTCTATGAGACCAGAACGCAAGCGCACCGCGATCCTGATTTCCGGCCGCGGCTCGAACATGACCGCGCTGATTGCAGCCGCCAGCGATCCGGATTTCCCGGCCGAAATCGTCGGTGTCATTTCCGACAAGCCGGACGCCGCCGGCCTCGGTATTGCGATCGCGCGTGGCATCCCGACCAAGGTCGTGGCGCGCGCCGACCATCCAAGCAAGGACGCGCATGACGCGGCGATCGACGCTGCCCTGGTTGGCTTCGGCGCCGAACTGGTGGCTCTGGCCGGCTACATGCGCCTGCTCACCACGCCCTTCGTCGAGAAATGGCAGGGGAAGATGATCAACATCCACCCTGCCCTGCTGCCGTCCTTCAAGGGGCTGGACACGCATCGGCGCGCACTGGACGCCGGCATGCGCATCCATGGCTGCACCGTGCATTTCGTGACCCCTGCAATGGACGAAGGTCCGATCATCGCGCAGGCGGCCGTTCCTGTCCGGCTCGACGACAGCGAGAGCAGCCTGGCAGCCCGGGTGCTCAAGGCCGAGCATCAGATCTATCCGACAGCATTGAGACTGGTGGCAGAAGGCAAGGCGCACATGGAAGGGGGCCACACCGCCTTCTCCGGCTTCGCAGAAAACGAAGCGGCTGCCGGCGCTGTTGTCGCCGCGCCCAATCCGTTGCGCACCAGCATTGATCTTGAGCAATTGGCGCGCATCACGCCTTAGAGCGCCGCGTGTCCTTCGGACGCGCAAAGAACGCTCTAACACTTTGAATCTACGCATCGTGCTTTCCGAAAATCGATTCCGATTTTCGGGCCGATGAGCTAGCTTTCCGGTTCCACCCAGCTTCCGAAAGCGTATCGCGAGGATCATGTCATGAAACGGCTTCTTCTGCTGCGCCACGCCAAATCAAGCTGGGACGATCCCGATCTGACCGATATCGAGCGCCCGCTGGCGCCGCGGGGTGTCGAGGCAGCGCTGCTGATCGGCCACACTATCGCGCAACGCAACTGGCTTCCGGACCGTGCGCTGGTTTCCGAAGCAGAACGGACGCGCGAAACCTGGAGGCTGGTCGCGGGCGAATGGCCGTCGCGACCCGAGCCCGATTTCTCCTTCGGTATCTATGAAGCGCCAGCCGATGCAGTTCTCGGGGAAATCCAGCGCGAAGCCGCGGACTCGCAGACGCTGCTCGTGCTCGGACATAATCCCGGCCTCGGTGACCTCGCCATCCGCCTCGCCAGCAAGGCATCGCCCGGCAAACTGGTAAAGTCGCTCAAGAAGAAATTTCCGACCGGCGCTCTGGCGGTGTTCGAGTTCGACGGCGAGTGGTCCAACCTGGATGCCGGCACGGCCACGCTCACCCATTTCTTGCGCCCGAAAGATCTCGGCTGAATACTTCTCCTCAGTGCCTTGAACGAACGAAGCGATCGAGCCGCCTGACGACGAACGGTGCGGCCATGATTGCCAGCACCCCGAGGCCCCAGACGAACACGATGGTCGGACGCGCGACCACCAGCGCCGCGCCAACAAGCTGTTGAAGCAGTCTGGCCGTGCCCTGGATATCGACCTTGTCGATGACTTCCTTGCCGATACCGACTGCACCTGCGGCATCCCTGCCGCCTTGCAGCAACGTGCCACCGTTGGTGGAAAGCCAGCTGCCCAGCACATCGACAAGCTCATAGGCTCCCCAGGCGAGCAGCGACCAGAAGACCAAAGCAACTATCGCGACGACAACAACAAACTTGGACACGCCCGCCGAAAGTTGAGCCGTGCTGTTTGAACCTCCGTGGGTGCTGCTCGCTAGCGTATTTTTTCTTTGTCCGGTCTCGTGCCCGGTTCGCCCCCAGCCAAATTGAGGTTGCAGCGCACCACCGTGACGGTCGCCTCCGCCATGTTGTTCACTGGAACTGCGGTCTTCTCGATGCCCTGCACCGTTGCCGTGGCCGATATCACGGCCGCCGCCGCCGTGACGCCCATTCTGCTTGGAACCATGCCAACCCATGATGGCCTCCTCTTTCGAAGTGATTTTTCGAAAGATAGATCCTCTAGCGACTAGAGGAGCAAGCCATTGAGGCGACTTGCCGCAGGCCGTTTCCAGCGACCCGACGGGCATCCGTTCCAAGCAGGAGCCTCAGGAGGCTAGGCAGCGTACCCTTTCAGGGCCTTGAGACGGTTGTAGGTCACGATCATGAGGCCGTTGTTCCACCCCGTTGCGAACATACCAACCAGGATCATGACAACGACGGCCAGAACGATCGTCAAAAACGGGACAAACACCATTGGAAACGCCCACATGGCCGCTATCCCGATTGCATATGCAAGAAGCCCCAGAACGGTGAGAAAAATCGCCTGAAACAGCGATGCAAAGAAAAACAGGCCAAGCAGGGAACCACGGTAGCCTCGCGTCAGATCGCGAGCGATTTGGAAGGCGGCGAATGGCCCGGCCCCATCGACGACGCAAGCTGCAAAGGCAAGGGCATAGAGCACAACAACAAACGCAAAGACGACAAAAAGCGCCAGAACCGCGATAAAGCCCAACTTACCCAGCAGCCCTATTGCGACGGCAAAAACCATTGTCACGACAACGGCAGCAACACCCGCGATGAGCGCGACACCGAGCGCGAGCGGCGCCCGCTTCATGCCCGCGACCACAGAAGCCATCCTGGATCCAGGCTGCTTGTTCAGGCGATCATGGAAGAGACGGGCTATGCCGCAACTGGCAAGGAAGCCCCAGACCGCCGTCGCCGTGTTTGCCCAATAGAGGCGGTCCGAATCCTCCAAGGCATGCCGAAGAACTGCCGGATTGGCCCAAAATCTGTCCACCCCCTCGAACAACGCAAAATAATCCGACCCAATAAACACAATATTTATGATGACGACAGGAATATTTATCAGAAAAATTACAATGTAATTGTATATGCTCAGATCGAACGCATCGGAAATTATCTGGGTAAATTGAATCCGCGTTACTGAATAGTCCGCAGTCGTGTCGGCATTCATCGTGTAATACCCCCCAATCGCACATTCGCCCAAACTTAAAACACAGGCTTTAAACTTGCAGGCCTTGAAAAAATGGAACAAATATCGTAGCTTAAATCAAGGGAAAGAATGCTTTCAGAAAAAGAACTTTTCTGGAATCAAATCTTTTCTTAAAGAAAAATGACGCTGTTGATCCCGTCGCTTAGGGAAGTTTTCAAATTACGTCTTAGCGCGCCTGGATGCGTGACCAGAATTGGTGCAAGGCGCGCGCTAGTGAATCCTTTCCACCTGCGTGCACGGCTCTCGCTCCATCTGCAGCGTGGAGTGGTGCAGATCGTATTTCTCGCGCAGCATCGCTTCCACACCCTGGCGCGCGGTCTCGGCATCGGCGCCTGCGTCCAGCACGGCGTGCGCAGTCAGCGAAAGTTTGCTTTGCGTGATTGCCCACAAGTGCAGGTCGTGCACCGAGGCAATACCGGGAACGCCTTTGATGGCCGCTTCGACCTCCACCAGCTTCATGCCGGGTGGCACGCCTTCCAGCAGGATGTTGATGCACTCCTTGAGCAGCACCCAGGTACGCGGGAAGACCATGAAGCCGATGCCAACCGCAATCAGCGAATCCACCCACTGCCAACCCGTCAGGTAAATAGTGACCGCACCCGCGATCACACCGATCGAGCCCAGCATGTCGGCCCAGACTTCCAGATAGGCGCCTTTGACGTTGAGGCTCTTGTCGGCATGGCTGGTCAGCAACCGCATCGAGATGAGATTGACGACAAGGCCGATGACGGCGATCACCAGCATGCCGACCGAGGCGATTTCCTGCGTCTCGAACAGGCGCTTGTAGGCTTCGTAGAGGATATAGAACGCCACCGCGAGCAACAGCATGGCGTTGAAGGCGGCGGCCAGGATCTCGAAGCGGGCATAACCATAGGTGCGCAAGAGATCCGCCTCGCGGCGGCCAAAGCGGATGGCGATCAGCGCAATGACCAGCGCCATGGCGTCGGTCGCCATGTGCATGGCATCTGAAATCAGCGCCAGGCTGCCGGTGACAATACCACCGACAACTTCGGCGATGAGAAAGCTGCCGGTCAGCCCGAGAGCTATCCAAAGTCGGGAAGCCGGCGTCGCTTCAAGGTCGCCATGCTGGTGATCGCCGCTCATTGAAATCTCCGGATTGGGTCCGGGATCAAGCTAGACTGATATGGGTACCCGTTGGAAGACACGGCGTCGTGACCCCGGCGGCAAACACCGCGCGAGCCGGTCTATGTCGCGGGAGGTGTTTCGGCCGCCCTCTTCTGCAGCAGGAATTCGATCACGGCACGGACGGCAGGAAGCTGCCCACGCTTGTGCGGGGTCAGGATCGTCGTCATGACTCGACCTGCCGTCCATGCCGGCAACACCCGCACCAGCCGCCCTCCTCTGATAGCCTCGGCCGAGATCAGCTCCGGCAGGCAGACGACGCCGAGACCGGCTTCGGCGGCCTTCAGCAATGGCACCGATTCATCGGCGTGAAGCCGCGGCTGCGGCGTGACCTCCACCGTATGGCCGCGCGCATCGCTCAAACGCCAGACCTTTGTTGCCATCGTGCTCATCAGCCCGTCATGGCCGCTCAGCGCCTCGGGCGTTGCCGGCTCCCCGCGCTCGGCAAGATAGGATGGTGCCGCCACCGCCGTGATCGGATCTTCGCTCATGCGCCGCTGCACGAGGTCGGAATCCGGCAATGGTGCGAAATGGCTGCGAATGGCGATATCGAAACCATCCTGCACCAGATCGATGAAACGGTCGGTGACATGCAGTTGGACCGTCAGCTTGGGATATCGGCGCGCCAGCTCCGGCAAGCGATGCGCCAGCCGAAATTGCGCGTTCGGCACCGAGGCCGTGATCCGCACGATGCCGCTCGGCTCCGCCAGGCGCCGTTGCACCACCGCTTCGGCCGCTTCCGCCTCGATCATCGCCGCGCTGGCATGATCATAGACGTCGCGCCCCACGTCGGTCATCGTAAAGCTGCGCGAGCTGCGATGCAGCAACTGCGCGCCAAGCGCCGCTTCCAGCGCCGCGACCCGCTTGCTCACCGTCGATTTCGGACACCCCAGCCGCCGGCCAGCCGCCGCAAAGCCGCCGTTATCGACAGCCTGGGTGAAGAAATGAAGATCGTTGAGGTTCAACATCAAAGTCTACACTCATGGACATTAAGTTCGAAAATGCCGGTCTACAACACAAAAGTCCATACATCTATATCCATCACATCAACGATGGAGAAACGACATGACATCCGAACCGATCCTCACCTCCGGCTTTCCGCTCGGCTCCTCGGCAGGGCTCGTCACCGCCTTCGAATGGCTCGGCAAGCCCTATCGCCTTACCCGCGTGGACATGCGCTGGGTGAAATGCGCACCGAGGCCTACAAACGTCTGAATGGTCGCCTGGAGACCCCGCTACTGATCACCGGTGAAGGTCGCGTGCTCACCGAAACAATGGCGATCGCGCTCTGGCTAGAGGCACGCGATCCCGAGCGCCGTATCACATTCGAGCCCGGCACACCCGAGGCCGACCGGCTGCATCAGTACGTCGCTTTCCTCAACACCGGCTTCACTGGTGCGTTCACTCCGTTGTGGGTGGCATTGGAAGCCGAAGAGGCTTCTGAAGAAGAGCGCGAAACCCTGCGCAAGTTTGGTCGCGGCTTTGTCGCCAAGCGTCACGAACAGCTGGAGGCGATGATCGGCGACGGCAACTATCTGCTTGGAGACAAGCCGACACTGGCCGATGCCGTGTTTGCCGGCGTTGCACGCTGGGTGGACTTCCACGAAGCGGTCAATCCGCACGACTATCCGCGCATCCTGGCGCTGCGTCAGCGCATCGAGGCCGATCCCGCTTTCCGCTTCGCGCTGGCAATCGAGGATGGCAAGCCTGCCATCGGCAGCGGCGCGATGAAGGGACTTATCCCCCTCGCCGATGTGCTGCGCGAGACCAGCGCGGCGCTGGCAGCCTGAGGCTACAACCCAAAAGAAGTGCGCGCCATCGGCAGGTGGCGCGCAAAACAGCTTGCACCGGACAGGCAGCGCAGAAAACAGCACACTAATTCTTTCTCCGCAGGAACTCCCCGAGCACGTGTTCGGTTTCTTCCAGCAGAGCCTGAACCTGAGTGGGGCGCACGCGATCGAGATGGCCGAGCACGTCGAGGATACTCAGATACAGTTCGGTACCCCGGCCGTGCAGATTACCGATTTCCTTTGGCCGCATCAGTTGAGGCAGCGGGTTGGGCGCGGTGCAATCGTCGATCTCGCTCTTTGCAAACCCGTGGCGGCCTACGATTTTCGAAGCCAATTCAATCGACATTTTGAACACCTCGAATGGATGAACGTTGTTTTAGGAGATGAGTGAGCACAACCACTCTTCATCAGCTTCTGCGGAAGAGCCCGTTGAGGAACGCATTATCAGAGGCAGGATTGGTGATCCTGGCGATCAATGCGGTTGCAACCAAAGCGAAGGCCAGCCTGCCAAAGAATACGCTGGTGAAGTCCGCTCCCAGAGCAACGACAACGAGCGTGTCTTCGATGATGCTGTGGGCGAAACCCATGAAAACACAGGCGAGAAAAATCTGCCGGGGCTCCACAGCGGTCGTTCGCGCCTCTCGGATCAACAGGCCGCCGCCATAAGAAATGCCGAGAAACATGCCGATAGCGGTGATAGGCACGGTCTGGGACTCGATGCCGGCAAGCCGAAATAGCGGTGCCAGCGCCTTGTTGAACTGGTCCAGCAGCCCCGAGATCTTGAGAAGCTCGATCAGCCAGCTCAGCGCGATGAGAATGACGAGCATGGTTGCCAGGGTTTTCAGCATGCCGAGGAAAAAGCCGAACCAGCCGGTATTTTCATTCATTGGCAGCCACGCTGGCTGCAGCGGCTCGGACAGCCATCCTGTCACCGCGAATATCTGATGCAGGATCGTGGCAAAGAGCAGCCCGCCGCCAATCCGGAGTGCTGCGGTGACGAAAAAGCTCGGCCCGGCCTTCTGAATGATGCGTTGCTCGATGGGAATGGCATGCGCGAACAAAAGCAGCGCAGAGAGAACAGTCATGTCGGCCGTGCTCAGCGCCGAAACCGGCACCAGCGTGAATACGACGACGATGGCACCCCACATGCCCACCAGCAGCCCTGTCAGCCAGCTGAGCGCCAGCGCCGGCGGCAGCCCGACCATCGACATCAACGGTTCGAAGACCGGGGCGATCAATTGGATAAAGCCCAATTCCTGCAGGATTTGCGTGGCGATCGCGACCGGGATGATGATGCGAACCAGGTCCCAATAGACTTCAAGCGCTTCCAGCGTCTTTCGATAGAGCGCGGCGTAAATGGTCATGACGACACCTCCGTTTTGGAGGCCAATGACTAGCGTGAGGCCGCTGGCGTTTGTGGTCAAAATTTGCATGATCGTGCAATAAAATTGCACGATCAAATTGAGGACCACGGCATGGATCGGATCGACAAACGGCTTCTCAATCTTCTGCAGAAGGATGCTTCACGCACCAATGCCGACTTGGCGGATGAGGTCGGGCTTTCGCCTTCGAGCTGCCTACGACGCATAAGGCGGCTAAAGTCGGCCGGCATCATCGACCGCACCGTCGCGATCCTCAATCCGGCCAAGGCCGGCAGAGGCTTGAGAGCCATCGTCACTGTCGAATTGGAGCGCCACGGTGAACAACATATGCGCCGCTTCCTCGACCTCGCCGCCCAGGAGCCGGCAGTCACCCAGGCTTACGGTGTGAGCGGTCAGACCGACGCGTTTCTGATCCTTCGCCTGGCGGATATGGACGAGTTCGACGCGCTATGTGACCGCCTCTTGCGGGATCAAGCCAATGTCGCGCGTTTCTACACCATGTTCGTGATCAAGACGGCCAAGGAGGCTACGTCCATTCCACTCTAGGCCTTCGAGATCGCAGCGCAGATATCGCTCCGGCGTTTGCTTCCACCAGACTTCAGCTGCCCGTGATACTCCATCGGAGCCTCATGCGGAGTATCCTCAGGTGCCCGGGCTATCGAGGCGTTTTGTCCAGTCTTCCACCCGATTGCTCTCCAGCCGGCGCGCAGCATGGCCCCGCCACCCCTCAGCAAGGCGTTCGAGTGCAGCAATGCCGGCAAGTTCCGCGCGGTTGAGCGGATCGATGTAGAAAGCCCGCCAGATGCGCCTCAGCGTCCAGTCCGGCGACCGGCGCTCGAGAAGCATGAGGCCGTCCTCCGGCGCGACGATGCCGGGCGCCAGCACACGGTAGTACCAGCCCGTCCGCCCCGTCGATTGTACCTGCCGGGCCATATCCGGTCTGCCGAAACGTTCGTTCAGTTTCCAGCACGGCTGGCGACCCTGGCTGACCTCGACGACGGCCGAACCCAATGCAAAAACGTCGCCGATCGCCACCGTGTCCTCGGTGAGATTGATGGTGGAAATGTTCTCCCCGAAAGCGCCAGGACCGATGAGCAGGGTGTGCTGGCCGAAATCACTCCGCCAGGCCGTATAGTGTTCGAAGGGGTAGTGGTGCACCGCCTTTTCTGCCCCACCATGGCGCACCGTATCGCCCTGTCTGTCACCGATAAGCCCGGTTTCCGCGAGGGTGAGCGGCCCTGTCACCGCTGATTTCGCAATGCCACTTGGTGCCCCACACAGTCCGAGCGGAGCAACCTTGCCGATGCGCAGGCTGAGCAGCGGAACGCCGGTCACGGCCTGCCCTCCAGCCCTTCCAGCCAATCGGCAAGCAACAATCGCGCGGCGCGCCGAACAGGCTGGCCGTGTTGCTGCGCATCCCGGCGCAGTCCGGCAAGATCGATGCCGGCAGCGGAAAGCTCCGCGGCGTGGCCGACCAACCAGCGCTCGAAGCGTTCATCCGTTTCGGCCTCGGGGTGGAACTGGAGGCCGAGCACCGAACGGCCGATCGAAAAGGCTTGCTGTTCGACGAGGGCAGATGCGGCAAGATTGCTCGCGTCTTGCGGCAAGGTGTAGGTGTCGCCGTGCCAGTGCAGCACCGCTGTGCCTGCAAGATGCCGGAGCGGGCTTGTCTTGCCGGCCTCCGTCAGGGTTAGTTCGGAAAAGCCGATCTCCTTGAGGCCGGTTGGGAAAACCCGGGCACCGAGCGCCGCGGCAATCAATTGCGCGCCAAGGCAGACGCCGAGCGTCGGCCGCCTTTGCGCAAGGCGCGCCGCAATGAAGGCGCGCTCGGCGGCAAGGAACGGATAGGCTTGGTCTTCATAGACACCGACCGGGCCACCCAGAATGATCAGCAGGTCCGGCGTGAGTGGATCGCCATGACAGAAGTCCGCATCATCGACATTGCTGTAGCGGATGTCGTAGCGCGCCGCCTGCAAAGGTTCGTGGAAGGCACCGAGATCTTCGAAATGGATATGTCGCAGAACGAGAGCGGTTTTCGCCATGATAATCTCACTGAGCACTGACGGAGGAAGTGGGCGTGGCGCAGCGACCATCGGCGCAGGTTGTATCTGTCGACGCCTCATGGCTTCGCTTTGAAGGCGAGGCAGCCAGCGCCATGGCGATCCTTGCGCCAACGGCGATGTCGTCCTCGACCCCAAAGATCTGGTGCAGGATCGCCCCGTCGCGACCGATCAGCACGGAAGACGGCGTGCCTTGTAACTCGTAGCGCTGCATTGTCACTGGAATATCCGATCCCTCCTCCGCAAGGTCGACAGCGACGGGGGATTTCAAACGGTATTCGTGCAGGAATGCCTGCAGCGTCACCGGCGACATCGCCGCGTGATGCTCAAAGACAGTGTGCAGTCCGATGATTTGCAGATCGCTGCCAGCGAAGACCTGCTCGATGCGGCGGATTTGCGGTATCGCCTGAGCGACGCAGCCGGGGCAGAGAAGCTGGAAACTGTGCAGGAAGACAGGGCGACCGCGTAGGCCTGCGAGTGACAGGGGGACCGGCGTGTTGAACCACTGGCTGACAGCGAGTTCTGGAGCGAACACAGTGTCAGGCGCGGCCATAATCGCCTCCTCGGCAAATGGCCCGATCGAGGAAGCCTGTTCCCATTGCATTGGCATGGCCGGCGAGCGTAATCCTTGCCATGTTCTTTCCTTTCGTTTGCCTGGAGGGGAGGAACTGCCGGTCCGGCGATGGCAGTCGCCGGACCGGCGCTCATTCATTCGATCGGGACGACCTTGCCCGGCAGGCTCAGATTGCCGGAAGCGACCTTGAAGACGTTGCTGACGCAGAGCAGCGGCGCATGCAGGTTACCATTGACCTTGAGGCCCGCTGTCACACCATCATAGGATGCGCCGGCAATGCCGCCGATCAGCGAGAGCGGTATTTCCACATCCACCGTGTCTCCCTTGAAGGTCGTCAGGTAGTCCGGGCTGTCGATCAGAAGCGGCACGCCAGGCCAGGTTGCCGGAACCTTCGGCTTGGCACCCTCCGGGATGTCGATGACCTTCAGCCCGCCTCCACAGGCCGCATCCTTCGCCAGCACGACCCAATGCGGATGCCAGACATGGCGGTTCTTGCCGCCATTGGCCGCATCGTCGAAATCCGGATGAAAGGTAACGGCGAGCGCGACGATGCCCTGGCCCTTGTCGAAACCGATATCGCCACTGTCCAGGCTGGTCGGCCAGACATAGGCATAGACGCTGGAGCCTTCGAACTTGCCGGTCGCGTCCGGCTTGTCCTTGCCGGCCTCGCCACGCACGCGCGTGGTGAAGACGGCGGTGTCGCCCTTCATTGCGATCGTTGTCTCGATGATGTCGAAGGATGCTTCCACGGCCTCAGTTGGTTCAGCTTTGATGGAATGGGCCGAGGCTGCCGACAGCCAAAGCGCCACCGTTCCGGCGATGCACACGCCGGTGGAAAATTTCGCAAACATAATGCTGTTCCTTTTGCCTGGAGGGTCGACTATCCCGCTTGGAATGCGTCCCAGGTGGCAGCCCGGGACGAGGGATCGGCTTCGAGGTGATCGCGGCAATCGATGCGGAGTTCTCGCTGACCGAAAGCCGCGTCGACGAATTTGCAATGATGGGGCCGCGCGGTATCCGCATGAGCGAAGGGAGCGAAGTAGCGACAGCTCACGCACATGCGCTGCACGGGGATCGCACCCGTTTCCTGAAGGTGGCGGATCATCTTGACGAGCGCGAGCAACAGGTCTTCCCGCTCACCTGCACCGAGAGCGGCTAGCGCCTGCCCGGCAAGGCTTTGCTCTCGGTTCGTCTGCCCGATGGCGGCAAGACCATCGGCTGTCAGCGCCACGCGCACCGCACGCTTATCGGTCACGCCCGGATGTTTCGCGACATGGTTCTTTCGCTCCAGCGCATTGATCGAATCGGTCGCCGTGGGCTGAGAAACGCCCAGATGGGCAGCGACCTCCTTCACCCCGAGCCCATCATCGCCGCGTCCTTCCAGAAGGCCGAGAATAGCGAGCTGCGTCGGATTGAGGCCGCTCGCCTTCGCCCTGTTCCACTCATCGACGCGCAGGACCACCGCCAGTCGCGAAAGGCCTTCGCCAATGCGGTACTCGAGCGAAAGCGGGCTTTGTGGTGTTTCCATGCGGAAACAATATAGGATTCCTATGCATATGCAACGCCCAAATTACCGGATCGACCCTGCCCTGCCAATCGACGGATAGTCGGTATAGCCGCGCGCGCCACCGCCATAGAAGGTCGCCCGGTCCGCCTCGTTATACGCCGTACCGTTCTTGTAGCGCTCGATGAAATCGGGATTGGCCAGCGCCCAGCGACCGATCGGCAAGACATCCGCCTGCCCCGTGAGCAGGTCATCCTCCAGATTTTCCAGTGTGCGTCCGGAACGCAGGAACAACAGTGGACGCAACCAGCGCGTACGGATGTCCTCGGCGAGCACCTCATCACTGGTGTGCAGGAAATGCAGATAGGCAAGGCCCAGCCTGTCCAATTCGGTGACAACATGGCGATAGAGATCTGCCGCCTGATCTCCTTCCACCAGGCCTCCAATCGGAGCAGATGGCGAAATACGAAAACCGACGTGCTGCGGGCCGATGGCGTCCGCAACGGCCGCGGCCACCTCTATTCCGAACCGGGCCCTGTTTTCGATCGATCCGCCATACGCGTCGGTGCGATGGTTGGCATTGAGAGCAAAGAACTGGTGGATCAGATAACCATTGGCGCCATGGATCTCGACGCCGTCCGCTCCGGCATCGACGGCACGCCTGGCGGCAAGAACAAACTCTTCCACTGTTTTCTTGATGTCATCCGCACTCATTGCGCGCGGGGTCGGTGCATCCTGCATGCCGCTAGCCGTGAACATCTGCAGACCGGGCGCTATCGCCGATGGCGCAATCGGCTGGCGATGATGCGGCGTGTTGTCGGGATGCGACATACGTCCGACATGCATGAGTTGGATGAACATCCTGCCTCCGGCGTCATGAACAGCCGAGGTCACCTTCTTCCAGCCTTCGACATGTCCATCGGTGTAGATACCGGGTGTGGTGACGTAGCCCTGCCCGTCGTCGGACGGCTGCGTGCCTTCGGTAACGATCAGGCCAAACGAACTGCGCTGGGCATAATATTCGGCGGCAAGATCGCCGGGCGTGCCGTCGGCCTTGGCACGGCTGCGCGTCATCGGCGCCATCGCCAGGCGATGCGGCAGGGTCATGTTGCCGATGGTGATCGGGTTCCAAAGATCGGTCATCTGTCTCGTCCTCTGCGTCAAGCTCCGGGGCATCCCAATTCGACCAACGCGCGAACGCGGGGGTAGAACAGAGATGAAAACGTCATTGATGGACCGATTTCGGTACGATCCCTCTACCGTGGATTGGCGAAACGTTCGTGCAAACCGCTCGTTTTCCGCCATTGCCAGCGGGTGCACTGCAAAGATAGCTTCGACCCGATTGAAACATTAGCGGGTCGAAATGGTACAAATCGTGCCATTTCCGGAACAAAAACCATGGATATATCCAAGTTGTCGGACTTCAATACGGTCGCACAGCATGGTGGTTTCAGCGCCGCCAGCCGAGCCAGCGGCATTCCGAAAACCACGCTTTCTCGTCGTTTGAGCGAATTGGAGCAGGATCTTGGGGTCCGCCTGATCGAACGCGGGACACGCGCACTTCGTCTGACTGAAGAAGGTCAGCTGCTACGCGATAGGACCGCACATCTCATCGACGAGCTTGCGGAAGTGGGCGAAGAGGTAGCAGGTCATGCCGGACGTCCGCGCGGAAAGCTGAGGATCAGTGTCCCAGGGCTCTTTGCGCATACAGCACTCGGCAGAATCGTTGCGAAGTTCATCGCCGCCTATCCGGATGTGACGGTCGAAGTCTCCGTCGACGACCGGTTCGTCGATCCGATTACCGAGGAATTCGATATCGTCGTGCGAGCAAACCCTGAACCGGACACGGATCTGGTCGGCCAATGCTTCCTCAGGGACGATCTGGTATTTGCCGCCCCACCGCAGTTGTCCCTTCCCGAAACAGACGGGGCTATTGTGCCGGCTGTGATGATCGCCGCGGCGCGCGACACGGCCGAATGGACGATCAATGCCGGCAACGAGCGCAGGACCGTCCGACCTCGGACAGTCCTGCGCTGTTCTTCCATGCTTCTTGTCTACAACGCCGTTCTGGCCGGCGCCGGTGCCGCGGTGATACCGCGCTGGCTGGCGGAACCGGACTTCAGGACAGGCGCGCTCGCCGATTGGGGAACCGTGCCGGGGCGACGGGTCGACGCTTGGGCACTGCATACATCGAGGCATCTCACCAGTCCCAAGGTGAAAGCCTTCGTTGCCATGATGGTGGCCACCTACGATCCCTCAGCAAGAGGAGATGCGACTTTTCTGGCCGGGCTCGCCCAGCGCCCATTCGAACGCTAGCATCCTACTCAAAATCAGGCAGCCGTAATGCCACCGTCGTGAGCAATAATCTGCCCTGTAAGATAGGAGGATGCGTCACTCGCCAGATAAAGGAGCAGCCCAACCAGATTGTCCGGCCGGCCGGTATGTCCCATAGGGACGGAGTTTTCCATAAAATCGGCGAAGCGCCGATATTCCTCAGTGCTGATCTTGCCCTCAGCCTCGCGACCGAGCTTCGTGCCGAGGTGCCAGCCGGGCGCGATCGCATTGGCGCGCACCTTGTCTTTGGCGTATTCGATGGCAAGCTGGCGGGTGAAACCGACAACGCCGGCCTTGCTCGTGGCATATGGAATGGCCGTTACCGGGAAATCCGGATAGACGCCGACAAGGGCGAGATAAGAACTCAAATTGACGATCGAGCCGCGCCCGCCGGCAATCAGTTCAGGCAACAGCGCCTTCGTCACCAGGAACATGCTGCGCAGATTGACGGTAATCGCGCGGTCCCACTCATCGACGGTTACCTCGAGCAGGCGGGCCGGCGGTGTCGCGATGCCGGCATTGTTTACGAGGATGTCGAGTTTTCCGCCACTCCAGTCGAGGATTCTGCCAGCGGCTATCGCGACCTGCTCTTCCTTGGCAAGGTCGGCGGAAACCGAAACCCCCTGCTTTCCAAGCGCCTGAACGGTCTCGGTCGCAGGATCGCGGTCGATCACGGCCACCTTTGCACCGGCTTCGGCTAATGCCAGCGCAAAGGCCTGGCCAAGCCCTGCCGCACCTCCGGTCACAACTGCAGTGCGTCCATCCAGCCTGAAACGATCGAGTACCATAGCGTGTACCTTCTGTTGTGGCAGCCGGCACAAGCAAGGCGGGCGCCGTTGTCGATACAGAAGGATATGACCGGCCAACCGCTCGCATTAGAGGCGCATGATGGACCGTGATGTTTCAATTTCGGAACAAGTTTACCCGCGCTTCACAGCCGTCAGGACATCATTGTCGAAGCGGGTACCTTTAAGCCGCTCTTACCCAGACCTTGTTGTCGTGCACAGCAGCCCCGCCATAAGGCGCCGGCGCATCGGAACCGGTCAGCACATTGATACCCTCGCCGCGCTCATGCGCCGAATTCGGCCAGATGCCTTCGGCAATCACCACGCCGCGCTTCAGACCCGCAAACAGCTTGGCATGCAGCACCACTTCGCCGCGCGGGTTACCGACCTCGACGCGCGCACCATCGGCAAGCCCAAGCGCCTCTGCGTCCTCGGGGTGGATAAGCAGTTCCGGCCGCACTTCCTTGGCCTGCGACACGGGCGTTTCAGCGAAGGAAGAGTTCAGAAAATTGCGCGCCGGCGACGTTGCCAAGCGGAATGGATGCTCGGCATCCGCCACTTCGATCAGGTCGACGTGATCCGGGAACTCCGGAAGCTGCTCGACAGGACCGAAAATGCCCATGCTCCGCGGCGGCTTGTTCGGTGCGTAGCCGCCGTTCCATTGCGGCCTGAAGCGGAACTTGCCATCCGGATGACCGAAACCTTTGAGGAAATGCGCGGTCTCGAAATCCGGCTGCATGTCCGCCCAGCGCTGTTCGCGCAGCGTATCGAAATCGAGGTCGCGGTTCTTGAGCAGCGCGTTGATGTGCTCCTTCTCGGTCAGGCCAAAGCCCGGCATGTGCGAGACACCTAGTCGCTCGGCCAGTTCCTCGATGACATAATGATTGGTGCGCGGGCCGGCCGGCGGCTCAATCAGCTTCGGACCCAGCGTGATGTGCTGGTTGCCGCCACCCTTGTAGATGTCGTCATGCTCCAGGAACATCGTTGCCGGCAAAACGACGTCAGCAACCTTGGCTGTATCGGTCATGAACTGCTCGTGCACGCAGGTGAAGAGATCTTCGCGCAGGAACCCTTCCTTCACCAGGCGCTGCTCTGGCGCGACATTCATCGGATTGGTGTTCTGGATCAGCAGCGCCGTCACCGGCGGTCCGCCATAAAGTGCATCCTCGGCATTGGTCAGTACCGGACCGATCCGCGAATGATCAAGATAGCGCACCTTGGGATCACGGTAGCGATCGCCTTCGAGCAGATCCTTGTTGAATTTGAAGCCGGAAATACCTGAATTGGAATGGAAAGCGCCGCCACCCTCATATTGCCAGCAGCCGGTCACGGCGGCGATGGAAAGGGCAGCATGCATGTTGGCCGAGCCATTGCGCTGGCGTGCAAAACCGTAGCCCAGCCGGAAGAAGGTACGCTTTGTTGTACCAACCAGCCGCGCGAAAGCCTCGATCTCGGCGGCGGTCAGCCCTGTGATCGCCGCAGCCCATTCCGGTGTCTTCTCGGCGAGATGTGCCTCAAGCCCCTTCGGATCGTCGGTGTATTTTTCGAGATAAGCGCGATCGGCCATGTTGTCGCGAAACAGCACGTGCATAACCGCGCAGGCGAGTGCGCCATCCGTGCCGGGCTTCACCACCAAGCCGACATCAGCCTGTTTCATCGTTGCGTTTTCGTAGATATCGATGACGACGATCTTGGCACCGCGTTCCTTGCGCGCCTTGATGGCGTGGGTCATCACATTGACCTGGGTGACCACTGCATTGGTGCCCCAGATGACGACGCAGTCGGAGCGGCCCATCTCGCGCGGATCGGAACCGCGCAGTGCACCTGTGCCCATCACGTAACCGGTCCAGGCCAGATTGGTGCAGATCGAGCCGAAAAAGCCGGAATATTTCTTCGCATGCCGTAGCCGTTCGATGCCGTCGCGCTGCACCAGCCCCATCGTGCCGGCGTAGAAGTAGGGCCAGACCGTCTCCGAGCCGTATCTTTCTTCCGCCGCATTGAATTTTTCGGCGACGAGGTCGAGCGCAGCCTCCCAGCTCGCTTCCTTCCACTGGCCGTCGCCCTTGGCGCCAGCGCGCACCAGTGGTTTCAGCAGTCGGTCGGGGTGATGCACGCGGTCGGCATAGCGCGCAACTTTGGCGCAGACGACGCCCGCCGTATAGCTGTTGTCCTTGGCACCATGGATGCGCCCGATGCGGTCCGGCGCCAGCAACTCGACATCGAGCGCGCAGGTGGACGGGCAGTCATGCGGGCAGGCCGAATGGCCGATACGGATCTTGGCATGGGTGTTCATATCACTCTTTTACCTGTTCGCCGGCCCGGAGTGTAGAGCCAGTTGGCCAAGGACAGGAGGTAAAGGAAACCTCGCCGTGAATGCCGACGGAAATGCATTTCTCCGCCCCTCGTCGTTTGAGCATGACACTAAAACCAATTAGTGTTGACTAATCGATAAGTATACACTAATTGGTTTTTCATGACTGAAGTCGCTGAAATCACCACCGTCATGCGCGCCCTTGCCGACCCAACCCGGCGGGCCATCTTCGAACGCATCTTCCGTTCCGACGAACTCACAGTGGCGGAATTGACGCGCGACAGCAGCGTAACCCAAGGGGCCATTTCCCAACATCTCAAGGCGCTCAGGCAGGCAGGCCTGGTCGCCGAGCGCCCCGAAGGCCGCAACGTCTACTACCGCGCCGAGCCGCAAGGCCTGGCCCCCCTGGCCGACTGGATGAACCACTATGGCGCTTTCTGGCGCGACCGGTTCGCCGATCTTCGCACTCTTCTCAAGGAAATCGACCCATGAACGACCTGGCATTGAAACCCTCGACTCAGCAGATCGTCGTCGACGAAATTTTCCCCCATGATGCTGCAACCATATGGAGAACCTTGACAGATGGCGCGCTGATGGCGCGCTGGCTGATGGAGCCAAAAGGGTTCGCGGCAGTGGAAGGCACGCACTTCACCTTCCAGACCACGCCGGCTGGCGCCTGGGACGGTACCATTCATTGTCAGGTTCTGGAGGTCAGGCCCAATGAGCGCCTGACCTATGCCTGGAAAGGCGGCGACGACGGCAATGTCGGCTATGGATCGCGCCTTGACACAGTACTGTCGTTCAGCCTGGAAAAGACTGAAACCGGTACGCGCGTGCGGCTTGTCCATTCCGGCTTCGAACTGCCGCGCAACGACTTTGCCCTGAAGAACATGAGCGAAGGCTGGAAGATCGTGCTGCCGCGGCTTCGCGAGACCACCAGTGCGATCCACTGACACGAAAGATGGCTAAGCCGGCTGCCCCGCCGAGGCGCGGGGTATCCGGGCCCTACTCCGCAATGCCTTCCTCATACTCTGCCGACATCGTCAGCCAGCGATCTTCGTGCCCACTAAGCTGGGCTGCCAGTTCCGAACGTTCCTTGGCAAAGCGCGTCGCCTTGATGGGGTCTTTCTCATAAAGCGCCGGATTGGCGAGTTCGTCCTCGATCAGGTCGATGCGCTTGCGCAGTCGGTCCATCAACCCCTCGGTCGCACGGATTTCCTTGGCGAGCGGCTCCAGTGCCGCGCGCCTGGCTGCTGCCTCCCGGCGACGGTCGGCTTTGGAAGCCTTGTCCGCCTCGCGCTTCTCGCGACGATCTGCCGACACGCCGGTCACCAGCGTCTTGTAATCGTCGAGATCGCCGTCATACGGGTTGACCGCGCCGTCCTTGACCAGCCAGAGCCGGTCGGCCGTCGCCTCGAGCAGGTGGCGGTCGTGCGAAACCAGGATCACCGCACCCGGAAAATCATTGAGTGCATGGATCAGCGATTCTCTGGAATCGATATCGAGATGGTTGGTCGGTTCGTCGAGGATGAACAGGTTCGGGCCATCGAAGGCAGCCAAGCCCATCAGCAGGCGCGCCTTTTCACCACCGGACAGGTCCTTGGCGGCGGTGTTCATCTTCTCCGTTGCCAGGCCGAACTGAGCGACACGCGCCCTCACCTTCGCTTCCGGGGCGTCCGGCATGAGACGGCGAACATGTTCATAGGCGTTTTCGTCCGGGCGCAGATCGTCGAGCTGATGCTGCGCGAAGATCGCCACCTTCAAGCCAGGCGCGATCGTCATCGTGCCGGCTTCTGCTTTGAGCCGTCCGGCGAGCAACTTGGCAAAAGTCGACTTGCCGTTGCCGTTGGCGCCAAGCAGCGCGATGCGATCGTCGGCGTCGATGCGCAACGTCATCTTCTTCAATATCGGCTTACCTGGCGCATAACCGACTTCCACACCCGTAAGCGCCACAATCGGCGAGGCCACCGTTTTCACCGGCTCCGGAAAGGAGAATGGCTTGACCGAATCGTTGACCAGGGCTGCGATCGGCTTCATGCGCTCCAGTGCCTTGATGCGCGACTGCGCCTGCCTTGCTTTTGAAGCCTTGGCGCGGAAGCGGTCGACAAAGGACTGCAGATGCTTTCGCTGCGCTTCCTGCTTGATGCGGCCTTTTTCCTGCAATTCCTGCTGCTCGGAAAGCTGCCGCTCGAACTGGTCGTAGCCGCCGCGCCAGAAACTCAGCTTCTGCTGGTCGAGATGAACGATCGAGTTGACCGCACGGTTGAGCAGGTCGCGATCGTGCGAAATCAGCAATACCGTGTGCGGATACTTCGACACGTAGTTTTCGAGCCAGAGCGTGCCTTCGAGATCGAGATAGTTGGTCGGCTCGTCGAGCAGCAGAAGGTCTGGCTCGGAAAACAGCACCGCCGCGAGCGCAACGCGCATGCGCCAGCCGCCGGAAAAGGATGATGCCGGACGCGCCTGGGCAGCCTCGTCGAAGCCAAGGCCGGCGAGGATGGTGGCGGCACGGGATTCGGCGGTGTGCGCATCGATATCGGCCAGCCGTATATGGATTTCGGCAATTCGGTTGGGATCGGTCGCTGTCTTTTCCTCTTCCAGCAACGCAGCACGCTCCTTGTCGGCGGCGAGCACGATCTCCAGCAGCGAATCCTCAGTACCGGGCGCTTCCTGCGCCACCTGGCCGATGCGCGTGTTCTTGGGAATGCCGATCGAGCCGGTTTCGGAAGCGAGATCACCTGTGATCGCCTTGAACAGCGTGGTCTTGCCGGTGCCGTTGCGGCCGACAAGGCCCGCCTTCGTGCCAGTGGGCAACGTCAGCGAAGCGTGATCGAGAAGCAGGCGTCCGGCGATGCGGAGCGAAAGGTCGTTGATGATAAGCATGGCGGCGCGGTTTTGGCCCGTATGTGCAATAATGGCAAGGGGATGCAGCCGACTGTTTCTGTGCGGGAGGCGGTCACCAGCGATGCGACGCCGCTATGCCGCCCTGACTGGCGTCAGCCGGCCGGCCCGTAACAGGTCGCCCAACGCAGTGTCCACCGCTTCAGCCGGAGCATCGGCCCCAAGCCGGCGCGGCGGCGGCAACGAATGGCCAATGGCGAAGAGCAGCGCACTGCCGGCTGAAAACACCGCGAACAACAGGAACATGCCGGTTCCGCCATAGGCCGCAAGTGCCATTCCGGCCAGCAACGGGCCGAAGAAATTGCCGACAGTAGACAGCGAATGTGCTCCGAAATAGGTGCCTCTGTTGGCGGCGGTCGAAATGCCATCAACCAGCATGTACTCGGCTGGAACGACCAGCACCTCCCCTATCGTGAAGACGATCATCGAAACCACCAGCATCTCGACGCCGGATGATGCTGCAAATCCCAGGTTTCCAACGAGAAACAACAGGCAGCCCAGCACCAGGGCACGCAGTGCGCCGATTCGCTCGATCACCAAGCGCGCAGGCGTACTGGCCACCAGCACAGCGGCTGCATTGGTGCTGACCAGCAAGGCGAATATCTCGACGCCTTTGGCAAAGTCTTTGATTATGTATTGCGACAGCGGCACCGACCACTGCCCATAAACGGCGACCAGCAACGTACCGCCACCGGCGAAGAACATCAGCCTGGGGTCGCGGAAAGCACCGACAAGACGCCGCAAGCCGCCCATGCGCTGTTGCGTGGCGTTGGCTGTGCTTGTCGCGATCTCCGGTACGAACAGGAAAATGACCGCTCCGAATGCGAAATGAACCAGGCCGGCCACGACAAACAGGATGTCGGACGTAGCGCCGAAAGCCAGGCCGATCATGGGTCCGATCGCCCAGCCGGCATTGATGGCAAGATAGCGCCACGAAAACACCTTCAGGCGCAATCTTTCGGGCGCAGCGTCGCTCATCATCGCGCGTGCGGCGGGCTCATAGACCGCGCCAGCGATCGAGGCCACGATATGGGCGAATGTGAAAGCCACGACCGACTGAGCGAGACCCAGGCCGATCATGCCGAGCCCGGCGAAAGATATGGCAATGGCCAAGACAGTGCGTCGCCCAAGCCGGTCCGAAATCGCCCCGGCAAGCGGGCTGACCATCGCACCAAGCAGTGGCCCTATGCCGATCAGGGCACCTATTCCCGCAGGCCCAAGCCCGAAGTCCTTCTGCAGCCGGATCGCCAGAAACGACAGGCTCATGCCTTTGGCGATGGCGACAACGCCAGAGCCGGCAATCAGCAGGAGGGCGATCATGCGCCCGGTCTGTTCGGAGTAATTGTTCATGGACATTTCGGAGAGCAATCGCCGGCTCATGTACGCGGCCGACGCTCCTTGGCTTCGCATTGGCGACGACCGCGCGCAATTGAAAACATCACAGCGACCTTTGGGCCAACCGGAAAAATTGAGCCTGTGCGGCTATCTGTGCAGGTCACCTCGGCACCTCCGCACTGAAATTATGCGAAAGTACGGCCCTCTTCTACCCGCTGGAAGTACATGAGATCCATCTGTACCGACGCGCGTCCAAGCACTGTCAGGATCATATGCGCCTGGCCTCGATGATGCGTCTGATGGTTGAACAGATGATCAAGCGCTGGCGCCAAGCGCTGCGAGATCGTGCGCATATCGGTTGTCACATAGGAAAACCGCCCCGCAATATCCTTGTCGCCAAGACCCTCCACCCATTCGACTATACGCCTGTCTTCAGCCTCGCGCGCCATCCGCAACGCCGGCAGCGCCCGTTGGACGATAACGTCAAGGCCAGCCGGTGCGTCGCCCTGACCCGTGAAGCGTTTCATCCAGATGCGATCGGTGACCAGCAGATGGTTGAGCGTTCCCATCATCGAACCGAAGAATGCCCCGGTGTCGCGCCCGAACTCCTCATCGGTCAGATTGTCGGCGGCATCGTACAGGCGATTGTTGGCCCACTGATTGTAGGCCGCGAACATCATGAAATGCCTTTTCATCCCAACCCCCGGTTCCGCCAATTGGCACGCGTCTGCCCGACAGCAGTTGATCTAAAGGGTCGGGAGGGGCAATGCCATTACCATTTTGCCCCGGCAGGGGATCAACGGCTCCCCTTGGCAATGGCTCGGGTGGCTTGTATAGAGCCCGCCACACTCAATCCCCATCACCAAAGGACGACCCATGGCGATCGAACGCACTTTCTCGATGATCAAGCCGGATGCCACCAGGCGCAACCTCACGGGTGCCATCACCAAGATGCTCGAGGATGCCGGCCTGCGCGTCGTCGCTTCCAGGCGCGTCTGGATGAGCCTGCGCGAAGCGCAGGGCTTCTACGCCGTCCACAAGGACCGCCCCTTCTTCGGCGAACTGACCGAATTCATGTCTTCGGGCCCGACCATCGTGCAGGTTCTGGAAGGCGAAAATGCGATTGCCAAGAACCGCGAAGTGATGGGCGCCACCAACCCGGCCAATGCCGCTGAAGGCACCATCCGCAAGGTGCATGCGCTGTCGATCGGCGAGAATTCGGTGCACGGTTCGGACGCACCGGAAACCGCCGCCGAAGAAATCGCCTACTGGTTCTCGGGCACCGAGATCGTCGGCTGATCTCAGCTTCCGTCTCCGCACGAAACAGCCATCTTCATTGAAAAACCGGGCGCCCTGCCCGGTTTTTCTTTTGCGCACCAAAGGCTCGCGCGATGCGCCGCCTGTTGGCTAGCCTGGCGCCACAGCTTCGTTCTGCTTGTCTTGCACTTGCCGTAACACCATCGTCATCGACTCACTGGCGAGCGGATCGACATAGTGACGCACATTGGTCACGAACATCGGCGACCCGCCGGACGTAATTCTGGCGTCCACCGCATAGGTTGTTTTGGCGCGGATGTCCTGGCTGTCGAATTTCAATATGAAACGCACCGGTATCTGACCGGCAGGATCGATGCGTTGCTCGCAGATCACCCTGACCGGTGCATCCGGCTGTGATACGTCGAGCAGTTGCACGACTAGCACTGCATCCCTGGGCAAGACCAGATTCTCGCGATAGGTGACTTCGCCGGTCAATCGCCGTTCGGCCGCCATGGTCATGTCCGACGTGGCCAGCATACCCACCATCAACGGCGCAAAGCCGAAGATGAGCAGTTCCGCGATCCTGTCCAGCATGATGATCTCCACCGACGCCCAGCGGCGCTTGTGAAAAATCTGCCTCGATTGCGGACAATCCGTGGCTGATCTTGGGTATTTTCGCGCAAGGCTACGGATTGTCAGCAGATCAACGCCAGCGCGTGGCTGCCTGCTCGTCGCTGTCCTTGGCATCGACCCAGCCGCCCTCGCTTCCGTCGGCACGATGCTCTTTCTTCCAGAAGGGAGCGCGGGACTTGAGGTAATCCATCAGGAAATCGGCGGCTTCGAAGGCTGCTTGCCGATGGGTGGATGCCGTTACCACCAGCACAATGTTCTGTCCGGGCGCGATACGGCCATGGCGGTGGATGACCGTCACCCCCTGCAATGGCCAGCGGTTAACAGCTTCCGCCGCGATACGGCCGATCTCGCCTTCAGCCATGCCTGGATAATGTTCCAGTTCGAGCGCGGTCAGCACCTCGCCCTCATCGCGGCAAAGACCGGAAAAAGTGACCACCGCGCCAATATCAGCGCGACCAGCGGTAAGGGCCACGATCTCGGCGGCGACATCGAAGTCCTGCGTCTGGATGCTGATCTTCGGCGTGACGACGCCGAGCATGGCATCAACCTCCCGTCATCGGCGGGAACAGCGCAATCTCGCGCGCGCCGCCGATCTTCTCGCCGTGGTCGACATGTTCCTGGTTGATCGCGACACGGATCGAGCGCGCATGCTGCAGTGCGTTTTCATACTCCTCGCCACGCGATTTCAACCAGGCGAGCAGTTCAGCCACCGTTGTCACCTCGGCCGGAAGCTCGACGTCTTCCTCGGATTTTCCGATCCGCTCGCGCACCCAGGCGAAATAGATGAGCTTCATCGCCCTTCCCGCTATTCGTCGACGATATGTTTCAGGCCGGCACGGAAATAGTCATAGCCGGTATAGAGTGTCACCACCGCCGCGATCCAGAGCAGCACCAGTCCGGTCTCGGTGGTGAACGGGAAAATCTTGTCGCCGGCGGGGCCAGCAAGCAGGAAGGCGATCGCCACCATCTGGATCGTCGTCTTCCATTTGGCAAGCTGGGTGACCGGCACCGAGACCTTCAGTGCCGCGAGATATTCACGCAGGCCCGAAACCAGGATTTCGCGACACAGGATGATGATGGCCGCCCACAGCGACCAACCGGCAATGCCATCTTCGTCAGCTGCCAGCAGAAGCAGGCAAGTCGAAACCAGAAGTTTGTCGGCAATGGGATCCAGCATCCTGCCGATGTTGGAGGTCTGTTGCCAGGCGCGCGCCAGATAGCCGTCGAAATAATCGGTAATCGACGCGGCCAGGAAGATCGCCAGCGCGAGCCATCGCGCGAAATCACTCGATTTCAAATGACCTTCGAGAAAGAAACACACCACAACCAGCGGCACCGCGACGATACGCGCGTAGGTGAGCATATTCGGCAGATTGAATGCGTGTTTCGCCATGCTTGCCTGGGAACTTCCGGGGTCGTTTCTGTTTTGCTTCCGTACTCAAATCAGAAGCCGATATCAGGGGTCAACCATTGAAAATCGACTGGCCAGCGCAAAACACAGTACAGACAGTCAATTCTCATGAAAATGGTTATAAACAAGCCGCGCGACCTGCTCGGAAATGCCGTTTACCGACATCAGGTCGTCGACAGCAGCGCGGCTGACCGCCTTGGCGGTACCAAAATGCAGCAGCAGCGCGCGTTTCCGACCTGGGCCGATGCCCGCGATCTCATCCAAGGGGCTCTTGATCATCTCCTTCTTGCGCCGGGCACGGTGCGAGCCGATCGCAAACCGGTGGGCCTCGTCGCGCAGACGCTGGATGAAGTAGAGCACCGGATCCCGCACCGGCAACGTGAAGGACGGCTTGCCCTCGGCGAAGAAACGTTCGCGGCCAGCCTCGCGGTCCTGGCCCTTGGCTATGCCGATGGCCACCACGCGATCCTGCACACCCAGATCGGCAAGGATCTTGCGTACGGCCGACATCTGCCCTTGGCCACCATCGATCAGGATGACGTCAGGCCAGGTCGGGAAGCTGTTGGAGACGAGATCGTCCGGTTCGCCGACCTCCTCCCCCACGGCCTCTTCACTGTGCTCCTTGATGAGGCGGGAAAAGCGACGCTCCATCACCTCGCGCATCATGCCGAAATCGTCACCGGGTGTGATCTCGGTCGAGCGAATGTTGAATTTGCGGTACTGGTTCTTGACGAACCCTTCCGGTCCGGCAACGACCATGGCGCCGACGGCGTTGGTGCCCATGATATGCGAGTTGTCGTAGACCTCGATGCGCATCGGAGGTTTCTGCAAGCCGAATGTCTCCGCGAAACCAGCCAGCAATCTCGCCTGCGTCGAGGTTTCCGCCAGCCGCCGGCCAAGTGCTTCGCGCGCGTTCTGCAGCGCATGGTCGGTCAGGTCCTTCTTCTCGCCGCGCTGTGGCACCGAGATCGCGACTTTGCGACCGGCACGGGTCGACAATGCCTCCGCGAGCAGTTCCTGCTCGTCGACGGTATGGGAAAGCAGGACCGTCCGCGGCGTCGGCTTGTCGTCGTAAAACTGCGCCAGGAAGGAGCCCAACACCTCGGCCGCTTCCATGGCTGGATCGGCCTTGGGGAAATAGGCACGGTTGCCCCAGTTCTGGCCCGTGCGGAAGAAGAACACCTGGATGCAGACCTGCCCGCCCTCTTGATGGATGGCGAAGACATCCGCCTCTTCCACCGACTGCGGATTGATACCTTGATGGCTCTGCACGTGGGCAAGCGCAGCCAAACGATCACGGTAGATCGCGGCATGTTCGAAATCGAGATTTTCGGCGGCGGCCTGCATTGCCGTAGAAATCTCGGTCTTCACCTTCTGGCTGCGGCCCGACAGGAAATCCTTCGCCTCGTCGACCAGCACGGCATAGTCGCCATGCGAGATTTCACCCGTGCATGGCCCGGCGCAGCGCTTGATCTGGTAGAGCAGGCATGGCCGGGTGCGGTTTTCATAGAAGGAGTTCGTGCAACTCCTCAAAAGAAAGGCCCGCTGCAGCGAATTGATGGTGCGCCCCACCGCTTGCGCCGATGCAAACGGACCAAAATAATCGCCCTTCCGCGAGCGCGCGCCACGGTGTTTGTAGATTCCGGGCGACAAATGATCGCCGGTTAGAAGGATGTATGGGAACGACTTGTCGTCGCGCAGCAGAACGTTGAAGCGCGGCCGCAAGCGCTTGATGAGATTCGCTTCCAGCAGCAGCGCTTCGATCTCTGTCCGGGTGACGACGAATTCCATCGTCGCCGTCTCGCGCACCATGCGACCGATGCGGTTGGTGTGGAAACGTCCTTGTGCGTATTGCGTCACCCGCTTCTTCAGGCTGCGGGCCTTGCCGACGTAAAGCACGTCACCGGTCACATTCATCATCCGGTAGACACCGGGAGCATTGGGCAGACGCTTGACCAGCGTCTGGATGACTTCCGCGCCAACCATGCCGTCTGTATCGCCGGCATGCTGCGTCCAGTCGATCGCCGTGAAGGCGACCTCCGGACCTGAAGGCGCAGCTTCCACCTCGATGCTATCGTCTTCGTCCAGGTCGACGTCGGGCAGATCCTCACCCGCCGCGCGACCGTTTTTCGCTTTGCCAGAACTCATTCCACCACGCCTGTCACATCCGGCGTCTGCCATGCAAGATGCTGGCCGCCATCAAGCGCGATCATCTGGCCGGTGACCGACCGCGCATTCCATAGATATCGTATCGTCGCACCAAATTCGCCAAGCTCGGCACCGCGCTTCAGCAAGACACCGTCGAGTTGCGTCTGGAAGTCCTGATCCTCCTGACGCGCGCCTTTTAACGTTGGTCCCGGCCCGATCGCGTTGACGCGAATGCGGGGCGCCAGTGCCTGCGCCATCGTTTGCGTGGCAGCCCACAAAGCCGATTTCGACAGCGCATAGGAAAAATAGCGTGGCGTTGGCCGCCACACCCGCTGATCGATCATGTTGACGACCAGACCATCTTGCTCAGGCAAGGCACGCGCGAAACGTTGCGCCAAAAGTGCCGGAGCTTTCACATGCACAGCGAAATGGCGATCCCAGCCGGACCAGTCGAAATCTTCGATAGAATCCTCTTCGAACAACGAAGCGTTGTTGACCAGAAGACTGATCGGCCCGAGCGCCGCTGTTGCAGCATCGATCAATCCTGCCGTCGCATCCATGTCGGTCAGATCCGCAGCGACTACCGCGGCGCTCCCACCGGCGACGACAATCTCGCTTACGAGCGCTTCGGCCTCCTCGCGGGAACGATTGCAGTGGATGGCGACAGCGAATCCATTGGCGGCAAGATCTTCAACAATCGCCCTGCCTATCCTTTTCGCCCCACCCGTCACCAGGGCCGTCGCAGTGGTTTTGTTCGTCATCTGGCTTTCATCCGCGATAAGGGCAGCCAGCAAATGAGACCGCTCAATAGTAAAATGCCGTTCGTTCCTATGGCCATATTGTGTCGACGGGCCGCAATGAGGGTCTCGACTCGGATTTGGCCGCTTGATCGGAAAGCCAATATAGGGACCTCAATCCCTTGCACCAAGCCGGGTACAGCTGCCCTACCGAAAGGCTCCTGACAACTTTGTTGCACTAGTGCAACGTCATCGTTCAGCCTCATTCGCGCCAGCTAAAGACCCAAGTTCAGGTTCGCTTCCGCCGTATTTGCCGCCCAAATTCCGGAACCGTTGAACGCGTGATCCGTTTCCTCCCCCGGCGGATCTGGTTCGCAACGAACAAGCCAGCGTCTTTGGCTTTATGGAGTAACAACTATGTCTATCAACCACAAATTCGCGCGGGCGTCGGTTGCCGCCATCGGGCTTCTCGCCGTCCTCGGCACCGTTCCCGCTTTCGCCGCTGACGTCGTTTCGGAAGAGCCGCCGGCTCCGCTCCCGGTTGCTGAGCTTCCGGTCGCTTCCTGGGCCGGTGCCTATGCCGGTGTGAACCTCGGCTACGGCTTCTCGGGCCGCACCAAGGTCGAGGACTACAACACCAGCATCAAGAAAGACGGCTTCGTCGGCGGCGCCTTCGCGGGCTACAACTGGCAGCAGGACAACTTCGTGTACGGCGTCGAGGGTGACCTCGGTTACAATGGTACGAAGGGTTCAGAAAACGGCTTCAAGTCGAAGTCGGGCGTCGAAGGCTCGATCCGCGCCCGTCTTGGTTACTCCGTGAGCCCTGATATCCTGCTCTACGGCACTGCCGGCGGTGCGGGCGAAGGCTTGAAGGTGACCGACGAAGTCACCGGTCTCAACGACCGCAAGACCATGTTCGGCTGGACTGCCGGTGTCGGCACTGACATCAAGTTCACCGAAAATGTCTTCGGCCGTGTCGAATATCGCTACACGGACTACGGTTCCAAGACCTTCGACAACGGTATCGGCAAGGTCAAGGACAGCGACAACCGCATCCAGTTCGGTGTCGGTATGAAGTTCTGATCGTTTCCGATCGGCAGCAAAAAGCCGGGCGCGAGCCCGGCTTTTTTTGTTTCTGGCATAGGTCGACTGGAACTCCAGCCGCAGAGCCTTTGATCAGGCCGGTATGCAACCTTTCAGTTCCGGAAACTTCTCGTCGAAGCGCGCCGCCCAGCGCACCAGCCGCCCGCGCCCCTTCTCCCATTTACCGGCAAAGCGCAAAGACAGATAACCGAGTGCGGCACGCAACGCGATCTGCCCGGCGGTGATTTTCTTCGGCAGCTTGGGTGGGTTGGTGTTAAGGCTATCAAGAGCCCTGGTGACCTTTGCCCACTGTCTGTCCAGCCAAGGCTGGAACACCTTGTCCTCAGGCCGCACCCTACGCTCATAGACCATGGACAACGCCGAATCGCAGATACCATCCGCCAAGGCTTCCAGTGCTTCGGCTTCGGTGCGCTTTTCAGGATTGCGCGGAAACAGCAGGTTTTTGGACTGCCGGTTGAGATATTGGGTGATAGCCCGGCTATCATAGATTGACTGGCCGGTTTCCAGCACCAGCACAGGGATCTTCCCAAGGGGGTTGGCAGCGATCAGATCCGCTGGATCCTCTTCCGTCTTGACCGGCTGCAATTCCAACCTGATGCCGGCATAGGCAGCCGCCATGCGGACTTTGGAACTGTATGGCGACGTGGTGGCATAGAGCAGGCTGGGCATGATGTCCTCATTAGGATGCGTGCGGGCGCCAGAACGGACACGACTGGCGGCCTCCCGATGAGTGGGCAGCCAGATGATGATCCTGGAAAGCGCCCTCGCCGAAGGCGCTGGAACCGTTAGCGCAGAACGCGGCAGGCACCGTTGTAGACATACCAGCGGTCGAAACCCGAAACGCAGAACTCGACATTGTCGCCGACGCCGGCAAAGCCCTGCCCTTCCTCGATCAGGTACCAGATGGTGCGCTCATGCCCGTCGGAGAGGATGACCTTGGCGTCACAATAACGTCGGCCAATCGGCCAGTTATCCTCTGCCGGTAGATAGCGGCGCTCGTTGATGCGGCGGAAGTCGGTGATCTGAACATCAGGCAGATTCGGCACATTGCGTACCTGGTAGGCAAAGCGGCTGCTGATCTTGTTAAGTACCCAAGCTTCACCACACACGCCCGGATCGCTCGAATAACTGGACAGATCGGCCGCTTGCACTGTCGGAGCAACGGTCAGGACCAAACCCAGGCCAACCAACCCGGCCAGGAGGGATTTGAACGAGTGTGACATGGCGGCGCCTCATTTCTGATCGGCGGCACTGTGCGGATTTGCCGTCACACGGTCAAGCTGGGAAGTACCGGCCTTCGATCAAAATCAGATGCCTACCCATTCTCGCGCGCCAGCCAATCGAGTCTCCAGCCGGCCGCGGCCGGCTCTGCCATCGCCGCCTGCAGCGCGGGCAGGATCAAACGAAGTTCCTGTTCCAGCGTGAATGGTGGATTGACCACCACCATGCCGGTTCCGTCCAATCGTTCGCTATCCGAATCCGGTCGTGCTTCGAAGACGATGTCGAGTATCTTGCCGATGCCGGATGCTGCCAGTCGGTTGCGAAAGTCGGCAACGCCACGTCTATCCTTGATCGGATACCAGAGCGCATAGATACCGCCCGGCCAACGCTTATAAGCCTTTTCGACACCCGTCGCGAGCCGATCGAACTCGCCTTCCTGTTCAAAGGGGGGGTCGACCAGCACCAGTCCGCGCTTTTCCTTCGGCGGCAGGTGCGCGCCGAGCGATAGCCAACCATCCAGTTCAATGACACGCGTCTGAAAATCACCTTCGAACTGCGCTTTCAGTCGAACAGCGTCCTGTGGATGCAACTCGATCGCCGTCAGCCGATCCTGATTGCGCAGCAGGCGCCGCGCAAGCCAGGGAGATCCTGGGTAGAAGCGAATTCCGCCATCGGCATTGCAGGCATTGACCGCTTCGAGATAGGGCGCCAGCAACACCGCCGCCTGCATAGCAAGGTCGATCCTGGCCAACCGGCCGATACCGTCCCGCCACTCGCCTGTCTTCTGAGCCTCATTCGAGGAAAGATCGTAGAGGCCGATACCGGCATGAGTGTCTACGATGCGAAACGGTTTGTCCTTCCGTTTCAAATATTCGATCAGGCGCACCAGCACGATGTGTTTGACCACATCGGCGAAATTTCCGGCATGATAGGCGTGGCGATAGTTCATGGCCTCAGGCGGCGTTTCCGCCCCTGCCCCAGCGCGGCTTGGGCGGGGCTTCGGGACTATCCGGAAGTCGCGATCTGCCGAAACGGATCGCCAACATCAGGCAGAACACTCCAAATCCGATCAATCCGAAACCTGCTTGCCGAATCCGCGCATCGGGAACAGCAGCACCGCTGCGCAGAACCAGATCGACGGCCTTGATCTGTAAATTATCGGCATCTCCCAACCCAAGCGTGAACACATAGGTGTCCGCTTCGTCGACTGCGATCAGCCCAGCTTCGTCGCGGAATATCTTGTCGGTTAGTTGTGGGCTCTGTTCACGTGGCGTCGGATTGCCGCTGAAACTCAGCCGTTGTGCAAGCACGGTTCGATTGCCGGCCGCGGCAGTCAGCGTCAGCACGGTGCGGTCAAAGGCCTGGATGCGATCGGCATTGGTGGTCAGGTCAACAAAAACCCGGACCGGTCCGGTTCCGGCTTTCAGCGATACCGTGACCGGTTTGAAGCGGCCGTCCTGATAAGCATGCCAGGTGCCGAGCTCCTCGCCGGAAAAATTTTGAACAGCCCAAGGATAGATGAAACCAAGGGCGATACCGGCCAGGATCAGCAGCAGAAAAAATTTACGCATGCCTCAGCCCATAGAGCGCCGAATGCGCCCGCGCAATGTCATGCCTTTCGTTCCCAGCGCCGGTCCGCCGTCTGCTGCCAATAGGTTACGGTATGGCCAGCGCCCTTCATGTCCTTCCAGTGGCCACGCGCAGCCTCGACCTGACCAGCGTCATGTCCATCGAACAGGAAAACGGCGCGCTCGTAGCCGGACAGCTCCGGAGGATTGGCGCCATCCACAAGGAAACGAATCTGTGCCGTGTTGGGGTTCATTTCCTCCGTCGTGAGCAGGATAGGCTGTTCCGCTGGATACGATTCGCGGTCGGTGGCGTGCGCCAGGAACCCGTCGTCACGATAGACCCACAGATGCTGGTCCAGCGCATCCCTGCGCTCTTCAGTGCCCGTCTGAACGACGACACGCCAACCACGGTCGACACTGCGCTCGAGCAGACCCGGCAACGCTTCCTCCAGCGTCGACTCGGTCAGATGATAGAACAGCACTTCGGCCATGGTCAGCCTTCGTAGTGGTCGCGCACCAGCCGGTCGAGCAGCCTGACGCCAAAGCCCGAGCCCCAGGACTGATTGATCTCGCTGGCCGGTGCTCCCATAGCAGTACCCGCTATGTCGAGATGGGCCCAAGGTGTTTCCTTGACGAAACGCTGCAGGAATTGAGCGGCTATGATAGCGCCGCCATAACGTCCACCAATGTTCTTCATGTCGGCGTTCTTTGAGTCGATCAGCTTGTCGTATTCACTGCCGAGCGGCATGCGCCACAGCTTCTCTTGTGTAACGGTTCCGGCCTGTACCAGTTGCCCGGCAAGCTCGTCGTCATTGGAAAAAAGGCCGGCATGATGTTGCCCCAGCGCAACCATGATTGCTCCCGTCAACGTGGCAAGATTGATCATCAGCTGGGGTTCGAAGCGGTTGTTGCAGTACCAGAGCGCGTCGGCGAGCACCAAACGGCCCTCAGCATCGGTGTTAAGCACCTCAATGGTCTGGCCGGACATCGAAGTGACGATGTCGCCAGGCCGCTGAGCATGCCCGTCGACGCTGTTTTCCACCAGCCCGAGAATGCCGACGACGTTGACTTTCGCCTTGCGGGCGGCGAGCGCGTGCAACAAGCCGGTGACAGCCGCTGCACCCCCCATGTCGCCCTTCATGTCCTCCATACCAGACGCGGGCTTGATCGAATTTCCGCCGGTGTCGAAGGTCACGCCCTTGCCGACGAAGGCGAGTGGCTTGTCCTTGGCCTTGCCGCCGCTCCATTGCAACACCGCGAGACGGGCACCACGCGGTGACCCCTGCGCGACACCGAGCAATGAACCCATGCCGAGCTTCTTCATTTCCTTCTCAGTCAGGATTTCGACCTTGACGCCCAGCGTTTCCAACTGCTTGGCGTGCTCGGCAAATTCGACCGGCCCCAACGCGTTTGCCGGCTCATTGACCAGGTCGCGTGCGACGATCACACCATCGACAACAGCTTCGAGTTCGGCGAATGCTTTCTTGGCTGCGGCCGGATTTGCCGTCTGGACGATGACCTTGGTCGCAGTCCTGGCATCGTCCTTGCCGTCATCAACTTTCTTGGTCTTGTACTTGTCGAAGGAATAGGCTCGCAACAAAATGCCCGCGGCAATGCTGGCGGCGGCTGCACCGTCCGCCTCGACGCCCGGCAGATCAGCCACCACGACCGCTTCCTTGGCTTTACGCAACGATGCCGCGACATGCCCACCGAGCTTCAGCCATGCATACTCATCCAGGACCGATGGCTTGCCGGCACCGAGCACCACCAGGCGGTTGAGTGCCGTGCCTTCAGGCGCAAAGATCTCAGCGGAAGTGCCGAATTTTCCAGAAAAATCCGCTGCCGGCAAGGTCCTTGCCAAGGCGTTGGCGGGATCATGTGATTTGGCCCTTTCGGAGAGCTCCGCTTCTTCCGCGGAAAGCACGAAGACCGTGCCTTTCTTGACGGTAGCGAATTTTGCAAAGGCAATCGTGGGTCGGGCAGCCATGAGATCCTGCTTGGTTGAGCGCTAGCAACGAAGCGCGACATTTCGCGCTTTTCGATCGTTTGGCAAGACCGGCAAAGCCCAAGCCTCTACAAGGAGATAAGCTCCGCAGCCTATGCAACCACCTTCAGTTGCCAGGTGGATGAATGGACGATTTGGCAGCCAGCGACCCTTGACGATCGACTGTGCGTCGCACAAATGTCAGGCGCAAACTGCTGTTAACCATACCTATTCGCCTTTTCTTATCCATTGCCGACCAGACTCGGCAACACCGGACATGACGACTTGAAACGGAACCAGACCAGGCCGGTTGTGTGGGTGTCACCGGAAAGATAACCTCTAGAGCTGCGACACCCGTCGAGATCAATCGAGAAGAACTGCCCTGAATGAAGGTCGCCGAGCTCTATATCTTCCGGCGCGCGCTCTCGCTCTTTCTTGCAGCGTTGGCGTGGACGCTGGCGATCGTCTGGACGACACAGGTTCTCACCCGCATCAATCTGGTGACCGATAACGGGCAGTCGGCGGTAACTTTCTTTCAGGTTGCGGCACTCATTCTGCCGACCATTATTCCGATCGTTATCCCCTTCGCGGTCATCGTGGCAGTGGCGCAGACACTCAGTGTCATGAATTCCGATTCGGAACTGGTGGTGATTAACGCCTCCGGCGCGTCGCGCATGACCGTTGTCAAGCCGATCCTGATTCTCGCACTGATCGCAAGCGTCACCTCTTTTGTCGTCGACAACGGTGTCGAACCCTATGCTCGCCAGAAGAACCGCGAGCTGATCGCCAGCGCGCGCGCCGACTTTCTGTCGTTGATCATCCAGGAAGGAACCTTCCGCAAGGTGGAAGATGGTCTGTTCGTACAGATCGGAGAACGCTTTGCCGATGGCGGCCTGGGCAGCATTTTCGTGGCCGATTCCCGTCAGGCGGGTACGGATCTCGTGTACTACGCCAAAACCGGCGCGGTCATCGACAAGGGCAGTGAAAAGGTCCTGCTGATGAATGACGGCGTGGTCCACCGCAAGGCACCCGCCGGAGACGTGTCGGTCATTCGCTTCACGTCCTACGCCTTCGACCTGTCCGCCTTCGCGACGGCCGCACAGGCCACGCTCTATCCGAAAGACCAGACAACACAATATCTGCTCAACCCAGATCCCAACGACCGGTACTACCAGCAGGCTCCGGACCAGTATCGCACCGAGCTCGCATTGCGGTTCTCCGAATGGGCCTATTGCCTTGCCTTCGCAATGATCGCACTCGCCGTTGCCGGTGACGCGCGCTCGCACCGCGAGGCTCGCATCCACCCGTTGATCACCGCGATCTGCGTCGCACTGTTCGTACGATGGCTGGGTTTCTTCGCCGCGGGCAAGGCGAACACCAATCCACTTTACAACTACCTGGTGATCGCCGTGCCTCTTGGCGCATCGGCTGTGGCCGGCTGGGTCATCTTCTCCAACCGTCGCATGGAATTGCCATCGAGTTGGGCTGACTGGCTCACCAACATGTTCAGCCGTTTCGGAGAAATCGGTATTCGATTAAGACTTTGGTGGGCCAACCGGGCCGCAACGCGTCAGGGGAATTCCTGATGGGTTGGACACTCGGCCGCTACTTCTTCTTCCGCTACCTGGGGATCACCATCTGGATCTTCCTTGGGCTGTTCGCGCTGGTTTTTCTGATCGACTTCACCGAATTGACGGGCCGCATTGCGGGTGTCCCAGGCTTCACCTACCAGGCGGGCTTTGCCATCTCGGCGCTGCGCGTACCGATGATCATGCTGCAGACCGTCCCCTTCGTCGGGTTGTTCTCGGCCATGGCGACACTGGTCTCGCTCAACCGCAAATACGAGTTGGTGATCGCACGCTCCGCCGGTATCTCGGCTTGGCAGTTCCTGTTGCCGTGCTGTATCGGCGCGTTGTTGTTCGGCGCCGTTGCCGTGGCTGTCCTCAATCCGCTAGCCGCCTACGGCTTTTCCCAGTCCGAACGAATCGAGAGCGAACTGCGCTCAGGAGCGTCGAACGATGTCTCTGCTGATTCCGCTCCGTGGATCCGGCAGAAGACCGCCGCCGGCGACACCATTATTGGCGCCCGGGCAATCCTCAACCAGGGCCTGGAGATGGCAGATGCCGTCTTTTTCCTGCTCGATCAGCAAGGCGACATCATCGAGCGCAAGGATGCCAGGAAGGTGTTCCTGCGCGATGGCTATTGGGAACTGCAGGACGTCAGCATCCTCAAGGACGGCAATGTCGAAAAGAAAACGACAGACCGGTTGCCGACGGATCTGAAGCCGGAATTCGTGCAGGAACGGCTGGCTCGGCCGGAAACAATTCCCTTCTACGAGTTGCCGCAAAAGATTGAAGTTGCTCGCTCCTTCGGGCTTAAGGCAAATGCATTCGCCATGCAGTTCGATTCGCTGGTGGCAATGCCCTTCCTTCTGGTTGCGATGACGCTGATCGCAGCAACTGTCTCGATGCGATTTGCGCGAATGGGACAATCTGCAACGATGATTCTGGGTGGCGTAGTCGCTGGGTTTCTGCTTTATGTTGTGTCTGTTTTGGTCAAAGCGTTTGGAGTGGCGGGATTCGTCCCGACCGTGGTAGCTGCATGGTTTCCGGTGGTCGTGGCGATGTTCTTCGGGGTGACGTTCCTGCTGTACAGGGAAGACGGTTAGTGATGAGACCGGTTTTGCAAGGTCGCAGGCCGATCCGGGCGGCACTCTTGTGCGGAGTGAGCGCACTCGCTTGCCTTTTTGCCGGCAGCCTGGCTACGGCCGTTCCGGCTGCTGCGCAGGCCGTGGAGGCGCCCAGCGTGCCGGCCGGTTCGCAGATGCTGCTCGAATCCGACACCCTGGTTTACGACAACGACAACCAGACGGTAACTGCCGTTGGTGGTGTGCAGATCGACTACGGCGGCAACAAACTCGTTGCGCAACGCGTCGAGTATGACCGCAAGACCAAGCGCCTCGTCGCGTCTGGTAACGCCCAGCTCGTGCAGAGCGACGGCACCAAGATCAACTCCGAGCACATCGACCTCACCGACGATTTCGCCGACGGCTTCGTCAACGCGTTGCGTGTCGAGACAGTGGACAAGACCTATTTCGGCGCCGAGAGCGCGGAGCGCATTGGAGGCGTGCTGACGACGTTCCACAACGGCGTCTATACGGCCTGCGAACCTTGCGAGGACAAGCCGGACAAGGCGCCGATCTGGCGCGTCAAAGCCAAGAAGATCGTCTGGAACGGCCAGAAGAAGACGGTGCGCTTCGAAAACTCCAATTTCGAGTTCTTCGGCTTCCCGATCGCCTTCCTGCCGGCCTTCGAGATCGCCGACCCGACGGTGAAGCGCAAGAGCGGCTTCCTGATGCCGGGCATCACTTTCAACAGCAAGCTCGGCACCGGCATCAGCGTTCCTTATTATTTCGCGCTGTCGCCGACCTACGACATCACGGCGCGCGGTACCTACTATACCAACCAGGGTTTCCTCGGCGAAGCGGAATGGCGCCAGCGTTTCGATAACGGCCAGTACAGCCTGCGTATTGCCGGCATCGACCAGAAAAAGCCTTGGAAGTTCGACCCCAACACTGTTGACTCCGGTCCGACCGACGACCCGAACAAGTTCCGCGGAATGATGGGCAGCAAGGGTCAGTTCGCGATCAATTCGCGCTGGAACGTCGGCTGGGATGTCCTGCTGCAGACGGACAAGAACTTCTCGAGCACCTACCACATCAACGGCTACGATGCCTCGGTTCATAGGTCAGAAGTCTATCTGACGGGCTTGAACGACCGGAACTATTTCGACCTGCGCGCCCTGCACTTCGAAGTGCAGGAAAAGACGCTGCAGCGCGAAGCAGGCGCTCGGTATCAGACCGGTGCGCGCGACGAATTCCAGCCATGGGTGCTGCCATCGCTCGACTATGCCTACATCCCGGATGCGCCACTGGCAGGCGGCCAGCTCTCGATCAACCTCAATTCGCGCGTCATCAAGCGCGACCGCCTCGATGAAGCATTCAAAGTGAACTACGATACGCTGAGTGCGGCTCAGCGCGTTCGCGGCATCGAAGGTAATTCCGGTCGCGTGACCGCGGAGGCCGAGTGGAAGCGCAGCTTCGTCACCGATGGCGGCATGGTCATTACGCCCCTGCTCGCTTTCCAGGCCGACGCCAGCTACCTCAACGCATCTTCTGGTTCGCTTGATGCTGTCAACCAGATGGCGGCGGACCAAGGTGTCAATGCAGATATGCGCTCTTCTTTCGCCAGGGCAATGGCGACGGCGGGGCTCGAATTCCGCTGGCCGCTGCTGTTCACCAGCCTGACCGGCGGCTCGCACATCATCGAGCCGACCGCGCAATTGTTCGTGCGCCCGAACGAATCCTATGTCGGCGGCCTGCGTGTTCCCAACGAAGACGCCCAGAGCATGGTGTTTGATGCCACCACGCTGTTTGAGCGCGACAAATTCTCCGGCTACGACCGTATCGAGGGTGGCACCCGCGCCAATGTCGGTGTGCGTTATTCCGGCAGCTACGCTAATGGCTGGACGACGAACGCCCTGTTCGGCCAGTCCTACCAGCTTGGTGGCACCAATTCCTTCGCGCAACCTGATCTGGTCAATGTCGGTGCCTATTCCGGCCTCCAGACCGACACGTCCGACTTTGTCGGCTTAGCCGGCTTTACCAGCCCGTATGGCCTGTCGGCTTCGGTCAGCGGCCGCTTCGACGAACGGACTTTCGAGGTTCGCCGTGCTGAAGCCAAGGCTGCTTACAGCGGTTCGTCGCCTATATCTGTTTCCGCGCAATATGCCTTCATTCAGGCTCAGCCCGGTTACGGGTTTGAAGAGGATCGTCATGAAGTGACGGTCGGAAGCTCGGCGCGTCTCAACCAGAACTGGCGCGTCTTTGGTTCAGGCACATACGACATCCAGACCAGGGTGCTGACCGGTGACGGTGTTGGTTTCGCCTATGACGACGAGTGCTTCACCTATCTGATGACGGTGTCTGAAAGCCGCGATCGTGTTACCCGAGAAGTGACACGAAGCTTCGGCTTCAATATCTCGTTCCGCACCATCGGCGACTTCGGTTCGACCTCCAGCAGCTTCCAGTAGACCATACCCCCTTGCAGGACATGGTTTCGCCGCATAGGACGGGCATGGGAAAATTGTATCCGGCTCAGCGATGGGCCGGAACCGAAATGGATTTGGAACAGAGACGATGAGGAAACAGCTCTTTTCCGTGAGCCTTGCGCTTCTGGTTGCAACCGCGGGCGTTTCGCTGACGGCGATGTCCCAACTGGCCTTCGCCAGCGAAATCAAGTATGTCGTCAACAATGTCGCCATCACCACAGGCGATATCCAGCATCGTGCTGCTTTCCTGCGCCTGCAAAAGCGCAAGGGTGACGCCGCCAACGAGATGGTCGAGCAAACGCTGCGTCTGGCTGAAGCGAGGCGCCTGGGTGTCCGCATCTCCGACCAGCAGGTGAACGAGGCCTACGCGCGCTTTGCCTCCAACAACAAGATGCAATTGGCACAGCTCGACGGCGTCATGGACAAGTCGGGTGTCACCAAACAGCATTTCAAGGAGTTCATTCGCGCGCAGATGGCCTGGAACCAGGCGCTCAGCATGCGCTACCGCTCCGAGCAGGGCGGTGGCGGCATGAGCGAACAGGACGCCGTGCGCAAGATGCTGCAGAAGGGCGGCAACAAGCCATCCGCCACCGAATATCTGCTGCAACAGGTGATTTTCGTCGTACCGGCTGCCGAGCGAGGCGCACTGATGGCCAAGCGCAAGCGCGAGGCCGAAGCCATGCGCGCCCGTTTCAACGGCTGCGGCACGACGCGCGAATTCGCCAAGGGCCTCATCGACGTAACCGTTCGCGATCTTGGCCGCGTGCTCGCGCCACAGCTGCCGGCAGACTGGGCGGATCAGATCAAGGCGACAAAAACCGGTGGTGCCACCAACGTGCGTGAAACCGATCGCGGCATCGAGTTCATCGGCATCTGCTCGGCGCGTGAGGTCTCGGATGACAAGACTGCCCAGCTGATGCTCCAGAACGAAGGCCTCGGTGGAAAGAAGGACGATGCTGCCGACGAGCTCAGCAAAAAATATGTCTCCGAGCTGAAAGCCAAAGCCGTCATCGTACAGCGCTGACGGACCGTGCGCGGAGTCAGACTTCCACTCGCTTTGAGTGTCGGCGATCCATCGGGCATCGGCCCGGAGATCGCACTGGCGGCTTGGAAGCGCCGCAAAGACCTGGGGCTTCCTGCCTTCTACCTGCTTGCAGACCCGACTTTGGTCGCCGCTCGCGACCAGATCGTCGGCGCCAATGTCCCGATCGCCGAAACGACACCGGGAGAGGCACGTGCCATATTCGCAGATGCCCTGCCAGTCGTTCCGCTGAAAGCGAAATTCCTCGATACGGTCGGCCGTCCTGACTCCGTCAATGCCGAAGGCGTCGTCGAGGCAATCGACCGAGCGGTTGCGGATAGTTTTGCCGGGCGCGCCGCAGGGGTTGTCACCTGCCCCATAGCAAAGAAGCCGCTCTACGATGCCGGTTTCAACTTTCCGGGACACACCGAATATCTGGCGCATCTTGCCGCCGGGCACACAGGTCAGACAGTAACGCCGGTCATGCTGTTGGCGGGGCCAGACTTGCGCACTGTTCCCGTCACCATCCACATTCCACTTGCCTTGGTGCCAAGGGTGCTCACCACCGACCTGATCGTGGAGACGGCCCGCGTCACCGCACGGGACCTGAGGGATCGCTTCGGCATCGATACGCCCCGCCTTGCCATTGCGGGCCTCAACCCTCATGCCGGCGAAGGCGGCTCCATGGGCAAGGAGGACGAGGAAATCGTCGCTCCTGCCGTCAAAGCACTCCGCTCGGAAGGCATCGATGCACACGGTCCATTGCCAGCTGATACGCTTTTCCATCGACGCGCCCGGGCCGGCTACGATGTTGCGCTTTGCATGTACCACGATCAGGCCCTGATACCGGCAAAGACTCTGGCTTTTGACGAAGCCGTCAATGTAACTCTCGGCTTGCCATTCATTCGCACTTCGCCGGATCATGGCACAGCCTTCGATATCGCAGGCCGCGGCATCGCGCGACCGGACAGTTTGATTGCCGCGCTCAAACTGGCTGCAGAACTGGCTGGCAATACCGGAGCGCAAGTATGAGCGCTGATGGATTGCCGCCGCTTCGAGAGGTCATCGAACGCCACGGCCTGCAGGCCAAGAAAGCGCTCGGTCAGAACTTCCTGCTCGACCTGAACCTGACCGGCAAAGTGGCGCGAACCGCAGGCGATCTGACCCAGGCGACAGTTATCGAGGTTGGTCCTGGGCCCGGCGGACTGACCCGCGCCCTGCTTCTGCAAGGAGCCGGTCGCGTTGTCGCCATCGAGCGTGACGAGCGCTGCCTCGCGGCACTTTCCGAGGTGTCGGATCATTATCCAGGGCGGTTGGACGTTATTTCAGGCGATGCACTCAAGACCAATTTCGCGACCGTGGTGACGGATGGCCCGGTCAAGATCATCGCGAACCTGCCTTACAACATCGGCACCGAATTACTCATTCGCTGGCTAACCGTCGACAGGTGGCCGCCTTTCTACCAGTCGCTGACGCTGATGTTTCAGCGCGAAGTGGCCCAGCGAATCGTCGCAAAAGCCAACTCCAGTGCTTTTGGCAGGCTTGGTGTTCTGGCCGGCTGGCGGACGGAGGCGAAAATCGCATTCGATGTACCGCCCCAGGCGTTTACACCACCACCCAAGGTAACATCGTCCGTCGTGCATCTGGTGCCACGCGAAGCCCCCTTACCCGCGGATGTGAAGAAGCTCGGCCGCGTTACCGAAGCGGCCTTCGGTCAGCGTCGCAAGATGCTGCGGCAGAGTCTCAAAAGCCTCGGCGGCGAAAAATTGCTGGAACGGGCCGAAATCGATCCGACCCGCCGTGCCGAGACGCTCAGCGTCGAAGAATTCGTGCTGTTGACGAACCTGCTGGATGGCTGAGCCTCGGTTCTACAGGCCTTCGCGCACAACGTAGCCGGCTCACTTATTTGCCGAACCTCAGTTCAAGGCTTTGAACCGGACGTGTCCATTGCTCAGGAAACACGCCTTGTCGAACAGCCCGAGATCCAGTGGGTTCGGCAGGCGGACATCGTCGAGATCCGGAAACGGCTTGTTCGCAGGATCGTATGAGCGGTCGATCTGGGAGATGAAGACGAAGATCAGTCCCTTGTCTCGAGCGAACGATCTTATCTTGCTAACCTGGTCAACCAGATTGGGGCTCTCACGCTTCTGATCGAGCAGTTGCAAATAGTCGACAACAACAAGCGTGCCACTGGGCGCTGCCGCGAGTGCAGCCATCATGTAATCGGCGTCGATGGCGTCAGAGCCATCGAATTCGAATTGGCGATCGAACTGGGCTGATTCAACGCCAAGGGCCTGAAATCGACCAAGAATGTCCTTATGCGTGTATTCGAGTGAAAAAAACGCGCTACGGCGACCCGATTTCATCACCTCGACTGCCAGTTCGAGACTGAAAAGCGTCTTGCCCTGTCCCGGACGAGCCCCGACGAGCAGCAGGTCGCCCGGCTGCAGCAGGGTGAGCAACCTGCCGGCTGCCGGCATCGTCTCGTGTTTGGATGCCAGCAAACTCCAGCCCGCAAACCCTTGCCTGGCTGCAGTGCGGTCGAGCGCGGCATGAAGCGGGATTTTTTCCTCGCGTGACAAACGCTTGGCTTGTCGTTTCAACTGATATGCAGGAACGGAAAGCTTCATCGAAAACCTCCTATTGCGAGCGAACTTCGCAATCCCTCCTTATGCGCGGTGCTCGAACAGTTGGTTCGATGAGTAGGAGACCCCGCATGGACAATGCTTCCCGGATGGAGGGCGGAGGCGCGGGCCAGTGCCAAGCAGAAGCATAACAAGGCTTCACTGAGTCGAGAACTGCCTCGATCCCGATTGGCGCGCGAGCGATCTTCCGGCAGAGAACGCTTGGTCTCGCCCCCCTCGCGCCAAATGCCTTAAACGGCTTCATCCAGAAGACCCGAGACAAAATCGAACAGTCCCGGCCTGCGGTCGCGGCGCAGGCGTTCGGCGGCAACAATGGCACGTACTTCCGTAAAGGCACGGTCGAGATCGTCATTGACGATGACGAAGTCGTATTCTGTCCAGTGCTCGATCTCGGTACGCGCATTTTTCAGCCGCGTTTCGATCACCTGTTCCTGGTCCTCCGCCCGACGCTTCAAGCGCGCCTTCAGTTCTTTCATCGACGGCGGCAGGATAAAGACCGAAACGATATCGCCGCGCATCTTCTCCTTGAGCTGCTTGGCACCTTGCCAATCGATATCGAAGAGCATGTCGCGCCCTTCAGCCATGGCGCGTTCAGCAGGCTCGCGCGGGGTCGCGTAGAAATTCCCATGCACTTCCGCCCATTCAAGCAGCTCGTCATTGTCACGCAGCAGTTCGAATTCGCGACGCGGCCGGAAATGATAGTGAATGCCGTCGATTTCACTGCCGCGGCGCGGGCGGGTGGTGACCGAGACCGAAAGTTCGAAGCCCTGGTCGCTCTCGATGAGATTGCGCGCGATTGTCGACTTGCCGGCCCCCGAGGGTGACGACAGAACAAGCATCAGGCCCCGACGGCGGATGCGGGAACCGGTGTCCTTGACGGCCATCTGTTACTCCAGATTCTGGACCTGTTCGCGAAACTGGTCGACAACGGCCTTCAGTTCCAACCCGATTGCGGTGACTGCGGCTGCATTCGATTTCGAACACAAGGTATTCGATTCGCGGTTGAATTCCTGCGCGAGAAAATCGAGCTTGCGACCGATGGCACCTCCAGTGGAAAGTAGAGTTCTGCCCGATGCCACATGTGTCTTCAGCCGGTCGATCTCCTCGCGGATGTCGGCCTTCGTGGCGAGGAATGCCGCTTCCATATGAAGCCTGGTCTCGTCCAACCCCGCACCGACATCCATCAATAGCCGAACCTGCTCGGCAATCCGTTCACGGATCGCCGTCGGTTGGCGCGATGGATCCGCTTCAGCGCGAAGTGTCAATGTTTCGATTGCGTCGAGTTGGTCGGAAAGCAGAACACGCAACGCCTCTCCCTCGCCTTCGCGGGCTTTGACGAGGCCAGCCAGGGCTTCATCGAGCGCGCACCCGATCACAGCGTCAAGCGCTGCCCGCGTCTCCTCGGTTTCTGCCGTCTCGGGCACGTCCAGCACACCACGCAGGGAAAGCAGTCCGTCGGCTGTCGCAGGCGCAGCGCCAAACTGCTCCTGCAGGCGCTTGGCGAGACCAGCTACATCCTTCAGAAAGGCCTCGTTGACCACCGGCTGGGCTGCCTGGTTGCTCGCACGCCCGATCGTCAAGGTTGCCTGGAAATTTCCGCGCGCAAAGCGCTTCTGCACCGCTTGACGAACGACCAGCTCAAGCCGGTCGAAGCCTGGCGGCAGACGCAACCTGGCCTCGACACTTTTGCCGTTGACCGACTTTACCTCCCAGGCAATGGCAGTGCCCTGATGATCAGCGGCCGCGCGTGCGAAGCCGGTCATGCTTTGCAAATTCATGTCCCGCCCCCCAAAAGCGCCTTTATTGGACCGTGTCGGTCCCGGTTGCCGCCGCACCATTTGCGGCAGGCTGCGTGGCATTTCCGGCCTTGGCCGCTTCCTCTGCCTGTTTCTTCATCAAGGCGCGATAGCGCACGACGTTCTGGTTATGGTCGTCAAGGGTTTCAGCGAACACATGGCCGCCATTGCCGTCGGCAACGAAATACAGGTCCTTCGTCTTCGACGGATTGGCCACGGCTTCAAGCGATGCGCGTCCGGGATTGGCGATCGGTGTCGGCGGCAGGCCATTGATCTGGTAGGTATTGTACGGTGTCTGCTTGTCGATGTCCGACTGATAGATCGGCCGGTCTCCCGGTTTGCCCTTGCCACCGAACAGGCCGTAGATGATGGTCGGGTCGGACTGTAGCCGCATTCCCTTGCCCAGACGGTTCAGGAAAACGGCTGCCACCCGCGAGCGCTCGTCGCTGCGGCCCGTCTCCTTCTCCACGATCGAAGCAAGCGTGACGAATTCGTCGATGTTGGCTAGCGGCAGATCGGTTGACCGGCGTTTCCAGATTTCCTCGACAAGTTCCTTCTGATCCGCCAGCAGCTTGTCCACCATCTGCTGACGGGTGGCGCCACGCGTGAAACGCAGCGTGTCAGTGGCCAGGCTGCCTTCCGGTGGCTGGCTTGCCGGCATATCGCCGGTCAGAGCCTCTGCAGTGGCGACCCGCTGGAACGCCTGCTGGACGGTCAAGCCTTCCGGAATCGTCAGCGAATACATCACCGACTTGCCGCTCTTCAGAAGGTCCATGATCTCGCGCATTGAGGCGCGCGGCTTGATCTCATATTCGCCGGCCTTGAGTGCCTGGTCATTGGCATAGGCGCGTACACCGAGCCGGAAAATGCGTGCGTCGCTGATCAAGCCACGCCGCTCCAGTTGATCGGCAATATCCTGCACACCGCTATTCTGCTTTACGAGGAAGGTATCGCCATTGGCTGACGGCCCCTGGCCAAAAAACTCCTGTCTGCCGAAATAGACTGCTGCGCCAGCCGCAATCACCGCCAGCATCACGCAGGAAACAAGAAAGTTCATGAACACGATGATCTGGCTGCGCGATGCGCGGGACCGCTTGGCCGGAGGCGGCGTGCCTGCTTCCGGGCGCAGCGCTTCGCTGGCGGTCTTCGGGATGATCGGCGTGGTCTGTGCGGCCGCCTGGCTGACATCCTCGTTGTTCGTCGGAGCAGTGTTCATGGCGCGCTACCGTGTGTCCTATCGACGAATTCCCCAAGATTAGAGGGGAATATGGCAAAAATGACGGATTGGTCCGCCCCAGGGCTGTCGGGAGATCGGCAGAAGCCGGTCAATCAGCCATTATAACGCTGGAAGACCAGCGATGCGTTGGTGCCGCCGAAACCGAAGGAATTGGACAGCGCGACATCGATCTGCCGCTTGCGCGGCGTGTTCGGAACGAGGTCGATCGCTGTCTCGCGTTCAGGATTATCCAGGTTGATGGTGGCTGGCGCGATGTTGTCGCGGATGGCGAGGATCGAAAAAATCGCTTCCGCGGCGCCAGCGGCACCGAGCAGGTGGCCGATCGACGATTTCGTGGACGACATCGATATTTTAGAGGCCGCGTTTCCGACCAGGCGTTCAACAGCCCCCAGTTCGATGGTGTCGGCCATCGTCGAAGTGCCATGTGCATTGATGTAGTCGACATCGGCTGCCGTCAGCCTGGCGCGCTTCAGCGCTGCGGACATGCAGCGGAAGGCACCATCGCCGTCTTCGGCCGGCGCTGTAATGTGGTGGGCATCGCCAGTCAGGCCATAGCCGGTAACTTCGGCGTAAATCTTGGCTCCACGCGCCTTGGCATGCTCCAGCTCTTCCAGAACCACGACACCGGCACCCTCGCCCATGACAAAACCGTCACGGTCACGATCATAAGGGCGCGACGCTTTTTCGGGTGTATCATTGCGTTCAGTGGAAAGTGCGCGGCAAGCAGCAAAACCAGCCAGCGAAAGGCGCGTAACCGGTGCTTCGGCGCCGCCAGCCACCATCACGTCGGCATCGCCGAACTGGATCAGCCGAGCAGCGTCGCCGATGGCGTGCGCACCGGTCGAACAGGCGGTGACCACAGCGTGATTAGGGCCTTTCAGCCCATGACGGATTGAAACCTGCCCGGAAACGAGATTGATGATCTGGCCTGGAATGAAGAATGGGCTGATCCGGCGAGGCCCCTTTTCTTGAAGAATGAGGGCGTTTTCGGCTATTCCCTCAATGCCACCGATGCCCGAACCGATCATGACGCCGGTTGCGCATTGTTCTTCGTGGGTTTTCGGCTGCCAGCCCGAATCCTTCAGCGCTTCGTCGGCGGCCGCAATCCCGTACAGGATGAATTCGCCGATCTTGCGCAATTCCTTGGGTTCGAGAACGGCCTCCGGATTGAAGGTGCCGTTCTCGCCATTGCCGCGCGGAATCACATGCGCAATCTTGCAGGCAAGGTCTTCGACTTCAAACTCGGTGACACGCTTGGCGGCGCTACGGCCGCTCAGCAGTTCCCGCCAACCGTGCTCGACCCCAACGCCAAATGGCGAAAGCAGGCCGAGGCCCGTAACGACGACGCGCCTCATTCCAAGTCCTTCCCGAAGACCTTTGCCGGAAAGATCAGGCCGAAGCCTTGTCAATATACTTCACGGCGTCGCCGACCGTGAGAATGGTCTCGGCCGCATCGTCCGGGATCTCTACGCCGAACTCTTCCTCGAACGCCATGACAAGCTCAACCGTGTCGAGGCTGTCCGCGCCGAGATCGTCGATGAAGGAGGCCTGCTCCGTCACCTTGTCGGCATCGACGCCCAGATGCTCGATAACGATCTTTTTGACGCGCTCTGCGGTGTCACTCATGTTGGCATCCTTCGTTCTATGATCTGTCTTCGTTAGCGGGCACAATGCCGCTAATCAAGCTGAAAGATAAGCCGGACTTAAACACGATAATTAAGGCCGGCTGTTGCCCGAACCGCCGGGTTGCGGGCCGCATTACACGAAAACGGGCCGGCATCCAAGGCACAAGCATCGTTTTCCAAAGCCGCGACTGGTCGCGGCGGCATGTTAAATCATCGCCATGCCACCGTTGACGTGAACAGTCTGGCCCGTCACGTAGGACGCTTCCTCTGAAGCGAGATATGCCACCGCGGAGGCGACCTCGGCACCTGTCCCCATGCGCTTGGCGGGAATCGCGGCCATGATCGCTTCTTTCTGCTTGTCGTTCAGCTTGTCGGTCATGGCCGATTCGATGAAGCCGGGAGCGACGCAGTTGACCGTGACGTTGCGGGTGGCGATCTCCTGCGCCAGCGATTTGGAAAACCCGATCATGCCGGCTTTGGAGGCGCAATAGTTGGCCTGCCCCGGGTTGCCGGTGATGCCGACGACGGAGGTGATGTTGATGATGCGGCCATAGCGGCGGCGCATCATCGGGTGCGTGAGCTCCCGGGTCAGGCGGAAGACAGCAGTCAAATTGACCTCGATCACGCTGTCCCAGTCGGCATCCGACATACGCACAAACAGGCCGTCCTTGGTGATGCCAGCGTTGTTGACCAGGATATCAACGCCTTCAAGGTCGGCTTCGGCCTTCTGGCCCAGCGCCTTGACCTCATCGCGGTCAGACAGATTTGCCGGGAAAAGCTTGACGCGGTCGCCAAGTTCAGCGGCAAGCGCTTCAAGCTTCTCAACGCGCGTGCCATGCAGGCCGACGATTGCGCCTTGAGCATGAAGTATTCTGGCAATGGATTCACCGATGCCGCCGGTGGCCCCGGTGACGAGCGCCTTGCGGCCGGTCAGATCAAACATGTTTCGTCCCTTTCAAGCACACCCTGCACACGGGTGGGGTCATCAGGTTTCTCAGGCCAGTGCAGCAACGGCAGCATCGACATCGGCAGGATTACCCACAGAAGCCACTGCGATGTCACGATTGATACGGCGCGCCAGACCGGAAAGAACCTTGCCAGCGCCGATCTCGTAGAGCGTGGTCACGCCATTGGCGCCGAACCATTCCACTGTCTCGCGCCAGCGTACACGGCCCGTCACCTGCTCGACCAGGCGGGCTGCAATCGTATCGGGATCGCCGGTTGGTGAAACCGACACATTCGAAACAACCGGAACAACCGGCGTATGCTTGGCAACATTGGCCAGAGCCTCGCGCATGGCCTCGGCGGCAGGCGCCATCAGCGCCGAATGGAATGGCGCCGAGACCTGCAACATCAGGGCGCGCTTAGCGCCTTTCTCGGTGCAAAGCCTGGCAGCGAGTTCGACAGCTGCCTTGGCGCCCGAGATGACCAATTGGCCCCCACCATTGTCATTGGCGACCTGGCAGACAGAACCCTTGGAGGCTTCCAAACAGGCGGCTTCGACATCCGACTGTTCGAGACCGATGATAGCAGCCATCGCGCCTTCCCCGACGGGTACCGCCGACTGCATGGCGTTGCCGCGAATGCGCAGGAGCCGCGCCGCATCGGCCACCGAGACGAAGCCGGCGGCGGCAAGCGCTGAATATTCGCCAAGCGAATGACCGGCGACATATGCCACCTTGTCCTTCAAAGAAAAACCGCGCGCTTCGAGCGCGCGGACGGTGGCCAGGGAGACTGCCATCAAGGCCGGCTGCGCATTGGCCGTCAGCGTCAACATCTCTTCTGGTCCGTCCCAGATCAGAGCCGACAATTTTTCACCGAGCGCCTCGTCTACTTCTTCGAAGACGCGCCGGGCTTCGGGAAAGGCATCAGCCAGATCCTTGCCCATGCCGACCGACTGGCTGCCCTGCCCCGGAAAGGTAAACGCGACCGCCATAGCGAGCTCCAATTGCTTGATCTCGCCTGCCCTGTGCGCAAGCCCGATCGACAAGTCAAGCCCGGCACGACCTTCACATGCCGTTCCGTACAACACCCCTGAGGCCCTCGCAGCGATCAATCATGATGAAAATCGAACACGATTCGTTTGCTGGCTCTTCTAAATTTCGCCACAGGCGCTAGTTTTTTGTGACATTTGAGTGACAGTTGCGTGACACATTTGCGGTCGGGGGACTAGTGAATTGGCGAAGGGATGGTCAGGGAGCGGCATGAGCGCGCCAAAGCATAGACACGACACCGCCGTCCCCGGCTTCGAGCCGGGTGAGGAACGGCGTGCCTTGCGCTATTGCGTAACGACGCTGATTGCGTCGGCCGTTCTGGTATTCGCCATCGAGCTGATCTTTCGCGGTGATCTCGCCAGCACGTTCGGCTTTTTTCTTCAGCCCTCCAAGCCCGGCTGGACCACAGTCATCCTGTTCACGCTTATCCTGATCGGCCTCGATGCACTGCTCGGTCGCAACCATCAAAGCGTGATGATTTTTGCGCCCTTGACCCTGGCACTTGCCTTCGTTGGACATCAAAAGTCGCGCTACCTTGGCGATCCGCTTTATCCGACCGACTTCCTTTATGCGCGCCAGATCGTCGAACTGATGCCCCTGCTGGTGCGAGAGCGACCCTGGACCGGCGTGGCACTGGCAACCGGCATTGCCGGGATGCTGGCTTTGGTGGTGATGCTGTGGCGTATGTGGCGCCGTCGCACCCCCACTCTGCGCTACAAAGCTCGTCTTGCACGCTTGACGGTCGCGATTCCGCTCCTGGCTTTCTTTGTCTCGATCATGGACTACGCGACCTTTTCTTGGACGCGCGACCGTCTGCAGATCATCCCGATGATGTGGGATCAGAAGGAAAACTACAATTCCAACGGCTTCGCGCTCGCCTTTGCACTCAATGTGCCGATGGCACATGTCGGCGCACCTGCAGGCTATTCGGACAAGGCAATTGCGGCCATCGCCAAACCTGCGGCGGCCACAACGGTGCCGGACGACAAGCCGGACATCATCATGGTGATGAGCGAATCCTTCTGGGATCCCACCATCCTGCCAGGTGTGTCGATCAAGCCAGATCCGTTGGCGACTGTGCGTCAGATCCGTTCCGGTTCCATGCTGTCGCCGGAGTTCGGCGGCATGACTGCAAATGTCGAATTCGAAGCATTGACCGGGTTTTCCAACGCCTTCCTGCCGGCAGGGTCGATTCCCTACCAGCAATATGTTCGCGCGCCGGTGCCTTCCCTTGCTACATTCCTGAAGAGCGAGGGCTATTCCGCCAAAGCATTCCATCCGGGCACCAACTGGTTCTGGAATCGCACCGCGGTTTACGCCGATTTCGGTTTCGACGATTTCCAGTCGGAGGAGACGATGCCGTTGGAAAAGCGTGGACCGCTCGCTTCCGACAAGGCGATGACCGACCAGCTCATTTCGGCAGCCGATGCTTCAGAAGAACCCTTCTTCTATTTCGCCGTGAGCCTTCAGAACCACGGCCCTTATGAGCCCAATCGCTATGTCGATGCTTCCCACACCGTTGAAGCGCCGATCAGCCAGTGGGCAAAGGATTCGCTTCTGTCTTACGCTGAAGGTGCAGCCGATGCGGACCGCAATCTGAAACGCCTGATCGACTGGGCCGAGAAACGGGATCGTCCGACGGTAATCGTCTTCTTCGGTGATCACCTGCCGCCGTTGGGCCCGGTCTACGTGGAAACCGGCTTCCTCAAAGACAATGTCGCGCCGCGCAGAGAAGCGCCCGACCAAATGAAGCTACATCGCGAAACGCCGCTGGTCGTGTGGTCAAACCGCACCGGCCTTGCCAAGGACATTGGCTCCGTCAGCCCTGCGTTCCTGCCTTACCATCTGCTCAAGGCGGCAGGCATCGCACATCCCTATTACACCGGCTTCCTCGGCGAGGTGAGCAAGCAGTACAGCACGATCGACCGCAACGTCCTTCTGGCCACAGACAACGAAGCAACCATCGATTGGGCAAGACAAAAGCAGATCGAGCCTTTGATCCGCGACTATCGCTACCTGCAGTACGACATGATGTTCGGCAAGCGCTGGTCGGCTCGGGATTTCTTCCCCGAGACCATAAACCGGCTGGTCGCCCATACGAGCTGACGGGCATCGGCGAGCCAACCACTACGGGCAACAATCCCGCGCGGACTTGACTTTCCGGAAGCATTCTTTATGTGTCCGGCCAAGTTTCCCGCGTCCGGGTGTTTTCCCCGTGTTCCAGCGGCTCGAACTCCAAGACAATTAACGGACGAACACCATGGCCAAAGCCGCAAACATCAAGATCAAGCTTCTGTCGACCGCCGATACCGGCTTCTTCTACGTGACGAGCAAGAACAGCCGCACGAAGACCGACAAGCTGTCGTTCCGCAAGTACGACCCGATCGCAAAGAAGCATGTCGAGTTCAAGGAAACCAAGATCAAGTAATCTGGTTTTCAAATTGGAATGCCAAAGCGCCGCCCTTGGGGCGGCGTTTTTGTTTCCGCCGGCACGCAAGACGGACGCCAGCCATGTCCAGGGGCGTTATTCCCCAGGCACGGTGGCACAACGGCTAAAAAAAGAATAAGGGGGCCGGTCGGCGGATGGCAGCGGTACGAGGAGGCCACTATATGCCAACGCCGGCCGGCCGACCCCACGGACCCAGGAGATGCGGCGGACCTGAGCATCATGGGGTATCAATGGAACGTGCCGGTTTCGCCCCCGCACCGAACAGTTCCTCGTTAGCGGCTGCACATTTGCGCAAGCGCTGATGAAAAGCAATACTTTCTTAACCACGCACCGGAGATTCGCGCCGGTTAAGGTAAACGGCTAGCGTTACCGGCAGAAACAACCGATCGCTCCTGCGCTAAGCGGCCTTTGCCACCACCCGATTGCGGCCACTTTTCTTGGCCTCATAGAGGGCGATATCCGCCCGCTTGATCAGATCTTCCACCGTGTCTGCTCCCTTGAGCAGGGAGGAAACACCAACGCTGATGGTAACTTCGGCGCTCTTGCCCTCGCGCCCGATCGCGAAGGGCGAGCGAGCGATTTCAGCGCGGATGCGTTCGGCCACTTTTTCCGCGACCACACCTTCCGTATCCGGCATCACGACGACGAATTCCTCGCCGCCAAAGCGACAGGCCAAGTCGATGCCCCGCACATTCTTGCGCAGCCGGTGCGCGAATTCACGCAGCACATCATCGCCACCGTCATGGCCATAGGTGTCGTTGATCGCCTTGAAGCGGTCGAGGTCAGTGATCATCATCGACAACGGACGGCGACGCGCCACCGCCCGGTCGAACAGAGTCTGCAAATGGCTGTCGAGATAGCGGCGATTGTGGAGGCCAGTCAGGCCGTCCGTTACGGCCATCTCGATCGTCTGGGTGACGGAGGCCCGCAATTGATCATTGTAGCGTTTGCGACGAACCTGCGTGCGCAAGCGCGCTGTCAGCTCATGCGGATCGATCGGCCGGGTAAGGTAATCATTGATGCCGAGTTCGAGCCCACGGATGACGCGATCTTCTTCGCCGGGATCTGCTAAAAGCATGATCGGCACAAAGCGCGTACGATCGAGCGAACGGAGTTGGGAGCAGAGCCGCAGTGGATCGAAGTCGGTGAAATCGGTCGAAATCAGGATGCACTCGTAGGGCGTTTCTGCCGCCTGGAAAAAGCCGGCATGCGGGTCTTTCACCGCGTCCAGTGTCGCCTTGCCCCGCAGCACTTTCTGAATGCGTTCCGTTGAACTCTGGCGTTCGTCGATCAAAAGGACGTTGGGCAGAGAATCCTCATCGGCAAGGTTGCGGCTCAGCAATTCCTCGATGCCGATGTTGCGGGTGGTGGAGGCCCGTAGTCGCAATTCGTCTGTCAGCATCTTCAGGCGGACGAGGCTTTTCACCCGCGTCATAAGCTGCAGGTCGTTGACCGGCTTGGTCAGGAAATCGTCGGCACCAGCCTCCAGCCCGCGCACGCGATCCGTGATCTGGTCAAGTGCGGTAACCATCACCACGGGAATATGCGAGGTGGCCGGATCGCTTTTGAGCCGGCGGCATACTTCGAACCCGTCCATATCCGGCATCATCACGTCGAGCAAGACAACGTCGACCTTGCCATTCTCGCAGGTCTCAATCGCATCCGGGCCGCTCGATGCCGTCAGCACCTCGAAATACTCGGCCAACAGTCGAACTTCGAGCAGCTTCACATTGGCCGGCACGTCATCGACGACAAGGATACGGGCTGTCATCTCATGCGGCTCCAGGCAAACATCGGGCAATCATCAGGCGTCACCCAGATAGGATTTTACAGTTTCGATGAAGCGTGGCACCGAGATCGGCTTGGAAATGTAGGCTTCGCAACCGCCTTGACGGATGCGTTCCTCGTCCCCCTTCATGGCGAATGCAGTGACGGCAATGACTGGAATGACGTGCAATTCGTCGTCTTCCTTCAGCCATTTAGTCACCTCGAGCCCTGAAACTTCCGGCAACTGGATATCCATGAGGATCAAGTCGGGTCGGTGCTTGCGCGCCAGATCCAGCGCCTCAAGTCCGTTGCGGGTGCGCACGGTTTCGTAGCCGCTGGCCTCGATGAGGTCACGAAAGAGCTTCATGTTGAGCTCATTGTCTTCGACGATCATTACCTTCTTCGGCATAATTTCCCGCTCCGACGGCGCTCCCCGCATGGAAACCGTCGCATTGCGTTCCAACAAAGAACGCCCAAACCCGGTTTAACTTTAGCGCGAGATGATTGACGAAACGCAAACCGACGGCCCGAAATCCGATCGGCTTGCCCGCAACAAAACATCGGCAATGTGACACAAGCCTTGCCCTTGGCAATGCTTGTGACTACTTCCAGACGCAGACTCATCATCATTGCTGGAATCAAAGGTAGCGATGGCAGACGCAGCGTCAATGCGTGAACAGGCTGAGGCGCTTGCCATCAACGCGCTGGCTTTCGTTGCCGGCGACGCCGAACTCCTGCCGCGTTTCCTGGCGATCACCGGTATCGAGGCAAGTTCTATCCGGCGCGCAGCCAGTGAACCCGGCTTCCTCGCCGGCGTGTTGCAGTTCGTGCTGGCGCACGAGCCGACATTGATGCGTTTCTGCGAAGAAACCGGCACGCCGCCGGCATCGGTGGGTAAGGCGCTGCGTGCCCTGCCCCTCGGCAACCAAGATGATTACGAGCGTTCGACATGAGTGATGACCCAGAGACAGCCCGCCAGATCGCGGAACTTGCTAGCGATGACCGCCCCCTTCTGGTGCTCGATGTCGACGATGTGATCCTTGAATTCATCCGGCCGTTTCCGCGCTTTCTGGAAGTTCGCGGTTATGACCTGACCTTCGCCTCGTTTCGCCTGACTGGCAATGTTGCAGAAAAGGCCACCGGCCGCGTCGCAGAGCAGCACGAAGTGCATACTCTGCTTGACGATTTTTTTGCAGGCCAGGCAGATTGGCAATATCTGGCCGAAGGTGCTGCAGATACGCTGCGCTCCCTGGAAGATCGAGCCGAAATCGTGCTTTTGACGGCAATGCCGCATAAGCACCGCCTGGCGCGGCGCTCGCATCTTGATCAGCTCGGGCTTCGCTATCCGCTACTCACCACCGAAATGGCCAAGGGGCCGGCAGTGGCGAAACTGCGTGGCGACAAAGGGCGTCCAGTCGCGTTTGTCGACGATCAACCCAACAACCTGATTTCCGCGCGAGGTTCGGTCAATGACGCGCACCTGTTCCATCTGATGGCGGACAACTCGCTGCGCGCTTTCCTGCCTCCTTTGCCAGAGGATCTGATTGTGGTGCAGGACTGGCACGAAGCCGCACCGAAGATTGCGCAAGCGCTGGGTCTTTAAGAAGGCCTTACAAGCCTATCGCAAGGAAAAGCCCCGCTGGTGATCCAGGCGGGGCTTTCTTTTGCATTGGCCGGTTGGCTCCCGATTTACTGCGCAGGCTGCTGCGGAGCCTGTTCTTCCTGGCCTGCTCCCTCTTCCGCAGGCTCGGTGGAGTCCAGAGCCGGATCTGTGCCCTCTTCCAGGATTGCATCATCACCGGCTGCCCCGTCTTCGGCCGGATCGACGACCGGGTCTGGACCTTTGACGGTAACGCCATTGACAGCGACGCTGCCGTCCGACTTGCCGTTCACCACCCATTCGATGCGTCCGTCCGGCAATGTCTTGGCAAATCCCTTTATTGCCAATGCCGCGGCAACAGCGTTGGTGGCGTCTGGCGTCGTCTTGGCCGCCTCTTGCAGCGTTGCGACGATCTTGTCGTAGCCAGACACCGTAACCGTCAGATCGATGTCCGGCTTCTTGGTCGGATCAGGCTTGTCGAACGGGAAGCGGACCTCGCCGTTAAAGGCGATCTCGGTGTCCTTGTTCTTGATCGTGCTCGGCTCGATCAACACCTTCGGCGACTTGGCCAGGAACTCTGCGCCGATCTTGTCGCCGAAATCGGCCGGCAGCGGCGGCTCCTTGGTCAGGTCGAACGTGTCGATGGCCTTCCTGGCCATAGTATCGAGATCGAGGTTGGCACCACCGAAGTTGAGTTCGATATCGGTCGGCAACAGCGAGACACTCCAGGTCGGCAGCATCTGCGCAGCGATTGCCGGCACCGAAAGGCCACTGGCCTTGAGGCCGTAGCTCAGCTTGCCGTTTTGGCTGACGCCGTCGGCACCAAACTTGGCGACCAGCTCGGTCATGCCGAATTCGCCAAGCGGCGTACCGACCTTGAAATCCTTGAAGTTGTAGGCGCCGTCGAAACGCTGCCAGACCGGCAGTGCAGCCAGAAGCAGCGTCTTCAACTCCGCCTGATTGGCCTTGACCTTGGCCTCTTCCTGGTTGGCAACGCCGAAGGCAACGAGGTCGAGTATCGCGCGGCTGCGTAGCCCCTTTGCGGTCGCATCCACAGCTAGGTTCGGTGAATGGAACGTGAGCGGCACCTTCATGCCGCTTTCGGGATCGTCGATCGTCACCGTCTCGCTGAAGTCGGCGACAGTCTGGGTCATGGCGAAGTCGACACCACCGTCAGCAGCCTTCGTGCCGGTTCCCGTCATCGTGGCGGCGCCGGCGCTGGCCTGCACGCTCGATTTCGGATCCTTCGACGCCATGGTCATGCCCGCCATCGACGACGTCATGGCAGTGAACGCAGCCAGAGCCGGATCATAAAGGCCCGAGAACTTGCCGTCCTTGATCTCCATCTCGGTGTTCTGCTGTCCTTCCGGGGTTTTCACCTCGAACGTTGCCTTGGCCGGCAGCGCGCTCGAGACATCCCAGCTGCCGTCCGAACGCGGCTTCACAGCGAGCACATAGGCGGGCACGTCGAATTTGACGAAATCCTGCTTGGGGAAAGCATTGACCAGCGCCTTGAAATCGATCGTGAGCTGATAGGCGTCACCCTTAGGCTCGACCTTGATCACGCCCTTCTCGAAAGCCTGACTGCCGAGATAGCGGGCGATATCCTTCTGGACCTGGGCTGCACCTTGGCTATCGATGCTCTGGCCGAAGGCCGGAGCGCAGATCGCCAGAGCTGAAACAGTCGTCAGTATGCGGCGCACTTGTGGTCTCCACTTTTACTCAGGCAACGGAAAAACCGTTCCATTCGGCCCCTTCGTAGGAAATTACCGCCACAACCACAAGGAGACATGACAGTCCGCGCCCACTGGAATTGAGCCGGAACTGGCGCAAAACGCCGCGCCACGAACATCGTTGTCGGGGACTATAGGACCAGTCGCATCAATGGGCGTCCTGCCTTGCGTTCGACAAGCCGCTCGAATCCAGCCTTCTCGAACACCCGGGATGAACCGACAAACAGGCCGAGTGAACGCGAATCGCGCGAAAGGTCGATCGGACAAGCCTCGATCTGCCGAGCGCCGCTCTTCCTTGCAAAGTCGATGCCGCCAGAAACCAACCGGTGCGTCAGCCCTTGCCCGCGCGCTTTCACGCGGATGAAAAAACACGAAATTGCCCAAACCGCAGGGTCTTCCGCTTCCGACGGTTGGACCGGAGCGGATCCCCTGCCCTTGTTGTTCCACTCGGGCACGTCGGCGCGCGGACCGACCTGCATCCAGCCGTGCGCGATACCATCGTCTATCGCGAGCAGGCCGGGCGGTGGCCCGGTTTCGATTCGCGCCTTGATGTGATCCTTGTTGCTTTGCCGGTTGCTGTCCCGGCGTACAGCCGGCGGCAGCCTGAAATGTGTGCACCAGCAACCGTAGCAGGCACCTTGCTTGCCAAACAAATCTTCGAACTGGGGCCAGAAATCTGGTGTCAGGGGGTGGATTTCGATGTTCATGACTTGTCCCTCCGGTCGCCTTGCGCGGCCCGGCCGTGTAGACTAGTTTGCACTTGTTCTCTTTATGTTCGCAGTGATGGCGGCACCTGTCAACGATCCCGAGCACGGTTTTTGTCGCGACTGCCTGACACAGCAGCGCGGCAGGCAATTGCGTTGCGAGCGCTGTGGCAGCCCCCGCGTCGTCCGCCATTCGGAACTTCACCGGCTGCACGTTGCCCATATCGACTGCGACGCCTTCTATGCGGCGGTCGAGAAACGCGACAATCCGGCGCTGCGTGACAAGCCGGTGATCATCGGTGGCGGCAAGCGTGGTGTTGTATCGACGGCCTGCTATATCGCCCGCATTCAGGGAGTGCGCTCGGCAATGCCGATGTTCAAGGCCCTGGAAGCCTGCCCGGAGGCGGTCGTCATCAAGCCGGACATGGAAAAGTATGTGCGCATCGGCCGCGAGGTACGCGCCATGATGCTGGCGTTGACCCCGCAGGTGGAACCGATCTCGATCGATGAAGCCTTCCTCGACCTCGCCGGCACCGAGAAGCTGCACGGCCTGCCTCCTTCCATGGTGCTGGCGCGCTTCTCGCAAGCGGTCGAAAAGGAAATCGGCATCACCGTTTCGGCCGGCCTTTCCTATTGCAAGTTCCTGGCCAAGATCGCTTCTGATCTCCGTAAACCTCGCGGTTTCGCGGTGATCGGCAAAGAGGAAGCCGTCTCTTTCCTTGCCGAACAGCCGGTGACCATGATCTGGGGCGTCGGCAAGGCATTCGCCGAGGTCCTGGCGCGCGATGGCGTTCGCATGATCGGACAATTGCAGAAGATGGAACGCGGCGATCTTATGAGCCGCTACGGCGTCATGGGCGACCGGCTCTATCGCCTGTCGCGGGGCCAGGACGATCGCCGCGTCGAGCCCGACCACGACGCCAAAAGCGTTTCGGCCGAAACCACATTCGACACCGACATCGCCATGATGGACGATCTCGTGCCGGTGCTGCGCGCATTGTCTGAAAAAGTCTCGGCGCGGTTGAAGAAAGCCGGCATTGCCGGGCGCACGATCGTGCTCAAGCTCAAGAGTCACGATTTCAAGATCCGCACCCGTAACCGCCAGCTGGGCGACCCAACCCGCCTCGCCGACCGCATCTTTTCAACCGGGCTCGAGCTGCTGCGCCGTGAGACCGACGGCACCAGATATCGCCTCCTCGGCATCGGCGTCAGCGATCTCTCCGACGACGACAAGGCTGATCCGCCAGATCTCGTCGACATACAATCGCGCAAACGAGCGCTGGCCGAAGGCGCGATTGACGCTTTGCGCGACAAGTTCGGACGCAAGGCGGTGGAGACCGGCTACACCTTCGGAAAGGGCCACCGCGGCCGCCCTTCCAGGCCCGACGAGGACGAAGGCCCTGAAGTGCAGCATCCCTGGGAGCGCATCTGAGAGACCCTGAAGCTTCGACGCTTGGCTCATGCGAAAGGCAGGCCTAGCAATTGTGATGCGATCACCAATCTGCCAGACAATCGCGCATGGCACCGGCTCCTTCGATCTCCAAAGCTGCTTTCTGGATGGCGCTGTCGATCGCTTCCTTCCTGCTGATGTCGGTCGCGGGGCGTATGACAACCAGCGTCCTCAATGTCTTCCAGGTGCTGGAACTGCGCTCGGTGATCGGCTGGTTCATCCTGTTGCCGCTGGTTCTGGCCAGAGGTGGCTTCGCCGCCATGGCCTCACAACGACTACCGCTGCATATCGGGCGCAACATCGTCCACTATATCGGTCAGGGAGCGTGGCTCTATGCCCTGACGCTGATCCCCCTCGGCGTGCTGGTCTCCATCGAGTTCACCACCCCGATCTGGACCGCGCTGCTGGCGGTGCTTTTCCTCGGTGAAAGACTGAACAGGTTTCGCATCACCTCGATCGTCCTCGGCCTGATTGGCGTGATCATCATCGTGCGGCCGAGCGCCGGCTCGATTGAGCCCGGCCATCTCATCGTATTGGGTGCAGCCGTCTGCTTTGGCGCTTCGGTAGTGATGGTCAAGGCGCTCACCCGCACCGATAGCGTGGTGCGCATCATCTTCTGGATGCTGGTGGTGCAATCGGTGCTGGGGCTAGTACCTGCCCTCATCGAATGGCGCAATCCGCCTCTTGAGCTGTGGCCGTGGCTGCTCATCATCGGCTTTACCGGCATGTCCTCGCATTTCTGCATGGCGCGAGCGCTCACCTACGCGGACGCCACCTTGATCTCACCGATGGACTTCCTGCGTGTTCCGTTGTCGGCGCTGATCGGGTGGTTGCTCTACAAGGAGCAAATCGACGTCTTTACCGCCGGCGGCGCCGCACTCATCCTGATGGGCAACCTGTTTAACCTGCCACGCCGTTCAGTAAAAATAGCAGCGGCAACAGCAGACTGATCAAGTAGCGGTTTTCCATCCGGAATTGCATCAAAGCAAAGAATTGGAGCGTTTCCGCGTTTCCGTGAAAAACGGAACCGCTCCAAGGTCAGTTGCGCCTCAGATCGACCTGGGCGGTGACCACCGACTTACCTGTCGTTGCATCCCTGTCGATGGTGACAATGCGCATCGCATTCTGGCCGAGTTTTTCGACACGCATCTCGGCGTCACGGTCGCCATTCACCGGCTTGGCCCAGCGGATTCCTAGGTTGAGCACATCCCCCCGGCGCCGGCCGGAAAGCGCAGCTGGGCCGGTTCTCGAGCCGACATAGGTGCCGCCATAACGCTGTCCATCGGCCTTCAGACGCACGCCGATGCTGCGTGATATCAGCACCATGCCTCGGCAATTGCCATCGAGCGTAAGCGTGGCAGCGCTTGCGTTGGCGGCGAAGGAACAGGAAACACTGACCGCCGGCGCCTTGGTGTTGACGCGGAAACTACCCTTGCCGCTCCATTTGCCTGCCATCGAAGCGAAGAAACCCGGTTCCGCGGCATGCGCCGGCTGAGCAAGAACGAAGGCGGTCAATATGACGGTCAGGCAGAGGCGGGTCGGCATTCGTTTTTCCCCTTGATTCGCTGAGCCCTGCACCGCTTTTCGACGCTATCCATTTCAGTTTTGTGTCGGCGCCATCAGTTGCCCTCATCCGGTATATTGAGGATATGACCGCATGCTTTGCAATGCACGGCATCCGGCTCATGGCGCTGCAATCCGCATTGCGGGCACGGAAACAGCACCTTGGCCGGGCGGAATACGGCCTGGGCCAGCCGTACAAACAGCGAGATACCGGTGATCATGGTAACGATGGCAGTGAGTTTGCCGGCGACGCCTGGCAGCACGATATCGCCGAAGCCGGTGGTGGTCACCGTCGCCACGGTGAAATAGAGCGCGTCGACATAACCAACCAGACCAGATCCTTGCCGAAAGAAGAAGGTGTAGACGAACCCCGTCACGACGAACAGGAATGTCAGCAGATTCATGACGGCCTGAGTGGTTTCGCGCCACGCCAGGAATCGATTGGAGCCGAAATGCCGCCACAACACGCCGCTGCGGGATAGCGACCAAAGTCTCAGGATGCGAAGGAAGCTGAGGTTGGCGAGCGCCGTCGGGAACAGCAAGGTGAGCAGGATGAAGGCGTCGACCCAGGTCGTCGGTTGCCGCATCAGGCGCAGCATGTCCGTCGAGGCAAGCAGGCGCGCCAGAAGGTCAGCTGCGACGAGGACCGCTACAGCATAGTCCAGCCAGAGGAAGGACGCTGAGTTCTGCAGCACCGGTGTGGCGATAAAAAAGGCGATGATGACAAGGTCGATCAGGACCACCATGGCCTGGAAGCGAACGGCTTCCGGCGAACGACCATGATAGAGCCGGCGCAAGCGGTCGCGCAGTCTCGCGAGAGAAGAGCCGTTCGCAACTTCAGGCTTCACTTCAGATGCCATGGCTATCGGGTAACGTCAGCCACGCCGCTCGTCCAGCATTTTCCGGACCGGGTTTCGGTCGCTCACACCAATTCGACTTCGATGACTCCGGGCACAGCTCGCATGGCCGAAGCCACCTGAGGCGAGATGCGGTAGCGGGTGGGCAATTCGATTTCGACTTCGCCCTGCCCGCCATCCTTGATCAGCACGAAGGAGACCTGCCCCTCGCCTTTCACCGTAAGCTGCCCGGCCAACGTGTTGAGCGGGCTGGCATCGCGCAGGAAGATGCGCAGCGCTTTCTGGATGCGGCTCGCCTCGTCTTCCAGCGACTGCACCGTCTGAATGCGTAAATTCACGCCTTCCGGCCTGTCTTCTGCCGCCACAGTGATGACGACGGATTTGCCAGCCTCCAGCATGTCCCGATACTGCGCAAGCGTTTCCGAGAACATCACAGCCTCGTACTGGCCGGTCATGTCGGAGAAATTGACGACGCCCATCTTGTTGCCGGTACGGGTTTTGCGCTCCTGCTTGGCGGTCACCGTTCCGGCAAGGCGACCCGCAGATGCTCCGCGTTTCACGGCCGCGGAGAATTCCGCCCAATTCTGCACCCGCATCTTCTGAAGCGCGGCCTTGTATTCATCAAGCGGATGCGCCGAGAGGTAGAAGCCGACCACCTGGAATTCGCGATGCAGGCGGTCCGCTACCAGCCACGGCTCGGTCACCGGCAAATTGAGCGCCTGAGACTGCGCGCCCAATGAGGCCCCGAAGATGTCGGCCTGTCCCGAGGTGGCGTTCTGCTGCGCCAGCGCAGCCAACCCCATCATGCGTTCCACACCCGCAATCATCTGGGCACGATCATGCCCGAAACAGTCGAGCGCACCAGCCATGATCAGGCTTTCGAAGACGCGCTTGCCGACAATCTTGGGATCGATCCGCTCGCAGAAATCGGCCAAGTTCTTGAAAGGCCCGTCCTTGCGTTTTTCGACGATGTGTTCGACGGCGGCATCGCCGACGCCTTTCAGCGCCGCGAGCGAATAGAAAATCTTGTTCTCGCCCACCTCGAAATCGCGGAAGCTGCTCAGGACCGAAGGCGCGACCACGTCGATGCCCAGCCGCAGCGCATCCTGGCGGAAATCGGCCAGCTTGTCGGTGTTCGACATATCGAGCGTCATCGATGCTGCCAGGAATTCCACCGGATAGTGCGCCTTGAGATAGGCGGTCTGGTAGGAAACGATGGCGTAGGCGGCGGCGTGCGATTTGTTGAAGCCATAGTCGGCGAACTTTGCCAGCAGGTCGAAAATGAAATCGGCCTGGGGCTTGGCGACGCCACGCTCGACGGCGCCCGCAACGAACACGTCGCGCTGCTTGTCCATTTCGGCACGGATCTTCTTGCCCATGGCTCGGCGCAACAGGTCGGCCTGGCCCAGCGTGTAGCCGGCAAGCTCCTGCGCGATCTGCATCACCTGTTCCTGGTAAACGATGACGCCCTGCGTCTCTCTCACCAGATGATCGATCTTGGGATGGATCGATGCAATTTCCTCTTCGCCATGCTTGCGGGCGTTGTAGGTCGGGATGTTCTCCATCGGACCGGGGCGATACAGCGCCACCAGCGCAATGATGTCCTCGATGCGGTCGGGACGCATGCCGATCAGTGCCTTGCGCATGCCGGCACTTTCAACCTGGAACACGCCGACCACCTCACCGCGCGACAGCATGGCGTAGGTCTGCTGATCGTCGATCGGGATCGTGGCAAGATCGATGTCGACGCCACGCCGGGAGATCAGCTTCACCGCCTTATCCAGCACCGTCAACGTCTTCAGGCCGAGGAAGTCGAACTTCACCAACCCGGCGTCCTCGACCTTCTTCATGTTGAATTGCGTGACCGGCATATCCGAGCGCGGATCGCGATACATCGGCACCAGTTCCGACAGCGGACGATCGCCGATGACGATGCCGGCGGCGTGGGTCGAGGCATGACGATAAAGCCCCTCGAGCTTCTGCGCCATCTCGAGCAGCGTGTTGACGATAGGCTCCTTCTCCGCTTCCTCGGCGAAACGCGGCTCATTGGCGATGGCCTCCGCCAGCTTCACCGGATTGGCCGGGTTCTGCGGCACCATCTTGCAAAGCCGGTCGACCTGGCCGTAGGGCATCTGCAGCACGCGGCCGACGTCGCGCAGGACGGCGCGGGCCTGCAGCGTACCGAAAGTGATGATCTGTCCGACCTGATCGCGGCCGTATTTGCCCTGTACGTAGCGGATCACCTCTTCGCGGCGATCCTGGCAGAAGTCGATGTCGAAGTCCGGCATCGACACGCGATCGGGATTGAGAAAGCGCTCGAACAGCAGCGAGAATTGCAACGGATCGACGTCGGTGATGAGGAGTGCATAGGCGACCAGCGAGCCGGCGCCGGAACCACGCCCCGGGCCGACGGGAATGTCATGCAGTTTCGCCCATTTGATGAAGTCCGACACGATCAGGAAGTAGCCGGGAAACTTCATGCGCTGGATGATGCCGATCTCGAACTCCAGCCGCTCGCGATACTGCTCCTCCGTAAAGCCTCCGTGCAGGCCGCGCTCGGCGAAACGCCTGGCAAGGCCATCGCGGGCCTGCCTTGCCAGTTCATCGGCCTCGGCCATTTCAGCGGCTTCAGCGTCGGCGACATCGGCGCCGGCAAAACGCGGCAGGATGGGCTTGCGGTTCTTCGGATAATAGGAGCAGCGCTGCGCGATCTCGATCGTGTTGTCGATCGCTTCCGGCAGGTCGGCGAACAGCCGCGCCATCTCGGCCTGGCTCTTCAAATAATTATCGGGCGTCAGCCGACGGCGCTCATCGGCCGCGATCACCGAACCTTCCGCGATCGCGATCAACGCATCATGCGCCTCGAAATCCTCGCGCGAGGAGAAAAACGCCTCGTTGGTCGCCACCAAAGGCAACTCGTGGCGATAGGCCAATTCGATGGTGGCGTGTTCAATGCCGCGGTCGTAGCCCGCCACGCGCTCCAGTTCGACATAGAGGCGGTCGCCGAACAGGGCCTTGAGGGTCAGCAAGCGAGCCTCGGCCAGATCCTTGCGGTCGTCGCGCAAGGCAGCGCCGATCGGGCCGCGCGGTCCACCGGTCAAACAGATGACGCCCTCGGCGTTTTCCGCCACCATGTCCGTGGTGACATGCACCGGCTCACCGGACGGCGTTTCCAGATAGGCCCGGCTGATCAGCCGCACCAGATTGGCGTAGCCGCTCTCAGTTGCTGCGATGAGCACGACGGGGCGCAAATCTGGCCCCTGCTTGCGGCGGTCGCGTTGCCCATCATTGCTCTCGCCGCAAAACGCCAGGTCGATCTGGCTGCCCATGATCGGCTGGATACCGTCCTTCGCCGCCTTCTGCGCGAACTCCAGCGCTCCGAACAGATTGTTGGTGTCGGCGACCGCGATAGCCGGTGCCTGATCCTTGATGGCGTGACCAACGATTGGACCGAGTTGCAGGGCACCTTCCAGCAATGAATAGGCCGAGTGAACACGCAGGTGAATGAACGGACGCGCGGGAATTTCTTCCCTTTTAGGGGCCATTACCTCGCGTTTGAGAGGATCGCGTATTCTGACGTCGTTTGTCACTGCTGAACTCGATCTGGCCAACGAATCTTGGGCTGCTCGCTATCAATCTAGTCAGCCGATCCGCACCCCGCCACATCCATCCTCTGGATCGGCACCTCGACCACAGAAAAGACCCGTCGACCGGGGATATGCCGGCGCTCACATTAGACCTGTGTGAAATGCTTCACAGCATTCCGGCTGCGATCGCGTCACGATCGCTCCGTGAGAGAACACCTCACGAAGGAGAGATCCCCATGAGCAACCGTTTTGTCGTCGACCTGTCAGGCGTCAAGCTTGCGAAAGGCATGGACGAAAAGATCGCCCGCAATATCCAGCATGCAGTTCTGGCAGGACTTGCCGAGACGCAAACGCAGCCGGAAGTGGTGCTGCGTTTTCCAAAGGAATGGCTGGGACTGATCCTGCATCTCGACCAGCGCCAGATACCGGCCCTGGAAAAGGAAATCGGCGGGCTGATCCGCTGAAGCCATGCCGACGCTGGCCCGAACCTCCAACCATCGTACGGCTGACCTCATCGACCCTGGCGGAGCGCAGAAGTCCTGCCCCAGTGCGCCGGCCGAACCTGGTGCGCTGCTCATAGGGGTCGTTGGACCGGAGGGTGTGGTCCAGCCCATTCCCACCCGGTTGGAGATCGACGCGGACTTCATTGCGCGGGCCAGCAAGGCAGGCACACCGGAAGCACGGTTCCGTTTTGCCGGGCGTTGCGTGGAGGGCAAATGCCGCCAATGGACAGGTAACTCCTGCGGCGTCATCGAGAAAGTCCTGGCGGGCATGACCGACCAGGCTATCGATCCGGCGGCCGGCTTGCCGCGTTGTGCCATTCGCGGCAGTTGCCGTTGGTACACGCAACGCGGGGGCGATGCCTGCCGAGCCTGTGTTTACGTCGTGACTGACCAGCGAGCGGACCAGTTGGCTGTCTGACGTGACCCAGCGGGCCTCCCAAGCGTCCGCTGGGTCAAACCATTCCTTAGAGCGTTCCCGATTTCTCGAAAACGCGGAAACGCTTCAATTCCTTGCTTTTACGCAATTCCGGACGCAAAACCGCTGCGCACTTTTGCTGGGATTGCTCTAGGCAAACTCCATGATCACCGCGTCGACGGCGAGACTGTCACCCGGCTTGGCGTTCAACTTGGCAACGGTCAGGTCGCGCTCCGCGCGTAAGACGTTTTCCATCTTCATTGCCTCGACCACCGCCAGTGTCTCGCCGGCTTTCACCTCCTGCCCTTCGGCGACGGCGATCGACACGACGAGCCCAGGCATCGGGCACAACAGCAGATTCGACGTGTCAGGCGGCAACTTCACCGGCATCAGCCGTTCCAGTGCCGCGGTTTGCGGCAACATGACCTGTGCCGCCACTGACATGCCTTTCCAGGCGATGCGGGTACCGTTTGGCAATGGACGCAACTGTGCAGAGACCCTCCGCCTGCCGACCGCGCCTCGCCACACAGGCTCGCCGGGCCGCCAGTCCGACGTCACCGTAAGCGCCTTGCCGCCCTCGATCGAAAGGTCGAGCTCCATCGGAATGGAGATCATGCCTTCAAGGACGGTTGCCGACAGATAGTCCTGCCCGAGTTTCACCACCCAGTCGCGCTTGAGCGCTCCGGAATGTGGTGCCAGCCGACCGCTGAGCCTGTCGAGCCGGTCGCGGCGCAACAGCTCCACCGCCGTCGCGATCGCAGCCAGCACAGCCTTGTCCTCGGCATCTGGTACGATCGGCGCGAAGCCGTCCGGATATTCCTCGGCAATGAAGCCAGTGGAAAGCCGCCCCTCCCGCCAGCGCGGGTGCTGCATCAATGCCGAGAGGAATGGAAGATTGTGCTCGATACCGTCGACCACGAACTCGTCCAGCGCTTCCGACATGGCATCGATCGCCTCCATACGAGTCGGAGCCCAGGTGCAGAGCTTGGCAATCATCGGATCATAGAACATCGAGATTTCGGAGCCTTCAGTGACGCCGGTATCGTTGCGCACGACAATGTAGCCGAAGCTGCCCTCCTCCGGCGGCTGGTAGCGTGCCAGCCGGCCGATCGACGGCAGGAAGTTGCGATACGGATCCTCGGCGTAGAGCCGGCTTTCAACCGCCCAGCCGTCCAGCTTCACATCGCTCTGGCCAAAAGCCAGTTTTTCCCCGGCAGCGACGCGGATCATCTGCTCGACCAGATCGACCCCGGTAATCAGTTCGGTCACCGGATGTTCGACCTGCAATCGTGTATTCATTTCAAGGAAATAGAAGTTTTTGTCCTTGTCGACGATGAACTCGACGGTACCGGCGCTCTGGTAATCGACAGCCTTGGCCAGCGCCACCGCCTGCTCGCCCATGGCTTTTCTGGTTTTCTCGTCGAGGAAAGGCGATGGCGCTTCCTCGACCACCTTCTGATTGCGGCGCTGGATCGAACATTCGCGCTCGCCGAGATAAACGACATTGCCGTGCCCGTCGCCGAGGACCTGGATCTCGATATGGCGCGGGTCGACGACGAATTTCTCGATGAAGACGCGGTCGTCACCGAAGGAGCTCTTGGCTTCCGAGCGGGCGCGGTCATAACCATCACGCACCTCATCCTTCGTCCAGGCAATGCGCATGCCCTTGCCGCCGCCGCCGGCGGAAGCCTTGATCATCACCGGATAGCCTATCTCGCCGGCGATGCGCTCGGCGTGATCCGCGTTTTCGATGACGCCAAGGAATCCCGGTACGGTCGAAACCTTGGCGGCATTAGCGAATTTCTTCGATTCGATCTTGTCGCCCATGGCGTTGATCGCCTTGGGTTTGGGGCCGATGAAGATGATACCTTGCGCTTCCAGCGCCTCGCAAAAGGACGCGCGTTCGGACAGGAAACCGTAGCCGGGGTGCACTGCTTCGGCACCGGTCGCCTTGCACGCCTCGATGAGGCGCTCCGCAATCAGATAACTCTGCGCAGCAGGAGCCGGCCCGATATGCACGGATTCGTCCGCCATCTCGACATGGACCGCGTCGCGGTCGGCATCCGAATAGACCGCAACCGTGGCGATGCCCATCTTACGCGCAGTCTTGATGACGCGACAGGCGATCTCGCCGCGGTTGGCGATCAGAATCTTCTTGAACATGGACGCCGCATCCTCCGCTAAGTCATTACCTTTTATGGAGTCCCACGCGCCCGCTCAAGCCGCGTCACTTGCTAAGCCGCTGTTCGAAAGTTGAAGACCGGCAAATATCACAGGCTGCGTTTACTCCAGCCATTCGGTGGCGAAGGCACCTGCAACATGCACATCGGTGCTTTCAAGCCGTCCTGGGCCAAGGTTCGAGAATTTATGCGGGACATTGGCAGGAGCGACCAGGATCTGCCCGGCCTTTGCCACGATCGTCTCGTCGCCGATGGTGAACAGTGCCCGACCTTCCCTGACGATGAACACCTCCGGATAAGGATGCTTGTGCAATTTTGGCCCACCTCCGACATGGTCGGAACTGTAGAAGATCACGGAGACCTCGGCGCCAAAGGCTCCGCCTTCGAACTCCCCATGCCAGACATCCGGTTTTTCGGCCCATTGCTCGCGCTCGATCACATGTGCCATGGTCGCTCCATCCTCGTTTGCCGGCGCCGACCTTAGACAAAGATCCCACCCGCCGGAACATTACCCTTTGGGGATTTCACGAGCATCGGAATGGTTGATGACTGAAGCCAGTTACAGCGTTGACGTGCGCACCCTTGACGAATTCACGCCGAGAGAACTCTACACGATGCTCAAGATGCGGACCGATGTCTTCGTGGTCGAGCAGAAATGCCCCTACCCGGAACTCGACGGCTCGGATCCCGAAACCCTGCATCTGCGTCTGTTGTCCAGCGGCGAGCTCTTGGCTTGCGCCCGTATAGGCAGGCCATCCGGGGCGGCCGACCCGACTGTCATAGGCCGGGTCGTGGTCTCGCCGAACCATCGCGGCAAACGCCTGGGTGAGGTGCTGATGAAAGAAACGATTGCGGCGTGCGAGCGGCTCTTTTCCGGACATCCGATCGTGCTTTCGGCCCAGAGCCATCTGCAACGCTTTTACGAAACATTCGGCTTTATCGCTGCTTCTGAGGAGTATCTGGAGGATGATATTCCGCATATCGATATGAAACGCGGACTGACTGCGACAACCGGATGACATCGACCACGCCATGACAGTTTCAATCTATGTCGACGCCGATGCCTGTCCGGTAAAGGACGAGGTGATCAAGGTTGCTGAACGACACGGGGTCGTCGTCACGTTTGTCTCGAACGGCGGACTGCGCCCGTCGCGTGATCCGATGATCCGCAATGTGGTTGTCAGCAAAGGCGCAGATGCGGCAGATGACTGGATCGTCGAGAACGCCGCGGCGAACGATGTCATCGTCACTGCCGATATCCCGCTTGCCGCGCGGGCCGTTGCACTCAACGCCCATGTGCTCGGACCGACTGGACGTCCGTTCACGCCGGAAACGATCGGCATGGCTGTTGCCATGCGTGATTTGAAGCAGCACCTGCGCGAGACAGGTGAAAGCAAGGGTTACAATGCCGGCTTCACACCGCAGGATCGCTCGCGTTTCCTGGGCGAGCTTGACCGAATCCTGAGACGCGCGCTCAAATCGGCGGCGCCCAGCTGAAAACAGCAGATTCCGGTCATGAAAATCTTGCTTGGCAAATCCACAAATCGGCTACTGCCTTTCGCAGCGGCAGCCTGCGTGGGGCTTATCGCACTGGCGGTAGCGCTGCAATTCCAGCTCGTTATCGCGTATGCGGTCGGGGCGGACGCCTTCTTCGCCGTCTACATCGGGCTGATGCTGGCGCGCATGCCTTATCTCACGGCAGAGCATCTGCGCCGAAAAGCGCGCGCCGACGACCTTCCCGTCCTCATCATCTTTGCCGTCACCGTTGCTGTCATTGCCGTGGTTGTCGGTTCGCTCTTTCTGATCGTCAACGACGATCACAAGCATTCATCAACGGAGTTGCTGACGTCGCTGCTATCGCTGCCACTCGGCTGGCTGACCATTCACACCATGGCGGCGTTTCACTATGCCCATGTCTATTGGCGCGACGACGACGAAGTCCGGGATTCAAAGGGTCGGCCTGTACGCCAGCCGGTCGGCGGCCTCGATTTTCCCGGTGAGACACCGCCGCAGGGCTGGGATTTCTTCTACTTCGCCATTGTCATCGGTATGACCGCGCAGACCGCGGACACCAATGTCACGACAACCCGCATGCGCAAGCTGGTGATCCTGCATTCGCTGATCACCTTCCTGTTCAACACAGTCATCGTGGCGGCGGCGGTCAATGTCGCTGTAACGCTCGGCAACTGAAAGCCAGTGCGCACAAAATCGTGATGGCTTGAAACAAGACGAGCCTGGGACTCGTACTACATGCAACAACCACTCGCGAGCCGTATCATGCGGCAGAAGGGGCGCGGCATGGACGCGATCGCTACCGTCGACGAAGGCCAGGCTCAGGCCCGCCAGTCGCAAAAAGGCCCGCTCGTCTACCGGCAGAACCGCTGGACCCGGCTGACGCACTGGGTCTGGGCTTTTGCTCTGTTCTTCCTGCTGCTCAGCGGCCTGCAGATCTTCAACGCCCGGCCGCAGCTCTACATCGGCAAGGAATCCGGCTTCGGCTACAACAACACGATCCTGAGGATCGGTGCCGAGGATACCAACACAGGTCCACGCGGTTTCACCGAAATCCTCGGCTACCGCTTCGACACAACCGGTGTTCTCGGCTGGTCTGGACCACCCGGTAGCGAAAGCGCCCGCGCCTTCCCATCCTGGGCCACGGTCCCGTCCTACTACGATCTCGGTACAGCGCGCGTCATCCACTTCTTCTTCGCCTGGACCTTGAGCGCCACACTGCTCGTTTGGCTGCTAGCGGGACTGTTCAACGGCCACATTCGCCGCGACCTCGCACCACGTTCGGCTGACATCCGCAATCTGCGTCGCGACATTGCCGACCATATCCGGCTGCGTTTCCATCACACTGGCCGCTACAACACGTTGCAGAAACTTGCCTATGGCGGCGTGCTGTTCGTTCTTCTGCCGCTGATGATCCTGACCGGGCTCGCCATGTCACCCAGCATGAACGCGGTCCTGCCCTTCCTCAACGAGGTGTTTGGCGGGCGGCAAACGGCGCGCACCATCCACTTCACGATCATGGTGCTGCTCTTGCTGTTCTTTCTTGTGCATATGCTGATGATCCTGGCCGCGGGGCCGATCAACGAGTTGAGGTCGATCGTCACCGGCTGGTACCGGACCGATCCGCCAAGCGACGGGACAAATGCGAGCGGACGGAGCGAGTAGATGGCCAAGTTCCAGATCAGCCGCCGCAAATTCCTGGCCGTTGCCGGCCTTGGAGCGTCCGGCATCGCGCTTTCCGGCTGCGATGCCTTCGACGATCAGCTCGGCACGGGTGATGGGCTGCGCAATTTCCTGGAAGGGGCAAACGACCTGACCTACCGCGCGCAACGCCTGCTGGCCGGACGAGACCGTCTGGCACCGGAATTCACCGAAGCCGATATCCGCCAGCCGATGCGGCCAAATGGCATTACCGCTCCTGACGACGATGCCTACAAGGGCTTGTTCGCCGACAATTTCGCCGGCTGGCGGCTCGAGGTTTCAGGCCTTGTCGAGAAGCCGTTGTCGCTGTCGCGTGAACAACTGACAGCCATGCCGAGCCGCACCCAGATCACACGACATGACTGCGTCGAGGGGTGGAGCTGCATTGCCAAATGGACGGGAACGCCACTCTCGCTGGTCCTCGACCAGGCGGTGGTGAAGCCGCAGGCGCGTTATGTGATGTTCCATTGCCTCGATACGATCGACCGCAATCTCTCCGGCGACATCAAATATTATGGTTCGATCGATCTGATCGACGCGCGCCATCCACAGACCATCCTCGCGTATGGCCTCAACGGCAAGCCGCTGCCGGTGGAGAACGGCGCGCCGCTGCGCGTGCGGGTCGAGCGGCAACTCGGCTACAAGATGCCGAAATACATCCAGCGGATTGAACTAATTGATTCCTTTACCAATTTTGGCGGTGGCCGCGGCGGCTATTGGGAAGACAATGGCTACGACTGGTATGGCGGAATCTGATCATCAATTCGCAGAAAACAAAAAAGCGGGGATAAAACCCCGCTTCCTCGTCCGTCGAAAAACACCGCCGGTCCATCCGCGGTCGGTGAAATCGTTCGACACCCATCTTATAGCCACTCAATACAACAACTAGGTGACAGGCTGGCGTGATCTTCGACCGATTTTGGTTAAGCATTCGTTACGCCGAATTCAGCCGCGCTCGATCCGACATTGATAACAGTTGTTGCGGGCTGAACGCATATGCAGGTAGGCGATATCCTCGCGTTCCAGAAGCATTCCTGCGCGCTCAGCGATATCCGGCGTCGGCACGACAGCACCAGTTCCGTAGACGATACGGTTGTCGGCGCTATATCCACGCACGATGTAGTCCCTGGTTTCGAGGAACAACTCCGGAATGTTCGCCGTCTCCTCAGCGCGCTCGCACTCCTCGGCGTGCAGGAATATCGGTCCGGTTTCGGCGTAAGGCTGCAATTCAGGGAACGGTCGATAGGCGAGGATCAGGTACCCTTCACCGGCAGCAACAGTTTTCAGGCAGTGCCGGCACGGAACGCCGTCACCATCCGAAATCCTGCGTTCCGGGGCATGGCCGTAGGCGTCGTGCCCACCTCTTTGCAGTGCCCTCACCGCTTCGGTCGGCAAAGCCTTGAACAGCGCAGTCATAGGTTCGGTCTCCGGTTTTCCTGAGTGTAACCTATGACTGCTGACGGGCGTTTCCCACCCGAATCCTGCCACGCGTGTGCCCTCAAACGAGTTCGCCGATTTTGCTCTCAAAGACCTCAGCGGATGAAATCGTCGAAGCGGCGCAGCGTGACGCGACGATTGCGCCAGTTCTCGTTCTCGGTCGGCACCAGGAGGAATTCCTCGCCGTAACCAACCGTCTCCAGCGCATAGCCAGGCACGCCGAATTCGCGCACCAGCGTCCGCTTCAACGAGGATGCCCGCTGTTCCGACAATGCCTGGTTGGAGGCAAAGGAACCGACGGCGTCGGTGTGCCCTTCGATAAGGACGCGCGCATCCCGATCGCGACGCAAGGTGCGACGCAGGCCATCGGCAATGATCTCGACTTTACGATATTGCGATGGCTCGATCGCGGCCGATCCGAACGCAAAATTGATGGACTGGATGTCGATCGAGGGCGCCATCCGGCGCAGATCAGGCCGGCGCTTGAATTCGCGAATTGTGACGCGTTCGTTGGGACGCAGCTTCATGCGCGGTGCCGCCTCCAGCTTGCGCTCGATCTGGGCGGCAGACGGTGTCTGTGCCTGCGCGAAGGCAAGGCTGGGCAGCGCAATCGAAGCAATCAGCGCCGCGGCAATGGTACGACGAGAAATCATGTTTGACTCCTGAGAAAGCTATGGCCGGATCAACGTCGCACGCACCATGGCAGGGCCAAGCTGAAGCCGGCATGAACGCTCCGTTCAGCAACTTCAGCGCATCACGCTGGCTGAACGCTCTCCAAAAGACATCGGCCGCACGACCTCTTTCTTCTGCGCCACCGGGTTGAAGCCGAGTTTCTGATAGAGCGGCAGGGCCGCCGGATGGTCGAGCGTGCAGGTTTGCACCGTAATCCGCTTCGGCCCATGCGACCAGCAAGCCTCGATGGCCGCGCCGAGGAACCAGCGCCCGATGCCCTGCCCCGTCGCATGTTCCATCATGCCGAAATAAGCGAGTTCGGCCTCTCCCGGCAGATGCGGCTTGACGTCGAAGAAGCCCGCCGGTGCGCCGTCGAGATAGAGCACGCGGATGTCGCGATCTTCCCGGTGCAGGCCGGCGGCCAGCTCATCATCGTCGAGCTTGAGCACGTTGACCCAATGCCATTTGCGCCCGACACGATCCTGCAGATACCGATAGAAGTGCAACGGGATCATCCGCGTCTTCAAAAGCGCGATCTGGCGGTTGTAAGGCAACGGCGGATAATAGGCCGGCGGCACGTCCATCTCGAGGAAGGTCACCGTGACATCGATCCGCTCCTGGTCGTCGGCACTCATGCGCTTAACGGCCCTTGCCCGTTTCGACCGGCGTGTCGGGCAGGCCGCCCCACTCGGTCCAGGAACCGTCGTAGAGCCGGTTGTCGGTATGGCCGAGCGTTTCCAGCGCCAGCGTGATGACGGCAGCCGTGACACCTGAGCCGCACGAGGTGATGACCGGTTTCGACAAGTCGATACCGGCCTGCTCGACAACTTCCCGCAGTTTCGATTTCGGCAGCAGCACACCGTTTTCTGAAAGCGCGCCATAAGGCAGGTTATGCGCGCCGGGCATATGGCCGGCGCGCACGCCGGCGCGCGGCTCGGGCTCGGCACCGGCAAAACGGCCCGGCGAGCGGGCATCCGCGATCTGGCTTTCACCGCTGGCGACGACACTGCGCATATCCTCGAGCGAGGCCACCCGGGAAGCATCAAAATCAGAATGGAAGATGCCGGGCGCGATCTTGGTCGGCTCGGCGGTCACCGGACGCCCTTCGGCCTTCCAGTGATCGAATCCGCCGTCCAGGATGTAGGTCTGGAACACGCCCATGACGCGGAACATCCACCATGCGCGCGGGGCTGAGAAAAAGCCCGGCCCATCATAAACGACGATCGTATCGTCGGCTGATATGCCCATTGTTCCGACATACTGGGCGAAGTCGCGCGGTGAAGCCAAGGTGTGCGGCAGTGGCGAACCGTGGTCTGAAACGGCGTCCTGATCGAGGAAAACGGCGCCAGGAATATGCGCGGCCTCATACTCGCCGCGAGCATCCCGCTTCTGCGCGGGCAGATACCAGGAAGCATCGACGATCGAGAGACCCGGCTGGCCGAGCCGCTGCTCAAGCCAGTCCGCGTCCACGGTAAAGGGGCTGTCCTCGGCCATGCTGTTCTCCCAGATGTCAGAGCGGAACGCGATCGAGATGAATCGGCACTCCGCTCCATCTCGTTGTTTTGTCGCATGATCTTGTCCGAAAAGTCTGCAACTTTTCGGGATCATGCGCTGAAGCCGGACCGATCAGGCAGCTGGCAAAGGTCCGAACCGGATGCGGAAGCGCCGGTTCTCGCGGCCCTTCTTCTCGATCTTGCCGATATGAATCTCGCCGACCTCGCCTGTACGGGCAACATGGGTGCCGCCGCAAGGCTGACTGTCCACCGATGCGTTCTCGCCGATCAGCACAAGCCGGATACGGCCGGTCCCGCTCGGTGGGCGCACATTCTTCGACTTCACCAGACCGGGATTGGCGGCCAGTTGTTCGTCGCTGATCCATTGGATGGAAATGGGATGGTCGGCCCGCACCAGATCCATCAATTTTGCTGTCACCTCTTCCTTGGAATAGCCGGTGTCGGCAATGTCCAGGTCGACACGGGAATCGTTTTCAGCAACGGCTGCACCGGTAATGGGAAATGGGCACACGACACTAAGCAGGTGGCAGGCCGCGTGCATGCGCATGAGCAGATAGCGGCGGTCCCAATCGATGACGGCCTTCAGCTTCTCACCGACAGCCGGAACCGGCTGCTCCGGCGCCGGAACGTGGATGATTTCATCCTTGGTTTCGCCGGTCACCGTGGCGGCGATCGCAATTTGGCTGCCATCCGCCCGCTCGAAGCGACCTGTGTCGCCGGGCTGGCCGCCGGAAGTCGCATAAAAGACAGTACGGTCAAGGATGATGCCACCGCGGTCGTTGATAGCCACCACGGTCGCTTCCAATTCCTTGAGATAGGAATCGTCGCGGAACACTGCCTCGGTCTTGAAGGCCATTACACCACCTGTTCGAACGGCACAGGAATGGTGCTTACAGCCTCCATCCAGTCCGGTGTCGGCAGGTTCTTGCTGCGGAGGAACTCCGGATTGAACAGTTTCGATTGGTAGCGCGTGCCGTAGTCACACAGGATGGTCACAATCGTATGACCTGGGCCGAGTTCGCGGGCCAGGCGTATGGCGCCGGCAATGTTGATGCCGGTCGAGCCGCCGACGCACAAGCCTTCTTCCTGGATCAAGTCGAAAACGATCGGCAATGCCTCCTCGTCAGGGATCTGGAAGGAAAAGTCCGGTGTGAACCCGTCCAGGTTGGCGGTGATGCGTCCCTGCCCGATGCCCTCGGTGATCGAGCTGCCTTCGGCTTTGAGCTCGCCGTTGGTGTAGAAGGAATAGAGAGCCGCGCCCAGGGGATCGGCCAGTGCAATCTTCACATCCTTGCTCTTGCCTTTGAGGCCCGCGGCTACGCCGGCCAGCGTGCCGCCGGAGCCAACGGCGGAAACGAAGCCGTGAACCTTGCCGCCAGTCTGCGCCCAGATTTCTTCCGCGGTGGTGCGGATATGGCCATCGCGATTGGCGACATTGTCGAACTGGTTGGCCCAGATCGCACCGTTCGGCTCGCTTTTCGCCATCTGTTCGGCAAGGCGGCCGGACAGTTTCACATAGTTGTTGGGGTTCTTGTACGGCACCGCTGGAACCTCGATCAGCTCAGCGCCGAGCAACCGGATGGTATCCTTCTTTTCCTGGCTCTGCGTGTCGGGAATGACGATGACAGTGCGATAGCCCAGCGCCTTGGCGACCAGGGTAAGTCCAATGCCGGTATTGCCGGCAGTGCCCTCAACGATGACGCCGCCCGGTTTCAGCAGGCCGCGCCGCTCGGCGTCGCGGATGATGAAAAGGCCGGCGCGGTCCTTAACCGACTGGCCCGGGTTCATGAACTCGGCTTTGCCCAGTATTTCGCAGCCCGTCTCTTCCGAGGCGCGATGCAGGCGGATCAGTGGCGTGTTGCCGATAGCGTCGATCACCGAACGGTGCATGAGGAATCCTTCTCGTATCTGGAAAGAACCCTAGAAACGCCGGCCTGCCGTTTCAAGGCTCGAATTGGCCTGGACCACTTGCATTCGCTGTTGCAACCTCGGCGAATGAAAGAAAATATCAGCTCAAACTAAAATAGTGGGCATCCAAGAACATGCTTTCCTTTCGACTTCCGCACGGCTAGATGACCCATTGAAAGAGCTTTCGGGACACTGAATGACACTCTATCGGGCCAGCCCGAAAGACGGCGTTGCCTGGATTACCGGGGGCAGTTCCGGCATTGGCAGGGAACTCGCGAAGGAATTGGCGACCAAGGGCTTCATCGTGGCGGTCACCGCACGCGAGGAAGACCATATCGGCTTGCTGATTGCCGAAACCGCCTCTCTGCCGGGGCGTATCGTCGCCTTTCCATGCGATGTCACTGATGAACAGGGTATGGCCGACGCCGTCATTGCCATTGAAGCCGATCTCGGCCCCATCGTGCTCGCGGTCTTCAATGCCGGCAGCTATACGCAGGTTGCCGGCGACAACCTGTCGGTGCGCAAGTTCCGTCGCACCTTCGATGTCAATGTGATGGGCATCGTGCACGGGCTTGTGCCAGCAGTGAAATTCATGCGCAAGCACGGCCGCGGCCACATCGTCATGGTCGGCTCGATCAGCGCCTATTTCGGCTGGCCGACGACGGCCGCCTACGGTGCCACGAAGGCCGCCATCAATGTCATGGCTCAGTCACTGAAATTCGATCTCGACAAGCTGAACATCCGCGTCCAGGTTATGAATCCCGGGTTCATCGACACACCGATGACGCAGAAGAACGGCGTGCGCCTGCCGGCACTCATTTCCTCGACCTGCGCTGCCGACCGCATGATGCGCGGCATTGAAAGGGGCGGCTTCGAGATCACTTTCCCGCGCCGCTTCACGCTGTGGCTCAAGGTGCTCGGTATGCTGCCGCATCCGCTCCGCCACTGGTTCCTCAACCGGATGACGGGATGGAGCGACAGGCCGTTGAGTTTCGGCCGCAAACCACGTCAACCCGTCTAGAGCAATTCCAGCAAAAGTGCGTAGAGGTTTTGCGTCCGGAATTGCGTAAAAAAGAGATAGAGCATTGGAGGCGATCCTGTTTTCGTCGGAGGTGCTCTAGGGATTTGAGCCGGCACCTGGTCCACCCGTTGCCTCTGGCCCGCCACCACAATAATTTGCGCCGATCAGTCTGGAGTTTGTCATGGGGCGCCGTATCGCGGTGATGTTGCTGGGCCTGATCATCCTGATCGTCCTGGCGGCCCTGTTGGGGCCGCGCGTACCGGTTGACACCACAATCCGCTTCGACGCGTCAAAGATCGGTGAGGATCCGCAGGCCTACCTCCTTCGTGAGGAAGCCGGGGTTTCCAACATCCGCGACGGCCTGGAAAAAGAGATCATCTGGGCCAATCCGATGATCCATGCCAGGACACCGCTTGCCGTGGTCTACATCCATGGTTTCTCCGCCTCCAAGGAAGAAACCCGTCCACTGGCCGACAAGGTGGCAGAGGAACTTGACGCCAACCTGTTCTACACGCGCCTGACCGGCCACGGTCAGGACGGCGCAGCGATGGCCGAAGGCAACGTCAACGCCTGGATCAATGACTACGAGGAGGCACTCGCCATCGGCCGCGCCATCGGCGACAAGGTGATTGTCATCGCCACCTCGACCGGCGCTTCGCTCGCAACCTGGGCAGCAACCCAACTGGGTGCATCGGAGGATGTCGTTGCTCTGGCGCTGATTTCGCCAAACTATGGCGTACAGGCTTCCGGCTCCGAGATGCTGTCATGGCCATGGGGCAAGCAGCTCGCGGAACTGGTCATCGGCAAGGAACGCTCTTTTACGCCGCGCAATGCCCTGCAGGAAAAATATTGGACATGGCGCTACCCGACCATAGCACTGCTGCCAATGGCCGCATTGACCGAACTTGCCTATGGCGCGCCGGTAGGGGACGCCAAGGTGCCCGCGCTTTTCATCTTTTCAAATGACGACAAGGTGGTGCGAGCGGAACGTACGCGCGAGATCGCCTCGCGCTGGGGCGCCTTGCATGAAGAAGTTCCGGTCGACAACAGCGGCGATCCCGACAATCATGTCATCGCCGGCAATGTGATATCGCCGGGCACGACTGATTTCATCGCCCAGCGGATCGTCGTCTGGGTAAAGGCGTTGATGGATGACGTGCCACCCGCCATGCATCCTGGAGCGTCGACACCTGCCGACGCTCCAAAACGATAAGATTCCGGGACCGCCTCAGATAGCGGCGGTGATGATGATCTCGACCAGATATTGCGGGCCGGCAAGCTTGGCCTCGCCGGTGGCACGGGCCGGGGTGTTGCCCTGTGGCACCCAGGCGTCCCATTCCTTGTTCATCTCGGCGAAGGTGCTCATGTCTGAGAGCCAGATGATCGCCTGCAGGATCTTGGTCTTGTCGGTGCCGGCCTTGGCGAGCAGCGCGTCGACGGTCGCCAGGATATCCTTGGTCTGTTCGCCAACGGTCTTGCCTTCGCCGACCTGGCCGGCGAGATAGGCGGTGTTGCCGTGGATGACCACCTGGCTCATGCGGGGGCCGACATCAATGCGACGAACGCTCATGGATATGTCCTTTCCTGATTGGAAGGGCTTCTTTAGAGAGCGCCTCGCCTGCCGACAAGGTCGCGCCCGCCGAATACGGCCACAGGCGCAATCAGTCATGGTCCGCTGCCATAGCGAAGCAGGTTCCAGCTGCCGCTCTGGTGGAGCTCGCATCTTTTTTGATGGTCCGTGTTGACACATGTAATAACATAACATACGACCCTACCCATACGAGCCACGGACGACCATGCGCCAAGCCGCCCTCACCTTTCGCGACCTCACCTTGGGCTATGGCAGCCACCCGGCCATTCATCATCTGAATGGGGTCGTCCAGAAGGGATCGCTGACCGCGGTCGTCGGCGCCAACGGCTCGGGTAAATCCACGCTCATGAAAGGTATCGTCGGGGCGCTCAGGCCGATGGCCGGCAATGTCGTCAAGATGCCTGGCATCCGCATCGCCTATCTGCCGCAGCAATCAGAGCTCGACCGTAGTTTCCCCGCCCGCGTCGTCGATCTGGTCTCGCTCGGCCTCTGGCCTCGCCGCGGTCTGTTGGGCCGGCACACCGCAGAGGATCGCGCCTCCGTGAGCAAGGCTTTGATGGCGGTCGGCCTTGAAGGATTCGAACCTCGTGCGCTGGACACGCTTTCCGGCGGCCAGTTGCAGCGTGCACTCTTCGCCCGCGTGCTGGTGCAGGATGCCGATCTCATCCTGCTCGACGAGCCGTTCAACGCCATTGACACCAAGACGGTTGGTGACCTGATCGCGTTGATCAAGCGCTGGCACGGCGAAGACCGCACGGTGATGGTCGTTGCACACGATCTCGAACTGGTGCGGCAGAATTTTCCTGAAACGCTACTGCTTGCGCGTCGCCCGGTGGCGTGGGGCGATACATCAGCGGCGCTGAGCGCGGAAAACATGCTGCGCGCCCGCAGGTTTCATGAAGCCTGGGAAGATGATGCGCCCTGGTGCGAGCCGGAAGGTCACGATCATGGCCACGGCGAGCATAGCCACGATCACGCGCACCATGACCACGATCATCATGACCAGCCAGCCAGGCACAGGGTGGTATCGTGAATTCGCTCTATCTCTTCTTCATCGCGCCTTTCGCTGATTTTGCCTTCATGCAGCGCGCCCTGGCCGGGTCGCTGATGCTGTCGCTCGGCGCATGCCCGATCGGTGTCTTCCTGATGCTGCGACGCATGAGCCTATCGGGCGACGCCATGGCGCATGCCATCCTGCCGGGCGCAGCTGCCGGTTTCCTGTTCTACGGGCTGGAAATCTTGCCGATGACGATCGGTGGGCTGGTCGCGGGCGTCGTTGTCGCACTCGGCGCCGGCGCGGTTTCGCGCTTCTCCATCCAGCGCGAGGACGCCTCCATGGCCGCGTTCTACCTGATCTCGCTGGCGATCGGCGTGCTGATGGTGTCGATACGCGGCTCCAGCGTCGATCTGATGCATGTGCTGTTCGGCACAGTGCTCGCCCTCAACAACGAGGCGCTTGTGCTGATTGGCGGCATTGCTATCGCCACACTGGTCGCGCTTTTCGTATTTTGGCGGGCGCTTGTCGCCGAATGCCTCGACCCGCTGTTCCTGCGCTCGGTAAGCGGGCTTGGCAGCCCCGTGCATTTCATTTTCCTCGGGCTCGTGGTGCTCAACCTCGTTGGAGGCTTCCAGGCGCTCGGCACTCTGCTCTCCGTCGGTTTGATGATCCTGCCCGCCGCCGCCGCCCGCTTCTGGTGCCAGCGGGTCGGACCGATGTGCGTGCTCGCCGTCGCGATCGGGTTTGCTTCCTGCGTTTCCGGATTGCTTCTGTCCTACCACGCGGCGCTGCCGTCCGGCCCCGCTATCATCCTGTCGGCCGGGGCTGCCTATATCGCTTCCCTTCTGGTTGGACCGCGCGGCGTGCTGCGCTCGCGCCTCGTCCACCATCGCCACAGAACCGCCTGACCGTTCAAAGGAGTTGGCCATGCTGAAATCGATCCGTCACGCCCTGATTCTGAGTGTTATAACATTAACAACCATGACCACCGGCCACGCCTTTGCCGAACCATTGAAGGTGGTGGCGAGCTTTTCGATCATCGGTGATTTCGCCAAGAATGTCGGCGGCGATCGCGTCGACGTGACAACACTGGTTGGCCCCGACGGCGACGCCCATGTCTATGAGCCGAGCCCGGCCGATGCTGTTTCAATGGCCTCGGCCAAGCTGGTTCTCGTCAATGGCCTGCATTTCGAAGGCTTCCTGCAGCGCCTCGTCGAGGCGAGCGCCAGCAAGGCGGCCATCGTCGAATTGACCAAAGGCATCACGCCGATCGACTTCAAAAAGGAATTCGCCGAAGCCGAGGGTGAATCTCACGAAGGCCATAACCATGGCTCCACCGACCCGCATGCCTTCCAGTCGGTCGTGAACGCCAAGGTCTATGTGAAGAACATCGCCGACGCTTTCTGCAATGCCGACAGCGCCGGCTGTGACAGCTATATGGCCAACGCCGCCGCCTATACCGAAAAGCTCGATGCCCTTGACAAGGAGGTGCGCGAGGCGATTGCCGCCATCCCCCAGGAAAAACGCGTCGTCATCACCTCGCACGATGCCTTCGGCTATTTCGAGCATGAATACGGGCTGACTTTCCTGGCCCCACAGGGTCTTTCGACCGAATCCGAGCCGTCGGCTGCCGACGTCGCCAAACTGGTCGAACAGGTGAAACAGGACAAGGCGGCGGCGATCTTTGTCGAAAACATCAGCAACCCACGCCTCATCGAACAGATCTCGGTCGAGACAGACGTCAAAGTGGGCGGCACGCTTTACTCGGACGCCCTCTCGAAGGCTGATGGCCCGGCTGCGACCTATATCGACCTGATGCGCAACAACATCAAACAGATCAAAGGCGCGATCCTCGGCAGCTGAGACATTGCCGTTTTAGCTAACCGCCGATCATCTCGATCGGCGCGATCCCTTCCGCTTATTTCCGGCAAAGAAATGTTATTAGATAACATTACAGGAGAATCCGATGAAACATCTTTTCGCTGCGGCGTCGATCGCCGCACTTGCCGCGAGCATAACCACGACCTCCTTTGCCGAGGAAAAAACCGCATGGCGCCTGTTTGTCTCGGATCATGCCGAACCGGTCATCAACGTCGTCGATGCCCTCACCGGCAACAAGATCGATACGCTGCCGTTGAAAGGACCGGCCTCGCTGTATCGCAGCGCCAGCGGCCGCACGGTGTTTGCGGTCCAGGGCAAGGCTGATGCGGTTTCCGCGGTCTCTACCGGCATAGCCTTCGAAGACCACGGCGACCACGGCGACATCGAAGTCACTGCGCCCAGGCTCACTGGAACCGAGATCACCGGCACGAAGCCGTCGCATTTCGTCGAGCATGGCGGCGAATTCGCCCTATTCTTCGATGGTGAGGGTGTCGCGCGGATTCTTGACGAAAAAACAGCTCTAGAAGGCGGGACCGGCGTCCGCGAGGTGAAGACTGAAGCGCCGCACCATGGCGTTGCCGCAGTCTTTGGCGATTACGTGCTTTCGTCGGCACCCAACAGGGAAAAACCCGACGAACTGCCCGTCGGCATCCGTGTCACCGACCGCGCCGGCAAGCAAATCGGCAACATCCACGCCTGTCCTGATCTGCATGGCGAAGCGACGTCGGGCAGACTTCTGGCCTTTGCCTGCGCCACCGGTCTCCTGCTGGTTCGCGATGGAGACAACGGCCCGTCTATCGAACACTTGCCCTACCCCGCCTCGCCAAGCGGAAAAGCGACGACGCTGCTCGGTGGCAAGGGTCTGCAATACTTCCTCGGCAATTACGGTGCCGACCGGCTGCTGCTCATCGACCCTTCGGCCAAAGACATGTTCAGGCAGGTCGACCTGCCGACACGGCGCGTGCACTTTGCGGTCGATCCGATACGGCCGCGCTTTGCCTATGCATTCACCGAGGACGGTCAACTTCATCAGGTCGACATCGTCGCGGGCAAGATCGCCCAATCCGTAAAACTGACCGATGCCTACTCCATGGACGGCCATTGGAGCGACCCGCGGCCACGCATCGCCGTTGCAGGTGACCGCATCGCTGTTACCGATCCGTTGAAGAGCCAGCTCCACCTCGTCGACGCAATAGGCTTCGCAAGAACGGGCGACATCCCGCTCGCCGGCAAGCCCTTCAACATCGTCGCCGTCGGTGGCTCGGGCGAAACCCACGCAACAGAATAGCCTCCTCCCAAGGTTGGAGCGTTTCCGTTTTCACGGAAACGCGGAAACGCTCCAACTGGTTGTTTTTACGCAATTCCGGACGGAAAACCGTTAAACACTTTTCCTGGAATTGCTCTAGCGCATCGTGTTTACCGAAAATCGGCGTCGCTTTCCGGTAAACACGATGCGCAGATTGAAGCATTGTAGCGATCCTCGGAGCGGCGCCGATAGGGAAGATCGGCGCTGCCCCAATACGCGAAGGTTGCAGCCTATCGTTCGGAATGGCATGACAGCGCAAACACGCCATCCCGCCCGGAGCTGCCTCCAATGAACATCCGTCAGATTTCCGACACCTACTCCGTCTCGCCACAGATCAGTGTCGAGGACGTTGCGGCGATAAAGGCTGCCGGGTTCAAGAGTGTGATCTGCAACCGCCCCGACAATGAAGACCCCGGCCAGCCGAACGCCGGCGAGATCAAGGCGGCGGTCGAGGCCGCGGGGCTCGAATTCCGCTGGGTACCGGTCATCAGCGGCCAGATGACGGCGCAGAACGTCGAGGACCAGGCCGAGGCTCTGGACGCCCTGCCTGGGCCGGTTTTCGCCTATTGCCGTTCCGGCACACGCTGTACGAACCTTTACGCCGCCGTGCAGCAATTGAAGGGCTGATACCCAAACCAGATGGTACTGCAGTCCCAACCCATGTGACTGCCACGCTTGTAGGCCTCCATCCAGGCCGTCTACACCCGAACGTCCGCATCCCAGGCGCCTGAAGACGTGGGTTTCGCCTGCCCCCGACTGCGGGATGTTGTTTCAGCAGGCGTGCGACAATGCCCTGTTCATTGCGAAGAGTACTCCGACAAAAGCGATGACGAGAATCGCGAGGGCGACCAGGGGGAAGGCGCCTATGCCGGTGCGGTCGAGCATGACACCCCCAACGACACCGCCAGCCGCAACGGCCGTGTTCCAGCCGGTGGTGTACATGGCCTGGGCCACGTCAACAGAATTTCCGGCGAAGCGAGACAACGCTGTCTGCGTGATCGTGGCGAAACCGCCGACGGCCAGACCCCAGACAATGACGATGGGATAGATCATCTGCGCAACGTCACCCCAGAAACCGAGCAACACAGCAGCGACCGCGAAGATCAGGACACTCGCCAAGGCAAGGGATTGGAGGCAGCGATCCACGAGAGCGCCCACAACCCACAAGCCCGCGATGGACCCGAGGCCGAAAATGAACAGGATGACATCCACGTTCGCCGACAGACCGGCGGGTTGGAGCAAGGGTTCGATGTAAATGTAGAGAATGTTGTGGGCGACGACGAAGGTGAAGACGACGAATAAGACGGCTCGAATGCCGGTCGTCAGAAACACGCCGATCAGTGACTGACGCTGTTCCCTCGTCTGGCCAGGAAAATCCGGCACGATAGCGATCACCCATGCGATCAGCACCAGCGACAGAACGGTCATCAAGCCGAAGGCGCCTTGCCAGCCGATGATCCGGCCGAGCAATGCTCCAAGCGGAACGCCGAGCACCAGCGCAATGGCCGCACCAGCGCCCGAGATCGCAATCGCCCGCCCACTCAAATGGGATGGCGACATGCGGACCGCATAGCCAGCCAGCAGTGACCAGACGATACCGCCGAAGACGCCTGCGAAGAAACGGGCCACCATTGAAATGGTATAATCATCGGACATCGCCGTGACGAGGTTGACGACGGCGAAGCCGAAAATTGCGATGAGCAGAAGAGGACGCCGCCGCATCCCCTGCGTCAGAGAGGTAACGGGAATCGCAGCGACAAGCGCGCCCACTGCGTAGGCGGTGATGAACTGTCCCGCGAGGCTTTCGGACACGTTCAGACCTTGCGCGATAGAGGAAAGCAGGCCGGCAGGCATGATTTCGGTCAGAAGCGTGATGAAGGCAGCTGTCGCAAGTGCCAGCAGCCCGCCGAGTGGCAGACTTTGCGGCGATGCCGCAGAAGTACCGCAGCCGGCAGTGCCAGCGTTCGATGTCGATGTCGATGTCATTGAGCAAACTCTTCCGGTGTTGTGCAAGACGGTGCCCACCACCGTCTCCGAATGACACTGGTGAAACGGCCCGCCTTTCTCCGCGTGGCAAGATAGGCGCTTCATGAGTCAGGAAAAATCAGATACAATTCCTATCACTTATGAATATTTGTCGTGCATGGCGAAGGTGATGGACCGGCTCGGGGCGTTGAGCGCATTTATGGAAGCGGCCGATGCCGGAGGGTTCACCGAGGCCGGTCGCCGTCTTGGCTTGTCTGCCTCTGCTGTCAGCAAGGCCGTGATGCGGCTTGAGGAACGGCTGCGCACACGGCTTTTTCACCGCTCCACACGCAGCATCACGCTCACCCCGGAGGGGCGTCTGTTTCTGGAACGGTGCCGGCGGATCGCGGCGGAGATGGAGGCAGCAGAACTCGACCTTGCGCGACTTCACGATGCTCCACGCGGCAAGCTGAAGTTCAGCCTGCCGTCGGCGGGCATGCCGTTCATGGAGCAACTGGCCGAATTCCAGAAGCGCTATCCCGACATCGAACTCGACATGGACTGTTCAGACAGGCTGGTGGATGTGATCGACGAGGGGTTCGACGCGGTGCTGCGAACGGGCGATGGTTCAGATTCACGCCTCATGTCGCGCGTCATCGGCACCTACAGGCAGATGATCGTCGGAGCGCCCGACTATCTGGAGCGGCGCGGAACTCCCATGACGCCTGACGACCTGAGCGAGCATACCTGCATCATGTATCGATCGCTGGTCTCCGGGAAACTCCTATATTGGCGTGTCGTTTACAATGAAGAACCGGTCGACCTCCCTCTGTCGCCTGCAACGGTCGCCAATGCACTGGAGCCGCAACTTGCCTTTGCGCGCCAAGGTGTCGGACTCGCCTGCCTGCCAGATTTCACCGTGCGGGACGACATCGACAGTGGCAAGCTGGTGCCCGTGCTCGATCGCTATCTCACGGGAAGAACCACGTTCCGCGTGCTATGGCCGTCGAGCCGTCATCTGTCCCCGAAAGTTCGCGTCTTCGTGGATTTCGTTGCCGAGAACCTGCTATCGAAGTGATGAAAGCGGAGAGTGTTCGCCATTTTTCAGGAATGTGATTGCGCAACTCTTCGCGTTTGCTTTCTCCGCAAAGCGGATACGCTGCCCCATGAAACCCACCATCCGTTGCGCGTGAACAGCAGGAAGTCAGTTGAGTGGGGTCTGCCCATTTCTTGTGTGAACAGATTTCGTAGCGAAGCGCTGCGATTTTGCGGCAACCTGACGGCGGAAATACAACCGGCTCCGGCTCGTCAGTGATCGACAGAAACACGACGCCCGTTGTCGGGAGAGCCGGCTCGCGGCTCTGTTGGGTCAGATCGGCAACGCGCCGGTCTCCTTCAGCGTTTCCAGCACGATCGCCGTTTTCACATGCTGCACGGATTCGTGCGGCAACAGTTCATTGTTGACGAATTCCGACAGTGATTTCAGGTCTGGCGTGACGACTTTGAGGATGTAGTCCATCTCGCCGGTCAGCGCGTGCGCTTCCTGCACCTCGGGCAGGCGCTTGACCAGTTCGGCGAAGCGGCGGGCGTTGTCACGGTTATGCGTGGCAAGCGTCACGGTGATCACATTGACCAGCGAGAACCCCAACTTGTCGCGGTCGAGCACCGCCTGGTAATTGCGGATGTAGCCCTCTTCTTCCAACCGCTGGCGCCGACGCGAACATTGCGAAGCCGAGAGGTTCACACGCTCCGACAAGTCGTTGTTCGTAAGCCGCGCATCACCCTGCAAAAGAGCCAATATCTTGCGGTCAAACTGATCAATGCGCGCGTCTTCCGCCATATCGCCCTCACTTATGCACGAAACGCGCACATTATGATGGAGACAGATACCCGAATGCAAGCACCGTGCGGACGGTCGGGCATATACTCGGCATAACTGGAGACAAACCGGAGGATTTGCCATGGGTCCCTTCCCGCACGACGCGCCGCCCGCCACCATCAGCGAAGCCAATCCCGCCGGCACCGATGGTTTCGAATTTGTCGAATTTGCCCATCCGGAGCCCGAGAAGCTGGCCGAGCTGTTCGCCCGCATGGGCTACACCGAGGTTGCGAGGCACAAGACCAAGAAGATCTCGGTCTGGCGCCAGGGCGACATCAACTACATCCTCAACGCCGAGACCGGCTCGCATGCCATGAAGTTCGTCGACGAGCACGGCCCCTGCGCCCCGTCGATGGCATGGCGCGTGGTCGACGCCAGGCACGCATTCGAACACGCCATATCCAAGGGCGCCAAGCCCTATGAAGGCGAAGACAAGGCACTGGATGTGCCCGCCATTGTCGGTATCGGCGGTTCGCTGCTCTACTTTGTCGAGAAATACGGCGCCAAGGGCTCAGCTTATGAGGCTGAATTCGACTGGGTTGCCGGGCGCAATCCCAAGCCTGCCGGCGTCGGCTTCTATTTCCTCGACCACCTCACCCACAATGTCTATCGCGGTAACATGGACAAGTGGTGGGATTTTTACCGCGACCTGTTCGGTTTCAAGCAGATCCATTTCTTCGACATCGACGGCAAGATCACTGGTCTTGTCAGCCGCGCCATCACGTCGCCCTGCGGCAAGATCCGCATTCCGCTGAACGAATCCAAGGACGATACCAGCCAAATCGCCGAGTACTTGAAAAAGTACCGGGGTGAAGGCATCCAGCACATCGCGGTCGGCACCGACGATATCTATGCTGGCACCGACAGGCTCGCTGGCAACGGGCTGAAGTTCATGCCGGGCCCGCCCGATACCTATTACGAGATGTCGCATGCCCGTGTGAACGGCCATGACGAGCCGGTCGAACGCATGAAGAAGCACGGCATCCTGATCGACGGCGAAGGTGTGCTGAATGGCGGCGTCACCAAGATCCTGCTGCAGATCTTCTCCAAGACCGTGATCGGCCCGATCTTCTTCGAATTCATCCAGCGCAAGGGCGATGAGGGGTTCGGCGAGGGCAACTTCCGTGCCCTGTTCGAATCGATCGAGCAGGACCAGATCAAACGCGGCGTGCTCAAGGTACAGGCTGCCGAATAGGGCAGGCAGCAAACCGGTTCATAGGTCGAGCGCGTCAGAGTCCCAGGCGCTCGACCTCTTTTTTCCTGAATTTGATATCGTAGTCGAGCAGGAACTCATCGAGTTGCGGCGGCTTGACCGATGTGCCCGACAGCATGGCATGGACCTGGCCGCGGTGATGGATCTGGTGCAGGAACAGATGCGCCAGCAGGTCGCCGATGCGCTCGGGAATGATGCCGTCGTCGCCCCGGTCGGTCGGCACGCGGCGATCAAGGTCGGGCTTGGTCAATTCTTCACAAAACGACATCAGCCGGTGGTCGGTCTCGGCCTGCACCGCCGCCAGCTTGATGGGCATCTCGAAATCCGTCCAACCATCGAAGACGGCAAGCCCAACACCACCCTCTTCCACCATGTCGAGATAGTAGAGATCGACCGACAGGATATGGTTGAGCGTTGCCTTGATTGATGGAAAGAAGCTCGCGCGCCCGGCCTCGAACTGCCCAGGTTTCAGTGCTGTCACAGCCCGATAGAGCCGATCGTTCGACCAGAGATTGTTCGCGGCCATGCGGCGGAAATGATCGATCAGATCCATCACCGATCTCTTTGCGCCCCTCGACAGTCACTTCTGGTATTTTTCTACCTTTTGCTCGATGGCGCCGAAGATCGAGTGCCCGGCCTTGTCTTTCATTTCGATGCGCACCGTGTCGCCGAAACGCAGGAACGGGGTTTTCGCCTCGCCACCCTCGATGGTCTCGATCATACGCTGCTCCGCAATGCAGGAATAGCCGGAGCCACCTTCGGCGACAGGCTTGCCGGGACCACCGTCCTTTTTGTTGGAGATGGTACCGGAGCCAATGATGGTGCCGGCCGAAAGCGGCCGGGTCTTGGCCGCATGTACGATCAGCGCCGGGAAATCGAAGGTCATGTCGACGCCGGCATTGGCGCGCCCGAACGGCTTGCCGTTGAGGTCGACACCAAGCGGCAGATGCAGCTTGCCGCCATCCCACGCATCGCCAAGCTCATCCGGCGTAGCCGCCACAGGCGAAAACGCCGATGACGGCTTCGACTGGAAGAAGCCGAAACCCTTGGCGAGTTCCGGTCCGGTCAGCGAACGCAACGTCACGTCGTTGACCAGCATGACGAAGCGGATCGCTTCGCGCGCCTGTTCCTTGCTCGCTCCCATCGGCACGTCGCCGACGATGACGGCAACCTCGGCTTCGAGGTCGATGCCCCAGGCCTCGTCGGCCATGCGGATCGGATCGCGCGGCGGAACGAAGGCATCCGACCCGCCCTGGTACATCAGCGGGTCGGTCCAGAAGCTTGCCGGCATTTCGACGTTGCGCGCCTTGCGCACTAGTTCGACGTGATTGACGTATGCAGAGCCATCAGCCCACTGGTAAGCGCGCGGCAACGGCGAATGGGCGTCGTGCTCGTGGAAACGCTCCGAAGGCACCGAGCCGTGCTCAAGTGATTCCGACAGTGCCGCCAGATGCGGGGCGATACGACGCCAGTCGTCGAGCGCGGCCTGCAGGGTCGGCGCCAGGAACGAGGCGTCGGTCAGGCGCGTCAAATCACGCGACACGACGACAAGCTTCCCGTCGCGTGTCCCGTTCTTCAAGGTGGCAAGCTTCATTCAGTTCCCCTTATCGTTCCATGAAGACTTTGAACCCACCATAGATCAGCCGGTTCATATAGGCAGGCATATTTTGCATGCCCGGCTGCAGACGCGGATCCGCCATCACTTTCTGCATCACCTCGTCGCGGTGTTCGCGCGATTTGTAGGTGACGTATGAAAATACAATTGTGTCCCCTGCTTCCTTCTTCACTGCAAGCGGGAAAGAGGTGTTCTGGCCATCTGGCACATCATCGGCTTCGGCTTCGACATAAGACAGCGCGCCATGCTCCATCCAGACCGTGGCGGCAAGATCGACATTCTTCCGATATTCCTCCCACTCCGCCTGCGGCACCGGCAGCACAAAGCCATCGACATAGGTCATGATCCATCTCCTCTAAGGTTTTGACGGCCATAGGACGGATATGAAGCGCCGTTTCCGACAACTGGAGCAAAAAAGAAGCTTAAAATGATTTCGGTTGGAGCAATTCCAGGAAAAGTGCGTAGCGGTTTTCCGTCCGGAATTGCGTCAAAACAAAAAGTTAGAGCGTTTCCGCGTTTCCGTCAAAAACGGAAACGCTCTAGCTCCAATCCCCTTCCGGCGTGCCGTTGAAGCGCTTCTTCAGATCCTTCCAGCAATCGATATAGTCTTCCTGCAAGGTCGGCAGTTCCGCACCATAGCGGCTCAGCATCTGCGGAAAGCGCGTCTCGAACATGAACGCCATGGTGTGGTCAAGCTTCACCGGCCTCAGGTCGACCTTGGACGCCTTCTCGAAGCCGGGGGCATCCGGTCCATGCGCCAGCATCATGTTGTGCAGGCTCATGCCGCCTGGGACAAAACCTTCTTCCTTGGCATCGTACTGGCCATGGATCAGGCCCATGAACTCGCTCATGATGTTGCGGTGATACCAGGGCGGACGGAAGGTGTTCTCGGCCACCAGCCAGCGCGGCGGGAAGATGACGAAGTCGACATTGGCGGTGCCTTCTTCGCCGCTTGGCGCCGTCAGCACCGTGAAGATCGATGGATCCGGATGATCGAAAAGGATTGCTCCGACGGGTGAAAATGTAGCAAGATCATATTTATACGGCGCGTAGTTGCCGTGCCAGGCGACAACGTCGAGCGGCGAATGGCCGAGTTCCGTGACATGGAACGAACCGCACCACTTCACGATCAGCCGGCAGGGTTTTTCCTTCTCCTCGAACCATGCGCAGGGTGTCTTGAAGTCGCGCGGATTGGCCAGGCAATTGGCACCGATCGGGCCACGGTCTGGCATGGTGAACTTGGCGCCATAGTTCTCGCAGATATAGCCGCGCACTTCCGGATCGAGCAATTCGACCTTGAACACCAGACCGCGCGGCAGAACGCAGATCTCGCCGGGCCGCATCTCGATGACACCCATCTCGGTGATGAAGTTCAGCCGGCCGACCTGCGGCACCACCAGCATCTCGCCATCGGCATTGAAGAAATGGTCGTCCACCATCGAGGTGTTGGCGACGTAGATGTGGGCAGCCATGCCGCTCTGCCCAAGCGCATCACCGGCCGTCGTCATGGTCCGGATGCCGGCGATGAAATCGGTGGGCTCCTTCGGCATCGGCGTTGGGTTCCAGCGATACTGGCCAAGCGCCAGGTCATGGTCACCGACATTGGGAGCGGTCTTCCAGAACGGATAGCTCGTCGTCTTGAAACGGCCGGTATGCTTCACACTCGGTCGGATGCGATAGAGCCAGGAGCGCTCATTCGTGCCGCGCGGCGCGGTGAAGGGCGAACCGGACAATTGCTCGGCATAGAGCCCATAGGCAGGCCGCTGCGGTGAATTGCGCCCCTGCGGCAACGAGCCCGGCAGTGTCTCGGTTTCGAAATCATTGCCGAAACCCGGCATATAGGAAAAGGCCAAGGGATCCTCCCGCAATTGACCAAACTGGTTACATCTGTAACCATCGAAAATGTAACTATCAACGGCACGGCCACGGCCACGGCCACGGCCACGGCCACGGCCACGGCCGTTGAAGCTCAACCGGAATGAGCAGCATGGCAAGCCAAGAAGACGCCCTCGAACTGGAAACTTTCCTGCCCTACCGGCTCTATCATCTCGCTGATCTGGTCAGCCGCGAGTTCGCACGCGTCTACAAGGACCGGCTAGGCCTGACGCGCCCGGAATGGCGTACCCTGTCCGGGCTTGGCCAGCGCGGGACGATGACTGCGAAGGAACTTGGCGAACAATCTGCGATGCACAAGACCAAGGTCTCGCGTGCGGTTGCTGAGCTGGAGCGACGACGTTGGCTGACCCGGGTGCCGGACGAAAAGGATCGGCGCATCGAGCACCTGATGCTGACCAAGGCAGGCCTTGCCGCTTATCGCGACATGGTGCCGCTGGCGAAGGCGTTCGAGCGGGAGTTGCTGGCGCGGATCAAAGAGCCGGATCGTGGAGCGCTGACTGTCGGCTTGGACGCAGTCGAAGCAGCCTTATCCCTCACTCCACCCGGCGCGGATAATGAAGGCGCGGCGGCAGGCGGTGGTGAACGACGCCGAGCCCGACCAGGCTGATCGAGCCGATCAGGATCGTGCCGAACAGCGAGGCACTTTGCAGCGGCGCGGCAAGTGCGATCAGCGGCACCGCGCCCGCCGGCGGATGGGTGACGCGCAGCATCGACATGAGCGCAATCGCGGCACCCACAGCCAAAGCAGCCACCGTCCAGCTCCCCGGAAGCGCCAGGGCAGCGGCCACGCCCACGATCGTGGCCAGCAGATAGCCGCCGAACACATTGGCTGGCTGTGCCAGCGGGCTGGTGGGCTGGCCAAAGATCAGTACCGCAGTAGCGCCCAGCGGCGCCAGGAGCAGCGGCAGGTCGGTCAAGGCTGCAAGGCCACCAACGGCGCCGATGCCGATGACCGCACCGAGGCCGGACTTTGCATGCGAAAGCGGATGGCTGGACGGCTCGTGGCGCGCAGTGAAGTGGCGGATATGGCGGCGCATGGTCGGAATTCCGGCTCTTACACAGCACCCCGAAAATCGTTTCGATTCCCGGGGCGAGGCGCTTGCACATTAAAGTTGCCTGCTTTAGCAAACGAGCCCGCAGCACGGCAACAAACGTTATTCGAAAAAATCCACTGTTAAGAAAAAATTTTTCCTACCAGTCCATCACCACCTTGCCGGAATTGCCGCTGCGCATTGCATCAAAACCAGCCTGGTAGTCATCGATGCCGATACGGTGGGTGATCAATCCGCTCACATCCAGCGGCCCCTGCACCAACGCGATCATCTTGTACCAGGTTTCGAACATCTCGCGGCCATAGATGCCCTTGAGATGCAGCATCTTGAAGATGACCTTGTTCCAGTCGATCTCGAAACCGGTCGGCGCGATGCCGAGAATGGCGATCTTGCCACCATTGTTCATGGTGTCGATCATATCCCGGAAGGCAACGGCCGAGCCCGACATCTCCAGTCCGACGTCGAAACCTTCGGTCATGCCTTCGTCATGCATGACATCGCGCAATTTTTCCTTTGAGGCGTCAACGACATGACGTACCCCCATCTTCCTGGCCAGTGCCAGCCGGGTCGGGTTGATGTCGGTGATGACGACCTTGCGCGCCCCGACGCATTGCGCCACCAGCGCGCCCATGATGCCGATCGGTCCGGCTCCGGTCACGAGCACGTCCTCACCCACCAGATCGAAGGACAATGCGGTGTGAACGGCATTGCCGAGCGGATCGAAGATCGCTGCGATTTCGTCAGAAATATCGTCAGGGATCGGTACCACATTATGCTGCGGAATGGCGACATATTCGCCGAATGAGCCAGGCCGGTTGACGCCGACACCCAGCGTGTTGCGGCACAGGTGACCCCTGCCCGCGCGGCAGTTGCGGCAATGGCCGCAGACGATGTGGCCTTCGCCCGACACACGCTGGCCGACCTTGTATTCGGTCACGGCTGAGCCGACATCGGCGATGGTGCCGACGAATTCATGCCCCGTCACCATCGGCACCGGCACCGTCTTCTGGGCCCACTGATCCCAGTTGTATATATGCACATCGGTGCCGCAGATCGCCGACTTCCTGACCTTGATCAACACATCGTTGGGGCCGATTTCTGGAACCGGCACACGCTCCATCCAGATTCCCGGCTCGGCTTTCGCCTTCACCAACGCGCGCATCATGTTGGACATTTCTGTTCTTCCTCAGGAGATGATGCCAAGTTCTTTACCGACGGCACCGAACGCCGCGACCGCGCGATCAATATCGGCTTTTGAATGCGCTGCCGACATCTGCGTGCGGATGCGCGCCTGTCCCTTGGGTACGACTGGGAACGAAAAACCGATGACATAAATGCCGCGCTCCAGCATCTTTGCGGCCATCTGCTGTGCCAGCGTCGCATCGCCCAGCATCACAGGAATGATCGGATGGTCGGCACCGGCCAGCGTAAAGCCAAGCTTGCTCATCGAGGAACGGAAATGTGACGCATTCGCGTAAAGCTTTTCACGCAGCGCATTGCTATTGTCGATGATGTCGAAAACCTTCAGCGATGCAGCAGCGATCGCCGGCATCAGCGTGTTGGAAAACAGATAAGGCCGCGAACGCTGGCGCAACCAGTCCACCACCTGCCGCTTGCCGGACGTGTAGCCTCCGGAAGCGCCACCCAGTGCCTTGCCGAGTGTGCCGGTGATGATATCCACCCTTCCTTCGACGCCGCAATGTTCAGCTGAGCCGCGGCCATGCTTGCCGACGAAGCCGACGGCATGGCTGTCGTCGACCATGACCATAGCGCCGTGTTTCTCGGCGAGGTCGCAAACACCTTGCAGATTGGCGATGATGCCATCCATGGAGAAGACGCCGTCGGTGGCGATCAGCTTGAAGCGGCTGCCCTCGGCCTTCTTCAGTTCTTCTTCGAGCGCCGCCATGTCATTGTTGGCGTAACGAAACCGTTTGGCCTTGGAGAGCCGCACGCCATCGATGATCGAGGCATGGTTCAGCGCATCCGAAATCACCGCATCCTCCTCGCCAAGCAGCGTCTCGAACAATCCGCCATTGGCATCGAAGCAGGAGCCATAGAGGATCGTGTCTTCCAGGCCGAGGAAGGAGGAAATCCTGGCTTCGAGCTGCTTGTGTTCTTCCTGCGTGCCGCAGATGAAACGAACCGAAGCCATGCCGTAGCCATAGCGGTCCAGCGCCGTCTGCGCGGACGCGCGCAAATCCGCGTTGTCGGCAAGACCGAGATAATTGTTGGCACAGAAATTCAGCACCTTTTCGCCGGCCACTTCGATCTCGGCCGACTGCATCGACGAAATGACCCGCTCGGCTTTGTAGAGCCCAGCCGCCTTCAGGGCGGCCAGTTCGGTGTCGAGATGGACGAGAAAGCTGCGGCTCATGGACGACGGACTCCCTTGAAGCTGGCAACGCATACTGCGGCGAGCCGGCCGAAAGCTAGCATAAAAACGACGGCTGCAACTGCCGTTTCCTTCGCGGCACACCGCGTTTCGCGCCGCTAGCATGGCGGCACAATTTTACCAGGGCTTACCACCGAAGGAGCACCGTATGACCATCGCTTCCATCGCCCTTTATCGGCAATGGCAGCCGTTCCGGGACGGCACCTACACCTGCTCGGGCGGGCGCAGCGCGGAAGGTTTCGATTCGACCATCGTCGAGATGACCAGCCGCGACGGTAGCAAGGGTTACGGCGAGATGGCACCGTTGGGTTCCTTCTACGACCCGGCCTTTGCGGAAGGTGCTCGGGCTGCCATGCGCGAACTGGCGCCGCGCCTGATCGGCGAGGATGCAGCCGGCATCGAGGCACTCAACCGCCGAATGGATCTGCTGCTCAAGGGCCATCCCTATGCCAAGGCTGCCATCGACATGGCGCTCTGGGATCTCGCCGGCAAGCGCAGCGGACTTTCACTGGCTGCCATGACGGGTGGCGCGGAAGGCACGGCCATCCCGCTCTACCGTTCGCTGGCGCAGGAAAGCCCGGACGCCATGGCCGCGCGGGCCAGGAAATACATCGCCGAGGGCTATCGACGGCTGCAGGTCAAGGTCGGTCTTGACGTCAACGAGGATATCGCGCGCCTGGAGGCCGTGCGCGCCGCCGTGCCCTCCAGCACCGTGCTGTTCTGCGATGCCAACGGCAGTTGGGGTACCACCGAGACCCGACGCTTCCTGCAGGCGACCCGTGCGCTCGACTACACGCTGGAACAGCCTTGCGCGAGCTACGAAGAGAACCTTGCGATCCGTCAGGCCTGCGACAGACCGCTCGTGCTGGACGAGACCATAGACAGCACCGATGCCCTGCTGCGCGCCATCGCGGATGCACTGGTCGACGGCATCACCATCAAGCTCGCCCGGGTCGGCGGACTGACCAGGGCGAAGCTGATCCGCGACATCGCCATCGCCCGAAATCTGAAGATCACCATCGAGGACACCGGCGGCGCGCAGGTCGACACCGCCGCCTATTGCGGCCTGCTGCTGTCGACGCCGGAACTGCTGCGCCAGCACACCGTCGATTTCCACAACTGGGTCACGGTTGCCAACGGCAAGGCCGATTTTTCCATCGCCAACGGTGCGATGACTCCGCCGCGCGGAGTCGGTCTCGGCGTCGAGGTCGATGCAGCGGTGTTCGGCGAACCCATCTTCCGCTGCTGATCTCTGCCGCATTCGACGCTGGCTTGCGCGGCGCCTTGAGGATAGAGCCTATCTCGAAGGAGCCCGCCCATGACGACAACGGAAAACCTCACCCAGCTCGGCACCAAAGTCGAGACGCCGGACAGTCCCGACCATGCGGTGCTGGAGACCGTGCCATTCAAGCGCGGCGAAGGCCCGCCGGCGATCGTACGCTTCACCTGCCCCGAGTTTACGTCCCTCTGCCCCGTCACCGGCCAGCCGGATTTCGCGCACATCGTCATCGACTATGCGCCGGACGCGCTCCTGGTCGAATCCAAGTCGCTGAAGCTGTTCCTCACCTCTTTCCGCAACCATGGCGCCTTCCATGAAGATTGCACGGTGATGATCGCGCGACGCATCGTGGCAGCCACTAAGCCGCTGTGGCTGCGCATCGGCGGTTATTGGTATCCGCGCGGCGGCATTCCGATCGACGTGTTCTGGCAGACCGGCGAGCCGCCCAAGGGCGCCTGGCTGCCCGATACCGGCGTCGCAACCTATCGCGGCAGAGGCTGATCACTCGCACTGGTACTGGCTGAGAGCCCATTCACCGGTGACCGACAGAAGGTCGGAAATCTTCCAGGCACCGTCGAGCTTCTTCAGCTTCCACTCCAGCCGATGCGGCTCGCTGCCTTCGACGAAGGCCACCACAACGCGGGCCTCGTCGCCATTGATCGATTCCAGCGACTTGAAGGTCTTTTCGAGTGCCGACTTGTCGTAGGGAACCTGGTCGAGCGCCATGTTCTGGTCGAGGCAGTCGCCCTGGCCGGATTTTTTCAGGACTTCGTTCTTCTCAAGCACAGTCCTTGCCGGATCAACGAAGTGATTTCGATCCGCCGCTGCCAGATCCGCACCGTCCGCGTAGAAGGGCCTAATCTGTGCCGAAGGAGAATCCGGCGCGACAGCCGCCGCCAGGTTCGACGCACTCGGAGCCGCACCGACAGGTGCGGTTGGCACAGTCGGCTTCGTGGCGCCAAGCAGTCCTTCCGCGCAAGCACCGCCGAGCGGGCCGGCGGCGACCATCCCGGCCAACAGCAAAGGCAGGAAACGGTGTCCGCGCACCATCGGCTTAGTCTGCTTCTTCTCCACCCGAACAACCCAGTTCGCTGAGTTTCCAGCTGTTGCTCTTGGAGGCGATGTCGGCAACCTTCCAGGAACCGTCGACTTGCCTGAGATCCCAGACCATTTCCCGTTTGGAATCATCACCTTCGCTAAACAGGCTGAAGCTTGCTGTCACTGTCGCCTTGTCACCGTCGATGACTTCGCTGAGTTTCAGACTGTCGGCAACAGTCTTGTCGTCATAGTCCTGCGCGTCCAGCGCCGGATCGAAATCGATGCAAGCGACCTCGTCCGGGTGTTTCTTGATGGCGGCATCGTTGAGCTGGAACAGCTTGATGACAGGATCGGTGAAGCGATCCCTGTATTGCGGGTCGGCAGCGAATTTGACTGGCGAATAGAAAAACATCACCGCATCCGATGCCGGTCCGGCCAAAGCGGAGCCCGAATACGTCAAAACGGATAACGCAAGCAGCAGTCCCGGCTTCATGATTCCCCCCAGTCCCGAGTGACAGGCACTCCATACCACGCATCCGCCATCCCGGCTTTTTTACGACCTGAAATCGAACAGGGATTTGGGTGGTCGACAGCAACAATCAAGCGGGATTTCATGCCGCTGTCACCAAGCCTGCCTACCCTGCCGCGTAATTTGCAATGCAGAGGCTTTTCATGATCACGCGACGCAACCTCCTCAAGATAGGCGGCACTGCCGCAATGTTTGCCCCGTTCGGAGGTTTTACCATCGACGCGGCGGCTGCCGAAGGCGCGCCGCTGTTCAAATTCGGTATCGTCGCCGATCCGCAATACGCACCGGTCGTGCCCAACCTCAAGCTCAACCGCTATTATTCGAACAGTCTGTGGAAGCTGTCGGAGGCGATCGAAGCCTTCAACCAGGAAGATCTGCGTTTCGTCGCGACGCTGGGCGACATCATCGATCGGCACTGGGAAAGCTACGCGCACATCCTGCCGCTCTACGACAAGCTGAAGCACGAACGTTTCTTCCTGCTCGGCAACCACGACTATGACGTCGCGGCCGAATACCTGACTTCGGTCGTGCGCACCGCTGGCATGGAAAAGGCCTATTACGATTTCGCCGGCGGCGGCTATCGCTTCATCGTGCTCGACGGCAACGACGTCAGCCTGTTCGCGCCACCGAAGGACGACCCTCGCCGTGAGATCGCCACCAAGCGCCTTGAGTACCTGAAGGCAAAAGGCGCCGTCAACGCCCAGAGCTGGAATGGCTCGCTAAGCGACGAACAATTCGCCTGGCTCGACAAGACCATCAAGACGGCACAGTCGGCCGGCGAGAAGGTGATCGTGATGGGTCACTATCCGATCTATCCGGAAAACGAACACAACATGTGGGATTCCGGACGTATCGTGGAGCTGCTGACGGCTTCCAGCAACGTTGTCGCCTATTTCAATGGCCACAACCACGCCGGCAATTTCGGCGAGATCAACGGCAAATACTTCGTCAATTTCAAGGGTATGGTCGATACGCCTGCGACCAGTGCCTACTCGATCGTCGAAATCTATGATGACCGGATCGAGATTCGCGGCTTCGGACGCGAGGAAAACCGCTCCCTGAAAATCCAAAGCGCGTAGGTCCGGCTGGAATGGATCGAAATCGGCGGGAAGCTCTCGCCGATTTCGCTGTGGTCTTTGCATGAAATAGCAGGGCGTGGTTGTTCGCCGCTCTGGCGAATCCCGCTATAGTCCGGCCATGCCCATCCGCCAGCTTTCCGAAACGATGATCAACCAGATCGCCGCTGGCGAGGTCATCGAGCGTCCCGCCAGTGTCGTCAAGGAATTGGTCGAGAATGCGCTCGATGCCGGTGCTGGCCGCGTCGAAATCGTCACGGCTGGCGGCGGACTGAACCTCATCCGAGTCACCGACGACGGCTCTGGCATGCCTGAACAGGAACTCGCGCTCGCTGTCGCCCGGCACTGCACGTCCAAACTCTCCGACGACATCAACGACATCCGCTCGCTTGGCTTCCGCGGCGAGGCTTTGCCTTCGATCGGCTCGGTGGCACGGCTGTCGATCCGCTCGCGCACGGCACAAGGCGACAGTGCTGCCGAAATCAGCATCGAGGGCGGGCGCGTGGCGCCTGTGCGGCCGGCGGCCGCCAATCGCGGCACCACGGTAGAGGTGCGCGACCTGTTCTTCGCGACACCGGCGCGGCTGAAATTCATGAAAGGCGAGCGCGCCGAAAGCTCAGCCACCAGTGACATTATCAAGCGCATCGCGATTGCCTTCCCTTCGGTGCGGTTCACGCTGGCTGGTTCCGACCGTTCGACGCTGGAACTGCCGGCGACGGACGACGGCCCGGAAGGACAGTTGCGCCGGCTCGCGCAGGTGATGGGCTCCGAATTTCCCGACAATTCCATCGCCGTCGATGCGATGCGCGAAGGTGTGCGGTTGACCGGTCACGTTTCGATCCCGTCCTTCACCCGCGCCAACGCGCTGCAGCAATATGCCTATGTCAACGGCCGCCCCGTACGCGACAAGCTGATCGCGGGTGCCATCCGTGGCGCCTACATGGACGTGCTGCCGCGCGACCGGCATGCTGTGGTGGCGCTGTTCCTGTCGCTCGATCCCGCGACCGTCGATGTCAACGTGCATCCGGCCAAGGCTGACGTGCGCTTCCGCGATCCCGGCCTGGTCCGTGGATTGATCATCGGCGCGATCCGCGAAGCGTTGACGGCTGCCGGTGTGCGGGCTGCAACGACTGGTGCCGCAGGCATGATGGCCGCCTTCAGACCTGGTGCCACCAGTTTCGGCCATGGCGGCCCAGCCAACGACCATCGCAGCTACGAAACGGCTTATCGCGCTTCCGGTCCGGTTGGTTTCGATGCCGCACGCTCGCCACAACGGCCGCTCGACATGGGCTTTCGCGAACATGACCAGCAGGCTTTCGATACAGGGCCTGAGGTCAGCGCCGACGCCCGCGCCAGCCAGATCGAGGCGACCGAAACCTTGCTTGGCGCCACGCTCGGCGCTGCGCGTGCTCAGGTGCATGAGAACTACATCGTCGCACAGACCAGGGATTCGCTGGTTATCGTCGACCAGCATGCCGCGCATGAGCGGCTGGTCTATGAGGCGCTGAAGAATGCGCTGCATTCGCGCCCTGTGCCTGCGCAGATGCTACTTCTTCCGGAAATCGTCGACCTGCCCGAAGATGACGCCGAAAGGCTGGCCCTGCATGCCGAGACGCTGAAGCAATTCGGCCTCGGCATCGAGCGTTTCGGACCCGGCGCCATCGCCGTGCGCGAAACACCGTCCATGCTGGGCGAGACCGACGTACAGCAGCTCGTCCGCGACCTTGCCGACGAGATCGCTGACAACGACACCACCGAAACGCTGACCGAGCGGCTCCATCATATCGCCGCCACCATGGCCTGCCACGGCTCTGTGCGTTCAGGCCGCCTGCTCAAGCCTGACGAAATGAACGCGCTGTTGCGCCAGATGGAAGCGACCCCAGGGTCGGGCACCTGCAACCACGGCCGCCCGACCTATATCGAGTTGAAGCTCGCCGACATCGAGCGACTTTTCGGCCGACGGTAAGATTAAGTCTCAGCGCTTCATGTTGACGATGATCACGCCGCCAAGCGCAAGCACGCCGCCGATGATGCCGAGTGTCGTCGGCACCTCACCGAGCCAGGCGAAGCCGATCAAGGTTGCCACCGGCGAAACCAGATAGAGGTAGTTGGAGGCACGCGCGGCCGGCAACCGCGATAGCGCTGTGGCCCAGGCGGCATAGGAGATGAAGCTCGGGATCAGGCCGAGATAGATCACCGCGCCAAGGCCGGCCGTGTCGGCCTGCGAGGCCTGGACAAGGCTGTCCGGGAAGAACGGTGCCAGGCACAGGGCGCCGAGCACCATGTTCCATTGCGAGACCGTCAATGGATGATGCCGTGAAAACAGCGGTTTCTGCACGATCGTGTTAACCGACGAACACAGCGCCGAGCCCAGGATCAGCAATGCACCGGTGTTAAACGTCAGCCCGTTGCCCTCGCCCATCGCGATCACACCGATGCCGGCGAAGGAAACGAAGGTGCCGACCCAGGCCAATACCGGGAACCGTTCGCCAAGCAGGAACATCGCCATGATGGCTGTGAAGATCGGGCTGACATTGATGATGAAGGCTGCGGCTCCCGCCGAAACCGTGGTCTCGCCGATGTTGAGCATTGCCGTGTAGAGCGCGACGAAAATAGCGCCGCCGAAACCGAACCGCCATAGCTCGTTGAGCTTGGGCAATGCCGGTCGCTTGATGGCAAGGAAGATCGCAGCCGGTACGGCGGCGATGGCAAAGCGCAGCGCACCAAGCTCCAGCGGCCCGAACGCGGCGAGACCGGCGCGGATGGCTGGAAAGGCCGACGCCCAGCCAACCACGGTGAGTGCGACCGCCAGCATCGCCGTGACATCCGTCCGTTGTTCCGAATTCGCCATGCTCATCTGCGCACTCATCGCCCTTCTCCGCACCAACTGTTGGTCGCGATGGCAGAAAACGCTTTTCCGATGCCGTTGACAAACGACGAAATCGAGGATGAGCTGTGAGCATGGATCACAGCTTGGACATCCTGCCGCCGCTCGAAACCTTGCGCGCCTTCGACGCGGCGGCCAAGACAGGCAGTTTCTCGGCCGCGGCCGAGAAACTCAATCTCACCCACGGCGCCGTCAGCCGCCAGATCGCGCGGCTGGAGGACTGGTTCGGCCTAAAATTGTTCGAACGCGGCGCGCGCGGCGTTGCGTTGACCATCGAGGGCAATCGACTGCATCTGCGCACCAGCGAAGCCTTCGCGCTGATCGCCAACAATTCCGATCGCTGGGTCGAACCGCGCGGTTCCGCGGTGGTGCGACTGGCGACCATTCCTTCCATCAGTGGGCTCTGGCTGATGCCGCGCATGGCGGGGCTGGAAAGCGGCGATCCGAAGATCAGGATCGTTCTCGATGTCGACAACCGTCAGATCGATCTCGCCGATGAAGGCATCGACCTCTCGATCCGTTGCGGGCGCGGACGCGTCCCTGAGCGTATCGCCATGCAACTGTTCGAAGAGCATATGTTTCCGATCGCCTCCCCGCAGCTGGCGAAGGAGGTTGGCACCGGCAGTGCCGAGCGATTGCTGAAATATCCGCTGATCCATGATTCCGACGCTTCCGGATGGCGCGCGTGGTTCGGCGAGCAAGGGGTAGATTACCGGCCCCGCGCTCAGGATCGCCGCTTCGAGGATTACAATCTGGTGCTGGATGCCGCAGCCTATGGGCTTGGCATTGCCCTTGCCCGACCGCCGCTGGCCGAGGGCCAGATCGCAGCCGGTCGCGTCATAGCCGTCGACAGGCGCACCGCACTCAACCCGGTGTCGTATTGGCTCGATCGTCCAGCCGGAAAGCCGCGCGCCGCTGCTGTGGAACTCGCCCGGCGTATCACCGAAGCGGCCAGCGTGCCGTTGGAACGCTTCCAAAGCTTTCTGGATGCGGAGCGTGAGATTCTCACCCGAGGCTAAAACACCAAAAGAACGATCAAGAGCAACAACGCCAGTGCTGCGAACCCAAAGGCAATCATACGGGCGCTGACCGCTACTTCCAGCGGAATATCCCCCGATGTCTGCTGTAATGCTTTCGCCTGCGCCGGCCGCCTCGTCCCTGTCGCAGTCTCCTCCTCTTGAACCTGCCTGGCCGCTGTCGAGAGCGGCAAGGCAAGTGCATAGGCTGGCAAGACTTGAACGCGAATGCCGGCGTCATCTCGGCCGACAGGCAGCCCCGGCTGCGGTCGAACGTCTGCTTCGGTGCCAGTTCCGCTCGCCGTTGTCGACCGCTGGTTGGCCGGCAGCGGTCCCGCTTCCTCCAACTCGAGCGCGGCGCGATAGGCCTCGATCACCTGCGCCGATGCTTCCTTTTGCGCCGCCGCGATCCTGGTCGGCATGACGAGTGGCGGCGCCAGCAACGGCATCGGCTGTGCACCGAGTGGCGCACGCGGCGTCACCAGCGTCTTGATCAACGCTGTTTTGGCCGGATCCGCCTTTGCTGTCGGTAATGGCACATCGCCGGCCGTTGCTTGCTTGAGCAGTGAAGCGAGGCGGGAGATGGCAGCGACCATGACGATCCGGGCGGTGTTTTGCCCAACAATAAGCCGTCTGTGTTGTGCGAAGCTGGCCCCGTGCTTGACCTCGCCTATATTTTATGGCGGAAACGCCCTGAGGTCAGGAGCTTTCAACACGCTTGGCCATATGAACACAGGTCTGTCGCGATGATGAACCGTTTCGAAGGCCCCGGTAGCCGGGAAGCCCGCATCCGCTATCTTGACGGTGATTTTCAGGTCACCAGCCCGGGCGCTTTCGTGCGCTGCGCTGTGACAGGCGAGAGCATCGCGCTTGACGAGCTGAAATACTGGAGTGTTGCAAGGCAGGAGCCTTACGTCAGCGCCGCAGCCTCCCTGCAGCGCGAAATCGAAGCCAACCCGGATTTGCGTAAACGAAGCTGACGCCTTTCCTTTGCAGGAAAGACTACCCGCCAACCCGCCGCCTTCGCCAGGCTTCGAGCGTCTCATCGACAATACGCTGCGGCGTGTGGTCTGGCTCGAACACCGTTTCTATTTCGAGCACGCAGAGTTTCTCCAGGAACCCGGGCGGGGTCACGCCATGGCGCAGGCGCGCGGCGTCTTTGGCGGTGGTGACGAGCCCGAGATCCGCCGCCTTGGCGGTGGAGAGCAGTTCCGCCAGCTCGTCCTCGGCGTAGACATGATGATCGGGGAACGAGCGGCTGAGTGCCACCGTGCCGTCGGCTTCCGCCACCGTGTCGTAGAACTTTTCCGGATGGCCGATACCCGCGAAGGCCAGCAGCCGTTTGCCGGCGAGCGCCTTGGCATCGCTCGGCCGGGCACGTGCGGCAAAGATCGGCTTGCCGGCACGGGCAGCCTGCCGCACCACGGCATCGGCAGCGGTGCCCTCGCCCATCCTGAGCAGTGCGTCCGCGTAGAGAAGCTGTGTAAGCACGGACGCCCTCAGCGGTCCACCCGGGATGACACGGCCATTGCCCACGCCATAGCGGGCATCCACCACGACAAGCGCAAAATCGATATGAACACGCGCGCTCTGGAAGCCGTCGTCCATGATCAGGAAGTCGCAGCCCTCTTTCTCGATCAACATCCGCGCACCCGCGGCGCGGTTCGGCGACACAGCCACAGGCGCGTGTTCGGCCAGAAGCAGCGGCTCGTCACCGACATGTTTGGCTGCATCGTGATGGGGATCGACGATATGCGGCTCGGCAAAGGAGCCACCGTGGCCGCGTGACAGGAAACCCGGCTTCAGGCCTTGCTGTTTCGCCTGCCTTGCAAGCGCAATGGCGACTGGCGTCTTGCCGGAGCCGCCAACTGTGAAATTTCCGACGCAAAGCACTGGTGCATCGATCTTTTCGCGTTTTGCCGAGCGCATGCGGCGGCCGGCAACCGCACCATAAACCCAGGACAGGGGCGATAGCATATGAGCGCGCCAATCCGGTTTTTCCCACCAGAACGGCGGCGCTTCGCTCGCCATACTCAGCGACCTCCCGCCACCTTGAGGCGGGCCTTGACGACAAGCGGCTGGATATAGGGCTCCAGCGCTCTCTGTGTGGTGGCCAGCGCGCCACGCATCTGCTCGACGGTCACGGCACCTGCCGCCATCATCTCGCGGCGTGCGCTTTCATTGGAGAGCAGGAAATTGACGGCGCCAGCCAGCATCGGGCGATCCCGCACCAGCTTGGCAGCGCCCGCATCCAGCAGTTTCTGATAGGAGTCGCGGAAATTCTGTACATTGCGGCCGGCAAGGACTGCTGTCTCGAGCATGGCCGGCTCAAGCGGGTTTTGCCCACCTTCGGCCGTCAGCGAACGGCCAACGAAGGCGATCTCAGTGAGCCTGAGATAAAGCCCCATCTCGCCGATCGTGTCGCCGAGCAGGATGTCGATATCGGGCGTGATCTGGTCGTCCAGGCTACGCCGCGCGACTGTAAGCCCCATGCCCGCAAACGTTTCGACGAGCTCCTCCGCCCGGTCTGGATGGCGCGGCACGACGATGGTAAGCAGACCGGGATGCCGCGACGCCAGCGTCTTGTGCACCTCAGCGGCGATGACTTCCTCACCGTTGTGGGTGGAGATGGCGGCCCAGCTTGGGCGGCCGTCGATCTGGCGGCTGAGCAGAGCAAGTTCACCCGCGTCAACAGGTGGCGGTGGCGTATCGACCTTGAGATTGCCGGAAACCGTCACCGGCCGCGCGCCGAGGGCCCGGAAACGCTCGCCATCGACTTCCGATTGCGCCACGACATGAGCGAGGTTCTCGAACAAAGCCTCGGCGATGTTGGAGCGCTTCTTCCACGAGGCGAAGGAACGATCGGACAGGCGCCCATTGACCAGCACCTGCGGCACGCTGCGCGCGCCGAGTTCGAGGATGGTGTTCGGCCAGATCTCGGATTCGGCGATGATGACGAGATCGGGATGCCAGTGATTGAGGAAGCGGCTCACCGCCGGCCTCAGGTCCAGCGGCACATATTGATGGATGACGCGATCCCCCAGCCGTTCTGACACCAGCTTGGCCGACGTGACGGTGCCGGTGGTGAGCACAACTGTAACGCCGTAATCGAGAATCGAGCGGACCAACGGCACCACCGCATTGGTTTCGCCGACGCTTGCCGCATGTACCCAGATCAGCGGCCCGTCCGGCCGTTCCCGGCTGGCAACGCCGTAGCGTTCACGGCTGCGAGCTCGGTCTTCCTTGCCCTTGGAAGCACGCCAGGCGACATAGGGACCGGCCAGCGGATAAGCAGCCGAGCCGGCGGCCCGGTAGAGCGACAGCATCATGCGTGCCCAGCGCTCGCTCATCGCGCCGAATCCACCAGATGGTAAGCCCTGGCGGTAACGGCGTTGAGCGCGTCGGTGAGTTCGACACGCTTGCGCTCCATCTCGGCCTCGTCAGCATTGCTTGCCACGAAGATCGGCTCGCCTGCCGCGACCGCCGAGCGACCAAACGGCAGGTTGATGGTGGTCTTGTCCCAGCTCTTCTCCAGCACCTTGCGGCGGCTGGTGGCAAGCGCTGCCGGAAGGATCGGCCGGCCAGACAGTTTTGCGAGCAGGATGACACCGAGGCCGGCATCGCGCGGCGTCCCATGCGGAATATCCGCGATCATGCAGACATTCTTGCCCGCCATGAGCGATTTCTTCAGCGCGATCAAAGCTTTGGCGCCACCCTTGTCGATGTGACGCGCGTCCGCCCGGCCACCGGATCCACGCACGGTCTCGATACCGAAGCGTTCGATCACCTGCGCGTTGATCTCGGCGTCGGCACTGCGCGACACCATCGCAACCAGCCCGCGCTTCGAAGGGTAAAAGGCCGGCATCAGGATATGCTGGCCATGCCACAGGGCGATGATGCCGGGCTCGATGCCTTCATATTCCTTGTCGCTGAATCTCGCCGACTGAGCGAGGCGCGGGTTGGTCAGCCGAATAAAGCGCATCGTCAGCGTGAACAGGCTGACGATCAGGCTCTTGACGAAACGCGACTGCGCAAGCGGCTCGCGCACCTTCTTCCACAGCGGCTTCAGCGCGCTGTTGGAGCGCTTCCTTTCGGCCACAGGCTGGTTAGCCTGCGGTTTCGCCACCTGCTCTTCCATCGTCACGCGCTGGCCTGACCCTGCGGGTCGAGCAGGCGGTGCAGGTGCACGACAAAATAGCGCATATGCGCGTTGTCGACGCTGCCCTGCGCCTTGGACTTCCAGGCGTTCAGCGCCGACTGATAGTCAGGATAAATGCCAACTATGTCCAGTGCGTCGAGATCGCGGAACTCACTGCCGCCAAGTGTCGCCAGTTCACCACCGAACACCAGGTGCAAAAGTTGCTTCTTTCCGTCTTCCCCGGTCATGTCCGTCCTTCACATCATGTGATTTGGTGCTTGGTCTAGACCAAAGCCGCTAATTTTGAAACCTATGAAACGCCCTGAGCAGGTTCCGCAAAAGTGTCCCACGCTTTTGCGATGAGAACCTGCGACAAAACAACAAGCTGTGCAGACGCAGCGTGGGCGAAGCCGCGCAAGTCTGCTTAGCCGGCGTGACCGGAAATCACGCCGGCCATCATGGCAAGCATTTCGCCGCTTCCCGCAGCCAGTGCACCGTGGCTGACCTTTTCCTTGCCGAAGACAGGCGTGGCGCCGTGGCTGTCGATCAGCCGACCACCGGCTTCGCGCAAAATGAGCTCAGCGGCGGCGATGTCCCAGTCATGTGCGTTTGGCTTGACGAAGGTAGCATCAAGGCTTCCATTGGCGATCATCGCCAGCCGGTAGGCCAAGGAAGGGACATAGGCCGTACGCTTCACCCGTCCTTGCCAGTCCTGCGGGACCATGTCCTGCAAGGCTTTCGGGCCAGCCAGTTCGGCGATAGCGGGCATGTTGCGGACCTTGATCCGTTCTCCATTGAGGAACGCGCCAGCACCGGGCATCGCCCAATAGGTTTCGTGCGCCGCCGGACATTCGAGCACGCCGGCGATCGACTTGCCGTCTTCGACCACCGCGACGCTGACGCACCAGAACTTCTGGCCGTCGAGAAAGCCGCGCGTCCCGTCGATGGGATCGACGACGAAGACGCGGCGTGCCTTCAGGCGCTCGGGACCGTCGGCCGTTTCTTCCGACAACCAGCCGTAGTCAGGCCGGGCCGCCAGCAGGGTATTGCGCAGATAGGTGTCGGCGGCATAGTCGGCCTCGCTCACCGGCGACGTGCCGCCCTTCATCCACACTTCCGGGTTCTTGCCGAAATAGCGCAGCGCAATCGCGCCGGCCTCACGCGCGGCGTCGCGCAGCAAGGCAAGGTCCTCGTCGAAGCCGGCCAGGCTCGCTACGTCAACTTCCGGCAAGGGTCATTCCTTCGATGAGCAGCGTCGGCGCAGCGGTGCCGTATTCGCGGTCGAGATCATTGGCCGGTACCAGGCCGAGAAACATCGTCTTGAGGTTCGAGGCGATCGTCACCTCCGACACAGGATAGGTAAGCTCGCCGTTCTCGATCCAGAACCCGGAAGCGCCACGGCTGTATTCGCCCGTCACCATGTTGACGCCCTGACCGAACACTTCGGTGACATAAAAGCCGTTCTTCAGCGCGCCGATCAGCTCTTCAGGCGAACGCTCGCCGGGCTCGATGGCAACATTGGTGGAGGACGGCGACACCTGCGAACCGCCGCGGGCGCCGCGGCCGTTGGTGGTGAGCCCAAGCTCGCGCGCCGCCGAGGTCGAGAGGAACCAATGATTGAGCACGCCCTTCTCGACCATCAGAAGCTTTTCGCTGCCGACACCCTCGCCGTCGAAGGGGCGCGAAGCCTGGCCACGCCGGCGCAACGGCTCATCGGTCACGGTGATCGCAGTCGAAGCCACCTGCTTGCCCATCATATCGCGCAGGAACGAGGTCTTGCGCGCCACCGAGGCGCCATTGATGGCACCCGCCAGATGGCCGGCAATGCCGCGCGCCACGCGCGGATCGAACACGACCGTGACCGTGCCGGTCGGCACTTTGCGTGCGCCGATGCGCTTGACCGCCCGCTCGCCGGCGCTGCGGCCGATCGCTTCAGGATCGTCGAGATCCGCAAAATGCAGGCGGGATGAATAATCGTAATCCCGCTCCATGCCCGTGCCCTCGCCTGCAATCACGCTGGCGGAACGCGAAAAGCGCGTGGCGGCATACTGACCAAGGAAGCCGTGCGAAGTGGCGAGCACCAGCCCACCCATGCCGGCACCGGCAGCGCTGCCACCTGAATTGGTCACGCCTTTGACGGCAAGGGCGGCGGCCTCGGCGGCAAGAGCATCCTCGCGCAGCCGGTCAGCGGAGATTTCTGTCCTATCGAACAGATCGAGATCGTTCGTGCCGTTCGCGAGCAACGAAGGATCCGCGAGGCCTTGATAGGGATCCTCCGGCGACACCCTGGCCATGGCCACCGCCCTTTCAGCCAAGACCTTGGGATCCGAAGCGGCCGTTGCCGAAACGGAAGCGACACGATTGCCGACGAAAACACGCAACGACACGTCCTCGCCTTCCGACGCATTGGTGTTTTCGACCTTGCCCAGCCGGACTGACACGCTGGTCGAGCGGCCGATCACAACGACGGCGTCGGCGGCATCGGCGCCGGCCTTTCTGGCAGCGTCAACAAGCGCCGCAACGCGATCGGTCAATTTCGAGGTATCGAGCGTATCGGCCATGCTGCTTTCCTGCTGTTTTGCGACCGCGCCTTTGCGCCTGCGCCGCAGCTCCATCTATTGTTCCTGTCCGATCTGCGCAATGCCGAAAGCCAATCCGCCGCAGTTCAGAACGGGTCGTCTAGGCCTCGACCTCGGCGCGGCCCGGAAACTGTTCGCTCCAACGGCACAGCCCTTCCGCACTGGCGCAAAGAGCCGCTCCGCTTTCGGTCAGTGAGTAGACGACCTTGGCCGGCAACCCCGGATAGGCTTGCCTTTTCACAAGCCCGTCGGCTTCCATTTCCCGCAATTGCTGCGCGAGCATCTTTTCGCTGATGTCGGGGATGGAGTGCCGCAGACGGCCGAACCGGCGCGGCGCAGCGGAAAGTGCACAGAGGATATCGATCTTCCATTTGCCTGCGACCAGTTTCATTGCGGTCAGGAAGCCGTTCTCCGGAGGCTTGTTCATCCCCGTTCTCCTTACCGGGGGGTAACCACTTACGCTTTCGTGCGTATTGGCCTCACCCCGACCACGTCATAGCTCTCGGCCAACGGCGGTAAGCCGCATGTTCAGCTGATCGATATGGAGTGTCACGATGAAGCCTGCAATCACTGTTTTGGGAACCGGACGCATGGGGTCAGCGCTCGTGCATGCCCTTTTGAAGGCTGGACACCACACGACCGTCTGGAACAGAACCGTGGAAAAGACCACACCGCTGGTCGCCGCAGGCGCCACGGTTGCAAGGTCAGTGAGAGCAGCAGTCGAGGCGAGTGAAATCATCATCGTCAACGTGACTGACTATCCGGCGACCACCGCATTGCTGCGCGGCGACATCGCCCCTGCTCTTCGCGGCAAGCTGATCGTTGAGCTGACGTCCGGCACGCCGCACAGCGCACGCGAAGCTGGGACGTGGGCCGTGGAGCACGGCGTGACCTATCTCGACGGCGCGATCATGGCCACGCCGGACTTCATCGGAACGGAGCATGGTACCATCCTGGTCTCGGGAGCACGGCAGGCTTTCGACGAGGGCAAGGACATGTTCCAGGCACTCGGCGGCAATGTCCAGCATGTCGGCGAAGACCTCGGACTGGCGAACGCACTGGACAGTGCCCTGCTCGCGCTGATGTGGGGAGCTTTGTTCGGCGCCTTGCAATCCATGGCGGTGTGCCGGGCCGAAAACATCGACTTCAGCGAACTGGCAAGGCAGTGGACAGCAACCGCTCCGGTGGTTGAGGGGCTAGTCTCGGACCTGATCAAACGCACGGCGGCGGGCCGGTTGGCGGCAGATAGCGAAACGCTTTCGTCGATCTCTCCACACTACAGCGCATTTCAGCATCTTGTGGAGCTGATGGAGGTGCGCAAGATCGACCGTACAGTGGTCGATGGTTACGATGCCATCTTCCGGCGAGCGATCGCCGCGGGCCATCTGCATGACGATTTCGCTGCTCTGTCGCAGTTTACGGGAAAGGCCGGATGAATGTCTTTGACGCATCTCATCGACACCTATTGCGCATCCTGGTCCGACCAGGATGCCGAAAGGCGACGGGCGCTATTGCTGTCAGTGTGGAGCGATGGCGCTACCTATACAGATCCAACCGCCCACGCAGACGGTGCTGACGAGTTGCTAGCGCATGTTGCCGGCATCCAGGCGAGATATCCGGGTGCCCGCATCGTCCGCACGAGCCCCGTGGATGTTCATCACGACATAGCGCGCTTTGCCTGGAAATTCGTGCTGCCGGATGGATCGTCCTTCCCCGAGGGGCTGGACATTGCCTTCCTCGATGCGGATCGGGTCCGCATAACTCGCATCATCGGCTTTTTCGGACCGCTGGCGGCTATCTAGCCGGCGCCAGCCGTCCGACATGGGCAACGTCAACGTTTGCGACATGCTCCCGCATGTGGTTGTGTCCGGGATCCCTGTGGCTCAGACACAAAAGGTCGACCCATGACACCCTTCCACCTCGCCTTTCCCGTCCGCGACCTGAACGAGACACGAACCTTTTATGGCGAGGTGCTTGGCTGCCGCATCGGGCGCTCGTCGGACACCTGGGTCGATTTCGACCTTTACGGCCACCAGATGTCGGCGCATCTGCGCCCGGGTACAGCTACAGCCCAGCGTGACGGCGCGGTCGATGGCGTCATCGTGCCGATCCCGCATTTCGGCGCAGTGCTTTTGATGGACGAGTGGGAAAAGCTCGCCGCCCGGCTCGAAGCCCGCGATGACATCGACTGGCTGGAACGGCCGATGGTGCGCTTCAAGGATCAGCCGGGCGAGCAGGCCACGCTGTTCATCCGCGACCCCTCCGGCAATGCACTGGAATTCAAGGGCTTCCGCTCGCTGGAGCAGGTGTTCGCGCACTAGCTCCAGGGCAACGCGCCAGAGTTATCCCTGCGTTTCACGCCGCGCTTCCAGCGCGGCTTCGACAGCGCGCTTCACCTCATCCTTCACAGCCACCGTTTCCGCCATCACCGCGTCGATCTTCATGAAATCGAGCACGCGGAAACGCGAGACCGGCGGACGGATCAGGATATCGGGACGGCACTGCGTCAGCTTGTTGGCGATGATCGACTGCATCAGCAACTGGGTCGCGCCGAACATCAGGTCGATCGAGGTCGGCTGCTTGCGGCCGCCCTCTTCCGGACCGCCGACAACATCGACTGCGATGGTGATGTCGGCCACTCCCTCGACGAGGTCGAACGGCACCGGATTGTAGATGCCGCCATCGATCAGCATACGACCATCGCGCACAACCGGCCGGAACACCGCCGGGATTGCCGCCGAGGCGGCCAGCGCCGAATGCAGCTCGCCGCTGTCGAAAACCGCCAGCTTGTGACCGAAATAATCGGTTGCCGTCACCTTGAGCGGAATTTTCAGTTCTTCGAAGCTGGACGGCACGACTTCCGGCAGGAACGCCTTGAGGATGCGTTCGACATTGAACTGGCCAAGGCGCAAACCGCCTTCCATCGCCTCGGCGAAGGTGCCAGGGCGCGCGCGCCACATGCGGCTTGCCACCTGGGCGCGGGTACCCAGGATAGAGCGCGCATAGTCATGGATTTCGCGGCCGCTCATGCCGGAGGCAACGCCTGCTCCCATCAGCGCGCCGATCGAAGACCCGGCGATCGCGACCGGCTTGATGCCGAGCTCATCCAGCGCTTCGATGACATGGATATGCGCAAGACCACGTGCGCCGCCACCGCCGAACGCGATGGAGAAGGACGGGCTCACCCCTTGCCCCCTGCGGCGAGCGCAGGGCCCACCACCAGGATTGCAGGATCAACTGACAACAGTTTCTTGGCCACGGCCTTCACCTCGTCGAGCGTCACGCCATCGATATAGGCGGTACGACGCTGGATGTAGTCAATGCCCAGCTTGTCGAGTTGCAGTTCCACCAGCGTGTTGGCGATGGAACTCGAAGAATCCAGGTTGTTGATGGCGTAGGCGCCGATGAGGTTCTTCTTCACCGCCGCCAGTTCCTGGTCGGTCGGTCCCTCAGCCGCCAGGCGCTGCACGACATCGCGCACAATCTTCAATGTCTCCGCGGCACGGTCCGAGCGCGTTGCCGTGCCGACGGTCAACAGCGCCGAATAGCGGCGGTCGACCAGCGACGAGGAAACGCCATAGGCGAGCCCACGCTTCTCGCGCACTTCCTGATAGAGGCGCGACGTATAGGCCTGACCACCGAGAATCTCGTTGAGCAGCGCGGCTGCATAAAAATCCGAAGCGTCGCGCGCAACACCCGGGAAAGCCCACTGCAGTGAGGTCTGCGGTTGATCGTAGTTAACCTCGATGGTCTGGCCAAGCTTGAGATCGACATCGGCAAGCTGCCGCAGTTGCTGCTTTTCCGGCAGACCGCCAAAGATTTCGTCGAGCTTGCGTTTCAACGTTTCAGGATCGATCGCACCGACGACTGCGACGTGCAGGCCATCGCGGCCGAACATCGCCCTGTGAAACGCGCGCAGGTCGTCCTGGCCGATCGCCGCTACGCTCTCCTTGGTGCCGTTTTCCGGATTGGAATAGGGATGATTGCCGTAAAGCGCCTTGCGCCATTTCGCCTGCGCGATGGTTTCGGGGTCGCGCGCATTGGATTCAATGCCGGAAATGATCTGCCCCCGGATACGCTCCACTGGTGCAGGATCGAAACGCGGCTTTTCGATCGCCAGTTTGAGCAGACCAAGCGCATCATCGCGCTTTTCTGCCAGCATGCGCATGGTGCCGTAGAAGCCATCACGGGTCTCTTCGAAGCTCATCTCCGCGCCGACATCATCGAGCTTGATCTGGAAGGCATCGCTGTCGAGATCGCCGGCCCCTTCGTCGAACAGGCCGGCCATGAGATTGGCCGTACCTTCCTTGCCGGCGGGATCCTGGCTGGCGCCGCCATCGAAGACGAAGCGCACGGTCACGATCGGCACGGTGTAATCTTCGACCAGCCAGGCGGTGATGCCCTTCTCGGACTTCACTTCCTGGATGTTCATGGCAGCCGAAGCGGTGAAGGCCGACAGGACCACGAAGATCAGGCCCAGAGCAATACCAGCAAAAATGCGCAGCCGGACCGTCAGATTGACCGCGCTTGCATAGGCGGGATTCGATACCGGCATCGCTCAGTTCTCCGCCTGCGTCTTGGGCAAGAGATAGCCCGTCACCACTTTGTCGAGGAGCAGATAGCGTTGTGCAGCCGCCTTGACCTCGTCGGCGCCCACCTTGCGGATGCGCTCCGGCCATTCTTCGACGTCCTTGACCGTGCCGCCGGTGGTCAGCACGTTGCCGTAGATGTTGGCCATCGAATCCTGGCGGTCGCGGGCAAAGATCATCGAACGAATGTAGCGGTTCTTGGCCCGTTCCAGCTCGTCCGCGCTGACACCGTCACGCGCGATCTTTTCGATTTCAGCGCCAACAGCCTTTTCGACGTCGGCAAGCTTGGCGGTGCCACGCGGTGTGGCGTAGGCAGCAAAGACCGAGTCATCCAGCGCTCGGCCCTGAAAACCGGCGCCGACGCTGGCCGCAACACCTTGTTTGACGATGAGCTCCTGATAGAGGCGGCTGCGCGTGCCCCCGCCAAGAATCTCGCCCAGCAGGTCAAGCGCTTCGGCCTCGCCCGGCTTGGCGGTGTTGTAGGACGGCACGACCCATTGCATGGAGAAGTTCGGCACACTGACACGCGCGTCTGCGAGCGTCACCGAGCGTGCCGTCGTCTTTTCTGGCTCCTTGGGGCGGATGCGAGGCGGCAGGTCCGGCCCCCTTGGCATCTTGCCGTAATTCTCCTCAGCCAGCTTGCGCACCGCTTCGGGCTCGACATCGCCGGCAACAACCAGGACAGCGTTGTTCGGCGCGTAATAGCGGTCGTAGAACGCCTTGGCGTCGACCCTGTTAAGCTGTTCGATCTCCTGCATCCAGCCGATCACCGGGATGCGGTAGGGCTGGTTCATGTAGAGCGTTGCGTTGACCGCCTCGTCGAGCTGCGCCTGAGGATCATTGTCAATCCGCGAGCGACGCTCTTCCATGATGACATCGCGCTCGGTCGTTACCGCCTCGTCGCTCAACACGAGGTTACGCATGCGATCGGCCTCGAACCCCATCATCTGGCCGAGCGCCGCTGGTGGCACCGTCTCGTGAAAGGCAGTGAAATCATAAGAAGTGAAGGCGTTGTCGTTGCCACCGATATCGGCGACAGCCTGGTCCAGCGTACCGGCCGGATGGCTGCTGGTCGCCTTGAACATCAGGTGTTCGAAGAAATGCGCGATACCGGACTTGCCGGGCGGTTCGTCGGCACTGCCGATCTTGTACCACACCATATGGGTGACGATCGGCGCGCGATGGTCAGGAATGACCACGACCTGCATGCCATTGCCTAGCGTGAACTGGCTGATCGTATTTTCAGGAGGCGCCTGCTCGGCCAGTGCCGTCGTCGCCATCAATGCGCTCAGAGCAATTCCAGCAAAAGCGCGCAGAGGTTTTGCGTTCGGAATTGCGTAAAAACAAAGAGTTAGAGCGTTTCCGCATTTCCGTGAAGAACGGAAACGCTCTAGCGAAACCGCAAGCATCATGCGGTGCGGCCAATCTTTTCGAGTTCTCATCGACCGCTCCACTTTGCTGAAATCATGCGCTTACGCCGATTCTCCTTGCACGCTCCTGCCCGTCTTGCCGCAAAATTCGAGCTTTTTATGAATTTGCGATGGGGCCGCGCAGCAGATCAGGCCGCCTCAATGTAGCGGATGACGGTTTCGCCATAGCTGCGCTCGTCGATCACCGAAAACCCTGTCCCCGGCTGGAATGGCACAGCAGCCGTTTCCTCGACCACGCAAAGCGCGCCCGGCACCAGCCATCCGCCAGCGCGCGCGGATTGCAGCGCCTGCTCGCCCAGACCCTTGCCATAAGGTGGGTCGGCGAACAGCAGGCCAAACGGCGCTATTGTGCCGGCCTCTCCAAGTTGGGTGGCGTCGCGGCGGAATATCTTGGTGCGTCCGGTGAGGCCGAAGGCTTCGACATTGGAGCGGATCAAGCCACGTCCCTCTGCCGATTCCTCGATGAAGACCGCATAAGAAGCACCGCGCGACAGCGCCTCAAGGCCGAGTGCGCCCGTGCCGGCGAAAAGGTCGAGCACCCGCGCGCCTTCCAGCTTCTCGCCGAAACGATGCGCCAGCACGTTGAAGACCGCTTCCCGTGCGCGATCGGTGGTCGGGCGAATGGACTGGTCGCGCGGGGTCGCCAACGGCCGCCCGCGAAACTCGCCGCCGACAATCCGCATCAGCGCGACCGCGGGCCTTTACCCGGTCCCTTGCCGCGCGGCGCGTCACCCTTGCCGTCAAAGGAACGGCCACGTGGACCACCTTTGTCTGTACCGGACTTTTCCGGCTTGGCGCCCTGCGGCCTGGCACCAGGTGCCATCCAGACATTGGCGCGACGCTGGCCCGGCGGATCGATCGGCCGCTGCTCGCGCTCGCCTTTCTTCGGACCGCGCTCACCGAAGCCTTTGCCCGAGCCGCCGCCCTTGCCGAACCCACCGCGCTCGCCGAAGCCACCACGTTCTGGTTTGGTCGAAAGCTTGCCGAGCGCTTCGTCGCGGCTGCCCTCGCGTCGCTTGCGCGCCTTGATCAGGCCACCCTCACCTGCTGGACGGTGGTCACCGTCCCGCAAAGGCCGCGGACGCGGCGCTTCTTCATGGCGCGGCTCGGTACGGCGCACCGGCTTGTTCGAGAAGGGCATCGTAATGTCGGCGTCGAAATTGGCGCCTGCTTCCTCGATCAGCGTTTCTCCGAGCTGCTCACGCAGCGTGCGGCCCTTGATCTCCAGCACATGGCCTTCCGGCAATTCGCCAAGCTGGAACGGACCGTAGGAAATACGGATCAGCCGCGCCACTTCGAGGCCGAGTGCGCCCAGGATGTTCTTGACCTCGCGGTTCTTGCCTTCGCGCAAGCCGATGGTCAGCCACGCGTTAGTGCCTTGCGTACGCTCCAGAGAAGCCTCTATGGCACCGTAGAAAACGCCATCGACAGCGATACCGTCCCTGAGGTCGGCCAGCGCCTGCTCCTCGACCTTGCCATGCACGCGCACCCGGTAACGGCGCAACCAGCCCGTGGCAGGCAATTCCAGCACACGCGACAGCCCGCCATCATTGGTAAGCAGAAGGAGGCCTTCGGTGTTGATGTCGAGGCGGCCGATCGTCATCAGCCGCGGCAATTCAGCCGGCAGCACATCAAAGACAGTCTTGCGCCCTTCCGGATCGCGGTTGGTGGTCACCACGCCGGCCGGCTTGTGGAACAGGAATAGGCGCGTGCGCTCGATCGGCGGAATTTCCGTGTTGTCGAGATGGATGACGTCGTCCGGCAACACGTTGAAGGCCGGCGACGCCAGCACCTTGCCATTGACCTTGACGCGGCCGGCAGCAATCAGTTCCTCGGCATCGCGCCGGGAAGCGATGCCGGCGCGGGCCAGCCGCTTGGCGATGCGTTCGCCGGCCTCGGTGGCCTCGGCCGGAACACGGGATTGCGCGGCATCTTCGCGGCGCGGTTCCTTGTCGAAGCGGCGTTCGGAGCGCTCACCTTCGAATTTACGCGCGCCGCGCTCAAAGCGGCCGGGGCTGGCCGTACCTTCCCGCTTCTCGTAGGGCTTGCGGTCCGAACGAAAGCCGCCTTCGGCCCGCGGGCCACGCGGCCGATCGCCACCAAAATCGCGCTTCGGCCGGTCAGCGTTTACCGCGCGATCCTCGCGTGGCGCATAGGGTTTGCGAGGTCCATCGTGCTTGCTGAAGGTGCTTCCACCTTCCCGCTTTTCGTAGGGCTTACGGTCTTGCCGGACTTCGCCCTCGGCGCGGGTGCTACGGGCGCGATCACCGAAATCACGCTTCGGCCGATCACCTTCGACCGCGCGTTCTTCGCGCGGCGCGTAGGGTTTGCGCGGACCGTCACGCTTGACGAAAGGCTTGCCTTCGCCGCGCGCGCCCTTTTCAAAAGGCCGCTTGCCGAACGAGCCGCCACCTTCCCGCTTCTCATAGGGCTTGCGGTCTTGCCGGAACTCGTCGTAGGAGCGTGCGCTACCGGTACGCTCGCCAAAATCACGCTTCGGCCGGTCACCCTCGGCCGCGCGGTCTTCGCGCGGTGCATAAGGTTTGCGTGGACCGTCACGCTTGACGAAAGGCTTGCCTTCACCGCGCGTACCCTTTTCGAAAGGCCGCTTGCTCCCGTCCTCGCGCTTCTGCCACGGCTTGCCACCACCTGGCTTGAAGTCGCCACGGGGCCGCTCGCCGGCTGCCTTGTCGCCTTCAGAACGCTTGGCGAACGGCTTCTTGCCGAAGCCCGACTTTCCACCTTTGCCGGAATCGCGACCACGTGGGCCTTCGGTTCTGGGGCCGCGCGAACGCGGCGGCTTTTTATCTTTGTCGTCCATCTTGCCTTGCTCATTAGAGCGGAATGCGATCGGCAGTCCGCTCTATCTCCTTATTTTGTCGCATGACCTTATCCGAAAAGTTTGCAACCTTTCGGGACCATGCTCTGGCGCGGTCACGGCGCCGCGCGTCGGAAACGACGCGTCAGGACGCTGCAACGCTTCTGTTGTGCGCATGATGCGGTTCGAAAATCGATATCGGTTTTCGAAGTCGTGCGCTAGATAACAGGATCGCCGCCGGGTGGCGAGGGCTTAATTCTGGGCAGAAACAGCTTGAAACGACCGGATTTCATGGCCGCAGCGCTCAAGGAAGCGGAAGCCGCTGCCGCGCGCGGCGAAGTGCCGGTCGGCGCGGTGGTCGTGTATGGCAATGCAATTGTCGCTGCCGCAGGCAACCGCACGCGGGAATTATCGGACCCGACCGCGCACGCAGAAATCCTGGCGATCCGCGAAGCCTGCCAAAAGCGCGCCAGCGAAAGGCTGACCGACCACGACCTCTATGTAACGCTGGAGCCATGCGCGATGTGCGCGGGCGCGATCTCGTTTGCTAGACTGCGGCGGCTCTATTTCGGCGCCGCCGACGAAAAAGGCGGCGCGATCGTCAACGGGCCGCGTTTCTTTGCAGCTTCCACCTGCCATCATGTGCCGGATGTTTATGCCGGGTTCGCCGAGGCCGAGGCCTCGGCCATCCTCAAGGATTTTTTCCGGGATCGTCGCTGACAAAAAACGCCGCTGTCAGGGGCGTCATATTGTCAAAAATCGTATTGGCAGCCTAGTTCCACCAATCGAACCAGCCCGACTTGCCACTCTTGGCCTGGGCTTCCTTCTTCAGGCGCCGTTCCTTCTTGTATTCATCCTCGCCTATATCACCCTGAGGAGCAGTGTCGGCTGCAGTGCGATAGGCAACGGGTGGGTCGGTAAGGAACCTGCGCGTCGTCGGCGTGCTCTGCTGGCTTGCGGCGACACGTTTTGCCACTTCGGCACGGCGGGAAACAGCCTGGCCGCTGTCCGGGGCCGGCGGATGGCTCGAGCCCGATTCGGCCATCGCCTTGCGCACGGCAACCGGATCTGTCTGCACGTCGTCGGCGACGATACCTGGTTCGTAGTTCGGATTGTTTTCATTGGCAGTCGCCTCGGCGCGCAGACGCTCACGGCGCTGCTCCGGCGATTCCGGCCACTCGCCGCCTGCCGTCTGCGTGATCGACTCCTGTGGCGCCGGCAACGCATCCTTCGCACCTGGCTTTGGCTTCACCAGCGTAGCGCGCGGTTTGTAGTCGATTTTATTGCCCTTCTGCGGGCTCAGCGAAATGGCGTTCGACAAGTCCCCGAGAAGCTGTGCGTCCGCGGACTTGTCGGTACCATATGTCGGCGAACCGACACAGCCGGCCAGCGCAAAGCCGGACACCATGAGCGGCACCAGAACCAGCGCACGCGCGCAGTGTCTTTCGGTCATGCTGAATTTTGTCACTCTCGACCTCTGGCCAGCCCCGGTGGCCCGGAAATAAACACCACGTGCTCATTCAACGGGAATCCGGCGATAGTTTGTCATTGTTGTTCGTCGGAATTTCGCGTCTTTACCTCAACGCCGGGTTAAGGGCAACGCCGGCAGCTGTACGACCACCGGCGTTGCGACGCTTCAAACCGCCTGAAGCCGGCCCAGCACCTTCAGTTCCTGCAAGGCAACAGCGTCGCGCGCCGAGACATCTGGATAGGCTGCATCCGAGCCGACATCCGCAGTATATCGCCACGAGCGCGCACATTTGACGAGGCCGCGATCTTCCGCCTTCGCGATGACGACGGCAACACCAGGAACCTCGCGCAGCGCAAAGGCATCAGCAGGTGCCGCATCATGCGAAATGACGAGGTCCGAGGTGATGCTGATTTCGGCCAGATCGATCCCGGCAAGGGCTGCTTCCAGATTGGCATCGCTGAGATAAACGACTGGTACTGCCTCGAGCGATGAGCCGATGGTCTTTTTCGCGCGTTCAAGCTCCAGAGCGCCGGTGACCACGCTGCGGACCTGCCGCACCTTGCGCCATTTCTCGGCCAGCGCGTCATTGCGCCAGGAGGAAGGCACCATTGGCATCTGTTCGAGATGCAGCGATTCGGCCCGTGGATTGCGGTCGAGCCACGCCTCCTCCGTGGTGAACGGCAAAAGTGGCGCCAGCCACTTCACCAGGCAATCGAACAGATGGCGCACCACCTGTACGGACGCCTTGCGCTTCACGCTGGAAGGAGCATCGCAGTAGAGCGCGTCCTTGCGGATATCGAAATAGAAGGCCGACAGCTCGACCACCATAAAGTCTAGCAACGCACGCGTGATACGCTTGAACTCGAAGGCATCGAAGCCCGACCGCACCAATTCGTCCAGTTCAGCCAGCCGGTGCAGCATCAACCGCTCCAGCTCCGGCATTTCGGCCAGCGGCACTTCAGCGCCGTCATCATGCGCCAACGTGCCCAGCATCCAACGGATGGTATTGCGCAGCTTGCGATAGGCATCGATGTTGGTCTGCAGGATGGTCTTGCCGAGCCGCTGGTCTTCCCAATAGTCGGTCGTGGCCACCCAGAGCCGAAGGATATCCGCACCCGACTGCTTGATGACGTCCTGCGGCACCACCGTATTGCCGAGCGATTTCGACATCTTGCGGCCTTCCTCATCCATGGTGAAGCCATGGGTGACGACCGTGTCATAAGGCGCCCTGCCCCTGGTGCCACAGCTTTCCAGCAGCGAGGAATGGAACCAGCCGCGATGCTGGTCGGAACCTTCCAGATAAACGTCGGCCGGCCATTTCAGGTCGGGACGATCTTCCAACGTGAAGGTGTGGGTCGAGCCGGAATCGAACCAGACGTCGAGGATATCCATGACCTGCATCCATGGCTCGTTGGCACGCGACCCCAGGAAACGCTCGCGCGCACCTTCGGCGAACCAGGCATCTGCCCCTTCCGCCTCGAAGGCCTCGACAATACGGGCATTGATGGCCTCGTCCTTCAACACGTTACCGTCGACGTCGGCAAAGACGGCGATCGGCACCCCCCAGGCGCGCTGGCGCGACAAAACCCAGTCGGGGCGCTCCTCGATCATCGAACGCAGGCGCGTCTGGCCGGCGGCCGGCACGAAACGCGTGGCGTCGATGGCCTTGAGCGCGCGATTGCGCAACGTGGTGCCGTCGCCCAGTTCCTTGTCCATATAGACGAACCACTGCGGCGTGTTGCGGAAGATGATCGGCTTCTTCGAGCGCCAGGAGTGCGGATACTGATGCTTGAGACGCCCGCGCGCGAACAGCGCGCTCGCCGCGATCAATGCCTCGATGACGGCCTTGTTGGCATCGCCCTTCTTGCCATTGTCGTCGATGACGCGCGCAGGCCCACCCTCGCGATCCGGACCGAAGCCCGGTGCATCCTTGGTGTAGAAGCCAGCATCATCGACAGGGAACGGGATGGCAACATCGATCCCCTGTTTGCGCAATTCCGGCGCGGCATCCATCCAGGCCTCGAAGTCCTCGCGGCCGTGGCTGGGTGCGGTGTGCACGAAACCGGTACCGGCATCGTCGGTGACGTGGTCGCCAGCAACCATCGGCACGACGAAGTCATAGCCGCCGCCAAGGCCTTTCAAGGGATGCGAAAGCGTAAAACCACCAAGCTCTTCCGCCGAAACATTGCGGATGCGCTGCATGCTCACCTTCGCCTTTGCGGACGAATCCTCGGCGAGCGCATCAGCAAAGATCAACTTCTCACCCGGTTGCGGACCAAAGTCGTTCTCCGCGGCAGTGATCTCGTAGAGACCGTAGGCAACGCGCGACGAATAGGCGACCGCGCGGTTGCCAGGGATCGTCCAGGGCGTGGTCGTCCAGATGACGACCTGTGCGCCAGTAAACTCGCCAGTCGCGTCATTGACCGGGAACTTCACCCAGATCGTGTCGCTCTCGTAGTCCTGGTACTCAATTTCGGCTTCGGCCAGCGCAGTGCGCTCCACCACCGACCACATCACCGGTTTGGAACCGCGATAAAGCTGCTCGCTCGTTGCGAATTTCAGCAACTCGCCGGCGATGCGTGCTTCCGCGTGGAAGGCCATCGTGGTGTAGGGGTTGGCGAAATCACCGACGACGCCGAGGCGCTGGAACTCGTCGCCCTGCACCTTGATCCACTTTTCCGCATAGGCGCGGCATTCCTGGCGGAAAGCCACCATCGCTGCCGGCTGCGTAAGATCCGGCTTGGACTTGCCTTTCGAGCGATAGTTCTCTTCCTCGATCTTCCACTCGATCGGCAAGCCGTGGCAGTCCCAGCCCGGCACGTAGTTGGAATCGAAACCGCGCATCTGGAATGAGCGGACGATGATGTCCTTGAGGATCTTGTTCAGCGCATGCCCGATGTGGATGTTGCCGTTGGCATAGGGCGGGCCGTCGTGCAGCACGTATTTCGGACGGCCAGCAGCAGTTTCGCGCAGCCGCTTGTACAGGTCCATATCCTGCCAGCGCTTGACCAGCACCGGCTCCTTTTCCGGCAAGCCGGCGCGCATCGGGAACTCCGTCTGCGGCAAATAAAGGGTCTTCGAATAGTCGAGGGTTTCAGCTTTGTCGTTCATCGATCTGCCATATGCGTTGCCCGGCGGCGGCGGGCCTCGGGCGTTGAACTAAAGCAATTCCAGGAAAAGTGTGTAGCGGTTTTCCGTCCGGAATTGCGTAAAACAGAGAGTTCTGGAAAAAGCGCGAGAGCAGCCCGCGCAAAAAGTCCCGGCGACTCCGACGACCTCAGGCCGTCCGGAACACCGGGCCACTAATTCGTATCGAGATGTCGCGTGGACGCGAGAAAACCGTCATGGCGCGCTTTTAGCGGATAAGCCGGCAGGAATAAAGCGCTTCCCTGCCGCATTAGGCTAAAGCTTGAAATCGAAGCGATAGCTGGTCGAGATACCGACGGTGAACTGGTCCTTGGAGCCATTCTGCCTGACTAGGCTGGAATCGGCGGCCGGGCCGGTCAGGCGGCTGTACTCACCAAACAGGCTGGCGGTGATGGGATCGGTCACCTTCCAGGTGACGGCACCGCCGACGCCGACCGATTTCAGGCCACCACCCGGCTTGTATTCGGCGAGGCCGGTAGCCGCGGATTCGGCGGCATTGACGCCATAATAGGCGTCGAAATAGCTGGCCGAAGCGAATGACATGCGCGGGCCGCCGGAAAGGCGCACTTCCGGAGTGACATCGTAGAAGGCATCGGCGGCGAAGTCGGCGACGACGCCATGATGTGCGCGGAAACCCTGTCGGACTTCGCCACGCACGCGCAGCCAGTCCAGCGGATAGAATTCGGCAAACCCGCCCAGTTCACCGCCCCATCGCACCGGGTCCAGCCCCTCCAGCCCCTGCGTATCACTGTCGCGGCGCAGGAGCAGCTTGCCGTTCAGGCCGGCGCGGAAATTGCCAGTGTCGTACAGCCCCAGCGAAATGTTGTCGTTGCGCGAGGAAAAACGCGTGTCGCCGCCGGCCTTGCCAAGCGAAATGATCGGTTCTGCACCAAGCAGATATTTCTTGCCGCCCTCGAAATTCGGCGCGACCAAACCGGTGACACCGACCTCGAGATACCAGTCGCCGCGTATCCAGCCGAAGAAATCACCCTCGGCGCGCGCGCCGGCAGGCGAAAGCAGGACAACACCAGCGATGGCCGCCGGGAGGAACTTCGCAGGACTCATAACAACACCATGCACAACTCACCGTTGCGCTGTCTATGCGGGCCTCTTGGTAAAATTTGATTTAAATCCCCGATTTTCAAACACATTCGGTTTCGGCCCTGTCACTGGACGTCATATTGGCACGGCGTTATCGTCCGCCTTTTGACAGGCACAATCTTGGAGAGGACGGCCATGACCCTGCCCACGGACGAACTGAAGAATGTAATCGGCGAGGCCCGTTCCAAATGGGGATGGTTCGTGGCACTCGGCGTCTTGTTGCTGATCTTTGGCGGCATCGCCTTCGGCAATCTGTTTATCGCCACCGTCGCTTCGGTCTATTTTGTGGGCTGGCTGATGCTGATGGCCGGCGCCATCGAAATCATCCACGCCTTTGGCGTGAAGACCTGGGGCCGCTTCTTCTACTGGCTGCTCAGCGGCCTGCTTTATGCGGTGGCCGGCTTCTTCGCCTTCTACAATCCACTGCTCGCTTCAACCGTCTTTACTTTGCTGCTGGCCATAGCGCTGGTGGCTGCAGGCCTGATCCGCGCCTCGATCGGCTACCAGCATCGTGCTGAAAAGGGTTCTGGCTGGATCATCGCCGGTGGTGTCATCACGGCATTGGCAGGCCTGCTGATTGCCCTGCAATGGCCAGTCAACAGCCTGTGGGTGCTCGGCCTGTTCCTGGCCATCGACCTTGTCTTCCAGGGCTGGACCTACATCGCCTTTGGTTTGGCTCTGAAGAGCAGCAAGACTTAGCCCGATATCGATTCTAGAACGTTGCGCGTCCGCATGGATGCGCCACGTTCTAGAACGTAATCTTTGCGTCGAGGGCCGATAGCGGCCTGACACCCGCCAAAATCGCCCTTGCCTCCGCTTCGTCACGCTTCATCTGGGCAACGAGCGGATCGAGGCCTTCGAACTTCACCTCGCCGCGCAGGTAGGCAAAGAACGAGACCTCGCAGGCTTCACCATAAAGACTGCCCGAGAAATCGAACAGGAAGGTTTCAAGCAACGGCGCGCCGTTGTCGTCCACCGTCGGGCGGCGGCCGAAACTCGCCACGCCATCGTGGATCGAACCGTCCTGTCGACGGAAACGAACAGCATAAATGCCTTCCTTCAGAACTGTTTGCGGCGAAAGCCTCATGTTCGCCGTCGGAAAGCCGAGCGTGCGGCCAAGCTGCTGACCGCCGATCACTTCGCTTTCGACCGTGAAGCGGTAGCCTAGCAGGCCAGCGGCTTCTTCCGGCTTGCCTTCCGTCAGCAAAGCTCGAATCCGGCTGGAGGAGATGACCTCGGTGCCTTCGTCGCAGAACGCCTCGACCTGCACAACGCCAAAGCCGTGGCGCCTGCCCGCTTCGGTGAGAAAGGCGGGGCCGCCCTGCCGATCCTTGCCGAAATGAAAGTCGAAACCGGTGACAGCGCAGGAGATTCCAAGATTGTGCTCGAGGATATCGGTGATGAAGGATTCCGCCGAACGTTGCGCGAATTCGCGCGTGAATTCCTGTTCAATCACTGCATCGAAGCCAAAATCGGACAGGAGTCTGGCTTTCACCGGCGGCGGGGTCAGCACGAATAGCGGCACATCGGGCCGAAAGACCGTGCGCGGATGTGGTTCGAAGGTCAACACCAGTGCCGGCACATCGCGCCGGCGTGCTTCGTCGAGCGCCCGCTCCAGCACGGCCTGATGGCCACGATGCACGCCGTCGAAATTGCCGATCGCCACCACGCCGCCTCGTAGACGCGACGGCAGCACCGTGTCGCCCAAAATACGCTCGAACGGCTTGTCCATGCCGGCTTCCTTATTTCAGCCGCGGCATGACGGCAACCGGCCGATAGCCATGCTTTTCGAGGAAAGCGGCAAGCCTGGCCGGGTCAGGCCGTAGCGGATCGCCATAGTCGCGTGCGTGGATGCCACCGGAAATGTAAAGCACGTCGAACCCGTTGTCGGCGCCGCCCTTGACGTCTGTCATCATGCCGTCGCCGATGGCGAGTGCGCGGCTGCGGGGGACATCACGGCCGAGCACTTCCGCAGCCGCTTTCATCGCCGCCGCATAGATCGGCGCGTACGGCTTGCCGGCGATCAACGTGCGGCCGCCAAGTTGTGCATAGTCGCGGGCAAGCGCACCGGCGCACCAGATCAGCCTTTCGCCGCGCTCGACGATGATATCGGGATTTGCACAAATGAACGGCAGGTTGCGGGCACGCAACCTGGTCAGCATCTCTGCATAGTCTTCCGGCGTCTCGGCCTCGTCATCGAACAGACCGGTGCAGACGACGACCTGCGCCTCGAACTCTTCAGAGATTTCCACACCCAACCCGTCATAGATGCTCATGTCGCGGTCCGGACCAAGGTGGAACACCTTGCGTGGCCCCTCCGCGATCAGATCGCGCGTGACATCGCCGGAGCTGACGACCCTGTCGAACGTGCCGTCCGGCACGCCGATCAGGCGCATCTGCGCGATCACATCGGCGCTGCGGCGCGGCGAGTTGGTAATCAGCACAACCGCAACACCAGCCTTGCGCGCTTCAGCCAACGCGGCAGCGGCGGCAGGAAAATGCGTCTCGCCATTGTGGACCACGCCCCAGACGTCGCACAGAAGCGCGTCATAACGGCCTGATACGGCGGTCAACGTCTCGATCGTCTCAAAAAGGTCCGTCATGGCATCCCAGGGAAAAGGCCGCGGTTGGATCTCCGGCTTTGAGCAGGTGCCAAACACCGCCGGGATGGCCCGAATTAGCCGAAGCCTTCCCGCCTGTCACCAGCTTTTGCCGCAACCGGCAGTGGCCATAAGCAGAAGTCCGCGCTGGCGCAATCAACCGACGGGACATGCCCTTGCGACACACACGGCAAAGATGCAATTTCCGCCAGCGCCGCCAGATCGGCGCTTCTCCTGGGGGACAGCCGTGCCCGATACCGCCAATCATATCGCTTTCGCATTGATCTGCCTCGGCATGGTGCTGACGCCCGGACCGAACATGGTCTACCTGATCTCGCGCTCGCTCTCACAAGGGCCGAAGGCGGGGTTGATCTCGCTCGGCGGCGTCGCTGTCGGCTTCCTGTTTTATGTGTTCTCTGCCGCCTTCGGCATCACCGCGCTGCTGCTTGCCGTGCCTTATGCCTATGATGTCTTGCGGTTGGCCGGTGCGCTCTACCTGCTCTATCTCGCTTGGCAAGCCCTCAAGCCCGGCGGACGCTCGCCCTTCCAGGTGAGCGAACTGCCACGGGACCGGCCGCGCAAGCTGTTCATGATGGGGCTGATGACCAACCTTTTGAACCCAAAGGTCGCGGTGCTCTATCTGTCGCTGCTGCCGCAGTTCATCGACCCGGAAAAAGGCCAGGTGTTGTCACAGCTTCTGGTGCTGGGTGTAACCCAGATCACGATCAGCCTGTCGGTCAATGCCATCATTGCTGTAACAGCTGGCTCGATCGCGGTGTTCCTGGCCGGTCGTCCGCTGTGGATGCTCGTTCAGCGCTGGCTTATGGGAACAGTGCTGGCAGCGCTGGCTGTCCGGATGGCAACCGAAAGCCAGCGCTGAATTTTCAAAACCCGCGGCCGGGAAACGGCCTACATCGGCCGCCGGTCGGCCTTTGCTTCCGGCTCCACCACCTTGCGGTAGAGATGCCAGGTGGCATGGCCAAGGATCGGCATGACGATGGCAAGACCGGCGAAGAGCGGGATCGAGCCGATCACCAGAAGCATGGCCACGATCAGACCCCATGCCAGCATCGGCACCGGGTTCATCACGACGGCGCGCACCGAGGTTTCAATGGCCGAAACCACGCCGACATCGCGATCCAGCAGCAGCGGGAAAGCGATCACCGTCGTGGCCAACACCACCAGCGCGAAAAGGAAGCCGGTGACATTGCCCCACAGGATCAGCCCGAGGCCCTGCCCGGTGGTCAGCACGTCGCGGATGAAGGTTCCCATCGATGCCGGCGGCTGGTCACCGAAATAGGCCATATAGATCGACTGTGCCGTGAACAGCCAGAGCAGGAAGATCGCCATCAGCATGATGCCGATGACCGCGATGGACGGCAGCGCCGGCGAATGGCGTACATCCAGCGCACGCTTCCAGGATGTGTCCATGCCGCGCTCGCGCCGCCGAGACATCTCATAGAGGCCGATCGCCGCGAACGGGCCGACCAATGCAAAGCCGGTCATCAACGGATAGATAAGCTGGATGGCGTTCGAGCCGGACGACCATTGCGTCAGGATCAGGCCGACGATCGGATAGATCAGGCCAAGAAAGACGTAGTGCGAAGGCTTGGCCCAGAAATCCTCGGCGCCGCGCTTCAGCGCATCGAAAAGATCCGAGATGGTGATGCGGCGCACCGTGGGCAGTTCGAGCCCATGCGCACCTGCCATGACGTGAAAACCGGCCATTACCTTCCTCCCGGGAGTTGGAGGGCGGTCATCGCCTGGTCAAGAAGACCCAGATGGCCACCCATGGCTGCCACTCAACGAACGTTTGGAGGCTAGCAGTTTTCGGCCAATTTGTCGCGCCTTCGCCATCACACATTGTTGAGGCCCGATACGCTCTGCCCGCTAAAAGCCATGATCACTCTTATGGGAAGCTGGATGCTCTCCTCATCCGCTCTTGCACAGTCCGCCAATTCCGCCCCCCGACCTCATCGCCGGGCCTTCTTCGCACTCGCCGGTGGCGGACTGCTCGTTGCGCTCGCAGGCTGCGGCACGATGCGTACGACGGGCGAAGGCGGTGGTGCTTCGTCGGCTGCTTCCGGGCTGGTTGCAAAGATCCGCTCCGGTGCTGGGTTGTCAGCCATGACACCGGATTCGCAACTGGAGCAGGCAGCGCTGCAGCAGGCGCGCAACATGGCCGGCGCCGGGCGCATGGAACACACCACCGGCTGGGGCAAGGATTTCGCGTCGCGCGTGTCCGACAATGGTATCGAAGGGGCCGCTGCCGAAAATATCGCGCAAGGACGCATGGACCTGACGCGTCTCTTCGACATGTGGATGAATTCGCCGCCGCATCGCCGCAACATGCTCGACCCGCGCTTCACACGCTTCGGCCTCGCCTATGTGGCAGACGCCAAGCGGCCGGATTGGCGCTACTGGGCGCTGGTGTTGGGGAAATAGTTAAAGTGAATAGCGAATAGTGAGTAGTGAGTAGTGAGTAGTGAGTAGTGAGTAGTGAGTAGTGAGTAGTGAGTAGTGAGTAGTGAGCAAAACCGCCCTACTCACTATTCGCTACTCTCTATCTCACTCACTCCATATGCACCGCCGGCGCGCCGCCTGCTGGCGCCTGCTTGGGCGACCTCAGCAGCAGCAGCAGCGGAATGGCGCATGCTGTGACGATCGCCATCAGCTTGAAGTCCGAGACGTAGGAGATCATCTGCGCCTGGATGTTGACCAGTCCGTCAACCTGCGACAGCGCGGTACGGTCGCCCATCGCGGCTGAAGGATTGGCCAGCCATAAATTCGGATTGAACGGATTGATGAAGGCCGACAGCTCAATGTGATTGATCTGCGTGTTCTGCGTCAGTACCGCCGTGAATGCCGAGATGCCAATCGACGAGCCGATGTTGCGCACCAGCGTGAACAACGATGTCGCGTCCGGCAGATTGGCCGGATTGAGCGTCGAAAACGCCATGGTCGAGATCGGCACGAACACCAGACCGAGCCCCAGTCCCTGCACGATGCCGGACGTCACGATCGGCCACGCATCCATCTGAGGCGTGAAGTTGGACATCATGTAAAACGAATAGGCGGTAAGCAGCATCCCGATGAAGATCAGCCGCTTGGGATCGACCATTTTCATCAGACGCCCGACCGCCAGCATCGAGATCATCGTGCCAACGCCGCGTGGCGCCATCACCATGCCCGTCGTTACCGTCGGATAACCGAAAATGGCCGCCAGCATCGGTGGCAGCAGCGCCATGCCAGCGAGCAGGATGACGCCGATAATGAAGATGAACACCAGTGCCGCCGCGAAATTGCGGTCGCGGAAGATCTTGGCATCGATGAATGGCCGCTCTGAGCTGATGGTGTGGACGATGAACACCCAGAAGCCGATCAACGCCAGGCCCGTCTCAATCCAGATTTCCGTCGAGGAGAACCAGTCGGCGTCCGGGCCGCGGTCGAGCATCAGCTGCAGCGCGCCGACGCCAAGCGACAGCATAGCGAAGCCGAAGAAATCGAAGCCGCGCAAGCGCTTCGGAATGCTGGGGAGAAAGGCGGCCATACCGAGGAAGGCGACTATGCCGACCGGCAGGTTAATCAGGAAGACCCAGCGCCAGTTGTAGCTGTCGGTGAGCCAGCCGCCCAGGGTCGGACCGACCACGGGGCCAACCATGATACCGGCCCCCCAAATCGCCATCGCCTGCCCGCGCCGTTCCTTGGGATTGATGTCCATCAGGAAGAGCTGCGACAGCGGCACGATGGACGCGCCGAACACGCCTTGCAAGAGGCGGAACAGCACCATCGTCTCCAGGCTCCAGGCGATCCCGCACAGAAGCGAAAAGGCGACGAAACCGACCACCGAGCCGAGGAACAGTTCTTTGCGTCCGAACTTGTCAGACAGCCAGCCTGTCATCGGCGTGACGATGGCCGCGGCGACGATGTAGGAAGTCAGCACCCAGTTGATGGTGTCGGGCGAAGCACCGAGGTCGCCCGACATGGAAGGCAGCGCAACATTGGCGATCGTGGTGTCGAGCACCTGCATCACCGTCGCTGCCATGATGGCAACGGTGGCCAGCCCACGGTTCGGGACTTCGCGAAAGCTTTGATCTGCACTCATGGCAATATCGTCCAGTACGGAATGATCGGCTGCTTTGAAGGCTTTCCGGGCGGCAGGCGATCCAATTCGGGACGATGCCAGCCGTTTGGGGGGATGACAGCCGGCGCCCGCTTCGCAGTGCCTGCCGCCCGGAAACTCTTTTGCGGGTCATCGCGGAAAATGCTGGGGCTGAACAACGCATTTGCGTCGCCTCAACCTGCATCACCCGCCACGCCGGCCCGCCGGCAAACCGATCCTCCTCGTCAAACTGCGCTCAGGCTCCAATGAGCCGGCTTACTTGGCCTCGCCCGCGAAGGCGTTGCCGAACAGGCCGCCGAAGCCACGAGAAACACCGGTGTCAACGGTGACAGAGGCGCTCATTCCGGCGCGCAGCGCGAGCTCAGCGTCCGTGTCATCGATTTGCAGGCGCACCGGGATACGCTGCGTGACCTTGACCCAGTTACCGGTGGCGTTCTGGGCCGGCAGCAGCGAGAACTGCGCGCCGGTGCCGGCACCGATCGCCTGGACGGTCGCCTCGAAGGTCTTGTCCGGATAGGTGTCGAGCACGATCTCGGCCTTCTGGCCTGGTTTCATGCGCGTCAGCTGCGTTTCCTTGAAGTTGGCATCAACCCAGGTGTCGCCGGTCTCGACCAGCGCAAACAGCGGCGTGCCGACGCCGACATACTGGCCGACACGGAAGGACGCGGCCTTGTAGGCGACGCCATCGTCCGGCGCCCTTACGGTCGCCTGGGAAAGGTCGAAAGCGGCCTTGTCGCGCGCGGCAAGCGCCGCCAGCACCGTCGGATGCCGGTCGGTGACGATGTCGGGATTGCCATCAAGGGCAGCCTTGGCACTGTCGATACCCTGCACCGCGACGGAAAGGTCCTGCTTGGCCTTGTCGAGATCGTTGCGGGTCTGGTCGAGCGTGGATTGCGGGTTGATACCCTTCTTCACCAGATCAACGGCGCGGTCATTTTGTGACCGCGCATAGGTGACCTCGCTCGATGCCGACAACTCCTTGGCCTGGGCCTGCCTGTACGCGGAACGCAACTGCTCGACACCGAGCCGTGCATTGGCAACCGCGGCATCGGCCTGCGCAAGAGCGATCTTGTAAGGCTCGGGATCGACGGCGAACAGTACGTCACCCTTCTTCACCGGCTTGTTGTCGGCGACATTCACTTCGACGATGCGGCCCGGAACATTCGCGGCGATCGAAAGCGTTGCCTGCTGCAGATTGGCGTTTTCGGTCTCTTCGTAGCGACCCCCGGTCACCCAGTAGTAGCCACCGGCAGCGACCAGGACCAGCGGCACCGAAACCATCAGGAAAAAGCGCACGCCACGGGATTTCTTCTTTTGCGGCACCGCAAGCGTTTCCACCGGAGGCGGCGCTGCTATAGCTGGCTGGGCAGCCGGCGTCGGCTGTTCCATATCGAGCTTGGCAGCATCTTTCTCATCGATCTTGGACACGGCGTTCATTGGGGTGCACTTTCTAAGGTCTTGGCTTCGGTGCCATCTTCAACATCCTGGGAGGACGTTATGTTGCTGTTCAGGTTCTCGATGACCCTCTCGAGCCCCTGCATGATGATCTTCTGGTCGGCCTTCGATATGCCAGCGAACGCCTCTTCGGTGACCTCACCGACAAAGCTCTTCACATAGACAAAGGCTTCCCGCCCTAGATCGGTCAGAAAGATCGCGCGCACGCGGCGATCGTTGACATCAGTCCGGCGTTCGACCCAACCGCCCTGCTCCATGCGATCGAGCATGCGAGAAACGCTAATGGGCTCGATTTCCAGAAACTCGGCGATACGGGCCTGCGTTGTGCCTTCTTCCTTGGCGACCCAGAACAGCAGCCGCCATTGGGCGGCAGAAAGATGCGTATCGATCGCCATCTGCTCAAGCCGCTTGCGCAAGAGCCGGCCCACCGTGTGGACCAGGAAACCAAGCGTATGTTCCGTGTTTGAAGTCATGAGCGTGAGATATAATAAGCATGCTCACTATTCAAGTCGATCACACAAGACGTGATCCGGCAAATTTGCATGACAGCCATGCACGAGAGCGACGACATCCTGACAGAGATGCATGCGTGCAGCGCATGATAAAAAAGGCCGAACCAAATGGTTCGACTCTGACAAAGTTTCAAACTGGACCAACGCATCGGCCCGAAAATCAGGAATCGACCTTCGGAAAGCCCGTCCGAGGGGACGCGCGGCGCTCTAAGGCCGGATGGCTCGCTGGCTTAGTTTAGGTGCCCCTACTCCGCCGCGACCTGCTGCACCTTCGTGGTGAGCTGCAGCTCGACGGGGGTCGGATTGCGCAAGATGTCGAGCACCGGGCAGTGGCGATCGACGGTTTCCTTGAGCCGGGCGATATCTGCCTCCGAAGCGGGACTGTCGATGAAAACCTCGGCACTGATGCGCTGATAGCCCGGCCGAACCTGCGGGTCGACATTGAAGAAACCGCGCAGGTCAATATCGCCGTTCAATTGCACCGACACGCTGTTGAGCGGAATGCCAAGCGCATCGGCATAAAGCCGATAGGTGATTTCCTGGCACGAACCGAGCGCTGCCAGAATGTACTCGACCGGGTTTGGCGCCGTGTCCTGGCCGGCCAGCGCTGGTGGCTCATCGACACCGACGCTGAACTGGCGGATCGCCACGTTCGAACGGAACCCATCGCCAAGCTGCGAACGCGCCTGGAAGGTTACGCTCGCCTGGCTGCCATCGGCGCCAAGCGCACTTTGCGTGTTGTCGAAAACATCCTTGAAACGAAAAGTCATCACTCACCTCCAGCGCGATTGCATTGAACGCTCGAAGTGTCTCGCTTCGGTTCGGCCGGGAAAAGCAAAGCAGTGCCCTGCACACGACAGGCGAAGGCATGGTCGTGCGCCTGGCACTGCGAGAACAGAACAATGTTGCAGTCGGCCTCGGCAGCGACGTTTCAAACCGCGGACAAGCCACGCTCTGTTTCTTTGTTTTTCGCAATTCCGAACGCAAAACCGCTACGCACTTTTGCTGGAATTGCCCTAGAGTTCGAGGTTCCAGATCTGGCCGACAAGGTCCTTGCCGAAGGACGTATGGCGCTCCTCCTTGACCAGCTTGAAACCCGCGGCCTGGTAAATGCGCCGCGCCGCAACAAGAATATCGTTGGTCCACAAGGTCAGCGTCTTGTACCCCCGAGAGCGGGCGAAGGCGACGCATTCGTCCACCAGCCGCTTGCCGATGCCAAGTCCTCGCGCCGACGGCTCGACATACAGCAGCCTGAGCTTCGCCACGTCATCGGATTGGTGCACGGCGAAGATCGAACCCACCACCTCGCCATTACGCTCCGCAACCCAGGCGCGTTCCTTCTTCGGATCGTACGCTCTGACGAAGCCAACGAGGATTTCTGCAACCAGCGCCTCGTAGGTTTCGTCCCAGCCATACTCCTGCGCGTAGAGCAGGCCCTGCCGGTGCGTGATCCAGCCGACATCGCCGGTCTGCAGCGGCCGCAAGATGTAGGGGACCTTGGGTTCAGCTCCCTCGCCCAACAACCGCATGATGGTCATCATCGACGTCACCAGCGTCTCTCGACGTTCAATCGGCAATCGGTCGAGCATCGCGCCAACTTCGCTGTTGGAGGCCTCATCCAGGCCCGCGAATGTCTCCCTGCCCGCCGCAGTCAGTGCGATTGACGATTGCCTGGCATCGTCAGCCTGCGCCTGGCGCTGCACCAGCCCCCGCTCCTCGAACTTCTTCAGCATGCGGCTGAGATAGCCGGCATCGAGCCCGAGCTCGCGCCCAAGCTCTGCGGCGCTCTGGCCGTCGCGCTGGGCAAGGTCGAACAGGACCCGCGCCTCGCTCAGTGAAAACGGGCTCTTCAGCAGCACCTCCTCCAGCAGACCGATTTGACGTGTGTAAAAGCGGTTGAAGGCGCGCACGCAGGCAACCTGCTCATCACCGGGGCTGGAAAAGGCAGACATCGGGACCTCTACGGGATTGGCACAACTGGACTGCGGCAACAATATTATTGACTAAGTCAAATATATGAATGCCAAAGGCAACGATCAAGCCCCCTCGCTGCGGTTTTTGGTGATGACCCTCAGCCGACCGGCAAGACCGGCCATTGTTCCACGATATGTCCTTGCGAAAACACCGCGATAGCGCCGAACTGCTGCAGCACGAATTCGGACTGGGTCGGACGCAGAAAAAGGAAATCGTCCGGCTGCAGTGTTGTGTTGTCTGGCAGCGCGATGAATTGCTGGTTGGAGGATTGGCCGAGCATGGCTTGCTCTCGCGAACCCTCGGGGAAAACCGGCTTCGCCATCCACTTGCCGCCATAGATATAGCAGCCGCGTCGGGGAAAACGGCCAAGCGCCTGCAGCACACGGCTGACAAAAGCCGGACCAGGCAACTCAGCCTCAACCAGTTTCAACACCGGCGTCGCGACGAACGCGGAGGGTCGGAAACCGATCAGACCAGCCGTGTCAAAGTCGCTCGGCAGCACGAAAGCCGAGCCAATCGATACCTCATTTGCCTGTGTACCGGCGCCATGCAGCAGCGCTGTCTTCGAGCCGCCAGTGTTCAGGATCCGCCGCTCCTCGGGTGCGAGGCAGGCAACGAAAGCCTGGAACGCGGTGACGGATTCCGCCAACGCTTTTTCCGGCCCGCCAAACAGGTTTGGAATATGCGGCGCATGCGCCTCGTAGCCCATGATGCCCTCGCAATGCAGCAAGGGATGCTGTCGCGCCCGTTGCAGTGCGTGCGACAGCGCCGCCGGGTCTGCAATGCCACCGCGATGCAGGCCGATGTCGACTTCGAAGGCGATGCGCAGATCGCAGCCCAGCGTCTCGGCCATAACCATATATTGCTCAAGCCGCCCTTCCGTATCGATCAGCCAGCAAATACGTTTCCAATCATCATCCTTGCGCGCCAACACCTGCCGGGCAGCGTCGACGGGCATCGGCTTGCCGAACAGAAGGTCCGCCTTTGGAAAAGCTTTGAGAACCGCCTCGCTTATCGGCAGATGGAAGGTCATGAAACGTGTCGAGCCAAGGGCATCGGCAATGCGGGAAAGAAGCGGCAGGCAGGCCAGCGACTTGTCGACCAGCCTGAGCGCGAGTTCAGGTGCCAGCTTCTGCCGCGTCAGCGCGATATTGGCATCGAGCCGGTCGCGATCCAGCACAAGGCAAGGCTTAAACAGTCCGGCTCCACGCAGCGCAGCCGTCATGGTCTGAAAATAGGTATCCATCACTTCAACCCGAACAGGTCTGCCATATAGGGCGAAATGAAACGGCCTTGCGGGTCGATGTCGCGCCGCACGTCCATCGCGTCTTTCCAGCGTGGATAGAGCGCCTGGAAATCCATGGCCTTCAGGCTATGCATCTTGCCCCAATGCGGGCGCCCGCCATATTTGCGGAAAATCGGCTCGGCCGCGCGCATGAACGGCAGCGGATCGTTGGCAGCGTCGTGATGGATGGCGATCGAGCAGGTCGGCCGCCTGTAAAAGGGACTAAGCCAGAATTCGTCGGCGGCCACCGAGCGGACCTCCATCGGGAAATAGACCTCCGGAAAGCGCCTTTCCGTCAGCTCGATGATTTCGGCTAACACCCTGGGCCCTTCCTCGAAGGGCAGATGAAACTCCATCTCGTTGAAGCGGGTTCGGCGGTCACTCGCGTAGACGTTGAGCCAGTCCTGCACGTAATCCTCAGCCGGCAACTTCGCCATGACCGTGCGGATAATCAAGCCGCGCAGCCAGGGCGCCCAGCGCAGCACCGTGCGCAGCTTGCGCAGCGTCGCCAGCCCCTCCTCGTCCTCCTCCGGCGGCCGTGGGCTCACCGGCTTGTCGGACAGGTCGCTGGCAATGAACTGCGCGTGGCCGGAAAAGGGAACGTAATAGAATTCGGCCGACCGGTGTGCGCCCATCGTCGGCTCGAATTCGGCCAGCATCTCCTTGATCGGCAACACCCATTTGCGCCGGTGCAGCCTGTAGGTAGGGATGTTCTTCAACGCGACTTCCGTCAACACGCCGAAGCTTCCAAGTGCCACACCCGTGGCGTGGATCATATCGCGATCCTTATCCAACCTCAGTTCGCGTACCTCGCCGCGCCCATCAACGAACTGCGTCGCCTCGAGTTGTGTGTGATAAGCGCCGAGTGCTTCACCGGAACCATGTGTCGCAGTGCCAAGCGCGCCGCCGATTGCCTGCCTGTCGATGTCGCCCATATTGGGTAGGCCCTGGCCGATCTCCTGTAAGAGCCGCATCAATGAGCCGAGCCTTGTACCGGCGCGGACACGTGCGACGGTGGCGGCTGCGTCATGCGAAACCAGCCCTTCGAACCTCTCAAGCGACATCATCGTGCCGTCGGTCCTGGCGAGCGGCGTGAACGAATGCCCCGCCCCGACGACGCGCAGCGGGCCAGGCGCCGTCTTCACCGCTTCGACGATGCCGTCGAGGTTTCCAGGGGTCAAAATCCGCTGCGGCGAACCTTCGACAAAGCCCGACCAGTTTGTCCAGCGTGTGGTGTTTGTCATCGGTATCCCCGCTTCAGGCAGCCACACGACGGCGCGACAAGACGACGAACAGGCCAAGCAACGCCACGGAGGCGATGACACTGGCTGCTGCAAATTCCGGCACAGCGCGGAAATCGCCTTCCTCGATGAGTAATGAGGCCGCGACTGGCCCGAGCGCCAGCCCGAACAGTTGCGCGGCCGGCACCAAAAGCGCCGCCGTACGCGTCTCGTCCGAGGTAATCGCCAACCGGATCTGGTAGGGAACGATGAAAAGCAGGATGAAACCCATGGCCAGCGCGGCCGCCCAGAAGGTGCCTTGGGTCGGGCCGCTGGCCAGCACCACACACGCCAGCACGGCGACGATACCGACACCCGCTATGGCAAGTCGATAGTCGATGCGCGCCTCGAACACGGTTGCCGTCATCGCGCCGAGGATCTGTGCGGCGAGGCTGGCCGAGACGATCAGACCGACCGTGCGGCCGTCGATGCCATATTGTGCGCCGAGCGGTTCGAGGAAAGCCCAGACCGAACCGAAGAACATGAAGTAGCAGAAGATGGAAAGCAGCGCGGTTATGGCGCCGGGCGTCAGTACATTTGAGAAATGCTCGTCCTTCGGCAGGTCCGCATAGTCGTCGGGCACTGCACGTGCAACGGCGAGCGACAGCATGCAAACCACGGCCAGCGTGACGAAACCGCCGCTTGCGCCATAGGCCGGGATGACAGCGAGCGCGAGCAGCAGCGCCAGAACGCATTGAGCCAGGGTCTGCAGCGACACGAAATAGCCGCCGATGCGTTCCGCCCTGCGCGAGCGTGCAATCAGTTCGGTTGCAACCGCCACAAGGCCGCCCTCGGCTAAGCCCGCTACAGCCCGGGCAGCAATCAGCGTGTTGGCGCTTGCCGCATAGGCTGTCCACACATTGGCCAATGCCAGCAAGAGAAGCAGAACCGTGCTTTTCCACCGCATGTTGTGCGCCGAGAGCGCCATCGCCACGGTGGCCGAGCCTATGCCGATTGTGATCAGTTCGGCAGTCGCGACCAGTGCCAGCTCATCGCCGCTGACATGACCTTGCGTGAACAGCGCGCCAAGCAGCACCGGCTGCAGGCCGAGGACGAGAAGGCCGACCGAACCCGTCCACAACGCCGCCGCGAGCTGCCCGCGCGTCGGATTGCCAACCAGCCAGTCCCCATTTTCTGCATGTGCGGAATTCGTCGAGTCCACAGGCGCCTCCCAACGTCCGTTGCCTCAAAGCAAAAGCTGATAATCAATCAGCATCTTGAAAACTGATACATTATCATCTTTCCTGTCAATGCGAATTTGGTGATCAAGACCCATTGGAGTGTGGACAGCCGGCTCATGAAACAGGCAAAACCTGCAGCCACCGGATTGCAATTGCGGCGCCGGCCGAAACAGGAGCGCAGTCGGGAACGCATCGATGCCATCCTGGCTACCGCCAAGCGACTGATCGGCGAAAAAGGCATTGACGCCGTCACCATGAAGGAAGTCGGCGCGCAAGCCGGCGGACCAATCGCCACCGTCTATCATTACTTCCCGAACAAGTCGGCGATCCTGGCAACTCTTTACGAGCGCTTTTCGGAAGTAACGCGGGCTCGCCAGCTGGAGATCACCGCCAGCATCGACGGGCTGGAAAGCATGGTCACGGCTTCAGATAAAATGCTCGACGACTATTACGACCGCGTCGCCGGAGACCCCGCCATCCAGGACCTGCAGAACGCCATCCAGGCCGACAAGGCGCTGCAGAATCTCGACATTGCCGAGACGCATCAGCAAGCGAAGATCTTCTGCGACAAGGTCGCCTATCTGCTGAAGCCGCAACGGCGCGAGGAATTCCGGCGCATGGTGTTCCTGTTCTTCCAGCTGGCCGGCGGCGTCGTGCGGTTGGCTCTGACACAAGACAAGGCGCAGGGACAACAAACGGTCGACGACTACAAGTCGGTCATCCACGGCCAGTTACGCACATTTTTCGACTAGAGCAATTCCACCACACGTATTCATAAATTCGGTTCATGCTACAGCCGAGATGACATGAGCCTGGATTTTGCCTGTAACCTCAGCGGTGCCATGTCTTTCCGCAATCGCTGATGCAACGTAGTCGGTTGCAGCCTCCAGCTTTCCGGCACCTCTGGCCTCGATTTCGGTGCGCAGCACGGTTCCCTTGCAATAAGCGACGGCCGGAAGCATCGGCGAGGATGCGCGGCTTCGCTCGGCTCTGGTGTCGATCTCGACGCGGGAGAAACCTGCCCCCTCTACGTCATGGCGGATCATTTTCTTGTCGTGATAGCCATGCGGCGTGCGCACCAGGAAGCGCGGCGGATCGTCTGGAAAAACTCTTGCAAGAGCGTTCGTCACATCATCAGCGAAGACATTCTCCTCGATGCGGTCCCAAACGCTGAACAAAAAATGCCCTCCGGGCCTCAGCACCCGCTTTGCCTCGCGATAGGCAGCCACGCGGTCGGGAAAGAACATCGCCCCGAACTGGCAGCAGACCAGATCGAAGGATGCAGTCTCGAACGGCAGTGCCAAGGCATCCGCCTGTCGCCACGTGATGCGGCTGTCGGGAGCTTGTCGCGAAGCGGCGTAATCCAGCATCGGCGGATTGAGATCGGTGACGACATAACTTGCGCTGGAAGGCAATTGTGGTGCCAACGCACGGGTGACAACTCCGGTGCCCGCGGCGATTTCCAAAACGGCACCTAGTGAGAAGGCCGTGGCCCGGCGCGCAAGATCTACAGCGTACGGCTCGAAAATCAACGGCACCATGTAGCGGTCGTAATTTTCCGGAATGGAGCCGGCGAACAGCTTATCCGCTTCCAGCATGGCAATCACCCGTCGTTCATGGACGGCGCGAGACTAGCATATTTTGCCCGTGTTGGATCGGTGCGGCCAGCGAACATCCTGCAGGGACGGCCGCTGCCAGGACAAACCACGATTTTCATGCGGCCAGATGCCGCGTCGTGCCTTGACTCTCTCGGGAGGCGGGATTATCTCACCGCCACGTTAGCACTCATCTACAACGAGTGCTAACCGAAGGTCCGGCTGGGCCGGACGGAGGAAATTCTTTCTCACCTTTCGCACCGAGGAAATCAAATGGCAAAGTCGAAGTTCCGCCCGCTTCATGACCGCGTGGTCGTTCGCCGGGTTGAATCCGAAGAAAAGACGGCTGGCGGGATCATCATCCCCGACACCGCCAAGGAAAAGCCGCAGGAAGGCGAAGTCATCGCCGTCGGCTCGGGCGCTCGTGACGAGGCCGGCAAGCTGGTTCCGCTGGACGTCAAGGCTGGCGACCGCGTTCTGTTCGGCAAGTGGTCGGGCACCGAAGTGAAGCTGAATGGCGAAGACCTTCTGATCATGAAGGAATCCGACATCATGGGCATCATCGGCTAAAGCAAGATCCCTTTCATCCGCACCATCCAATCTTGATTTCGGGCGCTTAAGCCCAGGAGTAAAAAATGGCTGCTAAAGAAGTAAAATTCTCCCGTGATGCCCGCGAGCGCATGCTGCGCGGCGTCAACATCCTCGCCGACGCGGTGAAGGTGACCCTCGGTCCGAAGGGCCGCAACGTCGTCATCGACAAGTCGTTCGGCGCCCCGCGCATCACCAAGGACGGCGTCACCGTCGCCAAGGAAATCGAGCTTGAAGACAAGTTCGAGAACATGGGCGCCCAGATGGTCCGCGAAGTCGCTTCGAAGACCAATGACATTGCCGGCGACGGCACCACGACCGCAACCGTTCTCGCCCAGGCGATCGTCCAGGAAGGCGCCAAGTCGGTTGCCGCCGGCATGAACCCGATGGACCTGAAGCGCGGCATCGATCTCGCCGTCGTTGAAGTCGTTGCGGCGCTTGGCAAGGCCGCCAAGAAGATCAAGACCTCCGAGGAAGTCGCGCAGGTTGGCACCATTTCGGCCAATGGCGACGAGTCGGTCGGCAAGATGATCGCCGAAGCAATGCAGAAGGTCGGCAACGAAGGCGTCATCACGGTTGAGGAAGCCAAGACCGCCGAGACCGAGCTGGAAGTCGTCGAAGGCATGCAGTTCGACCGCGGCTACCTCTCGCCTTACTTCATCACCAACCCGGACAAGATGATCGCCGAGCTTGAGGACGCGTATATCCTCCTGCACGAGAAGAAGCTGTCCAACCTGCAGGCCATGCTCCCGGTTCTCGAAGCCGTCGTTCAGACCTCCAAGCCGCTCCTCATCATCTCTGAAGACGTCGAAGGCGAGGCCCTGGCCACGCTCGTCGTCAACAAGCTGCGTGGCGGCCTGAAGATCGCTGCAGTCAAGGCTCCGGGTTTCGGCGACCGCCGCAAGGCCATGCTGGAAGACATCGCCATCCTCACCGGTGGCCAGGTCATCTCCGAAGACCTCGGCATCAAGCTCGAAAGCGTGACGCTCAACATGCTCGGTAAGGCCAAGAGGGTCCGCATCGAGAAGGAGAACACCACGATCGTCGACGGCGCCGGCAAGAAAGCCGAGATCCAGGGCCGCGTTGCCCAGATCAAGCAGCAGATCGAAGAGACCACCTCGGACTACGACCGTGAGAAGCTCCAGGAGCGTCTCGCCAAGCTGGCTGGCGGCGTTGCCGTTATCCGCGTCGGCGGTGCGACCGAAGTGGAAGTGAAGGAAAAGAAGGACCGCGTCGACGACGCCCTGAACGCCACCCGCGCTGCGGTGGAAGAAGGCATCGTTGCTGGCGGCGGCGTCGCCCTGCTGCGCGCCACCCAGGCCATCAAGTCGGCCGGCATCAACGCCGACCAGGCTGCTGGCATCGCGATCGTTCGTCGCGCCCTTCAGGCTCCGATCCGTCAGATCGCCGCGAACGCCGGCGCTGAAGCTTCGATCGTTGCCGGCAAGGTGCTCGAGAACAAGGGCGCGACCTACGGCTACAACGCCCAGACCGGCGAATACGGCGACATGATCGCCTTCGGTATCGTCGATCCGGTCAAGGTTGTCCGTACCGCTCTGCAGGACGCCGCTTCGGTTGCCGGCCTGCTGGTCACCACCGAGGCCATGATCGCCGAAGCTCCGAAGAAGGACGCTCCGGCTCCGGCCATGCCTGGCGGCATGGGCGGTATGGGTGGCATGGACTTCTAGGTCCAGCCAATAGGCTAAAGCTTACGAAGGGCGGCAGAAATGCCGCCCTTTTTCTTTGAAGAAATTGTTTCTACAGCCGCCTCCAGCGCTTCCAGCGTCGGAACAATTTTCATGATCTGCCGGTAAGTGCCGGCAATGGTATGGTTTTTTAACGAAATCACTCTACGGCTGCCCCTCTCAGGCAACACAAGGGAAAGGGCGGCAGAAATGTCGCCCTTTCTTCTTTTGGCAAGGGTGCCACCACGTGCCGAGGAAGCCATGTCGAACAATTCCGAAGTCACGGTCGAGATCGAAGCCGCGCTGGTGCGGCGGCTGATCGACACGCAGTTCCCGCAGTGGACACATCTGCCTATCCGGAAGGTTGAGCCAGGCGGTTGGGACAACCGCACCTTCCTGCTGGGCGACCAGATGAGCGTACGGTTACCGAGCGCGGCCGGCTATGCGGCACAAGTGGCCCGCGAACAGCATTGGCTCCCGAAGCTGGCACCGCACTTGCCGCTACCAATCCCCGTCCCGCTCGCCTTGGGCAAACCCGGCGAAGGCTATCCATGGTCGTGGTCCGTCTATGGCTGGCTGGAGGGGGAGACGGCGACAGAGGAGCGCATCGGCGATCTCGACGAATTCGCCGTCGATCTTGCCGGCTTCCTCGCAGCACTCCACCGGATCGATGCCGCCAAGGGACCACCCGCCGGACAGCAGAACTACTTCCGGGGCGGTCCGCTCGCCGTCTACGACGATCAGACACAAGAGGCACTTCGCCTGCTCGACGGTCGGATCGATACCTGGACGGCTCGCGCGATCTGGAAAGAAGCGCTTGCCACCGATTGGCAGCTTCCACCCGTCTGGGTGCATGGCGACATTGCCTGGGGCAATCTGCTGGTGAAGGGTGGCAAGCTATCGGCTGTCATCGACTTCGGCAGCTCGGCAGTAGGAGATCCGGCCTGTGATCTCGCAATTGCCTGGACGCTCTTTCGAAACGAGAGCCGCAACGCCTTCCGCAATGCCCTGCCCCTCGATGCCGATACGTGGGCGCGCGGCCGCGCCTGGACCTTGTGGAAGGCGATGATTACTGTTTCCGGCCAGATCAGCCGAAGTGCCGAGGAGATCGCGATTTCAGCACACGTCATTGATACCGTACTGGCTGATTATCAGGCTTGCTAAGTCGGAAAAGTCACGACGGCTGCAACGCCAGGATTGCGTTGCTGCATCGAAACCGTGGCGCCGTGCAGATCCGCTATCGCCTTGACGAGGCTCAACCCCAGACCGGTTCCGGCTGTCGAGCGGCTCTTGTCCAACCGGTAGAGGCGCCGAAAAACCTTCTCTTGTTCTTCGCCGGGTATGCCCGGACCATCGTCCCGTACCTCGGCGACCAGCCCATCGGCGTTCCGGCTTGCCGAAATTTCGATCCGCGTACCTTGCGGGGTATGGCGGATGGCGTTCTCGATCAGATTGGCGAAAAGCTGCGTCAGCAACTCCCGGTCGCCGGTTATGGCTCCGCCGGCGCCGCCGCGCTTGAGCACAAGCGTCTTGCCATCGTCCTTGGCAACCTCGGCATAGATATCCGCAACTGAAGCCACCACTTCGGTGAGATCCAGCGGCACGAAACCTGCCTTGCGCGCGCCGGCCTCGATCTGCGCGATGCGCAGCAGCGCATCGAAAGTCTCGTTGATCTGCATGCTTTCGGCGCGTGCCTCAGCGAGGTCTGTCGAAACATCCTCACGCTTGCCAGCCCTGTCGACGGCGCTGTCCAGAACCATGTGCAGGCGGTTGAGTGGTGTTTTCAGATCATGGGCGATGTCACTGCTGACTTGCCGCATGCCTTCGACCAGCGAACCGAGCCGATCGAGCGCAGCATTGATCTGGATCGAGACGGCGTCGATGTCGTCATCGCGGCCAAGCTGCGGAATCCGTGCCTCGAGCTTGCCTTGTGAGACGGCTACCATCGTGTCACCGATCGCATCCAGCCGGCGCTGCACGCGTGATGCCAGCAGCGCACCACCCGCAATGGCAAGACCGGAGACTATGATGGCCGCCCAGACAAAGCTCGCCAGAAGCAGGCTTTCCAGCTCTTCCGTCTCTTTGAAGCTCTGCGCAACGGTGAGGTCTGTCGACCCGACTTTGCCCGAATAGGCCCGGTATGGCGTAGTCTCCGGGAAGCCGGGCGTGCCTTCCGGCACGGTAGCGAATCCCTCCGGCAGGTCGATCGCCGAAAGGTTGCCGGCGAGGCTCTCGCCCTGCGCTCCGGTCAAGGAGATCAGTTGGTCATTGCCCACATTGCCAGTGGCGTGGCTGTTTACCGCGGTGATGAGATCGTCGACATCGCTTTCGGCATAGGTCGTCGCGATCATCGAATAGGCTTGCCGGACAGCATCATCGAGACGGCGGTTCAGGTTCGCGCTCATCGTCTGGTAGACGATGCCGCCGGCCAGCAGGAACGCCAGGATGACAAAGGCCGAGAACGTCAGCGCCAGCCGGAACGGCGTCGAACGCAGCAGGCTCTCAACGGGGCGCATACAGGCTGTAGCCGGTGTTGCGTACCGTATGAAGCAGCGGCACCGTGAAGGGGCGGTCGATCTTGGCGCGAAGACGACTGATGTGGGTTTCGACCACGCTGGTCTTGGGATCGAAATGGAAATCCCAGACCCGCTCCAGAAGCATGGTTCGGGTGATCACCCGGCCCTCACCACGCATCAGGACTTCCAGAAGCCTGAACTCACGCGGCTGCAGCTCGATTGGCTGCATCTGTCGCGCCACGTGACGTCTGACCAGGTCCATTTCGAGATCCGCCACCTTAAGCAGGGTCTTCTGTTCCTGCACCGGCGGGCGGCGACCAAGCGCATTCAGGCGCGCCAGAAGTTCCGAAAAGGCGAAGGGCTTGACCAGGTAGTCGTCAGCACCGGCTTGCAGTCCTTCGACCCGATCGTCGACACCTCCCACTGAGGTCAGGAAGATGGCGGGGGTCATGACGCCGGCGGCACGCAGCGACTTCACGACGGACAGCCCGTCGAGGCCTGGTGTCATGCGATCGACAACGAAGACATCATAGGATTCGCGTGTTGCCTGGAACAGCGCGTCACGGCCATCGGCCAGTTGGTCGCAGACATGACCTGCCTCGTTCAGCCCCTTGGCGACAAAGGCAGCTGTTTTCCCGTCGTCTTCCAGCATCAGGATGCGCATGCGATCGGATCCGATTTGGGAAACCGCTGCCGATCGCGAACCGGCTCGCGCAGGGGTCCTCATCGCGCCAGCATCGACGCGAGGATGAGGTGGCAGGGCTTTATGATGAAATGAAGGAGCACTGCGGTCCTTATCAAGGCAAAGCACCCTAACTGCTTCATCAAGAGCCCACTCCCATCCGATTAACGCGACGAATGGCGAATATGGACAGATAGCTGCGACACCTCGCCGCCACCTGTCCGTCACCATACCGATTGGTAAGGTTCTAACGCCGTTTCGGAGCGCAACGCGTCAGCGTTCCTGGGCGGTGGGACGGATCAGGATCTCGTTGACATTGACACGCGGCGGCGGCGTCACTGCGCGCAACGGCTCCATCGCAGCCCGGCGCTGCTCGAGATTGGCCTTCATCCGGGATTGGTGATGTGGTCGCCGAGCTCGGTTTCGACCGGCATGCCAGCACGAAACCGCTCATTTAATCCGCTTTAGGGCTGGCTGAACTGGAGAACATGTCGCCCACGCCTCGTCCGGCCTCACGCCCGGACCACCACGACACCCCGCGCAGCCAGCGGCGCCATTGCTGTCTCCGGCGCATCCGTCGCGACGATCAGCGTCGAGACATCTTCCAGTGGAGCCACCAGGCAAGGCGATACCGCTCCGAGTTTTTCTGCAGTCGCCAGCACAACCGTCTCGGCGGCACGCCCGATCAACGCGCGCTTGACCGCCGCTTCCTCGATGTCGCCCGTGGTCAGTCCCTCCTCAGCGTGCACACCGGTGATCCCGAGGAACAGCAGGTCGGCGCGGATGCGTGCAATCCCCTCAATCGCCAGAGCCCCTACGGCTACCATCGAATGCCGGAACAATTTTCCGCCAACCATCACGACCTCGGCGGGATGCCCCTCCAGCGCCACGACGATCTCCGGACTGTGGGTGACAGCGGTGAAGCGCAGGTCAGGTGGCAAGTGACGTACGATTTCAAGATTCGTGGTGCCTCCATCGAAAAAGACCGTCCGACCGGGCTCGATCAGCCTGGCGGCCTTGCGCCCGAGCAAAGCCTTGGCTTCCACCGCCAGGCTACGGCGGGTGGGAAGCGCCGCGACCGTCGGCGAGGCCGGCAGCGCGCCGCCATGCACACGCTGCAGCAGGCCTTCCGCCGCGAGTTCGCGCAAGTCGCGCCGGATCGTGTCTTCCGAAATCGCCAGGTCCTTGCTTAGGCGCTTGGCCACCACCTCGCCTTCGCGGCCCAGGATGTCGAGGATCAGACGCTTGCGTTGGCTTGTCAGCATTTTGCCTCGCCCGATTTTCCATACTATTGCACGAAATTACACGAATCTATATGAACAAGCTATCACTCGTGCACATTCAGGATTTCTCATGACCGAAAGTGGAAAATCAATGCTGATCCTCATCGCGGGCCCTTATCGCTCCGGAACCGCCGATGACCCCGGCAAGATGGCCGCCAATCTGGATCGCCTGGAAAGCGTCGCGGTACCGCTGTTCCGGGCCGGCCACATCCCCATGATCGGGGAATGGGTAGCGCTGCCACTCGGCAAGCAGGCCGGCTCGACCGGCGTGTCCGACCCCATCTATGACGAGTTTGCCTACCCCGTGGCCGAACGACTGCTCCGCCATTGCGATGCGGTACTGCGCTTGCCGGGCGCGTCAAAGGGTGCGGACGAAGACGTCCGTCTGGCGCGCGAGCGCGGCCTGCCGGTGTATTACGACGTCACCGAGGTACCCCCCGCCGCTTGAAGCGGTGTCGCCCAATACCCCGTATTGCTGCACGGCTCGTGTTCAACCGATTTGGTTCCGGACGCCGCGCATTCTTCGCTTGAAGCGTATTGTGCAACGCGATAGGCCCTTGCCACCGCATCAGATTGGAGTGAGGCCGTGAGCGCTGAGAAGACCAGAACCGAAACCGATACGTTCGGCCCGATCGAAGTGGCCAACGATCGTTACTGGGGTGCGCAGGCGCAACGTTCTCTTGGCAATTTCAAGATCGGCTGGGAGAAGCAGCCGCTTTCGGTGGTACGGGCGCTCGGTATCGTCAAGCGCGCCGCGGCAGAGACCAATATGGAATTGGGTCGCCTCGACCCCACGCTTGGCAAGACCATCGTTGCAGCCGCGCAGGAAGTGATCGACGGCAAACTCAACGACCATTTTCCGTTGGTGGTCTGGCAGACCGGCTCCGGCACTCAGTCCAACATGAACGCCAATGAGGTGATCTCCAACCGGGCGATCGAACTGCTCGGCGGCACGATGGGCTCCAAGAAGCCGGTCCACCCAAACGATCACGTCAACATGAGCCAGTCGTCCAACGACACCTATCCGACGGCCATGCACATCGCCTGCGCCGAACGCATCGTGCACGATCTTCTGCCGGCGCTGAAGCATTTGCATGCCGCGCTTGAGGCAAAGACAGAGGCCTTTGATCACATCGTCAAGATCGGCCGCACACACACGCAGGACGCCACGCCGCTGACGCTCGGCCAGGAATTTGGCGGCTACGCCGCGCAGGTCGCCTCTTCCATCAAGCGCATCGAACTGACGCTGCCCGGCCTGCAGGAACTGGCGCAGGGCGGCACTGCCGTCGGCACCGGCCTGAACGCCCCGGTCGGTTTCGCCGAGAAAGTGGCGGCCAACATTGCCAGGATCACCGGCATCGCCTTCACGTCCGCTCCAAACAAGTTCGAAGCGCTTGCCGCCCATGATTCCATGGTGTTCTCGCACGGGGCAATCAACGCCGCGGCGGCGGCGCTGTTCAAGATCGCCAACGACATCCGTTTCCTCGGCTCGGGTCCGCGCTCGGGCCTAGGCGAACTGTCGCTGCCTGAAAACGAGCCGGGTTCCTCGATCATGCCTGGCAAGGTCAACCCGACCCAGTGTGAAGCGCTGACCCAGGTTTGCGTCCAGGTGTTCGGCAACAATGCGGCACTCACTTTCGCCGGCAGCCAGGGCCATTTCGAACTCAACGTCTACAATCCGCTGATGGCGTACAATTTCCTGCAGTCCGTGCAGTTGCTGTCCGACGCAGCAGTCTCGTTCACCGACAATTGCGTGGTCGGCATCGAAGCCCGCGAAGAGAACATCAAGGCGGCACTCGATCGTTCGTTGATGCTGGTCACCGCGCTGGCGCCGACAATCGGCTACGACAACGCCGCCAAGATCGCCAAGACTGCGCACAAGAACGGCACCACGCTACGCGAAGAAGCGGTTGGGGGCGGTTATGTCAGCGATGCTGATTTCGACCGCCTGGTGAAGCCGGAAGACATGACGCGTCCGGGCTGATGGCCCCATCACAACCGTGAACCTGTGAACGATGTGTTGCCTGACAGCTGGCTTTAGTGAACGCTGAAATTGCGTTACCTTGGTAGTATTGCGTTCCTGGGGGGACGCTTGCCATTGGAGGGTACATTGTCCATCAACTCATCCGCCACATCCGGCGTTACGTCAAATGCTTCGGGCGTCATTCTCGTCAGCCGCATTTTCCTGTCCATCCTGTTCATTCTCGCCGGCTACGGCAAGCTGACCGCCATTGCCGGCACCGCTGGGTGGTTCGCCAGCCTCGGCCTGCCTGCGCCAACCGCGACCGCCGTCCTGATCGGTCTGGTCGAACTGCTCGGCGGCCTCGCCGTGCTGGTCGGTTTCAAAACCCGCATCGCTGCGATCGTGCTCGCGATTTTCACCCTGGGCGCCACCGCCGTTGCGCATCTCGACTTCTCGCAGGAGCTCAACCCGCTGATGCTGCAGAAGAACCTCGCCATCACCGGCGGCCTCCTGCTGCTCGCCCTGATTGGCGCCGGCGCCTATTCGATCGACGGTCGTCGCGGCTGATCGATCGGCGAGACAAGAAACCTAGAGTAATTCCAGGAAAAGTGCGTAGCGGTTTTCCGTCCGGAATTGCGTAAAAACAAAGAGTTAGAGCGCTTCCTAAAACCGGAAACGCTCTAAGGGCGGGGATGAATTCCGCGCCCTTTTTCGTTGTCGGTGTCTCCCCACCTGAAAGCGATGTAGACTGCATCCGTGGGATTGCGGACAAGAGGCACACCATGCCGGTCAATCTTATGCTGCTTCTATCACGCCTGTTGCTGGCGGCTTTGTTTATCCCGGCCGGCATCCAGACGCTCGGTAACATCAGCGGCGCAGCAGGCTATTTTGCGGGTCTTGGCCTACCCTTGCCAGAGTTTGCCGCGTGGGGCGTCGGCCTGTTCGAGTTAATCGCCGGACTTCTCATCCTCATCGGCGTCCAGACGCGTGTCGCGGCGGTCTTGCTTGCCGCCTTCTGTCTCGTAGCTGGTTATCTTGGCCATTACGGCCAGGGCGACAACCCGACGCTCGCTTTCCTGCACACACAGATGCTGATGAAGGACATCGCCGTCGCTGGCGGCCTCCTGGTGCTCGCCCTCGCCGGCGCGGGCGCCTATTCCATCGATAGTTGGAGACGTTGAGTTCCTACTTGGCGCTGACGCTCGAGCCGCCATCCACCGCCAGGAAGAGGCGGCGGTTGGTAATCTTGGCAAGCTGTGCCAAGCGCCCAGCCGGACGCTCGCCATAAAGGCCGGCAAGATCGGCTGGAATGACCAGCGCGAGCGCGCCATTGCCACGACTTTCCCAGCGCAGACGCGGCATAACGCCCGGCATCGATGCCGTGAGCAGGAAAACGACACGCATCATGCCAGCCAGGACCCGCGCCCGTTCCAGATAGCGCGGCGTCGCCAGCGCCTTGATCTCCGGTGCGATGCTCTCGTTGAACACGCCGTCGTGGCGGTAGGCGTTGGCCAGCGCCAAGAATGCGCGGCCTGGATGATCGACACCAATGAATGAAGCGTGCGCAATGATGTTGAGCGACTGGCGGCCACGATATTCAGGATGCGCCCGCCAACCGATATCGGCAAGCAGGCAGGCCGCCCTGCGATAACGCGCTTCGTCGACAGTCTCGTCGATGCCGAATGCCTCGAACGATTTGCCAGTCCAATCGACCAGCTCGTGCGCATGGGTGACCGAGCGCGAACGCAGCCGCGCCAACTCCTCAGCCGCCGAAATCAATGGATCGGCTTTGCGCTCAATCGCGTCGAGCAGCGAATAAAGATAACCTTCGCGTACGCCGATTGCCGAAACCACGATCTTCGACGGCTGCATCGCGCCAAGGATTTCCTGCAGCACAACGGCGCCGTAAGGCAACAGCGAACGGCGGTTCTTCGACACGCCCTCGATGCCCTTGACCTTTTCCACGTCCCCCTTGGCGACCTGCCTGAGAAAGGCGAGCGCGCTTTCCACGCCGATCTCGTAGTGATGCATCACGCCGAGCGGATAGTTGTTCATCTCCATATGGAGGCGCGCCAGGTTTCTCCAGGTGCCGCCAACGGCATAGAAGGCCCTGCCCTGGCCGCCCTTGAGCAGCTTGGCCTTGGCCAGTTGCGTCTTGGCAATGCGGGTCGCCTGCGCGAGCGAATTCCTGGCCATGTCCTGCAGTCGAAGGCCACCGAGTGGCAATGTGATACCGTCACCGATCACTTCGCCATTGATATCGATGAGCTCCAGGCTGCCACCGCCAAGGTCGCCCGCGATGCCATTGGCCGGGTGGAAGCCGGAAATGACGCCAAGCGCCGAATAGTAGGCTTCCTGGCGGCCGCTCAACACGTGGATTTCGGTACCGAGAACCTGTTCGGCGCGATGGATGAAGTCTGGACCGTTGCCGGCTTCGCGGGCGGCGGCAGTGGCCAGAACATACATGCGTTCGGCGCCGGCCTGTTCCGACAGCGCACGGAAACGGCGGAACTCCTCCATCGAGCGGGTGACGGCTTCCGGATCCAGCTTACCCGTGGAGACGATGCCGCGACCGAGGCCGGCCAGCATCTTCTCGTTGAACAGCACTGTCGGCGAACGCGCCAGCCCCTCGTAGATAACGAGGCGGATCGAATTCGAGCCGATATCGATGATCGACAGCGGGCGACGATCCTGCAGCCTCCCCTGGGAAGCGGCCATCATCAGCCGGTCGTGTCCTTCTTGCGACGCTTGAACTGCGCGATGCGCTTCGGCGCATGCGATTTCAAGGCATCGCCCCGTCCCGACAGGCTCGGATTGGTCATGAAATATTCCTGCGCGTTGAACGGTTCCTCGCCCTCATCGGGCACAAGGCGCCGCGAGGTGCCATCGGCCAATACTTCGAAACTTTGCTGGTTGTCCATGATGTTGCCCAGCATGATCTGGCCAAGGATCTGTTCATGCACAGTTGGATTGGTGATCGGCACCATGCACTCAACACGGCGGTCGAGATTACGCGGCATCAGGTCTGCCGACGAGATGTACATGATAGCCTCGTCCGACGGTAACCCGTGCCCGTTGCCAAAACAGTAGATGCGGCTGTGCTCGAGGAAGCGGCCGACGATCGACTTCACCCGGATGTTCTCGGAAAGCCCGGGAACCTGAGGCCTGAGACAACAGATACCACGCACGACGAGGTCGATCTCGACGCCGGCCCGGCTGGCGTCATAAAGCGCGTCGATGATGGCCGGATCGACCAACGCGTTCATCTTCATCCAGATGCGCGCCGGCTTGCCGTTATGTGCGTGTTCGATCTCCTCCTTGATGTGACCGAGGATACGGCTGCGCAGCGTGTAAGGAGACAAGGCCAGACGCATCTCGCCGGTGGGCTCGGCATAACCGGTGATGAAATTGAAAATCTGCGCCACGTCACGCGCAATGTGGGCATCCGTGGTGAAGAAAGACAGATCGGTATAGATGCGCGCCGTGATCGGATGATAATTGCCGGTGCCGAGGTGCACGTAGTTGCGCAGCCGCCCGTCCTCGCGCCGCACCACAAGCGACATCTTGGCATGGGTCTTCAGTTCCAGGAATCCAAACACGACCTGCACACCGGCGCGCTCAAGATCGCGCGCCCAGCGTATGTTGGCTTCCTCGTCGAAACGCGCCTTCAATTCGACCAGCGCGGTCACCGACTTGCCGGCTTCTGCGGCATCAGCCAGCGCGCGCACGATCGGGCTGTCGTTGGAGGTACGGTAAAGCGTCTGCTTGATCGCGACGACTTCCGGATCAGCCGCCGCCTGGCGCAGGAACTGCACCACAACGTCGAAGGATTCGTACGGATGATGGACGACGATGTCCTTCTCGCGGATAGCCGCAAAGCAATCGCCGCCATGTTCGCGGATACGTTCGGGAAAACGTGGATTGTAGGGCACGAACTTCAGATCGTCGCGCGCTACCGAGACGATCTCGGAAATCTGGCTGAGCGCCAGCGGTCCGGTCAGAACGCTGATGCGGCTCGACGAGACACCGAGTTCGCCCGCGACGAATTCGCGCAATTCCTCCGGCATCAGATTGTCGAACTCGATGCGGATCACCGAACCACGCCGCCGCCGCTTCAACGCGGTTTCGAACAGCCGCACGAGATCTTCGGACTCTTCCTCGACCTCGATATCGCTGTCACGGATGATGCGGAACGTGCCGGAACCGGTGACCTCGTAGCCCGGGAAAAGCTTGCCGATGTAAAGGCCGACCACAGCCTCCAGCGGGATGAAGCGGACATGGCCCTTGCGGTCCGGCAGGCGGATGTAACGCTTCAACGCCTGCGGCAGACGCAGCAGCGCGCTCATCGTCTCGCCATGCTTGCGGTGCCGGAGTTGCAGCGCGATGGAAAAGCCGAGATTGGGGATGAACGGAAACGGATGCGCCGGGTCGATCGACAGTGGCGTCAACACCGGGAAAACCTGTTCCTGGAAATGCTCCTCCAGCCAGGCGCGCTCGTCCTTGGTCAGCGCATCGCCGGCGACCGTCTCGATGCCTTCCTTGTTGAGCAGGATCATCAGCGCCGACAGGCTTTTCTGCTGGTCTTCCTGAAGCCGCTCCACTTCGCGCAGGAGCTGTTCGAGCTGCTGCTCCGGCGTACGCCCGTCCGGGCTTTTCGCCACGATGCCTTCACGCACCTGGCCAGCGAGACCGGCGACGCGCACCATGAAGAACTCATCCAGATTGCCGGCCGAGATCGACAGGAAACGGACACGTTCGAGCAACGGATGGTTCGTATTGAGCGATTCTTCCAGCACACGGCGGTTGAATTGCAGCCATGAAAATTCGCGATTGACGAAGCGATCAGGATTGCCGCCATCGACGCTTGCCGTTTCGACATTGATGAAATCGGCCTGGACCGGCTTGAGCTCGTTCATGTCCGCCTTTTGTCTCCAGCGAGTCACACACCGGTTAACCGGCTCAATTTATCCTGTGACAGGGTTTTGCGACAGTTTCATTTCATCGAACTTGCAAAGAACACGGATATGCTTCAAACGCATGTCGTATGCGCTGAAGGAGACGATGATGGCCGGCGGTTCCATTCCCCATTTCCAGAACGATGCGGGTCACCCGGCGATTGAAATCGGCGTCCGCGAATTCATGTGCGTCGGAGCCAATCCGCCCTTCGATCATCCGCATGTCTTCCTTGACCTCGGCAGTGACGACGAGAAGGTCTGCCCTTACTGCTCGACCCTTTACCGCTATTCAGCCAAGCTGAAGGCGACCGAAACGGTTCCGGCTGGCAGCCTCTACGTCGACCGCGCCGCCTGATCCCTTCCGCGACTGATCATGACAATGGATGCGCGATTCCGCCCTGTGGTGATCGCGGGCGGCGGCATCGCCGGGCTGACAGCCGCGCTTGCGTTCGCGCAACGTGGTTTTGCAGTCGAAGTCTACGAGCAGGCTGCTCGCATCGAAACCGTAGGCGCCGGCATCCAGCTCTCGCCCAACGCAACGCATATTCTGGCAAGCCTCGGCGTTCTTGAAAGGCTTTTGCCGATGGCAGTTCAGCCCGAGGCCGTCGTGCTCAAGGACGCAGCCAGTTTGAAGGAACGCGCACGCGTACCGCTCGGAGCGTTTGCCGAACAACGCTGGCAGTCCCCCTATCTCACCGCTCATCGCGCTGATGTCCAGGCAGCGCTGGTTGCGCGAATGGCCGAAACGACGGGCATTCGGCTCCTTACCGGCGCGCGCCTTACGCGCATCGGCATCGACACGGATAGCGTTGTCGGCACCTTCGAACGCGACGGCATACTGTGCGAGCCAGTCGGCTCGCTTATGATCGGTGCGGACGGTGTCTGGTCGAAGGTCAGGGAACTGCCTGGCCTTGCCGGCAAGAGCCGTTTCACGGGCGAGCTCGCCTGGCGTGTCACCGTTGCGGCGGACAGCGCCGCGGGCAAGACCTTTGCCTCCATCGGCGCTGCGGGCTGTGTCACCGCCTTCCTGCATTCCGGTTTTCACCTGATCGCCTATCCGGTCAGCGCAGGTGCAGCCATCAACCTCGTCGCTTTCACCAAGGGTGAGCGTATCGCCGAAAGCTGGTCCGGCCATACCGATCCGATAATCCTGACCAAGGCGCTCCGGGGCGCAGCCCCTGCCCTGACGAGGCTGATAACAGAAGCGGGTGCCTGGTTGGCGTGGCCGTTGCATGCCGTCGACCAGAAACCGGCATGGACACTGCCGCAAGGTGTCGCCCTGATCGGCGATGCGGCGCACGCCATGACGCCTTTTGCCGCGCAAGGTGCAGGCATGGCGATCGAGGACGCCGCGACGCTCGCTGCTTGCCTCGCTGAAACCCCGGCCAACGTCACCCATGCGCTGAGGAACTGGGAACAACAGCGCAAGCCGCGCGTGGCCAAGGTGGCGCGACGCGGCGCGCTCAACCACCTGGCCTGGCATGCGGTCGGCCCGGTGGCGCTGGCGCGCAATCTCGTTCTGGCGCTGCGCCCCTCGCAGCGCCTCGCTGCCGATCTCGACTGGCTCTATGGCTGGCGCGTGCCAAGCACCGGCGCGGAACCCCTGGCCTGACGGCCGCCCGTCTCACTGGCGTGCTGGCCGGAGCTCATCGCTATTGTAGAGTTGCATCGACAGGTTCAGTGACCAGGGCAGAGGGTTCCACCACCCTGTCCTCAGGCCGGCCACCCGCAAAGCCCTCGCCGTCCAGGTATTGCAGCCGACAAACACGTTGAAGGCGCCTTCGGCTTCGTAAAAGCCATCACTGGTGGAATAGCCGGCACCCGGAATGAACTTTGGCCGATCGGCATCGCGGGTGAAGCTCGCGGCAATGAAATCAAGCAGTGCAGCGAACCGAGCCTCGCTGAGGCCATAGCCGGCGACCGCCGGGTGTGCCTCGGGAATTGGCCCTGCGACATCAATATGCATCGCGGCGGCATCCACTGTCAGGGCTTTGAACACCGGGATCGGCTTCAGTTGTGACCAGGTCGGTGTTTCGAGATAAAAAGCCCGGCCGCCCCAGCCGAAAATTAGGTACCGCACCCCTTCTCCATTTGTCGCAATGCCGTCTTCCGACAGGAAGCGAAACCGTTCCAGAACCGCGGCATCGACCGGGATGGCAATGTCCGTGTGGATCGGGTTGCTGATGACATAGATCCTGCGCGTGGTCGGACCTTCGCCCGTAACCGCGGGCCAAAGAGGTCGCGGAATGAGCGTACCGAGTGCTGCGACGACAGCCGCCAGAGCCAGGATACGAAGAACGAAGCGGAAGCCTCGTCTCATCTCATCGTCGCCTTGAAGCCATTTGGCATGGGAAGGCCTTCTAACCGCCAAGCAAAAGGCCCCGCCTTGCGACGGGGCCTTGTCGAGCTACCGCAGCACGATCAATGCAGGATCTGGCTCAGGAACAGCTTGGTGCGTTCGTGGCGCGGATGATCGAAGAACTCGACCGGCGTGTTCTCTTCCACGATCTGGCCCTGATCCATGAAGATGACGCGGTTGGCGACCTTGCGCGCGAAGCCCATCTCATGGGTCACGCACAGCATCGTCATGCCCTCTTCGGCAAGACCGACCATCGTCTCCAGCACTTCCTTGATCATTTCCGGATCGAGCGCCGAGGTCGGCTCATCGAACAGCATGATGCGCGGGTTCATGCACAGCGAACGTGCGATCGCCACGCGCTGCTGCTGGCCACCCGACAGCTGGCCCGGATATTTATGCGCCTGCTCGGGGATCTTGACGCGCTTCAGGAAGTGCATGGCGGTCTCTTCGGCCTGCTTCTTCGGGATCTTGCGCACCCAGATCGGTGCCAGCGTGCAGTTCTCCAGAATGGTCAGGTGCGGGAACAGGTTGAAGTGCTGGAACACCATGCCGACCTCGCGGCGCACCTCATCGATCTTCTTCAGGTCGTTGGTCAGTTCCTTGCCATCGACAATGATCTTGCCCTTCTGGTGCTCTTCCAGCCGGTTGATGCAGCGGATCATGGTCGACTTGCCCGAGCCCGAAGGACCACAGATGACGATGCGCTCGCCGCGCATCACCTTCAAGTTGATGTCCTTCAGCACATGGAACTCGCCGTACCACTTGTGCATGCCGACGATTTCGATCGCCACGTCGGTGTCCGAAATATGCATCTTCTTGGTGTTGACGCTCAGCTCTTCCGCGCTGACTGCATTCTCTAAGGCCATAAGCCGATTTCCCCTTGCTTGATTCTGGCGCCGATCGTTGCCGGTCAGCGCTTGTGGCCGGTGTCTAGCCGGCGTTCCATGAACATAGAATAGCGGGACATGCCGAAGCAGAACAGCCAGAATACCGCCGCCGCGAAAATAAGCCCTGACGCCGGTGTCTGCGGCGATGCCCACGAGGCGTCGGAGAAGTTCTGGCGCACGATCGCCAGCAGGTCGAACATCGAGATGATGTAGACGAGGCTGGTGTCCTTGAACATGCCGATGAAGGTGTTGACGATGCCCGGGATGACCAGCTTCAGCGCCTGCGGCAGCACGATGAAGTACATCTTCTGCCAGTAGCTGAGCCCCAGCGAATCGGCGCCCTCGTACTGTCCCTTCGGGATAGCCTGCAGACCGCCGCGCACCACTTCCGCCATATAGGCTGCGGCAAACAGCGAGACGCCGATCAGTGCGCGCAGGAACTTGTCGAAGGTGACCCCCGCTGGCAGGAACAGCGGCAGCATCACGCTCGCCATGAACAGCACCGTGATCAGCGGGATGCCACGGATCGTCTCGATGAAGACGATGCAGATCATCTTGACGACCGGCATCTTCGAGCGTCGGCCGAGTGCCAGCAGGATGCCGAGCGGCAGCGAGACGACGATACCGACGAAAGACAGCGTCAGCGTCACCAGCAGGCCGCCCCACAACGGCGTTTCGACATGTGGCAGGCCGAACATGCCGCCGACCAGCAGGATGAACGCGACGATCGGCAGCGCCAGGAAGAACAGCACCGCATTGAGCCCTTTATGCGGGGCACGCGGAATCAAGAGCGGCGCCAGCAGTGCTACGAACAGAACGGCGACCAGGATCGGACGCCAACGCTCCTCGAGCGGATAGCGCCCGAACATGAACTGGCCGAATTTGGCATTGACGAAGGCCCAGCACGCACCAGACCAGCCATCTGGCTGGATACCGCCCTGTGCCACGGTTGCGCAGACCGTTCGATCAGGCCCCGTCCATTGAGCCTGGACGAACGCCCAATTGATGATCGATGGCAGGATCATGGCAACCAGCAACAACCCCAGGAGGGTCAGGATGGTATCGCCAACCGAGGCAAAAAGGTTCTTGCGAACCCAGGCAACCAGCCCTCGCTCTCCGGCTGGCGCAGGCATTGCCTGCGCCATCTCGGTACGAACCCAGGAAAGATCAGTCTGTGTCATGACCTTACCTCTCCACCAGCGCCATCTTGGCATTGACCACGTTCATAATGGCCGACGTCAACAGGCTGAGCCCGAGATAGACCGCCATCATGATCAACACGGGTTCGATCGCCTGGCCGGTCTGGTTCAGCACCGTTCCAGCGATGGCTGTCAGGTCCGGATAGCCGATCGCGATGGCCAGCGAAGAATTCTTGGTCAGGTTGAGATACTGGCTGGTCAAGGGCGGAATGACGATGCGCATCGCCTGCGGAACGACGACAAGGCGAAGGATCGGTCCCGATCTCAGTCCTAGCGCGCCTGCAGCCTCGGTCTGCCCGTGACTCACGCCGCGAACACCAGCGCGCACGATCTCCGCGATGAAGGCGGCAGTGTAGAACGATAGCGCAAGATAGAGCGACAGGAACTCAGGCTTCACCTGGAACCCGCCGGTCAGGTTGAACGTCGATTTCTTTGGCAGATCGAAGGTCAGCGGAAAGCCGCTAACGATATAGGCGAGCAACGGCAATCCGACGATCAGTGCCACCGATGTCCAGAACACCGGAAACTGCTGGCCGGTCGCCATTTGCCTCTGGCGCGCCTTGCGAGCGACGAACCACGACATCGCAATCGCCAGGACAAGGGCCAGGAAGATCAACCACGAGCCCTCGCCCCAAACGGCGCGCGGGAAATAGAAACCGCGACTGTTGAGGAATGAGCCGAACGGCAACCCAATGCTGTCGCGCGGCAACGGCAGCACCGACAGCACGCCGAAATACCAGAAGAAAATGACCAGCAACGGCGGAATGTTGCGAAACACCTCGACATAGACCGTGCAGATCTTGCGGATCAGCCAGTTGTTGGAGAGCCGGCCGATACCGACCATGAAACCGATGATCGTTGCCGTGACGATGCCGGCAAGAGCCACGATAGCGGTATTGATCAAGCCGACAAGGATGGCGCGGCCATAGGTGTTGTCCGATGAATAAGCGATGGCGCTGTCAGCAATATCGAAGCCGGCGCGTCCCTTGAGAAAGGCAAAGCCAGAGGCAATGTGCAAGCGTTGCAGATTGTCTATGGTATTGCCGACGATCCACCAGATGCACAAGACCAGCGCCAGGGCGGCGACGACCTGGATGAAGATGCTGCGGACTCTCGGGTCATTGATCAAGGAGCCGCGAGTGGGCTCCTCGCGAAGAACTTCCTGCGATGCCATGGGTCAATCCCCTGAATGAGAAACAGGGAGGCAGCAAGCCACCTCCCTGACGGTATTCTCGATCAGCGGATCGGCGGAGCGTATTGCAGGCCGCCCTTCGTCCAGAGGCCATTCAGGCCACGTGCGATCTTGAGCGGGCTGCCGGCACCGACATTGCGCTCGAACATTTCACCGTAGTTGCCCACGGACTTGACGATGTTGACGACCCAGTCGTTGGTGACGCCGAGATCGGTGCCGAGCTTGGTGTCGGCTTCCTGGCCGAGCACGCGCTTCACTTCAGGACCACCCGAAGCCTTCAGCTCGTCGACATTGGCCTGGGTGATGCCGAGCTCTTCCGCCTGCAGGAGGGCGAAGTAGGTCCACTTCACGATGTGGTACCACTGGTCGTCACCCTGGCGCACGGCCGGCCCGAGCGGCTCCTTGGAGATGATCTCCGGCAGAACGACGTGGTCGCCCGGCGACGACAGTGTCAAGCGAATGCCGTAGAGGCCCGACTGGTCGGTCGTATAGGCGTCGCAACGGCCTGAATCATAAGCCGCATTGGCTTCCTCGACCTTCTCGAAGACGACCGGATTGTACTCCATCTTGTTTGCCTTGAAGTAGTCGGCAAGGTTGAGCTCGGTGGTCGTGCCCGATTGCACGCAGACCGCCGCGCCCGAAAGCTGGAGTGCCGAATTGACGCCCGGCAGCTTCTTGGCATTCACCATGAAGCCCTGACCGTCATAATAGGTGACGCCGGCGAAGTTCAGACCAAGCGCGGTGTCGCGGTTGATCGTCCAGGTTGTGTTGCGCGACAGGAGATCGATCTCGCCCGACTGCAGGGCGGTGAAACGCTCCTTGGCCGACAGCGGCGTGAACTTGACCTTGGTGCCATCACCGAAAACGGCGGCTGCAACCGCGCGGCAGAAATCGGCGTCCAGGCCCTTCCATTCACCCTTGTCATCCGGCGACGAGAAGCCAGAGAGACCGGTGTTGACGCCGCACTGGACAAACCCCTTGGCCTTGACGGCCTCCAAAGTGCTTGCGGCCGTAGCAGCGGACGCCATCAGACCCATGGTCGCCGCCGCCAGAATGCCGATTGCAATGTGTTTCATAACCCTCAGACCCTTTTCGGTTGTTTGGGCGCATTGCCCGATTTTTTGTGCGAACCCCAGCAGCCATTCCGGCCCACTTCCGGAACGCGGCTCTCTCTAGCCGACGCATGAGCTGTTCCCGTTCACGAAGAGCATCGAAGGCGATAATTCCCGTGAGGTCAAGAAAAATGACCGAACCGTGGCAACCAACAGGCAAATAATATCGACGCTCGAACAAACATGCGTCGGCAGTTGGTGCGCTGTTCGGCGGATCGACGAAATTCAACTCAAAATTGCTCAAAAAGCAGAGCTAGTTTCACCCTGCTGGTCCACCTGAAGCGCGATGCTGGCAACCACCCGGTGGTTGCGCAGTCGCCCTGCCCGCTCTATCCCTTCGCAACCTCAGCAGGCAGCAGGATCATGGCAAAAAACAACGGCAATTGGGGCATCAACACGCGGCTCGCCCATGGCGGCAACGACCCGCGTGATTTCTTCGGCTTCGTCAATCCGCCGGTGGTGCATGCCTCCACCGTTCTCTACCCCGATGCCGCCACCATGAACTCGCGCAGCCAGAAATACACGTATGGCACACATGGGACGCCCACGTCGGACGCGCTGGCTGCCGCCATCGATGAACTCGAGGGCTCGGTCGGCACCATCATCGTGCCGTCGGGCCTGGCAGCGGTGACCGTGCCGCTGCTCGCATTCGCCTCCGCCGGCGACCACATCCTGGTGGTCGACAGCATCTACCGGCCGACCCGGCATTTCTGCGACACCATGCTGAAGCGCATGGGCGTCGATGTAGAATATTACGAACCGCGCATCGGCGCCGACATCAAGACCCTGTTCCGACCAAATACCAGGATCGTGTTCACTGAATCGCCTGCATCGAACACGTATGAAGTCCAGGACATCCCGGCGATCGCCAAGGCAGCGCACGCCATCGGCGCAGTGGTCATGATGGACAACACCTGGGCGACGCCGCTGTATCTTCGTCCCCTCGATCACGGTGTCGATATCTCCATCCATGCCGCCACCAAATATCCCGGCGGCCATTCGGACGTGCTGCTGGGCACTGTTTCGGCCAATGAGGCCTGTTGGCCGAAATTGCTCGGCGGCTTCGATGCGCTAGGCTGCTGCGCTGGCCCCAACGACGTCTATCAGGTTCTGCGCGGGCTGCGCACGATGGGGGTCCGGCTGGAGCATCACGGCAAGAACGCTTTGGAGATCGCCAGCTGGCTGGAAACGCAGCCTGGTGTCGCTCGCGTGCTCCACCCGGCTTTGCCGAGCCATCCCGATCACGCGCTGTGGAAGCGCGACTTCAGCGGCGCCAGCGGCGTCTTTTCCATCGTGCTCGCCAGCGGCGGCCAGAAACAGGCGCACGCTTTCCTGGATGCACTCAAGATCTTCGGCCTCGGCTATTCCTGGGGTGGCTACGAAAGCCTTGCCGTGCCGGTCTTCCTAGGCGACCGCACGATCGCCAACGGCCCCTACGAAGGCCCACTGATCCGCTTGCAGATCGGATTGGAGGATGTCGAGGACCTGAAGGCTGATCTGGCAGCCGGCCTGATGGCCGCCAACAACGCCTGACACAGCGCGCCGCAGCTCAATCGGTCGACCGGTTGGGCAGGTTGCCGGCATTCCTCAGCGCAGCAACCAGCAGACTGGTATGGCCAAGGATATCGGTCTGCGCCTGTGCCTGCAGGGACAGGCCATTCCAGCTCTCCAGCGGCTCGATAAAGCTTGCCAGCGCACCGTTGACCCGGCAGCTGTCCACGGATTGGCCGTTCTTCGTCAACGCCAGGATGCCGATATCGCCGTCATACCGGATACCTGCGATACGCTGGAAGCGGTAATCCCCTTCGACCCGGACGTCGAAAGCCAGCAGCCCCGCCGTACGCGTGGCGATATCCGTCACTTTTTCCGAAAAACTGGTCGGCAGCGCGCCGGCAGCCCGCACCGCCATTTCGAAAAGGACTGTATCCAACTCCGCCGCCATGATGGGCCCACTGTGCTGCGGGCATCGAAACAGGCAATTGGGCCACGCACGTTTTGCACAGCGTAACAGCCCTCTAGTTTAGAACAATGTAAAATTTTCAGCTGGTTAGGATGGTGAGCCGGGAGGGGATCGAACCCTCGACCACATGATTAAAAGTCACGTGCTCTACCGCTGAGCTACCGGCCCATCCTGGCGTTTCGTCCTGGAACGACGCCGGCATTGCCGATCGCGTTTCCAAATATCGGCCCGCCTGAAAAGTGGGCGGAACATAGGGAGAGTGCCCCCCATGGTCAACCGTAAAAAAGCCGATTTCCAAACCGTTGCAAACAACCGGCTTATTCCCGGCGTATACGAGGTCCGAACCGGCAAATTACGTCGTCAGCGTCCGCTTCACCGCATCGTGCCAGCCCTTGAGTTTCGCGGCACGCAGCTTGTCGTCCATCTGGGGCGTGAAGCGGCGGTCGAGCGACCAGGCCTTGGCGAAGTCCTTCATCTTTGGCCAGACCCCGGCCTTCGAACCAGCCAGCCAGGCAGCACCGAGCGCGGTTGTCTCCAGAATCGTTGGGCGATCAACCGGCGCGTCCAGCACGTCGGCCAGTCGCTGCATGGTCCAGGCAGAGGCCACCATGCCGCCATCGACCCGCAGCACCGTCTTGCCGTTGCTCCTCTTCCAGTCCTTCTTCATCGCATCGAGCAGGTCGCGCGTCTGAAAGGCAACTGATTCCAGCGCAGCGCGGGCGAATTCCGCCGGGCCGGAATTGCGCGTCAGCCCGTAAATGGCGCCACGCGCGTCGGCATCCCAATGCGGCGCACCAAGTCCGACGAAGGCCGGCACCAGATAGACGTTCTGCGCGTCGTCGGCGTGCGCAGCAAGTTCGCCGCTGTGTTCAGCCTTGCCGATCACCTTGATGCCGTCGCGCAGCCATTGCACAGCCGCACCCGCGACGAAGATCGAGCCCTCCAGCGCATAGGTGGTCCTGCCGTTCAGGCGGTACGCAATGGTTGTCAGCAGCCGGTTCTTCGAGCGCACGATGTCGGCACCGGTGTTGAGCAGCGCAAAACAGCCCGTTCCATAGGTGGATTTCATCATGCCCGGCTCGAAGCAGGCTTGTCCGATCGTGGCTGCCTGCTGGTCGCCCGCAACGCCGAGAATCTTGATTTCGGCGCCGAACAGATTTTTCTCCGTTACGCCAAAATCATCGGCGCAGTCTTTCACCTGCGGCAGCAATTGCGCCGGGATGTCCAGGATGCGCAGCAGCTCATCGTCCCATGCATTGGTGGCGATGTTGTAGACCAGCGTGCGCGAAGCGTTGGTGGCATCGGTGGCGTGCACCTTGCCGCCAGTCAGGCGCCAGATCAGGAAACTGTCGATGGTTCCGGCCAGCAGCTCGCCACGTTCGGCGCGCTTCCTCGCACCTTTCACCTTGTCCAGCATCCAGGCAATCTTGGTTCCGGAAAAATAGGGATCGAGCAGCAGACCGGTCTTCTTGGTGAATTTCGGCTCCAGGCCCTGCTTGCGCAGCTTGGCGCAAAGCGGTGCAGTGCGGCGGTCCTGCCATACGATGGCATTGTGGATCGGCTTGCCGGTGGCCTTGTCCCAGATGACGACTGTCTCGCGCTGGTTTGTGATGCCGATCGCAGCAACGTCTGAGGCCTTGCAGCTCGCCTTCTTCAGCGCTGCCTTGACGGTATGGACGACGCTTGCCCAGATCTCTTCGGGATCATGCTCGACCCAACCTGATGCCGGAAAATGCTGGGTGAATTCCTGCTGGCCAACTCCGGCAACCTTCATGGCGCCGTCGAACAGGATCGCACGCGAGGATGTCGTGCCCTGGTCGATCGCTAACACGAAGCCTGTCATCTTTTCCCCTCTTTGCGATACGAGAAGGGAGACGGCATAACGCCGCCTCCCCCAATTCTGGATGCGGGCCCTGGCCCGCACCATGTTACTTCTGCCAGCTCTTCACCAGTTCGTCGTAGTTGATGGTGATCGGCTTGTCCTTCTCGGGCTCGATCTTGAGCTGCGGTGCAAGGTTGCCCTTCGAGACGGCATCCTTGTTCCAGTATTCGAGATCGTGCTCTTCGGCGAGTTTGGGACCGATCTCACCCTGCACGCCGGCCTTCTCGAGACGGCCCATCACCTTCTCCTGCTCGGCGCACAGCGAATCCATCGCTTCCTGCGCGGTCTTGGCACCGGAAGATGCATCGCCGATTGCCTGCCACCACAACTGTGCCAGCTTCGGATAGTCCGGCACATTGGTGCCCGTCGGCGACCACTGCACGCGGGCCGGCGAACGGTAGAACTCGATCAGACCGCCGAGCTTCGGCGCACGGTCCGTGAAGCTCTTGTGGTGGATCGTGCTCTCGCGGATGAAGGTGAGACCGACATGGCTCTTCTTCACGTCGATCGTCTTCGAGGTGACGAACTGCGCATAAAGCCAGGCGGCCTTGGCGCGATCATCCGGCGTCGACTTCATCAGCGTCCAGGAACCGACGTCCTGGTAGCCGAGCTTCATGCCGTCCTTCCAGTAGACGCCATGCGGGCTCGGCGCCATGCGCCACTTCGGCGTGCCGTCGGCATTCACCACCGGCAGGCCGTCCTTGACCATGTCGGCGGTAAAGGCGGTGTACCAGAACATCTGCTGGGCGATGTTGCCCTGCGCCGGAACCGGGCCACTTTCGGAGAAGGTCATGCCCTGGGCTTCAGCCGGAGCATAGGCCTTCAGCCAGTCCAGATATTTCTGGATGGCATAGACCGAGGCCGGGCCGTTGGTGTCGCCGCCGCGCGCCACGCAGGAACCGACAGGCTGCGACTTTTCGTTGACCTTGATGCCCCATTCGTCAACGGGCAGGCCGTTCGGGATGCCCTTGTCGCCGTTGCCGGCCATGGACAGCCATGCGTCGGTGAAGCGCCAGCCCAGCGACGGGTCCTTCTTGCCGTAGTCCATATGGCCGAAGACCTTCTTGCCCTCGACCTCGCGACCGGTGAAGAACTCGGCGATATCTTCATAAGCCGACCAATTGACCGGCACGCCGAGGTCGTAACCATACTTCGCCTTGAAATCGGCCTTGTTCTTCTCGTCGTTGAACCAGTCGTAGCGGAACCAGTAGAGGTTCGCGAACTGCTGGTCAGGCAACTGATAAAGCTTCTTGTCTGGGGCCGAGGTGAACGACGTGCCGATGAAGTCGGCGAGGTCGAGGTTCGGATTGGTGACATCCTTGCCTTCGTTCGCCATCCAGTCGGTCAGGTTGCGCACCTGCTTGTAACGCCAATGCGTGCCGATCAGGTCGGAATCGTTGACCCAGCCATCGTAAAGGTTCTGACCCGTCTGCATCTGGGTCTGGATCTTTTCGACAACGTCGCCTTCCTGGATCAGGTCGTGCGTCAGCTTGATGCCGGTGATCGCCGAAAAGGCCGGCGCCAGCACTTCCGATTCATAGGAGTGCGTGGTGATGGTTTCCGACACCACCTTGATCTCCATGCCGGCGAACGGCTTGGCGGCGTCGATGAACCACTGCATTTCCTTTTCCTGGTCGGCGCGCGAAAGCGTCGACACGTCGCCTATTTCCTTGTCCAGGAAGGCTTTCGCCTCATCCATGCCAGCGTAGGCGTTGCCCATGCCAGCAAGCAGGGCAAGCGCGGTGGTCGATATCAGAAATTGCCGTCGCATAGGTCTCCTCCAAAATCAGTTTTTAATATGATCCGGATCGGCGGCCGGATCGCCACCTCCCCGACAGTTTTCTCCCTCTATACGTAGCGGAACACCGCTATTGCGTAGACAACGGAGAGAGCGAGAGCCCACCACAGGCTGGCCCCGACAAGACCCAGCCAAGCGAGATGGATGAAGGCGCTGCCGAGCAGCGAAACGAAGAGACGATCGCCGCGCGTCGTCTCGAAGCGCAGCACGCCAACGCGTGGATTGCCACCTGGCACCGCATATTCCCACACCGCCATCAGCGACAGGATGCCGAAAATAGTCAGGAAGAACATGGCAGTCGGGAAGGTCCAGGCCATCCAGCCGCCGGCGATCAGTGGCGCGCCCCAGGCGCGCACGCCATCCTGGACCGGAACGAAGGCGGCCAGCAGCCCGGCGGCGGCAAGATAAACAGCCACCACCGCGAGGAAGGGAACGATCCAGTTTCGAGAGACAGCCATCATACCCTCCCCAGGGCAAAGCCCTTGGCGATGTAGTTGCGGACGAACCAGATCACGACGGCGCCGGGGATCACCGTCAGCACGCCGGCTGCGGCAAGCAGCCCCCAGTCCATGCCGGAAGCCGAGACGGTTCGCGTCATGACGGCAGCGATCGGCTTCGCGTCCGTGGTGGTCAGCGTACGGGCAATCAGCAGCTCCACCCACGAGAACATGAAGCAGAAGAACGCCGCCACGCCGATGCCGCTCGCGATCAACGGCATGAATATCTTGAAGAAGAAGCGCGGGAACGAATAGCCGTCGACATAGGCGGTCTCGTCGATCTCCTTCGGCACGCCCGACATGAAGCCTTCCAGGATCCACACCGCCAGCGGTACGTTGAACAGGCAGTGCGCCAATGCCACCGCGATGTGTGTGTCGATCAGGCCGAAGGCGGAATAAAGCTGGAAGAAAGGCAGCGCGAACACTGCGGGCGGCGCCATGCGGTTGGTGAGCAGCCAGAAGAACAGATGCTTGTCGCCAAGGAAGCGATAGCGCGAGAAGGCATAGGCCGCCGGTAACGCCACAGCGATCGAAATCACCATGTTCATAACGACATAGGTGATGGAATTGACGTAACCCATGTACCACGACGGATCCGTGAAGATGATCCGATAGTTTCGCAGTGTCGGTTCATGCGGATAGAGCGTCAGGCCCGACACGATCTCGGTGTTGGTCTTGAAGCTCATATTGACGAGCCAGTAGATCGGCAGAAGCAGGAAGAGGATGTACAGGGTGGGTACGACCCACCAGAATTTCGATTCTTCGCCGCGCTTGCGCATGCGCCGCGCGAGCTGCTCCTGAGAGAGGCCACTGGCCAGCGAACCGGCGGCGATCGCCGTTTCCACCGAGCCTGTCCGTTCGTTCGCGCCCGTCATATCAGCGCTCCGCGTCGTAGTTGGTCATGACGGTGTAGAACACCCATGACAGCAGCAGGATGATCAGGAAGTAGACCAGCGACATTGCGGCGGCCGGGCCAAGATCGAACTGGCCGAGCGCCAACTTGACGAGATCGATGGACAGGAAAGTGGTCGAGTTGCCGGGGCCGCCGCCGGTGACGACGAAGGGCTCGGTGTAGATCATGAACGAGTCCATGAAGCGCAGCAGGACGGCAATCAGCAGCACGCGCTGCATCTTCGGCAGCTGGATGTAGCGAAACACGGCCCAGCGCGAGGCGCCGTCGATTTTCGCAGCCTGGTAGAAGGCATCCGGGATCGAGACGAGGCCAGCATAGCACAGCAGCACCACCAGGCTCGTCCAGTGCCAGACATCCATGAGAATGACGGTGAACCAGGCGTCGAGCGGATCCTGCACATAATTGTAGTCGAAGCCGAGCTTGTTCAGGTAATAGCCGAACAGGCCGATATCGTTGCGCCCGAACACCTGCCAGATCGTGCCCACAACATTCCATGGGATGAGCAGCGGCAGCGCCATCAGCACAAGGCACACCGGCACGCCCCAACCTTTCTTCGGCATATTGAGCGCGATCAGGATGCCGAGCGGCACCTCGATGGCGAGGATGATGGCCGAAAACACCAGATTGCGGCCCATCGCCTGCCAGAAGCGGGACGAGGAAAGCAGTTCCTCGAACCATTCCGTGCCAGCCCAGAAGAACTGGTTGTTGCCGAATGTGTCCTGGACCGAATAGTCGACCACAGTCATCAACGGGATAACGGCAGAAAAGGCCACCAGCACCAGCACCGGCAGGACGAGAAACCAGGCCTTGTTGTTCCAGGTTCTCTCCATGGTCAGGCCCTCATCTCGACGCGCCAGGAATCGGCATAGACATTGATGCCTGCCGGTTCGAAACGCAGTTTCGGCTCAGCGGGAATTTCCTCGTCTTCGCCGACGATCGCCGCGATTTCCCGGCCCTCGAGTTTGGCGCGGACAACTTTGTGGCGGCCGACGTCCTCGACCTTGCTGATCGATACGCCAATGCCGACGCGACCGAGCCGCACATATTCGGGCCTGATCCCGAGCTCCATCGAGTCGCCGGTCTTCTCCGGCGTTCCCGGAAGCACGATGGCCAACGATCCCAATTTGGCTGTCTTGCCGTCTACCTCGACCGGCAGCACGTTCATGCCTGGCGAGCCGATGAAATAGCCGACGAAGGTGTGTTTCGGCCGCTCGAAGAGTTCAGCCGGCGTGCCGATCTGTACGATGCCGCCGTCATACATCACCACCACCTGGTCAGCGAAGGTAAGCGCCTCGGTCTGGTCGTGCGTGACGTAGACCATGGTGTAGCCGAAACGACGGTGAAGCTGCTTGAGCTGCGAACGCAGCACCCATTTCATGTGCGGGTCGATGACGGTCAGCGGCTCATCGAACAGGATCGCATTGACATCGGAGCGCACCAGACCACGCCCGAGCGAAATCTTCTGTTTCTGGTCGGCTGTCAGCCCCCTCGCCTTGCGTTTGGCCCAGTCGGCGAGGTCGATCATGTCGAGTGTCTCGCGCACCTTGCGGTCGACATCGGCCTCCGGCACACCGCGGTTGCGCAGCGGGAAGGCCAGATTGTCGTAGACCGTCATGGTGTCGTAGATGACCGGAAACTGGAAAACCTGCGCGATGTTGCGCTCCTGCGTCGACAGGTTGGTAACATCGTGCCCGTTGAACAGCAGCTTGCCGTGCGACGGGTGCAGCAGGCCGGAGATGATATTCAACAGCGTGGTCTTGCCGCAACCGGATGGGCCAAGCAGCGCATAGGCACCGCCCTCCTGGAAGGTGTGGTGCACTTCCTTGAGCGCGAAATCCGTCTCCTTCTGCGGGTTCGGCAGGTAGGAATGGCGGATGTGATCGAGATCGATGCGTGCCATGTCCAGAACCTCACGCTGCCAGCTGTGCCAGGCCGACCGAACGGCCGGATGCGTCGAACACCATGATGTGGCGGGGATCGATGAACACCTCGATTTCCTCGTCGGTGGCGAGGTCGAGAATGCCATGGGATAGCATCACCCAGCGCGCGTCCGCGAAATCGAGATGGACGAAGCTTTCCGAACCGGTGATCTCGGTGATCGATACCTTGGCACGTACCGGCACCGCCGCTTCATTCGGCCGCTCCAGCGAAAGGTGATGTGGCTGGAAACCGATCGTGTAGCTGGCGTCAGCGATACCGACCAGATCCGTGGGAACCGGAATGCTCACCCCGCCGTCGAGCAGGAACTTCGCGCCGGCCTTGCGCAGGACGATCGTGTTGAGTGGCGGGTCGGCGAAAGTCCGTGCCGTGATCAGGTCGTTCGGCTTGCGGAAAACCTCGATGGTCGAACCGAATTGAGTGACCCTGCCTTCCGACAGGGTCGCGGTGTTGCCACCAAGCAGCAGCGCCTCGTGTGGCTCCGTCGTGGCATAGACGAAGATGGTGCCTGCCTCGGCAAAAATCCTCGGCAATTCGGCGCGCAGTTCCTCGCGCAGCTTGTAGTCGAGATTGGCGAGCGGCTCGTCGAGCAGTACGAGACTGGCGTTCTTGACGATGGCGCGGGCAAGCGCGGTACGCTGCTGCTGGCCGCCGGAGAGGTTGAGCGGCGTGCGTTCCAGATAAGGCGTCAGTTTGAGGAGGTCCGCCGCCTGCCGCACCTCGCGATCGATCCTGGCCTGTTCGATGCCGGCGACACGCAGCGGCGAGGCGATGTTGTCGTAAACGGTCATTGCCGGATAGTTGATGAACTGCTGGTAGACCATGGCGACGTTGCGCTTCTGCACCGGTACGCCAGTGACGTCCTTGCCGTCGAACCAGACGCTGCCGGACGTTGGCCGGTCGAGCCCAGCCATCAAGCGCATCAGGCTCGTCTTGCCGGACAGCGTCGGTCCCAGAAGCACGTTGAGGGAACCGTGCTGCAGCGTCAACGACACGTCGTCGATGTGCGTTGCCGCACCCACGACCTTCGAGACGTTCCGCAGTTCCAGCATTCGGTTTCCTCCCTATGCCGCGCTATTCAGCGGCGGCTATGTGCGGGCCGCTGATGCGGCGCAGAAATGCTTCCAGTTGGGCGGTCTGCTCGCGATCGAAATGCAGGCCGCGCTTCGTCCTGCGCCAGAGAATGTCTTCCGCCGTCTGCGCCCATTCGTTTTCGGCAAGGTAGCGTACCTCGGCCTCATAGAGGTCCGCACCAAAATCCTGGCCGAGATCGGCTTTCGACTTGGCAAGTCCGAGCAAAATGTGCGCGCGCGTTCCGTAAAGCCGGACAAGCCGTTTCGCCATGCGCGCATCAAGAAACGGAAACGCCTTCGTGAGCTTCGCCACCTCGGCCTCGTAGCCGGTTGCCGGGAAATCACCGCCCGGCAAGGTTCCTTTTGCAGTCCATGGCTCGCCACGCTTGCCGAGAAAACCTTCGATCTTCTCCAGCATGGATTCCGCCAGCCGCCGATAGGTGGTGATCTTGCCGCCAAAGGCGTTGACCAGGGGCGCCACGCCTTCTCCACCTTCGGCCTTGAGGACATAGTCGCGGGTTGCTTCTTGAGCCTTGGACGCACCGTCATCGAAGAGAGGACGCACTGCCGAATAGGTCCAGACAATGTCGGCGCGCGTCACCGGATCGGAAAAATACTCGCTGGCCGCCGAACACAGATAGTCGATCTCGCCTTCGCTGATCGTCACGTTGTGTGGATCGTCCGTGTAGTCGCGGTCAGTGGTGCCGATCAGCGTGAACTCTTCCTCATAGGGGATCGCGAAGATGATGCGACCATCCTTGTTCTGGAAGAAATAGGCACGCGGATCGTCGAACTTCTTGCGCACGACGATATGACTGCCCTGCACCAGCCGGACGTTGTGGACGTCATTCTTGCCGACAGTTGTCGACAAGACGTGATCGACCCAGGGCCCGGCAGCATTGACCAGCAGCCTCGCTTTGACCGTCTCCGTCTTGCGGCTGCGCAGATCCTCGATCGTGACAATCCACAGATTGCCGTCGCGGCGCGCACTGGCCACCTTGGTGCGGGTGCGGATGGTTGCGCCACGATCGGCGGCATCACGGGCATTGAGAACAACCAGCCGCGCATCGTTGACCCAGCCGTCGGAATATTCGAACGCCTTGGAAAACAGGGGCTTGAGCGGCTTTCCTGCCGGATCGTTGTGCATGTCCAGCGTCTTTGTCGCCGGCAGCAGTTTACGCCCGCCGATATGGTCATAGAGGAACAGGCCAAGCCGCAGCATCCAGGCCGGTCGAGGTCCACCATCGAAAAAAGGCAGCACAAAACGCATCGGCCAGATGATGTGCGGCGCATTGCGCCAGAGCACCTCGCGCTCCATCAGCGCTTCGCGGACAAGGCGGAACTCGTAGAACTCGAGATAGCGCAGACCGCCGTGAATGAGCTTGGTGGAGCCAGATGACGTCCCGCTCGCCAGATCATTCATCTCGGCCAGGAAAACGGTGTAGCCGCGGCCGACCGCGTCACGCGCGATACCGCAGCCGTTTATGCCGCCGCCGATGACAAAAATGTCATGGATCGGGGTTCCGTCCAAAGCACCCTCCCGCATTTTCGCATTGCAGCATAAATAGCCGCACTTCGAAAGCACATGGATGTTATTTCGAAAACAGAACGAATGTCAAACGAAATCAAAACCAACGGACGATGCTAGCGTGTCTCCGCATCAGGATCGTGACGTTTCGATGAGTTGCACCTCGGAATCCGTGCAGATCTTGCGTACCGACGGGATGTCGCAACGGTCGGTTATGAACGTGTTGACCTGCGAGAGATGGCCGATGCGCACGGGCGCGGTGCGTTCGAACTTGGTGCAATCCGAAACCAGGATGACATGGCGTGTGTTGGCGATGATGGCTTGCGCCACCTTCACTTCGCGAAAATCGAAATCGAGCAACGCACCATCATGGTCGATGGCAGAAGCGCCGATCACCGCATAATCGACCTTGAACTGCTTGATGAAATCGACCGCCGCTTCGCCGACGATACCGCCATCCGAGCCACGTACGACACCGCCGGCAATCACCACCTCTATCGAAGGATACACACGCATCCTATTGGCAACATTGATGTTATTGGTAATCACCATTAGGCCGTTGTGATCGAGCAATGCCTTGCTGACCGCTTCGGTCGTGGTGCCGATGTTGATGAAAAGCGAGGCATTGTCCGGGATGAGCCGCGCAGCGGCACGGCCGATCGCCTCCTTTTCATCGGCGGCGATCTGTCGTCTCGCCTCATACTCCATGTTCTCGATGCCGGACGGGAACAGCGCACCGCCATGAATCCGCGTCAGAAGCCGCTGATCGCACAAGTCGTTGAGATCCTTGCGGATAGTCTGCGGCGTCACCTCGAAATGCACGGCAAGATCATCGACCAGCACGCGCCCCGCTTCCTTTGCCATCTGAATGATCTCGGCATGGCGCGGCGACAGATACATGATGGCGGTTCCCACTTTCGTTTTTTGTTATTATAGCCAAAAACGAAAGATGAGTAAAAGCAAGAGCCAGAGGCGGCGAAACATCAAGCCCGCTCGCATTCCTTCTCGTTTCGCCGATTGTCCTACGACAGACTACGTGCAACCTCGACAATCACGTCGTAGGCCGCTTCGACATCCTCTCGCTTCGCCTCGAACTGTCCGACTTGGAAACGGATCGCGACCTGATCGTCGACGCGCGTCTGAGTGAGATAGATGCGGCCATCATCGTTGATGGCGTTGACCAGCCTTAGATTGTGCTCATCCGCGTCCTGTCCGCCGCCTACCCGATGGCGGAAGGAAAACAGCGATAACATCGGCTTGGTCACGATCTCGAAATCCGGCTCCTTCGCGAGCCTCTCCGCCAGGTCCGAGCTCCAACTGACATGGTTGCGGATCATGGTGCGCAAGCCGTCAAGACCATGCGCGCGCATGAGGAACCACAATTTCAGCGCGCGAAACCGCCTGCCCAGCGTCACGGTCCATTCGGAATAGTTGATGACGCCGTCATGACCGTGCGTCTTCAGATATTCCGGCTTGATCGCCAGCGTACGCACATGGCTTTCAGGATCACGCACGAACTGGATCGAGCAGTCGAAACTAGCGCCCAGCCATTTGTGCGGATTGAAGACTATGGAATCGGCCAGTTCAGAGCCCTTCCAGAAAGGCCGGTATTCCGGGCAGATCATCGCTGCCCCTGCCCAGGCGGCATCGACATGCAGATAGAGATCGTGACGGCGCGCAATCTCGGCGACCGCCGCGATGTCGTCGGTACCGCCGGTGCTGGTGCCACCGACGCAGGCGACGATACCTGCGGGAAGGAAACCGGCTTCCTTGTCGGCGCGAATGGCCGCTTCGAGCGCAGCGGCATCCATGGAGCGCAAAGATCCGGTCGTCGGAATGCGCACCAGGTTTTCATCGCCGATACCGGCCACCCAGATCGCGCGGTCGATCGACGTATGCACTTGGTTGGAACAGTAGACGCGCAGGCGCTTCTGCCCAGGCAGGCCCTTTTTATTGCCGTCCCAGTTGAGAGCCCGCTCCCGCATGGTGAGCACAGCGGCCAGCGTAGCGGACGAAGCCGAATCCTGGATCACGCCGGAGAACCCTTCCGGCAGCCCGAGTGCCTGGCGCAGCCAGTCGATCATTTTCGTTTCGAGTTCGGTCGCAGCAGGCGAGGTCTGCCACAACATGCATTGGGACGCGACCGCGGTGACCAGATATTCGGCGATCACCGAGACGCGCGCTGCGTTTGCCGGGAAATAGGCGAAGAAGCGCGGATGCTGCCAATGCGTCATGCCGGGCATGATCTTGGCTTCGAAATCGGAGAAGATCGCCTCCATCGGCTCCGCCTGCTCCGGGGGTGATGCCGCGACCTGTTTGAGGATCGAACCCGGCGCCACCTGCGGCCGCACCGGCATGTCTCGTACGGTGTCCCGATAGTCGGCACCCCAGTCCGCCGCGCGCCGCGACCAAGTACGGAACTCTTCGCTGTCCATACCGCCTCCTCCTTGAGCTCGGCCCGATATGATTAACGCGTGCATTATGGCGCCAGAGCAATTCCAGGAAAAGTGCGCAGCGGTTTTCCGCCCGGAATTGCGTAAAAAACTGAGAGTTGGAGCGTTTCCGAAAAAACCGGAAACGCTCTGGAAACAGCGCGCAAGGCCGCATGGCGGTATTTGCCGGCGCCCGCGAGGTTATTGTTGCACGACGGTGATCGAAACGGCGAGTTGCTCGTGAGCCTGGCCCAGACGAATGCCGGAAACCGGCATCGCGTCGCGATAGTCGCGGCCGGTCGCCACCCGAACATAACGTTCGTCCGGCGAAATGCCGTTGGCTGCATCGAAGGATACCCAGCCCAGTCCCGCGACGTGGGCTTCGGCCCAGGCATGACTTGCCGCCTGCTCCGAAACACCGTCCATCATCAGGTAGCCGCTGATGTAACGCGCCGGCAGGCCAAGCAACCGCGCCACTGAAATAAAGACATGGCTGTGGTCCTGGCACACGCCGGACCCGAGGTTGAGGGCCTCCTCGGCCACGGTTTCAGCACTTGTACTGCCCGGCTGATAGGCGATCCGCTCTCGAACCAGCGTGGCCAATTGGTGCAGGCGCTCGATGTCGGCGCCACCACCAACAGCCTCGGCAAGGTCGCGAATACCGGCGCCGGCCGCCGTCAACGGCGTTTCGTGCAGGAATAGCCACAACGGTGCGAAACCCTGGTGCGGCCCATAAACGCCTGCCTTGTCGATCGTCTCCACCTCGCCGATCGCCTCGATCGCAATCAATTGCGGCGCGCCTTCAACGCTGACGAGTCGCGTATCGTTGGCGAACTGGTCGCGGAAATGCACCTCTTCTCTGGCGCCTTCGATCTGCAGCGCCCACGACTGCACTGTCTGCGTCGGCCCTGAACCCGGCACCAACCGCAGGCGCTGCAGCGCATAGCTGACCGGGGCGTCGTAGCTGTATTCGGTCCGGTGGGTAATCTTGAGACGCATGGCGATGAAACCGACTAGGGTCTGTTGAGGCTCATAGTCAGAACGAGTGAAATGGCTAAATCCATCTCAATACGTCCTAATAGAAACGATAGTCTTCAGCGATCTGGTCGCCCAGCCGCGTGTTTTCGGCAATGAAATTGCCGAGGAATTCGTGCAGACCGGAGTCGAAAACGTCCTTGATGGAACCGACTTTGAGCATCGCGTGAATTCGTTCGGCCGTTGCATGGCTGGCGTGGCGCGCGCCGTAGTCGCCACACAGAAAATTCAGGTGTTCGAGGATGAAACGATAACAGAAGGTCAACGAACGCGGCATGCGCGCATTGACAATCAGGTAGTCGGCGATGTTCGTCGGCTTGTATTCGGCCTCGTAGACCCAGCGATAGGAGCGATGCGCCGACACAGAGCGCAGGATCGATTCCCACTGGTAGTTGTCCAGGGTCGAGCCGACCCAGGAGATCGACGGCAACAGCACGTAGTACTTCACATCCAAAATGCGGGCAGTGTTGTCGGCGCGTTCGAGATAGGTGCCGAGCTGCGAGAAATCGAAGATCTCGTTGCGCAATTGCGTTCCAAAGAGCGAGCCACGGATCAGGGCTGTCTCGCGTTTGACGGCGTCGAGTACCGAAGGCAGGTCGCGCTGGTCGATCGGCCTCGCCAGCATCCGCTTCAGCGCCATCCAGGCCTCGTTGGTGCTTTCCCAGGTCTCGCGCGTCAGCGCGGTGCGCACCATACGCGCGTTGTTACGCGCCGTCTCGATCGATGACATGACGCTAGACGGGTTCGACGTATCGCGCAGCAGGAAATCGGCAACGTTGTCGGCAGTGAATTCGGAATATTTCTGCGTGAAAGCAACGTCGGAGCCGGCACTGATCACCACCGAGTGCCATTCTTCCGAAGCATCCTGCGTGCGCGTCAGCGCCATGCGCAGGCCGGCATCGACCAGCCGCGCCATGTTCTCCGCCCGCTCGATATAGCGGTTCATCCAGTAGAGGCCGTTGGCGGTGCGTCCGAGAAGCATTAGCTGGGCCTCCCCACGGGAGGCTGCCCGTTGCGTGCAAACAGTTGCCGACTGCAGACTGTCGACCTGCCACTAGTCATCCAGCACCCATGTATCTTTTGTGCCCCCTCCTTGAGAGGAATTCACGACCAGCGAACCTTCCTTCAGCGCAACACGTGTCAGCCCACCGGGCACGAGTTGAATGCGATCCGAAACGAGCACATAGGGTCTGAGATCGACATGGCGCGGCGCCAAGCCCTTTCCGGTCATGATCGGACAGGTCGAGAGCGCCAGCGTCGGCTGGGCGATGTAGTTGGCAGGCCTGGCAGCGAGTTTTTTGGCAAAATCCTCGCATTCCTTCTTGGTTGCCGCCGGACCGACCAGCATGCCGTAGCCGCCCGACCCGTGCACTTCCTTGATAACCAGTTCCGAAATGTGTTCCTGCACGTATTTCAGGCTGTCCGGCTCGGAGCACCGCCAGGTCGGAATGTTGCCGAGGATCGGCTTGCGGCCGGTGTAGAATTCGACGATTTCCGGCATGTAGGAATAGATCGCCTTGTCGTCAGAAATGCCCGTGCCGGGCGCATTGGCAATGGTGATATTGCCGGCGCGGTAGACGTCCATGATACCTGGCACACCAAGCGCTGAATCAGGCCGGAAAGTCAGCGGGTCAAGAAAAGCGTCGTCGACGCGGCGATAAAGCACGTCGATCTGCTTGTAGCCTTCGGTCGTGCGCATCGCGACATGACCGTCAACGACACGCAGATCCGGCCCCTCGACCAACTGCACGCCCATCTGGTCGGCCAGGAAGGCGTGTTCATAATAAGCGGAATTGTAGATGCCTGGCGTCAGCACCGCGATGGTCGGTGTTCCTTCCACACCCCTCGGCTTGACCGCAGCCAACGACTGCCTGAGCAATGCCGGGTAGTTCTCGACCGGCCGCACCTTGATCTGCTGGAACAGCTCGGGAAAGAGCTGCATCATCGTCTCGCGGTTCTCCAGCATGTAGGAGACGCCCGACGGCGTGCGCGCGTTGTCCTCCAGCACGTAGAACTCATTTTCGCTGATGCGCACAATGTCGACGCCGATGATGTGCGTGTAAACACCAGCTGGAGGCCGCACACCGATCATTTCGGGCAGGAAGGCCTCGTTGGCAGAGATCAATTCCTTCGGTACGCGCCCTGCCCGTAGGATCTCCTGACGGTGGTAGATGTCGTCCAGGAATGCATTCAGCGCCTGCACGCGCTGCTCGATCCCGAGTGCCAGACGCCGCCATTCCTGGCCAGAAATGATGCGCGGCACGATGTCGAAGGGAATAAGGCGCTCGGAAGCCTCCTGCTCGCCATAGACGGCGAAGGTGATGCCCGTCTTGCGGAAGACGCGCTCGGCATCCTGCATCTTCTGGATAAGTCGGTCTGGGTCTTGTTCTTTTAGCCAGCGATCATATGCCGAGTATGGTCTTCTCAGCCCGGTCGTTTCCGGAAGCATCTCATCGAAAGCTGCCAAACGCGTACTCCCCTCTGACACCATTTGAACTGGCGTCCGAGAAGAAAATCAAGCGCAATCGGCGATTTGCATCGTTACAGCCGCTTTGCCATCATGTTTGCCCGATCGTCAGGCGGCAAAACAGCTTTACGGGCAGCGCGTGCTTATTTGGCGTGCACTTTACCGTCGCCTAAAATGCCCGGAAGGTCACCGTCGTGAAGGTGTCGGAGATGCCGGGAATGATCTGCACCTTCTCGTTGACGAAATGGCCGATGTCCTGATTATCATCGATGTAGAATTTGGCGAGCAGATCGTAGTGGCCGGCGGTCGAGTAGATCTCGGAGGCGAGCTCGGCATCGGCAAGCGCTGCCGCCACTTCATAGGCCTTGCCGAGTTCACATTTGAACTGCACAAAAAACGTCTTCACGGCCGGCATTCCTTCTGTTTTCACGCCGTTTTGGCAGAGCTGCCCTGCGCATTCAAGTTGATTTCGGACATGGCCAGGAAACCGATAGATGCTTTTCAGGCGATGCTGTAGCTGAACGGCAAGCTGGGATCATCCGCCCTGGAAGAGGGGCAACGATTGACGCGCCGGCAAAGCCGATGGTAGCCGCACAAGGCGAGATCAGCAGCCAAGGCAGTGTGCTCGCCGAGCATCGTCCCGCGGGGCTCGGACAATCCCTCTTACGCCAGAGAAGAAGATGCGCCTCATCAAGATTCGAACCAAGGCGGTGGGCACGGTTGCACTGCTGCTCACCATCGGCCTGATCGGTGCGACTTCAGCACCATCCATCGCCCCTGTTTCGTCGGCACAGGCTCAGACGGAATATCTACCGACCAAGAAGGACTTCATCGGCAAGTGGAAACTGAACGGGTCGGCTATCCGGCCGCCGCGCGACCTGAAAGAATCACCCACGGAGAAAGAGGAAGCCGCCGCGAATGAATTCCAGCAGACGGTAGCCGCGTTCTACTCCGCCTTCGACTATCTGGAGATCAAGGCAGACGGCAGCTACAATTTCCACCAACCTGGTGATCCTGCGTCAGGGGCCTGCGTGTGGTGCGGAACCTGGTCGTTCAAGAACGATTCGCTGTGGCTCGAACTGGACACGGCGCCACGGCTGGACATCTACGCCGAGGGCGGCGACCTCCAGATGACCTACACGGCAGAGCCCGATAAGGCATCCAAATACAAATGGCAGGTTTTCGGCTGGTCCAAGCTCGATTGAGGCAACGACAAAGGCCAGCGATCGGTGATGACCGTTGGCCTTGGTGGCTTGAGCCGCTACATCGGGCGACGTGCCTCGAAACTGATGCTGTCGTCGTCCTTGCGCGGAAAACGGCCATATTGATAGTTGCCGGACACGACAATCTCGTCGAAACCCGCTTCCGTCAGCGACAATACGAATTCATTGACGCCCCACCAGCGCAAGCTGAACAATTCAAGTTCGCTGTCGATGAGTTTGGTATCGCGCCAATGTTCATAGCGCAGATGCGAAACCGTGGTTTGTGCGACGAAATCGGTTTCGACGCGGGTACCCGTCAAGGTCAGCAGGTCTCCTTCCGGCGTGGTCCACGAGCGAACCGAGTCCGCGCTGAAAAACCCGCCGATCGGATCAAGATCGATCATCAAGCGGCCGCCAGGCAGCAGATGATCATGAAAACGCCGCAGCACAATCTTGGCCGAAGCGAGATCGGTGATCAGCTGGAATGAGCCGAGTGGAATGAATATCGCCTCGAAACGGGTTTCATAAGAGAAACCCTCAAAGGTCTGCCGCGTTATCTTCGGCTCCAGCCCGCGCGCCCGGCACGCGTCGCGGCAATAGACAAGCATCTCTTCGGAAGCGTCGAACCCCTCGACAGCAAGACCAGCCTCCAGCAGTGGGATCAGCATGCGACCATTGCCGACCGCCGGCTCCAGGATCGGGCCTCGGCAGTCGCGCAAGCGCTCCTGGTAGAATTCAATATCGCCGAAAGAGCGGCCGGCCGGCTTGTCGAGATTGTAGACCCAGGATGTCAGGGTTCCGTAGCGATTGTTCATGACGTCCTCGAAACCGCACATATGCATTTTGTAAGCAAAAGCTTACGCAAGCACATCGCACTCAACAAGGCGGCAAATCGCCCCTCGCCCAGCCGTCGACAATCAGTGCCCCGCGCTCGTCGAACTGGCCGATCTCGATCGCGCCGCGGATATCCTGCATCAGCTTCTGGTAATAGGAGAGATTGTTCCAGGTCAGCAGCATGGCGCCCAGCGCTTCCTGCGAACGCACCAGATGATGCAGATACGCTCGCGAATAGTCGCGCGCCGCCGGGCAGTCGCTCTCTTCATCCAACGGACGCGGGTCATCGGCGTGGCGCGCATTGCGCAGATTGATCTTGCCTCGGCGGGTGTAGGCAAGCCCGTGGCGCCCTGCCCGGGTCGGCATCACGCAATCGAACATGTCGATACCACGTGCCACCGACTTCAGGATGTCGTCCGGCGTACCAACGCCCATCAGGTAGCGCGGTTTTTCAACCGGCAGTTCCGGACAAGTGATGTCGAGCATGTCCAGCATCACCTCTTGCGGCTCGCCAACCGCAAGCCCGCCGACCGCGTAGCCTTTGAGATCCATCGCCGACAGCGCCTGAGCCGAACGCACGCGAAGCGGCGCAATGTCGCCACCCTGTACGATGCCAAACATTGCCTTGCCTGGCTGGTTGCCGAACGCAGTCTTGCAGCGTTCCGCCCAGCGCACCGACAGCTCCATCGCGCGCTCGATCTCCTTGGCGTCGGCAGGCAGCGCCGTGCACTCGTCGAGCTGCATCTGGATATCGGAATCGAGCAGCCCCTGGATTTCGATCGAACGTTCCGGCGACATCTCATAGGCCGAGCCGTCGATATGCGAGCGGAAGGTGACGCCCTGTTCGGTCAGTTTCCGGAGCTTCGACAAGGACATCACCTGGAAGCCACCGGAATCGGTGAGGATCGGATGCGGCCAGCGCGCAAACTCGTGCAGGCCGCCCAACCGAGCCACACGCTCGGCACCCGGCCGCAGCATCAAATGGTAAGTGTTGCCCAGGATGATGTCGGCGCCGACGCCGCGCACCTGATCCATGTACATGGCCTTGACCGTGCCGCCAGTACCGACCGGCATGAAGGCCGGCGTCCGGATCTTGCCGCGCGGCATGGAGATCTCGCCGCGCCGCGCCTTGCCGTCGGTGGCGATCAGGGAAAAGGAAAAATTCTCGGTCATACGCTGCCTTTAGCTGCCGCAGCAGCGCAAGACAATCGGGATGAAACCCTTGTTCGGTTCAGTTCACGCGCCTAGAGCGTTTCCGCTTTTGCGGAAACGCGGAAACGCTCTGATACTTTGTATTTACGCAATTCCGGACGCAAAACCGCTGCGCACTTTTGCTGGAATTGCTCTAGCTTGTGAAACTGCAAACCGTGGGGCGACCCGATGCCGATGTTCGAAGGTGCATGTCACTGCGGCGCCGTGCGCTGGCGGTTCAACGGGATCCCGGACGGCGCGACGGCTTGCAATTGCACAGCCTGCCGCCGCTACGGCGTGCTGTGGATCTACGGTTACGAAGGCGAGGAAATCGAGGTCTCCGGCGAGACCCGCGCCTATGCGCGCGATGACAGCGATGGCGATCTCACTTTCCATTTCTGCCCGAACTGCGGCAACGTGGCGTGGTGGCGCGGCACGCGTCTGGACAAGAAAGGCCGCCGGCGCATGGCCGTCAACGTGCGGCTTTCCGAACCGGAAACCGTGGCTGCCCTGCCGATAGACCATTTCGACGGCCTGAACACCCACACCGACCTGCCGCGCGACGGCCGCTGCGTTGTCGACTACTGGTTCTAGGCCGCCAACACAGCACTATTTGCCGAATTCCTTGTCGTGCACCGGTGCCACAGCGGCCTGCTCCTCGAGCGATTGCCGGTAGCGAATGCAACCGCGCATGAACTTCGGCCAGGGTGGTACCGCGATCGCCGGATCGGTTTTTTCTGGCAACAGTTCCCAGAGATCCGGGTGATGCCAGCACAGATCGTGACCGGTTGAATCTCGATGCTTGCGAATGCCTTGTCGCAACCTCTTCACCTCGGCGACAAGCTGATCACGGCTCATGGTGTCGAGATCACTGTCCATCTCTATTCCTCCGCTTAAGGCGTCCGCGCTCCCACAGTGGTACCTTAAACGTAAGACGCTGAAATGCCGACCTCAGGGGATCGCTATCCCCTGAACAGCAGGCTGCCGTCGCCGTAGGAATAGAAACGATAATCGGTCTCGATGGCATGCCTATAGGCGGCGCGCATGGTGTCCAGTCCAGCAAAGGCCGAAACCAGCATGAACAACGTCGAGCGCGGCAGATGGAAATTGGTCATCAAGGCATCGGCGGTGCGGAATTGGTAGCCGGGCGTGATGAAGATGTCGGTCGCACCGGACCATTCGCGAAGCGCACCGTCCTCGCGCGCGGCACTTTCCAGCAACCGCAGCGAGGTCGTGCCGACGCAAACAATGCGGTTGCCGCGCGCCTTGGCTGCGTTCAACGCAGCCGCCACCTGGCTCGAAACAGTGCCGGTTTCGGCATGCATCTTGTGGTCGGCGGTGTCGTCGGCCTTCACGGGCAGGAAGGTACCGGCCCCGACATGCAAGGTCACGAACTGGCGTTCGATACCCCTGGCGTCCAGTGCCGCGAACAGGTCGGGCGTGAAATGCAGCCCGGCGGTCGGCGCAGCGACCGCCCCTTCTTCCCGCGCATAGATTGTCTGGTAGTCGGAAAGATCGCGGGCGTCGTCATCGCGCTTGGAGGCGATGTAAGGCGGCAGCGGAATATGGCCGACGGTGTGCAGCGCCTCGTCAAGGAAAGCGCCCGACAGATCGAAGCCGAGCAGAACTTCGCCGCCCTCGCGCTTTTCAAGCACGGTGGCATCGAGCTGGCCGAGGAAGCAGGAATTGCCGTCATGGCCGAAATGGATGCGATCGCCCGCAGCGATGCGCTTGCCCGGCCGCATAAAGGCGAGCCAGCGGTCGACGCCGGTGCGCATGTGCAGCGTCGCCTCCACCTGGGCGGAAGCCTCGCCACGCCGGCGAATGCCGCGCAACTGCGCTGGTATGACCTTGGTGTCGTTGAAAACCAGCACGTCGCCCGGATCGAGCAACGACGGCAGCGCGCGCACCGTTTTGTCGGCCAGTTCCTCTCCCGGCTTCACCACCAGAAGCCGCGCGGTATCGCGTGGTTCGGCGGGGCGGAGCGCGATGCGCTCCTCCGGCAGGTCAAAATCGAACAGATCTACTTTCATGGCAGCGGCAATAGCGCGATCTCGACCGATCCGCCACCATGGTTGTTGTAGCAGATCGGCGGTCAGTAAAGCCGGATCATCAGTGCGCCGACAAGGAGCAGCGACGCCCCTACGATACGGCCCATTGAAATCTCGCGTACCGCCACACCGAGGAAGCCAATGCGGTCGACCAGCATGCCCGCCAGAAGCTGACCTGCGACGAGGAATGCCATCAGCGCCGCGGCACCAATCCTTGGCGTCAAAAGCACTGAGCTGGTCACATAGACCGCACCCAGCGCTCCTCCGGCCACGAAGAGCCATGGCGCCGGTGCGCGCCAGTCAATCGCAATACCTTGCGCCCGGGTGGTGAAGAAGGTGACGATGCCGAGAACGATCGCACCGGCCAGGAACGAGATCGCGGCAGCAGCCACGGGCACACCCAGCCCGCGAGCGAGCTGGGCATTGATGGGAGCCTGGATGGCGATGAAGGCGCCCGCCAGGACGCCGAGAAGCGACCAGAGAACGCCAGCCACAGGCTTAGTCCTTGATGTCCGCGGCAACCTTCAGCGACACGATCTTGTCGGGATCCTGCACCGGCTCGCCGCGCTTGATCTTGTCGACATTGTCCATGCCTTCGATGACCTGGCCCCAAACCGTATACTGGCGGTTGAGGAAGCCGGCGTCCTCGAAGCAGATGAAGAACTGCGAGTTGGCCGAGTTCGGGTTCTGCGCGCGCGCCATCGAGCAGGTACCACGGGCGTGGTTGATGTTGGAGAACTCCGCCTTGAGGTCCGGCTTGTCGGAACCGCCCATGCCTGCGCGCGACGGGTTGAAATCCTTGCCGCCCGACTTGCCGAACTTCACGTCGCCGGTCTGGGCCATGAAGCCGTCGATGACGCGGTGGAATACGACGCCGTCATAGGCGCCTTCACGTGCCAGTTCCTTGATGCGGCCGACATGGCCGGGAGCAAGATCCGGGAGCAGTTCGATGACGACCTTGCCCTTGGTCGTTTCTATGATGAGCGCGTTTTCGCGGTCCTTGATTTCAGCCATTTGAGATATCCTTTCGATAAAGTCAGTTTTTGTCGGCGGCGATGCGAACCTTGACCATCCGGTCAGGGTCGGAAACCGAACCGTTGCTGGCGGCATCGCCCATCTTGATCTTGTCGACGAGTTCCATGCCCTTCTCGACATTGCCGACGATGGTGTACTGGCCGTTCAGCGACGACGCCGGCGCGAACATGATGAAGAACTGGGAATTCGCCGAGTTCGGATCCTGCGCGCGTGCCATGCCGACAACGCCACGCACGAACTTCTCCTTGGAGAACTCGGCAGGCAGGTCAGCCTCTTTCGAGCCACCGGTGCCGGCAAGGCTGGCATCGAAGCCCTTCTTCATGTTGCCGTATTGCACATCGCCGGTCTGGGCCATGAAGCCGTCGATGACACGGTGGAAGGCGACATTGTCATAAGCGCCCTCACGCACCAGCTTCTTGATCTGGGCGACATGCTTGGGTGCAAGGTCGGGGCGAAGGGCAACGACCACGTCGCCATCCTTCAGGGTGATGATCATGGTGTTTTCAGGGTCTGCCGCAAAAGCCTGCGACGCGCCGCCGAACAGGCCGGCAAGCACGACGAGAAAAGCGGCGAGCTTCTTGAGCTGCATGGAATGATCTCCGAGATATCTAGGGTCAGGACCTATTTCGCGAATTTGGCTTTGAGTGCGCCGGCAACTGCCACCGGCACGAACGGGCGAATGTCGCCGCCCATCGAGGCTATCTGGCGAACCAATGTGGCCGTAATCGTGCGCACCGAGGGGCTCGCCGGCAGGAAAACAGTCTGAAGTTCGGGCGCCATCGTTTCGTTCATGCCAGCCATCTGCATCTCGTAGTCGAGATCCGTGCCGTCGCGCAGGCCACGGATCATGATCGAAGCGCCCTGCTTACGAGCCGCATCGATCACCAGGCCAGTAAAGGAGACGACGCGGATTCGCTTGGCTTCGCTGCCGAATTCAGCGGCGGCAGCCTTTTCGATCAACTCAGAACGCTCGTCAAAGGAAAACAGCGGCGTCTTCGACGCCTGGATGCCGATAGCGGCATAGACCGTGTCTGCTATCGCCAACGAGGCTTTCAGCACATCGAGATGGCCGTTGGTCAGCGGGTCGAAGGAGCCAGCGTAGAGCGCGATGCGTTCGGTCATGATGCTGCTTCTAACGGGCACCGGGCTGGAAGGCAATTGGCCAGCCGGAGCGTGCCGTGAACCCTTCATCAACCATGAACAGCAGATGAACGGCGCGATCACACACGGTTAAAGTCTGTTCACGTACAGATGATCATGCGCGGTGAAACCAATTCACCTTCTGCTCGTTTTAGGGAACAGGAGATTAAGCCATGATGATCCTCATGCTCGCCACCGCAATGACCGTAGCCATGCTGATCGCGACCGTTTTCGGCCTGCATCAGGAAGCCGAGCGCGTGCGCCTCGACGACCTCGATCGCCGTCATCGTTTCGGCAAGCACCGATAGTTAGGCACCACCGCGACCCGCCTCGCCCGCATTAGCGGGCCAGCCGCTTTTCCATATCCACCACTGTCCAACCCGGACGTTTCGGATTGGCCCGCCTGCCGGTCTCCCGATAGCCATATGCCGAATAAAGCGCGATATTTCGCTCCATCCTGGCGTTCGTATAGAGCTTGACCAGATCGAGTTCGGCTTCGCCTGCCTTTGTCTCGGCCCAGTCGAGCAATCGGACACCCAGTTTCTTCCCTTGGAACTCCGGCGCTACGGCCACGGAAAAGATCAGGATATGATCGGCGTGTCGTTCCAGAACGATCAGCCCCGCCAGCTTGCCTGAAATCTCAAGCAGCCACACCTGCCCCGCCTCGATACGCGGCCCGTAATCCTCAGTGACCGGGATGGGCGGCGCGCCAAGCAATTGCGTATAGACCGCGTAGGCTTGCTCAGTCAGAGCTGCCACCGCCCCGATATCGGATGGATCTGCCTGGCGGAGAATGGGTTGATCCTGCTCCATCGTCTTCACATGCCCGAGGGTGAACCTATCCGACACCATAGCGCTGATCACAGGCAGCCCAATGCACCAGCCTCTCGAAGTTGATTGAGCAAGGACCGGAGCGATGACGTACCACCGACCCCATGGATCGGGGATGCAGCAGCGCGACAGCCAGAAGCCAAATCTTCAAAAATGAAAGGGCGGCTTGGGAAAGCCGCCCTTTCAGAAACATTATGCGGTATTTGCACTTACCCGGGATGGCTCATGCGCCAGGCCGGGTAAACCGATCAGGCCTCTCCGCCCTCGTTGGCGTCACCTTCGGCTGGATTTTCGCTTCCCTCGGCCGTTTCCTCATCGCCAGGCTCATCTTCGCCCTGCGGCTCCGAAATACGCTCCACCGACACAACCTTTTCACCCTCGGCAGTGTTGAAGATAGTGACGCCCTTGGTGGCGCGGCTGGCGAACCGGATATCGTGCACCGGCACGCGGATGACCTGGCCACCATCGGAAACGAGCATGATCTGATCGTCATTACCGATCGGGAAAGCTGCCACCAGCGGGCCGATTTCTCCCGCCTTCGACACATCGGTGGCGCGGATGCCCTTGCCGCCGCGGCTGGTCAGGCGGAAGTCGTAGGACGAAGAGCGCTTGCCATAGCCGTATTCCGTGACGGTGAGCACGAACTGTTCGTGCTGCTTGAGGAATTCGTAGCGTTCGTCGGAAAGCTGCGCTTCCTCCGACACTTCCTCATTGGTCAAGGCGACCTCTTCCTCTTCTCCAGCGCCTGCAAGGCGACGCTCGGCAACCGAACGCTTGAGATAAGCAGCACGTTCCGCCGGATCCGCGTCGACATGTTCGATGATCGCCATGGAAATCGCGCGATCGCCATCGCCGAGATTGATACCGCGCACGCCCTGTGACGAGCGACCGGCAAACACGCGCACGTCATTGACCGGGAAGCGGATGCACTGACCGGTGTTGGCGGTGAGCAACACGTCGTCATTGTCCGTACAGGTCTCGACCGCAAGAATGGCGTCGCCTTCCTCGTCGAATTTCATCGCAATCTTGCCGTTGCGCTTCACATCGACGAAATCGGAAAGCTTGTTGCGGCGAACCGTGCCGCGAGTGGTCGCGAACAGCACATCAAGCTCGCCCCAACTCGTCTCGTCTTCCGGCAGCGGCATGATGGCCGTGATGCGGTCGCCATTCTCGATCGGCAGCATGTTGATCAGTGCCTTGCCGCGCGACTGCGGGTTGCCGATCGGCAGGCGCCAGACCTTTTCTTTGTAGACGATGCCGCGTGAAGAGAAGAACAGGATCGGCGTGTGCGTGTTGGCCACGAACAGCCTGGTGACAAAATCCTCGTCCTTGGTCGACATGCCCGAGCGGCCTTTGCCACCGCGGCGTTGCGCCCTGTAGAGCGACAAAGGCACCCGCTTGATGTAGCCCGAGTGCGACACGGTAACCACCATGTCCTCGCGCGGGATGAGGTCCTCGTCCTCCATGTCGGAACCGGCGTCGGTGATCTCAGTCCGGCGCGGCCCACCGAATTCGTCGCGCACGGCGACGAGCTCGTCCTTGACGATTTGCTGGATGCGCGCACGAGATGCCAAAATCTCAAGGAAATCAGCGATTTCAGCGCCAATTTTGTTCAATTCGTCGGCGATCTCGTCGCGTCCCAGCGCGGTCAGGCGCTGCAGGCGCAATTCAAGAATGGCGCGGGCCTGCTCTTCGGACAGATTGTAGGTGCCGTCCTCGTTGATGCGATGGCGCGGGTCATCGATGAGGTGGATCAGTGCCTCGACGTCCGCAGCCGGCCAGCGGCGCGTCATCAACTGGTCGCGCGCCGACTGCGGGTCAGGCGCACTGCGGATCACCTTGATGACCTCATCGATGTTGGCAACAGCGATCGCCAGGCCGACCAGGACGTGCGCACGGTCACGTGCCTTGCGCAGTAGGAATTTGGTTCGCCGGCTGATCACCTCCTCGCGGAACGCGACGAAGGCGTGCAGCATATCGAGCAGCGTCATCACTTCCGGCTTGCCGCCGTTGAGTGCCACCATATTGGCGCCGAACGACGTCTGCAGCGGCGTGAAACGGTAAAGCTGGTTGAGGATCACCTCGGTATTGGCATCGCGCTTCAGCTCGATCACCACGCGATAGCCCTGGCGGTCGCTTTCGTCGCGGATATCGGAAATGCCTTCGATGCGTTTTTCGCGCACAAGTTCGGCCATCTTCTCGATCATCGAGGCCTTGTTCACCTGATAGGGAACCTCGGTGATGACGATGGCCTCGCGATCGCCGCGTATTTCCTCGACATGCACCTTGCCACGCATGACGACCGAACCACGGCCGGTCGAATAGGCATTGTAGATGCCGCTGCGGCCAAGGATCAGGCCACCGGTCGGGAAGTCCGGCCCAGGAATAATCTCCATCAGCTCGGTAAGATCGATGGCCGGATTTTCCATGACGGCGATGGCGCCGTTGCAGACTTCCACGAGGTTATGCGGCGGGATGTTCGTGGCCATGCCGACGGCAATGCCGCCCGCGCCGTTGACCAAAAGCGCCGGAAACCGCGCCGGCAAAACACGAGGCTCCTGCCCCGACGCATCGTAGGTATCCTGGAAATCGACGGTATCCTTGTCGATATCCTCCAGCAATTCATGCGCGACCTTGGTCAGGCGCGATTCCGTGTAGCGCATCGCCGCCGGCGGATCACCGTCGATCGAGCCGAAATTGCCCTGCCCGTCGATCAGCGGCACGCTCATCGACCAGTCCTGCGCCATGCGCACCAAAGCGTCGTAAATCGAGGCGTCGCCGTGCGGGTGATACTTACCCATCACGTCGGCGACCGGGCGCGCCGACTTCACATATTTGCGGTTCCAGTGATAGCCGCTCTCATGTGAAGCAAAGAGGATGCGCCGGTGCACCGGCTTCATGCCGTCGCGCACATCGGGTAGCGCGCGGCTGACGATCACGCTCATGGCGTAATCGAGATAACTGCGCTGCATCTCCTCGATGATGGAAATCGGTTCGATGCCTGAAGGGCCGTCCGGCCCTTGCGGTGTTTTCTGGTCGGTCAAAATGGATCGCAATCAACTGGGAATCACTGGCCTCTTATATAGGAAAGCCGCGCCATTCTCCAATGCGAGAGCGCGGTTTTTCGCCTCGGAACCGGTGTTTTCCCGTGCTTATTTTTGATGTTATTTCAAATAGATAGACAGATCGAAGAAACGTGGACGGAATGGCCTCCGGCAGATTGTGGCAACCGTGTGAAAAGGGCCGGCCATTTGCAGCTATGTGGCCGGCGAAATCTTTCTTGCAGCAACCCAAGGTCGTGAAGGATTCTCACCTCCAGATAATAGCCGGCATAATTCCGGAACCGGCCGCCGAGATGCCCGGTATTCGGTCGGCGCTTGTCCCATGACCCTTCTGAAACGGCGATTGAAGGTCGACAGGTCACCAAAACCCGCATCGAGGGCTATTTTCGTAACCGCCTCTCCCGTGGCGCGCAGCCGCACAGCAGCGCGATGCAGCCGTGTTCTCAGCAGAAACTGGTATGGCGTCATGCCGACAACCGCACGAAACGAACGCAGGAAATGGTATGGGCTTGTCGCAACCTGATCGGCCATGCTGGACAGGGAGAGTTGCTCCTCGCCTCGCGTTTCGATCAGGCGTATCGCCTCGGCGACCCGCTTTTCATCGCGCTGGCTGATCCTCATCGCCTTTCCTAGCGAACCCGCCAGCAGTGTCGCGGTTGCGCCTGCCAGCTGCAACGCAATTTCCTCCAATTCGTTGGCGTCACCATGGTCGCGCGCTACCTCGACATCTGCGAGAAGCGCCGAAAGCTCCGGCCGAGTCGGCAAATTCGGCAAATTGAACCCCAGACGCCGCGCTTCCGGTACATCCGTTAGAACACCTTCCAGAACCGCAGGAGAAAAGTGGAAGGACAAGCAGCGATCACCACGGCTGTGTTCGTGCCCACATTCAAAACACGCATTTGCGTTGCCGAGCAGCATTGCGCCCGGCGTCATCACCGCCGTTCCTTGCTGTGAGCGATAACGGAAGGTACCGCACATCACGGCCGCGATGCAGAACGAGCCATGCTCCTCCTCAAAAAGTCGCTCGCCCACCGTCGCCGTACAGACGATGTCGGCGACACTCCATCCGGCCCCTTCGGCAAGTATCCGCACTTGCTGGCTCATGACGGCGATTTAGCAATTTTTCCCAAGTCCAGACAGCCAGCAAGCACTATGCCGGTGATGTCTCCTGACAGGTTAGAGGCCGACATGCATCACCGAAATTCCTTCGCCGAGACCCTGTACGCGCCAGGTCCTTTCGCGGCCCACGCCGATAAGCTCGCCCTCTATGGCCGTTTCGTCGGTGCATGGAGCTTCGACGCCAAACGCTGGACGGATGATGGCAAGTTGCTGACCGGCCGTGGTGAGATCCATTTCGGCTGGGCGCTGGAAGGACGCGCCATCCAGGATGTCTGGATCCTGCCTGCGCGCGACGCCAGGCCCTCACCCGAACTTGGGTCCTGGACCTTCTACGGCACGACGCTGCGGATCTATGACCCAGGTATCGATGCCTGGCACATTTTGTGGAGCGATCCGCGCACGCAATATTACAGCCGGCAGACGGGCCGGGCCGAAGGTGCCGACATCGTCCAGATCGGCGGCGACGCTGGCGGGGTCAGGACGCGCTGGCGCTTCACCAAAATCACCGACAATTCCTTTCGCTGGTTGGGCGAACGCTGTGACGACGGAAAGGATTGGCGCTTGCAGGTGGAATTCCTGGCGCGCCGAGGGACCTGAAAACCACCCGATTTCCTTCAACCTACAACCTAATTCCAAGAGGTTCAAAATGCTTGACCATGTCTCCATCGGCGTCGCCGACCAGCCGCGTTCCAAGACCTTCTACGACGCGGTTATGGTGCCGCTCGGCTATTCTTGCCTCAGCGAAGCGCCCGGGTCCCTGGGTTATGGCCGCGATCAGGTGGCGCTGTGGGTTCTCGAGGTTGAGCGACCGGTGCCCGCCGACATGGCGTCAGGCCTTCACTTCTGCTTTGCCGCCCCAAGTCGGGACGCCGTACGTGCCTTCCATGCGGCGGCGCTTGCCCACGGCGGCAGCGACAATGGCAAGGCCGGCCTGCGTGCCGACTACGGTGACCACTACTTCGCGGCCTTTGCTATCGATCCTGACGGCTACCGTATCGAGGCTTATTGCGGCTCAGACAGCTAGTCTGCTTGTTGTCCGACAGATCGTTGGCAACGCCCCCATAATCGCGCTACCAATGACTTGGTTGCGCCGAGAGAGGGGAACGGCATGCCGAGCTATGAGAGCCTTTTCAACGCCTTCGTGACGCTGCTGGTGACCATCGACCCGCCGGGACTGGCGCCGCTTTTTCTCGCAGTAACGCGCGGCATGAACCGCGAGCAGCGCAGCCAGGTATCTGTCCGCGCCTCGATTATCGGCTTTCTGGTCATCGCGCTGTTTGCAGTGGCCGGCGCTTCGATCCTTTCAGTGTTCGGCATCACGCTGCCGGCCTTCCGAGTGGCTGGCGGCTTCCTGCTGTTCTTCATCGCTTTCGAGATGGTCTTCGAGCGCCGGCAGGACCGTAAGGAGAAAAGTGCGGATGTGGCGATCACCAAGGATCACATCCACAACATCGCGGCCTTCCCGCTGGCCATACCCTTGATCGCCGGGCCGGGCGCGATCTCGGCCACGGTCCTGTTATCGAGTTCGTTCCAGGGCATTGGCGGTCAGCTGTCGCTGCTGGCCATCATCCTCGCCTGTCTGCTCATCACCTATCTGGTGTTCGTGCTGGCGGAGCGCATCGACGGCATTCTTGGGCAAACCGGACGCTCGATCCTGACCAGACTGCTTGGCGTCATCCTGGCAGCGCTCGCCGTCCAGTTCGTCGCCGACGGCATCAAGGCGCTGGCAGCAAGCTAAGTAGATGCGATCAACGCACGGTCACGCGGCTGGGCCACGTAAACCTTATGCAGCGGCCGTATCGACCACTTCGAAATCGTGCGTCACCGTCGCAGTCTTGCCCATCATGATCGAGGCCGAGCAGTATTTTTCGGCCGACAGCTGAACCGCCCGTTTGACCTTATCGTGCGACAGCCCCCTGCCCCTGACGATAAAATGCATGTGGATGCGCGTGAACACCTTCGGATCGGTCGGTGCACGGTCGGAATCGAGCTCAACGACGCAATCCTCGACCTGCTCGCGACCCTTTTCCAGGATGTGCACGACATCGATGGCCGAGCAGCCGCCCGTACCGATCAACAGAAGCTCCATCGGGCTGGGGCCCGGCGTCTTGCCGTCATCGCCATGCGTCGTGCCAAGAACCAGCTTGTGGCCACTGCCGGACTCACCCACAAATGTGCGACCCTCGACCCACTTGATACGCGCCTTCATCTTTGTGTCCTTACCTGCTTTCGTTCGCCTTACGGCATTTCGGCCAGCAACGCCTTGACGACATTGGCAGAGTTTGTTGACGCCAGCGCCATGAATGTTGCCATCTGATTGGCGCCTTCGCCACCACCGGCGAGATCGGACAGGCTGCGCACCGCCAGGAACGGAACACTGTTGCTGTAGGTCACATGCGCGACCGCGGCACTTTCCATGTCGAGCACCTTGGCATCGAAGGTTTTGTGCACATATTCACGGAATTCGGCGTTGTCGACGAAGGCCTGGCCAGAAACGCCGTTGCCGCCGACGATGATCTTCGGTGATTTGGCAAGGCATTTATTTTCCGGCGCGCAGGCTTGCAGATCGAGCTTGGATGCAACCTTGCGGGCTGTCTCAAGCAAGGCTGGATCGGACGGAAACCAGAACTTCGTTTCCTCGCCACCCGTACGGGTGACCGTCACCGAACGCGGTACGATCATGCCGTAACCGGCGAACTGATCCTTTGGAATAAAGGGCGGAATTTCGTAATCGTCGCCAATTTTGCGTGCGAAAACGGCTTCCAGATATTCGCCCCACTGCTCGGCAACAACGACATCGCCGATGCTGAGCGCCGGGTCGACGCCGCCTGCTATGCCAGAGAAGACAACCGAGGTAACGACAAACCGGTCGAGCGCGGACTGCGTGGTCATCGCCGCATTGACCATGCTGACGCCGCTCAGAAACAACACCACATCCTTGCCGGCAAGCTTGCCGGTGATGAATTTGCGGCCATTGATTACATGTTCGGCTCGATCGGAAAGATCGGCCTGCAGCGCCACCCATTCGGGCGGAAATGCCGACACAACTGCGACACGCGGTTTGTCGTCGAGCCGCTCCGCCGCCGAAACAGCAGCGGACAACATAACCAGGAACAGCAGGCCGAAAGCCATCACGCGTGTCACTGCGCTCATGCCTAGGGCTCCTTAGCTGGGGTCACATATTTTCGGAGTGTCGGCCGGGAGAGCCCAGCCTGCAAAGATCAGAACGGGATCTCGTCATCCAGTTCGCGCGAGCCACCACCGCCCCCGCCACGGTTGCCGTTCCCACCACCGAAACTACCGCCGGAGCTGCGGCCGCCGCCGGTGTCACCCGGACCGGACTGGCCGAAGCTGTCGCGGTTGCCACCGGAATAACCGACCTGGCCGCCGTCACCTTGACCGCGCGCGTCGAGCATCTGCAACTCGCCACGGAATTTCTGCAGCACGACTTCGGTCGTGTAGCGCTCCTGGCCGCTCTGGTCCTGCCATTTGCGGGTTTGCAGCTGACCCTCGACGTAGACCTTCATACCTTTCTTCAGATATTGCTCAGCCACCTTGGCGAGCTGGTCGTTGAAGATGACGACGTTATGCCATTCGGTCTTTTCCTTGCGTTCACCTGAGTTCTTGTCGCGCCAGCTTTCCGAGGTTGCGATGCGGATGTTGACGACCGGCTCACCAGAGTTCAGCCGGCGGATTTCAGGGTCCGCGCCCAGATTGCCCACCAAAATGACCTTGTTGACGCTACCAGCCATCATATTTCTCCGCGCTCGTCCGAAACCAGATTTCTTGCCGCACCATATAGGCTGAGGGGCCTGCCCGCCTCCACGGACACGCCTTTCCCACAAGGTTTTTGTTCTTTTTATGTTCTAATTCTTAATGCGTCGACTTGTCAAGGAATGGCAGCAAACCGGGCCACGCCACACATTTCCACTCATCTGCGGAAATGGCTGTTGCCAAACAGATAAGTATTCACTTATGCTTTCTGCATGATCGAATCCGAAATCTTCAAGGCTCTGGCCGACCCCACCCGGCGCGCACTGTTCGAGCGGCTTGCCGCAGGCGAGATGACGGTTTCGGAGTTACACGCCGGCACCCCGGTCTCACAACCCGCAGTCTCCCAGCACCTCGCAGTGCTGCGTGGAGCCGGGCTGGTGAATGAACGCCGTGTCGGGCGCAATGCCTTTTATCGAGCCGATCCGGAGGGGTTGTCACCGCTTCTCGGCTGGATCGAACGCTACCGTGCCTTCTGGCCCGACCGCATCGAAAGGCTGAAGACTGTGTTGAAGGAGATGGATCAATGACCCGCGAAGCACCCGCGCCCGAAGACATCGTCGTCGAATGCGATTTGCCGGAAGCGCCGGAAAAAGTGTGGCGCGCGCTCACCGAGCCGGAAATCGTCGCGGCCTGGCTGATGCCGAACGACATCAAAGCCGAAGCCGGCCACCGTTTTTCGCTCGGCACGGAAGGTCGTATCGATTGCACGGTGCTGGAAGCCGAGCCCGGTCGTATGCTGCGCTATTCCTGGCGCGAATTCTCCAGACCCGAAGGGACAAGCGGCTTCGATAGCGTCGTCACCTTCGAACTGGCCCGTGCCGCCAATGGCGGAACGCATCTGCGCATCGTGCATGACGGCTTCATCACCCAGACAACGGCCGTCTGCAGCATTTCCGGAGCCGATTGCAGCATCGCCATCGATGCTCCCAAGCCCACCAGAACCCTCGCCGCGGCCAACACGCCGCAATGGCGCATGGCTGCCTGAACCAGAAGGAACAGTACGATGTCCGGTATTGCCAATCTTGTGCCGATGGTGATCGAGCAATCGAGCCGTGGCGAACGCGCTTTCGACATTTTCTCCCGGCTGCTGCGCGAACGCATCATCTTCGTCAACGGCCAGATCGAGGATGGCATGGCAGCCATCATCTGCGCGCAGTTGCTCACGCTGGAAGCGGACAATCCGGAGAAGGAAGTGTCCCTCTACATCAACTCGCCGGGCGGCGTGGTGAGTTCCGGTTTCGCCATTTACGACACCATGCGCTACATCTCCTGTCCGGTGTCGACGGTGTGCATGGGCTTTGCGGCTTCCATGGCAACGTTCCTGCTTATGGCCGGAGATCATGGACGCCGCATCTCGCTGCCCAACACACGCATTTTGCTGCATCAGCCATCAGGTGGTTTCCAGGGCCAGGCCTCCGACATCCAGCGCCATGCCGAAGACATCCTGAAGACCAAGCGACGGATGATTGATCTCTATGCCCAGCATTGCGGCCGCACGGTCGAAGAAGTCGAGAACACGCTCGACCGTGACCATTTCATGAGTGCAGAAGACGCCAAGACCTGGGGACTGGTTGACCATGTCTACGACACGCGCAAACGAGCCGCTTGAACCGGCAGATCATCGGACGCCGCATCGGATGGATCGGCGGTACTGGTCGTACCGGGCGAAGACACCTATGTTATCGCCATGACCTTCGCCCGTGTTTTTTCACCATCGAACCTTGCGGCCCTCGCGATTGCTCTGCTTTCGACATCAACCGGGGTTGCCTCGGAAGCCGGCAAACAGGCTGCAAAACCCCTGCCTGGCGTGAATGGCGGCTACAGCATCGTCAAACCGGCTACCCCACAGCCGGAGCCCGACAACTATGACCCGGCCTTGGGTCGCCAGTTCAAAGTCGGCGACATGGATGTGCGTATTTCCGGTTCGGTGATCGTAGATATCGGTGCAGGTGCCATTCCAGCGCCGCGACGCTGACAGTAAGACCGGCATCACCGCCACCCAAAACAATGGCCCCGCCGCTGCGCTTGGCTTGCGGACGGGGCCTTTTAGGGCTTTACCCAATTTTTTTCCGGGAGCGTTTTACCGGATTTGAGTTTCGGGTGCTTCGCGGCGGACAGCCGTCGACCCGACTAGTGGTCTCTGATTGTTGGGGGGATCGGCAGATCACGGTTTGCGCGGATAGGCTCTGCCTTCCTGACACCTATGCCTGCCGCGGCTCCAACGACAGATGGAGCCCGAAGAGACTGTCCGGTGGGGTCATACCTCGCTCCTTACGCTGGTTGCTCTTGGCGTCCTCCTGAACTCTCATCCGTTGGTCCGCGGCGCCTCGCAGACCGCCTTCCGGCTCGAAGATCGCCACTGGGCGATCGGTTCAGGTGACGGCTAACCTTGCGCCTTCACTTCCGCAGCGTCAACCAGCGACCGCCCGATTGCAAAAATTGTGATCGGAACGATCCGGAACGTCACGTTCTGCTGACATCGCATTGTCAGGAAGGCGTTCGGCCTTTGTTCTTTTTTGCTTGCTCGGGCGCGCGAAAGGCGGTTAAACGCTGGGATTAGCCGGAGACTCTCGATCTTACGGCGAAAATACCCATATGAGCTGGCGGCGGCAGGGCGCGCCGGTCCGAAACATTGCAAAGCTGAGGCGGCGGAGCGGCATGGCCGACCATAAGTACATTTCCATTCGCGGCGCGCGCGAACACAATCTGAAGAATGTCGACCTGGACCTGCCACGCGACAGCCTCGTCGTCATGACCGGCCTTTCCGGCTCGGGTAAATCGTCCCTCGCCTTCGACACCATCTACGCCGAAGGGCAGCGCCGCTATGTCGAAAGCCTGTCGGCCTATGCCCGCCAATTCCTGGAGATGATGCAGAAGCCGGACGTCGACCAGATCGATGGTCTGTCGCCCGCCATCTCGATCGAGCAGAAGACCACGTCGCGCAATCCGCGTTCGACGGTTGGTACCGTCACCGAAATCTACGACTATATGCGCCTGCTGTTTGCCCGTGTGGGCGTGCCTTATTCGCCGGCCACCGGCCTGCCGATCGAGAGCCAGACCGTCTCTCAGATGGTCGACCGCGTGCTGGCACTGGAGGAAGGCACCCGCCTCTACATCACCGCGCCAATGGTGCGCGGGCGCAAGGGCGAATACAAGAAGGAGTTGCTGGAGCTGCAGAAGAAGGGCTTCCAGCGCGTCAAGGTTGACGGCATTCTCTACGAGATCGCCGACGTGCCGGCGCTCGACAAGAAATACAAACACGACATCGACGTCATCGTTGATCGTATCGTCGTGCGTGCCGATCTCGCCGCACGTCTGGCCGACTCCATGGAAACAGCGTTGAAGCTGGCCGAAGGGCTCGCGGTCGCGGAATTCGCCGACAAGCCATTGCCCGCTGAAGCGACAGCGGAGGAATCCGCCTACAAGTCGAAGAACGAGACGCACGAACGCATCCTGTTCTCGGAGAAATTCGCCTGCCCGGTATCCGGATTCACCATCCCGGAAATCGAGCCGCGGCTGTTCTCCTTCAACAACCCGTTCGGCGCCTGCCCCACCTGCGATGGGCTTGGCAGCCAGCGCGCCATCGACGAAAATCTGGTCGTGCCGGACGACAACATAACCTTGCGCGACGGCGCGGTGGCGCCATGGGCGAAATCCACCTCGCCCTACTATTCGCAGACGCTGGAAGCACTGGGTAAGGTCTACGACTTCAAACTCGGCGACAAATTCAAGGATCTGAAGGACGATGCGAAGCAGGCCATCCTGCGCGGCACCGGCGAGCGGGAAGTCACCTTCAACTATGACGACGGTCTGCGCTCCTACAAGACCACCAAGACCTTCGAAGGTGTGATCCCAAATCTCGAACGGCGCTGGAAAGAGACGGAATCGGCCTGGATGCGCGAGGAGATCGAGCGCTTCATGGCTGCCACCCCTTGCCCTGCCTGCAATGGTTACCGGCTGAAGCCCGAGTCGCTGGCGGTGAAGATCGCCGGCAGGCATATCGGTGAAGTGACGGGGCTGTCGATCCGCAAGGCCGATCTCTGGTTCAACGAGCTGCCGGCGCAGCTCAACGAAAAGCAGAACGAGATCGCCACCCGCATCCTGAAGGAAATCCGGGAGCGGCTGCGCTTCCTCAACGATGTTGGTCTCGATTACCTGACGTTGTCGCGCAATTCCGGCACGCTCTCTGGCGGCGAAAGCCAGCGCATCCGTCTCGCCTCGCAGATCGGCTCTGGCCTTACCGGTGTGCTTTATGTGTTGGACGAGCCGTCGATCGGCCTGCATCAGCGCGACAACGCACGCCTGCTGGAAACGCTGAAGCACCTGCGCGACATCGGCAATACGGTGATCGTCGTCGAACATGACGAAGACGCCATCCTGACTGCCGACTATGTCGTCGACATAGGGCCGGCGGCTGGCATCCATGGTGGCCGCATCATTGCCCAGGGCACGCCGCGTGAAGTCATGGCCAACCCCGCCTCGATCACAGGCAAATATCTTTCTGGAGAGCTCGAGGTTGCGACGCCGACCGAACGGCGGCCCGGCAAGAAGGGCAAGCGCGTCAAGGTTGTCGGTGCCCGCGGCAACAATCTGAAGAACGTCACAGCCGAATTCCCGCTCGGCACCTTCACAGCCGTCACCGGCGTGTCTGGCGGCGGCAAATCCACCTTCCTGATCGAAACGTTGTTCAAGGCAGCCTCGCGCCGCATCATGGGCTCGCGCGAGCACCCTGCCGAGCATGACCGCATCGAGGGCCTGGAATTCCTCGACAAGGTCATCGACATCGACCAGAGCCCGATCGGTCGCACCCCGCGTTCCAACCCGGCCACCTATACGGGGGCTTTCACGCCAATCCGCGACTGGTTCGCCGGATTGCCCGAGGCCAAGGCGCGCGGCTACCAGCCTGGCCGCTTCTCTTTCAACGTCAAGGGTGGCCGCTGCGAGGCCTGCCAGGGCGATGGCGTCATCAAGATCGAGATGCACTTCCTGCCGGACGTCTACGTCACCTGCGACGTCTGCCACGGCAAGCGCTACAACCGCGAGACGCTGGACGTCATGTTCAAGGGCAAGTCGATCGCCGATGTGCTCGACATGACGGTCGAAGAAGGTGTCGAATTCTTTGCGGCGGTGCCCGCCGTGCGCGACAAGCTGATCACACTCAACCAGGTCGGTCTCGGCTATATCCATATCGGCCAGCAGGCGACGACGCTGTCGGGTGGTGAGGCCCAGCGCATCAAGCTCGCTAAGGAACTGTCGCGCAAAGCGACCGGCAAGACGCTCTACATCCTCGACGAGCCGACCACCGGCCTGCACTTCCACGACGTGGCCAAGCTTCTGGAGGTGCTGCACGAACTGGTCGACCAGGGCAATACCGTCATCGTCATCGAGCACAATCTCGAGGTTATCAAGACGGCCGATTGGGTGCTTGACCTTGGTCCCGAGGGTGGTGACGGCGGCGGTGAATTGGTCGCCTCCGGTACGCCGGAAGATATCGTTGCTGAACCGCGCAGCTACACCGGCCAGTTTCTCAAGGAACTTCTGGAGCGCCGGCCAAAGGGCAAGCGCGAGGCGGCCGAGTGAGCAACGGTGTCATCTCCGTCGAGAGCCGGTTCGGGGTAACCGAAACCGTCGATCGCTTGGCGGAGACTGTAACCGGGTTAGGTCTCTATGTCTTCGCCCGCATCGATCACGCAGCGGGCGCGCGCGACATTGGGCTTGCGCTTCGTCCAACACAGCTTTTGATCTTCGGCAATCCGAAGGGCGGCACGCCGCTGATGCAGGACAGGCAGGTCGCTGGCATGGACCTGCCGGTGAAGGCGCTCGCATGGGAAGATGAAGCCGGCAAGATCTGGCTTTCATACAACGCGGCTGAGTGGATCGCTGCTCGGCACGGGCTGGGTGAGGCAAGCGCAACAGCAGTTCAGGCGATTGCCAGCGGCATGGACAAGGTCGTCGGGATGGCAGTTGGCCGAGAGTGACTGCATGCGCATATCGGCATGATTGCGCGTTCCAAGATCGCGCATCCACTGACGCTGAGGCAAAAAAAGAGCAGACGAAGTCAAATTCGCCTGCTCTCCCCTAGCATTTGGCGGCAACGCGGCCGTTGGCACCGCGCACCGCCCCCGAGCCAAAGAACCGGGAGAACGGTATTAACGGTCTACCTCATTTTAGCCCATCTTAATCCAAGATACATACCTCAAATGGGGGAGATGCAAGGCTTTGAGCTGGATCGGACGTGCACAGGAGGGCGGCATGCCCTCCGACAGGTCAATCGAACTACGCCACACCGCCCGAATGCCACGAGTGCTGAACGGAGTTGGCAGGAGGATCGAGGGCGGTTGCTGATTTCGGATGGCATGGGAAGCCCTGCCGTGGTTTGACTCGTTTGAGCAAACACGCGTGATCAACTGAACGACATAGTGGAGGGATGGAATGAGCGCAGCAGGAAGGATCCGCTCTGGTATGGGCGGCTGGACGTTCGAGCCCTGGGACACGTCGTTCTATCCAGAGACGCTGTCGAAGGCCAAGCAGCTCAACTACGCTTCGCGGCAGGTCCCGACCATCGAGGTCAACGGCACCTACTACTCGACCTTCAAACCGCCAACCTTCGCCAAATGGGCGAAAGATGCTCCGGACGATTTTGTATTTTCGTTGAAAGCGATCCGCTTTGCGACCAACCGCCGGGTGCTGGGTGAAGCGGGAGAATCGGTGCAGCGCTTCCTCGGATCGGGCGTTTCGGAACTCGGTAACAAGCTGGGGCCGATTCTCTGGCAGTTCGCACCGACCAAACGCTTCGATGCCGACGACTTCGGCGCGTTCCTGGCGTTATTGCCCGAAAAACAGGACGGCGTGCCGCTGCGCCACGCCGTGGAGGTCCGCCACGATTCCTTCACCGCACCCGAATTCGCCGCACTGGCACGCAAGCACAATGTCGCGATCGTGTATGCCGACCACGCCAAATATCCTGCGATCGCCGACGCAACCGGCGAATTCGTCTATGCGCGGCTGCAGACCGGTAGCGACGACAACCCCGACTGCTACACGCCGAAGGCGCTCGACGAATGGGCAGAGCGTGCCAGGATCTGGGCTGCGGGCGAGGAACCGAACGACCTGAAGCGCGCCGACCCCAGCACCAAGGCAGGGGTAAAGCCGCGCGACGTGTTTGTCTACTTCATCACCGAAGGCAAGGTCCGCGCCCCGTTCGGCGCGATGGCACTGATGAAGCGCGTCGGAAACTGAAGATCAAAACCGAAGCCGCCTCTCTGGAGCAATTCCAGGAAAAGTGCGTAGCGGTTTTCCGTCCGGAATTGCGCAATAAAAAGCTGGAGCGTTTCCGTGAAAAACGGAAACGCTCTGGAGGCGGCTTCATGCATTTCGGCTGAAAGCAGAGGCGTCGCCGGCGTCAGGAGCCTCGCGCGACGCGTTCGATTTCTTCACGCACGAGACGCTCGACAAGCGTTGGCAAATTGTTGTCCAGCCAGTCCTGCAGCATCGGGCGCAACATCTCGGCAGCCATGTCATCGAAGGTCTTCTTGGCTCGCCCGGAGAAAGCCTCCGACAATTCCTCGAAAGAGGCGGCAACCTGACGGCTGGTATGTTCGGAAATCAGGGAAGGCCGTAGCGCAGCGGACTCAGCTATCGGCAAGCTCTGAGCAGTCAACTCTGCACGCTCATGAGCCGCGTCCACATGGCCAGTCTGCGTTGCGAAAACGGTATCTTCCCGTTCCGGGATTTCGTCGGCGCGTGTGCCTGAAACAATCTCGACCTCGCGGGGCCAGCTGGTTCGAAGCTGGCTCGCGGCCTCATCCCTTTCGGCAACCGGTTGCAAGGCTGCCGGCACGGCACGTTCAGTAGCTGCCATTGCGCTGATTTCAGCCAGCGTGATCACCGAAGCAGCCGGGCGCGGCTCCGGCGATCCGGCGGAAAGCTGTGCCTGAACCTCGGCTAGGCTGACCGGCTTGTTTGGTGTTTCGATGTGTAATTCACTGCGGAACGCATCGACTTCAGGCACCGCCGTACCAAAGCTGCTGTCCTCGACGGCTGCAACTTGCGCTATGGTCGCCTCATCGTCCAGCCGTGCCTCTACCGTCTCGATTGTGCCCTTCCGACCCGAATCGCTGTCTTCGATGATCCTTCGGATGGAGGCCAGGATCTCTTCCATCGAGGGTTCGCGTTGTGCGCTGCTTGTTGCCGTGGCCATTGTCACATCCGCCGCCCTGGAAACCTGTTGCATTTTTCGTCCGGCGATGCGGCCGGTTTCGAATCATGACGCAAGCGTAACCGACCGATTGCAATCAGAGAATCCCCAAACCGGGGACTTGTGCTGTTTCAACAGATTAGAAAGCAGAACAGCCCCGCAAAGCGGGGCTGCCAAATTCATCAAGTCCGGAAGATTTAGCGGCCGTCCGGAGTGCGCAGACCGATCCACTTGTCCTTGACGGCCTTGTAGTGTTCTTCCGGATTATATTTGGCGGTTTGCAACCCGAGGCGCTCGACCGAGAGCCGGCCCATCGCCTGCAGGATGCCATAACTTGCAATCACCACGTCGCGCTCCGAACCGGCGAGATTGATCTGCGCACTAAAAACCACGTTCTGGGCATTCAACACATCCAGTGTGGTCTGCTGGCCGACATTGCGCTCCTCGATGACGCCGTTCAGCGCCAGTTGTGCCGCGGCCACCGATGCGCGGTTGGCATCGACATTCTCGCGGGCGGCCTTATAGGAATTCCACGCGGCAGCGACATTCTTACGGACCAGATCGCGCGTCACATCGACCTCAATGCGTGCCTGGCCGAGCTGTTCCTTCTTCTGGCGGACCTGCGCAGAAGTCCGTCCGCCCGAATAGATCGGTACCGACAGCGTCGCACCGACGCTGGCCGAGGTCGACGAACCGTCCGGGCTTAGAATACTGCCAGGTGATGCATCCCTGTACTGGCGCGAAATACCAGCGTTGGCACTCAACGTTGGCAGCAGTGCGCCCTCCGCCGACTTGACGGAAAACCCGGAAGCATCGACCAGGTGCTGATTGGCCAGGATAGCCGGGTTTTCGCTGGTCGCGGCAGCGATGGCATTTTCGAGGTTCGACGGCAGCAGCTTCGACAACGGCGACGGCGCCTTCAGCTTGCCCGGCTGCTCGCCAACGATCTGGCGATAGCCAGCGGCGCTGGAAAGCGCCTGAGCCTGCGCCGCGCTCACCTGCGCCTGCGCATTGGAACGCGATGCTTCCGCCTGGGCAACGTCCGTACGGGTGCCCTCACCCACCTCGAAACGGGAGCGGGCGGCACGTACCTGCTCGGTCAAGGCCTTCAGATTCTGTTCCGTCAACTTGGCGACCTGGCGGTCGTGAATGACATTCATATAGGCCTGCGCAGCTGCAAACAGAGTATCATTCTGGGTATTGTTGAGCCCCTCCTGCGAGGCCCGCACCTGCGCCTCCGCCGCCGCCACATTGTTCTTGGTCTGGAAACCGTCGAACAGCGTCTGGTTGATCTGCACGCCAAAATTGCCCGTCGTCAGGCGGCCGGCATTGTTTCCGCGCGTGCTCGAATAGTCGATGTTGGCCGAACCGGTGATGGTCGGGCGCCAGCCGGACTTGGCGATAGCCACGCCTTCGTCGGTGACACGCACACCGGCGCGCGAGGAATTCAGCGTCGAATTGTTCTGATAAGCCTTGGTCAGCGCGCCGAGTATGGTTTCAGCCGATGCCGCCGCGGGGGAAAGCGCGGTCACCGAGGCGAGAAGGATGGCGAGGAGACTCTTGTTCACAGACTGCACGGCAAATCCTCATTCTTCATTGGAAACCACGCAAGAACGGCTGCCGTGAATTTGGCAACCGTCATTGCGTGTTTGTGTTCCCTGCCGCTAGCCCGTCTCCCCAAATCCGAACCGTCGGCAACGATCTGTTAACACAAGCCATCATGCCGCGACCTGAGCCGCAAGAGCAAATCTGTCAGAATTCGAAAACACGCACACGTTCGAATCCCGGTAGTGGCTTTATTGCCGCATTAAATGCACGCCGCCCTGTCGCGTTTCCAGTAGTCTTCAAAAACAGACGAGCGACACCGGCATTGCCATGGCCTTCCACGGCCACCAGGCGGCCACCTTCAGCGAGCTGGTCCAGAAGGGCCTGCGGCACCTCGTCTACGCTGCCGCCGACAAAAATCACATTGTACGGGGCCTTTTGGGCATGGCCGTCGCGCAACGCGCCTTCGACCACCACGACGTTGTTGTAGCCAAGCGACGACAAGGTCGTGCGCGCTGTCTCTGCCAAAGCCGAATCGCTTTCCAGCGCAATCACGGACTTCGCCACCTGCGAAAGAATTGCCGCCGCATAACCGCTGCCGCTGCCAACATCGAGAACGGTATCGTCCGCACCGATTCCCGCAAGCTGCAGCAGCTTCGCCAGGGGCGATGGCTCTATCAGGTAACGTGGCTCACCGGCGACGCCGCCGATGCGGATATCCTCGTCGATGTAGGCGAGATCACTCTGGCTGGCGGCCAAGAAGGCCTCGCGCGGAACCGCGAGGAAAGCGTCGAGCAGCGCAGCGTTCGTCACATCGGTGGTGCGCAGCTGGCCATCGACCATCTTCACGCGGCGTGCGGAGAAATCAGCGCTCATGTTCCAACCGTCCCGCTTCCGGCGCCATTCCAGCGCCTATGGTCATACGGAACGCCCTCCGGCGCCAGCACCGGTAATCGGGATTGGAGGCCTCGCCCGGAATCGAACCGGGGTGCAAGGATTTGCAGTCCTCTGCGTAACCACTCCGCCACGAGGCCTCATTGCTCCCGGCGTTCCACGGCGCTTCAATAGGTTGCGGGTTATTTTGCGTCAAGCGGGGAAGCGTCATTCCGAACACAATCCTCTGCCCTATTCCGAATAAGGGTTCCCGAAAGGTAATTGCCCCGCCACTTCATCAACGGCCTATGGAACATAAGTCTGGTATGACTTGCATGCACCGGATAACGTTCCTGTTGCGCCCGGTAAAAAGTGACCCACTTCTCGTATTCCGAAATCGGATCGGTGCCGATCCAGCTACCGCCAGAAAGGGTGAATGTTCGGGTTTGAGGATCTACGCTCGCTTAGACCGCGGTCTAAGCGGCCTCAGCCGAGCCGCCAACTGTCTTTGTGACTGCACCCTTGTCAGTCCGCCCTTCGTCACGTGCCTCGAAAAGCTTCGCCTCGGTCACATAGGAATAGAGGAAAACCATCGCCGAATGGACATAGCCGTGGCGGCCGCACAGGAAATAGCGCTTGCCCACGTAGAATTTCAGGAAATTGATCCAAGGCGAGAACATCAGCCGTGAC
>NZ_PJRO01000005.1:68864-445063 GCF_002858745.1 Mesorhizobium loti | reverse complement strand
GTGGCGTCTTGTCGAACAGCTCCCAGCGGCGGAAGTCCTCCTCGATATAGGTGGCAAGCTCGGTCAGGAAGCGCTCGACGCCGATGGCAAGCACCAGCTTCATCATGGAATCCACGCTCACGAACGGGACGATGTTCAGCTTCGCTGCGGTCATGATCAGAAGCTCCTCGTCGGACGGTCCATGATGCGGCGGCCCATCAGGCTGGCCGTCAGGTCGACCATCAAGGTGGCGGTGCGGCCGCGTTCATCGAGGAAAGGATTGAGCTCGACGAGGTCGAGGCTGGTGACGAGACCGCTGTCAGACAGCATCTCCATGACCAGATGCGCCTCGCGCAAAGTGGCACCACCCGGCACGGTGGTGCCGACTGCCGGGGCGATCGACGGATCGAGAAAATCGACGTCGAGGCTGACATGCAGAAGGCCGTTCTCCTCGGCGACACGCGCGAGGAAGGCGCGCAGCAACGGCGCGATGCCATGTTCATCGATGGCGCGCATGTCATGCACGGTCACGCCGGCTGCCTTGAGCGCCTCGCGTTCGGGCACATCGACGCTGCGCAGGCCAAGCGTGCAGATGCGCGTCGGCTCCACGCGCACGGGCAGGTCCGGGAAGACACCGTCAAAGCCGGGCAGGCCGCTGGCATAGGCGAGCGGCACGCCATGCAGATTGCCGCTCGTGGTGGTGTCGAGCGTATGATAATCAGGATGCGCGTCGAGCCACAGCACGAAGAGCGGCCGGCCTGTTTCGGCGGCGCGGCGGGCGATCCCGGACAGCGTGCCGGCGGAAATGGCATGATCGCCGCCGAGGAAGATCGGCATGGCGTCATTGCTGGCCTGATAGGCTGCCTCGGCGATCGCGGCTGTCCAGGCGACGATCTCCGGCAGCTTCTTCAGCGCTGCATTGCGATGGGTGACCGGCTGGGCCGCGGCCGGCTGGACGGTGCCCATATCCTCGACCTCGTGACCGAGTTCGGTCAGCGCCGAAATCAACCCGGCCGTGCGCAGTGCGCTTGGGCCCATCTCGCACCCCAGATGCCCGGCGCCATCCTGCTCCGGCGCACCCACTATCCTGCAACGCATGGTGTTCCTTCCCGACGTGTCTCGTTGCCCTGGAGTAAAGCGCAACCGACTGGCGGAATGAACAAACTGATTTGGCAAATATCGCTCATTGCCTTATCATTTCGGCAATATCGAATGCCAATATGGACAATGGTGGGTATTCCGACATGGATTCGCTCGACGAAAAGCTGGTGACGCTGCTGCGGCACGACGGCCGCCGCTCGATCTCCGACCTTGCCGTCGATCTCGGCGTGTCGCGCGCGACGGTGCGTGCGCGTATCGAACGGCTGGAGCGGCAGGGGGAAATCCTCGGCTATACCGTCATCTTGCGGGCGGACGCGCTGGAGCAGCGCGTGCGCGGCATCATGATGATCGAGGTCGAGGGCCACGCCGCCGATCGGGTGGTACGGGCGCTGGGCGGCTTCCCGGAAATATCGGCCATCCACACCACCAATGGCCGCTGGGATCTCGTCGTCGAACTGAACACCGAAACGCTGACGCAGCTCGACGCCGTGCTGCGCAAGGTGCGGCTCATTCCGGCCATCACCGGTTCGGAAACCACGCTGCTGCTCGCCACGCCGCGCTCGACACGGGCGCGGCTCTAGCCTCTCTCTGCGTTAAAGGCCCAGTTCCTCGACCATGGCGTCGCGCATGACGAACTTTTGCGCCTTGCCGGTCACCGTCATCGGCAGGCTGTCCTTGAAGCGGATATAGCGCGGCACCTTGTAGTGCGAGATCTGGCCGGCGCAGAACGCTTTCACCTCGTCCTCGCTCATCGCCTCGCCCGGCTTCAGCACGATCCAGGCGGCGATCTCTTCGCCATATTTGGCGTCGGGCACGCCGAACACCTGCACCTCCTTCACCTTCGGGTGCCGGTAGAGGAACTCCTCGACCTCGCGCGGATAGACGTTCTCGCCGCCACGGATGACCATGTCCTTCACCCGGCCGACGATGTTGCAGAAGCCTTCCTCGTCGATGGTGGCAAGGTCGCCCGTATGCATCCAGCCGTCGGGGTCGATCGCCTCGTCGGTCTTTTCCTGGTCCTCCCAGTAGCCTTTCATCACCGAATAGCCGCGCGTGCACAATTCGCCGCGCTCGCCGACCGGCACGGTCCCGCCTTCGGCGTCCACCACCTTGACCTCGACATGCGGATGGATGCGCCCGACCGTCGAAACGCGCTTCTCGAGCGGATCGTCGACGCCGCTCTGGAACGAGACGGGACTGGTTTCGGTCATGCCATAGGCAATCGTCACCTGTGACATGTTCATCAGGGCGATGACCTTCTTCATCACCTCGATCGGGCAAGGCGAACCGGCCATGATGCCGGTGCGCAGCGACGACAGGTCGAAGCTCTTGAAGTCGGGATGGTCGAGCATGGCGACAAACATGGTCGGCACGCCATAGAGCCCTGTGCAGCGCTCGTCGGATATCGCCTTCAGCGTCACGCCGGGATCAAAGCCCTCACCTGGAAAAACCATGGCGGCGCCCTTGGAGACGCAGCCCATCGAGCCCATCGACATGCCGAAGCAGTGATAGAAGGGCACGGGAATGCAGAGCCGGTCATTCGAGGTCAGCCGGATGGCGGCGGTGACGAAATTGCCGTTGTTGACGATGTTGGCGTGGGTCAGCGTGGCGCCCTTCGGCGCCCCGGTGGTGCCGCTGGTGAACTGGATGTTGATGGCATCGTCCGGGGTCAGGCTCGCACTGATGCGATCGAGCGCCGCGCGGTCGGCGCCGGCGCCCATGGCGAGCACGTCGCCGAAATTGAACATGCCGGGCGAAACCTCATCGCCCATGCGGATGACGGTCTTCAGCGCCGGCAGTTTTTTCGCAGTCAGTTTGCCGGGCTCCGCGCTGTCGATCTCAGGCGCCAGCGTACGGATCATGCCGAGATAATCGGAGGTCTTGAACTGCGCCGCCGTGACCAGCGCCTTGCAGCCGACCTTGTTCAGCGCATATTCGAGCTCCGAAAGCCGATAGGCCGGATTGATGTTGACGAGGATCAGACCGACGCGGGCGGTGGCGTATTGCGTCACCAGCCACTCCCAGCGGTTGGGTGACCAGATGCCGACGCGGTCGCCCTTCACCAGCTCAAGTTTACTCAACCCCGCAGCGAAGTCGTCGACAGCGCTCGCCAATTCGTCCCAGGAAAAGCGTTTGTCCTGGCTGGGAAACACCGCTGCGTCGCGCGGCCCGTAAGCGCGCACCGTGTCGGCCAGCAACTGCGGAATGGTCTTAAGGAGCAGCGGCTGCAGGCGCTCGCCCGAGACATGCGAAAGCCCTTCTTTCGGAGCAATGAAGACGATCCCCGCCTGCGCGGAGCCAGTCTGTACTGGGTTTGGCGGTCGCGTGCCTTTCAGTTCGTCCGGGTTGATCGCCATGGCCTCCTCCTCCGCTAGCGATGGAAGGCTATCAGCCAGCCACCGATCCGAAAATCAGGCCAAAAGTCGGATGGCGCAAGCGGCGAAACAAGAACTGTCTTATCTCGAGGGCTGAGGTCAGCACTTGACGGTGCGTCCTTCGAGGCTCGCCCCGCAACAGATAAGCCATGCCTTCAACCGAAATGCGGCTCGCACCTCAGGATGAGGACCGCCGTGCAGGCCTCTTGAATTCTCCAATGTTTCAGAATGGAGGGACTTTGCAAAACGGTCCTCATCCTGAAATGTGAGCGAAGCGAGCCTCGAAGGACGCACCGAAAGGCCAAAGCTTCAGCCCAGCGAAGCGGCGACCTTGGCGCCGATGTCGGCGATAAGGGCGGCATCGGCCGGCTTGCGTTGCTTCTTTGAGGCAACGAGGCAGGCCTGCGACTTCAGCACGATGCCGTCCGACAGGATCTTCAAATGGTTCGCCTTCAACGTCGACCCGGTCGTGGTGATGTCGACGATGATATCTGCAGAGCCTGTTGCCGGTGCGCCTTCGGTCGCGCCCAGGCTTTCGACGATGCGGTAGACCTGGATGCCGTGCTTGGCGGTGAAGAACTGTTGCGTCAGCCGCCAGTATTTGGTGGCGATGCGCAGCCGGCGACCATGGCGCTGGCGAAAGTCGGCGGCGACATCGTCGAGATCGGACATACTGTCGACGTCGAACCAGATATCCGGCACCGCCACCACGACATCGGCGTGGCCGAAGCCGAGCCGCGCGGAAATCTCGGCACGTGACTGCCAGTCCGCAAGGTTTTCGCGCAGCAGGTCCTCGCCGGTTATGCCCAGGTCAACGGCGCCCTGCCCGATCTCGCCGGCAATCTCGGAGGCCGACAGGAAGGCCACTTCGATGTCGTCGCGATCGGCGATGCGGGCGCGATATTTGCGCTCGTCTTCCGGCAGGCTGACGGCAAGCCCGGCCTTGGCCAGCACTTCCAGCGCCTGTTCCTTCAACCGCCCCTTGGACGGGATCGCCAGCGTCACGGTCATGATGCGTCCCCCCGCAGCGCCTCGATGCGGTCGAGCCAGACCGAGAAGCCGACGCCCGGAATCTGGCCCTTGGCGCCGAGCAGCGTCAGCAGGCGGTCATAGCGCCCACCACCGACCAGCGGGCGTTCGTCGTCGCCGGATGCGATCTCGAAGACGAGACCCGTATAATAATCGAGCGGGCGGCCGAAGGCGGCATCGTAGTGGACCGCATCGCCCGTCAGGCCATGGCCGGCGACCGTTTCGGCACGGGCGGCAAAGGTGTCGAGCGCGGAACCCAGCGCCAGCCCCGCATTCGAAGCAAAAGCCTGCAGGGCTTCAGCCGCCTGCGACAGCGGCACATGGATGGCGAGAAATGTCTTCAGCGCAGCGAAGGCCTCATCGGAAAGGCGAACCGAACGCAGCTGCGCCTTCTCGATCAACCGGCGCGCGATGTCGGCCGGCGTGCGGCTGGCGGAAGCGGAAAGGCCGAGTTTCTCCATGTCGACCGCGATATGCGCGGTCAGGCCTTCGAGATCGGCATCCAGCGCCAGCGTGGCGACTTGCGGTGGCAACTGGCCATTGCGTGGCGGATTGGCGAGATCGGCGAGTGCGGCCTCCAGCATTGCCTTCGAACCGAAGGCGCGGGCAAGCCGCATGCGCCAGCCGCGCGGCAGGCCGAGCGCCGCCAGCACGGCCTCGAAAATGGCCTGATCGCCCAGTGTGACCGAAAGCGCGCGCTTCGGCAGCACTAGCGACAGCAAGGCATAGGCGTCGGCGACGCTGCGGGCATCGGCGGCGGCGGTGTCGCCGTCGCCGAGATCCTCGATGCCGGCCTGGAAGAACTCGTTGCCGCCCTCGCGGCGCTGCCGGAAGACCTCGCCGAGATAGCCGTAACGGCGCGGGGTGCCCGCTTGGCTGGTTATGTGGTCGAGGCAAACCGGAATGGTGAATTCGGGACGCAGGCAGAGTGTCTGCCCGGTCTCGCTTTCGGTCAGGAAGATACGGCGGCGCAGATCCTCGCCGGCCATGTCCAGGAACGGATCGGCAGGCTGAAGCACCGCGACGTCGACAAGGCCGACGCCACGCTGTTCGAGCAGCGCCACGATTTCGTCCGCAAAGGCAGGAGCCCCCCTCATGACGTCACCTTCTGCATCAGCTCGATGCGGTTGCCGAACGGATCGTAGACATGGATGCGCTCGTAACCCTCGAGCGGCACGTCGGTTGCCGTCCGGTAGCCGGCCTTTGTCGCCAGTGCCTCCAGCCGTTTCACATCGTCGACCAGGAAGGCCGGATGCGCCTTGGCGGCGGCGTGGAAATCGGGATCGACGCCGAGATGCACCTTGACCGCAGCGCTTTCGAACCAGCAGCCGCCCCGTTTGGCGAGGTCGTCGGGTTTTGCCACTTCGATCAGGCCCAGTATGCCGGCATAAAAAGCACGGGCATCGGGCTCACGCCCGTCCGGCATGGCAAGCTGGACGTGATCGATGGCAAGCAGGGTCATTGGCGCTCGGCGGCCTGCGCGGCGAGGATCTTCTTCACCTCGGCGACCAGATCGGCTTCCTTCACCGTGACCTGGCCCGGCCGTGCTTCCTTGTATTCGGCATGATCGGCGATCGCGGCCGCCTGCCTGGCGCCTTCGATCAGGTCCTTCAGCTGGACCTCGCCGGCCTCGCGTTCGCTCGAGCCCTGGATGACCGCGACAGGTGAGCCGCGCCGGTCGGCATATTTCAGCTGCGCCTTCATGCCGGCACCGCCGAGATAGAGTTCGGCGCGGATACCGGCCTGGCGCAGATCGGACACCATCTTCTGGTAGCGGCCGAGGCTTTCCGTATCCTTGTCCATCACCAGCACGATCACCGGCTGCAGAATGTCGGAAGTATCGAGCTTGCCGAGGTTCTTCAGCGCGGTCATCAGGCGCGAGACGCCGATGGAGAATCCGGTCGCCGGCACCGGCTCGCCACGGAAGCGCGAGACCAGCCCGTCGTACCGCCCGCCGCCGCCGACCGAACCGAAACGCACGATCTTGCCTTCGTCGTTCGGGATCTCGGCCAGCAATTCGGCCTCGTAGACCGGACCGGTGTAATATTCGAGGCCGCGCACGATGGAAGGATCGATCTTGACCCGTTCGTCGAGATAACCGGCGGCCGCGACCATCGCGCCGATGTCCTGCAATTCCTGCACACCTTCAGCGCCGCGTTCGGAGCCTGCGACCGCTTCACGCATCTTGGCCAGCGTATCGGCGAGATCGCCGGTGCCCGGCGCTGTCAGCAACAGCACGCGGTCGGACTGCGCGGCATCGAGGCCAGCGCCCTTGGTGAAGTCACCGCTCTCGTCGAGACGGCCCTTGCCGAGCAGCGCGCGCACGCCGTCCGGCCCGACCTTGTCGAGCTTGTCGATGGCGCGCAGCACGGTGAGCCGGCGTCCGGCATTGTCGTCGCCGCCGAGGCCAATCGCTTCCAGCACGCCGTCGAGAACTTTGCGGTTGTTGACGCGGATGGCGTAGTCGCCGCGCTTGATACCGAGCGCTTCCATCACATCGGCCATCATCATGGCCATCTCGGCATCCGCCGCCACGCCCGGCGTGCCGACCGTGTCAGCGTCAAATTGCATGAACTGGCGGAAACGGCCAGGGCCCGGCTTCTCGTTGCGGAACACCCAGCCCGAACGATAGCTGCGATAGGGCTTCGGCAGGCGCTCATAATTCTCTGCGACGAAGCGAGCCATCGGCGCGGTCAGGTCGTACCGCAGCGACAGCCACTGCTCGTCGTCGTCCTGGAAGGAAAAGACGCCTTCATTGGGACGGTCCTGATCCGGCAGGAATTTGCCCAGCGCATCGGTGTATTCGATCAGCGGCTGGTCGACCGGCTCGAAACCATAGAGCTCGTAGACCGCTCGAATGGTCGCCATCATCCTCTCGACGGCGCGAATGTCCTCGGCACTGCGGTCGACAAGGCCGCGCGGCAGCCGCGCCTTCATCTTTTCCGGTTTGTCGGCCATGGTCTTGAACTCGCTGTCGATGGTGCAGGCATGTGGAAAACTGCCGCTCTCGCGGCGCGGTTGTCCTAACCGATGCAGGCAGGTGCGGCAAGGCGTTTGCCGGAGACAACACTTTGCAGCGTTGCAGCGGTTTCGCGACAGCGAAATGCATGGAAATGCCGACCAGGAAGCCCGGCCGGCTAACCACTCGTCAACCATTGTGGCTGAATGCGCCAAAACGCACCAATTTGGCCATTATCGCGGCATTGTGCCGACATAATCGACGCCGATAAGCGGCTGGAAACCAAGGACTTGCACTGAAAATGGCTGCGGCGCTGAAAATCGAGCTCCAGGACGAACCGGTGATGACCGCACAGGTGATACCGCTGCGCCGCCCGGAGGCCATTGCGTCCACCATCAGCCGGCAAGCAGGACCGTTCGAGGTCCCGGTCGCCGAACGCAAGAGCTCCGGCATCGGCGACATCCTGATCACCGGCCTGCTGGTGATCTATCCGGCGCTCGCCACCATCACCGCAATCATCATCGGCCTGATGCTGGCGCGCGGCTGATCGGTGCCTTCCAGTACCATATAGCGACAATGCGCAACGCCTTCGCGGATGCTGGACAGCGTCCGCGGGGTGCGGCATCCATTGTGTGCGAGGTTAGCCTCGATGAGCCTCGCGATTCGTCGATGAGAGGGCGCTGCCAATGCTTCAGGTCCGCGTGCTGGCACCGCACCAAAGCTGTGAAGCCGCCATCAAGGCTATCGACGCCGATCCGACGACGGCCAATCTCGTTATTCTGCGCGGCGCAGCACTCGACGGCAAGGGCGACGTCCTGCTGTTCGACGTGGCGCGGGAAACCGCGAACGCCATTGTCGATGCATTGCGTTCACTCGGCATTGAAGAGACCGGCGCAATATCGCTGCACGACAATGTGACGGTGATTTCGCAGGCCGCCGATCGGGCGCAGGCTGCAGCCGGCGGCCATCCTGCGGATGCCGTTATATGGGACGAGATCGAGGACCAGGCCCGGGAGGATGCCGAGCTTTCCTGGTCGTTCCTGACCTTCCTGGTGCTGGCCACGCTGATCGCCAGCATCGGACGCTATGTCGACCAGCCCATCCTCATCATCGGCGCCATGGTGGTCGGGCCGGACTTCGCCCCGGTGGCGGCGATCTGCCTGGCGATTGCCCGGCGCCGCTGGTCGCTGCTGCGACCCGCCACGGTTACGCTGCTCGGTGGTTTTGCGTTGGCGACCGCGATTGCCTGGCTTGTCTGGGCAGTCGCCTATGTGGCTGGCCTTGTCGATTTTGCCGCTGCGACCAGCGGACCGCAGACCCAGTTCATCGTCAAACCGGATGCGTGGTCCTTGATCATCGCGCTGCTTGCCGGTTGTGCGGGCGTGCTCTCGCTCACGGCCGCGAAATCATCGGCCCTTGTCGGCGTTTTCATTTCGATCACCACCGTTCCTGCGGTTGGCACCATTGCGCTCACGCTTGCCGTGGGTGCATGGGACGAGGCGCGGGCCGCGCTGATCCAGCTGGTGGTGAATGTCGCCGGCATGATCATCGCCGGCACCGCCACATTGATAGTACAGCAGCGGACGCTGCATGATCCGCACAAGACCCTTGCTGCAAAAACCAGGCGAAGGCGGGCCAGACGAGGCTAAGCCGCGCGTCCGGAAAGGGACACGCATGGGTCTCTTGGGCAATTCCATGTGTGTGATGGTTTTGCGTCCGGCTAAGTGGGCCGCTTCAGTGCCTGCCGCTCCTTTTCCACCTCGGCGCGGCAGACACAGCCTTCGATATGGTCGTTGACCATGCCCATGGCCTGCATGAAGGCATAGACGGTGGTCGGGCCGACAAAGGTCCAGCCACGCTTCTTTAATTCCTTGGAGATGCGCGTCGACACCGCAGTGGTCGGGTTGGCGCGCAGATGGGTGATGTCGACCAGCTTTGGCCGTTCCTGCGGTCCGGGCTCAAAGCTCCAGAACCAGGCGGCAAGCGAGCCGGCCTCCTTGACCAGTTCCTGCGCGCGCTTGGCATTGTTGATGGTGGAGACGATCTTGCCGCGATGGCGGATAATGCCGGCGTTGGCCAGCAGCCGCTCGACGTCGGCATCGCCGAAGCGCGCGACGCGGTCGAAATCAAAACCTTCGAACGCTTCGCGGAAGGCCTCGCGCTTGCGCAGGATGGTGAGCCAGGACAGGCCCGACTGGAAACCTTCCAGGCAGATCTTTTCAAACAGCCGGCGGTCACTGGTCACCGGCCGGCCCCACTCATGGTCATGATACTGCTGGTAGTCGAGCAGGTTGCCGTGCCAGGCGCACCGGGTGATGCCGTCCGCCCCGGTGATCAACCCCCCCGCGATCGGTCCATTGTCGTCGCTCATCTGAAATCCATTCGTTAACGCCTGGAAAGCCTGCTTTACCGGGGCTTTACCAGATTCCTGAACCGGCCGGTAACCACACCAAAAGGTTTACTGACAAAGCGGCATTTTAAACGTTCGCGATTCACCATTCGCTTGCCGCCTGCGGACAACATGCCGATCGAAGCCGCGAGAAACACCCGTTTCCTGCGCGGCGCGACGATCGAGTTGAGAGTGCGTCCCATGCGAACACCCATGAGAAAGTTGTTTCTGCCCCTGTTCGGCGCGATCGGCGCACTGGCGGCTGTTGCTCCCCCTGCGCTTGCCAATGACCGTTATGCCGAGCGTCCGCCGGTGATGGTGAGCCCGGATCTTTCGGCGCCGTGGGTCACGCAGCTTGGCCGGGCGCCGGGCGTGGTGCGGGCGAGCCGGACCGCCGTTCAGCCATGGGGAGAACCGCAGGTACGCTACCGCCAGGTCGCCCCGCAGGGACAGTATTCTGACCAGGCGCAGCCGCGCGTTCAGTATCGCCAGGTCCGGCCACAGCCAGGAACCGACCGTGTGCGCACCGCAGCGGTGCCCCGCCAGCAGGTAAGGCGGACGGTGGCGCGACCGCAGATCAACCCGATCTACCTGCCGCAGGAAGTCGCCTTCGACGGCAAGGAAAAGCCGGGCACCGTCATCATCGATACCACGCAGAATTTCCTCTACCTGGTGGGGGAAGGCGGCAAGGCGCGCCGCTACGGCGTCGGCACCGGCAAGCCGGGCTTCGAATGGGCCGGCACGCACAAGGTCAGCCAGAAGCGCGAATGGCCGGACTGGCGCCCGCCGAGCGAAATGATCGCCCGCGAAAAGGCCAAGGGCCGCTATCTGCCGACCTTCCTGGCTGGCGGCATGGAAAACCCGCTTGGCGCCCGCGCGCTTTATCTCGGTTCGACGCTCTACCGCATCCACGGCACCAACCAGCCCTGGACGATCGGCGGCGCTGTGTCCTCCGGCTGCATCCGCATGCGCAACGAGGACGTCGTCGACCTCTATGACCGGGTGAAGGTAGGCACGACGGTTGTCGTGATGTAATGTTTTAGCACTGAGTCGACTGGAGAAGTCGGCTGAGTCGGCCGGAAGGAGCCTTCCGCGACCAACGGAACAACGGGGGACGGGCCTTGTGGGGACATGGCCAGTCCAGAAAGGGCAGCCGGCCTAGCCGCGCTGCCCTTTCTGTTTTCGTCCTTTAGACCGGACTTTTTGGTCGCCAGTGGCCATATTCGACTAAGGCAGGACGGATTCAGCCTCCCGCCGGCGGCATTCTCCTGCTATGTCGCCCGCAAAGAAAAATCCGGAAGTTTGCAAATGTCCCCCACCGACAGCCGCTACCTGAAGGGTGGCCCCGTCGCCCAGCGCATCATTGAAAGTGTCCGCCTCGCCGCCGAAGAGGCGCGTGCCGAAGGCTTTCCGGCGAAGCTGGTTTCGATCACAGTCGGCGATGTCGATGCCGTCGACGTCTATGTGCGCAACCAGCGCGCCAAGGCCGCCCAGGCCGGCATCGATTTTGAGGAACGCCGCTTTCCGGCCGATGTCACCGCGCGTGAGCTCGAAGCTGCCATCCATGGCATGAATGCCGACCCGCGCGTCACTGGCATCATCATCCAGCGCCCGGTGCCCAAGCACATCCCGGTCAAGGCGTTGCAAAGCGCGGTGCATCCGCTGAAGGACGTCGAGGGCATGCATCCGGCCTCGATCGGCAACATCGTCTACAACCAGCTCGACCTTGCACCCTGTACGGCGGCTGCTTCCGTCGAACTGCTCAAGGAAACAGGGCTCGACCTGAAGGGGCTCGAAGTCGTGGTCGTCGGCCATTCCGAGATCGTCGGCAAGCCGATCGCCTTCCTTTTGATGAGCGAGGGCGCCACCGTCACCGTGTGCCATCACATGACACGTTCGCTGGCAGTGCATGCGCGCCGCGCCGACGCCCTGTTCGTGGCGGTCGGCAAGCCGCGCCTGATCAAGGCCGACATGGTCAAGCCCGGCGCCGCCGTCATCGACATCGGCATCAATTCCGAAACGCTGCCGGACGGCACCACCCGCATCGTCGGCGACGTCGACACCGAAAGCGTCAAGGAGGTCGCGTCCTGGATCACGCCGGTGCCGGGCGGCGTCGGCCCGATCACCGTATCGATCCTGCTGCGCAACACCATGGTGGCGCTCAATCGGCAGCGCGAACTCTACCGCGCCAGCTATGCCGTCGACGAACAGCCCGGCCAAATCGCCGCGGAATAAGAGCTAGACCAGATCGAAGGCTCCGCGGCTGTCGCTCCTGAGCGGCTGCCAGACCTGGATGTCGCGCGGACCTTCCAGCACTTCTTCCAGCGCCGCATGCCATTCCTCGCGGTAAGGGCGCTTCAGTTGCACGTCGAGCACGTCCTGATGGTCGACCCAGGTTTCGTGCAGCAGCAGACGCAGGGGATCTTCCGGATCCCGGTGCAGGGTGGCCGAAATGAACATCTCTTCGTGACGCATCGTGTCGAGGACGCCGTTGAGCAGCGTCATGAACCGCTCCTGATGCTGTTGGCGGACGCGAAAGCCGATGACGTAGGTGATGCTCACTGTGTTCTCCTTGGCAGACGTTGGCTCGACGGCGCGCAAAATGCCAGAGCGAGCGCCAGCGGCAATGACCTCGGAGGTAATGAAATCCCGGCAACGACCGTGCCGGGTCAACGCGGCAGCAGCGCCGCAACGAACTGGCGCAGGCTGGTTTCGACGAAATCCTCAACACGCCCCTGCGGATCGAAACCCCACCACAACAGCGAACCTTGCCACTGCGAGGCCATCAGCAGGCCGATATTGCGCGGTGCTTTCACGCCATCCGCAAAACACGCGTCGAGCGCGGCCGAAAGGCGCTTGCGCCAGGCCGCGCCACGCGCCCGCAGAACCGGGTCGCGCAGGTCTTCGCGCAACACCAGCAGCCCCTCGGCATAGGCTTCGATCTCGCCATAGCCGCGCGACAGATCGACCAGCAGTTCGAGAGCACCTTCCGGCGTCCTGGCGACAGCGGCGCCAAGCTCTTCGGTGCGCGCATCCAACCGGTCCCAGGCAGCCAGCAAGGCTGCCTGTTTCAACCCGGCCTTGGTCTTGAAGCGCTGCACCAGCGTCGCAGGTGAAAGACCGCAGGCGCGCGCCAGGCCTTCGAAGGTCAGCGCCTCGGGGCCACGATCATGGATCAGTCCGAGCGCGATCCCCAGCACCTTCGCGTCGGACAGCGTTTTGGGTCGCGGCATCTTGATTTCCAATTAATAAGTGAATATTCATTTATATATTATTTCACATCATGCCATCAAAGGCAAAAGCCCAGGAGGTTTCAATGACTCTTGCTGGAAAGGTCGCGCTTGTCGCAGGCGCAACACGCGGCGCTGGCCGCGGCATCGCGGTCGAACTCGGCGCCGCCGGTGCCACGGTCTATGTCACCGGGCGCACGACCCGGCAGCGGCAATCCGAATACCAGCGGCCCGAGACAATCGAAGAGACCGCCGAACTGGTCACAGCGGCCGGCGGCAAGGGCATCGCGGTCCAGGTCGATCATCTCGTTTCGGAGGAAGTTGCGGCACTCTTGCAGCGCATCCGCACGGAGCAGGGCCGTCTCGACATCCTGGTCAACGATATCTGGGGCGGCGAGAACTATGTCGAATGGAACAAACCTGTATGGGAACACGATCTCGCCAAGGGCCTGCGCATGCTGCATCTGGCCATCGACACCCATCTCATCACGGCACATCATGCATTGCCGCTGCTGATCGAAAATCCCGGCGGGCTGCTGGTGGAGGTGACCGACGGCACCGCCGAATACAATGCCGACCACTATCGCCTCTCGCCCTTTTACGACCTTGCCAAGGTGGCGGTGAACCGCATGGGCTGGGCCCATGCCAAGGACCTTGCCCCGCATGGTGCGACGGCGATCTCGTTGACACCCGGATGGCTGCGTTCCGAAATCATGCTGGAAACCTTTGGCGTCAAGGAAGAGAACTGGCGTGACGCAACAGTAAACGTGCCGCATTTCGTCATTTCGGAAACGCCGCATTTCGTCGGACGCGCGGTCGCAGCACTTGCTGCCGATCCGGACCGCGCGCGCTGGAACGGCCAGTCATTGTCCAGCGGAGGCCTGGCAAAGGTGTATGGCTTCACCGATCTCGACGGATCGCAGCCGGACGCCTGGCGTTACATCGCCGAGGTCGAGGAACCCGGCAAGCCAGCAGACGCCACAGGCTATCGGTAGCGTGCTGGGTTAGGCCGCCTTGCCGCCGCGCAATTCGGCAGGCTGCTCGCCGCCATAGGCCCAGTCGAGCAATTTCACCGTATGCACCACCGGCAGTTTCGCCGCCGAGCCAATCTGCGTGATGCAGCCGATATTGCCGGTGGCGACCACCTGTGCACCGGTGGCGGTGATGTTCCTGACCTTGCGATCGAGCAGGCGGGCCGAGATCTCCGGCTGCAGGATGTTGTAGGTGCCGGCCGAGCCGCAGCACAGGTGCCCTTCGCGAGGCTCCTTCACCACGAAACCGGCACGAGCGAGCAAATCCTTCGGCTGGCGCGTGATCTTCTGGCCATGCTGCATCGAGCAGGCGGAATGATAGGCGACAACCGTGCCCGGCTTGCGCGCCGGTTCCGGCAGGTCGAGTGTGGCGAGATATTCGGTCACGTCCCTGGCCAAGGCCGATACCTTCGCCGCCTTCTCCGCATAGACCGGATCCAGGCGCAGCATAAAGCCATAGTCCTTGATCGTGGTGCCACAACCCGAAGCGGTGATGACGATGGCATCCAATCCCTCGCTCTCGATCTCCCGCATCCAGGAATCGACATTGCGCCGCGCCGAGGCAAGGGCTGCTTCCTCGCGGCCCATGTGATGGACCAGCGCGCCGCAGCAGCCTTCGCCTTCAGGCATCACCACCTCGATGCCGAGCCTGTTGAGCAACGAGACGGTCGCTTCATTGATGCCCGGCTCCAGCACCTGCTGCGCGCAGCCGGTGAGCAACGCGACCCGCCCTCGCCTTTGCGCCTTTGCGGCGCTGAGTGTGCCGGGTCTCGCCAAGGGCGATACCGCCGGCACACTGGCGGGCGCCAACTTCAGCATGGCCGCCAGCGGCTTCAGCGCTTTGCTGTTCTCGAACAGCCCCGTGAACGGCCGGCCGAGCCTTGCCAGTTTCAGCGCCGCGCGGAAGCGCGCCGGATGCGGCAGCACGAAGGCGAGCACGGAACGGATCAGCCGGTCTGCCAGCGGGCGCTTGTAGGTCTTTTCGATATGGGCGCGCGCATGGTCGACCAGATGCATGTAGTTGACGCCCGACGGGCAGGTCGTCATGCAGGCCAGGCAGGACAGGCAACGATCGACATGGGTGACGATCTCCTTGTCGGCCGGACGGCCATTCTCCAGCATGTCCTTGATCAGGTAGATGCGCCCGCGCGGGCTGTCGAGCTCGTTGCCCAGCGTCACATAGGTCGGGCAGGTAGCGGTGCAGAAGCCGCAATGCACGCATTTGCGCAGGATCTTCTCCGATTCCGCGACATGCGGATCGGCAAGCTGGTCGGCGGTGAAAGAGGTCTGCATCGCTAGGACATCCGGCCGGGATTGAGGAGCTGCCTGGGGTCGAATTCGGCCTTGAGCCGGTCGGCAAGGGCAGCCAATGCCGGCGGCTGCGGCTCGAACACCGGCGTGGCGGCGCGGACACCGGATGCAGCACGGACAAGGGTCGCATGGCCGCAGCCGAAATGCTTCACTGCGGCCCGTACCAGTTGGTCTTCCGGTTCACCCATTTCCATGCTGAGCCAGATCAGGCCGCCTTGCCAGTCGTAGAACACTTCCACCGCCGACTGCATCCGCAGCGCCATCACCATGGCATGACCGTCGGCCGGCGCCATCGACACGCGCCAGAGCGGCTTGTCGGAACCAGCGAACGGCACGCAATCGCGGACATCGCGCCAGATGGCTTCGGACGCCTCACCGGCAATCTCCTGCAGCGGTCCGGCATTGCGCAGCAGTTCCTTGAGCGCGCCGATGCGATAGCTCACCGAAGGACCAAAGCCTTCAACCCGCAACAAGGTCGCCGCCTCGCTGCCCAGGGTGCCGCCGGCAACGCGCTCCGCGATGCGTTCCGGCAGATGCGCGGCGCTCGACACTTCGGCGCTTGAGCCGAGCGCCAGCGACATGGCCGCCGTAGCATTGTCGTCGAGCAGGCCGCGCACGGCCAGCGTCACCTCGGTTTCCGCCGCCGGCAGGACCTTGAAGGTGACGTCGGTGAACACCGCAAGCGTGCCCCACGAGTTCGCCATCGCCTTGGAAAGATCGTAGCCGGTGACGTTCTTGACGACGCGTCCGCCGGATTTGAACGCCTCGCCACGCCCCGACACGGCATGAATGCCGAGAATATGATCGCGCGCGGCCCCTGCCTTCAGCCGGCGCGGGCCGGAGAGGTTGGCCGCAAGCACGCCGCCGATCGAACCTCTGCCGGGCTCCTGGCCGAGCAGCCGGGCATAATCCATCGGCTCGAAGGCAAGCTGCTGGCCGTTGTCGGCAAGCAGCTTTTCGATCTCCGCCAGCGGCGTTCCGGCACGTGCCGACAGCACCAGCTCCGCCGGCTCATAGAGTGTCACGCCAGCGAGCTTCGAAAGATCGAGCGTGTGTTCGGTCTGAAGGAGACGGCCGATCGCACGCTTGGAACCATGGCCGACGATCTCCAGCGGCGCATCGTCGGCAACAGCCCATTGCACGGCGGAAAGCACTTCGGCAGGCGAGGTTGGGATGAAGGTGGTCACAGCCGATGCTCCCGCAACTTTTCCAGCACCGCCTCACCGCGCGGCGAGAGCCGGTAGCCGATTTCAAGGCTCTCCGTCAGGCCCAGCTCCTTCAGCCTGCGCACGTCCTGCTTGAACTTCAGTTTCTCGACACCGGCAGCCTGCGCAAGTTGTGCTGCCGGCAGGCCCGGATGAGCACCGATGGCGCTCAGGATCGACGGGAAATAACCCGGCTTCGTTTTGTCCCAGCGTGCGAAGCGGGCGGCCAGATCATGCCAGTCCGCTTCGGAAAGCTCGGCCTCGCCTCGCTGGGCAATGCGCTGGTCCAGCTCGATGCCGTCGAGAACGATCCGATAAAGCGTGCGATCGCCACCAGAGCGCAGATCGGCGAGCAGTGCAGCGAGATCGGCAAAGCCAGCTGCTCGGGCATCGGCATCGGTCAAATCGCGCTCATCGATCGGTTCGACCGCACCGATGCGTACGACCCCAATCGCCGTGCGCAGGCCAGTACCGGCTTTCACCGTCGGGCGCTGCCAGCGCCGAAACGCAAGAGTGACTTCACCACGTGCAACAGCTTCGAGAATGGCTTGCCGGAACAGCATCCTCAAAACCTCGGAATGTCGGGAAAGGCGACCTGGCCGCGATGCACATGCATGCGGCCGAGTTCGGCGCAGCGGCGCAGTTGCGGAAACACCTTGCCGGGGTTGAGCAAATGGTTGGGGTCGAAAGCGCATTTCACCCGCATCTGCTGGTCGAGATCGGCCTCGTTGAACATCTCTGGCATCAGGTCGCGCTTCTCGACGCCGACCCCGTGCTCGCCCGTCAGCACGCCACCGACTTGGACGCAGAGCCGCAGGATGTCGGCGCCGAACTTCTCGGCCTTGTCCAGTTCGCCTGGCACATTGGCATCGTAGAGGATGAGCGGATGCAGATTGCCGTCGCCGGCGTGGAAGACATTGGCGACCCGCAGGCCATAGGTTTGTGAAAGATCGCGCATGCCGGCCAGCACACGCGGGAGTTCCTTGCGCGGGATGGTGCCGTCCATGCAGTAATAGTCCGGCGAGATGCGTCCGACTGCCGGGAAGGCGGCCTTCCGGCCGGCCCAGAAGCGCAGCCGCTCTTCCTCCGAATTCGAGATGCGGCAGGTGGTCGAGCCATTGTCGATGGCGATCGCCTCGACGGCGCCGATCAGGTGATCGACCTCGACCGCCGGCCCGTCGAGTTCGACGATCAGCAGCGCCTCGCATTCCAGTGGATAGCCGGCCTGCACGAAATCCTCGGCGGCGTGGATCGCCGGCCGGTCCATCATCTCCATGCCGCCGGGAATAATGCCGGCGCCGATGATGTCGGCCACGCATTGGCCGCCCTGCTCGCTGGTCGGAAAGCCGATCAACAGCGCGCGCGCCGTCTCCGGCTTCTTCAGGATGCGCACGGTGACTTCGGTGACGACGCCGAGCAGACCTTCCGAACCGGTCATCAGGCCGAGCAGATCATAACCTTCGGCGTCGAGATGCTTGCCGCCAAGCCGCACCACCTCGCCATTCATCAGCACCATTTCGATGCCCAGCACATTGTTGGCGGTGAGGCCGTATTTCAGGCAGTGCACGCCACCGGAATTCTCCGCGACATTGCCGCCGATCGAGCAGGCGATCTGCGAGGATGGGTCCGGCGCGTAGTAGAACCCCTCCTGCTCCACCGCATGGGTGATGCCGAGATTGGTGACGCCCGGCTGGGCGGTGACGGTGCGGTTGGGATAGTCGATGCCGAGGATACGGTTGAAGCGGCTCATGACCAGCAGGACCGCGTCTTCCAGCGGCAAGGCCCCGCCGGACAGGGAGGTGCCGGCGCCGCGCGGCACGACGCGGATGTTGCGCTCATTGCAGTATTTCAGCACTCGCGAGACCTGCGCCACCGTCTCAGGCAACACCACGACGAGCGGAAGCTGGCGATAGGCGGTCAGTCCGTCACTTTCGAAGGCGCGCATCTCGTTGACGGTTTCGACAACACCCTCACCCGGCACGATCGACCTGAGATCGGCGACGATGCTGGCACGCTGGCCAAGCGTCGCCGCGATGGGTTCCGGCATTGTGAGATGGGACATCGGTGCCTCCTAAGGGCATTACTGGTAAAAATGATTTACCAGTCAAGACCGACATGTATTTTTAAGACGAGAAAGCGGCGCGACTTGCGGCGATCCAGCGCGATCAGGCGTGGTTCAGCACGAATTTGCGCTTGAAGCGTTCGCTACGCCACCAACCACTTCCGCTCTGGATGGGAGTGCCGTCCGTGTCGAACAGATCAATGCGCTGGACAATGACCGGCTGCCCCGGATCGATCCACAGATGCTTGGCCATCGCGGCGTTGGCGTGGCCAACGGCAATCTCCTCGTTGGCGTGCCCGATCGGCACGGACAGCCTGTTGTGCAGCAACTCCACCATGGTGTGGATGCGCAGATCGTCCATGTGGATGCGTTCGCCAACGGCGCGCCGCAGGTGGTTCTCCACATAATAGAGCGGCACCGCTCCCTGCGTGCGAACAGCGCGCAGGCGATAGACCGGATCGCCGGAGCCGAAGAAATCGATCATCCCCGCCGGAGGGGTGACGATCCGCCAGCTGATCACTTCGGTCTTGGTTTCCTTGCCGATCTGCACAAGGTCGCTGATTGAGCGCAATTCCCAGGATCCGGAACCGCCGCGATCGGTGACGAAGGAGCCCCGGCTGGGGAACCGTTCGATCAATCCCTTGCGCGTCAGCATTGCCATGGCTTGGCGGACCGTGATGCGACTCAACCCGAACTGGGCGCCAAGTTCCGCCTCGGTTGGCAGTCGTTCTCCCGGCACGAGCTCCTTGGCGGCGATCCTCCGGCGCAGGTTCTCCGCCAGTTGCATATAGAGCGGCCCCGCGCTTTCAGGCGAAGCCGCTGCCGTCCCCGGCGAAGGCTCGGCGCTGGAAATCGGCTTGCGGGGCGTTCGTTTCATCGCGGTGCCATATCAAAACGAGGACAGCCGCGCCATCGGTGCTTCGGCTGGAGGTTGACGCGCTCCAATCTTTGTCATAACAAACTGTGCACTTTGTTATAATAAAGGTTGCCCCCCGACAGTCAAACCGCAGGTGAAGGTTCATGCAGGATCCCCATTGTCATTCGAGCAGCATCGCGATCGACCGGCCGGCAGAAACGGCGTTCGAAATCATGTCGGAGGGTCTCAAACAGGGGCAGTGGACATGGGGCAGTTTCAACCGGCGCGAGATCGAACCCGGCCTTTTCCTTGGCCAATCGGTCTTCACCGGCAAGGACACTTATGTGCGCCTGGATGTCGACCGCACCAGGCTGCAGGTCGACTACCAGGTAGGCGGCGCCAAGGAGACCATGCAGTTTCGCAACATGTCGCGCGTCATTCCGGGCGACCTGCTCAAGATGGGTCCCGATAAGTGTGTGGTCACCCTGCTGACTTGGCGGCTGGCGACGCAGACAGATGCGGAATGGACGCAGGTCTCCTGCGTCCACGAAGCCGAGATGTTCCTGATCAAGGGCCTGCTCGAACGTAACTAGAATCGGGATCTATCGATACCGCGGAGACGAAGATGGTTGCGGGCGCTGCGATCGACCTGGAAAACATATCCATCACCCTGGGCGGACAACCGATCGTCTCGCAGGTGAATCTTTCGATCAAGGCAGGCGAGTTCGTCTGCCTGCTCGGCCCCAGCGGCTGTGGCAAGTCGACGGTCCTCAACGCCATTGCCGGCTTCCTGCCTGTCGATGGCGCCATCCGTGTCGGCGGCACGGCCGTTCGCGGCCCTGGCGTGGATCGGGGTGTCGTCTTCCAGAATTCCGACGTGCTGTTCCCATGGCTGACGGCCAGCGAGAATGTCGAATATGGCCCGACGATCAAGGGGGTGGCCAAACGCGAGCGTGCGGAACTGGCGCGGCGCTATCTCGAACTGGTGGGCCTGGGCAATGCCATCGACAAGTTTCCGTCGGAACTGTCGGGCGGAATGCGGCAGCGCCTGCAGATGGCGCGCGTTCTGGTCAACGAACCTTCCGTCGTGCTGATGGACGAACCGTTCGGAGCGCTCGATGCCCAGACCCGCGAGGTCATGCAGGTCGAGCTCGACCGCATCTGGCGAGCCACCAAACCGACGATCGTGTTCGTGACCCACGATATCGGCGAATCCATCCTTCTTGCCGATCGCGTCGTGACCATGACCACGGGACCAAGCGCCAAGATCAAGGCGGTGCACGATGTTGACCTGTCCCACCCCAGGACGATGAGCGATCCGCAGGCCCTGACCTTGCAATCCACTTTACGCAACGAGATCGGCGAAGAAGTCAGCAAGGTGCTCAGACAGCAAGGCTTGAAGGAGCCAGGCCTATGACCGGCAAGCGTCGCGACACATCGGGCGGATCGAACAGCCGCACGTTCCTCAAGACCTTCAGCCCGATCCTCTCGGTTTTGGCCGGGCTGGCGCTGTGGGAGGCACTCAGCCGCCAGGTGCTGCCGCTGTTCCTGCCGTCCCCCCTGGCCACAGCCAGGGCCGCCGTCGAACTCTGGTCCGACGGCACGATTGTCGCGGCGGTCGCCGCATCGCTGCGCCGCATCGCCATCGGCTGGGGGCTCGGGGTTCTGCTCGGCATACCGCTCGGCATCTTCATGGGCAGTTCCGTCGTGGTGCGGCGGCTGCTGGATCCCTATATCGACTTCTTCCGCTTCATCCCGCCGATCGCTTTCGTGACGCTGGCCATCATCTGGCTTGGCCCAGGTGAGGCCTCGAAGGTCGGCCTGATCTTCTACGCGACGATCTTCGTGGTGATCGTCTCCATGATCGCCGGCGTGCAGGCGGTGAATCCCGCGCGCATCAGGGCCGCCGCGACGCTTGGCGCCGGACGGCTGCGTATATTGCTGACGGTGGTCATCCCCTCGACCGTGCCGGCGATGGTGACGGGCGCTCGCCTGGCGATGGGCAATTCTTTCCTGACGGTGGTTTCGGCCGAGATCGTCGCGGCGCAGGAAGGCGTCGGGGCGCTGATCTGGACCGCGCGCAACTACGGCCGCACCGAATGGGTTTTTGTCGGCATCATACTGCTCGGGCTGCTCGGCTATCTGTGCGACCGCCTGCTGCGCTTGTGCGCGACGCGGTTCCTCAAGCGCTACGACGTCAAGACCTGACCGTCGCCGCACACAACAACGGAGAAGGAAGACTGGACATGCCCGATCATTTTTCTGACAAACCGACCCAGCGGCACTCCTCCTTGCGACAGCTAGCGTTGTCGCTCGCCGCCGTGGTCTTTGGTCTTTTGCCGAGCTTCGGCAATACGGCGAACTCCGAATCGCTGCCGATCGCAGTCGGTATCGATCCGACATTCGTGGCGTTCTTCGTGGCCAAGCAGGAAAAGCTGTTCGAGAAGCACGGGCTCGACGTGCAACTCGTCACCTTCGGCCCTGGCGGCGCGATGATTGACGGCATGATGGCGGGCCAGGCGGTGATGACCGCATCGACCGAAACCTCCCACATCGTGCGCATGGCGCATGCAGACATCCGCGCGCTCGGCCTGGTGGGTGAATCCGGCGACAATCTCAAGCTGGTCGCGAACGCCGCAACCGACAAGCCCGAGAAGATCAAGAAACTCGGCGTGGTGCCCGGCGGCGTGTTCGAATATCTGAGCAGCGTCACCCTGAAGACCTACGGGCTCGACCCCGCCTCGGTGGAAATGGTGAAATCCGGCCCACCCGAACTGCCGGCACTGCTGGCACGCGGTGACATCGACGCCTTCTGGCTGTTCGAGCCGTTCCCGACGATGGTGGTGCAGCAACAGGGAGGACGCGTCCTCGCCCGCAGCAAGGATGTCGGCTACACCTACGGCTTCTGGGTGTCGGCCATGGGCGACTGGCTGAAGGACAACGGGCCGACGGCGCACAAGGTCATGAGTGCGCTGGCCGATGCCTGCGCGATCACCACCGCCAATCCCGAGTTGGCGGCCGAAGCTGTCCAGGCTCAGGTCAAGATCCCGACAGCACAGACGATCGACTTCCTGAAGGAAGTCCGGTGCAATGTGCGCGACTTCACCGACGGCGACCTCGCCAGCTACGACGCCATCGCCGACTTCCTCTCTGAAGCGAAGATCACCGCAACTCGTGTCGATGTGCGCAGCAAGGTCGAGACCGGCTTCTACACCAAATAGAGGCCGCTTCGCGAACAGCGGGATTCCGGCCTTTCCGCACGGGGGGCCGAATGCCCACGAAGCGCACCCATCCGACGCAGAACGGCCAATACAAACCAGTTTTTCGCGGTGATTGGTAAAAGCTTTTTACCAATCACCGGCGTGGCCGCCAAATCGAACCAAGAACAGGGAAACAACCACCTCCGCGGAGAGGGGCCCGCAGCGTCAATCTGACGCTGGCAAACGGGATCGGAGGCGGCGGTTATTCGCCCGCGTGGCTTGCGGGTTCGCCATGCAGGCGCTGCACGCGGCGCACGCCCCACCAGACGAGCAGGACAGCGACCGGTACGGATGCTGCCGTGACCACTTCCGGTGCGAAGGCATGGCCAAAGAAGGAAGCGCCCTTGGCGAGATAGCCGATCAGCCCGACGACATAGTAGGACACCGCTGCCACCGATAGGCCTTCCACCGTCTGCTGCAGGCGCAGTTGCAGGCGGGCGCGATTGTTCATCGAGGCAAGCAGATCGCGGTTCTGCTTCTCGACCTCGACATCGACCCAGGTCCGCAGCAGCGTGGTGGCGCGTGTCAGCTTGCGCGACAGGTTCGCCTGCCGCTCCTCGACCGAGCGGCAGGTGCGCATGGCCGGCGCGACGCGGCGCTGGAGGAAGCCGTCCCAGGTGTCGTAGCCCGGCACCACCTCTTCATCGAGCGCTTGCAAGCGTTCGGTGACGATGCCGTCATAGGCGCGGCTGGCGCCGAAGCGATAGAGACTGGAAGCGGCGTCCGCCTCCAGCTCGGCAGCGAGCTCGGTGAGGTCGGCCAGCAAGGTCTGGCTGTCGCGGGTTTCCGCCACCTTCATCTCGCGTGTGATGACGGCGAGCTTGTCTTCGATGCGGCGCACGCGTGCCGACAGCGACAGCGCCAGCGGCAGGCCGAGCATGGCCAGCGTCCGGTAGGTCTCGATGTCGAGCAGGCGCTGCGACAGGGCGCCGGTGCTGGCTGCGGTCAGCGAGCGATTGAGCAGCAGGATGCGGGTCAGCCCGTCCCCGTCCTGGCGGAAATCGGTGACGATGGCCGCAGCGCCACGTTCGACCAGCGAGAAACACAGGCTGGTCGGATCGAAACTGTCGAGCAGCTTCTCGTTGGCCGCCGTCCAGTTGCGGATCTCCAGCCGGATGCCGGAAATCACGGTGCCGGGCGGCGAAAAACCATTGCCGAACGGCGTGTCCTCATGCGCGCGCCCGCTCTCGTCGAGCGGCCCTTCCCACAGATAGGTCGAGAATTCGGTATGGCGCTCCCAGCGCAGCGAACCCTTGCCCCATTTCATGGCGTGTAGGCGGGCCTGGCTGCCGGGGGCAGCGATGCCCAGCCGCCGCGAAAGCTCGGACAGCACAGCGTGGTCGACGCTGGTACCGCCTTCGGTCATGAAGGAAAGCTGCATCAGGACACGCGGCGTCTCGACCAGCGGGTGGGGGCGGGCATGCACTTCGCCGAGTGCGCCCGGCCGGCCTTCATGCGCGGGAAAACCCAGGACGCTGCCGATGGCACGCGGCCGGAATTCAAGATTGGACTGGTCGTCCGACACGGCAGTTCCCCCAGGTTCTGAGCCCTGTCTTTTCAGAAGCTCTAGGAGCAATCCCGGGCCGTGACAATGAAAAGTCCCGCCTGAACGACAAACATTGCCTGCACCATGCGTTCGCGCAAACGCGGTAGATTGGATAGATTAATTGACCAGTTCGCGCCATTGCCGCTATTCTAGGCGATATAGCATTTTTCTCGGGCACACCCTTGGGCGACATCTTTTCCCGCATCGATCATTCGCGCACCGCCGATGAGGTGGTGGCGCAGATCGAGGCCTTGATCCTCGAAGGCGTGCTGCGTCCAGCCGACCGCCTGCCCGGCGAACGCGACCTCGCGCGCCAGTTCGAGGTGTCGCGGCCGATCCTGCGCGATGCGCTGAAAGCGCTGGAGACGCGCGGGCTGCTGACGACGCGGCATGGCGGCGGCACCCATGTCGCCGACGTCATCGGCCAGGTGTTCTCCAAGCCGGTGATGGAGCTGATCTCCTCGCACCGCAAGGCCGCCGCCGACTATCTGGAATACCGCCGGGAGATCGAAGGCATCGCGGCCGAATATGCGGCCCGGCGCGCCACGCCGGACGACCTTGCCCTGCTCGATCGCATCATGGCGCGCATGGAAGACGCGCACCGCACCGACGATTTCCAGCACGAGGCCGACATCGACGTCGAGTTTCACAACGCCGTCGGCGAGTGCGCGCACAACATCATCCTTTTGCACACGCTGCGGTCCTGCTACCGCCTGCTGTCGGAAGGCGTGTTCCAGAACCGACTGCTGGTCTTCACCCTGCCCGGCGCGCGCGATGAACTGCTGGCGCAGCACCGCGCCATCCATGCCGCCGTCAAATCCGGCAATCCGGCTGCCGCACGCAAGGCGGCGATGGACCACATCACCTATGTCGAACGCTCCATGGTGGAAGCCGAACGCAGCGGCGACTGGCAACGGGTGTCGCGACTTCGATTGAAACAGCGCGGCGGCGATCTGAAACAGCGAGACGGGGAACCCGGCCGCAAGCGCAACGAGACGGGCGCGGCGGTGCGCGAACCCGGGAAGACGGAATGAGCATGCTTCTCACAATCGACGATCTCAAGCAGCAGGCTCGACGGCGGGTGCCGAAGATGTTCTTCGACTATGCCGATTCCGGCGCCTGGACGGAGAGCACCTACCGCGCCAACGAAGAAGACTTCGGCAAGATCAAGCTGCGCCAGCGCGTGCTGGTCGACATGGACAACCGCTCGCTGGCCTCGACCATGATCGGAGAGAACGTTTCTATGCCGGTGGCGCTGGCGCCGACCGGCTCGACCGGAATGCAGCATGCCGACGGCGAGATGCTGGCGGCGCGGGCGGCGGAAGAGTTCGGAGTGCCATTCACGCTGTCGACGATGAGCATCTGCTCGATCGAGGACGTCGCCTCGGTGACCACGAAGCCGTTCTGGTTCCAGCTCTATGTGATGCGCGACAAGGACTTCGTGCTCAACCTCATCGACCGCGCCAAGGCGGCCAGATGTTCGGCGCTGGTGCTGACGCTCGACCTGCAGATCCTGGCGCAGCGCCACAAGGATGTGCGCAACGGCCTGTCGGCCCCGCCGCGACTGACCCTGCCGAACCTGATTGACATGGCGATCCGTCCCGGCTGGTGCTTTGGCATGCTCGGCACCAGGCGCCGCACCTTCCGCAACATCGTCGGCCACGTCAAAGGTGTCGGCGACCTCGCCTCGCTGTCGTCGTGGACGAACGAGCAGTTCGATCCGAGCCTGTCCTGGGACGACGTGGAATGGATCCGGCAGCGTTGGGGCGGCAAGCTGATCCTGAAAGGCATCCTCGACAAGGAAGACGCGGTGCTGGCCGCCAAGACAGGCGCCGACGCCATCATCATCTCCAACCATGGTGGCCGCCAGCTTGACGGCGCCCCCTCCTCCATCGCAGTGCTGGAAGAAATCGTCGACACCGTCGGCGACAGAATAGAGGTCCATATGGATGGCGGCATCCGCTCCGGACAGGATGTGCTGAAGGCGCTCTGCCTCGGCGCCAAGGGCACCTATATCGGCCGTCCGTTCCTCTACGGGCTTGGCGCTGCCGGCAAAAAGGGCGTCACGCTGGCACTGGAGATCATCCGCAAGGAGCTCGACCTGACGCTGGCGCTGTGCGGCAAACGCGACATCAAGGATGTCGGCAAGCACATGCTTTACCGCTAGAGCGTTTCCGTTTTTCACGGAAACGCGGAAACGCTCTAACTCTTTGTTTTTGCGCAATTCCGGACGGAAAGCCGCTACACACTTTTCCTGGAATTGCTCTAGATAAAAATGCCCGGACTGAAAATCGAATCGACCTGAAAGCAGCTTCTTCCTTGACCGACGGTATCCATTTCCTCGACGCCCGCGCGCCGGACGGCATGCGCCTTTACGCCATCGGCGACGTGCACGGCCGCCTCGACCTGCTTTCCGGCATGCACAAAACCATCGCCGCCGAAATCGAGCGCGATCGGCCGGTCGACTGGCGCATCATCCATCTCGGCGACTATGTCGACCGCGGCCGGGATTCGAAAGGCGTCATCGATTTCCTGATCGCCGCGCAGCAGCGCGATCCACGCATCATCGCACTGGCTGGTAATCACGATATCGGCTTCCGCGACTTCCTGGCCATGCCGGACGCCGACGGGTTGTTCGCACGTTATGGCGGCCGCGAGACGGCGCTGTCCTACGGCGTGGCGATCGACTTCGCCGATCCAGCCTCGCTCGAACAAGGCTGGAAGGATCTGGTCGGCGCCGTGCCGCCCGAGCAGAAACTGTTCCTGCACGACCTGCCCTATTCGGTTTCGTTCGGCGACTTCTTCTTCTGCCATGCCGGCGTTCGCCCCGGCATCGCACTCGACCGGCAGGCGCATGACGACCTGATCTGGGTCCGCGCCATCTTCCTCGACCATCCCGGACTCTACGAAAAGGTCATCGTGCATGGGCACACGCCACAGGCGGAAGCCGAGCTGATGCCCAACCGCATCAATGTCGACACCGCAGCCTACCAGAGCGGCAGGCTGACGGCGCTGGTCGTGGATCGTGCGGACAAGCGGATATTGACGGAGACGATTTAGCCTTTTCTGCTCCCTTCACCGTGATCGGGTAGCGACGGTTCCTTCACCCTTGAGGGAGAAGGTGGATCGGCGCGCAGCGCCGAGACGGATGAGGGGTGCTGGAAGAAACGAGGCGAAGCGGATTTATATCTATATAACAGCAACTTAATACTAAGATCCGTACTCCGTCCAACACCCCTCATCCGACCTCGCCTTCAACGGCGGCTTTGCCGCCGGGCTCGGCCACCTTCTCCCTCAAGGGGAGAAGGGAAGTCGCGCGACGTCGCCCCGCTCAACTTCCCGAAAACATAATCCTTGGCCTTGCCGACAGCGGTCGGCAGATCATCTCCCAGGCCCAGCCCGGAAGCGATGGCGCTGGCGAGCATACAGCCGGTGCCGCGCAGGCGGACATCAAGACGCCGCGCTTTGAAACGGGACGGCTTCGCGCCGGCACGCAACAGAAGGTCGACCGAACGATCGCCATCGCCATGACCGCCCTTAACCAGCAAGGCCGGCACGCCGCTTTCGAGCAGCGACCCCGCCTGGCCAATGATGCTAACCTCGTCCGTCGCTACCGTCTTACCACTCAGCAGCGCCAGTTCGGGCAGATTGGGCGTGACGAGCGTGCAGAGCGGCATCAGGCGACGCTTCAGGGTCTCGATCGCCTCCAACGGCAGCAGCGCGCGGCCTGATGTCGAGGCTAGGACAGGATCGAGCACCGCCGGCAGCGGCGGGCGGCTGGCCAGAACAGAAGCGACCGCGGTTACGGCATCCGCATCGCCCAGCATGCCGATCTTGACCGCGGCTATCGCGTTGGCGGCAAAGGCGGCGCGCATCTGCGCGGCGATCAGATCGGCCGGCATCTGCTCTACCCGCTCGACTGCATCATGCGTCTGCACGGTCACGGCGGTGACCGCCAGGCAGGTGCGCAGGCCGAAGGCCGCGACCGTCTCGACATCGCGCGCGATGCCGGCGCCGCCGCTGGAGTCCGATCCGGCGACGATCAGCACATGCCGGTCGGACGTCACCGCCATTGCCCGGTTGCCGCCAGCCATTCGCGGGTGCGCGCTTCCGGATCGGCATTGCGGGTGATGTCGGTGACGACGGCGGCGCTGTCGGCCCCTTGCGCGAAGACGCCCGGGATGCGCTCGACGGTCAGTCCGCCGATGGCGACAAGCGGCAGCTCACCCGCCCGGCGTTTCCATTCAGCGATGCGGTCGAGACCTTGCGGCGCCCATTTCATGGCCTTCAGGATGGTCGGATAGACCGGCCCCAGCGCGACATAGTCGGGCTCTGCCGCCAGCGCCGTTTCCAGTTCGAGATGATCATGCGTGCTCAAGCCGAGCTTCAGCCGGGCTCGTCGGATCGCCGCGACATCGGCCCCGGCCAGATCCTCCTGGCCGAGATGGACGAAGTCGCAGCCCTCGTCGATGGCGAGTTGCCAATGGTCGTTGACGATAAGCTGGCAGCCATGGCGTTCGCAGATTGCCTTGCTGGCGCGAATCTCGGCACGCAACGCCTCACCCGACATATCCTTGGCGCGCAGCTGCACCAGCTTCACGCCGAGCGGCACCAGCCGCTCGATCCAGCCGGCGGAATCGACGATGAGGTAGAATGGATCGAGTTTCATGAGAAGGCTGCCATGCCGATGACAGGGGTGGAGGGAACGGCCATGTCGCGGGGTTCGAGCGGACCGGCGAGGAAGGCCTCCCGCCCGGCCTCGATCGCCTTGGCGAAGGCGCCGGCCATGGCGACCGGATCGCCGGCCTTGGCGACGGCGGTGTTGAGCAGCACGGCGTCGTAGCCGAGCTCCATGACTTCGGCCGCATGCGATGGTCGACCAATGCCTGCATCGACGATCAGCGGCACATCGGGGAAATGGCCGCGCAGCGAGCGCAGCGCATCGACATTCTGCGGCCCGCGTGCCGAGCCGATCGGCGCGCACCACGGCATCAAGAGCCGACAGCCGGCCTCCAGCAACCGCTCGGCGACAACCAGATCGTCGGTGGTGTAAGGAAACACCTCGAAGCCGTCCTCGCTCAGGATGCGCGCTGCCTCGACAAGGCCGAACACGTCCGGCTGCAAGGTGTCGTGATTGCCGATGACCTCCAGCTTGAGCCAGTTGGTGGCAAAGACCTCGCGCGCCATCTGCGCGGTGGTGACGGCTTCCTTCACCGAATGGCAGCCGGCGGTGTTCGGCAGCACGCGCACGCCGAGCGACTGGATCAGCGACCAGAACTGCCCACCTGTCTTGCCGCCGGCGCTCTCGCGGCGCAGCGACACCGTCACGATCTCGTTCCTTGCCGCCTTGACCGCATCGGCCATGATCGCCGGCGACGGATAAAGTGCTGTACCGAGCAGCAGGCGCGATGAAAACTGATGTCCGTAGAGCTCGAGCATGGCGTCACCCTCCCTTCATCGGCGACAGGATTTCAACGCGGTCGCCATCGGCAATCCGACAGGTCTCGCGTTCCCTCGCCGGCACCACTTCGCCGTTGAGCGCCGTCGCCAGCCAGCCGCCCGCGTAGTCGAGTTCGGCGAGCAGCGCCGCCAGCGTGCCGGCGCCGACCTCGCGGCTTTCGCCGTTAATGATGAGCTGCATGGGCAAGCTCCTTCTGCGTGCTGAAGATCATCTCGACCGCCTGCCGTGCCATTGCCGGCGCCAGCAGGAAGCCGTGGCGGTAAAGACCGTTGATGCGGACCCGGTTTGCCTCGCGGCTGACGCGTGGCAGGTTGTCGGCGAAGGCAGGACGCACGCCGACACCCGCCTCGACGATCTCGGCCTCGCCAAAGGCCGGGTGCAGCGCATAAGCGGCCCCGAGCAGCTCCATCATCGAACGCGCGGTGACGGGCTCATTCGCATCGCTTTCGATCATGGTCGCGCCGACCATGAACAGGTGATCGGCGCGCGGTACGACATAGACCGGAAAGCGCGGGTGCAGCAGTCGGACGGGACGCGCCAGCGAGACATCCGGCGCATGCAACAACAGCATCTCGCCGCGCACGCCGCGCAGGCCTGGAACGGTTGCGGCGATGCCGGTGCAATCGGCTTCGATGTCGACGGCTTCCGGCACGCGCACCGCGCCGTAGCCAAACTCGAAGCGCACGCCCATGCCGACCAGCCTGTCCTTGAGGGCAACCAAGGCGCGGCGCGGGTCGAGATGCGCTTCTTGCGCGAAGAACAGTCCGCGCCGGAACCGGCCGGCAAGATCCGGCTCGAGCACGGCAATGGCCTCTTCGCCGATTGCCGCGAACCCAGTCGTGCGCCGGGCGAAACGGTCGAGCTCCGAAGTATCCCGCGCCGGCGCCACCACCAGCGTTCCGCTGCGCACGACATGGCCGGGCAACACGGCATCCCACCAGTCGAGTGCCAGGCGGCCCAGCGTGACGACCGCCTCCTCTGCGCTCTCGCGCTCGCACCAGGGTGCCAGCATGCCGCCGGCAGCCCAGGAGGCGCTGCCGGCAAGGCGATGCCGCTTTTCGATGACGGTGACGTCGGCGCCGCGTGACGCCAGTTCGAAAGCCAGCGTCAGCCCGGCGACGCCGGCGCCCTTGACCAGTGCTTTCATGGCTGGTCCGTCCCCGCCTCCGTTGCTTCGGCGGAAGCAGCCACGTCGACGGTGTCGACGGAATCGAGCGGCAAGTAGAGATCGCCGCCGACGCGGAACTTTTCCGCCATCGCCGCCATGCCTTCCTTCTGCGCCTCGGCGCGGATGTCATGCGAGATGCGCATGGAGCAGAATTTCGGCCCGCACATGGAGCAGAAATGCGCCACCTTGTGCGCCTCCTTGGGCAAGGTCTCGTCGTGGAAGGCGCGCGTGGTTTCCGGATCAAGCGAGAGGTTGAACTGGTCCTCCCAGCGGAACTCGAAGCGCGCGCGCGAAAGAGCGTCGTCCCGGACCTTGGCGGCAGGATGGCCCTTGGCGAGGTCGGCGGCGTGGGCGGCGATCTTGTAGGTGATGACGCCAACCTTCACGTCATTGCGGTCGGGCAGGCCGAGATGCTCCTTGGGCGTGACGTAGCAGAGCATGGCGGTGCCGAACCAACCGATCATGGCAGCACCAATGCCACTGGTGATGTGGTCGTAGCCCGGCGCGATATCGGTGGTGAGTGGTCCAAGCGTGTAGAACGGCGCCTCGCCGCAGACGGCGAGCTGCTTGTCCATGTTCTCCTTGATCTTGTGCATCGGCACATGGCCGGGGCCTTCGATCATCACCTGGCAATCCTTGGCCCAGGCGATCTGCGTCAGCTCGCCCAGCGTCTCCAGCTCAGCGAACTGCGCGGCATCGTTTGCGTCGGCGATCGAGCCGGGACGCAGGCCGTCGCCCAGCGAGAACGACACGTCGTAGGCGCGGCAGATGTCGCAGATCTCCTCGAAATGCTCGTAGAGGAAGCTTTCCCTGTGATGGTAGAGACACCACTTGGCCATGATCGAGCCGCCGCGGCTGACGATGCCGGTGACGCGGTCGACGGTGAGGGGGATGTAAGGCAGCCGCACGCCGGCGTGGATGGTGAAGTAGTCGACGCCCTGCTCCGCCTGCTCGATCAGCGTGTCGCGAAACACTTCCCAGGACAGCTCCTCGGCAACGCCGCCGACCTTCTCCAGCGCCTGGTAGAGCGGCACGGTGCCGATCGGCACCGGCGAATTGCGCAGGATCCAGTCTCGGATGTTATGGATGTTGCGGCCGGTGGAAAGGTCCATCACCGTGTCGGCACCCCAGCGGGTCGCCCAGACCATCTTTTCGACTTCTTCCGCCATGGACGAGGTGACGGCCGAGTTGCCGATATTGGCATTGATCTTGACCAGGAAATTGCGGCCGATGATCATCGGCTCGGCTTCCGGATGGTTGATGTTGGCCGGGATGATGGCGCGGCCGCGTGCGACCTCGTCGCGCACGAATTCCGGCGTGACATAATCAGGGATCGCCGCGCCAAAGCTTTCGCCGTCGCGTTGCAGTTTGGTGTGCACTGCCTGGCGACCGAGGTTCTCGCGGATGGCGATGAACTCCATTTCCGGCGTGATGATGCCGGCGCGCGCATAAGCGATCTGAGTGACGGCACGCCCGTCCTTTGCCCTGAACGGCTGGTTGCGCACCGGGAATTCCGGTGTCAGCCTTTCGCCGGAGACGAAGCCGTTGTCCTCCGGCTTGACCACGCGGCCTTCGTAGCGTTCGACATCGCCGCGCGCGATAACCCACTGTTCGCGCACGCGTGGCAGGCCGCGCTCGATATTCGTCTCGACACTGGTATCGGTGTACGGCCCCGAGGGATCATAAACCGTGACCGGCGGCTCGCCGGCGGTCGGGTGCACGGAAATCTCACGCATCGGCACGCGCAAGCCGGGATGAATGACACCCGGTTTGTAGACCTTGCGCGATGCCGGCAGTTCGCCAACGGTGACGGTCGGGGTGTGGATATTCATGAGCGAGCCTCCTCGAGTGACGGAGACCCAGTCCATGCGATGAGAAGGAAGTGACGCTTCGCTGAATGGAATACGGGCTTTTTGCCCGATAGCCGAAGCCGGAAAACTGCCGGCCCGCGAAGCGTTCCCACCGTCCCTACGCCAGTATGAACTGGATCAGGTTCAACGGGTCACTGCGCGTTCAGCAGTATCTCAGCCCCTTGTCGGGACACCCCTGGTGAGCCTCAAGGGTGAACCTCAAGCAGGCGTTTTGTCAACAGGGGTTTGGACAGAAGACAACGAAAAGCCTTCTTGTCATCGAGAGTTATGATTTGAAATCATCTACTTAACACGCTCGAGCGTGCCAGGCACCTCGACTGCGCATGCACGGGACTGTTCCCACTGCATCTACGGCCCTGGAAACGGCCGCCTGGAAGGCTTGTCAGTGCGAGGCGGAGACCACGCCGTAACCGTCGACGGCGACATGGTTGTTGGCTGCATCGGCTGCGTAGATACCGAGGCCACACACAACGATTGCGGACAGCATGAAGAAGGACAGAAGCGCTGCTTTCACGGAGGTCATCTCAAGTTGAGCCTTCTGTATTGTCCTGCAAAGGATCGGTTACGAATGTGTTGAAACGCACAGTTCTCGGCGCGGTTTCAGCACATTTGCGTGTCTGGACGATGCTTGTTTCGGCTTGTGTGACGCTTGTGCCACAGTGGGACAACGCCGCCGGCAAGCCGACCGGCGCCTTCTAGGAAATAGTGCCGGCACAGGCCAAGCCCGAAATGCGCCATCCACAGCGGAAACCAGCCGGCGTGCCAAATTTGCCACGCCAACGTTGCGGAAGGTCCAGCGGCGCTTTTGTGCCGGTATCGGCTGGCCGCGAATGTACAGGACGGCGCACATCCACTACCTTCGCGGCCAGCACCGCCAAACCGGCAATGATCCCCGTCGCTTAAGGAACACATGGCTCACGATCACCACACGACAGTACCGCTCTGGACCTGGGCCGCGCCGGTGGCAGCGCTCGTGCTGGTTACGCTGAAATTTGCAGGGCTGGTTTCAGACGATTCGACGCCGGTGATCATCCTAGCCTCGATCGCGCTTGGCGCATCGGTGTTCGCGTCCGTGCACCATGCGGAGATCCTGGCGCTCAGGGTCGGCGAACCGATGGGATCGATCATCCTTGCGGCTGCCGTGACGATCCTCGAAGTCGGATTGATCGTCTCCATCATGCTTGCCGGCTCGGAAGGTGGCGATACGGTTGCTCGCGACACGGTCTTTTCCGCGCTGATGATCGTGCTGAACTGCGTGATCGGGCTTTGCCTGGTGTTCGGCGGCCGGCGGCACCACGAGCAGACATTCCAGCTCAACGCGGCGTCCGCCTCGCTCGCGGTGCTTGGAACACTGGCGATCGTCGTGCTGGTGCTGCCGAACTTCGTCTCCGCGGGCGGACCGCAGCAGTTCTCGTCGATCCAGCTGCTGGTCGTCGGCGCGGTCCTGCTGGTTCTCTACGCGGTCTTCGTGTTCATCCAGACGATCAAGCATCGCGACTATTTCATGGACATGCCAGTCGTCGGACAGAATCCCGACGAGGCCGCTCTCGAACCGCCCACATCCAGGGTGACATTGGTGAGCGCGGTGATGCTTCCGGTCTCGCTGCTTGTCGTCATCCTGCTGGCGAAGGTGCTGTCGCATCCGCTGGAGACCCTTGTCGCCGCGGCCGGCCTGCCTCAGGCCGTCGTCGGTGTCGTCATCGCAACGCTGGTGCTGTTGCCCGAAGGCATCGCTTCGGTTCGCGCCGCCCTTTTGAACCGCCTGCAGAACAGCGTGAACCTGGTGCTTGGGTCAGCACTTGCCAGCATCGGCATGACCATCCCGGTCGTCGCCGCCGTCGCCGTTTTGACAGACCATCGCCTGGTCCTTGGCCTCAGCCCGGCAACCATGGTGCTGCTGCTTTTGACGCTGTTCGTCAGCACGATCACGCTCGGAACCGGACGCACCACCGTGCTGCAAGGTACAGTGCATCTCGGGATTTTTGTGATTTTCCTGCTGATAACGGCGGTGCCGTAGCCACGCGGAACGCAGACGCTTAGCAGCTGCGCCAGCGGGCTGTGGAAGTCCCGAGCGGCTGCGGCACACTTGCTAGGCAGCAGCACCGGCAAGTGGACCGAAGAGAGCTTCGAGGCGTTCGAGGTCTTCATCGGTCGCTTTGGTCAGATCCACAGTTGGAATTGGCCCGCCATTGAGGCCAGATAGTCGATGTTGCGACGGCGGATAGCTGCCCTGCATCTTGTTCGCTTCAGAGATGGCGGAGACGGCCACTCGTGGATCACCCGTTGTGGCCGCATGAAGATGCGCCGTGATGGTGCTCCGGCACTTATGTCGCTTTTTTCTGACGTTTCCTGGCCTCGCGTTGGCGCTTAACCTCGGTTCTGCTCGATTACCAAATGTATGTCTGGACATTGCGCCATTCACAATATCGCACTAGGCAGACACCAGTCACGAAAGGACAAGAATGCCTAGACCTCCGAACTACAATCAAGAACGCCAGGATCGAGACCGCGCCAAGGCCGCCAAGAAGGCCGAGAAACTGGCGGCTAAGGCTGCTGCAAAGCAGCAGGGCTCAACGGAAGCAGAGCGCAAGGCGAAAGAACAAACCTCGGACTAGATCTTGCCCGCAAGGGCCTTCTCGTCCACGAACACGCCGGCCTCCCGGGCTGCGGCGACCAATGCGCGACGCGCGCCAATGGCTGGCTTGTTCCCATCGATGACATCCGAACAGGCCTGAAGCGCGGCGCGATGCTTTTCGGTCCTCTTGCCCTGCCATCGGTTCATCAGAAAGTCGATCCCGTCCCGCGCGTTCCTTAGGGTCAGCAGAGCGCCCGTCTCGTCAGCCCTGATGGTGACGGGAATTTCGAATTTGTTGTTGTCCATGCCCGCTAATATGGCAACAGGAACCCAGAAGCGAGGGGCAAGCTACGAGATTAGCATCCCTCTCACCGTGCTGCTTCTTCGCCTATGAAAACGCCACCTGGGGCTTGTTGCTCACACGGCAGCGAAGGCATCGCCTGCCTGCCGGGAATTGAGTTGATCTCACCGGCTTTCTACCAGGCAGATTTCAAATCGTCGCCACCCAAGCCCTTGCGATCGCCAGCCCAGACTGGTCGGCCAGCGCGGCGTTGCGGGCGGCCTCGGCCGGAAGCCGCGCCGGCCAGTCGGGCCAGCGCGCCGTCACCGTTTCGGCAAAGGCCGTGGTCCAGTAATTGACCACCGGGGTGTCGGCCTCGAAATGGAACTGGAAAGCATAGACGGCGCGGCCGAGACGGAAAGCCTGGTTTTCGGCCACCGCGCTCGAAGCCAGCCGCACCGCGCCCGGCGGCAGGGTGAAGGTGTCGTCGTGCCACTGGAAGATCGGGAACGCCACCGGCATGGCGCCGAGAACGGCGTCGGCCTTCGCCTCGTCGGTCAGGGTCACGCCGTGCCAGCCGAATTCGGAGGCGCCGCCGACCTGGTTGATGCCGCCGAAGGCGCGCGCCAGCAACTGGCTGCCGAGGCAGATGCCGAGCACCGCGCGGTCCTTGTGCGCGAAGTCGCGGATGAGGTCGAGCAATTCGGGGAAATAGGGATGGCTGTCATCGGCAAGCGCATTCTGGCCGCCGCCGAACATCACCAGCGCGTCATGCTCGCTGGCGTCCTTCGGCAGTTGGTCACCGAGATAGGCCCGGCGGACATCGAGTTCCGCATTGGCTTCAGTGAGTGCCGCCCCGACATTGCCGAGGTCGGTGCCCTGATAATTCTCGACGACAAGAACCCGCATGACCATCCTGACATGAATTGCGCTTTGTTTGCGTATCATGGCAACGAAGCAGCGGCCAAGCGCCGGTGCCGGACAGCAACGGGAAAAGCCTATGCCACTGCAAAACCGGGTCGATCCATATGGTGCCATCCACGCCGTGCCCGAACGCGGGCTGTTCACGGGCAATCGCGGCATCATCCACAACCCGGAAACCAAAACGCTGCTGAAGAAACGCTGGGCGCTGCCGGCCTGGATCATCTGCGGCTGCGACTACCAGGGCCGCAAACGCGAACCGATGGGGCGCAACAGGCCGGGCGGAAAACCCGGCTGGACCGAGCTGTTCTTCCTCGACGAACCGACCGCGCTGGCCGCCGGACACCGGCCCTGCTTCTTCTGCCAGCGGGCGCGGGCGAGCGAATTCCTCGGCTGTTTCGGCAAGGCCTTCGGCATCGCCGAGCCGCGCGCGCCACAGCTGGACGCGCGGCTGCACAAGGAACGGTTCGCTTCCGCCCGCAAACCTCTGCCACCAATTCAGGGGGAAGAGATCGCGCACTTGCCCGATGGTGCGATGGTCGCCATCGGCGGCGTTCCTTTCGCCGCGCGTGGTGGCGAATTGCTGCGCTGGAGCTTTGCCGGGTACGCAAAGCCGATCACTCTCGAGACGGCGACGAAAGGCGGCGGATCGCTTGCGCTGATCACCCCTGCAACGACGGTTGCCGTGCTCGCCGCTGGCTTCGCACCAATCTGGCATTCCGGCTCAGCGAGCGAATAGAGCGGGTTTCATCGAAACCCGCTGCACGCTTTCCTGGAATATGTCAGCCGTGCTGGACGACTGAAGTGGCAGCGCCGGCCGCTGCCTTGCCAGGCAAGAACAGCGCTACAAGCAGACCGATCCCCGCAAGGACCGCGCAGGCCAGGAAACCGGCCTGGTATCCCGTGGTCAGGTCGGCGATTGCGTCCGACCCACCACTCCAGGACAAGGCGACGGTCGCCACGACCGCGACGCCCAATGCACCGCCAAGCTGGAAGGCCGCGCTGTTGATGCCCGAAGCCAGGCCGGAATCGCTCTCGGCGACATCGGACAGAGCGGCGATGGAGCCGGAGACGACCGCAGCTCCGATGCCGGGGCCGAAGATGACGAGCCCGGGCAGGATGTCGGTCCAGTAATTACCGCCCGCCGTTGCAAGCAGCAGGCAGCCCGCTGCCATCAAAGCCATGGCAATGACAGCCAGCGTGCGAGCGCCGATGCGGCTGGCGACCGGTCCCGAGGCGTAGGACATCACGATCGAGGCGGCGGCATAGATCATCGTGCTGACGCCGACCTCAAACGCCGAATACCCCAGCACTTTCTGCAGATAGAGCGACAGCACCAGGATCATGCCGAAGACGATCATGCCGGCGAGCAGCACCACCAGATTGTCGCAGACCAGACGCACCGAACGAAAGATGCGCAGCGGCACCAGCGGCGAGGCCGAACGCGCCTCGATCAGCACGAACAGCAGAAGCAGCACAGCCGCGACACCGAAGGCGATGAGGGTGCGCGAATGGGTCCAGCCCAGCTGCGGCACTTCGACGATGGCATAGACAAACGCCATCAGGCCGACGGTGACGGTGATCGCACCGGCGACGTCGAACCCTTTGCCGCGTGAGGTATCGCGGCTCTCCTTCAGCAGATAGGGGCTCAACGCCAGCAAAGCGAGGCAGACGGGAACGTTGATGAAGAAGACCCATGGCCAGCCCAGCCAGTCATTGAGCGGGCCGCCAACGACAAGGGCTGCCGTGGCGCCACCCGCGCCCATGGCGGACCAGAAACCGAGTGTCTTGTTGCGCTCGCGCCCCTCCTCGAAAGTGGTCATCAGGATCGACAAAGCCGTCGGCGTCATGATCGCCGCGGCGATGCCCTGGAGGATACGCATCGAGACCAGAAACCCAGGCGTGCCGGCGAAGCCGCAGAGCAGCGAGGCCGCGAGGAACAGTGCCGTACCGGCGACGAACATTCGCCGCCGGCCGAGCAGATCCGCCATGCGACCGCCAAGCAGAAGCAAGCCGCCCACCGTCAGCATGTAGGCGCTCATCACCCATTGCACGCCGGCAACGGTGAAGCCCAGTTGCCGTTCGATCGACGGCAGTGCCAGGATGACGATCTGCCCGTCGAGGCAGACCATGAAATAGGTGGCGCAGAGCAGGGCCAGCGCCTGCCAGCGCCTCGGATCGGGCGGACTGGCCGGCCGCCCGGCGGCCGGATGATGTGGGTCGCACATGGCTGTCTCCTCGATTGGTGCGCGGCCGAACGGCCGATCGCGTCGAGGAGCGGAAATTATGCATGTCGCGCCGACATGCAATTACTGACAATGGTGTAAGCGCTGACCGGAATGTAAGCGCCTACCATGCGGTAAGCGGCCTGGGAGTTGCACAAGAACAAGAAGTTGGAGCGTTTCCGCGTTTCCGTGAAAAACGGAAACGCTCTGGTCAAGCGCGCAGGCGGATCAATGGCCGCGGTTTCTCCTGGACAACGACCGGACGAAGGGCCATGCGGCGCTCCTGTGCCTTGCCCCAGGCCGACATGACGCAGACCGCGTCATTGAGGGTGCGGCCGACATCGGTCACCGAATATTCGACCTTCTGCACCGCGCCGGGAAAGACCTGGCGCCGGACCAGGCCATCGGCCTCCATCTCGCGCAGCTGCTGCGCCAGCACCTTCTCGCTCACGCCCGGCAGCAGCCGGCGCAATACGCCGAACCGGCGCGGCGCGAGGGTGATCTCCCACAGGATCTCCGTCTTCCATTTGCCGCCGATGGCATTCAGCGCCGTGGCGAAGCCACATTCGTCGGTGTCGAGATGTTTCATGCCTTCCTCCGGTTCTGTCAGCTCCCTGCCCGGTCGGCACTTACTTCAAAGTGCGTAATTTACCCCCGGCCAGGGGTCGACCTATCAAGACAATCAGGTTGACGAGAGGTATGGGCACTGACCCGTTGCGGCAAGCGCACAAGGCGGCCTGGCCGATGCCTCCTGACAGAATGGCGGCAGGAATGGACGGTATGAAAACAGCGGAACGACCGGAAGCGATCAAGACCAGGACCGCGCGCTGCGGCTGTGGCGGGTTGGCTATCACCGTCGCGGGTGAACCGCGCGGCGTCTATGCCTGCGCCTGCCAGGAATGCCAGCGCGCCACCGGCACCGCCTTTTCCTATCGCTCGGTCTTCATCGACGATGCCGTGATCGGCGTGGAAGGCGAGCGCCGGATATGGCGGCGCAACGGCGATGCCGGGCGTTGGGTGGAGCAGACGTTCTGCCCGACCTGCGGCACGCTGGTGTTCATGACCGGAGAGGGCCTCCCCGGCGCGGTCTCCGTCTCCGTCGGCTGCTTCGCCGATCCGGAGTTCGCGCCGCCGGCAACGCTGTTTCGTGCCCGGCGCAAGCACCGCTGGTTCGATCCAGGCCCGCAGACCCGCATCAGCGAATAGTTTACTTCAGCGTGTCCTGGCCAATCGAAGGAACATTGGGCAGGTCGTAATAGTCGCCGGCGCATTCGGGATAAAGCTGGCTTTCCATCTTGAGGCCGGTCGGTCCATCGATCGTGCCTGCCCAGACGGAGAGCCGGTCGCTGTCGAACCGGCGCCAGAACAGGTTGGAGCCGCAGACCTTGCAGAAGCCGCGCTCGGCGATATCCGAGGAGCGGAACCAGGTCAGCGTACCGCCCTCGATTGCCGCATCGGCAACTGCCACCTGCGTTGCCGCCACATAATGGCCCGAGGTCTTGCGGCATTGCACGCAGTGGCAGGCGACGACCGGGCGCAATTCGCCGCGAAGTTCGTAGGTAGTGCCGCCGCACAGGCAGCCGCCGCGTGTGATCTTCATGCGTGCTCTCCATCAGCATCCACTATCAGGCTAGGCAGACAATCGAACCGGCGATCCGGCAAAACCGACACCCACGCGTCGTTACCGGCATGCGACGGACGGGGTCCAAGGCCGCTTGACCTCGGGCAAGGCCTGCCGCATTGCTCGGCCATGCGCGCCAACTACAAAATGCAACGGCTGTTCGTGCCGAACGACCTGTCCGCCGGTGTCGAGTTCGAACCGGATGCCCAACAGAGCCATTACCTGATGCATGTGCTGCGCCTCGCCGAAGGCGCCGAAATCCTTGCCTTCAACGGCCGCGACGGCGAATGGACGGCGGCGATCACCGGTAGGACGAAGAAGGCGGTGCGGCTGACCGTGCAGGCACAGCAGCGGCCGCAGCCGCCGCTGCCCGATCTCGTCTACTGCTTCGCGCCGCTGAAGGTGGGGCGGCAAGACTACCTCATCCAGAAAGCAGTGGAGATGGGCGCCGGCGTGCTGCAGCCGGTGCTGACCCAGCACACGCAAGGCAAGATCACGACCGAGCGCATGCAGGCCAACGCCGTCGAAGCTGCCGAGCAATGTGGCGTGCTGGCCGTGCCAGTGGTGCACGAGGCAGTCAAATTCGACCGGCTGCTCGCCGGCTGGGACAAGGAAAGGCGGTTGGTGTTCTGTGACGAGGACGCCTCGACCAACAATCCACTTCCGGCGCTGCAGGCGATAGCGGAAAAGAAGCTGGCGCTGCTGGTCGGCCCCGAAGGCGGCTTTTCCGATGAAGAGCGCCGGATGCTGCGCGCCCTGCCCTTCGTCACCGCCATTCCGCTGGGACCCCGCATCCTGCGCGCCGACACCGCCGCCGTCGCGGCGCTGGCGGTGATACAGGCGACGGTAGGGGACTGGTAGAGAGCATACACCCCTTTTCTCCCTCGAGGGGAGAAGGAAGATACCCCTACCCGACCTCCTTGTCCGGCCACGGATTGATCCCGTCGCGCAGCCACAACAGCGTATCCAGCCAGAAGCCGGTGGCATGACGGTTGTGGAACAGGCTGAAGTGGCCGACCGTTTCCTGGCCGAGATCGGCGGGCTTTAGCAGAACCTGCGCGCGCTCCGCGCCGCGGTAGCGGTCGAGTACGGTCCGCATTGCCGGCACGGTGGCAATCTCGTCATCCGATATCGTAACGGCCAGGATCGGTGCCGTCATGGCATCGAAGCGGTGCAGGATCGCGTCGCGCTCCAGCTCCGGATAGTTGTCCTCCAGGCGTGGCCGGCGGAAGGCCCACTCATAAGCGACACCGGCCGGTAGATCCTCCAGCCACCCCAGGCGACGACCGGGGAAGTAGCCGAACAGCGCGGTCAGCACCGGCATTGCGACATGCCATTTCAGGAACAGGCGGCCGCGCCATGCCGGCGCATAGTGGCGCCAGCAGCCGAACTGCCCGCCGATCGAGAGCAGACGCTGGATAGCCGGGGCATTGCCGGCCAACCCCGGCAAGGCGCCGCCAACGCTGTGGCCGACAACAGAGACGAGGGCAGAACTGTCGCGTGCGAGCACCCAGGCCAGCACCGCCTTGAAATCCTTTTCGCCCCAGTCGCGCCAGCGATAGCCACAGCCGCGCAGGCTTGCCGGTCGCGAAGCGCCGATGCCGCGATAGTCGTAGGTGACGACATCGAAGCCATGCGCGGCAAGAAAGCGGGCATAGTGGTGGTAGTAGCGGGCCAGCACGCCGGTGGCCGGATTGACGATCACGGTGCCAGCCGCCGTGCCGCGGACACGAGAGCAATTCCAGCAAAAGTGCGCAGCGGTTTTGCGTCCGGAAGAGTTAGAGTGTTTCCGCGTTTCCGCGAAAAGCGGAAACGCTCGAGGCCAGAAATGGCCGCCCAGGACGACACCGTCGGCCGCAAGGATCTCGATCGGCCGGGCTTCCTGGATCAGCGCTGAAACGGTCATGGCAGGGCTCCCTGGCGCGCGACGCATCCCATCCATTCGATTTTCGGGACCATGCGCGGGCTCAAAACACGCAAGAACCGGCATAGCGCAGACGAGCTTGTTGTTACACTTACTAGTCGGTATACATAAATTCATGAAACCGACCGCCAACACGACCCGCGAGCGCATCGTCGCAGCCGCTTCCAAACTGTTCTATGGCCAGGGTGTGCGCGCCGTCTCCGTCGATGCCGTCGCCGAAAAGGCGGGGCTCACCAAGCGCACGTTCTATTATCATTTCGCCAGCAAGGACGAGTTGATCGCCGCCTATCTGGAGCGGCGTGACCAGCCCAATCTCGGGCTGTTCCGGCACTGGTTCACGGAAAGCGAAGGCGACCTTGCCGACAAGGTGGCCGCCATCTTCCGCACGCTCGGGCAAGCGGCCAGGCGTCCGGCCTGGAAGGGTTGCGGTTTCCTGCGGACCGCCGCCGAACTCGCCGACATGCCGGGGCATCCGGCGATCCGCATCGGCATCGCCCACAAGAAGCGTTTCGAAGACTGGCTGAAGGCCGTTTTCGAGGCAGACGGCATTCGAGAGGCCGAGTTGCTGGCGCGTCAAATCCTGCTTTTGCTCGACGGTTCCTTCGCCACAGTTCTGCTCAACCGTGACCCGTCCTACATGGAGAGCGCGGGGGCTGCCGCGGCCACACTTGTCAGGGTGGCGCAAAAGCAGCGCACACTCTAGACAAAACGTAAATCCGGCGCGATCAAATCCTGTTGACGATTGGCTCAGGATTTTTTGCTTGCTCGCCTCCTGACATTTCGTTCATCAAGCGCGCGGCGATCATCCGATCCGCCGCCGAAGAGGGGCTTTATGGCACGCGACACGACCGATTTCCGACCCATCGAGGGCATGGACGAACTCGTCGACTACCTGGCCAAGGGCAACAAACCGCGCTCCGACTGGCGCATCGGCACCGAGCACGAGAAATTCCCCTTCTATGTCGACGGCCATGCGCCGGTGCCCTATGGCGGCGACCGCGGCATCCGCTCGATCCTGGAAGGCATGCAGGAGAAACTCGGCTGGGACCCGATCCTGGACGAAGGCCGCATCATCGGCCTGGTCGAGCCGACCGGCCAGGGCGCGATTTCGCTCGAGCCCGGCGGACAGTTCGAACTTTCCGGCGCGCCGCTGGAGACGATCCACCAGACCTGCCGCGAAGGCAACGCCCATCTGGCGCAGGTTCGCGAGATCGCCGAGCCGCTCGGCATCCGCTTCCTCGGCCTCGGCGGCAGCCCGAAATGGACGCTGGCCGAGACGCCGAAAATGCCGAAGTCGCGCTACGAGATCATGACGCGCTACATGCCCAAGGTCGGCACCAGGGGCCTCGACATGATGTACCGCACCTGCACCATCCAGGTGAATCTCGACTTCGAGAGCGAGGCGGACATGCGCCGCAAGATGCAGGTTTCGCTGAAGCTGCAGCCGCTGTCGACCGCGCTGTTCGCCAACTCGCCCTTCACCGAGGGCCGTCCCAACGGCCTGCAGAGCTGGCGCGGCGACATCTGGCGCGATACCGACAACCAGCGCTCCGGCCTGCTCGATTTCTGCTTCTCGCCGGAATTCGGCTTTGCCGACTATGTCGAATGGGCGCTGGATGTGCCGATGTATTTCGTCATCCGCGACGGCCGCTATCATGACATGACGCACATCACCTTCCGCAGCTTCATGGAAGGAGGCGCGCGCCACCAGGTGCCGGACGGCCTGCCCACGATGGGCGACTGGGCAAACCATCTGTCGACCTTGTTCCCTGACGTGCGCCTCAAGCGTTTCCTGGAAATGCGCGGTGCCGACGGCGGCCCATGGCGGCGCATCTGCGCATTGCCGGCCTTCTGGGTCGGCCTGCTCTACGATGACGCGGCCCTCGACGCCGCCGAGGCGCTGACCCGCGACTGGAGCTACGAGGAAGTCAGGGCGATGCGCGATGCGGTGCCGGAAAAAGGCATCGGCGCGCCGTTCCGTTCAACCACCTTGCGGGAAGTCGCGCGCGAAGTGCTGGCGCTGTCGCGCATGGGGCTGAAGAACCGCAACAAGCTGAACCGCGATGGCTTCGATGAGACCTCGTTCCTGTCGACACTGGACGAGGTCGTGGCACGTGGCACCACCAGCGCCGAAGAGATGCTGGCCGCTTACCACACGCGCTGGGGCGATTCGATCGAACCGGCGTTCCTGGAGTATGCGTATTAAGGCAAGGCGCCTCTATTTCCCCCGCAAAAGGGATAACGCGCCGCACCAATTGCCCACTTCAATCCTTTCGGGAAAGGCACTACGCTCCCAGCAGGCGCATTCGTTGTGGAGGAGCAAGACGTGCTGAACCTGTTCGACATGCTGAACCAGTCCCAGAACGGCAACGGCATGGAGGCGCTGGCGCGCCAGTTCAACCTGAACCAGCAGCAGACCCAGGCCGCGGTCGAGGCGCTGCTGCCGGCCTTCAGCCAGGGCCTGAAGCGTAACACCGCCGACCCCTATGGCGTCGGCACCTTCATGAATGCGATGGCCAGCGGCCAGTATGGCCAATATTTCGACAATGCCGCGCAGGCGTTTTCACCGCAGGGCGTGAGCCAAGGCAATGATGTGCTTGGCCAGCTGTTCGGCTCCAAGGACCTGTCGCGGGCCGTCGCGGCACAGGCGGCGCAGGCCAGCGGCGTCGGCCAGCAGGTGCTGCAGCAGATGCTTCCCGTTCTGGCCTCCATGGTGATGGGTGGCCTGTTCAAGCAATCCACCAACCAGATGCAGGCGGCCGGCGGCTTCGGCGGCGGCAACAACCCGTTCGGCCAGATCATCGAGGAGATGATGCGGCAGGGCGGCGGCATGATGGGCGGGCAACCGCAACAGCGTCAGGCGCCGCAGGGCCAGAACCCGTTCGGCAACAACCCGCTGGGCGACAATCCGCTCGGCAAGGTGCTGCAGGACATGTTCGGCGGCGGCGCGCAGCAGCAGGCGCCACAGCCGCAGCAACAGCCGCAAAATCCTTTCGGCGACAACAATCCCTGGGGCAAGATCCTGCAGGACATGCTGGGTGGAGGACAACAGCAGGCGCCGGACCCTGCCTCGCAACGCCGCGCGCCGGAACCCGAACCGAACCCGAGCGGACGCAACCCCTATGACGACATCTTCGGCAAGATGTTCGAGACCGGACGCCAGCAGCGCGACGACTACCAGCAGGGCGTGGAAGGCATTTTCGACCAGTTCCTGAAAGGCATGGACCGGCGGTAGCACGTCGACTGCCGCGCTATCCAACCCCAGTTGCGCGGCGGTGCGTCCTTCGAGGCTCGCTTCGCTCACACCTCAGGATGAGGGACGTGGGCGCTCGGATACCCCCATTCCTCGGCGTTTCACGATGAAGGAGCCTTGCGCCACGGCCGTCATCCTGAGGCGCGAGACCGCACCACGGCTGAAGGCACCGCATATTCCTTTTGCGGGCGAGCCTCGAAGGACGCACTGACAACAAGTGCCGGAAGGCGCGATGTACCCGTCGCCTGTTGCAGGGGGGGCGATACCAACTGTGAACTCACTTCACAAATCCTGTGCCTTTCGCCACTCTGGTTCATGAAACGGCAGGCCTCTATCTAGCCTCCATTGGCAGATGGAGACTCCTAAGATGGAATACCGCAATCTCGGCAAATCGGGTTTGAGAGTGCCCGCCCTTTCTTTCGGCGCAGGCACGTTCGCCGGCCAGGGTCCGCTGTTCAGCGCGTGGGGCAATACCGGCGTGGAGGAAGCGCGGCGGCTGGTGGACATCTGCCTGGAGGCCGGTGTCAACCTGTTCGACACAGCCGACGTTTATTCCGACGGCGCCTCGGAGACGGTGCTCGGCGAGGCGATCAAGGGCCGGCGCAATGAGGTGCTGATCTCGACCAAGGCCAGCCTGCCGCTTGGCGACGGTCCGAACCAGTGGGGCTCGTCGCGCAGCCGGCTGATCGAGGCGGTGGACGCCGCGCTCGGCCGGCTCGGCACCGACCATATCGACATCTTCCAGCTGCATGCTTTCGACGCGCACACACCTGTCGAGGAAGTGCTGTCGACACTCGACGGCCTCGTTGGTGCCGGCAAGCTGCGCTACATCGGCGTCTCCAACTTCTCCGGCTGGCAGATCATGAAATCGCTGGCGACGGCAGACCGGCATGGCTGGTCGCGCTATGTCGCCAACCAGGTCTATTATTCGCTGGTCGGCCGCGACTACGAGTGGGACCTGATGCCACTCGGCCAGGACCAGGGACTTGGTGCGCTGGTTTGGAGCCCGCTCGGCTGGGGCCGGCTGACCGGCAAGATCAGCCGCAACGCTCCGATCCCCGCCGGCAGCCGGCTGCATGAAACCGCCAGCTTCGGCCCGCCGGTGGAGGACGAGCATCTCTACCGCGTCGTCGACGCCCTGCAGGATGTTGCCAAGGAAACCGGCAGAAGCGTGCCGCAGATCGCCATCAACTGGCTGCTGCAGCGGCCGACAGTGTCGTCGGTGATCATCGGCGCGCGCAACGAGGAGCAGCTGCGCCAGAATCTTGGCGCCGTCGGCTGGTCGCTGACGCCCGAACAGGTCGCCAGGCTCGATACGGCGAGCGCGGCGACCGCGCCTTACCCGCATTTCCCCTACCACCGGCAGGAAGGCTTCGCGCGGCTCAACCCACCGTTGGTGTGACAAGTGCCTTCTCCCACAAGGGGAGAAGGCAAAACGCACTCCCAAAAAGAAAAAGCCCGGTCCGTGGGGGGACCGGGCGGTGCGCAGGTCCCGGCTGGGTCGAGCCGGAAGGGAGTGGGAAACCTGCAGCAACCCTTGTTCCGCTGTCCCGCCAGAGGCCGCGACAGGAGGCGAAAAATCAAGCCACCCTGCGGGCCAGTTCCTCGATGGAGGCAATGCGCTCACTGGCGATCGAGCGCAGCTTCACCGTCGGGTCCGAGCCGAAGGGCAAGTCGATGGCGACGGAGAGATCGGCGCGGGTCAGGCCGATATCGGCAAGCTCCGCATCCGACATCTCGCCGAGGCGATAGAAGGTGCGTCGGTTCTGCCAAGCGTGGAAAAAGCCGATCATACGATTGAACACGCGCGTCGCAGCAGCCGGGGTCGCGGTGATGCGCGCACTCTCAGGGGCGAAATCATACGTGGTCATTTATCTTCTCCTCGAAACTGCGCGCAACAGAACTCAGCGCCGCCAAAACTGGCGGCCCGCAGCCGTTTCTCACGCGCTGATGTGGACGATTGGATAAATGCCACGTTGCGATTGATTAATCCAACGAATGTTTTTAATCTCTATCATCAACTATGATGATGGATGGATGCCATGAAAGCGCCGCTCGATCTCGACCAGTTGCAGACCTTCATCTCGATCGCAGACACAGGGTCATTCACCCGCGCCGCCGAAGAGGTGCACCGTACACAGTCGGCGGTATCGATGCAGATGCGGCGGCTGGAGGAGCGCATCGGCAAGCCGCTGTTCGAGAAGGACGGCCGCTCCAACAAGCTGACCGAGGATGGCGACCGGCTTTTGTCCTATGCCCGCCGGCTGATCTACCTGAACCGCGAGACGCTTTCCGCCTTCGACGACAACCGGCTGGAAGGCACCATCCGCATCGGCACGCCGGATGATTATGCCGACCGCTTCCTGCCCGAGATCATGGCGCGCTTTGCCCGCTCCAATCCGCGTGTCGAACTGACCGTCACCTGCGAACCGACGCCCGGCCTGGTGGAACAGATCAAGCGTGGCCATCTCGACCTTGCGCTGGTCACCCACAATGACGCGCGCGGCCAGTCGGAAGTGGTGCGGCGCGAACCGCTGCTGTGGGTCACCTCGGCCAACCACGCCACCCATGAAGAAGAAGTGCTGCCGATGGCTTTCGGTCGGCCGAACTGCATCTGGCGCCGCGCCGCCTGCGACGTGCTGGACGAGATGCACCGTGACTACCGCATCCTGTTCTCGTCCTTCTCGGCCACGGTCATCGCCGCCGCCGTGCTGTCGGGACTGGCGATCTCAGTGCTGCCGGAATGCGCGCTGCGCCCCGGCATGCGGGTGCTGGGCGAAGCCGATGGCTTCGGCTTGCTGCCCGACTGCCGCATCGGCCTGATGCGCGGCCAGACCAGCCGGCCGGAAATCGTCGAGGCACTGGCGCGGCACATCGCCGAAAGCCTCGACAACATCTCGGTGCCGATGAACGAGGAAGCCGGCAGCTTCGATTTCGCCTCGCTCGCCTTCACCAAGATGAAGCGCACCAAGCCCAGCCAGATCATGCCAGGCTGGTAGGAGATGTTTTAAGCTCGCCAGTAGCGGCCGGGACGCTTCAGCGTCGGCCGCCACGCACCACCAGCACATTGCCGACCGCGACCAGCACGAGGCCGACGATGGCGAAGGCGGTCCATCGATAGCCTTCGAGCACCGTCGAGACCAGCAGCGCGAAGATCGGGAACATCACCGTGGCATAGCCGGCGCGGGCAGCGCCGATGCGGCCGAGCAGCGTGAGATAGGCGGCAAAACCCATGATGGTGGAGACAACCGCCAGGAACAGCAGCGAGCCGAAATAGGCCACCGTGGGCACCATGGTGAAGGTGCGGCCCATCAGGAAGGCCAGGACCGCCGACCACAGCGTGCCGTAGAGCATGCCCCAGGCATTCATCGAGACGAGCGGCAGGCCCTTGCGCATGCCGGCGGCCGAAATCACGTTGCCGATGCAGAAGGAGAGAGTGCCGGCCACGCAGAAGGCAAGGCCGACCAGCGTGCCGCCGCCGAGATCATGGCCGAAGATCTCCGGCAGGAACATCAACGCAATGCCGCAGAAGCCGGTGAGCCCGCCAAGCAGGACGCGCGGCGACGGCCTTTCGCGCATCACCACAGCACCGAGCATCATGTTCATGACCGAGGCCAGCGAAAAGACCACCGACAAGAGCCCCGAAACCAGATAGCCGGCGCCGTAGTAGAACAGCAGGAAATTGGACGAGAACATCAGCACGCCGAGCGCCAGAAAGCGCATATGGTCTGCCAGGGTGAAGCGCAGCCGGCCACGCTTCAGCAGCACCCAGGTAAACATCAGCGCCGTGGCGATGGCGAAGCGCCAGACGATGTTGACCTCGTTGGCCACGGTGCCGACCTGGAACTCGATGGCGTACCAGGACAGGCTCCAGGCAATGACGGTTAGGGCGTAGAGACTATAGTCGAGCGGCTCGAACGGACGTTCGCTGGCGCTGCGCGCCGCAACGGGCGCAGCTTCAGGCGGCCGGGATTGCTGCATGTTCATGGAGCGCCTTGATTTCAGGAATTTCACATCGGTAGGCGCACTGGCCGTCCGCGTCCATCGCATTCGTGTGGTCCAGCAAGGCCCGGTCTTCCTGCAAGGGCTTGACCCACCGCCCCTGCAGCGCGCCAATCGGCGGATGAGTGATTTTTTCGAAGACGATTCGAAGCCGGGCGCGACGAACGCCACCGAATATACGGTGAGCGAGATTTCCGGCGCGCTGAAGCGCACGGTGGAAGACACCTTCGGCAATGTGCGCGTGCGCGGCGAGATTTCCGGCTATCGCGGCCCGCATTCGTCGGGCCATGCCTATTTCGCGCTGAAGGACGACCGTTCCCGGCTCGATGCCGTGGTGTGGAAAGGTACGATGAGCAGGCTGCGCTTCCGCCCCGAAGAGGGCATGGAAGTGATCGCCTCCGGCAAGCTCACCACCTATCCCGGCAAATCGAACTACCAGATCGTCATCGACAATCTGGAGCCTGCCGGTGCCGGCGCCTTGATGGCGATGCTGGAAGAGCGCAAGCGCCGCCTCGCCGCGGAAGGCCTGTTCGACGCAGGCCGCAAGCAGCTCTTGCCCTATATGCCGTCGGTGATTGGTGTCATCACCTCGCCCACCGGCGCGGTGATCCGCGATATCCTGCACCGTATCCGCGATCGCTTCCCATTGCATGTGCTGGTGTGGCCGGTTCGCGTGCAGGGCGAAACAGCCGGCATGGAGGCCACCGTCGCGATTGAAGGCTTCAACAGCCTGGAACCGGGCGGACCGATCCCGCGGCCGGACCTGATCATCGTGGCCCGCGGCGGCGGCAGCCTTGAAGATCTGTGGGGTTTCAACGACGAAGGGCTGGCCCGCGCCGTTGCGGCTTCCCACATCCCTGTCATCTCGGCCGTCGGTCATGAGACAGACTGGACGCTGATCGACCTCGCGGCGGACGTCCGCGCGCCGACACCGACAGGTGCCGCAGAAATCGCCGTGCCGGTAAAGGGCGAACTGGAAGCGACACTGGCCAATCTGTCGGCCAGGCTTGGCGCAGCGCTTTCGCGCGGCATCGACCGCCGGCGCCAGGCGGCACGCGCAGCCGCACGGGCGCTACCCTCGCCCGACCAGTTGCTGGCATTGCCAAGACGTCGCTTCGACGAGGCGGAAAACCGGCTCGGCCGCGCCCTGTCGGTGGCGATCGAACGCAAACGCAACCGGCTCGGCGCGCTCCGGCTGACGACTGCGACACTTTCCAGACGCATGGACGAGGCGCGGCGGCTCACCGCGCGCGATCTTGCCCGCGCGCAGGCGGCCTTCCTCGGCATCGTGCGCGAACGCCGCACGCGCTTCATGCGGACGGCAGCAAGGCTCTCGCCCGCCCCTATCGCACGCCGGCAGAAGCTACAGGCTGACGCTCTGGTGGCGCTGGCGCGCCGCAAGGACCAGACGATGACGGTGCGGCTGGAGCGGCTGCGCGCCCGCCTTACCCAGGCCGACCGACTGCTGTCGACACTGAGGCTGTCGGAACAGGCGATCCTGGAGCGGGGCTATGCGCTGGTGCTGGATGCCAACGGAACACTGGTGAAGCGAGCGGCGGAGGTGACACCGGGTACTGCGCTGGAACTGCGCTTTGCCGATGGCTCCGCGCATGCGATGGCCGAGGGCGGCGAACCGGCGCCAAGTCCGGCGCCGACCAAACCGGCCAAGGCGACGCCAAAGGAAAAAACCACCAGCGGCCAGGGCTCGTTGTTTTAAAGCTCAACGCGATCGATCTCACGCCAGATGGCGGAGCGATCCTCCTTCTCCCCTTGCTTGCGGGAGAAGGTGGCCGGGCCAAAGGCGAGATCGGATGAGCAACTGCCTCAGCCTTCTTTCCGGAAAGCCCGGCTCGAAACCGAGATGGAGTTCTGGCAAGGGTCTTTGGCATTGGCGAACAGATAGCCGTCGGCCTTGTGGATGGTACCGAAATCGAGGCCGTCTTCGGCGCGTTGCCAGCAGAACAGTTCAACATCCTCGACATCAAAAGCCAGCTTGACGATCGACTGACCGCTGCGCTGACCTTTTGCGGCCTGATGAAGCATGATGTTGGCGCCGCCATCCCTGGCGACGAGCTCGACGATCCTGTCTCCGGGCGATTCGGTTGCCGTGAAGCCAAAATGCCGTTCGTAAAACCGGGCGGTTTCCTCGACATCCCTGGCGTAGATCACAACCCGGCCGAGCGGCATCGCCAACCCCGAGAATGTTGGTGCCCTTCTCCGCATGGGGGAGAAAAGCAGGCAGCCTCAGGCGGCCTTGTCCGTGTCGGTTTCAGCCTCGACAGCCTCTTCGAGGCGGGAAGCGATCAGTTCCTGGATGTCGCCGACCTCTTCCTGGAGGTCTTCCAGCGGGATACCCGCTTCGGCGGCCTTGGCGGCGCACTGCTTGGCCAAGACCTCGGCATGCTTTTCGATCTTCACTGCTTCGGACGGGGCGCAGCACTCCTTGCCGATCCAGTCCTGCAGAAATTCGATCGCGTGTACGCTCATATTTGAACTACCCGTTTCGGTTCTTGCCGGCTGCCGGCGCTGAGCGCGCGGCGGGCCGGTGTCATTAGAGCGTTTCCGTTTTTCACGGAAACGCGGAAACGCTCTATCTTCTTTTTGCGCAATTCCGGACGCAAAACCGCTAGGCACTTTTGCTGGAATTGCTCTGTTTCAATTGAAACCGAGTCGTAAGCTCACGGCAACCTTACCGGCACCAAAGAACAAGACCTGATTTCAGTGATTGGTTTGCGGGGCATCCACCCGGCGAAAATGAAGTGGTACCGTTGGCTGGGATCGAACCAGCGACCTCCGGATCCACAATCCGGCGCTCTAACCATCTGAGCTACAACGGCACTCATGCCCGTCGATGATCGCAACACCAGCTCCACTCGTGTCAGCCGCGCTCCGTCATCCGGCGAAGCGTCCATACGGGCAATCGGATCGTAATTCAAGGCTCTTGCGAAGGCAAAGGCCTGCTCACCCACATCCGTATTCACCCGGTCCCCGATCTACGCTGGGGCTGCCGACGCATTCATTCAACTCTGGCATTCAACTCTGGCATTCAAACTCAAGCCTCTGCCGAGACGCAGTACCGATTTTCGGAAGAGGTCCTACCCTTGTTGGAAAAAAGGCCGGCGGGAGGAGGTGCCGGCCTTTTTCCAATATGAAGCCGGTGGGAGGAACCGGCTTTTGCCTGGAGCGGAGGGAGGAGGAAACCACCCCAGGTATCTCTTGTCTCATACAGCTAGGAAGCCGGCGGAACGCTTACAAGGCCGCCGCCTTGCCATTTTGCCGCAGTCAGGCAGCCGTGGAAACGTCCTTGAAGGCCTTCTCGAAAGCGGCCTTGTACGGCTTGGAAACCTCTTCGGCAGCCTTGGAGGCAGCGGCCTGGAATTCCTTGGCCTGCTCGACGACCGTCTCGACGCGCGAGCGCAGGAAGGAGGTCTGCAGCTCGACGACTTCCGACAGCGACTTGGCGCCGACGAGAGCCTCCAGGTGCGAGAAATTGGCTTCGGCATTGGCGCGCAGCGTGGCGATCGCCTTCAGCGACAGGTCGCTCGACGTGGTCTTGGCGGTCTCGTAGCTGGTGTCGAAAGCCTTCTTGGCTTCCTCAGCGCCGGTCTTCAACTTGGCGAAGGTCTCCTTCGACTGCTCAACGCCCTTCTCGGCGAAAGCGCGAACCTGATCAGCAGCCTGCGAAGCGTCGAAGGTCGGGAATTCGGTGGTCTCGGCGGTCTTGGTCTTGGACATTTTCCATCCTCGTAATGGACGGGCACATTCACCGTCTCTGGCGCCGTGCCGTCTCGTTCATTTCTGTTAACACCATAGCATTTCCCATTGTGCAGTGCAATATTTATGTTGCGACGCAACATTTACAAAGAGAAACAACGGGATGCCCGCGTTAACCAAAAGCCTCACTTTTCAAGTGGGCTCGCTTCTGGCTTGTGGACCTTGTGGCAGCACCCATTTATTAACGAAGCATTAACCGCGGCCATCTCCTGGAGGATTGCCAGAGCGCATGCCGTCCGAGAACTATTCGTTCCTCGATGTTGCCGTCCTCGATGAGGTGCGGACGCGCTTTGCCGCCGGCGATGCGCTCCTCATCCTGTCGGCCGACCTCGACCAGGTGCTGTGGGCAAACGGCCCGGGTGCGGCCGTGCTCGGCCATGCCGACATCGAGGCGGCGATCGGCGCGCCGGCCGGCCTGCCGCCGGTGGCGAAACGCCAGATCATGGCCACCGCCGGCTTCCCGGCCATCGGCCGCAACCGCGCGCTGCTGGTCCGGCTTTCCAGGGGCGTGGCAACCCAGGCGATCGGTTTCCAGGCCAGTGCCGTGACCATGCCGGATGGCGAAGCGGCGATCCTGCTTTCGGTGCCGGCCCAGCAGGGCGGCTCGCGCAGTGTGGCCGAGATCGCCGAACGCGCCATCAGCGGCTTCACCGCCGACGGGCAGTTCCTTGCCTTCGTCGACGGCAACGGCAATGTCGAAGCCGCGTCGGAGGGATTTTCAGCGCTCTGCATCACCACCGAAACGCTTGCCGCGCTGGCAAGCGAAACCGGCCGCGAGCACGAACGCACGCTGAAGCAACGTGTGCAGGCTGGGACACGTGCCTTGCCCGCCGGCCTGGCAAGGCTGACCGACGATCCGGTACGCCATCTGCTGGTGGTGATCGACGACGGCAGTGCTGGCCAGGTCGAAACGGTTCCCGCCACACCAACCTCCGCCGGCAACGGCCCGACATCTTCTGCTGAGCAGTCTGAAGTTGCGGCTGAAGGCTGGCGCGCTGCCGATGACAGTGCTTCCGCGAGCGCTGCCCCCGGCGATCAGCATCATGATGGCTGGTATTTCAGCGAAACCGGCAAGAGTGGCGAAGAGCGCGCGCCGACAGCCTCCGAACCTGCCGTTGCCGCACCGGCCGCCAGGCAGGCAATCGATCGCGGCGCGGCTCCCGTGCGTTTCGTCTGGCGCACCGACGAGGCTGGCCGCTTCAGCGCGATTTCGCCGGAATTCGCCGCCATTGTCGGTGAAGCGGCAGCCGATGTCATCGGCCGGCGCTTCAAGGACGTCGCCACCACATTTGGCTTCGATCCGTCCGGCGAGATTGCGGGCCTTCTGGACCGACGCGACACCTGGTCTGGCCGATCGGTTGCCTGGCCGATCGCCGGCAGCAGCCTGAAAGTGCCGGTCGATCTCGCCGCCCTGCCCGTCTACGATCGCAACCGCAATTTTGAAGGCTTTCGCGGTTTCGGCGTCGCCCGACAGGCGGACGCCACCGAAGATCATGAAAGGGTCGGCGAAGCACTGACGCCCGGCTGGACGCCGTCCGAAACAGCATCCGCTCCCGTCACCGCACCGTCTGAATCGGAAGCGAAGCAGCCGGGCGAAGACGCGCGCCAGCAAAATCCGTTCCACGGCGAGGCGCCGGCGCTGGCGATCGCCCCGACACCGGAGCGTCGTTTCACCGACAAGGTCATCCGGCTGGCCGAACACCGGACACCGGCCAACGACAAAGGCCTGTCGAACGTCGAGCGCACCGCCTTCCGCGAGATCGGCGAGCGTCTGAAGAAGGACAGTGCCGCGGACACCGGCAAGGCCTCGCCAGCCCGGACCACCCCGGAAGAAGCGATCCCCGCTGCGCCGCACACGGATATCGCGCCTGCGGCGCCAGAAACGGGCAAGGTTGAAACGATAGCGGCATCCGGCAAGAATGGCGAAGCGGCGAAACCTGCCGACGCCGTGCCGCCTGTAGCCGAACAGGCGCTGGAAGCCGCGATTCCGCCTGCTGTCGCCGTCCCAGACGAGCAGCCGCCGTTGGACGACAGGCCAAGCGCGGCAGAGCCAGCAGCAGCTGTCACGCAAGACGAGGTTGATTCGCTGGAAGAGCCGGCCGCCGCCGAAGACGACAGCGCCGCGCTGATCGAAGCGCAGGAAGCCGAGGACATCGAAGACCTGACCCGGCTCGACGGCGCGGACGCCGAGCAGATTTCCGAAATCGAAGATTCCGTTGCGAATTCCGAACTGCCAGTTTCCCTGTCCAGCCAGCCTGAGGTGGAAGCTGCCAAATCGGATGATGCTGGGCAGTTGAGCGCGGCCAGGCCAGCCGCGCCGCGCTCGCTGCTGGCCTTTGCCGCCCCGGATGAAGGCAAGGCGGACGACAAGCTCGCGCACACGCTGGACAATGTCGGCGACGTCAAGGCAGCGGCGGCCAAGGCGGCAGGGAAACGCCGCGGCACATTCCACGAAGAGGCGCCAGGCGAGCGTGCGGAGGAAGCGGCGGAAGAAGCCGATCTGGCCCGCCTGGAAGATGATGGCGACGTGACGCATCCACGCGATGAAGTGGAAGCGCCCGTTGCCGAACCGGAACAGCCGGTTCCCGCGCCGCCAGCGTCCATACTCGTACCCAGCACCGCGCCACCACTGCAGGCTGACGGCTTCGTGCCCGCGGCCTTCTCAATCGGCGAAACGGTGCCCGACACCTCGCTTGTGGCCAGGCTGCCGGTGCCGTTGCTAATTCATTCCGGCGGCGAACTGCACTACGCCAATGCGGAATTCCTGACCCTGACCGGCTATGGCGACCTTGCCGCTCTCGAGACAGCAGGCGGGCTGGATACGCTGTTTGCCGATGCTTATGCCAGTGACGACGTGCCCGACCATTCGGACCACAAGCTGCGGCTCAGGAAGGCCGACGGCGAAGAAGTCCCGGTTGAAGCGGTGCTGCGTTCCGTGCCCTGGGGCAAGGGCAAGGCGCTGATGCTGGTGCTGAACGGCAAGGCGGAAAACCAGCCGGCACGGGTCGTGCCCTTTCCATCCACCGAGGCGGCGCAGCCTGACAACGCCGAACTCAAGGCACGCATCGCGGAAATGCGCACCATCATCGACACCGCCACCGACGGCGTCGTGCTGATCAACCGCGACGGCACCATCCGCTCGATCAGCCAGCCTGCGGAGGCTCTGTTCAGCTTCGACAGCGACGACATCACCGGCAAGCCGTTCGCCTCGCTGTTCGCCATCGAAAGCCAGAAGGCGGCGCGCGACTATCTCGCCGGGCTTTCCGACAACGGGGTGGCGAGCGTGCTCAACGATGGCCGCGAAGTGATCGGCCGCGAAGCCGAGGGCCGCTTCATTCCGCTGTTCATGACAATAGGTCGCCTGCCCGGCGACAGCGGCTACTGTGCCGTGGTGCGCGACATCACCCAGTGGAAGCGGGCCGAAGAAGAACTCACCCAGGCGCGTGCTGTGGCCGAGCGCGCGTCCTCGCAGAAGACCGATTTCCTCGCCCGCATCAGCCACGAGATCCGCACACCGCTCAACGCCATCATCGGCTTTTCCGAACTGATGGTGGATGAGAAGTTCGGACCGGTCGCCAATGAGCGCTATCGCGACTATCTGCGCGACATCAACCGCTCCGGCAACCATGTGCTCGACCTCGTCAACGACCTGCTCGACATCTCCAAGATCGAGGCCGGCCAGCAGGAGATGGACTATGAGGCAGTGTCGCTCAACGACACGCTGGCCGAAGCCGTCGCGTTGATGCAGCCGCAGGCCAACCGCGAACGCGTGATCATCCGTTCGTCCTTCGCCTCGCGACTGCCGGAAGTGGTGGCCGACCTGCGTTCGATCCGCCAGATCGCACTCAATGTCCTGTCCAATGCCGTGCGTTATACGCAGGCCGGCGGCCAGGTGATCGTTTCCACCGCCTACGAGACTTCCGGCGATGTGGTCATGCGGGTGCGCGACACCGGCGTCGGCATGACAGCGGCTGAGATCGAGCATGCGCTGAAGCCATTCAAGCAGGTCAACGCATTGAAGCGCGGGCGCGGCGACGGGACCGGCCTCGGCCTGCCACTGACCAAGGCGATGGTGGAAGCCAACCGAGCCAGGTTCACCATTAACTCGACACCGGGCGAAGGCACGCTGGTGGAAGTGGCTTTCCCGTCGACCCGCGTTCTAGCCGATTGACCGACGACACAGGAGAAAGGCGCCCCAGCCGGCGCCTGAGGTGGAAGTGGCTTTCCCGTCGACCCGCGTTCTAGCCGATTGACCGGCGACACAGGAGAAAGACGCCCCAGCCGGCGCCTGAGGTGGAAGTGGCTTTCCCGTCGACGCGTGTGCTGGCCGACTGATCAACCTGGCGAACTGCCCTTGAAAGAAAAAAGGCGCCCAGCGGGCGCCTGAAGAAGAATTTGTCACAACGGGCTTGAGCGATACTGTTCCCGCCTGGCGGGAATGGGATTTCTCCCTCAAGTTACCCGAGACTATCAGGGCCGGGTCGTAAACAAATCCTTACCCGATTCCCGAGAAGTTTACGAAAGTGTACCACTCGTGAAAACGCGGTAAATTTGAGCGCTACGCTTTATTTACCCTGTTCTCCACCCCCCGCCATCAACTCAGCTCTGCAGCTCCGGCCGATCCTTGAACAGGTCGAGCGCTTCGGGATTGGCGAGCGCTTCCTTGTTCTTGACACTACGGCCGTGCACGACATCGCGCACGGCAAGCTCGGTGATCTTGCCGGACTTGGTGCGCGGAATATCAGTAACAGCAACGATCCTGGCCGGCACATGGCGCGGGCTGGCGCCCGTGCGGATCTTGGCCTTGATCTTCTTTTCCAGCTCTTCGTCGAGGGCGATACCCGAAGCCAGCCGCACGAACAGCACCACGCGCACGTCATCGTCGAAATCCTGTCCGATGCAGATCGCCTCGAGGATTTCCGGCATCTGCTCGACCTGATTGTAGATCTCGGCCGTACCGATGCGCACGCCACCGGGATTCAGCGTCGCGTCCGAGCGGCCGTGAATGATCATGCCGCCATGCTCGGTCCATTCGGCAAAATCGCCATGGCACCAGACGTTGTCGAAACGCTCGAAATAAGCGCCGTGATATTTCGTGCCGTCGGGATCGTTCCAGAAACCGATCGGCATGGCCGGGAATGCCTTGGCGCAGACCAGTTCGCCCTTCTCCTGCCGTACCGGCTGGCCGTTGTCGTTCCAGACGTCAACGGCAAGGCCAAGTCCCGCCCCCTGGATCTCGCCTTCCCAGACCGGTTCGGTCGGCACGCCCAATACGAAGCAGGAGACGATATCGGTGCCGCCTGAAATCGAAGCAAGATGGATATCCTGCTTGATGCCTTCGTAGACGAAGCGGAAGCCTTCCGGCGACAGCGGCGAGCCGGTCGAGGAGATGGTGCGCACGGTGGAGAGATCGTGCGTGGTGATCGGTTTCAGCTCGGCCTTGCGCACGGAATCGATGAACTTCGCCGACGTGCCGAAATAGGTCATCTTCTCGGCATCGGCGAAGTCAAACAGCACATTGCCCGAGGGGTGGAAGGGCGAGCCGTCATAAAGCAGCAGCGTCGCACCAACAGACAGGCCCGACACCAGCCAGTTCCACATCATCCAGCCGCAGGTGGTGAAATAGAAGAAGCGATCGCCCTCGATCAGGCCGGCATGCAGGCGCAGTTCCTTGACATGCTGGAGCAACGTGCCGCCGGCCGAATGCACGATGCACTTCGGTATACCGGTCGTGCCGGAGGAGAACAGGATATAGAGTGGATGCGCGAAAGGCAGTTGTTCGAAAGCAACCGCCTTGGCCGCGAAGGGCTGCAATGCGGTTTCCAGGGCCTCGGCACCTTCGATTGTGGTGGCGACATCTTGCGCCGTGCCGAGATAATCGACCACCAGTACCTTGCGCAGGCTCTTCAGCTTCGAGACGACCGCGGCCACCTTGTCGGCGACCTCGATGGCCTTGCCGGCGTACCAGTAGCCGTCCGGCACGATGAAGACGACCGGCTCGATCTGGCCGAAACGGTCGAGCACGCCCTGTTCGCCGAAATCGGGTGAACAGGACGACCACACCGCACCGATCGAAGTGGCGGCAAGCAGGGCAGCAACCGTTTCGGGCATATTCGGCATCATGGCGGCGATGCGATCGCCCCGCTTGACGCCGAGTTTCACGAACAATTGCTGCAGCTGTGAGACCTTGGCGTGCAGCTCATCCCAGGACAAACGTCGTTCGACCTTGTCCTCGCCGCGAAAGACGATCGCGTTGGAGGAACCGGTCTTCTTCAGGAGATTCTCGGCAAAGTTCAGCCTGGCGTCGGGAAAGAAGCGCGCGCCTGGCATCTTGTCCCCACCGACCAGCACCGTCTCGCCCTTGTCACCGGTGATGCCGCAGAATTCCCACACCAGGTCCCAGAACGCCTCGCGCTCGGCTATCGACCAGGCGTGCAGATCCCGGTAACTGGCGAAGGTCTGCCCGCTCGCCTTTTCCGCCGCGCGCGTGAACTCGGTCAGCGGCGCCGAAGCGATCCGCGCCTCCGATGGGGTCCAAAGGGGCGTCTCTGCGGCCATGAATGTTCCTCCCGTAGCGTCACCCGTTAAGCATACTGCAACGCAACAACGCAAGGTCGGTCGATTGCGACAGCATGTGTGCTATCGCCATCGCATGGTCACAAAGACTTGAAATGCAGCCGCCAGGGTTTACACCCCTTCATGCGATTGAATTGAAACGCTAAGGACCAGATGCCATCACCCTTGATCTGGCGGGCCATTTGGGCCGTATCGATCGCGGTCATCGTCGCCGTCCTGGCGTTCGTGGCCGTGCCTTATTTTGCGTCCAATCGTATCGTGCGCGACCGCATCGCCTGGGAAATGAGTGCCTGGAGCGGTTTTCGCGTCACCATTGAGGGCACGCCCGAAATTTCGATCTGGCCGCAGTTCCGCGCCACACTGTCAGGCGTCACGCTGTCGAAATGGAGCGACGACAAGGCTCCGCCGGTGATGCAGGCCGAAAGGGTCGACATCGATCTGTCGGCGATGGCGGCCTTGCGCGGTGACGTCGTGTTCTCCGGCGTGCAGCTGATCAAGCCGGTCTTCCGCATCGAGCCCGCCGAGCATGGGCTGCTTTTGCCTGCCGCGCCGTCCGGCGGGCGCGTCGCGCGTGCGATCAATGCCGCCAAGGAATCCGTCAAGGCAAATCCCGACAAGCCCAATACCGTCAGGCTGCCGACGGAAGGCTTCGGCAGCATCGAATTCCGCGATGGTCGTGTCGTCTCCAGCATAGACGGCGCCGAGGAAGACGTCGTGACCGGCCTGTCGGGCATGGTCGACTGGGAGGCGCTGAACACCTCGGGTTCGCTCAGTGCCAGCGGCACCTGGCGCGGCGAGACCGTTTCGGTGGAGGCCAACTCGCCACAGCCGATGCTGCTGTTTGCCGGGGGTGCAGCGCCCTTCACGGTGTCGCTGAAGGCACCGCCGGCTAACCTGTCGTTCGAAGGCAACGGCAATTTCTCCGGCAAGTCGTTCTTCGACGGCCAGGCCAAATTCTCAGCCTCGTCGCTGCGGCGCGCTTTGTGGTGGCTGCGGGCCGGCATCGCACCCGGCGCCACCACCGGGCCGGTTTCCGTCAGCAGCAAGGTCAGCGGCAATGCCGACCGGATCAAATTCGACAACGCCGAGATCACCGTAGACAAGAATCCCGGAACCGGCGCGCTTGATCTTTCCTTCACGGATGCGCTGCCGGTAATCTCCGGCACCATGGCCTTCGATACCGTCAACCTGGCGGCGTTGCTGGCCGCCTTCACCACGACGGCCGCGGCGCCCGGCGATCTCGACTCCATCGACACGTCCTTCGCCGACCGCTTCAACCTCGACCTTCGGCTCTCGGCGGCTCACGCCACCGCCGGACCGATCCAACTCGCCGACGTTGCCGCCACCGCCCAGGTGAAAAACGGCCTCGCCGTGTTCGACATTTCCGACGCCGGTGCCTTCGGCGGCAACATTCAGGCAAGCCTGCGCTTCGATTTGCGCCCCGAAGGCACGCAGGTGGAGATGAAACTGCTGGCTTCCGACATCAACGGCGCTGAATTCACCTCTGCAGCAGGTATGACACGGCTGATGCCGACCGGGACCGGCACGGTGTCGCTGATCCTGAAAGGCCCCGGCAAGTCGTGGAATTCGATCCTGCAGAATGCCGACGGGTCGGTCTCTGCCACCTTCGGCCCGGGTAACCTCACCGCCCTCAACCTGCCATCCTTCCTGAAACACGCCGAAGAGGGCGGCTTCTTCGCACTCGACGAAGTGGCTGACGGCACGCTGCCGATCGACGGCGCCGAACTCAAGGCCAGCGTCGCCAAAGGGGTCGCCCGCATCGACCGGGCCGAGGCGAAGTCGGGCCAGACCAAGATCTGGCTGTCGGGGATCGTGCCTTACGCGGGACGTGGCCTGGCGCTTTCGGGCGGCGTTATCCAGCCGACGCCAGCGGCCCAGCCGACACCTCCGGTGCAGCCGGCCCCGACGCAACCAGGCACCGTCCCCGACGGTCAGACCGGGACCGGCCAGACCACATCCGCCACGCCGCCGCCCGCCGCGCCACCTGAGCCCACCACGCCGAGCAACAAAGGCAACGAGGCGACCTTCTTTGTCGGCGGAACCTGGACCACGCCTTTCGTGTCGCCGATCGCACGCCGCAAGCCAAGCGAATAAAGGATACGCAAAAACAAAGAATTAGAGTTTTCCGAAAAACCGGAAACGCTCTAAAAAGGCAGCCGAAGCTGCCTTTTCATGTCCTGTTTCACGACGATTTATCCGCGCAGCGCCGCCTGTTCGTCGCGCAGGCGCTGCACTTCGCGGCGTTTGTTGACGACCGAAGCTATGATCACACCCGTCGCCACGATCGCGATCAGGATCGTGCAGGCGGCGTTGATTTCCGGCGTCACGCCGAGGCGAACCTGACTGTAGATCTTCATCGGCAGCGTCGTCGCACCCGGTCCCGAAGTGAAGGACGAGGTGACCAGGTCGTCCAGCGACAAGGTGAAGGCCAGCATCCACCCGGAAACGATCGCCGGCAGGATGACCGGCAGCGTCACCTGGAAGAAGGTCGCCACCGGTGAAGCGCCGAGATCCATGGCCGCTTCCTCAAGCGACCGGTCGAAGGTGACGAGGCGCGACTGCACCACAACCGCGACGAAGCACATGGTGAAGGAGATGTGTGCAAGCGTCAGCGTGAAGAAACCCCGGTCGAGGCCGACCGCCACGAACAAGAGCAGCAGCGACAGGCCGGTGATGACTTCCGGCATGACCAGCGGCGCAAACACCATGCCCGAAAACAGCACGCGACCCCGAAAGCGCGTGTAGCGGGTCAGCGCAAGTGCCGCCAGCGTACCTAGCACCGTGGCCACCGTCGCCGAAATCAGGCCGACGCGGATGGTCACCCATGCCGCATCCATCAGTGCCTGGTTCTGGAACAGCGACACGTACCATTTGGTCGAAAATCCACCCCAGACGGTGACCAGCTTGGATTCGTTGAAGGAGAAGACCACCAGAAGCACGATGGGCAGGTACAGGAATGCGAAGCCCATTGTGATCGAAGTGATGTTGAAGCGGCTCCAGGTCGTGTTCATGTCAACGCCCCTGTTCCTGAGCGCGCGCCTGGGCGTGCTGGAAGATGACGATTGGCACGATCAGCACCAGCAGCAGCAGCACCGCCACTGCCGACGATACCGGCCAGTCGCGGTTGTTGTTGAACTCGTTCCACAGCGTTCGACCGATCATCAGCGTCTGCGAACCGCCGAGCAGATCGGGGATGACGAACTCGCCGACGGCTGGAATGAAGACCAGCAGGCAGCCGGCCAGAACGCCGGGCAGCGACATCGGGAAAGTGATCTTCCAGAAGGCGGTGATGGGCGGGCAGCCAAGGTCCTGGGCCGCCTCGACCAGCGAGTAGTCCATCTTTTCCAGCGCCGAATAGAGCGGCAGTATCATGAACGGCAGGTAGGAATAGACGATGCCGATGAAGATCGCCGTATAGGTGTTGAGGATGATCAGCGGCTCGCTGATGATGCCGGTGCTGAGCAGAAGCTGGTTAAGCAGCCCCTCGGGTTTCAGGATGCCGATCCAGGCATAGACGCGGATCAGGAACGACGTCCAGAACGGCAGGATGACCAGCATCAGCAGGGTCGGCCTAAGCGTGGCCGGCGCCCGCGACATGCCATAGGCGATCGGATAACCGACAAGCAAAGTCAGCAAGGTGGATATCCCGGCGACAATGACGCTGGTGAAGTAGGCGTTAATATAGAGCGGATCCTCGGTCAGGAAGATGTAGTTGTCGAAGTTCAGTTGCTTCAACTGATCGATGATGCCGGATAGCCCGCCGCCGAAATTGAATGCCGGTGTATAGGGTGGCATCGCGATCACCGTCTGCGACAGCGATATCTTGAAGACGATGAAGAACGGGACGAGGAAGAAGATTACCAGGAAGGCGTAGGGAACGATGATGACCAGCTTGCTGACGAAACTGTTGGCAAGCTGGGTCGCCGGCTGGGCCGTTGCGGCACCGTTCGCGGTGGTGGCTGAGAGGGTTGCACCTGCCATGATCGCCCCCTACCGTGTCAGAACGACGCCGGCGTCAGGCCGGAAGGAGACCCAGGCACGGTCGTTCCAGGTGAGCGGATCGTCCGAGATACGAGCGGCATTCATGCTCTGCGCACGAACGATCTGCCCGTCGCTCAGCTTGACGTGGTAGACGGTCATGTCGCCGAGATAGGCGATGTCGTAGACCTCGCCTTCCAGCGCATTGGCCAGGCCATCGGGCTTGGCCGAAGAAATGCGGATCTTTTCGGGACGAATGGCAAAAGCGACATTGGCGCCTGCGCTGGCGTCGCCGGCATTTTCGACCAGGATCTGCGCGCCGGTGGCGCCGGTGATGGTGGCGTTCTTTTCCGTGCGCTCGGCGACCTTGCCTTCGAACATGTTCACATTGCCGACGAAGTTGGCGACAAAGCGCGAGGCAGGTGCCTCGTAGACTTCGGCGGGGGTCGCCACCTGCATGACTTCGCCCTTGTCCATGATGGCGATGCGGTCAGCCATGGTCATGGCCTCTTCCTGGTCGTGGGTGACGACGACGAAGGTGAGGCCGAGTTCCTGCTGCAGGTCCATCAGTTCGAACTGGGTTTCCTCGCGCAGCTTCTTGTCGAGCGCGCCGAGCGGTTCGTCCAGCAGCAACACCTTCGGGCGCTTGGCGACAGAGCGGGCCAAAGCAACACGCTGGCGCTGACCGCCCGAGAGCTGATGCGGCTTTCGCTTCGCGAAAGGCTCGAGCTTGACCAGTTTCAGCATCTCGGCGACGCGCTTTTCGACATCGGCCCTGGGCATGCCTTCCTGCTTCAGGCCGAAAGCAATGTTCTTTTCCACCGTCATATGCGGAAACAACGCATAGGACTGGAACATCATGTTGACCGGGCGCCGATAGGGCGGCGTGCCGGCAAGGTTCTCGCCATCCAGCAGGATGCGGCCGGATGTCGGCTGTTCGAAGCCCGCCAGCATGCGCAACAGCGTGGACTTGCCACAGCCCGACGCGCCAAGCAGCGCGAAGAACTCGCGCTCGTAGATGGTCAGCGACAAATTGTTGACGGCAACAAAATCGCCGAACCGCTTGGTGACGTTTTCAAACTGGATATAGGGCTTTGCGTTCGGATCGTTCCACGGCGCAAAGTCTCTGCGGATGCTGCCCAGCGATTTCATTGTCCCTCTCCGTCCTGTTCCCCGGGAAGACCCCAACGGCCTGGCCGCCGGGGCTCGTTTCTTGGTGCTTATTGTCCCGTGACGACCTTGGTCCAGATGCGCGTGATGGTGCGCTGGGTCTTGGGGTCATAGGGTTTCACGGTGAAGAGCTTCTTCAGCACCTCTTCATCGGGGTAGATCGTGGGATCGCCGGTGATCTCCTTGTTGATCAGCGGCTGCGAGGCCTTGTTGCCGTTGGCGTAGAAGACATAGTCCGACGACTTCGCGATCACCTCGGGCTTCATCATGTAGTTGATGAATTCCATCGCTTCGGCCGGATGCTTGGCGTCCGCCGGAACGGCCATCTGGTCGAACCACATCTCGGCGCCTTCCTTCGGGATCGTATAGGCGATATCGACGCCCGCCTTGGCTTCCTGGGCGCGATTGCGGGCCTGGAACAGGTCACCCGAGAAGCCGACCGCCAGGCAGATGTCACCATTGGCGAGCGCGTTGATGTATTCGGACGAGTGGAACTTGCGGACGGACGGGCGGATGCTCAGCATCAACTCTTCCGCCTTGGCAAGGTCCTCTGCGGTGTTCGAGTTCGGATCGATCTTCAGATAGTTGAGCGCGGTCGGCAGGATGTCGGTTGGCGAATCCAGCATCATCACCCCGCAATCCTTCAGCTTGGCGAGGTTCTCCGGCTTGAACACCGTATCCCAGCTGTCGATCTTGTCGATCCCCAGCGCGTCCTTGATCTTCTTGGTGTTGTAGCCGATGCCGGTGGTGCCCCACATGTAGTTGACCGAGTATTCGTTGCCTGGATCGAAGGCCGCGACACGCTCCTGGACAACGTCCCACATGTTCACCAGGTTCGGCAGCTTCGACTTGTCCAGCTTCTGGTAGACGCCGGCCGCGATCTGGCGCACCAGGAACGGCGTGGCGGTCGGCACGACAACGTCATAACCCGACCCGCCGGCCAGCAGCTTGGTCTCCAGGATTTCGTTGGAATCATAGACGTCGTAGACGACCTTGATGCCGGTTTCCTTGGTGAAGTCGGCGATGATCGACTGGTCGATATAGTCCGACCAGTTATAGACGTTGACGACACGCTCCTGTGCCTGCGCGCCCAGCGTCGTCAACGCCACGGCCGTCGCCGCCAGCAAAATCGCTTTGCGGATCATTCTCACACTCCCTTTGTCGGTGTTCCCTTGCCGGAAGGCACGATGGCCATGACCCGGCATGCATTGTTGGATGGTGTTTTGGCAACGGACGACATACCGCTGAAACGGCGGTGCCTGAAATGCGTGCGATAGAATGGCAAGGTGCAGCCGTGGGAGCTGCTTGGGGAGATTACCGCCCGCGTCTGCCCGATTGGCAGACCAAGGCGATGAAGCTCGATCCTGGTTTGGCCGGCTCTGTCACGTGGCAAGATGCGCCTGTCTTGTTGTTGCCGTATCTCCAGCCTGCCCGTCGCGCAGCAGGCTTGTCAATGGGCAAAGATGTTCCAATCGATCCTGACAATCAAATCTCGTCAGGTGTCAGGTGGGCGACGGGATTCCGGTGGTGCCGGGCCTTGCAGGCCGTGACTGACGCCGGAACTCCAGGCCGATATGAACGAACAGCGCGGCAACGACGACGACACCGCCGACCATGGTGCGGACGGAAGGCACCTCGCCATGCACGAGCCAGACCCAGATCGGCCCCAGGATCGGCTCGAAGGTGCCAAGCAATGCCGCCACGGCGGCCGGCACCAGCCTGGCGCCGGTGGCGAAAAAGGCCAGCCCCACGCCGAGGTTGATGACGCCAAAGGCGAACAGGAAGCCCATGTCGCGCGGCGAAACTGCGAATTGAGAAGCCTGCGACGCAGCGAAAAGCGCGGCGAAGATCGTGCCGAGGCAGGTGGCCGGCGTCATGCGCACCTGGGCGAAGCGGCGGGTGATCACGGTGGCGATCGAAAACATGAAGGCGATGAGCAGCGCCAGCCCGTCGCCGATCGGTGACACCGCGCCGCCGAGCGATTCCGAAACCATGATGGCGACGCCAACGATCACGCAGGCAATCGCTGCCCAGGTGGCAGCCGAGACCTTTTCGCGGAACAGCAGCCAGCTCAACAAAGCCGCCAGCAGCGGCACTCCGGCCTGCATGAGCAGGATGTTGGCGACCTTGGTATAGGCGAGCGCGACGACGAAGCAGGTGGAGGCGGTTGCAAAACAGATGGCGACCGCAAGGCCGGGCAATCCCATGCTGCGGAACAATTTCAGCATTCCACGAAAGCCGTCGCGCCAGACCATGAAAGCGATGAGGAAAGCCGCTGCCCAGACCGAGCGCCAGAACACCACCGTCCAGCTGTCGTCGACTGCAATGAAGCGTGCGATGGTGCCGCCCAGGCTCCACATCAGGGCGGAGAGGAACACCAGCAGATAGCCGATGCGTTCCTCGCGCAATGCCGATGGTTGAGCGATGGCGTTCATGGCCCACTATTGCCCTTTTCAAGGCGGTGCATCGTGCGGGAGACGACAGAGCCTGCCGGTTTCCAGCTGTAGCCGAGCGTGAGTGAAACGATGCGGACATTCAAGGGCCGGATTGCCCGCACCAGTTAAGCCAATCAGAGGATTAATCCGGCAACGGCGCCGCCTGCCCAGGCGACTTCGCATAACCGAGCGCTTCCACGATCAGGCCATCCCTGACGCGCATCAGGTTGACGCCGCGCACCGAGCCGCCATCACCGAAATTGAAACGCCAGCGGATGACGGCGTTCTCGCCCATCGCCGTGATGTCTTCCATGTCGAAATGGGAAACGCGATCGACGGCGATGGCCTGCCCGAAGGCAAGGCAGGCTGCGCGCCCTTCATAGCGGGTTCCATTGGGCGCCGGCTGAATCGACTCCATGACGCAATCCTCGGCGATCAGATCGTCGAGGATTGCGGGCTCGTGATCCTGGAACGCCTGGTTGAAGCGCTGCATGATTTCAAAGGCTTCATTCGATTGCATGTCTTCCTCCTGGTATGTGACTTCCGATACACAGACAGGTCTGTCTATCAATTGAAATGAACAGACCTGTCTGTTAGTGTCAATCCCATGCAAAAGACTGCTGACACGATCGATGCCTCTCCCGCCCGCCGCCGTCTGCTCGATACGGCAAGCCGACTTTTCTATGCCGGAGGCATCCATGCCGTCGGCATCGACCGCATCATCGCCGAGGCAGGCGTGGCCAAGGCGACGTTCTACAAGCACTTTCCCTCGAAGGATGATCTCGTCGTCGCCCATATCGAGGAGCAGGACCGGTTGGGGCGCGCATATGTGGCCGGGCTGCCGGCACGGCCACCGCGCGAAATGATCGCCGCGATCCTGGGACGCATCGGCGAGGCGGCGACCGATGCCGACTACCGCGGCTGCGTGTTCCTCAACGCGGCGGCGGAGTATCCCGACCCGAACAACCCGGTGCGGCGTGCTATCGATGCACGCCGCGCGTGGTATCGCACCAGCCTGCAAGAACTCTGTGCCGCCAGCGGCGACCCATCTCCCGGAATGACGGCCGGTCTCCTTGTCGCGCTGTCGGACGGCCTGCTGGAAGGCGCTTATCTCGACGATCCAGCCAGGATTCCTTCACTGGTCGAGGAAGCCATCGCCAAGCTCCTGCCGAAAATCTGATCCGGACACATGCCGGCTTGGCCCCACGGCAATGCGCGGAAAGCTACTTCGCCAGCTTCAAAGCCTCTGCCAGCACGGCATCCTCGCCGGCGGAGTAACTTGCAAATGTCTGCGCGACAGGGACCGCGGGAGCCAGCGATCCGGACGGCGTGCCGTAGACATAGTTGAGAATGAAACACGTCCTGATCTGCGACAGGCTGCAGCCGTCTTCCCAGTCGTGGTAGGCAGTGGTGTAGCGGATCGAGAGCTTGGAATTCGGCATCGTGACGTTGCCGCCCTCACCCCAGAACCTGGACCTGTCGCCCATGGGTTCGCCCACGAGCATGCCGCGTGACCCGGCATGATATTTCAGCATTGCCGCCATGCTCAGCGCGGCTGAAAAGGTCGTCCCGCTTGTGAGAACAAGGACCTTTCCGTCCTGCGGCACCAGCGCGGGCAACTGCTTCGCAAAATCGGCGCTTTGCGTGTAGTCGCCACCCGGGTCGAAACGCAGATCCACCACAGCGTTCCTGATCTGCCTCGTCTTTGCCTCGGCCAGCACATCGGCGAGGTAACCGGAAAGCGACTTGCCGTCCTGGTCGCGCACCCGGTTGATCTGGACATAGAGGACGCTGCCATCGGCCAGATAGTCGTGCCAGAAATACTGATCGGGACGCGTCAGCGCCGGTGGAACCTGAACGCCTTGCAGCACATGGGTCCATGAGCCTGTATCGCCCGGCACGGGAACGGGGCTCAGATAACGCCTGGGCCAGGGGTTCCTGGGCAGCAATTCCGGCGCACCCGGCTGGGCGGCAAGCTTCTGCACGCCCTCCGTACCGTCACGCAGGCGCAGGGTGAGCTCGCTGGCGTCCGGGTTGTCGGCAAGACCTGCCGCATGAAGGAGCTCCGGCGACACAAGCAGATTTGGCGACAGCTCACGCGCCAGATTGGCCGGACCACCAATATAGGCGTGCAACGCCTCGACCATTTTCTCTGGCGCCCTGCCGTTCATGGCGACGACTTGCGCACCCAGAAAATTGGGCCGGTCTGGGCTGGCCGCGACCACGAAAAGACCATCGGCAAACCAGCCGAAACGCAGCGGCAGCACGTTGAAGCCATGACCGCCGGCAAGTCCTCCGACACTGGTGTGGCCATTGTCGGCCAGGGCCACGGCGTGCGCGGCGCCCATCGCGAAGGCGGCGCGATCGAGATCCGGAGCACGGGCCTCGAGCTTGTCCACAGCAGCCTCGAACGCCAACCGGGTCTGATCCGTGAAGCTGCGTTCGACTTCGGGCAAACGCCGCAGCAGAGCAATGTCCTGCAGGTTCTTCTCAGCCTGCGACACCGCCGGAGGGAATTTGAGTGCCGGGTATGACTTGAAGGTGGGGTAGATGATGAAAGCAGCGGGAGCGACGACCAGGATCAGAAGCGCGATCAGCACGATGGCGATGCGCTTCAGCCAGCGCCGCACGGGACGATCGGTACCAGCCATCGGTGCCCTCACCGGTTACGCAGCGTCGCGCGGGAAAATGAAGGCCAGGCCGGCGGGCGTCAACATCAGCGATGGCTAAAATGCCATTTCTGCTGAAGCGATCCTGACAAAATGGCGGGATGCGGCAACTGACATTGCGGCGCCTTCGAAGGGCTAATCAATGACCACAGGCCAGGTCCTCACTGGAAATCGAAGGCGCTCAGTCCTGTCACCATCTCGTCGAGACCCAACGGTCGGGTAACCGGCGGCTCGGCACGCGACAGGCAGCCGGAGCGTTCGCACAGGCGGCAGGCCGGACCAACCGGCGTCGCCTTCACGGCACCCGCCTTGCCGCCCAGCGCCAGCGCGGGAAGTGCAGCGCCGTAGACAATCTCGTCGCGGAAGGCGATGTCGCAGCCAAGCAGAATGGCGGTGCGGCGCGGCCGCTCCGAAAAGGCGCCCTGCGGTCCTTCCAGCGTGCGCGCCACGGTGAGGAACTCGGCGCCGTCCGGCATTTCGACCGCCTCGACGAAGATCTGGCCGGGCTGGGTGAAGGCGGCATGCACCGGCAGTTTGGGGCAGCCGCCGCCGAAACGGCTGTGCGGAAAGCCCTGCGCGCCGGCGCGGCGGAAGCGGTTGCCGGCGTTGTCGACCTCCAGCATGAAGAACGGCACGCCGGAGGCGCCGGCACGCTGCAGCATGGTCAGCCGGTTGGCTGCCTGCTCGAAAGAGACGCTGAAGCGCGAACGCAGCACGTCGACATCGTAGCGGGCACGCTGGGCGGCGGAGAGAAAGGCCTGATAGGGCATCATCAGCGCATGCGCAGCATAGCGGCCGAGCTCGAACCGAGCCAGCCGCCTGGCTTCGTCGGACGACAGCTTGAGTGCCGCGATTTCTGCAGCCACCGCCACCTGCATGCGGATGAGGCTCGCCTCCATTGCCACTTCGCGCAGCTGATCGAATGGCGATAGCCGCTCCGACAGGAACAGGCGCTGCGAATGACGGTCATAACGGCGGCGCCAGTTGGGCATGGTGGCCACCGGCAGGACCTTGACGACGATGCCATGCTCGCGCCGCAGCCATTCCTTCAGCGCGCCGAACAGATCGTCGCCTGGGCTAAGCAATGTCGTGAAGGCCTCCGCCTCCTCCTCGAGCGCCGCGAAATGATTGGGCCGGCGCTCGAACACCTCATGCACTTCGTCGATGGGCAGGCGCGCGCCGGAAAGCGCGGTGGTGTGGCCTTCGCGGGCGAGCAGCTCGGTCAGGTCCGACAGGCGTTCGGCCTGTTCGCGATAGGCGCGAAACAGCTTGATGACAGCGGCGGCGGCATTGGGCGCGGCTTCTGCGATCTCGACCAGTTCCTGGTCACCCGGCAGCTCGCCGGCCAGCAACGGATCGGTGAAAACCTCGCGCAGCGCCGAGATCGACCCGCGCGCTTCGCCTTGCAGCTCATCCGGCTCGACCTTGTAGACGGAAGCGAGCTTGAGGATGAGCTGGACCGTCAGCGGGCGCTGGTTGCGCTCGATCAGGTTGAGGTAAGAAGGCGAAATGCCCAGCCCCTCGGCCATCGCCGTCTGGGTCAGCCCCTTCTGGTTGCGGATGCGGCGGATGCGCGGCCCGGCAAAGATCTTCTGCTCAGCCATGTCGCCGCGACCATTTTACAAAACTTGACATCGAAATCATGGAATTTCGGCCCTCGCCGTCTTTTACATGTTTTACAAATTTACAGCGCTGCATTGTCAAACACAACACAGATTTTCCCTTATCTTTCAGCCGAAATCGCGAATTCACTGGCCGATTTCGCACCGCAATGTAAATCAAGTCACAGGGAAATCGCCACCAACTGAAGACACAAGGCGGTTTCGCGAAACGCAATTTGTGAAGCGGAGCAGACAATGACCGATTTTTACAACCTCGTCCCCTCGGCCGCTGAAGGCCGGTTCGACGGCATCGAACGGCCCTATTCGCCGGAGGATGTGAAACGGCTGCGCGGCTCCGTACAGATCAAGCACAGCCTGGCCGAAATGGGCGCGAACCGGCTGTGGAAGCTCATCCACGAGGAAGACTTCGTCAACGCGCTTGGCGCGCTTTCCGGCAACCAGGCCATGCAGATGGTCCGCGCCGGGCTGAAGGCGATCTACCTGTCGGGCTGGCAGGTCGCGGCAGACGCCAACACCGCTTCCGCCATGTATCCGGACCAGTCGCTCTATCCGGCCAATGCCGCGCCGGAACTCGCCAAGCGCATCAACCGCACGCTGCAGCGCGCCGACCAGATCGAGACCTCCGAAGGCAAGGGCCTTTCGGTCGACACCTGGTTCGCGCCGATCGTGGCCGACGCGGAAGCCGGTTTCGGCGGACCGTTGAATGCCTTCGAGATCATGAAGGCCTTCATCGAAGCCGGCGTCGCGGGTGTTCACTTCGAAGACCAGCTGGCTTCGGAAAAGAAGTGCGGCCATCTCGGCGGCAAGGTGCTGATCCCGACCGCAGCACATATCCGCAACCTGAACGCCGCACGGCTTGCCGCCGACGTCATGGGCGTGCCGACGCTGATCGTCGCCCGCACCGACGCCGAAGCCGCCAAGCTTTTGACCTCCGACATCGACGAGCGCGACCAGCCCTTCGTCGACAAGGATGCGGGCCGCACGGTGGAAGGTTTCTACCAGGTGAAGAACGGCATCGAGCCCTGCATCGCCCGGGCGATTGCCTACGCACCGCACTGCGACCTGATCTGGATGGAGACCGGCAAGCCGGACCTCGCCCAGGCCAGGAAGTTCGCCGAGGCCGTGCAGAAGGCACATCCGGGCAAGAAGCTGGCCTACAACTGCTCGCCGTCGTTCAACTGGAAAAAGAACCTCGACGACGCGACGATCGCCAAGTTCCAGCGCGAGCTGGGCGCGATGGGCTACAAGTTCCAGTTCATCACGCTGGCTGGCTTCCACCAGCTCAACTTCGGCATGTTCGAACTGGCCCGCGGCTACAAGGATCGCCAGATGGCCGCGTATTCGGAGCTGCAGGAAGCCGAATTCGCAGCCGAAGCCAACGGCTATACCGCAACCAAGCACCAGCGCGAAGTCGGCACCGGCTACTTCGACGCCGTGTCGATGGCAATCACCGGCGGTAAGTCGTCGACCACCGCCATGCACGACTCGACCGAGCACGAACAGTTCCGCCCGGCCGCCGAATAAGTCGGCCCACATGGTATCCCCGGCGCGGAGGCGCCGGGGCGGCAACAGAGGAACCGCCCGAGAAGGCGAAGGAACATTCGAGGAGAACCACGATGGCACCGCGTACCCGTGTCAAGGAAAGAGCCGAAGAACAGGCCACCACCATGAGCGCCGACCAGCAGGCAGTGATCCGCATCGTTGCCAACGACCTGCACCGCCTCAACCAGTCGGTCATGAAGGCCGTCGAAGCAGGCGTTTCGGTCGAACTGGTCCGTTCGGCCCGTCACCATGGCGGCGACGGCAATTGGGGTGATCTTTTGATCCCGGTGATCGTGACCCAACAAAGTCACGGTTGACGAAAGTCAAGACTTACCGAGTAGAAGCAAAAACCGCCCCGCGGACAACCGCGGGGCGGTTTTTTTGTTTTGCGCATGCTTTATCGGGCGACTGTTTACGACTTTAGTTGCATAGATGTCACTAATCTTATTGTGATCTGCAAACAGGCCGGCTAGTACAGCCGTACGCTTGACATAAGCGGTGACCTCAACCCATGGTCCAACCCAATACAACCCAGCATTGAATTGCGTGCGAGTGGCGTGAGCCCATCTCCTTTGAAACACGACGAGAACGACATGACGGTTGCTGACGAATCCGCCCCAGCGCGTGACGGCCCCAAGCTGGATTTCAGCAAGGTGCTGGTCGTCAGCCGGTCTCCGATCAACCGCATCGTCGTTTCCAGGATTATCGAGCAAAGCGGATTGAAGGCGATCGCGGAATCGCCCGAAACGGCCCCGGCTGCATTGACAGGTGTCATTCCCGGAACCGTGGTCCTGGACGGCGGGCCTGAAAACAGCGATTGCAACGCCGTGCTTTCGGATGTCGCCGCGATCCGTGGAATGATCCGCAGGTCGGCCCCCTGCGTCATCTTCCTGTCCAATCGCAGCGGCACTGCGGAAGGCCTCGCCTTGCCGCGCACGGTGGACTTCGTGGTGGCCAAGCCGATCACGCCTGACCGGTTGCACCAGATCATCGAAAAGCTGAAGAGCGGCTCGAGGCAGCCGCGCTAGAGCGTTTCCGTTTTCACGGGAGCGCTCTGATTTTTGTTTTTACGCAATTCCGGACGGAAAACCGCTACGCACTTTTCCTGGAATTGCGCTAGGAGGTTCTGCCGCTGTTGCTGATCTCGGAGAGCAATGCCGGCAATTCGCCAAGGTGACCAATCTCGCGGAAGCGCGGCGCTGCCGTCGGCGCTTCCACATGTTCGATCACCCAGGTCAGCTCATGCGGGATGAAGACGCCCCAGCTACCGGCCTCGATTGCCGGAACGACATCCGACTTCAGCGAATTGCCGACCATCATCGCATGCTCGGCGCCATCGCCGTGACGCGCAAAGATGCGCTGGTAGGTCGGGCGCGACTTGTCGGACACGATTTCAACGGCATGGAAGAAATCACCCAGGCCGGATTGCGCGAGCTTGCGCTCCTGGTCGAACAGGTCGCCCTTGGTGATCAGCACCAGGCGATAGCGTCCGGCCAGCGCCTCCAATGTGTCATGCACATGCGGCAGCGTCTCGATCGGGTGGCTCAGCATTTCGCGACCGGCCGCCAAAATCTTGCCGATGAGCTCGCTCGGCACGGTGCCGCCAGTGACGTCGATCGCTGTCTCGATCATCGACAGCGTGAACCCCTTGATGCCAAAACCGTAGGCGCCGAGATTGCGTCTCTCGGCCTCCAGGAGCCGCTCCAGCAGATGCTCCTTTTCGACGTGCGCCGAGAGCAGTTCGGCAAAATGACGCTCCGTCATCCGGAAGAACTGTTCGTTCTGCCAGAGTGTGTCGTCGGCGTCGAAACCGATAGTGGTCAGGGCGTTCTGCTGTGTGGCCATGGAGAGCATCTAGGGCGAAAAATGGCCCAAAACCAGCCATTTGGAACGCATGGGCCAGCAAAACCGGCGTGGTCCCCCCTTTTCTTCCCTCCGGGGGCCCGGCTATACTCGGCAATCTGCAACCACAATCTGGTGATTGATGCCGCCTGCCAAGAAGGAAGTCCGTCCGTCGAGCCGGGGGACGCGAACCCGTGCGCCTGCCTTTCTGAAAAATCTCAGAGGAGTGAAGAGCTTCAAGGAGGCGAGCGTCTGGCTTGAATCGCGCGGCATCGAGGACATCGAATGCATCACTCCGGATCAGGCAGGCGTTGCCCGCGGCAAGATGATGCCGTCTTCCAAATTCACGTCCAACACGTCGCTGGCGCTGCCATCGGCACCCTTCATGATGACGATTTCCGGCCAGTATCCGGAAAACGGCAACGGTTTCGAGTATCCGGAAGATGATGGCGACCTGAAGCTGGTGCCCGATCTTTCGACATTGACGGTCGTGCCTTGGGAAGAAGACCCGACCGCTGCCGTCATCTGCGACCTCGTCCACCAGGACGGCCGTGCCGTCGAGTTCACGCCGCGCAACGTGCTGAAGCGTGTGGTCGCCGCCTATGATCGGCATGGATTGAAGCCCGTCGTCGCGCCCGAGATCGAGTTCTACCTGGTGCGCAAGAACCCTGATCCTGACTATCCGCTGACCCCGCCGGTCGGTCGCTCAGGCCGCCCGATCGCTGGCGGCTCGGGTTATTCCATCGCCGGCGTCAACGAATATGACGAGTTGATCGACGATATCTATCACTTCTCGGAAGCCCAGGGGCTCGAGATCGATACGCTGATCCACGAGGAAGGCGCCGGCCAGCTAGAAATCAACCTGCGCCATGGCGATCCGATCGAACTGGCCGACCAGGTCTTCCTGTTCAAGCGCACCTTGCGCGAGGCGGCGCTGAAGCACGACGTCTACGCCACCTTCATGGCCAAACCGATCCAGGGCCAGCCCGGCTCGGCCATGCATATCCACCAATCGATCGTCGACAAGAAGACCGGCAAGAACATCTTCTCGGCGGAAGACGGCAGCGAGACGGAAGCCTTCTTCCATTTCATCGGCGGCATGCAGAAGCATGTGCCGAACGCGCTGGTGATGTTCGCGCCCTACGTCAATTCCTACCGGCGCCTCACCCAGGCGGCCTCCGCCCCGGTCAACAACAAATGGGGATACGACAACCGCACCACCGCTTTCCGCGTGCCGCGTTCAGACCCGAATGCACGCCGCGTGGAAAACCGCATCCCGTCGTCGGACGCCAATCCCTATCTGGCGCTCGCCGCCTCGCTGGCCTGCGGCCTGATCGGCATCAACAACAAGCTGCCGGCCGAACCGCCGGTGCTGACCACCGCCAACGAGGACGAGATCGACCTGCCGCGCGGACTGCTCGAAGCCGTCGACCTGTTCGAGGGCGACGAGGAACTGGCCGGCATGCTCGGCCGCACCTTCGCCGCCACCTATGCGGCAATCAAGCGCGCGGAGTTCGAGACCTTCATGGAAGTGATCAGCCCGTGGGAGCGGGAGTATCTGTTGCTGAATGTGTGAGGGAGCGAGTAGCGAATAGTGAGTAGCGAATAGTGGATCGCTCCGATTAGTCACTGCTCACTCGTTCGCTGTTCACAAACCCGCTCGCCGATCACTGATCACTATTTCGCTATTCGCTATTCGCTACTCGCTCATGAATTACCAATCCCCCATTTCTCCCGGCCGCTCCTGGTATGAAGACAGTGCCGGGCCGCGTCCTGAATATCCCTCGCTGGACGGTGACCGGCAGGCCGATGTCGTCATCATCGGGGGTGGCTTCACCGGGCTTTCTGCTGCGGTACATCTGGCCAAGGCCGGCACCAATGTCGTGCTGATCGAAAGCTATCGTTTCGGCGACGGTGCTTCCGGCCGCAATGGCGGGCAATTGGGCACTGGCCAGCGCGCCTGGGCGGAAGAGCTGGAAAGCGAATACGGCTTCAGGCGTGCCAAGGCGCTGTTCGATCTCGCCGAAGAAGCCAAGACGCATCTTTTCGACTTCTCCGCAGCCAACAGCATCCAGATCGACTATATGCCCGGCCAGCTGTCGGTGGCGCACAAGCCGCGCTATGTCGACGACTACAAGGCGCATGCCGAGATCATGGCGACGCGTTTCGACTACCCGCACATCACGTTCATGGATGCCGGGGAGACGGCCGAACGGCTGGGCTCCACACTCTATTACGGCGGCAGCCGCGACAGCGGCACCGGCCATATCCATCCGCTGAAGCTGGTGATCGGCACGGCGCGCGCCGCCGCCGCTGCCGGCGCGTATATCTTCGAAAACACTCAGGCCACCAACATCTCGGCCCAGGGCGGCAAGGTGAGGGTGACGACGGCGCGCGGTACGGTTACCGCCGACAAGTGCCTGATCGCTGCCAACGCCTATGGCGGCGACCTGGAACCGGTCAGCGCCTCGCATATCATGCCGATTGGCTCCTTCATCGGCGCCACCGTGCCTCTGGGCGACGAACTGAAGGTTTTGCCCGGCGGCGAGTCGGTCGACGATTCCCGCTTCGTGGTGCGCTATTTCCGCAAGTCGAAAGACAACCGGCTGCTGTTCGGCGGACGCGAGGTCTATGCGGTCAACGACCCGAAGGACATCCACATCCACATCCGCAAACAGATCACCGAGATCTACCCGGCCCTGAAGGATGTCGAGATCACGCATGGCTGGGGCGGCTATGTCGGCATCACCGTGCCGCGCAAGCCCTTCGTGCGCGAGGTGATGCCGAACGTCATCTCGGTCGGCGGCTATTCCGGCCACGGCGTCATGCTGTCGAACTTTTTCGGCAAGCTTTATGCCGAGACGGTGTCGGGCAATCGCGATCGCCTCAAACTGATCGAGGACCTGAAGATCCCGCCTTTCCCCGGTGGGCGCCGCTTCCGTGCGCCACTGCTGTTCCTGGCGCTCAACTGGTTCGCGCTGCGCGACCGGATCTGACCCCGCCGATCGAGTTGCTACGCACTCTTGGCCTTCGGCCTTGCGGCATTCGCCAAAGGCAGTTGCAGCCGGATATGCGTGCCCATCCACGCACCATCGAGGATCTCGATGGTGCCGTCGTGCAGGCGCGCGATCTCGCGGGCGAGGTTCAGACCCAGCCCCGCGCCGGTTGAACGCGGGCGCAGCCGATAGAACGGGTCAAATACACGTTCGCGCTCTTCCGGCGGAATGCCCGGCCCCTCGTCGTGAATCTCCAGCCCGCCCTTGTCGTCGACCAGGACGGTGATGGTGCCGGAACCGCCGCCATGCTCGATGGCGTTGCGCAAAAGATTGGCCACCACACGCTCGATCTGCTGCGGCCGAACGCTGACCGGCACCTTGCCTTCGGCCGGTTCGAAGGAAAGATCGTAACCAGCCTCCAGCGTCAGCGGTGCGAAATCGGCGGCGAGCGTCCTTGCCAGGTCGACAAGGTCAACCATCTCGCGCTGGCCGGACGAATGATCGAGCACCTGCCGATCCAACAGTTGCTGCGCCAGATGCGACAGGCGCTCGATATCCTTCAGGAGCTTGCGGCTTTCCGGATCCTCGCGCAGCAATTCAGCACGGGTGCGCATGATGGCGATAGGCGTCCGCAGTTCATGCGCAGCATCCGTAAGGAAACGATTACGCTTCTCATACCCTTCACCGAGACGGGCAAGCGCACGATTGAAGGCATGCACCAGCGGCGCGACCTCCTGCGGCACCCGTTCGGTTGGCAGTTGCACGGCGCGATTGTCGATGTCGATGGCACTGGCTTCCTCGGCCGTGGCGACCAGCCCGGCAAGCGAGCGGCGCACCACCGCAGGCGTCGTCACCAGCGTGGTGAAGCCCATGACGATCACGATCGGCAACAGCATGACAATGGTGAGGATGACCAGGACTGGCCCGACCCGCATCCAGTTCGTGGTACCGTCAGGGTTGCGGGAAAGCTCGATCTGCAGGTCGATGTTGACCTCGACGCCGGTATTCTCGTCGCGCGAAGACATGGTGGAGGCGAGCACGCCGACACGGCCGGCCAGCGTATCCAGGTTGGCATAAGAGGCAGCCGGACGCAGGTCCTTCTGCGCGAAGGTCAAGGCAGCGCGATCGATGCTTTTGAGCAGCCCGTCGCCGCCACCGGCATAGACAGCAGGAACATTGCCCTGCCGCAATTCCTGGCCATTCCGGTCGCGCACCACGAACCACAGGTTCGGAAAACTCTGGCGGAACTCCTTGAGCTCTTCGGTTTCCCTCAGCACCAGCTGCCCGTTGCCATCACGGCTCAATGCCTCGCCGACGACAACAGCCGCCTCCTCATTGTCGACCAGGAGGCGCGGCTGGGCGATGAAAAGCACCAGCGTGAGCAGGCCGAGGAAAATGACCAGCATCGCCGCCTGCAACAGGATCAGCCTGCGCACCAGCACCCATTGCAGCGAACGCGGACGCGGCTTTCTCATGTCGCGGCACGCAGGAGATAGCCGAGATTGCGGATCGCCCGGATCTCGACACCGGCGTCGACCTCGTCGAGTTTGCGACGCAGCCGCGAGAGATGGGAATCCAGCGCATTGGAGCCGATCTCGTCATCCATGGCGTAAACCGATTCCTCCAGCGACGAGCGCAGCACCGCACGGCCGGGCCGGCGGATCAAGGCCTCCAGCGCCAGTTGCTCGCGGCGCAGCAATTCCAGCGGCTTGTCGCCCACCGAGGCTTCCCGATGGCGAAAATCATAGGTCAGGCGGCCGACCGAAACGAGATCGGATCGAAGGACCGCCGGACGGCGCTGCAAGGCGCGCAGCCGCGCCATCAGTTCCTCGACCGCGAAGGGCTTGGACAGATAGTCGTCGGCGCCGCCGTCGAGGCCGGCGACACGATCGTCCAGCCCGCCGAGCGCCGTCAGCATCAGGATCGGTGCGTCGACACGGCTGGCTCTCAGCCTCGGGATAAGGTCAAGCCCCTCGCCATCGGGCAGGCGGCGGTCGAGGACGAGCGCGTCATACGGGCCGAAGGCAGCGGCGGCCTCGGCGTCGGCGATGGTCGCGACATGATCGACGATGACATGCCGGCGCTCCAGCGCCGTCTTCAGCACGGAAGCCATCTCCGGCTCGTCTTCGAGCAGCAGAATACGCATAGTCCCTCTCACCCGCTTTCACGGTTGCGCCGCCGGCGCTTTCCGAAAGCTCGGAAACTTATTACTCACACTCAAGCTTCGGCTTGCGGAAACTGGTCACATACCAGCCCTGGCCCCACCGGCGTGCATAGAATGTGTAGAAGCATTCCTGCTCTTCGACATAACCAGGGGTCACCGTTTCTTCGTAGCGGGTGCCGCGCCGGGTATCCTTGATCTCGCCGCTGGTCGAGCCAGCCACGACATTGGTCGAAATCTTGCGCCATTGATAGGCGCGCTCGTCACGGCCGAGATCGAGCACCGTGGAGGGCGGGCCATAGTCGATGATGACTTCTTCGACCGGCCGGCCGACATAATTCTTCATGATGTCGGAAGCGCAGCCGACAAGGAAGGTTGCTGCAACAAGTGTAGCGGCGGTGCATGCAGCACGAATCGTCTTCAAAAGCATGATGGATTCCATTTGGCGTCCCTGCCCGGCTGCTAGCCCTGCTAGATTACATGGACATTGCAGGAAACGACGGACGTTCCCTTCTGCCTGACGGGGTGGAAAACCGTCCGCGTAGCGGACGAAAGCCAACGGCCTGGTTTTCGAGTTTCATTCCCTTTCCGACAAGGGAGGAGGGAACAGTCCCGCATCGAACTGATTCGCCCAGCCAACCCACACCTGTAAGACATGACTTACAAAAATCCGGCAAAAGGCGCCCTGGCGGGCTATCATGACGAAATCTGCATATAAGTTTGACCGGAACGGTTGTCGTTTAAGCTTGAAAGGCGCATAGATGCCACAATCGTCTGCCAGATGATCCAGACTGGGCATTGCGAAATTAGAGCTTCGTATCGCCTGGAGGGATTTCGGGACCGACGCTGATCACGGCGCTGCCCTTGATCGAAGAACGTCGGCCGTGTTCAGGGGTAACCAGAACCTCAGATGCTCAATTTGGTCCAGTTCTGTTTCGCTGATCGCGGAACCGTCGACACCTCAGGCTATCCAGCCCAAAATAGTCGATGGAGGCCGTTTTGAAACGGCCGCTCGGTTTTGGCGCGTCCAAGCCGCACCGCATTTCGATGCAGTTCGGCTACAACACAAAACCGTCCTTCTGGCAGAAAGTCGGAGCACATTCCCATCTGGTGATCGCAGCCGTCGGCACCATGGCGCTGCTCAGCGTGGCCGGCACGGCGCTGTGGCTGGCGCTGCCATCGGGCGAACGGCAAGCCTTCGCCAAACATCCGGTCGCTTCGGAGGCTGCTGCTTCCGAACAGAGTGCTGAACCTGCACAGGTCGCCGAACAGAAACCGGCCAATCCCGCACCAGCTGCCGCCACGGCGAAGGGCCCGCAGGTCAAGCCGACTGCCGTGGAGACAACGGCAGCCAGCTCCGTGCCTTCCAAGACCGATCCGCGCTGGACCAATCCGGACGGCACGCAGAAACCGCAGACAGCCGCCGCGATCCAGGAAGCTGCCAAATCCGTCGTGGTCGCCAAGCCCGGCCAGGACGACGCCGAAGACGAGCCGACCACCGAACAGGCCTATGCCGAGCCGGACGATACAAGCTCACCGGCCGAAGTAGCCCTTGCTAAGGCGCCTGTGCCGCAGGCAAAGCCCGAGAAGGTGAAGTCGGAAGCGACTGCCGGCATCCCGGCAGCTGAAGAACCCGAGCAGGACGCAGAACCCACCAAAGCGAGCGGCAACGGAACGATCCTGCGCTCGGTGACGATGCGTTCAGGCCCAAAGAAGGGCGCCGGCGTTATCGCCACGGTGCCGGCCAAGGCCAGCGTCGACGTCATCTCGTGCGGCAAGCACAAATGGTGCGAGATCGTCTACCAGAACAAGCGCGGCTGGATTTATCAGGGCTTCCTCAACCGCGGGTGAGCGTTGTCTCACCTTCTCCCGCTGAGGAAGAAGGGAAGAGCGCTCTCAGATACACCTTCCCCCATCCACCTCCAGCGCGACGCCGGTGATGAATTCGGCTTCGTCGGAAGCCAGCCACAGCGCGGCATTGGCGATGTCGAGCGGCGTCGACAGGCGGCCGAGCGGAATGGAGGCGCGGAACTTGGCGCGCAGCTCAGGCGTGTCCTCGCCCATGAACTGGGCAAGCATCCCCGTTTCACCGGCAACCGGGCAGAGGCAGTTGACGCGGATGTTCTTCGACGCCAGCTCCACCGCCATCGACTTGGTGGCAGTGATTGCCCAGCCCTTGGAGGCGTTGTACCAGGTCAGACCCGGGCGCGGCCGCAGGCCTGCAGTGGAGGCGGTGGTAAGGATGACGCCGCCGCCCTGCCGCTCCATGATCGGTACCACCGCGACCGTGGCGTGATAGATCGCTTTCATGTTGACGGCGGTGATCAGGTCGAAAGTCGCCTCGTCCACCGCCAGCATGTCTCCGTTGCGGTGGGTGTAACCGGCGTTGTTGACCATGATGTCAATGCGGCCGAACGCGTTCTTGGCGGCATAGACCATCTCTTCGACCTCCGAGCGGCTGGAGACGTCACTGGCGACGGCGATCGCCGAAGCACCGATCTCGGCGGCGACGCGTTCGGCGCCCCTGGCGTTGAGGTCGGCCACCACCACTTTGGCCCCTTCCTCGGCAAAACGCCTGGCCATGCCCTCTCCAAATCCGGAAGCAGCGCCGGTGATGATCGCAACCTTGTCCTTCAAACGCATCTTTTGTCCTTGTGCAGAAATTCCCGTCAGCGGGCGATGGCTGCCCGCCGCCCTCAAAAGATTAGAGCGCGGAACGCGCCTTACCCATGATTGAACACGACCGTCTTTGTCGCCGACATGTCGTATAGCGCCTCGAAGCCTTTTTCGCGGCCGTGACCGGAGCGCTTGAAACCGCCGAAGGGCAGCTCGATGCCACCGCCGGCGCCGTAGCCGTTGACGAACACCTGGCCCGAGCGCACGCGCTTGGCCAATCGGTGCTGGCGCGCGCCGTCCCGGGTCCAGATGCCGGCGACGAGGCCGAATTCCGTGCCGTTGGCGAGTTTCACCGCCTCATCCTCGCTGTCGAAGGCAAACAGGGTGAGAACCGGGCCGAACACCTCCTCCTGCGCAATGGTGGAAGCGGGGTCGACAGACCCGAACAGCGCCGGCGCGAAATAATAGCCGCTGACCGGCGCATCCTTGTGCACCGAACCGCGCGCCAGCACCGGAATGCCGGCCTTCTCAGCATCCGCCACCATGCCGGCGACGCGCGCCTGCTGGCGCGAATTGATCAGCGCGCCGAGATCGAGATCGGCATCATGCGGACCGGCGACCAGCTTTGAGAAACGCTCTGCGAGCGCCTTGGCGACCTCCTCATAGACCGGCCGCTCGACCAGCACGCGGCTGCCGGCCGAACAGGTCTGGCCACCGTTCTGGATGATGGCGTTGACCAGCACCGGTACGGCCTTGTCCAGATCGGCATCGGCAAACACCAGTTGCGGCGACTTGCCGCCGAGCTCCATGGTGACGCCGCGATTGTTCATCGCCGCCGCCTGCTGGATCGCGGTGCCGGTGGCAGGCGAGCCGGTGAAGGTAACGTAATCGACATCGGGATGGCCGGACAGGAGCGCACCCGCCTCACGGCCATAGCCGGTGATGACGTTGAAGACGCCTTCCGGGATTCCTGCTTCCAGCGCAAGCTCGGCCATGCGGATGGCGGTCAGCGAGGCGTCTTCTGCCGGCTTCACCACCAGCGTGTTGCCCATGGCAAGGGCGGCACCGGCGACACGCGCCAGGATCTGCAGCGGATAGTTCCACGGAATGATGCCGGCAACGACGCCGTGCGGTTCGCGCAGCGTAAGCGCTGTATAACCGTCCAGGAAAGGAATGGTGGCGCCGTGGACCTTGTCGGCGGCGCCGCCATAGAACTCATAATATCGCATGGTGGCCGCGACATCGGCCTTGCCCTGGCGCGCCGGCTTGCCGGTGTCGCGTGATTCCAGCGCCGCGAGCTCTGCACCGTGTTTCTCCACCAGCTGGAACAGCCTGGTCAGGCAGCGGCCGCGTTCCACCGCCGGCATTTTCGCCCAGGGGCCGTCCTCGAAAGCACGACGGGCGCTGGCAACCGCCAGGTCGACATCGGCCTGACCAGAAGCGGGAATGGAAGCGAAAACCTGGCCATCCGAAGGAGATGCCACATCGATGCGCAGGCCGGAAACGGCATCAAGCGCCTTGCCGCCGATGATCTGGCGAAAGCTGCGGCCCTCAGCGACCGTGCTCGAAAGATGTCCATCCATCCCGATTTCTCCTGTGGCCTTCCGGCAAATCCGCCCTATGTCGGCAAACATGATAGCGGCGGCACTATTACGCAAGGAACTGTATCCGTGCTGGACCAGTGTCCAACACGATGCTGTGACACCATAGCACTGGAAAAATTAAATCGATTAGATTATATCGGCAGCCGTCGCATTGCAGCAGTGTTGTTAGCGCATCATGACCAACGCCACCGGCCAACGAAGGTTGCAGAGCGCAGGGTAGCGCGAGATCGGACGAAGCATGACCAGGCAAATCATTCCCGTCGACCCGTTCGACTTCATCATTTTCGGCGGCACCGGCGATTTGTCGGAGCGCAAGCTTTTGCCGGCGCTTTATTACCGCCAGCGCGACCACCAGTTTTCCGAACCGACCAGGATTATCGGCACGTCGCGGACCAAGATGAGCGACGACGAGTTCCGTGCGTTCGCCAGGAAGGCGATCGAGGCTCATGTCGCGGCCGCCGATATCGACGCCAAGGAACTCGAGATCTTTCTCGCCCGTCTTTCCTACGTGCCGGCCGACGCCACCAACGGCACCGGTTTCGATGTGCTGAAGCAAGCGATCGGCGATTCCGAGGCGATCCGCGCCTTCTACATGGCGGTTTCGCCGTCGCTGTTTGGCGCGATTTCGGACCAGCTCAAGCAGCACAAGCTGATCACGCCGGCCTCGCGCATCGTCGTGGAAAAGCCGATCGGGCGCGACCTGGCTTCGGCCAAGGCGCTGAACGACCTGGTCGGCGACGATTTCGACGAAAGCCAGATCTTCCGCATTGACCACTATCTCGGCAAGGAGACGGTGCAGAACCTGATGGCGCTGCGTTTCGCCAACGCGCTCTACGAGCCGTTGTGGAATTCGGCCCATATCGACCATGTGCAGATCACGGTGGCCGAAACCGTCGGCCTCGAAGACCGCGTCACCTATTACGACAAGGCCGGCGCACTGCGCGACATGGTGCAGAACCATATGTTGCAGCTGCTCTGCCTCGTCGCCATGGAAGTGCCGTCCTCGATGGATGCGGATGCCGTGCGTGACGAGAAGCTGAAAGTGCTGCGCGCGCTGAAGCGCATCAACGGCACCGAGGCGCCGAAGCAGACCGTGCGCGGTCAGTATCGCGCCGGTGCATCCGCCGGCGGTCCGGTGAAGGGTTATGTCGAGGAACTCGGCGCCGAGAGCAACACCGAGACCTTTGTCGCCATCAAGGCCGAGATCGCCAACTGGCGCTGGGCCGGGGTGCCGTTCTATCTGCGTACCGGCAAGCGGCTGGCATCGCGTGTTTCCGAGATCGTCATCGAGTTCAAGCCGATCCCGCATTCGATCTTCAACGGCGACAGCGCCGGACCGATCTTCGCCAACCAGCTGGTCATCCGCCTGCAGCCGAACGAAGGCGTCAAGCAGTACATCATGATCAAGGATCCGGGTCCGGGCGGCATGCGCCTGCGCCAGATCTCGCTCGACATGAGCTTCGCGCAGCAGTTCCAGGGCCGGGCGCCGGATGCCTATGAGCGGTTGATCATGGACGTGATCCGCGGCAACCAGACGCTGTTCATGCGGCGTGACGAGGTCGAGGCGGCCTGGAAATGGATCGACCCGATCCAGAACGCCTGGGAAAATGCCCGCCAGGACGCGCAGGGCTATACTGCCGGCACGTGGGGTCCATCTGCCTCTATCGCGCTGATCGAGCGCGACGGCCGCACCTGGCACGAGAGCAACTGAGATGGCAGGAAACTATCGCCGCAACGACTTCGCCGACCGGGAAAGCCTGGCGGCGGCGCTCGCCAAGACGGTTGCCGGCACGCTATCGGCTGAAATCCGCGCAACGCGGGCAGCAAGCCTTGCCGTATCCGGTGGCTCGACTCCTTCCCGCTTCTTCGAAGTGCTGTCGGCCGCCGACATCGACTGGAGCAGCGTCAACGTTACGCTGATCGACGAACGTTATGTGCCCGACACGTCGCCACGCTCCAATGCCGGACTGGTGAAAGCCAAGCTGCTGCAGGGCGCGGCTGCCGCCGCCCATTTCCTGCCGCTTTACGGCAGCGGCGAACTCGATGGGGATCTGAAGGATGCCGAACATTTCCTGACGACCTTCTTCAACCCGCCTGATGTCGCGATCCTCGGCATGGGCAATGACGGCCATACCGCGTCGTTCTTCCCGGATGCGAAGGAACTGGAACGCCTGCTCGATCCGGCCTCGCGCGACGAGATCGCCGCCGTCCATGCCGACAGCGCCGGCGAACTGCGGCTGACGCTGACGCTTTCGCTGATCCGCCGGGCGCGCTTCATCGTCTTGCACATCGAAGGCGCCGAAAAGCTGGCGACGCTCGAACAGGCGCTGGCGCCGGGATCGCAGCTGCCGATCCGCCGTGTCATCGACGCAGCGACAAGCCCGGTCGAGATCTTCTGGGCCCCCTGATTGCGAATGGTGAAGGCCGGGCGGCCGGGCGTGCCGTCGCCTTCGCGAAAGGACGATAGCCATGACAGCCAGATCCGACATCGAAGCCATCACCAGCCGCATCCGCGAGCGCTCCCGTGCCAGCCGCGAAATCTATCTCGGCCGCATCGGCGAGGCATCCGGCCGCGCCGCCAATCGCGGGGTGCTGTCCTGCGGCAACCTTGCCCACGGCTTTGCCGTCTGCAGCCCTTCGGAGAAGGTCGCACTGGGCGAGGACCGTGTGCCGAACCTCGGCATCATCACCTCCTACAACGACATGCTGTCGGCGCATCAGCCGTTCGAGACCTACCCGCAGCTCATCAAGCAGGCAGCGACGGAAGCCGGTGGCATCGCCCAGGTTGCCGGCGGAGTGCCGGCGATGTGTGACGGCGTCACCCAGGGCCAGCCCGGCATGGAACTGTCGCTGTTCTCGCGCGACGTCATTGCCATGGCCGCCGCGATCGGGCTTTCGCACAACATGTTCGACGCCGCCGTCTATCTCGGCGTCTGCGACAAGATCGTGCCGGGGCTGGTGATCGCGGCCCTCACCTTCGGCCATCTGCCCGCCGTCTTCATTCCGGCAGGACCGATGATCTCCGGCATTCCCAATGACGAGAAGGCGCGCGTGCGCCAGCTTTATGCCGAGGGCAAATGCGGCCGCGCCGAACTGCTTGAAGCGGAGTCCAAATCCTATCACGGCCCCGGCACCTGCACCTTCTACGGCACCGCCAATTCCAACCAGATGCTGATGGAGATCATGGGCCTGCACACGCCGGGCGCCTCCTTCGTCAATCCCGGCACGCCGCTGCGCGATGCGCTGACCCGGGAAGCCACCAAGCGGGCGCTGAGCCTGACGGCCATGGGCAATGCCTATACGCCGGTCGGCCGCATGATCGATGAGCGTTCCTTCGTCAACGGCATCGTCGGCCTACATGCCACCGGCGGTTCGACCAACCACACCATCCACCTGATCGCCATGGCTGCGGCAGCCGGCATCAAGCTGACATGGCAGGATATTTCCGATCTTTCGGAAGCGGTGCCGCTGCTCGCCCGCGTCTACCCGAACGGGCTCTCCGACGTGAACCATTTCCACGCCGCCGGCGGCCTCGGCTTCATGATCCGTGAGCTGCTCGACGAAGGCCTGCTGCATGAGGACGTGCAGACGGTGTGGGGCGAAGGCCTGCGCCCCTACACGGTCGAGGCCAGGCTCGGTGCCGACGGTTCCGTCCTGCGCGAGGCCGCTCCTGCAACCAGCGGCGACGAGAAGGTGCTGGTGCCGGTGAAACAGGCCTTCCAGGCGACCGGCGGCCTGAAAGTGCTTTCCGGCAATCTCGGCCACGCCATCATCAAGACTTCCGCCGTGAAGCCGGAGCGTCGCGTCATCGAAGCGCCTGCCAAAGTGTTCCACAGCCAGCAGGGGCTGAACGACGCATTCAAGGCCGGCGAACTGACCGGCGATTTCGTCGCCGTCATCCGCTTCCAGGGCCCGAAGGCCAACGGCATGCCGGAACTGCACAAGCTGACCACGGTGCTCGGCATCCTGCAGGATCGCGGCCAGCGCGTGGCGCTGGTCACCGACGGGCGCATGTCGGGCGCCTCCGGCAAGGTGCCGGCGGCAATCCATGTGACACCGGAAGCGCTGGAAGACGGCCCGATCGCTCGCGTGCATGACGGCGACATCGTCAGGCTCGACGGCGAGGCCGGCACGCTGGAAGTGCTGGTTCCGGCCGGCGAATTCGCGGTGCGCCCGTCAGCCTCTGCCGACCTTTCCGAGCATGAATTCGGGCTCGGCCGCGAACTCTTCGCCGGCTTCCGCCAGATGGCCGGTCGCGCCGACCATGGCGCGAGTGCGTTTGGATGAGTACGTCCCGGCTCGCGGCACGCCACTCTTGAAAGTAAGGCAAATTTGCCTTACTTCCCTGACATGATTACGCTGACCGTCACATCGAAGGGCCAAGTGACCCTGCGCAAGGAAGTGCTGGAGCATCTCGGCATAAAACCCGGAGACAAGCTCAGGGTCGATCTCGCGCCCGACGCACAGATAAACCTGAAAGCAGCCAAGGCTGAAGGTGGATTGAACGCTTTCTTCGGCAGCCTGCATGATCCCAGGGGGCCTTCGTTGACCCTGGAAGAGATCAACGAAGCCATCGCCGATGGTTGGGCGGGCAAGCGGTGAAGATAACGCCCGATACCAATGTTCTGCTGCGGGCCGCTGCGAGAGACGATGAATTCCAGGCCTCTGCTGCAGAAGCAGCCCTGAACGCAGCCGATCTCATCGCGTTGCCATTGTCGACACTTTGCGAATTGGTCTGGGTTCTTCGGCGGGGTTACAAGAAGCCCGCCCAGGAGATTGCACAGTCCTTGCGAGCTCTCATTGGCTCGGAAAAGATCGAAACCAACCGGCTTGCGGTCGAAGCCGGCCTGGCGTTGCTCGAGGCCGGTGGTGACTTCGCCGATGGCGTCATCGCCTATGAAGGCCGGCAACTGGGCGGAGACGTGTTCGTCACGTTTGACAAAGATGCCGCGAAACTCGTTTTCGCCACAGGCAGTCGCGCTGAACTGCTTCCGTCACACGGTTGATAATCAGGGACCGCTACCACAAGCGCTCTACGGCACAGTCACCTCGGCCCGCTCGCCTGCCTTCACCGTTACCGGCGTCTCCGTCTTGACGTTGTCGTCGCCCCGGATCGCCACCACGACATAGTCGCCGGCCGGCAAGGTCGACTGGTGCGTCTCGCCATAAGAATTGCCGAGGGCCTGGCGTTTGCCTTCGATATCCTTCTTGGCACCGTAGACCTCGATTTCCTTGGCGCCCTTCGCGTCAGCCGCGAGCACACCGGCATTGAGCACGACGTTGACGTCGGTCTTTTCGCCGACCTTCACGGTGAAGGGGGTTTCGGCGGCCGCCTCGTCCATCTTGGCCATGACGACATAGTTGCCGGGCGGCAGGTCGAACTTCTGGTCCGGCCCATAAGAAGTCGATACATCCTCGCGCTGGCCGTCGAGGTTCTTCTCGGCCTTGAAGACGCGCATGACGAGGCCACCGGAATCCACCTTCTTGCCTTCCACATAGAAGGCATTGGTCACCACCTTGCCGACGCCAACGGCAATATCCTTCTCGATCGTCTCACCAGCCTTCAACGAGACCTTCTCGGTCGCTGTGCCTTCGCCGACCTCGACTGTGATTTCCTGTTCGCCGGCCGGGAAGACAGCTTTCATCTGGCCGTAATAGGTGGTCGTGCCGTCGCCCGGATATTTGACTTGGATGGCGGCGCCATCGGCGATCTCCGAACCCTCGCTGGCATGAGCGCGCACGATCAGCGTGCCGGCATCCAGCACATAATGCGGCGCGGCAGCCTTGTCCGCCTCGACCGTGATTGCCTGCTCGCGCTCGACATGGCCAACCTTGCCGACGAGGATGTACTTGCCGGGCTCGGCCTTGCCTTTCCAAAGACCGTATTCGGTCGAGACATAGTCGCCGCGGCTGCCATCAGCATTTGCTTTGTAGAGCACCCAGGACTGGCCGATATCCGTGGCGACGTCGGGACTGCCTTCGGCCAGCGTCAGTGTCGGCAGCAGATTGAATTCCACTGTCGCTGGCTCAGGCGCGGGCGCAGGCGCCGGCTTGGGCTCCGGCTTCTCGACGACGGTCTGCTTGAGCGCTTCTTCAAGCCCTGCCGCATCGGTCGCCTGGATGTATTTGCCACCGGTGTTTTCAGCCAGGCACGCCACCTGCCTGCCCTCGTCCGCCGTCAGGCCGAAACCGACGACATGCGCGGTGAAGTCGACACCCGCCGCCTTCAGTTCCTTGCCGAGCGCACATGGGTCGGCATTGCAGGTTTCGAGCCCATCGGTGATCAGGATGACGGTTGCCTTTTCCTCGGTGTACTTCAGCGCCTCGGCCGCCTGGCGAACGGCGGCGGTCAGCGGCGTCTTGCCGAGGAATTTCATGGAATCGGCGGCAGCCGTGATCGTGCCCGCCGTGCCGGCGGCCGGCGGAACGATCAATTCGATGTCCTCGCAGCTGCCCTTCTGACGGTGGCCATAGGCCATCAGGCCGAGTTCCCTGTCGGCAGGCAGCGACTGCAGCACCGTGCGCAGCGACTGGCGCGCGATCTCGAGCTTCGGCTTGCCGTCGATCTGACCCCACATCGAGCCGGAAGCATCGAGAACGATGATGGTACGGTCAGCCGCCAGCGCAGGCACGCTGAGCAGCAGGGCCGTCACGACAGCAGCGATGCATCTGGCAAAAGTCGACATGGTATCCCCCTCGCGAGCCTGGCTCGATCCGACGAAGCGGCGAAGATAGCGGTTCGGCGGGAGGAAGGGAATCTGCAATAGCCAAAGAAGTGGAAGACTGGTCCAAAGAGCTTGGAGCGTTTCCGCTTTTTTCGGAAACGCTCTAACTCTTTGTTTTTACGCAATTCCGGACGCAAAACACTTTTTCTGGAATTGCTCTAGCGCCGCATGGCACGGACGCTCTGCAACGCCTCCGCATAGGCAGAGAGACCCGCCACGACGATCTGGCGCTGCGCGTCGGACAGATGCAGGAAGGCTGCCGCGACCTGACCTTGCCCGAAACGATTGATGGCCAAGAGCGTCTCCTCGCCACGGGCCGTCAACCTCAGGAGCTTCGAGCGGGCATCGTTCGGGTTCATACGCTCTTCGATCTCGCCCGCATCGATCAATTTGCGCAGCATGCGGCTGACGCTCGATTTCTCAAGATTGAGGATTTCCCCCAGCGCAGCGGCCGTCAAGCCGTCATTGCCGCCAATCTCGATGATGGAATGGACTGCCGACGGCGGCAAGTCGGTACCCGCCACGGTCGGTTTCATGAAACCCAGTTCACGCACGATCCTGCGCGAGGAATCGCGGACCTTCTGAATCTCGGACGTTTTGCTTTCCACGATGGTTCCTTGCCAATTACTAGTTGTATGTTACAACTTTATTCAGTTTGAAGCCAGCAAGCGGGATCGCCATGTCGTCCAGCCCCCGGAATTCCGGTGCCCTGAACACGCAGGGCGTGATGGATGGCCAGGTCTGCCTGGTCACCGGCGGCGGTAGCGGCATTGGTCGGGCGACGGCGCTGCGCATGGCAGAAGCAGGGGCAGCCGCTGTCATCATAGCGGGCCGTCGTTGCGAAGAAGGCGAGGCTGTCGCGCAGACATGCCGCGCGGCCGGCGCTGAAGGCCTTTTCCTTCGCACGGATATGACACGGGAAGAGGACGTCAGGCATCTGATACGGACCATTGTCGAACGGTTCGGAAGGCTGGACACAGCCTTCAACAATGTCGGCTATCAGGAACGGCCGGCGCCTTTGGAACAGCAGGACACCGATGTGTTCGACACTGTTTTCGACACCAATGTCCGTTCGGTCTTCCTGTCTCTCAAACATCAACTCGCCGTCATGCTGGCCCAGCAAAGCGGGCGCATCGTCATCAACGCCTCCGTAAGCGGCATCCGCAATCCCAACCCGGGCTTTGCGCTCTATTCGGCCTCCAAGGCCGCCGCCATTTCCCTGATGCGCTCCGCGGCCATGACTTACGCCCCTTACGGCGTTCGCATCAATGCCGTCGCACCGGGCCGCGTCGTGACCGACATGATGATGAAGGCGGTAGCCGGTGTCGGAAGCATGGAAACCGTGGCCGCAGGGCTGCCGCTACGCCGCATGGGCCAGCCCGAGGACGTGGCGGAAGCCGTCGTCTGGCTCGCATCGGATCAGTCGGCCTACATCGTCGGGCATGTTCTGGCTGCCGATGGCGGTTTCCTGGCGAGCTGAGAAGCGGCCTCTGATCAATAAGCCGTACGCCGTTCTTCGCTTGGCGGGCGGCCGAATTGCAGCCGGTAGCTCTGCGCGAAGTAGGAATGCGAGGTGAAGCCGGTGGCGATCGCCACATCGAGGATCGGCATATTGGTCTGGCGCAGCAATTCGCGGGCGCGTTCCAACCTCAGCCGCATGTAATAACGCCCCGGCGTTACGGTGAGATGCCTGAGGAAAAGCCGCTCCACCTGGCGCACCGAGAGCCCGGCCGACTTGGCGAGTTGCACCGCCGACAAAGGCTCGTCGAGATGATCGGCCATCAGTTCGACGATCTTGCGCAGCTTCTCCGACTTGCCGGTCAGGTCGCGTTCCGGCCCGACGCGCTGGCGGTCGCCGGCCGAGCGGATGCGTTCGTGCTGGAACTGGTTGGCCACGGCATTGGCGAGATTGGCGCCGAAATCGGTACGCACGATCTCCAGCATCAGGTCGATCGATGTGGTGCCGCCAGCGCTGGTGTAGCGCTTGCGGTCGATCTCGAAGACGTTGCCGGTGCATTCGATATCCGGAAAGCGCTCCATGAAACCGGCGCGGTTCTCCCAATGGATGGTGCAGCGATGGCCCTCGAGCTGGCCGGCTTCGGCCAGAATGTAGGAGCCGACCGAAAGCGCCCCCAGCACGCCGCCACGCCGTCCCCAGGCACGCAGGGCGCCGAGCACCTTGGACTTGCCGGAAAATTCCAGGTTGAGCGCGGCGCAGACGAACAGGATATCAACCGGCGGCACGTCGGCCACGGCATAATCGACTTTCAGCGGCAGGTCGTTGGAAGCAGTGACCGCATCGCCGTCCGGTGAAACGGTGGTCCAGCTGTAGAAATCATGGCCGAGCAGGCGGTTGGCCGAGCGCACGACATCGATCGCCGCCGCCACCGAAAACATCGGAAACTTGTCGACCAGCAGGAAGGCGAACCGCCTGCCACCTTGAACGGCATCCGTCATCATGGGCCGTTCTACAGGAACAGTGGGCATCGGCAAAGCTGCGCTCTTTCGGCGAGATGATCAGAAGGTGGGGCGGTCGAGACCGGCGGCAAGATAAGCGGAAATCACCGTATTGGCCATCAGCATGGCGATCGTCATCGGGCCAACGCCGCCAGGCACCGGCGTGATAGCGCCGGCAACGGCCGCAGCCTCCGCATAAGCCACATCGCCGACCAGGCGCGTCTTGCCCTCGCCCTTTTCGGGCGCCGGAGTGCGGTTGATGCCGACATCGATGATGGTGGCACCCGGCTTGATCCAATCCCCTTTCACCATTTCCGGCCGGCCAACCGCGGCGACCAGGATGTCGGCGGTGCGGGCGAGCGCCGGCAGGTCTTTCGTGCGGCTGTGTGCGATGGTGACGGTGCAGTTGGCGGCGAGAAGCAGGTTGGCCATCGGCTTGCCGACGATGTTGGAGCGGCCGAGGACAACGGCATTCAGGCCCGACAGGTCCTTGCCGCGCACGCGCTCGATCAGCAGCATCGAACCGGCGGGCGTGCAGGGCACGAAGGCGGTTTCCACCTCGCCAGCGCCGAGCTTGCCGACATTGATGAAATGAAAGCCGTCGACATCCTTTTCCGGCGCGATGGCCTGGATGACCTTGCCGGCATCGATATGGGCGGGCAACGGCAGTTGCACCAGGATGCCGTGGATGGCCGGATCCGCGTTCAGGTCCGCGATGATGCCGAGCAGCGCGGCTTCGCTCGTCTGAGCCGCCAGCGTATGCTGCACGGAATGAAAACCGCATTCCTTGGCGGTTCGGGACTTGGAGGCGACATAGACCTGGCTGGCCGGATCCTCGCCGACGATGACGACTGCAAGGCCAGGTTTTGTGCCGGCAAGTGCTGCCGTCAGCGCCTTGACCTTGCCGACCACATCCTCTGCCACTTTCTTTCCGTCGATCACGTCAGCCATGCTTCACCCGGTCAGCCAAATCACATTCGAGCTAAAATAGACGGCGCGACATTCTCACGAAAATCCGCCAGTGCAATCCCGCCAAAACGCCGTCGCATGCCGTAAACTCGAAACCGGCGCGTAATCCCAGGGAAATCGTTGCCGCTCTTCCACCCCCTTGCATGACCGTTTATGGAAAGGCTTTCGGGAGGCTTTCCATGACCATCAAGCTTGTTCTCGCCGGTTGCGGCAATATGGGGTACGCCATGCTTGCCGGCTGGGTGAAATCCGCCAGACTGAAGGCGGCGGAAGTGCTGGTCGTGGAGCCCGCCGATGCGCTGCGCGCCCGCGCGGAAGCCTTGGGCTGTCCGGCGGTCGCGGATGCCGCGGACATAGCGGCAGATACAAAACCGGCGCTTGTCGTGCTGGCCGTCAAGCCGCAGGTGATCCGCGAGGTGACGGCCGTCTATGCGAAATTCGGCAATGGCGAGACGACCTTCCTCAGCGTCGCCGCCGGAACGCCAGTCGCCACCTTTGCCGGCATTCTGGGCGAACGCACGCCGATCGTGCGCTGCATGCCGAACACGCCGGCGGCCATCGGCAAGGGAATGATGGTGGTGTTTTCCAACAGCCTGGTTTCCGAGACAGCCAGAAGCTTCGTGGTTGACCTGCTCTCCTCCAGCGGCGCCGTCGCGACGATCGACGATGAAGCGCTGATGGATGCAGTGACCGCCGTTTCGGGTTCGGGCCCTGCCTACATCTTCCATTTCATCGAATGCCTGACCGCCGCCGGCGAACAGGCAGGCCTACCAGCCGCTACGGCCAAACTGCTTGCCATGCAGACGGTCTATGGTGCCGCCACGCTCGCCGCCGAAAGCGGCGAAGAGCCCGGCCTGCTGCGCCAGCAGGTGACCAGCCCGAACGGCACGACGGCGGCGGCGCTCGGCGTCCTGATGGGTGGCGGCCGGCTGAAAAACCTCGTCACCGAAGCCGTCGAGGCGGCACGGGCGCGGGCGGTGGAACTGGGGACGTGACTTTCGACCAGGCTTTTGGAGCGAATGACGGCAACTGAACCCCTGAAGGTTGGCGACCCTGTCAATATCCTGGCCGACGGGACGGAAAGGCCGGGACAGGTGCTGGCGCTTGCCGACTGGCAGTGGATTCTCGTGCAGACGGATGACGGCCGTCTATGGCTCGATGTGGTGATGAATGTCTCCGCCGCCTATTGGTCACAGCTCGTATTGCTGGATCCCGGTACGGATGCAGACGATCTGCACACCATTGCGGAGATTGCGCGCGTCGTGGCATGGCACCCACGCCGTATGGATGTCGCGGATGTCCTGGGCGCGGAGCGGCTTGGCGGACCGGGCGAACGGCTAACGAAGCTGTAAGGCAACTTGCCAACTCAGCCGTAGAGCATCTCGTCCTGCTGCTTGCGCAAGGCATAAAGCCGCGTCGAGCTGTCCGGAGCGGCGTTGTCTGCGGTGAGCAGTTCGCCCTTTTTCACCGGCTTCAACACCTTGCCGCCCTCGAGCAGGCCGACCGGCACGGCGCGCTCAGCGCGCGCTTCCCCGACCGTCATCGTCCAGGAGCGGTAGCAGGTCTCGCCGATGGCATCGAAGGTCTCGCCTGCGGCGAGGTCGCGCTTGGCCACCGCGCAGACCTCGGCGACGGGACGCGGCAGCGGCACCATGTCCGGCTTGCCGTAGAGCATGATGCGGGCGGCCGTCAGCGGCACTTCCAGCGAGGTCAGGTGATAGGGGCGGAACAGGCCGTAATAGGGACCCTTGCCGACATGCAGATCATCCAGGCGTTCAATGACGCGTGGATGCGTGGCCTCGACGATGACGAAGACGCCGGGGGCCACGCCCTTGCCGATGGTGTAGTCGACCACGCCCTTCTTCGACAGCACGCCGCCGTCGGCGCGCGGAATCAGCACCTTGGCCAGCTCGTCACGGTTGGCGGCGGGGCCGTGCATGCCAGGCCTGTCCGGCACCAGGCCGGTGGCGTTGGCGATGGCGCACATCTCGACCATGGTCTTGGAGCCGTCGACGAACTCGACCAGCATGCGCGGGTTCATGTTGCGGCGCTCGGCTTCGGCGCGATAGTCGTCAGGCACGGCATCATGATTGAGCGGATTGTTCTTGCCCTTGCCGGCGGCGACGACCGTGCAGCCGAGTGCCGACACGAATTCGATCAGCTCCATGCAGGAGGATGGTTCGTCGCCGGCACCGAGCGAATAGACGACGCCCAGACGGTCGGCTTCCTTCTTGAGCAGGCAGCCGATGGTGACGTCGGCCTCGACATTCATCATCACCAGATGTTTGCCGTGTTCCATCGCCGACAGGCAGAAATCGGCGGCGACGCCCGGCTTGCCGGTGGCGTCGATCACCACGTCGATCAGCGGGTTGGTGACCAGCATGTCGTTGGAGGTGATGGCGATCCTGCCGGCCTCGATCGCCGCGGTGACCTGCGCCTGGTTTTCGGCCTCGCGCGCCATTGCCTCGTTGCCATAAGCGATGCGGATCGCCTCGCGCGCGGTGTGCGGGCGCCGGGTGGAAATGGCGCAGACCTCGATACCCGGCATCAGCATGCCTTGCGTGACCAGGTCGGTGCCCATCTCGCCGGAGCCAATGACGCCGATGCGCACAGGCCTGCCCTCGTCGGCGCGCCTGGCGAGATCGCGGGCAAGTCCGGTCAGGGCGACATTGGTCATGAACACATTCCGATGGATTTCAGGGCTCTTGCCGGAAACGGCCGGACCTTGTCAACAAATCGCCGGGCAACCGAACGCGCCACGGCGTTGTGATGGTTGAACCTTACGTCTGGATCATTGGGAAACCAACGCTGCCCGTCTATGGAATAATCCCGCCTTGAGCGACCCTGACGGAGCGACCCATGCGCATTCTCGTCTTCCAGCACGTCGATGTCGAACATCCGGGCATCTTCCGCGACTTCTGGGCCGAACAGGGGCATGAATGGGTGCCGGTCGAGCTCGACGCCGGCGAGCCGATCCCTTCGTTTGACGGTTTCGACCTGCTCGCCGTGTTCGGCGGGCCGATGGATGTGTGGCAGGAAGAGGCGCATCCCTGGCTGGCACCCGAGAAAGCGGCGATCCGGCACTGGGTGGCGGAACTCGGACGGCCTTATCTCGGCATCTGTTTCGGCCACCAGTTGCTGGGCGCCGCGCTCGGCGGCACGGTCGGGCTGATGGGCAGGCCGGAAGTGGGGCTTGCTTCGGTCGAGTTGACTGAAACCGGCCGCAACGATCCGATCTTTGCCGGGCTCGGACCCGCAGTCGACTGCCTGCAATGGCACGGCGCGGAAATATCGCGCCTGCCAGAAGGCGCCGAGATCCTGGCCAGCAATGCCGCCTGCGCGACGCAGGCGATCCGCTGGGGCCAGCATGCCTATGGTTTCCAGTATCATCTCGAAGCCATGGAAACGACAGTCACCGACTGGGCGGCGATCCCCGAATACAGACAGAGCCTGGAGCGGGTCATGGGAGCCGGCGCCGCGACAAGCCTTGAAGCGGCGATGGCGCCCCGGCTCGGCGATTTCCGCAAGGCGGCAAAAAGGTTGAACGACAATCTAATGGCGGTTGTTGCCGCGTCGTAAAGCGGGGCTAGCGGATATGACCGTATAGTTCGTCCGGGGCCGATCATCAGCGTTCCGGCATGGCAACTGTGTTCATGCCGGAGCCTTGAGGAAGGCGAAGCGGTGCAGACCTCCTTGGGTGACAAGGTCGCCAAGCTATTCCGCGTCCATCTACCCTTACGAAATCCTTATCTTTCGACCTCGCCTTCTCTCTCGAACCCTTATGCGGGGGCTCCTAACTTCCCGGCTGCACACGCTCCAAGGCGAGGTGCGAAAGGAACGAGACATGTACAGCTACTACATCCCCGATGACGACGACCGCATGCCCCATGCAGTCGCGCGCACGATGCAATCCCGGCGTGCCATCGATGCCAACGAGCCGCTGATGTTCGCCCGGCTCTTCCTGGTGGTGGCAATCTTCTTCGCCACCATCGCCACCTTCCACCAGTTGGTGGGTTGATCGGCTCAACGAGGAAGACATCGATGCAAAATTCCCTGATTACGGAACCTCCTTCCGCAAACCACCGCTTCGTGGTGGGACGCGATGGTGATGGGCGCTGGATTGCCCGCGACGAGCTGGGCCTCACCGGCGGCGTCTTTGCCGACAGAGCTTCGGCCATTCATTTCGCCGAGACCGAAAGCGATCACAGGGCCGGCTGCGTCAGCGTCGCACCGGACGACGCGCGGCTCTCGCTCTTCAACTGACAAGACCGGCCGGCGACGCCGCGCCGTGCCAGGTCAGAGGCGCGCCGCCGGCCGGCCCGAAACCGGGCCAGCAAAAGAGAACCACCATGGACACCGACAAAAAACGCTTCAAAGGCGCCGTCGCGGCGCTGCCAACCCCGTTCCGCAAAGGTGCGGTCGACATCGCGGCCTTTGATTTCCTGATCCGCTGGCAGCTCGACCAGGGTATTGACGGCGTCGTCGTCTGCGGCACCACCGGCGAGGCGCCGACACTGACGCACGACGAACGCCTTGCCGTGACGCGCCGCTGCGTCGAAACCGTCGCCGGCCAGGTTCCGGTCATCGCCGGCACCGGCTCGAACAACACAGAGGAAACCATCGCCGCGACGCTCGCCGCCGCTGCCTGCGGCGCGGACGCTGCCCTTGTCGTGACGCCTTATTACAACAAGCCAAGCCAGGAGGGTCTCTATCGCCATTTCGCGGCGATCGCGCAGGCGACGACCATCCCGCTCATCCTCTACAACGTGCCGTCCCGCACCGGCGTCGACCTGTTGCCGGACACGGTGCGCAGGCTGGCTGCCTTTCCGGCAATCATCGGCATCAAGGACGCCACCGGCGATCTCGACCGGCCGGAGCGCACCGCCAAGCTCGCCGGCGCGGATTTCCTGCAGTTTTCCGGGCACGATGCCTCAGCACTTGCCTTCAACACGATCTGCGGCGCCGGCACGATTTCGGTCGTCGCCAATGTGGCGCCGAGGCTCTGCGCCGAAATGTTTCGCGCCTGCCGCAATGGCGACCTGCTTTCGGCACGGACGATCCGGCACCGGCTGGAACCACTGGTTGCGGCGCTGGAGCGCGAAACCAACCCGGTGCCGGTGAAATACGCCCTGCACCGCCTGCTCGGACTGAGCCCGGAAGTGCGACTGCCGTTGACGCCCGCCCGGCAGGAAACGGAGACCGCCGTCGAACAGGCAATCACGGCCCTGTTCCCGTTCGATTTCGACCAGCCCAAGCGGGTCGCCGCGCGGAGATAAGGGGCGAGACAGCCGACCATTACCGGCATTTTGGGACCAGCAAAGATAGGGTTTATAAACCCTTTTGCTGGTCCAAACGCAGACGCACTTTTAGGCGATTGCGTTCATTAGAAGTTGCTTTTATTCCTCGTGCCGCAAGGTAAGTTGAGAGCGACGGTTGATTCTCTCAACTTTATTTACCTGGCTACAAAGGCGTTTCGGGGTGGCGGCCCCGCGGCAAGAGGGGCCACGACCTGTGTCGACCAATCGATGTTCCAAACGGACTGTCTTGAGCGCTGGCGTTTCGTTTGCTGCGCTTGTTGCTGCGAACCTGGGCGTCGCATCTCTGGCGTCTGCGGCAGACTTCACGGCGGGCACCGAGCAGCAGTTGCGCGACGCGATCGCCGCGGCGAACTTGTCTGCCGATGCCGCCTCGACGATCACCCTGACCAACAGCTTTTCGGTGTTGAGCGCGCCTGACCTGCCAACGTCCAACAAGTCGATAACGATTAAAACCGGCGCTTTCGAATTGTCCGGTCTGGGCGTGCCCGGCAGCCCAGGCGACATCAGCTTTTCCGGCGCCTTTCCGGGCGGGACACTTACCATAGAAGGCGCCTTCAAGGGCGGGGATCAGTCGGGCAGCATAGCAGCCGGAGTGGGCCTTGAGGTCAACGGAACGGGCTCGGGTGGTGCCGTTGTCAACAATGGAACCATCAAAGCCGGTGACGCGACGGCCGCCAGCGCCTTTGGCGGCATTGGCGTCAGCCTGAACGGCGGCGTCACTCTCACCAACAACGGCACGATCGCAGGCGGTACGGGAAGCGGCAGCGGCACCACCAACAACATGGCCGGCGTTTACGTGGGTAGCGCCAACACCGTCGTCAACAGTGCCGGAGCAACGATCCAGGGCGGAAACAGCACTCAGGGCGGCTACTCAGGCGCCGGTGTCTATTTGAGCTTTGTGGGTTCCTCAACCTTCACCAACTACGGCACGGTCCAGGGTGGCTCCGATCTCAGCGGAACGGTGGCCGGCAACGGCGCCGTTGCCGTTCAAGCCAGTGGCGGCACGATGATCAATTACGGCACCTTGATCGGAGGCAACCAGGCCGCCGCAATCCGTGGTGTGGGCGCATCCTCGGTTGGCTCGATCATCAACAGCGGCACCATCCAGGCTGGCGCCGGCTCGGCCAATGCCATCGTTCTCGGCGGAACATCCGGCAGGGCTTCCCTGGAGCTTCGAGCCGGCTCCACAATCATCGGCAACGTTCTCGCCGGCGCCTTGGCCAACGATATTTTGCGGCTGGGCGGCAGCGCCGACAGCACCTTCGACGTCTCCGCCATCGGACCCGCAGCGCAGTACCGGAACTTCGACAAGTTCGAGAAAACCGGCACCGGCACCTGGACGCTGACCGGCTCGACCGGCGCCGTCACGCCGTGGACGATCAGCCAGGGCACGTTGTCGATTTCCACCGACACCCAGCTCGGCGATCCTTCCGCCACACTGACCTTCAATGGCGGCACGCTGCGCATGACTGCGGCCGCCGCCAGCACGCGCCCGATTAATCTCGCGGCAGACGGCACGATAGAAACCGACGGCGCGACGTCCGGGCTCTCCGGTGTCATTTCGGGCGTCGGGCGCCTGACCAAGACCGGCACGGGCACGCTGGTCCTAGCTAACGCCAATGCCTATTCGGGCGGCACCACTATCGCTGGCGGGACAGTGTCCGCACTGGCCGACAACAATCTCGGTACAGGAGACCTGACCTTCAATGGCGGCGTGCTGCAGGTGGGAGGCAATACGTTTTCCTCCACGGCGCGCACCATCATCCTGGGTGCCAATGGCGGCGGCTTCAACGTCCTCGATGCCAGCAACAATTTCACGGTTTCGCAGGCGCTCAATGGGCCCGGTGGTCTGAGCAAGTCCGGCGCCGGCGCGCTGACGCTGGCCGGCGCAAACGGCTACAGCGGTGGCACGACGATCAACCAGGGCACATTGCGGATCGGCAATGGCGGTACATCCGGCTCCATCGCCGGCAATGTCGTCAACAATGGCGGCACCCTGGCTTTCAACCGCTCCGACGTGCTCACCCTCGCCGGCACCATCTCCGGTACCGGTGCCGTGCTGCAGGTCGGCAGCGGCATCACCATGCTGACCGGCGCCAACAGCTACAAGGGCGCCACTGCGGTCAGCAACGGCAGCCTGCTCATCAATGGCGACCAGACGGCGGCAACCGGCCCGACCCTCGTCCTGCCCAATTCCACGCTCGGCGGCAGCGGCACGATCGGTGGCGATGTGACCATCATCGACCTCGCCACCCTGGCGCCCGGCAATGCCGGCTCAGTTCCCGGCACGCTGACCATCAACGGCAATTTGTTCCTCAACGAGGCCAGCAAGCTCGATTACGGCTTCGGCCAGGTCAATGTGGCCGGCGGTGCGCTGAACGACCTCGTCAAGGTCGGCGGCAACCTCATCCTTGATGGCAAGCTGAACGTCACCCTGGCTCCCGGGGGCGCCTTCGATGCCGGCGTCTATCGCATCGCCAGCTATGGCGGCACGCTGACCGACAATGGGCTGGACATCACCAGCCTGCCGGTCGGCACGCCGGCGGGAACGGTGTTCGTGCAGACCGCGGTCGACAAGCAGATCAACCTCGTCAACACCACTGGGCTCAATTTCAGCTTCTGGGACCCGATCAATCCGCAATCCAACCCCGGCAACAATGGCCGGGTCGTCGGCGGCGCCGGCAGCTGGCGCAACGACGTTGCGAACAACAACTGGACGACGGCAGACGGTGCGGCGAACGCGCCATGGGCCAACGGCAATTTCACCGTCTTCCAGGGCGCAGCCGGCACCGTGACCGTGGACAATTCCGGTGCCGCAGCGGTGACAGTCAGCGGCATGCAGTTCGCCGACAACGGCTATGTCATCGCCGGCGATACGCTGACGCTGACCGGTGCATCCGGCACCATCATCCGCGTCGGCGACGGCACCAGCGAAGGCGCCGGCTACACCGCGACCATCAGTGCAGCACTGCAAGGCAATTCCCGGCTGATCAAGACCGATCTCGGCACACTGAAACTGACCGGCGACAGTTCCGGCTTTGCCGGCGGCGCCGCGATCAGGCAAGGCATCCTTTCCATCGACGGTAAATTGGGCGGCACGGTCGAGGTGCTCAGTGGCGGCCGCCTGCAGGGCAACGGCACGATCAGCGGCCTGAGTGTCGCCAATGGCGGTGTGGTGGCACCGGGCAATTCGATCGGTACATTGAACATAGCGGGCGATGTGTCGTTCGCTCTCGGCTCGACCTACGATGTCGAGATCGCCGGCAACGGCACTGGCGACCGTATCACCGCAGGCGGCAAGGCCACGCTCGGCGGCGGCAAAGTCGCCGTGACGGCGCTGGATGCGCAGACCAGCTATAAGGCGAGCCAGACTTATACGATCCTGACAGCAGCCGGCGGTGTCGCCGGCGGCTTCGATCCGGCAGTTGTGACCCGTTCGGCGTTCCTCGATGCCAGCCTCATCCAGAGCGCGAATGCGGTTGATCTGAAGATTGCAGTCAAAAGCACAATACCGGAGGAACCCGGCAAGCCAGAAGAGCCGGGCAAGAAGCCGCTGTTCGCCACGGTCGCCAATACCGAAAACCAGAAGCAGACGGCAGGTGCGCTGGATACGTTGCAGCAAAGCGGCACGCCGCTGAAACTCTACAACAAGCTGCTGGTGCTATCGGCCGATGAGGCGCGTGCCGCCTTTGATGGCCTGTCGGGCGAGATCAACGCCTCGACAGTGACCGGCTTACTCGAAGACAGCCGCTTCACACGCGATGCCATCAATGACCGGCTGCGCTCAGCCTTCGAGACCGTGGGGGCCGAGCCATTGCCGCTGATGGGGTATGGCGACGATGCCAAGGCAATGACCACGGCTTCCGTTGCCTCCGAGCTCTATGGCGCCTGGGGTTCGGTGTTCGGGTCCTGGGGTCACTTCGGCAGCGACGGCAACGCCGCCAAGCTGTCGCGTTCCACCGGAGGCTTCGTCACCGGCGTCGACGGACTTGTCACCGACGATGTCCGCCTCGGCTTCCTCGCCGGCTACGGCCATTCCTCGCTCAAGGTCGATGACAGGCGCTCTTCCGCTTCCACCGACAACTACCACCTCGGCATCTATGGCGGCACGCAATGGGGTGCGCTCGCCCTGCGCTCAGGCCTAGCCTACACATGGAGCGAGATCGAGAGCAGCCGGCAGGTCGCCTTCCCCGGCTTCACCGACAGCCTGACCGGCGACTACCGCGCCGGCACCACGCAAGTGTTCGGTGAACTGGGTTACACTATCAAGGCAGGCAATCTCGCCTTCGAGCCGTTCGCCAACCTGGCCTATATCAACGTTCACACCAACGGCTTCAACGAGAAAGGCGGCGCGGCGGCGTTGACCGTCTACAGCGGCTCCAACGACAACACCTTCACCACGCTCGGCATCCGAGCTTCGACCGATTTCGACCTCGGTTCGGCCAAGGCTACAGTTCGCGGCATGATCGGCTGGCGCCATGCCTATGGCGATGTCACGCCGACGGTCAGCCAGGCCTTCACCGGCTCCAATGCCTTCTCGATCACCGGTGCTCCGATCACAAGGGACGCCGCCGTGCTCGAAGCAGGCCTCGACTTCGCCATCACCCCTGCTGCAACGCTCGGCGTTTCCTATCATGGCCAGGTTGGTTCCAGGGCGAGCGACCACGGTGTCCGGGCCGATCTGAACGTGAAGTTCTGACAAACAAGTCACCATTGTCCGCTCCGGTTCGCCGGGGCGGGCACTTTTGCGTCTTTAGCGGCAACGAAAACCCGGGGCAGATAGCCAGGATCATTCCTGAACCGTGCCAGGTTCGATTACCAGCAGGAAACGAAGTTGCCGGACCTTGACGCATCGGATATTCGAACTGTCGGGCACTCTGCCCGCAAATCCAATTGGGAGAGGTTCACCGTGACACGCAAGACGCTTATCAAGTTCGGCAAGGTGGACAACGCCGATTCCAACGACTTGCCGGGCTGGGAGGTGGTCGAAGGAAAGCCAACGATGAAGACCGCGGTCCAGCACACCACCGAGGACGGCAAGGTTCTGTCAGGGACATGGCAAGCGACCCCAGGCACCTATCACGCGACCTACACCGACTATGAATTCGTCCACATGATCGCTGGCCGTATCATCATTACTCCGGACGGTGGTGATCCCGTTGAAGTTGGCCCAGGCGATGCGTTTGTTGTCGAAGCCGACTTCAAGGGAACCTGGAAGATCATCGAACCGGTGACGAAGCACTTCGTGGTCACTGTTGGATCATAGGGACACGGCAAACCAGCGGCCGGCGCGGGCCTTCAGCTGGCCAAACCATGCGCCAGCCTCAGACCGCAAATTTCAGAAAAATATCAGAATCCGGACCTTGTTTCATCGGACCCTTAGTCCGATGAAACAAGAGGGCTGCCAATGCATCTGCTTCGGCCGCCCGATGTCACATTCCGGCCCCAACGGCCACCCGCCCGGCTCCAGTTGGGCGGGATATTTTTGCGTGCAAACGGGAACCGAGAGTCTCCTCACTCTTCCCGGCTTGCCTCGAACAGCGGGCGATGTTTCGCCAGGGCCTGGCCGGCGAATTCGGTGAAGGCGCTGACGCGGGCGGTGCGGCGCAGATCCTCATGGGTAAGGATCCACAGCGCGGTTGCCATCTCAGAGACCGGGGAACCGATGCGCACGAGGCCAGGCGTCCGCTCGCCGAGATAACAAGGCAGGCCGGCAAGGCCGAGGCCGGCAACCGCTGCCTCGCGGGCAGCAACCAGCGAGTCGCAACGCAGCACCGAGGCTGAACCCGGCAACGAGGCGCGCATCCAGCGGGCGACGCTGGAGCCGGCCAGCGCATCGCTGAGGCCGATCCAACGTTCCTCGGTTACCGCAAGCTCATGGCTGGGTTCGAGCCCACGCTCCTGGAGATAGGACGGGGCTGCGTAGACCGCGAATGCGATGCCGGAAATGCGGCGGCCGACCAATGTCTCCGGCGGATCCATGGCCGGGCGCACGGCGACGTCGGCATCGCGGTGGGTGAGGTTGGCAAAGGCATTCGCCGTGGCCACTTCCAGCAGCACGCCGGGATGGCGCTCGCGGAAAGCGGCCAGCACAGACGGCAGCACCGACGCCATCAGCGTGTCGGTGGTGGTGATGCGCAGGCTGCCTTCGAGACGCAGGTCCTGTCCGGTCAGGCGGCGTTCGAGCTCGGTGACGGTTTCCGCCATCTGCCGCGAAACGGCGAGCAGTTCCTCGCCGCCCGCCGTCAGCGTGTAGCCGGTCGGCAGCCGGTCGAACAGACGCACGCCAAGCTTCTGCTCGAAGGCGCCGACCCGCCGCAACACGGTGGTGTGGTTGACACCGAGCGAGCGTGCCGCGGCGGCGAGCGAGCTTGTCTCCGCCACCGCCAGGACGAAACGAAGATCTTCCCAGTCTATGCGATAATTGCTGTGCATGATTGCACGAACCTAACGCAGGATCGTGCAGCAGGCGAGCGTTTCCGCAGAGCCCTTTCCCTGTCTTCGGTGCGGCCGTCGGCCGATGCTGAATTCAAGGCATTCCTCGCCATCGCCGCATCAGATCATGTGCATTTTTGCAGATCAATTTGGCGAACAGACAGATCGAACTGCACAACAGCACAGTCTACCTAATATCCAACGATCGGACGGACCGGTCGAAGGAGACCACCAGATGACCCCCATCCAGCTCTATACCTACCAGACGCCGAACGGCCACAAGGCCTCGATCATGCTCGAGGAAACCGGGCTGCCTTACGATGTCCAGATCGTCGACATCGAGGCCGGCGAACAGAGGACGCCGGAGTTCCTGGCGCTCAACCCCAACAACAAGATCCCGGTCATCGTCGATCCGGACAGGGGGCGCACCATCTTCGAATCCGGCGCGATCCTGCACTATCTGGCCGAACGCTCCGGCGTGCTCGTGCCGGCTTCGGACACCGAGCGTTTCCAGGTGCAGAGCTGGACGCTGTTCCAGGCCGCGCATGTCGGTCCGACACTGGGGCAGCTCTGGAACTACAAGATCTTCGCGCCGGAAAAGATCCCCTATGTCATCGGCCGCTTCGAGGCAGAGGCAAACCGCGTCCTCCGCGTGCTGGAAAGCCAGCTGTCGCGCCACGCCCATATCGTCGGTGAAACCTATGGAATCGCAGACGTGATGACCTGGCCGTGGATCCATGCCGGGCTCACCAAGCTCGGGCTCTCGCTCGACGCCACGCCCAACCTCGCCCGCTGGTATATGGCGATCGGTGCGCGGCCTGCCGTGCTGCGCGGCCTCGTCGTGCCGCGGCTGCCGGCCCACCACTGATCCCCCAAACATCATTCGCATTCTTTTCAAAAGGAGGCTCCCATGGAGACCCTGTTCGTACCCCTGTCCCTGTTCGCCGGCGGCCTGCTCGCCGTCCAGGCCGGCGCCAATGCGCAGCTCTCGAAAGCCATCGGCTCGCCATTCGCCGCAACCACATTGCAGCTCACGGTGGGCACCGGCCTGCTGCTTCTGATTGCCCTGTTCACCGGCACGCTCGCCGCACTCGGCGCCTTGCCCCGGGCCGAATGGTGGCATCTTGTCGGCGGCACCGCTTCGGCAATCTATGTCGTCTCGACCATCGTGCTGTTTCCGCGCCTCGGCGCTGTCGTCTCGGTCGGCCTGTTCATCGCCGGCCAGATGCTCGCTTCGCTCGCCCTCGACAGTTTCGGCCTGCTCGGCGTGGCACAGACCGGCCTGCAGGCGGGAGCCGCCGTCGGCACCCTCGTCGTGCTTGCCGGCGTCGCCATGATCGTCTTCGGCCAGGGTGGCAAGGACAACCTCAAGGCCGACAAGCTGGGCTGGATCGCGCTGGCGCTCGTTGCCGGTGCGGTGCTGCCGGTCCAGGGCGCCGTCAACGCATTGCTGCGGCATGATCTCGGCGGCGCGCCTTTCGCTGTCGGCGCCATCTCGTTCTTCGTCGCCACGCTGGCAATGGCCGCCGTGATGCTGGTGGTGATCACGCTACGCAAGACGCCGAGCCCCAATCTCGGCGGCGTGCAGACCATGCCCTGGTGGGGCTGGCTCGGTGGTTTCGCCGGAGCAATCTACGTCACCACGGTGTTCACCGCGATCCCTGTCATCGGCGCGGCTGCAGCAGTCGGCTTTACCGTCGCAGGCCAGCAGGTCGCCAGCGTCTTCGTCGACCGCTATGGCTGGTTCCGCCTGCCGCAGCGGCCGGTGTCGGGCCTGCGCCTGGTGGGTGTGGTACTGCTTCTCGCCGGCGTCGCGATCATCAAGCTGGTCTGAACCGGCAGGTTTGTGGTGCGTCCTTCGAGGCTCGCCCGGCTACAACCGCACTTACTTTTCACTGGCCTGCGGGCTCGCTCCTCAGGATGAGGGCCGTCGCGGCGCAACGATCCTCATCCTGAGGAGCGAGCCCGCAAGGCATTGGAAAGATGGCAAAACCCAAGCAGGCAAGCCTCGAAGGACGCACTAAAGCACCGCCATACGACCGACCGCCTAGCCTCCCCCCAGATACAAACGGATCATCCTGACCAGTTCGTCGCGGATCTGCGGTTCACGCAGCGTGCCGCGACGCGCTGCGTTGTGGATGACGCCATCGATGGCATCCGACAACACCAGGCCAACGACAGCGGGAGCCTTGTCATGCGGCCGATAGGCAGCGACCGCCTCGGTGTAGAACGCGAGATATTGCCGTTCGATCAAGCTGTTCTGGTTGCGGTAGGCCTCGAGGCCCGGCGCCTCGTCCAACAGCACCCGATGCAAGCCGGGATGGACGCTGTGGGCTTCGACGATATTGGCCACCAGCATCTCGGCGAAATCGGCGAGAGGCTGCCGTTTCGCCAAGGCAGCTCCCACGGCGGCGAGGCTGTCATCCAGATGGTGGCGCCGGATCGCCCCTACCAGCGAGACCTTGTCGGGAAAATACTGGTAGAGCGAACCGACACTGACACCGGCCGCCTCGGCCACCTTGTTGGTGGTGAAACCGGCCCAGCCCTGCTCGCTCAGAATGCGAGCCCCAGCCTCGATGATCGCGTCCACGGTTGCCCGCGAGCGCGCCTGTCGCGGCTCCTTGCGCATCGACGGCTGCCGCTTTGCAATGCGAGTAGACAATTGCACACCCTCGCCAAAATATAGAGACGTTACTCACATTTTCACGACAGGGATAGGTTCGGTTATGCGTGAGATGCTTCGCACCCTTTATGGCTACCAGGCCTGGGCAAACAACGACCTGTTCGACAAGCTCGCGCTGCTCGACCCGCAGGCGCAGGCAGCGGAACTCCGCACCACGCTGCGGCTGGTCAGCCACCATCATGTGGTGGCCGAGATCTTCGCCGCGCATCTCAGCGGCACCAGACATCACCATCTGTCGGACAACACGGTGGAGACGCCGACGCTCGATGCCCTGCGTGCTTCGGTGGCGGCGACGGACAGATGGTACCAGAACTATGTCAACGACGTCGTTCCCGACCGGCTCGACGAAGCGGTCGCCTTCACTTTCACGGATGGCGACAAGGGCACCATGACACGCCACGAAATGCTGCAGCACGTCGCCCTGCATTCGGCGATCCATCGCGGCGAGGTCAGCCGCATCCTGGTGCAGCTTTCGATCACGCCGCCCTGGGACACACTCGCCGTCTACCTGCATCGAACGCAGCCGGCGCGCCGAGAGCAGGAGTTGCGGCCGACCGGGTGATAGCAGCGCCATTTCAGGTGCGTCCTTCGAGGCTCGCCCGGCTGCGGGCTCGCTCCTCAGGATGAGGGCCGTTGCGCCACTTCGAGACCAGAAAATTCCAAGGCGTGTCGGAACTTGGGCGTCGTTGCGCGACGGCCCTCATCCTGAGGAGCGAGCCCGCAGCCGGGCGAGCCTCGAAGGACGCACCAAAGCACCGCCATTCGACGCGCTGTCCCGCGTCTCGAAACCGGCTCCTGGAAGACCAGTTCGGATCATCATGCCGGGCACTTCAACTCCCCCACGGTCCAGCCAGCCGGTTTCCTTCAGAACGATCCTGGCTAGTTCGACCGGCGTCCTGTCGTCTGTCGGCACGACGATCAGGCCCTCCGTATTTTCGCCGGCCATGCGCCTTGCCTGGCCCAGCGAGCGTTCGGCCTGCGCTTGCGCACCCGAGCCGATCTCGCGCTGTGCCAGCCGCGCGAGCAGCGCGGGTTCGCTCACGGCGAGGCGCACGACGGTGATCTCGGCATCGGGTATGGCGGCCAGGATCCAGCGCCTGTCGAAGGCCGGGTGCAGCATGACGCCGGACATGATCAGGCGCGTGTGCCCCAAGGCTCGGTATGTCGACCAGATCGCCGCTAGATTGACCCTGCTGACGTCAACGGTGCCCGGCCATAGCCGATCGAGTTCTTCCCGCTTTGGGTGCGGAAAAACCCTGTCGAGTTCATCGGTTTCCACAACCGCGTGCGCGACTTGCGCGGTGGCAAGCTGTGCGCTTAGCTCCCAACTGAGCGTGGACTTGCCAACACCCGCCGGCCCGGTGATCAGCAAAAGCTGCATTTTGCCTCTTCAGTTCTGCGCCGCCCAACCGGCCGACATTGACAATGCGCCAAGCTATACCCATAGCTTCTGTCCATGAGACAGATGTTTGCCTCCGTCACGACCACGACGACCATCGCTTTGCGGTGGCCGGTCGTCTGATGCGCTGAACCAACAGCTTCTCGACCCCCAGCCCCGCCGGATCGTGCGGGGTTTTTTTGTTCCTTTCGCTGTCCGGCTTTTTTTCAAGGACAGAACCATGGAACAAGACGATCACCGTATCCTGGCCAACCGGCTCGACCTCTTCCATTTCGAGGAGGACGCTCCCGGCATGGTCTACTGGCATCCCGCCGGCTGGCACCTCTTTCGCCAGTTGGAGGACTATATCCGAAGCCGCATGCGGCAATCCGGATATGAGGAGGTGCATTCCCCGCAGCTCCTGCCGCGCAGCCTGTGGGAACGATCCGGACATTGGGAGAAATTCCGCGACAACATGTTCGTGATGCCGCGCGAAGGCGGCCGCGACATGGCGCTGAAGCCGATGAGCTGCCCGTGCCATATCCAGATCTTCAACGCCTCGCTGCGCTCCTGGCGCGACCTGCCGATGCGGCTTTGCGAGTTCGGGGCATGCCACCGCGACGAGCCCTCCGGCTCGATGCACGGGCTGATGCGGACACGAGGCTTCGTCCAGGACGATGCCCATGTCATCTGCCAATCGGAGCAGGTCGAACCGGAAGTCGCTCGTTTCGTAATACTGCTCTCTTCCATTTACGCCGATCTCGGCTTCGATGATTTCGAAGTCGCGCTCTCGCTGCGCCCCGAAAAGCGTGCCGGATCGGAGGCGGATTGGGACCTGGCTGAGGCGCAGTTGCTGGCCGCCGCACAAGCGGCCGGTCTTGAGCCCGTCCTGCAACCGGGCGAAGGCGCCTTCTATGGACCAAAGCTGGAGTTCGCGCTGCGCGACCGGCAGCGGCGCTCATGGCAATGCGGCACCATCCAGCTCGACTTCGTGCTGCCAGCCCGGCTCGACGCTTCCTTTATCGACGCCAGCGGAAACCGCGCAGTGCCGGTGATGCTGCACCATGCCGTGTTCGGCTCGATGGGCCGCATGATCGGCATCCTACTCGAACATCATCAGGGCAAGCTGCCGTTCTGGCTGGCGCCAGTCCAGATCGCGATCCTGCCCGTGGCCGAAGACCAGCACGGTGCTGCAAGGAACTTCCAGCAACGCCTCGTCGCCGCCGGGCTGCGGCTACGGCTTTTCGATCAGGCGGAGACACTGTCGCGGCGTATCGTCAGCAGTCATGAGCTTTTGATCCCGGTCGTCGCGGTTCTCGGCAAGCGGGAAGCGCAGGATGGTTCCGTCACCCTCAAGTCCAGCCAGGGGCAATGGACCATGGCATCGGATGAAGCCGTCTCACGGCTGGCCGGCACGGCTGGTGAGCGTGGCAGCGCGTTCGCGGTCACGCACTCATAAAATGCCGTCGCCGCCCGCTTCGAAAAGCACAGCGAAAACGACCTTGCTCTCGTCAAACTCCTTCAGCCAAAATCTGAATGCGCTGTGCGAGTCGGTGAGCTAGGAAGGCCCGTCTCATGCTCGAAGCGGCGTTCAAGCAGGAGCCCGACCATGATCAAGATGAGCGTCTACTATCCGGCCGACGGCGGCTCGAAGTTCGATCACGACTACTACCGCACCCGCCACATGCCACTGATCCAGGAACGGCTCGGCGATGCCTGCCTGCGCTACGAGATCGATAAGGGCCTTGCGGGTCGCGAACCTGGAAGTGCGCCGAAGTTCGTCGCGGCGTGCCACGTTTACTCGCCGAGCCTGGAAACATTCCAGGGGGCGCTAGGTCCCCACCGCGCGGAGATCGCCGCGGACGTCGCCAACTATACCGACATCGCGCCCATCGTGCAGATCAGCGAAATCGTTGGAGCATAGGGGGCTTCGGCGCATCAGGCGTAGCCGTCGAGCTTTTCGGGATCGGCGTCGTGCTCGCGCACCATGATCCATGGTGACGTAGCCGGTGCGGAACCGGTCGACGATCAGGAACATCTGGTTGCCGTTGAAACGAAAACGACCTTGCTCTCGCCAAACTCGCTTCAGCCAAAATCTGGATGCGCTTTATGAGTCGGTGCGAGCCATTCCAGCAAAAGCGTGTAGCGGTTTCGCGTCCGGAATTGTGTGAAAACCAAGAGCTGGAGCGTTTCCATTTCATGGAAACGCTCCAGTGAAGCGCCGTTGTTCACTGCAGGGCGTCGAGCGCCTGGCGCTGACGGTGCATCTCAAGGAACACGCGATAGTCGCGGTCGAAGCGGTCTTGCGCGGCTGGGTTCGGCCGCCGCTCCCGGCCAGGCTGGCGCATGGCGGCACAGGCGTCGGCCAGGCTCGGATGAAGTCCGGCTGCAGCCGCTGCCGACATCGCTGTGCCGAGCAGCACTGCATCGCCGCTTTCCGATTCCAGCACCGTGCAGCCGGTGGCATCGGCGTAGAGTTCCATCAGCAGCGGGTTGCGGGTATGGCCGCCGGTGACATGCAGCGTGTCGATGACATAGCCATTGGCGTTGAGGGCTTCGAGCACATGGCGCACGCCCAGCGCGATGGCGACGGCAGTGCGCCAGTAGAGCCGGGCCAGGCTGTCGAAGGAGGAGTCCAGTGTCAGCCCGCTGATGACGCCCAGTGCGTGCGGGTCGGCCATGGGTGTGCGGTTGCCGTGGAAGTCCGGCAGCACGTGCAGCCGTGAGGCGAGATCCAACCCCTCTTCGGCGCGCAGCGCCATGACACGTTCGACGATGCGCCTGTGGGTGGCGGCATCGGGCTCGCGGCCATGCCAGCGAATGATGTGATCGAGCAACGCGCCAGTGGCCGACTGCCCCCCTTCGCTCAGCCAGAGGCCCGGCAGGGGGGCGCCGAAATAGGGCCCCCACATGCCGGCGAAAGCGCGTGGCTCGGAAGACATCGCCATGACACAACTCGACGTGCCGGCGATCAGCGCCAGATGCCGGTCGACGTCGCCGAGGCCACCGATGACGCCGAGCGCTCCGGCGAAGGCGTCGATGAGGCCGGCGCCGACACGGCAGTCCGTGGTGAGGCCGAGCGCGGCCGCAGCCTCTTTCGTCAACGGACCGAGATCGCTGCCGACCGGGCTGGGGCGATCCGGCAGGGAACCGTGCTCGAAGATATCGGCCAAGCCCACAGCTTCGAAGAAATCTGGACGCCAGCCCGATTGCTCATGGGCAAGAAAAGTCCATTTGGCGGTGAGCGTGCACTGCGAGCGGGCGAGCGAACCGCAGGCCCTGTAGGTGAGGAAATCGGCGAGATCGAAAAGCTGGCCGGTGCGCGCCCAGGCATCCGGCAGATGCCGCTTCACCCACATCAGCTTCGGCGTCGCCATTTCCGGCGACATGACACCGCCGACATGGCCGAGCACGCGGTGACCGGTGGCCGTGCATTCGTCGGCCTCGGCCAAGGCGCGATGGTCCATCCAGACGATGGTGTCCCAGCGCTCGCGGCCTGCCTTTGAAACGCCGACCTGCTCGCCATTGCGGCCGCGAAAAACGTTGGAGCAGGTGGCATCGAACGAAATACCGGCGACGTCTTCCGCCGCGACGCCGGCGGTTTCACGGGCATCCCGCATCGCCTCGCAGGCAGCGGCCCAGATGTTTTCCGAATCCTGTTCGTAGTGGCCAGCGCTGGCCTGGTTCATGGCAATCGGCCGCTCGGCGCGGGCGAGAAGTTGGCCATGGCGGTCGAACAGGCCGGCACGTGCGCTGCCGGTGCCGACATCGATGGCGGCAAGCACCGGCGCCATCAGCGCGGCTGGACCTGTGGTGCGGCCGTCAGGGCCGATGTCCCAAAGGGGCCGCAAGCCCATTCCGGCTGTGACAAGGGGGGCAGAAATCGAGCATCAGCGCGCAGCATGACGCGCACTCTATATGCGCGTTTTGCCCGGCGCTACCGTCTGCATGAGGGGACGACTGGCTCAGAGCCGGCTGGCGAGATAACGCGTCAACGTCTCGCGCGCGCCGACGTCCCAGACCGTCTTCAGTGCATGGGAGAAAGCGGCGACAAAGGCCGGCGAGCGGCCGACTTCGCCGTAGATATCCTCCATGGCGAGCCAGGCCGAAGGGTCGGCCTTGGCGATCCGTGCGGTCGCTTGCATGCGCTCCCAACTGGGATCGTTGGGTTCGATGACTGCGCCGGAATCGGTGGTGCCGAAGCAGTAGCGGCACCAGAAGGCGGATTCGAGCGCGAGGCCTGCGACACCGGCGCCAGCCTTCAGGCGGTCCGCGATGGTGGGGATGATGAATTTCGGCTGCCGGTTGGAGCCGTCGAGGCAAAGCCGGCGCACCGTGTCGCCGATCTTGGGGTTGGAGAAGCGGCGCTCGATCAGCTGGTAATAGTCCTCGAGGTCGGTATTGGGCACCGGCGGCACGGTCGGGATGATCTCGTCATGCTCGAGCCTGGCGAGAAAGCCGCGCACCAGCGGCTCCTGCATCGCCTCATGCACGAAGTGGATATCCATCAGCCCGGCCGGATAGGCGATGGTGGCATGGCCGCCATTGAGGATGCGGATCTTCATCAGCTCATAGGGCGAGACGTCCGGCACGAATTGCACACCGACCTTTTCCAGCGCCGGTCGGCCGGCCGGGAACTTGTCCTCCAGCACCCACTGCCGGAACGGTTCGCAGAACACCGGCCAGTTGTCGTCGACGCCGAAATCCGCCGCCAGGATGCCGCGCTCGCGGTCGGTGGTGGCGGGCGTGATGCGGTCGACCATGCCGTTCGGAAAGGCGACGTTGCCGGCGACCCATTCGGCGAGGTCGCGGTCGAACAGGCGGGCGAGGCCGATGACGCCGTCGGAGGTGACACGGCCATTGTGGGGGATGTTATCGCAGGACATCACCGTGAAGGGCTGGACGCTCGCGTCGCGCCGGCGCACGAGCCCGGCAAGCATCAGGCCGAACACCGTCTTCGGATGGTCCGGATCATTGGCGTCGGCAATGATGTCGGGATGTTCCGGATTGAAATAACCCGAGGCCGGATCGATGAAATAGCCGCCTTCGGTGATGGTCAGCGAGACAATGCGGATTGCCGGATCGGCCAGCCTGTCGATGATCGCCGCCGTCTCGCCCGGCACCAGGAAATCGATCATCGCGCCCGTCACCCGGGAGACCATATGGCCTTCGTCCTGCTCGACCACGGTGGTCAGCCAGTCCTGCCCGGCCAGCATGGCGCGACCGGCTTTCTCGCCCTCGAACACGCCGGCGCCGATGAGCGCCCAGTCATGCCCCTCGCCCAGATTGAACAGGTCGTCGAGATAGACAGCCTGATGGGCGCGGTGGAAATTGCCGACGCCGAAATGCAGGATGCCGGCCTTGAGGCTTTCGCGCCGGTAAGCGGGGACGGCCACCTTCACGGGCAGCTTGTCCAGAGTGGCGAGCGAGAGTTTTGTCGTCATGTCAAAACGCCTTTCGTAGGGCACATCTCCTTCTCCCCTTGTGGGAGAAGGTGGATCGGCGCGCCGCGCCGAGACGGATGAGGGGTGCAGGAAGAAACTGAACGCTGGCGATCCTGCCAACACCCTTCATCCGACCTCGCTTACGGCGGCTACGCCGCCGGGCTCGGCCACCTTCTCCCACAAGGGGAGAAGGCAAGTTCAACTCATCCACTGGCCGCCATCGACGTTGTAGGTCTGGGCGACGATGTATTCGGCCTCGCTGCTGGCCAGGAACACCGCCATGCCGGTCAGGTCTTCCGCTCGGCCCATGCGCCCGTAAGGCACGCTCTCGCCGACCAGTCTCTTCTTCTCGCCGAGCGGCCGGTTCTCGTATCTGGCGAACAGGGCATCGACATGGTCCCAGTGCTCGCCGTCGACCACGCCGGGCGCGATGGCATTGACGTTGATGCGGTGCTTGATGAGGTCGAGCCCGGCCGACTGGGTCAGCGAGATGACGGCCGCCTTGGTGGCGCAATAGACGCCGACCAGCGCCTCGCCGCGACGGCCAGCCTGACTTGCCATGTTGATGATCCTGCCGCCCTTGCCCCTGGCGATCATCGACTTCGCCGCCGCCTGCAGCATGAACAGCGTGCCGGCGACATTGACCGTGAACAGCCGGTCGTAGCTGGCGCGGCTGATTTCGACGATGGGTGCCGCATCGAACAGGGCGGCGTTGTTGATGAGGATGTCGAGCCCGCCCGCCTTCTTCTCGACCGCGGTTATCGCGACATCGATCGAGGCCTGGTCGGTGACGTCGAGAGGCACCGCATAGGCACCCGGCCCGATCTCGGCCGCGGTCCTTTCAGCCGCCTCCAGGTTGATGTCGGCGATCGCCACCGTCGCCCCCTCGCGTATATAGGCTTCGGCGAAGGCACGGCCGATGCCGCGGGCTGACCCGGTCACGATGGCGGATTTGCCTTCAAGGCGCCTCATCGGGTTACACTCTTACGGAAAGCCACGGTCGTCATAAGTCCTTGTCCTCGGCTAGCGGTTCGCCGATCTCGACCGCATGGCGATCGGGGTCGTAGAACCGGAATACGCGCTGGCCCCACGCCTGCTTCATGATCGGATGGATGAGGTCGACCTTGCCGCTCAGCTTCGCAAAACAGGCGTCGATGTCGTCATCTTCGAAATAGAGCAGCAGGTTGGGTTGCCCCAGCGGTTCGGGTCTTCGAGGAGCTGCCACTCCCCACACGGTTTCGATCAACGCCGTCGCATCGTGGATGGCGAAATGCCCTTCGAAAATGACGATCGCGCCGTGATCGGCCTTGACCGCCAGACCGAGGACATCGCGATAGAACGCCTTCGCGACGCCAATGTCCCTGGCGAAAACAATCGGATTGACGAAGCGCATGGTCGCCTCAGATCGCCTTTCCGTCGGCGTCGAAGCGATGCAGCTTGGCCGGGTCCGGCGTCAGGTAGACGATGTCGCCATGGCGCACGCCAATCTCGCCGTCGGCACGAACGTTGATGGTGCCGACATCGTCGGTATGGACATGCAGGAAGGTGTCGGCGCCGAGATGTTCGGCAACGCCGACCTTGCCGCGCCATTCGCCGCTGTTGGAGGCTATCTTGAGATGTTCGGGCCGGATGCCGATGGTGGCGGCATCGTGCTTGGCCGCGGACGGCCCCTCGATGAGGTTCATCTTGGGTGAACCGATGAAGCCGGCGACGAACAGGTTCTTCGGGCTGCGGTAGAGGTCAAGCGGTGAACCGACCTGCTCGATGTTGCCGGCATTCAACACCACGATCTTGTCGGCCATGGTCATGGCCTCGACCTGGTCATGGGTGACGTAGATCATGGTCGTCTTCAGTTGATTGTGCAGCTCCGAAATCTCCAGCCGCATGGTGCCGCGCAGCGCTGCATCGAGGTTCGACAGCGGTTCGTCGAACAGGAAGGCCGAGGGCTGGCGCACGATGGCGCGGCCGATGGCGACGCGCTGGCGCTGACCGCCGGAGAGCTGGCCGGGACGGCGGTCGAGATAGTTGGTCAGGTTCAGCACGCGGGCGGCGTCGGCCACCTTCTTGTCGATCACCTGCTGGCTTTCGCCGGCCATCTTGAGCGGGAAGGCGATGTTCTTGGCCACCGTCATGTGCGGATAGAGCGCGTAGGACTGGAACACCATGGCCAGCTTGCGCTTGGCCGGCGCCTCATCGGTGACGTCGCGGCCGTCGATGGAGATGGTGCCGCCGCTGGTGTCCTCCAGCCCGGCAATGAGGCGAAGCAGCGTGGACTTGCCGCAGCCGGACGGCCCAACGAACACGACGAACTCGCCCTCCTCTATGTCGAGGTCGATGTTGGGGATGATCGACGTCGACCCGAAGGACTTGGACACGTTCTTGAGTGTGATTTTTCCCATGGTTCCCTCCGAGGGCTTTGGCCGGGTATCTACTTTACGGCGCCGAAGGTCAGGCCGCGCACCAGCTGTTTCTGACTGAACCAGCCCATGATCAGGATCGGTGCGATGGCCAGCGTCGACGCTGCCGAAAGTTTCGCCCAGAACAGCCCTTGCGGACTGGAGAAGGACGAGATGAAGGCGGTCAGCGGGGCAGCGTTGGTGGTGGTGAGCCGGATGGTCCAGAACGCCTCGTTCCAGGCCAGGATGATGTTGAGCAGCATGGTGGAGGCGATGCCCGGCACCGCCATCGGCGTCAGCACATAGATGATCTCGCCCCACAGCGTGGCGCCGTCCATGCGCGCGGCCTCCAGGATCTCGCCCGGGATCTCGCGGAAATAGGTGTAGAGCATCCAGATGACGATCGGCAGGTTGATCAACATCAGCATCACGGTCATGCCGATGCGGCTGTCGAGCAGGCCAAGGTTGCGGAAGATCAAGTAGATCGGAAACAGCACCGCCACCGCCGGCATCATCTTGGTGGACAGCATCCACATCAAGACGTCCTTGGTGCGCTTGGTGGGCGAGAACGCCATCGACCAGGCGGCAGGGATCGCGACCACCAGGGCCAGCACCGTCGAGCCCAGCGACAGGATCACCGAGTTCATGAAGGGCTTGAAGTAATTGTACTGCGACTGGACTTCCGAATAGCTCTCCAGCGTGCCCGACGGGATCAGGCTGAAGCCCTGGATCGCCTCCTGCTCCGACTTGAAGGAGGTGATGATGGTGTAGAGGATCGGGAAGAAGATCACGAGTGCGACCACCCAGGCCGCAATCGTTGCGATCGTCTTGTGCCGGTTGGTGACTGAGCGTGCCATTGCAGCCTCCTACTTGTCCAGGTTCTTGCCGACGGCGCGCATGGCGAAGAAGGCAACGATGTTGGCAAGGATGACGGCGATGATGCCGCCGGCAGACGCCTGGCCGATTTTGTATTCGAGCAGGGCCTTCTGGTAGACGAGGAACGGCAGGTTGGTGGACGCATAGCCCGGCCCGCCATTGGTGGTGACGAGAATCTCGGCATAGACCGAAAGCAGGAAGATCGTCTGGATCAGCACCACGACGGTGATGGCGCGCGAGAGGTGCGGCAGCGTCAGGTACCAGAAGCGCGAGAGAATGCCGGCGCCGTCCATTTCAGCCGCTTCCTTCTGCTCGCCGTCGAGCGATTGCAGCGAGGTGAGCAGGATCAGCGTGGCGAAAGGCAGCCACTGCCAGGCGACGATCAGGATGATCGAGAACAGCGGGTATTGCGCGAACCAGTCTATCGGCTGCGCCCCGAAGAACCGCGCGATGTCGGCGAACACGCCATAGCCCGGATGCATGATCATGTTCTTCCACACCAGTGCCGCCACCGGCGGCATGACGAAGAAGGGCGAGATCACCAGGATGCGCACGAGACCTTGCCCCCACATCGGCTGGTCGAGCAGCAGTGCCAGCAGGATGCCGCCGATGATGGTGATGGCGAGTACCGCGACCACCAGGATCAGCGTGTTGATGATGGCGGTGATGAAGGCTGGGTTGTTGAAGAACAGCGCGTAGTTCGAGAAGCCGACGAAGCCGTCACGGATCGGGTTCAGCGGGTTGTATTGCTGGAAGGAGAACCACAGCGTGATCGCCAGCGGCACCGCCATCCAGATCAGCAGGAGCAGCACCGAAGGGGCCGCCATGAAACGCGCGAGCGTACGGGTCTGTTTGGTTGCCATGGTCTCCTCCACCGGTTCCCAAGAGCCGTAACCTGGCTATCGCCGCCGGGACGGCGGCTAGCCTTTCGATATCCCAGCCGCGCAACGGCCGGGTGAGAGGGAACAGATTACCGCATCTTTTTCAAAGTGGCCGCCCGGACCGGGAAGACCCGGACGGCCAAGGCACCAGGATGTCCTCGGCATCCGAAGATGCCTTGGACACCGGGAGGAGCCCTTGGGCAGAGGATGCCCTTACTGGATGTAACCGCCTTCGGTCATCGCAGCCTTGGCGGCATCCTGTGCCTGCTTCAGCGCATCGTCGACCGACATCTGGCCGGCAAGTGCTGCCGAGAAGAGCTGGCCGACCGTGGTGCCGAGACCCTGGAATTCAGGGATCGCCACGAACTGCACGCCGACATAAGGCACCGGCTTGACCGTCGGCTTGGTCGGGTCGGCGGAGTTGATGGAGTCCAGCGTCATCTTGGCGAAAGGCGCCGCCTTGTCATATTCGGCATTGGCGTAGAGCGAACTGCGGGTGCCGGGCGGCACGTTGGCCCAGCCTTCCTTTTGCGCGACGAGATCGAGATAGCCCTTGCCGGTTGCCCAGGCGACGAACTTCTCGGCTGATGCCGCCTTCTGCGTGCCGGCCGGAATGCCGAGCGACCAGGCCCACAGCCAGTTGCCCCGCTTGCCAAGGCCGTTGTCGGGCGCCAGCGCATAGCCGACTTTGTCGGCGACCTTAGAGTTCTTGGGATCCGACACGAAGGAAGCCGCCACGGTGGCGTCGATCCACATGCCGCATTTGCCCTGCTGGAACAGCGCGAGGTTCTCGTTGAAGCCGTTGGACGAAGCACCGTCCGGGCCATCGGCCTTCATCAGGTCGACATAGAACTGCAGCGTGTTCTTCCATTCCGGCTGATCGAACTGCGGGTTCCACTTCTCGTCGAACCAGCGCGCGCCGAAGGAGTTCGACATGGCGGTCAGGAAGGCCATGTTCTCGCCCCAGCCGGCCTTGCCGCGCAGGCAGACGCCGTTCACGCCATTGGCCTTGTCGGTCATCTTATCGGCGGCTTCCTTGATGAAGGTCCAGGTCGGCGCATCGGGCATCTTGAGGCCGGCCTTCTCGATCAGGTCCTTGCGGTACATGACGAAGGAGCTCTCGCCGTAGAAGGGTGCGGCATAAAGCTTGCCGTCGACGGTCAAGCCGCCGGCGATGGCCGGGATGATGTCTTTCTGGTCGTAGTCGGCGCCGAGATTGTCGAGCGGCAGCAGCCAGTTCTGCTTCGCCCAGATCGGCACTTCATAGGTGCCGATGGTCATCACGTCATACTGGCCGCCCTTGGTGGCGATGTCGGTGGTGACGCGTTCACGCAGCACGTTCTCTTCCAGTGTGACCCAGTTGAGCTGGATGTCGGGGTTCTTCTTGGTGAAGTCCTCCGTCAGTTTCTGCATGCGGATCATGTCGCCATTGTTGACGGTGGCGATGGTGATCGTCTCGGCATGCGCGGCGAACGCAAAAGCGCTTGCCGAACACAGCCCCAGGACGAGGGTGCGCAGGTTCATCGATTTCCTCCCAAATAGCCAAAGTGAGCATTTGCCTTAGCTGTGAGCAATTATTCACTCTTCGGGATTTATGTCAAGCCGGAATCCGGAGCCTCTTCCTTCTCCCGCTTGCGGGAGAAGGAGGCCGAGCCACAGGCGAGGTCGGATGAGGGGGGGGTTGGACGGAGCGCGGCCAACGTGATTTGCGGTGAAGGCCCGGAACCTGAAACGTCTCGTTTCTTCCAGCACCCCTCATCCGTCTCGGCGCTGCGCGCCGAGCCACCTTCTCCCGTGGGGGAGAAGGGATCAGCGCCTAGACTGCCGCCGCCAGCAGGCTTTCCGCGGTGCGCTCGTCAGTGATCAGGCCGTTGACCAGCCGCCGCGTCACTGCCGCGAGAATGCCGGGTAGCTTGCGTTCGCCCATGGCGAGTGCCACCACCAGCGAACGCTCCCTCGACGGCAGCGGCGCGGAGGCGACGCGATCATTGGTGATGCCGTCGATCAGGCGGCCGTCGCGATCGAAGGCCCAGCCGACGATCTCACCGACGGCGCCGGCCTTCTGCAGCGCCTTGAGGTCGGCCTCGGTGATGAAGCCGTCCTCCAGCAGCGGCGCCTGCGGGCCGAGATCGCCGACGCCGACAAAGGTGACGTCGGCCTGCGCCGCCAGGGCCAGCGTCGGCTGGATAAGCGATTGGCTGTGCAGCATTTTCCGTTCATCCGGCGAAGAGGCGATCGCCGGCAGCGGCATCGGGAAGCTGCGCGCCTTGATGGTGTCGGCCATGGTAAAGATGACGTTGTAGAAGGCGGCCGAACCGTCAGGCGAGATGTTGCCGGTGAGCGAGACCACCTTGTGCTGCGGGCACTCCATCGGCGGCAGCTGTTCGATCGCGGCCTTCAGCGTGCGCCCGGTGCCGATCGCCATGATGACGGGCTCGGGACGGCGCAGCCATTTCTCGATTTCCACCGCCGCGGCCTGGGCGACCCCGATGGTCGAGGAAGTGGAATCGGGATCGCTCGGCGTCACCTCGACCAGATCCAACGCGAAGCGGGACTTCAGCCGGGCGGCAAGGTCGAGGCAATTGGCGATGGGATGATCGACCCGGACCTTGATCAGCCCTTCCGACATCGCCAGCGACACCAGCCGCTGCGCGGTCTGGCGCGAGATACCGAGCTTCGTCGCGATCTGGTCCTGCGTGTTGCCGGCGACATAATAGAGCCAGCCGGCACGCGCGGCATCGTCAAGCCTGGGATTGCTGGTTTCGGACCGGGCGTTCATGGTCGGGCACTTAACAGAGACTATCTGACTGCTACTGTTGCAGGGTTTTCAGAAATGCGCAATCGCTCACTGGATCGACAATTGTTCGGATAACGTTTTGCATTGTTCCGGTAAGGATCCCCGACACTCTCCACTCCCTGCGGTCGCTTCGAGGTCGAGGATGACGAGGGTAAAGAGCGTGTCGGCCAATCTCCAACGTTGGCGATGACGCCGACGTTCCTGGTGGCGCCAGCGTTCGCGATTTGCGCCAGGCATGGAAAATTCGTCATCCTCGGCCCCGCAGGGAGCGAAGCAACTGAAGGGTGTCGGGGATCCATTCCGGAACGGTGACGATGCCAGAGCGGTCCAGACTACTGGCTGTATGCAGGGGGCTTACCCCTCTTCCCGGCAGGTTCCTACAATTTTTGTAGTTTAAAACTCCAAACCAAGAACCGTCCCGCTCTGATTTCATTCGGTTTTTCGACTTGGCACGCGGCATGCAAGTGCAATGCAGCATGAACAAGATCGACCTCCTGTCCCTCCCCCCTGTGGAGTGCTTCATCGATTTCGATGGCACGATCTCGCTGGAAGACACGACCGACCTGCTGCTCGCCCAGTTCGCGGAACCAGCGTGGCGCACCATTGAAGCCGCCTGGGAGCGCGGCGCGATCGGTTCGCGCGAATGCATGTCCAGGCAGGTGGAGCTGCTGCGCGTCGAACCGGTCATGCTCGACCTGTTCGCCAACTGCCTGCGCATCGACCCGGGTTTCGTACGCTTCGTCGAGGCGCTGCAGGCCAGCAACATCAGCGTCACCATCGTCTCCGATGGGCTGGACCGCGTCATCGCCCACGCGCTCAAGGGTTACGGCCTGGCGCTGCCGGTCCTCGCCAACGAACTCATGCACGCCGGCAACGACCGCTGGCAGCTCGGCTGCCCGCACGCCTCGACAAGCTGCCGCGCCAGCTCGGCGCACTGCAAATGCGCCAGCTTCGACCGCGCGCCGGACAGCGCGCTGCGCGTGCTGATCGGCGACGGCCGTTCCGATTTCTGCGCTGCTTCCATCGCCGACATGGTGTTCGCGAAGGGCAAGCTCGCCGACCATTGCCGCGCCAACGGCATCACCTACCGCAGCTTCGGCAACTTCACCGACCAGCCGCCGCTTTTCTCCGACTGGCTGGCCAGCGCCATGGCCGTCCAGTCCACCCACCTTCTGTAACAAGGAATTGACCCATGCCCACCAACGCCGCCCTTCGGCTCGAAGCCGATTCCGAGCTTGAACGCAGCGAGGCAGAACTGCTCGCGCTCGAGGCACAATACTGCTCGCATGGCGACACCGTGCACTACACCGACTTCCCGAAGATCTTCGACCGCTGCGAAGGCTCCTACATGTTCGATGCGGCCGGCACGCCGTTCCTCGACCTGCAGATGTGGTATTCGGCGGTCAATTTCGGCTACGCCAACCCGCGCCTCAACAATGCACTGAAGCGCCAGATCGACAAGCTGCCGCAGGTCGCCAGCCAGTATCTGCATCGCGAGAAGATCGAGCTCGCCGCGCTGATCGCGCGGGATGCCGAGCAGAAGTTCGGCCACAAGGGCCGCGTGCATTTCAACGTCGGCGGCGCCCAGGCGATCGAGGACTCGCTGAAGCTGGTGCGCAACGCCTCGAAGGGCAAGAGCCTGATGTTCGCCTTCGAGGGCGGCTATCACGGCCGTACGCTGGGCGCCTCGGCCATCACCTCGTCCTACCGCTATCGCCGCCGCTACGGCCATTTCGGCGAACGCGCGCAGTTCGTGCCGTTCCCCTACCACTTCCGCGCCCCGAAGGGCATGAACAAGGAAGAATACGGCCTGCACTGTGTGCGCCAGTTCGAGCGGCTGTTCGAAAGCGAATATCAGGGCGTGTGGGACCCGAAGGCCGGCGAGGCCGAATATGCGGCCTTCTATGTCGAGCCGCTGCAGGGCACCGGCGGCTATATCATCCCGCCGATGAACTTCTTCACCGAACTGAAGAAGGTGCTCGACCGCCACAACATCCTGATGGTGGTGGACGAGATCCAGATGGGCTTCTACCGCACCGGCAAGCTGTGGTCGATCGAACACTTCGGCGTCGATCCCGACGTCGTCGTATTCGGCAAGGCGCTGACCAACGGCCTCAACCCGCTGTCCGGCGTGTGGGCGCGCGAGGAGCTGATCAACCCGGGCGCCTTCCCGCCCGGCTCGACCCATTCGACCTTCAACGCCAATCCGCTCGGCACCGCCGTGGCGCTCGAAGCCATGAAGATGATGGCCGAGGACGACTATGAAACGACGGTACCGGAAAAGGGCGCCTATTTCCTGCGTGGGCTGGAAGAGCTGAAGCGCCGCCACAAGATCATCGGTGAAGTCGACGGCCTCGGCCTCGCGCTGCGCATCGAGATCTGCGAGCCGCATGACAGCTATACGCCATCCAAGGCGCTGGTCGACCGCATGGTGGACGAGTCGCTGAAGGGCGATCTCGTGCACAACGGCCAGACCTACGGCCTCGTGCTCGACATCGGCGGCTACTTCAAGAACGTCATCACGCTGGCGCCGTCGCTGACCATCAGCCATGCCGAGATCGACCTGGCGATTGCGCTGCTCGACCAGTTGTTCACCCGCGTGACCAAGACCCACGGAATCAAAGGGTGAACGGATGCGCCTGCGCATCGTCGATCTCGACGGCGCCGTGACGGGACAGGGCTTTCACAACGCCCGGACCGAACCAGCCGACATCGTGCCAGCCGGGGACCTTGCGCCCCGGATGCGCATCGTTGCGAGCAGGCGTGCGCTCACCGAACTCGGCAAGCGGGTCGGCCCGCGCACGAACGGCAAGGCCGAGGTGATCTTCTACGGCTCGGGCGACTTCCATCATCTCGCCGACCTGTTCCTTGGCCGCGCCGAGGAACCGGTGACAGTGATCCAGTTCGACAATCATCCCGACTGGGTGACGTTCCCCGCGACGTCGAACTGCGGCGGCTGGGTCAACCGCACGCTGGAGCGGCGCAACGTCGCCCGCGTCATCACCATCGGCCCGACCAGCACCGACCTCACGCTGCCGCAGATCAAGTCGGCAAACCTGCAGGCCATCCGCGACGGCCGGCTCGAAATGTATGCCTGGCGGGCACCGGTGACACAGCTTGTCGGCAAGGCGGTCGATGCCGCCGGCGCCAGTACGGTCGGCGGCGGTTTCGCCAGGCGGCTGGTCTGGCGCAACCTCGCCGACGAGGACTGGCAGGGCTTCGTCGACGAGTTGATTTCCCGACTGGGCCCGGAAGCGCTGTGGATCACCTTCGACAAGGACGTGCTGGCCACCAGTGAAGCGGTGACCAACTGGGACCAGGGCGCCATGAGGCTCGACCAGGTGCTGCACGCCATCGAACGGCTGGCCGCGCACCGGCGCATCCTCGGCGTCGATGTCTGCGGCGACTATTCGCCGCCCGAGTTCCGCGACCCCTTCCGCTACACGCTGGCCAGGCTCGACCATCCGCGCCAGCCGAAATTCGACGGCGCGATGGCTGCCGTCAACAACGCAACCAATGCACGCATCGCGGCAAAGCTCGAACAGGTGCTGGCATGAGTACCGAGCTGATCATCCTGTTCGTGCTGTCGATCGCCTGCGACGTGTTCGGCCAGATCGCCTTCAAATTCGGCGCCGATGCGCTGCCGGAATTTTCCGCCCAGCGCTGGCAGCCTTTCGCACGCGCTTTGTTCGCCGACCGCTGGGTCGGGATCGGGCTCGTCATCTACGTCGCCGAGTTCATCATCTGGGTGCGCATCCTGACGCTCGCGCCGCTCGGCATCGCCTTTCCCCTCGCCAGTCTCAACATCCTCGCCATCACGCTCGCCGGGCGCCTTTGGCTGGGTGAGGAGACCGGCCCCTCTCAATGGCTCGGCGCACTGCTCATCACGGCAGGCGTCATTCTCGTCGCAGGTACGATCTGATGGCTGAAACACCCACGAAACTGCAGTCCAAGGACCGCACCATTTTCTTCCCGCGCGGCGATGTCGGCGTGCTGCTCCTGCATGGGCTCGGCGGCACGCCGATCGAAATGAACAACGTCGCGCGCAATTTCGCCGAGCGCGGCCATACGGTGCTGTGCCCGACGCTGGCCGGCCATTGCGGCACCGAGGCAGACCTCGTCGCCACCAACTGGAAAGACTGGTACGCCAGCGCCGAGGACGCGCTGACCACGCTGGAACAGCGGTGCCGTGTCGTGCTGGTCGGCGGCCTTTCGATGGGCGCGGTGCTGGCCGCCATGCTGGCGGCACGCCAGCCGCAGCGTGTGCATGGCCTCATCATGTTCGCGCCGACGCTTTGGTATGACGGCTGGTCGATCCCCTGGTACCGCTTTCTGCTCAAGCTGTTCATCAACACGCCGAGTGGCCGCAAATACCGCTTCGTCGAACAGGAGCCATACGGACTGAAGGACGAGCGTCTGCGCATGGTTCTGGCGCAGTCGATGTTCTCCGGTGATTCCACCACGGCCGGCCTCGAAGCGACGCCTGCGCTCGCGCTGCGCGAGCTGTGGCGGCTGGTCGATGCCTTGAAGCCGGAGCTGCCGGAGCTGCGCCAGCCGACGATGGTGGTGCATGCGCGCGAGGATGACATCGCCAGCCTGAGCAACCTGGAATATCTGCAGCGCAACCTCGGCGGCACGGTCGAGTCACTGGTGCTGGACGACAGCTATCACCTCGTCACGCTCGACCGGCAACGGCGGCTGGTCATCGCCAGAGCCGCCGCTTTCGTCGAGAGCGTCGCCCGATCCTACGAACGCGCAGGGGCGCATGAGCATGAGCGGCTTCAGGTTGTCGCCTGACGCGTTGCCTATCCAACGGGGCGACATCGTCGGCGGGCAGGTCCAGGAAGGCGACGTCGTCGCCGGACCGGCAATGCGGGGCAACATCGTCGCAGGTCTGTCCTCGCTCGATGCGGCCTCCTGGCCGGCGACGAGCTGTAGGAACGCCGAAGGCATCCACTATCACGCTGCCTGCGAGGTTTCGGCTTCGGCGGACGGCACGGCACCACTTGCCGTTGCCGTAACCGACAGCCGTGGCCTGGCGATGGCGGCACCACTGTTTTCGCTGACCTACCGGCTCGACACGCCGTTTCAGGGCTCGCTCGGCGCCTGGACCGGCCGGCTGGTCGACCAGTTCCCGGGGTTGCTGGCGCTCGGCCTGCTCGGCGTCGGCTCGCCGATGGCCGACCATTGCCATTTCGTGCGCCGCGACTGGCTGTCGGCCAGCGAAGGCACCACCGCGCATGCCCTGCTGATCGATGCCGTGGAACGCGAGGCACGCCGGCGCAAGGCGGCCGTCATCGTGTTCAAGGACGTCGCGCCCGAAGACGAGATGCTGGTCGGCAACCTGCTTGCCGCCAAGGGCTTCACGCGGCTGGCCAGCCTGCCGGTGGCAGTGGCCGATGTCGACGACAATGAAGATGCCTATCTGGCACGGCTTTCGAATGCGACGCGCAAGGACATAAGGCGCAAGCTGAAAAGCCGCGACGGCATCCGCATCGAAAGGCGCAACGATATCGCCGGGCTGGAAGACGAGATCACCGCGCTCTATCGCTCGACACAGGAGAACAGCAAGCTGCGCTACGGCGATTTCGAGGAATTGCCGCGCGGCTATTTCACGGAGGTGGCGCAGCGCCTCGGCAAGGATGCGGTGTTTCAGCTCTATTGGGTCGGCGACCGGCTCGCCGCCTTCAACCTGCTGCTCGTCGGCGCCGACCGCGTGGTCGACAAGTTCCTCGGCATGGCCTATCCGCTGGCCCGCGAACACAATCTCTATGTGGTGAGCTGGATGGAGAACCTGCGGTTCTGCAGGGAGATCGGAAGGCCGCTGCTGCAGACCGGCCAGACCGCCTATGCCTCCAAGTTGCGCATGGGCAGCCGGCTGGTGCCTTCGGCCATCTACGCCAAGCACACCAACGGGCTGCTCAATCGCGGCCTCGCGGCCATCGCGCCCTGGCTGGCGCTCGATCGCTGGGATCCGGACCTGCGCGTGGCCCGCGCCGGCGGCAAGGCAGGTGAACAATGACCATGTCGGCCACAAGCACGTCCGGCCTGCGCGGCATCATCGCCGGCTTCGTCGTCGTCGACACGGCAACGCAGATCGCCTTCAAATGGGCAAGCGAGCGCATCGGAGCCGGTGCGCTCGACATGGCCTGGGTGCTGGCGGCGCTGACGACGCCGGCACTGTGGCTGGCCGTGTTTTTCTATGCCCTTACTTTCGTCCTGTGGATGCTGATATTGGCGCGCATGGACCTTGGCCGCGCCTTTCCGCTTTCGGCACTCACCTATGTCACCGTGCCGGCAGCGGGCATGCTGTTGTTCGGCGAACATCTCACCTGGCCGCAGACGGCGGGCATCGCGCTCATCATCTCCGGTGTCCTGCTGATCGGCCGAGGAAAACCGGAATGACGCCCCTGCCCTTCCACCGGACCATGCAACGGACCATCACCCAATGGCTGGCCGCAGGTGCGACCATCGTCGTGCTTGTCGCCGGCGCCGGTGCGGCACCGGCAGGAGACATCGCAACCACCTGGCTCACCCATGACGGCCAGGGCGTGGTCGAGATCGCCCCTTGCGGCGGCAAGCTCTGCGGCCGCATCGTCTGGCTGAAGACACCGACCGACGACAAGGGTGCCGCCCTGACCGACCAGAACAACCCAAGTCAGAAACTGCGCAAGCGGCCGATCTGCGGCCTCGCTGTGCTGAGTGGGCTGAGCCCAGACAAATCCGGCGGCTGGGATGGCGGCAAGATCTACGATCCGGAGGAAGGCGACAGCTACGACGCGGCGCTGAAGCTTGCCGGTCCGGACAAGCTGACGGTGACCGGCTATCTCGGCGTCAAGGCGCTTGGCCAGACCTTTACCTGGAAGCGCTACGAACTGCCGGCTGCCCAGCGCTGCTCTGCGGCGGCACAGCAATGAAATCCCGACCGCAACAGGAGGCGTCGTGCTCAACGGGCTGACCCTGCGCTGGCGGCTGGTGCTTGCCTTCCTCGCGGTCTCCGTACCACCGGTGCTGATCGCATCCTATGTGGCGGCGGTGCTGATCTCGTCCAGCTTCAAGCACAATGTCGAACGCTGGCTGGGCCGCGCCGCCGACTTCCTGGTCAGCGAAACGATGAGCAGCGAGGACGAGGCCGACCGTGCCGCCTCCATCCTCGGCGCCTCGCTGCCGACGCATGGCGGCGCGCTGACCGGTGAGGTCAACGAGAACTCGACGTCGCTGCGCGTCTATTCCGACCTTTTGTCCACCGTCGGCTACGATCTCGTGCTGATCTACGACGACAAGGGCAACACGCTCTACCGTTTCGGCAGCGCCACGCTGGATATGCCGCTGCCGCGCAGTTCGACGCGGTCGGTGTTCACCGTAACCAAGGAAGACCGGCCCGGCCTCGTCGTCGGCGCGGCCCGCCTGTTCGAACGCGACGGGCAGGTGCTGCACGTGCTGGTCGCCAACCAGCTCGACGATTCCTTCTTCGCCGCGCCGCGCGCCAAGACAGCGATCATCATCCACGCCTACCGGCTGCAGGGAAACACAATGATCCCGCTGGTGCGCGAAGGCCGCGGCGATCCGCTGACGGTAACCGACGACGTGCTGGCCATCCTGAACCGGGGCGACAGCTACACCGTCGTGCCGGACAAGGGCAGCGGCGGACTGGCCACAGGCTACGGTGCCATCCGTGACGACAGCGGCCAACTGGTGGGCATCGTCACCTTCGGCCTTGCGGCGCGGCGGCCGGTGTTCGAGCAGCTGATCGACTGGCGGCTGTTCACCATCCTGGCGCTGATCGCCTCCAGCCTCTCCATCACCGTCGGCATCGTGCTGGCCAGCCGGCTGACCGGACCGCTGCAGGGCCTGAAGCGCGGCCTGCGCGAGGTCGCCGCAGGCAACTACCGCCTGCAGCTGCCTGAGCGCGGCGGCCCGGAAATCGCCGAGGTGGCAAGCGGCTTCAACATCATGACGCGGCAGCTCGAGAGACTGCGCCAGATGGAAGGCGAAATGCGCCGCCGCGAACAGCTCGCCGCACTCGGTGAAGCCGCTGCGGTCATTGCGCACGAAATCCGTAACCCGCTCGGCATCATCAAGACGTCGAGCCAGTTGGTGGTGCAGCGCAGCACTCTCGCCCAGCCGGATGAGCGGCTGCTGGGGTTTATCCTCGACGAGGTCAACCGCATCGACCGGCTGGTCACCGAGGTGCTCGATTACGTGCGGCCGAACCGGCCGACCATGCGGGCGGTCGCCCTGGACGAGATCGTCAGCAAGGCAATCGACTTCATGGCGCCAGAGCTCGACAAGCGCGGTATCACCCGCGATCTCGCAGTGACGAACGGGTTGATGGTGGAGGCCGATGCCGACCAGATCCATCAGGTGATCATCAACCTGGTGCTCAACGCGATGGAGGCGATGGCTGACGGCGGCAAGCTGACGGTCAAGGCGGAAGCCGATGAAGAGGCCGCCGAGGCGGTGCTGACCATCGCCGACTGCGGCACCGGCATGGAACCGGATGTGGTGCATCGCATGTTCGACCCGTTCTTCACCACCAAGACCAAGGGCACCGGCCTTGGTCTGGCCAAGGTGCTCTCCGTGGTCGAGCATCACGGCGGCGCGATCACCTGCACCAGCGCCTTGGAGAGCGGCACCAGCATCGTTATACGTTTGCCGTTGAACCAGAAGAAGGACGCGAATGGCTAGCTCGATCCTGGTCGTTGACGACGAGCCCCGCCTGGCCGAGACGCTGGCGCTGGCGCTCGAAGGCGGCGGCCTTTCCAGCGATTTCGTGACCAGCGCCGACAGCGCGCTGGAGCGGATCGAGAATGGCGAGTTCGGCCTGGTCATCACCGATCTCAGAATGCCCGGCCGCAACGGCCGCGACCTGCTGCACGAACTGCGCAGCAGGCGTCCCGAACTGCCCGTGGTGGTGATGACGGCCTATGCCTCGCTGCGCGACGCGGTCGCCCTGGTGAAGGAAGGGGCCTTCGACTACATCTCCAAACCGTTCGAGATCGACGACGTCATCGCCACTGCGCGACGGGCCTTGCGGCTGACACAGGTGGTCAATGAAAACCGCCGCCTGCGCGCCGAACTGGAGGACAGATACAGTTTCGGCAATTTGATCGGCTCGAGCCCTGCCTTCGGCGAGGTGCTGCGGCAGATCGCGGAGGTCTGCGAAAGCCGCGCCACCGTGTTGATCCAGGGCGAGAGCGGCACCGGCAAGGAGCTGGTCGCCCGTGCCATCCATTTCAACAGCCCGCGGCGCGACAATCCCTTCATCGCGGTCAACTGTTCGGCGATCCCGGAGAACCTGCTGGAAAGCGAATTGTTCGGCCATGCCAGGGGCGCTTTCACGGGTGCCGTCGCGGCGCGCGAAGGGCGGTTCGTCACCGCAAATGGCGGCACACTGTTTCTTGACGAGATCGGCGATCTCCCGGCCTCCCTGCAGCCGAAGCTGCTGCGGGCGCTGCAGGACCAGACCTTCGAGCCGGTCGGCTCCGACCGCAGTGTAAAGGTCGACGTGCGCATCATCGCCGCCACCCATCGCGATCTCGAAGCAGCCATGGACGAAGGCGATTTCCGCGAGGACCTCTATTATCGCCTGGCCGTCTATCCGATGCGCGTGCCGGCACTGCGCGAACGCGCCGGCGACGTGCTGCCGATCGCCAGCCACTTCCTCAGCCATTTCGCTGCCGAAATGACCAAGAAGATCTCCGGCTTCGCGCCGGAGGCCGAGGCCGCACTTGCCGCCTATCAGTGGCCCGGCAACATCCGCGAGCTGCAGAACGCCATCGAGCGGGCAACCATCGTCGCTTCCCGCAACGTGATCACGCCGCAGGACCTGCCGGGTTATGTCACCCGCGCCAAACGGCAGGCGGCGGCGGCCCCTGCCGTGCCTTCCGACCTCGATGGTGAGATGGAACGCATCGAGCGCGATTTCATCCTCGCGGCCCTGCAGGAAAGCGACGGCGTCCAGGTGAAAGCCGCCGAACGGCTGGGTATAGCGGAACGAAGCCTTTGGCATCGCATCAAAAAACTTGGTATCAAGATCGCCAAGACAGCGAAGTGAGGTTGGTTTTGCGTAAGGTTTTCCGCTTTGGCCGCGGGGAAAGCGGCTTGTCCGCCTCGGCTTTGCTTGCAGCAACCGTCAGCCTGAGCGCACTGATTGCCACGCAATCCGCGCAGGCGGCCGACAGCCCCACCGAAAAGCCGATCGCCTCCAACGATCCCTGGATCATCAGCGTCGGCGGCATGATGACGGTGAGCCCGAAATGGGACGGCTCGTCGCGCTACGGCATCGGCGGCATGCCCTCGATCTCGTTCCGCCGCGCCTCCGAGCCCGAAACCTTCTCCGCGCCCGACGACAATTTCGACATCACCTTCTTTACCGGCAAGCGCTTCGCCATCGGCCCGGTCGCCAGCCTGCGCCCCGGCCGCTCGAGCGAAGGCGGCCGGCTGGAAGGACTCGACACCCATCCTTGGGCGGTTGAAGCCGGCGTCTTCGCCGAATTCTGGCCGGTCGAGGACCAGCTGCGGTTGCGTGGCGAGTTGCGCCACGGCCTGCGCTCCCATGACGGCTTCAGCGCCGACCTGGGGGCGGACTATGTGCAGGATTACGGCCAGCTGACTTTGTCGGGCGGCCCTCGCATGGTGCTGGCCGACGACAACGTCATGAACCTCAGATACGGCGTCTCGCCGGAGGCTGCCACGCGCAACGGCACGGTATCGGCCTTCGATGCCAAGGGCGGCATCGTCAGTGTCGGCCTGTCGGCGGCGCAGAGCTATGTCTGGTCGAAGGAATGGACGACGACCTTGTACCAGCGCTTCGACTACATGGTCGGCGACGCCGCCAACAGCCCGATCGTCAAGGATCTCGGCTCGCGCAACCAGTTCACCTTCGGCGTCGGCGCGACCTATTCGTTCACGGCGGAGTAGGCAGCTTCCAGAGCCGGAAGCCTTGAAGCCATGCCGTTTCAATCGCTCTGAGCCAGCCTTGCCAGCTTGCGCGACTTGCAGATGGCGCCATGGTTCTCGTCCGCCCATTGCGTCAGGATATGCAACGGCCCCAGGAATGACCTCCCCAGTGCCGTCAGGGTATATTCGACGCGTGGCGGCACCTCGGCGAAGATGGCGCGGCTGATGAAGCCGTCCTCTTCGAGGCGGCGCAACGTGCGCGACAGCATCTGGCGCGAGATGTCGTCGATCTCGCGGCCGAGTTCGTTGAAGCGCATGGTTTTGCGGCCGAGCGCCTCCAGCACCAGCAGGCTCCATTGATCGCCGATGCGGTCGAGCACATCGCGGATCGGGCACGGCTGGTCGAACTCGATTTCCTCTGTCTTCTCGGGATTCATGGCTCTGCCTTCGAGGTTTCCAGGTCACTGCGCGGTGACCTGTTCGCTTGAAACTGACTTCTTGCGACGTCTGTGCAGCTCCTGTAGCGCTCCATTGGTCTACAAGATAGACCAGTCTTTAGCAGGAGTTGATATGCCGGCATTCCCAAAAATCGCAGCACTTGCCCTGTTCATCGGCACGGCCCTGTCGTCGTCGGTCTTCGCGCAGACGCGCGACCTCGCCACCGAAGAAGCCAACCGCAAGCTGGTGGTCGAGTTCTACGATCGCGTCTTCAACAAGCATGAGACGGCGGAGGCAGCGGAAGTGGTGGCGGAGTCCTACGTCCAGCACAATCCGCAAGTGCCCGACGGCAAGGCGCCGTTCGTCTCCTTCTTCACCGGTTATTTCAAGACCAATCCGGAAGCGCGGGCAAGGATCGTGCGCAGTGCCACCGATGGCGACCTCGTCTACCTGCACGTCCATTCGACCGAAAGCCCGAAGGATCGTGGCGTGGCGGTGGTCGATATCTTTCGCGTGAAGAACGGCAAGATCGTCGAGCACTGGGACGTGATCCAGGCTGTTCCGGAAAAGGCAGCGAACCAGAACACGATGTTCTGAGGCGCCTCATCCAGCCCCGCCCGACAAATGCGATGGCGGATGGGAACACCATCCGCCCTCTTCCGTTGATTAAGAAAGATCCGCCCTATGGCTAGCCCGTGACGGCCCCTTCATTGGCCGGGCGGACGAGTGCCGAGAACTTGGCCAGGACACCGCGCCTGTAGCGTGGTTCGGGCTGGCGCCAGAGGCCGCGCCGCCTTTCGATTTCGGCCTGGGGAACATCGAGCTCGATGAGCTGGCGATGAGCATCGACGGTGATCTGATCGCCTTCCTCGACCAAGGCAATCGTGCCGCCTTCGAAAGCCTCCGGGGTGACGTGGCCCACCACCATGCCCCATGTTCCCCCCGAGAAGCGGCCATCGGTGATCAGGGCAACGCTTTCGCCGAGCCCCCTGCCGATGATGGCGGAGGTCGGTGCCAGCATCTCCGGCATGCCGGGGCCGCCCTTCGGGCCGAGATAGCGCAGCACCAGCACATCGCCCGGCTTGATCCTGTCGGAGAGGATCGCATCCATGGCCGACTGCTCGTCGTCGAAGACGCGGGCGGGACCAACGATCCGCGGGCTCTTCAGGCCGGTGATCTTGGCCACCGCGCCGCCCTCGGCAAGGTTGCCCCTGAGAATGGCGAGGTGGCCTTCCGGGTAGAGCGCTGCTTCGATCGGCCGGATGACGTGCTGTCCGGCCGATGGCTGGTCGGGAACGGCCGCCAGTTCCTCTGCGATGGTGCGGCCGGTGATTGTCAGGCAGTCGCCATGCAGCAGCCCGGCATTCAAGAGCAGCTTCAGCACCTGCGGAATGCCGCCGGCCTTGTGCAGGTCGATCGCCATGTAGCGGCCCGACGGCTTGAGATCGCAGATGACGGGAACGCGGCGGCGGATGCGCTCGAAATCGTCCAGCGTCCATTCGATCTCGGCGGCATGGGCAATCGCCAGGTAGTGCAGGACGGCATTGGTGGAACCGCCCGTCGCCATGATCAGCGCAACGGCGTTCTCGATCGACTCGCGGGTGACGATGTCCTTCGGCGCGATGCCCTTCCTGACCGCCTCGACAAGCACTTCGGCGGACTTGCGCGTGCTCTCGATCTTCTCGGCGTCGGTGTTGGCCATATTGGCCGAATAGAGCAGCGACATGCCGAGCGCTTCGAAGGAGGAACTCATCGTGTTGGCCGTGTACATGCCCCCGCATGAGCCCGTGGTGGGGCAAGCGTTGCGCTCGATGCCCTCGAAATCCTCCTCGGACATCTTGCCGGCCATGAACGCGCCGACAGCCTCGAATGCCGAGACGATCGACAGGCTCTGCCCTTTCCAGTTTCCGGGCTTGATCGTTCCGCCATAGACATAGATGGCCGGTACATTGGCGCGCAGGATGCCGATCATGCCGCCGGGCATGTTCTTGTCGCAGCCGCCAAGCACGAGGACACCGTCCATCCATTGGCCCTGGACCGAGGTCTCGACGCAATCGGCAATGACCTCGCGCGACACCAGCGAATATTTCATGCCCTCGGTGCCCATCGACATCCCGTCGGAAATGGTGGGCGTTCCGAACATCTGCGGGTTGGCGCCGGCAGCCTTGATGGCGGCGACCGCTTCGTCGGCCAGGGGCTGCAGGCCGGCATTGCAGGGCGTGATGGTGGAATGGCCGTTGGCGATCCCGATCATCGGCTTGTCGAAATCGGCCTTCTCATAGCCCATTGCATAAAACATCGCCCGGTTGGGCGAGCGGGCGACACCCTGGGTGATGTGCCTGGAACGATCATTGTGCGGCATTGGCTTTTTCCCGTGGCTTATGCGGACAGCTGATCGTACTGGAACTCCAATCAGTCGTGAAATATACTTTTCATACCTGATTAGGTCGAAACACATATGACAGGATTGCACGTGCAATTGCGGCAACTGCATCATTTCCTGGCCGTCGCCGACGAACTGCATTTCGGCCGCGCCGCCGCGCGGCTGAACATGACCCAGCCGCCGCTCAGCCAGTCGATCCAGGCGCTCGAGACTGAACTCGGCGTACAGCTCTTCCTCAGGACCAAGCGCAATGTGGAGTTGTCGCCGGTCGGCAAAGCCTGGGCGCCGCATGCGCGCCGCGTCATCGAGGAGGCGGCCGCCCTGCCGGCCACGGCACGGCGGCTGGCGCGCGGCGAAATGGGACTGCTGCGACTGGGGTTCGTCAGCACCGCGGACTACGGCATGCTCCCGCCCGCCATCACCCGCTTTCGCACGACCCATCCCGATGTGGAGATAACGCTGCGGGAGGCAACCAGCGACGTGCAGACCGAAGCGGTCCTCAACGACGAGCTCGACCTCGGGCTTGTGATCGCACCGCCACGGGCGGCGCTGCACAAGGCGCTGGTCTATCATCGGCTGTGGCGCGAACCGCTGGTGGCGGTCGTGCCCGAAACATGGGTCCGCGACGGGCGCGCCGGCTTCGGCGCCAACCCACTCGCCCCTTCGTCCCTGCTGGCGGCGCCGTTCATCCTGTTTCCGCGCCGCTCGGCGCCGGTGTTCCACGACCTGGTGTCCGGCTATTTCGCCGACCACGGCGTCCCGTTCTCGGTCCACCAGGAAGCGATCCAGATGCAGACGATCATAGGCCTGGTTGCTTCTGGGCTGGGTGTGTCGATGGTTCCACGCTCACTGACGACACTGAAGCGCGACGGCGCGATCTATGTTCCGCTGTCGGGACGGGTGCCGGAAGTGGAAACCGGGCTGATCTGGCGCAGGGACAACAAGGCCGCGACGGTTCGGAACTTCGTCTCTTCCGTCAGCGATCTTCAAGCGCTGGATTGATGGAGGGCCACACGGCCTCGAGCGTGGACACCGGCATCTCTACAAGATCAGGTTCGTTGCCCTGATTTCCGACGGCGTTGCGCCGAAACGGCGGCGGAATGCCCGGTTGAACGAGGAGATGTCGGAGAAGCCGGCATCGTAGGCAATGTCGGTAATCGAAGAAGCGCGTTCGCGCTCCTTCAAAAGGCGCAGCGCCAGGTCCAGCCGGCGATCCCTGACGAAATCCGAGAATGTCATGCCCTCGATTTCGAACAGGCGCTGGATATAGCGCGCGGTCACGCCCTGCCGCCTGGCCACCGCATCGACATGCAGCCCATGATCGGAGAGGCGCTCGAGAATATCCTTCTGCGCCACTTTCAGGCGCGCCGCCGCGATGCTGCGTTCATTGCGCTCGGCCCCACCATTGACCGCGCCGTCCAGAACCAGGGCGGCCAGATCGTGGATATGGCGGGAAGCGAGCTCTCGCGCCTTCTCCGAAGCAGGCAACCATGCACGAACTGTATGGAGATAGGAGGTCAGCAACCGCATGTCGGGAGCCATACCTGGCAGGACGTAAACTGCTTCGCTGCCGAGCCTCGGCACCAGTCCGGCGATAAGCCCGCGATCCAGCGCCACCGCATCGACGGCCATGGTTCGCCCGAACCGGAACTCGGAGCATACGCTCTCGTCCATGACCGTCACATCGCCGGCAGCCACCTTGATCGGCGCCTTGCCGTCCGCCGACACTTCATAATCCTCGTAATGGATCGTCAGCAGATAGTGCGAACGGCCGTCCTGCAAAAGGTTGCGGGTGCGAGCGCCGTGAAGCGGCGAAAACCTGCCTCGGCCAACGGTCAACCCGCCGGGCAGCTGCATCGCCTCCAGGTCGATCCGGACCTCGTCGCGGTCGCGTGGATTGAAATTCATGCCGCCGATATGCCGGCCGATAAAGTCATGCACGAACCCCAGCCGCTCGGGGCGGGGTATGTCTTCGGTCGTCAGTCGCTGCACAAGCTCCTGATCCCTGCTCACTGGCCGCCCCCGCCTTGCCGCCTCGGCACCGAGCTCACTTCGTCAGATCCGACACCCGGTCGAGGGCGTTTGCGAACCCCTTGAGCGAAACCGGCAGCGCAAGAGGCTTGGCCGTGTCGGTGGCGACGATGTTGATGGTGAGCGTCTTTCCGACGCGCAGCCTGGCCGTCACGTCGGCGCCGAGATCGAGCGGCACCACGCAGCCTTGCGGCAGGCAGGTGGTGAAGGCGACGGCAGCTTCCGCGGCACCGTCATCGATCTTGAACCGGGCGCCCTCGGCAAGGGCAAGCCCGAGCGGCAGAAGCAGGAAGCCGCTCAGCTTGTCTTTCGCTGTCCCGAGGATCTCGATCGCCAGCACGGTCTGGTTGGTCTGCTTGCTTGTCTGCACCTGGCGCGCGGCGCAGGACGTGACATCCGACCGCACCTGGCAGACCACGCTCCAGTCGTCATAGGTTTCCATCAGCGAGCTTGAGCCACCGGGCAAAGGCGCGGCATCAATTACGCTGGCGGTTGCCATCAGCGCGACCGCGACAACGATTGGCCTCACGCGGCAAAAACGAAATCCGGTCATTCCGCGGCCTTTCATTGGTTGAAACAAGAGCGAGGGCCCGCTCCGATGCGGAGCGGGCAGCCGGGGCCAACAGCTCTAGAAACGCACCCCGAGCTGGGCCTTGATGCCGTGATCCTGGGCATTGCCGGAGAGCTGGCCGTGATAGGCGAAGCCCAGCGTGGTTCGCGCCGATAGGTTCAGGTCCAATGCCGCTTCGATGATCGCCGAGTCCTTGCCGATCGGCACGCCCGCGATGGTGAAGGGCTGGGAAGCGGCAAAAGCCTGCACAGAAAGCGGGGTTACATCGCCGAAGGCGTGCCGCCATCCCAACGTGCCGCGAACCGCCGCCGCCATGCCGCCCAACCGGAAATCCGTCGAGGCCCTGAGCCCGAGCGTGGTGAAGCCCAGGCTGGTCGTCTGGCTCTTCGCCGTCAGCGCGGAAATACCGCCGGTTTCGGTGAAGGCGTCGCTGCGCAGGCTGACATAGGCGAGACCGGCGAAGGGCTCGAAAGCCGCGACCGGCGTGTCGACGCGATAGCCGGCTTCGCCGAAAGCCTGGAACGTACCGGCGTCATAGTTGCCCTTCAGCTGTTCAGACAGGCCACCGAAAGCCACCCGGCGCGTGGTGTCGATGTCGTGCCAGGCATAGGCAAGGCCGCCCCGAAGCGCGATGCGCCCGACCTTCGTGCCCGCATAGATGCCGAGATGGGCGTTGTCGCTCGAACCCGAAGAAACGCGCTCGTCGACAGAGAAGCTCGACTGCGAGTAGCCGGCCACCAGGCCGAGCCGCAGCGTGTCGGCGACCAAGGCGTCGCCACCGAACAACACGCCGCCGGTCGAATGTTCGAGCTCGGCTGCGTTGCCGTCGCCATCCACATTGCTCCAGCTGCCGAAGGCATGGCCCCAGACCGCGAAACGATCGGTGTTGGCGGTATCGAACTCGCCCCCGTCCGGCCCGTAGGCCATCACCGGCATGGCTCTCGCCGCCACGCCTTCGAATGCGGCACGGATGCGGTCGTTGACGGCGCTGCGGATATGGGCGGAATCGTCGACCAGGGCCGTCTTCGCCGAAGCATGCACCTCGCCCGACAGCTGGTCGAAGGCGGCGCGCGCATCGGACTGGTTGAGCAATGCGACATGCCCCACCAGCTGGCTGCTTCCCGGCATGCCGTCGAGGGCCTTGCCGACCGCGACCTGGTTGCGGGTCTTGCCGGCATCGGCGAACTTCACCGCATTGCGGGAGAGTTGCAGAGTCAGGTCGTTGCCGTCGCCGCCAGCATAGTTCAATGAATGGCTGAGGAAGGTGAAGGGATTGACGACACCCGCGAATTGCCCGGCGATGGCGTTGTTGCCGTCGTTCTGGATCAGGATGAAGGGGTTGGTGCTCCATTCCGAGATTGGCGCGGAACTCATCAAAAGGTCCAGCGTGGCGCCGCCGATGTCGACGGTGCCGCCGACCACCAGCCTGTCCGCCGCGGTTGGGCTGACTTCGGCCTGCAGGGTGCCGCGGTTGGTGTAGTTGCCAAGGATGGTCTGGGTGCCAATGGAGTTGCCCGGGCCGTGTGTCGCGCCGGCCTCGACATGGACCGAGCCCAGCGTGCCGGTGCCCGATAGCCTGCCGCCGCTGCGCACCGTGGTCTGGCCGCCGAGCTTGCCGTCGACTGCCAACTCGCCCGACGAAACCGATGTGGAGCCGGCGAAGGCCGAACTGTCGGCGGTCATGATGACACGCGCATTGTTCCGACCGACGATGTCGAACCTGCCGGTTCCTGAGAGCACCCCTTGATAGGCGGCTGCTTCGGTCTGCTGGAAGCGTAGGGTGCCGAGAGTACCGATCTCGGCATCGCCGCGGAACAGACCGGCCTGTGAAACGAGGGCGCCCCGCGCCACCCCCCAGTCCGTCGTGCTGCGACCTGTCAGCGTCAGGCTGCCATTGCCGTCCTTCACGGTCCTTCCAGCGCCCTCGATGGCACCGGCGAAGCTGCCGTCCCCGCTCTGATCGAAGACGACGCCGGCATTGTTGATCAGGTTGTTGCGGATGCTGTTTGTGTCGCCGACCAGCCAGCCATTGCGCACGACCGTGTCGCCGGCGTAGCTGTTGGTGCCTGCAAGGATCAGCGTGCCGAGATCGTCCTTCACCAGCCTGCCGCTGCCGGTGAGGCTGGTCTCGATGGTGGCGGTCATTTGCAGACCGTTCTGGGTGCCGTCGCCGACGCGGATCACCGTGTCGGGCGCCGACAGCGCCAGGCTGCCGCCGGTGACGGTGTAGCCGCTGGAGGCGAACTGCATGCCGGTGATGGCGATCGGCGCAGCACTGCTGTCGACCGTCACCAGCCCTTCCTCGCCCTGGAACACCGCGAAGCGGCCACCCCAGGCGGCGTTGGCCTGGCCGTTGGCGCTGGTCCAGTTGCTGGACGATGCGTTCCACGTTCCGCTGCCGCCGGCGATCCGACCGTCGGGCGTGGTGTTGCCGCCGTCCCAGAACTGGACATCCGGTATCGGCCCGGGACCGCTTCCGGCAACCACGATGTTGACCTGGCTGGCAATGACGGTCTGGACGGAGATGTCGGCGCGCGGAATGCCGTTCGGCGAGCCGACGATGTCCAGGCCGTTGTCGGTCAGGGAACCGTTATAATCGAACAGCCGGTAGACGCCTTGCCCGAAGCCGCCGGCATCCGTGATGTTCAACTGGCCGTCGAGCGTCAGATTGCCGCCGACGTCGAAGAGTGCGCCGGAGCTTGGCGCACCGAGCGTAACGTTGACTTGGGAATTGTCGTTCAGCAGGAGGTTGCCGCCGATCGTGAGGCGATCACCGGCGCGGCCCGCCAGCACGCCGCCGTCCTCGATCAGCACGTTGCCGTCGACTGTCCCTCTGCCGGTGAGCCTGGCGTCCGCCAGCACGGTAACCGGCGCCGAGATACTCCCGTCGACCTGCAGTGTGCCGCCCCACACCTCTGCGAAGGCGGCGTCCGAGCCCGTACCGGCGAGAACCAGCGTGCCGTCGCCCACCTTGGTGAAACCGAAGTCGCCAAGATGCGGATTGACCTCGTGAAACACGCCGCCCAGGGTTGCGACATGGCTATTTGCCACTCCAATTTCGAGGAAGGATGTGCCGGCTGCATATCTCTCGAAATCGATGTTGTTATCGAGACGAACTTCGTTTCGAAGCTCGAGACGGGAAGTACCGCCGACAAGCAGCCTTCCACTGCCGAGCGCATCGGTGCCCCTTGCAACGATTGTACCTTGCTCCAGGGTTGTTCCGCCGGAATAGGTGTTGCCGCCTGCAAGGCTCAGCTCATTGTCACCGAACTTTATCAAGCTGCCGCCGCCGACGATGCGGCCGGAAAACGACGTCTCAAACTGGTTCCGGCCTATGCGGAGAGCCGACGTTTCATCGTCGTCAAGGCTGATCGTGCCTTGGCCGGCGATATCGGCAACCGTCTCGCTGGTCATGACCCGAAGGGTGGCGCTCGGATTGAGGATAATCGATGCAGTGTCGGCTATGGCGTTGCCGGTGGATGAATTGGCGGTCAGCGTACCCGCGTTGATGAAATAGCGGGCAATTCCTTGTGCTTCACCCCTCAATTCAAGCACGCCGTTGCCGGTCTTGAAGAAGTCGGTGCTGCCGCTGACGCTTCCGCCCAACGAAGCCGCTGTGCCACCGGCGACCTCGAATATCGCGATGGCCGAGTTCCCGATATTCAGATTATTCGATACATTGACTCCGTGAAGCAAAAGCAATTCTGACCCGGACAAACTGACTGTACCGGTGCCAAACGCATTCGAATGACCGACGGTAACGCGGCTGTTGGTGCTGGTCGTTCCACCGGAATATGTGTTAGCGCCGGACAGGTTGATGGTGCTGCCACTGGCAATATTCAAGGCGAGCACGCCGGCCCCGTCTTTCAATACCCCAAGATGGCGAATTGCGCCCGCACTGCTTGGCGCCATGGTCAAAACAGCGGTCGTACCCGCTAGATCATTGACAATACTGGAACTTAAGGCCCCTAAAAATTTCCTCAAAGTTTGCGCGTTGCCACGCAGATCCAGTGTCGCCTGATTAACAAGCAGCCCCAGATCACCGGACGATATCAAATCCCTGGAAAGGCTATTCCCAAGAACAAGCGTCCCACCCTGGACGAGAACTTCGTTCGTATCAGCAAATAAATCCAATCGGGTCGGCGAGAAAATAATTGTCCCACCAGGGTGATCCACATTTCCTATAAATAGGGTTTTTGGTATTCCGCTTTGAAAAGTTACCGTTCCAGCAAATGTTGCCTCCACCCCATTGCGAGCGTAAATCCGCTGGAAGTCGTTACTCACGGTAATAGCGGTGTTGTGCGGCCCTGCGGTCGTATATTCATAATCGGCAGCTTCTGCTGCCGTGGCCAGCAATGTCCCCGCAGCCACCAGCGCGGTGGCCGAGAGAAGCAGCCGTCTGGCCATTGGAAGTCGGCGCTGCGGCAAAGCGGTCAGATGTGTCATGAAAACTCTTTCGAATGGCACGTGAAATGGAATTTGCGGACCGTCAGGGCCTTCACTCGGTGCGAGGCAGCACCACGTCGCGCAGCCGCTCCTCGAGCGGGCGCACCACGTCGGCGAAACGGCCGCCCTCGACGCGCATGGTCTGCATCCTTTCGAATTCCTCATTGAGGGACTCGATGGCTTCTTCCTTCTGGGTGTCGTTCAACTGGCCAAGCCTGCGGATGCCGGTCTTCAGGTCCTCGAAGACACCTTGCAGTTCGGTCTCGCTGACCACCGCCAGGAAACCGCGCATGGTCTCGCCGACTGCGGCCTTCCAGCTCTCTTCGGTAAAGCCGGCAGCCGTGATCAGGCCGGAACCCTCGGCATCGCGCTCGAACCATTCGGCCACGATCTCTTCGTCATAGGCGAAGGAGCCGAACTGCGGCTGCAGCGCTTCTATAAGGTCGACGACGCTGGCGGCCTCGCTGCTCGTCAGCGCCGTCGCTGGGCCAGACGCCAACGTCGCACCGGCACAAAATACAATTGCCAGCGCGTGCCGCGTTACCCAAAACAATTCGCGAAAACCGTGGCTCGTCCGCAGCCACGGGCGCGAGGTTTCAGCGACCCGCGCCGTGGCTTGCGTCTCTCGCGCGTCGCCAGTCCTGCTGTTGGTCAGCAAGCGCGCGCCCAGGATATCGATCCTCTTCACGTAGGTCCCCCGTACCGCATTTCCGATGTCGTGGAGGCGAGCTTTCGGGGCCCGCATCTGCACTGTCAGCGAACCTCTACGCGGAGAACGACGGGACTGTCTTGGATCGCGGCGCACGGATTTTGCAGGGAACGAACTAATGCCAAGAAAAATTGGACGCCGAAAACCTGCAATACAATCAAGCTGTTGGATGATCCGTCAGATCATCCAACATCTAAATTTTGAGAACTCGAAAGCGAATGGCGACAGAAGCGCGGAGGCCTATCGGACCAGGATGCTGGCCCTGATTTCAGACGGCGTCACGCCGAAGCGCTGGCGAAAGGCGCGGTTGAAGGCCGAGACGTCGGAGAAGCCGGCTTCGTAGGCGATCGCCGCGATTGCGGTGCGGACGTGCTCGCGGTCAGCGAGCAGCCGAAACGCCAGATCGAGCCTGCCGGCGCGGACAAAATCGGAGAAGGTCGTCCCTTCGCTCTCGAACAGGCGCTGGATATAGCGTGGAGACACACCCTGGCGCCTGGCGACCGCATCGATGTTGAGGCCGGCTTCGACAAGCCGATCCGCAATGTCCTGCTTGACCAGTTTCAGGCGTGCGGCGGTTATGCTTGTTTCATTGCGCTCGGCGCCGCCGCGCACGAAGCCGTCGAGTACCAGCGCAGCAAGATCGTAGATATGGCGCGACGCAACCTCGCCGGCCTTTTTCGTGCGCGGTGCATCGCGGCGGATCATATTGGCGTAATGCGCCAAAAGCCGTGAGTGCGGTGTTTCGGCCGGCACGATGTAGCTGGGCTCCATATCGACGAGCGGGGCCAAACGCGCCAATGCCTGCCGGTCCAGTGAAATGACCTCGATATCGACCGGCCTGTGCAGCCGGAACTCGAAGGCACGCGCCTCGTTGATCAGCAGAAGATCGCCAGCCCGGACCGTGACGGGCTTGCCGCCGTCGACCGACATCTCGTGATCTTCGCCATGGATGGTAAGCAGGTAGTGTTCGCGGCCGTCCTGCAGCAGCTCGCGGGTACGCGCGCCGCGCATCGGAGCATATTGGCCAAGACCCACCGTCAGGCCGCCGGGCAGATGCATGGCCTCCAGGTCGATCTTCACATTCGCGCTGTCGGCCGGGTGGAAATGCAAACCGCCGACATGGCGTGCGATGAAATCATGCACGAAGGCCAGCCGGCAACGCGGCTGTACGGCTTCCGTCGACAAACGCTGCATCGGAATGGATCCGGAAGTCATTCAAAGTCCCCAACTTTGCTCAGACAGTCATGGCGCCGACCGAAACCTGCCTCTGGCAGATGTGGCTTCGGCTGTGTGCAGGTCATCCAAAGAAATGCGTGTTTCAGCAAAGCCCCAGAGCTGGCACGTGATATTACGACTTGCGAATATTCTGTTATATCAGACCCGCCGCCGAACGATAGCTGGCTGATCTGCCGATCCATTGCCAAACGCTACAGTTGCAGGGGTGCTGCAGTGCTCGTGTAATGCCCCATGGCCGCGACGTGGTTGATGGTGTTCCTGAAGGCCGCGAACTCGGCAGCCGTTCCGACCTTTTTCCCGGCCGCCACTGCAACTTCCAGACAAGACCAGACGACAAGGTCGACGCGCGTGCGCGCGTCTTCGATGCCGGACAATGGCGTCCATGAGATGAACCTGGGAAAGGCCATGATGCGTTCCCGCGCCAGCTGCCTTTCGACGTCGGCGGCGGCTGTTTCCGCGACCTCGTAAACCACGACCTCAAAACACGGTCCCGTCATGTCCGGCTCCTCCATGTGGAACCGGACGGATACAACGCCACCCCTGACAGTTTATGTCAGGGGGGTGCTATAGCCATGATCCATGAGAACGCTCCGCCTCTTCGAGTTGCTGGACTGCCTTCGCAGCGCGACCGCGCCCGTCTCGGCCGAAGAACTGGCGCGAAAGCTGGAGGTGTCGCCCAGGACCATCTACCGGGACATGGCGACGCTTCAGGCCATGGGCGCGCCGGTGAGAGGGGAATCCGGCCTCGGCTATCAGCTGGAGAAGGGATATTTCCTGCCGCCACTGCATTTCGACGAGGACGAAATGGAAGCAATCATGCTCGGCGTTCACCTTGTCATGGCAAGGGGCGACACCACGCTGGCTTCGGCCGCGCATCGTGTTTCAGGCAAACTCGGCTCGACCATGCACAGCCAGGCCGAGCTCCATTATCGAAACCTGCCTTTGCGGGCGTATTATCGAAAAACGATGGAAATCGACCAGGCAAACAAACTCCTGCCGCTGATGCGCCGGTCCATCCGCAAGCGCATGATGCTTGCCGTGGACTACACGGATCTCAGCGGAAAGGAGAGCCGCGAGCGCCTCGTGCGCCCGTTGGGCCTGACCTTGTTCGACGCGGTGTGGCTGCTGACCGCGTGGTGTGAAGCCCGCAACGCCTTCCGCAATTTCCGCCTCGACAGAATCGGGAAGGCTGAGGTGACGGGCACAACCTTCAAGAACGAGAAAGGCAAACGCTTCCAGGATTACCTCGACGCGTTGCCGAGCTGAGGGCTCTGGACCGCTCGTCAACGGTCCTTCTCGTCACCGGAAAAAATCCAGCAGCAGGCCGGCGGTCGCTTCAGGCCTTTCTTCGGGAAAAAAATGGCCGCCGTCGACAGGATGGCCGCGTACGTCCCTTGCCCAACGCCGCCATATGCCCAGTGGCCCGCCGGTCTCCTCATACCAGGTGGCCAGGCCGCCATGCGCGCTCCACAACACGAGCAGCGGACAGGCGATCCGCCGTCCCCTGTCGAGATCGGCGTGGTCGTGCTCGCGGTCGACGCTGGCTGCAGCGCGATATTCCTCGCAGATAGCATGGACATGCGCCGGATCGCGCAGCGCGGCGACATAAGCATCCCGAACCGAAGGGGAAAAGACCCCGGGCGGTGAGCCCCATTCACCCAGGGCATTGTCAACGACCGCTTCGGGTGCGGCGCCGATCAGCCGCTCGGGCAATGGCGCCGGCTGCGCCAACAGTGAAAACGGCCAGAACGCCAGGGCAAGACGCGCATCTGCCCTGTCCCACACTTCGAAGGTCGGGATGACATCGAGCACTGCCATTTTCGTCACCACGTCGGGATGGTCGAGCGCCATGCGATAGGCAACCCTCCCGCCGCGGTCGTGGCCCGCCAGTGCGAAGCGGCGATGCCCGAGGGCCGCCATTGCCTCGACCAGCGTTGCCGCCATGGCCCGCTTCGACATGGCGTCATGTCCCTGGCCGGCGGGCGGACAATCACTGGCGCCATAACCCGGCAGGTCGGCAGCGATGACGGTGAAATGCGGCGCCATCGTCAGGCCGGCATCGCGCCACATCAGGCTTGTCTGCGGAAATCCATGCAGCAACAGCAGTGGCGGCCCCGCGCCACCCAATCGTACGAACACGTCGCCTTGCGCCGTCTCGACCGCGCGGCTCTCGAACCCGGACATCGCATGCTGTTCCATGCGGGAAGAACGCAGGCGGGCGGGTTTCGTTCACCGTGTCTGCAGGTGCAAATCGTCAGCCGATGCCGTGCCTGCTCAGAAGCTCCTGCTCGTCGCCGGCGATCCAGCCGAAGATCTTCGGCTCGCCATCCACCTTCTGCATCAAATAGTGGACCTCGAAATTTATCGATATGTCCGGCTGATCGTCGCGGGCATAGGTTGCCGCCCATGCGACATGGGCAACGCAATGATGGTCGTCTATCGGAGAGACGCGGACATCACGTATCCGCATATCCTTTGTGCCGATCTCCCGGTAATGCGCATAGCCATGCGCCAGGGTTCGCTTGAGCTTGTCGTTGTTCCTGCCGGTCATCACGCCTTTCGGGGATGCCGCGATGAAATCGGAGGCATAGAGCGTGGCCAGCTCCTTGCCATCGATGTTCCCGCCAAGCGCCTGGTTGAAGAAGTTCACATACCGTTCGAAGAACTTTTTGATGCTGGTTTCCATCACCGACCTCCCAGGTTGCGCTGGACGCGAAAGTATCACGGAGGGGCAGAGGTTCCATTATTCTCCGGCGGCGCAGCTTCGAAGGGGTCGCGCGAACAGCGCTCTTTGCGCCCGCGCCCTTGGCTTGCCGGCTCTCACTCCCCTGCTCTCGCCATTGCATAGGCATTCCGCTTCGGAAGCGGACGGTCAAGCGATGAACCTTTGATGGCGGCGAACCAGGCGCTCTCAACCATGCGGGCGGCCGCGCCGGCCGATTTCTCGGTGCCGTTGAGGCTGCCGATGTTGCGGCTGATCTCGAAACCATGTGCGTTCATCGCCCAAAACCACATGCCTTGCTGTGGGCCGATATTGTGGAGGTAGATGCGGCCAACGCTGCCATCATAGCCATCCGCGTCAGCGACGTAATCGGCGTCACGATCTGCTTGGCGCCAATTCAGACGCAGGGGCTCGCTATCCGCGACCCTCGCAGGTTCGGCCATTGGTCATTCTCCATCGGTTTGATGCCGGGAGACTGACACCATGACCGAGGGGCGTCAAGGATTTTGTTCCTATTTTGTTCTATAACTGACACCCGCAAAGCTGTGATCGGCACGCACGAATCGCAGACGTCATCGAACGACCGGCATCACGGATCTGCCCGATTCTGCACCGCAAACTGTGCGATCCAGAGGCCTTCCGCACAGATCGCGCGCCTTGCACACGGTGACAAGGCGATCTCTTGATTCTATTTGGGAAGAATGGTGCTGCCAGAGAGGATTGAACTCTCGACCTCTCCCTTACCAAGGGAGTGCTCTACCACTGAGCTACGGCAGCATCTTGAATGCGGCGCCTTCTGCCACAATGAATCGCCAAGCGCAAGTTGCTATAAGAGGCCATTTTGAAATTGATCGGCCAAAGCGAAAACGGCAAATCACTGTGCTCGGGCCGGATCAATTTCAGAATGGCCTGCAGTAGCAATTTCCAACAGCCTCTCAGACATGGCCGCGCCACAATGTCGGTTATGCATTGTTAAGGACTACGCGAGACCATGACCGACAAGACCAAGCCGAAATCGACCAAGCCGGAATCGCAGGCCGATCACCGCAAGGCCAGGCTGGCTGATGCGTTGCGCGCAAACCTGCAGAAGCGCAAGGCGCAGCTCAGGTCACGCCGCACCGGCGAAGCCGACACCAGGCCCGACGGACTTGCCGCAGCGAAGGAACAGAAAAAAGAAGGATAAGAGAATCAGTACCCGGCCATTCTTGCGCCGACTTCTCGAAATCCTATTTTCTTGAACCGGACCGACCAATGGTTTAGAGGGCGGCCCAAACACAACCGATTTAAAAGCCGGCTTGCCGGCTGAGGGACACTCTTTCATGGATCGCATCAGGATCGTCGGCGGCCGCGAGCTCGCCGGCATCATCCCAATCTCTGGCGCCAAAAACGCTGCCCTGCCCTTGATGATCGCCGCGATGATGACCGGCGAAACGCTGACACTGGAAAACGTGCCGCATCTGGCCGACGTCGAGCAGCTCATCCGCATTCTCGGCAATCACGGCGTCGACTATTCGGTGAACGGCAAGCGAGATCACCAGAACGGCAATGGCGGCGGCTATTCGCGCACCATCAACTTCACCGCGCGCGACATCGTCGACACCACAGCTCCTTACGAGTTGGTCTCCAAGATGCGCGCCTCGTTCTGGGTGATCGGCCCGCTGCTCGCCCGCATGGGTGAAGCGCGCGTGTCGCTGCCCGGCGGCTGCGCCATCGGTACCCGCCCGGTCGACCTCTTCATCGACGGCCTGCAGGCGCTCGGCGCCGATATCGATGTCGACAACGGCTATGTCGTGGCCAAAGCAAAGAACCGGCGGCTGAAAGGCAACCGCTACGTCTTCCCGAAAGTCTCCGTCGGCGCCACCCATGTGCTGATGATGGCGGCCGCGCTCGCCAGCGGCGAAACCGTGCTGGAAAACGCCGCCCGCGAGCCGGAAGTCGTCAACCTCGCCGAATGCCTCAATGCCATGGGCGCCAAGATCCACGGCGCCGGCACCTCGACCATCACCATCGACGGCGTCGACCAGCTTTCCGGTGCCAGCGTGCGTGTCATTCCCGACCGCATCGAAACCGGCACCTATGCCATGGCCGTGGCGATGGCCGGCGGCGACGTGCTTTTGAAGGACGCCCGGCCGGACCTGCTGCAGAATGCGCTTGACGTCATCGCCCAGACCGGCACCGAGATCACACCGACCAATGAAGGCATTCGCGTGAAACGCAACGGTGCCGGCATTTCGCCGGTCGACATCACCACCGAGCCTTTCCCCGGCTTCCCGACCGACCTGCAGGCGCAGTTCATGGGCCTGATGACCAAGGCCAAGGGCAAGTCGCACATCACCGAGACGATCTTCGAAAACCGCTTCATGCATGTGCAGGAACTGGCCCGTCTCGGCGCCCACATCACGCTTTCGGGCCAAACGGCGATCGTCGAAGGCGTCTCCAAGCTCAAGGGCGCGCCCGTGATGGCGACCGACCTGCGCGCTTCGGTGTCACTGGTCATCGCCGGCCTCGCCGCCGAAGGCGAGACGACCGTCAACCGCATCTACCATCTCGACCGCGGCTTCGAGCGGCTGGAAGACAAGCTCTCCGGCTGCGGCGCGGTGATTGAGCGGATCAGTGGGTGAGTGAGTAGCGAATAGTGAAGAACGGTAGCCTGAGTGTCGACAGCACTCCAACACCCCACTATTCGCTACTCACTACTCACTCCCTTCCCCCGGTTGCGCCCGCCAGAAAGACCGCCTAACAGAAGGTAAGACAACAAAACCTTCGCAGGTGCGGTATCCGCATGGACGCTTTGAAGTTATTGGCGCTGGACGATCAGGACCTGGGCATCATTTCGGCCCATGTCCAGGATGCCGTCATGAAGGTGGGCGACCTCGAATATCTGCCGACCTGGAAGCGCTTCGTCATGCCGATGAACCGCTTTGCCTGGGAAGTGCGCTCCGGTTTCTTCCGCAAGCACAATGAACGCCGGCAAAGCGTGCTGCATTTCGAGCGCGTGCAGGCGGTGAAGACCAGCGGCATCGCCCGCGACAAATCGGAAGAAGTGCTGTCGCTGCTTGCCATCAGTTTCATCCCGATCGCGCCACCCGCCGGCATCATCGAGCTGATCTTCGCCGGCAACGGCACCATCATGCTGGAAGTCGAATACGTCGAGGCGCGCCTCGCCGATCTCGGTGGTGCCTGGCAGGCCTCCTCCCGCCCGGTTCACAGGGGTTGAGCGATGGCTGTCACGTTGAAGTCAGCCGATGCGGATTTCGAAGCCCGCTTCGCCGCGTTTCTAACCACCAAGCGCGAGGTTTCGGCTGACGTCGAGGCCGCTGTGCGCGACATTGTCGCCCGTGTGCGCACTGAGGGCGACAAGGCGCTGATCGACTACACGCAGCGCTTCGACAAGGCTGATCTCGGCACGCTCGGCATCGCAGTCTCCCGTGCAGACATCGAAGCGGCCTATGCCGTGGCCGATCCCGATACGGTGGAAGCGCTGAAATTTGCCCGCGACCGCATCCGCTCGCACCATCAGCGCCAGTTGCCGAAGGACGATCGTTACACCGATCCGCTCGGCGTCGAACTGGGTTCCCGCTGGACGGCGGTCGAGGCTGTCGGGCTCTATGTGCCCGGCGGCACAGCGAGCTATCCGAGCTCGGTGCTGATGAATGCGGTGCCGGCCAAGGTGGCAGGCGTGGAACGCATCGTCATCGTGGTTCCGGCCTCCGGTGGCGTCATCAGCCCGCTGGTGCTGGTTGCGGCCGATCTCGCCGGCGTTTCGGAAATCTACCGCGTCGGCGGCGCGCAGGCAGTGGCTGCGCTTGCCTATGGTACGGAAACCATTCGCCCGGTGGCCAAGATCGTCGGTCCCGGCAATGCTTATGTCGCTGCGGCCAAGCGTCAGGTGTTCGGCACCGTCGGCATCGACATGATCGCCGGCCCATCCGAAGTGCTGGTGATTGCCGATGGCAGCAACGATCCCGACTGGATCGCCGCCGACCTTCTGGCGCAGGCCGAGCACGATGCTTCGGCGCAGTCGATCCTGATCACCGACGATGCCGCCTTTGCGACTGCGGTGGAAGCTGCCGTGCAGCGCCAGCTCGCCACCTTGCCGCGCGGCGAAATCGCTGCCGCAAGCTGGCGCGACTTCGGCGCCGTGATCCTGGTGGACGCTCTGGAAGACGCGCTGCCGCTGGCCAATCGCATCGCTGCAGAACATGTCGAGTTGGCGCTCGACGAGCCGGAAGCGTTCCTTTCCCGCCTGCACAATGCCGGTTCGGTTTTCCTCGGCCGCCACACGCCGGAAGCAATCGGCGACTATGTGGCGGGTTCCAACCACGTGCTGCCGACGGCGCGTTCGGCCCGCTTCTCGTCCGGCCTTTCCGTGCTCGACTTCGTCAAGCGCATGTCCGTGCTGAAGCTTGGGCCCGAACAGCTGCGGCAATTGGCGCCCGCCGCCATCGCTCTCGCCAGGGCCGAAGGGCTCGACGCGCATGGCCGCTCCGTTTCCATCCGGCTGAACATGTAGGCGGACATGTCGGAAGCCGGGCCAAACAACGCGAGGCTGATCGACGTCGAACTCGACGAAACGATCGGCCGCTCGACGCCCGACGTGGAACATGAGCGGGCGGTGGCCATCTTCGACCTGATCGAGGAAAACAGCTTCAGTCCCGTCAACGACGACGGCAGCGGCCCTTACAAGCTCAGGCTCTCGCTTGCCGAATCGCGACTGGTCTTTGCCATCAGCCGCGAGGACGGCGCCGACGTCGTCACCCACATCCTGTCGCTGACGCCGTTCCGGCGCATCGTCAAGGACTATTACCTGATCTGCGAAAGCTACTACGACGCCATCCGCTCCTCGACGCCGAGCCATATCGAGGCGATCGACATGGGCCGGCGCGGCCTGCACAATGAAGGCTCGCAAACCCTGATGGACCGACTGGCCGGCAAGATCGAAATCGACTTCGACACGGCAAGGCGCCTGTTCACGCTGGTCTGCGTGCTGCACTGGCGTGGTTGAGAAAGAAAAACCCTGAACAAAACGGCTGTTGGCCGTTTCATTCTGACATTTGCCCGCGAGTGCTGTATCGGGGGGATGAAAATGTCAGAATCGGACCACAAAGTTCGAGCCGATTAAGCTTGTTCACAAAGCGGCGATAATCATATAGGTTCCGCGCCAAATTCCGGCCGGCCCGCCGGAAATCCATCCAAACCAAAGGTATCGAATGCCGAAGGAAGAAGTCCTCGAGTTTCCGGGTGTGGTGACAGAATTGTTGCCCAATGCGATGTTCCGCGTGAAGCTCGAAAACGAACACGAAATCATTGCCCATACGGCTGGGCGCATGCGCAAGAACCGCATCCGCGTTCTGACGGGTGACAAGGTTCTGGTCGAGATGACGCCCTACGACCTGACCAAGGGCCGCATCACCTATCGCTTCAAGTAACAGAGCCAGCAGCGGGCCGGAGATGCAATGAGCACCACGCACAAGCTCGTGCTTGCCTCGGGGTCGCCACGCCGGATCGAGCTGCTGCAGCAGGCCGGCATCGAGCCCGACCGCATCCTGCCCGCCGATATCGACGAGACGCCGCAGCGCGCCGAGCATCCGCGCTCGCTGGCCAAGCGCTTGTGCCGCGAGAAGGCCGAGAAGGCCTTTGCCTCCATGCAAGGCGACGCCGAGGGCGAACGCGGCTATGTGCTAGCGGCCGACACGGTGGTCGCAGTCGGCCGGCGCATACTGCCAAAGGCGGAGACCAGCGATGACGCCGCCTTCTGCCTGCAACTGCTGTCGGGCCGTTCGCACCGTGTCTATACCGGTGTGTGCCTGATCACGCCGGACGGCAAGCAACGGCAGCGGCTGGTGGAAACACGCGTGCGCTTCAAGCGCCTGCCGCGCACCGAGATCGACCGCTACGTCGCCTCCGGCGAATGGCGCGGCAAGGCCGGCGGCTATGGCGTGCAGGGACTGGCCGGTGCCTTCGTCGTCAAAATGACCGGCTCCTACTCCAACATCGTTGGCCTGCCGCTCCACGAGACCACCGCGCTGCTGGCCGGCGAAGGTTTCGACATCCATCGCGGCTGGCCGGAACGCGGGCTTTCTTAGATCGTTGTACCGAACTGAAGGTTTGCGGAGCAGAGGTCGCGGACTTTTCGGATATGGACGAACAAGAACAACGCGGTAGCGAGAAAACCATGGCAAGCAACGACAGCACCGTGACGCCGCTGCGTCCAAAACGGCCCTGCCCCGAATGCGGGCGGCCCACGGCGCGCGACACCTATCCGTTCTGCTCGACGCGCTGCAAGGACATCGACCTCAACCGCTGGCTCAAGGGCGTCTATGTGATCCCCGGCGACGACGGCGAGGCGGAAGACGCGCTGCCCGGCAACACGCCGGGCAAGGCCCCCGGCAATGGAGAAGACTGACAGCGCCGATTTCAAAAGCAGTCGTAGCGACAGGTAACGCCTGGGTTTTTCAGGCGTTTCGGCACCGCGATTGTTTTCCCGGCGAAATCGACACGGCGGTGCTGGACAGGCAGGAATCTCATGCTATAACCCCGCTCGCTTTCGGGCTGTAGCCCGGCAAGCAGGCAGGGTCCCGATCAAGGATCCAGCCCAGATGCCCAGGTAGCTCAGTTGGTAGAGCATGCGACTGAAAATCGCAGTGTCGGTGGTTCGATTCCGCCCCTGGGCACCATTTCACTTTCCCACCCCTTCCCATAGCGTCCTACGTCTTAATATAAATCAATGGGTTAACTGGTTTCGGCGGCTCATGGCGCACCGCTACATACCATTGCAACGCCTCAGTTTGTGGGTAACGATCAGGGTATTACCCATGATACCGGAGGCCGTTACCCATGCCGCTTTCCGATTTTGCCTGCAAGAACGCTAAACCCAAGGACAAACCATACCGTCTCGCTGACGGGGATGGACTGTATCTCTTTGTTCAAAAAAGCGGCTCGAAGCTCTGGCAACTGCGCTATCGTCACCTGGAGAAGGAAAATATCCTCTCTTTTGGAAAGTACCCCTTGGTCTCGCTTCTCGATGCGAGAGAGAAGCGTGACGAAGCCAAGAGGTTGCTCATCGCCGGTATCAACCCCTCCGCAAAACGCAAGGAGGAGAAGATTGCGGCCGTCACGGAGGCGCGCACTACATTTGGGCTAATTGCTGAAGAGTATGTTCGCAGGATGGAGGAACGCAACGGGGCGGCAGCCACTATCTCCAAAACCAAATGGCTTCTTGAAGACCTAGCTGGCCCACTCGCCAAGCGTCCTATCAAAGAGATCACCGCCGCTGAACTTCTCCAGCTTCTTCAAAAAATCGAGAAGAGCGGCCGCAGAGAGTCAGCTCGGCGCTTGCGCGGTGTAATCAGTAGTGTTTTCCGGCTGGCGATTGTCACTCTCCGAGCTGAGACTGACCCCACGCAAGCCCTCAAAGGCGCGCTTCAGCCGCCGAAAACCAACGGACGCGCGGCGATTACGGAAGAAAACAAGTTTGGCAAGTTACTGGTGGCAATCGATGAGTATGACGGCTGGCCGACCCTCAAAGCCGCCCTCCAGTTCCTAGCCCTGACCTGTGTTCGTCCTGGCGAGGTTCGGGGGGCGATCCGCGGCGAGTTCGACCGAGAGAGAGCTGTGTGGCACATCCCGGCCGAACGCATGAAGATGCGTACCCCGCACGATGTTCCATTGTCTAAACAAGCGCTACAGATCTTAGACGAGGTCTGGCCGCTTTCCGAACATGGCGGCCTGGTCTTTCCTTCAATCCGTTCGACTAAGCGTCCTCTTTCCGAGAACGCTATGAACGCCGCTCTGCGGCGTATTGGGTATAGCAAGGATGAAGTGACCGCCCACGGCTTCCGCGTGACCGCCAGCACAATTCTTAACTCCCACAATTGCGATCCAGACGTAATTGAAGCGGTCCTCGCGCACCAGGATAAGAACACTATCCGGCGGACCTACAATCGGGCGACATACTGGGAGCAACGGGTGATGCTGATGCAGAAGTGGGCAGATTTATTGGATGCGCTAAAAATCAAATCGTTGGTATTGCCCTCGATCGACGGCAGGGCACAACTTCACGATGGTGAGATCGTGCACGAGCCGGCCGGGGATGAAAAACGCAGCTTCGCCGTCATCGGCTCGGAAACAAAGAACCGTGGGGTGGCAAAGCATCTACCAAAATCGAGTGACAGTTCAATCCCGCAGAGTCTGCTGGAGCATGGCTGCGGTCGGACATAGCGGCGATGTGGCACGACGGGCGCTAGTGGCCGGACTACTGTGTGGCTGGGGAAATGGAACAGGTGGAGACTGACTTGCCGTCAGTCGTGTTTATTTCGACGATAGGTGATCTTCTGGCCTGTATCGTTGACTAATTTATATGGTCCCCAAGTCATATCGGTAGATAGATCATCGCGATCCGTTACCAGATGCCGAATGCCGTCATAGAATGCGAACTGTGCAACGAAATGCCGATTGAATCCCATCGCGGAATCCAGTGGCATTTCACCATTTACGAATGCGTTGTCGAAATCACCAAGTATGGCGCTAGCGATCGTGGTTGGGTTAAGTGCGAGAACCAACTGATACGGCGTCAGGCCAGGTTTTGGTAGATATAAAGCCGGATGGTCTGGTGCACGAATAGACATCACCGGTGAACTGAGTGTTCGAATCGGTATCGGCGAACGCAATATTGAAATTGCGGCCCTCCGGTAGTCGACCTCTGCCCATTCCGTTGACATGGACATGAGATTGAACATGGCCTTCGCTTCATTCGGGTTTTCCCGGATGTAAGCGTAGTGCTCACGCTCTTCATTGGTGAATGGAATGGCGCTATTTTTGTCCGCGGCCAGTCTCGCTAGTTCCATCGTAATGGATAGATGATGTGGCGTGCGGACGTTAAGGTGCCGGATCAGGGCATAGATGATTGGCTTGTCGTACGTATCGAGAGCATCCGATCTACCACTTGCGATTTTTTTCCACGTATCGCTTTCCGAAATTGGAGTTTCAACCCGTTCGTTGATGATTGTTTCAACAGAAACTGGCACGCCTTTGCGCAACGAAACGTAGAGGTCGCGTTCAAAGCCGAGACTTTTTATCGAACGCTTCGCCCAGACAGCAACATGGCCATGCTTAGCTACGGTGGTGAGCTTTTGCTTTTCGGGATCTATCGCGAAATTACGCAGATAGAATTGCGGTACATAATGATGGTTGCGGGGCGTATTCTGCAGCAGCTTGCTCGTTCTTTTGCGTAGGCCTACAACGATATTGGCCTAAGTGTCTGTGGCGTTAAATGTCCTCTTCTTGATCTCCGCTGTGAATATCGGAAGATCCTTGAGAAACGCCTTGGTAAAATTCGCTCTGCCGTCGAACGGGCTATTGGTGCGTTTTGTTGTCTCGGTCGGGTATTTTTTGAGAAGCCATACGCAAAAATAGATCATCCCAATAACGCAGTTGTCGGTAATGAGCTTTCCGAGATCAACAAATTTATCATTAAGGGCGGCAATCGGGGAAGTATCTCCATGAACGAGGTTGGATCGGGCCTTGTACAAACTCGAGACATCGTGGCCCCAATCTCTTTCAGAATCTACGACACTCAAGAAGTACAAAGAACGGTCACGAATCTGCGAGGTCTTGTTATTTTCATTCGTTACAAACAGCACCTCCAAGCAATTTGAATAGGATATAATTCTCTGGGAGGGCAGCATATGGCTGTTGGCCAGATCGCTCCATTTGAGCGCCGATATGATCTTGTTGCCGACAAAGCCGAATTCCCCCCGCAAGGCGTGTTGTTTCAGGAATTCACCGACAATATAGATGAAGTCACTGCGCTGCCCCGATAGGATCGACTCCACAGTATCATCGTCCTTGACAGCCCGAAATTTCCTATTCCAGCTTATGGATGCCTTTTCGAGGTTGGTGCGGCTTATTCCGTGTCTCAGCAAAGGTGGCATCAGTTGAGAATCTGCGCCATACCAAACTGCATCGTTGGCGGAATACAGAATCTTGATCGCTGCAATCGCCAATTCCGCTAGAAGGTATGCCCGGTCCCACCCTTTCCTCTCAGAGAATCCGTTTACCTCGACGCAAGCGACCCAATTATAGTGCTCAATACCATCGGTGTATTTGCTGAACCATTCAGACGACCGACCATTGAAATGGGCCCGTAATTCGGGCCATAGCCTATCTTTGCGGTGGAATAGGACCGGGCCAATACGAAACCGTACAATCAGTGAATGTTCCGGAAGAATGCAAGGAACGTAGTACGTTACCGTATCCAGTCGACTTCGAGCCAAGCGGTCAGAGCATTCCTCTACGATATCCTTGGCGGATCTTTCAGTCTGAAATTCAATTTCCTTCGCGATTTCGCTTTTGAACTCTCTTACCAAATCCGCTGGATCAAATTTTCCGACCAAATCATCGCGTTGCTCAATCGTATCGCGCGCCAGTGCATGCAGCTTCCGCTCGGCCTGGAGTCCAATCGTAAACCGTGGCCCGGAAGGCATCTGAATAGCGCACAAGGCATCCTGGAAGTGCCAGTGATCGATGCGTCTTTCGTTGACCTCGGTTTGTAGACGCACCATCTCTGAGAAGACGAACCGGAATACCGGATGGGGTCGGGCGCCCTTGAATGCTTCCTCTTGTTGGATATTCGGTGTCATTCACTGCCTACAATGAACTGAAAACGGGGGCGCAAGGCGATATTCCCCGTCGCAATGGTTTCAGTATTGCCGCGCATAAAGCGAGAACGGCAGGTTTTTCCAACAAGAGTTAGCGTTTAGGGGAACTCCCAGATGCGCGCCAATCTGGGCTAGATGGTAAAAACATCAGCTGACAAGTAGAGCACCTCGCAACGATCCTTTGCGAGCAGCTTAGCATAAGTCAATACCGGCGACCTCGGAGGGGACAATGATGGTCGAACAGATAGCGCCGAAATTCTGGTCCGATGCCCCAAACGTAACGATTGAACTCGGCTCCGCAGCCATCGAGCTCAATCAAAACGAAAAGAACGCAACAGGCCATGGAACGGCGCGACTGTATTTGGGCAACCGTGAACGCGTCATAATTACGGCCTCATTCGATCTTTCATCGCAGCCCCTCCTGCATGTGGAAGACCAGGGCAAATTGATGTTGCGCTTCGGCGAATTTGGCCACGCTGTAGAGGCTATCTGCATCGAATCTCGAGCGACGAATGATACCTGCGAAATGCAGCTTCTAGCGCGCTCGGGAGCTTTTTCTTTTTACCGTGACCGCCGTGTCCGGCTTCAGAAGGCAGTTCTTCATCTTTTGAACTTTCCGGCGTTTGTCTGTTTGGGCGAGCCTCGAACGGATTTCATACACAGAGATGGTCCCAGCCAAAGACGACTCGGGCGCCTTGTCCTAAATAGTGATTCGTGGGAGGTCGAAATTCAAGAACTGCCGCAAACGGCTCGGCTTACCAAGCAACTGAAAGCCGAGGGCGGAAACGCCATCACCCATGTCATAAAAGTCTCAAGGGCGGGTGGAAAGGCGTTCTCAATAGAGGCGCTGGATCGCCTCATTAATAACCTTCATCGTTTTCTCTCGTTCGCGCGAGGACAGTGGACATCGATCTTCGGTCCGGTCGGCTACGACAAGAAAGGACAGGTCGTCTATGAATCATGGGGCGCGCTGCTTTCCACACCGCACCAATCGCATGTCGGTTGGTTCGACATTCATCACGGCGAATGCCTTTCACAGGTCTATCCCGGCTTCTTGAAAATCCTCCACGATGCGCAGTTCGGACCAGCAGTCTCTTCTGCGCTCTACTGGTATCTTCGCAGCAACCGGGCCGGTGAGGGCGCCGGCATCGATAGCGGCTTGATCCTTTCGCAAGCAGCATTGGAGCGGTTGGCCCTGGCGGTGCTTACGGCAAATGGTGCACAAATTCCTCGTCCTGCGGCCGAGAAACTCAGACACGCTTGCCAGTTGTTGAAAATACCGATCGCTCTTCCCCCAATTAGCGAACTGCAAAAGGCAAAGCGGGTGGGCGATTTCACGGATGGTCCGGATGCGATCGTGACGATACGCAACGAATTGGTTCACCCGACCCGCCGTATCAAATCCAGACTCGCCCCGCTGGTGGTTCCGAGTTGGAAGCTCGCACAATGGTATATCGAGATTTTCCTGCTCAAGCTATGCGGGTACGGTGGCATCTATTCAAATCGTATGTCCGCGAAATGGGTGGGCGAGGTAGAGAAAATGCCATAACGGCGACCGTTGGATGGAGCTGCGGTCAACGACTGCGCTAAACTCCGTCGCTACGCCAAACCTCAGACTGTACCAACGCTCCCGACAAAGCTCCCTATTCGTCTGCGTTGAATTCAGGAAATTACGAAAAATGCACGGCATTTCCGGATCGAGGAACGTCGAGGGATTTTGCTCGGGCCAAGGACATACTCAGGCCATTGCATCGCAAGGTCATCCATCGCCTTGACGACGGAGGAAACATCGTTGTCAAAAAGGAAACGCGACATTACCGCTCATGTGTTCTGGTGATTTCATCGACGCCGTACAACTCCAGCATCAGCATTTGGTCAATTACATTGAGCAATCGCTTTCTCAGCGCGGGGTCGTCCTCTGAATTCGCATACTCGATTTTGATAAGATCGCGGATTTGATGAATGTCCATATCTCTGTGGTTTGCGCCGTCTCCGTCAACACTCAAGTCGCGCAATACTCGCTCTGAGGCCGCAATAACTAAACCAGAGACGTTGCATGTGGCATTCTCCAGCGCATGGAGGAATGCGAAAGAGTCTGCCTCAAACGCTTTGCTCTCCAGATAAGCTTGGGCAAGTTCTGTAAACGCAAAAAACTGATCGGCAGGAATCTCCCGAAATACCCCTGATGCCTGCTTACGGACATCCCTGTCATCGTCGTTAAAATAACGGCGGAGATTCCGTATCGCTCTGTCACGGAATGTATCGCGCAGAACCGAGTGGGACGCGATGTCGGCTGCAAGCCGCTTGGCGTCCAACGATCCGTTCTCCAAGGTATCGGCGACAGCAACATAATCGGCGTCATTGTAGCTCGCACGAATAATGTGCCATGTTGCTACTAGGCGCATGTTTGGATCGCCATAAATGAGCAATTTTGACAGCAGTCGTCGTCCCACAACAGCGACATGATAGACAATGTAAGGAAGAAGGTTTGCAGTTGGATGAGTGATGAGCGGGGCCAACCATTCGGAACGAGAGGCTTGACGTCGCACCAACGCCCACGCAACTCGCAGCCCCGCCAACGCTAGTACCCTCCGCGCGCCTAGAGGTATCCATTGAGGAAGGAAAACTAACTTGCCGACGGCAGCCATCGCGAAGCCTCGTCGTCGTCCATCGGCACTCCCTTCTACCAACATTTCCAGCAGAGAGGCGCATCGATCCTTGTCCTCATTGAACATCGGCGTGAGGGGATTGGGGATGCAACAGCGTACGCTTATTTTCGACTCGGCCTTTATCCGATCTACCAACAGAGGCCATGCATCCGCTAAGCGCTCAGGAGTATGCCAAAGTACGGCCGCAAGAGCCTCCAGTGCCCACCCCCGCGTGCTGTTCAATCCACGAATGTATAATTTTCCACCTTGATCGAGCAGCGTGTCGATCGTTTTCGTTTCCTGTTCAGTATTGTCTATGTCGATTTTTTCGCTGTCAGACGCGTTGCCGTTCATGATGTGCCAGACCAAAATGTTCCAGCATGGTGATGAGCGGCCTAGCGCGGGATGCTTCCCAATTAACCTAACAACGCCGTCGCTGAACGGCCTTCCCTCGCGGCTATGCGCGTCAATCACGGATGCCTGCAACGGCGCCAGTTCTACAGTTTCAACCTCCGCTAAACCCCACAATATTTGCCGAATGAAGACTTGGTTGGCGTTGTCAGGAATACGTATTTGAAGTCGCGCAAACCGGTCGGGATCCTCTCTCGTTAGCTGCTGTAGCACCTGGGCTAGCTGTAGCGACCCGCCTGTTGCTGAGCCATTGCCGTAATGACGCTCATTATCTCTACTATGGGCCTGCATAGCCGAAAGCCATTGCTCATCGGTCATATGGGCCGCGCTGTCTTTGTCGATTGGCGGTTCGACACCGTACGCACGCACATTCGTCGGCTGTTGTACTTCTCTAATGCGAAACTTGCGGTGCAGTTCGTCGAGACGGCGACGTGCACGTGGACTGAGCAAGTCGCGACCGATGGTCTCAAGAATGCAGAATTCCTCGTGCCCGCTTATTGCAAGTTGCGCAACGACGCGCTTTGGCGTTTTCCATGCCAGCGCGTCTTTCTCGCCAGCCTTGAGTTGCTTCGCCGATTTAACGGCATAGTCCAGCTCTGGTCGGTGAGAGAGCACGGTCCGCTCCACCGCTAGGTGGCCCGCTTCATCCAAGTAGGGCATCGCTGCCTTTGCTGCGTCGGCGAACGAGCGCCAACCAGCGCCCATCCATCCCGCGTGGAAAATTGTCGGCACACTCAAGAGAGGTAGCAATTCGCCCGCAAACAGCTCGGGGTTAGCCGAAATTGTTTCGAAATGGAGATGCACCGCGGCTTCATGGCTCCATGGATCAAGTCGATGGAGTATTCGCCGCGCTTCACTTGGATCCTGAACTGCCACCTTTCTCAAAGCAATACGGATCAACTCAAGGTACTTGTCGCTCCCGAAATTGTGACCCGCGTAGGCGCGGTGACTGAAGGAATAATCGGATGCACCGGCCTTGATCTTATTCGCGATGATTCCAAACGCGCGCGCCAACGCATCGATTGATCCATCCAAAAGGGCAAGGGGTGCCTTTTTCCCGAGTTCGCCCAAAGAATGCAAATCAACGTCTCGTATCTCTTCACGCTCGAATGGGTTGGCATCGGGATGCTCTTCATACCAAGCATCGAAGTATGCCTTCAGAATTGCGGCGGCTCCGGCATTACTTTCACCACCTGCCCATGTAGCGATGAGTAGCTCACGGCGAAAATTCCCTTTGGAATCGAACAATCCAGGTGGCCGCGATTGAACAACCCGTTGGCAAAGATCAATCAATGCCTGATCTGGGCCTTGGCGCCGCACATAGGCAAACCAGTTTAGCAGTTCTGCCCCTCTGGCACTGTCGCCGTTCCACCAAACACCGAGTATCTGCGCGATGGGTTGCGGTCGCGCGCCAGCGATGTTTCCAAGCCACCACAGCATAGGGTTTTTTCGCGCCGCAAGCACGCTGGTTAACTGAGCCGCAATCCAACCAGTGGGATGCAACACGTCGAACCAACCCGCAGATCCCTGAAAGGCTGTACGAACCAGCGCCGAAAAGGGTTTGTCGGGAACGTCCATCGCCAGCACGATGTCACGCTCTTGCTCGGTCGGCGCCGACAACGCGGCAAGCCATTGCGCGACTGCGATCTTAATATGAAACCGGACATCATTGTTCGTGATGACTTGTTTAAGTTCATGAAGATAGCGAGTCGGATCGCCCTGCCTCAGGCTTTCGAGAATTTGGCGCACTTGCGTCCGCCGAAAAAGATGCTGTTCGGTCGATGTAAGAAGTTCAACGAGCGTTTGCGCCCGCGCGGCAAATGCTCTGGCAAATATGTAATCAAAGAAGCTCTCGTGAAAGAAATTAACCGCCCCACGGGAACGGACGATGAGGTGTTCGGATGCTAAAATGTCCACGCCCCGGGGGAAGCCATCCAGCACGCTGAAGGGCGCATTCAAACGCTGCCGATCGCTCATCCAATGGGCGAGTTCAGTCAAGGCTGCCATCAAGGACCAACTGATCTGATCGCGGTTCGCCGTGATAAGTCGTTCTTTGCACTGCAAGAGTTTAGCAAAAAGATCGTTGCGGGAGGCAAACTGCGTGTTGCCATCATCTGCGACGTCGGCGAAGACAGCCAAATTCAACGGCAAACACAGAAGTGTTTTTTGGGCCACATCAAAAGTATCCGGCGAGATACCCAAGGCAGCAACAACTTGAGCGACCTCATTGGCCCAATCGAGAAGCGGTACGTTGATCTGAACGACATCATCAGCTTTTTGAAGCTGTTTGATACGCTCATCGCTTTCAATGTCGAATGTTCGGCAGATCAACACTACTCGCACGGTCCCGTAGCGCTGTGCCTCGTCGATCATTCGCAAAATAGCATTCTTGGCAGCGCCGTTTCTTCCTGACACTTCGCTAACGGCGTCGATCTGATCGATGAGAAGAACCGTAGAGGCGTTGGGGGCAAGCCCTTTCAGAATCGTTGTCGGACTTTCAGTCCGACCGAATAGGCTTTCGCCGAAATCGGCGGGCGTCTTGCATTGAAGATACTGGTCGATACGCAAGGCTAGATGCAGTGTGCCTTCGGTTTTGAGCTTGTCTAAGACACCGCGAACGACGCCGGACTTGCCCGATCCTGCGACACCGCTGAGCAAGATCACACGAGGCCCGCTCTCGTCCCGCAACAGCGACACGATCTCCTCTGGTTGCGTTCGAGTAACGACCTGACCTGCCGCACCAAATGGAGTGTATGTCTCCAAGTAGGCATTGGTTTCAGCCTCTATTCGTTGCCGCAACGTCGGATCGAGTGACCAGTCTTTGATCCGCAGCTTGGCTGCATCCGGTATCTCTTTGCGAATGATTTCAGTCGTAAGGTCTCGGTTCAGCCGCTCTTCCAAGTATGTGCGAAGCGCCGGGTACACTGTGGTCGGAGCGCCTTGAAACAAGAGAGCTCCAAACGACTCAATCGAGCTTGTGATTTCCTGCTGGGGTAACGTGAGAAAATCACATCGCCGAAGCCAATCGAACGCAGTCTCAGGGGCAATCCCAGTCGTGGTGTAAAAGCTCTTGAATTGCACTCGCGAAGACTTCGGCAGGGCGCCATCAAAATCTGAGAAATCGCTTGTATATGCAGCCTTGTTTGCAAGGTCTAACAGATCGACCGCCGGGCTCTGTGAAATAAATACACAACGGTCCTGACTATTTGCACGAAGCCTTGATCCGAAAGCCGAAAGGACGCCCTCTCGTTCAAGCGCTCTAATCGTCCAGTTCTGGCTAGGTGCGTTGATCTTCGTCTGATGCCAGGACGTATGGCTTCCGTGATCGACGGCGAACTCAAAGCCTTTGAAGGCCGCGCTAACACCTTCGAGACGAATCGAACGAACATCAGCACGGAAGACAGCAAGCAACTGTCGGACAGCCCACAGCGCCTCATAGATGTTGCCGAATTTGTCTGCGACACCCCCACCGAACAACGCAACCTCACCAATTTTAATTGCCACCTGAGCTAGTTAAAATGCCAGCCAATTCGCAATCGTTCTTCCTATGTTCTAGATAGATTTCAGAATAGGAGCAACGCCCCTGTTCTGCTTTTGCACGCTGCAAAATAGAAACTGATATGCCTTTGCGAACTCACATATGCTTGCAAGTTTTGCCCCACTCTACTCCATCAAGGGCAAGCTTAATTCTCGGCATTGGCTTTGCAAAATCGCGTAGAGCGCAATCTGGAGCCTGTTCCGTCAGATAACGGGTCTACCGGCCTTGGTCTCTGAAACGCACAATTAAGACCTATGAGATCTTAGCAGTTAGATTCCTCTGCTCGTACGGGACCGACGCTACAATGGTTGGGATGTTCGCGCCGCCCGCCTCGCGCGCCGCTAGGCTCGCTTCACCTCAATCCTTCATTCCGTATCGCCTTAAAGGCGCTCTTTCGCGTTATCCCCCCATAATTTCCGCGCCCGTTCACCCTCTTCGCTATTGAGCTTCTTTGCGATCCAGAGCAGCGCACCGTAGATCATAGCGCGATCGTCCCCGGTCAGTTCCACGATGCCTGCTTTCACGACAAGTCCTCCAAGCTCGATGAGGCGTCGCGTGCGCTTGCGGCGCTCGACCTGCCACGTCCGCATGTCATGCCGCGCCAGTGCCGCCAGACGGCGGTTGCGCGCTGCCCGGTAGCGCTTGAGCGCCCCCAGCGTCGCGGTCAGATGTTGTCCCAGATCGCCGTGATCTGCCGCGAAAGAAGGCAGCGCCACGCTTGGTCCATGCATCCCGTTTGGCTGCATCTTTTGTCTCGGCCAGCACCAGCAGCGCACCGGCGAGTTCATCGGCGCTGAAGCTGTCTGCACCGGTGGCGATCACCAGTTCGCCCAGTTGCTGCACCTTGCGGATTTTGAGTTCTTTCGCCTTGTCCTCCAGCGCCTTCAACTCGCTGTCATAGTCACGTGGCTTACGCATTGGTGTGTCCTTCATGCGGGAGAGTTGTCGATGAAGGGATGATAATCCTGCGCGTTGCGGAAGGCTTCCATGTCACTGAGCTGGTCTGGGACGCCCCAGTCCATCCCGAGATTTTTTCGAGGGAGGGCGCGCTTATACGTCGTTCCGACGTGCGCTTGATCGTGGTGATGATCAGGACGCGATGGCGATCTATCATCTTCACGTCAAGGTCATTAGCCGGAAGAGCGGCTCAAGTGCAGTAGCGTCTGCAGCCTACCGCTCGGCCTCGCGGCTGCGTGACGAGCGGATCGAGCGCAGCCATGACTTCACGGGCAAACGCGGCGTCGTCCATTCGCAGGTGTTGTTGCCCGACGGTGCGCCGGATCATTGGCGCGATCGCGAACGGCTCTGGAACGAGGTCGAGGCCTTCGAAAAACGCAAGGACGCGCAGCTTGCCCGCGAGGTGGAGTTCGCCCTTCCCCGCGAGTTAAGCCAGGCCCAGGGTATCGAACTGGCCCGCGACTTCGTGCAGGCGCAGTTTGTCGATGCCGGCATGATCGCCGATCTCAACGTGCATTGGGATATTGGCGAGGATGGTATGCCAAAACCCCACGCCCATGTCATGCTCACCATGCGTTCGGTCGACGAGAACGGTTTTGGGCCGAAGGTGCGGGACTGGAACAGCACGCAGATGATCGAGCGTTGGCGCGAACGTTGGGCCGAGCTTGCCAATGAGCGCCTGGCTGATCTCGATATCGACACCCGCATCGACCATCGCAGCCTGGAAGCACAAGGCATCAAGCTGGAACCACAGAGCCAGATCGGCGCATCTGCACAGCGTATTGAGATTGAAGCTGTCGACGTTGCCGACCGCGCCGAACTGCATCGCGAGATCGCGCGCAACAATGGTGCGCGCATCCTTGCTGACCCTGCATTGGCTCTGGATGCCATCACACAACAGCAATCGACGTTCACGCGGCGCGACATGGCGCTGTTCGCACACCGCCACAGTGATGGGCTGGAGCAGTTCGAAGCGGTGATGAGTGCTGTTGCGAGCTCGCCCGACCTGGTCAAACTCGGCAGCGACGGCCGCGGCATGGAGCGCTTCACCACACGCGACATGATCGCGGCTGAGCAGCGTTTGTACGCAGCAGCCGAACGCATGGCTGAGCGCGAGCGCCATGCGGTTAGTCCTCGCGATCGAGACATAGCCTTGGCTCGGGCCGAGGCGAACAGTCTAAGACTTTCCGGCGAGCAGCAGGACGCGCTGTCTCACATCACCGATGGGCAAGATCTGGCGCTCGTCATCGGCCATGCCGGAACGGGAAAGAGCGCCATGCTCGGCGTAGCCCGCGAGGCATGGGAGGCCGCCGGCTATCGTGTCCGCGGTACCGCTCTTTCCGGCATCGCCGCCGAAAATCTCGAGGGTGGATCGGGAATAGCTTCACGCACCATCGCCAGCCTGGAGCATGGCTGGCAGCAGGGCCGCGATCTGCTGTCGGTAGATGATGTGCTGATCATCGATGAGGCAGGCATGGTCGGCACGCGCCAGTTGGAGCGCGTGCTTTCCCATGCAGCTGACGTCGGCGCAAAGATCGTGCTGGTCGGTGATCCGCAACAGTTGCAGGCCATAGAGGCGGGAGCCGCGTTGCGGTCACTGCACGAGCGTCATGGCGGCGCAGAGATCGGCGATGTGCGCCGGCAGCGTGACGACTGGCAACGCGAGGCCACACGCGATCTGGCAACAGCCAGGATTGGCAGTGCACTTGAAGCATATCGGTCCCACGGCATGGTTCACGAGGCGACAAGTCGCGAGCACGCACGAGAGGATCTGATCGAACGCTGGGATCGTGAGCGGCAGGCGCAACCAGGCCGAAGCCGTATCATCCTCACCCACACCAATGATGAGGTTCGTTTACTCAACGAAGCTGCACGCGAGCGCATGCGCGCGGCAGGCGATTTAGGCGGCGAGGTCAGCGTTACTGTTGATCGTGGCAAGCGCCGCTTTGCCAGCGGCGATCGCATTATGTTCCTGCAAAACGAGCGCGGGCTTGGCGTGAAGAACGGCACGCTTGGCACCATCGAACAGGTCAATGCTCGGGCTATGTCTGTGCGCACCGACGATGGCCGCTCCATTGCCTTCGACTTCAAGGATTATGATCGCATCGACCATGGCTATGCGGCGACCATCCACAAGGCTCAGGGCATGACCGTTGACCGCACGCATGTACTGGCCACACCGGGCATGGATGCGCATGGCACCTATGTCGCCCTGTCGCGCCATCGTGATGGCGTAGACCTGTATTACGGCAGCGTTGACTTTGCCAACCCTGACAGGCTCGCCCGCACGCTGTCGCGCGACCGCGCCAAGGATATGGCATCGGATTACGAGACGGTGGATCCGACCCGACGCTACGCCGAGCGGCGCGGCATCACCTTTACCGAACGGGTCGCCGACATCATAAAACGCATCCTGCCGGAAAGGCTGCGCGAACGCATCGGTGGTTTGCTCTCGCCGAGCCAAGACAGCGGGCGCGGGCCGGAAAGAGAAAGCGCCGGCGAAACGACGCGGCGTGGCATTGCGAAGCCGGACATAAACCCGGCGCAAGATCCGGAAGCGGTGATGCGTAAAGCCCGCACCGATGCCCTCACCCGTCATGCCCGTGCAGTCGACGCTATCGCAGGAGAAACGAACGACAAGATCAGTCCCGACCGCATGCGCGAACTCGACAAGGCACGCCAAGCCTTCGACAAGGTGCGCCCGCATGGCTGGCGCGATGCCGAGGCGGCTTACGCCAAACATCCCGAACTCGCCCACGAGGCGGCCACAGGCAAGGTCAATCGCGCCATTCGTGCGCTGCAACTCGAAACGGAAATCCGCACGGGACGGGAGAACGATGCGAGCCTCGATCTGACCGTCAGAGCCGAGCGCTTTATCGAGCGCTGGCAGAAGCTCAACCAGACCAGTCAGCGTCAATACCTGGCCGGCGATATGGCCGACTACCGAGCTACCCGCTCACAGATGGGCGACATGGCTAAAAGCCTCGAACGCGATCCGCAACTTGAATCCATCCTCGCCAATCACAAGAAGGCGCTCGGCATCGGGATGGAAAGCGGCCGACGTCTCGGCGCCGAACTCGCCTTCACACACGGCATCGATCTTGGCAGGGGCCGTGGCATCGGGCTTTGAACCGTCCGATTTGCAGCCGGCGCTTCGCTATGGCCGCACGGTGGAACGGGGCGCCTTGCAGAACTCCAATGCCTTGCGCATCTGATCCTGAAAGCGGCCAGAGACACCCAGCAGGAGGCAGAACGACCATGCGAGAACCAGATCGTATCATCCGCCTCAAATCCGTTCTGTCACGAACAGGTCTTACCCGCTCCACCCTTTATCGCAAGATCGCCGAAGGCTCCTTCCCTGCTCAGATCAGGATCAGCGTCAATGGCGCCGGCTGGCATGAGTCCGAAGTCAACCTTTGGGTTGCCGATCCCGTTCGATGGCGGCCAAAGAGCGAGGCTACTGAATCCTGTTGAGGGCTGGTCGCTCAGACTGGCCACACACGCTCCGAATGATTTTACTTATGTATCCCCCAGAGGCCGGAGAAGCTCCGTACAGCCAGGAAACGAAGAAGGCATTGCGAGAAACTATGAGTGACGAAGATGAGCTTGCGGATCTCGAGCAGCGGATGCGCGCAAAACTCCACGCGCCGAAGCAGGCTTTCTCGGCAACGGTCACGCACACCGCGCCTCAGGCTCTAAAGGAGCCGCTTCCAAGGAAGATCGTGGTCGAGCGGCTGAGGGACTGGGGCAATGTCGCCGATAGCCGGCAAAAGCCGAATGCCGCCCATTGGCGTTGGTTCTTGTATGCTTTGCAGGAGAATGGCAGCCGGAAGCAAATCCTGGACACCACTTCGGAGATGCTCGCCAAGCAAGAGGTCAATCGGTATCGGAAGCTGGGTGTTGAGATGGAAGTCCTCAAGGAGCATTGACGTCAATGCGGGAAACCTCTTGAGATCGATCTTGTCTCGGCATCAGGCATCGCTTGATCGGCGCACCCGATGAACCAGCAGCGTGCAGATCCGAAAGCCATTCCAGCGCACCATTCAGCCGACTGCACCAGCTGCAAATGTCGAGCATATCGCGTCGAGCGACACCTTCAGGGCATCCGAGAACACCCTGCCCTTCTGCCAGATCGCGACATAATGATAGAGCGCCGAGGGTTCGACCGGCCGCATCTGCAGGCCGAAGGCAGCATATTCGCGCGCCAGGATGTCGTTGGTGATCGACACGCCAAGCCCTGCCGAGACAAAGCCTGCCTCATGGCCGCTGGAATCGTATTCGACCAGTATGTCCGGCTCGATGCCCTCGAAGCGCAGCGCGTTCATGTTCATCTGATGCGAGGCTAAGCGCGGATCGACGTCGACGATGGTTTCATCGGCAAGGTCATGCGCCTCCACCCGCTCCTGTCTTGAGAAGCGATGGCCGGGATGGAACACGCAGACATTGCGGGCCGAACCGAGCGGCGCCCAATCGAACAGGCACGGATCGACGGGCAGCCGCGAGATGCCGAGATCGGCGCGGCCGGCAAGGATGTGCTCGCCGACCTGGTCATAGGTGCCCGAGATGGTGCGGACATGCGATCTGGTCTGCGCGCGGATGATGGCGACCACCCTGGGCAGGGTGACAAAACCGAAAACCGCTGGCGATGCGATCGCGATACGCTGGCGGTCGTCACTCTTCATCGCGAAGATCGAAGCCTCCAGCCGTTCGAGGGCATTCACGGCCAGCTCGACGTGGCGCAGCAACTCCCAGGCCTGCTGCAAGGGCTGGATGCGGTTGGTCGAGCGTTCGAACAATGTGATGCCGAGCGTCGCCTCCAGCTGCTTGACGTGCTGGCTGATCGCCGGCTGGGTGATGCCCAGGACTGACGCGGCACGCCGCGCCGAGCCGGCCCGCAGCACTTCGCGAAAGACCTGCAGCTGCCGCAGCTTCAATCCGCCGTGCAACAATTCCATGCGCGCGTCCTTTGGCATGCCGGGCGTCCCGTCTTCGCCTCGTGGCTCATTGGGTCGAAACCGGTAACCCGCGGCCGATCCGCCATTCCGGTTCCACAAGGCGACTGCGCTGCTGGCGAGTGGCTGTGCCGACCACACATGTTCCGTGACAGCCGCCGCTAGTCGTGGCGAGGACCGTTTATCTCTTCACCCAGCGCGGCAATCAGTGACGACACACGCCGGCGCACACCCGGCGGCAATTGCGTGAGGCCCTCGATCAGCCGCCGCCCCTCTGCGCTGGCAATGAACTCCAGGCGTTCGTCGACCGGCAACGGCGCCGCCGCAGCAACAGCTTCGCCATTGCCCTCCAGGCCCTGGAAGAAGCGGCCGACGGGCACACCTAACGACCTGCCGATCTCATAGAGCATCGACGCGCTGACGCGATTGCGCGCATTCTCGTATTTCTGCAGCTGCTGGAAGCTGATGCCGACGGCGCGGGCGAGCTGGGCTTGCGAGACGTCCGATTGAACCCGAATGGTCGCGATCTGCCGGCCGACATGACGGTCCACCGGATGGGCCTCCGCTTCCGGCACTGCGTTGACCGGGCGATGATCAGCGCGTCGCGACAGGCCCGTGCTTTGCTCCAACAAGAACTCCCTGCCCTCGATTGATCACCATCATGCCGAAATAGCGGCGAGACCGCGCCACGATTATCTGAATTTAAGATACCTGAAAATCAGATATAAAGGAACCCCTCATCTGAATTCAGATGAGGTGATAGGTGGTCGATACACTCGGCACGGATCGGCACAAAGCTCTGATCGCTCTACTCATCAGGGAACGCGAAGCCGCGAAGCTGACTCAAGTTGAATTGGCAAAGAAGCTCGGCCAGTACCAATCGTTCGTAGCTCGTTTAGAAAGCGGACAGCGACGTGTAGATGTCGTGGAGTTCATTAAGCTCGCCGAGATTCTCGGGTTTGATGCTTCGCTAGCCATTGAGAAGTTATCAGAAGTACGTGACTGAGCAGCGAGAGCGTCGAGCCTGCCTCGCAATCGGGCTCTAGAAAACTGCAGCGAACGACGGCGAAGTCGGAAGGCAGAAATTCCGCCTCCGACGAGGGGGCAATATAGCGCTCAGGCGGACGGACGGCTTTAATCCGCGAATCTTTCAGACGCGGACATTCAGTGAATGCCTCTAGCCGTTCCAAGCCTTTCTGCTCGTCGGCTGACATGCTACTCTGCCGTTGGGTAATTCACGGGCAGCACGCGTATCGAGCTGCGCATCTTAGCGACCCGTTCCTAGGCGGTCCACGCCATAAGGCCTTCGCTTGGCACTGACGAACTCAGTTGGCCGGCCCGCAATTTCACCCACAGATCTCAACCGGAGCTGCCGGGCCAGAGGTCGCTTCGCTACGGCGAGAAGGAGGCACGATGGGCAACCAGACCACCATCACCGAGGAAAGCCCTTCTGTCTTGCAGACCTTTCAGGCCGAGCGTATCTCGGTGACCAGCGACGGCACTGAAGCGAACGACAGCAGCGGCAGCCCCTCTATCTCGGCGGATGGGCGCTATGTGGCCTATGGTAGCAATGCCACAAACCTGGTCCCCGGCGACACCAACGGCGTCAGCGATATCTTCGTGTTTGACCGATATACCAATACGACCGAGCGCGTGTCCGTGGCCAGCGACGGCACCGAGGCGAACGACCACAGCGCCGAGCCGTCAATCTCGGCGGATGGACGCTTCGTCACCTACAGTAGCGGCGCCTCCAGCCTGGTTCCCGGCGACACCAGTGGCTACGACATCTTCGTGTTCGACCGACAGACCGAGACCACCACACGCATCTCGGTACCCAGCGACGCCACAGAAATGTTCTACCAATGCTTCAATCCCTCGATCTCCGCAGATGGCCGCTTCATCACTTACGACAGCAACGCCTCCAGCCTGGTTTCCGGCGACACCAACGGCACCACCGACGTCTTCGTGTTCGACCGGCAGACCAACACCACCACGCGCCTCTCGGTGGCCAGTGACGGCTCTGAAGCGAACGCCCCCAGCGACGACCCCTCAATCTCGGCGGATGGCCGCTTTGTAACCTACAGCAGCCATGCCTCCAACCTTGTCTCCGGTGATATCAACGGCACCGGCGATGTCTTTGTGCTCGACCGACAGACCGGCACCACCACGCGTGTCTCGATGGCCATCGACGGGAGCGACGAGGGCGGCTTCCAACCCGATATCTCTGCGAATGGCCAATTCGTAAGCTACTCGAGAAGCCTCCAGGGCGTTTTTGTGTTCGACCGGCTGACCAACATCACCACGGCTGCTTCGGAGGGCACTGGCTTCCATAGCTCAATCTCGGCGGATGGCCGCTTCGTAACTTACGACAACGTATTCACCGACCGACCTAACGACACCACCGATGTCTTCCTGTTCGACCGGCTGACCAACACCATCACGACTGTCTCCGAAGCGAACAACCTCAGCGGGGGTCCATCAATCTCCGCGGATGGCAGTTTCCTAGCCTACAGCAGCAACGCCACGAACCTGGTGCCCGGCGATACCAACGGTGTCCACGATATCTTCGTAGTCCAGATCGAGGTCGCCCCGCCAGTTGATGGTGTGGTCAAGGACGGAGATGACGGCAACGACATCTTAAAGGGGACCCACCGCAACGATGTCTTACGCGGGCACGGCGGCAACGACTTGCTCTTCGGCCTGAAGGGCGATGACAGGCTCGACGGCGGTGATGGCAACGACAGGATATTTGCCGGCAAGGGCGACGATATCGCGCTTGGCGGTGCAGGCAATGACCGGATCTGGACCGGCAAGGGATCCGATCTGGTCGTTTTCGATGAAGGAGATGGTCGCGACTGGGTCTTCGACTTCGACCAGAAGCGCCATGTGAACGATTCCAGCTTCGACCGGGTACAACTCGATGTCAGCATCGGCGGCAATCACATCGACGATTTTGCCGAACTGGAGGCTTTGATCGACAACGGCGACATTGGCTTGAGCACCCAGAACGACAGTCTGACGCTTACCTTTGACTCCGGAGACGTGCTGACTTTGGGAGGTGTCCGGGCCCTGTCGGCTGGGGACTGGCTGTTCGCGTGAGAACAGCCGTGTCACCTGCGTTTTGAGGGATCGGCCATCGGAGTGGCAAGTTCAGGCTGAACTCACGCCGACACTTGATTCACATAGTTGCTTTAGGCGTATCTGAGAATCCCCCCTCGGGGTGGTGGGCGTGAAGCGCGCCGCGCGGCAACGTCTGTTTTCAGGCCGCGGCAGAGCACAGTTAAATGGCCGATTTGAGCGGGCGCAAAGCCGCCATTGAAGTGTTGGAGCTCGGAGCAGTTCCTCCCAGGAAGAAGCAAACACGACAAATGCCGTGTCTGGACGCAGAGTAGGATGGACAATTTCTTCGATGACTTCAGGTTACTATCTGAGGAGGGATCAGCGGATTGTTGCCCTTACATAGCTGCCCTTGATGTTTATCGATGGCTTTGAATCAGGGATGTTCGCAAGTGAGCTGTCTATGAAGGATGCGATGGCTGCAACCGTGTAGCTTATCGGCGCGCCGTGTCCGATCACCAGATAGACGTCCAGCGCCCTCGCATCGAAATCGATGTTTTCGTCCCTGTCCACCCTGTCGAACACGAGGCGAGCTTTAATGGCTTCGCCCTTTACAGAGACATTGGATGCGTGACCTTCGAAGCTGAGATCGCCAGCCTTGCTCGCGATCGTAATTGAGGAAAAATCCCCGTCGAGTTTCGCCAGCAGCGCGGATTGATTGATGGAAATCGAATTCCCGCTTGGCAAATTGGCGTTGATCTCGACTGTGCATTCGGACGAGTCCATCCAGGAGGACGGCGCGACGTCAATGTAAAGAGTGCCATTGTCAACGCGCAACTCGCCGCCGTTTCGGCACTCGCTGAAAAACGAGAACCACCCTGACCTTCGACTGACGATCGAGGCTCGATAGGCCGTACTCGCCAATGTTGTGAAATGGATGGAGCTCGCATCCCCCGTGATCGAAACCGCGGTCACGCCGGAGACATCGAGATTCTGCTCTGGCACATCAGCATAGGTTGACGAGGACAACCAAATGCCGATGAGATTCACAAAGGCAAACAGTCTGTTTTTCATCTCAAACCCCTGATCCTGTCCCTTGGTAGTAGAGGGGACGCGAACACAGCCGGTTTTGGAACGATGATCGGAAGAATCGGCAGACGCGACCTTGATCACGATCCGGGTCGACCCGGATCGTGATCAAGGTCATTTGAGCGTTTGCTTTTCTCAGCTCCTCTCTTCCTGCCGTGGCGGGTTTTGAAGCGGTACTTGGCCCGGCGCGAACAACGTTCATACCGCTTTTAGTCAAGGTCCGCAGGCGACAAATTGAGCCGCCCGCCCCAAGCGAACGCGGTCGCACGTGGTGCAAATCCGAAGCTGCTCGACACCAATCGGCACTGCGGATCAGGGCCTGTGGACCATCCAACCCACCGTTCCTAATTGAAATTGAACGGGGTAAATAACTCGGGTAGGTTGCAAGGGCCCTCTCCGTATCCTCACAAGGGCGTCTACGCACACCAATGCTCCTTAAGCATGATCAAGGCAGCGGAAAGCCGTTTTTGTGTACAATGATGGCGCCGATTGGGTATATCTAGCTATCCGAGTTGGGCAGGCTTCATGCTATTCATCCCTCTCCCCTTCGTCGTCGCCATCTTGCTTCTGATCTTGTTTGTCATCGTTGTTCGACGGGACGACGATGCACCGCCAAACGTGCCTTTCCTAGCCTTGATTTTGGTGTCGGTGGTCCAATCGATACTGTTGGGACTACGGTGGGGCTACGCGGTGGAGGGCGTCATCTCGATCCTCCCCGTCGTCGCGGTCACCGTGCCACCCCTTATACATGCTGGGGCGTCGCGATTGGTCCGGAAGAGTGGATTGCCGAATGTGCTTCGTATCGGCCTGCACTTCATACCAGCTCTCCTCATTATAGTACTTATGCTGTTCTGGCGGGACGCCATCGACATTGCAGTTGCGTTGATTTTCGTCGGTTACGCGATAGCGATATTGCTGCTAACGCGATCGGGCGCGGATGCGCTCCGCCTCACTCCTTTCGAGAACGCCGGGCCTGCCTATCGTGCGATTCTCTTAGCCGCAGCTGTCCTGCTCTTGTCGGCAACAATGGATATTGTTGTCTTTTTCGACTTCGCATGGACACGCGGTACGCATACGCCATTGCTGGTTACGATCGGCAATCTTGCACTGTTGGTCGTGCTGTCAATCGCCGTCGCGAGTGCAGGCCGTCGCGGTACGCCTGCGCACACAAGCGGCACAGCCCCCTCGGAGCTGGATATTGCTGAAGATAAAGAAACCATCGCCGCAATTCAGGCTCTGATGGAAACCAAGCACCTCTATCGCGACGTTGATCTCAACCTTGACCGGCTAGCGCGCAAGGCGAGTATTCCAGCACGGCAGATCTCCACGGCAATCAACCGCGCGACCGGCAAGAATGTCTCGCAATATGTGAACGACTACCGGATCGCCGAAGCTTGCACTCTGCTGCGGGATACGAAGAAGCCGGTGACCGAGATCATGTTTGACGTGGGATTCTTGACCAAATCAAACTTCAATCGCGAATTCCGTCGCATCACCGAGAGCACGCCGATTGAATGGAGGCGCGCGAAAGCCGGACTGTACTGAAGAGGTGCCGGTTCTGGATCGCGCTTGAGGACGATCCAGATCACGTTTGAGGTCTCTTTTCCTGAATCGCCGGTCATACTTCCGGCATGAACATGATTTCGGAACACGACCGCAAACTGGCCACCAAACTGGCAGAAGCGCTTGCGCCTTTGCCCGTCGAACGGGCTGCTGACAGCGTTGGATCGCGAAGGAAAGGGCTGAGGCGGCTAATCCTTCCTGTGTGCATTGCCATGCTCGCGGTGACAGCTCTTGCTGCCGTTTTTCAATGGCCGGAGCTATATCGCACTATCGCGACGCAGCTCCTGGCTCACCCGTCTGGCGACGCAGTCGAAAACAAGGTTTCGACTGCGATGCAACAGCCGGATCCCTTGAACGGGGCGTCTCCGGCAAAGCTTATAAGCTCACAGGCCCACATCGCCAACGAGATCGGTGGCTCGGGTTTTGTGGTTGCCCCCCGCACGACAACCGTCTTTTCCAAATACGAAGGCAGGATCACCGGCGTTGCCGTCCAAGCAGGAGATCGCGTAGAAGCCGGGCAGGTTCTGGTGACGCTTGATGATGCTGGAGCCCGGTTCGCGCTCGAACGCGCCAAGGCAGCCAAGAGTGCGGCTGATCTCGTGCTTGTCGCTCGCAGCGTCGATCTTGAACAGGCGCGGGCTTCATTTGCTCGCATCCAATCCCTGACCGCCAAAGAAGCGGCCTCCAGGCAGCGATTGGATGAGGCACGCTGGACCCTGGAACGTGCCGAGAACACGGTAGCTCAGGCACGGCAGGATATCGCGACCGCAGAGCTTGCCATTCGCACAGCCGAGGAACCTGTTCGCGAACTGACGGTGCGCGCGCCTTTTGCGGGAACAGTGACGCGCGTGGACGCCCATGTCGGCGACACCGTGCTTGCCAGGATCGACAGCATACGCGAGAGCCTGAGCCTGCTCACGCTCACCGACACGTCGACCATGATGATCGATGCCGATGTGGCAGAAACCAGCATGGCCGACCTGCGGCCGGGGCTGCAGGGTGAGGCCGTTCTCGACGGATTCCCCGATGTCCCCTTTTTGATTGAGGTGGTGAGAGTGGCACCCGTCGCTTCTAAGGAAAAAGGAACCGTCACCCTGCGCCTGGCGCTTACCAATCCGCCGCCCGGCATGCGCCCGAACATGGCCGCACGCATCCGCATCAAACTCACCAACATTGTCAGCAGGATCGGAGCAGACAGCAAATGACACAGGAGCCCTTCATAACGCTTGCTGGCGTGCGGAAAGGTTATCGCACAGGCAGCGACGCGATTCCGATTTTCACGGCCCTCGACCTTGCCATACCGCGTGGCGACTTCGTCGCCATCATGGGTCCGTCGGGATCAGGTAAATCGACATTGCTGAACATGTTGGCCGGGATCGACGTCCCGGATGCCGGCAGCCTGAAGGTTGGTAACTACAGACTAGACCAGATGGGCGAAACCGCACGCTCGTCCTGGCGAGCGCACAACATGGGCATTGTCTTCCAGTTCTATAATCTTCTGCCGATGCTGAATGCCGCTGAGAATGTCGAGCTTCCTCTCCTTTTGAAGCCTTTATCGGCTGGAGAACGCCGCTCACGCGTCGCCAAGGTGCTCGATCTGGTTGGGCTTTCCGGTCGGGAGAAGCAATATCCATCCATGATGTCGGGCGGCCAGCAGCAGCGTGTCGGCATCGCCCGCGCCATCGTCTCCGATCCAAAGTTGCTACTGTGCGACGAGCCGACCGGCGACCTTGATAGGAAGTCCGCCGACGAAGTGCTGGAGATCCTGGCGTTGCTCAACCGCACTCTTGAAAAGACCATTGTCATGGTAACGCACGATCCTCAGGCTGCGCGTTCCGCCAAGAGAACGCTTCATCTCGACAAAGGTCTGTTCGTCGAAGAGAAGAGGGCGGCCTGATGACATTCTTGAGCCTTGCCCGCAAGAATGCCTGGCGAAAGCCGTTGCGCACCGTCTTGCTGCTGATCTGTATCGCGGTCGCCTTCCTCATTTATGCATTGACTGCGAGTTTCCTCGCCGGCTCGCAAGGAACATCCGCCGCGAGCGAGGACGTACTTGGCGTCATGAGTGTTGCGGGACGCGCGCAGCCCCTACCAATGGCGCATCTGGCCCGTATCGCTGCAGAGCCCGATGTCGGCGCTGCCACATTCATGACCCGATTGCGCGGGTTCGTGGGTAGCGAGAAGAACGTCGTTGCTGTTAGCGCCGTCGAGCCGCAGGGGCTCATGTCCGTCAATGGCCGCGAGCTAGGCCTGACACCCGCTTTGATCGGGTCGCTCGACCAAGGTCGCGACCGCATTTTGGTTGGTCGTGCACTGGCCGAGGCGCAAGGATGGTCGGTGGGCCAGCTAATCACGATCACCGCTTTTCAGATGGTGCGCCAGGACGGCGATCGGGAATGGCGTTTCGAGATCGCTGGTATTTTTGAGGGCGAAAACGAGAGCACCGACACCTATTTCGCCATCGGGCGTTATGACTATGTCAATGCGTCCCGGGCCAAAGGCAGGGATACGGTTGACGTCTTCGTTGTTCGGCCGCGTGACGGCATCAAGGCAAGTACGCTGGCCGCACGCATCGATTCGTTGTTCGCCAACTCCGCCGCGCCTACGCGGACGCAGTCCGAAAAGCAGTTTCTCGAGGCGTTCCTGCGCCAATACGCCGACATCAAGCTGATCGTAAATCTGGTCACAGGCGTGGCTTTCGTCACGCTGCTCATGATCGTCATCAATACGATGGTCTTCGCGGTGCGCGAACGTACCTTCGAAATCGGCGTGCTGAAGACGCTCGGCGTCTCCGGCGGCAGGATCATAGCCCTTGTCCTCGTCGAGACGTTTCTCATCGTCGCTATTGGCGCAACTATCGGCTTGGTCCTGGCGAAGCTCGCAACTGTTCTTGTCGGCACGGTTCTCGGCCTCGCCTTCTCGCCGTCGGTGCTCGCCAAGGCAACTGCGATTGCCTTGGCGGTTGGTCTTGCAACCGGCCTGCTGCCCGCAATCAACGCGATGCGAACCCCTATTATCAAAGCCTTCAGAGCGAGGTAATCGCCATGTCCACCCAGATCAAACAGACGCTGGTAATGACAAGGGTCAACTTCTCGACCCTCCCGCGTCGTGTCGCGATATCATTGTCAATGGTGCTATCCATAGCCCTTGTTGTTGCCGTCCTTGCCGGCTTCCTCGCAATGGCAAATGGCTTTGAAAAGGCGCTCTCCAGTGCTGGATCGCCTCTTGTCGCAGTTGTCCTCGGCGGCGGCACAAACCAGGAAACCGGCTCCGATATTCCCGCAGATGCGATCCGCAGCATTCAATCGTTGAATGGGGACATCGGCGTTGCCCGTGATGGATCGGGAAACCTCCTCGCATCCCGTGAACTGGTGGCACCGGTGGAGGTGGTTGGAACGCAGGGCCTATCGTCGGCGACCCTCGCATTTCGCGGCATGGATGTTAGCGGTCTTGCGATCCGCGACGGCATCAAAATCGCGGCGGGACGGCTATTTGCACCCGGCACCCGCGAGATCGTGGTCGGCGCACGCCTTGCCACCGATTTTCCCGGCTTCGGCATCGGCGACACGGTCCGGTTGGGCACAGTGGACTGGAAAGTGGTCGGCCATTTCGCGGCCAACGGCAGTGCATTCGAATCCGAAATATGGGGCGATGTGGACGCAGTTCGCGCCGCCTTCAATCGGCAAGGACAAGTGCAAAGCCTGCGATTGCGCCTCATTGAGCCATCTTCAATTGCGGTGCTGAGGGCCAGCTTGGCGACGGTAACCCCCACCCCGCTTGTCGCCGTCTCCGAAGCCGATCTTTATGCCGCTCAGTCGGGCCGTACAGCCAACCTCATACGCTTGTTCGGCTGGCCGCTTGCATTGCTTATGGCCATCGGCGCGACGGCCGGTGCCCTCAACACGATGATGAGTTCCGTTTCGGATCGAACCATCGAGATCGCGACCGTCCGCGCGCTCGGCTTCGGGCGGCTCTCGGCCTGCCTTGCGACTTGGTTTGAAGCGGTCGCGCTTGCGGTTGCCGGCGCGATCTTGGGCGTAATTGCCTCATGGCTCATTTTCAACGGCTGGCAGGCAAGCACTGTCGGAGCGAACGAGGCTAGCATGGGTTTCCGCCTTTCGGTCGACCGGGACGTGATGCTTACTGCCGGGTTGCTTGGTCTTGCCATCGGCGTCATCGGCGGCGCCCTCCCGGCAATCGCCGCCACCCGACTACCGTTGATGGTCGCTCTGCGGGCGCGAGGATAAGCGCGAAGGGATGCGCTTATCGTGCATGCGCCAGCACGGCTATTGCCATCGCTTCGTGTGAGGCTGGCGGATGATGGTCCGGTCGACAAAGACCGTACAATCTTGGTCTTGATCCGCCAGTCCTGGCAATGCCGCAAGCAATTGCGGTACCTGGTAAGATTGTGCGCTCGCGGACCGGATTTTCAGATGCCTCATGATCCGCGCCATACTGAATGTCCGGAACGCCTGGACCGCAGCTTCACAGTTTCAATCACCCCTGCGTGGGACTGTGACGGCGATGTCCTCTTTTACGATTTCGGTGGTTCTTGAACGCGTTCTAGGACGCGCATCGATCGCTTATGCCCGAAAGTAAGATCCCCCACATAGGGATCACAATTTCCAGACGACTGGATCCCACGATCATAGACGGGATATTTTCTTGATTCTGAACAGTATCTTCTCAGGCTCACCGAGAAGTCAGGCCGTTCCTCTGGAATGTCTTAGCGACAGTCATAGAATCACCCAAGGCAGCATTGCCGTATATCGACGTTTCTACGGGCTAGATGCCATAACGCTGTGCGACGATGACTTGTTTCATATGCTCAGCGCTGTGTTGACGCGTGCGCTTGAGACAGTGCCGAATGCGTCCGAGTCTGACGGACAATTGATCTATTGCAAGACCCAGACCCATAACACCTTCAGCGATGATGGCTGGTTGCGTTCGCTTGCAGACAAGCATGGGCTTTCGCGCTGGGAAACCTTTTCGTGGGCGATGACCAATTGCGCCTCGGCGATCGTCGCAATGCATTTTCTCGAGCATAGCAGTACGTACGCGCCGGTCATATTGATCACCGGCGAAAAGGCTTTCCACCCCAGTGTCAGCGCTCTTTCGGTCGGCCTGTTGTCGGAAATTCCGGCTGCGAGTGTTCTCAACGTCCGTGCAGATGGATGGCGAGTGCTTGCGACCCATGTGCAGCATCTGGGTGGCTTCTACGAGAACCCGGACCAGATCAAAACTGTGGAGCGCAGAAGGCTTCAAGAAATCTACGCCGATGCCTTCCGCACCTTCATCGATAACAGTCTCACCCGATATCGCCCGATGCTTCGCGGCAATGCCGTGCTGGTGCCCCACAATCTGAACCTGCCAGTCACGAAGGCGGTCATACGCCAGCTCGGGTGGGAAGATCGTATGCGCTACGGCGATGTTGCTCACCTCGGCCACGCTTATTGCTCGGATCTTTTCCTAAACCTCGATCGTCTTACAGCGCTGGAAGGAACTGCCCTTCCTGAACAGGTGATCCTCGTCGCCGCAGGCACCGGTGTCACCTTTGCGTCCTGCATGCTTGAGCGCGAGAGGGTGTCATGACCGGCCTTGAAAGTCAGAACCTGGCGGTCGAGACGGAGAAAAGGGCGCCAAGCCGCTTATTCCACGCATCCAAACCCGCGATGCGACAAGTGACTGGCTGCCGTGCGCCGCCTTCTCGGCCTTCGGATCCGGTCCAAGCCTTGCGAAGGCAGATGGGCTATCAACGACGCGCTTCTATGGATGCCCGTTTAAACGGAGAACAGTGATGGTTGATCTAATGCTATCGCGTATTCGCGACCATATGATGCGCTCACCTCACGCACCTGCGTTGGTCGGCGAGGCCGGGGTCATGGGGTTTGGCGAACTTGGCCAACGATGCGCTGGTATCGCGACCCATCTGCATGAACTGCCCGAGGGTCCCGTGCTGATCGTCGGACACAAGGACCATGACTGCATCGCAGCGATGCTCGCATGTGCGTTTGCCGGACGTTGCTTCATTTTCGCGGATCGAATGAACCCGGCTCAGCGAATCGAGCGGATCGCAGCCATTGCCGGCGTTGAAAACGCCCTTGTCGCGTCGCCGGACATCGCGCTTTCAACGCTCAACCTTCTTGACACGCGCGGCATGAAGGCCTTGCCGATGGAAGCTATTCCGTCGGGTCCTGTAGCGGGTTCGAACCTCTTCTACATCGTCTTTACATCCGGCAGCACGGGTGTGCCCAAGGGCGTGGCCGTGACACGCGACAATTTCGCCGCCTTCGACGCCTGGTACGGCCCACTGCGCCACACGCATGCAGGATTGGGCGCCCATGTGAACCACGCGAGTCTCGCATTCGATATGGGCATGCTCGACCTGTGGCCGGCGCTCGCTACTGGAACTGCGGTCATCCTGCTGGATCACCGCAACAATGTGTTTGCTCGCAACAACATGCGCCTCATGTCCGAGAACGGCGTAACGACACCCGCTTCATGGTTTTCAACGCCCTCGCTGCTGCAGATCATGCGCACCGACAAGGGCTTCAACGCAGAGACATTTCCTCAGCTGAAATGCTTTTTCGTCGGCGGTGAGGTCGTGCAGAAAAGCCTCATTGGCGACCTGTGGCGTCGCTTCCCCGAAGCCGTGGTTTTCCACGCCTACGGCCCAACGGAGGTGACCTGCGTGACCCACGCCAAGGCATTGAAGCCGGCCGACCTTGAGACCGCAGACCTGCTTCCGCTCGGTCCAGCACTTGCGAAAACCACGATGCGCATCGTCAAGCCCAACGGTACGCTAGCAGCGGTTGGCGAGCCTGGTGAGGTGATGCTGAGCGGACCGCAGGTGGCCGTAGGCTATCTGCCACAGGACCATCCGCGCAATGTCGCCTTCGTGTCCTGGCAAGGCGAGCCTAGCTATCGCACGGGCGATCTTGGCTTTGTGGATCAGTCTGGAGATCTGGTGCTGCTCGGTCGCATAGACCGACAGGTGAAATGGAACGGCAACAGGATCGAGCTGGACGAGATCGAGGGGGTCGCGTGCGCGCTCCCCTATGTGGCGCAGGCAAGCTGCGTGCCGACCTTTCGAGGGGGCCGGGTCACCAACATCGTTCTGTTCCTGCAATTGGCGCCCGATCAAGATATCGCACGCGACACCATCATCCAGGACATGTGCCAGGCATTACCGGCCGTGATGGTTCCGCGCGATATCCATCTGGTATCGAAGTTCCAGCTCACCATAAACGGCAAGATCGACACGGCGGCGCTACGCGCCATCGCCGACATGGATGGGGCAAGCGGCAATGCTGGGAGCCTGTCCTACCAAAAGCTGGACCTGGCGTGACTCATCCTTTCATCAGTCCAACGGAGTGGCCTTAGCAAAAAGGAACATCGCAATGACAGAGCATGTGACCGCCTTGGCCGGGGCCGACAATTCCGGCACATCTGCCGATGTCGACTGCCTCGCTGTAACGGCCCGCAAGCCACCCATAGGGCAGCTTGGTTTCAGCCTCTCCTTCTTTGCCAATGATGACCAACAATCGCGCGGCCCTGCCGCATATCGTTTACTACGCGAGGCAAGCGAGTATGGCGACCGCAACGGCTACGAGGCGGTCTGGCTGCCCGAGCGCCATTTCCACACCTTCGGCGGGCATTTCCCGAATCCGGCTGTGGTGGCCGCATCCTTGGCGACCATCACCAGCCGCATCGGATTGCGGGCCGGTAGCGTCGTTGCACCGCTGCATCATCCTGTTCGGATCGCAGAGGAATGGGCGGTTGTCGACAATCTCTCCGGTGGCCGCATCGGATTGTCTTTCGCGTCCGGCTGGAATGTCAACGATTTCATCCTCGCACCCACCCCCTTCGAGTTGCGGCGCGAGACCACCAACCAAGCCATAGAAACGGTGCGGCGTCTGTGGCGCGGAGAGGAAACATCGTTTGGTCACGACGGCGGTCCACGCGCGGTCACATCCTTTCCAAGGCCTTTCCAGTCGGATCTGCCTGTGTGGCTGACGACGTCGGGCCGCGTGGAAGGTTTCGAGGCCGCCGGCCATCTCGGAGCCAACGTCCTCACGCATTTGCGTGGTCAAGAGTTGGACGACCTGCCGGAGAAGATCGCGCGATATCGCAAGACGCGGCAGGAGCATGGTCACGCGGGCCCCGGCCACATCACCCTGATGATGCACACCTACTTTCATGAGAGCCGGGCTCGCGCGCTCGCAGATATTCAAGGGCCGCTTCAATCATACCTGGGCAGTTCGCTCGATCTCACCCAGGCCTCGACCCGCCGCGCGGCTGTCACCAGAACGACCTCGAAAAACGCTGAACGCCTACGCGAGGCCATGCTCGCCAACGCGTGCGAGCGCTACATGGGCGAAAGCGGCCTCTTTGGAACACCGTCCGAGGGGATCGAGGTCGCTGAGCGGCTGGCGAAAGCCGGCGTCGACGAGATTGCTTGCCTAGTGGATTTCGGGATTGAGCACGCCAAGGTGATGCGCAGCCTGGAGTTGCTGACGGAGGTCAAGAACCACTTCCGCCACTAGCCCGGCGAGTGTTCGCCGGCGGCCACAAGAGCACGGCCTTTGACGGCAGTGAGATCGTTGAAATACCCGAGTCGGGCTCGCCCTGCCGGGTCTTGTTGATGGACGGAAGCAGCGGCGCGTGTGGCTGGATGAGCTGTGCAGTGTGGCTGCGACAGGCCGCAGGCAGAACGTGCGCCCCCTCTGCATTCCCGATGCCCACAGTAACCAGGCTCGATCGAGAACAACAGCGCAAAGCTGTACGTTGCTTCCGGGTAATATGGATCTAATCGTATTCATCGACGCCGCTATTTTTCGCTGGTGGTCCACTGCGGCACCTCTCGCGAAACCGGTCGGGATGCCGCGCTGAGAAAAGAACGCAGCGAGGTTCTATTTCATGATGTTGGTGGTCCAAGATCGTGTTCGAGGACGCGACGTTTGAAAATCCATGCCTAAGATCCACGCCTGACTGTGCAGGCAATTCGCGCGGCGCGGGGACATCGTTGCAGTCGCTGCAACGGACTTACTGAAACCTACAATCTGGCAGGCTGCGTGGCGCAGAGATTTCTCTGAACAGCGGGATGAGTTCATGACCAATGCCATTCTTACTGCAATCAAGAACGCCCTTTCCGAAGTAACCGAACGACCCGTCGCGGAGGTAACCGCAGACATGAAGCTGGACCGGGATTTCGACTTGGACTCGTTCATGTTTATCCAGTTCCTGCTGTCGCTGGAAGACAAGGTTGAGAACCTGCGCTTTGATCCGCTCGCGCTCGGCGAGGCCGATTTCAACCTGATCGGGAATCTCGCGACCTATATTTCCAGCCAGGCGCTGGCCAAAGCATCCTGATGCTCCACGCGGCCGCGCCTTTAACAGCAAACCAGCTTTGTTCCCTCGCCCGCGAGGGCGAGGTGAGTGCCACGCTTGGTGCGCTGTGCCGATATATTACAGGAATAGACGGCTATCTGGTGAGCAACGGTTTGGTGCTGCACGCCACAGCCAATGACCGGCCTTTGGTGTCACTGTCTTCTGGCATGGCCGACATTGGCGTGTGTCGGACAAGTGAAGACAGTGTCCTCGTCCATCTGGGGCTTCGCCTTTCCCAGGTCTACGGCGTAAGCGAGAGCGAGCCTTTCGCCTTGCGTCAGGCTATCGCGGCAACGGCCGTGCGGCTGGGTCTGCTTGCACTGGCCTTGGATACCGCCTTCCGCCACCTCGAGCCGCGACAGAGCTTCGGCCGCAAGGTGCTTCACCACCAACTCGTCAAGGCACATTTCACGGCGTCCCACGACCTGATTTCGCGTCGCCTCGAAGAACTCGCACTCATCGAGACTGGCGGCGGCTTCGTCTATGATGCGGGTGTACAGGACGAGATCAGTTCTCATTTCACGAACGCTTCCAAGCTCATGGGCGGCCACGGCTTCCTTCTCCGGGGAATTAACACGATTGAATATCTGGCCTCGCTGATCCGGGCACTGTACGCCAATCCGGCTCGATCGCCCGGCCCTTACGAAATCACCACACAAGGCTACATCACCCAAGCGCAGCCGATGGCCAGGGGCGTGCAATGATCCTGGGTAAGACCGGAACCGATGATCATGTGGTCGAACGCGGCGCCGTCAGCGTCGCGGCAAACGCGCGCGCCCTCGATGCGTCGGACCGTGTGCGTATCATCTTGTGGCTGGAGTTGAACCAGATTGCCCCAAATGTGGCTGTGCAGGCTGTAGCGTTCGAAAATGCGGCATCACACTGCGAAGCTCTTCAACCCCTGCTGGCAGATCTGCGCGCGCGTTTTGGAGGTCCAGATCTGGCGATCCTGTATCTCCATCGCGGCCACCAACTCGATACCCGCTCCCCGATCCTGCAACAGCTGCTGCACCTTGTCGGCGCCACAGGTCCCGTCTTCGCGCTGCGGGCCGACAACGATGTCGCTCGCCGCGACGCCAAGATCATGTCGCGCGCCCTGCTTCACTGCCATGGGAGGATTCTGGTGCTCGCGGACGAGACCCGTCGCCTCTGCCTACAATCGGCAATCCCGCCCGTGATCACCTACACGATTCTGTACAAGCAAGGCGTCCGGAATAATCCCCCCGGACAAGCGGTCGTCGAAAACTTGGAGGTTCACCTGTGAGCATTGAAGTTTCGGTCCAGCCCGCCCCTGCCACGATTCCGCAGCCGACAACGCGCATTGTCGGGCAGATCGTCGCTCTCGCCGCACCGCTGGCACTCGGTGCTTGCGTCCTTTCGGTCCTTAATCTCGGCACACTGGCCTTGCTGTCGCGCTACGACCAAAGTGGTGCACTCCACATGATGTCTGTGCTGCAGCCCGCCTTCTTCCTCGTCATTGCTCTGATGGAAGGCCTTTCAGTTACCAACCAGGTTTTTGCCGCGCGCACGAAACAGTCATTGCCGAAGGGCAGCCTGTGGAACTCCTCGCGAGTGTTCGCAATCACCGGCCTGTTGCTGCTCTGCTGCCTGGCCGCCGCAGGCTATGGCGTCCAACGCGTCCTCGGCGAGCGGGCCGGGACATGGCTGCCGACATTGATTGAATTGCCCCTGGCGGTGCTTTCCATGGCGGCATTCGTGATTTTCGAAGTGTACCACGGCGCTTTGAGGGGACGTGGACGCGTCCTCCTGGGGCTGCTGCCCTTTGCGGCGGCCGCGGTGATCAGTCTTGGCACAACCTATTTTCTTCTGACGCGGCACCAGCTGGGTTTCGACGCCGTACTGCTTGGCAACCTCGTCGGCCCCCTTGTCATGCTCCCCCTGGTTGTATTCCTCGTCCACCGTGAGGCACGCGGCGGAGAGACGCTGCCGGTGCCGCAACTTTACGGAAAGCTTCGGGGGCTCCTGGCAAACGTCGGTGGTCCCGTCTTCTTCTCCATCCTTATTGCCAGTGCTAGCGCAGCCGTTCTCTTCCCCGTGCTCGACCGATTTGGCAAGGACGAGGTATCCGCCTTTCTCATCGTCATACGGCTGCGCATTGCGTTCATGATTCCTGCAGTTGCTGCGGGCTCGGCTATTGCCATACTCGCCAACCAGTCCCTGGATGAGCACTCGAACCATGGTCAGAGCGTGCGCCCGCTGACTGTCGGCTTGCTGTTCGTCATCGCCCTCTACTTGCTCGCCACACTGATCATGGCACTCATTCCTGGCGTTGCCGTCGACGCGATCGTGCCCCAGCAAACCGCGGAGCTGAATGACCGGTCAATCCGACTGCTCCTTCTTTTGTTGCCGACCTTCTTCCTGTTGCCGTGCGCCATATGCATGCAGATCATCCTTGAGCAGGTCGGCGATGGCCTGAAGGTGCTCCTCCTCACAATCCTCGTCGAGCTATCGACGATTGCTGCGGTTCTTTTCGTGGTTCAGGACCAGCGCTCCATTGAACATATCTGCTACATCCTGATCGCCTCTTCCGCCGCAATGTTCATTGCCTTCCTTGTCCGCCTTCGCATGCTCTCGCGCAGATGGGAGGTGGAGCGTGTTGTTTGAGCTCGCTTATCCCGCGTTGCGGTTGATGGAGGGCGTTCGCCGCTTGTATACACCTTGGCTTGACCACAGGACTTCGGCGTTTGGCGACGACCCGCAACCGGCCCGTTTTCGCCATCTGCGGTCGCGCTTGCGCCGCCTCGACATACAGCTCATGACAGCTGTTCTACCCCTCGCCGGAGGCCTGTTGGCGCTACGGCGTTTCGAGCGCGATCGCGCTGCGGCTCCGGCGGCTCCACTTCCCGTAGATCACTTTCTAAGGACAGGAAAAGGTACCCTTGCCGTGCGGTTGTGCGGCAACCCGGACGGACGCCGCGCTCTTCTCTTGCATGGCTGGGGCGCCGACGGCACGATGGTATGGCCACTGGCGCAATTGCTGGCCGATGCCGGATTCAGAGTTGTCGTCCCGGATCTTCCGGGCGACGGCGCCTCGCACTTCGCACCGCTCTCATTTCACGAAAAGGGCCGGCTTGTCGCGGCACATTGCGGCTCGTTGGGGCCGTACGATTGCGTGATCGGCCATTCCGCCGGCAGTCTCATCGCCGCGGTCGCGCTGGAAGAAGGTCTGCAAGCAGGCAGGCTTATAACCGTCAGCGCGCCGCAATCGCTCGGCTCCCTCCTGCAAGGCTATCTGGTCCAGACCAGCGCACCGCGCCGACTGACGGATGCAATCCTCCGCGTCTATCGGTTCGTCTACCGGGTCGATCCGCGGCATGTCGGCCCCCGCACCTTCGCCCGTATGGGCCGCCGTCTCCTGGTCGTTCACGCCAGGGCAGACTGGCAGGTCGTCTCAGCGGAGGCCCACGCCATCCTCGCTGTTGCTCGCGATGCTGGGAGCCTATTTCTTGACAACTGCAACCACCGCACCGTCCTCAGTCATCCCGCCCTAACGAGAGCCATCGTCGAATTCATCGACAACAAGCATGCCGAAGCGCAGGTCGAACATGCTGACACTGCTTGATATCCAGCTTCATTTTCCTGCACGCACGGAAAAGCTCGATGACATCGCGGCCAGTCTGCTGTTGTCGCACGACCAGCACCGAATGTTCGGGCGCTTCTTCGGTTTTGACACCTTCCATTGCGATCCCGAGCAGTCACTGCCCGATCTGCTCGGTGTCGCCGCAGAGGGGTTTCTCGCTCGAAACGATCAAATCGGAACACGGCTCACGCACGTCATCCACTGCCACACCTTGCCGACGACCAGCATCGTCGATGGTCTTCAAAGCAAAGTATTAGGCCCCTTCTCGGCAAAGGGCATAGAGGTGTTCAGTGCCGCGATGGGCCATTGCGCAACAGGTCTGAGTATTCTCGGCCTGCTCGACAGTATCCTGGCAAAGGACGACGTCGCCCTTGTCATCATCGGAGAAAAGGCCTTCCACCTCGGCATACGGGTGATTGAGAACGCAACAATCATGGGCGAGGGCGCCTGCGCCATCCTGGTGGGGCGGGGCAACGGGCCCTATCACGTGCTCGCCAGTGTGACGCATCACGATGGACGTTTCGCGATCATCAAAGGCGAACCACACGAGCCGTTGCAGGAAGGCTTCGCCGAAGCCTATGTCGATTTTGCCTGCGACAGTATCCTGCGTTCCCTCGCTCGCTTCGACGTCGGCCTCGGCGATCTGCGTTGCGTGCTGCCGCACAACGTCAACATCCCCTCCTGGGCCCAGATCGCCAAGCGGCTCGGCATCGGCCTGGACCGGATTATGCTTTCCACCATCTCGCGCTACGGCCACTGCTTCGGGGCGGATCCTTTCATCAACCTGCAGCATGCCAGAAGCCATAGCCTGGTGGGCCCGTCCGACCTGGTCCTGCTGTTCAGTATAGGGCTTGGAATGACCGCTTCCGCGGCCTTGGTGAGCGTGAACGAGGATAAGACCTACATCCATTGAGTTCGCCACGTAGGAATATCGACGAGAAACAAAAGCTTAGAGTGAAGCGGCGAAGGGGGACCGACATGCTCGACACAAGATCCACCATCCAACAGGCGCTGAAAGAGACCGGACTGGGCCCTACGCGTGTCCGCGACATATTGGATGGCGCTCAGATCTACGGTCCAACGGGGATCCTGGACTCGCTCGAGTTCGTTCACTTCCTTTCGAGCCTGAGCGATCAAATAGGCGTCGATGCCTTTGAACTCCTTGGCGAGCTCGACATCGCAACCTCCACCATTTTCCGTAACATCGATGAGCTTGCTCTTTTCGTGGAGACGAAAGCGGCCTCAGCCATCGAACTGACACGACGGTGACGACCATGGCGGGGGATGACAAACGCCTTTGGGAAATCGCCGAGTTCGTCGGAACACCTTTCTACCTGTTCGACGCGGCATGTTTGCGATCACGCTACGCGGCGTTGAAGGCGACTTTCCCTTCGGTAGCGTTCTTTTACTCGTTGAAGGCGAATCCAAATCTTTCCGTCGTGCGCGAACTCGTGCGAGCGGGGATGGGGTGCGAGGTGTGCTCGATGCTGGAGCTGGAGACCGCGATCGCGGCCGGCGCTCCGGCAGCGCACACGCTTTTCGTCGGCCCGGGCAAGTCCGAAGCTGAGCTACGCCGATGCGTTTTGGCAGGGATCAAGGCTGTCGTCATCGAATCCGGCGAGGAACTGCGAAAACTTGACGCCATAGCGGGCGATTACGGTAAGATCCAAAGTGTCGCCCTGCGGGTCAACCCCGACTTTCAGTTCCCCGGCGCCAAGCTTAATATGAGCGGCAGGGCAACGCAGTTCGGGATCGACCAATCTGCTGTTTTCAACGTGCTGCGCGACGCGGCGGATTATGCCCATGTCCGGATCGCCGGGCTCCATATTTATATGGGCACACGCATCCTGGACCACAGGACCATCGTCAACAACAGCCGTCATATCCTGAACGTGGCTGATGATGTCAGCAACCATCTGCGCCACCCACTTCAGTTCGTCGACATCGGCGGCGGCTTTGGCGTTCCCTATTACGAAGACGAAGCCGAATTGGATCTTTGCGTGCTGGAAAAGGAACTGAATCCGGTCCTGGCGGCATACGAACGCGCGAACCCGCAAAGCAAGATCTGCATCGAGCTTGGCCGTTACATTGTGGCCAACGCCGGACGGTTCGTCGTCACCGTGCGCCAGAAGAAAACCGTCAAGGGCGAGAATTTCGCCATTTGCGACGGAGGGTCGAACCTCAATGCAGCCGCCTCGGGAAATAGCGTGCTCATGCGCAAGAATTTTCCCATAACCCTTGTGCCCAATCGCCCAGCGGGCGACGCTGCCTGCGAAAACTGGACCCTGACCGGACCGCTCTGCACGCCGATGGACATCATCGGCAAGGATGTATCCATGACGTCGCCATCCGTTGGCGACCTTGTTTGCATTCATCAGTCCGGTGCCTATGGTGCAACCGCCTCCCCGGTGAACTTTCTCGGTTTCGGGCAACCCGCCGAGGTCATGATCGACGGCGACCGCCTGACCCTCGTACGTCAGCGGGCGTCGAACGACATCATTCTGGCAGACCAGACGCCGTGCAGCCTGCTGCCGGCACCGAGCTTCAACGTCTCGCCGCAACCAGCCACCGTTTTCGATCATCCGTGCCTGGCCAAGCTTGACGCCATGCGCCCGCTTCTCGTCGCGACAGGCGCCGCGCTGGAAAACGATCCGGAGGCCTGGCACGACCTTTGGGCCGACCCGCTGCTGCGGGCGCTGACCTTGGTCGGCGTGCCCGCCCGCCACAACAGCTTCCCGATAGAGCAGACCGACCTTAGCATCGATGAGTGCAGCTATGCCCTTCAGATCGCTATGATCGAGCGCATCGCCAGGGCGGATGCAAGCTGTATCCTGGCGCTTCAGGGACCGTCACTTTCCGGCGGAATCGTCCAGAAGATGGGAACGCCGGAACAGATCGAGCGCTTCTTTTGTGCTTATCGGAGTGGACCACAGGGCACGTTCTTCGCCGTGACAGAACCGACGACGGGGTCGGATCCGTCGCAGGGCAATTCTCATCTCTGCGAGAGGGACGGTGCACTTCGCCTCAACGCGCACAAGATGCTCGTCGGAAACGTCGAGCGCGCCGCAATCGGTTTGCTTTTTGCCCGCGACGAGCGCTTCGGCCGGTCGGTTCTGGTCATGATCGATCGCAAGCGCCATGGTCATCATCTGGCCGTCGAGAGACTGCCGACATTCGGCCTGCACGGGGCGGCTCTTTGTCGTCTGGTGGTCGAGGATCTACCTGTCGAACCGGACATGATCCTCGGTGATGGAAAGCTCTCCCTGCAGGACGGTTTCGTTGCCATCAACGACGTGTTTGAGCGAAACCGACCGGTTGTTGCCGCCCTCGCACTTGGCACCGGCTGCGGAATTCTCGACCATTTGAGCGAAGCCGTCCATGGCATAGCGCCGCGTCTTGCGGATCTGCGGCTGCGCCACGCGGCGCTCCTGCGGCGGCTCGACAGGGTGCTCGCAGCTTATGAAGCCGGCCACCCAAAGACGCAGGAAATCAGCCTCATCAAGCTGCAAGCCGTGGCCTTTGTCGATCAGGTGGTCGAAAGAACCTTCTCCCTGGATTGTTCGGCACGGCTGATGATGGACCCCGTGCTTCGCCGCAAGACGCGCGACGCCAAAGCCTTTGAATACATGGAGGGAGCTACAAACATTCACGTCCTGAATGCCTTTCGCGCGTATGTTTCGGGAGTGCCGCATGAGCATCTTCATTGATCCTCGCACGATCGTGTGCGGCACCTTCGGCGGCCTCGAACCGGCGGCTGCACCCGTCGTCGACAAGGTTGACTACTGGGAGGACTATACGCGCCGCTTCTTCAAGTCGAACGGCAGGGACTATACTGAAAGCGAGAGCAACGTCGTTCGCTGGCTGAGTGCAGATGATCGCGCCCCCTTCGTTGAGATGGTGCGGGCGCTGTTGCCAATCCTGTCTTCTCGCGCGGACCTTTCCAATATCGATTTGGTTATTCTCGCGCATTGGCTGCCTGACATTCACCTCGGCACCTCGGTGACAAACTTCGCGCTGCACACGCTCGAGCTCACGGAAGGGCTTGGCTTTGCAATATCCGACCGCGGTGCTTCCGCCCCGCTCTTTGCTCTCCATTGCATCGAGCGCTATCTGACAGGTCCAAGAAGCAAAGCGCTGCTGATGGTTATGGACCAAAAGCATCTTCTCTATCGCTCAGAGCTTGTCGAAAGGATCGATCCACTCAACTCGGCCAGCTTGGTGCTGGTTCAACGGGACGAGCATGGTCCTCTTCGCTACCGCGGTTATCGCCGCCACCACGGAATCGCAAGCGTGGGCTTGGCCGAACAACTTCGCATCATGGCGCAGGATCTAGGGCTGCATCCGCAGGCCTGCACGCTCATTGCCGACGCTGACATCGCCGACCAGCCGGGCTGGCCCGGACCAGTGCTGATCCAGGACAGGCGCCTGCTGTGCAGCGCTCCCTTCGCCGCACTCGCCGATCTGGGTCCCCCCGGCAACGACTACCTGATCGTCGTTCATGACGAACTCAGCCTGACGGGGATCGGGCTCAGCACTGGTTAGAGAGATCGTACCATGAGACTGGCTACCATAAGCGCGCATGTTCCGGAGGGTCGCCTCGAAGCGGAAGAAATAGTCCGCTCTGCCGGCGGTTCGCGTTCGCAGGCACTGGTCTTTTCCAGGCTTTTCGGCATCAGCCAGGTCTCCACGTCCGCTGACTGCATGTCTCTCAACGACACATTCGAGGCGGTTCTGGAGAGCCTGCTGCGAAAGCATGATGGCTTGGCACCGGATGCGGCCATCTACGTTCACGCTCTGCCGCTGCAATATCCGGAAGGCCGCTCGCCGCTGGGGGAGCTTTGCGATCATCCGCTTCTGACCGAGGTTCGTGCGCGCTACGAAGTCGACCAGTACAATTGCGGTGGCATGTTCTGGGCCCTCGAAATGGCGAGAAGTCTCCTTCGCAGCGGTCTCTCCCGTTGTGTCGTGCTGCTGGCAGGAGACGGACACAAAGGGCTGCCGTTGTCCGAACGCTATGTTCCAGGGTGTACCTTAATGGGAGAGGCTTTTTACGGTCTCATCGTCGACAACGAGCCCGGCGGGTGGCGTTTTATGCCGATTGCTTTGCACGCGCGCCCAGAATTCCACAGCGGACGTGCCGGTACGCAAAGCGAGATGAGCGCATTCTTTGCAGCACACAACGGGATGGTGAAAGCCGCACTCGACGAAACGCGGTTCGACTGGAGCGGATCGTCTCGCATACTCCCGCACAACGTCAATCAACTCGTTTGGAAGCAGATGAGCCACAGCCATGGCCTCGCTTTCGACAGGGTCGACCTTAGCCTTCTACCGGACATCGGGCATTGCTACACAGCCGATCCGTTCGTCCTGTTGTCCAATCTCCTGGCTGAGGCGCCCGACCCTCAGGGGCCATTTACACTGGTATCTGTCGGCATGGGCGCCTTCATCGGAGCCTTCCAGCTTCACAGATCGATGAATGGAGTGTGGCAATGAATCGCTCTCCCAACTTGCTTTCCAGCTTCCTGCTGGATGCCGCAGCGGCGCACGGCGATCAGACTGCCCTGCGTGATGGGCTGCGCGAGCTGAGCTACGCGCGAACTGTCTTGCTCGCCTCCGCCGTCGCGCGCGATTTGAAACAGGCCGGAGTCGGTCGCGGCGACCGTGTCGTGCTGTGGATGCCCAACTCCATCGGCTTTTGCGTCAGTTTCTGGGGTATCGTACTGGCCGGAGCGGTGGCCGTGCCGCTCAGCCCCGATACCAAAAAAGAAAAATTGGCCTGGATTTTCGGCAATTGTCAGCCGAAAGCCGTCGTCGTGGACGAGGTGCTTGTGCCCGCCGCGCGGGTGGCCATCGCTCAATCGAGCATATCCGCCTACCTGTTGACATATGTCGGCGCCGGCCTTCTCGGACACGACCTGATCGTATTCGAGGAAGACACGGCTGCCGTCGAGCCGACAGCGCTGTCCCAACCGATTGCGGCCATCATCGATCGCGACCTGGCCGCAATCATCTATACCTCGGGCTCTACGGGCGACCCCAAGGGGGTAATGCTCACGCACCTCAACATGACCTCGGCCGCCCGTTCCGTATCGACCTATCTGGGATACCGGTCTGATGATGTGGTCTTTTGCGCTATTCCGCTGAGTTTCGACTACGGGCTCCACCAATTGACGATGAGTACCCTCGTTGGCGCGACGCTCCATGTCGAGGCGAGTTTCGTACAACCGCTCTTTGCACTTTCCCATCTGGTATCTTGCAAGGCGACGGTTTTCCCGATCGTGCCCACGATGGTTCCACTGATCGACCCGCTGGCTGACCGCTTCGAGTTCAGCCGCGTCCGTTGCCTGACGAGCACGTCAGCAACCCTTCATGGCAGCAGTATCGAAAAGCTCACCGCCATTTTTCGTCGCGCGAGCCTGTTCTCCATGTACGGCCTCACCGAGTGCCATCGTTGTACCTATCTGGATCCGGCGGAACTCGAAACGCGCAGGCTGAGCGTGGGAAAAGCTATTCCCAACACCGAACTCTGGCTGGTGGACAAGGAAGGCCGACGGCAATTCCGCAATGCGACCGGGGAGCTTGTCATCCGTGGAAGCACCGTGATGAAAGGATACTGGAACAATCCCGCCAAGACGGCGGAAAAGTTGCGCCTGTGCTCCGAAACTCAGGAGGTCGTGTTGTTCACCGGCGACACCTGTCGGCTCGACGAGGACGGCTTTCTGTATTTCATCGCCCGCAATGACGACATTCTCAAGGTCAGCGGTCAGAAGGTGGCTCCTTCGGAGATCGAGCGCATGCTTGCGTCACATCCGCTGGTGTCCCAGGCTGCCGTAATTGGTGAGACGCACCCGACCCATGGCGAGCGCCCCGTCGCCTTCGTTACGCTTCATCCGGGCAAGGACGCCGAACCGAAAACCCTCATCGACTGGTGCCGGGAGCGGCTCGAACATCACGTGGTGCCCACCCGCATCATCATCCTCGATCAATTGAGGCGCAATCAGAACGGAAAGATCGACAAGCATGTCTTGCGCGACCTGCTCGTCGGCACGCTTGATTACTCCAATGCCGCAGAGGAAATCCGATCATGAACGAGCTGGAAGCCATTGTTATCAAAGCCATCGCCGAACTCCTCGAACTCCCGAACCACAATGGGCTCGCACCTGACACGCAACTGCAGGATCTGGGTATCGACAGCGGCCTCATGCTCGAACTGTTCCTGCTAGTCGAAGAAAGCGTGCCAACTCTTGACGTCGATCCGGCGCAACTGCTCCCCGAGCATTTCACGAGTGTGGCGAGCCTTGCGGATTTCGTAGGCCGCAGTATCCACGCGCAGGCAGTTGTGTGATGGCCGTTCCCAGCCGGCACGAGGCCATTCAATTCAAAGTGGAAGAACGTCTGCACGCGATCTACCAGAGCTTTGCAGGCCAGACGCGTGTGAGCTACCGCTACGCCGGGGGCGAGCTCAGCTATGCGCAGCTCTATAGTCGTGCCGCCATTCTGCGCCATGAACTGGCCAACGGTCCGCTTGCGGGGGCGGCCCGTCCACCTGTCCTGATCTGGGGCCACAAGGATCCACGCTACCTGATCGCATACTGGGCGTGCTTGACCGGTGGCTGGGCGCTGGTACCGGTCGAGCCGGAGACACCGGTGGAACGCGTGCGCCAGATCGCCTCGGCGTGCGGCGCCGGCGCCTTGCTCATCGCAGATCCGGATACCAGGATCGAGGCGCAGCTTGCCGATCTCGTGCCGATCGTTCGCATCGACAGAGACGGAGACGGCGCGGCTCGTGCCGCAAACGATGAGACTGGCCCGCTGCCGAGCGCCGGCATCAATCCGCATGACGTGGCTTACATCATGTTTTCTTCCGGCACGCTCGGCCACCCGAAGGGTATTCAGGTAAGCTATGCCAATCTCATCGACTTCATCGATTGGCTCGCCTTGCTCCTCCCCGAGGCGGCGACGTGGCAAAGCGTGTCCGGCAACATCCGCTATTGCTTCGACGTATCGCTCTTCGAAATATGGACCGCATGGCTTCACTTGCTGCCGGTCACTGCGCTCGATCACACAGACCTAGCCAACTCGAACGGACTGATCCAGAGATTGGCGGCCGATCGCGTCTCGCTATGGGTTTCCACGCCGTCGATCATTCGTCTCTACCTGAAGAACCCACGCTTCACCGCAGAGACTCTTCCAGAGTGCAGGACATTTCTCTTCTGCGGCGAGCCGCTTACAAAAATCCTCGTCCGCAAGCTCTTTGAGCGGTTCCCCGGATGCCGCGTCATCAACACCTACGGTCCGACTGAATGCACTGTCGCAGTCACGGCTGTGGACATCACCGAGGCGCACCTGGCAGCCCCCCAAGAACTGCCCATCGGCTATGCGCGCCCCGGCACCACGCTGGAACATCTTTCGCAGTCCGAACCGATGGCAGGAGATGGAGGCGAACCGCTTGCAGGCGAAATATGTATTCGAGGTCTCAGTGTCGGCAACGGCTATATCAACCTGCCGGAGAAGCAGGCTGCCGCCTTTCCCGAACCGGAGCTCTACCGGACAGGGGATTGGGGATACCGCGCGAATGACGGCCTCTGGTACTTCAAGGGTCGGGTCGATCGGGAAACCAAGATCCAGGGCGTGCGGGTCGATCTCGATGACGTGGAGATGCATGTGCGCTCGCTCCCGGGCGTCGATGACGCGGTGGTGAGCGTCTATTCGCTCGATGGCCAGCCGCGTGCGCTCAACGCTTTCGTTCTTGGGCCGCACAACCAAGCGGATCTGCGCACCCTAGCCGAGCTGCTGGCAGCAGAACTCCCGCCATACCTCGTTCCCCGCTTCTGGTATGCGGATTTCGACGTCAAGCTGAACAACAACTCCAAGCTCGATCGCAAGGAGATCATAACCACAGTGGGAAAGGCACGCTCCCGTTACGTTCATTGCGTGTTGGCTGCCGGCGTCCGTCGTGAGCTCTGACCCCGGCTCTTCACAGGAGTGTTCCCAGATGGCGGGATGGCCCGTCTTCGACGCCAGTTCGGTGTTCCATCAGAATCTCGGCTTGCTGAAGGTGGCAGAGGAGGCTTCGCGACGACATGGCGACCTCGTTCTCCTCCATACAGGCGACGACCGAGACACTTACCTGTTGAATGGCGAGCGGGGGCTCCGATCCTGGAAGGAGAACGCAGCCCAGCTACTGGCCACTTTTGGCGATATGAGGAGCAATGCGAACACCACGCGCATGCTGCTCGGCGCGGAGGCTCAGGGAGCCTCGTGGGCACGCGTCGGACTGGCACTGCGCCGGGCCCTTTCGCAGGCAGAGACAGAACTGGAAGCGCAATTCGAAACGTCCGCGGACATTGCCGCAGAGGCGTTCATCGCCGAGGTACAGGGTAGCGTCGACGATCTTCGCGAGCTAACGCGGCTATGGGCAATTCGCTGTGTGGCTTCGACGATCTTCGGCGCGGTGGTGGATCCGGCTGCCTTGGCGCCGGGTTTGATCGCGATGCAATCGTTCCATCGGCTTGTGTTCAATAAGACGGCAGAGACGCTGCATTCGGCCGAAAGCTCCGAGGAGTTCGTCAAGATCCGTGCCTTCCTCGACCAAGTGGTCATGGCCAGCATGGAAGCGGCCAAGCCGGGCGATCCGACATTCGTCGCCGCACTCTTGGCTGCACTGCCGCAAGAAGTCAGGCCAGACGAACGGGTGGACGTGCTCCGCCCGATCTTGTTTCGTATCCTTAAGGATCGGCTGAACGCCGATGGGCTGGGTCTGTTCTGGACACTTGTGCATTTGGCAAGGGATGATGCGCTTGCAGCCGCCTTGGCCACAGAGCGCTATGCTCGCGACAAGCCGGACGGGGGCTCCTTGGCCATCTCGGTTGCGAAGGAGACCGCGCGCTACTATCCGGAGCATCCTTTCATCTATCGCATGACCAGTGGAAGCATGTCGGTCGACGGGACGACCATTCCCGCTGGGGCTACCGTCTTGTTCTCCCCGTGGCTCATGCATCACGACCAGCGTCAGTGGCAGGAGCCGACCCGTTTTGACGGTCGCCGCTTCCTGGGGGAAAGCGATGACCCCGAATGCTTCTTGCCTTTCGGGCTTAGTCCGACGGCGCGCAAGCAGACACGTTTCCTGCTGTGCCAGCTTTCCAGATCTCTGGCCACTGTCACCCGCGCATTGGAATTCGAGATCGCACCGACCTGCCCGCCCGGCAATCTACGGCCCTTCCTGCGGGCTCAGCTGTCGCCCCGAGGTCCGGTACCATTCGTCTTTCGCAAACGCCAGCGGCAGGCCGAGACAGGTTGGTGGCAATGAGCAGGCGCAGGCTCGGTCGTTCAGAGCTTTTCGTTGCCCCACTGGGGCTCGGTGGGAATGTTTTCGGCTGGACGATCAACGAACGCGAATCCTACGGCATCCTCGACGCGTTCGTCGACCGAGGGTTCAACCTCATCGATACCGCCGATGTCTACTCCAACTGGGCTCCCGGCAATCTAGGTGGCGTCTCGGAAACCATCATTGGCAAGTGGATCAAAGCGCGCGGCAACCGCGACCGGATCGTGTTGACGACAAAAGTCGGCTACGCCATGGGCACCGGGCAGGAGGGACTGTCCCGGCGCTACGTGACCGAGGCCATCGAGGCTTCGCTGCGGCGCCTGTCGACCGACTACATCGATCTCTACTTGGCGCATAGAGAAGATCCACAGGTACCCATCGCAGAAACGCTGGCCATCTTCGCGGACCTCGTCCAGGCGGGCAAAGTCCGCGCAATTGGCGCATGTCACCATGGAACGAAGCAGCTCAGCGCGGCCGAACACATTTCCGGACAGGAAGGGTGGCCTCGGTTCGAGACCGTGCAGGCGCATTACAATCTGTACGATCGCGGAGGCCACGAAGCAGAGCTCGCAGCCTTCTGTCGTGCTCACGAGATCGCGGTCACAAGCTACTTTTCGCTGGCGCGTGGCTTCTTGTCCGGAAAATATCGGACACGGGCCGATTTCCGCAAGAGTCCAGTCCGCGGCCTGTTCATGAAGGGCTACCTTAACGAACGTGGGTTGCGTATCCTTGATGCTCTCGATGAGATTGCTCTTGCGCACAGCGTTGCCCCCGCCAGCGTGGCAATCGCCTGGCTGAACAGTCGCCCCGGCCTTGCCGCGCCGATCGCCAGCGCCACGACGGTGGAGCAGCTTGCACAAATCCTCGACGGCGCGACCATCCATTTGACGGTCGACGAATTGCAGCACCTCGACAGCGTCAGCTCTTATTGAGGCCCAGCCAGCTGCTGGGCTCGTCTCGAACCAGACGCACATTGAGATAAGCCATGATCCGACGAAATCTTTTTTCACAAGCCGATGACCGTTTCCGTCTTCACGTGGCGGATTTCCTGGATAGCGAGATAGCGCCGTACCATCGCGACTGGGAAATGCAGGGCTGGATTCCGCGAAATGCCTGGCTCAAGGCTGGTGCGGCCGGTTTATTGTGCCGCACGGCGCCCAGGAGCCACGGCGGTCTCGACGCCCCTTTCACGGAGTCCGTGGTTATTACCGAAGAGTTGGCGAAACGGCGGCTTTCCGGTTTTCTGATCTTTTTGCAGAGCGATATCGTCGCGCCCTATTTCCTGAAATTGGCGACGGAGATTCAGAAGCAGGACTATGTTCCAGACTTGTGTTCCGGGGCAAAACTCGGAGCGATCGCCATGACGGAGCCGCAATCGGGTAGCGAGGTCGCACATATGAAGACCTCCGTCACGCGAGCTGACGGCGATTTCGTCATTAACGGCGAAAAGAAACATATATCGAATGGCTTTTTGGCCGACGTAATTGTCGTCGCCGCACGCAACGCCGGGCTCGCCCTCAATCAGGCCCCGCAACTGAGCCTTTTGATCGTGGACGCCAACACGCAGGGTCTCAGTCGGGCGCGTATACCCAAAGCCGGCATGCGCGCCCTCGACACCAGCACGCTCATCTTTGACGAATGCCATGTCGGCGGGGAGAAACTGCTGGGAGCCGAGGGGCGCGGCTTGTTTTACCTGTTGACCTTCCTGGGCCTCGAGCGGCTGATGCTCGCGATCTATGCCCAGGCGAGCGCGGTTACCATTCTGCAGGAGCTCATAAGCTTCTGTGGACGCCGAAAGACGTCCACAGGCAGCCTCGTCGATTATCAGGTCAACTATTGCCGCCTGGCGGATCTGTACGGCGAATGCACCGTCAACCAAGCTTATATCGACGCTTGTATCATCGAGCATGCGCATTGCGGCCTCGATCCAAGGGCCGCGAGCCTGGCAAAGTTGCGAGCGACGGAAACGCTTAAGTCCATTTGCGCCCTATCGGTCCAGCTGCGCGGGGCCCAAGGCGTGAGCGGCGTGTCGGGTGAACGCTGCACGCAGGATCTCCTTGACAGTTCCGTACAGTCGATTTGGGGCGGAGCGAGCGAAGTGCTGCGTGATGTGATCGGCCGAAGCCTGGCCAACAGTGTGTAACGGGTTCGTTATGGCGCGTTTCTCGTTCTCGCAAATGGGACCGGTATCCCCTTCGCATGGGGCCTGCGCGAGGGCCGGGATCGGAGCAACGTCGAAGACAGACGAAGCCGCGTGAGGGCAATGAGTACAGCGCTTTGCGCCAGGACGACGCGTGAACGGTCTAGAACAGGATCAGGACGATGGCTGAAGATGAGGCGGTCCTTCCGCCGACGGGAGAGCTTTCCACTTTCGATCCACTCCGACGGGCGGCGAACGAGCCGACCACCCAATGCCCCGTCTTCGATGCCAACTCCGCACTGTATCGGAATCTGGGCTTGTTGAAGATCGCCGAAATGGCCATGCACAAACATGGCAGCCTGGTCCGTCTGCGCCTTCGCAACGATAAAGAGGTTTACCTGGTGACGGGGCCGCAGAGCGTGCGCTGCTGGGACAACCAGATGGCCAGATTTCCGGGCGAGTTCGGCAACCTGACAAGCAACACGATGGCGATGAGCTTGCTTTTGGGCGAGGCAGCCGAGGCGGAAAGTGACCTGGCGCATCTGCTTGGCCGGGAACTTGCTCTACTTGAACACGATCTGGATCGCTGGTTCGACCAGACGCTTGAAGTCGCGACGGAGGCTTTCGTTGAAGAGGCTTCAGCTCCGGCTGCAGACTTGCGACAACTGTGCCGCTTGTGGTCGGTTCGCGCCGTCTGCCACAGCCTCTTCGGAGCCGCGTTGCCTGACGCGGACATGGCGGCAGGACTGATGCTTATCGAGAAATTCTACGCCGTAGCGACCTCAGCGCCGGAAGCTGTGTCAGAAGTGTACGGACACCTTCGACAAGCCCGCGCCTTTCTCGATCATGCCCTGTGCGAAAACACGACAACGGCGCAACCGGGGGACCGAACCCTGCTCGCTTCGTTGTTGCGGGTCATGCCAGAAGAGATCGGGCAAAAGGCACGCCTGGATTGTCTGCGCCGGATCCTGCTTGGGATACTCGACGAGAAGCTCAGCATCGAAGGAATGAACCTGCTCTGGGCCCTGATCCACCTCGCTCAGGACCCGGACCTTGTCGAGGCAATCGCCACAGAAGCCGCCAGCCTCGCCTGCGGCGTGCGCATCCCAAACGTCTCTCCCCTGGCTTTGTCGGTCGCGAAGGAAACGCAACGGCTTTATCCGCAGCTTCCCTTCATCCATCGAACAATCGGCCAGGACGTCCAGTTCGGCGGACAGACGATCCCCACGGGCGCGACCGCGCTGTTTGCGCCTTGGCTTGTCCACCGCGACGAACACTACTGGACGGTACCGGCCCGTTTTGACGGCAATCGCTTCCTCGACATCGACACCGTTCCTTTTCCCTTCAGCAACACCCCACAAGCGCGCAAGCAGGCGCGTTTCATACAACGTCATGTTGCCGTGGCGGTCGGTTCGCTCTGTGTTGCCCATCGGTTCGTCCTGGCACCGGAGAGCCTTCCAGGCAATCTACGTCCCATTTTGCGGTCGATCCTGGAGCCGTGCGGGCGCGTCGATATTCGCTGGTCATCCCGACTGGCGCGGGGCGACGAAACTGCCCATACACTTTACCAGCCAACTTCAGGGTGAGGAAAATAGCACAGTGCCTTGCGAGCCTCCCGACGTTCATTGGCGGATTGGCCTGACGGTCATTCCCGAAAACGAAGCGCTAAGGGCACGCCCCGGAAGCTGTGCTCAAGTCTGAGCCTGACGTTGCCACCCTCTGGTCGCCGTGCGGCCGACTTCATTGCATCCCTTGAGAGCATTCGCCAGAATGGATCGCCTGCTTTTTGTAGGGTCTTCGACCTGTCGAATTTCGGATGCCACCACTGGCAGGCTTCCTCTGCGCTGCGCAGCGCCGTAGGCGACACCGAGCGCGGCCTTATATTTGATGCCGGGCGCAGCTTCGAGCAGCCGTGCCGCCTCGTCGACGCTTAGTACGTCGGGCAGCTTGCGCTGATAGCGGGTGATCACCAGTGCACGCGACAGGTCGCGCCGCTGCAGCGTCACCAGGAACAGAAACCGCAACGCCGAGACGGTGCTGTTGATCGTTGCAGGACCGACGCCACTCTCATGTTGGCGCAACTGGAAACGGCGAACCTCCTCGGGTGCCGCCGTATCTGGAGAGCGTCCGAGAAACGCCGCAAAATTCCGGACGTGACGAACGTAGTCTTGCCGGGTATGCGGTCCCAGCCCGCGCATCAGCATGTCTTCCTGCATGCGCTGGCGAAGCGGCGATATCGATGAACCTTTGGATTGGTTGGCCATGTGGAGTTCCTCTGGTTGAAAGGAACTCCATCGTCAGATCGCGACTTCTACCTGCTCAAGGGCGCTCAACCTCACAGAACCTCGTGCCACTCCCGCGTAGCGGGTTCGTGCTTGCGAGCGCAAAGCCGTCATTCGTTTGCGCCGATAACAGCAGCCCGGGCGTACGGGACAGCAAGCCGGAAACCAATCCGAGATAAGAAGGCGCAATGAGGCCCAACCAAACAGACGCGCATCGCGACACGGCGCTAGCACAGGACTCAAGAGGCAAACTTTCTGTGGAAAACGGAATCGAACCACCGGTATGATTTGAAATTGGGTAAATGCGCGGGTAACGGGGCTTCCAAAAGCTTTATGTTAATCAACACATTCAATAAGTTACTTGAATTCTTCGATTCCGCCCCTGGCACCATTGTCTTCGATCTCACGCCAATTCGCTTCGCTCACGGCCTGACCGGCCGACGGGCGGTCGCCCTTGCGAACCCTTCGGGTTCGACTATGCGCCGATAAGGCGCACCACCGCTTCTTTCTCCGTTCTATTTCCGCAACAAGCGCCCCGCAATGCCGCTGCCGCCCAGACGGCGAGCCGCTCCGTCACACGCAGTTCAACTCCTTCCAGTACATGGGTCGGCGGTCCTGTCAGCCAGGTCAGGACAACCTGTTATTGATCTACAGATAAGCCCGCACGGCGGACAGCCGACCGTCGTTTCAAACCAGTCGCTACAACGAACCGGCTTCCCTCCTGATCAGGCCAGCAACAACCTGTTCGGCCTCCTGCAGGAATGAACGCAGATGGGCGGGACTGGCAGTTTCGACATGGGCCTGCATGTCCAAAATGTCGAGATAGAGCTCGACGGTGCGTTCATAGAGATGTGGAACCGTGTTCGACGGCCGCGCTTTGCTTAGAGCATTCCCAAATTTCTCCGAGACTGGGCAATGCTCTGGCTGTTTGCGCAAAACCGCGACGCGCTTTTGCTGGAATTGTTCTGGCAAGGTCAAATCGGACATTTCGATCACCCCAGCACTGCTGCTGGCCCTAGAGATGCAATTGTTCTGTTCAGTCCGACAGCCAGGCAAACGGCACTCGCTCGTCCAGAAATGGATGAATCGGACCTGCACAGAATAACCAGGGCAAACTGACATCATTCTGTCAGGAGGGTTCCGCCTCTCGTCAGTGGCGGATCTGGCAATTTCGTCGAGAGCCAATTCCGCCAGGCGATGACCTCTGCCCTGCGACTCCCACAGGCAATCGCTCTACGCCTCTGGTCGCGCAGAGCTCAGGTATCTCGACGCTTCACCCCGAATGCGCCAGCTTTTCCGCGACAGTGTCGACGATGTAAGCGCCGATCGGCAGGGCGGCGGTCGCGGCCGGCGAAGGGGCATTGCAAACGTGGGTGGTCCTCGCGGTTTGCACGATGAGGAAATCATGGACCAGCGTGCCGTCAGCCTTCACAGCCTGGGCACGGATACCGCTTGGGTACGGTTCCAGATCATCGAGCGTGAGCGAAGGGCAATATTTCCGGCAGAGCGCCAGGTAGCGGCGGCGGGACAAGGCGCTGTGGAGCTCGTCGACAGCGGATGTACGGTTGCTCCAGATCGCGCGCCAAAAGCCCGGAAACGTAGCCAGGTCGATTGAATCCGCGAAGTTCAGGCTCAGGCGGCTGTAGCCTTCGCGGGCGAATGACAGGGCGGCATTCGGCCCCACCGTGACGAAACCTCCAATCATCCTGGTCAGGTGTACGCCGAGAAAGGGCAGCGCCGGATCAGGAACGGGATAGATGAGATGGCGGATGATAGCATTGCGTTCGGACCGCAGCCGGAAGTAGTCGCCACGGAACGGCACGATGCGAAAATCGATGTCGAGGCCGGCCTGACGCGCCATACGGTCGGACTGGACGCCGGCGCATGTGATCACCGAGCGGGCACGCAAGGTGCCACCATCGGTATCTATCTCGACCTCGCCGGGGTGTTCCTTGAAACCTCGGCAGACAGCGCTGAAGCGGATTTCCCCGCCGGCAGCGGTGAACCGCTCGACGATACCGCGGCAAACGGCGCCGTAGTCGACGATGCCGGTCTCGCGGATGAGCAGCGCGCCCAATCCGCTTATCTCGGGTTCCCGCTCGGCCAGTTGCTCGCCGTCGAGCCGTAAGGGCTCAAGGCCATTGGCGCGAGCGCGTGTTTCCAGATCGCCGAGCCGGGCGAGCTCTGCGCGGGACGTGGCGACGATGAGCTTTCCGCATTGCTCGTAGGGAATGGAATTTTCGCGACAGAACGCCATGGTGCGCTCGCTGCCTTCCCGGCAGAACCTGGCCTTGAGCGACCCGGGAGCATAGTAGACGCCGGCGTGGATCACACCGCTGTTGCGGCCTGTCTGATGCAAGGCAGGCGCCGCCTCCTTTTCGAGCACGACAATCGAGGCATGCTGGAACCGCTGCTGCAACTGCATGGCCGTCGAAAGACCAACGATGCCGGCGCCGATGATGCAAAAATCGAAGATCACGATCGTTCCGCCGACTTGAGCCGATGATGCTCGCCACAGAGCATTAAGCTATGAAAGAAGGAGGGGAAGGTCCAGCTTGTCGCTGCCCGGGAGCCCGTGGCGCCAAACTGGACAGGTACGCATGAAGACCAGGGCGAGAGACCGGGCGACCCGATCATGGTCTGGGAACATCTCCTGGCCAGGCCCGATCGGCGCGTGGCGCCATCATCATGCAGGTCCAGACGAACAAAAATCCCCGAAAGCCTGGAGCCTCCGGGGTGTCAGGAAGACAGAAATCGATCCGGTTTCAGCCGGCAGCGCCTTCGATGACGCGGCAGATGGCGTCGCGGGTGACGCCTTCAGGGGCGACCTGACCGGGCTGCACCATGAACACCACGTCGATGCGGCTGCCCTTGCCGGACTTGCGCACGACGACACGCAGCGTCTGCTCGCGGCCGGAGCCGGAGGTTTCCTGCTTGGCGGTCAGCGAGCCCATCGCCTTGTCGACCTTGATGTTCTCGAACCCTTCGGCGAGCATGGCGCGATGGGCGTTGTCCAGCGCCTTTTTGGTATCGAGTTTCGGGAAGACCCCGGAGCTCTTGTAGCTGACGGCCGTTATCATCGGCACGCCTTCGGTCTTGAAATTCTTCTGGCAGGACTGGGCGTTCGCCACGGAGACCGCCAGCAGGGACGCCGCCGCGGCAATAATAATCTTGCTGATCATGAAAAACCTGTGCCTGAAACTGTTCTGTTTCCGCCGGCCCTCGCTTCCGGCTGTCCTCAGCAATAGTCGGCTAGCCGGCAACATGCCAGCGCGACGATGCACTAGTGGCCGACATCTCAAGGCGTCACCGCCTCACAATGACGTGGCAGCGGCCGTGAAGGGCTGGACGTCGGCAAGGAAGGACGCAACGGCGGACGGCAAGGTAGCGGAGCTCGGCGCGTAGACGCCACAGGCGGAAAGCAGGCTCCGCTTGTTCGCGGTGACGCCGAGATGGCGCCAGATGGTACGGGTCGCATAAGGCATGTTGTTGTTGCGCCAGGAGATGCCCATCGTCAGGCCGCGGAGATAGCGGCGCTGATGTAGCTCGAACGGCATCAGGATCGTCTGTCCGAAAGTCGGCGCTTCGCCACGGGTCAGTTCGGTCAGGAAGATGCGCTGGCGCTGGTAGGCGGCAAGGCCGACATAGCGCGAACGCTGGGAGATGCCGCGCTCGGGATCGAAGATGCGCTCCAGCGTCGTGACAATGACCTGGCCGTCTCTCTCGCGCATGTGGGCGCAGGAACAGACGACCTGGTCCGGCCAGGAGAGCGATACGTGCCAGGTCTGGTAGAAGCCGAGATGCGGCCGCAGCGCACGCAAGTCGCCAGGAAAGGCGTCGTCCAGTGGCCCAGCGTCCATGGCCGGGCGGCTTTTTTCCGTCAGCTTCCGCTGGAAGGCAGGCGGGGGCAGGTTGAAATCGGCCGGATCGAGGCCGAACACGGCGGCGATCCGCAGGCGATTGTGCGCCGAAGGCAAGGTTCCGGCGTTGAGATAGCGGTTGAATTGCTGCCTGTTGACGCCGATGACGCGGCACAGATCGGAAATCGACCGCCGCGTGCTGCACGCGAATTTGAGGTTGGCTGGAAAATTGACCGGGGCGTCGTGCATCGGTGTGTCTTGCAAAAAATGGAAACCGGCCAGGGATCGGAAGGATTGCCAGTCCGCAGTGTAAACTCGCTTAAAGCAGCGTCAACGCGCGAAATTGCGCAGGCGTGGACCCGGATCATTATCGCTCCCGAGCGCCATTTCCGGCGGCTCCAATAATGGGGACACAATGATCAAGCTGGGTAACACGTTGAACCTCTCGCGCCGCACCTTCCTTCACGGGAGCGCACTTCTTGGCCTGTCGGCCGCGGCCGGAACCTTTTCCTTGCCGGCCATGGCCGAGGAACCGGTGCGCGGCGGCACCTTGCGGATGGGCCTCGAGGGCGGCGCTTCCGCCGACGCGCTCGACCCGGCATTGGCATCGGCAAGCGTGCTGTTCGTGATCGCGCATTGCTGGGGCGACACGCTGATCGAGTCCGACCCCAAGACCGGTGTCGCGGTGCCTTCGCTGGCGGAATCCTGGTCGCCTTCGCCGGATGCCAAGGTGTGGACCTTCAAGATCCGCAAGGATGTGCGTTTCCACGACGGCAAGCCGATGACCGTCGCCGACGCGGTCGCCACGCTGCAGCGCCATGCCGGCGCCAAGTCGCAATCGGGCGCGCTCGGTCTTTTGACCGGCATCGAAAAAATCGAGGACAAGGCCGGCGACCTGGTCATCACGCTGAAGGAAGGCAATGCCGACCTGCCGCTGGTGCTGACCGACTATCACCTGCAGATCCAGCCGAACGGCGGCAACGACAACCCCGCTGCGGCGATCGGCACCGGCCCTTACAAGCTGGTCAAGTTCGAGCCGGGCGTGCGCGCCGCTTTCGAGCGCAACAAGGACGACTGGCGCCAGGACCGTGGCTATGTCGACGCCGTCGAGATCACGGTCATGAACGACCTGACGGCGCGCATCAATGCACTGCGCTCAGGCCAGGTCGATTTCATCAACGTTGTGCAGCCGAAGGTCGTGCCGCTGCTGAAGCGGCTGCCCGAGGTCGAGATCCTGCGTACGCCCAGCAAGGGCTTCTACGCCTTCCTGATGCATTGCGACACGGCACCCTTCGACAACAACGACCTGCGCATGGCGCTGAAACTGGCGATCGACCGCGAGGCGATCCTGAAGCAGGTGGTGGGTGGCTTCGGCACCATCGGCAATGACTATCCGGTCAATGGCAGCTATGCGCTGGCGCCGACCGACATCGAACAGCGCCCATACGATCCCGACAAGGCGGCGTTCCACTACAAGAAGTCCGGCCATGACGGACCGATCCTGCTGCGCACCTCCGATGCCGCCTTCCCCGGTGCGGTCGATGCGGCGCAGCTTTTCCAGATCAGCGCGGCCAAGGCCGGCATCAAGCTCGACGTGCAGCGCGAGCCGAGCGACGGCTATTGGACGGAGGTGTGGAACAAGAAGCCGTTCTGCGCTTCCTACTGGGGCGGCCGCCCGACGCAGGATGCGCGTTATTCCACCTCCTATGTGTCAAACGCGGAATGGAACGACACGCGCTTCAAGCGTCCGGATTTCGACAGACTGGTGGCTGAGGCACGTGGCGAGCTCGACGAGAACAAACGCCGCACCCTCTATCGCCAGATGGCGGTCACGGTGCACGACGAAGGCGGCCTGATCCTGCCGGTGTTCAACGACTATCTGAATGCGTCGTCGAAGAAGCTGAAGGGTTTCGTCGACGACATCGGCAACGACCTTTCCAACGGCCGTATCGCCAGCCGGGTCTGGCTCCAGGCCTGAGGCCGGATCTTCTCTTTAATGATAATGGCAGCGCGCGCCGCGCACTGCCGGCACTTTCATGGTTGGTTTCATGACGAACACGAATTTCCATGTCATCGAGAACGAGTGGATCGTGCTCAAGGACGGCTCGCGGCTCGCAGCGCGCATCTGGATGCCGGACGATGCAGGCAAAGCCGTGCCCGCACCCGCCGTTCTGGAGTTCCTGCCCTATCGCAAGCGCAACGGGACCGCGCCGCGTGACGAATCCACCTATCCGGTGTTCGCCGCCGCCGGCATCGCCGGCGTGCGCGTCGATATCCGCGGCAGCGGCGAATCCGACGGCGTGATCGACGGTGAATACACACCGCGCGAGCTTTCCGATGCCATCGAGGTGATCGAATGGATCACGGCACAGCCCTGGTCGAACGGCAGCGTCGGCATGATGGGCATCTCCTGGGGCGGCTTCAACTGCCTGCAGGTGGCGGCGCTGAAGCCGCCGGCCCTCAAGGCGGTGATCTCCATCGCCTCCACGGTCGATCGCTACAATGACGACATCCACTACAAGAACGGCACGCATCTGTCGGCGCAGCTTTCCTGGGCTGCGACGATGAGCGCCTACCAGTCGCGCTCGCCCGACCCGGAGATCGTCGGCGAGCGCTGGCGCGCCATGTGGCTGGAACGATTGGAACAGGAGCCCTTCTTCATGGAGGAATGGCTGTCGCACCAGCGCCGCGATGACTTCTGGAAGCATGGCTCGATCGGCGAGGATTTCGATGGTTTCCCGGTCCCGGCGCTGGTTATTTCCGGCTGGGGCGACGGCTATCGCAACACGCCGCTGAAGGCAGTGGCCGGCATGCCGGGCAAGGCCAAGGCGCTGGTCGGCCCGTGGGTGCACAAATATCCGCATTTCGCCTATCCGAAGCCGCGCGCCGATTTCCATGCCGAAGCGATCGCCTGGTGGCGCCGCTGGCTGTGCGATGAAAACAACGGCGCCGACGCTGTGCCGCAGGTGCGCGCCTACATCCTCGACGGCCCGCGACCGGCCCGCTGGCGCGAGGCGGATCCCGGCTACTGGGTCGCCAAGGATGCGTGGCGCGAACCCGAAACCATGGCCCTGACGATCGGCTCCGGCGGCCGATTGCAGCACGATCCGGAAAGCCGCGCTGGCGGAAAAGCCCTGCTGCGTTCGCCGCTGGATACCGGAACCGCGGCCGGCGAGTTCTTCACGCTCAAGCCGGACACGGAGATGGCCGGCGACCAGCGCCTCGACGACGCCGGTTCGCTGACGTTCGAAACCGGAATGCTGACGGACGAATGCGTCATCCTCGGCCAGCCCGTGCTGAAACTCAGGCTCTCCAGCGATGCGCCGCTTGCCAATCTGGCCGCGCGGCTGGTGGATGTGCATGCCGACGGCACCGCCACCCGCGTCTCATTCGGCGTGCTCAACCTCGCGCATCGCGAGGGCAACGCAGAACCGAGAGCGCTGGAACCCGGCAAGACGGTCGAGGTGGAACTGGTGCTCGACGCCTGCGGCTACCGTTTCGGACCGGGGCACCGCATCCGGCTGTCGCTGTCCAGTGCCTATTGGCCGATGATCCTGCCGCCGCCGCATGACGCGACATTGGACATCGACCTTTCATCCATCGAACTAAAGCTGCCGATGCTCGGCGCACACCGCCGCATCGATGTGCCGGAACCGGCCAATCCCAACCCGCTGCCGCGTTACGAGACGCTGCAGGAAGGGTCAGCCGGCCGCGTCGTCGAGCGCGATATGCTGAACGGCGTCACCCGCTACAGGGTCAGCGAGGACACCGGCCTCAACCGCCATCCTGGCAATGGCCTGAGCGCCCGCGACATCACCGAACAGGTCTGGTCGATCGTGCCTGGAGATCCGCTGTCGATGACAGCTGAAATCATCTCGCACAGCACTGTTGCCCGTGAGGGTTGGACAACCCGGACCCGCAGCGTCATCAAGCTCTCCTGCACGGAAACGGAGTGGATCACCTCCGAGCACATGCAGGCCACGCACGAGGGGACCATCGTGTTCGAACGCGAGCGCAGCGCGCGCATTCCCCGCGATCACATGTGAGGGATGGGCACGGATGCCGCTTTCCGCGCTGCCGTGCCCAGACTCGCGTCTATTCAAAAATCATAATATAAGCCACTGAATTTATTACATAATTGTAATGTCGCCATTCAGTTTTGGTTCATGCTTAGGGACCTAATCCTCTTCGTGCGAACACATGAGGAGCCCCACAGATGAAACGCATCATTCTCTCAGGCCTGGCGATTTCGATGCTCGTCGCATCGAGCCTGCAGGGCCTTGCCGCGCCGATCGCGGTACCCAGCGTCCCGGAATCGAACGTGATTTCAGCGCAGTACCGGGAACCGGTTCGAAAGGAACGTCGCGTCGTCAACGAACGCGTCATCGTCAAGAAAAAGGTTGTCACGAAGCAGGTTGTCAAACCACGCTGGAAAAATGGCCAGCGTTACGACAGCTGGCGTGGCGCCAAGGGCATGAAGGACTACAGCCGCTATGGCTTGCGCCGTCCCGGACCCGGCCAGCATTGGGTTCGTGCCGGCAACGACTATCTTCTGGTCGGCATTGCAACCGGCCTGATCGCCGGCGTGATCGCTGCCCGATAACGAGCTGCCATCGCGGCAAACGCCGCCTCCCAAGCAAAAAGGCGACCCTATTGGGCCGCCTTTTTGTCAAGCCTTGGACCGATACGCCCGCTCATTCAACGGTGGCGAAATCGGCCGGATTGAACTCGTAGCTCTTCGAGCAGAATTCGCAGGCAACGCGAATGTGCCCGTCTTCCGTGCTGTCCTTTATCTCCTCGGCGGAAAAACCGCTGAGGATGTTGCGGACCTTGTCCTGCGAACAGGAACATTGTTCGGCGACATGGATGTCGTCGAACACGCGCACACCATGCTCGTGGAACAGGCGATAGAGCAGCCGCTCGGTGCCGACCGTCGGGTCGATCAGCTCGGCCGGCTCGACGGTTGCCAGCAGCGCCAGCAATTCCTGCCAGGAGTTGTCGGTCGGGTCCTGCCCGGCGCCCGTCGTATCGCCATCGCCGCCGTGAAGATCGGCCAGACGCATGCGTTCCGGCGCTTCTGGCAGGAACTGCGCGAGCAAACCACCAGCGCGCCATTGCTGGCGCCCGCCCGGCAGCACGAGCTTGGCCACGGCCAGCTTGAGATCGGTCGGGATCTGCTCCGACTGCCTGAAATAGGTGCGCGCAGCCTCTTCCAGCGAGGTGTTGTCGAGCTGGACGATGCCCTGGTAGCGCTGCGTGTAGGCGCCCTGGTCGATGGTGAGCGCCAGCACGCCGGAACCCAGCAGGGTTTCGGCTTTCACATCACCGGCGGCCGTCGCCGCCGCCAGCTTGCCGGCGTCGAAACGGGCATAGGCGCGCAGCGCGTTGGGCGTCGAGAAGTCGGCGACCAGCATGTCCACCGGCCCGTCGGTGCGGGTCTGCAGGATGAACTTGCCTTCGAACTTCAGCGAAGTGCCGAGCAGCACCGTGACGACGCAGGCTTCCGCCAGCAGCTGGGCAACGGGCTCGGGATAGTCATGGCGCGACAGGATGGCATCGAGCATCGGGCCAAGCTGCACGGCGCGGCCGCGCACGTCGAGCGGACCGACCTCGAACGGCACGACATGGTCGTCGCCGGCATGGCCGAATTCGCCGAGTTTGATTTCGTGTTCAGTCATAGCGTGTTCAGTCAAAATAGTTGTTTCCAACATGACAAAGTCTCCCGGCGCGGCACATACGGCTGCCTTAAAACGCCAACGATTTGCGTGATGCCCGGGAGATAGGCATCACACCGCGCCGTATCAAGTCGCAGGCCCTGACCGCAAAACCGTGGGACACTTTTGCGGGGCCTGCTGGTATCAAGTCGCAGGCCCTGACCGCAAAACCGTGGGACACTTTTGCGGGGCCTGCTGGTATCAAGTCGCAGGTCCTCATCGCAAAACCGAGCGACACCTTTGCGGAACCTGCCTGGTATCAAGCGCCGAGGCACCAGGCCAGAACGGCCTTCTGCGCATGCAGCCGGTTCTCGGCCTCGTCGAACACCACCGAGTTCGGGCCGTCGATCACCTCGTCGGTCACTTCCTCGCCGCGATGCGCCGGCAGGCAATGCATGAACAGGGCGTCGGGCTTGGCCTTCGCCATCAGCGCGGCGTTGACCTGATAAGGCACGAACACGTTGTGGCCGCGCGCCCGGTGCTCCTGCCCCATCGAAACCCAGGTGTCGGTGACGACGCAGTCGGCCTGGTTGACCGCGTCCTCGGCCGACCGGGTGAAACGGATCTTGCCGCCATTGCCCTTGGCCCAGTCGACGAATTTCTGCTCCGGCTCGCTGCCTTCCGGCACGGCAACGTTCAGGTTGAACGAGAAACGCGCCGAAGCCTCGACAAGGGAATGCAGCACATTGTTGCCGTCGCCGGTCCAGGCGAAGGTTTTGCCGGCGACCGGCCCGCGATGTTCCTCGAAGGTCATGATGTCGGCCATCAGCTGGCACGGATGGGTATCGTCGGTCAGGCCGTTGATGACCGGGACCGTGGCATTCTCGGTCAGCTCGAGCAGCCGGTCATGCGCGGTGGTGCGGATCATGATGGCGTCGACATAACGCGACAGCACCTTGGCTGTATCGGCGATGGATTCCGAACGGCCGAGCTGCATTTCGGTGCCGGTGAGCATGATCGTTTCACCGCCGAGCTGGCGCATGCCGACATCGAAGGAGATGCGGGTACGCGTCGACGGTTTGTCGAAGATCATCGCCAGCACCTTGCCGTCGAGCGGCTTCGAGCGCTCGCCGGCCTTGAGGCGGACCTTGCGCGCGGCCGCGTCATCCAGCATGGCGCGCAGATCGGTTTCGGAAACGGCGGACAGGTCAGTGAAGTGACGAACGCTCATAATGTCTACTTTGCCGCGGCCGCAACGGCTTCCGACAGGCCCTTGGCAGCGCTGCGGAGGCGCTTCAGGCCTTCATGGATGTCCGCGTCGGTGACGGTGAGTGGCGGCAGCAGGCGGATGACGTTGTCGCCGGCCGGAACCGCCAGCAGATGCTGGTCGCGCAGGGCGCCGTTGACGGTGCCATTGGGCATGGCGCATTTGATGCCGAGCATCAGGCCATCGCCGCGAATGTCCTCGATGACATCCGGATATTCATCGGCCACCGATGCAAGGCCCTGCTTGAACAGCAGCGCCTTGCGGTTGACGTCGTCCAGGAAGCCGTCTTCCAGGACGACGTCGAGCACGGCATTGCCGACGGCCATGGCGAGCGGGTTGCCGCCGAAGGTGGTGCCATGCACACCGGCGGTCATGCCGCGCGCGGCCTCGTCGGTCGCCAGGCAGGCGCCCATCGGGAAGCCGCCGCCGATGCCCTTGGCGATCGCCATCAGGTCCGGCGTCACGCCGGCCCATTCATGCGCGAACAGCTTGCCGGTACGGCCGATGCCGCACTGGACCTCGTCGAAGATCAACAGCAGGCCCCGGCTGTCGCACAGCTGGCGCAGCCGCTTCAGCGACTGCAGCGGGAAGGAGCGAATGCCGCCCTCGCCCTGCAGCGGCTCGAGCAGGATCGCCGCGGTCTCCGGCGTGATCGCCTTTTCAGCCGCATCGATGTCGTCGAACGGCACCTGGTCGAAACCGTCGACCTTGGGGCCGAAGCCTTCGAGATATTTGTACTGGCCGCCGGCGGCGATCGTCGCCAGCGTGCGGCCGTGGAAAGCGCCCTCGAAGGTGATGACGCGGAAGCGCTCGGGATGGCCGGTGACGAACTGGTAGCGGCGCGCCGTCTTGATCGCGCATTCCAGCGCCTCGGCGCCCGAATTGGTGAAGAACACCTTGTCGGCAAAGGTCGCCTCGACCAGCCGTTCGCCAAGGCGGCGCTGGCCCGGAATCTCATAGAGATTGGAAACGTGCCAGAGCTTTTCGGCCTGGTCCTTCAGCGCCGCAACCAGATGCGGATGGCCGTGACCCAGCGAGTTGACGGCGATGCCGGCAGCAAAGTCGAGATATCGATCGCCCTTTTCCGTAACCAGCCAGGAACCCTCTCCTCGCTCGAAAGCCAGGGGTGCACGGGCGAAGGTCTCGTAAAGCGCCGAACCGCTCATTATATGCTGCTCCGGAACCGAAAAAACAAAAGCCGCCCAAGCGGCGGCCCACGTCGGCTTATCGTGTTTTTCGGCCATGAAGTCAACGAAAAGCTCTTTTAGAGCAGCTTTCGGGTTCTGCCTGGCCCAACCTGTTTCGTCTTGCGCGTCAAGTTGGGGAAAACTGAGAAATCCGATTCGTGTTGCAGCTGGGACTCTTGTCACCGAGTCAGCGCATCGGTAATTGTTGAGTGAGAAATAGCTAGATTTCGTACGGCGGATCCAATCACCCAACATATGTGGTGCCCGCCCGGCGCGAGCCGGAACGATTTTGGATTCTGAAAACACCGGACGGTTCAAAGGAGCGCGGTCTTATGAACTGGACTGACGAGCGAGTAGAACTTTTGAAGAAACTGTGGTCGGAGGGTCTGAGCGCAAGCCAGATCGCGGCCCAGCTTGGCGGGGTGAGCCGCAATGCGGTCATCGGCAAGGTACACCGGCTGAAGCTGTCGGGCCGTGGCCGCACGACGGCGTCACCGGCACGCCAGAAGAAAACGGTGACTGCCAGCGGCGGGGCTTCCACGGCGAAGTCAACGACGCGCGCCGCTGCCAGCAGCTCGCATCGCCATGTCACCGCCTCGATCGGCGCGACCGCCCTGCAGGTGCAGTTCGACGCCGAACCAGTGGCGCGCCAGTATCTGCGCCCGGTCGCAAACGTGGTGGTGCCGATCTCGCGGCGCCTTCATCTCACCGAGCTCACCGAGCGCACCTGCAAATGGCCGAACGGCGACCCGCTGACCGAAGAATTCCACTTCTGCGGCAACGACGCCGGCGAAAGCGGTCCTTATTGCACCTATCACTCGCGCATCGCCTTCCAGCCGGCATCGGAACGCCGCCGGGTGCGTTGAAGGCAACGGGAATAGGGGATTAAGGCATCAGGGCAGCAGGCGATTTCGCCGCTGCCCTTTTTCATTGCCCTGCTGCCTTATTGCCTTACTGCCTCGGGTCAATATGGGAGCCGTTCGTGAGCAGAACAATCCAACTTGCGGTGATCGGACGGGGCCTGATCGGGTCGGCAGCCGCGCGCCATCTGGCCAGGATGGGTCACGATGTTGCACTGATCGGACCGGATGAACCGGCAGATTTTTCGCGCCATGATGGCGTCTTTGGCAGCCACTACGACGAAGGCCGGATCACGCGGCGGTTGGATCCCGACCTCTTCTGGATGCAGATGAACTGCGCCGCACTTTCGCGATATGGCGAAATCGCCGCGGAGAGCGGCGTGGAGTTCTATCACGGAGCCGGAGCCCTGCACGTCGGCCTCGCCGAGAACCCCGACGTCACGTCGATTGGCGACATCGCCGCCGCAGCCGGAATTGCCTGCGAGACTTATGGCGGCTCCGCACTGGCGGGACGCTTTCCGTTCCTGAAATCGACAACGGGCATGCTGGGATTTTTCGAACCCCGGGATGCCGGATATATCAGTCCACGTCGCCTGGTTCGAGCGCAGACGATCGCGGCCGAGCGCGCAGGAGCCAGGATCATCAACGAACCCGTCCTGGGGATTTCCGAGCATGGTTCCGGTGTAACGATCCGGACGCGATCGGGTGATCTCGCTGCCGAGCGTGTTCTCGTCGCAGCGGGCGGGCACACCCAATCGCTGCTTGGCAGATCGTTCGGAGCTACCGTCTATGGACGAACCGTAGCCTTGTTCAGGCTTGACGCAGCCGAGGTCCAACGCCTCGCCGGAATGCCGTCCATGCTCTGCATCGGCCCCAAAGGCGACGATCCCTATATCCTGCCGCCGGTGCTCTATCCCGATGGTGAGTACTGGCTGAAGCTTGGCGGCGATCCGGTCGATGTCGCTCTCGAAAACGAGGCGGGTATCAAGGACTGGTTCCGGTCAGGCGGATCGATATCCGTGGCCGACCGGCTCGAGACGCAAATCCTCGAGCGCATTAGCGACCTGAAATTCGTGGAACGCCGCGTGGTGCCCTGCATGACCACCTACGGCAAGACGGGGCTGCCTTGCATCGGTCCGCTTTCCGAGCGCGTGTCGGTTGCCTTCTGCTGCTACGGCAGGAGCGCGAAATGTTCGGACGAACTGGGCCGGCTGGGCGGTATGGCCCTGCTCGGCGAAGTCAGGGCGGAGCTGGCACCCTGAAGGTAAGGGAACAGGGGATTAAGGGATTAGGGCAGCAGGGGATTTCGCCGCTGCCTTTTTCATTGCCCTATTGCCCTACGGCCCTCCCTTGCCGCACCCGATGCCGGCGGAAGTTCAACGCCACCACGATCATCAGCACGATGCCGAGGCAGACGAGGAGCATGACGTTGCGCAGCCCGTCGGCCGTTGCAGCAAGACGCAGCTCCCCGGTCAGCTCACCGATGGAGGCATTGGCGGTGGGCACCAGGATGGCAAGGCCGAGCGCATAGCCGATCTGCTGGGCGGTGGAGGCCAGCCCCGACGCGATGCCCTGTTCGCGTTGCAGCACATCCGTCGCCACGGCCGCGAACATGATCGTGAATGTCGCCCCCATGCCGAGGCTGAGGATCACCAGTGACGGCAGCAGGGCCAGGAACGTGCTGTGCGACGACAGCACGGCGCTGTACATCAGCGTTCCGGCCAGCCCGACGACGAGGCTGCCAATCAGCGATGTCCGCACGCCAAGACGGGAAGCCAGCGTGCCGCCGATCGACGAGCCGACGAAAATCCCGGCATAAGGCACGAGATAGGCCAGCCCCGTCTGCAGGGCGCTGTATTGCATCACGACCTGGAAATGGATGGTCAGGAAGTACAACACCGAGCCGAAGGTGATCGCGTAAAGCAGGATGGTGGCGATACCCGCCGTCAGGTTACGGTTCCTGAGCAGGTGCAACGGCAGCAGCGGATCGCGGCTGCGATATTCGACCGCGACGAAAATGACGAACAGGATCGCTGCCGCGGCCAGGCTGGCGAGAATTTCGACCGAGTTCCAGCCGGATTCCGGCCCCTGAACGAGTCCGAAAACCAGCAGCGTTATCGCAGCCGTTGCCGTTGTCGCGCCGGGCAGGTCGAAGTGCCTCGCCTGGGTTGAATGCCTGTCCGGATGGATCAGCATCAGGGATAAGGCAATGCCGACCAGGGAGAGCGGGACAACCACGAAAAACACCGCCCGCCAGCCCCAGGTCTGCGTCAACACACCGCCGAGCAGGGCGCCAAGCGCCATGCCGCTGCCGCCGACACCGGCCCATATGGCGATGGCGCGATTGCGCTGAGGGCCTTCCTGGAAAAGCGTGTTGATCAGCGACAGCGTTGCCGGAAACAGGAAGGCACCGCCGATGCCCTGGACCGCACGCGCGGCAATCAGCAAGGTGGAATTGCCGGCAAGGCCGCCGGCAAGCGAGGCCACCGCAAACAGCAGCAAGCCGAGAATGAACATGCGCCGCCGCCCGAGCAGATCGCTTGCGCGCCCGCCCAGCATGAGCAGCCCGCCATAGGGAACGACGAAGGCACTGATGATCCATTGCTGCGACTGCGCCGAGAAGCCGAGGCTGCTGCCGATCTCGGGAAGCGCCACGAACACGATCGTATAATCGATCGAGATGATCAGATGGGCGAAGGCAAGCAGCGCCATCACAGGTGCCAAGCTGCTTTTTGGCTGACCAGCCGCCTGCTTCAATGTGTCGGTCGACATTTCACGCTCCATGCAGATTTTGCCAACCGTTACCCCTGTGATCTGGAGCCTCACACCTAACAATTTCGCAGCGCCACCCTACAATTCTGTATGCCGCTCTCGCTGCCTCACGGAGACCACATGGATTGGGATGACCTGAAACTGGCGCTCGCCATCGCCCGGCATGGCTCGCTGACCGCGGCCGCGCGCGCGCTGGGTGTCAGCCAGCCCACCGTCGGCCGCAGGCTGGAAAGTTTCGAGAAGAAGATCCGGGTCAATCTCTTCGACCGCAGCCTTGAGGGCCTGAAGCCGACCACGCTGGGCGCTGCGCTCTTTGACAGCCTGTCGCAGATGGAGGAAGGCGCGCTCTCTATCGAGCGGCGCATCGCCTCCCGCAACACCGGTCTCGAAGGACCGATCGTGGTGACCAGCCTCGACTGGCTCGCCGATTTCCTGATCGCGCCGATCGTCGCTCGCTTCGCGGCACTGCATCCGCTGGTGTCGGTCGAACTGCTCAACGACACCCGCGTCTTCAACCTGTCGCGCCATGAAGCCGACATCGCCTTCCGCTTCGGCAAGTTCGAGCAGGAAGATCTGGTCGTGCGCAAGGTGGCGGAGGTCGCCTACGGGCTCTACGCATCCAGCGCCTATCTCGAGCGCATGGGGCTGCCCGATATCGAGGCGGGCTGTACCGAGCACAGCATCGTGATGCTGCACCAGGCGGCTGGGCATGTGTGCTACCGCGACTGGCTGGCAGCGCTTGCCCCTAATGCCCATGTCCTGATGCGAACGAATTCCGTCCAGTCGCATATCGCGACGGTGGAAGCAGGCATCGCGATGGGCGTGCTTCCGCGCTATGTGGCGGACCAGAAAAGCTCCCTGATCCGCATCGAGACCGGCCAGCCAGAACCGGTGCAGAGTGTGCAGATGGGGGTGCATGCCGACATGCGCGACAACCCGCGTGTTCGTGCGCTGCTCGACTTCGCCGCGCGGGAGTTCAAGCTGCTTTCGCCGGTGCTTGTTCCGGGGTGAAGGTGGAGCAGGCGCCTTTTATCTCCCCCCTTGCGGGGGAGAAAGCGATTTCAGCACCTTAGCGAGCACGCCCGCAGGGCGGCGCAGTCTAAGTGCTAGAAATCGCAAGAGAGGGGATTTGCCGGCACACTGCTGACAATCGGCTATTCCCTTCCTCGAGAGAGAGGGCTTTCCCATGCGAAGCCTCTCAGCTGAAAATCCCCTCTCTTGGATTTTCTACGACTTAGACTGCGCCGCCCTGCGGGCGTGCTCGCTAAGATCGTGAAAATCCTTTCTCCCCCGCAAGGGGGGAGATAAAGGCCGCGCCCGGTCTCGCCGACCTCCATACGTTTTCGCATGCCCCCTCTGCGATCCCGGCAGATAGACGGGGACGCGCTGCTGTTTGCAGGATGGCCGTCTTTGTCCCTTTCGCCAGGATCCTGAAATGCGCCAGTCGAACTCATCGCTGCTGCTTGTTCGCAGCGCTACCATTGCCGCCGTGATAACGACGGCGGCCATGACTACCACGCCGTCATGGTCGGCCGCGCAGACCTGCAGCGTGACGGTCGACCATGACGTGCCGGCGGCGATGCGCGATGGAACGACCCTGCTCGCCGATGTCTATCGCCCGACCGAGCCGGGCACCTATCCCGTGTTGCTGATGCGGCTACCGTACAACAAGAGCGATGCGCAAGCGATCGTCTACGCCCGGCCGGAAGTCTATGCATCGCATTGCTACATCGTGGCCATCCAGGATGTCCGCGGCCAGTACAAATCCGAAGGCACCTTCTACCCGTTTCGAAACGAGGGGCTTGATGGCTACGACAGTGTCGAGTGGGCTGCCGCTTTGCCCGGCTCGAGCGGCAAGGTCGGCATGTACGGTTTCTCCTATGTCGGCGCGACGCAGTGGCTCGCCGCAGCGGAACGGCCGCCGCACCTGGTGGCGATCGCGCCGGCACAGACCGGATCCGATTACTTCAACGGCTGGACCTATGAAGGCGGGGCGCTGTCGCAGGCGTTCATCCAGTCGTGGCCGCTCTCCTCGGTGGCGCTGTCGGCCTCGCGGCGGCTGGGCAACCAGCAGGCACTGAACGACATCCAGTCCGCGGCAAGCAAGCTCTCGTCGATCTATGCGCAGTTGCCCCTGACGCGCCTGATGCCCGCGTCCAGACATGAAACCGAGGTCGCTCCCTATTATGGCGACTGGATCGCCCACAACACCTGGGATTCCTACTGGAAGCCCTGGAGCATCCGCGCGCGCTATCCGGAAATTGCCGTTCCCGCCCTCAATCTCGCCGGCTGGTACGACGTCTTCCTGCGCGGCGGCGTCGAGAACTATGCCGGCATGCGGGAACAAGGCGGGTCGGACGTGGCGCGTTCAGGACAACGGCTGATCATCGGCCCATGGAGCCACATGCCGTGGCAGCAGACAGTCGGCGAACTGGATTTCGGGGCGAAAGCCGCCAATCCGATCGACGCATTGCAACTGCGCTGGTTCGATCACTGGCTGAAGGGCGAAGCCAACGGGATCGAAACCGAAAAGCCGGTCCGCATCTTCGTCATGGGCGCCAATCGCTGGCGCGAGGCAGACAGCTGGCCGCCAAAGGAGGCCGAGACCGTCTCGTTCTATCTGCAGAGCAGGGGCCAGGCCAACACACGCTTCGGCAATGGCGGGCTGACCACCGAGACGCCGCAAGCAGGCCAGGCTGCCGATCAGTACCGTTATGATCCGACCGACCCGGTGCCGAGCCTTGGCGGGCACTCCTGCTGTTCACCCGACGGCGCCCCCATCGGTCCGGTGGACCAGGCCAGCGTCGAGGACCGCGCCGATGTGCTGGTCTATGCAACGCCGCCGCTGGAGCGCGACATGGAAGTGACGGGGCCGGTCACTGTCGAGCTCTATGCAAGCTCGTCGGCCGTCGATACGGATTTCACCGCCAAGCTTGTCGACATCCATCCCGACGGCAAAGCCTACAATCTGGCCAACGGCATCATCCGCGCCAGCATGCGCGACTCCCTCGAACGGCGCACACCGGTCGAACCCGGCAAGGTCACCAAATATGCGATCGACCTTGGCCCGACATCATCGGTATTCCTGCGCGGGCATCGCATCGCGCTTGAAATATCCAGCTCCAACTTCCCGCACTACGACCGCAACCTGAACAACGGAAAACTCGATGGCACCGGAGCCCCGGTGGTGGCTGAGCAGCGTATCCTGCACGATGCCGCCAATCCATCGCGGCTGGTGCTTCCCGTCATGCCGAAACCCATAACCGAAGCGCCGTAAGGCATTTCGCGAAAGCCGTTCAACAGGATGACTACACCATGCGAGTAGATGTACACGCCCATGCCTGGAGCAGCGACTATCTGGACCTGCTCGAGCGTTTCGGAAGAAGCGAAGTCGCCGCCTACCGGCAGTTGGGCGCCGGCGTGACGGATGACGAGCTCGCCGCCCGCTTCGCCATGCTCGACGCCGTCGGCATTGACCTGCAGATCCTGACAGCAGCGCCTTTGTCACCGCATTTCGAGGATGAAGGAGCCGCCGTGACCGCCGCACGGCAGGTCAACGACGAATACGCAGCGCTGGTCGAGCGCCACCCCGGCCGGTTCAGGGCGATCGCTTCGCTGCCCCTGCCCCACATCGACGCCTCGCTTGCCGAACTCGACCGGGCGATCTCCGACCTCGGCATGCTGGGCGCCTATATCACGACCTCGGTGCTCGGCCGCCCGATCGCCGACGAGCTGTTCGAGCCGCTCTATCGCGAGCTCAACCGCCGGCAAAGCGTGCTTTCGGTCCATCCGGCCGGCCACGGCGCCCATTCCCCGTTGATAACGGATCATCAGCTGACCTGGTCGATCGGGGCGCCGGTCGAAGACACGGTCGCCGCGATGCAGCTGATCCTCAAGGGCATCCCCAGCCGCTTTCCCCATATCAAAATCATCATCCCGCATTTCGGCGGACTTCTGCCAATGACGCTTGAAAGGATCGACCAGCATGTCGCCTGGGAAGCCCCGGAGACCCCTGAAAGGCCAAGCCTCGCCGCACAGCGCCTGTGGTACGACACAGTTGGGCACGATCACGTGCCTGCGCTGCGGGCGGCGATCGATACCTTCGGCGCCGACCGGCTGCTGTTCGGGACCGACTTCCCCTTCCAGCCCGGAGAACTCTTCCAGACGACGGTCGACTACATCAAGCGGGCGGGACTATCGGAAAAGGATGTCGAGGCGATCCTCGATCGCAATGCGGCTCAGCTTTTCAAGCTGAGGGAATAGTGAGTAGTGATGGCTCGCTGACTATTCGCTACTCACTACTCGCTCCCTTCACAGCCATCCGTTCTGACGGAAGCGCCAATAGAGGAAGACGCAGATGCCGGCGATGGCCGCCAGCACCGTGGGGTAGCCATATTCCATCTTCAGCTCCGGCATGTCGTTGAAATTCATGCCGTAGATGCCGGCGAAGGCTGTCGGCACCGCCAGGATGGCGGCCCAGGAGGCGAGTTTCTTCGAGATCGCCGTCTCCTGGCTCTGGCCGACAAGCAGGCTCGCCTCGAAAGCGAAGGCCAGCACTTCACGCAAGCTGTCGATCTTCTCCTGCACGGTACGGATGTGGTCGGTGACATCGCGAAACAGCGGGTGCATGTCGGCATCGATCTGCGGCAGTTCGGAACTGGTCAGCCGACGACAGACTTCCACCAGTGGCAGCGCCGCATTGCGCAGGCGCAAAAGGTCGCGACGCAGCATGTAGAGACGCTCGATCGCCTTGGCATCCATGGGTTTCACCAGCACGCCGTCTTCTATCTCCTCGACCTCGTCCTCGATCTGCTCCAGCACCGGGAAGTAGTTGTCGACGATGAAATCGAGGATGGCATAGAGGACGAAATCCTCCCCCTTGGCCAAGGACGTCGGGCAGGTTTCCCAGTGCTGGCGCACCGTGGAATAAGAGGTCGACGGTCCATGCCGGACACTTACCAGATAGCCCTTGCCGACAAAAAGATGCGTCTCGCCGAAACTGACGCGCTTCTCCACCAGCTGCGCCGTGCGGGCGACGATGAACAGGGCGTCGCCATATTGCTCGAGTTTTGGCCGCTGATGCGGATGCTCGGCATCCTCGATGGCGAGGTCGTGCAGGTTGAACTGCGCCTGCACGCGCCGCAGCAATTCGCGATCGGGTTCGAGCAGGCCGATCCAGACGACATGGTCCTTCTTGCGGGACCATTCGCCGGCTTCCTCGATGGGGATATCGGCAACACGCCGCCCGGCGACATAGACGCTCGAGGCGACGATCCTGGAATCCTGTGGTCCCGGCGTGAAATCGCGGACATGGTCCATCGTCGCCTCCCGAGGAACCGTATTTGAGAGACCACAGAGTGAACCGGGCTTGGCGGGATGGCAAGGGGAATGGGGGGAGTAAGGCGATAAGGCAGTGGGGGAATAGAAAAGGGCGGCAGGCGAAATCGCCTACTGCCCTAATGCCTTAATCCCCTATTCCCTACTGCCTACTTCGTCAGCTCCGCCTGCTGCACCACCACCCGATCGGTCTTGTCTTCCTTGGGGCGCTCGGCCGGCATCTGGTCGCCGGTGACGATGTAATAGATGGTCTCGGCAATGTTGGTGGCGTGGTCGCCGATGCGCTCGATGTTCTTGGCGCAGAACAAAAGATGCGTGCAGGAGGTGATGTTGCGCGGATCTTCCATCATGTAGGTCAACAACTCGCGAAACAGCGAGGTGTACATGGCATCGATCTGCTCGTCGCGGTCGCGCATGAGGCCGATCTTGTCGACCGAGCGCGAGGCGTAGACGTCGAGCACTTCCTTGAGCTGGATCAAAGCAAGATTGGCCAGCGCTTCCAGCCCGCGGTAGAGGCTGGTGGCTTCGCGGCCATCCGTCACCGACATCACCCGCTTGGCGACGTTCTTGCCCAGATCGCCGACCCGTTCCAGATCGGCCGAGATGCGGATGGCGCCGACGATCTCGCGCAGGTCTGTCGCCATCGGCTGGCGCCGGGCGATGATGAGGATGGCCTTGTCGTCGATCTCGCGCTGACCCTCGTCCAGCACGATGTCGTCGCGGATCACCTTCTGGGCCAGGTCCTGGTCGGCATTGACGAGTGCGGCCACCGCCTGTTCGACCATGCGTTCCGCGTGCCCGCCCATGGCGGCAATGCGCTTGGCCAGGAACTTCAGTTCCTCGTCATAAGCGCTGACAATGTGCACGGACTGCATGGGCACGGCCTTCTGGAATTGTGTGGCGATTCGCATCTCAATTGACTGCTGATACGCCAGCCATGTGACAGTAAGACGAAACGCTTTATCCAGACATAGTATGCAGTTCCGCCGAAATCTAGTTCGCTGGCAAATGGATTGTGAATGCAGCTCCCTTGCCGAGTTCCGAGCGGATCGACATGCGTGCATTGTGGCGGGTCAGGATGTGCTTGACGATGGACAGGCCGAGGCCGGTTCCCTTCTGCGCGCGGCTGGTCTCGACATCGACGCGGTAGAAGCGCTCGGTGATGCGTGGGATGTGTTCTTCCGCGATGCCGGGGCCGAAATCCCGGATGGTGACATCGACGGTCGGCTCGGCGGCGGTTCCGCCGCGTGCGACACTCACCGCGACGCGACCACCGGACTGTCCGTATTTGCAGGCGTTTTCCAGAAGGTTCTCGAACACCTGGAACAGCTCGTCGCGATCGCCCGGCACGGCAAGCTGCCCCTCGGCGAAATCGCGCTCGACGACGAGGTTGCTGTCACGGGCAAGGGGGCTGAGGGAATCGATGACGCTTTCCAGCGTCTGGCGCAGGTCCACGTGTGCGCCGGCTTTCAGATAAGGCTTCATCTCCAGCCGCGACAGCGACAGCAGATCGTCGATCAGGCGCGCCATGCGGCTGGTCTGGTTCTGCATGATCTGCAGGAATTGCTCGCGCGCTGCCGGGTCGTTGCGGGCCGGACCGCGCAAGGTCTCGATGAAACCGGCGATCGAGGCGAGCGGCGTGCGCAGCTCATGGCTGGCGTTGGCGATGAAGTCGGCGCGCATGCGGTCGATGCGGCGTGCTTCGCTTTGGTCCTTGAACACCAGCACGAACAGGCCCGTACCATTGCCGACGGAGGAAGCGGTGACCCTGTAGACGCGCTCGACGGGAAGCTTCTCGAGGTAATCGAGCGCATCGGAGGCGACCTTGCCCGAGACGACGCTGTCGAGCAGCGCCTGCATTTCGGGCGCACGGAATTTCAGCGACAGCGACAGGCCGGGCGCCATGCCGCCGAAAGCGGCGAAGGCGGCGGCATTGGCGTGAACGACCGTGGTGGTGCGGTCGAAGATGATCAAGGGGTCGGCGACGGCGGCGGCCAGATATTCGCCGGAAAGGCGCTGCAGGCCCTCAGCCTCCACCTCCCTCGCCTTTTCAGCGATGCGCGCGCGAGGCTTGGCGCTAAAAAGCGCTGCAAACAGAAGCAGGACGGCCAACGGCAAGGCCCAGGCCCGCCCTGGCCCGAAGCCGTAGGCAACCATCACAGCCGCAAGACCCGCCAGGAGATACCAGCGCGCCTCCCACAGCCTGACCGTCAAGCTCGTCCTGGAACGGCGATCCTCACCCGTAACGTTGCTCATATGCACTCCAATCCATCCGGGTAGCCTACCGCAATTCCCGCTGGACCCCATTACTGGCTCCCCATAGCATGAGTTTGAAAGTTGGAGAGGTTCGTATCGATGAAAAAAGAAAAGCCCGCCGCCCCGGTTGCCGGCATTCCCGTGCCGGAACCGCTGAGGATCCAGATCGACGGCAAGGAGCGCATCTTCGACATCGACGCGCCGGAACTGCCGGCCTGGATCGAGGAGAACAAGCTGTCGGCGGGCGGCTATCCATACGACAAGAAGCTGAAGAGCGAAGATTATGCACAGACGCTGGAAAAGCTGCAGATCGAGCTGGTGAAGGCGCAGGCCTGGCTGCAGGCGACCGGCCGGCGGGTGATGGCGCTGTTCGAAGGGCGCGACGCCGCCGGCAAGGGCGGCACCATCTTTGCCCTGCACCAGTTCCTCAACCCCCGCAGTGCCCACAACGTCGCCCTGACCAAGCCGACCGAGACTGAACAGGGGCAGTGGTATTTCCAGCGCTACGTCAACCACTTCCCGACCACCGGAGCGCTGGTGTCGTTCGACCGCTCCTGGTACAACCGCGCGGGCGTCGAACCGGTGATGGGGTTCTGCACGCCCGAGCAGCACGAGAACTTCCTCGACGAGGTGCCGCATTTCGAGAAGATGATCAGCAATGACGGCATCCATTTCTTCAAGATCTGGCTCGACATCGGCCGCGAAACGCAACTCGCGCGCTTCCACGACCGCCGCCACAGCCCGCTGAAGAACTGGAAGTTCTCGCCCATCGACATCGCCGGCGTGAACAAATGGGACGACTACACCAAAGCCCGCGACCAGATGTTCAAGCGCACGCATTCCAAGCATGCGCCCTGGATCATTGTGCGCGCCAACGACAAGCGCCGCGCCCGCCTCGCCGTCATCCGCCGCATCCTGCTCAGCCTGCCCTACGATGGACGCGACCTCGACGTGATCGGCAAGGAAGACAAGAAGATCATCGGGGAAGGGTCGGCGTTCGTGAAGTAGCGAATAGCGAGTAGCGGAATAGGGCAGCAGGGCAGTAGGCCACGGATGATCCGTCTTCGCGGAAACGGAGCAGGCAACATGTGGTTGCCTTATTCCCCTATTCCCTTATTCCCTTATTCACTACTCGCTACTCACTACCCAACTGGAGTTCCATTTGACATTGCGCTGTCTCGCTCTTGCAATTCTGGCTGCGATGACGGTCTTTGGTCCGGCTGCGCGCGCGGCGGAGCCGCAGCCGCCGATGCTGTGGGATGCCAATGAGCGGCTGCCGAAACCCGACCTGTCGAAACTGCCGCGGCTGCGTTTCCTGACCACCACCGATTTTCCGCCGTTCAACTTCCTGGACACCGCAGGCAAGCTCTCAGGTTTCCATGTCGATCTTGCCCGCGCCATCTGCGCCGAACTTGCCATTGCCGACAAATGCCAGATCCAGGCGCTGCCCTGGGCGGAACTCGAGGGGGCGCTGGCCAAGGGTGATGGCGAAGCCATCATGGCCGGCGTTGCGGTGACGCAAGAGAACCGTGGAAAGTACGCCTTCTCGCGCTCCTATCTGCAGTTTCCGGCACGTTTCATCATGCCGAAGGCCAAGGCAGCGAGCGAGCCACTTTACGGGAAGCTGAAGGGCAAGCGCATCGGTGTCGTGGCCGGCTCGGCGCATGAACGCATGCTGCGCGACGACTTCCCGGTGGTGACCGCGGCCCCCTACCCGACCGAGGCCGCGCTGTTTACCGACATCAAGGCCGGCAAGCTCGATGCCGCCTTCGGCGACGGCATGCGTTTCGGCTTCTGGCTGGCAGGGTCGGATGCAGGCGACTGCTGCCGCTTCGCGGGCGGGCCTTATCTGGCGCCGGAATATCTCGGCACCGGCCTGGCCATCGCGGTCAAGCCGGACGACAAGGACCTAGCCGCCGCGCTCGACTATGCGCTGCAGCAGATCGCGCTGAAGGGCACCTTCGCCGAACTCTACCTGCGCTATTTCCCGGTGAGCTTTTATTAATCGCTCAGGTCAGCATGCGATGGCGGGCCTTGGCCGAGCGCTCGATGGCGGCGACCGTCAGCGTGTCGAGGTCGAGCGCGCGGCGGATGAGCTGCAGCACACGCACCTCTTCCATTCGCATTTCGAGATCGACAGCGGCGACCTCGAAGGCGGCCGCATAGGCAGTGTCGCGAAGTCGTTCCGGCAAGGCCTTGGCGGCCTTGGCAAGCACGCCATCCAGCCCGTCCTTCTCGTGCAGCAGCTTCTGGCATTTCTGGGCGATCGCAATCAGCTTGTTGCGGTTGAAGTCCTCGAACACCGGCCATGAGCTGGCAACATCGCCGATCCGCGCCAATTCCACATCGGTCATGTCGCGGTCCGAAGCCGAGGTGATCACCATCAGGTGGATCAGGGCTTCATGCGGGTTGAGGCCAGGCATTGTGTCTCCATTCGGTTGCCGTTGGAGCAATTCCAAGAAAGTGTGTGACGGTTTCCGCCCGGAATTGCGTAAAAACAAAAGTTAGAGCGTTTCCGCGTTTCCGTGAAAAACGGAAACGCTCTAGGACCGTTCGAAGCTAAGAATGAAGCAAGGCGGCAACAAGGAGAAACCCGAAATCATTGGGTGCCAAAAGCCAGCGGCCTGGAGCAGCGTCTTCGGCTCCCTGCGTCACGGATGCCAGCTGTCTTCTCCCTGGCCGTCACGAAAGAGCGCCCCTTCAGGGGAGCCGCCCTTGTCCGAGCGTTTCATAGTCGCAAGGCTGTCTTTCGGCGGCTTGTTGCCGGCTGCATCCATGGAGAACTGCAAGTTGGGGTCGTCCGGCGCGCGGCCGACGGCCGTCATGGCAGGATTGGACCAGCGATACGTCTCACCCACGACATCCTCCTCACGACGTTGCTCGCCTCTCGGAAGCCGAGCCCCTGCCGGGTTTCACGCGTCTGTCGCCGGCATCCGCACCACGACCTTACCCTTGGCGCGCCCCGCTTCCAGATAGGCAAACGCCTCGGCAATCCCGGCAAAGGGGAACACGCGGTCGATGATGGGGTCCAGCTTCTTCTGGTCGATCAGCTGCCCCAGTTCCGCCAGTTCGCGGCCGCTCGGATGCATGAACAGATAGCGATACGAGACGCCGTGCTTCCTGGCCTCCGCACGCAAGCTGAAGGACGCGAGCCAGAACAAGGCCGCCAGCCCAGTACCTCGACCCAGGTCCTTTCGTGCGGTCTGAGGCTCAGGCATGCCTGCAACGGACACCACTTTGCCGCCGCGCTTCACCACGGAAAATGATTTCTTGAGCGTTTCGCCGCCAAGCAGATCGAAGACGCCGTCCATGTCGCGCACATGGTCCTCGAATTTCTGCGTGGTGTAGTCGATGACCACGTCGGCTCCCAGCCGCTCGACGAGCACCCTGCCGCGCGGCGAGGCGGTGGTGGTGACCTCCACCCCGAGCTGCTTGGCCAGCTGGATGGCGAAGGTGCCGACGCCGCCCGCCCCGCCAGGGATGAAAATCCGGCTGCCCTTGCGCACATTGAGCTCGTCGCGCAGCGCCTGGAGCGCGGTGAGCCCCGCCAGAGGAACGCCCGCGGCGGTTTCGAAATCCAGCGAAGCGGGCATCGCGGCAAGCAGGTCTTCGGGGACGACAGCATACTCGGCAAAGGCACCCATGGCCGCCTTTAGCATGCGGGCGAAGACCCGATCTCCCTTCGCGAACCGCGTCGCGCCTTCACCGCAGTCTTCGACCACGCCTGCCAGCTCATTGCCCATGATGGCCGGCAGGGAATATCCCTGGATGAGTTTCAGCTTGCCGTCGCGCGTCTTGAAATCGACCGGATTGAGCCCCGCAGCATGAACGCGCACCAGCACCTCGCCGCGGGCGGGGCGCGGTTTCGGCACCTCGCGGAGCTGCGTGGCTTCGGGGCCGCCATATCGTGTCAGAACAAATGCCTGCATTTTCTCCGTATGCCAGATGTCCTTGGCTTCCCGAAATGTGGAGGCGAATTTCGAAATCAAAATGACACTGGAAACAACAAGTTGCCAGAGCAATTCCAGGAAAAGTGCGTAGCGGTTTTCCGCCAGGAATTGCGTGAAAACAAAGTGTTAGAGCGTTTCCGCGTTTCCGTTAAAACGGAAACGCTCTAACTTCGGCTAGCGAATTCGCCATCTCGATGCGAAGGCGTTCCATATCCCGTGCCGATGGCTTGCCTGATCATCGATTTCGCTCGCCTGTTCGCAGCTTATGCCGAGATCGTCGAGCTGGTGGGCGTCGAGCGTGGATAGCCGCCTGTCCTGTTGCGGAGACAGTTCAACCACGGTGACAGGCAGGTCGATCCCGCGGCGCAGGACAGCCACGGCCGCCCCGACGATCAGGACGGCACCCAGCCATTGCGACACGGCAAGACGCTCACCCAGAAAGAGAAACGATCCCGTCACCCCGAACACCGGAATGAGATTGAAGAAGGAGCCCGCGACACTTGCGGGCATCGACCGGAGTGCGTGCAAATAGAACCAGTAGGCGAGCGCGTAGTAGAGAAGCCCGGAAAGAATGATCGTGGCAATGTCCCGGTAAGGGATTGTCGCGATGTTCGGCACATCGACGGAATGCAGTTCGAAGGGCCAGATCGCGAGCACCCAACCAAGTGCTACGCTCTGCTGCACGGTGACCGTGAAAAGTGGATCGGCGTCGAGATTGCGGGCCAGCACCGTATAGATCGCACAGCACAGAACGCCGGCCAGGATCAGCACGGAACCCGAGCTCATCATTGCGGAAGCGCCCAAAACCCCGCTGACCAGCAAGACGCCGCAGGTTGCAAGTGCGACGAGACCGACAAGTTGCCGATCTATCCGTTCCCCGAGAAATGCCCAGGCAAGACCAAGAATAAGGATCGGTTCGAAGGCCCAGAGCAAGGTAGCGACACTGGCGGAGGTCTCGGCGAGCCCGAACATGCTGAGCGTATAGGCCCATCCGGGGTTGAGAAGGCCGAGCAGCGCAATCGCAGGCAGCACGCGGAAGGACGGAATCCGCGACCTGGTCAGAACGACCGCGAGCCACAATGCGATGACGCTCGGCGTCAATTGAAAGACCAGGACGGTGACAGGGGGAAAAGACGAAAGCAGTGTTTTGCTGAGGATCGTGCCGAGTGCCCAACACAGGCACGCACTGACGATCGCCGCACGCGACGAGAACATGGCAGCCTCCAGGAAAAAGGTTCAAATGATGGCTTAAGGACGTCGGCGCCCAGCGCATCGGCCCGAAAATCGAAGTCGATTTTCGGAAAGCACGATGCGCAACTTCAAAGTTGCTAGAGCGTCCTTTGCGCGTCCGAGAGGACGCACGGCGCTCTAGGCGTCGTCGTCACAGCGATCGTAGGAAGGCCTTCTCTGGGGGCGCATGTTCACCGGCTCTTGCACCTGCCGCATCGTTGCAGCGTCGCAAATCGATTTCGTTCAATCGAGCGACGGGTCCTTATAGCATACCGGCCCTGGCTCCCATACCGCCTTCCGCCATGAAGGCGTGGTTCAGCGGCAGCAGCCACTGCCTGCCCCCTGGCGTTCAAGCTGGATCGGTGGGCACGGCACCGACCCGTAAGAGCAGAACACGCAGCAATCGCCGGCTTTTGGCCGCAGCAGAGAGTGACAATCCTCGCATTCGTAGAAGAACCGACAGGCATCGGTCGGCATGTCCTCGACCTTGCGGTGGCCGCAGTGCGGACAGCAGATCTCGGAGCGAAGTTCGGGTTGCATGGTCTCTTCGGCTGGTGACACCGCCTGTGGCTCGGGCAGAGATTACAGGCGGCGGCCGTGAAGGCGAAGGCGAAAATCAGGTTCCGGGCACCAGTTCGAGCGACCGGCGCCGCCAGCTGATGCCGGCGAACGCAACGCCTGCGCCGATGGCCAGGGCGATGGCCGCGCAAAGTGCCGACCAGGTGCCAGCCTGCCCCAGCAGGAAAGCGAAGACAAAAGGCGCCACTGCCGAGGCCAGCAGCCGGGCGGCGGATATCTTGCCCAGCAGCGCGCCGTAGCCATCGGAGCCGAACAGGTGCAGCGGCAGCGAGCCCTGGACAATGCTGGTCAATCCGGCACCAAGCCCGAAGAGGATGGCGAAGGCAACCGCACCGATGAACGATGGCGCGCTGGCAAGCAGCACCGCCATGCCCGCAACCAGCAGCGATGCCGATATGACGGCCAGGAACAGCGGCGATACCGCTTTGCCGAACACCATGTTGGTGAAGCGGCTGAACACCTGGGATGGTCCGAAAACCGTACCGACGAGAACCGCGCTGGCCCCGAGGCCGACAGTCGTCAGCAGCGGCACCATGTGGATGAGAACGGCGGAAAGCACAAAACCCTCCAGCGCGAAACCCGTTGCCATCAGCAGAAACGCTCTTGGACGGTCTTCGGCCGGAATGGTTCCGATAACGACGTTTGCCCTGGTCGAGGCGGCCGCCAGCCGTCGGTCGGCCTTCATGATCGACGACAGCCACAGATGGATCGGCAAGCAGACCAGCAGATTGATGCCGGCGAAGACGAGATAGACTTCACGCCAGCTCATATGCTGGAGGAGCGCCGAAGTGATGGGCCAAAACAGTGTCGATGCGAACCCGGCGATCAAGGTCAGGTGGGTGATGCTTCGCTGGGCATTTTGCGGCGTGATCTGGACCAGAAGCGCGAAGGCCGCGTTGTAAAGGACGAATGCCGAGGCGACTTCGACGGCAACAAGTCCGGCGACAAAGGTGATGCGCTCGGGCGCGAAGGCACACAGGACCAGCGCAATGGCCGCGATGACCGAACCGAGCGACATCATCTGGCCGGCACCGTACCGGTCCATCCAGCGGCCGATCGACGGCGCGGCAAGCCCTCCCAGCAGCAGCGATGCGGAAAAAGCCCCGAACACCCATTCGGTCGACCAGGAGAAGTCGCGAGCCATCTGCGGCGCGAGGATCGGGAAGCTGTAATACAGCGAGCCGTAGCCGATGATCTGTGTCAGGCCGAGGCCCCAGATGATTGCGGCGCGGCGGCGATCCATTCAGGCAGTCCTTTCGCTTTGCTTGGCGGCAACTGCGGTTCCCCGCTCGTACCAGCCCTTGCTGCGGTTCACGATCCAGACCACCGACAGCATCACCGGCACCTCGACCAGCACGCCGACGACGGTGGCGAGCGCTGCACCGGAGTTGAAGCCGAACAGGCTGATGGCCGCGGCAACCGCCAGTTCGAAGAAATTGGAAGCGCCGATCAGCGCCGAGGGACCGGCCACGCAATGCTGCTCGCCGCTGACACGGTTGAGCAGATAGGCCAGCCCGGCATTGAAGTAGACCTGGATCAGGATCGGCACGGCCAGCAGCGCGATGACCAGTGGCTGCGCGATGATCTGCTCGCCCTGGAAGCCGAACAACAAGACCAGCGTTGCCAGAAGCGCTGCCAATGACAACGGCTGCAAGGATTTGAGCAGCCGGTCGAGCGCCGGCTGGCCGCCCTTGGCCAGCAGACGCCGGCGCACCAACTGGGCGGCGATGACCGGGATGACGATGTAGAGCACGACGGACAGCACCAGCGTGCCCCAGGGCACGGTGATTGCCGAAAGGCCGAGCAGCAGACCGACGACCGGCGCGAAGGCGACCACCATGATGGCGTCGTTCAGCGCCACCTGGGACAGCGTGAAATGCGGCTCGCCTTTGGTCAGGTTCGACCAGACGAAGACCATGGCCGTGCAGGGCGCAGCCGCCAGGATGATCAGCCCGGCAATGTAGGAATCGATCTGGCCGACCGGCAGATAGGGCCGGAACAGCCAGCCGACGAACAACCAGCCGAGCAGCGCCATCGAGAACGGTTTGACCGCCCAGTTGATGAACAGCGTCACGCCGATGCCACGCCAGTGGCGGCCGACTTCGCCAAGTGCAGCGAAATCGATCTTCAACAGCATCGGCACGACCATCAGCCAGATCAGCACCGCCACCGGCAGATTGACCCTGGCGACCTCGGCCGAGCCGACGAGCTGGAACAGGCCGGGAAACAGATGGCCGAGCAGTACACCGGCGACGATGCACAGGCCGACCCACAAGGTCAGGTAACGTTCGAATGTCGTCATCGATCAGGCTGCCAGCGTCTTTTCGAGCACGATGGCGGTTTGCGGGCAGAGTGCCGAAGCCTGCCGGGTGGCGAGGATCGCTTGCGGAACCGCGGCGCGATCGATCCTGTGGAAGCCGAATTCCTCGAAGAAGGGGGCTGCGCTCGTCGTCAAAAGATAGGCGCGACGAGCACCGTCCAGCCGCGCGCGCTCAAGCAGTATTTCGGTCGTCGTCTCGCCGACGCCCTGTCCTCTGTGCCCCTGCAGCACGACGATTGAACGCAGCAGGGCATCCTCGCCATGCAGTTCGTAGCCACCGAAGGCGACCCTGGTGCCTCCGCGCGACAGGCTGAAGAAGATCCGGCCCTCTTCCTCAAGATCGTCGACCGGCAGGTCGGCGTCGACGAGGGCGGCCCGGAATTCCCGATCCGTGCCGTCGATGGCTTCGAGCGCCAGTTGCGTCGCCCCCTCGCCCGATCCGATGCGCCGGAGATGGCGCTGCATGGCCAGTTCGTCGATCGCGGCGTGCGGCAGGTTGAGGAAGGCGTCGATGCGGTTCTTCATGTAACGCGCGGCGGTGGAGAAGGCGCGCTCCTTGTCGATGTCGGCACCTTCGACGGCGGCGGGATCCTCGATGCCCCAATGCGCGGTCATCGGATTGCCCGGCCAGACCGGGCAGGCTTCGCCGGCGGCGCTGTCGCAGACGGTGAAGATGAAATCCATCTCCGGAGCGCCGGGGGCTGCGTACTCGTCCCAACTCTTGGAGCGGAACCCTTCGGCCGGATAGTCCAGCGCGGCGAGCACCTTCAGTGCGAAGGGATTGACGCCGCCCTTTGGCTGGCTGCCGGCAGAAAAAGCCTTGAAGCGGCCGGCGCCTTCCTTGTTCAGGATGCTTTCTGCCAGGATCGAGCGGGCGGAATTGCCGGTGCACAGGAACAGCACGTTGTAGACGTGATCACTCATTTCACGATCTCCTGCAGAACGATATCCTTGGACGGGGTGCAGCAGGCTGCTGCGGTGACGATGGGAGCGCAGATTTCCGGATGTCCGCCACAGCAATCCTCCATCAGGAAGCGGATCAGGCCGCTCAGCGCGTCATAGCCGGCGCTGTAGATGATGGAGCGCGCATCGCGCCTTGCGGTGGCGAGGCCGGCGCGTTCCAATTCCTTCAGGTGGAAAGACACATTGGAGGCCGACACCTCGGCCTTTTCGGCAAGGACGCCGGCGGCAATGCCATCCGGACCGGCGACAACCAGCATGCGCAGGATGCGCAGCCGGGTTTCCTGCGACAAGGCGCCGAAAGCGACGAGGGCTTGACGTTCATCCATATTTCAATAATCCTAAAAGTATCGAAATGAGGATTAACGTAGATGAACGCGCTTGGCAACGTTGATTTTTCGGCAGCAGACGACATCACGATCGGGGAGTTGCTGGATGCGCTTGGCCACCAACCGTCGAGCCCTCTCACCTTCCGCTATGACGGCCGCCCGCTGCGCAAAGGCTATCATGTGACGGAAGTGAAGGCCGGCAGCTTCGCCGGCCTCGACTGCGGCGCCAATCCGGAAGCCTGGACGGAAATCTTCGTGCAGCTGTGGGATGTCGACGACGCACCCGAACAGATGACGGCCAGGAAGTTTAGCGCCATCATCGGCAAGGTCGCCGACCATCTGTCACTCGACCGGAGCGCCAGGCTGACCTTCGAGGTGAGCGACGGCATCCAGCCGATGCAATTGCACCGCGCCGCCGCCCCGGCGATAGGCAGCGATGAGATCGTCGTGGAGCTGTCGCCGCGCCCGGCAAGCTGCAAGCCGCGCGACCGCTGGCTGGCAGAGCAGCAGGCCGCCAGTTCCTGCTGCGGGCCAACAAGCTCGCAATGCTGCCGGTAGCGGGATAGGACAGCTGCCTGACAGCCATCACGTACGACATGGCCCCTTCTCCCCTGTAGGAGAAGGGAAGTCGTACCGATCACCACTGGTGCCAGCTCTATCGAACGCAACCTGCCTTGGAACGCCCTCCGCCCAAGGAAAAATGCCCGAAATCGTTGACGCTCCGGTGCTGCGCGCCTAGAGCATGCCGTCCGGCAGCGTGGCCGGGCTTGTTTTCAGGGCATCCATTATGGCCATATCCAATTCGATCGATCTCAATCCCGAACTGCTTGCCGCCGCCGTCGAGAGCAAAGCCTGGCCGTTCGAGGAAGCCAAAAAGATCGTCGAACGCTACAAAGGCCGCGATTTCCCGGAGACCGTGCTGTTCGAGACAGGCTACGGCCCATCCGGCCTGCCGCATATCGGCACCTTCGGCGAGGTGGCGCGCACGACCATGGTGCGCCATGCCTTCCATGTGCTGACCAAAGGCGAAGTGAAGACCAAGCTGCTCTGCTTCTCCGACGACATGGACGGCATGCGCAAGATCCCGGAAAACGTGCCGGACCGCGCAGCGCTCGAGCCTTACCTGCAGATGCCGCTCACCGTCGTGCCGAACCCGTTCGGCGGCGACTACAAGAGCTTCGGCGATCACAACAACACCATGCTGCGGCGCTTCCTCGACACCTTCGGCTTCGACTACGAATTCGCCAGCGCGACGGAATATTACAAGGCGGGCCGCTTCGACGAAGTGCTGCTGCGCGCCGCCGAGAAATACGACGCCATCATGAAGGTGATGCTGCCGACGCTGGGCGAAGAACGCCAGGCGACCTACAGCCCCTTCCTGCCGATCTCGCCAAAGAGCGGCCGTGTGCTCTACGTGCCGATGAAGCATGTCGACGCCAAGGCCGGCACCATCACCTTCAACGACGAGGACGGTACCGAGACGACGCTGCCGGTGACCGGCGGCAAGGTGAAGATGCAGTGGAAACCGGATTTCGGCATGCGCTGGGCCGCACTCGGCGTCGATTTCGAGATGTTCGGCAAGGACCACCAGACCAATGCCGGCATCTACGACAAGATCTGCAACATCCTCGGCGGCCGCGCGCCGGAGCATTTCGTCTACGAACTGTTCCTCGACGAGAACGGCCAGAAGATCTCGAAGTCGAAGGGCAACGGCCTGACCATCGACGAGTGGCTGACCTACGCGCCGACCGAAAGCCTCGGCCTCTATATGTACCAGCGGCCGAGGCAAGCGAAGAAGCTGTATTTCGACGTCATCCCGAAGGCGGTGGACGAATATTATTCCTTCCTCGCCGCCTATCCGCGCCAGGAGTGGAAGGAGCGGCTCGGCAATCCGGTCTGGCACATGCATGACGGCCATCCGCCGGTCGTCGACATGCCGGTCTCGTTCGCGTTGCTGCTCAACCTGGTCAGCGCCTCGAACGCGCAGAATAAAGAAGTTTTGTGGGGCTTCATCTCGCGCCACGCGGCGGGCGTGACGCCGGCCACGCATCCCGAGCTCGACAAGCTGACCGGCTACGCGATCCGCTATTTCGACGATTTCGTGAAGCCGACCAAGGTCTACCGCGCCGCCGACGACGTCGAGCGCGAGGCGCTGGCCAAGCTTTCGGACATGCTGGCTACGCTGCCGGCGGGTGCCAATGGCGAGGCGATCCAGAACGGCGCGCTCAATGTCGCGCGCAAGATCGAACGCTACCAGGATCATGCCAAGCAGAGCCCGGAAGGCGGACCTGGCGTGTCGGTCGCCTTCTTCCAGATGATCTACCAGGTGCTGATCGGACAGGAACGCGGCCCGCGCTTCGGCTCGTTCGCCGAACTCTACGGCATCGCCGAGACACGCGCGCTCATTGCCCAGGCGCTGGAGGGAAAGCTCGCAGCGTAGGATCGCCGCCCTGCCCGGAGGGCTGCTGCGGCGGCGCCGGGGCATCGAGGCCGGAGCTGTCGATGATCGAACCCGGCACCGATTCAGGTGCCGAGACAGGTGGCGGGGCCGGCGGCAGGCCGGTCCCCTCCGGCGCTTTTCCGAAGATGCCCCTCTTCTCCGCCTTCGCCTTCTCGCCGGCCTCCGCGTAGGGACCGCCGGCGGCAGGCCGTGCCCAACCATTGATGACCAGCCACTCGCCGACATCGACCTTGCCGATGCGGCAAGGGGCGGAGATCAGGTCGCGCCCGCCTTCCGGCGGCACCACGCAGTTGACGGCACGCTGGCGGATGAGGGCGCGGAAGGCCCCACGCGCACGTACGCCGCAAGGCCATGATTTGCCGTCTTCATCGGTGCAGGTCTCGTCCTCCGGTATGATGTCGACGCCCGAGACAGCGACGGAATAACCCTTGGCTTCGATGCGGCCCGCAGCCGGCGCCACCGCCTGGTAGAGCGGCGTGCCTTTCCATTTGTCCGGCATTGGCGGCTTCTTCGGCTGCGCCTGCGACAGCTTGCTCAGCGGCGCGCGCGGCTCGATGCGCTGCAACGCGCCGGGATCGCCCGGCGGCGGCGCCGTCATCGGGTCGATCGCCCGCGATGCCGCCTGCGCCTGTTGCTGGATGGTTTCCGCTGACGGCGTGGCCTGCTGGGTTGCTGGTTGCGACGGTTCGAGCTGAGAGGGGTTTGGCTGCGGCTCGGGTTCGGGCGGCGACGTAGCATCGCTGTCCGTTCCTGCTGGCTGGTCGGCAGCGGGAGGATCGCCCAGCATGTCGAGTGTCGGCACGTCCTCGTCCGATATCTCGATCTTGGCACCTTCCCCGGTGATGCGCCCGCCCGCGACGATGGCCGCGGCGGAAGCGCCAAGCATAAGAACGGCAAGCGCTGCGGGAAGCGGTCTCACACCGGCATCCTACTGGCTTGCCCAGACGATGCGGGCCACCCATTCCACCTCGACCATCTGGAGATCGCGGTTCGGATGGTCCGGATTGAGCGAAAGCAGCGAGATGGTGCGCGCCGTCTGGCGCTCCAGCACCTTGGCCATCACTTCGCCGGAGCCGGTCTTGACGACGACGCGGTCGCCCCGGCGCACGGCGGCACCCGGTTCCACGATCAGAACGTCACCATTGCGGTAAAGCGGCAGCATCGAATCGCCCTGCACCTTCAACGCATAAGCCGTATCGGTGGATTGCGCCGGCAATTCGACCAGGTCCCAGCCCTGCCCGACAGGGAAACCGGCATCGTCGAAGTAACCACCCGCGCCAGCCTGCGCGAAACCGACCAGGGGCACGGCGGCGCCGGAACCATGCGGTCGCGCCAGGGCCGCGGGCAGTCTGCTCTGCATCAGCCCCATGAATTCGTCCAGCGTCGCGCCGGTCGCCTCCATGATCTTGGCGAGCGACTCGGTCGATGGCCAGCGCGGACGCCCGTCGGACGATTGCCGCTTCGACTTGTTGAAGGCTGTTGAGTCCAGACCGGCACGCCTGGCGAGCCCGGAAGCCGACAGCGAATAACGCTCCGCCAAGGCATCTATCGCGGCCCAGACACGATCATGCGAGAGCACGGCCCGCTCCCTCTAACAGGAAAAAATACCTTTTCTTGATAAGGGCCGGAGGACGTGATGTCCAGTCTCGAATAGGCGATAGGCAATAGGGCAGTAAGGGAACAGGGCATTGTTTACCGCCACGGCCCTAACTCCCCTTCGCCGCGGCACGCAGCCCCCGGTGCGATGCCATGAACGCCTGTTCCGCCTCGGTCGGCGTGCGCGGCGTGACGTCATAGCCAAGTTCCGCCGCGAGTTCCTGGATATCGACGAAGCGCTTGCCGGCACGATCATAGACGCCGGCGGTCGTCTTCATCAGCGCAGCGGTTTCACCATTGTCGAGTACGAAGCGGTGCGCGCCGAGCACCTGCGTGCCGTCCCAGGTCTCGATCGAGGACACCACCTGGAAATTGCGCCACAACTTGATCTCGCGCACATAGACGGTTTGCAGTCCGCCCAGCATCGGCGCCCAGCCCTTCTTGCGTGCGAGCGCGATCAGGCCGGCGCGAATGAAGATGTCGATGCGGCCGAGATCGGCCAGCATCATGTAGCGCGCATTGTTGAGATGGATGTTGAAGTCGATGTCGGTCGGCAGGCAGCGGAAAGTGAGCCGGCTTTCATCGCCCATGCGATAGGCACCGCGCGATTTTGCCGTCAGCGCCATGCGCGCGAAACGTGCCCAGACATACATGCTTTTACTTTCTTCCCTTCTCCCCGTTCACGGGGAGAAGGTTGCCCGAAGGGCCGGATGAGGGGCAGCGCTAACGTTCCCAAGACAGGTGCGGCCCCTCGCCTGCCTGCCGGCATCCTCTCCCCGTAAACGGGGAGAGGAACGCGGTTCGACTTACGCCGCTGCCTTGACCTCGCCCTTCGCATAGGGGTCGAAGCGCTGGTAGAAGGTCTCGCCCTTCTCGGCCATGTCGACAAGCAGCTTCGGCGCCTTGAACTGCGCGCCGTACTTCTTCTGCAGGCCCTTGGCGATCTTCACGAAAGCCTTGGCGCCGATGCCGTCGATGTAGGACAGCGCGCCGCCCGTATAGGGGGCGAAGCCGAAAGCCAGAATCGAGCCGACATCCGCTTCGCGCGGGTCGGTGACGATGCCTTCTTCCATGACGCGTGCCGCTTCGAGCGCGATGGTGACCAGCAGGCGCTGCTGCACCTCCGCGTAGTCGACCCTGTCAGGATCGAGCTGCGGGTAGAGGTCCTTGAGGCCCGGCCACAGCTTCTTCTTGGCCGGCTTCGGCGGATAGTCGTAGAAGCCCTTGGCGTTCTTGCGGCCGAGGCGCTCATGCTTGTCGACGAGCGTGTTGATCAGCGCGAACTGATCCTTGTCGACGGCCTTCTCGCCGAGATCGCGGATGGTCTGCTTCATGATCTTCTGCGCCAGGTCGATCGCCGTCTCGTCGGTCAGCGCCAGCGGGCCGACCGGCATGCCGGCTGCCTTGGCGGCGTTCTCGATCATCGGCGCCGGGATGCCTTCGATCAGCATCTGGAAAGCTTCCGACATGTAGCGCAGCACGCAGCGATTGACGTAGAAGCCGCGCGTGTCGTTGACGACGATCGGCGTCTTCTTGATGGCGCGCACATAGTCGATCGCGGTGGCAATCGCCTTGTCGCCCGTCTTCTTGCCGAGGATGATCTCGACCAGCATCATCTTGTCGACCGGCGAGAAGAAGTGCAGGCCGATGAAGTTCTTCGGCCGCGACGAGTTCTTGGCCAGCGACGAGATCGGGATGGTCGAGGTGTTGGAGGCGAAGATCGCCGACGACTTCAACACGGCCTCGGCCTTTTCGGTCGCGCCCTTCTTGACTTCCGAATCCTCGAACACCGCCTCGATGACGAGATCGCAGCCGGTGAGATCGGCATAGTCGGCCGTCGGCGTGATCAGCGACAGCAGCTTTTCCTTCTCCTCGGGCTTGGCGCGGCCCTTCTTGACCTGTTCGGAGATCAGGGTGTCAGAATGCGCCTTGCCCTTCTCGGCCGACGGCAGATCGCGGTCGAGCAGCACCACCGGAATGCCGGCCTTGGCCGTGACATAGGCGATGCCGGCGCCCATGAATCCGGCGCCAAGGACGCCGATCTTCTTGAATTTCGTATCCGGAATGCCTTCGGGACGGCGGGCACCCTTGTTGAGTTCCTGCAGCGACACGAACAGCGAGCGGATCATTGCCGCCGCTTCCTTGGTCTGCAGGATCTCGGTGAAGTAGCGCGTCTCGATCTTCAGCGCGGTGTCGAAAGGCACCAGCAGGCCTTCGTAGACGCATTTCAGGATCGCCATGGCGGCCGGATAGTTGCCATAGGTCTCGCGGCGCAGGATGGCGATGGCCGGCGGCCACAGGTTCGCGCCGGCAACCGAATAGACTGGGCCGCCCGGCAGCTTGAAACCCTTCTCGTCCCATGGTGCGACCGGCTTCAGGCCATTGCGGATCATCGCCTTGGCGGCCTCGACCAGCTTGGCCGGCTCAGCGATCTCGTGCACCAGGCCCATGGCCTTGGCCTTCTGCGCGGTCAGATTCCTGCCGGAGGTCAGCATCTCCAGCGCGCCCTGCGTGTCGGTGAGCCTCGGCACGCGCTGCGTGCCGCCGGCACCCGGGAAGATGCCGACCTTCACTTCCGGAAGCGCCATCTTGACCTTGTCGGAATCGGCCGCGACGCGGCCATGGCAGGCCAGCGACATCTCGAAGGCGCCGCCCATGCAGGTGCCGTTGATGGCCGACACCCACGGCTTGCCGCAGGTTTCCAGCTTGCGGAACAGGCCGGTCATGAAGCCGACATTCGCAAACAGCGTCTGGGTGGCCTTTTCCGGGTCCTTCGCCTTGTCCTTGGCGAAGATGCCCAGCATCTGCTGCAGCATGGTCAGGTCGGCGCCGCCGGAGAAGCTGTCCTTGCCCGAGGTGATGACCGCGCCCTTGACCGCGGCGTCCGCCACGACCTGGTCGATGATGGCATTCAGTTCGCGCATCACCTCTTCGGTGAACACGTTCATGGAGCGGCCCGGCATATCCCAGGTGACGAGCGCGATGCCGTCGCCGTCGATGTCGACCGAAAAGTTCTTGTAGCTCATTGTCTTCTCCTTCCGGCCGAAATCAGACGCGCTCGATGATCGTGGCGGTGCCCATGCCGGCACCGATGCACAGCGTCACCAGAGCGGTGTTGAGGTTGCGGCGCTCGAGCTCGTCGAGCACGGTGCCGAACACCATGGCGCCGGTGGCGCCGAGCGGATGGCCCATGGCGATGGCGCCGCCATTGACGTTGATCCTGTCGTGCGGAATGTCGAAGGCCTGCATGTAGCGCAGCACGACGGAGGCGAAGGCCTCGTTGAGCTCGAACAGGTCGATGTCCGACAGCTTCATCTTGGCGCGCTTCAACAGCTTCTCGGTAACATCGACCGGGCCGGTCAGCATGATCGCCGGCTCCGAGCCGATGTTTGCGAAGGCACGGATGCGGGCGCGCGGCTTGAGGCCCATCGCCTTGCCGCCCTTCTTGGAGCCGAGCAGCACGGCGGCCGCTCCATCAACGATACCGGACGAATTGCCGGCATGGTGAACGTGGTTGACCTCTTCGAGTTCCGGATAACGCTGCACGGCAACGGCATCGAAGCCGCCCATTTCGCCGGGCATGACGAAGGACGGGTTCAGCGAAGCCAGCGACTGCATGTCGGTCGTGGGCCGCATATGCTCGTCATGGTCAAGGATGGTGAGGCCGTTCTGGTCCTTGATCGGCACGACCGAGTTCTTGAAATAGCCCTTCTGCCAGGCATTGGCAGCGCGCTTCTGGCTCTCCACCGCATAGGCGTCGACGTCGTCGCGCGAGAAGCCGTGCTTGGTGGCGATCAGGTCGGCCGAGATGCCCTGCGGCACGAACCAGCCGGGGAAGCCGACCGACGGGTCCATGAACCAGGCGCCGCCCGAGGCGCCCATACCGACGCGGCTCATCGATTCGACACCGCCGGCGATGACGATGTCGTCGGCGCCCTGCGCGATCTTGGCCGCGCCCAGATTGATGGCGTCGAGGCCGCTGGCGCAGAAGCGCGACAGCTGCATGCCCGGCGCCTTGGTGTTGTAGCCGGCCTCGAAGGCGGCGGCGCGCGGGATCACCGAACCGGCTTCGCCGACAGGGTCGACGCAGCCGAAGATGATGTCGTCGACTGCACCGGTGTCGAGCTCGTTGCGGTCGCGCAGCGCTTCCAGCACCTTGGCGCCGAGACGCACCGCCGGCACCTCGTGCAGCGATCCGTCCTTCTTGCCCCTGCCGCGCGGCGTGCGCACGGCGTCATAGACATAAGCGTCAGCCATTTTCGTGCTCCTTGTAATCTGGATCGGCCGCCAGCGACCGATCGGACAGGTTGGACCGGCTGCTCAGAGCGAGCGGCCGATCAACATCTTCATGATCTCGTTGGTGCCGCCGTAGATGCGCTGCACGCGGGCGTCGCGATACATGCGGGCGATCGGGTATTCGTTCATGTAGCCGTAGCCGCCATGCAGCTGCAGGCATTCGTCGACGACCTTGCACTGCAGGTCGGAGAGCCAGTATTTGGCCATCGAGGCGGTGACCGGGTCGAGCCCGCCATTGAGATGGCGCTTGACGCAGTCATTGTAGAAGACACGGCCGATCGTGGCTTCGGTCTTCAGTTCGGCCAGCTTGAACTGGGTGTTCTGGAACTCCACCACCGCCTTGCCGAACGCCTTGCGATCCTTGACGTAGTCGACGGTGACGGCGAGAGCGCGCTCGATCATGCCGATACCCTGGGCACCGATCAAAAGGCGCTCCTGCGGCAATTGCTGCATCAGCTGCACGAAGCCCTGGCCTTCCTCATGGCCAAGCAGATTGGCGGTCGGCACACGCACATCGTTGAAGAAGAGTTCCGAGGTGTCGTTGGCCTTGAGGCCGATCTTGTCGAGGTTGCGGCCGCGCGTGAAACCCTCGACCTCGTCGGTCTCGATGACGATCAGCGAGGTGCCCTTGGCGCCCTTGGTCGGATCGGTCTTGGTGACGACGATGATGAGATTGGCGTTCTGGCCGTTGGTGATGAAGGTCTTGGAACCGTTGATCAGGTACTGGTTGCCTTGCTTCTCGGCCCGCGTCTTGATGCCTTGCAGGTCGGAGCCGGCGCCGGGCTCGGTCATGGCGATGGCACCGATCAGTTCGCCGCTCGCCATCTTTGGCAGCCACTTTTTCTTCTGCTCTTCCGAACCGTAGTGCAGGATGTAAGGGGCAACGATGGCGTTGTGCAGCGCGATGCCGAAACCGTCGACTCCGACATGGCCGAGCGCCTCGGCGATCACGCTTTCATGAGCATAGGTGCCGCCTGAACCGCCATATTCTTCCGGCATGGAGGCGCAGAGCAGGCCGGCGGCGCCTGCTTTTTCCCAGGCGGAACGGTCGACGATCTCGTTCTTTTCGTATTCGTCGTAGTGCGGCGCGATCTCTTCCGACAGGAAGCGGATCGACATGTCGTAGAGCATGGCGACCTCGTCGCCAGCCCAGCCGGCCTTCGGCAAGGACAGGATGTCGGCGGGGTTGGTGGTCATCGAGTAGCTCCTTCGTTCCCCTCCCCCTTGAGGGGAGGGTGGCCGCGAAGCGGTCGGGAGGGGTCGCCGAGGAGACGCTCGGCCTGATCTTTTACAAGCTGCGCGACATGCCACGCGCTGTTGATGACATCCGGCTCATCGATCCGCAGGATAACATAGCCAAGAGAGCGCAAATAAGCGTCGCGATTTGCGTCGTGCAGCTTGCCCGCTTCGGTCTCATGCAGGTCGCCGTCGATTTCCACGATCAGCTTTATCGACGGGCAGACGAAGTCGACGATGTAAGGTCCGATTGGCGACTGCCGCCGGAACTTGAAGCCTTCCGCCGCAAATTCCCGCAGCTCGTACCAAAGCAGCGACTCTCCCTTCGTCGCATGGAGACGCAGCGAGCGTGCCTTCTGCCGCATTTCGAAACTGACGCGCGTTCGAGGCATTGTCACGGTCCTTCCGAGCCGAGCCACTGAGATAGAGGCCGGCGCACTGCCTTTGCAACCCCTCCCGACCCTTCGGGCCACCCTCCCCTCGAGGGTGAGGGGGACGTTGGCGCCGAACATCAGAACGCGTCGGCCGGCAGCGCCATCATGGAATCGGCGCCGGACGAGATGCGGGCGAGATGCGCCGACGTCTCCGGCATGATGCGGTCCATATAATAGCGCGCGGTGACCAGCTTGTTGTCATAGAAAGATGACGAACCGTTGGCGCCTTCGGCTAGCTTGGCCTGCGCGGCCCTGGCCATCTGGCCCCACATGTAGCCGAGCGTGACCAGGCCGAAGAGGTGCAGGTAGTCGGTCGAGGCAGCACCGGCATTGTCCGGGTTCTTCATGCCGTTCTGCATCAGCCACATGGTGGCGGCCTGCAGGTCGTTGAGGCCCTTCTTCAGCGCCTTGGTGAACGGCGCCATCTGCTCGCTGGCGCGGTTTTCCTCGCAGAATTCGCCGACTTCCTTGAAGAAGGCCTGGATGGCGCGGCCGCCATTGGCGCCGAGCTTGCGGCCGACGAGGTCCAGCGCCTGGATGCCGTTTGCACCTTCATAGATCATGGCGATGCGGGCATCGCGCACGAACTGGCTCATGCCGTGCTCTTCGATGTAGCCATGGCCGCCGAACACCTGCTGCGCCATGACGGCATGCTCGAAACCCTTGTCGGTGAGCACACCCTTCACCACCGGCGTCATCAGGCCCAGGTAATCGTCGGCGGCCTGGCGGTCGGCGTCGTCGCCGGCGCGGTGGGCGATGTCCGACTTCAGCGCGGTCCACAGCGTAAACGCACGCCCAGCCTCGTTATAGGCCCGCATGGTCATCAGGTTGCGGCGGATGTCCGGGTGCACGATGATCGGATCTGCCTTCTTGTCGGGCGACTTGGCACCCGAGATCGAACGGCCCTGCAGGCGCTCCTTCGCGTAGGCGACGGCGTTCTGGTAGGCGACCTCCGACTGCGCCAGGCCCTGCAGGCCGACGCCGAGACGCGCCTCGTTCATCATCGTGAACATCGCCTTCAGACCGCCATTGGCCTCGCCGAGCAGCACGCCTTCGGCCTCATCATAGTTCATGACGCAGGTGGAATTGCCGTGGATGCCCATCTTCTCTTCGATCGAGCCGCAGGAGAGCGTGTTGCGCTCGCCCGGATTGCCGTCGGCATCGAGCTTGAGCTTGGGCACGATGAACAGCGAGATGCCCTTCACGCCTTCCGGCGCGCCCTCGATGCGGGCCAGCACCAGATGGATGATGTTGTCGGACATGTCGTGCTCGCCGGCCGAGATGAAGATCTTCTGGCCGGAAATCCTGTAGGTGCCGTTGCCGTTCGGCACCGCCTTGGTGCGCAACAGGCCGAGATCAGTGCCGCAATGCGGCTCCGTCAGGTTCATGGTGCCGGTCCACACGCCTTCGATCAGCTTCGGTGCGAAGGCGGTCTTCTGCTCATCGGTGCCGTGGGTGAGGATCGCGGCGATCGCGCCCTGGGTCAGGCCAGGATACATCAGCAGCGAGAGGTTGGCGGAGACCATGTATTCGGCAACCGCAGTGTGCACGGCATAAGGCAGGCCCTGGCCGCCATATTCGGCCGGTGCGGCAAGCCCCATCCAGCCGCCTTCGCAATATTGGCGATAGGCTTCCTTGAAACCCTTCGGCGTCGTCACCGAACCGTCGTCATGGCGCACGCAGCCTTCCGTGTCACCGATACGGTTGGTCGGCTGGATGACGTTTTCGGCCAATTTGGCGCCTTCGGCGAGGATCGCCTCCAGAACGTCGGCCGGCGCATCGGCAAAACCGGGGAGATTGCTGTACCGTTCATAGCCCAGCACCTCGTTCAAAACGAACAATGTATCGCGGACAGGGGCCTGGTAGATCGGCATCGCGTTCCTCCACAAAAACAACGAACAGACCCGTGCCGGAACGGCTTTCGGGCCGACTGTGGGATCTCGATAACAAATATTGACGTTTGCGTAAACGTCAATCTGTGCAGGCGATCACTTTTTTAGGAGGGTTTTCGACCGAACGGGTTGGAGCAGCCGGTCACGCCGGTTACCAAAGCGTCGGCATTCAGCTTTGTGCGATTTCCCTTCTCCCTCTGTTGGAGAAGGTGGCCGAGCCCCGGCGGCAAAGCCGCCGTTGAAGGCGAGGTCGGATGAGGGGTGTTGGACGGAACGCTGCTTTTGCCGATTGTTTGCGGGACGATAAGGGGCTCCTGTGCCGCTTCATTTCTTTCCAACACCCCTCATCCGTCTCGGCGCTACGCGCCGATCCACCTTCTCCCACAGAGGGAGAAGGAAAACGCCGCGCCAAACGCAATTCAAGCAAGAACGGATAGGCATTCCCTTATAACGAAAAAGCGCGCCGCCGGAGCGACGCGCCTTCTCGTTGCGTGGGCATGGGACAGGCACAAACGCCTGCCCAGTTCAGTTCGCGGCGGCCGAGGTCGAGGCGGCGCGCTCGGCGACCATCTGGCGGACGGAATTCATCGCGCCACTCAGCTCGTTGATGGCGTCGTCGATCAGGGAGCGCTGCTTCTGCAGGCGCACGAGCTGCTTTTCCGACTTTTCCAGCGCCAGGCGCAGCTGCTTGGTATTGGTGCCGGTCGGATCGTAGAGATCCATCATCTGCTTGACCTCGCGTAGCGAGAAACCGACCTTGCGGCCGAGCAGGATGAGCTTGAGGCGAACGCGGTCGCGATGTGTATAAAGACGGGTGGCGCCGTCGCGCTCCGGCTTCAGCAAGCCCTTGTCTTCATAGAAGCGCAACGTGCGCAGCGTGACGCCATATTTCTTGGCCATTTCGCCGATGCGCACCAGCTCTTCGCCCGGCTCGTTCGACACAATGTTGGTGTTGCCGGCTACCCCGCCAGCGGTGGTCATCTGCACAGTCATTGGCATTTCCCGTTATGGGCCCCGGCTATGGCACGCGGCATTGGCTGCCTGCGTCGCTGTGGCGGAGGGGGCCTGCTTCCAGGTTTCAACAAAATCCGTAAGCGATACCGCACCGCACAACTTACGTTTACGTAAAGGATATACTGATATCGCCGGTGAAATGCAAGTGGGGGTGCCGTAGCGCCACCGGCGTGCCTGGCAGTGAAAGCTTTTCTCAACGAATCCTGCGACTTCTTAAGCTTGGTTAACGGGTTGTTTACCATGCTGGGCGAAAGGTGCGGCTGTCGGTCCGTGTCCATCCTGTCTCGCTTTTCACACGGGTTTCATCGAAGCGCAGGTCTGCCCGGGAACCAACTTTCCGCTGGCCAAGCCGTCTTCGGACCCGACTGGGTGGTTTGGGGAACTGCTGGCCAAGGCCGGCCAATTGCGAAACGGGCGCTCGATGAACAACAAGCGGTCCTATCTCGATAATCTGAACGCCGGGCGGCAGCGCCGGAGCTATGCCTCGCTGGAAGAGCTCAACCGCTCGATGGCAGCGCTGGAGCAGCGGCTGGACAGCAACCGCGAGGAGCCTTCGCGCCACGAGGAACCGCGCTACGGCCGCAGCCAGCCTTATGCCGAGCGCTCGTCCCAGGATGCCCTGCGCTACGCGCAGCGCCCTTACGAAGACCAGCGCCCACGCGAACGGGATTACGAAGCCACGCGCGGCTACCAGCGCCCTTATGACGACCAGCGCCCGCGCGAGCGCGACTATGAGGGCGCGCGCGGCTACCAGCGCGCTTACGAAGAACCACGCCCCTATCGCCAGCGCACCGCATCCGAGCGGCCCTACCAGTCGATTGCCCGCGACATCGAACGCATGCGCGGCCAGGAAGACGGCGTGGCGATGGTCAGCAAGATCGCCGGCGAACTGCGCGGCCTGCGCGAAGAACTGCGCCAGCAGATGAGTTCCGGCCTGCAGCGCGAATTCCAGGCCCTGCGCAAGGATATCCAACGCGCCGCACAAGAGGCGCCTTCTTCCCGCGACAGCGCCGAACTCGGCCTCGAATTCGAACGCCTGTCCGGCGCAATCCGGGGCCTGGCCGAAAAGAGCGACGACAAAAGCGTCAACATGCTCAGGCTCGAACTGGAGCAGGTCAGGAGCGCGATGGACCTGCTGGCGCGCGAGGAGAGCGTGCAGGCGGTGGACCGCCGCTGGCAGAATTTCGACCAGCGCTGGTCGGCATTCGAGAGCCGTCTCGACGACAACGCCGGCAAGCGCGACGGCGTCGATGTCACGGCCCTTGCCGAGCGGCTCGAGCAGATCGGTGCGGCCGTCAACAAGCTGCCGGAATCGCTGTCGCTGCGTTCGCTGGAAGAAAAGGTGCGCACGCTGGCCGGCGCCGTCGACCATTTCGCCAGCCAGCAGGGCCGCCGCGGCGGCGACGTCTACGGCATGATAGACGAGCGGCTGGACGAAATCTCGCGCGCCATCGTCGCCTCCACCGTCGCTGCCCAGTCGAGCGCCTTCGACCCGGCGCCATTCGAGCGCATCGAACAGCGAATTGCCGCCCTTGCCCGCCAGATCGAAGAAGTGGCCGACGAGCGCCCGCGCGGCGAAGTGATGGACCATCTCTTCCACGGGCTGGAACAGCGCTTCGAAGCGCTGTCGGGCATCATCGAACGCCGCCAGGAAGATACGATGCAGCAGGGCAGCATGCTGTTCCGCGACCTCGAGCGCCGGCTGGACGACGTCACCGACCGTCTCGAGCGCCGTGCGCCAGAGCCCGACAATTCCGGCATCATGGACGCCATCGATGCGCGCTTCAATGCGCTGGCGCAGCGGCTGGAAAGCCGCGGCACCGACAGCGCCGGCCAGGACGCGATCCGCAGCCTGGAAAGCCGGCTCGACGACATTTCCAGCCGCCTCGATTCGAACTCGCTGCAGTCGGCCGGCATCGATCCCGACCTCTTGCGCAGCCTGGAAGCACAGGTCTCCGGTCTTTCGGCGCACCTGTCGCGCCCCGGCGCGCCACTGCCCGAATTCGAAGACATCGGTCCGCGTATCGAGAAGATCGAGGAATCGATCGCGAGCAACCGCGACACCATCCTGGAGACGGCGAGACAGGCAGCGGAAAACGCCGTGCGCGGGCTCGGCCTGTCAACCGGCGACACGGCAACCGTTGCCGGGCTGGCCGGCGACCTGAAGACCCTGGAAGGACTGACCCGCCGTTCCGACGAGCGCAACACCAAGACTTTCGAAGCCATCCACGACACGCTGCTCAAGATCGTCGACCGCCTCGGCTCCCTGGAAGTCGGCGGCACGCAACCGGTGGCCCCCAAGATCACCGTGCAGGATGCGCCAGCGCTCGACATGGACGAGCCGCTGCCGCTTTCCGACGGCCCATCGATGCGCGGCGGGACACGCACGCCGGCGCAGGCGGCAGCCGATGCGGCACGTGCGGCACTTGGCTCTGAAGCCATCGCCGCGGATTCCGAAATCTCCGGCCAGAACAAGTCGATGTTCGGCGGCATCGCGCGCGCCTTCAAGATGCGCCGCGAGAACGAAACCGCACAGCCGACCGCTCTTGCCGACGGTGCTCATGTGCCGACGGTCGATCTCGACGAGCCGCTGGAACCGAAACTGCTCAACCGCCCGCTCGAGCCCGGCTCGGGCGCGCCGGACCTCAACGCCATTATGAAGCGGGTGCGCGACGAACGCGGCCAGCCCACCAAGCAGAATGCGAACGACGCCTCGAAGGCCGACTTCATCGCCGCCGCCCGCCGCGCCGCGCAAGCCGCCGCAGCCGAGGCGGAAGCACTCAAGCACCAGTCGGGCAAGGCTGGCGGCGTCAAGTCGTTCGGCCTCGGCAACCTTTTGAAGGCCCGCCGCAAGCCGATCCTGATGGCCGCTGCCGCGATCATGCTGGCGCTCGCCGGCCTCCAGCTCGGCAAGGCCTTCCTGTCCGACCCGGAGCAAGTGTCGGTCAACGACAGCGCGCCGACGGCAATCGAGGAAAAGACCGACGTCGCAACCATGGCGCCTTTCAAGCAGGCGCCGGCGATGGCCGAGGCGCCGGCCCTGCCGATCCCGGCAGACGCACCGCCGGTGCGCAGCGTCGATGACCAGGCGGAATCCCTCGAGGCGAAATCCCCCGAGCTGAAGTCGAGAGACGATGTGGTCGCCCCGCAAACCGCTGACGCACCCGCTGCGCCGGAGGCCGTGGAACCCGCCAGGGCTGATGCGGCACCAGCGGCGCCGGCCCTGATTGCAGCGCCAGTGACCATGCCGACGGTCGACGTACCGGGCATGGCGAAGTCCGCCGTCTCCACCGAAGACAAGACCGGCGCCGTCGCGCCGATCGAGGCCTCGGCCAATTCCCCAGCGAGCGGGCCCTCAGCGAACGGTATCGAAGTTCCGCAATCAGTCGGTCCGGTTGCGCTGCGCGATGCCGCCGCATCAGGCGATGCCAAGGCGCTGTTCGAAATCGGCTCGCGTTATGCCGAAGCCCGCGGCGTCAGGGAAGACATGGCTACCGCCGCCAAATGGTATGGCGAGGCGGCAGAACGCGGCTTCGCGCCGGCCGAATATCGCATCGGCAACTTCTACGAGAAGGGCATCGGCGTCGAGCGCGACCTCGCCAAGTCGAAGGAATGGTACCGCCGCGCCGCCGAGAAGGGCAATGCCAGCGCCATGCACAATCTGGCGGTGCTGTTTGCCATGGGCACCGACGGCGCACCCGACAATGACGCGGCGACCCGCTGGTTCAGCCAAGCGGCCGACCTCGGCGTCAAGGACAGCCAGTTCAACCTGGGCATCCTGGCCGCCAAGGGCGCCGGCATGCAGCAGAACCTGGAGGAATCCTACAAGTGGTTCGCGCTGGTGGCGAAATCGGGTGACAAGGATGCCGCCGCCAAGCGCGACGAGATCGCCAAGGCACTGCGCCCCGAACAGCTCGAGCGCGCCAAGCAGGCCACGGATCTGTGGAAGCCGAAGCCGCTCGACGCGGCAGCCAACTCCACCGACATGCCGAGCGCCTGGCAGGATGCCCCGACCACCATCGCCGGCATCGACATGAAGAAGGCGGTGCAGAACATCCAGCGCATCCTGGTCAAGAACGGCTACGACTCCGGCGGCACCGACGGCGTCATGGGCGACCGGACCAAGAAGGCGATCATGGCCTTCCAGACCGACAACGGTCTGCCGGCGACCGGCTCGGTCGACGAAAAGCTGGTCAAGGCGCTGCTGGCGAAGAAGTAAGGGCACGTAGCCCGGCACGGTCAGGGCCATCGCATATGGCCGTGCTTTGGCCGGGCGCCATTCCCTTCGGCGTTCCGGAATGGATCCCCAACGAAGGCGCAGCGATCCAGACCCAGCCTCACGTCATGCCGAGTGGCAAATAAATGTCCCCTGCCGGCAGGGTGGGCAGCCCAAAGCGACCTTGCAGCCGAACGCAGCGTCCGGCATGGGAGAGCAATTCCAGCAAAGCGCGCAGCGATTTGCGCCGAGCATTGCGTAAAAGAGAATTGGAACGTTTCCGCAATTCAGAGAAAAGCGGAAACGCTCCAGGCGCCGAGACTCGTCTGCGATCTACTGCAGATCTTCTGGATGCCGATAGACCTGCGCATGCGAGGCTACGAAGAACTCGCCATTGTCGCTCACCCAGCCGCGGAACATGCCGTCGGTGTTATAGGGCGCCGCAATGGCGCCGTTTGCATCGACCGCCACCAGGCCGGCGCCGACTTGCCTCAGGTTTTCCATGATCACCTTGCGCGTCGCCGCTTCCAGGCTTTCACCGAGATAGTCGACGCGGGAAGCGACCTCGTGAGCCGCCACATGGCGGATGAAGTATTCACCCTTGCCGGTGCCGGAAACGGCGCAGACGCCGTTGCGGGCATAGGTGCCGGCGCCGATGATCGGGCTGTCGCCGACCCGGCCATCCGGCTTGTTGTTGTAGCCGCCGGTCGAGGTGGCCGCGGCCAGGTCGCCGTGGCTGTCCAGCGCGACCGCGCCGACCGTGCCATGCTTTTCGGATTCGCTGGCCTTGGCGGCGGTGCCAGCCACGGCATGCGCCTTCATCGCGGTCAGTGCCGCCTGGCGGCGCTCGGTGGTGAAATAGCTTTGCGGCTCGACGGCCAGCCCCTTGTCCTCGGCGAACCTGTCGGCGGCGGGACCGGTCAGGAGCAAGGGATCGCCCTGCTCCAACAGCGCCCGCGCGGCCTTGACCGGGTTGCGCACATGGCGGGCGGCGCTGATGGCGCCGGCGGCCAGCGAACCCCCATCCATGATGGAGGCGTCGAGTTCATGCACGCCGTTCTCGTTGAGCGCGGCGCCATGGCCGGCGTTGAAATGCGGGCTGTCTTCCATGACGATGACGGCGGCCTGCACGGCGTCGAGCGCGCGCCCACCCGATTGCAGCACCGCGTAGCCGGCTTCCAGCGCACGCCCGAGATCGCGGCGCGCGGCGATCCACTCTTCCTCGTTGAGATCAAGCTTGGCCATGACCCCGCAACCGCCATGGATCGCCAATGCGAATTTCGTCATCGTCCGTACCTTCAAAAGAGAGGGAAGCGGTGCTGGAACGCGTCCGCTTCCCTTGTTGTGTTGCTGGAAACCTTACTGCTTCGGCTTGGCGTCCATCGCCAGCGTGTCCTCGTCGGAACGCGGCGTATAGGTGATCTTGTCCGCCTTCACGCCCCAGGCCGAGACATTGACGGCCAGCGGCAGGTCGGGTCGATCGGTCGCGACGAGCAGGTTCGCCTTTTCGAGCAGGTCGCGGCGCTTGGCCTCGTCCATCTCGACGCCAGCGTCCTCGATCAGCTTGTCCATCTGAGGGTTGGAATAGCCGCGCGTGTTGAAGGCACCCAGCGACTTTTCCTTGTCGTTGGTGTGCATCAGCGACGAGAGCATATAGTTCGCCTCGCCGGTCAGCGTGCCCCAGGACGCCATGTAAAGCGAATATTCGCCACGCGTCTTGGCCGGATTGAACACCGCGGCCGGAACGCCACTCACATCCGCCTGCACATTGATCGCGGCCAGAAGCTGCGCCACCGTCGGGCCAAGCTCGGTCGGCATACGGTCGTTGGCATAGTTCAGCGACACCTTGAAGCCGTCGGGAAAGCCAGCCTCGGTCATCAGCTGCTTCGCCTTGTCGACATCATAGGCGACCGGCTGGATGTCCTTGTTGTAGCCGAAGATGTTGGCGCTCACGAGCTGGGTCGGCACGACGCCCATGCCCTCCAGCGCGACATCGGCAATGGTCTGGCGGTCGATGGCGAGATCGAAAGCCTCACGCACGCGTGGGTCGAGGAAGGGGTTCTTGTCGAGCTTCTTGCCTGATTTGTCCCAAACCATCGGCGAGTTCTCGCGGAAGTCGAATTCCAGATAAGGAATGTAGACCGACTCGTCCTTGACCACGTCGATGGCCGTATCGGCCTCAAGATTGGCGAGGTCGGTCGCCGGGACCTTGGAGATCAGGTCGACCTGCCCCGCCTTGAGCTGGGCGACGCGGGCCGCGTCATTCGGGATTTCCTTGCGAACCACCTTGTCCCAGGGCTGCGCGCCGCCCCAATAGCCGTCGAACTTCTCCAGCACGAGGTCCTGCGTCGGCGCCCAGCTGACGAACTTGTACGGACCGGTACCGATGGTGGCCTTGCCCGAATTGAAACCCTCGGCGGCTGCCTCCTTGGTGGAATAGGCCGCGGCGGCTTTGTGCGACACGATGAAGAGACGCACGAAATCGTTGGGCAAGGTAGGGGCCGAACCATGCGTCTTGACGCGCACCGTCAGCGGGTCGACGACTTCGACGCCGGCGACACGGCGCACATAGATGGTCGACGGGTTCGGTCCGGTGACGTTGGGGATGCGCTCGATCGAGAACTTCACGTCCTCGGCGGTGAAGTCCGAACCATCATGGAACTTCACACCCTCGCGCAGCTTGAACTCCCAGGTCGTGTCGTCGACCGGCTTCCAGCTCACCGCCAGGTTGGGCTCGACCTCCAGCTTGTTGCCGGACTTCAGCAGCGTGTCGAAAACGTGCTTGGTCGCCTCGGCATTGGCCGAAGTGGCCGTGAAATGCGGGTCCATCGAGGCCGGGCCGGACTTGGTGGCGATGGTCAGGTCGGCGGCGAGCACCGGCAGCGACACGAGCAGTGTCGTGGCCAGCAGGGCCGAGCGCAGGAAGGAACTGGTTCTCATTGGGGTCTCTCTATTTTGTTGAATCTTTTTGCTGCTGAGTGCCGGGCCGGGCCCTGCGGGGGATCAGTCGGTGGCCGCCTCGGCATTCATGTCGAGATCGCGGGGCCAGCTGCCTGAAGCGACGACCATCTTGGTCAGCAGGTCCGACAGGGTCAGCCGTTCGGCAGGCGACAGGCATTCGAGCATGGCGCGCTCATGCTCGAGCATCAGCTCCTTGACGGAGACCACGGCGGCGCGCCCCTTCTCCGTCAGGGTCAGGGTGACGCGGCGCTGGTCGGACGGGTCGATCTCGCGGTCGATCAGGCCAAGCGTCGCGACCTTGTTCACGGCGCGGCTCAGCGTGTTCTTCGGAAAATTGGACGAACGCACCACCTCGGTCAGCGTCAGGCCGTCGCCCAGATAGAGCGACCACAAAACGACGAATTCCGGACGCAGCAGGCCAAGCTGCTGCTGGATGCGGCCATAGACGGGATTGTTGAACTGCAGGGCCAGGAAGTTCAGCCGGAACGACAGCCAGCAGGGATTGTCCCACAGTTTCGGAAACAGCGGATCGTCCTGCGGCAGATGCAGCGGCCCCGGGGTCTCCCGGCCTGCACGCGCCTCATGCAGGGCTGTGCTCAGCAATCGATCCATACAATCCCGCCCTGGCTTTGCCCAAGATTAGTCCCAAACGGAACGGTAATTGAAATTTTTGTTGCGTCAACTGCATATTTTTGTTCCTAATGGAACTTAATTGGAGATATCTCGCAGTTTTGTTGCCGGTCCATGCCGCATCCCGGCGGGCTGGGGCATGGCACCAAACGCGGACAATCATCGCGAACAAATGGAGTTTTCGGGAATGCGCATTCAGGACATGCACTGGGCTCAGGTGGAAGAGCGCGCCAGGGTCGACGATCGCTGCGTCCTGCCGATCGGATCGGTCGAGCAGCATGCCTATCTGAGCCTCGCGACCGACATGATCCTGGCCGAACGCATTTCGGTGGAAGCCGCAGAGCCGGTCGGCGTGCCTGTGTTCCCCTGCCTGCCCTATGGCATGGCCTCGGCCTTCGCCGACTTCCCCGGCACCATTACCCTGTCACTGCGCACCTACATCAGCGTCATCGAAGACATGCTCGACAGCGTCTACCGCTCAGGCTTCCGCCGCATCCTCATCGTCAACGGCCATGGCGGCAACACGCCGGTCAACCCGCTGCTGTCGGAGTGGATGAACAGCCATCGCGACACTTCCGTGAAACTGCACGACTGGTGGCGCGCGCCACAGACCATGGCCAAGGTGATGGAGATCGACCCGGCCGCCAGCCATGCGAGCTGGATGGAGAATTTCCCCTGGACCCGTCTCGAAGGCGCACCAGTGCCGAACTTCAAGAAAGACCGCATTGATTTCGCAGCCACCGGCCGCGTCGATGCCGGCCGCAAGCGCGAGCGCATCGCCGAAGGCAATTATCACGGCGTGTTCCAGCGCCCGGACGCGGACATGTTCGCGATCTGGGACGTCGCCATCGCGGAGACCCGCGACGAGATCGACAACGGCTGGCATTGATGGCGGGTGCCTTCCGGAAAGCCGGAGGTCTCTTCAGAGCAATTCCAGCAAGGCGCGCAGCGGTTTTGCGTTCGGATTGCACAAAACAAAAAGTCAGGGCGTTTTCGTGAAAAGCGGAAACGCTCTAGGGAGGGGCAGATGACAGACAGCATGTACCGTTTCGGGGTCACCGCATGACCTCCTTCGTGTTCAAGCGCCTCGGCCAGGCGATCGTCGTGCTGATCATCATGTCGATCCTGGTCTTCGCCGGGGTCTATGTGATCGGCAACCCCGTCGACGTGCTGATCTCGCCCGACGCCACCCAGGCGATCCGCGAGCAGGTCATTGCCGAATACGGCCTCGACCAGCCGCTGTGGAAACAATATCTCGACTTTGTCGGCTCGATGTCGACCGGCGATTTCGGCCGCTCCTTCGTCTTCAACATGCCGGTCGGGGAGTTGATCTCGCAGCGCCTGCCCGCAACGCTGGAGCTGGCGGTGATCGCGGTGATCCTCGCTTCCCTCATCGGCGTTCCGCTCGGCATCTATGCCGGCTACCGGCCCAACAGTCTCGCCGCCAGGATCATCATGGCGGGTTCGATCCTCGGCTTTTCCGTGCCGACCTTCTGGATCGGCCTGATGCTGATCATGCTTTTCGCCGTGCAGTTCGGCATCCTGCCGGCGGGCGGACGCGGCCAGACGGCCAGCCTGTTCGGGGTCCCCTTCTCCTTCCTCACACTGGACGGCTGGAAGCACCTGTTTTTGCCCGTCCTCAACCTGTCGCTCTTCAAGATGTCGATGATGTGCCGGCTCGCCGCCGCCGGCACCCGCGAGGTGATGACCACCGACGCCATCAAGTTCGCACGCGCCGCCGGCATTCCCGAGCGCATCATCCTGCGCAAACATGTGCTGAAGCTGATCTCGATTCCGTTGGTCACGGTGTTCGGCCTCGAGCTTGGCTCGACGCTGGCCTTCGCGCTGGTGACGGAAACGATCTTCAACTGGCCGGGCCTCGGCAAGCTGATCATCGATTCCATCGCCTCGCTCGACCGGCCCGTCATGGTGGCTTACCTGATGATGGTCTCGGTGCTCTTCGTCGTCATCAATCTCAGCGTCGATCTCGCCTATGCCGCGCTCGATCCGCGCCTTCGGCTGAAAGGACGCTGAGATGAGCGACATCACCGTCAAGGACAATTTCGACGCAGCACCGCCGGCTTCCGCCTGGCGCGACTTCTGGCGCATCTTCCTGCGCAACAAGGTCGCCGTGATTGCGCTGGCAATCGTGCTGGTCATAACCCTGGTCGCCGTCTTCGCGCCGTTCATCACACCGCAGGACCCTTACGACCTGCGCTCGCTTGTGCTGCGCGACGCCCGCCGCCCGCCAGGTTTCGTCGGCGCCAACGGCATGCATTATCTGCTTGGCACCGACAGCCAGGGCCGCGACCTTTTGTCGGCGATCATCTATGGCCTGCGCATCTCGCTGGAGATGGGCCTGATCGCCGGCGCGGTGGCCTTCACCATCGGCGCCATCGTCGGCTGCTTCGCCGCCTATGCCGGCGGCCGCTTCGAGACCTTCATCATGCGCCTGGTGGACGTGCAATTGTCCTTCCCGGCCATCCTGCTCGCCTTCGTCGTCGCCGCGCTGCTCGGACAAGGCAAGGGGCAGCTGATCCTGGCGCTGGTCTTCGCCCAGTATGCCTATTTCGTGCGCACCGCCCATGGCGCCGCCTCGGCCGAACGGCAGAAGGACTATGTGCAGGCAGCGCTCTCCATTCCGATGAGCGGTTGGTTCGTGGTCACCCGGCACATCCTGCCGAACTCGCTGCCGCCGCTGATCGTGGTCGCGACCGTGCAGGTCGCCGCCGCCATCTCGCTGGAAGCGACGCTGTCCTTCCTCGGCGTCGGCCTGCCTCCGACGGAACCGTCGCTCGGCATGCTGATTTCGAACGGCTTCCAGTATCTGCTGTCGGGCCGCTACTGGATCTCGATCTATCCGGGCGTCGCCCTCATCATCCTGATCATGGCGATTAACCTGGTTGGCGATCAGGTCCGCGATCAACTCAATCCACGGCTGCGCAAATGACCGAACTTCTCAAAGTCGAGAACCTGCGCACCTATTTCGAAACCGAGCGCGGTATCGTCAAATCCGTCGACGGCATTTCCTTCGAGGTGCGCAAGGGCGAGATCTTCGGCCTCGTGGGCGAATCCGGTTCGGGCAAGTCGATCACCGGCTTCTCGCTGATCGGCCTGCTCGACGCCAACGGCAAGGTGCAGCCGGGCAGCTCCGTCAAGCTGGACGGACGCGAGATCGTCGGCCTGCCGGACCAGGAACTGCGCAGGATCCGCGGCCGCGAGATCGCGATGGTCTTCCAGGACCCGATGATGACGCTCAACCCGGTCATCAAGATCGTCGACCAGATCGCCATGGCAATCCGCGCCCATGAAAAGGCCAGCGACCAGGAGGTGCGCCGCCGCGCCATCGAGGCGCTAACGCGCGTGCGCATCGTCGAGCCGGAAAAGAAGATCGACCAATATCCGCACCAGTTCTCGGGGGGCATGCGCCAGCGCGTCGCCATCGCGATCGCCCTGCTGCACAAACCCAAGCTGGTGATCGCCGACGAGCCGACGACGGCGCTCGACGTTTCCGTACAAGCCGACATCCTCAAGGAGATGAAGGCGCTGGTGGCGGAACTCGGCGTCTCGATGATCTGGATCAGCCACGACCTGGCGACGGTCAGCCAGATCTCGCAGCGCATCGCGGTCATGCGGCGCGGCAAGATCGTGGAGACCGGCACCGTGGCGCAGGTGCTCGGCGCGCCGCAGCATTCCTATACTCAAGGGTTGCTCGACGCCCTGCCTTCGCGCGCAAGGCCCGGCGAGATGCTGGCCTCGGCGGCAACCGAAAGTTCCGGCCCGATCGTGCTCGACGATCTCGCCAAAACCGCTCCCAAGGCTGCCGACGGTGCGTTCGTCCAGGTCGACGATGTCGACATGGTCTTCGAGCGTCCCGTCGGCCGCGTCGGGCGCTTCACGCAGAAGCTCGGCATCAGCCAGCCGCCCCATGCCGTCCATGCCGTCAAGGGCGCCAACCTCATGATCAGGCAGGGTGAGGTGCTCGGGCTGGTCGGCGAAAGCGGCTCAGGCAAGTCGACGCTCGGCCGCATCGTCTGCGGGATCTATACGCCGACGGCGGGGAAGGTCACCGTCGCGGGCAGGAAAGTGCGCGAAGGCCAGCGCAAGCTCGGCACCGGCGTGCAGATGATCTTCCAGGATCCTTACGCCTCACTCGATCCGCGCCGCACCATCTTCCAGTCCGTCGCCGAGGGCCCGCTGGCTCATGGCCTCACCACGCGCCGCGACGCCCGCGCCTATGTGAACCGCTGGCTGAAGGCGGTGGCTTTCGACCCAGCGCTCGCAGACCGCTACCCGCACCAGTTTTCCGGTGGCCAGCGCCAGCGCATCGCGATCGCGCGCGCGCTCGCCATGCAGCCGGAACTGATCGTCTGCGATGAGCCGGTCGCCTCGCTCGACGTCTCGATCCAGGCGCAGGTGATCAACCTGCTGATCGAATTGCGCCGCACGCTGAACCTGACGCTGCTGTTCATCAGCCACGATCTGTCGGTGGTGCGTCACCTGTGCGACCGGGTCGTCGTCATGCACCACGGCAAGATCGTGGAAGAGGCGGACGTCGCCCAGCTTTTCGAAGCGCCGCAGCAGGCCTACACGAAAATGCTGCTCGACGCCGTGCCAAAGCTGGCCGTGTAGAAAAAGCTCCGGGCGAAGCAATCGGAGAGTGTCGGGGATCCATTTCGGAACGTCGACGATACGGTGCGGTGCAGACCCATCCCCGACACAGGAACATCGAGAAATCGTGCTCCTTTCGCATCACCTCGCGCAAATCGTGCCAAAGACGTCGCCTTCGCGATGCCTTGCCATCAAATTGCCTGTTAACCTGCCCGTAACTGCTTGAATGGGTTTTTGTTTCGGTGATCGTGACCGTTCCTGGGTCAAGCGCCAACGCAAGAACGAATTAGCTTTTCGGTGTTAACACAGATTCTGGCGCAGAGAGGCTGGGCCAGGAAACTGGATTGATCGAGACTGACGGGTGAGCATTTATCTCCCGATCGCGGAAATTTCCGTCAATATTCTCGTGCTGCTCGCCATGGGCGCAGCGGTGGGTTTCCTGTCGGGCATGTTCGGCGTCGGCGGCGGTTTCCTCATCACGCCGCTGCTGATCTTCTACAACATCCCGCCGGCAATCGCCGTTGCCACCGGCGCCAACCAGGTCATCGCCTCATCCGTCTCCGGCGTGTTGTCGCATATGAAACGAGGCACGCTCGACTTCAAGCTGGGCGGGGTGCTGCTGGCCGGCGGTGTCGTCGGTTCGACGGTCGGCATCTATGTGTTCGGCCTGCTGCGCGAGATCGGCCAGCTCGACCTGTTCATTTCGTTGCTCTACGTCGTGCTGCTCGGCACCGTGGGCGGGCTGATGCTGCTGGAAAGCATCAACGCCCTTCGCGCCACACGCGGCGGTGCTGCACCTGTGCTGAAGAAATCCGGCCAGCACAACTGGATCCACCGCCTGCCGCTCAAGATGCGCTTCCGCGCGTCCAAGCTGTTCGTCAGCGTCATTCCCGTGCTTGGCCTCGGTGCCGCGATCGGCTTCCTGTCGTCGATCATGGGTGTCGGCGGCGGCTTCATCATGGTGCCGGCGCTGATCTATCTTTTGAAGGTGCCGACCAATGTCGTCATCGGCACCTCGCTGTTCCAGATCATCTTCACCTCGGCCTACACCACGCTGGTGCATGCCACCACCAACCAGACGGTTGATGTGATGCTGGCCTTCATCCTGATGGTCGGTGGTGTTGCCGGTGCGCAATATGGCGCCAGGGCCGGGCAGAAGCTGCGTGGCGAGCAGCTGCGCGCGCTGCTGGCGGCGCTGGTTCTGGCGGTGGCCATACGCCTGGCGATCGATCTTTTCGTGACGCCGCCCAACCTCTATTCGCTCGCCGCGCTGGGGTTGAGCTGATGGCGACTCGGACCTTGCCGGGTGTGCTGCTGTTCCTCATGCTGCTCACCGCCCAGCCGGCGGCGGCGCAGTCGCCGCACCAGGAAAACATCCAGATTGGGCTCTCCACCGATAAGGTGATGATCACCGCGGGCTTCACCGGCGCCGACCTTACCATCTTCGGCGCATTGGAGGATGCCGATCCGCAGATCGCCCGCCAGGGGCGCTATGACGTGATCGTGGTGCTGGAAGGCCCGGCCAGGCCGGTGGTGGTGCGCCGCAAGGACCGCGTGCTGGGCGTCTGGATCAACCTGGAATCGGAAACCTTCGAGAACGTACCGGTGTCCTATTCGGTTGCCACCACACGGCCGTTCCAGGATATCACCGAGCCGGCGAGCTACAAGCAACTCTCGCTCGGCGCCGGCAACATCTTCATGCAGCCGGCGGACGAAACCCAGAACCCGGCCACCATCGCGGAATTCACCACGGCATTGCGCGAACGCAAGGCGGCAACCGGGCAATACAGCGAGAATGTCGGCGGCGTGCAGTTCCTGTCGCAGAACCTGTTTCGCGCCACGGTCAGGCTGGCGCCCAGCGTTCCCGTCGGCACGCACAAGGCACGCGCCTACCTGTTCAAGAACGGCCTTTTCGTGAAGGAAAGCTCGGCGCAGCTCGAAATCCGCAAGTCCGGTTTCGAACAGTCGATCTTCCGCGCCGCGCACGACTATTCCTTCCTCTACGGCTTCTTCGCCATCTGCCTGGCCATGATCACCGGCTGGCTCGGCCGGGTCATCTTCCGAAAGGATTGAGCGGCGACCCGCTACGGCATTTCACGGCACGCGGGCTGGGTGCGGACCACCTCAATCCAAGAGCCATTCTATCGTGATCTGCAGCATGGAGGTCTCCTTGAGGGGCGCCTTGCGGCGAACCCAAATGGTTGTTAGCCGGCATCCACGATGTGCCAGCCACCATCGACCTTGAAGTCCGAGCCGGTTACATACCTCGCCTCGTCGGACGCCAGGTACAGCACCAGATTTGCGACATCGGACGGCTCTCCGCGCATACCGAAAAGCACGCCGCTCATAAGCATGTGCTCGGCATCCGCCAGCGAAAGGCCTTGCGCTTGAGCAAGATCGGCGATGATACCGTCGGTCATCGGTGATCTGATCGAACCGGGATGCACAGAATTGCAACGCACCCGATTACCGTCTTTCGCGCCGACGACAGCCACGCTGCGGGTCAGTTGCTGAACGCCGGCCTTGCTCACGCCGTAGGGCGTCGCGACCGATGTTGCCATGTACGAGACGATCGAGGACAGCAGCACGACCGAGCCCGTGCCCTGTTTCAACATCTCCGGCACCACCGCCTTGCACCCCCAGAACGTGCCGGTCAGATTGACCTCAATGACGCGGTTCCATTCTTCCGGGGTCGTATCGAGACAGGACCGTTTGACGTTGCCGACAATGCCGGCACAATGGACCAGAATGTCGATACGGCCATGCTGCTGGAGCACGGCGGCAACCATATCGCGCCAGGAAACGAGACTGGTGACATCGAGCCGGGCATAGGCGGCGCCGATTTCCCGAGCCAGCGCAGCACCTGCTTCATCTGAAATATCCGCTATCACCACCGACGCGCCTTCACGTATCAGCGTGCGTGCGCATTGCGCACCTATGCCGCTAGCGCCGCCCGTCACGATTGCGATCTTGTCTGCAACACGCATTTCATACCTCGCTGGAATTGGCACAATCCCGAAAAGCTGCGGCTGTTCGGACAAAAGGTCAGGCGATATGGGGTGACCCCGAGATCGATTCCATCACGCCGCAGGCGGGGACCTCCCGTGCACGCCTGTTCGGCTGGCCTCGATCAATCGACAGAAGCCGGCGAGAAAGCCTTCCAGGAACGACCTCGTCTGATCATCGGGGATGTTGAACTCGTCGTCGAACAGCTCCGATCGAAACTGCAGATAGACCTCGGGTTGGCCAAGCAGGATGCAGTCGAGTATGGGAAGAATGCTTCGCAAATGGGATTGCGCCACCGCCGTTCCGATACCGCCGGACGAAGCGCCGACGACAGCGACCGGCTTTCCGGCCCAGCTGTTCTTGCCCCAGGGCCGTGATCCCCAATCGATGGCGTTCTTGAGTATGCCTGGGATCGATCGATTGAACTCGGGCGTCACGAACAAGACGGCATCGCTGGATTCGATCAGGCTCTTGAAAACCCGCACGCTCTCCGGTGGAGCGCACCAGAGATCGTCATTGTAGTGGGGAAGCCTGGCGATGTCGGCACCCTGGAAAGCGATGCGCGGGCCAGCGAGCTTTTCAAGCGCCCTTGCCAGGACAAAATTGATCGAATGCTGGCGAATGCTGCCGACGACCAAGGCCACCTTGAACATTTTTCTTCCCTCGATTGGATCGGCCGCGGATTGGATCCGGCCGCAAGGTCGAGCCAGGTCTTGCGTCACGGGCGGATGTTAGAACTTGGTGAACCGGCAAGCGGCGCGGACCACAACCAGACGGCAATACCGAGGATGGTGAAGACGCTGATCTCAATGACGCCCTGTATCGGGAGACCGGCAAGATACAGGGCCGGATCATCGAACGCCGCATCGAAAAAAGCAGTCCCCGGATAGAGGATCGCCACCGCTTGCGTGATCCAGTACAGGCTGGCGAGAACAATTGCCGCCAGCGCATTGGTCCGTTCATCGCCTTGGCGGCGCCAGGCAAACCAGAGGCAAGCCAGGCTTGCCAGGATGGAAAGCGCCAGTGTTTGCCCATTGTGGAATTTGGCGTGAGGCGGCCAGCTCTCATTAAAGACATGGGACGCGCTCCAATCCGCCACATGCGCCGCGACCGCGGTGAAGATTGCCACGACGGAAACAAGGATCCTTGCAGTGAGCCGCCCGCCGGTCATTGATTTCTGGACCAGTTGCCGGTTGCGAAGGTATGGGAAACCCGCAGCAGCTTGGCGACCACGGCAAACTCGTCTTCCGTGCGCGGCCCGTAGATCATTGCGATTGTATCGGGGAAGCCGAAGTGCCCTGCTACCGGATGCTGCTCGCCCCAGCCGGCGGCATAGACGGTTTCCAGTACGTTGCGGGGCAAGTTCATGTGCAGGCTGCCATCGCGGACCGCATGCACATGGGCAAATTCGCCGGGCGTCATGAACGCCTCCGACGGCCCGTTTTGGGCCAATGCCGGGTCCAGGAGAAATGCCGCGCTTTCCGGAACGGATACGCCACTGCGCCCAAGACGAACGCCTTCGAGTTGTCTGCCGAGTTCAATCAGGCGTTCGCGCATGACAGGCGGCGCAATCTGATCGAGCTGCATATGCGGCGTCCGCGGATTGGTGCGCGGAGGCGGCCCCGGACGCTGGTCGAGCGACAGCTTTTCGCAAACGAGACACATAGGGACGATCCTTGTTTCACGAGGCGCCCGATCTCGCGGGCGGCGCTTCATCGTCAACTTAGCGCCATGCCGGGGACTTGATTATCCGCAATAATCTAATGAGATTGAACACTCAGAGTTTGCAATCTACACTCGCGCCATGGATCGCCTTTTGAGCTTGCAAGCCTTTGTGAGAACCGTCGAACTCGGGGCATTGGCGAAAGCCGCGCGTGAGCTGAAACTGTCGCCGGTCATGGTCGGCAAGCACCTGGCATCACTCGAGGAGCAGTTCGGCGCCCGGCTCCTCCATCGCACCACGCGCCGTATCAGCCTGACCGATCCCGGCAGGCGCGCCTATGAGAGCGCCCTGCAGATCATGCGGGAATACGAGCAGATGACCCGCGCGATCGAAACATCCCAGTCCGTGCCGACAGGCCACCTGCGCATCACGGCACCGGTCGCTTTTGCCGAAAGGGTCGGCGCCATTCTTTCGGAATTCAGTGCGACCTACCCTGGCGTCTCGATGGATATCCTCTGTGACGACCGTACCCTCGATATGGGCGAGCATAGGCTCGACCTGGCAATTCGCGTCGGAAAGCTGCCGGATTCGAGCCTGATCGCGCGGCGGCTTGCGCCGGCGCCGGTGGTGGTATGCGCTTCGCCGTCCTATCTCGCGGCTCACGGCGAACCGCGCACCTTAAGCGAGCTGGCCGATCACGAATGCGTAGCCTACGAACATCAATGGACAGGCCAGGGATGGGCGTTCTCGAACCCCGGCGGTCCCGGCGAGATCGTCGTTCGCCTCGTGAAGGTCAAGCATCGTTCGAACAACGCCCAGGTGCAGCGTGAACTGGTGCTTGCGGGCAAGGGACTTGCGCAAATGCCTGCTTTTGTCGTCGACGACGACATTAAGGCCGGCAGGTTGGTGGCGGTTCTGACTTCCGTACCGCAAATCGAACGCTGGGTTCATGCGGTTTATCCGTCAGGTGGCCATCTACCCTTGGCAATTCGCGTGCTTGTGGATTTTCTAATCGCACGCTTCAAGTAGCAGCCAAGCCGCCGCGAGGCGCGCTGTGTCATTGGCTACGCTCTGTCGGGCGGCGGGCAATTCCTGTGAGGCAGCCGACCCTGAAAGACCCGGCTCTCTCCGAGCCGTGGAGGTGCGCGCCGTTGCGCACGACAAGTGCATCCTGGGACGACCCGCTTGATCCCGGCCACATTCGGTCGGATGATCTCCGCACAGGAGAACACATGGCCCAACATCGCATCTATTCCACCAGCGTGGCGAGCGTCTATCGGCTCTATGTCGCGAAAGTGGAAAGAAAGGGACGCACCCAGGCGGAGGTGGATGAGGTCATCCGCTGGCTGACGGGCTACAGCCAGCAGGCGCTGGACGATCAACTGGCCAAGAATACGAATTTCGAGGATTTCCTTGCGCAGGCACCCACGCCGAATCCCTCGCGTTCGCTGATCACAGGCATGGTTTGCGGCGTCCGGGTAGAAGAGGTCGAAGAACCTCTCATGCGGGAAATCCGCTACCTGGACAAACTGATCGATGAACTCGCCAAGGGCAGGAAGATGGAGAAGATCCTGCGGCAATAACCTGGTGGATTTGTCGACGCGAAGACCCCTCTCCGTCTCGGGCTACGCCCGATCCACCTCTCCCCGCCTTCGGCAGGGCGAGGAACCAGAACCGCAATGACGGCGCTTTATCCAGCTTGGGGTTTCTCTCCCCCGCAAACCGGGGGAGAGGTGGCACCGCAAAGCGGTGACGGAGAGGGGGCTACGGCGCTGACCTAACAACAACTCAGTTCTTGGTCGAGTTGATTTCAGGCTTTTCCATCAGCGAGGCTTCGAGGCCGTACTTCCTGGCGATGGTCTCCAGCGTGCCATCGGCCTTGAGTTCGGCGAGCGCCGCCACGAAGGCCTTTGCCAGCTCCGGCTTGTCGACCGAGGTGTAAGGCCCCATCGGCACCTTGTCGCCGACGCCGGCTTTCAGGATCATCCAGTCCTGATGGCCTTTGCTCAGGATGAAGGCGGCCTGCTCGGTCGAGACAACCTCGGCGGCATCACGGCCCGACTTCAGCGCGAGATCGGCATCCGGCACCGAGTTGTAATAGCTGATGGTCAGCGCCGGCTTGCCTTTGTCGGCACAGTTCTTCACGGCGAACTCGCCGACCTTCACCGTGTCGGTGCCCTTGAGCACGCCGATACTGCTGCCGCACAAGGCGTCGATGTCGGCATATTTGTCCTTGTTCGCGGCCTGGATGATGATGGCGTTGGACGAGGTTGCATAGTCGGCGAAGGTGACGAGCTTCTGGCGTTCGAGCAGATCGCTGGTGCCGCCGGCACCGGCGTCGAAGCGGCCACCGCCGACACCGGTGATCAGGCCTTCCCATTTGGCGTTGACGATGTTGGCCTTGATGCCGAGCTTCCCGGCCACGGCATTGAAGACGTCGACTTCCAGGCCGGTGGTCTTGCCGGCCTCGTCGATCCAGGAATAGGGCGGATAGTCGAGCACCATCGCAACGGTGATCTCGCCCTTGGACTTGTAGGGCTCGGGCAGGATATCCTTGGCGCTCTGGGCCAAGGTGGAAGCGAGGGTACCGGCAATGATTGCAGCCGACAGGACTGTTGTCCTTATCAATTTGGTCGGGGCGAATTTGGTCAGACAGGTCACAGTGTTCATCAATTTTCCTCCCAGATAGACGATGAAATCCCCGCAATCCGGCAAAGCTCCGCCCATCTCGCGAAAGCGAGGGTCAGAGTCGTTCCCAGAATTTGCCGAATTGCCTATGCCGTTAGATCAACGCAGGCAGCGATGAGGGAAGTTGCGATGGCTGCCCGGAGCCCCCTGCCCTCCAATGCAGGGACGGTTCCGTTCGCACCATCACGTTGACAACCCAGCGGACCTATCGAATTCCGCGCCCCCATAGCTTATGCGTTTGCACAGTGGCACATTGCTAACATCAAAAAGTGATTATTGGCAACGTCTATTGTTGAAAAAAATGAATGAAACGATTGTGACGAATCGACGGGGCGCCCCATGGTGACATTCAAACAGCTCGAAGCCTTGTATTGGATCGGCACGCTCGGCAGCTTCGAAGCGGCCGCGCAACACCTCGATACGACGCAGTCCGCGATCTCCAAGCGCATCCAGGAACTGGAGGCGAGTTTCGGCGTCTCGGTGTTCGACCGCAGCCGCCGCGTCGCGCATCTGACGCCAAAGGGCGTCGAGATGCTGGAACTGGCCGCCGGCCTGCTCGAGCAGCGCACCCGCTTCGCCGAGCGCTTCAGCGCGCCCGACCTGATCGAGCGTCGGCTGCGCATCGGCGCGACCGAAGCCTCGGCCATGACCTGGCTCGGCCGTTTCGTCGGCAGCCTGCACCAGGCGTTTCCGAAGGTCTCGCTGGAGATCGTGGTGGATTCGGCGAGCGCGCTGGCCCACAAGCTTGCCGACAACCTGCTGGATCTCGCCGTGGTTCCGGACGGGCTGATGGACCCGCGTTTCCAGGCCGTTCCGGTCGCGTCCTCGCAATGGTGCTGGGGCTGCGCGCCCGGCCTGATCGAAGCCAGCAGGAAACATCACCTCAAGGACCTTGCCGAGCACACCATCCTGCTGCGCACCGACTCGGCATCCGAGATGCTGGTCGGCACCACACTGCGCTCCGCCGGACTGGCGACCACGAAGATCATCGCCGTTCCCGATTTCCTGTCGCTGGTCAGCCTGACGGTGGGCGGTCTCGGCATTGCCGCCATGCCGACCTTCGTGTTCGACCAGGGCTTCGCCGGCAGCGCGCTGACGCGCATCGACACCGTCGAACCGGTACCGGACCTGCAATATCTCGCCGTCTTCCCGGCAACCGACACCAGCCCGATCCTGGCTTCCGTGGTCACGCTCCTGAAGCAGACCTGCGATTTTGCCAGGGCCTACCAGGCGCGGGATGAGAGGGAAGCGGAGCTGGCGGATGAGTTGGGCTAGCCACCTGTCACCTACACCATCAGACGTCCCGCCTCCCCTGTGTCCGCGTTCCGGCAGGGACACAGGCAATACGGTGCGGACCGATATTTGCTTCACCATCATTCATTCTTTTTTTTCCACAATCATTCTTGCAACCAATCTCTTTTAGAAATACTCGTAAGGCCAGATCAACGGTCGACCGGCGCGTAGTGTGCAAAAGGCGGCCAACGTTTTCGGCTTTGCGGTATGGACAATTCTCGAACCACGGCGCTCAGGGTCTCGCTCGTCATCGGCAATCCCAAGCCGATGTCGCGCACCCGTACGCTTGCTGAACACTTCACGGACGGGCTGGTCGAACGCACCGGCCGCGATCAGGCCGTCATCGATCTCGCCGAACAGACCGATGCGCTGTTCCCGCCGAGCCCTGAACGGCTGGCGCCCTTGCATGAGCGGGTGAGCGGCAGCGACCTGCTGGTGATCGCCTCGCCCACCTACAAGGCAAGCTATACCGGGCTGCTCAAGCTGTTCTTCGATCAGATGCGGCCCAACGCCCTGCAGGGCGTGGTCGCCATACCGTTGATGACCGGCGCGAGTGCGGCGCATTCGCTGGCCGTCGACCTTCATCTCACCCCGCTGCTCAGGGAGCTCGGCGCGGTCGTGCCGACCGGCGGCGTCTATCTCATCGTCAACGAGACCGAGGACCTCGAAGCATCCGTGCGTGCGGCGATCGCTAAGCAGCGATCGCAGTTCGCGCTGCTTCAGGCTCCATGGCTCCCAGGAGGCAAGCATGCTGGAAATGCCGTCGATGGCCGCTAGGACAGCGCCCGACCCACACCTGTTTCGTCAGGCGCTCGGTCACTATGCGTCCGGCATCACGGTGATCGCCGGTGTCGCCGACGGCCTGCCCGTCGGCTTCACCTGCCAGTCCTTCTACAGCGTCTCGCTGGAACCGCCGCTGGTGTCGTTCAGCGTCATGCGCAGCTCGAGCAGCTGGCCGAAGATCCGCGACAGCGGCGCCTTCTCGGTCAACATCCTGTCGTCGCGGCAGCGCGAGGTCTCGAACGCTTTCGCCCGCTCGGGCACCGACAAATGGAGCGGCGTCGACTGGGCGCACAGCGGCTTCGGCAACCCGATCATCGCCGGTTCACTGACCTGGCTGGATTGCACGCTGTTCGAGGAATACCCGGCCGGCGACCACACCATCGTGATCGGCCAGGTGCGTGAGATGGCGTCGATCAACGCCGACGAGGACCACGAGCCGCTGATCTTCTTCAAGGGACGCTACGTGAACTCGATGTGATGCCAGCTAACTCAAGCCGGCTGACAGGACCGAGACGGGAGGACGACCGATGACCGCCGTGCCGCGCCAGCTCAAGCTGGCGCTCTTCATGAACACCACCGAATATGCCTGGCTGTACGAGAAGGCGCGCTCGGAGAGCGAGTTCGACTTCGCCTTCTACCGCGATCTCGCGCAGATGGCCGAGCGCGCCAAATTCGACGCCGTCTTCCTGGCCGACATCGTCGCCGTCAACGACCGCAACCGCGGCATCGAGGCCGCCGGCCACATGGGCAATGCGGTGGTCTACGAACCGCTGACCATGCTCGGCGCGCTTTCGGCAGTGACCGAGAAGATCGGCCTCGTCGCCACCGCCTCGACCACCTACCACCAGCCCTTCCACATCGCGCGCATGATCGGCAGCCTCGACCATCTGTCGAAGGGGCGCATCGGCTGGAACGTCGTCACCTCGCAGGGCGAATCGGAAGCCGCCGCCTTCGGCCTCGACGCGCAGCTCGACGCCAATTTCCGCTACGAGCGCGCCAGCGAATTCGTCGACCTCGTCTTCGACCTGTGGAACAGCTGGGAAGGCGATGCCTTCCTGCGCGACAAGGCTTCGACACGCTATTTCGATCCGTCGAAGGTCCACCCGGTCGACCATCACGGCCAGCATTTCAAGGTGCGCGGCGCGCTCAACGTGCCAAGGCCGCCGCAGGGCCGGCCGGTGATCTCGCAGGCCGGCTCGTCGGAGCCAGGCTTCGAGCTTGCGGCGCGCACCGCCGACGTCATGTTCTGCGCGCCCGGTTCGCTCGAACGCGGCAAGGCCTTCTCGGCCAACATCCGCGAGCGCATGGTGAAATACGGCCGCACGCCCGACGAGGTGGCGATCATGCCCGGCCTGTTCGTCGTTGCCGGCGGCACTGAGGAAGAGGCGCGCCGCAAATATGCCGACGCGCAGGCCGCGACCCCTGACAGCTTCAAGCTGCAGAGCATCGACCGTTATCTCGGCGGCGTCGGTGCACTGGAGTGGGATCTCGACAGGCCGATCCCGGCCACCGCCGAGGAAGGTGCGGCCCGCCTGCGCCGCCGCGTCACCTTCGAGGTCGACGGCCGCCGCATGACGGCGCGTGAGCTGGGCGACCAGATCACCTCCTGCTACGGCCACATCACCTGCATCGGCGCCGTTGAGCAGGTCGCCGACACCATGGAAAACTGGCTGACCGAGCGCGCCTGCGACGGCTTCACGCTGTTTCCGCACTACCTGCCCGGCAACGCCCATGAGTTCGGGCAGCTCGTCGTGCCCGAACTGCAGCGGCGCGGCATCTTCCGCAGGGATTACGAAGGCTCGACCTTCCGCGACCATCTCGGGCTGGCAGCACCACAGCATCCGGAAACCGACCGGAAGGTGGCAGCGCTGGCCGGGCAATAAAGACAATGAACATCCGCCCCCTTCGACCGCCGGAAGACCGAAGACGATCGGGCCGATAGGGGTGCGCGCGTGGAGGAGGAGAACATGAGCGCAGTGATACCGATAAAACCGATGCGCGGCAGCGAGGGCGTGGCCGCGTATCTGCCGCCGCTCGACCAGAACGGCGTCGTCACCGCGGCACGGCGCCCGCGCCTCGGCCAGATCGCCGCCAGCATCGTGCTGGTGGGGCTGCTGGCGAGTTTCGTCTGGACCGTGGCCGTCAATAAGAACATGCACTGGGACGTCGTCGGCGCCTATCTGTTCCACCCGTTGATCCTGCAGGGCGTGGTCTCGACGCTGCAGCTGACCATGCTGGCGGTGCTGCTGGCTTTCGTCACCGGCGTCGTGCTGGCGGCGATGGGACAATCGCGCAACCCGGTGCTGTCGACCTTTGCCGCCTTCTACATCTGGCTGTTCCGCGCCCTGCCGCTGCTGGTGCAGATCGTGCTGTGGTTCAACCTGGCGCTGCTGTTTCCGGAACTCGGCATCGGCATTCCCGGCACCTCGCTCTATGTCGGCTGGAACACCAACCACGTCATCACGCCCTTCACCGCGGCTATCCTGGCGCTGGCCATGCACGAGGCCGCCTACATGGCCGAGATCGTGCGCTCCGGCATTCTTTCCGTGCCGCAGGGACAGACGGAAGCGGCGCTGACCATCGGCATGACGCGCGGCGAAGCGCTGCGCCGCATCGTGCTGCCGCAAGCGCTCAGGGTGATCATCCCGCCGATCGGCAACCAGTTCATCATGGTGCTGAAGGCGAGCGCGCTGGTTTCGGTGATCGGCGGCGGCGACCTCCTGACCGCGGCGCAGAACCTCTACGCCATCAACTACGAGGTCATCGCGCTGCTGCTGGTCGCCTCGGCCTGGTACATGGTCATCATCTCCATCACCAGCGTCGGCCAGCACTATCTCGAAAAGCGGCTGAGCCGCTCCGAACGCAATGGCGTAGGCGGCCCCACCGCCGAGACGGAGGTTTGAGCATGGAACCGGCCATCCGCATTCACGGACTGCGCAAATCCTTCAAGGGCGTCGAGGTGCTGCGCGGCGTCTCGCTGGACGTCGCCCCCGGCGAAGTCGTCTGCATCCTCGGTCCGTCGGGCGGCGGCAAGAGCACGATGCTGCGCTGTATCAACCAGCTCGAGACCTTCGAGGCCGGTTTCATCACCGTGCATGACGACCCGGTCGGCTATGCGAGGCGGGCGAATGGCGAGCTGGTGGAGGCCAGCGAACGGCACATGGCCGGCCAGCGCCGCCGCATCGGCATGGTGTTCCAGCAGTTCAACCTGTTCCTGCACCTGACCGCGCTGCAGAACGTCACCGAAGGCCCGGTCAAGGTGCTGGGGCAGAACCGTGCCGCCGCCGAGAAGCGCGCGCGGGAGCTGCTGGCATCGGTAGGCCTCACCCAGCACGCGCACAAATATCCGAGCCAGCTTTCGGGCGGCCAGCAGCAGCGCGTGGCGATCGCGCGTGCGGTGGCCATGGAGCCGGACATCCTGCTGTTCGACGAGCCGACCAGCGCGCTCGACCCCGAATGGGTCGGCGAGGTGCTCGACGCCATCCGCAACCTCGCCCGATCCGGCATGACGATGGTGATCGTCACCCATGAGCTCAACTTCGCGCGCGAGGTCGCCGACCGCATCGCCATCATGGCCGACGGCCAGATCATCGAATGCGGACCGGCCGCCGACGTGCTCGACCGGCCGAGCTCGGCGCGCGCGGAAGCCTTCGTGCGGCGGCGCAACTGAGCGTTCGCCACCACAGTGACCGAAGCGACGGCACCTGAAGCCGCCGTCCCGCTCGGCAAGAAACGGAACCATCACGATGCACCAGAAGCTGTTTAGTCTGTCGCTGAACGGACAGGGCCACCATCCCGGCGCATGGCGGCTGCCCGGAGCCACCTCAGAGCGCGCCGTGGCACCCGATTTCACCCGCGACCTGGCCAGGCAGGCTGACGAGGCCGGCTTCGACCTGCTCATCGTCGAATATCCGCCGCGCCCGACGGCAACGCCGGGACCCGACCGACAGGAGGCCTTGCATTTCGAGGCATTGTCGGTGGCGGCGTCGCTTGCCGGCGTGACGCAGACGATCGGCCTCGTCGCACCGGTTTCGGCCGTCTACAACGAGCCCTTCAACATCGCGCGCCAGTTCACCGCCTTCGACCATCTGTCGAAAGGCCGATCCGGCTGGCTGCTGGTGCCGGGGCTGGACGAAGCCGACCGGCCCAACTTCAACCGCCTCGATGGCACCGACGCAGCCTTCCACGACGCCCGCTCCGCCGAGTTCGCCGATGTGGTCCTGGAACTGTTCGATAGCTGGGAAGATGCCGCGCTGGCGCTGGACAAGGAAGAGTCGATCTTCGCGCATCCCGGCAAGGTGCATGTCATCGACCACCAGGGCCCGCATTTCTCCATCAACACCTCGATGAACGCACCGCGCCCGCCGCAGGGCCATCCGGTCGTGCTGATGTCGCCGCGGACGCGCGCCGACGAAGCCACCGCCGTGACCAGGGCCGATGTCGTGCTCCTGTCCGGCGGCCGCGAGGAGATCTCGGCGCGCGGCGCTGCCCTGAAGCAGGTGGCGACCGCTGGCGGCCGGGCGCATCTCAAGGTCTTCGCCAACCTCGCCACCACGCTGGCCGATACGGATGACGCGGCGCAAGCGCTGGCCCGACGGCTCGACGAACTGGGAGCCCCCATCAGCGGCGTCGAGCATTTCGTCGGCACCGCACATGGGCTCGCCACCTATCTGGAGACCTTCGACTGCGACGGCTTCAACCTGATGCCGTCGGTGCTGCCGGATGGGCTGGCGCCGCTCGCGGCACTGCCACGCAAGCGGGCCACCAACACGACATTGCGCGAGAGGCTGGGACTGCCCCGTCCCGCAGGACGGAGGAGCTGACATGGCGACGCGGAAAATGCACATCCTGTTGTGGCTGCAGAACATGGGCCACAACCTCGCCGCCTGGCGCCATCCGGAGTCGCGCACGCAGGACTTCCTCACCGTCGACTATCTGCGCGATGTCGGCAGGCTGGCCGAGGCCGGCAAGCTCGACATGATCTTCATCGAGGACGTGATGTTCACCCGCGAAAGCGGCGGGCGCTATTTCGGCGAAGTGTCGATCAACTCGATGGACCCTTCGATCATCATCGCCGCGCTGTCCTCGGTCACCGAGAAGATCGGGCTCGCCGCCACCTATTCGACGACCTATCACGAGCCGGAGGTGCTGGCGCGCAAGTTCGCCACGCTCGACCATCTGAGCAAGGGGCGGCTTGCCTGGAACGTCGTCACCTCCGACCCGCGCGTGGCGCGCAACTTCGGCGCCACGCTGCATCCCGACAAGGAACTGCGCTACCGCAAGGCCGCCGACACGATCGCGGCGATCAAGGCGCTGTTCGACTCGTGGCGTGACGACGCGCTGGTGTTCGACCGGGCCGGCGGACGCTTCTACGATCCCGACAAGGTGCGGCCGGTCGCCCACAATGGCGAATTCGTGCGCGTGCAGGACGCGCTCGGCGTGCCGCGCTCCCCGCAGGGCCACCCGGTGTTCATCCAGGCAGGCATGTCGGAATGGGGTCTCGATTTCGCCGCTTCCTTTGCCGAAGCCGTGTTTGCCTCGGCAAAGAGCCTGGAGCTGGCACGCGACTATCGCACCGCATTGAAGCAGAAGGTCGCCGGCAAGGGCCGCGATCCCGACGGCATCAAGATCTTCCCGGGCTTCGTGCCGATCGTCGGTTCGACCGAGGAAGAAGCGCGCCGCAAGGAGGCCTATTTCGACAGCCTGGTGCACCCGCGCGCCATGCTCAACCTTTTGCGCGAGCAGTTCCATCTCGACTTCTCGCAGCATTCGCTCGACGACCCGTTCCCGATCGAGACGATCATGGCCAGCGACGGCTACACCAACGGCCGCACCCAGGTGCCGCACTATCTGAAGGCGATCCGTGGCCAGGAAAGCATGGCCACCTACTGCCGACGCTACATGCGCAGCCTCGGCCACCAATACATCGTCGGCACGCCCGAACAGGTCGCCGACTTCATGCAGGGTTTCGTCGACGGCGGCGGCTGCGACGGTTTTGTGCTGGCGCCGTCGCATATTCCGGGCGAGTTGAAGACCTTCATCGAGGAGGTGGTGCCGGTGCTGCAGAAACGCGGTGCGTTCCGCCAAGACTATGAAGGCTCGACGCTGCGCGATCATCTCGGCCTGTCGCGGCCTGCCTAGGCGCTTCAGGTCTTATCCAGCCAGGGCGGACGCTCGGTAAAAGCCCTGGCCAGATGATCCACGATCGCGCGCAGTTTCATCGGCATCGGCTTGACCGGCGGCCAGACGACCGAAATCGGCAAGGGCACAGGCGTCAGCTTCGGCGCGATCCTGACCAGACGGCCCTGCCGCAGCGCATCATGGGCAACGAACAGCGGCAGCAGCGCGACGCCGAGGCCGGCAATGGCCATGTCACGCATGGCCTCGCCATTGTTCGCCGTGACACGGCTTTGCATCGCCACCCCGGTCGGCGTTCCGTCCTCGCCCTGGAACTGCCAGACGCTGGCGGCATGGACATTGAGATAGCCGATGCTGGCATGTGCCTGCAGGTCGGCGAGGCTTTCCGGCATACCGCGCCGGGCCAGATAGTCGGGGCTCGCAACGACGACCCTGGGGTCTTCGCAGAGCTTGCGCACGATCAGCCCGGAATCGCGCAGCTGGCCGATCCTGACCGCCAGGTCGAACCGCCCGCGCACGAGGTCGACCGTCCTGTCGTCATAGTCGAGCGTGATGGCAAGCTCGGGATGCTGGCGCGCGAAGTCGGCGACCACGGGGCTGAGATGGCTGATGCCGAAGCTCATCGGTGCTGCAATGGCAAGCGATCCCCTGAGGCCGGCCATGCCCCAGGCGGCACTTTCGACGGCATCGTTCATTTCCGCCAGCGCCGGGCGAAGCCTGAGCGCCAGTTCCTCAGCGCTTTCCGTCGGCGTGATGCGTCCGGCATGGCGCCTGAACAAGGCAGTGCCGAGTGCGGCCTCGAGATCGGTGATGCGCTTGCTGATGACCGACTTCGACAAATTGGAGCGTGCGGCGGCTCCCGAGACGGTGCCCGCCTCCATCACATCCAGGAACGTCCTGATTTCCTCGACCGACCATTTCATGTCGCGGTTCTATCCGATTTGGACTGACCAGGCATCGGAAAACCGTTCGTGAATCGCGAACGGTTTTCCGATGCCTGGGCGTTCGCGATTCGCGAACGCCGGGTCCGCCGGATAGCGGCTAAACAACATCGCACAAGGCGCTCATATTCGCTGCAACAAGCGATCTTTGTGGTCGCGACCTATAAGGAGTGACCGAGATGAACCTGACCGGTATCCACCATCTGACGGCGATCACCGCGAACGCGCCCGCCAACAAACGTTTCTACACCGAGACGCTCGGCCTGCGGCTGGTCAAGAAGACCGTCAACCAGGACGACACCAACGCCTATCACCTGTTCTATGCCGACGGCGAAGCGACGCCGGGCACCGACCTCACCTTCTTCGACTGGCCGGTTGCGCCCGAACGGCGCGGCACGCATTCGATCAGCCGTACCGGCCTGCGCGTATCCGGCGAGGAAAGCCTGAACTACTGGGCCGCCCGCTTCAGCGACACCGGCGTGACCGCCGATGGCATCAAGACGATCGACGGCCGCGCCACGATCGAATTCGAGGACGCGGAAGGCCAGCGCTTCCGGCTGATCGACGATGGCGGCCGTGGCGAAGCCCATGCCTGGGAGCGCAGCCCGGTGCCTGCCGGCCACCAGATCCGCGGCCTCGGCCCGATCACCATCTCGGTGCCGACGCTCGGGCCGACCGATGCGGTGCTGACGCGCGTGCTGAACATGAAGCAGGAACGGCACTATGCCTCTCCTGACGGACAGGGCGACGTCCATGTCTACGCGATGGGAGAAGGCGGCCCGGCGGCCGAACTGCATGTCGCCGTGCAGCCCGATCTGCCGATCGCGCGGCAGGGTGCCGGCGCCGTCCACCATGTCGCGTTCCGCACGCCGGACGTGCCGGCGATCCGCGACTGGGCGGCACGGCTTTCGGAGTTCAGGATTCCGAGTTCCGGCGAGGTCGAGCGTTATTATTTCCGCTCGCTCTATTTCCGCGAGCCCGGCGGCAACCTGTTCGAGATCGCCACCGACGGCCCCGGCTTCACCGCCGACGAGCCGCTGGAAAGCCTCGGCGAGCGTCTCGCGCTGCCGCCCTTCCTGGAAGGCAAGCGCGCCGCGATCGAGGCGAAGCTGAAACCGTTGGATTAGAGCCATACTAAAAGCAGGTCTCGTGGCGATATTCGCCGCGAGACCTGCATTGAGGAGAATCGTAACCATGACCACCATCCTCGGACTGTCCGGCAGCCTGCGGCAGGCTTCCTTCAATGCGGGCCTGCTCAGGGCGGCCGCAGCGGCTTCGCCAATGGCGAATGTCGTCATCGGCTCGATCCATGACGTGCCGCTTTACAATGCCGACGACGAAGCCGCGCATGGCATTCCGCCCGCAGTGCAGGCGCTGAAGTCCAGCCTGCTTGCCGCCGACGGGCTGCTCTTGGTCACGCCGGAATACAACAACGGCATTCCCGGCGTGTTCAAGAACGCCATCGACTGGATGAGCCGCCCGGCCAACGAAATACCCAGGCATTTCGGCGGCAAGCCGGTGGCGCTGCTCGGCGCCTCGCCGGGCGGCTTCGGCACCGTGCTGTCGCAGAACGACTGGCTGCCGGTGCTGCGCACGCTGGGCACACGTCACTGGTCGGCCGGGCGCATGCTGGTCGCCCGCGCCGGCACGGTGTTCGATCATGACGGCAACCTGACCGACGAGGCGACATTGGCACGGCTCGGCGATTTCATGGCCGGTTTTGCGGAATTCATCGAAAGCTGAGGCGTCGCCGGCGGCAGCGAACTCACTTGGAGCATTCGTTCGCCGGCGACATTTTCCAATGTGACACCGGCAGGACTGCTGCCGGTGTCCTCAGCGCTTCAGCGGCGGCAATTCCAGCAGTGCTTCGGCCGCCGTCGTATCGGTGATCAGCAGCCTGGCATCCGTCGCGGCGATGCCGGCACGGATGGCGTTGACCTTGCGCAGCCCACCTGACGAGATGATCACCTTTGGCACGTTGCGTATGTCAGCTGGACTGATGGCCATGGCGCGGCGGTTGACGGGATGGTCGATCACCCGGCCTTCGGTATCGACGAAATGGCAGAGCACATCGCCGACCGCTCCTGCCTCCTTGAGGCTTTTCGCGTCCGCCCAGTCGAGAATTCCGCGCCGGAAGATCGAAGCCTGGTTGGAAACGTCGCCGACGCTCAGCAAGGCGATGTCGACGGCGCGTGCCCGCTCGTAAAGCCGGCGCAGGTCGTCCTGCGCCCACAAAGCCTGGGCGAGGTCGCTGTTCGGCACAAAGACCGGCGCCGTGATCTGGTAGAGTTCGGTGCCGTAGAATTCGGCCAGGCGCCAGGCAACCGCAGAAGGGTTGTGAGCGGTCGCGTGGGTCAGGCCGCCCAGCAGCGAGATCACCGTCATGTCCTCGACCTCGCGCCAGATCAGCGAACGCATGCAGACCTGAAGCGTGGCGCCCCAGCCGACGCCGATCGACAGGCCATTGTTGACCTGTTCCGAAATGTAGCGGCCGGTGGCGTGACCGACGACGGTGGCGATGCTTTCTTCTTCCTGGCCGGCAGCCGGCACCACGATCGCCTCGGCAAGGCCGAGATGATCCTCCAGCGCCCGCTGCAGGCGGATCATCGATTCGGCCGGCGAATTGATGGATATCTGCACCGTGCCGTCTTCGCGGGTCGCGGCCAGCAGCCGCAGCGCCTTGATGCGGCTGATGCCCAGATGCTGCGCGACCTGCTCCTGGGTGCGGCCCTCGACATAATAGAGGTAAGCCGCCCTGATTTTCAGCTCGTCCTGGTCGGTCTGAAATTTCGTTCGTTTCGGCGTCTTTTCCAAACCCGTCACCTTCTTCCCCCAATCTGATTTAGGCGATTTGGCGCCGGACGGAAATCACGCAATCGCACCTTTCATAACGCGGCATTTTTCGAAAACGCAGGATAAGGCCATTCACAAAATTGAACAATAATGCTCTTTATGCGATAAATGTACAAAACTCTTCCGATGAAGCAAGCCTTGTTTCGTCGCGGTCGGCGGCCGATGGCCGCTTGAACCATCGGAAGCACTTTTTGAACCATAGAAGCAAGCAAGAGAGCACCGATGCGAATACTCCTTTCCAATGATGACGGGATCGACGCGCCAGGACTGGCTGTGTTGGAGAAGGCGGCCAGACGTCTCAGCGACGACGTCTGGGTCATCGCGCCGAGCGGCAACCGCAGCGGCTTCGGCCATTCGATCACGATGCGGCAGAGCTTCACGGTGGAGCGGCTGGCGCCACGCCGGTTCCAGTGTTCAGGGACGCCGGCCGATTGCGTGATTGCCGGCATGCACTGGGTTTTCCGCGATGCTCCACGACCGGATCTGGTGCTTTCGGGCATCAATGAGGGACGCAACGTCGCCGAGGACGTCGCCTATTCCGGCACCATGGCGGTGGCGCGCGAAGCAGCATTGTCCGGCATGCCCGGAATTGCCTTTTCCATGCCGCGCGACAGCCAGGACTATGACGATGCCGCTCTCGACTGGCTGGCTGCCAGGATCGAGGGGTTCTGGCAATCCAGGCAGGAGTGGGCACTGGATGGTCACTGGCTGAGCGTCAATCTTCCGCGCAAGGTGCCGGCGCCGGTGCGCGCGGCACGCATCGGCCGCGACAAATGCGCGACCCGCGTCATCATCCACGCCGAGACCGAAACCAGCGCCGATATCGAACCGCTGGCCGACCGCAATTATTTCAGCAGCCCCGGCGACGAAAACAGCCTGATCGATGCAGGCGTTGCCTCAGTCACCTGCCTCAACTGGATGGGGCATGCCGCCGTGCCGGCAAGCGCGCTGTTCGAGGAGCCGGAAATGGCCGTTTCAGCCTGAACAGCAACAAAGGGAGGAGCGGCGGCTCCTCCCGCCACATTGCTCAGTATTTCGGGTAGACCTCCAGCAGGCAGTCATCGAGATAGCTGTTGACGAAATCCGGCAGCGCCAGCGGCTTCGTCTGCACGCGCCCGTCGTCGTGCAGGACATGCTCGAGATAGCCGACCTGGCGGGTGCCGCCCATTTCCGGCACCAGCTCCTCACGCGTCGTGAAGGCGATCGAGGAACACCATTCGAGCTGGATGTCGCCGTAGCTGCGCGAGCGCTGCTGATGCAGGTGACCACTGGCAATCAGCCGCAAGCGCGGATGCTCGATCAGTCCGGCCAGGTTGCCGCGGCCGACCGGGTCGACGGTCCAGTAGGTCAGCTCGGTGTTTTCCGGCGTGTCGACGAACAGCGGCTGGTGGGTGAAGAGCGCCAGGTGCCTGTCACCAAGCATGGCGAGCTGGCTTTCGATCCATTCATATTGCTGCTGTTCGCCATCCAGGCCCGAGCCGATGCGCAGCGAATTGATGCCGAGCAGCCGCCAGTTGCCGCTGTCGACGACCCATTTGTCGTCACCATAATAGCGCCTGTAGCGATCGAGCCGCGTCGGGCTGATGGCGCTGCCCATCACCGTCTCCGGCTGCGACAGGCGCGGGTTGTCGCCGACATCGTGGTTGCCGGGCAGATAGTGGATGGTCTTGCCCGCGCGGCTGAGGAACTCGCGACAGAAAGGGTAATCCTCCTCGAAGCGGATGCCATCCAGCGAGATGTCGCCGGTGTGGATGATGAGGTCATGATCGGATGCCTTGAGCACGTCAATCATCATCTCGTTGTTTTCGTGGAAACGTTGTGTGCGCGGCGAAAGGTGGGTGTCGGACAGTTGCAGGATGCGAATGGGGTTCATGGGGTCTCTCGTATCGGCGAATGGAACAGGCGGGTCCAGGAGCTCTCCTCCGGATTTGTACAATTGTATTGACGATGAAGAAATAGTTCAATACTGATTGACTGGCGTCACAAACCGCCCGCCTTATTGGCCATGGGTGGCCAGGCACGCAAAGAGGGAGGCGTGACGATGTCCGGCATCGAGATCAAGAATCTCCACAAGCGATGGGCGACCTTCGATGCGGTCAGGGACGTCAGCTTCACTGTCGCGCCCGGCACGCTCACCGTGCTGCTGGGGCCATCCGGCTGTGGCAAGTCGACAACGCTCAGGCTGATCGCCGGCCTCGACGCCGCCACCTCCGGTCAGATCCTGATCGGCGGCAGGGACGTCACCACCGCGCCGCCCGCCAGGCGCGGCCTGGCGATGGTGTTCCAGAATTACGCGCTGTTCCCGCACCTCTCCGTTGCCGAAAACATCCTGTTCGGCCTCAAGGTCAGGCGCGTCCCGGCCGCGGAGCGGACGCGGCGGCTCAGGAAAGCGGCCGACATTCTCGGGCTGGGCGCCTTGCTGGAACGCAAGCCCTCGCAGCTTTCCGGCGGCCAGCAGCAACGGGTAGCGCTTGGAAGGGCGATCGTCGCCGAGGCGCCGATCTGCCTCATGGACGAGCCGCTCTCCAATCTCGACGCGCAGTTGCGTCACGAGATGCGCAAGGAAATCCGTTCCATCCAGCAGTCGCTCAACATGACGATGGTCTATGTGACGCATGACCAGATCGAGGCGATGAGCCTGGCCGACCAGGTCATCCTGATGCGCGGCGGCAGCATCGAGCAGAAGGCGGCTCCGGTCGATCTCTACCTGAAGCCGGCGACTTCGTTCGCAGCGCGCTTCATCGGCACGCCGCCGATGAACCTGATCGCGCTCGCCAACGGCAAGGGCGGCGCCATCGTCAAGGGCTCACAAGGACCGGCCCTGGTAGAAGGAAGCGGCGACGGGCTGCTGCTCGGGCTGCGGCCGGAAGAAATCCGCATCGAGCGCGAGGGCATCGTACCCGCCACGATCCGCAGCATCGAATATCACGGCGCCGACAGCATCCTGGAATGTGCCGTGGGCGACCAGCTGCTGCTGGTGCGGGTCGAAGGCATCCGCCGCCACACGGTCGGCGACACGGTCCGGCTCGGCTGGCTGCCCGAAGCCATGCACATCTTCGACGAAGCGCAAAGCCAACGGGTCGAGCGCAAGGTGCTGGTGCGGCAGGCGGAACCGGCATTGCGCGTCGCGACCTGACGAAGCGCTCGCACACAAATAACAACAAGCATCAAAACCGGAGGAAACGATGCGGACCCATTACGGCAACTGGCTGGGCACCATCCTGCTCGGCACCACCTTCACGTTCGGTGCAGCGCAGGCCGCACCGGTCGAAGTCAACTTCTATTATCCCGTGGCGATCGGCGGGCCCGTCACCAAGATCGTCGATGACCTGATCAGCCGCTTCGAGGCCAGCCATCCCGACATCAAGGTGAAGGCGATCTATTCCGGCACCTATTCCGAAACGATCAGCAAATCGCTTGCCGCCTACAAGGCCGGCCAACCGCCGGAAGTGGCGGTGATGCTGTCGGCGGACCTGTTCACGCTGATCGACGAAGGCGCGATCGCACCGCTCGACGGCTTCATCAAGACCGACGAGGACAAGGCCTGGCTGAAGGGCTTCTCGCCTGTCTTCATGACCAACAGCCAGAGCGACGCCAAGACCTGGGGCATCCCGTTCCAGCGCGGCACCACCGTGTTCTTCTGGAACAAGGACGCTTTCAAGGAGGCAGGCCTCAATCCAGACGCCGGCCCGCAGAACTGGGAAGAGGTCGTCGACTTCGCCACCAGGCTGACCAGGCGCGACACCAACGGCAATGTCACGCGTTGGGGCATGCAGGTGCCGTCATCGCTGACCTCCTACTGGCTGCTGCAGGGTTATGTCGCGCAGAACGGCGGCACCATCGCCGAGCCGACGGGGGACAAGACCTATTTCGATGCGCCGGAAGTGGTCGAAGCGCTGCAATACTGGACCGATCTCGCGCTGAAGCACAAGGTCATGAAACCCGGCGTGATCGAATGGGCGACCAACCCGAAGGACTTCTTCGAGGGCCGCGCGGCCATGTTCACCACGACAAGCGGCAACCTGACCAATGTGAAGACCAACGCGCCGTTCCCCTTTGGTGTGCAGATGCTGCCGGAACACAAGAAGCGCGGTGCGCCGACCAGCGGCGGCAATCTCTACATCTTCAACGGCACGGCGCCTGAGAAGCAGGAAGCGGCGTTCCAGTTCGTCAAATGGCTGACCTCGGCCGACCAGTCGGCGGAATGGAGCATCAAGACCGGTTACATCGCCCCGCGCGATGATGCGTGGAATACGGACGCAATGCAGGCCTATGTGAAGGAATTTCCGGGCGCGGCCGTCCCGCACGACCAGATCCCCCACATGGTTCCGGAACTGTCGACGCATGAGAACCAGCGCGTCGCACGCGTCATCGACGACGCCATCGAGGCAGCACTCACCGGTGCCAAGACACCGGCGGATGCCCTGGCAGCCGCACAGCAGGAAGCCGAACGCATCCTCCAGGATTATCGCTGAGCGTTGAACAGGGCGGCGTTTCGGCGCCGCCCGCAGCGAAGCGATCGTAAACGCCCGGCCCGGCAGCCAGCCCCGATAGTCGACAAGGAGTGCCTCGTGACAGGTGCGAAGAACCAGATCACCGCATGGCTGCTTTTGCTGCCGGCCGTCGTGCTGCTTGCCGCCTTCACCCATGTGCCGGCGGTGATGACCTTCATCAACAGCTTCTATTCGACGCCACGCGGCACCCGGCCCGCGAAGTTCAAAGGTGTCGATCAGTATGCCAACATGCTTGCCGACCCGGTCTTCCTGGCCGCGCTCAAGAACAACGCCATCTATGCGATCGGCACGGTGCCGGCAGCGATCGGGCTTTCCCTTTTGATGGCGCTGATCGTCAACTCCTCGATCCGTGGCAAGTCGCTGCTCAGGATGTCGTTCTTCCTGCCAACGGTGCTGCCGATGATCGCCGTCGCCAACATCTGGCTGTTTTTCTACACGCCCGGCTACGGCCTGATCGACAGGGTGCTGGCGCCTTTCGGTTTCGCGGAGACCAACTGGCTGGGCGATCCTTCGACGGCGCTGGGCAGCCTGATGGTGCTGGCGGTCTGGAAGGAAGCCGGTTTCTTCATGATCTTCTATCTGGCTGCCCTGCAGCAGATCAGCCCATCGCTGTCGGAGGCCGCCTCGCTGGAAGGCGCCAGCCGCTGGTATTTCTTCAGGCGAGTGACGTTTCCGCTTTTGATGCCGACGACGCTGTTCGTGCTGATCAACGCCATCATCAATTCGTTCCGGCTGATCGACCATGTCATCGTGCTGACCCGCGGCGGGCCTGACAACGCCAGCACGCTGCTGCTCTACTACATCTACCAGACCGGCTTCCGCTTCTGGGACACCGGCTATGCGGCAGCCCTCACCATGGTGCTGCTGGCGCTGCTGGCCGCCCTCGCCTTCATCCAGTTCGGCGTCCTCGATCGCAAGGTGCACTACAAATGACCTTGACCGCGCTTACCGACCAGCCCGTCCATTCACGCGGACAATCCTTCTGGCGTGCCGTCGAACTGGCTGGCTGCTACCTGCTTGGGGCGCTGTGGGTGCTGCCGCTGTTCTACGCGGTATGGATGGCATTCCACGCCGCCGAATACGAGGTGCGTTTCGACCTGTTCGCGCCGCTGACGCTTGGCAACTTCGTCGATGCCTGGAACGCCGCGCCCTTCGCGCGTTATTTCCTCAACACCTTCGTGCTGATCACCGTGATCCTGGCCTCGCAATTCGTCATTTGCACGCTCGCCGCCTACGCCTTCGCCCGCTACGAATTCCGCGGCAAGACCATCGTGTTCATGCTGGTGCTGCTGCAGCTGATGATCATGCCGGAAGTTCTGCTGGTCGAGAACTACCGCACCATGGTCAAGCTCGGCGTCATCGATACGGTGCTGGCCATGGGCTTACCCTACATGGCCTCGGCTTTCGGCATCTTCCTGCTGCGCCAGGCTTTCCTGACCGTGCCGAAGGAACTGGACGACGCTGCCCGTGTCGAGGGCGCCGGCCCGCTCGGCATCCTGCTCAAGGTCTATGTTCCGCTGTCGCGCCCAATCTATGTCGCCTACGGCCTTGTCTCGGTGAGCTACCACTGGAACAATTTGCTGTGGCCGCTGGTCGTCACCAACTCGGTCTCGACAAGGCCGTTGACGGTCGGGCTCCAAGTCTTTGCCTCGCCTGACCAGGGCGTCCAGTGGAGCATCATATCCGCCGCCGCGTTGATGACATCGGCGCCGCTGCTGATCGGTTTCCTGCTGTTCCAGCGCCAGTTCGTGCAAAGCTTCATGCGGGCGGGCATCAAGTAGGCGCCGCAGTCTGCGGCGGATGTCAGCCGGAAGCAGGCTGCAGGTCCGTAAACCAGTCCCGCGCGATCGCCTCGTCATCAACGGTCAGCTGATGGCCGGCGGCAACCGTGCGGTGTCCGGTGCGGGCTCCATGCGCCTCGAGCCATTCGGCGAGCATCGGCGCGCCGTCGCCGAACGGATCCTGCTCGCCGCTGATCACCAGGGCCTCGTTTCCAGCCAGATCGGCCTCGGGCAACGGATCGAGCACCGGCACGGCCCTGAGCAGGATGACGCGGCGGATCACCGCCGGATGCAGGCCCATGACGGCGGCGGCGAAGTTGGCGCCGTTCGAATAGCCGAGGAAGGTGATCCGCCCGGCCTTGAGGCCATAGCCTGAAATCGCGCCTTCCATGAAAGCCTCGAAGGCCTCGGCCTCTGAGCGGATGTCGGCCTGGTCAAAAACCCTCGGCGACATGCGCCGGAACCAACGGGCGATGCCTTCCTCGTGGCTGCGTCCGCGCACGCCCAGCAGAGTGGCGCGAGGTGCAATGCGGTGCGCCAGCGGCATCAGGTCGGCCTCGCTGCCGCCGGTCCCGTGCAGCAGCACGAAGGTGCTTCCATCCGGATCGTCCGGCGTGAAGAAACGATGTGCGAAGGGCAGATCGCGCCGCGGCATCCGCGGCTCGCTAGGCATGGAGAACTGCGGCAGCATCACTCGCAGGTCGTCGGCGCGCGCGGCATCGTGTGGTGGCAGGAACAGGGTCTCGCCCAGCCGGTCCGGCGCTTCGTCAATGGCAAAACCCGGTCCGTCGGTCGCCAGTTCGAACAGCGTGCCGCCTGGCTCGCGGACGTAAAGCGAGGTGAAATATTTGCGGTCGTGAACCGTCGTCGGCGACGAGTTCAGCCTCGACAGGGATGCTTCCACGTCCTGCAAGATCGCCACATCCGTAGCGCGGAACGCGACATGGTCGGCGGTGCCCGTGCCCGGCATGCCCGGCACATAACCCGCCGCATTGCGCACGTCGATCGCATCGGCATTCGACAGCAGGCGTTGGATGTTCTCGGCCACCGGCCCCGGCTTGTAGCCGAAACGGCGCACGAAAGCCGCTGTCTCTTCGGCATCGCCGGTAAGGATGGTGACCGCGCGCAGCCTGCCGACCGCGTCGTCGGAACCGGTTGCATTTTCGCTCACGCCGACCAGCTTGACGATGAAACCGTCGGGGTCCTTCAGCCTGAGCACAGGTTCGCCGAACTCGCGCACGGGTCCCTGCACCGGCACCCCCTTGTCGAGCGCGCGCACCAGCCAGCCGCCGATGCTTGTTGCCGGCACGGCAAACGCGATCTCCGAAACCTGGCCGAGGCCGGCGCGACCCGGCGCGCCGTCCTGCCAGACCAGGAAAGTGACAAGCGAGCCGGGCGAGCCATGATCGTCGCCGTAGAACAGGTGCAATTGCTGGCCGTCTTCATAACCGCCGGTGCGCTTGACCAGGCGCAGGCCGAGGAAGCCGACATAAAAATCGACATTCGCCTGCACGTCGCGCGTGATCAGCGTGACGTGGTGGATGCCATTGGAGAGCTGATCCATGTCTCAGGCCCCGGCGCAGTGCGCCGAAGGGTCTGTGAAGATCGGATGGATCGGCATCTGCAAACTCCCGGCAATGCGGCAACATCGCACGGGCAGACCCTCAGCGCCAAGCGTGACGCGGCGAACACGGCGTTCACCGATCGCGAACGGGTGCGACAGTCAGATCAAACCGAACGAATGAGGCCGCCGTCGACCTTCAGGCTCTGGCCGGTGATGTAGGAAGCCTCATCCGACGCCAGGAAAGCGATCGCGGCGGCGATCTCGTCGCTCGTGCCGTAGCGCTGCATGGGAACGCTATCGCGGCGCTCCTCGGTTGCCGGAAGGCTGTCGATCCAGCCCGGCAGGACGTTGTTCATGCGGATGTTGTCGGCGGCGTAGGTGTCGGTGAAGATCTTGGTGTAGACGGCAAGGCCTGCCCGGGCGACCGCGGAGGTCGGGAACATCGCCGACGGTTCGCCGACCCAGGCTGTCGAGATGTTGACGATCGAGCCCTTGCGCTGCGCCTGCATGATCGGAGCCACCAGGCGGACTGGGCGGACGACGTTCATAAAGTAGACATCGATGCCCTGGTGCCACTGCTCGTCGGTGATCTCGAGGATCGGCGCACGCGGGCCATGGCCGGCGCTGTTCACCAGCACATCGACGCGGCCCCATTTTTCCATGGTAGCATCGACCAGCCGCTTGAGATCGTCGTTCGACTGGTTGGACCCGGTCACCCCGATGCCGCCGAGTTCTGCCGCCAGGGCTTCGCCCTTTCCGGAAGACGACAGGATGGCGACCTTGTATCCGTCCTTCGCCAGGCGCTTCGCCGCAGCCGCCCCCATGCCGCTGCCGCCAGCCGTGACAATCGCTACTTTTTCTACAGTCATTGTGCTTCCTTCCGAAAACCGGTTGGTTCTGATACGCTTTTTATCCGAGGTATTCGAACCAGTTTCCTTATGTTTTGCCAATAGAAAAACTACCGGATGCGAACAGGCCAACTTCCCTCGCTCAATGCCGTGCGCGCCTTCGAGGCGTCGGCCCGCCACCTGAACTTCCGGCTTGCCGCCGAAGAACTGGGCGTGACGCAGGGAGCCGTCGCGCAGCATGTACGCGGATTGGAGGATTCGCTAGGCCTGAAACTGTTCCACCGGCTGCCGAGGACGCTGGCGCTGACCGACCAGGGCCGCGCCTATGCCGGCACCATCCGGCGCGCGTTCGAGCTTATCGTCGAAGGCACGGCCGCGCTGCGGCCGCAGCCGGTGCGCCTCTCCATCAGCGTCACCCCGACCTTCGCCTCGAAATGGCTGCTGCCACGCCTGCCCGGCTTTTCCGCCCTTCATCCGGAACTGAGCCTTGGAATTGTTGCCACCGACCGGATTTCCAGCTTCCAGCCGGAAGGCATCGACATCGCCGTGCGCTATGGCCCCGCACCTGTCGGCCCGCAACTTCACACGGACCTTCTCTTCCGGGAGGAACTTGTCGGCGTCTGCAGTCCGGTGCTGCTGGCGGGCGCAAAAGTGCCGCTGTCGGCGAACCGGCTCGATGCTTACGTGCTTCTGCACGATGCGCACAGCCGCTGGCCCGAGTTCATCGAGAAGGTGTCCGGGCGACCCGGCTCCGGCGGCAACAGAGGCTTGCACTTCAACCAGACCGCGCTGGCTATCGACGCCGCGCTCGGCGGCCAGGGCATCGCGCTGGCAAGCCGCGGTTTCGTCGACGCCGACCTTGCCGCCGGACGGCTCGTCGACGCTTTTGCGGTCACGATGGAGAGCGACCGCGCCTATTATGTGGTCACGCCACGCAAGCCGCGCTTCCCATTGCCCGCGGCAGCGGTCAGGGCGTGGCTGCTGTCAAACCCTGAAATCTGACTTCCAGGCAGGCAGGCATCTTTCCAGACCCCATCCAAGCCACACATCCGCCCCAATACGGCGGGAAGCAAGCATTGCGGGCAAGGCACGTGGAGGTCTCCAATGAAACGCAATCGATATCTCGCCGCATTGGCATGCGCCGGACTGGCAGCCGGAACCGTATCGCTAGGCCACCTCGGTAATGTCGGCCTTGTCAGTGCCGCATATGCCAAGAATGGGGGCGGCAACGGCGGAGGCAACGGCAATGGCGGAGGCAATAGCGGCGGCAACGGCCACAGCACCGATCACGGCAAGTCCGCCGAGGCGCATGAGAAGAACGATGCGAAGTCGCTCGGCAAGGACGCCAACATGCTGGGCGCCTTGAATGCGGCGCATGCGTCGGCAAAGGCGCGTGCGCATGCCAGCCCGAACTCGGCCGTCGGCAGGATAGCCACTTACGAAAAGAGCCGCGAAGCGGCCCTCGCCCTTCAGGATCCGACGGCCCAACAGCAGGCACTCGAGGTCGCGGAAGCCAAACTGGCCGCAAGCTTCGGCATGTCCACCCTGTCGCCCGAGCAGGTCAGCCAGGTCAACGCCCTGCTGGATGCCCGCAAATAGGCAGGCTTCGCGAAACGCGTCATGGCCGACGTGAGCTTGCCATGCCGGATGGGCCCGGCATGGCAAGGGTGCCATGCCGGCAGGCAGGCCAAGACCCGAATTGCTCCGGCGGGTGGTTCAATCGAACCAGGCGCCGAGGGCAGCCGAGAGACCTGCTGAACCGCCATCTCCAACCCACGCGACATGCCCGTCTGGCCGGATCAGGATGGCGGCGGGCGCTGGGACCGCGCCGATGACGGGGAGTTCGCACGTACCTTCAAACGTCGCGTCGACCCGCTTCACGTGATCAGCCCAATCATCAATGGCAAGCGGTTCGCCGAAGTTGAGCAGCACCGGCCGCGCATCGTGCAGCAGCGTGAAGACACGCGTCGACCCCTCGGCGACGACGATGTCGAGATCGGGCATGCGGCGGCCGAGCAGCGGGTGACCTTCATCAGCCCCGTAGCGGATATCGAGGCCACTCATCATCGCAGCGAAGTGCTTGCACGGCTCGCTCATCGCCAGCAGCTCGGAGACGAATTCGCCGAGTACCGCGATGCGCTCGCCGGGATAACGCAATACGCCCTGGGCAATGGTGTTGCGCAGCACGCGTGCCGCGACCGGATGACGCTCGGCCTGATAGCTGTCGAGCAGCGTTTCGGGTGATATCCCCTTGGCGACCCGGGCCAGCTTCCAGCCAAGATTGACCGCATCCTGGAGACCGAGATTGAGCCCTTGCCCGCCCATCGGCGAGTGGATGTGCGCGGCATCGCCGGCCAGCAGGACACGCCCCTTGCGGTAGGTTTCCGCCTGGCGTGCCGCGTCGCTAAAACGGGATATGACAGTGGGCGCATGCACACCGAAATCAGTGCCGTAGGCCGCCGTCAGCGCGGTGGCGAGTTCGTCCAGCGACGGCACGCCGATGGCACGCGGATCCTGCCCGGCAAGCACCACGCCCACCCTTTCGCCGTCGTCCAGCATGGCCATGGCGTGGCGGCCGGAGGCGGTCTCGCGGAAACCGAGCACCGGCTGCTCGGTCATCCTGACCTCGGCGATCAGCCAGCTCGTCGAAGCGTCCCAGCCCGGAAAAGCGATGCCGGCTGCTTTTCGCATCCTGCTGCGCCCGCCGTCGCAACCCACCAGCCATGCCGCCCGCATGGTCTTGCCCTGCGCCGTCGCAACCTCGACCCCGTTTTCGGCCTGGACAATGTCCAGCACTTCGCTGCCGCGATAGACCGGCACGTCCAGCTCTTCGACCCAATCCGCCAGCAGCCGTTCGATGCGCTCCTGGCGCAGTGCCAGCAGATAGTTGTGCCGGGTCGGGAAATCGCCGATGTCGAGCGCGATGTGAAAGCCGACATTGGGGTAGGCCTGCCCCTCGGCGAGGAACCGGTCGACGATGCCGCGCTGGTCGAGCAGTTCGAGCGACCGCGCATGCAATCCACCCGCGCGCCTGCCGGGCAGGTCCATCGTCAATCGCGGCTCGACGAGCGCAACGTCGACGCCGGCAAGCGCCAGCTCACCTGCCAGCGTCAGGCCGGTTGGGCCGGCGCCGGCAATGAGGATCTCGTGTTCGGACATATGCCACCTCGTGGAATGAGTGAAGGGGCCAGCCTTCTACGACGTGGTCAGGGTCTTGAAGCAAGAGGGTTGTGCGCCATATGTATGATATGGAGGGGGCAGCCTCTGTTGCTGCATTCTTGATCTCGCCAAGCGACGCCGCATCCCGAGCGGCCACCCGGAACATCCAGCAGGAACGATCTTGTGCCCTCCTGAAGGAAAGGTGTCAGCACGGTTGTGCGACACTTGCCTTCTTTGGAGGAAGCAGACGATGACCATTTCCCCATTCTTCGCCGCCCTCGGAGCTGAAGGTCCACCGGCGAAGCGGGCAGATGCCATGGCACTCTATGGCTGGCTGGTTGGCAGTTGGGAGATGGACACGCTCCACCACAGCGACGACGGTACGATCGAGAACCTCCCTGGAGAAATCCATTTCGGCTGGGTGCTCGAGGGCCGCGCCATCCAGGACATATGGATCCGGCCGCGGCGTCCTGAGCCATCCACCATGTACGGCACGACCTTGCGCGTCTTCGATCCCGCGATCGACGGCTGGCACATCATCTGGAGCGATCCGCTCAACCAGGATTATTCACGCCAGATCGGGCGGGCCGAAGGCAAGGACATCGTCCAGATCGGCGAGGACTCGCGCGGCCTGAAGACACGATGGCGTTTCACCGAGATCACGGCCGACAGCTTCCACTGGATCGGCGAGGAAAGGGCTTCAGACAGCGATGCCTGGCGGATCACCTATGAACATTTCGCCCGGCGGGTCTGAACCGGGACAGGAAAAGGCGCCGGCTCATACCTGAGCCAGCAATATCCCGGTGAGCTTCTCCGCCTCGCCCGCGAGGCGCCCCTGCTCGATCTTGATATCGCAGCACCCGGCACCAACGGGTTCGAGGCGCTGGAGCAAGGTGGTGCTGATGCAATGGTGGCGCTGATCGACGAAGCGCCGGCCGGCATCCAGCGGCGGCGCCTCTATGACGAAGAGCTGGTGACGTTGATGCGGGCGCAGCACCCGGCGCTTGGCCGAAAACTCACGCTCGAACACTTCCTGGCGCTGGAGCATATCGTGGTGAGCGTCACCGGCGTCGGGCCGGCTCCGGTCGACGAGGTGCTGGCGCGGATGGGGCAGACGCGGCGGGTGAAGCTGCGCGTGCCGAATTTCTTTGCCGCCGCCGAGATCGCCGCTCGCTCCGACCTCGTCATGACACTGCCGTCGAGCCTGGCGCGAGCGGCCGCCACCCTGGGGCGCTTCGTGGCGTTGCCGCCGCCGCTCGACCTCGGGCTCTTCACGATGAGCCTCGCCTGGCACGCGCGCCAGCAGGATGCGCCGCGGCACATCTGGCTGCGACGCGCCATCGTCGCGGCAGCGACGGATATGTCATCGGGGAACTGACCTCGGACACGCTTCCGCGCAATTCAACATGAGCCTGTCGGGGCCGGACAATGCCGTGCTTGCCAAGGCGATCGAGCTGACCGCCGGCAAGAAGATCGGCCTTGTCGCTGCCGCCGGCAATGACGGGCCAAAGGCAAAAGCCGTTTTCCCGGCCGCCTATGACAAGGTGATCGCGGTGACGGCCGTCGACCTTGAGAAGAGACCCTATCGCCGGGCAAATCGCGGCGACTATATCGACCTGGCCGCGCCCGGCGTCGGCGTCTGGGCGGCTGCCTCCGTCGCCGGGGCCCGTCCGAAATCCGGCACATCCTTCGCCGTTCCCTTCGTCACTGCCGCGATGGCGCTCGCCAGGTCACAGGCGCCGGAAGCCGACGTGCAAAAACTGCTGATGTCGCAGGCGGAAGATCTCGGCGAGACCGGCAAGGACGATGTCTTCGGCTACGGGCTGCTCAACGCCCGGTCCATTTGCGATAGGTAGCAGGGCGTCGCCACCGGTTCATCCTCGTGGATCATGCCATCTCCGCGATCGATCCCCAGGCTTCCGCCTCGAGGAAGGCCTGGGCAAAACCCGGCTGCGCGGTTTCGACCGTTCTGGCTTCGCGTTGCCACAAAGGAGCATGAACGACCTGATAAAACCGGCGGACACTACTGTACCGCCGCGGCCGCCGTGAAGGTGTAGCCGACCCCATAGACGACCTTGATGGGAGCCGGCAGGCTGGTGTGGTCCTCCAGCTTGCGCCGCAGCCGGCTGACGATGGCGTCGAGATGCCTGTTGTCGAAGTTCGACCTGGGGCGAGCAACAATCTCCATCAGGCTCTCGCGATGGCAGATCTCGCCGTGACGATTGCACAGCACGTTCAGGAAGGCGAACTCGGTCGCTGTCAGCTTGAGCGAACGGTGATTGGGTGCGGTCAGCACCCAGGTGGTGCCGTCCAGCACCCACCGGTCACCGGTGCCGTTCGCGGAGGGAAGCTGCTCTCCCGTTCGTCGCAGCAGGCTGCGGATTGCGGCTTCGATCTCGCGCAGCGTGCTGTGCTTGACCAGGTAGATATCGGCGCCGCTCTCGAAGCCACGGATGCGGTCGTCGCTATCGCCCAGCGCCGTCAGCATGATGATGCCGCAGGCATGCGACTTGCGGATTTCCACGGCCAGCTCGAAGCCGTTGCCATCCGGCAACCCGACATCCAGGATGATGACGGCAGGCGAGCTGCCGTCTTCAAGTGCCTGGCGCAGGTCGCGCGCCGTGGCGACGCCTTCAGCCGTAAAACCTGTCAGTTCCAGGAAGTCGGCCAGATCCTTGCGCAGCCGGGATTCATCTTCGACGATCAGAATATGCGTCATGCCGTCAGCTCCTCCAGCGACGATGGGCCCGGCGCTTCGCTTGTCAGGGGTAGTCTCACGATCGCGGTCATGCCCTGGTCGTCATTGGCAAGCAATTGCAGCTTGCCGCCGTGATAGGCGAGCAGTTTGCGTGAAGAGTAGAGACCGAGCCCGGTTCCGGTTCCTGCCATCGTGTTGGAGGCCCTGAAGAAGCGCCTGCCGATCTTGTGAAGCTCGGCCTGCGGAATGCCGATGCCATGATCGCGGACGCGGATGACTGCATTCCCATCCTGCTTGCGCACGTCGACCTCAACGGATTGATTAGCCGGCGAATATTTCAAGGCGTTGTCGATGAGGTTGATCAGGACGGTTGCCAGCATTTCAGGATCGGCGAAGAGCGAAACGGTGTCATCATCCACCGCAAAGACCAGGCGCTCGCCGCGTCCGGTCATGTCGAAATGCAGCCTTACATCCGCGACCAGGGACCCGACGCGCGTCATTTCCGGCTGAAAACCGCTGTCGCGATCATTGGCCATGAAACGGTCGATCAGCGAAAACAGGCGGGTGAGCGCCTCGCCAATACCGGCGATCCGCTCCTTCGTCGCTTCGGGCGACTTGTTGCCGACAAGGCCGATCATATCGACCGCATTGCGGATGATGGCGAGCGGGGTACGGAACTCATGGCTGACGACGCGCATGAAATCCGCCTGCTCGTCGCGAAGCGCACGTTCGGCATCGAGACTGGCGTTCAACCGGCTTTCCAGCCGCCGCCGTTGCCGCACCTCGCGCGACAGCGCGGCGTTCTTCTCACGCAGGTCGGCGGAGAGCCGCGCATTGACCATGAAAAGCAGGCAGGCAAAAAACGCGATCAGGAACAGCGTGCCTTGCAGCAGATACCAGGCGTTGCGGTCGGCCAGGACCGAAGCGCTTTCAAAGTCGACAGGCAGCCGGTACTCGATGACGCTCTGGACAATGCTTGAGACCATGTACTCGGCAAGCACGCCGATCGTGATCCAGCGCAGCAGCGCCGGTTGCGTGCGGTCCCGCAGCAGGCCGAGGCACATCATCGACATGATCACGACCGTGAAGACGGTCGATGAATGGATGCGGATGGCGATGTTTGCCGGATCGAGGGCAAGCGCGGCACTCCAGACGACGAGTTGGAGAACCAGCAGCGAGACACCGATCCAGGTGTAGCGCGGCTGCCCCAGGAAGCGGGCAAGCCCTTCGGCCAGCAACACGAGGCCGAGCTTGATGATCATGTTGTGGAGCACGATCGCCCAGGGCGCGGGCTCGATGCCGCGCACGATCATCAGCAGCACCCCGAAGGCGATAGCAGCAAAGCCCGCCCCCAGGAACTTGAGTTCGTAGAGGCGGCGCCACGCCAGCCAGACGAACAACCAGGTGACGGCCTGCAGGCTTGCAGTGGCAAAGGTGATGACCAGAACGGTCTTGAGATCAAGCATCCTTGAGCATTCGTATCGAGATTCCCAGCCGCATCTTCGCTGCGCCGAACCCTGAACCTTGCAGGAGTTGGACGGGCAGGCAAGCACGATCCGGCGCTGCAAGAATTGGTCAGAATTCAGCAGAATTGATCGGTGGAATTGCCGGGAAAGGACACCTTATCCTGCGCCGCAACCGTCGTGGTGGTTTGCGTGGCGGAGCGAACCGACACGGCAGCGATGCCGGGCCCGATGCGCTTCGCGCAGTCTCGGCCGGCGGCGGTCGTTACCTTGACGGCGCCGCATGAGGGGGAACTCCATGACAGTTCGCAGACGCTGCTCGCGTGTTGCCAGGCCTATGCTGGCGGGCGCATCGACGCTGGCGCTGATCCTGGCGCTTGCCGGCCCTTCGATGGCTGACGGTGGGCGTGGCGGCAGGGGTTCAGGTTCAAATGAAGGCGGCGCCGGCGGCACGGCCCAAAGTCCGGAGGGCGGTGAAGGGACCACTGCCGGCAACGGCGGCACTTTTGGAGCATCCGGTGGTGGCGGCGGTGGCGGCGGCCCCGGAGGAGGCCTGGGCGGCAACGGTGGTCTCGGTGTAGCCGGAACCAGCGGTGGCGGCAGCGGCTATGGAGGCAACGGTGGTAACGGCGGTATGCATGGAGCCACGGTGCTGCCGTCTGGCAATGCCTTGGGCGGCGACGGACTGGATGGTCAAACCGGCGGCGACGATGTCAATTATTCCGGCGCCGGCGGTGGTGGTGGCGCTGGCGGCTATGGCGCCAATGTCATCGGTGGCGGGACGGCCAGCACCGACGCCGCCCAAACGATTACGGGCGGCAACGGCGGGGCCGGCGGCAGTGCCGGTCATTCAGGAGGCTACACCACGACAGGCGGCAGCGGTGGCGATGGCGGCATCGGGCTGTTCTTTTCCGGCGCCATGCTGACGAACCAAGGCGCGCTCCTTGGCGGCAGGGGCGGACTGGGGGGCGGCAGCGGCACGGGCGTCTTCGGCAGCAGTGGTCCTGGGGGAGCCGGCGGCAGCGGCGTCGCCTTTTCCGGCGATGCCATGACGAATGAAAGCACGATCACCGGCGGCAATGGCGGCAACGGCGGCGCTGCCACCAGCGACGCGGGTGCCGGCGGCCACGGCGGGGCCGGCGGCGCCGGTCTCTCCTTTTCCGGCAACGCGATCACGAACGAAGCCACGATCACCGGCGGCAATGGCGGCCTTGGCGGCCGGGGTGGCGACGGCGGTTTTAGTTACCCCACTGGCGGCAATGCCGGCAGTGGCGGTGACGGAGGCGTTGGCGTCTCCCTTGTCGGCGGCGCACTGACCAACAAAGGTACGATCACCGGCGGCAACGGCAATCTCGGCGGCAATGGCGGTGATGGCCGCAACGGCGGTGCCGACGGCAGCGCCGGGGATGGTGGCAATGGCGGCAATGGCGGTTCGGGGATCGCCGCGTCCAATGCGACGATCATCAATACGGGAACGGTTACTGGAAGCGACGGCGGCGACGGTGGCAGCGGCGGCGTGAGCACTTCGAGACCCGGCACTGCCGGTACCCGCGGCGCTGGCGGCACCGGCATTTCCGGCTCGAACCTCACCGTCGTCAATTCCGGTACGATCTCGGGGGGCAGTGGCGCCACTGGCTCCGAGGTCAACGCCATCGTCTTCACCGGCGGCGCCAACCGGCTCGAATTGTGGAACAGCTCGGTCATCAATGGCGGGGTCGTCGCCACCGCCGGCACGGACGATGTGCTGGCGCTGGGTGGCGTTGCCAACGGTACCCTTGATGTTGCCGGTTTCGAGGCATCGGGACAATATCGCGGCTTCGAGACGTTCGAGAAGACCGGCACCGGCACCTGGACACTCACGGGCATCACGGCGGCGACGACGCCCTGGGTGCTGAAGAAAGGTACCCTTTCCGTGTCGTCCAACGCCAATCTTGGCGATAACGCCGGCAGCCTGACCTTCGACGGCGGCATCCTGCAGGTCACCGGCACCACCCTCACCAATACGGCGCGCGCCATCGTCTGGGGTGACAGCGGCGGCGGTTTTGACATCGCCGATGCCGGCAACACCCTCACGTTGGCGCAGAACTGGAGCAATCAGAACGGAATTTTTTCCAAAAGCGGAAACGGCACGCTGGTGCTGCAAGGCGATGTCGAGACCGCGGCCCTGGATGTGTCCGCCGGGACGTTGAAACTGGACAACGGCGCAACATTGCGGCAACCCGTGCTCGCCATTGGGGTGAAGGACGTTGTCGGCGGCAGTTCGGGCGCTACGTTGATCATCGGCGGTGCGAGCAAGCTTGTCGTCGCGAATGCTTTCCACATCGGCCTGAACGCTGGCGATACCGGTGCCGTCAAGGTCACCGGAAATGGCTCCAGCCTGGAGGGCAACCTGATGGTCGTCGGCATGTATGGCGACGGCGACCTGGCCATCGAAGACCAGGGAAAGGTAGACGTTTCATTCTTCTACCTCGGTACGGGCAACTACGACACCTCCAGCACGAACAGCAAGGCCACGGTCACGGGCCCGGGGTCGGCTTTGACAGCAGGAACGGTCTATCTCGGCTCCTATGGTGATGGGGCATCCGCTTCATTGACCGTCAGCGATGGCGCATCCCTGTCCGCATCCAGCCAGATAAATCTGGGAACCGTCAATCCAACCGGCACCGCGTCGTTGAATATCGGGGCCGCCAGCACCGATCCCTCCAATGCCGTTGCCGCCGGACAGGTCGACACCCCGTCGGTCCATTTCTGGGAAAACAGCGCCAGCCTGAATTTCAATCATACCGGTACCGGCTACCAGTTCGCTGCTGCTTTGATGAGCAACACAAGCGGAAAAGGCGTGGTCAACCACTACAACGGCGTCACCAGCCTGACCGGCGACAGCACGGGCTACTCGGGCACGACGAACATCCACGGTGGAACGCTGCGCGCGAACGGCACCCTCGGTGGGACGACCACGATATATGCCGGCGGAACGCTGGCCGGATCGGGTGCGGTCGGCACCACGACGGTGGCGGCTGGCGGCCATATCGCGCCGGGCAACTCGGTGGGCACGCTGACGGTGAACGGCGATCTCAGCCTGTCGGCCGGATCGATCCTCGACTATGAACTCGGCGGCCCGGGCGCATCCGCCGCCTCCCCCGGCATGAGCGACAGCATCGCCGTCACCGGCAATCTAGCGCTCAACGGCACGCTGAACCTGGCGCAGAGCGGCAACCCCGCCGACGGTGCGGCCGGCTTCGGCTATTACCGGCTGATGACCTATGGCGGCACGCTTTCCGGCGCTGGGCTGACGCTGGGAACCACGCCGGCGCTTGCCGATCCCGCCATCTACGAGATCCAGACCGGCGACGGCAAAGTCGACCTGCTCATCGGGGCGAACGGCGACGACACGCTGCAGCACTGGCAGGGTGGCGACGGCACCTGGAACGCGACCGGCCTGAAATGGCTGAACCAGGGCAGCCCCGTGCTTGTCAACTGGGCCGGCAACCATGCCGTGTTCAAGAACGAGCCGGGCGGCTTTTCCGGCGGCACCATCGCGGTCGATGGCGCGCAGAACTTCAAGGGCCTGCAATTCGTCGACAGCGGCTACCGGCTTGAAGGCGCCGGCTCTCTCGTTGTCGACAATACGGGCAGCGAAATCCGCGTGCTGGCCGGTGCGACCGCCCATATCGCAACGACGATTGCCGGCACCGGCGGCCTGACCAAGACACAGGGCGGCACGCTCGTTCTGGCAGGCAACAACAATTATCGGGGCGGAACGGCGATCAGCGGCGGCACGCTTTCTGTTTCTTCCGATACCAATCTCGGCGCGGCAACCGGCGGACTGAGCTTCAATGGCGGCGTTCTTCGGGTCACGGGTACCGGCTTCGCCGGCACGGATCGCGACATGACCTGGGGCGCTTCCGGCGGCGGGTTCGACATCGCCGACCAAGGCAACACCTTCACGCTTGGCCAGAACATCGTTGGCGGCGGCGATCTCATCAAGCGTGGCGCAGGGACCTTGCGGCTTGACGGCGACAATGCCTACGGCAACACGCTGGTTGCCGAGGGTACGCTCATCGGCGACACCGGTTCGATCTCGGGCCATATCGGCAATGGCGGCACAGTGGTGTTCGATCAGGCGACCGACGCCAGCTTTGCCGGCAATATCGGCAGCTTCAGCGGCATCGCGGGGACCATGGTCAAGCAGGGTGCGGGCAACCTCCGGCTCACCGGTCCCTCCGGCCTCGACTGGTCGATCGAAGCCGGCGGCCTCACCACCGCCGCCGGACGCTTTGACGGCAATGCCGATATCGCCGCCGGCGCATCGCTCACCTTCGAACAGACAGCGAATGCTGTCTATGACAGTGCGCTCGCCGGAAGCGGAGCGTTGATCAAGACCGGAACCGGCACGCTGCTTTATGACGGTAACGGTTCAAGCTTTGCCGGCAACACGACGATTGCCGGTGGCGGTCTGATCGTCGGTTCCGAGGCAATGCATGGCATGCTGGGCGGTTCGTTCGACGTACAGGCCGGCGGCACGCTAGGTGGCCACGGCACCGTCGGCTCCGGCGCGGGCTCGATGGTGAAGATCGCTTCCGGCGGTACGATCGCGCCGGGCAATTCGATCGGCACGCTCACGGTCAACGGCAACATCACTTTTGCTGCCGGCTCTATCTATGAAGCCGAGATCAATCCGGCGCTGCAAAGCGACCTGATCCACGCCAGCGGCACCGCGACGATCCAGGGCGGCACGGTGCATGCGCTCAAGGCCGGTGGTGTCTATACGCCGGGCAGCCGCTGGACGATCCTCAGCGCCGACGGCGGCGTTACCGGTACATTCAACGCCCTCACCCAGAACATGCCCTTCGTCAACCTGGCGCTTGCCTACGATGCCAGCAAGGTCCATATCGACGCCACGCGCAACGCGGCGGCATTCTGCGACGTCGCCCGTACACGCAACCAGTGCACCACGGGCAATGGCCTGGAAAGCACCGGCCGCGGCAATCCCGTCTACGATACCGTTGCCGCGGTTCCAGACGCAGACAGCGCCCGCCAGGCGCTCGATGCCCTCTCGGGCGAAATCCACGCGTCGACCAGCTCCGTGCTGATCGAGGACAGCCATTTCGTGCGCGACGCCATCAACGAACGCCTGCGCGCGGCATTCAACGGGACTGGAACCCCTGCGACACCGGTGCTGGCCTATGGCGAAGGCGGGCCGGCACTGGCACCAGCCGCTACCGACCGCTTCGCCGCCTGGGGCGCAGCCTTCGGCTCATGGGGGAGCTTTGACGGCGACGGCAATGCCGCCGCGCTCGATGCGTCCAGCGGCGGTTTCCTCACTGGTCTGGATGGGTCGGTCAGCGACACTGTCCGCCTCGGGGTCATGACAGGCTACAGCCACACCCGTTTCAGCACAGAAGGCGCGTCGGGCGCGAGCGATAATTACCATTTCGGTCTCTATGCCGGCACGCAGCGTGGCAATCTCGGCTTTCGCTCGGGCCTTGCCTACACATGGCATGACATCGAGACGTCCCGCTCGATCGCCATTCCCGGCTTCGCCGACAGCCTGAGCAGCGACAATGACGCCGGTACCTTCCAGGCTTTCGGGGAACTCGGCTACCGCATTGAGACGCCCATCGCCGCTTTGGAACCCTTCGCCAACCTCGCCTATGTCAATCTGCGCACGGACGGCTTCACGGAGACGGGCGGCGCGGCGGCTCTCGCCAGCCATGGCGGAACAACCGATACCACCTTCACAACGCTTGGCCTCAGGGCTTCGTCCGCCTTCGCGCTCGGCGCGGCGAGGGCGACGGCGCGCGGCATGCTGGGCTGGCGCCATGCCTATGGCAACGTCGTGCCGACCAGCACGCATGCCTTCCAGGCTGGCAGTGCCTTCACGATCGCAGGTGTGCCGATCGCCAGGGATTCCGCGCTCATCGAAGCCGGGCTCGACCTCGACCTGAGCGACAGCGCAACATTGGGTATCGCCTATCAGGGCCAGTTCGGATCCGGCGTCGAGCAGAACGGCCTGACGGCAAGGCTCGCAGTAAGGTTCTGATCGGATGGCAGCAGCCGATCTCATCGCAGACGGATAGCGCTAACCTCGTACGACACCTGCCGGGACCGGCAACTGATAGTTCACCGGCAGGCCATGCCAGCCGGCTTCGCGGCGCAGCCAGAAGATTTCACGCAGCCGCGAGGCGACCGGCCCCGGCCGATCGTTGCCGAGGATGCGATCGTCGAGGCGGGCCGCCGGCATGATGCCGCCGGCGGTGGTGGAGAGGAAGACCTCGTCGGCCTCGCGCAACTCGTCGCCGGAGAAGAGGCGCACCGCAACCGGGATGCCCAGTTCCTGGCAGAGCTCGATGACGGTGCGGCGCGTGATGCCTTCCAGCGCGCCGTGATCGGACACGACCACGGTGCCGTCCAGCACCGCAAAGACGTTGTAGCCTGGCCCCTCGGTGACGAAACCCTGATGGTCGAGCAGGATTGCGCCGTCCGCGCCGCGGTCATGCGCCTCGAACAGCGCCTGGGTGAGGTCACCCCAATGGAAGTTCTTCACCCGCGGGTCGACGGAACTGTCTGGAATGCGCGGTGTCGCGGCAATGATCAGATGCGCGCCACGCAGCTGTACCTCCGGCGCGATCAGCCAGCCGAATGGCCGCGCGAACACGGCGATGTAGTTGCGCGCATTGGCCGGATGGCTGGGCAGACCGAGCTTCGCCTTGCCGCGCAGGCAGTCCATGCCGACATAGGCGTCACGCAACTGCGACAGCGCGACGACGGCCAGCGCGATGTCGCGGATGTCGCCATCGCTTTCCTGCGGCGTGAAGCGCCAGGTCGTCATCGAGCGCCGGAAGCGGTCGATATGGTCGTCAAGCCGGAAGAAATTGCCCTTCCAGACGCTGGCCACGTCATAGGTCACGTCGGAGCGGCGGTAGGCCCAGTCGCCGATCGGGATGGCGGCCTCGGCCAGCGGCATGAAACGGCCGTCGATATAGGCCGCGCCGCCGACAAAACGGTCCTTTTCCTTCAGCGCCTCGGCGAAGGCTTCGGCAATTTCCGGCTTCATGCGTTCATGTCCCTGATCAGCGGAAAGAGAATGTCGAGCATCTCGTTCGCCTCGGCTTCGCTGATGACAAGCGGCGGGCAGAGCGCCAGACGGCCGTCACGGGCGCGGATGATCAGCCCCTGGTCGAGCGACTTGCCAACGACACCTTGCGTCACCTTGTCGGGCAGGCGCGTGCGCTCCTTCTTTTCGGCGACCAGCTCCAGGCCGATCATCAGGCCGAGCCCTTCGACCGTGCCGACATGCGGCAGCGCCAGGAATTCGCCCTGCAGCCGGTCCATCATCAGGCGATGGATGCGGCCGACATTGTCTTCGATGCCGTCTTGGTCGTAGGCGTCGAAGGCCGCATTGGCGGCTGCCATGGCGAGCGGGTGGCCAGAGTGCGTAAAGCCGGACAACCGCGCCCCGGCGAGCACGTCGACGATGCGACGGCTGACGATCGCCGCACCGCACGGCACATAGCAGGAATTGATGCCCTTTCCCGCCACCAGAATGTCCGGCACCAGCCCCCAATTGTCGGCGGCGAAACGCGGCCCGGTGCGATGAAAGCCCGTCATCACCTCATCGAGGATGAGCAGCACGCCGTAGCGGTCGCAGATCTCGCGCACCAGCGGCCAGTAGCCGGGCGGCGGCGGCACGTAACCGCCGACACCGATGATGGGTTCGGCGAGGAACGCCGCCACGCTGTCCGGGCCTTCGAGCTCGATCGCCTCGGCAAGCTGGTCAGCCGCCAGTTTTGCATAGGCTTCTGGGTCCATGCCGGCGCCCGAACGATAGAGGTTGGGAGCCGGGATATGGACGTGCCCCGATATCAGCCGCTGGATCGAGGTCTGGCCGCCCATCGCCATGCCGGTCGCTGCCATCGCGCTCGCCGTGCCGCCGTGATAGCCCTTGTAGCGCGAGATGATCTTGGTCTTGGCGCGCCCGAGCCGCGACCAGTAGAGCCGCACCATGGCAAGGGCTGCCTCCATCGCTTCCGATCCACCGGAGGTGAACAGGACGTGGTCGAGATCGCCCGGCGCGCTTGCCGCCAGCCGCGCCGCGCAGGTGATCACCTGCGGATGGCTGAACTGGTAGAAGATCGAGAGATAGGACAACTCCTCGGCCTGTGCCTTGATCGCGTCGACCAGCCGCCGGTAGCCATAGCCGAGATTGACGCAGTTGAGCTGCGAACGGCCATCGATGAAGCTGCGCCCCGTCGTATCGTAGAGCCGCACGCCTTCGCCGCGGCTGACGATGAAGTCGATATCCTGGTGCACCGGATGGTTGGGATGCAGCACATGGGCGCGGTCGAGTGCGAAGAGGTCGTTGAGAAGCGGCTGATCCATGGTTGGTTCCTTCGAGCAATTCCAGGAAAAGTGCGTAGCGTTTTTCCGTCCGGAATTGCGTAAAAACAAAGAGTTAGAACGTTCCCGCGTTTCCGTGAAGAACGGAAACGCTCTAGGCGGCTGTGCTATGGCCGGGCGCGATCAGCCCCGCGGCCGTCCAGCGGTCGAACGTCTCCATCACCGCGTCGCTGAAGGCACGGTCGTTGATGTGGGCGTCCACCGTGGTGCGTTCGACATTCGGCCCGAGTTGACCGGCAATCGCTTCGCAGAAGGATGCATGGCCTTCCGGATCGTGCATGGGATTGCCCGGCCGGTCCCATTCGTTGACGCCGTGCAGCGGCAGCACGAAGGCCGTCGGTCCCCTCGCCTGATTGAGCTTGCCGGCAATCACCCCGGCAATCGCCAGCTTGTCGGTCTTGCTTGTCGGCGCGCCGCCGATCAGCCGGTTGTGGGCGTAGAATTTTTCGGCGTTTTCGGCCGACATCGGCGCCCAGGGGCGATGGTCGACACTGTCGATCGCACCGGGCGCGACGATCTGCGGAATGCCGAGCCTGCCGGCCGTCTCCAGCCTGGTTGGCCCGGCAGACACGGCGCTGCCCAGCACATGGTTCGAGACTTCGATCAGCGACAGGTCGAGCACGGCGACCAGTCGCCCCTGCTCGGCGAGCGCCTCCAGCGCCTGCCCGCCCAGCCCGACCGTATGGAAGACGATTACCTCGTAGCCGCGCGCCTCCAGCGCGGGTTTCAGCGCGCCGAGATATTTCAGGCAGGAGGAGCCGAGCGAGGAGATGCCCACGGCCGGACGCTCCCACCGCACCTTGCCGCGGTTGGCCAGTGCTGCGCCCACCGTCGCGCCGGCAGCCTGGCGCAGCACCGAGCTGCAGGCCGTGTTCAGCCCCCACAGCCCGCCGGCCCACAGGATCATCATCAGGTCGGGCGCGATGCGCTCTGCCGGAATGATATGCGAGAACGACACCGAGGAGACGATCAGCTTGGCGACGCCGAGCGGCAGCGCCTTGGCCACCTCCAGACCGAGATCGGTGCCCATGGTGCCGCCGATCACCAGCACGCCGTCGATCTCGCCGCGCGCGGACAGTTCGGCGGCGAGCGCGGCCGCGCCCGTCGCCATTTTCTGCATGGCGAGGTTCTCCTCGCCAAGCGCCGCGATGTCGGCAAGCGTCATGCCGGCCGCGGCGGCCACCGCATCATGGTCGATGTCGGGGGCAATGCCGGGCTTGCCCAGCACGCCGACATCCATGATGCGCGTCGCCTGTCCGAGAGCCTCGATCTCCCTGCGCAGGAAGGCCAGTTCCTCGGCCTTGGTGTCGGCCGTCCCAATCAGAAGAATAGTGACTGTCGGTTGCAAGTGATCGTCCTGTCCCGGCATGCCTTTATGATCTCAACGCGCGTTATTCAGTCTTGCTGTCAAGCGCCAGGTCGCCGGAGCGGCCGAGCGCAAAGCGCAGCACGAGATAGTAGGCGATGCCGAGCGCCAGCCAGACGACGCCGAGCGTCATTGCCGAACTGCTCAGCCCCGACAGCACATAGGCAATGACGCAGAAGCCCAGCGCCGGAAGCAGCCAGTGGCGAACCATCTGCCTGGATTTGCGCTGCACGCCATAAAAGACGATCACCGCGGCGTTGACGAACAGGAAGGCGACCAGCGCGCCAAAATTTACCAGCGACAGCAGTGTGTCGAGGTGAGAGACGAAGCCGAGCGCGATCACCGCCATCACCACCGCCATGAACAGCACCGCGACGTAGGGTGTCTGGTAGCGCTTGTGGATGAGTGCCAGCGGCGCGGGAAGCTGGCGATCGCGGGCCATGGCGTAAAGCACGCGCGACACCGCCGCCTGCGGCGGGATCGACGAGCCGATGCCGGTGCCGAGCCCGACGGCAAGCGTCACCGGCAGTGCCAACCACGGCACGCGTGCCTCGACGATCTTGAAAGCGGCCGCACTGGCATCCTCGATCGTCATGCCCGCGGAAAGGTCGGTCAGCAGCCAGCCGACCGCAATATAGAGCCCACCCATGATGAGCAGGCAGATGATGGTGGCGCGGCCGACCACGCGGCTGTCGCCGCCGCTCACCTCCTCGGCCAGCGTCGAGATCGCGTCGAAGCCGAGGAAGGTCAGCACCGCCACCGAAGCGCCCGCCACGGCAAGGCCCATGCTGACGCCTTCGGGCGGCAACAGCGGCGTGAGCGTCAACCCGCCAGCGCCGGCACCGCCGTAAAGCACGGCCAACCCCGATATGACGAACAGCGCCACCACCGCGACCAGTATCGTGGCGATGATCATGTCTGCCCGCGTGGTGATCTTGATGCCGAGCAGATTGACCGTGGTGGAAATCGCCAGGAAGATCACGACCCAGGCCTCGACAGGCATGGCGGGAATGGCCGAATTCAGCACCACCCCACCCAGCAGGATCATTAGCGCCGGCAGCAGCACATAGTCGAGCAGGATCGCCCAGCCGGCGATGAAGCCAAATGCCTGCCCCATCGAGCTGCGCGCATAGTGGTAGACGGAACCCGCGACCGGCACCGCATTGGCCATGGCGGCGTAGCTCAGGCCGGTCAGGATCATCGCCAGGCAGCCGATCAGATAGGCCAGTACGACCATGCCTTGCGAGGCCTCGCGGACGAAACCATAGACCGCGAAGATCGCGATCGGGCTCATGAAGACGATGCCGTAAAGCACGAGGTCGATCAGCCGTAACGTACGGCGCAGTTCCTGCTTGTATTGGATGCTCACGGTCGCTCCCTCCCCTTTGGCGCCGAATGGCTGCGGTCGAGGCAAGCGCCGGCCGCAGCACGTCCGCCCTGCCGATCCTCCCGATCAGCGGACGCCGTGATGATTTTTGTAGGACGCCAGATCGTGCGGCAGAAATGAAAAGGTCGAATGCCCACATTCGCCATGCGAATATGAAACTTGGCCAGATTAGAAAATCAGATGGTTACAGCGAGGCCAGGAAGCGGCATTCGCCCCCCTCGAGCACGGCCGCCGTCAGCACGCCGCTCTCGTAGGCTCTGGTGTCGACATTGATCCGGTTGCGGTGGATCTGCGGCAGGTCGGCGGGCGTGTGTCCATGCACGACGAAGCGCTCGAACAGCCCGGCATGTGTCAGGAATTCGTCGCGGATCCACATCATGTCGTGCGGCGTCTGTTCGGCGACGGGCACGCCGGGCCGCAGTCCGCCATGCACGAACAGATAGTCGTCGCGCTCGAGCGAGACGGCAAGGCCGCGCAGGAAATCGAGGTGGCGCTGCGGCATCGCCGCGCGCAGTGCGTCGGCAAGCGCGGGAAGCTGCCGGTCGTCGGGCGTCTCCTGTGGCGGCTTGACACCATAGGCGGCGAGCACGGCCTTGCCGCCGAAGCGCAACCAGACGGAACCTGCCCACAGGTCGGCGCCGTCCATGAAGCGCAGCAACAGGTCCTCGTGATTGCCCTTGAGACAGACCGTGGCGAGCGGCAGCCGAGCTACGCCATCGATCGCAAAGTCCAGCACCGCGGCCGAGCCAGGACCACGGCTGATGTAATCGCCGAGCAGCACCAGTTCCGGCCTCTCGACGGGAAACCGCGCAAGGTCTGCCATGATGCGCGCTATGAGAACGCCAAGCAGGTCGGCGCGGCCATGGACGTCGCCGACCGCATAGACACGCCGGCCGGGCGCCAGTCGCGGCCGTCCCGTCATGCGCCAATCCGGCGCCGCGCCGGTGTCCGATCTGAGTGCGGTTTCAGCCATCATACGGTCTCGCTGAAGCATTCGGCGATCTGGTGGCGAAGCCAGGCATGCGCCGGTTGATTGGTGAGATAACGGTGCCAGATCATCAGGCATGGAACCGGCTCAAGCGCAAAAGGCAGTTCGAAGGGCCGCAGTCCTTCGAGGCCGGAATAGATGTCGGCGTGGCGGGTCGCAACCCGCCGCAGCACGAAGGTCACCAGGTCGGTATGGCGCAACACCGCGCTTGCCGCGAACAGGTGCTGCACGGTCATGACCGTCTGCAGCTCGACGCCCTTGCGGCCGAGCGCTTCGCCGACGGCGCTTGCCGCGGCCCGGCGCGGCCCGATGCCGACGCAAGGCAAGCTGCGCAGCACCTGTGGCGTGAGCGGCGCGTCGAAGAGTGGGTGGTCTTCGCGCGCCAACCCGCAATAAGTGTCAACGAGCAGTTCCTCGGTAAGGAAGCCGGGCGGCAGCTCGCGCACCGGGCCGATCACCAGGTCGAGCGCGCCTGTTTCGAGCTGATCGAAGAAGCCGAGATCGTCGTTGGTGTGCATATGCAGGGTAACCGACGGCGCCGCCGAGCGCAGGCGCTGGGCCAACGGCGCCATGATCATGGTCGAGGCATAATTGTAGATCGCGACATTGAAGGCGTCCGTGGCCGTCGCCGGCTCGAACACCTGTGGTACCAGCGCCGACTGAAGCTGGCTCAGCATCTGCCGAACCGGCCCGGCCAGCGCCAGCGCGCGCGGCGTCGGCCGCATGCCGCCATCGCCGCGTTCGAACAACTCGTCCTTGAGCAGGTGCCGCAGCTTATTGAGAGCGTGGCTCACCGCCGGCTGGCTCAGTCCGATGCGCGCACCAACTTTGGTGACGCTCCGCTCCTGGATAAGAGCGTCGAAAACAACGAGCAGATTCAGATCGAAGCGCGATAAATTCATCTCGCGAATATTCGTACAGTGTTTTTTCGCTCTGTCGATGGGTTGTGGGGCGGCGCCTGTTCCGCGTCGCTCCCCATTGGGCCTGGGCCTGTTGCAGCCTTTGGCGGATGGCAATCCCCGGTATCAGACTGCGATCGAACCCTGTCGCGTGGAGATCATGCCTCGACGCGCGACAGTGCCGCGCGGTTGTAGCCGCGCACGACATTGCGCACCGCCTCGACCATCAAGGCATGTGGCGTCGCCTCGACCTTGCCGGCCGAAACAGCGGGATAGAGCGTAGCGAGGTTCTGGCTGATCAGCGTCTCGGGAATGACGCGGCCTTCCAGCCGCTTGAGCAAGGCGTCGACCGCAGCAGAAGCTTGCGGGTGCGGCCAGTAGTAACGGATGCGGTCGCTATAGGAGAAATGGCGCTGCAGGCGCAGGTCGTCGGCATCGCCATGGTAATATTTCTCCCAGTTCTTCGGCTCGGCCAGCAGCAGCTTCTCCATCTTGCCGCGCAGGGTCTGCTCTTCCGGCAGGCGGTCGAGGAAGGCGGCGATCTGGTCGAGGCCAAACAAGGCCTCGCGCAGCGCGAAGGTGAGGCCGGGGCCGACCTTGAGGATGGCGAAGCCGTCATGGACAAGTGCCGCCAGCGCTTCCTGCGGCTGATAGTCGGTCGAATGCGCCTCGAAGACGAATTGCGGCATCTGCCTGAGCACACCGCTGAGCTGAGTGGCTTTGGCGCTGTCATAGACGACGACGTTCTCGTTGCCGAACTCGACGCCGGGCTGCACCACCACGCCGATAGCGCGAGCGAAGGCTGCCTCGAGCCCCAGCGCGGCAAAGGCGCGGCGATGCACCTCGACGGTCTCGATGGCGGCAGCCGGCGTGGTCAGTTCCAGATGGTCGAGCGCTTCCATCGCGCCGCCCGGGATCGGAACCTCGGTGCCGATGATGTAGACCGGCAGGTCATAACCGGCCTCGGCCGCCGCCGTTTCCGCGACCTTGGCCAGCCGCGCCGCGCGCTCAGCCGTCACCGCGTCGGGCAGCGCAACCGGCTCGCCAAGACAGCCCATCGAGGTGTCGAGGTGGATCTTGGTGAAGCCGGCGCGGACGAACGCATCCATCATAACGTCGGCGCGCTGCATGGCTTCTTCGGCAGGCAGATGTTTCCAGGGGTTGGGACCGAGATGGTCGCCACCGAGGATCAGGCGCCTTGTGTCTAAACCGAGCCGCCCGGCGATGTCCTCGACGAAGCTACGGAAATCCGCCGGCGTCATGCCGGTATAGCCGCCTTCCTGGTTGACCTGGTTGCAGGTGGCTTCGATCAGCACGTCGGCTCCGGTGGCGATACCTTCCAGCAGGGCGGCCTCGATGACCAGCGGATGCGCCGAGCAGATCGAGGTGATGCCGCCGCGTTCACCCTTGGCAAAGCGGGCCGGAAGGCCGGCGAGTGTGCTGGTCGCGCTCATGCCGCAACTCCTTGGCTGTTCAGGAATGTCTCGATCTCGGCCATGGTGGAGGTGCCCTCCATCGGCCCCTTGACGCTGACGGCGCGCGCGCCGGTGGCGTTGGCGATGGTCAGCGCCTTGCCGGGCTCCATGCCGCGCAGCCAGCAGGTGACGAAGGCTGCGCCGAAGCTGTCGCCGGCGCCGGTCGGGTCGACCTCCTCGACGCTGAAGGCCGGAGCGGAGACTTCACCGGAACGGTCGAAATAGCTGGCGCCTCCGGCGCCGCGCTTGACGACGACGGCCTTGATGCCGCGATCGAGCAGTTCGGCGACGGCCGCCGCCTCTTCCGTCGCCCTGGTGAACAGGAAGATCTCCGCGCCGCTCGGCATGAATAGGTCGGTGTTTTCCAGCGCATGGGCGAGTGCTGCGCGCATGCCGGGCAGGTCGAGCATCTCCTTGCGGATGTTCGGGTCGAAGGAGACGGTGCCGCCCTTCGCCTTGATGCGCCGCGTCGCCTCGAAGATCGCCGCCACGATGCCGTCGAAGAACAGGGCGGACCCCATGACGTGCAAATGGTCGGCGCTGTCGACGAGCTTTTCGGCCTCCGGCGTCAGGCCGATGGCGCTGCAGGCGCTGTGGCGGATGTTGTAGATGAAGTCGCGGTTGCCGTCCGGCCGGTAGCGCACGAAGGCGCTGCCGGTGGCCGCCGTCGGATGGACGCCGATGGCCGACACGTCGGCACCGTCGTGGCGCAGGCGCTCGACATTGAGCACGCCGAAATCGTCGTTGCCGACCGCCGAGACGATGCCGCAGGGCTGGCCGAACTTGGCGGCCTGGTCGATGAAGATCGCCGGCGCGCCGGAAGCGAAGGGCCCGACCAGCGCGACGGCAGAGGTGAAACCGTGCCCCGGCTCGACGGCCATGATCTCGACGACGATCTCGCCGATGGTGATGATCTTCTTCATGATTGCATTCCGATAATTGCTGGCCGGGAATTGCCGCCGATCAGGCCCGCGCCGACTTGCTGCGCACGTCGAGCCAGACGGCGATGAGGATGACGGCGCCCTTGACGATGAGCTGGTAGAAATAAGGCACCGACAGCATGTTCATGCCGTTGTTGATGACGCCGATGATGAGCGCGCCAAGGATCGTGCCGATGATGGTGCCGACACCACCGGCGAGCGAGGTACCGCCAAGCACCACCGCCGCGATGGCGTCGAGCTCGTAGCCGGTGCCGGCATTGGTCTGCGCCGACGACAGGCGCGAGGACAAAAGCATGCCGCTGATCGCCGCCATCATGCCCGAGATGGTGAAGACGATGATCTTGATGCGGTCGACGCGGATGCCGGAATAGATCGCCGCTTCGCGGTTGCCGCCGGTGAGATAGACCTGCCGCCCAAAGATCGTCTTCGACAGGATGATGTGATTGACTACGAACAGCACGGCCATGATCCAGATGATGATCGGGATGCCGAGGAAGCTTTCGCCGCCGATGGCCAGCCAGGTGTCGTTCTCGATCATGGCCGGGGCGCCGTTGGTCGGCAGGCTGACCATGCCGCGATAGATGCCCATCGTCGCCACCGTGACGATGAAGGACGGCAGCATCAGCTTGGCCGACAGCGCGCCGTTGAGCGCGCCCATCAGCGCACCGGCGGCGAGCGTCAGCGCCACGGCCGGGAAAAAGCCGAACCCCATGGCGAAGGCCTGCGCCGCCACCATGCCGGAGACGGCGATGATCGAGCCGATCGACAGGTCGATGTCGCCGAGCAGGATGACATAGGTCATGCCGTAGGCGGCGACCGCGATGACGGCGACCTGCTGCATGATGTTCATGAAATTGTTGAAGGCCAGGAAGCGCGGGCTCATCACCGAGAACACGACGCACAGCACGGCCAGCGAAATGATGATGCCGCCATACTGGCGCACCGTCGGTGAAGCCAGGAAAGAACGGCGGACCTCGGTGTCGGCAGCCTTCTTCTGGATGTCGCGAACACTGCTCATGCGTGTATCCCCGCTGCATAGGTCATGACGGTTTCGGGTGTGAGGCCGTCGGCTTCGAGCACGGCGGCAACGGATTTGTCGTGCATCACCACGACGCGGTCGCTGAGGCCCAACACCTCTGGAAGCTCGGAGGAGACCATCAGGATCGCGGTGCCGGTGGCGGCGAGCTCGCGGATGATGCGGTAGATCTCGAACTTGGCGCCGACATCGACGCCGCGCGTCGGCTCGTCCAGGATCAGCACGCGCGGCTTGATCTGCAGCCATTTGGCCAAAACGATCTTCTGCTGGTTGCCGCCGCTCAGCGAACCGGTGCTGGTGTCGATCGAAGCAGTCTTGATGGCGAGGCGCTTGACCTCGGCCCTCGCCGCCTCGCGCTCGGCGGAGGCCTGCATCAGGCCGAACGGCCCGGAGAGCTGGCCGAGCCCCGCCATGTTGATGTTGCGCTCCACGCTGTGCAGCAGCACCAGCCCTTCTTCCTTGCGGTTTTCGGTGACGAAGGCGATGCCGCTGCGGATCGCCTGCGTGGCCGAGCGGAACGCGACCGGCTTGCCGTCGAGCAGGATCTCGCCTTGCGGCGCAAGCATGCCGAACAGCGCCTTCATGACGTCGGAGCGGCCCGACCCGACCAGTCCGAACAGGCCGACGACCTCGCCGGGCCTGACGTCGATCGAGACGTCGCGGAACTTGCCGGCAAAGGAGAGCTTCTTCGTCGCCAGCACCGGCTGCGTTTCCGGCGACGGACGCGGCGCCTCGCGCGGCGGATAGATGTCGTTCATGGCGCGGCCGACCATCAGCGTGATCAGCCTGTCGATGCTGGTCTCGCTCTTCTCAGTCGTCGTCACATATTCGCCGTCGCGCATGACGGTGATGTCGTCGGAGAGCCGCATGATCTCTTCCATGCGATGGGAGATGTAGATCACCGCCTTGCCATGGCTTTTCAGCCGCTCGATGATGGAAAATAGGATCTCGGCCTCGCTGTCGGACAGCGACGAAGTCGGCTCGTCGAGGATGACGACGTCGGCCGGCAGGCTGAGACCCTTGGCGATCTCGACCAGCTGGCGCTGCGCGATCGACAGGTCGCCGACCTTGGCGCGCACATCGACCGGCAGGCCGAGTTCGCGGATGAGCCGTTCGGCCGCTTCATTCAGCGCACGGTCGCGGATGAAGCCGAAGCGGCTCGGCTCATGGCTGGCGAAGATGTTCTCAGCCACCGACAGGTTGCGGCTGAGGCTGAGTTCCTGGAAGACGATGGAAATGCCGTGCGCACGGGCGTCACGCGGATTGCGCGGGGTGTAGGGCTTGCCGTTCAGGACGATGCTGCCGGAGGTCGGCGTGAAGACCCCGGCGAGGATCTTCATCAAAGTGGACTTGCCGGCGCCGTTCTCGCCGAGCAGCGTGTGCACGCGCCCGCGCCGCACGGTCAGGTTCATGCGCTTGAGCGCCGCGACCGGGCCGAAGGACTTGGCGATGTCGTGGATCTCGAGCACCACGTCGCCCTCGGGCTTCAAGGCAGCGGCATGCGGCGTCTGGCTGATGGCTGTCACGGATTGCTCCTCCATAACCACGCGGCCCGCCCGCCGATCATGCGGCGAGCGAAACGCTTTCTTTCGGGGCATGCGAGTGCGCTGGGGTCTTGGCTGGCCGATCGCGGGGGGACGTGCGCCCTCCCGCTTGCCGTGCGCAAGTCGTCTTACTTGGTCTCGCCGTCCTTGGTGACGACGCCCGGAACGATCGGCTGCTTGGCCTCGACCGTCTCGCCCTTGATGACCTTGGCTGCGGTCTGCACCGCGACCTTGCCCATCTGGTCCGGATACTGGGCGATGACGCCCACCATCACCGGGTCGTTCTTGACGGCGTTGCGGGCTTCTTCCATGCCGTCGAAGCCGATCACCTTGACCTGGGCTTCGAGCTTGGCGGCCTTGACCGCGGCGGCAGCGGCAAGGGCAGCATCATCGCCGAAACCGAAGATGCCGACGATGTCGGGATTGGCCTGCAGCATGTTCTGCGCGGTGGCGAGCGCCTCGGGACGGGTGATGCCCGGCTGGATCGCCACGATCTTGACCTCGGGATGCTTCTCCAGGCCCTTCTTGAAGCCTTCGACACGGTCGACCACCGACTGCACGGTCGGATAGTCGATGACCGCGACATTGCCCTTGCCGCCGATCGACTTGGCCATCAGCTCGGCCGCCTTCTCGCCGCCGGCGAAATTGTCGGTGCCGACGAAAGAGGTGACGTCGACATTGTTGGCGGGCACGTCGACGGTGATGACCTTGATGCCGGCCTTCTCGGCCTTGGTGATGGCCGCCTTGACGCCCTTGGAATCCACCGGCGAGATGATGATGACGCTCACACCCTTGGTGATGAAATCCTCGACATCGGCGAGCTGCTTGGAGAGGTCCTGGTTGGCGATGGCGATCTCAAGCGGCACCTTCTCGGCTTCCGCCTCCTTCTTCATCGCGTCGGCGAGCGAAATATAGAACGGGTGCTGCTGGGTCAGCAGCGAGGCGCCGACGCCCTCGGCGGACGCGATGCCTGCCATCATGGCAAGTGCGGCACCCGACAGGAGAATACGGCCAAGCGTTTTGCGAAACATGAGTTCCTCCATGGAGCCGGCTTCGGCCAGCCCGTTTTTGACTAGAACGCGAACGAAGCGCCTCCCGCCTTGCGGACCATCGTCGGCCGCCACCTCCGGGGCAGGAACTTCGGCCCGATAACCGAGCCGCCATTCAGATGCCGCACTATCTGCTACGTGTCAACTTATTTTTTTACACGTGATAAAAACTTGCACAAACCAATAAATCTGGCAACTATCATGTCAATTGAACCGCATCGCACAGGAAACGATCGCTTCGGAACGCCCTGTGGCTTGCCTCGGTGAAAAAATAAATTTACGCATGGAAATAAATCGATTTATCCCGTTCGGGGCGCGCGCCCACAGGCCAGGAAGCCGAGCATGAGCGAGCAGAAAATCCGGACCATGGAGGAATTCGCGGCGGCCACAGGCCTGTCGCGTCCTACGGTCTCGAAGTATTTCGACAATCCCGACAACGTGAAGCCATCGACCAGGGCGCGCATCGAGAAGGCGCTCAAAGACTATGACTACCGGCCCAACATCTTCGCGGTCAGCCTCAACCGCAAGCAGCCGAAGAACATCGGCGTGATCGTGCCGCACATCTCCGACCCCTTCTATGCCGAGGTCGTGCGCCAGATCGAAATGCGGTGCCTGGCCGAAGGCTATTGGGCGATCGTTCTGTCCTCGCATGGCGAACGCAAGCTGGAGGCGCGCGCGATGCGCACGCTGATGTCGCTCAACATCGCCGGCGTGCTGATGGCGCCGCTCGGCTTCGAGACCGACGCCACCTTGCTGGCCAGCCTCGGCAGCACCATGCCGATCGTCTTCCTCGACAACCGGGTCAACGCCGACCAGTCCTTCGTCGGCACCGACAACCGGCAGAGCATGGGCATGATCACCGAATATCTGTGCCGCACAGGCGAACATCCCTGTTTCCTGGAGATGCCGGCGGTGAACCAGAACGCGCTGGAGCGCCGCGCAGCCTATGTCGCCACCATGGAGCGGTTGGGTTTCGAGCCGATCGTGCTGCCGACCTCGGCCACGGGTTGGGAGTTCGAGGAACTCGGCTATCGCGAGGCCGGCTGCATCCTGGACGGCGGCGGCTTTCCGACCCGCACCGTGCTGTGCGCCAACGACCGCCTCGCTTTCGGGGTGATTGCAGCGGCCTTCGAGCGCAAGCTGCCGGTCGGCCGCGATGACGGCTGCGAACTGCGCGTCGCCGGCCATGACGACCATCCGCTCAGCCGCTTCACCTGCCCGCCGCTGACCACGGTGGCGCAGGACTACCAGGGCATCGCCGCCACCGGCGTCGACATGCTGTTCAACCGCATTGCCGGCGGCCCGGACGCCGGCAATGCCGAGATCAAACAGCTTGAAGCCAAGCTGATCATGCGTGGTTCGGCGTAGAATTAGCCGGATGAGCGATCCGATGACGCCCTTGCGACGAGTTGCGGCTGCGCAATCGGCTCTGGCGACAGGGCTTTGCCTTCGATCAAGGCGATGAGCATGTCGATGGCCTGTTCGGCGACCTGATCGAGATGCAGGTTGACCGCCGTCAGTTGCGGCGAGGCAAGTCTGGCACGCATGCCGTCATAGCGGGTGGCGAGCCTGAGATCGGCCGGAACGGCAAGGCCGAGCGCGGTGGCTGCGCGCAACGCACCGGCCGCGAAAGCGTCGACCGGCGCGCAAAGCGCGCCGATATCGGGGTTTTGACGCAGGAATGCCTCAACGGCGACAGCAGCTTCTTCCTCGCCGCCGCGCTCGTCGATGCGCATGGCCGCCGGCGCGAAGCCTCTTTCGGCGCAGAAGGCAGCGTAGGCGGCTTCCGTCTCGATATAGGAATTACGCCTCTGCAAGCCGGTGATGAGGCCGACACGTTGGCCTGCCTCGCCGAGGTGATCGAGCAGCAGGCGGGCGGTCTCGGTGCTGCGCAGGTCCACGGCCGGCAGATTGGGCCTGCCCGGTGCGCGGCCGATGGCGACCACCGGCACGCCCCTTTCGAAAAAGAAATCCAGCACGCTGTCGTCGAGCGCAGGTTCCACGACGATGGCGCCGTCGACGTCCAGCACATCGAGCTGCGCGCCGCGCTCCAATGGCGGCACCAGGCACAGCGTGGTGTTGCGCGACAGCGCGGTGACCGCAGCCGAAGCTGCTATTTCCATGAGAAAGCCTAGCCGCGACGGGCCGGCGGCCACGGCGAAGGGCATCGACGAAACCAGCGCGACGGAGCCGCCGCCGCCGCTGCGCAGGCGGCGCGCGGTGGGGTTGGCCCGGTAGCCCATTTCCTGCGCAAGCGCGACGATGCGCGCCTTGGTGTCGGGGTCGACATAACGCCGGCCGCTGAAGGCGTGCGAGACGGTGGTGGGCGATACGCCCGCAGCCTGCGCCAGCTGCACGATGGTCGGCTTGCTCATCTCTGTCTGTCCACCGGCATCGCGACCCCATCCCCTGCACGCTTCTGGAGATACCACTCCCGCCTCCACAATGCAAAACGATTTGCACCTTGGCCAAAACGTGATATGAACACGGTATGCAAAACGATTTGCATACCGGCATGGAGGTGCCGGGAGGAGGAGGAACGATGACACAACAAAATGCCTGGACCGGGGATCCGGTCGATGAGGCGCTGCCGGCGCGCAGCCTTCTGCTTTTCGGTTTCCAGCACGTGCTGGTGATGGCCGCCTCGCCGATCACCGCCGTCTTCCTGGTCGGCAAGGCGCTGAACTTTTCCGACGCAGTGACGACGTCGCTGATCTGCGCGACGTTCCTGGTCTGCGGATTGGGGTCGATCCTGCAGAGTTTCGGTCCCGCCGGGTTTGGCGCGCGGCTGCCTTTCATCATGGTGCCCGGCGGCGCGCCGATCGCCATTTTCCTGGCGATCGCGCAAGCGACGGACGTGCAGACCGCCGTCGGCGCCGTGATCCTGACCGCGATCTTCTATTTCCTCGCCCTGCCCGTCTTCCGGCGGCTGCTGCGTTATTTTCCGCCAGTGGTGGTGGGAACGATGCTCCTGCTCGTTTCCATCAATCTGGTCAGGATCTATGGCGGCACGATCACCGGCAAGCCGGGCAGCGAGGGCTTCGCCGATCCGGTCAATGTCGGGCTGGCGCTGGCGACGATCGTGCTCACGGTCATCTTCGCCCGCGTGTTCACCGGCACCTTGCGCCGCATTGCGGTCATGCTCGGGCTCATCGCCGGCTCGCTGCTCGCCTTCGCGCTCGGCCATATGAACGTGAGCGGCGTTCTGGATGGACCGGTGGTCGCGCTGCCGCAGCTGATGCCGTTCGGCATGCCGAAATTCGACCTCTACGCGGCGCTGCCGCTGATCGTGTTTTCCATCATCTCCATGGCCGAAGCCACCGGCCAGACCATCGCGACGGCTGACATCGTCGGGCGCCGCGGCGATGCCCATGCCATCGTGCCTTCGACCATCCGCGGCGACGCGGTCGCCTCGCTGCTGGGTGGTCTGTTCGGGACCTCGCTCATCATAACCAGCGGCGAGAACGTCGGTATCGTGCGCGCCACCGGGGTCAGGTCGCGCTATGTCACCGCGACCGCAGGCGCCATCCTGGTGCTGATGGCGCTGTTCGCGCCGGTCGGTCGCCTGGCGACCGCGCTACCCGGCCCGGTGGTCGGCGGAACCGCGGTGATCGTGTTTTCCATCATCGGCGTGATCGGCATCGATCTGTTGCGCCGCGTCGACCTGCGCGAACACGGGCCGATGGTCACGCTGGCGGCCGCACTCTCGATGGGTCTGCTGCCGATCCTCGTTCCCGGCGTCTACAGCCAGTTTCCGCAATGGACGCAGATGATCCTCGGCAACGGGCTCGCCGCCGGCACCATCACCGCCATCATCGTCAATGCGATGTTCGGGGTGACATCCGCACAGGCTGATCCCTCAACGAAGGAGGCCGGCCGCGAAGCCGTGGCGGAATGAAGGAGAATACCCAGGTGACTACCCAAGCAACTGCCTTGCGTGATGCGCTCGACGGCAGGACCGAATTGCTGCTCCGGCCCGGACAGGTGCTTTTGCCCGAAGGGCCGAGGCGCGGGTTGGCCGTGGTGGTCCGCGACGGGCGCTTCGCCGAAGTGGATGAAACCGAGATCGTGACCCGGCGCAATCCGGGTCTGGTTCCGGTCGACCTGCCCGACCATCTTCTGATGCCGGGCTTCGTCGATGCTCACACGCATCTGACGCAATCGCTCGGCAAGTCGCTCGTCTTCGGTGAACCGTCCGAGATCTTCCGCCGCATCTGGGTGCCACTCGAAGGCAGCCTCGACGAACGCATGGTCTATCTTTCGGCGAAGCTTTCCGCGTTCGAATGCCTGCGCGGCGGCTTCACCACGGCCGTCGATGCGGGCACCCGCTCGGCCGGCCACATCGGTGCGCTGGCCCGGGCCGCGCGCGAGACCGGCCTGCGCAGCGTCGTCGGCTTCATCTGCAACGATCTCGGCGGAACCGCCGTTGTCGCGGATCGCGCCGCGATCCTGAAGAATGCCGCCGCCCATCTCGCCGCGTACGAACCAGATGGGCTCGTCCATCCCGCGCTCGCCATCTCCATCCCCGAAGTCGCCAGCGATGGCATGCTGGCCGATATCTCCCGGCTGGCCGCGGAAGCGGGCGCCATCTTCCAGACCCATGTCAACGAGCATCTGGTCGCCGTCGAACGCTCGCTGGTGGCGAACGGGCGCCGGCCGCTCGAGCATCTCGCCCATGTCGGCGCGCTGGGGCCGCATGTGCTGATCGCGCATTCCACCCTGGTAACGCCGCATGAACTCAACCTGCTGCGCGACAGCGGCACGGCTGTCGCCTACAACCCGGTGGCGAGCCTGTGGAAGGGCAATGCCGCCGCACCGGCGCTGCAGATGGCGGCGCTCGGCATCCGCTTCGGCCTCGGCACAGACGGCACCCGCGCCGACGGGTTCAGGCTCACTGATGCCGCGGAGGGCCTGCAGCGTGCCTGTTACGGCCTGGCCGCCGGCGATTCCTCTTCCGGCGGCGGCTGGCTTTGGCTCGACCGGGCAACGCGGGGCGCAGCCGACGTGGCCGGCCTGGCAATGACCACAGGCGCGATCCAGGAGGGCCTTGCAGCCGATTTCCTGCTCGTCGATCTCGACCGGCCGGAATTCACGCCTTCGCACGATCTTACCTGGGAACTCGTGCGCTACGGCAACCGCGACCAGATCGACGCGGTGTTTACCGCCGGGCACCTGAGGCTCTGGCAGGGATGGCCGCTGGATTGGGACGCAAGGGCGTTGCTGGCGGAAGTCCGCGAAGTCGCGGCCACAGCAATCGCCAAAGCGCCGATCCAGCGAGTGCACAAGGTGTCGGACCAGCACCGGACCCTGGGGTACTATCGATGAGCCTCGGCCTGTTCGCCATTCTGAGCGCGATCACGCTCGCCGCCGCCTTCCTGCAAGGCGCCGTCGGCATCGGCTTCGCGCTCATCCTCGCGCCGGTTCTGGGCATCCTGCAACCCGACCTTTTGCCGGTGACGCTGCTGCTTTTGATGTTGCCCCTGAACTTCCTCGTCGCCTGGCATGAACGTGGCGCTGTCGACTGGTCCGGCGCGAAATGGATCACCGCCGGCCGCTTCGCCGGGACATTCCTCGGGCTCTGGCTGCTCGCCGCGCTTTCGGCGGGACAACTCGATCAGGCGGTGGGTTGGTTCACCCTGCTGGCCGCGGTCGTCGCACTGCTGGCGCCGCCTTTCTCGCCGGGCTATCGCAGCGCACTGGGCGCCGGCCTGTTCACCGGCGTGACCGAAACAGCCACCGGTATCGGCGGCCCGCCGCTGGCGCTGCTCTACCAGCACGCCAAGGGTCCGATCCTGCGTTCGACGGTTGCCGTGTGTTTCTTCGTCGGCGAAGCGATGTCGCTGGTCGTGCTTGCCGTCGCCGGCCGCATCGCGACGCATCAGATCCTGGCCGCTCTCTACCTGATGCCGGCAGTTCTGGTCGGAAGCGCACTGTCGCGCATGACGCACCACATCATCAGCCCGAAGGCGCTGCGTCTAGGCGTGCTGGTGTTTGCTCTCGTCAGCGGTTTGTTCCTGATCCTGAGATGAAGCTATTTTTTCTCGAAGCGCATTGGCGAGAGGCTCGATATGTTGACGGGCGACTGTCGTCCCGCGGCCAGTTCCGAAAGGACCTTTCCAGCCATCGGGCCTGGGCCGAAGCCATGACCGCTGAACCCCGTCGCAACGAGCAGGCCCGATACGCCGTCGACGCCTCCTAGAACCGGAACGATATCCGGCATGACGTCGATGATCCCGGCCCAGGACGTCTCGATCTCCAGATCGGCTAGCACGGGAAAGAGATCGGCAAATTCGCGGCGCGCCTGTTCGACGCGAAAAGCCTCCGGTTGCGGGTGGTCACGGCTGGGTGGGAAATCCGCCAGCGGTGCGATCGTCCTGCGCGGCCACAGCCGCTTCATCGGAGCAAGATAGTCTATGCGCGCCGCATCAGGATTGGACTTTCGCGTTGCCTCGTACCAGCGCATGTGACGCCAGGAATCCAGACGCAGATCGTATTCGCCGCCCGCCACCGAAATCACATAAGCCCCGTTCACGTCCTGGCGGATACCGGTCTGCTGGCCCGATATGCAGGCGGCAATTCGCTCACCGGGCCTGGCGACGGTCCGCGCGACCGTTGCGCGTATGAATTCCTGCGGCAGGTTCAATCCCACCTTGCGCAACAGCGCAGCGCTACCAGCGCCTGCCGCGGTGATGACCGTGCCTGCCCTGTGGAACCGGTCACCAATCCGTATGCCGGAGACTTTTCCGGCACTCACGTCGATGCTGCTGACGGATTCACCGAAGCTGACGGCCACGCCCAGTCCGAGTGCGGCATCCAAAAACGCACGGGTTGCGCGGGCTGGCTCGGCCTTGCCGTCGGTCGGCGTGTACATCGCGCCGACGACACCCCGGCCGCTCGCCAGCTGTGGCACCAGGGCATGGGTTTCACTTGCCGACAGCATACGCGTATCGAGACCAAACTCCTCCGCCGCGCGCCGTTGCCATCCGCGCCGGGAAACAAGATCAGCTTCGCTGAATGCCAGCGACAGGTTACCGCCCTGCTGCCATCCCACGCTGCGCCCCAGCTCTGCTTCGATCCCTTCCCAGATCCGCAAGGCGCGGATCATCAACGAAAGTTCGCGGAAGTCCCGGTTCTGCTGGCGAACAAAACCCAGATTACGACCCGACTGCGCCGATCCCGGCGCGTCGCGTTCCACAAGCAGAACGCGCATACCGTTCTTGGCAGCGTAGTAGGCCGCCGAGCATCCGACGATACCCCCGCCAATGACGATAACGTCCCAGTCGCGGGTGGACTGCGTTCTGATCGACATGCCGTGTCACTGCACCCTGGAAAGGAACGCCCGGGTGCGTTCGAAAGCCGGGCTGTCGAGGACCTCGGCAGGCTTGCCGCATTCGACGATCCTGCCCCCTTCCATGAAGGCGATGCGGTGGCAGACCTCGCGCGCGAACGACATTTCGTGCGTGACGACCATCATCGTCATGCCATCCGAGGCGAGATCGCGCATCACATCGAGCACTTCGCCGACCAGTTCCGGATCGAGAGCGCTGGTCGGTTCGTCGAAGAGGATGACCTTCGGCTTCATGGCCAACGCGCGGGCGATGGCCACGCGTTGTTGTTGCCCACCGGAAAGCATGCGGGGGTAGTTGTGCAGCTTGTCGGACAGCCCGACCCGGGTGAGCAGCTGGATCGCCTGCTCTTCGGCCTCGCGGCGCGGAATGCCCAGCACATGAACGGGTGCTTCCATGACATTTTCAAGCGCGGTCCTGTGGCCGAACAGATTGAAATTCTGGAAGACCATCGCGATGCGGGCGCGCTGCCTTGCAATCAGTTTCTCGGGCAGTTCGTGGGCAAGATTGCCGACGCGCCTGTAGCCGATCAGCTCTCCATCCACTGTTATGCTGCCGCTTTCGATCCGTTCGAGGTGGTTGACGCAGCGAAGAAGCGTCGATTTGCCGGACCCGGACGGTCCGATCAGGCTGATGACCTCGCCTGCCGACACTGTGAGGCTGATGTCGCGCAGGACTGACAGGTCGCCGAAATTCTTGGACACCCGGTCGAACACGATCATGGGATCAGGCATGGCTGTGGTCTCTGGTAGGGAGTGCATCATGTCGATGCGTTTCGCGAGCGGGCGAAGTGGCGTTCGATCCGGCTTTGCAGCCAGCTCAGGATGGTCGTTGCCAGCAGGTACCACAGGCAGGCGACGATCAGCAGCGGAATGGTCTGGAAAGTGCGCGAATAGATCGTCTGGGCCGAGTAAAGCAGGTCCGAGAGCGAAATCACGCTGACCAGCGACGACGTCTTCAACATGCCGATCGTCTGGTTTCCTGTCGGCGGGATGATCACCGGCATGGCCTGCGGCAGCACGATACGCCACAGCGCCTTTCGCGCGGTCATGCCCAGCGACGTCGCGGCCTGTCGCTGGCCGGGATCGACCGCAAGCAGGCCGCTGCGGATGATCTCGGACATGTAGGCACCCTCGTTCAGGCCCAGCCCCAGCACGGCTGCGGTGATGGGCGAGATAAGCGTGTTGGTGGGTACCGACACACCCCAGGAGGTGAAAGGTATGCCGATGGAAAATTCGGGGAACAGCGCTCCCAGATTGTACCAGAAGATCAGCTGGACGAGCACCGGCGTGCCGCGGAAGAACCAGATATAGGTATTCGCCACGGTCGCAATCACGGTGTTCCCGGACATCGCCATGACCGCGAAAATCGTCCCTAGCACGACCCCGATGGCCATTGTGACGAGCGTGAGCCAGACCGTGAGGGAGAGGCCGGAGAGGATACGGGCATCGAACAGATATTGGCCGACGACAGGCCAGCCGAAATTCGGGTTTCCGCCAATGGAAACCAGGAAATAGACGACCGCCAGCGATAGAAGGACCGCGGCCGCGCGGGTTCCCCATGCGCGGGCGGGGACGTAAGTCAGCATTGGTTCGTCCGGCTGGTCGGACGACACTCGATCATCTTGCGTGGCTATGGACATGGTCGCTCGACTGGTTGTGCGATAAGAAGGGCCGACGATATTCTCGTCGGCCCGCCGACGCTATTTCGCCGGTATGGTCTCAAGGTTGATGCCGGGCTCGTGCTCCATCTTCATGGGCTCGACGCTCCAGGTGGCATAGATCTTTTCATAGGTGCCATCCGCACGAACCTCCTTGAGCGCGGCCAACAGTGCCTTGCCCAGGTCTTCTTCATTCTTGCGGAAGGCAATTCCACTCGGCTTGCGCGGCAGGATGGGCATTGGAACCACCTTCACCGGGTTCGGCGCTGCTTTCTGGATCTCCCGGGCGGATGCGGCGGAGGTCAGCACGAAGTCGGTGCGCCCGGAATAGACGGATAGAAGCGTTGCGTCCGACGTTCCGAATTCGGAGACCGTGGGCGCGGGCTTTCCTGCTTCGGTGCACGCCTTGGCCAACTCCGCCGTGATCATTCCGACCCATTCGGTCCCACTCTGCGCCGCGCCCTTCAGGCCGCATAGTGCCAGATGGTCGTTGATATCCGCGCCTTTCGTCTCAAGCACATAGGCCGATGACGTCGTATAGCCGTAGTCGACGAAGCTTACGACCGCCTGCCGCTCCGCGTTGTCGGTGATGCCTTCCATGGAGACGTCCCAGCGGCCGGACTGAACGCCCGGGATCATCGAGTCGAACGACACCGATGTCACGTTCATCTTCACTTTCAGCCGCTCTGCGATGGCGTTCCACAGATCGACCTCGAAGCCGACCATTTTCCCGGAATCGTCGATGAACTGGAACGGTGGATACTTGGCATCCGTCACCAGGTTGATGACCCCGGCATCACGGTATTTCTTGGGCAGGAGGTCGGCCGCGCCCTCGGCGTGAACGGCGCCAGCCGTCAGCATCAATCCCGAGATGGCGATTGCAAATCCGGCTGCGGTTCTGCCGCGCCGGCATTCATTGTTCTTCTTCATTCCCAGTCTCCCATTGTTGTTATGGCCCGCCTGCCGGCTTGCAGCCGGGACCTTCTTCATTGCTCCGGCCCCTCGCCGATCAGCCGATGACGAAGGGGTTGGCAATCTCTTCCGCGGTCGAGAGCCAGACAGCCTTGGTCTGCAAGAACTCGCGAATCCCCTCGATGCCGTTCTCGCGGCCGATACCGCTCTTCTTGTAGCCGCCGAAAGGGGTTGTGTAGGATACGTCCCGATAGGTGTTGACCCACACGCTGCCGGCTTCCAGACGCTCGGACATCAGGATCGCGCGGCGCATGTCCGCGGTCCAGACGCCGGCGGCCAGGCCGAACTCGCTGTCATTTGCAATGGCAACAGCTTCTTCCGGCTCATCGAACGGGATCGCCGCAAGGACCGGACCGAAGACTTCCTCGCGGGCGATGCGCATCTCGTTGTTGACGCCGGCGAAGATCGTCGGCTCCACAAAGTATCCCGCCTCGCATTCGGCGATGTCGGGACGCTTGCCTCCGAGAACCAGATCGGCGCCTTCCTGGACGGCGATGTCGATATAGCCAAGCACCTTCTCGTACTGCATCGAATTGGCGATCGGACCGATGCGCGTGTCGGCATGCCTGGGGTCACCGATCCGTGCGGTCTTGGTAAATGCCGTGAGCTTGTCGAGGAACTGGTCATGAACCTTGCGGTGCAAAAGAAGGCGCGAGCCGGCGATGCAGGTCTGCCCGACCGCGCCGAAGATGCCGCCCACGACACCGCGAACGGCGTTGTCGAGATTGGCATCGTCGAAAACGATGTTCGGCGACTTGCCGCCCAGTTCCAGGCTGACACGCTTGATGTCCTTTGCCGCTAGTGAATAGAGATACGCGCCGGTCCTGGTGGAGCCGGTGAACCCGACGTGGCGTGTGAGTTCGTGGGTCACCAGTGGTTCACCCACCTCCGGGCCATAGCCGGTAACCACGTTGATCACGCCGGATGGGAAACCTGCCTTCTCGACCAGCTCCATCAGCTTGATCGCGGTCGCCGACGTGTACTCGGCCGGTTTCATCACCAATGTGCAACCCGCCGCCAAAGCCGGCGCCGCCTTGAGCGAGAAAAGGAAGAGCGGCGCGTTCCACGGCACGATGCCGACGCAGACGCCGAGCGGTTCGTGGCGCGAGAAACTCAGAGCATTCTTGTCGCAAGGGTGAACCGCGCCCTCGATCTTGTCGGCAAGGCCCGCATAGTAGTGGTACCAGCGCGGGATGTAACGGATCTGGTGCCGCATCTCGGCCAGAAGGCGGCCATTGTCGCGCACCTCGATCTCGGCGAGCGTATCGGCATTTTCCTCGATCAACTCGGCGAAGCGCTGGATGATGCGGCCACGCAGGCTCGGGTGCATGGTGCGCCAGGGACCCTTGGTAAAGGCCTCATGGGCAGCACGCACGGCCCGGTCGGCATCCACGGCATTCCCGCGCGGCACCAGCGCCCATGGCTTTGCGGTGAAGGGATCTATGGTTTCGATGTATTCCCCCGAGGCAGGGGCTACCCATTCGCCGCCGATATACATGGATAGTTTTGGCAGACTGTCGGTCGGCATGACCTCTCCTTCGTGCGATTTTCCGCGGGGTGGATCGGCCTTCGGCATCACCACCTGATGCAATTACTCGTATAGTGATATCACTTTAAAAGTGATCTGATATTTTTTTCGATGTCAACTATCCATGTCGCGAATGCCAAAAAATATCAGAAATCCGCACAAAATCGGCAAAAAGGCATGGAGAACGTGTAAATTTACGCTATGTCGGGTTCTCATCGCTGAAATCGAAGAAGATTTGGCTTGATGTTGACGGTATGGATATGAGAGTTGTCGAGAGGATAATGATATCACAATGGACAAGCGCGTGACCGACCAACCTCTCTACGAGCAGATCAAGACCGCCATCGATCGCCGTATCGAAACGGAAGAATGGCCCGCCAACTTCCAGGTCCCGTCCGAGGGAGATCTCGCCGGCGAATTCGGGGCTTCGCGGCTGACGGTGCGCAGGGCGCTGCGCGAACTGCAGACTGATGGCCTGCTGGTGCGCGTCCAGGGTCGCGGCACGTTCGTCATCGGACCGCGGATGCAATGCGCGATCTTCAGCCTGCCGGATATCACGGAGGAGATCTCGGTATCCGGCGGCGCCCACAGCTGCCGGGTCCTGCAACACTCGATCCTCGGGAAAGACAGCCCCGGCCGCAACATGCTGCAACTGTCGGCCGAGGACGTGGTCTTCTTCTCGCGGCTCATTCATCTCGAAGATGGAACGCCGATCCAGCTCGAGGATCGCTACGTCAACGGTGCGGAAGCGCCGGGTTACATCGAACAGGACTTCACCAACGTCACGCCGCACAACTGGCTGCTGCGCGAAACCACGGTGACGACGATCGACAACACCATCCGGGCAATCCGTCCGGATGAGGATGTGCGCAACTTCCTGCAAATCGATGCGAGCCAGCCTTGCCTGCTGCTCGATCGATCGACATGGCGTGACGGAATTCCAGTCACCCGCAGCCGCTTCATCTACCCGGGCGACCGCTATCGTCTGCGGTCGACCCATGAAGCGCGCACAAATCGCATTCTTAGCGCGCCCGGCAAGGGCCGCTGATTTCCGGAGGTTGGTATGAGAGAATTTGTCCGCAAGCTTGAGGAACGCGGCGATGTATTGCGGGTCGACCGCGAGGTCGATCCCGCCCATGAGCTTGCCGCGGTCACCCAGCTGGCGCAGAAGAAGTGGGCCAAGCCGGTGCTGTTCACGAACGTGAAAGGAACCCGGTTTCCCGTCGTCACCAACGTCTACAGCACACGCGAGCGCCTGGGCGAGATCATCGGCATCGATGCAGGCGACTTCTGCCGCCAATGGAGCAAGCTCGCCTCGCTGGGCACATCGGAGCTGAAGGAGCCGCTGGTTCCCGCGACGGAGCTGCCGCCCTACGAGGAGGTCAAGCTTTCGGACCTGCCGCTCATAACGTATTCCGACAAGGACGGGGCTGCCTATTTCACCTCGGCCATGTTCATCGCCAGGGACCCCGAGACCGGGGTCGGCAACCTGTCCTACCATCGTTCCATGTACGTCAATGACGGTGAGCTGCGCTGCCGCCTGGCTCCGCGTCATCATCTGACGATCTACCACGAGAAGGCCGAGAAGATGGGCAAGCCGCTCGAGGCTGCCATGCTCATCGGTCCACCCGCACATGCCTTCCTGACCGCGGCAGCACCGCTGCCCTACGATGTGGATGAACTCGAAGTGGCCGCGCGCCTGCGCGGGCGGCCGATCGCGATGCGCAAATGCAATCATATCGACCTCGAGGTGCCTGCCGAAACCGAAGTCGTGATCGAAGGGCGCTTCCTGCCCAACGAGCGGCGCCCGGAAGGTCCCTTCGGCGAGTTCATGGGTTACTACGTGCCGGTCGGCCCCAACGCCGTGTTCGAAGTCCTCGGCGTCACCGTGCGCAAGGACGCGCTGTTCCACTCGATCCTTTGCGGCTCGCCCGAAGAAGTGCTCACGCTCGAGCTTTCGGTGTCGGCCAACATCTACCAGCGCCTCAGCGCCGCCCTGCCGGGCATCGTCAACGTAACCTGCCAGCCCTTCGTCAACCATGCGATCGTGCAGATCGAGCCGCAGTTCGAGGGCCATGCGCGCCAGGTCATGCTGGCGACAATCGGTGCCGAACCGATCTGGGCCAAGCAGATCACCGTCGTCGATACCGATGTGAACATCTACAGCATGGATGATGTGCAATGGGCCATCCTGACCCGCTGCCGTCCAGACAAGGACATTATGATCATCCCCGAGACCCCTTCCTTCTACCGTGACGAGCAGAAAGACCATTGGGGCCGGCTTCTCGTCGATGCGACGAAGCCCTGGGGCCGCGAGGCCGAATTTGAACGCAAGCGCCTTCGGCTGGCCGATCAGGTTCGGCCCGAGGACTGGTTCCCGGACCGGTAGTCATGACGGTGCGGCGACTCATCATCGGCATCTCCGGCGCATCGGGAGCGGCGTACGGTCTCTCGGCGCTGGAGATGACCCGCTCCGCGGGTGTCGAGACACATCTCGTCGTCTCACGCTCGGCCATGCTGACGCTTCATCAGGAGCTCGGCCTGAACAAGGCCGATCTCGAGGGGCGTGCCGACATGATCCATCCGGTGTCGGATGTCGGCGCGACGATCGCCTCGGGGTCGTTTCGCACCATGGGGATGCTTGTCGCCCCCTGTTCGGTGAAGACCATGTCGGAGATCAGTACCGGGGTTACCTCCAGCCTGATGAGCCGCGCCGCCGATGTCGTGCTCAAGGAACGGCGCCGCCTTGTCCTGATGGTCCGTGAAACCCCTCTTCATCTGGGCCATCTGGAAACGATGGTGCGTCTGACGCAGATGGGCGCGATCATCATGCCGCCTGTCCCGGCCTTCTATGCCAGGCCGACGAGCGTCAACGACATCGTCAGCCATTCCACTGCCCGGGCGCTCGACCTCTTCGACATCGATACGGGCGCCGTCAAGCGGTGGGCCGGGCTCAAGGAGGACCTTCGCGATACGCTGCTCGCCGAATGAGAAAGAAGCCTGCAGTCCACCTGAACGAGGATATTCGGCAGACATGTCTGGGGGCCAATCAGTGAAAGAGGCCGACAATGACAAAGCGCCGCTCGATCTCTGGGCTTTCATGCTCGGCGTCTATGCGCGTCCCGGCGTTGCTCCGGCCTGTCTTCGACTGCAGGAAGCCCATGGGCTGGACATTCCGCTGATGCTGGCGGTGCTGCATGGCGGCGTATCCGGACGCGTTCCCGGTCCCGAGCAAATCCAGGCGCTCGACCGAAACTGCCGCGTCTGGCGAGAGATCGCGATCCGGCCCTTGCGGGAGATCAGACGCGCCATGAAGGCCCACGACTGGCTCGCGTCCCAGCCACGGGTGCTTCTTCTTCGAGAAAGCGTCAAGGCGGCCGAACTGGATGCAGAGCGGGTCGAGGCAGACGTTCTCGAGCAGATGCTCGGCGAGATATCGCCGCGTGCCAGGCTGCTCGATATCGAAGGATTGGTCGAACTGACCGTAACGGTGCTTGATCTTTACGATCCTGAACGACCGAAACGGTTGCCAGCGGACGTGGAGACCATCGCAGCAGCCGTGCTGCAAACGGTGACGTGAGCCTGGCTCCCCGGCGGATATGCGTTGCGATTTAACCGCGACGGCGCGTTAAAGTAGATTGTGATACTCCTCTTTAATGACTAAAGCGATGTCGGTATTCATGCGGAGGACATCGCGATGGCGTATGCGCGTAGGATGGCAACTGTCTTCGGCTTGCTGGCCGTGGTGATGGCCGGCCCCGCTGGAGCCCAGGATAAATCCCTCACGATAACCGACGATCGCGGGGTCGCCGTGGCGGTTCCGGCGCAGCCGAAGCGCATCGCCTCGATCTCCTATTTCGCGGATGACGTGGCGCTCGCCCTCGGCATCAAGCCCGTGGCAAGCACCTATATGACGGCGGGACGCCAGCCCGATTTCCTGCTCGGCCTGACCAGGGACATGAAGCAGATCGGCCAGCGCGCCAAACCGAACCTCGAACTGCTTTCGGACGCAAAGCCCGACCTGATCGTCGCCATCCGGCGCTACACGGTCGGCAATGCAACGCAGCTGGAAAAAATCGCGCCCTACGTCGCCTATAACATGGAGCTGCTCGATGGCAGCGACCGCGAGATCGCCGCGCTGTCGAAGATCCTCGGCAATCCCGAACGCGGCATCCAGTTGAACAAAGAATTCCGCGACCACCTGGCGGATTTCACCGCCAGGGCGCCGAAGGACGTGCACCCGCGCTTCGCGATCATGTGGGGCGGCGAAACACCTTTCGCGTTCCACACCGAGAATACGGCGGCATCCATCGTCGCAGCGATCGGCGGCGACAACATCGCCGGCAGGATGACGCCGGGGGGCGAGTTCGGTATCGATCTCAGCCTCGAGACCATGCTCGAGAAGGACCCGCAGGTCCTGTTCATCTACGATTCCGGCCCCGACCGGCCGCATGAGAACAATCCGATCTGGCAGGAGCTCTCGGCGGTCAAGAACAAGCGGGTGTTCTATGTCGGCGACCAGTGGGTGGAGACGAACGGCCCGATCGCCCGCGAGATCGTTCTGCGCGAAGCTGCCCACTACCTCTATCCCGATGCGTTCCCAGCGGTTGACGTGAAAGCGGAAGCCGCCAGGATCATCCCGGCCGAGGCCCAGAACTAACGAGCCGATCCCACGACGATGGACGCACGGAAATCCGGCATAATCATTGGCTTGATCGTCGCCGCGACCCTGCTGGTCACCTTCCTGGGCCTGATGCCCGGCGCCAAGACCTTGTCTCTCCACGATGTCCTGCGCGTGCTGTGGGCGCCCGACGGCAAGGTCGAATCCATCCTCGTCTGGACGCTTAGACTGCCCCGAAGCCTTGCAGCCGCAATGGCGGGCGCAGGCCTCGCCGTATCGGGCTATGTGTTGCAGGCACTCACCCGCAATCCGCTCGCCGATCCGGGCATCACCGGCGCCACGGCCGGGGCCGTCGCCCCGATCGTGGCCTGTTTTGTGTTCCTGCCCTGGCTTTCGTCGGCCTCTTATCCCTTCATCGGACTGGCTGGCGGGCTTGCCGCCGCCGCGGTAACCTTCTGGGTGGCGCGCGGCGGCAATGGCCGTCCGCTGCACCTGGCGCTGGGGGGCATCAGCGTGTCGCTGTTCCTGGGTGCGATCACAATCTACGTCCTGCTTTTGGCCGGGCCGCAATCCACCGCGCTGCTGTTCTGGCTGTCTGGCGGCTTCCAGGGACGGACCTGGGCGCATCTCGCCCATATGGCGCCATGGGTCGTGTTTGGCGTGGCCAGTGCGCTGTCGTTGCACAGGGTGGTCGCCATGTTCGCGCTGAGCGATCATGCCGCCGCGGGCATGGGGCTTCAGCTCAACGTCTGGAAGCCCGTGCTGCTCATTCTCGCGATCCTGCCCGTGGCCGGCGTCGCCCCGATCGCCGGTCCTGTCGCCTTTGTAGGGCTTGCCGCCCCGCACATCGCACGACTTCTCCACCCCAGGGGAACGATGCTGGAAATCGCGCTCACGGCCGCCATCGGAGCGCTGGTCGTCACCTGTGCCGACCTGGCGGGCCGCACCGTCGCCATTCCGAAGGAACTGCCTGTCGGCATCATAACGGCACTGCTGGGTGGACCGATCTTCATCTACCTCATCCAGCGCGGCCGGCTCGACTTCAAGGCGCAGCAGCCATGACGGCCGTCTCCGGGACACCCGGCAAAGCTAATCCCTGGCTGCTGCCCGCCGCCGCAGCATTGGTCCTGCTGTCACTGGTCGCCGCGATATTCCTCGGTGTGGTCGACATTCCCGCCGCCGACGTGGTCTCGGTTTTGACGGGGGGAGGCTCGCCGGAAGCACATTCCATCATTGTCGAGATCAGGCTGCCGCGCATCGCCACCGGAATGCTTGCCGGGATCCAGCTGGCGGTTGCCGGCCTGATCCTGCAGACGATCACGCGCAACCCGCTCGCCGATCCCTCGCTGATCGGGGTATCGCAAGGCGCGACGCTGACGGTGACCATCTTCCTGCTGTTCACCGTCTACATCTTCGATCCGGGCTCGAACACCGTGGCCGAGCTCCCCATCGCCTGGCTGCCGGTGGCCGGCATGGTCGGCGGACTGGCGGCCGGCGGCATCATCTACCTGCTTGCCTTCCGGTTCGAGCTCAGCCCGCTTCGTATCACGCTCTGCGGCATCGCCATCGGGGCGGTGCTTCACGCCGTTGCGATCGGATTGATCGCAGGTTGGGGGTCGGCGCGCGTCGAGATCATCCTGGAATGGATTTCGGGAAGCCTCTATGCGCGCACATGGGACCATGCGCTGTTCCTGCTGCCGTTCACCATCGCGGGCCTGGCCGTGTTGCCGCTGATCTATCGCCCGCTGGTGCTGCTGCAGTTCGATGCGCCCGTCGCCCGCTCGTTTGGTCTCGCTTATCGCCGGCAGTTTTCCATACTGCTTCTGGTCTCCTGCGCACTTGCGGCAAGCGCTGTCGGCGTGGTTGGTCCCATCGTCTTCGTCGGGCTGGTCGTGCCGCATCTGGCGCGGTTCCTGGCCGGGCGGCATTTCCCGCTGGTCCTTCCCATGACAGTCACATCAGGCGCCATTGTGGTGACGCTGGCCGACCTCGTCGGGCGCCTTGCCGGCGGCACCGAGGAAGTGCCGATCGGCGTGATCACTGCACTGCTCGGCGTACCGGTTCTGCTCGCCCTCCTCCGCAAGGCTCCTTGAGAAAAGCGCATGCCTCTGACCTGTTCGCAACTGTCGGTTCGTTATGGCCAGCACCTGGCGCTGAACGGTTTTGAGCTGTCGCTGCAGAAGGGCGAGATCCGGGCGCTGATCGGCCCGAACGGTTCTGGAAAGAGCACCGCCCTACAGGCGCTGGCCGGCCTCATAACGCCCGCCGGCGGACACGCTGCGATCGAGGGAACCCCGGTGGCGTCGATGTCGCGGCGCACCATTGCCAGGAAGCTTGCCTTCCTGCCGCAGCAACCCGCCGCGCCCGACGAGATGACGATCGCGCAACTCGTACGGCAGGGCCGCTTTCCCCATGTCGGACTGTTCCGCTCCTATACGCGCCGGGATGAAGAAGCCATCGAATGGGCGCTCGAAAGCACGGGCCTGACCAGCCTGGCGGACCGGACGCTGCAGGAGCTATCCGGCGGCGAACGCCAGCGGGCCTGGATATCCGCAGCACTTGCACAGGAAGCCGGCATCCTTCTGCTCGACGAACCGACCTCGTTCCTCGATATCGGCTATCAGGTCGAGGTGCTGGATCTCGTCCATCGCCTCAGCCGGGAGAAAGGCGTGACGGTCGTCATGGCGATCCACGACATCAACCAGGCGATCGCCGTCAGCGACCGCATCTCGCTGCTCGAAAAGGGAAAGATGCGCTTCGACGGCAAGCCTAGGGCGCTCGCCGACAGCGGCCTCATCGAAAAGACGTTCCGGGTGAAGGGCCGGTTCGTCGAGGTCGCCCCTGACAAGCCGCCGCATTTCGACGTCGAGCTTGCCCGGATTATCCGAGACGCTTGACGAGTCGAAAGACGATCTTGGTCTGGGTGTAGTAGTCGAGAGCGTCAGCGAAATCCGGCGTCCAGCCATCCTCGACGAAGGGGATGAACCCGTCATATTCGAGCTTGCGGCCTGAAACCTCGAAACCTGCTTTGGCGAAACTGCGGCCGTAATCGGAAATCGAACGGTCCTGCACGACGGTGTTGGTTCGCTTGGCGACCAGCTCGCGCCATTTCGGCCAGAGCGGATTGTCGGTGTGGCAGCCGGTGACGGCGTAATAGACGCCGTCAGGCTTCAGGGCCTTGAAGATATCCGCGGCATGGGCGTCGATGTCCTCGACGAGGTAGATGACCTCGTGGCTTATCGCCAGGTCGAACTCCTCGACCCAGCCCTCGAGGGTGGCGCCGACGGCGTGCTGGATCGGCAGGTTGCCTTTCAGGCCCTCGGCCCTGGCAATCGACTGTTCCGCGATGTCGATGCCGAGCGCCTTGCGGAACGGCCTGATGGCATGGAGATGACGCAATAGGCCGCCCTGGTTGCAGCCGAAATCAAGCACGCTTTTTTCCGCGAGATCGCGTTCGACCATCACGTCGATGAGGTGGCGCCAGATCGGCGCGTGGCCATCCGCCATGCGGTCTTCCGCATCCGGATCGACGTACCAGGTGGTTATGGTTTTCTGGGCGCCATGACTCATCCGCGGTCTCTCCGATCGATTCATCAGCCCAGTCTCATAGAGCAATTCCAGGAAAAGTGTGTAACGGTTTCCGTCCGGAATTGCATAAAAACAAAGAGTTAGAGCGTTTCCACGTTTCCGTCAAAAAGCGGAAACGCTCCAGGGTGGCCGGGACGATGAGGATAGGCAAAATCCGGACCCGCTCGGGGCGGGGCGAATGCCTGGTCCAATCCTATTTTATCGACTGACCTCGATGAAGATGAAAGCATGGCTTTGCGATGGGCGGCGCGCTGGGGACACTTGGCGAGAAGCGCATCGAGGACACCATGTCAAAAATCATCAGATCGGCTTTCATACTGGCGATGGCATCCGCAGCCATCCCGGCGGGTTACGTGCAGGCGCAGGAGAAGGTGGATGAGGCGCGCCTTTCCAATCACGTGAAGATACTGGCTTCGGACGAATTCGAAGGACGCGGCATCGCCACCGAAGGCGAGAAGAAAACTGTTCAATACCTGTCCGAGCAGTTCAAGGCGGCCGGCCTGCAGCCGGGCGGCGACAAGGGCGACGACGGCAAGCGCGGCTGGACGCAGGCGGTGCCGCTGGTCAAATCCTCCTTCGAGGGCCCGGTGACGGCAACGCTGAGCGAGGGCAAGCAGCCACCAAAAACCTTGAAGCAAAGCGAGGACATCGCGATCCTGCCCACCCAGACCGACGACACCAGGATTGCCATCGAGAACGCCCCGCTGGTCTTCCTGGGCTATGGCGTCAACGCGCCCGAGCGCAAATGGGACGATTTCAAGGGTGTCGACCTGAAGGGCAAGATCGGCGTCGTGCTGATCAACGATCCCGATTTCGAAGCCGGCAAGGGCGATTTCGGCGGCAAGGCCATGACCTATTACGGGCGCTGGACCTACAAATATGAGGAGGCAGCCCGCCAGGGCGCGCTTGGCCTCTTGATCGTGCACGAGACCGCGCCGGCCGCCTATGGATGGGCGACGGTCAAGAACTCGTTCACCGACGATCAGTTCGACATCATCCGCGACAACAAGGCCGCGGTGCATGTTCCGCTCAAGGGCTGGATCCAGCACGATGTCGCGGTCGAGCTGTTCAAGAATGCCGGGCAGGATTTCGACGCGCTGAAGGCCAAGGCGCAGACGCGCGATTTCTCGCCCGTCGTCCTGGAAGGTGCCGCGCTTTCGGTCGCCTTCAACGCCAGACACGACAAGATCGTCACCAACAATGTGATCGGCTTCGTGCCCGGCAAAAAGCAGGCGGATGAAGCGGTGATCTATTCCGCGCATTGGGACCATCTCGGCGTCGGCGAGCCGGACGCGAAAGGCGACAAGATCTACAACGGCGCGGTCGACAACGGCACCGGTCTTGCCGCCCTTCTGGAAGTGGCACGCCTGCAAGCCAAGGCCCCGCCGCCGACGCGCTCGATCGTGTTCCTGTCGGTCACCTCGGAAGAGACCGGACTGCTCGGGTCGATGTATTATGCCGCGAACCCGCTCTACCCGCTGCCGAAGACCGCCGCGGTGCTGAATTTCGACGCGCTGACCACCAACGGCCGGGCGAAGAACATCAGCCCGTTCGGCAATGGCGACGTCAGCCTGGAGGACGATGTCGCGAGCTATGCCAAGGCGGAGGACCGCGTCTTCACGCCCGATCCGAAGCCGGAGGCCGGGCTGTTCTACCGCTCCGACCATTTCTCCTTCGCCAAGGCCGGCGTTCCTGCGATGTCGTTCGGGTTGGATGGGGCAAGGGATCTGGTCAAGGGCGGCAAGGCAGGCGGCGAAGCCTGGTACAAGACATACGTCGCCGAGCGTTATCACCAGCCGGCCGATGAGTGGAGCGCCGACTGGGACCTGTCCGGCATCGCCGAGGATGTCGACCTTGTCTACCGGATGGGCTCGGACCTCGCCAACTCGAACAAATGGCCGGTCTGGCACGATGGTTCGGAATTCAAGAAGGTGCGGGAAGAGAGTGCTGCCGAGCGGCAGTGAAGATAGCGAGGGGCGCCTCGCTTGCGAAGCAGGCGCCTCTATCTCCCTCAGTATATGGACCGGGGAGAGCACGAACAGTTTTCGCTGTGGGGCCCAACGGCCCTCATCTAGACCGAAGACATCGCAAGCAGCTTTCGCTCAGGGCTGCCCAACGGTCCTCATCCTGAGGTGCTCGCGAAGCGAGCCTCGAAGGGCGCACCTCAAAATCCAAACCTCGTCGTTTTGGAACCCAATCCTTCTGCGGAGCAGGCTGGAGAATGAAGAGCCGCTTGGGTGCGTCCTTCGAGGCTCGCCCATGAAAGGCCGCGCCGTACTTTCAGTCGACATGCGGGCTCGCTCCTCAGGATGAGGACCGTTGTGCGGCTTCTCCTCGACGTGAAGGTCCAGACGATTGTTGCAGCTTCGGTCGGCTCCGGGTTATCGGTCTGCCAACAGTGTCAGCCGGGAGTTCCAATCAAGTGAGCGTCGCATTTGCCAAGGAGGAAAGCGCCGAGGCCGCATCGGAAACCATCCTGCCGCCGCGCCCGATTCCAGACCGGATCAACCTGGTCACCGAGGCAGGCCTGAAGATGCTGCAGGAAGAACTGGCGCGGGCGCAACAAGCGCTCGAGGCCGCCGGCCAGCTGGAAGATGTCAATGAGAGGCGGCGGCAGTCGGCCGTGCCGGTGCGCGACACGCGCTACTATGCCGAGCGCGTCCGCACGGCGCAGCTTGTGCCGGCGCCCGGTTCCAATGACGTGGTCGCCTTCGGTCACTGCGTCACCTTCAGACGTGACGACGACCGCATCCAGAGCTTCCGCATCGTTGGCGACGACGAGGCCAACCCGTCCCAGGCCTCGATCTCGCACGGCTCACCGGTTGCCATTGCGCTGATGGGCAAAGCCGTGGGCGAGTTTGTCCAGTTCGGGCAGAGCGAACTGGAGGTGCTTGCCATTTCGTGAGGGGGCGCCGCTTTCAAGGCAACCCGTTCCGAAGACAAGGGGCTCTCTCAGTGCAACCCCTCAGCTGAATATCCCCTCTCCTGGATTTTCTACGACTTGGCTGTGCCGCCCTTCGGGAGTGCTCGCTAAGATCGTGAAAATCCTTTCTCCCCCGCAAGGGGGGAGATAGGGCGCCTCAACCCGGACGCTTCGGCTTGCCCTTGCCCTTGTATTCCCCGGGCGCGCCCTGGCCGCGGTGGGGTTTCTTTCCTGGCTTGCCGCCTTTGCCGAACTTTGCGCCCTTGGCGAAATCCGGCTTGCCCTTGCCGAATTTCGGCTTGGCCCGCCATGACGCTCCGCCCCCTTCCCCGGCCGGCGCGATGACGATGCCGCGCTCGGTGCTGCCGGGTTGCTTGAGCTGCTCGATGAAGCCTGCCGCCTTGTCGGCGGAGATCTCGAAGCGGGTTTCCGTGTCGTCGATGCGGATCGAACCGACATCGCGCTTGGAGACGCCGCCGGCCCTGCAGATCATCGGCAGCAGCCATTTCGGGTCGGCGCGCTGCTTGCGCCCGAGCGACAGCGTGAACCAGACGCCGCCCTCCATGTCCGGGCGCCGTGGTTCGGCGTCGCGCGGTTCTTCGTTCCGGTCGCGTCCTTCTCTTTCGCGCTTCGGCTTCCTCGCCTGCATGTCGTGCACCGGCAGCGGCGAGAGGTCCTCGGGCACGGGACGGGCGGAAAGCTGCTGGCGCAGGAAGGCGGCAGCGATGCGCTCCGGGCTTGCCTTGGCAAGCAGTTCCGCCACGAAGGCCGCTTCCACCTCGTCCGGCTCGGCTGCGGAAAGCACCGTTTCGAGGATCTGGGCGCGATAGCGGGTCTCGATCTCGGCGATGCTCGGGGCGGCGCGCATGGTGGCCGACAGCTTGGCCAGCGCCAGCACGCGTTGCGCGGCGCCCCGCCTGGTTTCAGGCACGATGAGCACGCAGACGCCCTTGCGGCCGGCTCGCCCCGTGCGGCCGGAGCGGTGGAGCAGGGTCGCCGGATTGCTCGGCACGTCGGCGTGGATGACGAGATCGAGGTTAGGCAGGTCGATGCCGCGCGCCGCGACATCGGTCGCCACGCAGACATGGGCGCGGCCGTCACGCATCGACTGCAGCGCGTTGGAACGCTCCGACTGCGCCATTTCGCCAGACAGCGAGACGACGGAGAAGCCGCGATTGGCAAGCCGCGCGGTCAGGTGCCGCACCGCTTCGCGCGTGTGGCAGAACACCAGCGCGCTGGCGCTGTCGGAATCCAGCAGCGTGTTGATGACGGCATGTTCGCGCTCGTCGCGCCGCACCAGCATCAGCTGGTATTCGATGTCGGCATGCTGCTCGGTGGAAGCGGTCGCCGCGATGCGCACCGCATCCTTCTGGAAGTTGCGGGCGAGTTCGGCGATGCCGCGCGGCACCGTCGCCGAAAACAGCAAGGTGCGCCGGTCCTCGGGTGCCGCGCCGAGGATGAATTCGAGGTCTTCGCGGAAGCCGAGGTCGAGCATCTCGTCGGCTTCGTCGAGCACCACGGCGCGCAGCGCGCCAAGATCGAGCGCGCCCTTGGAGATGTGGTCGCGCAGGCGTCCCGGCGTGCCGACGACGAGATGGGCGCCGCTTTCCAGCGCACGGCGTTCCCGGCGCATGTCCATGCCGCCGACGCAGGTGGCGATCCTGACGCCGGCCGCCGCGTAGAGCCAGTCCAGCTCGCGCTGCACCTGGATGGCGAGCTCGCGCGTCGGCGCAATCACAAGGCCGAGCGGCTGGCCGGCTGGCGGGAAGCGTTCGGCACGGCCGAGCAGCGTCGAGGCAATCGCGATGCCGAAGGCAACCGTCTTGCCCGAACCGGTCTGCGCCGAAACCAGCAGGTCGGCTTCACCGTGCCCTCCGTTCGCCATCTCCGCCTGCACCGGAGTGAGCTGGTGGTAACCCTTCGCTTCCAGTGCGGAAGCAAGGGCGGGGTGGATGGTGTCGTCGGTCATGGGTGCGGTCTCGGTTCAAAGCCGCGCATAGCACGGTATCGGAGAAGTTGTACCGCAATTCTCGTTGGAGTATGCCGAAAGGCCAGGTGCGCCTTAACTCTCCCTCGCGCAGGCGAAGCGCTGTTATCTTCTATCTTCTCGCGGGGGAGATAGAGCCCCTCACCCAAACTCCGCGATCACCGACAGGAATGCCGGCCCGTAGCGGTCGAGCTTGGCTTCGCCGACGCCGGGAACACCGGCCATCTCAGTGCGCGAGGCCGGGCGGGCGGCGGCGAGCTCGATCAGGGTCTTGTCGTGGAAGATCACATAGGGCGGCACGTTCTGCGCGCGGGCGAGTTCGGTGCGCTTCTGCCGCAGCGCCTGGAACAGGTCATTGTCGGCCTGGGGCACGGCGGATTGCGCGTTACCGCGTGCGACCTTACCGCGCCTGGCGCGCGGCGGCGCAGGCATGCGCAGCATCAGCGTCGGCTTGTCGCGCAGGAAGTCGCGACCGGCGGGCGCGATCGCCAGGCCGCCATGGCCGGCGAGGTCAACATCGACGAGGCGCAGCGCGATCAGCTGGCGCAGGATCGCCCGCCATGTGCGGTTGTCGTGCTCGGTGCCGATGCCGAAGGTGGAAATCCTGTCATGGCCGAACTGGGCGATGCGTTCGTTTTCCGCACCCAGCAAGACGTCGACAACATAGGCCTGCCCGAAACGCTCGCCGGTGCGGTAGATGCATGACAGCGCTTTCTGCGCCGCGATGGTCCCATCAAATACGTTTGGCGGCGCCGCGCAGGTGTCGCAATTGCCGCACGGTTCGCAATGGTCGCCGAAATAGGACAACAGAACCTGCCGGCGGCAGCCCGCCGTCTCGGCCAGGCCGAGCAAAGCATCGAGCTTCTGCCGCTCCATGCGCTTGCGCAGGTCGGGCGCCTCCGACTCCTCGATGAAGCGGCTGCGCAGCGCGATATCCTCGGAGCCGTAGAGCAGCAGCGTGTCGGATGGCAGGCCGTCGCGCCCGGCGCGGCCGGTCTCCTGGTAATAGGCCTCGATCGAGCCCGGCAGGTCGACATGGGCGACGAAGCGCACATCCGGCTTGTCGATACCCATGCCGAAGGCGACGGTGGCGACCATGATGACCGCCTCGCCATGCTGGAAGCGCATCTGGTTGGTCTCGCGCGCCGCCTTGTCCATGCCGGCATGATAGGCGAGCGCATCGTAGCCGAGGCCCTGCAGCCAGGCGGCGATCTCCTCGGTGCGGCGCTTCGACAGGCAGTAGACGATGCCGCTCTCACCCTCGTAGCGCTTGAGGAATTCCTTCAGCTGGGCGCGCGGATTGTCCTTTTCCTCGATGGCGTAGCGGATGTTGGGGCGGTCGAAACCGGCGATAAAGGCATCGCTCTCGTCGATGGCCAGATGCGACAGGATCTCGGCGCGCGTCGGCTCGTCGGCCGTCGCCGTCAGCGCCATGCGCGGTGTGCCGGCAAAACGCGTCACGACCGCGTCGAGCTGGCGATAGGAAGGACGGAAATCGTGCCCCCATTGCGACAGGCAGTGCGCCTCGTCGATGGCGATCAGCGACAGCTTCACGCCTTCCAACAGCTCCAGCACGTCCGGCCGCAGGAGGGTTTCCGGCGCGACGTAGAGCAGGTCGAGCGCACCGGCGCGGATATCGCGCCACAGCGCGCGGCGGTCATCCAGCGCAAGGTCGGAGTTGAGCGCGGCCGCCCGCACGCCGGCCTGCCGCAGCGCCGTCACCTGGTCGGCCATCAGCGCCAGGAGCGGCGACACGACGAGCCCCATGCCGGGACGGACGATGGCCGGGATCTGGTAGCAGAGCGACTTGCCGCCGCCCGTCGGCATCAGCACGAAAGCGTTGTTGCCGGCAACGACATGCCCGACGATGTCCGCCTGCGGGCCCCTGAAGGCATCATAGCCATAAACGGTCTTGAGGATTTCGAGGGCGGCAGTGGTCATCTGAAGCGGCAGTGCGGAGAATCACAGGGAAATCCTTCTTAGCAGCTTCGCGGCGATGGCGCGGGCGCGATCGGATCCGCTGTTGTTTTATCGCAGGTCCTTGTCGGACAGCCTTGCCTGGACGACCTTTGACCGGGTTCATGCCAGCTTTGCTGCACCTGGCGCGCCGGAGCCCTCCAAATCGGTCCTGAGCCTGTCGAGGATGGTGAGCGCATGGGCGGCATAGCCGCTGATCCAGCGGTCGTGGATGCTCTTGATCGGCAGCGCGTTGAGATGGTTCCAGCGCTCGCGCCCTTCGCGCCGGACAATGATCAGGCCGGCGTCTTCCAGCACCTTCAGATGCAACATCACGGTGCAGCGGTCCATCTCCGCGAACGCTTCGCACAACATGCCCGTGGTGCGCGCCTCGTCCTTCAGGTGATCGAGCATAGCGCGCCGGCGCGGATGGGCCAAAGCCTTGAAAACCAGGTCTTCTTCGCGCTCTCTTGACATGTTATATTTTTATAACATATTGCAGGCGAGTGCAACACGCCGCTCCTGGCCAGCGCCCGAATTCGGATCGCAGCGCAACGCCGAGGCGGCAGTCGGCGTGGTCTCGTCAAAAGGAAGTCTTCGAAAATGCTACCCAGGATCGTCTCAAGAGATGAATGGCTGTCGGCACTCGAGCAACAGATCGACAGGGAAAAGGTCCTCACCCGCGCACGCGACGAACTCAACGCGCAGCGCCGCCGCCTGCCGATGGTCAAGATCGACAAGGAATATTCGTTTGTCGGACTGTCGGGGACGGTGAGCCTTAACGACCTGTTCGCCGGACGCCGCCAGCTGATCGTCTACCATTTCATGTTCGGACCCGACTGGCAGGCGGGCTGCGACGGCTGTTCCTGGGTGGTGGATGCGATGACCCATCCCGCGCATCTCAACGCGCGCGACACGTCTATCGTCCTGATCTCGCGTGCGCCGCTGGAGAAGCTGCAGAAATACAAGCAGCGCATGGAGTGGCAGCATCCCGACTGGTACTCATCGTTTGGCAGCGATTTCAATCAGGACATGGGAGCGACGCGGGCCGATCCGGACGATCCGTCCAGAACCAGCGAACGCCACGGCGTCAGCGTTTTCCTGCGGGATGGCGCGAATATCTATCGCACCTATTACAACGGCGCACGCGGCGTCGAATATCTCGGCAGCCTCTGGACCTATCTGGACCTGACACCCTATGGGCGCCAGGAGACCTGGGAAGATTCACCGCAGGGATGGCCGCAGACAGAGCCCTATGCCTGGAACCGGCGGCATGACGAGTACGGGACCTGACGCTGGCAATCAGCGGCAGCCGCCATGAAATCCGTCGTTCCCGCAGGGAGCGAGCACGACGGATTGCGTCAGCGCTTGGCATCGCCTGAAGCGAATTGAAGCTGGCTGCCTTTATCCGCCGCTGCGCGGCTACCTCAGATGCTCTCAATCGTGCTTTTCGATCACCGCGTAGAGCACGTTGCGGTTTTCGCCGAAGAACACCTTCACGTCGACGGTGTTGCGGTCGACACTGGCGTTGACGACGTTCCACATGTCGGCTTCGGAGCGCAGCAAAAGCACCCAGTTCATGAAGGTTTCGCGGTAGCCGGCGTCGGGGTTGCCCTCGGCGTAGTTGGCGAACAGGAAGGTGCCGCCCGGCTTCAGCATCTGCAGGCAGGTCTTGGTGAGCTTCACCGCCACCTTGTCCTGCAGGTAGTCGTAGAGGCCCGAGGCGTAGATGAAGTCGAACTTGCCGAGCTTGTGACCCCGGGTCAAAAGGGTGCGCACGGAACCGTCGACCGTCTCCACCGCGGTGCCGGCGAAGTCGCGCGTGATCAGGCCGACGCTGAGTGGATCCTGGTCGAGCGCGACCCAGCGCTTCAGCTGCTTTTCGCGCAGCGCGGTGGACAGGTTGGCTTCGCGCAAGTGGCCGGCGGCAACCGCCAGGATTTCGGTTTCGGGCCCGCGCTTTTCGGCGATTTCGTCGACATAGCGGGCGAGCAGGTCACGCCGCTCCCGCGCAGCGACGCAGGAAGGCACATTCTGGGTATAGGCGTAGAGCGCCTTGCCGATGTCGGAAGCGTCGGCGACGGCATCGGCGACATGCGGGTCGCAATAGATGTAATCCAGCAGCTCGGCATCGCCGGAGTAACCGCGCGGTTTCTCGAACGACCAGCGCGTCAGCGGGTCTTCGAGGAAATAGTCGAGCACCGGGTGGTTGTGGATAATGGGCGCAAGCGCATTCCAGGTATCCTCATGCAACCGCAGCCGCAACGCTTCGAGACGTGCCATCAGCGGACGGATGATTTCGGCAGGCCCCTTTTTCAGGGCGATCTGCTGCTGGGTGGTGACGAGGATGAGCGCGAGCTCGGCACGGGCTGTCTCGAAGGCTTCACTGCGGTCGTCGAGCCTCCTGCCCAGTCCGGCTGCGATCGTCTCGTCCGTAATGAGACTCTTACCGTCGAGAACAGTACGCACCCAAAACCCCCGTGATTAACTGTTCATTAACATTAACAGATCATTAAATAGCGCGAAGCCGCGCCGCTGCAAAGTCGGGCTGGGCAGCATTCTAACGATATCGTTAACGCACGGGTAACCGACTTTGATTGGACCAGAGCATTTCGCGCCGGATTCCGTGGGTGATTAACCCAACCTTGTTGCCTCGTTCCCTATTGTCTGCGAGGCGCCAAGATCGCCCTCGCACGTTGGAGCTATTCTGCGTTGAGGCCGGAAACAACAAGCGGGCTGCAAAAGCCCTTCCTCAGAGGTCTCTCGGCGATAGGCAACTATACGATGTCGGCAGTGGCTGAACTTGCGCCCGTGGAACCGGTCAGCCAGGCGCAGCCTGCGGCCGGCGAGCTGCGCGCGCTGTTCCACAAGGAATCCCAGGCGACACGCCGGACGGCGGCACGGCCGGGGCTCTACATCGCCGTCGTCATCTACTTACTGTTCGCCTTCTCCGACATTCTGCTGGTGCCGGATGTCGCGCCCTACACCATCGCGGCGCGCCTGGCAGTCGGCGTGACAGCACTTCTCACCCTGGAAACGCTGCTGCTTTTCAATGCCCCGACCAAGTGGCTGGACATCACCTGCGCCGGCGCGATCATCTTCGGCTATATCGGCTGGCTGGTGCCGACATCTTTCAGCAGCAACCAGGAAAGCGTCTCGTACTATATGGTCTTCGGCACCATCTTCATGATGAGCGCCAACCTGTTCTTCACGTTCCAGTTCAGGTTTTCCGTCGTCACCTCGGCCATTATCCTCTGCATCCTGTATGCGGTGAACTATTTCATACCGTCGTCATTCATCTACAAGCTGGTTTTCGGCGCTTTCTACATTTCGTGCTTCGTCTTCACATCCTACATCAACTGGAAACTGAACAGGGAACGCTACAACGTCTTCCTGAATGCGCTCGAGGCGCGAAACCAGCACAGGGAAGCGACCGAGAGAGGCGTGGCGCTGCTGAAACTGTCGCGGACCGATCCGCTGACCGGGCTGGAAAACCGGCGCGCCGTCGACGAACGGCTGCGCGACCTGTGGAACAACTGGCAGCTCTACGGCAGCACCTTCGCGGTGCTGCTCATCGACGTCGATTTCTTCAAGCGTTTCAACGACCATTACGGCCACCAGAAAGGCGACCGCTGCCTGATCGAGGTCGCCGACAGCCTGCGCCATCTGGTGGAACAGCGCAACGCCGCGATCGGCCGCTATGGCGGCGAGGAATTCATCGTGCTGGCGCAGTTGAAACGGCTCGAAGACGTCGTCGCGCTCTCGGAGGAGATCCGCCAGACCGTGGAGGCGCTGGGCGTCATTCATAACGAACGCCGCGACGGCACCCAGGTGGTGACGGTTTCGATCGGCGCGGCGTTCACGCGCGACCAGCCCGGGGCGAAGCTGGAAAGGATCATCCAGGAGGCGGACCGGGCGCTTTACCTGGCCAAGGCCGACGGCCGCAACTGCGTGCATCTGTTCGACCCGAACGACCCGCAGACCAGCGACGAAAGCGAAAACATCGCCGCGCTGTTGAAGATCGCCATCGAGCGCGAGCTCGTGTCCCTCGTCTTCCAGCCGATCGCCAACATGCGCACCGGCAAGGTGGAGGCGATGGAGGCGCTGATGCGGCTGACCATGCCGGACGGGACGGCGGTGCCGCCGGGCCTGTTCATCCCGGTGGCGGAACGGACCGGGCTGATCCTGGAACTCGGCCGCTGGGCGATCCGCACGGCCTGCCGCGAACTGATGTCCAGCGAACACATCCGCACGATCAGCGTCAACGTTTCCCCGGTGCAGCTCAAGGCGCCGGGCTTCGCTGCCTCAGTGGCCGCGGCACTCGGCGAAGCCGGCGTGACCGGCGATCGTCTTGCCCTCGAGATCACCGAAGGGCTGGAAATGGAGATGCATTCCGACGTGCTGCGCTGCATCAGCGACCTGAAGCTGCTCGGCATAAAAGTCTGGCTCGACGACTTCGGCACCGGCTTCGCCGGTCTGTCGTGGCTCAGGCTGATCGATTTCGACACGGTGAAGATCGACCGCTCCTTCCTGCACGACTGCGGCACGCCGCGCGGCCGCGCCATGTTCCAGGACATTGTCGGACTGTTGCGGAACCGCGGCCCGAAAATCCTGGTCGAAGGGGTGGAAAACGAGCAGCAGCTGGAGCTGCTGCGCAGGCTGAACATCGACCACGCCCAAGGTTTCCACGTCGGCCGGCCAGCCCCTGCGGAGCGCATTCGGGCCTTGTTCGAGGCACCGAAGCGGCAGCGGACTGCCTAGGGGCCGACGACCTCTCGACGCGAAGCCAGATTCTCACCGCGAGGCCGTCATCCGTGTTTTGGACCGCTGCAGACGCACGCGGAACGGGGGAGCGGGAGCGTGACACTGTCAGCCCTCGGTCGCTTCCCGCGCAACGGATCAGGACGAGCCGAGGTGCTACGCCCCGCCGCCGATTTCGTGTATCGAGATCGAACTCTTCTCTACCGGAACTCCACCTCATGAAGCTCGCTTTCGTCGCCCTCGCTTTCATGTTGCCCGCGCCGGCGTTCGCGGAATGCACGATTGCGGATGCCATGCTCAAAAGCGCCTATCCAAACGCGCAGCAGGGCGACAACGGCCTCCTGGTCGATGGCGGCAGCTTCCAGCGGGCGATCCAGCCTGAAAACGTCGTCTGCAAGGCCTGGCCCTGGCGGCCGGAACTGATGCTCGCCGCCGTGCCGCTGCTCGAGGCGAAGCCGGCAGAGGAAGGCATGAACAAGGGCGATGTCGAGATCCTCGTCACCGACCGGACCGGCAAGCCGCTGGCCCGGCGCATCGAGCCGGGCATGGCCTTCTCCGACGCCATCCGCTTCGGCGACATCGGCCTCGACACCGCCCGCTACGACATTCGCGAAGGCCAACGCGCCTTCGGCCTGCGCACGACGCAATCCGGCAGTTCGCGGGTCAATCCTTACGGAGAGCAGGCGCTGTGGCTCTACACTTTCGACAAGGGACGCATCGAGCGCGTGCTGGACGGGCTGGTCGTCGAGCACGGCCTGGGCGAAAACGACGGCAATTGCCAGGGCGAATACACCATGGTGAAGCGCACCGTCACGCTCGGCCCGAAGGCAAGCTCCGGCTACCGCACGCTTGGCGTCGAGCAGACCGAGACCCTAAGCACCTCGCAGCCTACGGCGGACGACTGCGTGAGCAAGGAGCGGCCGGGAAAGAGCGCACGCTTCGCGCTGACCTACGACAAGGGCCGTTACCGGTTGCCGGGCAAGGCCAGCAGCGATGGGCTGTTTTCCACGATCGAGATCGGGGAACAGTGATACCAGGGCTCAGGAAAGCCAGGCGGCGACCGGATCGTCGCTCCAGACCTGCACCTCGATGTACCGTTCGAACTCCTTGAGATGATAGTCCGCGTAAGCGTCTTCATCCGGTTCGTCCTTCGGCAGACCGAACTGCTCCAAGACGCCCTCCAGCTCGCCGAGCCGAAAGACCTTCTCGTGGTAAGGACGAACGGGATCGACCGGCAGGCCGAAATCGGGCCCGAGCCGCATGGATACGGCGCTGTCGGGATAGGTAAAACTCGTCGTGGCCGGGTTCAGCGCACTCAGGGGCAGCCGCACACTCTTCGTATCGGGATAGAGGTTGGCGAACCATTCCGAACCGCCAAGGATGAAGTAATGCGGCGCCTCCCGTTGCGGGCGGCCGCCGGCTTCCATGAAGAGCCGCTTCAGCTTGGCCTCGGTCTGGCGACGAAACGGCATGTAACGGCGCCCGAAGACCCTTTTCGATCCGGACAGACGACGCGCCGCCAACCCTTCGAGGATTGCGGGCAACGCGTCTTCCGGCGCGTCGCTGAGATTGCGGAACGGCGGATCCTGTGCCGGATGGTAATGGGTGATGAAGTCCAGCATCTTCAGCGCAATCGGCCTTCGGTCGTGGGCGATGGGAACAACAACTCCGGGGATAACCCAAAGCGGACCGTCGGAAAACCGCAAAACAACGAAGCCCTCCGGCAGGCCCGGAAATGCTTGCGGAATGGATCGTTCGGGCGGTTCCGGTTCTTCATTCCCGTACCAACCGTGGGTGTCGGCACGGCACGCGGCCTTCCATGACGGGTTGATTAGCCGCGTAAAATATGGTGGCTTCCCGGCCCATGAGAACAGCTTTGCTCACCGCACTCGCGCTCCTGACGGCGGGTTCAACGGCCCATGCCCTCGACAGCCGCCTGAAAGCCGGGCTTTTGAAGCTCGATCCGCAGACGCGGCTGGAACAGCGCTGCGATGCGGAGGTACTTGACCGGATCACGCATGACGACCCGCACTACAAGGCCGACCGCGTCGTCGCCTACGCTTTCGGCCAGCCGGAAATGACGGACGACTCGATCAAAAGCAAAGGCGCGGCTTTCCGCAGCCGTGGCGAGTGGTACCGGCTGAAATTCAAATGCGAGACAGCACCTGACCACATGGAGGTGCTGAATTTCAAGTACCGCATCGGCGATCGGATCGAGAAAGCCGACTGGTCGAGATATTACCTCTATCCGTGAGTGCTGGGACGAACCTCCTTCATCCCCGGAACGGCGCGCCTTCCCCACCGTTCCCGCATGGATCCCCGACACTCTCCGGTCGCTTCGCTCCCTCCGAGGCCGAGGATGACGGAGAGAGGAGCGTCTCGGCCAATCTCCGATGTTGGCGTGACGGCTAAAGTTGCCGATGAGGCGGTAGTGTCAGGCGCTGACGATGACAGCTAGCGCCGACGGCTTGCCAGCGGCAATAAGAAAGGCTGTCATTCTCTTCTCCGCCCTACCCCTTTCGGTCGGACGCGGGCGCTTCATCACCGCTTCGCTGGCAGTGCGTCCTTCGAGGCTCGCCTGATCATCGTCGCGCTTGCTTCGCAGCCGCCTGCGGGCGAGCACCTCAGGATGAGGACTGTTGCACAACCGCGCCAGGTTCTGAGACGCCCAAAAATTCACGTTCGAACAAGGTGGCGGCACAACGGTCCTCATCCTGAGGAGCGAGCCCGCAGAGCGTTGCAACCGTAGCAGTAAGTCAGTCGGGCGAGCCTCGAAGGACGCACCAAATCGATGCAGGCAACGCAGGTCGCATTACCTGAACCGGATTGGAAACGGAGAAGGGATAACGCCGGAGCGACCGATCCATTCGATCCGCAACCGTATGCTAGAACAGGCTGAGCGCCAGGTAGGTCAGGGCGGCGATCGCGGCGGTGGCGGGCAAGGTCACCACCCAGGCGACGACGATGTTGCCGGCGATGCCCCAGCGCACGGCCGAGACGCGGCGGGCAGCCCCCACGCCGATGATCGCGCCGGTGATGGTGTGCGTGGTCGAGACCGGCACGCCGAGCCACGTCGCCGCAAACAAAGTGATGGCGCCGCCGGTTTCAGCGCAGAAACCCTGCATGGGATTGAGCCGGGTGATCTTGGAGCCCATCGTGTGCACGATGCGCCAGCCGCCGAACAGCGTGCCGATGGCCAACGCGCTCTGGCAGGTGATGACCACCCAGAACGGCACATAGAATGTGTCGCCCAGCATGCCTTGCGAATAGAGCAGCACCGCGATGATGCCCATGGTCTTCTGCGCATCGTTGCCGCCATGGCCGAGCGAATAGAGCGAGGCCGAGAAGAACTGCAGCACCCGAAAGGAGCTGTCGACGGCGAACGGCGTCTGCCGCACGCACGCCCAGGACACGATCAGCACCAGAAGCAGCGCAAGAACGAAGCCGGTGAGCGGCGACAGCACGATCGCGGCGACCGTCTTCAGGAGGCCGCTCCAGACGATGGCGCTGAAGCCGGTCTTGGCGAGACCGGCGCCGACCAGCCCGCCGATCAGCGCGTGCGAGGAACTGGACGGGATGCCGGCGAGCCAGGTGACGATGTTCCAGACGATCGCCCCGGTGAGGGCCGCGAAGATGACGCCCGGCGTGACGATGTCGGCGTCGACGATGCCCTTGCCGATGGTCTCCGCCACATGCAGGCCGAACACCGTGAAGGCGATGAAGTTGAAGAAGGCCGCCCACAGTACGGCGTATTGCGGCCGCAGCACCCGGGTCGAGACGATCGTGGCGATCGAGTTCGCGGCATCGTGCAGGCCGTTCAGGAAATCGAAGAACAGCGCGACGCCGATCAGCGCGACCAGTATGGGAAAGGCGATGGTCGGATCCATATCGGTCAGACGTTCTCGATGACGATGCCGCTGATCTCGTTGGCGACGTCCTCGAAACGGTCGACGACCTTCTCGAGCTGCCCGTAGATCTCGGAGCCGATCATGTAAGCCATCGGATCGGACTTGCCGTGCCGGCGGAACAGATCCTTGAGGCCCTGCTCGTGCAGGTCGTCGGCGCGGCCTTCGACCCGCATCACCTGCTCGGCGATGGCATTGAGCTGGGTCGCATGCGTGCCGATCTTGTTCAAGAGCGGTATGGCCTCCGCGACCAGCTTCGCCGCTTGCACGATGACGGCGCCCATCTCCTGCATGAGGGGATCGAATTCGCGCTTTTCGAACAGCTTCACCGTCTTGACGGTCTTGTGCATCATGTCGATGGCGTCATCCATCGACTGGATCAGGTCCTTGATGTCGCCGCGGTCGAACGGCGTGATGAAGGAGCGGCGCACCGCCAGAAGGACCTCGGCGGTGATCGCGTCGGCCTGGTTCTCGAGGTCGACGATCTCCTTGCACCAGCGCTCGACATCATTGCCCGACAGAAGCTGCTGCAAGGCTTCCGCGCCGCCGACGACGGTTTTGGAATGCTGTTCGAAAAGATCGAAGAAACGGTCTTCGCGCGGCAGCAGCCGCCTGAACCAGCCCAGCATGATTCCCTCCGGAGCGCCTGACATCGGCAAAGGCAATAGCGCCATTCCATCGGCTAACGCAAACAGATAGCCGGCTTTTGAACACCGATCGTTCTTTCATGGCGCGCTGCGGGCCGAACGGTTTCCTTTCACAGCCCTTTCGCGGAATGGCCGAGATGGGGCCGGCAGCGGACTGGCGGCTTTTAGATCTGCTCCGACAAAAGTAGCCGTTCGAACTTTCCTCACAATAAAAATTGAAATGCTGCACCTAAAGAAGTCACCGGGACCGCTTTCGCTCGCTCGATGGCCAACCTTTTTTACGACTCCTACCGCTTGCAGTCGATCCAACTTCGTCCGTGCGGCGGCTTTTAACGCGACGGGTCATCTCAGCAATCTCAGCTTCGGCAGCAGCGAAATCATTGACCGACAGGAAATGCCCTCGGATCCAATTGTCTATGTACTGCTGGAGCGGGCCGCCCACACTGTTTTTAACTAGAGCGACGGTCAAGGCCCAGGTAACCCCAGTATGTCGAATAAGCCTCTCTAGAAGTACCCCAGTTGCTTTCATCCTCTTCAGATCGAAGCTATTTTCGTATTTCCAGATTTGATTTAGAAAGGCCATCATCACTTTGAGGTGAGATTTCATTTCCGCATTTTTGTTGCCGATGAAGTGCGCAAGCGCATGGAAATCTGGCATGTCGGGGGCTGTGTCAGCGTGGAATGCATCCAGAAGCGCTTGTGAATCAATCGCTAGGTGGCCGTGGCGCCGCCACGCCAGCTTCACCAGCAAACTCGCGTATCGGGCTTGGTCAATATCACCGGCTTCCAGCGCGAAGGCAAAGACGCTCTGAAGCCAGACACCGTTCACTGATGAGACTGCCTCCGCCCACTGCCGGAAATGCATGTCGTCTGAAACCAGCACGTAGCCCTCGGCCGCTAGATATGCCACATCGAGGACGTGCGTATTGAATATCCCGGTGATAAGCGAAGCCAGCTCGGACGGGGCATCTGGCGCTGTTGCTGGTCGAACCTCGCAAGCGGCCTCAATCTTCGAAAGCTGTTGGGCGATGAAGCTGCGCCGGGCTGCAACGTCTTCCGGCGTATCCTCCTGCTTGATGTATTGGCCATTGTGCCAAGCGACCGTCAACGATGGGCTGCCAGTGCTCTCCTGTTTGTCTAAGAGAATTCGCAGTTCATCGATAACGGATTGCGGTACCACGAGCGTACCGAAGATCGCTTTCAAAACATCGAAAGCGTCGATGCTCGCGATCGTCCACGCAGCGTACGTATCCAGCACTGCACCCGCAGCCTTGTGCTGAAGGATGACCGCCTTGGCTGCCAAGCGTTCGGCCTCCATGCCGAAGCAAGTTCGGATGTCGGAGCCGAGGGAGCGGATATACTCAACGAAACCTATCGTGTCGCCGCCGAGACGTTCCGCAACCATGTTCAGCGGTAAGTTCTGGACGAGGTAGAGATCAGCGAGCTTGCGATTATTCTCGGATGTCCGACGGATCTGGTCCAGCGCCGGCTGAATGTCGCCGTCGACCATGGTGACGGTGTAAAATCCCTTGGCGTCAGGGAACCTCTTCTCGAAATTCTCCATGACGTCGTGGAGAGCATGCAAGAACTTGTGCTTGATCTCAGCGACGCGCCACGTCCGTCTCTCGCCAAAGGCTGCAGGCATATCGAAGGTGTCGCCGACTTTCAGCCCGCAGGCGGCGGCCGCCGTCGGGTGAGCCAAGCTCACCACTCCTTCTGCGGGCCTGTCATCCTCTAGCGTTATCAGGAACGAATTGCTTTGTCCGTGTTCGCCTTCCAGGCGAACGAAAGTATCTTTCCCGACAGTGTCCACGGCAGGGATGAGGCCGTCATCTGGGCTGATCATTATGAGCCCGAAATAACCTAGCGCCGCCTCCGGGTCGTTCTTGGCCGATTGGAGGACATCGTAAGCGTAGGCGAGCGCTTTCGATCCCTCTCCCGATGTGCGCAGCAGCTGTGCGAGATGCATTTTCTGTATCGGCGTGCCTCTCGTAGTCGCGAGGTCGATGCTATCTAGGAGCGGTTTTATCTCATCAACGCGCTGGCTTCGACGCAGCACCGAAATTAGCGCGAGATAGTTGTCGAGTTCGGGCTGCCCGTCGACCGCCTTTCGCAGGATCTTCTCGGCTAGTGGGAGATCCCCATGGTTAAAATGCAGCAGTCCTTCCGCGTGCAAAAAGAATGGGAGCTCGCGAATGACCGGAGCGAGGCGGGCGAAAAAGCGAAGTGCCCGCTGACGGATTGGGGTGTCATTGACAAAGGCCCGTGCCAATGTACGAAGCTCGTTACTGTCGTGATCTTCTGCTATGTGACCGTCGAGCAGATCGGCGACCACTGACCAGTCACTCCGGCGGGCGGCATGGATGGCCACCGTTATCCGGCTTGCGATGTGGGTATTGTCGTCGATTTGCTTCAATGCAGTCTGAAACGCCGCGTCGGCTATGTCGTCGAACCCCTCCATGCGTGCGAAATCGGCAACCACGATGCTGGCGCGGGCATCGGCGGCTACGTCGCGCTCCACCTCCTCGATTTGCTCATGCTTGGCGTCGGCATGACCGATTTTGATCGCCGCGAGCCTAGCCGCCGCTGCTATGACGAGCCGTTCAACTTCGGGAACTTGCTCAGCTTGCGCCGGGTAGAGGCGGGCGAGCTCGCTCCAATTATTTCGCGCGGAATAATGTCGAAAGGCAAGGACGGTTGCGTCCGGGCCCTCTGGCATCTTCGGGAGCAGTTCCTCGACCCAGTTGTCGTCATCGCTGTCGATCGCGATCATCGCGGCCCGCGTGATGATCGCGACGTTGTCTGGAGCGAGCGAGAGACCCTGGCGCGCAATTTCCACAGCGCGTGGGAGGTTACCCAGTGCATGAAGGCCGACGACAATATTACTGCACAAAGCAGCATCCTCATCACGCAGGACGCCTTCGCTGGCTCTCGCTTTTTCCCATAGGCCGATCAGGGCCGCGGAAGCGTTCTCCAGGCGCTTTCGCTCCCCAGTCTCTAGACGCCTAGTTCGTTGGAATCTCTCGCTCGTGATTGCCTCATCTATATCCGCCTCGGCGGCGAATTGAATTGCATGCGGATTCGTTGGATGTGCAGCGGCAACCTCGCGCGCGAATTCCCACCATTCGACTGGCGATCGACGTCGGCGGATGAAATCGACCCGACCGATCCCCACCGCTGCCGTTCCTCTTAGACCTTCAGGCACAAGCTCAAGCGGTTCATCGATCGAATTGTCCAAGCCGGCCGCTTGAACTAAGTACCCCGCGAGTCCTTCGTTCGTCGGATCTGCCTGTAGCGCTTCCCTGCCAAATGCGAGGAGCTCCTGCCAGTGCCCCTGCAGAAGAAGGGAAAATGCCTTGTTGGCGATCGCCTTGGGTTCGTTCGGCGCGTGATCGTAGGCTTCCGACAACATCGCGGCCGCCTCTTGGTCCTCACCGAGAGCAAACAAGCACGAGCCAATATTGGCCTTGATTCGGAAGAGGATGCGACCCGAAGCTGACGCGTCGACCCGAGACAGGAGATTATTCAGAAAAGACAAGGCTACGCGGGGTTTTCCGCTGTTTGCTATCTCCCGGTAGTTGTCGATCTCCGCGTCGAGATGAGCCTCAACCGCGCTTGTTACAATCGTCGTGTCGCCGGGTGGCGTTGGAAGCCTGTCTACGACGCCCGCGAGCTGTGCCTCGATACGCGAGAGGCCGGCGCCAATCTCGATCCGACTTTGATCCTGGCTGGCGGCAATCTTCTGGGTTTCCGCTAGAATTTGCTCGCTAAACGGCCCAAAGCTCGGGTCGAAGACCTTTCTTGCCACCGCATCCTCGGTGATCTTTTCCTCAAGTGTATTCCACCCCCAAACGTAGACAAGCAATGGCGTACCAGCTTTGTTGAGTTCGGCCGTCAACTCGCGTGCCAACTCTTGCATCGCAACATCATCAGGGGCGGTCGTGATGACGAAGTATTCTTTGAGCCGGGGCTTGAACGTCAGCGCCTTTTTGACCTCGTCACGAACCTCATCCTCTGTGAGGGCATGGCCATCACCTTTCAGCTTGCACTGGATTCCCACGTGACGCTCAGGGTCGCGGTCGCGAAGTCCGAAGAGGTCGACGCCATTCTGACGTTGTCCCCGACGGCCATTGCGCTGGACATTTGGGTCGCTCAGAAGACCGCGCCAAAGAACGATCGATGCACGTTCAAAGGCCTGCTCGTCTGAAGGCTTCGGAATTTGTGTAGCAGCGAGAAGCGACATCAGCGTCCAGTACATAGCAAGACTGAATCTTCGGAAACCTTATGCGTAGCCTCAAACTGCCGTCTTTCCCACTATTGTATGAAATAAGCACAAGCAGATGATTGTCTGAATAATTCGAGTCGTCGGCTAGCCTAGGTGGAAACATCTTTGGTTGCCATCCCCACGCCAACCGCATTGGCAAAGATCGACAGTTTCTCGGCATCGCCGGCAAGCTGATCTCTCAGAGATCGCGGAATTTCTAACTGTATCCCGGCTCGTGTCTTTCCTCGATTGCAAATGTTGTTCGGTGCGGTACCGGCGAGTAATTGGCCCGGCTGCCGGATCTCGGCGGAGAAACCCGCTTTGAGGAGTGCGGTTACAATTCCGTCACGTCGTTGAAAGTCGAGGCCGCCAACCCAGGTTGTTTCACCGTCACCGTCATCTGCCCGACCGTGGACGCCGAGGACAGTATCCGCGCCCGACACTATTGGTGCGACCGACGGCTCATCGAAGTTTTCCGAGGTGATGTGCAGCTCGCAATGGTCGCGATGCGGCCTTAGACCCTCGAAAAGATACAAGGAGAGTTTCTCGCCTGCGATCGTCCTCGCGATGATCGAGGTATGGGGCTCGATTTCACCACCATGAGGGGCAACAACCGCGAGCGCAGAACCGCGTTCGAGCGCTAGCCGGCGAAAGTCGATACCTTCTCGTTCCTTCTGCTCCAACTGACTGAAGCATTCATACCAATCCTTCTTCAAATCTGCCCCCTCCGCTTTGTTTTGGCATCTTCCCCTTACGAGATCGTTCAAAGTCGCACCATGAATTCGGCCCGAGCGACGCTCGCCAGCGAAGCAATTAAGTATCAAGCGACTGATTGTGAAAATACAAAGCTGATCCGCAGTTCGACCAGCGTTAACGTCCGCTTTTAGGCGGAGATAATTTTGCCTGAAAGACCGCTTTGCGGGCGCAATCCCGCCGCCGGCAAGGTTGCTCGGACGTTCGCTTCCGGGATGCGGTGAGTTCCTGCTGAACGACCGACATGAGGCGCCTAACCAGCGCCCCCGCTTCAGTCGATGGCAGAAGATGGCTCGCCGCCATCAGCCTTCGGCAGAGGCGCTTCAACCTGGGCGCCTGTGATGATCCTCAACGCGATTTCCCGGATCAGTCGGGGAAGCAATTGAGCGTCGTCCGTCCGCCAATGCAGGTAATAGATCAGGTCGGGAACCATCAGCCCCGGCTCGACCTGTTGGCGAACGAGCTGGCCACTCTGGATGAAACGTTCGACGAAAGGCTTTGCCAGAAGGGCGATACCGAGGCCCGCTATGGTGACCGCGGCGACGGCTTCGGGGCTGTTCGAGGCGAAAATACGCCGGAATTTCAAGCCGTTTTCCATGGCCAGACTGTTGAGGGCGATGGTGCTGCCGGCCTGGGCGGACATCGAGATCACGGGGTGGGCGAAAAGCTGCTCAACGGTCCGCACCCCTTCCTTCGGAAACAATCCTGGCGCCGAGACCCAATCGAGGCCGACACAACACAATGATGCATTGTCGATGGCCGGGTCCGGGGAAATGCCCGGACAGATTGCGAAATCGGTCTGCCCACGCTCGACGTCCTGCAGCAATTCCTGCGTCACGGCGACGTGCGGCTCGATCAACACGTCGGGATACCGCGCACGCACCTCCGAAACGATCCGGGGAAGCCATTGCATGGCCATGAGTTCGCTGATGCCGAAACGGCAGGTGCCCGAGACCTTGCGCGCACCTTGCGCGGCGACCTTGATCTCGTCGCGCAGGCCGAGGATCTGCTTGGCCTTGGCGAGGATCATGGATCCGGCATCGGTGATGCGGGCGCGCGGTCCCGACCGGTCGAACAATTGCTCGCCGATCTCCGTCTCGAGTTCCTGGATGCGCTTGGAAAGGGCCGACTGCGTCATGAAGAGCCGCTCGGCGGCCAAGGCGAAACTGCCGAGCCGCGCGGACCAGTAAAGCGCCTCCAATTGCTTGAATGTCATCGACCGTCGTTCCAGAACCCGCTTCACGTTTGAGACATCGGCGGGCACGGGTCAACCGTGACGATTTCTACAGGCGCATCACGAAGGGTGGCGGCGCCTCATCGTTGAGGTCGATCCAGATGCTCTTGGCCTGAAGAAATTGCCGGATCGCATCCTGGCCGCCCTCGCGGCCCAGGCCGGAGCGTTTGTAGCCACCGAAGGGAGCCATCGGCGCGGATGTCCGATAGGTGTTGACCCATACCGATCCGGCCTCGAGGGCCTGGGAGATACGGTGTGCCCGATTGAGATCCCTGGTCCAAAGTCCCGCGGCGAGGCCATAGTCGGTGGAATTGGCGATCTCCACAGCCTCCTCCTCCTCGTCGAAGGGCATGATGGCCAGCACGGGTCCGAAGACCTCTTCCCGCGCCAGCCGCGAGGCCGAGGCAACACCATCGAAGATCGTCGGCTCGACGAACCAGCCGTCCTCATGGCCCGGGACGGTGCCGCGCTTGCCACCCAGCAGGCATTCGGCGCCCTCTGCACGCGCACGATCTATATGGGCCATGATCTTGTCGAGCTGCGGACGGGTGGTGACCGGCCCGACATGGGTATCGAGGCTCATCGGATCTCCCATGCGCGCGGTCCGTGCCAGGTCGATGATCCGGCTGGTCAGCTCGTCCTTGACCGATTGATGGACCAGCAAGCGCGAGCCGGCGACGCAGGTCTGGCCGGTCGCCGCAAATATGCCGCCCACCACCCCCTTGGCGGCACGGTCGAGATCGGCATCCGCGAAGACCACGTTCGCGCTCTTGCCGCCCAATTCCAGCGTTACCGGAATGAGCCGGCGGGCGGCGGTTTCAGCGATGGCAATACCAGCCGCCTCTCCGCCGGTGAACGCCACGGCGCGAACCAGCGGATGCGAGACAAGTGCCGCGCCCGTTTCAGCACCAGTGCCGGTGACCACGTTGACGACCCCTTGCGGAAAGCCGGCCTCCACGACGAGCCGGGCGAAATGCGCGATCGAGGTCGATGTGTATTCCGACGGCTTGATGACCACGGTGTTGCCGGCCGCCAGTGCGGGCGCGAGCTTCCAGCTGGTGAGCAGCAGCGGCGAGTTCCATGGTACGATCGCAGCGACGACGCCGAGCGGTTCGAGCCGGGTCATCGAGACCATGTTCTTCTTGTCCGAGGGCAGCACCGCCCCTTCGACCTTGTCTGCCAGCCCGGCGTAATAACGGAACCACCGCGGCATATAGGCCATCTGCCCTTTCATCTCGGCGAGAAGCTTGCCGTTGTCCCGCACTTCGGCCACGGCAAGAGCCTCTGCGTCGCGTGCGACAAGATCCGCGAGCCGGTTCAAAAGCACGCCGCGATCGGAGGCGGTCATCGCCGCCCAGCCCGGTGCCTTGAAGGCGCGGTGGGCAGAACGGACGGCGCGATCGATATCGTCGGTGCCTGCCGCTGCAACCTCCGCCCAGGGCTTGCCCATTGCGGGATTGTCGGTCGGGAAATAGCGCGCTGCCGATGGCGCGACGAACTGGTTGTCGATGAAGAGTTCGAAACGCTCAGACATTATCGGCATCCACTTCCCGACGTGCGGCCTGCAACTGCTGCTCTTTCAGGAAATCCGTGCGGCAGGCCCACTGCAAAGCCTGGACATACAGACAGGAGGGGCGCGGAGAAAACGAAAAAAATGAGAGTTCGAGCCATCGGAAAGCGACAGGCGATGAACAGGGCCGATCAAATTTTCCGACAGGCGTCGCTTCGAATTAATTCGTTTGTGCCCAATAGCTCAATCTTTAGTGTCCAGCGCGGCAGTGGCAGGACCGCCCGGGAGAATTGAGAATCGTCCCAACCGTGTCGATCAGAACAAACAGAAGCTGGGAGGATTCCGATCTTGTTGCATAACCGCTCAGAAGCCGCGCGCGCAGATGCCGAGTTTCACCTGCACCCCTATTCGAACCCGCGGCAGGTCGAAAGCCAGGGGCCGATGGTGATCGTGCGGGGCGAGGGCGTGCGGGTCTTCGACGAACATGGCAAAGGCTATATCGAGGGCATGGCCGGGCTCTGGTGCGCGTCGCTCGGCTTTTCCGAGGATCGGCTGGTCGAGGCGGCCCATCGTCAGATGCAGACGCTGCCCTGGTATCACTCCTTCGCCGGCCGTGTCCCCGACGTGGTCGCCCAGCTGGCAGCCGAGTTGATGGACTGGGCCCCGGTGCCGATGAGCAAGGTGCTGTTTGCCAATTCGGGCTCGGAATCCAACGATGCCGCCTGGAAGATCGTCCACTACATCAACAACGTTCGCGGCCGGCCGGAAAAGAAGAAGTTCATCGCTCGCGACCGCGCCTATCACGGCACCACGGCCGTTGCCTCGGCGCTCTCGGGGATCGGCGCCGGCAAGGCCGTCTTCGATCTGCCGATCGGGGGCGTCATCCGGGTATCGTGCCCGCACTACTATCAATATGCCGCGCCAGGCGAAAGCGAAGCGGCCTATTGCGATCGCCTTGTCGCCGAAGTCGAGGAGGCGATCGAACGCGAGGGGGCGGAGACGATCGCGGCTTTCATCGCCGAACCGGTAACAGGCGGCGGCGGGGTCGTCATTCCGCCGCCCGGCTACTATCCACGCATCCAGGAAATCCTGCGCAGGAACGATATCCTGTTCATCGCCGACGAAGTCATTTCCGGGTTCGGCCGACTGGGCGAGCCATTCGGCACCCAGGTCTTCGGCCTCAAGCCCGACATCATCACCGTGGCCAAGATGCTCTCGGCCGCCTATGCCCCGATTTCGGCGCTGTATCTGAGCGAGGCGATCGTCGAGACGCTGAAGGAAGGCGCCGACCGGGTGGGCACCTTCGGCCATGGCTATACCTATAGCGGCCACCCGGTTTCGGCGGCGGTGGCGCTGGAGACGCTGCGCATCTATCGCGAAGACAAGATCATCGATCGCGCCCGGCAGGCCGGCAGCCGCCTGCAGGCGGGTTTGCGGCGCTTCGCCGACCATCCCCTGGTCGGGGACGTTCGAGGGATCGGCCTTATCGGCGCCATCGAACTCGCCGAAGACCCGGTGACCCGGACGCCGTTCGCGCCCGAGCGTGCCGTCTACGCCCATGTTCTGGCGCGGGCGCAGGCCCACGGCCTCATCCTGCGCGGAATTCCCGGAGACATCATCGCCTTCTCGCCGCCGCTGATCATCAGCGACGCGGAAGTCGATGAGATGCTCGCCATCGTCGGCGTCGCGCTCGATGAGACGCTGGACCTTGTGCGGGGGAAGCGTTCGGCATGAGCCTCATCGCCTTCGACCACATCAGCAAGAGTTATGGCGGCAAAGTCACTGCTGTCGCCGATCTCCAGCTCTCGATCGACGCCGGCGAATTCATGACCTTTCTGGGCCCATCGGGATCCGGCAAGACGACCACGTTGATGATGTTGGCCGGCTTCGAAAAGCCGACATCCGGATCGATCCTCTACGATGGCCGCCCGATCGAGAAGCTGCCGCCCTGGGAACGCGACATGGGCGTCGTGTTCCAAAGCTATTCACTGTTTCCACACATGACCGTGGCCCAGAACGTCGCCTTTCCGCTCGAGATGCGGAAGACGGGGCGCGAGGAAATCCGCAGGCGGGTTTCGGCGGCACTCGACAAGGTCAGGCTGTTTCATCATGCCGATCGCCGTCCGATGCAGCTTTCCGGCGGCGAGCAGCAACGTGTCGCCATCGCCCGTGCTCTCGTCTTCGATCCCAAGCTGGTGCTGCTGGACGAGCCTCTCTCGGCGCTCGACAAGAACCTGCGCGAAGAACTCCAGCTGGAAATCCGGCGTCTGCACCGGGAGGTCGGGGTGACCATGGTCTTCGTCACCCACGACCAGTCGGAGGCCATGACGCTTTCGGACCGCATCGCCGTGTTCAACCGCGGCAGGATCGAGCAGCTGGGGCCGCCGGAGCAACTGTATGACAGCCCGGCCAATGCGTTCGTGGCCGGCTTCATCGGCGACAACAACCGCGTCTCCGGCACGGTTGTGTCCGTGGATGGCGCGGAGGCGACGCTCAAGGCAGGAGATCGCATGTTCAGGGGGCGGATGCATCCGGGCCAGTTCGCCGTGGGTGCCGAGGCCGGCCTGTCCGTCCGCCCGGAAGCCGTCAGGCTCGACCAGAGCCCAACGGACACTCCCGCCAACAGGCTGACGGCCTGCGTCATCGACATCATCCACCAGGGAGATCACTTCCGGATCCTGGTCCGGCCGGATCTCGGCGGCGCGGAGACGGCGCCCTGGATGATCAAATTGCAGCCGATGCAAAAACCAGAAGCCCTCACGGTCGGAGGGACAGTGACGATCGGGTTCAGGCCGGAAGCCGCCTGGATCCTGTGAGCGAAAGATCAACGATAACAAAGGGAGGAATGGGCATGACAAAGACAATATTCACTCGCGTGGCGTCGGTTGCCGTGACGGCAACGGTTCTCGGCGGCCTGCTTGCAGGGACAGCGGCGGCGCGGGACCTGACCGTGGTGTCGTGGGGCGGCGCCTATCAGGATGCCCAGCGCAAATTCATGTTCGGGCCATTTGCCGGGTCGGCGGCGATCAAGGTCGTCGACGAATATTGGGAAGGCGGCATCGGCATCCTGCGCACGAAGATCAAGGGCGGCGACAACAATTGGGATGTCGTGCAGGTCGAGGCCGAGGAACAGGCGATCGGTTGTGAAGAGGGCCTTTTCGAGAAGCTCGATTATTCCAGGATCGGCGGCAAGGAACGTTTCCTCCCCGGCACCACGGGCGAATGCGGCGTCGGCGCGGTGATCTACAACGTCGTTCTCGCCTATGACACTGCCAAGCCGGGGCCGGCGCCGACGGGATGGGCCGACTTTTTCGACACCACGAAGTTCCCCGGCAAGCGCGCCATGCGCAACGGGCCGAAATGGAACCTCGAAATCGCACTTCTGGGCGACGGCGTCGCGCCCGGTGAGATCTACAAGGTGCTTTCGACCCCGGAAGGCGTCGATCGGGCCTTCAAGAAGCTGGACTCCATCAAATCCGACCTCCTGTTCTGGAAGTCGGGCGCCCAGCCAGCCCAGATGCTGGCGGCCGGCGACGTCATGATGACGACGACATTCAATTCGCGCGTCACCGCTTCCAACGAGAATGACGGCACCAAGTTCGGCATCGTCTGGAAGGACTCCCTCTACACGATGGACAGCTGGGTCATCATGAAAGGCTCGCCTTTGCTCGATCAGAGCTATCAGCTCGTCGAATATGCGACGCGGGCCGCCCCACAGGCCGCCTTGCCGCAGTTCAACCGCTCCGGCCCCACCAACAAGGACGCGATCGCGCTCGTTCCCGCGGCCTATATGGGCGACCTTCCATCCAATCAGGACAACTTCAAGGTCGCCATACCCGACAGCCCCGACTTCTGGATCGACAATTTCGACGATCTGAACGAGCGCTGGAGCGCCTGGGCCGGAAGCAACTGAGTTGGAAGGCAGGAGGCGATAGCCATGACGCGCTTTTACGGAAAGGCCCTGCTGGCGCCGCTCACGGTATTCCTCTTCGTCTTCTTCCTGCTTCCGATGGGATGGTTCATGGCCTATGGCGTGCGCGAGACCGAGATCCCGCGCGCCTTGCCGCGCACGCTTGCGGTGCTTGACGGTTGGCTGGCGGGCGAACCGGTTCCGGCGACTGTCTTCGCGGCGATGGCCGAAGACATGCGTCAGGCCGCCGACTCCGGCACGATGGCGGATGCTGCCCGCCGCATCAACTACGAATTGCCGGGCGTCCGCTCGGCGATGTCCAAGGCGACGCGCACGGTTGGCCGATCGGATGCAGGGACCTCGTTCGACAGCGCTTTCTTCGAGGCGATCAATCCGATGCTTGCTTCGCCGGCTTTCTTTTCCGTCGTGAAGCGGGCCGGCGGGCCCCTGACCGATCACTACCTGCTTGCCGCCGTCGACCTCAAGCGCGGTCCGGACGGTGCATTGAGCCAGGCGCCGAACGAGAACCGGATCTACATCGACGTGCTCATCCGCACGCTTTCGATCTCGGCGACGGTGACCTTGTGCTGCCTGCTCATGGGTTTTCCGGTGGCCGTGCTGCTCGCCAACGCGTCGGAAAAGGTGGCGGATGCGGTGCTGATCCTGGTGCTGCTGCCGTTCTGGACATCCATCCTGGTGCGCACCACCGCCTGGATCGTGCTGTTGCAGAAGGAAGGGCTGGTCAATGACGCCCTGATCTGGCTGGGGGTGATTTCGGAACCCCTGGCGATGATCTTCAACCGCACCGGGGTTGTCATCGCCATGACCCATGTGCTGCTGCCGTTCATGATCCTGCCGCTCTTTGCGGCGCTCAAGGCAATTCCGGGCCGGTATATGCGCGCCGCCCATTCGCTGGGTGCGCCACCGATGACAGCCTTCTTCCGGGTCTACCTGCCGCTGGCAGTGCCCGGGATCGCTGCCGGCTGCATGATGGTGTTCATCCTTTCGGTCGGTTACTACGTGACGCCCTCGCTGGTAGGGGGGCCGGGCGACCAGATGCTGTCGACCTTCGTGGCCACCTACACGACGACCACGGGCAACTGGGGCATGGCTTCGTCGCTGGGCTTCGTGCTGCTCTTCGTCACCGTGCTGCTCTACCTCGTGGCGCACCGCCTTTCCGGCGGTCGCGCGGTTCTGCCGGGCTGAATGAGGCGAGCATGACGATTTGGCGCTTCATCCTCCTTGCGGCCTGCCTGATGGTGCTGTTCTTCCTGATAGCGCCGATCCTTGCGGTGATTCCGCTGTCCTTCTCCTCCAACTCGATCCTGACCTATCCGCTGCCGGGCCTCTCGCTGCGCTGGTACCAGTCCGTGTTCTCCTCCGACAAATGGCTGGTCGCGCTTGGAAACTCGCTGCTGATCGGCGTTGTCGCCACCGGGCTTTCGGTGGTTGCGGGAACGATGGCGGCGTTTGGACTTTCAAGACGGCAAGGGTTGCTCGTAACCCTTGCGAAGGTGCTTATCCTGTCGCCGATGATCGTGCCGATCGTCCTGGTGGCCGTCTCGCTCTATCTGTTCCTCTCACCCCTGTCGCTTGCAGGCACGATGACGGGCATGGTGATCGCACATACGGTGATCGCGGTGCCCTTCGTGGTCGTTCCTGTCCTGGCATCCCTGGAGCAGCTCGATCTCAACATGGCCCGGGCGGCCGCTTCCTGCGGCGCTCCGCCGCTCACGGCGTTCCTGCGGGTGACGCTTCCGTCGATCATGCCCGCGGTCGCTTCGGGTGCGCTGTTCGCCTTCGCGGCTTCTTTCGACGACGTCGTGCTCGCACTTTTCATCGCCGGCCCCGGCCAGAGGACGCTGCCGCGGGAGATGTTCTCAGGCCTGCGGGAAACGATCACCCCGGAGCTGACCGCGGTCGCCACCATCATGATGGTCTTTTCCACTCTTCTGTTCCTGTTGTTGCAGCATAGCCAGCGCAAGCGCCGCCGGATGCTGCAGGCAGCGACCCACCACTGACTGCGGAGGCAATGATGTTCACGCCCATGCTCCTGGAGGGCAAGATCGCCCTCGTCACCGGAGCGGCCCGCGGCAATGGTGCGGCGATCGCGCGCGGCCTTGCCATGCACGGCGCGACCGTCGTGCTGACCGATATCGACCAGGAGGCGATCCAGCTGGAATGCGAGCGCTATCGGGTCGACGGCCTCGCCTGTCATGCCTACCGGCTCGATGTGTCCGATATGGCGGAGTGCCAACTGGTCGCGCAGCAGGTCGGCCGCGAGGTCGGAGATCTCGCCATTCTCGTCAACAATGCCGGCCTCCGGCCCCGGCATGCGTTCGATTGCGATGATCGCGATTTCCATTGGGAACGCGCCCTGTCGGTCAACCTCGACGGCATCAGGCACACGACGCTGACGTGGCATGAGGCTTTGCGGCGCAGCCGTGGCACCGTGATCAACATCACCTCGATCGCCGCCTTCAATGCCTCGCCCGGCTCCATAGCCTATTCGACATCCAAGGCCGGCGCGCAGATGCTGAGCAAGGTGCTGGCCTGCGAGCTTGCCGCCGATGGCATCCGGGTCAATTCGATCGCGCCGGGGGTTATCGAGACCGAAATGACGCGGTCCTCGCGCGAGGAGCCTGTTCGCCGGGAACGCCTGCTCGCGCGCATCCCGATGGGCCGTTTCGGCCGGCCCGACGAACTGGTGGGCGCTGTTCTTTTCCTTGCTTCCGACTTTGCGAGCTATGTGACGGGCAGCACGATCGCGGTTGATGGTGGTTACCTGGCGAATTAGGCCTGGCCTTGCGGCGGCGACCGGGAGCCTCCGTCGCCAGCCGATGGTGTCCACAGCGGGTCACAAAATGGTCAAGTTCCGTATGGCACCATGACCGGCGACACTGGAGGGGTGCGAAAAGCGTTCTCGCGGTCGATGGGACGGCAACTCACCGTTGACCCGCTCGAGTGTCCGGCGGCGCAGCCGCTTCAGGGCTATGGGGCTTATCAAGGAGATGAGATCCACCATGGCTTATATTCCCGGCACTGAAAAAGACGACCAGCTCTACGGCACCAGCGGCCGCGACCAGATCCTCGGTTTTGGCGGCAAGGACCGTCTCTTCGGCTTCGGCGGTGACGACGTCATCCAGGGCGGCGCCGGCGACGACCGGCTCGAGGGCAACGACGGCAATGACGGCCTGTGGGGCGATGCCGGGCGCGATGAGCTTTATGGCGGAGCCGGCAACGACACGCTTCATGCGGGCCTCGGCGGCGACCACCTCGACGGCGGCGACGGTCTCGACACGGTCAGTTATGCCGACGCGCCGGGGTACATATCTCTCAATCTCGAGCTGGGCCGCGGTGTTGGCGATCCGGAATATTACCCCGACAGGGCCCAGGATACGTATGTGAGCATTGAAAACGTCGACGGGTCGGCTTTCAACGATTCCATGGTCGGCAGCGCAGCAGCCAATGTGCTGCGCGGCGGCGGCGGCAACGACTACCTGATAGGCGAAGTCGGCAACGACACGCTCGACGGCGGCAGCGGACGCGACCAGCTCTATGGCGGCGACGGCAACGATGTCCTCGACGGCGGCGCCGGCGGCGACAAGATGTGGGGCGGCACCGGCGACGACACCTACACCATCGACAGCATCGAGGACCGCGTCGACGAAGCCGACGATGGCGGAATCCCTCCGGACGGTATCGACACCGTGCGGTCGGGCTATTCCGTCTCGCTCTCGAACACGACGATCTTCAAGGGCGACATCGAGAACCTGACCTTGACCGGCAGCGGCAATCTGAACGGCAGCGGCAACGACCTCGACAACGTCGTGACCGGCAACGTTGGCGCCAACAGGCTGGATGGCCGCGCCGGCGACGACACGCTTGCCGGCGGCTTCGGCAATGACACGCTGGTCGGAGGGGCAGGCAACGACATCTTCATGTTCAACACCGCGCTCAATCCTGGCAGCAATGTCGACAGGCTCGCCGACTTCTCGGTAACCGACGACACGATCCATCTGGACAACGCCGTGTTCACCGCGCTGGCCACGCCCGGCACGCTCGACGACGACGCCTTCTACATCGGCACGGCGGCGCACGACGCCGACGATCGCATCATCTACGACCCGACCACCGGCCATCTGACCTACGATGCCAATGGCGACGCCGCCGGCGGCTTCACCGATTTCGCCGTGCTCGAGGCAGGCCTGGCGCTGATCAATTCGGATTTCATCGTGGTGTAGTGCATTCCCTCCGCCGCGTTGGGGAGTGACCGGCGCGGCGGAGGGCGCTGGCTGAGCGAGCTTCCGGCTGACATGGAAGTTGACCTGGACCGCTGTGCCTTCGTCGGCGTTCCGGCATGGATCCCCGACACTCTGCGCTCCCTGCGGTCGCTCCGAGGTCGAGGATGACGGGCTGCATGGAGCGCCGATGCTCATTGTCGGCGTAGGCCGTGCGTCAGCTCCCGCCGGCTTCATCGCCAACGTTGGAGATTGGCTGACACGCCCCTCTCCTCGTCATCCTCGACCTCGGAGGGAGCGTAGCGACTGGAGCGTGCCGGGGATCCATGCAGGAACGCGGCAGATCACTCCGCCAGGCGCGCACGGAACAGCGTGCAGCCGTCCGTCAGGGACGACCTGGAGATGTCGCGGAACCCGGCTTCGGTCATCCACGCGCGATACTGGCCTTCCGTGTAGGATTCGCCGTGGCGATAGAGGTTCAGGAAGGTGAGATTGAGAAAGACGCCCTCAGGCGGGCCGAGGCGGTCGTCATCGACGACACCCCAGCCCGCGATGGCGATCTCGCCTCCGGGTGTGAGGCAACGCGCCGCGTTCAGGATCGCGCTGCGTGCCTTGTCCGGCGGCAGGACCTGGACGACGGCCTTGAGGATCGCCAGATCGTGCCGGCCGGTCGATGGCGCGACCGTTATGTCCCCCTCTTCGACAACCACGTCGCCGGCACCGTATTCCGACAGGATATCGGGGGCGACCGCCGCGACCGTCGGCAGTTCCATCAGCGTCGCCGCAAGCTGCGGCCAGCGCTCGCGCAGCCCGACGAGAATGGTGCCGGCGCCGCCGCCGATGTCGATCACCGAACCGGTCGCCGAAAGGTCCATGGCCTGCGCCAGATGCCGGCCGAAGATCACCCCGCCCGGGGCGAGCATGCGGCTGAAGGCGGCCGCCTCCTTGGGCCCCGCTTCGGAAAAATCGTGCAGCGCGGCCGGCCGGTTCTGGCGCAGCGAGTCCGCGGTCAAGAGGTCGGCACCCCAGAGCTCGCGCAGCAGCGCATGATCGCCGCCGCGATAGGTCGGCTTGGATGCGTCGAGAAAGGCCGACGCTTCGGCGCCGTTGCGAAATCGACCGGCCTCCACTTCGAGAAGACCGATGCTGGCGAGCGCGTAGAGCAGCCGCGACAGGCGATCGGGATCGACTTCGAGCGCGGCGCCAAGGCTGTCGGCCGTCTGCGCGCCGCCGCCGAGCTGCGTGAAAATGCCAAGCTCCAGCCCGGCGCGCAGCGCCAAGGCGGGCGGCACTGCCGCGATCAGTTTGTCGATCCGGTCAAAATCCACCATGTCACATCCCTCTGCGCGGCCCGATCCTGAAGCAGCCCCGGAAGATGGGACCGGAGCGGCGCTCACCTGTCGCCGCAGGAGCAAGTCCAGGAAAACCGCTTTTCCGCCCGCAATTGCGTGAAAACAAAGAGTTGGAGCGTTTCCGCGTTTGCGTGAACACGGAAACGCTCCAACTGCGACCGGAACTCTGTCACGGAACCGAAGCGCCTTTCAACTGACATGGTCTGCCATCAGCAGGCTTTCGTGCCGGCTCATGAAGTGTAATCCCACGGTCATTGTTTCAGAGGTGCCCTACCCCTTCACCGCCAGCACCAGCCAGGGCACGCCGAACCGGTCGGTGACCATGCCGAACTGGTCGGCCCAGTCGACCTTGGTCAGCGGCGTGGTGACGGTACCGCCTTCGCTCAGCGCCTCGAAGATCCGGCGCGCCTCATTGGCCCCTTCGATGTGCAGCGAGACGTTGAAACCCTGCATCGGCGTGTACTGGTCGGCGGGCACGTCGTTGCCCCGCAGCACGGAATGGCCAAGGCTGATCTCGGCGAAGCGGACCTGATCGGCAGCGGCCGCCGTCGAGCCCGGCGGCAAAGCCTTGCCCTCGTTGCCGCCGAACGTGTTCATCACCGTGACGATGCCGCCCATCAGCCGGGCATAGAATTCGAACGCCTGCCGGCACTCACCCGAAAACGCCAGTTGCGGTGCGATGTTCATCTTGCAGTTCCTCCATGAGGTGCTGCAGGTCGAACGCGGTGGCGAGGATGGGGTTCCTGTTAAGTGGGCCTTCCAGGCCTTGACGAAAATCGCCGCGCCTGTTTGAGACCAGACGGGTAGAACATGGCGGGGCGGCCGTGAAGCGCGTTTTTCGATTGCTGGTGGCGGTGATCATGGCGTCCGGCGTGGCCGGCTGCACGAGCCTTTCCTATTACGCGAAATCGCTGGAAGGCCATGTCGAGATCATGGCCGCGCGGAAAAATGTCGGCAGGCTGATCCGGGATCCCGCGACGCCGCAGGCACTGCGCGCCAGGCTGGCCTCGGCAAGCGCGATCAGGCGGTACGCGACGGACGAACTGGCACTGCCCGACAACAGCAGCTACCGCAGCTATGTCGACATCGGCCGCGAGGCCGTGACCTGGGCGGTTTTCGCCGCGCCGCAATTCTCGCTGACGCCGCGAACCTGGTGTTTTCCGGTTTTCGGCTGTGTTCCCTACAAGGGCTATTTCGACCGGAAAGCCGCGGCTGAAACCGCGGACGAACTGCGGCGGGAGGGGCTGGACGTCTACGGCACCGGCATCACCGCCTATTCGACGCTGGGCTGGTCCAGCGACCCGCTGCTCTCGACCATGCTGGGCCAGGACGACACATATCTGGCAAGCCTTGTCTTTCACGAGCTGGCGCATCAGCGCGTCTATGTGAATGGCGACTCCGCGTTCAACGAGGCCTTCGCCGTTGCCGTCGAAACCAGCGGGGTGCGGAAATGGCTGCGCGCGCGTGGCGATCTCGCCGGCCTGCGCCGCTACGAAGCCGATCGCAGGCGCCGGGCCGATTTTCTTGGGCTGCTGGCGAAAACCCGGGACGAATTGCAACAGGTCTATCAAAGCTCCCGAACCCCGGAGCAGATGGCGGCCGCCAAGGCAGCCACGATCGAAAGGCTGCGGGCCCGCTACCGGCTCATGCGTGACAGGCGCTGGGTGGGGTACCGGGGATACGACGCCTGGTTCAAAGCGCCGATCAACAACGCGAAACTCGCCGCGACCGCCGTCTACGGCGAGCAGGTTCCGACGTTTCTTCGGCTGTTCGACCTGTGCTCCGGCGACTATCCAAGGTTCTACGCTGCCGTCCAACGGATCGCGGACCTGCCCAAGCCTGCCCGAGCCAAAGCGCTTGAGACTGCGAAGACATGCGATTGACCTGAACAGGCGGGTTTCGCGACAGGGTTCAATATCCAAGCAGGATCGCACCGGCTGCAACGATGACACAGGCAAGGATACGACGGGTGGTCAGGGTTTCGCCAAGAAACGTCCAGCCGATCAGAGCAGCGAACACAACGCTTGTCTCCCTCAGCGCCGTGATGGGGCCGGCCGGCCCCAGCGCGAAGGCCGCGACCACGACGCCATAGGCGACCATCGCGACAAGCCCGCCGGCGAGCGCCTTCCACGTATCGTGGGAACCGAAATCGACGGCCAGCCGCCGGCGCCGGGCAACGAACACGGCTGGCAGGAGCAGCCCATAGAGCACAAGCACCCAGGCTGTGTAGGCGCCGCTTTGTCCGGCCTGCCTCACCCCTATGGAATCGACGGTCGCATAGGCGGCGATGATCGCGCCGGTCGCCAGCGCGAACAGGATGGACGAAATGGAGGCCCGCCCTTTGCCAAGCGCCAGGCTCATGATGCCCAAGGCAACAAGCACGACACCGGCAATCTGGTGGGGATTGAGCCTGTCGCCGGTGATGATGAACGCGCCGAGCGTCACCAGCAACGGCACGGTTCCGCGCACGATCGGATAGACCTGACCCAGCTCGCCGTTGCGGTAGGCTGCGACGAGGAAAACGCTGTATCCGACCTGGAGGCCGGCCGACAGAACGATGTAGAGCCAGGCTCCCCACGGTGGCAGGGGGTAGATGAATACAAACGGCAGCGCGAAGACCGTGCTGGCGAAGCTCATGACGGTCACGGTCCAGAGCCGGTCACCGCCGCTGCGCAGAAAGGCATTCCATGTTGCGTGCAAGATGGCGGCGAACAGCGCCAGGCTGACCACAAGCGCGCTCATCGAGACCGTCCCGCCGACGCCAGAATATCGGCCGCCGCCTTCCGCGCGCCGATGATTGCTGTTTTGCCTTGTCCTATCTCGGCGAGGAAGGTCGCACCCTCGATCAGCGTGGACAGGGTCGTGGCGATGGCTTCGGCCCGATCGGCCGGGAGAGTGTGCGCCAGAATATCCCGCATCCGCTGTTGCAGGTCGCGCTTTTGCCGCGCGGCTGCCTCGAATACGGCATGGGTCGGCTCTCCGAATTCGGCCAGGGCATGCTGGAACAGACAGCCTTGAAAATCCGGGCTCTCGAACCAGCGTTCGTGCCAGTCGAAAATCGCCGCGATCTTCCCGCCCGGCGTCGTTGCCGCCCCGGCGATCTGGTCGAGCTGTCGCCTGAAGCGCTCCGCCCGCCAATTCAAAACATCGACGATCAGCCCGTTCTTGCTCGGGAAGTGCCGATACATCGTCATCTTGGCGACGCCGGCCTCGGCAATGATCCTGTCGATGCCGGTGGCGTGAAAGCCGTCGCGCTTGAAAAGGCGATAGGCCATTTCAACGATGTGTTGGCGCTTTTCAGCGGCATCCGCGCGCAGCGGCATGGCAAAACCTTAAGTGATACAGACCTGTCTCATTTATAGCGAGATTGCCGGGAGATCACAAGCGCGCGCTGCGGCGTCTTCCGATCCTGGCACCGCTTCCACGCACCGTTGATCGTTGAGTCACCCTCGCCCCCAGGGCGATCGCGTATGGCGCGAAAAGCCCCCTCTCCGTCGCCGCTTCTCCGGCGGCGAAGCCGCCGTAGGCGCCACCTCTCCCCCGCCTACGGCAGGGGCGAGGAACTGCGGTTGCAACTCCGGCGCTTCTCCAGCTTGGGTTCCTCGCCCGCTTCGGGTTTCGCCATCTTTCCAGTGTTGTGCGGGCTCGCGCCTCAGGATGAGGACGGTCGTGCCGCTTCGAAACGGGAAGACGTCTTTGAATTTGGGCCGAGCTTTACAACGGTCCTCATGGATGAGGGCGGTCGCGCCGCTTCGAAACGAGAAGACGTCTTTGAATTTGGGCCGAGCTCTACAACGGTCCTCATCCTGAGGCGCGAGCCCGCGACACATTGGAAAATAGGGCGCAAACTCAACCGGGCGAGCCTCGAAGGACGCACCAAAAGAGGTGTGCATCCCGTAGATGGAATGGGGGAGAGGTGGCTCAGGGCGAGACGGAGAGGGCCTTGGCGCTCTATGCGATTACCCTGCTGGCAGGGTGGCGCTTTCCGGCAGCGAAGGTCCCGAATAAGGTACCGCTCAGAGAGCGGACAATCTGGGCAGACCAACTCACGGTTTTCGACATGTCACAACAGGTTGCAGCCAGGAAACCTGCCAGCGAAAGCGAATGGCTCCGGCAGGCAAGCGCGGGTGATGCTTCGGCATTCGAACAACTCGTGAAGCCCTATCGCAAGCTGCTGCACACGCATTGCTACCGCATGCTCGGCTCGCCTTTCGATGCCGACGATGCCCTGCAGGAGACGTTGCTCGCCGCATGGCGTGGCCTCGGCTCTTTCGAGGCGCGCAGTTCGCTGCGCACCTGGCTCACCAGCATCGCCACCCGCATCTGCCTGCGCATGATTGCGAAGCGCCCCCGGCGTCTCACGTCAGGCGATCGCGCCGCACCACTTCCCTCCACGGCCGAACTGGGCGAGCCGGTGGAAGGACCGGTGTGGCTGGAACCGCTGCCGGATGGCGAACTTGCGGACGATGACGATCCGTCGGCAATCCTGCTGCGTCGCGAATCCATCGGGCTTGGCTTCGTTGCGATGCTGCAGCACCTGCCCGGCCTGCAGCGCGCCGTGCTGCTGCTGCGCGAGGTGCTTGGCTACTCGGCCGCCGAGACGGCCGACATGCTTGGAACCAGCATGGCCTCGGCCAACAGCGCACTGCAGCGCTCCCGGCAGACGATGCGGGCCAGGACCACCGCCGGCGAGATGAAGCCCGTCGATGCGCAAGGACTCGAACGGTTACTGCACGCCTTCGTCTGCGCCTGGGAAAGCCGCGACATCGCGGCCATGGTCGAGCTTTTGACCGACGATGTCCGCTTCACCATGCCGCCGCTGCCGGCCTGGTTCAATGGCCGCGCATTTGTCGAAAAATTCTTCAGCGAGCGCGTGTTCCAGACGCCCTGGCGGCTGGAGCCGCTGCGCGGCAACGGCCAGCCCGGCTTCGCCTGCTACATCAGGCAGACCGGTGACGACCGCTTCCGGCCGGGCGGCGTCGTGCTGCTCAGCGTCGCCAACGGCCACATCGCCGCCATCGACAGCTTTATCGACCCGACGGTCTGCCGCCGGTTCGGCATGCGCGCGGAATTTGACCAGGAGCGTTTCGGCTTTTGCAGTTACTCAGGATGAGCGAGCCATTCCCCCGCGCTTCAGAATGGAAGGACCTTTGCTCGACAGTCCTCATCCTTGTTTAGACCGGGGAGATTGCGAACAGATGTGCGTCCTTCGAAGCTCGCTTCGCGAGCACCTCAGGATGAGGGGCGTCGTGCCTTTCGAGCGAAAATTCTGGAACGTCTCAGATATTGAGCGCCGTTTCACCCAACGCCCCTCATCCTGAGGTGCTCGCCCGCACGTCGACTGAAAGCACGGCCCGGTCCCTTGCCGGGCGAGCCTCGAAGGACGCACCAAAACGGCGGGATTGCAGGTGCGTCCTTCGAGGCTCGCTTTGCGAGCACCTCAGGATGAGGGCCGTTGTGCCTTGGCTCTTCATGCTGAAACGCCTCAGAATAGAGAGAGTTCGCGCCAGCGGTCCTCATCCTGAGGTGCTCGCCCGCACGCCAACTGAAAGCACAGCCGAGCCGTTGCCGGGCGAGCCTCGAAGGACGCACCAAAACGGCGGAAT
>NZ_PJRO01000005.1:0-68764 GCF_002858745.1 Mesorhizobium loti | reverse complement strand
AACGCCTCAGAATAGAGAGAGTTCGCGCCAGCGGTCCTCATCCTGAGGTGCTCGCCCGCACGCCAACTGAAAGCACAGCCGAGCCGTTGCCGGGCGAGCCTCGAAGGACGCACCAAAACGGCGGAATTGTAGGTGCGTCCTTCGAGGCTCGCTTTGCGAGCACCTCAGGATGAGGGCCGTTGTGCCTTGATAGGCGAAGCCGATTCCGGCAGAGGGTGAGCAATTACCCGCTCTTTGCGGAAACGCTTCCTAACTTTTTTCGTCGCCGAGCGATGAGTTTCCGCATCGCGATGTCTCTAAGCGAATGACAGGCCCGGACGGTTCGGGACTGCATCGCCAGAGCGTTTCCGTTTTCACGGAAACGCGGAAACGCTCCAGCTCTTTGTTTTTACGCAATTCCGCAGAAGGACATTCGCAATGGCCAAGCTCGTCGTCAGCATTCTGAGTTCCCTCGACAATTATTGTGCCGGCCCGGGCGGCCGGCTCGATGGATTGCCGATGGGGCCGGCGTTCAGCGTTCACAACCTCGACCTGATGCGCAGCGCCGGCACGCTGCTGTTCGGCGCCGTCACCTTCCCGATGTTCGAAGGCTATTGGCCGAATGTCGATCGCGGCGGCGACCCGGTGCAGCGCGAGATCGCCGAGCGTTGCGACGCTGCCCGCAAGCTCATCGTCAGCGACAGGCTGATGGTGGCGCAAACCTCGCCCTGGGCCGGCGCCGAGGTGGTGGGCAGGTCCCGCGCGCATCAGCGGATTACCGAACTCAAGGCCGAGGCCGGCGACGACCTGCTGATCTTCGGCAGCCACATCCTGTTCAACGACCTGCTGAGGCATGGCCTCGTCGACGAGTTTCACCTTCTGGTGGCCAATGTCGTGCTGGGCGGCGGCGTGCCCACCTTCGAGCCCGGCGTGACCGCGCCGTTCCGGCTGCTCGGCCAGCGCAAGCTGCCAGGCTCGGACATCGCCGCCCTGCACTATGACTGCCGGGCGCGCTGATAGGGGGCGGTTGGTTGCTGCACCATCTTCCGGCGACCGCGCTGCGAGGCCGCCGTCTCGCCCTTCGCCGACGGCAAAGCCGCCGTGGGCGATCCCCCGCTCCCCCACTTTGGCGGGGGCGAGGAGCCCAAGTTGGGGTCAGAGGATGTCGTCGATCCGCACGGTTCGGTCGCCGAACTCGGCCGTGTCGGATTTCGCCAATCCCTCGATCGCCAGATAGAACGGCGCGCGCGGTGAGAGGCCTGTCAGCTCGATGCCGTCGCTGGTGAAATGATCCATGGAGATGCCGATCACGAAGTGGCGGCCATCGACCGTCACGATCGCTCCCGGTTCGACAACCTGCTTCGGCCCGAAGTCGAGCGTGTCCAGCGCCGCGACCTTGGCTTCGGCGGTACGCACCATTTTCTCGAGGTCTTCCGCGAGCTCCGCCTGGGTCCAGGCCTGAGCCTGATCGTCAGCGTCGGTCGCTTCATCCTCGAGCGGCTTGCTCGCCCGAAGATGTTCGGCATAGGCGGCCCTGGCGCCGTCAAGTTCGGCCGAGGCCAGTTCCCTCAACCTGCTGCGCACGCTGGCCTTGTTCATTCGCCGGTCTCCCCTGGCTGGCACCACGAAACAGATATAGCAGAGGTCGCGGATGTTGGCAGCGTGCCTCGATCGCCGGCGCTCGGGCCATCTGGGCAATTCCAGCAATGAGCGCAGCGTTCGGAAAGAACGGTCGCAAGGCCGGCATGAACGCGCGAAGCAGCCGCCGGATCGCCAACACGCCGGACCACATTGCCCCACGCCCGCGCCTGATCTACTCAAGACCGCAACAGCCGAGGATGTCGCCCGTGGGATGGGAAGCTTTGGAACTGTGGGACGCCACGCGCATCGAAGCGCTCTCCGGCGGCGTTGCCAATGATGTATGGAGCGTGCGTGTCGGCGGTAAGCTGGCGGTCGCCCGGCTGGGGTCGCGGAGCGACGCCGATCTCGCCTGGGAGGCCGGGCTGCTGCAACACCTCGACCGCAACGGCATGACCGTGCCGGTACCGATCCCGATAAAAGACGGCCGGCTGTTCGCGGATGGCCTGATGGTGATGACCTATGTCGAAGGTGGTGCGCCCGAGACGGAAGCCGACTGGCGTCGCGTCGCCGAAACGCTGCGGCAACTGCATCGGCTGACGCAGGGCTGGCCGCAGCGCCCGGGCTGGCGCTCGTCAGCCGATCTGCTTTACGCCACCACCGGCACGAAGATCGACCTGACCGCCATGCCGCCCGAAGGCGTCGCGCGTTGCCGGGCGGCGTGGGCGCGGCTCACCGGGCGCCAGACCGCGGTCGTCCACGGCGACCCCAACCCGCGCAACATCCGTATCACCACGGAGCGGGTCGCGATGATCGACTGGGACGAGTCGCATGTCGACGTGCCAGACCTCGACCTGGTGCTGCCGCACAACGCCGCCGGGCTGGAGAGTGCGGCGCACGACATCGCCGCGCAGGCATCCGCCGCCTGGGAAGCCGCCGTGTGCTGGGACGACGACTACTCGAAAAAGCGGCTCGCCGAGGTTCGAGCGGTGTAGGGCGTTTCCCGGCTGCTGAATCTCCGCTCCGGCGACCGGGGTTTCCGTTCAACGCATCGCGGACCCACGCGTTGGCGCTGCGAAATCGATGGAACAACCACCATTCCAACTGCCCCATTGCGGACGCCAGCGAGACCCCCCATTATCGGGCGGCTACCCTGGTGCGGGGCGAAGAGGAGGAAGTGCCGTGCATGACCTTGCGATCCTGTTCTCCATTCTCGGAGTGTTCCTTCTCGGCGCCATCAGCCCGGGCCCGAGCTTTGTCGTGGTCTCGCGCATCGCCATCTCCAACTCGCGCGCCGACGGTGTGATGGCGGCGATCGGCATGGGCCTCGGCGGCTTCCTGTTCGCCTGCATCGCGATGGCCGGCCTCGCCGCAATCCTGCTGCAGGTCGAATGGCTGAACCTTGCGCTGCGGCTGGCCGGCGGCGCCTATCTGGTCTGGCTCGGCATCAACATCTGGCGCGCCGCGCCTGAACCGATCGCGGTTGCCGAGACAGCGGCCGGACGACCCGGCACGCTGTGGAAGTCGTTCCTGCGCGCCCTGTTCGTGCAGCTGTCCAACCCGAAGACGGCGATCTTCTACGCGTCGATGTTCGCGGCCCTTTTGCCCTCGCCGACACCAACCTGGATGCTGTTCGCCCTGCCGCCGCTGCTCTTCCTCAACGAGACCCTATGGTACACCATCGTGGCGCTGGGCTTCTCCTCGCGCCGGCCAAGGGCCGTCTATCTGCGCTCCAAGGCCTGGATCGACAGGGCCGCGGGACTGGTGGTCGGCGCGCTGGGCCTCAAGCTGATCAGCGACAGCGCGCGGACGTCTTTGTGAGGGTAAGGGGGAGCGTGACCCCAGCGCGGCGCCTCTATCTCCCCCCTTGCGGGGGAGAAAGCGATTTCAGCATCTTAGACGAGCACGCCCGCAGGGCGGCGCAGGCTAAGTGCTAGAAATCGCAAGAGAGGGGATTTGCCGGCACAACGTTCGTGATCTGCTTCCGTTATCGAGCGGCTCTCACTTATGAAGCCCTCAGATGAAGATCCCCTCTCTTGGATTTTCTACGACTTAGCTGTGCCGCCCTACGGGCGTGCTCGCTAAGATCGTGAAAATCCTTTCTCCCCCGCAAGGGGGGAGATAAAGGTCGCGCCCGGCGAACCGCCGCTACCGTCGAAACGTCAGGTGAATAACCCCGCTCTCCGCCGTTTCCGACTCCACCGTGTAGCCCTCTTCCAGCCCGCGCAAATCGTCCCACAGGCGGATGCCGCGGCCGAGCAGGATCGGGACGATGGCGACATGGAGGCGGTCGACGAGGCCCAGTTTCAGGAACTCCCGCACGGTGCTGGCGCCGCCGCCGATGCGCACGTCCTTGCTTCCGGCGACAGCAACCGCCTGCTTCAGCGCCTCGGCCGGCGTGGTGGAGAGGAAGTGAAATGTCGTGCCGCCGGCCATCTCGATCGAGGGCCGCTTCTTGTGGGTCAGCACGAAGACCGGGCAGCGGAACGGCGGCTCGTCGCCCCACCAGCCCTTCCAGTCCGGATCATTGGGGAAGCTGTGCAGCCCGAACATGCCGGCACCCATGATCTCGGCGCCGATATTGTCGAAATAGGCGCTGGCATAGCGGTCGTCGATGCCGGTGGTGCCCTCACCGCTGCCGTCCTTGAGCACGCGCTCGCGCATCGTCTTCGTCGCGATATAGGCGCCGACGAGGCGCATCCAGTCAGCGCCCATCGGTTGCTCGGGCGTCTGGTCCGTCGTTGTCGCGAAACCATCGAGCGAAATGTTGAGATCGACGCGAACTGCCACAGGGCTCTCCTTTTGCGTGATTGCATGCCGGATACTAAGGTAAGTGCCTTTATGTTCGAACACAGATAGTAAGGCAAGTACCTTTTTATCGTTGACCCGTGCCCTCGGCCATTTTACGGATACACATGCCCTATCATTCGACCCCGCTCGACCTTGCCTTCCACGCCCTCAGCGACCCGACGCGGCGCGCGGTGGTGTCGCGGCTGGCCGAGGGCGAGGTACCGGTGAGCGTGCTGGCCGAGCCGTTCGACATGGCGCTGCCCTCCTTTGCCCAGCATCTGAAGGTGCTGGAGGAATGCGGGCTGATCACCTCGGAAAAACGCGGCCGCAGCCGCTGGTGCCGGCTGGTGCAGGCGCGCTTCGACGAGGCGGCAAACTGGATGGAAGCGGAGCGCCGCAGCTGGGCGATGCGGCTGGAGCGGCTGGACGTCTATCTTGATAGTACCGAAGGTCCTGGATGAAACATCCAGGACCCCTCAATCGCCGGGCCACTTGGCTCACGCGCCTACAGGCGTGGCGCCCAAGAACACAGTCAACTGGCGCGCGCTCCAACGGTCATTCGGATGACCGTTGGTTTAAGGGGAGAAGAATAGATGACAGACGAGGTTAGCCCGCTGCAGAGCTGGTCGCTCGATCGCGAGATCGTGCTGGTGAAGCTGCTGAACCATCCGCGCGCCAAGGTGTTTGCCGCCTGGACGAAACCTGAGGCGCTGGCAACATGGTTCGGCCCGACCGGCCTGCGCATCGAGAGCTATGAGGCCGACATCCGCGAAGGCGGCATCTGGCGCTTCGACATGGTGGGCACGTTCGAGGGCAAGGAGCAGCGCTTCCCCAACCTGATGCGCTTCCTGGAGATCGTGCCCAACGAGCGCATCGTGATGGACCATGGCTCGGCCGACCCCAACGACCCCGACCGCTTCCGCGTGACGGTGACCTTCGACGAACAGAGCGACGGCAAGACGATCCTGACGCTGCGCCAGCTCCACCCCAGCCGCGAACGGCGCCAGATCGTCATCGGCTTCGGCGCGGTGGAATACGGGCTGCAGACGCTGGAGAAACTGGCGAGGTGGCTGGAGGAGTGAGCACGGCGCGCGCTGGCCGAGCGTCGCCTCTGTTCAGCCAGCCGGGATGGGAGCCAGTGCCGGCGCATCCAGCCCCTGGAACGGATCGCGCCAGGCATCGATCGCTTCGAGCCGGTCATACCAGCGTTCGAGGTAAGGATAATCGACGAGCGGCAACCGGGCGACGTCGTTGAAGGGCAAGAAAGTGGCCATTCGGAAGTCGGCGTAGGAAACCGAATCCCCGACCAGCCAGTCTCGCCCGGAAAACTCGGCCTCCAGGATCCCAGCAGAGGTGGCGAAGCGTCTCAACCCCTCCTCGACCCGCTCCCGATCGATCGGGCCAAGCCCGTAGCGCTGTTTGGTGCCACGCTCGAAATGCACGATGTCGCAGGCCCGCGCGAAGTTCTCCTTACCCCAACTCAGCCACCGGATCATCTCCGGCTCGTCGTCGCCGCCGCGCCAGAAATCGGAACCCGCATCGCGCGAAAGCCGGCACGCGATGGCATCGGCCTCCCAGAGGCTCTTTGCTGGGCCGACGAGGATGGGCAATGAAAGATTCGGATTGAGCGGCCGATAACGCTCTGCCTGCCCCGGCGCGAAAGGCGAGGCGAATTCAAACTCGACCTTGGCGTCGAGATAGCGCGCCACAGCGACGGCGAGGCGCGGATTGGGGTTGCGGCTGAAGAGGAGTTTCATCGGGTGGGGGGCCTTGGGTGGTTCGACCATGTCACTATCACATACAAGGATATGATCTGCGATTGCGGGGATGTGCCTAGCCGGACCGCGTTACGAGACTTGGGATCGGCCGAACGCGCGCACCGCGATGGGACATGGCTCGCCCGAAGGTTTCGAATTGATGTGGGGGGACGGAATCGAACCGCCCTGCGGTCTCCCGGTTTCGACTAATGGGCTCGCTCAGCTTCTTGTTGATGGCGTGTCTGCTCGCTACCCAGGCCCCACAGAACCGCGAGAGCATTCATACCAGTTTTGAGCATTGCCCCAATGTAAGCCTCCGTTAGCCAGTCAAGGTTGAAAACCAAGTCTATGCAGAGCCAGAAAGCGAACAGACACGCCCCAACATCTCCGATGGTGAAACCCAAGGTCGCTAGCGCCGAGCCCTGAATTGAGGCGGAAAGTAGGGGCACACGCATTGTTGTGCAAGTACACCAGCACGCTCGCCGCACATCTAAGTGAGAATCGTTGAGGAATCGGCGAAAATGCTTCGCCGGTCAAATCGTCCTCACGACCGATATTGCATCGATCAGGTAACGGAATCAGTATATCGCAAGGTAATCAACGCATAAATGCCGGCGAACTCTGTGAAAACAATCGACGCACATGCTCGAACCACACCACTCCACAAGGAGTTGGCATGGTAACGTATGACTTCCACGCATTGTCATATGCCGACTTCGAAGATCTTTCGCGTGACCTAATCGGTAAAGAGCTAGGTATCCGCTTCGAAGCGTTTGCTCCCGGACCGGATGGCGGAATGGATGGTCGTCATGCTGCCGGAACTTCTAAAACGGTGCTTCAGTGCAAGCACTACGCCGGTACGCGGTGGAGTGGTCTCAAAGGGGCCATGGCAAAGGAGCGTGGATCTATCAACCGGCTCGCGCCGAGCCGATACATCCTGACCACCTCTTGCCCACTTTCATCGAAAAACAAGGCGGAACTCACCAGTATTATTGGGCCTGCGCTCAAGAGCGAAGATGATATCTTCGGCCCAGGCGACCTAAATGCCCTTCTACGCAAGTATCCCGAAATCGTGAAGTCTCATATAAAGCTGTGGCTGTCAGGCACAGCGGTGCTCGAGCGTGTGCTGCACGCCGCGCTGCACAGTTTCAGCGACATTACCAAGGACGAGATAGTCGAAAAGGTGCATGTGTATGCGCCCAATCCCAGTTTCAACGCAGCACAGAACATTTTGGAGAAACAACACGTTCTCATCATCTCGGGGCCTCCCGGAGTCGGCAAGACTACGCTGGCAGAGATGCTCTGCTACGCACATCTTGGCGAAGGGTGGGAGCTCAAGGCGATTCGCCAACTCGACGACGGCCTGACCGCAATCACGGACAGGAAAAAGCTAATCTTCTATTTCGATGACTTTCTCGGACGGGTCGCGCTCGACAAGAACGCGCTCTCAAAGATGGATTCCGACCTTGCGCGATTCATTACACGCGTCCGCAAGTCGCCAAATGCGCGGTTCATCCTCACCACGCGTGCGCCTATTTTTGAGGAAGCGAAGCGGCATTCCGAATATCTAGCAGACCGGCAGCTCGATATCAGCCGCTATCTGCTCGATGTCGGCGTTTACACGCGCCGGATCAAAGCTCGCATTCTTTACAATCATCTGCTTGTCACCGGCACTCCACAAACCCACATCAACGCACTGATCGACAGTAAGAAGATCGTATCGATCGTCGATCACAAGAACTACTCACCACGCCTAATTGCCCTGATGACCGAAGGGAGCCGTGTCGCAGACTATCCCGCTGAGGACTATCCAGACATCTTTCTAGCGGCACTCGATAACCCAACGCAGCTATGGGACATCCCGTTCCGCAAGCACATCCCCACGACGTGCCGGCACTTACTCATGACCCTCTTTTTCTGCAGCGAGTTTGGGACGCAGATCGAGACACTTCGCGCAGCCTACGCATCGTACCATCGCGTCCTCTCGGACCACTATGGTGCGGCGCAGGATCCGAAGGACTTCGAGGAATCGCTTAAAATTCTTGAGGGAGGTTTTGTTAAAATCGTCGATACGATGGTGAGCTTCGTGAACCCTTCGGTGCGAGACTACCTCCAAACTTATCTAGACGATTACACACTGCTTAGCCTCGCGGCACAGGCTTCGATCCAAAGCGAATGGGCGCAAAGAGTCTGGGAGCACGGCAAGCGCTTGGTGACAACGGATTCTCGACCGACGCCATCCGCGCATGCCGCGCTTGCGCGTGCCTTTCTACCTATAGCCCAGGCGTTCCTTACGCTACCTACGTGGGTCAGAATCTATGAAAGCCCCCGAGGAGGAACCTACACTCAGACTGGCTTGTCGAATGTGGAGCGCCTCGAGCTCATGATCGCTTGGTGGCGTGCTAGTGCCGAGGACGATTTTTTGCCACTAATCCGCACGCTGGCGAGTAATCCAGTTGACGGGTGGGATGCGTGGCGAGACGCAGAGATGCTAGTCATTCTTGTGGCCAAGCTTCGGGACCCCGGATATTTCGATGAGATACCGCAGTCACACCACCTTGCCGACGTTCTCGAGGAAGGTGCCGTTGACATGATCGAAAGGAGCTCCCTCAATTCAGAGGATTTGGAAAAACTATCCGATGCCTATGAAGGAGGGAAACCCTATCTCGGGCTTGAGATCGAGGAAGCCATCGCAACGGGAGTCCGGCGCCAATTCGAGGAAATCGACTCTGTCTTGCGCGATATGGATTCAGAGTCGACTGTAGATGAGCATATCGAAGTCCTCGAGAAACTTGGCGAGCGCACTGGTATCCCGAACGACGTTATAAAACGCGCCAGCGAAAAGGCACTACAGCGAAAGTTCGAGATAGAGGATGAGAGCACGGAGGCTCCCTCCTCGACTATTAGGAACAGCGATACGCAGATCGGCGATATGTTCGATGACGCGGCGCTACAATCACTTTTCGCACCTTTGCGACGTGTCTAGGCGGGGCATCATCTCCACAGCGATAAGGGTGACAATCGAGAAAGCGATCAGCCCTCGCTTATGGGCAATGACCTGCTCCCCGTTTTGTCCGCGCCTATAAGTTAGCCCTGTTTACGTTGTGGTCCGATCTGGACCGGGTTGAAAATCGTTCGGTGTGAGCCCGTCGAGGCTCGTGTAGGGGCGGTTCACATTGTAGTCGATCCTCTATTCTCGATGCTGTTACGGGCGTGCCGATAGCAGGCGAAGAGAGGTTCGTTGAGACATTCATCGCGCAGCCGACCGTTGAAAGCTCTCCACCAAGCCGTTCTGCTCCAACAACTCAGCATCCGGGCGTTAAACTTGTCCCTTGAATGCACCGGCTTTGAACTTCTCGTTCCATTGGATCAGCCGCCAGGAGCGTGCTCGCTGTTTGTTCAACGGATTCTGCTCCGCGATGATGGAAAGTGCCTCAGCAGCTTTGTGCATGATTTCCTGCGCTACCGGGTTTGGATTGACCACATCCACGAAATCTGTCAATCCGTTCCTAATGAGTTGCAATTCCTGTTTCGTATGGCTGGCCAGCACCCGAACGTACTCATCGACGGGAAGCTTTTCGATTTTCAAACCAACGTCCGATTGATAGCCCGCGTCTTTCAGCGTCAGGAACATCTCATCGGCGTTTAGCTGCGGGAGGGCTTTCTGCTGGATTGCCTTTATCCGCGAGACAATATCCGCTGGCAGTTCGGTACCGAAGCGCGCAAGCCGATCTAGATCGAAAGCACCTGGATTGTCAGCATGCGCCGCAGTGTACGCCTCAAACACTTCATTGGACGCTTCAACTTGCTCTATGCGGTGGAAAAGATCGAGAAACTGCGCGAGGGTGCTGAAGTCAAACAACTTCGCATTTCGCTTAAAGCTTTCCACGACGATAGTGACCATTTCCGAGACGTTGTCCGCAAAGGAGCCGTGGAAAACCTCCCACGCCTTGTCCAGCTCCGCATTCGCTTCAGCCGTTTTCTCCCGTTCGTGAAGTTGTCCAGCATATAGTGCCACCACGACAGGGTCGAAATATCCGTTGACGACGCCATCCATAAGAACTTCGTCAAACTCATCCGTCAGGTGGTACCCGTATTCTCGGAGTACCGGGGCCCACTTGTTCTTCAGCTCCTGGATTCTCGGGTCGGGGTTATCAATAACCAACGAATACTCACCCAGCGACCGGATGTAATCGAACGGCGGCGAAGAATCACGTTGGAGATAGCTCCACCCAAAAAGGGTGATTGAGCTGATAACCGTTTTCATTACGCCAGGCTTGAAAGCTGCAAGCATAGGCTCCAGCTCGTTTATCGTTCGCAGGATTTTCCGGATGACCCGGACATTGTCGATGCGAAGCTTGATGGTGCGTGCCGTCAGTTCCTGCTTTACAAGCGGCGTGGCATTTTCTCCAATAAAGGCGATCTCCGCACTCTCTGCGGGCGATGGTGCGAAGCGCACGCTCACATCGACCACCTTCTCAAGAAATGCATCAAACTCGTTACGGTCCTCCAGTTGCTCGTCATTCAGTAGCAATACAACCTTGCAATTCCGATCGTCTTTCAACTGGGAGATAAGACCCAGAACGTCCGCGCTGCGCAAATGCTCACCCTTACGCTCCAAGTCGTCGATGCAGAGGATGGTATCCCGGATCAAATAGGACATCACCGATATGCTGAGGGTGGAATAATTCTCACCGAAAAACTTGGCGAGACCTGTAGCGGCGGGCTTTAGCTTGGCCCATGCCGATTGGTAGGCATCCTTCATGTTGTCGGTGCTAAACGGTTTTCCGATCGCTTCGATCGGCTTAGTCTGGTGGAAAATCTCCTGCTTGATGTCGTCAAGACTGTTGAGGCCGAACAGCGAAACGTAGGCATAGTGTTGGAGCGATATGGTGGTGGTAGACTTCAGCACGTCGTCCCACGTCCACGTCTTGCCGGTCCCCCAGTGCCCACGAATGCAGAGAACTTGCGCCTTCTTGGATTGCAAGAATTTCGTGATCTGATTGCGAACGTTCTGTATTGACATCTCTTTGCGCCCCCGATAACCCGCCTTGCAGATTATCATCCAGACGCGGCGAAATGGAGGACCCAATCCTCCGGTTTTTTGCGAATTTCGACGCCCAAAAAACTCTACCGAACACCCTCTAGTGGTAGATTGTATTCCGCTCGCCGCCTCGCGAGTTCCTTGGGTATTCGACGACGTAGGATTAGAAAACGTTCGAGCGTCACCACCAGGCCCGGCGCAAACGACAGCAATTGTGGCGCAAAGACGCCACACCAGCCTTCACCCCGGCCTAAGCATCGCCCCGAAATCGCAAGCACCGCTCCGCCCCAGCATATACGCCATCAGCGTCTCGCCTGAACAGCTCGCCATACGCCCGATCCAGCACATAAGGGAGCCGGTGTAGGCGCCGAAGGCGGGCATGATGAGGCGGGTGCCGTCGCCGGCGAAGCAGCGACGACGGGTGGAGCAGCCGCGCCGGACGATGCGGGCGCAGGGGTGCAGAGGGCCGGCGATCCAGAACCAGTCGCCCGGTCATCAGCCCTTCGAGCCGCAAGCGGAAATCGAGAGGCAGGCGTTCAGCGCCTTGCCGTCATGGAAGGAGTCGCCGAGGCTGACGACGATCCGTAGCTGATAGTCGGCGATCACCAACCATCGCTCTTGGCAATGATTGGTGCAGCCTCCGATCGCGGCTTAGGCCGCTATCTGCGGTTCGTCATGTCCACTGAGATGATGTCGTTATCATTTATATGTATGATGCTCGTGTCGTGGCCAGACAGTTCCGCAGCTGAAAAAAACAGTTCGTTGACACTCTCATAGTGATTGATAATGACGTCGAACACGTCGTTATCTGAGGTCTTCCAGAGGATAGGCCTGAAGTAGCGATACAGGCCTACCTCCGCGTCGATCAGGCGGACGTGCCCCATCTGCTCCACCGTGGTCTGACCATAGGTTCGCCGGTGAGTAAATTCATTGCGAATATCGGTAACTTCGCTTAGCCATCCAGCCGCCTCCCATTTGGCCGAAGGGTTTGCTCTCGGCCTAATATAACCCTTGGATGCAAGAAGCTGCAAAATAGGGGACCCACTTGTGTCAGGCCCCCTCAGTGCCTCAATCAAGCGAGCCATTGAATCCGTTTTAGTGGTATCCATACCAAGCTCAAGAGCCGTGAACGCAGCTAAGTAATCGCGGGCACTCCCCAAGTGCAGAAAAAAGCTATGAACCAAGGCATAAAGCGTCTGGTCCCGCATACTTGAAGAACGAGAACCATTGACCTTCCCGACAGCAAGGAAGCTTGTCAGTTCATTGTGATAAAAGGCCGAGATCTCCGCCACACTTGTATCCAAATTCCGGAGGCTTAGCGATATCGAACGGGCCAGCCGCTCCGGCTCGCTTTGGGCATCTAGTATTGCCTCGATTTGATTTGTTGTAGGTTTTTCAATAGCTCGGATCAATGGTTGAGCGCGCTCTCGACCAAGGTTAGATGCGACGCGCCCCCACAGATCAGCGGGACTATTGGCGAAGTTACTCTGGCCAGGAATAAAGGGGGCCCAAGACGAATTGTACTCGCCCTTCGTCCAAATGATTTGCTGATAGGCGACAAACCTCACTCCCCTTTGTGCCATGAATGCCTGCACACCAGCTTTGGTGTAGTGGCCGGAGGCATGCGGTTTATTGTTGTGCTGTACGGGGATAATACGCCATTGATCCCTGTCCCTTTCAGCAGACTGGAGCCCCCCAGCCCAGTTAATCAGGAAGGCATGCCCATCGCTAACGCGAGGAACTGGCTGCATTATTTCGGTGGCTAACGGCACTCTGGTCACATGTACACTCTTTCAATTTGACCGCTTGCGTATTGGCTGACTTTCCCGCTTTGAACTTTGAAGCGGTGGTCGGAGCCGCCTCACCCCGGCCTGAGCATCGCCCCCGAGATCGCAAACACCCGCTCCGCCCCCAGCATATACGCCATTAGCGTTTCCCGCCTGAACAGCCCCTGATAGGCCCGATCCAAGACATTCAGCGAGCCGGTGTAGGCGCCGAAGGCGGGCATGATCAGGCGGCCGCCGTCGCCGGCGAAGCAGCGGCGGCGGACGGAGCGGCCGCGCTGGACGATGCGGGCGCAGGGGTGCAAATGGCCGGCGATCTCGCCTTCGATGCGCTGCCGTGACGGTTCGTGGCGAAACAGCACGGCGCCGACGGCGAGTTCCAGCACGGTTTCGCCGGGCAGGTCGGCCGGGGCTTCGGGGTCATGGTTGCCGGCGATCCAGAACCAGTCGCGCCCGGCCATCAGGCCTTCCAGCCGCTGGCGGAACTCGGGATGCAGGCGCTCGGCGCCCTTTCCGTCATGGAACGAGTCGCCAAGGCTGACGACGATTTTCGGCTGATAGTCGGCGATCACCGCTTCCAGGCGGGCCAGCGTGGCGACGGTGTCGTAAGGCGGGATCAGCGCGCCGCGGCGGGCAAAGGACGAGCCTTTTTCGAGATGCAGGTCGGAGACGGCAAGCAGGCCAAGGTCTGGGAAGAACAGGACACCGCGCGCATCGCACAGCGCGCGCTCGCCGGCGACCGTTACCGGTTCGCCGCCGATGGCTGTTGCTGCGCGCGTGGCGGAGAAGTTCATCGGGGTCCCATTGCCTCTTCGACCAAGTCGGCCGCTTCCATCAGCAGCGATTCATTGGCGCCGCCATTCACCGGCTCCTTGCCGATCTCCAGCATCACCGGCACGGCCAGCGGCGAAATGCGGTCCAGCACCTTATGCACGATTCGACCGCGCACACGCGAGAGCAGCAGGCCAAGCCTGCTGACATCGAGCAGGCCGGTGGCGGCATCGTTGCGGGTGGCCTGCAGCAGGATGTGGTCGGGCTCGTGGCTGCGCAGCACGTCGTAGATCAGGTCTGCCGAGACGGTGACCTGGCGGCCGGTCTTTTCCTGGCCGGGAAACCGCTTCTCGATCAGCCCGGCGATGACGGCGCAGTTGCGGAAGGTGCGCTTCAGCATCCAGCTGTCGTTCAGCCAGGCGTCGAGATCGTCGCCCAGCATGTCCTCGTCGAACAGTTCGGCGAGCGACGGGTTTTTCGCCTTGAACAGCGCGCCCATGTCGTCCAGCGCCCACACGGCCAGCGAATAGTCGGTGGCGACGAAGCCGAGCGGGCGGGCATTGGCGCGCTCCAGCCGGCGGGTGAGCAGCATGCCGAGCGTCTGGTGCGCCAGCCGGCCCTCGAACGGGTAACACACCATGTAGTGGCGGTTGCCCTTCGGAAAGGTCTCGACCAGCATGTCGCCCTTCTTCGGCAGCACTGAGCGCAGCTTCTGCATGGCCAGCCATTCGGCGACCTGTTCGGGCAGGTTGCGCCAGCGCTCCGGGTCGGCCAGCATGGCGCGCACCTGCTCGGCCAGATAGGTCGACAGCGGGAACTTGCCGCCGGCGTAGCTCGGCACGATGATGTTGGCGCCGGTGCCGCTGGAGACGATGCACTCGCTTTCGCGGATGCCTTCGAAATGCAGAATCTTGCCGGCAAACAGAAAGTTGTCACCCGGCCGCAAGGTCTCGGCGAAATACTCCTCGATCTTGCCGAGCACCGGGCCGCCGCGCCCGGCCATGCCGCGGCCCTGGCGCACATAACGCACATTGAGCTCCGGCATCTCGACGATGGTGCCGACATTGAGGCGATATTGCTGGGCGATGCGCGGATGGGTGACGCGCCACAGCCCTTCCTTGGTGCGGCGGATGCGGGCGTAGCGTTCGTAGCTCCGCAGCGCGTAACCGCCGGTGGCGACGAAATCGACGACGCGGTCGAAGGTGTCGCGCTCAAGCTCCGCATAGGGTGAGGCGGTGCGGATCTCGGCGTAGAGCTGGTCGGCATCGAAAGGCGCGGCGCAGGCCGAGCCCATCACATGCTGTGCCAGCACATCCAGCGTGCCGGCGAGCAGCGGCGGCGTGTCCTGCGCGCCGAGATAGTTGGCGTCGAGGGCGGCGCGGCATTCCAGCACCTCGAAGCGGTTGGCCGGGATGAGGATCGCCTTGGAGGGCTCGTCCATGCGGTGGTTGGCGCGGCCGATGCGCTGGGCAAGGCGGCTCGCCCCTTTCGGCGCGCCGACATGGACAACGAGATCGACATCGCCCCAGTCGATGCCGAGGTCGAGCGTCGAGGTGGCAACGATGGCGCGCAAGGCGTTGTCGGCCATCGCCTTCTCGACGCGGCGGCGCTGGCCGACTTCGAGCGAGCCGTGATGCAGCGCGATCGGCAGCGCATCCTCATTTGCGCGCCACAGTTCCTGGAACAAAAGCTCCGCCTGGCTGCGCGTGTTGACGAACAAAAGCGTCATTTTGTGCCGGCGGATCGCCTCATAGATCTCGGGGATGGCGTAACGCGCCGAATGGCCGGACCACGGCACGCGCTCGCGGGAATCGAGGATGGCGATGTCGGGTTTGGCGCCGCCGGCGACGGTGATGAGGCCGGCCATGGGGGTGGAGGGGAAGTTGGCGCGAAGCGCCGGGATAGGGGTCGAGGTCGGCGGCGCCTCGATGACCCCACCCCGTCTCACGTCCTTCGCTTCGCTCAGGGCGCTCGCCGACCCTCCCCTCAAGGGGGAGGGCAAAACCTGCGGCACCAGCCAGCGGCGCAGTTCGTCGGGCTCGGCGACGGTGGCGGAAAGGCCGATCGCGGTCAGGTCCGGCACGAAGGTACGCAGGCGCGCCAGGCCGAGCGCCAGCAGGTGGCCGCGCTTGGAGGTGACCAGCGAATGCAGCTCGTCGAGCACGATGTAACGCAGGTCCTCGAAGAAACGGTCGGCGCCGTTGGAGGCGATCAGCAGCGCCAGCTGTTCGGGCGTGGTGAGCAGGATATCGGGCGGCGCCAGCTTCTGGCGCTGGCGCTTGTGGGCGGGCGTGTCGCCGGTGCGGGTCTCGATGGAGATGGGCAGGCCGATCTCCTCGACAGGCTTGCCGAGATTGCGCTCGATGTCGACGGCCAGCGCCTTCAAGGGCGAGATGTAGAGCGTGTGCACGCCGCGCGGCCGCTCGCCCGGCCGCCGCCTCGGCCGCCCGGCCAGTTCAGTGAGCGAAGGCAGGAAGCCGGCCAGCGTCTTGCCGGCACCCGTCGGCGCGATCAACAGCATGGAGCGGCCGGCGTGGGCATTGGCCAAAAGCTCCAACTGATGCGCGCGCGGCGCCCAGCCCTTGGCCGCGAACCAGCGGGTGAAGGGTTCGGGCAGCAGGCTGTCGTCTTTGGCAAGGCGCGGTTCGGCGGTCACTGGAGAGACCTAGCGCGAGCGTGGGCGGGAGCCAAGCGGAATCTGGAACAAAAGGGGATCGTATTGAGTCGTGAATGGATGCATGTTGAGCTCCACCACGACAGAGGAGCGCGGCGCTGTTATCTCCCCCCTCGCGGGGGAGAAAGCGATTTCAGCATCTTAGCGAGCACGCCCGCAGGGCGGCGCAGTCTAAGTGCTAGAAATCGCAAGAGAGGGGATTTGCCGGGCAATGCGTCAGCGAGTTGCATCTTCACGCCGTGGCTTTGCCCGTTCGATGCGCGCCGACGCGACGAAGGCCGAGAACATCCTTTGGCAAGCGCTGCGCAACCGTCAACTTGATGGGCTGAAGTTCAAACGGCAAGTGCCGCTAGATGGCTACATCCTCGACTTTGCCTGTTTCGAGGTGAAGCTCATCGTCGAAGTCGACGGCAGTCAACATGCCGATTCACAGGGGGACGCTGTCCGTGATCGACATTTCCAGGGACAAGGTTTTCGTGTCCTTCGCTTCTGGAACGACGAGGTTGAGAAAAACATCGACGCCGTGTGCTTGGCGATCCTGCAGATGGCCAACGCTCGCGGCTGAAGATCCCCTCTCTTGCGATTTCTAGCACTTAGCTGTGCCGCCCTAACGGGCGTGCTCGCTAAGATGCTGAAATCGCTTTCTCCCCCGCAAGGGGGGAGATAGGGCGCGCCTCGCGCTTGTCTACTTCGCGCGGGCCAGCCGCTTGAGCGCGCCGCGGGCGAGGAAACCGGCGGAGGCGAAGATGATGACAAAGGTCAGTACAAAGACCAGCGCGGCGAGCACGGCGAAAGTGAGGTTGGGCGAGGCGTTGCCGACGGTCAGTTCGCGAATGACCTCCTTCAGCGCATCATGTTCGCCTGCGATGTCCAGCAGCAGGGCCGACAGTGCCTGCAGCGCCGCCGTCACGACGACGGCAACGATGGCGCCCAGCGTGGCGAGGCTGAGCCGTTCCGACGACAGCAGCGGGCGTTTGTTGTCCGTCACGAACTTCTGCATGACAAACGCCAGGCTCGCCATGATGACGATGATGCCCATCGCTGCCGGCGTCTCGAACTTCAGAACGGTCGTCAGAGCGGCGACGACGACCTGGCAGAACAACATCATCAATCCGAACAGCAGCGCATATTTCAACATGCTGGCTGGAGCGGCGGTATCGTTGGAAATGGTCATGGTCGTCCCTTGAAATCTGGTGCTGAAAATCCGGCCCTGAATCCCACCCCGAAATCCGGAATGCCCCAATCGGCTGGTATCGGAGGTCACGCAGTGCCGCAAGGCGGGCCGCGGGAACGAACAGCTGTTTGGCGACGTGTGTGCGAAGACGGTACGACCGTGGGGAAGCTTCGATAGGCGCGCGTCTATCTCCCCCCTTGCGGGGGAGAAAGCGATTTCAGCATCTTAGACGAGCACGCCCGTAGGGCGGCGCAGGCTAAGTGCTAGAAATCGCAAGAGAGGGGATTTGCCGCCGCAACGTGGTGAGCCTGGAAGAAATCTGCTCGTGCCAACGACAGCTGCGGACCCGCTCAGATGAATATCCCCTCTCTTGGATTTTCTACGACTTAGACCGCGCTCGCCCTGCGGGCGTGCTCGCCAAGATCGTGAAAATCCTTTCTCCCCCGCAAGGGGGGAGATAGGCGCGCCTACCTTGCCGCCACCACGATCAGCCCCGCAACCGGCTCGCGCCTGTCCTGGCGGATGACGCGTTCCTGGCACGACAGCACGGAGAAGCCGTTGGCGGAAAGCACGGCGCGGACGTAAGCCTCAGAATGGGCGTAGCGGCGCGAGGGCTGCAGGGCGAAGCCAGCGGGCTCATTCAACTTCTCGACCGAGAGGGCGAACAGGCCGACCGGGTCGAGCAGGCCGGCCACCGTGGCGATGATGGTTTCCAGCGCGCCGACATACATGAAGACATCGGCGGCGGTGACGAGATCGGGCGCCGGCCCGGTATAGGAAAACTGCTGCAGGTCGGCCTTGCCGAGCCGGTCGTAGACGCCCTTGCGTTCGGCCTTGCGCAGCATTTCGGCGGAGATGTCGAAACCTTCGAGGCGCTCTACGATCGGGCGCAGCCTTTCGCCCATCAGGCCGGTGCCGCAGCCGAGATCGAGCGCCAGGCGGAAACGGCATTCGCCTTTGGCGCCGGAGCTGTCGCCTGTGAGCTTCGCCTGCGACTGCTTTGCGTCCACGCTCTCCAGGTCAGGCTGGAGAGCGGTGCCCTGCTCGGGGTCTGCCGAAGGCCGCACCCCGGCCCTGCCCGCAGCGCGGATCGCCTCGTCCAGATATTCCGGCACGCGATAGCCCAGCTTCTGCACCAGCGCGGTGTCGAAGTTCGGCGCATACTGGTCGAACAGCGCCTCGACGAAAGCGCTCGGTGGGGCTGCCGCCAGCGGCGCCTTGCCGATCAAGGCGAGTTTCAGCGCCGAACCCGGCCGGTCGGCGGGGTCGAGCTGCAAGGCCATCGTCCAGGCGTGCGCGGCTGCCTCGAGATCGCCGGCCGCTTCCTGCATTTCGCCGAGCCGGAACCAGCCCAGCGCCCAGTTGGGTGCCAGTTCCATCGCGCCCAGCATCAGCTCGGCGGCATCGGCATAATCCTGCGAGGCGAACAGCGCCTCCGCGTAATCGGCGCGGCGGTCGGCAAGCAGGTCGCCCGACGAAGCGGGTAGCGGTTTCATGAGGAAATCTCCGGCGCGTCGCTTAGCCGTTCCACCATGTTCCGCGCAAGTCCCCTCTTGCCTTCTCTCCTTGCGGGAGAAAGGGGGAGGCAGGAGGCGCCGCGCCTGTATCTCCCCCCTTGCGGGGGAGATAGCGATTTCAGCATCTTAGCGAGCACGCCCTTTAGGGCGGCGCAGTCTAAGTGCTAGAAATCGCAAGAGAGGGGATTTGCCGCGATGACGTTGGCGATCTGCTTTCGCATACCCTCGAAGAAAGAGAAGTCGGCGTTCACACACGCAACCCCTCAGCTGCAAATCCCCTCTCTTGGATTTTCTACGACTTAGCTGTGCCGCCCTAAAGGGCGTGCTCGCTAAGATCGGGAAAATCCTTTCTCCCCCGCAAAGGGGAGATAGAGGCGCCGGCGCCCTCGGCATGCCTTCGGCCTCCTTCTCCCCGTGAACTGGGAAAAGGGGGCCAGATTCGCGTCCCTCACCTCCTGACAAATCTGGCAGCAGGCTTGTCAGGAGCATCTTTCATCCGACGCCCGATGACCTATCCTTACACCATGCGCCCAAGCGAACTGCTCTGTTCCCGCCCCCAGGGCCTCTACTGCCCGCCCGGCGACTTTTTCATTGATCCCGTCAGTCCGGTCGACCGCGCGCTGATCACGCACGGCCATTCCGATCATGCCCGCTCCGGCCACCGCTCGGTGCTGGCGACGCGCGAGACGCTCGACATCATGGCGCTGCGCTATGGCGCGGATTTCGCCGGCTCAAGCCAAGCAGCACGGCTCGGCGAGACGATCACGCTGAACGGCGTGGCTGTCAGCTTCCACCCGGCCGGCCATGTGCTGGGCTCGGCGCAGATCGCGGTGAAACACAACGGCCTCACCATCGTCGCTTCCGGCGACTACAAGCGCCAGGCCGATCCAACCTGCGCCGCCTTCGAAGTGGTGCCGTGCGATGTCTTCATCACCGAGGCGACCTTCGCGCTGCCGGTGTTCCGCCATCCGCCTGCCGAGGACGAGATCGCCAAGCTGCTGCGCTCGGTGCAGCAATTTCCCGAGCGCTCGCATCTGGTCGGCGCCTATGCGCTGGGCAAGGCGCAGCGCGTGATGCGGCTGCTGCGCGATGCCGGCTACGACAAGCCGATCTACATCCATGGCGCCATGGCCAAGATCTCGGAATACTACCAGAGCCAGGGCATCGATCTCGGCCAGCTGGAGCCGGCCACGGTGGAGACCGGCACGAAGGCAGACTTTGCCGGCGCCATCGTCATCGGCCCGCCGTCGACCTTCTCCGACCGCTGGGCACGGCGCTTTCCCGATCCGGTCTCCTGCTTCGCGTCGGGCTGGATGCGCATCCGCCAGCGCGCCAAGCAGGGCGGCGTCGAGCTGCCGCTGATCATCTCCGACCATGGCGACTGGGACGAGCTGGCCGTGACGATCCGGGAGACCGGCGCGCGCGAGATCTGGGTCACGCATGGCCGCGAGGAAGCGCTGGTGCGCTGGTGCGAGCTCGAAGGGCTGACGGCCAAGCCGCTGCATCTCATCGGGTATGAGGACGAGGGGCAATGAACCGCTTCGCCGAACTGCTCGACCGGCTGGTGCTGACGCCTTCGCGCAACGGCAAGCTCAAGCTGCTGACCGACTATTTCCGCAGCGTCGAGGACCCGGACCGCGGCTATGCGCTGGCGGCGATCACCGGCGATCTGTCGATCGCGGCGGTGAAACCCGCCATGCTGCGCGCGCTGGTGACTGAGCGCATGGACCCGGTGCTGTTCGGCTTTGCTTACGATTATGTCGGCGACCTTGCCGAGACCGTCTCGCTGGTGTGGCCGACCGATCCTGCCGCGCTGCCAAACCACGTGCCGACGCTGAGCGAGGTGGTGGCGAAATTACAGGCGGCGAGCCGCTCCGACGCTCGACAAGTGCTGGCGCGCCTGCTCGACAGCGCCGGCATCTCGGCGCGCTTCGCCATCATCAAGCTGGTCACCGGCGGCCTGCGCATCGGCGTCTCGGCACGGCTCGCCAAGCAAGCGGTCGCCGATCTGCGCCCCGTCGACGTCAGCGAGATCGAGGAATTGTGGCACGGGCTGACGCCGCCCTACAGCGCGCTGTTCGCCTGGCTGGAAGGCAAATCAGGCAAACCGGAACGCGCGGCCAAAGCGCTGTTTCGGCCCGTCATGCTGGCGCATCCGGCCGAGGACAGGGATTTCGAGAAGCTCGAGCCCGCCGACTATGCCGCCGAATGGAAATGGGACGGCATCCGCGTGCAGGCGGCTTCCGAGGGCGGCGTGCGCCGGCTCTATTCGCGCACCGGCGAGGATGTCGCCGGTGCCTTCCCCGACCTGACCGACACGATCGACTTCGAGGCGGTACTCGACGGCGAACTGCTGGTCGGTTCACCCGGCGCCACCGGCACCTTCTCCGACCTGCAGCAGCGGCTGAACCGCAAAAGCGTGTCGCCCAAGATCCAGGCGCAATATCCCGCCTTCATGCGCTGCTACGACCTGCTGCAGCTGGGCGACGAAGACCTGCGCGCCCTGCCCTTCCGCGAACGGCGGGCGCGGCTGGAAGCGTTCATCAAGACACTCGACCCGACGCGCTTCGACCTGTCGCCTTTCGTGGAATTCACGCACTGGGCCGATCTCGAAAAAAGCCGCAGCAACCCGCCGCACCCGATCATCGAGGGCGTGATGCTGAAACGCTGGGATTCGCCCTATGTCGCCGGCCGCCCGAAGGGCCCGTGGTTCAAGTGGAAACGCGACCCGCACACGGTGGATGCGGTGCTGATGTATGCCCAGCGCGGCCACGGCAAGCGCTCCTCCTTCTATTCCGACTACACGTTCGGCGTCTGGTCGGGGCCGGAAGGCGCGGAAGAGCTGGTGCCGGTCGGCAAGGCCTATTTCGGCTTCACCGACGAGGAACTGAAACAGATCGACAAATATGTGCGCGACAACACCATCGAACGCTTCGGGCCGGTGCGCTCGGTGCGCGCCGACCGCGTCGCCGGCCTGGTGCTGGAAGTCGCCTTCGAAGGCCTGAACCGCTCGACCCGCCACAAATCCGGCGTCGCCATGCGCTTCCCCCGCATCTCCCGCCTGCGCTGGGACAAGCCAACGGCGGAAGCCGACCGCATCGAGACGCTGCAGGCGTTGCTGGATTAGGGGAGCGGTGCCGCTTTTATCTCCCCCCTTGCGGGGGAGAAAGCGATTTCAGCATCTTAGACGAGCACGCCCGCAGGGCGGCGCAGGCTAAGTGCTAGAAATCGCAAGAGAGGGGATTTGCCGGGCAATGCGTCAGCCAGTTACGCCTTCACGCCGTGGCTTTGCGCGCAAGATGCGTGCCGATGCGACAAAGGCCGAAAACCTCCTTTGGCAAGCCTTGCGCAATCGTCAGCTCGACGGATTGAAGTTCAAGCGGCAGGTGCCGCTCGATGGCTACATCCTCGACTTTGTCTGTTTCGAAGCTCGGTTGATCATTGAGGTCGACGGCAGCCAGCATGCGGATTCGCAGCGAGATGCCGTCCGCGACCGGCATTTCGAAGAGCAGGGCTTTCGGGTTCTTCGGTTCTGGAATGACGAGGTGGAGAAAAACATCGACGCGGTGTGCTCTGCGATCCTGCAGGCTGCGAGAGGGCGCGGCTGAAGATCCCCTCTCTTGCGATTTCTAGCACTTAGCCTGTGCCGCCCTGCGGGCGTGCTCGTCTAAGATGCTGAAATCGCTTTCTCCCCCGCAAGGGGGGAGATAAGGGTGCCGCCACCCCTACTCCGTCACCGACACCCGGATCTCATAAATGTCGACCGACTTGCCCTGCTTGTCGAAGTCGGAGTTGATGGCGATGGAGCCGGCGGAGCCGGGGCGTTTGGCCGGCATCTGGACGTCGAACAGATATTCGTTGCGCTGGTTGCCGACGGCGTAGCGCTTGCGGCCGCAGTCGCCGAGTTCGCCGAAATTGCAGTCGACCGACATCTGCGTTTCCTTGCCGTCCTCGGCACGGGCGATGATGTCGAACACCGCATGCTTGCCGGCGATCTGTTCCAGGATGCCCTGGCCGACGTCGAAGGAGACGGCGGAACCGGAGGTGCCGGAGGTGACGCGCAGGAAGGCGCCGGAATCGTCCTTCATCACCTCGGCCTTGGCATCCGAAGGCGTGGCGACCTGCGCCGGACTGGCCGGCGAGAAGACGTTGATCCAGTTGCGGTTCTGGGTATCGCCGGACAGCTTCGGCTTGCCGCTCAGGTCCGGCTCGTAATCCTCGTCCGAAACCGTCGGTGTCGGCGACGGCGGCTGGCCGAGCTGTTCGAGCGTCTTGAAGGCGTTGGACTGCATCGCCCACCACAGACCGATGCCGATGAGCGCCAGGATCGTCACGCCGAAGAACATCGCCGTCAGCGGCAGGCGGCGGCCGATGCGGCGCCTGTCGCGCTCCGGCGAAACCTGCGGGCTGCCGGCAAGGGCGACCTCCGCCGCCGAGGGCGGCAAAGCGCCTTCGGGAATGATGTCGGGCACCACCGGCAGCACGCGCGAGCGCGGCGCATCCGCGCCCAGCGACGGTTCGACACGGCCGCCGTTCTGGTCGGGTGCCGACGGCGCACGGTCGCCGAGTTCGACTTCGGGTGCCGTGCCCGGCACCGCAGGCAGGAATTCCGATTCGATCTCGGCGATCTTGGCCTGCATCGACTTGCGGCGCTTCATCGCCACCTCGACGGTGACGTTGGGATTGGCCAGCAAGGCGCGGTCGAGGGCGGCAAAAGCCGAACGATAGACCCGCTCGCGGAACGCGCGATCGTCGGGGTCGCCTTTTTCGAAGGCGTTGCGGATCGCCTTTTCGATCGGGTCCAAATCGATTTCCTTCCGGGCGGCGGTCACATTTTCTTGATGGTTAGCCGCCGGAACACGATCAATCAACGGTCGGCTGCTGCCATTTGCCCCTAAGCAGCGTCTATTATTCGCATTTTTGCCGCCAACCGTGGCTTTCGGGAAGCAACTTTTGCGCCTTGCTCATCCTGCCTTGCGAAAATCGATGCCGGTTTTCGCGCCGACGCCTCTTTGGTTGCGCATCGTGCTTTCCGAAAATCGTGCCGATTGTCGGGCCGATGCCTCTTTTGGTTGCGCATCGCGCCTGCAGCAAAATCTCTCCCGATTTTCGGGCGGGCGCGCCGATTGCGGAGGCGTCCACCTTGCGCTATGAAATTGACGTTTACGGAAACGTCAATGCTACGGGAGGCTGAAACGTGGCCCTGCCAGACATTCTCACCAGGACCGTCCGCATACCGGTGGTCGGCTCGCCGCTGTTCATCATCTCGCATCCGCCGCTGGTGCTGGCGCAGTGCAAGGCCGGCATCGTCGGTTCGTTTCCGGCGCTGAACGCGCGCCCCGAAGCCCAGCTCGACGACTGGCTGGCCGAGATCACCGAGGAACTGACCCGCCACGACGCGGCCAACCCGCAGCACCCTTCCGCCCCTTTCGCCGTCAACCAGATCGTGCACAAGACCAATGGCCGGTTGGAGCACGACCTTCGGCTGTGCGTGAAATACAGGGTGCCGGTGGTGATCACCTCGCTGGGTGCGGTCGAGGAGGTGAACCAGGCCGTGCATTCCTATGGCGGCATCGTGCTGCACGACATCATCCATGACCGCCATGCCAGGAAGGCGATCGAAAAGGGCGCCGACGGGCTGATCGCGGTGGCGGCGGGTGCCGGCGGTCATGCCGGCACGCTGTCGCCCTTCGCGCTGGTGCAGGAAATCCGGCAATGGTTCGACGGGCCGCTGCTTCTGTCGGGCGCCATCGCCCATGGCGGCGCGGTGCTGGCAGCACAGGCGATGGGCGCCGACATGGCCTATATCGGCTCGCCCTTCATCGCCACGCAAGAGGCGCGCGCGATGGACGGCTACAAGCAGATGATCGTGGAGTCCAAGGCGGCCGACATCGTCTATTCCAACCTCTTCACCGGCGTGCACGGCAACTACCTGAAAGGCTCGATCCGCGCCCAGGGCCTGGACCCGGACAATCTGCCGGTCTCCGACCCGACCAAGATGGATTTCGCCAGCGCCAAGGCCTGGAAGGAGATCTGGGGCTGCGGCCAGGGCATCGGCGCCGTCGACAAGGTCGTACCGGCGGCCGAACTGGTCGAGCGGCTGGTGCGGGAATATGAGGCGGCGAAGATGAAGCTGGCGGCGTAGGGGCTTCTTTCCTTCTCCCCCTGCGGGAGAAGGTGGCCGAGCGCGGCGGCACAGCCGCCGTAGCGAGGTCGGATGAGGGGTGTTGGACGGAGCGCTGTTTTCCGAACTACCCGCTCAACCGATGCGAGGCGTGTAATTCTGCTGAGCTCGTTTCTTCCAGCACCCCTCATCCGACCCTTCGGGCCACCTTCTCCCACAAGGGGAGAAGGGAACGCCGCGCTGCATCAGCCCCTATGCGTTTCCGACAGAATCGGCGACGACCCATCTTGAATTTGCCGAGGCTTGCGGCTATCACGCAGCCATCTTGCGGGTTTTCAGCCCGCCGGGCCGCTTTAGCTCAGTCGGTAGAGCACATCATTCGTAATGATGGGGTCGCGTGTTCGAGTCACGCAAGCGGCACCACTTCCTTGCAAAATATGCCTAAAAAACAGATGCTTAGCCAATAGAGAACGGCAACTGCCCATCTGGCAATCCACCTTTGATTTTTGCTCGAGCGAAAGGGTGAAAACGCCAGCGCTTTGCCCGCTACCAGCATCTTTGTCGCAACGGATCGGATAGGTGCTATCGTTGGAATGCGCCTCGCGCGCGGTTCGGCTGGATGTCGCGATGATGTAGAACAACCAGCCGGCCGCTTCCTTCAGGACCATGTGAGGCCGCCTATGCTGCCTCTACATCGGCATCTCGACCTGAACCGGACTTCCGGTCGAGATAGAGCCGCAGACTTTCAACTATCTCCTGTTCGTCGAAAAGCCCTTGGGCAAAGAGGTTCATTGTTGCCCTCGCCAAATCCTCTGCGGCGGGACTGCCTTGGCAAAACCCTCGCTCAGCACACAGATCGTCGTAGATACGTTTGAGAGCTTCCATATCGCCCGGATAGGCAATGCCACCGCTCGAAGAATGCTGAACGACCATACTTACCTCCTTAGGTACGTTCGAACGTCCTCGATGTTTAAAAATGTCACCTCCGATCGCCTGGCAGCGATCAGAAACAAAAAAACCGATGCTCTCATCTGGTTCCAAAAAAATCGCCGCTAGAGGGAAAAAAATGCGGCGTTACCAACCCCAACATCGCGCACCTTTTTCAACCGAAAGTCGTACGGGACCACAGGTTGCCTGCCGGTGCTTAAGCCGTCGGCTGACATTGGATTTCTGAACATTTTCGGAACCACAGACTTCACAGGCTGTTCACTCCGGAGCTGATGGACATCCCTCTCCGTTGGCGATCCAGGCCGGCCCGGTGCTGTCCATACTCAGACATCGGGTCGGTCGGCGGGTCAACGTCCGAGGGGTTGTCGGGAAAGTTCGATCAGCTCAGCCTCATCTCGGATACCAAGCTGGTAGTTTGCGATAATCCGAGACGCCCGCTGCTCCCTGTCGCAATTGTTTTCCAACTTGCGGCAAGTCGCCACGAATACCCTGGTGAGCAAGGCCATTTCTTCAGGCTGAAACACCCCAGCGGCCTCAAGCAATTGAGCCATAGGCATTGCACGCCTCCCTGGGCACAGTATACGCCCTCAGCCACCGTTGGTCCAAACGCAAAAAGGTAGTTCAGCTCAGGCTGGGCAGCCTGTGAAAGCGAATTTGGCGGAGATACGACCGTCACGCGAGCGGGTCCGGGTCCCGGCGCATTGTCGGGTCGATTCCTCTTTCGATCAGCGCTTCAACGCTCGGATATGGACGCTGGGCCCAGCCAGCGCATCAACCGTAGGCTGATATGTCTTGGCATGCACCGGATATCGCTCCTGCTGAGCCTGGTAGAAGGTAACCCGCCTCGAGTAGTCCGAAATCAGATAAGTGCCGATCCAGCTACCGCCGGAGAGGGTGAATGTGCAAGCTTCGGCATCAATGGTCGCTTTCATAGTCACGACGGCGGTCTAGGGGCCCAGCCAAGTCGCCAACCTTGATTTGTACTGTTATCCTTGCCACGCTCTGTGGTGAGCTGGAACTGCCCCCGGGTGAGTTAGAACACCAGTCGACCGCCCTTCCCCCGAATGGATGAATCTATGCCAGATGGCGCAGACTGTACTCAGCGTTGACATTCCCGGCGGCGCAAGGCCGTCGCGTAGTACCTCCTTTGCGCGCCGGACGCTTTCATTTCCCAAATGTCACACAATCAACCAGAAATAACATTGCTCGTCATCTTCAACCAAAAGTCGTAACCTGCTTCAGGTGCTGGTTGCCTACTGGCGCTTAGGCCGGTGCAATGAGCGAACCCTCGCCGTACCGGCCGACCTGGAATTGCTGCACATTCGGAACAACAGATTTCGCCAGCTGTTTATCCCGGGCCGACAGACTATCTCCGTTAGCGATCCGGGCCGGTCCGATGTGTCTCAACGCATGTCGGGCCGGTTTTTAAACGCAAAGCTTACTCCAGCGAAGCGAGCCTTTTCCTAGATGCGCGTCGTAAAGTTCATGGGTTTCGGCGCCGCAGCGACCACGATGCCGTGGGAACGGTGCGGCGTGCCAGAGAGATGGCCGATCGGCATCGGCTGACCTAGTAGACACCAGCCCAGTCGCGTAAAGCTGTCATGAAACGCTTCATGCCAAGCCAGGACACTTTGTTGAGCTACGGACGGACGTTCGGAACGATAATGATCGTTGCTGCGGGATGGCCGCGTTTGTCGCAGCCTAGGCCTTCTTCACGAACTCGGTCTTCAGCACCAGGCCCTTGACCTGCTTGGTGTTGGCTTCGATCTCGCCGGGGTTGCCGTTCAGGCGGATGTTCTTGACCAGCGTGCCGCGCTTGATGGTCTCGGAGGTTCCCTTGACCTTCAGATCCTTGATCAGCGTAACGGAATCGCCGTCGTTCAACTGCGCGCCATTGCTGTCGCGTACCACCACATCGTCACTCATCTTGCCCATCTCCAGATTGCGCCCCGCACTACAACAGTCTGGTGGGGCAAGCCAAGCAAAGAAGACGGATTCGGCCGCTGCGGCGCTGTGGTGGCATAGAGGTACAGGTCGGGAGAGCGCCCACCGGCTGTGACAATATGCAAAATGCGGACAAGCGCGCCCCGGCGCTAGACTGCGGGGCATGAACAGTGAAAATCCCCTCACCGACCCCGGCATCGCGCATCCCGACATAGATGAGGCGCTGATCGCTCGCCTTGTGCGCACGTTTTACGACCGCGCCCGTGCGGACGCGTTGATCGGCCCGATTTTCGCCGAAGCCGTGCATGACTGGGACGAACACATTGCCAACATCACCGCCTTCTGGTCGTCGGTGACCTTGCGCAGCGGCCGCTACAATGGCCGCCCGATGCGGCCGCATCTGACGCTGCCGCTCGAAAACGAGCATTTCGACCGCTGGCTGGCGCTCTTCGAAGCCACCGCGAAAGAGCTCTGCTCGCCCGGCGCTGCGAACGCCTTCATCATCCGGGCGCGCAGGATCGCCGACAGTTTCGAAATGGCGATCGGTAGCCAGCGCGGCGAAATCCGCCGTCCGCGTCACTCGCGAGCGTGATCCCGAGGTGCCGGTTACAGCCGCGCAGTCACAAGTCTTGAAGCGCGCTGCCAAGCGCCGCTACAAGGCGGCATGAGCAACCTCAGTACCCTGGTCGCGACCGTCACCGCCCGACAGGAGATCAAAAAGAGCCGCTTCGTCGCATTCGCCGGCCCTGTGTTGGATGAGGCCGCGGCAAAGGAGTTCATCGCGGCGCATTCCGACCAGACCGCGAACCATAACTGCTGGGCGTGGCGGATCGGACAGGCCTATCGGTTCGGCGATGACGGGGAACCCAGTGGAACGGCTGGAAAGCCGATGTTGCAGGCGATCGACGGTCAATCGCTCGACCGCGTCGCTGTCGTCGTCACGCGTTGGTTCGGTGGTGTGCTGCTCGGTAGCGGCGGCTTGATCAGGGCGTATGGCGGCACCGCGGCCATGTGTTTGCGCGAGGCGGAAAAGATACCGCTCGTCGACACGATAGCGGCGACGGTTCGATGCGGGTTTGGCGATCTGGCTCATTTGCAGGCGCGGCTGGAGGCGTTTCCCGGCGCGCAAATTCGCAGCCAGGCATTCACCGATGCGGGGGCGGAACTTTCGGTTCTGGTTGCGAAAGACGAGGCAGACAGCATGGCGCGCATGGTAGCGGATCTGACGAGCGGACGGGCGACGTTCAAGATCGAAGAATAGCGAAACGGTTCCTTCATCGGCCTTTGCCATTGCCGGTGCAAAATTCTGATCTGGCGCGGCCACGCCGGAAAGCGCACCGTCAGCCCGCGGGCTTCAACGTCACGTGAAACCGGCCGTCGCGGATTGCCGCCTTGCCGTCCAGCGATTCCATGTCGGCTGAGAATGTGCCTTCGATGGCGTTGCCATCGACCCTGGTGATCTTGAGCACCGCGGGCTGTCTGGAGGCGCGGTCGATCAGGAATTCGTGGCTGTCGCGGCTGAGTTCGATGCAGGGTCCGTTGGCATTGCAGTCGCGTGCCAGCGCCTGCTCCTGCAGCGACGTTGCGTCGAACTGCAGCTTGAGCGTGGTGAGATCGATGTCGCCGGATTGCACCGAGGGTGTCGTCTGGACCAGCAGGACGTTGCCGAGCGCAACGGCGATCATGCCGGTTCCCGACGATGACCAGTCCTTGTCGCCGATCCTGGCACTGAGGCTGTCGCCGGGTTGAGCAGTGGACTCGATCTTCTGTTCAGCCGCTTTCGGCGCTTCCGGCTTTTGCGGCTGAGTGACCTGTTTCGGCTGTTCGGGCGTCTTCGGCTGCTCGGCCTGCTGGCCGGGATTGGCGCCCGGAGGGCTCAGCTCGAAGTTGAAGACCTGCCATTGGCCGGCCTCGTTCTTGACGAGGTTGACGGTGGCCGGAAGCGTGACGTCGCCTTCCAGCGTCACGGTTCCGACGACCTTGCCCAGGCCGTTCTGCATCTCGCGTGTCGGCCACGACGCGCTCTTGAATCTGGCCAGGCCGAGACGATCGGCGATGGCCTCGAAGTCCTGCTCCGAAACCGCCTGCCGAAATCCGCCCGATGCCTTCTTGTAGGCGGCCGGCGCGCCGGAACTGGCGGTGGTGGCGAAGAAGTCGGTCGCCGCGTCGCTGATGCCGCTGGTGAAATAAAACACGGCACTGACAATGATGGCAGCCACCACCGCGACAGCGGCAAGTCCGATCAGGAGCTTTTTGTAGAAGGGCATTCGGATCACACTCCGTGATCGAGAATCAAACCGCCCGCGCGGACCATATCGAGCGGGATATGGAGGAGCAACCGACGATGGTTGCCGCGTGAGGTCGCTGACATTTCCCTCCAAAATGAGAGTTGATGACGCGATGGTTTCGAACCGAACCTGCCTGGATTAGGGTGATCGCCAGGAGGAAAGCAGATGATCCGCTTCAAATGATCCGCTCCGCAACCTTGATCGTCATCGGCTTGAGCGTTGCCGGATGCGGTATGTCTCGAGAGAGCTATGAGGTCGGGCAGGCCCAGATGCGCTCCAGCCCTGCATTCCGGCAAGGCGCAATGGAAACCTGCATCAACGATGCGGATCGCGCACCGGCCGAGGAGAGGAAACGCTTCGCCGCGCGCCACAGGATCTCGACGCGCGACGTATCGCGCACTGCCTGCAAGCGCATCGTGAACGGCATCGCCCAGAACCGCCTCACCTATGAGAAATATCGTGAGGTGTTCTCGTCAGGCTCGGGCTCCAAACTGCTTCAAGCCGCCGAGGCCACTTATTGAAGGCCATCGTTGGCGGCGCATTCGGCCGCCGCGAGAGCCTTGGCTGGTGCAACCGTCTCGCGCCTCCCCTTCTCGTCAGTGTCCTGACAGGCAAAGCAACGTTAGCCCGGCTTTTTCAGGCCGTGAACCAGTAGGGTGCCCACTTCATAGCCCTATGACCGCCATACAGGGTCAGCGTCTGTTAACCTGGAAAACAGGCAGGCGATGCTAGCCTCCCACGTCAGGGAACCTTGGGGGGCACATTTTATGCCGCATGACAGTCCAGCACCGCCACCCGACAAGCCCCATGTCCGGGAATTCGACGCCGAGGCCTGGATTGGGGAGCCTGATACCAGGACATACCAGGAATTCCAGGACGCACGTGGCAAGCTTGTGTTTGCCCTAATACTGGCAATTGGAGCCGGGGTAGCCCTTTTGGCAATCGTGGCGCTTGTCACGCAGTTGACGTTGCGTGTGTTGCTGTAGACGGCTGCGATGATCTTTGCCCCTCGCCTATGCCGCTGTCCCCGTCGGCTGGCTTCTTGCCGCGCGCAGCAATTCCGAGCGGACCCAGGGGTCGGCCATGGCGCTGGGCACGGCGCGGGCACGGACGTCGTCGGGCAAGGTTGAGACCTCGCCATAGAGGCACGACCAGCGCTGGCAGTGTTCGGCGAGCGGGCGCTCGTCGCGTTCCCATTCGGCCAGCCGGGCGGGGATGTCGCGTGGGTCGGTGAGGCCTTGCATGTGGGCGGCCAGCGCCAGCGCGCTCTGCATGGCCATGCCGCCGCCCTGGCCGAGGTTCGGCGGCTGGGCGTGCGCGGCGTCGCCCAGGATCGCGGCGCGGCCGGCCGACCATGATTTGACGGTGACGATGCTGTAGGGGCTCCAGGCCAGCACGTCACCGATGCGGTCGATGAGATGCGCCCAGGCCGGGAAGGAGGAGCGCCATGTCGCCTTGTCGAGCGGATAGGCCCTGCCCTTCTCGTCCGTGTCCTGGCAGGTCAAGGCGAGATAGATCTGGTTCCCGGCCAGCGGGGTAATCAGGAAGCGCCGCATGCCGGACCAGCATTCGATGTATTTGTCTTCGCCGCCCGGGCCGAGATCTTCGATGCCGCCCTCGATGATGGTGCGGATGGCGCCTTCGCTCGTCTGCTGGTGGCTAAGTTCCAGACCCAGCGCCTTGCGGACCGGCGACCAGACGCCATCGGCGCCGATGACGAGATCGGCCTGCACGGAGCGCCTGTTGGCGAAGAGCAGTTCGCCCTGCGCGCCGGCGCCGATCACCTCCTGACCGGTGCGGATCTCCACCCCGGCCTTTTCGGCTGCGCCCTTCAGGCCTTCGAGCAGGTCGCGTCGGTGCAGGGTGACCAGCCGCACCTGTGGCGGCAGTCCGCCATCGTCGAGGACGGCGTTGTCATGGCCGCGCTGTTCCATGGCGTGGCCGCGATAGGCGTTCGCCGACAGGCTGCTCAGGCCGAGCGCCTCGAGGATGCGCAGGCCGTTCTCCCAGATGTAGATGCCGGCGCCCGAAGCCCTGAGCTCGGCCTGCCGCTCGAACACGGTGACCTTCCAGCCGCGCTGCGCCAGCGCCGTTGCCGCCGTCAGTCCCGCGAAGCCCGCGCCGGCGATGAGCGCCGTTGGTTTGCCCGTCATTGTTTCCTCCTCCCGCCGCATGCCTGCGGCCTCGTCACATGCCGAAATAGCGGCGCCTCACTTCGGGATCGTCGACCAGCTGGTGCGCCGGCCCGGACAGCGTCACGACGCCGTTTTCGATGATGTAGCCATGGTCGGCCGTCTCTAACGCCAGCTTCGAATTCTGCTCCGACAGCAGAACCGTGTAGCCGTCGGCGCGCAGCTGGCCGATGATCTCGAACACCTTCTTGACCATGATCGGCGCCAGCCCCAGCGTCGGCTCGTCGAGCAGGATCAGGCGCGGCTTCGCCATCAGGCTGCGGCCGATGGCCAGCATCTGCTGTTCGCCGCCGGACATCGAGCCGGCCAGTTGCCGGCGCCGCTCCTTAAGTCGCGGGAACTGGCGATAGATCTCCTCGAGCCGCTCCAGCGCACCGCCATGGGCGCGCGGCACGACGGCGCCGAGCCTGAGATTCTGCTCCACCGTCAGCGCGGCGAAGACCATGCGGCCTTCCGGCACCAGCGCGATGCCGCCGTCGACGCGGCTGTGCGAGGGGCTCCGGGAAATATCGGCGCCGTCATAGGCGATCGCACCGCTGTTAGCCCGGATCAGGCCGAGGATCGTCTTCATCAGCGTCGTCTTGCCGGCGCCGTTGGGGCCGACCAGCGCGGTGATCGAGCCCGGCTCGACGGAAAGGTTGATGTCGCGCAGGATCACCACCGGCCCGTAGCCGGCGGACAGGCACTTGATGTCGAGCAGCGCCGTCATCCGAAATACACCTTCAGGACATTCTCGTCGGCGACGACCTGCTCGGGCGACCCCATGGCGATGGGCACGCCATGATCCAGCACCAGGATGCGGTCGGACAGATTCATCAGCGCGCCCATGACATGCTCGATGATGAGGATGGTGAGGCCGCGCTCCCGCCGCAGCCGGAACAGCGTCTCGGTCATCTCGGCGACCTCCGTCGCGGTCAGGCCAGCCATGACCTCGTCGAGCAGCACCAGCCTGGCGCCGGTCGCCAGCGCACGCGCGATCTCCAGCCGCTTCTGGTTGGACAAGGTGAGGCTCGCCGCCAACTGGTCGGCGAGAGGCGCCAGGCCGACATCCTCCAGCGCCCGGCGCCCGGCCTGCGTCGCATCGGCCAGCCGGTGCGTGCGCGCCGCGCCATACATGGCCGAGACGATGACGTTGTCGAGCACTGTGAGGTTGCCGAAGGGGCGCACGATCTGGAACGTGCGGCCGAGGCCAAGGCGGCAGATCTGGTCGGGCCGCTGCCCGGCCAGTGGTTTGCCGGCGAAGCTGATCGACCCGCCGTTCGGCCTGATCTGGCCGGCGATGACGCCGAACAGCGTGGTCTTGCCGGCGCCGTTGGCGCCCATCAGGCCGAAGATCGTGCCTTCATTGACGGAGAAGCAAACATCCTGCAGCGCTTTCAGCCCGCCGAACTGCTTCGAGACGTTTTGGACTTCGAGGATCGTCATGCGCGGCCGAGCCCCTTGCGAATGAGGCCGGCCAGCCCCTGCGGAACGAACAGGATGAAGACGATGAGCAGCCCGCCGAGGATCATCATGTAGGCCTGCGGGAAGCGCGCCCACAGAAGCTCCGACAGGATGACCAGGAACAGGGTTCCGAGCAGCGGTCCCGAGACCCGGCCGAGCCCGCCGACGATGGCGGTGGTGACGATGGTGAAGGACACCGCCGGATCGAAGGCCTGGTCGGCGGCGAAATAGCTGGTGCGCAGCACGAGCAGCCCGCCGACGATGCCCGGAATGATCGCCGAGGCCACGAAGGCGAAGAGCTTCAGCCGGGTCACCGGCACGCCGATGGCTTCGGCGGCGACCTCATTCTCGCGAATGGCGGCGAGCCCGCGGCCGAAGCGCGATTGCGCGGTCCAGGCGGCGATCGCGGTGGCGATGACGGCCAGCACCAGCATGGCGTAGTAGAGCGCCTCCAGCGACGGCGCGTCGAAGATCATGCGGCTGAACTGGCCGAGCCGGGTCTCCAGCAGCATGACGAGGTTCTTGACCAGCTCGGCGAAACCGAAGGTCAGGATGACGAAATACGGCCCCTTGACGCGCAGCACCGGCAGCCCGACCACCAGCGCCAGCAGGCCGGCGGCGGCGCCCGAGAGCGCCAGCGCGTAAGGCACCGGCATCCAGTCCAGGCTGACGACCAGCACATAGGCGCCGATGCCGTAGAAGACGGCATGGCCGAGCGAGATGTAGCCCGTCGTCGCCGACAGCAGCGACCAGCTCTGGATGAGCGCGATCCACATGGCGACGATGAAGGCGACGCCCAGCCAGTATTCGGAGCCGAGCTGCGGCACCAGCGCCATCAGGCCGGCGACGATCGCGAAGGCGGCGATCATGAAAGGCTTGCCGGTCATCGTGCCTGCACCGCCTTGCCGAACAGGCCCTGCGGGCGCAGCAGCAGCACGCCGACGAAGATGCCGTAGATGAGGATCGACCTGTAGGTGGCCGAGGTGAGCGCAACGCCGAAGGTCTCGATGAAGCCCAATACGAAGCCGGCGGCAATGCCGGCCGCGATGTTGCCGAGCCCACCCATGATGACGACGACGAAGGCGGCGATGGTGAAGGGAAAGCCCATGAAGGGCGTGATCTGCTGCGTCATGGAAACCAGCACGCCTGCGACGCCGGCAATGGCGAAACCGGCGCAGATCGAGATCATCTGCACGCGCTCGACATTGACGCCGACGACGGCTGCCGCGTCCTTGCGCTCGATGACGGCAAGCAGGCTCCAGCCGGCGACATGGAAACGCAGGAAGGCGAGCGCGCCGAGCGTGACGGCGGCGGCGACGCCGAGCAGAAGCAGCATGCTGCCGGTTGCCGAGACCCCGCCGAAGCTGTGGACGCCGTCGAGGAACTGGTAGCCGCGCGACGTCGCGCTGAAGGCCAGCGAGGCGCCGTTCTGCAGGATCACCGACAGGCCGTAGAAGATGATGAGCGAGTTGGCTTCCAGCCGCTGCGCCAGCGCCGGCGACCCGAGCTGCCGTTTCAACAGCACGACATAGACCAGGAAGCCGAACGCCGCGCACAGCACCGTCGTGGTGGCGAGCGACACGACCGGCGAGATGCCGAGCAGCGTGAACGACCAGAACGCTACATAGGCGCCGATCATGACCAGGTCGCCATGCGCGATGTTGAGCAGCCTGAGCGACCCGTAGACGAGGTTCAGGCCAAGCGCGACAAGCGCATAGAGCGCGCCGGAGACGACCGCCGCGAACAACAATTGCTGGAACATGGGCCTCTTACCAACCCGTCTTCGGCCTGAAGTCCCTGGTCTTGATGGACTCCGGCCAGACCAGCTCGAGGCTGCCGTCCTGGATCTGCAGGAAGGACGTCGGCGTCGCGGTGTTCTGGACGCCGTCGAACTTGACCGGGCCGTTGATGGTGTCGAAGGTCGCCGATGCGATCGTCTCGCGCAGCTTCTCCTTATCGAGCCCTGCCGTGGCCACGGCCTGAGCGAGGATCTCCATCGACATGAAGGAGAGCACGCTGTCCAGCGCATCCGGCGCTTCCTTGTATTTGGCGAGATAGGCGTCGAAGAACGGTTTTGCTCTAGGCCACTTGCTCTGGTTGGGCGACCAGTGGCCGACCGTCACCATGTTGTTGGCGCCGGTGCCGAAAGCCTGCTGGTAAGCCTGGATCGTCGGGCCGATCAGCGACAGCACGAACGGCGCCTTGACGTTGAGCTGCTTGGCCTGGGTGGCGAACAGGAAGGTGTCCGACGGATAGCTCAGCACGATGAAGGCATCGGGGCTGGACTGGTTGGCGCCGCTGATCAGCGTCGTCATGTCCTTGATATCGGGTGGGAAGTCTTCGTTGGCGACCAGCTTGATGCCGTTCTTCTCCAGCGCCGGCAGCAGGTAAGTCTTGATCTCCTGCGCCAGCGGCAGGACGTTGGCGAAGACCGCCGCCGTCTTGACGTTCTCCCTGGCCATGAAGGCGGCGAGCTCTTCGCCGACCTTGTCGGGGATGACGGCGGTGGGGAACCAGATGTAGCCAGGTTTCACCTCGCGCAGCTTCACAGATGCGGCAGTGTTGCCGACCATCGGGAACTTGTGCCTGGCCAGCACCGGCGCGATCGCCAGATGGATCGGCGTGCTCCAGGGGGCAGCCAAAAGGTCGACCTTGTCCTGCGTGATCAGCTTTTCGTAGATGCGCACGGCATTGGCCGGGTTCGACTGGTCGTCATAGCTGACGAACTCGACCGGCCGGCGCTGGCCATCGCCGATGTCGAGCCCGCCGGCGGCATTTACCTGGTCCTTCCAGAGTTCATAGGCGTTGACCTGCGAGGGCGCGGCCTGCGCGAACAGCCCGGTCAGGCACATCGAATAGCCGATGCGCAGCGGGGCGCCCGCAGCCATCGCCAGGCGCGTCGTCACCGGTGCCAGCGCTGCGGCGGCCAGGAACGTCCTGCGGCTTATCGTAAAAGTCATATGTCCTCCTCCGGCGCGTCCTGAAGCGCTGCCTTCCCATGCCCTCGATGGGGCTGTTCCCATGTCACAGCCCGGTGCTGTTCGCACTCTTGAACGAATGACGTTCTTTAATGAACGACGATATGCCGACGAGTGTCAATAGCGAATTGCATTCTTTTATGGAGGATTATTTTCGCTGTAAGGAGACAGCCGGATAAGCACGTCAAAGCAGAGCGTGGATGCCCGCGCGGGCGATGCCGATCAACGCTGGCGTGAACTCGCTCGGCCGTTCTGGACCGCCGGGTCTTCGTCACCGTTCCGGCATGGATCCCCGACACTCTCCGCGGCCTACGGCCACTTCGAGGCCGAGGATGACGACTGTGAGTGGCGCCTCGGCCAATCTCCAACGTCGGTGACGACGCCGGCGTTCCTGATCGGCAACGCTGGTGGCGCTCGCAATCTGGGCGAGGCAAATGAAACCCGTCATCCTCGACCTCGGAGGGAGCGAAGCTCCCGCAGAGTGTCGGGGATCCATGCCGGAACGCTTATACAGGCACAACGGTCCAGAACAGCCCAGCTCCGGCAGTCCGAAAATATCTAGCGGGCGATCAGCATCCCAACCAAAGCTTCCTCGACATCGGCCGTGCTGGTGGTGCTTTCATTGGCGGCGCGCTGGGATTTCACACGCATGGCGACGCCGTCGAAGGTCAGCATCAGCAGATGAGCAAAGGCGCGCAGCCGGGGGTCTTGCGGCGTGTAGCCCTCAAGCGCATCGCACACGATCTGGACGATCTTGTTCTCGGCCCAGTGCAAGAGGTCGGGCTTGTATTTGTCCTTGGGCATGACGATGGCCAGGCCCTCCATGAGGGCCGAGGTGTAACCGGTCTTGTCGTCGGCGATGTCGTTGAGCAGGCCGCTGACGAGGCGCTGGATCTTGCGCTCCGGGGTCTTCAGCCGCGCCACGGCGCGCTCCAGCGCCAGCACCTGCGTTTCGAACCAGGGCGTGTAGATGGTGAAATAGATCTGCAGCTTCGATTCGAAATAGACATAGACGTTGGACGGCGCGATGCCAGCACCCTTGGCGATCTTGGCGACCGTGGTGTCCATGTAGCTCGTCATGGCGATCTGCGACGCCGCCGATGTGAGGATCGCCTGCCGGACCGTTTCATTCTTGACGCGGGCCAAGATCACCCCTCTCGCAAATCAGAAACACTACGCTTAAGCGCGGAATCTTCGGTGGTCAAACGGCCAGCCGACAAAAGACCATGCTTCGGCAATGCGACGGACCGTCATCCCAAAAAAGAATGACATTCTCTATTGACATCGCCTGGCTTCGACTCTTTTCATAAAAGAACGTCATTCGTTATAGCGCAGGGAACGCATAACGCATGGCCAGCGACGGAGCCCGGCACACCCGGGCCGGAAATGGGAGAAACCTGATGCCGACCTTGCAGATCAACAACCACCCGATCGCCTATCTGGAATTCGGCGACCCGAACAACGACACCATCATCCTGCTGTCGGGCTGGGCGCAGGACAACCGCCTGTTCAAGAACCTGTCGCCGCTGCTGGCCGAGACATTCCACGTGCTGGTGCCCGACTATCGCGGCCATGACGCCAACGAGACCGTGCACGGCGATTTCGGCACCGAGGAGCTGATCGACGACATCGCCGCCTTCATCGAGCTCAAGGCGCCGAAGAACCCGATGCTGGTTTCGACCTCGCATGGCTGCTGGGTCAATATCGGCCTGTGCGAGCGGCTGGGCCTTGAACGCACCGTCCTGATCGACTGGTTGATGCAGCCGCATCCGGGCTTCATCAAGCAGCTTGAGGACGGGCAGGACCCCGAACGCTACAGGCAAGGCCGCGACAGCTTCTTCAACGAGTGGGAAGCGACGACCGACAATGTCGACGTCATCAACCACATGAAGAAGGAAATGGCCTGGTTCTCCGGCCCGATGTGGATGCGCGCCTGCCGCGAGATCCTCAAGGCCTACACCCAATACGGCTCGCCGCTGCAGCGCATGGAAGGGCTCAAGCAGCAGCCCGAGCTCATCCACATCTATTCCCAGCCGCTCTCGGCCGAATACCGCAAATTCCAGGAAGACTATTCCGCCTGCCACCCCTGGTTCCGCCCCGTCCACATCCCCGGCCAGACGCACTTCCCGACACTGGAGAACCCGGAGGCCGTGGCGAAGGCGATCGTGGAGTTTGGGGAGAGGTAGCGCGGATCGAAATGTTGGGAACCGCCGTCTCGAACAACGGTTGACCCGACATAACAAACCGAGACTTCACTTCTAACTCGAGTTAGGCTCCAAATCACGACGCCACATCTCAAACTCGGCAACTGCTACCTTGCGGGTCTTGGAGATATCGATAGGTTGTGCAGCAATGGTTCCATTGCAGGAAATTCGCTCGGGCTCTGATGCAATCGGTGTAGGCTCCTACACCGCGCCTGAGGCTGCACGCCTGATCAAAACTTCGCCGGTAAATGTAAATCGCTGGATGCGTGGCTACTCATACCGGCGTTTGGGTGAAGAGCGACGAATGCCTGCGCTGTGGCCGTCACAGCATGCTCAGGTGCAGGAGCATTTGGAGATAGGTTTCCGCGATCTCATCGAGCTCCGCTTTGTAAAAGCATTCATTGACGCAGGCGTTGGCCTGTTAGCGATCCGCAACTGCCTCGACTACGCGCGCGCATGCGCACAGGATGATCGTCCGTTCTCGACGCGACGCTTTCAGACCGACGGGCGTACAATCTTTCTCGAAAGTCTTGAGCGAGCTGATGAAGCGAAGCTCCTTGATCTCAAAAAACGCCAATATGTGTTCAAACAGGTTATTGAGCGCACCTTCAAAGACCTCGATATCGAAGATGACGCTGTAGCTCGTTGGCGTCCTCACAATGGCAAGCAATCCATTATAATCGATCCAAGCCGCGCGTTTGGGCAGCCAATTACCTCTCAATTTGGCGTGCCAACAATTGCCCTAGCCGAAGCGGTGGAAGCCGAAGGCTCGATTGATGAAGTTGCCCGTATCTTCGAAGTTTCGGTTAATGTCGTCCGAGACGCAGTTCAATTCGAAGATAGTCTTAAGAGAGCTGCGTGAAGGTTCTAATCGATGAGAACCTTGCGCCCGCGCTCGCCCGCTCCCTCAACGCACTATTTGCCGGAAAACACGAGATAATTCATATCCGGGAACGCTTTGGCTCCGGAGTAACAGATGTCCAATGGATTAGCGAACTAAGTTCGGAAGGGCGTTGGATTGTGATCTCAGGCGACCGACGGATCACTCGCAACAAAGCCGAATACAATGCTTTTCGAAGCTCTCAATTGGTGGGCTTTTTCCTATCAAAAGGCGTCTACAAGTCGCCCATCGTCAAACAGATGGAACGCATCTTAGTCCTCTGGCAGACGATCGAAACTCAGTCATCTATCGTTCAAGGAGGAGCGATGTTCGAACTGCCCATGACGACCACAAAACTAAAACAGATGTAATTGCTCCGAAGAACAGATTCCGCTGTAGAGACCTTTCTACAGAGTTCTTACGCTAATATTTTCACACGCAGTTGTGGTCTCTATCGTTTCCCCATCACCGCATTCGCCTGCACCGTCGTCACTGCGATCATCGAGACCACATCCTCAACACTGCACCCTCTCGACAGATCATTAGCCGGCTTGGACAATCCCTGCAAAATCGGCCCGATCGCGGTGGCGCCGCCGATGCGTTGGGCGATCTTGTAGCCGATGTTGGCGGCGTCGAGGTTGGGGAAGACGAAGACGTTGGCTTCGCCGTGCAGCGCAGAGTCCGGCGCCTTGGCGGCGCTCACCGCTTCGACGAAGGCGGTGTCGAACTGGAGTTCGCCGTCGATGACGAGGTCGGGATCGGCGGCATGGGCAAGGCGGGTGGCCTCGACCACTTTCGAGACGCGTTCGTGCGCGGCGCTGCCATTGGTCGAGAAGGACAGCATCGCCACCTTGGGCTGGGCACCGGCCAGCGCCTGGTAGGAGCGCGCCGACATGCGGGCGATGTCGGCGAGGCCGGCGGCGTCGGGGTCGACCACCAGGCCGCAATCGGCAAAGACGAAGGCGCCCTTCTTCACATGGTAGGGCTGGCACAGCATCATCAGGAAGAAGGACGAGACCAGCCCGACACCGGGCGCGCGGCCGATGCATTGCAAGGCTGCCCGCACCGTGTCGGCGGTGGTGGCGACGGCGCCGCCGACGGTGCCGTCGGCCTCGCCTTCGCGCACCATCATGGCGGCAAAGACCAGCGGCGCGCGCACCGCCTCATAGGCTTGTGCCCCGTCGACGCCCTTGTCCTTGCGCAGCGTGTGATAGGCCGCTGCCAGCCGTGCGGTCAGCGCCGAGGTCTCCGGGTCCTCGATGCGGATCGCCTCGCCTGCTGCGCCGGCCTCGCCAAGCCGCTGCTCGACGATGCCGCGGCGGCCGACAAGCGTGATCCGCGCGATGCCCTCGCGCACCGAGCGCAGCGCCGCTTCGACAATGCGTGGATCCTCGCCTTCGGGCAGCACGATGTGGCGCGGCGATGCCTTGGCAGCGGTGAGGATGCGCTCCAGCGGCTTCATCAGGCGTGCCCCAGATAATAGATGCCGGCGAGGATGAAGAGGCCGATGAAGATGGTCTCGGCGACGATCAGCGCCACTGCGTCGCCGCCGACATCGAGCACGCGGCGCAGCGAGGTCTTCATGCCGACGGCGACGATGCCGGCGAGCAGTGCCCAGCGCGATACTTCCATGCCGGCCTTCGAGACCGCCTCCGGCACGAAGCCCAGCGAATTGGCGGCGGCGAGGATGAGGAAGGCGATGACGAAACCGGGCAGCAGTGGCGGCCGCGTGCCGCCTGCCTCGCCGACCGGGCCGGCATGGCGGGTGGCGAGCGAAAAGATGAGTACCACCGGCGCCAGCATGGTGACGCGGATGAGCTTGACCAGCGTGGCGGTCTCGCCCGCTTCCGGCGAAACCGAGAAGCCGGCACCGACCACCTGGGCGACGTCATGGATGGTGCCGCCGAAGAAGATGCCGGTGGCGCGCGCGTCGAGGCCGATGGCATCGGCGAGCATCGGATAGAAGATCATGGCCAGCGTCGACAGCACCGTCACCGACAGCACGGTGAAGATCAGGTTGCGCTCGGAGAATTCGTTGCGCGGCAGCACGGCGGCGATCGCCATGGCGGCCGACGCGCCGCAAATGGCGACCGAGCCACTGGTGATCAGCGCCAGCCGCCAGCCACGGCCGAGCAGTCTTGCGGCGACAAGGCCGAACAGGATGGTGGCGGCGATCGCACAGACCAGCAGCAGGATGGTGCTTGCGCCGAGCCCGACCAGCAGGTCGACGCTGATGCGCATGCCGAGCAAAGCGACGCCGATGCGCAGCACCTTCTTGGCGCTGAGGTCGATGCCGGCGACGCAGCGCCCCTCCTCCGACAGGAAGTTGAAGGCGATGCCGAGCAGCAGCGCCATCAGCATGGCCGGCGCGCCGTAGTGATCCGACAGGAACTGCGCCGCAATGGCGACGGCTCCGGTCACGGCAAGACCCGGCCACCAGGCTTGCGCCATCGAAGGCAGGCTGTTCAGGCGTCGGGCGGCGGCTGCGGTGTTCATCCAATCATTCCCGGATCGAGAGGGAGACCCTGCCCGGCGAACCGGGCAGGGTGTTGCGACATCAGGCGCGCTGCTGCGGTCGCATGTCGGCGGCCTCGATGCCGGCCACCGGCACCGGCTTCTTCATCGCGTCGCGGCGGAAGGGCTCGCCGAGCTCCTGGTTGAGGATGACCTCGATGAAGGTGGTGACACCCCTGGCCTGGTCGTCGATCGCCTTGCCCAGCGCCTCGGTGAGTTTGGCCGTGGAGTCGACGGTAACGCCCTTCAGCCCGCAGCCGTCGGCCACCCTGGCGTAGCTGAGATTCGGGTTGAGCTCGGTGCCGACGAAGTTGTTGGCGTACCACAGCGTGGTGTTGCGCTTCTCCGCGCCCCACTGGTAGTTGCGGAAGATCACCATGGTGATCGCCGGCCAGCCTTCGCGGCCGATCGCACCCATCTCGTTCATCGAGATGCCGAAGGCGCCGTCGCCGGCGAAGCCGACCACCGGAACGTCGGGACAGCCGATCTTGGCGCCGACGATGGCGGGGAAGCCGTAGCCGCAGGGACCGAACATGCCGGGCGCCAGATATTTGCGACCCTGCTCGAAGCTCGGATAGGCATTGCCGATGGCGCAGTTGTTGCCGATGTCGCTCGAGATGATGGCTTCCTTGGGCAAGGCGGCCTGGATCGCGCGCCAGGCCTGGCGCGGCGACATGCGGTCGGCCTCACGCCGGCGCGCCGACGCATTCCATTCCGTACCCGGATCGTCGTCCTCATGGTCCATCGACGACAGCTGCTGCAGCCAGGCCGAGCGGGTCTGGTGGATCCCCGCCTTGCGCGCCTCGCGGCCCTCATTGCCGGCCGACGGGGTGAGCTTTTCGAGGATCTGGCGCGCCACCTGCCTGGCATCGCCGCAGATGCCGACCGAAACCTTCTTGGTCAGGCCGATGCGATCGGCGTTGATGTCCACCTGGATGATGGCGGCGTTCTTCGGCCAGTAGTCGATGCCGTAGCCCGGCAGCGTCGAGAACGGGTTGAGGCGCGTGCCCAGCGCCAGCACCACATCGGCCCTGGCGATCAGTTCCATCGCCGCCTTCGAGCCGTTGTAGCCGAGCGGACCGACGGCCAGCCGATGGCTGCCGGGGAAGGCGTCGTTGTGTTGGTAGCCGCAGCAGACCGGTGCGTCGAGCTTCTCGGCCAGTGCCATCGATTCCGCGATAGCGTTGCCGATGACGACGCCGGCGCCGTTGAGGATGACCGGGAACTTCGCTTCCGACAGAAGCTTGGCCGCCTCGGCAATGGCCTGCGGGCCGCCGGCCGGACGTTCGAAACGCACGATCGAAGGCAGGTCGACGTCGATGACCTGGGTCCAGAAGTCACGCGGGATGTTGATCTGCGCAGGCGCGCAGCCGCGCCAGGCCTTCTCGATGACGCGGTTCAGCACTTCGGGAATGCGCGAGGGGTCGCGCACCTCTTCCTGGTAGCAGACCATCTCCTCGAACATCGCCATCTGGTCGACTTCCTGGAAGCCGCCCTGCCCGATGGTCTTGTTGGCCGCCTGCGGCGTGACCATCAGCAAAGGCGTGTGGTTCCAGTAGGCGGTCTTCATGGCGGTGATGAAGCCGGTGACGCCGGGGCCGTTCTGGCCGATGGCCATCGACATGGTGCCAGTGGCGCGGCTGAACCCGTCGGCCATCATGCCGGCATTGGTTTCATGGGCGCAGTCCCAGAACCTGATGCCGGCCCTGGGGAACAGGTCGGACACCGGCATCATGGCCGAGCCGATGATGCCGAAGGCGTGCTCGATGCCGTGCATCTGCAGGACTTTGACGAAGGCTTCTTCCGTGGTCATCTTCATGACAGGTTCTCTTTCATCTTGCGTGAAGGGGGCAATTGGTTTGGACGGGTTGATGCGCGAAGCGGCTGGCTGGCTGGCCGGGCTTCGGGTGCGGGACGGATGAGGGCGGCGCAGACCATCGAGACGAGCGCGGCGAACACGACATAGCCGGCCAGAAGCCACGGCTCGCCATCACCGAAATCGATGAGGTAGGTCGCGACGATCGGGGTGATGCCGCTCGCGAAGATGCCGGAGAACTGGTAGACGAAGGAGATGCCGGTATAGCGCACCTTGACGTCGAACAGGTCCGAGAACAGCGCGGCCTCTGGGCCGTAGCACATGGCGTAGATGATGCCGAAGGGCACGACGAGCGCGAGGCCGATCCACAACAGATTGCCGCTGCCCATCATCATGAAGGCCGGGAAGGTGACGATCGCCAGAAGCAGGCTGCCGATGGCGTAGGTCCTGGGCCGGCCCCAGCGGTCGGACAGTTTCCCGAACAGCGGAATGGCCACCACCATCACAAGGGCCGAGAGGCAGACCAGCCATAGTGCGGTGGCGCGGTCGACCCCGACATGTTTGGACAGGTAGACGATCGAGAAGACCGCAAAGACGTTGAAGAAGACGCCGTCGATATAGCGCGCGCCCATGCCGAGCAGGATGTTCTTCGGATAGGTGCGCATCAGTTCGACGAACGGGATCTTCACTTCCTGCTGCTCTTCCTTGACCGCGGCGAAATCCGGCGTCTCGGCGACTTTCAGCCGGATGTAGAGGCCGACGATGATCAGCAAGATCGAACCGACAAAGGCGGCGCGCCAACCCCAGGCCAGGAAGGCCTCTTCGGGCATCAGGCTGAGCAGGGCAACGACGCCGGAAGACAGGCACAGGCCGATGGCGAGGCCGATCTGCGGGATCGAGGCGTAGTAGCCGCGCTTGTTCTCGGGCGCGAATTCGTAGGCCATGAGCACGGCCCCGCCCCATTCGCCGCCGATGCCGATGCCCTGTGCGATGCGCAGGATCAGAAGCAGGATGGGCGCCGCGACGCCGATCTGCTGATAGGTCGGCAACAGCCCGATCAGCACGGTGGCGACACCCATGATCAGGATGGTCAGCACCAGCATCTGCTTGCGGCCGAGCCTGTCGCCGAAATGGCCGAACACGATGCCGCCGAGCGGCCGCGCGACGAAGCCGACGGCAAAGGTCGCATAGGCCAGCACCATCGAGACCAGCGGATCGTGCGTCGGAAAATAGAGCTGATTGAAGACGATACCGGCAACGACCCCATAGAGGAAGAAATCGTACCACTCGATCGTCGCGCCAATCAGAGAGGCGAACACGACACGTCTTACTTCGCGTTCCCTTTCGCCTGCAGCTTTCTTCAACATGGTTCTCCTCCCGATGTTGGAATTCTCAATGCTGGAAATCCCAGTCCTCGAATTCATTGCAAAAGAAGATCGGACAGTTTCTCCCCGATCATGATTGCGGGCAGGTTGGTGTTTCCCGACACGATGCGGGGCATCACCGAGCAGTCGGCGACCCACAGGCCGTCGAACCCGCGCACCTTCAGATCAGAATCGACGACAGCTCCCTTGTCGTCGTCCCGGCCCATCCGGCAGGTGCTGGTCGGATGGAAAATGGTGGCGCCGTTCTGGCGTGCAAAATCGAGCAGGGCCTCGTCGCTGTCCGCGGCTCCGCCCGGCAGTTCCTCGCCGGCGACGAGCTGGCGCAGCGGATCGGTGGCGGCGATGCGACGGGCGAGGCGGAGGCCACCGACCGCCACCTGCCGGTCGAGCTCCGTATCCAGATAGTTGGGGTGGATGGCCGGGGCCGCCGACGGATCGCCGGAGGCGAGCCGGATCGAGCCCATGCTTTCGGGGCGAAGCTGGCAGACCGACATGGTGAAGCCGGAGAACGGATGCACCTTGCCGCCGGCCATGTCGGCCGACAGGGTGGCGACATGGAACTGCACGTCCGGGCGGGTCTCGCCCGGGGTGACCGCCGTGAACAGCGCCCCCTGGTTGATGCCGACGGCGAGCGGACCGCTGCGCGCCAGCAGCCACTGCAGGCCGATCTTGATCTTGCCCGTCAGGCTGTTGAGCTCGTCATTCGTGGTGATCGGCCGGTTGCAGCGGTAGATCAGGCGCAGTTGCAAATGATCCTGCAGATTGGCGCCGACGCCCGGGCTGTCCGCCAGGACCTCGATGCCGTGTTCCTTCAGATGCGCGGCGGGGCCGATGCCCGACAGCATCATCAGATGCGGCGTGTGCACCGCGCCGGCGGAGAGGACGACGCCACGCCGTGCGTCGAGGCGCACCATGCGGCCGCCGCTTCTATAGTCGATGCCCTCGGCGCGACGCCCCGAAAAGCGGACCCGCGTGACCTGGGCATCGGTCAGGATGTCGAGATTGGCGCGACCGCGCGCCTGGCGCAGATAGCCCACCGCCGCGCTGCTGCGCAGGCCGTTGCGGGTGGTCAGGCTGTAATAGCCGACCCCTTCCTGGCGCGGCCCGTTGAAATCGTCATTGGCTGGAATGCCGAGATGATTGGCCGAGGCGATCACGGCGTCGATCACCGGATGCGGCCGGCGGATCGGATCGACGCTGATCGGGCCGCTGGTGCCGTGATAGTCGGGATTGACCGGGCTGTTGAAGGTCTCGAGCCTGCGGAAATAGGGAAGCACGTTGCGGTAGCTCCACTGGTCGCCGCCATAGCGCGCCCAGTCATCGTAGTCCTCGGCCTGGCCGCGAATGGCGATCAGCCCGTTGATCGCCGAGCTGCCGCCGAGCACCTTGCCGCGCGGCCAGTAGATGCTGCGGCCGTTCATGTTCGGATCGGGCTGGGTGTAGAGCTTCCAGTTGACCCGCTCGTCCCACATGGTCTTGCCGTAGCCGAGCGGCAGGTGGATCCAGGGGCTGGTGTCCTTCGGCCCGGCCTCGACGAGCGCGACGCGGAACCTGCCGTTCTCGGAAAGACGCGCAGCGACCGCGCAGCCGGAAGAACCGGCGCCGACGACGATATAGTCGTAACTCAATTCATTCACTGCACTTCCTCCCATGGCCAGACGGGAGGCAAAGGCGCCTTGAGTCAAACAAAACGGGATGAAATATCTCACAGACTGAGATGTGAGTTGAATTTTCATGCTCTGACGGCTAATCAAGGCAGAAACAATCTCACTGAGTGAGACAAGGACCATCGCATGGAAAACTCGGCCATCACCCGCAGCCTTAACCTGATCGAGGTCGTCGGTCTCTCCGAGCGCCCGGTGACGCTGCTCGAACTTGCTGCGAAGATCGACATGCCCAAGGCCACGCTGCACAGGCTCTGCCAACGTCTGGCGGAGGAGGGTTTCCTGTTTCGGGAGCCCGACAGGCGGCACTATTCGGTCGGCCCTCGCCTGTTCAAGATGGGTCTCACCATCGTCGGCTCGGGCGTCGGCACGCAGCGCCATGCCATCCTGCGGCAGGTCGTCGACGTGACCGGAGAGACCTGCAATTTCGTGGCGCGGTCCGGCACCGACGCCATCTATCTGGCGCGCGTCGAATCCAACTGGCCGCTGCGCGTCCACCTGGAGCCGGGCGCGCGCGTGCCACTGCATTGCACGGCGAGCGGCAAGCTGCTGCTTGCCCATATGGACGAGCAGCAACGGCAAAAGCTTCTCGGCCTGATGACCTTCGAACGGCTTACCCCTGCGACACTTCTGTCGCCCGACGCGCTCGAAGCCGAATTCGCCGAGATTCTGCGCAACGGCTACAGCACCGACCGCGAGGAATTCATGCTCGGCCTGATCGCCATCGCCGTGCCGGTGCTGGACGCGAACGGCCGTGTGGTGGCGACGCTCGCCTGCCATGCCCCGAAAGCGCGCCTGTCGCTGGAGAAGGCGAAGCGCTATGTGCCCGTGCTGCAGTCGGCGGCGCGCAAGCTGGCCAGGACCTTCTGATCCACGCATCGCCTAAAAGATCTCGTCGTTGAGATAGTACCATCGGTACATGCCCCACTGGCCGAGGCGCCGGAATGGCGTCAAAAGGCCGTGGCTCGGCAGCGGCGAGGTGAAGATCGGCAGATCGAGCCCGCCGCCCCTGCCGGCCACCATCTGGGCCATGCGGCGGCCGGCCTGGGCCGAATACATGACGCCGTTGCCGCCATAACCCAGGGCGTAGAACAGGCGCTGGGCGGGATCGGGCTGGAAGATGCGCGGCATCATGTCGTGGCTGACATCGACCCAGCCCCACCAGGAATAATCGATCTCGATGCCGCGCAGGATCGGGAACTTGCGGGTGAGCCCTTCCAGCAACAGGCTGAGATGTTTCGGGTTGACCGCGTCGCGGCCGGTGATGGCGCTGCGGCTGCCGATCTGCACGCGCCGGTCAGGCAGCATGCGATAATAGTGGCGCAAGGTGCGCGTATCGGTGAGCGGGATCCGCGCCTTGAAATTCAGCGCCTCGCATTCGTCCTCACTCAGCGGACGGGTGACGACCGAATTGGACAGGATCGGCATCAGCCGATGCCGGGTCAGCTTGTTCAGGCCGGGTGAGGTGTAGCCGGCCGTGGCGATGCAGACCGTGCGCGCCCGCACCGTGCCGTCCGGGGTTCTCAGATGATGGACGCCGCCCTTAAGCTCGCTGCTGAGCACCGGGCTTGCCGTGTGCACTTTCGCCCCCAGCCTGCGGGCGAGCCTGAGATAGCCGAAGGCCAGCTTGGCGGCGTGGATGCCGATGCCGTCGGGTTCATACATCGCGCCCCTGGCCTCGGCGTCGCGCACGAAGTCGCTGTGCACCTCGTCGCGGCCGACCACGCGGGCCTTGTAGCCGAACACCTCGTTGAGCAGGCGGGCTTCCTTCTCCAGCGCCGGCAGCATCTTGTCGCGATGGGCGATGTAGAGGTGGCCGCCATCCTGCGGCTCGCAGTCGATCTCGGGCTCGCGGATCAGGCTGCGGAACAGGTCGAACGCTTCGGCGATCTCGGCGTGCAGCTTGCGGGCGACGTCGACACCCCAGCGCTCGATCCATTGCGAGCGCTTGAGCCGGCCGGCGGAGATCTGCGCCTGGCCGCCATTTCGGGTCGAGCAGCCCCAGGCAACGCCGTTGGCTTCCAGCACGGTGGCCTTGATGCCGTGCTCGCGGGCGAGATGGATGGCACAGGACAGGCCGGTATAGCCGGAGCCGACGATGGCGACATCGACGTCGATGTCCTGCGTGACGGGGCCGTCGTCCTCCGGCTCCGCGCCGGCGGTGGCGATCCAGTAGGTCGGCGCATAGTCCTTGCCGTCGCCGGGGTTCGGCGCATGCACGGGGTCGTAGGCAGGATCGAACGGCTTGCGCCGCACCGCCGGCCTGTCAAGTTGCTGTTCCATTGCCCGATTCTCCCCGAAACCACTCAGGCGCCGGCCGCGATCAACGGCCGGTTCTTGCGGAAGGCCTGCTTGCGCACGATGCTGTCACCGTTCAGCGTGAACAGGTCGCAGCCCTCCGCCTCGATGCGGCTGCCATCGGCATTGGTGCCGGTGAAGGTCCATTCCGAGACGGCGCGGTCGCCTTGCACGAAGTGGCCGTGATGGGCCCAGTGGGCGTCGGGCATCGACGCCCAGACACCGCTGAAGGCATTGGCGATGGCGTCAGGGCCTTCGAAGCGGGTGCCGTATGCTTCCGCCCCGCCGACAGCGTTGAAGACGCAGTCGTCGGAAAAGAAACGCATCACGCCGTCGATGTCGTGCCGGTTGAAGGCATCGAACAGCTTGGCAAGGTCGTCGGCGGTCAGCGCCATGGTGTGGTCCTCGTGTCTTGTCATGGTGGTCTTCGGGGCGACGCCGGGCACGGCTCCGCCGAGGCCGGAAGGACCGGCTGATTGAACAGTCGTCTGGGTGGGTGAGGCTGGGCGGTCTCTCAGCCCGGCGGCGCGTTGGCCTTGTGTATTGTCATCAGATCTTGCCCTTCCAGGGGATCAGGATCTTCTCCAGGTAGCGCAACAGGAGATCGAAGGCGAAGGCGAAGATGCCGATCACGATGATGCCCATGATAACCGTGTCGCTGGCCAGATATTCGGCCGCGTTCAGCACCATGAAGCCGAGGCCGCGATGCGCGGCCACCATCTCGGCGGCGACCAGCGTGGTCCAGCCGACGCCGATGCCGATGCGCATGCCGGTGAAGATCTCGGGCAGCGCAGCCTTGAGGATGACCTGGCTGATGACCTGGGTGCGGGTGGCGCCCATCGCATAGGCGGCGTGGATCTGCTCGGTCGAGACGGAGCGCACGCCGGCACGCGCCGCGATCGCCATCGGCGCGAAGATCGCCAGATAGATCAGGAACACCTTCGGGAACTCGCCGATGCCCAGCCAGATGATGATCAGCGGCAGGTAGGCAAGCGGCGGCAGCGGACGGTAGAACTCGATGATCGGATCGAACAGGCCGCGAATGGTGCGGTTGACGCCCATCAGGATGCCGATCGGCACTGCGGTGACGAGCGCCAGCACAAAGGCGCCGAGCACCCTGCCGAGGCTTGCCAGCGTGTGCTGGGTCAGCGTCGAGTTCGAGACGCCCTCGGTCATGGCCAGCACGAACTTGTCCCACACCGCCAGCGGCGACGGCAGGAACAACGGCTTGACCCAGCCCATCTCGGTGACCAGCAGCCACAGCGAAAACAGCACCAGCGCGGTGATCAGGCTGATATGGCCGCTGGCGCCGTCGCCGGGAGCGCCGTAGATCTTGCCGGGGGTGACCGGCCGGGCCCTGGAGACGCGCTCAAGCATGGAGGGCACCGCCGGCCTGGCGCTCGTCGCCGTAGATGATGCCGAGGATCTGTTCGCGCATGTCGATGAAATCGCGGCTGGACTTGATGGCACGGGCGTTGCCCTCCTCGAGAAAGCGTCGATTGAAATCGAGCTCATAGGTATGGGTGATGCGGCCTGGACGCGGCGACATGACGATCAGCCGGGAACCGAGGAACAGCGCCTCCTCGACGCTGTGGGTGATGAAGAAGAACATCTTGTTGGTAAGCTGCCAGACTTCGAGCAGCAGCTCCTGGATGGTCTCGCGGGTGAGCGCGTCGAGTGCCGCCATCGGCTCGTCCATCAGCAGCATGGCGGGATCGCAGGTCAGCGCCCTGGCGATGCCGACCCGCTGCTGCATGCCGCCCGACAAATGGTAGATCATGTGCTTGTGGAAGTCCTGCAGGCCGACCAGCGCCAGGTTCTTGGTGGCGATCTCGCGCCGTGTCTTCTTGTCGACGCCGCGCAGCTTGAGGCCGAATTCGGTGTTGTCGATGACGTTGAGCCAGGGCAACAGCGCATGCTTCTGGAAGACGACGCCCCGGTCGGCACCGGGGCCCACGACCTGGTGGCCGCCCAGCGTGATGTCGCCATCGGTTGGCGCCATGAAGCCGGCCATGAGATTGAGCAGCGTGGTCTTGCCGCAGCCGGAAGCGCCGAGCGCGACGACGAAATCACCGCTCTTGACCTCCAGGCTGACGCCCTTGAGCGCGATCACGGCCTGGTCGGTGTAGAGGCCTGGGTAGGTCAGGCTGACATTGCTGACGTTGAGGGTTTCCATCGCGCCGAGCCTTTCGCGTATGAGAGGGAGACGGCCGCCGGCATGCCGGCGGCGCCTGACGTGAAATCCTAACCTACTTGGACGCCTCCTTGGCGTAGCTTGCGTTGACGAAAGGCGTGTAGTCGTCGAGCGCCTTGTCGATCTGCTTCTGGGCAACAAGGAACTTCGCGCTTTCGCTCAGCGCCTTGAGTGCGCCGCCGCCGAGCCAGGTGGCGGAGGCCTGTTCGTCGGCATTGGGGAACGACAGCAGATTCAGCGCCTCGACCGCGCCGGCGCCATCGCCGCCGATCAACTTGACGATGCCCTTTACCTGCGGCGAGTCCGCCGTCCAGTTTGCCTTGTTCTTGTTGTAGTCGGCGTAGGATTCGGCCAGCACCCTGGTGAAGGCAGCCATGAATTTCGGATTGTCGGCAGCCCATTTCTTGTCCGCGACAAGCCCGTCGAAGGTCGGCACCGAGGCCGCGCCGATGGTTTCGGAATCGGCGATGGTCTTGCCGGTCTTGAGCAGTTCGGTCAGCGCCGGCGGCCAGACATAGGCGGCGTCGATGTCGCCGCGCTGCCAGGCGGCAATGATCTGCGGCGGCTTCATGTTGAGGATGTTGACCTCGTGCGGGTCGACCTTCCAGACCTGCTCGAGGCCGACCAGCAGATGGAAATGCGAGGTCGACACGAACGGCACGCCGACATTCTTGCCCTTGAGGTCCTCGGGCTTCTCGATGCCCGAGCCATTGCGCACGGCGAGTGCTTCCGACTTGCCGATGTTGTCGAGGATCCAGAACAGTTCGAGCTCGACGCCGCGGGTGGCCGCGGCCGCAGTGCCGGTGGAACCGATGACGCCGATCGGCACATTGCCCGAGGCGAGCGCGGTCGAGATGTCGCCGCCGGACGAGAACTGGCGCCAGTCGATCGTGTAGCCGGCCTCCTTGGCGGCAGCGTCGAAGCGGCCGTCGGCGATGGCGGTGACGAACGGCCCGACGATCTGCTGATAGCCGATGACGACGGTTTCCTCGGCATAGGCGAGGCCCGCCTGGAACAGGCCGGCCGCCAGCGAGACGGCGCCGGCAAAATACCTGAAATGCTTGAATGCGTTCATTGTTACCCTCTTTTGTTTTGATAGCTTCCGGTTGGTTCCGGGAACTCGCCGGCTTTGGCGCCGGTCTTGGTTCTGCATCATAGGGTTAGATGAGAGACCCCGATTGCCTTATATCCAGTTTGGAAGTTGAATGGCTCCAGTTGAACTCTCGATGGACATGTCCGGCTGAAGCGAACAGAGGCAGGGTATCCGCCGGGTCCATTTCTTCTGCGTTCCGGCATGGATCCCCGACACTCTCCAGTCGCTTCGCTCCCTACGAGGTCGAGGATGACGGAGTTCCCTCTTCGCCTTCGCCAACTACCAGCGTAGGTGCCACGTGCCGATGGTGACAGTTAGCGCGGACCTTCAATGCGGTCCGTCATCCTCTGCCTCGCAAGCGACCGCAGGGAGTGGCGAGTGTCGGGGATCCGTGCCGGAACGCAGAAGAAGTCCCAGCGGTCCAGACCCGGCTTCATCGGGAAATCGGCAGCTTTTCGAGTCCCTACTGTAAAGGCTCAAACCCCATGGCGCATCCGACGGTTTCCGAAACGGTGTTCTTCCTCGACCGCGCGAGCCGCGTCGGCCTGCAGGCACAGATCCGCGAGACGGTGGTGTCGGCGGTTCTCGCCGGCCGCATCCAGCCGGGCGCGCAGTTGCCGTCGACGCGCAAGCTGTCCGACTATCTCAACATCTCGCGCATCACGGTGACGCTGGCCTACCAGGAACTGGCCTCGCAGGGTTATGTCGATGCGGCGAGCCGCAGCGCCTACCGCATATCGGACAACCCGCCAGTCAGGCTGCTGTCGGCCGAGGCGCCGGAGGCGGCGGGCGAGGTCATCGACTGGTCGGCGAAGCTGCGCTCCAGTTTCATCGTCGCCAAGCAGATGCAAAAGCCGCTGGACTGGCGCCGCTTCCCCTACCCGTTCCTGTACGGGCAGATGGACCCTTCTTTGTTCGACCTCAATGCCTGGCGCGACTGCGCGCGACGCGCCTTGTCGCGCGAGGATTTCGAACTGATGGCGGGCGATTTCGCTGCCGCCGACGATGTGCAACTGGTGAACTACATCTGCTCGCGCACCTTGCCCAGCCGGGGTATCCGGGCGCATCCCGACGAGATCCTGGTGACGGTGGGTGCGCAGAACGCACTGTGGATCGTCACGCAGCTGTTGCTCGCCCGCGGCACGCATGCCGTGTGCGAGAACCCCTGCCATCCCGACATGAGTGCTTCGCTGAAGCTGAGCGGCGCGCAGGTGACGGCGATCGACGTCGATGGCCAGGGCCTGCCGCCGGAGGCGATCCCGGCCGGCGTCGATGCGGTGTTCGTGACGCCGAGCCACCACTCGCCGACCGGGGCGACGATGCCGATCGAGCGCCGGCAGCACCTGCTGGAAGCCGCGGCCGAGCAGGATTTCGTCATCGTCGAGGACGACTACGAGTTCGAGATGAGCTTCCTGGCGCCGCCCTCGCCCGCACTGAAGGCTTTCGACCGGGCGGGCCGCGTGTTCTACATCGGCTCATTCTCGAAGTCGCTGTTTCCGGGGCTGAGGCTGGGCTATCTGGTGGCACCGGCGCCGGTGATCCGCGAGGCCCGCGCGCTGCGGGCGCTGATGCTGCGCCATCCGCCTGGCCATATGCAGCGTACCGCGGCCTATTTCCTGGCACTCGGCCACCATGACGCGGTGCTGCACCGCATGCGCGGCGAATACCACAAGCGCCACATCGTCATGGCCGACGCGCTGAAACGGCAGGGCTTCACCATCGCCGGTTCCTCGGCCTTCGGAGGCACGTCGTTCTGGGTGGAAGGCCCGCAAGGCCTCGATGCGGACCTTTTGATGGCCGCGCTCAGGCAGGACGGCGTGCTGATCGAATCCGGCTCGCCCTTCTTCCCCGACGCGGACGGCCCGTGCCGCTTCTTCCGCATGGGCTATTCCTCGATCGACAAGGACCGGATCGTCGAAGGCGTGGCCCGCACCCGCGCCAGGATCGATGCGCTGACCGGCGTGTGACGTGTCGAACCGAGGCCGATGCGCCGATTAATCACCCGCGGCGGCAAAGGGTGTGGTAGTGTGATCTTGCTCGTGCGCGATCATGCGCACCCGTCTGACAAAGATCGGACACTATCATGCAACCCCGGGAATGGATTAAGCCGGCCGGCTACGGCGCGGTCGGAGGAGCTTTGGCGCTCGCAATCATCGGCTTCACCGCAGGCGGATGGGTCACAGGCGGCACCGCAACGAAGATGGCTGAAAACTCCGCCACCAATGCTGTCGTCGCCGTCATGACCCCTTATTGCGTCGCGCAGTCCAAGAGCGCGCCGAATTCGATTGAGGTCCTGGCGGCTCTGAAAGCGGCCAACAGCTATGATCGTCGATCGATCATCGAGAAGGCCGGCTGGGCAACGCCGCTTGGAGGCAATGCGCCCAACTCCGCATTGGCCATCTCCTGCAACTCCGCCCTCGCCTTGAACTAAAGCATGTCGCGCAAAAGCGCGGAGCGGTTTGCGATAACGACATGCGCAAAAACAAGACCGAATGCGCAAAGGAGCGAACCTGAAAGATCGCGATGCGCATCAAGGTCAAAATGAGGCGTTGGCTCACAGCCCACGCCTCCATGCCCTACCGAAGGAACCCGATTATGACGCTCGACTTTCCAAACCAGAGCCGCAGCTTCGACGAAGCCCGGCGGGCGGTACGATTTTCCGGTTATGACGGCATGCAGCAAGTGCCGTTTCTCATAGAGGCCACAGCCCTGGCCAAATCAAATGGAGTGGACAGCGCAAGAACCGCATCGGAAGCCGCCTGTCTCGCAGCTTTCGATGCCGCACGCACTTCAATTCAGAATATCGCACGCACGATATATTCTCGCAGCCGTCGCCCCATCTATGTTCTTACGACCGCAGATTTTCCTGGGAAATAACAGTTACGAAAAATATAAATTTCTTTTAATCGCAAGCTCCTCAAGAAAAAATTCTTTTGCATTGGAAATAAATAACTCTTTCCTGGCTTCATAAAATTACGATTTCTCAAATAAATATTTTCGAAGTAGACTCATTTCTTGATTGAGCGCATGATCAATCTGCTCGTTAAGGGACCTCGGCAAGGCGACCGGCCGCCCCATGAAGGGAAGGACGTCGATGCTGTTCACTTATCTGACCAGGAACAGCGCGGCTTTTCAGCTGCGTGCGACGGTCTGGACGTCACCGTCCGCCCCGGAAAGAGCAAACCCAGCCACCGCTCATGAGGCGAAAGCCATGACCGACCAATCGTTGAACGACAACGAGATCGGCGTTCTCTGCCCCGACTGTTGCCACGAGACAAAGAAGAGAATTGGCTGGGTGAAAACGCACACGCAGATGGAATGCAGGAACTGCGGCTCCATCGTCGATATCGAAAGCAGCAATTTTCGCATTCCCCACGACGCCAGTACCGACGAGTAGATGGCCCAGGCTGCCGCGGCTCAGAATTGGAATCTCGTCGACGCTCCTCGACGCCGACAGAGCAGGGCGAAGGCCCCAGGATGCCGGACGGGGTGATTTGGAATGCACGTCTTCCACCCCTGAAACGGATGCATCCGTCATGACAAAAACAATCCGAACGGGCGACCAGATGCTGGCCGGCATTGCCGTGATCCTGGTGTGCGGCGTGGGTGGATATCTGGGTTACATCTTCTTCGGCAGCATAAATTGGTAGTATGGCCAAACAATTTGGCTCTGCGCGAAGAATGCCGGTTGCGAGCGGCGCCGTTGCAAAATCAACAAGGCGCGCCGCGGTAAACCAACGAGGCTCCGCATGGCAGATCTACCGGACCTGATCTCGAATTGTCAGCGGCTGAAAGGCCCCAGCCCTGAGCTGGACCGCGCGATCGAAAGGTATTTTTCCGAGTGGGAAGAGCTCTGGGCCGGTCACGCGAGGCACAGGAAAACCGGAGAGATCGTTCGCACTCAATACCCCACAGCTCCAGCCTACACGGCCTCGCTCGACGCGGCCGTTGCGCTGGCGGAGCAGGTGCTCCCGGGATGGCATTGGGGCAATCACCCTTTTGGAGGCCGCCGTCGGGCGTATGTTGTCGAGGACAGTCCCCTTCGCCTCGTGCCTATCGTCGCGGACCATTCCTTTGCTGCGATTGCCCTGGTCCTGGCAACGCTCCGGGCCCGCCAGGTCGAGGAGGGCGTCCCCGGCCATGCCACAGCGCCTAGCCGGGCGCAGTGACACGATATGCCGATGTTGGCCGCACCAGCGAGGATTTAATGCAGCATCCTTTTTCGATCGAAATAGATCTGCATGGTTTCGCGAATGCCGGCATCGTCCAACACGCCTTGCGAAAACAGGTACATCAACGCTTTCGCCACCTCTGCCGATGCGCGGCTGCCATCGCGAATGCGGCGTTCGCGGCAGATGTCATGATAGATATCCTTGAGAAGATCCAGATCTTCGGGGTAGGCAATTGCGGGAGTGTGATTGAACACAGCTCCCTCCTTTCTCGGGCGCAAGCATGATGGACGCTCACAGCCGACGATGCCCGGGTCCGTGCCATCGGTACGGCATCATGCGCGCGTGAAAACAGCGCGTCCGTATAATTCAGCCTGCCGGACGATCACTTATAGAGACGATCTGCGCCCCGGAAGTGACCTGCACTTATCCTGCCAGGCCGGCCGTGCCTTGTAGGCGAGCGCGATTGGTGATCTGGTCGGGTCTGTTTCAGCGCGGAGTTGAACGTGGGCGAGAGCGTCAAAGCTTTGGATCTGGACGAACCGGCCGAACTTTCGTTCAGCGAGAAAAAGGGAAAGATCGTTCTCAGCCTTACGGACATTATCCGGTTCGAACACCTTTCCACCGCGCTGATTTTCGCCGTCAGGACTATGCACGACAGCCACCGGCCAAACTGCACGATCACAACGCAATCGGGAAACATCTACCGCTGGAGCGATATCCCGGCCTTGTATGATGCCGCAAAGTTCACGTGATGGTGCTGCCCATCAGGCTCTGGCTCCAGCGCACGACCTGGGCAACGCCAATCCCGCGATCGTCAACGCTTCATTGATTGATCAAAATCCCGGCTTCCCGCGCGGCCAGGATGAAAGCGCGCCTGGCGCTGTCGGCGGATTTCTTGCCGGAGCCCGCATCCGAGCAGGCCTGAAGCGCTGCCCGGTGCTTGTCGCCTCGTTTGCCCGGCCATTCGCGGAGCAGGAAGCTGGTGCAGGCTGAAATATCGGCAAGGGTGCTGCTGCCGCCCGCCGGGTCGGTGCGAACAGTGATCGCGTTTTCGAATTTCGGGTTTTCCATCCCCGCTCTTATGATGTTGCAAGGGAAGTAGCGAGGATTATTTTCCAGCGCTTACGATCAGGCAAAATAAATTCGATCGCGGCTTTGTGTTTTCGTGGGCCGGGCGTACAGTATTTTATGGAAAATCTTTCTTTTCATACCCCGGTCGTCATTTACGCTGGCCTGCCAACGAAATTCTACCTCGTGTCGAATGTCTCCGATGCGTCGGATTTTCTTTTTGACAATTGGGCAAACAACGACAGCCTGCAATGGACCGAGGCGATGACCAGATGCGCCTGGGCGGATGCCGGCAAGGCAAGCGTGGAAGGCGCGCGATCCGCCTTCCTGGTGGCGGTCAAGACGGCTGGGATGAAGATCGATCCCTCGATTTCCCTGTATTAGAGCATTCCGAAACGCTCTTTTTTGTTTTTTACGCAATTCCGAACGCCAAAAACAAAAAAGCCGCTGGGGATATCTCCCAACGGCTCTGCTGTCTCTTTCGAGTGTGCCCTTCAACGATCAACTCGCCAGTACATCCGTGGTCGGACGAAAGAAGAAGGGAAGGCGTATCAACCTCTGACGGGACACGCACCATCGCTATATGGAGGCCGATTGCGGCTTATTCAAGACCCGGCCTCTTTCGCCCTGTATGCTTTGGCTCTCAACGGCCTTCGAGGCACGGCTATTCGCCCGCCCGATAGGCTATCGCGGTAGCCTCCATTCCAGGCAGGATGCCACAGCGGTCGAGCAGGCCGGTTTGCGCATATTTCACCTTGTAGATGCCGGCGGCTCCAATTGCCGCTGCTTCGTTCTGCAAGGCGCTCAGCAGATCGGCACCTGATGGAAGCGGGGCGATGATGTTGCCGGCGCAGATCATCGTGCTGACACGCTGCATGACCGTTGCCCGTACCGGCAGGTCCGGCGCGACCGTGATGCTGGCGCTGTTGGCGACCATGGCGTGCCTCGGAGAGGCACAGCCGGCGAGCGCCAAGGCAATTGAGGCAAGAGCGAAGGCGATGCGCATCGGGCTCTCCTGGAGCGTTTCCGGTTTTTCCGGAAACGCGGAAAACGCTATAGCTCCTTGTTTTACGCAATTCCGGACGGAAAACCGCTTTTCCTGGAATTGCTCTGGCGGATGCCCATACAGCCGCAACGCAGGTTCGGTGTCAATTTTCCGCCCGATCACGGCTCTGCGATATGCTGACGGCCGCGCGTGCCGTATGAAGCAACGCCCGCCCGTTTCGGAAGCCATGCGTGCCAGGATTTGCCAGAGGTGCCCCGTGATTGTCCTATCCCACAGCAATGATGTCCTTGCGTTAAGATCCGGCGCATGGCGCATATGGTCGCTCTCGGACGGCTACGTCGACATGGCGGCGGACCTTTTGAGGGATGCCGACGACAATCCCCTGTCACCGCAGGCCGGAGGGCTGGTTCGCCTTTCCGTCAACTGCTTTGCACTTTCGGGTCCGGATGGCGAAGTCGTTCTCATCGATTGCGGGGCAGGCGGCAGTTGGGACCCGACGATGGGCAAGCTCGAGACGGTGATGGCACAAGCCGGCATCGATCCGGCATCGATCACGACCATCGCGCTCACCCACACGCATGAAGACCACGTCAACGGGCTTTTGACGCCGGACGGCCGGGCGCTGCTGCCGAGACTGAAGACGATCGTGCTTGCCGAAGCGGCCGTCGAAAGCTTCACGGCGAAAGCCCATCTCGCGGCGTTCCGGCCGCTGCTGAAACCGGTTCGCGATGGCGACCGTCTCGACAATGGCCTCGAGGTGGTTGCGCTGCCTGGCCACGCGCGCGGCCACACAGGCTACGCGCTCCAAACCGATGAACATCGTTTCCTGTTCTTCGGGGATGTCATCCATGTTCCGGCGCCGCAATTCAGCGACCCCACCGTCAGTTGGGCCTATGACGACGACCAGCCGACGGCGCGCGAAACGCGGCTGAAAATTCTGCGTGAAGCGGCAGACCAGGGAACCTGGATCGCCGGCGCCCATCTCGGCAGGCCGGGAATTGGTCGGCTGGCTGCCGACGGCACCGCCTATACCTACGAGCCAGCGGCATAAGTCGACAGCGCAACGAAGAAGCGGCCAAGGCAGTCGGCTTGTCAGAAGCGGGCGCCGAGGTGAATCCTGTTCAGGATTGCGCATGCTGCTTCGGCGCGAAACAGGGATCGGTTGACCAGTTTCTGTCCGTCCAGCTCTGCCGCGCGGCTGAGAGCGTTATCCCAGACCTTCCAGGTGCCCGCGGGCTCCTGAATGCATTCATATCGGGGACGATCCATCTTCGCCTCGCTGTCCAAACCTCCCAGTGTTGCGTGTTGGCGGGCGCAATAATGCAACCTGCGCTTGTTGTCAGGTCACGAATTGCCTGTTGGTACGAAAGTACCAGATGCAGAGCGGACCGGGCGCACCGGCATCAGGTGCCGCCGCGCAGCAGCGACCGGAACGAAAAATCCGGCGTCTACGGCTTTTCGATCGGCAATATGAACTCGACGCGCCGGTTCAACGCACGCCCGTCGGGATTGTCCCTGCCGTCGTCCAGCGTGTTCGGGGCGACCGGCCGGGTGTCGCCAAGGGCTTTCACGGCAAGGCGCTGCTTGTCGGCACCATGGGCCACGAGCCAGTTCGCGACAGTGCTCGCCCGCTCGAGGGACAGCTTGTTGTTGTACCGGGCCGAACCCTTGGAGTCGGTATGGCCCTCCACGCCGATCGTGCCCTTTGGAATGGAGGCGATGAGACGTGCAATATCGGCGAGTGTCGGTTCGGCGGCCGGCCGGATGTCGGCCTTGTCGAAATCGAACAGGACGTCGCCCGTCATGGCAATCCTGACGGACGTCTCGTCCTGCTTGACGGAAAGGCCGCTGTGCTGCGCGGCGAGATCGTTTGCCTTGCCCGACAGATCCGACACGGCGCCGCTCAGATCGGACGGCAGGCCAGTCAGGTCCAGAACCGTCGCCTTGAGGTCCAGAACCGTGGCGTTGAGATCGCGGATATCGCGTTTGTAGTCCTCGCTGAGGGAGCCACTCGTGCCGGCCACGATCATGGCCAGCACCAGGGTGCATCTGCTTGCCCAGGCCATCGTTATCGGTCGGTGATCTTGATGGCCTCGAGCGTCTCGACCCCCGGGATCGTCAGCGACACTTCGGTGATGTCCTTTGGCGGGGCGGGAAACCGGCCGTGCCAGGAGCCCGCGGTGGGGGAATCCTTCGTGGTCTTGATCACCAGGTTGGGGTTTGTCAGCGGCTGGTCGTTGCTGTCCTTCAAAAGCAGATGCTTCTTGTTGCCGCTGAGCACATAGAAACTGTTCTGGTAGTCCGTCTCACTGATCGAATCGTAGATCCGTTCCAGCTTGTTCGTGATGAGAGGCTTGAAGCGCAGCTTGATCGTCAGGATATCGTCGCGCCGAACCGCCTCGATCACCTGTGCTTCCGCGGCGCCGCCATTGGTCAGCCCGACGGCCAGGGGCGCAGTCGAGGTGTTCTGCGTCTCGTTCTGGGAGAATGCGGTGTGGGAAAATCCGGCGATCGCCATCAAGCAAACAAGCGCGGTTGTAATCGGCTTCAACATATCCGTCCCTTCTCTGAAAGAGGGGTAGGTAGCGCAGTACCGATCCGGATTGGAAATCTCGTTTGCCTGCAGGCTGTTACACGGATTGATCGCTGGCTCAAAGATCTTGGCTTTGGGGCCAGCCTGGCACAGATGGAGAGGACAGGTCACCGCCGACAGCGGCGGCAACCTGGAATCGACATGCGAACGGTCATCGCGAGCGTCGATGCTCGCCATCAAGACACTCGGTCGGGGAAAACTATGAGGGGGCGCCGGCCTTGAGGCGTTTTGCGCTCAGATACATGAGCGCCGAAGCTGCCTTGGAACGATCCCAGCCCGCGGCTTCGGCATCGTCGAGCACTTTGTCGATGCGGTCGGCCAGAGCCTCCTGGCAGTCGGCATCATAGGCCACTTCATTGGGCCGGTATTGCGGTTTTCTGATCAGTGGTTCCTTTGCCATATGTGTAACCCATGCACGTTCCTTACGGCATGCGTTTTACCGTATTAGACAATGGCGTCAACGGGTTACGTGACAAGCTCGACAGCAGGCATTGCCGACCGTGCCCCGGCGCGCCAGGCGCCGGGGATGTCTCACGCTTACAGTCCGAGCGCCTGCGCCAACTCGTCGAGCAGCTGGAACTGCAACGCATCGAAGCGATCGTCCGGCTGCCATTGCAGCGCCATCTCCAGGAGCGGATCGACGACGCCGCTCGTCTCGCCGGAAAGGGCTTCCACCAGGGCATGGCCGCAGAACGGCACATAGGTTTCCGAATAGCCACCCTCATGGACCACGACCAGCCGTCCCCGGCAGAGACGATCGGCCGCGTCGCGGATGCTCAGCGTCATGGCGCGATAACTGTCGCTGTGCAGGTTCATGCGCGCCAGCGGATCGACGGCGGACGCGTCGAGACCGCTCGCGACCACGATCAGCTCGGGCCTGAAGGCTTCCAGCGCCGGAATGACGATGCGCTCGAAGGCGCGCATATAGGCAGCATGGCCGCCGCCGGGCAGGAGCGGAATGTTGATGTTGGCGCCCGTTCCCTTGCCGGCGCCGCGATCCTCTCCGCCGCTGTATCCCGGCGGGAAGCACCTGTCCTGATGCAGCGAAATGGTCAGCGTGTTCGGATCCTCGTAGTAGATCGTCTGCGTCCCGTTGCCGTGGTGAACGTCCCAGTCGACAACCGCGACGCGCCCGACCCTGTGCTTTTGGCGCGCCGCTTCGATGGCGATCGGAATGTTGGCGAGCAGGCAGAAACCCATCGGCATGTCGGGCAGGCAGTGATGTCCCGGCGGGCGCGACAGCGCATAGGCGTTCTGCAGCGTGCCGGACAACACCGCGTCGACGGCAGCATTTGCCAGCCCCGCCGACAGTGCTGCGATCTCGTAGCTGCCGACGCCGAAGGGCGCGCTCACCCCAAGGTCTCCGCCCGTCGTGTCGCTGACACGCTTGAACTCGTCCAGATAGCTGGCGGGATGGATGCGCAGCAGATCCTCGCGGCCGGCCGGCGCGGCCGAGCGTACATCCAGTTTGGCGGCGAGGCCGGAAACCTGGAGCAGGGACAGGAAGCGCCGCTTGGAATCCGGCGACTCCGCGAAGCCCGCGGCAGACGGGGGCTGCACCCAGCCGCCCACCGGCAGGACAAGCGACTGGATGCCGCCCGTGTGCCAGAAGGTTCGTTCGTCGGTGAAGAAACCCGTCTTGTTCATTTTGATCCCCCGCTTGTTCATGGATTCGCTCGCGGCGACAGCAGCAGGCAGGCGAAAGACAGGAGCCCGCAGGCGGCGGCGGCGATGAACACGGATTGCAGGCTCCAGGCCGCCTCGAGCATGGTTCCGGCCAACAACGGCCCCAGCGACAGCCCCGTGCCGATGATCATCGTGGTCGACGCGACAAGCCGGCCGGACGGGTCGCGGCTGGCCACCTCGGCAATGACGAAGGGCAGCACGAAGGTCCAGGCGAACTTGAAGGCGCAGATCGCCGCGATGTAGCCGGTGCCGCTCCTGAACATCGCCAGCGCGACGACCGACAGGACAAGGATGGCATAGCCGAGCAGCAGCATCGACTGGCGAACGACGCGGCCGCCCAGGAGAGAGGCGATCAATGCCCCCGCGATGCCGAACAGCGTGGCGATGGCGAGGATGTTGCCGATGCTGGCAGGCTGCATGCCGGCCTGCTCCGCCGCCATGCTGGCGAAGGTCCAGACGCCTCCGATGGCAATGTAGAAGGCAAGGATGGCGGCCACCGCCAGAATAGCGAGCAGGACAAAACGGCTGCCCGGCGCGGGCCGCGCGCCTGCCGCCTTCGACGCCGCCGGTGCCCGGAAGCCTTTGTACAGCGGGGCGAGCAGCAGCGTGAGGATGGCCAGCACAATGTAGAAGGACTTCAGCCCGAAGCTAGCGAACAGATGCGGCAGCAAAGCGAGGCCTATCGCGCCCGCGACGAGCTGGCCGACGACCCAGTAGCCGAACACCCGCTCGGGGTTGTCGGCGTCCTGCGCGCTGACCATCGACAGGACCATCAGGGTTCCGCCGCCGAAACCGGTGAACGCGCGCAACAGCAGAAGGGTCGCATAGTCTCCCAGCAGCAGCGCGGTGGCCAGATTGCCGACGACGAACACGGCCAATGCGATCATGCCGACGAGATGGACGTTGACGCGGCCGAGCCAGAACAGCCCCAGCAGCGACGCGGCGCTGAAAGCACCGTTCTCGACAAAGAAGTAGGTGCCGATCTGGGATGGACCGGCGGCCAGTTCCGTGCCGAGCTGCGCGGCGAGCGCCGGCGCCACCAGCAGCGCCATCGGGGTGATCGCGGCGAAGGCCACCAGCGCGACGATGGTCAGCCGCGAAAAGCTTGTTTCAGAGGCGATGGAGGATGTGCTCATGACATCGCCCTGTTTTGATCCCTGCCAGTCATTCGATCCCCTCCCCTGAAGATGCGATCGGTCTTGTGCAGCGAGCGGCTGCGCCCGCCATCCATGCGCGGCTCTGGGTGGGTTTCGGAAGATGGATTGGCTGCGGCACGGCGGCGAGCGGCCTCGCCCTGAAAGCACGCCGGGCAAGCCTTCGGCCCTCGATGCGCTGAAGCGGCATCGCAACCCTCCCATTTGAAGTTTCACGGTTTTCCGCGATTTCTTTACTTGAGAGTTAAGCTTCCTGAAGACGCACTGCTTGTCAACAGGATTTTCGAAAATTGCTTATCCCTTCGACGATCATATCGATACAGCCCCGCATACGGCAGCACCGCTGTGTCTTCCCCGGCGTTCCGGAATGGCAGCAGGCTCATTCTCAAGACCCACCGCAGCAACTTGATTTCCCGGTCCTGCTCGTCAACTTGATGAACCTCCGGCCACCTGCCGGAGGTGATTCCGGGAGTTCCGATGCGTTGTACCGGCCTTTTCGTCCTGATCGCAGGCCTGTTTCTCGCCATCACGCTGGCAAGCGCCTGGAGCGGGCTGGCCTTGTTCTACAGGCTGCCGCTGCCGGAAACGGGACGCATCGTCGCTGCCACGCTTTTCGCTCTGTTCGGCCTGGCAACACTGATCGCCCTGTTCACGCGCCGCCGCTGGCGCGCCGTCGGCCTTTTCGTATTCTTGTTTGCTGGCGTGCTTGTCTGGTGGGCGAGCATCGCGCCGCCGGCCAATGCCGACTTCGTGCCGGAAGATGCACACCAGGTGACCGGCCGGATCGAGGGCGATCGGCTGACCCTGACCGACATGCGCAACTTCACCTGGCGCTCGAAGACCGATTTCAGCGAAAGCTGGGAGACGCGCAGCTACGACCTGTCGAAGCTCAGGACCGTCGACCTGTTCATGTCCTACTGGGCCGGGCCGGACATGGCGCACACCATCGTGAGCTTCGGCTTCGAGGGCGGCGAGCAGGTGGCCTGGTCGATCGAGGCGCGCTACCGGGTGGGCACGGAGTATTCTCCGGTCGCCGACGCCTTCAAGACCGATACGTTGATCGTGATCGCGGCCGACGAACGCGACCTGATCGGCCTGCGCACCAATGTGCGCGGCGAGGACGTGCATCTCTATCGGCTGAACGTGCCGGCCGACCATGCGCGGGTCTTCCTGGCCGGCTATGTCGAGGACGCCAACGCGCTGGCCGCCAGACCGCAGTTCTACAACTCGATCACCACCAACTGCACCACGGCGATCGTGCGTATCCTGCGGCTGGTCGGGGCAAGCGTGCCGACCGACTGGCGCCTGCTCGTCAACGGCTACCTGCCGGGCTATCTCTATGACCAGCAGCGCGTCGACACCAGGCTGCCGCTCGCTGAACTGATCGAACGCTCCCGCATCAGCGAGCGCGCCAAGGCCTTCGGTGTCGGGCCGGGTTTCTCCGAGGAGATCAGGCGCGGCGTGCCGGATCCGAATGGGTAGGGAGGAGCGAGGGCTGGGCGCTCCTCTTTCTCCGTCGAATCCGTGGCTTTGCAACAACGGTGTGGATGAATCAGTAACTCTACCAGGAGAATCGATTGTATCGGCCCGGATCGGATGCTAGTGCATAACTATGTCGAGTGGTGTTGGGGAGTACCGCTTATGTACGCCAAAGAGCATGAATACCAATCGCCCTATGGGCGTTATTACAAAATCGCGCTGTTTGTGGTCGCTGTCGTCGCTGTTGCTCAGGCATATAGCTGGCTAACACCTTCATAAGCATGAAAAGAACCGGTCGGCACAGCGCCAGCCCGGACTTGCCTTACTCTGGCGACGGCTGACAACGCTGTCCGGCCGTGGAACCACAGGCGGGATTCGTCTCTTCCCAAACGCAAAAACCCGCCCGGCAAACCGAGGCGGGCGATAGAGCAATTACAGCAAAAAGTGCGCAGCAGTTTTGCGCCCGGAATTGCGTAAAAAACAAAAAAGCTGGAGCGTTCCGCGTTTCCGCGAAAAACGGAAACGCTCCAGCCCATTCGACGCGATCGGTCAGCGGAACGGGGACCAATGCTTGCCATTCGGCAAGCTGCCGCTGAGGCCGCCACCCGGCCAGAAGCCACCTGCGGCGTTTGCAGCGGAGGCCGCCAACAGGCTGGCCACGACGGCTATGAATACACGTTTCATGAATTGACTCCTTCCGGCAGCGCAGGAAGGCACCCGACGGTGCCGGATCGCGGTGCGCCTTGATGCGATCCGCCTCGATATCTGCCGGGGAAACGACAGCGTTGGCATACGGCAAATGCCGTATATCGACACAGGTCGTGCCGGCATGGTTATCGGATGATGAACCCGGCGCGCATGCGCTTCAGGCGGGCGGGTGTCTCCCCGATTTCCCGTCGCATCCAATGCGCGAGGTGCGACTGATGAGCAAAGCCTGTGCGATGCGCTTACCGCTGGGACGGCGAAGCCTTCTTCTTCTGCAATGCGGCCAGCTTGACCTTCAGGGCTTCGACCTCCTCGGCCAGCCTGCTGGCCTGCGCCTTGTCGGAGGTGGCCTTGATCTCGGCCTCCCTTGCCGCGATCTGCCGCTTGAGCGCGGCTTCGGCCTGTTGGCCGGAGGCGGGAAAGATCGGACGCGGCGGCGTGGACGAGATCGACGAAACCATGAACGGACCCCTGTTGCGGATCGCCCGAGGATAGGCGGCGAAAACCGGGACATGGTCGAGGAATGGAAGAAGTATGGCGGAGAGGGCTGGGTGAGCGGGCTGGGTCTCGGGGAAAACTTCTTCGAGGCGAGGCCTGACGGGCTGATTATCAGCAGTGTGCCGGCAAATCCCCTCTCTTGCGATTTCTAGCACTTAGACTGCGCCGCCCTGCGGGCGTGCTCGCTAAGATGCTGAAATCGCTTTCTCCCCCGCATGGGGGGAGATAAGGCGCGCCTTCCAACACCGGCAAGACCAACGCTTTGACGAAGAACTGAACCCATGAGGTCAACGGCCCGGGGCCATCGTCTGGCCGCATGGCAGCATGGAGGAGTAGGGCGAGGCCCGACCTGGGAGCATGCCGAAGCAAAAATCGGGCCTCGAGCCCACTGACTTACCCCTCGTCAGCAGGCAGAAGTTTGCCAGCAAACAGTGAGTCGGACAATTGTCGGCATGCCGGACAATTGTGGACTTTAGGGGGAGTTCAGGCGAAGGGTGGCCGGATATGGCCCCTGCCCCTTGCCGACCCTTATTACTGGCGGTCGCGCCAGAGACGCTTCGCCAGCAACGCCGGTTGCTTCGCAGGCCCTAATTTGCAGGCGCACCGGACCTGCGCTCATTCTGGATCGTGTTGATCAAGGCGCGCAGGCTGGTCGAGAGGTGGCGGCGGCCGGGATAATAGAGGCACACGCCCGGGAAGACCGGGCACCAGTCGACAAGGAAGCGTTCGAGACTGCCCTGCCCCAGCGCATCCGTGACCAAAAAATCGGGCACGAAGGCGATGCCGATGCCGTCGATCGCCGCGTCCACCATCAACATCTGATCGGTGAGGGTGAGCGGGCCGTTGACGTTGATGGTTTCGGCAATGCCGTGGCGCTCGAACTCCCAGCGGTAGAGCGCGCCGCTTTCGAAGCGGAAGCGGATGCAATCGTGCTGGTGGAGATCCTGCGGGACGGCAGGACGGCCGCGGCGCCGGACGTAGTCGGGGGAAGCGACAGCGGCGAACTGCACCGTTTCGGTGAGGCGCACCGCGATCATGTCCTGCGGTACGGCTTCGGCAAGGCGGATGCCGGCATCGAAGCCGTTGGCGACGATGTCGCTCAGCCTGCCGTCGGTGACGATGTCGAGATGGATCTGCGGGTACTGGCCGAGGAACCGCGCCAGAAGCGGGCGCAGGATCATGCGTATCGCCGCATCGCTGGCATTGATGCGCACCGTCCCGCTCGGCACTTCACGGAAATCGCTGACCTCCTGCAGCGCCTCCGCGATCGAGGTCACGGCGGGACGCAGCCTGGTGGCAAGCCGCTGCCCCGCTTCGGTCAGCGAGACGCTGCGCGTCGTGCGGTTGAACAGGCGCACGCCGAGGCGCTG
>NZ_PJRO01000004.1 GCF_002858745.1 Mesorhizobium loti | reverse complement strand
GCGCGCCGCCGACGCTGTCGTCGTCGCCGAGCCGGAACCCGCTGAATACGTCAAGATTTGCGACGTCTACGGCGCTGGCTACTTCTACATCCCAGGCACCGAGACCTGCCTGCGCATCGGCGGCTATCTGCGTTACGACATCGGCGTGGGTGACATCGGTTCCTTCGACGGTTCCCGCACCAACGACCGTATGAGCGGCGAAGAGCAGGACACCTATTGGAAGCGCGCTCGTTTCGCTTTCAAGACCTGGACCGGTCAGGAAACCGAATACGGCACCCTGAAGACCTACACCGAAACCCGCTTCAACTTCGGCAACCCGCAGGGCTATGACCCCGATGGCACGGCGAAAAGCAGCTTCTCGCTGAACTACGCCTGGATCCAGCTCGGCGGTCTGCGTGTCGGTAAGGATGAATCGGCTTTTAACACCTTCATCGGCTACGCCGGCAACGTCATCCAGGATACGCTGGTTCCTTACGGTGACTTCGACACCAACCTGATCAGCTACACCTTCGACGCCGGCAACGGCTTCTCGGCGATCGTCTCGCTCGAACAGGGCGCTGGCACCTATAACACCCAGGTGAAGGACGCCGCTGGCAACTGGGTTGACGGCGTTGTCAACAACACCATCGACAGCTACGTGCCGAACGTCGTTGTCGGTGCCAAGTACACCCAGGGCTGGGGCGGCATCACCGGCGTCGTTGCTTACAACAGCAACTACGAAGAGTGGGCTGGCAAGATCCGCTTGGATGTGAAGGCTACTGACCAGATCGACCTGTTCATCATGGGCGGCTACGGCACCGACGACAATGCTTTCCGCAGCTACTACAAGCAGTGGGCTGGCAACTGGGCTGTCTGGGGCGGTGGTACCTACAAGTTCAACGAGAAGACCTCGTTCAACCTGCAGGCCTCGTATGACGAATACAAGAACCTCGGCGTTGCTGCTAACATTGCACACCAGCTGGTTCCGGGCTTCACCATCACGGCCGAAGTGGACTACCTCCACGCCGGTACCTTCGACAGCCCGAAGGATGGTATTGTCACCAACTGGACCGGTGCCGACAAGAAGAACAGCGTCGGCGGCCTTCTCCGCTTCCAGCGCGACTTCTAAGAGAAAGTCTCTTTCGACTTTCCAGAACCCGGCGGGCAACCGCCGGGTTTTTCTTTATGGTGATTGAGTGCCGCAAGAACCCGTCACCCACAGAACCATATCACGCGCGAAATAGTGACCGCGTCGCTTTCGTTCGAAGCAATCTCAATGCTTGCGCCGCCTCGTCCCTGGCTGTAGCCAGAACCCGATACGCAATCCGGGTCTTGTTCATGCCAAAACTCCCACCGCTTTCGCCAATCGTTGCGGCGCTGCCCGCCACTGTGCCGTTCGTCGGCCCGGAGACTCAGGAGCGTGACCGCGGCAAGCCGTTCCGTGCCCGTCTCGGTGCCAATGAAAGCAGCTTCGGCCCCTCGCCGCGCGTCGTCGAGCGCATGCAGGCCATCGCCGGCGACATGTGGATGTATTGCGACCCGGACAACCATGACCTCAGGCTGGCGGCGGCAGCGCATCTTGGCATCTCAGCCGACAATGTCGTGGTCGGCGAAGGCATCGATGGCCTGCTCGGCTTGCTGGCCCGCATGTATGCCGGGCCGAACGATCCGGTGGTGACCTCGCTCGGCGCCTATCCAACCTTCAATTTCCACGTCGCCGGCACCGGTGGCCGGCTGGTGACGGTGCCTTATGAGAACGACCGCGAAAGTCTCGATGGCCTGCTTGCCGCGGTAAAACGCGAGAACGCGCCGCTGGTCTATCTCTCCAATCCCGACAACCCGATGGGAAGCTGGTGGGAAGCGGACGAAATCAACCGATTCGCCGCTGCCTTGCCGGAAACCACCATGCTGGTGCTGGACGAAGCCTATGGTGAGCTCGGGCCGGCCTCGGCCTTGCCGGCGGTCGACGTGACGCGACCGAATCTCATCCGCATGCGCACCTTCTCCAAGGCCTATGGCCTGGCCGGCATCCGGTTGGGTTATGCCTTTGGCGAAAAGCAGGTGATCAGCGACTTCGAAAAAATCAGGAATCACTATGGCGTAAGCCGCATGGCGCAGGAGGCGGGCGTCGTGGCGCTGGCCGATCAACCGTGGCTGCAGGAGGTTGTGGCCAAGGTCGATGCCGGACGGCAGCGGATCGCGACGATTGCGCGCAACAATGGGCTCACTCCCCTGCCCTCGGCGACCAATTTCGTCACCGTCGATTGTGGGCGTGACGGCGCCTTTGCGGGCAAGATCCTGCAATCCCTGTTGTCGCGCGACGTCTTCATCCGCAAACCGATGGCAGCTGGGCTGGATCGCTGCATCCGCATCAGCGTCGGTCTCGACCACGAACTCGACATTCTGGCGGAAGAACTGCCCGGCGCCGTGGCTGCTGCCAAGGGCAATTGAGCCGACTGCCTTGGCAATCTCGACAGAGGACAGTCGATATCTAGCGAGATGAGGCTTTCGGTACCGTTACGCCACTGGCCCGAAGCACCCAACGGCTGCCGTCACTGCGGAAATCGGCAAGGCTGAGGGGCTCGACATCGATGAACCGAAACCCGGTGAGCGGCGCCTTCAGCACATGCAGAATCGCGGCCCGGATCACGGCGGGGTGGGTAACAGCGATCGTATGGCCAGGTTCTGCCACGAGCCCGTCGAACAGATCGGCCAGACGGCTGGCAACGTCGTGGAAACTCTCGCCACTCGGCGGTGCCGCGCCGGGATCAACCAGCCAGGCGTGCGCCTCGTCCGGCCGGGTTTGTTCGACTTCGTCGAAAGCTCGACCGGCCCAGGCGCCGAAATCCTGATCCCTCAGCGCGGGCGTATCTGTCGCCTGCAGGCCTAAGGCTTCCGCTGTCAGCCGGGCACGAAGCGCAGGACTTGTCCAGGCGCGGTCGGCTGCATCCAAACTTCCGGCCAACGCCGAGATGCCACCATACGCCTTATCCTCGAGCGGCTCGTCTGCGGGAAAAAAGCCACGCCGGCTGAGGGCAGTCATGCCGCAGCAGATCATGGTGAAACGGACCAGCATGCAGAATCAGGACCTCGTGCACCTGAAAGCTATCACAGACGGCAACGAACCGTCCGGCGAATGGAGGCCGACGACATTGCAGGCACACCAAAGGCCAATTGTTAATGATGGACTGGTTAGCGCTCGCTGAAATTTCGTCACCGAATCGCAATAGAATGCCACGTTGACGCAATCTCTCAGGCATAGTGCGCCTGCAGCGACAGACAACGGACCGGAAAAGACTGAATGCTGGCGTTTCGCTTCGGCCGTGAAAGCGTGTTCTATAGAGCTTTGTCCGTGACCCTGTGGCCGTTGATCTTTGCGGCCAGCATGGTTGGCAGTCATTTCGCTTTCGAAAGCGGCCACCCCATTCTCTGGTTCAATGTCGTCTATCTGGCAACCATTGCCGTCATTGCCCTTTTCGAACGCATCATGCCCTATGAACGAAGCTGGCTGGAGCCAGACGGCGAGACCTTCAACAATGTCGCGCACACGCTGGTCACCAAAGGTCTGACTCAGATTGCGGCGGCTGTGACGACCTCGTTTCCGATGTTGTTCGCGACATTCGCGCAGCCTGCTCTGCAACATTCCTATTCACTGTGGCCGAGCCAGGCGCCGATGCTCGTGCAGGCGGTTCTCGGCCTAGTCATCGCCGAATTCGGGCTCTATTTCGCGCATCGTCTCAGCCACGAACGCCTGCTGCTTTGGCGCTTCCACGCCCTGCATCACAGCGTCGAGCGGCTCTGGGTGCTCAACACCGGACGCTTCCACTTCGTCGATTCGCTGATCAAGATGCTGCTCGGCCAACTGCCACTTTATCTGCTCGGTGCGCCGCTGCCGGTGTTCCTGTGGCTCGGCGCCGCATCGGTGTTCATCGGCCTTTTGACCCATTGCAACATCGACATGCGCACTGGCCTGCTCGATCGGATCTTCACCACGCCTTGCATTCATCGCTGGCATCACTCGCGCGACCTGCGCGAAGGCAACACCAACTATTGCGAAAACGTCGTCATCTGGGACCAGGTGTTCGGCACCTATCACAATCCGGCACGCCCCTCCTCGACCGACATCGGCATCAGCGGCACGATCGACAGGAGTTTCTTCGGGCAGGTTGCGCAGCCTTTCTCCAAGGCAGGTATACGACGCATCCTCGGCAAGCCGCCGCGACAGACAAGTCAAGACAAGCCTGAACGCCAAGAGACGTAAAGCAATCCAGCAAAAATGCGCAGCGGTTTTGCGCCCGGAGTTGCGTAAAAACAAAGAGTTAGAGCGTTTCCGCGAGAAGCGGAAACGCTCTAGTCCGCTTTCATTCAGGGACTGTCCGTCCTGAACCGGCAAGCAGCTTGCCTCCGCACGCGTGGCGTCAGTCGACCCGAATCCACTAGCCTTTCGTCCAATTCAGTCGCGTGGCAATGACGCCCCTCTTGAATTAATTGAACGTTCGTTTTATTCTTTCATCCATCGGGAGAAAGTGATGGCCAGAACGACAGGCTCGGATGGCGAGAGGACAGAGGCTGCGATCCGCGAGGCGGCGCTGGTGCTGATCGCGCGCCACGGCTACGAGGCGGTTTCCATGCGCCAGCTGGCTGCCGAAGTGGGTGTGCAGGCGGCTGCGCTCTACCGCTATTTCCCGACCAAGGAAGACCTGCTTTACACGCTGATGCAGGATCACATGACGGGGCTGCTGACCGCATGGCAAACGGCCCGCCCCGAGACAGCGAACCCGGTTACGCGTCTCGCTGCCTATGTCGAAAACCACATTGCGTTCCATATCGAGCGCCGGTCTTCCACGCATGTCTCCAACATGGAGTTGCGCAGCCTTGCGCCGGAGCGGCTGACCCACATCCTGAAGATGCGCACGACTTACGAGAAGGAACTGCGCGCGATCCTGCGCGACGGTGCAGAAACAGGCGCCTTTGCCGTCGACGACATTGGCCTCACCGCCATGGCACTCATCCAGATGATGACCGGCGTCATCGTCTGGTATCGCCCCGGCGAGCGGCTATCGATCGATGGCGTCACGCAAACCTATCTAGCCATGACCATGCGCCTTGTCGGCGCGCCACAGCCTGCTGGGGAGCAAAAGCATGTACACGAACACGCTTAATTTCGGGCACAGCGAAGATATCGAGGCCCTGCGCGATCTTACGCGGCGCTTTGCACAGGACAAGATCGCGCCGTTGGCGGCGGAGATCGACACAAGCAACGAGTTTCCGCCGCACCTGTGGCTCGAGCTTGGCGCCCTCGGCCTGCTCGGCATGACCGCCGATCCGGACTATGGCGGTTCAGGCATGGGGTATCTGGCCCATGTGGTGGCGATGGAGGAAGTCAGCCGCGCCTCTGCCTCGGTCGGCCTTTCCTACGGCGCCCACTCCAACCTTTGCGTCAATCAGATCAACCGCTGGGCGACGCCGGCACAAAAGGAAAAATATCTGCCCCGGCTTTGTTCTGGCGAGCATGTCGGTGCGCTCGCGATGTCGGAAGCCGGTTCCGGCTCGGACGTGGTGTCGCTACGCCTGCGCGCTGACAAGAAGAACGACCGCTATGTGCTGAACGGCACCAAGATGTGGATCACCAACGGCCCTGACGCCGACACCATGGTGGTTTATGCCAAGACAGATCCGGAGCGGCATTCGCGCGGCATCACCGCCTTCATCATCGAGCGCAGCTTCAAGGGCTTCTCGGTGGCGCAGAAGCTCGACAAGCTCGGCATGCGCGGTTCCAACACCGGCGAACTGGTGTTCGAAGATGTTGAAGTGCCGTTCGAAAACGTGCTCCATGAAGAAGGACGCGGCGTCGAGGTTTTGATGTCCGGCCTCGACTATGAGCGCACGGTGCTTGCCGGCGGCCCTCTCGGCATCATGGCTGCCTGCATGGACGTCGTCCTGCCCTATGTGCACGAACGCAAGCAGTTTGGCCAGCCGATCGGCAGTTTCCAGCTCGTCCAGGGCAAGCTGGCCGACATGTATACGACAATGAATGCCTGCCGCGCCTATGTCTACGCGGTAGCAACCGCCTGCGATCGCAAGGAGACGACCCGCAAGGATGCCGCCGGCTGCATCCTGTTCGCTGCGGAAAAGGCGACGTTGATGGCGCTCGACGCCATCCAGTTGCTCGGAGGCAACGGCTATATCAACGATTATTCGACCGGCCGGTTGCTGCGCGACGCCAAGCTCTACGAGATCGGCGCCGGCACCAGCGAAATCCGCCGCTGGCTGATCGGCCGCGAAATGATGGCTGAGGCGATCTGAAGTGGAACCCGCGCGACATTTGCGCCGCGCGGGCTGTCTTTCAATGCTCAGACAGTACGAATGCCTTCGCCCACTGGTTCCGATCAGCGAGCGACGGGCCTGCCCGCCGCCCCGCCATGCCAAAAAGCTAGCCGCATATGGGGCGTGGCTGATACATCGAACAGATGCCACCGTTAGCGCATGAGGAGGAAATATGCCGGTCATCCAGTCTTCCATCTCAACCTCCTCCGAAAGTTTCCGCACCAATGCAGAGCGCATGCGGGCGCTGGTTACTGACATTTCGGACAAGGCAGCTTTGGTGCAGTGTGGCGGCTCAGAAGAGGCGCGGGCCCGCCACACTGCACGCGGCAAGCTGTTGCCGCGCGACCGGCTGGCTCAACTGCTTGATACAGGCTCGCCCTTCCTGGAAATTGGCCAGTTTGCTGCCTGGGACATGTATGACGACGCAATTTCTGCCGCCGGCATGATTGCCGGCATCGGGCGCGTCGAGGGCCGCGAGGTGATGGTGGTGGTGAACGACGCCACAGTCAAAGGCGGCACCTACTATCCGCTGACAGTGAAGAAGCATCTGCGGGCGCAGGAAATAGCGCTGCAGAACAAGCTGCCCTGCGTCTATCTGGTCGATTCCGGCGGCGCCAACCTGCCCAATCAGGACGAAGTGTTTCCTGATCGCGAGCATTTCGGTCGCATCTTCTACAACCAGGCCAATATGAGTGCGGCCGGCATTCCGCAGATCGCCTGCGTCATGGGTTCGTGTACGGCGGGCGGCGCCTATGTGCCGGCGATGGCGGACGAATCGATCATGGTGCGCAAACAGGCCACCATTTTCCTCGGCGGCCCGCCGCTGGTGAAGGCAGCGACCGGCGAAGACGTGAGTGCCGAAGAACTTGGCGGCGCCGACCTACACACCCGCGAAAGCGGCGTCGCCGACCACTACGCCATGGATGACGATCACGCGCTGGCGATCTGTCGCCGCATCGTGCGTAATCTCAATCGCAGAAAGGAGATCGGGCTCGATCTGCGTGCACCTGCGGCACCGCTCCACGATCCACGCGAGATCCATGGCATTGTACCGGCGGACCTGCGCCAGCCTTATGATGTGCGTGAAGTCATCGCGCGCATTGTTGACGGTTCGGAGCTGGACGAGTTCAAGCAGAACTACGGCACCACGCTTGTGACCGGCTTCGCCCACCTCCACGGCATACCCGTCGGCATCATCGCCAACAATGGTGTGCTGTTTTCCGAGAGTGCAGTGAAGGGCGCCCACTTCATTGAGTTATGCTGTCAGCGCAAGATCCCGCTGGTGTTCCTGCAGAACATCACCGGCTTCATGGTGGGCAAGAAGTACGAGGCCGGCGGCATCGCCAAGGACGGCGCCAAGCTGGTGACGGCGGTTGCAACCGCGCAGGTGCCGAAAGTGACGATGATCATCGGCGGCTCGTTCGGCGCCGGCAACTACGGCATGTGCGGCCGCGCCTACTCTCCCCGCTTCCTGTGGATGTGGCCGAACGCGCGCATTTCGGTGATGGGTGGCGAGCAGGCGGCGATGGTGCTGGCGCTGGTGCGGCGCGAGAACATCGAACGCAAGGGCGGCACCTGGTCGGCTGCCGAAGAGGCTGAATTCAAGCGCCCGACGCTGGAGAAATACGAGCGCGAGGGCCATCCGCTCTATTCTTCTGCCAGGCTGTGGGACGACGGCATCATCGATCCGGCAAGGTCGCGCGAAGTGCTGGCGCTTTCGCTGTCGGCCGCGCTCAACGCGCCGATCGAAGACACGAAATTCGGTGTGTTCAGGATGTGATGCTGTGCGTTTATTTTCGACAAGACTATCATGTCCTGCCTCATACGGCACATTCGAAGAATTCGGTTGCTCAAAAGCAACAATCTCTTCTATCAATTCCCATGTTCAACACTGGGCGCATGGGGATAAAATTGCGAAACCTTCGTTCCTTGAATATATCCATTCTTGCCTGCATGCTTCTCGCAGCCTCGTCAAGCATAACAAACGCAGGCTCTCTGTCTGGCAGCGAAGGCGACAAGCGCTTTCCACCGACTATGTCAGGCAATGCGAAAGATCCCTGCACCAAAGCCTGGAAAGGCTATGTGGCGGCTGGCGGTCATTCTGCCTACGCGACCACGCCCTATTCGCGGGTGGTGGATCTGTACATCATCTGCGGCACCTCGCTGAATGCGAAAACACAGGAAGCCGCAGAGACAAAGGCCTTAGAATCCTGCGTCCGGACGCGCGAGCATTACAAGGTCAGGAACGGCGGCGGCTGCGAGATCGCAGCCTCGAAATAGGCGGTTCCGACAAACCGATCTCTAACGGCAAAACCATTCGACTCTGCGCCGGCCTCACCATGAAGGAGTGGCCGGCGCATTCTTTTCGGCCACACACTTATCCGGCCGCATTACGCCCCAATAGCCAACATCGGAGCAGATCATGCAATTCCATCGCGGCCGCCTCATCGACCATGTCCATCTTCGTGCAGCCAACCTAGAGACGACGAAGCGCTTTTATCGTGCTGTGCTCGACGCCATCGGCCGCACCGACTCCATCCTGGAGGGCGAGACCTTCTTTTCGGCCGACGAATTGTGGATCGACGCTGCCAGCGGGCAGACGTCACGGGTGCACCTTGCCTTCCAGGTGCCGGATCGCGAGACGGTAACAAAGTTCTACGAAGCGGGCCTCGCTGCTGGCGGTAAGGACAATGGCGGGCCGGGCGAACGCAGCTATCATCCGGGCTACTACGCCGCTTTCATCCTGGACCCGGATGGCAACAACATAGAGGCGGTCTTCCATGGTCCCATTGAGCGCTCGGCGCCCTCTGTGGTGATCACGCCGAAATAGCGAACGCGAAGGGTGTTTAGCCGTATTTCGTCAATGGAGGCCCCGATGTTCTCAAAGATCCTGATCGCCAACCGTGGTGAAATCGCTTGCCGCGTCATCCGCACGGCCCGCCGACTGGGGGTGACCACTGTTGCCGTCTATTCGGACGCAGACGCTGGCTCACTGCATGTCGCCATGGCCGATGAGGCAGTGCATATCGGCGCCTCCCCAGTCGGCGAAAGCTATCTCAAGGCCGACCGCATCATTGCTGCCGCCAGGCAGACAGGAGCCGAAGCCATTCACCCGGGCTACGGCTTCCTTTCTGAGAACCCGGATTTCGTCGACCAGGTCGCGGCTGCTGGCCTGGTCTTCATCGGCCCATCGGCCAATTCCATCCGCGCCATGGGTCTCAAGGACGCCGCCAAGCGGCTGATGGAAAAAGCCGGCGTACCGGTGGTACCCGGCTATCACGGCGAAGCGCAGGATATCGTACTGCTTGCAACCAAGGCGCGCGAGATAGGCTACCCGGTGCTGATCAAGGCGCGTGCCGGCGGCGGCGGCAAGGGGATGCGCCGCGTCGACGATCCCGACGACTTCTCCGAGGCGCTTTCCGGCGCTCGTCGCGAGGCAAAGGCCGCCTTCGGCGACGACCGCGTGCTGGTGGAGAAATATGTCGACAAACCACGCCACATCGAGGTGCAGGTTTTCGGCGACAATTTCGGCAGTGCTGTGCATCTCTATGAGCGCGACTGCTCGGCGCAGCGACGCCATCAGAAAGTGATCGAGGAAGCCCCTGCCCCCGGCATGACACCCGCCCTGCGCAAGGCGATGACCGAAGCCGCGGTGAAGGCCGCCAAAGCGATCAAATATTCCGGCGCCGGCACCATCGAGTTCATCGTCGACGCTTCGCAAGGACTCAAGGCCGACCGCTTCTGGTTCATGGAAATGAACACGCGCCTGCAGGTAGAACATCCCGTGACGGAGATGGTCACCGGTATCGATCTGGTCGAGTGGCAACTGCGCGTGGCTTCCGGCGAGAAATTGCCAAAGACACAGGACGAGATCACGCTTTTGGGCCATGCCTTCGAGGCAAGGCTCTATGCGGAGGACGCCACGAAAGGTTTCCTGCCGGCGATCGGTACGCTGCACCACCTGCGTTTCCCCGAAAGGGCGCCTGCGGGCGCCGCCATGCGCATCGAAACGGGCGTCCGCGAAGGCGATGCCATTTCGCCCTACTACGATCCGATGATCGCCAAGCTCGTCGTACATGGGAATGACCGAGCGGACGCATTGTCGGCACTTGAGACGGCGCTGGCGGAAACCGAAATAGCGGGTTCGGTCACCAACACCGCCTTTCTGGCGGCACTCGCCGCCGACCCGGATTTTGCCTCAGGCGATGTCGACACAGGGTTGATCGGACGCAAGCAGGAAACGCTGACCACCATCCCCGCAGCCGGCGACGATGTGATCGCCACCGCGGCGCTCGCAGCCGCGAATGTGTTGGAGCACCGCGATCCATCCGACCCGTGGTCTTCGTTGATCGGCTACGCCCACTTCCACGCCGGTGCACGAAACATCGCGCTGAAGCTGGGGGAAAACACGATCGCGGCCCGGATCACCCCGCGCATGGATGGCGGTTTCGATATTGCGACGGACCAGGGCATCCATTCGCTTCGTGCAAGCGGCGGCAAACGGCTCGCCCGCTGGCCGGAGCATGTCACCGTCTTCTCCGGTGCCATGGGCTACAATTTCGGTGTACCGGACCCACTCTCAAAGACCGACGATGCCGCTGTAGGCACCGCGAGCCTGCGTGCGCCAATGCCAGGTCTGGTCAAGGTGGTGCGTTCAGGCCCGGGCGAAGCCGTGGTCAAGGGACAACCCTTGCTGATTCTGGAGGCCATGAAGATGGAGCATACGATCGCGGCTCCCCATGACGGCGTGATCGCCGAGATTGCCGCGGAAGGCGCGCAGGTGACCGACGGGACTGTGCTTGTCAGGTTCATTGAGGCCGACGCCTGAACAATCGGCACCGACCGCAACAAACACAATAAGTCCAAGAAAGCATGGCCGGGACGAACCCGGCCATTCTTCTGTGTGGAATTGATCCAGCTCAGTCCAGCTTGATCGGCGCGTATTTGCCGTCATGCCACTGGTTGATGTCGAACTTCGGATCCTTGATGTCGCCCTTTTCATCCAGGGTGATTTCACCAACCACGGTGCTGATCGGCTTGCCGTCCTTCAGTGCCGCTGCGACCTTGGCCGGATCGTCGGACCCGGCGCGCTCGATACCCTGGGCAACCGCCTGGATGACGCCATAGGAGAACAGCGTGAAGCCTTCCGGCGAGAAGCCGCCGGCCTTGATCTTCGCCACTGCGTCCTTGGCTTCAGGCTTGGCCTGCGGGTCGGACGGGAACACGAACATCGTGCCTTCGCCAGCAGGACCGGCGATCTGCCAGAACTCCGGATTGGAGAGGCTGTCCGGCATGATCAGCTGGAAATCGAAGTTCTGTTCCTTGGCCTGACGTTTGATCAAACCACCTTCCGGATGATAACCGCCGAAATAGACGACATCGGCCTTCAGTTCCTTGAGCTTGGTGACAAGCGCCGAATAATCCTTCTCGCCGGCGTTGATACCTTCGTAGGCGATTTCCTTCAAGCCACCCTCATTCATGGTCTTCTTGACTGCATCCGCCGCGCCCTGGCCGTAGGCGCTCTTGTCATGCAGCAGCACGACATTCTTGCCGGCGTACTTCTTGGCAATCCACGGGCCGACGAAATTGCCGCCGGCATCGTCACGGATGTAGAGGCGCAGGATCGTCGGCCAGCCCTTCTTGAAGGCAGCTTCGGTCAATTCCGGATTGGACGAAGCCGGCGTGATCATGACGATGCCGTTTTCGGCATAGATTGCGGAAGCGGGAATGGTGGAGCCGGAACAGGCGTGACCGTCGACGAACTTGATGCCCGCGGCCGCAATGCGGTTGGCGACCGAAACGGCCTGCTTGGGATCGCAAGCGTCGTCCTCGACGACGATCTTGACCTTCTTGCCGCCGATGCCGCCCTTTTCGTTGATCGCAGCGGCAGCGGCATTGGCGCCTTGCTTGAACTGATCACCGATCGGAGCGAGCTGACCGGTCATCGGCCCAACCACCGCGATGGAAATATCTTCGGCGTAGGCCGCCGAGGCGCTGAGCGCCGTAGCGAACAGGGCTGCGCCCAGGAATTTTGTTGATTTCAACTCGAACCCTCCCATTGCTTTGCGCAAGCCCTCCCGGCTGCGCTTGCGTGCAATGGGCGCAAAAATTTGCAGTTCGTCAAGTCCATCCGGACGGCATTGCATGCGTCCGGTTAATGCAACGATCAATTCTTGTGATCGAAGCAGAAACCGGATCAGTCTTCTTGAAACATCCAAGTCGGAATGGCCGGACGAGCCCCGGCCATTCCTTGCAAGTGATGGGCTAACTGAGATCAGTCCAACTTGATCGGCGCGTATTTGCCGTCATGCCACTGGTTGATATCGTACTTGGCGTTCTTCAGGTCGCCCTTCTCATCGAAAACAATCTCCCCCACCACAGTGCTGATCGGCTTGCCGTCCTTCAGTGCCGCTGCGACCTTGGCTGGATCGTCGCTGCCGGCGCGTTTGATGCCCTCGGCAACAGCCTGGATCGTGGCGTAGGAGAACAGCGTGAAGCCTTCCGGCGCAAAACCCTTGGCTTTGATCTTCTCGACAGCTTGCTTGGCTTCCGGCCGCGCCTGCGGGTCGGACGGGAACACGAACATCGTGCCTTCGCCAGCCGGGCCGGCAACCTGCCAAAATTCCGGGCTGGCAATCGAATCCGGCATGATCAGCTGGAACTTGAGACCTTGCTCGGCCGCCTGACGCAAGATCAAACCGCCTTCCGGGTGATAACCACCGAAATAGACGACGTCGGCCTTCAATTCCTTCAGTTTGGTGACCAGTGCCGAATAGTCCTTGTCGCCGGCATTTATACCCTCGTAGAGGACGTCCTTCAGGCCAGCATCATTCATGGTCTTCTTCACAGCGTCGGCAACGCCTTGGCCGTAAGCGCTCTTGTCGTGCAGAACGACAACGTTCTTGCCGGCATATTTCTTCGCGATCCAGGGACCGATGAAAGCGCCCTGTGCGTCGTCACGGGTGTATAGACGCATGATCGTCGACCAGCCCTTCTTGGCTGCGTCGTCCGTCATAAGTGGATTGGATGAAGCAGGGCTCATCATCAGCGCACCGGCTTCGGCATAGACGGCGGAGGCCGGAATGCTTGACCCAGAGCATGCGTGACCGTCAATGAACTTGACGCCGTTGCCGACAATGCGGTTGGCCACCGAAACGGCCTGCTTGGGGTCGCACTGGTCGTCTTCGATATCCAGCTTGATCTTGCGCCCTTCAACGCCACCGGCCGCGTTGATCGCATCGGCAGCGGCTTGCGCGCCCTGCTTGAATTGATCGCCGATCGTCGCGAGCTGTCCTGTCATCGGGCCGACCACCGCGATGGAAATGTCTTCAGCATAAGCCGCGGAGGCACCAAGCGCGGTCAGTAACAGGGCTGCCCCCAGGAATTTTGTTGTTTTCACTCGAACTCTCCCATTTCTGCGCTCCCCTTTGTCGCGCATGGCCAGAATGGGAAGAAAAAACCATTGCTCGTCAAGCCCCTCCGTACAGTAATGTACGGTCCGAATTAGATCCGGCACATTATCGTCGCGCAAAAGCGAAAACCGCGCCGGTCTTTTCACAACCGGTCGCGGTTTTCTCGCTGCTCCTCCCGAGCTGGCTCGTGGAGGAAGTCTTCCCTGTTGCTCGGACGATCCCGCTAACCCGGTCGCCTTGCTTCGTATTCGCCGTTGGAGCGGCGTTACACCCCTGCCGGGATGGAAATCAATGCGTGGTCATCCACTCACGGGCGTCGCGCAGTGCGTGTGCGATTTCGCCCTTGGACATGGCGGATGAGAGTTCCGAGCGCCATTCGGCGGCGCGCAGCGACCCCTTGATGGCCGCGATGTTGAACCATTTGTGAGCCGCGATGTTGTCGATCTCGCAGTCGCGGCCGGTCGCATACATCACGCCCAGTTCGAAGAGAATGTCGGCCTGCGCAGTTGCGCCCATCGTGCCTAACCCTGCTTCAAGCATCTCGAAACGTGCCATTTGAAATCCCCTTGTTTGACCCTGTTGCTCCTGAAAGCCGCCGTCCGTTTCTTGGTGTGGACGTGCGCTCTTCCGATGCTTCGAAGGATGCCGGGGACGCTTGAATTCGCCGTTAAATGGCTTGCTTAATTTGGGGAAAACAAAGCTAAAACAAGAAGTAAACGTGAGAAATCGTTAAGGATAGGAAGGCCGCGATCGCTGGGTTTCCGCTCAAATTCGATGAAAATTCGTCGCTGCAAAAGCAAGGTTTCGCTAACCACGGCGACGCTTCATTTTGGTAAGAAATCAAAATCGAAGGCCGGGCAGCCCTTCCAAGCCTGAAGAAAAAGGCAGTTTCCTTCCCCAGCGGCACGGCTTTTGTTTTACCAGGGACTGGATTAGCTTACCCACGCGTAAGGGATGGAGAGGCTGGACCGGGCGTCCAGTTGAAGCGCAAAGGGAGGAACTCGATGTTTCGCAAAGTGAGCCTGGCACTCGCTGCCACATTCATCATGTCGGGTGTGGCGCTTGCCGACCCGATCGAAGGCAACTGGAAGACCGCATCCGGCGCTACCGCCGCGATTTCAGGCGGCGGCTCGTTCTCGATCACACTGAAGACCGGCAAGCATGCCGGCAAGACGATCGGCTCCTTCAAGGCGGCCGGCGACGGCAAATATGCCGGCACCATCACCGACCCTGACACCGACAAGACCTATAACGGCAAGGCTTCGATCTCCGGCAGTTCCTTGAAGATGAGCGGTTGCGTGCTGGGTGGCCTGATCTGCAAAAGCCAGACCTGGACCAAACTGTAACCGATCAGTCTGCAAACAAATGACGACAAGGCGTTTCCGCCACGCGGGAACGCCTTTTTTGTGCACCGCCGATGGCGGTTGCCCCTTCCGTTGTGCTCGTGGGTGACACGGCCCACAACATCTCAATTCCCGTCAATCATTTTGAACCCCGGATGAACGGCAACCTCAGAAGGGGTTCAGCCGCCTTCAGGCATTCTCTCCAGCATCGAAGGAGAGAGACCCAGATGTTCGCGCGCCGCTTCACCATCGTCTGCCTGCTGATGGCGCTGTTCGGAATGGGGTTTGCCATCCTCGTCGCAGAGAATGCCCGCCCGGACCACGGCTGGAGCCAGGCCGGCCTTCGATGCGGTGTTGCCTGCTCCAGTTCATTTGCCGCCGATTGATCGACAACACGTGAAACCGCCATGACCTCGTTCGCACAAAACGCCATTGCTGTCCTGAAGCTTCTTCCGCGCGCGACGCTGATCCTGATGTTGCTCGCAGCGCCGGTCCTGGCTGTGCCCACAATGCGCACCAATGCCGGCTCAACCATCGAAGCACCTGCACTGAAAAAGAACGGCATCGGCCTGGTTCTGCTGGTGAGCCTGCAGCGCGGTTGAGTTTCAAGACTTGCCGTTCGTCTAAAACAGCAAATAGCGATCCGTCTGACCGGACCACCCCTCCCAACTGTCATTTTCCATCTCTATAATAGGTCATGGAAAAGCGAATCTATCCACAAGCCATTGAAACCGTGGTCATGCCGGAGCCCTATGCCCGGCAGTCCTTCGACGACGCCAGCAAGGCGGTCGCCGCGTTGGGTGCACTCTATGAACGCAACACCAAGTTCCTGCGCGATTCCTTCTCGGCGTTGGCGGCCGGCGGCGACAATGACAAACGCTACCGTGCCTTCTATCCCGAGGTCAGCGTCGTCACCAATTCCTTCACCCAGGTGGACTCGCGCCAGGCCTATGGTCATTTACCGACGCCGGGCCAGTTCTCGACCACGATCACCCGGCCTGACCTGTTTCAGAGCTATCTGACCGAGCAGCTCAGGCTGATCATGCGCAATCATGGCGTTCCCGTAATCGTTTCGGAATCGGAGACGCCGATCCCGGTGCATTTCGCCTTCCTCGAAGGAACCTATGTCGACAGCGCGGCAGCCGAGCGCATCCGCCGGCCGATCCGCGACCTGTTTGACGTGCCAGATCTCGATGGTACCGATGACCAGATCGCCAACGGCACTTTTGAAGTGGCGCTGGGAGATCCGCGGCCGCTGGCGCCATTCACTGCGCAGCGTATCGACTACTCGCTGCACCGGCTGACGCACTACACCGCGACAAGTCCGCAGCATTTCCAGAACTTTGTGCTGTTCACCAACTACCAGTTCTACATCGACGAATTCTGCGCGATGGCGCGCGATCTGATGGCGAAAGGTGGCGAGGGGTATACGGAGTTCGTCGAGCCCGGCAATGTCGTGACGAGGCCCGGCGCGACGATGACAGGCGAAGGTATTGCGCCGCCACGCCTGCCGCAGATGCCCGCCTATCATCTGAAGCGCGGCGACCACGGCGGCATCACCATGGTCAATATCGGCGTCGGCCCTTCCAACGCCAAGACGATCACCGACCATGTCGCAGTGCTGCGCCCGCACGCCTGGCTGATGCTTGGTCACTGCGCCGGCCTGCGCAACACGCAGGCGTTGGGCGACTATGTGCTGGCGCATGCCTATGTGCGCGAAGATCACGTGCTGGACGACGATTTGCCGGTGTGGGTGCCTGTGCCGGCCCTGGCCGAAGTGCAGGTTGCGCTGGAAGAGGCGGTCGCCGAAGTGACAGGCCTTTCCGGCTACGACCTCAAGCGTGTGATGCGCACCGGTACGGTCGCCACCATCGACAACCGCAACTGGGAGCTGCGCGACCAGCGTGGTCCGGTGCAACGGCTGTCGCAGTCACGCGCGATTGCGCTGGACATGGAATCGGCGACGATCGCGGCCAACGGATTCCGTTTCCGCGTGCCATACGGCACGTTGCTGTGCGTTTCGGACAAGCCGCTGCATGGCGAGCTGAAACTGCCTGGCATGGCGACCGAATTCTACAAGCGACAGGTGTCGCAGCATCTCACCATCGGTATCCGTGCCATGCAGAAACTGGCTGAAATGCCGATGGAGCGGCTGCATTCGCGCAAGCTGCGCTCCTTCTCGGAAACCGCGTTTCAATAGAACACCGGTTTCCGACGGCGAGCAGCTTAGTCTAGTCGCCATTGACCAGTTCGAGGATGAGCCGCTGGATCCCTCCGCCGGCTCCCATTTCGACGCGGTCGAAATCGCGGCTTTGCTGGCGCTGCGTGATCGAGGCATCCGAAAGCGGTTTCTGGATTTCCTGACGGATTTTCTGACAACCGGGATCATTGGCCACGGACACACCGATGGTGGTCTGTTCGATCTGCGCCAGCATCGCCTTGATATGGTCGCCATGCACCTTCTCGTGGCGACGAAGACCCTCGATGAAGATATCCCAGCGCTTCTGCACTGCAGGCGGTAACGGGTTTGCAGGCTTGGGCAGCGTGTAGGTGATGATGAGCGTTGGCGTTGCCGATTTCAGCGTACAGCCGCCGTTTTCCGGCACATAATTTCTTCTCCAGGTGAGTTTGAAGAAAGTGTGTGCAATGACACGGCCACCGCTTCTCCCCATCTCCGGCCCGTTCTGGCCGATCGATGCGTAGAGTTCGGCGCCGCTGGTACCGGTGATGGCGTAAGGTTTTTCCTGCTCGATCGTCTTGGCAACAGCGGGTGCTGCCGAAAAAAAAGCTGCCGCATATGCCGCCGGCGCCAATAAGCCGAGCCCAGTCTTCGATGTCATGCCGTCCCCTGGCGTAGTGCCGATTTTCGCATGCACCATAGAAGTCGAACTGGCGACGATCAAAGCGGAATCGAAGATCGTGGACCGCTGGATGTTAACGTTCACCAACAAGCTTGGCGACCAGCGCTTCCACCCGGCCACCGTTGCGATGTTCGCGTTGGTCGAAGACGACCTGCTTGGTCTCGTATTCATCATAGATCGTATCGACCCGGCGCTGCGCCTCGCGCTGCGTCTTGATGCAATGCGGATCGTTGGCCACGGCAAGATCGGCGATAGCACGTTCGCCCGCGGCGATGCCCTGCCTGGCGATACGGCCGTGTGTCTGCTCATGCGCGCGTACGCCCGCGAAGAACCGTTGCCAGCGTTTGCGCAAGGCGGGCGACATAGGTGTCGTCACGCGCGGGTACATATAGGTCATGTCGAGCGTCGCACTGGCGGCCCTGAGATGGCAGACATCCGCCTTGGCCTTGAGATCGAAGTCCCAGTCGACGGTGTAGGAAGTCTGGGCAATCGCACGTGTCAAGAAACCGTGCTTGGGGCCACTTTTGTCCATGGCATCGATCAGTGCCTGGCCACTCTCACCAGCGATATCGTAGGTGCGGACATGCGTGACGACTTTCGAGCCGGCCACCGCAACACCCGGCACGCATGCTGCTGCGAACACAACGAGACTGCACAAAACAGACCGGCTCATCAATATCCTCCCCGCTCGCCCATTTTATCACCCAGGAAGGGAGAGCACAGGATGATAAACGCCGTCATACGGTCGAATTAAGGCGCTTAGGGTCGTTTAGGCGCCTTAGAGCACAGTGTGTCTGCGCGGATGCGCAAAGCACGCTCCAATGCTTTGGAGCGCCGCCGTGCTTGCCGAAAATCGTCCGACCTTCGGGCCGATGCACCAGCCCCGAAGCTACATGTTCTGGTAGACTGGTCCCTCACCACCCTGCGGTGGCACCCAGTTGATGTTCTGGTTCGGGTCCTTGATGTCACAGGTCTTGCAGTGCACGCAGTTCTGCGCGTTGATCACGAAGCGCACATCCTTGGCTGACGGATCTGCCGCAGCGTTGCCTTCGGCATCCACCCATTCATAGACGCCGGCCGGGCAATAGCGCGTCGACGGTCCGCCGAACACGTCGTGTTCCGAGCTTACCTGCAGCGCGGCATCCTTGACCTGGAGATGGACTGGTTGGTCCTCTTCGTGATTGGTACCGGACAGGAAGACCGATGACAGACGGTCAAAGGTCAGCACGCCATCCGGCTTCGGATAGACGATCTTCTGATGCTTCGACGCTGGCTCGAGCGAAGCGGCATCGGTCTTGCCGTGTTTCAGCGTGCCGAAGGGCGAGAAACCGAACAGCGTGTTCAGCCACATATCAAGGCCACCGAGGCCTACACCAACGACCGTACCGAAACGCGACCACAACGGCTTGACGTTGCGCACCCTCTTCAGGTCCTTGCCGATGTCGCTGTCGCGCCAGGCGTCCTCATAAGAAGCGAGTTCATCATTTGCACGGCCGGCGGCTATGGCTTCCGCAGCGTGCTCTGCTGCGAGCATGCCGGACAGCACTGCGTTGTGAGATCCCTTGATGCGCGGCACGTTGACGAGGCCGGCAGCGCACCCCATCAGCACACCACCTGGGAAGGACATCCTCGGCACCGACTGCAAACCGCCTTCGGTGATGGCGCGAGCACCATAGCCGAGGCGCTTGGCGCCGGCGAAGGTCGGCGCGATGGCCGGATGCGTCTTGAAGCGCTGGAATTCCTCGAACGGCGACAGATACGGGTTCTTGTAGTTCAGATGAACGACAAAGCCGACTGCTACCTGGTTGTCCTCCAGATGATAGAGGAAAGAACCACCACCGGTCTTCATGTCGAGTGGCCAGCCAAACGAATGCTGGACGAGGCCAGGCTTGTGGTTCTCCGGCTTGACCTGCCAGAGTTCCTTGAGGCCTATGCCGAATTTGCTCGGTTCGCGGCCGGCGTCGAGTTGGTACCTGGCGATGAGCTGCTTGGCGAGCGAGCCGCGCGCGCCCTCCCCGATCATCACATATTTGCCCATCAGCGCCATGCCGGGCGCAAAGTTCGGCCCATGCGAACCGTCTTTCTCCACGCCCATATCGCCGGTGTAGACACCGGTGACCGCGCCTTCCTCATTGTAGAGAAGGCCAGCAGCAGCGAAGCCCGGATAGATTTCCACGCCCAGAGCCTCGGCCTTGCCCGCCAGCCAACGGCAGACATTGCCGAGCGAGACGATGTAGTTGCCGTGATTGTTCATCAGCGGCGGCATGAACACGTTCGGTAGCCGGAAAGAACCCGCAGGCCCCAGCACAAGGAAATGGTCCGCCGTGACCGGGGTCTTGAAGGGATGATCTCCTTCCTCGCGCCAGCCGGGCAGAAGACGGTCGATGCCGATCGGATCGACAACCGCGCCGGAGAGAATATGGGCGCCCGCTTCGCCGCCCTTTTCCAGCACCACGACGGAAAGGTCGGGATTGACCTGCTTGAGCCGGATCGCCGCGGCGAGCCCCGCCGGCCCGGCACCGACGATCACCACGTCGAATTCCATGCTCTCGCGTTCGATCTCGCTCATCAGGTCCCTCCGCACTGGCTTGCCGTTCCGGCATATTGCTGGCTCTTGCGCTCCATAGCGCATCATTCCGCGACGCGAAACCGGCATGGAACGACGGCATCGCATTCGCAAGAGGCGAAGCCGTCACCTTCGTCAGAATATTTTACGTTCACGTAAACGTCAATTAGAGGATACGCTTGAAAACTGACGCTTTTCGAGACACCGGTTATCGGTCATAGTCCTGTTCATGCGCATTCATGGGCCAGCCGGCTTAGCAACGTCGCGCCTCAGTTCCGCTTCAGGCTCATTGTGGCCGGCGGCTGTCCTCGGCTTTCTTTTATTAGTCTCCCCGACTCTCGCCCAAAAGAAACAAAAGGTTTGGGAAAGCGGAGCTTATTCCTTTTCCGACGAGCTCGGCGGCTTCCGCATCAGGGGCGTTTCCGGCAAGGGCACACGCGCGGATCCGATCGTCATCGACGAGGAATTCAGTTCCGCGACACCGGTGACCCTGACGATCCGCACCATCAAGCCGATCCAACCCTTCGACAGCACGGGCGATTACGCCAGCGGCATCATCTACATGCGCATCAACGCGCTCAACAGCAGCGGCCATGCCTGGGTGGAGTTCCAGTTCGAACTACAGGAGATACTCGATCAGCCGAGTGTATTCGGCGATGGCCTCTCCTTCGATCAGCGCAACAAGACGCCGGAAAACATAGCGTCGTCGAATTTTACGACCTTCGACCGCAACTTCGAACCTTATGACCGGCTGCTGTTCACCAAAGGAAAGGTCGATCCGCTGGAAACGGCCGAGTTCGAGTTCCTGATCACCGACTATACGCCGCGCTGGACCTTCTATCTGATGCAGGACCCGCGGATTCCCTCAAGCTAGCGTGATCGCGAACCGAAGCTCTGCAAACAAAAAATCGCAGCTTCTCGGACGCCAGACAAAGAGAGGGAGCAGAATGCCCGATCGCACTCCGCTCCAGGCTTGAAAATCGCACGCCATCGGAAGATGGTGCGGCCATGAATATCCCCTCGCCCCAAAACAGACCGGAGCTACACGAGCTGCTGGCCTTCTATATGGAAGCCGGGGTCGACGAGGCCTTGGCTGAAGAGCCGGTGGACCGCTTTGCAGAAATGGCGCAAGCCCAGGCCGCCGCGCGTCCAGCTTCCGCTCCCGAGCCTTCCCCGGATCGCCGCCCTCAAGCTTTTGTGGAAAACAGCCCCGCCGCACCACCTCAGCGTGGTCCCGCTACCGCCGCGGTGCCAGATGAAGCACAGGCCCAGCTCGCGCGCCAGCTTGCCAGCCGAGCTTCCAACCTTGACGAATTGCGCGAGGCCATGGCCGGCTTCGACGGCTGCAACCTGAAATTCACCGCCAAGAACCTCGTCTTCGCCGACGGCAATCCGAATGCCGCCCTGATGCTGGTCGGCGAAGCGCCGGGCCGCGACGAGGACCTGGAAGGGCTGCCTTTTGTCGGCCGCTCAGGCCGGCTGCTCGACCGAATCCTGGCGGCGATCGGCCTCGACCGCAATTCAGCCTACATCGCCAACGTCATCCCGTGGCGACCGCCGGGCAACCGCACGCCAACCCCGCACGAGACGGAGATCTGCCGGCCGTTCATCGAACGACAGATCGAACTCGTCAATCCGAAGGTTCTGGTCAATCTGGGCGGGCCTTCGGCCAAGACCTTGCTCAATACCACCGAGGGCATCCTGAGATTGCGTGGCAACTGGCGTGCCCACATGACCGCAGGTGGCACGACAATTCCGGCAATGCCGACCCTGCACCCCGCCTATCTGCTGCGGACTCCCGCGCATAAGCGGCTGGCGTGGCGCGATTTCGTCGAAGTGAAGATGAAACTGCGCTCGCTTTCGTGAGCAAATCTTGCCCGGGACCCTGACGGTACCGGGCAGACAAGATTCGGAATCGACAGGCCCCTTTTATCAGGCCGCCTGGCGACGCAGGCCGACATATTGCAACTCGGCAAACAGAGCCACGGCGATGGCCTGCGCGCTGACGAAGGCGATACCGAGCAGGTTCGGCGAGACGACACCGGAGACCAACAGGCCAAAGCTGGCGACGACCCACAACGCATTGATCGCGATGATCTCGACCAGCATGGTGCGCGACACAGTGTGTTGGCGTGACACGCCGAGTACCATCAACACAAAGGGCACAAGCGTAGCACCGGCCCAGAACAGCAGGTTCTGGGGAATGTCCAGCAGCGGGCTCAGCATATGAGCACCGCCGAGCAGGATGATGGCCGTGGCACCACTCGCCAGCGCATCGAGCAGCAGCACATTGCGGAGGAACGGGGAAACGGAAATCTGCATGGTCTTTCTCCAGGTTCATGATGCTGCGGACCGTCCGGCATCTGATGAACGGAGATTGTCAGGCCGGCTCAGCCACGGCGATTACGCGCCAGGTAATGGAAATGAATTTTTCTCCGCCATAGATTTATGACCGTCCCGACACGCAGCTACGACGGCCGAGACGCGCAGAGAGCGGTTTCCTTCCTTTCGACAACGCAGGATTTCATGAACACGACCCAGATTTCCGCCGGTACCCTCATTCGCGAATGGCGCACGCGCCGACGCATGAGTCAGCTAGACCTCGCCATGGAAGCCGAAATCTCGCAGCGGCATCTGAGCTTCGTGGAAAGTGGCCGCGCCACGCCATCGCGGGAAATGGTGCTGCGGCTCTCGGAACAGCTTTCGGTACCGCTCAGACAGCGCAATCAGATCCTTCTGGCAGCTGGTTTCGCACCGTCCTTCGGTGAACGCTCAATGACTGACCCCGATCTAGCACCGGCGATGGAAGCAGTGAAACTGGTGCTGAAAGGGCATGAGCCGTTTCCCGCACTCGCCGTTGACCGGCACTGGAACCTCGTTGTCGCCAACGACGCCCTTGCCCCGATGCTCGCAGGCGTCAGCGACCCGTCGCTCCTGCAGGCACCGGTCAACGTGTTGCGGCTCAGCCTGCATCCCCAGGGCGTCGCACCGAACATCGCCAATCTCGCCGAATGGCGCGCGCATCTCCTGGAGCGGCTGAAACAGCAGATCGAAACCTCGGCCGATCCCGTCCTTGAAGCGCTGGAGGAAGAACTGCGGGCCTATCCCACCCTTTCAAGCACGAGGCCTCCGAAGCCGGAGACCAATGCCATCGTCCACCCCTTGCGGCTGCGGCTTGGTGACACTGTGCTGTCCTTCATCAGCACCACCACCGTGTTCGGCACGCCGCTCGACGTGACGCTTTCGGAGCTCGCGATCGAAACCTTCTTTCCGGCCGACGAAGAAACGCGGCAGGCTCTGATCCGCCTTTCACTTGAACGGGCGGAGACGGCAGGACGAGCCTGATCAGCCGGGCGGCTGCGAGGCCTTCCGTGCAGCCGCCCGCTCGAGACCGAGCTGCCGCTCGCGCCAGATGATGAAAAGACCGGCGGCAACCACGATCGCTCCGCCCACCAGCATGTGCAGCGTCGGCACATCGCCGAAGGCGAGATAGCCGACGACGATGCTGAGCAGCATCGAGGTGTATTCGAACGGCGCCACGACCGAGGCCTCGGCATGGCGATAAGCCGAGGTCATGAGGATCTGTCCCAGCCCACCGCAGAAACCAGCCAGGATGAGCAGAACGACCTGTCTTGTCGCCAGCGCCTGCCAGCCGAACGGGATGGTCAGCAGGGCCAGGATGCTCGCCGTCAGCGAGAACCACAGAACAATGGTTGCAGTGCGTTCGCTGTGCACAAGGCTTCGTACCAGAAGCATGGCAACCGCCGAGATCGCCGCCGCGATGAACGCGGCAATGACACCGAGCACTTCCTGGTCGCCGAGCGCAGCACCGGAGCGCAGCAAGGTGAGCGTCGGCCATGAAATGATGATAACGCCGATCAAGCCGACGATGACTGCCCCCCAGCGGTAGACGCGGATGGTCTCTCCCAGAAAGATGGCGCTGAAGACCACCACCAGTAGGGGTTGCGCGTAGTTCAACGTGATCGCTTCCGGCAGCGGGAGGCGAGTCAACGCAAAGAAGCCGAAGCCCATGGCGCAGACCCCGACCACGCCGCGCGCGATGTGGTTGAGCGGACGCTTGGTGGAAAAGGCGGTGCGCAATTCGCGACGGAAACCGAGGAAGATCAGGATCGGGAAGATGGCGAAGAAGGAGCGGTAGAAAACGATCTGGCCGGCAGGCAGTTCGCCTGCGGCCTTGATCAGCGACGACATCGCCACGAACACCGAAACCGAGAGTATCTTCAGCGTGATGCCAACCAGCGTATGCGGCTGGACGGAAGATGCATTTGACGTCACTGCATGCCGGCGTCCCGTATCGCCCCCCAGATGCACGACGGTGTCGCCGGTATGTCGATATGTTTGATGCCGTAGGCGCGATAAAGCGCATCGGTCACGGCATTGAGCGCTGCCGGCGTGGCGCCGATCGTACCGGCCTCATCGACCCGGCGGACCGAAGCGCCCATCCCGAATTTGGGCGTGACGACAGTCATGGCAACCTCATGGGGGATTGGAGAAGGCTGGAAAGGCCTTGAGATGAGTGTACCGACAGTTTTGTCGAGGGACGGTTTCGTGTAAAGAGCCGCAACCTCTTTTTATCTTGTCCCAGCGGATGCTGGCTACGCCGAAATCATCAGGAAAAATCGACGGATGCGTACAGATACCGGCCAGGTCTTCAGGCTCGAAGATTATCGCCCCAGCGACTACCTGATCCCAAAGACCGAGCTGACCTTCTCGCTTTCCAGTGAAGCGACCCGGATTACCGCCACCCTCACCATCGAGCGCCGGCACGGCGTGGCCGCGGGAACCGCGCTGGTGCTGGACGGGGATGAGCTAGAGCTTGTCGGCGTATCGATCGACGGCAAGCCGCTTGGCACGACCAACTATGCCGCGACACCGGACCAACTGACCATCGTCGCGCCACCTGCCAAATCCTTCCGGCTGACCATCGAGACGGATGTGAACCCGTCGACGAACAGCGCACTGATGGGCCTCTATCGCTCCAGCGGCGTCTACTGCACACAATGCGAGGCCGAGGGCTTTCGCCGCATCACCTATTTCCTGGACCGGCCTGACATTCTCTCGGTCTACACCGTGCGCATCGAGGCGGACCGCACCGAAGCGCCGCTTTTGCTCTCCAACGGCAACCCGGTAGAGCAAGGCAATCTCAAAAACGGAAAACATTTCGCCGTCTGGCATGATCCATTCCCGAAACCGAGCTATCTGTTCGCGCTTGTCGCCGGCAGTCTCGGCAAAGTGGCCGACGAGTTCACCACCCTGTCCGGGCGCAAGGTCGATCTCGGCATTTATGTCGAGCACGGCAAGGAAGTGTTGGCCGGTTATGCCATGGACGCTCTCAAACGCTCGATGAAATGGGACGAGGAGAAGTTCGGCCGGGAATACGATCTCGACGTCTTCAACATCGTTGCCGTCTCCGATTTCAACATGGGCGCGATGGAGAACAAGGGCCTCAACATCTTCAACGACAAATATGTGCTGGCCGACGAGCAGACCGCGACCGACGCCGACTTCGCCAACATCGAGGCGATCATCGCGCATGAATACTTCCACAATTGGACAGGAAACAGAATCACTTGCCGCGACTGGTTCCAGCTCTGTCTGAAGGAGGGGCTGACTGTCTATCGCGATCACGAGTTCTCGGCGGACGAGCGTTCGCGCCCGGTAAAGCGCATCGCCGAAGTGCGCACGCTGCGCGCCCATCAATTCCCGGAAGACCAGGGTCCGCTGGCATATCCGGTGCGGCCGCGTCGATACCGCGAGATCAACAACTTCTACACGGCGACTGTCTATGAAAAGGGCTCGGAAGTGGTGCGCATGATCCGCACCATCCTGGGCACCGAGGCCTTTCGCGCCGGCATGGACCTTTATTTCGAGCGCCATGACGGCGAGGCCGCCACCATCGACGATTTCCTCAAGGTGTTCGAGGATGTATCGGGCCGCGATCTCTCCCAGTTCGCGCTGTGGTATCATCAGGCCGGCACGCCCCATGTGACGGTGAGCTCCAGCTACGATCAGGCCGCGCGGGTGTTCACGCTCGAGGTCGGGCAGTCACTTGCTCCAACGCCGTCTGAAAGCCGCAAACGGCTGATGCACATACCGCTGGCGTTCGGCCTTGTCGGTGCCGATGGCAAGGATCTGACTTACGGCAGCGTCGAAGGTGCGACAGTCGAGGCGAGTGTCATCCACCTGCGCAAGCGGCACCAGTCGATACGCTTCACTGGTATCTCCGAGCGGCCTGTGCTTTCGCTCAATCGTGGTTTCTCCGCACCGATCACGCTTTCGCTGGAACAGAAGCAGGAAGACCTGATCTTCCTGGCCGGCAACGACGGCGATGCCTTCTCGCGCTGGCAGGCCTTCAACACATTGCTCACCGATGCGCTGATCGCCGGCTTCCGCAACGTCCTTGGTGGGAAACGTCCGCAATTCGGCGAGCATCTGAACGCCCTGGCCGGGCGTATCGCCGCCGACACCTCACTGGAGCCGGCGTTCCGCGCGCTGGCACTGACCTTGCCCGGCGAAGCCGATATCGCTCGCGAGATCGGCAAGGGAATTGATCCCGATGCCATCCTGGCAGCACGACAGGCATTCGCCCGTACCTTGGCCGCAGCCAATGAACAGGGCTTCAGACGCCTCTACGAAGAATTGCGCGATAACGGGCCGTTCCAGCCTGATGCGGATGGTGCTGGCCGGCGCGCTTTGCGCAACGTGCTGCTCGACTATCTTGCGCTGTTGCCGGACGGCGCCGACCTCGCCGCCAACCACTTCGACAACGCTACCAATATGACCGACAGGGCAGCGGCCCTGACCGTCCTGGCACACCGTCACGCTGATTCCACCCAAGCCGACAAGGCCTTGAAACAGTTCGAGAAACAATATTTAGGCGATGCGCTGGTGATGGATAAATGGTTCATCATCCAGGCCGGGGTTCCGGGGCAGCGCGCGCTGGAAACCGTACGAGCACTGACCAGCCACCCAGCCTTTTCGATCGACAATCCCAACCGGGTGCGCGCGCTGATCGGAACTTTTGCAGGCGCCAACCAGACTGGCTTCCACCGTGCCGACGGAGAAAGCTACCGCTTCTTTGCCGACACCGTTCTGGAGGTTGAAAAGCGCAATCCGCAGGTCGCCGCCCGGCTTGCCACCGCAATGCGGTCATGGCGCTCGCTGGAACCCGCGCGGCAAGGCAAAGCGCGCGAGGCCCTGGTGTCGATCCTCGGCCAGGACAAACTCTCGGCCGACCTGAAAGACATTGTCGAGCGGACGCTAGCTTAGCGCCCTGAAACTTGCCATCTGAAGACCGAAAATATCGGCCGGCGCTCAAAACGCCGGCCGATTTACTGAATCTTCAATCTTTTTTCTCCTCACCCACTGGACAAGGCGAATCACGTTTGATTCTTTAATGGCGATTCGGAAGTACGGTGTTGCCGGGTCGTCATCGGGGAAAATTTCGGGGAGAGCCATTCCATGGCCAAGGCGGACGCGTTGCGCGCGCCCGGACGGACAGCTTTTGAGTGGCGCAACCGTCCGCGCCGCAGCAGTGCCTTGCTCGGCAATGCGCGGCTGATTGCAGGGCCGGCCTACGGCAAGCTGCTGGCCGCGGAACCGGTGTTGCGCCGACTGATCCCTTCCCTGATCATTCTTTTCCTGATCGTCGTGGCTTGCCTGCGCTTCCTGTCGATGATGAGCTGGCACGATGACATCGAGCGCAATGCCAAGACAATTCTCACGCTTTCCGCCGGCGAACTCGCCAAGGCTGCTGCGGTCGCACCTGCCACCGATCCGCAGGAGCTGCTCGAGGATGCCGTGCGGCAAGGTTCGCTCAGCACGGATCACGTGCTGGCCGTAACCGATAAGGAATTCACCGTGCTGGCGGTGTCGCCGAAGTCGACACGCTGGCAGGGGCGGGCGCTCGACAGCGTCATCATGGGCGGGCAGCCACTGTTCCTGTTCGGCGAACGCGCCGGCGTGCTCAACGTGCGCATCGGCGATGCAGAATGGTTTGCCGCCGTTGATCTCAGGCCTGACGGCAAGGGTGCGGCCGCCGTTCTCGTTCCGCAGGAAGCGGTCTTTGCCGAGTGGCGCAAGGCCGTCTCGCTCAATGTCACGCTGTTTGTGCTCACCGCCGGCGTGCTGCTGATCGTGCTCTACGCCTATTTCTGCCAGGTGACGCGCGCCAAAAGCGCTGACCGTATCCTGGGAGATTCTCTGCAGCGCATCGACATGGCGCTGGTCAGGGGCCGCTGCGGTCTCTGGGACTGGGACATGGCCCGCGGCAAGATGTACTGGTCGCGCTCCATGTACGACATGCTCGGCTACGAACCCTGCGAGACGATGCTGTCCTTCGGCGAGGTCGACGAGATCATTCACCCCGAAGACGGCAATCTGTTCGAGCTGGCCGAGCGCATCGTGGCGCGAGAGATTGACCAGATCGACCAGGTCTTCCGCATGCGCCACGCCAACGGGCAGTGGGTCTGGATGCGCGCAAGGGCGCAGGTGATGGATCCCGACGCACCGGAAATCCAACTTATCGGCATCGCCGTCGATGTTACCGAACAAAGGCACCTTGCCCTTCGCTCCGAAGTCGCCGACCTCAGGCTGCGAACGGCAATCGAGAACATCAACGAATCCTTCGTGCTGTGGGACACGTCGGAACGGCTGGTGATGTGCAACTCCAAGTTCCAGCATGACAACGGTCTCTCCGATCGCAGTGTCATGCCTGGAACGCCGCGTGCCGAGATCGAAGAACGCATGCTGGCTTTCGCGGCGGAACGACGGCTGGCGAACGCCAACGGGCCCAACGGCGGTATCAGCATCGAACGCCAGTTGGGCGACGGCCGCTGGCTACAAGTGAACGAGTTGAAGACCCGCGATGGCGGTACTGTATCAGTCGGTTCCGACATCACGCAGATCAAGCAGCATCAGGACAAGCTCATGGACAGCGAGCGGCGCCTGATGGCCACCATTCACGACCTTAGCCTTGCCCGCCGCGCCGAGGAGGAACGCACCCGCGAGCTGGTCGAACTGAACCGCAAATACATCCGTGAAAAGGACCGTGCCGAAGCCGCCAACCAGGCGAAGTCGGAATTCCTCGCCAACATGTCACATGAGCTGCGCACGCCGCTCAACGCGATCATCGGCTTCTCGGAATTGATGGAGCAGAGGCTGTTCGGGCCGCTGGGCTCGGGGCGCTATGAAGAATATGCCACCGATATCAACTCGTCCGGCAAATACCTGCTTGGCGTCATCAACGACATTCTCGACATGTCGAAGATCGAAGCCGGCCAGTTCTCGATCGACCGGGAGCAGATTGATCTCGGGCCGCTGATCTCCGAAACGGTGCGGGTGGTCTCGCTCCAGGCAGCCCAGAAAGCGATCACCGTGGAAACGCGCATCGCCGACAGCCTGTCGCTGATTGCCGACCGGCGTGCCATCAAGCAGATCGTCATCAACCTGCTTTCCAACGCGGTGAAATTCACTGGCCAGGGCGGGCATATCGTGGTCAAGGCCCGCAATGCATCGGGGGCACTCACGCTCACCATCGAGGACAATGGCTGCGGCATTCCGAAAACAGCGCTCGGCAAGCTCGGCCGACCGTTCGAGCAGGTCCAGAACCAGTTTTCGAAGAACCACACCGGGTCGGGCCTGGGGTTGGCTATCTCGCGCTCGCTGGCTGAACTGCACGGCGGCGCGCTCAAAATCCGTTCGACGGAAGGATCCGGAACCATCGTATCGGTGCGCATCCCCCTTCGCAAAGCACCGCAATTGGTGAAGGCGGCAGCTTGAAAAATACCCGGCGGCGAACACCGCCGGGCATCCATTCAGTCGGAATTATTCGATTTCGCTTTTGCGATGGTCGCGACCGCCACGTTTTGGCAGTTCAGCCTTTTCCAGCTTGCCATCATTGTTCTTGTCGAATAGCGCGAACATCTTCTTGTCGCGCACGGCCACATCCTCGGCGGTCAACACGCCCTCACCCTTGCTGTCGTAGCGGGAGATCATGCGCTTGGCCATTTCCTCGTAGCGCGCCTTTTCGAGCGCCGCCGCCAGCTGCTCGACAGTGACCTTGCCGCCATTGTCGGCGAGGATCTTCTTGAGCTTCGGGTTCACCGCCTCCGAAAACTGATCAAAGGTGATGGAGCCGTTGGAATCGTCCAATGCCTTCTGGAGACGCATGCGCGAACCATCGCGCATATCGCCGCCCCTTTTCTGCTCGGCATAGGCGGCGGTTCCAACGAGACCGGCAAGGGTTGCAAATGCGAAGGCAAGTTTCGTCGACTTTTTCATCGGTTTCTCCTGTTGCATCGTCACCCCCGATGCTTGGAAACCGCTGCAAGGCGTCAGTTCCTCACGAGCGTTTCCCACGCAGCAAAAGGTCAAAATCCTTCCTGACCTTTCGCGACGTTTCCTTGAGGTGCGCTTCCAGCACCGTGAAATCCGGCAGGTCGGTTGCTGCCAATAGAAGATCGACCAGCCCAGGCGGCACGTCATCGCGTTCGAACGTGCTGGTCAGGCACAGCCTGATCATCTGGGTAACCGCCAAATACAGCGAATATGCGTCGCAAAGTTCGTGCCGGATCTCGGGATCGGCAAGGCTTGGCGCCAACCTCGCCAAAGTCTGTGCCGTGCCGGGCGTGCGTGCGTCGCCTTCGAGCTGACCTGTAATGGTCGCCACCTGGGCGACGAATTCCAGATCGATCAGACCGCCGGGAATGAGCTTGATATCCCACAGGTCGTGCGGCGGCTTCTCTTCCTCGATCAGCTTGCGCATCTCGGCAGCCTCAGCCGCCACCTTGGTACGGTCGCGTGGCTGCGCGAGGATGACGTCTACTTCCCGTTCGATCTCCGCACACAAGGCTGCGTCCCCGGCAATGGCCCTTGCCCGCGTCAACGCCATCTGCTCCCAGGTCCACGCCTCCTGCCGCTGGTACTTGCGAAACGCATCGACATGCGTCGCCACGGGTCCCTTGTTGCCGGAGGGCCTTAGTCTCAGGTCAAGCTCGTAAAGCACGCCTTCGGCGGTGGGCGCCGAAACGGCCGCGATCAGACGCTGTGTCATGCGAGCGAAATAGTGTGATGGTGCCAGTTGCTTCTCGCCGTCGGACTCCTCCGCCTGCTCATCATGGTCATAAAGAAGGATCAGGTCGACGTCGGAGCCCGCCGTCAGTTCGCGACTGCCCAGCTTGCCCATTCCCAGAAGCGCGACCCTGCCACCCGGGACGCGGCCGTGGCGCTGCGCGAACTCATCGGCAACCGCCTGCAGTGCCGCCCCGATGGTGAGGTCGGCGAGATCGGAAAAGGCGCGGCCGGCGCGCGCGGCGTCAATGGAACCGGCGAGCAACCGCACGCCGATAAGGAATTTCTGTTCGGCGGCGAAGATGCGCAGCCGGTCGAGCACATCCTCATAGGGACGATCACCGTCGATGAAGGCAGCCAGCCGCGCCGAGAGATAGGCGCGGTTCGGCAGTTCGGCCAGCAAGGCCGGGTCGAGCAGGCCGTCGAACACGTGCGGACGGCGGGTGATGATCGCCGCCAGCCGCGGCGCGGCGCCCATGATGGTCGCCATCAGCCTGAGCAGTCCCGGATTGGACTGCAGCAGCGAAAACAGCTGGATACCGGCCGGCAAGCCGGACAGGAACTCGTCGAAGCGCATCAGCGCCTCGTCGGCACGGCGTGTCTTGCCGAAGGCTTCCAGCAATGCGGGCGTGAGTTCCGTCAGGCGTTCACGCGCTTCGGCCGACCGGGTCACCTTGTAGCGGCCGAAATGCCAGGTGCGAATGACACGGCAGATGTCGCTCGGCCGCTGGAAGCCCAGCCCGAGCAGGGTCTGCAAGGTGTCAGGATCATCGACGTCGCCGGTGAAGACCAGATTGCCGACGCCCGCCGACAGTTCGGGTGCGGCCTCGAACAGCGCCGCATAGTGGCCTTCCACCTGCTGCAAGGCAGCACGCAGCGTCACCGAGAAGGCCTCGGCGTCCTTGTAACCCAGCATGTGAGCGATACGCTCCAGCCCCTCGTCGTCTTCCGGCAGCATGTGGGTCTGCTCATCCGCCACCATCTGGATGGCGTGTTCGACGCGGCGCAGGAACCAGTATTGACTGGCAAGCACGTCGCGCGCTTCGGCCGTGATCCAGTTGCGCTCGGCAAGTTCACCCAGCATCGGCACCGTCTCGCGTCCACGCAGTTCCGGAAACCGGCCCCCAGCAATCAGTTGCTGGGTCTGGACGAAGAATTCAATCTCGCGGATACCGCCGCGACCAAGCTTGACGTTGTGGCCTTTGACCGCCACCTCGCCGTGGCCCTTGTGCGCATGGATCTGGCGCTTGATCGAGTGGACGTCGGCGATCGCCGCATAGTCCATGTATTTGCGCCAGACATAGGGCTGGAGTTCCCTGAGGAAGGCTTCGCCGGCAGCGATATCGCCAGCCACGGGCCGCGCCTTGATCATCGCGGCGCGCTCCCAGTTCTGCCCCCTGCCCTCGTAGTAAGTCAGCGCAGCTTCCACCGGGATCGCCAGCGGCGTCGAACCGGGATCGGGCCTGAGCCTGAGGTCGGTGCGGAAGACATAGCCGTACTCGGTGCGATCCTGAAGAATGCGAACAAGCCGGCGGGTCAGCCGTGAGAACAGCTCGGTCGCATCGAGCGGATCGATCACCGCCGGCGCTTCCGGTTCGAAAAAGACGACAAGGTCGATGTCGGACGAGAAGTTCAGCTCGTGAGCCCCGAGCTTGCCCATGCCAAGCAAGATCCAGCCGGATTTTAGCGTCGGGCTCTTCGGATCGACCAGTTTGAGCTTGCCCTGTTCGTGGGCATCGCGCAGCAGGAAATCGACCGCAGCGCGGATCGAAGCGTCAGCCAGATCGGAAAGCCGGCGCACAGTCAGCGCTGTTTCGGCGACACCGGCCAAATCGTCGAGCGCAATAAGGAAATGCGCTTCGGCCTTGAGGCGGCGCAGCTCCATCATCAGGCTCTGTTCTGAGACATCCTCCGAATGCGCCACAGCACCCATTGCCTCGCCTATCGCGGCAAGACGTTGCTCGACCATTTCATCAAACAGGGCATCCAGTATCTGTGGCCGGCGTCTCGCCAGATCGCGCAGGAACGGAGAAAGATCGAAGACAGCAGCCAGGAAATCCTGCGCCGCTCCCTTGCCGGTCAGGAACTTCGCCAGGCGTGGCAGCTCGTCTTCCTTGGCCGCCGCAGCGATATCGGCGAGTTCTTCACGAGCATGGCCGGCATCAAGCGGCGCAAGTTTCATTTGTGGCTGCAGCCGCCAGCCCACCTTCTCTCGCTCAGCCGCAGCATTTGCCGTCATCCGTTTCTCCCCGACGAGGCTTCCCGCTCCGGGAAGCTCATGACGACGCATAGTCCAGGATCGGCAGGTTGCAGATCAAGAGTACCCTTGTGGAATTTCATGATCGCCTTGGCGAGACTGAGCCCAAGCCCCGATCCCGGCTGCGACCGGCTCTTTTCCAGCCGCACGAACCTTTCGGTGACGCGCGCACGATCAGCGTCGTCAGGGATGCCCTGGCCGTTGTCGGCCACGGTGAGCCTGATCTTACCGGCGATGCGTTCGAGCGTGACCTTGACCATGGGAGTGGCCGTCGCATCGATCGAATATTTGATCGCGTTGTCGACGATGTTGGAAAGCGCCTGCCCGACCAGTTCGCGATTGCCGTCGATCAGATATGGCCCGCTCGTATTGGTCTCCAGGCCCACACCGGCTTCCTCCGCGACGGGCTCGTAGAGCTCGACGACGTCGCGCACGGTGGCTGCCAGATCGACCTGCGTCACGTTCTCGGACGAATAGCCCGCCTCAAGGCGCGATATCATCAGGATGGCGTTGAAGGTTTTGATGAGCTGGTCGGATTCCGCGATCGTGCCTTCGAGGGCGGTCCTGTAATCGGCCGCGCTGTGTTTGCCCGACAGCACAGCCTCGGCGCGGTTGCGCAGCCTGGTCAGCGGCGTCTTGAGATCGTGGGCGATGTTGTCGGAAACCTGCTTCAGGCCTTCGTTCAAAGTGGCGATGCGTGCCAGCATCGCATTGAGATTCTCCGAAAGCCGATCGAATTCATCGCCAGCCCCGCTGACAGGAAGCCGGCCAGTCAGATCACCGCCCATGATGCGGCGGCTCGCCTCCGACACATTGTCGATGCGCTTGAGTGCCGTGCGACCGACCAGGAACCAGATCAGCAACGCCCCCAGCCCCATCATACCGAGCGTCAAGGTGAGTGCGCGGCGAACGACACTGCGGAAACGCTCCGGCTCGCCGAGGTCGCGACCGACAAGCAGGATCATCTGGTTTGGCAGCCGTACGACGAGCGCAATGGCGTCGTGGCCCTTGTTGCGCCGTACCTGGGCGGGTGTCTGCGCTTGCCCGGAAGACTTGCCGGCGTCGTTCGCACCTTGCGCCTGCTCGCCACCGCTCTCGCCGTAGCGCTCATAGGAAAACGGTATTTCCGTCCAGCCTTCGCGAGCGATCACCCCCGGCTCGATGCTTTGGACGTTGCCGGCCAGAACCTCGCCATTGGGATCGGCGATCATATAGAGATTAGCACCCGGCGCGCGCGAACGCCGCTCCATGGTGCGCACCAGAAACGGCAGGCCGCCGCGCTGGTAGGAACGGGCGAGATCGGCCACCTCTTCGTTGATGGTCTCCTGTGTCTGCGCGGTCAGCATGCGCGCCGACAACGAGGTCATGTAGAAGACCAGCAAAATCGCGCAGATCGTGAACAGCAGAAGATACAGCGCCGAAAGGCGCGCCGCCGTCGTCTTCATGATGGCTGGCACGGTTAGAGCCATCGAGACCTAACCGCCGCTCTTCAGCATGTAGCCGGCGCCACGAATGGTGTGCAGGATCGGCTTTTCGAAGCCTTTCTCGATCTTGCCGCGCAACCGCGACACATGCACGTCGATGACATTGGTCTGGGGATCGAAATGATAATCCCAGACATTCTCGAGCAGCATGGTGCGCGTCACCACCTGACCGGCATGGCGCATCAGATATTCAAGCAGGCGGAATTCCCTGGGCTGCAGTACGATCTCCTTGCCGGCGCGCCTGACCGAATGGGACAGCCGGTCGAGTTCGAGATCGCCACTCCTGTAGACCGTCTCGCTCTCCTTCACACCGGCGCGGCGGTTCAGCACCTCGACACGCGCCAGGAGTTCGGAGAAGGCATAGGGTTTGGTCAGATAGTCGTCTCCGCCCGCGCGCAGACCGGTGACGCGATCATCCACCTCGCCCAGCGCCGACAGAATAAGCACCGGCGTGGTGTTTCCGCGCGAACGCAGCGCGGCGATCACCGAAAGCCCATCGCGACGCGGCAGCATGCGATCAACGACCATCACGTCGTAGTCGCCGCTATCGGCAAGGGCAAAACCGGTTTCGCCGTCGCCAGCGACATGGGCGGTATGGCCCGCCTCGGTGAAGGCCTTTTCCAGATAGTCAGCGGCTTCCCGATCGTCTTCGATGATCAGAATCTTCATGGAGCCGTTATACGCAATTTCCGAGGCCGTTGCGGCAGACATCTCTGGACATCCTGTGATTTTGCGGCAGCGGGACAAGAGCCCCGCTGCCGCTGAGGTCGGACAACTACTGACTGACACGCCGACCATGCTTCCCTCGCGGTGATCCGGGGGTGCGACACCACCGTTGTGGAAGCAAAGTTTTCCGGACAGCGAGACCATCCATCAGGAAGGCCGACATCCGAAAGACGCCGAAAGGCAAAGGCTATCCGGCTCGCACCGGTCAGTGCCCCCACTGACCCAGGCGTCCCGGCATTGTCCTTTCCCAACGACGATCGATCAGCCCTTAGCGACCGGAAGCGTCACGAAGCGATTGGTGTCTTCGCGGCTGATCTGCACCAGCACCTGCTTGCGGCCGGCCTTCTGCGCTTCCTTCATCGCATTGGAGATGTCGGAGGCGCCGGCGATTTCCTGGCTGTTGATTGCGGTGATGACGTCGCCTGCCTGAATGCCACGATCGGCGGCATCGCTGTCAGGATCGACGTCGGTCACGACCACGCCCTTGCCGTTATCGGACTTGGTGACCGTCAAACCAAGGTCGGCCAGAGAGTTGGTACCCGATGGTTCAGACTGCTTGCCGGCTGATGCCATCTTGTCGCCGTTTGGCAGCTTGCCAAGGTCGACCTTGATGGTCTCCGCCTTGCCACCGCGCCATACGGTGACATCCACCGACTTGCCGGGCTGGTAAGCGCCGATCAGGCGAGCCAGTTCCTTGGTGGTTGCAACATCCTTGCCGTCGACCTGAGTGATGACGTCACCGGCGACAATGCCAGCCTTCTTGGCCGGGCTGTCATCCTGGGAACCGGAAACCAGCGCGCCCTTTTCCGCCTTCAGACCGAGCGACTCGGCGATATCGGCGGTCACTGGCTGGATTTCGACACCAAGCCAGCCGCGTTCGATCGAGCCGCCCTTCATCAGCACTTCCACGACCTGCTTGGCGGTGGAAGCCGGAATGTCGAACGCGATACCGACACTGCCACCAGAAGGCGAGAAGATCGCGGTGTTGATGCCGACCACCTGGCCGCTCTGGTTGAAGGTCGGGCCGCCGGAATTGCCGCGGTTCACCGGGGCGTCGATCTGGATGAAGTCGTCATACGGGCCGGCGCCAATGTCTCGGCCGCGAGCCGAGACGATGCCAGAGGTGACGGTGCCGCCGAGGCCGAACGGATTGCCGACGGCAACCACCCAGTCGCCGACGCGGACCTTGGAGTCGTCGGCGAACTCGACATAGGTGAACTTCTGGTCCTTGGCGTCGACCTTGAGTACCGCAAGATCGGTGCGCTGATCGGTGCCAACCAGCTTGGCGTCGAATTCCTTGCCGTCCGTCATGACGACGGTGAACGCGGAGCCACCGTCGACCACATGGTTGTTGGTGACGATGTAGCCGTCCTCGGAGATGAAGAAGCCAGAACCCTGCGCGACCGGACGCGGCTCGCGATTGGGGTTGTCGCGGTGCTGGAAGTTGCGCCCCCCCTGTCCGTTCGGACCACGGAATTCCTTGAAGAAGCGCTTGAGCTGCGGGTTGTCCTGGAAGAAATCGGGAGCGTCGAACGGGCTGCCTCCTTCGTCGGAGGCCGGCTGAACCTTGGCCTTGACCTGAACCGAAACGACGGCAGGTGAGACCTTCTCGACGAGATCGGCGAAGCCCGGAACCTGGGGGGCCTGGACATTGACGGCCTCGGCCATCACGGGGGCCGTGCCGGTGGTCACCGCACCGAAGCCGATGGCGCCGGCGATCGCCAGCGAAGCGGCGGCAGCAGCAAGGCGCGAACGGGTGCGGGAGGAAGTGGGGGTAGCAGTCATTGATCCATTGTCCTCTAGAACTGGACGCTCAAGCGGCATCCTTCGAGACAACAGATAGAGAGGGCGACATTACCGCTTCATTTCCGGTAGATGAAACTTTGGTAATGTTGGCTAGCGCGTCGGTCCGAAAATCGGAATCGATTTTCGGAAAGCACAACGCGTAGATTCAAAAACGTTAGAGCGTCTTTGCACGTCCGAATGGACGCGCGGCGCTCCAAGAGCGCGGAAACGCCCTTAATCGCGCTTCAGGATCGCGTCGAGCCTGGCCTTTTCGTCCGCACTCAACCCGGCCATTTCCTTCGCTTTCGGCCGACGCGCCGACCGCAGCATGAATGCCCCGCCAATGAGGAGCAGCAACACGGGCGCTCCCCAAAGCAAAGCATTGCGCCATTCCAAGCGTGGCTTCAAAAGCACGAACTCGCCGTAGCGGGACACGACATAGTCGATGACCTGTTTGTCGCTGTCACCGGCTTTCAACCGATCGCGCACCAGGACGCGCAGGTCACGGGCCAGGTCGGCATCGGATTCGTCAATCGACTGGTTCTGGCAAACCATGCAGCGCAGGCCGGCCGACAGCGACCGCGCGCGCGCTTCAAGCGCCGGATCTGACAACATCTCATCCGGTTTTACGGCAAAGGCGCTACCGGATGCCAGCAGCGCCAACCCGAGGATCAGCCCGGCAAAAAAGCGGCGCATCGTCATGACGCACTGGCCACTGCTGCGGGCTTGCTCTTGCGCCTGGCCGGCGCACCGACGCGCAGGCGCCGGTCGGCCAACGAGACTGCACCGCCCACCATCATGACCAGGCCGCCCAGCCAGATCAGCGTCACCAGCGGCTTCCACCAGATGCGCGCAACAACCGAGCCGTCGGCCGATTCGTCACCGAGCGCGATGTAAAGCTGGCTGAAACCGATCGTCTTGATGCCGGCCTCAGTGGTCGGCATCTGACGCGCCGGGTAGAAACGCTTGGACGAATTGATCGTGCCCGTCACCTGGCCGCCCGCATTCACAAGTTGGAAGTTGGCGCGGTCCTCATTGAAATTCGGCCCCTTCATCGGCTGAATTCCGTCGAAACGAACGGTCCGGCCTGCGACCTCGACCGTTTGTTGCGGTTTCATGGTCAGGATATGCTCCTCGCCGAAGTTCAGCGTGCCGACCATGCCGATCAGCGTGACACCGAGGCCGGCATGAGCAAGTGCGGTTCCAAAGACCGAGCGAGGCAATCCGATGAAGCGACGCAACATGATTGGGAAGGCCACCGAGCCGAAACCCGATTTCATGGCAAGATCGGTGGCCGCACCCAGGATCAGCCAGACGGCAAGGCCGGCGCCGAAGGCAGCAAGGGCCGAGCCACCATCGATAAGGAAGAGCGTGACCAGCGCTGCCAGCAAGGCAGCCCCGAAGGCAGCCATCAGGCGCTGGGCTGCGGCAAACAGATCGCCGCGCTTCCAGGCAAGCAGCGGCCCGAACGGCACCAGCAGCAAAAGCGGCACCATCAGCGGGCCGAAAGTCAGGTTGAAGAAGGGTTCGCCCACGGAAATCTTGCTGCCCGTTACCGCCTCCAGCGCGAGCGGATAGAGCGTGCCGATCAGTACGGTCGCTGCAGCCGTGGTCAGGAACAAGTTGTTCAACACCAGCGCGCCTTCACGCGAAATCGGCTGGAACAGCCCGCCAGCAGTGAGCGAGGAGGCGCGCAGTGCAAACAACGCCAGAGAACCACCGATGAAAAAGAGCAGGATGCACAGGATGAAGACACCACGTGACGGGTCGGTGGCAAAAGCATGGACCGAGGTGAGCACTCCGGAACGTACAAGGAAGGTGCCGAGCAACGACAACGAGAAGGTGAGGATGGCAAGCAGCAGCGTCCAGATCTTCAGCGCCGAGCGTTTTTCCATGACGATGGCCGAATGCAGCAGCGCCGTGCCGGCAAGCCATGGCATGAAAGAGGCATTCTCGACCGGGTCCCAGAACCAGAAGCCGCCCCAGCCGAGCTCGTAATAGGCCCAGTAAGAGCCCATCGCGATGCCGCCGGTGAGGAATATCCAGGCAACCAGCGTCCAGGGTCGTACCCAGCGCGCCCAGGCAGCATCGATGCGGCCATCGATCAGGGCCGCGACAGAGAAGGAGAAGCAGATGGAGAAGCCGACATAACCGAGATAGAGCATCGGCGGATGCACGGCCAATCCAAGATCCTGCAGGATCGGATTGAGATCACGCCCTTCAACGGGGGCTGGTATCAGCCGGGTGAAGGGATTGGACGTCGTCAGGATGAACAGCAGGAATGCGACGCCGATCGAACCCTGTACAGCCAGCACATTGGCCTTGAGGCTGGCCGGCAGGTTGGCACCGAAAGCCGCTACCAGAGCGCCGAAGAAGGCCAGGATCAGCACCCACAAAAGCATGGAGCCTTCGTGATTGCCCCAGGTTCCTGTGAGCTTGTAGATCATCGGCTGCAGCGAGTGGGAATTCTCCCAGACGTTGACGACCGAAAAGTCGGAGCCGGCGTAGGCGACCATCAGGGCCGCAAAAGAAAGCGCAGTCAGCGCAAAACCGGTGATAGCGGTGGGTGCCGCCACGGCCATCATGCGGTCGCTGCCGATGCGGGCACCGACCAGCGGCACTATGGTCTGGATCAATGCCAGCGCAAAAGCCAGAACCAGCGCGAAATGACCGATCTCAACCATGCCCGCTATTTAACCTGTGTTTCCTGCCAAACACCCTTGGCCTTCAAACCGTCGGCGACTTCCTTGGGCATGTAGCGTTCGTCATGCTTGGCCAGCACACTATCGGCAACGAAAACGCCATCAGAGCCAAATGAACCTTCGGTGATGACGCCTTGCTCCTCACGAAACAAGTCAGGCAGAATGCCTGTGTAAGTCACCTTGATGGCATTGTGGGTATCAGTCACGGCGAAAGAAACCGTGGTTCCCTGCCCTCGTACGATGGTGCCCTTTTCCACCAACCCGCCGAGGCGGATGCGCTGGCCCGGCGCCAGGTTTGCAGCGGACAGATCGCCGGGCATGTAGAAATATGACGCCTTCTGGCCGAGTGCATAGAACGTCAGTCCCGCGGCCAGCGCCAGGAAACTTAAGCCTGCCACGATCACCGAGAGTCTCTTTTGCTTGCGCGTCATCGCCTACTCCGTTGCCGCAAGGCCGAGCGTGCCGGCAAAAGCCACGAACTGCTTGGCCTCTGGGCTATCGGCACCGAAAACCGCGATACCGCGCCGAAGTGCGGCACGCGCTTCGTCAGTCTTGCCGAGCACCACATAAGAACGAATGAGACGCATCCATCCTTCCGTGTCGCGCGGGTTCTGTTTCAGCTTCTCGTCGAGGCTGGCAACCATCGTCTCGATCATGGCGCTACGTTGCTCATCCGACAACGACGAAGCAGCCGTCGCTTCTTCCTGCGATGGACCGCTCGCAGACGGAGCCGGATTGCCGCCTACGCTTGTTAGCGCCTGTTCCACGGCCTTGCGCCACGGAGAGTCCGCCGGCAGCGTCGCCTGCATCTTCTGAAGCGTTGCGAGCGCTTCCGGCTTGCGGCCTTCCTGCGAAAACGCAAGTGCGAGATAGAAATTGGCCTTCGGGTCGTTCGGATCAAGCTTGATTGCTGCTTCAAACGCCTCCTGCGCCTCAGCCGACACGACCCCGCCAGCGCCGTTGACGATCGCTTCGCCTAGGCCGGTCTGCCGGGCTGCGCTCACCCCCTCGAGCCGGATCGCGTTGCGATAGGCGGTGACTGCGTCACCAAACCGGCCAATGCGCAGGTAGATCGGAGCCAAAACGTCCCAACCACGACCGTCGGTGGGGTTCTTCACCAGATGCGCTTCGGCTCTCGCCACCAGTTCGTCGACCGAACTATCGGCCGGGTTTTTCGCAAGGCGTTCCGCCAAGGGCTGAGACGGCAGGTCAGGAGAGCCAAGGCGCGCATAGATACCCCAGCTCAAAAGCGGTACCGCCAGGACAGCAAAAACGGATAGGAGACGGACAGCTTTCGATCCCGAGCCGGCAGCCTGTGCCGCAGTTTCATTGCTACCAAGGCGAATAATACGGCGACCGATTTCAGCTCGGGCCTGCTCGGCCTCGGCTGGCTGGATCAATCCACGTTCCAGATCGCGATCGAGTTCGCCGAGCTGATCACGGTAGACTTCGAGATCATGCGCGTTTTGTGAATGTTCTCCACGCGCGCCTCCAGCGAGAGGCAACAGCACGGCCAGGCTCGCGCCCAGCGTCAGCACCGCAGCTATGACCCAAAACAGCATGGAACTTCCAATAGCGGTCCGGCTTCGTCCTGCCAACATTCGCGTCCTGCGACGCTTTGACAGAATTGCGACCAAGACACGTTGATCGAGCGCAAATGCCCGACAACAGCGCCAGGAAGTTATAGCCGGGTCGTTTGAGATTTCGAAGAATTATTGCATCGATCCGTCGACAGCCAACTGTGCGCTAAGCGCGACTTCCGGGCCAAAATCGATGCAATAATTCTTCGAAATGCCATAGAGCGTTTCCGATTTTTCGGAAGCGCTCTAACCCTTTGTTTTACGCAATTCCTGACGGAAAACCGCTGCGCACTTTTGCTGGAATGCTCTAGGTCAGCGGTGTCCAGCTTCCATCGGTGTTGCGGCAGGCAGTGCCACGCGCGATCTGGCCGGCACCGCTGGAATAGACGGTGTGGCGATACTGGCGGCAATCCTGCGAGCCGACGCGATAAGGCTGCGCTGCGACAACCTCGCCATAGCGGCTGGATTGGTCGCTCTTCCAGGTCACGGTCTGGCCACTGGCCGTATACTCCAGCGCCTTGTACTCGGCCTCCAGCGCCTTGCGCTTTTCGGTCGACGTCAGATTGGCTCCGATGTTGCCGCTGATCAGACCACCGCCCATTTCCGAAAGCACGGTGGCGGCAATCGAGGCACTGTCCGGACCGGATTTCGGAGCGATATCAGGCCCGCTTCCATTCGACCCGGTCGTGCTGCAGCCGGCCAGCGCCAGCAATCCGGCAACGAGGCCCATGCGAATCGTCATGCTGTCAAAATTCCCCTCTACGCCGCGTAATCGACGACGACCGCGGCGATAGTCCCGATATTGGGCTGAAATTGGGCCACGTGCCACCCCCATAACACGTTCTTCACTGGACACTGCGTAAGCGTACAATCGCCTTCAAGCCCCCTAGCGATGAGCGCTCCAGCGCAAGCGTGCCGGCATATTCCTTGATCAGGTCGGCGACGATAGCCAGCCCCAGTCCTGTTCCGGGCTTGGTTTCATCCAGCCGTTTGCCGCGCTGCAAAGCCTCGCGCGCCTTGTCTTCCGGAATGCCCGGGCCATCATCCTCGATGAGAATTTCAAACAGCTCGCCGCTTTCGCCACCGGCGGCCGGCTTGACGGTAACCTTCGCGACGCCACGCGCCCATTTCATGGCGTTCTCGAGCAGGTTGCCCATTACCTCTTCAAGATCTTCGCGCTCGCCAGCAAAAATGATGGCTTCGGCAGGCAACGAAAGCGAAAGCGCCACCTTGGGGTTCAATTTCTGCATGACGCGCACCATGCGCTCGGCCAGCGGTGCGACGGGCGTGCGGTAGACGACGCTGTCGCGTTGGGCAGCGATGCGCGCCCGCTGCAGATAGTGCTCGACCTGTTTCTGCATCGATGCGGCCTGGTCGGTGATCAACTGACCTTTCTGCCCGCCGAGTGCCCTTCCCTCGTTCAACAACACTGCAAGCGGCGTCTTCAGCGAATGCGCGAGGTTGCCGACCTGGGTCCGTGAGCGCTCGACGATACGCTTATTGTTTTCAATCAACGCATTGGTCTCATTGGCCAGAGGCTCGATCTCGGCCGGAAAATGGCCGTCCAACCGCTGCGCTGTCCCCTCGCGCACCATCGCCAGCGCCGCGCGAACCCGTCGCAAGGGCTGAAGACCGAGCAGGATGGCGATGGCGTTGATGGCGATCATGCCAGCGCCGAACAGCGACAGGTAGGTGAGAAGCCGTCCCTGGAAGGAACGGATTTCCTCCTCCAGTTCACTCTTGTTGCCCATCACCCTGAAACGAGCAATGTGGTTCTTCGCATCGAGCACAAACTCGCTTTCGAAGACCTGCAGTTCCTCGCCCTTCAGCCCTTTTGTCGAATAGCTGCGCTGGAAGCTGGAGTTGAACGGCACCTCGCTGATGCTCGGTGAAGGCAGCGTTTGCGCCATCATCGAAGACGAGCGCAAATGGCCACTGACACCTTCCGAGGCCGGCTCGACCGACCAGTACCAGCCTGAAAAGGGTTCGGAGAAACGCAGGTCGCCAAGATCCGGTGCTCCGATCAGCACGCCCTTGTCTGAAATGCCGACAGACCCGATCAGGTTGAAAAGATGTGCCGAGAGCAGGCTGTCGAAACCGCGTTCGCTGGCCTGGCGGTAGAGGGTGGTGATCAGCGTGAAGATGACGACCAGCGTCAGCACCGCCCAGATCGAGGAGAAGGCAACGACGCGGAAGGTCAGCGAGCGCAACCAGAAACGCAGCGGCGCCCTCGTCTTCGTGCGTTTGATGGTGGCAAGCGGTTCCGCCTTACGCCTCCGGTTCACGCATGCGGTAGCCCATACCGCGCACGGTCTCGATCATGTCGACACCCATCTTCTTGCGCAGCCGGCCGACAAAAACTTCGATGGTGTTGGAATCGCGGTCGAAATCCTGATCGTAGAGATGTTCGACCAGTTCGGTGCGCGACACCACCTCGCCCATGTGATGCATGAGGTAGGCAAGCAGCCGGAATTCATGCGAGGTGAGTTTCAATGGCACGCCGTCGACATCTGCCTTTGACGCTTTGGTATCCAGGCGCAGCGGACCGCAGGTAAGCTCGGATGAAGCATGGCCGGCGGCGCGGCGGATGAGCGCGCGCAGGCGCGCCAGCACCTCTTCGATGTGGAAAGGCTTGGTCACATAGTCGTCGGCGCCGGCATCGATACCGGAAACCTTGTCGCTCCAGCGATCGCGCGCCGTCAACATCAGCACGGGCATCTTGCGGCCGTCACGACGCCAGCGCTCGACAACACTGATGCCATCCATCTGTGGTAGCCCGATGTCGAGCACGACAGCGTCATAGGGTTCGCTGTCGCCAAGATAGTGCCCCTCTTCGCCATCATAGGCGCGGTCCACCACATAACCGGCATCGACAAGCGCCTCGGCCAGTTGCCGGTTCAGCTCCTTGTCGTCCTCGACCACCAGTACGCGCATCCTGCCTCGTGTCGTTCTGTTCGATTGTTACGGGTATAAGCCGATTCCAGATTGAGGAAAAACGCGGTCAGCCCGCCGGCACCACCATCTCGGCCCGGCGCGGACGTTCGCCATCCTTGCCTGGCACCAGCACGACTATCACGCAGACCTCCTGCCCACCGCGCGTGGCGGAGGAAGCCTTGGCAAGCGTTCCACCGTTCTGGGCGGCGACTTCCTGGCCGATTGCATAGCAGTCGGCGGCAACCGTCACGACCTGCTTGGTGTATGTGGGGGACGAAATTGGCAGCGCGCTCGCCGGAGCCGCGGCAAGCAGCCCGCCGACGCCGAACGCCAGCACAAACGACCTGAGAGTGGAGCGGATCCTGTTCATGGCGCCTTTTTTAGCGCACCGGGGCTGAACACGAAATGAACACCCGCGACTGCGTTTCCCTGCTGTTCACCACGGCGAACCGGGCGGACCTTAACCGATGCGGTTGGTGGCAGACAACCGCCCAAACAGAGCGATCGGATTGGCGATGACAGCTACGCTTTGCAAAGCCCTCAAAATCGTGCCGACGAAGTCAGACATTTCGACCCTTGCCCGTGCGGCTGCTGCGATTATGGTCGCCGACAACTCAATCTCAACCAGCAATACAGAGCACTTCATGAAACTTGGCTTCGTCGGCACCGGCGCGCTCACCGCAGCAATTGTCACAGGGCTCAAATCCATAGGCGACAATTCAGTGTCGGTCCTTCTATCGCCGCGCAATGAGGAGATTGCGGCAAGCCTCGCAGCGCGCTTCGAGGATGTGCAGGTGGCGGCCGACAACCAGGCCGTTCTCGACGGTAGCGACACAGTGATGCTAGCGGTCCGTCCGCAGGTCGCGCACGAGGTCATCCCATCGCTGCGGTTCCGCCCCGACCATCGTGTGGTCAGCCTGATTGCCACGCTCTCGCTGAAGGAGATCGCTACCCTGGTTGCGCCAGCGCACAGGCTGATCAAGGCGCTGCCGATGCCAATGATCGCGTCGAGACAGGGCGCCACCATCATTTGCCCGCCGGACAAGGATGTAGCCGCCTTCTTTGGCAAGCTCGGGAAAGCGATCGAGGTCGAGAACGCGCATGAGTTCGACGCCCTCAGCGTCGTGACAGCGACCTACGCCAGTTTTTTCAAATATCTCGATACCATCCATGCATGGCTGAAAACCCAAGGGGTCGACGACCTCAAAGGGCGCGACTACATCGCCACGCTGTTCAAGGCGCTGGCCAACGCGCCCGACTCTTCGCCCGATGCCGGATTCATGCATCTGTCGCAGGAATACGCGACGCGTGGCGGCATCAACGAACAGATCCTGCGCCAGCTGACCAACGCCGGGCTGTTCGACACCTTTACCCAGAGCCTGGACGCTGTGCACAAGCGCATCATGGCATCGCAGGCGTAGTTATTGCGGATATGAGGTGGCCGGCCCCCACAGCGAGCCGGCCCTTTGAGATGGCTTTATTTCGCCAGCCGGTTGTACTTCTTCAGCGCGTCCTGCAGCCGGTCGTGCGGGATAGCAAAAGAGACATTGTCGTCGCGGCCCTTCATGGTTTCGGCCGCAATCATGGCATTGATGATCGCCTCTTCCGTCGCATCCGCCGTGGCATGGAACAGCGGATTGATCTTGTCGTTGGAGACCATTTCGACCGTCGTGTTCTTCTCCTGGTTGAAGGCCTCCGGATTGGCGGTCGAGAAGGTGATGAAAATATCACCGCTACCATTGCCGCCATAACCACCGGTCTTGGCGATGCCGAGCGGTACACGGCGAGCGAGACGCTTCAGCTGATGCGGCAACAGCGGCGCGTCGGTCGCCACCACGACGATGATCGACCCCGCCTCCTCGCGCTTCCATGACACGTCCGGCATCAGGTCGGTGATCTCCTTGCCAACGGGAGCGCCGGCAATGGTAAGATCGGCGCGCGAGCCGAAATTGCCTTGGACCAGCACACCGACATTATAGCCGCCGTCCTCGGTCGACAGCTTGCGCGAGGCGGTGCCGGTGCCACCCTTGAAGTTGAACAGGTTCATGCCAGTGCCGCCGCCGACATTGCCTTCGGCGATCGCACCGGATTTCGCCGAATCGAGCGCAGCGTAGACATGCTCTTTCTTCACATGCATGCCGTTGATGTCATTCAGGATGCCATCCCAGGTTTCGGCCACCACCGGTAGCCGCCAATAGAGATCGCGAAAATGCGGACCGACGAGATTGTTCTCGGCTTCCCAGGAAATCACCGCGTCGCGCACCACACCGACGCTGTGCGTGTTGGTGATCATGATCGGGCCCTCGAGGAAACCACTTTCCTCGATCCAGGTCGTTCCGGTCATCTCGCCATTGCCGTTCAGCGAATACCAGCCGGCGAAGGATGGTCCGAACGTTTTGCCACGCGGCAGGATTGCCGTGACGCCGGTGCGCACCGGCCCCTTGCCGACCTCGATCTTGCCTTCGCCTTCAATAATCGTTGAATAACCGACGGTTACGCCAGGCACGTCAGTGATGGCATTGTTCGGCCCCGGCGTCCCCTCGAATGGGATGCCGAGGTCGCGAGCACGCGGTTTGTCGGCAGCCGATACGGCTGCCGCGCTTATGGCCAGAGCAATGCCGCATACCGCTCCGACCAAACTTCTGTTCGCACGTTCCATAGTGTCTCCTCCACTCTGATGAAAACGCGCTCAGTCCTCCTTTGATCTTTCGATCAACTGAGCGACGGGCATATATCGCCATCAGGAAATGGAAGCGGCAACCGCGATTGACGTAGCGTCAATGCAAAAGGGGATTCTGGACCAAAGGCTGAAGCCAGCAGCGTTACGGTGCCGTTGTTGTGGTTCGGAACACGATCTATGAACAAAAAAATGGCCCGACCAGAGGCCGGGCCATTTTTCGGTGAATCTTCACCTCGATAAAAAGAGCGAATGACTGGAGGTCAAGCCGGCACCCGCTAAAAGAGAAATGTCCTAGAAGTCGCGCTGGAAGCGGAGGATACCGCCGACGCTGCTGTCCTTGTCCGCACCCGACCAGCTGCCGCGATAGTCGGCCTTGCCGAACTTGCCTTCGTTGACGTAGTCAACTTCGGCCGTGACAGTGAAGCCCGGAACCAGCTGGTGCGCGACGTTGACGGCGACGCCGAGGGTCTCGCCTTCGTCATACGACACCTGAGCATTCAAAGAGGTCTTCTCGTTGAACTTGTAGGTGCCGCCGCCCCAGACGGCCCAGTTGCCGCCCCATGGCTTGTAGAAGCTGCGGTAGATGTTGTCGTCGGTACCGTAGCCGCCCATGATGAACAGCGAGATCTGGTCGGTTGCGTTCACGTCCAGGCGAACCTTGCCGGCCCACTCTTCCCACGAAGAATTATAGGCAACGACACCGGAGATGCCGCCCCACCCTTGCGTGTACTTGGCACCGACAACGACGTTCGGAACGTAGCTGTCGATCGTCTGGTCGTTGCCTGTAGCAAAGACCCAGTTGTCGGCTCCGTCCTTGACATAGGTGTTGTAGCTGCCCGAGCCCTGTTCGAGCGACACGATCGCGGAGAAGCCGTTACCGCCGTCGAAGGTGTAGCTGATCAGGTTGGTGTCGAACTCGCCGTAAGGAACCAGCGTATCCTGGATGACGTTGGCGGCATAACCCGAGAAGGTGTCATAGGCCGACTCATCCTTACCAACGCGCAGGCCACCGAGCTGAATCCAGGCCCACTTGAGCTGGATGTCGCCTTTGTTGCCGGCTTCGCCAGAGCCATCGCGGTTGCCAAAGTTGAAGCGGGTTTCGGTAAACGTCTTCAACGTGCCGTACTCAGTTTCCTGGCCAGTCCAGGTGCGCAGGGCAAGGCGGGCGTTCTTCTGCCAGGTGTCCTGCTCATCGCCATTAAGACGATCGCGGGTCTTGGCACCGTCGAACGAGCCAAGGTCGCCGAAGCCCGCATCGTAGCGGACATATCCGCCGATGCGCAGGCAGGTCTCGGTGCCTGGGATGTAGAAGTAGCCGGCGCCGTAGACGTCGCAGATCTTGACGTATTCTGCCGGTTCCGGCTCTGCGACGACAACGGCGTCGGCGGCGCGCGCGCCGGAAACGGCAATCAAAGCCGCTGCCGAGCCGAGAAGAAGGGTGTGGATTTTCACTGATATCCCCTGTTCGTGCTTAGGACCGTCAAGTTCCCCCAGTCGCGAGCAAAACGCCGCCGGAAGTTCCCGATCCGAACGGTCGGACTATGCATAATTTGTGGCGATGATCTTGATAACAAAAATGTTACCGATCTGTAACATTCCAAATTACACTTAAGTACCCACATGGATACTACCAACCATCAAGTCACTGATTTTTCTGTAAAATTTGCTGTTAAAGAAAAATCTTATGGAATAGTCTTAATTTTCATACCGGCATCCATGATACGAAACCACACCAATAGTGTCTTATTCATGTTGCAATGAAGACACACTCGGTCAAACGACCATGGATCCGGCGGATTTCGATTGTTTCTGGTCGAACATCTGCTGCGCGTTGTGGATCTCACGGGCGTTGTTTTCGGACCAGTCACGCAGAACGCCGAGGGGCAATTTCAAGGAATTGCCCAGCGCGGTGAGGCTGTATTCAACGCCGGGTGGCGTCGTGTCGACGAGGTGACGATCGACAAGGCCATTGCGCTCAAGCCGCCGCAGGGACTGCGTCAGCGTTTTCTGGCTGATGCCTTTTACCTGACGCTTGAGTGCATTGAACCGCGCGGCACCTCCGTCAAGGTAGATCTGCCTCAGAACGATGAGGGTCCATTTGTCGGAGAAAAGTTCAAACATCGTATCGCCATCGACGGCCCAACGGTCGGTGACGTGATCGTTCATAACTGTCTCCTGATCTGTTCCCCCCAAATCGAAACCCGCGCAGTAACAGCCGTAGGCTGCTTTGGTTCCTTCACAATTTCGAAGTTTCGTCGTGATCCTCGCACTTACCCCTGTGGCAAGGACTGCAGTCGGATCGGGGCAACCGCTTGCGGCCAATAGTCTGACGCAGGATCATTCTGATGGCATTCCGAATGCGGCTCCGGACAACTGCACCAATGCAAACCGGCGCTTGAGCCAACGGCATGCATCCGACCTCGAGGATCGGATCATCCCTGAGGACGACAGGATTGCTCCCGCCAGCCTGCTAGGCTGATCGGCATTCGAGTGGAGGACAGGCTATGCAGGCTGACAATGGCAAGCCGGTGGTAATCGTCACAGGTGGTGGCAGCGGTATTGGCGCCGCCGTCGCCGAACGGCTCGCGAACTCCCATCACATCATTATCTGCGGCCGCCGTAAAGATGCCCTCGATACGGTCGCTGCGCGTACCGGAGCGCATCCCGTGGCCATGGATGTCACAGACCACGACGCGACGCGCCTTCTGGTGCAACAAACCGTAGAACGCCATGGGCGCCTGGACGGCCTTGTCCTCAATGCCGGCATCATCCTTTCCACATCGATCGCAGATCTCGCCATCACGGATTGGGAGCACCAGATCGCAGTCAATCTGACCGCGCCCTTCGTCATGACCCAGGCGGCGCTGCCGCACCTTCTGGCCAGTCGCGGCGCCGTGGTTGCGGTGAGTTCGGTGGGTGCTGTGCAAACCGGCCCTGGCATCTCGGCCTATTCGGCCGCCAAGGCTGGCCTCAGCCAGTTCATCAAATGCCTCGCCTATGAATATGCCCGCCACGGCCTGCGCGCCAATGTCGTGGCGCCAGGCTGGATCCGCAGCGAGATGGCGGACGAGGAAATGCGCGCGCTGCCAATCGGCACCGATCTGGACGCTGCCTACGCCAAAGTGAGCGAACATGTGCCGCAGCGGCGTGCAGGCTCCTCGATGGAAGCCGCGGAGGTCGTTGCTTTCCTGCTGTCGCAAGCAGCGTCTTTCGTCAACGGTGCGGTCTATGCCGTGGACGGCGGCTCCCTCGTTGCAAATTCCGGCATGACCTATGTCGACGGACTGAGCGTCGCATAGGCAGTGTCTATCGCAGCTGTATCAACCCGGCATCGGTCGGCCTGAACCCGCACGCGCCGAAGTAAAAATCCCGCAGATGCGGATCGAAATCGACATGCAGCCATTCACAGCGTGAGGCCTTGGCATTGTCGACGGCGACCCGCACCAGGTGCGATGCATAGCCGTGGCGACGGTGAGCCGAACAAACCATCGTATCGAGCAGGAAGGCATGTACGCCGCCATCCCAGGCGACGTTGACGAAGCCGGCAAATTTGTCCCGGACCCGCATCGTCACCCAGCCAAGGCTGAAGCGGTTGACCTGCGCCCACCAATCATCGTCGAACACGGCGTGTTCGAAACAGTGGGCATGTAGAGCATTCAACTCGACATTCTCGAAAGCGCCACGCCATTGGACGTGCGGCTGAGGATTACCGGGCTGTTTATCCAAGGATGCTGTCATACGTCTTTATTGCCAGCCTCAGCTTGTGGGACAAGGAATTTATGAACCTCTACCACGCGCCATGGCCATTCGTGCCAATCGATGCGGCGACGCGATCCTTTGCGGGAGGACCGGCTTATCCTAGAGCGTTTCCGTTTTTCACGGAAACGCGGAAACGCTCTAACTCTTTGTTTTTTCGCAATTCCGAACGGAAAACCGTTACACACTTTTCCTGGAATTGCTCTAGAAACGCGCTCCCAGGCCGGCGGAGATCACGACAAAGATGCGGCCTACAGCGCAAATGCCCGCTGCTTCAAGGAAGGTCGGATGACAGAACACAGCATCATCGCCGCCACTGCCGCGCCAAGGACCCTAGACAGCTTGGTCCGGGACCTGCAGCGCCTGGGGGTGAAACCGGGAGAAACGCTGCTCGTTCACTGCTCCATGAGCAAACTGGGTTGGGTCTCGGGCGGCGCGGAAGCGATCGTGCGCGCCTTGCTCGGTGCGGTTGGCGAGACCGGCACACTGGTGATGCCCTCGCAATCGTCGCAACTCAGCGATCCCGCGCGCTGGCAGGCGCCAGCCGTTCCTCAAAGCTGGATTGAGACCATCCGGGCAACGCTGCCAGCATTCGATCCCCTCACAACGCCGACCCGCGATATGGGCGCTGTCGCGGAACTGTTCCGTACCTTTCCGGGCGCGCGTCGAAGCCTGCACCCGACCTGCTCCTTCTCGGCGCTTGGCCTGGAAGCGGAGGCAATCATCGCACGGCAATCGCTCAATGAACCTTTCGGCGACGACGGCCCACTTGGACATCTCTACCGATCGGCAGCGCGCGTTCTGTTGCTCGGCGCAGATTTCGATGCATGCACGGCTTTCCACATGGCCGAGCAGAAAGCGTGGCCATCCTTGCCGAGAATTGCCGAGGGATCCCCCATAATCGCGGACGGACAGCGCCGCTGGGTCAGTTTTGACATTGCGACAGGCGATGCCGAGCGGTTTCCGGGGATTGGCGAGGAACTGGTCCGGCAAGGCCTTGTCCAGACCGGACTTGTTGGTTCCGCGGGTTGCCATTTGATGTCGCTGCCGGCAGTCGTCGACGCCGCCGCCAAGATCATGGCCGGGCAGCAACCTCCTTCCGAGTAATGTGCGCAGACGGGATCACCGTGCGCAGGCACGAGTACTGCCTTTACTCTCCTTTCACCAATCGCGCATCCAATGGCGAAGCCCTTGCCAGTACCGCCGCAATCGACGAATAGTCGGCTCGGCAACCGAAACAGGGCTGTCCGCGTTCCTGATTGCGCGGAAAACGCGTATAATGGCGCCACGGCGCAACCCATCGCAAGCGTGTAACCGGCCTCGATGAACATCCCCCAGGAACCGCGCAAAAAAAGAGGGCCGATCGCGGCCTGGTTCCTGTCGCTGGACGCGTGGCTGGACTCCAGCCTCTACAGGCTGCGCTATCGCGCCAGCGAATTCTGGGAAGCGGCGACCATCTTCTTTCGTCGCTTCAAGGTCACCGGCTGGCGCCGCTGGCTGATCGAAGCACTATCCGAGGGTTTTACGCTTGGCACTGGCGCTTCGGTCGCGCTGCTGGCGCTCGCCCTGCCCGCCTTCCAGGAAACATCGGGCGACTGGCGGGCACAGGGCGATTTCGCGGTAACCTTCCTCGACCGCTACGGCAACGAAGTCGGCCAGCGCGGTATCATCCAGCGCGACTCAGTACCCGTCGACCAGATGCCGGATCATGTCATCAAGGCCGTTCTGTCCACCGAAGATCGCCGCTTCTTCGAACATTACGGCATCGATTTCCTCGGGCTGGCGCGCGCGCTGACCGAAAATGTGCGGGCAAATTCGGTCGTGCAGGGTGGCTCCTCCATCACCCAGCAATTGGCCAAGAACCTGTTCCTTACCAACGAGCGCACGCTCGAACGCAAGGTCAAGGAAGCCTTCCTTTCGCTGTGGCTGGAGGCCAATCTTTCCAAGAAGGAGATCCTGCAGCTCTATCTCGACCGCTCCTATATGGGCGGCGGCACTTTCGGCATCGAGGCGGCGGCCGACTTCTATTTCGGCAAGAGCGTGAAAGACCTGACGCTGGCAGAGGCAGCGATGCTCGCCGGCCTGTTCAAGGCGCCAACAAAATACGCGCCGCACATCAACCTGCCGGCGGCGCGCGCCCGCGCCAACGTCGTGCTCAACAACATGGTCGACAGTGGCTTCATGTCGGAAGGCCAGGTGCTGCAAGCCAGGTTGCATCCGGCCAATGTTGTCGACCGCGGTGAGCGCAAGAGCCCAGACTACTTCCTCGATTGGGCCTTCGACGAGGTCAAGAAGATCGCGCCGAAGGGCACGCACTCGCTGGTCGCCCACACCACATTCGACGCCAACATCCAGGACGCAGCCGAAGAATCGGTCGAGTTCCACCTGCGCCAGTACGGCAAGGAGTATCGCGTCACCGAAGGCGCTGTCGTCGTCATCGAGACCAATGGCTCGGTTCGCGCCATTGTCGGCGGACGCGACTATGGCGCCAGCCAGTTCAACCGCGCCACCAGGGCGCTGCGCCAGACCGGGTCGTCATTCAAACCCTATGTCTATGCGACAGCCATGGAACACGGCTTCACGCCGGATTCTGTGGTCTCGAGCGGGCCCGTCAGCTGGGGCAACTGGTCGCCGAAGAACTACAGCGGCAGTTTCGGCGGCAAGATAACGTTGCTCAATGCTTTTGTGAAATCCATTAACACCGTGCCGGTCAGGCTCGCAAAGGACTCGCTGTCGATCCCGCCGATCAAGAAGCTGGCCGAGGATATGGGTGTTGAATCCCCCCTGGAATCGCACAAGACCATGGTGCTCGGCACCTCCGGAATGACAGTTATGGACCAGGCAACTGGCTATTCGGTCTTTGCCCAGAACGGCTATGTCGGCACCCGCCATGGCATTACCCAACTCGTCACCCATACCGGCGAGGTCGTCTACGACTGGGCCAAGAACGCGCCGGCACCGCGCCGCGTGCTGTCGGAAAAGGCGCTTCGCTCGATGAACGCCATGCTGACACAGGTTCCTGTCATCGGCACTGCGCGGCGCGCTGCACTGCCCAACATCGTTTCCGGTGGCAAGACCGGTACCACGCAGAGCTATCGTGACGCCTGGTATGTCGGCTTTACCGGCAACTACACGGCGGCTGTCTGGCTCGGCAATGACGATTTCCGGCCGACCAACAACATGACCGGAGGTTCGCTGCCGGCGATGATCTGGCAGCGCATGATGGTCTATGCCCACCAGAACATCGACCTGAAGCCTATACCCGGCATTGACCAGCCTTTCGTCGACAAGACGGTGGCAGCGAAGGCCGAGGAAGCGCAGAAGAAGCAGGCAGCGGAAGAGGAAGCAAGGATCGCGGTGGAACGCCCGCCAGTGCTCTCCAGCCGCACCACGCTGGCCCTGCGCACGCTCTCCAAGACCTTCGAGGGCGCGCCCGCGCTCGTTCCGCCCACCACGCCTGAAAAGCTTTCTGCACTGTGACGTCAGCAGGTCCACCGCTTGCCTGTCCCTCCCACTGCCGTTATGTCGCGATGAACACCAGAGCGTTTCCGTTTTTCACGGAAACGCGGAAACGCTCCAACTTTTTGCTCTTACGCAATTCCGCACGCAAAACCGCTCCGCACTTTTGCTGGAATTGCTCTTGTCCTGACGAGCCTTCATGCTGAAGAACGCATTGCTGACGCTGCTGGCACTCACCATCGCCATCGGGCTCGGCGGCGGCAGTGTCTGGTATACGCTCGACGCCCAGAGCGGTGGTGGCGCTATCCGCATCGGACCATGGACGGCCTTTCCCGACATTGGCACGCTGGATGCCGATCCTTATTCGCAGGCGCGTGTCGCCCGCCAGGGTGCGCTGACCCTTGGTCGCGCCGAAGGTTTGTCTTTCGTCGCTGACGCCGATTCCAGCGGCGAAGGATTGCGGCGCGAATGCAGCTACACGATCGAAGGTGGTTTTCCGACCGCACGCTTCTGGACGCTTCATGTCGCGGACCTGGCGCTCGAGTCGATCGCATCGGGCCGACCGCATCAGGCAGCCCTCCACTCCTATGAAATCCTGCGCCAGTCTGACAATTCGGCCGTCATCACGGTGGCTCCGAACGCCGCCGCCGGCAACTGGCTGCCTGTGAACGGCTCGGGACCGTTGCGTTTCATGCTGAACTTCTACGATACGCCGATTGCGGCCTCGACCGGGCTTTCCGACGTGAAACTGCCTGCCATCGTCAAGAGTGGCTGCAATGGGTAAGCTTCTCCACGCCATCATCATCGGACTGATCGGCGCCGCCATCATCCATATCGTCGTGCTTCTGCTGGTGCCGGAATTTTCCGAGCGCGATGCCTGGTCGAACCTGTCGATGAAAGCCGATTTCTACACCATGACCCGGCTCGACACCGAGCCCGGCAGCCCTGCCCCGATAAAGTCCATCGACCCGCTGTTTGCCGCGGCTGCCTGCCGCTTCGATCTCAACGACGGCATGGTTCAGGTGACCGCACCCGGCTCGGCGCCTTTCTGGTCGGTCTCGGTCTATGACCGCAACGGCCACAACATCTACAGTTTCAACGACCGTAGCGCGACCAGCGGGCAGATGGATGCGGTAGTGCTGACGCCAGCGCAGATGATCGAAATGCGCAAGGCGCTACCGGAGGGATTCGAGGGTTCGATTTTCGTCGAAGCTCCCATCGAGGAAGGCATCGTCGTGCTGCGTGCATTCGTGCCGGACGAAAGCTGGCGGCCGGCCGTAACAAAATTCCTCAGCCAGAGTTCCTGCGACCTGCAGCAATTCTGACCCGAACGACTGTCCCGCTCAGTGCCGTGGTTTGGGTGACGGCTTGCCCTGTGCGCCAGCTTCGATGCTCGCGACAATCGGCATTGCTTCCTGAGGCCGCTCATAGCGGACTCCCGGGAAGATGATCACGGCCGCCACCGTATCAACACTGCGTGGAAGTCTGTTTGGTGCCGCATTCCGCGGCGTGAAAGACAGAACCTGTCCCATGGTTCGCGTATCCTCTCAGGCTGTACCCAGAGCACAAACGCAACGCCTCCTTCTGTGATTAGGCTCTCAGAGGGTTAACGTAGCGCTAACGGATCGCCGCTAATTTGAAGATTGTTCGTGCGTTTCGCCGCCCGGTCCGGTTCCGGCAGAAACGAAGGCGACTGGTGTGAATTGTACAGGCGTAACCCGTGTCTTCTTCCGATTTCCGGCAAATCGCTATGCGGACCGAAACGCGAAAGGCCGAACGGCTGTTTCGCGCGGCCATTTCAGCGTTCTGCTCACTGCCGCGTCCGTCACGACGCGAGATCGCGCAACTGGAAGATCTTGCTCTGCCGCTTTTCGACGATGTCCCCGACGAAGCACTGCGCTTCGGCGCGGCGGCACTGTCGGAGACTGAATATGCGCCACGGCGACTCGTGCTGCGTCTGGCTGAAAGCAAGGTCGATGTCGCGGCACCATTGCTGATCCGTTCGGCGGTGCTTGGCGATGTCGATCTCATTGCCTTGATCGGCCAGCATGGTCTGCCGCATGCGCGGGCGATCGGTCGCCGCAAGGACCTTAATCCAGCCATAGCCCATCTGATCCGCGCCCTGGAAAGGCCGACGCTGACGCTAGCGCACGCAGCTCCCGCAGCAGTTGAACACACCAGGCCGAAACCCGGCGAGGCTACCGAAAGTGCCCGTCAACGATTGCGCGCGATCATGGCTGAAACCCGCGGCACATCGGCCACTCCACGAGATACAACCCCCTATTCGAAACTGCGCGAGACCGCGCTGAGCGGCAATCTGGCTTTTTTCCAGACCGCGTTGGCCGATGCGCTGAAGATCGACTTCGCCACGGCTCACTCCATTGTCATGTCAGATGACTATGCACGGCTGCTTTCGGCATTGCGGGTACTCGAGCTTGGCGAGGACCACGCCTTCCTGATCGCCGTTGCCGTCTTTCCGCAACAGTTCCCGCATCCGCAGGCGATCCGTTTGTTCCTCGACCGCTATCGACTGCTGCCGATCGAGATTGCGCGCAACCAACTCAGTCAATGGCAACTTGACGCCATGTCGCCAGGCCTGCGTGACGCGCGCCAGACGACGGCAAACTCCGACAGGCCTGTCGCGGTACAGCCGAAAGCCCCCAAGAGCCTCAAGAAGTCCTGATTGCGATCAAGTCTTCGATCGGCACGGATCCTGGCTCGACCTCGACTACCCAGATGTCGGGATCGAATTTGCGCTCCCGTTCCAGTCTGGTGTTGATGGCCGCTTCATCCGGCGTCGTTTCGAGTCTGCCGAACAGGCGCTCGTCCGGCCTGGCTTCATCATAACTGGTTTGAGGGGCTGGACCGAACAGCGTCACCTCGCCGAAGCGATCGCGGGTCAGCACAAAGACGGCGCCGGCCTCTGTAGCGCCACGCTGGATAACAGCCGCGAAACCGGTCGACGCAAAAACCCTCCGCACAAGGGCGGAGACCCAAAAGTCGGTGGTTACGCGCATGATCGCTCCCCGCGCAGGAGGCGGTATTGTCCGAGGCTAGCCATGATTGATTGCTGTAGCAGGGCAAACGCCGCTGTCCAGCGGGAACGGCTTCAGTTCGTCAGGCCGATCTCACGCATTTTGGCGTATACCGCTTCATCCGGCTCGCCGGTTTCTGGCAGGCCGAACAGCGACTGAAATTCGCGGATGGCGGATTTTGTGCGTCCCCCGATGACACCGTCGGTCTTGATATCATTGTTGCCAAAGGCACGCAGACCGGCCTGGATTTTCACGATGCGAGCATCGAGCTTCTGCTGATCCTGCGCTGCGCTCGCGGCAGGCTGGTTGGTGGCGGCGCCAGTCACCTCGTTGCGCGGTGCCGGTTGCGGCACGACAGAAGCTGTGGTGGACGCAATGCCGAGCTGGTCGAGCAACGCCTCGTCGATGTTGCCGGAAACCGGTAAACCCATTTTCTGCCGGTAGGCCTCGATCGCCTTGCGCGTCGCAGGACCCGTCAGGCCGTCGACCGTGCCGTCGTAGTAGCCGATATCTTTCAAGACGCCCTGCACGCGCTGCACGATCGGATCGCTCTTGACGACAACTGCGACCGGGGGCGTCGTTCCCCGTACAGCGAATGCCTGCGGTTCGGGACGCTCGATGTTGATCGTCGTTTCAGGTTCCATCTGTGCGGGCGCCGGGAAATGCTGGTAGCCGCGCGTGGCAAAGAAGGCACCGGCGTGCAGACCGGGCTGATACCAGAGCGCATTGGCCGAGACATAGAACAATGTCACCAGGAAAGCTGTCGAGCCGCCCACCAGCACGGGATTGTTGGCGATAGCCTCTCCCAGCGCCGCCGTCCCAGCCTGCAGCATGCCGTGGCGCTGCTTGGCTTTCGCCCCTTTCTTAGGCTGTTTTGCGGAGCGGGCCAACGCCGGCCTCCTTCTCGTTCCGAGGCTGGGAAAGCGGCAGAACCGTCGACTTGGCCGCACCACCCTTGGGGCCGTCCACAGGCAGGCTGATGGTCACCTTGGTGCCCTCGCCCGGCGCGCTTTCGATCGACATCGTGCCTTCGTGCAAGCTGACCAGCCCCTTCACCAGCGACAGGCCAAGCCCGGTGCCTTCGAAGCGCCGGGTATAGTCGTTCTGGATCTGCATGAACGGCTTGCCGAGATTGCACAGGTCGGCTTCGGCGATGCCGATGCCGGTATCGCTCACCCAGAAATGCAGCCGCGATCCGACGCGACGCGCGCCGATCGAAACGGCACCACCGTCCGGCGTGAATTTGATGGCATTCGAGGTCAGGTTGATCAGGATCTGCTGGATGGCGCGGCGGTCGGCATTGATCTCGCCGGCGTCGGCCGGGATCTGCGTGGTCAACTTGATATGCTTCGTCTCGGCCTGGATGCGCATCATCGACTGGCACATCTCGACGGCATCCACGAAGCGGAAAGGCTCGGGCTGCGCCGAATAAGCACCCGATTCGATACGCGAAACATCGAGGATCGAGGTGACCACAGCCAGAAGGTGCTGGCCGGAATCACGCACCAGCTCGACATATTCCTTCTGGCGCGGATTCTTGAAGCCGCCAAATATCTCATTGAGCAACATGTCGGAGAAGCCGATGATGGCATTGAGCGGCGTGCGCAATTCGTGGCTGACGGCTGCAAGGAAACGGCCCTTGGCGACGTCGGCGCCGGCGGCGGATTCGCGCGCAGTATCGAGTGCTTCCTTCAGGTCGACGGTTTCATCATTGGCACGCAACAGCGCAACGGTGTCATCTCCCGCCTGCATCAGCTCCAGCAGGAACGGCCTGTGGTTGGCGCCGACATCGGTAACATCGCCCCTCGGCAAGCGAATGCGCAATTCGACCCGGCGCAGCCTTGCACCTTCGCGCATATCGGCCAGTGCCGACAGGTAGGGGACGCGATCGGCCAGGTGAACGCGATCGAACAATCCGGTGCCGGACAGCAGCTCCGGCGCAAGCCGCAGCAAGGTGCGCGACTGGGAAGACGCGTCCAGAACCTCTCCATTCTGGCCCATGCGCAAGACCACCGCGTCGATCACATCTTCAAGACGCACCTGCTCCTGCACTGTCTCGTGCGAGGTCAGAGCAAGTCCGCGGGCGCGTGGCAACAAGGTGAGCCCCCAGACAACTGGAAACAGCCAGTGCCAGGCCGCCGGTGATGCCGCCGGGAGCAGAGGGGCCAGCGCGAACTGAAGGACAACCGCGGCAAGGGCCGCGACAACACCAATGCCCAAAGCACGGCGCCGGCCACCGACAAAGAAGGATTCCACAGGAAGGACCAGTGCCAGGACGAGCAGCGGCGAGGCAAGCCCGCCTCCTGCTGCAATCAAACTCGCCAGGCCAATCGATGCAATGCCGAGTGCGGCGCCCGCAGATGGCATCAGCCGGCCCGTAGCGGCAACCAGCAGCGCCATGAACCAGGAGAGGCCGAAAACCGCGAAGATGGTGGCCACCGTCACGGCGGCGCCGAGCCGTGCCGTGACCAGCACCACCGCCATGCTCGCTGCGAGGAAAGGCGCCGCAAGCATAAGGCCGATGAAGCGACGCTGCATGCGGCGCACCATTGGATCGACGACGGACGTGTGCACGAGGCGCTCGCAGCCAGCGGCTACGGCGTCGGGCAAGTCAGCGTATCGGGTCGCAACAGAATTCAACGCAACGCACTCTCGACTGTCTGCTTTGCAGATCACTTTTGGTTGGTCTGAAACTCGCATCCAGCGTTTAAGGAATGAATAAAACGCAGCCGAACAACGACACCTCGGCGGCGAATATCGGCATCCAACAGCCATCATGCCCAGCCGATTGTGGTCATGGTAAACACGCGGTTAGCCGGTCAATTTGCGGATTGGACGCCCGTTTTCCCGCACCGTTGGAAAGATGTCAAAAAAGACAATCAAAGACAGATAGTTAGATGGTTATTGTTGCCCTAACGGAAACGCCCGCATTTTAGCTTTTCCTAAATCGAAAATCATTCGTTACCAGGTCGTCTAAAATTTGAAGAAAATTCTCGGTTAGGCTGCAAGCCGTCCTTTGCGCGACTGTGTCAGGATCATTCAAACGAGATCGCGGCACAACGATGCGCGGTCCGGTCGCAACGAGAGAGGGTCACATCATGTTCTTTCTGCTCAGAGCCGCTTTCTGGTTCTCGCTGGTACTGCTCGCATTGCCATTCGGCATCGGCTCGGGTGAACAGAGCCGCGAGAGTGTCAATCCGATCCAGGCATTGCTGGCCGCACGCGACGCCGTCGGCGACATCGCCGGCATGTGCGAACGCAAGCCCGATGTCTGCGAAACCGGTAAAGCGGCCATGCACACCATCGGCGCGCGTGCAAAGGAAACCGCCCGTATCGCCGCAGACATGCTCGACGAGCAGCCTGCCGAGCAGGTGGCACGGCCAGCCGAGACTGTTCCCGCCACCGATCAGACCACGATCACGGGCAGCGTCATCCCGACCCCGTCGGCACGCCCCGATCCGAACAACTGATCACGACACACCCTGCCTTTCTACGCTTTGATATCCCCTTGCCGACCTTCGGCATCACCGCGGGCTGCCTCCCTCTCGGCGCCCGCGGTTTTTCTTTTTCCGTGACTGTATCGAGCGTCGTGACTATATCGCCTGCATGACCACAAAGATCGACGCCATCCGCGACGACTTCTCCCTGCTCGACGAGTGGGAGGACCGCTACCGCTATGTCATCGAACTGGGTGAGTCCCTGGACGAATTTCCGGACAGTGCACGCGTGCCCGGCAACAAGGTGCCAGGCTGCGTCAGTCAGGTGTGGCTGACCACCGAACGCAACAGCGATGCGGACCCTGTCCTGACATTCCAGGGCGATTCCGATGCGCATATCGTGCGCGGGCTTGTCGCCATCATGCTGGCGCTGTTTTCGGGCCGCCGTTCCAGCGAAATCCTCAAGACCGATGCAGAAGCGACGCTGAAGGCGCTGGGACTGGACGAACATCTTTCTCCGCAGCGAGCCAATGGACTGCGTTCGATGGTCAAGCGCATCAAGTATGATGCCGAGGCGGCGCTGACACCGGCCACATAAGTTTCCCCGCGGATCTGGCAGTCCGCGGTCGATAATACCCCAATGAAAAAGCATGCGCGGCGGCGCCTCGAACATCGAGCGTCCGCGGCGACATGGAACACAAAGCGAATAAGCCAAAAAGCAAAACGGCGCCCGAAGGCGCCGTTCGACAACAAAGACCTTGAAGTATACTCAAAAGAGATACTTCCAGAATCGAAGAATTCTACTCAGCGACCCTTGCGCTTACGACCGAGACCCATCTTCTTGGCAAGCTGCGAGCGAGCGGCCGCATAATTTGGCGCTACCATCGGGTAGCTGGCATCCAGGCCCCACTTCTCACGGTACTGGTCCGGAGTGAGCCCGTAATGGGTCATCAGGTGGCGCTTGAGCGACTTGAACTTCTTGCCGTCCTCAAGACAGACAATGTATTCGTCATGAACTGAACGCTTTGGATTGACTGCTGGCTTCTGCTTGTCAGCGGGGGGCTGCTCCACCGTTCCGCCCACCCTGCCCAAGGCAGCGTGAACATCGGCGATCAGATTAGGCAGTTCACCAACAGGAACAGGATTGTTGCTGACATAGGCGGCAACGACGTCCGCCGTGAGTTCGATCAGCATATCGCTATTTCGAGGGGGAGTTTCGGCAATATCCATATCGTTCTGGTCCCAACGAGAGTTAAGTCTTGCCCATTCTTGAGAGGGCGCCGCACGATTCTCAACAGGGCGCGCCCATGAGTCGTGTCACGCAGCCTTAATGGACTTGATAGGCAAGTAAGTCAATTCATCCTCTGACTATATAAATACTAAGCAAGCAAATATTCTTGGACGGCTGGATATTTTTCGTACTACGTACACATTTCACATTCTCCCCTAGGCCTAATCAACGACACTCCTGCAGAATTTCTTCAAATATTTCGAAAGTGTCGACCAAAGGTCCTCCGACAGGCAGATGTCCTTGCCGCAGAGACCCCGATGCCATCGTCGGTGATCAAAGCGCCCGCCGCCCCTTGTACGGAAGCCGGCCAGCGTGTTCAGTCGAACCTTGGATTCTACAGCGCAGAGACACGGATGACCCGAAAAGCGATCTTCCCATCGGCCGCGGCACCACGGGCCAAAAAGCAGCCCCGTTCCGATACCCACCACGGCATTACCCGAACCGACGATTATGCCTGGCTGAGAGCGGACAACTGGCAGGAAGTTTTCAAGGATCCATCGGTACTTGCACCCGAGATTCGCACTCACCTGGAGGCCGAGAATGCCTACCAGTCGGCGCTGATGGCGGACACCACGGAGCTGCAGAAGGCACTCTTTGCCGAGATGAAGGGGCGCATCAAGGAAGATGATTCCTCCGTGCCGATGAAGGACGGTCCGTTCGCCTACGGCTCCTCCTTCAAGCTTGGCGGCGAACAGCCGCGCTATTTCCGCATGCCAAGGGATGGCGGCGAGCAGCAAATCCTGCTCGATGGCGATCTGGAGGCGGAGGGCAAGGCGTATTTCCGCCTCGGCGGCGTCGACCATTCTTCAGACCACAACAAGCTGCTCTGGTCCTTCGACGACAAGGGCTCGGAGTTCCACACGCTGCTCGTGCGAGATATCGCCACGGGCAACGACCTTGCCGACCGTATCGCGGACACAGGTGGTAGCGGCGTCTGGTCCCAGGATAACAGCGGCTTCTTCTACACCAGGCTGGATGCCAACCATCGCCCTTCCAAGACTTTCTACCATGCGATCGGCAGCGACGAACAAGAAGATCGGCTTGTCTATGAAGAACAGGATCCCGGTTTCTTCATGAGTGTCGGCGGAACGCGCAGCAATGAGTGGATCATGATCGGGATCAACGATCACGAAACATCGGAATACAGGCTGCTGCCCGCCAACGATCCGACGGCCGAACCGAAACTGATTGCGGCGCGCGAAAGCGGGCTGCAATACGACCTGGAGGAAGGCGGCGATGTCTTCTTCATCCTGACCAACGCCGACGGTGCCAAAGACTTCAAGATCATGACCGCTCCCGTGCACGATCCCGTCAGGACAAACTGGAGGGAAGTCGTTCCGCATGAAGCGGGCCGACTTATCCTCTCGGTCATCGGTTTCAAGGACTATCTGGTGCGGCTGGAGCGCAAGGATGGACTGCCGCGCATTGTCGTGCGCGAACGGGCAAGTGGCGAGGAACATCTGATCTCCTTCGCCGAGGAAGCGTTTTCGCTCGGCCTGTCGGGCTCCTACGAATACGACACCGAGGTGGTGCGGTTTTCCTATTCGTCGATGACGACGCCGGCGCAGGTGTTCGACTACGACATGCGCACACGGCAGCGCACGCTACTGAAGACGCAGGAGGTGCCGTCGGGCCATGACGCCAGCCACTACATCACGCGCCGGGTGATGGCGCCTTCACATGATGGCGAACTGGTTCCCGTGTCGCTGATCCATCATCGCGACACGGCAATCGACGGCTCAGCACCTTGCCTGCTTTACGGCTACGGTTCCTACGGCATCACCATCCCCGCCTCGTTCAACACCAATTGCCTGTCGCTGGTCGATCGCGGCTTCGTCTATGCGATTGCTCATATTCGGGGCGGCAAGGACAAGGGCTACGCCTGGTACGAGGACGGTAAGCGCGCCTACAAGATGAACACCTTCAAGGATTTCATCGCCGTCGCCCACCACCTGGTGGCCGAACGCTATACCAGCCACGATCGCATCGTGGCACAAGGCGGCTCGGCCGGCGGTATGCTGATGGGGGCGGTCGCGAACATGGCACCGGAGGCTTTCGGCGGCATCGTGGCCGAGGTGCCGTTCGTCGACGTGCTGACCACCATGCTCGACGAGACCCTGCCGCTGACACCACCGGAATGGCCGGAATGGGGCAATCCGATTGCCTCGGAAGCGGACTACAGGACGATCGCGGCGTATTCGCCTTATGACAAGGTGGGCACTGCAGACTATCCACCGATCCTGGCCGTCGCCGGACTCACCGACCCTCGCGTCACCTATTGGGAGCCAGCGAAGTGGGTGGCGAGGCTGCGGGAGCTGAAAAGCGGCAGCAATCCGGTTCTGTTCAAGATCAACATGGAGTCTGGGCATGCGGGCGCCTCGGGCCGCTTCTCGCGGCTGGAGGAGGTCGCGCTGAACTACGCGTTCGCGCTGAAGGTAACGGGCAAGCAGACCGCGTAGCAGCCGGCTTGCCGCCCGGACGATTGGCCTATAGAATAGCCAAATGCTTCACTATTCGTCCAAATCGTCGCCGCCATCTGTCCCGACAGACGCGCTTAGCCAAATCCTCCAGGATTTTCGGCTGAGCGGCGTCAGCTACGGCCGTTGCGAGCTGCGGCATCCATGGAGCATCACCTTTCCCCAGCAACCTTTGCTGCGGTTTCACTTTGTCAGTGACGGGCCGTGCTGGGTGCACACCGAGGCCGAGGGCTGGCAGGAATTGCGCGCGGGCGATCTCGTGCTGCTGCCACAAGGCGTCGAGCACCGCCTGGCCAGTTCGCCGGAAGTTACCGGCAACTGCATGACGAGTTGCGAGGTGACCCAGCATGGCGGCAATGTCTGTGAAGTGGTGCAGCAGGGCGAAGGCGCCGCCAGCGTGTTATTTTGTGGCTCGATGGCGTTGGGAGCCTATGCCCTGCACCCGCTGATCAGCCTGATGCCTGTTATGATCAAAGGCTGCGATGTGGCCGCCAACGACCCGATCGTCAGTCCCCTGCTGGAGGCCATGGCACAGGAGGCATGCCATCCCAAGATGGGCGGCGCCACGATATTGTCGCGCATGGCCGACCTGCTTACCGCCCGGCTGATACGCTGCTGGGTCAAATGCCATGACAGCTCGACCACCGGTTGGCTCGCGGCCATTCGCGACCCCCATATCGGACGAGTGCTTGTGGCGATGCACCGCGACCCCGGCCATAACTGGACCCTGGAAAGTCTCGCCGGCCTGGCTGGCCAATCGCGCTCGGTTTTCGCGGAGCGCTTCAGCGCCATCCTTGGCGAAGGCGCGGCGCACTATCTGGCTCGCCTGCGCATGCAGCTCGCGAAGGAATTGCTGGGACAGGGCGATCTTTCGGTCGCCGAAGTCGCCACCCGCTTGGGCTATGAGTCAGAAGCCTCCTTCGCCCGTGCATTCAAACGCATCACCAACGTCTCGCCTGGCGTTGTGCGGCGCACAATTTCCGGACGAATAGACATGGAATTCGGATTTTAAGATACAGATCATCCTAAAAGGCTTGTTTATGAAGAGCTCCAAACCTTGGAGACCTTCATATGACGGACACAACCCTATCGCTTGATCGCGCCGCGATAGCTATCGAACCGGACGCGTCGGACGAAACATCCTGGAGCGCCACGACCTGGCTTGCCGTTCTGTCGATGGCCGCCACCAGTTTCGCGCTGGTGTCGGCAGAATTCCTGCCGGCGGGCCTTTTGACACCCATGGCGCGCGACCTGGGCATCAGCGAGGGAACGGCCGGGCAAGTCGTCACCGCCACCGCCTCGGTCGGCGCCGTGGCAGCACTGCTGAGCAACGTTCTCATCGGCAAATTGAACCGCAAGACGGTGCTGATCAGCCTGAGCGCGCTGGCGATCGGCTCCAACATTCTTTCGGCACTGGCAACGGACTTCTGGCTGCTGTTGCTGGGTCGCGCCGGGCTGGGCATCTCGATCAGCGCCTTCTGGGCGCTGTCGGTCGCCGTCGTGGCGCGGCTGGTTGGCGCTAACGCGACCGGCCGGGGCATGGCCATCGTCACTCTCGGCGTCTCGCTGGCCACCATCGCGGCGCCGTCGCTCGGCGCGCTGATCAGCGACTGGCTGGGCTGGCGTGTCGCCATGGCGATGACGGCAGGGCTCGCTGCACTTGCCATGGTGCTGCAATTCATCAGCCTGCCGACCCTGCCGGCGGCCGCCAGCAACAGCTTGGCCGACGTGCTTCGGCTGACACGCCGGCGCGGCATCCAGTTCGGCATGCTGGCTATCCTGGTGCTGATGACCGGGCATTTCGCGGGTTCGGTCTATGTGCGCCCGTTCCTTGAGAAGGTGACGCTGCTCGGCACGGGACCGATCGCGCTGGCGCTGCTCGGATTTGGCATCGCCGCCGTGGTCGGCAACGTTGCCGGCGGACGCATGGCGGACGCCAATATCCGCATGGCTCTGGTTACCACCTCGATCCTGATGGGGCTCGCCGCGCTTGCGCTGGTGTTATGGGGCGCGCATATCGGCGTCGCCTTCGGTTTCGTCACGCTTTGGGGCTTCGCCTTCGGCATGGCGCCGGTCGTGTTACCGACCAATCTGTCGCGTGCGGCGCCTGACGCGCTGGAGGCCTCCGGCAGCCTGATGGTCGTCTCCTTTCAGGTCGCCATCACCACCGGCGCGGTTGTCGGCGGCTATATCGTGGACACTTACGGCGCTTCGGCGCCTTTGACCCTTACCGCCATTCTCGCAGGGGTAACGGTTGTCCTGGCGCTACTGCAGCCGCGCGGATGAACCTTGCCTTGCCCCGCCGGCGCATAATGGCGGGGCAACCGCTGGCGAGAACCTTTTTCCTTGAGGGCACCGTCGAAGGCCTCTAGCTCTGCGGCTTAGGCGCTGGATATCCATCCTTATGCGCTGGAATGGCCTTCAGATATGCCGCGATCGCCGCACGGTCCTGCGGTGTCAGTTTAGCCATGTTTTCCTGCACGTCGGCCATGGCGCCGCCGGCTGAATCGAATTCCGGCGTGAAGCCGGTTTCGAGATAGTTGGCGATGTCGGCAGCCGACCAGTCACCGATACCACCCTCCCCGCCGGTGATGTTCGGCACGACACCACCGCCTTCCGCCGCCTTTGCGCCGGCGAGCCATTCGCCCTTTTTTGTGCCGCCAAACATGTCGCGCGGGGTGTGGCATTCGCCGCAATGGCCAGGTCCTTCGACCAGGTAGCGGCCGGCGAGCACGTCCGGCAGGCCATCGGCGGCAAGCACGACCACCGGACTGCTGTCCAGATAAAGCTGCTTCCACAAACCGATGCCACGCCGGACGTTGAAGGGGAAAGAGAGCGAAGGGGCAGCAGCCTTGCCCGGCACCGCCGGCAAGGTTTTCAGGAAGGCATAGAGATCGGCGACATCCGACAGCTTCATGCGGGCGTAGGATGTATAGGGAAACGCCGGATAGAGGTGCTTGCCCGCTGGCGAGACGCCACGCATCATCGCGTTGGCAAAGTCTTCCATCGACCAGGCGCCGATGCCATCGGCTTTGTCCTGCGAAATGTTCGGCGCAACGAAGGTGCCAAACTCAGTCTTCAGTTCGAGCCCGCCGACAAGTTCCAGCCTGGCTTCGCCTTCCGCCTTCGGCCGCGCATGGCAGGAGGTACAGCCGCCGGCATAGAAAATACGCTTGCCTCGCGTGGCATCGCCCTGGCCAAGCTCCAGAACATCGCCAGCGGTCAGCCGGACCGGTTCAGACAGCCACCAGCCGATGCCTGCGGCCAAAGCAGCCAGCGCCATGACGGCGCCGGCTATCTTTCCCCGCATCGGGTCAGCTCTTCTTCAGGCGATAGACCTTGTGGCAACCGCCGCAATTGGCAGTTACCTTGCCGAAGCTTTCCTTCAGCGCCTCGACATTGGCGGGAGCCGCAGCAACGGCTGCCTTCGCATCGGCCAGAAACTTGTCCTCTGCGGCCTTGAAGCCGGCCATGTCTTCCCAGATCTTGGGCGAGGCCTCGGTCTTGCCCTGGTCACTGCCGGCAGGGAAAAGGGCCGCGACGTCGAATTTATCGGCGTTGGCTTCCAGCGCCTTCAACTGTTCCAGCACCGCTGCCGCGTCAAAAGCCTCCTCACCCTTGACGACCTTGGAGAGGCCGCCGACGATCTTGCCGCGCTCCTTCATCGAAGCCTCGCGGTCGGCGATCGGGTCGGCGAATGCTGCCGAACCAGCGAAGGCGAGCATTGAGATGGCGAGGACTAGCTTTCTCATTCCGTGGGCTCCGTGATTGAAAATTTGAGGCATATGCCTGCGGACAACGGCCAAGGTGGCGTAAAAATTCCCGAATATCCACCCGCGCAGTTCTGAACTTCTTTTGAACACGCTTGACCGGGCGACCGTCGACGGAGTGTTGTCGGGTTTCCCTGCATCACCTACGGTGTTGGGATTCATTCATGGCATGACGATCGGAGTATCGACTTTGCTGGTTGCTATGCTGCGGGCGCACGCCTTAGCCTTGATCGTCCTGTTCTATGCGGGCATTGCGCCAGCGGCTGCTGGGCCCCAGGCGAGGGAAATGCGCTCCTGTGCCTTGGGCGACATCGAAACCCGATCCGTGCCCGATCCGACTTCCGGACGGTCTTATGACATCCAGGTCAGCCTGCCATCGGATTATGACGCTGACACTTCGAAGCATCGCCCGGTCCTTTATCTCGCCGACGGTGGCCGCGCGATGCCGCGCCTGCCCTGTCTGGTTAAAGCGCTCTACAGCCAAGGCAGCCTGGAGCAGGAACCCATCATCGTCGGTCTCTCCTATGGCGAGGGCGAAAATCTGGAAGCAAGCCGTAAACGGGACTACACGCCAGTGCCGCTCAAGCCCGGCGATACCGCCTATGGCGGCGCGCAGGCTTATCAACGCTATCTCGGCCAGACCGTAATTCCCTATGTCGAGAGCCATTATCGCGTGGACCCTGGCCGACGCCTCTATTGGGGCCATTCCTATGGTGGCCTCCTGGGCGCCCACATCCTGCTGACGCAACCCGATTTGTTCGGAACCTACCTTCTCGGCAGCGCGTCCTTCTGGTTCGCCGATCACGTCATCTGGAGGATCGAGGATGACTATGCCAAAGCCAACAGCGATTTGCGGGCCAACGTACTGCTCTATGTCGGCGGCGATGAAATCAGCCGCTACGATCCGAGCCGCGGTGGCTATACCAAGGATATGGTCGGTGACATGGAGGCGTTCGAGGCCCGCCTGAAGAGACGCGGGTTTCCCGGTCTGACCATCCGTTCGCTGGTGGTGTCGGGCAAGAACCACCGCAATACCATTCCGGCCGGTTTCACCTGGGCTATCACATCCGCACTCGGCGGCGAAAACTCGAACTGAATTCGGCCCGAAGTTCGCATGGAAGGATTTTTGAACCTTCGCCCCAACAAAAAGCCCCGCTGGGGCGGGGCTTTCCGAAATGAAAACGCTATCTCGATGATTGTTTGGAATTCGCTCCGGCAAGTCAGATGGCCACCCGAGCAGAGTTTCCGAGCGGTCTTCAAGCTTTTTCGTAGAGTTCCAGCACGTAGTCCCAGTTGATCAGGCTGTCGACGAAAGCCTCGAGATATTTCGGACGGGCGTTGCGGTAGTCGATGTAATAGGAGTGCTCCCACACATCGACCCCGAGGATCGGGGTCGCACCATGCACCAGCGGGTTTTCGCCGTTCGGAGTCTTGGAAATTTCAAGCTTGCCGTTCTTGACCGAAACCCAAGCCCAACCGGAGCCGAACTGGGTGGTGCCGGCGGCAATGAAGTCGGCCTTGAATTTGTCGTAGCCGCCGAGATCGCTGTCGACTGCCTTCTGCAGTGCGCCGGGCAGCTTGTTGCCGCCGCCGCCCTTCTTCATCCACTTCCAGAAGTGGACGTGGTTGTAATGCTGGGCCGCGTTGTTGAAGAGACCGGCATTCTTGCCGAACGACTGCTTCACCACTTCTTCCAGCGACAGATTGTCGAGACCGGCTTCGGCAGCCAGCTTGTTGCCGTTGTCGACATAGGCCTTGTGGTGCTTGTCGTGATGATATTCCAGCGTCTCCTTCGACATGAAGGGCTGAAGCGCCTCATAATCGTAAGGCAGGGCGGGCAATTCGAAGGCCATGGATAAACTCCCTTGTGGCAAAAATCAGTGTCGATACCGAACTAAGATAGGGTCGGATCGGGCAGCGACAACTCCGAAAAACGGAGCGCCGGCCATCTTCTAAGCATGTCGCGCCAAAGTGTGTAGCGGTTTTGCGATAACGACATGCGCAAAATCGAAGGCCAGATGCGCAAGGAGCGGATCTGTAAGATCGCGACGCGCATCAGGCCCTCAATTCAGCGGTGTCGAATGGGCCCAATCCCAATAAAGCTCACGTGCCTTCTTGGCGACAGGGCCCGGCTGCAGATCGCGATCCTCGAAACGCGTGATCGGCACCACTTTCGAGTGGTTTCCGGTCGAGAAAATCTCGTCAGCCTCGCGGAAATCCTTCACCGTCAGCGTCTTTTCGGTGGTGCGGAAGCCATAATCGGCGAGCAGCTTGATGGTGCGTGCCCGCGTGATGCCCGAAAGGAAGGTGCCATTGGCAGCCGGGGTGAAGACATGGCCGTCCTTGACCATGAAGACATTGGACGAGCCAGTCTCGGCGACGTTGCCGAGCATATCCAGCACCAGCGCGTTGTCGAAACCACGCGCCTTGGCTTCGAGGATCGAGCGGCCATTGTTGGGATACAGGCAGCCCGCCTTGGCGTCTGTGGGCATGGTTTCCAGCGACGGGCGCCTGAAGGACGAAACGCCGATTGAAAACCCCGCCGGCGGCAGCATCGGCGCTTCATAGAGACACAGGCAGAACCGCGTCGATTCCGGGTCGGCCGGCACGCCCATGTACCCGCCGTGTTCGGCCCAATACATTGGCCGGATATAGACGGCGGTCTTGCCGTCGAACTTCTTCAACCCGTCCCAGGTGAGGCCGATGATTTCCTCCGGCGTTTTCGTCGGCTTCAGCCCGAGCGAGAGCGCGGATGCGTTGACCCGGGCGGCATGACGGTCGAGGTCGGGCGCGACGCCCTCGAACCAGCGCGCGCCGTCGAACACGCTGGATGCCAGCCAGAACACATGGCTGCGCGGACCGACAAGCGCCACATTGCCCTCATGCCAGTCGCCATCGACGAAAGTCCATGTGGTTGAAAGTGCTGCCGCCGCCAAAGTCATCGTCACGTCCCATTTCCTGCCGCGATAAGGCTGAGAGATTGGGCGTGCGGCAACGATCCCGTCAACCGGCATCGGTCAGATTTGGTAAGGCCAGCACAGCGGAACGACCATCACGCATTCGCCGACATCGTCACGCAGATGTGATCGGATGGTCCCGGACAGAAGCAAATGTCGGGCCGTGCAAGCCATGCCGTGTTCGAAACCTTGGCGAATCTACCTTCGCATCCGCGAAGGGCCCCAAAATGGCGTTGCCGATCGGCAACAGTTGTTGCCCTGTCACTGCCTCGCCTCTTTTTGTCCACCTTGCCGCCCGATTCAGAAACGCCTATCGCGCCAACTGAAAAGCGAAGCAACCATGCGGGTTTTCGCCCGTTCACGCTTTCTTCGACATATCGAACTATTCCAAGGCCATCATGATCAAGACGCCACCCGCCCTCTCGATGACCCGTCGCGGGTTTCTGAACACCGCCCTGGTCGGTGCCGCGTCGGTAGCGCTCGCCGCCTGCACCACGGTATCCCAGGAGCCGCCGCCGGTAACACCGGTAGCCCCACCGCCGCCGCCGGATCCGATATTGCCGGAATACGCAATGATGTACGGCCCGGTGGTGGACGAGAATTACGAGATTCCAGCGATCCCCTACCGCAAGATCGATCAGCAGTTCCTGCGCCAGGTTGTTCCCGATCCGACCGGCGAGAAGCCGGGTACCGTCGTGGTCGAAACCTCCACGCACTTCCTCTATGTGGTGCTGCCAGGCGGCCGCGCGCTGCGCTATGGCGTCGGCCTCGGCCGCGCTGGCTTCGCCTGGTCCGGCAGCGCGGTCATGCAGTGGAAGCGCAAATGGCCGAAATGGACGCCGCCCGAGGAAATGATCAAGCGGCAGCCGGAACTGAGGAAATTCAGTGTCGACAATGGCGGCATGCCGCCCGGCCTGAAGAACCCGCTTGGCGCGCGCGCGCTTTACCTGTTCCAGAACGGCGAAGACACGCTCTACCGTCTGCACGGCTCGCCGGAATGGAGCTCCATCGGCAAGTCGGTGTCGTCGGGCTGCGTACGCCTGATGAACCAGGACGTCATCGATCTCTACGACCGTGTCAAGAACGGCGCCAAGGTGATCGTCACCGACGTCGTCGGCCGGCCGGTTGTACCGGGCCCGGACGAACAGGGCATTCCGATCGATGAAGGCGTGCCCGAGGCGCGCCTGATCGGCCCTGCCGGCCGTTCGTGGTTCTAGAGCGAGCTGCAATACGCTGAAAAAGCCGCCATCCAACCGGATGGCGGCTTTTTCGTTGTTGCCTGAGGCTTGTCCGAAAAGCCTGCGCATTTTCCAGATCCTGTTCTAAGCTGCCACGTAGCGGAGGATTGGCGCATGCGTGGACTGACGTTTGCTTTTCTGCTGGCGGGGCTTGGGGCCAGCCATGGCGCCAACGCGACGGATATCGAGCGCGCTATGCTCTACCGCGCGCAATCGGTGACCAACGGTTTTGGGGACGCGAACCGGGCACGCGCTCTGGCACCCAGTCTCACCGAAGTGCTGGTGAAGGTGTCCGGCGATCCGCGACTGACCGGCGATCCCCGTGTCGGCGGCATGGCCGCTCGCGCGGCCGACTATGTCAGGGACTTCAGCTATCGCGACCTGCTCAACAACCGTCCGCCGCATGACGAGCAGGGAACCTACGACCGCCCACAATATCTCACCACGGATTTTGTTCCCGACAAGATCGATGCCTTGCTGGCTTCACTCGGCCGCAAGCCGTGGACAACGCGTCCCGAGATCATTGCATTTTTCGACATAGAGCCGATGAAAGGCAGCGTTTTCACGCTGGCGAAGGACAGCGAGGCGCCGCAAGCAGCCGACATGCGCACCGCCCTGGAAGTGGCTGCGAGGCAGGCAGGAATGCCGGTGGCGCTGCCCGGCGAAAGCGACATCGAGCCTCCCGAGGCCAGGAAGTCGGAAGCACTGGCCACCACGGCGAAGGTTCTGGGTGGCGACATGGCGGTTGCAGGCACATTGGCCTGGCGCGCGGAGGCACTCGGCTGGGTCGGCGACTGGCGGCTTGTTGCCAACAGCAAGGACTATCGCTGGCAGGTGCGCGGCGTGAGTTTCGACGACGCGTTCCGCAACGCCATACTGGGCACAGCACAGATCCTGTCCGGGAATGGCCAGCCGGAAGCGGTTGCCTCGACGCGATAGCCCGATCAGGCGCACGCGGTCAGAACAGCCAGGCGGCCATTGAGGAAAGGCTAACCATTTTCTCGCTGCGGTTGCGTCGGCATGCCGAAATACGGCATTTGCCGTATGCTCGGGAAGAAGCACAACCGCCATATACGACGCATTCGAAATGAGCCAATCCCGGAGAGGAACGGATGCGAATGCTCACGGAAAACCAGCGCAGATCGCTGGAGGATGTACGCGCCCTGCTCAGTGCCCACAATGAAACCGCCGCGCGGGACGGCCACAGCGTCCTGGCCTATCTGCTCGAACTGGCACGGGTCGAAGCCAACGACCTGCTCCGGCTGGATCACAACCAGGGTCGTTGAGCAGGAGCCGTCACTGTCCGGGCGGAGCGGGCGGCGCTGTCTCGCCATAGACGTCTTCGTATTTCAAGCTGCCATCACCTATGGATTCATAGTAGTCAGCACAGAATTGCGCGGCCGCCCTGGCGCCTGACATACCATATCTCTGCTCGATCTCCTTGATGAAATCAGGGTTAGGCATGGCCAATATGATGGCCGTGCAATTCGAGACCATCTCCTGGCGACGGATTGGCCGATCGCGATAGATTTTACCGAGGCCCTCCCATCGTTCGCGCGACAGGGGCTCGCTCGTTGCGGCCTGGGTCAGGCTGCAAGTCACAGCTATGCAAAGAATTACATGTCGCATTCGCCGACGCCCCAACATTAACGGCTAGCATAATCGGCGCTCCTGAATACGATCTTCGAAAAATCATGAAAATTTGGGAGAACCACGACGCAAAGGACTGCGCGGCGGTCAGCTTCGGAACCTCAAGGTGTAGCGGTGCTGATCAATTGTTTCTCCGCGCGAGCGGGAAAACAGCTGGACGGTATCGACAAGGCTGAAGCCGAGTTTCGCCAGAACGCGTCCAGAGGCGGCATTGTCGGCCGCGTGCCCGGATTTGAGCCCGGCGAAGCCGACATCCTCACGGGCAAAGCGGATGACGGCCTGGGCCGCCTCGAAGGCATGGCCGCGTCCCCAGGATGTCCGATCGAACCAATAGCCCAGGCTGCCGACGCCGTCGCCGATCTCGTCGATGTCGACCATGCCGATCATGCGCCCTTCGTGCTCCGCAGCGAAACGGTAGGCCTCGCCGGCAACCCATTCGCGCGGCTGGTCGAGGAACCATCGGCCTATTTCCTGCCGATCGGGCGGAAACGGCGCCATGCGCAGCATGCGCGTCACTTGCCAGTCCGACTGGATCTCGAATGCCCGCGCGGCATCCGCCGCAACGGTCGGTCGCAGGACGAGACGCTCCGTGTGCAGGAGCCGGCGTGCAACGGTCATCTCGGCAACCTGCTCCCGCCACGGACTACCGGCGCGACAGGCTGCCCAGGATGCCGCGCACGATGGCGCGGCCGAGCGAAGAGCCGACCGAGCGCACGACAGATTTGATGGCGGCTTCGGTAACGGTCTGCCGGTTCGACGGACGTGGCGCGCGCGGCTGGCCGGAAGGCTGGCGGCTGCCACCGCCGAAATCCGGTAATGTCCAGCCTGAACCGCCCTCCTGCGGGGCCTGCGCCTCGGCCGCCTTCTTCTGCAGCATCTCGAAGGCCGATTCGCGGTCGACGGTCTCGTCATACTGACCCGCGACTGGGCTTTCGGCGATCAGCCTGCGGCGCTCTTCCGCGGTGATCGGCCCAAGCCTAGAAGACGGTGGGCGGATAAGTGTGCGCTGGACCATGGACGGGACGCCCTTTTCCTCCAGTGTCGAGACCAGCGCCTCGCCGGTCCCGAGCTGGGTGATCGCCTTGGCGCAGTCGAAATCGGGATTGGGACGGAAGGTTTCCGCCGCCGTCTTCACCGCCTTCTGCTCGCGCGGCGTGTAGGCGCGCAAAGCATGCTGCACACGGTTGCCCAATTGGGCCAGCACCGTTTCGGGCACATCGAGCGGGTTCTGAGTGACGAAATAGACACCGACGCCCTTGGAGCGGATCAGCCGCACGACCTGCTCGACCCGGTCGATCAGCGCCTTGGGCGCATCGTCGAACAGGAGATGCGCTTCGTCGAAGAAGAAGACCAGCTTCGGCTTGTCGGGATCACCGATTTCCGGGAGCTGTTCGAACAGCTCGGACATCAGCCACAAAAGGAAAGTAGCGTAGAGGCGCGGGTTGGCCATCAGCTTGTCGGCAGCCAGCACGTTGATGGCGCCACGGCCGTCGCGCGTGGTGCGCATGATGTCGGGAATGCGCAGCGCTGGCTCGCCGAAGAAGTTGGCGCCGCCCTGCTGCTCCAGGATGAGCAACGAACGCTGGATAGCACCGACGGACAGCTTGGTAACGTTGCCGAAACGGGCGGCGATTTCGTTGGCGCGCTCGGCAATGTTGGCGAGCAGTGCCTGCAGGTCCTTCATGTCGAGAAGCAGCAGGCCTTCCTCGTCGGCAATACGGAAGGCGATATTCATCACACCTTCCTGTGCCTCGGTGAGATTCATCAGCCGCGACAGCAACAGCGGCCCCATTTCGGAGACCGTGGCACGTATGGGATGGCCCTGCTCACCGAACAGGTCCCAGAAGATGACAGGGAATTCCTGGAATTCGTAAGGGTCGAGCTTCACGTCCTTGGCGCGCTTGACCAGGAAGTCCTTGGCCTCGCCCACCGCCGCAATGCCGGAAAGGTCGCCTTTGATGTCGGCGCAGAACACCGGAACGCCGGCGTTGGAGAAGCCTTCGGCCATGATCTGCAGCGTCACGGTCTTGCCGGTGCCGGTGGCACCGGTGACAAGGCCATGGCGGTTGCCATAGCGCAGCAGCAGGCTCTCCGGCTTCTGGTAGCTGTCGTCCGGCTTGCGGCTGGCGCCCAGGAAGATGCTCGTCTCGTCAGCCATGTCTCGTCTCCGCAAAGCCGCTGTGCAAATCGTCACAAACCCTATCCCGACGCAGGTATAGTAACGCGACCACCAAATTCAAAGGCGTTAGTGACTTCGTTGCGACATTGGCCGCATTGCGATGCAGGACAATGGACCTTAGAGTGATTTGAAAGTGGCTGATGCGGCCGGCAAACGAGGACAGGTGATGGGCAGCAAAGCCATCGACGAACCGAGCGAACCCGACAATCCGCAACGGCAGCGCTGGCTGGCGCTGGCCGAGAAGGCCTTGGCCGGTGCCTCCTTCGAAGAGAAGCTGATTTCGCAAACCGAAGACGGCATCCGCATCGACCCGCTGTATGAGCGCGCGGCCGGCCGCGCGCACAGCCTGCGCGCCAATCCGCTGAAGCCCTGGATCATCTCGCAGCGCGTCGACGACCCTGATGTCGAGCGGGCCCGCCTGCAGGTAGCCGAAGACATTGCGCAAGGCGCAACAGGACTGTCATTGGTCTTTGAAGGCGCACCGAACTCGTTCGGCTACGGCCTGCCCTATGAGCCCGACACGATCGAACGCGTGCTGGAAGGCGTGCCGCTCGACCAGACCTATCTGCGCGTCGACGTGCATCCGGCAAGTCGCGCGATGGCCGACTGGCTGACCGCATTCCTGGCCAAGCGTCGTGTCGATCCGGCGAGGCTCAACCTCTCCTTCGGCATCGACCCGGCAGCAATCTTCGCCGGCACGGGCCGGCTGCGCATGTCGATCGAGGCACTGCAGGCCTCGATGCCGCAGTCGCTGGCGCATTTCTTCGCCATGGATGTGCCTGGCGTGCTGCTCGAAGCTGACGGCCGCGTGTTCCACAATTCCGGCGCCACCGAAGCGCAGGAACTTGGCATTATGCTGGCTTCGGCAGTGTCTTATCTGCGGTTGTTCGAGGAGGCGCGGCAGGCGCTGATCTACGCTGCGCCGCATATTGGCTTCGCGCTTTCCGTCGACCAGGACCAGTTCCTGTCGATTGCCAAGATCAGGGCGCTGCGCCGCTTGTGGACGCGTGTGCTGGAGGCAAGTTCGATCCAGCCGGCGCCGGCCAGCGTGCATGTCGAGACCTCCTACCGGATGGTGACGGCGCTCGACCCGGAAACCAACATCCTGCGCTCGACGATCGCCTGTTTCGCGGCTGCCGTCGGTGGTGCCGATTCGATCTCGATCCTGCCGCATACCATCGCACATGGTCTGCCCGCTGCCTTCGCGCGTCGCGTCGCCCGCAACACGCAGCTCGTCGTCGCCCGTGAGAGCCATCTCGACCACGTCGGCGATCCGGGTTTCGGCTCAGGTGGTATCGAAGCGCTTACCGACAATTTGTGCCAGGCTGCCTGGAAGGAATTCCAGCAGATTGAAAAGGAAGGCGGCGTACTTCCCAGTCTGAAAGATGGCCATATCCAAAGCCGCATCGCCGCAGCCCGCAAGGCGCGCGCGGAAGCCTACCACCGTGGCGAACGCACTATCGTCGGCACCACACTGCACCCGCTGAAGACCGAACAGACGGTGGAGACACTCGACGCCACACCGAGGACCGCGCCGAACGATGGCACGGTATTCTGCGAAGCACTGCCGCCGGTTCGTGACGACCTGGTGGCCGGAGGCCCGGCTTGATCCCAGATTTCAGCAACATGGACTGGGTGGCGCCGCGTGCGCCATCCGGTGTGGCCGATGGCATCTGGGAAACACCGGAAGGCATCACGGTCAAGCGGCAATATGGTCAGGCCGACCTCAAGGAGCTCGGCAATCTCGACACTTATCCGGGCCTGGCGCCATTCCTGCGCGGCCCCTACCCGACCATGTATGTCCAGCAACCCTGGACGATCCGGCAATATGCCGGCTTCTCGACGGCGGAGGAATCCAACGCCTTCTACCGGCGTAATCTTGCCGCCGGCCAAAAGGGCCTTTCGATCGCCTTCGACCTCGCCACCCATCGCGGCTATGACAGCGACCATCCGCGCGTCGCCGGCGATGTCGGCATGGCGGGTGTGGCCATCGATTCCATCCTCGATATGCGCCAGCTCTTCGACGGCATCCCGCTCGGCGAGATGACCGTTTCGATGACCATGAACGGCGCCGTGCTACCGATCCTGGCGCTCTATATCGTTGCGGCCGAAGAACAAGGCGTTTCGCAGAAAGATCTCGCCGGAACCATTCAGAACGACATTCTGAAAGAGTTCATGGTGCGCAACACCTACATCTACCCGCCGAAACCCTCGATGCGGATCGTGTCGGACATCTTTTCCTACACGTCCCAAAACATGCCGAAGTTCAATTCGATCTCGATCTCCGGCTACCACATGCAGGAAGCCGGCGCGACGGCCGACCTCGAACTCGCCTACACCATTGCCGACGGCATCGAGTATGTACGTGCCGGCGTCGCCGCCGGTCTGGACATCGACAAGTTCGCGCCGCGGCTCTCCTTCTTCTGGGCGATCGGCATGAACTTCTTCATGGAAGTCGCCAAGCTGCGCGCGGCGCGCCTGCTCTGGGCGGAACTCATCGAGAAGAACTTTGCGCCCAAGGACCCGCGTTCGCTGTCGCTACGCACCCACAGCCAAACCTCCGGTTGGTCGCTGACGGCGCAGGACCCTTACAACAACATCATGCGCACGATGATCGAGGCGATGGCGGCCACGCAAGGCCATACCCAATCGCTGCATACCAATTCCTTCGATGAGGCACTCGCCCTGCCGACCGACCATTCGGCGCGCATTGCCCGCAACACGCAGATCATCCTGCAGGAGGAAAGCGGTACCACTCGCATCATAGATCCGTGGGGCGGCTCGGCTTATGTCGAACGACTGACGCATGAGCTTGCGACACGCGCCCGTGCCCATATCGAAGAAGTGGAAAAGCTGGGCGGCATGGCAGCGGCGCTCGAAAAGGGCATTCCGAAGCTGCGCATCGAGGAAGCCGCGGCGCGCACACAGGCCCGGATCGATTCCGGCGCGCAGGTGCTGGTCGGCGTCAACGCCTTCCGCCCAGAGCGTGACATCGAAGTGGACGTGCTGAAGATCGACAATGCCGAAGTGCGGGCAAGACAGCTGTCGAAGTTACAGCAACTGAAAGGGACGCGCGAGGTCAGCGCCGTCGAAACCGCGCTCGACGATCTGTCAAAGGCAGCACAGGGCGACGGCAACCTGCTGGAGTTCGCGATCCGCGCCGCCCGCGCCAAAGCGACTGTCGGCGAAATCTCGCTGGCACTGGAAAAAGCCTTCGGACGCCACGTCGCCTCCGTGCTGATGATTTCCGGCGTCTACCGTGCGGCGCTCGGCGAAAACCCGGAAGTCGACCGGCTGCAGGACAAGATTACCGCCTTCGAAAAGAAGCACGGCGCCAAGCCACGCATCCTGGTCGCCAAGCTTGGGCAAGACGGCCACGATCGCGGCCAGAAGGTGATCGGCACCGCCTTTGCCGATCTCGGCTTCGACGTGACTGTCGGCGCCATGTTCCAGACGCCGGAAGAGATTGGCAAGCTGGCGGTGGAGAACGACGTCCACATCGTCGGTGTCTCCTCGCTTGCTGCCGGTCACCTGACACTGGTTCCAGAATTGAAAGCCGTGCTGAAGAAGCTCGGCCGCGAAGACATGCTGATCGTTGCCGGCGGCGTCATCCCGCCGCAGGATTTCGACGCTGTGCTGAAAGCCGGTGCCGCCGAAATCTTCCCGCCGGGCACTGTGATCCCGGAGGCCGCGGAACGGTTGGTAGACAGGCTTCTCGACTAAAGCATGGCTGCATGGGCGGCGGCCGATGGTTTCGACGATCGGCTAGTGCAATTCCAGGAAAAGTGTGTAACGCTTTTCCGTCCGGAATTGCTTAAAAACAAAGAGTTAGAGCGTTCCGCGTTTCCGTGAAAAACGGAAACACTCTATTGCTGCAGCCCGACGAGTTCCCATTCCCGGCCATTGACCGCCACCGTGTCGCCAACGCTTTTGCCGAACATTGCCAACGCCATGGGCGAAACATGCGAAATCGAACCCTTGGCGGGGTCGGCTTCATCCTCGCCGACGATCTTCCACGTCACCTTCTTGCCCGCCTCGTCCTCCAGCGTCACGCTCATGCCGAAGCGCGCGACGCTGCCGTCCAGCTCGGGAACGGAGAGTTCGGCATTTTCGCGCCGGGCGTTCCAATAGCGCAGGTCACGCGAAACCAGCGCGATGCGCTCACGGTCGCTTGCCGCCTCGGCGTTGGCCAATGCCGAACGCAAGGACGCCACTTCGGCATCAATCATCGCCAGGCCATCCGGGGTGACCAGGTTGCGGTGCGGACTGACCGGCCGCTCGCCGATGCCGGCGATGGCGTTTTCGCTGTCTTCTTCGCGGGTGAAAGCTCTGCTCATAAAGAGAATTTAGGGCCTGCCTGCCAGCTTAACAAGCTTGATAGCTGGGTGGAGGCATCAGGGATAACTGCAAGGTCTGTGCCCACCTCTTTCAGCCGCCCATCTAGCAAGTCCTATTTCGGCATGGCACGGTTCATGCTCGACGAGCCAGGAGAAGAATTGTGCCAATGCTGAACAGACGCCGCCTTCTCGGCCTTGCCGCTGGCGCTACCGGGCTTGGCCTGATGGCGGATATGGCGGGCGCGGCCAAGCAAACGGCGGCGAAGCCATCTCCAGCAAAAGCAGGCATCGACCCTGCCGCCTACAGCGTGCGGCCAGGCGCAACCAACGACCAGAGTGATGCCTTCGCCAAGATGCTGAAGGCCGCCAGCGACGCCAATCAGCCAATCCTGCTGCCGCCCGGCGCCTATATCGTTTCCGGTCTCGTTTTGCCGCCACGCGTGCGGCTCAGCGGCATTGCCGGTGCCACCCGCCTCATCCACGGCGGCGGCGGGCCGTTCCTGTCTGCCGAGAATGCCGACCACATCGCGTTTTCGGGCCTGGTCTTCGATGGCGCCAAACAATATCTCGGCGAAAACGTCTCCGGCCTTCTCGACCTGCGCTCGGTGAAGGTCCTGGCGATCGACGACTGCCAGGTGAACGACGCCTCCAAGAACGGCATCGCGTTGCAACGCGCAGCCGGGCGCATCGAGCGCTGTACAATCACAGGTGCGGCGGACGCCGGCATCTGGTCGGTCGATGCCGGCGGCCTGGCGATCAGCGCCAACGCCGTCACCGACTGCGCCAATGGCGGCATCCTGGTGCATCGCTGGCAAATCGGCGACGACGGCACCATGGTGAGCGGAAACCGCATATCCCGCATCGGCGCGCGCAATGGCGGCACCGGCCAGAACGGCAACGGCATCAATGTGTTTCGCGCCGGCGGCGTCCTGATCACGAACAACATCGTCAGCGACTGCGCCTTTTCGGCGATCCGCGCCAATTCAGGCTCCAACGCGCAGATCGTTGGCAACAGCTGCCTGCGCTCCGGCGAAACGGCGCTCTATGCCGAGTTCACCTTCGAGGGCGCTGCGATCGCCAACAATGTCGTCGACGGTGCGGCCAACGGCATTGCGATCGTCAATTTCAACGAAGGCGGCCGCATGGCGACCTGCAGCGGCAACATCGTGCGCAATCTTTCCACCACCGGTCCGTATCCGGCGGAAGTCGGCGGATTCGGCATCGGCATCGGCGTAGAGGCCGACACCACGGTGACCGGCAATGTGATTGAAAACGCGCCGCAATGCGGCATGCAGCTCGGCTGGGGCCCTTACCTGCGCAATGTGGTGGCCACCGGCAATGTGGTGCGCAAGGCCGGCATCGGCATTGCGGTGAGCGTCGTCGACGGCGCTGGGCCAACGATCATCACCGACAATGTGCTGCAGGACGTGCTGCATGGCGCCATCATCGGCAAGCGCTGGGCGGAGCCGATAACTGCCGATCTCGCCGAAATCGGCAATGCCGGGTACGCACATCTCACCGTGGAACGGAACCGGGTGAGCTAGAGCAATTCCAGGAAAAGTGTGTAACGGTTTTCCGTCCGGAATTGCGTAAAAATAGAAAGTTAGAGCGTTTCCGTGAAAACGGAAACGCTCAAGCGTCAAACCAGCGCAGCGGTCGGGCGCAGCAGGCCGACCCTGGCCCCGAGGCGGCTTTCCACTGGCGGATTGGCGAATTCGACCAGCTTCACCGCCAGTTCGGCGTCGGCCCGCAGAAGCTTCGCCAGCACGGCGGCGATCATCACACCTGCGGCCCGCTCTGCCCCATCGTCGCATTTCAGCGCGATGCCCAAGCCAAGTTCCGGCAAGGCGGCGCAGAACACGCCTTCGGCGCCGACCTTGACGAAGATACGTCCCGGCGCTTCCCGCATCAGCCTTGTATCCAGGCGGTCGGTACCGGCGACCAGGGACGGCTCGGCCATGCAGGCCTCGATCAGCCGCCTTGCTGCCTTGGCGCGTTCCGGCCCGAAGCCGTTGCCGGTTGCCATTTTGGCGAAACCCACCGCGAAACTGCGCAACGGCACGGCGTAGGTCGGAATCGAACAACCATCGGTGCCGCAATGGGAAGCGCTGTGCGCAGCGCCCGTCACCGCCTCCATCGCTTCCTTGATCATCTCCTGCATGCGGTGACCTGCTGCCACATAACCACGGTGGTCGATGCCGGAATGGCAGCAGGTGCAGATGAAACCTGCGTGCTTGCCGGAGCAGTTGTTGTGCAAGGGATTGGGTTCACCGCCATTGCGGGCGAGTTCGACCGTGGCGTGATGATTGGACGGCCAGTGCGAGCCGCATTCCAGTGCGCTGGCATCAAGCCCGGCCTTGGCAAGCATGGCGGCAGCGAGCTCGACATGCATGGGTTCGCCGGAATGCGACGAGCAAGCCAGTGCCAGCTCGCGGTTGCCGAAGCCGTAGGCGTCGGCAGCGCCGCTCTCGACCAGCGGCAGCGCCTGGATCGCCTTGACTGCCGACCGCGGAAAGACCGGATGGGCGGTGTTGCCGATGTCCAGCACCGTCTTGCCGTCTGCATCCACCACCGCCACCGCACCACGGTGGGCACTTTCCACCACGGCGCCGCGCAACACCTCGACCAGAACCGGATTGGCCATGGAATCCTCGCTTCGATTTCGCATCGAACGGGTAGCGGCTCGGCGCGTCTCACGCAACCGGCAAGCGTTGGCCTCATGGCAAGCGGTCTGAGGCCCAGAATCCGCGAGATCGGGCCGGGAGGAACGGAAACCCGCATCTTCAACAAGAAAGTCGTGCAAGCCTTCGAGTGAAATGAATATTTCAGTGCATCGACCGTGACGCGACGGATCGTCCCTTACAAATGGCGGGAAAACACAACCAGAGCGCTCACTCTTGACTCACCACCCGCCCCGCTATGTATATACATATCATATCTCAAATGGATCAAAGACCGACTCTCGGGAGGAGGAAATCATGGCAGCGGCATCAACCGGCGTGGCCGAGCGGCGCACGATCGATAGAATTCCGGAAGGCGAGCGGCACGGTTCGCCCTTCAATCAGTTCACCCTGTGGTTCGGAGCGAACCTGCAGATCACGGCCGTAGTCGACGGTGCCCTGTCCATCGTTTTCGGTGCGGAGGCGCTGACCGCGATCATCGGCCTTGCCATCGGCAATCTGCTCGGCGGCGCGGTGATGGCGCTGCATTCAGCGCAGGGCCCGCGTCTCGGCCTGCCGCAGATGATCTCCAGCCGGGCGCAGTTCGGCGTGAAGGGTGCGGCGCTCCCGCTGATCCTCACCGTTTTGATGTATCTCGGCTTTGCGGCCACCGGCACAGTTCTGTCCGGCCAGGCGATCAACCTGATGTTCGGCGTGCAGACACCGGCCTTCGGCATGGTGGTCTTCGGCCTCATCACCATCATCGTCGCGGTGGTGGGCTATAAACTTATCCATGTCATCGGCCGCATCGCTACCGTCGTCGGCATCCTTGGCTTCGGCTATCTCGCAGTACAGCTCTTCTCGCAATACAATGTGGCCGAAGCTTTCGGCCAGAAGCCTTTCAGCGTTGCCACCTTCCTGCTCACCGTCGCACTCGCCGCTGGCTGGCAGATGACCTTCGCACCTTATGTTGCTGACTATTCGCGCTATCTGCCCACGGCAACGCCAGGCAGAACAACCTTCTGGTCAACACTTCTCGGCTCGGCGATCGGCGCGCAGATCGCCATGAGCTTTGGTGTCATCGTGGCGGCGCTTGGCGGCAAGTTCCTGCAGAACCAGGTTGGTTTCATGGGCGACCTGGCCGGTGCCGGGCTGGCCGCGCTGCTGACCTACATCGTCATCGTCACCAACAAGCTGACGGTGAACTGCCTGAATGCCTACGGTGGCTCAATGACGATGCTGACCACCGTCAGCGCCTTCACCCGTCAGGAGCGCATCTCGCAAGCGACACGCATAGCCTACATCGTCGCCTTCGTGGCGTTGTCGGTGGCGGTCGCCATCTTCGCCAGTTCGAACTTCCTGTCGGCATTCAAGAACTTCGTGCTGCTGCTGCTTGCCGTCTTCGTACCGTGGAGCGCCATCAACCTCGTCGACTACTACCTGATCTCGAAGGAGAAGGTCGATATCCCAGCGCTTTATGACGCGTCGGGTCGCTACGGCGCCTACAACTGGGTGGCGCTCGGCTGCTATCTCTTCGGCGTGGTGGTGCAGATCCCGTTTCTGAACCAGGCACTCTACGAAGGACCGATCGCCGTCATGCTGGGCGGCGCCGACATCTCCTGGATCGTCGCACTGGTAGCCACTTCGGTGGTGTACTATTTCCTGGCGCGCGGCAACGCCAACGTGCCCCAGACCATGATCCTGCCCAAAGACGCTCCTGCCCGGGCATGACCGAGTGCCCGATTGGGATGTGTTGAGAAACAAAGAGGCCGGCCTGCGTTGCAAGCCGGCCTCTTTGATTTTCAAAACGTCCTAACGGATACGATCGAGGATCGAGACGTAGTTGGCGACGGCGGCGCCGCCCATATTGAAGATGCCGCCGAGTTTGGCATCCTTCACCTGGATGCCGCCAGCCTCGCCGGCAAGCTGCATAGCTGTCAGCACATGCATGGAAACGCCGGTGGCACCGATCGGATGGCCTTTGGCCTTCAGGCCACCTGAAGGATTAATCGGCAGCTTGCCGTCCTTGGCGGTGTAACCCTCGAGCGCCAGCTTCGCGCCCTCACCCGGCTTGGCCAGCCCCATCGCTTCATACTCGATGAGTTCCGCGATGGTGAAGCAGTCATGCGTCTCGACGAAGGAAAGGTCACCCAGTGTGACGCCAGCTTTCTTCAGTGCACGCTCCCAGGCCTGTTCGCAGCCTTCGAAAGCGAGGATGTCGCGCTTCGACATCGGCAGGAAGTCCTGCACATGCTCGTTGGCGCGGAAAGTGATGGCGCGGCGCATCCTGAGCGCGGTGTCGGTATCGGCAAGCACCAGTGCCGCTGCGCCGTCCGAAACCAGGGAACAGTCGGTGCGCTTCAACGGGCCAGCCACGAACGGGTTCTTCTCGCTCTCCTGGCGGCAGAAGTCGAAGCCGAAATCCTTGCGCATCTGCGCATAGGGATTTTCGACGCCGTTCTTGTGGTTCTTGGCGGCAATCATGGCCAACGCGTCGGACTGGTCACCGTAGCGCTGGAAGTAAGCATGCGCGATCTTGCCGAAGACACCGGCGAAACCGGCCGGCGTGTCGCCGTCTTCCGGTAGGTAAGAGGCCTTGAGCAGGTTCTTGCCGATCTCAGGCCCCGGCGTCGTCGTCATCTGCTCGGCCCCGACCACCAGCACGATGCGGGCGGCATTGGCATCAATGGCACGAATGCCTTGCCGAACTGCCGCCGAACCGGTGGCGCAGGCATTCTCGACGCGGGTGGCCGGCTTGAAGCGCAGCCGGTCGTCGGCCTGCAGCACAAGGCTGGCGGTAAAATCCTGCGGTGAAAAACCGGCATTGAAATGGCCGAGCACGATTTCGTCGACATCGCCTGGCCCGATGCCGGCATGTTCGAGCGCCTCCGCGGCGACCTTGGTGATCATGCCTTCGAGCGTCTCGCCCTCCAGCTTGCCGAAGCGTGAATGCGCCCAGCCAACGATGCTTGCGGTCATGGGAGTTCTCCAGATTGGCCTTGCCTTTCCTAGCATATTAGGCCCGGCGCGGTAACTGTTCAATCCTGAACATATAGGCCAATCACCAAGAGTTGCGAATGTTCCCCCGTGGGGAAGAAGGCTTAGCTCGTCTCGCGTCGCAATGACCAAAATGCATGACGGTATTTTTATTGATTGACGAGTCAATAAAAAATAACCTGGCCTAGGGAGATACCATCATGCCGAAAATCGGAATGGAACCACTGCGCCGCAAGGCGCTGATCGACGCGACGATCTCAGCCATCGGCGAGCGTGGATCACTCAACGTCACAATGTCGGAAATCGCCGACCGCGCCGGCGTTTCCTCCGCACTTGCCCATCACTATTTCGGGCCGAAGGAAGAGCTGCTGCTCGCCACGATGCGACATCTGCTGGCCGATCTCGGCACCGACACAATAGCAGCCCTCGGCAAAGCCGGCACGCCACGTGAACGGCTCTCGGCAATCGTCGGGGTTAACTTCAATGCCGGCCAGTTCCGCGAAGAAACGGTGCATGCCTGGCTCGCCTTCTATGTCGAAGCACAGAACTCGCTCTCGCTGAGACGGCTGCTGCGCATCTATGCGCGCCGGCTGCATTCCAACCTGATGAGCGGGCTGCTGCCGCTGGTGTCTCGCGACGAGGCCGCGCGCATGGCCGAAGCGATCGCCGCCATGATCGACGGGCTCTACATCCGCCGGGCGCTGCGCGACGGCCTCCCCAATCCACTCAGCGCCGGTGCTCTGGTGGAGGACTATATCGACGCCAAGCTGGCGCAGATCCGATGACAAAAGCGCCCAATATCCTGATCATCATGGTCGACCAGCTTGCCGGAACCCTGTTTCCAGATGGGCCGGCGGACTTCCTGCATGCGCCGAACCTCAAGGCGCTGGCCGCACGCTCGGCGCGATTCCGCAACAACTACACCGCCTCGCCGCTCTGCGCGCCCGGACGCGCCGCCTTCATGAGCGGACAATTGCCGTCGCGCAACGGCGTCTACGACAATGCCGCCGAGTTCCCCTCCTCCATCCCGACCTTCGCACACCATCTGCGCGCGGCCGGCTACCACACCGTGCTCTCGGGCAAGATGCATTTCGTTGGGCCGGACCAGATGCACGGCTTCGAGGAGCGGCTGACCACCGATATCTACCCAGCCGATTTCGGCTGGACACCGGATTACCGCAAGCCCGGCGAGCGTATCGACTGGTGGTACCACAATCTGGGTTCGGTGACTGGCGCGGGCGTCGCCGAGATCACCAACCAAATGGAATATGACGACGAGGTCTCCTTCCACGCCCAGCAGAAGCTCTACGATTTCGCCCGCACTTCGGATGATCTGCAGCGCCGCCCCTGGTGCCTGACTGTCTCCTTCACCCATCCGCACGACCCTTATGTCGCACGCCGCCAATACTGGGACCTTTATGAAGATTGCCCGGCGCTCGAGCCTGAGGTTGGCTTCATCCCATACGAGAAACAGGACCCGCATTCGCAGCGGCTTTACAAAGCCAGCGACTACGACAGCTTCTCGATCACACCTGGGCATGTCCGTCGTGCCCGACAGGGCTATTTCGCCAATATTTCATATCTCGACGACAAGATCGGCGAGCTGCTTTCCGTGCTCGAACGCACCCGCATGGCCGACGATACCATCGTCGTCTTCGCATCCGATCATGGCGACATGCTGGGCGAGCGCGGCCTGTGGTTCAAGATGTGCTTCCACGAAGGCTCGGCTCGTGTGCCGTTGATGATCGCGGGCAAGGACATCCGCCCCGCCCGCATCGACACGCCGGTTTCGAACCTCGACCTTTGCCCGACCCTGTGCGACCTCGCCGGCATCAATATCGCCGCCATTATGCCCTGGACCGACGGACAGTCGCTGACGCCACTGCTGCAAGACGGCGAGCGCAGCGAGCCGGTGCTGATGGAATATGCCGCCGAAGGCACCTGCGCGCCGATGGTGGCGATTCGCGAGGGTCGCTACAAATTCGTGCATTGCGAGATCGACCCGCCGCAACTGTTCGACCTGGAACAGGACCCGCACGAGCGCATCAACCTGGCCAGTGATCCCGACCATGTCGCTGTGGCGGCCGCGCTTATGGAAAAAGTGCGCTTGCGCTGGGATATGAGCGCATTCGATGCCGCAGTGCGCGAGAGCCAGGCACGGCGATGGGTCGTCTACCCGGCACTGCGCAACGGCGCCTACTACCCGTGGGAATTTCAGCCACTGCAGAAGGCGTCCGAGCGCTACATGCGCAACCACATGAATCTCGACACGCTCGAAGCGGACAAGCGCTTTCCGAGGGGTGAATAATGCTCGAAGCGGATTTCGTCATCATCGGCTCCGGCTCGGCCGGCTCGGCCATGGCATATCGCCTTTCCGAAGATGGCAAGCATTCGGTGATCGTCATCGAATATGGCGGCTCCGATGCCGGGCCCCTCATCCAGATGCCGTCGGCGCTGTCGATCCCGCTCAACATGCCGCTCTACGATTGGGGTTTCGCCTCGGAGCCGGAGCCGCATCTCGGCGGGCGCATTCTCGCAACACCGCGTGGCAAGGTGATCGGAGGGTCGTCCTCCATAAACGGCATGGTCTATGTGCGCGGCCACGCCCACGACTTCGACCATTGGTCCGAACAGGGCGCAACCGGCTGGAGCTATGCCGACGTGCTGCCCTACTTCAAACGCATGGAGGACAGCCACGGCGGAGAGGATGGCTGGCGCGGCCAAGGTGGTCCGCTGCATGTGCAACGCGGCGCCCGCACCAATCCGCTCTATGCTGCCTTCATCGAAGCTGGCCGCCAGGCCGGCTTCGAACTGACGGACGACTACAACGGCGCCAAGCAGGAAGGCTTCGGTCCGATGGAGCAGACCATCCGCAGCGGCCAGCGCTGGTCGGCGGCGAATGCCTATCTGAAGCCCGCGCTGAAGCGGCAAAACGTGAGTCTCGTCAAAGGCTTCGCCCGGCGTGTGATCATCGAGAATCAACGTGCCGTCGGCGTCGAGATCGAAGCTCGCAAACAGATTCAGGTCGTTAAAGCGCGGCGTGAGGTGATCGTTGCAGCCTCCTCCATCAATTCACCCAAGATCCTGATGCTGTCCGGCATCGGCCCCGCGCGACACCTGGCCGAACACGGCATTCCTGTCGTCGCCGATCGACCCGGCGTCGGTCAGAACCTGCAGGACCACATGGAGCTTTACATCCAGCAGGAAGCGACCCAACCGATCACGCTGAACTCGATCCTCAACCCCTTTTCCAAGGCGCTGATCGGCGCGCGGTGGCTGTTCTTCAAGAGCGGGCTGGGCGCCACCAATCATTTCGAGGCGGCGGCTTTCGTGCGTTCGGCACCGGGTGTCGACTATCCCGACATCCAATATCATTTCATCCCGGCCGCCGTGCGTTATGACGGCAAGGCGGTTGCCAAATCGCACGGCTTCCAGGCGCATGTCGGGCCGATGCGGTCGAAGTCACGCGGCTCAATTACGCTGCGCTCGCATGACCCTGCCGCCAAGCCGGTGATCCGCTTCAACTACATGTCGCACGCCGACGACTGGAAGGACTTTCGCCACTGTATCCGCCTCACCCGCGAAATTTTCGGACAGGCCGCCTTCGATCCGTTCCGTGGTCAGGAAATCTCGCCGGGCAGCCATGTGCAGAGCGACGATCAACTGGACGCCTTCATCCGCTCGCATGCCGAGAGCGCCTATCACCCTTGCGGCACATGCCGCATCGGCCGCGCCGACGATCTGCATGCGGTGGTTGATCCCGAATGCAGGGTCATCGGCGTCGACGGATTGCGGGTCGCCGATTCTTCGATTTTCCCGCGCGTCACCAATGGCAACCTCAACGCGCCGTCGATCATGACCGGTGAGAAGGCGGCTGACCATATTCTCGGCCGAACACCGCTCGCGCCTTCGAACCAGGAGCCCTGGATCAATCCGCGCTGGCAGGTCTCTGACAGATAGAGCATCATTGGCCATCCCATCCGGCGGACTACAGAATTTCGGAGTATCCCATGCGCGCGCAGCCCAAGGCATCGCACTACATCAATGGCCGTTTCGTTGACGACGAACAGGGCGCGCCTCTGCCGGTGATCTATCCGGCGACCGGCGAGACGATCGCGACGCTGCATTCGGCCACACCCAACATCGTCGAACTGGCCGTGGAGGCAGCACGCGCCGCGCAGCCAGCCTGGGCACGGCTGAAGCCGGTGGAGCGCGGCCGTATCCTGCGCCGCGCCGCCGACATCCTGCGCGCCCGCAATGCGGAGCTTGCTCGTATCGAGACGCTGGACACCGGGAAGGCGATCCAGGAGACGCTGGTGGCCGATCCGGCGTCTGCTGCCGACGCGCTGGAATATTTCGGCGGCGCGGTGGCGAGCTATACCGGCGACTATGTCGACCTCGGCGGCCCGTTTGCCTATACGCGGCGCGAGGCCCTCGGCGTGTGCGTCGGCATCGGCGCCTGGAACTATCCGATCCAGGGCGCCGGCTGGAAGTCTGCGCCGGCACTGGCCATGGGCAATGCGATGGTGTTCAAGCCGTCGGAGAACACCCCCCTCTCCGCCCTGGCGCTCGCCGAGATCTACACCGAAGCCGGCCTGCCGGATGGACTGTTCAACGTCGTGCAGGGTTATGGCGATGTCGGCGGTGCGCTGGCTTCGCACGAGGTGGTCGCCAAGGTTTCGCTGACCGGCTCCGTGCCGACCGGCAAGAAGGTGCTGGCGCTGACCGGTTCCCTGATGAAACACGCCACGATGGAACTCGGTGGCAAATCACCGTTGATCGTGTTCGATGATGCCGACCTCGAGAACGCCATCGGCGGCGCCATGCTCGGCAACTTCTATTCGACGGGCCAGGTCTGCTCAAACGGCACCCGCGTGTTCGTGCAGAAGGGCCTGCATGACCGCTTCGTCGAGCGGCTGACCGAACGCACCAAGGCGATCCGCATCGGCGACCCGCTTGACCCCGAAACGCAGATGGGTCCGCTGATCAACAAGGCGCAGCACGACAAGGTCGTGTCTTATGTCGGCATCGGCAAGGCCGATGGCGCTTCGCTGCACTATGGTGGCGGCGAGCCGAAGCTGCAGGGTTTCGAAAACGGCTTCTTCATCGAGCCGACCATCTTCACCAATGTCACCGACCAGATGCGCATCGCGCGCGAGGAAATCTTCGGGCCGGTGATGAGCGTGCTGTCCTTCACGGATGAAGACGAGGTCATCGACCGCGCCAACGACACCGAATTCGGCCTCTCGGCCGGCGTCTTCACTCGGGACCTGCCGCGCGCGCACCGTGTCATTGCCGAATTGCAGGCCGGCACCTGCTGGATCAACAACTATAATCTCTCGCCGGTCGAGATGCCGTTCGGCGGCTTCAAGCAGTCGGGCATCGGCCGCGAGAACTCACTAGCGGCGCTGGCGCTCTACTCGCAGGAGAAGTCGGTCTATGTCGAGACCGGCGACGTCGCGAGCCCCTATTAGAGCGCCGTGCATCCATTTCGCAAAGAACGCCCAGACACTTGATTTAGCCCAGGCCTTCTGCCCTACCAGCGACCGCGTCCGTCGATGCGATCGATACACAGGCCGTCGGCCTCGGATCGATGTGCAGGCGGAACAGGCGCCCGCTTCGTGCCTCGGAAACCCGATGGCTTCACGAGCCCCGAAGTCTCGAAAGCGAGGATATTGGGCCTGGCTTCCGGTAGCGATCCTGAAAGTCACGGCAACAGAACTTCATAAGGCCGAACCTCATCCAAGCAAGCCGTACGCCGACAAAGCTCGACAAAGATGATGAAATGCGAGCAACTGCACCATACCCGCTTGCAGGAACGGAACGCGGCGGCTATAAGCCCGCCGTCTGGTCACGGAGTGTAGCGCAGCCTGGTAGCGCACATCGTTCGGGACGATGGGGTCGCAGGTTCGAATCCTGCCACTCCGACCAGCCTGATCCCTTCCCGATTTCCTGATTTCCCTGCAAAAAGCCGGAGATTTCATTGGCTTAGCGCATGCGACAAGATGAGAACGCGTGACGATGCAAGACGCATCACGCGTCGCATATCTGACGCGGCCCGTCCTTCGTGCCGGCACCCCAATCTGGCGGCCAATATTCGTGGCGAATCCAACATGTCAGTCACGGAGATCTACGGCTCGCAAGACGGACGTGCCGATAGCGAGATCATTCCATTGCCGGCAAGGCCTCTGTCCGATTACCTTCGAGGCTGACAAAGCGGCATCGAGGAATGACGCATGAAAAGAACGGCATTGCTTCTGATCGGGATCGCCCTGTTTTTCAATCCACTTCCGGACGTTGGCGTTTCGCAGGCACTGGCGCAGATGGACTGGCTGACACCAAAGCTCGAGTCACAACGCCATGACAACCTCAGACAGCACCAACAACGGCAACGGACCCATCAACGGCGACCGCAATCCCCAAGACCGGGCATTTCGCCACAACGCATGCGGCAACTGATGCGCCAGGTCGAACCGGAATATCGCAAACGGGTCCAGACCTACGGCAAGGCCAAGGCCGATGAATGGTTGAAGCGAACCGCATATCGTCTTGGCGTCGAGGAGGGGCGACGCGCCAGGCGTAATTTGCGGTAACTTGAAGACGGGGCTGGCTTCCCATTTCGGACTTGTCGGCATCGATCACGTTGCATTGCCACCCATCACGACATCCTCTCCTGCCCCCGTTCCGCCGCAATGGCCTTTCAGGGCAATCGTGGGGCTATGTGGAGAGGAATTCTCGATGCGACTTCATACCACTATTGCCGCCATGCTGATGGCGGTCGCGCTCGCAGGCTGCGAGACATCGGAACAACAGCAGCGGGCAGGCACGGGTGCGCTGGTTGGCGGCGCCGGCGGCGCGCTGGTCGGCCAGGCGATCGGCCGCGACACCAAGAGCACACTGATTGGAGCTGGTGCCGGCGCGCTTCTCGGCGCGGCCGTCGGCAGCGCGACGACTCCGCAACGCCGCGGCCAGGAGATGTGTCGGTATCAGGATCGCGGCGGCCGCATCTACACCGCACCGTGCGATGAGCGCTATTACAACGGCAACTACTGAAACGCTCTGGTTGCCGCCAATACAAGAGAGCCCCCGTTCGGGGGCTCTCTCTAGATCAAGTCCGCATTCAGCCTGGCTGCGTCAGGCACTCGCCCTGAAGCGGGTCGAATCGATCGCAGCAGCCATCAGCGTCTGCGTGTATTTCTCGCGCGGATGATCGAAGATGGCGTCAGTTGGCCCTTCCTCGACGATCTTGCCCTGTTTCATGACAATGATGTAGTCGGCCATCGCCCGCACTACCGCAAGGTCGTGGCTGATGAACAGGTAGGACAGGTCGTGATCGGCCTGCAGCTTGCGCAGCAATTCCACGATCTGCTTCTGCACCGAGCGATCGAGCGCCGAGGTCGGCTCATCCAGAACCACCACTTTGGGCTTCAGGATCATCGCCCGGGCAATGGCGATGCGCTGGCGCTGGCCGCCGGAGAACTCGTGCGGATAGCGGTTGCGCGTGTCAGGATCGAGCCCAACCTCCTTGAGCGCTTCCACCGCGCGGCGGTCACGTTCCTTGGACGACAGCGCGGGCTCATGCACCAGAAGCCCTTCGGTGATGATCTGACCGACAGTCATACGCGGTGACAGGGAACCGAACGGATCCTGGAACACCAGTTGCAGCTCCCGCCGTAGCGGTCGCATCGCCTGCTTGTCGGCACTGGAGATGTCGTTGTCACCGAAACGGATCTGCCCGTCGCTCGGCAACAGCCGCAACAATGCGCGTCCAAGCGTCGATTTGCCGGAACCGGATTCACCGACGATGCCGATGGTCTGGTTGCGTTTGAGACGAATGGAGATGTCGTCGACAGCGCGCAGAATGACCGGATCGCCGGCAAGGAACCCGCCGCCGATCCTGAAGGTGACCTCGACCTTGCGCCCTTCCAGAAGCACCGGAGCATCGGGGGCCGGTGGCGCCTTGTGGCCGGTAGGCTCGGCGGCCAGCAGCATCTTGGTGTAAGGATGCTGCGGGTTGGCGAAGAGCGCGGTGGCCTCGCCCTCCTCCACCACTTCGCCGGAACGCATGACATAGACGCGATCGGCGAAGCGCCGCACGATGCCGAGATCATGCGTGATGAAAACGATGGCCATGCCGAGCTTCTTCTGCAGTTCGGCCAGAAGCACCAGGATCTGCGCCTGGATGGTCACGTCAAGCGCCGTCGTCGGCTCGTCGGCGATCAGAATATCCGGATCGTTGGCGAGTGCCATGGCAATCATGACACGCTGGCGCTGACCACCCGACATCTCGTGCGGGTAGGATTTCAGCCGGCGCTCGGGATCAGGGATATGGACGAGGCGCAACAATTTCAGCGCCTCCTCGCGTGCGGCCGCCGCACTCAACCCGCGATGACGTCGGATCGGCTCCACCAGCTGGTTGCCGATCGTATAGAGCGGGTCAAGCGAGGTCATAGGCTCCTGGAAGATCATGCTGATCTTGCGGCCGCGCACCTTGTTGAGATCGGACTTGCGCATGGTGAGCAGGTTCGAACCACGATAGTCGACCGTGCCGGTCGCCTCGCCGTTGGAGGCGAGCAATCCCATCGCCGCCATCATGGTCTGGCTCTTACCGGAACCGGATTCACCGACGACGGCGACGGTTTCGCCGGCGTTTACATTGATGTTGATGCCCTTCACGGCCTCCACCGCGCCATCGAGCGTGCGGAAACGGACCTTGAGGTCGCGGACATTGAGAACGGTTTCTGCAGCAGCCATCTCAACGGTCCTTCGGATCGAGCGCATCGCGCAGGCCGTCACCAACGAAGTTCAGTGCGAACAGCGTCGAGACAAGGAAGAAAGCGGGAAACAGAAGCAACCAGTTAGCGGTGCCGATGTTCTTGGCGCCGGCAGAGATAAGCACACCCCAACTGGTCATCGGTTCCTGCACACCCAGCCCCAGGAAGGACAGGAAGCTTTCCAGGATGATGACCTGTGGCACCAGCAACGTCATATAGATGACGACCGGTCCGAGCAGATTGGGGATGACGTGGCGTAGCAGAATGCCGCGCTGCCCAACTCCAAGCGCCTCTGCCGCCTGGACATATTCCTGACGGCGGATGGATAGCGCCTGGCCGCGCACGATGCGTGCCATGTCCAGCCACAACACCGCGCCGACAGCCAGGAACATCAGCACGAAGTTCCGCCCGAAAAACACCACCAGCATGATAACGAAGAAAATGAAGGGCAGTGAATAAAGCACATCGACGATGCGCATCATCACCTCGTCGATCTTGCCTCCTGAGAAACCTGCTGTAGCGCCGTAAAGCACGCCAATCACAACAGCGACAACGCCGGCAAGCAGGCCGATCGCGAGTGAAATGCGTCCCGCAACCAGCGTCCGAGACAGCAGGTCTCTACCAATGTTGTCTGTGCCGAAGAGGAAATAGGCCTGCCGCACCGTCGTGCCGATGACCAGTTCATTACCTTCCGGCGACTTGCTCAGGATCTGTGCCCCGTCGAACGTATCCGAACGATCAAGATAGCGCAGATAACGTTCATCGATCGGCTTGGAGGACGTCAGCGTAATGGTGAGATTGCTACCATCCTGTTTCATGTCCTTGACGTTGACGCGCATGCGCCGGACCACGTCGTCTAGCGCCGTCTTGATCATATCTTGCTTCGGATAGGCCGAGAAGCTGGGCGGCGTGCGCACATAGTCGGAATAGATGGTCGTGTACTGATGCGGCACGAACCAGGGGCCGACCACGCAAACGATACCCATCAGGATCAGGTAGCAAAGGCTGATCATGGCGGCGCGGTTGGCCTTGAGGCGCGCCCAGGCATCGCCCCAGAGCGAACGGCCTATGACCGTGGGAGGAGCGGAGGTGGCTGCGATCTCAGTCATAGCGCACCCTCGGATCGACCACGGCGTAGAGGACATCGACGATCAGGTTGAAAATGATGGTGAAGATGGCGATCACCACCACCGTGCCCATCACCAGCGTATAGTCGCGGTTCAGCGCCGCATCCACGAAGTAACGACCGACACCGGGGATCGAGAAGATGGTCTCGACGACGATGGAGCCGGTGAGCAACGCCGCCGCGGCGGGACCGGCATAGGAGACAATCGGCAGGAGTGCGCCGCGCAAGGCGTGCTTGACCACCACCGACCAGTCGGAAAGGCCGAGCGCACGCGCTGTTCGAATGTGATGCGATCGCAACGATTCGATCATTGAACCGCGCATCAGGCGTGCCACGATAGCGATCTGCGGCAACGCAAGCGTCAGCACCGGGCCAATCTTGTTGAGCAGCGCGCCGTCCCCCCAGCCACCGATCGGCAGCAGTTTCCAGCTCAATCCGAAGACAAGCTGGATCAATGGCGCGATGACGAAGGTCGGGATGGTGGAGCCGGCGGTTGCGACTGCGATCACCGCATAGTCGCCGCCCTTGTTTTGATTCAGCGCGGCGGTAACGCCGAGGATGGACCCCAGGATCAGTGCCAGGATCAGCGCCGAAGCGCCGAGTTGAATCGAAATCGGCAGGCCTTTCCAGAACAGCTCGCCCACGGTGAAGTCGGGCAGATTGTAACTCGGCCCGAAACTACCATGCAGCAAGTTGTTGAGATAATTCAGATATTGTTTCCAGAGCGGATCATTGAGACCAAACTGGGCTTCTAGATTGGCCTTGATCTCGGGGCTTAACCCACGCTCCTGGTTAAAGGGTCCGCCAGGCGCAACCCGGATCAGGAAGAACGCCAGCGTAACGATCACGAATAGCGTTGGGATGGCGGTCAGGAGCCGCCGGAATACGTAAATCAACATTGTCGCCAGACCTCATCAGTGAGGGGAAAACCGCCGCCTCCTGTCGGAGACGGCGGTCCACTCAGATTATTGGTCTTTGCTGATGAAGCGCGAAGGATGCACGTCCATCACGTTGTCTTCGAAGCCATGCAGCTTCGGCGAGACGATGTTGTGGTAGCTGTAGTAGAGGAGAGGAATGTTGCCGACCTCATCGATCATGACGCGTTCGGCTTCGGTCAGGAGCTTCATACGCTCTTCGGGATTGCCACCTGCAGCGGCAGCCTTGTTCATCGCCTCTTCGAATTTCGGGCTGTTGTAGCTCGAATAGTTGTTGCCGCTGTCCTTGCGGGTGATGCCAAGGAAAGTTTCCGGATCCTGATAATCGGCGATCCAGGCGGCGCGGGCAACGTCGTAACTACCCTTCTGCTCAAGGAAACCGTAGTGGGTCTTGGTGTCTGTGTTGAGCAGCGTCACTTCGATGCCCAGCGGCTTCAGCTGCTCCTGGATGGCGACGGCGGTGTTCTTGTGGTTCTCCGAGGTATTGTAGCGGATCTCCATCTTCAACGGGTTGCTCGGGCCGTAGCCGAGCTTCTCGAGGACCTTCTTGGCTTCGTCTTCACGGTCAATCTGCGACTTCTCCGCGAACTTGGCCATGGCCGGCGTGTAGCCTTTGATACCGGGAGGTACCATCGAATAACCTGGGAACATCGAATTGTTCCAGACCTTCTCGGCCAGGAAGTCGCGATCGATGGCCTCGGAAATGGCGTTGCGCAGCTCGACATTGTCCCAAGGCTTCTTGTCGGTCTTGATCGCGTAGTAATAGGTACCGAGATAAGGCGCCACGCGGATCTGGTCGCCGAACTTCTTCTGGAGATCAGGTAGCTGCTCAGTGGGCAGATCGTCGTAGCTGTCCATCTCGCCAGCTTCGAAACGCTTCATGGCCGAGGAACGGTCCTCGGTCGGGATGAAATTGACAACGTCAACCTTGACGTTCGCGGCATCATGGAATTTCGGGTTCTTGACCATCTTGAGGTGGTCGTTGGGCACCCACTCCGCCAGCGTGTAGGCGCCGTTCGATATCAGCTTGCCTGGCTTGATCCATTCGGCGCCGAGCTTCTCGATCGAAGCCTTGTTGACAGGATAGGCGGCCTGGTGGGTCAACATTTCCAGGAAATATGGCGTCGGCGCATTGAGCTTGACCTCAAGGGTCTGCGGATCGACCGCCTTGACGCCGATCTCTTCGGGCTTGGCTTTACCCTTGTTGACGTCTTCCGCCTTCACGATGGGATAGAGCATCGAGGCGTATTCGGCACCAGTCGCAGGATCCTCAAGACGTCGGAACGAATAGACAAAATCCTCAGCCGTCAACGGGCTGCCGTCCGACCAGGCGGCATCCTTGCGCAGCTTGAAAGTGTAGGTCTTGCCGTCGTCAGAGATCGTCCAGCTTTCAGCCGCGCCCGGAATGAGGTCGGCCTTCGCATCCTGCATAACCAAGCCTTCGAACAAATCGCGCAGGACATGCGCTTCATAGACAGTCGAGGTCTTGTGCGGGTCAACGGTTTCCGGCTCGGCGGCGCTGCCACGATTATAGACCATTTCGGCGAAAGCCGCCGAATGGAAGGCGCCACTCGCCAAAGCGAGCGTAGAGGCGAACACGGTCGCCTTCAGTAAGGTTTTCAGCATGGAATCAATTCTCCCTTTCTCTTGCGAGCCGGCTCTGTCGGGGCTCGCGGGACGTTGACGCCCGCAGGCCGTTCACCGGCCTCTCCTGGGGCGAGCCGCGGTTCCCTCTCCGCAGCAGATGGGCAGACACTAACGCCGCGAATTTTTATTTCAACACACCTTCAACCTTCCCCAGCGTCATCTTTCGGGGATAATTGTGCAGATGTTTCGAAAGATTAATAAAATCAAATGCGTAACCCATAACTAACCATTATTCGGCTTAACGCGGGAAAAACCCGACTCGTTTGACACTCGCCCAAAATATTAATGCGGCATTAAGCAACCACCGGTTACTTTCGAATGTACTTTTGTAGGCTTTTCTTTTTTAGGCGGGAGAAAGCATGCATAGTATACAAGGAGGCTCAACTTTCCCTCTCCGCTCGAAAATTTCGAGATGGAAAGATAACGACGATGGAACTTCGGCGATAGAATTTGCTTTGCTTGCGCCGCTGTTCATTCTCTTTCTACTCGGAATGGTTGCATACGGTATTTATTTTGGTGCAAGCCATTCCGTTCAACAGATCGCTGCGGATGCGGCCCGCACTGCGGTCGCCGGACTGAACCAGACCGAGCGTCAGTCGCTCGTTACCACATTCCTGGCCAATAACGCGGCCGGCTATCCGTTTGTCGATGCCACCAAACTGACGGTGATCGCCAAAGACAGCACGGCCGACGGCAGCCAGTTCGTGGTCTCCGTCACCTACGACGCGCGTAACCTGCCGATCTGGAATCTCCTGTCCGGCCTACCGCTGCCAGGTACCAATATCGCGCGCCAATCCACGATCCGTGTCGGGGGCATATGATGCGTATCCTTGCCAGCCTGAATGTTGCGCGCCGACGTTTCCTGCCGGACCGCAGCGCGAACTTTGCCATCATGGCGGCATTGTCCATGCCCATCGCCCTGGCACTCATGGCCGTCGCGGTTGATGAAGGCTCGCTTTATACCGAACGTCGCGCGGCACAGTCGGTTACCGACCTCGCAGCGATCGCCGCCGGCTCGAACATCATCAATGCCGAACAGGCCGTGCTGGCGGCGTTCAGCGACAATGGGCTGACCGGTGCCACTGTCGGCGCCGGAACACCGACGCCTGGCAAACCGGTGGTGAGTGTCGTGCGTGGTCGCTATACGCCGAGTTCAGCCGTAGGCCAGCGCTTTGAGGCCGGCAAGACACCCTACAACGCGGTTTCGGTTTCGTTGAAGAAGATCGGCGTCATGTATTTCGGCGGGGCGTTCATGAGCCCGCCGATGATTGGCACCAACGCCATCGCTTCGACCACGCCACAAGCGACATTCTCGATCGGCTCGCGGCTCGCTGCGGTCGACACCTCGAGCAGCCCGCTCCTGAACAGCATTCTCGGCGGATTGCTGGGCACCAACATCGCGCTCAACGCGATGGATTACAATGCTCTGATCGGTGCCGATATCAATGTTCTGTCCTTCCTCGATCAACTGGCCATCAAACTCAACCTGACTGGTGTCAGCTATTCCAACGTACTGGCCTCCAAGGCAACACTGACGCAGATCATCGGCGCGATGGCCAATATTCCGGGACTCGATTCGCGCAGCAAACTGGCACTGCAGACAATGGCGGCTGGCGCCACCAATGCCATCAAGATTCCACTGGATCATCTCATCGACCTTGGCAATGTCGGTCGACTGGGCCTTGGCCAGCGACCAGCTGGGTTGACGGTCGATGCCGACGCGCTTTCCATGGTCAAGGCAGCAGCCAACCTTGCCGGCGGCGCCAAACAGATCGACCTGAACACCGGCATCACAGTACCGGGCTTGCTTGAGGTCGTCGCGAAACTCGCCGTCGGCGAACCGCCCCAGTCGACACCTTGGCTGACGGTCGGCGAAAAAGGGGCGAAAGTCCGCACCGCGCAGACGCGCTTGAAACTGGAGGTCACGGTTGGTTCTAGCAATGTGTCTTCGGGAATCAAAATCGTCAGCGTCTCGATCCCGCTCAATGTCGAGGTTGCCTATGCCGAGGCTGAGCTCATGGACATTACCTGCTCAACCGGCCGCCCTGAAAGCCGAAAGGTAACGATCGCAGCCCGCCCCGGCATCGTTGAGGCATATCTTGCAAAAAACAGCAGTTCGGACTTCGCCGATTTTACCAAGCCACAAACCTTCGGCGATGCCAGCATCGTTACAGCCAACATCAACATACTTGGGTTGATCAAACTCGATCTATTGGAGCTAAGGGCCAAGGCCTATTTCTACAGCGGGAACCAGACGACGACGACGCTTGTTTTTGACGATGCGGACATCACTGCCAAACGGATAAAGAAAACATCGACCAAAGACTTCGCGACGTCCTTGACCTCCTCGCTTCTGACCGGGCTTGAGTTGAAACCCTATCTGCTGGGGTCTCCCATTGGCCTCCTGGATCTCGTTTTTGATCCCCTTAAGACGGCAGTTGTCCCTTTGCTCACCAGCGTTACATCGCAACTGGATGCCATATTGTTCAACCTGCTCTCTTCTCTCGGGATCACACTTGGCGAAGCCGATGTACGCGTCACTGGTGCGACATGCGGTCGATCGGTTCTCGTGCAGTAGGGACACGGTGAACCTGCGAGCCAGAGGCGGGATTGCTTTCCCGCCGCCAAGCGATTTCACGCCAACCTAGCCAGAAATACCCCAAGCCGCGGCAGCGATAGTATTCCCTCTCCCCTTGAGGGCGGTGCGCCGGTAAAGTCAAAAACTTCAGCGATTTCGCCCGGCAGCGACCAGACGGCATCTTCGTAGGCAAAATTGAAAACGCACAACAGCTGCTCGCCCTCCCTCTCGCGCAGAAATGCCAGCACATCGCCTTCCGCATCCACGAAACGGATCGAGCCTGTCGCAAGCACCGGATGCTGCCGGCGCCAAGCCAATACAGCGCGATAAACGTCAAGCACACTATCCTCGCTGCCGCTCTGGACATCAACGGCACGAGCGCGATGCTCCTCCGGCACCGGGAGCCATGGTTTTACCGTCGAGAAGCCGGCATTCTCTGAACCGGCCTCCCAAGGCATCGGCGTACGGCAGCCATCACGCCCCTTGAAGCCCGGCCAGAAACGGATGCCGTAGGGATCGCGCAGATCGTCGAAGGCGAGTTCAGCCTCGCTCAGCCCAAGCTCTTCGCCCTGGTAGAGGCAGATCGACCCACGCAGGCAGGCGAGCAAGCGGATGGCGAATTTTGCCACCGCTTCGGTGTCTCCCCCGGGCGGCGTCCAGCGGCTGACGTGCCGCACGACGTCATGGTTGGAAAAGGCCCAGCAGGCCCAACCCTCAGGTGCGGCGGCTCCAAACGCCTCGACACAGCCGCGGACATGCGCGGCTGAAAACGCCTGCCCCAGCAGGTCAAAGGTGTAGCACATGTTGAGGCGGTCATTGCCCGACGTGTAGGCAGCCATGGTCTGCAGCGAGCGGCCCTCATCGCCGACTTCACCGACCACGGCGCGGTTGCCATACTCATTGATCAACGTACGGAAACGCCTGAGGAACTCAAGATTTTCCGGCCGCGTCTTGTCGAAAAGGTGCTCCTGGAAAAGATAGGGATTGGTTTCGGTCAATGTGCCGGCAAGGCTTGCCGTCAAAGGCGGATTGGAGCGCAACCAGCGGTCGTGGACGTAATAGTTCACCGTATCGAGGCGAAAGCCGTCGACTCCGCGCTCCAGCCAGAACCGAACGCTGTCCAGAAGCGCATCCTGCACCGCGGGGTTATGGAAATTGAGATCAGGTTGCGCGGCGAGGAAATTGTGCATGTAGTATTGCCGCCGCGTTGCATCCCACTCCCATGCGGGGCCACCGAATACCGAGAGCCAGTTGTTGGGCGGCGAGCCGTCCGGCTTTGCTTCGGCCCAGACGTACCAATCCGCCTTTTCGTTATCGCGGCTGGAACGGCTTTCCTGAAACCAGTCATGCCGCTCGGACGTGTGCGACAGCACCTGGTCGATGATGACCTTCAGCCCCTGCCGGTGCGCCTCCGCCAACAACGCGTCGAAATCCTCCAGCGAACCGAAGATGGGGTCAACGGCCCGGTAGTCGGACACATCGTAACCCATATCGGCCATCGGTGACTTGAAGAATGGCGAGAGCCAGACAGCGTCGACGCCGAGCGATGCTGCATGGGCAAGCCGCGCGGTGACGCCCTTGAGATCGCCGCTGCCATCACCGGTCGTATCCTGAAATGAGCGCGGATAAATCTGGTAGATGACGCAGCCGCGCCACCATTCGTTTCCGGAACTGGTCATCTCGGCTCTCCACCGTCCTCGCCCCACGCACGCTCGATCATGAAGCAGACCGCCCTGCCCTCGATCAGTCGCCAAGCCTCGGCTGATGCTTTGGAATCAAGCGCATCGAACCAGCGATAACCGTCGCGCAGCGGCAGCACGAAGGTCGAGGATCGCCGGTCGCCATTGACCAGAACGGCGAGCCGGCCTTCGCCCGCGCTGCCCAGCACCATCGCCAGGCGGTGCCGGCCAGGATCATTCCAGGCCGCTTCATCCATCGGCAGGCCTGTTTCCGTCATCCAGACAACATCGGGCAAACCGTCGCCATCAGACCGTTTTCCGGTCAAGAACGCTGTGTCGCGCAGCGCCGGCAGTCTTCGGCGCAAGGCCGACAGCGCGGCAACATGATCTTCCAGTGCGCGGTCGCGCGTAGCCCAGTCCAGCCAGGTGAGATCATTGTCCTGCGCATAGGCGTTGTTGTTCCCGCGCTGGCTGCGGCCGAACTCGTCGCCTGCGGTCAGCATGATGGTGCCACGCGAGGCGAACAGTGTCGCGAGCAGCGCTCGCTGGTCGCCGGCGCGTCGAGCAGCGATACGAGGTTCTGCGCTCTCTCCCTCGACGCCGAAGTTCCAGGACAGGTTCTCGTCGTGGCCGTCACGGTTGGCTTCGCCATTGGCCTGGTTGTGCTTTTTTTCGTAGCGCACGAGATCGGCGAGCGTCATGCCGTCATGGGCAGCGATGAAATTCACGCTGCGGCTTTGTGTTTCGCCGGCGAAAACATCCGACGACCCTGCCAATCGCGTCGCCAGCCGCCCGACCAAACCGGCATCGCCGCGCCAGAAACGGCGGATATCGTCGCGATACCTGTCGTTCCATTCGAGAAAGGGAGGGCCAAACCGGCCGAGTTGGTAGCCGCCCGGACCGACGTCCCACGGTTCGGAAATCAGGATACGGCCTGAAAGAAACGGATCGGTACGCATGGCCGCGAGCAGCTGCGCATTCGGCGCGAAGCCGTTGTCGTCGCGTCCCAGTACGGGAGCAAGGTCGAAACGGAAACCGTCGACACCGCCATGACGCACGAAATGACGCAAGCTCGCCAACACCAGATCGCGTACGGCCGGATGATCGCAAGCAACTGTGTTGCCCGTGCCGGTGTCGTTGACCAGCCGACCGTCGGCCTCATGACGATAGTAGGCAAGGTTGTCCAGGCCACGCAATGACAGCGTAGGCCCGCACTCGTCACTCTCGCCGGTGTGGTTGAAGACAAGGTCGAGGATCACGCCGATGCCTGCCTCGCGCAAGGCGCTGGTGGCCGCGCGCAGATCGGCGATACCTCCTGGCGCCAAATGCGGGTCCAGCGCCATGAACGTGACGGGGTTGTAACCCCAGGCATTGGTCAGTCCAAGCGGCGGCAAATGGCGTTCGTCGATCTTTGCAGTGACCGGCATCAGTTCGACGGCAGAAACGCCGATTTTCTTCAGGTGATCGATGACGGCAGGATGTGTGAGCGCGCGCAACGTGCCGCGGTCTTTCTCCGGCAATTGTGAGTGGCGTATCGAGAAGGCGCGAACCGACAGTTCGTAGATCAGCCCACCCGGCTGGAACAGCGGCGGCTGTGCCGGCGACGATTTGGGCAAGGCCGTAACGACCGCCTTCGGCATCAGGAATGCGGTATCACTGCCTTGTCCGCGCCGTGTGCCAAGCCTCGCATCGTAGACATAGGGGCGATCGATCACGATGGCATAGGGATCGACCAACAATTTGTCCGGATCGAACCAAAGGCCTCGGGCGGGATCGTAATCGCCATCGGCCCGGTAGCCATAGCGCGCACCAGCCCTGATGCCCTTTACATGCAACTGGAAAGTGCCGTCATCTCCACGCGCCATCGGCAGGCGCTTGATCTCGCGATCGTCGGCGTCGAAAAGGCACAGTTCGATCTTGCTGGCCCGGCTCGACCAGACCGCGAATTCGGTGCCTGATTTGTCGGGTCGTGCTCCGAGTGTGGCGGGGGCCATGCGCTCCTGCGATGAATTCGGTGTTGTCTGCGACTCGCTGACAGGCAACAATAGCAAGCTTGCCGCAACGCGAAACCGTGCGTTTCATTCGCCTGTTTCAGAAAGTCGATATTGGCTGTTGCACGCGAAATTCTTACCGGCAACTGATGAGGAGTAAGTCGTGCCCTACACCATCCGCTTGCATCGTGTCCTGAAAGCTCCCCCCGAAAAAGTCTATCGTGCCTTCCTCGATGCCGACGCCCTGTGTCGTTGGCTGCCGCCCTACGGCTTCCTGTGCAGCGTCGAGCATTTCGACGCCAAGGTTGGCGGCACCTTCCGCATGGCTTTCAAGAACTACACGACCGGCCACGCGCATTCCTTTGGCGGCGAGTTTCTGGAACTCGAGCCAAACCGCAAGCTGGTCTACACCGACCGCTTCGACGACCCGAACCTGCCGGGAGAGATCAAGGTCACGGTCGAACTCACCGAGGTGTTCTGCGGCACCGACTTCAAGGTCGAGCAGGCCGGCATACCGGACCTGATCCCGGAAGCCGGCTGCTATCTCGGCTGGCAGGAGTCGCTGCTGCAACTCGCCAATGTGGTCGAGCCTAACATTCCCTAGCTATAATCCCGCGAACTGAGAGCGAGAACTGTCGTCCCCTTTGGGGACGGCTCAGGTGATCACGCTTGGCTTGTCACGGCCAGTATGGCGCTTGATCCCGGCGAGGTCGTCTGCGGCGGCGATGAGATCGGCCAGCGCCTCCTGCGTATCGAGGTCGTGCCTGGACTGATCCGACTCGTAGCGTTCGATATAGACGCGCAGCGTCGCGCCCGACGTGCCGGTACCTGAAAGCCGCAGCACCACGCGCGAGCCGCCCTCGAACAGGATGCGGATGCCCTGTTTCTGGCTGACGGAACCGTCGACAGGATCGTGATAAGAAAAATCGTCGGCTGCGGCGATCTTCAAGCCGCGCAAAGCCGTTCCTGGAAGCGAGTTCAGCTTGGCGCGCAGTTCGTCAACCAGCGCATTGGCGTGAGCGCTGTCGACTTCTTCGTAGTCATGACGGGAATAGTAGTTGCGGCCGTACTCGGCCCAATGCCCGGTGACGATATCCTTGGCACTCTCCCCTCGCGCAGCCAGGATCGACAGCCACAACAGCACGGCCCACAGTCCGTCTTTCTCGCGCACATGGTTGGAGCCGGTGCCGGCGCTTTCCTCGCCGCAGATCGTAGCCATGCCGGCGTCGAGCAGGTTGCCGAAGAACTTCCAGCCGGTGGGTGTTTCATAGATCCCGACGCCCAGTTTCTCCGCCACGCGATCGGCCGCGCCACTGGTCGGCATGGAGCGCGCTATGCCTTTGAGACCGCCCTTGTAGCCCGGCGCCAGATGCGCGTTGGCGGCCAGCATGGCAACGGAATCCGACGGCGTGACGAAAATACCCTTGCCGATGATCAGATTGCGGTCGCCATCGCCGTCGGACGCTGCGCCGAAATCCGGTGCATCCGCCCCCATCATCTCGTCATAGAGATGTTTGGCGTGGACAAGGTTCGGATCGGGATGGTGACCGCCGAAATCCGGCAACGGCTTGAAGTTGCGGCATGTGCCTGCGGCTGCACCGAGCTGGTTTTCCAGGATTTCCTTGGCGTATGGCCCCGTGACAGCGTGCATGGCGTCGAAGCGCATCCGAAAGCCGGATTTGAACAGTTTGCGCAGCGCATCGAAGTCGAACAGCTCAGCCATCAATTCGGCGTAGTCGGCAACGGAATCGATCACCTCCACCGTCATGTCGCCCGCCTTCACCGTGCCGATCGTATCGAGATCGATCAGCGGGATATCGGCAATCCTGTATTCGGTGATCGCCTTGGTGCGCGCATACATGGCGTCCGTCAGCTTCTCGGGCGCCGGGCCACCGTTCTCGGCATTGTACTTGATGCCGAAATCCTCGTGCGGACCTCCGGGATTGTGCGACGCCGACAGGATGATGCCACCAAAGGCCTTGTACTTGCGAATGACATTCGAGGCGGCCGGCGTCGACAGGATACCGCCCTGCCCGACCATGACATTGCCGAAGCCGTTGGCGGCGGCGATGGCGATCACCTTTTGCGCCACTTCGCGATTATAGAAACGGCCATCGCCACCCAGGACCAGCGTCTTGCCCTGGAAGCCTTCCAGAGAATCGAAGATCGATTGCACGAAGTTCTCGACGTAATTCTCCTGCTGAAACACCGGCACCTTCTTGCGCAGGCCCGAAGTGCCGGGTTTCTGGTCGTCAAAGGGTTTGGTGGCGACGGTACGGATCATCGTTCAGGCAACCTTCCTTGCAAGCAGCGAGCGATACAGCTCGACATATTTCTCGGCGCTGCGGTCCCAGGACACATCAGCCTTCATGCCTTGCCGCTGGATCGAGGTCCAGACGTCGGCTCTGCCGTGCGCCTGCATCAGTCTATGGACGGCGTGCAGCAACGCATCGCCGCTGTTGGCGGCGAACTGGAATCCGGTGGCGACCCCCGCGGCAACCGCGGCCTCGTTGGCGTCGATGATCGTGTCTGCCAACCCGCCGGTGCGCGCCACGATCGGAACGCAGCCGTAGCGCAGACCATAAAGCTGGGTCAGCCCGCACGGCTCGAAGCGCGAAGGGATGATGATCGCGTCGCAGCCACCCTGCATGATGTGCGACAGCGCTTCGTCATAGCCGATGACCGTGCCGACGCGACCACGATGGCGTGCGGCGGCGGCGAGCAATGCTCCTTCGAGGCCCGGATCGCCTGAGCCCAGAACGGCGAGCCTTGCTCCTGCCGCAACGACGCTATCGGCCATGGCAGCGAGAATATCGATGCCCTTTTGCCAGGTAAGGCGGCTGACCACGCAGATGATCGGGCTGTCGTCCTTGGCGAGATTGAAGCGTTCTTCCACCGCCGCGCGGTTCGTGACGCGCTTGCCCAGGGTCTCGGTCGAATAGGTCGACACCAGATGCTTGTCGGCCGCAGGATTCCAGATGTCGACGTCGATGCCGTTGACGATGCCATGGAGATCGGCTGCACGCAGATTGATCAGCCCGTCCAGCCCCATGCCGAATTCCGGCACGCGGATTTCCTGCGCGTAGGTCGGGCTGACGGTGGTGATCGCCCAGGCGGCCTGCAAGCCTGCTTTCAGGTAGCCCACGCCACCATAATATTCGACACCGTCGAGGCTCATGGCTTGCGCAGGCAGGCCGAGCTCGCCGAAGATGCCGGCGCCGAACTGGCCCTGGAAAGCGAGATTGTGCACGGTGATGAGCGATGGCGTGCCGACTGCCTTGCCGTAGCGCATATAGGCCAACGTCATCGCCGACTGCCAGTCATGCGCGTGCACGATATCCGGCTTGTAGCCGGCGATGCTGCCGCCTGCAATGTCGCCACCGACACGGCTCAACGCCGCGAAGCGGCGCCAATTGTCCTGCCAGTCGCGACCATTGCTGTCACCATAGGGCCCGCCAATGCGATCGAAAAGATGCGGTGCATCGAGGACCAGCAGATCGAGCCCATCCACCTGCGCGACCTGGACCGTGGCCTTGCCGCCGTGGAGCGCCTGATAGGTTGTCCCCGTCTTCTTTTTCTTCAGGGCATCCATCACCACAGGATAGCCGGGAATCAGAGAACGCATGGCCACTCCTTTGCCGGCCAGCGCGACCGGAAGAGCGCCAGTGACATCGGCCAACCCGCCGGTCTTGACCAGCGGGAAGATCTCCGGTGTGACGGAAAGAACCTGCATGCGTTACGTTCCCAACCTGTCGATCATGTCCTGCGTTATCAGAACGATACCCCGTTCCGAAACCCGGAAGCGCTTGCGGTCGAGTTCTTCATCCTCACCAACGACAAGGCCTTCGGGAATGTGCACGCCATGATCGATGACGACATTGGTCAGTTGCGCATTGCGGCCGACATGGCAGTCCGGCAGCATGACGACATGGTCGAGGCTGGAATAAGAATTGATGCGCGCGCCGGTGAAGATCAGGCTGCGTTTCAGCGAAGCGCCCGAAACGATGCAGTCGCCTGACACCAGGGACGAGACTGCCATACCGCGCCGCCCTTCGTCGTCGTGCACGAACTTTGCCGGCGGCTTCAGCTCCGCATAAGTCCAGATCGGCCAGTCGCGATCGTAGAGGTCGAGCTCGGGCGTGATGTCGGTGAGGTCGATATTGGCTTCCCAATAAGCGTCGATGGTTCCGACATCACGCCAATAGGGTCCGGTCTCCGCTGTCGAACGCACGCAGGATTTGGCGAAGCGGTGAGCCACCGCCTTTCCATGCTGGACGATGTAGGGGATGATGTCCTTGCCGAAGTCGCGGCTGGAGTCCGGTTCGGCGGCGTCGCGGCGCAGCTGTTCCATCAGGAACTTGGTCTTGAAGACATAGATGCCCATAGAGGCCAGCGCATAGTCGGGCTTGTCGGGGATGCCGGGCGGATCGGCCGGCTTTTCGATGAAGGAAAGGATGGCGTCCTTGGTGTCGACATGCATGACGCCGAAACCGGTTGCTTCCATGCGGGGCACTTCAAGACAGCCCACGGTGACGTCGGCGCCGGCATCGACGTGCTGGCGCAGCATCAGTTCGTAGTCCATCTTGTAGATGTGGTCGCCGGCCAGGATCACCATGTATTCCGGCCCGTAAGCCTCGATGATGTCGATATTCTGGTAAACGGCATCGGCGGTGCCTTCATACCATTGCGTTTCCGAAACACGCTGGCTGGCAGGTAGGATATCGAAGCTCTCGTTTCGCTCGGGCCTCAGGAAATTCCAGCCGCGCTGCAGATGGCGGATCAGCGAATGTGCCTTGTATTGGGTGGCCACCCCCAGGCGGCGGATGCCGGAGTTCAAGGCATTGGAAAGCGCGAAGTCGATGATGCGGGTCTTGCCGCCGAAATAAACCGCTGGCTTGGCGCGCCGATCGGTCAATTCCTTGAGGCGACTGCCGCGTCCGCCGGCCAATACATAGGCCATCGCATCGCGTGCCAGCGGTTGCGACCGTTTGAAATCCGCCATTGTCAACCTCCCTGCTTTGCCCTTGGGGTCGTCGTTTTCCTCATACGCGGCCCCGTACCCGAACTTGCCCGTCCTGCAACCTTCCTGCCCTCGGTCGCTGGTACGAATTCCAGCATCAGCGCCGCGAGTGGCGGCAACGTGATCAGTGCAACAACACGATCGCCTTCGGCGTGCGCTTCCACAACCCCGCCGTTGCCCTTGCCCGAGCCGCCATAAGCAATGGCATCCGTGTTCATGATCTCGCGCCATGTACCGGCCTCAGGCAGCGGCACGCGATAATTCTCGTGCGGAACCGGCGTAAAATTGGAAATGACAGCGACCGGATTGGCTCCCGGCGCCTTGCGAAGCCAGGCAAACACCGAATTCTCCGCGTCATCGACAATCAGCCATTCGAAACCTTCCGGTTCACAGTCGCGCGCATGCAGCGCCGGCTTCTCGCGGTAGAGGCGGTTCAAATCGCGCACGACATCACGCACGCCGCGATGCGCAGCATGTTGCAGCATGTCCCAGTCGAGCGCGCGGGCTTCACTCCATTCGCGGCGCTGGGCGAATTCCTGCCCCATGAACAGCAGTTTCTTGCCGGGGTAGCCCCACATGAAGGCATAGTAGGCACGCAGCGTTGCGAATTTCTGCCAGTCGTCGCCAGCCATCTTGCCGAGCAGCGTCGACTTTCCATGCACCACCTCATCATGCGAGAGCGGAAGCACGAAATTCTCGGTGAAGGCGTATGTCAGCCCGAAGGTGATCTGGTTGTGGTGGTGTTTGCGGAAGATCGGCTCGCGGGTAAGGTACTCCAGCGTGTCGTGCATGAAGCCCATGTTCCACTTGAAGCCGAAGCCGAGGCCGCCCTCGTGCACGGGATGCGAAACCTTCGGCCAGGAGGTGGATTCTTCGGCGATGGTCATGACACCTGGATGGGTGCCGTAGAGTTCCTTGTTCATGCGCTGCAGGAAAGCGACAGCCTCGAGATTCTCGCGCCCGCCCTTCTCGTTGGGGATCCACTCGCCCGCCTTGCGGGAATAGTCGAGGTAGAGCATCGAGGCGACCGCATCGACGCGCAATCCGTCGAGATGGTATTTTTCAGCCCAGTAGAGTGCGTTGTTGACGAGGAAGGACAACACTTCGCGGCGACCGAAATTGTAGATCAGCGTGTTCCAATCGGGCTGGTAGCCCTTGCGTGGGTCGGCGTGTTCATAAAGCGCCGTGCCATCGAACCTGGCGAGCCCGAACTCGTCGGTCGGGAAATGCGCCGGTACCCAGTCGAGGATGACACCGATGCCGGCCCTATGCGCGCCGTCGACGAAACGGGCGAAGCCTTCCGGGTCGCCGAACCGGGCGGTCGGTGCGTAGAGGCCGGTGGTCTGATAACCCCAGGACGGATCGTAGGGATGCTCCGAGATCGGCAGCAGTTCGATGTGCGTGAAGCCGGTGTCGATCACATACGGAATGAGCCGTTCGGCCAGGTCGTCCCACGTCAGGAAACTGCCGTCCTCGTTACGCTGCCAGGATCCGGCATGAACCTCGTAGATGGAGATCGGCTGGCGGCGCGCTTCTGCTTCGCGCCAGAATTTGCGATGCGCTGCATCGCCCCATTTGTGGCTTGAGGGAGCAGTCGTCACCGAAGCGGTCGCAGGACGCAGTTCCGAGCGGAAAGCAAAGGGATCAGCCTTGAGCGGCAGGCGAACGCCCCTTCCACCGACGATCTCATATTTGTAGGGCCGCCCCTCGCCGAGACCGGGAATGAATATCTCCCAGATACCGCTGTCCTGCCGCAGCCGCATCGGATGACGACGGCCATCCCAGGCATTGAAGTCACCGACGATGGAAACGCGCTTGGCATTAGGTGCCCAGACGGCGAAATGCACGCCGTTTGCTCCCTCATGATCGATGAGATGCGCGCCCAGCTTGTCGAACAGGCGCAGATGTGATCCTTCGGCCATGTAGTAGTCATCAATCGGCCCGAGCACGGGCCCGAACGAATAAGGATCGGTGATCCACCAATCGCCGCCAGCGTTGCGCGCGTGGTATTTCAGGGGCTGGCGTTTGGTGAGGGCGACCGGCCCTTCGAAGAACCCCACCTCGCCACGACGGGAAAGTTCGCCGACCGTCTTGCCGGCCAGCGTGTAGACGGCGACGGTCTCGGCATCGGGGATGAAGCACCGTGCAACGAAGCCTTTTCCGACTTCCTGAACGCCCAGGACCGAAAAAGGATTGCCATGCGTGCCCGCCGCAATCGCCTTGACGTCGGCGGTTGAAGCCGCCTCGTCAGAATGATCGCTCGTCGCGGTCGCGCGCGGCTTTTTCGTCAAGCGGTACCCCTCCCTGGGTCCACGGCCACGGTCATGGCCTTCATGCAATCACATCACACAGGCACGTTCCAGATTTCTTTCGCGTATTGACGGATCGTCCGGTCCGAAGAGAACCAGCCCATGCGCGCAACGTTGCGGATGGCGCGGGCGTTCCAGTCGGCGCTCTCATTCCAGACCGTGTCCACTTCCCGTTGCTTGGCAGCGTAAGCATCGAAATCGGCGGCGACCATGAACCAATCGCTGTCGTAGAGCCCATTCATCAGATCGCGATAACGGTCGGGATCATGCGGCGAGAACACGCCGGACGAGATCGCCGAAATGGCCTGCGCCAATTCCGGCGAGCCTTCGATGATGGCGCGTGGCTGGTAGCCGCTGCGGCGGCGTGCGGCCACCTCATCAGCCGTCAGGCCGAAGATGAAGATGTTGTCGCCGCCGACATGTTCTTTCATCTCGACATTGGCGCCATCGAGCGTACCGATGGTCAGCGCGCCGTTCAGTCCGAACTTCATGTTGCCGGTGCCCGACGCTTCCATGCCGGCAGTCGATATCTGCTCCGACAGGTCGGCGGCCGGCATCATTATTTCGGCGACGCTGACATTGTAGTTGGGAACGAAGACCACCTTGAGCAGGCCGCGTACGGCGGGATCGCCGTTGATGACCTTGGCGACATCATTGGCCAGTTTGATGATCAGCTTGGCGTTGTGGTAGCTGGGCGCCGCCTTGCCACCGAAGAATTTCACGCGCGGCGTCCAGTCCTTCTCCGGATGCGAACGGATCTGGTCGTAGAGCGCCACCGCCTCCAGGATGTTGAGCAACTGGCGCTTGTATTCGTGGATACGCTTGATCTGGATGTCGAACAGTGCCGACGGGTCGACCCGTATGCCCAGGCGGTCGGCGACCAGATTGGCAAGCCGCACCTTGTTGGCGCGTTTGACGGCTGCGAATTTCTTGCGGAATGCCGCATCGTCCGCGAAACGGTCCAGGTCCTTGATGGTCGCGATGTCGTCGAGGAAACGATCGCCGATGGCTTCACGTGTCAGGGCCGTCAGGCCGGGATTGCACTGGATCAACCAACGCCGGGGCGTGATGCCGTTGGTCTTGTTGTTGATACGGTCCGGATAGAGCCGGTGCAGGTCGGCGAACACCGTCTGCTTCATCAGTTCAGTGTGCAGCGCCGACACGCCGTTAATCGAATGCGAGCCGACGAAGGCGAGATTGCCCATGCGCACGCGGCGGTCGCCATTTTCCTGGATCAGCGAAATAGCGGCGATCTGGTCGCCGGAGAAACGACCTGTCGTGCGCGCTTCCTGAAGCACCTCGGCGTTGATGGCGTAGACGATCTGCATGTGTCGCGGCAGCAACCGTTCGAACAGCGGCACCGGCCAGCTTTCCAGCGCCTCCGGCAGCAGCGTGTGATTGGTATAGGCAAAGGTGCGCTTGGTGATGTCCCAGGCCTGATTGAAATCCATGCCGTGGATATCCATCAGAAGCCGCATTAACTCCGGCACGGCAACGGCCGGATGAGTATCGTTGAGGTGGATGGCAGCTTTGTCCGGTAGCGATTCCAGCTCACCATACTGGCTAAGGTGACGTTGCACGATGTCCTGCAACGAAGCCGTCGAGAAGAAGTATTCCTGTCGCAGCCGCAGTTCCTGACCGGCCTTGTGCGAATCCGCCGGATACAGCACGCGAGAGAGCGCGTCCGCCTTGTTGCTTTCGGCCAGTGCGCCGATGTGGTCGCCAGCATTGAATTTGTCGAGCAGGATCGGGTCGACCGGCATGCCAGACCAGAGCCGCAGCGTGTTGACGCGCTTGGCCTTCCAGCCGACCACTGGCGTGTCATAAGCAACCGCAAGCACGTGCTCCATCGGCTTCCAGACATGGCGCTCGAGCCGTCCGTCCTTGGCGGTAACCGATTCCACCGAACCGCCGAAACCGACTTCGAAGGAACGCTCGCGGCGCTCGAATTCCCATGAATTGCCGTGATCGAGCCAGGTCTCGGGCAACTCCACCTGCCAGCCGTCCTGGATTTCCTGGCGAAACATGCCGTTGGCATAACGGATGCCGTAGCCATGAGCCGGCACGTCAACGGTGGCCATCGATTCCATGAAGCAGGCCGCCAGCCTGCCCAAGCCACCATTGCCGAGAGCTGCATCGGGCTCCAGCGTTGCAATCTCGTCAAGGTCGACGCCGAGCGAGGACAATGCCTCACGCATCGGGTCCATGATGTCGAGATTGGAAAAGGCGTCACGCATCAGACGACCGATCAGGAACTCCAGCGACAGGTAGTAGACACGCTTTTCCTGCTGCTCGTAGGTCTCCTTGGTCGCGCTGATCCAGTGGTCGATGATGCGATCGCGCACCACCTTGATCGAAGCCGTCAGCCAGTCGTAGGGCGTCGCAACCGTGGTGTCCTTGCCGACCCTATATTTGAGGGCCATCAGCACCTCGGACGCGAGCGTCTGCGGGTCTGGATGATCGAGATCAGGCAGCGAAGCACTGGGCGTCTTGGTGCGGGTCATCTTGCCTCTCGCGCAACCCGGCAACCGGAATTTGTCCAGCTCGCCGGGAACCGATTTTGCCTTTCAAAAAGCATGCATAGCAGGACCTTCCAGCCCAGACTAGACAGCCGACCAGAATTTTTCAATCGATTTAATATCGCCAATATTCCGCATTGCACCCAGATATCGCAACGCACTCCGGGTGCAATCGCCAGATCACGCGGCGACCGCCGCGGCCTCCGGCGGCGCCTTTGCACCGGTCATGAAGGCGACGGCATCCGACATTGAATACTCTTTCGGATTGATGACAGTAAGACGTCGGCCAAGCCGATGGATATGGATGCGGTCCGCCACCTCGAAGACATGCGGCATGTTGTGCGAAATGAGCACGATCGGCAGGCCGCGCCGCTTCACGTCGAGGATGAGTTCCAGCACGCGGCGACTTTCCTTGACGCCGAGTGCCGCCGTCGGCTCGTCCATGATGACGACACGACTGCCGAAGGCGGCGGCACGTGCGACAGCCACGCCCTGGCGCTGGCCCCCCGACAGTGTCTCGACGGCCTGGCCTATGTTCTGGATGGTCATCAGGCCAAGCTCGGTGAGCTTCTCGCGCGCCCGCTTTTCCATTGCCGTGCGGTCGAGCATGCGCAACCAGGAGCCGAGAATGCCGGGCTTGCGGATCTCTCGACCGAGAAACATGTTGTCGGCGATCGACAACGCCGGCGACAGGGCAAGATTCTGGTACACGGTCTCGATACCGGCTGCGCGCGCCTCCATCGGAGACTTGAACAGCACCGGCTTGCCTTCCAGGCGTATTTCACCCTCGTCCGGCGTGACGGCGCCGGAAATCGCCTTGATGAGCGATGACTTTCCAGCACCATTGTCGCCGATGACAGCGAGGATTTCGCCAGGGTAGAGGTCGAAATCGGCATTGTTGAGCGCAGTGACGCGGCCATAACGCTTGACCAGTCCGCGCGCGGTGAGAATGGGTTCCGTGGTCATCCTGCGACCTTCCTGATCCACTGGTCGATGGCAACGGCGCTGATGATCAGCGCGCCAATCAACAGATAGGTCCATTGCGGGTCTGTGCCGATGAGGCGCAGCCCGAGCGAGAAGACGCCGACGATCAGCGCCCCGAAGAGCATGCCAAGGATAGAGCCGCGACCACCGAACAGCGAGATGCCACCGATCACCACCGCTGTGATGGATTCGATGTTGGCAAACTGGCCGGCAGTTGGCGAAACCGAACCGATACGGCCGATGAGCAGCCAGCCACCAAGAGCGCAGATCAGGCCGGACAGCACATAGACCGATATCAGCATGCGGTTGACGCGCACGCCCGATAGTTCGGCAGCGTCTGGATCGTCGCCGATCGCATAGACATGACGGCCCCAGGCAGTATGGTTCAGGACATACCAGAGAACGGCCACCAGCAGTACCAGGGCGACGACGCCATAGGTGAAGACCGCGTTGCCCATGCGGAAATTATTGCCAAAAAATTGCAGGATCGGCGCCTGTGTCTCGATGTCCTGCGCGCGGATGGTTTCGTTGGCCGAATAGAGAAAATTCGAAGCCAAAACGATCTGCCACATGCCGAGCGTGACGATGAAGGGCGGCAGTTTCATATAGGCGACGAGCGCGCCGTTGATCCAGCCGCACAGTGCACCGACAGCGAAACCGCACAGGATCGCGATCGATGGCGGCAGCCCGTAGCGGAAGGTGAACTGCCCCATCACCACCGATGACAGCACCATGATGGCGCCCACCGAAAGGTCGATGCCGGCAGTGAGAATGACCAGCGTCTGCGCTGCGCCGATCACGCCGGTGATGGCGACCTGTTGCAGGATCAGCGTCATCGAGAAGGCCGAGAAGAATTTGCCACCGATGATCAGGCCGAAGATCAGCACCGAAGCCACCAGAACGATCAATGGCACGGCAGCGGGATTGGAATGCAGGAAATGCTGTATCTTTTCCAAGGTCGAACGCGTGTGCGTGTCGAAGTCTGCCACAGCCGTGTCGGCTCCAGTCAGCACTTTCTCGAATTCCTGCGGTCGCCTGGCATCCGCCGAAGCGTCGGTCATGTCGGCTCCTCCCGATCGGGGACTACGCCCCGTCATACGCCCAAGGTGGTGATGCCTCGCCGGCGCGCCGATGCCCTCTCCCCTGCCAGAAGACAGCCGGGTGAGAGGGTGCTCCGCCAAGAGAGCACCCGCTTAGGCAATGTCACGCCGTTGTCGGCTTAGATCAACCCCAGCACTTGGCAAGACCGGTTTTGACGTCGATGGATTCGACGCCCTTGGCAGGCTTGTCGGTGACCAGTGCCACGCCGGTGTCAACGAAGCTCTTGCCCTCCGTCGGCTTCGGCTTCTCGCCGCTGTCGGCGAACTTCTTGATCGCCTCGACGCCGAGCGATGCCATCAGCAGCGGATACTGCTGCGAGGTAGCGCCGATGACACCGCCTTCGACGTTCTTCACGCCGGGACAGCCACCGTCGACCGATACGATCAGCACGTTCTTTTCCATGCCGACGGCTTTCAGTGCCTCATAGGCGCCCGCTGCCGCTGGTTCGTTGATGGTGTGGACGACGTTGATGGAAGGATCCTTCTGCAGCAGGTTCTCCATCGCCTTGCGGCCACCTTCTTCGTTGCCGTTGGTGATATCGTGACCAACGATGCGTGGATCATCCTCATCCCCAATTTTGTTGGCGTCCTTGGGATCGATGCCGAAGCCGATCATGAAACCCTGGTCACGCAGCACATCGACAGTCGGCTGCGAGGGAGTGAGATCAAGGAAGGCGATCTTGGCATCCTTCGCCTTGTCACCCAGAGTGGCGGCCGCCCACTGGCCAATCAGCTTGCCGGCCAGCAGATTGTCGGTGGCGAAGGTGGCGTCCGCGGCATCGGCCGGCTCTAGCGGGGTGTCGAGCGCAATCACCAGAATGCCTGCATCGCGCGCCTTCTTGATGGTCGGCACGATGCCCTTGGTGTCGGACGCGGTGATCAGGATGCCCTTGGCACCGTCAGCGATACAGCTTTCGATCGCAGCGACCTGGCTTTCGGTGTCACCGTCGATCTTGCCGGCATAGGTCTTCAGGTTGACACCCAGTTCCTTTGCCTTGGCGGTGGCGCCTTCCTTCATCTTGACGAAAAATGGATTGGTATCGGTCTTGGTGATCAGGCATGCTCCAACGTCAGCTGCCGAAGCAGGCGCGGCAAAGCCTGCGAGTGCCGCAACCGCAGCACCGAATACGGACGTCTTGAGAACAGAAAATCGCATCGAGGTACTCCTCCCATAACCAAAGATCGCGGTCGGCTGCGCGCCTCCGCCGAGGTGCTCGTCTGCTTTTCCCGGTGAGCTCCCCGGCACAAACGAAACACCAATCGCAATCTCGAGTCAATAATTAAATCACTCTTATTTATTATTGACACACTTGCGGAGCCGGCTCATTCTCGGCCAAAAGTCAGACAAGAAATCATGGGAGGGAGGAAGCTGTTGGACGACGGCGTTCAAAAGCACGGTTCGAACGAGCCGGGGGGCAGCCGTCTTCACCGTGGCACCAACCAGAGCGGCATGCGCGACCACAACGAGCGGCTCGTGCTTTCGCTCGTGCGCCAACATGGCGGCCTCGCAAAATCCGACATCGCCCGCATGACCGGTCTTTCAGCGCAGACCGTCTCCGTCATCATGCGCGAGTTGGAAGACGAAGGCCTCCTGCTCAGGCGCGAACCACTGCGTGGGCGCATCGGCCAACCCTCCATTCCAATGGCACTCAACCCGGAGGGCGCTTTCTTCATCGGTCTCAAGATCGGACGCCGCAGCGCCGAACTGGTGCTGATCGATTTCCTCGGCAAGGTGCGCGCGATGCTGCACCATTCGTACCGCTATCCGGCACCGTCGGAGACGGTGGGCTTTGTCGCTGCCGGCGTGGCCAAGCTGAGATCGGAGCTGACACCTGCCCAGGACCGACGCGTCGCGGGACTCGGCATCGCCGTGCCTTTCGAACTTTGGAGTTGGGCTGACGCAGCAGGTGCGCCGCGCTCGATCATGGAGGAATGGCGCCACCGCGACATCCGCGCCGACATCCAGGCGCTGTGTGATTTTCCCGTCTATCTGCAGAACGACGCCACCGCGGCCTGCGGTGCCGAGCTTGTTTTCGGCAACGCGCTGGATGTGCGCGACTTCGTCTATTTCTACATTGGCGCCTTTGCTGGCGGCGGCATCGTTCTCAACGGCCGCATCTACAGCGGGCCGACCGGTAATGCCGGCGCGCTTGGGTCGATGCCGGTGCCTGGACCAGACGGCAGGCCGATCCAGCTCATCGACGTCGCCTCCATCGCAACGCTGGAAAAGGCGCTTGCGCTACGTGGCGTGGACGCCCAGCACCTGTGGACTTCACCAGATGAATGGGGCGATATCGGACCGGAACTCGATACATGGCTGACCGGCGCCGCCGACGCCCTAGCCTACGCCATTGCTTCCGCATCCTCCGTGATCGATTTCGAGGAAGCGGTGATTGACGGATGGATGCCAACTGTGATCCGCGCGCGCCTGGTCAAAGCCGTTGGCGACGCGCTCGACAAGGTCGATGCCGAGGGCCTTAAATTGCCAACCGTGCGCGAGGGCACGGTTGGCATCCACGCCCGAGCGCTGGGTGGCGCCAGCCTGCCGCTTTCCGACCGCTTCCTCGTCGGCCCCACCTCCACATCCGGAACGCTCTGACCATGCTGATCGGCATTTCTCCCCTGCTCGGGCCTGAACTTCTCGCAGTGCTGCGCGCGATGGGCCATGGCGACGAAATCGCGATCGTCGATGGCAACTACCCGGCCGAGGAACAGGCCACACGCCTGATTCGTGCCGACGGCGTCGACCTGGCGCCGATGCTCGATGCCATCCTTTCCGTTCTGCCGGTGGACGATTTTGTCGAAGAGGCGCTGTTCCGCTCTTCGAAAAAGGGCGATCCAAAGCTGGTCGATCCCGTCCATGGCGAGATCGAAGCCACCTGCGCCAAGCGGGCGCCAGGTCGTAAAGTAGTCGCTCTGCCCGGCGCCGACTTCTATGCCCGGGTGAAGGCGGCCCATGCCATCGTCCAGACATCCGAACCGCGGCTCTACGCCAACATCATCGTCCGCAAGGGCGTGATCTACCCGACCGGAGCGTGAGCGCATGATCCTGTGCTGCGGCGAGGCCCTGATCGACATGTTGCCGCGCGAGACCGCATCCGGCGAAGCAGCTTTCGCGCCCTATGTCGGCGGCGCAGTTTTCAACACCGCGGTGGCGCTGGGTCGGCTGGACATTCCGGTCAGCTTCTTCACCGGGATCTCGACGGATTTTTATGGCGACATGCTGCGCAACGCGCTTGTCGCCAGCAAGGTCTCGCTCGATTTCATCAAGTTCGCCGACCTGCCGACGACGCTGGCTTTTGTGCGGTTGAACGGCGGCCATGCCAGCTACCTCTTCTACGATGAGAACACGGCAGGTCGCATGCTGGTTGAGGCCGACCTGCCTGCTGTCGGTGACGCAGTTGAAGCGATGCATTTTTCCTGCGTCAGCCTTATCCAGGAGCCGTGCGGGGCGACCTATGAGGCGCTGATGCGCCGCGAGCACGACAAGCGGGTGATGATGTTCGATCCCAACATCCGCAAGAATTTCGTCAAGGACAAGGAAAAGCACCTCGCGCGCATGCGGCGCATGCTGGCGCTCGCCGACATCGTCAAACTGTCGGACGAAGATCTGGACTGGTTTGGCGAAACCGGCTCGCTGGAGGACATCGCAACGCGCTGGCTTGGGCTCGGCCCAAGCCTGATGGTGGTAACGCAAGGTGCCAAGGGTGTGGTGGCTTTTTCTCGGAACCACGCTGTTTCCGTGCCCGCCGAGCCGGTCAAGGTCATTGATACCGTCGGAGCCGGAGACACGATCAATGCCGGGATCCTCGGCTCGCTGCGTGAGCAAGGACTGCTTTCCAAGAAGGCGATCGCCACCCTTTCCGAAAACCAGATCCGTACAGTGCTTGCCTTCAGTGCCAAGGCCGCCGCCGTCACCGTCTCCCGCGCAGGCGCCAATCCTCCCTGGCGACGCGAACTTGCCATGACAGCGGCAATCGCCGGCTAACGGGTCTGACTGCAATCACATTATGTTTCGCCTGTTGCGGCGGCGTCACTCCGAACAACAGAAGAACTGCTTCAAAAGCATATGCTTGCGGCCTTTTACGTCTGCAAACCAATGTCGGATGGTAACACGGATGTCCGCTGCGCAAGGTCGCAGCCCCGGTACAAATCTTTCGCGCCTCCTGCAACTCTGGTACCAGCGGCGCGTTATCAGGCAAAATTCGAGGCCGACATGCAGTTCATCGATCTAGGCGCGCAGCGCGCACGTATCCACGACAGGCTGAAGGCGGCCATGGACCGCGTCGTCGAGGAAGGTCGTTATATCCTGGGACCACAGGTGGCCGAATTCGAAGCAAAGCTGGCCGATTATGTCGGCGTCAAGCATGTGGTGGCCTGCGCCAACGGCACCGATGCGCTGCTGTTGCCCCTCTATGCTTCTGGCATCGGGCCCGGCGACGCAGTGTTCGTGCCGAGCTTCACCTTCGCCGCAACCGCCGAAGTGGTGGCGCTGGCCAAGGCCGAACCGATCTTCGTCGACGTTGACGTAAAGACCTACAACATCGACATCGAAAGCCTCGAGGCGGCCATCGCCATGGTCAAGACCGAGGGTCGGCTGAAGCCAAAGGCGATCATCCCGGTCGATCTGTTCGGCCTTGCCGCTGACTACGATGCCATCATGGCGATCGCCAAGCGCGAGAATCTGCTGGTCATCGAGGACGCGGCACAGTCAATCGGTGGTTTGGCCGACAACGCCAAATGCGGTGCCTTCGGCCATGTTGCCGGCACCTCGTTCTACCCCGCGAAGCCGCTCGGTTGTTACGGCGACGGCGGCGCGATGTTCACCAATGATGCGGCGCTGGCCGAAAAGCTGCGGTCCTTCGCCTTTCACGGCAAGGGCGAAACGCAGTACGACAATGTCCATGTCGGCATCAATTCGCGTCTCGACACGCTGCAGGCAGCGATCCTGATCGAAAAACTGGCGATCCTGGAAGATGAGATGGTCGCCCGCCAGAAGGTGGCGGCGCGTTATGCCGAAGGCCTCGGCGACATCGTCACTGCCGCGCGCAACCTCGACGGCACCCGTTCGGCCTGGGCGCAATACGCTATCGAGACACCGAAGCGTGATGGGCTGAAGGCGCATCTGCAGGAAAAGGGCATTCCGTCCGTCATCTACTACGTCAAGCCGCTGCACGAGCAGGTTGCCTATCGCCACTTCCCGCGCACGCCGACAGGCCTGGCGGTGTCGGAAGGCTTGCCAAACCGGATCCTGTGCCTGCCGATGCACCCCTATCTCAGCGAAGCCGATCAGGATCGCGTCATCGAAACGATCCGCAACTATATCGGCTCGAATTCAGCCCAGGCGGCGGAGTAAGCAACGTTCCGCGCCGTGTTGTAAGCGGCGGCGCAGGCGTCACCTTCGGTGCTGTCGGCGGGGCAGCTTCTCCCTGTGAAAAGAGAGAAGGAAAGGCCCTCACCTGCCCTTGGCGACAAAGAACGGATTGGCAAAGTCGGCGTCATGCGCCTGGTTGCGTTTGCCATAGCTGAGCGGCGCGCCATCGAGGGTCGAGGTGCTGCCGCCTGCGGCGCGTAACACGGCGTCGCCTGCCGCCGTATCCCATTCCATAGTGCGGCCGAAACGCGGATAGATATCAGCCGCGGCTTCCGCCAGCAGGCAGAACTTGAGCGACGAGCCGATCGAGACGATCTCCGTCGACCCGAGCGTCGCGATGTAGTCGTCGGTCTCCGCCGTGCGGTGAGAGCGACTGGCAACGACGGCAAGCGGCGAGGCTGCTTCCCGTGTCGTGATCGTCCTGCGTGCAACAATGTCAAAGCGGGCATCGACGTCAGCCGCCTCCGCCCTGCCCGGCCGGCCCGAATAGAGCTTTCCCGAACACGGCGCGAAGACCACGCCGACCTCTGGCACGCCATGGCGCACGAGGGCGATGTTGACGGTGAAGTCGTTGCCGCGTTTGACGAACTCCTTGGTGCCATCGAGCGGATCGATCAGGAAAAAGGCTTTGCCCAGCGATGACGGCAGGATGCCGGCACTGGCCTCCTCTTCTGCCACCGTGGGGACATCCGGATAGATTTCACGCAGGCCTGCCAGGATGATCCGCTCAGCCTGCCGGTCGGCTTCCGTTACCGGTGAGGCATCAGCCTTGGCATCGACCGCGCAGCCTTCGTGGAAGATGCGCATGATGGCACGGCCGGCCTCCAGCGCCAGTCTTTCGAAAACGGTAATCATTGCCGCATCGTCAGATGCCGTGTCCATCAAAACCTGCGCAACACTCATTAGATGCCACCGCCGCTTTCATACTGCGTCTCGGCCTTGTCACGCTCGGCCAGCCAGTCGTCCAGAACATCCACCATCTCTTCGACGGTCCTGCCGACCGTTTGGAGACGGATCTCCGGGTTCTCCGGTGGCTCATAGGGAGAATCGACGCCGGTGAAGTTCTTGATCTCGCCCCGCAATGCCCGCGCATAGAGGCCCTTCGGATCGCGGCGTGCGCACTCCTCGAACGGCGTATCAACGAACACTTCGACGAATTCACCACCGGCCATCAGCTCACGCGCCAAACGCCGCTCGGCGCGGAACGGCGAGATGAAGGAGACCAGCACGATCAGGCCGGCATCCGCCATCAGCTTGGCCACCTCGGCGACACGGCGGATGTTCTCGACGCGATCGGCATCGGTGAAACCGAGATCGCGGTTGAGACCGTGGCGTACATTGTCACCATCGAGCAGATAGGTGTGGCGGCCGGTAGCGGCGAGCTTCTTCTCGAGCAGGTTGGCAATGGTCGATTTGCCCGAGCCTGACAGGCCGGTGAACCAGAATACCGCCGGCCGCTGATGCTTCATGTCGGAGCGTGCGCGCTTGTCGATGTCGAGCGATTGCCAGTGGATGTTCTCGGCACGGCGCAACGCATGCTGGATCATGCCGGCGCCGACGGTCGCATTGGTGATGCGGTCGATCAGGATGAAAGCGCCGGTCGAGCGGTTTTCGGCAAAGGCATCAAAAGCGATTGGCGTGCGGGTCGAGATGTTGACGACGCCGACCTCGTTCATCTCGAGCGACTTCGCCGCTTCTTCCGTGAAATCATTGATGTTGAGACGGTGCTTCAGTTCGGTGACGGTCGCACTCGCCTCATCCGTCTCGGTGCGCAGGATGTAGGAGCGGCCCGGCAGCAATGCCTGTTCGTCGAACCATACCAGATTGGCGGCGAACTGGTCGGACACCTGCGGGCGCGCATCCGGCTGCACCAGCACGTTGCCGCGTGAGACCTCGACTTCCTCGTCCAGCACCAGCGTTACCGCCTGGCCAGCAACGGCCTTCTGAAGGTCGCCACCATAAGAGACGATGCGCTTGACGTGGGCCGAGCGGCCGGACTTTGCCACCACCACCTCGTCGCCACGCGACACCGAGCCGGACGCGACAGTGCCGGCAAAACCACGAAAATCCAGGTTCGGCCGGTTCACATATTGTACGGGGAAACGGAACGGCTGTTCAGCCGAAGCACTGTCAACCGGGACGGTCTCCAGATGCTCGATCAGAGTCGGCCCCTGATACCAGGCCAGGCGCTCCGAACGAGCCGAGACGTTGTCGCCAAAGCGCGCCGACATCGGGATCGGCACGATGCTTTCAAAGCCGAGGTCGCGGGCGAAATCCCGATATTCGGCAACGATACGATCGAAGGTAATGCGGTCGAAGCCTACCAGATCGATCTTGTTCACCGCCAGCACGATATGGCGGATGCCAAGCAGCGAGGCAATGATGGAATGGCGCCTCGTCTGACGCAGCACGCCCTGGCGTGCATCGATCAATACGATGGCAAGATCGGCGGTAGAGGCGCCGGTTGCCATGTTGCGGGTGTATTGTTCATGCCCCGGCGTGTCGGCGACGATGAATTTGCGCTTCGGCGTTGCGAAGAAGCGATACGCAACGTCGATGGTGATGCCCTGTTCGCGCTCGGCCTCCAGACCATCGACCAGCAGCGCGAAATCGACATCCTCGCCGGTCGTGCCATGCTTGCGGGAATCGCGCTCAAGTGCCGCCAGTTGGTCCTCGAATATCTGCTTGGTGTCGGAAAGCAGTCGGCCGATCAGCGTCGACTTGCCGTCGTCCACCGAGCCACAGGTAAGGAAACGCAGCAGCGATTTCTTCTCCTGCGCAGCCAGATAGTCGCGCACCTCGTTGCTCGGCTCGAGGGTCTTTGCCGGAACATGGCGCATTCTCAAAAATACCCCTCGCGCTTCTTCTTTTCCATCGAGCCGGCCTCGTCGCGATCGATCAGGCGCCCTTGCCGTTCGGAGGTGCGCGCCGTCAGCATCTCGCCGACGATGGCCTCCAGCGTATCGGCGCTGGATTCGATGGCACCGGTGAGTGGATAGCAACCGAGCGTGCGGAAGCGCACGAGGCGGTTCTCGACCGCCTCATCCGGACGCAGCTTCATGCGGTCGTCATCCTTCAGGATCAGCATGCCGTCGCGCTCGACCACAGGCCGCTCCTTCGCGAAGTAGAGCGGCACGATGGGTATGTCTTCCTGCAGAATGTACTGCCAGATATCGAGCTCGGTCCAGTTGGACAGCGGGAAGACCCGGATCGATTCACCAGCGGCGATGCGCGTGTTGTAGATGTTCCACATCTCCGGCCGCTGGTTCTTCGGGTCCCAGGCATGACTGGCATTGCGGAAGGAGAAGATGCGCTCCTTCGCGCGCGATTTTTCCTCGTCGCGGCGGGCGCCGCCGAAAGCGGCATCGAAGCCGTATTTGTCGAGCGCCTGGCGCAGGCCCACCGTCTTCATCACATGAGTATGCACGTTCGAGCCGTGGTCGAACGGGTTGATGTTGTCGCGCACGCCGTCTTCATTGACATGCACTAGAAGATCGAAGCCGAGCTTCTCCGCCATCTGATCGCGGAAGGCGATCATCTCACGGAACTTCCATGTCGTGTCGACATGCAGGAACGGGAATGGCGGCTTGGCCGGATAGAAGGCCTTCATTGCCAGATGCATCAGCACCGACGAGTCCTTGCCGACGGAATAAAGCATCACCGGCTTGGAAAAATTGGCCGCAACCTCACGGAAAATATGGATGGACTCGGCTTCCAACCGCTGGAGATGGGTCAATGCCATGTTCATCGATGAAGTCTCTTATCGCCGCGGTTCCACCTGAGAATAAATCGGAACGAACAACCTTGGCGGGAGAAGCTGTCGTGGTTCTTGGTTGGTTACCAACACCGCCCCTTCTAGCGGGAGAAACAGGCGTCGCCAACATTGCAAAGGCTCTTTCGGATTGTGCAATGAGATGATTTTTTCACTCAACATGCAGTTTTTGGAATTTATCTGCACTCTCCAAATCCCTGTGGAAGACAGAGTGCAGTTGCCGCAGGGGTTCGAAACTCGTGAAGATTGCGGTTCGGCGAATGAGCAGCATGACATATGTGGGATGGTCGCCGCGAAATAACGGTTCCCTCGGCAAATCTCGCTGGTTGCCGCCATTCCCCCAGCGTACAAAGCCCTTGCTGGGGTTTCGCTATATCTGTTAGACAGGCCGCTCTCACTGCATTGAAAGTGACGCTGGAATTGGTGCACGCATATCGATTGCACTACCGCAACATGCGAAACAACGGTCCCAAGCCCAGAAGCATCCAAAACGCTATGAGCAAGTGGGAGCGAACAAGAGCCCGATGGAATGAGCCTGAGAAAATATCAGATTTGCACGAATTGCATCATGGACACCTCGGACTCGAAAATATCTTTCGATTCCGGTGGTCGTTGCGAATATTGCAACAATTACCACAGCAACATCGTCCCCAATTGGCATCCTGATGAACGCGGCCTGCGCGAAATCTCGGCCGTCGTCGACAAGATCAAACAAGACGGCAAAGGTCGCGACCACGACTGCATCATAGGCATCAGCGGCGGCGTCGATTCGTCATATGTGACCTATCTGGCCAAGGCCAAGTTCGGGCTTAGACCCTTGCTGTTTCACGTCGACGCCGGCTGGAACTCCCAGCAGGCGGTCAACAACATCGAGAAGCTGGTGGATGGGCTTGAGCTCGACCTGCATACCGAAGTCGTAGACTGGCAGGAGATGAAGGATCTGCAACTTGCCTTCTTCAAGGCGCAGGTGCCTCATATCGACACGCCGCAAGATCACGCTTTCTTTGCCGCGCTTTATAAGTTTGCGGCAAAACACGGGTTCAAATACGTGCTGACCGGCGCGAACTATTCGACCGAGTGCGTGCGCGAGCCACTCGAGTGGCACTATCATGCCGGCGATCGCCGCCAGCTCCTCGATATCCATCGCAAATTTGGCCAGCGGCCGCTAAAGACATTCCCGCTGACCGACATCTTCACCTACAAGCTCTACTATCAGTACTTCAAGGGCATGAAGGTGGTAAAACCGCTCAACTACATCCCTTTCCATAAGGAAGAGGCGATGCAGGAGTTGGTCGACAAGTATGGCTGGCAGAAATATGCTCACAAACATTACGAGTCGCGCTTCACGCGTTTTTACGAAGGCTATTGGCTGCCCAAGAAATTCGGCTACGACAAGCGTCGGGCTCATTTCTCCAGCCTGATCCTCACCGGACAGATGAGTCGCGAAGAGGCGCTGAACAGGATTGCGCAGACTGCTTATAATCCAGACGATCTTGCGCAGGATTTCGAGTATATCGCGACAAAGCTCGACCTGACCGTGCCAGAGTTGCAGCAGATCATGGATGGCCCTAACAAAAGCTACAAGGACTACGCGAACGCGATGACCTTTATCGATATGGGCACCAAGATCCTGAGGGCGCTGGGTATCCAGCGAGCGATCATCAGATGATCTCGATCGTCGACTACGGGCTGGGAAACATCCGCGCGTTTCTCAACATGTATAAGCGGATGAACATCGAGGCGATTGCCGCGAAGACAGCGGATGAACTGAGCGGCGCGACCAGGATCATCTTGCCCGGAGTCGGTGCATTCGACCATGCCATGGAACTGTTGGACGGTTCCGGAATGCGCGATACCCTCGACGAATTGGTCCTCGACAAGAAAGTTCCGGTTCTCGGGGTCTGCGTGGGCATGCAGATCATTGCGGAGCGCAGTGACGAAGGCGAACGGGAAGGCCTCGGCTGGATCAAGGGCAACGTCCGCCATTTCGGCTATGACCCGAATGCAGCCGGTCTTCCCCTGCCTCATATGGGCTGGAATGACGTCACCCCCACGGCAAACGCCGGCATTTTTGGCAAGCTCGAAAATGACGCACGATTCTATTTCCTCCATTCGTACTATTTCGAATGCGCCAACCCCGACAATGCCGCGGCGACGGCAAAGTACGGCACAGATTTTGTCTGCGCCGTGCACAATGAGAACATTCACGGCGTGCAGTTCCACCCTGAAAAGAGCCATCACTTTGGAACGCAGCTCCTGAAGAATTTTGCAGAGGCCTGAATGCTCCGCCCCCGGATTACCCCCTGCCTGCTCGTAAGAGGCGGCGGTCTCGTGAAGACTGTTGCATTCGAGAACGCCAAATATGTCGGCGATCCAATCAACGCCGTGAAGATCTTCAACGAAAAAGAAGCGGATGAGCTGATCGTTCTCGATATCGACGCTACCGCAGAAGGAAGAACGCCCGATTTCAAGATGATCGGCGATCTGGCGGTCGAATGCCGGATGCCGCTTTGTTATGGTGGGGGTGTCAAGACGGCCGAGCAGGCAAAGCACATTATCGGGCTCGGCGTCGAAAAGGTCGCAGTCAGCTCCGCAGCGATCGAGAACCCAGGTCTGATCTCGCATATCTCGGAAGAGATCGGTCGCCAGAGTATGGTGATCGTCCTCGACGTCAGAAAGAAGGGGACGGACTACGAGGTCTGGACCCACAATGGGACCCGCAACACAGGCCGTTCGGTTTTTGACCTAGCCAGACAGGCAGAAGAGAATGGCGCCGGCGAGATTGTCGTCAACTCAATCGACAATGACGGCCAGATGAAAGGCTACGACCTTGAACTCGCCCGCCGGATACGGCAGACGGTCACCATTCCGATGAGCGTGTTGGGCGGCGCAGGTTCCTTGAAGGATGTCGGAGCCGTAATCGGCGAGTGTGGCGTGATTGGCGCTGCCGCCGGCAGCCTGTTTGTCTTCAAAGGAATCTATCGGGCGGTCTTGATCAACTATCCCAACCCGGGGCAGAAGGACGAAATCATCCGGACCGGCTTAAAGCTCGCTTAGTGGGCGCAAACCCTTCTTGAATCGGAGTTCGCGGGGAAACATGTTCAAGGACAAGGTTGTTCTTATCACTGGTGGCACAGGCTCGTTCGGTAATGCGGTGCTTCGCCGCTTCCTCGATACTGACGTGCGCGAGATTCGCGTTTTCAGCCGCGACGAAAAAAAACAAGATGACATGCGCAAGCGCTATGCTCATCCCAAGCTGAAATTCTACATCGGCGACGTCCGCAACCAGTCCAGCGTGGCAGGCGCGATGCGTGGCGTCGACTATTGTTTCCATGCCGCAGCGCTCAAGCAGGTACCGTCCTGCGAGTTTCATCCGATGGAAGCGGTGCGCACCAACGTGCTTGGCACGGAAAATGTGCTGGAGGCTGCAATCGCGGCCGGCGTCAAACGAGTTATCTGCCTGTCGACCGACAAGGCGGTTTATCCAATCAACGCCATGGGTATCTCCAAGGCGATGATGGAAAAGGTGATGGTTGCAGTTTCTCGCAATCTCGAGGGTACTGAAACGGTGATCTGTGGCACTCGCTACGGTAACGTAATGGCCTCACGTGGCTCCGTTATCCCACTGTTTGTTGGCCAGGTCTTGGAAGGGAAACCGATCACCGTCACCGATCCGGAGATGACGCGTTTCATGATGACGCTCGAGGACGCTGTCGAGCTCGTACTTTATGCCTTCAAGCATGGCAGCAATGGCGACATCTTCGTGCAGAAGGCGCCAGCAGCGACGATTTCAACGCTGACGCGATCTATCGTTGAACTGCTCGGCAAACCAGAGCACGAGGTGCGCGAGATCGGCACCCGGCACGGCGAAAAACTCTATGAAGTTCTATTAAGCCGCGAGGAAATGGCGGGAGCGGAGGATTTGGGCGACTACTACCGTGTGCGCCCAGACGCACGCGACCTCAACTACACCAAGTTTGTTGAGCAAGGCGAACCAAAGATCAGTGCCAGCGATGAATACAATTCGCACAACACACGGCGGCTGGATGTCGAAGGAATGAAAGCACTGCTCCTGAAACTCGACTTTATGCGGCGCACGGTCGGCGGCGAAACGGCCGCGCTGGAGGACTGAGCCGATATGCGCATCGTCGTCACCGGCTCCGACGGATTCATCGGGAAGAATCTCAAGATCCGCTTGACGGAACTCGGCCATGCCGACGTAATCGGGATTACCCGCTCGACATCGCCGTCCACACTGGCTGACGCCGTCGCGAGCGCCGATTTCATCTATCACCTTGCGGGGACGAACCGCCCCAAGGACGCTGCCGAATTTTCAACCGGCAACACGGGCTTCACCCGCGCGCTTTGCAACGCGCTGGCCCAAGCCGACAATCGGGCGTCGGTCGCCTATGCATCTTCGACACAAGCGGCACTCGACAACCCTTATGGCAAAAGCAAGCGCGATGCCGAGGACGAACTTTTCCGCCATGCTCGCGAAAACGGCACGACGGTACATGTCTTTCGACTGACCAATGTCTTCGGAAAGTGGGCTCGGCCGAACTACAACTCGGCGGTAGCCACGTTCTGCCACAACATCGCCCGTGGCTTGCCGATTACGATAAACGACCCTTCGGCTCCGCTAAATCTTGTCTATGTGGACGATGTAGTCGCTGCTCTGACGGGGTTGCTCGAAACCGCTCCGGCCGAAACTGGCTTCATCGAAGCTGGCCCGGTCTATTCAACCAGCGTCGGCACGGTAGCCGACACACTGTACTCTTTTTCCACCAGCCGCGCCTCGCTGATCACCCCGCCAGTGGGCGACGGGCTGATGCGCGCTCTTCACGCCACCTATCTCAGCCACCTGCCTGAGGACGCGTTTAGCTATACCGTTCCCGTGCATGCCGATCCACGCGGCGAATTCGTTGAAATGCTAAAGACCCGGGATAGTGGGCAATTTTCGTATTTTTCCGCCTACCCGGGCATTACACGGGGTGAGCATTACCACCACACCAAGACGGAAAAGTTCCTCGTCATCCGTGGCACCGCGCATTTTGGTTTCCGCAACATCGACAGCGGCGAGACATTCGAGCTCACCACCAAGGGTGGCGAGGCACGCATCGTCGAGACAATCCCCGGCTGGGCCCATAACATTACCAATGTCGGGGACGATGAACTCATCGTCATGCTATGGGCAAACGAGATTTTCGACCACTCCAGGCCAGATACAGTGGCCATGAAGGTGAAGCCTTGAAAAAACTCAAAGTCCTCACTGTCGTCGGCACGCGCCCGGAAATCATCCGGCTGTCGCGAGTGATGGCGCGGTTGGACGAACATTGTGATCATGTGCTCGTCCACACAGGACAGAATTACGACTACGAGCTGAACCAGGTCTTTTTCGATGATCTTGGCGTACGCAAACCGGATTATTTCCTAGCGAGTGCGTCCGGATCGGCAGCCGAGACGATCGGCAATATCATCATTGCGATCGACAAAGTGCTTGGCGAGGAAAACCCCGAGGCCATGCTGGTACTCGGTGACACCAATTCCTGCCTGGCTGTAATCCCGGCAAAGCGACGCAGAATACCGATTTTCCACATGGAAGCCGGCAACCGCTGTTTCGACCAACGTGTTCCGGAAGAAACCAACCGGCGCATTGTCGACCACACAGCGGATATCAACCTTACCTACAGCTCGATTGCGCGCGAATACCTGCTGCGCGAGGGCTTGCCACCCGACATGGTGATCAAGACGGGCAGCCCGATGTTCGAGGTGCTGACGCACTATCGCGACCGCATCGACGCGTCGGACGCCCTCCAGCGGCTGGAGCTGGACGAATTCGGTTATTTCGTCGTCAGCGCGCATCGCGAGGAAAACGTTGACTTCCCGCGCACCTTCAGCAAACTCGTCGCGGTCCTCAATGCCGTGGCAGAAGACAACGACCTGCCGGTCATCGTCTCGACGCATCCGCGTACCTTGCGGCGCATCGAGGCTTCGGGTGCCAAGTTTCATGGAAAGGTCCGGCTTTTAAAGCCACTCGGCTTCCATGATTATGTGCGGCTGCAGCTTTCGTCGCGGGCGGTGCTTTCGGACAGTGGCACAATCAATGAGGAATCCTCGATCCTCAATTTCCCGGCACTCAACCTGCGCGAGGCGCACGAGCGCCCGGAAGGAATGGAAGAAGCCGCCGTCATGATGGTGGGGCTTGAAGTGGATCGCGTCCGGCAGGGGCTTGCCATCCTCGGCTCGCAACCGCGCGGTACCGAACGCGGCCTCAGGCTGGTCGCCGACTACAGTATGCCCAACGTGTCCGAAAAGGTGCTGCGTATCATCCACAGCTATACGGACTACGTGAAACGCGTCGTGTGGCGCCAGTACGACTGATATGACATTCCGCTCCGACGTAAAGACAGTAGCATTCTTGAACCGGTAACGAATCAACCGATGGAGCAGTCGACACCAGGGACAAAAATCAGGCTGCTCGTGATGACGCAATTCTTCTGGCCGGAGACATTCCGCGTCAACGAATTGGTCAAGGATTTGATCGAACGCGGTCACCACGTGACAATCCTGACTGGACAACCCAACTATCCTGACGGCGACATTTTTCCGGAATTTCGTGCCAATCCGGAAAGCTTTGGCACATTTCATGGTGCTCAAGTTCTTCGAATACCCGTTGTTGCGCGAGGCCGCGGTAAACTCCGGCTTCTTCTCAACTATCTGAGTTACGTTCTGTCCGGTACGATTATTGGGGCATGGAAGCTGCGCGGACGCAAGTTCGACGGAATTTTTGTGTCCGCAAGTTCACCAATCACGGCTGTTCTGCCTGCCATCCTCCAGCGGAGAATGAAACGTGCACCTTTGACCATCTGGATCCTCGATCTCTGGCCGGAAACCCTCTCCGCTGTTGGCGTGCTGCGGTCACCTCGCATGCTTAACCTTGTAGGAAAGCTGGTCTCATTCATTTACCGCCGCACTGATCATATTCTCGTGCAGTCAAAGGCGTTCTTCTCGAACATAAAGCAGTATGCTGGGCCAAATGCGCGCGTGAGCTACTTTCCCGCATGGACAGAGTCAGTATTCGAGGGCGACCAAACGAGCATCGAGCCGGCTGCCGAGATGCTCCCCTATCGCGACACATTCAATATCCTGTTCGCCGGCAATATCGGGGAAGCCCAGGATTTTCCATCAATTCTCGATGCGGCATGCGTGTTGCGCGACCGTGAGGATATTCGATGGATCATTCTGGGGGATGGCCGTGCGGCGGACTGGGTACGAGCTGAAATCGTACGTCGGGGGCTCGATCGCCAAGTCGTCATGCTCGGTCGCCATGCTATCGAGCGAATGCCGGCGTTCTTTCGCGCTGCAGATGCGCTGCTCGTGACGCTCAGACCCGATCCGATTTTTGCCATGACGATCCCCGGCAAGGTGCAGAGCTATCTCGCCGCCGGAATTCCACTGCTCGCCATGCTGAATGGTGAGGGTGCTCGTATCATAGAGGAAGCTGAGGGCGGACTGACATGCCCGGCCGGTAACGGCACCAAGCTTGCGGAGCTCGCTCGGAAACTTGCCGAAACCAGTGAAACAATCCGCCGCGACATGGGTAACAACGCACGCATCTATGCACGCCGCGAATTCGATCGCGAAACGCTGGTGAAAGCGTTCGAAACGTGGGCATTGGAGTTTGCGCGCAAATCCGGAGAAGGCCTGGATTAAAAACGGCGCCCTCGTTGAAGAAGCCTATTTCTTTGTCAACTCACCTATGAGCAACACCCGTAGCGAAGCCAGCGCAGAGCCCATGTTGACGAGGCGTTCATACAAAATTCCGGCCATATAGCTGATTGCCGTAATCCGCAGATATTCCGGCCTGCTTTCAATCAATTCGACGGCTGTCAGTTCCATGCCAGCCGGACGCGCGGCTGCCTCGACATCGGCAGGGCGATTGGCCTTGTACACCGTTGGGAAAGTGTCTTCGGAAGCGCGACCACGGAGCCGGTTGTAGAAGCGATGAAATCCGAGCGGAGTGAGCCTCGCGATCAGAGGCATGTAGTGGCGTCGGTTCGGTGTCTTGAATAGGAAACGCCCCCCAGGCTTCAGAACACGAGCTACCTCGCGAAATACCGCGGTCGGATTCTCCAGGTGTTCCAGGACATTGTCGGCAACCACGATATCGAAAGTTCCGTCCGGCCAGGGGATGTGCTCGCCCAAACCAACCTGTGCTTCGTGAAGATATGGATTGTCGACAACGCGCGGGTCAGGATCCAAACCGCATACGCGCTTCGCATGGTCTTTGAAATTCATCTCGACGACGATCCCAGCACCCGCACCAAGATCAAGCAGTTCGTGATGCGGCTGCAATCTTTGCAGAATGAAAGCCCGAAAGGCCTTGTCATCCCACCAGTCCTGCACGTCCGCATAAAATGTCCGGTCGAGCCAGCCGACAATGCCAGCCCTATTGTTCACCGGTGCGCGCTCAGTTGTCATTGTATAATTGCCCTGCTTCTTGGCAGATCACCGAGAGCAGCATAACACCGCCACAGATGGAAGCCGTTATCGTGAACCAAATCCGGTGAAAATAATCTTAGCAGTTTTCATGGTAATAATAAGGTCAAGCCAAAACGAGAAGTTCTTTATATAATAGAAATCATAGTGTAATTTCTCATGAACATCTTCAACAGCGGAAACATGTCCTTGATTGATTTGCGCCCATCCAGTGATTCCAGGAAAAACAATATGCCGGTAACTGTAGAAAGGGAGTTCTTTCTCATACCACTTTGACAAGACCAGCGCTTCCGGTCGCGGGCCGATCCAGCTCATTTCGCCTCGCATAATATTGAGTACCTGCGGTAGTTCATCCAGTCGGGTTCGTCTGAGAATTCGACCCACCCGGGTTATCCGCATATCCTGGTCTTTCGTTCTGGCCTGATCGCGCACGTTCTCCATATCTGCGACTTCTGCAGGCACATCACCAGCCCCAGACTGTTTCGCTATCATTGTGCGAAACTTGAAAACCTTGAATGTTTTGCCGCGGTAACCGCGGCGTTCCTGCCTAAACAGGACTGGGCCGGAAGAGTCCATTTTTATCAGCAAGGAAATCACAGCAAAGATCGGCAAAAAGGCAATGAGTGCCGAAAAAGCAATCACCCAATCCAGCGTATGCTTGAGCTCTCGATAGGCTTCATTTGGATTTAGCGATCCCAAGGTATTCTCTGAAAGGTGCTCGATTTCGACCATTCCCGTAAGAGATTCACGGATCTCCTTAACATGGAAGACTGGTGTCCCTGCCAGCGCTGTTTCCGAGATAAACCGAATCCATTGGGGCGATAAATCGGCACGCAGATCTGCTACCAATCCGTCCCAGCCGCGATGCGAAGTCGGCATGTCAGATAGACTAATCCAGCGCACGCCTTTCAATTCAACGAGCGCCTCGACATCACCACCAGGAACAATAGCCAGAGAATACTCGCGAACTCGACGAGAAAGCACTGCAATACACTGAAACCACAATATCGTAATAAAAAAACCCGAGATCAATGTCGCCCTAGTATAATCAATTCTAGCAAAAAACATAACCAAAACAAGAATATAAAATGAAAAGGCATAAATCGGTATAATATAAAAATCAGCCTTCACGCCCGGGATAACCGATATTCTCCTGTGAAAGAAATATCCAACAACTATAGCAACAACTGTTCCGACAAGAGTATTTATTTGCAGTTGCGAAGAAAAAATATCGCTATCGAAATTCCGCCGCACAAAAGCCGGCAATATTGATGCTAAAATAATTGCACCAAATAGCTGAAATCGAAAAGAAATGAATATTTTTGACGTTCGCATCCAGAATCTCAAGTCACTTAACGCAACGCCTCGTCGCTCTCGCGATATTAATCTTCTTCCTTCCGCCGGTTCGAATTACCGACATGCGTTAGCAAAACGTCGATCAAACAAATCGGATCGCGACGTTCTATAGCGACATGATTTGACAATCGCAAGCAATTCGGGCGAATCGCCTCTCGCGCTGATATGTGCTGTTCTCCGCAGAAAAATACACTATTCAAAGTGGAAACTCTCCTTCCGGCCTCGCCCTAATCCAAGCACCTCGAACTCCGGCCCGCCGCGTGCAAGATACCGCTAGCAAGACAATTTCGAAAACAGTGTCCTCAAAGCAAAGATACCAACGTTGGCTGCGTTGGAAAGGAATTGCATCATGAAAATCTCCATCTTCGGTACCGGCTACGTTGGCCTGGTTGCGGGCGCCTGCTTTGCCGAAGTGGGGCATCAGGTCTATTGCGTCGACAATGATGCAGAGAAAGTCGAAGGCCTCAAGAATGGCATTGTCCCGATATCCGAACCGGGTCTCGATGAGCTTGTTGCACGCAACTTTGCAGCTGGTCGACTGTTTTTTTCCACCGATGCCAAGGCCGCCGTCAATTTCAGCGAGCTTATCTTCATCGCCGTCGGCACGCCACCTGAGGAAGACGGCTCGGCCGACCTCAGCCATGTGCTGGCCGTGGCCGGAACCATCGGCGATAATTTGAACGACTATGCCGTCGTCGTGGACAAGTCGACCGTTCCGGTCGGTACCGCGGATAAGGTCACAGCCACGATCTCGGCCAGACTGGCGGCACGTGGGTTGGACCTCCCATTCGACGTTTGCTCCAACCCCGAATTCCTCAAGGAAGGCAGCGCAATCGAGGACTTCACCAAGGCGGCTCGCACCGTGGTCGGCACGGATTCCGAACGGGCGCGCAAAATCATGCGGACGGTCTATGCTCCTTACAACCGCAACCACGACAAGCTCATATTCATGGACGTGCGGTCGGCGGAACTGACGAAATATGCCGCCAATGCGATGCTCGCGACAAAGATCAGCTTCATGAACGAGATCGCCAACCTTGCCGAACGCCTGGGCGCAGATATCGAACAAATCCGTCTTGGCATCGGCTCGGATCCCCGCATCGGATACCACTTCATCTACCCCGGTTGTGGTTACGGCGGCTCCTGCTTTCCCAAAGACGTGCGCGCGCTGTCGCGTAGCGCCGAAGAAGTCGGTTATGAGGCAGCCCTCATCAATGCGGTCGAGACGACGAACAAGTACCAGCGAAACGTGCTCTTCGATAAACTAGCGCGGATATTCGACAACGACTTCGCAGGCAGAACCATTGCTGTTTGGGGGCTTGCCTTCAAGCCAAACACCGACGACATGCGAGAAGCTCCCAGCCGAAGCCTGATGGAGGCGTTATGGGAGGTTGGAGCGAAGGTGAAAGCCTATGATCCCGAGGCTGGAGCGGTTGCTCAAAAGCTCTACGGTCATCGCCCCGATTTCACCCTGGTAGAACGGCAGGAAGAAGCGGTGGCAAATGCCGATGCTCTTGTCATCTGCACGGAATGGAAACAATTCCGCATTGTCGACTTCGACTGGTTGAAGTCGCAGTTGACGGCACCAATTGTTGTCGACGGTCGCAACCTATACGATCCGGCCGAACTTCGCAGGCATGGATTGCTTTATTATGCTGTCGGCAGGGGCGACTCCGCGAAGCTGTTCTCCCTTCCAATGGACGCTGCAACACAAGTAGCGGTCTAGAACGCGATGACCCTGAAATTCGATGCCCGGTTTGAACCGGCCTATGGCTCTGCAGTGGAGGTGACGCCTGGGGTGTTGCGCGTCACAGCACAAAATCCCAGCCCTTTCACGTTTCACGGCACCAATTCCTACATCGTCGGCCACGATACGCTGGCCGTGATCGACCCAGGACCCGAAAACGAAGTGCATTTCAACACGCTGCTCGAAGCCACTGCCGGGCGGCCCGTCAGTCATATCTTCGTCAGTCATACGCATCGCGATCACTCGCCGCTTGCCGCCAGGCTGAAAGCGGCAACGGGGGCCGCCGTTCTGGCCGAAGGGCCGCATCGCCCTGCCCGGGCGCTCAGGATCGGCGAAACCAATCCGCTCGATGCCAGCGCCGACACCGAATTCCAGCCCGATGTCGTCCTGCCCGACAATTCACTCACGACGGGCGACGGCTGGGCGATCCGCGCAGTGTTGACGCCCGGCCATACCGCCAACCACACCGCCTTCGCGCTGGAAGGCAGCGGCATCCTGTTTTCGGCCGACCATGTCATGGCCTGGGCAACCAGCATCGTGGCGCCGCCTGACGGCGCCATGGCAGACTATATGCGCTCGCTCGACCGGTTGCTGGAACGCGAGGACCGCGTTTTGCTGCCCGGCCATGGTGGGCCGGTGACGGCACCGAAAACCTTCATGCGCGGGCTGAAGGCGCACCGCAAGATGCGCGAACGCGCGGTGCTTGAACGGTTGAAATTGGGAGACCGCAACATCAAGGCGATTGTCGAAGCGATCTATCGCGAGACCGACCCGAGATTGCATGGCGCTGCCGGGCTTTCGGTCCTGGCGCATCTGGAAGACCTCGTGGCGCGAGGGCTGGCGACCAGCGACGGCGAAGTCTCAATCGATGGGATATTCCGACCCGCCGCCTAGAAATTTTCAGACTTACGCTTCAGCGCATTGCAGGCGACACTATTGTCCGGTTGAAAACTATTGTGCGGCTGTCGTGCCGATCTGCGCCGAGATCTCCTGATCGAGTTCGGCGAGGAACGCGATGGTACGCTCGGCATTGTCGCCGAGATCATGGCGACCGTAGCGCGAGGCCGAGCGCATATCGACCAGCGTTGTTTCACCATCGGTGGTGATGCGGACCGCCACGTCAGCAGGCAAGTCCAGCACGAAGGATGTGGCAAGCGCGGTAATGGTCGCTTCGTTCTGACCTTCCTGCGGCCCGGGTATGTCGCCGACGATCGTCCAGCCACGGCGGTCGAGCACGGTCTGCACGGCCGCCAAGGTCTCGTCGAAAGGCAGATCGTAGCGATGGCCGGTCACCAACGGGTAGATTTCGGCCTGCAGGCGCTCCTCACCAGGCGTGAGGGGAGCAAGAACATTCATTGCGGCAGTACGGGAGCCGACGTCGAGCCGGGGCGGATTGTCGAGATCGGTCGAGATATCGCGCAGCGGCGGATAGGTAGCGATGCGGTAGCCGGCGACGCTGTAGGGCACCAGCACCAGTATAGCCAGAAGTGCACCTACGGAAAGGTCGCGTCCACCGATGGCGCCCTGGTTCCACAGTCTTGCCAGTGCGAACCCCGCAAACAGCAAGGCAAGAAGCGCCAGCAGCGCCACCAGCGCCAGCACCCAGAGAAAACCGTCCGTCTCGACAAGGCCATAGTGGTGGCCAACCCAGGCCGTCAGCAAAAGCACTGCCGAGAAAGCGCCTATTCGCCGCGACCAGTGCGCGGCTCTTGCCACCTGCCGTTGGGGATATGTCGTCATCGCCACCGATTTCCCAAGTCCGGCCAGAGCATTAGAGTGTTTCGGCGGCGGAATGAAGCCGAAAGGCAGTGATCGGCACCGCCTTTCGGTTCGAATTACGGACCTTGGGGCGCCATGTGTCCATTCCGGCGCGCAAAGGACGCTCCGACACTTTCGACTAGCGCATCCTAGTCGGTCGGCAGGCGGTAGTCGCGGAACTGGGCACGCAGCGCGCTTTTCTGGATCTTGCCGGTGGCTGTGTGTGGGATCTCGGCGACGAAGGCGACATCATCCGGCATCCACCATTTGGCGATCTTGCCGCTCATGAAGCCAAGAATATCGTCGCGCGAAGGCTCCTTGCCCGGCTTCTTTACCACAACCAGCAGTGGCCGCTCGTCCCATTTGGAATGGCGGATGCCGATCGCAGCCGCTTCCGCCACATCAGGGTGACCAACGGCGAGGTTCTCCAGTTCGATGGTGGAGATCCACTCGCCGCCGGACTTGATGACATCCTTGGCCCGGTCGGTGATCTGCATGTAACCGTTGGGGTCGATATGGGCGACGTCGCCGGTGTCGAACCAGCCGTCGGCGTCGAACTGCTCGGCACCCGCACCACCATAGTAGGCGTTGGCAACCGCGGGGCCACGTACCTTCAAGCGACCGAAGGTCTTGCCATCCCAGGGGTGGGTGTTGTCATTGTCGTCCGTGACCTTCATTTCCACGCCGAATGGCGCAAACCCTTGCGTCTGCTGCACGTTGAGCCGCGCATCCCCAGTCAATCCGGCATATTCGGGCTTCAGCGTGCCCAGTGTTCCGAGCGGGCTCATTTCGGTCATGCCCCAGGCATGGATGACCTGGACGTCGTAGTTGTCCTGGAATTTCTGTGTAATGGCGCGCGGACAAGCCGAGCCGCCGATCACCACCTTCTTCAGGTAAGGCAGTTTCTTGCCGGTCTCCTGCAGATATTGCAGCAGCATGAGCCACACCGTCGGTACCGCCGCGGTAAAGCTCACCTGTTCGGTATCGAGCAGTTCATAGATGGATGCCCCGTCCATCTTGCCGCCCGGCATCACCAACTTGGCCCCGATCATCGGGGCGGACTGGCCGAGCCCCCAGGCATTGGCGTGGAACATCGGCACCACCGGCAGCACGACATCGCGCGAGGAAATGCCCATGGCGTCGGGCATGGCCGCGATCATGGCGTGAAGCACATTGGAACGGTGACTGTAGAGCACCCCTTTTGGTTCGCCCGTCGTTCCGGAGGTGTAGCACATGCCGGCGGCGGTGTTCTCGTCGACACTTGCCCATTCAAAGTCGCCGTCGGCTTCGGCGAGCCATTCCTCATAAGCTACGGCATTGGGCAGGCTAGTTGCCGGCATATGCGCCTTGTCGGTCAGCACGATGACCTTTTTCAGCGACGGGACGGCACCGGCGATCTTTTCCACCAGTGGCATGAAGGTGAGGTCGACAAAAATCGCCTGATCCTCGGCGTGGTTCATGATCCAGACGATCTGCTCCGGAAACAGGCGTGGGTTCAGCGTGTGGTAGATGGCGCCGATGCCCATGATGCCGTACCAGGCCTCAAGGTGCCGGCCAGTGTTCCAGGCCAGCGTTGCGATGCGGTCGCCCAGCTTGAAGCCGTCGCGCTCCAGGCGCTGCGCGACCTTCAACGAGCGCTGCCTGAGTTCGACATAGTTAGTGCGTACGATCGGCCCTTCGCAGGAGCGCGAGACAATTTCGCGCTTGCCGTGCTGGATCGCGGCATTGTCCAGGATTTTGTGGCACAGCAGTGGCCATTGCTGCATCAGTCCGAGCATCATGTTCCTCCTCATCTTATATTTTTCCCGCATTCTGGAAGGAACGCTGAGAAAGTCCAGACTGCCGCAAGGTGAGAAAAAACCCTTTGTACGCGCATTGGTCGGCGAATCTGCAACCAACCATTGTCAAGCCGACCAAAGTCTGCCTATTTTCAAGTCGGCGGGACGTGATGGCGATATGGATGAGGTTCGCGATGGACCCGCAGATCGATGATGAAGCCCTCGAAACCGCGCTTGAGGAGAGCCTCGGCGAACTGACGCCGGTGGCAAAAGCGGTCTCCACGGAAGAATTCGCAACCGTTGTCGACGGCGCGCTGGAGGCCGTCAGCGGCAAGCTGCTGTTCAGCATGTGCGTGATGAACGACGGCGCCGATGAATATGTCGCGGCCGCATCGGTCGGCGATGGCGAGAACCGGCAATATCTCTTATTGTCGTTGCCGGCCAAGGGCGGCTCACTGAAGGTGGAAACCGCTTCCAAGAGCAACAATCCCGCTGCCCGCATCGCCGAAGCCTATGCCGGGCTGATGGATGCGCTGAAAGTCGCCGCGTAGGCCAGTTTGTCAGCAGGCTGCTGGCGACAGCTGTTGCCGGACCTATATTGGTCTGAGCAACGGAGAAGCCAGATGGACCAGAAAGCCAACCCCGCGCCTGGATTCAAGCGCAATCCGGGTCACACCATTACCGTCAAGCCGTTCGATGGCACGGTCACCGTCAGCTTCGCCGGCACGGTGATCGCAGCTTCCGGTCGTGCACAGCTTCTACAAGAAGCCAACTATCCGCCGGTGCTTTACGTTCCGTTCTCCGACATTCGCTTTGAGGTGCTGACCCCAAGCGACACCTCGACCCTTTGCCCCTACAAGGGCGATGCCAGCTATTGGAGCGCCAACATTGGCGGCGAAACGCGCAAGGATGTGATGTGGGCCTATCAAGCCCCTTATGATGAAATGTTCGCTATCAAGGATCATGGTGCGTTTTACCCCGACCGGGTCGAGATCGAAGCGATTGCTGCCTGATCTGGCGCTTGGAAGTTGCCGGCGGGCAGCGTCTGATCCAGTCGGACGCTACACCCTCTGCCTTTTCGACAGACTGGCTCAGTAGCCGGCGACGGTTTCGACCGTCGTGCCGTCCGAGCCCTCGGCAGGAACATCCGACAGTTTCACGAAGGAAAAGCCCTTGGCCTTGAGCGCGAGAATACCCTTGGCTACGCCATCACCTGCAGCATGCGTCGGCTGATTGATGTGGGCGATCACCACGTCTCCGTCGCGGGCAGCGGCAATACGTTTTTCGGTGGTCGCGGCGCCAAGCAGCGAGCCGCCATCGCCATTCACCGAGTAGCCTGCAACACGCAGGCCAAGCTTGCGGATCTGCTCGATGGCACTCTTGCTGTAGCGGGCCGTCGCGCCACGAAACCAGCGCGGAGCCGTCACGCCGGCGGCCTCGATCGCTTCGGCACCGCCTCGCACTTCCTGGTCGACAGCAGCGGACGAACCGGCGGCGGTGATGCCGAAGATATGGGCCGGTCGGTCGACCGCCGGTACATGCATGGCACCGTGATCTTCGATTTCGAACAGGTCTGGATGCGCCTGCAGCTCGGCGAGAACATCCTTGTTATGTTTCAGCCAGCGGCTGGTGACGAAGATCGTCGCCGGCACACGATTGTCGATCAGCACTGACAAGATCCGACGATCAGTCTTGCCCATGCAGGCATCGAAGGTCAGCGCCACGTGCGGTGCTTCCTTGCCGCCCGGCGCGACGCGCAAGCTTGGTTCGACAAGACGTTCGGACGGCCCGGCCAAGGCCGGACCGGTCAGGAGCGTCGCCGTCAAGGCAACAGTGGCAAGGGCATGCATAGCAATTTCCATGGAACTCTTTCAGTCGCCCATGGATGGTGAAAACGGCGATCTTGCGACGGAACGCACAGACCGTTCGATGTTCCCTATTTGGCGACCGCCGCCTGCGCCGCCGCCAGACGGGCGATCGGCACGCGGAAGGGCGAACAGGAAACGTAGTCCAGCCCTACTTCCTCGCAGAACTGGATCGAGGCAGGGTCGCCACCATGCTCGCCGCAGATGCCGAGCTTGATCGACGGGCGCGTTCCTCTGCCCTTTTCGGCGGCCATGCGCACCAGTTCGCCAACACCGTCCCGGTCGAGCGACACGAACGGATCCTGCTCGATGATGCCTTTCTGGCGATAGGTCTCCAAGAATGAGGCCGCATCATCGCGCGAGATGCCGAAGGTGGTCTGTGTGAGGTCATTGGTGCCGAATGAGAAGAACTCCGCCGTTTCGGCAATGACATGGGCACGGATGGCCGCACGCGGCAGTTCGATCATCGTCCCGGTGAGGTAATCGATCTTGACACCGGTCTCGTCCATGACGGCCTTGGCTACCTGGTCTATGCGCGCCTTGACGTAGTCGAGTTCCTTCACGATGCCGACCAGCGGCACCATGATTTCCGGCACCACCAGCGCACCAGCCTTGCGGCCCGCTTCAACCGCCGCCTCGAAAATGGCGCGCGCCTGCATTTCGGCGATTTCAGGGTAGGAGACCGCCAGACGGCAGCCGCGATGACCGAGCATCGGGTTGAATTCGTGCAAGGCTTCAGTGCGCTGACGCAGCTTGTCGGCCGAGACATTCATAGCGGCGGCAACTTCAGCCACCTCCTCCTCTGTCTTGGGCAGGAACTCATGCAGCGGCGGATCGAGCAGACGGATGGTTACCGGCAGGCCGGCCATGATCTCGAACAGTTCGAGGAAATCCGCGCGCTGCATCGGCAGAAGCTTGGCAAGGGCGGCGCGACGATCCTTCTCGGTATCGGCCAAGATCATCTCGCGCATGGCAACGATGCGGGCGCCATCGAAGAACATGTGCTCCGTGCGGCAGAGCCCGATTCCCTCGGCACCAAAAGAGCGCGCCATGCGCGCATCGGCCGGCGTCTCGGCGTTCGTGCGCACCTTCATGCGGCGTGCTCCGTCAGCCCATTCCATGATGGCAGCGAAATCGCCGGACAATTCGGGCTGCAGCATCGGCACGGAACCCTTCAGCACCTGGCCATTGCTGCCGTCGATGGTGATGACGTCGCCCCTCTTGAAGGTCGCGCCAAGCGCAATCAACGTACCCGCCTTATGGTCGACGCGCAGCGAACCGGCACCCGAAACGCAGGGCTTGCCCATGCCGCGCGCCACCACCGCTGCGTGGCTGGTCATGCCGCCGCGGGTGGTGAGGATGCCTTCGGCGGCGTGCATGCCATGGATGTCTTCCGGCGAGGTCTCGACGCGCACCAGGATCGCCTTGCGACCTTGCGACTTCAGCTCCTCGGCGTCATCAGAAGAGAATACGATTTCGCCCGTGGCGGCACCCGGCGATGCCGGCAGGCCGACACCGATGACGTTGCGCTCGGCGCGAGGATCGATTGTCGGATGCAGGAGCTGGTCCAGCGAGGACGGATCGATGCGGGCCACAGCCTGTTCCTTTGTGATCAGGCCTTCATGAGCCATATCGACCGCGATCTTCAGCGCAGCCTTGGCAGTGCGTTTGCCGGAGCGGGTCTGCAGCATCCATAACTTGCCACGCTCGATGGTGAATTCGAGGTCCTGCATGTCGCGGTAGTGCTTTTCGAGCCTGTCCGAGATCGCGACGAAGTTGGCGAATGCCTCGGGCATCAGCTTCTGCAGCGAAGGTTTGTCGGAGCCGGCGGCGATGCGGGCAGCCTCGGTGATGTTCTGCGGTGTGCGGATGCCGGCCACCACGTCTTCGCCCTGCGCGTTCACCAGGAACTCGCCATAGAGCACCTTCTCACCGGTCGAGGGATTGCGGGTGAAGGCGACGCCGGTAGCCGAGGTCTCGCCCATATTGCCGAACACCATGGCCTGAACGTTAACGGCGGTGCCCCACGCCTCTGGGATGTCGTGCAGGCGGCGGTAAGTGATGGCGCGCGCGTTCATCCAGCTGGAAAAGACCGCACCAATGGCGCCCCAAAGCTGTTCGCGCGGTTCCTGAGGGAACGGCCTGCCGAGTTCTTCCTCAACCTTGGCCTTGTAGAGCGCGATCACGCTTTGCCATTCGATGGCGGAAAGTTCCGTGTCCAGTTCGTAGCCAAGGCCTGCCTTCTGGTCCTCCAGGATTTCCTCGAAGACCTCGTGATCGAGCCCCATGACGACATCGGAGTACATCTGGATGAAGCGGCGGTAGCTGTCGTAGGCAAAACGCGCATCGCCGGAATCGGCGGCCAGCGCCTCGACCGTTTCGTCGTTGAGCCCGAGGTTGAGCACCGTATCCATCATGCCCGGCATCGACGCGCGCGCGCCGGAACGCACCGAGACGAGAAGCAGTTTCGTGGGGTCGCCAAAGCTGCGGCCGGTGATCCGGCCGATATGCCTCAGCGCCTCGTCGACGTCGGCGTCCAACGTGTCCGGATAGGCCCGACCATTGGCATAATAGTGATTGCAGGCTTCGGTGGTGATCGTAAAACCTGGCGGCACCGGCAGACCCAGGCTGCACATCTCGGCCAGATTGGCCCCCTTGCCACCCAGCAGATTTTTGTCTCCGGCGCGGCCCTCGGCCGCTCCGTCGCCAAAGGTGTAGACCCACTTGGTCATGCTCGCTCCTCAGCCTGGTTTCGCCTCAGGGCTCCTGCCCCCGGGGTAAGCCTCGCGGCTTGCCTAGGATGCTGCGCTGCGAAAGGCAAGCGCTTGAAACCCTCGCTTGCAGCTACAATCGATTAAGCCATTTTAGGGGTGAGCGATGTGTCGGAAATCGGGCAGCACCTCCCACCCATAAGGATGGTCGGATGGTGCGCCCGAACCCATCCTTCGACGGAGAAAGGGAATCAGCCGGTCATCGAATGCAGCCAAGCTCATCGCGGCGAAAACGCGAAGTGTTTGAAATCCCGGAGCGCGCACTGCCCTTGAGACGTTGCCGGTTCTTATGCAATAAAGAGAACATACAAAGAACAAGGAGCGGACAATGCGGAAGACAGGCAAACTCGACTATATCGAAATGCCGGCCACGAACGGCAAGCTCGACAACGTCAAGGCTTTCTACAGCACGGCTTTCTCCTGGTCGTTCACGGACTATGGGCCGACATACTCGGCTTTCAGTGAAGGCCTGGACGGCGGGTTTGACGCAGACGCCTCCGTAGCCGCAGCCAGACCACTACCGGTGCTCTACTCGGAAAACCTGGAAGAGACGCTCAACGCGGTAACGGGCGCCGGTGGCACGATCGTGAAGCCGATCTTCTCGTTCCCCGGTGGCAGGCGTTTTCATTTCAGCGACCCAGCGGGCAATGAACTGGCGGTTTGGGGCGAATAGCGGCTGTGCGACGGCGCGATCCTTGCACAGAAACTGTGCGTCGATTTTGGCGTGCTATTGGCGATTGTGCTTTTGATCGGCTCTGCCTATAAGGCCGCTCACATCCGATTCAAGCGACCGGTTATTGGGGCGTCGCCAAGCGGTAAGGCATCGGTTTTTGGTACCGACATTCCCAGGTTCGAATCCTGGCGCCCCAGCCACTATCCCACAGTTCCGCCACCGGACAGCTACTACCTGTCCTGCCCCTGCCACTCAGCGCGATACCATTCGACGAACTTGCGTAAGCCATCCTCGATGGACGTATTCGGTTTGAAGCCGATGGCGCGGTTGAGTTCGGCTACATCTGCAAAGGTACGCTCGACATCGCCAGGCTGCATCGGTTCGTATTGACGCCTGGCCTCGATACCGATCAGGCGCTCCAGCGTATCGATGAACTCACCCAACCTGACCGGACTGTTGTTGCCGATGTTGTAGAGTCGCGCCGGCGGCGCCTCGCCCACAGGTGGATTGTCCAACACCTTCACTACGGCTTCGACGACATCGTCGACATAGGTGAAATCGCGCCACATCTCGCCTTGATTGAAAACGCGGATCGGCTTGCCGGAAAGGATAGCCTTGGTGAAGAGCCAATAGGCCATGTCAGGCCGGCCCCATGGTCCGTAAACCGTGAAGAAGCGCAGGCCTGTGAGCGGTATGGAATAAAGATGAGCGTAGGTATGGCTCATCAACTCGTCGGCCTTCTTGGTGGCCGCGTAGAGCGAAACCGGTGTGTCGACCTTGTCGGCCTCGGAGAACGGCACCTTGCGGTTGCCGCCATAGACCGAGCTTGAGGAGGCATAGACCAAATGTTCGAAGTCCGGCAGCGCCCGACAGAATTCCAGCACCTCCAGGTGGCCCGCAATATTGGACCGTATATAGGCGCGCGGATTGTCGAGCGAATAGCGCACGCCCGCCTGGGCTGCGAGATGGACGACACGCTTGATGCCACGGCTTGAAAGCGATGCCAGAGCGCCCTCGTTGGCTATGTCGAGTTTGTAGAATGAGAAGTGATTGCGCGGGGAGAGCTGTTCGAGGCGCGCCTGCTTCAGCGCCGGATCGTAATAGTCGTTCAGATTGTCGACGCCAATCACCTCCTCACCCTTGTCGAGCAAGCGGTGGCAGACATGGCTGCCGATGAAGCCGGCCGCACCGGTGACGAGTATGGGCAAACGCGTTCTCCATGACCTCAGGCTGCTACTATGCAAGCCAGCCGGCGGTTGAGTGCTATCACTGAGATTGTCGAGAGTTCAACAGCACAGATGGCGGCGAAGCGCCGATCAGCTGGCCTCGCGCATCGATTCCGCAGCCTGGAGATCGACCGAGACCAATTGGCTGACACCCTGTTCAGCCATGGTGACGCCGAACAGGCGGTCCATGCGCGCCATGGTGATCGGATTGTGGGTGATGACGACGAAACGCGTCTCCGTCGATGCCGACATTTCGTCCATCAGGTTGCAGAAGCGTTCGACGTTGTGGTCGTCCAGCGGCGCATCGACCTCGTCCAGCACGCAGATCGGCGCCGGATTGGTTAGGAAGACAGCGAAGATCAGCGACATCGCGGTCAGCGCCTGTTCACCACCGGACAAAAGCGTCATGGTCTGCGGCTTCTTGCCAGGCGGGCGGGCGAGGATCTCAAGGCCGGCCTCAAGCGGATCTTCCGACTCGATCAACTGCAGTTCCGCGGTGCCACCACCGAACAGATGCGTGAACAGGCGCTGGAAATGGCTGTTGACAACTTCAAACGCAGCAAGCAGCCGCTCGCGGCCTTCGCGGTTGAGGCTCTGGATGGCCTGGCGCAGCTTGCGGATCGCCTCGACGACGTCCTCACGCTCGGAAACGATGGTTTCCAGCCGCTCGGAAAGCTCGCGTTGCTCTTCTTCAGCGCGCAGATTGACGGCACCGAGCCGTTCGCGCTCGATCTTCAGCCGCTCGAGCTGGCGCTCGATCTCCCCCATGTCCGGCATCGGGCTGTCAGCCTCCAGCCCGGTGTGACGGATGACCAGATGCGGCGGCGTGTTGAGTGCTTCCTGGATGCGAGCCTCCACCTCCTGCCGACGTTCGTCGGCGGCGGTAAGCCGTTCCTCGGCACGTGCGCGCGCTTCACGAGCTTCGGCAAGCGTGGTGATGGCGGCGGTGGCAGCCTTGTCGAGTTCGGCCTGGCGGTTTTCGGCCTCCTGCAACCGGTCGGCCGCATTCTTGCGTAGCGCCTCGGCTTCCGAAAGCTGTGACAGCAGCGCGCGACGGCGCTGGTCGAGTTCATCGGGCGCATCGGCCAGTTGCTCGCGTTCGGCTGCAGCTTCGGCCTTGCGTTCACCGAGCGAGGCAATCTGGGCGGATGCATTCTCGGCCCGCAACAGCCAGTTGCTGCGCTCCCCTTGAATGGCCTCGAGGCGCCGTGAACGCGCCTCAGCCTCGCGTTTCAATCCCTCATAGACGGCCCGGGCATCGGCGAGCGCCGCACGATCGCGCGAGACATGAGCGGCAGCCTGTTCGAGCCTGGATTGGAGGTCGGCAAGGTCAGGAGCATCGTTCAACTGCTCTTCCGCCTCAACATGGATAGCGGAGGCTTCTTCATGCGCCTCGACCACACGGGCACGGGATTCGGTCAACGCGGCCCGCCGCGTCGAGAACTCGCCGGCCGCTTTTTCCGCCTGAGCCAGCGCATTGCGTGCTGCGTCGACCGCATGCTGCGCCTCACGCCAGGCCTGGCGCGCTTCCTTTTCAGCTTCGACAGCCGCACGCAGACCGGCTTCCGACTTGGCAAGGGTTTCCTCGGCCGCGCGCACGATACGCGTGGCAGCGATGGCCTCGGCGTCGAGTTCAGCGAGGCGGTTCTTCTGTGCAAGCCGCTGCGCGGCCGGCGTCGGTGCGTCGGCGCTTGCCGTGAAGCCGTCCCAGCGCCACAGCGCGCCCTCGCGGTTCACCAGGCGCTGCCCGGGTACCAGCAATGCCTGCAGGCGCTTGCCGTCGCCAGCTTCGACGATGCCGATCTGCGCCAGACGGCGTGCCAGCTGTCCCGGCGCCTTGACGACGCTGGCCAGACTGCGAATGCCTTCCGGCAAGGTCGGATCACCGGCCTGCACCTCGCCATCGCCCCAGTGTGCGGGCGCGCTGCGGTCCAGCGGCACGTCGAGATCTTCGCCAAGTGCCGCGCCCAGTGCCGTCTCGAAGCCGCGTTCGACGCTGATCTGTTCCAACACGGCGGGGAAGAGATCACCACCACCGACCGAGTTCAGGATCTTGGCCAGCGTGCGCGCTTCTGTCTCGACACGGGCAAGTTCTGCCTTGGCCTCCTGCAACGGACCGCGTGCGGCGGCCTCGGCACCACGAGCCTCAGCCACCCGCTGCTCGGTCTCAAGTGCCGCAGCCTCCGTGGCGGCAAGCGCTTCGGTCGCCTCTTCGACCAGGATCTTCTTCTCTGCCGGATCGGCAAGAGCCGCGATGCGCTGACCGATTTCGAAAAGTTCGCGGTCGGCATCGCCAAGCTGGCGGGCGAAACGGTCACGCCGTTCGGCGGCCTCTCGCAAGGTACGCTCGATCTGGTTGCGCCCGGCGGCGGCTTCCGCGCGTTCAGCGGTCAGCCTGGCCAGTTTTTCTTCGCTGGCTGCCAGCGTCACGGTCGCCTGCTCGAAGGCAGCACGGGTATTTGCCTCTCGCTCGGCAGCGCCGGCGTTTTCAGCATTCAGCGTCGTTTCTTCCGACCCCAGCCGCTCCAGCACGGCAGCATTGTCGCGTACCATGCGCTCTTCGCGCTCGATGTCGGCATCGAGTTGCTGCAAGCGCCGGTCGAGCTCCGTTTGACGAGCGCTGATGCGGCCTGCCTCTTCCTCGATCTGCGATTTGGCGATGGACAGGCGCTGGAAGGCGGCGGCCGCCTTGGCCTCCGCATCGCGCAGGTCCGGCAGGCGATGCGCGCTGATAGCCTGTTCCTTGGCGGCATTCATCTGGGCGGCGGCGCGGTCACCGACAAGCGCCGTTGCCGTCGCCAGCGCCGAGCGCGCTTCACCTTCCTGCGCTTTGGCAAGCGTCCATCGCAGATGCAACAAAGTGGCCTCAGCCTTGCGGATATCGGCCGAAAGGTTCTTGAAACGCGAAGCCTGACGCGCCTGGCGCTTCAGGCTCTCGATCTGGCTTTCCAGTTCGCCGACGACGTCGTCCAGCCTTTCGAGGTTCTGCTCGGCGCCCCTCAGCCGCAATTCCGCTTCATGCCGGCGGGTGTGCAGGCCGGAAATACCGGCTGCTTCTTCCAAGAGGGCGCGGCGCGCCTGCGGCTTGGCCTGAATCAGTTCACCGATGCGGCCCTGCCCGACCATCGAAGGTGAACGGGCGCCGGTCGACTGATCCGCAAAGAGAAGCTGCACATCCTTGGCGCGCGCCTCCTTGCCGTTGATACGGTAGACCGAACCTGCCTCGCGCTCGATGCGGCGCGAAACCTGCAGTTCGTCGGCATCGTTGAAGGCCGACGGTGCTGTGCGATCGACATTGTCGAGGAAAAGCGTGACTTCGGCTGTGTTGCGGGCCGGCCGTGTGTTGGAACCGGAGAAGATGACGTCGTCCATGCCGGACGCGCGCATGTTCTTGTAGGAGCTTTCACCCATCACCCAGCGGAGGGCTTCCACCAGATTCGACTTGCCGCAGCCATTCGGCCCGACGATACCGGTGAGGCCGCGTTCGATAACGAACTCACCGGGTTCGACGAAGGATTTGAAACCGAGCAGGCGCAGCCGCGAGAATTTCATTCGCGCAGCCCCGTACGGGCGCTCGCGCCAAGCCGCTGCCGCCCCGGTGCTACCGGAACGTCAGAGCAGAGGGTCGATGATGGCCGACATTTCCTCAATCGACAACGCACCCTTGTAGGTTTGACCGTTGATGAAGAAGGTCGGCGTTGAGTCGACCTTGAATTCGTCCGCGCCGCGCTTCTGCACCGATCTGACTTGTTCCAGAAGTTTCTGGTCCGTCAAGCAGGCGTTGAAGCTCTCCTGTGTAAAACCGGCCAGCTTGGACAACTGGAACATGGCATCCTTGACGTTTTCGGCCACGGCCCAGTTCTGCTGCTGCTTGAAGAGAACTTCCACCATCGGGAAATAATTGTCGCCTGCGCAGCGGGCCAGCATGAAACCAGCCTCGGCGCGCGGATCGAACGGGAATTCGCGGAAGATCAGGCGCGCCTTGCCGGTGTCGATATATTTGGTCTTCAACTCAGGCAGCGTCGTTTCGTGGAAATGCGCGCAGTGCGGGCAGGTCATGGAAGCGTATTCGACGATGGTAACCTTGGCGTCATCCTTGCCAAGCTGCCTTTCCGGCAGCTCACCAGGCTTTAGGAGCGCTGTCATGTCGACGGAACCGGACGACTGCGGCGCGGCCGCCGCAGGCTTGGCGGCTTCCGCAGGCTTCATCGCGTCTGCAGGTTTCGCAGCTTCGGCCGGCTTGGCGGTTTCGGCTTCGGCCTCGCCCACCTTGTTGCAGGCCGCGAGCGCCAGCGCTGCCGGTGCTACGGCCAGCGTGGTCAGAATGGATCTGCGGGACAGAAGACGGTTCATCGAATCACCTGATCAGGATTGGGATTTTGCAATGGATAGCCAAGAAAAAGCGAGAGTTCGCGGGAATTAAGGCATTGCCGGGCCCAAGTCCAATCGCGAAAACCTGTTGAAACGATCACGAAATCGCGAGAGAGCGGTGAAGTCTATTTGCGCTGGCCGATGATGGTGGCGCCCAGTCGCTCCAGCGAGGCGCGCAATGCCTCGTCCTCGACGCCCCCGACCACACGTTCAAGGCGGCTTTTCTCCAGCGGCGTCAGCGGCCTGGCCGGTTGTGCGGTGCGGCGTTTGGCCTCCGTCAGCGGTTTCTGCACGATGCGAATGCGGCCAATGGCCCGGAAGCCCAGAAAAGCATTGACGCGGCCGATGATCTCGTCAGCCTGATGCTGGAGGTGAAGCGCCGCCACGCCCTGGCAAGCAACCACCAGCGCCGCAGGTTCAAACGGATCATCCTCATGCAGGCGGCGTGGCCACTGGATACGCTCCGGCCGCGAGGTGCCGGCCAAACGCGGCCCGACGATCTCTTCCCAGGACTGAACGAGACCGATCGAGATGCCGGCGCGCTTGCGCAGCACCGGGTCCAGGATGCCGGTAGCGAGATCACTGACCGGCACGGGATTGCTGTAAGGGAATTTCCCTGTCATGCGTTCTCCGTCAGACAGCAGGACCGGCTGAACCGCATCCCGAACGATCAATGACATTGCCCGACCAGACCCGCAAGCCCGCATATGACAGCGGAACCGATATCTCGTCCCGCCTGCTTGGCTGGTATGACGTGCATCATCGCGATCTGCCCTGGCGCGTGTCGCCGCGCGACCTGGCCAGAGGCGTCCGGCCCGACCCTTACCGGGTCTGGCTTTCCGAAGTGATGCTGCAGCAAACCACCGTCGAGGCAGTCAAAGCCTACTTCCAGGCTTTCCTGGAACGATGGTCAACCATACAGACACTCGGCGCAGCAAGTTCCGACGATGTCATGAAAGCCTGGGCCGGGCTTGGCTATTATTCGCGAGCACGCAACCTGAAGGCCTGCGCGGACCAGATTGCGGCGCAAGGCGGCCGTTTTCCAGACACGGAGGATGGCCTGCGTGCCTTGCCGGGCATCGGCGCGTACACCGCCGCGGCGATTGCCGCGATCGCTTTCAACCGCCCGGCCGCGGTCGTCGACGGCAATGTCGAGCGCGTCGTTTCGCGGCTGTTTTCGATCGATACTCCCTTGCCGCTGGCGAAGCCCGAAATCCGCGCCCGTGTCGAAGAGATGGTGCCCCAACACAGGCCCGGCGACTTCGCCCAGGCGATGATGGATCTCGGCGCCACCATTTGCACGCCGCGCCGGCCGCGCTGCATGTTGTGCCCGCTGCGGCAGGACTGCACTGCGATCCTTTCCGGGGATCCGGAATTCTATCCGGTAAAACTCGCCAAGCCGGAAAAGCCATCCCGACGGGGAGCGGCTTTCGTGGCGATCCGCAACGATGGAGCGATCCTCTTGCGCAAGCGGCCTGAACAGGGCCTGCTCGGCGGCATGAGCGAGGTACCGACCACAGGCTGGACCGCGCGCATCGATGGCGCCACCGGAGCGGACGCCGCGCCGTTTCCAGCGAACTGGCACTCTTGTGGCACTATCAACCACGTCTTCACGCATTTCGCGCTGGAGCTCAGCGTCTTTGCCGCGAACGTCGATTTCACGACCGCGCCGCAAGGTTTCTTCTGGTCGCGCCCCGGCTGGCTCAATGACGAGGCCTTGCCCACTGTCATGAAAAAGGCAATCGAAGCGGCTATGCCCGGCTCGACCCAAAAGGGCCCGCACAAGAGGAAAGCATGACCGAAATCCGCCATATCGTCTTCGACATCGGCAAGGTGTTGCTGCACTACGACCCCAGTCTGCCGTTCAACCGGCTGATCCCGGACGCAGCCGAACGGCAGTGGTTCTTCGACAATGTCTGCACGAGCGACTGGAACGTCGAGCAGGATCGCGGCCGTACCTGGGAAGAAGCGGAGAGCCTCTTGCTCGATCGACACCCGGACCATGCCGAGAACATCCGCAATTTCCGTCGCCATTGGCACGAAATGGTGCCTCATGCCTATGACGACAGCGTTGTGTTGATGGAAGGCCTGATCGACGATGGCCGCGACGTCACCATGCTGACCAACTTCGCCTCCGACACATTTCGGGAGGCGCAGGAGCGCTTCACCTTTCTGAAACGACCGCGCGGCGTGACGGTTTCTGGCGACGTGAAACTCATCAAGCCCGACCGTGCCATCTACGACCACCACATCAACTCCTTCGGCCTTGAGCCGTCGGCGACGCTGTTCATCGACGACAGCCAGAAGAATGTCGATGGCGCTAGGGAAGCCGGATGGCAGGCCGTGCTTTTTACCGATGCCGCGACGCTGAAACGCGACCTGAGCGAGCTGGGAGTAGAGGCATGAACGCCCCCCACGATCCGGCCAAGACACTTGCGCGTTTTCATGAGGTGACCAACGCCCAGGATTTCGTCGCCATAGAGGCGATGTTCGCGCCAGAGGTTGTGTATGTTTCGCAAGGGGTCGGCGGACGCGTCGAAGGCCGCGATGCCGTCATGGCTGCCTTCCGCACCTATTTCGAAGAATATCCCGACCAGGAAGCGGAAGACAAAAAGCTGGAGGCACTATCACCCATCAGCGCACGTTCCGAATGGTCGCTGACAGGAACGAGCACCAAGACCGGCGTGTGGCGGGAGCGACACGGCGCCGAGACCATCACCCTCGATGGCAACGGCCTGATCGTCCGGGTGGATGTAGAGGGCTAGAGCCTAAGCCCCTGCCCGCTCCATGCCGAGCCGCGCGATCTTGCGCAGTTCATCGATCGGAGTAAGACCGCCGGCCCGTTCATAGTGCCAGAAGGTCCAGCCGTTGCAGGCGTCGAGCCCTTGCACTTCGGCGCCGACCTTGTGGATGGAACCGGCATTCTCGCCGACGGCCAGCGTGCCATCGGCACGCACCTTGGCACACCACCGGCGCTTGGCGTCGTAGAGCGCGGTGCCGGCCTTGACCAGACCGTTGTCGATCAGACTGATGAAAGCGACGCGCGGCTCCGAGCGCTTGCCCGTAAGAACGGTAAGGTCAGCGTCCTCGAGCGGCTTCACCGTGGCAATGCGCTCATAGGCTGCATCGATGTAGGACTGCTCGCGCTCGATGCCGACGAAGTGGCGTCCGAGGCGTTTGGCTACGGCACCTGTGGTGCCGGAGCCGAAGAACGGGTCGAGCACAACGTCGCCCGGCTTGGTCGAGGCCAGCATGATGCGGGCCAGCAACGCCTCCGGCTTCTGCGTCGGGTGCAGCTTGTCGCCGTTGTCGTCCTTCAGCCGTTCGCCACCGGTGCAGATCGGGAAAAGCCAATCCGAGCGCATCTGCACGTCGTCATTGGAGGCCTTCATCGCTTCGTAGTTGAAGGTGTAACCCTTGGCCTTCTGGTCGCGCGATGCCCAGATCATCGTCTCGTGGGCATTCTGGAAGCGGCGGCCGCGGAAATTCGGCATCGGGTTGGTCTTGCGCCAGACGACATCATTGAGGATCCAGAAGCCGAGATCCTGCATCTTGGCGCCGACGCGGAAGATGTTGTGATAGGAGCCGATCACCCAGATGGTACCGTTGGGTTTCAGAACACGGCGTGCGGCGAGCAGCCAGGCGCGCGTGAAGGCATCATAGGCCTCGAAACTCTCGAACTGGTCCCAGTGGTCGTCGACCGCATCGACCTTGGACTGGTCAGGCCGATGCAATGTGCCCTCGAGCTGCAGATTATAGGGCGGATCGGCAAAGATCACGTCCACCGATTTTTCCGGCAGCCGGTCGAGTGCGGCGACGCAATCCCCTTTAAGGATCGTGTCCAGCCACTCGGACTGCTGAGGAGTTTGGGAAAGTTCGTCGAGAAGACGCACGGCAGACATGCTGATTACCCGGGGCACGCGTTACATTTACCAGCCGTTATGGTTACCGTTCAGAGTAAATATTTAATGAAGTGAACGCGTGATTTGCCGCTTGGCGGTGCTTGGTGTATGCCGCGCCGGCCTTCCCTGGAGCGTTTCCGTTTCAACGGAAGCGCGGAAACGCTCTAATTCTTAGTTTTTACGCAATTCCGGACGGAAACCGCTACGCATTTTTCCTGGAATTGCTTCTAGAGCGTTTCCGTTTTTCACGGAAACGCGGAAACACTCTAACTCTTTGTTTTACGCAATTCCGGACGGAAAACCGCTACGCACTTTTCCTGGAATTGCTCAACGCAGATGGACCGAAATGCCCCAGCCAGATCTCGTCATTTTTGATTGCGACGGTGTGCTCGTCGATTCCGAAATCCTCGCCGCGCGTATCGAAGCCGAACTGATCACCGAAGCAGGCTTCGAAATCAGCGCCGAGGAAATTGCCGAGACCTATGCCGGTCTCACCTTCAAAGACATCATGATGGCGATCGAGCACAAGGCGAACATCCCTTTCCAGGCATCGCTGATCGCGCGCGCCGAGGAACTGGTCGACCGCAAGCTGCGTTCGGACGTTCGCGCTATCGACGGCGTGCATCAGGCCGTCGCCTCGGTGACGGCGCCGCGCTGCATCTGCTCCAATTCAAGCTCGGAGCGCATCGCCTTCATGCTGGACAAGGTCCGGCTTCTGCCGCTGTTCGAAGGTCGCATCTTCTCGGCGCTGGAAACCCCAACGCAGAAAACCAAGCCGGCGCCCGACGTCTTCCTGCATGCGGCGCAGGTGCTGAAGGCAAATCCGGCGAATACGTTCGTGATCGAGGATTCCGCCCATGGCATCAATGGTGCCCGCGCTGCGGGCATGCGTGTGATCGGCTTCACTGGTGCAGCGCACAGCTATCCCGGTCATGCCGACATATTGACCGAGGCAGGCGCCGAAACGGTGATCAACCGCTGGTCGGATCTGAAAGGCGTGCTTGCTGCGCTATCGGAATGGTCGCAGGACGCTTGAGGCAAGCAGTCTTCCAAAAGAAAAGGGGGCTCGAGCCCCCTTTATTATACCTTCTTCAAGATACCGGCTGGAGCGTTTCCGCTTTTTCCGAAACGCTCCAAACTCTTTGTTGGGCGCAATTCCGGACGGAAAACCGTTACACACTTTTCCTGAAAATTGCTCTAGCGTGGGATATCCGAAATGGTGGTCTGGTTGCTTTGCGCTGGCGCCGGAGCAGCCGGTGCACTGGCCACCGGAGGCGCCTTTGGCTTCGGCCTGCGCACACGACGCTTCACCGGCTGGTCTTCATCCGACTTCTGCACCTTTTTCGGCCCTTCGTCGAAACCGGCGAAAGCCTGGTAGGTCGCCGCGGCCGGCTCAGGGACGGAGATGCTGGAATCATTCAGCACGAACTGGGTGGCCGTAGAGGTGTCGGAAACCTGCACCTTGTGCTGGTAGATCTGCGAATAGAGGACCTTGTCACCCTCGACTACTGCGATGCGGATGGGAAGGGTGACTGTGCCCGCCACAGCCGTCGGGCCCGGAACGATACGCCCTGCCACGGCGATCTTCATGTTCAGCATGCCGTTGTTGCGCGTGCAGTCGCGCGTCACGTCGCCGATCGAGGCCTGGTAGGAAAGACGACCTGAATCATCCTGCGTCGCGTCGGTTGCGAGGGCCGGATCCTGGCCCTTCGGCGCCTTTGGTTTGGCGCCGGCCTTGCCATAGGTGTTGAAGACCGCAGTGCCTTCGCGCAGCGTCACTTTCGGGCAGTAGGCCCTGAGATCGGAAGCCTTGGCCTTGGCTACATCGGCATTGATCGCCGCCTCGTCCTTCTTGCCGACCCCCAGGAAACCGCCACCGGAGCCGCCGCCGTCGCTCGATTGGCAACCTGCGACGATCAGCATAAAGCCCATGGACACGAAACCCGCGACAAGGCGGCTGTTGGACGAACGAAACACCATAAAAAGCAGTTCCCTCACGCGAAGCAGGCGACCTATAGCAACGAGACGGCAAAAATGCGACTGAGGACGCGCACAAATCCACGCCTTAGCCCAAATCGGGACCGGTTGACCAGAATGGCTGTTGAAATGGAAAGTCTACGATGCGCTATGTGAGTACACGCGGAGAGGCCCCCGCGCTTGGCTTTGCGGATACTGTGCTGGCAGGGCTGGCGCGTGACGGTGGACTTTATGTGCCTGAAACCTGGCCGCATTTCTCGCCCGCCGAAATCAAGGCCATGCGCGGGCTTTCTTATGCCGATCTCGCCATTCGCGTGCTGACGCCCTTCCTCGGCGGAGAGATCGCTCCTGCCGTGTTCGCAAAGCTGGTGCGCGAGGCCTACGCGACCTTCCGTCATGAAGCAGTGTGTCCACTGGTCCAGACCGGATCCAACACGTTCGTACTCGAACTCTTCCATGGTCCGACGCTGGCCTTCAAGGACGTGGCCATGCAGTTGCTGGCCCGGCTGATGGATCATGTGCTTTCCGAGCGCGGCGAGCGTGCGACCATCGTCGGCGCCACATCGGGCGACACGGGCGGTGCGGCCATCGAGGCCTTTGCCGGGCGCGAGCGCACCGACATCGTCATCCTGTTTCCGAACGGGCGCGTCTCGCCTGTGCAGCAGCGACAGATGACGACTTCGACCGCCGCCAACGTCCATGCGCTGGCGATCGAAGGCAATTTCGACGACTGCCAAGGCCTGTTGAAGGACATGTTCAACGACCACGCCTTCCGCGACGCAGTCTCACTGTCAGGCGTGAACTCGATCAACTGGGCACGGATCATGGCCCAGATCGTCTATTATTTCTCATCGGCACTGTCGCTCGGCGCACCTGACCGGCCGGTGTCCTTTACGGTACCGACCGGCAATTTCGGCGACATCTTCGCCGGATACGCGGCCAAACGCATGGGTCTCCCGATCGAGCGCCTGGTGATCGCCACCAACGACAACGACATTCTGGCGCGCACGCTTTCCAGCGGCGAGTACCGCATGAAGGGGGTTTTTGCGACGACCTCGCCGTCGATGGACATTCAGGTGTCCTCGAATTTCGAGCGGTTGCTGTTCGAGGTCTCGCAACGCAATGCCGAGACGGTGCGCCGCTATATGAACTCCCTGAAGCAGTCCGAAGCCTTCACCATCGAGGCGGATGGACTTGCCGGCATCCGCGCCGAGTTCGACGCTGGCCGTGCGACTCAGGCCGACGTCGCCGAGACGATCCGCACTACGCTGGCCCGATCGAACTATCTGCTCGATCCTCATACGGCCTCAGGCGTTCATGTCGCCGCCTTGCAATCTGCCAGCAACATCCCGATGATCGTTCTGGGGACCGCGCATCCTGCGAAATTCCCGGCTGCCGTCGAAGATGCGAGCGGAATCCACCCTGCCTTGCCTTCATGGCTTGCCGACTTAATGAATTCGGAGGAAAAATATGCGGTACTTCCATCGGACCTGAAAATGGTGGAAGATTATGTTCGTCGCCGCTCCCGGGCGGCGCGTTAGGGAGTTTTAGCTATATGGGTGTTGAGGTAAGCCGTCTGTCGAACGGCCTGACAGTCGCCACCGAAACCCTTCCAAGCATCGAATCCGTTGCTCTAGGCGCCTGGGTCAAATCCGGAGCCCGCAACGAGCGCGACGATGAGCATGGAATGGCTCACCTGCTCGAGCACATGGCTTTCAAGGGCACGAAAAGGCGCTCGGCCTTCGAGATCGCCTCGGAAATCGAGAATGTCGGCGGCGAGATCAACGCCGCCACCAGTGTCGAGACGACATCTTTCTACGCCCGTGTGTTGTCGGACGATGTGCCGCTGGCAGTCGATATCCTGGCCGACATCCTGCAGGAATCGGAATTCGACTCTGAAGAGCTGGAGCGCGAGCAGAACGTCATCCTGCAGGAGATCGGTGCCGCGCACGACACACCCGACGATGTCGTCTTTGACCGGTTCACCGAAACCGCTTTCCGCCATCAGACCATCGGCCGTTCGATCCTGGGTACGCCGGAAACGGTAAAATCCTTCACTTCCAAACAGCTGCACAATTTCATGGAGCGCCAATACGGTGCCGATCGCATGGTCATGGTTGCCGCCGGCGACGTGAAACATGACGATTTCGTGCGCGAAGTGGAAAACAAGCTCGGTTCATTCCGTTCAAAGGCCGAGAACATCGCTCCGCAATATGCGCAGTATGTCGGCGGCGATTTCCGCGAGGACCGCGACCTGATGGACGCGCAGATCGTGCTCGGCTTCGAGGGCCGCGCCTATCACGTGCGCGACTTCTACGCTTCACAAGTGCTGTCGATGATCCTGGGTGGCGGCATGTCGTCACGACTGTTCCAGGAAGTGCGCGAAAAGCGCGGCCTTTGTTATTCGGTCTATGCCTTCCACTGGGGTTTTTCGGACACCGGCATATTCGGTGTCCATGCCGCAACCGGCCAGAATGATATTGCCGAGCTGGTGCCGGTGATCGTGCGCGAATTGCAGCGAGCGGGCGAGGATATTTCCCAGGAAGAACTCGACCGCGCCCGCGCGCAGTACCGGGCAGGACTTATCATGTCGGCGGAAAGCCCGGCCAGCCGCGCGTCCCAGATCGCGCGCCAGTTGCTGCTGTTCGGCCGTCCGATCCCGAAGGAAGAGTTGATGGAGCGGCTTGGAGCGCTGACCACCGAGCGCCTGGCCGATCTGTCCTCCCGCCTGTTCTCGACACGGCCGACGCTGGCCGCCGTTGGCCCCGTTGGTACGCTGGCGCCCTACGAGGCGGTTCTCGACCAGCTCCCGGGCATCGAGGTCGCGGCCCGGAAGCTCGCCGTCTGATCCTGGCGGACAGCCGTGTTCGCGCTCCCTTTTTTTCGCCGAGACTTGCCGGCACTGAAGGGCGAGAAGGTCTTGTTGCGCGTGCCCGTGGCGAACGATCATCGCGAATGGGCGGCATTGCGTGGAGAAAGCCGTGCGTTCCTGGAACGCTGGGAACCACGCTGGGCACCTGATGAACTCGACCGCTCAGCATGGCGGCACCGCATCGGCCGTTATCGCGAGGACTACGCGCAAGGCACTGCGATCGCTTTCTTCATCTTCGACCGCAGCTCTGGCAAGCTCGCCGGAGGCATCACCTTGGGCAACATCCGCCATGGTGTCGCGCAAAGTGGCCACATCGGCTACTGGATTGGCGAGCGCTATGCCGGTCGCGGCATGATGACAGACGCCGCCAAAATGGTGGTGCGTTTCGCCTTCGACACACTCAAGTTGCACCGGATCGAAGCAGCCTGTATTCCCGACAACGTTCGTTCGATCCGTGTGCTTGAAAAAGCCGGATTCCAGCGTGAAGGACTGGCGCGCTCCTATCTTCGCATCAATGGAGCGTGGCAAGACCACTATCTTTATGCCCGGATCGCAGACGATCCGCCGGCATCCGCTACGAAGGGCTGATTTTGACGAAACTCCTGCGAAACGGATCGGTGTTAGAGCGTTTCCGTTTTTCACGGAAACGCGGAAACGCTCTAACTATTTGTTTTTACGCAATTCCGGACGGAAAACCGTTACACACTTTTCCGGGAATAGCTCTAGCTTTCGTCCTTGCGACGATCGTGACCCTTTTCGCCGCCGCTTCCGCTTCTGCCGTGGAACCGATCAAGATTTCCCGCGACGACGTCGCGCTCGACCTTTCAGGCGCGGTCGAAATCTACCGCAATCAGGGCGAGAATTTCCAGGTGTCGACGGCACCGGGTTCCGACGGCATCGTCCGACGTATCGAGGTCGAGGCCAATGATGCGCGTTCGACCGGCGACTGGGCTGTTTTCGCGCTCGCCAACACCACCGACGATGTTATCGACCGCCTTATCGTCGCACCGCATTTCCGGCTGGTGAAATCGGGCATCTTCTGGCCGGATCTCGGCTCGACACGCATCACCGCCATCACCCCTTCCGAGGGCTTTGCGCTCGACAAGCAGGCCAGTCCGGATGCCGACGTCTTTCGCGTTACGTTGAACCCCGGTTCCGTGGTCACCTTCATCGCCGAACTCGCTTCGCCTAAGCTGCCGCAGGTTTATCTGTGGGAGCCGGAGGCTTACAAGGACACCGTCAATTCCTACACGCTCTATCGCGGCATCGTCATCGGTATCGCCGGTCTTCTGGCGCTGTTCCTGACGATCCTGTTCGTGGTCAAGGGAACCTCGCTGTTTCCGGCAACCGCAGCGTTGGCCTGGGCGGTGCTTGCCTACATCTGCATCGACTTCGGCTTCCTGGCCAAGATCATCCAGGTGGCGCCCGGTTCCGAGCAAGTCTGGCGTGCCGGCGCCGAAGTTGCCCTCGCAACGACCTTCGTCGTCTTCCTGTTCACCTATCTGAATCTCAACCGTTGGCACGGCCATTTCAGCTACGGCGCGGTGGTATGGGTACTTGGTCTTGCCGCAATCGCCGGCATCGCCATCATCGATCCTGCGATCGCAGCCGGCATTGCCCGCATCTCGTTCGCCGCCACTGCGGTCACCGGCCTCGGCCTCATCATCTTTCTTGGTGTGCGTGGCTACGACCGCGCCATCATGCTCATTCCAAGCTGGGTGATGGTGCTGTTATGGGCCACGGGCTCGTGGATGGCGATCACCGGCCTGCTCGACAACGACATCGTGCAGCCTGCACTCGGCGGCGGGCTGATCCTGGTGATTCTTCTGATCGGCTTTACCGTCATGCAGCACGCCTTTGCCGGTGGCGCACTGCACCAAGGCCTGTTCTCCGACCTCGAGCGCCAGGCGCTAGCGGTCGCGGGCTCCGGCGACACTGTGTGGGACTGGGATGTCCTGCGCGACCGCATCGTCACCCGTCCCGATGTCAGCCTGCAGCTCGGCCTCGCACCGGGCAGCCTCGGCGGCGCGGCCCGCAACTGGCTGCCGGTCCTGCATTCGGACGACCGCGACACATTCCGCACCACGCTCGACGTCGTGCTGGAGCATCGGCGCGGCCGCGTGGCGCAGAACTTCCGCCTGCGCGGCGCCGATGGCCACTATCATTGGTTCGCGTTGAGAGCACGTCCGGTAATCGGCTCCGATGGCGAGGTCATCCGCTGCGTCGGCACGATGGTCGACGTGACCGAGCAGAAGAAATCGGAAGAGCGGCTTCTGCACGACGCCGTGCACGACAACCTGACCGGCCTGCCGAACCGCGAGCTGTTCATGAACCGGCTGGAAGCGATCATCTCGATCGCGCGCACCGAAGACAAGGTGCGGCCGACCGTCTTCGTCATCGATATCGACCGCTTCAAGCAGGTCAATGACGGGTTGGGTATTTCTGCCGGCGACACCATCCTGCTCACCGTGGCGCGGCGTCTGCACCGCCTGCTGAAGCCGAAGGACTCGCTGTCGCGTTTTGCCGGTGACCAGTTCGCGCTGATGCTGCTTTCCGAACAGGATCCGGCTCGGATTGCCGCCATGGCGGATGCCATCAAACACGCGATCAGCTCGCCGATCACCTTCGCCAAGCGCGAGATCGTGCTGACCGCCTCCGTCGGCCTGATCACCTGGTCATCCGACCAGACTTCCGCGGAAGATCTCGTGAAAGATGCGGAGCTCGCCATGCACCAGGCCAAGCGGTTCGGTGGCGATCGCATCGAGCCGTTCCGTCCAGCCTTCCGCACCGTCGGCACCGACCGGCTGCAGTTCGAGTCCGATCTGCGCCGGGCCATAGAACGCCGTGAATTCACCCTTGCCTATCAGCCGATCGTTCGGTTGGAAGACTACAGCGTCGCCGGTTTCGAAGCGCTGCTGCGCTGGGATCACCCGCGCCGTGGCATGATCCCGCCAGCCGATTTCATTCCGGTCGCCGAGAGCTGCGGCCTTATCGTGCAGCTCGGGCTCTTTGCCATGCAAAAGGCCGCGGAAGACCTGGCCGGCTGGCAGAAACAAATCGGTGACACGCCGCTGTCGGTTTCGGTCAATCTCTCCAGCCGCCAGCTTATCCGTCGCGATCTTGTCACCGATGTTCGCTCGGTGATCGCACGCGCCGGCCTGAAACCGCGATGCCTGAGGCTCGAACTCACCGAATCGCTGGTCATGGACAACCCCGAACAGGCTGCTCATGTGCTGAGCAAGCTGAAGCAGCTGGGCATTGGTCTATCGCTCGACGATTTCGGCACAGGCTACTCGTCGCTGTCGTACCTCACCCGTTTCCCCTTCGACACGATCAAGATCGACAAGAGCTTCATCGACGACACGTCGCCCAAGCGCGCCGTGTTGCTGCGTTCGATGGTCAACATGGCACATGAACTCGGTCTCGCCGTTGTGGCGGAAGGCATTTCCGACCAGAGCGATGCGCTGGAATTGCGCCAGATGGGCTGCGAATATGTCCAGAGCTTCATGTTTGGTGCGCCGATGAACGGCGATGCCGTGATCAAGCTGCTGCGCGAACAGTATCCGCTGACGCAGGCATGAGCACCTTTCCCTCTCTCCGTTCACGGGGAGAAGGTGAAGGGCGTCTCGATGTTTGAAATGGCCGGCGTGAGCATTTCCTGCCGACGATAGCGCAGCCCCTCACCTGTCGGCTTCGCCGACATCCTCTCCCGGCAAGCGGAACGAGGAAAAAGAGGCGCTCAGGCGTGGCCTGCCGCCTGGCTGAAACGCGCGAGATCGATGCCGATCGAGGCGAGCGCCCGGTCGTATTTGCCTTCGATGTCGGGATCGAACAGAAGCTCCGGTGTCGCCGGGCAGGTAAGCCAGCCGTTTTCGGTAATTTCGCTTTCGAGCTGGCCGGCACCCCAGCCGGAATAGCCGAGTGTCATCAGCGCCTGGCGTGGCCCGCGCCCCGCGGAGATGGCGCGCAGGATGTCGACGGTGGCAGTCAGGCAGATATCGTCCGAGACCGGCAGTGAGGATTCAACGCGATAGTCACCGGTGTGCAGGACGAAACCACGGCTGCGGTCCACCGGTCCGCCATTGCGTACGATGAAGTCGCGGGTCTGCGCCGGCAGGCGGATCGCCTCCTGTTCGTTCATGATGCCAAGCTGCACCAGAAGATCGGGGAACAGCATCTGTTGGGTCTGGTTGATGATCAGCCCCATCGCACCTTCGTCCGAGTGAGCGCAGATGTAGATGACAGAACGCGCGAACCGCTCGTCCTTCATACCGGGCATGGCGATGAGGAACTGGTCGTCGAGAAAGCCGCTTTTACCGGCCGCATTCTTGTGGCGTAAAAGGTCCATAGGCGGAGGGTAACGCGTTTCCGGCACGCTTGAAAGATGCCATTGGTGCAATTCGCGGGCACCTTGATGCGTAGGACTCACGCAAAAATGATGGGCCGCATCAGCCGAAAGCGGTTGCGCCGCCGCATTTGCCGTTTCAAATCAGCATCATGGATCGCTTGAGATTTTCGCTAGAGCAATTCCAGGAAAAGTGCGTAGCGGTTTTCCGTCCGGAATTGCGTAAAAACAAAGAATTAGAGCGTTTCCGCGTTTCCGAGAAAATCGGAACCGCTCTGGGCTTCGCCGCCCTGATGGCTACCAGCCTGCCAGCCGCTGCCTCCTCATCCGCCTGGGCGGACAGCGAAGGCGGACGCGTGCGACTGGTGACCACCGGCACACCTGATGCTTCCGGCCAACTCATCGGGGCGCTTCATATCGAATTGAAACCGGGCTGGAAGACCTATTGGCGCGATCCCGGCGCCAGCGGTGTGCCGCCACAGATCGATATCACCAAGGCGATCAATGTCACCAAAGCCGAGCTGTCCTACCCGGCTCCCGGCCGCCACGATGACGGTTATGGCAGTTGGGCCGGCTATGACCGCACAGTCACGCTGCCGATCACGTTCACACTGGCAAAGCCGGGGGAAAACGCGATCATCGATGCCGGCGTGTTTCTCGGCATCTGCCAGACGATCTGCATCCCGCTGCAGGCACAATTGAAGGTCGACCCGGCCGAAGATGCCGGCAATGCCGAGGATGCCGAACTGGTGGAGACCGCATTGGCTTCCTTGCCACAGAGATCAAGCGCTGCCTTCGGCGCGAAGACACAGCCCGGAGACAAGGACAGGCTGGTTGTGGAGGCGACCGCTCCGGGCGAGGCCAAACGCATCGACCTCTTCGTCGCCGGCGAGCAGGGTTATCTGTTCGGCGCGCCGACACGCGCGGAGAAGGAGGGCAAATTGGTCTTTTCGATCCCGATCCTCGGACGGCCCGGCAAGGCGGTGCAAGGCGCCGGCCTTCCCTACACGCTGACCACTCCGTCCGGAGCAGTTGAAGGTCTGTTGCCTTATCCGTGACAATCGCCAGCCGTGGCCGCATTGCGAGGTGACACGGAAGGCGCTATCGCTTTGCACTATTCCTTCCCTCCCAGACACAGAGGACTGCCATGACCATTGCCGTTGGCGAAAAGCTGCCCGAGGCCACCTTCAAGACGATGACCGACGACGGCGCCAAGGCGCTGACCACCGCTGATGTCTTTGCTGGCAAGAAGGTGGTGCTGTTCGGCGTCCCGGGTGCCTTCACCCCGACCTGCAACAACAATCATCTGCCGGGTTATCTCGAAAACCGCGACGCCATCCTGTCGCGCGGCGTCGACCAGATCGCGGTCGTGGCGGTCAATGACCAGTTCGTGATGGGCGCCTGGGCGCGCTTCACCGGCGGCGAAGGCAAGATCCTGTTCCTGGCTGATGGCAGCGGCGATTTCGCCAAGGCGGCCGGCCTCGACATCGACCTCGGCGCCAATGGGCTCGGCCTGCGCTCCAAGCGCTTTTCGATGATCGTCGAAGACGGCACCGTGACGGCACTCAACATCGAAGGCAGCCCTGGCCAGGCAATAGATTCCGGTGCAGCGAAGCTCCTCGAGCAACTCTGAAAAATCAACAAGGATGCCCTTTCCTCGAATGGAGAGGGCATCCTTGTTTCAGTAACTCTGTGACGATCGACGCGGCTTGGGTGCCCCGGCTTTAGAGGCCGTCTCGTCACTGGGTGAACGCAGACTTTTGCCTGACGCAGAACCCGATTTCTTGAACGGTGCCATGCCCTCGCGTGCCAGTTCGTCGGCCCGTTCGTTTTCCGGGTGACCGGCGTGACCCTTTACCCAGTGCCAGGTTACGTCGTGACGCCGGTTGGCTTCGTCAAGAGCCTGCCAGAGCTCGCCATTCTTCACCGGCTTCTTGTCGGCGGTTTTCCAGCCGTTGCGCTTCCAGCCATGGATCCATTTGGAGATGCCATCCATGACATATTTGCTGTCGGTGTGAAGATCGACCTTGCAGGCTTCCTTCAGTGCGTTCAGCCCGGAGATCGCCGCCAGCAACTCCATACGATTGTTGGTGGTGTCCGGCTCGCCGCCTGAGAGTTCCTTGGTCTTGCCGTTGAAGCGCAGGATCGCGCCCCAGCCGCCAGGCCCCGGATTACCGGAACAGGCACCGTCGGTGAAAATCTCGATCTGCTTCATTTCAGGCCGTACTCGGAAGCTGAGCCGATGGCGCGATGGAAGCGCATGCGGCGGATGTATTCGGTCGGATCACGCTTGATGACCAGGCCGCCGTCGGGAACGGTCAGCCAATCGTAGAGACGCGTGAGCATGAAACGCAAAGCTGAACCACGCGCCAGCAGTGGCAGCGCTTCCTTTTCCGCCGCAGTGAGTGGCCGCACGCTCTGGTAACCCGCCAGCAGTGCCGTGCCCTTGGTGAGATTGAAGGAAAAATCCTTCTCGAAGCACCATGCGTTGAGGCAGGTGGCGAGGTCGTAAGCGTAGAAATCGTCGCAGGCGAAATAGAAGTCGATCAGACCTGACAGCTTTTCGCCGAGGAAGAAAACATTGTCCGGGAACAGATCGGCATGGATGATGCCGGTCGGCAGGCCTTCCGGCCAGTTGCGCTCGAAATCAGCGAAATCCGCGTCGACCTCCGCAGCAAGACCAGGTTCGACTTCATCAGCACGCGCCCGCGCTGCCTCCCAGAGCTTGCGCCAGCCATCGATCGCAAGCGCATTGTCGCGATGCATGGCGAAATCGGCGCTTGCCAGATGCATTGCGGCCAGAGCCTTGCCCACCTCGCGGCAGTGCGCAACGCCTGGCTTGCGCAGCCACATGCCTTCCAGGAAGGTGATGATGACCGCCGGCCGGCCGGCCAGCGTGCCAATCATGGCGCCGTCGTGGCGCTGCACCGGCAGCGGGCACGAGATGCCCTTGTTGGCGAGATGATCCATCAGTCCGAGGAAGAAAGGCAGATCGGCCTTTTCCACCCGCTTTTCGTAGAGCGTCAGGATGAAGGAGCCTGCCGTCGTATGCAGCAGGAAGTTCGAATTTTCGGTACCTTCGGCGATGCCCTTGTAGGAGAGCAATTCGCCGACCGAATAATCTTTCAGGAAAGCTGCAAGCTCACCCTCACCCACATCGGTATAGACCGCCATCACACGGTCCCGTTCACGAAGGCCATGTCGGCCGGGGTCAGTTCGACATCGCGCAGCACCCGCATCACCGGGAAGTCCTCCGTTTCCGTCGCCGTCACCGCAAGATCGACCGAGACGTCGAAACGCTGGCGGAAGGCATCGATGATCTCATCGACGATGATCTCCGGCGCTGAAGCCCCCGCAGAGAGGCCGAGCGTCTGTATCGAGCCGATGTCATCCCACGGAATTTCGGAAGCGCGCTGCACGAGAAGCGACATCGCTGCGCCCGCACGCTCCGCCACTTCGACAAGACGGCGCGAGTTCGAGGAATTAGGGGCGCCGACAACCAGATAGAGGTCGCAGCCTGGAGCGGTTTCCTTCACAGCGTCCTGCCGATTGGTCGTCGCGTAGCAGATCGATTCGGCGGCAGCCGCCTGCAAGGCCGGGAAACGTTCTTCCAGCGCCCGGATGATGCCGGCGGTATCTTCCACCGAGAGCGTCGTCTGGGTAACAAAACCCAACGCCTCGGGGTTAGCCGGCTGAAACGAAGCAGCGTCGGCTTCCGTTTCGATCAACGTCACCGCGCCGTCCGGCAACTGACCCATCGTGCCGATCACCTCGGGGTGGCCGGCATGGCCGATCAGAAGCACGTGGCGACCCAGGCGCTGATGACGCATAGCCTGCTTGTGCACCTTGGAAACCAGCGGACAGGTGGCGTCGAGATAAAAGAGATTGCGCGCCACGGCGTCAGCCGGCACCGATTTCGGTACGCCATGCGCCGAGAAGACCACCGGGGATTGCTTGTGCTCTTCCGGGATTTCAGAAAGCTCTTCGATGAAGACTGCGCCAAGGTTCTGCAGCCCTTCGACCACATAACGGTTGTGCACGATCTCGTGACGGACATAGACCGGCGCGCCGTATTTCTTGAGCGCCAGCACGACGATCTGAATGGCGCGGTCGACACCGGCACAGAAGCCTCGCGGCTGGCAAAGCCTGATCGTGAGTGGCGGTTTGATGGCTGTATTCAACATGCTTTCCCATCGGCTGAACAAGTGCGGACATGATGTCCACCACCCCTGTCTGTCAAGGTCGCGGAACAGTGCGAACGAACTCTCAGCCGGCCTTTCGGTTCTTCAGCAGCCACACGGCCACGACGCCCACGAGTGCCGCCGCGAGGCCATACCAGGTCAGCGCATATTGCAGGTGGTTGTTGGGCAGGTCGACCATGGTGGTGCCGCCAACCGGCAGGCCGCCCGGATTGGGCGATTTGCCGGCATCGACGAAGAAAGGCAGTACCACGGAACCTACGGGCAGGCCCGCCGTGGCGGCCATGGCATCGCGGTCCTTCCAGTAGAAGATGTTCTTGGCTAGGTCGTTGTCGGGGACCATCATCGACGGCTTGCCAGGCAGCGGATTGCGAGCAAGACCTGTGATCGCGATGTCGCCTGTGACCTCGCCCTGCGTGCGTTTAGCCGGATCTTTCATCTCGTAAGGCACGAAGCCTCGGTTGACGAAGACGAAGCGTCCGTCGGCCAGTCTCAACGGCGTGTAGACACTGTAACCCGTCTGGCCATCCCAGGTGGTGAAGAAATGACGTTCGCCCGTGTGCAGGAAGCTACCGTTCAACGTCACGGCAACATAATCGACATCGTTGGAGGCAGCGTACTGCTTCTCGACTTCCGCCAAAGGCAGAGGGGCGGCATTCATGCGCCCGTCGATCGTCTCGATCAGCCCCTCTTTCCAAGCCAGCCGTTCAACCTGCCAGGTGCCAAGACCAATCAGCACGACGAAAACAACCAGGCCGAAACCAAGCGCCAGCGCCTTGCGAGGAGCGCGACCACGAACCGACTGTGACGCGGCTGTCATTTCAGCTGGTCCAGCCGGCCTTCGGCCGCCTTGTGGCGATACTGCAAGGTGAGCAGGACGCCTTTTATGAGCCGTAGCGCCGTGAGGCACAGGACCATTGCCAAGGGAATCCATAGCAGGAAATGCACCCAGAGCGGCGGCGCGAAGGTGACCTCGAGCCAGAGCGCCAGGCCGACGACAATGAAGCCGATGATGAGGATGACGAAAACCGCCGGCCCGTCGCCGGCATCGGCATAGGAATAATCGAGGCCGCAATTGTAGCAGCCCTTGCCGACCGTCAGAAAGCCGGAAAACAGGCGCCCTTCGCCGCAGCGGGGGCATCGCCCCTTGAGGCCTGCCTGAATCGGATCGATCGGCGGCCAGATTGCCTTGTCTTCACTCATGTCGATCTTTCTAGAACCTTTCCGGATAGAGTTGAACGCCCACCCCAAAAGAAAGAGGCGGCCACGTTGCCGCAGCCGCCTCTTCAGAAAACCGGATGAAGGCGATCAGTGGCCCTCGATAACCGCGCCCGCCGAGCCCCAGACGTAGATCGAGGCGAACAGGAACAGCCAGACCACGTCAACGAAGTGCCAGTACCAGGCGGCGGCCTCGAAGCCGAAATGCTGCTTCGGCGTGAAGTCGCCCTTCATTGCGCGAACCAGGCAGACCAGCAAGAAGATAGTGCCGATGATGACGTGGAAACCGTGGAAGCCGGTCGCCATGAAGAAAGTGGCGCCGTAGATGGAGTCCTTGAAGCCGAACGGAGCGTGGATGTACTCGTAGGCCTGCACCATCGTGAACAGCATGCCGAGGCCAACCGTCAGCACAAGACCATTGATCAGACCCTTGCGGTCGCCATGGATCAGCGAATGGTGCGCCCAGGTCACCGTCGTGCCCGACAGCAGCAGGATGACGGTGTTGTAGAGCGGCAGATGGAAAGGATCGAGCACTTCCATGCCTTTGGGAGGCCAGACACCACCAGTGAAGGTGGTACGCGCCGCCTGGATAGCCTCGTTCGGGAACAGGCTGGCGTCGAAATAAGCCCAGAACCAGGCGACGAAGAACATCACCTCGGAGGCGATGAACATGATCATGCCGTAGCGCAGGTGAAGCGAAACCACCTTGGTGTGGTGTCCTTCATGCGCTTCCTTGATCGTGTCCGACCACCAGGCGTACATGGTGTAAAGCACGATCACCAGGCCGATCAAAAGCACCCAGAAGTGTGCCTTGGCTACGTCCACACCGAAAAGGTGGAACGGCGTACCCTTCAGGTACTGCATGTAGAAGACGCCACCGAACGCCATGACCAGAGCGCCGATGGAACCCAGGAAGGGCCACGGGCTCGGATCAATGATGTGGTAGTCGTGGTTTGGTTTGGCGTGTCCGTCTGCCATGTCATCCCCCGAGATTTGCTTCGGTATTGGAAATTGCCTTGCCGCTTTCCCTGGGCTCCATGACCGCGACCGGCTTGTTCTTGTCAGCCAGGAACATGGTGTAGGAAAGCGTGATGGTCTTGATGTTCTTCAGTTCCGGCACTTTGAGAATGTCCGGATCGACGTAGAAGACGATCGGCATGTCGGCGGTCTCGCCGGCTTTCAGCGTCTGGTTGGTGAAGCAGAAGCACTCCACCTTGTTGAAGTAGGCGCCGGCCAGTTCGGGCTGAACATTGAACGTCGCACGGCCTGTTGTCGGCGTGCTGAACTTGTTCGTCGCCTTGTAGGCAACCTGCTTGGTTTCACCGAGCTTGATGGTGACTTCGCGCTGCACCGGCTCGAACTCCCAAGGAACGCCGGCCGTGTTGGCATCGAAACGAACGGTAATTTCGCGGTCGAGAACCCGGTTGGAGTACTGCGTTACCCGCTGCGTGGTGCCGCCATAACCGGTAACCTGGCAGAACATGGCGTAGAGCGGCACCGCCGCATAGGCCATGCCGACCATGGCACTTAGGAACACCACGCAGCCACCGGCCACAGCCAGGTTGGTCTTGCGCTTCTTCTGTTCGGCGACTGTCTTTTCCTGATCCATCATCAACCTCACATCGACCGGTTGATGATGGGTGCGCCGAACTTCACGATCGTCGCAACGTAGAAGATGACGACAAGCACGCCGAGCGCCACCGCGATCGCAACCGAACGGTTTCGGCGAGCCTTCTTCTGGCGTTCAGTCAGCGTGACCAGTTCGAGCTTTTCATCCATCGTGCTCATGCCCCACCCAGGACCAGAACGCGGGCAACGACGCTATCGGCAAGATACACGGCGAAGATGGCGAACAGATAAAGCAGCGAATAACCAAACAATGCCTTGGCTGGCTTCATGGCACGATCGCTGTCGGGCATGCGCAGCACACCCCAGGAATACCAGACGAAACCGATACCGAGTAGCGCGGCCGGTATGCCGTAGATCGCCGACGTGTAGCCGAGCGCCCAGGGCAGCACGCCAATCGGCGCCAGGATGACGGCATAGGCGAAGATCTGGCGACGGGTAGATGCCTCGCCGGCGACATTCGGCATCATCGGGATGCCCGCGCGCTCGTAGTCGCCCGACTTGAACAGCGCGAGCGCCCAGAAATGCGGCGGGGTCCAAAGGAAGATGATCAGGAAGAGAATGACGCTCTCCAGGCTGACCGTACCGGTCGCAGCTGCCCAACCGATGACCGGCGGGATGGCACCCGCGGCACCGCCGATGACAATGTTCTGCGGCGTCCAGCGCTTCAGCCACATCGTGTAGACGACAGCGTAGAAGAAGATGGTGAAGGCAAGCAGTGCGGCAGAGAGCCAGTTGACCAGCACACCCAGCGTCATCACCGACAGAACCGACAGAACCAGGCCAAAGCTCAGCGCTTCGCCGGGCGAGACACGGCCCGACGGAACCGGCCGACTGGCGGTACGGGTCATGACCGCATCGATGTCGGCGTCGTACCACATGTTGAGAGCGCCCGACGCACCGGCGCCGATAGCAATCGCGAGGATCGCAATGACGGCCAGAAGCGGATTGATGGTCACCGGAGCCGCCACCAGGCCAACGAAGGCGGTGAACACCACAAGCGACATCACGCGCGGCTTTAGCAGCGCGAAAAAATCACCCGCAGTCGCCTCCGACATGCGGGAGACTGTCTGCTCCATGCGTGAATTGTCAACCAGGGCCATTGCGTACTTGAAGTCCACTCATTCCGTTTGGCCAAAACCGCCGGCCGGGCCGGCGGTTTCGAACGTTCAATGCTGCCTTACTTGACCTTGGGCAGCTGTTCCCACTGATGGTACGGCGGCGGCGAAGGCAACTGCCATTCCAGCGTGGTGGCACCCTCGCCCCACGGATTGGCGCCAGCGACGCGCTTCTTCCGGAACGCCTCAAAGACGCCGTAGAGGAAGATCAGCACCGCGAAACCGGAGATGTAGGAGCCGTAGGACGACACCCGGTTCCAGCCCTCGAACGCATCCGGGTAGTCGATGTAGCGGCGCGGCATACCCGACAGACCGAGGAAGTGCTGTGGGAAGAACACCAGGTTGACGCCGATGAACGTGACCCAGAAATGGGTGCGCGCGATGAGCGGCGAATACATGTAGCCGGTCATCTTCGGGAACCAGTAATACCAGCCGGCAAAAATGGCGAAGACGGCGCCGAGCGACAGCACATAGTGGAAGTGCGCGACGACGTAGTAGGTGTCCTGCAGCGAGCGGTCGAGACCGGCATTGGCGAGCTGCACGCCGGTGACGCCGCCGACCGTGAACAGGAAGATGAAGCCCACTGCCCACAGCATCGGCGTGCGGAAGGAGATCGAACCGCCCCACATGGTGGCGATCCACGAGAAGATCTTGATGCCGGTCGGCACCGCGATGACCATCGTGGCGAACACGAAATAACGCTGCGTGTTGAGTGAAATACCGGTGGTGTACATGTGGTGCGCCCACACGACGAAGCCGACGGCACCGATCGCGACCATGGCGTAGGCCATGCCGAGATAACCGAACACCGGCTTGCGCGAGAAGGTCGCGATGATGTGGCTGACGATGCCGAAGCCCGGCAGGATCAGGATGTACACTTCAGGGTGACCGAAGAACCAGAACAGGTGCTGGAACAGGATCGGGTCACCGCCATTTTCGGGCACGAAGAATGAGGTGCCGAAGTTGCGGTCGGTGAGCAGCATGGTGATGGCGCCAGCCAGAACCGGCAGCGACAGCAGCAGCAGGAAGGCGGTGACCAGAACCGACCAGGCAAACAGCGGCATCTTGTGCAGCGTCATGCCCGGAGCGCGCATGTTGAAAATGGTGGTGATGAAGTTGATGGCACCAAGGATCGAGGAAGCACCGGCAATGTGGATCGACAGGATCGCCAGATCCATGGCCGGGCCGGGCTGGCCCGAGGTCGACATTGGCGGATAGATCGTCCAGCCGCCACCGACACCGTACGCGCCAGGCGCGCTCGGCACGAACATCGAGGTCAACAGCAGGATGAAGGCCGGCGGCAGCAACCAGAAGGAGACGTTGTTCATGCGCGGAAACGCCATATCTGGCGCGCCGATCATGATCGGCACCATCCAGTTGGCGAAACCACCGATCAGCGCCGGCATGACCATGAAGAAGATCATGATCAGTGCATGCGCCGTGGTGAAGGCGTTGAACATCGACTTGCCCGCATCGAGCGCGGCATCGCCGCTGACGCCATAAACCATCGAAGCAAGGCCCGGGAAAATCTGGATGCCCGGCTCAGCGAGCTCCCAGCGCATCATGACCGACAGGAAGCCACCGATAATGCCGGCCATGATCGCGAAGATCAGGTACAGCGTGCCGATATCCTTGTGATTGGTCGAATAGACCCAGCGGACCCAGCCTTTGGGCTTATGGTCGTGATCGTCGTGAGCCGCTGCCTGCGCCATGTTCCGCTCCGTTCCCTATCCTTGTTTCGACCGCGGCATCAGTTGCCTGCGGACGCAACCTTGTTGGTACCATCGACCTCAGCCATCAGTGCCTTGTTGGCACCAGGCAGGTCGGTCTTGGCCGCAGCCAGCCAAGTCTCATATTGCTTATCCGACACGACACGCACGGCGATCGGCATGAAGGCATGGTCCTTGCCGCACAGTTCCGAGCACTGGCCGTAGTACAGGCCTTCCTTCTCGGCCTTGAACCAGGTCTCGTTGATGCGACCCGGCACGGCATCGACCTTGATGCCGAAGGCCGGCACGGCATAAGCGTGGATCACGTCGGCGCCAGTCACGAGGACACGCACGACGACACCGACCGGCACCACCAATTCGTTGTCGACAGCCAGAAGGCGCGGATATTTGGCCTTGTCTTCCTTGCCGAGACCGGCACGATCGCCGTCAGCGAGGATCGCCGAATTGAAAGAGAACGGCTGCTCGAACTGATACTCGTAATCCCAGTTCCACTGATTGCCGGTCGCCTTGACGGTGAGCTTCGGCTCTTCCGGCGGGCTGTACTGCGCGGTCAGCAGCTGGAAGGACGGAACGGCGATGGCCAACAGCACAAGAACAGGCCCAAGCGTCCAGGCAACCTCGATCAGCGTGTTGTGGCTGGTCTTGGACGGCGTCGAATTGACGCTCGCGCGAAACTTGATGATGCACCAGGCCAGCAGGAAGAGCACGAACAGCGTGATCGGCACGATGAACCACAGCGTATAACGCTCGAACCAGGTGATCTGGCTCATGATGGCGGTTGCTGCCGGCTGGAAAGTCATCTCCCACGGCTGCGGTTGCGCGGCCTGGGCGACAGACCCGGCGAAAACAATCGATGCGGCACCAGCGCCAGCAAGAAACTTCTTCATCGCCCTCTTCATCTCCCAGTCCCCGTCCTGCGATCAGGTGGCAGGAATACGATATAACGCCGGGACAGGGAATCCCGGACGGTCCAGATTGGTTCAAACCATACTCTCTTTCCCGCCGCAAGAAAGGAGCGGCCAAAACCATGCGGCATTTTTGCGCGCGCCTCCACCGCAGGCAGCTGCATGCGGTGACGGCGCCACAATCAGGCTGCTTTCGCACAGCCGCGCCAGAGACAATCGTTGCAAATTGAGCTATTTGCGCTTGGAATCGTATTGTTGCCGCAGTTGAAGGGGATTGCGCGTCGCCCTCACGCTTTTCCTTAGCGGTGCCGGGGCTTACAGTGGCGTGATTCGGAATGGAGCCGACATGAACTCTTGGGTTTCGAGAACCTTGGCGAAGGTCATCTTTCTCGCCGCCCTTGCCGGCGCCGGCCAGGCAGTGGCCGCCGCCCAGCAACCGAGCGGCAATGTAAAGTCTACCCACGGTGCCTGGTCGATCATCTGCGACACGCCTGCGGGCGCAACTTCCGAACAATGCGTGATGATGCAGAACGTGGTGGCCGAAGACCGCCCCGAGATGGGGCTTTCGGTCGTCGTGCTGCGCACCGCCGATAACAAGGCTGAAATCCTGCGCGTGCTTGCACCGCTTGGCGTTCTGCTTCCCAACGGCCTCGGCCTCAACGTCGACGGCAAGGACATCGGCCGCGCGTATTTCGTGCGCTGCTTCCAGGATGGCTGCTATGCCGAAGTGATCCTGGAAAAGCCGCTGCTCGATACGCTGAAGAGCGGAAAGGCCGCCACCTTCATCGTCTTCCAGACCCCGGAAGAAGGCATCGGTATTCCGGTCGACCTCAAGGGCTTCGCCGACGGCTTCAACGCCCTGCCCTGATTTCCAGGTCCAGGCAGACTTGCTTGGCTTTGGCGGGTCGCGCATTGCCGAATGGCGTCCCGGCGCCTACATCGGGATCAACATTTCTTTCAAGGATGCGCGCCATGAGCAGCCTCATCAGCCGATTCGATATTTCCGAAGAGCGGATCAAGAAGATCGTCGCAGACACGATCAAAGGTGCGGACGACGGCGAACTCTTCCTCGAATACAGCGAAAGCGAAGCGCTGATGTTCGACAATGGCCGGCTGAAGACGGCCAATTTCAACACCGACCAGGGATTTGGCCTTCGTGTCGTCGCGGGCGAAGCGAGCGGCTACGCCCATGCCGGCGATCTGTCGGAAGCGGCGCTGCAGCGCGCTGCCGGTGCCGTCGCCACGGTGAAGGCCGGTTATTCGGGCACGTTGGCCGACGCGCCACCGCGCACCAACCGCCGTCTCTACGGTGACGAAAACCCGATCCCCTCCCCCGGCTTCGAAGCCAAGGCCAAGCTGCTGCAGGAAATCGACGCCTGGACGCGAGCAGAAGACCCACGCGTGCGACAGGTGACGGCATCGCTCGCCGCTTCTTGGCAGCAGGTCGAGATCCTGCGCGCCGATGGGCAGTTGGTGCGGGACATCCGGCCGCTGGTTCGTCTCAACATCTCCGTCATGGTCGGCGATGGCGACCGGCAGGAGACCGGCTCCTACGGCATGGGCGGCCGGACCGGCTTCGGCGAGTTCCTGGTCGAACACAGCTGGAAATACGCCGCCAAAGAAGCGCTGCGCCAGGCGCTGGTCAATCTTGACGCCATACCCGCGCCCGCCGGCACATTCGATATCGTGTTGTCCAGCGGCTGGCCGGGCGTGATGTTGCACGAAGCGGTCGGCCACGGATTGGAAGGCGACTTCAACCGCAAGAAGACGTCAGCCTTCGCAGGTCTTCTTGGCCAGCAGGTCGCGGCTAAAGGCGTGACCGTCGTCGATGACGGCACGATCGCCGAACGACGTGGCTCGCTGACCGTCGATGATGAAGGCACGCCAACCAACCGTACCGTACTGATCGAGGACGGCAAGCTGGTGGGTTACATGCAGGATCGCCAGAACGCACGGCTGATGGGCATGGCCGCGACTGGCAATGGCCGGCGCGAATCCTACGCACACCAACCGATGCCGCGCATGACCAACACCTACATGACTGCGGGCGACCACACGCCGGAGGAGATCATCGCGTCGGTGAAGAAAGGCGTCTATGCCGTTTCCTTCGGCGGCGGCCAGGTCGACATCACTTCGGGCAAATTCGTGTTCGGCTGCACCGAGGCCTATCTGATCGAGGACGGCAAGGTCACACGACCGATCAAGGGCGCCATGCTGATCGGCAATGGGCCCGATGCGATGCATCGCGTCACCATGGTCGGCAACGACATGAAGCTCGATACCGGCATCGGCATGTGTGGCAAGGCCGGCCAGGGCGTACCCGTTGGCGTCGGCCAACCGCATCTGCGCATGAACCAGATGACGGTCGGCGGCACGCAGGTCTAGTGCCCTTGCCCGCCTGACCTGGCGGGCAGCTTGCCCAAATGTCGCCTGAGGTCCTAACTTCCCCCGATCGAAAAATGGGAGGGAACTATGGCGGTCATCGAAGCCGGCAACGGCGTCGTCACCCACATCAATGTATTCACGACAACGCCGGAAAGGCAGCAAGCCCTGGTCGATTCACTTGCCGAGACGATAAAGGCTGCCAGCGATGTGCCGGGTTGGATATCTGCCAGCATCCATCGCAGCTTCGACGGCCGGCAAGTGGTGAATTACGTGCAGTTTGAAAGCCATGACGCAGCCCAGCGCGTGACACGCCATCTGCTGGCTGGCGGCTACATCCAGCGCAACACCCTGCTCGGCAGCGTCGCACCCGGCCAATACGAGGTTGTGCATAGCCTCTCGAACACCGACAGTTGAGAAATCCCATCTCCAATCCGCCGATCATGCCCCCATACAAATCCATCGTCATCCTCACTGGTGCAGGTGTTTCGGCGGAATCAGGCGTGGACACGTTCCGCGACAAGGACGGCATCTGGTCGAAGGTCGACTATCGCGATGTGGCGAGGCCGGAAGGCTTTGTGCGCGACGCCGCCAAGGTGCATGAATTCTACAATCAGCGCCGCCGCGGCATGGCCCAGGTGAAACCAAATGCCGCCCATGTCGCGCTGGCGCGGCTGGAGCGTGAATCTTCCGGCTCCGTCCTGCTGGTCACGCAGAATATCGACGACCTGCACGAACGAGCCGGTTCCACCAATCTGATCCATATGCATGGTGAACTCGGCAAGACGCTGTGCCAGGCCTGCGAACAACGCTCGCCCTGGTCGAAGGACATGTCCGCGCTGTCGCAATGTCCTGCCTGCGGTGCCGTCGGTTATCTCCGCCCTGATGTCGTCTGGTTCGGCGAGATGCCCTACCAGATGGAGCGTATCTATGCGGCACTGGCTGGTTGCGACCTGTTCGTCTCGGTCGGCACCAGCGGCAACGTCTATCCGGCAGCCGGGTTCGTCGAAGAGGCACGGCTCAATGGCGCGCGCACGGTCGAGCTCAATCTCGAACCTTCGGAAGGACACAGCAGTTTCGACGAGGCCGTGCTCGGCAAGGCGACGGACATTGTCCCGGCCTTCGTTGAAAGAATGCTCGCCGGCCGCTGATAGCCTGCGGCCGACCTGTCAGCGCCGCTTCCGCGGCTTCTCCAGCAGCGCCACCGCTTCGACATGCGGTGACCACAGGAACTGGTCGATCGGCGTCACGCTCTTCAGCTGATAACCGCCATCGATCAGGATGCGCAGGTCGCGCGCCAGTGTGACGGGGTTGCAGGAAACGGCAGCGACCAACGGCACGTCCGAACGGGCGATCTGTTTGGATTGATCCTCGGCACCGGCGCGCGGCGGGTCGAACACGACAGCATCGAAGGCAGCAAGTTCCTTAAAGGTCAGCGGCCGGCGATCGAGATCGCGGCGTTCGACTGTTACGCGCTTGAGGCCCCCGGCAAACCGAAAACCGCGATCGAGTGCCACAAGCGCCGGTCCGTCACTTTCCACCGCATGGACCTCGGCATTGGCAGCGAGCCGGAGCGCAAAGGTGCCGCATCCAGAAAAGAGGTCGGCGACCCTTTTTGCCTTGCGCAGATGCGCTGCGACAACGCTCGCCATTGCGACTTCCGCCTCGGCCACGGCCTGCACGAAAGCTCCCGGCGGAGGCGTTACGGTGGCCGACCCGAAAATCAGGGCCGGCTTGACTGTCTCGACGATGATTTCGCCATCTATGGAAAGCCTAGCGATCCCGGACTTGATGACAAAATCCGTAGCTGCGCGGCGGATGGCTTCGGTAGGCTTGCCGCAATCGGCAGCGGCGACGTCGAACCCCGAGGCGGTGGCGGTGACCAGGAACCTGAAGGGTTTCGATGTGTTTGCGACGATGCTGGCAAGATGGCGCAGGACACCGGCGGCCTCGACAATGGCCGGCAGGAGAACCGGGCACTCCTCGATATCGACAAGAATGTTGGAGAAGGCCTGATTGTAGCCCAGATGCAATCCGGTGTCGGTGTTGCGGGCCGTGAAGGCGGCACGGCGACGGCTGTGCGGTGCACAGGCAACGAGATCGGCCACCTGCGCCTCGACACCCCTGGTCTTCAGGGCATGGACCACGAGGCCGCGCTTCCAGGCGCGATAGGCGCCTTCTTCGAGATGCTGGATGGCGCAGCCGCCACATTCGGTGAAATGCCGGCACGCCGGATTGATCCGCTCGGGCGACGGCTCCAGTACGGCAAGCAACTGCGCCCGGTCCCTTTCGCGCGCGGCGGTGACCACTTCGCCGGGCAACGCGAAGGGAATGAAGACATGGCCACCATCGGCGTCGACGACACCATCGCCCTGTGCGCCGAGCCGTGCGATCTGAAAACGAGCGCTCATCGATCTTTCACTCCGGCCAGCAGAAATTCGCGATTGCCATCGCCACCCTCGATTGGCGACGGATGGAGGCCAAGCACACGCCAGCCACCCAGTCCGTCCAGCCAGCGCTGCAAATCAGAAGCGGCAGCTTCGGCCTCGGCAGGGTTCTTCAACAACCCACCCTTGCCGATCGCGTCGCGGCCGGCCTCGAATTGTGGTTTGACCAGCAGCAGCGCATGTGCGCCGGCCTTTGCCAGTCCAAGGGCAGGCGGCAATGCCAGCTTCAGCGAGATAAAGGAAACGTCCGAGACGATGAGATCCGGCACGCGGCCGCCAAGGCTGGCGATTGAAAGTTCGCGCGCATTGAGACCCTCGACCGAGGTCACGCGTGGGTCGCTTTCGATCGAGGCATGCATCTGGCCATGGCCAACATCGATGGCGGTGACGTGAGCAGCACCGCGTTCGAGCAGCACCTGGGTGAAGCCCCCTGTCGAGGCGCCTATGTCGAGCGCTTCCGCGCCGGCAGGATCAAGCTCGAAACGGTCGAGCCCGGCAATCAGCTTCAGCGCCGCGCGGGAAACATAGTGGCGTGCGGGATCGTCCACCGCCAGATCGACACCAGGCGATACGTTCAGCCCGGGTTTGGTGACCACCGTTCCGTCGACCGACACGGTGCCGCGCTCGACGGCATCGCGAGCGCGCGAGCGGCTGACAAACAGGCCGCGCACGACGAGCAGGTCGTCGAGCCGCTGGCGCTGATTGGCTGGCTGGTGGGAACGCATTCGCCTTCATTGGCGAAAGCCGCGCCCGAAGGCAAGTCGGGACTGGCGGGGGCCTTGTCCTGGAAAATGCCGGGTCCTAGAAAAGCTGGCTCGCCGCAGGACGTTCGACAGCAGGCACGAGGCCATCGGCTGGCGCCCTGCGTGATGGAGGCGCGTCCTGCACGACAATCATCTGCGGTACCTGATTGTACGCGAAGCCACCGCGCAGTGTTCCGATGTTGGCCGCCACGATATCGATGGCCGCCTGTTCGAGGACGCGGTCATATTGCGGTTCAGCCGCCACCGGCCCAACCAGCAAAAGCATACTGGTCGCGCTGAACAGAAGCGCTCTCATTGTTGTTCTCCCTGCCTGGGATTTTCCTAGCAGTGCGCCGTTGAGAAAGGGGCAAGAGAGAAGGTAAGCGAAGCGCCAAAAAGCAACCTGAACAATAGGTTAACAGGGCTCCTCCACAAATAGATTCCGTATGTTGAGATGGCGATTCAAGCCGCTCACAAGCTGATTCAAGTTGTTGATGTTTTGATTCAGGCGCGCTGCGCGCTCGTCGCATGGCCGAGTGCTGCAAACACCGTGCGCACGATGCCGGTCGCATCAAGCCCGGCATCGGCATACATCTTCTCCGGCTTGGCGTGGTCGGTGAAGGCATCCGGGAGCACCAGCGGGCGTACCTTGAGCCCGCTCTCCAACAGCCCCTCATGGGCGAGGAAGTGCAGCACCTGCGCGGCGAAACCGCCGATGGCGCCTTCTTCCACCGTCACCAGTATTTCATGCGAACGGGCCAGACGGCGAATGAGGTCATGGTCGAGCGGCTTGGCGAAACGCGCATCGGCCACGGTCGTGGACAGGCCCGCCGCACTGAGCTCATCGGCTGCCGCAAGGCAGTCCTGCAGGCGCGTGCCGAAGGACAGCAGCGCTACCTTGGTGCCTTCGCGCACGATACGGCCCTTGCCGATTTCCAGCGGCGAACCCCGCTCGGGCATATCGATCCCGACGCCGTTGCCGCGCGGATAACGGAAGGAGATCGGCCCCTCGTCATATTCGGCCGCGGTACGTACCATGTGGCGCAGTTCCACCTCGTCGCTTGCCGCCATGACAACGAAGTCGGGCAGCGAGGCGAGGAAGGTGGTGTCGAAAGCGCCGCAATGGGTAGCGCCGTCAGCACCGACATAACCGGCGCGGTCGATGGGGAAACGCACCGGCAGTTTCTGGATCGCGACATCGTGCACGACCTGATCGTAGGCGCGCTGCAGGAAGGTCGAATAGATCGCCGCGAACGGCTTGTAACCTTCGGTGGCGAGGCCCGCCGCAAAGGTCACGGCGTGCTGTTCGGCGATCCCGACATCGAAAGTGCGGTTCGGGAAGACCTCGCCGAACAAATCGAGTCCGGTGCCGGTCGGCATGGCAGCCGTGACGGCAACGATCTTGTCGTCTTCGCAGGCTTCGCGGATCAGGCTTTCGGCGAAGATATTGGTATAGCTCGGCGCATTGGCCGGGGCCTTCGCCTGGGCACCGGTTATGACGTCGAACCGATTGACGCCGTGATATTTGTCGGCTGCCGCTTCGGCGGGCGCGTAACCCTTGCCCTTCTGCGTCACGACATGGATCAGCACCGGGCCTTTGCCGTTGTCGCGCACATTCTTCAGCACAGGAATGAGATGCTCGAGATTGTGGCCGTCGATCGGGCCGATATGGAAGAAGCCGAGCTCTTCGAACAGTGTACCGCCGGTGACATAGCCACGCGCATGTTCGACGGCGCGGGTGATGGCGCGATCGGCCCGCTTGCCGAGATAAGACGTCAGTTTCTTGCCGAAATCGCGCAGGCCGAGATAGGTCTTGCCTGAACCGAGACGCGCCAGATATGCGCTCATGGCACCGGTCGGCGGGGCGATCGACATGTCGTTGTCATTGAGGATCACAATGAGGCGTGCATCGAGCGCACCCGCATTGTTCAGCGCCTCGAACGCCATGCCGGCCGACATCGCACCGTCGCCTATCACGGCGATGACATTGTTCTTGCCGCCGGAGAGATCGCGCGCCACGGCCATGCCCAGACCGGCCGAGATCGAGGTGGAGGAATGGGCGGCGCCGAACGGATCATATTCGCTCTCGGCTCGCCTGGTGAACCCGGAAAGCCCGTTCTCCTGGCGTAAGGTGCGGATGCGGTCGCGCCTGCCGGTCAGGATCTTGTGTGGATAGGCCTGGTGGCCGACATCCCAGATGATCCTGTCGTCCGGCGTGTCGAAAACGTAGTGCAGCGCGACTGTGAGCTCGACCACGCCAAGACCTGCTCCGAGATGCCCGCCTGTCTGCGAGACGGCGTCGACCAGTTCGGTGCGCAGCTCTTCTGCAAGCTGTGGCAGGTCACTTTCGGAAAGCTTCTTCAGGTCCGCGGGAATACGGACCTTGTCGAGAAGCGGCGTTTGGGGTCTGGCGATCAATGGCTGGCCCGTTCGAGCTCGCGTTCAAGAGTATTCAAAAAATCGAATAGGCCTCCGACCACGGAAAGTAAATGTGCCGCAATGACACGTCACTTATCGGGCAGTGGAATGAATTCCTTTTCATCGCCCGGGACGATGTCGAAACGACCGGTCTTCCATTCCTGCTTGGCCTGTTCGATGCGTTCTTTCGACGAGGAAACGAAATTCCACCAGATATAGCGTGGGGACCCCAGCGAAGCGCCACCGAACAGCATGAAATGCGCACCCGATTCCGACGAAACGATGATCTCGTCGCCGGGGCGAAACACCAGAAGGCGGTTCTCGGGAAAGCTGTCGCCGGAAATGGTGACGAACCCATCCAGTACATAAATGGCGCGCTCCTCGGCATCCGCCGCAATGCGATACTTCACACCAGGCTCAAGCCGAATGTCGGCGTAGAGCGTATCATGATAGGTGGTCACCGGCGCGCGGTGGCCTTCCAGCTCGCCGATGATGAGACGACCCGACACCCCGTCAGCACCGAACTCCGGCAGTTCAGCGCTCGCGGTGTTTTCAAAAACCGGCGCCATTTCTTCGTGCCTGTCAGGCAGCGCGATCCACGTCTGCAGGCCCGACATCGACATCGGCGCGCCACGCATTTCCTCCGGCGTACGCTCGGAATGGACAATGCCGCGTCCTGCCGTCATCAAATTCACGTCGCCGGGTGAAATGACCATCTCCGTGCCCAGCGAATCGCGGTGCCTGATGTTGCCGTCGAACAGATAGGTGACGGTGGAGAGCCCGATGTGCGGGTGCGGGCGCACATCCAGCGCCTTGCCGGCGCGCAGGATGGCGGGGCCCATGCGATCGAAGAAGATGAAGGGACCGACCAGCCGGCGCCTGGCGGTCGGCAAAGCGCGACGCACTTCGAAGCCACCGATGTCCTTGGCATTGGGCACCACCATCAGTTCGATGGCGTCGCAGGAAAAGGCATCGCCGGGCTCGGGATCGTTTCCTGGAAAGAAGCTCATCGGTCCTGCTCCATCTGCTAATGACTTGCAGGACCAAACTTATACCCCCGCCCTCCCCTGGCAAACCGGCGATGCGACGACGATGCGTTCACCGATCGACTGCGTTCGGAGGTCCGTCAGATGGAGAGGAGTGTGATCGCACCGACGATCAGCGCACTGTAGGTGCCGACCATCCCCGGCGCGCTCAACGGCGTTCTGGCCGTCATGATACCTGCGAAATGCAAACATCGGCCGGCGATGAGCAGCCCAGCGATCGTCCACAGCAAGGATGTCGGCGCTTGCCTGTATTCTGCAATGGCGAGCACGATCAAAGCCAGGGGCACATATTCGGTGAAATTGCCCTGCGCGCGGATACGCCGCATCAGCGTCGGGTCGTCGCTGAAGCCGAGACGCACACCGACTTTCTTGCGGCGCAAGCTGACCCTGATGCTCATGGCAACGAGCGAAAGCGCCGCCAATGCCGCGACAATGGACGTAACCGGAAGCATTTCCCCCTCCAACAAACGGTTTTTACAAGCTAATCATTTCTCACTTGCAAAATGCAAGCTAGAAAATCATGCTGTGTTCATGACCAAGTTCCGCACCGGCTGCCCCATCGCCTCAACGCTCGACATCGTCGGCGACAAGTGGTCGCTGGTGATCATCCGCGCGATGGTGGTAGGGGCGACCAGCTACTCGGATTTTCTGGCAATGCCCGAGAAGATTGCAACGAACATCCTGGCTGAACGGTTGCGTCGGCTGGAGGATGCCGGCCTGGTTAGGCAAACGCAGGCGCGGCAAGGTGCGACCCGCGGTGCTTACGCGCTAACGGCCAAAGGTGCAGCACTCATTCCCGCGCTCCAGGCGCTCGCACGTTGGGGTGAGGAAGAGTTGCCTGACCGCTGGACGCCACCAGAACGGCTCTACGCCGCTCAGCCCGCGGATTTCGACAAGCCGACGATGGTCACCTCGGCGTCCTGATCGGCAGTACAGCAGACTGGCCGATCTGCACGATTGCGAGACTACCAGAACGTTTCCGTTTTTTCGGAACGCGGAAACGCTCTAACTTTTTGTTTTTGCGCAATTCTGGACGGAAAACCGCTACGCACTTTTCCTGGAATTGCTCTAGGCAGGCACCGGCTTAGACCCAAACCGCTCGGCCGACTTGGCGCGAGCTTTTGCCGCCACCTCCTCGCGGTTGCGCGGCGGCTGAGTGGTTTCAAGGACAACAAGCAGGTCATGCGCGGCATTGGCGATGGTGCGCACCGCGTGGTCGAAGGCTTCCCTGTTGCGCATGGAGGGCTTGTTGGAGCCACTGATCTTGCGCACGAACTGCAGCGCCGCCTCATGAATTTCGCTATCCGTCGCTGGCGGTTCGAAGTTGAAGAGCGGCTTGATGTTGCGACACATGGATATCTCTCCCTTTGATATGCCGGTGTTGTCCCCTGCTCCCCGGAAGCGGAATGCGATCGGCATTCCGCTCTAACTATTGTTCTCCGTCCAGCGGTTCGGTGCCGACCGGCTTGCCGTCACGGGCCAGCCTGATCTTCTCCACCTTGTCCTCAGCGGCCTTGAGCAGGCGGTCGCAATGCGCCTTCAGCGCCTCACCTCTTTCATAGATGCGGATCGACTGGTCGAGCGGCACGTCGCCGCGCTCGAGATCGTCAACGATCTTCTCCAGCGCATCCAGCGCCTGCTCGAAGCTCATCGCCTTGACGTCCTGGTTCACTTCTTCAGCCATGGCTCATCCTTTCATCAGGCGGCCGACATGGGCTGCGACCGAAAATGCCAATCCATGCAGGTCGTAGCCGCCTTCCAGCAAGCTGACCAGCCTGTTTGAACTATGACGGCGGGCGCGATCCATCAACTGCCCGGTCGCCCAGTCGAAATCATCCTCGACAAGGTTGATCTCGGCCAATGGGTCGCGATGGTGCGCGTCGAAACCGGCCGAGATGATGACGAGGTCCGGCGCGAAGGAATCGATCGCCGGCAGGACGCGCGTGTTGAACGCCTCGCGAAAGATATCGCTACCCGTCGCCGGCGCCAGCGGCGCGTTGACGATATTACCGGCGCCAATCTCGCTCTTCGCGCCCGTGCCCGGATAGAGCGGCATCTGGTGCGTCGAGCAATAAAGCACGGACGGGTCATCCCAGAAAATGTCCTGCGTACCGTTGCCGTGGTGCACATCCCAGTCGACGATGGCGACACGCTCCACGCCGTGCTTCTCCTGCGCGTAACGGGCTGCGATTGCTGCCGTGTTGAACAGGCAGAAACCCATGGCCGTGGTTTTCTCGGCGTGATGGCCGGGCGGGCGGGCCGCTACGAAGACATTGTCGGCCGTGCCGGCAAAGACGTCGTCCACGGCGGCATTGGCCGCACCGACGGCGGTCAGCGCCGCTTGCCAGGTTTTTGGGCTCGCCACCGTGTCGGCATCGATGACCGCGATGCCGTCTTCCGGGATTGCCTTGCGCACGCGCTCGACGAAATCCTTCGGATGGCAATAGAGAATGGTTGCCTCGTCCCCCATCGGTGCCTCCTGCCTGTCGAGGGCGGCAAAGGCCTCGTCGTCCAGAACGCGCTCGATGGCGCGCAACCTGTCCGGCCGCTCCGGATGGCCGGCGGGCGTGATGTGTTCCAGGAAAATCGGATGCGTGTAGAGGCGGGTCGTCATGGCGCTACCTTATCAGCAATGGAGATGATGGCCACGCGACAAGCATCAGAGCGGTTCCGTTTTTCACGGCAACGCGGAAACGCTCTAATTCATTGTTTTTACGCAATTCCGGACGCAAAATCGCAACGCACTTTTGCTGAAATTGCTCCAGCCTGTTGGGGAAAAGGCGTCATCGGACGTCGAGATCAGGGCTGTCTTCACACCGAAACTCAGCTAGGTTCGCCGCACTGTCAGGTGCCCGCCGTGAGGCGGGAGAATCGGGAACACGGTGAAAATCCGTGGCGTGCCCAACGCTGTAAGGGGGACCGCTCGGCAAGAGCCACTGTCCGCAGAGCAGGACGGGAAGGCGCCGGCAGGCGGGACGAACCCAAGCCAGAAGACCGGCCGGACAGGAATGGTCATCCGCATGGACGGGTGGATGACGTTGTTTCGATCGCAAGGGAAACGCGATGGACGCCGTCCGAAACCAAGCATGCCATTCCTTCGGGGATTTTGAACGCGAAGCCATCTATCGCGCCATTTTCACACGCCGCGATGTGCGCAGCCATTTCCAGCAACGTCCTATAGACGACGCAGTGCTTGCCCGCCTGCTGACTGCCGCGCACCATGCGCCGTCGGTCGGCTTCATGCAGCCCTGGAACTTCATCGTCATTCGCGATCCGGGCCGGCGCGAAGCTGTGCGCGACCTTTTCCTGGCGGCCCGATCCCAGGAACTGACTCATATAGCCGAGGAGCGGCAGGAGCTCTACCGCAAGCTCAAGCTGGAAGGCATCTGCGAAAGTGCACTCAATCTCTGCATCACTTGCGACAGGCGGCGCAGCGAAGACTCACCGCTCGGCCGCTGGCACAACCCTCAAATGGATCTCTTCAGCACGGTCTGCGCGGTACAGAATTTCTGGCTGGCCGCGCGAGCTGAGGGGATCGGAGTCGGCTGGGTGAGCATCCTGAACGCTGACGCGCTCAGGGATCTGCTCGACATCCCGGATCACGTCGTGCCCGTCGCCTATCTTTGCGTCGGCCATGTCTCGGAATTCGCCACCCGACCCGACCTGGAACGCAATGGCTGGGCCTCGCGCCTGCCGCTCTCCGACCTTGTCATGAGCGAGACTTATGCCGGTGCTGGCGAAGATGCCCTGAAAGCCGCCGCCAACACGATCGCGGGCAGAGGCTAGGAAGTCACGCGGCAGCCTTGCCGTCCACAAGCAGGCCTTCCATGAGCGCGCGGAAGGCCTTGACCGCCTTTAATGATGTGGCGGCAGGATCGTCGGAATTAGCGATCCATTGCGCGGCATAAAGCGAAGCGCCGCTGATCAGCCGCGCCATGGCTTCCGGGTCGATATCGCGGATAACCCCCTTTTCTTTCAGCACTGCGAGATTCTTCGTTATCGACAAGATGCAGGCATTGGCGTTGGGCCATTGCGCCGGATCACCAAGCACTGCCGGCCCATCACACAGGACAATCCGCTGGACTTCCGGATCCAACGCCATTTCGACATAGCCGATGTTTTCATCCATGAAGCCCTGCCAACGCGTCTTAGCCTTGGCAGAGACAGCATTGAGACGCGCGGCCATTTCGCAGTCGATCTGCGCGATGACGGCTTCGAACAGTCCCTTCTTGTCGCCGAAATGATGATACAGCGCGCCGCGCGTCAACCCGGCCTCCGCGGTGAAGTCGTCCATCGATGCGTTCGCGTAACCGACTGTCGCAAAGGCCCGGCGCGCGGACGCAATCAGCTTCGCACGTGTTTCAGCGATCATCTCACTACGGGGTTTGTGGGCCGTCCGCATTGTTTCTTTCCCTTGCCGCTTCTCTTTTCACATACGCCGCGTATATTTTTTCACATACACGGCGTATATTAATTGACATACGTGGCGTATGCAATTATCTCATTCGCATACGCCACGTATGTAAGTGGCACACCCTCAAATTTCCAGGAGTGCTCCCATGCGCAATCCTTATGGTGAAATCTTCAGAGTCCCCGGAACCAAGGGCTTTTCAGCCGCTGCCTTCATCGCCCGACTGCCCATTGCCATGGCTCCCATTGGTATTGTCGCGATGCTGTCGCAGGCACGCGGCGAATATTGGCTGGCCGGTGCTGTATCGGCCACCTTTGCCTTGACCAACGCTTTTGCCGCCCCGCAGATCTCGCGATGGATCGACCGGCTCGGCCAGAGCGCCGTGGCAACCCCGACCACGATCGTCTCCGTCATCGCCTTCATCGCTCTGCTCGTTGCCACCCACTATGACTGGCCAAGCTGGACGCTATTCATCTCGGCCTTCCTGGCGGCAGCGATGCCCAGCGTGCCGGCCATGGTACGGGCACGCTGGACCGAAAAGTTCCGCGATCGTCCGGAACTCAACACAGCCTTCGCCTTCGAATCGGTCGCCGACGAACTGGTCTATATTGCCGGCGCATCGCTTTCGGTCGGCCTCAGCGTAGCGCTGTTCCCGGAAGCCGGCATGCTGGCCAGCACGCTTCTCCTGACCTTCGGCATGGCTGCTTTCATCCTGCAACGATCCAGCGAGCCCAAGGTACGGCAGCTGGAGCTTGGCAGCGGCGGCTCGGCGATCATGCTGCGGCCCGTCCAGATCATAACGCTGGCGCTGATCTTCGTCGGTTCGATCTTCGCCACAGCAGAAGTCAGTTCCGTGGCTATCACCAAGGAACTCGGTCAGCCGACCGCCGCCAGCCTCGTCATTGGTGTCTACGCCGTCGGTTCCTTCGTGGTCGGCCTGATCGTTGGCGCACTCGACCTGCGGGCACCGAAACAACGCCTGCTCGCCATCTCGATCGCCATCGTTGCGCTGACCACGCTGCCGTTGCTCGTCGCCGATACCGTTCCACTGCTCGCGCTTGCCGTCTTCGCCAGCGGCGTGGCGATCTCACCAACCTTCATCATGGCCTTCGGCCTGATCGAGCGGCGCGTGCCCGAAGCCATGCTGACCGAGGGTATTACCTGGGTGATGACTGGCATCGGCATCGGCATGGCGCTGGGTGCGTTCGTGGCGGGCTGGGTGGTTGACAATTACGGCGCTCAGAACGGTTTCTGGGTTTCCGTTGCTGCCGGCACGATCGCCTTTGTGATCGTCCTTCTCGGCCAGAAGACGCTCGCCGGCGAGACGGAAAGCGAATTATCGCAAGCCGCCCCGCAAGCAGCGGAATGACATTTGTCGAACTTCACGATTTCGACCCAAACAGGACCAACGAGCCGCCCTCCCAGGCGGCTCGACTGCCTTTGAAATCTCGACTATCTCGTCCTCGGTGACTTACATGCGCAATCCATACAGTGAAATTTTCCAGGCGCCCGGCGCCAAGGCGTTTTCCGCGGCCGGCTTCGTTGCCCGCTTTCCGCTTTCCATGATCACGCTCGGCATTGTGACGATGCTGTCCGAAACACATGGCGAATACTGGCTGGCGGGCGCCGTCTCGGCCACCTTCGCGCTGGCGAGTGGCTTGATCGCGCCGCAAGTGTCACGGCTTGTCGACCGGCACGGCCAGCGCCGTGTTCTTGTACCCGCGGCGCTGATCGCCGTCTCGGCCCTGATCGGCCTGATGATAGCAACCCATTTCAAGGCGCCAAACTGGACGCTGTTCCTCTTCGCGATCCTCAGCGGCGCGATACCGAGCTTCAGTTCCTTCGTCAGGGCGCGGTGGACCGAACTTTATCGCGGTACCTCGAAGCTGCACACGGCGTTTGCCTTTGAATCCGTGGTCGACGAAGTCATGTTCATGGTCGGTCCGATCCTCGCGATCGGGCTGAGCGTCACCATCTTCCCCGAAGCCGGCCCATTGGCCGCCACGATCCTCCTTCTTGTCGGCAGCCTGCTGTTTGCCGCCCAAAGATCCACCGAGCCACCAATCCATGCGCAGGAACGCAGCGGTGGTCACTCTGTCATCCGCCTCGCCTCGCTGCAGATCATCGTGCTGACCCTGGCGTCCATCGGCGCGATCTTCGGCACGGCTGAAGTCACCGCCGTCGCCTTCGCGGAAGCCCAAGGCAACAAAGCAGCTGCCAGCCTTACCCTGTCGGCTTATGCCGCCGGCTCACTCGTGGCCGGCCTTGCCTTCGGCATGTTGAAGCTCAAGCTGCCACTTGCCCGGCAACTGCTCGTCACGATAGCACTGGCAGCTCTCACCACCCTGCCACTGCTCATCGTGGGCAGCATCCCCATGCTTTCACTGGTGTTTTTCGTTGCGGGCGTTGCCGTTTCGCCAACCATCATCACCTCAATGGCGCTTGTTGAAAAACTCGTACCCTCCTCCAAGCTCACGGAGGGCATGACCTGGGCGATCACCGGGATCGGCGTCGGCATGGCCGCTGGCTCAGCGGCAGCCGGCTGGATGATCGACACTTACGGGCCGACCAGCGGCTTCCTGGTTTCGATCACGGCTGGCGTTGTCGCCTTGATTGTCGCCCTGGCCGGTCAGGGCAACCTGCAACGTTCGGTGCGCAACACCACAGCACTGGCGGTCGCCTGAGCGACTTGATCGCGAACACTACCTTTTGAAAGCGCGCCATATAACGCGCTTTCATGATTTGTAGATCAGAGAATTTCCGTCTTGGCGATGCGGATGCCGAAGCCTTCCAGGCCGACATAGTGCCGTTCGCGCGAAGCGATCAGATTGATCGAGGAGATGCCGAGGTCCTTGAGTATCTGTGCGCCAAGGCCGATCTCGCGCCATTCGTTCTCGCGCCGGCGCGCTTCGTCGTGATCCTCGCGGTCGCTGCCAGCCTGCCGGTTGCGACCGCCATGGCTGCCGACGCCGGTGGACCCTTCACGCAGGTAAACGATGACACCGCGCTTGCGCTCTCCGAGTGTCTTCATGATGTCGGCGAGAACGGTATGTGTGCCGAAGACGTCGGTCGTGACATCTTCCAGGTGCAGGCGTACCGGGACTTCCTCGCCATCGCGGATATCGCCATAGACGATTGCCAGGTGATGCATCGCTTCCCACGGCAGCGAATAGGCGATCGCCGTTGCCTTGCCGCCGGGCGTATCGATATCGGAGCAAGCGACGCGCTCGACCAGCGTTTCCTTGCGTTGGCGATAGGCGATGAGGTCCGCCACCGAGACCTGCTTCAGCCCATGTTCCTCGGCGAAAGATGCCACTTCAGGCCCGCGCTTGACGGTACCATCGTCGTTGACCAGTTCGGAAATGACGCCGACCAGAGGCAGGCCAGCCAGCTTGCACAGATCGACCGCGGCTTCGGTATGGCCTGAACGCATCAACACGCCGCCTTCGCGCGCGATCAGCGGGAAGATATGGCCGGGGCGCACGAAGTCGCTGCCCGCGACGTTGCCGTTGGCCAGGTTGCGCACGGTGAGTGTGCGGTCCTCGGCGGAAATTCCGGTCGTTGTGCCATGCTTGAAGTCGACGCTGACGGTGAAGGCAGTGGTGTGGGCGGAATCGTTGTCGGCAACCATGGGTGCAAGGTTCAGCCGCTTGGCCTCTTCGCGCGGCATCGGCGTACAGACGATGCCGGAGGTGTGACGCACGATGAAAGCCATCTTCTCCGGCGTGCAATGCACGGCCGCCACGATCAGGTCGCCCTCGTTCTCACGGCCGTCGTCATCCATGACGACGACGATCTCGCCGCGCTCGAAGGCACGCAGGGCTTCCACAATTTTCTTCTGATCGTAAGGCATGAGGCTCTTTCGGTGGCAAATAGTGAGTAGTGAGTAGTGAGTAGTGTTTTTTCGCTCTATTCGCTACTCACTACTCGCTATTCGCTCACCTGCCAGTCTGGCCCCGATGGCGCAGATAATGGTCGGCAATCGCGCAGGCTACCATCGCTTCGCCGATCGGCACGGCACGGATGCCAACGCAGGGATCGTGGCGGCCCTTGGTGACGACATCGACGTCGTTGCCATCCCGGTCGATGGATTTGCGCGGATTAAGGATCGACGAGGTCGGCTTGACGGCGAAACGTGCGAGGATCGGCTGACCTGTCGAAATGCCGCCCAGAATACCGCCGGCGTTGTTGGAGAGAAACACCGGCTTGCCGTCATTGCCCATGCGCATCTCGTCGGCGTTCTGTTCGCCGGTGATCCTGGCAGCTTCGAAACCGTTACCGATCTCGACGCCTTTGACCGCGTTGATCGACATGAGGTTCGAAGCAATGTCCTGATCGAGCTTGGCATAGATCGGCGCTCCCAACCCTGCCGGCACACCGTCGGCGACGATCTCGATCACGGCACCGACAGAAGACCCCGCCTTGCGGATGCCATCGAGATAGGCCGTGAAGACCGGCACCGACTGCGGGTCTGGCGTGAAGAACGGGTTTTCGGCGTCGCCGATGAAATTCCAGTTCCAGTTGGCGCGATCGATTTCCTTCTCGCCCATGGCGATCAGCGCGCCGCGCACGACGAGACCCGGCACGACCTTGCGGGCAAGCGCGCCGGCGGCGACGCGGGCCGCGGTCTCGCGCGCCGAGGAACGGCCGCCGCCGCGATGATCGCGGATGCCGTATTTGACCTCATAGGCATAGTCGGCGTGGCCCGGTCGATATTGGCGGGCGATTTCGCCATAGTCCTTCGAGCGCTGGTCGACATTCTCGATCAGCATCGACACCGGCGTGCCGGTGCTGATCATGGTGACGCCGTCATCGTCCATCACAAAGCCCGATAGAATCTTGACCTCGTCCGGCTCGCGGCGTTGCGTGACGAAGCGCGATTGCCCCGGCCGACGGCGGTCGAGCTCAGCCTGGATGTCCTCGCGGGTGAAGTGGATGCCGGGTGGACAGCCATCAACCACGCAGCCCAGGGCGGCACCGTGGCTTTCGCCCCAGGTGGTCACCCGGAAAAGATGGCCGAAGGTATTATGCGACATCGGTAACAGCCCTCGCGCGGGCCTCACCCGGCATGGCCAGCCTTCTATTAGCGTTTTCCGCAGTGGTCAAACGGAGGAAGCCGGTGCTTGCGCGCCTTCAATCAGGAGCATTGTCACCGACGCTATCTGGCAAAAAGGGCCGCCGAGCAACAGGTCGCAGACATGTTGTCCACGAGAGGTGACTTAGGTTTGACACATTCGGCTGGTTTCTGTTTGTTTCCGTCGCCGCACACGGCCGCCGCATGGGAACGGCGTACAACAACAAACAATGAGGACCACCAATGCGTACCCTGCTCGGCGCCATTGCCGCCACAGTGCTTGTCGTGACCGCCGCTTTTGCGGGCCAGGCGGAAGGCAAAATCAAGAAGGTCGACAGGGAGACGCTGACACTGACGCTGGACGACGGCAAGGCTTACAAGCTGAACGCTGAAATGGACCTGGAGGCGCTGAAACCCGGAACCGACATCGTCATTGCCTATGACGTCAGCAATGGCGAGAACGTCGTCACCGACATGGAGCTGCCGCAGTAAGGCCAACCAGCGACAGCTCGCCGCTGGAAGCTAAAGCCATTCCAGACGGCGACCCTGCACCCTCAGAACGCGGTCCTGCGGGATTTCCAGCGAGGCTGCTTCATCTTTCGAAGCCCCTGCAATCATCCGAAACAGGCAGCGTATGACACCGCCATGCGTGACGCAGACCGTGTCGCGCTCCATGGCCTGGAACACCGGCTGGATGCGGGACAGCAGCTTCTGGTAGCTTTCCGCGCCGGCGCCCGGCGGCGTGAAATCCCACTTGTCCTCGCCACGAGCACGGCCTGCGCCAGGATAACGGGTTTCGAGCTCGGGATAGGTGAAACCTTGCCAATCGCCGAAGTTGATCTCGACCAGACGATCGTCGGTTCGGTAGCCGGCCGGGTCTTGCCGCATGGCTGAGCGCATCAGCTCCATCGTCTCGCGCGTGCGCAGCATCGGGCTGGAGACATAGTCGAAAGCGCCCTTCGCGTCGCCGATCAGACCCGCAAGCCTGCGCCCATTCTCCGATGCCTGCCGGCGGCCGATATCATTGAGATCGGTATCGGCCTGACCCTGCAGGCGATGCTCGGCATTCCAATCGGTCTGGCCGTGGCGCACGACATAGATAAGCGCAGACATGGCGCGCGAACGACCTCCGATGCGATGCTGAAAATGCCGGGCGGAAGGCTCAGTCCTTGAGAACGGAGATATCCGGCGCGTCGACGGCCTTCATGCCGACGACGTGATAGCCCGAATCGACGTGATGGATTTCGCCAGTGACACCGCGCGACAGGTCCGACAGGAAATAGAGCCCCGAATCGCCGACTTCCTCCGGCGTCACAGTGCGCTTCAGCGGCGCATTGTACTCGTTCCACTTCAGGATGTAGCGGAAGTCGCCGATGCCGGAAGCCGCAAGCGTCTTGATCGGGCCAGCCGAAATCGCGTTGACGCGGATGTTCTTGGAGCCGAGGTCGACCGCAAGGTAACGCACAGACGCTTCGAGTGCCGCCTTGGCGACACCCATGACATTGTAGTGCGGCATCACCTTCTCCGCGCCATAGTAGGTCAGCGTCAGCATCGAGCCGCCATTGGTCATCATCGGCTCGGCGCGCTTGGCAATAGTGGTGAACGAGAACACCGAGATGTCCATGGTGCGCAGGAAGTTGTCGCGCGTGGTCTCAACATAACGGCCGGTCAATTCCTCCTTGTCGGAGAAAGCGATGGCGTGAACCACGAAGTCGAGCCTGTCCCACAGCTTGCCGACATTTTCGAACACCAAATCCAGGCTTTCCGGATCGGTGACGTCGCAATGACCGACGACATGAGCGCCAAGTTCCTCCGCCAGAGGCTCCACGCGCTTCCTGAACGCCTCGCCCTGATAGGTCAGCGCGATCTCCGCACCATGATCCACACAGGCCTTGGCGATGCCGTAGGCAATCGAACGGTTGTTGGCGACGCCGAGGATAAGGCCGCGCTTGCCGGCCATAAGGCCCTGTCCACCCACCATATGAGCGTTCTCCGAATACTTTGAACTGCCCTATCGCACAGGCGCTTGATGCCTTCAAGCGATGATGACATGGCTTGGCCGTGCGTGCTGGCTGCGTTTAGCCGACCGGCGAAGCTGCCGCATCAGAAAAGCCTGCGGTAGACCACAAAGCCGGAGCGTTCAGCGATCTGGTCGTAGAGCCGCATCGCCATCTGATTGGTTTCATGGGTCTGCCAGTACACCCGCTTCGAGCCAGCCTCGCGAGCGCGGTCATAGACCCCTTCGATCAGCGCCTTGCCGATTCCCTTGCCGCGCGCGTCCTGCGATGTGAACAGATCCTGCAGATAGCAGCTCGGCTCGATGGCCGTGGTTGAACGATGGAAAAGATAATGCGTCAGGCCAAGCAGTTGACCATCGTTTTCAGCGACCAGCGCATGCACCGGTTCATACGCATCGAAAAACCGCGACCAGGTCATTTGTGTGATGGAGTCTGCGAGCGCGGCCGGGCCTGATCGTCCATAGAAGGCGTTGTAGCCCTCCCAGAGCGGCAACCAGCGATCGAAATCCTGACGAACGACCGGGCGAACGATGATTTCCGAAGACATGAGCACTGCCGCCGCTGTGACTGACCGCAGCATTGCACCTCACTGGCATGGCCACGACAATGGATCGGCTGCCCCAATCTCTTGAGCCAGCCGATGTATCGCGAGCGGTTCAGCCTTGTTTCTTGACCAGCGCTTCCAGTTCCGGATCGCCGCCTTCCGGCAGCATGATGCGGACATGGGCATAGAGATCGCCGTGTCCCCCGGCCTTTTCAGGCAGTCCACGCCCCTTGATGCGCAGCACCTTGTCGGAGCTCGACCAGGCCGGTACGGCAAGCGCGATACGCCCGGTCGGCGTCTCCACCGCAACCTTGGCACCAACCACCGCATCGTGCAGTGACACCGGCAGATCGGCATGCAGGTCACGTCCCTCGATGCGGTATCGTGGATGACGGCGGAACCTGATCTTGACCAGCGCGTCGCCAGGCTGAGCGTAACCCTGTTCGCCCTGCCCCTTGAGACGAATGGTCTGACCGTCTTCCACATACGCCGGCAGTTTCACCGCTACCTTGCGGCCGTCCGGGAAGATCGCGGTCACCTTCTCGGCGGTCGCGGCCTCCTCGATCGTAACATCCAGCGTGACATTGATATCTCCGCCGGCCGGAGCCTGCCTGCGGCGGTCGCCACCACTCGCGGCAGCGGCGCCGGGGCGCTGCTGGTTGAAGGCATCGCCAAAAATCTGGCTGAAGATGTCACCAGCCCCCTCGCCGAAGGGGCTGTTGCCACCGCCGGAGCGGAATTCGAAGTGCGACGCACCCGGCCCCTGCTGGCGGCGGAAACCGGCGAAAGGATCGCCGCCGGCGTTCTCGAAACCCTGGAAGCGCGGCTTGCCGTCGGCGTCTATCTCGCCACGGTCGAAGGCGGCACGGGCCTTTTCGTCACCGAGAATCTCATAGGCCTGATTGGCCGCGGAAAACCGATCCTTGGCCTTGGGGTCGTTCGGGTTCTGGTCCGGGTGGTGCTTCTTGGCGAGTTTCCGAAACGCCGACTTGATGTCCTTGGACGAAGCGTTCCTGGCAACTCCCAGCACCTCATAGGGGTCGCGCATCAAATCCTGCTCATTGAACGGGTGAATTCAGAGTTGTTTCCTATATGCGCCTTGATAGGAAGAAATTCCAGTGGTGGATGGGAAAATCAAAGCGCCTTGAAATCCTGCGTCTGCCACGCGCCGGCCGGCGTCATGCAAATCGCCGCCCTGTACATGGTGACGCCGTCATAGCTTTCGCGTGAAACGTCGAACTGACGACAGCGCCCCTTGGCAGCGTCTCCGATCTCGGCCAGCGCGGTAATGGTGCCACGCGAGCCGGTAGCGGAATTGGCCCAGGGAACCGCCTGATTGGCCAATCCCTGCAAATCGGCGGAAGATGCGGCGTTGCGGATGGTCGTTTCGTCGGAAGCCATCCCGGCATCGGCGGTGTTGCTCGTAGCCGATGAAATCGAACCCGTGACGATGGAACGGTCGACCTCGGCCTTTTCCAGGCTGAAACCACCAGCGCCGCAGCCAGCAAGGGCAAGCAGCACGCATGGTACCGCCGCCCTTGCACAGGACGAAAGGAAAGTGCCCACTGGCCGGCTGTCAAAAAGGTGCGCGATGCGCGACAATCGGCAAATCCCTCGGCCAGTTCACATCGGAAAAACTATGAACGAGACAGTCTTAACAACAGGTGACTTTACGGAGAGCGCGGAGCCCTTCCGGCTGTTCGCCGCCTGGCTGGACGATGCCTCCAAATCCGAACCCAACGACCCCAATGGCGTGGCGTTGGCAACCGTCGATGCCGATGGCATGCCGGACGTGCGCATGGTGCTGCTTAAGGGTTTCGACGAGCATGGATTTGTCTTCTACACGAACTTCGAAAGCGCCAAGGGCCGCGAGATTCTGGGCACTATGAAGGCGGCGATGTGTTTCCACTGGAAGTCGCTGCGCCGCCAGGTGCGCGTGCGCGGGCCGGTCGAGATCGTCTCCGACGCAGAAGCGGACGCCTACTACGCATCACGCCCGCGCGGCAGCCGGATCGGCGCCTGGGCGTCGAAGCAGTCACGGCCACTGGAGAGCCGGTTCGCACTGGAAAAAGCGGTGGCGGAATACACCGCCCGCTATGCCATCGGCGACATTCCGCGTCCCAAACATTGGTCCGGCTTCCGCATCGTGCCGCAGACGATCGAGTTCTGGCACGATCGTCCGTTCCGCCTGCACGACCGGATCGTGTTCAGCCGCAAGGCCGAGGGCGGTTGGGACAAGAGCCGCCTCTATCCTTAATCAGCGATCGGCGGAGCGGATCGATCGAGCACCGGTCTGTTCGCGCAGCACAGATCGTGTAGGATTTGCCGGTCGCATCCACTGGGAGACCGAATGACCTTGTTCCTGGCATTCTTGGGCGTGTCGTTCATCGTCATCGCCACGCCGGGACCGGACACCGCGATCACCATTCGCAACACCTTGCTCGGCGGCCGCGCCGCCGGGTTTATGACAGCTCTCGGCATCGCCTGCGGACAGGCGATCTGGGCGCTCGCGACCAGCGCCGGTGTCGTTACCTTCCTGACGGCTTCGGAGCCGGTGTTCATGGCCGTCAAATATGCCGGCGCCGCATACCTGGTTTTTCTTGGCATCCAGGCGCTACGCGAGGCGCTGTGGCCGACTGCTGACGATCGTGGCGGCACCTTGCCGCAAGCCCAAATCCGACTCTCCGCTCCTTCTGCCTTCAGGCAGGGCATCGTCAGCGATCTCGGCAATCCCAAGATGGCGGTGTTCTTCGCCAGCCTGTTGCCGCAGTTCGTACCTGCCGGCGGCGCCACTTTCACCGCCTTCCTGTTCCTGGGCATCGTTTTTTCGGTGCTGACCTTTGCCTGGCTGGCCTTCTATGCGGCTCTCATCGCCAAGGCGGGCGACTTCCTGCGCCGGCCGATGGTGCGTCGCACGATCGAAGGCGTGACCGGAACCGTGCTGATCGGATTGGGTGTCCGTATCGCCGTCGAGCATCGTTAGAGCGCCACGCGGCGCTTCGGCGCACGATGCGGGAAGGCGTTTATCCTTACATTACAAATATTTAATGCAGGCGTTCAGTTTCGGTTCACACCTCGGCTGCGAAGCTCGTCGCGTCCTAAGTTTCTAACCAAACGAGGAATGCGATGAAAAAGCTTCTTTCGACCCTTTGCGCGGCAGCGACCGTGTTCACCACTGTTGCCACTTCGGCGACGCCCGGCCAGGCAGCTCCTATGCCAAGGCCGTCCGTCGAAACGGGCAGCGATATCATGCAGGTGCAGAACCGCCGCGGCTTCTATCGCGACGGCGACCGTTATTATTACAACGGCCATCGCGGCTATCGTCATGCCCGGCCGGGCTGGAAACGCCACAATGGCATGTGGTTCCCGCCGGCCGCCTTCATCGCCGGCGCCATCATCGGCGGTGCGATCGCCAACCAGGGGCGCCCAGTCTATCGCCCGGCCTACCCTGCGCGGCTCAGCAATGCGCATGTGCGCTGGTGCTATGACCGCTACCGCTCCTATCGCGTGTCGGACAACACGTTCCAACCCAACTATGGGCCACGCCAGCAGTGCATCTCGCCCTACCGGTAAGCAGCGGGACCGTCCGGCGCTATGATCGCGCAGTTCTGAGGCGCCGGGCGGTCAGCCTGCCTTCTTGCGGTTCATGAAGGCCACGAAAGCGGCGCGCGCCTCGTCGGACTTGAGGCGCTCGCCGAAATGCCGCCCCTCTTCCTCGATGCGCGCGATGACGTCCTCGCGCGAGCCCAGCATCAGGTCGCGGGCGATCTTCAGCGCCTGCGGCGGCTTGGCTGCGATCTCCTCGGCCTTGGCAAGCACCGCCGCTTCCAATGCTTCCTCGCCAACGATCGCGTAGATCAGCCCAACCGCCTTGGCGCGTTCCGCCGAGAAGCCTTCGCCGAGCCCCAGCAGTGCGAACGCGTCCTGGCGACCGATGATGCGCGGCACCAGCAGGCTGGAAGCCGCCTCGGGCACAAGGCCGAGGTCGACGAACGGGGTGCGGAAAACGGTGCGCGGCGTGGCGAAGGTCAGGTCGCAATGCAGGTTGAGTGTGGTGCCGATGCCAACGGCAATGCCGTCGACACCCGACAGCAGCGGCTTTTGTGATCGCGCCAGCGCCAGGAGAAAGTCCCAAACTTCGCGGCCACCCTCACCACCCGTTGCAACAGTCAGGAAATCGGCAAGATCATTGCCCGCCGAAAAAGCGCCCGGCAAGCCGAAGAAGACTGTAGCGCGCACCAGCGGGTGGGCGTCCGCCTCGGCCAGTGCCGCCGCCATCGCCGCGTACATGGCGCGGGTCAGCGCGTTTTTCTTGTCGGCCCGGTTCATGCGAATGACCTGAACCGCGCCCTGGCGCTCGACTACGATGTGATCCGTCACGATTTTTTCCTTATTGCGAAATGATCAGGCCGAAATCAGCGCCTTGCCAGCCTCAGCCAGGCTTTCGGCGCCACCCAGCACGCGTTCCTTGAGCACAGCGGTCTCGCCCAGCATGTTCTCTGCGTAGAAGCGGCAAAGCGGCAGCCGCTGTTCGGAAGCAAGCGCGCCGCGTGCCAGATAGGCACCGCCTGCAGCGAGCGAAATCAGCCTGAGATACGGCGTGGCGCCAGCAAGGGCAGTTTCCTGATCGCCGTCGGCCAGGTGCGCCTGCAGGAAGTTTGTCGCTTCCGCAAGATCGGCAAGCGCACGCTCGAGCAAGTCGGCAGTGCGGCCGAAACCGGGACGGTTCGATGCGCGCACATCGGCGGCCACCGCCTTCAACTCATCGATATAGCCGTGCACATGTTGACCGCTGCCCAGCGGCAGCTTGCGCGCCACCAGATCGATGGCCTGGATACCGTTGGTGCCCTCATAGATCGGGGCAATGCGGGCATCGCGATAATAGGCGGCGGCTCCCGTTTCCTCGATGAAGCCCATGCCACCATGGATCTGCACGCCGAGCGATGCCACATCGACGCCGGCATCCGTGGAAAAGGCCTTGGCAAGCGGGGTGAGCAGATTGGCGCGGTCGCGCCAGTGACTGGCCGGCTCCTCCTCCGAGACATGCGCCATGTCGAGCGCATGCGCGCAGGAATAGCTGATCGACCGGGCAATCTCGGTGAGCGCCTTCATGGTGAGCAGATTGCGCTGCACGTCGGCGTGGTGGACGATCGGCGCCATGCCGTTGCCGGCATAACTGCCCGCCTTGCCTTGCCTGCGTTCATTGGCATAGACCAGCGCCTTCTGGTACGCAGCCTCGGCCACCGCCACGCCCTGCATGCCGACAGCGAGGCGGGCATTGTTCATCATGGTGAACATGCAGGCGAGGCCCTTGTTTTCCTCGCCGATCAACCAGCCGATGGCGCCGGGTGCAGAACCGCCGAAGCCGTCGCCGTAGATCATGGTGCATGTCGGCGAGGCATGAATGCCGAGTTTGTGTTCGATGCCGGAACAGAACACGTCGTTGCGGGCGCCGAGCGAACCGTCGTCGTGGACGAGGAACTTCGGCACCAGGAACAAAGAAATGCCGCGCGTGCCGGCCGGCGCATCAGGCAAACGCGCCAAGACCAGATGCACGATGTTGTCGGTGAAATCGTGCTCGCCATAGGTGATGAAGATCTTCTGGCCAAAGATGCGATAGGTGCCATCCCCGACGGGTTCTGCCCGGGAGCGCAACGCCGCGAGGTCCGACCCCGCCTGCGGCTCCGTCAGGTTCATCGTGCCCATCCATTCGCCCGATACCAACTTGGCGAGGTACTTTGCCTTGAGCTCGTCGGAGGCGTGTTTGTGCAGCGCCTCGACCGCGCCCATGGTGAGTGTCGGACCGATGCCGAAGGCCATTGCGGCCGAGTTCCACATTTCGAGTGCTGCGACACCGAGCATGGTCGGCAGCGCCTGGCCACCGAATTCCTCAGGAGCCGATAGGCCGTTCCAGCCGCCTTCGATCCAACGGCGGTAAAGGTCTTTCCAGCCGGTCGGCATGGTCACAGCCGCGTCCTTCAGCACCGCGCCCATTTCGTCGCCGATTTTGTAAAGCGGCGCCACTTCATCGGTGGCGAAACGACCTGCCTCTTCGAGCACCGCATCGACCAGATCCTCGCCGAGCTCACCGAACGACCCGGCATCGAGGGCTGGTTTCAGTCCCGCGACATGTTTGAGCGTGAAGGCGATATCCGCGACCGGTGCCCGATACATGCCGTCTCCTCCTCTGTACCGCGTAATCCTGCCGCGTGGCCGCGCTGCAATGCAACAGTGTTGTGTTGCTATTCCACCAGTCGACCTACTTTTACGTAAACGTCAAACTTTGTCACGCGGATTTTGCGAAGTCTTCAAACGGAAGGCTCGGGCTTTTCCCAAAACGCCTGCTCGACAGGACAAGACCGGAACGCGTCGCAGGTGATGACCTCAAGCTCGACATCCTGATGGTGCGCTCGCCGCATCTCGGCCCGATGGCCAAGGTCGCGGACGGTTTGGCCAGCGAAATGCGTGCATTCATAGCGGTGGGCTGAAAGCGTATCTCCTTAGCCAATAAACCATACGAAAACCGTTCATTAACCATGGCCGTTCAGGATCGACCATCAGTGAGCGGGGTACGCCCTTGAACGGCCGCACGCGACAGTTCCTTCGCATAGCAATGCTGGCAGCTGGCCTGGCGGCGGTGACAAGCTTGGCCGCGGCGTCCGACTTTTCCGAGCCATGGAAAAGGCAAGACCGCGCGCTCGTTATCGACGCTTACGAATACAATCCCATCGACTGGAACGCGCTCGCTTCCGACAAGCGCGTCGTCGGCTTCATCAACAAAGCCTCGGACGGCATGCCGCCGCCCTATTCCTGCAGCGGCACCGAAACCGAGCAGCGACTGTGCAAGGCGCTGTGGAAGCGTCATGCCGTGACACGCGAACTGTTCCAGACGCGCAAGGTGGTGGCAAAGGCTCTTGGGCTGGAATGGGGTGCCTATCATCTCGCCCGACCCGGCAACCCGGTCGAACAGGCCGACAATTTCGTCGATTTTGTCGAACCGGGCCCCGACGACCTGCTCGCGCTCGACATCGAGGACAACGACCCCGAGAAATGGATGTCACTGGAAGATGCCGAAGAATTCGTACGGCAGGTGCACCGCCGCGTCGGCCGTTTCCCGATTCTCTATACCAATGAAGTGACGGCCAGCCATATCGCGGCCAACCGCTATCGCTACCGGCTGCTGTCCCGGCTGCCGCTCTGGTATGCCCGCTACAAGCCGGAAGTCGGCGCCAGTTTCCCGAAAGGCCACTGGAGTAGCTATGCGCTCTGGCAATTCGCTGCGCAGGCCAATTGCGGTCGCCTCTCCTGCCCCTATCGTGCCGCCGGAACACCCAGCGACATCGACATCAATGTCGCGCCGATGGACGCGGCCGAGCTGCGTGGGCAATGGCCCTTCGGCGCCCTCATCGACGTGCCCGTCGACTATCTGGCGAGCGTGCCAGTGCCGTTGTCGCGGGAGGCCGGTCTGCGTGGGGAGCGTATCACCTATGCGGCGGTCGCTGCGCCCCCAACATTGGATGAACTGGGCGCTGCCCTGAAGGCCCGCTGGGTTGCGCTGCGCAACGCGTTCCGCCGTCCGCCCCTCCTGGTGGCGAAACAGATGCGTGGCATTGCCGACTATGTCGCCGCTGCCAGGCAGAGAAAGCAGGCTGTGCTGGTCTCGCAGGGCACTCCGCCGGTCAACGTCGATTTGATCGCCACGGGGTCGATCAAGCCCGCCAAAGCTGCCACCACGCCGGCGGACCGCTGATCCTCGAAGCGTCAGGTTAGCGGTGGATGGAGGTGTGCACCACCTCGCCGTCTTCCTTGAAGAAATCGCCGATATCGGGATTGGCGAGTACTTCCAGCACCCGTTCCGAAGGTCGGGCCAGCACGACGCCCTTTTCGGTCACCACGATCGGGCGATTGATGAGGACCGGGTGCTGCATCATGAAATTGAGAATTTCCTCATCGCTGAAGCGCGGATCATAGAGTCGCAATTCCGCGTAAGGCGTATCCTTCTGGCGCAGCAGTTGCTTCGGCGTCATGCCCATCAGGCGAAGCAAGTCGACCAATCTGGCGCGCGACGGCGGCGCTTTCAGATATTCGATAATCTCGGGCTCCTCGCCGGAAGCGCGGATCATGGCCAGCGCATTGCGCGAGGTGCTGCAGGCGGGATTGTGATAGATGGTGACGCTCATCGTGCCTCCTCGCGCTCCACCGCGCGCCAGCCGATGTCGCGGCGGCAGAAGCCCTGCGGCCAGTCGATGCGGTCAACGGCGGCATAGGCGCGCTTCTGCGCCTCGCCTACGGTACGACCGGTGGCGGAGACGTTGAGCACGCGGCCGCCATTGGCGACCAAGGCACCCGCGTTGACAGCAGTGCCGGCGTGGAAGACCTCGGCACCCTCGGCCCGGGCTGCATCGATGCCGCGAATGACCGAACCTTTCTCGGGCGTGCCAGGATATCCCGCCGCCGCCATCACCACAGTGAGCGCCGTGTCGTCCGTCCAGCGCACCGACATATGACCAAGCTGGCCATCGGCGGCGGCGTTCAGAAGGACGAGCAGATCGTCCTTCAGCCGCATCATCAGCACCTGGCATTCGGGATCGCCAAAGCGGGTATTGTATTCGATCAGCCTGGGTCCCTGGTCGGTGATCATCAATCCGGCAAACAGTACACCGGCGAAGGGCGAACCCAATTCGGCCATGCCGCGCATGGTCGGCTCGATGATCTCGCGCATGGTGCGCTCGACCATCTCAGGCGTCATCACAGGGGCCGGCGAATAGGCGCCCATGCCGCCGGTGTTGGGGCCGACATCGCCGTCACCGACGCGTTTGTGATCCTGCGCCGTGCCAAAAGGCAGCGCGGTCGTGCCGTCGCACAAGCAGAAGAAGCTCGCCTCCTCGCCGGTCATGAATTCCTCGACCACGACTTCGGCACCGGCGCTGCCGAAAGATCCATCGAAACAGGCGCCCAGCGCATCGAACGCTTCGGCCAGGCTCATCGCAACCGTAACGCCCTTGCCGGCGGCCAGCCCATCGGCCTTGATGACGATCGGCGCGCCGACCTTTTCCACATAGGCGCGCGAGTCGGCCAGATTGTCGAAACGGCCATAGGCGGCGGTCGGGATGTTGAAGCGGGCGCACAGATCCTTGGTGAAGCCCTTCGATCCCTCCAGTCGCGCCGCCGCCTTGGACGGCCCGAAGACACGGATGCCAGCCGCGCGCAGATCATCGCCGATGCCGGAGACCAGCGGCGCTTCCGGACCGACAACGACGAGGTCGATCTTCATGTCGCGGCAAAAGGCGACGACGGCGGCATGATCAGAGATGTCCAGCGCGACGAGCTCGGCCTGCTCGGCGACGCCGGGATTGCCCGGCGCGGCATAAAGTCTGGTGAGCAACGGCGAGGCGGCGAGCTTCCAGGCCAGCGCATGTTCGCGTCCGCCGGAACCGAGGAGAAGAACGTTCATGTCGGAAACCTCGTCCATCCGTGTAGCCCGCTCTGGCTATTGGCGATGACGCGACAGGTCAAGGCGCGATCACCCATATCAACCGCTACGGCATTGCCGACTGGTGGACGGCTGCCTATCTGCGACCGAGACGCTCTCTTTTGTCACATGACCCTTCTCCGTAAAGTCTTCAACTTTTCGGGGTCATGCTACAGCAGGATTTGTTCATGCCCGTCACCATAGAACGCGCCGATCCCCTCCTCTTTGACGCGGCCGGCAAAGCCGATTTCAGCTTCGAGGTCGATGCATATCTGGAACCCGCCTTCGGCACGCCGGTCTCAAAATGGCAGCGCATTGCAACCGAGCCCTATGTGAAGAGCTACAACAAGGCTGACGAAGACGACGGCGAATGGGATGATGGCAGCGCACTGTTCGTTGCCATGCTGGATGACGCGCCCATCGGCCGGCTATCAGCCACCCGCAACTGGAACGGCTACGGCCTGCTCGACCATTTCGGCGTCGACCGCCCGTATCGTGCCAGCGGGATCGGCAACCGCCTGTTCGACCACGCCAAAAGCTGGGCGCAGGAGCAGAGCCTGCCGGGGCTTTCGCTGGAAACCCAGAACAACAACCTTACCGCCTGCCGTTTCTACGAACGGCAGGGCTTTCAGCTCGGCGGTATCGACCGGTTCTTCTATCGCGGACTTCATCCCGGCACCCGCGAGATCGCGCTGTTCTGGTATCTGCCGTTCGCGCCGCAAATCTAAACCGGCTGGACACCATGTCTGCTTGACGCCTAGGCCCCAGCCTGCCACTCCAAGCCTATGGAAACCATACAGTCGAAATCGGCACAGGGACGTGTCGCAGACGCGCCGAGCGGCCACTGGGTCTATCGCATGCTGCCGCGCTGGCTGTGGCCCTACGCGCAACTCGCACGCTGGGACCGGCCGATCGGCTGGCAATTGCTTCTGTGGCCCTGCTTGTGGTCGGCAGCGCTTGCTGCCAGCGCCTATGCACGGCCGGAAGACAGCCTGCTTTCGCTGCTGCCCCTGCCCTCGACGCTGATCCTGTTCCTGCTCGGTGCGATCGCGATGCGTGGCGCTGGCTGCACCTACAACGACCTCGTCGATCAGAGTATCGACAATCAGGTCGAACGCACCCGTTCGCGCCCGCTGCCATCCGGCAAGGTCAGCCGCAGACAGGCCTGGACCTTCCTCATCCTGCAGGCGCTCGTCGGACTGGTGGTGCTTGTCCAGTTCAATGGTTTCGCCATCCTGCTCGGCATCTGCTCGCTCGCGGTCGTGGCGATCTATCCGTTCATGAAGCGCTTCACCAACTGGCCGCAGTTCGGGCTCGGCCTTGCTTTCTCATGGGGCGCACTTATGGGCTGGGCAAGTGAGTTCGCCGATCTCGATGCGCCGGCTTTCCTGCTCTACATCGGCTCGATCCTGTGGGTGATCGGCTACGACACTATCTATGCCCATCAGGACAAGGAAGACGACGCCATCGTCGGCGTCCGCTCCACGGCTCGCCTGTTCGGAGAGCACACCAAGTCCTGGCTGGTCGGGCTGTATGCGGGTGCATTGATGTGCTTCGCCGTCGCCTTTGCATCGGCGCAGGCTCCGGTCGTGGCGCTGGCGGGCTTGATCGCCGCTGGCGCGCATATGGCGAGGCAGATCGTGACGCTGGACATCGACAATCCGGAGCAGTGTCTCAAGCTGTTCAGGTCGAACAACCAGGTCGGCTGGCTGATCTTCATCGGCCTGATCGGCGGAGCTGCCTGGGTGGCAGTGAAGCCGCTGCTTTAAGCAACCTGCCTATTCGCGGGCGATGATCTCCTCGCCGCCGATGACCAGCCGGAGGCCAAGGTCGCCGGTGCGGCGGCGAGCCAGGAAGCGTGGACGACGGGTCGTGGAAATGCGCCCCTTACGGCGTGCGCGCGGCGGCTGCGTCTTGATCGCGGCACCGAGCGACTCTTCCAGCGTGCGGGCAACGCCGTCCGCCTCGATCAGCAGCATCGGCAGGCCGAAAGCCTCGGCCCAGGCACGCCAGTCGGCGGCGATATCATCGAGATCGTCGGCGACCAGCAGCGGCACCGACAGCATCGAATCCGTGTGCAGCAGTTCCAGCGTCACCGTGACATTGCCGTCCTCATCCTCCATGGCGCGCGCGGCCACGCCACGAAATGCCTTGGCCGGCAGCGCGATGACAACGGGCATGCCACTCATCTGCAGCTTGCGCCGCATGATGGCGCCGCGCCGATCGATGGTGAGGGTAATGTCGCCGGCATCGTCGCGGGCGGCGTAGCTCACCACCTGCGGCAGACGAAACGGGTCGAGGCGCATGTTGCGCCCAGCCCAGACTGGCTTCAGTCCGGTGTTCATAGAATGCCTTCCTGTTTCTCCTGAGAGCCGGGTATCCCGGTCTTCTCCGTGCGGGTTTTCCCGCCTCGTTATGGGGAGAGACTAGCGGTGGCTCCTTACCGGCCCGCTTAAGAAAGTCGGTTAAATTTTGCTGATCTTCCAGATGGTTATCGGAATCCCACCAAGTCGGATATTCGAAACGATCAGATAACCTTACCGGGATTCATGATGCCGGCGGGATCAAAAGCAGCCTTCACCCGGCGCATCAGGTCGATGGCCATGGGCGGTGCAGTGGCGATCAGTTCGTCGCGCTTCAGCTGCCCGATGCCATGCTCGGCCGAGATGGAACCATTCAGCGAACGCACCACATCGTGCACGGCCTTGTTCATCGGCCGATAAAGATCAAGGAAGGCCTTGTCGTCGCCGTCGACTGGCCGGGAAATGTTGTAGTGCAGATTGCCGTCGCCCATATGGCCGAAGCAGACGACACGGGCTCCGGCGCTGACCGAGGCAACAGCCTCGGCGGCATGCTCGATGAGGGTCGGAATCGAGGCGATCGGCACAGAAATATCATGCTTGATCGAAGCGCCTTCGGCCTTCTGCGTTTCCGGCAGCGTCTCACGAAAGTTCCAGAACGCATCTGCCTGGGCGAGGCTCGCAGCAATCACAGCGTCGTCCGCCAATCCCTTTTCCAGCCCTTCCGACAGGATGTCCTCTATCAACGCCCTGGCATCTTCCGCTGAGCGGCCGGAGGAGACCTGCATCAGTACATACCAGGGCCAGTCGTCAGCCAGGGGGCGGATCACACCGGCACCATGCCGCAGCGTGAAATCGTAAGGCGTCTTGGCGATCAGCTCGAAGGCGGTTAGTGCGGGACCGGCACGGTCTTCGGCCAGATTGAAAAGGGCGAGAGCTGCTTGCGGCGACGGCAGGCCGACAAAGGCAACCTCGCGGCCCTTCGGCTTGGGAAACAGCTTCATGACAGCGGCGGTGATGATCCCCAGCGTGCCTTCAGCGCCGACAAACAGGTTCTTGAGATCGTAACCGGTGTTGTCCTTTTTCAGTTTGCGCAGATCGTCGAAGACCTCGCCCGTCGGCAGCACCACTTCGACACCGAGGCAAAGCTCGCGCGTGTTGCCATAAGCGAGAACGCCTGTACCGCCGGCATTGGAAGAAAGATTGCCGCCGATCTGGCACGAACCCTGCGCCGCCAGCGACAACGGAAACAGCCGGTCGGCGGCATCCGCCGCCTCCTGCAGCGTCTGCAGGATGACGCCGGCCTCAACAGTCGCGGTATTCGACTGCACGTCGATCTCGCGGATGCGGTTCAGCCGCGACAACGAAAGCACGATCTGGTGTCCGGAGGTATCCGGCACCTGCGCGCCGACCAGCCCGGTATTGCCGCTCTGTGGAACGACCGGCGTGCGCGTTTCGGTGGCAAGCTGCATGATGCGGCTGACTTCCTCGACGGTACCGGGTCGCAGCACCAGCGGCGTGCGGCCGTGCCACAGTCCGCGCCGCTCGATCAGATAGGGAGCGATGTCTGCCTGATCGCGCAAGGCATATCTGTCACCGACTATGTCGGCAAAACGCTGGAGAAGGTCGGGCGAAAGATCGGTATCGGTCATGCCCAAGAACTAGGACTCTGCGAGAGGTTTGTCACGCGGCGCAGCGGCGCGGGAAAGCCGGTCGTTGATTGCTTCGCCGAGACCGTCCTGGGGCACGGGTTCGACGGCGATCACTGCGGCGCCAGCGCGATCGAGATCCTGCATGAAAGCGAAAAGGTTGGCCGCGGCTTCGGTGAGATCGCCGCGCTCCGACAGGTTTTTCACGGCAACCGCGTTCTGCCAGCCAGCAGCGCGGTTGGGGCCGAAGGCAAGCAGTGCTTCGCCCTTTTCCACGTTTTCAACCTCGAGCCGCATCGCCGCGCCTGGGGCGTAGTGCGAGGCCAGCATGCCCGGAGCCTGGATACCGCTGGCACCACGCAGGAGTTGCAACCCCGCCACGGACTCGATGTCTTCTGCCGCGATGCCGCCCGGACGCAGAAGGCGCAAGCCTCCCTGCGCTACCTTGACGATGGTCGATTCCAGCCCGACAAGCGTTGCACCACCGTCGACGACGAGCCTGATGCGGGCACCCAGATCATCCGCAACCGCACGCGCGGTCGTGGCGCTGATCCTGCCCGACGAATTGGCTGACGGTGCTGCCAGCGGTCGGCCGAGGCGCTGGATCAGCTCGCCGCCGAAGCCCTTCGGCATGCGCAGTGCAACCGTATCCAGGCCCGCACTCACCAAGGGATGAATGCCGGCCTCCTGGCGCAACGGCAACACCAGGGTCAGCGGTCCCGGCCAGAAGGCTTTCGCCAGCTTGCGCGACAATGGGTCGAACATCGCGATACGCTCGGCCATCGCCATATCCGCAACATGGGCGATGAGCGGGTTGAAACGTGGGCGGCCCTTGGCTTCGAAGATGCGGGCGACCGCCTGGCCGTTGGTGGCGTCGCCGGCGAGGCCGTAGACGGTTTCAGTCGGGATGGCGACAACCTCGCCGGCTTCAAGCAAAGCCAGCGCCGATTCCAGCGCTTCGGGTGCGGATATGATGTCGGCCACGGTTACAACCTTGTTTGAGGCGGCTGCGTAATACGCGAAGCGCCTGCGGGCAAGCCTGAAGCGCCTATCGCTAAAATGCGCTGGAGTGCCGTAAGCCGCCATCAATAGGATTGCCCTAGAGTGCTGGATGGGACTTCGGGCAAGGGGATATCTTCATGCGTGGCATGGCGATCACATTTTTCAGCCTGTGCGTGGCGAGTGCCGCGCAGGCATCGTCGCTGGTCTATTTCAGCGACTCCGCGCCGGCGTCGACACCTTCTGTGGTTGCGCCCGCGGAGACCAACCGGGATCCAGAGGTGCAAGGCTTGCAATCGGCTGGTGGTCCGATGCCGGGCAATTCTGTGGTGCAGGCGCGTAAGGCCGAGATGCCGGTGACGCAGGAAACGGTTTCAGCCATTCCCGGACGGAGCGGACCGGCCCGCGCGACGATGGTGATCCGCGACGGCGTCGTGGGTAGCGCACTGCCGCGTCCCGCAGCCAAGCCGGCGGCGGCAAACGGCAAGCAGCCGGCTACGGCAGTGTCCGCAAAAGCCGGAAAAGACGGTCTGGCGAAAGGACAGAAACTGGAAGCAGCGCGTTAAAACCGCGCCGTCCTGGAGCGTTTCCGTTTTTCACGGAAATGCTCTCACTCTTTGTTTTACGCAATTCCGGACGGAAAACCGTTACACACTTTTCCTGGAATTGCCTGCGGGCAAGACGGCAACAGCCACCCTGCCCGCCCAGCGAATTCGGTCGTGAACGCGTAGACAAGATCAAGATGGCTTGAGGCCATCCGGCTGTTCGCGACCTGGATCAGGCCGCGGCCTTGGCTTCGTCTTCCTCGCCGTCGTCCTCGGCGGTCTCTTCACCGTCTTCCGACTCTTCCTCGGCAGCCTCTTCGCCGTCCTCGGACTCATCTTCATCGTCGGATTCGTCTTCGGCTTCCTCGCCGTCGTCGTCCTGCTCGTCTTCGTCGTCCGAGAGCACGACCTCGTCGTCATCATGAGCTTCGAGTTCGTATTCAGGGGTAGCTTCAAGCAGCGCCTCGTCAGAGGCCAGGGTGTCTTCAATCATTTCAGGTTCGGTAACGAATGTCATGAAAGCCTCCGTGGGTTCGAGTGAACACCCGATTTGTCCCACGCCGACATCATCGCCATATGACTGTAAGCCGGCTCGGCCGGCTATTTCACAAGTCCCTGAAATAGCTGATCGGAGCGCCCACAAGCGTTCCGATTTCCACCATCAGCCAGCGATCTTCGAGAAATCGGCGACACGATCCGTGGCGGTGCGGATGCGCGCAAGCAGCGCCAGGCGGTTCGCGCGCACGGCGGCGTCGTCATCGTTGACCAGCACTTTGTCGAAGAAAGTATCGACGGGTTCGCGCAATGTGCTCAATGCCACCATGGCGTTGGAAAAGTCTTCCCTGGCAATGGCTTCACCGGCCTGACCTTCGGCCTGACCGATCGCGCCAAACAGCTTTTTCTCCGCATCTTCGCGGAACAGTGCCGGGTCGACAGCGGCAGCCACCGCGGTGCCCTTCTTTTCCTCGGCAGCGAGGATATTGGCGGCGCGCTTGGTGCCAGCGAGCAGGTTCTTGCCGTCCTCGGTGTCGAGCAGCTTGCCAAGCGCCTCGACCCGGCGGACGACGGTCAACAGATCGTCGGCATCCGGCGTGATGACGGCGTCGATCAGATCGTGCCGTGCACCTTGATCGCGCAGATAGACCTTCAGGCGATCGTGGAAGAAGGAAAGGAGGTCGGAGGCCCAGCTATTGGCCAAATCCGAAACCGTCCCCATTGTTCTGGCTTTGTCGGCTTCTGCAAAGGCTTTTCGAAGTTCCAACCGCACGCTGTTCTCGATCAAAATCCGGATCACACCCAGCGCGGCCCGGCGCAGTGCATAGGGATCCTTCGAGCCAGTCGGCTTCTCGTCGATGGCCCAGAACCCGACCAGCGTGTCGAGCTTGTCGGCAAGGGCCACCGAAACCGAAACCGGGTCGGCCGGTACGCGGTCGGACGGGCCCTGCGGCTTGTAATGTTCTTCGATCGCTGCCGCGACAGAACTGTTCTCCCCTTGCAGAAGGGCATATTTGCGCCCCATCGCGCCTTGCATCTCCGGAAATTCGCCAACCACTTCGGTCTGCAGATCGGCCTTGGCCAGAACCGCCGCGCGTCCGGCCAATGCCGGATCTGCGCTGACCAGCGGCGCTATTTCGCGCGCCAGCCTGCGGATGCGCTCGACGCGCTCACCCTGCGTGCCCAGCTTGGCGTGAAAGGTGACGTTGAGGTGGTCGAGCCTGGCCATGCGCTGGTCGAGTGGCTTGGTCAGATCAAGGCCAAACTTCACCGCCGAGCTCTCCAAAGCACCCACGTCCGGCAGGTTGCCCTGGTCGGTGTTCCAAAAATAGAGCGCGTCCGACAGGCGTGCGCGCACCACCTTGCCGTTGCCGTGTGCGATCTCGACCCCGCCATCCTTCGCCTCGATGTTGGCGGTGAGGACGAAGCGGTTGGAGAGGTTTTCCGCCTCGCCCTGGGGGCGGGTGACAAAACACTTCTGGTTGGCGCGGATGGTGAGGCGTATCACTTCCGGTGGAATCGCCAGGAAAGCCTCCTCGAACTCGCCCATCAACACGACCGGCCATTCGACAAGGCCAGAGACTTCCTCGAGCAGTGCTTCATCCTCGACCAGGTCCAGCCCGTTGGCGAAGGTCAGGTTGCGGGCATCGGCCAGGATGATCTCCTTGCGCCGCTCAGCATCGATGACAACCTTGGCTGCCTCGAGTTTCGCGGCATAGTCGTCAAAGCGCTTGACCGTGATGGCGCCGGGCGCGTGGAAACGGTGGCCGTAGGTGACGTTGCCGGCGCGGATGCCGTCGATTTCGAAGTCGACGACCACCGGCTCTTCGGTTTCCGGCCCGAAAGTGCAGACTATGGACTGCAACGGACGCACCCAGCGCAACGCGCCTGATTTGGCCGACGCCGGGCCCCAGCGCATCGACTTCGGCCAGGGAAAGCTGCGGATGATCGCTGGCACCAGCTCGGCGATCACCTCTTCGGCAGCGCGGCCTGGCTTGGAGATATGGGCGACATAGAAGTCGCCCTTCTTCGGATCGGCATGGACATGCGCATCAGCGATCGAAGCCAGACCTGCCTTGCGCAGGAAACCCTGGATCGCCTGCTCCGGCGCCGTGGTGGACGGGCCCTTGATCTCGTCGCGCACATCCTTGGAGCGCGCGGTGAGCCCGCGGATGTCGAGGGTCAGGCGGCGCGGCGTCCAGTATTCGCGTGCCGCCTCATAGGTGAGACCTGCTTCGACCAGACCGTCGGTCAGCATCTTCTTCAGATCACCCGCAGCCTTGCGCTGCATGCGGGCGGGTATCTCTTCGCTGCGAAGTTCAAGAAGCAGATCGGGCATGGTCGGTCTCAAACGGGAAAGCTGCGGCGGCAATAGCAAGTCGCCCGCGCCCTGTCACCCTTCGCGCGAAACAACAGGCCAATGAAAATTTCCACGGCATGTCGGGAAGCGACCCACTCACCCGTCCTAGGAGCACAACGACATCATCGAAACACAGCGCTGAAGCGGTCGACGCTCAGACGGGAAACTATTGGCCTAAACCCATGAAAACGGCATCGACATTGCTTCAGGTCATCGCGCTGAGCGCCTGCTTCTTCATTCAAATCGAAGCACCAGCCGAATCCCGAATGCCCGGCATACGGCAAGCCTTGAGAACCATCGCAGGACCGGATCGCCAGTCGCTATTCGCAGCAGTCGTCGACGCCGAGTTGGTTGACGAGATGTAAAATCAGGCAGCCAATCCACCTGCTTCAGTCAGCAGGAACGCCTCGCCACATGCCTTGGCCAGATTGCGCACACGCAGGATGTAGCTCTGGCGCTCGGTGACCGAGATCACGCCGCGCGCATCGAGCAGGTTGAAGAAGTGGCTGGCCTTGATGCACTGATCATAGGCCGGGAACACCATTTTGTGCATGGCGACATTGGCGTTCGCGTTGGGCGCGCCGGCATCCAGCAATGCTTTGCACTCGGCTTCGGCATCCTCGAAATGACGCAGCAGCATCGCCGTATTGGCATGCTCGAAATTGTGCCTCGAATATTCCTGCTCGGCCTGCAGGAAGACCTCGCCATAAGAAACCCGCTCCGGCCCTTCCAAGCCGTTGAAGTTCAGGTCGTAGACGTTGTCGACGCCCTGCACATACATGGCAAGCCGCTCCAGCCCGTAGGTCAGCTCGCCGGCGACCGGCGCGCACTCGATGCCGCAGACCTGCTGGAAGTAAGTGAACTGCGACACTTCCATGCCGTCGCACCAGCACTCCCAGCCAAGCCCCCAGGCGCCCAGCGTCGGGCTTTCCCAATCGTCCTCGACGAAACGAATATCGTGCAGCAACGGATCGACGCCTATCGCCTTCAGCGAGCCGAGATAGAGCTCCTGCAGGTTCGACGGATTCGGCTTCAGGATGACCTGATACTGGTAGTAATGCTGCAGCCGGTTCGGGTTCTCGCCGTAGCGACCGTCCTTCGGGCGGCGCGACGGCTGGACATAGGCGGCATTCCAGCGACGCGGACCGAGCGCCCGCAGTGTCGTGGCCGGGTGGAACGTACCTGCCCCCACTTCCATGTCATAGGGCTGCAGGATGACGCAGCCATGCGCGGCCCAATAGTTGTGCAGCGTCAGGATCAGGCCCTGGAACGAGCACTTGGGGTCCAGATTGGCGGGCAGTTCGGCGGTCACGGCGGCCTCGATGGGGAGCTGCGGGATGCGCCACTCCCTAGTGCCGAGGGGGAAAGGCGTCAAGGCAATGAGACGATCACAGAAGATTGGTGTCTATCAGTCCGCCAATTCACCCGAAAAATTGGAGCCTTCGTTCTGGTTCTCGCAAAAGGCCAGGATTCCCTGAAAGGCGGGTTTCTTGACCGCCGGCGGGCCATAAAAACTGATGCTGAACGTCCCCCAATAGGCCGATCCGTTCTGCTCGGCCGAACAGGGCTTGGTTTTCGCCACGTCCTGCCAGGTTCCGCTGAGTACATTGTCGGCCAGTATACCGACAGTCTTGCCCGCATATTTGTCGAAAGCGATCGCGTATTCGCCCGTATCGAGCCGGCTGATCATCATGAAGCCGTTGGCTGTGTTCCAGCGACCGTCGATCTTGATTTCGTCCGCCATGGCCACAGAAGGCAGAAAGATAGCAACCGACAGGCAAATCCGCAGCATCGGCTGATCCCCACGCTGAACCAGCCCGATCATGGCTGGCATCGCGGCTGGAAGTCAACGAGATGCTGCGATGGGAAGGCGCACTTCTTGGAAGGCCCTCCAAGTCGCCACGCTGAACCGGCTCAGCCCTTCGGGGCTGTCGGCTTGGGCTTTGGCGCTTCCTGGGCGGTCTTGTTCTCAAGCGGCGGCAGGCCCTTGAGCAGTTTCTGCTCGACAGAGGCAAGAACATCCGGCTCAGGCTTCAGATCACGAGCATGGCGCCACTGGAAGGTTGCTTCCAGCTTGCGGCCGACACGCCAGTAGACATCGCCCAGATGGTCGTTCAGCACCGGATCTTCCGGCTTCAGCTGCACGGCGCGCTCCATCTCGCGCACGGCATCGTCATAGCGGCCGAGCTTGTAATAAGCCCAACCCAGCGAATCGACGATGTAGCCGTCGCTCGGCCGCAGTTCCGCGGCCTTCTTGATCATATCCAGCGCTTCCTTGAGGTTGCTGCCCATGTCCACCCAGGAATAACCCAGATAGTTCAGCACCTGCGGCTGGTTCGGATAGAGCTCCAGCGCCTTGCGGAAGTTCGGCTCGGCTTTCGGCCATTCCTTGATGCGCTCATAGGCGATGCCGCGCTGATAAAAGATGTTCCAATCGGCTTTCGTCGGCGTCTTCAACACCGCCGCCGCCTTGTCGAACAGTTCAGCCGCAGAGCGGAAATCCTGCTTGGAGGCATAAACGCCGCCCAAAGCCAGATAACCACGCATGTCTTGCGGGTTGGCCTCGACAAGAACCCTCAGCTGCTTGATCGCTTCGTCATTGCGACCAAGATCGGCAAGGTTAAGGCCGGTCTGCAGTTCCGAGACCTCCTTCAACGGCGAGGAGGCCGGGATGCGACGGTAGAAGTCGATGGCGCGGTCGCCGTCCTTCAATTGCTCGGCTACCGCTGCCAATTGCACCAGAACCACGTCGCTATCCGGCTTCAACGCCAGTGCATATTCGAGATAAAGGCGCACGAAAGGCTCACCACCGCCACGGTTGAGCGCAGTGGCGAGATTGAGCAGGATCTCGGACGAACCTTCCGAAGGGTTTACAACCAGCGGATCCGGCTTCTCGCCCTTGCTGATCTTGTCGCGCAGCGAAATGATCTCGATCTTGCCCGGGCCGAACTCTTCCGCCTGCTTGAGCACCGAAAGCGCCTTATCCTTGTCGCCCTTGCGGGCCAGGAAGGTCGCGTAGGCCTGCGCAGCGCGCATCCAGGTCTCGGGCGCAGCGCTCCCGGCAGAAGTGTTACCGATTGCCTCGGCATAAGCGGCATCAGCCTTGTCGGTCTTTCCGGCAGCGTCGGCGATCAGCGCACGATGATAGGCCTTGAACAGGTCGAACCATTCCGGCCCTTCCAGCTTGCCGACATATTCCATCGCATCGGTGCCCTGGCCGGCACCCTGCATGGCCCAGCCGGTCATGACCCCGCAGATCAACTTGTCGAGGTCTGCACCCAGCGACAGCTTCAGCCAGTACTGCGCCTTGGCGAAATCCTTCTTCTTGAAGCTGTCGACCGCCAGCGCCAGGCGCGAGAAGCGCTCGATATCCGGCACTTCCTTCAGCTTGTCGGCGTAAGGCAATGATTCCTCGAAGCGACCCTGCGCGATCAGTGAAAGCATCAGGCTCTGCTGAAGCTGCGTATCCTCGGGCGCAAAGGCCAGCGCCTGCTTGTAATAATTGATGGCGTTGTCGAGATCGTTGTCGTTTTCGGCGACCCTGGCCGAGAGATAGGCGCCGGAAAACGAGTTGATTTCGACGGGCGCCGATGCCTGCGAAGCGAAACCGGACTGCGTCTGGGCCACAAGGCCAGCGAGAATGGCCAGGCTCGAAAGCCAGCGAGCACGTCTTTGCCGCATCGTATTCCTTTCTGGCGAGCGCATCTCCTGCTTGAGCGGAGATCGCCGAGAATCCCTTTTTCCGGGCAAAGCATGGCCTTTTTGGGGTCGCGCATCAATCCGGGATACGGTCACAATGCGGACATCGTCTTAACAAAGCATGGCTCCCGGTGAGGTCGCCTGCGCTGGAGAGTGGCAGTCGCGCCCGCTATGACCGTTGCAGGCAGTCGCTGCGCTCACCATGAAATACGTCACATGAGGTCCGCCTGGCATGTACCTTCAGTTCGGCCTGCTCGACGGCCGTCTCAGTTGACGCGACTGATGCAGAAATCGATGACGTTGATCAACGCCGTCTTCTGAGGCGTTTCCTCAAGCGGCGCCAGCGCGTCACGGGCGATCTCGCCGAAATGACGGGCGCGGCCGATCGTGTCAGAGATGGCGCCGTGGCGTGTCATCAGACCGATCGCCTTTTCAAGACCGGCATCGTCGGCCACATTCTCCTCGATGGCGCGCTTCCAGAAGGCGCGCTCTGCCGAGGTGCCGCGCCGATAGGCTAGGATCACCGGCAAAGTCACCTTGCCTTCGCGGAAGTCGTCGCCGACATTCTTGCCGAGGTCCTTGGAGGAACCGCCGTAATCCAGCGCGTCGTCGATGAGCTGGAAGGCAAGGCCGAGATTCATGCCATAGGAACGCAGTGCGGCACGATCGGTGCGCGAAGCCCCGGCGATCACAGGGCCGACTTCGGCCGCTGCCGAGAACAGCGCGGCGGTCTTGGCCTTGATGACCGAAAAATGCTCGTCCTCGGTGGTGTCGAGGTTCTTGGCGGCGGCAAGTTGCATGACTTCGCCCTCGGCGATGATCGAAGCCGCCGAGGACAGGATGTCGAGCGCGTCCAGCGAGCCGACATCGACCATCATGCGAAAGGCCTGACCGAGCAGAAAATCGCCGACCAGAACGCTTGCCTGGTTGCCCCAGATCATGCGGGCCGTCTTCTTGCCGCGCCGCATGCCGCTTTCGTCGACCACGTCATCGTGCAGAAGCGTGGCGGTGTGCATGAATTCGACGCTGGTCGCCAGCTTGACGTGACCGTCGCCGGAATATCCGAACATCTGGGCCGCAGCGAGCGTCAACATCGGGCGCAGCCTCTTGCCGCCCGACGAGATCAGGTGATTGGCAACCTGCGGGATCATCTGCACGTCGGAGCCGGCCTTGGACAGGATGAGCTCATTGACGCGGCCCATGTCCGACGCAGTCAGATCAATCAGCTCCTTGATCGACGCCGCTTCCCGCTTTCCGTCTTCGAGGTTGAGAACAACACCCACGCCAAAACTCCCGTCCGCCGCGTCACCGCACGCTGCCTTTAAAGGACTCTAGCGGCCAGAGCGCATACGGCAAGTGGCGAATTGGCGCGGATTGCGCAAGAGGGTGCTCGAGCGAGCCGTTTACATCGTTGAAACAAGCTGCGATTTTTGCCGCCATGATCGAGCTTATCCGCACCAACGACGCCGTTGTCATTTCCTTTGTCGAATCGCTGATGCGCGATGCAGGCATCGGCTTCCTCACCGCCGATCAGAACATGAGCGTCCTGGACGGTTCCATCGGCATCCTGCCTCGTAGGATCCTGGTCGAGGACGAACGCATCGAGGAAGCACGTCGCATCCTGACCGACGCCGGCATCGCCAACGAAATCCGCCGAACATGACGGCAGCGGAACCGGCCGCAGCACCCAGGCACACGGTCGACGCCTTCCATCGCGGCCGGTTCTGGCTTGTGCAGCCGGCCGACAGCGGACACCGAGCCGGCATGGACGCCATGATGCTGGCCGCCGCGGTACCGACGAACTTTGCCGGGCTGCTTGCCGATTTCGGTGCCGGCGCCGGCGCCGCCGGACTTGCGGTGGTTTCGCGCTGCGATGGCGCGAGAGCAACATTGGTCGAGCGTTCGCCCGAAATGGCTACCTTTGCCGAGGCTTCGCTGACGCATCCGGCCAACCAGCATCTCAGCGACCGGGTAACTGTGCTTCGCGCGGACGTCGCGCTTACAGGTAAGGCGCGAAGTGCTGCGGGGCTCCCCGACAACGGGTTCGACTTTGTCATCATGAATCCGCCCTTCAACGCTGGCGAGGACCGGGCTACGCCTGACGCGCTGCGGCACGAAGCGCATGTCATGGCAGACGGGCTGTGGGAAGCCTGGGTGCGCAGCGCCGCGGCCGTGGTGAAGCCGCGCGGCGGCATCGCGATCATCGCGAGACCGGAGTCCCTGGTGGCAATCCTCGACGCGTTGGCTGGCCGCTTCGGCAATGCGGAGATCGTACCGGTACATCCACGTGCCGATCAATCGGCGATCCGTATCGTAGTCCGCGGTTTACTCGGCGCGCGGGGCAAGCTGGCGCTAAGGCCGCCACTTGTCCTCCACGAAGCCACGGCCAAAGGTCTTTTGCCGTTGGCCGATGCCATCAGCAACGGAACGGCCACGCTTTTTGGAGATTGACCCTTTCACCATTGCCCTCTCGCGGCAAATGCCTACATGCCGTTGGCCAAACTGGAGAACCGCATCCCGTGCGTCGCCTTTTCAACCGCATCCTGCCGAAATCCTGGCGTTCCACTGATGTCGTCGTGCCCGTTATCCGCCTGCACGGCACGATCATGGCCGGAGGCGGCCAGTTCAGGCAGAACCTGTCGCTGGCTTCCACGGTCGGCCTGATCGAAAAGGCGTTTTCTTTTCCGGGGCCCGCTGTCGCGATCTCGATCAACTCCCCCGGCGGATCCCCGGTGCAGTCGCGGCTAATCTACAAGCGCATCCGAGACCTCGCCGCTGAGAAGGACAAGAAAGTCTTCGTCTTCGTGGAGGACGTGGCGGCTTCAGGCGGCTACATGATCGCTGTCGCAGCCGACGAGATCATCGCCGATCCATCATCCATTGTCGGTTCGATCGGAGTGATTTCCGGCACTTTCGGCTTCGCTGACCTAATCAAGAAGATCGGGGTCGAACGCCGTGTGCACACCGCCGGCAAGAACAAATCCTCGATGGACCCGTTCCAGCCCGAGAAGAAGGAAGACGTAGAGCGGCTGAAAACACTCATGCTGGAGCTGCACGAGACCTTCATTGATCTGGTCAAGGAACGCCGAGGTGCCAAATTGAAGGACGATCCAGACCTGTTCACCGGCCTGTTCTGGACCGGTAAGAAGGGACTGGAACTTGGCCTCGTCGATGGGCTGGGCGATATGCGCAGCACGCTCAAGGAGCGCTTCGGCCCGAAAACGCAACTGAAACTCGTCAGCCAGCCCAGGGGGCTGTTCGGCCGTTTCGGACTGTTCGGTTCGTCAAGCGGGTTCACCGCTCCGGCTTTGGCTGCCGCCGGCGTCGATGCGCTTTTCGATGCGGCGGAAGAACGCGCGCTATGGAAGCGTTTCGGCCTTTGAAAAGCCACGGGAACGGTCTACGATAACCACTTGCCTGACCCGAACGTCCCCCACCGAGGACCCTTGAGGAAGGAGTTTCGATATGCCGCAGATTATCTTCTTCATCGTCATCGGCGTGGTTGCCTATGTCGGATACCGTTCCTTCATCAAGGAAGCTGAACGCGTGACCGCCAAGGTGCGACGCACGGAACAGCAGCGCGCCAACGGTACGATGGGGACGCTGGTGAAAGACCCCAAGACCGGCGAATACCGGCTGGCCAAGGATTGAGCACCTCGGCACTCGACCCCGCGTCTGCAGACAATACCGTGGACGCCCGCCTGGCGCCTGCGAAGATCAACCTTGCACTCCATGTTACCGGCCGGCGTGCCGACGGCTTTCACAGCATCGAAAGCCTCGCCGTGTTCACCCGCTTCGGGGATCGTATGGAAACACACCGGGCGGATGAGGATCGTTTCAGCATTTCAGGCCGCTTCGCCGGCCTGGTGCCAACCGACGAAACCAACATGGTCCTCAAGGCACGCGACGCATTGCGCCATCACGTCGGCGCGGAAAACGCACCAACGGTGGCGATTTCGCTCGAAAAGAACCTGCCGGTAGCCTCTGGTATCGGCGGCGGATCGAGCGATGCAGCGGCCGCACTGCGTGCGCTTGCCTCGACCTGGAAGCTGGACATCGACGAGGCGCAATTGACGCGGATCGGCTTTTCGCTTGGCGCCGACTTGCCGATGTGCCTTAAGGCACAGCCGCTCCTTGCCCGTGGCGCGGGCGAGACGATTTCGACCGTGGCTGAATTCCCTGCGTTAGGGCTGGTCCTGGTCAATCCGGGTGTCGCGGTCACCACCGCCGATGTCTTCAGGTCGCTTGCCAACCGTGATAACGAAGCCCTGCCGCCGTTGCCGAAGACCATCGACTTTCACAGCCTGCGCGGCTGGCTCGAGGCGACACGCAACGATCTCGAAACTGCAGCCGAGACGATCGCACCGCTGATCGGAAAGGCCAAGGCTTCGCTGCTGCAGGCAGACGCAGCCTTTGTCCGCATGTCTGGTTCAGGCGCCACCTGTTTCGGCCTGTTCGAAACCGGCAACGTCGCCAAACGTGCCGCAGCCAGCATCCGCTCGCGGCACCCGGACTGGTTTGTCGCCGCGACACGCTCCATGCCATCCGAGGCTTCTGAAGATCGGTATGTCTGATACAGCTCGTCCTTTCATCCCTGTTCGCATTGCGGTGCTGACCGTTTCCGACACACGCAGCCTTGCGGACGACAAATCCGGCCAGACCCTGGCCGACCGCATCGAAGCGGCCGGGCATATCCTGGCCGCTCGCGACATCGTCACCGACGATCGCGACAAGATCCGCGACAAAGTTCTGGCCTGGTCGAAGGATGAAGGCATCGATGCCGTCATTACCACCGGTGGCACAGGCTTCACCGGCCGTGATGTAACGCCTGAAGCACTCGAACCGATCTTTGAAAAGCGCATGGACGGCTTCTCGGAGGTCTTCCACCGCATCTCCTATGACAAGATCGGCACTTCAACCATCCAGAGCCGGGCAACAGGCGGCGTCGTCAACGCAACCTTCGTATTCGTGCTGCCGGGGTCACCCGGCGCGTGCAAAGATGCCTGGGAAGGCATCCTGAAAGCCCAGTTCGACTACCGGCACATGCCCTGCAATTTTGTGGAAATCATGCCCAGGCTGGACGAGCACCTGCGACGCGGCGGCAAATAGGCCCTACCGAGGCCGGGCGAGCTTTCGCCTCCGTTTACAAGCCGGTCATGATGTTCTGCGCGAGGGGAGACAGCGATGACCATGTATGAAGGCGGATGCCATTGCGGCAATATCCGGCTGGCGCTCGAGACCGCAATCAGCCCCGGCGAAATCGAGATCCGGGCCTGCCAGTGTTCATTCTGCCGCAAGCACGGCTCACTCGCGGCTGCCGACGCGAACGGCCTGCTGACCGTCCGTGTGGAGAACGAAAATCTGCTTTCACGCTATGCTTTCGGCCTGAAAACCGCCGAATATCTGGTCTGCCGCGACTGCGGCGTCTATGTCGCGGCAGTAACCACCGACAGCACCGAGCAACGGGCCATCGTCATCGTCAACGCGCTGAACGAGTGCAAGAAATTCACGCGAGAACCGCTGCTCACGGTCTATGATGCGGAAAACCGCGACGAGCGTATCGCCCGTCGCAATACCCGGTGGATGCCCGTGAAATGGTCCGGCGACCTCTGAGACGCCAGGGCTAAGGCCGGCGAAAAGCTGTTGGCCCACCATAGAGATAACCGATACGCGCAACGGCATCCTTCAAGCCTTCCCGCGCCACGGTCATGGTGTGACCATTGGCATGGATCATCATCCCGCTGTCGGTCATGACCGCGACATGGCCCTTCCAGAACACCAGGTCGCCGCGCTGCAGACCGGAATAATCGGCACCGATGTCGAGAAGCTTACCCAGCGACGAGACCTGCATGTCGGTATCGCGGAGTACGTCGCGACCGGCCATGCGCATTGAAAGCTGCACAAGACCGGAACAGTCGATGCCGAAACCGGAAGCACCACCCCACAGATACGGCGTGCCGAGGAGCGTTTCGGCGACCGAGACATAGTCTGCCGCGTGTTCGCCAATCGGCCGCAGATGGCCGGCGATGATCGTCTCGTCTGACGGCAGCACTGCATAGTGGGTGCCACGCGTCTCGGCGGTGCCGGTGACCACGACGGTCGACCCCATCGACAATTGCCCACTGCGCGGAAAGCGCAGGTCCGGCCCCGGATAAACGAACGTGCGCGGTACCGAGACAATATGAGTGGGCGCCACCGTGCCGGTGTGCAGTTCCGTAACCAGGACATAGCCGACATAGCCGTCGCGTTCGCCCTGAACCCAGGCCCAGCCGTCGGCTTCGTCGAACACCAGGACGTGGTCACCAGACAGAAACTGCGTGTCGATACCGGAATCGGGGCGTGGCGCGCGGCGCAGATCGACGACAGATGTCGCTATGCGCGCCGGCCGGCCAGTGACGAAACGTTCGGCCGTCACCTCGCCTTTCAGGCGGATGTCGGCAAGGTCGGTGCGGAAAGCATGCAGGCGGGCATCATGGGCGGTCAAAGCATCAACTCGCTTGTTTGGAAATCAGAGCGGTAAATCGTGAGCTTTGGCAATGATATCATCGCCGAGCCGCTCAACATAGAGCGCACCCTCGACAGTGCGCTTGACCAGCACGTTGCGTTTGTCGAGTTCGTCGCGGTGCCGCGACACCAGCTTGAGCGCGCCCATCGTGTCCAATGCACGGGTGATGACCGGTTTGGTAACATCGAGCCGGATGGCCAGGCCTCGAACCGTGTGCGGTGGCGGGTCGAGATAGATGGTGAGCAGGATCGCCAGCTGCCGCGCAGTGAGATCGGGAGCGTCGCCGCGCACCTGCGAGAGCATGACTTGCTGCCACAGTCGCAAGGCCTGACTGGGACGCAGAGCGATCGACATCCGTCCAGCATGGCGGAAAATCGTTTCGCATCCGTTTCAGTGGTGACCTCAGCCGAAGCGACTGGAGATAACCCGTTCCAACGCGCGAATAGCCTGTGCCTCGCCACCGGCCGGACCATAAGGGCGCTCGGCGGGGTTCCAGGCGAAGATGTCGAAATGCGCCCAGCTCTGGCTCTTCTCGACAAAGCGCTTGAGGAACAGCGCCGCCGTGATCGAGCCGGCGAAACTGTCGGCGGTGACGTTGTTCATGTCAGCGATCTTGGACGAAAGCTTGGCGTCATACGGTTTCCATAGCGGCATGCGCCATAGCGGGTCCTCTATCGCGACCGCAGCGGCCGAGAGTTCAGCAGCCAGAGAATCATCATCGGTGTAGAACGGCGGCAGGTCAGGTCCCAGGGCGACACGCGCGGCACCAGTCAGCGTCGCCATGTCCACCAGCAGCTGCGGCTGCTCGTCGTCCGCCAATGCCAGCGCATCGGCCAGCACCAGGCGGCCTTCGGCATCGGTGTTGCCGATCTCGACGGTGATGCCCTTGCGACTGGTCAGCACATCACCCGGGCGAAAGGCATTGGCCGAGATGGAATTCTCGACCGCCGGGATCAACACGCGCAGCCTGACCTTCAGGTTGGCTGCCATGATCATCGACGCAAGGCCGAGCACATTGGCCGCGCCGCCCATATCCTTCTTCATCAGAAGCATCGAAGCCGACGGCTTGATATCGAGTCCGCCGGTGTCGAAGCATACGCCCTTGCCGACCAGCGTTACTTTCGGTGCGTTTTTCGGTCCCCAGGTCAGATCGATAAGGCGTGGTGCGTCTGCCGACGCGCGACCGACGGCATGAATCATCGGGAAATTCTTTTTGATGAGGTCGTCACCCTTGATGACGGAGATACTCGCCTTGTGGCGGTTGGCCAGCACGCGGACAGCCTTTTCCAGCGCTTCCGGCCCCATGTCGCTGGTCGGCGTGTTGACAAGGTCGCGCACCAGAAAGACACCTTCGGCAACGCGGCCGACACGATCTGCGTCAACACCGGCCGGCAATACGAAACGCAACGCCTTGGTGGGTTTCTTGCCGTAACGGGTGAAGGCGTAACCGCCAAGGACCAGCGCCAGGGCGGAAAGTTCCGGATCAGCGGGCGTTTCGGCGAAATGCCAATCGCCAGCCGGCAGCGCCTTGGCGAGCGAACCGGCCTGTAGCGCGCCCTCGCCTGTGCCGAACAGCGCGCCATCGATTTCGCCATCCTTTCCGGGCAACACAAGCGTGCGTCCCGCTTCGCCTGAAAAACCGTTGGCCTTGGCCCAGGCGAGGGCCTCAGGCGGCAAATTGGCCGCATCCAGCCCGTCCTTTCGAACGAGATGAACTGCCAGTGCCTTGCGAGGTTTCTTTGCGACGAGTTCAACCGGCATTTGCAAGCTCCGACAGCGCCTGCGACTCGGCGCTCTTAACCATCCGTTAGGGTTAACAGAATATTTCTCGGCTAGGGAAGACGGCCGGCGCACGGCCCCCGGAAGAATGGAGCCCGCCCCCATGCCCATCACCCTCCCCGCCCGCAGGACAGGCAAGCGGTTGTTGACCGTGACGTTTCTGACCTTGCTTGCGGCGGGCGTTGCCGGCTGCGGAACGACTGACCGCATGTCGACTGGCTCGATCGGGCGGAGCAGTGGCAAGCCGGTGGAACTGATGTCATCCAGCGAACTGCGCGATGCCACCGGCCGGCTCGGAGAATCCTACGCACGCAATCCCAGCGACAAGAACATCGCACTGAAATACGCCATCGTGCTGCAGATGAATGGCGATGCCGACCAGTCTCTGGCGGTGATGCGCAAGCTCGCCATCGCCTATCCGAAGGACCGTGATGTGCTCGCTGCCTATGGCAAGGCGCTCGCTGCAAACGGCCAGTTCGAGCCAGCGCTCGACGCCGTGCGGCGCGCGCAGACGCCGGAATATCCAGACTGGAAACTCGTCTCCGCTGAAGGCGCCATTCTTGATCAACTGGGTCAACGCGACGAAGCCCGGCAACTCTACCGCAAGGCGCAAGACCTGAAGCCGAACGAACCGACGATCCTGTCCAATCTCGGCATGTCCTATCTGCTGGAGGGCGATCTGCGTACGGCGGAAACATATCTTCGTTCGGCCGGTTCGCAGCCGAATGCCGACAGCCGCGTGCGGCAGAACCTGGCACTGGCTGTAGGCCTTCAAGGCCGTTTCGACGAGGCGGAAAAGATCGCCTCTCAGGAGTTGTCACCTGAACAGGCGCAGGCCAACGTTGCCTATTTGCGCCAGATGCTCTCCCAGCAGAATGCCTGGAGCCAGCTGAAGGCACAGGACAAGGGAAAAAAGCAGGCCGCGGCTGCCGTCAACTAACCGCTTTCACAACTTTTGGGAACCGATTGGAAAACTGCGCGGGTACTGCTGCGTGGTTAAATCCGTTTTGAAACGGCCTTCTGAACACTGTGCTACTGCTGTTCACTCGACGGTTGCTTGTCACCGAAGATGCCGCGCTGGCTGACGGTTATACCGGCTGGGCCGAGGATGATCGCGAACAGTACTGGCAAGAAGAAGAGGATCATCGGCACGGTCAGCTTCGGTGGCAAGGCAGCCGCACGTTTCTCCGCTTCATTCATACGCATGTCACGGCTTTCCGCCGCCAGCACGCGCAGCGCCTGAGCAACAGGCGTGCCGTAGCGCTCGGCCTGGATAAGTGCCTGGGAAACCGACTTCACCGTTTCCAACCCGGTGCGGCCGGCAAGGTTCTCGTAGGCCTGACGGCGTTCCTGCAGATAGGAGAGCTCCGCGTTGGTAAGCACGAATTCCTCAGCCAGTTCTGATGATTGCGTGCCGATCTCGTCCGCAACCTTATGCATCGCGGCCTCGACAGACATGCCGGATTCCACACAGATCAACATCAAGTCGAGCGCGTCAGGCCAGGCTTTCTGGATGGATTTCTTGCGCTTGCTGGCGCGATTGGAAACGTAGAGGACCGGGATGTAGAACCCGACATAGGCGCCAACGATGCAGACGAACAACTTGACCAGAAATGGTTGTTCACCAAGGCTGCCAAGCACGAAGACGTAGAAGACGGCCAAGATCAACCCGGCGAATGGCAGAATAAGCCGAAAGAACAGGAACTTGGTAAGCGGGTTCTGCCCGCGAAAGCCTGCCATCTTGAGTTTCTGCAGCGTGCTCTCATCGGCCAAGGCACGTTTGAGATCCAATCGATCAACAATGTTGCGCATGCCGATCGACTGCTCCTCGCGCAGCCCCTTTCGGCGCCGGTCCGCTTCCGCAGCCAGCCGGGCACGCTGTTTGGCGCGCAGTTCGTCGCGCTCCAGCGCCACCGACTTCATACGTGTCTTGAGAGGATCGCGGGCGAAGGCGGGCAGAAGCGTGAATACCGTGGCGAAGACGGCGATCGCTACAAGGATGGCAATCAGGAAAGCCGGGTCCGTTAGCGTTTTGATGGTTTGTCCGGTCATCGTCTCAAACCTCGATGTTCATCATTCGCCGCATCACAAGGATGCCAAATGACATCCAGACAGCGGAGACACCCAGCACCAGATGACCGGTGCTGGTGGTGAACAGCGGCATCAGATAGTTCGGGCTGGTGAGATAGACGAGAAAAGCAACGATGAACGGCAGTGCGCCGATGATGACGGCGGAAGCCTTGGCTTCCATCGACAGAGCCTGGACCTTGGCTTTCATCTTCTTGCGATCACGCAAGACCCGAGACAGATTGCCGAGCGCCTCCGACAGGTTGCCGCCAGCCTGCGCCTGAATCTGGATGACAATGCCGAAGAAGCCCGCCTCTGCGCAAGGCATGGTCTCCGGCATGCGCGAGGCAGCGTCCGGGATCGACAGCCCCATCTGCTGGGCATCGACGATGCGCCGGAATTCACTCTTGACCGGCTCGGCCGCTTCATTTGCGATCAGGCGAATGCCATCGTTGAGCGGTAGGCCGGATTTTACGGCGCGTACGATGACGTCCAGCGCATTGGGGAATTCGTTCAGAAATGCTTTGACGCGGCGCGCGCGACGAAACGAGATAAACCAGCGCGGCAGGCCGAGGCCGCCGACCAGCAGCGCAGCCGGCACCGCAAAGAGTGGTGCGCCGGCAATGAAAGTCAGCAGACTGAGCACGACGCCACAAACCGCGGAATACACGTAGAAGCGCTCCATCGTCATGGTAAGTCCTGCCTGGCGGATCTGGACCCGTAGTGGTGGGCTCTTGATGGTACGCGTGCTTGTCTTCTGCTTCTCGTCGAGATCCTTCAGCGTATCCTGCACGGATTTGCGGCGTTTTGCGGCCTCGTTCATCTTTTCGCGGGCAGCCTTCACCACCGCCCGGTCACTCTCCGCGGCCTTGATGATTTCCAGACGCTTGCCGACCTGTTTCTCGGCACTCATGCGGTTGAACAGCAACGCATAGGCGATTGCAGCAGCACTCGTGCCGGCCAGAAGAATGAAAATGAGAACGGTGCTGTCGATACCGAACATCGGCAGGTTCCTTACAACTCTGATACCCTCATTCGGCCCGCTTCTCCATTGCCTCGAGCGCGGTCGCCAAACGCTGCTCCTCGCCGTAGTAGCGGGCCCGGTCCCAGAAATGCGGACGACCGATGCCGGTCGAAACATGCTCGCCGACGAGCCTTCCGTTCATGTCTTCGCCTTTGATGTTGTAGAGGACTAGGTCCTGCGTGATGACCACATCGCCCTCCATACCGATCACCTCGGTGATGTGGGTGATGCGGCGCGAGCCGTCACGCAGGCGTGCGGCCTGGATGATGACATCCACAGAACCAACGATGATTTCGCGAACTGTCTTCTGCGGCAGTGAGTAGCCGCCCATCGCAATCATGGATTCCATGCGGTTCAAACATTCGCGTGGGCTGTTGGAGTGGATCGTGCCCATCGAGCCGTCGTGACCGGTGTTCATGGCCTGCAGGAGGTCAAAGACCTCCGGCCCGCGCACCTCGCCGACGATGATCCGGTCCGGCCGCATGCGCAGGCAGTTCTTGACCAGATCGCGCATGGTCACCTCGCCCTCACCTTCGAGATTGGGCGGACGGGTTTCCAGGCGCACCACATGTGGTTGCTGGAGTTGCAATTCGGCCGAATCCTCGCAGGTGATAACCCGCTCTTCGCGGTCGACATAGTTGGTCAGGCAATTGAGCAGCGTTGTCTTGCCGGAACCAGTCGAACCGGAAATCACAACATTGCAGCGAACGCGGCCGATGATCTTGAGGACTTCCGCACCTTCCGGCGAAATCGCGCCGAAGCGGACGAGCTGGTCCAGGGTGAGCTTGTCCTTCTTGAATTTGCGGATGGTCAATGCGGTACCATCGATCGCAAGCGGCGGTGCGATGACGTTGACGCGTGAACCATCCGGCAAACGGGCATCGCATATGGGTGAGGATTCATCCACGCGGCGACCGACCTGGGAAACGATGCGCTGGCAGATGTTCAGGAGCTGCTGGTTGTCGCGGAAGCGGATGCCAGTCGTCTCAACCCGTCCATTGACTTCGATGTAGACATTGCGGGAGCCGTTCACCATGATATCGGCGATGTCATCACGTGCCAGCAGCGGCTCGAGCGGACCATAGCCCAGAACATCGTTGCAGATGTCCTCGAGCAGGTCTTCCTGCTCGGCGATCGACATCGCGAAATTTTTAATCGCGATGATATCATTGACGATATCGCGTATTTCCTCGCGCGCGCTTTCGGGATCGAGTTTGGCCAGCTGTGACAAATCGATGGTATCGATAAGCGCCGAGAAAACCTGGCTCTTGGTGTCGTAGTAGCTCTCGCTGCGCTCGCGTGGAGCCCGTTTGGTTTCGGCAGCGATGGAAGGGGCTTCTATTGCCCGCCGTGCCGGCGGGGCTGCCGATGTCGGCGCCTGCTGCGGCGCGATCGGCGCAGACGGGCGGGGCGCTACCGCAACTTCCGACGGCGCAGGAGCAAGCTGCCGGAATTCCGGCATTGCCCGGCCACCGTCGTCACCGCCTCTCTTACCAAACATGATCCGCTACCCACTCCGCCCCGAGGCGGTTATTTCTTGTTGCGTCTGAACTTGCCAAGAATGCTTCCGAAGCCCGCTTTCTTCTTCGTCTTGAGCTCACTACGGCCCGTCAGCACATGAGCGATCTCCTTGATTGTGCCGACGACCGGATTCTTGGCGTCCATTTCGCCCAGCATGCGACCGTTGTTGGCGGCATTGCCGAACAGCAGCGGCTCGAAGGGAATGACTGCCATCGGTGTGATGCCAAGCGGCTCGGCAAAATCATTGGCAGAGATTTCCGGGCGCTTTGGCACACCTGCCTGATTGAGGATCAGCTTTGGGGCAGGATCGTTCGGCCTTAGCCGCTTCAGCATGTCTACCATGTTCTTGGCGTTGCGCAGATTCGCCAGCTCCGGTGTCGCGGTGATGACGATCTCATCGGCCTTGATCAGCGTGTTCTTACTCCAGCCGCTCCAGATATGGGGCACATCCAGAACCAGCAGAGGCGCGGTGCGCTGCGCGGTATCGATGATCTGGCTGAAGGCCTCCGGCTCGAAATCGTACACACGATCCAGCGTCGAAGGCGCTGCCAGCAACGAGAGATGTTCGGCGCATTGCGCAAGCAGGCGATCGAGATAGACCTCGTCGATGCGCTCGGGCGAAAACACTGCTTCGGCGATGCCTTGCGCCGGATCCTGATCGAAATTGATGTTCGCTGTGCCGAAGGCCAGGTCCAGATCGGCCACAACGACTTCCGACTTGAACAACGACGAGACGGCCCAGGCAACGTTGTGGGCGATGGTGGAAGAACCGACACCGCCCTTGGCGCCAACGAAGGCAATGGAGCGGCCGATTGGCTCAGCTTCCGGATCGACGAAAATCGAGGCAATAACGGCAATGATATCGGCCATCGAGACTGGCGCGACGACATACTCCGAAATGCCGGAACGGATCAGTTCCCGGTAGAGGCCGACGTCGTTGTAGTGGCCAATCACCACCACCTTCGACGATGGATCACAGTATTCGGCCAACTCGCCGAGTTGTTCCAGCATTTCCTTGGGCTCGGCACGCGTTTCCAGCACGATCAGGTTGGGGGTTGGCGCCGAATGATAGAAATCGATCGCCGTCGAAATGCCACCCATATGAACCTTCAGATGAGCCTTGGCCATGCGCCTGTCCTGCCCCGCACGTTCGATCGGATTGGCCACGCCCTCCGTCTCGCAAAAGGCTTGAACGGAAATGCGTGGGACGGGCCGCAATGATTGCATCGCAGCGATATCCTGATGCGAAACATCGCCGTCTTCGGCAGAAGGATCGTAGGCGAGATTGGTCATGTTCTTTTGCCCTCTGCGATCCCCGGCCGTCAGTAGTTGACTTCGGTGCGCGGCGTCGGCGTGTAGAATGGCACCTTCCGATATCCGTCAATGACTGCTCCGCGACGCGTCGCATCGACCGGCGTCTGCTGACGCGGCCCAAGGAAATCGTTCGGATTGGCAATCTGCGCGGCGAGGTTGTTTTGATAGGAACAACCGAAATTGGTGTAGTGCTTGTTGTCGCTCGTATCAGCGATATCAGCCGACCAGCGGCCGCATTTGTCGGTATGTGCTCGCATCGCCGAATAGGTCACACGCACTGGGGCTGCGACATCGGCTGTGCCGGCATCGTAAGAAATGAAGGCGATGCGATCACGACGAATACCGTTGGAAGCCGCGATCTTGGCGAAGCTTCGTGCTGTAGACTGTGCGGCGGTCTCATTCGCTGAACCGGACGGTACGGAGATGGTCAGCACTGATCCAGCGCTACGGTCATAGCCGTCGAGGAACCCGAGCAAGGACTGGCTTTGGGCACGGGTTACCCCCCGGTCACTTGCGCCAACAGGAATATCCAGCGTCTTGTCCTGCTGCGAGATCATGATCGGGTGATTGGTGCGATAGTCGTCGGGGATCGCACCAACCGTGACGCTGTCGCGATTGGCGCAGCCGCCGAGCAATGCCGCAGCGATCAGGACAACCGGCATAGCCAACCTTGTTGCCCTGCTTCGGAGTACGTTCCGCGGGGCTTCGATGATTGCCGAGTGAGACATATCCGTTCCCTGCTTATTTGTAGATGAAACCGACGACGCCGTGATAGCGGCCGGCTGGTTTATCGGTCTGCATGGTGCCGTAGACACGGTTGACGCGGCCAAGAAACATGCCTGCGCCATCGCTGGCGGCGCTGAAGTTGTCGTCCGGCTTGCTGAGGTCATTGCGCGCAACCGGCCGGGCCAAGTAGGGCGTGATGATGACAACCAGTTCGCTTTCATTGCGGACGAAGTCTCGGCTACGGAAGAGCGCGCCAAGCACAGGAATCTTCGAAAGCCCTGGAAGACCGTTGACAGCTTGGCGGATGTCGTCGCGCACGAGACCAGCGATCATCATCGAACCACCGGAGGGGAGTTCAACGGTCGTGTCCGCCAATCTCTTTCGGATCGAGATCATGTTCGAGTCATTCAAAGAGATTGACGCCTCGGTCGTAGGCTCGGAAACGGAGGTTCTGACTTTCAAACTGATGCGGCCGGCAGACAACACCACCGGTTGAAACTCAAGTCCGATGCCGTATTCGATCGTCTTGAACTCGTACTTTCTTTTGTAGCTCCCATCGTCCTGCTTTTCGCTGTCGGCGCCGTTGAGCAGATTGTATTCGCCACCAACTCTAAATGTTGCCTTCTCGCCAGACACTGCCGTTAATGTAGGCTCAGCCAATGTCTTCATGACACCGGCTTGCTCCATGGCATTGACATAGGCCTTCAGGGACGATGACCCAAGGTTGAAGCCCGAGCCAGACAGCGGCTTGCCCAAACCAGGATAGTTTTCTCCCAGCGCGCTCCAAGTAATACCATTCGAGCCGCCATTGCCGACCATATTGACGCCGAGCTGCTTCATGACAGATCGGCTTACTTCTGCCACCGTCACCTTCAGCGTCACCTGATCGTCGCCCATAATCTGCAACAGATTGACGATCTGGCTCTTCTGGCGAGTCTGGTCGGGGTTGTTGATATCCACCCCGCCGTCGCGCGAGCCACCCACGGCCGTCTGCGAATATTGGCCAGTGGTCGCCTCACCACCCGTCACGAAGATGGTGGCGAGATCGACCGCACGTTTGGCATCGAGCGGCGTGTCGACGGTACCGGTCAGGACGACGTTGTCGTTGAGCAGTTCCACCTTGATGTCGGAATTGGGAATGAACCGCTTGAGGTAATCCTCCAGCCCAGCCACATCGCGTTCGACGGCAAGATCGAGACTGACGATCTGCTCGCCATTCGGGCCGAAGACGAAGATGTTGGTTTCGCCCACCGCCTTGCCGAACAGATAGATACGGCGCGACGTCCGTGTCACCGCGTCGGCCACGGTCGGATTGGCAACCAGGATGTCGTAAGCATCGTTCGGCAGATCGATGACGATCGATTTGTTGAGGCCGAGCTTGATACGTTGGCCGGCGGCTGTATTGCCGACGCGTGCCTTGGTGCCAGCGGCCTGCACTTCGATCGAACCCATCACCCCGACACCGACAAGCATCAGGCCGGCGGCAAGGATGGCAGCGACCCGGGATTTGGCGTTCGCCCTCATTTCCTTGCTCCCACTTCGGAAACTTCGCCCGATTTGATGAGGCGCACCGTGCCGCGCCGTCCGTTGCCCGAGACAAGGTAATCGGCTTCTCCCGCTACCTTCTCCTGGGTGTCCTTGATCGAACGCAGCGCAAGCGTCAGCCGATCTGCCATCTGTTGCGCCACGGTGATGATCTCGGCCTGCTGCGGCGTGAGTTCCAGGGTCGCTGTCTGGCCGACGCGGGTCTTCTTGCCTTCTTCGTCTTCCTGGATGGTCTGGTCGATTGCCAGGACGCGAATATTCTTCAGGATGGTTTCGGTCGTAAAACCACCGCCACCGCCATTCGCCGGGTCTGTCTTTTTGGTCATGATGACGTCGACATAATCGTTTGGCAGGATGAAGCCGCCCGCGGACGTGTCAGCGGCAATTGCCGTCGCCACGGCCCGCGTGCCCGCTGGGAGAATGGACGACATGAAGCTCTGCCCTTCGCCAATCAGCTTGGAACGGCGGAGAGGCTCGCCAGCGTACATGGCCACACGGGCGACAGAGCTCTTGAGTTTGTCGACAGCCTCGGGATCCGCAGCGCGAGTGATGAAGTTGGGATTCACGCCATCAGCCGGCCAGGCTTCCCATTTGATGCTGGTCTCCAGCGGGCTTCCCATCGCAACATCGGCGCTAAGAACCAGCACGTCTTCCAGCGCAATCGCCGGCTGTTGGGGACCGGCTTCAACGATCTGAGGTGCCGGCGGGACAGCCAGGTTCTTGGCGACATAGCCAGCGCCGCCCGCAGCGGCCACCGCCACACTTAAAATAATCAACCGGGATGCCGGCATAGCCCCATTCCACCCTGACAAACCACCTAGCCACGCCGGACTGTGCGTTGGAAATCGTCAAATTATGGTTAATGGAGTTCTAATCTATTGGTCCGAAAAGACAGCGATCGGTGCCATGGGCTATGCCGACAGCCTTTCCAGCGCCCACAGCGCAAGCGGTGTTTCCGGGAACGCCACCAAACCACCGACACCCAACGCTATGCCATATGGCACGCCGACTTTCTCGTCAGCGAAATGGCGCAGAAAAGCGTTCTGACTCGTTATCATTGCCAACGGCGATTTCCGATAGGCGAGAATGGCGATCGTCAGTATGCCGCCCATGATGGAGGCGATCACGAGATACTGTAGGAGGGTCATGTTAAGCCCCATCCAAACCGACGTGGCCGCGAGCAGTTTGGCATCGCCGCCGCCCATTCCGCCCAATGCAAAGAGCACGAAGGTCGCGCATAGAACAAGAAGACCCGCCGCCAGATGCAGACCAAAGACCGTCCAGTCCATGCCGGTCAGCGGTGCAACGATCACAAAGGTTGCCACCAGCAACGCAGAGACACGATTGGCAATCGTCATGGACAGCATGTCCGAGATTGCAGCGAACAGCATGCAGAAGGGAAAGACGACAAAGATCAGCGCTACGAGCATGGCCTGCCGCGGAAAGTAATTTCGATGCCGACAGTATCTACGCCAACTGCGTTAAGGATCGATGAGCCGTATCCAGAAAATGCGACATTCTTGGCATGGGCCTGGTTTAGCTGCCTGACAATTCGGGGGCTGCATTCCGTCGGCGGGTGGCGCTGAGCGACATTTAACCCTTGGTTCACCAATCTCGTTCATATTCTTTTTGACTTTTGCCGTGTCGGAGACCGAGATGCCCGTGTCGAAACCGCTGATCGTGGCCGCGGCATTTGCCACCGCGATCTTCGCCTTGCCCAGCGAGGCAGGCGTTGGCATCGAGGTAACCATGAACCAGGCCAAGATCGTGAAACTGCCGCGGGCGGCTGATACGGTGGTCGTGGGAAATTCCGCGATCGCCGACGCTGCCGTACAGGATGCTTCCACGATCGTGCTCACCGGCAAGGGGTTCGGCGTCACCAATCTCGTCGCGCTTGACCAACAGGGTAGCCCTATCCTCGATGAACAGATCACGGTGGTAAGGCAGGGCGTCACGTCGGTGCGCATCTACCGGCGCTCGCAGGTACAAACTATGTCGTGCACGCCCTACTGCGAAAGCGCGACAAAGACCGATGCCGAGAAGATTTCCGAGACCGAAATGAATGCCGGTCAGTAGGCAGCTTGGGAGCACCCGACCATCCGGCTGGTTAAGCTCAAGTAAAGACTTCGTCTTGTACTTTACATGTCAATAAAACGGGCCCTCAACGGGTTTCGTCTAGGCTTCCAGCGGGCTCGGCTTAGGGATTCCAGGTGTCATGGGGCAAGAAGGCAACCGCGACGGCAAGGCGCGCGCAATGCGGCGTTCTGGCTTTCTCGCTCGTTTCGCGCGGGATCGGCGCGGCAGCACGGCAATAGAATTCGCGGCTCTTGCCATCCCCTTCTCCCTGCTCGTCTTCGCGATCCTGGAAAGCTGCATCTCTTTTGCCGGCCAGGAAGTGCTTATCAACGCGACCGACGATCTGGCGCGCCAATTGCGCACGGGCCGGCTGCCGCCAGGGGAAGTAACCACCGCTCGCTTGAAGGACGCGATCTGTCCGCAGCTCAAGATTATCGTCAGCAAAGACTGCCCGGGCCTGTTCATAGACCTGCGTACGCCCACAACCTTCGTCGAAGCCGCGACCTACGGCTACAAAATTTCCGACGACAGGGAGAAAATTGTGCTGATGAAGGGCGCAGCACAAGACACAAAACAATTCGTCGCCGAGGCCGGCCCTGAGACCAGCATCAACATGCTGCGCGTTTTCTACAAATGGCCGGTCATCACAGATTTCTTAGCAAAATCAATGGCGAACTTTAAAGACGGAACCACACTGCATTACGCTACCAATACATGGGTAAATGAGCCTTTCGGTAAATGACCGCCAACTGAACCGGGCAAGGGAAACAAGATGCTGTTCAAAGCATTGGAATGGTTGGCAACCGAGACGCTTTCGACAAAGGCGAAGAGGTTTGGCAAGGATCGGCGCGGCGTCGCTGCCGTCGAGTTCGCGCTTCTCGCGCCTGTTCTGCTCATCATGTACTTCGTGACGATGGAGGCGTCGCAGGGGATTGAGGTCAATAAAAAAGTAAGCCGCCTCGGCAGCATGGTGGCTGATCTTGTCGCGCAAAACCCCGGAAGCTCGATCACCAAGGCTGAAATTCAAGGCATTATGAATATCGGGCAGACCACATTGCTGCCCTATGCCCGCTCCAAGCCCACGATCACGGTCACCGGCTTGCAATTGACCACAGGGGCGACGCCGAAAGCAAAAGTCGCCTGGTCACTCAAGTTGGACAACGGCACTTTTGGCGCAGGTCTTGTCAAAGATACGGAAGTTGCCATTCCACAGGCGCTGGCCATCGAGAATACATTCCTGGTCAAGGTAGATAGCAATCTGGGTTACAAGCCGCTGATCGTCTGGGCGACCGACGGCCAAAGGACGCTGGGCCTGACGGACGCCTTCAACAATATCGCGATGGGTGAAAGTTATCTGCTTCGTCCCCGTACAGTGTCGAAACTCGACTGTTCCGACTGCTAGGGCGCAGGCTCCTCATTTCCTTGAGGGGCGTCGAGCTTCGTTTGCGTAATCTCGCGCAGAATCGTCTCGGCTGTTGCATAGTCATGGTGACTGACCGCGACGAAACCGCCGGAATGCTTGGGCTCCAGCAGGCCATATGTTTCGGGTGTCTGTCCTTTGAGATTGGTCAGGAAGACACCAAGCCTCCGTTTGGCTTCGGGATCGAGGTTCTTCAACACGACGTGGGGTCCATAGCGCAGCAGGCTCGACTGCCAGATCACTTGAAGCGAACTTGCCGGCACACCTGCTTCCGTCAGCCTGGCAATTGTACCGCTCGTTGCGCCTTCGCCGTCGTCTCGGCCAGACGGCATCCAGCCAAAGACGGCATCGGCTTTCTCCGTCACCAGCATCGCCTCCGCGGCCAAAGCGGAAGGTACTTGCTCAAGAAATGGGCTGGCTTGCGAAAATAGAACACGATCGGGTGCAAGCTCGGCCAGTGGCAACAGCCAGCCTGCAACACTTTCCGTTGGCCCTGCCGCGATGCGATGTGCGGCCATGGCCTGCGGGGACGGCACCTTTCCGTCCCGAGTGATCAAGATTGAACGGATACCAGTCGCCCCGTCGCCGTCTATCGGAGCAACGAGCGGCTCGACACAGCCGCAACGGTCGGATGCGGCTGCGTAGGCCAGAGCGGAATAGATTGCATATTCGACACGGCCGGCGGCCTGCGCCTCGATGAGGGTCGCGTAGTCCGGCGCGACCAAGAATTCGACCTTCATGCCAAGCGCCATGGAATAGGCTTTGGTCAAGGTTGACAAGCCAGGTACCGTGTTGCCTGCGCCGGGCTCCGCAATGATACCAATTCGGAACGTGCCGATGTCATCGCGCCAGTCTGCACGCGCAGACGACATCGCGGTTGTCAAAAGTGCCGCTGCAGCTGCGATCTTCCAAAAGCCCAAGAAACAAAAATGGCGTAGCATCGGAACTGGTCTTCCGGGGTTTAGAATCCGGCTTCGCCGAAGAGCCGCTTCCGCCATTGTCGACGAAAGCCATTGCCGTTTGGTTTCCGAATTGCCAACGCCGTTGTGCAATCCTATGTCTTGGCCGACACAATAAACCGACAGGCTCGAATGGCGCGCGCTTTCATCTTCGTTTTGGATTCCTTCGGCATCGGCGGCGCTGCCGACGCAGAAAAATACGGCGATACTGGCGCCGATACCTTTGGCCACATCGCCGAGGCGTGCGCCACAGGCAAAGCCGACCGGGAAGGCTTGCGCAGCGGACCACTCGCCGTTCCCAATATGGCTGCACTCGGCCTCGGTCGCGCCGCCAGGACCGCCACCGGCTTCGCCTTCCCTGGCGCCGCTGTCAGTCCGGGCGCTTTCCATGGTGCTGCGCAGGAAGTCTCCAGCGGCAAGGACACGCCATCCGGCCATTGGGAGATCGCCGCATTGCCCGTTCGTTTTGATTGGGGCTACTTTCCAGACACCATCCCCACCTTTCCCGCCTCGCTCACCGAAGCGATGATCCGCGATGGCAAAGTGCCGGGCATTCTCGCCAACCGGCATGCATCGGGTACCGGCGTGATTGAACAATTCGGCGAAGAACACATCCGTACCGGCAAGCCAATCTGCTACACGTCCGTGGACTCCGTGCTGCAGATCGCTGCGCATGAAGATCGCTTCGGCCTCGAACGGCTGTATGATTTCTGCAAGGTCGTGCGGCGATTGGTCGACCCGCTGAGTATCGGCCGCGTCATTGCCCGCCCTTTCGTCGGCGAAACCGCAGCCACGTTCAGCCGTACACCCAACCGTCGCGACTTTTCCGTGCCCCCACCCGAACCCACTCTTCTCGACCGGCTGACGGCACGGGGCAGCCAGGTCATCGCCGTGGGCAAGATCGGCGATATCTTTGCCCATCGCGGCATTTCAGAAGTGCGCAAAGCTCCCGGCAACATGGCGATGTTCGACAAAGCGCTTACCGCCATCGACGACGCCAGAGACGGTGATTTCGTCTTCGCCAACTTCGTCGATTTCGATACAGAGTTCGGTCATCGCCGCGACGTGGCCGGCTATGCTGCTGCGCTGGAAGCCTTTGACAAGCGCCTCCCGGAAGCGCTGGCGAAGCTGCAAACCGGCGATCTGCTCATCCTGACCGCCGACCATGGCAACGATCCGACATGGCGCGGCACGGACCACACGCGCGAGCGGATCCCGGTGATCGGCATTGCCCCCGGCCTTGAGGGCGGCGACATCGGACTCAGGCTGACGTTTGCCGACATCGGCGAGACGGTAGCCGAACATCTCCGCCTGGCGCCCGGCCGCCACGGCACATCTTTCCTCGCTGAGCTTGGCGGCCATGCCTGAGTTACCAGAAGTCGAAACCGTCCGGCGCGGATTGCAGCCGGTCATGGAGGGCGCTCGCATCATTGCCGTGGAAGCGCGCCGCCCGGATCTACGCTTTCCCTTTCCTGATCATTTCGTTGAACGGCTTGAAGGCCGGCTGATCACTGCACTCGGCCGACGCGCCAAATATCTGACCATGCATGTGGAAGACGGGCCGTTGCTGATCTGTCATCTCGGCATGTCCGGCTCATTCCGCATCGAACAACCCAACGACACCGATATTCCGGGCGACTTCCACCACGAGCGCTCGAAGGCCGTGACACATGACCATGTCGTGTTCCATCTCGAGCCGGCGGCCGGCGGCGAAGCGCGTGTCGTGTTCAACGATCCTCGTCGCTTTGGCTTCATGCTGTTCGGCGAAGGCGCAGCCAGTGAACACCCGATGCTCAAAGACCTTGGTGTCGAGCCCACGGGCAATACGCTGGACGGCCCGTTGCTAGCCTCCCTGTTCGAGGGCCGCAAGACGCCTCTGAAAGCAGCGCTACTCGATCAACGGCTGATCGCAGGCCTTGGCAACATCTATGTTGCGGAAGCGCTGTGGCGCGCCGGCCTTTCGCCGACGCGCGCGGCTGGCACGATTGCCGGTATCAGTAAGAAAGCGAAGGAGCAGAGCGAGAAACTGGCCGAGGCGGTACGCTCTGTTATCGCTGACGCGATCGCAGCCGGTGGCTCTTCGCTGAAGGACTATGTGCAGACCGATGGCTCACTGGGTTACTTCCAGCACTCCTTCGCCGTCTACGACCGCGAGGGCGAGCCCTGCTCCAAGCCGGGCTGTGGCGGCCATATCGAACGGATTGTACAGAGCGGCCGTTCCACCTTCTATTGCCGCTCCTGTCAGGAGTAGGTTAGACGGGTCTCACCGCAACGAGGAGACCGAGCCATGGCCTATGAAACCATCATCGCCGAAACCCGCGGCAAGGTCGGGTTGATCACGCTGAACCGGCCGAAGGCGCTGAATGCGCTGAATTCGCAGGTGCTCGCTGATATCCTCGGGGCGGTGAAAGTTTTCGAGGCCGATACTGACATCGGAGCCATGGTCATCACCGGGTCCGAAAAGGCTTTCGCCGCGGGTGCTGATATCAAGGAAATGCAGACCAAGACCTATGTCGAGGCCTTCATGCAGGACTTCTTCGTCGGCTGGGAGGAACTCACCCGCGCCCGCAAGCCGCTGATCGCGGCCGTTGCCGGCTATGCGCTGGGTGGCGGCTGCGAGCTCGCCATGATGTGCGACTTCATCATCGCTGCCGACAACGCCAAGTTCGGCCAGCCGGAAATCACGCTCGGTGTCATGCCCGGCATGGGAGGATCCCAGCGGCTGACACGTTTCGTTGGCAAGTCCAAGGCCATGGACATGGTGCTGACGGGACGCATGATGGATGCTGCCGAAGGGGAACGTTGCGGCCTCGTTTCGCGTGTCGTCCCAGCGGCCGAGCTCATCGATGAAGCGCTGAAGGCCGCAACCAAGATCGCCGACTTCTCCCTGCCAGCCGTCATGATGGCCAAGGAAGCCGTAAACCGCTCCTACGAGACGACGCTTGCCGAAGGTTTGCGATTCGAAAGGCGCGTTTTCCATTCAATGTTCGCACTCGATGACCAAAAGGAAGGCATGGCTGCTTTCGCCGAGAAGCGAAAGGCCAACTTCACCAACGGTTGAGGCGATCAATGCACGGAAAATGCGAGCCTACGGCGTTGACGCGCCGAAAAAGCTGAACTATAAGCCGCCACGACTGAGGCGGCCCTGTTGCTGCCCATCCGTTTTTTTGCGCCCTGCGGCATGCCGCAAACGCTTACCATAGAGATAAAAGAGAGGCAGTATGGCCAATACCTCGTCGGCCAAGAAGGCTACGCGCAAGATCGCCCGTCGTGCGGCAGTGAACAAGAACCGCCGGTCCCGCGTGCGTACCTATGTGCGCAAGATGGAAGAAGCGCTGGCGGCTGGCGACAAGGTTGCCGCCGAGGCAGCCTTCAAGGATGCCCAGCCGGAATTGATGCGCGCCGCCACCAAGGGCGTTGTGCACAAGAACACGGCCTCCCGCAAGGTTTCACGCCTTGCTCAGCGCCTGAAGACGCTGTCGGCCTAAGCCCACCAGGCATCACGAAATTCTGAGAACCCGGCGCTCATGCGTCGGGTTTTTTCGTTTGCCGGCAATGACTTGAAATGAACGTCCTATAACTGCCGTTGCGGCAATTATCGAACATGTCGGGAACTTTGCCGGCATCTTTGTTCCGGATGGGGGCCTCAAACCGCAACCCAATTCCTTCCGGCATAAATAATCATTTAACTTCAGTAGGTTAGCGAAGTCCGACGCGGGATTGTCCACAGCTTGTTCACATCACCAGCCGGGCTTCGGGAAGAACTCAATGTCAAGCGATTTTTTAAAAATTATTTCGCGCCAGCTACCCTTTTTCATATTCGTCGGAAAAGGGTTTGAATCACAAGAACTTTGCCATGGGAGGCACGTGTAAGGACGCTAAAATGCCCCTCGATGGTAGCCAGATTCGTTAAAAATCCGTTAGACCCGGCCTTGCCCTTTCCACAGCGATTTCTGTAATGTCTGGTCATCGAGAGGGGCGGGCCGTTAGGCTCTCGACCTAGCCCAAAAACAGGCGAAATCTGCAACGCGGAAGCAATTCCGTGAAAGACTGGGTTTGTCCTTTCGATGCGTAGTGGGGACCGGGGTTAACAGGGCATGGCAGGTCGGACGCAACTGGCATTTCGCCAGGTGGGTTCGTTTTGTCTTGTCGCTTCGGATTGCATCGCTGGGGCCGTTTGCCCTACCCGCACGATACCGCGTCTCCAGTCAGCGGCGGCTGGAACCGTGGGAGGTATGGATACCGGCAGAAGGCCGCGAAGATCGGCCCGCCGGTGCAAGTCAGACAAGGAACGAGGATCTGAATGATACACAGTGGCACAAACAGGGAGCTCGGCGGCAGCTTTCCTTTTTCCGGAGACATCGTCGGAGAAGGCGCTATGGCTGCAAGCAATGAGGCCGAACAGCGCTTCGAGCGCATCAGGGCACAGCTGAAGGCGCGCCTCGGCAGCGAGGTCTATTCCAGCTGGTTCGGTCGCATGAAGCTTGTCGAGCTCTCCAAGGGCATCGCCCGCATGTCGGTGCCGACCGCATTTCTGCGTTCCTGGATCAACGGCCACTATCTCGACGTCATCACCGAGCTGTGGAAGCAGGAAGAAGCCGGCATCCTCAAGGTTGAGGTGGTCGTGCGCAGTGCCACGCGCCACACCGTCCCGGACCTGGAGACCGCGCCACTGCGCAAGGTCGCCAAGCAGGCACAGACCACGCTGTCTTCTGGCACCATTTTGGGCGCTGGCAAGCAGGAACGTGCTCCGCTGACTCGCGGTGCGGCCGTCGAACCGGACTTCCGCCAGAACGTGCTCGGCTCACCGCTCGACCCGCGCTACACCTTCGGCTCGTTCGTCGAAGGTCCATCGAACCGCGTGGCTTTCGCTGCGGCGCGTGCCGTTGCCGAGTCCGCTTCGAGTGCAGTGCGTTTCAACCCGCTGTTCCTCCACGCCACTGTGGGGCTGGGCAAGACGCATCTTCTGCAGGCGATCGCGGCAGAGTCGCTGCGCCAGAATCCGAAGTCGCGTGTCGTTTACCTGACTGCTGAATACTTCATGTGGCGCTTCGCCACCGCGATCCGCGATAACAACGCGCTCACCCTCAAGGAGCAGTTGCGCGACATCGACCTGTTGATCATCGACGACATGCAGTTCCTGCAGGGCAAGTCGATCCAGCACGAGTTCTGCCACCTCATCAACATGCTGCTCGACAGCGCCAAACAGGTGGTGGTTGCCGCCGACCGGCCGCCATCCGAGCTGGAATCGCTGGAGCCGCGTGTCCGCTCGCGCCTCAACGGCGGGGTCGCACTCGAAATGGCTGCGCCTGATTACTCCATGCGGCTCGCCATGCTGAAGCAGCGCCTGGCCACCGCCAAGCAGGACGACGCCTCGCTCAACATCACCGACGAGATTCTCGACCATGTCGCCCGCACCGTGACAGGCTCTGGCCGCGAGCTGGAGGGTGCCTTCAACCAGTTGCTCTTCCGGCAGTCGTTCGAGCCGCAGATCACCATCGACCGCATCGACGAAATCCTCGGTCACATCTACCGCACAGGCGAACCCAAGCGCGTACGCATCGAGGACATCCAGCGCATAGTTGCACGTCACTACAACGTCTCGAAGACGGAACTCCTGTCGAACAGGCGTACCCGCACCATTGTCAAGCCGCGGCAAGTGGCGATGTATCTTTCCAAGGTACTTACCCCGCGCTCGCTGCCGGAAATTGGCCGCAGGTTCGGCGGCCGCGACCACACCACGGTTCTCCATGCCGTCCGCAAGATCGAGGATTTGTCCGGCGCCGACAACACGCTGGCACAGGAACTCGAATTGCTCCGCCGGCTGATCAACGACCAGGCCTGACGCGGCTGGGCGGCAACGAAGCCGTCCACCATCTGCCGTTATCCCCGACAAAGCCCGCGGAACCGTTCGCTGCCGGTCCCGCGGGCTTGCCTTCAAGGGGTTTTTCCTGTCAGCTTGGCCAGAATCTGAATGTGTTCAGACCTTTCGCGGGGCGCCGTACCACGGAACCTCGAAAGTCATTCAAGCGAGCCTTCATCGTCATGCGTGTTATCCTCGAACGGTCCAATCTCCTGAAATCCCTCAACCACGTTCATCGCGTGGTCGAGCGCCGCAACACTATCCCGATCTTATCCAACGTGCTGTTGATGGCCGAGGGCGGCAGCCTGGAAATGAAGGCAACCGACCTTGATCTGGAAGTGACCGAGGCAGCCGCAGCCAAGGTCGAGCAGGCAGGCGCCACGACGGTGCCGGCGCATCTGCTCTATGACATCGTGCGCAAGTTGCCGGACGGCGCCGAGGTCATGCTGAAGACGGATGAGGACGGCAACGCCATGACCGTCATCTCCGGCCGCTCCAGCTTCCGGCTGCAATGCCTGCCGCAGTCCGACTTTCCCGAACTGTCGGCCGGGTCCTTCTCACACATCTTCCGACTGGATGCGACGGCGCTCAAGCGCCTGATCGACAAGACGCAGTTCGCAATCTCGACCGAAGAGACCCGCTACTATCTCAACGGCATCTTCCTGCACACGCATGAGGTGGGCGGTAAGTTGAAGCTGCGTTCCGTTGCGACCGACGGCCATCGCCTCGCGCGCGCCGAGATGGACGCGCCGGCGGGTTCTGAAGGAATGCCAGGCATCATCATCCCGCGAAAGACCGTCAGCGAGTTGCAAAAGCTGGTGGATGATCCGGATGTGGCGGTTACGACCGAGCTTTCCGATACCAAGATACGCCTCACCATCGGCAGCGTGGTCCTCACATCGAAGCTGATCGACGGCACCTTCCCCGACTACCAGCGCGTCATCCCGACCGGCAACGACAAGAAGCTGGTCATCGATCGGCAGAGTTTCGCGGCCGCCGTTGACCGTGTCTCCACCATTTCCTCTGAGCGAGGGCGTGCGGTAAAGCTCTCGATCTCGGACGGCCAAGTTACGCTGGCGGTCAACAATCCCGATTCCGGCAGCGCCACCGAAGAACTGGCGGCGGACTACACCGCCGAGCCGATCGAGATCGGTTTCAACGCGCGCTACCTGCTGGATGTCGCCGCTCAACTCAGCGGTGGCGAGGCCAGGTTCATGCTGGCGGATGCCGGTTCGCCCACCTTGATCCATGACACCAGCGACGAGAACGCGCTCTACGTGCTGATGCCGATGCGCGTGTAGTCGCGCGCATTGTCTTGATCCCATGACAAGCGAAGAGAGCCGGGAAGGCGCAAGCCGCGCACAGACCCACCTCACCCGGCTCACGCTCACCAATTTCCGCAACTATGCAGCGCTGTCGCTTGAGCTGAAGCCGGGCGCAGTCGTCTTCAGCGGCGACAACGGTGCCGGCAAGACCAACCTGCTTGAGGCGATTTCCTTTCTCACGCCGGGGCGTGGCCTGCGCCGCGCACCCTATGGCGATGTCGCCCGCGACGGCGGTGATGGTGGCTTCGCACTGCATGTTCGCCTCGGCGGCCCCTCTGGAGAGGCCGACATCGGCACCGGCATAACAGGTGGCGAGACGCCCGGCGAAGGCGGCCGTCGCGTCCGTATCAATGGCGCGACGGCCCGTTCGGCCGAAGACATGCTGGAATGGTTGCGCGTCGTCTGGCTGACGCCGGCCATGGATGCATTGTTCACAGGGCCTGCCGGCGATCGCCGCCGCTTCCTCGACCGGTTGGTGTTGGCGATCGACGGGAGCCACGGCCAGCGCGCGCTGGATTATGAGAAAGCCATGCGCGGCCGTAACCGGCTGCTCGCCGAAGGCACGCGCGACAGTGCCTGGTTCGAAGCGATCGAAACACAGATGGCGGAAACCGGTGTTGCGATTGCCGCTGCCCGCAGCGAAATGGTGCGGCTGCTGTCGGCCATGATCGAGAAACTGCCGGGTGACGGACCTTTCCCACAAGCCGACATCGAACTGGCCGGCGAACTGGAAACCGAGATCGGCACCATGCCAGCCGTCGAACTGGAAGAAAAATTCCGGCGCGCGCTGGCCAACGGGCGTGAACGCGACCGCGCCGCCGGCCGCACGCTGGATGGCCCGCATCGGACGGATCTGCTGGTAAAGCACCGTCCGAAGGCAATGCCGGCCGAACTTTGCTCGACAGGCGAGCAAAAGGCATTGCTGGTCGGACTGGTGCTCTCGCATGCGCGCCTTACCGGCGAAATGTCCGGCCTCACCCCAATTTTGCTGCTCGATGAGATCGCGGCACATCTTGATGCCGGCCGGCGCGCGGCGCTGTTTTCGATCCTTGAAGAGCTGAATTGCCAGGCGTTCATGACCGGCACCGACGCTGCGTTGTTTTCCAGCCTGCTTGGTCGCGCGCAATTCCTCAGTGTCGATCACGGTGCTGTTGTGCCAACCGCTGACGCCTGACAACCGCCAGGCGGGACGGTATGGTCAGCGCATGAGCACCCCTGCCCTTTCCGACGAAGAACTTGAACGCTACGCGCGCCATCTCGTGCTGCCGGAAATCGGCGGGCCGGGTCAGCAGAAGCTGAAACGTGCCCGTGTGCTCGTGCTTGGTGCCGGCGGTCTCGGCGCACCGGTGCTGGAATACCTTGCGGCGGCGGGAGTCGGCACGCTTGGCATCGTCGATGACGATACCGTATCGCTTTCCAACCTGCAGCGTCAGGTCATCCACGATACGGGTGCCATTGGAACGTCGAAAGGCGAGAGTGCTAAAATAGCGATCGCCCGCATCAACCCCCATGTCATCGTGGAATTGCACTCTCTGCGCCTGACAGCCGAAAACGCGGCAAGCATCGTTCGCAACTACGATGTCGTGGTGGATGGTTCCGACAATTTCGAAACCCGCTATGCGCTGGCTGATGCCTGCGCGGAGGAGAAGAAGCCGCTGGTGCATGCTGCAGTCAGCCGTTTCGACGGCTCCATAACCGTGCTGAAACCATTCGAGACTGGACCGGATGGCCGCCCAAACCCCAATTATCGCGATCTTTTTCCGGAAGCGCCACCGCCTGGCCTGGTGCCCTCCTGCGCGGTTGCCGGCGTGCTTGGTGCGCTCACCGGCGTTATCGGCACCCTGCAGGCGATGGAGACGATCAAGCTCATTGCCGGCATTGGCGAGCCGCTGATCGGGCGCCTGCTGCTTTATGACGGGCTGGCCGCACGTTTCGATATTATCCGCTACCGGAGCCAGGAATGAGCGCCGATATCGCAGTGATCAGACTGCCCAACGATTTCGGGCGCTGGGACGAATTGCTCGCGCTGATCAAACGTGCCTTCGCCTATATGGATGGCGTGATCGATCCGCCTTCCTCAGCGCACCGGCTGACAACGGACAGCTTGCGCGAAAAAGCCGCCACCGAAACCGGCTTTCTGGCCATGCAGGACGACGCGATCGTCGGCTGCGTTTTCGCCGCTGAACATGCGCAGCATTTCTATGTCGGCAAGCTGGCTGTGGAACCACAGCCTTCAGGGCCAGAAGGTCGGGCGCGAGTTGATAAGGGCAACCGAAGCTCTTGCCTACGCTGCCGGCAAGCCCATTCTCGAATTGCAGGCGCGCGTCGAGCTGACCGGCAATCAGGCGGCTTTCGACCGCCTCGGCTTTGTCGAGACGGAACGCACGGCCCATGCCGGCTACAGCCGGCCGACATCGGTGACCATGCGCAAGACGCTGTCTAGGCTCACCAGCGCAGGAGCACTTGCCTCAGTCAGCGCCGCTGAGGGCACCACAGCGGCCCCTGATACCCGGCGGCAGGCGATGATCACACCCGGGCTGGCAGCACGCGATCCGGCGGACGGTGACCGTCGAAGAAGGTGCGGATGTTGATGATGACCTTCTCACCCATGTCGATGCGGCCCTCCAAGGTCGCCGAGCCCATATGTGGCAACAGCACGACCTTGTGCTTGGCAGCGAGCCTGAGCAGCTTGGTGTTGAGGGCCGGCTCGTTCTCGTAGACGTCGAGGCCCGCGCCCGCGATCTTGCCATCCTGCAACAACTTGATCAGCGCATCCTCATCAATGATGTCGCCGCGCGCCGTGTTGACGATGTAGGCCGTAGGCTGCAGCAGCGCCAGCCGCCGGGCGGACAGGAGATGAAAGGTGGCCGGCGTCGATGGGCAGTTGACGGAAATTATATCCATGCGAGCCAGCATCTGGTCGAGGCTTTCCCAATAGGTGGCCTCAAGTTCATCCTCCACGCTTTGCAGAACGCGGTGGCGGTTGTGATAGTGGATGGAGAGACCGAAAGCCTTTGCACGACGGGCAACCGCGGTGCCAATGCGACCCATGCCGACAATGCCCAGCCGTTTGCCCCAAATGCGGCGGCCGAGCATCCAGGTCGGCGACCAGCCAGGCCACTTCTTGTCGCTGACCAGCACATTGGAGCCTTCCGCCAGCCGCCGTGGCACTGCAAGCATCAGTGCCACGGTCATATCGGCGGTATCTTCGGTCAGCACGTTCGGCGTGTTGGTGACGGCGATGCCCTTTTTCGAGGCGGCGGCGACATCGATATGATCGACACCATTGGAGAGGCTGGCGATCAGCTTGAAATTCGGTCCAGCCTGTTCGATCAGCTCGGCGTCAATACGATCGGTGATGGTGGGCACGAGCACATCGGCTTCACGCAGCGCGGCGGCGATCTGTTCGCGCGACATCGGCTTGTCTTCAACATTCAGCCGGGCGTCAAACAATTCTCGCATCCGCGTCTCGACCGGATCCGGCAATTTGCGCGTGATCACAACGAGAGGCTTCTTTTTGCCGGCCATCGTTTCCTCGTTCCCGGGATGCTGTTGAGACCTCTTTAACCAAGACCGGCGAAACTGCAAACTGGTCTCGGTAGCCATGCCTCATGTAACAAGTGGGACCGCCGAAGACAAAGAAAAAGGGCGCGCACAGGATTGCCGACAGCGCCGGAAAAAGGAACGAACGTGTCTGGTTTCGCGTCGCTACGTCTGATTCTCTCCGCGACAATGCTTGGCCTGCTCACGCTTACACCGGTCGCGACGGCGCAAAATGCCGCAGCGCCGGCCCTGACCGTGACGCTGGGGCCGAGCGGCCTGCCGCTACCGCGCTTCGTCAGCCTGAAATCGGCACGGGTGAATTCGCGTGTCGGTCCGGGCGTCAATTATTCCGTAGACTGGATGTACACCAGGGCCGGACTGCCGATGGAGATCGTGCAGGAATATGACACCTGGCGGCGTGTACGCGACGCCGACGGCTCCGAGGGCTGGGTCAGCCAGGCACTGCTTTCTGGCAAGCGCACCGCGATCATCGCGCCGTGGCAGCGCGGCAAGGATGTGCGCATCAATCTTGTAAAGAGTGCAGCCAGGGATGCCAGCGTTGTCGCGGTAATCGAACCCGGGGTCATCGGCTCGATCAAGTCCTGCGACGGCCAGTGGTGCGAGATGAGCCTGAGCGGCCACGTTGGCTGGATCAGCCAGTCTTTGGTCTGGGGTGCCTATCCCGGCGAAAAGATCAACGAATAGAATTCGACTTCGACCGGCAACACAGCTTGAATCGCGGGCGCTCCGCCAATCGACGCCAAGGCGGATTAGTCACGCTTGGGGCGTAACCGCACCACCACGTCGACATTCGCGATTTCCATGCCTTCCGGCGGCTCCGGAAGATTCCCAACCGTCACCGGTCCGCTTTCGATGTCAAAAACGCGGTTCTCGCCTTCGACAAAAAAGTGATGGTGGTCAGACGTGTTGGTGTCGAAATAGGTGCGTGAACCTTCGACTGCGAGGATGCGCAGAAGACCAGCTTCCGTGAACTGGTGCAGCGAATTGTAGACAGTGGCCAAAGACACCGGCACGCCAGCGGCCAGCGCTTCCTCGTGGAGTTCTTCAGCAGAAAGGTGACGATCGCCTTTTGCAAACAGCAGGTCGGCCAGCGCGATGCGCTGGCGAGTCGGCCTCAGGCCGGCTTCGCGTACCCGCTTGTCCACAGTCATGCCGTCTTTCCGATCGTCCAAACCGATCAACTCACATCATGTTCCACCCGCAACTGCCTACCGACAGAGGCAAAAATCAGGCGAAAATCCAACTCCTGTATTATGTCAGATATATTCTGTCGGCCAAATCCGATCAATAGCGCGCATTGACCCGCGGGAATGGGCAGGCTAGAGCCAGCGCGACATCTCCGGCGTCGGTTTCCGGCGTGAAGCGGACTGTGTTACTAGAAATCGGGCACGGGCATCAGATCGCCCGGCGAACGACGGGGAAGGACTAAATGGCGGATCGGAAATCGAGTTACGGCTACGACGATCTGCTGGCTTGCGCGAAGGGCGACCTGTTTGGCCCCGGCAATGCCCAGCTTCCCTACCCGCCGATGCTGATGTTCGATCGCATCACTGAGATCAGCGAGACCGGCGGCGCTTTCGACAAGGGTTTCGTGCGTGCCGAATTCGCTATCCATCGTGACCTTTGGTTCTTTCCCTGCCATTTTATCGACAACCCAGTGATGCCTGGTTGCCTCGGCCTGGATGCGCTCTGGCAGCTCACTGGCTTTTTCCTGGGATGGCTCGGCGAACCCGGTAAAGGCATGGCGCTGTCGACGGGCGAAGTGAAGTTCAAAGGCATGGTCACGCCTTCGGTCAAGAAGGTGGAATACGGCGTCGATTTCAAACGCGTCATGCGTGGCCGGCTGGTACTCGGCATCGCCGATGGCTGGTTGAAGGCTGACGGCGAACCCATATATGCGGCCACGGACCTGCGGGTGGGCCTGGCAAAGCAGTCAGCTGCCTGACACCGGCACTCAACGGACAAACGAGGAGCGCAACATGAGACGGGTCGTAGTCACAGGCCTCGGCATCGTATCGTCCATCGGCAACAATGCCGAGGAGGTCAGCGCCTCTCTGCATGATGCCAAATCCGGGATCAGCTTCTCCAGCGATTTCGCCGAACACGGCTTCAAATGCCAGGTCTGGGGCGCTCCAAACCTGGACACGACCGAGCTTGTCGATCGCCGAGCTGCTCGTTTCCTGTCGCAAGGCGGCATGTGGAACCATGTCGCGATGAAGCAGGCCATCGCCGACAGCGGGCTTGAGGAAAACGAGATTTCGGGCAACGAGCGCACCGGCATCATCATGGGCTCCGGCGGTCCGTCGACGCGTACCATCGTCGAGGCCTCTGAAATCACACTGAAGAACAGCAGTCCCAAGCGCATCGGGCCGTTTGCCGTGCCGAAGGCGATGTCGTCGACTGCTTCGGCAACGCTGGCCACCTGGTTCAAGATCCACGGCGTCAACTATTCGATCTCGTCGGCCTGTTCGACCTCGGCGCATTGCATCGGCAATGCCGCGGAGATGATCCAGTGGGGCAAGCAGGATGTGATGTTCGCGGGTGGCCACGAAGATCTCGACTGGACGATGTCAAACCTCTTCGATGCCATGGGGGCGATGTCTTCCAAGTTCAATGATCGTGCCTCAACCGCTTCGCGTGCCTATGACGTCAATCGCGACGGCTTCGTCATTGCGGGCGGCGCCGGCGTTCTGGTGTTGGAAGAGCTCGAACATGCCAAGGCGCGCGGTGCCAAGATCTACGCCGAACTGACCGGTTATGGCGCGACGTCCGATGGCTACGACATGGTCGCTCCTTCCGGCGAAGGCGCGATCCGCTGCATGCGCCAGGCGCTGGCGACCGTGAAAGAACCGGTCGACTACATCAACACGCACGGCACATCGACGCCGATCGGCGACTCGAAGGAAATCGGCGCAATCCGCGAGGTGTTTGCCGACAAGTTGCCGAATATTACCTCCACCAAATCGCTGACCGGCCATTCTCTGGGTGCGGCCGGTGTGCAGGAATCGATCTATTCGATCTTGATGATGCAGGGTGGCTTCATCGGCGAAAGCGCGCATATCGAGGAACTCGATCCCGAATTCGATGGTGTGCCGATCGTGCGCAGGCGTATCGACAACGCCAAGATCGACACGGTGCTCTCCAACTCCTTCGGCTTCGGCGGCACTAACGCCACGCTCGTCTTCCAGCGCCATTCCGCATAGGGATTTTCACATGGACGGTTTGATGAAGGGCAAGCGCGGCCTGATCATGGGCGTTGCCAATGATCATTCCATTGCCTGGGGCATCGCTCAGAAACTGGCCGAACAGGGCGCCGAACTGGCCTTCACCTATCAGGGCGAGGCCTTTGGCCGTCGCGTCAAGCCGCTGGCCGAGAAGGTCGGTGCTTCGCTGGTGGTACCCTGTGACGTCGAGGACAGTGTTTCGGTCGCAGCCACCTTCGACACACTGAAGAGCGAATGGGGCAAGCTCGACTTCATCGTCCACGCGATCGGCTTCTCCGACAAGACCGAACTGAAGGGCCTCTATGCGGACACCACGCGTGACAACTTTGTGCGCACCATGGTCATCTCCTGCTACTCCTTCACGGAAGTCGCCCGACACGCCGCGGCATTGATGCAGGACGGCGGGTCGATGATCACCCTCACCTATGCTGGTTCCGTGCGGGTCATGCCCAATTACAATGTCATGGGTGTTGCCAAGGCGGGTCTCGAAGCGAGCGTGCGCTATCTCGCCAACGATTACGGCCCGCGCGGCATCCGCGTAAATGGACTTTCGGCCGGACCGGTGCGAACCCTTGCGGGCGCCGGCATTTCGGATGCACGCTACATGTATTCCTATCAGCAGCGCAACGCGCCGCTGCGGCGCACTGTCGGCATCGACGAGATCGGCAATTCGGCCCTCTACCTGCTTTCCGACCTTTCATCGGGCGTGACCGGAGAGATCCACTATGTCGATTCCGGCTATCATGTGGTCTCAATGCCGACGCTCGACGAGTTGAAGCGGCTGGATGGCGGCAAGGAATGAGCCCGCAAGGCTCGCGCTAGCCCCATCGATTATCCTCATAAAAGTATAAAGAGCCTGTCGTTCATAGCGAAAGGTGAGCTCTTGCCTTTTGGCTAACTTTCATGAAACGTTAGTCAACTTTGTCGCCTGTAAAATGCGACGGATCGCAGGAAACTTATTTTAAGGGGATCGCGGTTAGAACATCCTGCAGATTGGGAACCTGCGCATGCCCTCTGACAAGAATCCTGGCAGAACGCCACTTTTCCGGCTGATCACCATCGCCAGCGCTGGCTTGGGCAGCTTCATCCTTGGCTTGTGGGGCCTCAAGATCGGCCTTGGCGACGGCTTGACGGAACTGCCGCTCAATACGCTTGTTGCCATCGTTGCCGGTCTTTGCGCCCTGGCGGCCGCATGCGCGGCGATGTCGTTCTTCGCCGGAGTCGACGAATCAGCCGATTATGTTTTCTCCGAAACCAATTTCGACAAGCTGACAGGAACGCTGGCCAAGCACGCGATGGTCGGTAAAGTGGCCGAGGCCGCTTCCTCCACGCTAAAAACCGGCGAGCCGGTCTACCTGCTCAATATCGACATCAATCGCTTCAGCCAGATCAACGACGCGATCGGCTACACACAGGTTGATGATCTCGTGCGCCTGTTCGCCCAGCGTTTGAAAGCGCTCCTGCCACGCGAAGCCCTGATCGGCCGTGTCGGACCTGGTGAGTTCGCGGTGCTTTATCCGGACAAGCGCCTGCCAGGTTCGATGGAAGCCCTGGTCGAGAAGCTGATCGACGACCTGATCGCGCCCTATCAGCTGAAAACGCATCTACAATCGGTCAGCCTTTCGGTCGGCGTCGTCGCCATGCCAAAGGATGGCATCGACCCGGTTCTGCTGTTGCGCCGCGCCAATCTTGCTCTCCAGAACGCCCGAGCGACCAATGCCGCCGGCACCTGGTCGATTTTCCAGCCGGAAATGGGCAAGGTCGCGGATCATCGGCAGTGGGTGGAGTCCGAACTGCATACGGCTTTCGAGCGCGGCGATTTCGACCTGCACTATCAGCCACAGCTCGACCTCGCCGCCGGCAAGGTCATCGGCTACGAGGCGCTGATCCGGTGGAACCATCCGGAACGCGGAACGATCGCGCCGATGGAATTCATCCCGCTGGCGGAAGAAACCGGCATGATCGGGCCCATCGGCGAATGGGTGCTGCGCAAGGCTTGCAGCGATGCCCGTCACCTGCCGGAAGACTGTTTCGTGGCGGTCAACATCTCGCCGGTGCAGTTCATGACCAAGGACTTCCTGGCCATGGTACGCAAAACCATTGCCAGCACCGGCATCAAGCCGTCGCGGCTGGAGCTGGAAGTGACCGAAACGGCGATGATGCAGGACAAGGAACGCGCCGCCGCCATCCTGAGAGAGCTGTCCGACATGGGTATTTCGGTAGCTGTCGATGATTTCGGCACCGGCTATTCCAACCTCAGCTACCTGATCGACTTCTCCTTCCACAAGCTGAAGATCGACCGCTCTTTCGTCAGCCGCATCGATACGGATTCCGGTTCCGGCGCGGTTGTCTCGACCATTGTCGGCCTGTCGCGGGCGCTGGGCGTGTCCACGATCGCGGAAGGTGTTGAGACCGAAAGCCAGGCAACCATGCTGAAAGCGGCGGGCTGCGAAGTTGTGCAGGGCTATCTGTTCGGCAAGCCTGCGCCGTTGCGGGTCATTGGCGGACAGGCGCAAAGCGTCGAACAACTCGCCCACCACCAGCGCGGCGCCGCGAACCTTCACTGACAAGCAGGCTTCGTTCTGCGACTTCCGCACCTGTCGGTCAGCGACGCGCCAGCAGCACCTTGAAAGTGTCGTTGCGCGCGATTTCCGCGTGCGTTGAGAAGGCAGCCGCGAGAACCGGCTCATAAGGCAACTGCCGATTCGCCACCATGAACAGGCGCCCACCGGGCTTCAGCGCCTTCGCCACCGCACGGATGATTGCAGCCCCCAGTTCCGGTTCGGCTGCCCGGCCACGATGAAAAGGCGGGTTCATGACGATGGTGTCGTAGCGCTCGCCAGCTGGTTCCCCCGCAAGGTCATGCCAGAACAACCTGACAGAAAGGCCCGGCAGCAATCGCGTCAGCGTTCGGCCCGCCGCCCGCAGAGAGGCATGGTCGGCTTCATAGAGGTCGAGCCCGGTCAAACCAGCCGCCCGCTCGGCAAGCGCGACCGACAGATAGCCCCAGCCAGCGCAGAAATCGCCGACATGACCTTTAATGTCGGCTGGAAGGTGCTCGGCCAGGAAGCGCGAGCCTGCATCGACACGGTCGAAAGAGAACATTCCGGGCGCGGTCTCGTAGCGATCCTCGACCAGAACCGAAGGATTAGCAGAGCGTAATTTGGCTGCAGCGCCATTGGCTGGCCGGGTGAACCAGAAAACCTGGCCATGGTACTTCGAAAGATGGCCCTCCAGGGCAATGATTTCACCAATCCGCTTGCGCAGGCTGGCGATGCCGTCCTCCTTGCCGCCGGCAACGATTATCATGCCTTCCTCGGCCGTGCGTTCGACGGATTCCGCGATGCGCAGTTCGTTGAGACCGCGGTGCTTGCCTGCAAGGACAAGGGCCAGATCGTAGCCTTCGCCCTCCACCTCTGGCGAGACTGTGTGACCGGATGCCTGCAACAACCGGAAATCGGGACGGAACCCCTGCACAAGCTGCAGGGCGGCGCCAAAGCCGGCCGGCAACCGAAAGCCTGGCTCTGCGCCGAGGAAGAGCCCGCGCGCACCGGCCGCCGGCAGAGGCAGTACATCGGCAAAAGGGTGGAAAAGGGTTTTCAGCGTATCGGAGCTCATGGCGGATACCGCTTACCGACCAGGACTTGCGTTCGTACACAGATAGTCGGCGATGAGCACAGACCACTCGTCGATACTGGCAGCAAATGTGTCCTGCGTCATGGCGGCGACCGTCCCCTGCCCTTTGATGGTTAGCGGCACATAACCATAGGAGACTACCGCCCTGGCTCCCTTTTCCTCGGCATGGCAATTCACTTCGACAAAAGCAATCCGCAGTGTCGGCGTCGTCCTGAGGTATCGGACATGATATCGATCGGGCTGCCAGTCCAGGCAGGTCCAGATCGTCTCCTCTTCACCGCGGCCGGTACGAAAGATCATGTCCCTGCCGGTCTCGCCTGTGGCTGGAAAAATGTAATCAGGCGACCAGCCCGGCACCCAGGCCTCTTCCCCCTTCGGAGTGAACAGAAGGAATGCCTCGTCAACCGGCAAGGCGACACGAATCTCGTGTTTGAAATCTCGACGCATCCTCAAGCTTCCTTATCGGGATGAAGATGGCTGTCCGCGCTGGTCAGCCTGCAACCGTAGGCGTCCCTCAGTTTTGCGATCATGGTCAGCGTCTCATCGGAGAAGGCGGACTTACCTTCGAAGGCATGCAGCACAATACCTTCGAGCAAATCGCCCAGGCTCATGCCCTTTTCAGCGGCGAGGCCTTTCAAAACCTTGAGCAGCGGCGTGGCTAGACGCACGCCCGTTTGCGTCCTGTCGATCATGCATTCTTGTTACCAAGGTACATTGGTAACATCAAGACATGACGCATACTGAGCTCAGAAAAAGTCCGTCGAAAGCCTGCTCCAGCCCTCTCCTGCAAGGCCGCCGATGAAGATATCATTTCGCTGAGCCGCATTCAGGAATTCGACGCGCGTGGTGCCGATGCAGACATTGGCCCTGTGGCGAAAGAACATGCCCGGCTGCTGTGAAAGTGCAGCCAAGTAACGGGGCTCCACACGACCTTGTGCCGCTACATATCCTTCCTGCTGAAAATAGAGCAGCATGGCATCGACGGCTTGCCTTTCCCCGCCGGACTTAGCGATCACGTTCAAGACTTCCGCCACACCATTCGATTGACTGTAGAAGCACAGGAAGCCAATTGGGATGCCTGCTCGGTCCTCAATGGAAAGCAGCCGAAGCGTGCCTGCGGCTCGATTGTCCGCTGCCATGCCGAGAAGCCAGTTCAAATCCGGCCCGGTCCAGGCCGGGTGCGCCGCATAACTCTGGAGGAGACCGGGAATCAGAGAAACCGCTTCATCCCGCGCTATCTCCTTCACCGTAGCACGGGATTTTGCAGCATTTTCGACCGGAGGAAACGGGAATAGCGGGTTTAGCATCCTGCCAACAGGCGCTGTCACCCACCAGCCCAGGATGGGACGCCGCTGTGCCACGAAATTCGCCGCATAACTTGCCGGTTTGAATATGCGGGTCCATCCGAGCGCGTATGTGGTGAGCGATATACCTCCAACGGCTTCGAAGTGCCTGAGGCTCACCGGCGCCGCGCTGTCGCTGAATTGGATTGTCTCTTCACCAGGGCGCAAGGCGAGCGTCAGTTCGGCGGGCCCTCGCGGAGCTCCTCCGGGCTTCATCATAAAAGCGCAGAGCAGCCGCCCCATGATCGATTGTCCGTTGACGGTGTAGGGAACCGGCAAGATAGAGACTGCACTGTCTATTTCCCCGAGCTCATTTTCATGCACGACGCTCCCGATGGCGGGATCGTAATAGGGATTTTCGAAGAAGAGCTGCTGAAAGTAGCGATCGAAATTTTCGTTGCAGGATGCCGAACGGGGGCGGAAAACTTGTTTGAAAAGAGCGCGGATGGCTGGAATATCGTCAATTTTCATCGCGCGCACGCGTCGCGATCTCGCCTCCTTAACTGATGCCGAGATATGCCCCATCCAGGCCTCTTTCGCTAGGTTCTTGGCTGGCTCCTGCATCTCGACTTTGGCAGACGGATGAATGACGTAGCCCACGGTGTCAGCGCAACACTCATCTCAATTATGTAAATAATCGCTGAAACAGCTTCTGCTGTTCAGCGATTGTGCACCCAAGAAGCCAAAAGCGCATCGCCCATGCCGAACTCCATCGGAAGAAGACAAAATGGCAGTGGCCCAGTTCTCGCGTACCCATCGTAGCAGTTCCCTGGGCCATCTTCGGCAATTGGCCGCGCCAGCTACCCGAGATGATGACGATGCGCGAAGATAACATGAAGGAGGCGACCAGTCCGGCTGTCTGCGCCGATCGCCCCAAGCAAACACACAGTTTAAAATAAACACACAGCTTAAAAGAAGTCCGTCGAAAGCCTGCTCCAGCTTTCGCCTGCAAGGCCGCCGATAAACATATTGTTTCGCTCAACCGCATTCAGCACGTCCGCGCGCGCAGTCGTAACGCAGACATTGGCCCTATGGCGGAAGAACATGTTCGATTGCTGTGAAAGCGCCGAGAGATAACGTGGGTCCACTCGACCTTGCGCAGCGACATGCCCCTCCTCCTGCAGATGGAACAGCATGACGTTGATTGCCTGCCTTTCGGTGCCGGATTTTGTGATCACATTCAACACTTCAACCATACCGTTCGGGCGGCTGTAGTAGCAGAAGAAGCCGCTTGGAGTGCCCGCCGAGTCGTTGATTGCAAAAAATCGAAGCGCGCCCGCAGATCGATTGTCCTCCGCCATGTGCAGAAGCCAGTTCAAATCCTTCTCTGTCCAGTCGGGATGCACGGAATAGCTTTGGAGCAGGACAGGAATGAGAGAAACAGCTTCATCCTGCATGATTTCCTTCACCCTGACATGGGATTTTGCAATTTTCTTGACCGGAGGAAGTGGAAACAGCGGATTGAGCATCCTGCCAGTGGAGGCCACCCACCCGCCGAGGATGGGATGCCGCCGCGCTGCAATAGCTGCCACGTAGCTTCCCATCTGGAATATACGCGTCCATCCAAGCGCATGCGCTCCCAGTGTCACCCCTCCGACGGCTTCGAAATGCCTGAGGCTCACGGGCGCGGCAGCGTCGCTGAAATTAATTGTCTTTTCACTCGGACGTATGCTGAGCGACAGTTCGGCAGCACCACGCGGCGAAGCTTCCGGCTTCATCATAAAGGCGCAGAGCAGCCGTCCCATGACCGATTGCCCGTCGACAGTATAAGGGACTGGCAGGATCGAGAGCGCGCTATCTACTTCCCCGCACTGATTTTCGTGCACAACACTTCCAATCTCCGGATCGTAATAGGGATTCTCGAAGAAAAGCTTCTGGAAGTATTGATCAAAATTTTCATTACAATCTTTCGAATTCGGACGGAAAACTTGCTTGAAAATGACACGGATGGCTGGAATGTCATCAACATTCATCGCGCGTAGCATATGTCGGGATTTGACGCCGCTGATCGATGTCGAGATATGTCCCATGACAGGCCCCTATTGCTCGAATGACCTATTCGGCAATACTACATACGCGGATCTCAAATAAGTAAATAAGTCCTTAAGTAGCTTTACCTAATTAAGTTAATTTTAGCGTACCCATGAGGCGAATGCGAAGGCACGAAACCAGCCGCATCTGGCAACCGTCAGGCAGTTGCGCCAATTTTTTACCCCAACAAAAAAGGGCACGGCCGTGGCCGCGCCCTTGATTAATTCAAGCCAATAATCGATCAGGCGGCGGTCTCTTCGCCTTCCGCCTTCTTCTCGCGGGCGATTTCCTTGCCGGTCTCCTGGTCGACGATCTTCATGGAAAGGCGAACTTTGCCACGTTCGTCGAAGCCCATCAGCTTGACCCAGACCTTGTCGCCTTCCTTAACCACGTCGGTGGTCTTGGCAACGCGCTGGTCGGACAGCTGCGAGATGTGGACGAGGCCGTCACGCGGACCGAAGAAATTCACGAACGCGCCGAAATCGGCGGTCTTCACGACCGTACCCTCGTAGATCTCGCCAACTTCCGGCTCGGCCACGATGGTGTGGATCCACTTCTTCGCCGCCTCGATCTCCTTGGCGTTCGACGAAGCGATCTTCACGGTGCCGTCGTCCTCGATGTTGATCTTGGCGCCGGTCTTTTCGACGATCTCGCGGATGACCTTGCCGCCCGAACCGATGACGTCGCGGATCTTGTCGGTCGGGATGTGCATGACCTCGATACGCGGCGCGAACTCGCCAAGTTCCTGGCGGCCTTCCGAGATGGCCTTGGCCATTTCGCCGAGGATATGCAGGCGGCCGTCCTTGGCCTGACCGAGCGCTACTTTCATGATCTCCTCGGTGATGCCATCGATCTTGATGTCCATCTGCAGCGAGGTGATGCCGTTGGCGGTACCGGCCACCTTGAAGTCCATGTCGCCGAGGTGATCCTCATCGCCCAGGATGTCGGAAAGCACGGCGAAACGCTCTTCTTCCTTGATGAGGCCCATAGCGATACCAGCAACGGGCTTGGCCAGGGGCACGCCAGCGTCCATCAGGGCCAGCGAGGTGCCGCACACAGTGGCCATCGAGGACGAGCCGTTGGACTCCGTGATCTCAGAGACGACACGGAGCGTGTACGGGAACTGCTCAGCCGAAGGCAGCATCGGATGGATGGCGCGCCAGGCAAGCTTGCCGTGGCCGATTTCGCGGCGGCCTGGCGAACCCATGCGGCCGGTTTCACCGACCGAATAGGGCGGGAAGTTGTAGTGAAGGAGGAAAGTCTCCTTGTACATGCCGGTCAGCGAGTCGACATACTGCTCGTCTTCGCCGGTACCCAGCGTGGCAACCACGATTGCCTGGGTCTCGCCGCGAGTGAACAGCGCCGAGCCGTGGGTACGTGGCAGGATGCCGACTTCCGACACGATCGAACGCACCGTCTTGAGGTCACGGCCATCAATGCGCGAGCCGGTGTCGAGGATGTTCCAACGCACGATCTTGGCCTGGAGACCCTTGAATACGGTCGCGACCTGCTCGGACGAATACTTCGCTTCCTCGCCTTCGGCCGGGGTAAAAGCAGCCTTGACCTTGGCCTTGGCAGCGTCGACGGCTGCGTAGCGGGCCTGCTTGTCGGTGATCTTGTAGGCAGCGCGCAGATCGGTCTCGGCCAGGCCGAGCATTTCCTTCTCCAACGCATCGAAAGACGGCGAGGTGAAGTCGCGCGGATCCTTTGCAGCAACCTCAGCCAGCTTGATGATGGCATCGATCACCGGCTGGAAGCCCTTGTGCCCGAACATGACTGCGCCGAGCATCAGCTCTTCGCCCAGTTCCTTGGCTTCTGACTCAACCATCAGCACCGCATCGCCCGTTCCGGCGACCACGAGGTCGAGCTTGGATTCCTGCATCTCGTCGATGTGCGGGTTCAGCACATACTCACCGTTGATGTAGCCAACGCGAGCACCACCGATCGGCCCCATGAAAGGAACGCCGGAGAGGGTCAGTGCGGCGGAGGTGGCAACGATCGACAGAATGTCCGGATCGTTCTCGAGGTCGTGCTGGACAACGGTGACAACGATCTGGGTGTCATTTTTGTAGCCGGCTGCGAAAAGCGGGCGGATCGGGCGGTCAATCAGGCGGGAAACCAAGGTTTCCTTCTCGCTGGGACGGCCTTCGCGCTTGAAATAGCCGCCCGGGATCTTGCCGGCGGCGTAGGTCTTTTCCTGGTAGTTGACGGTCAGCGGAAAGAAGTCGAAGCCGGGCTTGGGCTCCTTGGCCGAAACAACGGTGGCCAGAACCACCGTCTCGCCATAAGTCGCCAGCACTGCGCCATCAGCCTGGCGCGCGATCTTGCCGGTCTCAAGGATGAGCGGACGACCGCCCCATTCAATTTCTACTTTGTGATGATTGAACATATCTTGTCCTTCATATGCGGAAGGGGCCGCGCCATTCGATCATGCGCGACGCCCCCTTCCTGGCTCCTTTGTCGGGCAGCCACGGGCAAGACAACGGGAGGCTTGAAGAGCCGGGCCGGCGCCCGTGCAAGCATCCTGCAATCCTGCCCCATGACCGTCCACGGGCGGTTTCATGCGGCCCTCTGCCAACAGAAACCGGGTCGGGCCGACAGGCCCGAATGCGCGACCGGCGAGTTCTCGATGAGAACCCGCCGGCCAATTCGTCAGCGACGCAGTTCGAGCTTCTCGATCAGCGTCTGGTAGCGCGCCTCATCCTTGCGCTTGAGATAGTCAAGCAGGCTGCGACGCTGGGAAACGAGTGCGAGCAAGCCACGACGGGAATGGTTGTCCTTCTTGTGGCCCTTGAAGTGCTCGGTCAGGTTCTTGATACGCTCGGAAAGGATGGCAACCTGTACTTCCGGCGAACCGGTGTCGCCCGTGACAGTGGCGAACTGAGCCAGCAATTCCTTCTTGCGTTCAGCAGTAATCGACATCGCATTTTCCTTTCTCAATGGAGGAAACGAGGCGCCCAGAGCCGGGATGTCGTCCAGCAAGGGTCAGTGAGCATCACGCAATCCAGCGCGATGTTGCGGCGCGTATAGTGCAAAAGAACGTAAAAAGCCAGCGCATATTCGCAAGGCTGGCCTGAGCGCAGCGCGCACCGTTACTTTGCACCGCTACAGCCACTTCTTCCATTTGAAGAAGGTGACCAACCCTATCGCCACCAGCACCATGAAAACCAGAGCAGCCGGATAGCCGTAATAGGCGCGCAACTCGGGCATGTTCCATGGCGACGTCGCGGGGTCGAAATTCATGCCCCACACACCGACCAGGAAGGTAAGCGGAATGAAGATCGCCGAGACGATGGTGAGCAGGCTGATCACCTCATTGGTGCGGGCCTGGCTGAGCGAGAGGTGCATCTCTATCAACCCGGTCGTCATGTCGCGTTGTGTATCCGCCAGTTCCACCAACCGATAGGCATGATCCAGCGTATCGTTCAGGAAAATCTTGGTTTCCGGCTTGATGTAGGCAGCGTCGGAGCGGACCAACCCGGCCAGCGCGTCACGCAACGACAGCATGGTCCGGTGCAATTGGCCGGCATGCCGGCGCTGTTCGTGCAAGACAAGAACCTGATGTTTATGCGGATGACGCAGCATCGTATCTTCGATCTCATCGGTGCGGGCACCGGCGCTTTCGATCAGCGGGAAGAACGAGTCGACGATGGCATCGATGAGCGCATAGGCAAGATAGTCGGCCCCTCGCGAGCGCAGGCGGTTGGGCATGGAAGCAACGATACGCTTGCGCACCGGATCGAACGGATCGCCCTCACGTTGCTGGAAGGTGATGACAAAACCCTTGCCGAAAAACAGGGAAATCTGCTCATAGCGATGGGTCGCGGGATCATCGACCATATTGACGACGACGAAGGCGTGGTCGTCGAAGAACTCGGCCTTGGGTCTCTGGCCGGTGTTGACGACATCTTCCAAGGCCAGCGGATGCAAGCCGAACACCTTGCCTATCTGCTCGATCAGCTCGACATTGGCGAGCCCAACACAGTCAAGCCAGACCAGTGGCCATTTCTCGCAATGCGACTTGAGGTCATCGAGACTGGCGTTGTCGATCCTTTCGCAGCGATCACGATCGATAAGCGTGAGATTGAGCTTGCTGCGCTGCGCAGCGGGGTCGGCGATCAGCGTGCCCGGCGAGGCGCCGATGGGCGAACGCTTCGCTGATCTCGGCTCGCGCCGCTGAACCGTTTCCGCTTTTGCCATGCGAACCTCGCGCGAATCCCTGGGCGGATACTATTGAGCCCACATCAGCCGGCAAAGACCCGCTTGGGTTTGAACATGCCCTGTTCAATCGCGCCGATAGCGACCAGCTTGCCGCGCGCGGTCGCGCACGCCTCTTCAGCCTCGACCGGAGCATCGCGCCCCCGGATGATGACAGGATTGCCGAGCCTGATCTTGGAGGCGGCATCGTCGCTGATGGCAACCTGCGGCAGGCATTCCAGGGCTGCGACCGTATCGATCAGGAAGTTATCCAGCGCAGCATGGCGGTCAGTACCGGAGAACGGAACTTCGTCACCTTCTTCGACTGGCGGCAAGGCCGCTTCCAGTTCGGCAATGGTGACAAAATCCTCGGATGTGAAGGGATCGACTTCGGTGCGGCGCAAGTCCGCGATGTGACCAAAGCAGCCGAGGTCGCGACCCATGTCTCGCGCCAGCGAGCGCACATAAGTGCCCTTGCCGCATTCGATCTCGAAGATCGTCCGGTCGGCACCATGTTCGACAATATCGAGGCGACCGATTTCGACCTCTCGTGCAGGTATCTCGACCGTTTCGCCATCGCGGGCGAGATCATAGGCGCGCTCGCCAGCGATCTTGATGGCGGAAAACTGAGGCGGCGTCTGCATGATGACGCCCGTGTAGTTAGGCAACAGCGCGCGTACATCCGCCTCGCCTGGCCGTTTATCCGAACTCTTTGTCACCGGACCTTCGAGATCGTCGGTGTTGCGCTCTTCACCCCAGGCAACGGTGAAACGATAGATCTTGGCACCATCCTGCACATAAGGCACGGTTTTGGTCGCATCGCCCAGCGCAATCGGCAGCATGCCGGATGCCAGCGGATCGAGTGTACCAGCATGTCCCGCCTTTTCGGCCTGGAATAGCCACTTCACCTTGGACACGGCCTCTGTCGACCCCATGCCGACTGGCTTGTCCAGGATCAGCCAGCCGGAAACCGGCCGGCCCTTCTTCTTGCCGCGACGCGCCATTACTCGTCGTTCCCCTTGTCCTTGTCGTTCTCGTCGTGGCCGAGGTCGCGCGCCACTTCCGGCGAATGCAGCAGCTCATTGATTTTCGAGAAATTGTCGTAGCTGGTGTCGAGCCGGAAGCGGAATTCCGGCATATATTTCATCTGCCGCAGCGCCGGCGAAATGCGACCGCGGATGAAACGGGCATTGCGGTTCAGCGCTTCGATGACCGCCTTGGTATCCTTGGCGCCAAGCGGCGATACGAAGGCTGTGGCGATCTTCAAATCGGGAGACATGCGCACTTCCGATACCGAGATGACGGTCGTCTCGATGAGATCGTCACGCACGTCGCCGCGCTGGAGTATCTCGGACAGGGCATGGCGTACCTGCTCTCCGACGCGAAGCATGCGCTGGGATGGGCCGCTGGATTGCTGTCTATTCATTTCAATCTCTCAGATGGGGAAGCCGACCGGACAAGTGATGGAATGGCGCATCGGCCATTTGTGAAGAAATTCCAATCACATGAAGTCGTCCAGCCAATAGCCGGATCTTAGGCAGGTCAATGCGGGTAACCCCGGACATAAGCCAACTTAGAGCGTTTCCGCTTTTTCGGATACGCGAAAACACTCTAACTCTTTGTTTTTTCGCAATTCCGGACGCAAAATCGCTGTGCGCTTTTGCTGGAATTGCTCAAGCCCGTTTGCGGAGTAGGACCGCAGCCACGGTTGTCTTCAAAGGAGAGCGGCTCAAGCCACTCTCCCATTTTCGCCAGTTTCCTAGAGCTTCCTGGTCACCATCTCGACGCGGAAGCACTCGATGATATCGCCAGCCAGAATGTTTTCGTAGTTCTGGAAGGCCATGCCGCATTCCTGGCCGACCGGCACTTCCGGAACTTCGTCCTTGAACCGCTTCAGCGTCTTCAGCGTCCCTTCGTGGATGACCACGTTGTCGCGGATCAGGCGCACACCGGCGCCGCGCTCGACGCGGCCTTCCGTGACACGGCAACCTGCGACCTTGCCAGTCTTGGTGATGTGGAAGACCTCGAGGATCTCCGCATTGCCAAGGAAGGTTTCGCGGCGCTCCGGCGAAAGCAGGCCCGACATCGCATCCTTAACGTCATCCACCAGGTTGTAGATGATGTTGTAATAACGGATCTCGATGCCGGCATGCTCGGCGGCCGCCCTTGCCTGCACATTGGCGCGGACGTTGAAGCCGATGATCGCCGCGCCCGAGGTTTCGGCCAGGGTGACATCGCTTTCGGTGATAGCGCCAGCACCAGCATGGACGATGCGGGCACGAACCTCGTCGGTGCCGAGCTTATCCAATGCCGCCACGATCGCTTCGATGGAACCCTGCACGTCGCCCTTGATGATGAGCGGGAATTCCTTCAGCCCGCTCGCCTGCAACTGCGACATCATCTGTTCCAGCGAGCCACGCTGGGTTGCATGCTTGGCAACCGCCTTGTCGCGGGCCAGACGCTGACGATACTCGGTGATCTCGCGAGCGCGCGCCTCGTTATTGACGACCGCGAAACGGTCACCAGCCTGCGGCGTGCCCTGCAGGCCGAGGATTTCCACCGGCATGGCCGGCGGCGCTTCCTTGACCTGCTCGCCGCGGTCGTTGACCAGCGCGCGGACACGGCCCCATTCGTTGCCGGCAACAAGGATTTCGCCCGGCATCAGCGTGCCGGTCTGCACCAGTACGGTGGCAACCGGACCACGTCCCTTGTCGAGGCGAGCTTCGATGACCACGCCTTCCGCTGTGCGGTCCGGATTGGCCTTGAGGTCAAGGATTTCGGACTGCAGCAGAATGGCTTCCAACAGTTTGTCGAGACCTGCACCGGTCTTGGCCGACACTTCGACGTCGAGCACTTCACCGCCCATCGATTCGACGAACACTTCGTGCTGCAGGAGCTGCGTACGGACCTTCTGCGGGTCCGCGGACGGCTTGTCGACCTTGTTGATGGCCACGATGATTGGAACGCCAGCCGCCTTGGCATGGCTGATCGACTCAATCGTCTGCGGCATCACGCTGTCATCGGCAGCAACCACCAGGATTGCGATATCGGTGGCCTGTGCGCCACGGGCGCGCATCGCCGTGAAGGCTGCGTGGCCAGGTGTGTCGATGAAGGTGATCTTCTGACCGTCCTTCTCGACCTGATAGGCGCCGATATGCTGGGTGATGCCACCGGCTTCACCGGACACCACATTGGCGTGACGCAAGGCATCGAGCAGCGAAGTCTTGCCGTGGTCGACGTGGCCCATGATGGTTACCACCGGCGGGCGCGATTCGAGATCCTCGTCGCGGTCGGCGATGTTGAACAAACCTTCCTCAATGTCCGATTCGGCGACACGCTTGACGGTGTGGCCGAATTCCGAAGCCACCAGTTCTGCCGTGTCAGCGTCGATGACATCGCCAGGCTTCAGGATCTGGCCCTGCTTCATGAAATACTTGACCACGTCCACCGCACGTTCGGACATGCGCTGCGCCAGTTCCTGGATCGTAATGGTTTCTGGCAAAGTCACTTCGCGTACGACCTTCTCGCGCGGCTCGTTGTGCAGCGCACGCTTGAACTTCTCCTGGCGACGACGCATGGCCGACAGTGACCGCGCACGGGCATCGCCATCCTCGGAAGATGTCGCCGTGTTGAGCGTCAGCTTGCCGCGACGCCGGTCTTCCTCGGCCTTGGTCGGCTTGGCTGGTTTCGCCAGCTCAGGCGTCACGAGACGGCGCGGCGGTAACGCCGAACCAGCACCACTGCGACCGCGCGGCTTGGCTTCTTCTTCCTCGGCAGCCACCTGTTCGGCGGTCTGCGGCGCACGGCGGCGCGCTTCTTCCTCTGCGCGGCGGCGACCCTCGGCCTCAGCCTTGATGCGAGCCTCTTCCTCGGCTTGACGGCGTGCGGAATCCTCACGCTCGCGCTTGCGGCGCTCTTCTTCCTCGGCACGGCGCCTAGCATCCTCGGTGGCGCGCTGGCGATCTTCGATTTCGCGCGCCTGCGAGCCCTCGAGCGCCCGGCGGCGGGCTTCCATCTCGCCACGCGACAATTCGTTCAGCACCATGCCACCGCGATCCGGCTGAGGCGGCGGCGTCGGGCGACGCTGCTCCTGCACAACCGGAGCGGCCTGCTGCGGCCGAGGTTGCGGCGGGGCCTGAACCTGAGGCTGAGCCTGAGGTTGCGACTGAGGTTGAGCTTGCGACTGAGGCTGAGGTTGCGGCTGAGGCGTAGCCGGCTTCGGCGTGAACACCGATGGCGCGACCGGTGCCGCCTGCTCTCCTGGCTTCACGAACTTGCGCTTGGTCTCGACGACGACCGACTTGGTGCGTCCGTGCGAGAAATTCTGACGCACCGTGCTCTGCTCGATGCCCGGGCGCTTCAGCGTCAATGTCTTCTTCGGCGTAACACTCAACGTCTTGTCATCGCCCGAATTCGTATCGCTCATTCCATATCCTCTGCGGCATCATCATCGCCGGCAACAGCCGCAATCATTGCCAGATCGTCCGGGGAACCGCCCCGGTAACGGTCGAGCGCAACCATGCGCTTCACGGCCGCCTTACCCGCGTCGCCCGCGAGAACGGCAGCATGTATCACATTTGTCCCCCCCAATGCCAAACCCAAATCCGCTTCCGCGAAAAGTTTGTATGCGGGAATGGAGGGGCCACCGAGATGGGCGGTAGCCCGGCGTGCCTGGGTGATCTTGCGCACTCCGTCCTCGGAGGCTTCGAAAGCGTGCAGGACAAGTGCCGCCTTGCCTGAGCGTACGACACTATCGACCTTAGCCGCACCCAGCGCAACCGCGCCGGCCTTGCGGGCGAGCCCGAGCGCGCCCAGAGCCGAGCGCATGAACAGGCCTTCGACCATTGCGCCGAGTTCCGGCGGAACGATGACCTGCTTCTTGAACGCGCGGGCAAAATGGCCCTTGGCGGAGGCCTTGTCGACAGTTGCGCGGTCGGCGCCAACCCAGCAACCCCGACCAGGCAGCGACCTTTTGAGGTCGGGAACGACGGCCGAATCCGGACCGACGACGAAACGGATCAGATCATCCGTTTCGGCGGTCTTCCTTGTGACGATGCAGGTGCGATCGTTCATCTCGGACAAAGGGTACTCCGGCCAGTCTCATTTCAAGCGCCGGTGGTTTCGGCTTCAACGTCCTCGGCCTGGATTTCCTCTTCGGAAATCCAACCAGCCTTGAGGCGCGCCGCCAGAACCATCTGCTCAGCTTCAGTCTTGGAAACACCGTGCGCGGCAAGCACGCCCGGGAATACTTTGGTTTCGCCGTCCTTGCGCTCTTTCCAGCCGACGAGATCGTCTGCTGCGTAACCGGCGAAGTCCTCGATGGTTTTCACACCGTCTTCGCCCAGCGTCACCATCATGGCGGTGGTTACGCCCGGGATTTCGCGCAGTTCGTCCTGAACGCCCAGCTTCTTGCGGGCATCGTCGTGTTCGCCCTCGACCTTCTCCAGATGTTCGCGAGCGCGATTCTGGATCTCGGTCGCGGTGTCTTCATCGAAACCGTCGATCGAGGAGATCTCACCGGCGTCGACATAGGCCACTTCTTCAACCGAGGTGAAACCTTCCGAGGCCAGCACCTGGCCGACCATCTCGTCGACGTCGAGGGCTTCCATGAACAGGTTGGAACGTTCGATGAATTCCTTCTGGCGACGTTCGCTTTCTTCCTGCTCGGTCAGAATGTCGATGTCCCACCCGGTCAGCTGCGAGGCAAGGCGCACGTTCTGGCCGCGACGGCCGATGGCCAGCGACAGCTGGTCGTCAGGCACCACCACTTCGATGCGCTCCGCATCCTCGTCCAGCACCACCTTGGCGACTTCCGCCGGCTGCAAGGCATTGACGATGAAGGACGCGGCCGAAGGCGACCACGGAATGATGTCGATCTTTTCGCCCTGCAACTCGCCAACGACGGCCTGGACGCGGGAACCGCGCATACCAACGCAGGCGCCGACCGGGTCGATCGAGGAATCGCGGCTGATGACCGCGATCTTGGCGCGCGAGCCCGGATCACGAGCGACCGACTTGATCTCGATGATGCCGTCATAGATTTCCGGCACTTCCATGGTGAAGAGCTTCGCCATGAACTGCGGATGCGTACGAGACAGGAATATCTGCGGGCCACGCTGCTCGCGACGCACGTCATAGACATAGGCGCGGACACGATCGCCATACTTGTAGTTTTCGCGAGGGATCAGCTCGTCGCGGCGGATGATCGCCTCACCACGGCCGAGATCGACGATGACGTTGCCATATTCGACGCGCTTTACCGTGCCGTTGACGATCTCGCCGATGCGATCCTTGTACTCGTCGTACTGGCGATCACGCTCGGCCTCGCGCACCTTCTGCACGATGACCTGCTTGGCCGACTGCGCGGCAATGCGGCCGAAATCCATCGGCGGCAGCTGTTCAGCAATGAAGTCGCCGAGCTGCGCATCGGGGTTACGCTCACGTGCGGAAAACAGCGCAATCTGCGTGGCATAGTCCTCGACGTTGTCGACCACTTCCATCAGGCGCTGCAGCTTCATCTCGCCCGTGGTCGGGTTGATGTCGGCGCGGATGTTGGTCTCCTGACCATAACGCGAGCGCGCAGCCTTCTGGATCGCGTCGGCCATGGCAGCGATCACGATCGACTTGTCGATCGACTTTTCGCGCGCGACTGCGTCTGCAATCTGCAGGAGTTCGAGCCTGTTGGCGCTTACAACCATCTTAGTCTCCCTGAACAGCGCCACCCTAGCCGGCGGCCGCTCATTCACTTCTCAGCTTCGGTTTCTTCTGCGGCGTCAGCGTCGCCGCGGTGTTTCTTGGCTTCCTTGCGCGCCCTGTTGTCCTTCGACAAGGCTTCGCGGATCAAATCGTCGGTCAGCACGAGGTGAGCTTCGGCGATCGCTTCATAAGGAATGCGTACCGTCGGCTCCTCACCATAAGCCGCCTTGTCGCGCTCCAGCAGGATACCATCAGCATCAGCTTCCGCGATCTTGCCCTTGAAGCGCTTGCGGTCGGTAATGAGAACCGACGTCTCCAGCTTGACCAGGTGACCGGCCCAGGCAACAAAATCCGACGTGCGAACCAGCGGCCGGTCGATCCCGGGCGAAGACACTTCCAGATGATACGCCTTCTCGATGGGATCGTCGACATCAAGCGCCGGCGAAACCGCACGGCTGACTTCTTCGCAATCCTCGACGGACATGGTGCCGTCTTCGCGTTCGGCCATGATCTGCAACGTAAGGCCGTGTTGACCGGACAGGCGCACCCGCACGAGGCGGAAGCCCATGCCGCGCAGCACCGGCTCAACGATGATGGCGATGCGTGCATCGATACCGCTCTCGCGGATGATACGGTCGTCGCTATCGGCCTGGCTTGAAGTCATCCGGTGTCCGCTGCTCGAATCTCTTGGCGACGGCCGGTAACAAAAAAGAGCGGGACCGGATGGACCCACTCTTCGTCATACCGACCAAGAATTTGATGCCGATATAACAATGGCGGCAGTGAAATGCAAGGCTGGCAGGAAATTGGCAGCGATTTCCCCATCCATGCGTGTTGTGCATGGCAGCTTTGCCATCAAAGCCCTGTTAGACCGTCCACCGGCTCCCTACTTTTTGTGCAGCGCAACAAAAGAGTTGCGCCGGAGAAATGGAGCAAAACGTGCGTACCAGCAGAACCGCGATCCGCAACCTGATCGACATCGTCGGCAGCGCGATCCATGCGGCCGGTGCCGTGGAAGGCAATCGTGCCCCCAAGGGCAACGACCTTCGTCGCCTCGGCATCGACCCGGTCGAGTTCGCCAAGATCCGTCGTATCTAAATACAAAGCGGAGGCCTGAGCCTCCGCTCCGATAGTTCCGAACCGGCGGACCTTGTGCCACCGTTTACAGAAGTCGGTTCAATCGCTGTCGCCGCCCAACTGCGACAGGACCTGATCCTTACCTCGCCAACGCAGGTAAAGCGGCACCAGAACCGCTGCAACCGCGAGCACCCACAGCCCGACCGCAATCCACGAATGGAACAGCACCGAAGGATCGCCCTGGCTGATGGCGACCGCACGGCGCAATTGCTGTTCGGCCAGCGGCCCCAGGATCAATCCAACCACCACCGGCGCAATCGGATAATGGAAGCGCCGCAGGCCGTAGCCGAGCAGGCCGAAAGCCAACAGCATTCCGAGTTCGAAGGTCGACGGATTGGCGCCGATGGTGCCGAGCGTCGCGAACATCAGGATGCCTGCGTAGAGCCATGGCGTCGGAATGGTGAGCAGCTTCACCCACAGCCCGATCAAGGGCAGGTTCAGCACCAGAAGCATCAGGTTGGCCACCAGCAGGCTCGCGATCAGCCCCCAGACCAGTTGCGGATTGCTGGTAAACAGCAATGGTCCCGGCTGCAGGCCGAATTGCTGGAAACCGGCCAGCATAATGGCCGCGGTTGCCGTCGTGGGCAGACCGAGCGTCAATAGCGGCACGAGCGTGCCCGCCGCGGAAGCATTGTTGGCGGCCTCGGGACCAGCGACGCCCTCGATGGCGCCTTTGCCGAATTCCTCCGGCTTTTCCGCCAGTTGCCTTTCCACCGAATAGGACAGGAAAGTGCCGATCTCCGCACCACCTGCCGGCATGGCGCCGATGGGGAAGCCGATCGCCGTACCACGCAGCCACGGTTTCCAAGATCGGCGCCAGTCCTCGCGCGTCATCCACACCGACCCCTTGATCGCCTGGATGGTCGAATCGCCTCCCTTGGCGGCGGCAACGGACAGCGCCTCGCCGATCGCAAAGAGCGCGACGGCCAGCGTCGTCACCTCGACGCCGTCGAGCAGATCCGGGATGCCGAAAGCAAGCCGCGCCTGGCCGGTCTGCAGGTCGATGCCGATCAGGCCAAGCAGCAGGCCGATGAAAAGCGAGGTCAGCCCGCGCAACGTTGATTCGCCAAAAGCGGCCGACACGGTCATGAAGGCGAGCACCATCAGCCCGAAATATTCCGCAGGACCGAAAGAAAGCGCCAATTTCACCACTGCCGGCGCGATGAAGGCGAGGCCGATGGTGGCGATCAGGCCGGCAACGAAAGATCCGATGGCGGCAGTGGCGAGTGCTGGACCGCCGCGCCCCGCGCGAGCCATCTTGTTGCCTTCGAGCGCAGTCACGATCGAAGAACTCTCGCCCGGTGTATTGAGCAGGATCGACGTGGTCGAGCCGCCATACATGCCGCCATAGTAGATGCCAGCGAACATGATGAGTGAGCCCGCCGGGTCGAGTTTGTAAGTGACCGGCAGGAGCAGTGCGACTGTCAGCGCCGGGCCGATGCCCGGCAGGACACCCACAGCGGTGCCCAGGGTCACGCCGATCAGCGCGTAAAGCAAATTCATCGGCTGCAGGGCGACCACAAGCCCGTGCGCCAGAAGTTCGAACGTCGTCATGGGCCTCGTCCCCTAGTTCCGCTCAAAACAAAAGGTGTTCGAGTGGGCCGGCCGGCAGCGAAAGCGAAAGGCCACGCGAGAAGATCACCCAGATGACGTAGGCAAGAACGATGCCGAGCGGGATTGTCTTCCACAACGGCCCCCTGCCGAAGGCTCGCGCCGTGGCCGCGAACAGAAGGCCGGTGGCGATCGAGAACCCGGCGATCTTCAAAAGCAGCATTTGCGCCGCCAGGCCGCCAACGATCCAAAGGATCGGGCTGATCTGCTGCCGTCCGCGCTCCGGGAAATCGCCACGCCAGCCCTCGACTGCCGTCCAGATCGCCAGGATGAAGAAAACCGCCGCGATCACATAAGGAAAGGTGGTCGGACCGATACGGGCATAGCTCGCGGCGCCGGTCTGCCGTGCAGTCGACCACACAACCACAATCGCCACAACGGCCAGCGCGACAGCAATGGCAAGCGCCGCCCAATCGGGGCGGCGCGAGATCTGTTTGGAAGCGTTTTCGCTCATTTGACCAGGCCGATGTCCTTGAGCACACCGGCTGTAAGTTCGGTGTCCTTCTTCAGCTGCGTCGTGAACTCGTCACCGGCCAGATAGGTGTTTTCCCAACCCTTGTCGGCCAGGATTTTCTGCCAGGCGGCAGACTTCGCCATCTTCTCGATATCGGCAAGGATCGCAGCCTTCTGCTCGGCGCTGATGCCGGGCGCCGCGGCAACCATGCGCCAGTTCTGGATGGCGACGTCGACACCGGCTTCCTTGAAGGTCGGTGCTTCGACGCCCGGGATCGGCTTTTCACTGGAAATACCGATGAGCCTCAGAGTACCGGCCTTCACCTGTTCCGAGAATTCGCCATAACCGGAGATGCCGACCGTGACCTGGTTGCCGAGCAGCGCGGCAAGCGCCTCGCCACCGCCCGAGAAGGCGATGTAGTTGACCTTGGTCGGATCAACGCCGACCGCCTTGGCGATCAGGCCCGCGGTGATGTGATCTGTGCCACCGGCGGAGCCACCACCCCACGAGACCGAGCCCGGATCCGCTTTCAGCTTGGCGATCAGGCCAGCCATGTCCTTGATGTCGGAGGCAGCTGGCACCACCACCACTTCGTATTCGCCGGTCAACCGCGCGATCGGCGTCACCTGATCGAGCGTCACCGGCGAGTTGTTGGTCAGGATGCCGCCGACCATCACGTAGCCGCCGACGAGCAGCTGCGAGGCATCGCCGTTGGCCTGATTGACGAATTGCGCGAGCCCGATGGTTCCGGCGGCGCCCGGCACATTGGTCACCTGCACGGAGCTGGAAATCTTCTCGTCCTGCAGCGCGGTCTGCATGGAGCGCGCGGTCTGATCCCAGCCACCGCCCGGTGCCGCGGGGGCCATGATCTTGTAATCGGCGGCGAAGGCCGGAATGGCCATGACGCTCGCCACGATGGTCGCCAGAAGGAATTTCTTCACGGTCTCTCTCCCTTGAGACGCAGCCCATTGGGGTCGGCTGACGTCATGTTCGCATTGGTTCGCGCCGCACATCCGCGTCGCGTCGAGACAACCCTGGGAGAATGGCAATTTGGATGGCTGCCGCCGAAGGCTATACCTTCATTCCGGCACCGGCCGTTGTGGCCCCTCTCCTCCCAGACCTGCAGGTCCGGCTGCCTCCAACAGCCAAACCGACAGAAATGCTAACCGAGCAAGCTGACATCTGACTGACATCCTGCCCGCAAGAGCGATCATGACCCAAACACAAAGCCTTTGCCACCGCTTCGTGGTCAGTGGCCCTGCAGGGCGGCATTCCAGCGTTCGACCAGACGGTTACGCTTGACCTGATCAAGATAGACGAGAAGACCAGGGCTGACCGGCACCGGCCGTAATTGCGCACCCATCGTGGCCTGGATGGCATTGGCGGTGTTTTCGCCCGACACATCCGGGTTGACGGCAGCGATGTGAAGATCGCGCGCCATGACCGTCTGGCCCTCGACGGACATGAAGTAAGCAAGCAGCGCACGACCAAGATCCGGCGATGCGGCTGCCTTTGGCACCAAGCCGATGCGCGACATGACGACCGTATAGTCCCTCGGCATGACGATGCCGACATCAGGGTTGCGCGCCGCCCAGTCGGCCGCATAGGAGCCGAGGATATTGTAGCCCAGGACCGCGCGGCCATCAGCGATGCGTTCGAGGATCGCGGCACTCCTCGAATAGAGCTTCACACCAGCCTTTCCCATGCTGCGGATGACCGACCAGATGTCGGGAAACTGCTCCTGGTCCCTGGCCATGAACATGAAGCCGACACCGGAGCGCTCGATGTCATAGGTGGCGATCCGGCCCTGGACTTTGTCCGCATTGCGCTCGAGATAGTCGACGAATTGGGAGCGCGTCGCCGGCGGCGCGACGTCGCGGAAACTCGGCTTGTGGTAGACGAACACCGCAGGCTCGAAGGTCAGCGCGTAGGCGGTGTTGCGCCAGTTCGCCCAGCGAGGCCAGCGTGCGCTCATCGGCAGATCGCTCTCCTGCGCGTAACCGTCATTGGCGAGTTTGACCTGCAGGTCCATCGCGGACGAAAAGGCGACATCGCCGGTCTTTTTGCCCGCATTGGTCTCTTCGATGATGCGCGTGTAGATGTCGCCGGTCAGCAATTCCTCGTAACGCACGGCGACACTTGGATTGGCGCGGCGGAACCCTTCGATCATGCCTTTGGCCAAAGGCGCGTCGAGTGCCGAATACACAACCAGAGTGTGGGCACCGGCATCACCGTTGAGAGCCGGAAAAAGTGTCGTCTCGGCCAGCGCAGGCCTCGACGCCAGAACCAGCAGAACAAGGAGGAGAAAACGCATGGCGGCCAACTTGCCCGAGCCCGCGATCATCCACAAGCGTCGCCCGTTGCAGCAGTTTGGCACACGTGAAAGTCCTGCTAGGTTCGGGAAAAACGATTTCCAGCGAGGAGTTCCGTTGCGCATTCTTGTGGTGGAGGACACGCAGACCCTTGCCGATGGGCTCGTGGCCGTACTGAAGGGCAGCGGCTACGCGGTCGACCACGTCGTCGATGGGCAATCGGCACTGGCCGTGCTCGCCACGGAGCGGGTCGACCTCGTCATCCTCGATCTCAACCTGCCCGGCATGGACGGGCTCCAGGTGCTGCGCAGCATCCGTGCCCGTCAGGACGGGCCTGGGGTGCTGATCCTCAGCGCACGCGCCGACCTGCACGACAAGATCAAGGGACTGGACCTCGGCGCCGACGACTACATGACCAAGCCCTTCGACGTCGACGAGCTCGAAGCCCGGGTGCGCATGCTGCTGAGACGCCACGCAGGGCTGAAATCGTCGCTCGTCTCGTTCGGTGACGTGACTTTCGATCTCACCTCGCGCAGCTTTTCAGGTGGCGGGACACAGCTCGATTTGCCGGCGCGTGAAGTGAGCCTGCTTGAAACGCTGTTCCTGCGCGCCGGCAAGGTGGTGCCGAAACAATCGATCCTGGAATCACTGGCCGGCTTCGACGAGGAACTGTCCTTCAATGCCATCGAGCAATATGTCAGCCGGCTGCGGCGCAGGCTTGCTCCTTTTGGCGTGACCGTGCGCACAGCGCGCGGCATCGGCTACTATCTCGAGAAAGTGTAGCGAGGCATGGGAGACACTTGCTGATGACAGCCGCCGCGCCCTATTCGCTGCGCCGCCGGCTCTTGTTCTGGCTGCTGGTGCCGCTGATCGCCATTGGGCTGATCGCCCTGCTCGACACATGGCGGGAGGCGATCGGCACCGCAAATGCGGCGTCGGACCGCGTGCTTGCGGGCTCCGCGCTGGCGATTGCCGAACGTGTCGTGGTTTCCGAGGAAGGCACCCTCGAAGTCGACATCCCCTATGTTGCGCTGGAAATGCTGACTTCGGCGGCGCAGGATCGGGTTTTCTATCGCGTCGACGGCCCGCCGGGCACTTTCATTACCGGTTATGAGACGCTGCCAACGATGCCGACTCCTCCGCCGGAGAAGGCACAGTTTTCCGATGGAACCTTTCGCGGCGAGCCGATCCGGCTGGCTGCCCTAGCCCGCTCAGCCTCGACCGGCGTCGATTCCATCCCCTTCGTGGTGACCGTTGCCGAAACCACCATTGCGCGAACCCAGCTCGCCCAGACCATCCTGCTGCATTCGGCGTTGCGGCTGGCTGTGCTGATCGGTGGTGCTGCGCTGATCGCGTGGTTCGCGGTCAACGCCTCGCTGCAACCGCTCTACAGACTGCGGGCGGCAATCGGCGAGCGCAGCCCCGATGACCTTCACCCCATCGATGACCGGGTGCCCGGGGAGGTGCGCGGGCTGGTCGAGACGGTGAATTCCTTCATGGTAAGGCTGGGTGCCGCCTTGTCGGGCCTGCGCAACTTTACCGGCAACGCCAGCCACCAGTTGCGCACACCGATGACCATCGTGCGCACGCAGCTCGCACTTGCCAGCCGCGCTAGGTCGCTGGACGAGGCCAAGGCTGCGGCGCAGACCGCAGACATGGCCATTGTGCGTGCAGAACACGTGCTTTCGCAATTGCTCCTCCTGGCGCGCATCGAGGCCGCCGCATCAAACAGAGTGGATACGACGTCCGTCGATCTCAGCGCCATCACCATGGAAAGCGTCGCCGACCGGATCATGAGAGCGAACACAGTCGGTGCCGATCTCGGTTTCGAGGGTGGTGAACCAGTCCCGGTACAAGGAGAAGCGCTGCTCATTGGCGAACTCGCCGGCAACCTGGTCGACAACGCCATTGCCTATGCCGGCAGCGGCGCTGAAATCACGGTTCGCGTGTCCGGCAAGGACGAAGCGATCCTCGAGGTCGAGGACAACGGCCCCGGCATTCCTCCGGACAAGCTCGCCGCGGTGCGGGCGCGCTTCTCTCGCGGTGCCGGTGCCGACAAGCCCGGCAGCGGGCTGGGACTGCCGATCGTGGAAGAAATCGCCGAGTTGTTTGGCGGCAGGCTCACGCTCGAGACACCGGCATCCGGCAAAGGTCTCATCGCACGTGTGACGTTCCCGCGCGCGCCAGCCCCCAACCAGACAGAGGAGAAAGCTACAATCGAATGAAGGTCAGGTAAGCGGTGCGGCGTCCTTCGCGGATCGCCTTGGCCTCGTAGCGCGTGCTTTCCCACCCGGGATAAGGCGTATGCCAATCGGCCGCTTCATGCGCCTGCCACTCGAAGGCCGGGTGCGCACGGCAGTGCTGGAGTGTCCAGTTCACATAGGTATCGATGTCGGAAGCGAAGCAGAACTTGCCACCTGGCTTCAGCACCCGCGCGAAGCGGGCGAGATTGACGGGGTTCACGAAACGCCGCTTCCAGTGCCGCTTCTTCGGCCAGGGGTCCGGGTAAAGCAGATCGATCCAGTCGAGCGAAGCCTCCGGCAGCCAGTCGAGCAACAGGGCCGCATCGTCGTCGAAAACACGAAGATTGTCCGCCGGCTCCCTCGCCAGCGCCACCATCATCTTGGCCATGCCGTTGATGAATGGCTCAGCGCCGATGAAGCCGGTATCGGGATGCGTCAGTGTTTCCTGACGCAGATGCTCGCCGCCGCCGAAACCGATTTCAAGCCTGATGGAAGAAACGGGAGCTTCGAAGAGGCTTCCCGGTTCCTTCGGTGCAGGCTGCGCAAGATCAAGCCGATAGCGCTTGAGACCCGTCTCAAGCGCCGTGGCTTGCGCCGGGCGGATGGTCTTGCCCTTTCGCCGGCCGAAGAAAGCCTCACTCAACCGGCTGCGCCTGTTCTGTTCTTCCATGGCCGCATCCGCCGTCAGGCGGCCACGGCGTCCTTGAGCGCCTTGGCCAGGTCGGTCTTCTCCCAGGAGAAGGATCCGTCACGCCCGGCCTTGCGACCGAAATGGCCGTAGGATGAGGTCTTGGCATAGATCGGCTTATTGAGGTCGAGATGCCGGCGGATGCCCGAAGGCGACAGATCCATCACCTTGCGCAGCGCGCCTTCCAGCTTGGCCTCATCGACAGAGCCGGTGCCGTGCAGGTCGACATAAACCGACAAGGGCTGGGCAACGCCGATGGCATAGGAAAGCTGGATGGTGCAGCGGTCGGCCAGCTTGGCCGCCACGACGTTCTTGGCAAGGTAGCGCGCAGCATAAGCGGCCGAACGGTCAACCTTGGTGGTATCCTTGCCCGAGAAGGCGCCACCGCCATGGGGCGCAGCACCGCCATAGGTGTCGACGATGATCTTGCGGCCGGTTAGGCCGGCGTCACCATCAGGACCACCAATCACGAACTTGCCGGTCGGGTTGATGTACCAGTTGCAGTCGCTGGCGATCTTCAGCTCGCCCAGCGCCTCACGGATATAGGGCTCCACGACCTTGCGGACTTTCTTGGAATCCCAGCTTTCTTCGAGGTGCTGGGTGGAAAGCACGATCTGCGTGACTTCAGCGGCCTTGCCGTCGACATATTTGACCGTGACCTGGCTCTTGGCATCCGGGCCGAGCCTGCCTGCGTCGCCATTGTTCTTGTGGCGGGCGTCGGCAAGCAACTCGAGTATCTTGTGGCTGTAGTAGATCGGCGCCGGCATCAGGTCCGGTGTCTCGCGGCAGGCATAACCGAACATGATGCCCTGATCACCGGCACCTTCTTCGCCCTGACGGTCGGCGGCATTGTCGACGCCCTGACCGATGTCGGGTGACTGACCGTGCAGCAGCACATCGATCTTGGCGGTCTTCCAGTGGAAGCCTGACTGCTCGTAGCCGATCTCCCGGATCGCCTTGCGCGCCACGGACTTGAACTTGGACGGGTTGACAACCGGGTGGCCCGCGGCATCCTTGACGACGTTGCCAGCCTTGTCCTTCTTCAGGAGCGTCTCCGGCACGCGCACTTCACCGGCAATCACGACGCGGTTGGTGGTGGCAAGCGTTTCGCAGGCGACGCGAACCTTCCAAGGATCCATGCCTGTTTTCTTCGCTTCGCGATAGACGAGGTCGACGATTTCGTCGGAGATGCGGTCGCACACCTTGTCGGGGTGACCTTCGGAAACGGATTCGGACGTGAAAAGATAATTCTGGCGCGACACGGGTGATCCCTCTGGAAAGCAATCGGCACACAACCGATCTGTCGGGCCACGTGTTAGCGGGGCCGCGCCAGCTGCGTCAAGACGATTGCGGAGTAACCGATATCAAAGGCTGACACGGCAATGGAACAAAATACCCAGGATTGTGAGAAAAGGAGGCAAGCCGACCGCCGCATCTGCAACAGCGGAAAATCGCCCCCTGGATTAGCCCTGTTCGTCGCCAGCGAGTGACTTAACAAGGTCGATGATCCGCCGGCGAACCTTCGGATCGGCGACCTTCACGAAAGCGCGGTTGAGCTGAAGACCTTCCGGGGTGGAGCAAAATTCTGCAGCCAAAGCCATGGCGTTGTCCTCGGCGAAACCGCCACGCGTAACGCCGTCCTGCCCTGGAGCATCTTCGAAAAAGAAGGCAACCGGCACGCTCAGGATCGAGGCAATCGCCTGCAGGCGGCTGGCACCAACACGGTTGGTGCCTTTCTCGTACTTCTGAATTTGCTGAAAAGTTATTCCGAGGCTTTCGCCAAGTCTTTCCTGGCTCATTCCTAGCATGTTACGACGAAGTCTGATGCGACTGCCAACATGAGTGTCAATTGGATTTGGTTTTTTCTTGTTTTCTTCTACCATTTTATCCTCGCCGAATTCTTCCGGCTTCTTGTGTTTTTTGACGCCTAACCTCTGACCTGAGCTCCCACCTCATCCGAAAAGCGACAGCGTGCGAAAGATGCCAACCGCTCCATAATGGGTTTCTAAAATACTGGCTGTCAATTCGCCGGTAGCTTGTGCCTTACGGAAAAGACGAAAGCAATCAGGGCAAGGACGAGCATAATCAGATATCCGTTAACGCGCCGTTGGCCGCTGGAAACGACATCGGATGATGATGCGACGGGGATGGTCAAATCGATGGTCTCGCGTGTGTTGATAGCCAGCGCGTCAAGAATTCGACCGCGCGCATCCACGGCCGCGGAGATGCCATTGTTAGCCGCACGTAACAGAGGCATTCCGTTTTCCACTGCGCGTATCTGAGCCTGACGAAAATGCTGGTAGGGACCGGGTGTATCGCCAAACCATGCATCGTTGGTAAGGTTCACAATAAGCTGACTTGACGCAGCGTCAACTGCCACTTCATCAGAGAAAATGACTTCATAACAGATGAATGGAAGGCCACGGATCGCGCCGGGTAACACAATCGGATGCCGATCGTTTCCGGCCGAAAACATCGTCGGCCCGGCGACCAGCTGTTCTACGCCGATGCGCCGCAAAAGATCGGCGAAAGGCAGATATTCGCCGAACGGGACAAGATGGATCTTGTCGAAAGCGTCGGCGATCTCGCCCCTGTCGTTGATGGAAACCACCGAATTGTAGTAGCGCGTGCCAGTATTGGCTGACGCTCCTTCCTCACGCACGGCACCGGCAACCAGCATCTGGCCATCCGCCAGCATGTCGCCAAGCGCGGTCAAGGCATCAGGGCGCTCGGTGAACAGGAAAGGCACGGAGGTCTCCGGCCACAGGATCAACTGGGGTTTTTTCTTACCGGGATCCGGTGTTTTCGACGACATGCCAAGCAAGGTCGCGAAAATACGATCCCGTACCGAGGCATCCCATTTCTCACGCATGTCGACCGATGGCTGGATGATGCGTATGTCGAGCGTCCGCTCGGCCGGGACCGGCGTTGTAAGCCGTAGGTAACCAAAACCGAGATGCGCGCAGACCAAGACCAGCGCCAAAATCGCGCCCATGGCGAGATTGCGCCCCCCGACCAGCAGCGCCGGCATGGCAACGACGAAAACGGCAAGCGCGTTCATGCCGTTCATGCCGATGGCCGACACACTCTGCATCAGCAGGGGAACCGGCATGGCCGCATAGCCGACCGCATTCCACGGAAAGCCAGTCAGGACGAAACCGCGCAACCATTCCGCCAGGGCAAAGCCGAAGGCGAGCGCAGCAATGCGGCCCAACCCGCTGCTCCACAGCAGCCGGGCAACAGCTGTTGCAAAACCATAGAAGAAGGCCAACAGAAGCGGAATGCCCACCACGGCGAACGGAAGCGCCCAAGCGTAATCGTCGGCTTCCACAAGCAATGCCTGCCCGATCCACCACAGCCCAGCCAGAAAATAACCGAAACCGAACCACCAGCCGACGGCAAATGCTGGCCGCAGCCGCCTCAGGAGGCTGCCAGACGCCTCGCCCGTCGTGCCATCCAGCAGCCAGACCAGCACGGGAAAGGAAATGAAACAGACGGCAAAGAAATCGTAGGGAGCCTGCCCAAAAACCGCCAGCGCGCCGGCCAGAAAAGCAGCAAGCGCGCGTCGCCAACCCCACAGCAGAATTATCCGGCCGGCGAGGCGCTCCATGCATTCTTCCGAGTCGCGAGAATCATGGCGGAAGATGTATCAGGCCACGCTCCGTGCTCCAAATGCCGGCACGCCGGTACACATCGGTTTCAGGCCGATTTCAATGCAAGGCGATCCACCGGCTCAACCAGCTCGGCGAGCTGCCTGGCGACCGTGCCCCAACCGTCGTGAAATCCCATCTCTTCATGCATGTCACGCTCGGCCCTGCTCTTATGCATGACATGGGCAGCGTAATCCGTGCCTTGCGGATGCTCCCGCAACGTGATGATCGCGGTCATGAACGGCTGGTCGGCCGGACGCCAGCCGCCGGTCAGCGTGTTGGTGAAGACGATACGTTCCTGCTCGTCAACGGCAAGGAAACAGGCATCGAGATGCGGCTGGAATGGCCCCCCCTCCTCGCTGATGCGCGTAACGAGAGCGCCACCTGGGCGAAGTTCCATTTTCTCGACCTTGCATTTGGCCGGTGCCGGGACCCACCAGCGCGCAAAGCTTGCCGGGTCGGTCCATGCGCTCCAGATAGCGGAACGCGGCGCCCTGATAACGCGCGACAGGGTCAGGTCGGTCTCGGGATTCACGATCTCGGTCATTCCGGTTTCTCCTTGTTCTGCTCGGCGAGGACGAAACGCTCGAGGCGATCATTGCGACCTTCCCAAACCGCACGCTGAACCGACAGCCAGGTTTCGATCATCGCAAACTGCTTGGTTTCGATGGCGCAGGTGCGCACACGCCCCTGCTTTTGCGTCCGGATCAGGCCGCTGCCTTCTAGAAAGTGAATGTGCTTCATGAAAGATGGCAGCGCCATGTCGAACGGCCTGGCGAGGTCGCTGATGCTGGATGGTCCCTTGCCGAGTTCCGTCAACACCGCCCGCCGGGTCGGGTCGGCCAGTGCCTGAAAAATTCCGTCTAATTGCGCCGAATTCTGATCCATAAGGCTAAGTATCACCTCAAGACACTTAGCGCAATGGATAACTATAGAAAAATTCGGAAGTGCCTGACGCATCAGCCGAAAATCGGAATTTTCGGAAAGCACGATGTGCAGGTCCAAAGTGTTAGAGCGCCCTTTGCGCGTCTCAATGGACGCCCGGCGCTCTAAGCCTGTTCAGCGCGCGCGCGGCGGCGACGCTCAATCGCCTTCTGGCTTTCGACAATGCGAACGCGCTTCACACGGCGCGGATCGGCATCGAGGATATGAAACTCGAAACCCGGAATGGCCTGAACCACCTCGCCCCGCGCCGGCACACGGCCGAGCGTGTTGAAGATCATGCCACCGATGGTGTCGACCGACTCGCCATGCTCGCCGGCAGCGAAATGCTCGCCGAGCATCTTGGAGACGTCGTCGATTTCCGCCTTGCCATCGACCACATAGATACCGTCACCGGCCTGGGTGATCATCGGCTCGTCGTCGTCGTGCTCATCCTCGATGTCGCCGACCACCATCTCGACGATATCCTCCAGCGAAGCGAGACCGTCGGTACCACCATATTCGTCGATGACCAGCGCCATCTGCGTGCGCGCGGCCTGCATGCGGCCCATCAAGTCGGAAGCGAGCATCGAAGGCGGCACGAACAGCACTGGCCTGATCAGGCTGAGGTCGCCGATGGTGCGGGCAAGATCGACCTGGGTGAGATCGAACAGCGCGGCAGCTGGCGTCTTGCGGCTGGCGCGGCCCGGTTTCTTGACCCGGGCAAGGCGTGTGATGTGCGCAAGCACGTCACGGATATGGACCATGCCGCGCGGGTCATCCAGCGTCTCGGAATAGACCGGCATGCGGGAATGGCCGGACTGTTCGAACAGCACCAGCATATCGCCGAGCGTCGTCCCGATCTCCACCGCCTGGATGTCGGCGCGCGGCACCATGACGTCTTCGACACGCACTTCGCGCAGGCGCAGGATATTGTTGAGCATCGCCCGTTCACCGGGCGAGAAGGATTCAGCGCCCGTCTCGGTTTCAGCGAGTGCATCGGCGATTTCCTCGCGCAGCGAGGTTCCATTGCGTTGGCGAAAAAGACCCAGGACGCGCTCGAACAGAGAGGGGCCGGCAGGGGAAGGCTCGCTCGTTACACTGCCGGAGCTGGTACTCGGACTGGGCGTTTCTTCCGTCTTTCCGGAAGCCTTAAAGGCACTGCCAGCGTCCGTGGGGGCGGCAGTCTCTGATTTCTCGTTCATCGTCGTCCGGTCAATTGAATGTTTAGTTACGCATACGGATCGGGAATGGCAAGTCTTGCCAGCGCCGCGCGCTCGACCGCCTCCATTTCCTCGGCCTCGTCGTCGGTCTCGTGATCATAGCCCAGCAGATGCAACAGGCCATGGATCACGAGATGGCTGACGTGGTGTTCGACCGGTTTTTTCTCCTCAGTCGCCTCACGCGCCACCGTCTCGGCGGCCAGTACGATATCGCCAAGCATCGGCGGCAGCAGACCACCCCTGGCCGGTGGAAAAGCCGGGAAGGACAGCACGTTGGTGGGTTTGTCCTTGCCGCGCCATTCCGCGTTCAACGCCTGGATGGCAGCATCATCCGTGAAGACAAAGCTGAGCTCGGACGTCCCCGCCAGGCGGAGCTCGGCAAAGGCAGCGCCGACAGCACGCTCGACAAGGCCGAGCAATTCCGCCTCCGACAGCCAAGCTCCGGCTTCGACCGCGAGATCGATGTCGAGTGGCAGATCAGGCGACGTCATTGCGCCTTATCCTGACAGACGGGCATGCTGGCAGGATCAGTTGTCTGCCCCCAAGCCGCGGGAAACCTTGCCGTCTCGGTCATAGGCCCTGACGATCTCGCCAACCAGCGGGTGACGCACCACATCCACATCAGTGAAACGCACGGTGACGATACCCGGAACTCCATCAAGGACGCGCAGCGCTTCCACCAGGCCCGACTTGGTGTTGGGTGGCAGATCGATCTGGGTCGGGTCGCCGGTGATGATCATGCGCGAATTCTCGCCCAGACGCGTCAGGAACATCTTCATCTGCATCTGGGTGGTGTTCTGCGCCTCGTCGAGAATGACGGCGGCATGCGCCAGCGTTCGGCCGCGCATGAAGGCCAGCGGCGCGATCTCGATCACACCGGCGCCTATGGCGCGTTCGACCTTGTCACCCGGCATCATGTCATAGAGCGCGTCGTAGAGCGGACGCAGATAAGGATCGACCTTTTCCTTCATGTCGCCCGGCAGGAAGCCGAGCCGCTCTCCGGCTTCGACCGCAGGCCGCGACAGGATGATGCGCTCGACCATGCCGCGCTCGAGCAGCATGGCTGCATGTGCGACCGCCAGATAGGTCTTGCCGGTGCCTGCCGGGCCGATGCCGAAAACCAGTTCTGACCGCTCCAGCGCGCGCATATAGGCGTCCTGGTTCAGCGAGCGCGCATAGATGGTCTTTTTGCGCGTCGAGATCTGTGCAGCGGATACCTTGCCCTTGCGTTCCATTGTCGGCAGCACCAGTTGATCGTCGGCGGCAACCGCCATACGCACGGCGCCATCCACATCCGACTGGGCGATATCGGCGCCCTTCTGCAGGATATCGTAGAGATTATCCAAGGCGCGACGTGCCTGTTCGGCCGCCGTCGATGAGCCCTTGATGGTAAGCTGGTTGCCGCGCGAACGGATGTCGACGCCGAGCTTCTGCTCAAGTCGCGCCAAGTTCTCGTCGAACTGACCGTAGAGCGCACTGGCCAACTTGTTGTTGTCGAAGGTCAGTACGATATGCGCCATATCCGAGGCCCCGGAGGCATTGCTGGGGGGCACGTTCTTCAGTTCAGTGGCGCTCAAACGTCTCTCCTCATCTGACCCGTTATTCAGATAGGTTCGGCGTACAGGCTGTTGAAGCCCGGCCGCGTGATTCGCACTTCGATAATGTCACCGATTTCGCCGGCCTTTTCATCAACAATCACAGGCTGCAACCAAGGCGAACGACCGACCTTCTGGCCAGCCTGACGACCGGGCTTCTCGATCAGCGTCGTCATGGTGCGGCCGACCATCGAAGCAGTGAAAGCCTGCTGCTGTTCGACCAGCAATGCCTGCAGCGCATGCAGGCGCTCGTCTTTCAGCTGTTCTGGCACATGGCCGTCCATTTCCGCTCCCGGCGTACCGGGGCGCGGCGAATATTTGAACGAGAATGCGGACGCATAGCCCACCTGGCGCACCAGCCGCATCGTGTCCTCGAAATCGGCATCCGTCTCGCCGGGAAAACCGACGATGAAGTCGCCCGACATGGCGATGTCGGAACGCGCCGCGCGGACACGGTTGATCAGGCGCAGATAATCCTCCGCCTTGTGCCGGCGGTTCATGGCCTTGAGGATACGGTCGGAACCCGACTGTACCGGCAGATGCAGATAGGGCATCAAGGTCGGCAGGTCGCGGTGCGCGGCGATCAGTTCGTCGTCCATGTCGCGTGGATGGCTGGTGGTGTAGCGCAGCCGCGCAATGCCGGGAATTTCGGCCAGCCGATAAAGCAGCCGCCCCAGCCCCCATTCGGCGCCATCCGGCCCTGCCCCGTGCCAGGCATTCACGTTCTGGCCGAGCAGCGTCACTTCGCGCACGCCGGCCTCGGCCAGACGCTCGGCCTCGGCAACGATCTGGGCGACAGGCCGCGACACTTCCGAGCCGCGCGTATAGGGCACGACACAGAAGGTACAGAACTTGTCACAACCTTCCTGCACGGTGAGGAACGCAGCCACGCCCCGCTTGGCAACCTGCGCACGCTTCGGCTGCGGCAGGTGGTCGAACTTGTCCTCGAGCGCATAGTCGGTTTCGACCACCCGGCCACCGGCGCGTACACGCGCCAGTACGTCCGGCAGGCGATGATAGGTCTGCGGGCCGATCACCAGATCGACAGCCGGTGCCCGGCGGATGATCTCGCGCCCCTCGGCCTGCGCCACACAGCCGGCAACGCCGATCAGCATTTCGCGGCCCGCCGCGGCCTTCTCGTTCTTCAATTCACGGATGCGGCCGAGCTCGGAATAGACCTTCTCCGCCGCCCTCTCCCGGATATGGCAGGTGTTGAGCAGCACGAGGTCGGCATCTTCGATGACGTTGGTTTCGGCATAGCCGTCAGCCGCCAGCGCATCGGTCATGCGCTGCGAGTCATAGACATTCATCTGGCAGCCATAGGTCTTCACGAAGACCTTCTTCGGCTGGGGTGCATCAGCACCCTTTTCAGGGTTCAGTGAAAGCGTTTCCAGTTCCATGCGGCGGCTATTAACGCTTTTCGATCTCGAAAAACAGCCGTTTCCCACGCAGTGCCTTACTTCACCGGCTCGCTGAGCGCTGCCTGCATCATTTCACGCACCCGCGCTTCGACCACACGTGCCGTCTCCTTGCGGTTGGAGCTCTTCGAAAAGACTACCGGCTCGCCGAAATGCACCTCGACATCGAGGCCACCTTCCGCAAGCAACGCCTTGAGATGAGGGCCGAGATCCTGATCGCCGATCCAGGAAGCGACCGGCCGCCAGCGCCGGCCCAGCGGCAAGCCATGCAGGCGGGTGTAGGCGATCGCTACCGGCTGGATGAACACTTCGTCCGTTGTTCCTTCGGCAATCGTCATGGAAGCGGCGCCAAACAGCGTGGTCTTGAACGGGAGCACCATGTTGCCGTCGCCGGTGGTGCCTTCGGCAAACAGTACCATGGCGTCGCCCTTGGCCAAGCGGGCCGCAATCTCGTTGGCCTGATCGCCGGAGGTACGCTTTCGCTCGCGTTCAATGAAGACGGTGCGCTGCAGTTTCGACAGCTTGCCGATCGCCGGCCAGTTCTCCATGTCGGCGCGGGCGATGAATTTCACATCGACCAGCGAGCCCAGAACCAGGATGTCCGTCCACGAGATGTGGTTGGAAGCCACCAGCAGCGGCCGCTGATTGGACAATGTGCCGTGTGTGTGGACGCGCAGACCGAGCGCGCGCGTCACGGCGCGGTGCCAGACTTTCAGGATGACGCCTTCCGGCCACCATCCCGTCTTCATCGAAATGAGCTGCAGCGGCACCAGCGCGGCGGTTGCCAGCACGACATAAGCGAAAGCCAGAACCGTCCTGATTTTTCCGACCATCATGTCTCCGATGCAGCTTAGCGGGGCTAGCGGAGATCGCGGCGCATGACAAGCGCGCCGGTTGGGCCATGTTCGGGAGAACGATAATAATTCGGCCGCTTGCCGACTTCGCGGAAACCGAGGCGACGATAGAGGGTCAGCGCCGCGACGTTGGTCTCGTCGACCTCCAGGAACAGCGCCTCGGCACGTTCGCTGTGCAAGCTGCGCAGCACGGCATCCATCAATTGCCAGCCGAGGCCCTGCCTGCGGTGCGTGCGGGCGACCGCAACCGTCAGGATTTCGCCCTCGCCAGCGGCAAGCCTGGCCAGCACGAAACCGACCGGCGGCTCGGCGCCGTGGCCGACCTCGCGGGCGGCGAACCCGAAAACGGTGTCCTGGCCGAGCAGCACCGCGAATTCGCCGTCGGTCCAGGGCCTTACGAAATCCTCATGATGCAGCGACGAAACCGCTGCTGCATCGGCGACGGTCAGCGGCTCCAGCGCATACTCGCGGCGACGCGGCGACAAAAACGGAATGCGCATCAGCCAGCCCTCGGCAAGACAAAGCCGGCTTGCGGTTTTGCGTCGGCATCGCGCAGATAGACTGGTCTGGGTTTCTCACCCGGTCCCTTTCGCACGGCCAGCCGGGCATAGGTGGCGATGTCGGCGGTGGCGACGAGTGGACCCAAATCAAACGTGCCGCCAGCGGCCTGCGCGACCGTTTCGGCGGCTGTGCCGGCAAGCGCCGCCTTATTGTCACGAGCCAGCGCGGAGGCTTCCTCCAGCGTGGCGATGGCAGGACCGTAAAGGGCTGCGCCGTCCGCATCAAACAAGGCAGCATGGATTTCGCCGCGTCCGCCGTCGAGTGTGGCAAGCACAGCGTGGCCAGGAAAGGCTGATGCCGCTTCTGCCGCCAGCGCTTCCAGCGTGGTGACGCCGATCGCGGGAATCTTCAATGCAAGTGCCAGGCCGCGCGCGGTAGAGACGCCGACGCGGATACCGGTGAAGGAGCCAGGCCCGGTGGAGATGGCGATGGCGCCGAGATCGGCGAAGGTGATGCCCGCTTCAGCCAGCGCCTTGTCGATGACCGCCAGGAGATGTTCGGCATGGCCCTTGCCGAGGTCGAGGACTTGCCGACCCGGAATCTGGCCCGTCACCGCGTCGTAGACGCAGGCGGCGCACAGGTTGGCAGAGCAATCGATGGCGAGCAGTTTCATGTCCGCCTCGCCTAACCGATCGCCGCGCCCTCGACAAGCAGGGTCAGTATTTCAGCTTATCAGCGCTTCGGTTTGGGCGTGCGAATGCCATTCGTTGCCTACATCGATTGGTGCGTCCTTCGAGGCTCGCCCGCCTGACTTTTTGCTATCATTCCAAAGCGTTGCGGGGCTCGCACCTCAGGATGAGGACCGTTGTGCCGTTTCGAGACCTGGACGTCTCGGAACTTGGCCTGGATCATGCGACGGTCCTCATCCTGAGGTGCGAGCCTGCAAGACGTTCGTAAGGCGGCAAAACCCAGGTGGGCGAGCCTCGAAGGACGCACCGCTGGTTTCTTCAACAGCCGCTAGCCAAGCCTGGCCTTCAGTTCGAGGCGGCGCTTGTGCAGTACCGGCTCGGTGTAGCCGTTCGGTTGGTCACGCCCCTTGAATACCAGGTCGCAGGCGGCGCGGAAGGCGATGGACTGGTCAAAGTCCGGCGCCATCGGGCGATAGCTCGGATCGCCGACATTCTGGGTGTCGACTATGACGGCCATGCGCTGGAGCGAATCAAGCACCTGGATGTGCGAGCAGATGTCGTGGTGCAGCCAGTTGGCGATATGCTGCGAGGAGATGCGCAGCGTGGCGCGGTCTTCCATCAGGCCGATATCGTTGATGTCCGGTACCTTCGAGCAGCCGACGCCCTGGTCGATCCAGCGCACGACATAGCCAAGGATGCCTTGCGCATTGTTGTCGATCTCGCGCTGGATTTCGTCCGGCGTCCAGTTCGGGCGCTTGACCACCGGCACGGTCAGGATATCGTCGAGCCTGGCCTTCGGCCGGCTCTTGAGGCTTTCCTGCACGGCGTGCACGTCGACCTTGTGGTAATGCGTGGCATGCAGCGTCGCAGCCGTCGGCGACGGTACCCAGGCGGTGTTGGCGCCGGCCTTGGGGTGCGCGATCTTCTGCTCCAGCATCGCCGCCATCAGGTCCGGCATCGCCCACATGCCCTTGCCGATCTGGGCATGGCCGGCGAGACCACATTCCAGCCCGGTATCGACATTCCAGTTCTCATAGGCAGAGATCCAGGCGGCCTGCTTCATGTCGCCCTTGCGCAGCATGGCGCCGGCTTCCATGGAAGTGTGGATCTCGTCGCCGGTGCGGTCGAGGAAGCCGGTGTTGATGAACACCACACGTTCCCTGGCCACCCGGATGCATTCCTTGAGGTTGACGGTGGTGCGCCGCTCCTCGTCCATGATGCCCATCTTGATGGTGTTGGGCTTCATGCCGATCAGCTTCTCGACACGGTCGAAGATCTCGACAGCGAAGGCGACTTCCTCAGGCCCGTGCATCTTCGGCTTCACGACATAGACCGAGCCTTCGCGCGAATTGGCGCGGCGGCCGTTTTCGCCGACATCGTGCAGCGCGATCAAGCCGGTGATCGCGGCATCCATGATGCCTTCCGGCACTTCGGCACCGTCGGAGAGCAGGATGGCCGGGTTGGTCATCAGGTGGCCGACATTGCGCACCAGCATCAGCGAACGGCATTTGAGCGGGAAGGTCGAGCCGTCCGGTGCCGTATAGTCGAGGTCGGGATTGAGCTTGCGGGTGAAGGTCTTGCCGCCCTTGCTCACGTCCTCGGCAAGGTCGCCCTTCATCAGGCCGAGCCAATTGCGATAGACGACGACCTTGTCCTCGGCATCGACGGCGGCAACCGAATCCTCGCAGTCCATGATGGTGGTCAGCGCCGATTCCAGCCAGACATCCGAAATATGGGCGGCGTCGTTCTTGCCGATGGTCGAGCTCGGATCGATCAGGACCTCGATGTGCAGGCCATTGTTGGCGAGCAGGAACTGGCCAGGACTAGCCGCCTCGCCGAGATAACCCGCGAACTGTTCCGGCCGCTTCAGGCCGGTGGTGCGGCCGCCGTTGAGCGACACGCGCAATGCGCCGCCGGTCACCGTGAAGGAGCGCGCGTCCTGCCAGGCAGCGCCGTCCAGCGGTGCCGCCTCGTTGAGGAAATCACGCGCCCAGGCGATGACCTTCTCGCCGCGCTTGGGATTGTAGTGCTTGCCCTTTTCGGCGCCGTCGGCCTCGGGGATGGCATCGGTGCCGTAGAGCGCGTCATAGAGCGAACCCCAGCGCGCATTGGCGGCATTCAACGCATAACGCGCGTTCATCACCGGCACGACGAGCTGCGGGCCGGCCACAACCGCGATCTCCGGGTCGACATTGCCGGTGGATACACTGAAGGCTGGGCCTTCCGGCAGCAGATAGCCGATCTCTTCGAGGAAGTCCTTGTAGGCGGCGATATCGATCGGCGCGCCATTGTCGCGGTACCAGCGGTCGATCTTTTCCTGGAAGTCGTCGCGCTTTTTCAGCAGCGTCCGGTTTTTCGGCGCGAGATCGTGCACCAGTCTGGAAAAGCCGGCCCAGAAGTCCGCGGCGTTTACGCCGGTGCCGGCAACAGCCCCATCAACGAAGTCATGGAGTTCGCGGGCGATCTGCAATCCGGCGATCTCGATCCGATCGGTCATATATACAGTCTCCAGAAATGCCGCCTGGGAGCACGGCGGGGTAGGATCGGCGGGCTTTGGCATGTCAGCGCCGCCCGGTCAATTCGTCGTCAGTCGCAAACCGGGTGTCGCTGGGGAACAATCGATTTAGTGTTTGCTGCAAGGCAGCGCGGTACGCTTTTGCGCTTCGCAAGCAGGCTGGGCGCGCTTTGCATAGCAGCCTCACGCTGCGATACGCGGCCGGCCAGCGGCAGTCGCAACGACATGCGCCTCGATGAACATGCGCTGGCCCTCGATCACGGAAGCGCGGATATCGCGCGAAACGTCGATCTCGGCGGTGTCGGTGCCCGCCTCGCCGGCGCGCAAGGCGACAAGCTTGCGCACATCGGCTTCGGCCTTGGCCATGGCATCCGGTTCATTGGTGAAATCGCGCACACCTTCGCCGGACGAGACGCGGAACAGCCCTTCCTTCGGCTGGCTGACGCGCGCCTCTGCCGTCACACGCACCTGCCCGACCACGGCGCCAAGCGCATTGGCAACATCGGTATCGACCGGCACCAGGCACTCGTTGCCGACCAAAGGCGAAAGCGCCGCATAATGCAGCGGGGCCGAAGCGCCGAGACCGATCACCGGCCGGTCGAGCGCCACGGTCAGGCGCGCAATACCGGGATGGGCGTCGACCGCGCGCTGCACCAGCGCATGCGCCACGGTGGCGGCACCATCCAGCCCGTCTTCGGCAAACGCGGTTTCCAGGATGACTTCCGCCGAGAGCCGGGTCAGCGCCACCAGCACCCGCTCGGAAATCTCCTCGGGCGAAGCGGCGATCGGCTGACCACGCCCGTCCTTACGGCGGGCAAACAGTTCAGCACCAAGTCGGGCGGCAGCCGCGTCCCAGTTGGCCTGCTTGCCCAGCGTGTGCGCCGCATCCGACGGTGTGAAACCAACGACATGCACCAGCCCGCGCGCCACCAGCCGGTTCAGCGTCGCATTCTGTGCATTGGAAGACAGCAGCCGGTCGAGCGACAACGGCACGCTGCCGATCGCCTCGTAAAGCTTCGCTTCGGGCACACTCAGTCCCGCTGCCAGCCGCTCAGGCACGCCGGTGCGCACTGCAAAGCGTCCGTCCATGCGGCCGGGGTTCGGCGCGCGCAGTTGCCGCTCCAGTTCGGCCATCACCGCCTCGCCATGGGCAAGGCCAGCCAATGCCAGCGGCACGACGCGCCGTGGCCCAAGCTGGATCCTTGGCGACAACCCTCCCTCCTCCAGCGTCACTTCCGAGTCGCCGCCGAGGCCGAAGGTGCGCATGGCGACCGCTTCGACCATGGTGCGAAAACCGCCGACGGTGGCCCCTTCGGGATCGAGCCGCGGGCGGCCCTTGTCGAGCACGGCGACATCGGTCGTAGTGCCACCAATGTCGGAAACGACGGCGTCGTCCAGCCCGGTCATGTGACGGGCGCCGACCAGCGAAGCGGCCGGCCCCGACAGGATGGTCTCGATCGGCCGCTGGCGCGCGAAATCGGCCGATACGAGTGCGCCGTCGCCGCGCACCACCATCAAGGGGGCGGCAATGCCGCGCTCTACCAGGAAGCCTTCGGTGGCGGCGACCAACCGGTCGATCATGGCGATCAGCCGCGCGTTGAGCAAGGTGGTCAGCGCCCGGCGCGGTCCGCCGAGTTTCGACGACAATTCATGGCTGCAGGTGACCGGCAGGCCGGTGACGTCGCGGATCAGCTCGCGCGCGGCGAGTTCATGGGCGGGATTGCGGGTGGCGAAATAGGCGCAGACCGCGAAACCCGAGACGGAACGGCCAAGTTCCGGCAGCGCTGCTTCCAGTTCGGAAAGATCGAGGGCCGCGGCATTGCCATGCACGTCATGCCCGCCGGGGCAGAAAAGCACCGGATCGGTGCCCAGCGCCGCCTTCAACCCGTCGCGCTCCAGGTCGGCCTGTCCAAAGCCGATCATGATCAGGGCTACACGTCCGCCCTGCCCTTCCACCAACGCGTTGGTGGCCAGCGTGGTCGACATCGAGACCAGCTTGATGGAGGCGGGATCGGCGCCGGTCTGTTCCAGCACTTGCCCGACCGCCCCGGAAATTCCAACCGCAAGGTCGTGCCGCGTCGTCAGCGACTTCGCCTTGGCGACCACCGTGCCTTTGGCACCGGTGTCCGACCACAAAACCGCGTCGGTATAGGTGCCACCGGTGTCGATACCGAGGAAGAGGGGGGCGGAGGAAGAAACAGTCACGGTAGGGCCCAAGCAAGACAGAAGCTGTTCGGGCTTTAGACCATCGCGGCAAGCCGTGAAAGACGGATGGGCTGGGCCAGGCAACCGGAAGCGCCTAGGCGGGGCCGCGCTTCTTTTGTCCGGCTTCTTCCAGTTCCTGACTCAGCGGCTTGATCGACGGGTCGAGTGGTTCGGCCACATCAGGCGTCGCAGCCTTGATTGGAGCCCGCGGCACCGACTGGGCCGACGCGCAGGCGCACAATAAGACGAGTGAAATCAGGATGAAAGTGCGGATCATTGTGCAGAAGTATTAGCGCAGGGATACGGTGAGAAGAAGGAGCAAAGCATAGGGTGTGATGAAAGCCATACGTGTGGCTTTCAAAATAACGAGCGCCGTGATGCCAAACTGGAGGACTCGAGGGCAAAAGCCCTACCTCCTTTGCGATAGCCAACGCCTAGCGGAAAGTGTTCCTAAGTTGCCAGATTTCGACCCGGCAATCATATCTCCGCAAATCTCAAAGCCGGATTTTTTCCACTAATACTCCAACCAAAAATGATCACGACAAGGATAATGCAAATATCTTCGTATCGCGCAAGTATCTATTTAGAAACACTTTTTCGACTTACATAACTCATTCGCAATTATGCAATTCACAGAATCGCCTTGCCAATTGATTACAACACCTTGCAGTACTTACTTCCATCCACTACGTTTTTTAAAAGCATGAGGGGATCCAAAATGGAAAATTCCGACATCTACCTTCGCGCCACAATGTCGTTAATTGCAAGGAACACGTTCCCTCCGGAAAAACTTGCTGAGGTTATTTCACCAGTGGCGAACGTCAAGACCTATGAAACTTATAACCTCTTCGACGGCACTCGGACCCAAACAGATATCGCTAAGATACAAGCTACCGATGCTAGCCTACTAAGTCGAACCGTCAAACGATGGATCGACGACGGCATTATGGTGAAGATTGTTGACGCAGGAGCGGTGAAACCCGTTCACGTATATCCGCTCCCAGATCGTTATATCGAAGCCGCCAGAAAGAAGATTAAGGGTAAATCAAATGGCAGACGAACAGATCGCACAGAAACTTGATACAATAATCAGAATTCAGGCTCACTTAGCAATTTCGGGTCTAGGATCTCAGAAAGAAAAAATACTTTTTCTCGGAAGAGCAGGACTTGGACCAAGTGACATCGCGGACATTTTAGGTACGACATCGAATACTGTAAACGTTGCTCTATCCAATGCTCGCAAGGAAGGCACTTTAAAGAAACGAATTTCGCCAAGCGGAGATACGAATGGCTAAAGAACCCACCGAAGATGGACGACTTAGTCCGGTCGAGAAACTTCTCGTGCTTGGCCTCATTCGGCTAGGACTAAAACAGGCACAGGTTGCCGCGGCACTTGGAATACACCGGACAAGTCTAAGTCGCGCGTTTCCCAAGGGGCTTCTTGCGGAAGTGGCCAGCATCAAGGGAGTTAAAGGGGAGGATATGTCCAATGGACAAGAAACAAGCTGAAGAGTTGATCGGAGAGATTAGAGCGGTAAAAAAACTGCTTATTCTACAGCTTTTGAAGGCTGAGATTTCTCAAAGACAAATCGCTTCGATGCTGGAAGTCAGCGAGGCCACAATGAGTCGAATGATTCCAAAAGGAACAATGGGCAAGATCGGAAAGGCGAAAGCAACAAACCACAAGGGGAAGGGTAATCAAGTTGTCCAAGCTGAAGTCGAATAGCGACACTTCTGAACGTATAGCTTCCGAGCTCGAGATGATCCGGAAGTTGTACATCCTCGACATGGTAAGTAAGGGCGTAAAACAATCCAAAATTGCAGCCACAATTGGTGTAGCGGAATCGACGTTAAGTAATATGTTTCCAAAGGGATTACTGAAAGAGATAAAGAAAGCCTGATCTTGACCAAGCCAATTTCAGTTGTTGACGATCACGCCAATGTGAACAATGCGATTCAAAGCATGGGGCGCGTATTGGGGAAAGATAAAATTCGCCGTTCCGTCTTTCAGGCAATATATGGCAGACACTCGAAGCCAGCAGATATAGACCGCATAATGGATATAGCAAATTTAGATGAATCAGTAACTCAACAAGTTAGAAACTCTCTCAACCTGCTCACTCAGAACAAGATTATTTCTTGCATTTCACCGGATTCAAAAGCCGGTTTTCGGAAAAAGAGGTACGAAAAATCGCCATGGGTTAATGCCCGTCGGTCTCAAATTCTAAAGGCGGCAGATAACAAGACATGGCGCGAGGGTTTGCCAACGAAAGAACGACCGCAAATTGTCCAAAGCGGATCAAGTCTAACAACCAAAATTATCTACCACGGCGCGAAGATTTCGGTCCAAGAACTGACGATCGATGACATAGATTCTTTTGAAAAAGTTCAAGGCATCGGCTCTAGCTTGAAGAGAGTGGCCAATCTCAGCGAAGATAATTTCAAAAAGGGGATTCTAAAGCTTATTGGGGAAGAGGGCATCTTTAAGGATTGGGGCGGAGAACAGAGCGATGTAATGACAACTCGGCTGAGGTATAATGGCAAACGTATTGCCGCCGCCTTTGCTCTCAAGGGCCCCGGTCTTAAGAATAAACTGGTTCCCGGAAACATGGGGAAGAATGGCGACCAAGCCATGCGCCTTTTTGGCGAAGCTTCCGATATTTACATTGTACAACATTGGAGAGAGATAGCCCCAAGTGTCAGGATTTTATTAAACTCCTTAGCAATTGCAGCGTCCGTAACTCGAAATAAAACTATTTATTACTGCTTAGTCGACGGTCAAGATACAGCACGAATAGTTTCTGCCTACCCTGAAGCGTTTGAATGAGTGGCTCGATCTTCGAGCTTGGTGTTCACGCGTTAACCCTTCTCGGACATGCATCAAGCCGAACGGTCCGATCGCTAATTATCCCCCATCTTCAGCGCTTCAATGAACGCCGCCTGCGGGATGTCGACTTTGCCGAACTGGCGCATGCGCTTCTTGCCTTCCTTCTGCTTGTCCAGCAGCTTGCGCTTGCGGGTGACGTCGCCGCCGTAACATTTGGCGGTCACGTCCTTGCGCAGGGCGGAGATCGTTTCGCGCGCGATCACCTTGCCGCCGATGGCAGCCTGGATCGGGATCTTGAACATGTGCTGCGGGATCAGTTCCTTCAGCTTCTCGCACATGGCGCGGCCGCGCTTTTCTGCCGCAGTGCGGTGGACCAGCATGGAAAGCGCGTCGACCGGCTCTTCATTGACGAGGATCGACATCTTGACGAGGTCGCCTTCCTTGTAGTCGGTCAAGTGATAGTCGAAGGAGGCATAGCCCTTGGAGATCGACTTCAGCCGGTCGTAGAAGTCGAACACCACTTCGTTGAGCGGCAGCTCGTAGACCAGCATGGCTCGCTTGCCGACATAAGACAGGTCGACCTGGATGCCGCGCCTGTCCTGGCACAGCTTCAGGATGCTGCCGAGATAGTCGTCGGGCGTCAGGATGGTGGCACGAATCCACGGCTCCTCGATATGGTCGATCTTGACCACGTCGGGCATGTCGGCCGGGTTGTGCAGTTCCTTCACCGTGCCGTCGGTCAGCGCCAGGCGGTAGACGACCGAAGGGGCTGTGGCGATGAGATCGAGGTCGAACTCGCGCTCCAGCCGCTCCTGGATGATTTCCAGATGCAGCAGGCCAAGGAAACCGCAGCGGAAGCCGAAGCCGAGCGCTGCCGAGGTTTCCATTTCATAAGAGAAAGACGCATCGTTGAGGCGCAGCTTGCCGACGGCGGCGCGCAGATCCTCGAAATCGGCGGCATCGACCGGGAACAGGCCGCAGAACACCACCGGCTGCGCCGGCTTGAAACCCGGCAGCGCCTCGGTGGTCGGGCGGCGATCTTCGGTAATGGTGTCGCCGACGCGGGTGTCGGCCACTTCCTTGATCGAAGCGGTGATGAAGCCGAACTCGCCCGGGCCGATCTCGTCGGCCTGGATCATCTTCGGCGTGAAGAAGCCGGTGCGCTCGACCGGATACTTCGCACCGGTGCCCATCATGCGGATGTTCTGGCCCTTCTTGAGCACGCCGTCGATGACGCGCACCAGAACGATGACGCCGAGATAGGCGTCGTACCATGAATCGACCAGCATGGCCTTGAGCGGTTTCGTGGCATCGCCCTCACGCGGCGGCGGCAGCTTGGTGACGATCGCTTCCAGCACCTCCTCGATGCCAATGCCGGTCTTGGCCGAAATCAGCACGGCTTCGGAAGCGTCGAGGCCGATCACCTCCTCGACCTGTTCCCTGATGCGGTCCGGCTCAGCGGCGGGCAGGTCAATCTTGTTCAGCACCACGACGATCTCGTGGTTGGCATCGATGGCCTGGTAGACGTTGGCCAGCGTCTGCGCCTCGACGCCCTGCGAGGCGTCGACGACCAGCAGTGAACCCTCGCAGGCACGCAACGAGCGCGACACTTCATAGGCGAAGTCGACGTGGCCGGGCGTGTCGATGAGGTTCAGCACATAATTCTGGCCGTCCTTGGCCTTGTAATTCAGGCGCACGGTCTGCGCCTTGATGGTGATGCCGCGCTCGCGCTCGATGTCCATGTTGTCGAGCACCTGCTCGGTCATCTCGCGCGCCTCCAGCCCGCCGGTCATCTGGATGAGGCGGTCGGCCAGCGTCGACTTGCCGTGGTCAATGTGGGCCACGATCGAAAAATTACGGATGTTGGAAATGGGCGTGCTCATGGCGCGGCCTTTATCAGGGGTGGAATGCTCCGGCAAGCGGCGCGGCCATTGGGGTTGCGCACAGCCATTAAATCTTTAGCGGTTGTGTTAGCCGGGCGTTGGAAAGGCGCATGTTATCGATTGCGCATCGTTGCCCCGGGATGCACCCATGCGAAAGCGCTATCTGAAGTTCCTGACCTCCGAGAACGCCTCCCTCGTGCCGGCCTTCGCGCTGTCAGCACTGCCGCTGTTTGCAGTGCTCGGCGTCTCGGTGGACTACACGTCCAGCGTCAACTCAAAGAACGAGATGCAGAACGCGCTGGATGGGGCAACACTTGCCATCACCACGCTGCCGATCGACACCAGCCTGGCCAAGCGGCAGGAAGCACTGCAGGCATTCTATGCCGCCAACAGGGGAACGGGCACGGCGACGTTGTCCGGTTACACCGTCGACACCGACGGCACGGCGCACGCCAAATCCTCGGCGAGCTACAACATGCCGACCAATTTCCTGCGGCTCGCCACCATCACCAACGTGTCGATCAGCGTCACCTCCGCCGCGACCAAGACGCCGGCTCTCGTGGCGGCGACGTTCAAGGTCGACAAGGTTTCCGGCTGGTGGGCCAAGACAGTGACGCTTTATGGCGTCGGCTTCAGCCAGACCGCCGCGAAGGCGTTGATGCAGATCACGTATCAGAAATACGACAACGGCGGGAAGGGTTACGGCAGGGCTGTCCTCTCCACGCCCGACAGCAACGGCAGGATGACGGCCCGGCAAACCCAGACATGCACCACCAGCGCCTTGACCAATCCACTCAAGGCCGGCGCCTTCAAGGACGGCAGCGTGCAGGTTCTTTGCACCAGCACGCCGGATGGCACCACCGGCGCGACCGTCGACGTCAGCACGATGGAAACGCTCTACCTGCAGATGGTGGTCACCAAAGACAATGGGGCGAAGGTGACATTGACATCCAATGACCCTGCCACCTCCAACCGCCTCTATATCAATGGGATAGAGGTGGAGACCGGCAAGAAGGTGGATATTTTTCGGGCCGTGCCGTGCGGAAACAGCAGCCAGCAGGCCTGGGAAGACGGCGGCAACGCCGTGCCAGCGCCCGTTGCCAATGCCGACTTCTTCTATACCGTGACCGGCAAGTGCGAATATTCGCAGAAGCCGTCGACCACAGCGCTTACCGAATAGTCCCTGCCCAAGTTTACTCTCGTCTGCTCGACCCGCCCGGACCCGTCCGTGGCGGGTCCTTTTTTTGCGCGAGATCACGAAGCGGTGATCGGCGTAACGAGAGGCTGCGTCGCCGCGAATGCCCCAGTGAGGCCGCTGACGGCCGCGAAACGGAGCAAACGATGCGCGGGAAGATCACCAGAGCGTTTCTGCTTTTGGCGGAGACGCGGAAACGCTCCATCTCTTTGTTTTTACGCAATTCCGGACGCAAAATCGCTACGCACTTTTGCTGGAATTTCTCCGGGGGCACGGTTGTGGCAGCAAAGGGCATGGCGGCCGGCGCCCTGCTGATGGCCGGTGTGGCCGCCGCGACAGCGCAGCCGCTGACGGTGGTCGAGCTCTTCACCAGCCAGGGCTGTTCCTCCTGCCCGCCGGCCAACGCCAACCTGATCAAGCTGAAGGACCGGCCTGACGTGCTGGCGCTGTCCTTCGCCGTGACCTACTGGGACTATCTTGGCTGGAAGGACACGTTCGGCCGGAAGGAATTCACCGAGCGGCAGGTGACCTATGAACCGGCGCTTGGCCGTAGCGGTCCGTTCACGCCGCAGGTCGTCGTCAACGGCCGCACCGATACAGTCGGCAATCGGCTTTCCGACATTGAGACGCTGATCGGCGAGGACAAATCCCCGAACGGCCCCATCCTGTCGCTCGCCGGCGGCAAGGCAGCCATCGGCCCTGGCGTAGCACCCTCCGGCGGTGCCGATGTCTGGCTGGTGCACTATCGGTCGGGTGTGGTCGACGTACCGGTCGGGCGCGGCGAAAACAGCGGGCACACCTTGCCACATGCCAATGTCGTCCACGCGCTGACCCGGCTCGGCACCTGGACCGGCGAGGCAACAGCGCTGCCGTTGCCCAAAGCCAGCGATGGCCTTTCGTCCGCCGTTCTGGTGCAAGCGCCGCAAGGCGGACCGATCCTGGCTGCGGCCACCAATTAGAGCGTTTCCGCGACGCAAAACCGCTGCGCACTTTTGCTGGAAATGACCCGTTCTTCGGCCAATCGGCCGAAGCATGACGCGGCTGCGACAGCGGCCGCGCGCAACCGGCGCCGTCAGATGCGCCATCAAACCTCGAAGGAGAACAGCATGACCCGTCTTCAGATCAGCCTCCCGGCCTTGGCCCTCGCTTTCGCCGCAACGGCCTTTGCCGCCGGCAGCGTGCGCGCAGAGGATGCCATGAAGTCCGCCGACAAGATGGCGACCGAGAAGATGATGGCCGACTGCAAGGAGAAAGCGGCCATGGAAAAAGACAGCATGAAGAAGGACGAGGCCACGAAGGCCTGCGACGACATGGGTGCGATGAAGGCGGACAATGCCATGAAATCCGACAACGCCATGAAGCCCGCGGATGCGATGAAACCGGCGGATGCCATGAAACCTCAGCAGTAACATCCGGCCCGGGCGACGACGCACGGGATCGTGAAGGCCATCCGGCCGCGGTCGTCGTATAGTGCATGCATTGTCGCCCGGCCCTCATGAAGGAGCCCACGCATGATCCGAAACCATAAATCCGAGGTGGCAAGGCCGTGGACGGCTTACGGCCTTTCCGCGCTTGCCGGTCTCGCGCTGGCCGCGACAGCACTCACCTTCCTGCAGGCACCGAGCAGTGCCGCCGAAGAGGCCGTGAAAATCCCGCCGCCCACGGTCGACGAAAAGCCGGCAGCCGGATTGCAGAAGGCCGTGTTTGCCGGCGGCTGCTTCTGGGGCGTGCAGGGCGTGTTCCAGCACGTCAAAGGCGTGACGAAAGCCGTTTCCGGCTATGCTGGCGGCGCGGCCGATACGGCAGAATATGAGCGCGTCGGCTCCGGCAACACCGGCCACGCCGAGTCCGTCGAGATCACCTACGATCCATCGAAGGTGAGCTACGGCAAGCTGCTGCAGGTCTATTTCTCGGTGGCGCACAATCCAACCCAGCTCAACTACCAGGGACCGGACTACGGCACCCAGTACCGCTCCACGGTTTTTGCTTCCGATGCGCAGCAGAAAAAGATTGCCGAGGACTATATTGCCCAACTCAACACGACGAAGGCGTTTCCCGAAAAGATCGTGACGACGCTGGAGACCGGAAAGGCGTTCTATCCGGCCGAGGATTACCATCAGGATTTCCTCGAGCGGAACCCGACCTACCCTTACATCGTCTATAACGACCTGCCGAAGATCGAGAATTTGAAGACGATGTTCCCGGACTTCTATTCGGACAAGCCCGTGCTGGTCATGGCCAGTACGAAGAGCTGACGAGTAAGAGCGTTCGCTTTTCGCGGAACGCTCTTACTCTTTGTTTTTACGCAATTCCGGATGCCAAACCGTTGCACACTTTTGCTGGAATTGCTCTGGCGACCTCCAGACCAAAACCGCACCGGACTTCTCCGGCGCGGTTTTGTTTCGATGCTTCAGGAGATCGATCCGGCATCTATTGCAGATTCATCGGCGCTGCTGTGACCGGATCGTACTTGATCTCGACCTTGGCATTGTCCTTGGTGAAATAGGTGACTTCGTACCCCTTGTTGTCCCAGTCGACCTCGTCGATGAAGGCGAAATCCGGCCGTTGCTCGACTGTGGCAATGATCTCCGACAGCTTCTTCGCATTGGGCGGCGGAACGTCCCTGGCCTGCGCTCCCGCCGGCGCAGCCGCGGCAATCAGGGCAATGGCCGCAAAAACAGTGATGGCACGCATGTGATCCCTCCGAAACCTGACGCGCGACACGCGCCTTAATATCCCCGACTGCCCTTTGCATAACTCACGGCATTGACGATCGTTCCGCAAGCGTCCCGGCCCCTTTTTGCGACGAACCACTTTGAATTTCGTCGGGCGCTTGAGAATTGAGGGCAAACGCTCCCAACCTAACCACATGACCAGTGGTGGCGAGATATGTCAGCAGGCGCCTTGATTTCGGGTTGCAGGAACCAACATTCAGGCGCACAACGCAAATCCTTTCCAATCAGACCTTTTTCATCATGCAATCCGTCATCTCCGTTTCCGGTGTCTCGAAAACCTATGCCACCGGTTTCAGCGCGCTGAAAAACATCAATCTCGACATCAGGCGCGGCGAAATCTTTGCGCTGCTCGGCCCGAATGGCGCCGGCAAGACGACGCTGATCTCGATCATCTGCGGCATCGTCAACCGCTCGGGCGGCACGGTCACCGTGGATGGCCACGACATCTCGAAGGACTATCGCGCCGCGCGCAGCCTGATCGGGCTGGTGCCGCAGGAACTTACCGTCGAATCCTTCGAGACGGTGAGTTCGGTGCTGGCGTTCAGCCGTGGCCTGTTCGGCAAGCCGGCCAACCCGGCCTTCATCGAGAAGGTCCTCAAGGACCTGTCGCTTTGGGACAAGCGGGATTCCAAGATCATTACCCTGTCGGGCGGTATGAAGCGTCGCGTGATGATCGGCAAGGCGCTGTCGCATGAGCCGAAGATCCTGTTCCTCGACGAGCCGACCGCCGGCGTCGACGTGGAACTGCGCAAGGACATGTGGGCGCTGGTGCGTACGTTGCGCGAATCCGGCGTCACCATCATCCTCACCACCCACTACATCGAGGAAGCCGAAGAGATGGCCGACCGGGTCGGCGTCATCAACAAGGGCGAAATCATCCTGGTGGAAGAGAAGGCTGAGTTGATGCGCAAGCTCGGCCGCAAGCTGCTGAATCTCGAATTGCGCAATCCGCTCACCGCCCTGCCCGCCGGCTTCGAGACCTACAACCTCGAACTTTCGCCCGACGGCAACAAACTGACCTATACCTATGACAACCAGGCGGAACGGCCAGGCGTCGCCTCGCTGATCCGCGACCTTGACCAGGCCGGCATCCAGTTCCGCGATCTCGACACCGAAAACAGTTCGCTCGAGGAGATCTTCGTCTCCCTGGTGAGGAGGCAGGCATGAACCACCGCGCGGTCTGGGCGATCTACAAGGTGGAGATGGCGCGCACACTGCGCACCATCATGCAGAGCGTGATCTCGCCCGTCATTTCGACGTCGCTCTATTTCGTGGTGTTCGGCGCGGCGATCGGCTCGCGCATCACCGAGGTCAATGGAGTGAGCTACGGCGCCTTCATCGTGCCCGGGCTGATCATGCTGACGCTGCTCACCCAGTCGATCTCCAATGCCTCCTTCGGTATCTATTTCCCGAAATTCGTCGGCACAATCTTCGAGCTGCTATCCGCGCCAGTCTCCTATCTGGAAGTCGTCATCGCCTATGTCGGGGCGGCAGCCACCAAGTCGATCGGCATCGGCCTGATCATCCTGGCCACCGCTTCGCTCTTCGTCGAGCTCGACATCCAGCACCCGTTCTGGATGCTCGGCTTCCTGGTGCTGACAGCGATCACGTTCAGCCTGTTTGGCTTCATCATCGGCATCTGGGCCAACGGCTTTGAACAACTGCAGCTGATCCCGCTGCTGGTGGTGACGCCGCTCACCTTCCTCGGCGGTTCGTTCTATTCGATCGACATGCTGCCGGGGATCTGGCGCACGATCTCGCTGTTCAATCCGGTCGTCTATCTGGTCAGCGGCTTCCGCTGGGCTTTCTTCGGCCACGGCGACGTTGCAGTGGAAATCAGCCTCGGCATAACGCTGGCGTTCCTGGCACTGTGCATCGGCGTCGTCGGCTGGATCTTCAGGACCGGATATCGGTTGAGGACGTAGCAATTCCAGGAAAAGTGTGTAGCGGTTTCCGTCCGGAATTGCGGGAAAAGGCGGAGCGTTTCCGCGTTTCCGTGAAAAACGGAAACGCTCCGGGGAGCGCCTGACCTCAGCCGTTCCAGCCCTTTGGAAGGTCCACCGGACCTTCCAGCTCAAATCGCTTTCAGCAATCTCAGCAGCGCCAGCATGCCGCTGGCGGTACCGCGCCTGAACGCGATGTAGGCCGGTTCCTCCACGCCGTGGAAACGCCGCTTGAAGGCAGCCTGGCCCTGAAGGTTGAAGCGGTGGCGGTTGACCAGCCTGGAATCGAAGGCACGACCGAACGCACCGCGCCAGAACGGACTCTCGGGAAAACCGCTCGGCGCCATGTCGGCCAGCGGCGACAGGCCCAGCGTCACCGCGGAAAAGCCTTCCTTACGGAACTGATCGACGGCGAACTTGGTCAGGCCGATCTCGGCATGGGGTGTGGCGCCAGCCAGCTTGCGCTTGAAGGCGGTAGTGTAGCCGGTAACCTTGCCATCCCTGGAGATCGGATCGAAATCGAGCAAGGCCGTGAGTTGGTTGTCCGGGTCCAGCAGGACGAAGCGGCGCATGCCGGGACCGGGCAGGATCGGAAACGGGCGGTTGAGGAAAGCCATTTCGCGGCGCGCGACGATACGTCCCGCACGCCATTCGTCCGAAAGGCGGCGCACCTCGTCCGCATCGGCCAGCCCGCCGGTGTCTTCGGCGAGCGTGAAGCCCTTCTTGACCAGCCAGCGCTCGGAATAGCGCACCGTCTCGTTGGACTTGCCGGAAAAATCATGCGCCGGCAGCGGCAGCCGCGTGTCGTAGCCGATGCGGCTGACCTGGTAGCCAAGGCCGGACAGGACCTTTGCCGTCGCCTCGCCGATCTGCACGAACCAGGGCGAGTTGGCGATCTCGACGAAGCGGCAAATCAGCGCGGCGCGATCGGCATCGCCGACGACCGGATCGGCAAGCGCATAATGGCGACCCATCATGGTCTGGAAAGCAACGTAGCCGTTTTCATCGCCGAAATAAGACAAAAGCGGCTGCGTGGCCGTGGAATAGGCGAGCGAGAAATCGCCGTGCTGCGCGAGCATTTCCAGCCGCTTGGCAAGCGGCAGGTTCGCGCGCGGAACAGCGGGAGCGCGGTCGTCGAGGAAGCGGTCGATGCTCTTGCGGAGCGAGCCCATGAATTACGCCCAGATGATACCCGAAAGCCGGCTGATCGATCCGTCTTCCGAATCAACAAGCCGCTGCCACCCCTCAACCCTCTCTTGCCATATCGCCTTCCGTGGCACATAGCGCAATCAAGTTGCGGCTGGGATGTCGCGAAAGGATTTGGTGGAAATATGACCGAAACGATCGAAGAGGTGATCGTGATCGGTGCAGGTGCAGCCGGATTGGCTGCGGCCGACGCACTGACCCGGCATGGCATCAAGGCCAGCGTGCTCGAAAAGGAAGCCCATATCGCCGAACCGTGGCGGCAACGCCATGAACGGCTGGCACTTAACACGCACCGCGACATGTCCTATCTGCCGGGCGTGCCTTATCCCAAGGGCGTGCCTGCCTTTCCGCCAAAGGCTGCCGTCATTGCCTATCTCGAACGCTATACCGAAGAGCGCGGCATAGCGGTCGAATTCAACACCGAAGTCGAACGTGTCACCCGCGAAGACGACCGCTGGGCGGTTCACACCAGCAAAGGGATCCGCCGCGCCAGGCACATCATCATAGCAACCGGCCACGACAAGGTGCCCTGGATGCCGGACTGGCCGGGAGCGGCGAAATACGAAGGGCGTCTGATCCATGCCGCCCAGTTCGGCAGCCCCAAAGATTACGAGGGTAAAAGCGTGCTGGTGGCCGGCGCCGGCAATTCCGGCTTCGACGCATTGAACTATCTGATCGGCGCCAAAACCGGCATGATCTATCTCGCGGCCCGCGCCGGCCCCTCCATCCTGCCCAAACGCATCGGCAAAATCGCCGTGCAGCGCTTTTCGAGAATCACCGACGCCCTGCCGATCCCGATCGGCAATTTCATGGTGGCGCTGGTGCAGCGCCTGCTGTTCGGAGACCTCCGCAAGCTCGGCTTTGCGCCAGTGAAGAAAGGCGCCATCAGCCGGCTGAAGGAGGATCATGTGGCGATCTCCGCCGACGACGGCGCGATCGCCGCCATCAAGGCCGGCCGCATCAAGGTTGTCGCCTCGGTGGCCGGCTTCGAACCGCAGCATGTCGTGCTGGCAGACGGGGCGAAGGTCAAGGCCGATGTCGTCATCGCCGCTACCGGCTATCGCACCGGACTGGACACGATGCTGGACGGGCTCGACGTGGTCGACAGCAAAGGCAAACCGAAAGTAAGCGGCGCGGAGCCGGGCGGTCAGCCCGGCCTGTGGTTCATTTCGATGCAGCCGGGCATCGTCGGCCATTTTTATGCCGCCGGCCAGGAAGCAAAAGCTATCGCGGCCAGAATTGCAGGGTCGCGATAAGCCTTCAGGGCAGTTCCGTCGCCACCATGGCGACGACGCAGATCTCTAGACGCCGATCTTGCCGCCGCCCTGCTTGGTGATGGCGACGACAGAAGGCCGCACAGGCATGTCCGGCTTGAAATCCGGCCAGCGGGTGGAAAGATCCTCGTAGTAGGACGGACGGCCGAACGGCTCCCAATCGGTACCGCCATCTCCTGGGTGCTGCACGGCGACGAAAGCGGTCTTGTCGTCTGGGGCGAACTGCGGGCCGCACAGTTCCGCCCCCACCGGCACGCGGAAGAACAGCTTGGAGGTGGCGCGCGCCGGGCCTTCGGTGTCGATAGCCCACAGGCCATCGGTGCGGCCGGTTTCCTTGGCGTTGTTGCCGTCAGTGGCCACCCACAACCGGCCGGCAGAATCGACCGCACAGTTGTCCGGCATGCCGAACCAGCCATTGGTCGTCGTGGCCGTGGAGAAGGACGCACCGACATCGGCCACCGACGGATCGCCGCACTTCAACAGGACTTCCCACTTGCCCTTGGTGGCGGCAAAGTCGCCGCCGTCTTCGGCGATCTCGATCATATGGCCAAAGGCGTTCTTGGCGCGCGGGTTGGCAGCGTCGACCTGGTCGTCCTTGCGCTTGGTGTTGTTGGTCAGCATCACATAGACCTTGCCATTGACGCCGTTGGGCTGGATGTCCTCGGGGCGGTCCATCTTGGTGGCGCCGAGCAGGTCGGCGGCACGACGCGTCTCGATCAGCACGTCAGCCTGGCTGGCGAAGCCATTCTCGGCAGTCAGCGGACCTTGGCCGAAAACAATCGGCAGCCACTCGACGCCGCCGTCTTCGGTGAACCTGGCGACATGGAGCGTGCCCTCGTCGAGCAGGTCCTTGTTGGCGGCCGGATTGGCCGGGTCGAACTTGCCCGCAGTGACGAACTTGTAAACGTAGTCGAAGCGCTCATCGTCACCAAGATAGAAGACCACGCGGCCGTCCTTGGCAACGATCGATTCCGCACCCTCATGCTTGAAGCGGCCAAGCGCCGTGCGCTTCTTGGGCGTCGAATTCGGATCGGTGACGTCGACCTCGACGATCCAGCCGAAGCGGTTCGCTTCGTTTGGTTCCTTGGCAAGGTCGAAGCGGTCATGATGGGCACCCCATTCGTAGGAGCCCTCCGGCATGCCGAGGCGCTTGTAGTTTGCAGTTTCTTTGTGGCCTTCCGGCAAAGCCCCAGAGAAATAGCCGTGGATATTCTCCTCGGCCATCACATAGGTGCCCCAGGGCGTGACGCCACCTGCACAGTTGTTGACGGTGCCGATCACCCTGGTGCCGGATGGATCCGCATTGGTCTTGACGCGGTCATGGCCGGCGACGGGACCAGAAAGCGCCATTTCGGTGTTGGCGGTGACACGGCGGTTCAGCTTGCCGTCGCGGACCACCTGCCATTTGCCGCCCTCCTTGCGGATCTCGACGATGGTGCCGCCATGCGCGGCCATCTCGACATCGACCTGGTCCCTGGTAAGCGGCGCAAGCTCCAGCACCTTCTTGCCGTCCTTTTCCACCACCTTGACGATGCCGGGGAACATCAAATGCGGGTTGGTGTATTCGTGATTGACGACCAGGAGCCCGTGCTCGGGCGAGCCTTCCAGGGGAATGTATCCGACAAAGTCGTTGTTGTAGCCGAACTGCTTTGCCTGTGCCTCGGCCGTTTGCCTGGCAGGATCGAAATCCGGCGCGTCGGCGAACAGCGGATCGCCCCAACGCAGGAGCACGTCGGCGTCGTAGCCGGCGGCAACATGATGCTTGTCGTCAATGCCTGCCTCGACCTCATCGAAAGTAAATGCCGAACCGCCTTCGGCCGCGCGTGCCTCGTCGGCGCTCATCAGGGCAAGCGGGCTGACGGTGACGGCAATGGCGGAAACGGCAAGCGACCCTTTGAGGAAGCCGCGACGCGAGAAACGCGCAGCGATGATCTCACCCATGGTACGATTGTCGGTCGGGTTGATCGCCGGCCCCTCATTCTCTTCGAGCAGGCTGGTGCGAAAGCGGATGTCTTCATGGTCCGACATGGCTGACCTCTGGCTGTTGGCGCTGGCTGGGTTGCGTGTCTGCCTCCTGCGTAGCGATCGGGCTTAACAGTTTCATGACGCATGGACGCGTCCACTTCCGGTTCTTTCCTGCAACAGAAAGAACCGCGAGCTGTTGTGCGGAACCAGGATGAAAACCAGGGAATGCGGCAAGTTTGAATTAAATACCGCCTCGGGAATTTCCGTTCCCGCAACCGAATCGTTCCATGCTTTCATTCGTGGTGGGCAACGAACGGAGCATCGATGAACAGTGATTTTGCCGCCGCGCGCCTGCATCTTGAACGGGCAACCCACTACCTGCGCGGCAACGACCAGACCAGCAGGAAGGCCTGCGAAGCGCTGGACATTCTGATCGAAGCCATCGTCACCGCCCAGCACACCAAGCCGAAAGGCCAAGTGATCGAGTTTCCGAAGACGGTTCAGTTGCGCTAGCACGCCGTTGCCGACACTTGACCGGCGCCCGCTGTTGGGAAACAAGCTTGCGCAGCGGATATTCGGGCTTGGCGGAGGCAATCGGTGAACGTGTTCGGCATGGCGCAACTTGGCGTCTCCACCGTAATCTTCCTGGCTGCCGCCACGGCAGCCAAGCACTGGGCACTGGCGCCGAGCCTTGGCAAGATCGCCATCACGCTGGCGCTCTATACGCTTGGCAATCTGATCATGCTGAAGCTGATCCGCGACTTCGGCATGTCGATTTCGCTCAGCCTCTCGGCGGTCATCCAGCTCGTGGCCGTGAACGCCGTGGCGCTGGCCTTCTTCGGCGAGCGGCTCACCACCATCCAGGCCGCCGGTGTCGCATTGGCCATCGTCGCCGTCGCGCTTGTCACGCTGGGGCCTTATTTGCAGGGCCGATGACAGCTTTGCCGGCAATGGTTAAGCCGGCTTCCTTCGACCAACGGCAGGACTGATGCGCAAGACCATCTCGACACTTTACGACCGGATCGAATTCCCGGTGCTTCTGGCCGGCATCATCGTGGCCGGCGGGCTATGGGGTTTCGTCGAACTGATGGAAGTCGCGCGCGACACGGCCCCACACACATTCGACACGCAGATCCTGCTTGCCTTCCGGGAGGCAGGCGACCCAGGTAATCCGATCGGCTCGCCACGCTTCGAAGGAGCAGTGCGCGACATCACTGCACTCGGCAGTGCCGTCGTGCTGACGCTGCTCAGCGCGGCAACCGTCATTTACTTCCTGCTCATCAAGCGCTGGACGACGGCGCTGTTCGTGCTGGTGGCGGTCGGCGGCGGCCAGATCCTGTCCACTGTGTTGAAATTCGGCATCGATCGGCCGCGACCCGATCTGGTGTCGAAACTCGCGGTGGAGACGTCGCTTTCCTTCCCGTCCGGCCATGCGATGCTTTCGGCAGTCACATATCTCACGCTCGGCACGCTGGCGGCGCGTTTCCTGCCCGGCCACGTCACCAAAATCTATGTCTTCGTGCTCGCCGTGCTGTTGACGCTGATGGTGGGCGTCTCGCGCCTTTATCTCGGCGTGCATTGGCCGTCGGATGTGCTGGCAGGCTGGTGCGCCGGCTTCGCCTGGGCCATGCTGTGTTGGCTGGCGGCGCGCTTCATGCCGCATGGCAAGGACGATAGAGACGAACTCAGTTAATGTATTTTCTACCCATATTCATGTTTGACACATCATTATGAAAGCATCATACATTCATATTGCAGACTCAGACGGGAGTTCTGACCGGTGATTACCGCTGCACAGATGCGTGCGGCGCGGGCACTGGCCGGTATCGACCAGAAGACGCTCGCAGAGCGCGCCGGCGTTTCGCTGCCGACCATCCAGCGCATGGAGGCCAGCGACGGCGTTGTACGGGGCGTGGTCGATACGCTGATGAAGGTCATCCAGGCGCTCGATGAAGCCGGGGTGGAGCTGATCGGCGACAACCAGGCCAGCGATCGTGGCGGCAGAGGCGTGCGGCTGAAGAACTCCGTATAGGAATTCCGGTCCGGGTCGGCTTTGAGCAATTCCAGGAAAACTGTGCAACGGTTTCTGTCCGGAATTGCGTAAAAACAAAGGGGTAGAGCGTTTCCGTAAAAAACGGAAACGCTCTAGGGTTCGCGACGGCGACCGCCGACTGTCCGCAAGATCATTGCGATGCCGACGATGCCGCCGCCTTTGCGCAGGGCATGCCATGGATCACGTCCGCCACCAGAAGGCACACAGGGCCACGCCGACATTTTCCGAACTGTTCACCCCAAAACTGGTGACGGTGCTACGCGAAGGCTATCGTTTGCCGCAGTTGCGTGCCGATGCGCTGGCGGGCCTGACCGTGGCCATCGTGGCGCTGCCGCTTTCCATGGCGATCGCGATTGCCTCCGGTGTGACACCGGAGCGCGGCCTGTTCACGGCGATCATTGGCGGCTTCATCGTTTCCGCGCTCGGCGGCAGCCGTTTCCAGATCGGTGGACCGGCCGGTGCCTTCATCGTGCTGGTGGCATCCACCGCCGACCGCCAGGGACTCGACGGACTTCTGCTCGCCACCATGATGGCAGGCGTATTCCTGCTGGCGATCGGCTACCTGCGGCTCGGCACCTATATCAAATACATCCCCTATCCGGTGACGGTCGGTTTCACCGCCGGCATCGCCGTCATCATCTTCTCCGGCCAGATCGTCGAGTTGCTGGGCCTCAAACTACCCGGCAAGGAGCCCGGTCCTTTCGTGCCAAAGCTGCTGGCGCTGTGGCAGGCAGGTGGCACGCTGAACCCGTCCGCCGCAGGCGTCGCCCTCCTGTCCGTCGTCACCGTGATGGCGCTGAAGAAATGGCGGCCGCATTGGCCCGGCATGCTGGTGGCGGTTGCGCTGGCTTCGCTGGTGGTGGCGCTGTTTGCGCTTCCCGCCGATACGATCGGTTCGCGCTACGGCGGCATACCGCGCAGCCTGCCTTTGCCGGGGCTGCCGCCGATGAGCTTCGACAAGGCGATTGCGGTGCTGCCGGATGCGATTGCCTTTGCCTTGCTTGGCGCTATCGAATCCCTGCTGTCTGCGGTGGTGGCCGACGGCATGACAGGGCGCCGTCACCGCTCCAACTGCGAACTGGTGGCGCAAGGTTTTGCCAATATCGGCTCGGCACTGTTCGGCGGCATCTGCGTCACCGGCACCATCGCGCGCACCGCCACCAATGTGCGGGCCGGCGCGCATGGACCGATCTCAGGGATGCTGCATTCGGCCTTCCTGCTTATCTTCATGCTGGTGGCAGCGCCGCTCGCCAGCTACATCCCGCTGGCCGCACTTGCCGGTGTGCTTGCCGTCGTTTGCTGGAACATGGTTGAAAAGCAGGCGATTGCGGCCTTGTTGCGCTCTTCCACCGCGGATGCTGTGGTGCTCGCGGCAACGTTCCTGATCGTTGTCTTCCGCGATCTCACCGAAGGGATCGTCGTCGGCTTCGCACTGGGCTCGGTGCTGTTCATCGACCGTATGGCGAAGGCCGTGGCGATCGCCGAAAGCGAGCCGCCGCTGATCGCGGAGGATGTCGCCGATGCCACCAATGGCGACCGCCGGGCTTACGACGCGACCGAGGCCAGCGACCCAGACACTGTCGTGTATCGTATTTCGGGCGCCTTCTTTTTCGGCGCCGCCTCGACGGTGGCGGCGGTGCTCGACCGTATCGCCGACCAGCGCAAGAACTTCATCCTCGACTGTTCGCAGGTGCCGCTGTTCGATTCCACCGCTGCCAACGTCATCGAAAGCACTGCGCACAAGGCAAGGAAGGCCGGTGTGCGTTTCGTCATCGCCGGCGCTTCGCCGCAAACCCGGCGCATGCTGATCACCCATGGCGTCAAGCGCCCGTTGGTGACGTTTGCGGCCTCGGTAAAGGAGGCGAAAGCGCAATTGAGAGCCGGCGGCCCGGCAAAAAAACTTCTGATCTGATGTCACACCTCCCCGGCCTGTCTCGTCAAAGGCCGAGGAGAAAACGACATGCGAACCTTGCTCATTCTCATCGGCTTCTACCAGAGCGCCAACGGCATCTTCATGCTGGCCGCACCAACACTCTGGTATGGCTCAATTCCGGATGTGACCGAAACCGGTCCCGCCAATCTGCATTTCATCCGCGACATCGGGCTCGCTTTCATTGCGGCTGGCTTCGGGCTGTTCATCGGCGCCTTCAAGCACGATCGACGAGTGATCCTCATTGCCTGCATCTTCCTCGGCGGCCATGCCCTGCTGCATCTCGCCGAACTGCTGCACGGCACCTCGCCGATGGATGCGTTGCGTGATGTCATTTTGATCGCCCTGCCGGGATTGCTGCCTCTTGCCGCGCTCATCACTCCCGAAAGGAGGACCGCCTGATGCTTGCCATGTTGCTCAAACGCGCCTTCCGCAAATTCGGCGAACGCCACGGTTACGACACCAGCTATCTGACGGAGCTCGCCGATGCCGACACCACCGGCGCATTCAAATTGGCGCTGGTCTCGTCCTTCACCGGCCATCGTTTCGGGCTGGAAGCCGCCCCCTATTTCGCTGCGAAGATCACTGCAGCACGGCAGACCGATTGCGGCTCGTGCCTCAGGCTCACCATTGCCATGGCCCGCGAGGCGGGCGTGTCGATGCGTGACATCCGCGCCATGCTTCTGAATGGTGCGGAAACCGCTCCGCGTGACATGGCGCTCGCCCGCCACTATGCCGAAGCCGTACTGGCCAATGACCCGGCTTTGCCGAATATCCTCGCAGCCTGCGAGGCGCACTGGGGCAAGGGCGGCGTTGCCGGGCTTGCCGCCGCCACGGTTTCAGGCTCCTTCTACCCACTGCTCAAGCGCGGGCTCGGCCATGGCAATGCCTGCGAGCCGGTTCTGGCCTGGCTGGCCGGCGAGGCCAAAGAGGAGACAATGCGCGAGATGATCGATGGCTGAAAGCCCCCGGCTCACCGCCTATCTCGGCGAACGCCATCGATTGACCCGGCTTGCCTACCGCTACCTCGGTTCGGCAAGCGAGGCGGAAGATATCTTGCAGGAGGCCTGGCTGCGCTTTGCCGGAGCCGACGAGCCGGAGGATGCACCGAGGCTGCTCTCGCGCATTGTCACCAATCTCTGCCTCGACCGGCTGCGTTCGGCGCAAGCGCGCCGTGAGACCTATGTCGGCCCCTGGCTGCCGGAGCCGATCGTGGAACGGGCCGGCGCGGTTGAACCCGATATCAATGACGCAGCGCTCGACATCTCGTTCTCGGTGATGCGGGCGCTGGAGCGGTTGTCGCCGCTGGAACGGGCGGCGCTCTTCCTGCACGATCTCTACGACGTGCCGTTCGAAGAGATCGCCGAGACGCTGAAACGCACCCCGGCAGCCTGTCGGCAGATGGCATCGCGCGCACGCAAGATGCTCAGGCAGGAGCAGAGCCGTTTCCCAGCCTCGGATGAAGACGTGGCGCGTTTTGTCGCCGTGTTCGAGAGGGCGATCAGCAGTGGCGACATCGAGCCATTGAAGGCATTGCTGGCGGCCGATGTCGAGTATGTCTCCGACGGCGGTGGCAAAGTTCTGGCAGCGATCAACGTGCTGTCGGGCAGCGATGCAGTGGCAAAATTCATGCTTGGCGTGGCACGCAAGAACCCGGACCCCGTGCACACCATGGTGGCGCCTGCCGTCATCAATGGCGCGCCGGGGCTTGTCGTCACCATCGCTGGCAAGATCGAGCAGACGATGAGCTTCGAGCTTGACGAGCGCGGCGCGATTTCGGGCGTCTATGTGGTGCGCAATCCAGACAAGCTGGCGGATGTGGAATTGTAAGCTTCAGGCCGCCCAGAACGCGGTGGTTGTGACCGTAGCGAACTGCAGCCGCAACCTGCCGGTCAGTTTCGCGATCTTGCGTTTCCAGTCCTTGTCGAAGAGTTCCGTCGCCGGAGCGAGGCATTCCTTGCGCAATCGCTTGGCTTCGCGCTTCATATCCTTTTCAACGACCACTCGTGTTTCCGGCGTAATCACCAAAGCTTGCGAGTCCTTTTTCAGAAGCGTGTCGAGGACAGCGAGGTCATTCAGTTCACCGAGCTTGCCGCCGAGCCTGTCCAGCGCCTTGCGACGTGTCTTGTCTGGCCAAAGCTTACCCAGCAGGTCGAACTGGGCTGCGTGAACTTTGACGGCCTTGCGCAAGTCGTGGAAATCCTCCTCCTTGCCGTGTGAATGGGCTTTGGCGAGTGCTTTCTTGGCGCGCTCCAGCCCGGTTCGCACCCCCTCGGCAACGATTACCGCCGAAGCGTTGGGATCGGCCGGCAGGGACAGTGCACCGACCCTCAACAACCCTTGGCGACACGTGGCCGTGGCCGCATCGACGACGGAAGCGAAGGCGGTGATGTCGCTCATGGTGGCGGCGCGGCGCTCGACCAACCCGGCACGAAGACCGACATAGAGATCGGCATGACGTGGATACGCTGCGCTGAGCCGGTCGATCGTTTCGATCAGCGCGGTTGCTTCGCGCGGTCCTGCCAGGCTCGCCGACACATCACGATAGCGCGCATTCTCCGCCCTGAAGAAGGTCTCGTCGCCGGGCCGCACGAGGCGCAGCAGTGCCCGCACCGCTTTCAGCCGACGCCTGCACTTGTGCAGATGTTCCTCCGGCTCGGCATGCGCCCGCGCCAGATGATCCAGCGCCAGATTCACATCCTGGCGCAGCAGGCGCATGGCGTCGTTCGCAAGAGATAGGTTGGCGTCGAGCTGCGCGCTCATGGCACCAGTTCCGGAAAACCGTTCAGCGCCAGCGATGCATTGGAGAAACGCAATTCGCCAGTCACCTCGCGCCCAAGCCAGGCGGGGAGCAGGGCATCCGGCACGCTGTCGCGTGTTTCGAGTTCGGCCACCACGAGCCCGTCCAGCACATCGTTGAAGACGTCGACTTCGTAGATGTAGCCGCAATGGCGAATGTAATGGCGGGTCTTGCGGATGATGTTGCCGATCGCGAATGCCATCATCTCGCGCGCGTCAGCAAGCGGCACGGCGTATTCGAACTCGTCGCGCACCCTCAAGTCGGATCCAAACTTCAACGTCAGCCTTGCGGCCTTGCCGTCGCTGATACGCATACGGATCGACCGCTCCGAGGAAATGGCCAGATAAAACTGGGTGATCGCGACGCTGCGCTCCACCGCCTTGCGCCAACCCTCGTCCCTTACCAGAAACTTGCGTTCGACTTCCTTGGCCATCGGCAGGGAATAAAGCGCGGCAGCGGCTGCAAATCAACCGCAATTGCAGGCTGGCGTGGTATACGCTGCGAACCGCCCGCCGCTACTGAGCCCGGAAAAGGCAATCCACAGCAAGCGCGGCCACGGCGATGGCGACACCAATGACGCAAACTGCCGGCCAGCCGGCCCACGCCCAGGCAATACCGGCCATTGCCGAGCCGGCAGCGCCGCCCAGGAAAAACAGACCGACAAACAGGCCGTTGAGACGGCCACGCGCTTCCGGCTGCAGAAGATTGATCACGCGCCGCCCCAGCGTCTGATCGCCCGTGACACCAACATCGAGCAGGACAGCGCTGCCCCCCAGCAGCAGGAGTGGCACGAGCCAGGATCCGGATCGGGCAAGTCCCGCCCAGGCAGAAAGGGCAAAGGCGACAATCATAAAACAGTGCGAAAGGATGGTCCCTGCCCGCGTCCAGCCACGATCGCCGGCGCGGCCGAACAGCGGCGTCACGACCGCACCGCCGGCGCCAGCAAGGGCAAAGAGGGCGATGCCGCGCTGGCCGAGATCGAAAGGTGGCTCGGCAAGCCGGAGCGCCACCGATGTCCAGAACAGGCTGAACGCCGCCATGGAGAGGCTGGCGGTCAAGGAATGGCGCCGCAATTCGGGTTCGCAACGCAGCAGGTTCCAAAGCGAGCCAACCAGTGCCGGATACCTGGTATCGGCGGCAGGCCGCCGCTGGGGCAGCCGCATCGCCAGAACCGCACCGAGCAGCAGCATCGCCATGGCACTGCCGCCATAGAAGGCCCGCCAGCCGAAGGCATCGGCAATCAGGCTGGCAGCGGGACGCGCCAGCAGTATGCCGACCATCAGGCCGCTCATCACATCACCAATGACGCGGCCGCGTCGCGCCGGCTCAGCCATGGACGCGGCGATGGGCACCAATATCTGGATCGCCGAGCAGGCGGAGCCGAGAACGAAAAGAATAGCCATCAGCAGGCCGGCATTGGGTGCAAGCGTCGCCGCTACCGCAGCCAACACGGCGCAGCCCAGCATGCGCAGCACAAGCGCGCGGTTTTCCAGAAGGTCAGCCAAAGGAACCAGAAAGAACAATCCCGCCGCATAACCGAGCAAGGTCGCCATCGCCACCAATCCACCCGTCCCGGTCCCAAACCCGAAGGCAGGGCCGATCAGTCCGACAAGCGTTTGCGGGGCGAAGAGGTTCGTCACGATCACGCCGACGGCAACCGCGAAGAGTGATACCTGCCAGCCAGTGATGGAACCTGGGTTTGACACGCCGCAAGCCGTGTTTGTGACGTTGGTGGACATGCAAGCGCTCCTTACGAACCCGCATAACGAAGGAGAGCTTTATTCGTAGTCATCATCATGATACAAATTAAAATACACAATAATGATTATGCGAGTTTCGCATGAATATTCATGATCTCGAGGCTTTCGTCGCCGTTGTCGAGACAGGCTCCATCGTTGGAGCCTCGGCGCGGCTGAACCTGACCCAACCGGGGGTGACGCGACGCATCCAGAACCTCGAAGACAGGCTGAAGACCACGCTGCTCGATCGACAGTCGAAGCCATTCAAACCGACGGCTGCCGGCCGGGAGGCTTATGAACATGGCCGCCGCGTGCTGCGCTCGCTGGACGATCTGAAGGCCGGCGTTTCACCGGTCGGAGATATCGGGGGCGAATTCAGGCTCGGCATCATGCCTTATCTCTCCGATGCCGCGCTCGCCTTTCCGGTGGAGCGGCTACGGACCGATTTCCCTAAGATGACGCTGCGCATCACCTCTGGCTGGTCGCCGCGCCTGATGGAACAGGTCCTGCGCAGCGAACTCGACGCAGCAGCGCTTTGTCTTGCAGACGGCCTTCAGCCGCCAGACGAACTCGTCAGCGAGGATCTTGGAACGCAGTCCGTGTTGCTCGTCGCGGCCACAGACCTTCAATTGCCAAAGCCGGCGAGCCTGGAAGACCTGTCAAAATTTCCCTGGGTGATGAACGAGACCGGATGTGGTTTTCGCGCCTTCATCCGCCGCCAGTTCGAGGCAGCGCGGCTGCCCTTCAATGTCGGCGTGGAGGCCTTAAGCGCAGATCTGCGTTTGTCATTGGTGGCGCGTGGCCATGGCATCGGTATCGTCACACCAGCCGCTCTGGCCGGAAGCCCGTGGCAAGACCGCGTCGAAATCATCGAGGTCCGGGACTTTCGCCCGCAGGTGCGCGCATGGATGCTGCATCGCCCGCCTGCCGGCCGGCTCGCCCGTCCGATTGCGGTCTTTCGTGATGCGTTGCTCGAGGGACTGCAAACCCCTTCTCCATTCACCTCATAGGCAACAGCACTGGCTTTACTTTAATCATTCGATTGATTAAATTACGCCGATGACAATTTTACCATCAAAACCACCCCCCTCGCCAGCCGACATGACGAAGGCAGCACTTGTGCATGCTGCGCTCAAGCTGTTCGGCCGGCAAGGCTATGACGGCACCTCTACGCGGGAGATTGCCGCCGCTGCCAAGGCCAATATCGGGTCGATCGCCTATCATTTCCGCGGCAAGGAAGGCCTGCGTACCGCCGTCGCCGACCACATCGTCGAGACGATCCAGTCGATCGCCGACCAGGCCGTAGGCGGCGTGGCCGGGCCCGACCCTGCAACCCTGACGCCGGAAACAGCGCGCGAGCAGTTGAAGGCAACGCTGCAAGGCATGGTCGCCTTCATCGTGGCCAAGCCCGAAGCTGGCGAAATTGTCCAGTTCATGCTGAGGGAACTCGCCGATCCGACTCCGACGCTCGACCGCATCTATACTGGACTGTTCGAGCCGACGCACAAAAGGCTTTGTTTCATCTGGGAGCGCGCCACCGGCGAACCGGCGGAAAGCGAAGGCACCAGGCTCGCCATCTTCTCGCTGATCGGGCAGGCGGTCTACTTCCGCATCGGCCGCGAACCGGTGCTGCGCCGCATGGGCTGGACGCGGATCGGAGAGGACGAAGCCGGCAAGATCCTCGCCACGCTGCACAACAACCTCGATGCGATGCTGAGCGTGCGCCAGAAACAGACATGAGAGCGTATCGGCCGGACCGATAGCTGGAGGTGAAGTTGATGAGCTTCCTGTGTTCACTACCGCTGGCGGCGCAGCTGTTTTCCGCCTGCGGTGCGGCCGCACCACTCGCCGTCGGTTATGTCGAGGGTGACTTCGTGCTGCTTGCCCCCATCGAGGTGGCCGAGGTGACAGCGGTTTCAGCCAGGCGCGGCGACCGTGTCGGGCCCGGTCAGCCGGTGGCCACGCTGGAAAAGGCCGACGCCGAAATCGCCGTGACGCAAGCCAAGGCGGCACTCGCCCAGGCGGAAGCGCAACTGGCCGACCTGCAGGTGGGCAAGCGGCCGGAAGAGATCGCCGTGCTGGAAGCCACATTGCGCTCTGCCAAGGCACAGGCGGTCGATGCCGCGCGCACGCTTGCCCGCACACAGGACCTGTTGAAGCGCGGGGTCGCCACCCAGGCGCAGTATGACGACGCCGCGACCCAGGCGGAGGTCGCTGAGGCCGCCATCGGCCAGGCCACCGCCAATCTGGCCGTCGGCAACCTGCCGGCGCGATCCGAGACGATCAAGGCGGCCGAAAACCAGGTGAAACAGGCGAGAACTGCGCTGGATCAGGCGGAATGGCGACTTTCCAAGCGCACTCTTGTCGCGCCTGCGGCCGGCCGTGTCGACGATATCATCCGCCACGCCGGCGACACTGCCGGCCCCAGCGCGCCGGTGCTTTCAGTGCTGCCGGACGGCGCGGTGAAGCTCACCGTCTATGTGCCTGAAGCCAGCCTCTCCAGCGTAAAAGTTGGCGGCGAACTTGCCGTGCGCTGCGATGGCTGTCCGCCGGACCTCAAGGCCCGTATCAGCTATGTCTCCGCCGATCCCGAATTCACGCCACCGGTCATCTACTCGCTCGAGAACCGCCAGAAGCTGGTCTACCTCGTCGAGGCGCGGCCACTGGGTGATGCCGGGCCACTGCAGCCGGGGCAAATCGTGGATGTGGATCTAGCGAATAGGGAGTAGCGAATAGTGAGTAGCGAGATGGCAGAATTAATCCCGTCGAGAACCCGATCCGTTCTCCGCTCGCCCCTCCTCGCCATCCCCTACTCACTATTCGCTACTCCCTACTCACTCGCTGACGGAGGCAGCGCTCCATGAACGCCATCGACGTCAAAAACCTGGTCAAGCGCTTCGGCGACCATACCGTCGTCGACCATGTGTCGATGAACGTGGCCGAGGGTGAGATCGTCGGTTTCCTCGGTCCCAACGGCTCCGGCAAGACCACGACCATCCGCATGATGTGCGGGCTTTTGACGCCAGACGAAGGCGAAGGCACGGTGCTTGGCTACGACCTCAGAACCGAGAGCCTGAAGATCAAGAACGAGGTCGGCTACATGACGCAGAAGTTCTCGTTCTACGAGGACCTGACGATTGCCGAAAACCTCGAATTCGTCGCCCGCCTCTATCGCCTGAGGCCGATAGAGGATCATGTCACCAGGACGCTGGAAGAACTAGGCCTGGCCAGCCGGCGCAACCAGCTCGCCGGCACGCTGTCCGGCGGCTGGAAGCAACGACTGGCGCTCGCCGCCTGCATCATGCACAAGCCGCGCCTGCTGCTGCTCGACGAGCCGACCGCCGGGGTCGATCCCAAGGCCCGGCGCGAATTCTGGGACGAGATCCACCATCTCGCGCGCGGCGGGCTCACGGTGCTGGTTTCCACCCACTATATGGACGAGGCCGAGCGCTGCCATCGCATCTCCTACATCTCCTACGGCAAGCTGCTGGCGACCGGCACGGTGGCGGAGGTGGTGGAGAATGCGGGCCTCACCACCTTCATTGTCGAAGGCCCACGTCTCGACACCGTGACGACTGCTCTCGAAGGCAGACCAGGCGTCGACCAGGTGGCACCGTTCGGCGCGACACTGCATGTCGTGGGTTCGGACGCGGTGGCGCTCAAGCACGCACTGGCCGATGTCGAAAAAACGCATCCCGGCGTCAAGGTGACGCCCGGTGAAACCAGCCTGGAGGATGTGTTCATCCAGTTCATGGCCGGCTCGAAGGACAACATGGCGTGAGCAACCTGTTCTCTCCTGCCAGGCTCGGCGCACTGCTGACCAAGGAATTCATCCAGATGCGGCGCGACCGCGTCACGTTCGCCATGATGCTGGGCGTGCCACTGATGCTGCTCATCCTGTTCGGCTTCGCCATCAACAACGATCCCAAGCGGCTGCCGGCGGCGTTGCTGGCGATGAGCAACGACCCGTACACGCGCGCCATGGTCTCTGCGCTGGAAAACACCAACTACTACCGCTTCGACTACATCGCCCGCAGCGAGGCCGAGGCTGACTTCCTGCTGGCGCGCGGCGACGTTTCCTTCGTGGTCACCATTCCGGCCGATTTCGGCAAGCGCGTCGAACGCGGCGACCGGCCGCAGATCCTCGTCGAAGCCGACGCGACCGACCCGTCATCGGCAAGCGGCGCCATCTCGACCCTCGGCACGGTTGCCTCACAGGCTCTTCTGCGCGCCCGTGGCATGGAAGCGTCTGCGGCTGAGGACGCAGCAAGCCAGCTCGATGTCGTCACTCACCGCCTCTACAATCCCGAAGGCATCTCGCAATACAACATCGTGCCCGGCCTGCTCGGCGTTATCCTGCAGATGACCATGGTGATGATGACGGCGATGGCGCTGACGCGCGAGAGCGAGCGCGGCACGATGGAAAACCTGCTGGCCATGCCGGCCAGCCCGGTCGAGATCATGCTGGGCAAGGTCTTGCCTTATGCCTGCGTGGGCGCGGTGCAGGTGGTGGTGGTGCTGTTTGCGGCAAAGCTGCTGTTCCACGTGCCCTTCGTGGGAGGCCTCGGACTGCTCCTGTCGTCGATCCTCGTTTTCGTACTCGGACTGGTGCTGCTCGGCTACACGATCTCGACCGTGTCGCGCACGCAGATGCAGGCCATGCAGCTCACCTTCTTCTTTTTCCTGCCATCGATCCTTTTGTCCGGTTTCATGTTCCCCTATCGCGGCATGCCGGGCTGGGCGCAGACGCTCGGCGAGATTTTCCCGCTCACACATTTCCTGCGCATTGTGCGTGCGGTGATGCTGAAGGGTGCCGAGTTTCCCGCTGTTGCCGGCGAGATCGGCTGGCTGATCTTTTTCGTGGCGCTGTTTGCCGGACTGGCGCTGATGCGCTTCCGCCGCACGCTCGACTAGATCAGGCTGCGGCCATGATTTTGGCGTAGGTGCCGAAATCGACATTGCCACCGGAGAGCACCACCGCCACGCATTTGCCGGCGAGGTCGATTTCGCCCGAGGACAACGCGGCCAGGCCGACGCAGCCGCCGGGTTCCACCACCAGTTTGAGATAGGCCATGGCGTCGCGCATGGCCGCCGCCGTCGCCGCATCGGATACCGCGATCGAACCAGCAAGGTTCTTGCGGTTGATCTCGAAGGTGATGGCACCCGGTTCATGCGTCAGAATCGCGTCGCAGATCGAGTCGTGGCCGGGATCGTTGCCGACGCGCGTGCCTGCTTCCAGCGAACGACGGGTATCGTCGAAATGCTCGGGCTCCGCCACCCAGACCGCGGTCTGCGGCGAGCCATCCTTGACCGCAATGGAAATGCCGCTCGACAGGCCACCGCCGCCGCACGGCATCACCACCGCGTCCAGCGTCACACCCAAGGCAGCGACCTGCGCCACCAGTTCCAGTCCGATCGTGCCCTGACCGGCGATGATGGCGGGATCATCGAAGGGCGGCACCAGCGCCATGCCCTGCTCCATCCAAGGCCGTACCACTGCCATGCGGTCGTCGCGGAACCGGTCGAAGCGTACCACTTCGGCCCCCATGCGCCGTACATTGGCAACCTTGGTTTCCGGCGCATCCGAAGGCATGGCGATCACGCTTTTCAGGCCGAACATGGCCGCGGCAGCTGCAACCCCTTGTGCATGGTTTCCGGACGAGAACGCGACCACCCCGCCGCGGCGCTCATCTTCCGACAGCGAGGAAATCTTGTTGTAGGCGCCACGAAATTTGAACGATCCGGTACGCTGCAGCGTTTCCGGCTTGAACAGGATACGACCACCGAAGCGCTCATTGAGCATCGGAGATTCCATCAACGGTGTCGTCACGATCAGACCGGCTAGGCGTCCGGCGGCGTTGCGAACATCTGCGATAGCGGGAAGCGAAGCTGTCATGGGAACCTGCCTAATCACACATTCGCCGTCATCATGTGCGCGAAGCATAGGCGAGTGCCAACGAAAAGATGTAACCGTGACAATGTTCATTCGCTTCGTGTCAGCGGTTCATCAGGGACGTCAGCGGTACTCACCGATTGTTTCTGCCTTAAGCGAAATCTGACTTGAACAGAACGACGCCGCCTGACCTTGTGCGGCGATGAGAGGAGGCCTTCAAATGCGCAAGATCCTTACCCTTTCCACCCTCGCCTTGACGCTGGCACTGACCAGCCTGCCGCTGACCACGGCCTCGGCCGAAGACTTGAACATCCAGATCGGCCCGGACGGTCCGAAGGTGATCATGCGCGACCGGCGCTGCGATCCCGACCGCGAATATTGTGGCGATCGGCGCCGGTCCGACGAGTGGCGCAGCGAGGACGATGGTTATGGCCGCCGCCGTCCGGACGAATGGCGCAGCGACCGCAACGATCCCGACGAATTCTCCCAGCGCCGCCGTGAATGCAGCCCGGACCGCGCGCTAGACAAAGCCGAGCGGATGGGCGTGCGCCGCGCGCGCGTCGTCGGCGTCGGCCGCCGCACCATCGAAGTGCGTGGCATTGCCCGCAGCGGTGAACGCGTGCGCCTGATCTTCGGCCGCCGCGATCCGCGCTGCCCGCTGATGAGCTGATCTATTCAACTGTTGCGATGCGAACGGGCGCCTGATGGCGCCCGCTTTGCTTTTAGATCACTGGCTTCCCCCATTGGCCTACGGCGAACCAAACAGCCCGGCTACGGCCTCGGGCGTTCGAGCCCTTTGAAAGGTCCACCGGACCTTCCAATTCGCCTGCGGCGAACCGGGCTCTCACCCCAACAAGGTGGGCTTGCGTTTGTTGCCACCAACCTTGCGCCAAGAGTTGAAACGATGCGTGGCGGCGGCGAAGGAGATCTTCATCTTCTGCGAGACGGAATAGCGCGATTCACCGTTGTCGAAGAGCCGGTAGCAGCATTCGACCCCCTCGCCCGTCAGCTTGCCATCTGAAGTCTTGTTGTGCGGATTGGCGGGATCGAAGGTCTCGATCTGCGCCGACACCATGTCTTTGAGGCGGGCAAGATCGGCCTCAATGGAGGCAATAAGGTCGAGCACGGGTTTGGGATCGATGTGTTTCACGCGCTTGGCTGCCGTCATGCAGAAAGTCTCCGATTGGCTTTCCCCGACATATAGGTGAACATTCGCCGATAAAAAGATCGCGTCGTCAGATCGCAATTGCGAACAGTCGTGCTTGACCGGCAAGCGGCATCCACATAGTTTAGAATTATTCTAAACTAGAGACATTCGATCATGCTTTCCCGTGTTTTCGGCTTCGGCCGCCGTTCCTTTTCCTCGCTCTCCGAACAGGAGATTCTGGCGCTGGCGATCTCCTCCGAAGAGGACGATGCGCGCATCTACCGCTCCTACGCCGAAGGGCTGCAGCAGAGCTATCCGCATTCGGCCAGCATGTTCGAGGAGATGGCGGCGGAAGAAGACAAGCATCGCGGCATGCTGATCGAACTGCACCGCGCCCGTTTCGGCGAACACATCCCGCTCATCCGCCGCGAGCATGTGAAGGGCTATTATGAACGCAAGCCCGACTGGCTGGTGCGACCTCTGGGCATCGAAAAAGTCCGCCACCAGGCCGAGGACATGGAGCGGCAGGCACAGCTTTTCTACATCGAAGCGGCCAAGCGCACTTCGGATGCCTCCACCCGCAAATTGCTCGGTGATCTCGCCGCGGCAGAGCAGAACCATGAGGATCTCGCCCGCAAGCTCGAGCAGAAATATGTGCCAGGCGACGTGCGCGAGGAAGAAGCCGCGACGGAGCGGCGGCAGTTCATTCTCACCTATGTGCAACCGGGACTGGCCGGACTGATGGACGGTTCGGTGTCGACGCTGGCGCCGATCTTCGCCGCCGCCTTTGCCACGCACGACACCTGGCAGACCTTCCTCGTCGGTCTGTCGGCTTCGATCGGCGCCGGCATCTCGATGGGTTTCACCGAAGCCGCCCACGACGACGGCAAGCTCTCCGGGCGTGGCTCGCCGCTGAAGCGCGGCTTGGCCAATGGCATCATGACCGCGCTCGGCGGCCTCGGCCACGCACTGCCCTATCTCATCACGGATTTCTGGACCGCAACTTCTGTGGCGGCAGTCGTCGTGTTCTTCGAATTGTGGGCGATCGCCTTCATCCAGAACCGCTACATGGAAACGCCCTTCCTGCGTGCCGCCTTCCAGGTGGTGCTTGGCGGCGCGCTGGTGTTCGCGGCGGGCGTGCTGATCGGCAATGCCTGACACCTGCCACTTCCCTCTTCCGGAAGCGTGGAGAGGACCATGCGATCAGCCATGCACCTTTCGGCTGTCGGCCGGCACCTCGGCGCGTTCGAACATGCCATAGTCGCGCACCACATGGGCAATGCGCAGGCGGTAGTCTGAAAAGATGCCGCTGCGGCCCGCTTTCTGGGCCTGGCGATGATCCTCGCTGTTGCGCCATTCCCTTACCGCCTCCTCGTCGCGCCAGAACGACAGCGACAGGACGCGTGCGGGATCGGTCAAGCTCTGGAACCGCTCGATGGAGATGAAACCATCGGTACCGTCGAGCAGCGGGCGCAGATTGGCGGCCATGCCAAGATAGGCGTCGCGTTTGCCCTCCGCCGGCGTGACTTCGAAAATGACAGCAATCATGGGTTCGTTTCTCCTGCGAGGAAGCGGCCAGCCGTTTCAAACAACGCCGCGCGACCGGTTTCGAGATGCATCAGATGCGTGCCCTTCGGAAGTTTGCGATCGAGCTTGATCCGGCTTCCCAGCCGCTCGACCAACCAGGCGGCGTCAGCATCGTTCGAAACGCCATCCCAACCACCGTGCACGATCAGCGTTGGCGCCTTGATCCGTGCGGGATCATAAGCCATCCGGCCGGTCCATGCGGCAACTATGTCGGCTACCGGGCCGCCTGGAATCTGGACGGCAGGTGGCATCCGCGATCGACTATCGGGATCGGTGGCGAGATATGCCGGTCCCCATAGCGCGAGTTCCGGTTCAATCAGAACAGGCGGATGGCCCGCAGGCACGTCTTCGACGAAACGCGACAACTGATCGGCAATGGACACCAGCCGCCAGGCAGGGACATTGGCTGCCGTTCCGTCGTTTCCCTCGCGCCGGGCTATCGGCCCGAACAGGACAAGGTGATCCACCTTGTCAAGCTGCGTCGTGGCATAGAGCCCCGCGACAAGGGTGCCCCAGGAATGGGCGAGCAAGGAAACCCGAGAACGACCGGTTGTCGCCAGGACATGCGCGACAACCCTGGCAAGCTGCCGGCAGGCCGATGGCGCACGGCCCTCCGGCTCTCGACCAACAGGCGAGCGAGAAAAGCAGGCCGGACGATCGGAGCCGCCATAGCCGGCAAAATCGAAGGCCCATACATCAAACCCGCGCCGGTGCAGATCGTCCATCCAGGAATGGCCGTCAAACCGGTATGCGACCGACAGCGCCGATGGAAATGTCGCGCCATGGACGTAAATGACGCTCGGTCCAGGCGAAGCGGCGCGCCTGATCAGCAATCGAGGTTCGCCGACACGCCCTGTGAGCAGTGTGACCTCGACCGATGTCACGGCTTCACCAGCGCTGCATGCGGTCCGGACGCCAACTTGAGAAAAATCCGATCCTCTTTCAGGATAAAGTTTTCGCGCCGAGCGAACTCGAAATTGGCCTTGCCTGCGGGATCCGCGGCAAGGCGGGCACGGTAGGCCTCGTAAGCCGCCAGGTTGTCGATGTTGTACAGCGCATAGGCCGTCGTGGCCGAGCCTTCATGCGGCGCGAAATAACCGATCAGATCCGCACCACAGCGCGGGATCGCCTGCCCCCAATGCCGAGCATATTCCTCGAAAGCCGCTTTCTTGAACGGGTCGATCTCATAGCGAATGAAACAGGTGATGGTCATGATGGCCTCCTTCGGCAATGGTGTCGACACTTTGCTCTTCGTCGAAATATCGATTGGGAAATCGGGTTAGACTCGCGGCTCGACTACTGTTGCCAGAAGGACTTCGCGCGTTCGCGTCGTACATCTTCCGGCGTCAGGCCAAGGTCACTGAGTTGCCAAGCCTCGAGGTCGGCGAGATCAAGCCTTTGCTGATGACGATCATATTGGCGCATCAGCAGCGACCGCAGCCCGCGCGCGAGCCAGCGAAAGCGGAACCGGGCATAGCCGGCATCGGCGCAAACAGGTTGGAACAGGCTGGTCATCGTCGTCTCCTTGAATTGCCACCAGATTAGTGCTTTTCTTGCGGCAATGCTTTGATGGAGATCGAACCATGAAAGACGGACCGGATATCGCCCGTATCGCCAGCCTGGTTGGCGACCCTGCGCGCGCCAACATGCTGACGGCACTGATGACAGGTGCAGCGCTGACAGCCAGTGAACTGGCGCTGGAAGGCGGCGTAACCTTGCCGACGGCGTCCTCGCACCTGGCCAAGCTGATCGAAGGTGGACTGCTCACCGTCGCTGCCCAGGGGCGACATCGCTATTACGGTCTGGCAGGACCGCAAGTGGCCTCCATGCTGGAGGCCATCATGGGTGTGGCGGCCGGAGTCGGACCGAAACGCGCCCGACCCGGCCCACGCGAGCCGGCGATGCGCGAGGCGCGTGTCTGCTACGACCACCTCGCCGGCGAACATGCCGTGAAGATGATGGACACTTTTCTCGCCCGCGACATCCTGGTGCGCGATGGCCAGGAAATCCGGCTCGGCCCGAACAGCCACTCATATTTCACCGCCGTCGGCATCGATGTGGAGAAGCTTGGCCCCTCACGCCGGCCGGTGTGCCGCGACTGTCTCGACTGGAGCGTGCGCCGTTCGCACCTTGCCGGACAGCTGGGCGCTGCGATCCTCGACAAGATCCTCACCGAGAAATGGGCGCGCCGTGAAAAGGACAGCCGCGTCATTACCTTCTCGCCCAAGGGGCGGCAGGCCTTCGAGAGGGCATTTCTCGAAGTCTAGAGCGTTTCCGCTTTTTGCGGAAACGCTCCAGCTCCTTGTTTTTACGCAATTCCGGACGCAAAACCGCTGCACACTTTTGCTGGAATTGCTCTAGCCCGATCACTTGCGCCTGAGTTTCCTGATGAACTCGGTGAACGACGACGCCAGGGGCAGTACGTAGCCCCAATCGTTGGAGCTGGCTTCTTCGAGGGTCCAGTCGTCGTCCTCGGGCGATAGCTCGTGGTCGACGAAGCAGAGCTTTCCCTCATTGCCTTCGTCGAGTCGGAGGCAGATCGGATTGCCGCCATGATCGCTCATGATCCACAGCAGGTCCTTGTGGAGTGGCCAGGGTGGAGATTTCCTGTTGTGGACCAGCGAGTAGAGAGGGTCCCGCTGCAGACCGCCCACGTCCTGCACATATCCTGCCCACACGCCATTCGAAAAATCGAAGGACACCTTTTGCAGACATCTGCCGCCGGAGCAGGTCATGAGAAATGCACAATAGTCGTCGGGAAGGAAGATTCCCGTCGTTTCCTCGAACCGCTGCAGATCGCCCGGCACTGCCGGATTCTCTCCTGCCTGGTTGATGGCGTCGATAAACCGCCAGAGTTCCATTCGGGCCTTCCCGCCGATCGCGTTTCACGCCTGCAGCGTAGTGAGAAATCAGTCCCCTTCGCAACTCTTGTCACGACCAAACCGCTCAGCGCCTCTCAACAAAGAGCCGAAACCGAACCGCGCTTTTTCGAGTCTCAAACGAAAGCTCCTGTGGCGCGAAAGTCACAGTGGGGACAAAGGCGTCAAATGGCGCCAAAACACCGTGAATCCGCCACCTTGCGGCCACGATTCGTAGAGGTTTCGCCCGAAGATTAACATCCCGTTCACCGACTATTCACGCCTTCTCGCTAGGATGCATCCAATTCGGACGGGACATCCGAAAATCGGGACAGGGAATAGATAAATGACCATCTGGAGCCAGTTCAAAGGCTACGCCGCCGCCATCCGGGAGTTCATCGCGCCGACCTATCGGCCCGAGCGCCATTACATGCGCGGTCCTGGTCCGGCTTGTGCCCGCCGTGCCCACGTGCTCGGTGTGAGCGCTCACTGATGACGCTGGAAAGCCGTCACGACAGCCGGGTAGCCCGTCCCGCCGGCGAGCACCGCACGACCACCTATCGGCCGCTGCGGCCGGGGATCGCCGCGCGCCCCTGAGGCGCTGCCGACCGAAACGACTTCCCGATCTTCGAACCGCCGGCGCCTCCCACGCCGGCGGTTTTTGTTTTTACCAGCGCCCCGCGCGTCGGCCCGAAAATCACAATCGATTTCGGAAAGCACGACGCGCAGATTCAAAGTGTTGGAGCGTCCTTTGCCCGTCCAAATGGACGCGCGGCGCCAGAGCAATTCCAGGAAAAGTGCGTAGCGGTTTTCCGTCCGGAATTGCGTCAAAACAAGAAACTGGAGCGTTTCCGTGAAAAACGAAAACGCTCTCGTCAAGATTTTTCCGCATCGCCTGTCGAAATCGGGCAAGCTCGCGCGACATTCGTGCGGCCAGCAACGACGCGGCCTTCGAAAACTCGGGAGACTATCGTGCAATACATCCTTCTGATCCATGTCGACGAAACGGCCTTCGCCAGAATGACCCCTGAAATGCAGGGAGTGATGTCGGAACCCTACATGGCCTACAACGCCGCGCTCACCAAAGCCGGAGCCATGGTGGTGGGCCAGAGACTGCAGCCATCCAACGTCTCGACCACGGTAAAGATCCGCGACGGCAAGACCGAAGTGCTTGATGGTCCCTTCGCCACCACCAAGGAGCAGCTTGGCGGTTTCTACCTTATCGAGGCACCGGATCTCGACGCCGCCTTATCCTGGGCGGCGCGTTGCCCCGCCGCCAGCCACGGCGTCGTCGAAGTGCGCCCGATCTGGCCAACGCATTGAGCACCAATGGCCTCAGCCACGGAACAGGCACGGGCGGCGGCTGAAACGGCCGCCCGCCAGAGCTATGGCAAGCTTGTCGCTTTCCTCGCCGCGCGCTCGCGCGACGTCGCTGGCGCCGAGGATGCGCTGGCCGATGCCTTCGCAATGGCACTGGCGAAATGGCCGCAAACGGGTGTCCCCCAACATCCCGAAGCCTGGCTTCTCGCAGTGGCGCGGCGCAGGGCCACTGACCAGCATCGCCGGCGCCAGACCCGCGAGGCGGCACTGCCGCATCTCAAGCTCATCGGCGAAGAGATGGAGGATGAGGCGATGCGCGAGAAATTTCCGGACAATCGTCTCGGCCTGATCTTCGCCTGTGCCCACCCTGCGATCGATTCTGGCGTGCGCGCGCCGCTGATCCTGCAGACCGTGCTTGGCTTCGACGCTGCCACGATCGCTTCCGCCTTCCTGATCTCGCCCGCCACGATGGGCCAGCGGCTGGTGCGGGCCAAGGCCCGCATTCGAGAAGCCGGCATCCCCTTCCGCATTCCAGAGCGCCTGGAATTGCCCGAGCGACTGTCTGCGGTGCTGGAGGCGATCTATGCAGCTTTCGCCGAAGGCTGGACTGACCCCGCCGGGACCGAAACGCGCCGACGCAACCTGGCGACGGAAGCAATCTGGCTCGGTAGGCTGGTGACCGAGCTGATGCCGGAAGAGCCGGAAGCCCTCTCGCTGCTTGCCCTGATGCTCTACGCAGAGGCCCGGCGCGAGGCGCGCCGCAGCACGCGAGGCGATTTCGTGCCGCTCAGCGAGCAGGACATGACCCTGTGGGATGCCAGGCTGATCGACGAAGCAGACGCGCTGCTGCATCGTGCGGGCGGTTCACCCGATCTCGGTCGTTATCAGATCGAGGCGGCGATCCAGTCAGTGCATGTGGCTCGCCGCCTGACCGGTAAGACCAATTGGGCGGCGATAAGACGATTCTACGATGCGCTCGCTTTGGTCGCCGGCTCACCGGTCGTGACCATCAACCGCGCTGTGACCATCGGCGAAATGGATGGGCCACTTGCTGGGTTGCTCGAACTCGACACTGTCGCCCAGGACCGACGCATCGAAGATTACCAACCCTATTGGGCAGCGCGAGCCGGGCTGCTCATTGAACTAGGCCGGTTCGGCGAAGCGCGACAGGCTTATGAACGGGCAATTGGACTTGAGCGCGACGAAGCGGTGCGACGGTTCCTGGCCGCGAAGAAGGCGACACTCCTGAACTGAGCAATCGCCCTCGCACAGACAGCTGTCAGGCGGGCCACATCTCGTGCGTTTCGTTGAGCGCGGCAAGCATCGGGTCGGCACGCAGTCTGGCGCAGACCCGCTCGACATTCGGCCAGGCCGCACGCGCCTTGTCCAGATCCGGATACCAGCACACCAGCATCAGCATGTAGACATCGGCAATGGTGCGACTGTCACCCACCAGCCAGTTACGTCCGGTCAGCGCTCCCTCCAAAATGCCAATTTCCTTGTCCATTTCGATGACTGCCGCCTGCTTGACGGCTTCGATGCCGGCGGCATCGCTGGTCGAACGGTGCGGATAATAGTAGCGCAGATTGGCCATGTAGATCGCAGTCGCCATGAAGGCCATCCAACGCAGGAAATCCGCCCTGTCCGGCTCGCCAGCGACCGGCCCAAGCCCCTTGCCGGGGTGGAGTTCGGCCAGCAGAAGCGAGATCGCCGCTGTCTCTGGCACGGCATGACCGTGCGACAGGACCAGCACCGGCACCTGATTCATCGGGCTGATCTTGAGAAATTCCGGATCGGGCTGCTGCGTCTTCGGCACATCGATCTGCTCGAATGCGACGCCGGCCAGCTTGAGTGCCGCCTCGATCACGAACCCGCCCGAACCCGGGCGTGTGTAAAGCTTGTGCATTTTCAATCATTCCTCACCGGCCCGTATTTCGAACCGGAGAGAGTTGACCTTGCCGAAGCTCAGCACTCAAGCCGGCAGCGGCAAAGCCAGATGGTTCTTCACAGGTCAAGAAGCGGAAATGTCTCCCGCTTCTCTGGCCCCCATAAGAAAACTTACGCGCCAAGTCCCTCGAAGAGCACGGTCGAGAGGTAACGCTCGGCGAAGGACGGGATGACGACGACAAGGTTCTTGCCCTTGTTCTCCGGCCGCGAGCCGACGACGATCGCCGCCTGCAGCGCCGCCCCGGACGAAATACCGACCGGCACGCCCTCCAGGCGGGCAACGAGGCGGGCATTGGCGACGGCATCCTCGTTGGAAACCTTGACGATCTCATCATAGACGGTGGTGTCGAGGATTTTTGGCGCGAAGCCCGCGCCGATGCCCTGGATTTTGTGCGGGCCAGGCTGACCGCCTGACAGAACCGGCGAAGCATCCGGCTCAACCGCCACGACATGCAGCGAAGGCTTGCGCTTCTTGATCACCTGGCCGACGCCGGTGATGGTACCGCCTGTGCCGATGCCGGAGATGAAAATATCGACCTCACCGTTGGTGTCGTTCCAGACTTCCTCGGCAGTGGTCTGACGATGGATCTCGGGATTGGCGGGGTTCTCGAACTGCTGCGGAATGACGGCATCCGGCAGCGAGGCCGCCAGTTCATCGGCCTTGGCGATCGCACCCTTCATGCCCTTCGGGCCTTCGGTCAGCACCAGTTCGGCGCCGAGCAGCGCCAGCATCTTGCGACGCTCGACAGACATCGTCTCAGGCATGGTGAGAATGAGCTTGTAGCCCTTGGCCGCGGCGGCAAAGGCGAGCGCGATACCGGTGTTGCCGGAGGTCGGCTCGATCAACACCGTCTTGCCGGGCGTGATCTTGCCATCGCGTTCCAGCGCTTCGATCATGGCGACACCGATACGGTCCTTCACCGAAGCGATCGGGTTGAAAAACTCCAGCTTGGCAAGGAGATTGGCGACAATGCCTTTTTCCTTGGCGAATTTGTCCAGCCTGACCAGCGGCGTGTCGCCGATCGTCTCGGTGATCGAATTGTAGATGCGGCCACGGCCGGGAACACGTGCGGAGGTTACAGGCTTGTTCATTGATTTCGCTCCCTGAAACGAGGCTGCCTTATGCGGTTTTTCAACAACGGAAGATAGGCCGCCGCTCGACTATATCCGAGGGGGCGGCGTGCTGGAAACAACGGGCGGCTGGAACAGTTTTCCTGATTGTCCCGAAATCAGGTTCAGCTTTGCGCGAACGCCCTCAGGACCGCACAGCGATCGCAGCCGCGGCGCCAACCATGAAACCGGCCGCGGTGCGGTTTAGTACCTTCAATGCGCGCGGCGAGCGCAGGAACCAGCGCGCCTTGGCGGCGAGCGCCAGATACGGCACCAGGACGATGAGAAGTACGGCCGCGGTAATGGAAAGCAGAATTCCATAGTCCGCGAAAGTCAGCGACTTCACGTCGACGATGGTCGGCGTGATCGCCAGATAGAAGATCATCGTCTTCGGATTGCCGAGTTGGACGGCCAGGCCAGCCAGCGCCGATTGCACGAAACCATCCCTGCCCTTGCGCGCCTCGACCGTTTCCGGCGTGATGCCGGCCGTCCAGAAGCTCCAGGCAAGATAGGCGAGATAGAGTACGCCCAGCCATTTGACGATCAGGAACACCATGCCGAAGCTCTGCGCCACCAGCGCAAGACCAAGCACCACAGCGGTAAGGTAGATGAGGTCGCCGACAACAAGCCCCAGCGACATCGCCAGCGATGAGCGGAAGCCAGAACCGAGCGCCCGCGCCACCAGCGCAGTTATGCCGGGACCGGGAATGGCGGCAGCAACCGCAAGCGCGGCGGAATAGGCAAGAAATCCGGCAAGGGTCATCGGGAAAGCCTCGGGAGCACTGGCGCTTTATCGCACGGATCGCAAGTCCGTGGAAATGGCGCAGTACTTGGTCCAGCCGCTCACATTTTTCTGAAAATAACCGGAAGGCATCGACATTTCGACCCGGCTCCTGTAGGCGCACGGTCCCGCCGCGGCCTGCACCGACAGGTCGCGCCTTTTTACGCAAACATCCAGGACGAGACGATGCGACCGGCTTTCGGCGGCATAGACTTCGGCACCTCCAATTCCACCGTTGGCGTGATCGAGAACGGCAGGCCGCATCTGGTGGCGCTTGAGGATAGCAACGTGACATTGCCATCTGCGATCTTCTTCAATTTCGAAGACGGCAACACCCTGTTCGGCCGCCGTGCGATCGCGGACTACACCGACAGTGTCGAGGGCCGACTCATGCGCGCGCTGAAAAGCGTGCTGGGGTCTTCGCTGGCACATGAAAAGACACGCATCCAGGCGCGCACGCTGGCCTTCACCGACATCATTGGCCTGTTCGTGGCTCATCTGAAGGCGCAACTGGACCGCCATGCCGGGCAACCGGTGGAAAATGTTGTGCTCGGCCGGCCGGTGCGCTTCGTTGACGAAGACGATGCGGCAGACGCCGAGGCGCAGAACCAGCTGGAAAAGGCAGCGCGCAAACAGGGCTTCAAGCATATCGACTTCCAGTTCGAGCCGATCGCCGCCGCGCTCGACTACGAACACACGCTCAACCGCGAAGAGCTCGCCCTGATCGTCGACATGGGCGGCGGCACGTCGGACTTTTCGATTGTGCGGGTGTCACCGGAGCGTTCAACCGCCAGCGACCGCAAAGGTGACATATTGGCCAATCGCGGCGTCCATATCGGCGGCACCGACTTCGACCGGCTGCTCAGCATCGCCCATGTCATGCCCGAGCTCGGCTATCTGACGCAGACAAAGGACGGCAAACGCAACCTGCCGGCAGGCTATTTCGTCGATCTCGCCACCTGGCAGCGGATCAACCTGCTCTATACGCCGAAGGCCAAGCTGGACCTGCGCCAGATCCGCTATGAAGCCGCACGGGTCGATCTCGTCGACCGGCTGATCGAAGTCGTCGAGCATCGGTTCGGACACGCACTCGCCACGAAAGTGGAAAGGGCAAAGATCGCGCTGACCGACCTGGAAGAGACCACGGTGGACCTGGCGCTGCCCGGCGCAACATTCTCGGCCGAACTGACCAAGCAGGGTCTGGAAAACACCATCCGCAACGAAGTTGGCCGTGTCACGCAGACGGTTGCCGATACCCTGGCCGACGCAGGGGTGAAGCCGGCGGATATCACTGCCGTGTTCCTGACCGGCGGTTCGACCGCAATCCCGCTGGCACGGCGCAGCATCCTGGAACTGGTGCCAGACGCCAAGGTGGTGCAGGGCGACGCCTTCGGTTCGGTCGGGCTAGGCCTCGCGCTAGACGCCCGCCGCAAATTCGCCTGAACGTCAGAGCGTTTTCGCTTTTCGCGGAAACGCGGCAACGCTCTGACGATTCCGATCTTCAGGCCGGTGCGCTTAGTTCTTGCCTCTGTAAGAAACACGCCAGACCGTGCCGTTGCCGTCCTCGGTGACGATCAGCGAACCATCCTTGGCAACCGCCACGCCGACGGGCCGGCCCCAGACGGCATCGTTGGAGACGACAAAGCCGGTCATGAAGTCCTCATACTCGCCGGTCGGCTTGCCATCCTTGAAGAACAGCCGCACCACCTTGTAGCCAGTCGGTGCACCACGATTCCACGAACCGTGCAAGGCGACAAAGGCATCGCCCTTGTACTCGGCGGGGAACTGATTGCCCTCATAGAAGGCGATGCCAAGCGGCGCCGAATGCGCCTGCATCAGAACATCCGGCACCGTCACCTTGCCGGCAAGGTCGGGGCGAGTGCCGGCATGGCGTGGATCCTCGTTGTCGCCGATGTAATACCAGGGCCAGCCGTAGAAGGCGCCCTGCTTCACCGAGGTTGCGTACTCGAACGGAAGATTGTCGCCCAGCGCATCGCGTTCGTTGACCACGCACCAGGGCTCGCCGGTGGCCGGCTGGACGGTGAGCCCCGAGCAGTTGCGCAGGCCGGTGGCCACGGTTCGGCGGTTGTTGCCGTCAGGATCGAAAGCAAAGACCGCTGCACGGCCACGTTCATAGCTCCATGCGGCGCCGAGCGGCTCGCTGGCAGCCCATGTCTTGGGACCACCGGGGGGATCACCCATCTCTTCACCGGCATTGGAAGCAGAACCCACCGACAGATAAAGCGTCTTGCCGTCCGGCGAGAAGGCGATGTCACGGGTCCAGTGACCACCGTCGGGAATGTCCGCGACAACGGTCTCGGGCTTTCCAGGCGCCTTCAGGTCGCCTTCCTCATAAGGGAAGCGCACGATGCTTTCAGTGTTGGCGACATAGACCCATTGGGGCTTGGCCGGCGGATAGAAGGCGATACCATAAGGTGAGCTCAGCCCTTTGGCGTAGATGGCTTCTGCGGCAGGCTTGGCACTGCCGTCGCCGAGCCGGTAGAGCCGAACCTGGTCGGCGCGACTGTCGGCAACGAAGACGTCACCGTTCGGAGCAACGCGCACAGCGCGTGGATTGCTGATACCCGAGGCAATCAGTTCGGCCGAGAAGCCGGCGGGCAGTTTCGGCTCCGCGTTCTTCGGGCGCCTGATTTCGCTGGGGCTGTTCGACGCTGAGCCCGATACATAGGGTTTCGGCAAATCCTGTGGCGCTATCTTACGCCGAATGCCGGGTTTGTCGGCGCGCCAGTCGCCAAAGGCGGCTTCCCCTTTGAGAACTTCGGGTTGCTGGGCGAAAGCCGAGGATACCGGCGCTACGAAGAACGGAACCAGCAAGGCCGCAACAGCACGTTTCACATCATCCTCCTTCGCCCGCCATGACGAAGATAGGATGGGAGGCGCGTCAGCGCATCACAACTGACCGTGAAAATGAGTACATCAGGCCTCTGCGCCGAAGCCGGCGTCGAGCTGCCGTTCCAGTTCGACGAGATCGGCGGGCAGCGGCAAGCCGAGCGCACGCAGCTCGGAGAACTTCTCACGCAGCTGTTCCTGGATTTCGTGCTCGTCTTCCGGTTGATTGACCATTTCCTGCAGAAGCAGGCCGATGCGGGCTTTGATCTCTTCCAGCGCCATGGTGTTCCCTCCTGGCTGGCAGTCTCTGCAGGTTACCGCAGCATGCGCGAAATCAACTGCGCCGTATAGTCCACCATCGGCACGATCCGCGCATAGTTGAGCCGTGTCGGGCCGATCACGCCGAGGGCGCCTACAACACGTGCGTCCTTGTCACGATAAGGTGCGACGACCAGCGACGAGCCGGACAGCGAGAACAGCTTGTTTTCCGAGCCGATAAAGATACGCACGCCCGAGCCCTGCTCGGCCAGATCGAGAAGCTGGATCAGCCCATCCTGGGTTTCCATGTCCTCGAACAGGCGTTTCAGCAGTTCGATATCGGCTTGGGCGGTGACGTTTTCGAGCAGATTGGCGCGACCGCGCACGATGAGACGCGACGGCAGGCCGCTTTCGGTGCCGGCCCAGACAGCAAGGCCCTTTTCGACCAGATCCTGTGACAGCGTGTCGAGCGCGGTGCGGGTTTCTTCCTTCAGCCGCGAAATCTCGCCGCGCGCCTCGGCCAAGGTGCGGCCACGGATATGGGCATTGAGGAAGTTCGAAGCCTCATGCAATTGCGACAACGTGATGCCCGCCGGCAGGTCAATGACGCGGTTTTCGACATCGCCACCTTGCGAAACCAGCACGGCCAAGGCTTTGCCCGGCTCCAACTGGATGAATTCGATGTGCTTCAGCGCCACCTCGGCCTTGGCGGCAAGAACCAGCCCCGCCCCGCGCGACATGCCTGACAGCATCTGGCTGGCTTCGGTCAGCATATGTTCGAGCGACATGCCCTCGCCCGAAGCCTTCACCTGCGTCTCGATGGCACGGCGTTCCTCATCGGTGAGATCGCCAAACTCCATGAACGCATCGACGAAGAAGCGCAGCCCTTGCTGGGTCGGCAGCCGGCCGGCGGAAATATGCGGCGCGTAGATCAGCCCAAGATGTTCGAGGTCGCTCATCACGTTGCGGATCGTGGCCGGCGACAGCGATGAGGGCAAAATGCGCGACAGCGAGCGCGAACCGACCGGCTCGCCGTCCCGGAGATAGGATTCGACAATGCGTCGGAAGATGTCGCGCGAGCGTATGTCGAGCGGCTGGAAGGCCGGCGATTGCAGGATCGGATCAACGATGGGTTTGGTCATCGGGCACAAAATCTCCGAGAGCAAGGATATAGATTGCAGCCGGGGCGACGCAAGCGACCCGTTTTCCTTTGCGCCCGGTCTTTCATGGAGCTACAAGCCGGCCACGACTCCAAAACCAAGAAGAAAGACCTCTGATGCGCCCCTCCAAACGCCAGCCAGATGAAATGCGTGCGATCTCCTTCGAGCGCGGCGTTTCCAAGCACGCCGAAGGCTCCTGCCTGGTGAAATTCGGCGACACCCATGTGCTGTGCACGGCGAGCCTTGAGGAAAAGGTGCCCGGCTGGATGCGCAATTCCGGCAAGGGCTGGGTGACGGCTGAATACGGCATGCTGCCCCGCTCGACCGGCGATCGCATGCGCCGCGAGGCTTCCGCGGGCAAGCAAGGCGGCCGCACGCTGGAAATCCAGCGCCTGATCGGCCGTAGCCTGCGCGCCGTGGTCGATATGCAGGCGCTGGGCGAGGTGCAGATCACCGTCGACTGCGACGTCATCCAGGCCGATGGCGGCACCCGTACGGCTTCCATCACCGGTGGCTGGGTTGCACTCTATGACTGCCTGCGCTGGATGGAAGCGCGCCAGATGGTGAAGCTGGACAAGGTTCTGAAGGACCATGTCGCCGCCATTTCCTGTGGCATCCATGACGGCCAGCCGGTCATCGACCTCGACTATCTCGAAGACTCATCCGCCGGCACCGACGCCAACTTCGTCATGACCGGCAAAGGCGGCATCGTCGAGATTCAGGGCACCGCCGAAGGCGAGCCGTTCTCGGAAGAGCAATTCTCGGCACTGATGGGCCTGGCCAAGAAAGGCATTTCCCGCCTGGTGTCCCTGCAGCAGATGGCCGTGGCCTGAGGTGTGATGCAGCCTGCCGCCATTCTCGAATCCGCGCTCTACGTCACCGATCTGGAGGCGGCGGAAGCGTTCTATGCCGATATCATCGGCCTGGAGCGCATCGGCAAGGTGGAAGGCCGGCATGTGTTTTTTCGCTGCGGACAGGGTGTGCTGCTGCTGTTCAATGCCGAGGCGACGAAGCATCCGCCGGCACCTGATGCCCGCCTTCCGGTGCCGCCGCATGGCGTGACCGGTCAGGGCCATCTCTGTTTTTCGGCAAGTGCCGAAGAACTGGAGCGCTGGAAGGCGTATCTCGGTGCACATGGCATCGCCATCGAAGCCGAATTCGAATGGCCGCAAGGCGGCCGATCTATCTATCTGCGCGATCCTTCCGGCAATTCGCTGGAATTCGCCGAACCGAAGATCTGGAAGCTGTAAATGCATTCGCTCGATGGAAAGAAGATCGTCGTCGCCAGCCACAATGCCGGCAAGCTGAAGGAGTTCGCTGACCTGATGGCGCCGTTCGGTTTCGAGGCGAAGTCGGCCGGGGAGTACGGCTTGCCGGAGCCGGACGAAACCGGCACGACTTTCGAGGAAAACGCCTACATCAAGGCTTTTGCCGCCGCACAGGCGACCGGCCTGCCAGCGCTTTCGGACGATTCCGGGCTTTGCGTCGACGCACTCGACGGGGCTCCAGGTGTCTACACCGCCAACTGGGCTGAAAAGCCCGACGGCAGCCGCGACTTCGGCATGGCGATGCAGAAGACCGAAGATGCGCTTCAGGACGTGCAGGCGACCGACCCGGCACAGCGTTCGGGACGTTTCGTTGCCGTGATCTGCCTCGCCTTCCCCGACGGAGAGGCGGAATATTACCGTGGTGAAGCGGAAGGCACGCTGGTGTGGCCGCCACGCGGCGAGCTTGGCTTCGGTTATGACCCGGTGTTCCGTCCCGACGGCCACGACAAGACCTTCGGCGAGATGACCGCCGAGCAGAAACATGGCTGGAAACCAGGACAGGCCGAGGCGCTCTCGCACCGCGCCCGCGCGTTTCAGAAATTCGCCCGCGCCAGGCTGGGTTCAGCTTGATGCTGCTGGATCGGTCGCCCGGCTTCGGCGTCTACATCCATTGGCCGTTCTGTGCGGCCAAATGCCCTTATTGCGACTTCAACAGCCATGTCCGCCACCAGCCGGTGGATCAAGAGCGATACACGCGCGCCTTCGAGGCCGAGCTTGCCACGATGCGCGAACGCACCGGCCCTCGCGAAGTGACCAGCATTTTCCTCGGCGGCGGCACGCCATCGCTGATGAAACCTGAAACGGTCGGCGCCGTGCTGGACGCGGTCGCCAGGAACTGGACGGTTCCTGGCGGTATCGAAGTGACCCTGGAGGCCAATCCGTCCTCCGTCGAGGCAGAACGCTTCCGCGGCTACCGTGCCGCCGGCGTCAACCGTGTCTCGCTGGGCGTGCAGGCACTGAACGACCGCGACCTCAAATTCCTCGGCCGGCTGCACAATGTCGAAGAGGCACTGCACGCGATCGGGCTCGCCCGCGAGATTTTCCCGCGGCTCTCGTTTGACCTGATCTATGCCCGCCCCGGCCAGACGCCGGAAGCCTGGGAAACGGAACTTGAAGAGGCGATCGGCTACGCTGCCGACCATCTGTCGCTCTATCAACTCACCATCGAGGAAGGCACGCCCTTCCACATGCTGCATGCAGCAAAGAAGTTCGAAATCCCGGATGGCGACCACGCCGCCGACCTCTATCAGCTGACGCAGGAAATCACCTCGGCGCGCGGGCTGCCGGCCTATGAGATCTCAAACCACGCGAAGCCAGGTGCCGAGAGCCGGCACAACCTGACCTATTGGCGTTATGGCGAGTATGTCGGCGTCGGCCCGGGGGCGCATGGCCGTTTCGTCGAGAAGGGCACGCGCGTGGTGACGGTGGCCGAGAAGATACCGGAAACCTGGCTGGACCTCGTCGAAGCCAAGGGCCATGGCATCACCGGAGGCGAGATCCTTACCCGCTCGGAAGAAGCCGACGAATTCCTGCTGATGGGCCTGCGGCTTGCCGAAGGCATCGACCTTGTTCGCTACGAGCAATATTCCGGCCGCGCCCTGCCCTCGGCCCGGGTGTCGATCCTGCAACAAGAAGGGCTCGTCGCATCGATCGGCAATTCGCGCTTGCGCGCGACGCCCGCCGGCATGATCGTACTGGATGCGGTCGTGGCTGACCTGGCGCGATAAATCCGGCTGAAAATCTACCGCTCAGGCGTGGTGCTTGTGACGCTTTTGACGCGGTCTTTTTCGGCAAAGAGCTCGCCGCTGCGAGCTGACTTTGCCTCGTCCCTGCCATGGCGCTGGTCACCATTTTCATCGCCGGAGGTGTGAGAAGGTCCCGTGTCGCGGGCGCTGCGCGCTTCCAGCTGGGACATGCAGGCATCGAAATGATTAGGCATCGTGCGCTTCCAGAATCACCCATGAATTCCGCCGCGCTTTGTGTGCTGCGACCCTGTGGCAAAGGTGTGGCGGCGCGCGACTTTTGCAACTCTTGGCCGCGCGTGCCAAACAAGACGCACCGGAGGGCGCATGAACGACGAAACGACCAGGAAAACCTATGTGATCGGGCAGACGGAGCTCGCGGCCCGACCGCTCGACGCCGCGCTTTATCTGGTCGCCACGCCGATCGGCAATCTGGCCGATATCACCCTGCGCGCCTTGGAAACGTTGGCTTCGGCCGATCTCCTCGCCTGCGAGGACACACGCGTTTCGCGCGTTCTCCTGGAGCGCTACGGCATCCGCCGCCGTACCACCGCCTATCATGAGCATAACGCTGCCGAGGCCGGGCCGAGATTGATCGCAGCGCTCGAACAGGGACAAAGCGTCGCGCTGATTTCGGATGCCGGCACGCCGCTGGTGTCCGACCCCGGCTACCGGCTGGTGGGCGAAGCGATCGAGCGCGGCATCCGCGTGGTGCCGATACCCGGTCCTTCGGCGCCGCTGGCCGCGCTGACCGCCTCCGGGCTGCCCTCCGATACTTTCCTGTTCGCCGGTTTCCTGCCGGTGAAAACCGGCCAGCGCCAGACGCGGCTGGAGGAGCTCAAGGCGGTGCCGGCAACACTGATCTTCTTCGAGTCGCCGCGACGTCTGGCCGAAACACTGGGCGCGATGGCCGAGGTGCTTGGAGGCACACGGCGGGCAGCAATCGGACGCGAGCTGACCAAGACCTTCGAAGAGATGCGACCCGGCACATTAGCCGAGCTTACTGCCCACTATGCCGCCGCCGATACGCCGAAAGGTGAGATTGTCATCTGTGTCGGCCCGCCGGTGGCAAAGGCCGAGGGCCCAGCCGACATAGACCGGCTGCTTCTGTCGCTGGCGTCGGAAATGCCAACCTCCAAGGCAGCTGCAGAGGCAGCCAGGATGACCGGTGGCCAGAAGCAGGCGCTTTACCGCAGGTTGCTCGAACTGAAAGAAGCAAACGGTGGCTGATGCCTCCGTCATCCGGAAACGCAAATCCTACCGGCGAGGCCACCGCGGCGAATGGCTGGCCGCCATTGCGCTGACTTTCAAGGGTTATCGCATCCTCGCCCGCCGCTACCGCACCAAGCTTGGCGAGATCGACCTGATTGCCAGGCGTGGCGATCTCATATTGATCGTCGAAGTGAAGGCACGGCGAACGTTGATGGAGGCGATGGAAGCTGTGCAATACGAGTCCGAACACCGTATCGAGCGTGCTGCCGATCTATGGCTGTCGCGCCAGCCGGATTTCGGCAGGCTTTCGGTGCGCTTCGATCTGGTGGCGGTTCTGCCCTGGCGCTGGCCAGTGCATATCGAGAACATCTTTCAAGGACACGATTAAGGTAGGTCTTTACCATGATGGGAAATGGCCTTAACAGCGCTTCCCAACGCTAGAGCGCCCCGCGTCTATTCGACGCGCAAATGTGGAGCAATCTATGAGCCTTCCCGACCGGTTGAGCAACGACCCGCGCAGCCCCTATTTCGACGCTGAGGTGCTGGAACGCGGCGTCGGCATCCTGTTCAACGGGCGCGAACGCGACGACGTCAGCGAATACTGCGTCAGCGAAGGCTGGATCCGCGCGCCCGCCGGCAAGTCGAAAGACCGCTTCGGCCAGCCGATCACCATCAAGCTCAAAGGCACGGTCGAGGCTTTCCCGAAGCCTTGATGCGGGAGCAATTCCAAGCAAAGTGCGTAGCGGCTTTCCGCCCAGAATTGCGTAAAAACAAGAATTAGAGCGAAAAATCGGAAACACTCTAGGCAGACAGGCGGAGTACTGGTCAGCCGGCGATGCCGAAATCCGCCGGCGCGTCGAAAGGATCGGCTGGCTCCGGCTCGACACTTCCGACGTCAGCGCCGGAAGGCCCTTGCCACAAGGCCTTCAGCATCTCGGCCACAGCTTCGTTCGAACCTGCGATCAACGCGCTCACCGATCCGTCGGGCTCGTTACGCACCCAGCCGCGTAGTCCAATGCGGCGCGCCTCGTCTCGTGTCCAAGCACGAAAGCCGACGCCCTGAACACGGCCCGCGATGCGTACGAGCAGCGCCTTGCCGCGGCCACTCACCGCTTCGTCACCCGTTTCGTCACCCGCATCGGCAGGCCGCCTTCGGGTTGCGTGGTCAGCTTCTGCACCGGCCACGGCTTTGTCTCGGCCACGCTGTCGAAACGGAAGCGCGAAAGCAGGACGGCGAGTGCAATGATCGCTTCCTGCATGGCGAAACTTGCCCCTATGCACACGCGCGGCCCGGCGCCGAACGGCAGGTACTGGAAACGGTCGATGCGGTCACGATTGCCCGGATGGAAGCGCTCCGGCAGGAAGGCTTCGGGTCGATCCCACAGCTTGCGGTGACGATGCACCACCCAGGGCATCACGAGCACGGCGGCGCGCGGCGGAATATAGAGCCCGTTGAAGGTCTCCGGCTCGACCGGCTCCCGGTTGATCGACGGTGCCGGTGGATAGAGCCGCAACGCCTCCTCGAAAACGGCTCGGGTGAGCGGCATGGCATCCAGCCATTTGGTCGGATCCGGCTCGCGCGCCAGGACGGCATCGATCTCGGCCTCCACCGGCTCGCGCTCCCAAGGCGCCTCCGCTAGGCAATACAGCGTCCAGCCAAGTGCGCGCGCCGTCGTTTCGTGTCCGGCTCCGATGAAGGTGATGATGTTGTCCTCGACCTCGGCGCGGGTCAGCCCTTCCGGGCCTTCGGCCTTGAGCAAGAGGGTGAGAAAATCCTGCGGCACGCCGTTCGGATCGCGCTTCAGGCGTTCTTCGCGCATCAGCACGGTGTTGGTGACGATGTTGCGGAAATAGGCCAGCGACTTGCGCCCGCGAATACGGGTGAGCCTCGGCAGCCAGTCCGGCGCGCGCAACAGGTCGAGCGGATCGACCCGGCCCATGGTCTCGAACAACCGGTCGATCTGACTGGCGAAGCTGCCCGGTTCGCCGGCAATCTCACCGGAAAACAGCGTCTCGGCCAAGATATCGTAGGTCAGCATGGTCATGTCGTGGGCGACATCGGAAACCGCGCCATCCTCGTAGCGCTCAACGAACTCATTCGTGCGTTTCAGCATCGGGGCAGCGAAGCCGAAGATGTGGCGCGGCGTGAACACCGGTGCCATTGCCTTACGCGAGCGCTTCCACACATCGCCTTCGGCGGTGAGCAGGCCGTCACGCAAGATGGGGCGCAGGATCTTCTGGCGCACCGTCGCCATCTTGTAGTTCTTGGCGTTGTCGACCAGCACATGGCGGATCAGCGCGGGATCGTTGGCGACGACCAGTGGCCCGCCGATGCCGGTCACCGAAATCCATGGTTCGTTGTAGGAAGGTTCTCCCCACAACTCGAGCGGATTGCGGTAGACGATGCGCATCATCTCCAGCGTCGAGGGCGGCACCGTGCGCGGCTTCGGAGCCGGAGGAACGAAGGGAGATGGCTTTGTGTCCATGACGTCTTCCGTGGCTGGCCACAATGTAGTGGGCGCCAATAGCGGCGTCCATGCGGCGTGACGTCAGGATTGCGGATGGCGTCTCCAGTCGAGCTGGAGCAATCCCCAGCCCGGAAAGACCTAGTTCCTCAGTTCCTTCCGCTCGAGAAAGAGCTTCAGGCTTTCGCGGATGTCGGCTTCGTCAAAGACACCCTGCGAGAACAGATCCATTGCCTCCCGGGCCAAAATCTCGGCGGCAGCACTGCCACGCCTGAGCCCGCGCTGGGTGCAGATGTCGTCGTAGATGTCCTTGAGAAGTTTGAGATCGTCGGGATAGGCAGCACCCGTCGAGGAATGAAAGATCGCCACAACAACTCCCCCCTTTGCGCTTGGGGCGGAAGCGCGACCGTCGCTCACAGTCGGCGATGCCCTGATCATCTATCGCCGATGGGCAACCATACGACGGCTTGGATGGAATGTCCAAATGGAGTCTTCTCGATGCTCAGGGCCTTCAGCAGCCGACCAAAGGCGGGTTTCCTCCGGATCGCCACGTCGCCATTTCTCGCACATTCGGGCGCTGATTTGCCTGTAAATCATGATCATAGGCTCCGGTCGATGGAGCCTCGATACACTGAGGACAGGCGTCGATGAGCCCCTCGGGCGCTGAGGACGCTCGACCAGGCGGATGCCTCGGTGCTGGCGGCCGGTCGGCGCACATCGTTATCCCCGCCCTGGCACCCCGTAAACCTTGGAAAAACCGCCTTTTACCCCTATATCTGTCTCTTCGGGACGAGCACGATTCGGGCGCTTCCTGCGCCTTACAGAACGGTATCGAACAGACAGGTTTTCATGAGCGATCAGAGCGACAATGCCAACGGCGGCAGCGCCGAGTACGGCGCCGATTCCATCAAGGTTCTCAAGGGCCTGGATGCGGTGCGCAAGCGCCCCGGCATGTATATCGGCGATACCGACGACGGTTCTGGCCTGCACCACATGGTCTATGAGGTGGTCGACAACGCCATCGACGAGGCTTTGGCTGGTCATGCCGACCTGGTGACAGTGACGCTTAATCCGGATGGTTCGTGCACGGTGATCGACAACGGCCGCGGCATTCCGACCGACCTGCACCCGAGCGAAGGGGTCTCCGCGGCCGAGGTCATCATGACCCAGCTGCACGCCGGCGGTAAGTTCGACCAGAATTCCTACAAGGTCTCCGGCGGTCTGCACGGCGTCGGCGTCTCGGTGGTCAATGCGTTGTCGGTATGGCTGCGCATCAAGGTCCGCCGCGACGGCAAGATCCACGAAATGAGCTTCACCCATGGCGATGCCGATGCGCCGCTGAAGGTCACGGGCACCTATCAACAGGAAAAGACCGCCGGCACCTATGAAGGCCGCAACGGTTCGGAGATCACCTTCCTGCCCTCCTCCGACACGTTCAAGGGCGTGACCGAATTCGATTACGGCACGCTGGAGCATCGGCTGCGCGAGCTCGCCTTCCTGAATTCGGGTGTGCGGATCGTGCTCACCGACAAACGCCATGCGGACATCAGAACACAGGAACTGCACTATGATGGCGGACTGGAAGAGTTCGTCAAATATCTCGACCGTTCCAAGAAGCCGCTGATCGACAAACCGATCGCCATCAAGAGCGAGCGCGACGGCATTACCGTGGAAGTCGCGATGTGGTGGAACGACAGCTACCACGAAAATGTACTCGCCTTCACCAACAACATCCCGCAGCGTGACGGCGGCACCCATCTGGCCGGTTTCCGCGGCGCGCTGACGCGCCAGGTGACGGGTTATGCCGACACATCCGGGCTGACCAAGAAGGAAAAGGTGACGCTGACCGGCGACGATTGCCGCGAAGGCCTGACCGCCGTGCTGTCGGTGAAAGTGCCGGACCCGAAATTCTCGTCCCAGACCAAGGACAAGCTGGTGTCCTCGGAAGTGCGGCCGGTTGTAGAAAGTCTCGTCAACGAGGCCCTCGGCACCTGGCTGGAAGAACACCCTGCCGAGGGCAGGACGCTGATCGGCAAAGTGGTGGAAGCCGCAGCCGCACGCGAGGCGGCACGCAAGGCACGCGAACTCACCCGCCGCAAGGGCGTGCTCGACATCACCTCGCTGCCCGGCAAGCTTGCCGACTGCCAGGAGCGCGATCCGGCCAAATCCGAAATCTTCATCGTCGAGGGTGACTCAGCCGGCGGCTCTGCCAAAAGCGGTCGCTCGCGCCAGAACCAGGCGATCCTGCCGCTGCGCGGCAAGATCCTCAATGTCGAGCGCGCGCGTTTCGACCGCATGCTGTCGTCAGACATGATCGGCACGCTGATCACCGCGCTCGGCACCTCAATCGGCAAGGACGAATTCAATGCCGACAAGCTGCGTTACCACAAGATCATCATCATGTCGGACGCCGACGTCGACGGTGCCCACATCCGTACGTTGCTTCTCACCTTCTTCTTCCGGCAGATGCCGGAGCTGATCGAACGCGGCCATCTCTATATCGCGCAACCGCCACTTTATAAGGTCAGCCGCGGCAAGAGCTCGCAATATATCAAGAACGAAAGTGCCTTTGAGGAATTCCTGATTTCCTCCGGCCTCGAGGATGGGTCGCTCACTCTGTCGTCGGGCGAAGTCCGCACCGGCCAGGACCTCGCTTCCGCCGTGACCGACGCGCTCGGCGTGCGCCAGCTGATCAACGGCCTGCACACACGCTACAACCGCGCCGTGGTCGAACAGGCGGCGATCGCCGGCGGCCTCAACCCTGCTGTCTTCAACGATCTCGGCCGCGCCACCGCCATGGCCGAATCGATCGCGAAGCGGCTCGACGTGATTGCCGAGGATATCGAACGCGGCTGGCAGGGACGGACGTCGACGTCCAATGACGGCACGGGCGGCTATGTGTTCGAACGCACCGTGCGCGGCGTGCGCGAGGTGGTGCAGCTCGACATGGGCCTGATCAACTCGGCCGATGCGCGCCAGCTTGATCGTTACGCCGCCCGCCTTGCTGAAGTCTATTCCGAGCCTCCGCAGTTGCGCCGTCGCGAGACCTCGGAGATGATTTCCGGCCCGCTTGCCCTGCTCGGCGCGATCTTCGCCGCCGGCAGGAAGGGGCTGACCATGCAGCGCTACAAAGGTCTCGGCGAGATGAATGCCGAGCAGCTGTGGGAAACCACGCTCGATCCGAACGTGCGCTCGCTGCTGCAGGTCAAGGTCAACGACGCCACCGACGCTGACTCGCTGTTTGCCCGGTTGATGGGTGACGAAGTCGAGCCGCGCCGGGAGTTCATCCAGGAAAATGCACTCAACGTGGCCAACCTGGATATCTAAGGGTTCTACCCGCTGACACGTTTCACATGCGTGTCAGCGGGTGCTGTCGATTGATTGCGAAACCGATCCATCGCGACAGCTTTTCAAGATGGTTGTTTTCAACCCATACCGGCTAGTTGCTATTCATTACTGCTGCTGTAGGCCGGTGATCATCGCGATGATCTCGTTCTTGTCGGTCTTTGCCGTTTCGCGCACGCCAATCTGCTTGCCACGACGCAGCACGCAGATCCGGTCGGAAAGCTTGAAGACCTGGTCGAGGCTGTGGCTGATGATCAGCACGCCGATGTTGCGCCGTTTCAGGGACAGGACGATTTCCTCGACCTTGGCGGTTTCGGCAACACCCAGCGCTGCCGTCGGTTCGTCGAGCAGGATCAGCTTGCTTGCCCAATGCGTGGCCCGCGCGATCGCCACGCCCTGGCGCTGGCCACCCGACAGATCGCGAATGGTGGCGTGCGCGGAAGGAATGCGTACGTCGAGTTCCTTCACCAGATTTTCGGTCTCCGCGATCATGCGGCGCCTGTCCAGCAGGCCAAGACCGTTCACCGGTTCCCTGCCCAGGAACATGTTCATGTAGACGCTCTGCTGGTCGGCGAGAGCAAGGTCCTGATAGACCACCTCGATGCCGTGCGACCGCGCCATGGTTGCGTTGGACATCGTCACCGTCTCGCCCTCGATCGAGATCGAGCCCGAGGTCGGTGAATGGACGCCGGAGATGATCTTGATCAGCGTCGACTTGCCGGCCCCATTGTCGCCGACCAGTGCGACGATCTCGCCCGGATAGACTTCGAGCGAGAAATTCTCGATCGCGGTGATGCCACTGAACATCTTGTGGATGTCCTGCAATTTGAGCACCGGTGCATTTGCCTCAGTCGTGTTCATGACATCACTCCTAGACCGGCCAGGCGGCGGTCTCACCAAAACCGTTTTCGATGGTCTCGACCTTCGGCTGGCCCTTCGAAATGCCGGACACGCCGACGACGAACGCGCGGGTGACGAAAGCCTGCCCCCGGAAGCCGAAAACCGCGGTGTCACCGGGCCTGGGCGCCAACGGACCGACGGCGTCGATCATCGCGTAGTAGTCGATCGCCGAAGGTGGCGGCACCTCGACGCTGCGCAATGCGGTTGCAGCCACAGTGGGCTCGGCGCTGACCAGCGCTTTCACGTCATAGTCCGGGAAGATCGGATCGATGTAAAAACCGCCACCCAGACAATACGCTTTGCCGCCCGAAAGATGCGACACCTCGGTGAGGTAGAGCACCGCCGGCAGCTCCGGCAGATCCTCCATCACATGCAGTGCAGTGGTACCATGCAGGCCGTTACCGGGTTCGCATTGCGTGGCACCGGCCTCGGCAAGGGCCGGCAGCATTACGGCAGAGGTGGTGCCCGGCGCATTGATCTCGATATCCTTACGGCCGGATTTCGCCAGCGTTTCGGCGGCCTTCGACAGGGTCGAGAGATTGTGCGTCGGCAAGACCTTGCGGGTGGCCTGGTCGAACAGCAGGGCCGGGAATGTGGTGATCCCGGCGAAGCGTCCGCCGTCCAGCGCATCCAGCCGATCGGCTACCGCCGTGACGTCAGCTGCATCATAGCCGCCCTCATGGCCGCGATAGAAAGTGTCTCCTTCGGCGCGGATGCGCGCCAGCAGATCCTGGGTGCGCCCGGCGGCTTTCGCGCCGGCGGCGGCCTCGCCTGCCTTGCTGTCGTTGAAGACCGTCCAATAGTCGGGCGCGAATGCCTTCGCGGCGGCTGCCGCCTCGTGGCGCGCCACCTGCTGGAGGTGCCCGAGATGGCCGAGCTTCAGGCCGGCTTTGTGGGTCGCACGCGCGCAGGCCATGTCGACGGCGACGGCGCGATCGATGCCACCGCGTTTGACCGCCCGGCAAAATGAGCTCGAACGGCCGACCTGCTTGGTCATCGCGAAGGCCTTCAGCCCGAGCCGGGCGGCCTCGTCCGACAGCACACGGGCATTGCGTGAGACCATATCGAGGTCAAGCACATAGGCGTTGGCCGGGATTTTCCCCTGCTGGTGCAGGGCCATCGCGGCTTCGATGAAAGCCGGGTTGCGGCGGCGCAGAACGTCGAGAAACATGGTTGCTCCTTCAGCGGGATTTTTCGCGCAGCGACACGGCGACTGCAGCCAGGATGATGAGGCCTCTGACGATCATCTGATCGGAGACCGACAACCCCATGAGAATGAGACCATTGTTAAGCATGCCCATCATCAGCGAGCCGACCAGCGCGCCGATGATCGAGCCTCTGCCGCCATTCAGCAGCGTGCCGCCGACGATGACCGCGGCGATGACGGTCATCAGATCAGTTTCGCCGAGCGTGTATTTGGCGGCCTGCAGGCGGCCGGCATAGAGCAGGCCGGCGAGGCCAGCCAGACCGCCGCTGATGGCCATGACGGCCAGCCTGATACGCGGCACGCTGATGCCGGAGACGCTGGCGGCGCGCGCATTGTCGCCGGTCGCCAGAACGTGGGCGCCGAAACGGGTCTCGCGGTAGATGATGTGGCCAATGGCGACGGCGATTGCCGTCCACCAGATCAGCGATGGAATGCCTAGAAAAACGCCCGAGCCGAAGAAGCCGGTGAAGACGCTGTCGGTGACCGGGATGGAACGCAGGTCGGTCATCGAGCGCGACACGCCTGCAAACAATCCCAGCGTCGCCAGCGTCACCAGGAAGGACGGCAGCTTGACATAGGCGACCAGCGCGCCATTGAGCAGGCCGATCAACAGGCCGGCGCCGAGACCGGCCAGAACGCCCGCGACAAGACCATAATGGCCAAGCGTCACCGCTGCAGCCAAGGCCGCCACCGCGACTGTCGAACCGATCGATAGATCGATTTCGCCAGCCGACATGACGAAGACCAGACCGATCGCCATGATCGTGGCCGGCGCGGTCTGCAACACGATGTTGGAGAGGTTGCGGACCGTCAGGAAGCCGCTGTCCTTCAGCACCACGGCGAAGAACAGGAAAATGGCCAGGAAGCCGAGATAGACGACATATTGCTGCAGATTGAAGCGATTGGCCAAACCCTGGCTGGCAGCGCTCGTGTTGGCACTGGACATTGTTCTTCCTCCTGAAGGGCGGGAGCGCGAACGCCCTGCATCCTTGTTACTTGGTGGCTTCCGCGATGCTTGCGGGCATGTCTTTGTGGAGCGATTTCTTCCAGCCTTCGGCGACGGTTTCCTTGGTGACGGCAAGCGAGTCGACCACCAGGAATGGTTCCGCCTGCTTGCCAACCAGGGAGCCTGCCGCAGCACGCGCGACGGTGACGCCGATATCGTAAGCTTCGTCAGCCACCAGCGCGGCGATGTTGCCACCCTTGACCATGTCGAGTGCTGCCGGCTCGTTGAGGTCGAGCGTAACGATCCTGGTGTGGGTGTTTCCGGCGTTGCGCAGGGTCGAAAGCACACTGAGTGCTGGTTCGGCCCAGGTCACATAGATGCCGTCCAGATCCGGGTTCTGGGTGACCATCGCCTGCGCGATCTCCTCGGCGCGCGCAGGATCGGCCATGCCGGCTTCCGCGACGATCTTCATATCCGGATAGTCTTTCGCGATCGTCGTCTTGAAGGCGCCGTCACGCTGGTTTGTGACGTAGAAGTCTGCATCGTGGAAGATGTAGCCGACCTTGCCCTTCTTGCCGAGCGCTTCGGCCATGGCGATGCCGGCCTTGTTGCCCATCTGGAACAGGTCGTCCGAAACGATGGTGACGTAGTCCTTGCCATATTCGTAGCCGGCCGGCGAATTGTCGACGAAGGCCAGTTTCACGCCGGCGGCGCGTGCCGGATCGTAGACGCTTGCAGCACTTGCCGGGTCGACCGGCAACGAGACGATGATCGAAGGTTTCTTGGCCAGGACCGTTTCCACGTCGGACTTCTGGCGGGCACCGTCGAAACCGGCATCCGTCTGGGCAACGACCTCGATGCCAAGGCGCTTGAACTCATCCTGGGCGCCGCGGTTCACCGCGTTGGTGTATTCGCTCATCTCGTGCCAGACCAGGGCAGCTGTAAACTTGCCGGCCTGGATCTTCTGCTCCTGGTCCGGGCTCAACACCATGCTGGCGGCCGGCGTCGGCTTTTCGCCGTGCGGACCGGTGGTCGCGCCCTCGGCGGCAAAAGCGGATGTCACTGCCGCCAACCCCATGAACAGCGCGAGGCTATTGAACTTCATCGACATGGTTTCCTCCCCTTGGGCGAGTTGAAGGGCCCTGCGGCAGGGCCGCAGGGCGATCGGATTACTTTGCAGCGTCGAGCACCGATTTCGGCGCATCACGGTTGAGCGATTGCTTCCAGCCGTCAGCGACGTTTTCCCTGGTGACGGTCAACGCAGGCGCAACCACAAAGGCCGGCGTCTGCTGGCCGAGCAGCGATTTCATGCCGGCTGCAGCCATGGCCCGGCCAAGCTCATAGGCCTTGTCGGCGACAAGCGCGGTGACATTGCCGCCCTTGACCATGTCGAGCGCGACCGGTTCGGCAAGGTCCAGCGTGACGATCTTGGTCTTGGCATTGCCGGCCGAGCGCAACGCGGAAAGCACGCCGTCGGCGGGTTCGGCCCAGGTCACGTAGATGCCATCCAGATCCGGGTTCTGCAGCAGCATGGCATTGGCGATCTCTTCGGCGCGAGCCGGATCCGAGATACCCTTCTCGGCAACGATCTTGATATCAGGATAGCTCTTTTCGATCGCGGTCTTGAACGCCTGGTCGCGCTGGTTGGTCACATAATAGGTGGCATCGTGGTAGATGTAGCCCACCTTGCCCTTATCGCCGATCGCCTTGGCCAACGCGTCTGCCGCCTGCTTGCCCATCTGGAACAGGTCGTCCGTCACGATTGACGCATAGTCGCCGCCCTGCTTGTAGCCACTTGGCACATTGGACAGGAACACCAGCTTGGTGCCGTCTTTCACGGCCTGGCGAAAGGCCTCGGCGGAGGTGACGGGATCGAGCGGCAGCGCCAGGATGACATTGGGTTTGGCGGCCAGCGCCGTTTCGATGTCGCTGCGCTGGCGGGCCGCGTCGAAACCTGCATCCGTGGTCACGGCGATATCAACGCCGGCACGCGCGAATTCGTCCTTGGCGCCTGCCGAGACAGCATTGGTGAAGTCGGAGGAGGTGTGCCACAGCAAGGCTGCCTTGTAGCCCTTGCCTTTCAGCGCGCCGATATCGGCATCACTGAGCTTGACTTCCGCGCTCGCGGTGGCGGCCTCGCCTGCCGGTCCGACCGTTTGCGCGAAGGCGACGCCGGCCACCAGCACCAGGCCACCTGCCAATGAAGCTGCCAACAGTTTCTTCAAGATCATGTTTTCCTCCCGTTGTTGCCTGTCAGAATTTCAAAATCATTCGACAACGCCGCAGTAGCGAGCCATGAAGGCGGCGAAGCCGACCACGCCGGCCAGATATTCCTCGACGTCCACATGCTCCTCATAGGTGTGGCAATTGCGGATATCGCCGGGCGCGCAATAGACTGCGGGAATACCGAGCCGGTTGACGAAAAAAGGCTGCTCCGACCAGAACGGGGCACCTTCAACGACCCCGTGTCCAGCCATGGCGGCCGCCATCTCGGCCGACAGCATGCGCACTTCCTGCGCCGCCTCATCGATCTCGGCGGCGGTGCCACCGAGCGCATGATCGCGACCCGCCGGATAGGAGAACTCCACCTGGATCTCCGGATCGGTGATGGCTTCGCGAACCGTCCGTTCAATATCGGCAGCCGCCACATCAAGGGACTCGCCCGGCAGCAGCTTGCGGATCAACGACAGCGAACAACGCTCCGGAACGGCGATGTAGCCGCCACCGGTCAGGCCTGTGATCAACAGGAAGCCGCGCCCTACCAGCTTGTGCTCAGCCCGCGCCGCGATCTCGTCGGAGTGTTTCCACAGTGCTGTCATGGCGGCATGACTGGCGCGCAGCGCGTCCTTGCCCAGTTCCGGCACGCCGAAATAGGCGGACTTGCCGGTGATCGTGATGTCGGTGATGAAGAAGCCGATCTGTGCCGGATAAACTGAAAGCCGGGTGGGCTCGACATAGACGGTGAAATCGGGACGCTCCACCTCACCCGCCTCGATGCGCGAGACGAAATGCTTGATGCCGGCGGATACGCCCGTGCCGGGCTGGCCGCTTTCCTCGTCGCCGACAAAGGCAAAGGCAACGTCGCCCGCGAGCTTGAGCCCCGCCTTGTCCAGCAGCGCCAGCGCGCTGAGCGAGGCAGAAATGCCAGCCTTAAGGTCACCGCTGCCCCGTCCCCAGACAGCACCGTCGATCACCGGAGCCGCGAACGGGTCCTCGCGCTCTGTTCCGGCCCAATGCTCGCGCCAACCGTCGACATGAACCGTGTCGGTATGGCCGATAAACAGCAGGCGCTTGCCCTGACCCGTGCCCTTGCGTTCTGCCCAGATATTCGGGCGGCCAGGCAGGAACTCGGCCGTCTGCAACCCGGTCAGGCGAAGGGCCTGCATCTTGTCCTGGAGATAGGCGACGAAGTTCGCCTCGGTGCCGGTGATGCTTTGCCGCTGCACGGCGCCCCGAAAGAGCGTCAAGGCTTCATCCCGGTCGAGCGCAGCACTCAAACGTCCGCTCAGATCATTCGTGCCCGCCATCACACCGCCTCCCGAAGGGCTGCACTCATATTGGCGGGCGGCAGCGAAATCCGCCCGTCCGGCGCGTTCACCCCGAACAGCGAATTGTGCAATTGGCCAAGACCGATCGCCGCCGCACCGATGATTGCCGCGCGGGATCCGAGCTCACCGGTCTCGACATTGATGGGATAGGGAAAACACAACGGCAGCAGAGCTCTGACCCGCGACAGCATTTCAGGTCGCAGGCCGATCGACCCACCAAGAATGACCTTTTCCGGATTGGCGATGGCTGCAATCGCAGCGATGCCTCTGGTCAGGTAGCGAGCGGTCTCGTCCAGAACGGTCAGTGCGGTTTCGTCTCCGGCTTCACCTTTCTCGAAGATGGCCGGAACGCTGAGGCGCTCACCGGAAAGGGCGGCGTAACGCTCAACGATACCGCGCGAAGCGACAACCCGCTCAAAGGCACCCGTGTGCAGCGACTCAGCCTCGAAAGGATCGGCGCCGAGCGGCAGGAAGCCCAATTCACCGGCGGCGTTGATGGCGCCGCGGACCAGATGGCCGCCGACCATCAATCCGGAACCCACGCCGGTTCCCAATGCGACATAAGCAAGATTGTCGATGCCTTGCCCCTGGCCAAGCCAATTCTCGCCGAGAACGGCCAGATTGACGTCATTTTCAAGCATCGCATCGAAACCAAAGCCGCGTCCGAATGCTGCGACCACGTCCATCGTGTCGAAGTCAGCGATGTTGGGTGCCATGAGCACGCGGCCCGTTGCATTGTCCGGCGCACCGGGAACACCGATCACAGCCAGGCGAATCTTCTGGCGAGGAATTCCGCGGCGCGATGCAGCCTGGAAGGCCAAGGCGACAATCTGGTCGACTATGTGCTGACCGCCGCGAGGATCGGTCGGCACGGTGTCTTCGGCAAAGATCTGGCAGGCAAGGTCGGTGATCGCCACCCTCACCTTGGTGCCACCAAGATCGACCGCAACGATATAGGCGGCATCGTAGACGAGTTCGTATGTGACGGCGGTGCGCCCGACATGGCCACTGGTGCGCCCTGTCTCCTGCACCCAGCCGTCCTGCTCCAGCGTGCGCACGATCTCGGAGATCGTCTGCTTGGAAAGCCCGGTCTGCTTGGCGATCGATGCACGCGAGATCGGGCCGCCCTGTACGACCGCCTCCATGACAGAGCGCTGCGAAAACCGCCGCGAGATGCGCAGACTGTCCGTCATCACCACTCCATTAATTCGTTCTGTTACCGAACTTATTATGCGAAAATTGAGACGTCAATTGGGATTCCGAGGGACGGGAAGCTGTTTCGTGCGGCCGGAAAACAGAGAGGGGATGCTATCGCTCGGTCGACCCACGAGTCCAGAACGGGTCGTATTGCGATGCCCGTCTATGTTGGCAGAACGCGCCGGCAGCGCAGGCGTCCACATTTCGTATAAGCCATTCCGGTTGGGTGGGATCTGGTGCAATGTCCCAGGAGGAAGCATCGATTCCCGCCATCGCTTGACTTGACCGTTGCATGCAATCTTGTTTGTAAGACAACGTAACAATATTGGGATGGCTTGTTTGCAAGGCAGACGACAAACGGTTCCGGCAAGTCCCCTCACAGGCAGCGCCAAGGCGATGTTTCGCCTGCTGGCGGAACGTGGCGCGTCGACCAGGCCGCAGCTTGGCGAAGTGCTGGGCCTGTCGCGGCCAACCCTGTCGGCGGCGATCGCCGAACTGGAGGAGGCTGGCCTTGCAAGCAAGGTAGGCGAACTTCAGGGCGCGCTGGGCCGGAAGGCCGCCGTCTATCGTCCTGGCCTCAACGCCGGCCACGTCTTTGCGATCGACGCGGGCTCCACACATATCCGGCTCCGCGTTTCGACAACCGACCGCAGGCTCCTGCACAGCCGGACCTATCGGCTGCCGTCGAGCCAGTTTTTCCTCGGCGAGGAAATCAGCCGGGCAGTTGCCGATGAAGTTGCAGCGGCACTGGTGGAATCGGATCCGGCCTGGGGACCGTTGCAGGCGATCGGGATAGCGTTGCCGTCGCGCGTGGTTGGCCCTCAAGGGGATACCGCGGCAACGCGCCAAGAGGCAATCTTCAGCTGTTTCGATCCACCGGCCGATATCCCCATCGTGCTCGAAAACAACGTGAACTGCGCCGCCGTGGCCGAACATTCCAACGGCATTGCGCGCGATCACGAGACTTTTGCCTATGTCCAGATAGGCTTCAAGATCGGCATGGGCATCATGCTCGACGGCAAGCTGCTGCGCGGCCGCAACGGTGCAGCCGGCGAGATCAGCCACCTCGCCTTTCCAATGGCGAACGGCGTGCGGCCGGTGCCGGGAGAAATCGAGCACTATATGGGCGCGGAAGCGCTGATGCAGCGCGTCGCCCGCGAATGGCCGCAGTCGGCCGGCGCCCCGCCGGAGGATGCCGCCACTCTCATGAAGCGTGCCGCGGAGGGTGATGTCACCGCATTGACCCATGTCGAACGCCATGCCGAAGATATCGGCGCGATCGTCGCAAGCTGTGTCAGCATGGTCGATCCGGGGCTGGTGGTGCTGGGCGGCGGACTGGGTGCCAACCCGCTGATCTTGCCGACAGTGCACGAAGTCGCCAACCGGCTGAGCTATCCGGTGGAATTGCGCACGAGTTCGCTTGGCCAGGACGCGACGGTGCTTGGCATCGAGAAACTGGCCACCGCGCATGTCGTGAACCTGATCCTCGGCGAAGCCAAAATCTGACATTTCGGTGATCTTGAAAACCGCCTGCAGGATTCCAGTTGCGCATCCAAAAAATTTTGTTAGGCTGCCTAACATAATAGAGCCGGAGTGAAAACCGGCCTTGAGGGCTTGTTCAACCGGGAGTGAAAAAATGATCTCATCAATGTGCCGCGCCGCTCTTCTGGCAACCACCGCAATTCTGACAGGCACCGCCGCCCTTTCGGCGCAGGAATTGCAGTATTGGGTCTATTCCGACTTCGCGCAGGGCGACGCGCTGAAACTCCAGCAGGAATTCATCGCCGAGTTCGAAGCCGCAAATCCGGGCGCAAAGATCGTGATGTCCGGTCGTGGCGACGATGACCTGACTTCCGGGCAGATTGCCGGGGCGGCGTCCGGAACGCTGCCGGATGTCTTCATGAACGGCCTGAACGTCGGAGCCCAGCTTGTCGAAGTCGGGGCACTGGCCAACATCTATCCCGAGTGGATGGCGATGCCGCAGGAATTCCGCGATCAATTCGACGCCGACGCGATCAAGAGCTGCTCGCCAAAGCCCGAGACGATGTATTGCATCCCTTATACCGGCTTTGGCGAAATCATGTACCGCAACCTCACGGTCCTCCAGGCTGCGGGCATTGACACCGCCACGCCTCCTGCGACCTGGGAGGAATGGCTCGGGCAGATGAAGAAGGTCAAGGAAAGCGGCAAGTTCGCCGTTCCGGACCAGACCCAGGTGTTCAACTCGGTTGCTTCGATGTTTGCCATCGGCGGCGACAAGACGCAGTGGGGTATCGACTTCGACAAGAAGCAGACGCTGATCCAGCCTGACGGAGCGACACGCGCCCTGCAGACCTTCGTCGACATGAAGCCACTGCAGAGCGGAACCAGCCGCAACGACCAGGGGACCAAGGACCTGTTCATCACCAACCAGCTGGCGTTCCATGTCGTCGGCCCGTGGGTCAATCCGAGCTACGAGCAGGCCGCCAAGGAGTCGGGGCTGAAATACGACTATGTGCTGGTTCCCGGCGGCAAGGCGGGCGACCATGGTGGCATCAAGAGCTACGAGTTCGTCGGCGTCGCGCCCGGCAAGAACCGCGAGATCGCCTGGAAGTTCGCGTCCTACCTGACCGAGAAGAAGCAGATGGCCCGCTGGGCAAAGCTTTTGGCGCGCTACAATGCCAATGCGGCTGCGATGAAGGAGCCGGAGGTCAATGCGCTGCCGCTGATCGTGAAGTCGGTCGAAGCTGTGAAGTACGCCGTCGATGTGACGCCCCCCTATTTCGTCGGCACGGTACCCAACTGCTATCGCTCGATCATGACCGACACCGCTTCGGCTGTTGCCGACGGCGAGTACAACGCCGCGGACGGCGCCAAGGAACTGATCGCCGAGCTGAATGACTGTCTCGCCAAATAAGGCATGACAGACGGGCGCGGCCCTGCGGCCGCGCCCCACTCCTTTTCGAACACGGTGGACATGTCATGAATGCCAGACGACATCTGCCGCATTACGCGATGGTGTTACCTTTCGCCCTGCTGTTTGCGGCCTTCTTTCTCTATCCAATCATCAGTGGCTTCTATTACAGCTTCCATGACTGGAACGCTGCGACCGAGGCCCGCTTTATCGGCCTGGCCAACTATGAAGCGGTGCTGAAGTCGCGCGATTTCGCCCGCGCCATGACCAACCTCGGCATCTATATCGCCATCACGGTTCCGCTCGGCATTGCCGTTGCACTGGCCCTGGCGCTTCTGGTCGACAGCTTCACCGGCTTCTGGGCGAACTTTTTCCGCAGCGCCTTCTTCCTGCCCGTTGTCTTGCCAGCGTTCCTGGCGGCGACGATCTGGCGCTGGATGTACGCTCCCAATTTCGGCCTGGTGAACATGGTGCTTGGCTGGTTCGGCATGCCGTCGGTCAACTTCCTGAACGACACCGGCACCATGCTCTATGCGCTGATCGCCGTCGACGTGTGGGTTTCGGCCGGGTTCAACATGGTCATCCTGCTGGCCGGCCTGAAGAACATCCCGCAGGATCTTTACGAAGCCGCCCGCCTGGACGGTGCAAGCCGCCTGCAGCAGGTGCGCTACGTCACCATTCCGATGCTGGCGCCGATCCTGTTCTTCGTCGTCACCTATGGCTTCATCTCCGCACTCCAGGTCTTCGATGTGCCCTGGCTGCTCACCGGCTCGTCCTTCACTGCCTATGGCGGGCGCCGCAATGCGCTGCTGTTCCCGGTCATGGACATGATGGGACGCGCTTTCGGCGCGGTGCGTTTCGGAGAGGCGACCGCCTACGGCTTCATCCTGACCTTCGTGATCATCCTGTTCACCGCGGTCATGTTCGGCCTTCGCGCCTGGAGGACCCCGAAATGAGTTCGGTCACCGTCAACCAGGCGATTGTCGCCGAGCTCTACACTTGGCGTTTCCTCAAATGGGTGCTCGCGATCTGCGTGGCGGTCGTCGCGGTGTTCCCGATCTGGTGGATGTTTAATGTGGTCTTCGCCGATCCCGGCACGCCGGTATCGATCAACCCGCGGCTCTACCCGACCTCCCTGAGCTCGGGTCTGTCCAAGATACAGATCATCCTGATGGAGACCCCTTATCTCCGGGCCTACTTCGTCACCATCGGTTATGCGCTGCTCACCATATTGGGCATGCTGCTGATCGGCTCGATGGCCGCCTTCGAGTTCGCGCTGTTCGACTTCCCCGGCAAGCGCCTGCTGTTTGGCCTGGTGATGCTGTCGCTGATGGTGCCGACCGTGGTGACGATCATCCCCACCTATCTGCTGGTGGCGGAACTCGGCTGGCTGAACACGATGCAGGGGCTGGTGGTGCCAGGCCTTGCCTCCGCCTTCGGCCTTTTCCTGCTGGTGCAGTTCATGCGCACGCTGCCGCGGGAAATGATCGAGGCGGCGCGTCTCGATGGAGCCAGTCACTTCAAGATCTACTGGTATATCGCGCTGCCATTGTCGCGCAACGCGATGGTGACGCTGGCGATCCTGACCTTCATGAAAACCTGGGGCAATTTCGCCTGGCCGCTCATCGTGGCTCCAAAGCCGGAAATCTACACGGTCGGGCAGGTCGTTGGCCTCTTCAATGCACCCTTCTCGCACCAGACCGTCGACGTGGTGATGACGGCCAACCTGCTGGCCGTCCTGCCGCCGCTGCTCTTCTTCCTGATCTTCCAGCGCAAGATCGTCGAAGGCATCGCCATGTCGGGTTCCAAGGGCTGAAGGACGAGAGAAAAGATCATGGCTGAACTTGAAATCAAATCCGTCTCCAAGTCCTTCGGCTCCGTCGGGGTCCTGAGCGACATCAACCTGAAAATCGCCAGCGGCGAGTTCGTCGTCTTTGTCGGGCCTTCCGGTTGTGGAAAGTCAACGCTTCTGCGGACGATCACTGGACTGGAAACCGAAACCGCAGGCGACATCTTCATCGACGGCAAACGCGTCAACGACGTCGATCCTGCCAAGCGGGGAACCGCCATGGTGTTCCAGTCCTACGCGCTCTATCCGCATATGACTGTCGCCGAGAATATGGGCTTCGGGCTCAAGATGGCCGGCGAGCCGAAAGCCATCATCCGCGACAAGGTGGGTCAGGCAGCAGCGATCCTGCGCCTCGAAAAGCTGCTTGAGCGCCGTCCCGGGCAACTGTCCGGTGGCCAGAAGCAGCGTGTCGCCATCGGCCGCGCCATCGTGCGCAATCCCAAGGTCTTCCTGTTCGACGAGCCGCTGTCGAACCTCGACGCCGAACTGCGCGTGCAGATGCGCGCCGAACTGATCGACCTGCATCGTCGCCTCAACGCGACGATGATCTATGTCACGCATGACCAGGTCGAGGCGATGACGTTGGCCGACCGTATCGTCGTGTTGAATGGCGGTATCGTGCAGCAGTTCGGCAGACCGCTCGATCTCTACGACGATCCGGACAACCGTTTCGTTGCCGGCTTCATCGGCTCGCCCAAGATGAATTTCCTGGATGCAGTGGTTCTCGAATCCGGCCCCGATCACGTGACCCTTGGCAAAATCGGCGGCAGCGACCGCAGCCTCCGCCTGCCATTCCGAAGCTTCGATCCGTCCATCAAACAAGTGGTTTTGGGCATCCGTCCCGAACATGCGCGCCTCGGCGAAAGCGGTGCGGACAGCGTGCCGGTCATCATAAACTTTGCCGAGGAACTGGGCGACGTCACCTATCTCCACGGAAAAACGCCTGGCGGCAGCCCGATGATCATCCGCAGCGACAAGGGCCGCTTTGGTGGCCAGACCGACTGCCATGTCGCGTTCGATCCTGGCGGTATCCGGCTGTTCGACAATGACGGTCGTCGTTTGCGCGCGGACAGGAACTGAACACGATGTCTTTTGCACAAGCGGAACCGCTGGCTCCGGAAGCCAGCGTGGTCGGTATCGACATTGGCGGCACAAAAACGCATCTGCGGCTGCGCCACAACGGCGTCGAACGCGATCTTGTCTTGCACACCAGCGACTGGCGCTGCCGCGAATGGCAGCGTGATGCCAACAGCCTCGTCGAACTGGTCGGACGCTTTGTCGATGGCGCGGCGATCGCAGCGATCGGCATTGGCGCGCATGGTTGCGACGACAAGCTCGAATGCGAGGCCTTCGAGGCCGCTTTCAGGGTTGCAACGCCCATACCGGTTCGCGTCGTCAACGATGCCGAACTGATGCCGGCAGCATTCGGGTTTGAACGACAGATCGGCGTTGTATCCGGCACCGGCTCGATTGCGGTCTGCCGCACCGACGACGACGACATGCTTGTCGCCGGTGGCTGGGGCTGGATTATCGGCGACGAAGGAGGTGCTGCAAGCCTCGTGCGAGAGGCCGCCCGCATGGTCGCGCTGCATCTCGACCGCGGTGGGCAGCAAGACGATTCCCTGGTCCGCCACCTCTTCCAGGAACTCGACATTCCGTCAGCGGCACGGATCGGCAGCCGGCTTGCCGCGCTGGGCACCGCAAAGGAAGTCGGCCAGCACGCGTCGCTGATCTTCAATGCTGCCGACGAGGGGTCAGCGCTTGCCGAGACCGTGATCCTGGAGGGCGGATTTGCCCTGGCCGATCTGGTCGCGCGCCTGCGGCTGCGCGGATCGAGGGCCGACGCCATTGTCGCCGGCGGAAGCGTGATCGCGTCGCAGCCGCGGCTCTGGAAGGCTTTCCAGGCTGGGGTCGAGGCCACCTGCGACACGACGATCGCCTTGCATCTCCATCGGGGGCCGCCGGTCGAAGGCGCGATGGTGCTGGCCGACAGGCTGGCTGCCGAACACCGCATGAAGCATATCCCAGAAAGGACCTTGAAATGAGCTACCGTTCCACCGTCGCGCGGCAATCCGAGTCACTAGGCGACACCCTCGCTGCCGCAAAGTCGGAACTGGCCAGCAAGGACCTCAAAACGCTTGGCTCAGGACTGATCGTCGTCACCGGTGTGGGCGCGAGTTTTGCAGCCGCCATCGTCGTGGCAGCGGAACTGCAGCGCCGCGGCCAGCGCGCCTTTGCGGTGCGCTCCGGCGAAATGATGGCCGGCTATGACCTTGCCGATACGGTCATCGCGCTGTCTCATCGCGGCCGCAGTGTCGAGACGGTCGAGGCTATCCGGAAATTGCCGAAGGCAAAAAGCCTCGCCATCACCAACAATTCGGACAGCCCGCTCGCCCAGGCAGCAAGCCATCACATCCGCCTGAACAACGGTTCGGACGCGACACCTTCGAGCACCGGCTATACGGCCACCCTTCTTGTCGCCGGCCTCGCGCTCGATGCGATCCGCGGCGACAGCGACACTGACTGGGCTGCTCTGCCAGCCGTCACCGCCGAGGTTCAGCGCCGGACTGCCGAAAAAATGCCTCGCCTGGCCGAGCTTTTCCGCGCACGCCACGCCATCGATTGTGTCGGGGCCGGCGCCTCGATCGGGACAGCCGACGGGGCCTCGCTGTTGCTGCGCGAAGCAGCACGGCTTCCCGCATCCGGCTACGAGACGCGCCACTATCTGCACGGGCCGATGGAATCGATGGATGCCCAGACCGGAGTTGTCCTGTTCGGTGATGACCGGGAGCTAGCGCTTGCCGAAAATCTCGATGCGATTGGATGCCCGGCAGCGCTGGTCACCAGCAACACGAACGTTCGCGACAAGGGCAAGCTGACCGTGGTCAATGTTCCAGCGAGCGAGAACCTGATCCTGCGCGCCATCATCGACATCTTCCCAGCGCAGCTCCTGGCGGCCGAACTGTCTGACGCCGCCGGTCTGACCGATGTGAAGTTCCGCTACACCCAGAACGATACCAAGATCGCCGACTGAGGATCTTCGGCGAACAACACGCCAGCCATCCTTGTCCTTGCAGGCAAAGGTGGCCGGCGTTGCTGACCTCAGGTTGCATCGAGGCTCGACCAGCTCTGCAGCGCTCTTGCGAGAATGTTCGTCTCCTCGATGCCGCCGTCCAGCTCCTTGCCGAGCCGCGCCGAGAAGAAACCGCTGTCGAGGTCGGCGCTGCGGTCCGCCGCGTGATCGATGATCGTCCCGGTGAGCAGATCGACCCGGAAGGTATCTTCCACGATGCCGCCATCGGCAACGGCCTGTACCCGCAGATCGATGAACGGAAGGCCTGCAGGCGCGTGGCCAATGGTTACGCCGCGACTGGTCGCGGTGAGCCATTCCGGCAGCGCCCTGCCATCGGCCTGTGTGACGCGGAACTCGACGGCAGCACCACCCTCCTGTGCCGAGATGAGAATATAGATGAAGCCTTGATCGAAGAGTGCGTCGACCTTGAACCAGGTGCGCTCGCCGCCTGCACTGCCGACATCGATGCTCGAACCGCCCCTCAGCGGCTCGACGATGAGGTCATCGACCCGCCTCGTGCTGTCGGACCATTCGCCGATCTGCTTGACCACATGATGGACCACGCCTTCGGCTGGAAGGCCGGAGATGCCGTTCAGCGTGCCAAAGGCATTGACGACGCTGTCGATCGGGCCGTCCGCGGTAATACGATCGGAAATGCCGCCAAGGTCTCCGATCGACCGCAGGATCTCCCCCTGGACCGCAATTCCGGGTCGTTCAGAAATCTCCTCCCGGCGCTCCGGGAAAACGACCGGCGGGTCGATCTCAAGCGTTGGTGGTTCGCCCGATGCGCGGACATTGACCGTCACGGTGTAAAACACCGTGGTCGTGCCATCGCTCACCGTGTAGGTGAAGTTGTCCGCGCCGTTGTAGCCAGGATCCGGTGTATAGGTATATGTGCCATCCGGATTGATCGTGACGGTGCCATGCCCCGGTTGCGAGCCGGCGCCATAGGTAAGTGGGTGGCCATCCGGATCGATCGCCACCGGCAGCTTGCCGGAAAGAGACGTACCTTCGTCGACATCAATGCCGACGCTCGACCCAACCGGTGCGTCGTTGACCGGCCTGACATCGATGAAGACGGTGTATGTCACCGTGCTCGTGCCATCGCTTACCGTATAGGTGAAGCTGTCGGGGCCGTTGTAGTTGGAGCTTGGCGTATAGGTGTAGGTTCCGGCGGGATTGACCGTAGCGGTGCCGTGCCCCGGTTGCGAACCAAGGCCATAGGTCAACGGATCGCCGTCCGGATCAAGCGCCACCGGCAACTTGCCCGCAAGAGGAGTGTCCTCGTCGGTGCCGACAGCGAGATCTGAGCCGACGGGCACGTCATCGACCGGTGTCACATTGACGGAGACGGTGTAGGTCACCGTGCTGGAGCCATCACTCACCGTGTAGGTGAAGCTGTCCGGCCCGCTGTAATCCGGATTGGGCGTGTAGGTGTAGGTGCCGTCCGGATTGACCGTGACCGTGCCATGGCCCGCCTGCGAACCGAGGCCATAGGTGAGTGGATCACCTTCCGGGTCGACCGCCGGCGGCAAGGTTCCTGCCGCGAACGTGTCTTCCTTCACGGTGATCGCTGTATCCCGACCGACCGGGCTGTCGTTCACCGGGGTGACGATAACGGTCACGGTAGCGGTTGTCGTGCCGCCATGCCCATCATCGACAAGAACCTCAAAGGTCTCGGTTCCACTGAAGTCGGCTTTCGGGGTGTAGACGTAGGTACCGTCCGCGTCGAGCTTGACCGTGCCGTTCGGCGGCTGCGCCACCAGCGTGAAGGTCAGGGCATCGCCATCGACATCGGAGGCGACGACCGTCCCTGCGACCGGGGTGTCTTCTGGCGTTACATGGGAATTGCCAGACGCGACGGGCGCGTCATTGACCGGCTGGAGCAGGATTATCACCGTATCCGTATCGGACAACGCTCCACCGCTGCCGCTGTTGCCGCGATCATCGGCGACCATGGTCAACGTCACCGGGGCGTTCGAATTGGCAACCGGAACGTAGACGGGAGCAAAACCTCCAGCCAGATAAGCGTTGATGTCGGCAAGCGTTCCCGACAGGGTAATGGATGCGCTGCCGGAGCCCGTCACCGCGACACCGGCACCGGAGTTGGCGGTCAAGACACCGGCATCCACCGCAAGCGTTACCTGGGTCGTGCCGCCTCCGGCGTCGGCATCGGACACCGACAGGCCGGTGAGGGTCAGCGGCTGATCCTCCGTGCCATTGAACGTCGGCGGCAAGGTGTTGACCGGCGCATCGTTGACCGCTCCCACCGTTCCCCGGACCGTCGCCTGAGCGCTCGCCGTGCCATCCGAGACGGTGTAGGTGAAGGAAGGCGCCCCGTTGAAATCCGGATTGGCGGTAAAGCGCAGCGTACCGTCTGCATTCAGCGTCACGGTGCCGCCCGTCACAGCCACCGCGCCGCCGATGACGATCGACTGTCCGTTGATCTCGGTCACTGTAAGCGGGTCACCGTCAATGTCGCTGTCGTTGCCCAGAACAGCAATATCGATCGTGCCGTCCTCGTCGATGGCGAAGCTGTCGTCGCCGGCGACCGGCGCGTCATTGACGGGCGCAACGGTGATGGTCACCGTTGCCGTGTCGAAACCGCCGTTGCCGTCGCTGACCCGATAGACGAAACTGTCGACACCGTTGAAATTCGCACCCGGATTGTAGGTGAATGTTCCATCGGAGTTGAGGACCAGGGCGCCGTTTGCCGGCCCTGTCACCAATGAAACCGAAAGAGGGTCGCCATCGGGATCGCTGTCGGGGCCGTTGCCGTTGTCGGCGAATACGGATCCAATGAGCGTGCCATCTTCGGCAACACCGAGATTGTCGTTGACCGCATCGGGCCCCGGATTGGTCACCGTCCAGACAAAGCTGCGGGCGACCGTGCCGCCATGGCCATCATCGGCGGTGACGGTAACCGTATAGTCCTGGGTACCGGTTGGTCCCGACGCATTGCGGTCGATGATGCCGCTGATCGTGCCGGTGGCGGGGTCGAAATTCAGGCCCAGCGGCAGTCCGGCAACGTTGAAAGTCAGCACATCGCCGACATCGATGTCGGAGAAGGCCGAGCCGGGAGATACCGATACCGTAGCGCCGTCAACATTCGACTGGGGCGGCAATGTCGCCGCGTTCGGCGCATCGTTTGTCCCGGTCACGGTGATGACGAGGGTTGCCGTGTCTGTGCCACCCTGACCATCGGAGATCGTATACGTAATGCTGGTGGTCCGCGTCTGGCCGGCGGCAAGGTTATCGAAATCAGCGCCTGGATCGAAGCGGAACGAACCGTCCGGCTGGATAACGAACGTACCGCCATTGCCGCCAGCAACCGGAGAACCGACACCGCCTGTCACGGTGCCAACACCAACCACGGTCAGCACATCGCCATCGATATCGCTGTCCCGCCCGGGAACATCGAGAATGACATTACCGGATGCGATGGCGTTTTCGGTCGTGGCGGCTGTGTCATCGACCGCGACTGGAGCATCGTTGACGGGCGTGACGTTGATCGTGACCGTCGCCAGGTCGAAACCACCAGCGGGGTCGGCGACGCGCACCACGAAACTGTCCGTCCCATGGAAATTCGCGGCCGGCGTGTAGATATAGGTGCCGTCTGCATTGACGACCACCGTGCCGCTGGCAGGAACAGTCTCCAACGAAACCGTGATCTGCGAGGGCAGATTGTCGATATCGGTAAAGCTGATCGCGCCGTTGACGGACGTGTCTTCCGAAATCGTATGGGCGTTGTCCTGCGCAACCGGAGCGTCGTTCACCGCCCCCACCGTCACCGAAACCGTGTAAGTCACCACGCTGGTGCCATCCGTGACGGTGTAGGTGAAGCTGTCCGGGCCGTAGTAGTTGCCATTTGGCGTATACGTGTAGGTACCGTTCGGATTGACCGTCACCGTGCCGTTCGCCGGTTGCGAACCGACACCATAGGAGAGCGGATCGCCGTCGACATCGGTCGCCACCGGCAAAGTGCCGTTGAAAGGCGTGTCTTCCGCGGCGTTGATGGAAGTGTTCGATCCGACCGGCGCATCATTCTGGCCATGCACTGTGACGGTGAACGTCGCCGTCGAGGTTCCGCCCTGCCCATCCGAGATCGTGTAGACGATGCTGGTGGCGCGGCTCTCGCCGGGCTTCAAGGTGTCGAAATCCGCTCCTGGGTCGAAGTTGAAAGTACCGTTGGCATTGACGGTGAAGCTTCCCCCCGTGGAACCCGCTACCCCTGTTCCAACATTCACGGCCACGCCGTTGACGGCGCTGACCACGATGACGTCTCCATCCGGATCGCCGTCGGTCCCATTGCCGTTGTTGGCAAAGACCGAACCCGATACCGGCATGTTTTCTGCCGTTGCGATGCTGTCGTCGCGGGCGATCGGCGCCGGGTTGGTGATCGTGATCGCGAAGGTTTCGCTCGCCGTATTTCCGGCAGTGTCGGTTGCGGTGATCGTGACGGCATAGACCCCGCCGCCAACCTGCGAGGCATCGCTCGCCACCTGGCCGGTGATGAACCCCGTCGCCGGGTCGAACACCAGACCAGCGGGCAGGCCCGCCTGCGAGAAGGTCAGTGTGTCGCCATCGATATCGGTGAAATAGCCGGAAACGTTGAGCGATACCGCCTGGGCGTCGCTATAGGCGGCGTCAGGGATGTCGCGTCCGACCGGTGCATCCTGGCCCGGCGTGACGTTGATGGACACGGTGTAGGTCACCAGGGTCGTGCCATCGGAGACTGTATAGGTAAAGCTGTCCGGTCCATTGTAGTCAGCCGCCGGCGTGTAGACGTAGGTGCCGTTCGTGCCGATCGATACGGTGCCGTGAGCCGGTTGCGTCGCGGCGGCGTAGGTCAACGTGTCGCCGTCGACATCGGAGGCTACGGGCAACGTGCCCGAGAACGGCGTGTCCTCGGCGGTGACGATGTTGTCATTGGCACCGACTGGAGCGTCGTTGGCACCTGTCACGACAACCGTCAATGTCGCCGTCGCCGTACCACCATGGCCGTCGGAAATGGTGTAGGCGACCGTCGTGGAACGGGTCTCGCCAGCTTTGAGGTCGTCGAACGCCGTCAACGGATCGAAGCTGTAGCTGCCATCGGCATTGACGATGAAGGAGCCGCCGCTCGAGCCAGTCACCGCACCGCCGACAGCCCCGCCATTGACGGCGGTGACCGTCAATGCATCCCCTTCGGGATCTCGGTCGTTGCCAAGCACGCCGGGTACGGCGCCGGCAAGCTGCGTATTTTCGCCAGTCGTGGCCGTGTCATTGACTGCGATCGGGTTGTCGTTGACCGGCGCCACCGCGATTGTTGCGACTGCTGTTGGCGACGTAGCACCCTCGGCATCGGTAACTGTGAAGCTCAGCGTGCGCGCTCCGGTGGTCGGATTGTCGCCGGTGTTGTCGTATTGCAGCGCGCGGACAAGCGCGCTCACGGCACCGCCGGTCATGGGAACGGTCGCGCCTGCGGCATTCTCGAAATGCAGCCCGTTGGCGCCATCGTACGTAAAGACAAAGGTCGTGCCCCCGAAGTCGATCGTCCCGCTATTGGCTGTGCCATAGATGATGTCGACAGCCCCGTTGAGATGGATCCGCTCGGCGTTTCCATCGACAAAACCGGCAAGCGAAATGTCCAGATCTACGATCTGATCCTCAACATCGAAGGCCACGGCATCGCCGTTGGCGACGAGCACGGGACTGTCTCCCTCGGTATAGGTCGAATTGTTGCCGGTTCCGGGCGTCGAATTGTTCAGGTCGACTGAGGGTGCATCGTTGACCGCGTTCACGATAACGGAGATCGACGCATCGTCGAAACCGCCATTGCCGTCGCTGACACGGTAGTTGATGACGGCCGTACCGTTAAAATTGGCGGCCGGTATGAAGGTCAGCGTGCCGTCGGCATTCAGCCTCACAGTACCGTTCGTGACGGTCACCGTCGCGTTGACGGCAATCGGCTGGCCATCGATCTGGGTGACGACGAGAGGATCGCCGTCAGGATCGATATCCGCGCCGGCAGTCCCGCTTGTCGTCCCTGCACCCGTGATCGGATTGAAGGTGACCGCTACGTCCTCATTGGTCGCGACCGTGTCATTGCCTGCAACGGGGGCCGGATTTGTCACGGTAAAAACAAAGGTCGTCGTTGCCGACAGACCGCTGCCCCCGTCCCGATCGTTCGCGACGACCGTCACTGTATAGGGACTGCCTTGTGAGGCGCCTGCCGTGAGCGTGCCCGAGATGACGCCGGTCTCCGGATCAAAGGTCAGACCCGGCGGCAGGCCGGTGATCGCGAAGTCGAGATCGTCGCCGTCGACGTCGCTGAAGTAGCCGGAAACATCCAGATTGATGCTCGTCGAATCCGGGCGGGAAAGGTCCGGGATGGTGCCTGCCACCGGAGCATCGTTCACCGGCGTGACAGTGATCGTCACCGTGGCGGTATCGACACCGCTGTTGCCGTCGTCGATCGTATAGGTGAAGGACTCCGTACCGTTATAGTTCGGGTTCGGCGTGAAACGCAGCACCATCGCGGTGCCGTCCGTCACGAGTTGCACCGAGCCATTTGTTGTCTGTACCGACGGACCATTGAGGATCAGGTCGACGCCGTTGACGCTGATGACCACGCCGGTATCGCCGTCCGGATCGAGGTCGTTGGCCAGAACAGGGATATTGACAGGCGTATCTTCCAACGTCGTCGCGACATCGTTGTTCGCCTCAGGCGCCAGGTTCTCGACGACAAAGGCGAACTGCGTCGAGGTGCTGCCTCCCGGGAATCCGTCGCTCGCCGCCACGGTGACGATGTAGGTCTGGCGACCGGTCGGGCCGGAAGCGTCCGGTGCGATCTTGCCTGAGATCACGCCGGTCGCAGGGTTATAGGTCAGTCCGGGCGGCAAGCCGGTGATCGTATAGGTCAGCGGGTCGCCTTCCGGATCGGAGAAGTTGCCGGTGACGTTGAGACTGAAGGTATCGCTGTCGCTGCGCAGGATATCGGGGATCGGCGTGACGCTTGGCGGGTCGTTTTCGGCGCCAACGCTGACGGTCACGACGCCGGTGCTGAAGCCACCCTGCCCGTCGCTGACCCGATAAACGATCGTGTCGGTGCCATTATAGTCCGGGTCGGGAACATACTTCAGTGTGCCGTCCGGGTTGATCGTCACGGTTCCATGTCCCGCCTGAGGCGGGAACGACGGATCGACGAACAGGGTGTCGCCGTCCGGATCGGTGTCGTTTCCGAGAACGTTGATGCTGTTGATTGGCGTGTCTTCCGCCGTGGACGCAGTATCGTTGACCGCTGTCGGTGCGGGATTGGTGACGTTGAAGGTAAACCTCTGCTCGACCGTGCCGCCATGTCCGTCATTTGCGGTCACGATCACCGTATAGGGACCGCTCACCGAGGCATTGTTGGCGATAACGCCGGTGATGTTGCCCGCGGCATCCATCGAAAGACCTGGAGGCAGACCGGTGGCGTTGAAGGTCAATGCATCGCTTTCCACATCGTGGAAGAAGGCCGAGACATTCAGCGGATTGCTGGTCATCGACTGACCATCGGCGCGCGTATAGCTCGGGATGGCATCCACTGTTGGACTGTCGTTGACGCCCGTGACGAGGACCGTCAACGTCGCCGTATCGAGCCCACCGTCGTCGTCGCGAATGGTGTAGACGATCGTTGTCGTGCGGGTCTCGCCAGCCTGGAGGTCAGCAAAGGCCGGACCCGCAACGAAAGTGTAGCTGCCATCGGCATTGACCGTGAAGGTGCCACCACTCGAACCGGCGACGGTGACAGGCGAGCCTGGCGCCACCGCCTGTCCCTCGACCGCTGAAACCGCAAAGCCGTCGCCGTCAGGATCGATGTCGTTCGCCAGGACGTTGCCGCCTGTCGCCCCGGCGTCTTCACTGACCGTCAAGGTGTCGTCAAAGGCAGTCGGCGGCAGGTTGTCGATGAACCATGTGAAGGTCTCGGTGGCCGTCAGGCTGCCGTCGCTGGCAACTATCGTAACTGTATAGACGCCGTTGCTGGTCGGCCCTCCGGTGGAAGCACTGGAGTCGATTGTCCCGCTCACCTCGCCGGTTGCCGCATTGAAAGTCAGGCCTGGAGGCAAACCTGTGACCGTATACGTCAGCGTGTCGCCATCGATGTCCTCGAAATAGGGGGCAAACGACTGCGGCGCGATGACCTGGCTGTCGTTGTCGATCCTGTTTGCAATGTCATGGGAGGTCGGCGTGTCATTGACGGCGTTGACCGTGATCGTGACGGTCGCAGTCGACGTGCCGCCCTGGCTATCGGAGATCGTGTAGATGATCGTATCCGTGCCGTTGAAATTCGCTTTCGGCGAATAGGTCAGCTGACCATTGGCGCCGATGGTCACGGTACCGTTGCCGGCGCTTGCTGCAGTGACCGCGAGCGTGTCGCCATCGGGATCCGTGTCGGCCCCCGCCGCGCCGCTCGTCGTGCCCACTCCGGTCAACACATTGAATATTGCCGGTGTGTCCTCGTTGACGGTCACCGTGTCATTGATCGCAATCGGACGCGGGTTCGTCACCGTAAGGTCAAAGGTCTGGGCGACGGAAAGTCCTGTACCGCCCGGCCTGTCATAGGCGGTGACCGTGACGGCGTAGACACCGCCACTGCCACCCTGGCTCGCATTATGGTCGATCGTGCCGGAAATGACGCCGGTTGCCGGATCATAGGTCAGACCTGCCGGAAGCCCGGTGATCACATAGTTGAGGCTGTCACCGTCAGGATCGTTGAAGAAGTCGCTGGTGTCGTAGGCGAACGATTGCCCATCCGCGCGCACCCGGTCGGGGATCGGATTGGTGACGACCGGGTCATCGTTTGCGGCAACCACAGTCACCGTGACCGTGGCTGTATCGACCCCGCTATTGCCGTCGTCGATCGTGTAGGTGAACGATTCCTGTCCGTTGTAGTTGGTGTTCGGCGTGAACCGCAAAACCTGCTGGTTCGATCCATTGAGGACGAGCTGGACCATGCCGTTGCTTGTGGCAACCGCGGGTCCGCCCACGGTCAGAACGACGTTGTTGACGCGGATCACTTCGGCATCGTCGCCATCGGGATCGCTATCGTTGGCCAGGATCGGGATTTCGACGGGCGTGTCTTCGGTCGTCGTCGCCGTATCGTTTTCAGCGATTGGGGGAATATTGAGGACGGTGTAGCGGAAGGTGATCGGCGTCGTGCCGCCATGACCGTCGCTCGCCGTCACCGTGACGGTATAGACGCGCTCCCCCGTCGGCCCGGAAGCATCGTGTGCAATGGTTCCTGAAATCAAACCGGTCGCGGGATCGATGGTGAGGCCGGCTGGTAGTCCGGCAACCGAATAGACCAGCGTATCGCCGTCGACATCGGCAAAAAAAGCTGACGCGTTGATAGAATCCGTATCGCTGTCATTGCGTGTCCGATCGGCGATCGGCATACCGGACGGCGCGTCATTAACGGGATTGACCGTAACCGTCACCGTGGCCGTGGCCGTGCCGCCATTACCGTCCGAGATGGTGTAAGTGATGGTGTCCGTGCCGTTGAAATTGCTATTCGGCACATAGGTGATCTGGCCATTCGCGCCGATAATGACGGCGCCGTTCGCCGCGCTGGCGGATGTCACAGTCAACGGGTCGCCATCCGGATCACTGTCGGCAGTGCCACCGCTCGCCGAGCCGTCCAGCACATTGATGGTGACCGGTATATCCTCGTTCGTCGTGGCCGCATCATTGACTGCGACCGGAGGTGGATTGCCGATCGTGAAGGTAAAGGTCTGGGTGGTGGTGCCGCCATGACCGTCATTCGCAGTCACCGTGACCGAATAGATGCCGTTCGCTCCCGGCCCGCCCTGGCTGGCCTGGCGATCGATGGTGCCGGAAATGACACCGCCGGCGCTGATGCTCAAGCCGGCTGGCAGCCCACCCTGCGTGAAGCTCAGCGTATCCCCGTCGACATCGGTGAAGAAACCGGCAACGTTGAAACTGACGGCCGTGCCATCCTGGCTGGAGCGGTTGGGAATGGGAGTGCCTACCGGTGCGTCGTTCTGCGGCGTGACGTCCACCGTGACCGTATATTCATTGGTGCCGCCATTGCCGTCGCTGACGACGAAACTGAACCTGTCGGTACCATTGAAATTCGGCGCCGGCACATAGCTATATGTGCCGTTGGGATTGATGGTCACCGTGCCATGGGCCGGCGTGGTCGACCCGGCCGAATAGGTCACGGTGTCGCCATCGGCATCGCTCGCAGCCGGCAAAGTGGCATTGAGCGTGCCGTCCTCCGGCGTGGTGACTGTCGTATCGGAAGACACCGGTGCATCGTTGACCGCAACGACCGTTCCGCTGACCGTGGCGCTCGCGGTACCGCCATTGCCGTCGGAAATCGTATAGGTAAAGCTCGGGGTTCCGTTGAAGTTCGCTGCCGGCACGAAAGTCAGGGTGCCGTCGGCGTTGAGCATCACGCTGCCACCCGTGACGGCAACCGAGCCTCCAACTGCAATCGCCGTGCTGTTGATCTGCGTGACCGCTATGGTGTCGCCATCGACATCGCTGTCGTTGACGCGAACATTGATGGTGACAGCTGTGTCTTCATTCGTGGTGAAAGTGTCGTTCACCGCGACTGGCGCGTCATTGATCGGATTGACGGTACCCGTCACGGTGGCGGTGGCCGTGCCGCCGTGCCCATCGGAAATCGTGTAGGTGAAGGACGGTGCCCCGTGGAAATCGGTTGTCGGCGTGAAGGTCAGGCGACCGTCCGCGCCCAGCGAGACAGTGCCGCCGGAAACGGCCACCGAACCACCTGTCGCAATGTTCTGACCATTAATCTGCGTGACTGAAAGCGCATCGCCCTCGATGTCGCTGTCGTTTACCCTGACATCGAAGACGGCTGCCGTGTCTTCATTCGTGGTGAAGGTGTCATCGACCGCTACCGGTGCGTCGTTGACCGCAACGACGGTGCCGTTGACGGTGGCCGTCGCGGTGCCGCCCTGTCCGTCTGAGATCGTATAGGTGAAGGACGGCGAGCCGTTGAAATTCACCGACGGCGTGAAAGTCAGCGTGCCGTCGGCGTTCAGCGTCACCGTACCACCTGTGACGGCGATCGAATTGCCGGGGGCGATGTTGTTGCCGTTGATCTGGGTCACTGAAAGCGCGTCGCCATCGGGATCGCTGTCGTTGCCGCGCACATCGAAGCTGACAGCCGTATCCTCATTGGTCGTGAACGTATCATTCACGGCAACCGGCGGATCCTGGACGGGACTGACGGTGCCGCTCGCGGTCGCTGTGGCGGTGCCGCCATGACCATCGGAGACCGTATAGGTGAAGGATGGCGAGCCATTGAAATTAGCTGCTGGCGTGAAGGTCAGCGTGCCGTCGGCGTTCAGCGTCACCGTGCCACCCGTCACTGCAACGGAATTGCCGGGAGCAATGTTGGTGCCGTTGATCTGCGTTACCGAAAGCGGATCGCTGTCGGGATCGCTATCGTTGGTGCGGACATCGAAAGTAACAGCGATGTCCTCGCTGGTGACGAATGTGTCGTTTGCGGCAACCGGCGGATCCTGAACGGGGTTGACCGTGCCACCTACGGCCGCGGTGGCGGTGGCGCCTTGTCCGTCCGTGATGGTGTAGGTGAAGGACGGCGAGCCGTTGAAATCGAGCGCTGGCGTGAAGGTCAGCGTGCCGTCGCCATTCAGGGTCACCGTGCCGCCCGTCACTGCAACGGAACTGCCGGGGGCAATGTTCGTGCCGTTGATCTGCGTTACCGTGATCGTGCCGCCATCGACATCGCTGTCGTTGGTGCGAACATCGAATGTAACGGGCGTATCTTCGTTGGTGGAGAAGGCATCGTTGACGGCAACAGGCGCATCGTTCTGCCCCGTGACCGTGACCACCACTGTGGCGGTCGCTGTGCCGCCCTGGCCATCCGAGATCGTATAGGTGACGGACGTCGTCCGTGTCTGGCCGGCGGCGAGATCATCGAAGCTCGTTCCGGGCACGAAACTGTAAGTGCCGTCGGCATTGATGGTGAAGTTGCCGCCGTTGGAGCCGACGATGGCGGCACCAACACCGCCTGCGCTGCCGTTGACGGCCGAGACCGTTATCGGATCGCCGTCGGGATCGCTATCCACGCCGCTACCATTGTCGGTGAATACCGATCCGTTCAGCGTGCTGTTCTCGGTTGTCGCGGCGGCATCGTCACGAGCTACGGGTGCGGGATTGAGCACCGTCCAGGTGAATGTACGGCTGGCTTGCAGGCCTGTACTGTCGGTGGCGATGACAGTCACCGAATACGGCGCCGTCACGCTCGCGCTACGGTCGATCGTCCCAGAGATGACACCCGTGGCAGGGTCGATCGTGAGCCCCGCCGGCAGACCCGTTGCCGTGAACGTCAGCGTATCGCCGGAATCCGGATCGCTGAAATTGCCGCTGACATTGAAGCTGACTGCCTGGGCATCGTTGGATGTCTGGTTTGCGATCGGTGTCGAGACCGGAGCGTCGTCCGTCCCGATGACGGTGATCGTCAGCGTTGCCGTCGCGACGCCGCCATGGCCGTCGGACACCTGATAGGTGACGGAAGTCGTTCTCGTCTGGCCGGCGGCGAGATCGGTGAACGCGCCGGCAGGATTGAAGACAGCCACGCCGTTCGCACCGACGGTGAAGGTGCCGCCATTGGAGCCGGCTATCGCGGTGCCGATGTTGCCCGAAGCGCCATTGACCTGCGAGACCGCCAGCGCATCGCCATCCACGTCGGTGTCATTGGCCAGGACATTGACGCTGGCCGAAGTGTTGGCGTTGGTCTGTGCGGTGTCGTTGACCGCCACCGGCGCGTCATTAACGGGATTGACCGTCACGGTCACCGTGTACTCGACCGTCGCCGTCCCATCCGTGACGGTGTAGGTGAAGGTATCGGAACCGCTGAAGTTTGCGGCCGGTGTATAGGTATAGCTGCCGTTCGGATTGATGGTCACCGTGCCGTGCGACGGCGCCGTTCCGCCCGCGCCATAGGTCAGTGCATCACCATCGACATCCGTCGCCGTCGGCAAGGTGCCAGTGAACGGCGCGTCTTCATTGGTGACGATCGCCGTGTCCGATCCCACGGGTGCATCATTGACCGGCGCCACGGTAATCACAGCCGTATCGGTATCGGCCAGCACACCGCCGGATCCGGTGTTGCCGCCGTCGCTTGTGGCCATGGTCAGCGTCACCGGCCCATTGAAATTCGCGGTCGGATTGAAGGTCGGCCGTGACGTGGAGGCGAGATAGGCGTTGAGATCGCCGACGGTCCCCGTCAACACGATTGTGCCGCTGCCCGATCCGGTCACACTGACACCGGTGCCGGCCGAAGCCGACAAGGTGCCTGAACTGACTCCCAGCGTGATCGTGACGATGCCTGCTCCGGCATCGACGTCGCTCACCTGCAACCCAGTCAAGGCAAGCGCTGTATCCTCGTTGACGCCAAACGATGTCGGCAGCGTGTTGATCGGGCCGTCGTTTACCGGGGTGACGTTGAAGGTGAAGATGTTCGGCGTCAGGTCGGTATCCTGTCCACCATTCGCTGTGCCGCCATTGTCACGCACCTGGAAGGAGAAGGACGCCAGCGCCGCACCGTTCGCATTGGCGGTCGGCGTCCAGGTCAAGTTCGCGATGTTGGCCGCGGTGATGACCTGCCCTGCCGTTACCGGGGTTCCGCCCAGAGACAGCACGCCATTGGCCGGCACGCTGGTGATGACAATCGCGGCGAGAGCATTGGCCGGGCTGTCGTTTGGATCGGAAAACCCGAAATCGGCGGCCGTGAAGGTGTATGTGGTGTCCTCCGCGATCGTCGCGGTGCGGTCGGCGCCGGAAGGAGCATCGTTCACCGGAGTGATCGTGATGGTTGCGGTGTCGATATCGACAAGCGCGGGGCCACCCGTATTGCCATTGTCGCTGGTTGTCATGGTCAGCGTCACACCGGCGGTCGCATTGGCGGCGGGCGTGAAGGTCGGCCGGGTCGCACCGGCGAGATAAGCGTTGATGTCCGCCAGCGTGCCGGAAAGCGTGATCGTTCCGGTGCCCGATCCGTTGACCGCGACCCCGCCAGCCGCGGTAGCCGCGAGCGTGCCGACATCGACGGACAGGGTGACTGAAATAACGCCGCTGCCGGCATCCGCGTCTGCCACCTGCAATCCTGTGAGGGCAACCGCGGTGTCCTCCAGGGTTGCGAAAGCCGATGGCAGCGTGTTGACGGGCGGCGTATTGACCGAGGCCACGGCAACATTGACTGTTGCCGTTTCCGTCACCCCACCGGACGATACGGTATAGGTGAAGCTCGCATTGCCGTTGAAGTCTGTTGTGGGCGTGAAAATCAGTTGGCCGGCCGTGTTCAAGGCGACGGTGCCATTCGCCACAGCAACAGCAGGACCGCCCGGTATCACGGCCACGCCGTTGACCGCGGAAATGGTCCGGGCTGGATTCTCGAAGCTGTCGTTTGCGAGCACGGAGATCGTGACGGGTGTGTCCTCGGCGGTCGAGGCCGTATCGTTGGCGATATCGGCAACCGGCGCGATGGAAATCGCGATCGTATCGCTGTTGGAAAGCGAGCCGTCGGATGTCTGGATCGTGAGCTGCGCTGAACCATTGTAATCGGCGACCGGAGTGTAACCAGCTCCGGCAAAGGCGGCGTTGATGGCTGCCGCAGACCCGGAAAAGGTCATCGTCTGGTCGGCGGTGCCGTCGCCAGCGCTGAATGTCAGCCCTGCCGTGCCGGATAATGAGAAGGTACCGTTGGTGACAGTGACCGTCACGGTCAGGGTATCGCCGTCGACATCCGCCACGGTGATGGCGTTGCCGGCGGCCGAGGTAAACACCAGCGTGGTGTCCTCGGTCGTGGCTTGCGCAGCCGGAACCGTATTGACTGGAGCGTCATTGACCGGATCGACGGTCACGGTCACCGTCGTCGTCTCGGTCACGCCACCTGAAGTGACGGTATAGGTGAAACTCGTCGTGCCATTGAAGTCGGCCGCCGGCGTGTAGGTGATCGTACCATCCGCATTGAACGTCACCGTACCCTGTCCTGCCGGGGGCTGGGTAACAGCGGAGACGACACGGCCCGGATTCTCGAAACTGTCCGCCGAGGCGCCGTTCGTTCCAGTCAGCACGTTGAAGCTGATCGGCGTATCCTCGTTCGTCGTCACGGAATCGGCGACGATATCGGCCACCGGAGTAACCGTGATCGCGACAAAGTCGGTATCGGAGAGCGCGCCGTCCGAGGTCTGAACAGTCAGCTGCGCCGGTCCGTAGTAGTCGGCCGTCGCGTTGTAGGTAAGCGCAGCCAGCGCCGCGTTGATCTGAGCCGCCGTACCCGAAATGGTCACCGTAGCGGTACCATTTCCGCCGACTGTCGCGCCGCCCGCGATCACGGAAAGCGTGCCGTTGGTTACCGTCAGGGTGGTCGTCAGCGTACCACCATCGACATCGTTCACGGTGATGCCACCGATGGCCAGTGGCGTATCTTCCAGGGTCGTCTGCGCACCCGGCACCGTATTGACCGGCGCATCATTGACCGGCGCCACCGTGACGTTGACCGTCGCCGTTTCCGTCACCCCGCCGGACGCGACGGTATAGGTGAAGTTCGCATTGCCGTTGTAGTCGGCAGCAGGCGTGAAGGTCAGCGAGCCATCCGCATTCAACCTGACCGTGCCATTGGCGACGGTCACGATGCCGTTCGTTACGATCGAGATTCCGTTGATCGCCGTGATGGAATGGCCGGAATTTTCGAAGGTGTCGTTGGCATTCACATTGATCGTGACAGCCGTGTCTTCGTTCGTCGTCGCCGTGTCATTGGCAATATCAGTGATTGGAGCCACGGTGATCGTGCGCGTGTCGGTATCGCTGAGCGAGCCGTCACTACTGGTCATGGTCAGCGTGACCGACCCGTTGAAATCGGCGATCGGCAAATAAGTCGGCCTGGACGCCGAAGCCAGATAAGCATTGATCGACGCAAGCGTGCCCGAAAGCGTGATCGTTCCGCTGCCGGAGCCTGTGACGGTGACGGCGCCTGAATCGCCTGCTGCCAGCGTGCCCGAACCAACGCTGAGGGTAACAGTAACGGGATTCGTGCCTGCGTCGGGATCGCTCACCGACAGTCCAGTGAGAGACAGGACCGTGTCTTCGTCAGCCGTCCACCCGGCAGCGGGAAGCGTGTTGACCGGCGCATCGTTGACCGCCGTTACCGAAACGGTCGCGACCGCAACGTTTGAATCGGCGCTTCCATCGTTGACCACGAGGTTGATCGTGCGGGCGGCCGTCGAGGGATCGTCGGATGTCGACGAATAGCGAACCTGCTCAAGTGCCGTCTCGTAAGCGGCCTTGCTGGCAGAGCCAGTCAGGGTCAAGGTGAAGGTTGCCGGATTCCAGGAAGCCGTGATGCCTGCCGGCAATGCACCGGCGACAGACAGGAGGTCGCCGGATTGGCCGTTGGAAATGACGATCGTTGCCGATGCCATGTTGGCGCTGTCGACATCGGTGATCAGGCGATCGATATCCACGATCGCAACGCCAGCGCCGTTTTCGGTGTAGCTCGTCGAATAGCCTGTACCCGCGCCGGAGGCGTCCAGATCCAGGACCGGTACATCATTGACCGGATTGACCGTGATCGTACGCGTATCGGTGTCGCTCAGCACGCCGCCCGCGCCGGTGTTTCCGCCGTCACTGGTCGTCATCGTCAACGAGACCGCGCCGCTGAAGTCAGCGGCGGGAATGAATGTCGGGCGCGAGGCGCCTGCCAGGAAGGCGTTGATGTTGGACAGCGTTCCCGTCAGAGTGATGGACGACGTTCCGGAACCTGCCACAGTCACGCTGCCGCCGGCGGTGGCTGTGAGACTTCCGGAAGAGACGGTCAGAACCACAGTCATGGTGCCGCTTGCGGCGTCAACGTCGGCGATCTGCAAACCTGTCAGGCCAAGGCCGGTGTCCTCGTTTGTGGCATAACTCACCGGCATGGTGTTCACCGGCGCGTCATTGACGGCCGCGACAGTGATCGTGCGGGTGTCGACGTCGGTGAGCGCGCCGCCCGTACCTGTATTGCCACCGTCATTGGTGGTCATCGTCAGTGTGACCGAGCCATTCGCATTGGCAACCGGCGTAAATATCGGCGCAGATGCCGAGGCAAGGTAAGCGTTGATGTCAGCCAGCGTACCGGTAAGTGTCAGCGCGCTGCTGCCCGAGCCGGATATGGCAACCCCACCGCCGCCGGAAGCAGCCAGCGTGCCGGAACCGACATCGAGCCTGACGGTGATGATCCCGGTTCCGGCATCCGGATCGGAAACGAAGAGGCCAGTCAGCGCTGCCGCCGTGTCTTCGTTCGTTGTCCAGCCCAATGCCGGCAGGGTGTTGACCGGTGCATCGTTGACGGCATTCACGGTGACCGTAACAGTGGCGGTTTCGGTGACGCCGCCGGATGTCACCGTATAGGTGAAGGACGTGATCCCGTTGAAATTCGCCGCCGGAGTATAGGTGATGGTGCCGTCGGCGTTGAAGGCGACGGCCCCCTGCCCTGCCGGTGGCTGCGTCACCGCCGTGATCGCACGGCCGGCATTCTCGAAATTATCCGCCGAGGCGCCATTGGTTCCGGTGATGGCGTTGAAGCTGATCGGCGTGTCTTCACTAGTCGCGACATTGTCGGCAACGATGTCGGCAACCGGCGTCACCGTAATCGCGACCGTATCAGTATCGCTCAGCGCACCGTCCGAAGTCGCGACCGTCAATGTATCGCTGCCGTTGTAGTCGGCATTGCCCTGATAGCGCAGCGAGGCGAGCACGCTGTTCACTTCGGCAACCGTCCCGGAGATCGTTACGGTCGTGGTGTTGTTGCCAGTCACCGTTCCAGCGATGACCGAAGGCGAAAGCGTGCCATTGGCGACCGAGAGGGTCACCGTCACCGTGCCATTGTCGACATCGGCGACCGAAATGCCGGAAATGGCGGTCAGCACATCTTCCGCAACGCTCGCAGGCCCCGGAACGGTGTTCACCGGCGCATCATTGACGGCAATGACGTTGACCGTCGCAATCGCGGTGTTCGAGTTGGCCGCGCCGTCATTGACGGTAACGCTGACGGTGCGAGGTGTCGTGGATGGGTTCTCCGACGTCGAAGCGTAGCGCACTTGCTCCAGCGCCGTTTCGTACGCCGCCTTGGTGGCTGAACCGCTCAACGTCAAAGTGAAGGTTGCCGGATTCCAGACAGCCGTGATGCCAGCCGGCAGTGTGCCCGCGATCGAAAGCACGTCGCCGGCCTGCCCGTTGGCGATGACCACGGTTGCCGACGCCATGTTGACGCTGTCGATATCGGTGATCAGGCTGTCGGTATCGGCAATCGCGACGCCGGCGCCGTTTTCGGTATAGGTGGTAGAGAACCCGGTTCCCGCCCCCGAGGCATCGAGATCGAGAACCGGTGCGTCATTGACCGGAACAATGGTTATGGTCGCGGTATCGATATCGGTCAGCGGTCCGCCTGTGCCGGTGTTGCCTGCGTCGTTGGTGGTCATGGTCAGCGTGACCGGGCCATTCGCGTCGGCTACCGGCACGTAGACCGGCGCGGAAGCCGACGCCAGATAGGCGTTGATCGCAGTCAGCGTGCCGGTCAGCGTAACGGTCGCGGTGCCGGAACCGGACACCCCGACCCCACCTCCGGCCAGGGCATTCAAGGTTCCGGAGCCGACCGAGAGCGTTACCGTGATGGTGCCGCCATTGGCATCGAGATCGGTCACCGCCAGCCCGGTAAGCGTGACGCTGGTATCCTCGTTCGTCGTCCACCCACCGGACGGCAAGGTGTTGACCGGGGCGTCATTGACCGCTGTGATGGCGATCGTGGCAACCGCCGTATTCGAGTTGATGTCACCGTCGTTGACCGTGACATTGATGGTTCTCGACGTCGCACTGCCGCCCAAAGTGGGATTGTCGGACGTGGACGAATAGCGAATCTGGCCGATGGCTGCCTCATAGGCAGCCTTGGTGGCCGATCCTGTCAGTGTGAGCGTGAAGGTCGCCGCGTTCCAGTTTGCCGTTATGCCCGCAGGTAAACCACCCGTCACGGAAAGGATATCACCGACCTTGCCATTGGTGATGATGATCGACGCCGACTCCATGTTGGTGTCGTCGATATCACCCACGACCCTGTCGAGATCCGCGATCGCCGCCCCTGCTCCGCCCTCTGTGTAGGTGGAGGAAAAGTCGACATCCTGCGTCGTCACGGTCACCACGCCGCTGATCGATTCCGGTCCGCTGCCGTCGGGATTGGCGATGACGATCGTGTTTGCTCCGGCGATGAAATCCGGGAGGGCAAGCAATCCACCCGTACCGGTGGGATAGAACAGTTGCTCCAGAGCCGTCGACGTGGATGTGCGTGTTCCCCAGAACTCTATGCCCGCTTCGGTGATCCGCACCTCGACACGAGCCAGGCCGTTCGAGTTGGCCACCCATCCGCTCACGACCGAGCTTCCATCGGCAAATGTCAGACGCGTGGCGGCGGCATTGCCGGCATCGACCCCAATGGCACCCGACGTGATCGCCCTGCCATTGATGACAATGCGGAAGGCATCGTCCACCGTCGTCATGGCCACGACGGCGCGGGTCTGATCGGCGAGCTGGTTGCTGACCACGGTAAATGTGAGCGTGTTCGTCCGTTCGGCGCCAGCATCGACACTCGGTTGCGAAAACACGCCGCCATTCGACACCGGGACGCTCACCGCGGGATCGCCGTTGAGATCGACCGTAGGCGCATCGTTGATGGGCGTGATGGTGATAGTGCGGACATCGGTGTCGGTGAGCACGCCGCCGGTGCCGGTGTTGCCGCCGTCATTGGTGACCATGGTCAGCGTAATGGGGCCGTTGGCGTTGGCAACGGGCGTATAGACGGGGGCCGAGGCCGTGGCCAGATAGGCGTTGATGTTCGCAAGCGTGCCTGAAAGCACGACTGTGCCGGTGCCGGAACCCGACACCGTCACTCCACCGGCGGAAGCAGCCGACAGTGTGCCGGAGCCGACGGACAATGTGACGGTTACGGCGCTGCTGCCGACATCCGGGTCCGCTATCGACAACCCATTGAGCGCGACACTGGTGTCTTCGTTGGTGGTCCAGCCGGAACCAGGAAGGCTGTTCACCGGCGCGTCGTTGACCGCGGCGACTGTGATCGTGGTTGTTGCAACGGCAGAGTTCTGTGCTCCATCGTTGACGGTGACGTTGATGATACGGTTGGTCGCCGACGGGTTGTCACCAGTGTTGGAGAAGGTAATGGCACGAATGGCGGTGGCATAGTCCGCCTTGCTCGCGACGCCGGTCAGCCTGATCGTGATCTGCCCAGCCACGGATGTATCCGTCACCGCGCTGATACCTGCCGGCAGGGAACCCACATTGAGCACATCTCCGGCAAGGGCATTCGTCAGCACGATCGTGGCCGAGCGCATGTTGGCGCTGTCGGAATCGCGGACGGTATTGTCGGTGTCGGAAATCGATACGCCGGCACCGTTCTCGGTATAGGACGTCGCGAAATCCACACCGGCCGTTGCATCGACCAAAGTCAATGCGCGTACGTTGTCGATGAAGAAGTCGTCGCGGCCGGGTATCAGAATATTGCCGCCGGAATTGTACGAAAACTGCAGATCACCGGTGGCCGAAACCGTTGTGGGCAGGTTGATGGTGATCGGGACCGTCGTCCAGGACCCGAACGTCGTCGCAGTGACCGTTGCCGGACTGCCTGTAGCGCCGTTCAGGTAAGCAATCGTGGCGGTGGTCGACCCCGATGCCCCCGAGGTGATGCGCGCGTAGATGACGCCGCCGACGGATATCTCGAGCGTTGCAACGGAGCTGTTGTCAGGGCTGCCGTTGTTCCAGCCGAAATCGAAGACAAGTTGAGCGGAACCGGAGGGCGCCTGTCCCAGATTCCAGCCACTGATTCCGGACTGCGTCAACGTCCCGGTCGAATTGTCTGTCGTCCACGCGAAGCCGTTGGATGTTGTCCCACCTGTGCCACCAACAACCCAACCCGTCGTGCCGGAGAAGCCACCATTGGTAACGACGTCGGATGTGGTCAGGCCCGAATTCAGATCCACGATCGGGGCAGCCACGGCGAAACCGAAATCGGCTGCAAGGGAACTGGCACCGATCAGCGCCAGGCTGGCAGTCCTGGTCAAGCCACCGGTTGTCGATGGCGCAGAATTGACGACGCCGTTCGCGTCGGTGACGCGGACGATGTATTGTCCGGGCAACACGTTGGTGAAGAGATAGTTGCCGTTGGCATCCGTGGTATCGGTGGCCAATACCCGCTCGCCCGCATCCACCACGCCGTCGCCATCGATATCATCGATCAGTTGCACGGTGACGTTGCCGAGTCCGACATCACCGGCGTCGAAAGTTCCATTCGAATTGTTGTCATCGAATATCTTGTCGCCGATGCTGCCGGTGGCAGGTGTCCAGGTCGTGGCATCGCTGGCGCCCGTCAATGCCGTCGAGCCGTTGGTGGTGACCGTTACCGCAGACCCTACCGTCGCGCCGGTGAGCGGATTGATACGCTGGATGACATTGCCGACGAGGTAGGTGTTGCCGTTGAGATCGCCACCGCCCTGGGCGCCCGTAACGCTGATGGTGTAGCTCCCCGGACTTGTCCCATCGACCAGGCTGTAGCGGGTGACCGTCGTTCCGGAGATGCTCAGCAATGCGTTGTTGGCGCTGTCGATGGCGAAATCGCCCCAGTCATTGGTCGCCGTTATCTGCGCGCCGAAGGTCGAAGCGGTGCTGACCGTGCGTCCGCCGTTGGTGAAGGTAATCTTGAATATCTGATCGTTGGCGCCGGTGATGTTTTCTACACCGAGATAGAGTGCTCCATTGTAGAACGCAGCAGCACCGCTGCCGACACCCGTCGTTCCAACCGTGATGCTCGCCCCGGCGCCATTGTCGGTAAGATTGCTATCAATGACGATGTGGGTGTTGTTGATGTAATCATACGCAAACAGCGCGCGATTCGTGGCCACGCCATCGCTGTCGGTGTAGTAGATCAAGCCGTTGGCCTGATCGACCGCCAGCGAATTGATGGTGGCACTGACGGCTATGCCACCGACCGTCGCCGGCACCGTCGTGAGAGCGGTGGCTTTACCGGTCAGGACATCGACGCTGTAGATCGTCTTGTTGACCGAGATGAGAAGCGCGCCGTCACCGGTCGATGCCGGCGCTGTCAGCAGGTCGGCAAAGCTGTCCTGCGTGTCCCGGTTCACCGCCAGGTCGGTCGTGACGTCGCCGAAGCGATATTCGAGATCCCAGTCGCCTCCAAGCGCGGCCGCGCCGGTGCGATCATCGGAAGCCGCGATGTCGGCACCGGTAAGACGCCCCATCATGTCCGCAGCAACAGCCCCGGTTTCGCCTTCCGCGAAATCGCATCCGTAGATCAGTATATCGGCGTCCTCGCTCAGCGATGAGCGCAGGCCTCGAAACTCATCCGCATATTCCCCCATCATCGAATTGGCGGTCACCGTCGCCGATCCGAGGCTCAAACTGCCCTGGCTGCCGTGCGAGATGATGTGGATGGCCTCAACGTCCTTCATGTCCTTCAGGACATTGGCCATCTGCTCGACCCCATCCTGATTGGCATCGAGAACGACGACTTCGTAGTCACCCCCGATATTCTGCAGAAGCTTGTCGTAATCGGGCACCGAGCTGTCGACGAAGACGACCTGGGTCGGATGATCGGCCTGCGATACATCCAGTGGCTGCGTTTCGCTGCTCACATCCACTGGTTGCTTTAGAGCTTCCACCAGCGCCGCGTGATCTATATCGGCAGCGCCCTCCTGCTGATCTCTGACAGGGGCCGCCGGCTCCGTGTCGGCTTGTTGCGTTTTCTCGACCGTGGCTGCGCCTGCCGCGTCAAATGCGATGCGCTGCTCGAGCTCCATGAGCGATATAGAAAGACGGTTCCAGGATTTGCGGGAACCAGCCGGATCGCCGGCTGTGCTGGAGCTCGGATGACGAGGACGTTCATTCATGGCCGCACCCGCAGGGACGCTATATTAGCGCCCCTTGAAGTTAAGCCCCTCGCCCATCTGTTACCAGGCGCCCACCCGACAACAAATGCCGGTGATTCGATTGAAAATCACCCGCTTAGCAAGCCTAACTTGAACCAGCTCCAGAAAATCCTCAAGCCAAATCATGGAGAACAGCAAACCTGTATTTTTGTCGTTCATTCCGTTGCGGTTTTTCGATTGCGGACCGCCGCGAAGACACGGTAAGTCTGTTCCTGTAACGAATCGGGACGGGCTTAGCTCGGGCGGGCGGGGCAGATCCGGGGTTCGGCACATTGAAGATGGGGATAGTGGCACTATCCGCCGGTTTTCTGGCGGCGGGCTGTGCGATCAAGATCGAGCCTCTGTCGAAGGACCAGACCCTGGCCTTCGCGAATGAGCGACTTGTTCGGGCGACAGCGGACCAGGAACCGGTCAGTGGTCCCATCAGCCTCTATGAGGCCATGGCGCGCGCGCTCAAATACAACCTGGATACGAAAGTCGAGATCATGGAGGCCGCTCTGAAGGTCCGTGAACTCGATCTGGCGAACTACTCTGCCCTGCCCAAACTGGTGGCCAGTTCGGGTTATGCCGGCCGCAACGAAGCGGACGCAAGCACACCGTCGACGCGCGACAAGGATATCTTCAGCGACGACCTCACCTTCTCGTGGAACATCCTTGATTTCGGTCTTTCCTATGTGCGCGCCAAGCAAGCCGCCGACGAAGCGCTCATCCAGGAGGAGATGAAGCGCAAGATCGTCAATCGGGTGATCGAGGACGTGCGCACCGCCTATTGGCGGGCCGCCAGCTATGAGCGTCTCGTCGGGCGCATGCATGCACTGCAGGGGCGCATCGCCGGTGCGTTAAGAGATACGCGGCGGCTGGCCAACAGTGCGGAAAGCTCGCCTCTCGTAGCCTTGACCTATGAACGCGAACTGATCCAGATCCAGCGCGAGATCGAACTTCTGGAAGGCGAACTGCAGGTCGCCAAGAGCCAGCTGGCGGCGCTGATGAATGTAAAGCCCGGCTCGAAATACACTCTGGCCGTCCCCAGTCGCCGGCCGACAAAACTGGGATTACCCGACAAGGTCGGCGATCTGTTTCAGGTTGCAGCGACTAACCGTCCAGAGATGCGCGAAGTCGCCTATCGCATGCGCATCAACGACAAGGAAGTAGATGCGGCACTTCTCGAACTGCTTCCGAACTTCAACCTCTATGCCGGCGTAAACTACGATTCCAACAAGTTCATCGCGTCGAATGACTGGATATCGTGGGGAGCCAAGGTCAGCTGGAACCTCATGAAGCTGGCAACCATGCCGGTCGTCATGAAAAAGGTCGCAGCTCAAGGCGACGCTCTCGACGCGAGGTCGCTTTCGGTCGCCATGGCAATCATGACGCAGGTTCACATCAGCCGTGTTCGTTATGCACATCAGCGAAAGTCCTACGGCACGGCGGCCGCGCTTTCCAATGTCTCCCACCGCATCCTCAAGCAGGTGAGATCGGAAACAGAGGCGCAGAAGACAAGCCAGCAGATTTTGATCCGCGAAGAGATGAATGCTCTGCTGGCCGATGCCAAGTTCGACATGGCCTATGCCGATCTGCAGAACGCCTACGCAAACGTCTACGCCTCGCTGGGTCTGGATCCCTTCCCGCGGGATTTGAACACCAATGCAAGCGTTGCCGTCATAGCGGAAAAACTCAAAGGCATGTGGACCCAGGAGGGAACCAAGGCCAGGCTGGAGGTCGCCGGCCTGCAGTAGCACCGCGCGTCCGAATGGATGCGCAAGGACGCGCTAACACGTTGAATCGACGCTTCGTGCTTTTCCGAAAATCGATTCCGATTTTCGGGCCGATGCGCTGGTAGCGCCGGATGGCAAGAACCGGAGGAGGAGCTTGTCGATGCTTGCATCACGTTGCGCCCGCATCCTAACGCTGGTTGCAGGTTTTATGCTTGCCCTGCCGACCCTTTCCCAGGGCGAAGAAACCTCGTCTCGCGGGATCGTGCGTTCGATCGATGAAGCCTGGATATCCACGGATCTTGGTTTTCGGGTCGAGACGTTGCCGTTTCGCGAAGGGCAGGCCTTCAAGCGCGGTGACATCCTCGCCACCTTCGACTGCGGCGACCTCGCCGCCGAAATGAAATCAGCCGAAGCGCAACTCAGGGCCGAACAGATCACCTATGAAAACAACGCCCGGCTGGCCAAGCTGAATGCTGCCGGCAAGTTCGAAGTGGCGCTGTCGAAGGCCAAGGCGGATCAGGCCTCTGCCGCACTGGAAGCCTATCGGAGCAAGTTCTCCCGCTGCACCATCAAGGCGCCATTCGATGGCCGCGTCGCCGTCATGCGGGCGCATGCCTACGAAATACCCGACCGCACCCAGCCCATCATGCAGATCGTCGGTCAGTCACAGTTGGAAATCGAGATCCTGCTGCCGTCACAATGGCTCAAATGGCTGAAGCCGGGCGTCGGTTTCGAACTCAAGATCGAGGAAACAGGTCAGGTTCTGCCGGCCGAGGTCCAGCGGGTTTCGGCGGTGGTCGATCCCGTCAGCCAGACAGTGAAAGTCATCGGCCGTTTTACCGGCGAGCCGGCTGGTGTTTTGCCCGGAATGAGCGGCCCGGCAAGCTTCAAGGCTCCCGATGGCTGAGAAAAACGTCCAGCGCAATCTGACCGGACCGGCCTTGATCCAGACCAAGGCCGCATCAAACCCGCCGCAACCGCAGAACCAGCAGGCATTTGACCTGCTTTTGAAGATCGAAGCCGACGCCAGGCGCTGCGAAACGGTCGGCGAGCTGGTCTTTCTGATCGCCAACGACACGCTCAGGCTCACGCGGGCACGGCAAATCTTTGTTTTTAGGGCCAAAGGAACGCGGCACCGTGTCGAGGCCGTTTCCTCGATCGGAAAAGTCGAACGGGATTCACCGCGCATCCGCTGGATCGAAACCGTTACCCTGGCTCTGGAAGCCGATGCCGGTCTCGATGGCAAGCGCGAATTCGTCCTGCCGGCCTATTGTCCGCCCGGCGACGAAGAGCACAAGGCCTATCCCTATCGTTTCCTACTCTGGTTGCCGTTCAGGTTGCGAACCGGCCGCGTGTTCGGTGGCATGCTGCTGGCGCGCGAAGTGCCTTGGAACGAAGGCGATCTGGTGGTGGCCGCCCGGTTGGCCGACACCTATGCCCACGCATGGACGGCACTGACCGGTGAACGCCGGCTCCGCCGGCGCGTCTCGATCAAGCCATGGCTTGCAGCAGCAGCCTTGATGCTCGTCGCTGCGGGGTTCATTCCGGTACCGCTGACGGTTCTCGCACCAGCGGAAGTCGCGCCTGTCGAGCCGCGGGTCGTGGCGGCCCCGATCGACGGTGTCGTCGAGGCGATCACGGTCGACCCCAACGCCAGCGTCCAGCAAGGCCAGCTGCTTTTTCGCATGTCGGATACCGCCCTGCGCAACGAGCTCGCTGTTGCCGAACAGGACGTGATGGTTGCGGAGGCCAAACTCAAGCAGGTTTCCCAGGCCGCCATCGCCGATCCCAAATCGCGTGGCGACCTGGCCGTGACGCGTACCGAGCTGTCGCTCGCCACGGCCAAGAGGGACTATGCGTCGGACCTTCTCCAGCGCAGCCTGGTGACAGCCCCCATCCCGGGCGTGGCCATTTTCACGGACAAACGCGATTGGATCGGCCGCCCGGTAACGACGGGAGAGCGTATCATGGAGATCGCCAATCCCGACAACGTCCAGATCCGTATCGACGTGCCGGTCGCCGATGCGGTCGCGGTCACGCCGGGCGCAAAAGTGCGTGCATTTCTGGATTCCGATCCGCTACGGCCCTTGACCGCGCATGTGCGCACGGCGTCCTATGAAGCGCAGTTGATCGAAGGCAATGTGCTTGCCTACCGGATCTATGCGACAATTGAGGAAAAGCCAGACAAGCTCCGGCTTGGCATTCGCGGCACTGCGCAGGTTTCCGGCGACAAGGTGCCACTCGCCTATTACCTGTTCCGCCGCCCCATCGCCGCGATCAGGCAACGGCTGGGCCTATGAACCCATCCGACATCCCCTTGCCCAGGCTGCGCGAGGACCTGCAGGTCATGCGCGGCGGCACCAGCTATTCCGGCGAACCGGTCTGGATCGTGCTCGACCCGTTGCGCAACCGTTTCTTCCGCGTCACCTATGAGATGTTCCAGCTGCTTTCGGTCTGGAACCGCAGCCCGACGATCGGTTCTCTAAACAAGACGCTCGGTGCCCGATTTGGCCGACATACCGACACCGAGGAAGTCGGCATGGTGCTGCGCCTGCTGGAAGCCAACTTCTTTCTCGCACAACCCGTGGGTTCCTGGCGCGGGCTCTATGAAGCGTCGCGCCGACACCATTCGTGGTTCATGCAACTGATCCACAACTACCTGTTCTTCAAGATCCCGCTGGTACGGCCCGAGAAATTCATCCAGGCAACATGGCGCTATGTCGCGCCGCTCTTCAGTCGCGGCTTCCTGCTGTTCGTGACGATCATCGGCCTTGCCGGCCTCTACCTGGTCTCCCGGCAGTGGGAGGAATTCGTCGGCACGTTTTCCTACGTCTTTTCCTTCGAAGGGGCCGCAGTCTCGCTTGTCTCGATCGTCCTGATCAAATCGCTGCACGAACTTGGCCACGCCTATGTCGCGCATCGGCATGGCTGCCGCGTGCCCACGATGGGCATCGCCTTCATGGTGATGATGCCCCTACTCTACACGGATGTGACCGAGGCCTGGAAACTCAGGTCGCGGCGCCAGCGCATGATGATCGATTCCGCCGGCGTCATCACTGAACTTTGCGTCGCGGCACTCGCGCTGTTCTTCTGGGTATTCCTGCCGGACGGTCCGCTGCGCAGCGCCGTTTTCGTCCTTTCCGCGACGGGCTGGATCCTGAGCCTCCTCGTCAACATCAACCCGTTCATGCGTTTCGACGGCTATTACATGCTGGCGGATCTGCTGGGGATCGAGAACCTGCAGCCGCGCGCGTTCCGGCATCTGCGCTGGCGCTTGCGTGAATTCCTGTTCGGGTTCGGAAATCCCGCGCCGGAGCCGTTTCCGCCACGCTTCGATGCGATCGTCACGATCTATGCGCTCTGCACGGTGATCTACCGCATCAGTCTTTATCTGGGCATCGCGCTGCTGGTCTATCATTTCACGATCAAGCTGGTCGGCGTGATGCTGTTTGCCGTTGAAATCGGCTTCTTCATGATCCGCCCGGTGTGGGCCGAAGTCAGGGAGTGGTGGGGCATGCGCCGAACGATACTGGCGGGCCGTCGAACCTATGTCACCTTTGCGATCGTCCTCGCGCTGATAGCACTTGCGGCCATGCCGCTTTCCACCCGGATCAGTGCACCGGCACTGATCCTGCCGGAGGCCTTCGTTCGCCTTTTTTCGCAGGAAGCCGGGCACATCGATGCAATCAATGTCAGGCGCGGCGACCTGGTGCGCAAGGGCGATGTGCTCTTTGTGATTTCCGCACCCGCCCTGGCTCAGGAACGCAAACTCGCGGAGAAGGGAATCGACCTCGCCGAACAGCGTATCGCCCGCATCGGTTCAGAAGCAGAGGACCTGGCCGCCCGCGGCGTGATCATGACACAGTTGAGCAGCCTGATCGCCAAGCGTGACGGACTGCAGCAGCGCGAGGACAGGCTGGTCGTTCGGGCGCCTTTCGACGGCCGGATCGCCGATCTGAACGCTGAAATCGCCGTCGGACAATGGGTGTCGCGCAAGGAGCAGCTTGCCTTCCTCTCATCCGACACTGGAGCGATCGTCCGCGGCTATGTGTCCGGCAATGACCGCGCCCGTATCGAGAACGGAGCGACGGGCTGGTTCATCCCCGACGACTTGACCCAGCCGAAGGCGAAGGTCGTGCTGGTGTCCGTTGCGATTGCCGGAGCGCAAGAGCTCGATATACCGCAACTGACCTCTCAGTTCGGCGGGCCCATTGCCGTACATCAGACCGACAACAAGCGACTGGCGCCGACCTCGGCGGAATATGCCGTGACAGCACGAGTGGCTGACTTCAAGCAGGGACCGAGCCAGACCTGGCGTGGGGTTCTGATCCTCAACGGGCAAGCGGAAAGCCTGCTGGCCCGCGCTTGGCGGCAGGTCCTTAGAGTGCTGGTGCGCGAGGCAGGAGCCTAGAGAGTTTCCGGTTTTCCGGAAACGCGGAAACGCTCTAACTCTTTGTTTTTGCGCAATCCCGGACGAAAACCGCTACGCACTTTTCCTGGAATTGCCCGGCGCTATCCGTCCGAGGCGGCGAGCGTCGGGAAATGGCAGGCGACCTTTCGGCCGGAACGATGTTCGGTGAGTTGCGGTCGTTCCGTACGACAACGGTCCGCCGCGATCGGACATCTAGGGTGGAAGCGGCACCCGGATGGCGGCTTGAGCGGGCTTGGCACGTCGCCGGTCAGAATGATGCGCTTGCGTGTTCCAGCTGGTGTCGTTTCGACAACGGGTACGGCCGAGATCAGTGCCTGGCTGTAGGGATGAGCAGGCGTTGCAAACAGCTCTTCCGCCGGCCCTTCCTCCACGATCGACCCCAGATACATGACGGCGATACGGGTCGAGACCTGGCGTACGATCGACAGATCGTGGGCAATGAAGATGTAGGTGAGTTTGAGTTTCTCCTGGAGGTCGGCCAACAGGTTGACGATCTGCGCCTGCACCGACACATCGAGCGCCGAAACCGGTTCGTCCAGCACGACGAGGTCGGGATTGAGCGCGATGGCGCGCGCGATACCGACACGCTGGCGCTGGCCGCCGGAGAATTCGTGCGGGTAGCGCATGACGTGATCCGGCAGCAGCCCGACGAGGTCGAACAGTTCCGCGACCCGTTTGGAGATTTCCCGAGAAGACAGGTCGGTGTGGATGCGCAGCGGCTCCGCAACAAGATCCCCGACCCGACGCCGAGGATTGAGCGAGGCCGACGGATCCTGAAACACCATCTGCAAGCGGCGCCGGAACGGTCTCAATTCAGTCAGCGATTTGCCGGTGATGTCGTCCCCTTCGAAAAGCAAGCGGCCATCGGTGATGTCGTAGAGCCGGACAAGGCAGCGCGCCAAGGTGGACTTGCCGCATCCGGACTCCCCGACCAGGCCGACGGTTTCGCCGCGCCGAACCGTCAGCGAGACATTGTCGACGGCATGGACGGTTCGTTTACCTTGCGATGAAAAGCGCGTGCCGATCGAGAAGCGTTTGCTGAGCTCGCGCGTCTCGAGGATTGGCTGGTCTTTGTCGATCATCTGTCCGCTCATGCCTGCACCCGGAAACACGCGGCGGCATGGCCGCCGTCGCCTAGAGTGGGCTTGCCGGTCCTGCAAGGTTCGTAGTTAACAGGACAGCGCGGACCGAAGGCGCACCCCTCGGGCAGGCGCAACAGCGATGGCGGAGAGCCGGGAATTGCCGGCAGGCGACGCGGCTTCTCTCCCGTGAGTGGTGGGATAGACCCCAGCAGCGCGCGCGTATAGGGGTGCTGTGGAGCGGAAAAGAGCTCGGTGCGGCTGCCGCGCTCGACCACACGCCCCGCATACATGACCATCACCCTGTCGGCGAGTTCCGAAACCACGCCCATGTCGTGCGTGATGAAGACGACAGCCGAATTGTGGGTCGTGCGCAGCTTGCGCACGAGGTCGAGAATGCCCGCCTGCACCGTCACGTCGAGAGCGGTGGTCGGTTCGTCCGCCACCAGCAGCGCCGGGTTGCACGACAAGGCCATCGCGATCACGGCGCGCTGCCGCATGCCGCCCGAAAGCTGGTGCGGATAACGCGACATCGCTTCGCGCGGATTGGGGAAGTTGACCTCCGCCAGCAGTTCTTCCACCCGCTCCAGCGCCTGGGATTTGCTGACGCGCTTGTGGGCGCGGATCTGCTCGGCGATCTGCCAGCCGATCGTATAGACCGGTGTCAGCGCCGTCATCGGATCCTGGAAGATCATGGCGATCTCGTTGCCGCGCAGGCGGCGGAGTTCCTTCGCCGGCAATCCCACCAGCTCGCGTTCCTTGTAGCGGATCGAACCCTCGATGACCGCATTGGGGTCGGTGATCAGGCCCATGACGGCGAGCAGCGAAACGGTCTTGCCCGAGCCGGATTCACCGACGACACCGAGGATCTCGCCCTCGTTGAGATCGAAGGAGACGCCGTCGATGGCCCGCACCAGCCCCTCATGCGTGCGGAAGGAAACCCTGAGGTCGCGTACCGACAGCATCATGATGTCCTCACGCGCGGGTCGAGAAGGATGTAGATGAAATCTACTACCGCATTGGCCACGACAACGAACATCGACGCGTACATGACCGTGGCCATGATCATCGGCAGATCCAGGTTCTGCAGCGCGTCATAGGTGAGCTTGCCGATGCCGTGCAGGCCGAAAACAACCTCCGTCAACAAGGCGGAGCCTCCGACCAGCGCGCCGAAATCCAGGCCGAACAAAGTGACGAAGGCGATCAGCGAGGTGCGCAGCGCATGGCGCAGCATAATGCGCGTTTCGGACAGGCCCTTGGCTCGGGCGGTGCGGATGTAGTCTTCCTGCATCGACTCGATGATCGCCGCCCGCAGCACGCGGCCGTAGATGCCGATGTAGAGGATGGCGAGCGTGATCCACGGGATCACCAGGGTCAGGAACCAGCCCTTTGGATCATCGGAGAAGTTCTTGTAGCCAAGCGGCGGCACCCAGGAAAACAGCCAGGTATCGTGATAGCGGCTCTGGGTCATGAGGTTCATGACCTCGCCAAGCCAGTAGACGGGCATGGAAATGCCGAGCAGCCCCAGCGCCATCAAAAGCTTGTCCACCCAGCTGTCGCGCGTGGCGGCGGCAACGATGCCGATGACGATCGAGACCACCACCCACAGCACCGCCGCCCCGAAGACAAGCGAGAGTGTCACCGGGATCGAATCCAGCACGGCCGGCACAACTTTCCAGCCGCGGTTGACGAACGAGGTCAGATCGCCGGTGACGAAGATCTTCTTCATCATCAGCCCGTACTGCACATAGAGCGGGCGGTCGAAACCGAAATTGTGGCGGACCGCTTCCAGCACTTCCGGCGAGGCGTTGCGGCCGGCGATGCGAGCCGCCGGATCAGAGCCCGGCGTTGCAAAGAAGATCAAGAAGACGATGACCGAGATGCCGAACATCACGAACAGCATCTGACCAAAGCGGCGCAGGATCGCGTAGATCATCAGTCGCGCCCCAGTTGAACTTTGGAGCGCGGGTCGAGCGCGTCGCGCAGGCCATCGCCGAAGACATTGAGTGCCATGACGGAAATGGCAATTGCGATACCGGGCGCCAGGGCGACGATCGGGCGCGTATAGAGCAGAGCCTGTCCGTCCTGGATGATGGTGCCCCAGCTGGCGTCCGGTGGCTGCACGCCGATCGACAGGAAGGAAAGCGCCGATTCCGTCAGCATGTTGAGTGCCATCATCAGCGGCACGAAGACGATCAGAGTAGTGGTGATGTTGGGCAGGATATCGCGCCACAGGATGCGCGAACCCGGCACGCCGAGATTGATGGCTGCCAGCACGAACTCGCTGTTGCGGAGCGACAGGACCTGGCCGCGAATGGGGCGCGCCACGTAGGGCACGTAAACAATGCCGATGATGATGACGGGCAGCCAAAGGCTGCCGGATTCGATGGTGATCGGCCCGATTGTGATGCCTTGCGCGATCATGACGATAGAAAGCGAAATCGCCAGCAGATAGATCGGGAACGCCCACAGCACATCGAGGAAGCGCGACAGAATAGTGTCGGTCACGCCGCCGAAGTAACCCGCCACCAATCCTGCGGAGGTGCCGAAGATCAGGGTGAAGATGGTGGCGGCGCCCGCGATGAACAGCGAGTTGAGGCCGCCGTAGAGCAGCCTCGCCATGACGTCACGCCCCTGGCTGTCGGCGCCGAGGAAGTAGTTGCCGAGCCGCCAGGTCGGGCCGAGCGGCGTGTAGCCGAGGCCCAGCCCTTCCGTCGATTGTTCCATCACCGGGACCTCGGCGCCGTCGATCTGGATGACGGCGTCGAGCGTCGAGGAAAACGGATCGACACCTGCCCAGCGCGCGTACAAGGGCGCACTGAGGCAGGCGATCAGGATAAGCAGGAAAATGGCCAGGGACGCCATCGCAGCGCGATTGCGTTTCAGCTTTGCAAAAGCGAGGGCCCAGGGTCCTCGCGACTTGCGCGGCATGGCAACGGCTTCGTTCGACACGGCGGCGCCCCTGCTGATCGTCACTGCACCCAGGACTGGGTGATCATCCAGTTGAACTGCCGGTTGAACTTGAAGTTACCGACCCGCTTGGAGACGAAGTCGAGCCGCTTCGGCGTGAAGAGGCCGACGGCCGGCGCCTTGTCGGTGATCTGCTTGTCGATCTCGGCCCACATCTTGTCCGCGGCCACCTGGTCAGTCACGCCGAGGTCCAGTGCCTTCTGCATCTTGGCGTCGATGTCCTTGTCGCAGAAACCGGAGATGTTGATCGACGCGTCGGACCCTTCGCGGAAGGAAGCGCAGCCGAACAGGATGTTGAGGAAGTCAGAAGCCGCAGGATAGTCCTTGTACCACTGGCTGACCGACATCTGCACCTTGTTGTTGGTGTTCTGGATGTAGGTGAACTGGATGTTGGTCGAGATCGGCTTGACGTCGGCAACGTAACCGATGCTGGTCAGCACGCTTTGCAGATAGACGCCGATCGACCGGGACACGGCGGTGTCTTCCACGATGATGGTGACCTTCTGGCCCTTGGTACCGGATTCCTCGACCAGTTGTTTGGCCTTGTCGAGATCGGGAGCCGACCACTTCGCACCTGGGTTCTTGGTGAAGGGGCAATAGTCCTCATGACCGGGGAAGTCCGGCGGCAGCACCTGGCAGACTGGAGACGCCAATACCTTGCCGCCGAAGAGTTTCACCAGTGTGCTGCGGTCGACCGCAAAGGCCACGGCCTGGCGAGCCTTTTCATTGTCGAAGGGAGCAAGGCGAGTGTTGAGCGGCGCATACCACCAGGCCGACAGCGGCGAGATATGGAGCTGGTCCTTGAATTTCGTGCCCAGCTCGACAAGGCGGTCACTTGGCAACGCATCGAACATCCAGTCCGCTTCGCCGTTCTGGATCGCCGTCACGCCGGCCTCTTCGGACAGGCCGTAGTCGTACTGCACGACATCAGGATAACCGTCCGGCTGGGCCTCTTCACTCCACTGCTTGAAATGGGGGTTACGCGAGACGGTCATGCCCTTGTTCGGATCGAAGGCCGAGATCATGTAAGCGCCGGTGCTCGGAATGGGCTTGGAACCCATGTCTTCCGCAGGTGTATCAGCCGGCAGGGTAACCGCATGCGGCAGTGCCAGCTTGTAGAGGAATTCCGCATCGGGCTTGGCAATATTGAGGGTCACCGTGCTGGCTGCTTCGTCGACAACGACGCCACCCTCCAGCGTGCAGCTTTTGGTATCGGCCAGGCATTTGTCGGCGCCGACGATACCGGCATAGAAAGTGCCCGAGGTCGGCCCGGAGACCTTGAAGATGCGTTGGAACGAGGCGACCACATCCTTGACGGTCAGGTCCTGGCCGTTCGAAAACTTGATGCCCTTGCGCAGCTTGAAGGTGAAGGTCTTGCCATCATTGCTGACTTCCGGCAGCGCTTCGGCCAGATCGGGAACGATGGTGAAGCCGTCCATGCCCTCTGCCTTGCGGAAGGCGACGAGGCCGTCATAGACCGGCTGATACATCTGCCAGCCCTGATCCGTGTAGTTGATGTGCGGATCAAGCGTGCCCGCTGCAGAGCGAGCCAGCAGGCGAATGGTGCCGCCGCGATGTTCCTTGATATATTCAGCCTGTGCCGGGGCAAGCCCTATACCGGCCAGCAATGTCGCCGCAGACGCGGCCAGGAGCAATTTCTTCATTCTTATTCCCCTTTTCAGTTGTCGTTTTGATGCAGGAATGCGCCAACCACCCGCATGCATTCTTCTTGTTCTTCCACATGCGGCATGTGGCTGGAGTGTTCGAATATCTGCCAGTGCGATCCCTTGATGCCGTCCTTGTAGGGCTGCACGGTCGCTGGCGTCGCCTCGTCATGCCGCCCGGAGATGATCAGCGTCGGAACGTCGACACGAGGCAGACGATCGATGACGCTCCAGGTCTTCAGCGTGCCGATGACGTGGAACTCGTTCGGACCGTTCATCACATTGTAGACGGTGGGATTGCGCGCCACCTGGGCAAAACTTTCGGTCACTTCCGGCGGGAAAGGCACCACGCGGCAGACATGCCGCTCGTAGAAGACCATCGTCGCCTGCTGGTACTCGGGATCGTCGGTCGTGCCGGCTTTCTCATGTCGGGTCAGCGTTTCCTGCACATCCCTAGGCAGGTCGGCGCGCAGGCGATTGGCTTCCTCGACCCACAGTTTCATCGACGCCGGCGAATTGGCGATCGTCAGCGATTTCAGACCTTTCGGCTGGAGCACCGCATATTCAGCGCCCAGCATGCCGCCCCAGCTCTGGCCCAACACGTGGAAGCCCGCCCGGATGCCGAGATGGTCGATGAGGTTTTCAAGTTCGTCGATGAAAAGCTGCGGCGTCCAGAAGTCGGCGCCTTTCTCGGGCAGCAACGTCGAGTTGCCGCAGCCAAGCTGGTCGTAATGGACGACAGCGCGCCCATCGCGCGCGAGCAGTTTATAGGCGTCGACATAGTTGTGCGCGACGCCTGGACCGCCATGCAGGATCACCACTGGAGGTTTGTTGCCGTCGAGTTCGCCGCTAATCCGGTACCAGGTCTCATAGCCCCTGAAACCAGCACGCCCTTCTTTGCCGACGATCTCAACCGACATTCCGTATTCCCACCCTTTTGACACCAGCCCGCGCGTCCGGCCGTCAAGCCCTGCCAGCGCGAACCCATTCCTCCAGCATCTGGACACCGAATGCGGTGCCACCCTGACGGCCGAGTGGACCGTCTTCCTCGGCCAATTCCTTGCCGGCGATATCGAGGTGCACCCAGGCGCACTCTTCGGTGAAATGGCGCAGGAAAGCCGCCGCGTACGGCGCATCGCCATCCTCCATGTCCTTGGCATGGTGCCTGAGATCGGCGAAAGGCGACTGCAGTCCCTCGTCATAAGCGCGGTCGAGCGGCAGGCGCCAGAAGCGCTCACCCACCGTTTCACCGGCGGCGATCATCTGCGAGGCAATGGCATCGTCGGTGCTGAACAGGCCGGCGAAGATCGAGCCGAGACCACGCATCACCGAGTAGGTCAAGGTTGCGAGGTCGACCATTGCCGCCGGCTTGAAGCGCGTCGCCGTGTAATAGAGGCAGTCGGCCAAAAGCAGGCGCCCTTCCGCGTCAGTGTCGAACACTTCAACGGTTTGTCCGGAAGCCGTGGTGATGATCTCGCGGGGTTTCAGCGCAGTGCCCGAAGGCAGGTTTTCGGCAATGCCCAGCACGCCGACGGCATGCACCGGGCTGTCCTGCCGGGCGAGCGCCAACATCAGGCCGCAGACCGCTGCAGCGCCGGCCATGTCGGCCTTCATGTCGAACATCTGGGCGCCGCCCTTGATGCAAAGGCCGCCGGAATCGAAGCAAACACCCTTGCCGACAAAGGCGAGCGGCTGCGCATTCGCGTTCTTGCCGCGATACTGCAGCACCACCACCTTGGGTGCCCGGACCGAACCGGCGCCAACGGCCAGAAGCGCGTTCATGCCAAGTTTCTTGAGCTGTGCGGTGTCCAGGACCTCAACCTCGATCCCGGCCTGATGCAAAGGCTCCAGATGATCGGCAAAATTGTCGGGGTGGAGATGGTTCGGCGGCAGGTTGACCAGCGTCCGCGCATATTCGACGCCGTCGGCGATGGCGACCGTGCGGGTGAGTTCCGCCTTCAACTCAGCCTGCCTGGCTGCGACGAGATGAACACGCCAGGCTTGATCAGTACCGGCTTTCGGCCGCTTGTTGCGCATATCGAACCGATAACGGCGAAGCCGCACGCCGAGGGCAACGCGCGACAGCACCTCGGCCTCGGTCAGTCGAACACCGGCGACGGTATCGAAAACCAGCGTGGCTTCGTTCTCGCCCTTGCCTTCCAGATGGGCAGCGAGGGCGCCGCCGGCGCGCGTCAGCGACAGGGCGCTCACTGTTTCCGCCTTGCCGAGCGCCAGCACGATCACACGCCGCGCGCTCACCCCTTGGGGCGGAACAAGATCGATGCAGGTGCCGCTCTCGGTCAAGGCGTTCGGAGCTGAACAGGCCCGGGATACGATCCCACCCATCCCGGCATCCAATGCTGCTGCTGCAGAACCCAGTTCGTTCCGGGCTGTTTGCAGGATGACAATGACGGAGGCATCCGCTGGGAGCTTCTCTGTCGTTTCAAAGACCGGCACTGGCGACTGCGGCATCAGGCGGCTATCTCCTCCAAATTGTCGGTGCCCAGAGAAAATGCGGCCACCGCGACATGCTCCGGAATCTGCGATGCCGCCGATCCGAAGTGTTCATGCGCGAAGCCGCGTCCGCCGGATGGTGACGGTAGTTCCGGAGCCCCGAATAGTCGTTTTCACTTGACGACTTAGTTGTTCTTGCTCCTTCGGTATCGCTGACAACGCAGCCGTTCAAACGCCAATTTTGTCCTTATCGATTGACAAAAACTCAGCTGAGAACCCATGATCGGGTAATGGCCCTACCCTCACTCAATGGCATGCGTGCTTTCGAAGCTGCCGCACGCCTCGGCAGCATCAAGGACGCGGCGGAAGAACTGCATCTGACGGCATCGGCGGTCAGCCGCCATATCCGCACGCTTGAGAAAAACCTCGGCCAGGATCTGTTCGAGCGCGGGTTTCGCCAGGTGACGTTGACGACCAGGGGATCCTACTACGCGCGCAATCTCTCGGAAGCCTTCGAGGCCATCTGGCGCGCCACGGAGGATGTCACCTTTCATGACGGCACACGCCGCGACAAGGCCCAGCGTCTTCGGGTTCTATGCGTACCCGCCGTGCTGAACCTCTGGCTTGCCGACAGACTGCCAGGATTTCGACGCCAGCATCCATCGGTCGACCTGGAGATCCTGACGTCGGGCAAGCGCACCAATTTCGATTTGGCCATCGTCGACGAGTTCGACTACAAGGCCGGCCCGGCGTTGACACTGCTCATCCCGCTGCTGCTGACCCCAGTCTGTGCGCCTGCGCTGCTCGACGGACCCATGCCGCTGCGATCACCCGCCGACCTGATCAACCATCACCTGATCCATGAGTGCGAAACCAACAGGTGGAAGCGCTGGCTGGAACAGGAAGATGTCTTTGACGCGATGCCGAAATCCAGCACCGTGCTCGACGACTGCGTGCTGATCATGCGCGAGGCGATGAACGGTGGCGGAATAGCGCTCGCCGACACGATGATGGCCCAAGACCTGTTGCATCAGGGCAAGCTCGTCGCTCCCTTCAAGGCACGTCACACCTATCCGGCAGGCATCTATCTGTATCAACGCCGCAGCATAGGCAGCAAACAGGGCGCCGCGCTGTTCCAGAGCTGGCTGCTTGAACAGGTCGCTGAACACAAGAGAGCCATGGCGATCGACTAGCGAGCGATCTCGACGCTGGGGTCAGCTTCCACGCTGCCAGCAATGGATCGTGTGACCTTCCGCGACTGTCCTGCCCGGCGGCTCAGCCTCCATACAGGCGGGCTGCGCCTGCGGACAGCGGCCAGCGAAAGCACAGCCCTGCCCTCCCTGGGTTTCGATTTCCGAAGCAAAGCGGGCAGGCTCAGCGAGACCTGGCTCCGTATCGCCGGCTGCGAGCAGCATCTGCGTATATGGATGATTGGGACCCGCGAAGATCTGCTCGGATGACCCTTCTTCGACAAGGCGGCCGCGGTAGAGCACACCGATCCTGTCGGCCATATAGCGCACGACCCTGAGATCGTGGCTGATGAACAGATATGCCGTATCGTCGCGGCGTTGCAGGTCGTTGAGCAGATTGAGAACGGTCGCCTGCACCGAGACGTCGAGGGCAGAAGTCGGCTCGTCCAGGACAACCAGCTTCGGCGTGCCCGAAAAAGCACGCGCGATCGCCGCGCGCTGGCGCTGGCCACCGGAAAGCGCACCCGGCCTGCGCACGGCGAATGCAGGCGAAAGCCGCACGGATCGAAGCAGTTCCGGTATTCTCTCTGCCCTGGCTGATCGTGGCAGCGCGGCCAGACGCCGCAACGATCGACCAAGGATTGTGCTGATCCGCTGACGTGGATTCAACGTGCGGTCCGGTGACTGGAAAACCATCTGAACGTCACGGCGCTGGCTGGGCCTGCGCCGTTCCACGCGCGTGGCTGCCACCTGTCCGGAGAGTTCGACGATACCTGTGACAGGCGGCTGCAGACCGGTGACAATCCTTGCGAGCGTCGACTTTCCCGAACCGGATTCACCGATCAGCCCATACGTCTCGCCGGCGGCGATCCGTAGGTCGATCCCGTGCAGGACCGTCTGCCCGCCGAACGATTGGCGAATATCCTTGCAGACGAGCACCGCCTCACGCTGGCGGCTGTTGCTCGAGGTTTCCGAACCCGAAGGCCCTTCAACGGCTCTGACAACGTCGAAGGAAGATGGTTCCGTTTCGGCAAGACGGCCATCGCGTTTGGTGTAAGCCAGTGTCGGAATGCTGCGGACCAGAATCTGCGTATAGGAGTGCCTCGGATCGTCGAACAGCGTGCTGGCGTTGCCGCTGTCGACGACGGCTCCCGCCTGCATCACCGCGACGCGCTCACAGCAGCGTTTGACCAGGTCTATGTCGTGGCTGATCAGAAGGATGCTGGTCTGGTGGCTTCTGCGGAGATCGTCCAGTATCGCGATGATCTCGGACTGCACGCTGGCGTCGAGCGCGGTGGTCGGCTCGTCCAGGATCAGCAGTGCGGGATCGAGCGCGATGGCAATCGCGATGTTGGCGCGCTGCTGCATGCCACCCGACAGTTCATGCGGATAGAGCCGGAGCACGCGCTCCGCATCAGCGACACGCACGCGACGCAGCAGGTCTGTCGCCTGCAACCTCGCATCCCTTTCGCTGGCATCGCGATGCCGCACGATCGTCTCGGTGATCTGCCTGCCGATCGTCAGGCTGGGATTGAGTGCCGAACCAGGGTGCTGATAGACGGCTGCGATGCGGTCTCCTCGTAAACGGCGAAGCTCCTCTGTCGACAGCGTTCGCAGGTCGCGCCCCAGGAATTGCAGTGCGGACGCTTCCACTTGTGTGTGTTTCGGCAGATAGCGCAACGCCGCCAGTGCCACCGAGCTCTTGCCCGAACCGGACTCTCCAACAAGGCCCAATGCCTCGCCCGGCCGAACGGTCAGCGAGACATTGCTGACTGCGCGCTGCAGTGAACTGCCTGACCGATAGCTGACGCTGAGGCGTTCGATGTTCAGAACGGATGGCGATGACGTCTGTTTCGGAACCACATTCTTCTCGCTTTGCCGTCCGGGGCAACGGCTTCCGGATGTGAGATCCATAATGTCTATAAAATTACTCGTATTGAATATGCGCGCAATCTAACCTTTTGCCGGTTTGGAGATTTTCCAGCCGCCAACTCCGCCGATGCGGCGAAGTTTTTGACTGCAGAAGGGAAGCAACAGCCATGGCGCATGGTCACATCATCCTCAGCGCGTTCTTCTTCAACCCGCAGGGCGATCACCGCATGTCGTGGCGGCATCCGCGTGCTCCGGGCCGCGAAATCCTCGACTTCGATTATTATCGCGATCTCGTGCAGACCGCAGAACGCGCCAAGATCGACACGATCTTCGTCGCCGATCACGTATCGATCTGGGATTCGGTCAAGAGCGGCGTCGCCCACTACGCCAATGCCCGCCTGGAACCATTGACGCTTCTGGCTGCGCTGGCCGGCGTGACCCAGCACATCGGCCTGATCACCACGGCCTCGAGTTCTTACAGCGAGCCCTACAACGTAGCGCGCTTCTTTGCCTCGCTCGACCATATCAGCAAGGGCCGCGCCTCCTGGAATGTCGTGACCTCCGCCATGGAAGAAGAAGCCAGGAACTTCGGGCGAGACGGCAACATCGACCATGCGCTGCGTTATGAGAGGGCCGGCGAGTATCTCGATATCGTCAAGGCGCTGTGGGACAGTTGGGAAGACGAGGCGCTGCTGATCGACAAGGAGACCGGCTATTTCGCCGATCCGGCCAAGGTCCACGCCATCAATCACAAGGGACCACATTTCAGGGTACGCGGCCCACTCAACGTCTCACGGCCGCCGCAAGGCCACCCGCTGATCGTACAGGCCGGCTCCTCGGAGGACGGCAAGAATTTCGCGACGGCCCACGCCGATGCGCACTTCGCCATCTTCAGCACCAAGGAAGATGGTGTCCGCTATCGCGAGGACATCAACGCGCGCCTTGCCCGCCACGGCAGGCAGCCGGAGAGCTTCAAGATCCTGCCGGGTATCCTGCCGATCGTTGCTGGTTCGAAGGACGAGGCGCTCGAGCGTCAGGACTATCTGCAGACCCTGCTTCCCGATCAGGTCGGCATCGACCTTCTGTCGAGCTGGAGCGGGCTCGACCTTTCCGCCTATCCGCCGGATGGCCCGGTGCCGCCGCTGCCGGACGAAAGCACGTTCAATGGTGGCCACACCTCGCTCAATCGCGTTCGGCAATGGGCCAAGCAGAACCTGACCCTGCGCGAAGTGGCGCGCCGCCTTTCCAACAGCGGCTCGGTCCCGACAGTCGCCGGAACGCCTGTCGAGATCGCCGACCAGTTGGAAGACTGGTTCGTTGCCGGCGCCGCCGACGGCTTCAATCTGATGTTCCCGCTGCTGCCGGAGGACTGGCACGCCTTTGCGGAGAAAGTGGTGCCGGAACTGCAGCGCCGCGGCCTTTTCCGGACCGAGTACGAGCCCGGCACGCTGCGCGACCGCCTTGGCCTTGCCCGCCCGGCCAACCGGTTCGCCGAGCAGCGCGACAATGCACGCGCGGTGTCCTGATCGCAGATGGAGATGCAACAATGAATGCCCCCGTCATCAACACGAAGCTGCAGCCGCGTGAAGCTACCACGCCCCGGCTCATCAATGTGCTCTCCAGCCCGAAGCGCATCCGCGTGCGTTTCGACGGCCAGACCATCGCCGACAGCCGCGACGTGCTCGTGCTGCGCTCGAACCACTTCCTGCCGATCTATTTCTTCCCGGCTGACTCGGTGCTGCCGTCGGTGCTCAAGCCTTCGGGACATCGCGATCCGCACGAGGTCGGCGGCGAACGCCAGTACTGGGACCTGGATAGTGGCGGACGGAAAGTAGCGAATGCCGCCTGGACCTTCGTGTCGCCACCGGATGAAGAGCTGCATCCGCTTGCCGGCCGTGTCGCCTTCGTCTGGAACGCGGTCGACCAATGGCTCGAAGAGGAGGAAGAGGTCTTCGTCCATGCGCGCGACCCTTACGCCCGCATCGATGTCCTGCGCAGTTCAAGTCACGTCCGCGTCTGGTTCGACAGCGAGTTGATCGCCGACAGCAAGCGTCCGGTGCTGTTGTTCGAGACCCATCTGCCGACCCGCTACTATCTCCATCCAGACGATGTGCGGCTCGACCGCCTGGTTGCCTCCGACAGCACCACGCGCTGTCCGTACAAAGGCATCGCCTCGTATTGGTCAGGGAGGCTGAAGGACGGCTCGATCGCCACGGATATCGCCTGGAGTTACCGCGATCCGATTGACGAGATCCCGAAGATCAAGGGGCTGATCGCCTTCTATCCGCAAGCCGTGGATCGCATCGAACTCGACGACGAAATCGTCTCCTAGCCGTTCCTGACACTTCCTCCATTCATCGGAAAAGCCATGACCAAACGTTCTGATATCGATGCCTTGCGCGGCCTGTCCGGCGACCTCTGGAATGTCGCCGTCGACGAACATGCCGCCGGATTCCTTAAACGCCGTGATCTGCTCAAATATGCGATGCTGATTGGCCTGACCGGGTTTGCGACATCGCAAGGGCTCGGCTTTTCCAGCCCGGCGCGCGCTGCCGCCGGCAAACCCGGCGGCACGGTCCGGGTCGGACTCGACCAGCCGACCGCGGCCATCGACCCTATCCTGGTGACCGACCCAGCCAGCATCGCGCTGATCAGCCAGGTCGGCGAGTATCTGCTGCTCGACGACCCGAAGGATGGCCTGTTGCCGCGGCTCGCCATTTCCTGGGAAGCCGACGAGACCGCCCAGCGCTGGACCTTCAAGCTCAGGCAAGGTGTCAAATTCAACGACGGCCGAGCCGTCAGCGCGAAGGATGTCGTCGCCTCCTTCGAACGACTGGTCGACCCCAAGAGCGGGTCATCCGCGCTCTCCGCCTATAAAGGCATCCTGTCCAAGGGTGGCATCCGGCAGGTCGATGAGCAGACGGTTGCCTTCGAACTCGATGCGCCGAACAGCAATTTTCCGTTCTATGTCTCGTCCGACGTCGTCAACGCCATCATCCTGCCCGCGGACTACAGCGGCGACTTCGAAAAGACCTTCATCGGCACCGGCCCGTTCAAGCTGGAATCCTTCCGTCCCAAGCAAGGCGCGACTTTCGTGCGCAATCCTGACTACTGGGGTGAGCAGGCTCTGCCCGACAAGGTCGAAATCAAGTTCTTCGACGACTCGCAGGCGCAACTGCTGGCGCTGCAGGCCGGCCAGTTGGACGTGATCCCCGAGACCACGCGATCCTCGCTGGCGATCGAAGGCAATTCCGCCTTCAGGATCATCAGTGTGCAGGCAAGCTCGCATGACGAGGTCCATCTGCGCACCGATCAGGCGCCGTTCACCGACAAACGCGTACGCCGCGCACTTGCGTTGACGATCGATCGGGAAGCCGTGGTGAAGGGCCTGCTCAAAGGAAGGGCGATCGTCGGCAACGACACACCTTTCGCACCGATCTTCCCGTCATCGGATCCGTCGGTTCCGCAGCGCAAGCAGGATCTCGCCGAGGCGAAGCGCCTGCTTGGGGAGGCTGGCTTCGCCAACGGCTTCGACGTCACGCTGACCACCGAGCGCGCCTACGACATTCCTGACTACGCCGTGCTGATCCAGAACTTCGCGAAGAAGGCCGGCATCAACATCAAGCTCAACGTACTGCCGCAGGACACCTATTACGGGTCGGCCACCTTCGGCAGCTCGCCCTGGCTGGATTCGGTGCTCGGCATTACCGATTTCGGCCATCGCGGCACACCTGATATCTTCCTCAACGCGACGCTGAAGAGCAGCGGCACCTGGAACGCGGCGCATTTCAACAACCCCACCTATGACGGGCTGCTGCTGGATTACAGCAAGGCCCGCGACCTCCAGGCGCAAAGGCTGGTCGCCGGCAACATCCAGAACCTGCTGCTGGATGAAACACCGCTGATCATCAGCTACTTCTCGCAATACAGCCGTATCACCAGCGCGAAGATCGAAGGCGTGCGCTTCACAGCGATCTCGCATCTCCTGCTCGATCGCGCTTCCTTCGCATGAGCGAGGACGACCGATGACGCTCAGCCGAACCATCGCCACGCGCATCGGTTCGCTGCTGTTAACGCTGTGGCTGGTCAGCGTGCTGGTCTTCTTCGCCGGGCAGATCCTGCCCGGCGATGTCGGGCGCGTCATGCTCGGGCCTTTCGCCGACGCCGAGGCGGTCGCGGCGCTCAACCGGAAGCTCGGCACCGACCAGCCGGTGCTCGTGCAATATTGGAGCTGGTTCGAGAAGGCGATCCGGGGCGACTTCGGTATGTCGTTGTCGCTGCGCCAGCCGGTCGCGCCGCTGGTTCTGGAAAGTCTTCGCAACTCCGCAGCCCTGGCCGGTGTTTCCTTCATCCTGCTGATTCCGCTCGGTATCGGCGCCGGTATCGTCGCCGGCCTGAAAGCCGGAAGTTTCGTCGACCGGGCAATCGTGCTTTCCGGCGTTTCCCTCGGGATCGTGCCGGACTTCGTTTCCGGTCTTCTGCTGCTGATCGTGTTCGGCCTGTGGCTGAACTGGTTTCCGATATCGGGCGTCGCTCCGGACGGTTCAGGCTTCTGGACCAGCAGCTACTACCTGATCCTGCCGGCGCTGCCGCTCGTGCTCAATCTTCTCGGCTATATAGCGCGCATGACCCGCGCCGGTGTCATCGAGGCCGTCAATGCCGACTATACACGCTCGGCAGTCCTGAAGGGGCTCACCCGGCACGAGATCGTCTTCCGTCACGTGCTGCGCAATGCGCTGACGCCGACGGTCGCCGTGATTGCAACGCAGAGCGGCTTCCTGCTCGGCGGCCTTGTCGTCGTCGAAGCCCTTTTCGGCATCCAGGGCCTCGGCAATCTTGTCCTCACCGCCGCCAAGGCGCGGGACTTCCCGACCCTGGAAGCCGGTGTCCTGGCGATCGCCGCCATTTTCGTGGTGTCGGCCACCCTCGGCGATCTGATCCAGATGCTGCTTGATCCTCGACAGCGGCGCAGGGCGGCAGCATGACCGATCTCGCCCACGCTCCGGCCCCGGATGCTGCCGTGCTCAAGACAAGCCGCCGGGCCAGGCTTCGCAACGGACTTCCGGCACCGTCGATGCTGATCGGCGGTGCCATCCTGCTGTTCTGGATCGTGTGCGCGGTCTTTGGTCACCTGTTCGTGCCGTTCGACCCCTATGCGGAAGACTTCCTTGCCATGCTGGCGCCCCCAGATGCCGTTCACTGGTTCGGAACCGACTCGCTGGGCCGTGACATCCTCTCCCGCATCGTGGTTGGTTCGCGCGACATCCTGCTGGTCGCGCCGCTCGCCACCCTGGTCGGCGTCGCGGCGGGCAGTTTCATCGGCCTGGTGCTGGGATATTTCGGCGGTTGGGTGGATGCCATCGGTGCCAGGCTACTCGACGCGTTGATGGCCTTTCCCTTCATTGTACTGGTTACCATGACGCTGGTTGCGCTCGGCCCGTCCAACCTGACGGTTATCCTGGTGATCGGCATCGCCTACGCGCCCTTGGTTGCGCGAACGGTGCGAACCGCGGTGCGGCAGGAGCGTGAACGCGACTATGTCAGCGCCGCGCGGCTGGCGGGAGAAAGCTCCATCGGCATCATGCTGTTCGAAATCCTGCCGAATGTGCGCGAGACGATCCTTGTCGAACTCATCACGAGGCTGGGCTATGCTTTCTTTTCCATCGCCACCTTGAGTTTCCTGGGGCTCGGCATCCAGCCCCCGTCGGCGGATTGGGGGCTGGCGATCGCCGATGGATATGGGTTCCTCACCGGCGGTAAATGGTGGATCGTCGTCTTCAATTCCGGTGCGATCATCTCGCTGGTCATAGCCGTGAATCTGATCGCACAGGGAATGGGTGCGTTCGAGCCCGACAAGAACTGACAAGACTTCCGCCGCCCTCAGACAGGCGTCCGCCACGGGTCGCCACCAAAATCCGGTGCACAAGCCTGAATATGTTGCCAGAGGCGGGCTGCCACGGGCCCATGTGGGCGATCGCGGCGACGCGCGGCAACAAGCTCGATATCGACGCCTGGAAAGTGCTCTCCAGCAACCGACAGGAGATGCCCGCTGCGCAATTCCCCCTCGATCATGAAGCGCGGCAGATGTCCCCATGCCATGCCGCGCAGGATGATCTCCTTCTTCATCAGATGATCGCCCACCGTGCATTGTGGTGCGCCTTCGACGACATAATAATTCGCCTTCTGCGTGGTGCGGCCGGTGTCGCGGATAATGCATTGGGTGAGCCCACGCATCTGTTCCGGGGTGACCGAGCCCGAAAGTGCAAACGGCAGAAAATCCGGAGCGACCACCGGCACGAATGACACCTTGCCGAGATCGATCCATTCCAGCCGGGCATCGGTTTTTTCGACCCAGTGCAGGATGAGGTCCGCGTCGTCTTCGAAAAGCCGTTCCCATGGCCCGCTGATGGTTTCGAAATGCAGGTCCAGCCGCGTGTTCGGGCGGCTTGCGAAAAAAAAAGCGCTTAGCAGCTCCAGTCCGTCATTCAACGGACAGGTGTCGCCGATGACGACACGCAGATGCGTCTCTTCCCCCATCGCCAGCTGCCGTGCATGCAGCTTCAGCGTTTCCATCTCGGAAAGCAGCGACTGCGCCTTGCGATGAAACGAACGGCCGGCATCGGTGAGTGTCACCCGGTAACCGCTGCGATCGAGCAGAGCGACCTGGAGATTGTCCTCCAGCTTGGCGACGGCAGCGAACACCGCGGCATGCGAACGGTTCAACACCAAGGCTGCTCCCTGGAATCCGCCTTCGCGGACCACGGCGTCGAAGCATTGGACTTCCTGGAGAGTGAATGGATTCATTGTAGGATTTATCTACAAAGATATCCGGTTCTTTTCAATATTTATCAAAATAGGTTCGCCCTACCTTCGCATCATTCCCGATTGAGGCCGGCAAGGATGCCGCCCCATGCACAGAAAGGTGCCGTCATGACCTATGCTCTCCGAGCCAATCTGAACCAGGAAGAACCGAGCAGCCTTTCGTTCTTCACGACCGGCGACGGCGTGAAGATCGCCTACAGGATCGATGGCTCCGCCGACCTTCCCGCCCTGATCCTCGCCAATTCCATCGCCACCACCCTGCACATGTGGGATGGCGAGATCGCCGAACTGTCGAAACACTTCCGGGTCATCCGCTACGATTACCGCGGCCATGGCGGCTCGGACGTGCCCGTCGGCGCCTATTCGGATGGCCGCCTCGGCCGCGACGTGCTGGAGCTGATGGACCACCTCTGCATCGAGCGCGCGCATTTCATGGGACTTTCACTCGGCGGCTTCATTGGCCAATGGCTGGCTATCCACGCGCCTGAGCGCATCGACCGACTGGTGCTCGCCAACACCGCCTCCCACCTCGGGCCGGCCGATTATTTCGACAGCGCCATCCGCAAGGTTCTCGCGGCCCAGGACATGACGGAGACTGCTGAAGGTTTCCTCCACAACTGGTTCCCCCTGGCGATGATGGAAGCCAACGGGCCGGTCATCCGGAAATTCCGTCAAGATCTGCTGGATACGCCCCGCCAAGGGCTGGCCGGTCTTTTTGCGGCCGTGCGCGACGCCGACCTTCGCCGCACCATCGCTCTCATCCAAAGCCCTACCCTGGTCATCGGTGGTGAGTTCGATACGGTGACTTCCTATGCCATGAGCGAGGCCATCGCAGCCGGCATTCCTGGGGCACGGCTGAAAAGCTTTCCCGCGGTGCACCTGACCAACGTCGAATTTCCGAAAGAGTTCGTCGAAGAGGTGCTGGCGTTTCTGAAGTCGGATCGGGCTTGATCAATGCCCATGGAATGGCGCGGCCAACGATCCCGGCCGCGCGTTCCGATCGAAGTTCATGACCGTCCCTGCCAAACCGCGGGCCACTAGCCCCTGTTCTGGAGGTAGCGGAGCTTGGTCCTGATCACATCCAGGAACAGTTCGACCTTCCGGGAACGATGGCGCTTCTGCGGGAACACCGCGTAGATGCCTCCGGTCGGCAGCACCCAGTCGGGCAGGACATGCATGAGGCGACCGAGCGCGACATCCTCGGCAACCTGATAGTCTGGAAGCACCGCCAGACCACCACCAGCCATGACAGCCGTGCGCACGGCGCTGGTCGTCGATATCGACAGACGGTGATCGAAGCGTATCTGCTGGACCTTCTGGTCGGGGCTGGTGAAGGACCAGTTCTCCGGCCGCTCCAGGATCGACAGTTCGATGAAAGGCCAATCCGCCAGATGCTGGGGGCGCTGGACGCGGGCCAGGCGATCCGACCATGACGGCGGCGCCACCAGCCACTGCGAGAAAGAACCAAGCAACGCTGCCGTGTGGCTGCTGTCGCGTGGCCAACCCAGGCGAATGGCGACGTCTATCCCCTCGCCCACCAGGTCGACGATCTGATCCGATGCGATCAGGTCGACCTTGAGGCCAGGAAACTGATTGATCAGCGAGACCAGGACCGGGGTCACCACGGTTGCGCCGAAATCCACCGAGGTGGTCACGCGCAGCAACCCGCTAATGTCGAGGTTTTCCCGGTCCAGTGCCGTCACGGCGTCGTCAACCTGGCGCAGAATTGCCGTGCACGCTTCGAAGAACTGCCGTCCCGCCACCGTCAGGCCGAGATGACGCGGATTGCGCAGCAGAAGCGCCGCCCCCACCTCGGCTTCAAGCCGCGTCAGATGCGTGCTGATGACGGATTTCGCCAACCCGGTACGGCGTGCGGCCTCCGACAACGACCCTGCCTCGATCACCGAAACGAAGATCGAAAGGCGGTTGAGATTGATGTTGCGGACGTCCGTCATCGTTCGCTTTGGTAGAACACTAAGTGCGAAGCGTCACGACTTTTATCGCTTCTACGGCGACCATATTGTTCGACGCCATCACGATCGGAGCAACCATGCAGAACAACAGCCCCAGCGCCGTACTCCAGGCCTATATCGACGGTTCGGGAGAGCTCAATCGCACTAAGTTGGCCGGGTGCTTCCATCCCAAGGCGATCATGATGGGTTATCTGCTCGGCAAACCCGTCATCGGCACCCCCGAACTCTACCTCGACGACATCGAGAGAATGGCGACGCAGGGCGTTTCGAAAGAAGGTTATCAGGCCCATTTCGAAGGCCTGACCATCCAGGGCTCCGTCGCCAGCGCCACCGTTGTCATGACTGGCCTTGCCGGGCTCAACTTCAATGATTTCATGCATCTCATCGAAGAAGACGGCCGCTGGAGCATCGTCAGCAAGCTCTTCACCACGCTTTGAACCGGCCGTCCGCCCAGTCGATCGCAGTCACTTCAATCAGCTCAGGAACCACACATGAACATCAAGACCGACACGATGATCGACTGGGCAGAACGGGACGCCCGCGTCGTCCATCACCCGCATGGCGATGCAACCGATCCTGAGCGCTTCGTGCTGGTGCGGGGCAAGGGATCGACGCTGTGGGACGCGGAAGGGCGCGACTATATCGACGCCCATGCCGGCGCATGGCTGACGCAGGTCGGCCATGGACGCGAGGAACTGGCAAAGATCGCAGCCGAGCAGATGTCGACGCTTGCCCATTTCACGATCATGGGCGACTACGCCAACATCCCGACCATCGAATTCTGCGAAAGGCTGATCGCGCGCGCGCCCAAGAACATGGCCAAGGTCCGACTGATGAGCAGCGGCTCGGAAGCGGATGACGAAGCGCTGCAGCTCGTGCGGCTCTATCACCACAAACGCGGCCAGCCGCAACGCACCAAGATCCTGGTGTTGCGCGGTTCGTTCCATGGCCGCACCTATGGTGGCGCCGAACTTGCCGGCGGACGCCCGGGCATCGGCGATGTCCCCAACAACGCAATCATGCTGACGCCGCCTCTGTCCTACCATAGCGAGCTTTTCGGCGGTGAGGACGTGACCGACTTCTGCGTTCGCGAACTGGAACAGATGATCGCGCGTGTCGGCGCCGACAACATCGCCGCCATGTTCGGCGAACTGGTGATGGGACCGGCGGGCATGATCCCGGTTCCGGACGACTACTGGCCACGTATGGTCGCCGTGCTGAAATCACACGGCATCCTTTTCGTCGCGGACGAGGTGGTGACCGCCTTCGGCCGCGCCGGCGCCTGGTACACCTCGCTCGACTACAATCTCACGCCCGACATCATCGTTCTCGCCAAGGGCATTGCGAGTGGCTACGTGCCGCTGGGTGCGCTCCTGCTCGACGGCAATGTCGCTGACGCGCTCGACGGTGCGGGCGGTGGCGGCTCCTATGCCGGCCATCTGATGGCTTCGGCCATCGGTTCGGCCAACATCGACATCATCGAGCGCGAGAACCTGCTTGAAGCCTCCCGCCTGCGTGGCAAGCAGTTCCTCGACGAACTCGGCGAGCTGATCAACCTGCCGATCGTCGGCGATGTGCGCGGCCGCGGCCTGATGATCGGCGTCGAGCTGGTGTCCGACAAGGCGACCCGTCAGTCGCTGTTCGACAGGTTCCCCAGGCTGAAGAAAGAGATCCCGCTCTTCACGCGCAAGAAGCATGGCGTCATCACGGCTATCCATGGCGGCGCCGTGGCATTGACCCCGCCGCTGGTGATTACGCCGCAGGAAGTCAGCCGGGTTTCAGATGCGGTAGGCGATGTGTTGGCGCGGGTCAACATCCACACCGGGCAGATCGACTGACGACCGATATTTAAGAAGCCGCCCGGTAATGGCGGGCGGCTTCTGAAGTGAGACCTAGTCGACCGCCAGCGCTGTGACCTCACGCCGGAACGGCAGCGCGTCGCCGATATCCGGCTCGTCCAGTTCGCGGGCGAAGCGGTGGCCGGCATAGGTTGCCCAGGCGATTGGCCCGGGTGCCTCGGCATCGCCGATCACCTTGATCAAACGGATGCCGTTATCCGCCCATTCTCCCCGACGCTCCTTGAGCTCGGTCCAGAGCCCATCGTTCTGCAAGCGCGAGGTCACCAGCACCACCGCGTCGGCAACAAACTCGCGCTCCGCCCCGGTATAGGCGCAGGCCGTGGCGACGCCGCCAGCCATCACCCGCGTCACGACGCGGTTGAGAACGATCTCGACACCGAGCTCGGCGAGGCGCCTGTGGATCGCGCCCTGCTCCAGCGTGTTGCGGGTCCAGTCCGAGACATAGGCCGATGGCGTGACCAGCGTGACCTTCGCTCCCTGCCTCGCCATCAGCTCCGCGAGCACGCCGCCCATGTAATAGTGGTCGTCATCGAACAGCACGACGTTGCCGCCGGGCACGTTGCCGTCCATCAGATCGTCCGGCGTGTAGACGGACATGGCCGCATCCATCGGCATCGGCACGACATGGGCGCGAGCCACGCCGTCGCGCCGCCAGGCGGCACCGGTGGCGATGGCGACATTCTCGAAGCCGAAGGCAAGGATGTCGTAGGCCGAGAGCCGGCTGTCGAAATAGACATCGACATTGGGCATCTGTCCGAGCTGATACTGGCGATAATCGCGCACGCGGCCCCAGGCAGAGAGACCCGGTAGGCGGCATTCGCGTGCGACGCGGCCGCCGAGTTCCTTGCCGGCTTCTGCGAGCGCCACCTGATAACCGCGGGCTCCAAGTGCACGGGCTGCCTCCAGCCCGGCGGGTCCGGCACCGACGATCAGCACCGTTTCGCTGGCGCCCTTCGCCTGCATGCGCTCCGGATGCCACCCCTTGCGCCATTCCTCCATGAAGGTCGGGTTCTGCGTGCAGCGCGAGATCGACATGGTCATGTCGCCGGTGATGCAGATGTTGCAGCCGATGCATTCGCGAATGTCTTCGATACGGCCTTCCTCCACCTTCTTCGGCAGGAAGGGATCGGCGATCGAAGGTCTCGCGCAGCCGATGAAATCGAGCGTGCCGGACTTGATCATCTTGACCATGACGTCGGGCGAAGTGAAACGCCCGACCCCAACGACGGGCCTGGAGGTGAGTTTCTTTATGCCGGTTACCAGGCTTTCCTGTGCGGCTTCGTCCTTGAAGCGCGAGGGGCCGGAACAATCCTCCCAGGCGCCATGGGCAAGATCCCAGAGATCGGGCAGGTCAGCATGCATCTCGATCATGTCGCGGACTTCGGAATTGGCGAAACCGAGTTCGCCGATCATCTCGTCCAGCGAAAGACGCAGCGTCAGCCCACAGGTGTCGCCGATGGCGTCGCGCCCTTCCTCGATCAGTTCGCGCATCAGGCGCGAACGGTTTTCCAGCGAGCCGCCATATTCGTCGTTGCGCTGGTTGGTGGCGGTGGAGAGGAAATGCTGGATGATGCCGAAGCCATGCGCGCCGTAGAGGCAGACAAGATCGAAGCCCGCCAGCTTGGCACGCTTGAAGGCATTGCGATGCCAGCGCCGCAGGTCGCGAATGTCCTGTTTGTCCATGGCACGCGCCTGCACCGGATCATTTGTGAAGGTGCGGATCGGCAGGGCCGTCGGTCCGCGCGGCACTTCGCGCGTGTAGAGGTTCGGTCCGTTGATGCCGGAATAGGCAAGCTGGATGCCAGCCAGCGCGCCGTGCGAGCGCATGGCGGCGGCCATTTTCGCCAGCGCCGGGATGTCCTGATCTTCCCACAGCCTCAGCTCGATGAAAGGCGTGATCTCCGAGGTGTGATGCATCTCGGTCTGTTCGGTGAAGATGACGCCCCAGCCGCCTTCCGATTTCGTGCGCCGCATCTCGGCCGCTGCCGACGGATCGCGATAGCCGCCGCCGTTGCAATGCGGAACCTGATAGAACCGGTTCTTCGCGATGACCGGGCCGATGTTCATCGGCTCGAACAGAATGTCGTAGCGGGGATCGCGCATGAACTCTCCTCCGGTGGCTGGCATCGGGCGCTGGCAATGTTGCCGCCTATTCATAGGAGGGCGGCGGCGGCACAAAACTAGAGTTTTCTTCCGTACCGCTTAGGAGCCGCCTAACGGATGGGAGCCGTTGTCGCCGCTGGAACGGCAAAGCCGATGCAAGGCAGAAGCAAATGCGAATTCAACGATCCAGCCTGCCAGTGCTAGAAAATCTCCACGAACCGCGAGATGTGCATATGACCAGCATTGAAATCCTCGAAAGACTGATCGCCTTCCCGACGGTGAGCCGCGATTCCAACCTGGCTTTGATCCGCTATGTCGCCGATCTGTTCGAAGCGAAAGGCATCCAATGCCAGCTCATTCCTAGCCCTGACGGGCACAAGGCCAATCTTTTCGTGACCATCGGTCCCGCCGATCGGCCTGGCGTCATGCTCTCGGGCCACACCGACGTCGTGCCGATTGATAGTCAGGACTGGACACTGCCGCCCTTCGAAATGTCGAAACGGGACGGCAAGCTGTTCGGGCGCGGTGCCGCCGACATGAAAGGTTTTGTCGCCTGCGCCGTTGCCGCGGCGCTGAAGGCCACCGAACAGCCGTTGCGCACGCCATTGCATCTGGCCTTGTCCTATGACGAGGAGATCGGCTGCCTCGGCGTTCGCAGCCTTGTCGAGATGCTCGCAGCCGCACCGCACAAGCCGTTGCTGTGCATTGTCGGCGAGCCGACCTCCATGCAGGTTGCCACTGGCCACAAGGGCAAGGTAGCGGCACGTGCGCTTTGCAGGGGGCGCGAAGGCCACTCGGCGCTGGCGCCGCTGGCGCTCAACGCCATCCATCTCGGATGCGATTTCATCAACGCTCTTCGCGGCGAGCAGGACCGGTTGGCGCAAGACGGCGCCCGGGATGGTGACTACGACATCCCCTACACCACCGTCCACGCCGGCAAGATCAATGGCGGTGTGGCACTGAACATCGTGCCGAACCTCTGCCAGGTCGATTTCGAAATCCGCAACATCGCCGCCGACAATCCCGACATCATCCTCGAGCGGCTGCGGGGCGAAGCTGACCGTATCGCCGCCGCTGCTTCCCATATCGCTCCCGAAGCGGCGATCGACATCGAAATCACCAACACCTATCCCGGGCTCGACACGCCGGCGAATTCGGAAGCCGTGGCCTTCGTGAAATCGCTGACCGGGGCCAACGGCACCATCAAGGTGGCCTTCGGAACGGAGGGCGGCCTGTTCAGCCGCGATGTCGGCACGCCGACGGTGGTCTGCGGCCCCGGCTCTATGGCACAAGGCCACAAGCCGGACGAATTCGTCACGGTCGAGCAGATGCACCGCTGCGACGATATGTTGGAAAAGCTTCTGGACCGGTTGGTCGAAGGTGCGGCGGCGGCCGGTCGCTGAACAGCTATCCCACCACCCGCTCGGTTCCGAACACGCCCTGTTCGACGACGAAACGACGGCAATGCTGGATGAACGCCTGCACAGTCTGTGTGCGATGCTCGGCATTGGGCATGGCGATGCCCATCGTCAGCGGACGGACGTCGCCCCCCAACGGCACGAAGACCAGAGGCTTGCCGTCTGGCGATAGCGTGTTGAGCGGCCGCATGTTGGCGATGCCGTAGCCGAAACCGTTGGCCACCATAGAGCGCATGACGGCGATGTCGCCGGTGCGCTCGGCGATATAGGGCCTGAGCCCTTTTTGCTGGAAGGCGGACAGGAAATACTCGCGGCTGAACGGCAGGTCGAGCAGCACCATTGGCTGGTCGACCAGTTCCTCGGGCGCTATCGACTCCCTGCCGGCGAGCGCATGTCCGGGCGGCAGCATGACGTAGGCCGGCAGTTGCATCACCGGCTCGAAGGCCACGTCCTGCGACAATTCGAGATCGTAGGTCAGCGCGGCATCGATCTCGCCTCGCTGCAGCATCTCGAGCAACTGCCCCTGATTGCGCTCGAACTGCCGGACGCGAACATCAGGATAACTTTCTTCGAATCTGCGACGCAAAGCGGGCAGGATGATCTGGGCGAAGGTCAGCAGGCAGCCGATCGCCAGCGGGCCCCTTACCTTTTCGGCGATGTCACCCGCCACATCGTGCAAGGCATCGGCATCGGCGAGGAGACGTGCCGCCTCCTTCAGGAACACACGACCGCCGGCGGTCAGCGACAGGCCGTGGGAATGTTTGCGGACAAAGAGCTGGACGCCGAATTCCGTTTCCAACTGGGCGATCGATGCTGAAATGGACGGCGGCGAGACGTTCACCTGTTCCGCAGCCTTGGCGATAGACCCCGCCTCGCCGACGGCAACGAAATATTCCAGCTGTCTGAGCGTAAAGCGGAGTGGCATGGCCGGCTATGTTGCCAGTTTCGGTGCGCTGATCAAGACGTCCGCGCTTTTCAATATTTGATCCAGGTTGTCTTGAGCGCGGTGTATTTGTCCAGCGCATGCAACGACAGGTCGCGACCGAATCCCGACTGCTTGAAACCGCCGAATGGCGTCATTGGGCTCAGCGCGTCGACCGTGTTGACCGAAACCGTCCCGGCATGCAGGCGTTCTGCGATCCGGTGCGCGCGCGAAAGGCTGTCCGTCCACAGCGAGGCTGCCAGGCCGTAGACGCTGTCATTGGCAATCCGGAGCGCTTCGTCCTCGTCATCGAAGGCGATGACCGACAGCACCGGCCCGAAGATCTCCTCGCGGGCAATTGTGTCCTGCGGCGATACGTTGTCGAAGATGGTGGGTTGAACGAAACTGCCACGACCATTGACGGTGACCTGATCGCCGCCGGTCACCAGACGCGCCGTCTTCTTGCCGGCCTCGACGAACCGCATGACATTGGCCGCGTGGCGGGCGTCCACCAAAGCCCCCATCTTGGAAGCCGGGTCCAACGGGTCGCCGGGCTGGGTTGCCGCGGCGCGCGCTGCCAGCTTCTCGACCATGGCGTCCTTGACGCTGCGCTGCACCAGCAGGCGCGAATTCGCCGAGCAGACCTCGCCCTGATTGAAGAAGATGCCGAAGGCCGCCATGTCGGCCGCCGCATCGAGATTGCCGCAGTCGGCGAAGACCAGGTTCGGGCTCTTGCCGCCTGTTTCCAGCCACACCTGCTTCATGTTGGACTGGCCGGAATACTGCAGGAACATCTTGCCCACCGCCGTCGAGCCGGTGAAGGCGAGACAGTCGACGTCCATGTGCCTGCCGAGCGCCTGGCCAGCGGTCTCGCCGAGACCCGGAACAACGTTGAGCACGCCGGCTGGCAAGCCTGCTTCCATGGCGAGTTCAGCCAGCCGAAGCGCCGAAAACGGCGACTGTTCGGCAGGCTTCAGCACGACCGAGTTTCCGGCAGCCAATGCCGGCGCGCATTTCCAGGTCGCCATGTCGAGCGGGAAATTCCAGGGCACAACCGCACCGACGACGCCGAGCGGTTCGCGCCGGACCAGAACGAGATCGCCGGATCCCGTCGGGGCAACTTCATCATAGAGCTTGTCGATCGCCTCCGCATACCACTGGAAAATGCCGGCCGAACCCGGCACGTCGATGGTGGCGGCATCGGCGACCAGCTTGCCCATGTCGAGCGATTCCAGCAGCGCAAGCTCCTGCAGATTCTCGCGCAGCAATTGCGCCAGACGCAGCAGCACTTCCTTGCGATGTGCAGGCGTCGATCGAGACCAGCTCCCCGAGACGAAGGCACGGCGAGCCGATGCAACGGCGCGGTCGACATCTTCTTCGCCGCAGGATGCCACCTCGGCCAGGCTCTCTCCTGTCGCCGGGTTGATGCTGGCGAAGGTGCGGCCGGAGCGCGCGGCAACGAACTTGCCGTCGATGAAGGCCTTGTCGCGAAAGCGGATGGCAGCCGCCTTGTCGATCCAGCCCTTGTGGCTAAGTTCGCTCATGCAGACTCCTGCTTGCCCTGTGTGCTGTTATTCGTCGCCCGGCACGCCGTAGCTCGGCGCCTCGGAGGGATTGATGGCGCGAGTGACATAGGCGTCGAGCTGGGGCTTGTAGATGTCCCAGAGTTTCGCCAGTTCTTCGATCGGGCATTCTTCCGTCCAGTCGCAGCGCAGATCCGCCACCGGCCAGGCCACCTCCCGGACAAGCTTCATGCCGGCGGAACGGACAGGCCCGGCCTCGCCGCCTGCCTTCAACGCGGCCCGCATCGTCGCGATGATGCGGTCGCCGAGATCCCCTTCCGAGCCCAGGAAGGCATCGACCATTGCCTGCGGCACACCGTCATTGGCGAGCAGATTGCCACCGCAGGCGACGTTCTCGCCGCGTGCCTCGGCCCAGATGCCAAGAGCTTTCGGGCCTGAATGGATAGCACTGACACCCGCACCATCCACGGCTAGAAGCTGGCGATATTCCATGTAGCCGCCCGTGCGCTTGAGAACCGCTACAGCCTCCGTGGCGGAAGCGCCGCGCATCATCAGTTCAAGCGCTCGTGTCCCCAGCGTCGGGTCGGTGATGTTCTGGCTGGCGACCGCGCCGACACCCGCCTGCGCGTAGGCGCAGCGTGCGGCTACCGCCGGCGAGGACGACGAGACGGCAACGCCGAACATGCCTTTGCGGCTGCAGCGCGCGACGATGGAGAAGGTCATAGCCCGCCCCTCAGTCTGGAATGACGGCGGTGCCGTCGATCTCGACCAGCCATTCGGGGCGGGCGAGTGCCGTCACCACCAGTCCGGTCGAAACCGGATGCACGCCCTTGATGTACTCGCCCATGGTCCGATAGACCGCTTCGCGATGGCGGACATCGGTGATGTAGACCACCACCTTCACCAGGTGCTCCATCTTGCCGCCGCACTCTTCGATGAGCTGCCTGATGTTCTGCATGACCTTGTGGGTCTGCTCGACCGGATCGTGGCTGTCGAGATTTTTGGCCGTATCCAGATCCTGCGGGCACTGGCCACGCAGGAAGATCATGGTGCCGCGCGCTACCACCGCCTGACAGAGATCATTGTCGAGCTTCTGCTCGGGATAGGTATCCTTGGTGTTGAATTTGCGAACCCGGGTATGCGCCATGCTGGTCTCCATCAGATCGGACTGAAGGCTTGCGTCATGCGACTGTCGGCCCGTGCCCGCATTTGTCGTTCGGATATTCGTCAGGCGCGTTAAGCGCCGAAAGAACAGTCTTTCTCATTGCTGATAAGGACCCGCCTAATCAGCAAGAGAATTGCAGCGAGCCAGGCGGCAGAGATAAGGCTAGGCGTCCTCGGTCTGGCGTTTGGCGGCGGCGTGATAGGCCAGATATTTCCGTCGCGTCGAGATGCGGTCGGCCAGATGCTTGGCGTCGTGCCAGACACCCCAGATGAAGCTCGACCCCCGGCGTGACTGCCAGGGCAAGCCGAGGAAATAGATGTCAGGTTCGCTCGACACGCCGCGCTGGTGCCTCGGCCTGCCCTTCTCGTCGAACGCATCCACCTTCAGCCAGTTGTAGTCGACGGAATAGCCGGTGGCCCAGATGATCGAGGTGATGCCGGCCTCGGCCAGGTTCAGCTCCAGAATGGGATCGGTCATGCAGACCGGATCGGGGTCGATTCTGCGTGCTTCGGGCTCTTCCGGAAGGTCGAGACCGTTGGCAAGGGCGTAGGCGTCGGCCTCGTCCATCAGCGCGTGATGATTGGCATCGCCGCGTGCGATGTTCTGAGTGAGGTCCGGGGCGAAACGCATGATGCCGTTTGCATAGCTTTCGGTGCGACCGACCAGCGTCATTCCTTGTGCGGCGAGACGCCGGAAATCGATCGTCTCACCGCCACGGGCGCCACTCACCGCGATGGTTACATGTTCCGTTCCCGGTCCAGGGGTTTCAGCGTCCCATTTGTTCAGGACCCCCAGCCACCAGCAGAAGTCATAGCCACGGTAGCTGCGGAAAGGGCGGTCATGCGGCCCGACCGAGAGATAGACCTGTTTTCCCGTGCGCGAGAGTTCATCGGCGATCTGCACGCCTGAAGATCCCGCACCGACCACGAGCACAGCGCCTTCCGGCAGTTGTCCGGGATTGTGGTAGCTGTTGGAATGTATCTGCACCAAACCGGCATTGTCCGGAACGATCGTGGGGATGATCGGATGCTGGAAAGCCCCGGTGGCCGCAACCACGCTGTTGGCCTCGATCACACCGGCCGAGGTCTCGACATGGAAACCCGGGCGTCCGACAAGCCGCCGCACTTCCCTGACCTCGACGCCGCAGCGGATCGGCGCACCGATCATCCTGGCATAGGCGACGAAATAGTCGGCGACCTGCTCCTTACCGACAAAGCCATCCGGACCGATGTCCGGAAACTCCATGCCCGGAAAACGGTCATGCCAGGCCGGGCCATTGGCGACCAGTGAATCCCACCGTTCGGAGCGCCAGCGTTCGGCAATACGGTGCCGCTCGAGCACGAGATGAGGCACGCCGCAATTGCTCAGGTTTTCGCTCATGGCCACCCCGGCCTGGCCAGCGCCAACGACAAGCGTGTCTATTTTTTCGACCGACATTTCAGCGCCCTTCTCTGGGCCTCCGGCATTCCTGCAACCGCAGCGGAGGTCTGACTGCCGGTTTACTGGAGGGGTCGGATGACGAAAATTACGATTTCATGTGGCAGTGGTTAGCCTGTCCCTAAATACCGGATCGGAACGAACCGCTTTGGCCCGGAACCGAGCCGACTTCGAAATCACGACGTCGAAATCAAAGATAAAGGCTCTTGGCAGCCTTCGACGACAGCAGTTCGCGAGCCGGGCCTTCCTGCGCGACGCGGCCCTTGACCAGCACATAACCACGGTCGGCGATGCCGAGACCCATTTCAGCATTCTGCTCGATGAGCAGGATGGTCGTGCCGCGCTGGTGCACTTCGCGGGTGATCTCGAAATATTCGTCGATCAGCTTCGGCGACAGCCCGAGCGACGGCTCGTCCATGATGACCAGCTTCGGCTCGCCGATAAGGGCGCGCGCCAACGCCACCATGGCCTGCTCGCCACCAGACAAAGTGCCTGCCGCCTGGCGCAACCGCTCGCGGATGCGTGGAAACAGGTCACACATCTTGTTGAGCTGCGGCTGGAAATTCGGTCCGCGCCCGGAAACGGCGTCATAACCGAGGCGCAGGTTTTCCTGCACGGTCAGGCTCGGAAAGAGCCGCCTCCCTTCCGGCACCAGTCCGACGCCCAGCGCGGCCAGGTTCTCGGTTCCGAGCGAGGCCATATCGCGGCCCATGACGTCGACTTTGCCGCGCAATGCCCGGACGACGCCGCAGACGGTCATGAAGGTGGTTGTCTTGCCGGCGCCATTCGGACCGAGCAGGCAGACCAGTTCACCTGGCTGCACCTTGATGCTCAGGCCGCGCAGCATCGGCACCGGGCCGTAGGCAGTGTCGACATCCTTCAGTTCAAGCATGGACGGCGGCCTTTCCAAGGTAGGCTTCCTGCACGCGCGGATCGGACTTCACTCTCGCAAAATCTCCCTCGGCGATCTTGCTGCCGTAGTCCACGCACATGACCTGATCGGGGAATGCCTCGACCACGCGCATGTCGTGCTCAATCAGGATCACCGAAAGCTCGGGCCGCTCCGTCCTCAGGCGGCTGATGTCGGCGATCAGCGCATCGGTCTCGACCTCGTCCATACCGACGGATGGTTCGTCAAGCAGCAGCAGCTTCGGTTCGGAGGCGAGCGCGCGGGCGATTTCAAGTCGACGCCGGTCGGCCTGCGCCAGCGTGCCGGCCGGCCGGTGGCGCTGTTCGAAGAGATCGCCGGAGCTTGCCTTCAGCAGTATCTCGGCCGTTTCCACGCAAGCCGCCATTTCGCGCCGCGATGCACCGGGCAGGAACAACGCGCCCAGCACCCCGGTTTTTGTGCGCGTGTGCATACCAATGATGACGTTGTCGAGAACGCTGAGGTCCGAGAACAGTCGCGACGTCTGGAACGTGCGGCCGATGCCCCGCGCCACCACCTCATGCGACGGGCGGCCGGTAATGTCGGCGTCGTCGAAGCGCACTTGTCCCGACGTCGGACGGTAGACGCCGGTGACGACGTTGAACAGCGTGGACTTCCCCGCGCCATTCGGCCCTATGACGGCCAGCACCTCGCCACGACCGATCGAGAAACTGACCGCGTTCAGCGCAACCAGTCCGCCGAAGCGCATCGTCGCATCCGTTACTTCCAGCAGCGCGCTCACCGGCTCTCTCCATAGCTGCGAATACGCTGTGGAAAGAGACCTTGCGGACGGATCATCAGGAAACCGATGATGACGATGCCGAAAAAGAGCAGCCGGTAGTCGGAGAAGGCGCGCAGTTTTTCAGGCAGGATGGTGAGCAGGAACGCGCCGACGATGACGCCGAAAATGTTGTCCATGCCGCCGACGATCACCATCGTCATGATGGTGACGGAGACCAGGAAGGTGAAATTGTCAGGCGAGATGTAGGAAACGTAGAAGGCATAGATGGTGCCGGCGAAAGCTGCCAGGAACGCGTCCACCGCGAAGGCCAGAACCTTGAACCAGGCAACGTTAATACCTTGCGCCCGTGCCGCGATCTCGTCGGCGCGCAACGCATTCCAGGCCAGTCCGATGCGAGAGGAATGCAGGCGGTGTGCGGTGATGATGGCCACCACCACAAGCAAGGCCGAGAGATAGTAGAAATTGGCCTGGCTCGGCAGTTTCCAGCCGAACACGACCAATGGATCGGCGAAAGAATGACCGAACAGCGATGGCGCCGGAATGCCTACCAATCCGTTCGGGCCGCCCGTCCAGTCGAAATTGTTCAGAAGCTGCTGTACCACCACGCCAAAGGCTATGGTGACCAGCGCGAGATAGGTATCGCGTGTGCGCATCGACGGGATGCCTATGAGGAAGCCGAACAGGGTGGCAGCAATCGCTGCGGCCGGCAGGGTCAGCCAGAAGCTGAGGCCAAAGTTGATTGCCAACAGAGCCGAGACATAGGCGCCGATGCCGTATGAGGCACCTGTCGCGAAATTGGGGATGTTGGCACTGCCGAGCTGGAAGTTGAGCGCCAGCGCCAGCACTGCATAAAGCTGCGCCACGATGAGCAGGTGCAACACATAGGTGTTGTTGCCGACAGCGAACGGAAACAGTACCACGACGATAACAGCCGTCACCAGAGCGACGACCGGCACCCGCGAAAAACTGGCCGTGACGTATTCGGTGATCTGCGGCCGCTTCTCGATCAGGTAGAAACCTGCCGCCAGCAATGCCAGCAGGCCGATCACCTGCCAGCCGCCTTCCGCTTTCAGGATGAGATAGAGGAAGGCGGCACCCAGGATCTGGATGCCGACTGCCAAGACAGTTGCCAGACCAAAGCCCGGCATTTCGGAAGACATGCGAGCGCCCATGCTACACCTTCACCATGACGGGGCGGCCGAGCAGCCCTTCCGGGCGGAAAAGCAGAACGCCGATGACAAGCAGGAAGACGAAGACGAGCCGGTAGGAGGCTCCGTCCGGCACAAAGGTCTGGGCGAGCACCTCGATGCCGGCGATGATCAGACCGCCGAGGATGGCGCCCGGCATCGAACCCAGGCCACCGATGACTGCGGCGGAGAAGCCGAGCAGGCCGGCCATGACGCCGAAGTCGAAGCGCGTCACGCCGGCGTAGCTGGCAAAGAGCAGCCCGGCGATCGCGCCGATCGCGGAGGCGACGAAGAACGTCGCGCGGAAGACGCGTGTGTCACGGATGCCCATCATGCGCGCTACGATACGGTCTTCAGATGCCGCCCGGATTCGCAGACCGAGCGGTGTCAGGCGCAGGAAGGCGAAGAGCAACGCCACCAAACTGAGCGTAAGGAGGATCACCAGCACGGTGAACCAGCCAACCTGGACGCCGGCAACCTCGAACGCCACGCCCGACACCAGGCGTGGAAACGCGTGAGGATTGGACCCTTGAGGATAGAGATGGCGGATCAGTTCGCGAATGACGATGCCGAGCGCAACGGTCGCCACCAGCGCCATCATCGCCGGTGCATCCCTGAAGCGGCGGATCACCACCTTGTCCAGGATGACGCCTATCAAGCCGACGGCGAAAACGGCAATGCAGACCGCGACGATCAACCAAACCGGACTGGATACGCCAATTGCAATAGCCAGGGCCTGGGCCGCCGCCAATGCAATGAACGGCGACGTCATCGCGACATCGCCATGCGAGAAATGAATGACGTTGAGGACGCCGAAAATCAGACTGAACCCGATAGCCAGCAAAGCATAGATGCACCCGAGGGTTATCCAGTTCACCAGTTGCTGGACAAATAGCTCCGCCATATCGCCCCTCTCTGAAGCGTTTCCGTTTTTCACGGACACGCGAAAACGCTCCAGCTCTTAGTTTTTATGCAATCTCCGGACGGAAAACCGTTACACACTTTTCCTGGAATTGCTCGATTGGAGGCGGAACGATTAGCAGCGCCTCCTCCATGCGCACATAATGAATCTCCGATGTAGCGGATAGCAATTTCCGAATTTCGCAGGTGGGTCGCTGCGCAATATAGTTGCGTCCAGATGGTGGTCCACGGACCAAAGGAACGCGGCCATCGCGTCAGAAAACGATAAACAGAGGTGGAACCATGCTTAACAGGCGCCGCGCGTTCGCGCGCATATCTTCTTTGCTGACCGGATCCGTGTTTGCGCTCTCCCTCGGGGTGGCCGAAGCCAGTGCCGACCAGATCAAGCTCGGCTTTATCGGCCCTCTCTCCGGCGGCAACGCCCAGCAAGGCCTAGGCGCCCGCAACGGCTTTCTGCAAGCCATAGACGAGGCCAATGCCAATGGTTACCCGCATCAGGTGGAAGGCGTCGTCCTGGACGATGCCTCCGATCCTGCCGTCGGCGTTTCCGCGGCCCAGAAGCTGATCAACGACCCGGCAGTCGTCGGCGCCACCGGCCACTGGAACAGCTCGGTCGCGCTTGCCACCATCCCGGTCTTCAATCGTGCGCAAATGCCGTTCATCGTCTGGGGCGCAGTCAGCCCGAAGATCACCGAACAGAACCTGCCCAACGTCACGCGTGTCACGCCTACCCTCGTCAATGAAGACAGACCGCTTGCCGAGGCCATCGCCAAGGAAGGCAAGGTCAAGAAGATCGCCATCATCTCCGACACCACCGACTACGGTGCGGCCAACACCAAATGGTTCGGCGAGTTCTTCAAGGCGGCCGGCGGCGAGATCGTGTTCTCGGATGCAGCCGCAGTCGGAACGACCGACTTCCGCGCCATGCTGACGACGGCGAAGGCTGCGGCTCCGGATGCGATCTATTTCGGCGGCGTGGTGACCGAGGCGGCGCTCGTGCGCAGCCAGATGGCCGACCTCGGCATGGGTTCGCTGCCTATGTACGGCATTTCTGGCATCTATGATCCGAAGTTCATCGAGATCGCTGGTGCGGCAGCCGAAGGCACGATCGTCGGCACGCCCGCCGTGCAGACCAATCCGAAACTGGAGGCCTTCTACAAGGCCTATGAAGCCAAGGGTTACTCCGATCCGGCCGGCTCCTATGCGAAATACGCCTATGAAGCCACCCAGATCCTGCTCGAAGTCATCAAGGAGAAGGGCATCGAGGATAAGGAGGCGCTGAGCCAAGCCATTCGCGCGATCAAGCACGAAGGCATCCTGGGAACGGTTTCGTTCGACCAGGACGGTCAGACGCAGATGCCTGTTGAGATCGACCGCTTCATGGTTCACGACGGCAAGTGGGTCAAGATGTGATCCCCCGGCCGGCATTGCAGCATCCCGCGCAATGCCGGCCACCGATCGCGTCGCGACAAGCCACGCCCCTCCTGTCGAGATCGTCCATATGGATATGAGCCGCCCCGCGCAGCACAAGAAGGCCGTCGAAATCAAGGATGTTTCAAAGGCCTTCGGTAACTTCCAGGCGTTGAAGCCGGTCAGTTTCGACATCTACGAAAACGAGTTCTTCACGCTGCTCGGCCCCTCAGGCTGTGGCAAGACCACGCTGTTGCGCATGATCGCCGGCTTCGAACAGCCTTCGACCGGTGAGATCGCGCTGCGTGGCACCAATATCCAGGCGTTGCCACCGCACAAGCGGCGGGTGAACACGGTGTTCCAGAGCTACGCGCTGTTCCCGCACATGACGCTGGAACAGAACATCGCTTTCGGGCTCGAAAACCTGGGCTGGCCAAAGGAGCGCCGCACGGCGCGCGTGGCCGACATGCTGCGCCTCGTGCACATGGAGAAATTCGCCGGTCGCAAGCCGCAGCAGCTTTCAGGTGGCCAGCGGCAGCGTATCGCGCTCGCCCGCGCGCTCGCGCCAGAGCCGGAGGTGCTGCTGCTCGACGAGCCGCTTTCGGCCCTTGACCTGAAACTCAGGCAAGCCATGCGCGACGAACTGCGGACACTGCAACGCCAGACCGGCATCACCTTCGTCTTTGTCACACACGACCAGGAAGAAGCGCTCGACATGTCGGACCGCATCTGCGTGCTGGGCGACGGTGAGATCCAGCAGCTCGGAACGCCGGCAGACATCTATGAAGAACCGTCCAACCGCTTCGTCGCCGACTTCATCGGCGAAACCAATTTCCTCGACGCCGAGGTGATCTCGCTCGATGGTGATCGCGCCACGGTTTCGATCCCTCTCGGCGTCACGCTGAACGCACCGCAGAAACAGGCGGCAATGGGCAGCAGAGCCATCATGTCGATCCGCCCGGAAAAGATCAGCCTGTCCTCGCAGGACGGCCAGATCACGACCGAAGGCACCATCGTCGGCGCCAATTACCTCGGCGGCTACACACATTACGTGGTGGACGCCAACGGCACCCAGCTGCGCGTCTCAAAACGCAACAGCCAGAGCCGCGACCGCACGCTGGAAGTCGGCCAATCGGTAAAACTGAGCTTTGCAGCGGAATCGGCGCGGATCCTGGGCGCATGAGCCAGCGCCCGAAAATCCCGAGTTGGAATGTGCTGGGGCTGCTCCCGGCGCAGCTGATCATGCTGCTGACGTTGATCATTCCGGTCGGGATCATCATCCTGGTTTCGTTCTCGACCAGAGGCCCGTATGGCGGCTTCGACTATGTATTCACCACCGCCCCTTACAAGCAGATCCTGTTCAACGAAGGGTGGAGCGGGGAACTCGAATTCAATCCGCAATATCTGATCGTCGTTGCCAGAACCGTCATACTGTCGCTGGCCACCACGATCATCTGCCTCGCCCTGAGTTTTCCGGTCGCGTATTTCATCTCGCTGCAGAAGACGTCGGCGAAAATGCTGCTGATCTATCTGGTGACGCTGCCCTTCTGGGTCTCGATGATCGTGCGCGTCTATTCGTGGATCATCATCCTCGGCAATGACGGGGTCATCGCCAAGACGCTGCGGGCGCTCGGGCTCGGCGAAAACATGGGCAGCCTGCTCTTCACCGACACCGCGATGCTGATCGGCCTCGTCTACAGCTACATCCCGCTGATGATCCTGCCGGTCTTCGCCTCGATCGAGAAGCTCGATCCAGCTCTCGTCGAGGCTTCACACGATCTCTACGGCAGTCGCCTGACGACGCTTCGCCGCGTGATCCTGCCGCTCTGTCGTCCGGGCATGGCGGCGGGCGCCATCCTGGTTTTCGTTCCCTGTCTCGGTGCGGTGCTGGAACCCGTCCTGCTCGGTGGCGGCAAGACGATGATGATGGGCAACCTGATCCAGCTGCAGTTCGGCGCCGCCCGCAACTGGCCGCTGGGTGCCGCCATTTCCATCGTGCTGATGTGCGCGGTGATGATCTTCCTGCTCTGGCGCGGCATCCAGGCGATGCGAAAGGAAGGACGGGAGGAAGGCGCATGACCAGCAATGTGCGGCGCTACCCGGGGTTCGGCCTGTTCAACCTGATCTTCTTCGTCTACCTCTATCTGCCGATTGCCGTTGTGGTTTTCTATTCCTTCAACGCCAACCGCATCGTCTCCAACTGGGGCGGGTTCTCGCTGCACTGGTATACGACGGCCCTGTCGAATGCCGCGCTCGTCGGCGCGGTGAAGACGTCGCTGTTCGTCGCCACCATCGCCACCGTGCTTTCCACCGTCGTCGCGCTGATGGCAGCGCTTGTCCTGGTGCGCGGCAGGAACGTGCGCTTCCGGCGCGTCTCCGAGACAGTGGTCAACCTGCCGCTGCTGCTGCCCGAGATCGTCGTCGCGGTGGCGGTTCTCATCCTGTTTTCCGAAGTGGGCCTGACCAACGGCCTGCTCAAGCTGACCATTGCACACACGACGTTCTGCATCCCCTTCGCCTTCCTGCCGATACGGGCGAGGCTGCAAGGCATGGACGCCGACCTGGAGGAAGCCGCGCGCGACCTCTACGCTTCCGCCTGGGTCGCCTTCCGGCGCGTGACACTGCCGCTGATCCTGCCGGGTGTGTTCGCCGGCGCGATGCTTGCGTTCGTCATTTCCATGGACGACTTCATCACCAGCAACCTGCTGAACTCGGGCGGCGCCACGACCTTGCCGGTCTACATCTTTTCGCTGATCAAGCAGGGCGTGTCGCCACAGCTCAACGCGATCTCGACCTTGATCATGATCGTTTCTGTCGTGCTCGCCACAATCGCCTTCCTGCTGCAGCGCCGGCAGTAACAGAGCGAGTTTTTTCCTAAGCAGCACGTCGGGCAAATGAAATTTATCGCCGGAGCCCGTTTGTTATCGTCCCCCGAAACACAACGATAAGGGGAGCTCCATGTCCGTAAAAACCCGTCTTTCCATGCTGGCCGCAGCCAGCGCATTCAGCCTCGTTGCCAGCGCATCGGCATGGGCGGAAGGTTCGCTTTCCATCTACGCATGGGCGGACTCGATCGCCCCCGACGCCGTGGCGAAATTCGAGAAGGAGACCGGTATCAAGGTCACCGTCGACGCCTTTTCCTCGAATGAAGACCTGCTGACCAAACTGCAGGCCGGCTCGTCAGGCTACGATATCGTCACGCCCTCGCAGCACTTCGTGAAGATCATGATCGACAGCGGCCTGCTCGAGGACATCGGCGCGAGCTCTATGCCGGCATTCCAGCAGATCCTGCCTGAATGGCAGAAGCAATGGTGGGATCCGACCGGCAATTATTCGGTGCCCCTCGCCTATGGCAATGCCGGCTTCACCGTCAACCGCAACCTCTACAAGGGACCGGTCGACAGCTGGAAGGTCTATTTCGAACCGTCCGAGGAGTTGAAGGGCAAGATCGCCAGCCTGGCTCAGCCCGACGAAGTCATCCCTGCCGCGCAGAACTATCTCGGCATCCCCTATTGCAGCGAGGATCCGAAGGAGATGAAGCGCGTGCTCGACTTGCTGCAGGCGCAGAAGCCGTTCGTCGCCGCCTATTCGAGCGACAACATCGAAAACCGCATCGGCGGCGGCGAAGTCGCCATGCACTTCTGGTGGGATGGCAACACCATGCGGGTACGCCGCAACGACAAGGCCAATGTCGAATACGCCATGCCCAAGGAAGGCCTGGTCGGCTGGCTGGATTCCTATGTCGTACCCAAGGGCGCGACCAATATCGACAACGCCAAGAAGTTCATCGACTTCATGGCCAAGGAAGAAAACGCCACCATCGAATACAATTATTACGGCCATTCCTCGCCGGTGAAGGTGGATGCGAGCAAGGCGCTCTACAACAAGGAAAACGCGCCGGAGCTTTTCCCGACCGCCCCGGTCAAGATGGGCCAGGCCTGCTCGCCAGCCGCGCAGGAGCTGGTCACCAAGGTTTGGACGCAGCTTCTCCAATAGCAGCGCAGACCACATCACTCCCGCCCATTCGTGGGCGGGAGGCTCTCCTGCTATCGCGGCATAAATCATGAATGACACATACGACTACATCGTCGTCGGCTCCGGCTCAGCCGGTTGCGTGCTGGCGAACCGTCTCAGCGCCAACCCGGCAACAAAGGTCTGCCTGATCGAAGCCGGCGGCAGCGATCAAAGCCTGCGGGTGAAGGTTCCGGCCGGAATCCTCTCGCTCTACGGCAACCCCAGCTACGACTATTGCTATTTCGGCGTACCGCAGCCCGAACTGAATGGCCGCCGCATTCCGGTCAATCGCGGCAAGGCGCTGGGTGGATCGACCTCGATCAATTCGATGGTCTACATACGCGGCGCTGCTGCCGACTACGACGAGTGGGCAGGCCTCGGCTGTGCCGGCTGGTCCTATGACGACGTACTGCCCGTCTTCAAGAGGCTTGAGCGCAACCTGCTCGGTCAGGACAGGCGGTATCATGGCACGGACGGCGACCTTCTGGTCGACAACCCGCGCGATCCCAACGAGCTTTCGCGCATGTTCGTGGCGGCGGGCAAGGATGTCGGCTTGCCGGAGAACAGCGATTTCAATGCCGCATCGCAGTTCGGCGTCGGCATCTACAACGTGACACAGGACCGGGGGCAACGCTTCAGCGCCTTCACCGCTTTCGTACGTCCGGTTCTCGACCGTCCGAACCTGACCGTATTGAGCGAATGCACGGTCAAGAACGTCGTCGTCTCGGACAAGCGCGCGACGGGCGTGAGCATCCGCCACAAAGGTATCGACACACTTCTGACGGCCGTTCGCGAAGTGGTGCTTTCGGCCGGCGCCATCAACTCACCGCAGATCCTGCTGGAATCCGGGATCGGCCCGACAGAAGAACTCCGGCGCGGCGGCGTCACGCCGGTCCATGAGCTGCCGGGCGTCGGCAAGAACCTGCAGGACCATGTCGACGGCATGATCACTGTGCGCTCGTCGAGCCCGCGCACGCTTGGGCTTTCCGTCGCCAACCTGCCTCGGATCCTCGCCGCACCCTACAGCTACTTCGCGCACCGCAAAGGCATGCTGACCACCAACTATGTCGAGGCGGGCGGCTTCGCGCGAACCCGTTACGCGGGCGCAGAACCCGACATCCAGTTCCACTTCGTGCCGGGCTATCGCAGCCATCGTGGCAGGCTGGTCGAATACGGCCACGGCTATGCCATCCACACCTGCGTGCTGCGACCGAAGAGTGTCGGCGAGATCACACTTGCACGCGACGGCTCATCGACAACCGGCCGGATCGATCATCGCTTCTTCTCGGATGAACGGGACGCACGGGTTCTCGTCGAAGGCATCAAGGTCGCGCGTGCGATCTTCGCATCACCCGTGTTCGATCCTGTGCGTGGGGTCGAGATGTTGCCTGGAAAGGACGTTCGTTCGGACGACGAGATCCTTGCCTATCTGCGCGCCGAGGCGTTGACCGTCTATCACCCGGTCGGCACCTGCAAGATGGGCGACGACGCCATGGCCGTCGTCGATCCGGGAAGCCTGAAGGTGCGTGGTCTGGAAGGGCTGCGCGTCGCTGATGCTTCCATCATGCCGAAGCTGATTGCCGGCAACACCAACGCGCCGAGCATGATGATCGGCCAGCGCGCGGCGGACATGATCCTGCAATCTTGATCCAGAGGGATCGCTCCCGAGCGACCAACGTACCGCTCGGGAGCTCGCCTCAGGCACAGATGACTATTTGGCCAGATGTGCCTGCAGCGCTTTCCAGCCAGCCGCAAACACGTGGTCGGAAACGATCTCCACGTATTTTCCGGCGTCTTCCGGCTCCTCGTCGAAATTGGCGATCCATTCGGCGAAGGTGCGGTTGCCGTCCGTGATCGGCAGCAACCGGATGGAGGCGACATAGTTCTTCACCGGGAATGCCGGCTTCACGAAGCTGTAAGACAGCGAGTGCTCGCTGTCGCTGAGGGCAAGCAGCTGCTCGCGCACATGAGCGCCGTCCTGGAGATAGAAGGAACGGATCGAACCGACGGAATCGCTGCTCGCCCCACCCTCGATCTCGCTTTTGGCGATCGCGGGATGCCAGGTCGGCAGCCCGTTGAAGTCACGCACGGTCTTCCACACGGTTTCGATCGGCGCGTCGATCACCGCGCTTGCATAAGCCTTGGCCAAATTCCTCTCCTATTGTTGGACGACTAGGTTCTTGAAGGCCTGCGTCTGTGCGACGAGGGCCTTTTCCACCGGCAGGCGCTCCATGCTCGATGCGCCATAGAAGCCATGACAGCCGGGGCATTGCTGCAGGATGTAGCGGGCATCCTCAGGCTCGGCGATCGGACCGCCGTGGCAAAGGATGATGATGTCGGGATTGATCGCGCGGGCGGCCGCTGAGATGGCGTTGATCTCGCCGACGCAATCCTGCAGCGTCAGCGCCGTGTCGGCGCCGATCGTGCCGCCGGTGGTCAGGCCCATATGCGCCACGATGATGTCGGCGCCGGCTTCCGTCATCGCCCGGGCATCGTCCACCGAAAAGACATAGGGAGTGGTCAGCATGTCCTTGCTGCGCGCCAGGCGAACAAGGTCGACCTCCATCGCATAACCCATGCCGGTCTCTTCCAGGTTCGCCCTGAACTTGCCGTCGATCAGGCCGACCGTCGGGAAGTTCTGGATGCCGGCAAAACCGATCTCCTTGAGTTGATCCAGGAAAGGATCGAACTGGCAGAACGGGTCGGTTCCGTTGACGCCGGCAAGCACGGGCGTGTGCTTGACCACCGGCAGCACTTCACGTGCCATATCGACGACGATCTCATTGGCATTGCCATAGGCGAGCAGCCCTGCCAGCGAACCGCGGCCGGCCATGCGGTAGCGGCCGGAATTGTAGATGACGATCAGGTCGATGCCGCCGGTTTCCTCGCATTTGGCTGAGAGGCCGGTGCCGGCGCCACCGCCGATGATGGGGACCTTCGCCTTGATCTGTGCGCGAAACTTGTCCAGCAACTGGCTTCGTTCAAATCTCATACTACCGACCTTTGCTGATTTCATTGAAGTGGCGAACGACTTCGGAACTGAATTCCGGTGCGTTGATCGCATACGGCACCCTGATGACCTGGCGCTCGGCGGTCTGTTGGACTGTGCTCTCGATGGCGGTGAACAGCGCCTCATCGGCTGCCGGATCGTGGAATGGCTGGCCGGGAGCATCGAGGAGCGACACGCCGCCGAGCGGCAGCAGGAAACGCACCGGGCCGATGCTGCGGTTCAGGCGCTCGCCGATCCATTTGCCCATCGCCACGTTTTCCTCCAGCGTCGTACGCATCAGCGTGATCTGGGGATTGTGGATGTAGAGGTTACGATTGCGATACTTCTCCGGGACCGTGTCGATGCCGGCGAAATTGACCATGTCGAGCGCACCGCACGAGCCGACATAAGGCAGGGGCGACTGCGCCAGGAAAGAGAACCTGTCTTCGGTCGCCGGCAGGATGCCGCCGAAAAGCAGGTCGCAGACTTCCGTGGTGGTGATGTCGAGCACGCCCGCGAGGAAGCCGGAAGACGCCAGCTTTTCCATCGACTGACCACCGATGCCGGTGGCGTGGAAGACCAGGCATTCGAAGCCGTCGCCCAGTTGCTCGACAACCTGGGTGACACAGGGTGTGGTGACGCCGAACATGGTCAGGCCGAGCGCCGGCTTGTCTTCCTGCTCCAGTTCCTGGCGGTTGCGAACCATGCCGGCGATCGAATTGGCGGCATTGGACAGGACGGTTCGCGATATGCGGTTTAGGCCGGCAATGTCGGTGATCGAGTTGACCATGGCGATGTCATTGGGACCAACATAGGCGCTCACATTGCCGGCGGCGACAGTGGACACCATCACCCTGGGCGTGCCGACAGGCAGAACGCGCATGGCCTGCGTGACCATCGCCGTCCCGCCTGAACCGCCAAGGCCGATGACGCCACCGACATCGTCCCGCGACAGGATGAACCGCTCGAAGGCAAGCCCCATGGCCGAAACCGCAGAGCCGCGATCTCCCGTGAAGACCGCGGCGACACCGCCGGGATGGAAACCCGCGACTGTCCGGGCATCGAAATCGGCACTGGCCGACGGCTTGTCGGTGGAGAGATCGACCAGCACCGCCGCGACGCCCTGTGCCCGGATGATCCCGGTCACATAATGGAGTTCATCGCCCTTGGTGTCGCAGGATCCAGCCACATAGACAGTCTTTGGAACGCTCATCTCTTCCTCCTCAAACGCTTTTCGTCTTTTTCTTCATGACGCGCAGGCCAAGGCCGATCATCGCGAGCAGCGTGATGGCGTAAGGCGCGATGTCGGTGATCTGATTGGGCAGCCCCTGCCCCTGCAGCCGCAACCCGACAGCGTCGGCGAGCCCGAAACCGAGACAGGCCAGGGCAATGCCCAACGGATGGGCACGCCCCAGCATCACCGCGACCACGGCGATCCAGCCGCGCCCTGCCGTCATGTTTTCCGCGAAGAGCGCGACCGAGCCCAGCGCCAGTTGCGCTCCGGCGAGACCACAGAGGCCGCCGGCCAGGATCACGATCGCCGTCTGGTAGCGGCTGACATTCGCTCCCATCGCCGCAGCGGCTGACGGCACTTCGCCGATGCCGCGCAGGCGCAGCCCCCACGGCGTCCGGAACAGGTAAATGTTGAAGACGAGCACCAGCAGCCAGGACAGATAGACGAGCGCGTTGTGCCCAAGGATCGCGCCGAGCACCGGCACGTCTGCCAGCGCAGCAAATCCGAACCTGGGCAGCGCAGTGACCGACGGGTCGACCAGGGTACCGGTTACACCGAAAATCGCCCCCAGCAAATAGGTCGTCAGGCCGGAAGCAAGCAGGTTCAATCCGATGCCGATCACGATCGGATCGCCGCCGAGACGCGCGCCGCCAAGCGCCAGCGGCGAAGCAAAGATCGCCGTGCAAAGGACGGCCGAGAGAACTGCCAGGACTGGAGACCCGAACGCGACGCTGGTTGCGACGGCCACGAAGGCGCCGACCAGCATCTTGCCTTCCAGCGCGATATTGAACACGCCGGCACGCTCGCACAATGCGCCAGCCATGGCGGCCAGCAGCACTGGCGTCATCAGATCAAGCACTTGCGAAAGCAGCATGTTGAGCATGGCTTATCGCTTCCTGAACAAGATCGGCCGCGCGGCGAGGCACAGGATGATCAGCGCCTGCAGCACCCATGTCAGGACGGCCGGCAGGCCGAGCGCTCGCTCCATGGAAAAGCCGCCAACCTGGAGCGCGGCAAAGAACACCGAAGTGACGATCGTCGCGATCGGGCTGGCCATGGCAAGGACGGCCGCCATCAACCCGGACCATGTGTAGCCGGGGGCAAGCAAGGCACCGTCGGTGAAACGGTATTGCTGGCCCAGGATCAGCAGGGCGCCGACCAGACCTGCCATCGCGCCGCTGAGGAATGCCACCCGTTGCGTCTGCCGCGACAGGTCCACGCCCGAATACTGCGCGAAGCGCGCATTGAGGCCGGTCATGCGCCATTCGAAACCGTTGACGCCGCTCCTGTCGTTGACCACGACCACGACCGCGACGACAACCATGATGACCATGGCCATGCTGACCGGCAGATCGAATATGTGAGCGGGAAGACGCGCTCCCGACGCGACACGATAGGTCTCCGGCATACCCGTGGCCGGATCGCGCAGCGGATAGCGCACGAGATAAGACGTCAGGCCGCGTGCGATGTAGCTGAACAGCAGGCTTGCGATCAGGAACGGGATGCCGAGGTTGAGCTGCAGGATCGCGGCGAGCCAGGCGTAGAGCCCACCGGCGCAGATGGCGGCAGCCAGTGCAAGAACCGCCCTGGCAGCACCCGGAACAGGTAGATAGAGCGCGACGAGTGCCGCAGCGAGCCCGCCGATCAGCATTTGCCCGTCGCCACCCAGATTGACGAGCCCTGCCCGCAGCGCGATAGCCGCCGCCAGCGCCATGCCGACCAGAGGCACGGAGCGGGCCAGCGTCTCATCCAGCCCCCGCCCCAGCACCGCGCCCTTGGCGATCTCCAGATAGACCGAAACGGGGTTGGCGCCAGTCAGGCCGACGACAAGTCCCCCCAGCACGACTGCAGCCGCGATGGAAAACAGGATTGCCGCCAGGCGAGATTTCGTGTCGAGAGCCCCTGCGATCATCTGTTTTCCGCCCCCCCCATCATCCAGCGGCCGACGGTGTCCTCATTCATGTCGCTGCCGGTGAGGCTGGCGTTGATGCGCCCCTCGAACATCACGAGGATCCGGTCCGAGAGGGCGAGCAACTCGGTCAGATCGGACGACACCACAAGGATCGCACGCCCCTTGTCGCGCTCGGCAATCAAGGTCTGATGGATGAATTCTATGGCACCGACATCGACGCCGCGGGTTGGCTCTTCGACGATGATCAGCGGCGAGCCGTGTTCGACTTCGCGGGCGATGACGACTTTCTGCATGTTGCCGCCCGACAGCGATCCGATCGGCAATTGCTCGGATGCGGCCTTGACCCGAAAGCGTTCGATCAGCTTGCGCGCCTGGGCGCGAATGGCATCCTTGCGCAGGAACCCTTTGCTGGAGGCCGCAGCATTGCGATGCGTTCCGAAGACGATGTTTTCGGCGATCGAGGCTGCCGGAGCCGTACCCGTCAGATGGCGATCTTCCGGCACATAGGAAATGCCGGCAGAACGCCGGCGCGCGATCGGAAGCCTGGAAATGTCCTGCCCGTCGATGCTCACGACACCTGTCGCCGGTTCGAGGCCCATGACCGCCGAGATCAGCTGCGGCTGTCCATTGCCCGAGACGCCGGCAATGCCGACGATCTCACCCGGGCGGACATCGAAGGAGACGTCGTCCACGACCGTGACAGCCCCCTTGCGAACCGAGAGGTCCTTGACCGAAAGCATCGGCCTGGCGTCGGATGTCACCCTCGACGCGACCGTCGGCGGCACGTTGCGGCCAACCATTGCCCGGATGATCTCGGCCTCATTGGTTCCCCTCGTCACCAGGGTGCCGGAGACTCGGCCGTCACGCATGACGGTAATCTTGTCGGTGATGGCAATCACCTCAGGGATCTTGTGGGTGACAAGGATGAGGGCCATGCCCTTGCCGGCCAGCTCACGCATGGCGGAAAACAGGCCGTCCCGTTCCTGCGGCGTGAGGACGGCCGTCGGCTCATCGAGGATCAGGATCCGGGCCTCGCGCGACAGCGCCTTCAAGATTTCCAGGCGCTGACGTATACCCACCGCCAGGTCGCGAACCAGGCTGTCGGGGTCAATCTCCAGACCGTGCCTTGAGCCAAGCCGCCGAACGAAATCGCGCGCGGCATCGGCGGAGACAAACGGCCCCTGCCTGGGCTCGTTCTGGAACACCAGGTTTTCCCAGACCGTCAGGTTGGGAAATTGCCTGAAGGTCTGGTGGACCATGCCGATGCCGGCGGCAATCGCCCCCAGCGGACTGGTGAAATCCATCGCCTTGCCGTCAACCAGGATTTCGCCGGCATCGGGTTTCAGCAGCCCGTAGAGGATGTTCATCAGGGTGGATTTACCCGCCCCATTCTCCCCCATCAGCGCATGGATTTCGCCGCGGTTGACTGAAAGGCTGATCCCGTCATTGGCAATGACGCCGTCAAATCGCTTGGTGATGCCCTTCATCTCAAGCAAGGTCATCATCGCGCTCCGGGGTCGTGTTATTGCGCCATCGGATCAGGCACGGTGATTGCGCCCGAAACGATCTTCGCCTGGATGTCCTTGAGCTGGCCGATGACTTCCGGCTTATCCGCGATCTTGCATCCCGACGATGCGACGGCTTCCGTGGTGGCGACCAGTTCGAGACCGCCTTCGGCGAGACCGAAGCTGACCACGGGCTTGGCCGAACCCTTCAGGATGCCATCGATGGTGGCCGGCAGAATGACGTCCACCTTCTTCAACGTGCTGTCGAGGATGGCTCCCGGCGCATCGCCGCATTGGTTGACATCCAGTCCGATCGCCATCGCGCCTGATTTGTCGGCGACGGCCTTGAAGACGCCACCGTTGCTGCCGGCAGCAACCGCGTAGATGCGGTCCGCGCCGTTCGACAGCTGCAGGGTTGCCTGAGTCTGCGCCCGCACCGGGTCCTGGAACGGATTGTCGCCGCCGATCCACGAGGTGGGCAGCACATTGATATCCGGTCGGGTCGTCTTGGCACCGAGCGCGAAGGAATCCGTGTAGCGGTGCAGGAACGGAATATCGAGCGCGCCGATCACTCCGACTGTCTTGCTGGTCGAGGTCAGCGCAGCTTCGGCTCCAGCCAGATAGGCGGCCTCCTGTTCGCGGAAGACAGCGCAATAGACATTCTTCGGCGCGTCAGGGATGCAGGTGTCGACGATGACGAAGTTCGTATCCGGGTTTTCGGGCGCCAGATCGGCGATGATATCGCCGAACTCGAAGCCCATGACCGCGACGATCGAAGCCTTCATGTCGATCGCCGCCTGCACATGCTGCCGGCGCGTCGACGGATCGGTGCCTTCGAATACCTTGGCCTTTGCCCCCTGATCGGTGGCAGCCTTTTCGATGCCGGTCTTGCCGAGACCGAGGAACTTGTTCACGCCGATGCGGCTTGGCGTGACCAGAACGAACGTGTTTTCTTCGGCACGGACCGGAACCGAAGCCGCAGAAAGGGCAAGCACGGAACCCAGGCAGATATGCAGGAATTTGCTGGCAGTCGTCATTTTTTGAACCCCACAGGCAAGCATGAACTGTTGCAACGGAATGCACGGACGGGCCGCGTAGTCCGCCAGGGAGAAAGCCTCAATACGGCGTGTCGCCACCATCGGTGTTGATGGACTGGCCACGGATGATCATGGCATCGTCGCTCAGCAGGAACGAAATCGTCCTGGCCACCTCGATCGGATCGATATGCCGGCGCAGTTGCGAGCTGACGAGTTGTTCGAACACGTCGTCCGGGGCCTGCTTGACCAGATCGCCATAAGCGACGGCAACCTCCCGCAGCATGTCGGTCGCCATGCCGCCGGGGCAGACACAGTTCACGTTGATATCGTTGGGTGCCAGCACTTCCGAAAGCACCCTCGTGAAATTGATCATCGCCGCCTTGCTCGCGCTATAGGCGAGCGACTGGGTATGGCCCTTCTTGCCGGCTTCCGACGCGACATTGACGATCGCGCCCTTGATGCCTTTGGCGATCATCTCCTTGGCCACGAGGCGCGACGCCTCGAACGCACCGAAGACGTTGATCGCAAAGACACGTTCCCAGTCGGTCCAGGGCGTTTCAAGCGGATCAACGTGGCGGACAATGGCTGCGCAGTTGACCAGACCATCGATGCCGCCAAGGCGCTGCTCGGCCTGTTCGACGGCTGCCGCGATCGAGCCGGCATTGCCGAGATCGACCACGACGGTACTTGTCTTGCCACCGTCCTTGTTGAGATCAGCAATCGCTTCGTTCAGCGCCTGTTCGCGCACGTCGCCGATGACAACCGAAGCGCCTTCCGCCGCCAGCAATGCAGCAGCGGCCTTGCCGGCACCACCTGCACCGCCGAGAACCAGATAGCGTTTGTTTGCATGCGATCGTGTCGGCGCAACCTGGCGCACGGCCAGCGGGCGATGTTCGCCCCTGGTAGCAAAAGAGCCCATATCTCCTCCCCTTGGACCTCCAGACCGAGGTCTCTTATCCGTTTTCCCGAAAGTGAAATTGCTCTACTGGGCGGCATCTGACAAAGTCCACTTGTCGAGAAGTGGACCACGAATGAACAGGATTTCACCCGCGCGGATCAGCCGGCTCATCGGTGGCTGGCAAACGACCGAAGGCAAGGTTCCCCAGCAGCTCAGCCTGGCGATCGGCCGATTGATCACGGCAAGGGAGTTGCCGGCAGGCGCCTTGATGCCGTCGGAGCGGACGCTTGCAACCGCCCTGGCGGTCAGTCGCGGGTCCGTGGTTGCAGCCTATGCGTCGCTGCGCGAAGCCGGCGTGCTCGACAGCCGTCACGGCAGCGGTCACCGCATCATCGCCTCGGCGAATGCCCCGGGGGTAGCCCACACACGTCTTGCCGGCGAGATGCAGGCGCTGCCGGAAGACATCGACATGACCAGCGGTGCCCTGCCGCCGTCGCCCATCCTGACCGATGCACTGGCGGCCTTGCGTGGCGCCGATCTGGCCAGTGTCGCCTCCGGGCTCGGTTATGATGCATCCGGCCTGCCGGCCCTGCGCTGGGCTGTCGCCCGCTATTATACAGACCTCGGCTTGCCCACGCATTCCGACAACATCCTCATCACCAGCGGCGCGCAGCAGGCGGTGTGGCTGCTGGCGAATGCCTTGCTCGACGCTTCAGATGCGGTGGTGGTGGAAGATCCTGCCTATCGCGGCTCGCTGGAGGTGTTTCGCCGGCGCAACGCCAGGATCGTTCCGGTCGGCATCAGTGCTCGCGGCCTGGACATGGACCAGCTTGAAAAGGCCCTCAGGAACCGGCCGAAACTGCTCTACCTTTTCCCGGAGGTGCACAATCCGACCGGGCGATCGCTGGATGATGTTAGCCGTCGAGATCTGGTCGGCCTGCTCGACCGCTATCCGACGTTCCTCGTCGAGGATGGCGCCCAGAACGAACTCTCCACCATCGCCGGGGCAACACCCCGCCCGATTGCCGGCCAGACAAAGTCCGACCATATCGCCACCATCGGCACGCTCTCCAAACTGTTCTGGGGTGGCATCCGGATCGGCTGGATTCGCGCGAGCCCACCGATGATAAAGCGGCTGGCCAGCTTCAAGGCGGTCAACGACCTCGGTTGCTCGATGTTCGACCAGCACCTTGCCGTCGGCCTGCTCGAAAACATCCAGGAGGCGCGGACGTATCGGCACAAGGAAATCAGCAGCCATCTCAAGGTCGCCGAAGACCTGATTTCCGAACGGGCTCAAGGCCGCTGGCATTGGTCGCAACCGGCCGGCGGCACCGCCATGTGGATCCACATGCCCGGCGTCGACACGGTGTCGCTGTGCCAGGAAGCACAACGACACCGGCTCCTGCTGTCTGCCGGGCCAGGCTATTCGGCGCAGGAGAACTTCGGAGACTTCATTCGACTGCCCTTCGTGCGCCCGGCCGAGACGATGCAGTTCGCGATCGAAACGATTTCCGACCTGGCGCAGCGAAGGACAGCAGCCTAGGGGCTAGGCCCAGACTGTCCTACTGTTCGAGGTTGACGTAGGATTCAGGGAAGAAGCGCGGCGTGCACAGGCAGTAGAATTCCAGGTCGACCGAACCGGTATTTTCAATGCGCTGCGGTGCCCGCGCCGGGATGACAGCCTGATCGCCAACCATCAGCTTGCGCTTCACGCCATTAACTTCGAGTATCCCCTCGCCCTGGCGAACGATATAGCGCTCGATCACGCCCGTGAGGCTGTGCAATTGCGTGGTCACGCCAACTTCGACACGCGCAACGGCCAGCGAGGCTTCCGGAGACGCTTCCGTGTTGTGCAATTCGGTGATGTAGCAGCGCTCGTCGGTCCAGAACTCGCCCATGTTGTTGGCGACAACGATCTTGTGATCTTCAGCCAAGGTTTTCCTCCTGCTTGTTGGCAGCGCGAAGGAACCGATCGACCTCGCTGTCTGCAAGTTCCACTTTGCGGGAAGTGGTCCGATTGTCGCCGCAGCAGCGACAGTGCGTTGCGTGGCCTTACATTGAAGCCTGACTTCGATGTGCTACATCCTTGACCATGAAAAACATCGGCTTTCTCTCCTTCGGCCATTGGTCGCCCTCGCCGCAATCGCAGACACGCTCGGCGTCGGATGCGCTCTTGCAATCCATCGACCTAGCCGTCGCCGCCGAGGAACTCGGCGCCGATGGCGCCTATTTCCGCGTGCATCATTTTGCCCGCCAGCTGGGGTCGCCGTTTCCGCTGCTTGCTGCGGTCGGCGCCAGGACCAGCCGCATCGAAATCGGCACCGCTGTCATCGACATGCGCTACGAGAACCCGCTTTACATGGCGGAAGATGCCGGTGCGGCCGACCTGATCGCCGGCGGGCGCCTGCAGCTCGGCATCAGCCGTGGGTCGCCGGAGCAGGTGATTGATGGCTGGCGCTATTTCGGCTACGTGCCGCCGGAAGGCCAAACTGACGCCGACATGGCCAGGCGCCATGCGGAGGTCTTCCTGGATGTGCTCAAGGGCGAAGGTTTCGCCCAGCCCAATCCGCGGCCGATGTTCCCCAATCCACCCGGCATGTTGCGCCTGGAACCGTTCTCCGAAGGGCTCCGCGACAGGATTTGGTGGGGCGCAGCTACCAACGCCACCGCCGAGTGGGCGGCCAAGCTCGGCATGAACCTGCAGAGTTCGACGCTGAAATTCGACGAGAGCGGGAAACCGCTGCACGTCCAGCAGGCGGAACAGATCCGGGCCTACCGTGCCGCTTGGAAGGAGGCCGGCCACACGCGTGAGCCGAGGGTCTCGGTCAGCCGCAGCATCTTCGCACTGGTCGACGATCGCGACCGCGCCTATTTCGGCGGCAGTGATAGCCAGGACCATTTCGGCTATATCGAGGCGGACAAGCGTGCCGTTTTCGGTCGGACCTACGCCGCCGAGCCGGATGTTCTCATCGAGCAGTTGAAGCAGGACGACGCCATCACTGAGGCCGACACGCTGCTGTTGACGGTGCCCAATCAGCTTGGCGTCGACTACAACGCCCATGTCATCGAGGCGATCGTCAAACATGTCGCGCCGGCACTCGGCTGGCGCTGACGGTAGAGGACGCGATCACGCCGCTTATCGCGTTGAGCGCCCATTCATCAGCTTTGCCTGCAGAATGACGACGACCAGCAGGAAAGCGCCGCGAATGACCGACTGCCAGTAGGCGGACAGCGAGATGACGCCAAGGCCATTCTCGAAATTGAGGATGTTGAAGACCATGGCAAGCAGGATGGCGCCGGCCAGGGTCGCACCGATAGAGCCGACCCCACCGGACAGCAGCGTGCCGCCGACGACGACGGACGAGATCGCAAACAGCTCCCAGCCGACGCCTTCGGTCGGCTGGCCTGCGCCGAACTGCGCGGCGAGGATGACGCCGGCCAAACCGGCTAGCAGGCCGGAGGTCGCATAAACGCCGAGCAGCGTTCGCCCGACTTTCAAGCCCATCAGCTTTGCCGTCGCCTCACCATCACCGACTGCAAGGATACGCCGGCCGACCGGATGGCGTTCCAGCGCAATCCAGCCGACGACATAGCAGGCGATGGCGATCCAGGCCGGGATTGGGAAACCGAGGAAATCATCCTGGCCGATTGAAACAAAGGCCGTGTCGTAGGATGCGGAAACGGACTGGTTGCCGGAGAGCAGCAGGGCCATGCCGTAAGTGGCCAGCATGGCAGCCAGGGTGGCGATGAAGGGCTGGATGCGCAGCCGCGTTACGACCAGTCCGTTGACGATGCCGACGACGAGGCCCGCAGCCATGCCTCCGAGCAGCCCGGCCGGCCAGCCATAAGGTGACAACAGTGCGGCTACCACGCTGGTCATCGCCGCCGTGCCGCCGACCGACAGGTCGATGCCGCCGGTCATGATCACCAGCGCCATGCCGAGCGCGATCAGCATGAACATGGAATTGTAGCGCAGGAAAGAGAGGATGTTGTAGCTCGACAGGAAGTTGTCGTAACGCAACGCGCCGAAGATCAGCAAGGCGAACACCACCGTGATCACGCACAGTCGTGCGAGCTGAAGGTTGGAGCGCGGTATCAACGCCGCAACGATGTTCGAGTGCGAGCTTTCCTGCATTATGTCCGGTCTGCGCTTTGCTGGATATAGACGGCCACCACGATCAGCGCGGCCTTGACGACGAGGGCGGCAGCATCCGGCACACCATTGGCAAGCAAGGTATAACGGACGAGCTGGATGACGCAGGCCCCTAGCAGTGTGCCGATGATGTTTGCCCTGCCGCCGGTCAGCAGCGTGCCGCCGACGGCGACCGCCGCAATGGCGTCGAGCTCCATGCCGAGCCCGACCAGATTGGCGTCGCTCGCCGAATTCCTGGCCACGACGATAAGCCCGGCAAGGCCCGCCAGCACGCCGCTGATGACATAGACGAAACGCTTCACGCGCTTCGCCGGAATACCCGAAAGGCGTGCCGCCTTTTCATTGCCGCCGACAGCCAGGATCTGCCGGCCCAGCGCGGTTCCCTTTACCAGGAAAGCTGCCGCGGCCACCACCACGATCATGATCAGCACCTGCGTCGGTATGCCGAACACATGACCGAGCGCCACGAACTGGAAAGGCGGGTTCTTGAACACCTGCAGATTGCCGTTGGTCATCACCTGGGCGATGCCGCGGCCAGCGGTGAACAGAACCAAAGTCGCCACGATCGGCTGGATCGAATAGTGGGTGACAAGGAAGCCGTTGAACCAGCCGAGCAGGCCCGCCACGACGAGCGGCACGATGAACGCCAGCGGCAGAACCAGCAGCGGGTTGGTGGTCGACGCTATCGTACCCAGCAGAATCATCGGCGCCAGCGCACCGGCGATCGCCATCAACGAACCGACCGAGAGATCGATGCCACCGGTCGCGATCACCAACGTCATGCCGACCGCAACGATGACGATGGTCGCCACCTGGGTCAGGTTCACATTGAGGGTCTGCAGCGACAGGAAATTCGGCGTCGCAATGACATTGAATGCGATCAAAAGCAGAAACGCCAGCAGGGTGCCGTAGCGACTCAGCCATGCGGCGAGGTTGAAGCGCCTGCTCGAGCCGGAAGTGTCTTCCGCAGCGATCATGCCGGCACCTCCTGATGTGCCATGGCTGACAGCAGATTGGCCTCGGTGATGTCCTCGGACGCGAGCCGGCGTACCGAGAGACCGTCGCTCAGGACTGTGACGTGATCGGCCGCGGCGATCAGTTCCTCGAGTTCGGAAGAGATCATCAGCACGCTCAAGCCTTCATCCGCCAGGCTGCGCAGCAGTTTCAGGATCTCGGCCTTGGCGCCGACGTCGATGCCGCGTGTCGGCTCGTCGACGATCAGCAGGCGCGGATTCATGCAAAGCCAGCGGGCGAGCAGGACCTTCTGCTGGTTGCCGCCGGAGAGTTCGCGGATCGGCTGCTCCGGCGATGAACATTTTATGCCAAGCGCCGCGATGTATTTCTCGACGATCGCGCGCTGGGCGGCCTTGTCGACGATGCCTGCCTTCTGCAGCTTCGGCAGGATGGCGAGCGTCATGTTCTCTCGCACGCTCATCTCCGGCACGATGCCTTCGATCTTTCGGTCTTCGGAAACGAAACCCATGCCGTCGGCGATGGCGTCGGCAGGAGCGGAATAGTTCGTCTCGCGTCCATCGACCTTTACAGCGCCCCGTTCCTTGCGGTCGGCGGCATAGATCAACCGCGCGGTTTCGGTGCGGCCGGCGCCAAGCAATCCCGCAAGGCCGGCGATCTCGCCCTTGCCTATGTTGAGGGAGACATCACGCACCCGAACGCCCGCGCCCAGGTTCTCGACATCGACGAGTGCGGCCCCTTCGCCATCACCGTGCGCGCGTTTCTTGGCCGTGAACGCCGCCAATTCCTTGCCGAGCATGGTCCTGACGAGGTCGACCTTGGAAATATCCTTCATCGGGCTGACCGCCACGGTGCGGCCATCGCGCATGATGGTGACGCGATCGCAGATGGCGAACAGCTCGTCCAGCCGATGGCTGATGAAGATCGCCGCGACACCGTCGGCCTTCAGGGTCCGGATGGTTTCGAACAGCACTGCGACCTCGCGCTCGTCGAGCGAGGATGTCGGCTCGTCGAGAATGAGGAGCCGCGCGTTCTGGGTGACACCGCGCGCGATCGCCACCATCTGCCGGGTCGCGGCTTCGAAGTCCTGCAACGGTCGGTTCACGTCGATGTCGAGTTTGAAACGCCGCAGTACAGTTCTGGCATCGGCCTGCATCCTGGCACGATCCACCAGGCCGAACCGACGCGGTTCGCGGCCGAGAAAGATGTTCTCCGCCACGGTACGGTTGGGGGCGAGATTGATCTCCTGATAGATAGTGGCGATGCCACCGGCCTGACTTTCAGCGGTGGATCCGAACCGGACCTCCCTGCCCTGGAATTCTATCCTGCCGGTGTCGTGTGAATAGGCTCCGGTCAGGATCTTGATGAGTGTCGATTTGCCGGCGCCGTTCTGGCCGATCAGCGCCATGGTTTCGCCGGGCTCGACCTGAAGCGAAGCATCGTCAAGAACCCGGACATCGCCAAAGCTCTTGTTGATGCCCGTCATCGACAACAGCATCTCGAAATCCTCCTATCGGCGATTTCTACACACAACATTGAATGGCGCAAAAGAAAGCGGTCGAAACGTCTCCAGAGCGTTTCGACCGCAGGCTGGGGAGAACGATCAGTAGGCGCCGGAGACCTCGGCTGCGGCGTTGGAAGTGTCGTAGAACTTGTCCTTGTTCTTCACCCAGGCTTCGATCTTGTCGCCGCCGGCGTAGCGCTTCAACGTCTCATAGGCGATCGGACCGAAGCGCGGATTGCACTCGACCACGGCACCGATCTTGCCATCGACGATTGCCTGGACGGCTTCCTTGCCGCCATCGATGGACAGGACCAGCACATCGGTGCCCGGCTTCTTGCCGGCGGCCTCCAGTGCCGCGATCGCGCCGAGCGCCATCTCGTCATTATGGGCATAGATGACATTGGCGTCGGGATGGGCCTGCAGCAGCGCTTCGGCAACTTGCCGTCCCTTGTCGCGGGCGAAATCGCCGGACTGGGAGGCAACGATCTCAAAACCGCCGGCAGCCTTGATGGCTTCGTCGAAGCCCTTCTTGCGATCATTGGCTGGCGACGAACCGGTGGTGCCTTCGAGTTCGATGATCTTGGTCTTGCCATTGGCGTTCTTGACCAGCCATTCGGCTACACGCTTGCCTTCCTCGACGAAGTCGGAGCCGATGAAGGTGACATAATCCTTGCCGGCGACAGCCAGCTTCGGATCGACACTACGATCGAGAAGGATGACGGGGATGCCGGCCTTCTTGGCAGCGAGAACGGCCGGGATGAGCGGCTTTTCCTCGCGCGGTGCCAGGAAGATCAGATCGACGCCCTGGGCGATCATGGAATTGACGTCCGCGACCTGCTTCGCGGCCGAGCCGGCGGCATCGGTGTAGACAAACTGGTAGCCGAGTTTGGCAGCCTCAGCCTTCATGCTTTCGGTCTGTGCGATGCGCCATGGATTGTTGGACTCGGTCTGGGCAAAGCCAACCTTGTAAGTATCCTTCTTGGCCAGCGGCGGCAGATCTGCGGCCATGGCTACGCTGGACACGGAGCCCAGCACGCCCAAGGCGCTTACGGTCATCAAGAAAGTACGACGGGTCAGTGACATCGGGGCTCCTCCAAATGGACAACCGGCTCCTCCAGCCGGGCAGACACAGGCCTGCTGATCACCATTCGATCCTACGATAATTTTATTAGCAGTCAATGCGCGATATTTGCGCGACGACGCGGACGAATTTCAACACCGGAACGAGAAAGGCCCCCACCAGACCAACTAAGAAATACCACCAATTCCTGCTTAAATCAGTGAGTTACGACCTATCGGCAATGGAAAAGTCGTTCAAATTCAGCCATACAAGACCCTGCAATTTCAACACCTGATCACCGCTTGATAATTTTATGATCAAATGACTATGATGTCGTCGGCGGGTCGAGCAACCATTGCGGGAACAATCGTGAATTCAAGGCGAGGACCAGCGCTGTGAGTCAAAGCAACGGCGGCGAGAAACGCCAGGGACGGCCGACCATGACGGACGTCGCCCGCATTGCCGGCGTGTCGCAGTCAAGCGTGTCACTTGTACTCAACCAGATGACAGGCGCGCGGATATCTCCGGAGACGAGACAACGCGTGCTGGAGGCTGCGCGGCAGGTGAACTACCAGCTGCCGGGAATCAGAGGAGAGATCTCACCCGATGCCGAGGGGCGTACGATCGCCTATATCGTCGACGAAATTTCCACCAGTCCGCATCCGGTGGTCAGCTTCGATGGCGCACGCGACTTCGCTTTCGAGCAGGATTTTCTGGTGGCCGCCTATGTAACGCGCTCCAATCCGCAACTGGAAGCAGCGACCATCGAAGCGATCAAACGCGACAAATCGATCGTCGGCGTGATCTACTCGTCGATCTTCACGAGGCGCGTGACCGTGCCTCAAGCCCTTCAGGGACTCCCGACTATCCTGCTGAATTGCTATGGCGAAGCGCGGCGCCACATCTCGATCCTGCCGGGCGAAGTTGCCGGCGGTTTCACCGCCACAGCCCATCTCACCAGCCTTGGCCATCGTCGCATCGGCTTCATCAACGGCGAACCGTGGATGGATGCTTCCATCGACCGCCTCAAAGGTTATCGGCAGGCACTCGCCACCGCCGACATCGCCTTCGACGAAACGCTGGTGCGCAGCGGCGACTGGCTGCCGTTGACCGGTTATCACCATGCACGTGACCTGCTGTCGATCGACAACCAGCCAACGGCCATATTCTGCGGCAACGACCTGATGGCTCTCGGTGCCCTCGAGGCAGCCAACGAGATGGGGATCAAGGTTCCGGTTGAACTCAGCGTGATGGGTTATGACGATCAGGAACTCGCCCGCTACACCCATCCGCGCCTTTCGACGCTCGTGCTGCCGAACTATGAAATGGGACAGCGCGCGACCGAGATGCTGATCGACATGGTGGCGCACCACAAACAATTCCGTCCGATGACCGTGAAGATCGATGGCCCGCTCGTCGTGAGGGAGACGACGGCCTCACCAAGGCTACGTTGAGATTCTACCGTCCGCAGGCGCCATTTTTTCGGCTCCCAACACATTCCAATCGCGCGACCTGGCATCACCATAGTGCAAATGCACTAGCCCAAGAGGGGGTATCGTTGGGGTAACCCGTGTTGTTTGACCATTTGGTCAATGCTACATAGCGCCGATGCGACAGCCGAGCTTGACCTGCCCCCGATAGCCAACCGCCGCCAGGGGGAAGCAGTGCCAAAAGATCTGATCATCGTTGCCGACGACCATCCCGTTTTTCGGGAAGGGCTGCGCCGTGTCGTACAGACGGTCGAAACCGATGCCGACATCGTCGAAGCCGAAACGATGGACGAAGTCCTGGCTGCCGCGCGCACAGGACGCCAGCCCAAACTCTTCATCATGGACCTGCTGTTTCCGGGACTTGTGGCGGAACGTTCGCTTGCCGAACTGCGTCAGGAATTCCAGCGATCGTCGATCATGGTCGTATCGATGGTCGACGATCGCCGCACCGTCGATATGGTGATGGCCGGCGGCGTCGATGGGTTTGTCTCCAAATCCGTGCCGCCAAGCGAACTAATGGAAGCCATCGCCGCCGTCCGCGACGGCGAATATGTGATCAAACTCAAGTCGTCGGACCGGGTGCCCTACCCTGCTGAAGACGCCGACATCCTGAACAGCCTTACCCAACGCCAGCGCGAAGTGCTGCGTTTGCTGGCAGACGGCAAATCCAACAAGGAGATCGGGCGCACGCTCGACATCTCGCACTACACCGTGCGCATTCACGTTTCGGCCCTTCTGCGCGTGCTCAATGTCGGTTCACGCTCGGCGGCAGCCGTCAAGGCGCTCAACGAAGGCTGGGTCGACCGTATCTGAACAGCCCGGTCAAGCGCGCTGTTGCGCGGTTGCGCTACGTTCCCGGGAGCGTCCCAGCGACAGCGCGATCATCGTCGAGCGCAGTTCCGAAGGCCGCACGGGCTTGGACAGGATCGGGATGTCCTGTTGCCCAAGTTCCTCGCGCACCCGGTTCTCGTCGTGGCCGGTCATGACGATGGCGGGAACGTCGCGGCCTGCCTGCCTGCGCACCTCCCGGATGAAATCGGCGCCGACGATGCCGCCACCGAGGTCGAAATCGGTGA
>NZ_PJRO01000035.1 GCF_002858745.1 Mesorhizobium loti | reverse complement strand
CCGTTCGTGAGCGTGGATTCCATGATGAAGCTGGTGCTTGCCATCGGCGTCGAGCGCTTCCTGACCGAGCTTGCCACCTATATCGAGGAGGACTTCCGCCGCTGGGAGCTGTTCGACAAGACGCCACGCGTCGCCTCGCACAGCCATGACGGCGTCATCGAACTGATGCCGACCAGCGATGGCCGGCTCTACGGCTTCAAATATGTCAACGGACACCCGAAGAACACCCGCGAGGGCCTGCAGACCGTGACCGCCTTCGGTGTCCTTGCCGATGTGGGCTCGGGCTATCCGATGCTGCTCACCGAAATGACCATCCTGACGGCGCTGCGCACCGCCGCTACCTCGGCGCTCGTTGCAAAGTACCTGGCGCCGAAGGGCGCTCGCACCATGACCATCATCGGCAATGGCGCGCAGTCGGAATTCCAGGCCATCGCCTTCAAGGCCATCACCGGCATCGACAGGCTGCGGCTCTACGACATCGATCCTTCGGCCTCGCGGCGCTGTGCGAAGAACCTTGCCGGCATGGGCTTCGACATCACCGTCTGTGCTTCCGGCCAGGAGGCGGTGGAGGGCGCCGAGATCATCACCACGGTGACCGCCGACAAGCAGTGTGCGACGATCCTGACCGACAACATGGTCGGCTCGGGCGTGCACATCAACGCAGTTGGCGGCGACTGTCCGGGCAAGACCGAACTGCATCGCGACATCCTGCTGCGCTCCGACATCTTCGTGGAGTTCCCGCCGCAGACGCGCATCGAGGGCGAGATCCAGCAGCTCGATGGCGATCATCCGGTGACCGAGCTTTGGCAGGTGATGGCGGGCAAGGCGGCTGGCCGGACCAGCGACAAGCAGATCACGCTGTTCGATTCGGTCGGTTTTGCTACCGAGGACTTCTCGGCGCTGCGCTACGTGCGCGATCAGCTGCAGGCGACCGGCCTCTATGAAGAGCTCGACCTGCTTGCCGACCCCGACGAACCGCGCGACCTCTTCGGTATGCTGCT
>NZ_PJRO01000034.1 GCF_002858745.1 Mesorhizobium loti | reverse complement strand
CGCGTCGACGTGCTGTTCAATTGCGCCGGCTTCGTCCACTCCGGCTCGGTTCTGGAAATGAAGGACGGCGATCTCGATTTCGCCTTCGATCTCAACGTCAAGGCGATGGTGCGCACCATACAGGCCGTGCTGCCGGGCATGCTCGAGCGCGGCGACGGTGCGATCATCAACATGTCGTCGGTGGCCTCCAGTGTCAAAGGCGTGCCCAATCGCTTTGTCTACGGCCTGACCAAGGCGGCGGTGATCGGGCTGACCAAAGCGGTGGCGGCGGACTTCATCACCAGGGGCATCCGCTGCAATGCGATCTGCCCGGGCACCGTCGACAGCCCTTCATTGGAAGGGCGCATGCGTGCGCAAGGCGATTACGAGGCTGCGCGCGCCGCCTTCCTGGCGCGCCAGCCCACCGGACGTCTCGGCACGCCGGAGGAGATCGCAGCGCTCGCCGTGCATTTGGCCGGCGCGACCTACACCACCGGCCAGGCCTATGCCATCGATGGCGGCTGGACGGTGTAACTGCTCGGATTGAACTGGAGGACTGCATGAAACTTGTTCGCTATGGCGCCGCCGGCGCCGAGAAGCCCGGCCTCGTCGATACGGACGGCACGATCCGTGATCTCTCCGGCCATGTCGCCGACATCGGCGGCAAGGCACTGGATCCGGCGTCGCTCGCTGTCCTTGCTGCGCTCGATCCGAAAACGTTGCCGGCTGTTTCAGGCAAGCCGCGCTACGGTGCCTGCGTTGCCGGCACCGGCAAGTTCATCTGCATCGGTCTCAATTATGCCGACCATGCCGCCGAATCCGGTTTGCAGGTACCGCCAGAGCCGGTAGTGTTCATGAAGGCCACCTCGGCCATCGTCGGGCCGGACGACGATGTCCTGATCCCGCGCGGGTCGCTGAAGACCGACTGGGAAGTCGAGCTGGGCGTCGTCATCGGCAAGACCGCGAAATATGTCTCGGAAGCCGAGGCGCTGGACTATGTAGCAGGCTACTGTGTTGCCCACGATGTGTCGGAGCGTGCTTTCCAGACCGAGCG
>NZ_PJRO01000033.1 GCF_002858745.1 Mesorhizobium loti | reverse complement strand
TTCAGCTTCGCCATGCGGCGGTCGATGCGGGTGGTCATGCCATGCCCTTCATAGTCGAATGGATCTGGGGTTTAGCGCCTGCGGAGCCATGCGCGGCGAAGATCGTAAGCATCTGTCTCACTCAGGACGTTCGCGGATTTCGATGGTCACGGCGAAGGCATAGAAGCCGTCGCGTGCGATGCGGCTGCGCGCCTGGTTCGGGTCGAAGGCGATACGCGGCTCGCCATCGTCGGCGACGTTGGTCAGGAATTTGAGGTTCTGGCTCTCGCGCACGCCTTTGGCGTTCTCGCGCTGGTCGCCAGCCTCCACTGCCACATAGTGGTGGGGATTGTGCCTGGAGTGATAGATTTCGAAGGTGCTCATATCTCCATGCCCATCATCTTAGCGACGGTGTGGACGTCCTTGTCGCCACGGCCGGACAGGTTGACGATGATGATCTTGTCCCTGGCCATCTTGGGTGCGATCTTGACGGCATGGGCGATGGCATGCGCCGATTCCAGCGCCGGGATGATGCCTTCGGTGCGGGTGCACAGCTGGAAGGCTGCCAGCGCCTCGTCGTCGAGGATCGGCTGGTAGTCGACACGGCCCGTATCGCGCAGCCAGCTGTGTTCGGGACCGACACCCGGATAGTCGAGCCCGGCCGAGATCGAATGGCCTTCCAGGATCTGCCCGTCCTCGTTCTGCAGCAGATAGGTGCGGTTGCCGTGCAGTACGCCCGGCCTGCCGGCATTCATCGAGGCGCAGTGCTCGACCCCGTCCAGCCCGCGTCCGCCCGCCTCGATGCCGATGATCTCGACATCCTTGTCGTCGAGGAAGGGATGGAACAGGCCGATCGCATTGGAGCCGCCGCCGACGGCGGCGATGATGGTGTCGGGCAGGCGGCCTTCCTGTTCCAGCATCTGCTGGCGTGCTTCGGTGCCGATCACCGACTGGAAGTCGCGCACCAGTTCCGGATAGGGGTGCGGGCCGGCAGCCGTGCCGATCAGGTAATAGGTGTCCTCGACATTGGTGACCCAATCCCGAAGTGCTTCGTTCATGGCGTCCTTCAGCGTGCCGTGGCCGGCGCTCACCGGCCGCACCTCGGCACCCAGCAGCTTCATGCGGAAGACGTTGGGGCTTTGGCGGGCGACGTCGGTGGCGCCCATATAGACCACGCA
>NZ_PJRO01000032.1 GCF_002858745.1 Mesorhizobium loti | reverse complement strand
CCGGCACCTGTCTTGTGCAAGGTGCCGGGATCGGTCTGGTCGGCAATGACACCGGAGATGGTCATGGTGTGGCCGTTGGTGTCGATGGTGCCGTAGCTCGGGCTGACCTCGAAACGGTTGGCGAAGGTCAGGCCATCCGCTCCGGCCTGGAACACGCCGGCATCGTTCAACAACACACGGCCACTGCCGACCGCGCTGTTGTTGGTCACGATGAGTTTGGTGCTGCCGCCGAAATAACCCACGGTGGTGCCGCCGGTGTAGGTGTTGACACCAGTCAACGTCAGCGTGCCGCCGCTCAGCGTGAGTGAACCGCCCGTCGAATTGTTGAAGCAATCGGTGCCCGTCGTCCCGCAGTCGCTGATCACGCCGGAGAAGGTGCCGTTCGCATTCACGATGCCGAGGTTCCTGCCGCCGAGATAGACCTCGCCGCTGCCGGTCAGCGATTTGATGCCCGGCCCCGATCCGGTACTTTGTGCGGAAATGTCGAAGACGCCGTTAGCCACCACGCCGGAGGAAGCAAACACGCTCCCATCGCCGGAAAGCTGCAAGGTTCCGCCCTGCTCGATCGTCGTCGAGCCGGTGTACATATTGACACCGGAGAACATCTGGGTCGCGCCGTTGGCGATCACCACATTGCCGCCGGTACCACCGCCGAGGCCGCCATCGCGGATTGAACCGCCAAACAGGGAACCGTTGGTGATGGTGAGGGTTTTCGAGCCGAGAGCCACGATGCCGTCGCCCGTCGCACTCGACAGGCCAGCAACCCGCGCGCCCGCTGTCGTCTGCGAGATGTCGAGCGTGCCGTTGGAGATAAAACCGACATAGGCAGAGCTGGCGATCGACCCGCTGCCCTTCAGCGCCAGCTTGGCACCGCCATAGATCTCGGTGGCATTGGTGTAGGTGTTGACGCCGGACAAGGTCTGCGTGCCACCCTCTATCGACAATCCACCGGTGCCTTTGATCGTGCCGGCGAACTCGGTCGAACCGTTGGTGATGACCAATCCCTTGCTGCCCAACTCGACTGTTCCGGAGGACGTCCCGGCAAGACTGGTGATCGCCGCGATCGGCATAGACCGCCCTGAAATATCCAATATGCCGTTTTCAATATTCACGACGCTCGACATGCCGATGTTGCCGATACCCTTCAGCGCCAGTGTGCCGCCCTTGACCGTGGTGGCGCCGGTATAGTCGTTGACGGTCGAAAGGATCAGCGTGCCGCTGCCGAATTTGTCGAGACCGATGCCGGCAGCACCCGTCAGGATCGAGGC
>NZ_PJRO01000031.1 GCF_002858745.1 Mesorhizobium loti | reverse complement strand
TGGATATGGTCGAAATGCAGAACCGGCTCGCCGATCTGCAGTGGCGCGTTGAGCGCTTCGGTCGGCGCCTGGAACATCACCGAGGTGCGGGCCTTGGCAATGGCCAGCTCGTTCGAAGCCAGCCAGGCGCCGTCCATCCGCGAGAAGGTCACCAGATTGGCGCCCTTGTCGAGCACCGCGAACACTGCCTTCAGGCCAGCCTCTCGCGCGGCGGCTTCACCCTGCGCCACCAGGCGCTGCGCGTGGTCGAGTGTCAGCTCAGGCATTCTGGGTCCACTCCGTTTCCTGCCACTGCTTGGCGGCGTCGATGGTGCCGAGCGGACGCATCGTGCGGTAGAGGTGCTCGTCGGCCGGGATGATCTCGACCATCGCGTCGATCATCTCCTGCGGATCGAACTGATCGGCTAGTGCCGCGCCGAAGTCGGGCATCGGAACGACCGCGTTTTGGGCGTCGTACCATTGCGTGTGGCTCTCCGCGCCGGTGTCGTTGAAGCCGGTGCCGAACACGCCAGGGTTCACCGTCGCGACCTTGACGCCGTAAGGGGCGAGTTCCGCCCGCATGGACCCAGCGATGGCCTCGATGGCGTGTTTGGTTGCGCAATAGACGCCGACGAAGGGGATGACGAGGATGCCGCCCATCGACGAGGTCCACACCACTTTGCCGGACTTGCGGGCGACCATTTTCGGCACGATGCCCTGCGCCAGCTTCATGTGGCCGAAGACGTTGATTTCGAAGGATTCGCGTACGCGCTGCATCGGGATGTCGAGCACCGATCCGCTTTCCATGACACCGGCGTTGAGCACGAGGATGTCGGGATCGTAGGTCGCGGCATGCGCGATATCGATATCGTCGAGCAGGTTGAGTTTGATCACTTCCAGCGTCACGCCGGCTTCTGCCGCGGCCGCGCGCAGACTGCGAACCTGCGGCCAGGTCTCGGCGGTGGCGACGACCTTGTGTCCACGCCGGGCGAGCTCGATTGCCGCGCCGCGGCCAAAACCGGAGCTGGCTCCGGTGATCAGGATTGTCTTTGACATGGTTGTCCTCGTTTTTCAGTCCGATAAGCCATCCGCTTCTGCGCGACGGCTGCGTCTCCCGAAGGGGGACCTGTTGAAAACTAGGCAGCCTTGACTGTCGCAACAATCTCGCCAATCCTTGGTGACGTGATGAACGATGCTCATCAATCGACCGATCTTTTCGCACTCAACGTGTTTCTCGCGGTGGCCAACCATCGCAGTTTCCGCGCGGCGTCGATCGAACTCAACGTCACCGGTTCCGCCGTCAGCCATTCCGTCCGCAGCCTCGAGCAGCGCCTCGGCGTGCGCCTGTTCAACCGCACGACGCGCAGCGTCTCGCTGACCGAAGCGGGGCAGCGGCTTGCCACCAGGCTGCGTCCCGCCGTGACCTCGATCGCGGAGGCGCTGCAGGAGGTCA
>NZ_PJRO01000030.1 GCF_002858745.1 Mesorhizobium loti | reverse complement strand
CATAGGCATTGCCGAACTCCTGCCGGCCGAAGACACCGGCATTGAAGAAGCGCGCGCTGCCGCTGCCGAGCTTGTCGGCCAGCTGGAAGTCGGACGAGCCGCCACCGAGGGCGATGCCGATCGTGGCATCGTCCCACTTGCGGGCAATGCCACCCGCCAGCCCGAAGGTCTTGAGGTCGGTGTCGTGCGAGCCGGCGGCAGCATCGCCACCGATCTCGGATGTGCCGCCATAAGTAGCACCCCAGCTGCGCCAGCGGCTGTCGAAGACCTTGGCGACAGGACCGGCAAGACGATCGGATTTGGCGCCGAGCGCTGCAAAGGGTTTGTCGCCATCTCCAGCCGGCTTCTCATCGGCAAAGGCAGCTGCAGTATCGCCGGAAGCATTGCCCTGCCCGCCACGGCCCGCCAGCGCCTCGCCCGACAACAGGCCGAGGAACTGATCCGTGCCCTGGATGCCGGAGCTGATCGCCCCGGCTGCCGGTTCGCCGGAGATCAGCGAGAGGCCGGCGCTGTCGAGAGCACCAAACTCGGCCAGGATACCGCCCCTGGCATCGAAATAGCCGACGATGGCATTGGCGACCGAGCGCTGGTTGCGGTTGAGCGGATCGAAACCTGGCCGGCCTGGCTTGCCTGGCTCTCCAGGTTTGCCAGGCTCTCCCGGCTTGCCCGGCTCGCGCATGTCGAGATCGAGCGCGAGCCAGGCATTGTTGCCGTCATAGGCGAGCTTGTGCGTGAAGCCGGTCGGGGCCGCACCGTTCAATCCGGCGAAGCTGGTGCTGCCCAGCCCACCCTGCGCATTGAGGATGGTGTAGGTCTTCTGGATGTAGGTGGCTGCGGCATAGCTGGTGGAAACGGTGCCGCCGGAGAGATTGGCGGTGCCGGTGACATTGGTGCGGTCGGCGGAAGCCGGATCGAGCTCGACGGCATAGGTCGAGCCGGCGCCCAGCACCAGGTTGCCGGCGATGGTGACGGTGCCGATCGAATTGCCCGGCGCCAGCGTGCCGCCATTGTTGACGATCACCGAAGCCAGGGTGCCGGTGCCACCGAGCGTGCCACCGGTCTCCACCGTGATGCCCGACGACGATGCGATCGAGCCGTTGATCGACAGCGTGCCCTGCTTGACGAAGGTCTGGCCGGTATAGGTGCTGGTTCCCGACAGCATCAGCTTGCCGGAGCCGGACTTGGTGAAGGAGCCGCCGCCGGAAAGACCGCCGGAGAAGGTGGAGTTGCTGGTCTCGTCCACGGTGAGGTTGCCGCTGCCGAGTGCAACAGAGCCAGCGCCCGAGAGCGTGCCTATGATCTGGTCGAGGCCGCCGAGGTCGAGGCTGGCACCACCGGCCACCGACACTGCGCTGCGGGCCGAGAAGGAGTTGGCGACGCTTGCCTTCAAAGTACCTTGCGCAACCGTGGTGGTGCCGCTGTAGGTGTTGGCACCCGACAGCGTCAGGGTTCCGGCACCGGTCTTGGTCAGGCCGCCGGCACCGGTGATGTCGGCAGCGATGCCCGCGGCAAAACCATTGCTGTCGAA
>NZ_PJRO01000003.1 GCF_002858745.1 Mesorhizobium loti | reverse complement strand
GGGAAGTCGAGCTGGGCGTCGTCATCGGCAAGACCGCGAAATATGTCTCGGAAGCCGAGGCGCTGGACTATGTAGCAGGCTACTGTGTTGCCCACGATGTGTCGGAGCGTGCTTTCCAGACCGAGCGCTCCGGCCAGTGGACCAAAGGCAAGAGCTGCGACACCTTCGGGCCGACCGGTCCGTGGCTGGTGACCAAGGACGAAGTCAAGGATCCGCAGGATCTCAAGATGTGGCTCACCGTCAATGGTGAGACAATGCAGAACGGCTCGACCAGGACGATGGTCTATGGCGTCGCGTTCCTGGTCTCGTATCTGTCGCAGTTCATGAGCCTGCATCCGGGAGATATCATCTCCACCGGCACGCCGCCCGGCGTTGGCATGGGCATGAAGCCGCCGCGCTATCTCAAGGATGGCGACGTGGTCGAACTCGGCATCGAAGGGCTCGGCAGCCAGCGCCAGACGTTCAAGGCGGACATCTGAAGACAGGTTGCCGATAACCCCTTCGGCAGCAAATAAGCGCGTGGACCCGGTTCAGGCGCGAGCCTGTCGGCGAGCGTCCTCCTTGTTCTCTTCCCTCTTACCGACCTTTCGCCATGGCGGTACGCCATGGCCGGCGTTAAGCAGGAAAAGAAGGGGCGGCGAGCGGCGGATCATCTGCAGGCCGATGACAGCGCACAGGACCGCCAGAAGCGGCAACGTGAAGAAGGTGATCGGGAAAAGGTTCGAGCCGTAGTCGCCGAAGAAGCGCCGGAAGATGATGCCGGCGAAATTGAACAGGATGGCGTGGCTGCAAAACAGCAAGAAGGAATACGGCTCGAGCCGTATGAAAGTTGCCGCGAGCCCGGAATGCCGAATCAGGCCGGTCAGCACCCAGAAACCGCCAGCCATGGTGATGCGCAACAGCGTGTCGAGGGTGATGCGCAATTGATCGTTCATCTCGCCGATCAGGATATTCTGGACGCGGATTGTGACGAAAATTCCGATCATCACGGCGAGGCCGGCCGTAAGAAACAAGGACAGCCTGTCGATGGTTGCCGCACCGGTCCCTGTAATGCGCAGCCACATGCCGAGGGCGAAGAACAACAGAAGCTGCGGCCGTTGCAACAGATAGAAATCTTCGCCGAACAGCGCGTAGATGACCAGTAGCGCAACGGTCGGAAGTGCGAAGTGTTTCAGCCCTTGATAGAGCACCGGTACCAGGAGGCAGCAGATGAACAGGTCGCGCAGAAACCACAAGGGCACGTCGAGGGGCCAGGCGGTGACGGCAAACAGCGCGTTCGCCCAGCTGAGCAGCGTAGGGTCCGGCATGTCTCGCCACTTGTCGGTCATCAAACCGTAGGCGACCAGCAGCGCCAGCATGACCAGGTTCCAGGCCACGAGCGGCACGATCAGTGTCTTGAACTTCGATCGCGCCAGCGCCAGCGGATCGGTCTTGAGCAGACTGGCGACGATGAAATAACCTGAAACCACGCTGAGCAGCGAAACCGAACTCAGACCCAGAAGGCGCGTGAAGGCGAAATAGACAAAATCGAAGATGGCGGTATCGCGATCCTGGATGTTTTCCATGATGCCCGGCTGCACGTGAACGAACATCATGAAAAAGATGCACAGGACGCGCGCAATTCTGACACGGTCGGACACTAACGGCGGAACGGCCGGGACGGGCGAGGGGCGGGACGCATTGGTTTTCAAGATTCGTCTCCTCGACAAGGTCGGCTCCGATTGACGGAGCGGCGAGCGGTGCGGTCTCTCAGGAGGCGGAGCACAGAGACGCAGTGGTGAGCGGGCGATGTGTGAGGCCCAAGAACTAGGTTAGGGGATTCGGACCGTTTGACGGCTTCACAAAGTACAACCCGGGGTAACAAGGCAATCCGGCGGTTATGCCGGGCCATCGCCAGAACCCGGGCAAGCATGAAAAACGCCAGATGATCAAGCGCGTTGGACGCATGCTCGGCCTGAGAACGGGTGGCGCCCGGGCGCGCCTGCCGCGCCTGCGCCTTGATATGGCCGATACCGCCGTCTATGCGATCGGCGACGTCCACGGTTGTCTGGATGAACTTCTGACGCTGGAAGACACCATTGTTCGCGATGCGGCGGCGCTGCCAGGTCGTAAGCTCATCATCATGCTGGGCGATTATGTTGACCGTGGTCCTGCGTCGGCCCAGGTGCTCGACCATCTTGTGGCGCATCCGCCAATGGGCGTGGAGCGTATCTGCCTGGCCGGCAATCATGAGCTTGCCATGCTCGACTATCTCGAAGGGCGGTCCAGTCTTTCCGCCTGGCTGCGTATGGGAGCGGAAAGCACGCTGCAATCGTATGGCATCGACCATCGACGACTGATCGAGATCTTTCGCGATCAGGCGCAGGTAGACGATGCCATCCGCAAATCGATACCACCGGGCCACTTCGCCCTGCTGCGATCGATGCCGGTGCTTGTTGAAACAGCCCGCTATATTTTTGTCCATGCCGGCGTGCGGCCCGAAATTCCGCTGGAAAAGCAGACGGACGAGGACCTCGTCTTCATCCGCTCGGCGTTCTTCGAGCGTGCGCACCTGCTTTCGCGTTACGTCGTCCACGGCCATACGCCGGTCGAGGAAGCTGGACGCGATGGCATGCGTGTCAATCTCGACACCGGCGCCTTCTTCAGCGGCAGGCTGACGGCGCTGCGCATTTGGCAGGACAAGGGTCGCTACCTCAGCAACTTGCCTCAGGAAGGTTGAGACCGGCCGGCCGGCCGGATATGCGGTGTTTCCTGTCACCAGATCAGGCCGGCTCCGTGCGGTTCGATTCCGGCTCCACAACCGTCTGCTCGACATAATAAGACGCGTAGCGGTCGAGATACTGCTCGGCTGCGCCGAACATGCCGTAGCTCGCGAGCTTCTTCATGTCGGTGCGGTTCAGCACGACGCCCAGAGTCTTTGACGCGATTTGGCGGTCGGCCTGCAGGGCAGAGCGGACGAGCAGGCGCGGTGTGGCGCCCCATTCGGCCACCAGCACGAAGCCGTCGGCCAGTGGAGCAAAAGCCTTGGCGTCGACCACCGGTCCGAGCGGCGGCAGGTCGACCACGACATAGTCGAAGGACTTGCGCGCTTCCTCCAGCAGTGCCGCCATGGCGGGACCTGAAATGAGCTCGCTGGTGTGCGACAGGCGCCGGCGTACCACGGCGGGAAGAATGACGAGCTTGGTCTTGCGGTCGACAAGGCAGGCGCTCTGCCAGCGCTGCTCGCCGACCAGCGCTTCGACCAGCCCCTTGTCGGGTGTTAGCGACAGGCCGCGGCTGAGGCCCGGATTGCGCAAGTCGGCGTCGATCAGCAGCGTGCGAGCGCCATTGGCGGCGAGCAGACCGGCGAAATTGGCGGCAGTGGTCGTCTTGCCCTCGCGCGGCAGCACCGAAACGAAGCCGATCACCTTGCCGTTGGTTCGGTGCAGGACGACGTCGCTGGCCAGTTTGACGTTGCGCAGTGTCTCCGCAAAGGAAGAGGCCGGCTGGTTGATCGCTACCCTGAGAATCCGTGGCGTGACGGTTTCCGGACCGGAAGAACCCGTGGCTTGCGCATCGACCGGCTGCGTTCGCGGTCGTGCGTCGGCGAAGCGGCCGCCGATCGCTGGCAAATAGCCGAGGAAATTCAGGTCGAGAGCGTCGCGAACGTCGTCGCCGGTGCGGAAGAAACGCTCGCGGAATTCCTGCACAGCGCCGGCTGCCGCGCCGGCGAACAGGCCGAGCACCAGGGAAAGACCGAGCACCATGGTCTTGCGTGGACTTGAGGCCGAAGTCGGATTGCCGGCGGTCGAGATGACGCGGGCTTCCGCGATCGGGAAGGAGCGTTGCTGCGCTGCCTGCTCATAGCGAGCAAGGAAAGCCTGGTAGAGCGTGTTGAGCGCCTGCGACTTCTGCTCCAGATCGCGCAGCTTCACCTGTGCCTGGCCAGTCTGCGAGTTCTGGCCGGCGAGATCGCCGACATTGCCGCGCAGCGAATCCTCGCGGGATTTCGCGACCTGGTATTCGTTGCGGTAGCTTTCGGTTAGCCGCTGTAGCTCGGCATAGATCTGGTTGGTCAGATTGGCCTGTTCCGTGCGCAGCGCCACTGCCTGCGCGTGGTCCTGTCCGAAACGGCTGGAGATGTCCTGCTCGCGTTTGCTGACGCTGAGATAGCGGGCCTTCATGTCGTTGATGGCGGCGCTGTTGTTGCCGCTGGCGCCTTTTTCCTGCGGGATGGTGGCGTTCTTGACCGCGTTCTCCGGTCCGCTGTCCACGATCGTCTTGAATTGGTTGTAGCGGGCCAGCGCATTGGCGGTATCCGCCTGAGCCAGGATGACCTGCTTGTTGAGATCGGACAGCTGCTGTTCCGACATCAGTTCGCCGCGCGCCGCGGTCAGCCCGTTGGCGGTGCGGAACTGCTCGACCTCGAGCGCTGCCTTCTGCGAATTCTCACGCAGTTCGTCGAGACGACCCTGCAGCCACACCGTCGCCCGCTGGGTGGCGTCGAAGTTGGCGTCGAGATGATCGGAAAGATAGGCGTTGGCATAGGCACGGGCGATCGTGCCGGCCAGCTTGGGATCCGGCGCGGTAAAGGACAGATCGATGACGAAGCTGCGGCCGACACGTTCGGCATGGACCCCGTCCTGGAGGATGCCGATGGCGCGGCCGATCTTGGCGTCCTGTATCGAGCCAGCATCGCCCTCAGGCTGCGACGAGAAGAACCCTGCAATACCCTTGACCGTGGCCTTCAACGAGCTGAGCGGCGAGCGCGGCGGGTTGAGGAAAGCTTCGTTGTCCTGGAGTTTTTCCGCCAGAACGACGGCGCGGGCGAGACGGCTGGATTTCAGGATTTCAACCTCCGACGACACCATGGCGTCGGCCTGTGGGCCGGCAGGTGGCGCCGGCTTGTCCTCGGCGAAGCGGGTCAGGCTGTCGTCGAGCAGAATCCGCGTTCCCGACGTGTATTGCGGCGGCGTCGCCACGAGGTAGACCACCCCGAGGATCAGGCCGATCAAGCCGAACAAGCCGACCAGCCGCACCTGCCGGCGTGCCGCCGCAAGCAGGGCGTCGAGGTCAATGAAGTCCGATGAATCTTCCGAGGACATGGGTTTCAACGGATAACTTCCCTGGTTCATGGCTGCTCCGGCGCTCCGTCGCGAAATGAGAAAGCCGGCCACGGCCAATGGCCGTGGCACGAGGTAGAGTTTTGTTTCGATCTCCTAGAGCGCCGCGTGTCCGTTCGGACACGCAAAGGACGCTCTAACAGTCTCAAGTTGCGCATCGTGCTTTCCGAAAATCGATTCTGATTTTCGGGCCGATGCGCGTCAGGCAGCGCGGCTGCGGCGTGCCTGCGAAGCGATCATCTCCTCGATCGGTTCGAACACGAGGTCGCAAATGTCCTTGCGCGCAAGCGCGAAGGCGACGTTGGCCTGGATGAAACCGTCCTTCGAACCGCAGTCGAACATGCGACCCTCGAACGGGGAGGCGTAGAATTTCTGGCTCTCCGACAGCCGTACCATGGCATCAGTGAGCTGGATTTCGTTGCCGGCGCCGCGTTCCTGCGTGCTGAGGATGTCGAAAATCTCTGGCTGCAGCACGTAGCGGCCGTTGATGTAGTGGTTGGAGGGGGCGGCCTCCGGCGCCGGCTTTTCCACCATTTCGGTGATCGTGAAGCCTGCGCCGGCGCTGGCACCCTTGCCAACGATACCGTAGTTGCCGGTCTCCAGCGGATCGCATTGTTCGACCGCGACGACATTGCCGCCGGTTTCGAGGTAGAGATCCATGGCGCCGGCAAGGCAACCGCGATCGCCGAACGAGACCATATCGGGCAGCAGCAGCGCGAAGGGTTCGTCGCCGACGATATCGCGGGCGCACCACACCGCGTGACCAAGGCCGTGCGGCGCCTGCTGACGGGTGAAGGAGATCGTGCCCGGCTGCGGCTGCATGCGGGTGAGCGAGGCGAGCTGCTCGTTCTTGCCGGCGCGCGTCAGTGTCTCCACCAGCTCGGGCTGGATGTCGAAATAGTCCTCGATCACATGCTTGTTGCGGCCGGTGACGAAGACGATGTGTTCGATGCCGGCTTCAAGCGCCTCATCGACCGCATACTGCACGACAGGGCGGTCGACCACCGTCAGCATTTCCTTCGGCATCGCCTTTGTGGCCGGCAGGAACCGCGTGCCCAAACCGGCAACCGGTATCACGGCTTTTCTCACCTTTTTCATCACGTCATCCCTGTTTGCAATCGAGCCCCTCCGCCCAATTTCAAAAGTGGTTTGTTCAGCCGGCTTCCGATGGTGTCCGGCCAGGTTGCAAGGTTGCGGCCAGCCGGCGCAATCGCGCCGCAATCGGCATACCCAAGTGGCGAAGCGCAGCCGGATCACGCAGCGCCGTGGCTGCGGCATGGATCGGCGCGCGTGCCTTCAGATGCTGGACCAGCTTGAGGAAGGATGCTGCCTGCCTGAGGCTGCGGGTGCGGCGTGTCTGCGCGGCGGCCGCGCGCGGATCGAGCATATGTTGTTGGAGGAAGGTTGCATCGGCCCTCAGCATCGCCTCGACATGGTGCAGTTCCAGCACGCGCGAGATTGAGCCTGCGCGGATGTGATAGGCATAACCAACGCTTGGCTCGACGACGCAGCGGCCGCCCTTGGCCATGGCCGAAGCCAGGAAGATGTAATCCTCACCGATGCGCAGGGTCTCGTCGTAGCGCAACTGGTGTTGTTCCAGGAAGCTTCGTTCGAAGATCGGTTTCATGTAGCCGAAGGAGAATGTGCTTTCGAACATGATGTTGGCGGCAATGAAATCGGCGAGCATGAGCTCGGAGTGGGCTTCGAGAAGCTTGGCTTCGAACATCGCTTCGCGGGTGCCGGCGCCGTCGCGAACCACTTCGAGATTGTCGACGGCGATCCGGGCACCTTGAGTCTCGGCTCTCATGATCATGCGCCGCAAGCGTTGAGGATGCACGGTGTCGTCGGAATCAAGCACCGCGGTCCAGTGGCCACGGGCTGCTTCGAGGCCGGCATTGCGGGCGCCGCCGGGGCCGCGGTTCTGGTCCAGCGCGATCACCTTGACCTGTTCCGGCGGAAAAGCGCGGGCGATTTCGACCGTGCGGTCGCTGGAGCGGTCGTCCACGACGATGACTTCGGTCGAAACGTCATGCTGTGCAAGCGCACTTTCGATGGCGCGCGCGATCGAGCTCTCGGCGTTGTAGGCGGCAATGACGAAGCTGACGTCAGGCTGCATGAGGGCGCCCTCCAGCCGGTTCGTCGCCATAGAGGCGGATTTCGCGGACGCCGAGCAGGCCGCTGATGGCTCCGGCATGCATGATGCCACGAAGCGCCTGGCGGTTGCGCTTGTGCGGGACAGCAACAAGCGCGCCTGCACCGGCAAAGCAATAGGCGGCCTTTGCCGCCGCCAGCCCGATCTGCACGGACCTACGGCCTGTCTGCTGGCTGGCCAGCAATCTGCCGTGGGTCTGGCCGGAGCGGAAGCGGCGCTTGACCAGCCACTGAAGCTGGGCCCGATCCTCAGTCACGGGTTCGAGCACAAGGGCATCCTCGGCATAGGCGATGCGTCCGCCGGCCGTGTGAAGCTGCGAGAAATATTCGGTATCCTCGCCGCCGGTCTTGCCGAGTGAAAGGTTGAAGCGGCGTCCTTCGACATAGGGTGAGGCGCGGCGCAGCAGCACGTTGCCACTGTAGCCGGTGCGGATCTGCCCATCGACCCAGACCGGGCTGGTCGAGTGGAAATCGCCGCGACGCATCCAGCCGGGAGCGGTTGCGGCATAGACCGATTGGACGGGGCCAAGCACGGCATCGGCACCGGTGGTCCCGGCTGTCTCGATCAGTGCGGCCAGCCATCGGGCTGTAACGGTGGAATCGTCGTCGACGAAGGCGAGGAAATCGCCGCCTGCGGCATCGAGGCAGGCATTGCGGGCCAGCGAGATGTTGGACGCAGGGCAATGAATGTAGACCAGCTCGAAAGGCAAAGACGGCGCGATCGATGCCACCAGCTCCCGGGCGCTGGCTGCAGCATCGTTGTCGGCGACAATGATGCGCGCCTGCACATGAGCCGGCAGTTCAAGCGCGGCGAGCGAGCGCAAGGTTTCTGCGAGATAGGGCCTGCGATAGGTGCACACGCACACATCGACCCGGATCATGGATAAGGGGGATGAATTGTGCTGGGTCATGACGCGGCCGCTCCGCGTTTCCATGAACCTAGAAGCTGAAGCCAGAAACCCATCGACCAGGCGAGGTGCATGATCATGGCAGACAGGCTGGCGAGCGGGCCGTAAGGATTGCGCTGTCCGATCGCCATCCAGGCACCATAGCCAAGACAAGCCGCGACCCAGAGGCCGGCAGGCAAAAGAGCCGATAGGCTGATGAACGCCAGCGAAGCACCGGCGACAACGGGGAAGACCAGAAGCGGGATCGCCTGTCTCAGCTTCGGCCAGGTGCGGTGTTTCAGGATGTTGCGTGCGCGGCCCCGGCCGTAGCCAAGATACTGGCGAAACAGCGCGGACGCGGATGCGCGGGGATAGTAGGTCATGAACGTCTTGTCGGTCATCCAGATGCGATAACCGGCGGCGCGAAGCCGGTAGTCCAGCTCGGCATCCTCGTTGTGGCTAAAGCTTTCGTCATATCCGCCAACGGCACGGAAGGCCTCGACACGCATCAGCGCGTGGTGGCCGTGATCGGTCCAGTGACCCGGCGCGCCCTCGCGGTGCGGCGAGCCGCCATTGCCCAGTTTCGAATTCTGCGCGACCGCAGTCGCTTTCTGGAACAGCCCGAAGCCTTGTGTTGCCATCGAGACGACGACCGAATCGCCGCCGGTGACCGAGGCCTCCTCGATCAGGCGGTCGCAGTAATCCGCCGGATAACCGCCATGGGCGTCGATGCGGATGAAAAGGTCGACTTCGTCGCCATAGGCGGCGACTGCCTGGTTGACGGCAGCGCTCTGCAGGCGTCGTGGATTGTCGAGCAACACGACACGCGGGTTTTGGTCCGCGATCTCGCGGACGATGTCGCGTGTGCCGTCGGTACTGCCGCCATCGGCGACCACAATACGCAGATCGTTCCGTTCGGCAGGCTCGGAGAGTTCGGTCAGCAGGGCGCCGATATGCCTGGCCTCGTTCAGGCAAGGAATCACCACCATGCAGCGAGCGGCTGCTCTGTCGGCGACTGGTGTCTCCTCGCTTGCAGCGACTGCAGCCATCTTGATGTCGAGGGCAGTCATGCTGCGACCTCCAGCAAGGTGTCCTGCTGTTCCTTGCCGGCGAGTCGACCCAGTCGTGCGACCAGCGAACGGCAGTCGTCAGGCACACAGATCCAGGTGCCGAGGTCCTGTGCGGTGATCTTGCCACGACGCGCGAGATAGGCGTCGGCGTCGATGTCGCCCACCAACGTGGAGAGGTTCTCGACCGACGGCTCGTCGAGCAGCAGCCCGATGTGGCGATCGGAAAGGAAACGTGCCGTCTCGGTACCCTTTATCGCAATCGGCACGGCGCCAAAACGGCAACCCTCGTAGAGCCTGTTGGGTAGCAGCCAGCTCGAATTCAGGCCCTCTTCGAAGAAGTCGATGGCCCAGCAGAAATGCACCTCGCCGTAGATGGCGGCGAGATCGTCGGGATTGCGATAGGCGCCCTGGAAGGAAAGATAGGGCTCGGCGCGCACGAAGCCGTCGAAATCATTGAATTCGACACGGGCCGGGCGGCCGCGCAACACGACCTCGAATCGCCCCTGCATTCGGCGCGTGAACGCGGCCAGCAGTTCGAGCGATTTGGCACAGCGCAATGCGCCGAACCAGCCTATCTTCCAGGGTTCGCCATCCGCCGGCGGGGCCGGCAGCTTCGCTTGCTGGGCGGGTTTGCCGCTCAGGTCCAGGATCTTGTTCTGCAGCAGCACGGCCGGCACCCGGGTCTGGCCGAAAGCCTCGAAATAGTCGCGGACGAAGGCGGGGGAACTGGTCAGCAACAGCTGGGCGTCACGGCTGAAGAGCCGTTCGGCGCCACGCAGCGTTCTTCCAACGGCGCCTGTGTCGAGAAGGAAACGATGGATGTCCAGGCACTCGTAAACGATCGGTGCGGAACCGCCAAAAATGCTGCGCGCCCGGTTGGCCAGGGCCAGCATCTCGAGGTTGCGACCGATGATGATGTCCGGTTTCGGGATGGTGGCAAGCCTGGCACCGAGCGAGAAGGCCGCCTTGGCGACGGCCGCAACGCGTTGGGCGAAAGCGCGATCGGCAGTGACGCCAAGATCGATTGGCGACAGGTCTTCGAAATCCGGCACCGTCTCGGCGCGGCGGAAACCTGCGAGCGTCACGGCGGCGCCGCCGATCTGGAGCATCGTCACGCGCCGGCGTACTGCCGGGTCGCAAAGATCGTGGACCAGGTAGAGGACATTCAGCATGGCCGGACCGTCAGCTTTGGTGTCGCTGCGCCGTAAGGCGCGGATGGAGGGCCGCGCTCATTGCGTGCTCTTGTTCAGCTTGCAGACGATCGATTCCGGAAACTGGCAGGCATCGCCGGGGGCGGTATAGGCAACACGATCCACTTCCGCCGTGACCTGCTTCTGGGGGCTGGCGAAGGCACCCATCCAGGATTTCAGCGTGTCGCTGCCCCAGAGGCTGAGATAGATCTTGGAGGGATGGCTGGGCAGTTTGGCCGGGTCGGTGGCCTCCTCTACCAGTTTGCCGTCGACATACCAGGCGATGCGATCCTGCTGCCACACGAAGGCGTAGTCGTGGAATTCCTTGTCGGCACCGCCAGGAACATCGACCAGCTTGGCCGAGCCGACGCTCTTGCCGTTGACGTACTGGTTGACCTGGACCTTCGAGGGGTCCTTGCCCAGAACTTCAAAGTCGATCTCGTCATGCGGCTGTTTGTGGACCGGACCGATGAAAGAGAAGAAGCCGGTGTTGAGGCCTGACCCCGCTGCAGCCTTCATGCGGACCTCGAAGGTGCCGTAGCTAAACCGCTTGTTGGTCTGCACCTCGCCACAGACGTTGCTGCGGCCCTTGCTTGGTTCAGCCTGGAAGCCGAGCTTCAAGGTTCCATCCGAGACGCTGACCTGTTTGGCCGACCAGGTGCAGTTCTGGTGATCGCCGTTCGACCAACCATCGGAAACATACCAGCGCTTTTTGTCGAGCTTATCGAAGGTTTCGACGAAAGACTTGCCTGTCGCCTTAGGTTCTTTTTGATCTTCGGCGCGCACCGCAACGGTACCCGCCATGGATATGGACAGCACCGAGGCCCCTACTACGCAACACATCAGGGCGGCTCGCGCCGGTATTCTCAAACTTGCAGCCATACCGCTTACTACTTTCGTTTGGGTCGCTCGCTTCGAGCTGCGAACCCGCGTCAATTTCGGGCGAATGTTGCATTGCACATAGAATGAATTAGCGGATCACAATGTGACGCCGGCCCACATTCCTGCTGGCCGCGCAGTAACTTTTTATGATCGTCGGTTAAGCCAGTCGCTGGCGAGGGGCGGGAGCTGAAGTCGCGATGTCTTCATTTTCATAGGGAAACAGCTCAGCCTGCACGCGCAGGCTGGTAACAAAATCGATCTGCTTCTCGAGAGCTGCTATCCGTGCCGAATAACGGATCATCACATCGGTGAGGTCGTTGATGACCGGCGATATCGATGTGTCCTGGCCATCTTCGAGAGCCTGCTGCGAAAAAGCAGCCTGAGCCGCGATGCTTTCGTGACGATCACGCAGGCCGTCCCTTTCGCGCTCGATCTCCTTGCGCAATCCCTCGACCAGCCCAAGCAGCCGGGTGGCGCGGGTCGCATCGGTCTCACGGTCCCGCCGAAGGCTCCGGACGCGGAACGGCTTGCGTGAATTGAATTTGAATAAGGCCATGGCCGGTCCCTTCTCCTGCCGTTCGCAACCTTACCCGCCCACCGCGACGATCTTACTCTGCCGCAGCCAGCCCCGTCGAGGCATGCCATTGCCAGGCGGTGCGGACGATGGAACCGAGATCGTGCTTCGGGCTCCAGCCCAGCACTGCCTTCGCCTTGGCGTTGTCGGCGACCAGAACAGGAGCGTCACCTTCACGGCGGCCCTCACGGCGAACCGGGAACGACTTGCCTGACACCGTCGCGATCGTGCTGAGCAGTTCCTGCACCGTGGTCCCGGTGCCGGTGCCGAGATTAAGCGCAACGCTTTCGCCGCCGCCGAGCAGATATTCGACCGCGCGCCCATGCGCATCGGCGAGATCGGAGACATGGATGAAGTCGCGTACGCAAGTGCCGTCACGCGTGTCGTAATCCGTACCAAACACGTTGAAGCCGGCGCGACGGCCGAGTGCTGCGTCGATTGCAAGCGGCACGGCGTGCGTTTCCGGTGAATGCCGTTCACCGATTCGACCCTCCGGATCGGCTCCTGCGGCATTGAAATAGCGCAGGACCACGGAGCGGAAGCCCTGATGGCGGTCGAGATCGGCCAGCATCTGCTCGACGATCAGCTTGGAACGGCCGTAAGGATTGATCGGGTTCTGCGGATGCGTCTCGCGCATGGGCACGTCGACGGGCAGGCCGTAGGTGGCGCAAGTCGAGGAGAAGACCAGCTTGTCGATGCCGGCCTGCTGGGCTGCGAGAATCAGGGAGAGCGTGCCGGTGACATTGTTGTCGTAGAAGGCAGCCGGCGCTTTCACCGATTCGCCGACTTCGATGAGGGCTGCGAAATGCACGATCGCGGCGGGGCGGTAGGCCTCGATCACTGCGGCAAGCTTTTCGCGGTCGCGGATATCGCCGCGCTCCAGCGGCCCCCATTTCACGAATTCGGCATGGCCGTTGCTCAGATTGTCATAGACCACCGGCGTGAAGCCGCGCTCGGCCAAATCCAGGCAGGTGTGGGATCCGATGTATCCGGCGCCGCCGACGACGAGAATATTGGTCACGGGGATCGATCCTTTTCGGTTGGTGCGATGGGTTCGCGAGGCGTTGCGGGAGAGGCGACAAATTTCAGCCCGAATGTGCTGGTCTTGGGGGGCTCGCTCCGGTCGACATCTTTTGTCACGCTTTTCAGGTTAAAAGCAGCCGGCATGGGACGAGCACCGTTTGTTTTGAACGAGCGGGCTGGCGTCAGCGAGCTCTGGACGGGGGGCACCGACCAGAATCATCGGAACCACTTGCGCGGGTTCCTAAACTCCTGAAGGCGCGAAAAAATGACGAAATGTACTGTCATCATTCCCTACTACCAGCGAGAGCCTGGAATCCTGGCCCGTGCGCTGAGGTCCGTGTTCGCGCAAACGCATCCGAATTTCGATGTGATCGTCGTCGACGATGCTTCTCCGCTGCCGGCCGAAAGCGATCTCGAAAATTTGCTTCCCGCCGAGCGGGCAAGAATAACTGTTGTAAAACAACCGAATGCGGGGCCTGGCGGGGCACGCAACACCGGTCTCGACCATATCGGCGTCGATACCACCTATGCCGCCTTTCTCGATTCGGATGATGAATGGACACCCGACCACCTGAAGAATGCCGTGGCAGGTCTATCACTTTTTGAAGCGGATTGTTACTGGGCCTCGATCAAGGGCGGCGATGCCTTCTATTACCATTTCGGCGTGGCCGACCTCGCCGCGGTCACGGAGGTGGTCCGCCTTTCCGAGCAACCGCCTCTCGTCGAGGTCCCGGCGCTCGGCGCAACCATGCTGAAGAACTGGAGCTTCATGCACCTGTCGTGCATGGTTATCGGCGAGGCGCTGTTCCGCAAGGTTCGCTTCGATGCCGCGCTGCGGCTGGCGGCGGAAGACGTGCTTTTCTTTTACGACTGCGTCAGAGGTGCCCGTCGCACAGTCCTTTCCGAGGGCTTTGGTGCCGTGCGCGGCGAAGGCATCAACATCTTCCACGGCTTGGACAGTGATTCGCCGCAGTTCCTGAAGCAGCAATTCAACACCTGGGTAGCGCTCGACCAGTTGGAAAGCCGGTTCCAGCATGTTGCCGAGGACCGTGCGTCGATCGAAAGCTACAAGCAGACGGCACGCAACCAGGCGCTTTGGGGACAGGCGCGGCTGGTGAAGGCGCGCAAGGCGCCGCAATTCAAGCAACTGGCTGCCTGGGCATGGCGGGATCCACAACTTCTGCGCAGTGCCGTCAATCTCGCCGTTGCCAAGATCGCGAAATAGGACCTTGTGATGCAGCCTTTTTACTGGGAATCCGCTCACGGCAATTTTGGCGACGATCTCAACCTGTGGCTCTGGGATTTCCTGTTGCCAGGTTTCCGCGACGTCCATCCTGCCGTGCTTCTGGTTGGCGTCGGTACCGTGCTCAACCAGGCATTGCTGCCGGCCGATGTGAGGAAACTCGTCATCGGCAGCGGTTTTGGCTACGGCTCGCTGCCGGATCTGTCAGACAGGGAAGAGTGGGATATCCGTGCTGTGCGCGGGCCGCTCACGGCGCAGAAGCTTGGGTTGGCGCCAGAGTTGGGTATCATCGACCCCGCCGTCATGGTGGCCGAGATGCCGGAATTCCGGAATTTGCCAAAGACCGGCGGTGCGATCTTCGTCCCGCATTGGGAATCGACGGTCGGCGGCATATGGCCGGTGGTCTGCCATGCGGCCGGACTGGGCTATGTCGATCCTTGCGGGGAAGCCAAGTCGGTGATCCAAGCGATCGCTCAAGCCGAACTGGTGGTGGCCGAATCAATGCACGCCGCGATCCTGGCCGACGCTTTCCGGGTGCCGTGGGTTGCGGTGACCACTTCCCGCTCCATCAACTCCTTCAAGTGGCGCGACTGGGCCACATCGCTCGGCGTCGAATACAGACCGCGCCAGATCCCGATCTCGTCGCGGGCCGAGGCGGTCACCAAGGGTGCGCGATTCTGGGGCTTCGATTTCGAAGCCCCAGCGGAGACGGCAAACGACACGGGCAGGCCCGACCATGCTGAAGCTGTGGAGCGTAAAAACAAAGAACTAGAGCGTTTCCGCGTCTTCGACAAAAACGGAAACGCTCTGGTGATGACGCGCAACGATCCGCCACCTTCGATGTTGCGTTCCATGGCCAAGCAGGTGCTGGCCGCACCATCGACGCTGGCGCTGTGGCAGGCACGCAAAGCGCGGCCGCAACTCAGCAACGATGTGATGCTGTCGGAAAAGAAGGACCGCTTTCGTGAAGTGCTTGCCGAGGTACGGCGAGACTATCTCTGAGCGCGGATGCGGGCCGGCAGAAGATAGCGCGGCGGTGCCGGTTCGTCGCTGACGGGCCTTTGCCGCGCCCGCCGCGCTTCGAGCTTGTCGCCGAAGATACCGCCCACGATCGCCGGCAGGGCAACTGGACGCAGCAAGGCATAAATGCCGGCCCGTGCCAGGCCACGCGAAGCCTTGACGTCGAGGAAATGGCGTAGCTCGTAGCGGCCCCGGACATGACGTTCGTGACGGCTCAGCATGGCCCTTGCCGTTGCCGGCAATGGGTCCGACATCATGGTTAGGTCCGCCTCATAGAGTCGCTTCAGGTCATCGGTCCGGTGCTTGCCGCTCAACGAATCGGGGCGCACGACGGCACCGTAGCCGCAGCCGTGGACGATTTTGTAGCGTGCGCCTTTCAGCAGCGCGCGGGCATAAAGATCATAGTCTTCGCCCAGCCGCAGGCGCTCGTCGTAGCGCAGGCCATGCGCTTCCAGGAAGGCGCGGCGCATAACGGGTTTGAGAAAACCGATTTCGCCGCGCGAAGCGCCGCGCCGCGATATGTTGCCCTCGACGAAACCTTCCAGGTTGAGAAAGCGAGGGGCCGGTTCGAAATGCGGTACCTGGGGTTCGGCGCCGTGTGCGCCGCGGCTGTCGATAAAAACGATGTTGTCGGCGACAAAGTCCCAATCTTCACCGTCGATCAGCGCATCGAAACGGCCTTCCAAGAAAAAGTCATCGGCATCCAGTATGGCAATCAGCGGTGCCTTGGAGTGTTCGATGGCACGGTTACGGGCATAGGCCGGTCCATGGTTGCACTCGAGACGAAGGATATGCAGGCGGCCGCTGGCATCGTTGGCTTCCAGGCTGGCCTGGGCTGTCGCATCCTGCGAGCCATCGTCGACAACGACGACTTCGGAAACCCGCGTCTCGCGCAGCGCTGAGACGACCGCGCGTCCGATTGTCGTTTCAGCGTTCTTGGCTGCGATGATGACGCAGACCGTGGCGGATGAAGTCATCTCCACACTCCGATTGTGGCCGCTTGCTTGCAGCTGATGTGTCCCCATGCCCGATTTGTGGCGTGTTGCCACGATCCTGTGCCGTGGCTGCCTGTTCGCAGAAACGCAAGGCGATTTGATGACAGCTTGCGTCTGGAGGCTGTCCGGTTTCCTGGCAGCCGAAATCCCTAGAGCGTTTCCGTTTTCACGGAACCGCGGAAACACTCTAACTCTTTGTTTCTACGCAATTCCGGACGGAAAAACACACTTTTCCTGGAATTGCGCTATGGAAGAGGTGAGCGTCCTACACCTGGCAGTTGCGCGGTTTCGCCTTTCGCCGGGATATCCTTGGCGGAAACGGCGGTATTTTCGCTACGGGCGAGAGTTTCGCCGCGATTTCTGGCTTCGCCGGAGCGCCACACCATGAACAGAATGGCGATGAAATATCCAACCTGAATGATAACCGCGCAAATCAGCGTCTGGATGAAAGTTATCCAAGCCGATTGAGTAATCGCATAGCTTGCTACGGCGAATGCAACCAACACAGCGACAAAACCACGAAGGAATAACAGAAAGGACATCTTATCCTTTCCTGTCGTTCTGATTTTGTGTCGTGTTGAAACGCTTGGGCAAAACCTGTCTCCCGCCATGACGGGCGCTGGTCTTACACCTCAGCTGAGGAAATCTAGACTCGCTTTCTTCCAAGCTTGAAGCCCTGATTTCCCATTTGCCCGCACATCCTTAAATATAGGAATTTCGGCAACACTACGCAACACGCCGTCGCGTCACTTCCGAGCCCGGAATTTACCTTGGGTCCGCTGGAGATATTAATGCAACAGGTTGGTGCTTGCGGTTGCGGCTGCAAAAGCTCAAGTGATGTCGTCTGCGTTATTTTAGCACTATTGGTTATCTTCACGGTGCTTTCATGCGGAAACAAAATACAATTTGATAAATACCGAAATGTGTCGTGATTTTTATAGTTTAATATTGAAAAGATAAAGGAAATCAAGCACAAAAGTGAGATTTCATACGGGGTTCGAACATATGGCGACCCGCAATGTTTCGATTCGTTACAAAATATGACTGCCGTCTCGTTTTTGCGACCGATTTTCATCATAGAGGTGACATATCCAGCCCTCTATTGTTCGCATGCTGCGATGCAGCATCGTTGACCTGACCATTTTTTGCGGAGCAGCAAAATGAGAGACGCCGCCAGATTGGCCAATGGATTGTCATGCCAGCCGGACGAGGGGACCCCTCCCGCAATCGGCGGCGTAATCAAGCGGGGGTTCGACATTTTAGGCGCATTGGCTGGCATTGCCCTGCTCAGCCCGCTGCTGCTGATGCTGGCGGTGCTGGTCAAAACCACCGATGGCGGAAGCATCGTTTATGGCCACCGACGAATCGGTCGCAATGGGACGGTGTTCCGATGTTGGAAGTTCCGCACGATGGTGGAGAATGGCGATGAGGTGCTGGCCGCGCATCTGGCCAGCAACCCACAAGAACGCGAAGAATGGAATGCCACCCGCAAACTGCAGAACGATCCCCGCGTAACCCGTGTCGGTGCAGTCCTGCGCAAGCTCAGCCTCGACGAACTGCCGCAGATCATCAATATCCTGCGCGGCGAAATGAGCTTTGTCGGTCCGCGTCCTGTGGTGAAGGATGAGCTCGAGCTCTACGGCAGTGCGGCGGAATATTATCTGCAATCACGTCCGGGTCTCACCGGCCTCTGGCAGGTTAGTGGCCGTAACAATGTTTCTTATGGCGCCCGTGTCGCCTTTGACCAGCACTATGTCGAGAACTGGTCGTTCGTCTTCGATCTGAAGATTCTCGTCCGCACGGTTCCAGCAGTATTCTCGTCGCGTGGCAGTTATTAAGGTATTGCCGCCGGCGGATGGGACGCTTTTCTCCGATGCTTCTGATTGATGTCTAATAAGAAAGGACGTCCTTCTTTGAGATACATTAGAGCAGCTTTATCTGTACGGCTGTTTACCCGCGCCGTTATCTGTATCAACCTCATGTTGATGGCAACATTTGCCTCTACGGCTGCCGATGGCTATCGGCTTGATGCGATGGACAAACTGCGCATTCGGGTTGCCGAATGGCAGAGCGCCGAGGGTGCGGTCCGCGACTGGGCGACCATCAGCGGTGACTATAGCGTGAACCCATCGGGAGAGGTTTCACTCCCCTTCGTCGGCGAGCTCGACGTCAAGGGCAAAACGACGACCGAAGTGGCGACAGCCATTGCCGCAGGTCTGCAGCAGAAACTTGGCCTGCCTGATCGGCCGGAAGCATCGGTCGAAATCGCTGAATATCGCCCCGTCTTCCTTGCCGGCGATGTTCAGACGCCCGGCAAATATCCTTACGCGCCGGGGCTCACGGTGTTGAAGGCGATGAGCCTCGCCGGCGGCCTGCGTCGCTCCGACAATGGTGGACAGGGCGGCGTGCGCGATTTCATTCAGGCGCAAGGCAATTACGATGTCCTGGTCGCCCAGCGGAATGGCCTGCTGGCACGTCGCGCGCGCCTGATCGCCGAGGCCGAAAACAAGGATCAGATCGACTTTCCCCAGGAGCTCAACAAAACCGACGCCAGCCGCAAGCTGATGAGCGACGAGATTGCACTGAAGGAAGCCCGCGAAAAGCGCCTGCGCCTGCAGCTCACGGCGCTGGACGATCTGAAGAGGCTGCTGCAATCGGAGATCGAATCGCTGGCGAAGAAAATCGTCACGCAGAACCGGCAGGTGGAGCTGTCGAAGGAAGAACTGAAGAGCATCAGCGGCCTTGCCGAGAAGGGTCTGGTGGTCAACCAGCGCATCCTGAACCTCGAGCGGACCAGTGCTGAACTGGAGGGCCAGGTGCTCGATCTGGAAACTGCCAGCCTACGGGCCAAGCAGGATATCTCCAAGGCAACGCAGGATGCGACCAAGCTGCAAAATGATCGCGATACCGAGGTTGCCCAGAGCCGCCAGCAGACAGAGGCCGACCTTGAAGAACTCGGTTTCAAGATGGGTATGTTTTCAGGTCTCATGACCGAGGCGATGACGCGGGCACCGGATGCCGCACGCACCGCGAGCAATGGCGCCGAGCCAGTCATCCGCTACGCGATCGTGCGGACCGGCGAAGACGGCAAGGCCGGTGAAACCGCGGCCGACGAGAACACGCAGATACTGCCCGGCGACGTGATCAAGATCGAGATCGCTGGTCCGCGTGTGACGTCCAACTGAGACGGTAGCCAGGGCTGAATAGGATGAAGGCCGCCAGATCGGCGTCGCCAAGGGGCGGAGCCATCAAATGCGGGCAAAAAATAGCCCGTAGCGGAGCGATGTCATGAAGATCGCCAAAGCACTGCTTGTGAACCCCGAGCGCAATTTTTGGTACGGCGCCGGCGCGGTTGCTGTGTCGATCTTTGTGTTCGCGTACTCGACCCGCTTCGGACAGGTTTCCATCCTAGCCTACTATTCCTGCTGGCTACCGCTGGTGTTGGTCGACTACAAGCGGGCGCTGGGCGACTATCGCCGTTTTTTCTGGATCATCGCCTTTGCCGTGCTGGCGTGCGTCTCGATGTTCTGGTCGGCGGCGCCGGGGGTGACTGCGCGTGCAGGCGTGCAGCTGCTGTCCCACGTCGTCTGCGCGCTGATCGCGGCGCGCACTGTTTCGGTGCGCACGCTCAATATCGGTGCGCTGGGTGGCATTCTTATGGTCGTGCTGTTTTCCATTGCCTTCGGTCAGTACAATCTGGATCCGATCGACGGCACCTACAGTTTTGTCGGCGCGTTTTCGTCGAAGAACCAGCTCGGCCTGTTCTCATCACTCGGCATCTACTTCGCCTTCACAGCGATCGCGATCCAGCATGAGCGTGGTCTTTGGCGATTGCTGGCGGCTTTCTGCGGCTTGTTGTGCGCCTACACCTTGCTCGCCTCACAGTCGGCCACCTCGGTGCTCGCCATAGCAGCGACGCTCGCCATGCTCGTCTGCCTGAAGCTCGCGATGCTGTTTTCGCCGTCCGCCCGTAAGGGTGGACTGGTTGCCGGCATGACGCTCGGCCTGCTTCTCATCTTTGTTGCCCTCAATCTCGGCGCGGCCGATGCGGTGCTTGGCGCCTTCGGCAAGGATTCCACCCTTACGGGCCGAACCTATCTCTGGCAGCAGGGTTGGGAGGCTGCCATGCAGTCACCCTGGTTCGGCGCCGGGTACCAGGGTTACTGGGTGCAAGGTTTTTCAGAGGCCGAGCGGTTGTGGCAGGAGTTCTATATCGGCTCCCGAAGCGGGTTCCATTTCCACAACACCTATATCGAAGTGCTGGTGGAACTCGGCTTTGCAGGCATTCTCGCCATTGCGGTTCTGATGGTGCGCGTTCCCTTCGGCCTTCTGCTTCGCCTGATCGATGCACGGCGGGATCCGGCTTCCTTCACCTTGCTCGGCATCGCCGTGATGTTCCTGATCCGCTCCTTCGTCGAGGTGGATGTCATCAATCCTTATGTCGTCGGTTCCTTCCTGGTCTACTACGCGGCAGGAAAGCTGGTGCTGCCGCAGCGGAGCCCATCTACCGTGACGGCCCCACGCCTCCTGCGGCAGAGCGCGGCATGAACAAACTCTACGGCATCCAGTATCTGCGGGCCGTCGCGGCACTGGGGGTGGTCGTCTTTCATGCCGCCGAGCGCACCGGAGGCCATTTCGTCATTGGCGCAGCAGGCGTCGATGTCTTCTTTGTCGTCTCAGGCTTCATCATGTGGCTGCTGGCCGAGACACGGCAGCCGTCGCCAGGGGCGTTTCTGAGGGAGCGGATCGAACGCATCGTGCCGCTCTACTGGATCGCGACCGCGGTTATGGTGGCGGGAGGACTGGCTGGTCTCTTCCCCAAGATGAAGCTCACCGCCTTTCACGTCTTCGGTTCGTTCGGCTTCATTCCGCATGTGTCGCCGAGCGATGGCGGCACGTGGCCGGTGCTGGTGCAGGGCTGGACGCTGAATTACGAGATGTTTTTCTATGCTCTGTTCGCAGCAGTCCTGTTCCTGCCGACGGCGAAACGCTTCGTGGCCCTGGGCTTGGTATTCGGTGTGCTGATCTGTCTCGGCATGGTCCTGCGGCCGGATGGCGCGGTGCCGCGCACCTACACAAGCCCGCTGATGGCGGAATTCCTGATCGGGGCCGCGATCGGAAAATTGTGGCTGGCACATCGAATGCCGCAGGCGCTATTGGGAATTCCCCTGATCCTTGCATCGATCGCGGGCTTTGCCCTGGTTGGACTTGGCTACCTTCCCTTCGGACCCATTACGCTCGGACCCTTGTCCGGCATGCTTCTTGTCGGCGTGCTGGCACTCGAAAGGGCGGGCCGTATACGGCATGTACGGGCTCTGACCTACCTCGGCGATGCCTCCTACTCGATCTATCTGTGGCACACGATCGCGATCTCAGTCGTCATCAAGGCGAGTGGTATGCTGGGCCTGCCGACGCTGCCTGCCTTCGTCCTGTCGATGATCGCCGGAACCGCGGCAGGACTGGCCTGCCACGAATTGCTGGAGAAACCGATTGCCGCATGGTTCAAGGCGCGGCGACACCGCGCCAGCGTTCGCTACGCGGCGTAGCGAACGCGTTGTTTACGGCGCGGCGGTCCAGGACGATCGTGGTTTTTCTCTATCGGCACCAGCGATGGACGGTCAGCGCGATGGCTTTTGTGCAGTCGATGAGGTCGCGAACGGAGACGCGCTCGTTGGGTTGATGCGACTGTGCCGGATCGCCTGGTCCGAAATTGACGGTTGGCGTGTTGCCGAGCCCCGTCGGCAGGCCGATATCACTGTGCGCGCCGAAGCCAGACAGTTTCGGCGACAGCCTGGCGACGCCGACCGCGCTCTGGAAGGTCTGTACGAAAGGATGATCGGCAGGCACTTCGGCGCAGTCCGCGTCGAGAATCCATTCCACCCGCGCCGGATGGGCGCGCAGATAGGGGTCGGCCTGGCACACATTGGCGACGTGTTCTTCGATCTCGCGTTTCACCTTGCCGCCCAGGGCGAACTCGTCCTTTTCATGTGGCAGGTACTGGGCGTCGATGATGATCTCGGCGCGGCCGGCGGTCGACGAAGGGTGCTCGCCGGCATTGATCTGCGTCACCATAATCTGGTTCGGCATGTCCATGAGCGGATGCGTCTTCTTGGGGTCGAACATCCAGCGGCGGTTGAGGATGTCGATGCCGTCCAGCATCTGCCGGCAGAGTTGTACCGCGTCGACGGGGCCGCTCGAGTACCATGCGTTGGGTGTCAATTCGGCGTGGCCACCGATGCCGTCGAGGATGATGCGCCCCCACAGGATGCCATGGCACAACGGCGCGATCCGGTTGGCGGTCGGTTCGGTCATGATGCCGGCATCGGCGTGGAAACCGCGATCGACCATGGCGAGCGAGCCCATGCCGCCAATCTCCTCGTCGACCACCGTGGTGAAGACGACATCGCCGGAAAGAGGGATGTCGAGCTCCTTCAGGATCTCGATCGCCATCAGCATGCAGGCGACACCGCCTTTCATGTCGACCGTGCCGCGGCCATGCAGGAAGCCGTCCTTCAGAATGGGCTCGAATGGATCGGTCTGCCAGTGCTCGCGCGCGCCTGGCGGCACGACATCGATATGGCCGGTCAGCATGATCGACTTGCCGCCGCCGGTGCCTTTCAGCGTCCCACCCAGATTGGGACGGCCCTCGAAGGTGCGTCCCTTGTTGGCGCCGGGACGCCCCTTGTACTTCTCATAGAGTGCCGGCCCGTCCGGATCCCACAGGTCGGTGGTGAAGCCGAGCGTCTCCAGCCGTTTCTGCAGGTAGAGCTGGCAATCGCGTTCGCCGGGGCCGGCCTTGGTCGGGTCGGACATGACGATCGAGGGGAAGGAAATCAGTGTACTCAGCGTCTCGACGATACGGTCGCTCCGCGCTTCCACCTGTTCAGCAATTCTTTCTTCGAGGGACGCCATCAATCATCTCCAGCGGTGTGAAAGGCGGTCGGCGAGGAGCACGAAGATCAGCAGCGCGCCGACGATGCCGACTTGCCAGACCGTGTTGACGTTGAGCTGCAACAGCCCGGTTTTAAGGGTGACCAGCAGCACCACGGCGGCGAGTACGCCGCCGACGCCGCCGCGACCGCCGAAGATGGCTATACCGCCGAGCATGGCCGCGGTCAGCGATTCCAGCTCGAGGTTCTGGCCGATATTGGGCCGTCCGCTGCCGAACCACGCCAGCGACACCAGCGCCGCCACGCCGGCGAGCATTCCGCTCAGTCCGTAGAGAATGAGACGCGTGCGATCGACCGGAATGCCGACGAGACGCGCCGACCGTTCATTGAAGCCCATGGCATAGATCCAGCGCCCCCAGGCGGTGAAGACAAGCACGATGCCGGCCAGCACAAAGGCGGGTAAGGCTGCCGAGACGAATGGCAGCGGCACGCCACCCATGGTGCCGCGCCCCCATGGCAGCAGCCATTGCGGCACGCCGGGTTGGGGTGCACCGCCGGTCAGCGCCAGCGCCAGGCCGGAATAGGCAAAGAAGGTTCCCAGTGTGGCAATCAGCGGCAGGATAGCGAGCCGTGTGACAAGCAGGCCGTTGAAAAGGCCAAGCAGCAACCCCGCAACGATGCAGGCGACCGGCAGCAGCACCGGTGGCATGCCAGCCTTGAGCGCCAGCATGGCGAGGATCGCCGAAAGGGACACGCTGCCGCCGACCGAAAGGTCGATGCCGGCGCCGCCGGCAAGGATGACCAGCGCCTGGCCGAGCGCGGCGAGAGCCAGGATCGTCGAGAACTGGAGGACGGTCGTGACTGTCGCCACACTCAGGGCCGTCGGCTTAAGCACGAATAAGCCGCCAAGGACCACCACCCATAAGGCGGCGAGGATCGCCAGCACCAGCGCCGGCCCGTGAAGACTGCGCAAGCGGCTCATCTGCCGGCCCATCCCAGTTTCGAGAAAGACAAACGACCGGCCAGGACTTCGAGGCTGAGCACAGCGATCAGCAAACCGCCGGTGACGACCGTCTGCCAGAGCGACGGCACCCCGATCAGCAGGAGACCGTTCTGCAGGATACGCAACAGAAGCACCCCGAGCACGGTTCCGATGAGGGAGCAGCGTCCGCCCAGAATGCTCGTCCCGCCCATCACAACCGCTGCGATCGCGTCGAGTGCCAGCGTGCTGCCGGTGCTCATTTCCACGTTCCTGTAGGTCGCGACATAAAACGTCGCTGCGAGCCCGGCCAGCATGCCGCTGATGATGAAGGCCGCAAAACGGACCTTGATCACGGAGATGCCGGCGAGCCTCGCCTTTTCCTCCGAATTGCCGATGGCAAGCAGGTGCAGGCCGAAGGATGTGCGCCGCAAGGCAAGCCACACGGCGAGGTAGGCCAGGGCGATCATCCAGAAGGAAAGCGGGACGCCAGCAAGGCTGGCACCGAGTATCTCGGTGAGGCTAGTCGGCAGGCCGGAAAGCCATTGTCCGCCCAGCACGACGAAGATGGCCGTGCGATAGATGCCGAGCAGGCCGAGCGTGCCGACGATGGCCGGGATGCGGCCGAGTACCACGACCGCCGCCGTCACGAGGCCGAGCAGCGCGCCCGTCAAAGGCCCGATCACGGTTGCAAGGGCCGGATCGAGGTCCGCGCCGAGGGCGCGGCCGACGGCGATGGCAGCCAGCCCCATGACGACACCGATCGAAACGTCGATGCCGCCCATCGCAAGCAACAGCGTCATGCCAAGACCGATCAGCAGCAGCTCGACGCTGTTGCGCATGATGGTCGCAGCGTTCTCCGGCGTGGCGAACACCGGTGACGCGGACGCAAATGCGATGGTTATGGCCACGCATGCCGCGAGCAGGATAAGCTCGCGGCCCGTCAGCGTGGACATGGCCTGGTTCAGGCGGCGCATGGGTTCTCCCGCGTCAGAAGTCGAATTTGTCGACATTCTCAGCCGTGAAGATCGCCGGCGGCCCAAGCAGCAGGATGCCCTTTTCGGCGTCATAGGTCACGGGTTCGGCGAAGCCCGGCACGGTGTTCGATGCCTCGAACTTCTTGCCGTCGATCAGTTGCTTGCCTGCCCATACGGTAAGGTAGCCGAGCTGCGAGGGATCCCACAGCACACTGAATCCGAAGGCGCCGCTCTTGATGTAGGAGCGTGCGGTGTTGGGGCTGCAGTAGCCGGTGCCAATCACCTTGCCGATCTTGCCGGCGGTCTCGATGGCCTGCGCCACGCCGGGGCAGGTGCTTGAAGCCACCGCGATCAGGGCCTTGAGATCCGGGTTGGCGGCGATCAGGTCGCTCGATATCTGCGCGGCGCGCTGGGCCGTACCGCCAGCGAACTGCGGCTCGAGCAGGACGAGCTTGGGATATTTTTCCGCCGCCCGCTTCTTCATGAAACCGATCCAGGCGTTCAGGTTGGTTGCAGTCGCCTCGCCCGAGACGATGCCGACCTTTGCGTCTTCGCCGACCCGCTTGACCAGTTCGTCGACGATGGCATAGCCGAGCCCTTCGTCGGTTGCCTGCGCCACATAGACGGCGCGGCCGCTGTCGGGAGCATCGCTGTCGCTGGTGAACAGCTTGATGCCTTTTGCCTCGGCCGCCTCGACCACCGGTGCAATGCTTGACGCATCGAGCACGCTGACGGAAATCGCGTTGACGCCCTGGTCAATCAAGTTCTGCACGATCTGCAGCTGGTCGATCGGATTGGCATCGACCGGGCCGGTGTAGACAAAATCCACGCCGAGATCGGCACCAGCCTTCTTGCCGCCGGCTTCCATCGCGTTGAAATAGGGAATGCCGATGAGCTGCGGGACGAAGGCCACTTTCGGCTTGTCCTGCGCCATCGCAGCCGTGGCAACGGCAAGGATCGCCGAAGCAGCCAGGGCCCGTGCGAGATGTTTCAGCATGGTGTTCCTCTCTGGGGTTGGACGTGCTGCTATTGTGCTTTTTCCAGCGCCCGCACGTCGGGGTGAGCGCCTGTTATGAGGGCGACGATTTCCTCTGGTTCGGTCTCGGCGCGAAGCCGCTCGGCGACCTTGCGTCCGCGCCGGAACACGACCATGCGGTCGGCAACCTCGAAGACATCGGAAATGTTGTGGCTGATCAGCACGACCGCGCAGCCGCGCTCGGCGAGCTTGCGGATCAGAGACAGGACTTTGCGTGTTTCGGCGACGGCAAGGGCGGCGGTGGGCTCGTCCATGATGACGAGCCTGGCGTTCAGGTTGAGGGCGCGGCAGATCGCGACCGACTGGCGCTGGCCGCCGGAAAGACTGCCCACCGGCGCTTCCGGGTCGGAGATATGCGCATCGAGCTCCTTCAGCAGTTCGGCGACCCGCTGCTTCATTTCCCTGCGACGCAGGAACGGAATCCCCAGCACCGAATGCTTCAGCTCGCGACCGAGATAGACGTTCTCCGAAATCGACAGGTTTTCCGAGAGCGCCAGCTCCTGGAAGATGGTGGCGATGCCGGAGGCAGCCGCGTCCTTCGGGGAGGCGAAGGACACCGGCTGCCCCGCGACGAGGATCTGGCCTTCGCTTGGAGGGTGCGCTCCGGCCAGAACCTTGATGAAAGTGGATTTGCCGGCTCCGTTGTCACCCAGCAGGGCGAGAACCTCTCCGGCGCGGATTTCGAGATCGACATTCGAAAGCGCTGTCAGGCCGCCGAACCGTTTGGCGATGCCTTTGGCAACCAGGAATGCTTCGGACATGTCTTTCTCCTCCCTGGCCACGTCCCGATTGATCCCGTCAGAGCCGGGTCAGCCAGCCGAGCGCATTGCGCCACAGGGCGGTATAGCCCGGCCAGTCGGAAAAGGATGCCGGAAGCCAGTGCGGGCTGACATCGGACATCCAGGCCAGCGTGCGGCCGTTTCCAAACGTCCCGGTGACCAGCAGCGGATGGCCACCGTGGTCTTCCGGCAGGCTGGCCAGGACCTCGATACCGGCTTCCGGCTTCAGACGCACCTCGTTGGCGCCGAGCAGCAGTGGCCATTCGCCTTCGAGCCCCTTCAGGATCGGATGGTTGCTGTTGGCGTCGACGACAGCGCTGAAACCTTCCGGTATCTCGAGGCGGTCATCGTAAGGCAGGCATTCCACCGGCAGGACGTCTTCGACCGGCGTGCGGCGCCAGCGTGCACGGCCATCGATGCCCTGGAAGGAGAAGTAGCCGCCGATCATCGCCAAGCCGCCGCCTTGTGCCGTCCACTCCTTCAGCAGCTTGAGCCTGTTGGGTACCGTCTTGCCATGCAGCCAGACATCAGGATGCAGCAGGAGTGACGACGCGCCGATATCGGAAAGCAGGATCGCGTCATAGGCATTCAGCCCGTCGAGGTCGAAAGGCAGCTTCTCGACAGCCTCGTGCGCCGGCATGTGGGTGAGATCGAAGGCGCTGTCCTCGAGCGCCTTGATCAGCGGCCCGGCGCCGGAATGAAAAGTGACGCTGCCGAACTGGTCGAAGCCCTTGAAGTGAGTGGCCGAGCTCAACCAGGTCTCGCCGACAAGCAGCACTTTCTTTTTCGTATTGGACAAGGCTTCGCTCTCCCATCAACGCTATTCGCCCCACTCGACGGCGAATTGGTGCGGTAGACACACTTTGATGTCTTTCTGAACCGTTTCAGGTCGGAAGATTGCCGCAATAATTTCAGCTTTGCAAGGGACGGCTTTCAAATTTTTCTTGGATTGACAAAGTTGGCATGAACCGGTTCAATTTTGAAGAGTCGCATGGAGAGCGGAAGGTGCATGATCGACAAAGCAGCCGCATATCCACTCGCCCTTGGAAATCTCCTTCAAAAACGCGTAGTTGACGTAACCGGCGCGTTCCTGCGCCGCGACATGGTTTGAGGCCGCCGCGGACATGAGTGGATCGAGATCTTCGGGCAACGGCCGGCCAACCATTCGTGACGTGGCGCGGGAGGCGGGTGTTTCGATCGGTACGGTCAGCGCCGTCATCAACGAGCGCGGTCAGGTTGCCGAAGAAACCCGGCGCCATGTGCAGCGCTTCATTGCCGAACTCGGCTTCGAGCCGAACAACACCGCCCGCAGCCTGAAGAGCCGGCGCATCTCTTCGATCGGTTTTGTCGTGCCTGATCTGGACAACCCTTTCTTCGCCGCGGTGGCGGAGGGCGTGCAGCGCGGCATCGGCGACAACGATATCCTCCTGATGCTGTGCATCACCTGGTCACAGACCGAGCGCGAGGAGTATTTCGCGCGTATCCTGCGCACGCAGAGGCTGGACGGCGTCATCTACCTGACCGGCACGGGCCTTCCCAGCCCCTCTCTGCTGGAGCTTGCCCGCGCCGGATCGGTCGTCTTCGTCGATGAAGTGCTGCCCGGTATCGACGTGCCTTTCGTGTCGAGCAGCAATCTGGCCGGTGCGCGCGCCATCGCCCGACATGTCATCGAGCACGGCCACAGGCGCCTCGCCATTGTCGGCGGTCCGCCGCGGCTCTGGACGAGCGAACAGCGACTGGCGGGCTTTCGCGAGTCGCTGGCGGCCGCTGGTATCGATACCGATGCGGCTCCTTATGCCGCCGGCGACTACAGTGAGCGCTCCGGTTATCTTGCCGCGGCACGCTTCCTGTCGGGTCTCCGCCAGGAATGGCCGACCGCCATTCTGTGCGCCAACGACCTGATGGCGATCGGCGTGATGCGTTATTGCCGCGAGCACGATATCGCCATTCCGGCCGAGATCAGCGTCACCGGCTTCGACGACATCGCTGCCGCCGAATTGCTGCAGCCTTCCCTGACCACCGTGGCGCAGCCGGGACTGGACATGGGGCGCGCGGCGGCCGAGTTGCTGCTTTACCGGACCGGCGTCAGGCCGGAGCCGCCGCCGGCGACGCATTTCCAGACGTCGGTGCGCATCCGCAATTCGGTGGCCAGCACGGGATGAAGGTGGCTACGCGGCCGCTGTGCTGCGCTTGCGCGCCTGCATCACGAACGCCGAAAAGTGCTCGACGTCGGCTTTCGTCGGATCGAGCCCGGTGAAGCTGCGCAAATAGGCTGCCAGATGGCTGAGGCGCGCCTCGAGCGGCTCCTTGAGATCGAGAACATAATAGCCGATCTGCATGTAGTAGAGCACGCGCGCACGGATGAAGGCATCCTCTTCGCTATAGCCATGGCGCTGGTACATGTTGCGGATCGCGTCGAGCCTCTCGTTATCGGCGGCGTCGATGATGGCGCGGACCTCATCTGACCGGCGCGCCCATTCACGCACCGCGAAGTCGAAGCGCGGGTCGAACAGACGCTCGTCCGCCCAGCATTCAAAGACATTCATGACGCCGCGGATGACGGTTTCGGCGGGCCGGTTCGCTCGCTCGACGATCGCCTTGGTGTTGGTGTCGCGCCAGTGTTCGAGTAGCCGGTCAAGCAGGTCCTGCCGGCTGTTGAAATAATGGTAGAAGCTCGACCGCGAAACGCCGAGCCGCTCACCGAGCGGCAGGATGCGAACGCTTTCCACCCCATCGGCGATCAGCACTTCAAGAGCCAGGTTGATCCAGTCCGAACGCGTTACCTTGACGTTGCCGGGGGCCGGTTCTTCCTGCAGAGCCATCTTGATCATGGCTGACGAATGACACAGCGCGAGCGTCTCGGCAAGCAGCACTGGACATATGTGCCCAGTCACTGTACACATATGTCCAATGATGGAAAGCCATCACGGGAGGCCTGATGAAGTCCCATTACCGTGCCGCTGTGATCGGAGGTGGCGTTGTAGGCGCCTCGGTGCTCTACCATCTGGCGCGATATGGCTGGACGGATGTCGCGCTGATCGAACGCGCGGAGCTGACCGCCGGCTCGACCTGGCATGCCGCCGCCGGTTTCCATGCGCTCAACGCCGACCCCAATGTCGCGGCGCTGCAGGACTACACGATCGGCCTGTATCGCGAGATCGAGGCCGAATCCGGCCAGGATGTCGGCCTGCATATGACCGGCGGCGTCAACATCGCCTCGGACCCCAGCCGCTGGGAGTGGCTGAAATCAGCTTGGGCGGTGTTCCAGTCGGTCGGCATCGAGACCGCTCGGCTGGCGACGCCAGAAGAGATCAAGGAGATCTGCCCGATCGTCGACATCACCGGCGTTCTGGGCGGCCTCTACGATTCCAACGAAGGCCATCTTGATCCTTACGGCACGACTCACGCCTATGCCGGCGCGGCACGCAAGCGCGGCGCCGATGTCATCCTGCGCAACCGGGTGATCGCGCTCACGCCACGGCCGGATGGAAGCTGGAACGTCGTCACCGAAAAAGGCACCATCGTTGCCGAGCATGTCGTCAATGCCGGCGGCCTGTGGGCCAAACAGCTCGGCCTGATGGCCGGCGTCGACCTGCCGGTGACGCCGATGGAGCATCACTATCTCATCACCGAAGACATCCCGGAAATCGCGGCGCTCGACCGGGAAATCGGCATCGCTGTGGACCTCGACGGGTTCTCCTATCTGCGGCAGGAGCGCAAGGGCGTGCTGATCGGCGTCTATGAACAGGATGCCCGCCACTGGAACATGGACGGGGCGCCATGGGACTACGGCATCGAGCTGATCCCCGAGGATGTCGACCGCATCGCGCCGGAGCTGGCCAAGGCCTACGAGCGGTTTCCCTGCCTGCAGACCGCCGGCATCCGCAAATGGGTCAACGGCGCCTTCACCTTCACGCCGGACGGCAACCCGATCATCGGGCCGGTGCGCGGCCAGAAGAACTACTGGGTCGCCTGCGGCGTGATGGCCGGCTTCAGCCAGGGCGGCGGTGTCGGCAAGTCGCTGGCCGAGTGGATGATCGAGGGCGAGCCGCGGGCCGATGTGTTCGGCATGGACATCGCCCGCTACGGCGCTTTTGCCGCCAACCGCGACTATCTCAAGCAGACGACGCGGCAGTTCTACTCCCGCCGTTTCGTCATGACCTTCCCGAACGAACGCCTGCCGGCGGGCCGGCCCCTGAAACGACCCGGCGCCTATGCCGAGATGAGCGAAGCCGGGTGCCAGTGGACGGCCTCCTGGGGGTTGGAACTGCCAGTCTACTTCGCCCCGGCAGGGTTCGAGGAGACGCCGACATTGAAGCGTTCGAACGCCTTCGATCTCGTCGGCGTCGAGGCGCGCGCGGTGCGGCAGACGGCCGGGCTGGTCGATATTTCGGGCTTCTCGCGCTACGAGATCACCGGCACGGGTGCTGCCGCCTGGCTGGACAGGCTGCTTACAGTCAGGCTGCCGAAACCCGGGCAGGCACGGCTGGCGCCGATGCTCGGCCATGACGGTCGACTGAAGGGCGATCTCACCTGTTTCAACTGGGGCGACGGCCGCTACTGGCTGATGGGCTCCTATTATCTGCGCGAATTCCACCTGCGCTGGTTCGAAGACCACAAGGCGGCCGATGTCGCGGTCGCTGACATTTCGGATGCCACGGGCGGCTTCCTGCTGACCGGCCCGAAGGTGCGCGATATTCTTGGCCGCGCCACGCACCAGGACATCTCGGCGAAGGCCTTGCCGTTCATGGCCTGCAGGGAGCTCGATATCGGCCTGGCACGAGCCCGGGTGGCGCGCCTGTCGATCGCCGGCGAGCTCGGCTTCGAGATCCATTGCCCGACATGCGAACATGCCACGCTGCGCCAGACGCTGCTGTCGGTCGGCCGGGACATGGGCCTCGCCGAGGTCGGCTACCACGCGCTGAGTTCGCTGCGGCTGGAGAAGAGCTTCGGCATCTGGTCGCGCGAATTCACGCAGGGCTACACGCCGGCAATGACCGGCCTCGACCGGTGGATCGCCTTCGACAAGGGCGATTTCATCGGCCGGCAGGCGGCTGAAGCGGAACGGAATCGCGGCGGCGCCGACAGCGTGCTGGTCACGCTCGAGGTCGATACCGCCGACGCCGACGCCAGCGGCTTCGAACCTGTCTGGCACGACGGCAGGAAGGTCGGCTTCATCACGTCGGGCGGCTATGGCCACACCATCGCCAAGAGCCTTGCCATGGCGCTGGTCGACAAGGACTTCGCCAAAGAAGGCACAGTGCTGTCGGCTCACATTGTCGGCGTGGAGCACCCGGTGCGGGTCATTGCGGCCTCGCCCTACGATCCGGGCGGGCTGGCAATGCGGGCATAGGCCGAATGCGGGGATAGGAGGAAAAGGGATGATCGACGAAGTCGCCAGGGAAAGTCGCCGCGAACGGCGCCGCGCCAGGGGTGGCGAAGCTGTAAGCCTGCGCAAGCCCGACTACCGCAGCCTGCGCAATCCGTTCCTGCCGCAACCGGTGTTCTCCGAAGATCAGGTCGCGGCGATCCACGACACTGCGCTGCGTGTCCTGGAGGAGCTCGGCATCAAGGTGCTGCTGGCGGAAGCGCGCGAGCTCTATCGCCGCGCCGGCGCGATCGTCGACGAAGAAACGCAGATGGTGCGCATCGGCCGCGACATCGTCACCGCTGCTTTGGCTTCTGCGCCACGGTCGATCCACGCCCATGCCGGGGATCGTTCCAGGGACCTTGTGCTGGAGCTCGGCGCGCTCTCTTTCCTGGCCGGTTCCGGCGCACCCAACGTGACCGACATCGAGCGGGGACGCCGTCCCGGCAACCTCGCCGATTTCGAGGACCTGATCCGCATCGTGCAAAGTTTCGACGTGCTGCACATGCTGGGGCCCTTCGTCGAGGCGCAGGATGTCGAGACCAGATTCCGGCATTATGCCGTCAATCGCGTGCAGTTGACCCTCTCGGACAAGCTACCCTTCGTCTATGCGCGGGGCACGCCGCAGGTTGAAGACAGTTTCGAGATGCTTCGCCTGGCGCGGGGCCTTTCGGACGACGCCTTCCTGTCGAACGTACACTGCTACACTGTCATCAACACCAACTCGCCGCGCCAGCTCGACATCCCGATGGCGCAGGGCATCATCGACTTCGCGCGCGCCGGCCAGGTGTCGATCATTACGCCCTTCTGCCTTGCCGGAGCGATGGCGCCGATCACGGTTGCCGGCGCGCTGACGCTGCAGCATGCCGAGGCGCTTGCCGGCCTGGCGCTGGCCCAGATCAGCCGGTCGGGCGCGCCGGTGGTCTATGGCAGCTTCTCTTCCAATGTCGACATGAAGTCGGGCGCGCCGGCCTTCGGCACGCCCGAACATGTCAAGGCGACGCTCGGCGCCGGCCAGCTGGCGCGGTTCACCGGCCTACCCTGGCGCTCCGGCGGCGGCAGCGCCGCCAACATTTCCGATGTGCAGGCCGCACATGAGACGCAGTTTTCGCTGTGGGGCACCGTGCTTGCGGGAGCGACCGTGTGCATTCACGCTGCCGGCTGGCTCGAAGGTGGCCTGAGTGTTTCCTTCGAAAAGCTGATCACCGACATCGAGGCGTTGCAGACTGTGGCCGAGCTTTGCGCGGTGGTTCCGGGCGATGCGGATTCGATCGGCTTCGATGCCATCGCCGAAGTGCAGCCGGGCGGTCATTTCTTCGCCGCGCAGCACACCATGACGCGTTATCGCACAGCCTTCTACGAGCCGCTGGTCGCTGATCTTTCCAATTTCGGCTCCTGGAGCGAAGCCGGTTCGCGCACCGCAACCGAGCGCGCCAACGGCGTCTGGAAAAGGAAGCTCGCCGAATTCGAGGCGCCTGCATCGGCCGCGGCCTGCGGTGAGATCCTCGACGCGTTCATTGCCAAGCGAACAGGTGAAGGGGGCGCCGAGCCCGTTTCATGAAGATGCGCCGGCAAAAACAACCAAAAGCCGGCAAAACAGGGAGGAACAGATGGGTTTCTTAATGGACAAACCGGTTTCCGAAAGCGTGCGCAAGATGGCCGAGGAGGCCGCGGCCGGGCGCATGGATCGGCGCGAATTTGTGGCGCTGGCGAGCGTGTTTGGACTTTCTACCGCCTCCGCCTACGGTCCGATCGGGCTGCCGGCACCGGCAGCGATGGCGGCCGAACAGCCTCGCAAGGGTGGCGTCATCAAGGTCGCCATGCTGGTCAAGGAGATGAAGGACATCCGCAGCCTCGACTGGGGTGAAATGGGCAATATCGCGCGGCAGGTGCTGGAACCGCTGGTGCGCTACACCAAGGACTTTACTTTCAAGCCGATGCTGCTCGAACGATGGGAGGTGAACGACGACGCGACCGAATATGTGCTCCACCTTCGTAGAGACGTGAAATGGAACAATGGCGACGACTTCAACGCCGATGACGTCGTCTTCAACCTGACCCGCTGGTGCGATAAATCGGCCGAAGGCAATTCCATGGCCGGGCGCATGGCAAGCCTGATCGATCCGGCAACGGGCAAGGCGCACGCAGGCGCCATCACCAAAGTCGACGACCACACCGTGAAGCTGAAGCCCTCGGTGCCGGACATTTCGATCATTCCCGCCTTCTCCGACTATCCGGCGCTGATCGTGCACCGCGACTTCGAGAAGATGGGATCCGATTTTGTGAAGAACCCGATCGGCACCGGTCCGTTCGAACTTGTCTCCTATGAAACGGCGGTGCGGGCGGCCTACAAGCGCCGCGAGAATGGCGGCGCCTGGTGGGGTGGTGAGGTTCAGCTCGATGGCGTCGAATTCATAGACTACGGCAACGATCCCAACGCCATGATCAGCGCCTTCGAGGCAGGCGAGGTTCACACCAACTACGAGTCCACCGGAGACTATGTGGCGATCCTCGACAAGATGGGGCTGGCTCGCAGCGAGATCCTGACTGCCGGTACGCTGACGGCGCGCATGAACGTCAAGAACAAGCCTTATGACGACCAACGCGTGCGCAATGCCGTGCAGCTCTCGGTGGACAATGGCGCCGTGCTGCGGCTCGGCTACAGCAATCTCGGCGAAGTGGCGGAGAACCACCATGTCTGTGGTATCCATCCAGACTATGCGCCGCTGCCCAAGGTGGAAAGGAACATCGAAAAGGCCAGGGCGCTGATGGCAGAGGCCGGCCAGGCCGACTTCGAGCATGAGATCATCAGCGTCGACGAGGATTGGCAGAAGAACACCGGCGATACGATCGCGGCACAGATGCGCGAGGCTGGTTTCAAGGTGAAGCGCACGGTGCTGCCGGGTTCGACGTTCTGGAACGACTGGACGAAATATCCCTTCTCGCTGACCGTGTGGTCGATGCGTCCCCTCGGCGTGCAGGTCCTGGCCGTTGCCTACCGCTCCGGTGAGGCCTGGAACGAGTCCGGTTTTGCGAGCAAGGAGTTCGATGAGAAACTGGCACAGGCGATGGCCACACCGGATGTAGAGAAGCGGCGTGCGATCATGAAGGATGTCGAGAAGATCCTGCAGGATTCCGGCGTGCTCGTGCAGGCCTACTGGCGCAAGATCTTCAACCATTCGGCGCCAGCGGTGAAGAACTACAACACGCACCCCATGCAGGAAACGGTCTTCGAAGAGGTCTGGCTGGACGCGTGATCCAGCCTGCGGAGTATCCTTTGCGGGCCGGACGGACGTGCGGCGTCCTAGAGCGTTTCCGTTTTTACGGGACCGCGGAAACACTCTAACTCTTTGTTTTTACGCAATTCCGGGCGGAAAACTGTTGCGCACTTTTCCTGGATTGCTCTAGCTAGTCGATCGCCATTTCGTCGACCTGTGCATCTCCTGCGAGTATGCGCAAGTACATTGGAAACATTTCCCGGCGGGCCTGCTGATCTTCCCGGATGCCCAGCGTGTAATAGCCGACCTGATGATAGTAGGTGATCCGGGCGCGAACTTTGGCTTCGTAAGGCGGATAGCCCATTTCGATGAAGACCTGTTCGAAAAGGCTCATGCGGAAATCATCGATTGCCGCCAGTTTCTTGGCCACGGAACGCGAAGTGCGAGCCCAGTCGCGCATGGCGGAATCGAACTGCCAGTCGAAGGCCTTTTCCTCCAGCCACAGCCTGGCCATTTCCAGGTATTTCTCGGCCGCGCCGATGTCCGGACGCCTGACGATTTCCTCGAATGGCCTGGTGTTCTGCGACTCCCAGAGCTCGACAAGTGCGGACAGCACCTCGGCTCTGTTCTTGAAGTGCCAATAGAAACTGCCCCGCGTTATCTTGAGGTGGTTGGCAATGAGATCGATCTTGACGGCATGAACACCGCCCTTGATGAGCGCCTCGCGTGCAGCGTCGATCCAATCCGTCCGCCCCAGGCGTTCCGCGCGATCTTTTCTTGGCAGCGCGGCCTCGGCGCGCTTGCGGCTTCGTGGTGACACTGTGGTCATGCTGTCGTCTCCAGAAGAGCTGACATGCTGCTAGCGTATCGACCCAAAAATCGGAACCGATTTTCGGCCTGACTGTCCTGGCAGCTCGACGTCGGCGTTCACGACGGCCTGGCTGAGGGTCGTTGACAGTACAATACAGCACTGTATGGTTTTGACGATATCGAGGCGGCGGCACAGAGGTGGTTGTTTGCACATTTCCCGACCCGCATACCAGGCCCGGGCCCTGAATGCCCGCTCTCGCGCGGCTGGGGGGAGAAGCGCATGACCCGCCGTTACTCCGCTCTTTCCCTGTTCAGGGAAGGGCTTGCCAACCAGACAGGCTGGGAACCGGCCTGGCGTTCGCCGCAGCCGCGCAAAACCTACGACGTGATCGTCATAGGCGGTGGTGGTCATGGCCTCTCGACGGTCTACTACCTGGCCAGGAACCACGGCATCACCAATGTGGCTGTGCTCGAAAAGGGCTGGATCGGCGGCGGCAACACCGGCCGCAACACCACCGTGGTGCGCTCCAACTATTATTATCCCGAAAGCGTCGCGCTCTACGGACTGGCGCACCGGCTCTACGAGAACCTGTCAGGCGAGATCAACTACAACGTCATGCTGTCGCAGCGTGGCATGGTCACGCTGTGCCACAGCGTGGCCGAGATGGAGATCGCCGCGCGCCTTGTCAACGCCATGCAGATCAACGGCACCGATGCCGAGTTGTTCTCGGTCGAGGACGTGCGCCGTGTCCTGCCGAACTACAACTTCGCGCCTGACGCCCGCTTTCCCGTCTTAGGCGGTGTCTGGCAGGGCCGCGCCGGAACCGCCCGCCACGACGCGGTCGCCTGGGGTTATGCGCGCGCGGCAAGCCGGCTGGGTGTCGACATCATCCAGAATTGCGAGATCACCGACTTCATCATCGAAGGCGGCCGCTGCCGCGGGGTCGAGACGACGCGTGGCGCCATCCGTGCCAACCGTATCGGCATGGCGGTGGCGGGCCATTCCTCGGTGCTGGCCGCCAAGGCCGGCTTCAGGCTGCCGATCAATTCCTACGCGCTGCAAGCCTGTGTTTCGGAACCGGTCAAGCCGGTCCTCGACACGGTGGTGCTGTCGCCAGGCACTGGCGTCTATGTCAGCCAGTCGGACAAAGGCGAGATCGTCCTCGGTGGTGCGCTCGACCGCGTTCCCTCCTACGGCCAGCGCGGCAACCTGCCGACACTGGAGAGCGTGATTGCCGGCCTGCTGGAGATGTTCCCGAGCTTCGGCCAGCTCAAGCTGATGCGGCAGTGGGCAGGCATCGTCGACGTGGTGCCGGACTCCTCGCCGATCATCGGCGAATCCCCGCTGCCCGGCCTGTTCCTGAATTGCGGCTGGGGCACCGGCGGCTTCAAGGCCATTCCGGCAGGCGGCACGCTGCTCGCGCATCTGCTGGCGACGGGAAGGCATCACGATATCAGCCGCCCCTTCGATCTCGACCGCTTCACCACCGGACGCCTGCTCGACGAAGCCGCCGGTTCGGGCATTGCCCACTAGCTGAACGCGATCAGAATGAAATCCGCTCTATCCCTTTGTTTTGTTGCATGATCTTCACCCGAAAGCCCACGGGATCGTGCTCTAGGATTGGACAGTATGCAGCTCTTTCCCTGCCCCTTTTGCGGGCCGCGTCCCGAGACCGAATTCCACTATAACGGCGAGGCCGGCAATATCAGGCCCGACGGCGCCCAAGTGAGCGCCGAATGCTGGGCCGGCTATCTCTATGAACGCAGCAACCCCAAAGGTGCCGCGCGCGAGATCTGGGTTCATGCGACATGTCAGGAGTTCTTCGTGATGGAGCGCGACACCGTCACCCACCAGCTCGCCGCCACGCAAACGCCGGGCTTCGCGGAGCATGCCGAATGACCGCGTTTCGTCTTGCCTCCGGCGGCAGCGCCATCGATCGCGCCCGTCGCCTTTCCTTCAGCTTCGACGGGCGCATGGTCGAAGCCTATGCGGGCGACACCATCGCTTCCGCGCTGCTGGCGGCGGACATCGCGGTGGTCGGCCGCAGCTTCAAATACCATCGCCCGCGCGGCATCTGGGGCGCCGGCGTAGAGGAGCCGAACGCGCTGATCGATGTCGCGGGAAACCGGCATGGCGCACCCAATACACGCGCTACCACCGAGCCGGCGAGAGACGGGTTGATCACCCGCAGCGTCAACGCGTCGCCGAACGCGGCAGCCGACCGCAACGCCTTCCTCGACCGTTTCGCCCGCTTCATCCCGGCCGCCTTCTACTACAAGACCTTCATGTGGCCGGACTGGCACCTCTTCGAGCCGCGCATCCGCGCCATGGCCGGGCTGGGCAGCGTGGACCCGGACTGGAAGTCTGTCGGCCCGGCAGACCAGATCAATAAACACTGCGATGTGCTGGTGGTCGGTGCCGGTCCGGCCGGACTTGCCGCTGCACGGTCTGCTTCCGACATCGGCAAATCCGTCATCCTGGTCGACGACCAGCCTCATCCCGGCGGATCGCTGCTGCATCGCGACGCCGAGATCGACGGCCAGCCGGCCGCGAATTGGATCGACGGAAGCATTGCCGCACTCAGGCAGGGCGGCCATCTGGTGCTGACCTCGACAACCGCCTTCGGCATTTACGATCACAATCTGATCGGGCTGAACCAGCGGCATCATGACGGGCGGCCCGACACGTTGTGGCGGATCAGGCCAGGCCGGATCGTGCTGGCCACCGGTGCCATCGAGCGGCCGCTGCCTTTTGCCAACAACGACCTGCCCGGCATCCTGTCGGCGGATGCCGCGCTTATCTATCTGCGCCGCTATGGCGTGCTGGTTGGCCGCCAAATCGTTGTCGTCACCAACAATGACAGCGCTCATGAAGTCGCAGCCGCACTCGCTGCCGCGGGCGCCGAGGTAACGCTCGTCGACCCACGCATGGATAGCCGGCTCACTGTCTCGGCGAACATCAGGCGGCTCGGCGGACGCACCGTCACCACCGCGCGCGGCCGCATGCGCGTGGAAGGCGTGACGCTGGACGACGGCACCTCGTTGCCCGCTGACTGCGTTGTGGTCTCCGGCGGCTGGACACCGACGGTCCACCTGTTCTGCCAGGCGCGGGGCAAGCTCGCCTGGGACGAGAGCCGCGCGGCATTTCTGCCCGGCGACCCGGTCGACGGCATCACGGTTACCGGAGCAGCAGCCGGCACCGTCGCATTGTCCGAGGTCTTCGCCGACGTAGCCAAGGCGGCATTCGGCGTGGCCGGAACATCGTCCCCGCGCAGCACCGGTCCGGAGGCGTCCGGTGCCATCATGCCTACTTGGCCGAGAGCCGGCGCGAAAGGCCGCGTCTGGATCGACTACCAGAATGACGTGACGGCCAAGGATGTGGAGCTCGCGGCGCGCGAGAACTTCATCTCGGTCGAACACCTCAAGCGCTACACCACGCTCGGCATGGCAACGGACCAGGGCAAGACCTCCAACCTTGCCGGTCTCGCCCTGATGGCCAACATCACCGGCCGCACCGTGCCCGAGGTCGGCACCACCACCTATCGGCCGCCATTCACGCCGGTTCCCCTGACCAGCTTCTCCGGAGCGCTGGGCGGTGAGCTGATGGCACCCGTGCGCCGCCTGCCGCTGGAGAATATGCATCGCGCCGCCGGCGCGGTGTTCCAGGAATATGGCGGCTGGCTGCGGCCGGCGCATTATGGTGGAGCGGATGCGGAAGCGGCGATCCAGAGCGAGGCGCTCGGCGCGCGTCGCTCGGTTGCGCTGTTCGACGGCTCGACCCTCGGCAAGATCGAGGTGATGGGGCCCAAGGCGGCCGAATTCGTCGACTTCATCTATTACAACACCATGTCGACGCTGAAGCCCGGCCGTTGCCGCTACGGTTTCATGCTGTCGGAAAACGGTGTCGTCTTCGACGACGGCATCCTCATCCGCCTCGACGAACACCGCTTCATCGTCTCCTGTTCCTCCTCGCATGTCACGGCCGTGCACGCGCGACTGGAGGAATGGCGGCAGGACCGGTTCGGCCGCGATGCCGTCTATATCCACAACGCCACCGCCGACATGGCGACGCTGACCGTATCGGGGCCGAAAGCGAAGGCGCTGGTCGCGGCGCTCGACCTCGGCGTTTCACTGGACGATGGCGAGTTGCCACATATGGCGATCGCCTCGGGGATATTTGGCAACGAGGCCGTGCGCGTCGCGCGTGTCAGCTTCACCGGCGACCGCAGCTACGAAATCTCGATCCGGGCCGACCGGGCCGAGGCGTTGTGGGTCGTCATGCAGGAAGCGGGCAAGGCCTTCGACGCCGTAACCATCGGCCTCGAGGCAATGACGCTGCTGCGCGCCGAGAAAGGCTATATCGTCATCGGCAAGGACACCGACGGCACCACCATGCCGCATGATCTTGGCGTCGACGGTCCGCGCCAGAAGCGCGGGACCGACTACGTCGGACGCCGCTCGCTGTTCACCGACGTGGCGACGGCGGAGCGCCGCCTGCAGTTCGTCGGCCTGAGGGTGACCGACGGCGAGGCACTGCTTGCCACCGGCACCCACGCCATCGCAAAGGTGGAGGGGTCGGTGCGCAGCCAGGGCTTCGTCACCTCCAGCTATCAGAGTCCCACCTTGCAGCGACCGATCGCGCTGGCGCTGATCGAACGCGGCGCCTCGCGCCATGGAGAGACGATAGACCTGCAGCATCTCGGCATACTGCGGCGCGCAACGATCACCGGTCCGTGCGCCTTCGACCCGACGGGAGAACGCCTCAATGCGTGACCTTGCCCAGAAATGGACAGCAATGCCGGACTGGCATGAAGCCGTCATCGCAGTGCCCGGCCTGACGGTCCGCACGCGCAGCGGTCTCGAGCAATATCTGGTCAGCGGCGACCTCGTTGCCTGGAGTGAGGTCTCGGGCCTTGCTGACCGAGGCGTTGGTGCTTTCGGTACGGCCGAGGACGACCGCTACACCGTGCGGCTCGGTCGTGACCGGCTGCTGGCTGTGTCGACCGCACCGTTCGACATCGCCACCGGCTGGCATGAAGAGGGCTTCGGCGTCACGGCAACCAGCGCTGGCCTGCATGTCTTCGAAATCGAAGGGCCTGCCGGCGCGGAACTGATTTCTCGCGCTACGCCGGTCGATCCCGGCGCAGCAAGTGCCTCGGCCTCGCTTGTCTTTGGCGGCGTCGGCGTGATCGCATACCATCACCAGGGGACCTTGCGCCTCCATGTCGAACGCGGCCTGGCCACATATCTGTGGACGTGGCTGAAGACGGCTGCAAGGCAACCGGCTCTGTCCGGGCAGGGATAAGCGGGAGGGGCACTTGCAAGGCGCTGCCATGCCGGGCGACACTGGAGCAATTCCAGGAAAAGTGTGTAGCGGTTTTGCGTCCGGAATTGCATAAAAACAAAGAGTCGGAGCGTTTCCGCGTTTCCGTGAAAGACGGAAACGCTCTAGGCAACAGTTCTGGGCAAAGATGAACATCCGGCACATCGAAATCTTCCGGGCGGTGGTGACGAACGGAACCGCCTCGCGCGCGGCGGAAGTGCTTCGCATTTCCCAGCCGGCCGTCAGCAAGGCCATACAGGAGTTGGAGCGAGAGATCGGCTTTGCGCTGTTCCATCGCATCAAGGGCCGCATCCTGCCGACGACGGAAGCCCAGCTCTTCTTCAAGGAAGTCGAGTTGACCTTCGCCGGCATGGCGCAGCTGCGCAACGCTGCCGCGCGCATCCGTGACTTCGGCTCTGGTGAAGTGCGCATCGCCTGCCTGTCGGCGCTCAGCACCAATGTGCTGCCAAAGGCCCTGCATGCCTTTCTCAAGCGGCATCCCAATGTGGCGGTGACCTTCCAGGCGCGGATGTCGTCGCTGGTGCGCGATCTCGTCGCCTCCGGCCAGTTCGACCTCGGCATCGCCGCCGATGAAATCGACCAGACCGGCGTCGAAGCAAGACCGTTCGCCCGCTATCGCGTGGAAGTCGCGCTGCCTGCCGGCCACCGGCTGGCGACGGCCGAGGTGATCCGGCCGCAGGACCTGCATGGCGAGAACTTCATCGCGCTGGCGCCGGAAGATACCACGCGCCAGGAAGCCGACCGCCATTTCGCCGAAGCCGGTGCAAGGCCGAAGATCCTTCTGGAGACGCCATATTCGACCACGGTCTGTGCCATGGTCCAGGCCGGGATCGGCGCCGGGCTGGTCAACCGCCTGACCGCCGAGATCTATCTCGATCGCGGCCTGGTGCTGCGGCCATTCGAACCGGCGATCTATTTCCGCACGCTGATGCTGTTGCCGCCCAACCGGCAGCCATCGCGCATCCTCCAGGACTTCATCGACGAGCTGGTGAAGGTCAAGGCCGGCTGATCCGTTATACCAGAGGTCCTGGATGTGGCCACATCCAGGACGCCTCAATCGCCGGCGCGGCCCATCCGGGCCGCCAAAGCAATTCCAGCAAAGAGTTGGAGCGTTTCCGTAAAATGGAAACGCTCCAACTTTCGCGCCAACGGGCGCGGCGCGCGGTCGTGTGGCCCAACGGTCATTCAACGACCGTTGATATTACTCCGCCACGGCCATCTTCGCCACCGTCGCGAGCCAGCCGACGGCAGGGCCGATGATGTCGTCGTTGAAGTCGTAGCGTTCGTTGTGGAGCTTGCCGCCATTGATGACCGGGCCGTTGCCGATCAGCACATAGGCCCCGCCTCTGCCTTCGACCAGGAAAGCGAAATCGTCGCCGCCCATCGCCGGCCGGATATCCCGCGTCACCGTGAGGCCAGCGCTTTCGGCAGCCAGGATTGCGAGGCGGGATTCTTCCGGCGTGTCGGCCATGACGCGTCCCGTCGACTTGATCTCATAGTCGGCTTCGACCCCGAAGGAGCGGGCGATGCCTTCGATCACCTCGCTCATGCGCTGGATGACCATGGCGCGCACCTCGGCTTTGAAGGTCCTGAGCGTGCCGACCAGTTCCACAGTCTCTGGGATCTGGTTGCTGACCACCCCGCCATTGACCATGCTCACGGTCAGGGCGACCGTGTCGATCGGGTCGACATTGCGCGAAACGATGCTGTGCAGGGCGACGATGAGATGGCCGGCCGCCAGGATCGGATCCCGTGTCGCATGCGGTAGTGCGGCATGACCGGCGATGCCTTTCAAGGTGACATGCCAGTCGCCGCCGGCGGCCATGGACGGGCCGTTGTGAACCGCAACCACGCCGGGCTCCATTCCCGGCCAATTGTGGCAGGCAAAAAGCCGTTCCATCGGGAAACGTTCGAACAGCTCATCGGCGATCATCGCCTTGGCGCCCTCGCCATTTTCTTCCGACGGCTGGAAAACGAAATGGATGGTGCCCGACCAGCTGTCGTCGCGGACCAGGACCGCCGCCGCGCCGATCAGGCAGGCGGTGTGGCCATCATGGCCGCAGGCATGCATGACGCCCGGATTGACGGAGACATGGTCGAAACCGTTCTCCTCGGCGATCGGCAAGGCGTCCATGTCCGCCCTCAGGCCAACAGAGCGGTTCGAGTTGCCGCGCCGCAGCGTGGCGACCACGCCGGTTCCGCCGACGCCGGTGACATGCGGTATGCCGAGCTCGGCCAGCCGTTCGCTGACAAAGGCGCTGGTCTGCCGCTCCTCGCCCGACACTTCGGGATGCTGGTGCAAATGACGCCGCCACGCCTTCAGCCTGGCCAGCAGTTCATGGTCGATATGGGTCATGAGAACGGATTCCGATCAGGCATTTGCTGAGATTAAAGTACCTTGGACAGGAAGGCTCTGGTGCGTGGATTGGACGGCCGGTTCAGCACAGCGCGTGGGTCGCCTTCCTCGACGACCGCGCCCTGGTCCATAAACACCAGATGGTTGGCGACCTCGCGCGCGAAACCGATTTCGTGGGTGACCAGCATCATGGTCATTCCGGAGCTGGCGAGATCCTTGATGACGTCCAGCACTTCGCCGACCAGTTCGGGGTCAAGGGCGGAGGTCGGTTCATCGAACAGCATCACCTCCGGCTCCATCGCCAAAGCACGAGCAATGGCGACCCGCTGCTGCTGCCCACCCGAAAGCTGGCTCGGATAGCGGCCGGCAAGATCGGCGAGGCCAACACGCTTCAACAAAGCCTGCGCGTTCTCCCGCGCCGTCGCCTTAGGCGTGTTCTTCACATGCACCGGCCCTTCCATGATGTTTTCGATCGCCGTCATGTGCGGGAACAGGTTGAAGCGCTGGAACACCATGCCGGTGCGGCGGCGCTGCTCGGCGATGCGGCGGGGCGCCAGCACATGCATGCGCCCGTCGATTTCGGCGTAGCCTGCCAGTTCGCCGAGCACGTAGACTTTGCCGGCCGAGATCTCTTCAAGCTGGTTGATGCAGCGAAGCAGCGTCGACTTGCCGGAACCGGACGGCCCGATGGCAACGCAGACCTCTCCTCGTTTGATGGTCAGATCGACATTCCGCAAGGCATGCACGGAACCGTAGAATTTGTGGATGCCCTGCAGATGCACGCAAGGTTGCGCGTCGGTGCTGCGTGGCGGCGGTGTCATGATGGCGTTCATTCCGTCCTCGCCCTGATCGTATCGACGCCCCTGCCGAAATGACGCTCGAGATAATATTGGCCGACCATGAGCAGGCTGGTGATCGAGAGGTACCAGAAGCCAGCGACGAGCAGCAGAGGTACCGGCAGATAGAGCCTGTTGGCGATGGCGTTGGTGGCGAACATCAAGTCGAGCGTGAACGGCACGGCAAGCACCAGCGACGTCATCTTCAGCATGCCGATTGTCTCGTTGCCGGTCGGCGGCACGATCACCCGCATGGCTTGCGGCAACAGGATACGCCGCCAGATCCGGCCTTGCCGCATGCCAAGCGCCTGCGCTGCCTCAAGCTGGCCGCGATCGATCGCATTGAAGCCGGCACGGAAGATCTCGGCGAGATAGGCGGATTCGTTGAAGCCCAGTCCGACGATCGCGGCCACCGCCGGCGTAACGAGCATCCTGGTGTCGAGGCCGACGATTTCCGAGCCGAAGGGCAGAGACAGCGAGATGCGCGGAAAGAGCACGGCAAACAGCCCCCAGAACAGGAGCTGCGTGTAGACGGGCGTGCCGCGGAAGAACCATATCCAGAACCAGGCGCAGGTGCGCAGGATCGGATTGTCGGAACCGCGCATGACGACGAGCAGCAGCGCGATCGAGATCGCCACCGCCATGGCGACGATGGTGAGCAGGATCGTCCAGCCGACGCCGCGTATCACCTGCGGCGCGAAGACATACTGGGCGAAGATGTCCCAGTGGAAGTTCTCGTTGGTCGCCACGTTCTGGGCGAAGGAAAAGGCGAGCCACAGAAGCAGGATGGTCGCCAGCCAGCGACCGGGATGGCGCCTCGGAACCACTTCGTTCAGTTTGACGGCACCATCCCGGTCAGCCTGCCGCGCCGGTACCAGACGGTCCGGCGGGGCTTTCTCGATGTCCATGCTCACCTGATCCGCTCCCGCTTCGGTTGCCTCAATCCTTCACCTTCGGATTGATTTCGGCCACCGGAATGTTGGAATCGTCGATGCCCCACATGCCGTAGATCTCCTTGTAGACACCGCCGGCGATCAGCTTGTTGGTGACTTCCGCGACAAGCTCCGTCAGCCGGGTGTCTTTTTTGGCGATGGCGATGCCGTTGAGGCCGAAGCCTCCGAGCTTGCCGGTCGGGCGCATGGTCTGGAGCCTGCCGTTCGACTGCTTGGCGGCATAGCCGATCGTGGCCGAGCCGGAGACCGTCGCATCGGCGCCATCGGCGGCGACACGCGTCAGCGCCTCGGCCTGGGTCGCGAACGGGATCATCTCGATCTCGGGCTTGCCGGCGGACAGGCAGGCCTGGTTTTCCTCCTGCAGCAGGCGCTGGAAGAAGCTGCCGCTCTGGATGGCGACATTGCGTCCGCACAATTCATCCGGCTTGAAGGTCTTCGGGTTGCCGGCCTTCACCGCCCACAAGGCGCCGGTCTGCGAATAGCTGACGAAGTTGACGGCTTTCAGCCGCTCATTGCTGATCGAGAAAGCGGAGATGCCGAGATCGTATTTCGCGCCGAGCGCCGGCAGGATGCCGTCGAACGCCGCAGTTCGGAAATCCAGCTTCAGGCCGAGCGTCTTGGCCATCGCTTCGGCGATGTCGACATCGATGCCTTCGGCAGTCTGGCCGTCCTTTTCGGAAATATACTCCCAGGGCGCATAGGCCGTATCCGAGCCGATGACCAGGACGCCTGCCTTGGCAATCTGCTCGGGAAGCTTGGCCGCAAGCGCCGGATCGGTCGCGATCTTGTCCGCATTGAAGTTAGGCACTTCCTGCGCCCATGCCGGTGCAACGGCCATCAACGCAACCATGGCCGCTTGAACGGCCAGTCTGGACTTCGTCATCGTGTTCCCCTGTTTTGCGATCCGGCGTCCTGGCCGGTCGATTGCGGTCGAGCCTTCTTTCATGAGTCCGGGCCGAAACCCATCAGGCTTATGGAGGCGCTTCCGATGGCCAAGACTAGTCAAATGTGGGGCATTCCGTCCAATATCGAGTTTTATCGATCCTATTCCGTCTGGTTATGAGTTTAGGTTGGGAGCGGGAGCTATTGCAGTCTGCGATCGATCCGGGCCAAATGGCTGGATTGAATGCCAACGCATAGCATCAGAGGCGTCGCACGACCGACAGATCATGGTTCGCCGCTATTACAACCTTCCTTCACTGATCGCACTCGCGGCCTTCGAGGCGGCTGCGCGCCATCTCAGCCTGACCAAGGCCGCCGAGGAACTCAACGTTACGACCGGCGCTGTTTCCAAGCAGATCCGCATGCTCGAAGAGGAACTCGGCAATCCGCTGTTCCTGCGCCGGCACCGCGCGCTTGAGCTGACCCGCGAGGGCGAAACGATGGCGGCTGCGCTCAAGGAAGGGTTCGAGCGGATTTCATCGACCTTTCGCCAGGTCAAGGCTTCCGGTGGACAATCCAGTGTCACCATCGGCTGCACCATGGCGATGGCTCACCTGTGGCTGATGCCGCGCATGAGCGCCTTCTGGGATAGCCACCAGGATATCGCCGTCGATCACGTGATCTCCGATCATCCGCGCGGCCTCGACCGCCCCGATATCGATCTCAGGCTTCGTTATGGCGATGGCGAGTGGCCGGACGAGCTGTCGGCCAGGCTTTATGACGACCGTATCTTCGCCGTCGCCAGTCCTGGGTTTGCGCGCGAACACGCCGTCGAGACACTCGAAGATCTGGCGCGACTGCAATTGCTTTCCGTAGAGGGCATGGACTGGAGCTGGACCACCTGGGCGGACTTCTTTCGTGAACTCGGCTGCCCCAACCGGCGCCTCAATGTCAGGCGCTTCAACAGCCATGTCATCGCGCTGCAGGCGGCGCGCAGCGGGCAGGGGGCGGTGCTGGGCTGGGCAAGCCTGGTCAGGCCGCTCATAGAAAGCGGCGATCTGGTGCAGCTCAGCCCCGCCGAAATCGCGGCGCCGCACGCCTATTACGTCACCTGGAGCGCGCGCCGTCCGCTGAGCCCGCAAGCTGGCCTGTTGCGGGATTGGCTGCTTGCGTTCGACGCCTGATCCGATCAACGCTTGAACCGGTTACGCTTGAGTTGAACTCAAGCGAACAGGGCTCCTTATTCGCTTGAACAACCGAGGTGCAGCGCGTTCTCTTTCCGGAGGGAGAACGCCAAATATGAGTGTTGCAGATATAAGCCAGATCACGGAAACGCCGGCCGCACATCGCCGCGGTGGCGGGCGCGTCGGTCGCAAGGCGTTGAGAAGCGCTGCCTTGCCGGCCTTCCCCACGCTGGTGCGCCAGATTCCAGCCTATGAGATCGTTCCTGACGAAGCGGTCGAACTGATCCATCAGGAATCCCTCTCCATACTGGAGGAGGTCGGCTGCGAATTCCGCGACGACGAGGCGATCGCCTTGTGGCGGCAGGCCGGAGCCGATGTCTCGGGCACGCGGGTCCGCCTCGATCGTGCCCTCCTGATGGATCTGGTGTCGAAGGTTCCCGCCGAATTTACGCTCAATGCGCGCAACCCGGAGCGCTCGGTGCGCATTGGCGGCAAGAATTCCATCTTCGTGCCGATGTACGGTGCGCCTTATGTCCGCGACCTCGATAACAACCGGCGCTACGGCACGCTGGCCGACCTGCAGAATTTCCACAAACTCGCCTACATGGCGCCGGCGCTGCACTCGTCGAGCTCGATCATCTGCGAGCCGATGGAGATCCCGGTGCCGAAACGGCACCTGCACATCATCCATTCGGCCCTGAAGCACTCCGACAAGCCGTTCATGGGCATCGTGACGTCGAAGGACCGCGCCGAAGACACGATGGCCATGGCCGGCATCGTGTTCGGCGAGGACTATGTCCGCGACAATCCGGTGCTGGTGTCGATCACCAACTGCAACTCGCCGCTGGTGTGGGATGCAACCATGCTCGACGCCATGAAGGTCTATGCGCGAAACAACCAGCCGCTGATCCTCGCCCCCTTTGCCCTTTGCGGTGCTTCGACATCGGCTTCGTCGGTGGGCGCTGTCGCGCAGGTCAATGCCGAGGCGCTGGCGGGCGTCGCCTTCACGCAGCTGCTGCGTCCAGGCTCGCCGCAGATCTACGGGCAGTTCATGGTTGCGGTGGATATGAAGACCGGCGCGCCTATGGGCGGGACGCCGGAAGCCGCCCAGATGATGTACCTCATGGGCGCGCTCGCCCGGAAATACCGGCTGCCGTGGCGCACCTCCGGCTTCCATGTCGGCTCCAAGCTGAACGACGCGCAGGCGGGTTATGAAGCGAACATGCTGATGCATGCCGCTATCCTGTCCGGCGCCAACTACATCTGGCATTCCGCGGGCTGGCTGGAAGCCGGATTGACCTGCGGCTATTCGAAGTTCGCCACCGACTGCGAGCAGCTTGTCGGATGGTACAAATATGCCGGCGGGGTGCCGTTCGAGGATTTCAAGGACGCTATGGCGGCGGTTCGCGAAGTCGGTCCGGCCGGTCATTTTCTCGGCACCCAGCACACGCTCGATCATTTCGAGAAAGCCTTCTTCAGTCCCAGCATCATGGACTTCAATTCCTTCGAGCAATGGAAGGCCGAAGGCGCGAAGGATCACGATACACGCGGTCGCGAAAAGGCGCGCAACATGCTGGCCGACTACGAGGAGCCGAAGCTCGACGAGGGCATCGCCGAGGCACTGGAGGACTTCATCGCGCGGCGCGAGGAAAGGCTGCCGGATACCGTCAATTGAAACAGATGATCTCAGCATCGCGAATCGGCATGATCCGCCTGCAGTTTCCGTTCAGAATCAGGCAGGTCACCCTATGACTTCGGCAACAAAAGATCCGCTTCTTCAGCCGTACCAACTGAAGCACCTGATGCTCAAGAACCGGGTGATGTCGACGAGCCATGAGCCGGCCTATTCGGAAGACGGCATGCCGAAAGAGCGTTACCGGCTCTATCATGCCGAGAAAGCCAAGGGCGGTATGGCGCTGACGATGACGGCGGGCTCGGCCATCGTGTCGCGTGACAGCCCGGCTGCCTTCGGCAACCTGCACCTCTACGACGATGCCATCGTGCCCTGGCTGGCCGAACTTGCCGACGCCTGCCACGAGCATGATTGCAAGGTGATGATCCAGATCACGCATCTCGGCCGCCGCACCGGCTGGAACAAGGCCGACTGGCTGCCGGTGCTGTCGGCCTCGCGGGTACGCGAGCCGGCCCACCGCGCCTTTCCCAAGACAGCGGAGGATTGGGACATCGAGCGCATCGTTAGGGATTATGCTTCTGCTGCCCAGCGCTGCCAGGCGGCAGGCCTCGATGGCTTCGAGTTCGAGGCCTATGGCCATCTCATCGACGGCTTCTGGTCGCCGGCCACCAACCATCGCGACGACGACTTCGGCGGTTCGCTGGAGAACCGGCTGCGCTTCACCGACATGGTATTGGATGCCGTGCGGGCAGCGGTGGGCAAGGATTTCGTCGTCGGCATCCGCATGGTGGCTGACGAGGATTTCGCCGCCGGCCTTTCGAAGGAGGAAGGCATCGAGATCGCGCGGCGGCTGGCGAACTCCGGCAAGGTCGACTTCCTCAACATCATCCGGGGATCGATCGAGAGCGATGCCGCACTCTCCAGGGTCATCCCGGTGACGGGCATGCGTTCCTCGCCGCATCTCGACTTCGCCGGCGAGGTGAGGGCGGCGACGAAGTTCCCGACCTTCCATGCCGCGCGCATCCAGGATGTGGCGACCGCGCGCCATGCCATTGCCAGCGGCAAGCTCGACATGGTCGGCATGACACGCGCCCACATAGCCGACCCGCACATCATGCGGAAGGTCATGGAAGGCCGCGAGCACGAGATCCGCCCCTGTGTCGGTGCCACCTACTGCCTGGACCGGATCTATGAGGGCGGTGAGGCATTGTGCATCCACAATGCGGCAACGGGGCGGGAGGCGACGATCCCGCATGTCATCGGCAGGACGGATGGAGCACTGAAACGCATCGTCGTGGTCGGTGCTGGGCCGGCAGGACTGGAGGCGGCGCGTGTGGCGGCTGAACGCGGCCACACGGTGACGGTGTTGGAGGCTGCTTCGCAGGCGGGCGGGCAAATTCGGCTTGCCGCGCAGAACCCGCGCCGCAAGGAGCTGATCGGCATCGTCGACTGGCGGCTCGCCGAACTGGAGCGGCTCGGCGTCGATATCCGCTACGATAGCTGGGCCGAAAGCCAGGATGTGCTGGACCTGGAACCGGATGTGGTCATCGTCGCCACGGGCGGCATTCCGCAGAACCCGCCGCTGGAAGCGGGCGATGAGCTGGTCACCTCGAGCTGGGACATCCTCTCGGGCGCGGTCAAGGCGGCCGAAAACGTGCTGCTCTACGATGACAATGGCGGTCACCAGGGCATGGGGGCAGCCGAGCTCATCGCCAATCAGGGCGCCAGGCTCGAGCTGGTTTCACCCGAGCGGTTCTTCGCGCCGGAAATGGGTGGGCTCAATCATGTTCCCTATATGGCCGCCTTCCATGCCAAGGGCGTGACCATCACCATCAACACGCGCCTGCGCTCGGTCAGGCGCGACGGCAACCAACTGGTGGCGACGCTAGGCTCGGACTTTGCCGAGGGATGGCAGGCGACAAGGCTGGTCGACCAGGTCGTGGTCGAGCATGGCACGGCACCACTCGACGAGCTCTACCTGACGCTGAAGCCACTCTCCGCCAATACAGGCGCGGTCGACTATGAGCGACTGATCGCAGGCGGCGACATCTTTCCCCACCGCAACCCCGCAGGCTCCTTCATCCTCTACCGCATCGGCGATGCTGTCGCGTCCCGCAACATCCATGCCGCCATCTATGACGGTGTGCGGTTCGGGCTGAGAACATGAAGCAAGGCGCAGCCTGCGCCGGAGAAACAAGAAGCTCAGAGATCCAAGGGAATACGAACCGAGCAAACCAAGAAAGGGAGGAGAAAATGGGGTTCTTCAGAAGCAATGGCGACCGCGTGCCCGCAGCCGTCGAGGTGATGGCACAAGATGCGCTGGCAGGTCGTGTCGACCGGCGCGAGTTCCTGGCGCTGGCAAGCGCCCTTGGCGCCTCGACGACCCTGGCCTACGGCATGGTCGGCCTAGCCGTTCCCACGCCCGCTTTCGCCGAGGAGGCCAGGAAGGGCGGTACGCTTCGCGTGTCGATGCCGGTCAAGGCGCAAAAGGATCCGCGCACCTATGACTGGGTGGAACTCGCCAATGTTTCGCGCAGCTGGCTCGAACCGCTGGTGCGCTACACCCGCGAGTTCACCTTCGAGCCGGTGCTGCTCGAAAGCTGGGACATCAACGACGATGCCACCGAATATGTGCTGCATGTGCGCAAGGAGGTGACCTGGAACAATGGCGATGCCTTCACCGCCGACGACGTCGCCTACAACCTGACCCGCTGGTGCGAAAAGGCTGCTGCCGGCAATTCCATGGCCGGGCGCATGGGCGCGCTGATCGACGAGAAGACCGGCAAGGCGCTCGATGGCGCCATCACCAAGGTCGATGACCACACGGTGAAGCTGAAGCTCAAGGAGCCGGATATCGCGCTTGTCCCGAACTTCACGGACTATCCGGCGCTCATCGTTCATCGCAACTTCGACGCGGATGGCGCCGACCCGGTGAAGAAGCCGATCGGCACCGGACCGTTCGAGCTGGTGTCTTATGCCGTCGGCCAGAAAGCGGTGGTCAAGCGGCGCGAAAACGGCAAGTGGTGGGGTGGCGAGGCACCGCTCGACGGCGTCGAGTTCACCGACTACGGCACCGATTTCAATGCCGCGGTGAATGCGTTTGAATCGGGTGAGATCGACCTCAACCTGGAAACGCCGGCCGATTTCATCGACATCCTGGACAAGATGGATCTGGTGAAGTCGGAGGTCGCGACGGCGACGACGCTGGTGGCCCGCACCAACGTTACGCACAAGCCCTATGACGACCAGAGGGTGCGCAACGCGCTGCAGATGGCGGTCGACAACAATGTCGTGCTGCAGCTCGGCTACAGCGGGCGCGGAACGGTCGGTGAAAACCATCACGTCAGCCCGATCCAGCCCGAATATTACGCGCTGCCCAAGAAGGAGCGCGACGCTGCCGGTGCCAGGAAGCTGATGGCCGAGGCTGGCCAGGCCGACTTCGAGCATGAGCTGATAACGATCGAGGACGACTGGCAGAAGAACACCGGCGACGCGATCGCAGCGCAGCTGCGCGAGGCCGGCATCAAGGTCAAACGAACCGTGCTGCCGGGGTCGACCTTCTGGAACGACTGGACGAAGTACCCCTATTCCATGACGATCTGGTACATGCGCCCGCTCGCCGTCCAGGTGCTGGCGCTCGGCTATCGCACCGGTGAGGCCTGGAACGAATCCGGCTATTCCAATCCCGATTTCGACGCCAAGTTGAAAACGGCGCTCTCCATCAACGATGTGGAGAAGCGGCGCGAAGTGATGAAGGATCTCGAGACGATCCTTCAGGATTCAGGCGTCATCATCCAACCCTACTGGCAGAAGCTTTATTGCCACATGAGCAAGAAGGTGAAGAACTACGGCATCCACCAGACCTTCGAGATGGATCTGCAGAACGTCTGGCTGGAACAGGCCTGATTCCGATCCTTGAAGGAAAGCCGGCGCAATGCGCCGGCTAATCCCTGCCGTTTACCCGTCCGCTTTTCGGGCGGGAACTTCAGGTCGCTATCGGCCCAAGACAATCGACCAGGTCTCTCTGTTCGGCAAAGGCCGGACGGCTGCGCGCCCAGCTTATCCAATAGCCTGCCTCCATGCGCAGTGTGCGATCTGTCAGGCGCTTCAGCCTGCCGGAGACTATCGCGTTCGCGCACAATGCGAGTGAACCCAGGACAACACCTGCGCCCGCTTCAGCCGCTCTCAGCGATTGCACGAAGGTGTCGAACCGCAACAAAGGCGTTGGTCCGGGCGGTTCGCCCATGGCATTCGACCAATCACGCCAACCGACCCTGGGTCCGGAAGTGGCGATACGCGGCCGCTCCTGCCAGTTCGGGTCATCTCCAAGCAAGGATGGCGATGCCAGCGGCGTGAGCTCCTCGGTGAAAAGCTGGATCGCCTCGCGGTCCGCCCAATTGCCCATGCCGAAGCGTATCTCGAAATCGACTTCCAGGCGCTCATAATCCGGCAGGTTCTGGATCGTCTCGAACGAAAGCTGCACATGCGGCAGGCGCTGTGCAACCTCGCCCAAGCGGGGAACGATCCACAGCTCGATCACCGAACTGGAAGCCGCAATGCTGATTTTGCGCCGCGGTTGTTCAAAGAGGTTGGCTGCACTGTGCAGCAGTTCCGCCAGCGCTGCCTGGACGTGTGGAAGCCAGGCTTCACCCTGCGTGGAAAGAATGACGCCCCGCGCCTTCCGGCTGAAGAGTTGGGTGCCCAGGTGAAGCTCCAGGTTCTTGATGCGCTGGCTGACCGCAGCCTGCGTCAGGCCCAGTTCATTGGCGGCCGCCGTGAAACTGCCGAGCCGCGCCGCCGCCTCGAAAACGCGGATCCATTCCAGCGGGGGCAAGGTCTGCGGGGTTTGAGCCATAATCAATTTTGGGTCTTACCATCGGATATCGTTGTTTGTGCTTATGTGAAGGGAGGTGTCAAGTATCGGCCATTCCATCACGCTGAGGAGCAACCCATGGCAGGCAAGATCGAGATTTTGGGCGAGGGCGACGCGGTTGCGCTCGACCTCCCGGGCAAAGGCAGGCGTCGGTTCCATGCCATCTGGCTGCGCGACAATGCCTGGGATGAAGCAACCCGGGCGCCGGGTAACGGCCAGCGACTGATCACGCTGGGCGATATCCCCGCTGATACATCTATTTCGTCGGCACGTATTGACGCTGGGCAACTCCATGTGACCTTCCAGCCGGAAGGCAGAACCATCCCCTTTGATCTCCATTGGCTTGCCGATCATGTCTATGACAGCGCGCCGAGCCGCGTCGCCGGGTGGACTGGGTCGGAAATCGAGACCTGGGACGCGACTTTGGGCGTCGCGATCCCGGTCGGTGATTTCGGCGCGGTCAGCCGGGATCGGGAAGCGCTGGCTGCCTGGCTTGCCGGGGTGCGTCGCTTCGGTTTCGGCAAGCTTGTCGGCGGTCCGGTCGAAAGCGGGGCCTTGTTCAAGGTCGCGGCGCTGTTCGGCTATGTTCGCGAGACCAATTACGGCCGCCATTTCGAAGTGCGGACAGAGGTCAACCCCTCCAACCTCGCCTATACCGGCCTTGGACTTCAGGCGCACACCGACAACCCCTATCGCGATCCCGTGCCGACCTTGCAGATACTCTACTGCCTGGAAAACTCGGCCGAGGGTGGCGAGAACATGGTCGTGGACGGGTTCCGCGCCTGCGAAAGGCTGCGCGCGGAAAACCCGCGCGGTTTCGACCTTCTGGCGGGGCATTGCGCCCGTTTCGAATATGCCGGCAGCGCCGGCGTGTGCTTGCGTTCGCGCCGGCCGATGATCGAGCTTGCGCCGGACGGTGAACTGGTCGGCATTCGCTTCAACAACCGCTCGGCGGCCGCCATCACCGAGGTTCCATACGACGATATGGCCGACTACTACGCGGCCTATCGCAGGCTTGGTGAGCTCATTGACGATACGTCGATGGAAGTGACCTTCAAACTCTCGCCGGGCGAATCCTTCATTGTCGACAACACGCGGGTGCTACATGCCAGAAAGGGCTATTCGGGCGCCGGCTCGCGATGGCTGCAAGGCTGCTATGCCGACAAGGACGGCCTGCTCTCCACGCTTGCAGCGATCGAGCGCCAGGACCAGGAGGCGGCATGATGGGCAAGCCCAACCCCGATACGTTGACGCCGGATACGATTGTCTCCTTCCTGGCTGATATTTTCGATCGTCGCGGTGGCGAAGAGTATCTCGGCGAACCGGTGACAATGGCCGAACATATGCTGCAGGGCGCCTATCTGGCCGAGCAGCAGGGGGAGCCGGAAATCATCATCGTCGCGGCTCTGCTGCACGACGTTGGCCACTTCACCAGCGAGTTCGGCACGTTCTCGATGGACGACACCCACGACAAACATCATGAAGAAGCTGGCGCCGAGGTCTTGCAGCGTTTCTTTCCGGATCTGGTGATCGACTGTGTTCGCTTCCATGTCGCTGCCAAGCGCTATATCTGCGCGACGGATCCTTCCTATTTCGGGCAATTGTCCGCGGCTTCGATCCACTCCCTGAACCTGCAGGGCGGGCCGATGAGCCCGGAGGAGATCACCATCTTCGAGAAGAATCCCAATGTTCGGCAAATCGTGCGGGTTCGCCATCTGGACGACGCGGGAAAGATCGCCGGCCTGGTGACCCCGGGCTTCGCGCATTATGCGCCGATGGTCCAGCGGGTGGTCGATCAGCACAGCGGAGCAACTGCCTGATTTCTGCCGCCTGCCTTCGGCTGAAGATGCAATTCGGTGAAATGAGGATTTCATATGCTTACCGAGGGGCCGAACTTGCGACCGCTGCGTCGTGCGGGAATGCGACTTGCAACTGCGTCAAGCGACGACCGCAGCGACGTGACCTCACCGCCAGCGGTGGGGGGCGTTTTCGGATGCGGATCAGGCCTGGAGTCCTGCCCAGAGTCGTGCAGGAAACGCCAGACTTGCGGTCTTGCCTTTGCTTCTGCGATGTCGATTGCGTCCGACCGCAACGCAGATCCCGATCAAAGCCGATCGAGTGAGGCTCATAACGGCTAGAAGCTGGAAAGCAGATCTTTGAGCAGGTTGGTCTTCGACATCTTCTCCAGCGGAAGTTCGGCATCCTCGAACCATGTCTTGTCGGCTTCGGGATGCGGGCCGCTCAGCACGACGGTTCCTTTTTTGAAAGAGTAGCGCGCCGCCGCGATGTCTCCATTTTTCGATGAATTGATGATCCTGTTTTCGAAGCCTGTTTGTCGGCGTCATTTCAGGCCAGGTTTAGGTGGCAAGTTGGCAGGCTAGCGGCTTCGTTACTCGGTCGCGTCCGCTGTTCATCGGATGCAATTGGGTGAAAAAATAGGGATACGTTACAACTTTTTCTTTCGACGCAAACCCGACGAAAGGTTCCCTCCGAAGGCCCGGGAAAAGTGCGTTCTTGCGGTTCGCTCGAGGCCTCTCTTCGTCCGGGGCTCGATTTTTTCAACCGTCATCATACTATCCAGGGTTGTGTCATTGGGTGTCCGCGGGGTGGACAGCATCCGTCATAGCGCTTATATGGCGAACCTGGATCGCGAATATCATTTCGGTTCTCCAGGCATGGCTGACAATTATTTTTGTCGCCCCGGCGAGGGCGATCAATATTTCGCTCACAGAAAAGGAAAGCTTATCTGCTGATGCAGCAGATTTTCGACTCGAAATATGGCAACATCTTCTTCTTACACTTCAATAAGTAACGAAAAAATAAAATCATATGTCTCAGACGGCATCAAGATAAGCCTTAAGAACGTTTACAAGATTTTCGGTGAAGACGCCGGGCGTGCGCTGGAAATGGCGCGTTCAGGCACCAGCAAATCGGAAATCCACGCGTCCACCGGTTGTACGATCGGCGTCGATGACGCGAGCTTCGACATCATGGCCGGCGAGACCTTTGTCATCATGGGCCTGTCCGGTTCGGGTAAGTCGACGCTGCTTCGCCTTCTCAATCGCCTGATCGAGCCAACCGCCGGAGCCGTCGAAATCGACGGCCGCGACATCACGAAAATGTCGAAGCGCGAGCTTATCGAACTGCGCCGGCGCGACATGAGCATGGTGTTTCAATCATTTGCCTTGCTTCCCAACCGCAACGTGCTCAACAACGCCGCCTTCGGATTGGAAATCGCCGGGATGGGCGAGGCCGAGCGCACCGAGAAAGCGCTTGCCGCGCTCGATGCGGTCGGACTGAAGCCTTATGCGAAAAGCAGGCCGGACGAGCTCTCGGGCGGCATGAAACAGCGCGTCGGCTTGGCGCGGGCGCTGGCCAGCGAGCCGACCGTCCTGCTCATGGACGAAGCCTTTTCCGCGCTCGATCCGCTGATCCGCACCGAGATGCAGGATGAACTGATGCGCCTCCAGGCCGAGCAGAATCGCACGGTCATCTTCGTCAGCCATGATCTCGACGAAGCCATGCGCATCGGCGACCGCATCTGCATCATGCAGCACGGCAAGGTCGTGCAGGTCGGTACACCGGACGAGATCGTCTCCCGGCCGGCCAACGACTATGTACGGTCCTTCTTCCGCAATGTGGATGTCTCGCAGGTGTTCAAGGCCGGTGACATCGCCCGCAAGACGCAGCTGACCATCATCGACCGGCAGGGCGTCTCCGTGGCGGCGGCGCTGGAGCAGATGGAGCAGTCGGGGCGCGACGTTGCCATCGTTGTCGGCCGCGACAGAAAGTTCCAAGGCATGGTCAGCCAGGATGCGCTGATCGACAAGATCAAGACCAAGGTCGCAGAGCCCTATCGCAACGCCTTCCTCCAGGACGTGGAGCCCATACCTGCCGGCGAACCCCTGTCCAACGTGCTGGGTCGCGTGGCCGAAAGCCGCTGGCCCGTTCCCGTGGTCGACGAGCATGGCCGCTATGTCGGCTCCATCAGCAAGTCGGCGCTTCTGGAAACGCTCGACCGGGCCGGTTGAGCCGGGGCCGGAGGAAAGAAACCATGGATCTCAATTTCAGTGTCGGCCATGGCGCCGACGTCACCGTCAATTACATCCTCGACAACTTCACTCCTGCCTTGGATCTGATCGCCACGGCGATCGGCTTCGTCACCGATGGCATCCAGGGCATGCTGGTGGACATTCCGCCGGTGGCGGGTATCGCCATACTGACGATGCTGTCGCTTTGGCGGGTGGGATGGAAGTTTTCCATCTTTGCCCTGTTGGCGCTTGCCCTGGTCAATCATATGGGCCTGTGGCAGGGCACCATGGAGACGCTATCGCTGGTGCTTTCGGCCACCATTATCGCGGTCGTCGTCGGAATCCCGGCGGGCATCGCCATGGCGCGGTCCGACAGGGTCGCAAGCCTGCTGCGGCCTGTGCTCGACCTGATGCAGACGATGCCGGCCTTCGTCTATCTGATCCCGGCTGCGATGTTCTTCGGCCTGGGAGCCGTGCCCGGCACCATCGCTACGGTCATCTTCGCCATGCCGCCTGTGGTGCGGCTGACCAATCTCGGCATCCGGCAGGTGCATGCCGAGTTCATCGAGGCGGGACTGGCCTTCGGCTGCACGCCCTCGCAGCTTCTGTTCAAGGTGCAGTTGCCGAATGCCATGCCCTCGATCATGGCCGGCGTGAACCAGACGATCATGCTGTCGCTTTCGATGGTCGTCATTGCCTCGATGATCGGCGCAGGCGGGCTCGGCAACCATGTGCTGACAGGCATTCAGCGTCTGGATGTCGGCGCCGGCTTCGAAGGCGGTCTGGCCGTCGTGATCCTGGCCGTGGTGCTTGATCGGATCACCCAGAGCTTTGGCAAGGGCAGCTCGGGCTTTCTGAGGTTCCTTGTCCTCCGCAAGGCCGAGAAAGGCCAGCAGGCGACTTCGCCGGACCGCGTTCCGGCTGATGCCGAGCAGCGTTCCGCCACCGCTTGAACTTCTAAAATACGAAGGAGAAAACATGTTCAGAACACTGACGCATATTGGGCTTGCCGCGCTCGTTGCAGGCAGCATGACCGCCGCAGCCTTCGCACAGGACGGCAAGCCCGTGAAGCTGGGCTGGGCTGCGTGGTCGGACGCGGAATTCGTCACCAAACTCGCTGCCAAGCTCATCCAGGACAAGCTCGGCCAGAAAGTCGAACTCGTGCAGACGGATGTCGCTCCGCTCTACCAGGGTGTCAGCCGGGGCGACATCGACGCCATGATGATGGCCTGGCTGCCGGAAACCCATGCCGACTATTTCAAGCGCGTGGAGTCCAAGGTGGAGACGCTCGGGACGATCTATGACGGCGCAAAGCTGGGCTGGGTCGTCCCGCAATATATCCCCGAAAGCGAGATCAGCTCGATCGAGGATCTGAAAAAGGACGAGGTCAAGCAGAAGCTCGGCGGCGAGGTGCAAGGCATCGATCCGGGCGCCGGCCTGACGCGGCTTTCCGAGCAGGCGGTCAAGGATTACGGCCTGGACTACAAGCTCAAGATCTCCAGCGAGGCCGGCATGCTGACCACGGTCGACCGCGCCATGCGTTCCGAGAAGTGGTTCGTCGCCACGGCCTGGAGCCCGCACTGGATGTTCGGCAAATACAAGCTGCGCTACATCGACGATCCCAAGGGCTCTCTCGGCAAGGCCGAACATATCGACATCCTCGCCCGCAAAGGGTTCAAGGCGGACAATCCCAAGGTCGCGGAACTGCTTTCGCGCATGAACCTGCCGATCCCCGAACTCGAGGCGGCGATGTTCGATGCCCAGGAAACTTCCTACGAAAAGGCGGTCGACAAATACATCGCCGATCACCCCGACCAGGTGAAGAAGTGGCTTGAAGGATAAGGTCGCAAACTTTCTGGTGACCCCAGGAATGACCGCGACCATTTTTCCTGACGGCGGCGTTCGCCGCCGTCACCCTTGCCCGAGAGCGGCAGCAGAAGCTGGCCGGTGGGCAGCCTTTCTCAAAGGAGACCGGAAATCGTGATCCATCATCACACAATCGACCCTTCCGCCGACACGCTGGGCGGACGGATATCGCTTGCGCGCGAGTTCGCGGGGCTTTCTGTCCCACAGGCTGCGCAAGCGCTCGGCGTCCTGACCTCGAGCTGGACCGCGTGGGAATGCGATCGCGCTGAACTGAGGGCCAATCGATTGACCACGATGGCCGGAATTCTGGGCGTCAGCCCGATGTGGCTTCTCACCGGCATCGGAAGTGAGCCGCGGGAACACGTTCACGACCCCGCGCAACTGCTGCGGGAGCTCCACAATACATCCGAGAGCATCGCCACGCTGAACAAGCGCGTGCAGCAGCTCATCGTCGGCTTCGAGGGGTTCCGAACGATGGAAAGTGGATCGACTGCAGCATGACGGAGGCTCGTCGTCCGGCATTCCTGCGTGCCAAAAACCAGATCGGTTGATTTGCCACCTATCTGCTTGCATAGTGCAAGCAGATAGGTGGCGCCTCTGCGCGGGAGGGAACTGGCATGGCGAAACTCGTGTTCGGAATGAACCAGTCCCTGGACGGCTATGTCGACCACATGCGGTTTGCGCCAAGCCCCACCCTCTTCCGCCACTTCATCAAGGAGGCTCAAGGGCAGGCCGGCAGTATCTATGGCCGCCGCATGTATGAGATCATGTCTTACTGGGACGACGATCATGCTGAATGGGATGCGGATCACCACGCCTTCGCCGCGGCGTGGCGGAACCAGCTGAAATGGGTCGTCTCGCGCTCGTTGCAGGCGGTCGGTCCCAACGCCCGACTTGTCGAGGGTGATCTCGAAGGCGCGATCCGGGAGATCAAGGCCGGGCGTGACGGGGAGATCGAAGTTGCCGGCCCGGACCTGGCGCGAAGCCTCACCGAACTTAACCTGATCGATGAGTATCGAATCTACCTGCACCCCGTCGTGCTTGGTCGCGGCACGCCATATTTCGCCGGACCCCGGCCGCCGCTGCGCCTTGTGACGAATGATCGGATTGGCGAGGATGTGATCAGGTTGACCTACGTTCCGGCCTGATCCCGCGACTCATGGATGGAAATCAGCGCGTAGCGCTTATTTTTTTACAACCTGGCGAGGCGCCGTGTCATTGCATTGAGCGACGGCCACGGTGGCCCCTCACGTAGGGTGCGGAGGAGTTGTTCAGCCCAGTGTCGGCCGTTTGGAAACTGATCGCGCGCGTCCCACCGCCACGCTGCGACCATCACAAGGACGAGGGCGCGGCACGCGCTCAGCAACGTCTGATCAACATTGGGGTAATGCTCGATGACCGCATCAGGCACATGAGCCAGGTCGAACTCCACCGGCCCACGGCAACATGTCTCAAGGTCGATGAACAGCGGCCCAAACTTCGTGCTCAGCACGTTGCCCGGGTGTGGTTCGCCGTGCAGCAACTGTTCCGCGGCGGGGCAATCGACAATCGTTCGCGTGAGGCTCTTCAACAGGCTGCTGAGAAATTCCCGGTCCACATCGGCCAGTTCAGGTGTCAGGTCACGGTTGGCCAGAAGTCGTGCTGCTTCCGCGACCCGATCCGTGAAGCGCGGCGTGGCGATCTCGATCTTTCGCATACCGATGTGCAGGCGCTGCAGTGAACGCGCGTAATCGACCGGCGCGACGTCTGGCATTACAGACGCGTAGTAGGTCCAGAATGTAACCGCGAAGCCATCGCGCTCGTAGACGCGCGGCGGAACGCGTGGTTCGAGCGCAGCGACAGGGCTTCCGGTCTCGGCGAGCAGCCCGGCAAGCTCCACCTCGAACTGCACCACCTGATCCCCTAAGGGCGCGACCCGGGCAAGGGTGTCGCAGGGCAGAAGGCGCAAGGTGAGCTTGTTCGAATTCTGAAGGATAACCGCGTCATCGGCTGTGATGCCCAACGCCGAGGCAGTCGACGTGGCCGCAGCCACAGCGCGCGAGACGTCACTAGCTTGCAAGACATGGCTCCGTCTTCATCGGCCCGATCCTGGTATCATAAGGACCAGGCGCGTCCTGTCACTTGCGTGTCGCCCGGAGTTACCCGGCGATAGATGGAATTGCCGTCGCCGCATAGATAGAGATATCGGGCTGCGAAGATTGAATGGCGGAGAAGGAGGGATTCGAACCCCCGATACCCTTGCGAGTATGCCGCATTTCGAGTGCGGTGCTTTCAACCACTCAGCCACTTCTCCGCAGCGTGGTCGGCCTTGCCGGCGCGGCGCACTAGATAACGGCTGCTTGGCCGGGACACAAGGGCCAAAATGGGCTGATTTCGGCCCTTTTCAGCGAAGCCGGCTGGCCTTTGCCTTGACTCACCGCGAAGCTGCGGTTATGGACGGCCCGCATTCGGCGTGGGGGATTCTCCGCGCCGCTTGTTTATTGAACCCGCAGACTGACAAAAAGACGGCCGAACCGCCCCGACAAGGACAAGCGGTTCAAAAAGGCCGACCGAACAGCGAAAGGCAAAAAATGTTCGCAGTCATCAAAACGGGCGGCAAGCAGTATCGCGTTGCCGCCAACGATGTGCTCAAGATCGAGAAGCTCGAGGCCAATGTCGGCGACGTCGTCGAAATCGGCCAGGTTCTGGCGCATGGCGAAGGCGAGAATGTCGTGATCGGCGCTCCGTTCGTCGACGGCGCGGTGGTTACCGCCGAAGTCGTCGAGCAGGGCAAGAACCGCACCGTCATCGCTTTCAAGAAGCGCCGCCGGCAGAATTCGCGCCGCAAGATCGGCCACCGCCAGTTGCAGACCACCGTGCGCATCTCCGAGATTCTGGTCGCTGGTGCCAAGCCTGCCAAGAAGGCGGCTGCCAAGGCCGAAGTGAAAGCGGAAACCGCTGCTGAGGCCAAGGCCGAAGCCGCTCCGAAGAAGGAGAAGGCTGCGCCGAAGAAGGCCAAGGCCGAGGACGCCGCTGAGTAAGACTGACTGGGCGGCTATGTCGCCCGAGCAGGCTTGAAACGGAACGCGAACGCGTTCATAAGAGTTTTGAGGCGCCCCCGCGGCGCAAAGGAGCAATGAAATGGCACACAAGAAAGCTGGCGGTTCGTCGCGCAACGGTCGCGATTCGGAATCCAAGCGCCTTGGCGTGAAGAAGTTCGGCAGCGAAGCCGTGATCGCAGGCAACATCATTATTCGTCAACGTGGCACCAAGTGGCATGCCGGCACCAATGTCGGCATGGGCAAGGACCATACCCTGTTTGCGCTGGAAGCAGGCCACGTTGCCTTCAACAAAAAAGCCAATGGCCGAACCTACGTGTCGGTAAATCCGACCCTTAAAGCCGCGGAGTAGCCGGTTCCGCACCTAGACACCGGCACCCCATCTCGGGACCGGTGTCTGGCCAAGCCAGGAAAAGGATCAGGGGAGATGGGTGACCATCTCCCCTTTTTCTCGTGCCTGGAGGACTTTCAACATGGTTGCCGAAGCGGACTACACGGACGACGGAGGCTTCACGATCGACAACCCGGTGCTGCGCACCGAGCGCCTGGTGATGCGCGCGCCGTGCGAGGCGGATATCGACCAACTGGTGGCGCTTGCCGACAATCGCCATGTCGCCGAGATGCTCGCCCGCATGCCGCATCCTTATGGCATCGAGGAAGCCCGTACCTTCGTGGCAATGGCGCGCGCGCCGCGCGGCGGCATCGTCTACGCGCTGACGCTTGCCGAGAACGGGGCCTTCATCGGCTGTGCCGGGCTGAACAACACCGACCGCGGCCTGGAACTCGGTTACTGGATCGGCGAGCCGCACTGGAAGCGCGGCTACGCCACCGAGGCCGCACATGCCTTGGTCGATCTTGCCTTCACCCGCACGACGATCCAGGTCCTGCATGCCTCGACCCGGGTGATCAATCCGGCCTCGCGCCGGGTCATTCATAAGTGCGGTTTCCAGTATGCTGGACAAGGCATGCTGAATTCCATGGTCTCCGGCCAGGTGCCGGTCGAACGCTATCGGCTCGACCGCAGGACCTGGGCGAGCCTGAGAAGCTGGGTGCGGCTGTAAACCGGCCGGCTGGCGGCGTTGGGAGGGACATGTCGCCAGCCTCACCGAACGGCAATGGGCAAGACAATGACCGACGTAGCATCACCCGCCATCGTGCCGATGGCGGAGGTTTATATCGAGGGCTTCCATCGCGCACTCGACACCGTGGCGCGCGAGCGCAGATATCTCGCCTTCCTCGAAGCGCCGCCGCTGCCGGCCACACGCGATTTCGTGCGCAGCATGATCGAGCGGCGCAACCCGCAATTCGTGGCGGTGGCTAAGGACGAGGTCGTTGGCTGGTGCGATATCTCGCGCCACGAAAGGCCCATCCATGCGCATCGCGGGACGCTCGGCATGGGCATCATCCCGGCTTATCGCGGCCGAGGGCTTGGACAGCAACTGATCGAAACGACGATCGAGGCAGCGCGCCGCCAGGGCCTAGCGCGTATCGAACTGTCGGCACATGCCGACAATGCGCGTGCCATCGCGCTCTATCGGAAGGTCGGGTTCGTTCAGGAAGGCGTGGAACGCGATGCGATCTGCATCGATGGCCGCTATTGCGACACGATCAGCATGGCGATCATCGACAAGGCAAACAGAGATGCGTGGCGAGCTACGGCTTAGCTCAACCGAGTTCGAGCCAGACGGGCAGATGGTCGGAGCCGTCCGCCTTTCGGTCGACCCAGAGGCGCTTCAGCGAGCCGGCCAGCGCCGCGCTGGTGAAGATGTAGTCGATGCGCTTGTGGCGGCTTTCGTCCTCGGGGCGGTCAGGGTCGACCCAGGTGACGAGATTCGGTTCCCCAGCATCCAGCCGTACTGCGGCGTCGACGGCAAGATCGGCACTGAGATGCAGGCCGAATTCGTGATCGGGCAGGCCGGCGAGTTCGATGTATTCGGGCGAACCGGCCAGCATGTTGAAGTCGCCCATCACGACAAAAGCTTCGGGACATGGCGGCTCCGGCAGGCCGATCTCGTCAAGGCCGCTCAGGCCACCACCTTCGAGCGCATAATTGAGCACACGGTCGCGCAGGAAGCGGATCTGCCTGGCGCGCTCGACGGGGTTGCGATGATCGAGATGGGCCGAATAGAAACGAATGAACCCGAGCGGCGTCTCAATGAGGGCTTCGATGGCGCCGCGCTGGAAGTTCATGGTGCCGATGGACCGGCTTCGTGGCAAAAGCAGGTTGCGCGACAGATGGATCGGTGTCTTCGAAAGCACCATGTTGCCGAGCTGGAACGTGACCGTGCGGGCACGACCTGCAACGACGGACGAGCCGATGTTCGCTTCGAAGTTGGAACCATAGACGGCAAAATAATCGGGCAGCGCTTCGCTGATCGCGGCAACCATGTCATGTCCGCCATTGCGCGGGTTGTTGCGCGAGACTTCCTGAAGGGCGATGACGTCGGCGCCGCGTACCGCGTCGGCAATGCGGGAGAGGTCGTAGCGGCCGTCAAGGCCGATACCGTACTGGACGTTGTAGGTGACAATCCTCATAACGAACTCTCCGCCTCCGGCCGCAAAATCGGCCGGCCCCGCTCTCGCTCTAGGCCTTTCCATAGTTTAGAGCAGACAGGTTCATGAAACTCCATAGCAACAGAAATCGCATCTTCCGATGAAATTCCTCGATCAGGCCAAGGTATATATCCGCTCCGGTGATGGTGGCGCGGGTTCCGTCTCGTTCCGGCGCGAGAAGTTCATTGAATTCGGCGGACCGGATGGTGGCGACGGCGGTCGTGGCGGCGATGTCTGGGTCGAGGTGGTCAACGGGCTGAACACGCTGATCGACTATCGCTACCAGCAGCACTTCCGCGCCAAAACCGGCGTCCATGGCATGGGCCGCAACCGCACCGGTGCCAAGGGCGCCGATGTGACGCTGAGGGTGCCGGCCGGCACGCAGATCTATGCCGAGGACAATGAGACGCTGATCTGCGATCTGACCGTAGAGGGACAGCGCTTCCGTCTGGCCGCCGGCGGAAATGGCGGTTTCGGCAACCAGCATTTCAAAACGTCGACCAACCAGGCACCGCGGCGTGCCAATCCTGGCCTGCCGGGCGAAGAGCTGACGATCTGGTTGCGGCTCAAGCTGATCGCCGATGCCGGGCTGGTCGGCCTGCCGAATGCCGGCAAATCGACTTTCCTGGCGGCGGTGACCGCCGCAAAGCCGAAGATCGCCGATTATCCGTTCACGACGCTGCACCCTGGGCTTGGCGTGGCGCGCATCGACGCCCGCGAATTCGTGCTGGCCGACATTCCTGGCCTGATCGAGGGCGCGCATGAAGGGGTCGGTATCGGCGACCGCTTCCTTGGCCATGTCGAGCGTACGCGGGTGCTTTTGCATCTGGTTTCCGCGCAGGAGGAAAATCCCGGCAAGGCCTACAAGACGGTGCGCACGGAGCTGGAGGCTTATGGCAACGGGCTGGAGGACAAGGTCGAGATCGTCGCCCTTTCCCAGGTCGACACGCTGGATGACGATGCGCGCAAGAAGAAGCTGGCGTCGCTGAAACGTGCCGCTGGCCGCGCGCCTTTCCTTGTTTCGGCAGTCACCGGCGAAGGCGTCGAAGCGGTGCTGCGCGCATTGATGGCTGTGGTGGCCGAAGCGCGCAATGCGGTGCCGGCAAAGGTCGAGACGCGCTGGGAACAGTAAGAAATGTCCGTGCAGTCTCTGAAGAAATATCGCCGCATCACGGTCAAGATCGGTTCGGCGCTGCTGGTCGACCGCACGACCGGATTGAAACGCGAATGGCTGGCTTCGCTGGCGCAGGATATCGGTACGCTTACCGCCGGCGGCGCGGAAGTCCTTGTCGTGTCTTCGGGCGCCATCGCTCTTGGCCGCACCATTCTGGAGCTCGGCAAGCGTGCGCTCAAGCTTGAGGAAAGCCAGGCGGCCGCTGCCGTCGGCCAGATCGCGCTGGCCGGCGCGTGGTCGGAAGCGCTGGGCGGTCATGGCCTGAAATCCGGCCAGATCCTGCTCACTTTAGGCGATACCGAAGAGCGCCGGCGCTATCTCAATGCACGCGCCACCATCTCGACGCTGCTCAAGATGAAGGCCGTACCGGTCATCAACGAGAACGACACGGTGGCGACGTCCGAAATCCGTTATGGTGACAACGATCGCCTGGCGGCACGGGTGGCCACCATGATGGGCGCGGACCTTCTGGTGCTGCTTTCCGATATTGACGGGCTTTATACGGCGCCACCGGCCCGTGACCCGAATGCCGAGTTCATTCCGGTCGTCGAGCGCATCACGCCTGATATCGAGGCGATGGCGGGTGCGGCGGCTTCCGAGCTGTCGCGCGGTGGCATGCGCACCAAGCTCGATGCGGGCAAGATCGCCAATGCAGCGGGTACCGCCATGGTAATCACGGCGGGCACCCGCCTGTCGCCGCTGATGGCGATCGAACGCGGCGAGCGCGCCACCTTCTTCAAGCCGAGCCCGACGCCGGTGAAAGGTTACAAGACCTGGATTGCCGGCCAGCTGGAACCGGCGGGGCGACTGACCGTTGACGCCGGTGCCGTCGGTGCGCTGCTGTCGGGCAAGTCGTTGCTGCCGGCGGGCGTGAAACTGGTGAGCGGCAATTTCGCGCGCGGCGATACTGTCGCTATCCTGTCACCCGAAGGGCGCGAGATCGCGCGTGGGCTGGTTGCCTATGACGCAGCCGATGCCGTAAGAATCGCCGGTCTCAAGACTGCCGAGATCGAGACGGTGCTTGGCTATGAGGCGCGTTCGGCAATGATCCACCGTGACGATCTGGTGGTCAGCCATGCTGGTGTGCAAGGTGGAGTTGGCGCGCAAGGTGGAGAATGAGCATGCTGAAGCTGCATGAAAGGTCGACTGCCGATACAGTCCAGCTGATGGCCGCAATCGGTCGCAGGGCGCGTGCTGCCATGCGACCGTTGGCCATCGCTTCGACCACCGCCAAAAATGCCGCACTGTCGGCCATGGCCGACGCCATCCTGCGCAACGAAAAGGCGATCCTGGAAGCCAATACCATCGATGTGGCGAATGGCGAGGAAGCGGGTCTTTCGCCCTCCTTCATGGATCGTTTGAAGCTTGACCCGGCGCGTATCCGCGCGATGAGCGACGGCATTCGCGAGATCGCGGCACTAAAGGATCCGGTTGGCGATGTGATCACCGAATGGGATCGTCCCAACGGCCTGCATATCGAGCGCGTGCGCACGCCGCTCGGCGTCATCGGCGTTATCTATGAAAGCCGCCCTAACGTGACGGCAGATGCCGGCGCGCTCTGCCTGAAGGCCGGCAATGCGGTGGTGCTGCGTGGGGGGGCCGACTCGATCAACTCATCCGCCGCCATCCATGCCTGCCTGGTCGAGGGACTGAAGGCAGCCGGATTGCCGCAAGACGCGATCCAACTGGTGCCGACCACCGATCGCGCCGCCGTCGGCGAGATGTTGAAGGGCCTGTCCGGCAATCTGGACGTGATCATTCCGCGCGGCGGGCGCAGTCTTGTCGAGCGCGTGCAGAATGAGGCGCGTGTTCCGGTGTTCGCGCATCTGGAAGGCATCTGCCATCTCTACATCGACAAGTCTGCCGATCTCGACATGGCGGTCAGGATCGCGGTCAACGCCAAGATGCGGCGCACCGGCATCTGTGGTGCTGCCGAAACGCTGCTGGTCGATCGGGCTGTCGCTTCCACGCATCTTGTTCCGGTGCTGGAAGCCCTGCGCACCGCGGGCTGCGAAATCCACGCCGATGCCGATGTGCTGAAGGCTTTTTCCAAGGCCACGCCGGCAACGGATGCCGACTGGGTGACGGAATATCTCGATGCCATCATCGCGGTGAAGCTGGTCGACGGGGTCGGCAGCGCCATCGACCATATCGAGACGTTCTCGTCGCATCACACTGAAGCGATCGTGGCCGAGGACGCGGCCGCCGTGGAGCGCTTCTTCAACGAGATCGACTCCGCCATCCTGCTGCACAACGCCTCGACGCAATTCGCCGACGGTGGTGAATTCGGCATGGGTGCAGAGATCGGCATCGCCACGGGCAAGATGCACGCGCGCGGGCCGGTCGGTGTGGAACAGCTCACCTCGTTCAAATATCGCGTGCGCGGCAGCGGACAGTTGCGGCAGTAGCGGGAGGCCGCGTTTGGAACAGGCGGTTGGGGACCAGAATTTGAGATCCGATGGGCCTCCGACCGATGCTGGCCAAGGGATTGACCCGGTGCGCAAGCCGGATCGCATCGCCTCGCACTATCTGCGCATGCCTTATGTCGAAAAGGGCATGCAGGTCGGCCTGTTCGGCGGGTCGTTCAATCCGCCGCATGCCGGCCATTCGCTTGTTGCCGAGATCGCACTGCGCAGGCTGACCCTCGACCAGCTCTGGTGGATCGTCACGCCGGGCAATCCGCTGAAGAGCACGCGCGAACTCGCGCCGCTCGCCGAGCGCATCGGCCTTTCAGAAAAGATCAGCAGGAACCCGCGCATCAAGGTGACGGCCTTCGAGGCCAGCCACCACATCCGTTACACCGCCGATACGCTGGCGCTGGTGCGGGCCAAGAACCCCGGCGTCGATTTCGTCTGGATCATGGGAGCGGATTCGCTGCGCGACTTCCACCATTGGCAGCGCTGGCGCCAGATCGCCATGACCTTCCCTATCGCTGTCATCGACAGGCCGGGGGCGACGCTGTCGTTCTTGTCGTCGGCTTTGGCCAAGACCTTCGACTATGCCCGGGTCGATGAAGGCGATGCACCCATTCTAGCGCATATGCGGGCGCCGGCCTGGACCTTCATCCACGGCCCGCGCTCGCTGCTGTCGTCCACTGCTATTCGGCAAGCTGCGAAGAAATAGCTGTTTTTCGAGATAGATCGGCACTTTGACGGCTCGTTTGTGACAAGCACGGCTAGAGCGTTTCCGTTTTTCACGGAAACGCGTAAACGCTCTAACTCTTTGTTTTTACGTAATTCCGGACGCAAAACCGCTGTGCACTTTTGCTGGAATTACTCGAGCTTGTCTTGAAACTGCAATGCGACTCTGCCTATCTATTTAGCGTCACCTGATTTTGTTGGTGACTTCGTTGTTCTTGTCGTGAAAGGAAAGACACTGAGAACAGCACTGCGGAAGAAGGCCGACATCGTGCCTTCTGCGGCCGGGATAGGTGACATCGACGCCTCGACCCGCGCCATCAAGACAGTCCTTGCCAGTCTGGAAGACTCCAAGGCCGAAAACATCGTCTCCATCGACATCCAGGGAAAGTCGAGCCTCGGCGACTACATGGTCGTTGCGTCGGGCCGCTCGAACCGTCATGTCACTGCGGTTGCCGATCATCTTCTCAAAGCGCTCAAGGACGCCGGCTACGGCGATGCGCGCGTCGAGGGGCTGGCCAGCGCCGACTGGGTGCTGATCGATTCAGGCGATATCATCGTCCACGTCTTCCGGCCCGAGGTGCGTGAGTTCTACAATCTTGAAAAGATGTGGCAGGCACCCGACCTTGAAGAAGAGACCCTCCACTGAGCCGTAAGGTTCCTTAGAGGCAGGGATGAAGATCATCATACATGCCGTGGGCCGGATGAAAGCCGGCCCCGAAAGAGATTTGGCAGCTCGTTACTTTGACCGCTTCGCCAAGAGCGGTCCCGCGCTCGGGCTCGAATTCTCCGGTGTCACTGAAATTCCTGAGAGCCGCGGCCAGACCGCCAGCGAACGCCGGCGTGAAGAAGGCCAGAAGCTGCAGACCCTATTGCAGCCCGGCGGCGCGTTGATCCTGCTTGACGAGCGGGGGCGGCATTTTTCCTCAGAAGAGTTCGCCGGTCGCATCGGACTGTTCCGCGATGGCGGCCGCAAGGCAGTGGTCATTGCCATTGGCGGTGCCGACGGTCACGATCAGTCGCTGCGCGATCAGGCCGATCTGGTGGTTTCATTGAGTGCCATGACCTGGCCGCATCAACTGGTTCGGGTCATGTTGGGCGAACAGCTCTACCGGGCAGGGACGATCCTTGCCGGACATCCTTACCATCGATCATAATTGCAGCGGCCCGCCCGACCGATTTTCGCCCCATTGCGGTTCGAGAAGCCCTGCGGGTGGATGAGCGAACATTTATGGTTGATAGTTCGTTAACGAAGCCGGAAATACAGTCAGGCTTCCATGTTTGAGCGTGCGGAATCGACAACGGGCATGATGCGTTCTCCAGAAAAGTCGCAGACTTTTCGGGTCGGGGTCATGCGCCAAAACAAAACGTTGAAGCGTTTCCGTGTTTCGATGAGAAACGCTCTGGTGCGCGGCTGCTTGATTGCTGCCGCGCTTGTCGTGTCGTTTTCAGCACGCGCCGAGAACACGCTCGACACCAAAACCGGTCCGGAAGAAAGCCGCGCCGAATATGAGCGGGTCTCCAAGGAAATCACACTTTCCGCCGAGCGCCTGAGCAAACTTGCCGCCGATATCGCGACAGTGAAGAAAGATTCGGCATCGATCACGGCGGCGCTTATCCAGTCCGCCAAGACCGAACAGAAGCTTGGGCAGGACATCGAGGATATCAGCGGCAAGCTCGGTGGCCTGAAAGACCAGGAAAAGAAGCTGCGCGAATCGCTCGCCGCCCGCCGCGATGTGCTGGCGGAAGTGCTGGGCGCGTTGCAACGCATGGGGCTCAATCCGCCTCCGGCCATCCTGGTCAAGCCGGAAGACGCGTTGTCTTCGGTGCGCAGCGCTATTCTTCTTGGCGCGGTGGTTCCGGAACTGCGCCACCGGGCCGACATCGTTGTGACCGAACTGAAAGAATTGTCGCGGGTGACGGCTTCGATCGAGGCGGAACGGACACGGCTGGCCGCGGCGGTCACCGACCAACTGGCCGAGAAGCAGCGGCTCAACCTGCTGTTTCAGGCCAAGGGAAGATTGCAGACCGAGGCCGAAACCGCACTGGTCGACGAGCAAAAGAAGGCGCGTGATCTCGCGGCGAAAGCCTCCAGCCTGAAGGACCTGATCGCCTCTCTCGACGCCGAGGCGGAAAAGACGCGCAAGGCAGACGAAAAAGCCAGGCGTGAGGCCGCCAACCAGGCAGATGCGGATGCAAAGGCAGCCGCGACCGCTGTTCCGGAAGCGAATCGTCTCGCCTCGACGGTGCCGTTCTCGGCCATGCAAGGGCAGGTGTCGCTGCCGGTGACAGGCAAGGTCCGGCTTCGTTTCGGGGGCGAGGATGGCACCGGCGGCACCATGCAGGGCGACATGGTTGCGACACAATCGGGCGCCATCGTGACGGCGCCGGCGGATGGGAGCATCCTCTATGCAGGACCGTTTCGTTCCTATGGACAACTCTTGATCCTGAACGCTGGCGACGGCTATCATGTCGTGCTGGCGGGAATGAGCAAATTGAACGTAGCGGCAGGCCAAGCCGTGCTCGCGGGCGAGCCGATCGGAACCATGGGCGAGGCCCGCGTAGCGAGCACATCGGCAACGCAGAATGGAAATAACGCGCTGGAGCTCTACATCGAGTTCCGCAAGGATGGAAAACCCGTCGATCCTAACCCATGGTGGGCGGAGCGATTTTCTGGAAGGACGTAAGATGATGCGGAAACTGTCGCTCTTGGTTGCCGGCGCGCTGATGGGCGCGTCAGCCATGAGCCTGGTCTATGGGGTTCCAAGCTCGGCGGCGAACGCGGCAGGCTCCGACACCTACAAGCAGCTGGCAATCTTCGGCGACATTTTCGAGCGCGTGCGTGCGCAGTATGTGACGCCGCCCGATGATAAGTCGCTGGTGGAAAACGCCATCAACGGCATGTTGTCGTCACTCGACCCACATTCGTCCTACATGAATTCCGAGCAGGCGCAGGATATGCGCGTCCAGACCAAGGGCGAGTTCGGCGGCCTCGGCATCGAAGTCACGATGGAGAACGACCTCGTCAAGGTCATTACCCCGATCGACGATACGCCTGCGGCCAAGGCCGGTGTCATGGCTGGCGACTACATCGCCAAGATAGACGGCGCCGAAGTGCGCGGCCTGACGCTCAATGACGCTGTCGACAAGATGCGCGGCGCGGTCAACACGCCGATCAAGCTGACCATTCTGAGGCAGGGCGCCGACAAGCCGATCGAATTGACGGTGGTGCGCGACATCATCAAGGTCAAGGCGGTGAAGTTCCGGGTCGAGAACGACATCGGCTACATGAAGATCACCTCCTTCACCGAAAAGACCTATGACGATCTGCAGAACGCCATTGCGGAGATCAAGAAGCAGGTGCCGAAGGACAAGCTGAAGGGCTATGTGCTCGACCTGCGGCTCAATCCGGGCGGTTTGCTTGACCAGGCTGTGTCGGTTTCCGACGCCTTCCTGAAACGCGGCGAGATTGTTTCGACGCGTGGCCGCGATCCGAAGGACGTGACCCGCTTCGACGCCAAGTCGAAGACGACCGACGAGATCGACGGCAAGCCGCTGGTCGTGCTCGTCAACGGCGGCTCCGCCAGTGCCTCGGAAATCGTCGCCGGTGCCCTGCAGGATATGAAGCGCGCAACGGTGGTGGGCACGCAGTCCTTCGGCAAGGGCTCGGTGCAGACCATCATCCCGCTCGGCGAGAACGGCGCGCTCCGCTTGACCACGGCGCTCTACTACACGCCATCCGGCAAATCGATCCAGGGCAAGGGCATCACCCCCGATATCAAGGTCGATCAGCCGGTGCCGGCGGAGTTGCAGGGACGCGACTTGACCCGCGGTGAATCGGACCTCAAGGGCCACATCAAGGGTGTCGAGGAAAGTTCGCAGGGCTCCGGCTCGGCTGCCTATGTGCCGCCGGATCCGAAGAACGACCTGCAGCTGATCTTCGCTGAACAGCTGCTGCGCGGCGAAAAGACCGATCCGGCTTTCCCGCCGAACCCCGACAAGGCAGTGATGAACCAGTAAGGCTGGGGCATTCCGGCTGCAGTCCTTCCAAAGGACACTGGCTGCTCGGACCAAGCAATGCGATGCTGCCGGAGCCGCAAGGTTCCGGCAGTTTGATTCGGAGGCTTGCGGAGAGCAATTCCAGGAAAAGTGTGTCGCGGTTTTCCGCCCGGAATTGCGTCAGAACTAAGAGATGGGGCGGGTCGCCGTTTCCTTGAAAACGGTGAACCGCACGAACGCACCGCGCAGGCGGCAGGGGTTGGCGGCTTGGCTGATTTCACCAAGGAGATCGAACGTCCGCTTGGACAATCTGTCCGGGCGCCGGCGTCGCCTCCGGCACGACGGCTTGGTCGTGCCCAAATCGTGGTGGCTTTGGCCGTTTTGACGGTTGTCGGGGCTTCCGCGCTGATCGCCTTCGATGAAAAGCCATTTCGCAGGCCCGTGGTTGTCGCCACTCCGGTGCCGCAGGAAACGAAGCCGGTTGAAACAGCGGCTCAGACGCCGGCAGCACCGCCGGAATCCGCTCCACAGCGCAAGAAGAGCGACGGGCCGCAGATCATCCGTGTTCAGCCGACCGACACCGGCGGGCAAGCCGGCATCGTCATCCAGGACGCTTCCGCGGTTGGCCAGAACCTTTCCGTGGCGCATCTGCCCGACAAGGCCTTGATCGAAGATGGCGAAGGTGGCCCTTTGCCGATCCGGTCGGCGGATGGACGACGGCCTTTCGATGTCTATGCGCGTCCCTGGTCCGGCGCTCGCGGCGCTCGTGTCGCCATCGTCATCGGCGGGCTCGCCGTGTCGCAGACCGGCACGCAGTCGGCGATCGCCAAACTGCCGGGTGAAGTGACGCTCGCCTTTGCCTCGCAAGGCAACAGCATCGGCCGCTGGATGCAGGAGGCGCGCCGGCGCGGCCATGAGATCGTCATGCAATTGCCATTGGAACCGTTCGATTATCCCAATGTGAATCCAGGCCGCAGCACATTGACCGTCGATGCCAGTGAAGAAGAAAACTTGAAGAACTTGCGCTGGGTGCTGTCACGTACCACGAACTACACGGCGGTGATGAATTACATGGGTGCGCGTTTCTCCACCGACGCGCAGGCATTCGGGCCGGTGATGGCGGAACTCGGCAAGCGCGGTATCGGTTATCTCGACGACGGGTCGTCGGCGCGCAGTGTCGCACCCGACCTTGCCAGGAAGGATGGCGTGCCGCTGGCGGTCGCAGACACCGCGATCGATGGCGTGCAGGAGCGTGGCGCTATCCTGAAGAAACTCGATGAATTGGAAGCGACAGCGCGCGCCAAGGGATATGCCGTCGGTACGGGGTCGGCTTTCAATGTCACCGTCGATGCCGTTGTGTCCTGGGTGAACGAAGCCAAGAAGCGCGGCGTCGAGATCGTGCCGATCTCGGCGGTGGCGACCGATCCGGAACGGAAGTGAGTATGGCAAAGAACAAGCTGGTCGATCCCGAAACCTTGCCTTACCGCCCCTGCGTCGGAGTCATGGTGCTGAACAGCCGGGGCCTGGTCTGGGTCGGTCATCGTATCGCCGAACCGGATAGCGAATTCGCCGGCACGACGCAGCTGTGGCAGATGCCGCAGGGTGGCATCGACAAGGATGAGGAGCCGCTTGTCGCCGCCAGGCGGGAAATCTACGAAGAGACCGGGATGAAAAATCTCGATCTCCTGGCAGAGGCTCCGAACTGGATCAATTACGACCTGCCGCGCGATCTGGTTGGCATCGCCTTCAAGGGGCGTTATCGCGGCCAGACACAGAGATGGTTCGCGTTTCGCTTCCAGGGCGACGAAAACGAAATCAAGATCAATCCGCCGCCGGGCGGGCATGAGGCGGAATTCGACGACTGGCGGTGGAAGCCGATGAGCGATCTGCCCAACCTTATCGTGCCATTCAAACGCAAGGTCTACGAAGAGGTCGTTGCAGCCTTCCGGCATCTGGTGGCATAACCGATGCAGAAGCCAATCGTATTGCCGTGTGGGGTCGAAGATGGTCCCTGCCGCCAGGATTTCTGGAGCTAGATCACCCGAATTGACCGAAAAGACGTTCCACGCATTTGCCCAACCCGACGAAGCGGCGGCGGGCGCCATCCTCACCATTGACCTTGGTGCCATTCGTGAAAATTACCGTCGGCTGAAGGCTCGCCTTGATGGTGTCGCCTGTGCCGGGGTGGTCAAAGCCGACGGTTACGGGCTTGGTGCCGTGCAAGTGGCGAATGCCCTGCGCAAGGAAGGCTGCGACACCTTCTTCGTTGCTCACCTTTGGGAAGGTATCGTGCTGCGCGATGCTCTGGGCGCTGCGCCGACCATTTTCGTTCTGCACGGATTTCTGCCTGGATCGGAAGCACAAGGAGAAGCTGCAGCGCTTGTGCCGGTCATCAACAGTACCGGGCAGCTTGCGGCCTGGCGTGGTCTCGGGCATCGATTGGCCAAGGAACTGCCGGCGGCGATCCAGGTTGACAGCGGCATGTCGCGCATCGGCATGGCACCATCCGAGGTGGAAGCGCTGGCCGCTGATCCGTCCGGTTTCGACGGCATCGAGCTCAGGCTGGTGATGAGCCATCTCGCCTGTGCTGATGAACCGGAACACAGTGCCAACGAAGCTGAACGGCTGGAGTTCCACCGGCTGCGCAAGATGCTGCCGCCGGCGCCGCTTTCTTTCGCCAATTCCTCCGGCATTTTCCTTGGCAAGTCCTATCACCACGACCTGGCCCGGCCGGGAGCAGCACTTTACGGCATCAACCCGACACCGGGTCACAAGAACCCAATGCAGTCGGTGGTCAAGCTGGAAGCCAAGGTGATCCAGACCCGGCAGATCAACGCCGGGGCGGGGGTCGGTTACGGTCACACTTTTCACGCCACAGGTCCGCTTCGGACGGCGACGATCGCGCTGGGTTATGCCGACGGCTGGCATCGGCGCACCTCGGCTGCCGCCTTCTTCGAAGGCGCCGAATTGCCGTTCATTGGCCGCGTATCGATGGATTCGATCATCCTCGACATTTCCGCCTTGCCCGAAGGACGCCTGAAGGAGGGCGATCTGGTCGAACTCATCGGCCCGTCGCACCCACTCGACACGGTGGCGGATGTCGCGGGCACGATCGGCTATGAGGTGCTGACCAGCCTCGGCCATCGCTTCCATCGGCGCTACGTGGGCGGTTGAGCTGTCTTGCCATGCTTGACAAGCCGTGACGGGTCGGCAAGGCTCGCCACATGAGCAAGCTTGCCCATAAACGGACCTGTTTCAGGATCTGCCCGATCGCGGGAGCGTAGCCCCGGCGCGGACGCCTTTGCGCGTCCGTCCGTACCGGGGCTTTTTTCAAAAACAGACGTGAATTTCGAACCTATGCGCGAGGTGCGCGTCGGTTCGACCAAAGGCCGCCATGCGCGGCCGGCCGCGCATCGCCCCGATGCGCCATCAACACGAAAGGTTTTACCATGCAAAGATCAATCAAGGTTCGTCCGCCCGACACCATCCTGGTGACTGCCAATGACCACGGCCGCTTGACCGGCCTGGCGCGGGCCTCGCTCGACCGATTGCCCGACATCGCCGAAGAACTGCTTTCCGAAATGGACCGGGCGACTGTGGCCGCCTCCGGGGCCTTGCCGGACAGTGTCGTGTGTATGGGTTCCACGGTCACCACCCGCAACGGCGACGGAGCCGAACAGCGAATGACGCTGGTCTATCCGGCCGAGGCAGACATCGCGGCTCAACGCATTTCCGTGCTTACTCCCCTGGGTACGGCCCTGATCGGTGCCGAGGTCGGCCAGTGCGTGCATTGGACGACGCGTGACGGTCGCGAGATGGCGCTGGACATTGTTGCCGTCGAGCCGCCGCGTGCGGACCGGTCCGCAGGCGAGGCGCGGGCATGAACAAGATCTGCCGCCTCACCACCAAGGATTTCGCGATCCTGGAAACGATGCTGGAACACCGGCGTGCGCTGGACGATCCGCTCGCACCCCTGCTGGAAAAGAAGCTCGCCAACGCCAGTGTGGTGTTGATCGATTCCATCGATGCCGATGTCGTGACCATCAACAGCCGCGTCACATTTCGCATCGGCGCCAATCCGGCTGAGACGCGGACCGTGATTCAAAACGAGGTGCGCGGCGTTGTCGGCGCCAGCCTGCCGGTAACGACGCCATGGGGGCTTTCGCTGCTTGGCATGGCAGAGGGCGAATCCGGCCTCTGCGAGCGAGGTGGCGGGACGGAAACGATCCGGGTGGTCAAAGTGCTGTTCCAGCCAGAGGCGGCGCGCCGTGCAAGCATCGCCCGGCAGGTAAGGCCGGCACTCAGACTGGTCTACAGTGCCAATAGCATTGTGCCACCACTTGGCGCGGTGGAGAAAATCCGGCAGACAGGGGCCGATGACGACCCGGGCGGCCCAACAGCGGCGTGAACGGGCGGTTGGAGCGCCTCTTCTCCCACTTGGACGAAGGACGCTTCGGGTTTTGAGGTTGCGTATCGTGCCTGCCGAAGATCATTCTGATTTCGGGCGCCGATGCGCTGGAGCCGAATGCCGCCAAGGCATCCCGCTCCATCTGGTTGTTTTGTCGCGTGACCCCGCACTTTCGGGATCATGCTCTAGGAGCGGGGCGTATGAGAGTTCTGGTGCTTGGAAGCGGCGTGATCGGGGTGACCGCCGCCTACTATCTGGCGGAAGCCGGCCATGAGGTGACGGTGGTGGACCGCCAGGGCGGTCCGGCGCTTGAAACCAGTTTCGGCAATGCCGGCGAGGTTTCGCCGGGTTATTCCTCGCCCTGGGCTGGCCCCGGCGTTCCGGTCAAGGCGATCAAGTGGCTGTTGATGCATTTCGGGCCGCTGGTGATCCGTCCCAAGGTCGACCCGGCCATGGTGTCCTGGGTGCTGAAGATGCTGCGCAACTGCACCGAGGCGCGCTATGCCGTGAACAAGGCACGCATGGTGCCGATCGCCGAATACAGCCGCGATTGCCTGAAGGCGCTGCGCGCCGAGATCGGCATCGAATATGACGATCGCGCCAAGGGCACCTTGCAACTCTTCCGCAACCAGAAGCAGCTCGACGGAACCGCTGGCGACATCGAGGTGCTGAAGCAGTTCGGCGTGCCTTACGAGGTGCTCGATCCGGCCGGCTGCATTGGCGCGGAGCCGGCGCTGGCCAACGTCAAAGGCAAGTTCGTTGGCGGTCTTCGCCTGCCGGGCGACGAAACAGGCGACTGCAAGATGTTCACCGAGCGATTGGCCGAACACGCGGTCAAGCGTGGCGTGACCTTCCGCTTCAACACCACGATCAAGGGCATCGCCACCGAAGGCGGCCGTATCGCCGGCGTCGATACCAGCGAGGGGTTGCTGATGGCGGATGCCTATATCTGCGCACTCGGCAGCTATTCCCCGATCATGCTGAAGCCGCTTGGCCTTTCGATCCCGGTCTATCCGATCAAGGGGTATTCGATCACGGTGCCGATCACCGAAGCATCTGGTGCGCCGGAATCGACCGTCATGGACGAGACCTACAAGGTGGCGATCACGCGCTTGGGCGACCGTATCCGCGTCGGCGGCACGGCCGAGATTTCCGGCTATGATCTGGCTTTGCGTCCTGCGCGACGCGCGACGCTCGAACACTCGGTCACCGATCTGTTTCCACGCGGTGGCGATGTCTCGAAGGCCAGCTTCTGGTGCGGGCTCAGGCCAATGACGCCGGACGGCCCGCCAATCATCGGCAAGACGCGCTACGACAATTTTTTCCTCTCCACTGGCCACGGCACACTGGGCTGGACGATGGCTTGCGGATCAGGGCGCGTGCTGGCCGACATCGTATCGGGCAAGAAGCCGGACATCGACGTCAGCGAACTCGGCATCTCCCGTTACGCTTGATCCTGTTTTTGGGACACGCCGAAACTTCTGAAGTTTCGGCGTGTTAAATGCGTTTATCGCGTGCCTGTCGTGGTTATGTCTTCAGCGAACGCGGCTGCTCTTCCGACTGATACATCGAGATCTGGTGGCCGTCCGGGTCGGCGATCTCGGCCGACCATCCCCCGGGGGCATGACTAACCGGCGTGACGATCGTGGCGCCTTTTTCCGCCAAACCTGCAACGACATCGTCGATGCCACCTTCCGCGATCTCGAAGACAATGATGGGCGAATTGCCCGGCCGCGATTCCTGCTGGAAGAAAATCAGTTCGATGCCGTTGGCGGTCTTGGCCATCAGCCAGTCATGGCCATCGCCAGCATCGCCCATGTTCTCGATTTCGAGGCCGAGAACGTCGCGATAGAAGGTTTCGGTGCGGCCGATGTCAGCGACGAAATAGCAGATGGTGCCAAGCTTTCTGTTGCGAAACACGGGTGTCTACTCCTGGTTCGAGGGTTTGCGTTGGCTCTGTTGCCGCGCCATGCGGATTTGTGAGGGGATGCTCACCAAAAAAAGATGACCGTCGGGATCATGGCTGGCGAAAAGTACGCCGTCGCGTCGTGCCGGTCCGAGTAAGGCACGGCGGATGCGGCCGAAATGCAGCGTGCCGTCGAGGCCGGGAATGACCTCCAGACGGTCTCCGCCGATGTCGCGCCAGCGCCGCTTGATTTCGGCGATGCGTTGCCGCAGGGCGGGGTCGGAAAGGCGCAGCAGCCAGCCGATTTCCTGGCGCGTATGGCCAGTCAATGCGAGCAGCGCGGTGGTTCGGAGCGCTGCGGGCAGCGTCGCTACAAAGGCAATGGGCATGTCCTGCTGCGTGGAGGAAGCCGTCGGTTCAGCCTGCCAGCGGGTTTCGCGCTGGCGCCGCCGGATGGCGGTGCGGGCTTCGAATGCGGCTCGCTTACGGATGGCGCCCTGTAGCCATCGCCGATTGTCGGGACAGGAAAGATCGCAACGACCAGCCTCGATCGCCGAAAGCAGCACAGCCTGCAGCAGGTCTTCCGCCTCGTCCGGCCGTCTCGACGCGCGTTGGGCCTGGCGCAGCAGTTCGACATAGGGTCGCGACAACACGGTTCTCTCCCGAGCAGGAAACGCTCAGCAGGTCTAAAGAAACAGGGCGCGATCCTTTTCGACAAGCCCGGCTATGAAGGATGCCACCACCTGGATGCGCCTGAGCTGGCGTACGCTTTCATGATAGACGAGCCAATAGGCGCGACGGATGGGCGGGGCAGCTTCCACCGGCACCAGTTCCGGCATCGAACGGGCGACGAAGGTGTGCAGGATGCCGACGCCGGCACCAGATCGTACGGCTTCGGCCTGGCCCATGGCAGACGATATGGCAAATGTGGAATGCCAGTCGTGGCTGAATTCGGCGGCATAATCGAGTGACTGGCTGACGATCAGGTCCGGCACATAGCCGATCAGGGGATGGTCTTTCAATTCCATCCTGTTCTGAGGCAGGCCATGCTTCTCGGCATAGGGACGGGAGGCATAGAGGCCGAGCGTATAGTCGACCAGTTTGCCGGCAACGAGCCTGCCTTCCGTCGGTCGCTCCACTGTGATGGCGATATCCGCCTCGCGGCGAGACAATGAAAAGGAACGGGGCACCGGCACCAGTTGCACGGTGAGTTCCCGGTGCAGCGAGGTCAGCGCGCCGAGACGCGGCGCGAGATAAGCCACGCCGAAGCCGTCCGGCGCGCCGATGCGCACCGTGCCGGAAAGGTCGTCGCCTTCACCGGCAACCGTCGAGCGGGCGGCAATCATTTCGGCTTCCATGCGCTCGGCGATGTCGAGAAACCGTTCGCCGGCCGGCGTCAGTTCGGAACCGGTGGTGAGTCGCCGAAACAGTTTGGTGCGCAGCGCTTCCTCTAGAGTAGCGATGCGCCGGGAGACGGTGGCATGGTTCAGTTCCAGTCGCCTGGCGGCACCCAGGATCTGGCCGGAGCGGGCAACGGCAAGGAAGATGCGCACGTCATCCCAGTTCATGATATCTCCATGGCAATCGCGGCGCCCCGATGGTGGGGAAGGGAAGGGCCGTTCGTATCTTTGCGTCGTTTGATGCTTATGTCCAGTTCGCGCTACGATTTTTGCACAACGGCTACGATTTCCCTCGCGTTGCGTTCCTGCCTTTAAGGGCGGAGAATGACGCCATCAAAATTCAGGGAGAGAACCATGATCGACTATGGTCATTTCATCGGTGGCAAGCGGGTCGCCGGCACCAGCGGGCGCAAGCAGGATGTGATGCAGCCGATGGACGGCGCGGTGCGTGGCACCGTGGCGCTGGCCTCGAAGTCGGAACTGCGCGCCGCGGTGGAAAACGCCAAGGCAGCGCAGGTGAAATGGGCTGCCGTCAATCCGCAGCGCCGCGTGCGCGTGCTGATGAAATTCCTGGAACTCGCCAACCGCGAATATGACTCGCTTGCCGACATTCTGGCTCGCGAGCATGGCAAGACCATCGCCGACGCCAAGGGCGACATCCAGCGTGGTCTCGAAGTCGTCGAGGTCTGCATCGGCGCGCCGCACATGATGAAGGGCGAGTTCACCGACGGCGCCGGTCCCGGCATCGACGTCTATTCCATGCGCCAGCCGCTCGGCGTGGTTGCCGGCATCACCCCGTTCAACTTCCCGGCCATGATTCCGTTGTGGAAGATCGCGCCGGCCATCGCCTGCGGCAACGCCTTCATCCTCAAGCCGTCCGAGCGTGATCCGGGCGTGCCGCTGCGCATTGCCGAACTGTTCATCGAGGCCGGCCTGCCGGAAGGCGTTCTCAATGTCGTCAACGGCGACAAGGAAGTGGTCGACGCCATTCTCGATGATCCGGACATCAAGGCGATCGGCTTCGTTGGTTCGACGCCGATCGCGCAGTACATCTATTCGCGCGGCTGTGCGGCTGGGAAGCGCGTGCAGTGCTTTGGCGGTGCCAAGAATCACATGATCATCATGCCCGACGCCGATATGGACCAGACCGTCGACGCCCTGATCGGCGCTGGTTACGGTTCGGCCGGCGAGCGCTGCATGGCGATCTCGGTTGCGGTTCCGGTCGGCCACGACACTGCCAACCGCTTGATGGAAAAGCTGATCCCGCGCGTGGAGAGCCTGAAAGTCGGCCCATCGACCGATTCAGCCGCCGACTTCGGTCCGGTTGTGACCAAACAGGCGCTGGAGCGCATCAAGGGTTATGTCGACCTCGGTGTGAAAGAAGGCGCCAAGCTCGTTGTCGATGGCCGCGGCTTCAAGATGCAGGGCTATGAGGACGGCTACTACATGGGCGGCTGCCTGTTCGATGAGGTGACGCCTGATATGACGATCTACAAGGAAGAGATCTTCGGGCCGGTGCTTTCGGTGGTGCGTGCGCCGCGCTACGAGGATGCGATCAAGCTTGCCAACGACCATGAGATGGGCAACGGCGTTGCCATCTACACCCGTGACGGTGATGCGGCACGCGACTTCGCCAGCCGCGTGCAGGTCGGCATGGTCGGCGTAAACGTGCCTATTCCGGTGCCGATCGCCTACTACACCTTCGGCGGCTGGAAAGCGTCATCCTTCGGCGATCTCAACCAGCACGGTCCGGACGCGTTCCGCTTCTACACCAAGACCAAGACGGTCACCTCGCGCTGGCCGTCGGGCATCAAGGACGGTGCGGAGTTCGTCATCCCGACGATGAACTAGCCCGACGCTCTCTGGATTGCGCGTCCACGATGAACTAATCCTGTTCACAGTGCTGAAATTGTTACGGGCGCCTTGAGCGCCCGTTTTTATGCTTCGTCTTCTTCGGCTCCCGGCCGGTATTCGAGAAGATCACCCGGCTGGCAATCGAGTTCGGCGCAGATGCGCGCCAGCGTCGGGAAGCGCACGCCCTTCACCTTGCCGGATTTGAGCAGTGACAGATTCTGCTCCGTAATGCCGATCTTTGCCGCAAGATCCTTCGAGCGCACCTTACGGCGAGCCAGCATGACATCGAGATTGACAATGATCGGCATCAGATGAACCGCTTGTTTTCGTCTTCGATCTCGGCGGCGACGGTCATCAGATGCCCGAACATCACCAGAACCCCGGACACCAGTAAGGTGAGCAGTTCGGGCGTTCCAAAGCCGATGGAAAGGAAACGCTGGCCGGGCGGCATGTCGATCGACAGGATGAGGGAGACGACAGGCCGCGAAAGAAGCATGACCAGCGCATTGACAAAGAAGGCGATGCCGGAGCGGCGTAGCCAGCGCGCGGCACCGGCTCCGATCGTCTCACGCTGGGCGATATCCCTGAAGGCCAAACGCAGACTGAGCAGGCCGGCAATCATCGGCGCTGTCTGAACCAGAAAGACCACCACAAGCAGGAGTGCCGCGATGGCGGAGCTCTGGGCAGGGGCGGCAAAACCGTATTGTTGCGCGGCGAAAGATCCGAGCTTGTCCGGTTGGGCAAAAGCCCAGGCCAGTCCGATTCCAACCAAGCCGAGGATCACCACGACAATCGCGGTGATCAAAAATTCCAGCCGCCGGCTCAGCCGGCGGGCACGTTCACGTTCAGCCATGATGCGGTCCTTAAAATCTTGTTTGCATTTATTATCGTAAAACAGTAATTAATGACTGTCAAATATGGATACATCTCATGCTCAAACGAATTTCGCGTGGCTGTGTGTTTGTTGCGACCCTGACTGTTGTCGGTTGCGCTTCCATTGCGCCCTCTGCACTTCTCAAACTTGCTGCATTTGATCCACTGTCGGCCGACCCGAAAGTGCTCGGTATCGCGGCGGTGATGCCGGCCGCGATCAAATTGCGGACTGGTGATGTCGTGCTCGAACTTGCCTTGAAAGCGCCAGCACCTTATGGGCCGGTGCACGAGGTTGTGCCGCTCGAAATCGCCGATGGCGACAAGGCGCTGGGAGTGGTGGCTAGCCCGAGCTTCGAACACATCCAGCAGGCACGGGTCGCGACAGCCGATGTCGAGCGGTTGTCGGCCGCCCTGGCAAAGGCGCGGTCTTATCGCGCGACTGGCCAGCGTGATGGAAAAGGCAGTATTTCCGTGACGATCAGGGGTGGCTGCCGCGCTGGCGCGATCGACAGCGGTTCGCTGAAGGCGGCGATCTATATGCGCTTGAAGCCTGACGAAAAGTTCTTCCCGGTCACGACGGCGATCGACTTACGCAAACTGCTCGGAGACGAAGCGGTTGGCAGGCTCTCCCCGTGCAAGACGGAATAAATCGCGCCGTCTCAACCAGCGCTTGTTTTCACCGTTGCAGCCACCATATCGATTCATAGAAGCCCTGCGATAGGCCGGGGCGGACTGGAACCTGAAGGAGCGACGCGATGAGGTCGCCACATCCAGCCTGGAGCGTAACGGTATACTGAGGCTGCCCATGTGCCTCCCTTTGCCGGCACGCGCGGGCGAAGGAGGTGCCAGATGGCACGCTATCCTGTTTTTCGATCGATCAAATCGGCCGCTGTTGTCGCCTTGATGATGCTTTCGCTGCTACCGGCGCAGGCGCAGGTTGGTTGCGGTATGCGTGACGTCATCGTTGCCAGGCTTGGCCAGCTGTTCCAGGAACGTCAGATCGGCTACGGGCTTGTTGGTCAGGTTGCTGTTGTGGAGATCTATGTTTCCGCAGCCGGCACCTGGACGGTTCTGATGACCGAGGCAGGTGGCCGAACCTGTATCGTTGGCGCCGGCGATGGCTGGGAAAACACTTTGACGACCAGCGTTCGCGAGCGTGACAGCCGAGGGAATTTTTGAACAGCCTCACCGCATTGCGGCAGCCTGCGCGTGCAGCCGCAACAATGCCATCAGCCGATCGGCTTCAGCGGCGGCTGCATCTTCATCGCGTTCCAGGATGGCACGGATCAGTGTGACGTGGTTTCCGGCTGCTTCGGCGAGCCCGGTGCCGCTTTGGAAACGAAACCAGAAGCGGCGGCTATGGGTTTGCAGCGGGGCGACGAGCCGGGCAGCGAATTGATTGTCGGCAGCGAGCGCCATTGCCTCGTCGAGCGATTTGTCTGCTTCGAGGTAACCGATGACGTCGTTGGTGACGACGGCATCGTGCATGGCGAGTGCGGTTGCCTGAAGCCGACCGGCAACTTCCTGGGTGGCGAAACGAGCGGCCGAGCGAGCGAGGATGATTTCGATGCCGCGACGTGCGTCGAGCACCTTCAGCCAATCGCCGGCATGGAGGGGAGCGATTTCGAGGCCGGCGCGAGGGCGGACCGCGACGAGCCCTTCCCAAGCGAGACGCTGGATCGCCTCCCGGACAGGGGTGCGGCCGAGCGACAGTTTTTCGATCAGGGCCCTTTCGGTGGTCACGCTGCTGGGAGCGAGTTCGAGCGTGACGATCATTTTTTCGAGTGCGCGATAGGCTTTGGCGCTGACCGATTCAGCGGTTTCGCCGCGTTCCGTTTCAAGCTCTGCTGTGTTCAAGGCCGCGTCGTCCGATTTGATATATTTTTTGATATATCAGCCGGCAAAGCCAATTGACAGAAGGAATTCATTAGAGATATATCAGTGATATATCAGATGGAGAGACCCTATGTGGACCGGAGTTTTGCCCGCTGTCACCACCAAGTTCACGGCCGACGATGCGCTTGATCATGCCGAGATGGAGCGCTGTTTTGCGCTGCAGATGGAGGCCGGATGCGATGGCATCATCGTTGCCGGTTCGCTTGGCGAAGGTCCGATGCTGTCGCACGACGAGAAGATCGATGTGCTGAAAACCGCACGCAAGATTGCCGGCAAGAAGCCGGTCCTGCTGACGATCAACGAGGCCGGCACCCGTGAGGCGGCGGTGATGGCCCGGCGCGCAGCGAAGGAAGGCGCGGACGGCCTGATGGTCGTGCCGAGCCCGATCTACCACACCAACCCGGAGGAGACCGTGGCGGCACTGAAGGCTGTCGCGACCGCCGGCGGTCTGCCGGTGATGATCTATTCGAACCGGGTGGCTTACCGCGTCGACGTCACCGTTGAGGTGATGGAGGAACTTGCGTCCGAGCCGCTTTTTGTCGCGGTCAAGGAATCGTCGGACGACATCCGCCGCTCGACCGAGATCATCAACCATTTCGGCGATCGTTTCGATCTGTTCACCGGTGTCGACAACCTGGCATTCGAGGCGCTGTCCGTCGGTGCCATCGGCTGGGTGGCGGGGTTGGTCACGGCATTCCCACGCGAGACGGTGGCGATCTACCAGTTGATGAAGCAGGGCCGCCACGAAGAGGCGCTCACCATCTATCGCTGGTTCCGTCCGTTGCTCGACCTTGATGTCTCGACTTACCTTGTCCAGAACATCAAACTGGCCGAAGTGATTGCTGTCGGCACCAATGATCGCGTGCGTATGCCACGTCAGCCGCTTTCCGGCGAGCGCCGCAAGGCGGTCGAAAAGGTGGTGAAGGACGCGCTTGCCGTGCGGCCGGTTCTGCCGCAGTTCTGAGGCGAAGCGTAATCCGGGAGGGGTAGTGAGGGGCAGCGTGGCGGAGGAGATCGACATCGCCATCATAGGTGCCGGCATCGTCGGCATCTGCGCGGCCGCCTATCTCACGGAGGCCGGACGCAAGGTGGTTGTGTTCGACCGTACGGGTGTCTGCGAAGAAACCAGCTCCGGCAATGCCGCAGCCTTTGCCTTTTCGGATGTGCTGCCGCTCGCCCAGAAGGGTATGATCCGCAATCTGCCGAGATGGCTGGCCGACCCGTTGGGCCCGCTGGCCATCCCGCCTGCCTATCTGCCGGCGCTGCTGCCATGGCTGTGGAGGTTCTGGCGTGCGGGCGCGCCCAGGCATCATGAGGCAAGTCTTGCCGCGCAGGCGACCATGATGAGGCTGGCCGAGACCGAATGGATGGGGCTGATGGATCGCTCCGAGACGCGTTCCATGCTGCGCGAGGACGGTTCACTCGAACTCTATGAGAGCGAGGGTGAATTTCGCGCATCGCTGCCCGGCTGGGCTGCGCGCGATCGCTTCGGTATCGGCTATCGCCATGTCGATGGCGCCGACCTTGCCGGACTGCAGCCCGGACTTTCCCAGCGCTTCATCAAGGGCACCTTCGTTCCGGGCTGGAAGACGGTCGCCGATCCCAGGCTGCTGGGCAAGGCCGTCTGGGCTTATGTGGAAAGCAAAGGGGCGCGTTTCGAAAGGGCAGTAATTGCGCGCGTGGACGCAGGTGATCGAGGCATTGACCTGGCACTTGCAAGCGGTTCCACCCGGCGCGCGGGTCAGCTGATCGTGGCGGCTGGTGCCTGGTCACACCTGCTCGCTCGCAACTTCAGCGATACGATCCCGCTCGAGACCGAGCGCGGCTACAATACGACGTTGCCGGCCACGGCCTTCGATGTGAAGCGGCAATTGATTTTCTCCGGTCATGGCTTCGTCATTACTCCGCTTGCCACGGGTCTGCGGGTCGGCGGCGCTGTGGAACTCGGCGGCTTGAAGCGTGCGCCGAACTATGCGCGTTCGCGGGCGATGCTGGAAAAGGCCAGGCGGTTCCTGCCGGGTCTCGATCCCTCCGGCGGCCGCGAATGGATGGGCTTTCGGCCGTCGCTGCCGGACTCGCTGCCAGTGATCGGCCGGGCAAAAGCAGCGGCCAACGTGTTTTATGCGTTCGGTCACGGCCATCTTGGTCTCACACAAGCCGCCGGCACCGGACGCTTGATCCGCGATCTGGTGCTGGGGCAAGCTGCCGCGATCGACTTGGCTCCCTTTTCTCCAACCCGCTTCTGACTGGGACAGGCACAATGGCGCGTCACACCTTCACCTGCATCGACGGCCATACCTGTGGCAATCCGGTGCGTCTCGTCGCGGGCGGCGGGCCGTTGCTCAGGGGCTCGACAATGATGGAGCGCCGGGCGCATTTCCTGGCCGAATATGACTGGATCCGCACCGGGCTGATGTTCGAGCCGCGCGGTCATGACGTGATGTCCGGCTCGATCCTCTACCCGCCGACACGCGAAGATTGCGACATCGCCATCCTGTTCATCGAAACGTCAGGCTGCCTGCCGATGTGCGGCCACGGCACGATCGGCACGGTAACGATGGCAATCGAGAACGGCCTGGTAAAACCAAGAACTCCAGGTGTGTTGCGTCTCGACACGCCGGCCGGGCTGGTGGTGGCTGAGTACAAGCAGGTTGGCGAATATGTCGAGGAGGTTCGCATCACCAACGTGCCAGCCTTCCTTCATGCCGAAGGGCTGACGGTGGAATGTCCTGTGCTTGGCGAAATCAAGGTCGATGTCGCCTATGGCGGCAACTTCTACGCCATTGTCGAGCCGCAACAGAACTATCGCGACATGGCCGACTATTCGGCTGGCGATCTGATCGCGTGGAGCCCGATCGTGCGCCGGCGCCTGAATGAAAAATACAGTTTCGTGCACCCGGAGAACCCAGGCATCAACAGGTTGAGCCACCTTCTCTGGACAGGCGCTCCGAAGCATCCGGAGGCGCATGCGCGCAATGCCGTTTTCTATGGCGACAAGGCGATCGATCGCTCTCCCTGCGGCACGGGCACATCCGCTCGCATGGCTCAATTGGTCGCGAAGGGAAGGTTGAAAGAGGGGGGTGATTTCGTCCACGAATCGATCATTGGCTCATTGTTCAAGGGCCGGGTCGAGAAGGCGGTTTCGGTAGCCGGCAAGCCCGCGATCGTGCCTTCGATCGGGGGCTGGGCACGTATGACGGGGCTGAATACGATTTTCATCGACGACCGCGATCCATTCGCGCACGGGTTCATCGTCAACTAACGTATGACCACGAAAAATCGGAATCGATTTTCGGAAAGGATCATGCGCAAATTAAAGTGTTGGAGCGTCCCTTGGGTATCCTAGAGGACGCGCGGCGCTCTCAGTATCGAAAAATGGGTTTGTCGGCGAATAAGGAGGAAAAGTGACCGGTCGAAAAGACGCAAGAATTCGTCTTCTCAATCGATTTTTGCGACTGAAGTTTCGAAAATCGGTGCAAACTAATTCGGAATCGTCAAAGACATTGCTTTGTGCCAATGATACGGTCCGCCGTAGTCCACGAACCGGGCAACAATAATAAGGCAGTCGCGAGGCGTGCGGGAAACACGCGCCAGGCGATAGAAAAATGCCGTTGCAATCTGGGTTTGAAACCTTACGACTAGGGGAAATACGAGAGAGACGCGCCAGGGCAGGCGACGTTTCAGGGGAGCCTCGGGAATATGCAATATTTCGTTCAGCAGCTTGTGAACGGGCTGACGCTCGGGTCCATTTATGGACTGATCGCGATTGGCTACACGATGGTCTACGGCATCATCGGCATGATCAACTTCGCCCACGGCGATATCTTCATGGTCGGAGCGTTCACGGCGCTGATCGTGTTCCTGATCCTCGGCGCCATGTTCGCCTCTGTGCCGGTGGTTGTTGCGCTGTTGGTCATGATGATCGTCGCGATGCTGCTTACCAGCCTCTACAACTGGACGATCGAGAAGGTCGCCTATCGTCCGCTGCGCGGTTCGTTCCGCCTTGCCCCGCTGATCACGGCCATCGGCATGTCGATCGCTCTTTCCAACTTCGTGCAGGTCACGCAGGGCCCGCGCAACAAGCCGATCCCGCCGATGGTCAGCCAAGTGTACAACATTGGCGGCATTTCCGTTTCGCTGAAGCAGATCATCATCGTGGTCGTGACCGCCATGCTGCTGGCGCTGTTCTGGTACCTGGTCAACAGGACAGCACTTGGTCGCGCCCAGCGCGCCTGTGAACAGGACCGCAAGATGGCGGCACTGCTCGGCATCGATGTCGACCGCACCATCTCGATAACTTTCATCATGGGTGCAGCGCTTGCTGCCGTCGCCGGCACGCTGTTCCTGATGTATTACGGCGTCGTTTCCTTCTCCGACGGCTTCGTGCCTGGTGTGAAGGCCTTCACTGCGGCCGTTCTTGGCGGCATCGGCTCACTGCCGGGTGCCGTGCTGGGGGGCTTGCTCATCGGCTTCATCGAAAGCATGTGGTCGGCCTATTTCTCCATCGACTACAAGGACGTTGCTGCCTTCTCGATCCTGGCGATCGTGCTGATCTTCCTGCCTTCCGGCATCCTCGGCCGGCCAGAAGTCGAAAAGGTCTGAGCCCATGGCCGTTACTGTTTCCAACAATACGGGCGAGACCGTCGCCAATCCCATGGCTCGCGCCTTCCGCGAAGCGATCTATGCCGGCCTTGTCGCGCTTGGTCTCTTCGTCCTGTTCATCGGTCTGAGGACAGACCAGAACATTCGCAACGAACTGGTGCTGATCCAGCGCTGGGGATTGCTGGCGATCGTGGTGATCATCACCGCCGTCGGGCGGTTCCTCTATGTGGCCTTTGCCATACCCGCAATCGAACGTGCCAAGGCAGAAAAAGCCAGCGCGCCTGCCGCAGCAGCCGAGCCGGGTTTCATTCGCCGCAATTTCAATGCGCTCGGCATTGCAGTGTTGCTGCTCTATCCCGTCGTGGTGGTATCGCTGGTCGGCTTCCAGAGTTCATTGAAATGGGTCGACAATTTCGGCATCCAGATCCTGATCTATGTGATGTTGGCCTGGGGCCTGAACATCGTCGTCGGTTTGGCCGGTCTGCTTGATCTCGGCTACGTCGCCTTCTACGCAGTGGGTGCTTATGCCTACGCATTGCTCGGCACGCATTACGGCCTGTCCTTCTGGATTCTGTTGCCATGCGCCGGCATCATGGCCGCGTTCTGGGGCGTGCTGCTGGGGTTCCCGGTGCTGCGCCTGCGCGGCGATTATCTGGCGATCGTCACGCTGGCTTTCGGTGAAATCATCCGCCTTGTGCTGATCAACTGGCGCGAGGTGACCAATGGGGCTGCCGGTATCTCCGGTATCCCCAAGGTCTCGTTCTTCGGTCTGATGTCGTTCAACGTCTCCGACCCGAACTACATTTCCAAGGTGCTGGGCATTGCCCAGTCGGGCGCCTACTACAAGATATTTCTCTACTATCTGGCACTGGCTCTGGCGCTGTTGACCGCCTTCGTCACCATCCGGCTGCGCCGTATGCCAGTGGGGCGGGCCTGGGAAGCGTTGCGCGAGGACGAGATCGCCTGCCGTTCGCTCGGCATCAACACCACCACCACCAAGCTCACCGCCTTTGCGACCGGCGCGATGTTCGGCGGTTTCGCCGGCTCCTTCTTCGCGGCGCGACAAGGTTTCGTGTCGCCGGAATCCTTCGTCTTCATCGAATCGGCGATCATCCTGGCGATCGTGGTGCTCGGCGGCATGGGTTCGCTCGGCGGCATCGCAGTTGCCGCGGTGGTGATGATCGGCGGCACTGAAATCCTGCGCGAGCTGGATTTCCTGAAAGCCATATTCGGCCCCGATTTCACGCCTGAACTCTACCGTATGCTCCTGTTCGGCATGGCCATGGTCATTGTCATGTTGTGGAAGCCGCGCGGCTTCGTTGGCAGTCGAGAACCGACTGCGTTCCTGAAGATACGAAAAGCGGTTTCAGGGTCCTTCACCAAGGAAGGACACGGTTGATGGATTTGAGTGCTCCCATGAACAAGACGCTTCTGCAGGTCGAGCACCTGTCGATGAAGTTCGGTGGCCTGGTCGCCATCGGCGACCTGTCCTTCGAGGCCAAGCGCGGCGAGATCACCGCGCTGATTGGCCCGAACGGCGCCGGCAAGACCACAGTGTTCAACTGCATCACCGGCTTCTACAAACCGACCGAAGGCATGATCCGCTTCACCGGTCAGGGTGGTTCGGAGTTCCTGCTGGAACGCATGCCGGACTTCCAGATCACCGCGAAGGCCAAGGTGGCTCGCACGTTCCAGAACATTCGGCTGTTCTCGGGCATGACGGTGCTGGAGAACCTGCTGGTTGCCCAGCACAACAAACTGATGAAGGCCTCGGGCTACACGATTGTCGGCCTGCTCGGCCTCGGCAATTATCGCCGCGTGTCGGGTGAATCGGTCGAGTTGGCCAAGCACTGGCTGGAGCAGGCCGATCTCATGGATCGGGCCGACGATCCCGCCGGCGACCTGCCCTATGGCGCGCAGCGCCGGCTCGAAATTGCCCGTGCCATGTGCACCGGTCCCGAACTGCTCTGCCTCGACGAGCCCGCCGCCGGCCTCAACCCGAAGGAGTCGCTGGCGCTCAACGACCTGCTGATGGGCATCAAGAACAACACCGGTACCTCCATCCTGCTGATCGAGCACGACATGTCGGTGGTGATGCAGATCTCCGACCACATCGTGGTACTGGAATATGGCCGCAAGATCTCGGATGGCGATCCGGCTTTCGTGCGCTCCGACCCCAAGGTCATCGCAGCCTATCTCGGCGTCGACGACGAAGAGGTCGAGACCGTGCTTACCGATGTCGGCGACGAGAACATCATCGAGCGGCTCGAAGCCCATCCAGATGTCGCGCATGGCCCGAGCACCTCGGCATCAATGATGGCCGGCCCGATCAGCGAGACCATAGACCACGTTGAGGGCGAGCGGATTACCGTCTCCAAGGGCGCATCGAAGGCTGCCCTTGTGGAAGCACGGGCCAATGTCGCTTCGGAAACTCCTGCGGCGGTGGGCGCCAAGGCGCCCAAGGGCAAAGCGGTGAAAGCTGCTGGTTCGGCAAAATCAGCCGGCGCAGCAGCCAAGGCCGCCGGTGCGGTCAAAACGAAGGCCACCAAGCCTTCGGCTCCAGCGACGGCAGCGCCGAATGCTCAATCCATAGCAAGGAAGTCGGACGCAAAGGCGACCCCGGCGAAGGTTACCGGCAAAGCCGCATTGGCCAAACCGACAGCCAAGGCTGCTTCCGCTCCGGCCCGCAAGGCAGCTGTGAAGGCTGCGCCAATCAAGGTTGAAGCAAAGAACACTGCCGCGAAACCTGCAGTCAAAACCAGTGAAAAGAAGCCTGTTGCCAAGGCCGCCGCAAAGCCTGCGGTGTCGCCAAAAGCGGCGGTTCCAGCAGCGCCTGCAGCAAAGGCCAAGGTGGCGGCGACCAAGCCGGCTGCTGCCAAACCGACAGCCGGCATTTCGAACCGTCTTTCCGCGCCACGCGGCGGCAAGGCCGATAACCTGACCCGCATCAAGGGCATAGGCTCCGTCAACGAAAAGAAGCTGAACGACCACGGCATCTATCATTTCGACCAGGTCGCCGCATGGAAGAAGGCAGATGTCGTTGCGGCTGAGGCCTATCTCGCCTTTGACGGGCGCATTGCCCGCGAGGACTGGATCGGCCAGGCGAAGCTGCTCGCCAAGGGCAAAGACACTGAATTCTCGCGTCGGGTCGACGCGGGCGATGTACCAACCAGCCATGCGTCGGCAAAGTCCGCAGCGGCCAAGCGCGGAGGGCGTAAATAATGGCCGGTGCACCGCTGCTCGATATCAAGGGCGTCCATACCTACTACGGCAACATCCGGGCGCTGAACGGCGTCAATGTCAGCGTCAACGAGGGCGAGATCGTTGCCCTGATCGGTGCCAACGGTGCCGGCAAGTCGACACTGATGATGACTGTCTTTGGCGCGCCGCGGGCGCGTACGGGAACGATCACTTTCGCCGGCACCGACATCACGCAGATGCCAACGCATGAAATTGCCAGAATGCGCATCGCCCAGTCGCCGGAAGGGCGTCGCATCTTCCCGCGCATGACGGTGATGGAAAACCTGCAGATGGGGGCCAGCCTCGACAACCTCAAATATTACAGCGAGGACGTCGAAAAGGTCTTCACCCTGTTCCCGCGACTGAAGGAGCGCATCAGCCAGCGCGGCGGCACGCTTTCGGGCGGCGAGCAGCAGATGCTGTCGATCGGACGCGCGCTGATGGCGCGGCCGAAACTGCTTTTGCTGGACGAGCCTTCGCTTGGTCTTGCGCCGCTGATCGTCAAGCAGATCTTCGACGCCATTCGCGAGCTCAATCGCACGCAGGGGCTGACCGTGTTCCTGGTCGAGCAGAACGCCTTCGGCGCGCTGAAACTCGCCACGCGCGGCTACGTCATGGTGAACGGCAACGTCACCATGAGCGGCACCGGCAAAGATTTGCTCGCCAATCCGGAAGTGCGCGCCGCCTATCTCGAAGGCGGGCATCACTGAGTTCAAAGGGTCTTCATCATGCAAGGCATCATCTATGAAGAGGCCTCTATCTGGCAGTTCTTCTTCGTCACCTGCCTGTTGGGCGGTTGGGCGGCCTGGATGACAGGCAGGGCCTGTGCGCAGACATGGCGTAGCAAGCCCATGCTTTTCATCTACATTCTCGGCCTGGGTCTCGGGGTGCGTTTCATCCATCACGCTCTTTTCGAGGGTACGATGTTCACGCTGCAATACTATGTCGTCGACACGATCGTGCTGATGGTGCTGGCGTTTCTCGGTTACCAGTATACCCGCACGAACCAGATGGTGTCGCAGTATAGCTGGCTATACGAAAAGGTTTCGCCGCTGAGTTGGAAGCCGAAAGGCTGATGTTTTTGACTCACGCCGGTTCGACCAAGAATCGGCGTGACAAGGCATCAAAATGAGGCAAAGTACGTTTTCTGCGATTGGGGTGGGCATCGCGTGAAAACTCTATCCTCGCCCGCCCGGTAAATGGGAGCGTTTCAATGAAAAAATCACTTTTGTCCGCCGTGGCCCTGACCGCGCTGCTCGCGTTCAGCGGCAGCGCGTGGGCTGACCTTCAGATCGCCGTTGGTGCCCCGATCACTGGCCCCAATGCTGCCTTCGGCGCGCAGTTGCAGAAGGGCGCCGAAATGGCCATTGCCGAGATCAACGCGGCTGGTGGCATCAATGGCGAACAGGTCAAGCTTTCGGTCGGTGACGACGTCTCCGATCCGAAGCAGGGTATTTCAGTTGCCAACAAGTTCGTCGCCGACGGTGTCAAGTTCGTGGTCGGCCACTTCAACTCGGGCGTCTCGATCCCGGCCTCGGAAGTCTATGCCGAGAACGGCATCGTCGAAGTGACACCAGCCGCCACCAACCCGGTCTTCACCGAACGTGGCCTGTGGAACGTGTTCCGCACCTGCGGCCGTGACGACCAGCAGGGCGGCATTGCTGGCGGCTACATCGCCAAGAACTTCAAGGATGCCAAGATCGCGGTCATTCATGATAAGACCCCTTATGGCCAGGGCCTTGCCGATGAGACCAAGAAGGCGATGAACGCCGCTGGCGTCAAGGAAGTCATGTACGAAGGCGTCAACGTCGGCGACAAGGACTTCTCCGCTCTGATCGCGAAGATGAAGGAAGCCGGCGTCACCCTGATCTACTGGGGCGGCCTGCACACCGAAGCTGGTCTGATCATTCGCCAGTCGACCGACCAGGGCCTCAAGGCACCTCTGATGTCGGGCGACGGTATCGTCTCGAACGAACTTGCTTCGATCGCAGGCGACGCAGTGGCTGGCACACTGAACACGTTCGGTGCCGATCCGCGCCTCAATCCGGCGAACAACGACCTGGTTGCGAAGTTCCGCGCCCAGGGCTTCGAGCCTGAAGCCTATACGCTGTATTCTTATGCTGCGGTGCAGGTGATCGCTCAGGCCGCAACTGCCGCCAAGTCGAATGATACCAAGGAAGTCGCCAAGGCGCTGCACGAGAAGGGCCCATTCAAGACCGTTCTCGGCGATCTCTCCTATGACGAAAAGGGCGATCCCAAGCTTCCGGGCTACGTGATGTACATCTGGAAGAAGGGCGACGACGGCAAGTACACCTACGTGCCGAAGGTCGACTGATCATTCTTCAGGTTCTGATGAAATGCCCGGCGCCAGGCGCCGGGCATTTTCTTTTGCCGGTGTCCGTTTTATTCAGAAGACGGCTTGGTCTGGAGCCCTTTGCGGCCGCGATTATTTTCCGTTCCTTGATTGCATGACGTTGCGGAATTTTCCGCGGCTTTCCTGTTTTCCCGCGCTCTTACTGCCTGATCCGTATTCATTTCGGAAGGGTGCTTATTTTAGTTGCACTGCAGCATTTTCCCGCTAATCATGCGCCCGCCTTTCTTCCCTAGAGCCTTTCCGATTTTCTCGGAAACGCGGAAACGCTCTAACTTTTTGTTTTACGCAATTCCGGACGGAAAACCGCTACGCACCTTTCCTGGAATTGCTCTAATTGGCTGGAGCACCCCACTTGGCAATCACGAAGATCCTTGTCGCCAACCGTTCCGAGATCGCCATCCGCGTCTTCCGCGCGGCCAACGAGCTGGGGCTCAAAACGGTGGCGATCTGGGCGGAAGAGGACAAATATTCACTGCATCGCTTCAAGGCCGACGAAAGCTACCAGGTTGGCCGCGGCCCATGGCTTGCCAAGGACATGGGGCCGATCGAGGCCTATCTTTCGATCGACGAGGTGATCCGCGTCGCTAAGCTTTCGGGCGCCGACGCCATCCATCCTGGGTATGGCCTGTTGTCGGAAAGCCCGGAATTCGCCGAGGCCTGCGTGGCAAACGGTATCACTTTCATCGGTCCAAAGCCGGAGACGATGCGCCGGCTCGGCAACAAGGTTGCGGCGCGCAATCTCGCCATCGAAGTCGGCGTGCCTGTCGTGCCCGCCACCGATCCGCTGCCGGACGATGCCGAGGAAATCAAGAAGCTGGCCAAGGCCGTCGGCTATCCGGTCATGCTGAAGGCCTCCTGGGGTGGTGGCGGGCGCGGCATGCGCGCGATCCGCAGCGAGGCCGACCTCATCCGCGAGGTAACGGAAGGCAAGCGTGAGGCCAGGGCGGCCTTCGGCAAGGATGAAGTCTATCTCGAAAAGCTGATCGAACGGGCTCGCCATGTCGAGGTGCAGATCCTCGGCGACACGCATCGCAATGCCGTGCATCTGTTCGAGCGCGACTGTTCAATCCAGCGCCGCAACCAGAAAGTCGTCGAGCGCGCGCCTGCGCCCTATCTCAGCGACGAGCTGCGTCAGGAGCTTTGCGGCTATGCGCTGAGGATCGCCAACGAGACCAGCTATATCGGCGCCGGTACGGTCGAGTTCCTGCAGGATGCCGACAGCGGCAAGTTCTATTTTATCGAGGTCAATCCCCGCATCCAGGTGGAGCACACCGTCACCGAGCAGGTGACCGGCATCGATATCGTCAAGGCGCAGATCCATATCCTAGACGGGTTTGCCATCGGCACGCCGGAATCGGGTGTGCCGGCGCAGAAGGATATCCGGTTGAACGGCCACGCCTTGCAGTGCCGCATCACGACCGAAGATCCGGAGCAGAACTTCATTCCCGACTATGGCCGTATCACCGCGTATCGCGGCGCCACCGGCTTCGGCATCCGCCTCGATGGCGGTACCGCCTATTCGGGCGCGGTCATCACCCGCTATTACGACCCGCTGCTCGAGAAGGTCACGGCCTGGGCGCCGACCTCGGAAGAAGCGATCTCGCGCATGAACCGCGCATTGCGCGAATTCCGCATCCGTGGCGTGGCCACCAACCTCACCTTCCTCGAAGCAATCATCAATCATCCGAGCTTCGCCGACAATTCCTACACGACGAAATTCATCGACTCGACGCCGGAACTGTTCGCGCAGGTCAAGCGGCAGGATCGTGCCACCAAGCTGCTCAACTATCTGGCTGACGTTTCCGTCAACGGCCATCCCGAGACGCGTGGTCGGCCGAAGCCCAATCCGGATGCTGCTGCACCGATCATCCCGTGGTTCACCGCGCCGATCCCCGACGGCACCAGGCAGAAACTCGACCGGCTTGGCCCTGAAGGGTTCGCCAAATGGATGCGCGAACAAAACCAGGTGCTGGTCACCGACACCACCATGCGCGATGGACATCAGTCGCTGCTGGCGACGCGTATGCGTACACATGATATCGCCCGCATCGCCGGCACCTATGCGCGCGCCTTGCCGCAGCTGCTGTCGCTCGAATGCTGGGGCGGTGCCACCTTCGACGTCGCCATGCGCTTCCTGACCGAAGATCCTTGGGAACGGCTCTCGCTGGTACGTGAAAGGGCGCCGAACATCCTTTTGCAGATGCTGCTGCGCGGCGCCAATGGCGTCGGTTACACCAATTACCCTGACAATGTGGTGCAGCATTTCGTCAAGCAGGCCGCGGAAGGCGGCATCGACCTGTTCCGCGTCTTCGACTGCCTGAACTGGGTCGAGAACATGCGCGTCGCCATGGATGCGGTGGGTGCCGAGGGCAAATTGATCGAAGCGGCGATGTGCTACACCGGCGACATCCTCGATCCGAACAGGGCCAAATACAGCCTCAACTATTATGTCGGGCTGGCCAAGGAGCTGGAAGCGGCCGGCGCCCACATCATCGCGGTCAAGGACATGGCTGGTCTGTTGAAACCTGCCGCCGCGCGCGTTCTGTTCAAAGCGCTGCGCGAGGCGACCGACCTGCCGATCCATTTCCATACGCACGATACGTCCGGCCTGTCGGCTGCAACCGTGCTGGCGGCGGTGGAGAGCGGCGTCGATGCGGTTGATGCAGCGATGGACGCCTTCTCCGGCAACACGTCGCAGCCTTGTCTTGGCTCGATCGTCGAGGCGTTAAAGGGGACTGACCGCGACCCGGGCCTCGACCCGAAGTGGATTCGCAAGATCTCGTTCTACTGGGAAGCGGTACGCAACCAGTATGCCGCCTTCGAAAGCGACCTCAAGGGGCCGGCCTCCGAGGTCTACCTGCACGAAATGCCCGGCGGGCAATTCACCAATCTCAAGGAGCAGGCGCGCTCGCTCGGATTGGAAACGCGCTGGCACGAGGTGGCGCAGGCCTATCACGACGTCAACCTGATGTTCGGCGACATCGTCAAGGTGACGCCGTCTTCCAAGGTCGTTGGCGACATGGCGCTGATGATGATCAGCCAGGAGCTGACGGTGGCCGATGTCGAGAACCCGGGCAAGGACATCGCCTTCCCGGATTCGGTCGTTTCCATGCTGCGTGGCGATCTCGGTCAGTCGCCGGGCGGTTGGCCGGAAGCCTTGCAGAAGAAAGCGCTGAAAGGCGACAAGCCGATCACCGTGCGCCCCGGCTCGCTGCTGAAGCCGGCGGACCTGAAGAAGAACCGCAAGGAGATCGAGGAAAAGCTCGGTCGCAAGCTGCCTGAGAACGAATTCGCCTCGTGGCTGATGTATCCGAAGGTGTTCTCCGATTTCGCCGCCGCGCAGGAAAGCTATGGTCCGGTCAGCGTGCTGCCGACGCCAACCTATTTCTACGGCATGAAGCCGGAGGACGAGGTTTTTGTCGACATCGAGAAGGGCAAGACACTGGTCATCCGCTGCCTTGCCGTCGGCGATACCGATGAAAAAGGCATGGTCACAGTCTTCTTCGAACTCAATGGCCAGCCGCGCCGCGTCAAGGTGCCGGACAGGGCGCATGGCGCCTCGAATGGCAAGGCGAGGCCGAAGGCCACGGCGGGTAACGACGCGCATCTCGGCGCGCCGATGCCCGGTGTCGTGTCGGGCGTGTCGGTTTCCGCCGGCCAGGCCGTCAAGGCTGGCGACGTGCTTCTGTCCATCGAGGCGATGAAAATGGAAACGGCACTGCATGCCGAGCGCGACGGCGTCATTGCCGAGGTGCTGGTCAAGGCAGGCGATCAGATCGACGCCAAGGATCTGCTGGTGGTGTTCGGCTAACGCAACATCAAGACATTGCTGACAATCAGGTCTTGACCTGCCATGCCCGGTCGGGCATCGAACCGGCCGGAAAACCGGTCGCCGCTTGCCCGAGTCGTGGCCGCTGAAGAAGAATGGAGACCACTATGGCCGACGAAATCACCGAGACCAGCCAGACTGTAGCCGCCGGCCAGTTGCGGGCGCTCATCGAGCGTATCGAGCGTCTCGAGGAAGAAAAGAAGACGATCGCCGACGACATCAAGGACGTCTACGCGGAAGCCAAAGGCACCGGTTTCGACACCAAGGCGATCCGCGCTATCGTGCGCCTGCGCAAGCAGGACCAGGCCGAGCGGCAGGAAGAGGAAACGATCCTCGACCTCTACAAGGCCGCGCTCGGCATGGTGTGATCCGTCCTCGGCGATTGAGACGATTTGGGGGCATTTGGGATCCCGTGTTGCCCCGCAGGCCCGCGCCTTGCGGGGCTCTGTTTTGCTGGCCAGGCTGGCCTCCGCGCTTGCTGCGGTTTTGCGCGGCCGGGTCTGTTATTTTCGAGTGATATTTACAGACAATCGACCTTCGAGCGCACCCGCGACCCATGCGATCATTGCGGTTATGGCGAAATAGACAGCGGCAGTCGTCAACAGGATGGGAACTGGCAGGAAGGTCGATGAAGCAATCCGATTGCCGACATTCGTAAGTTCGACCACACCGATCGCATAGGCCAGAGAAGAATCTTTCGCGAGCGCGATGAGATTGTTCACAAGGCCAGGCATGGCCAGCCGAAGTGCCTGCGGACCCTTGACCAAAATCAGAGTTTGACTGGGGCGTAGTCCGAGGGCCAACGCTGCTTCTGTCTGACCGTTGGGGATCGCAGCAAGTGCTCCCCGGATGACCTCGCCGTTGTAGGCTCCCACGTTCAGGGTGAGGGCCAGCAATGCGGAGGCAAAGGCGCTCAGCGTGAGCGAAGGCATGAGGCTGGGAAGGCCGAGATAGACAAACAGGATTTGAACCAGCAGCGGCGTGCCTCGCAATACAGCCACGAGCATACCGGCTGGAATGCGAAGCCATCGACGGTTCGATCCTGTCGCCAACGCCAAAGCCACTCCGATCATGAGGCCGCCGGCGCTGGAGAACAATGTCAGCAGGACTGTTGTGCGCACTCCTTCTTCGAATTGTCGGGCGTTATTGCCGATCGGATCGGGAAGCAGCGAAAGTGGCAGTGCGGAAAACAGTAGAAACAACAAAAGCAACAGAGAAGCGGCGACTGCGAGCCTATCTTTCTCGACGAGGCGTTTGTCTGCGCGGGTCAAAGCTGTACTCGCCATCGCGCATCAGCCTATTTGCACGAAATGTCGGCATCGAACCAACGCTTGGAGATCTGCGCGTAGGTGCCGTTGGTGACGATTTGAGCAAGCGCATCAGAGATTGCGGCGGAAAGCTCGAGCTCATCCTTCTTAACTGCAGAGGCGACCTGATCCTGGATTAGTACAGGACTGATCGCCAGGCCCGCTTCGGGATTGGCTTTGATTGCCTGAAGGGCGACCAGGGAATCGGTGAGCCAGATGTCGGCGCGTCCCGTCATCACCGCCATGCGCGCGTTTGTATCTTGCGGGAAATTCGTCACGCTCGAGAAGAAGCCGAGCTGGTTCGCACGGTCGACATAAACGCTTCCGGTGAGAGTGGCTGCCACTTTGCCCTTCATCCCGGCCTCGGTTACCGCCTCCGGCTTTCCGACAGCAACCATCCCCGAGCAATAGTGCGGCGCGACCCAGGTGGCAGCCTTCAGGCGTTCCGGTGTGGAAGTCATTGACGCGACCACCCAGTCCCAACGATCCTGCTGGAGGCCGACGAGCAGCGCGTCAAAGCCGACATTCACCCATTCGGTCTTGAGCCCCATCTGCGTGGCGATGGCATTTGCGATTTCCACCTCGAAGCCGGTCAGCTTGTCGCCTTCAAAGAAAGCGAATGGAGCGAAATAGGCTTCGGTTGCGATGACGATTTTTCCGGTCTCGCGAATTTCGCTCAAACTGCGTGCGGTTGATGGAAATGCCAGGCCGACCGAAAGAAGTGAAGCGAACACAGTTTTCCAGCTGATCATGCGATGCTCCCCGCCGTGCTAGTTGTTTTGAGATTGGAGTGCAGCGACGAGGGCATTCACCATGAGGCGCCCCGCCGTGATGCTTGTGATCTGATTGGGGAGATCGACACCGGGCGCGACCTCGACCACATCCATTCCGACGAGCCGTTCCTTGGCCAGAGCCCTTATGATCGGCTGGACCTGTTCGACGCGCAGACCACCAGGAACCGGACCGAGAACAGCTGGCATAACGGAAGGATCCAAACCGTCAGCGTCGACTGTCAGGTAAAAAGGCCCTTTGCCTGCGAGATGCCGGAGAATCGGGGACAGGCCTTCTTCATGAATTTCGCGGGCGGGGACAATTCTTGCGCCCCATTCCCGGGCCGCTTCCACCTCCGGCGCGCGAGCGCTTCCGGTTCCCCGGATGCCGATTTGCGTGATGCCACTGATCCACGGGAGCTCCGATGCACGCCGGACCGGGCTGGAGTATCCGCGGCGTATACCGCCGACCTCGTCCCGCCAGTCGATATGCGCATCGATCTGAACAAGGTGCACAGGGCGCCCGATGGCCTCCAGGGCATGAACAACCGGGACGGTTGCGCCGTGGTCACCTCCCAGGATTGCGCTGAACTTCGATGACGCAAATTGACGCTTCAAAATCGCCACAGCTGCTGAAAAGTAGTCGTCGAACGATTGGTCGCCCAGATTGAGGTTTCCGCAATCTCGACCGCCGTCCGGCAGAAACGTTCTGAGCGGGCCACCGATATCGAAATCCCAATGGAGAGGCCCATCACAAAACTGCCCGGACTGACCCCGGATGGCTTCGGGCGCCAGTGCCTGATCGTTGGGCCTCGGTTCGCCGGAGTAATGCTCACTGTATGGAATACCGAGCACCGAAGCCTGGACCTCATCCCATTGCTCCCAGTTGGTATTCACCGCCCAATCCAGGAATGGTCGTAGTGGCGCAGACAGGCTCATTTCTTCCTCGCAATGGTCCATCGGACGTGCGTAAATCGTTGCGTCTCCAAGCACCAACGATTAATCTTAAGTACCCCTTAGGAGAACTTAAGTGGACTTGCGTGATCTGGCGACATTGGTGGCCATTGCGGAAAATGGCAGCTTGGAAGCTGCGGCACGGGCGCTTCACGTGACCGCGAGTGCGGTTTCTCAGCGCCTTGCGAAGCTGGAGGACTCGTTTGGAGACCTGTTGATCATCCGGGAGCAGCCGACGCGATTAACGGTGTCCGGCGAGGCGCTCTTGCGCACCGCTCGACAAATTGACCTGCTCCTTCATGAGGCGCGGCAGCAGGTAGGGCAAATGACGGAAGCGGGTACGATCACAGTCGCAGTCCATCACGACTCGCTTGCCTCCTGGTTCGTTCCAGCAATGATAATGTTCCAGGCCGAGACCTGTCATATGCTTGAAATCCTGGCGGTGGATCATACCCGCACCCGTTCGTTGCTTCGGGCCGGAAGCGTTGCTGCAGCAATTTCGAGCGAGCCGGATCCTTTGCCAGGATGCGAAGTCGATCGCATTGGCGTGCTGAGATATTGGGCCGTTTCTTCGCCGGGCACGGCCATTTCGGCGCGAGAAGGAACGCTGCCTGTCGTATTCTTCGAGAAGGAAGACACGCCCACTTCGGCTGCTCTTGCCAGGAAGACGAACAGTCCGCTTTCGGCGGTTCGATGTTACATACCAAGCGTTGCCGACATTGAGACGGCGGTTATGCGTGGAGCGGGTTGGGCAGTGCTTCCCGAGCCGTTGATTGCCGACAAGCTTGCGAAAGGCGAACTGGTGGCTCTTGACGATGAGCCTGCCTTGGAAATTGAGCTGTTCCTGCACAGTTGGCGCAGTGAAAGTCGAGCCATTAAGTCCTTGCGAAATGCCATCCAACAGGCATTTTCGGCAGCGGCGAAAAAGTGAAATGGGTCATCGATCCTAAACCACAACAGTCAACTCAATCGCCAGACAAGGATTGTGAATGAGCTCCGGATTGCTTGCCCTGCTCGACGATGTTGCCTCGATCGCAAAGGTCGCAGCCGCTTCGATCGATGACGTGGCCGCCCAGGCCACAAAGGCGGGAGCAAAAGCTGCAGGGGTGGTTATCGATGATGCCGCGGTGACGCCTCGTTATGTCGTCGGCTTTACGGCGCAACGCGAGCTGCCGATCATCGCAAAGATCACGATCGGCTCCCTGAAGAACAAACTCATCTTCCTGCTTCCGGCAGCCTTGCTGCTGGGATGGCTGGCTCCGTGGGCGATCACGCCGCTGCTGATGATCGGCGGCATCTATCTTTGCTTCGAAGGCGCGGAGAAGGCGGTCGAAGCTTTCTTTCCGCATGCCGAGGAGGACAGCAGCGCGAAGGCGGATACCCCGGTCGAGCCTGCCAAATTCGAAAACGAAAAAGTTCAAGGCGCGATCCGGACAGACTTCATCCTGTCGGCGGAAATCATGGCCATCACGCTGGCTGCAATACCGTCCACGAGTGTTCTCACACAGGCTGCCATCCTTGCCATGGTTGGCATCGGCATCACCCTCGGGGTCTACGGTGTCGTTGCCATCATCGTGAAAGCCGACGATTTCGGGCTGGCCCTGGCCCGGACCAAAGGACGTTTTCTCGGGTTGGGGGCTGCGTTACGCGCTTTCGGAAGAGGGGTCGTGACAGGGATGCCTTACTTCCTGAAAGCGCTTGCCGCGATCGGGACGGCTGCCATGATCTGGGTTGGCGGCGGCATTCTCGTGCATGGCATCGAGACATTCGGCTACGACGCCCCTGCGCACCTCATTGAGGCTGCAGCGGAAAAGGCGGCGCACTCCGTTCCTGTTGCAGGTGAACTGAGCGCTTTTCTGGTGTCGGCGGGAGCGGCCGGACTGATCGGCCTGGCCGTCGGCTTGCTCACGATCCCGGTTGTCCAGAAAGCTGTCGGCAAGCCTCACGCGGCTTCATGAGCAAAGCCTGGAGCAATTCCAGCAAACGCAGCGGTTTTGCGCCCGGAATTGCGTAAAAACAAAGAGATAGAGCGTTTCCGCCAGCCCATCCTTTTGCTGGTGTCGTCATTTATTTATTTGCATGCCCATACAAATAATTTGAACGGCAATCCGCTTGTTAAATGCATGCACATGCAAATATATAGATCAATGCGGGAGAGATCGACAGCTGCTCGCGGCAACAGATGATCCCGCCATGCGCAGTCACCGACAGATGCCTTCACCGGCTCATCAGTCACGAAAGGAAAAGTACAATGAACTGGCTCTATCTTGGGATCGCCGTGGTCTTCGAGATCGCGGTCGCGATCAGCGCAGGCAATGCAAAAGGCTTCACCAAACTCTGGTGGACGGTCGCTACGCTCGTCAGCGGTGCGATTGGTACCTTCTTCCTCAGCCTTGCCCTGCTCACCTTCGATGTCGGCGTGGGTTACGCGATCTGGACTTCGGTGTCCGGCGTGGGAATCGTCATCCTGGGCGCACTTTTCTTCGGACAGCAGCTGAACTGGAAAAAGGCTTTCGGAATCGCTCTCGTCATTGGGGGCGTCGTCGGTCTGCGTCTCAGCGGCGCGGCCTGACAGCCGGTCCATCCTGCTCAATTCTCATGAATCAGAAAAGGAAACAGAGATGACAACCTCCAATGAAAACCATCGGGGAGCCGGCCGCGCATGGGTGCTTCTGCTGCTCGCCGGCGCTTTCGAAATCGGCTACGCCCTTAGTGTTGGCGGCAGCCAGGCCTTCACCGTGCCGAGCTGGTCGATCGCAGCATTGGTCTTCTTCCTGCTCACGCTTTACTTCCTCAGCGCCGCCTTGCGGACCATCGACGTCGGGATCGGTTATGCGGCGTGGGCGGGCATCGGCTCCGTCGGCGCGGCGGCGTTCGGCAGCGTCCTGCTCGACCAACCCCTAACGCTGGTTCAGGCATTCTGGCTTGGAGTCATCATCGTCGGTGTCGTGTGGTTGAAGCTCGCCGACAGCGCAAAGCTCCAGGGATGAATCAGATGGTTGCCGGTATTCCCGCTCGTTATGCGCAACTCATGGAGGAGGCCATCGCCAGTTGCGTGGATCATGTCCACGATGGCGGCATCCCGTTCATCGCCTTCGTCATCGATCGGGACGGCACCATCCTCGGACGCGGTGTCAACCGCGTCCGGGAGCATCACGATCCGACCGCCCATGCCGAAGTCGAGGCGATCCGCGATGCCTGTCGCTCGCACGGAACAACCCGTCTGGCGGGCATGACACTTCTCGCTTCGGGAGAGCCCTGCGCGATGTGCTACATGAGCGCGTGGCATGCGGGTCTTTCGGAAGTGTTCTATGCCGTCGACCGCGACGAGGTTGCCGCTCATGGTTTCGACTATCGCAGCACGTATCACCTCTTCGCCAACGACCCGCGAACCTGGCGGCTGCCTGTCATCAGGAAGCTCGCTGTTCCGGGCGGCCAGCGTCCATTTCTGGAATTCCGCTCCAGCTCGCGTGGATCATAGCGTCGTGCCATCCTTGAGTCAGTTATTGCATGACCATACATATTCTGCTTCGCGTCGGCTGCTTGAAACGGAGCCCATAGATCATGTCGAAGAAAAGCGATTCATGGCTGAGGCTGATTCATGCCGTGGCGAATGTCGAGGCCGAGCTTGGTGAGGTTCTGCAGGGACAACACGGCCTGGGCCTGTCGGAATACCGGGCACTGCAGATCTTGTCGCGATCCGCGAAATCGGAACTCAGGATGCAAGACCTTGCCACGCATCTGCGGCTGAACCAAAGTTCGGTATCGCGAATGGTCGAGCGCCTGGAACGCGGCGGGCTTGCCCTTCGCGACCTTTGCCCCGACGACAAGCGTGGTGTCTACGCGGTTCTTACCGACAAGGGGCGCTCCCGTCTCGGGGATGCGCAACCCGACTACGAGAAGGCACTGAACAGCGCCCTCAAGGGTCATGGCGGTGAGGAACTGCTGAAATTCATCGACGCAAGATGATCATACACCGTAGGTGCCGAGGTCGTCCGAATGCCCCGCGTTCAGCCGGGGCCATTGCGTGATCGGGCGACCTCCCGTCCGCATGCGGTGCTTGCCTTCTCCCCACCCTCGTGGCCAGCCGTTCGGCGAATCTTCCCACAGTTCCTGCCGGCCATAGACCGTCAGGTCGAGCAAATGATAGCTGTTGTCCATCACCTCGACGCCGCGCCTGGTTGTCCAATAAGTCTCGAAGACATCGTTTCCCTGCCGCAGATAGCAGATGAGATACATCATTCCTGCCGGGCGTCCGGAAAGCAGGATCTCTGCCGAATCCTGGACCGAGTACCAGGGCATTTCCCACCCCATGAAGTTGCGATAGCGGGCACTCTCCTCGTATGGGCCCTGGCAGAACGTTGCATAGGTGACGTCGCGCGAATGGATGTGAGACAGTTCGCGGACCTGCGTGGTGAAGAGCGTGCAACCCTCGCATTGTTCCGGCGCCGGGCGACCCGGATACCACATGAAATAGTAGGCGATCAGCTGGCGACGACCCTCGAAAGCATCCAGCAGCGTTGCCGGACCTTTTTCGCCGATGAGCCGCGCCGACCCATCGACCTCCACCATCGGCAGTCGCCGGCGCGCCGCCGCGATCGCATCGCTTTCCCTGGTGTGTGCTTTCTCCCAGGCCCGGATTGTGTCCACCTGGCGCTGGTAGCTGCTTCGGGTGACTATGTTGGGTGTTGCGATGGTATCTTTCATAGGATGTTTCATTGTCGTCTACTCTCGGATTGCCTGCGTTCTCGGAATCGAGTGGTGACAGGTAGAGTAGGGGCGGACAGCGAATGGCGAGAGTTACAATGGTGGCGGGATACTGCGGCTCCCGGTGAACGCCTGGAAGAACTCGCCCAGATTTGACGGGTCGATTGAATGAGTGAACTCGACTTCGGGGCGCGCAGCGCCAGGGAGTTCCGGCATCGGGGCTTCTGGGCGCAGTTCGAGGAACGGCACCCGTCAGAGCGTCCCCGAAGGGTCAGGCATGGACCCTGGTTCTGGCAGCGCGGCCTGCCGGAATTCAATCTTGTCATTACCATGTATGTGGCGCCTGAGCAGAGCGTCGTCGGCGTCTTCTTCGGCCGCAACGAGCGGCTGGGTGCCGTCGATACAAAAGGACGGCTGCAGCCGTTCAGGGCTGCGATGGAAAGCAGGCTGAAGCTGAGGCCGGAACAGAGCGAGCAAGGTTTCGGCGTCAATGCGATCTGGCGGGTCAACTGCTTCGCCGATGACAATTGGCCGGCCATGGCGGACTGGTTGGTTACCGAGGCCAGTCGCTTCGAGCGAGCGGTTACAGAGGTGCTGGCGTCCGAGCTTTAGACTTCAACACCTGATCGTCTCGCCTGCGACGTCTGCGGGGTGTGGTAGATTCGACCTTTGGTCGCGCGGTCGACGTGGAATGTTTTTCTCCTTCCTGCGAGAAGATGGAGGCGGCTTTCTCGGCACGCTAACAACGCGGTGTAGACTGGCACTGTAACGAATGGTGGTGGCAGATGCCGGCTCAGACAGCGGAAATCATCGATTTGCAGGCCCATCGCAGGGCTCGGGAAATCCGCGGCCTTCAGGCCGATCCATCGTTCCTGACCATGACGAGCATCCCGGCCATGGCCTGGGTGCCGGTCTGGTTCGTTCCCGTGCTTTTTGTCGGAACCCCATCCCTGGCGGGTTGAAATGACCGAGCTGGCGGTGGTCGATCAGGGTGGCGGTGCCATCCCTCCTGCTTTCGATCTGCCGCTGGTGCTCGGGCAGAATCTGAGGCGGTTGCGGACCCGGCAAGGATATTCGCTCGAGCGGCTGGCCAAACTCTCCGGTGTCAGCCGCGCCATGCTCAGCCAGATCGAAACAGGCAAGAGCGCACCGACGATCAGCCTGTTGTGGAAAATCTCGACGGCGCTCGATGTCCCGTTTGCCACGCTGCTGAGCGGTCAGAACACGCATGGCACCGTCGTGTTGAAACGCGTGGATGCCAAGATACTGGCATCGCGCGACGGCAAGTTCACCACGCGGGCGCTGTTCCCCTTCGACGGAGAACGCAAGGTCGAGTTCTATGAACTCAGGCTTGCCGGACGACATGTCGAATATGCGGACGCGCATGCGCCGGGAACGGTCGAGAATGTCGTGATCGCCCAGGGCGCGCTGGAAGTACGGTCGGGACGGGAAGCGCCGCGGCAGCTTTTCGAGGGGGACGCGATCCTGTTCGAAGCCGACGTGCCGCACAGCTATCGCAACCTGACGGACGAGGAAAGCGTCGCTTATCTCGTCATGACCTATATCGAGACGGTAGGCTGAATAGGAAAGGGCCGGCGAGCCGGCCCTGGGTACGCCTATGTGTGGGCCTTGATCAGGCCATCTGGCACATCATGCCCATGCCGCCGCACATCATCATCATGGGCATGCCGTTGCCCATCATGGTCATCATGCGCTTGCAGCATTCCATGAACATGTCCTTGGACATGTCATCCATCGGCATCATTTCGCAGACCATGCCGTTGGCGGTCATCTTGCAGGTCATCTTGGCCATCATCATGGGCATCATCATGCCACCCGTCGGCATCATGTTGCCCATCATGGGCATCATCATACCGTTCATGGGCATGCCACCCATCATCGGGTTCATCATCGGCATCATGCCGTTCATCATCATCGGGTTCATCTGCATTGCGGGGTTCATCTCGATCTCCATGATCCAGCGGGACATCTGCCAACGAGATGTCTATGCGGGTGCTCTATGCCGGGCTTTTCGCTGCTGCAACGAAGCGTTGCGGAGCTCGGCCGCTTTCCTCTGCTGGCGGCGACAGCTCGTTCAAGACATTGGAAAATCGCGATGAAAATCGGACAATTCTTGCGTCCGGCTCCACGTCATGAGCATCCGGTGCTGCCTTCTGCAGGCACCGGAGATGGCTTTTCCGGAATTGGCGCTTGGCTTGGAAAAGTCAAAAATGGAGGTCGGTAGCCGCGATCATGCGATGGCGGCAAGGTAGCGGTCCACGGAAATACGCATCGCTTCCCTGGCGCCGCCGATAACGTTGCTTCCCCACCAGGCACCGTAAATATTGTCGTAGTCGAAGGGTTCGACCGCGGCCGCAATGCGTTGGACGCTCCGCGCGTTGAGGGGGATCTGGTTCGGATAGCTGTACATGAACGAAAGATGTCGTCGCGTCGGCACCACCTGCAGGATATCGCCGGAGAGGATGGCGCTGGCGCCCTCGCGCTTCCAGTGTAGCACCTGCCCACCGGCAAAATGACCACCGCAGCGGATCAAGGTCAGCGACGGATTGAGGGGAAGTGTTTCGCCTTCCCAGAAGGCAACCGACGGATGCGGCCGCATCACCCATTGGCGGTCGTCGACGTGGATATGGATCGGTATTCCACCGAAGGCTTCGCTCCACTCGATCATCGCTGAGTAGTAGTGGCAGTGCGATATGGCGATCGCCTGCAGGCCACCGCGGCGTTTGATCTCGGCTACCGCTTCATCGCTGATCAGGCTGACGCAGTCCCACAGCACGTTGCCATCGGGTGTTTCAGCCAGCAGAGCGCGCTGTCCGATGGCAAAGCGCGGCTCGATACCGAAAGCGAGCACGCCGGTGTCGTCTCTCACCACCAGTATATGGGTCCTGGCGAGGTCGTCAAAAGTTGTCCAGGCCTGACCCTCCCAGCGCACATATTGGCGCTCGTCCTCGCAGATCGGGCAATGTTCCGGCGGCAGTTCGCTTTCGGTGAATTGCACGCCGCACTGCAGGCACATGAAATACGTCATTCTCTCCTCCGGCTCCCCAACCCACAGAAGGGACATAGAGCAATTCCAGGAAAAGTGCGTAGCGGTTTTCCGTCCGGAATTGCGTCAAAAAAATAAAACGGTTCACCGTTTCCGTGAAACGGTGAACCGTTTCGGGTCAGCCGGAGGCGATACGAAAGGGCCGGAGTGCGTGCGGTCGTTTTCAGGCTGGCTCGAAGGTCAGCGCCACGCCATTGATGCAATAACGCAAGCCAGTCGGCGGCGGGCCGTCTTCGAAGACATGGCCGAGATGGCTGCCGCAGGTGGCGCAATGCACCTCGGTGCGTACCATGCCGTAGCTGCGGTCGACCGTGGTCTCGACCGAACCTTCGACGGGGTCATTGAAGCTCGGCCAGCCGGTGCCGCTCTCGAACTTCAGCTTGGCTTCGAACAGCGGGCTGTCGCAGCCGACGCATTTGAAGGTTCCGGCGCGCTTTTCATAGAGAAGTGCGCAGCTTCCCGGCCGTTCCGTGCCGTGGTGCCGCATCACCTGATATTGCTCAGGCGTCAGCAGCGCTCGCCATTCAGCATCAGTGCGGGTGACGGGGAAGGTATGGGTGTCCATGAATGATCTCCTTGCCTTTGCGGCTTGTTGTTCGTTGCAGAGGATGTTCGTTCAAAGATAGGCATTCGTTACGCGCCTGCCCAGACGTGCCAGTGATAGGATGTTGGTCAGGTCTTGCTGCCCGCCTCTTCCTGTTCCTGTCTCAATGTGGCGATGAAGCGCCTGGTGCGTTGATGCTGCGGATTGCCGAACACTGTTTCGACCGGACCCTTCTCGACAACGATGCCGGCCTCCAGGAAAACCACCTCACGTGCCACTTTGGAGGCGAGACGCAGATCATGCGTCGCCATGACCATGGTGGTGCCTTCACTGGCGAGCTTGCCAAGCACGTCCACGACTTCCTGAGCGAGCTCGGGGTCGAGCGCTGAGGTCGGCTCATCACACAAAAGCACACGTGGTGAAGGCGCCAGTGCTCGGGCGATGGCGACGCGCTGCTGCTGGCCGCCGGACAGGGTCGCCGGCCAGGCGTCCGCCTTGTGCGCCATGCCGACCTTTTCAAGCAGCGAGAGTGCGCGCTCGCGTGCCTTATCAGCGGGCCATTTCAAGACGGTCACCAGTCCCTCCATGACGTTCTCGATGGCGGTGCGGTGTGGAAACAGCTGGAAGTTCTGGAACACCATGCCGGTCTGGCGTCGCAACCTCAATACATCGCCGGACGAGACCCTGCCGCCCGGATGGAAGGTCAGCGTTTCCTCGCCGATCCTCACCGCGCCATTGGTTGGGATTTCCAGAAGATTGATACAACGCAGCAATGTCGACTTGCCGCCGCCCGAAGGGCCGACAAGCGCGGTGACGCTGCCTTCCTTCATGGCGACGTTGATGTCCTTCAAGACGACATTGTCACCGAAGCGCTTTTCCAGGTTGGAGAGTTCGATCACGAGCGTGCCTCCAGGAAGCCGCCATAGCGGCCGAGCCGGGCTTCGAGCCGTACCTGCAATGCCGACAGGATCGAACTCATCGCCAGGTAGATCAGCGCCGCCTCGACATAAAGGATCAGCGGTTCATAGGTTACAGCGACAATGCGCTGCGCTGACTGGAACAGTTCCGGCAAGGTGATCGCGGCGGCCAGCGAGGTATCCTTGACCAGCGAAATGAACGTGTTGGACAGCGGCGGCACTGCGACCCGGCCGGCTTGCGGCAGGATGGTGCGGCGCATCGTCTGGCTCCAGGTCATGCCGATGGAATAGGCTGCTTCCCACTGTCCTTTCGGCACCGAGCCTATGACCGCGCGGATGATCTCCGACGAATAGGCGCCGATGTTGAGCGTGAAACCGATCAGCGCCGCCGGGAAGGCGTCGAGCACGATGCCGAGGCTGGGCAATCCGTAGAAGATGAGAAACAGCTGAACCAGAAGCGGCGTGCCGCGAATGATCCACACATAGAAGCGCACGATTGCCGCCAATGGCCGTGGCCCGAACAGGCGCAGCAGCGCCGCCCCTAGCCCCACCGCCAGCCCGAAGGCGAACGACAGAAGGGTAAGCGGTATGGTGAAAATCAGTCCGGCCCACAGAAGGGGGCCAAGCGAATCCAGCATCAATTGTAGCCAAGGCGGCACGAGCTGTTCTCCCTCCGGGCCTGTTCTATAACGTCGTGACAATCGCAGAAAACACAAAAGCGGCGCGCCGCCAACGGCACGCCGCCTTGTTTGAGTGAGCCGGATAAAATTCCCGGCCCGGAACGGGACTTATTTGGAGACGTCCTCGCCGAAATAGGTCTCGGAGATCTTCTTGTAGGTGCCGTCGGCCTTGATCTCGGCCAGCGCCTTGTTGATCGCGGCGACCAGTTCGGGGTCGCCCTTGCGCACGATGACGCCCGAATAGTCGGCGTTGGCCTCCTGCGCCACGATCTTCACCTTGGCGTCCGGCTTATGCTTCTTGAAATCGAAGAAGGAGAGGCTGTCGTTGATGGTACCATCGACGCGGCCGTTGAGCACAAGCTGGATCGACTGGTCGAAGCCATCGGTGCCGACCAGTTCGGCACCATTCTTTTCAGCGATCTTGCCGAAATTGGAGGTGAGCGACTGGGCCGACTTCTTGCCCTTGAGATCGGCGAAGTCCTTGATCTCGGCATTGTCGTCGCGAACGATGAGGACGGCCTTGGAAGCGATATAGGGGTCGGAGAAGTCGTACTTTGCCTTGCGCGCCTCGGTGATGCCGACCTGATTGATGACAGCATCGTAGCGCTTGGCGTCGATGCCGGCGATCAAACCGTCCCATTTGCCTTCGAGGAACTCGGCCTTGACGCCAAGCCGCTTCGCGATTTCGCGGCCGATCTCGACGTCGAAGCCGACCAGCGCGCCGGACGTGTCGTGATAGGTGAAGGGAGCGTAGGTGCCTTCGGTGCCGATCTTGAAGACACCCGCCTGTTTGATCTGATCGAAGTCAGCACCAGCATGGCCTGCGGTTACAGCCAGGACCTGCAGGGTTCCGGCAAGGAGTAGCGATTTCAGCCATTTCATCTTTTTGTGATCCCGTAATGTCGGCGGACAGCAATGTCGACCTTTGGAGAGGTGCTGGAATGTGACAGAACCTTGTCTTGCGAATAAGGAATCAAATTTCAAAATGAAAAGATTTTGGGAATTTTATTCTATTTTTAGAATGTGACTGACGGGCGGATGAACCGCGCCGCTCCGGTTCTTTGGCGCTGGACGGGGAACCATTGCCCGCATGGCACGTTGGTGGACGCCTCTGGACGCAGACCTTGGTCGGTCCGGTCAGGTTCAACGGGCAGACGGGAAAGTCACGATGCTTCAGGACAATGCAGGACGTATCATGGTCCGTGCGGCGATGGCCGCTCCCTACCTGGAACGTGACCAGGAACATGATCTGGCGCTCCGCTGGAAGGATGGTCATGACCAGCATGCGCTGAACCAGATTGTCATTGCTCACATGCGGCTGGTTATCGCGATGGCCTCCAAGTTTCGCTATTTCGGCCTGCCCGTCTCCGATCTCATCCAGGAGGGGCATATTGGACTTCTCGAGGCTGCCGCCCGTTTCGATCCGGGGCGTGAAGTTCGTTTCTCCACCTACGCAAGCTGGTGGGTGCGAGCCTCGATGCAGGATTATATCCTGCGCAACTGGTCGATCGTACGCGGCGGCACCAGCTCGGCGCAGAAAGCACTCTTTTTCAATCTGAGGCGCTTGCGGGCCCGTCTCGGCTCGGGGACGGAGGCGTTATCCAACCAGGCTCTCTACCACCAGGTTTCGACGGCGCTCGGCGTTTCCGAAACCGACGTCGCCGTCATGGATGCAAGACTGTCGGCGCCGGACAGTTCGCTCAACGCGCCGTTGACTGACGACGGAACGGGGGCCGAGCGCGTGGATTTCCTGGTTTCGGATGGGCCGCTCCCCGACGAGATCGTCGGTGACACGATCGACGTCGAGCGCCGTTCCGGTTGGCTGAAGCAGGCGCTGGCGGCTTTGAACGAGCGCGAACTGCGGATCATCGAGCAGCGTCGGCTGGGCGACGAAAGCGCGACCCTGGAAGAGCTTGGCGAGACGCTCGGCATTTCCAAGGAGCGCGTCCGGCAGATTGAGGTGCGCGCGCTGGAAAAGCTGAAGCTGGCGCTGGTGAAGCAGAACCCGGAGTTTCTCGCGGCCTGATCGTTTACCGATCCGCTGGCTTCAAGCCACTCGAGCGATTGCCATGGCAATGACGGTGATGGCGAGCAGGCCTGCGGCGAGGCGTTCGCCGCGTACCGCCTGTCCCAGAGGACCGGTCGCATCATCCTGCGGAGTGACGCGGCGCGACCGCCCAACCAAAGCGCCCTGAACGCCCGCGGCAGCGATCGCCGCAACCGCACCCACAGCCAGGATCTGCTCCTGCGTGCCGAAATAGCCGGTGCCGTGAAAGAGATACCAAAGGACAGCACCTGACAGGACAGCCGTGGTGGCTGCACCCATCTGTGGTCCGAACAGCGATATCGCCATCCGGCCATCGCCGGTCCGTGCCAGCACGAAAGTCGAGCCGGCCCAGAACACGCCAGACATGACATGCAAAGCCAATGTGATCATGAAAACGTACTGCATGTCGGAGATCTCCACGAAATCGACGATGATCAATTAATAGATATCTAATTGTTAGATGTCAATCTATTAGACGTTGATCCTATCTGTGCTAGAACGGTTCACCGTTTCTTGGAAACGGCGTCCGGCTCTAACTCCTTGTTTTGACGCAATTCCGGACGGAAAACCGCTACACACTTTTCCTGGAGTTGCTTTAGGTTCCGGCCATGTTCGAACTCTCCGCCAAGCCAATCGGTCTCGACCTCGCCCAAACCGCGAAAATCGTCCGGCGTGCCCTGGACGATGCGATGATCGCCAGCGGGGGATCCCTGCCGGTGTGGTCCGTGCTGATTTCGGTGAAATCGCGACAATTCGGGCATCAGCGCCAGCTCGCGGAATCGGTCGGCGTTCAAGGCGCGACGCTGACCCATCATCTCAATGCGATGGAGGCAGACGGCTTGCTGACACGTCGCCGCGATCCCGCCAATCGGCGCAAGCATCTGGTCGAGTTGACGCCAAGCGGCGAGGCATTGTTCCTGCGCCTGCGCGAAACGGCAATCGCCTTTGACCGGCAATTGCGAGCCGGAATCGGCCAGGACGAACTTGAGCTGGTCCGGGCCGTATTCACGCGCCTGCGCGCGAACGTCGCCGGAGAGAACGCAGAAGCAAGGGAAGACGCCGAAGCCAGGCTGTAGGTTACGCAGACCTGTAGGCCGTGTGCGCTATCTGTCGGTAACGATCTTGACCTTGTCGCCGGTCGAAACCGTCGCACCAGGACCCATCGCATTGAGCACGCGGAACAGGTCGAGCTTGCGATCGACGCCGACCATCTGCGCCGACAAGGTGCCGATGGTCTCACCCGGCCGCACAGTGGCGACGCGGATACGCAGCGGCTTCAAAGCTGCCTTCTCGGAAGGGCTCAAAACACGGAAGGTGCTGCTCACCGAGCGTGCGACAGGCTCGAGCGATGTACCGGCAGCAGGAGCGGCGGTGAGCAACCGGTAGACCTGGCCGTTGGCGCGGATGACGACGATATCGAATTGCCAGCCGTCAGCACGGGCTTTGGCGGCAGCGGCTTCATTGCCGTTGATCGTCTCCTGGCGGACGCTGGCTTCGTCAAGGCCAGCAACCCAGCCGCTGCGGATATAGTCCGGCAGCGTAATATCCTTGTCGATGGTCACACCGTCGAAACGCACCGCCATATCACCGGGGCCGGTGGCGGTGACGGCAGCTGCCGAATTGTCGATGACGAAGCCGTCCGGCACTGCAAAAGAGACACCGAGCTTGGGGTGCAGGAAGGTGTTGCCGCGCACATAACCTTCCTCGGGCGTGTCGCCATAGAGGAGGCCGTCAATGCCGGCGAGATAAGAGTCGCGATCGCGCGTGCCGAAGCCAGGTTGGCCGAACATCCGCGCATGGCGCTGCGCCAGATCGATACGCTGCGGTGTGTTCGGATGGGTGGCGAGGAAGTCGAGGCTGGCGTCGGTCGCGCCGCTGACCGAGCGGAAGCCGGCATAGGAGGCCATCGACTGCAGGAAGCGGCCCGCCGCGTAAGGATCGTAACCGGCTTCGCCGACCGACTTGATGCCGATGGCGTCGGCCTCCAGTTCCTGGTTGCGCGAAAACTGCGCGAGCCTCAGCTTGCCGCGGATGAGGGCGGCCTTGGCGTTCGGATTGTCGCCAAGCACGTCGGAAACGACCTTGGTAGCGAGACCTTCCTCGGCTTCCAGCTGTTGGCGCTGCAGTCCGTGATTGGCGGTAACGTGGCCCATCTCATGTGCGATCACGGCCGCGATTTCTGATGAGTCGTTGGCGAGCGCCAGCAGTCCGCGGGTGATGTAGAGATACCCGCCCGGCAGCGCGAACGCGTTGACGTTGGGCGAGTTGAGGATTGTGATGCGATAGGTCTGCGTCGGATTGGCCGATACCACCGTCAGCCTGCCGACGATCTTGGCGACCATGCGTTCCAGCTTCGGATCGGAATACTCGCCGCCATAGGTGGCGAGGATGCGCGGGTGCTGCGCCTTGGCGAGATCGGCAAGGCGGCTGTTGGCCTGCGCATTGTCGACGGTGATGGGTCTGTTCGAGGGCTGGAAGCCGGATTCCTCAACCGAGCTCGGGATCACAGACTGGCAGGAGGCGAGCGCAAAAACGATCCCGACCAGCGCGAGCACGCGCGCCGGGGCTTTCTTGCAGCTCATGTCCAAGCCGGTCGACAGGTCGGCTTCCTTTCGTCTCGACGGGCAATCGGCGATTGTGCCAGACCATCTTGTGCGGACCTAGCCACACGCGAAGCAGATTGGCAAGCAAGGACGATGATGCCCCCAAACCGGTTTGACCGCAAATTATGTCGGCTTCCGGGCAAGACAAATGCCTGAGTCGCAAAATCCGTTCCAGATTTTCACTGGTCAGGACCAGTCAAAATTTGGCGGTGGCCGCGTTCTGCCTGGCGTTCGTAGATTCAAAACGTTAGAGTGTCCTTTGCCCGTCCAGATGGACGCGGGGCGCTCCAGAGCAATTCCAGGAAAAGTGCGTAGCGGTTTTCCGTCCGGAATAGAGCGTTTCCGTGGAAAACGGAAACGCTCTAACGTTCGTTCATGGCTCCGGCATACCGCCGGAACGCTGCGGGACCATTGGAGGAAAAGAAATCGCGGGCCTTGCCGGCTGCAGCGACTGTGCCGTTTTCCAGAAAAACGACATGAGCAGCGACGTGCCGTGCGTCTTCGGGCTGATGCGTGACAAAAAGCGTGGTCATTTTCCGCTCGGTCTGAACGGCAGCAACCAGATCCAGCATGTCTTCCCGCAGAGCGGGGCCAAGCGAAGCAAAGGGCTCATCAAGCAGAAGTACCGGCCGGTCGCGGACCAGGGCGCGGGCAAGCGCAACGCGCTGACGTTCTCCACCTGAAAGTTCACGCGGCAGCCTTTTTTCCTTGCCTGCCAGGCCTGTGCGGGCGAGCGCATCGGCGATGGCTTTGTGGTCCCTTGGTGTGAGTGCAAGCGAAGGCGATATACCGAGCCCGACATTGCTGAAGACGTCGAGATGGGCGAACAGGTTGTTCTCCTGAAAGACCATGGAAACCGGTCGTTCGAACGGCGAAGCGGAACTGAAATCCCTGCCATCGATCAGGACATTCCCCGAAAGAGGGGTTTCGAACCCTGCCACGAGATTGAGCAAGGTCGACTTGCCGGAGCCGCTTGGACCCATCACTGCAGTGATTTCGCCGGCAGGAAATTCGACGTCGAAAGCGAGACTGGTTTCGCCATAGCTGAAGGTCGTTCTGTCCAGGTGTAGCGGTACACCCTGTCGAGCCGGCACATCGGCAGTCATAAAGAGCGTTCCTTTCCGAGCCGGTCGGCAAGCAGGATCAATGCAAAACACACCAGACCCAGCAGCAGGGCCAACCCGGCGGCGTCAGCGGTACGATAGCTGCCCATGCGGGCAAGCAGAAGATAGGGCAATGTCTGCAGAGTATCTGACCCGAAGAGCGCGATGACACCGAGGTCGCCGAGTGAAAGAGCCATGGCAAAGGCAAAAGCGGTGGCAAGCGGACGTCGCAGCACTGGCCAGTCGATCAACCTCAACCGCGCCCAGCCGGTGATGCCAAGCTGGGCGCAGAGCCGCTCATGTCGTTCGCTGGCCGCATCATAGGCTGGGCGGATGGCACGTAGCGCGAATGGCATCGCCATGATGGCGTTCACCGCAACGACCATGACGGGGGCAATCGCGAAAACGCTGCCGACGTGGCGCAAAGCCAAGAACCAGCCGGCACCAATGACGATCGGCGGCACGACGAGCACGAAGCCGGCGCCGGTGTCGATGAGATATTCCAGCAGCGGCCCACGGTTTTTTCTGCCGCGCTCGGTAGCCAGGCCGCGCCGTGCCATTGCCAGCGACACGGAAAGGATGGTCGCAAGCAGGGCAGACAGCAAGGCAAGTGCCGCGCTGGTGGCGACGGCTAGATGCACGGCGCGTTCACCGGCGAGACGGGCAAGGTCGGATTGCAACCCGGCGGCTATGGTTGCCATCATTGGTCCGCCGACGAACAGCAAGGCCAGCATGACGAGCAAGGCATTCAGTATGGTTTCACTCCTGCCTATCGACAGATAGCGGCGTGGAGCAACCGAAAGGCCGCTCTCGGCCGCGGTGTTGGCTCCGAGGCGGGATAGCAGCGCCACAACCGCGAAAGTCAGCAGGATCTGCAGCAGCGTCAGTGCCACCGCGCGCGCGGGATCGAAGTCGAAACGCAGCGCCTGATAGATGGCAACCTCCAGCGTGGTCGCGCGCGGCCCACCACCGAGGATCAGCACGATGGTGAAGGAGGTGATGCACAGCATGAAGACGAGACCGGCGACGCCGGGCAGAGCCTGTCTCAGCGCCGGCCATTCGATGAAGCGGAAAGCGGGGCGTGTGCTCATGCCAAGCTGGCTGGCCAACCGCCACTGGTCAGCCGGAACGGTCTGCAGCGCTTCGAGAAACAAGCGCACACAAAGCGGCAGGTTGAAGAAGACATGGGCGACAAGGATGCCGGAAAGGCCATATACGCCTGGCCAGTTCTCTCCCCCGACGGTCGTCAAGAGACCCGCGAAATAGCCGGCGCGGCCGTAGAGAGCGAGCACCCCGAGCGCTGCAACGATAGCAGGCAGTGCCAGAGGTATTGCGAACAGCTGCAGAATGAAGCTGCGGCCAAAAAATACGGGGTGACGCGACAGCGCTCGTGCGACGAACAATGCCGATACCACCGACAAAGCCGTCGACAGCGCAGCCTGCCATAGGGTGAAGCGGACGACCCGGAAGAGATAGGAATCGAAGGCCGCTGCCGCACCGGAAAAATCGCCGGCGCTTTCGATGACAAGGCCAAGGAAAGCACCGCCGATCAGAACGGCGACAAAGGCCAGTGCGGCTATACCTGCAACAATGCGGGTGTCTCGCAAGGCAACGGGATGCGCAGGCTGACGAGACAAGGGTTTCGTCTCCGGTCCTACTTGCTCATCACGGTCAGCCATTCGTCCACCCAGGCCTTGCGGTTTTTCGCGACCTCTTCCGGGCTGAAAGCCAGGGTCTTGGCCGGCTTTACCAGCGTCTCGAAGGCGGGATCGAGTGGCTTGTCCATCTTGCCGGCCGGGAACATCCAATTGGTCTCGGGAACGACATCCTGGAATTTCGGGCTGGTCATGAAGGCCACGAACTTCCCGGACAGCGGATTCTTGGCGCCTGTGGTGGTGACGCCGGCCACCTCGACCTGGAGGTAGTGGCCTTCAGAGAAGGAGGCAGCCTGATAACGATCGGTCTTTTCGGCGATCATGTGGTAGGCAGGCGAGGTGGTGTAGGACAGCACCATCGGGGCTTCGCCCTTGGTGAAGAGGCTATAAGCCTCGCTCCAGCCTGGCGTGACGGTGAGCACGCGGTTCTTCAGTTTCGCCCAGGCTTCCGGCGCCTTGTCGCCATAGACCGAGCGCACCCAGAGCAGCAGACCGAGACCCGGTGTTGAGGTGCGCGGATCCTGGATGGCGATCTTCTGCGATACATCGCCCTCGACGAGACCCTTGAGGCTGGCAGGCGCGGTCTTCAACTTCTCTGTGTCATAGACGACCGCGAAATAGCCGTAGTCGTAGGGAACGAAAGTGTCGTCGTTCCAGCCGCCTGGAACGTCGAGTGCCGGTGTCGTGCCGTGCGGCACGAACAGCCCGCTTGCCTTGGCGTCCGCGGTCAAGTTGGTGTCGAGGCCAAGCACGATATCGGCCTTTGTGGCAGCGCCTTCCAGCTTGACACGGTTGAGCAGGGCTACGCCATCCGCGACCGAGACGAAGTCGACCTCGCAATCGCACTCCGCCTCAAACGCCTTTTTCACCTGGGGGCCAGGACCCCATTCGGCGGTGAAGCTTTCATAGGTGTAGACGGTGAGCTTGTCTTTCGCCGCCGCTGGCAGCGTGGCGACAGCAAGCGCGAGAGCCGAAATCAGAGCAGACATAGTTTTGCGCATCCGCGCCTCCTTCACTTCGTGACAAGGGAACTGGCGCTTTTGGCTAGCGTCTAATCCCTCCGCCGGTACAAGCCGGATCAGGTTCAGCGGGTTGGCATTTCGCCTCTCAGCCAGTTCGCGAAGCCGCGATCTGGCACCCCGTTAGAGCGGCCTGAGACATAAAGCGGGCAGGGGTGGCGTGCAAGCCTTAGTTTGCCGGATCAGATCGAGTGCGAACGCCGGTGTCTCGCATGCACTTCCGTTTCCGCATGCGGGCTGGTAAGGGCGACGCCCATGAGCACATTCACTCTCCTGCTGGGCGGCGAGGTCATCCACACGCCGCGTCTGGCGGCCCAGGCCGCCGGCACGCGTGTGATTGCTGCCGATTCCGGCATCCGTCATGCGGATATGCTGGGGCTTCTGCCTGAGTTGTGGGTGGGTGATTTCGATTCCGCGCCGGCCCATCTGCCGGCGCATCTGGCAAAGGTACCGCAGGAACGGTTTCCGGCCGAGAAGGATTCAACGGACGGGGAACTCGCGGTCTCGATCGCGCTTAAATGCGGCGCCACGAAAATGAACCTGGTCGGCGCCTTCGGCGGCGCCCGTGCCGATCACGCGTTCCTGCATCTGGCTTTGGCGCTCAGGCTGGCCGAACAGGGAATAGACGTGCTTCTGACCAGTGGTGCGCAGGAAGGCATTCCGGTGTTGCCCGGCCAGGCCAAGACCTTCGATTATGACGAAGGGACGCTGTTTTCCGTACTCGGCTTTTCGAAGCTCACGGACCTCACCATCAAGGGCGCCAAATGGCCGCTGCATAAAGTGGAAATGCCCTTCGGTTCGTCTCTCACCATCTCCAATGCCGTCAAAGGTAGGCTTGAAATCGCGCTTGGCAGTGGCCGCGCGCTCTTGCTCGCCCATCCTTCCCCACTCCCTGAAAGCTGATATGGCGCCGCCCCTTCTCAATCTGACCGGTATCAAGCTAACCTTCGGCGGCACGCCCCTGCTCGATGGTGCGGAACTCGTGGCCGCTCCCGGGGACAAGATCGCCCTGGTCGGCCGCAATGGTTCCGGCAAGTCGACATTGCTCAAGATTGCCGCCGGCATGATCGAGGCGCAGGACGGCGAGGTGTTTCGCCAGCCGACGGCAACCGTGCGCTATCTGCCGCAAGTTCCCGACATGGACGGCTTTGCCAGTGTGCGCGCTTATGTCGAGGCGGGACTGGGACCGGCCGACGACCCATATCGCGCGACCTATCTGATGGAACACTTGGGCCTCAGCGGCGAGGAGCGTCCCGCCGATCTCTCTGGTGGTGAAGCGCGTCGTGCCGCGTTGGCTCGTGTCATGGCGCCGGAACCCGATATCCTGCTGCTTGACGAGCCCACCAACCATCTCGACCTCGCCGTCATCGAGTGGCTGGAAGAGGAATTGGCCCGCACCTCCTCAGCCCTGATCGTCATTTCCCACGACCGTCGTTTCCTGCAGCGCATCTCACGTGCCACCGTCTGGCTCGACCGCGGCCAGACACGCCGGCTGGAAAAGGGCTTCGCCCATTTCGAGGAATGGCGTGACCAGGTTCTGGAAGAAGAAGAGCGCGATCAGCACAAGCTCGGCCGGCAGATCGTGCGCGAGGAGCACTGGCTGCGCTACGGCGTGACTGCACGACGCAAACGCAACATGCGCCGGCTGGGTGAACTGCAGACGATGCGCCAGCGTTTCCGCGGCCATCGCGGCGCCGAAGGCACGGCAACGCTGGTGGCAAGTGACGCTGCCGAATCCGGCAAGCTGGTGATCGAAGCCAAGAGCATCGAGAAGAGCTTCGGTGATCTCACCGTGGTGAAAGATTTTTCGACGCGTATCCAGCGTGGCGACCGTGTCGGTCTGGTTGGTCCCAATGGTGCCGGCAAGACGACGCTCCTGAAGATGCTGACCGGAGAGATGAAGCCCGATGCCGGTACGGTGCGGCTGGGCGTCAATCTCGAGATTGCTGCACTCGACCAGAAGCGTGAGGCAGCTGATCCGGAAGAGACGCTGGCCCATTATCTGACGGATGGACGCGGCGAGAACCTCGTCATCAACGGCGAGCAGCGCCATGTCGTGTCCTACATGAAGGACTTCCTGTTCAAGCCGGAGCAGGCACGCACGCCGGTGCGGGAGCTTTCGGGCGGTGAGCGGGCACGGCTGCTGCTTGCCCGTGTGCTGGCGCGGCCGGCCAATCTTCTCGTCCTGGATGAGCCGACCAACGATCTCGACATGGAGACGCTGGAGTTGCTGCAGGAACTGGTGGCCGGCTTTGCCGGCACGGTTATCCTGGTCAGCCACGATCGCGATTTCCTCGATCGAACGGTCACCAGCGTGATCGCGCCGGACGGAGGTGGTCGTTGGGTGGAATATGCCGGCGGTTATTCCGACATGCTGGCGCAGCGCGGTGGCACGAAGCTCGAAGACCGCAAGGCCCGCAATGGCCAATCCGCCGAGCCGAAGGCCGAAAAGCCACGCCCAGAAGCGCCGAAAGAGCCGCTCAGGAAGCTCTCCTTCAAGCAGAAATTTGCCTTGGAAAATCTGCCGAAGAAGATCGAGGCGGTAACGGCATCGATCGCCAGGCTGGAAAACAACATCGCCGATCCGGCTTTCTATGAACGGGATGCGGTTGGATTCCAGAAGACGATCGCGGCGCTCGACAAGGAACGCTCGACGCTCGCCGCCCTCGAGGAGGAATGGCTGGAACTGGAAATGCTGCGCGAGGAGTTGGAAGGCTGAAGCGCGGCTTCGGTCGTCGGAACCTTATTCCACAATCGGCAAATCTGGCATTGATCTTGGCAGGGCGGATCGTGCTACCGTTGTCGTCGTAATCGTTGGAGCGTTTTTTCACGGAAACACTCTGCTCTTTGTTTTACGCAATTCCGGACGCAAAACCGCTGCGCATTTTTGCTGGAATTGCTCTGGCTGACGGAGGAGGAATTCGATGGCAGAACCGACCGGCTGGCGACACATGTCGAGCGCGCCGAAGGACGGCAGCCGTGTCCTGGTCACGGTCAGGTCATCCGAACAGGGACCTGCGGAGGTCGACGTCGCCTACTGGGCGCGGGCCGACCAGTTCGGCATGGAAGGATGGCGCGCGAACGATTCCTATCCTGGCCACATGATCGAGTATGCCGACCCTGAGCTGAAATGCTGGATGCCGTTGCCAAGCGCCAATGCGAACACAAGCACCCTGGCTGACATGCCGGGGCCTTGGGAAGGCAGCGAAGAGGAACTATACGGCTCAGGCATCTAGGGCGTGTTAACACGCCCCGGTTCGGTCAAAGCTGCTTCTGACGTCGGCCCTCTCATTGATTATGCTTAACGGATGGTACCTGCGCTGCATTCTGCGCGTAACCACATTGTTCGATATATTATGAAGTACTTTCATAAGGCCGTAACGTTGGTATAGCTTGATGCCAAGCTGAGAAATCCGGTTCGTATCAAGGCGTTGCAGGTATGCGTATTCTTGAGATTGGTTTGAGCTGCTTCATGCGTGGGGGCTCCATTTCCTTCAGCTGTCGCGGCGGTACCCGGTTGCATTCACTTTCGGCATTGCTGATCGGCATCTTCGCTTTCGGGGCAGCCGTGACTTCCTCTGCATTCGCGGACGAATGTTCGTCGCTGGCGCGTCAGATCCGCAGCGGCGGCAGTGGCGGCGTCAGCCCGCAACAGGCGCAGTTGCGGCGACAGCTGGTGGCCATCCAGGCGCTGGAGCGGCGGCGGCAGTGTTCGGGCCGGAGTTCCGGCGGTTTCTTCGACCCTTGTGGTGATCTGGCGCGCATGCGGGCGGATGTGCTGAAGCAGATGGCGGCAAGCAGCGGCGGACGCGACCCATCCGTCCTGCAGGCTCGTTATCTTGCGCTTGGCTGCGCGCCGGAGCGGCGCGAGCGGCAGGCGGCGCGCGACGCCACTCCAGGGCCGATGTCGATCGGCAGCGCCTCGATGCTTTATTGCGTGCGGCCTTCGGACGGTTATTTCTTCCCGGCGCCGAAGTCGCAATTCGCCAGGGGCACGGACCTGAAGGATACCGCCGACCAATGCCGTTTCATCTGCGACGATCCGGGCATGGAGGTGTTCGCCTTGACCGACCCCAGCCTGGAAACGGACGAGATGATCTCGGTCGCCGAACGCAAACCCTACAAGGAACTGCCAACAGCGTTTCGCTATCGCGATGCCGAGGCTTTCAAGAGCTGCGACCTGCGTCGTTATTATAGCCGGGTCAACGAAATGCGCGCGCGCACGGTGACACCGGGGAATATGGAAAACGCCGTGATTCCGTTGCCGACCGGAAGACCGGCACAGGATCTGACGGGCTTGTCGGCTGCCGGCCCGATAGACGGCAATACGCCCACGCCGCTGGCATTGATGGAGGAACCTGCATCAGACCGCGCCGTGCGCGTCGTCGGACCGGCCTTCCTGCCGGATCGTTGAACCGCTTCACACTCGCTCTGCTCGTGGTTTGCGGGCTGCAGCCACAAACATTCCTCTGACGGTATCGTCGTGTGCGCCGTTCGAGATGTGATGGCGCGTACACTTGATGTCGCCGCTATTTCGTCCCAGATCGATGAAGATGAGCAGCGAGGCACGAGAACATGATGGCGGTCTGCTGTGGGGCTTGGCCCCATCGCTGATCCTGCATGCGCTCATCATCGCGCTTCTGGTCTACGGCTCGTCGAGACTGCCTCAGCAGTTGCTGGACGATGGAGCGGTCAATGTCGTGATGGTGCCGCCGCCCAAACAGGTGAAGCCGAAACCGGTTCCGGCGCCAAAGGAAGCCAAGCTCGAAAAGCCGCCGGAACCGACGGTTGAAAAACCGCTCGAGCAGAAAGTTGAAAAGCCGCCGGCACCGCGAAAGTCCTCATCGTTCCCGGTGTTGGAGCCTGTCTTCCAGTTCGGTGTCAAGGACACTGGTCCAAAGCAATCCCTTGATGGGAACAGCGCGCAGGAAAGCTCTGCGTCGCCGATGAAGAATGACGACTCGAAGCAGTCCGGTGCCGTGAAAGATAGTGAGCGTGAATCTTTAGCCACGCCAAATCTCCCGAAACAGGAAGAGCCGGCGGGGAACCGTGAAGCTCCACAAAAGGTTGCGGAGGCTGCAAACGCATTAAAGGATGCAGGTGCACCGAAGCCAGACAAGCAGGAAGTCGAGGCAGACGGTGCTGATACGCAGGAAGCAGCGACCGACGATGCCGGCCAAATCAAGCTTCCTATGGCCGCTGCAACGCCGCAGCCCAGGCCCGCAAGGGTCGCCAAGCCGGCACGCGCCGGCGCCAAAAAGTCAGGCTCCACTGACGTGGCTGTCGCCTCTTCGCAGGGCGATCCCAGTCTCCCAGGGGTTCGGCGGCTCTATGCGCAAGGCGCGACCGGCGACCCCTTTGCGACGACCTCCATGGCTGGAGTGCCTCGTGATCAACGGGCTGGCAAACTCTGCGCAAGCGTATTGGAGAAGCAACTGCTGGCCGCCTCTTACCCCCTCGAACTGTACCCGCTTATTCCACTCAAGGCGGGCAATGTCCTGGACGTCCCAGATGCCGCCTTTCGCACGAGCACGGCCTGGTACAGGCTTGGCTTCAGATGCGAGGTCGATACCGGTGTGACACGGGTGCTGTCCTTTAATTTCCGTGTCGGAGTTCCCATCCCGCAGGCGGATTGGGCGCGCCTGGGACTGCCTAGCAGCTACTGAAATTGCAGTGACCTGAGCGTATGGCCGAACCGCGGCAAACCGCCGCGACGGCAATCAACCGGACGTTTTCGCCTGCCAGGCCTTGATCGCGTCATCGAAAACCTTGTCGCCGGGCAGGCCCTTTTCCATCGTTATCAGCGCGCGACGTCCCGATTTGTAGACAACGGGGATGTCGATCCATTCCTGGTTGCGCAAAAGGGTCAGGTTGGCATCCTGGTCGGCCTTGGTATCGTTCAGCGCGACAAGGAAATAGCCATCGGCGATCTTGGCGGGCACGCCGATCAACGGGCTGCCGGCTTCCTGCTCGGATGTCTTCATGGCGATGCGCAGCACGTTGTCGATGCCACCGCCTTCGAAGCCTTGGGGGGTGAGGAAAATCATCTCGATGATGTGGCTGGCCGGAAGGGTCTGGTCGGCGTTGCGGCGGATGGTCATGCGCAACTGCACGTCCTTGGCCGGCACCGTCACTTCGGCACGGATCGCCGGCTCGGGAGGCGCATCGCCGCCTGGCGATTCCTGGACCACGGACCAGACGATGTTGCCAGGCTGGGCCGATCCTTCAGCCGAGCTGGTGCGTTCTTCGTAGTAGATCGCCTTCTGGCCAACCGGAATGGCAATGGGTTGGTTGCCTGCTTCCGGTGTGGGCGTCGTCGTCCCAGGAACTGCTGGCGTTTCGGTGCCGGAAGCCGAAGGCTGTCCCTGTGCGGGTTGCGCCTGGGCTGGCGGTGTCGCGGGCGGTGGCGTGGTCAGCGCGACGATGGATGTGCCTTCGCCAACGCTTGCGGAACCACCGGCGCGGCCAGGGTCCGTCTCCTTGCCATCAGGCAGCAGGCGCTGGGTGAGTTTCTGCGGCTCGCCATTTTCTGCTGCCGGAGCAGGGGGCGGGTTTGCAGCCGTGTTCGGCTGGGCCGGAGTCTGTTCCGCAGGCTTCGCCGGTGTCGCTGGCTGCGCTGGCTTGTTGTCTGCCGTCTCGGTCTTGTTCAGGCCGAACATGTCCTTGAAGGCGTCCCTGTTCAGCCAGATGCCATAACCACCGCCCCCCAGGACCGCCAGCGCCACGACCGCAGCGATGATGCGGCTGAATCCACGCTTCTGTTCGGGCTCCTCGATGTCGTCGAAGGTTTCATCCGCGACATCGTCGTCGAGAGACTGACCCCTGAAGACGGAATCCTGGGTCGCCCGTTCGGCTTCACGCCGCGTGTTGGCTTCGAAGGCCTGCGCCAGCGGGCGCTCGGGTGGCGAGGATGCCGGGTTACCGAGGTCGAAAATCGGCTTGGTTTCAACCTTCGGCTTTGGCCAGACAGGCTCCACAGCCGACTTCGAGCCAGGCAGATCTGGCTCCGATCTGGGAACCTGAACCGGTTCGGGTTTCGGATCGGGCTGACGTGCCTCAGGCTGCTGTCGCTGCCAGGACGGCTGTACGGGACGTTCTTCCGCGCGAGCAGGCGCTGACGGTTGCGGTGTGGGCGCCGTGGTCTCGGTTTTCGTCGCAGGTCGTGCGTGGCTCTGCTGGGTCCGATTGCGGTCGATCGAGGAGAAGATGTTCTCAAGTTCCGCAAGCGGATCGAGCGGTTGTGCGGTCTTTGTATAATCTTTCTCTACCGTGGCAATCGCATCCTCGAGTGCCTTGCGCTGCCGATCAGCAACCGCAGCGGGCGGCGGCGGATTGATTGCTGCCAGCTTGCTCTCGATGGTGGTGCGCGCCTTGTCATAGACCTTGGCACGCACGTCCGGCGTCGTCTCGCCGAGCCCGTCGAGCGTCTTTTTCAGAACCGCAACGAAATCTGCCATGCTTCAATCGAACCTGTCGTTCGTTTCCAGGGCGGGCCCTCGCAAATCAGTGGGCCCGTCAGGTCTTTGACAATTAATCTTCAAATGGATCGGTCACAAGTATGGTGTCGTCCCGCTCCGGACTGGTGGAGAGGAGCGCTACCGGCGCACCGATCAATTCCTCAATATAACGCACGTATTTCACAGCCTGCGCCGGCAATTCGGCCCAACTTCTCGCCCCGGCAGTCGTTTGCGACCATCCCTCAAGTGTTTCATAGATCGGCTTAACCGCTGCTTGTGCCCGCATTGAGGCAGGCAAATAGTCAATCCGCTGGCCGTCGAGTTCATAGCCGACGCAGATCTTGATCTCCTTCAGCCCATCCAGAACATCGAGCTTGGTGAGCGCGATGCCGGTGATGCCCGATGTCTTGACCGTCTGACGAACCAGAACGGCATCGAACCAACCGCAGCGACGTGGGCGACCAGTGTTGACGCCGACCTCGCGGCCGACCGTGGCCAGGTGACGACCGACCTCGTCGTCCAGCTCGCAGGGGAATGGGCCTTCACCGACACGCGTGGTGTAGGCCTTGGTGATGCCGAGCACATAGCCGATCGCCGTCGGGCCGAGGCCCGAGCCGGCCGCAGCCTGGCCCGCCACAGTGTTGGAGGAGGTGACGAAGGGATAGGTACCGTGGTCGTTGTCCAGCAGCGCGCCCTGCGCGCCTTCGAACAGGATACGGGCACCAGTCCGGCGCTTCTCATCCAGTACACGCCAGACCTGATCCATGAAAGGCAGGATCTGGTCGGCGACCGAGGTGAGTTCGTCATGGATCGTCTGGGGCTCGATCTCGTCCAGTCCCATGCCGCGCCTGAGCGCGTTGTGATGGGTCAGCAGCCGCTCGATCTTGAGCATCAGCGTTTCCGGTTCGGCAAGGTCGATGAGCCGGATCGAGCGGCGCCCCACCTTGTCCTCATAGGCCGGCCCGATGCCGCGGCGGGTGGTGCCGATCTTCAGGCCCGAATTCGCGTCTTCGCGGATGGCGTCGAGTTCGCGGTGCAGCGACAGGATCAGCGGGGCGTTGTCGGCGATGCGCAGGATTTCCGGCGTGATCGTCACGCCCTGGTCGCGCAGTTTTTGCAGTTCCGTGATGAAGTGGTGCGGGTCGACGACGACGCCGTTGCCGATAACCGATAGTTTGCCCTGGACAAGGCCCGAGGGCAGCAGGGCAAGTTTATAGCTGACACCATCGATGACCAGCGTATGGCCGGCGTTATGGCCACCATGGAAACGCACGACCACATCGGCGCGGTCGGCCAGCCAGTCCACGATCTTGCCTTTGCCTTCGTCGCCCCATTGCGAGCCGACGACCACCACATTGGCCATGTCATTATCCCTTGCTCAACACCAAAAGCGGGCCTCAAAGCCCGCCACGACAGGCCCATATAGCCTCAAGCCCTCCATTGCGCGACCCTTTCTTTGCCGTGAAAGCCACTCCTAGACACAAGATTTTGGCCTCATGCTGGTCGCTGTCGTGTTCTACAGCGACTATTCGGTTGGCCTACGGCCGAGGCCTGTGCTGCAGTGGCAGAGTCTGATGCTGCCTCTTCCGCCTCGATGATCTCGCAGGTATTCGCGGCATCGAGCTGATCGGTGCCAACCGCGCCCGGCTGTTCACGTGTTGATTTTTCGGCACCCTGCTCTCCATTCTGATCCTGGGCGAGGATTTCCACCTCCACCATGCCATCGCATTGGCATTGGTCTTGGCGGTATCTGGCTGGCCGAGCATGGCAGTCGTCGAACGGTTATCTGCACGGCGCGAACAAGGCCTGCTGGCTCCATCGGGCTGCTTGTCCTTTGCCGGATATGGCCTAGGTTGATGCGCTGGGACATCTCCCGACAAGGGAAGCTGAACATGCTGGAGGGAAGCGGAGATGGGGTCGGGACGCCGATGGCGAAACCGGCTCTGTTTCTTCGCGGCCTGCAAGGCTGGAGTGGTCGTGATCTCGGCGGCGACCTGTTCGCCGGCCTGACGCTCGCGGCGATAGCCATTCCCGAGCAGATCGCCACGGCGCGCCTGGGTGATTTCTCTCCCGAGATCGGGTTCGTCGCCTTCATCGCGGCCGTGCTTGCCTTTGCACTGTTCGGCGCAAGCCGGCATTTGTCGGTAGGTGCCGATTCCACCATCACGCCAATCCTTGCCGGTGGACTTGCCCTGATCGCGACCTCCGGTTCGCCTCATTATGTGGCCATGGCCGCACTGCTTGCGCTGATGGTCGGTGCGATCGTGCTGGTCGGTGGGCTGATTAGACTGGGGTGGATCGCGGATCTCCTGTCGGTACCGGTGATGGCCGGTTTCCTCGCAGGCATTGCTGTCCACATACTGGTGTCACAATTGCCGGAGCTGCTCGGCCTGCCGTCAGGCAGCGGCAATGTCTTTCAGCGTCTGGCCGCAGTCCGGAGCGATCTCGGCCAGGTCAATTTCTGGAGCCTGGCGCTTGGCGTCGCGGTGTTCGCGATCGTCATCATGTGCGAGCGGATAAGCGCGCGCATTCCGGGCGCACTGATTGCGCTGGCGTTGACCACGCTGGCTGTAACCACACTCGACCTGACCAGTCGTGGTGTCGCGGTTCTGGGTACCTTGCCTGCGGGTCTGCCGGGCCTCGGCCTGCCACAAGTGACTTTCGACGACATGCGCACGCTGGTGCCTCTGGCCCTGCTGGTGGCGATCATCGTCATGGTGCAGACGGCCGCCACAACACGATCCTTTGCCGGTGAGTCCGGCATGCCTGCAGATGTGAATCGTGATTTCGTCGGCGTCGGTGCGGCAAGCCTGCTGTCCGGATTGGCGGGCGCCTTTCCGGTCAATTCCAGCCCGCCGCGCACTGCCATCGTCAGCGAGACTGGCGGACGCTCGCAACTCTCCTGTTTGCTCGCCGCGGCGGTCGTGCTGTTGCTCGTGCTGTTCGGAAAAAGCCTGCTTGCCAACGTGCCGCAAGCGGCGCTGGCCGGCATCCTGTTCTTCGTGGCGATGCGCATCCTGCGCTGGCAGACGTTCTTCGGCACGTTTCGCCAGGCGCCGCTGGAATTCGTGCTGATCATGATCACTGCAATAGCCATCATCGCCCTTCCGATTGAGGTTGGGGTGGCGATCGGCATCGGGCTTTCCCTGCTGCATGGCCTTTGGGGCATGACCCAGGCGGCGGCGATCGAGTTCGAGAAGGTACCCGGCACATCGATCTGGTGGCCGCCGGGCGCCGAGCCGAAAGGCGAACGTGTGCCGGGAGTGCTGGTGGTTGCGTTTCAGGCTCCGCTTTCCTTCGTCAATGCGGAAGGGTTCGGTGAGGGTTTCCGAACCATGATCGATGCCCGCGCCGGTACCCTGAAACATGTCGTCTTCGAAGCAAGCAGCGTCATCGATATCGATTTTACGGCGGCGCAGGCTCTTTGCTCGGTGATCGAGCATTGCCGAAGAACCGGCATCTCCTTCCGGATCGCCCGGCTGGAAACGGTGCGGGCGCAAAGGGCACTGGAGCGTTTCGGTATCGTGGCGATGCTGGGGTCGAATGCTATTTTCCGCAGTGTCGACAACGCCATAACAGACATTGCCGCCAGCGAGACAGGCGGGCGCGAGCCTGTGCCGTCGCCGCCAGCCTCGAAAGGATGAACCATGCCGCGCAACATCGTGCCCGTCCTGCATCCGGTTTCCGTCGATGAATTGCGTCCAACGCAAATGACGGTCGGCCTGCGCGAGGTCGCTCTCAAACGCAAGCAGCTGCGTGCGTTACCGGCGAGCAGGAAAGACGATTTCCTCGGCTTGCACTTCATCCCGGCGGTGATCGGGCCAAAGGGGCGCCCTTTCGTCGTCGACCATCACCATCTTGCCCGCGCCTTGCACGAGGAAGGTATTGGAAAAGTCCTGATCAGCGTGCTTGCCGACCTGACGCGACTTACCAAGGAAGAGTTTCTGATTTTCCTGGACAACCGTGCCTGGATGCATCCTTTCGATGCATCGGGGCGCCGGCGCGCTTACGAAGACTTACCGAAATCCATCGACAAGCTGGTTGACGATCCTTACCGCAGCCTGGCCGGTGCGGTGCGTCGAGCTGGCGGTTATGCCAAGGACACCACGCCTTTCGCGGAATTCCTTTGGGCAGATTTTTTCCGCCGGCGTATTGATGTCGACCAACTCGCCGACAGCTTCGACAGGACGGCCAAGAAGGCCACTGCGTTGGCGCAAGATAAATCCGCAAGCCACCTGCCAGGCTGGAGCGGCCCCGACGACTGAGCATTCAGCGTCTGGCAGGGCACAAAAAAAGGCGCGGAGTTTATCCCACGCCTTTCGAAAGCTGTATGGGAGTGCGATCAGGCCGGACCGACATCGAATTGCAGGCGCTTGGCCGAATCGATTGTCTCGTGCTCGCGCAGCTTGGCCAAGACCTCCTCGGGGAAAGGCGCATCGAGGTAAAGCAGTGCGATCGCATCGCCACCTGGCCGGTTGCGGCCGAGTTGGAAGTTCGCAATGTTGACGCCGTTTTCGCCGCAGACCGTGCCAAGCAAACCAATGATGCCGGGCGCGTCGGCGTTGGTTGTATAGAGCATGTGCTGGCCCACTTCAGCGTCGAGGTTGATGCCCTTGATCTGAATGAAGCGTGGCTTGCCGTCGGAGAAGCAGGTGCCGGCGATCGAACGTGTCATATGCTCGGTCTTGACAGTCAGCTTGATATAGCCGTCGAACACGCCTGACTTGTCGCGCTTGACCTCGGCGACGATGATGCCGCGCTCTTTCACCATGATGGGTGCCGACACCATGTTGACGTCGGCCACCTGAGGCCGGATCAGGCCGGCCAGGGCTGCACTGATCAGCGCCTTGGTGTTCATCAGCGCGGTCGAGCCGTCAAACAGGATCTCGACTTCCTTGATCGGGTCTTCGGTGACCTGGCCGACGAAGGCGCCGAGCACCTCCGCGAGCTTGACGAAAGGCTTCAGCCGCGGGGCTTCCTCCGCCGTGATCGAAGGCATGTTGATGGCGTTGGTGACGGCGCCCTTGACCAGATAGTCGGCCATCTGCTCGGCCACCTGGAGTGCGACGTTCTCCTGCGCTTCCGAAGTCGAGGCGCCGAGATGCGGCGTGCAGACGACATTCTCCATGTTGAAGAGTTCGTTCTGCTCCGCCGGCTCGACTTCGAACACATCGATGCCGGCGCCGGCTACCTTGCCGCTCTTCAGACCCGCGATCAGGTCCTGCTCGACCACCAGGCCGCCGCGCGCGCAATTGATGATGCGCACGCCGTCCTTCATCTTGGCAATGGCCTCGGCACTGATGATGTTGCGCGTCTTGTCGGTCAGCGGCGTGTGCAGGGTGATGAAGTCTGCGCGCGCAAACAGTTCATCAAGCTCCACTTTCTGGACGCCCAGTTCCTCGGCACGTTGTTCGGACAGGAACGGGTCGAAGGCAACGACGTGCATCTTCAGGCCGACGGCGCGGGTGGCGACGATCGAGCCGATGTTGCCACAGCCGATCAGGCCAAGGGTCTTGCTGGTGATCTCCACGCCCATGAAGCGGTTCTTTTCCCACTTGCCGGCATGCGTCGAGGTGTTGGCTTCCGGGATCTGGCGGGCGACCGCGAACATCAGCGCGATGGCATGTTCCGCCGTGGTGATCGAATTGCCGAAAGGGGTGTTCATGACGATGATGCCGCGCCGCGACGCGGCGGGGATGTCGACGTTGTCGACGCCGATGCCCGCGCGGCCGACGACCTTGAGATTGGCCGCAGCCGCAATCAGCTTCTCGGTGACCTTGGTGGCCGAGCGGATGGCGAGACCATCATACCGGCCAATGACTTCGAGCAGCTTTTCTTTGTCCTTGCCGAGATCGGGCAGATAATCGACCTCGACACCACGATCCTTGAAGATCTGGACGGCGGTGGTGGAGAGTTTGTCGGAAACGAGTACGCGGGGCGCCATTGCTGCCTCCTTGAAGAATGATCGAATGGTTCGGGAAAGGGGGCGGCCTCTTGGGCCACCGCAAATCTGCGTCAGGCTGCGGCCTCGAGTGCCGCCTTCTGGTTCGCAAAGGCCCAGTCGAGCCACGCGGTCAGTGCAGCAAGGTCAGTCGTCTCGACCGTGGCGCCTGCCCAGATGCGAAGTCCGGGAGGGGCATCGCGATAGTGGCCGATATCGAAAGCGATGCCTTCCTTGTCGAGCACCGAGACGATGGCCTTCGCAAAGGCCGCCTGGCCGTCGGCGTCAAGTGCCGTGACATCCGGATCGATGATTGAAAGACAGATAGAGGTGTTCGAGCGTGTCTCCGGTACCGTGGCCAGATTGCCCAGCCAGGCCGACTTCTGCACGAAAGCGTCGAGTGCGGCGAAGTTGGCATCAGCCCGTGCAATCAGCGCATCGAGGCCGCCCAGCTTCTTCGCCCAGTTCAAGGCATCGAGATAGTCTTCCACGCACAGCATCGACGGCGTGTTGATCGTCTCGCCTCTGAAGATGCCTTCGATGAGCTTGTCGCCTGAGGTGAGGCGGAAGATTTTCGGCAGCGGCCAGGCCGGCTTGTAGCTTTCGAGCCGCTCGACGGCGCGTGGCGACAGGATCAGCATGCCATGCGCGCCTTCACCACCCAGCGCCTTCTGCCAGGAGAAGGTGACGACATCGAGCTTGGCGAAATCGAGCCGCTGGGCGAAGGCCGCCGAGGTGGCGTCGCAAATTGTCAGGCCCTTGCGATCGGCTGGGATGAAGTCGCCGTTGGGCACGCGCACGCCAGAGGTGGTGCCGTTCCAGGTGAAGACGACGTCGCGGTCGAAATTGACCTTGGTCAGATCGGGCAATTCGCCATAGGGCGCCTCGAACTTGCGCACGTCGTCGAGTTTGAGCTGCTTGACCACGTCCGTGATCCAGCCGGCGCCGAAGCTTTCCCAGGCGACCATATCGACACCGCGCTCGCCAAGCAGCGACCAGAGCGCCATTTCGACGGCGCCGGTGTCGGAGGCCGGCACGATGCCGATGTGATAGTCGGCCGGCACTTGCAGGATCTCACGGGTAAGGTCGATGGCTTCCGCCAGCTTGACCTTGCCGATCTTGGCGCGGTGCGAGCGACCTAAAGCGGCGTTTCTCAGCGTCTCGACCGACCAGCCGGGACGTTTCGCGCAGGGACCTGAGGAGAAATTGGGATTAGCCGGACGCACGTCCGGCTTGGGGAGGGTCGTCATCGTGGTCTATCCTTCCAGATAGTAAGCCCCTCGGTGGGGAGGGGTGGCCCACGGACGGCGATAGGACTTCAGCCTGTCGGCGTCAAGAGCAAAGTTTTTGTCGCTTGCAGGATATCGGTTTTGTGACCGGAGACGGGGTCTCATTCAAAACAAAAAAGCAGGCCGAAAGCCTGCTTTTATCCTGGATTTGAAACACGGTCACCAAAGGTCGTAGCGGAAACCAACCTTGACCTGATGGTAGTCGAGACCCTTGCGGACGTTGAACTGGCCATCGTCGTAGGCGACATACTTGCCGCCCGGGATCGCAAAATATTCGTAACCGACATCCAAGGAGACGTTTTTGCTGACCTGGTAGGCGACACCGGCACCCAGCGAATATGCCAAGTTGAACTTGGATTGTGAATCGTTCTGACCGTCATATCCGACCGGGTCATCACAGGCGAAGCCGCCGGCACCGCTGGAGTTGGTGGGCACTTCCCTGCAATCCTTCTTACCCACGGATTTCGTATATCGCGTGTACGCGAGACCCAGGCCGCCGCCGATATAGGGGGTCAGCCCAACATAGGTGCCAAGATCGACATAGGCGTTGGCCATGACAGTGTAGGCCTTGTTCGTGCCAAAATTGCCAACATTGCAATCCTGCGTGGCGGCAACAGGCTGCAGGACGATGGGATCCGTACCGACAACCACATTGGTGTGGCCGCGGCATGCATCTGGCATCAGGACCGTGTCGCTGAATTTGTTGCTCGGCAGGATACCGAAGTTCAATTCGGCCCGGAGATAGTCGTTCAGGTGGTAGCCGGCGCCGATGCTGCCGGTGAACTCGTTCGACTTGTAGTCATAATTCGAGGTAGGGGTGAAATCTTCCCGCTTCTTGAAAGGATGGGAAAACGCATAGCCAATATCGCCACGCAGATACCATCCCGACCCAACCTCCACCGGTTGGTATTCCGGTGCCTGGTCGACATAGATCGGCGGATCATAGTCGGCAGCGAGCGCCGACGCCTGTGGCAGAAGCACGGCGGCGGCCAGCGCAATTCCAGCAAAAGTGCGCAGCGGTTTTGCGTCCGGAATTGCGTAGAAACAAAGGTCTGGAGCGTTTCCGCGTTTCCGCGAAAAGCGGAAACGCTCTAAAGCCAGCGCGATGCGCAATTTGAACTGCATGGATCCAAGCTCCCAAACCCGTGCCGATCGCCCTCGCGACCACGGCTCCATCTGAGAGCATTCTTAACTATAGTGGTTAAGTCACCGTTAAGGATAACGAACCGTTACCCTATTGATTTTGTTGGGCTGGATTGGCGCTTGAAACTTGCTTGCCTCAGCGCTCCGTCAGCTTCAGTTCGATGCGGCGGTTCTTGGAGCGCGCGTCGTCGGTTTCGGCGGCGTCCAGTGGCTGATATTCGCCGAAGCCTGCTGCAACCAGCCGGTTGGCCGGAACGCCATTGGCGATCAGGAATTTGACCACCGAAGTCGCGCGTGCGGACGACAACTCCCAATTATCCTTAAAACGGCCAGCGCCTGAAAGCGGGCGGTTGTCGGTGTGTCCGTCAACGCGGAGTACCCAATTGATCTCGGGCGGAATTTCCTTCTGCAGTTCGATGATCGCGTCGGCCAGTTTTTTCATCTCGACCTTGCCGGCCTCGTTGATCTCTTCCGATCCAACCGGAAACAGCACTTCGGACTGGAAAACGAAGCGGTCGCCGACGATGCGGATGTTCTCGCGGTCGGAGAGAATTTCGCGCAGGCGGCCGAAGAAATCCGAACGGTAACGGTTCAGTTCCTGCACACGCTGGGCCAGCGCGACGTTCAGCCGACGGCCGAGATCGGCGATCTTGGTGTTGGACTCGCGGTCGCGCGTCTCGGACGCGTTCAGCGCGTCCTCAAGAGCTGCGATCTGCTTGCGCAGTGCCGCGATCTGCTGGTTGAGCAGCTCGACCTGGCTCAATGCACGCTGGCTGACCTGGCGTTCGGTATCGAGTTCGCCTTCCAATTTGGTGGCGCGCTGGCTGGCGGCATTGCCGGCACCTGAGCCTGCGTCGAGCAGCTGCTGCAGGCGGCTCCTCTCCGCTTCCGCTGCGGAGAGTGAAGCCTGCAGGTTGGCAAGCGAATCCAGGGTGTCCTGGCCGTTGCTCTTTTCCAGGGCCAGAAGCTGCGTCAGCTCGTTGATCTGCGTATTGAGCCGGTTGAGCACCACGTCCTTTCCGGAAATCTCGCGGCTGAGCAGGAACTGCGCCAGCACGAAAACAGAAAGCAGGAACATGATGGCGAGCAGCAGCGTCGAAAGCGCATCGACAAAGCCCGGCCAATAGTCGATGTGGCGATAGCTGCGTCGCCCCCTTGCGAGCGCCATCTAGTTGGGTTCCCGGCTTTTCAGGGCCTCGGCGATCTTGTCCAGCGTGGCGCGCATTGCCTTCTGCTCGTCCGATTGCGCTTCCACCCAGTCGCGCATGATCTGCTGTTCGGAGCGCATGTTCTTGACCAGGCCGGAAATGCCGTCGGCCAGATTGGCCATGGCGGTGGCGACGCGCGGGCTGGAGCCGTCGCTTTCACTCATATGGCGCAAACGCTCTGAAAGAGCGCGCAACTCGTCGGAGGATCCCGAGCGCGAGGTTTCGGATGCGCCTGCATCCGAAGAAAGGTCGGTGACCGTCGACAGCCAATTCTCGAGTTCGGTGTAAAAACGGTTCTGCGCTCGGCCAGCCTGCAGGTCGAGGAAGCCAAGCACAAGCGAGCCTGAAAGACCAAACAGCGAGGAAGAGAACGCGGTGCCCATGCCGGACAGGGGAGCCGACAGGCCCTGCTTCAGCGCATCGAGCACAGCTGCGGCGTCGCCTGAACCGGGGTCGAGTGACTGGATCGTCTCAGTGATCGAGCCGATCGTATGCAGCAAGCCCCAGAAGGTGCCGAGCAGGCCGAGGAAAACCAGCAGCCCGACCAGGTAGCGCGATGTGTCGCGGCTTTCGTCCAGGCGGGTGCCGATGGAATCGAGCATGGTACGCAAGGCGCTGGTCGAAAAGGCGAGCGAGGACGAGCGTCCGATCATCGCTTTCATCGGAGCGAGCAGCACGGGTTCCGTCGTTTCGGAACCGGCCCGGAACGAATTCACCCAACGTACCTCGCGAAACAGCCTGCCGACCTGGACAAAAGCCAGCAGGATGCCGACGACAAGCACGCCGACGATCAGGCCGTTGAGACCGGGGTTGGTGACAAAGGCGGTCGATATCTGGCGCGACAACACTATGGCGATGAATGCGACAATGGCCAGAAACACCACCATCGTCAGTACGAACACCTGCGGACTGGAAAGCTTGTGCGGATCGTAGCTCAGCACATCCGAACCCCGGTCAGCAGTCATGGATTTCAGAAAGGTCATTCGGGCCCCGTTTGCGATATCGTCCGCCGAATAGGATTGCCGCGACTCTAAACGGAAATGTGACGAAATTGGAAGGCGCCGAATACGGGCTCACAACCGGTTAATGACGAGACTGTCCAGCATGGCCGCGAAATGCAGGCCTGCGCCGGTGACAACGAAGCCGTGCCAGAGTGCATTGTGGAAGCGCAAGCCCTTCCAGATGAAGAAGATGACGCCCAGCGAATAGACGATACCGCCGGCGAGCAGCAGGCCGATGGCCGTTGCCGGCAGCGTTCCGACAAGCGGTTCGACCATGACAACCCCGCTCCAGCCAATGGCGAGATAGAAAATGACAGCAAGCCGGTCGAACCGGCCTGGCAGGAAGACCTTGATGGCAATACCGGTGACGGCAGCTGTCCAGATCAGGCCTAGCATCCAGCCGGCAAGCGTCGTGTCGCTGAGCTGAGCCAGGAAAGGCGTGTAGGTCGCAGCGATCAACAGGTAGATTGCAGAGTGGTCGAACCGGCGCAGAAGCCACTTTGCGCGCGATGTCACTGGCCAGAGATTGTAGGCCATAGACACGGAAAGCACAGTGAGCAGCGCCACAACATAAAACACCGCAGCCACATATTCACCCGGCCCGGCGTGGAAGGCGGCCAATGTCAGCATGGCCGAGCCCGCGGCAATCGCCAGTACGATGCCAACAGCGTGAACAATACCGTCGGCGATCATTTCGGCGCGCGAGTACTGCCATCTCCCGACAAAGGGGATGTCGATAACCGTCTCGGGCCGGCTTTCGCTCATGGTTTTGCCTGCATAGGCCATATCTGGGCGCTTGCAGGTGAGTATTTCAAGCTTCTGTAACGGTTTCGTGGCTGCGGCTTACCAGCGCATCATGCTTTCCAAAAATCGTAGTCGACTGTTGGAAAGCGCGATGCGTAGGTTCAAAGCGCTAGAGCGTCCTTTGCGCGTCCGAAGAGATGCGCGGCGTTCTAACGCGCAGCGATCGGCTTCTTCAGCGTTGCAAGCAATGCGCGATGGATCGCCTCGTTGCCAGCGACGAGGCTGCCGCTTTCCAGCATACCCTGACCGCCATCCGGATCGGACACATAGCCGCCCGCTTCGCGAACCATAAGAATACCGGCAGCGATGTCCCAGGGCGACAGCTTGTCTTCCCAATAACCGTCCATGCGGCCGGCAGCGACATAAGCGAGATCGAGCGCGGCAGAGCCGAGGCGGCGAATGCCCGCGACCTCGGCCATCACATTGCGCAACTCGATGAGGAAATTGCCGTGATGCCCACGGCCAAGATGTGGCACGCCACAGCCGATCACCGTATCGGACAGCTTGTTGCGGGCTGCGACGCGCAGCCTGCGGTCGTTCATGAAGGCGCCACCGCCACGCTCTGCGGTATAAAGTTCGTCCATGGCAGGGTTGTAGATAACGCCGGCGACGATCTGGCCCTGGCGTTCGAGCGCAATCGAGACCGAGAAAATCGGAATTCCGTGCAGGAAGTTGGTGGTGCCGTCGAGCGGGTCCACAATCCAGCGGTGCTGGTCGTCATCACCGCTGACCGTGCCGCGCTCTTCCATCAGGAAGGCATAGCCCGGCCGCGCCTTGGAAAGCTCGGTAAAGATAATGTCCTCAGCCTTGCGATCGGCCTGGCTGACATAGTCGCCCGGTCCCTTCATCGAGACCTGCAGGTTCTGCACTTCGCCGAAGTCGCGCGAAAGCGAGCGGCCCGCCTTCATCGCGGCCTGAACCATGACATTGAGAAGGGCGGAACGCGCCATGCTAGACAGTCCTTAAGTGCAAGGAGGCCGGCTGGGTGCCGGCCCCGGATATCAGTCCGCGCGGCGGACGTAGGTGATTTCGTTGGTATCGACGATGATGCGTTCGCCAGACGAGATGAAAGGCGGAACCAGCACGCGGACGCCATTTTCCAGCACTGCCGGCTTGTAAGACGAGGCCGCCGTCTGGCCTTTCACGACAGGGTCCGCTTCGGTGATGGTCAGCGTCACCTGATCGGGCAGAGCGATGCCGATCGGCTTTTCTTCGTAGAGTTCCACGGTGACGGTCATGCCGTCCTGGAGGAAGGCGGCGCGATCACCGACGAAATCCTTTTGCAATTCGAGCTGCTCGTAGCTTTCGGTGTCCATGAACACCAGCATCTCGTCCTGTTCGTAAAGGAAGGAGAAGTCCTTCTGTTCCAGGCGCACCTTTTCGACCGTCTCGGCGGCACGGAAACGCTCGTTGAGCTTGGTGCCGTTGATGAGGTTCTTGAGTTCGACCTGGTTGTAGGCGCCGCCCTTGCCGGGTTTCACCGCATTGGTCTTCACCGCCACCCAGAGGCCGCCGTCGTGCTCGATGACGTTGCCGGGACGGATTTCGTTGCCGTTGATCTTGGCCATGATTGATTGATCCGGAAAGAGAGGTGCGCCGAGAGGGCGATTTCGGCGCCTCCAAGACCATAATTTACCGAAAGAGGCAAGAGAGGCAGCTAAATGCCGACCTGCAAGCAAAGTGGCAAAGCAGACCTGCGTGGCTTCGCCCACGCTTCGCCAGCTTAGCTTTTTGTTCTGTCGCAGGTTCTCATCGCAAAAACCGCGGGACACTTTGCGGAACCTGCTTAGGGCAGCCGGTTGGCTTTCTGCAATGCCTGCTTGGTCTGCTCTTCGTCCAAGCCTTGCATGAAGTCGTCCATCTGAGGATCGGCAAGGCCGGCCCGGCGCGCGACAATAAACCATGCGGCGGCGGTGACCAGGTCTGGATCGACGCCGATTCCGCCTTCATAGAGTTTTGCGAGCCTGTTCTGGGCGGCGACATTGCCGCCTTCGGCGGCGCGTTTCGTCCAGTTGAAGCCGGACTTCAGGTCCCGCTTGCCACCGCGCCCGTCGATCAACCACTGCCCTAGATCGAGCTGGGCCGTGTCATAATTCTGCTGCGCGGCCAGAACCAGAAGTCTTCGCGCTTCGCTGTCGTCCTTGGCTTTGCCGCCGGCGCCATTGGCAAAGATCTGTGCCATTGCATATTGGGCATCGGCCAAGCCGGTATCGGCGGCCTTTTGGTAATAAAGCACGGCGCGCGCCAGACCAGCTTCGCCCGGATCCCGCTGGATCATCAACTGTGCAAGGTTAAACTGCGCCAGTGGATTGCCGGCTTCGGCCGCTGCTTGCAGCAGGACCTGCGCCTTCTTTTCGTCCTTCTTGACCTGGCGGCCATCGATGAGAATCAGCGCGTACTGGAACTGCGCTTCCGGCACGCCTTGTTCCGCCGCGCGCTGGTACCATTTGGCAGCCTCGGCAGCATTGGCCGGCATCCCCAGTCCACGCGCCAGGATTTCCGCAACCAAGGTCTGGGCTGGTGCATCGCCCTTGTTGGCGCGTACGAGCGCCAGGTTGTAGGCGGTCTTGTAGAGGCCACGCTGATAGGCGCCATAGGCGGCATCCGGCGCCCGGCCACCGAAGCGGGCGGGGTCGACATCCGTTGCCGGTTCCGCTGTCGTCGCCGGTTGCGGCAATGGATTGGCGATCGGGCGATCGCCTTTCTTTGCGGCCGTGGATGAACCGGGAAGCGGTATTGGCTGCAGCAGTTGCGGCGGCGTTGTCGAAGGCGTCGGCTGTGCAGGTGCCGCGGTTTCGGGAGCCCGGGGTGTTTTCGCCGCGGGCTGTTCGGGCGAGCCCGCCGATGGCTGTGGCGATGCCGGTGGGGGCATGTTGGAGGCTGGCGCCTGGGTTGCAGGTGCCGGGTCTACCGGCGCCGCGGCATTTGGAGACGTCGGACCGGAGGGAGTAGCTGCTGGAGGGGTCTCTGCGTCCGGCTTGCCGGATTCCAGCTTGGGCACGTCGGTGCCGTGGTCTTCGGGCTTTGCCGTTTCCTGTGCCGGCTGCTGGACCTGTTTCGGCGCCTCAGCGGTCTCGGCTTCTGCCTGAGAAATGGCAAAACCGAGAGCGAGCATGCCGGCAAGGGTAAAGCGCAGGCGCATTGTCAGTCCTCGAGGCGCCGCACTGTTTCGTCGAGCAGGGCGTTGGCCCTGGCGATCACGGCGGCGGGCTCCGCACCATCGGCGAAAACGGCAATGGACAAGGCGACGAATTCCGCTCCGGTTGCCGCCACGGCCTCCACTGAAGCGACATCGGAGCCTGCCATCACGATGCAGGGAATTTCGATCATCTCGGCCCACCATCGGCCAAGCGAAAGGTTGCGCGGGTGCGGCTCCGGTTTGTTGTCGTAGCCGAAGCGACCGAAGAAGATGTAATCAGGGCGTTCCTCGCCAAGCTCCAACGCATCGTCGCGCGTCTTGGCGCCGCCGACACCCACCATCATGCGGTCCTGCAGGCGTTCGACGGCGTCGGCAAGCTCCGCCTTGCCGCCTTCGACATGCAGGCCGTCGGCCTTGACGCGTCCGGCAATACGACTGTCCCCGGCAATCACAACGGCAATGCCGGCGGCTTGTGCCGCGGGCACGATCTTTTCCGCATAGGCCTGGAAACTGTCTTCATCCCGATCTTCCTGGGGAAGGATCAGCGAAGCGATATCGCCACCGGCGAAGGCGGCGACGACGCGCTCGGCGGATGTTCCGGCTGGCGGAATGAGCACGATGCGGCAACGGTCGGGTGGTGTGGCTTCGGTCATGGCGGTATCGGTTTCCAGTTTCGCCTATGCGAGGTGAAGATGGTTGGATTGCGGCATAGACGAATGCAGCGTCGTTGAACAGGCGCGGACGTGCTGCCCGGGTTCATGGACAGGGTAGCGGAGGTTCGACACCTCTGTTCGGGCTTCTCGGCTATCCACTTCGGGTTGCCACTAGAAATTTTGCGGAGCGGTGATAGCTACCTTCAACAGGCGTCAGCCTCGCTCGGGGGCCTTCGAAAAAAAGGTGGTAACATGCGCAAGATACTGATCGCGACGGCAGGCAGGTCCGATTTTGGAATCAATCGGCAGATTATGGATCAGATCGTCCGCACGCCAGGTATGGACTACTCTCTTCTCGTTACCGGCGCCCATCTTTCTACAGCTGGCGGTTTGACCGTCCGGGAGATCGAAGCAGAGCGGCGACCAATCGGGGCACGGATAGCCTTGCCCGACAGCTATGGTTCGGGTGCAGCGACGGCCGCAGCCATGGGAGTGGCCTTGACCGGCACGGCAGAATACCTCGCCCGCGAGCATATCGATATGATGCTGATTGTCGGAGACCGATTCGAGATGATCGCGATCGCCGCGGCCACCGTTCCATTCAATATACCTCTCGTTCACGTCCATGGCGGCGAGGTTTCATTTGGCGCGATAGACGACGCCTTCCGTCACGCCATCACCAAGATGGCGCATCTGCATTTCGCGGCAACGGAGGACTATGCACTACGCATCGTGCGCATGGGCGAAGAACCTTGGCGGGTGACCGTCAGCGGCGCGCCGGGTCTCGACAACGTCCGCCTCGCGCAATTGCCGGATCGGGTAACGCTTGCCCGCCAGTTCAACCTCGATCTCTCCGAGCCGCCGATAGTAGTCACGTTCCACCCCGTAACGCGCCAGCCAGGAGAGGCTCAGCGCCAGACCGAGGCATTGCTGGCTGCGCTCGATCGCTTCCGCCAACCGGTCGTCATCACCGCACCCAATGCCGACGCGGAAGCCGATGTAATTCGCGATATGATTCTCGCTTTCGTGGCGCGCCGCCCCAGGACATTCTTCGTCGAGAACTTCGGCGCCTTGAACTATCTTGCAATGTTGCGTGAAGCGGCGGCGGCAGTTGGTAACTCATCCAGCGGGCTAATTGAGACGCCGGCGTTCAAATTGCCGACGGTCAATATTGGCGATCGGCAGCTTGGGCGCACAAGGGGCATGAACGTGGTTGATACACCCGCGGAGGCCGATGCGATCGCGCGGGCGATCGAGAGAGTTATCGATCCCGCCTTCCGGGCGTCGATCGCGGCAATGGACAATCCGTATGGCGACGGGCATGCCGCCGAACGCATTGTCGAGGTGCTTCGCAATGTGCCGATCGACGCCAGGCTTGTCGCCAAGCCGTTCTACGACGGCCCGGTGGAGCTCAACGGGGGCGCTCACGGTGCCACAAGCGAACCGCCTCGATGACCTTCGACTGCTCGTGGTCTGTCAATTGTGTCGAACAGGGAAGCGTCACGATGCGCTCCCAAAGATCTTCCGAAACAGGCAGCAGGCTTCGTGGAGCATTCGCGTAGGGCGCCTGGAGATGCATCGGCTTCCAGAACGGACGTGCATCGATGCCGTTCTCCCGCAGGAATGCGCGCAGGGCACGGGAATCGCCCGCACCATCGGCAGTCCTGAAGACAAAACCAGAGAACCAATAGCCGCTTTGGGTCCATTCTGGATCGGGGAAAAAGCCGATGCCAGGCAGGTTTCCTAACCCCTGGCGATAACCGTCAGCGATCCGCCGTTTTGCTTCTAGGAATGTTTCCAGCATTTCCATCTGCGCACAACCCACAGCCGCCTGTAGGTTGGTCATGCGGTAGTTGAAGCCGATGACGTCGTGATCGTAGTCGGCTCCAACACGTGCGGTCGTGGTGAGGTGGCGGACTTTTGCGACCAATTTAGCGTCGCCAACGACGCAACCTCCACCACCGGCAGTGACAGTCTTGTTGCCGTTGAAAGAATACATTGTCAGATCGGCACCCAAGGCGCCGGAGGGGCGTCCCTTGTAGGTGGCGCCGAGCGCTGCGGCGGCATCCACGACAACCGGCAGAGCGGCTCTACGGGCAATATCGAGGATGGCATCCATGTCGGCGGGCGTTCCAAGTGTGAACACTGGTAGAATTGCGGCCACCCGCCTGCCGCTGTCGACGTGATAGAGGTCTGAACCGCGCCTTTCGGTTTCACGGTCGATCGCGGCGGCCAGTACGGCAGGATCGAGCGTCCAACTTTCACGATCCACGTCCAACAGCCAAGGGGTGGCGCCACAATGCGAGATGGCGTTGGTCGATGCGATGAAGGTCAACGCTGGGCAGAAAACCAGATCGTCGCGACCTACCCCCACAGCCAGCAACGCAGCATGCAGACCCGTGGTGCCGGCCGACGTCGCTACTGCTGAGGAGGTACCGGCCGCGGCGGCGACCATTTGTTCGAAGCGGGAAACAAAGGGGCCTACCGTCGAAACGAAATTCGTATCGACGCATTCCTTCAGATAGGCCGCCTCCTTGCCGCTTATGTTGGGAATACAAAGTGGGATCACGTGATTTCACTCGGAGAAAGAGGGCACGTCCTGCCTATGCCCTAGTGAGCAGGGGGCAGAGACGCATTTGAGTCAGCTTTTCAATATGAGGGTGCCGGCGCCACGGCAAGTGTAAGATGGGTGCCCCATATAGACCAGGATGCCCTGCAGGCTCGTTTTTGTGATCCGCGAATATTAGGCGTCGCGCATGTAATGCGCGGATAAAATCCGGCAGACAGGAAGTGCTCGAGGCTTGCGACACTCGATCGGCTCGATGGTTCTGGCGAAAGCCAATTTCTGTGCTATCGAGGACTTATGGCCCCGTTGGCTATAAGTAGATACTTGAAGGCCCTTGGTTCACTGACTGGGCGCCGCGAAGATTTATGCTACTCGATGTTCCTCCAAAAAGCAGCCAGTAGATGAATGCAACGTCCGAGGAAGACCGTATCGCCATTTTTGCCTCCGGCGGCCATGCGATCGTGGTCGCTGATGCTATAAACTGCATGTTGCGGGTACATAGCGTGGATGGCAGGCAGGGCCGCATTGTAGGCTTTGTTGAAAACGACGCGAAGCCAGGTGCCGCGGTGATCGGATTGCCGATCATCGGTTCGGATGCGAGCCCACAGGTGTATTATGATGGTCCGCCGATCACCCATTTTGTCATCGGGCTTGGCTCGATTCGCGGTGGACTGGGCAGGCGGCAGGCATTGTTTGCCACGGCCACGGGCTTCGGATTCGAGGCCCTGACGGTGGTGCACCCCTTCGCCTATGTCTCTCCTCTTGCCCGGATCGAAGCCGGCGCCGTTGTGATGGCAGGGGCCGTGGTTCAGCCCCGTGCGAGACTTGGCATCAACGCTATTGTCAACACGCGTGCCAGCGTCGACCACGATTGCGTCGTGGGCGATCACGCACATGTCGCGCCAGGCGCCACTTTGTCCGGAAATGTGATGGTTGGCGAGGACTCGCTTGTCGGTGTGGGAGCTACCATAAAGCAAGGAATCAGGATTGGGCGAGGTGTCACCATCGGCGCCGGTGCGGTGATCACAAAGGATGTTCCGGATGGCGCGGTCGTGTTCGGTGCTCGGCCGACGAACGCTCCGCCGACGGCGTAAGCTGGCCCAATGTCTGCCAAGCTTGCCTTGCCGCGCACAGGCATATTGAATAGAAGACTGGCCTTGGGCACGATCGCGCTTTACTCCGCAGAGAACTCTCCATGACATTCATCATCGCCGAGATAGGCGTAAACCATAATGGCGAACTCGCCAAAGCGCTTGAACTCGTCGAGGCCTCGAGCAGAGCAGGTGCGAGCGCGGCGAAGTTCCAGACCTTCAACGCTGCCGCTCTAGCAGCACCAAATACGGGAACGGTCGCATACCAGAAAGCGTCCGGCGCAGATGACCAGTTTGCGATGTTGAAGAGCCTGGAGTTGAGCGAGGCCGACCACCGCGTGATTGCACGACGCTGCGCGGAACTCGGAATCGAGTTCATGTCGACTGCTTTTGATAGTGGATCGCTCGATCTTCTGTGCGATATCGGAATAAAGCGTATCAAGGTGCCGTCAGGTGAAGTCACCAACTTCCCCTATTTGAGCGACTGTGCGCGGCGCGGCCTGCCGATCATCCTTTCAACCGGTATGGCCGATTTAGGGGAAGTGCGTGAAGCTGTTGCCTTCCTACGATCGGTCATGCCCCTTCCAGATGCTGCGGATGCCTTCGAACTTCCAAGTCTGACGGTGCTCCATTGCACCTCTGCCTATCCCACGACGTACGAAGACGTGAACCTCAGCGCGATGACGACGATGGCACGCGAGCTTGGCGTGACGGTCGGTTATTCCGACCATACGACCGGCATATTGGTGCCACCTATCGCGGTCGCCCTCGGTGCCAGGGTAATCGAAAAGCACGTCACGCTCGACAGGATGCTGCCAGGCCCGGATCATGCGGCCTCGATCGAGCCCGGCGAACTGGCAGATATGGTGAGCGCGATCAGCAGCGCCGAATTGTTGGTCGGCGATGGCGTCAAGGCCGCGAGGCCCGCGGAATACGAGGCCCGCGCCCTCGTCCGGCGCGGCCTGAAGGCTGCGCGCGACTTGCCGGCCGGTACCATTCTGCAGGAAGCGGACATCGCAATACTGCGGCCAGCAACCGGTTTGGCTCCAAAGTTTTTCTACGAAACGGTGGGAAAGCAGCTTCGGCGCCCACTTTCCGGAGGCGCTCCGATTGGCGCTGACGACATTCGGTAGGCCCATTCCAATAGCTTCTTTGTCGTTCGAAGAGGTTTGGGCTTCGGGAGGATCTCACAAGCGGCAAAATGGGCTGTGCCTGCCGTCCGGCTGCATCAGCGAAGGCATGATGCCAGCGACTCTTGATCTTTGCCGGCATCGAGCGTGGTTCATCGGTTCGTGGTTTTGACGCCTTTGCCATCGATTTAACCAGCCTCATAGCCGGTACCCAAGCGATCCCCTAGGATCGGCCCGGTCGAGGAACATGCTTTGACGGTCCAGCTCGAACTCTGGCGCCCGGTCACCTGGAGGCGGTGCTCGATGGCACTGTCAGTCGCGACTGACCGGCTACTGTTCTTCGCGCACCTTTATGGCGTGAGCCATTTCCAGCAGAGGCGGACATGCACTTACAAGAAAGTGCTGCGCAATTGCTCAACGACTTCATCTACGCTGGACGCGCTATAGGTCATCGGATGGATTTTCGCCGGAATTCCGGCGGACTCATACTCCATGACGAGGGTTGAGGCATACGCCACCAGTATCTCGACGCGTGGAAAAAGAAAGGGGTCCTCTATGATGACCCAATCCTCGCGCTTGCATTCGGCGGATATTCCAGCGAGTGGGTGTGGCTTATAGAATACTTGCCAATTATAGGGCTTGATTGCTCTGTATATCTCTATTTGGCTCCTGGAGCAAAGGGGATGCCCTACGAACAGGATCCGCGGGGTTGCTGACGTTGTGTTCCCAGTCATTTCTATTTGGGGTCGGAGATAGTGGGGCTCCATTTTCGTGAAACAGGATTTCGTCAGAACTTCTTTGGCAAACATCTCTAGCGATGCATCGTCGTAGACATAAAGACGCGATACGGCAGCCAAGCGATAATTCAAGCCCAGGTCCCGATTCTCCCGCGCATCGAGATGATGCACGGAACCGTGTTGTACAACCGTCAACCCGCGGTGCCTCGGATCGTCGTCTTGTCTTGCGTTTGCCCGGGCTGCGACATCGGCCAGCACCGCCCATCTGTCAAAATGCTCTGCTATGATCAGATGCGCAGGGCATCGTGCAACGGCCTGCCGCGCAATGAACCACTGAACGGCGGTGTAGAGCTGCAGAAGCCAGTTTCCGTCTTGGGCCAGGCGGGAGAACCGTCGTGTGGCGATGATCGACAGTCTGACGGCGTTAAACAGTTGCGACGCAGATATGAGCGCCATCAGAGGGATGACTCGGCTGTCCGGACGCAGTTCGTGAATGGACACCCAGGGAGGGAGCAGCCATAGGCTCGGAGCATTCTCGATCTGCGGCGATCGCACTACCTCGTAGGCGCGAGACGAAAACGCAATTCCCACAACGTGTTCGGCGGAAAGCGCATGCGTGGCCTCGGAACGCGACGATCGCGTGCGAAACAGTTCAGGCACGAGCAACAGTGCCTGCAGGAGATAGAACGGCACGCCGAAGGTCCATCGCCATATGAATACGAGGACGAGCGAAAGGCCGCGAGTGGTCGTGGAGCCTCCTCCTGTTCGACCCAGCCACACAGCGGGTCGCGGAATATATCCGACCCTGTCCGGCAGCCGTTGTGCGTAATCCAGCGCTTCCAGGTCGATTGCAATCTCGTTGCGCGTCGCACGAATGTATTCGGCGATGTAGAATAATTCGTCTCGATGCAATCTGCCGACCATTCAGGAATTTCCTCGCCGCACTCGGCTGTTTAGCTGAGCAGCCCTTGCCTGTAAGCAGATATCCCTTTCCAGAAAAGCATCAAACCGAACGCAATGAGCATCGAGAACACGACGGACATCACGCCCAGGGACGACGGCAAGATCAGCAGGAGCCCGACGAAAGAGAGGAATGTGGCAATTTGAGATGCGACGATGCTGCCATCTCGCCTGTGGGCATAGAGTGCGAGATGCGGGATCGTACTGAATCCATAAAGCACTATGCAGAGAATGAGATAGGGAACGAGAAACCGGTTTTGCTGGTAAACCGGGCGTGAGAGCCATTCTCCGACATTCCATAGAAATGTCCAGCAAACCAAGCCCGAGATGATCGTTAACGCCGCCACACCGAGCCACACTATTCTCATTTCACGCAGATAGCTTCGCGCGTCGCCATTTTTGACTGCGGAAACGAGCTTTGGGTACGAGAAATCAACGACGGCAGCGTCGATAAACGAGATGATGACGGTGGCGATACCAATATAGAAGACGTACGCTCCTAGCATGTCGATTCCGACGATCGACTCGATCCACATGCGGTCGGCTACGAAGATTCCGCGTATGGAGAGGCTGGCGAGCATCAACGGCAGCGCTACCTTCAGTCCTTTGAGTGTCCACCGCCAGTCTATCGGCCCTAGGAATACAGTTGCGCCCATTAGGCGATGCAGCGCCACACATCCCAGGAGAGCGGCAGAGGCTGAGCCGACAAGCCAGAAGCACAGGACAACGCTGAGTTCGCGATAGGCTGGCGCCAAAGCCAAGACTGCCACGAGCGCGATGCACCAAACCCCGCCCCGGAGGAAGAGGATAAAGCTTGCGAGGAGAGGGTGGCCGATGGCTACAAGTATTCTTCCCAGCTCAAGACCGATGTGTTCTAGAATAAAAAGAGCTATGAAGATTATAGCGTGTTCGGTATATTTTACACCACAAATATATGCTATAATAATGGCAATAGTAATCGGTATGTACGTTACAAAATATAGTGCCGCCTGACTGGAAATGCTTGATGGAAGCAAGTCTTTGCCAGATCCAGCAATCTCTCGAGCGGAGAAAGTATAAAAATCCCAACCCACCAAGTAGATTAGCCAGCCGAGGCTTGCGGTGAGCAGGCCGTAGATGCCGACTTCGGCAGGGTCCAGGTAGATTGCCAAGACCAACAGCAGAGCAAATTTCGTCGCGAGTGTTAGCCCGCGAAGTCCGATATTGCACAGCCTTATGAATGCGGACATCTGCAACCTACCTCGACCGGGATCCGCAAAGCGATGTCAGCCGGTGGCGAGCACAGCGCATCGGAACGAATGGCTTTCCGGCTCTACCTGCGTCTATCGTGGATGCCGACGAAGCCCTCCAAATGTTACGCAAGCTCGAGGTCATGGCCTTTGATCGTTCTGTCGGCGCGATTTCTCCCGTCCCCAATTCCTGGGTCGGCCTTCCGTGTCGCCTGATCGTCTTGTTCATTCTCAAGCGGCGTTACTTTGGATAACGTATGGCTGAGATGTTGTTTTGATAGCTGTGGCGAAGATCGCTCTCTTCACCACCGGCTTTTCCTATCAGATTGGTTTATCGCGGGGCAAGGCACTGACCCTGCAGCATTGCCGCGCGTATTGCCCTTATGGGGTTCGCTCATCGCGGATAGTCAGCGAAGTGCTCACGATATTCGCGCCCTGCGCGATCTAGATCGTCATGACGCCCGATATCGAGCCAATATTCATGAATGGGAAAAGCCACTCGCCGGCTACGTTCGATCTCCTCGAAAAGGGTGGGCATGTCGAAGTAGATATCGGTCGGAATAAGGTCGAGGGCTTCCGGACTAACGACGTAGATGCCTGCATTCACGAAGAAGTCCAGCATCGGCTTCTCACTGAAGCCGATAATATGGTGATCTTGCACGTCAACGACACCGTACTGCAGACGGTACTGGAATCGGTTCAGCGCCATCGTTGCCAGTGCGTTATTGTCATGGTGGAACGCTAGCAGGCTAGCAAAATTCACCGCCGTAAGGATATCGCCATTCATGACGATCATCGGTTTCAGAGGCTGAGGGTTGAGGAGAGAGAGGGCCCCCGCAGTTCCCATGCGTTTCGTTTCATGCACGTAGTCAATATGCACGCCAAACGCACTGCCATCTCCAAAGTGATCAATGATCATATGTGCGAGGTGGTTTACGCAGAGGGTGATATGCCCGATGTTCTGATTGCGGAACCGTTCTATAATGATTTCGAGGATAGGCCGCCCATCGATGGGGATCATCGGCTTTGGGATGGTTTCTGTTATCGGGCGCAACCTGGTGCCGAGCCCACCCGCCATGATGACTGCTCGAATTTCTTCGGTTTCGGCGCCTTCCAGCTTGCTGGCGAAGATGACATCCATCACGACGCCGTTGCCGTCCAGAATAGGCATTTGGGCGATTTTTTCCGACTTGAGGCGTCTCGCGATCTCACCCAAACTAGTTCCTTGGGTTGCAAAACGAGGCGATGAGTTCATGGCGTCGCCGGCAGTTGATTCGAGATTGGCGCCTCGCAGAATCGCACGTCGAATATCGCCATCGGTGATTGTGCCGAGAAGCTTGCCGGCCTCGTCGATCACGAGGGCAATTTGCCCGCCGCTGGCGTCGATGCATGCGACCGCAGCGGCTAGTGGCTGTTCCCTTGTCAGGCAAATTGCGGAGAGTTGCTCACGGGTCATCAGGGTAGGTGCACAACCGCTCCGTTGCATTCTGGAGGCTTCTTAGGCCAGATCGCCGCTGTCTTGCAAGCGGAAGCTTATCCGTCTGCTTTGACTTGCCTCTCCAATGGTTTTCCTGCAAGGAAGAGCTGAAATTGTTCTTCAGAATAGGGTTCTTTGGCGTTGCCCAATGCAAGAAGCCATCTGCGTCCCCAGGATATCGAGCCACGCTTAAACAGTGCCATCTACGGGCAGCAGTCCAGCGTTCTATTGGGCGAACGAGCGTCCAGTGTTGCTGCTCGCGCAATGGGCGAAGAGTGACCTCACGTCCGCAGAAGCCTTGATAATGCAGAATCTGATACGGCAAACCGGGGTGAGGCCGGGTCTTAGGAGACAAATGAGCACGACACCGCTTCATGCAATTGCTACCGGGCGCACCCGCTCCCTTTTCGCAGACGACATCAAACGTGCTGGTCCGGACCTGCGTGAGGCGATAGCTTCGAGACGTGTACTGGTGATTGGCGGCGCCGGGTCGATTGGCTCCAACACGGTTTTCGAACTTGCGCATTGTCGCCCTGCAGCCCTGCATATCGTCGATCAACACGAGAACGGTCTTGCAGAACTCGTACGCCAACTGCGATCCCATCCGTTGGAATGGCATGCAAATGATTTTCAGACGCTGCCGCTCGACTATGGGTCGTCGGCGATGCGTTTATTCCTTTCCAGTCAGCCCACCTACGATTTTGTCCTGAATTTTGCCGCTCTGAAACATGTGAGAACCGAGAAGGATCCGTTTTCCACGCTCCAGATGTTCGAAACCAATCTGTACAAGCAATCGTTGTTGATGGAATGGCTGGCGGAGACCGGCTTCAAGGGGCGATTCTTCACCGTCTCGACGGACAAAGCAGCCAATCCATCCTCGATGATGGGCGCGTCAAAGCGTTCAATGGAACATGTGCTCTTCAATTCAAGTCGGGCAGGGGAGCTTGGCGGTATTCGTAGCTCGGCCCGATTTGCAAACGTCGCGTTCTCCAACGGTTCGCTGCTTCAGGGCTTCGAGAACCGGCTCGCCCGTGGAGAACCCATCGCGGCCCCTCGTGACACCAAGCGTTATTTTGTCTCGCTCTCTGAGTCAGGCGAGCTTTGTGCAATTGCCGGTGTGCTGGGACCTGAAAACGGAATTGTTATACCTCGTCTAGAGCCGGAATCTCATTTGGTCTTTCTGCATGACGTGGCCATCCGCTTTCTTCAGCATCACGGTTATGAGCCCGCTCTCTACGAGGACGAAGTTGAGGCTTGCTCTTCTGTTTCGCGCGAAAGAGAGCGTGGCCGTTGGCCGCTTCTGCTGACGGCACTCGATACCGCCGGCGAGAAATCCTTCGAGGAATTCTCCACGTCTTCTGAAAAGATATTCGAGTTTGGCTACGAGGGACTGCGAGCCGTGCGATATTTGGCTGCCCCGCGTGAATCGATCGATGCGATGCTCGCCGAAGTGCACCAAATTATCCAAAATGCAGATGCCGGTACTCTAACGAAGGAGCGGCTCAAGCAGATCATTGCCATGGTGGAGCCCGCGTTCCTTGAGACGCACCGCGATTCCAGCTCAAGCCTCGACCAGCGGCTTTAGCGCAGCCGTGTGTACTTTCCCCGGGTTCAACAGGGAGGATGCATCAGTTGTATCGCATTTTCCGGAGCCGGAAAGCAGTCGTCAAAGGTCGATCTTGTAGCCCAGACGGGCTTGAAGCCAAGGCGCTCGTAGAAACGGTGGCATCGTAGCGGCAGCGGTCGACTGCAGCGTCGTTCGCGCCCGTATATGGAACTCCATCAGCATACCTACTGACAATCATCCTGACAGGATTGAGCAACCCGCGTGGTAGATTGATAGGCAGGCTGAATGATTGTGCAAAGGGGCGAGCGATGGATCTTTCCGTGCAGGAAATAGCGGCGGACGTATTCAGGATTGCTCACTACGCGCCACAACTTGATTTCACCTTCAATCAATATCTGGTGCGCGATGAGGCGCCGCTGCTTTACCATACGGGCTTTCGCAAGATGTTCGGTGAAACCAGTTCCGCCGTTCGTCGGATCATCGATCCGGCCAGGATTCGCTGGATCGGCTATTCGCATTTCGAGCCGGATGAGTGCGGTGCGCTCAATCAATGGCTGGCTCTTGCTCTGGATGCGGTGGTGATTTCGGGCGCTGTCGGAGCGGGGGTCGTGCTGGACGATTACATAGGCGGCGTGGCGCGGGTTCTGCAGGATGACGAAGCTCTCGTGACGGGAGCAAAGCGTTTCCGTTTGCTGTCGACACCACATCTGCCACACGGCTGGGACGCAACGCTTCTGTTCGAGGAGGTCGGAGCGACGCTGTTCTGCTCCGATCTGTTCTTGCATGCCGGTAATCCTCCCGCGCGAGTTGAGAGCGATATTGTCGGCCCGGCGAGAGACCAACTCATCCGTTTCGCTGCAGGGCCGTTCGCTCACGCCACACCGTGGACAACGAGGACTGCCGCTGCGATGGACAGGTTACGGCGCTTGGAGCCCCGTACGCTTGCGCTGATGCATGGTTCAGCCTTTGGCGGTAACGGCGGCAAGATGCTCGAAGGCCTGACCGATGTGATGCGGGACCTGGCGTCTAAGGACATGCTGTAGCTCGGCCCCGCCTCGAGGATTGCCACCGGCGCACCGATCAAAGGTCGATCTTGTAGCCCAAATGGGTCTGCTTGAAGCCAAGGCGTTCGTAGAAACGATGGGCATCGTGGCGGCTGCTGTCGGTGGTGAGCTGCACGATAACGCAGCCGCGCTTGCGGCATTGATCGACAGCCCATTCAACCATCTTCCGGCCGAGGCCTGCGCTCTGGCGGTCGCGGATCACGCGCACCGCTTCGATCTGGCCCCTCAGCGCGCCCTTGCGGGAAAGCCCGGCGATGAAGGTCAGTTGCAATGTGCCTATCACGCGGCCAGCTTCGGTCATGACCGCGAGCAGCTGGTTCGGGTCAGCGTCGACAGCCTCGAACGCCTTCCGGTAAGCTTCCGCGAGCGGGCCGCTCGTGTCTTCGCGGCTGCTGGCCAGCATGTCGTCGGCGAGCATTGTGACGATCGTGGCGACGTCGGCCTTTTCTGCGCGGCGGAATGCTATCTCGGCCAAGGGTGGGTTCTCCGTGTTTCCATCAATCGATAGGCAGCAGATCGCTCACAGGCAAGCCTGGCGGAACTGGTGGGGGGCTGGAGCGGCCGATGTTCCTGCTGGTGTCGGCCCGTCGCTGACGCGCGGTCTACGCCACGCAAAGACCGCGTCGGCACTTTGAGTTGCGCATCGTTCTTATCCGAAAATCGATTCCGATTTTCGGGCCGATGCGCTAGGGATCAAGGACTGTTTTCTCAGGCATCTCTCCCGCATGTCAGCTCTGCTCACCGACCCCTGGTTCTACGCTGTCGCCGCGCCTGCGGTTATCCTGGTGGGGCTCACCAAGGGCGGGGTCGGCGGCTTCGGCCTGATCGGCGTGCCGCTGATGGCGCTGGTGATGTCGCCGGTGCAGGCGGCGGCGATCCTGCTGCCCATCCTGGTGGTGATGGATATCGTTTCGCTGTGGACCTGGCGCGGCCAGCACGACAGGGCGACGCTCGTCGACATGCTGCCAGGCGCGCTCGTCGGCATCGGCATCGGCTGGGCGACGGCGGCATTCGTGACGGCGGACATGGTGCGTTTCATTGTCGGTGCCGTTACCATCGCCTTTGTCGGGCGCTGGCTCTACGTTACCTACAGGCACGGCAGCTCGCACGTGTCCTTGCCCAACAAACCGCTGGCCGCCTTCTGGGGCACGATCGCCGGTTTCACCAGTTTTGTCGCCCATGTCGGCGGACCGCCGTTCCAGGTTTATACGATGCCGCTTCGGATGGACCCAAAGGTGCTGACGGCTACCGGCGTGGTGTTCTTCGCCATCGTCAATGCCATCAAGCTCATTCCCTATTTCGCACTCGGCCAGTTCGACGCCGCCAATCTTGTGGCATCGGCGGTGCTGATGCCGTTTGCGCCTCTTTCGACACTGGCTGGTGCCTGGCTGGTACGGCGCATGCGGCCGGAAGTGTTTTATCCCTTTACTTACGCGACGATTGCCTTGGTGGCGGTCAAGCTGTTGTGGGACGGCATCTTCAGCCTTGTGTAGAGGATGACGATGCCCTCCGGCTGTGCTCCTTGTTGTCACATGATCTTTGACCGAAAAGTCTGCAACTTTTCGGGATCATGTTCTAGAAGTGCTGGATATTGCTCGTTTCGGAGGGCGGGATGACGAACCCCTATGCGCTGGATCTCGACAAGAATCCGGCCAATCACCAGCCGTTGACCCCGCTGTCGTTTCTGGAGCGGGCGGCGAAGACCTATCCCGACCATGTCGCCATCATCCATGGCCGGCAGCGCATCACCTATCGGGATTTCTGGCGCCGTTCGCTGCAGTTGGCTTCGGCGCTGGCCAGGCAGGGCATTGGCAAGGGCGATACAGTGACGGTGATGCTCTCCAACACCCCACCGATGCTGGAAGCGCATTTCGGCGTGCCGATGGCGAAAGCGGTGCTGCATTCGCTGAACACCCGCCTCGACGCCGCCATCGTCGCCTTCCAGCTCGACCATGCCGAGACCAAGGTGCTGATCGTCGACCGCGAGTTTTCCGCTGTGATGAAAGAGGCGCTGGCGCTGGCCAAGGTGAAGCCGCTTGTCATCGACTATGACGATCCCGACTACGCTGCAGATGCACCCTATCCGAAGGGGGAGCGCATCGGCTCACGCGACTACGACGAATTCGTTGCGAGCGGTAAGGCGGATTTTGCCTGGGCGATGCCCGATGACGAATGGGATGCGATCTCCCTGAACTACACGTCCGGCACCACCGGAAATCCCAAAGGTGTCGTCTATCACCATCGTGGTGCCGCCCTGATGGCCTACACCAACACCATTCACGCCGGCATGGGCAAACACGCTGTCTATCTCTGGACGCTGCCGATGTTCCACTGCAATGGCTGGTGTTTTCCCTGGACGCTGGCGGTGCAGGCAGGAACGCACGTCTGCCTGCGCTGGGTGCGGGCGAAAGGCATGTATGATGCCATTGCGGAGCATGGCGTCACCCATCTTTGTGGCGCACCCATCGTGATGGCGACGCTGATCAACGCCGGCGACGCGGACAAGCGTGAATTTTCGCAGACCGTCACCTTCAACACGGCCGCAGCGCCGCCGCCTGAGGCCGTGTTGTCGGGTATGGCCGATGCGGGCTTCTCCGTCACCCATCTCTATGGCCTGACCGAAACTTACGGGCCTGCCGTCGTCAATGAATGGCATGGCGAATGGGACGCGCTGGACAAGGGAAAGCGCACCGCCAGGAAGGCACGCCAGGGTGTGCGGTATGCCTCGCTGGAAGACCTGACGGTGATGGATCCGGCCACGATGGCGAAAACGCCTGCTGATGGCGAGACCATCGGCGAGGTGATGTTTCGCGGCAACATCGTCATGAAGGGGTATCTGAAGAACCGCAAGGCGACGGACGAAGCCTTCGCCGGCGGCTGGTTCCATTCCGGCGACCTCGGCGTCATGCATCCCGACGGCTATATCCAGCTCAAGGATCGCTCCAAGGACATCATCATTTCCGGCGGCGAGAACATCTCCTCGATCGAGGTGGAGGATGCGCTTTACAAGCACCCGGCTGTGGCGTCGTGCGGTGTGGTGGCGCGTGCCGACGACAGATGGGGCGAGGTGCCCGTGGCCTATGTCGAGTTGAAGCCAGGCAAAATGGCTACAGAAGCCGAAATCATCGAGCACTGTCGGGGGCTTCTCGCCCGCTTCAAGGTGCCGAAGGCCATCATCTTCCATGAGATCCCGAAGACCTCGACAGGTAAGATCCAGAAGTTCCGCCTGCGTGAAATGGCCAAGGCCGGCTAGCGCATCGGCCCAAAAATCGGAATCGATTTCGGAAAGCTCGATGCGCAGGTTCAAAGTGTTGGAGCGTCCTTTGGGCATCCGAATGGACGCCCCGCGCTCCAATGCGAGCCCTGCCCAGTCCGTTTAGGCCTTGCGCAGGACAGGTAGAGCGATCACGGCGAACAGCAGCATTGCCGCGAAGAACAGGATCGAGCAGATGCCGACCACCGGTTCGATCGCCGTATTTCCTCCCAGCAGGAAGTAAAGCGTCACCAGCAAGCCGATACCGCTGAGGGCCGTCAACCAGAAATGGATCGTTGCCAGCCTTGTTTCGCGAGCTGCCGGAAACAGATGGTAGAAGATGGCGAAGACCGCGGATGTCAGCCAGCCCGCCACCAGCGCGTGCGCGTGGACGGGCATTTCGGTGTGGTCCTGGCTGATGGCCATGTGCAAACCCAACGCCATGCCGCACAGCGCGTAGATGATAGCGAGCGCGAAGAAGTTCCGAGATACGCCTTGCATGGATAGTCCCCCAGTTTGGCTCGTCGTGATCGACGAGCGAGCAAACGCTCGAGCTTGCGGCCTTCGTCCCGTTCTGTGCGGGTTTGTTGCCGTCGCCGGTTTGCCGGGGAAGAATACCTCAAGCGGAGGGTAAACGAGAGTGAGACTTTTCACTTTGCCCGGAGCGGCGATGGCAGTCGCTGTTGTGCTGATACGGCACAGTCGGCCTGGGGTTATTAAAAAATTTTCATCACTGTTAAGAGTTCATTAAGCTTTACGAGCGTTTACTATGTGCATCCAGTGATCTGGATTCTTACCGAGTGGTTGGAGCCACTTTGTTTGACGCCTCCCTGTTAAACTCCTGAGAGCCGCCTTATCGCGGCTCTTTTTTTGTCCGGCAGTTGGGGTGTGCCGACCGCCGAAGGGGCGCCGTTAACCGTTTGTTAAACATGTGCTTGCCTTGCGAGAAGTCCCGGCGCATTTTCTTAGCCACTGTCATATAGGCTTGGAAACCGGCGGCATGACGCCGATTCGGCCGGAAGTATGCGAATACGGAACAAGAAATGAGCGAGCCTTCCAAGGAAAGCGCGAATACGATCAAGCTGGCCGAGCGAAGGGTTTTTTCGCAGTCGTTCAAGCCGCTCTATGACGAAGGCATGGGTCTCGTCGAGCGTACGGCCGAATATCTGGACGGCAAGGGTCGTCTCGAAGCCAAGAAGTTGTCGCGGTTGGCCGCCACGCTCTATGCCGCGGAATCGATGCGCTTGACGACAAGGCTGATGCAGATCGCATCCTGGCTGCTTTTGCAGCGCGCCGCGAATTCCGGTGAGATGACACGCGATCAGGTCGCCTCGGAGAAATCCAAAGTTCGGCTGGACACCGCGTCGGCGCACAGCGAGGCTGCCGGCTGGAGCGAATTGCCGGACGACTTCCTCGATCTCGTCAATCGATCGCTGCGCCTGCAGTCGCTGGTGCGGCGTATGGATGAAGAAATCTACGGCAACGGCAGCACGGTTCACGCCCACCCCGCCAACCGTCGCTCCAATCCGGTCTCCGACCAGATCACGCTGCTCAAGACGGCTTTTGCACGCGGTTGAATGGGGAGCTTCGTACGAAGCTCCCCATCACCAGGTTTTTGTTTCTGGTTTGTTCACATTTTGCTGGCATCGCTTGGCGCGAAAGGTAGACTTCGCGCATGGGGGAAGCGATTCGCATCATCGGTATCGATCCTGGGCTGAGACGCACCGGGTGGGGTATCGTCGAGAGCCTCGGCAATTCGCTGCGCTTCATTGCTGCAGGTACCGTGCGTTCCGACGACAAGGCGGCGCTGGCGGCGCGGTTGTGCCAGTTGCATGACGGGCTGGCTGACGTGCTGCATCAGTTGATGCCGCAGGAGGCAGCCGTCGAGCAGACTTTCGTCAACAAGGATGCGTCTGCGACATTGAAGCTCGGTCAGGCGCGCGGCATCGCCATGCTGGTGCCGGCTCGTGCCGGGTTGCTGGTGGCCGAATATGCGCCCAATGCTGTCAAGAAAGCGGTGATTGGTGTCGGCCACGGTGACAAGAAGCAGATCCACATGATGGTGAAAGTGCTGCTGCCCAAGGCGACTTTTGACACTGACGATGCTGCCGACGCACTGGCCATCGCCATCTGCCATGCGCATCATCGGCAGAGCATCGCCTATCGCATGGCCATGGCTTGATGGGGCAGACAGCATGATCGGCAAGCTGAAAGGCACGGTGGACGATATCGAGGAGGATCACTGCCTCGTCGACGTGCATGGCGTCGGTTATGTCGCCTATTGCTCCGCTCGCACGCTTTCGGCGCTGCCGAGGCCAGGCGAAGCCGTGGTGTTGCACATTGAGACCTATGTGCGCGAGGACATGATCCGCCTCTACGGCTTCCAGACCGCGTTGGAGCGCGAATGGTTCCGCCTGCTGATGAACAATGTCCAAGGCGTTGGCGCCAAGGTCGCGCTGGCGATCCTTTCGACGTTGTCGCCATCCGATCTCGCCAACGCGATCGCGTTGCGAGACATCGCCATGGTGTCGCGAGCGCCGGGCGTCGGCAAGAAGGTGGCCGAGCGCATCGTCACCGAGCTGAAAACCAAGGCGCCGGCCTTTGCAGGCGAAGCCTCCGGCACAATCGGGCTGAAGCAGGAACTGGGCGAGGGCGTCGCTGCCGCTCCTGTTGCCGATGCGGTTTCGGCGCTCACCAATCTCGGCTATTCGCGCGATATCGCGGCCAACGCCGTGGCCGCCGCCTTGAAGAACGGTGGCGAAGGAGCCGATTCCGCCAAGCTGATCAGGTTGGGGCTGAAGGAGCTGGCGCGGTGACGCGCTGCTTGTTCGGACCCTTCTGCCATGCGAGGAGAGGGGCATGAATACCGCCCCCCGTCTCATCTCTTCCGAAAAGCGTGGCGAGGACGTCGACCAGACGCTGCGTCCGCAAACGCTGGATGATTTCGTCGGCCAGGCGGCGGCGCGAGCGAACCTGAAGGTCTTTATCGAGGCAGCCAAAGGGCGTGGCGACGCGCTCGACCATGTCCTGTTTGTCGGCCCACCAGGGTTGGGTAAGACGACGCTGGCGCAGATCATGGCACGCGAGATGGGCGTCAATTTCCGCTCTACGTCGGGACCGGTGATCGCCAAGGCCGGTGACCTCGCGGCGCTGCTGACCAATCTGGAGGACCGCGATGTTCTCTTCATCGACGAAATCCATCGGCTCAGTCCGGCGGTGGAGGAAATCCTCTATCCGGCGATGGAGGATTTCCAGCTCGACCTGATCATCGGTGAAGGGCCCGCGGCGCGTTCGGTCAAGATCGATCTCGCCCGTTTCACACTGGTGGCAGCCACCACGCGGCTCGGTCTCATCACAAATCCGCTGCGTGACCGTTTCGGTATCCCGGTGCGGCTGAATTTCTACACTGTCGAGGAATTGGAACTGATCGTACGGCGCGGTGCACGTATTCTCAGCATGCCCATCGCCGACGATGGTGCGGTCGAGATTGCCCGCCGCGCCCGCGGCACGCCCCGTATCGCCGGCCGGCTGTTGCGCCGCGTACGCGATTTTGCGTCGGTCGCCGGCGCCGAGACCGTTTCGCGCAAGGTCGCTGACGAGGCATTGTTGAGGCTGGAGGTGGACGCGCTCGGCCTCGATCAACTCGACCGGCGCTATCTCTCCATGATTGCCATGAATTTCGGCGGCGGACCGGTCGGCATCGAGACGATCGCGGCGGGCCTTTCGGAGCCGCGGGACGCGATCGAGGATATTATCGAGCCCTACCTGATCCAGCAGGGCTTCATTCAGCGCACCCCGCGCGGGCGCGTGCTGACAGCCAACGCCTGGAGACATCTTGGGCTGGAGATGCCGCGCGATCTCGCCCAGCAGCAGATCAATCTCTTCCAGGAAGGAGATTGATCGATGTCCGGCTCGGATCATCTACTCGGCGGCATTTCCGGCGCGCTGACCGAATTCGGACATCGACTGATGGCGCGGGTCTATTATGCCGACACCGATTTTTCGGGCGTTGTCTACCACGCCCGTTATCTGGAGTTCCTGGAGCGCGGCCGCTCGGATTTCCTGCGGTTGGCCGGCGTACACCACACTGAACTTGCCGAAGGCAAGCATGGCGAGAAGATCGTCTGGGTGGTCCGCCGCATGGAGATAGACTTCCGTTCGCCAGCCCGGATTGATGATATCCTGACCGTCGATACCCGCGCCGACGACATTTCCGGCGCGCGCATCTTCATGGCGCAGCAACTCAGGCGCGATGCCGAGGTTCTGGTCGATGCCAAGGTGGAGGCGGCCATCATCGGAGAGAATGGCCGCCCGCGTCGCTTTCCGAAGGAATGGGTCGCCGCCTTCATGCCCAAAGGTCGCTGAAGGGCGTCCTCACTTCATTGTGACCGTGGCTGTTTACACGCCACGCATGTTGCACCGCACAACTCTTGCTGTCCCTAACCTCTCCTTAACCATAACGGTTCATGAAGACATAGGTGAAGGTTGGAGGTGTTCGTGCCTTCGTTTCACCAATATTTGACGTGAAAAGGCCGCGAAAGGCGCCTTTTGGGCATTTCCGGAAGCTTCGCGCGGAACGGACCACAAGGGGTAGAGCGCCAGGGCGCTAGCGGCGAGCCGGGCCCGGAATTCTTAAGGAACGAACCATGGAAAACATCGCACTGGCCGATCCGGGCACGCAACTGTCGATTTGGGGCTTGTTCATGCAGGCCGGCTGGGTGGTCAAGCTGGTCATGCTGGGCCTCCTCGGCGCCTCCGTCTGGACCTGGGCCATCGTCGTCGACAAGCTGGTTTCCTATGCGCGCCTGCGCGTCGCGCTCAACCGTTTCGAGCAGGTGTTCTGGTCGGGCCAGTCGCTGGAAGAGCTCTACCGCAACCTTGCGGAACGCAAGACCGTGGGCATGGGCGCCATTTTCGTGGCCGCCATGCGCGAATGGAAGAAGAGCTTCGAGAAGGGCGCCAAATCGCCGCTCGCGCTGCAGACCCGTATCGACAAAGCGATGGATCTGGCGCTGACGCGCGAGATGGAACGCCTGGAAGGCCGCCTCGGTTTTCTCGCCACCATCGGTTCAGCCGCGCCCTTCATCGGCCTGTTCGGCACCGTGGTCGGCATCATGACGTCGTTCCAGGCCATCGCCGGTTCGAAGTCGACCAGCCTTGCCGTCGTGGCGCCCGGTATCGCAGAAGCGCTGCTTGCCACCGCCATCGGCCTGCTTGCCGCTATCCCCGCCGTCATCGCCTACAACAAGCTGTCGTCGGACGCTGGCAAGATCGCGGTGCGCATGGAAGGCTTCGCCGACGAGTTCTCCGCCATACTGTCGCGTCAAATTGATGAGAAAGTGGCCCAGAAGGCCGCCTGAGGAACCAAGCGATGGGAATGTCAGTCAGTTCAGGCGGTTCGGGACGCGGTGGACGCGGCCACAGGCGGCGTGGCCGCCATCACAGCCTGATGTCGGAAATCAACGTCACGCCGTTTGTCGACGTCATGCTGGTGCTGCTCATCATATTCATGGTGGCGGCGCCGCTGCTGACGGTCGGCGTGCCGATCGACCTGCCGGAAACGCAGGCCAAGCCGATGAATGCGGAAACCCAGCCGATCACCGTCTCGGTAAACCAGGCGGGCGAAATACACCTGCAAGAATCCGTGATCCCGCTCGAGGAAGTCGTGCCGAAACTCGAAGCCATCGCCAAGACCGGTTATGAGGAGCGTATCTTTATCCGCGGCGACAAGGCTGCCGACTACGGCACGGTCATGAAGGTCATGGCCCGCATCTCGGCCGCTGGTTACAAGAACCTCGGCCTGGTTACGCTGCAGGAACAGGATAAATAATCTTGAAGGCCGGCCTCACCACATCGGTGATCCTGCATGCTGCTGTGATCGGCTTCGGCCTGTTCACACTCAGGGCCCCACCTGCGTTCCAGCCTATGGATGTTGAATCATTCCCGGTGGATATCGTTCCGGTAGAGGATGTCGCACAATCGCTGCAGGGCGACAAGAAGTCGACGGTGCGCGATAAGCCGGCACCAAAACCGACCGAGCGTCCCGATATCGTCGCCAATGCGCAGAAAATTGGTGAAAACACCGTTGATACCGACAATCCGGTGACGCCGACGCCGAAGCCAAAACCGGTCGAGAATACGGAATCGGCACCCAAGGCGCCGATGCCCACGGAAAAGCCCAAGCCCGAGGATACGCCGAAGCCGAAGGAAGAGCCGAAGCCGACGCCGGCGACGGAAGTCGCGCCGGCCGAGCAGCCGAAGCAGGATGTGAAGCCTGATCCGGTGAAGCAGCCGGAGCCCAAGCCGCAACCGGTGAAGGAACCTGAGCCTGCGCCGAAGCCGGCCGAGCAGATGCCTGCCGAGGCCAAACCAGAGCCGGCAAAGCCGGATGCGGTCGCCGAGGCGATTGCGTCGGAGCCGACCGAGACCGTCGCGCTGCCCAATTCGGCACCGGCACCGGAAGCCAAGCCGCGTCCCGAGCAGGCCCAGGCCGAAACCGCCAAGGCACCGGACCGCAAGAATTCGGACAAGCCGGTCAAGGAAGCGTCTTCGCGTCAGAAGTCGGAGGATGATGCCTTCAACGACAAGGTCTCCGCTCTTCTCAACAAGGACAAACCGTCCGGCGGTGGCGCAAAACGATCCAGCCAGCAGTCGTCGCTCGGCGGCGACAGGAACAATGGCCAGAAGCTGAGCAACAGTGAAATGGGCGCTCTTCGTGAACAGCTCAGCGGCTGCTGGACCATTCCGGCCGGTGCGCAGGACGCAGGAAACCTGGTCGCGGTTGTCCGGTTCAATGTGGATCAATCGGGCAAGCTGGATGGCCGCCCGTCGGTTCAGACCTCAAGCGGCAATCGTTCCTATGATGAAAGCGCGGTGCGCGCGATCCAGAAATGCGATCAGGCGGGGTTGGTACTTCCAGCAGGCAAGCAGGACATCTGGTCCGAAATTCAAGTCACTTTCAACCCGAGCGACATGGGCATGTGATGTCTGTCGCTTGGATATGAAACAGGAATTCGCGATGAAGCATCTATTCAAGACACTCTTTCTGATCGGCGCCATGGCCACCGGCATGAGCGGCCTTGCAATGCTGCCGGCGCATGCGCTGGTGGAGATCGACGTCAACAAGGGCAATGTCGAGCCGTTGCCGATCGCCATCACCGACTTCCAGTCGTCGGGCGAACTCGGCAAGGAAATATCCGACATCGTCGCGGCGGATCTCAAGCGCTCCGGCCTGTTTGCGCCGATCGACAAGGGTGCCTTCATCGAGAAGATAGCGAACCCCGATCAGACCCCGCGTTTCGAGGACTGGAAGGTGATCAATGCCCAGGCACTGGTGACCGGCCGCGTCAACAAGGAAGCGGACGGCCGTATCCGCGCCGAATACCGTCTGTGGGATACTTTCGCCGGCCAGCAGCTGGCAGGCGAGCAGTTCTTCGCGAACTCGGCCAACCAGCGCCGTGTCGCCCATATCATCGCAGACGCGATCTACGAGCGTCTGACCGGCGAAAAGGGCTATTTCGATACCCGGGTCGTCTACATCGACGAGACGGGCGCCAAGAACGCGCGCAAGAAGCGGCTCGCCATCATGGACCAGGACGGCGCCAACGCGCGCTATCTGTCCAACGGCGCCGCGATCGTGTTGACGCCGCGCTTCTCGCCGAACCGGCAGGAAATCACCTATATGTCCTATGAGAGCGGGGTGCCGAAGGTCTACCTGCTGCAGCTGGAAACCGGTCAGCGTGAGCTCGTCGGCAATTTCCCCGGCATGACGTTTGCGCCACGTTTCTCGCCGGATGGTCAGAAGGTGATCATGAGCCTGCTGCGCGATGACGGCAATTCCAACATCTACGCTCTGGACCTGAGAAGCCGCTCGACGACACGTCTCACCGATTCGTCGGCGATCGACACCTCGCCGTCCTACTCGCCGGATGGTTCGCAGGTTGTCTTCACTTCCGATCGCGGCGGCGGCAGCGGCCGTTCCCAGATTTACGTCATGGGCGCCGACGGATCCAATCCGCACCGCATCTCCTTCGGTGACGGTGTCTATTCGACGCCGGTATGGTCGCCGCGCGGTGACCTGATCGCATTCACCAAGCAAGGTGGCGGTCAGTTCCAGATCGGCGTGATGAAGACGGATGGTTCAGGCGAACGCATCCTGTCGACCGGCTTCCAGCAGGAAGGCCCGACCTGGGCGCCGAATGGTCGTGTGCTGATGTTCTTCCGCGATAGCGCTGGCGGTCCGAAGCTCTATTCGGTCGACTTGACCGGTCGCAACGAGCAGCCGATCCCGACCTCTGGCTACGGTTCCGACCCCGCCTGGTCGCCGCTTCTGGAATAACCGGTCGATCCTGAAACGCTGCCGAAAGGGGCCGCGAGGCCCCTTTTTCGTGGCTCGGTCGCGTTTTGGCCGCATTTCGGGTTAGAGCCTCGACCTCAGAGCAATTCCAGGAAAAGTGTGTAGCGGTTTTCCGTCCGGAATTGCGTAAAAACAGGGAACTAGAGAGTTTCCGCGTTTCCATGAAAAACGGAAACGCTCCAGTGATCCGAGGATCGGCGTAGGCGCGCGGCAAGCCGGCTACGCTTCTCGGGTAGTACAGTGCAGCGTCAAGCGTGCCGTGGTGTCGTGGTCTGCCGGACCGGAAGCCGCGGCCAAGGTCGCGGACGGCGACCGCAACAGAATTTTAACCGTGTTTCTTGAGCGTCGGTTAACCCAAACGTGGTTACTGGCATATCAACGAAATCACTCGAATGCGAAGGAGAGGCGGCATGCGCCGTATCGCAAAGCTTACCACGAACCCGGTCATGATCGCGCTGGTCGCCTCCCTGGCGATTGCAGGCTGCGCCTCGAAGAAGACCCCGAACAGCGCGGCTGACCTCGGCCTGGGCGGTGGCGCCGCCACTCCGGGTTCGGCACAGGACTTCACCGTCAATGTCGGCGACCGCATTTTCTTCGACACCGACTCCTCTTCGGTCCGCGCCGACGCTCAGCAGACGCTGGGTCGCCAGGCCCAGTGGTTGAACAAGTATGGCCAGTACGCCATCGTCGTCGAAGGCCACGCCGACGAGCGCGGCACCCGCGAATACAACCTGGCGCTTGGCGCTCGCCGGGCCGCTGCTACCCGCGACTTCCTGATTGGCAAGGGTGTGGCTTCCAACCGCCTGAAGACGATTTCCTACGGCAAGGAACGCCCGGTCGCTGTCTGCGACGACATCTCGTGCTGGTCGCAGAACCGTCGCGCTGTCACCACGCTGTCGGGCGCTGGCTCCTGATCTGCCGCCGGCTCCGGCCGGCTATCGCGGTCAATCACGAAAAGGCGGCCGCACGGCCGCCTTTTTCTTGGCCGAACGGCCATGAGCGCATCGTCCCGAAAATCGGGATACCTCCGGCGAACACGATGCACAGCTTCAAAGGATCAGAGCGTCCTTTTGCGCGTCCGAAGGGACAAGCGGCACTCAAATATCTGGCTGAAACAAAATTTGGCCGAAGTCTCGCGCCCTGCTAAAAGCGGATGCGTTCGGGTCGGCAACCGTTCCCAAGGCGGGAGCCGGTTCCGGGCAATGAACCTGTTTTGACCCTGATGGCGAGAGACCAATGCATTTTAGAACAATCCTGAGCGGGACACTTGCAGTCCTGCTCGCAGCGAGTGTGATTGCACCCGCCAATGCCGCCGGGCCGGTGCGAACCACCGAGGACGGCTTTTCGTTCAGCTTGCCGAGTTTCGGGCTTCCCGGCGTATTCGGAGGCAAGGAAAAGAAGAGCGAGACCGTGCAGCTGGCCCAGAGCGGCTCGGTCGGCCTGGAGGACCAGCTTCGGCAGATGAACGGCAAGATCGAGGAGTTGAACTTCCAGATCCTGCAATTGCAGGAACAGTTGCGCAAGACGCAGGAAGACAATGAATTCCGCTTCCAGCAGATCGAGCAGGGTGGTGGAGCTGCTCCGCAGAAAAAGTCTGACGCCGCCCCTGGCGGCGGCAGCAGCGTGGCCCAGGCACCTGCCTCGGCCGCGCCTTCGGCGCCAGCTGCCGCTGGCGCGCACCCTTCCGGGCAGACACAGTCGGCCAGCCAGGCGCCACAGCCTGGCGGTCCGGGCGAAACCGGTGATCAGGTCGGCGATCTCATCATCGATTCCGGTAATGGCGAGCCGGGCAAACTCATCCCTGGCGAGCCGTCGAAGTCGTTTGGTACCATCACCGTCGACAAGAACGGCAATGTCGTCAGCGCGGTGCCACCGGCGGATGTCCCGAATTCAGCTTCGCCTTCGCAGCCGCCGGCCCAGGGCGGCGGTGTCGTTGCTTCGCTGCCGTCGACCAACAGTCCCGACGAACTCTACCGCAATTCCTATCAGTTCGTGCTTTCGGGTGACTATGGAACTGCGGAACAGGGGTTCCGCCAGCATATCGAACGCTACCCCTCCGATCCCAAGGCTGCGGACGCCCATTATTGGTTGGGCGAATCCCTGCTCGGGCAGCAGAAATACCGCGACGCGGCTGAAGTTTTCCTCGCCGCCAGCAAGGACTATCAGAAATCCAAGAAGGCACCGGACATGCTGCTGAAGCTTGGTATCTCGCTGATGGGCCTGAAGCAGCGCGATGTCGCCTGCGCCACTTTTTCCGAGATCGGCAAGCGTTACCCCGAGGCCTCGGGCGCACTGAAGGAACGCGTCAAGCAGGAGCGGGCGCTCGCCTCGTGCTGATGCAACAAGCGGGTTCGTTGCCCGCAGCCAGAGTTTTCTCGCGGATCGATTTCGGCCAAGGCGCCGTAGCCGCCATCTCAGGCGGCAGTGACTCGACCGCGCTGCTTATTCTCCTCAAGGATCATTTCAACCGTTTTCTGCCTTCGGCGCGGCTCATTGCCGTCACCGTGGATCATGCCCTGCGTCCTGCTTCCACCAAGGAAGCGCAGGTCGTTGCCGGCCTTTGCGCGCAACTGGGTATTGCTCATCGTATCGTTGCCTGGGAAGGCGCCAAGCCCTCGATCGGCGTTCCTGCGGCCGCCCGCGAGGCGCGCTACCGGCTGCTTGCCGATGTCGCCCGGGACGAAGGGCTGGATATCGTCGTGACCGGCCATACAGCCGACGATCAGGCCGAGACCATTGAGATGCGGCAAGCGCGAGACGAAGGGCCTGGTCTTGCCGGCATGGCACCTGCGACCCTTTATGAAGGCGACATCTGGATTCTGCGCCCAGTGCTGGCGGAGCGACGTTCAGCCTTGCGTGCATTGCTCACGGCGCGTGGTCTCGGATGGATCGACGACCCGACCAACCTCGACCAGACCTTCGAGCGGCCGCGTGTGCGCGCTACACTCGCTGAGAACGAAAATCGCATCGAGGATCTTCTGGTGATCGCGGGTAGAGCTGCGCGTGAACGCGAAGACCTTAGCCATCGCGCTGCCGTTCTGATTGACCGCTACGCGAGTCGATCGACCCGAGGCCTGATCCGCCTTGACGCTGCATTCGCGCTCGAAGTCGACCGACCGGCCGCACTACAGGCTTTGCGCACCCTGCTTGCCGTCGTCGGTGGTATGTCTTTTCTGCCCGACGGCGCCCGCGTTGCTGATCTTTTCGCGATGGTATCGGCGGGTACGGGTCGCGCTACATTGTCGCGGACGGTAATCGATACGCGTCGCGTCGGCATCTTTCTTCACCGCGAGGCGCGTGGCCTTCCAGCGCCGGCAACACCATCGGATGGAAGCCTTTGGGATGGACGCTATCGCATCACGTTCAATAACGGCGCAGACGATCACGTGATCGCTCCGTTCGGTCGCGAAGGGGCTCACAAAGCCGCCGGCCTGGTCGGCGAGGACGTTCCGGCGAGCCTGTTTCGCGCCGCCCTTGCCGTGGAGCCGGCGCTTTGGCGACACGCCATCTGCATCGGTATGCTGGGCGAATCCGGCGATCTGCCGGGTGCAACAGCCACGCCCGTTGTTGCGCCCTTCGCGCGGTTCCTGTCCGGCTTCGACCTGAAAGTTGCGTGCGCGGCCTCCGCTCTTGTCGGCGCAGCCCCCATTCCAAGGTCGCCGCTGAAAATGCCTGCCGGTTCCAAAGCGAGCGCTAATGCTTAACCGAGCCATGTTCTTATGCTTGGCAAGGGGGAGCGCGCTCCCTATGTTAGGCCCAACTCTTCAGTATCTGCGCCCGACAATGGGTGCCAACGGGACAATCGATGAATCCGAACTATCGTAATCTCGCGCTCTGGGCGATCATAGCGGTCCTGCTGATCGCTCTCTTCAATCTGTTCCAGACCCCGCAGACGCGTGGAGCTTCCACCGACGTTCCTTATTCGCAGTTCCTGCAGGATGTAGCCTCAGGACGTGTGAAGGCGGTAACGATCGCAGGGGAGCGCATCTCGGGCACCTATGCTGACAACGCCGCCGGCTTCCAGACCTATTCGCCAGGCGATCCTTCGCTGGTTTCGCGGCTTGAGGAAAAGAACGTCGTCATCAACGCCCGTCCGGAGACCGACGGTTCCAACACGCTGTTCGGCTACCTGATCTCGTGGCTGCCGATGATCCTCATCCTTGGGGTGTGGATTTTCTTCATGCGCCAGATGCAGTCGGGTTCCGGCCGTGCCATGGGCTTTGGCAAATCCAAGGCGAAGCTGCTCACTGAAGCGCATGGCCGCATTACCTTCCAGGATGTTGCCGGCGTGGATGAGGCCAAGCAGGATCTGGAAGAAATCGTTGAATTCCTGCGCGATCCGCAGAAATTCCAGCGTCTGGGCGGCAAGATTCCGCGCGGCGTGCTGCTCGTCGGACCTCCCGGCACCGGCAAGACGCTGCTTGCCCGCTCGGTTGCGGGTGAAGCCAATGTGCCGTTCTTCACCATTTCCGGTTCGGACTTCGTCGAAATGTTCGTCGGCGTCGGTGCCAGCCGCGTTCGCGACATGTTCGAGCAGGCCAAGAAGAACGCGCCCTGCATCATCTTCATCGACGAAATCGACGCGGTCGGCCGTCATCGCGGCGCCGGCCTCGGCGGCGGCAATGACGAGCGCGAGCAGACGCTGAACCAGCTTCTGGTCGAGATGGATGGCTTCGAGGCCAATGAGTCGATCATTCTGATCGCGGCCACCAACCGCCCGGACGTGCTGGACCCTGCATTGCTGCGCCCGGGCCGTTTCGATCGCCAGGTCGTGGTACCGAACCCCGATATTGTCGGCCGCGAGAAAATCCTCAAGGTGCACGTCCGCAACGTGCCGTTGGCGCCGAATGTCGACCTCAAGACGGTCGCGCGCGGCACGCCGGGTTTCTCGGGCGCCGACCTGATGAACCTTGTCAACGAGTCGGCGCTGATGGCGGCGCGGCGCAACAAGCGTCTCGTCACCATGCAGGAGTTCGAGGACGCCAAGGACAAGATCATGATGGGCGCAGAGCGCCGTTCCTCGGCCATGACGCAGGCCGAAAAGGAGCTGACCGCCTATCACGAGTCCGGCCATGCCATCCTGGCGCTCAATGTGCCGGCGGCTGACCCGCTGCACAAGGCGACCATCATTCCGCGTGGCCGCGCGCTGGGCATGGTCATGCAGCTCCCTGAGGGTGACCGCTACTCGATGAGCTACAAATACATGATCTCGCGTCTGGCCATCATGATGGGCGGCCGCGTGGCGGAAGAGTTCAAGTTCGGCAAGGAGAACATCACCTCCGGCGCCTCGTCGGACATCGAACAGGCGACCAAGCTGGCTCGTGCCATGGTTACGCGCTGGGGCTTCTCCGACAAGCTCGGTCATGTCGCTTACGGCGAAAACCAGGAAGAGGTTTTCCTCGGCCATTCCGTGGCACGTACGCAGAATGTGTCCGAAGAGACCGCGCAGATCATCGACGCCGAAGTGCGCCGCCTGATCGATGAAGCCTATTCGACCGCCAGGACAGTCCTGACCAAGAAGAAGAAGGACTGGATCGCGCTGGCCGAGGGCCTGCTCGAATACGAGACGCTCTCCGGCGAAGAGATCAAGCAGTTGATCGCTGGCCAGAAGCCCTCGCGTGACCTCGGCGATGATACGCCGACCTCGCGCGGGTCGGCTGTGCCGAAGGCCGGTACGGGTGGTCGACGCAAGAAAGGTCCTGAGCCTGAAGGCGGCATGGAACCACAGCCGTCGAACTAAGATCGGATTGGATCGATTGCAAATGCCGCGACGTTGTCGCGGCATTTGCTTTTTTGGGTGTCCGAATGGACGCACGGCGCTCCAAGGCCCTCGAGATGTTCGAAGGGCAGTCTTGAGCCCGAAATGCCTGAGGTCGCTGCAACTAAAGACGAGTCCTGCAATCGTCGCTATTGTCGCCGGAAGCGGACACGGACTGCCCGGCCATGCAGACATTTGAATGGATCATTGCTCTTTTGCTCGGCGCCGCGCTGCTTTCGGCGCTGGCGCGACGGCTTGGCGTGCCCTATCCGATCTTTCTGGCCGGTGGCGGCGCGTTGATCCCGTTCCTGCCCGGCAGTCCGGAATGGACACTTGATCCGCATCTGGCGCTCACTCTGTTCGTGGCGCCGGTGCTGGTCGATTCCGCTTACGACACCTCGCTGCGCGATCTTCGCGACAACTGGCTTCCCGTAGCCGGCCTTGCGCTGATGGCGGTGGGGCTGACCACGCTCACCGTGGCTCTGGCGGCACGCTGGCTGGTACCGGACATGTCCTGGGCTGTCGCGGTCGCGCTCGGCGCCATCGTCGCACCGCCCGACGCTGCCGCAGCATCAGCCGTCATGCGGCAGGTCAACCTGCCGCATCGGCTGTTGAAGATCCTCGAAGGCGAAAGCCTGCTCAACGACGCCAGCGCGCTGCTGCTTTACAAGCTGGCCATCATTGCGGTGCTGGTGGCGGGCTTTCGTTATCGAGTGGCACCCCGGTTTTCCTGCTGACGATCTTTGGGAGTGTGGCGGCGGGATATGTACTGGCGCGTCTGCTCACCCCGGCGATACGGTTCGAGGATTTCCCGACCTCGATCATCGTCCAGTTCACCGTCACATTCGGCGTCTGGATCGCCGCCGAGGCGATCGGCCTTTCCGGCATCCTGACGATCGTTGTCTACGCGATGACCATAGCCAATACGCGCGGGCAAAATATGCCGGCCAGGCTGCGGGTGCCGGTCTATGCAGTGTGGGAGGCTGTTGTCTTCATCCTCAACGCCATGGCCTTTGTGCTGATCGGCATGCAGATCGGTCCGATCTGGGAGCGGTTGACGCCTGATATGCGAGGCAATTACGTGCTGTTCGCGGCGACTGTCCTTGCTGTCGTCGTTCTCACGCGCTTCGCATGGGTCATGAGCTACAATAAGCTGATCCGCTGGCGCATCGAGCGCCATGGTTTCAATCCGCCCCGGCCGATGGCTCGACCAACACGCGAGGGCGGGATCGCAATTTCCTGGGCCGGTATGCGAGGCATCGTTACCCTTGCTGCAGCTTTCTCCATACCTGAGGTGCTGCGCGACGGGACACCTTTCCCTTATCGCGACCTGATCCTGTTCACCGCCTTTGCCGTGGTGTTTGGCACGCTGGTGCTGCAAGGGCTGACATTGAAACCGCTGATCTTGTGGCTTGGGCTGTCCGACAACGACCCCGTCGGACGGGAGGTGCGATACGGACGCGTCCAAGCTTACAAGGCCGCAATGGCCTCCATCGGGCAGGAAGACAGTCTCGCCGCGAAGCTGCTGCGTAAGGAATACGGTGCGATTGTCGAGCTGTGCGAGGTCGGCGACGAGCCGGCGGCTGGTCTGCCCGGAGGCGCCTTACGGCTTCAGGCCATCACCGCCGCCCGCGCCCGCGCCATCGAACTCAGGCGAACTTTCGTCATCGGCGACGATGCATTCCATGTATTGGAAGAGGAACTCGATTGGGCCGAACTCAGTGCTGCGGGTCGAAACGCTTCTGCCTGATGATGCTGACGTCTAGAGCATTCCGGCGAAAACAGGATCGCCACCAATGCTCATCTCCTTGTTTGTACGCAATTCCGGGCGCAAAACCGCTACGCACTTTTGCTGGAATTGCTCTGGCCAATCCGCTTCACCATCAATTCTACGTGTGCCTCGATCTCGTCTCGCAGGCGGGCGCGGCCGGTGCCGTCGCTTGTGACGAGGTAGAGGTCGACCATCGTGCTGACCAGCACGGTCAGAAAGCGCAGCCGCACCGGCTCAAGGTTTTCTGAGCCTGGCACGTAGCGTACAAGGAAAGGCGCGAGCAGGTTGCCAGTGATGCCTGTCTGGGCATCGGCTTGCTGGTCTGCCTCGATGGGGCGAATTGACCGCATTGCCGCGAGCAGGCCGGTATGGGCAGGAATGGAATCAGCTGCTTCCAGATAATGCGAGAGAAGAATGCGTGCGGCGTCGGTCGCCGGGAGATCCAGGGGCAACGTCTCGATCGCTGCCAGACATTGCGCAACGATGCGCGCAACCGTCGCTTCATAGGCGGCGAGCAGCAGGGCGTCACGATCGAGGAAATAACGATAGATGGTGCCCACCGCGACACCGGTTTCCGTAGCGATGCGGGTCGTCGTTACCGCGTCGTGTCCCTCGGTCGCAACCATAACCTCCACGGCTTCAAGCAACGCAGCGCGCGTCCTCAGCGCGCGGCGCTGGCGCGGTTCGATAGGCTTTGCGCGGACAGTTGGCCGATCCATAACTGAAACAGTTTCATCTTTATTGACAGCTGTCCAGCGCGGGCGCATTGTTTCGACAAATCGACGCTGCGCAGGGAGAGGGCGATGCGTTTTAAGCAGGTGCGGGCAGCATTGTTTCTTGCGGGTGGGGTCTTCCTGGCCGGACACGCGTCAGCCGCCGAGATTGCCGTTACCGCCGGTGATGGCGCAGCGGAAAAGCTCGTCGAGGCGCTGATTTCGGCGCAGCCGGGCGACACGGTGGCGATCGGGGCGGGCCGTATCGAACTTACGGAAGGCCTGTCGCTCGACGTTGACGACGTGACCGTGAAGGGCGCCGGGCCGGATCAGACGATCCTTTCACTGAAAGGCCAGACCGGTTCGGGCGAGGGGCTGCTCGTCACCTCGGATCGCGTTGTGCTGGAAAACTTCGCCGTCGAGGATGCCAAGGGCGACGGCGTGAAATCCAAAGGTTCGGACCAGATCACGTTCCGCAATCTGCGCGTCGAATGGACAAACGGGCCGAACGAGAAAAACGGTTCCTACGGTGTCTATCCGGTTTCCTCAAAAAATGTGCTGATCGACGCGGTGACCGTGCGTGGCGCTTCCGATGCCGGCATCTATGTTGGCCAAAGTGAAGGCGTCGTCGTGCGTAATTCGAGGGCCGAGTACAACGTCGCCGGTATCGAGATCGAGAATTCGATGCGCGCCGACGTCTACAAGAATGTCGCGACCCACAATACCGGCGGCATCCTCGTGTTCGATCTGCCCAACTTGCCGGTGCAAGGTGGCCACGACATCCGTGTCTTCGACAATGACGTCGTCGACAACGACACGGCGAATTTCGCACCGAAGGGCAATACGGTCGCCATGGTGCCGAAAGGTACCGGCATCATGGTGATGGCGAACCGCAATGTGCATGTGTTCGGCAACCGTCTGTCCGGCAACGGCACCACGCATGTGCTGATCGGCGCCTACCCCAAGGATTACGACGACAAGAACTACATGTTCGTACCGCGGGGCGTGTTCGTGCACGGCAACACCTATGGCGAAGGCGGCAATGCGCCTGATGGCGAGGTGGGCAAGATGATCACGGATATTTCCGGCACACCTGTACCGGATATTGTCTGGGACGGGGTGACAAGGATTCCCGAATATCTCAGCTGGGTGTCCGCCGAGAACCAGGTCTATGTGGACGAGGCGGAGGGCACGAGCTTCGTCAATCTGAAGATGCTTTCGCAGCTCCTGCTGCCGTGGGGCTGGTGGCCGGATACAGATGTTGCGGCCTACAAGGGAAGCTTGCCCGAACCGTCGCCGGTGAAATTGCCGCAGGATGGCGGGGCGTGAAATTTGCCACGCTGGAACGGGCTTTGATTTTGGCGTTGGCAGTGACCGGCTCGCTTGTCATGCCTGCCCGAGCCGTTTCCGACGCTGCAATTCTTGATACAACGCCGCCGAAGCAATTGTCCGAGTTCCGTTTCTTCGAAGATCTGCAAAAACAGGCGCCGGTACCTGAAGTCGTGCCATTCCGGCTGGCGACGCCGCTGTTTTCTGATGGAGCGGAGAAGTTCCGCTTTGTCTATCTGCCGAAGGGGCAGGCTGCGAAATACGACCCGGTCGAGGCTTTTGATTTTCCGATCGGTACGGCGCTGATCAAGACCTTCGCCTTTCCTGCAGACTACAGGAAGCCGGATGAGAAGCTGCGCCTGGTCGAGACTCGGATCCTGTTGCACCACGAGGGCGGCTGGCTGGCCTGGGCTTATCTGTGGAACGACCAGCAGACCGACGCGACGCTGAAGATTGCGGGTGCTAAGGTCGCCATCTCGACGATCGCCACCGACGGCGCGCCGTTATCCTTCGACTATTCTGTGCCCAACAAGAACCAGTGCAAGGCTTGCCATGCTTTCAACGGCAAGATCACGCCGCTTGGGCCGAAGGCCCGCAACCTCAATGTCGATTACGCCTATGCCGGTGGAGCCGAGAACCAGATTGCCCACTGGATTGCTGCGGGTCTGCTTTCAGGAGTGCCCGAACCTGCGGGAATCCCAGCCGCCGCCGACTGGCGCGACGTCACGGCTCCTCTCGAGAAACGCGCCCGCACGTGGCTCGACGTCAATTGCGCGCACTGCCATCGCGCTGAAGGGCCGGCCAGCAATACCGGGCTGTTCCTCACATCCGGCGAAGATGTTCCGGTACGATACGGCGTCCTGAAGCGGCCGGCAGCAGCGGGCCGCGGTTCGGGTGACCGCGAATTCGATATCGTGCCCGGGGAGCCTGATCAGTCGATCCTGACCTATCGCGTGGAAAGCACGGCGCCTGGCATCATGATGCCCGAACTCGGGCGCCATATCGCCGATCCGGACGCGGTCAAATTGCTGGCCGATTGGGTCGCTTCGCTGCGGTAACGCGGAAACGCTCTAATTCTTTGTTTCTACGCAATTCCGGACGCAAAACCCCTGCGCACTTTTGATGGAATTGCTCCAGGACACGCAAAGACGCTCTTCCACTTTGAATCTGCGCGTCGGTTCGGATCGATGCGTTAGCCAGAGAAAGGGCCGCGAACCTTGCGTTTCGCGGCCCTTTTTCGGTTGGATCAGGCTGGTTGGCTCCCTTTCAACCGCTTGCTGCAAAGGCTGTAGTAGCCGCCACCCTTCTGAATCCAGCGCAACCCGCTCAGCGTGCCGGCTTCCTTGTTGACGTGATATTGCTTGAGGCACGAGTGCATGCGCGCCTTTGACGGTGTTTCGTCCTTGAAGTCGGCAGCGATTTCAGTCGGGAACGTAACGCCAGCCGGCGCTTCCGCGGGATTTGAAGAGGCTGTGTCGGCGGATGCCTCCTTTTTGTCCAGCGTGTGCCCGCACTCAGCGGTCCTGTATTCGTCCCATCCGCGGCCGTTCAATGCGTCGTTGCGCTTCGCTTCCTGATAGCGGGCACCGCACTCCTTGAAGGAAACGAAGGCGATCTTCTCTACGATGGCGGCGCCTGCGGCGTCGCCGGTATCAGCCGTGTCAGAGCCGCACTCCGCCTTGCGGAAAGCGGTCCAGTTCATTCCATTGAGCGTGTCGGCATCCTTTGCGGCTTGATACTTGGCGCTGCACTCTTTCATCGTCAGCGCGCTGGCCGGCATGACGCCGAGTGGAAACAAGATGGTTGCGGCAGTGGCCGCCAGGTAAAGAACTCGCATGCAACCTCCCGATGCGTGAATGTAGAACGCTGTTTGTATACTATTTGTTCTACTTCTGTTCCAGAAGATTCTTGCTGTCGGGACAAAAAAAGAATCGCGCGAGCAAAACTCGCGCGATTCCTTGGACTTAACGCTTTCTTGGCGCCAGAGCGTCGGTCAGCTCTTCAGGCGGGCGTTGCAAAGGCTGTAGTAGCCGCCGCCCTTCTGGATCCACTTCAGGCCGCCGAGGGCGTTGTTATCCTTGGCGGTATAGTACTGGTCGAGGCAGGTGTGCATGCGCGCCTTGCCGGGAGACTCTGAAGAATACTTCTTTGCAACCGCGCTCGGGAACCTGACGCCGCTTGGAGCTTTCGCGGTCGGGGTTTCCGGCTCGCTGGTGTAAGTGGCTTCGTCAGATGCCGGGACGGAGTCGTCGTCATTGGCGCCAGCGCTGCAATTGGCCTTGCGGAAGTCGTTCCATTTCTGGCCGCCCAGCGTACCGCCGTTCTTGGCGGCCTGATACTTGGTCGAGCACTCAGCCATGGTCAGGCCCTTGCCGCCCGTAGCAGCGTCCGCTGCCTTGGTTGAAGCCTTGGCAGGCTTGGCCGGAGCGGCGGTCGTGTCGACCGCAGCAGTGGCACCAGGACCGCATTGGGCCTTGCGGAAGTCGTTCCACTTCAAGCCGTTCAGCGTGCCGGCTGCTTTGGCGGCCTGGTACTTGGCCGAGCATTCCTTGGCGGTCAGGCCTTTGGCGCTGTCATCGCTCGCAGCGGCGGCCTTCTTCGCCGGCTTGCTGGTGTCGTCTGTGGCAGCCTTGGCCTTTTTGGCAGGCTTGGCTTCCTCAGCTGCGCTGGCGTCGGTGCCGCACTGTGCCTTGCGGAACTGGTTCCAGGTCTGCCCGGCCAGCGTGCCGGCGTCCTTCGCCGCATTATACTTGGTGCTGCACTCCGCCATCGTGAGCGCACTGGCCGGCTGGGCCAGGAACAGAGTCACGACGGCAAGGCCCGTCAATGTAGCAAGTCGACCGATGAGCATAGCGTTCTCTCCGTTGTGCCACTCACAATCAATCCCATGCGAGCAATAGCGCGCAAGCCGTGCCTGCGCTAGTGCAGCAGCCGCATCTCCTCCCGCACTTATCGGCAAGCATTGTGACCAATGCGTCGCATTTTTGGCGGGGCAACAAATTTCTAAGATTCATGACATACTATAACACAAAGTGATGGCTAGGCGCCGGGCAGTTGTGGCATTAGCAGCCTTCGGGCAAACAGCCAGGGACGTACAGTAGATGTCGGGACGTTATTTCGGAACGGATGGTATTCGCGGTCGCGCCAACAAGTTTCCGATGACGGCGGAAATCGCCATGAAGGTTGGCATGGCCGCCGGCCTTTCCTTCCAACGTGGCAGCCACCGCCACCGGGCCGTGCTTGGCAAGGACACCCGGCTCTCCGGCTACATGATCGAGAACGCGCTGGTGGCCGGCCTGTGCGCCGCCGGCATGGACGTGTTCCTGCTCGGGCCGATCCCGACGCCTGGCGTGGCCATGCTGGTGCGCTCGCTGCGCGCCGACATCGGCGTGATGATCTCGGCATCGCACAACCCATACTACGACAACGGTATCAAGCTGTTCGGTCCGGACGGTTACAAACTCTCCGACGAGATCGAGGAGCGCATTGAAGGCATGCTCGACGAGGATGTCGAGATGGCTCTTGCCGATTCCGACAGCCTTGGTCGGGCCAAGCGTGTCGACGGCGTGCATGACCGCTATATCGAATTCGCCAAGCGCACTTTGCCGCGTGCCATGTCGCTGTCGGGCCTGCGCATCGTTGTCGATTGCGCCAATGGCGCGGGCTACAAGGTTGCGCCTGCCGCGCTCTGGGAGCTGGGCGCCGACGTCGTCGCCATCAATGTCGAGCCGAACGGCTTCAACATCAACAAGGACTGCGGTTCCACCCATCCGGCCGAGCTGCAGAAGAAGGTGCACGAGGTTCGCGCCGACATTGGCATCGCACTGGACGGCGATGCCGATCGCGTCGTCATCGTCGATGAGAACGGCGTTGTGGTCGACGGCGACCAGATCATGGCGCTGATCGCCGAATCCTGGCACCAGAATGGCCGTCTGGCCGGTGGTGGCGTGGTTTCAACGATCATGTCCAACCTCGGCCTGGAACGCTTCCTGACCGATATGAAACTGCAGCTTCACCGCACCAAGGTCGGCGACCGTTACGTCGTCGAGCACATGCGTGCGCATGGCCTCAATGTCGGTGGTGAGCAGTCCGGCCACATCGTGCTTTCCGATTTCTCGACCACCGGCGACGGCCTGGTTTCGGCGCTGCAGGTGCTTGCCTGCGTCAAACGTCAGAACCGTCCGGTCAGCGAGTTGCTGAAGAAGTTCGAACCGGTGCCGCAATTGCTGAAGAATGTCCGCTTCTCCGGCGGCAAGCCGCTGGAGGAAGCTCCGGTCAAGGCAGCGATCGAAGAGGCGCAGAATCGCCTCGGCAAGAAGGGCCGCCTGGTCATTCGTCCTTCCGGCACCGAGCCGCTCATCCGCGTCATGGCGGAAGGCGACGATCCCAAGCTGGTCGAAGAAGTCGTCAACGACATTGTCGGCGTGATTTCCGAAGCGCGCAGCGCCGCCTGAGGCGGTTCGGCCCATCATTGCTGGCTGAATCACAAGACCCGCTTCGGCGGGTCCTGTGCGTTTGGCGAAGTCTTGTGAGCACCGTTTCGAGAAAGTTTTAGACGATTATAGTTAATTGATACGGTTAAACGCCTTTTAACCTTTGCAATTCATTATCCAAACCCGAGGTCAATCGTGTTCGGGCACGATCCGTGTTCCGACGTCTCAAGGGTGACAAGGATGTTCAATTTCGGAGGAAAGGCAGCCGTCGCCGGCTTGCTGCTGTCCGGTCTCGCCGCGCCGGCATTGGCGGCGGATCTGGCTGAGCCGCCAGTGGTGGAAGCACCACCTATCGCGGCACCGGTTTATGAGGAAGCCGACTATGGCGGCTGGTACATCCGCGGCGATCTGGGGTATCGCAAGTCCAATATGGACAGTCCGGAATATGTCCTTCCCTTCGGCCAGGTCGGTCATTTCGACACCCACGAGCTGAAGGGTGGCTTTTCGGTGGGCGGCGGTGTCGGCTACCAGGTCACCAAATACTTCCGTACCGACCTTACGCTGGACTATTGGTCGAAGACCAAATTCAACGGCAGCACGTCGGGCTTCTGCGGCACCGGCCTGCCTTGTACGTCGAGCGACACCAGCTCCTATTCGGCACTGCTGCTGTTGGCTAACGCCTACGTCGACATCGGCACCTGGCACGGCATCACGCCCTATGTCGGCGCTGGCATCGGTGGCGCCAACCTCAAATGGAACACCCTGGTCAACAAGGATCCCGACGGCGAGTTCGAACACGAAGGCAAGAGCAGCTGGCGTTTTGCCTATGCGCTCATGGCCGGTGCCTCCTACTGCCTGACCGACACCACCAAGCTTGATGTCGGTTACCGCTTCAGCCGTATCAATGGCGGCCGCATGTTCGGCTACAAGGTCGGCGGCGGTCCCGGCTTCGACGACGGCATCAACACGCATGAAGTGCGTGCCGGCCTGCGCTACCAGTTTGGTGGCCGGTCGGACTGTGCGCCGCCTCCGCCCGTCTACGTGCCGGAACCGGAACCGGTCTACACGAAGTAATCCCTGCCTCGAAAATTTAGAACCCGCCCGGCATTGCCGGGCGGTTTTTCGTTCAGGGAATCATCAACGGATCACCAGCCGAGCCAGAGGACGAGCAATGCCAGTGCGGCCGGAACGGCCTGAATGTAGAGGATTTTGCGGCTTGCCGTCGCGGCGCCGTAGAGCCCGGCTATGACGACGCAGGCGAGGAAAAAGGTTTTCACCTGAAAGCCGGCCTCGCCGAGGTAAAGCCCCCAGATCAGTCCGGCAGCGAGGAAGCCATTGTAAAGACCCTGATTGGCTGCCAGCACTTTTGAGGCCGTGGCGAAATCCGGGGTCAGGCCGAATGCCTTGTGGCCGCGCGGCGTGTCCCACAGCACCATCTCAAGATAGACGATATAGACGTGGATCAGCGCGACCAGGCCGACGAGCACGATGGCTATCATTGTTTTCCCCTCCCATAAATTGCACGGTGATGTTCCCGCAGGCGACAGCGCTGCGCAAGAGGCGCAGACAGGCTTGCGATTGCGTTCGGCTTGATGTCTGTTCGCGCCGACCCATTCATGACCCCTGGTGAGACAATGTCGTTCAAGAAACTGGATGAACTCGGCCGCAAGCTTGAGGCGCTGGAACATGCCCAGGCCATCCTGGGAGCCGACGAGGCTACCCACATGGCTGTCGGCGGTGGCGAGAAACGGGCCGAGGCCATGGCGACGCTGGCCGGCATGTATCATCGCCAGGCCACTGCGCCGGATGTCGCAGACTGGATCGCCGCGGCCAGGGCCGAGGCACTGGATGCGGACCAGCAAGTGGCGTTGCGGGAATTCGAACGTCAGTACACCAATCTGACGTGCCTGCCGGCGGAGTTCGTCGAACGGCAGACCGCGGCGCGACTGCGTTCCGAGCAGCTGTGGCGGGAGCTGCGCGCAAAGAACGATTGGGCAGGCTTTCGCCCGGCGCTTGAAAACATCGTTGCGCTGGTGCGCGAGGAGGCGGGCTTGCGGGCGGCTGTGTTGAAGCTGTCGCCCTATGACGCGCTGATGGAGCAGTATGATCCGGGCAATCGCGCGGCGGACATCGCTCCGGTTTTTGCCGAACTCAAGACATTCCTGAAAGACTTCGTGCCGGAAGCGCTTGCGGTTCAGAGCGAAAACCTGGCGAAAAGGCCACTGAAGCCACTGTCGGGTGTCTATCCGATCGAAAGGCAACGCGAACTGGGGCTGGCCATGATGGCGGCGGTCGGCTTCGATCTCAACCACGGCTCGCTTTCAGTATCGCATCATCCGTTCTGTGGTGGCGTGCCGACCGATGTGCGCATTACCACCCGCTACAAGACTTCGGATTTCCTGTCGGCGCTGATGGGCGTGCTGCATGAAACCGGCCATGCACTCTACGAACAGAATTTGCCCAAGGAGTGGTCGCACTGGCCGCTCGGTAAGGCGCGCGGCATGGCCGTGCATGAAAGCCAGAGTCTGTTCGTGGAAAAACAGCTGGGGCGCAACCCGGCCTTCTGGCGCTGGGCGCTGCCGGTGGTCGAGAAACATCTCGGCGAAGCCTGGACGCTGGAAGACCTTCTACCGCATGTCCACAAGGTGGAACGGGGGCTGATCCGCGTCGACGCCGACGAAGTCACCTATCCGCTGCACGTCATCCTGCGCTTCGAACTGGAACAGGAGCTGGTCTCAGGTCGGCTCGAGGTCGCCGATCTGCCGGAAGCCTGGGATGCCAAGATGCGCGACTATCTTGGTCTTTCCACCATCGACAACGCGGCCGACGGGCCGATGCAGGACGTCCATTGGCCTTCTGCTGCCTTCGGCTATTTCCCGTCCTATACGCTTGGCGCGATGATGGCCGCGCAGCAATGGGCGGCCCTGACCAAGGAGCATCCGGCCGCAGACGGGGAGATTGCCCGCGGCGATTTCGACGCGGTCAATGCGTGGCGGCGAGAGCGTATCTGGTCACAGGGTTCGCGCTATTCGACGCCCGAACTTCTAGAGCGCGCTACCGGCGAAAAGCTGAATGCGGCGCATTTCATCACACATCTGAAGCGGCGCTACGGCAAGTCGTGATAGGCTTCGTGCCGACAGGAACAATGCCGGGCAGCCTAGAGCATTTCCGGCGAAAGCGGGATCGCCTCCAATGCTCTATTTCCTTGTTTTGGCGCAATTCCGGACGCAAAACCGCTCCGCACTTTTGCTGGAATTGCTCTGGAGCGGAATACGGTCAAGATGAGTCGGCAATCCGCTCTAGCTCTTTGTTCTGCCGCATGATCTTTATCCGAAAAGTCTGCAACTTTTCGGGATCATGCTCTAGGTGACCGACCGCGATCCTCTTTCGACCGCCCAGCAGGTCGCCTCGGCCATCACGCAGGCGGTGCGCGGTGGCCATCTGGTGCCGGGGCAGCGTCTTACCGAGACCGAGCTCGCTTCCCGGCATGGCGTGTCGCGCTCCTCCGTGCGCGAAGCTCTCCAGCGGCTGACGGTGGACGGGCTTCTGGCCTTCGAGCCGCATCGGGGTGTGACGGTGCGCAGGCTGTCGCGCAAGGAGGTCGACGATCTGTTCGCGGTGCGTGGTGCCCTCGAGGCGCTGGCCGTTGGCCTTGCCCTGCCGGCCCTGCAAGCGGCGCCCGCCAAACTGCTCGCCCTGCAGGCGGAGATGGACGACGCGGTCGCGGCCAATGACATGGCGAAATTCTCCGACGCCAACACGCGTTTCCATGCGCTGTTTCCAGACATTGCCGATAACGCCGTTCTGGCCGAGACACTGACCAGGCTGTCCAGTTCGCTCTATTGGCTGCAGTTTCGCATGCTGGTCGACCGTCAGGATGTCTTTGCCAGCAACGCCGAACATCGTCGCCTCGTCGAGGCTGTTCTGGCTGGTGACAGGCCGATGGCGGAGGCCGCGATGCGCGGGCATGTCATCGCTTCGGGAGCATTGATCCAGAGATTGTCCGACGACCATTTCGCGTCGGCCTGAACGGTTACACCGAGCCCTACTTGCATAATCCAAGATTGTCGGACAATATTGTCGGACGATCTGAGGAGCGCTGTCCGATGAAGCCCACCACCAGTTACCAGCCGATCCCGCTGCCGGACTTTCAAGAGCTTCCGCTGGAGACCATGCGGGCAAATGCGGAGGCCTTCTATGCGGAAATGCGCGCACGCCACACGGTGCGGGTATTCTCGACCCGGCCGGTACCACGCGACATCATAGAAACCTGCATTCTGGCGGCAGGCACCGCGCCCAATGGCGCCAACCATCAGCCTTGGCATTTCGCAGTCATCGGCGATGCGACGATCAAGAAGCGCATCCGGGAGGCGGCTGAGATAGAAGAGCGCGCCTTCTACGAAGGCAGGGCCGGCGAAGAGTGGCTGGCGGCGCTGACACCGCTTGGCACCGACGCGGACAAGCCGTTCCTGGAAGAGGCGCCCTGGCTCATCTGTATTTTCGGCGAACGCCGCAGCCGATCTGCCGACGGCGTCATGCGCAAGAATTACTACGTACCGGAATCGGTTTCGATCGCCACGGGCTTTCTGATCACCGCCATCCACCGCGCCGGCCTCGTCGCGCTGACGCATACACCAAACCCGATGAGTTTCCTGAACGAGATCTGTGGCCGCGACCCGCACGACAAGCCCTATATTCTGATGGTTGTCGGCTATCCGAAGGAGGGGGCCACCATCCCGCAACATGCGGTCGAGAAGAAGCCGCTGGCGGAAATCGCCACGTTCCTTTGAACCGGCGGTGTCGGACTGGAGGGGCGGTTTTCTACAACCTGTCTCTTTCGGTTCGCGTTTCCAGGCTCCATGCTGGTAAAAATTTCGAAACCAGATGTGGAGGCTGCATTGTCCTTGACCAACCAGGACCTGATCGAGCTCACGGCCTGGCGGCGCCAGCTGCATCGTCATCCGGAAATTTCCAACGAGGAAGCGGCGACGGCCAAAGAGGTGGTCGCCTTTCTAACCGATACAAGGCCGGACAAGGTGCTGACCGGACTTGGCGGCCATGGCGTTGCCGTGGTCTATGACAGCGGCGCACCGGGCCCGACGGTTCTGTTCCGTTCCGAGCTCGACGCGCTGCCGATCGAAGAACTGTCCGGCGTGGAGCATTCGTCGTTGGTGCCAGGCAAGTCGCATATGTGCGGCCATGACGGGCATACGACGATTCTGGCCGCCCTTGGCCGCCAGCTCGGACGCAACCGTCCGCAAAAGGGACGTGTCGTCCTGATGTTCCAGCCGGCGGAAGAGACCGGCGATGGTGCGGTCGGTGTGGTGGCCGATCCGCGCTTCAGTGAGATCGCGCCGGATTTTTCCTTTTCGCTGCACAATCTGCCTGGCATTCCGTTCGGCGAGGTTCGGCTGAAACCTGGCGTCGTCAATTGTGCCTCACGCGGCATGCGTATCGTGTTCGAAGGCAAGACAGCGCATTCTTCGATGCCCGAAACCGGCACTTCGCCCATGCTGGCGATCAGCCAACTGATGCCCGCACTGGCGAAGCTCGGCGGCGGTGCGTTCAGCGACGACGATTTCGGCATGGTGACCGTCACCCATGCCACGATGGGCGAGGCTGTCTTTGGGGTGGCGCCCGGTCGAGCGGAAGTGTGGGCGACGCTGCGCACGCGGCTCGACGACCGGATGGCGGGGTTATGCGCTGCCGCCGAAGGGCTTGTGGACCAGATCGCGGCCGAAGCCGGCCTGACCTTCGCGATCGACTATCACGAGATTTTCGTCGCCAGCATGAACGCACCCGTGGCCGTCGGGCATCTGCACGCTGCTCTCGATCAGGAAGGGGTCACATACAGCGAAGACAGCCTGCCTATGCGCGCTTCGGAAGATTTCGGCATCTTCGGGCGCAGTGCGCCCTCGGCGATGTTCTTCCTGGGGGCCGGAGAACGGCATCCGGCGTTGCACAACCCCGATTATGATTTTCCGGACGATCTCATTCCGATTGGCGCGAGGATCTTCATGCGCACGGCGCGCAACCTGCTGGGATAGCTATTCGGCTGCGCCCACGAACGCGCTGGCGCCGGTTTCGAACTGCAGTTTGGCGAGCTTGGCATAGATGCCGCCTTTGGCGACCAGGCTTTTGTGCGTGCCTTCCTCGACGATGCGGCCGCCGTCCATGACGAGGATGCGGTCGGCTTTCAGCACAGTGGCCAGCCGGTGCGCGATGACAAGTGTGGTGCGGCCACGCATCAGATGTTCGAGCGCTTCTTGCACGAGCGTTTCGCTTTCGGCATCCAGCGCAGAGGTTGCTTCGTCGAGCAGCAGGATCGGTGCGTCGCGCAGGATGGCGCGAGCGATGGCGATGCGTTGGCGCTGCCCTCCGGACAGAGTGACACCGCGTTCGCCGACTGGCGAGCTGTAACCGTTCTGCAGCTTGAGAATGAACCCTTCGGCAAGAGCTGCCCTGGCGGCCGCTTCGATCTCGGTGTCAGTTGCGCCGGGCCTGCCGAAGGCGATGTTGTCGCGTACGCTGGCAGCGAAGATGGTCACGTCCTGCGGCACAATGGCGATGCGCTGGCGCAGCGCCAGCGGATCGGCCTCAGTGAGATCGATACCGTCGAGCTTCACTGTGCCGGTTTCAGGATCGTAGAAACGCAGGATCAGCGAAAACACCGTGCTCTTGCCGGCACCCGAGGGGCCAACAATGGCGATCGTTTCGCCGGGTTTTACCGAAAAGCTCAGTCCGTGCACAGCGGCACGGTCGGGTCTTGCCGGATAGGAGAAGGAAACGTCGTCGAACTCGATTGCGCCCTTGGCTTTGGCAGGCAGTGTGCGCGGATGGGCCGGCGCCTCGATGCCGGGTTTCTCGGCAAGGATTTCAGTGAGCCGCTCAGCAGCGCCAGCTGCCTGCGAGAGCTCGCCCCACACTTCCGAAAGCGCGCCGAGAGCACCCGCTGCAAAGACCGAATAGAGCAGGAACTGGCCAAGTGTGCCTGGCGACAGCGTGCCGTCGAGCACATCGCGCGATCCGAACCACAGAACCGCGACCACCGATGAAAACACCATGAAGATAGCGAAGAACGTCAGCAGCGCACGGGCAAGAACGGAAGCGCGGGCTGCGGCGAAGGCGGCTTCCACGGCCGAAGCAAAGCGGCCAGTGACCAGTCCCTCATTGGTGAAGGACTGCAGCGTGCGTACAGCACCGATCTGCTCACTGGCATAGGCGGTGGCATTGGCCAGCGTGTCCTGCGCCTGCCTGGAGCGGCGGCGTACCGAACGGCCGAAGGCGACCAGCGGCAGCACGATGACGGGGATGGCCGCGATGACGAGGCCGGAAAGTTTCGGGCTCGTTACCACCATCATCGCCAGCGCGCCGAGGCCGAGGATGACATTGCGCAGCGCCACCGAAGCGGTCGCGCCCACCGCCGATTTCACCTGCGTGGTGTCGGCGGCGAGGCGCGAGACGATCTCGCCCGATTGTGCTGTATCGAAAAATGCCGGCGACAAAGTCGTGACATGCGAAAATACGTCGCGGCGAATATCGGCGACGACGCGTTCGCCAAGGGTGATGACAAAATAGTAGCGGCCGGCGGAAGCAAGCGCGAGCGCAGCCGCCATGATCATCAGCATGCCGAAATAGCTGGCGATGAAGGCGGGATCGGAATTGGAGAAGCCGTTGTCGATCATGCGCCGCACGGCAAGTGGCAGCGCCAACGTGGTGACGGCTGCCAGCACCAGTGAAATACAGGCGCCAACCACCAGGCCGCGATAGCGGGTGATGTAGGGAAACACGCGCCGAAGCGGCTTGAGCGAGCGTCTGCGCTCGTCTGCGCTGGTAGGGTCCGCCATCGTCCCGGTTCCTGTCCGAATTGGCTCCGGCGCGGCCTTGTGATTCATTTTCGCCTGTTGTATAGGCACGCCGACCGTTTTTGAAGCCGTGGCTCCTCAATAGCTGCGGCTTCGAGTTTTAAAAAGGGGCGCATCGCCGCAGGGCCGCCGTCCCACCTAGCCAGGACAAGAGCGATGAAGGCTGACATCCATCCCGACTACCACACCATCAAGGTCGTCATGACCAATGGCACCGAGTACCAGACCCGTTCGACCTGGGGCAAGGAAGGCGATACGATGAACCTCGACATCGATCCTTCCACGCATCCGGCTTGGACCGGCGGCCAGCAGACGCTGCTCGACCGCGGTGGCCGTCTGTCGAAGTTCAAGAACAAGTTCGCCAATCTCGGCATCTAAGCCGGAACGCGATACCGATCCGAAAAACCCGCCTTCGTGGCGGGTTTTTTGTTGCCCGGATACGAGCTGTTCTGAGCACTCAACCCTTCAGGTCGGCGCGCCGCGCGCCAGCTCGCTCAGCGCCATCCGCTTGTAGGCGGTAACCAGTCGATCGCCCTCGGTACGGTCGACCGAGACCGCGAGCCGCATCGTTGCTTCGCCGAGCTGCCAGATCAGGAAGGCAGAGGTTTCGAGCGCGTCCGGATCTGCACCCGGGTGCAGCCGCATGAGGACGTCGAGCAGCATGCCGGCATTGGCGCGGCTGTGGGCAAGTTCGAGCTCGCGCAGCGCCTTGTCGGCCTGCGTACCCGACCAGATGTCGCGCATGACAGGCTCGGCGAGGAAGATTCCGTAATAGACATCGACCAGTTCCGAGAAAGCCTTTTCCAGAGCCTTGCTGTCTCTTACGCCCGCCAGAGCTTCAGCGATGCATGTCTCGCTCTCCTTTTGGTAGCGGTCGGCGAGGGCGCGGATGATGGCGCTCTTGTCGGGAAAGAACTGGTAGAGCGAGCCGATCGAAACGCCGGCCTTCTCGGCCACTTCGCCCATGCGCAGGGCGTCACTGCCCTTTTCCGCGATCAGCGACGAGGCGACGGCGAGCATGCGTTCCACCCGCTCCCGGCTGCGCTTCTGCGTCGGCTCGCGGCGAGCGCCGGGAGTGTCCTGAGCGATGGCCGATATGCTTTCCATGATCTCTCCTCGAACGCCAGCCGGGCGGCGGTCTGAAAATTCCTGCTTGACTCACATAATATGAGGATTTATCACATTTGCAAACGCGAGGATTACTCACGTTTCTAAATGTGGAGAGAAAACATGACCAATACGACATTGAAGCCCGTCCTCATCCTTGGCGGCACCGGCAAGACCGGCCGCAGGCTGGCCGAGCGGCTTGCGGCCAGGAATATTCCGGTCCGGATCGGCTCACGTTCGGCGAGCCCGGCCTTCGACTGGACCGACAAGTCAAGCTGGACAGGCGCTCTCGACGGCGTCAGCGCCGTCTACATCAGCTACTATCCCGACATCGCCGTGCCTGGCGCGGCGGAAACCGTTGAGGAATTTGCCAGGCTGGCGGTGAACAGCGGCGTACGCCGGCTGGTGCTTCTGTCCGGCCGCGGCGAACCGGAAGCGCAGCGCGCCGAAGAAATGGTGAAGGCCACCGGCGCCGACTGGACAATCCTGCGCTGCGCCTGGTTCGCGCAGAACTTCTCCGAAAGCGCTTTCCTGGATGGCGTGCTGGCGGGACAGATTTCCGTCCCAGCCGCCGAGATCGGCGAGCCCTTTGTCGATGCGGACGACATCGCGGATGTGGCGGCCGAAGTCCTGTCGAACGAGGGCCATATCGGCGAGTTGTATGAACTGACCGGACCGCGGCTGCTGACCTTCCGCGAGGCCGTTGCCGAGATCGCTCGTGGTTCCGGCCGGGACATCACCTTCAGCCGTGTCTCGCCGGAGGAGTTCAAGGCCGAACTCGAGGCTTATGGGACGCCGGCCGATATCGCATGGCTGCTCGACGAACTGTTCGTTCGGGTGCTCGACGGCCGCAATGAACATCTCACCGACGGTGTCCGGCGTGCTCTTGGCCGCGAGCCCAAAGACTTTTCCGTTTATGTGCGCGAAACTGCCGCCACCGGCGTGTGGCATGTGAATCTCTGAGAGGGAGAGAAAGATGTTTGCTCAGATCGTAATTGCCATCACCTTTATTGCCGCACTTGGCAGCGGCCTCATGGCGGGCCTGTTCTTCGCCTATTCCAATTCAGTGATGCCGTCGCTGTCGCAGGTGCCGGTACCGCAGGGGGTGCTAGCCATGAACACCATCAATACGGTGATCCAGAACCCGTTGTTCCTGTCCATCTTCATGGGCACGGCATTGCTGGCGTTGTTCCTCGTGCTGGCGACAGTGCTGGGCTGGGGTGTTGCACGCCCCAGCTGGGTGCTGATCGGGGCTGCGCTCTATGTCATTGGCAACATTATCGTTACCATAGCCATCAACGTGCCGATGAACGATGCGCTGGCGGCCACCGCTCCCGACAGCCAGGCTGCGGCGCAGCTGTGGGCGACCTATCTCGATCGCTGGGTGTTCTGGAACCATGTGCGTGCCTTTGCATGCACCGGTGCCCTGGCCGCCTTCATCGCGGCCCTGATGTAACCCTTGTTATAGCAAGGTTGGTGGCCAGGTACGTTCCATACGCTATCGAATCGAGGCGGGCCGGGCTTGTCCCGGCTGCTTCGATTCAAGCCTGCCGCTTCCAGCGTGACATGGCGTGTTGAATGAGCCGGTCGACGAGTTCAAAATAGGAGACGCCCGACACTGCCATCGTCTTGGGGTACATGCTGATATTGGTGAAGCCGGGAATGGTATTCACCTCGTTGACGAGAGCGCTGCCGTCCGCACACACGAAGAAATCTACCCGAGCCATGCTCTCGCAGCCGAGCGCCACGAAGGCGGCACGAGCAATCTCCTGCAACGCTGCGGTCGTCGTTTCCGGCAGGTCGGCGGGGATGCGCAACACAGCGCCGTCGGCATCCAGATACTTGGCCTCATAGCTGTAGAAGCCATGGCCGGCAGCTGGCATGATCTCGCCCGGCACCGAAACGAAAAGTGAGCCGTCGAGCTGTTCGAGCACCGCGAATTCGATCTCGCGTCCCGCGACGAACTCCTCGATCAAGACTTTGCGGTCGTGTCTAAACGCCTCGGCCAGTGCGCTATCCAGCTGTTCCGCGGTCTCGACCTTGCTGACGCCGATGGAGGAGCCTTGTCGCGCTGGCTTGACGAAGACGGGTAAGCCGAGTTCGGCTTCTATTGCTGGGAACGAGGATGGTGCGCCGGGATAAACGGGCCGAGCGCGGGCAACCGGTAGCCCGGCCTCCCTCATCAGGCGCTTGGCCACATCCTTATCCATGGAATTGGCCGAGCCGAGCACGCCGCAGCCGACATAAGGCATGTCTGCGACTTCAGCGAGACCCTGGACCGTTCCGTCCTCGCCGAAGGGGCCGTGCAGTACTGGAAACAGTACGTCGACACGCCGCAATTCGGAAGCCGTTCCGTCTGAGCGGAGAGCGACCATCCGCCCTTTGCCACCCGGCAAAAGCGCCACTTCCGTACCACCTTCATGCACGGCCTTCGGCAGCGTGCCATCCCGATCGAGTTCAGCCTGATACCAGCGACCGTCGCGGCTTACGCCGATCGGCACGATCTCGTATCTGGAGGCATCGATCGCCTTGACGACATTGCTCGCGGACATGATGGAAACGTCGTGCTCGGCGGAACGTCCGCCAAACAGCACCGCAATGCGCAATTTCGATGCCATGCTTTCTCCGGTCTAGGCTGAACAATGCTCCAATAGCAGCCTACCGGATGACCAGCGATTCCAGCTTATCTGTGACGCCAGCTGGCGAAGCTGTGGAAGCGTTCAAACCTCATCCCCGCCTTTGCGGCGATGGCGATCTGAATGGCCGAGGTCGCGCTCGGGATCGATCACATCGCGTACAACCTGTTTCAGCTTGGCTGCATCCGGAAAACCACCATCGCGCTTGCGGTCCCAGATCAGCTCTTCGTTGCAGGTGATGATGAAGATGCCGCCGGTGCCTGGTACAAGCACGACCTCGCCGAGATCCGTGGCGAAAGTCGACAGCAGTTCCTGCGCCATCCAGCCGGCACGCAACAGCCATTGGCACTGCGTGCAATAGGTGATGCGAATGATCGGTTTTGTGCTCACGCGCGAACCACTGCCGTACCGGAAAGCCGATCATAGATCGGATCGCTGTTATTCACCAATGAAACGCCAATCCACGCGAGCCAGATCAGCGGGAGAAACTGCGCTACGAACTGCAAGGGAAAAATCCATCCATCGGTCGATGTCATGGCCTCCAGTTGCGCCATCTCGGTGACGCTGGACATCATGATGCTGAAAACCATCGAAATAGCCAAGCCGGGAAGGAATCCCGCGGCTTTTACGAACTCGCGCAACAGCACTCTGACGAAAGGCGGCGGGCGACGGTCGGACACGGAAAGATCAATCGTCCTGATGCCAGCGAGCATCTTTCCGACGGTCGCCCCACGCCAAGTTTCCAGGATAACGAAGTAGGCAAAAAACAGGAAGATTTCGACCAGAAATATCCTCGTCATGACGGCGAACGTCTCGACGGGAAAAGCGCCCGGTTTTGGATCGATTTGTACGCCCGAGGAAAATACCGAGCTGACAGTCCAGAACCATGTCACTCCGGACAGCACAAAGAATATGAGCCAGTCAACGAACAGCCCGACGAACCTGGGGCCGAACCATACTCTTTCCAGCTGCTGTGTTTTTTCGGTCGCTATTCCTGTCGTCGACCTCCGGGAGCGCCTATCGCAATTTTACCAGGCTGGTTCGGGCTATGCGATCGTAGATAGGATCGCTTTTCTTTGAAACCGAAACAACGATCCAGATCATCCATGCAGCTTGGATCAAAAAAGCAACGACAGCAGCAAGTAAAAAGCCGCTGCTTGACATTGCGGCCAGCGGATCTGCACTGAAGAAGATGAGTTTTACGAAAATAAGCAAAGCCGGAATCGCGCCGACCCATATCGCCAGATTCCGTTTGACCGCTTTGCTTAGCGGAATGCCGACATCAGCGGTGTCGCCAGCGTTTATAACCTTCATCTTGAGAAGACGTTTTCCGACTGTTGCACCGGAGCGCCATTCCATGGCGATCAGGTAGAGCGTCAATACCAGCAGAGCCACCCAGCTCATGTCGAGAGCGTTCGTTGGCTTGCCGTCGGCATCCAGTGGATAGTTGATGGAACGAGAGGTCGTTGTATTGCCCTTTTGGGTTGTTGTTCCCACGGACAGGACGTGTGCAGTCGGGAAGCCAAAAAATCTGCTGGTGCATAGATTGGCAAAGTTGGCGTCGGCTGGTGGGGGAGGTTGTAGCCCCTCCGGCAGGCTGCCAACGGATTGGCATTCCGTAACGACGAAAAAACCACCCTGAACATTGCCGTTGGTCTGCGCGAACAGAATTGCGACCAGGATTTGCAACGGCAGGAATATGACGATCGTGTCGATCACAAGCGCGGCAAGACGCCGCCAGAAACCCGCCCGCAACAGTGGGCTTTCAGTATCTGTCATTTGGAAGGTCCCCTCTCCAAGGACGAGGTTGAACCATCCAATACTGAAAAGCAACTATCCGAACGCCCACCAATTCTTGTTGGCAGGCGTTGATGGACTGTCTTCGAACGCCATCAGGCCGCGCTGAGCTTGGCCAAGGTTGCGTCGTCGACCTCGAAATTGGCGTAGACGTTCTGGACGTCGTCGTCGTCCTCGAGTGTCGCCACCAGCTTCATCAGCGACTGGGCGCGTTCCTCATCGACCGGAATGTTGTTCTGCGGCCGCCAGATGGCTTTCACCGATGCCGCTTCGCCGAGCGCGTTTTCCAGGGCCTTGGATACTTCGCCAAGATTTTCGAAGGCGCAGTAGATGGTGTGGCTTTCCTCGTCGGTTTCGACGTCGTCGGCACCGGCTTCGATCGCAGCTTCCATCACCTTGTCGTCGCTGCCGACCTTGGCCGGATAGACGATTTCGCCGATGCGATCCCACATGAAGGAGACGGAGCCGGTTTCGCCGAGCGCGCCGCCGGCCTTGGTGAAGGCGGCTCGCACGTTGGAGGCAGAGCGGTTGCGGTTGTCGGTCAACGCCTCGACGATGAGGGCGATGCCGCCGGGACCATAACCTTCGTAGCGCACTTCCTCATAATTCTCGGCATCGCCGCCGGATGCCTTGGAGATGGCGCGCGCGATGTTGTCTTTCGGCATCGACTCGGCCTTGGCGTTCTGGATCGCCAGGCGCAGGCGCGGGTTCATCGCGGGATCGGGCAGGCCTTGCTTGGCAGCGACGGTGATTTCGCGCGCCAGCTTGGAGAAGATCTTCGATCGGACCGCGTCCTGGCGGCCCTTGCGATGCATGATGTTCTTGAACTGTGAATGGCCTGCCATGGCACCCCTGTGGTCGTTTGCGGCTGTCGAACCGTCATGCACCGGAATGGCGCGCCAAAACGATCTGACACATTGATGGGGCAGCGGACGCCGCTTGCGATCCGATGCCGGGATGGCGGGCTTATAAATAAATCGGCTTAAAACGTCCAGATACGCTGGGGGTCGCGCGTACAAACGCGGCATGGCCTGCCCAAAAAAAAGTGGATCTCTGCCGATAGCCTCTGAGGTTGCCGAAACCCGGGATCAATAACCCGCTTTGATCTTCTCGAATTCGGCGGCACATGCGCTGACGGTAGAGCAGTTTTCGCCCGACTGACGAGAGGGACGGAGGCTACTCCCGCGGATCAACTCCGACTGGCAGGTCGAATGATTTCAGGACGGCTTCCGCGGTGATGCGGCCACTGATGATGGCGCCCTCTACATAGCCGGGAAATGAAGGCGACAGTTCAGAGCAGGCGAAATGGATCGGCGGTGTGCCGGCACGAAGCGCGTTCTCGGCGTTGTGTGCGGAAAAATTGGCGACGATGTCGCTGTAGCCGCCGCCGCTCCATGGATCATCGCTCCAGTCACGGACCGAGAAATCGAGCGTGTCGCGCGCCTCGGCGCCAAGTGCCGCAGCCAGCCGGTCGAGCACCTCGGCCCTCAGTTGATCTTCGCTCGATTGCCGCAGCCGCAACGCCAGCGGTCCCCCGGCGAAGACCACCAGTGCAGGGTGGTCCTCGTCTCGGCTGGTGTCGCAGGCAAAAAGTCCGTGGATGTCGCGCCATAGAACCATGCCGTTGCGATCTTGGTCGCGCCAGAAGGCACGGGCATATCGAAGACGCATCTTGATGACAGTGCCGCTGCGCCAGACATCGAGTGCGCGAGCGAGCGTCGCTGGAAGCGGCGGCGAAAAGACAATCCGATTTGCCATCACAGGTGGTACCGCGATGATCACATGCCGCGCCTGCAAAGGGCCCTGGGATGTTACTAACGTCACATCGTCTCCGCTGCGCCGGATTTCCAGTACAGGTGTCGACAGATGGATGTGGCCTTCGAAGCCCGCTGCAAGATCCTCTGCCAGCGCATGCATTGTCTCGCCAAGGAAATATTGCAGCTCCGAGACCTCATTGGTGATACGGCGGTCGTTGTCGATGAGATACCAGATAGGGACAGCGTCCGTGGGCTGGCACCACAGACCTTCCACCGTGGAGCAAAATGCCGATTTGGCATGAACATCATCCGGTTGTCGCTGCAGCCAATCCCATACGCTGAGGTCGCGAACGGCCGGATCGGCCGGGTCGATTGCATTCATGCGATCGCGTATGGCGACGTTGGCGTCCCAAAGAGCCTGGCCCTCTTCTTCCGACATTTCCGGCTGCAAGGTGAAGGCGCCATCGACTGGCGTCGTCATCAGCGTCTTACCGAACCGTTTCGCCAGCGCCATCACCTGCGGCATGTCCTGGCACAGGAACTGGCCGCCGCTGTCGTAGCGTTCACCGAGGGAATTGACCTGTGCCTCCACCCGCCCGCCGGTGCGTTCGCGCGCCTCCAAGACCAGCACGTCCAGTCCGCCATCGCGCAGGGCAAGCGCTGCCGAAAGGCCGGCAAAACCGGCGCCGACAATGATGACGTCATGAACCATCAATATCCCGCTTTGATCTTCTCGAACTCGGCGATCATTTTCTGCTTGAGTTCCGTCGGGACGGGTGACTGGAACAGGGTCTTGTCTACGAACTTGTCGACGTCGTCATAGCCCTTGTCCTTGAGCAGTTTGGCGTCCACGGCGGCCATGCCTTTGGTGTTGGCCTGGCCGTAGCCCCAATCCTTCACCAGCACGTTGGCGACGTCGGGCTCATTGATGGCGTTGAGATAGTCATAGGCCTGGTCGGCACTGCCTGGCGCGTCCTTCAAGCGGACATACCCGCAGACCCAGGTCGAAATGCCTTCCTGCGTGTCGGGTTTTGCCTTGATCGGCGAACCGGCCAGCACCGATTGTGCGGTGGCATCGTTCCAGGCCCAGGCCAGGTCGATCTCGCCGCCGGTGAGCGCCTGCACGATGTTGGTGGTGTCGGTCCAGTAGAGGCGGATGTTCTTGTGCACCTGGCGCAGGAAATCTGAAGCCTGCTTGAACTGCTCGTCAGTCATCAAGGTCCAGTCCTTGAGCCCGATGACCAGGGACGCCAGCGCATAGGCGTCGTCGACATTGTCGGGAATGGAGACGCGGCCCTGGAATTTCGGATCGGCAAGCGATTTCAGCGACTGGATGTCCTTTTCGTCCACCTTTTCGGAATTGTAGGTGAGCTGCGAATTGCCCCAGTCCCACGGCATGAACCAGGCCGCGCCGTCCTCGGAGGTGGCAAGGTTCTTCATCTTCATGATGCCGGGGTTGAGATCCTTCCAGGCAGTGATCTTGGTCGTATCGAGCGGCTGCAGCAGGCCGGCATCGCGCCATTTCACGATGCTTTGCGAACAGGGGTGGGCAAGGTCCGCCTTGAAGCCGGAGCGCATCTTCTCGAAAGCCTCGTCCTCGTCGCCGAAGAAGGTGAAGGTCGGAGCGTCGCCATGCTTCTCAGTGTATTTCGGATGGAACTCCGGCAGCTCGTAGCCGGCCCAGTCGAACACGACGAGGTCACTTCCGGCCGCATGCGCGACCGCCGGTGCCATCAATGCGCCGGCCACGGTGAGTACTGTCGTCCAATGGCTGATCTTTGTCGTCATTTTCAGTTCCCCTTGGTTGCGCAGGCCGCTGCCCGTCTGATTGTTTTGTCGTCCGCCACTTCATGAAGAAGCGCCTCGGCTCTCAAAGCCTCTGAATGCCGCTTGCCCCTTTCGTGTAGTGCCTGGGGAAAGCCGTCAGCAGGAATTCGTTTGCCGCCTGCAACGCGGTCTCGCGGGTAACGTCTTCCAGCCCCATCATCAGGCGCAGCCACAGGCCTTCCAACAGCGCGCTGAGCGCCAGCGCGAGAGCCTGCTGCTCGAAGGCGTAACCGGCTTCGGCTTTCAGCCGGCTGCACAAATCGGACAGGAGGTTCTGGTAATCGGTATCGCGTGCGCCCGAGAGCGCCTGATAGGTGGGGCGCGATTTCGCCTCGCCCCAGAAGGCACACCACGCCGCCAGCTTGCGCTTGTTGCAGATGGCGCGGTCGAAATCCGCCGTCACCAGCGCCTTCAACTGGTCAGCCGTGTTGTCGCCAGCCTTGTCGTAGGCATTGCGCCAATGCGCCGAATACTCATCGTACATATACTGAAGCGTGGCGACGAGCAGCTTTTCCTTGCTCTCGAAATGGAAATTGACGATGCCGCGCGACAGTTTCGCGCCATCCGCCACATCCGCCATCGTCGTTTCGGAGTAGCCGCGTTTGGCCAGGGAATCGATCGTCGCTTCGATCAGCTGCTGGCGGCGCACCTCCTTGGAAGCCTTGCGGCCACGCTTTTCCGGACTGCTTTGCCGCTCCACATCGGTGGGCTCGTCTTCGAGATCGATTGTTTTCATCGGCGAAACATCTCCGGCACGGCTATCTCATCGTTTTATCGCATAGTCTTTGCCCGAAAAGTCTGATGCAGCAAAGCCTAGCGGGTCGAGATGAAAACGCAACAGAATTTGCTGAACATTCATTCAATATAGACAAGCCGAACGGGACCGTGCCAAGATCCGTCACGGGCTTCCGCCAGGCTTTGGCGGGTCGTGACTTTGGGCTGCCAACGATGACCGAACGGGACGAAACGGAAGCGGCGGAGCAGTGGGCGCTGGTCAACACACCACTCGGGCAGCCGTGGTCGGGCCGCGCGCGCTATGCCGCCGCCATGTATTTCTACAAGCATGGCGAGATGAACGCCGAGACGCTGGAGGTCTACCGCGTCTGCTCCAGGCTGGACGCTGAAGACCCCTTGCCGATCATCCGCGATCGTGGCGTCGGCAAGGCATGGCTGAAACGGCTCGACAGCCAATAGGCCAAGCAGTTCCAGGAAAGGTGGGTAGCGGTTTTCCGTCCGGAATTGCGCAAAAACAAAGAGTTGGAGCATTTCCGAAAAACCGGAAACGCTCCAAAAACACTACCCGATCGATTTTTCCAGTACGCGCAGCCAATTGCGGTAGGCAATCTTTTCGATCAGGGCGCGGCCATAGCCATGCTTGGCCAGGGCCTCGAGAAGTTTCGGCAGGCCGGCGGCATCGCCGATCGCAGCGGGGATCATGGCGCCGTCGAAGTCGGAACCCAGGCCGACGCGATCTTCGCCGAGCGCCTTCACCAGATGGTCGACGTGGCGCACCATGACCTCGAGCGGCGTGTCGGAATTCATGCGGCCATCATCGCGCAGGAAGCCGGTGGCGTAGTTCAGGCCGACCATGCCGTCGGTATCGCGAATGGCGCCGAGCTGCCAGTCAGTCAGGTTGCGCGAATGCGGACATAGCACATGCACATTGGAGTGGGTGGCGACCAGCGGTGCATCGGAAAGCTTGGCGACGTCGCGAAAGCCTTTCTCGTTGAGATGGGAAAGATCGATCATGATCCTGAGCTGGTTGCACGCCTTGACCAGTGCCTTGCCGGCATCGGTCAGGCCGTCGCCGGTGTCGGGCGAGGACGGGAAGCGGAACGGCACGCCATGGCCGAAGGCGTTGGGGCGGCTCCACACGATGCCGAGCGAGCGCAGCCCGGCCGCGTGAAGCACGTCGAGCATGGCGAGATCGGTGTCGATCGCCTCGGCACCCTCGATGTGGAACACTGCTGCGATCGATTGCTTTGCCATGGCGGCGCGGATGTCGGCGGCGCTGTGGCAGACGGTGAGCGCGCCGGCTCTTTCCAGTCTCAGCAGGATCGAGGCCATGCCAAGCGTGGTTTCGCGGGCGAAATCGCGCGGCAGTTCGGGCGGCAACGGCTCGTTGTCGGACGGCATCGCCGGCACGCTGCCATCCTTGGCTTTCCGTTCATCCTGCGGTGGCGGGAAGATGGCGAACATGCCGCCGGCTAGCCCGCCCTTCCTGGCGCGCGGCAAGTCGATGTGCCAGCTGGCCGGCGACCCTTCGATGAACAGCTTTTCAACGTCAGCTTTGCTGGACTGGTAGAGCTTGAGCAGCGTGTCGTTGTGGCCGTCGAAGACGGGGATCAGGTCGGTCTCGGTCATTTGGGGACTTTCGGCTGTCGACATGGAAAACGAGGCGCCCTGTTTACGGCGCGTTGCCCAGGCGCGCAAATGCCAGTGGGTGCCTTGTGCTTGTCACTGCATGCAAGCCGTGCTGGAAGAGGGCATAGATTTCGAACCGCCGGAGCCATCCTTGACGAATACGCTTTACGACGCGCTGTTTCGGCCGCACGAAGCCAATGAAGGCACTTTTCTTACTTTCAAGGACGGTTCCGCTGTTTCTTACGCGGCCTTCCTGAAACTGTCTGCACGCATTGCGCATGCAATGGCCGACGCCGGCGTGCGATCAGGTGACCGTGTGGCATTGCAGGCAAAGAAATCACTCGAGGCACTGGCCGTTTATGCCGCCGCCGTGCGCATGGGCGCTGTGTTCTTGCCGCTCAACACCGCCTACACGGCCGCCGAGGTCGATTACTTCGTCAGCGATGCTGGCGCCAGACTTCTGATCTGCGACGGCGCCAATGCTTCCGCATTGCAGCCAGTGGCCGACAAGGCCGGGGCAGCGCTGCTCACCCTGAATGGAGACGGCTCAGGTACGCTCGGTGAGCAGGCGGCCGGCCAGCCCGAAACCTATATGCCCGCCGAACGCGGGGCGGACGACCTCGCTGCCTTCCTCTACACCTCCGGTACGACCGGGCGCTCGAAGGGCGCCATGCTGACGCATGACAACCTGCTGTCGAATGCGGAGGCATTGGTCGAGACCTGGCGTTTCAGCAAAAGCGACGTGCTCCTGCACGCCTTGCCTATCTTCCATACGCACGGGCTGTTCGTTGCCAGCAACGTCATCCTGCTCGCCGGCGCATCGATGATCTTCCTGCCTGGTCTCGATATTGACGACCTAATTGCGAACATGCCGCACGCGACCACCATGATGGGCGTGCCGACCTTCTACACGCGCTTGCTCGCCGACCTTCGGCTGACACGGGACCTGGTTCAGCACATACGCCTGTTCGTTTCCGGCAGCGCGCCGCTTCTGGCCGAAACGCACCGGGATTTCGAGGCGCGCACGGGCAAGCGTATCCTCGAGCGCTACGGCATGACCGAGACCAACATGAACACTTCGAATCCCTATGACGGCGAGCGTCGCGCCGGGACGGTCGGCCAGCCATTGCCCGGTGTTTCGGTGCGCATCGCGGAACCTGACACCGGCAAGCCTGTTGCCGCCGGCGACATTGGCGTGATCGAGGTGAAGGGCCGCAACGTCTTCAAAGGCTATTGGAACATGCCGGAAAAGACCGCGCAGGAATTCCGCGCCGACGGTTATTTCATTACCGGCGATCTCGCGACACAGGATGCCGACGGATACGTTACCATCGTCGGCCGCGCCAAGGACCTGATCATCGCCGGCGGCTACAACATCTATCCGAAGGAAATAGAGCTTTTGCTCGACGAGATGCCAGGCGTCGAGGAATCGGCGGTGATCGGCGTGCCGCATCCCGATCTCGGCGAAGGGGTGGTTGGCGTCGTGATCACGCGCAAAGGTGCGGCGTTGGATGAGGCAAGCCTGCTCGCGGGGCTGGCCTCAAAGCTCGCGCGCTTCAAGCAGCCGCGCCGTCTCTTCGTCATTGATGAGCTGCCGCGCAACACAATGGGCAAGGTGCAGAAGAACCTTTTGCGCCAGCAGTTCGCCGAGACGTTCACCATGAAGGGGTAAGTCGCTTCCTTCCCCGCTAGGGGGAGAAGGAACGACACCGCGCTAAGACAGCTTGTCGAGCTTGCGCTGCATGGCAGCGATCTGCTCCTTCAGATCCTGCAGGTCGTCGGCCTTTTCCGCAGGCTCGGCCTTGGCAGGTTCGGGCGCGCTGCCTGCTGCGGCACCGGGAAAAGGCGTGAACATGCGCATGGCGTTCTGGAACATCTCCATGTTGCGCCGCGTCTGTTCTTCCAGTGCCTTCATGGGCGTCGGCAGCTTCATCATGTCCATCGGTGTCTTGCCAAGCGCCGACTTCATCTGGTCGCGGAAGCGTTCCTGTTCCTTGGAAAAGGCCATCATCGACTGCTCGAGGAAGCTCGGTACGATCATCTGCATCTGATCGCCGTAGAAGGCGATGAGCTGGCGCAAGAAGGGAATGGGCAACATATTTTGCCCGTCCTTGTTCTCCAGTTCAAAGATGATCTGGGTCAGCACGGGGTGCGTGATGTCGTCGCCGGTCTTGGCGTCCTGGACGGTGAAATCCTCGCCTTTCTTGACCATTTCGGCGAGGTCCTCGAGGGTCACATAGGTGCTGGTGCCCGTGTTGTAGAGCCGGCGATTGGCGTATTTCTTGATCACCACCGGTTCGTCTTTCGCCGCCATTCAGCATCCTCCCGCGGTTATCGGCATGCTGGTAAGCAGCCGGTAACGATTACTCCCTGTGTCGAGGATATGCGCAAAACCGTCACAATTCCAAGCGGTTTGTGCAGTGCGGAAGCGCGCGCCGTCTTTTCGGCGCTGCAATATGCTGCGCAGCATGCCGCAATATGCTGCGCGGCATGAACTGCGCGGCGGCAAATATGGCGAAATGGGACGGATTTCCAGTTTGACTCGCAGCCTGGAACCGGCAAGAAAAGTCAAACCAACGGTTGCAAACCGTTCAATTCGAGGTCTGGAGAAGAACATGTCCGCATCCAACGCCATCGTCGTTGCAAGTGCCGCGCGCACTGCCGTCGGGTCCTTCAACGGAGCCTTCGCGGCAACTCCCGCGCACGAGCTCGGCGCTGTGGTGATCCGCGAGTTGCTGGCGCGCGCGGGTGTCGACGCGGCGGAGGTCGACGAGGTGATCCTCGGTCAGGTGCTGACCGCAGCCCAGGGCCAGAATCCGGCGCGGCAGGCATCGATCAACGCCGGCCTGCCGATCGAGACGACAGCCTGGGGCCTCAATCAGGTCTGCGGCTCCGGCCTGCGTGCGATCGCCATCGGCATGCAGCAGATCTCCAGCGGTGACGCCAAAGTGATCTTGGCCGGTGGCCAGGAATCGATGTCGCTTTCGGCGCACGCACAGCATCTGCGCGCCGGCGTGAAGATGGGCGACTACAAGATGATCGATACCATGATCAAGGATGGCCTCTGGGACGCCTTCAACGGCTATCATATGGGCATCACCGCCGAGAACGTCGCCAAGCAGTTCCAGATCACCCGCGACGACCAGGATGCGTTCGCTCTGGCCTCGCAGAACAAGGCCGAAGCCGCGCAGAAGGCCGGCAGGTTCAAGGACGAGATCGTCGCCTTCACCATCAAGGGCAAGAAGGGCGACACGATCGTCGACCAGGACGAATACATCCGTCATGGCGCAACGATCGACGCCATGCAAAAGCTGAAGCCCGCCTTCGACAAGGACGGCACGGTGACCGCCGCCAACGCTTCCGGCATCAATGACGGTGCTGCCGGTGCCCTGCTGATGACGGAGGCCGAGGCTGCACGTCGCGGCATCACCCCGCTGGTCCGCATCGCCTCCTGGGCGACCGCCGGCGTCGATCCGTCGGTGATGGGCACTGGCCCGATCCCGGCTTCCAAGCGTGCGCTGGAGAAGGCCGGCTGGAAGGTGTCGGATCTTGACCTGGTCGAGGCCAACGAAGCTTTCGCCGCGCAGGCCTGCGCGGTCAACAAGGGACTCGGCTGGAATCCCGACATCGTCAACGTCAATGGTGGCGCCATCGCCATCGGTCATCCGATCGGCGCTTCGGGCGCGCGCATCTTCAACACGCTCGTCTACGAGATGAAGCGCCGTGGCGCGAAGAAGGGGCTGGCCACCCTATGCATCGGCGGCGGCATGGGCGTCGCGATGTGCGTCGAAGCACTCTGATCGAAAACAGAAACGGGCGGCCAAGGTGCCGCCCGTCTCATCTCTAAAACCATGCAAGTGATTGGTTCAAAGGCTCGTCATAAGGGTCGGATTCAAGAGGTCCGCCATACGGATCATTCAACGAAGGCGATTTCGAAATCGCCTGAGATGCAGCAAAGGGGAAACGCATGAGTAAAGTCGCACTCGTCACCGGTGGGTCGCGCGGCATTGGCGCCGCAATCTCGATCGGTTTGAAGAATGCCGGTTACAGCGTCGCCGCCAACTATGCTGGCAATGACGAGGCAGCAGCGAAGTTCACGGCGGAAACGGGGATCAAGACCTACAAATGGTCAGTTGCCGACTACGAGGCCTGCGCGGCCGGCGTCAGCAAGGTGGAGGCTGATCTTGGTCCGGTTTCGGTGCTGGTCAACAATGCCGGCATCACCCGCGACGCGATGTTCCACAAGATGACGCCGCAGCAATGGAAAGAGGTGATCGACACCAATTTGTCCGGTGTCTTCAACATGTCGCATCCGCTGTGGAGCGGGATGCGTGACCGCAAGTTCGGCCGCATCATCACCATTTCCTCAATCAACGGACAGAAGGGTCAGGCCGGCCAGGCCAATTATTCGGCCTCCAAAGCGGGCGACATCGGCTTCACCAAGGCGCTCGCCCAGGAAGGCGCGCGCGCCGGTATTACCGTCAACGTCATCTGCCCGGGCTATATCGCCACCGAAATGGTGAAGGCGATCGACGAGAAGGTGCTCAACGAACGCATCATCCCGCAGATCCCGGTCGGGCGACTGGGCGAGCCGGAAGAGATCGCGCGCTGCGTCGTGTTCCTGGCTTCTGAAGAGGCTGGCTTCATCACCGGCTCGACCATCTCGGCCAATGGCGGACAATATTTCGCCTGAGCGATCTCTCGCCTCGCAGTGGAGCGGGCCGCTTGCGGCCCGTTTTTCGTTTTTCAGCTGTCCGGGACGTGCTCTGATCCTTGTTTGCGACAGACATATCTCGTTCAGCGATGGGATCGCCGATGGGTGTCGAGTGACCATCGGCGCTGCAGCTGAGTGTGCCGATCTGGCACGCGAAAGTTAACGGTGGATCGATGCAAGGTGAACAAACACATTGTCAGGCTGTGAATCGTTGGTGGACAAGCTGTGCACAACACCAGATGTTGGGGTGAACAGATAGGGAAACTTCCGCCATCGCTGATTCGTCGCCGATTCGTTCCGGCTTTGGTCGAATCGTTAACGAGAACGCGCGCCTGACGGCCCGATCTGGTTAATGCCTATTAAGAAAATGCTATCATTTCAGGGTGTTGAGTTGGGTTATCCGTTAGCCGGCACTCGACCAGGTGCCTCTTGCCGGCAAAAGTTAACGGCAGTCAGCGCAACTGGATGGTTTGATCGCTTAGCCGATTCAGCATGTGGTGCGACCTGCTGGCTTTGGATCCATATCTAGCCGTGAACAAACCATGAATCGTGAAGAGTCAGCGATTCGTCGCTGATTCGTTCCAGACTCGTTCCGGGCGTTAATCCGGCGGTACAAAAAGACCGGGTGAGATGCTCGGGTGCGACGCTTCCATGAACATTATGCTTTCGCTCCGGCGTATGAATGCCTATGTGTGCGCTGTCGTCGGGCAAGGCGGCGCCGATCACGGGAAAAGGTCTCCTTTCCGGGCCGATGAATATCCATCCCAAACCTACCGAACCGCTGATTCTTTCCGGGCGCGACGTCACGGCCGTGCTTGGTCCGACCAACACGGGCAAAACGCATCTCGCCATCGAAAGAATGATTGCGCATGAGAGCGGCATCATAGGCTTGCCGCTGCGTCTTCTGGCGCGCGAGGTCTACGCCCGGCTATGCGAGAGGGTCGGCGCCAGCAAAGTTGCGCTGGTAACCGGCGAGGAGAAGATCCAGCCCGCCGGGGCGAAATACTCAGTCCATACCGTCGAGGCGCTGCCGCGCGAGACCGATGCCGCATTCGTCGCCATCGATGAGGTGCAATTGGCCGGCGATCTCGAACGTGGCCATATCTTCACCGACCGCATCCTCAACCTGCGCGGCAGGCAGGAGACGCTGCTGCTGGGCGCCGCCACCATGCACGGCATCCTGCAGAAGCTGCTCAGGGGCGTATCGGTGGTGACCAGGCCGCGCCTGTCGCATCTTGCCTATGCCGGTTCCAAGAAGCTTACTCGTCTGCCGCGTCGCTCTGCCATTGTCGCCTTCTCGGCAGATGAGGTCTACGGTATTGCCGAACTGATCCGCCGCCAGCAGGGCGGCGCCGCAGTCGTGCTCGGCGCGCTGTCGCCCCGCACGCGCAACGCCCAGGTGGCGCTCTATCAATCCGGCGATGTCGACTATCTGGTTGCTACCGATGCCATTGGCATGGGGCTGAATCTCGATGTCGACCACGTCGCCTTTGCCCAGAACAGGAAGTTCGACGGCTATCAATATCGCAACCTGACCGCGGCGGAGCTCGGCCAGATCGCCGGCCGCGCCGGCCGACATCTGCGCGACGGTACTTTCGGCGTCACCGGTCAGGTCGATCCGCTTGACGACGACCTCGTCCAGAAAATCGAAAGCCATGATTTCGAGCCGGTGAAAGTTCTGCAGTGGCGCACGCCGACCTTCGACTTCTCCAACCTCGATGCCTTGAAACGGTCGATCGAGACCAATGCGCCGGTGGAAGGACTGACCCGTGCGCTGCCGGCAGTCGATGCACAGGCGTTGGAGTTCCTGTCGAAGGATGGCGAAATCCGTTCACTCGCCACCAACCGCGAGCGCGTTGCCTTGCTATGGGAAGTCTGCGCCTTGCCGGACTATCGCAAGATCGCGCCCGCCCAGCATGCCGACCTCGTCGCTTCCATCTATATGGACCTTGCCAGGCGCGGCCATGTCGACGAAACCTACATGGCCGAACAGGTGCGTCGAGCCGATACCACGGAGGGTGACATCGACACGCTCTCGCATCGCATCGCCCAGATCCGCACGTGGACTTTTGTATCCAATCGTCCAGGTTGGCTTGCCGATCCGACACACTGGCAAGAAAAGACACGGGAAATCGAAGACAGATTGTCGGACGCACTACATGAGCGGTTGACGAAACGCTTCGTTGATCGCAGGACTTCCGTCCTCATGCGGCGCCTTAGAGAAAATACCATGCCCGAAGCCGAAATCAGCCCAACCGGAACCGTCCTCGTCGAGGGCCATCATGTCGGCGAATTGCAAGGGTTCCGCTTCACGGCAGACCAGGGCGCCGGCGGTGAAGATGCCAAGGCCGTGCGTTCGGCCGCGCAGAAAGCGCTTGCCTCGGAGTTCGAAGCACGTGCCGAGCGCTTCGCGGCGTCCGGCAATAATGACATCGCCCTGGGCTCCGACGGCGTGCTGCGCTGGATCGGCGCGCCGATCGGCACGCTGGTGGCCGGTGAAGACGCGTTGAAGCCGCGTCTGGTGCTGCTTGCCGACGAACAGTTGACAGGTCCGGCCCGCGACAAGGTGGCGACGCGCGCCGAACGTTTCGTCAATTTCCAGGTCGAGCTGCTTTTGAAGCCGCTGGTCGACATGAAGAATGCCGAGCAGTTGACCGGCATTGCGCGCGGCATCGCTTTTCAGCTCGTCGAGCATTTCGGCCTCATCAACCGGCGCGATATTGCGGAAGAGATGCGTACCCTCGACCAGGAAGGCCGTGCGGCGCTGCGGCGTCTGGGCGTGCGTTTCGGCGCCTATCATGTCTTCGTGCCGTCGCTGATCAAGCCGGCCCCGGCAGGCCTGGTGACGCTTTTGTGGGCGCTGAAGAACGACGGCAAGGATCATCAGGGGTTCGGCGATGTAGTCCACGCGCTGGCCTCGGGCCGCACTTCGATCGTGATCGACCCGACGTTCGACAAGGCATTCTACCGATTGGCCGGCTACCGCAATCTTGGCCGCCGCGCGGTGCGTGTCGACATTCTCGAACGCCTGGCCGACCTTATCCGTCCAGCGACCAACTGGAAGCCGGGCGTGGGCGTTCGCCCCGATGGCGCCTATGACGGCCAGGCCTTCATGGTGACGCCGCCGATGATGTCGATCCTCGGCGCCACGGCCGACGACATGGAAGAGATTTTGAAGGGTCTCGGCTACCGTGCGGAGCCGAAGCCTGCGGCGGACGTCAAGGCCAAGCTCGAGGCTCTCGACCAGGCTGCCCGTGAGGCTGCGGAAGCCAAGGCTGCTGCCGACGCTGCCGCGAAAGCGGCGGCGCAGACGGTCGACACAGCCGTCGCAGGCGAGGCTGCGCAGGCCACCGGCGAATCTGTGGCGGCTGACGCCGAGTCTGTCTCAGAGCCGGCTACCGAGACTTTGGAGATCGAGGCTGCCGCGGAAGACGCTGCTGACGGGGAAAGCGTCGAGGTGGGTGTTGAAACCGCTGAGGCGACGGAGACCGTGGAGGCGGCTCAGGTTGCAGAAGCAGCTGAGCCTGTCGACGAGACCGCAGAAGTTGCCGCGGTTGCAGACGTGGCTGGTGAAGTGGTCGAGGCGACCGAGCCGCCTGCAGGCGAAACCGGGCAGCAGGTCGAAGCTGTCGCAAGCGAAGGCGCCGAGACCGCGCCAAGCGGCGAAGCGGCCAAGGCCGAGACGGAAGAGCCGAAGCCGATCCTGCTGTGGCGGCAGGCGCGTTTCGAGCATCGTCGCGACAATCGCCAGCATCGTGGTGGCCGCAATGCGCAGGCGGCTGGCGAAAACAAACCTTCCAACCGCGAAGGCGGCGATCAAGGCAACAACCGCGAGCGCTTCTCGCGCGATCGCTTCAAGGGCCGCGCCAATGGCGAAGGTGGCCGGCAGGACCGTCCCGGCGGCAAGCCGCAAGGCGAGCGCCAGGATCGGCGCGACGGCCGCCCGGACTGGAAGGCAAAACAGGACGGCCGCAGGTCGGAGGGCAAGGGTGGCAAGCCCTCCTTCCAGGCGAAGCCGCGGGAGGAACGCCCAGTGCGCTTCGATCCCGACTCCCCGTTTGCCAAACTGGCCGCGCTGCGCGACCAGCTGAAGAAGTAGATGGCGCGCCTGCGTCTCTCGGCGCCTTGCCTCGGTCTTTGAACCGATGGTTGCCGAGGGTCGCCAGCGCATCGACAAATGGCTGTTTTTCGCGCGTGCGGTGAAGTCGCGATCGCTGGCTGCCAAGCTGGCGGTTGCCGGGCGAGTGCGCATCAACCGCGACAAAGCAGCGCAGGCATCGGATCTGGTCAAGATTGGTGATGTTCTGACCATCACGCTCGATGGCCGAATCCTGGTCTGGAAAGTGCTGGCGCCAGGTGTCAGACGTGGTCCTGCGGAAGAGGCGCGCACGCTCTACGAGAATATGTCGCCGGTACCGACGGCCCGCAAGGAGGCGTTGCCTGACGCGATCGTGCCGCTGCGTGACAGCGGCAGTGGCCGGCCGACCAAGAAGGAGAGGCGGCAAACCGATCGCCTGCGCGACGAGAATTGAGAGCATAAAGGCCCGTTGCGGCGTAGCCGCTGGAATGCAAAACCTGCCTGGGCCAATTCCTTGGAATGAGCCGGCCTTGCAAGCGTTGGCCAAAGACGTTACCTGACCGGCAACAATGGAGCGTTTCCGTTTTTCACGGAAACGCGGAAACGCTCTAACTTTTTGTTTTTACGCAATTCCGAACGCAAAACCGCTACACACTTTTGCTGGAATTGCTCTAGAGAGAAGAACGGGACTTTCCCGGAGCAGGCCATGACCTACCTCGTCACTGACAATTGCATCAAATGCAAGTACATGGACTGCGTCGAGGTGTGTCCGGTCGATTGTTTCTACGAAGGCGACAACATGCTCGTCATTCATCCGGACGAGTGCATCGACTGCGGGGTTTGCGAGCCGGAATGTCCCGCCGACGCGATCAAGCCGGACACCGAGCCGGGCCTCGACAAATGGCTCCAGATCAATACCGAGTACGCCGAGAAGTGGCCTAACATCACCACCAAGAAGGACGCGCCAGCTGACGCCAAGCAGTTCGATGGCGAGACGGAGAAGTTCGAAAAGTACTTCTCGCCGGAGCCGGGCGGCGGCGACTGACGGTTCAAGACAGCGCAGCTGCAACAGCAGGAATGTGCTAACCGTCTTGACAGGCAGGGTAGTGCTTGTCCTTCGCGTATGCAGCAAAATCTTGATTCTTGCGAGTTTTTGTGTTACACGGAAAAAACATGCCGGTGACACAACGTCGATTTATGGCGCACACGCCCCTAATCATCGAAAGGTGACTTCCAATTCCGGACCAGAGCACTCTGGGCCAGGCGGACGCAGTTTTGCGGTTGGCCGGCGCAGGCTTTTTCCGGAGGATTTCGCTTGTTGTGTGGCATTCCAGGCCGGACCTGATCCGGCAGCCCCAGTTCTGCCGGCAGAGGCCTGCCGGCGTCACAACAAGGAGTTCAGGGCGTAATGGCAACGACAACCCCGCAGAAGAAGTCCGTATCCGCAGCCCGTCACGGTTTCAAGACCGGCGAGTTCATCGTCTACCCGGCGCATGGCGTCGGCCAGATTGTCTCGATCGACGAGCAGGAGGTGGCGGGCCACAAGCTGGAGCTGTTCGTCATTGATTTCCAGAAGGACAAGATGCGCCTGAAGGTGCCGGTCGCCAAGGCAACTTCGATCGGTATGCGCAAGCTTTCCGAGACCGACTATGTCGATCGCGCGCTGAAGGTCGTGCAGGGCCGTGCCCGCGTAAAGCGCACCATGTGGTCGCGCCGCGCCCAGGAATATGATGCGAAGATCAATTCCGGTGACCTGATCTCGATCTCGGAAGTCGTGCGCGACCTCTACCGCGCAGAGAACCAGCCGGAGCAGTCCTATTCCGAGCGTCAGCTTTATGAAGCTGCGCTCGACCGCATGGCTCGCGAGATCGCGGCTGTGAACCGCATGTCGGAAACCGAAGCGGTGCGCCTGATCGAGGTAAACCTCAACAAGGGCCCTAAGCGCGGCGCCAAGGCTGACAATGAAGAGACCGAACAGGAAGAAGCTGCCTAATCGCTTCTTCTCCCGAATTACGAAAACCCGGCCATTCGGCCGGGTTTTTTGTTTGCCGGAAGGAGAGAGTAGCAATCAGTGTTTTCGCGACAGTTGTTTTGTCGCGGTCTCCAGGCCGGTCAATGTCAGCGGATACATGCGGCCGCCGAAGACGTCGTGGATCATGCTGATGGAATGTGTATAGCTCCAATGCTGTTCGCGGGTCGGGTTCAGCCAGACGGCGTTTGGCCACTGGTTGAGCACACGCTGCAGCCAGGTAGCACCGGCCTCCTTGTTCCAGTGCTCGACCGCGCCGCCCGGCGAGACGATCTCATAGGGACTCATCGAGGCGTCGCCGACAAAGATCACCTTGTAGTCGTGGCCATATTTGTGCAGCACGTCAAAAGTCGGGATCTTCTCTGTGTAGCGGCGATGGTTGTCCTTCCAGACGTCCTCATACAGGCAGTTGTGGAAGTAGAAATATTCAAGCTGCCGGAATTCCGCACGGGCCGCCGAGAACAGCTCCTCCACCACCTTGATGTGGTCGTCCATCGAGCCACCGACATCGAAGAACATCAGAAGCTTCACAGCATTGCGCCGTTCGGGGCGCGTCTGAACATCGAGGTAGCCATGCTCGGCAGTGGCGTGGATGGTGCCTGGCAGGTCGAGCTCCTCGTCGGCACCCTCGCGCACCCAGCGGCGCAGGCGCTTCAGCGCCACCTTGATATTGCGGGTGCCGAGTTCGACAGAGTCGTCGAAATTCCTGAACTCGCGCTTGTCCCAGACCTTCACGGCGCGGCGATTGCGGCTTTCCGCCTGGCCGATGCGCACGCCTTCGGGGTTGTAGCCATAGGCACCAAAAGGCGAAGTGCCGGCCGTGCCGATCCATTTCGAACCACCCTGATGGCGGCCCTTCTGCTCCTCCAGCCGCTGTTTCAGCGTCTCCATCAGCCTGTCGAAGCCGCCCAGCGCCTCGACCAGCTTCTTCTCTTCCTCCGTCAGCGTCTTTTCCGCCAGCCGGCGCAGCCATTCCTCAGGCAGTGCCGCAACGTCGGCTATGCCTTCTCCAGAAACCGCCTCAACTCCCTTGAAGTAGTGCGAGAAGACCTGGTCGAAGCGGTCGATGTGGCGCTCATCCTTCACCAGGGTGGCGCGGGCGAGATAATAGAAACCTTCGACATCATAGCTGACGAGATCCGCCTCCAGGCTTTCCAGCAGGGTAAGATATTCCCGTAGCGAGACGGGAACCTTGGCGGCCTTCAGTTCGAGGAAGAACGGGATGAACATGGCGCCAATGTGCGTCGGCGAGAGCGAGGAGGCAAGGCGCTACGCCGCTACCACACTCATGGTAAAAATAAGATTCAGCCTTTTTTGGTAATTTCCCGTTAGCAATTCCCTTGGCGGGAGTTTTTGTATCGGCACCCGTCTCCGGTTCTTGTTCTTGCGTACGGGTTCTCATGCGTTTCACCACGGTGTCGGCAATTCTGCTTGCCTGCGCGGCGCTCGCCAGCTGCGCTTCCAGCTCCGGCATGGACGAAGTCCTGTCGCCGGGGCCATCCTCCGAGACGACCAGCTCGATCACCCGGCCGAACAGCCCGGTGCCGACCGCCGAGATCAGGTCCGAACTGCGCGAAGCGCCCGCTCCGCAAATGGCGATGGCGGCACCGGTTCCGGAAGCACCCATTCCAGAGGTGGAATCCTTCGCCGGGTCGCAGCCTAACATGCCGGCCATGCCTCTGCCTGCGGCGAAGCCGGCACTGCTGACCCCGCCGGAAAAACCGATGATCCGCAAGGCGGCGATCGTGCGCGGTGATGTCTATGCCCGTCGTTTCCGCGATGCCAAGCCGATCAATTTCGGTCGCGCCACCTCGCCGAGGCAACTTGCCGTGCACGGCGTCGACGTTTCTCGCTGGCAGGGCGACATCGACTGGGCAAGGCTGCGCACACAAGGTGCCAACTTCGCCTATATCAAGGCTACCGATGGCGGCGACCATCTCGATCCGATGTTCAGGAAGAACTGGCGCGAGGCCGGCGAGGCGGGGCTGAGACGCGGTGCCTATCATTTCTTCTACTGGTGCCGCACCGCCGGCGAACAGGCCGACTGGTTCATCCGCAACGTGCCGAAGGTTGCCGGCGCACTGCCGCCGGTCATCGATGTCGAATACAATGGCGAATCCAGCTGCAAGCGGCGTCCTTCACGCGAGAAGGTGCTGGAGAAGATGCAGGTGTTCATGGACAAGCTGGAGCGGCACTACGGCCAGCGGCCGATCATCTACACGGCGCCCGACTTCTACCGCGACAATCTGAGGGGCGAGTTCCAGAATTACCCGTTCTGGCTGCGGGCAGTGGCACAGCACCCCTCCAAGGTCTATCCCGGCCGTAAATGGGTGTTCTGGCAGTATTCCGGTTCCGGCCTGTCGCATGGCGTCGCCGGAAAGATCGACCTCAACGCCTTCCATGGTTCGGAAGACGACTGGCACGATTGGGTCTCGGACAAATCGAGCTAGAGCAATTCCAGGAAAAGTGTGCAACGGTTTTACGTCCGGAATTGCGTAAAAACAAAGAGTTAGAACGTTTCCGTAAAAACGGAAACGCTCTAAACCTTGAATCTACGCATCGTGCTTTCCGAAAATCGATTCCGATTTTCGGGCCGATGCCTTAGCCGGATTACATCAGGTCGTATTCGATGAAGCCGGTGCGCCGCGCCACGCGGTCGTAGAGCTTGCGCGCCGTGGCGTTGGTCTCGTGCGTCATCCAGTAGACATTGATGACACCGACTGTCTTCGCGGCCTGCCTGACCGCATCGATCAGGGCCGTGCCGACGCCCTTGCCGCGGATTTCGGGATCGGCGAACAGATCCTGCAGATAGCAGTTGTTCGCCTCGGCCCAGCAGGAGCGGTGGTACATGTAGTGGGTAAGGCCGACCGGCTTGCCGCCAACGAGGGCGATGAAGCCGCGCGGCTCGTATTCGCCTGGCGTGAACAGCCGCTTCCAGGTGAGCTGATAGGTCTCTTCCGGCAAAACGGTGTTGTAGAATTTGAGATAGGCGGTCCACAGCCGGTGCCATTCGGCGTGGTCTGACTGTTCAAGCGGGCGGACGGTGACGGTCATGGTTCTCGGGATCCTCTCTGGTGCCCGGTCGTTGTACCTGCCGTTCTGGGCCAATGCGATGGCACAGCCGGTGCCTTTCCATTGTTAGGGTGTGTGGAGGGATAGGGCGTTGGATCGGCCGCTTTCTCACTTCTTGCAGCCCGCACCCGGCAGAAGTGGCTGCTGAGCGACCCGCTTGTCACCCTTGCCGTCTGGCCATGAAAGCCAGGCGCTCGAACAGATGCACATCCTGTTCGTTCTTGAGCAGCGCGCCATGCAGCTTGGGTAAAGCGTTTTTCGGATCGGCGCGCAAATCTTCCGGCGAGACGTCGTCGGCGACCAGCAGGCGGATCCAGTCGAGCGCTTCGGAGGTCGACGGCTTCTTTTTGACGCCAGCGACTTCCCGGATTTCGTAGAACTGCGTCAGTGCCGCGCGCACCAGGTTCTGCTTGATGCCGGGATAGTGCACATCGACGATGCGATGCAGCGTGTCGACGTCGGGGAAGCGGATGTAGTGGAAGAAGCAGCGACGCAGGAAGGCGTCCGGCAGTTCCTTCTCATTGTTGGAGGTGATGATGACGATCGGGCGCACGGCGGCGCGGATCGTCTCGCCGGTTTCGTAAACGAAGAACTCCATGCGGTCGAGTTCCTGCAACAGGTCGTTGGGGAACTCGATGTCGGCCTTGTCGATCTCGTCGATCAGAAGCACGATCTTCCTGCCAGCCGCGAAGGCGTCCCACAGCTTGCCGCGCTTGATGTAGTTGTGGATGTCGTTGAAACGGGTGTCGCCCAGCTGGCTGTCGCGCAGGCGCGAGACGGCATCGTATTCGTAGAGGCCCTGCTGCGCTTTGGTGGTGGACTTTACGTTCCATTCGATGAGGTCAAGGCCAAGGCCGGCGGCCACCTGACGGGCGAGTTCGGTCTTGCCGGTGCCGGGTTCGCCCTTGACCAGCAGCGGTCGCTCCAGCGCGATCGCCGCATTCACCGCCACCATCAGGTCCTTGTCGGCGACATAGGCCGATGTTCCTTCAAAACGCATCGAAAACTCCTCATTCGCCGGCGCGAGCCTAAGGAGGGGAGTGCCGGGGTGCAAGGGCAGTCGGCAATCGAAAAAGCCTCGAACACCAGGGCCGGTTATCCTTCAACTGCCGCATTCGCAATTTGCTGGCGCTGGAGAAGAGGAACCCCTATATTTGCCGACGACGGTCTGCGTCTCGCGGCAGGAGAGACATTTCCCCGGGGCCTTATTGATCTCGAAGGGAGCTGTCCCTGACCGGACCCGTGGGTTCGGACATATGGCGCCCACCTACTTTGTAGGTTCCCGGGATCAACTTCTCCACCGGTTGCGTGGATCGTCACTTTCCTCCTTTTCTGTCTTTGGCAGTGTTGCCCTAAGGTCGCCGTTGCGACAGCGCGCGTTACCGTGCCATGGCATAGGCGCTGCGACCCGACAGGAGTGCCTTCCCACCATGCACAAGGAACGCAAGAAAGAACTGCGCAAGGAAGCTCTGGCGCGGCGTGACGCTCTTGATCCGTTCTGGCGCATCGAGGCATCGCTTGAGATGGCAGAGACAGCGCGTGACAGCATTTCCTTCGAACCCGGCGCGATCGTTTCCGGCTTCTGGCCGATGCGTTCGGAAGTCGATGTGCGGCCGATGATGTTCGCGTTGCGCGAACATGGGGCGCGCCTGTGCCTGCCGGCAATCCTCGACAAGACCACGATCGCCTTTCGCGAGCTGGTGCGTGGCGCACCGCTGGTCGAGATGGGTTTCGGTACGCATGGTCCCAGCGAGGAAGCCGATGTGCTGGACCCGGACATCATGCTGATTCCGCTCGCCGCTTTCGATCCCCGTGGTCATCGCATTGGCTATGGCGCCGGCTACTATGACCGGGCTATCGCCAGGCTGCAGGACGCCGGCAAACAGCCACGCCTGATCGGCATCGCCTTCGATTGCCAGGAAGTGCCCGAGGTACCGGACGAGCCGCACGACGTGGTCATCCCCGAAATCCTGACCGAGAGCGGGTTGCGGCGGTTTACCCAGCAGCTATAGAGGACTGTATGAGGCTGCTTTTTCTAGGCGACATGGTGGGCAAGACGGGCCGCACGGCAGTGTGGGAACAGTTGCCTGGGCTGATCTCCGATTTCAAACTGGATTTCGTCATCGTCAATGGCGAGAACGCTGCTGGCGGCTTCGGTATCACCGAGGAGATATTCCACGAGACGATCGCTGCCGGCGCCGATGTGGTGACCACCGGCAATCATGTCTGGGATCAGCGCGATGCGCTCAACTTCGCTCCGCGTGAGGAACGCTTCCTCAGGCCCGCCAATTTCCCGAAGGGCACGCCGGGGCGCGGCTCCGGCGTCTACATCGCGCGCAACGGCGCACGCGTTCTGGTTGCAAACATCATGGGCCGTGTGTTCATGCATCCCGAGTTGGACGACCCGTTCCAGGCTGGCGAGCGTGAGCTTTCTGCCTGTCCGCTCGGTGAACAGGCCGATGCCGTGGTGATCGATTTCCATGCCGAGGCGACCAGCGAGAAGATGTGCTTCGCGCATTTCGTCGATGGCCGGGCTTCGCTGGTGGTCGGTACCCACACCCATCAGCCGACAGCCGACCACCAGATCCTCAACGGTGGAACCGCATATCTGACCGACGCCGGCATGTGTGGCGACTATGACTCGTCGCTGGGCATGGACAAGGAAGAGCCACTCAACCGGTTCCTTTCGAAGGTGCCGAAGGGTCGCTTCGAGGCTGCCAACGGCCCCGCTACGGTCTGTGGCGTCGGCGTCAGTATCTCCGACCGCACGGGTCTGGCGGAACGCATTGCGCCGTTTCGTCGCGGGCCCAGACTGGAAGAAACCGTCCCGTCCTTCTGGTTGTGACATTGAAGACGGGAGCCGTCGTACCTAACTGCCGCCGAAACCTGACTTAGAGCGTTTCCGTTTTTCACGGAAACGCGGAAACGCTCCAACTCTTTATTTTACGCAATTCCGGACGGAAAACCGCTACACACTTTTCCTGGAATTGCTCCAGCTGCTTCAGATCGTTCAAGGGGAAGACGACCTCCATGCAGATCATCGAGTTTCTTGCGCCGCATTTCGCTTTCGTCAACGATCCGACCGCCTGGGCAGCACTGCTGACCCTGATCGCGCTCGAGATCGTTCTCGGCATCGACAATCTGATCTTCATCTCGATCCTGACCAACAAGCTGCCGGAAGCGCAGCGGGCGCAGGCGCGCCGGCTGGGTATCGGTGCCGCCCTTATCATGCGGCTTCTGCTCTTGGCCACGATCTCCATCATCGTCGGGCTGACGGCGCCAGTCTTCACCGCTTTCGGGCATGGTTTCTCCTGGCGCGACCTGATCCTGATCGCCGGAGGCCTGTTCCTGGTGTGGAAAGCGACCAAGGAGATCCATCACACGGTCGACCCCGAGGACCATAAGGATTCGATGATCGGCGAGACACTGCAGATCAGCCTCGGCGGCGCCATCTTCCAGATCCTGCTGCTCGACCTGGTGTTCTCGATCGACTCGATCATCACGGCCGTCGGCATGACCGACGAAATCGCCATCATGTACATCGCGGTGATCGTTACTGTCGCGGTCATGCTGCTGGCGGCCACTCCGCTCGCCAATTTCATCGCCAAGAACCCGACCATTGTGATGCTGGCTCTGGGCTTCCTGTTGATGATAGGCATGACGCTGATTGCCGACGGCATGGGCTACCATGTGCCGAAGGGTTACATCTACGCTGCCATGGGTTTCTCGGCGCTGGTCGAGGCGCTCAATATGCTGGCGCGGCGCAAGAAGCCGAAGAAGGGTGGCGGACATTGAGGGTCGCCTTGCCCGTCGCGACGGACACGGTCTTCAAGCCGTGCCGAACATGACCTTGCGACCGTCGGGATCCTCGACGGTGACGACGATGTCGTCGATGGCGAAGGGTTCGACGGCGAACTCCTTCAATCGTGCGAGAAAGGCTTCGCGGTCGTCGATCTTGAAATAGAGATGCGTCAGGTTCGAACCGAGCAGCGGCGGATGGGTGTAGTTCGCGAAGGCTTCGGCTGAATGGATCGCCAGCTGAATTCCGTTGCGATCGATGCGCCAGTAGATGTAGCCGCCTGCCGCACCGACCTGTTCGAGCGGCAGCCCGGCAACGCGCCGGTAGAAATCAGCTGTCTCGGCAGGGCTGGCCGATGTCAAAAAGATTCCGCGAAAGATCGCCTGCATGACTCGACCTATGCGGACGGTATACCGTTTGGATGCCGGTCGACGGTGAGTCCAAGAACAATATCCTGTTCCAGCCAGGCCTTGGCGCCTGAGAGAACCATCGAGAAACCATCCGTGGAGTCCACCGCCGTCTTGACCTGCTGGTCCGCATCGCCCTCGAAGCCGAAATTGCGGATGGCGACGAACGTGGCGGCGCCGTCAAGCATCGGCGTGAAAGTCCATTCCACCGTGGTGGCAGGCTCACCCCAGCCGACGACGATCTTCTGGTCCTTGACCAGTTCCCTGACAACGACCGGGGATTTGAAATCATACATGCGCCATTCCCATTCGATGGCGCGGCCTGAATCGAGCCGGGCGCTGCCATGGGTGAACCAGAACTTTGAGGTGATGGCCGGATCGATGAAGGCTTCATAGACCTCGGCTGCGGGTTTTCGGATCAGCATGCCGACTTCGGCAACAGGGGCTTTGCGTAGTTCCATCGTGTTCTTCCGTCTGTTAGTGCTTCCTGAAAACGTCATCACCACGCGTCGGGTTCACGCACCATATGAACGACGTTGGCGGGATTCATGATCCAGCCGCCCCGGAAACCGTCGCCGAGCGGTTCGATCGGATCGCAACGGACCACACCGGCGTCGGCCAACCGTTTCAGTGCGCCCGAGGAGTCTGGTGTGAACAGCTCCAGCCATATCTCAGCCTGGCTCATCGTGGCATCCTCGTCGATCCAGAGCTGGTTGGGGCCGAGCTTGAAGCCGACCGCCGGCGCTTTTTCCGTGATCTGCACCAGGCCAACGGTATCGCGGTAAAAGGCGATGGTCGACTGATACTGGTGGCTCGGTACCTTCATGGCGATGTTGATGCCGCCTTCGATCTTCGTGGTCATGGCTGTCCTCAAAACAGGTTGTCTGGTTGGCGAGACAGGCGGTCAGGGCAGGTTGATCTGCCAGGAAACGCCGAAGCGATCGTTCAGCCAGGCGAAGCGGCGGCTGAAGCCATAATTATCGAGCGGCATCAGCATTCCGCCACCCTCGCCAAGGTCCTGCACGATCCGAGACTGCTCGTCTTCGGACGTGCAGGTGACGAACAGCGAGACCGAGGGCGTAAAGGTGAAGGCGTGCTTGACGTAGCTGTCGCTGGCCAACACCTCGAGACCGGCGATTTCGGCGCGCGCCAGCCTGATCGAACCTTCGGGGCCAGGCTGGCCGGCGCCGTAGCGGTCCACCTCGACGATGCGGCTTCCAGGAATGGTCTTGCAGTAAAAGGTCAGCGCTTCCTCGGCCCTGCCTTCGAACATCAGAAACGGCGCTGCTGTTGCCATGGCATGTCTTCCTTGGATCAGATGTTGTCCGGATTGGCTGGCACACCCTTCATTTCGGAACGGTAGTAGCCGTCGCGCAGGTTGATGCCATATTCGACATAAGCTTTCATGCAGGCGAGCATCTGCGACCAGCCCTCGCAGTTGATGTAGGAGCGCTTGCGTCCGGCCTCGTCCTCGCGCCAGCCCTCCTCGGCAATGGTGACGAAGGTGCCGCCATCGTCGAGCTGTTCAAAGTTCATCTCGATGCGGGTTTTGTAAGCCGGCTTGTCGTCCGGGCCACTGCCGTCCCAGCGGAGCACGATCCGCTGTTGTGGTACGACCTCGTCGACCTCGACCGGGATTTCGCCCCACCAGGTCACTGTGGTGCCGACGACCAACGGCGCGGAGGCACCGCGCACGGTGGTGAAATAGCCACTGAGCTTGGTCGGATTGACGACGGCGTCGAAGACCTCGGCGACAGGCTTGCCGATACGTCCCGAAATCCTGATTGCGATGGACATGTCCACAGCCTCCTGCTTGAAATTTCCTCTATAATGTTATAAAAACATAACATGTCAAGTGAAGCGAAAGACGATCATGTTTTCAAAGCCTTGGCGCATCCGCGCCGTCGCCTTTTGCTGGATGAACTCAAGGACGGCCCGAAAACGACGGGCACTTTGTGCGAGGTTTTCGCCGACATGGATCGCTGCACGGTGATGATGCATCTGAAGGTGCTGGAGGACGCCGGGCTGGTCGTCGCCCGCCGCGAAGGCCGTGAGCGCTGGAACCATCTCGACGCGCTGCCGATCAAGCGTATCCACGACCGCTGGATCAGCGAATACGCGACCCATGCCGTTTCGATCCTCGATCGCCTCAAGGCGGATCTGGGATAATCGCTTCCTACTCCGCCATCGCCACCAGCGCGTCGCGGTCGTAACCGAGACGGATCGGTGCGCCGATCGGGATGTCGTCGGCACCGAAATCGTTGGTCTCGGTTACCGACAGTGGTTTTTCCAGGCCCGGTATCTCGACGATGAGATGCGTGATCTCGCCGAAATAGTGCCTCTCGACCACCGTGCCGGACACTTCATGCATGGCGGTCGCGTTGTCCCACAGCACGCGCAGCCGCTCCGGCCGGATGCCAAGCGTGGCACCGGCGCCGTTGCGGGTGAAGGCCTTCGGTTTCTCGGTGGTGATGCGGCCGAAGCCCAGCGTATTGACGGTGATCGATGAGCCATTCTCCTCGACGATTTCGGCTTTCACGAAATTCATGCCGCCAAGGAAGTCGGCAACCCGGCGGTTGACGGGACGCTGGTAGATTTCCTTCGGAGAGGCGATCTGGGCGATACGCCCCCCGAACATCACGGCGATGCGGTCGGACATGGCTAGCGCTTCGTACTGATCGTGGGTGACCAGGATGAAGGTGATGCCGACTGCCTGCTGCAGCCGGCGCAACTCCACCTGCATCTGCTCGCGCAACTTCTTGTCCAGCGCCGACAGTGGCTCATCGAGCAGCAGCACCTTCGGCCGCATCACCAGCGCGCGGGCCAGCGCCACGCGCTGGCGCTGGCCGCCGGAGAGCTCATGCGCACCGCGCTTGCCGAGGCCGTCCAACGAGACCATGGCGAGCGCCTCGTCGACACGACGCTTCTCCTCGGCCGGGTCGAGCTGCAGCCGTTTCAGCCCATAGGCGACATTCTGCTCGACATTGAGATGCGGGAAGATGGCGTAGCTTTGGAACACCATGTTTGTGGGGCGGCGGTTGGCCGGCACGCCGACCATTTCCTGGCCGTCGACGGCGATGCTGCCGCTGGTCGGGTTGTCAAAGCCGGCGATCATCCTGAGCAGTGTGGTCTTGCCGCAGCCGGAAGGACCGAGCAGGGAGAAGAACTCGCCCTCGTGAATGGCCAGGCTGCAATCGTCCAGTGCCTTGAAGGCGCCGTAGCTGCGGGTAACGGCTCTGATCTCGATCATCGACCGCTCAGGACTACGGAGGTCGGGCATTGGCCGGTCAACCATGCTGCGGGCCCTTTGACTGGGTACGTCGCGCGGTGCGGCGACGCAGGATTTCGGCGATGGAGAGAAGCAGGAAAGAGCCTATGAGCAGCAGCGTGCCGAGGGCCAGGACGCCCGGCAGCTTGGCCGCAAAACGCAACTGGCCCCAGATGTAGATGGGTAGCGTTGCTTCGGTTCCGGTGAGGAAAAAGGCGATGATGAAATCGTCGAGCGAAATGGTGAAGGCAACGAGCAGGCTGGAAATGATGGCCGGCGCGACCATCGGTAAGGTCACCCGCCGGAAGGTGCCGAAGGCGCTCTCGCCGAGGTCAGCCGAAGCCTCCTCGAGGCTGCGGTCGAAACCTTCGAAGCCCGAGGTCAGCACTGACATCGAATAGGGAATGCAGATCAGCACGTGGCCTAGCACGACGGTGAAGAGCGAGAGGCTCAGGCCCAGCTGCAGCATCACCAGAAGCATCGAGATCGCGACGATGACTTCCGGCAGCACCAGCGGCGCCATGATCAGGCCATGGATCGGCCGCCGGCCGGGGAAACGGTAGCGTGTGATGGCGCGCGCGGCGAGAATGCCGAAGGTGGTGGCGAGGATGGCGGCCGAGACGCCAACGATCAGGCTGTTCCAGGCGGCATCGATCAGCGCCGGCGTCTTCGGCAGGTCGCGATACCACTGCAGCGTGATGCCGGCGAGCGGGAACTTCGGCGAGGCCGAAGTGTTGATCGAGAAGATCGGCAGGAACACCACCGGCAAATAGAGGAAGCCGATGTAGAGGAAGGCATAGGCCGCGAGCCAGGAATTTCCGCCGGGCAGGAGACGTTTGAGCGCTGTCATCGCACGAGTCTCGCGGCAGTGCGGATGAGGAACACTGCGGCACCCGCCATCAGGCTGACCACAACCATGGTTGTCACGGAAAGTGCTGCGCCCAGCGGCCAGTTCGCCGCCTTGCCGAATTGCGCTTGGATGGCATTGGCGATCATGACGCCGTCCTTGCCGCCGACCAACTTCGGCGTGACATAGTCGCCCACCGTCGGGATCATGACGATGAGCAGCGCCGAGATCACGCCCGGCACCGATAGCGGCAGCGTCACGCGCAGGAAGGAACGCAACGGCCCGTCGCCGAGATCCTTGGCCGCCTCGATCAGCGTGCGGTCGACCTTTTCCAGCGACACGAATATGGGCAGGATGGCGAAGGCCGCCCAGGCATGAGTGAGCGTGATGATGACGGCACTCGTGTTGTAGAGCAGGGCGGTGGAAGGCTCACTGATCAGGCCGAGCCCCATCAGGCCGGAATTGAGCACGCCATTATAGCCGAGGATAACTTTCCACGACATGACACGCAGCAAGTAGCTCGTCCAGAACGGGATGGTGATGAGGAACAGCCATAGGCTCTTGTGACGGCCGCCGTGGAAGGAGATGAAATAGGCGATCGGATAGGCCAGCACCACGGTGAACAGCGACACCAGAAGCGCGACGAAAAGCGAGCGCCACAACAGGTCGAGATAGATCGGCTCGGTCAGCGCGGTGCGGTAATTCTGAAGCGTGAAGGTATGGTCGATGGTGAGGTAGTTCTGCGTCCAGAAGGAGTGGGCAAACACCACCAGGATCGGCAGCAACAGCAGGATGAGGGCGTAAAGGAAGGTCGGGCTGATCAGCGCAAGGCCCTGGAAGGATTCGGATTGCGGAAGCGGCGGCCTTCGCCTGATGCCGTCCGCAGCAAGCGGCGGCGACCCTTCCGCGGCTGCCGTCATTGTAGCGCTCCCGGTGCGTACATGGTCGCCGGCCTGGATTGTCCCGCCATGCTGCCTTCCCCGCCGGTCGTTCCCCGCTTTTTCTTGTCGAATTCCAGCCGCCTTGTGCCTGCGCGTTGCTGCGCGGCATCGGCGGCTGTGCTCTTGCCGGCTTCCTTCATCATGAGCGCATCCGCCGGTTGAAATCAAGCATAATTTCTGCGATGTTGATTGAATAGACATTCAAAATAAGTTGAGTAAACCCGTGTTTTCCAATGGTTTGAGTGGCTTACCGAAATTGGGAAGGAAACGAGGCGGTGATGGCAGCGGTGCGCGAGACAAGAGGCAATCAGCTGAAAGCGGAGGCTTCGGAAAATGCTGTCGAGACGGCGCGGCGTCACCTCGTGCAGCCCTGGCCAGTGGTCGGTTCCGTTGGTGCCGAGGCGCGCGCGCTGATCAGGGACGGTGACGGTATCTACATTACCGACGGTAATGGCAGGCGGCTGATCGACGGTCCGGCCGGCATGTGGTGCACCAATGTCGGCCATCGCCGCGAGGAGCTTGCGCAAGTGATGTACGAGCAGGCGATGCAGCTTTCCTACAACACCCCCTGGTACACGATGAACGCGCCCTCGGCGGAGCTGGCGCGGCGCATCGCAGCCGCGGCACCCGGCGACCTGAGCCATGTCTTCTTCACCACAGGTGGTTCTTCGGCGGTGGAGACGGCGCTGCGCTTCATGCAGTTCAACAACAATGTGCGCGGCCGACCGGAAAAGAAGCTGGTCTTGTCGCGCGGCGGTGCATATCACGGCTCGACCTATCTGGCGGCTTCCCTGAATGGCCGCCCACGCGACCGCGACTGGATGGACGGCGCCGACGACCTTGTGGTGAAGCTTTCCTCGCCCGATCCGTTCCGCCGGCCGAAGGGAATGGACGTCGGCACTTTTGCCGACCTGTTGGTCGAGGAGTTCCGCGACAGGGTAGAGACAATTGGCGCGGACAGGATCGGGGCCTTCGTCGCCGAACTGGTACAGGCCTCGGGTGGCGTCATCGTGCCACCGGATGGCTACCTGAAGCGTATCCGTGAGATCTGCCGCGAGAACGATATCCTCTACATTTCAGACGAGGTGGTGACGGCCTTCGGTCGGCTCGGCCATGTCTTTGCTTCCGGTGATGTGTTCGGGCTCGATCCGGACATGATCACCTTCGCCAAGGGGGTCACCTCCGGCTATTTTCCGCTCGGCGGTGTTGTCATTTCCGAGCGGCTTCTGCAGGAGCTGCGCCGCTCCAATCATCCCGACGCGGTGTTCGCGCATGGGCTGACCTACACCAGCCACCCGGTTGGCTGCGCGGTGGCATTAAAGAACCTCGACCTCCTGGAGAATGAGCTGCTGGCGCATGCACGTGCCGTTGCGCCCTATTTCCAGGCGCGGATGAGGACGCTGGAAGACCTGCCGCTGGTCGGCGAGGTACGAGGCCTGGGTCTGATGGCTTGCGTGGAATGTGTGGCGGACCGTGACAGCAAGAACCCGCTGCAGCTGGACAAGGCGGTCGGTGCGCGCATCGACGCACATTGCCATGAGCTCGGGCTGCTGGTGCGGCCGCTGATCAACATGTGTGTGATGTCGCCGCCGCTTGTTATCACGCGCGAGCAGATCGACACGATGGTGGCGATCCTGCGCGAAGGCATTTCGCGCACGATGGACGACCTGCGCCGGGAGAGACTGTGGCAGGGCTGACGATCAGCCGTCGCCGCCGCCACCGCTGTCGCCACCACCGCCGGAATGATGGTCGCCGCCATAGTGCGCGCCACCATCGCCTGGCACCAGGGAGCCGCCGACGAGCGGCATCATGAAGCGGCGGCTTGAAGTGCGGTATTTGATGCCGAGGAAGATCGCGACGACGATCGCTACGGGGATCAGCAGGTAGAACCATGCGCTCATGGCGTCGTCTCCTTGTGCGGCACCGGACTATCGCATGGGCTGAGGCGTTTGTGGACCCGAGCTAGGCAGCCGGTTCATCGACGCTGACGGTCTCGCTCTGCCAGAGCAGGATCAGACCAGCGAAGACGATAAGGGCCGCACCGAGGACAGTGGCCGTGCCAGGAACCTCGTTGAAAGCGAGATAGCCGATGACGGCGGCGCCGACGAGCTCAAGATACACAAGTGGCGCCAGCACCGAGGTTTCGGTAAGCCGGAAGGCGACGATCAGCATGAAATGTCCGATCAGCGAAAAGATACCGACCCCGGCGAAAAAAACGAGGTCGCTCCAGGCCGGCGTCGACCAGGTGAACAGCGCCTGCGGCAACAGGATCAGCGCGCCGAAAGCACATTGGAAAGCGAGCGTCTTGAGCGGATCGCTCTCCAGTGCGGTCTTGCGGGTGACGATCATGTAGAAGGCAAAGGACAGACCCGAAGCGAGTGCGAGAAGAATGCCCGGTTCGATTGCGCTGCCCGGCTGCAGGATCACCATTGCGCCGGCAAAGCCAAGCGCCAGGCTGATGCCTTTCACCAGCGTCATGCGCTCCTTGAGGATGACGACCGACAGCACCATGCCGACGATAGGTGCGATGAAATAGGCGCTGATGGCGGTGGCCAGCGGGATAAAGGTGATGGCAACGAAATAGAGCGACATCGCCGTCACCAGCAGGATGGTGCGCAGCATATGCGCGCCAAGCCGCTCCGAAGGAAACACCTGCCGGCCATGGCAGGCAAAGGCATAGGGCAGCACAACGATCGTGGCCACCGCATAACGGGCCCAGCCGATGAAGAGGGGTGAATAGTCGGCACTCAGATATTTCGCCAGTCCGTCGACGATCTGGATGGCAAAGGCCACCACGGCCATCAGCAGGATGCCTCGGGTCTGCGGGGATAGGCCTGCGGGTGCGGTCATGCCTGGCTTCTAGCGCGAAGCCTGATGCCGTTACAGCCAAACACGTTGAGCCAGATATTCAGAGATGAGCACTCCCTCCTCAGGAGAGGAGGGGAGAAGGGAGTGCTTGTCAAAAACCTACCACCGCGCCTGGCCGAGCAGCTTCTCGCCGAGCGGGGTCAGGGTTGCGGTCTTGGCGTTGTGTTTTTCCCATTCGCGCGGGTCGCCCGGGAAGGCGTCGCGCTGCGGATGGTCGAGTTCGCGCCACAGCCGGATGCGTTCCCGGCGTTCAGCTTCGTTGTCCCATTCCGCCGGGTGCATGGAAATATACTGGGCCATGCGCACGCGGTTGTCGGAATGGTTGGGCCGCACGCCATGTGCGAGCAGCGAGTTGAAGATCATCAGGTCGCCAGCTTCCATCTCGATGTTGACGGTGGCCTGGCCGGTCATGTCGGGGTGCATCGGGTCGCGGTCGGCGGGCTGGGTTTTCTCCCATGCCTCGAAATCGGAGAAGAGCTTTGGCACGCATTGGAAGCCGCCGACGTCGCCATCCTGTTTCTGCAGGCTGAGCACGCCTTGCACGCCGATCGGCATCGGACGGATCGAGGTGTCGACGTCCCAATGAATGAAGCCGTTGGGATTGCCCTTGACCTTCTTCGGCGGGTTCAGGTTGGCGCGGTCGATTGTCACCCACAGGTCCTCGCGGTCCCAGATGTCGACGAAGGCGTCGTAGATGCGCCGCTCCATGCGATTGTCCCAGAGATACTGGTGATTGTAGATCTCCAGCATGCCGGTGTTGTTGAGCTCCTTCATCTTGTGCTCGCGCCGCTGCGGCGCATACCAGGTTGAAGGATCGGCAGGGTCTTTCTCGTCGAAGCGCCACAGAAGGTCCACCAGCCGGCGGACATTCTCCGCGGGTACGGCCTGGCGCACGATAACGTAGCCATTGGTGATCCAGTGTTGCCAGTCGTCTTGCGAAAGCACGCGCAGCGGCAGTGTCTTCTCGATGTCCTTCAACTGGGTCGTCATCGAGGTGGTTGGATGGTGGTCCTTCACGGCTGCTGCTTGCATGGCGTTCTCTCCCTGGCTGGCGCCCGATGATGGGCATTTGCGGAAGAATAGCGCGGCTTGCGACTTGGTGTTGTCCTGCACCAGCAATTTCCGATACTATTCTGGCGTTGTGAAGCCGAGTAGCGCCGTATGAAGCCCTATCTCGAACGCGTGCCAGCCAGCCCGGATGCCTCCTGGAGCATGCTGAACCGGCGGCTCGACGCAGGCATCCCGTTCCAGTGGCATCACCATCCTGAGCTCGAGCTGACCTTGACGCTGAATTCGCGCGGCCACCGCTTCATTGGTGATCATGTCGGTCCTTTCGACGGCATCGATCTGGTTCTGGTCGGCTCCAACCTGCCGCACACATGGGCATCTTCGGAGAAACTGGACCCGGCCCTCCCGCATGTCGCTCTCGTGGTGTGGTTCCGGCAGGAATGGATCGAAGCGATCACCAGCGCATCGGTAGAGCTTGGCGCCGTCGCAGCACTTGTCGCCAGGGCCGGTACCGGCCTGCGGTTCTCGACGGCGTCGGCCATCGCGCTTGCTGATGACTTCAAGCGGTTGTTCGAGCTGCCCGCGCCGGCGCGGCTGCTTGCCATGCTCGCCATTCTCAACAGGCTGGCGGACGATGCCGACGTCGAGCCGCTTTCCAGTGAGGCTCTGGTGCCGAGGGAGCGGGATGCAGCAGGGGAGCGCATCGACCGCGTGCTGACCCATATCCATCAATCCTATACGCAAGAGGTCCGGCTGGAGGAGCTTGCCGGCATTGCCGCGCTCAGCGTTTCGGGAACGCACAGGCTGTTTCGACGGCACATGCGTGCAACGATTTCCGACTACATCATCCGCCTGCGCATCGGTGATGCCTGTGCGCGCCTGTCGGGGACGAGCCAGCCGATCCAGCATATCGCAAATGCCGTCGGCTACGGTTCGCTCGCCAACTTCAACCGGCATTTCCGCCGCTTGCGCGGCATGTCACCGCGCGATTACAGGACGAGATTCAGGTTGCGGTTGTAATCGGGCAGAGCCTATGACGATGCGTTCGCGACCCACGCTTGATCGCCACGAGAATCAAGGCTGCCGACACGCTTCTACACTCGGCTGAGCAGAGCGGCGTTGAGCGCTTCCATGTCCTTCTCGGCCGGCTGGGTCTCCAGCGACAGCACCGGCAGTCGCTCGCGCAGATGGTCGTGATGGGTGCGCACGCCATATTCGAGATCGGACAGATAGAAGCCGGCGAAGGCTTCCGACAGCATGGATTCGTTCGACCAGACCGAGAGCTGTACGTCCTCGGCCGTGGTGTCGCGGTCGATCCGGAAGGCGAGGTAGCGGGCTGCGGCTTGTTCGCGGCTTTCGTCGGCGTAGCGATAGATGGCGCCGCGCAGCAGCGTTTCGCCGGTCGAAAGCGGGAATTCCTGGTAGAACTGCACCGATTCCGGCGTGACCGAGATCACCGAGTTGGGGAACAGGCTGTAGTAGATCCAGGCTTTCTTCTGGGCATCGGGCAGATGCTGCGGCACGGGTGCGATACGCACATAGTTCTTCACACTCCAGCGGCGGCCGGCGTGTGGATTGTAGGTGGCATAGGAGCGTGAAAGGCCGTTGACAAAAGGCTCGTCGTAATAGGTCGAGCCATAGAGGTCCTGCAGCGCAGGATGCGCCATGGCGACGTGGTAGCCCTCATTGTCGACGTCGCGTACCGACTTCCAGTTCACCGGGCTTTTCTGGGTCCAGATACCCCAGGACGGCACCATCTCGGCGGCACGGTAGGGGGCAAATTCCGCCTCGATCGGCTTCAGCAATTCGGCCATGGCCGGTTGTGGCCCGCCATTGCGAAAACGGATGAAGATGAAACCCATCCAGATCTCGAGATCGAGCGGCTTGAGACCAAATTCGGTCTTGTCCAGGTCAGGGAAGGAGCGGGGGCGGGCGGCGCCGCGCAGCGTACCGTCAAGATTGTAGACCCAGCCATGGAAAGGGCACACCAGCGCGTTGGCGCAATGGCCCTGATTGTCGGCCACCACCCGGCTGCCGCGATGCCGGCACAGATTGTGGAAGCCGCGCGCGACGCCGTCCTTGCCGCGCACGATGAGCGCGCGTTCGCCGACCACGTCCATGGTCAGATAATCGCCGGGATTGGGCAGGTCGGAGACGTGGCCGGCGATCTGCCAGTGAGTGCGAAACAGGTGTTCCTTCTCCAGTTCCAGCAGCGCGTCGGAATGATAGGCCCAGCCCGGCAGTCCGCTGCGGTCCCAATCGTTGGGGATCGCCACATCGCGAAAATGTGGGTTCATGACAAGTGCTTTCTTATTGAATGTTCATTCAATAAGAGCATATTTATTATTGAAATGCAATGGCTTGTGAATTCTGCGTCTTCGCACATGCGAAGGCTGCGAGGCCTTTATGCAGGAATTTTCCCGTCTTTCCCGGTACTTAATCGCTGTCCGGCGCAGACCGATTCGCACGCGAAAAACACGATGGAAATCAAACGGATCTCACCAGTTCGGATGACATGATCGACTGGGATGCATTGGGCCGACACAATAAAGGCCGCACAGCAACATGCTCCAAGGGCCTTGCCTCGGAGCGCTTTCTTGCAAGCAACATTGATGGCGCTGGCTTATCCTGCTTTGGCAGGCGCTTTCGGCTTGGCCGCCTTCTTGGTCGCCGGCTTGGCCTCGGCTACCTTCGCAACCGGTTTTGCAGCCTTCGCCGTGGCGGCTGCCTTGGCGGGCGTCTTTACTGGTTTCGCTGCCGCCTTCGGCTTGGCTGCCTTGGTGGGGGCTGCCGTCTTGGCAGGTTTGGCGCCGGCGGTGCGTGTGAGCTTTTTGCCGTTGCTCTGTTCGGCTTCGATCTCGCCCGCGGCCTGATGCCAGTGGCGTTCATGGGCGCCGTGCGGCCTGCCCTCACGCTCCCAGATTTCGTGGGCGCGCTGCCGGATACGTTCTTGCCTGTCGTCAGCCATGGACATCTCTCCTGATGTTCGACGCATACCCGCGCGACGCAGTGAACCATGCGCAGCCGCAGGTTGAACGTTCGCATATTTCCGCAAGGTGACGACGGTGGCAAGTGCGTGGGACCAGACGCGTTTTCTTGAAACGAAATGCGCCGAAGCCCTCGATCCCGCAGGTGCCGGCCAGCCCAAAACGAAAACCCCGGCCGAGGCCAGGGTTTTGCGCAGTCTGAGCTGGATGTTCTAGCTGTTTTTCTTGGTAATCAGCGTCAAGGTGCCATCCTGGCCCATACTCGTGGCCACGACCTGCGCGGATGTCGAGCCCTTGGCCTTGAGGGCGGCCTTGGCCTCAGGAACCGCGTCGATATTGCTGCGCAGTTGCTTGAGGCTGTCATCGGTGCCTTGTGCAACCACCTGCTCGACCTCTTTTTGCGTCGCCTGCGGCAATTCGCTGACATCGACCACGTTAATGCGCTGGATCTTCGGGGCGGCGCTTGGCGCTGCCGCCGGTGGGGTCGTCGGCGGCTGTGGCGTTGACGACGATTGGGCGTTGGCGGCTACGACGCCGACGAAAGAAATGCTTGCTGCAAGCAACAAAGCCTTGTGCATGGGTTTCCCTTTCCGGTTGGCCCCCGCTGGCTGGTCAACAGAATACGACAATGCGTCCTGAAGCCGCCGCTCACCGGGTCATTTCGTGACCAATTGATGTTCGCAATGTGGGCCAGCCTTGGAGATTTGGGTGTGAGCAGCGAGGGAACATAAATAAAGTTCGCGTGTTAAGGAGCTCTGTGCCATCAACAAGCGCCCGGACCGTTTTATTTCGGTTTACCAATCGGCTTCACCAAACGGCAGGCGAATGTCGCTAAACCCGTAGCAAGACAGGTCCACTTCCAGACGTTTCCTCGATGATAAATATTGGTTCTCAGAAGACACAGACGGCAATCCCCGCTGCCGTGACGACAGCTTTCGGCCAAAGCCGCCAGCGCGCTGGCAGGGCTGGGTCCTTCAGCACGCCGTGGTTGCGTATCGCGAAGGAAGATCAAAGCCTCTACCCGAAACTCTCGCTGAGCATCGGCCTGGCCATTCTGTGCGCGGCCGTGCTGGCGGCGATGATCCTGTCACGCGCCTGGAACGACTTTGCCGAAGCCAGGCAGAACCACTACGATATCCAGTATTTCCGGCAGGTTCTCGATACCGCGAACGTTATCTCGGCCGAACGCGGTCCGGCCAATGACGTGATGTCCGCACCCAGCGAAGTGGCCTTGAAACGGCTCGCCGATTTTCGCGTCCGCAGCGACAACGCACTGGCGAGCCTCGCCGCAACGCCGGAAGTGCCGATCCTGCTCCATGATCATCGGATTCCGCGCGAACTCCTCGATGCCGTTGCGGAAAGCCTTGCCGCTGCCAGGGTCAAAGTCGACCATGCGGCAACCGTCCAAGGGGGCGAGGCCAAGCTTCGGGCGATGCAGGATGCGATCGAAGCGATGTTCAGCGTCTCGGATCATTTCCGGGTGGTGACGACATGGCGCGCAAACGAGTTGATTGGCCATGACAGCGGGCTGTCTGAGCCAGCACTCATTGGCCAGATGCTGGCGGATTTGCGCGAATATGGTGGCCGCATCGCTTCGGAAGTGATTGCACCGATTGCGTCACGCCAGCGCATCCCGCTGGAGAACATCATTGACGCGCGCCGGGATCAGGGACGTATCCACCAGATATGGGACATGCTGCGAGGCCAAACCGTTCTCAACGCCATGCCGGACCTTGCCAGGAACCAGGCCGCCATCGATAGGCTGTTTTTCGGCGTCGGCATGGACATGGTCGACACCATCATCAAACAGGGCAAGGATTCCAGCGACTATCCGATCACCGCGGTCGAACTGACCAGGTCCTTCGTACCGACGATGAAGTCGGTCGAGGACTATCGAACCGCTTTTCTGGACAAGACCGTGTCGCGTGTCGCCGCCGAGCGTGATGCGGCGCTGCGGCTTCTCGTCATTGTCTCATTGGCAACCGCAATCGTGCTCACCGTGCTGATCGGCGTGCTTCTATCGGTGCGGCGCGATGTTTTTCGACCGCTGCTGCAGGCGCATGAAGAGGTGATCGGCCTAGCGGAGGATCGCCCGCCAGTGGCGAGGCGTGATGCTGGCGGTGCCAGCGAAATGACGCGCCTGTTCGACGCGATCGACGTGCTGCAGGACCGCATGCGCGAACGCGCATCGCTGACCAGCGAATTGCGACTGCAGGCGGAGACGGATGGCCTGACCGGCGCGCTGAACCGCCGGACGCTCGACTACATCGCCCAGAATGGCGGCGACGGGTTGTCGACAGGCGATGCGCTCGCCCTGATCATGGTCGACATAGACCATTTCAAGAGCATCAACGATACGCACGGCCACCTTGCGGGCGACCGGGTGCTGATCGAGACGGCCAGGCTTTTGAAGCGCGAGGCGCCGATCGACTGTGTCGTGGCCCGCTTCGGCGGCGAAGAGTTCGCCTTGCTGCTTTCCCGTGCGGACCTCAACCAGGCCGGACATCTCGCTGAAACAATCCGCACCAAGCTGCAGAACCATCGGTTCACACTTTCCGACGGCCAGCAGATCGCCATCACCGCCAGCTTTGGTGTCGCCTGCGGTCAGCGCGGTCCGCGCGACTGGCGTCATCTGGTGGAGCGGGCGGACAAGGCGCTCTACCGGGCGAAATCGGACGGTCGCAATCGTGTCTCGACAGCGCCGTCAATCGTGGCGCGCCGGGCGGTGGGCAAGGATGGCCAGCGTCGGCGGGCCTAGGGCTGCCCGCCAAGCAGCCTTCAGTGGATCGTGTTTTGGGAGCTGCTTGTCGTTCGGCGGTTGCTGGCCAACCTGTTCTCCCAGAGACTTGCAGCCAGCATGACGATGGTGGTCAGCCATCCCATGGTCAGCAGGTCGACGCTGAAGGCAACTGGAAACAGTGCCGCCAGCGCGACGATGCCGGCAATGTGGGACACCGGCACGGTGCCGTACACGACTTTCTTGTAGATGGCGCTGCCGAGCAAATAGATCGCGGGTCCTCCGCACAGCGTCAGGGCATAGGCTATCTTCAGCTCATCATGCGGATGGGCAAGCACCAGGTCGTTGCCGACGGCGGTGGCGATGATGCCGCCGATCAGCACGGCATGGATATAGTGGAAATAGGCGCCAAGCCGGCCTGGATCGTCGGAACGGGTGATGGTTTCGGTGGCATCCTTGCTCGACGTGCCAAAATACAGCCACCACATCGCCAGCGTGCCGAGGAAGGTGGCAAGCATGGCCGACAGCACGGCAGGCTCCCACACTTCCACACGCGCAAGCGTTGCGCCAGTGGCGAGCAGTGTTTCGCCAAGCGCTACGATGACGAACAGCTGGCAGCGTTCCGCCAGGTGCCCGCCCTCGATCGTCCAGTCGCTTGTCCTGGAGCGGCCGAGCCCGGGCAGCGCGAAACCGAACATCGGCGACAGATATTCGCAGGCGATCGCAACAGCCCACAGCGCCGCGCGGGTCCAGTGTTCGGCGAGAGCACCGGCGATCCAGAACACCGCTGCGATCAGAAGCCAGCCCAGCATGCGCCGGTAATTGGCGGAAAGCGGATGGTTCGGTCCCAGCTCCCAGACGACATAGGCTGTGCGGCCGACCTGTATGGCGACATAGGCGAGTGCAAAGACCAGTCCGCGATCGCCGAAGGCTCCGGGAATAGCAGAGGCCATGATCAGAGCCGCCAGCATCACGGCGAACAGCGCTCCACGAATGCGGGGTGTTTCGGGATCGAACCAGTTGGTGAACCAGCACGTGTACTGCCAGCCGAGCCAGACCGCGAACCACAGGATCAAGGTTTCGACAACGCCGGTCGGGGTCAGATTGGTCAAAAGCTCATGGCTGAGCTGCGTCACCGCGAAGACATAGACGAGATCGAAGAACAGTTCCTCGAACGTGACGCGGGCATGGTGGCCGTCACGCCGCCGCAGCAGAGGGTGGTGCCCAGTCATCTTGCTGGCTTCAACAGTCATCCCGTGTTCCCCTCGAAAAAGACAACGCCAAATTGAACACCGACCCGACCTGACCGCAATCGTTGCAGGCGGGGTTCTTCACAGGCTTCGCGAAGATCCCCGCTCGTTGATAGGACGACAGCCTACTTGGTGGTGTAGCCGCCGTTGACCAGGATGGTCTGGCCGGTCATCCACCAGCCCTCGGACACCAGCATGCGGATCCACGGCACGATGTCCTGGATGTCGGTGAGGCCTGTCCTGGAGAAGTTCGACAGTGCTGCAGCCGTCTTGTGGTAAGCGACCGCATCGGCACCTTCGGCCGGATAGAAGAAGGGCGTGTCCATCGGACCGGGTCCGATCGCGGTCACCGAGATGCCGCGCTCACCGAACTCCTTGGAGGCTGCGCGCGTGAAGTGTTCCACCGGTGCCTTGGTTCCGGCATAGCTGGAATAGAAAGGCGTGAAGGCGCCGAGCAGCGAGGTCACCAGGGTGCAGATCTTGCCGTTGTCGTTGATGATCCTGCCTGCCTCCTTGAGGAAGAAGAAGGCCGTCTTGGCGTTCACCGCGCTCATTTCGTCATATTCGGCTTCCGAAATCTCGACCATCGGCTTCTTCAGAACCTTACCGACGGTGTTGATGGCGATGTCGGGCCGGCCAATTGCTGCCACCGCATCCGCAAACAGTTTTTCAACGGCGCCTGCCGTGGTGAGGTTTGCTTGGAAAGCCACCGCCTTGGTACCTGCTGCCTTCACAGCAGCGAGCGTGGCATCGGCGTCGGCCTTGGTCGCCGCGCTGTTGTAGTGGATTGCGATCGCCTTGGCGCCATGTGCTGCGAGATCGCGGGCGACCAGCCCACCCAGGTTCTTCGCGCCGCCGGCGATGAGAACGGTTTTGCCCTTGATGCTGTGATCGGTCATGCGTGGCCTCCTTGCCTTCGCGTCCGCCGCTCGCGTCCGCTTTCATGACAGGAAGATATCGTCTAGGATTTCCTGATAAAGGTGATGAAACTGACATCATCTGTCAGAAATGGCTACCAATGAGAAAGGCAATCGGTGGACCGGATAGACCTGTTCCGCATTTTCACGCGTGTTGTCGAATGCTCCAGTTTCACGCGTGCGGCGGCGACACTGGGATTGCCGCGGTCGTCTGTCTCTGCGGCGATTCTCGAACTCGAAGGTCGCGTCGGTGCGCGGTTGCTTCACCGCACAACGCGGCAGGTTTCTCCCACCCAGGACGGTGCCGCCTTCTACAAACGCTGCCTTCAATTGATCGCCGATGTCGAGGAGACGGAGGGGCTGTTCCGCCACTCCGCGTCGAAACCATCCGGCAGGCTGAAGGTAGATGTGCCAGGTCGCATAGGACGGCTCATCATCGCTCCCGCCCTGCCTGACTTCCTGGAGAAATATCCGCAGATCGATATCGATCTCGGGGTGACCGATCGTGCCGTCAACCTGATCGAAGACAGCGTCGATTGCGTCCTGCGGGTTGGCCCTCTCGCTGATTCCGGTCTTATCGCGCGCTCGATCGGCCAATTGCCGCTGATCAATGTCGCCAGTCCCGCCTATATCGAGCGTCATGGCATGCCGGCTACCCCTGACGACCTCAAGGATCATCTGGCAGTCAACTACACGTCTCCTTCAACCGGGCGTATCGAAGAATGGGAATGGCTGGAAAATGGTGCTCTGCGTTCTCTTCCCATGCGCGGTCGCGTGACTGCCAACAGCGCAGAAGCCTACATTGCCTGTTGTATCGCCGGTTTGGGGCTGATCCAGATCCCGGCCTATGACGTCCGCTCCCAACTTGAAGCCGGCGACCTTGTCCAGGTGTTGCCGGGTTTCCGGGCGGAGCCGATGGCCATGACAATTCTGTATCCCACCAGACAGCACCTTTCTCACCGTCTGCACGTCTTTGCCGACTGGCTGGAGGGACTGTTGCGAGACGCTGTCCGATAGGTCCTTTGCGGGCCCGTCGCAGACAGGCAACGTCCGTCTCTTCTTTACACCACTATTCGACCTTGCCGCGCGCAGCGACCAACTCGGCCCGGACATAGTTATCACCACGAACGAGATGGACGTAGTCGACCATATTGGAGACAACGCAGGCGTGGTTGGGAATGATGCGCAGCAATTCGCCGACAGCCGGCGCGTTACCGGACGGGCATTCGATCCGTCCATGTTCCTCATTCAGTGAAACGATTGCGAAGTCGGGGTGCTCGGGGATCGTGCCATAGTGCTGCATGCCGAAGAGATCGGATGTCAGCACCTTGGTTCCGGCGTCGATGATTGTGCGATTGGGTTCGGGCGAGCTGATGACCGTTGCAACAACCGTCAGCGCGCAATCACTTGCCTTGCAGGCACCAATGTCGATCAGAGAACGGTCGTTGTAGATATAGCTGCCCGGCCTGTATTCGGTGACGCTGTCGTGCCGGTTCATCGCGTAAAGGTCGGGTGTACCGCCGCTGGAAACAATATCGGACTTCAGTCCGGCGGCGTGCAACAGATCAGCCGCCTCTTCGAGCCATCCCGCGGCTGAGTTGCCCTGCTTCGGAGCCGGATAGGTCATCAGACCTGCGAAGCGTAATCCTGGGGAGGCCGCGACCTCGAGTGCCATCGCGACGGCAGCTTGCGGGGTGAGTACGCCGCAACGGCCCATCCCGGTGTCGCACTCCACCAGCACATCGAGCGGCGAAGGACTATTGGCGAAGACATCCGACAGACCGGAGACGACGGTGGCATTGTCCGCCACGACAGTGACCTTGGCGCGCGAAGCCAGCCGCCGAAGCTGCTGAAGCTTTGCCGGACCGACAATGTTGTAGCTGATCAGTATGTCTTCGATGCCTGCGTCGGCCATGATCTCGGCCTCGCCGAGTTTCTGGGTGGTGACGCCGATCGCGCCGGCCGCAAGCTGCGCATGGGCAAGCATCGGCAATTTGTGCGTCTTGATATGCGGGCGCATCTTGAAGCCCAGTTCCGAACAGTGAGCCTGACAGCGCAGGATGTTTGCCTCGACAACATCGAGGTCGATCAACACCGCAGGCGTTTCGATCACGTCAAGCCACTTGAGGGGGCCGGCCGCCGGCAGATCCAACATGTCGGCTCTCATCTAGCGACTTGCCGCGTCGACATTGCGAAGATAGCCAAGCACGACATCGATGACGTGAGCCAGGCGCTGGTCTTCCGCGCCGTCAGCAAGCAGGTCCCGGTTGAACACGACACTGAGCGTCCAGCGGTTCGCCAGGAAGAAATATCCAAGGCCGACGATCGAGATGTAGAGTTCGACGATATCCACGTTCCGGCGGAAGATGCCCTGCTCCTGCCCGCGGCCAATAAGTTCTCCGAGCCGGGTCGACAGCGGCGCGAACATGCTGCGCACGCTTTCCGATTTTTCCAGATGAGCTGCTTTCATCAGGTTTTCGGAATTCACAAGAACGATGAATTCCGGGTGGGTCGCGAAATAGTTGTAGGTATGGGCGATGAGTCGACGGATGCCTTCCTCCGGCTCGAAAACGTCGAGCACGAGAGCTTCATTCTGGGAACGAAGCTCCTGGTAGATATCCTCGAGAACCGCGACGAACAGGTCGTCCTTGGAATTGTAGTGATGGTAGAGAACACCTTTGCTCATTCCCGTAAGGGCGGCGATGCGATCGGTGCGCGCGCCATCGTAGCCGTGCTCGGCAAATTCCTGCCGGGCGGCTTCGATGATGGTGCGTATCGTCCGTTCAGGATCGCGCTTCCTGGTGCCCACGGATTTTGTCCTTGAATCAGCCTTTGTGTCCCGGACGTCTACCATAGGATGCGCTCCTGCGACGATGCCGAGAACAGATGAAGATGAGCCGGATCGAATTTGAGGCCAACCTGTTCGCCTTGGTTCAGCCGGTGACGACTGAGCGTCTGAACCGTCCATTCGCTGTTGCCAACGTCGAGGATCACATTCGTTTCGCAGCCGGTATGCTCCACGAGCACGACCGTGCCTTTCAGCGGCGCGACATCTGTAGCGACGATCTCGATATGTTGCGGTCGCACACCGGCAATCACATCTTGCGCTGCGATGTCTGAAGCCCCGTTGAGGGCCAGGGGATAGATGCCATCTTCGAAAGTCACGTCCTTTGAGCCAGCCGAGAGCCTGGCTTTGGCAAAGTTGATTGTTGGAGACCCGAGGAACCCGGCAACGAATGTGTTTGCCGGCCGGTCGAAAAGTTCGAGCGGTGTACCGATCTGCTCGACCTTGCCCCTGTTCATGACCACGATGCGGTCTGCCATGGTCATGGCTTCGATCTGGTCATGCGTCACGTAGATTGACGTCGCGCCAAGCGACTTGTGCAACTGGCGCAGCTCAATGCGCATGTGGTGGCGCAGCTTGGCGTCAAGATTGCTCAACGGCTCGTCGAACAGGAACGCACGCGGCTCGCGCACCATGGCGCGTCCCATGGCGACACGTTGCCGCTGGCCACCCGATAGCGCACGTGGCTGGCGATCGAGCAAAGCTTCCAGGTGGAGTGTGGATGCGACGCGTGCGACCGATCGTTCGATCTGCTCGGGCGATGAACCGCGTAGTTTCAGCGGAAAACCGATATTCTGCGCAGTCGTCATATGCGGATAAAGCGCGTAGGTCTGAAAGACCATGGCAAGATCCCGCTTCTGTGGCCCGAGGTGGTTTACGATGGCACCGTCAATGCTGATCGTGCCGTCGGAAATCGGCTCCAGTCCCGCGATCATCCTGAGAAGGGTCGACTTGCCGCATCCGGAAGGCCCGACCAGAACGACGAACTCACGGTCGCCGATCGATATGTTGACATCGTCCAGGATACTTAGCGCGCCAAACTGCTTGCTGACGCCGACAAGATCGATCGAAGCCATATGGTCCTCCTATTTCACGCCGCCCAGCGACATTCCGCCGATGAGGTATCGCTGGATGCTGGCAAAGACGATTGCCACGGGCACGGACGCAATCAGCGTCGCGGCCATGATCAGATGCCATTCAATCTGGTAGAGCGTGCCCGTCAGGAACGCGATCTGGACCGGTGCGGTCTGTTGGCTGACGTCGCGCAACAGCGTCAAAGACATGGCGTACTCGTTCCATGAATTGACGAAGGTGAAGATCGCCGTCACGACGACGCCCGGCAGGCACAGCGGCAGGAATATGCGGACAAACGCGCTGAAACGGCCGGCGCCGTCGATCCATGCGGCTTCCTCTAGGTCCTTGGGGATCGTCGCGAAGTAGCTTCTCAGCATCCACACGGCAAAGGCCATGAAGAAGGCGCTGTGCGCGATGATCACCGACATCAGGCTGTTTATCAGGCCAAAATAGGCGAACATGCGAAACAGGCCGATGATCAGCACGATCGGCGAGATCATCTGGGTGATAAGCAGGTAGTTCGTCAGCGCGCTGTTTCCCGGAACACGCATGCGCGTCAGCGCATAAGCGGCGGGAATGGCGACGGCGAGCGACAGCAGCGTCGCGCCGACGCTGATCGTCAGCGAATTCACCAGTGCCCGACCAAAATTGCGGTCAACGAACAGCTCGACAAAATTGCCGAGATAGAACTCTCGCGGGAGCCAGCTGCGGTGGAACGTGAAGATCTCGTCCTTCTGTTTCAGTGCCGTCGACAGCATCGTCAGATAAGGGAACAGCACGATGATCAAAAAGGGTGACAGCGCCACCCAGCAGAGCACGCTTTTCCTGGCCTTAGACATCATCCTGCGCCCCCCGTGCCTTGGTCAGGTAGAGATAGATGACCGCGAAGACCAACAGCATCGCGAACATGACCACCGAGCCTGCTGCCGCATTGCCCAGTTTGCCGAAGGCGAAGGCCTGCTTGTAGATGTAGGTGATCAGGATATCCGTGCGGTTCGAAGGGCCGCCATTGGTCATGATCCATATGATCGGAAATGAATTGAAGACATAGATCACATTGAGGACGATCGCGATCTGCATGAACGGCCAGAGCAAGGGCATGGTGATATAGCGAAGGCTGTGGAGCGGCGAAGCGCCGTCGATCGCCGAAGCCTCGTAGAGCGTCTCTGGAATGGAGGTCAGTCCGCCGAGCAGGATCGTCACCGTGAACGGGACCGATACGAGAATGCCGACCAGAATTTCCAGGATGAAAGCCATCCTGGCGTCGGCAAGCCAAGGGTAGCCATCGAATGGCAAGCCAAGCGCGGACAGCGTCATGTTGAGTGTGCCGAAGTCGCCGTTGACGACGTAACGCCAGACCACAGCGGTCATCGCAAGCGAGATGGCCCAAGGCAGCAGAACGATGGTGCGCGCTATCGTCCGCCCGTAGAAGTCCTCGTTGAGGATGAGCGCGATCGGGATCGAAACCAGCATCGTTCCGCCCACCACGGCAACTGTCCATACCAGCGTCTGCCAGCAAGCCTGGACGAAAACCGGATCACTGAACGTCTTGATGAAGTTGCCGAAGCCGGCGAACTCCCTGACGATGCCGATGCGGCTGACATCAAAAACGGACATGCGGATGACGTCGAAGATCGGATAACCGATGACCGTGACGGACAGCAGCAGGCAGGGCGCCACCAGGATCAGGGCAAAGAGCGAATTGGATTGCGCAGCTCCGGATCGCCGGAGCGTGGCCGTTCGAATTGGCGTGCTGCTGTCAATTGCCGACATGGGACTGAACCTGGGTCCTGAGGCGGCGACGCGGGAACACCGCGTCGCCTCTGAAGAATGAAGCACTGACGGAACGGCGCACCACCCTATTTTTCGGCGAGCAAGGCGTTCATCTTCTCGGCTGCGGCCTGCAGGCCGGCTTCCGGTGTCGCTTCGCCTGCATAGATCTTCGCCAGTTCAGATTTCAGGCCGTCGGCCATTTCTTCCCAGCGTGGGAACAACGGTGCGAACTTCGCAACCGGCCCCATTTCGAGGAAGACAGCCATCTTCGGATTGTCGGTGAAGAACGGCTCGGTCGATTCCGACTTCAGCACCGGGACGAAACCTTCCAGCTTGCCGAATTCGAGGCGGTTTTCCTTGCTGAAGATGTACTCAAGGAACTTCATCGCCTGCGGTTTCACCTTCGACGTTTCGAGGATGGAGATCGTGTCGGTCACGCCATAGGTTGCCGAGACGGTCGAGATCGGAATCTGGCTGATGCCGTAGTCGATGTCCTTGCCCTGCTCCGCCATCTGCGCGTTTAGCCATGGGCCAGACAGGACGATGCCGAGCTTGCCGGCGGCAAACAGGTTCTGCAGATCCTCGCGGCTGGAGCCGGTCACGCCGGGCTGGGTCGCCTTGGCCTCGATGAAGCGAAGATAGTTCTTGGTCGCCGCTACCGCTTCGGGTGAAGCAAAACCGCTTTTGCCATCCGGGCCGATGATGGCGCCGCCATGGGTCCAGAGCGAGTAGAACCAGTATCCCTCGGTATCCAGGTCCTTGCCCTGCATGCCCATGCCGTAGATGTCATCGCCAAGTGCATCGATTTTCTTGGCCGCTTCGAAAGCTTCATCCCAGGTCTTGGGCGGATTTGTTATGCCGGCTTTCTCGAGCAGCTTCTTGTTGTAGAACATGCCGCGCGCAGAGGCTGCGATCGGCAGACCCCAGGTGTGGCCATCCTGCTTCTGCAGGTCGAGATAGGTCGGCACGAAGGTGTCGGCAAAGCCAGGCGACATCAGGCTCTCGATCGGAGCCAGCGCGCCATCCTTGGCGAAGCCGGCCATCCAGCGCGTTGCCATGTGCGAAATATCCGGCGCGGTTCCGGCCGAAATATCGCTTACCAGCTGCTGTTGCATTTCAGGCCAGGGCAGATGCTCCACCTTGACTTCGATGTCGGGGTTTGCGGCATTGAACTTTTCCGCGAGGCCCTGAAAGAACGGGCCGGTCTTCGTGCTGTATTCCGCAACACGCACCCGAACGACGTCTTTCGCCCATGTGCTCGTGGGCTGCAACGCAGCCATCGCGACGGCAGAACCAAATATCAATGCGCCTAGCAGTCTCTTGGCCATCAGAACCTCCCCGAATGCGCCATAAAATCCAGTGACGGCCGTCATGTGCTACGACAAATTCGCCTCTGTCAATATTGACTGACTAGTCGGTATGTGATTTTTTATCCTTATGTTTGGTTCGCAGCGCCGCCGGCCTAAGGTCGTCACGCATTGAACCAACGCAGGGGAGTAGAGTCGTGACCATCGCACAGCGTGTCATCTTGAAAGGCGGAAAGGTTCTCGCTTTTGGCGGAGCCGAAGCCGCCATTTCAGACGTCTCGATAGAGGGAGGCCACATCGGATCCATCGGTGCCGTCGATCCAAGGCCGGGCGACACCGTCATCGACGTCTCGGGCGCGATTGTCTTGCCTGCACTGAGCGATATCCACACCCATATCTATTGGGGCGCGACCTCGCTCGGAGTGAAACCCGAAATCGTCGCTCATCGCTCAGGCACGGGCGTTTTCGTCGACGCCGGCTCCGCCGGCGCCGGCAATTTTGTCGGCTTAAGAGCCTTCGTCTTCGATCCTTCGCCGTTCCACACTTATGCGTTTCTGAACGTCTCCTTTCCCGGAATATTCGGGTTTTCCAAGCGGGTCATGGTTGGCGAATGCTGCGACATTCGCCTGGCCGATCCCGATGCTTGCATCGAAGCTGCCTTGGCTCACCCCGACAAGGTCGTCGGGATCAAGGTTCGCGCGGGTCGAAAGGCGGCTGGAGACAACGGCGCAAGAGCGCTGGAGATCGCGCTGAACGTAGCCGAGCGCGTCAAGCTTCCTGTGATGTGTCACGTGGACCTCGATCCACCCTCCATCGACGATGTTCTGCGTGTCCTGCGCAAAGGCGACATCATCACCCATTGCTGCCGACCCGATCCAAATGCCGCGACGATCGGCGGACATGTCATCGAGTCGGCGTGGCAGGCGCGCGAGCGCGGCGTGCATTTCGATATCGGTCACGGCATGGGCGGGTTTTCATTCGGGGTCTGCCGGGAGATGCTTGCGGAAGGCTTCGTGCCCGATCTGATCAGTTCGGACATTCATACCCTGAGCGTCGATGGCCCGGCATTTGACCTGTTGACGACAATCAACAAGCTGATTGCCCTCGGTGTAGACCCAACGACGGCTCTCGCCTGCGGCAGCGCCAACCCGGCAACTGTCATAGGCCACCCCGAACTCGGCCGCATCGCCGTTGGCGACGAAGCCAACATCGCGGTTCTCAAATGGCGCGACGAGCCATGGGTCTTTCATGATGCGAGCGGCGAAGCCTTGAGTGTGGAGCGCCGCCTCGTCTGCGAACGGTTGATCGTGCGGGGCCAGGAAATCACCGCTGAGGGCGGAAGCCAGCCTTTGCCCAGCCAACATAGCTGATCGGACGTATCATCATCATGCAGCATCTACCCAACGGACATCACTTCATCGGCGGCCAATGGACCCCGTCGCGGGGTGGACGCACTTTTGAAGCGCGCTCGCCTTATGACGGCGCGCTGCTGGCGCTGCTCGCCGAAGGTGATCGTGAAGATGCGCAGGCGGCGATCGCGGCCGCCCAGATCGGCTTCAAGGCGCTGGCGCAGATGACGGCCTGGGAGCGGTCGAAACTTTGCAATCGCGTCGCCGATGCAATGGAAAAACGGCGTGATGAACTTGCTGCCACTCTGGCGCGCGAACAGGGCAAGCCGCTCGCGGCTGAGGCATATGGCGAAATTGACGCCGCGATGACCGGCTTTCGGGAAGCCGGCGAGCTTATCAAGTGGCTCGAAGGTGAAGTCATTCCAGTCGAGACAGCCGGCAAACGCGCGATCAGCTTTCGCCAACCGCGCGGTGTCTATGCCGTGGTGACGCCATGGAATTTTCCGATCAACATTCCGGTTGAATATCTTGCGCCTTGTCTGGCCGCCGGCAACTCGGTCGTATGGGTACCCGCGCCGACGACATCGCTGTGCGCGGTCAAACTTATGGAATGCATCGCCGAAGCGGGCTTGCCCGACGGTGCCGTCAATCTCGTCCTGGGGCCCGGGGCGGTCGTGGGTGACGAGATTGTCGGCAGTGTCGATACGCACGGCATCGGCTTTACCGGCAGCCCCGCAACCGGCAATGCCATTGCAAAGCGCGGCGCCGGAAAACCGATGCTGCTCGAGCTCGGCGGCAACGGGCCGGTGGTCGTGCTGGACGATGCCGATCTCGATCGTGCCGCGGCAGCCGCGGCCTTCGGAAGCTTTTTCAACGCCGGACAGGTCTGTGCCGCGTCCGGGCGCATTCTGGTTACCGAGAAGAACCACGATGCGCTCGCCGAGCGGCTCGTCGCGATCGCTTCCAGGATCAAACTGGGCGACCCACTCGACGTTGCCACCACGATGGGGCCGCTCAACAACGTGCAGGTCGTCCGCAAGATTGAAGAGCATGTTGCAGACGGCGCGAACCGAGGTGGCGAGCTTCTCTTCGGCGGCGAACGCGGACCTGACGTCGGGCCGGGCTGGTTCTACCAGCCGACCGTCATCGGGCGCGTCGAAAAACAGGCCTTGCTCAACATGGCGGAGACGTTTGGTCCGATTGCCCCGCTTGTGATCTGTGCCGATGAGGCCGACTTGCTCGATACCGCCAATGCTTCGTCGCACGGGCTTGCCGCCGGTGTCTTCACCCGTGATCTGAGCAAAGCCTTCGCGTTTGGCGAAAAGCTCAGGATGGGACTTGTGAACATCAACAGCCCAAGTTGCTACTGGGAGCTGCATCTGCCCTTCGGTGGCGCGTCGGGCAAGTCGAGTGGCCTCGGCAGGCTGGGCGGCAAACACACATTGCGCGAAGTCACCGACGTCAAGACGATCACCTTCGACGTCACATGACCAGGCGCCATCCATTTCAACATTTCATCCAGGTGTAGAGAGGGCCCATGCGGCTTTGCAGTTTTGTCCACGAGGGCAGAAATGGCTACGGCGTTGTGCACGGCGACCGGGTTATCGATCTCAGCAAATTGCACAGCGGAGCCTGGCCGACGCTGCGCGACCTGATCGCAAGCGGGAATTTGATGGAGGTCTGCTCGACGGCATTGGCTCAGCGTGGCGGCCTGCGGCTCGACACGATCGTTTTCGCGCCGGTGATCCCGAACCCGGAAAAGATCTTCTGTGTCGGGCTGAACTACCATGATCACATGTTGGAAACGAAACACAGGCCGACCACCCATCCAACCTTGTTCTCGCGCTTTGCCGATTCTCAGTGCGGCCACGACGCGCGATTGGTCATGCCGGATGTGTCCAGCCAGTTCGACTTTGAAGCCGAGCTGGCGGTCATCATCGGCAGACCGGGGCGCGACATCGCGCCTGAGCGCGCGCTTGACCATGTCATTGGCTACGCCTGTTACAATGATGGCTCGGTGCGCGACTGGCAGGCTCACACAACACAGTTCCTGCCTGGAAAGAACTTTCCCGGCACCGGTGGGTTCGGCCCCTGTCTGGTTACGGCCGACAAGGTGATCGATCCGCAGAGCCTGGCGATCACCTGCCGGCTCAATGGCGAAACGGTACAGTCCGCCAACACCAGCGACATGATCCATTCGGTCGCCGGGCTGATTTCCTACATCTCGCGCTTTACGCCACTGTCGCCTGGCGACGTGATAGCAACCGGCACCCCAGGTGGTGTCGGGTTCACCCGTGTGCCTCCGCTTTTCATGAAGGAGGGGGATGTCGTCGAAGTGGATATCGAGACTATCGGCGTTTTGCGGAACCGCGTCGTCCGCGAACGCAGCTCGAAAGTCGCCTGATCGACGGCACCCCGTGTCGATATCGCAGTGTCGGTTTGTTTCCGGCGAGACGCGGACGGACATTCCCCGAAAACCAATCCTGGCAGCCAATATCCGAGGAGGCACCACTATGACCGACATCATTGAATTCCCGGAGGGCGGATATCGCTTCGCCAGAGGTGTGTCGCAATATTCGGGAGGCGTCGCCGCCTTGCCGGGCTACCGGCTCGAACGCGTGCGGTTCAAGGAGCCACTTCCGCTGGAACAGGGCTTCAAGGCAATTGCCGAATTGCTGGCGGCGGCCGATCGGTCACTGACGGCATTTGCGGCGTGTGAATTACGCTCTACTGCGCCATTCACGGAGGATGGTTTCATCGCCTTCAACGAAACCTATACGAAAACGCTCGGTGCTTGGGGCTTGCTCGACACGGGTCTCAACCCGGTTGCGCGCAGCAACGTCTGTCCTCAGGTTTCGCCCCCATCCGGGCCGTCCTTCTACGCATTCACCTATACGGTTCCCATCGCCGGCTCCGAGCCTTCGTTTGTGGTTTCAGGTTCGGCCGAGGTGCCGGAAGGACATTTCCATTATCGCGACCACATTGTTCGGCGTGGCGATCTATCCGAAGACGGTCTGCGCACCAAGGCGTGTTTCGTGTTGGATGAAATGGAACGCCGCGCCAGAAAACTGGGATTTGGTTGGAAAGACGCAACAGCCGTCCAAGTCTACACCATTCACAATCTCTATCCGTTCATGGCGGACGAAATCGTCAAGCGCGGAGCCGCTCGCGCCGGCCTGACGTGGCACTACAACAATCCGCCGGTCGTCGATCTCGAATATGAAATGGACCTGCGTGGCGTGGCGGTTGAACATGTGAGGTGAGGCTCGGCCACTGGAACGTTTTGCAATGAGCAAACCTCTCGCATGACCATCAAGCTGGAAGGCGATTTCGACTACATCATCGTCGGCGCGGGCACGGCTGGCTGCGTTTTGGCCAATCGACTGACCCAGGATCCACGCACCCGCGTATTGCTGCTGGAAGCCGGCGGCAGCGATAACTATCACTGGGTGCACATTCCGGTTGGCTATCTTTATTGCATCGGCAATCCTCGCACCGACTGGCTTATGAAGACGGCCTCGGAACCCAGCCTGAACGGCCGCTCGTTGATCTATCCGCGCGGCAAGGTTCTGGGCGGCTGCACGTCAGTCAATGGTATGATCTACATGCGCGGTCAGGCGGCGGATTATGACCGTTGGCGGCAGATGGGCAATCTTGGCTGGGGCTGGGAAGATCTCTTGCCCTATTTCATGAAGTCCGAGGATTTCCATGACGGCAAATCGGATATGCATGGCGCGGGTGGTGAGTGGAAGGTGGCGAAGCAGCGCCTTGCATGGCCGATCCTGCATGCGGTGCAGGAGGCTGCCAAGGAGTTCGGTATCCTGCCGCGGGCCGACTTCAATGACGGCAACAATGAAGGCTCGGGGTTTTTCGAGGTAAATCAGTCAAAAGGCGTTCGCTGGAACGCTTCGAAAGCCTTTCTGCGCCCGGTGCTGAAGCGCCCCAATCTCAAGCTCATCACAAACGCTCATGCCGAGCGGCTGGTCTTTGACGGCAGGCGCGCGACAGGTGTGCTCTTCGAACGGGGAAATGAAACCTGGAAAGCGTTGGCGAAATCGGAAGTGCTCCTGGCCGCGGGTGCGATCAATTCGCCGAAACTGCTCGAGTTGTCCGGTGTTGGCCGGTCGGATCTGTTGTGCGATCTCGGCATCGAGGTTGTGCACGAAAGTCGAGATGTCGGTGAAAATCTGCAAGACCATTTACAGATCCGTACTGTCTACAAGGTTTCAGGCGTGCAGACCTTGAACACGATGTTCAACAGCTTGTTCGGCAAGGTGCGGATCGGGCTCGAATACGCATGGCGCCGATCTGGTCCGATGTCGATGGCGCCCAGCCAGTTCGGAATGTTTACGAAGTCCGATCCGTCGATGGAGACGCCGGACCTGGAGTATCATGTCCAGCCGCTGTCGACAGACAAGCTCGGCGATCCGCTACATCCTTTCCCGGCGATCACCATGTCGGTATGCAACCTGCGCCCTGAAAGTGTCGGCAGCGTCCACGCGACCACTCGCGATCGGACCGTGCAGCCGGAGATCAAGCTGAATTACCTGTCGGCCCTCCGAGACAGGGACGTGGCAGTGCGCTCGGTAAGGCAGGCGCGGCAGATCATGACGGCGAAACACCTGCAGCAGTTTAATCCGGAGGAGATATTACCTGGCCCACAGCATCAATCGGACGAGGAACTGCTCCGACAGATAGGCTTGATTGCCACGACGATCTTCCATCCCGTCGGGACCTGCCGCATGGGTGTCGATGATTACGCTGTTGTCGGCCCGGATCTGCGTGTGAAGGGCGTCGGCGGCCTACGGGTCATCGATGCCTCAATCATGCCGAAAATCGTCTCCGGCAATACCGCTTCACCGACCGTCATGATCGCAGAAAAAGCGGCGGATTTGATCAGGTCTGCCGCCGGCTGATGCAAGATGGTATCCGAACGGTATGGACTTGATCGTGGCTGTACAACTCAGATCAGTCGCCGAACTCCGGCACTCAATCAATCCTGTTTCGGATTTCTGAGGGTGTGCCATCGAGCTTGAATTCCCGAGCCCCTTTCCAGGCGCCGGACGCCTTGTGGCTGGAGATGAGCAGGATGCGGTCCCGAAGCTGGGCGATCAGGCGCTCGACAATGCGGCGAGCCTGCTCCGTGTCCAGATGTTCGCCGGGCTCGTCGAGCAGGATGATAGGAAGCGGGCTCAGCAGGGCGCGAGCAAGGTTGAGTCGATGCGCTTCGCCCAGTGAAAGCGTGTCCTGGGTGATCCAGCCTTCAAGCCCGCCGGCGAGCCGGACGCGCTCGCCAAGCTCGACGATGTCGAGTGCCGCCCGGCATTCAGCGTCGGTTGCATCCGGCGCGAACAGATTCTCGCGAACCGTGTCGGAAAGCACCGCCGCATCGTGCAGTCCAAGAAAAACGAGCTGCCTGCGCGAGGCATTCGCGAGCTCGATGCCGTCGCCAGTCAGCTTTCCATCACCGTCGGCCTCCAGCCATCCGGCAACCTGTTTCAGCAAGGATGTCTTGCCGCAGCCGCTCGGTCCGGAAAGCACCGTTGGTCGTCCGGCTTCGAGGATAAGGTCTACCGTACCGCCGAGCGACCTGCCGTCCGGTGCGCGGCGTGGCATCGCTACGATTTCCAAGCTGCTCACGCAGGAAGACAGGCCGTGTATCGTCGCGATTTCGGGCGGCGTGCCCGTTGTCCACGCCTTCAGCGCTTTTGAGGCAGCATCCTCTTTGACCCGTGCCAGGAGAATGCGCGAGGCGCCTTGCGTCGCTTCGCCCAGAGCCAGCCACGCGAAGGCGACAAACGCGGCGGGAAGCAGTGCTTCCCCGCGCTGACCCATCAGCCATGCGCAGCCGAGGGTCACCAATCCAGCGATGGGACCGAGCAGACCGACAAGTGTATCCGCTGCGGCCATCTTGCACCGTAACTGGAGGAACTGTGCGTCGGCTCCTGAAAGCGCGGTGAATGATGCGGCCAACGTCTTTTGCCATGTACGTTCCGCCTGCAGCGGAACCACTGCGCCAAGCCCGGCTCCCAACCGCCGGCCTGCGGCACGCTTGCCCAGGCGAACGTGCTGCCATCCGCGCGCTAGGCGAGGCAAAAGCCAGCGAGCACAGGTCGCAGTGCCGAACAGAAGCGGCAAGATGACGGCCAGGGCCATCGGGGCGACGAAAAGCGTGGCAGCGGTGACAAAGGCAAGGCCGCCGGCCGTTGCCAGCAGAGGTATCCCGACCCTGAGCTTGGCGAAGTCCAGATTTTCGACATCGTCGACAAAATCCGCGAGCCTGTCCTGGTCGCCAAGCTGCCAGCTCGCGCCGCGCACCTTTGGCGCGGCTGCCATCGCCGAGAACAGCATGGAGCGGCGTGAGACCTGGTCGAGCAACGCCGCCTTGTGTCCGACCAGACGCTCCCCATACTTTGCCGCTGTGCGCGCCATGGCGAACAGACGGATCAAGGCTGCTGGGATATGGAAATTGAAAGTGTAGGCGGCACCGCCCGCACCGGCCAACGCAACCGCGCCAAGAAACCAGACCGAAACGCCGGTCAGCAAGACGCCCGAGAACAGCGCGACCAGCGCGAGCAGCATGGCCAAGCGCCACCAGAAGATTGAGCCGCGCCGCGCTTCCTCTTTGCTCTCAACTACCGACAGGATGAAAGGGCTCATTCCGCAACGTCCCGCTGGTCAGCTTCTCGCTGGTCGAGGTCGACAACCAGCGTAGCCAGGACTTTCAATTTCGGATCGTGGGTCGCCACGATCACCAGCCTTTCACAGGCACAATCGGCCAGGACGGCCCTGACGCGAGCGGCATTGGCGAGATCGAGCTTGGCGGTCGGTTCGTCGGCAAAAATCGGGCGGTCGGATATCAGCGCGCGTGCAACGCCGATCCGGAGACGCTGCCCGCCGGACAGGTTTTCGCCACCAGCCTTTATTCGCGCGTCCAGTCCACCCGGCAGCAAGGTATCATGCAGCAGCCCGACACGTTGCGCGGCAGACAACAATTTTGTCGGATTGCGTTCAGCCTGGTTCAAGGAAAGCGCATCTGCGAGTGTGCCGGCTGGTACGGGAATGTCGGTCGAGATCCAGTCGACGCCTTTTGCAAAGACTGGGACCAACTGCGCGAACTCTACTCCAGCCGGCACCTCCACGCTCGCAAGCCGGCGCAACAGGGTCGATTTTCCGGATCCGCTTTCACCGACGATTGCCACCATCCCTTTCGGAGGTAGTCGCAGGTCACCTTCGAAGCGATCGAAGGCGAGGGGCATTACCTGCTCAAGAGTGGTCGGCCCGGCCAGAAAGCCGTCCATCGCCAGGGCTGCCGCATTGCCTTCCGCCTTGGTGTGATACAGCTCGGCGTAGCGGCGGAAGGGCGCGAAGAATTCCGGTGCCAGCATGAGGATGAAAAGGCTCTGCCATAGCTGCATGCCAGAGAAACCAGGGACGTCGACCAGCTTGAGATGTCCCAGGCCGAGGAAGACCGCCAGGATGGCGATCGACAGCGACGAGAAGAAATCGATGACACCGGCATTGAGGAATGCCACTTTCAGCATGTTCATGGTGCTGTCCGCATAGGCCGCCATCCTGGCCTCCAGCTTCCTGCGTTCGTGATCAACGCCATGCGCGGAAAGAATGGTTGGCAATGTGCGGATGCGGTCGTCGAATTGCGTCGCGAGCTGCCCGAAGGCGCGTTCCTGATTTTCCGCGCGGGCATGGATCGTGCCGCCGAGCAGGATGAAGAAGGCGATCATGATCGGTGTGGCAAAAAGCAGCGCCAAGGCCGCCTGCCAGGAAACCGCGACGATTGCACACACCACCAGAGCAGGAACGATGCCCAGCATGAGCGCCGCGGTGCGATGGCCGACGACAAGTGCCGCCAGCGCCTCCGGGTAGCGCTGAAGACCCGCAATCAGCGCGCCTGCGGGCAGGGCCTGTACCGCCCGGGCCGGCATCGCGGCGAGCGTTTCCCGGGCACCTTCGCGCAGGCCCTGGGCCACGAAAAATTCCGCCTCGGCCTGCTGCCGTTCGGCAAGAAGACCGATCAGAGCAGCGAGAAACAGCGCGGCAAGGCCAATGACAAGCGCTTGGATCGAGATGGTTCCGGCCTCGATCATGACGCCGGCAAACATGGCCAGCGCACCGGCAAAAACCAGGCGTAACGCCATGCGCACAATCTGCAGCAAAAGCGTGCCGCGCAGTCCGCCAGCTGCCAGCGACTGAGCCCTCGCGAGCATGCCGGATGCCGTATCGTGAAATATCTGTCTCGGGGCTGGGCTCATCTGCCTTGCTGCGGTCTACCTGGTGTTCACTCGGGCTTGCGTCGAAGAGGCACAAGGCAAGCTATTGTAATCATCATTTTATGCTCGTCTTATAGTGAGCGTCGTGACGCCTATAGGGGACGCCAGATGACCGATCCGCTACTCGTCGAATTGTCGCGCCTGCAGTTCGCACTGACCGCGATGTATCACTTCCTGTTCGTGCCGCTGACTCTCGGTCTCTCGATCATGATCGCAATGATGGAGACGGTCTATGTGATGACCGAGCGAACCATCTGGCGCGACATGACCAAATTCTGGGGCGTGCTGTTCGGCATCAACTTCGCCCTCGGCGTCGCGACAGGCATCACGATGGAATTCCAGTTCGGAATGAACTGGGCTTTCTATTCGCACTATGTCGGCGACGTGTTCGGCGCGCCGCTCGCCATCGAAGGCCTGATGGCTTTCTTCCTGGAAGCCACATTCGTCGGACTGTTCTTCTTCGGCTGGGACAAGCTTTCCGCCCGCGCGCATCTGGCCGTTACCTGGCTCGTCGCGCTCGCCACCAACTTCTCCGCGCTGTGGATCCTGATCGCCAATGCCTGGATGCAGAACCCGGTCGGAGCCGCTTTCAACCCCGACACGATGCGCATGGAAGTCACCGATTTCATTGCGGTGCTGTTCAATCCGGTCGCGCAGGCGAAATTCGTCCACACGGTTTCGGCCGGTTACGTCTGCGGTGCGACCTTCGTGCTTGGCATCTCGGCCTTCTATATGCTGCGCGGACGGCATATCGAGCTGGCCAAGCGTTCCTTCGTGATCGCCGCTGCTTTCGGCACGGCGTCGGCTCTCTCCGTGATCGTGCTCGGCGACGAGAGCGGGTATGAGATCACCGACAACCAGAAAATGAAGCTGGCCGCCATGGAGGCCATGTGGGAAACCGAGCCTGCTCCGGCCTCGTTCACGGCCATCGGCATTCCCGACATGCAGGACAAGACCACGCATTTCGCAATCCGGATTCCCTGGGTGATGGGACTGATCGGCACACGCTCGATCGACAAGCAGATTCCGGGCATATTTGAGCTGGTGGAACGAGCCGAAAAGCGCATCCGCAATGGTGTTCCAGCCTATGACGCGCTGGAACAGCTGAAGGCCGACCACGGCAATGCCGCTGCGCGCGCACGCTTCGACGCAACCAGTGCCGATCTCGGCTATGCGTTGCTTCTGAAGCGCTATGTCGCCGATCCGCGCCAGGCGACAGAGGAGCAGATCAAGCAGGCGGCGTGGGATACGGTGCCGACAGTTCCTGCGATCTTCTTTACGTTCCGCATCATGGTGGCGTGCGGTTTCCTGCTGCTCGCCGTGTTTCTGACCTCGCTGTGGTACACGATGCGCGAGACCCCGGCGCCGCGCTGGCTGTTCCGCATGGCCCTCTTCGCTATGCCGCTGCCCTGGATCGCTGTCGAGGTCGGCTGGTTCGTGGCCGAATTCGGCCGCCAGCCCTGGGTCATCGAAGGCGTGTTGCCGACCTTCCTCGCAACCTCTCAGCTCGGCATCAGCGACCTCATCATCACCATACTCGGTTTCACATTGGCTTACGGCACGCTCGCCGTCATCGAAGTCCGGCTCATGCTGGCCGCCATTGCCAAGGGGCCGGCAAGTGAACATGTCGCGACTTCAGGCAGCGCCACACTTGTTCCCGCGCAATAGGCACCTGGAAGGAACACGGATATGATCGAGTTTCTTTTCGACTACACCACGCTTCGCCTGATCTGGTGGGTTCTGCTGGGTGTCCTGCTGATCGGCTTTGCCGTGACGGACGGTTTCGACATGGGGGTGGGTATCCTGCTTCCTTTCGTGGCCAAGACCGACATCGAGCGCCGCGTTGCCATCAACACTGTCGGTCCGGTCTGGGAAGGCAACCAGGTGTGGTTCATCCTTGGCGGCGGTGCGATCTTCGCCGCCTGGCCAGCGCTTTACGCGATGAGCTTCTCGGGCTTCTACCTGGCGATGTTCCTCGTCCTGTTCGCCCTGATCCTGCGGCCTGTCGGATTCAAGTATCGCTCCAAGCGAGACAGCCAGCGCTGGCGCAACAATTGGGATTGGGCGCTGTTCATCGGCGGCGCGGTGCCGGCGCTAATCTTCGGCGTGGCGGTCGGCAATGTCCTGCAAGGTGTGCCTTTCCATTTCACGGACGACCTGCGCCCGATCTATGAGGGAAACCTTTTCGGCCTGCTCAACCCGCTGGCGATCTTCTGCGGACTGGTGTCGGTGGCGATGCTGGTCATGCACGGCGCCGCCTGGCTCGCTTTCAAGGCGGACGGGGTGGTTGGCGAGCGTGCCGCTGCGATTGGTCCTAAGGCTGCGCTCCTGGCCGCGGTGCTGTTCGCACTGGGCGGCGTTTTCATCTCATTGGGCTGGTTCGGCGGCTATGAGGTGACGAGCCCTATCGTATGGGACGGACCGTCCAATCCGCTGCGCAAGACAGTCGCCGCAAATGCCGGCGCCTGGCTGCACAATTTCCAGAACATGCCGCTGTTGTGGCTGGTGCCGCTGCTCGGCGTCCTGTTGCCGTTGGCGGCCGCAGCAGGCTTCCGGGCTCGCAAGGCCGGCCTGACCTTCTTCGCCTCGCAGCTTTCGATCGCCTGCATCATTGCCACGGTCGGGTTGGCCATGTTCCCGATGATCCTGCCGTCGAGCACCAATCCCGGCCATTCGCTTGCCGTGTTCGATGCTTCGTCCAGCCGTGCGACCTTGCGCAACATGCTATTTGCCACCGCGATCTTCCTGCCGCTCATCCTGCTCTACACCGCGTGGGTCTACCGGGTGCTGTGGGGCAAGGTGAGCGAGAAGGACATCCACGACGCGGATCACGCTTACTGAGGAGGAATAGCCATGTGGTACTTCGCCTGGATACTCGGCCTTGGCCTCGCCGCCACCGTCGGCATTCTCAATGCCCTGTGGTACGAACTGCGCGTCCTGCGCGACCAGCCGCAGGATCTGACCCCAAAGCAACCCACGCCATAGCTGCCCGGGCCTCATCGCATCGATGATGGGTTGCCGCCGGTATCTTTGCTGTCCGGCGCGGGCTAATCAGCCGAAATTCTTCGCTGACCAAAGCGGGGCCGCTGTCAATTGCCCGGGGGCACAGAGGTGTCCGGGACTTTCCCATCCTCCTCGAACGGATTGACCGCAAAGAGGTTGTCTTGCGATATCTCTCGCGTTTCTCCTCGCCGCACGTCTCTTACGATGTAGGCGTTGCTTTCCTCGGAACACAGCGCCTGCTCGATGAGCATCGCGGTTCCATCCAGCGTCCAGACCATCTTCTTAACCGGCCAGCATTCCTCATCTGCAAACGCAGGGGCAGAGGCGGCAATCAGGGAAACTGCCGCGAGAAACATTTTCGTCATTACAACCTTTCGAAGTCCAACTAAACGGGGCGTGAATCAAAATCCCGCTGCCGACGGTGAAAACGAGTACCACTCAAATGGTGCCACCCGAAGCGAGAACGCGGCCATAGTTGCGTGTGTGAGCATCATGCTCGCGCGAGTCGGATTACAGCCTCCAAATGGGGCACTTCGATGAACGCGGTCTACAAGTTCAGCGAGGTTACAACGGGGGTCGAGAGGAATCGGAGGCGCGCGTGCGCCTGCCACCATGTTGAGCGCCTCAAAATGAAGATGTGTTTCAAGGGCTTGAATGGTGATCCCGACAGGAATCGAACCTGTGACCTACAGATTAGGAATCTGCCGCTCTATCCTACTGAGCTACGGGACCACGCGGGCGAACACATAGCCGTTTCACGCCGCTTCGCCAAGTGCTGAGCGGGTCAAATTGGAGGGTTCGGTTCCGCCGGATCTTGTAGTCCTGCCGCAATGCTGGCAATCGATGTGATGCGTTGTGTTCTCAGTCGTCCCGCCAAACACCTCTCCCCGCTTTGCGAGGGGAGAGGTGTTTGGCGAGAGTATCCGAGGATCAGGCGGCCAGCGCCTTTTCGGCAAGCTTCACCCAATAGCTGACGCCATGCGGAATGACCTCGTCGTTAAAATCATAGGCGGGGTGGTGGAGGCCGGCGCTGTCGCCGTTGCCGATGAAGATGAAGGCGCCGGGGCGCGCTTCCAGCATATAGGAGAAGTCTTCGCCGCCCATCACCGGCTGGATCGTACGCTGCACCTGCGCATCGCCGGCGACTTCGGCGGCGATGTCGCCGGAAAAGACGGTCTCTTCGGGATGGTTGAAGGTGACAGGATAGTTGGCGTCGTAGTCGACCTCGATCGTCGTGCCGTGGGCCGCGGCGATGCCGGCGCAGAGCTGGCGGAGGCGCTCCTCGGCCTTCCTGGCCACGTCCTTTTTCAGCGAGCGCACCGTGCCGGCGATCTCGGCTGTTTCCGGGATGACGTTGTAGGCATCGCCGGCGTGAAACTTGGTGACCGAGACGACCACCGATTCGACCGGATCGGTGTTGCGCGAGGCGATCGTCTGCAACGCGCCGACCAACTGGCTGGCAATGACGATCGGGTCGATCGTGCCGTGCGGCATTGCCGCGTGGCCGCCGCGGCCCTTGATGGTGATGGTGAACTCGGCGGTCGCCGCCATGATCGGGCCCGGGCGGATGGCGAACTGGCCGACCGGAAGGCCCGGCATATTGTGCATGCCGAACACCTTGGCGATGCCGAAACGGTCCATCATGCCGTCCTTGACCATTTCGTTGCCGCCGCCGCCACCTTCCTCTGCCGGCTGGAAGATCACGGCGACAGAACCTGCGAAATTGCGGGTCTCGGCAAGATATTTGGCGGCGCCCAATAGCATGGCGGTGTGGCCGTCATGGCCGCAGGCATGCATTTTGCCCGGTGTCTGCGAGGCATAAGGCTTGCCGGTGATCTCGGTGATCGGCAGCGCATCCATGTCGGCCCGCAGGCCGACAGTGGAGCCATTGCCCTTGCCGCCGCGAATGATGCCGACCACGCCGGTCTTGCCGATGCCGGTCACCACCTCGTCACAGCCGAATTCCTTCAGCTTCTCGGTCACGAAAGCCGCGGTCTCGAACACGTCGAAATTCAGTTCCGGCTTCTGGTGGATATGACGACGCCAGCCGGCGACCTCTTCCTGCAATTCGGCGGCGCGGTTCAGAATGGGCATGGGTCTCAAACTCGCTGTTGGTCCGGTTGTTAACCCGGCGTGGACAGAATTGTGATCGCCCTATGCTTTGCCTTGGTGATGTCACATAGGCTAGATAGCAGCGCGGCATTGCGGCCAGGAGGTGGCCGAATGACGAAATCTGGCGATCCGTGGGCAAATCTTACGGACCCCAGGGTGATGACGGCAAGAGCGATTTCGGAACGGATGATGAGGCCAAGGCATTTGCTCAAGATTCTGTCGGCAGGCGCGATGTTTATGACCGCCCTCGCGGCGCAGCAGGCGCAGGCCAATCCGGCCGTGCTGTTCGACCTCGACAATGGCCGCATCCTGGAACACCAGGATGCCTTCAAACGCTGGTACCCGGCCTCGCTGACCAAGCTGATGACGGCCTATGTCGCCTTCACGGCGATAGCCGACGGCGAGGTGGCGCTCAATTCGCCGATCCGCATGACCAAGCTGGCCAGCAGCCAGCCGCCGTCAAAGATGGGCTTCAAGCCGGGGTCGGTGCTGCGGCTCGACACGGCCGTCAAGATCATGATCACCAAGTCGGCCAACGATGTCGCCATGGCAATCGGCGAAAACATCGGCGGCTCGCAGGACGATTTTGCCGCGCGCATGAATGCGACAGCGGCGCGGCTCGGCATGAGCGGCACGCATTTCGTCAACCCCAACGGCCTGTTCTCGCCCGACCAGTATACGACGGCGCGCGACATCGCGCTGCTGGTGACGGCGCTGCGCCGCGACTTTCCGCAATACCAGCCGTGGTTTTCGATCGAGGGCCTTTCGCTCGGCAAGAAAAAGATCCCCAACTACAATCTGCTGGTCGGCCGCTATCCTGGCGCCACCGGCATGAAGACCGGTTTCGTCTGTCCATCGGGCTTCAACATGGTGGGCACGGCGACACGCAACGGCCGCACGCTGGCAGCCGTGGTGCTGGGCGAGAAATCGGCGATCGCACGCGCCGACGCTGCCGCGAAGCTGCTTGACCAGGGCTTTGGCACGTCGATGACGGCGTCTGTCAGCCTTGCCGCGCTGCAGCCTTATGGTGACACGCTGGCGGTCAACGACATGCAGGAAGAGGTCTGCAAGAAGCAGCCGAAGGAAGCGCAGTCCGAAGCGGCTCCGGCTGAGGATGCCAAGGCGCCGAAATCGCCCTGGCGCGAGAAGCTGGTCAATCCCAGGCTTGTTGCCGTCAGCCTCGGCGGCGCGACAGGGCCGCTCCCGAAGGCGATGATCGGTCGCGTCGAAGTTGCTGATACGGCTCCCGAAAGCGGCAAGACCGCCAACGTGCCGGTTCCCGTCTGGCGGCCGGACCGACCTGCTCCTGCGTTTGTGGCTCCGGTCGCAGCCGGCATGCAGGGTGATCAGCCGGTCAAGACGGCCAACTAGCGCATGATCCCGAACCGAGGGTCAGCGCAGCAAAAAGTTGCAGACTTTTCGGACGAAGAGGGCGGTGTCCACCGCCCCTCATGTGCAAAAACAAATAGTTAGCGCGTTCCGCGTTTCCGAGGATGCGGAAACGTTCAAACAGCGAGGCAGGCATCATGAGCGGCGCGAATTTTCCCATTCCCGTTACCGTGGTGACGGGCTTCCTGGGCGCCGGCAAGACCACGCTGCTCAACCGCCTGCTGAAAGATCCCGCGCTCACCGATACCGCCGTCATCATCAACGAATATGGCGATGTGGCCATCGATCATCTGCTGGTCGAGCAGGCTTCGGACGGCATCATCCAGCTTTCCGACGGTTGCCTGTGCTGCACGGTACGCGGCGAGCTGGTCGACACGCTGGCCGACCTTGTCGACCGCCTGCAGACCGGGCGTATCGAGAAACTGGCGCGCGTGGTCATCGAAACGACAGGCCTGGCCGATCCGGCACCGGTGCTGCAATCGATCATGGCGCATCCGGCGCTGGTGCAGGCCTTCCGCCTCGACGGCGTCGTCACGCTGGTGGATGCGGTCAATGGCGACGCGACGCTCAATGCCCATGTCGAGGCGCTGAAACAGGTGGCGATGGCCGATCGCCTCGTGCTGACCAAGTCAGATCTCGCCGACGCCGCCCAGGTCTCGACGCTGACGGCGCGGCTGGGGGAAATCAATCCGGGCGCGCGGCTTCTCGATGTCGGTCAAGCCGACGCTCTGGCTTTGCTCGATTGCGGCCTCTACAACCCTGCCACTAAGGGCGCCGATGTCGCGCGTTGGCTGGGTGAGGCGGCGGACGATCATCACCATCACGACCATGACGATCACCATCATCATGACGACCATGATCATGACCATCACCATGATCATGACCATCACCACGGTCATCGCCACGATTCGCGGGTGAAGACCTTTTCGCTGGTGCATGACGGCCCAGTGGCGTTCGCGGCAATCGACATGTTTTTCGATCTGCTGCGGTCCACGCATGGCGAGCACCTGTTGCGCATGAAGGGCGTGATCGAACTGAAAGAAGATCCGGCGCGGCCGCTTGTCGTGCATGGCGTGCAGAAACTGCTGCACCCGCCGGCACGGCTGCCGGCATGGCCTGATGGCCAGCGCGGCACGCGGCTGGTGTTGATCACCCTCGATATGCCGGAAGACTATGTGCGACGGCTGTTTTCGGCGCTGACCGATCGTCCGGCCATCGACACGCCGGACCGCGATGCCCTGACGAACAATCCGCTGGCGATTGCCGGGCTCTGAAGTTCTGGGGCGCTTCCAGGCGCTGTAGAGCGTTAAGCGCCGCGCTCGACGAGGAAACGATGGCCGCCTGGCATGGCAGCGGTCTCGACCAGCCGATGGCCGCTGTCGGAGCAGAAGGCGGGGATGTCGATGACGGCGAGCGGGTCCGTGGTTTCCAGCCACAGCAGGCCACCGGGCTGCATGTCAGCCAGCCGCTTGCGCGCCCTCAGGACTGGCAAAGGGCAGTTCAGCCCTTTGAGGTCGTAGACAGATGTCTCGGCGGCGGCAGCGGCTTCCTGCGACATGCTGGCTCAGCCGCCGAACATGCCGAGCAGCTTTTTCTTCATGCGCGCCATGCGGCCCTCGTCCTCGACCGGTGCTTCCAGTGCTGGCTGAACCTGGGCCGTCATGGTCTCCGCCGGTTCCAGGGCCTTTTTCTTGGCCGCTTCCTTGGCGGCCAGAGCCTCCGCCTTGGCGCGTTCCTTTTCCGCCTTGGCGGCGGCGATTGCTGCCAGCTTTTCTTCCTCGGCCTTCTTCTTGGCGGCCTTTTCGGCATCGAGTGCCGCCATCTTGCGCCCGGCCGGCGAATCGATGCGGCCCATGCGGGTCGCGTTTTCAGTCACCGAGCCGTCGTGGTTCATTGACGGCGGTTCGATGGTGATGCGTTCGCCGCGGGCACGCCGCTTGCTCCAGTCGGAGACCAGATTGGCTTCCTTGATGCCGGCGATCGAAGCCTTGGGCGCTGGCGTGGAGCCGTTCATGGCGCTGGCGAAGGCCGCGTCATAGTTTTTCTGATAGGCGCCGTAAGCAACCTTCAGCGGATCCGGCGTGGTGCTGACCGGACAGGCGCCAGTCGGATTGAATTTCTGGCCGTCGGGCGCCACCTGGTTGAAGACATAACGCTTCTCGCAGACGTCGACCTTCGGCGGCACCTTGGTAATCTCGAAATTGTCGTAGCCCACCTTCAGCATCTTCCAGAACTCGTAGTTCGGGTCGCTGCGGTAGCGCGCCATGTTGGCGGCGGTCATGCGGAAGGGATAGGCCTGGATTTGGAACTCGGTCTGGCCGCCTTTGAAGGCATCGCGGGCGAAGGCGTAGATCTCTTCGATCTGCGGGTCGTTCATCGAATAGCAGCCCGACGACGAACAGGCGCCGTGCACCATCAAGTTGGAGCCGGTGCGGCCGTTGGCGCGATCATAAGTGTTCGGGTAGCCAATGTTGAAGGAGAGATGATAGCCCGACTTCGGGTTCATCTGGCCAGGGCGCACCGTATAGAAACCTTCCGGCGCCTGACGGTCGCCCTCGGTGTATTTCGGTCCGAGCTTGCCGGAGTAGCGGCAGATCGGATAGCTGGCGATGATCTCGTAGCGGCCGTTGGTCTTCTGCTTCCAGACCTCGACGACATTTTCTTCCTTGAAGATGCGCCCGACGATCGGCGACTCGCGGTTCATGCCCTTGGCACGCATATCGGCCAGGATCGTTGCCGGCAGCTGCTTGCTGGCGCCCTGCGGGACAAAATCGGTAACCGACTTTTCGTTGCAGCCAGCCATGGCAAGAACGCTGATCATGAACCCGGTGCGTGCAAGTTTCGCGAACATGGATGCGCTGTCGTCTTCCAATTGTACGCCACGGACCCCAAGGCCCAGGCGTTACCCGAACATCGATGGACCCTAAGCCCGTTAACCTTGAAATTTCCTTACTGCAAGCGGTGCGAGCAGTCTTCCCGACAAAGTGACTGAGCTCAAGCCGACGGCAATTTTGTGGCAGAAAACAGCTGTTCAGCCACATTTTGAGCTATGAGCGACGTCTTGGAGTGGCCACACCGGGTCTCGATATCGGCCCTGCTGGCTAGGGAACCAGGTCCTGGCTCTAGAGCGTTTCCGTCTTTCACGGAAACGCGGAAACACTCTAACTCTTTGTTTTTATGCAATTCCGGGCGCAAAGCCGCTGCGCACTTTTCCTGGAATTGCTTTAAAGCGAACGACCCATGGCGAGGTATTTCTCGCGGCGCAGCTCGCGGAAATCGGCATTGGAGCCGGCAAATTCCTGCATCGTCTTGGCGATCAGATCGCCGGTGGCGCCGATGACCTTCTCAGGTTCTCGATGGGCACCGCCGAGCGGTTCGGGAATGATGGCGTCGATGATCTTGAGCTCGAGAAGGTCCTGTGCGGTGATCTTCATGTTGGTCGCCGCGTCCTTGGAACGCGTGGTGTCGCGCCACAGAATGGAAGCTGCACCTTCGGGCGAAATCACCGAATAGATGGCGTGTTCGAGCATGTAGACGCGGTTGGCCGTGGCGATCGCAATGGCGCCGCCCGAACCGCCTTCACCGATGACGATCGAGATCGACGGCACCTTCAGCGCCAGGCCTGCCGAGGTGGAGCGGGCGATTGCTTCGGCCTGGCCGCGTTCCTCGGCATCGACGCCCGGGAAAGCGCCGGCCGTGTCGACCAGTGTGACCAGCGGTACCTTGAAACGATCGGCCAGTTCCATTACGCGCACCGCCTTGCGGTAGCCTTCGGGCCGGACCGAGCCGAAATTGTGCTTCAGGCGGCTGGCGGTATCGGAGCCTTTCTCCTGGCCAATGACAGCGACCGATTCCCCACGGAAACGGGCAAGCCCGCAGACAATCGCCTGATCTTCGCCAAAGCCTCGATCGCCGGCCAGCGGCGTGAAGTCGGTGAACAGGCCGTTGATGTAGTTGAGGCAATGCGGTCGGTCGGGGTGGCGCGCCACCTGCACCTTCTGCCATGGCGTCAATGCCTTGTAGGCCTCGCGCAGCGCTTCGCGCGCCCGCTTTTCCAGCCGCGTGATCTCGTCGGCGACATCGACGGCCTCGCCGCTCTCGGCCAGCTTCTTCAATTCGAGGATCTTGCCCTCAAGGTCCTGAACCGGTTTTTCGAAGTCGAGGTAATTGTACATTCGTGAGGGGACCGCTGCGCCGGAAAACAGAAGGACAGGAAGCCGTAACGGCAGTTCCGAGCTGTGAAACGTCGCCCTCACATAGCGACACCGGGCCTAGTCGGCAAGCGGATGGTGATCGTTGACCAGCCGGACGAGCCTTTCTTCCAGCACATGAGTGTAAATCTGCGTGGTCGAGATGTCGGCATGGCCGAGCAATTGCTGCACGGCGCGCAGGTCTGCGCCGTTCTGCAGGAGATGACTGGCAAAGGCATGCCGCAGCACGTGCGGCGATATCTTCGACGCGGCGATGCCGGCGCGAGCGGCTAGACCTTTCAGGTCGCGTGCAAAGACCTGGCGAGGCAGATGACCGCTGTCGGATGAGGATGGAAACAGGAAAGGGCTCTCGGCGTAGGCAGGCACCTTGGCGCGCGCGGCAAGCCAGGCGGTCATGGCAGCGCGGGCCTTGGCTGAAAGCGGCACCATGCGCTCCTTGTTGCCCTTGCCCCTCACCATGAAGAAACGATCGTCGCGCTGCGCCACCGTCACCGGCAGGCCAACCAGTTCCGAAACGCGCAAACCGGTGGCGTAGAGCACTTCCACCAGCGCATGCAGCCTGAGCGCGGCAAGCCGGTCGCTGCCCGGCGGCGGCTCCGCCGCCTCGGCGGCTGCGCGGTCGAGCAGACGACCGGCCTCAGCCTCGCCCATCGTCTTCGGCAGCGGACGCCCCTTCTTCGGGCTATCCAACGTGCCGGTGGGGTCGTCCTGACGCAGGCCCTCGGCATAGAGAAACTTGAAAAACTGACGCAGGGCCGAAAGCTTGCGCGCCTGCGAGGTCGGTGCGAAGCCCTGGGCTGCGATGCCGTCGAGATAGCTCCGGATGTCGCCAGGAGCTGCATTGGCCAGGCCACCCTTGATCGCGGAAGCTGCGTCGTCGAGATCGCGGCGATAGCTGGCCAGCGTGTTTTCAGCCGCACCCCGCTCGGCGCTCATCATCTCGAGGAAGGCTTCGATGCGGGCGGCACTGCTCATGGCGCAGGCTCTTTCGCTGGCCGAAGCATGTCGCGTAAAAGTGCGAAGCGGTTTTGCGATAACGACATGCGTGAAATCAAAGACCTAATGCGCAAGGAGCGAATCTGAAAGATCGCAATGCGCATTAGTTTTTCTTCGGGTTGAGCTTTTCGGCAGGGATGCGTACCGAGAGCTCGGCCTGCTTGGGCGAAACGAACATCACCAGCGCGAACATCGCGCCATAGGTAAGGCCGGCCAGGATCGCCAGGGTTACGACGAGGCGGAGCAGGGTCGGCATGGGTTCGGATTGCGCCTTGATTCTATGGTGTTGCCGGAGACGTCCCGTTATGGGACGGCGAATCCGCCATTTCAAGGGTGGTTCGCGACGTGCGCCGCTTGACGCAAAGGGGCTTTTCATGTCGATACGCCGGCAATGAACCCGCAAGCCGCCATTTCGCAGGACGAAAGCCGTGCCGCGCTGATCGAGCGGCTCGGTGGCCGCTCCATCGTCTTTGTCGGGTTGATGGGCGCCGGTAAGACGGCGATCGGCCGCAAGACGGCAGGGGCTCTCGGGCTCACCTTCATCGACAGTGATCAGGAGATCGAGGATGTGTCGCGCATGACCATCCCGGAGCTGTTCGAACGTTATGGCGAGGCAGAATTCCGCGCGCTCGAGCAGCGGGTTATCTTGCGCCTGCTGGAGCAGGGACCGCAGGTGCTTTCCACCGGCGGCGGGGCCTTCATGAACGCGCAGACACGCGAAGCGATCGCCGCGCAGGGCATTTCGGTGTGGCTGAAAGCCGATCTCGATCTTCTGATGGAGCGGGTTTCCAAGAAGCAGAACCGCCCGCTCCTGAAGACCGCCAATCCACGCTCCACGCTGCAGAAACTGATGGATGACCGTTATCCAACCTATGCGCTGGCAGACATCACCGTGCCGACCCGCGACGAACGCAAGGAAGTGATCGCCGAGGAAGTGGTTGCGGCGCTCTGCGGTCATTTCAGCATCCAGACGACGGCTGCCGTCGGCGAGGGGCAGGCATGAGCAAGACTGTCACCGTCGAGGTCGGCCTGGGCGACCGCGCCTATGACATCCTGATTGGACCGGGTCTGATCGACAGAGCGGGCGAGGCTGTCTCGGCCCGCCTGCCGGGCACACGGGTGGCAATTGTCACCGACGAGAATGTGGCGGCACGCCATATTGAGACGTTGAAGAACGGGCTGGAAAGCGGCGGCGTGACCGTTGCCGCTACTGTCGCGCTGCCTGCCGGCGAAAAGACCAAGAGCTTCGGCCATCTGCAGGAGGTCGTTGACGCGGTTCTAGGCGCCAGGTTGGAGCGCCGCGACGCGGTCGTGGCATTCGGCGGCGGCGTCATCGGCGACCTCGCCGGTTTTGCCGCCGGCATCGTGCGGCGCGGCATGGACTTCGTGCAGGTCCCGACCTCGCTGCTTGCCCAGGTCGATTCCTCCGTCGGCGGCAAAACCGGCATCAACAGCGCGCGCGGCAAGAACCTGATCGGCGTCTTCCACCAGCCGAAACTTGTGCTGGCCGACAGCGGCGTGCTCGATACGCTGCCGATCCGCGAATTCCGCGCCGGCTATGCGGAACTCGCCAAATACGGATTGATCGACCGGCCGGCCTTCTTTGCCTGGCTGGAAAAGAACTGGCAGGAGGTCTTCTCCGGCGGCGATGCCCGCATCGAGGCGATCGCCGAAGCCTGCCGCGCCAAGGCCGATGTGGTGGCGCGCGACGAATTCGAGACAGGCGACCGCGCCCTGCTCAATCTTGGCCACACTTTTGGTCATGCGCTGGAAGCCGCGACGGCCTACGACGGTGCAAGGCTGGTGCATGGCGAAGGCGTGTCGATCGGCATGGTGCTGGCGCACCGCTTCTCCGCGAGGCTGAATCTGGCGAGTCCAGACGACGCGAGGCGCGTCGAGGCCCACCTGAAGACCGTCGGCTTGCCGACGCGTGTCGCGGACATTCCGGGCGACCTGCCGGGGCCGGAAAAACTGTTCGACTATATCACCCAGGACAAGAAAGTATCGCGCGGCGCGCTGACCTTCATCCTGACGCGCGGCATAGGGCAATCCTTCATCGCCAAGGATGTGCCCGCCTCGGAAGTGGTGGCTTTCCTGCGGGATAGTCTCGAATGACCGGGACGGCGGGATGGATCGCTGCCGGCGGGCTGGTCGTTCTCGCGCTGCTGGCCATCCTTTTCCGCAAGCCGCTGCTTGCTTCCTTCGGCCTGCAACTGATCAGCCTGAAACGGCGGCGCCTGACCCAGCAGGAGGCGCGGGCGGTGATCTCGCGGCTGCGCAGCGAGGCGAAAGCCATGAAGGAGGACCGCAATCGCGTCGAGGCACTTCTGGCGCTGCGCGAGCTGGAAGTCTCCGACGTCATGGTTCACCGCACCAACATGCGCTCCGTCAATGCCGACAACGCGCCTGAAGCGATCGTTCGCGAAGTGCTACAGAGTCCGCACACGAGGCTGCCGCTGTGGAAGAACTCGCTCGACAACATCGTTGGCATCCTGCACGCAAAGGACCTGTTGCGCGCGCTCAACGAGGTGGACAACGACTTTTCGCGGATCGACATCCTGAAGATCGCGGCCAAGCCGTGGTTCGTGCCGGACACGACCAGTCTGGAGGAGCAGCTCAACGCCTTCCTGCGCCGCAGGGCCCATATCGCCATCGTCGTTGACGAGTATGGCGAGGTGGAAGGCCTGCTGACGCTGGAAGACATCATCGAGGAAATCGTCGGCGAAATATCCGACGAGCACGACATCGATGTCCAGGGCGTGAAGCAGGAGGCCGACGGCTCCGTGGTGGTGGAAGGCACGGTGTCGATCCGCGACCTCAACCGGGCTATGGGTTGGGCACTGCCGGACGAAGAGGCCACGACGATTGCTGGCCTCATTATTCACGAAGCGCAGTCGATCCCGGTGGAGAAGCAGGCTTTCACTTTCCACGGTAAGCGCTTCCTGGTGATGAAGCGCGACAAGAACCGCATCGCGCGGATCAGGATCAGGCCGGCGTCCGTTGAAATTCAGCAGCAGGAAGTTCCGAAGGTACAGTAACTTTCGGCCAGAACAGGCGCGCGGCAAGGTATGCCGCAACGGCGCCGAGGCATTGAGCTGCAATCCAGCCGGCGACATCGGCGAGCCGGATGCCCGCTGCCGTTGCTGTGAAGGCGCGCGCCAAGGTCATGGCAGGATTGGCGAAGGACGAGGACGCCGTGAACCAATAGGCGGCGGCGATGTAGAGACCGACCGCCGCAGCAATCGCGGTGGGCTTGCGAGCGGCGCAGCTGAGGACGACCAGCAGCAGGCCGAAGGTCGCCACCGCTTCCGAAAGCCACATGCCGGCGCTATCGCGCGCTGTCGCGGAAAGCTGCAGCATCGGCTGTTCGAACATCGCATGTGCCATCCATATCCCGATGACTGCACCGATGATCTGGGCAACGATGTAGGGAAGGCATTCACGCCAGGCGAAGTCGCCGGTGGCGGCAAGTCCGAGGCTGACGACGGGATTGATATGTGCGCCCGACACCGGTCCGAAGGCCGAAATCAGCACGAACAGCATGCCGCCGGTGGAAGTCGAGGTGACAAAAAGGGCAAAGGCCGGATTGTCCGGCGCCAATGTCGTGCCCATGATGGTCGAGCCGATAACAGTGGCGAGCAGCAACGCCGTCGCCAGCGCCTCCGCTACCAATCGTGTGTGAAGTGGCATCTTGCTGGTCTCCCCCAGCCTGGGAGTTTCCCAACCAGAAGAGAAGCCGTCTAGTTTCTACGGCGGGAAAAGTGTTTCAAGTTTTGGACTACCAGCGCGTCTTTTCACCGGGCGCGGCGGGTTCAATGGCCAGGGCATGCAGGCCAGCCTTCAGCTCATCGGCCAGCAGGGCGTTGACGGCGCGGTGGCGCTCGATACGGCTCAGGCCAGAAAAGGCAGGCGAAACGATGCGGATGCGAAAATGTGTCTCACCGGTCCCATCGAAGGTGGCATGATGGCCGCTCTCGACATGGTGATGGCCGGCATGAAGGTGGCTTTCGTTGACGACGGCCAGTCTTTCGGGCGTAAAAGCGTCAGTGAGCTTTTTTTCCATCGCCGTCTGCATGGACATTGCCGTTCTCCTTCACCACATAGGCGTGATCGCCAATATTTTTCGTCGCCAGCCGGCTGCTGTTCGCCCTGTTTAAGCCGCGATTCAGGGGTTAGGGCGATGATCGTCGAAATGTCAATTCTTGTATCGCCGGGCGAACAGCCCATAAATGGGGTCAGATGAAGCCCTATCCAAAATATTTCGAAAAACTCCGCATTCGCCCGGAAAAGGACGCGGAGCTGAAATCGCGCGCGCCGGTTTGCCAGTGGGACGGCTGCAAGGAGCCTGGCACGCACCGCGCGCCGGTGGGACGCATGGCTGAGGGTCAGTATTTCAAGTTCTGCTTCGACCACGTGCGCGAATACAACAAGGGCTTCAATTATTTTTCCGGCGTTCCCAATTCCGAGATCGCGCGTTTCCAGAAGGAGGCGATGACCGGGCATCGCCCGACCTGGACCATGGGCACGAATGGCGGCGCGCATACCGCCCCGGATTTCGCGAAGCAGCGCTCCGGTCGCGCCGGCTACTACAATCGCATGCGCGACCCGTACAACCTGTTCAACGAACCACGCGACCACGGCACCCCGCGCGAACGCAAGGCGAAGCCGCTTGAGGCCAAGGCGCTGGAAACGCTTGGCCTTGACACAAAGGCGACTGGCCAAGACATCAAGGCGCGGTATAAGGAACTCGTGAAACGCCACCATCCGGATGCGAATGGTGGCGACAGAGGTTCGGAAGACCGGTTCCGCGATGTGCTGCAAGCCTATCGCGTGCTCAAGCAGGCAGGCCTGTGTTGAGCTCAAGCTGAACTGAGGTCGTGCCTTTTTCCAACTATCCTCGGGTTGGAAAAGGTTTTATGACCGCCCCGAACAATTTGGGTTGCCGGCGAAGCGCAAAGCTTCGCCTGTGGAGACGTTGAGACGCATGAACAAGGTCGATCGTGATATCGCCAACCTGCCCGACACGACGGTGTCGGTGAAGGAAAAATTCGGCTTCGAATCCAAGATGGTCGTGCCTGCCTATTCGGTGGCCACCGAGCACGTGCCGGACATCGATCCGGACTATTTATTCGACCAGCACACCACCATGGCGATCCTGGCCGGCTTTGCCTACAACCGCCGCGTCATGGTGTCGGGCTATCATGGCACCGGCAAATCGACGCATATTGAACAGGTTGCCGCCCGCCTCAACTGGCCGTGCGTGCGCGTCAACCTCGACAGCCATGTCAGCCGTATCGACCTCGTCGGCAAGGACGCGATCGTCGTCAAGGAAGGTATGCAGATCACCGAATTCCGTGATGGCATCCTGCCCTGGGCCTACCAGCACAATGTCGCCCTCTGCTTCGACGAGTATGATGCTGGCCGCCCGGACGTGATGTTCGTCATCCAGCGCGTGCTGGAATCGTCGGGCCGCCTGACGCTGCTTGACCAGAGCCGCGTCATCCGCCCGCATCCGGCATTCCGTCTGTTTGCCACCGCCAACACGGTTGGCCTCGGCGACACCACCGGCCTCTATCACGGTACGCAGCAGATCAACCAGGCGCAGATGGACCGCTGGTCGATCGTGACCACGCTGAACTATCTGCCACACGACAACGAAGTCGCCATCGTGCTGGCCAAGGCCAAGCACTACAAGAACGACAAGGGCAAGGACATCGTCAACAAGATGGTGCGCGTCGCCGACATGACGCGCTCGGCCTTCATCAATGGCGACCTGTCGACCGTCATGAGCCCGCGTACGGTGATCACCTGGGCCGAAAACGCCGAGATCTTCGGCAATGTCGGCATGGCGTTCCGGCTGACCTTCCTCAACAAGTGCGACGAGCTGGAGCGTTCGGTGGTGGCCGAGTTCTATCAGCGTGCCTTCGGTGAGGATCTGCCGGAAAGCGCTGCCAACGTGGTGCTTGGCTAAACAGGAAATTCCATGGCCGGCCCCGGCGACAACACGCGCAACAAGCCGAAGAACGGCTCGGACACGGATGCCTTCAAGCGTGCCGTGACCGTGTGCATGCGTGCCATTTCCGGCGACAAGGAGATGGAAGTCGGCTTTGCCAAGGAACGACCCGCGCTGGCTGGCAGCCGTGCTCGCTTGCCGGAGCTGCCGAAGAAGGCGTCGTCCATCGATATCGCGGTGACCCGCGGCCTAGGCGATTCCATGGCGCTGAAACGCGCCTGTCATGATACCCGCATCCACACCAAGCTGGCGCCGGAAGGCAAGCAGGCGCGCGCCATCTTCGACGCGGTCGAACAGGCCCGTGTCGAGGCGATCGGCTCGCGCATGATGGCCGGCGTTGCCGACAACATCGGCACGATGCTGGAGGACAAATACACCAAGGCTAACTTGGCCGACGTGCGCGACCGCGCCGACGCACCGCTCGAGGAAGCGCTGGCGCTGATGGTCCGCGAAAAGCTGACCGGCCGCGCGGTGCCGAAGAGCGGCGAACGCATGGTCGATCTCTGGCGCCCCTGGGTCGAGGACAAGGCCGGTGCCGATCTCGACGGACTGGCCGGCAAGCTGGAGGACCAGCAGGCCTTCGCCCGCGTCGTGCGCGAGATGCTCGTTTCCATGGAAATGGCCGAAGAGCTCGGCGACGACCAGGAAACCGAAGACGGCGAGGACGACAACGACAACCAGCCGCAAGGCGAGGAACAGAGCGAGGAAGGCGGCGAGGACGATTCCGGCTCCGACCAGTCGCAGGCCGAAGACGCCGACGCTTCCGACGATGACGAGGACTCCGCCGAGGCCGAGGCCACGGATGCTACTTCGCAGGATTTGTCCGACGAAGAAGAGGCCGACGCCGAGACGCCGGGCGAAGCCAAGCGCAACGACAATCCCTTCGCCACGATTTCGAAGGACGTTGACTACAAGGTCTTTACCACTGCCTTTGACGAGACGGTGGGCGCCGAGGAATTGTGCGACGAGGAGGAGCTCGACCGTCTGCGCGCCTTCCTCGACAAGCAGCTTGCCAACCTGCAGGGCGTTGTGGGCCGATTGGCCAATCGTCTGCAGCGCCGGCTGATGGCGCAGCAGAACCGCTCCTGGGATTTCGACCTCGAGGAAGGTTATCTCGATCCGGCGCGACTGGTGCGCGTCGTCATCGATCCGATGCAGCCGCTCTCCTTCAAGCAGGAGCGCGACACCAAGTTCCGCGACACGGTGGTGTCGCTGGTGCTCGATAATTCAGGGTCCATGCGCGGCCGGCCGATCACGGTGGCAGCGACCTGCGCCGACATTCTGGCGCGCACCCTGGAGCGCTGCGGCGTTTCGGTGGAGATCCTGGGCTTCACGACGCGGGCCTGGAAGGGCGGGCAAGCACGCGAGAAGTGGCTGAAGGATGGCAAGCCGCCGGCACCCGGTCGCCTCAACGACCTGCGCCACATCGTCTACAAGTCGGCCGATGCGCCCTGGCGGCGTGCGCGCCGCAATCTCGGCCTGATGATGCGCGAAGGCCTGCTCAAGGAAAATATCGACGGCGAAGCGCTGCTGTGGGCGCACAACCGGCTGATCGCGCGGCCGGAGCAGCGCAAGATCCTGATGATGATCTCCGACGGTGCGCCGGTCGACGATTCCACCCTGTCGGTCAACCCGGGCAACTATCTGGAGCGGCATCTGCGCGCCGTCATCGAGCTGATCGAAGATCGTTCGCCGGTGGAACTGCTTGCCATTGGCATCGGCCATGACGTCACGCGTTATTATCGCCGCGCCGTCACCATCGTCGATGCCGAAGAACTCGCCGGTGCCATGACCGAGCAACTTGCCTCACTGTTTGGTGAGGAAACCGCGCGCGACATGCGCCGCGGCGGCTTCAGGCGCGCTTCGTGAGCCGTTCAGGGCGGGCGTCGATGCTAGCGCAATTCCAGCAAAAATGTGCAGCGCTTTTGCGTCCGGAATTGCGTAAAAACAAAGGGTTAGAGCGTTTCCGCGTTTCCGTGAAAGACGGAAACGCTCTAGGGCGGCTGCGGCTCTTTTCTGTCTTCATTCTCGGCTTCCTTACCACTTCACCGGCTTTCACCGCCGGCCGCCAGGCTGTCGAACCGGTCGAGATCAGCGTGCGGCAGATCACGCAGTTCCATATCGGCAGGGATGAGCGGAAGTTCGGACCGCTGGAGTTTGTCGGCGGGCTGGAGATGACCGGCTCGTTGCGCGATTTCGGCGCACTGTCGGCCTTCCGTTTCCTCAACCCTGGCAGCGATTTCATCGGCGTGACCGATACCGGCTTCTGGTATTTCGGTTCGATTGCACGCATGGCGCAAGGCCAGCCATTCGCCATCTTCAACTTCACCATGCAGCAGATGGTGGACGAGGCCGGGCAGCCGATCGACAAGAAATGGGAAGTCGATGCCGAAGGCCTGAATGTCAAGGATGGCATCGCAACCGTCGGCTTCGAGCGCAACCATCGCGTTGCGCAGTTCAGGATCGACCCGGCCGGTATGAAGGCGCCGTTCAAGCTGCTCGACTTCGTCGTGCCCGAGAACGAGCTGCGCAGGAACCGCGGCTTCGAGACGGTGACGCGCGCGCCAGTCGACGGGCCGCTGAAAGGCGCGCTGGTGGTCGTATCCGAAAAGAGCCTCGACAAGGATGGCAACATTTATGCTGCCGTCATCGAAGGACCCGGAAAAGGTATCTTCACGGTCAAGCGCAACGGCGAGTTCGACATTACCGACGGCGCGTTCCTTCCCGGCGGCGATCTGTTGCTCCTGGAGCGTTCCTTCTCGATGGCCGGTGGCGTCAAGATGCGTTTGCGCCGTATTGCCGGTGCCGAAATCGCCAGAGGCAAGATCGCCGATGGAGCGGTGCTTCTGGAGGCTGACATGGCCTACCAGATCGACAACATGGAAGGTATGGATGTCTGGCGCCGCGAGGACGGCAAGCTGATCGTCTCGCTCGTTTCCGACGACAACCACTCGATCCTGCAGCGCAATCTCTACCTGGAGTTCATCCTCACCGAGGATTGAGAGGGGCGCTGTACCGGTGTTAGATTGGGGGCCTGCTCGCTTCGAGGCTCGCCGATGCCCTCAAATGCCACGGACCTGATCGATCGCTATTGCGCTGTCTGGAATGAGCCCGACGATGCGCGGCGCGCGACGCTCCTGCATGGCGTTTGGGCCAAGGGTGCGACGTATACGGATCCCCGCGCGAACACGACGAGCGCGGAGGAGTTGCTTGCCCACATCGTCAGGGTGAGAGCCAGTCGTCCTGGCGCGAGGATCGTGCGCACCACAGCGGTCGACAGTCATCACGGTATCGCGCGTTTCGGCTGGCGTGTCGTCGAGGCCGACGGTACCGAACTGCCTGAGGGCCTCGATATCGCCATGTTCAGCCCGGACGGCAGCCGCATAGAGAGCATCATCGGCTTCTTCGGATCACTGCAGCCTGCGAGATGATCCCTATCGGCAATACTTCCGCTGTCAGGTTTTTGCGAGATCAAGGCGCATGATGATCTCATCGTCCAGGATCTGTCCGGTCTCTCGGAAGCCCTCCTGGCGATAGAATGCGGCTGCGGTCCGGTTCTCCTGCACGACGCTGAGATAGACCGCGCCGCAACCGGGAATAGCCGACATCCTCTCGACCACCGCTCGCAAGGCGGCGCGACCATAACCGCGCTTCTGGAAGCGCTGGTCGATCATCAGGCGGTAGATCCACCAATTTCCGTCGTCTGCGTCGAGCGTGTACATGGCGAAGCCGACCAGGTCGTCGATGACGACCGGCTCGTCGCCTGAGAAGATGCCGAGCGGCACGCAGGCGGGGTTCTCGTCGGCCTCCTCCAGGGATTCGGCGTTGGTCGCGACGAAGTCGTCCTGGTCATCGGCTACGCTGAGAGCAATGATGGCTTTGCGCTCGGCTTCGCCAAGCACCTTCAAAACGATCGTCATTTTGGCCTGGTTCCGTCAGTTGAAGGTTCCGTCAGTCAAAGACTGGGCGGAAGAAAGAACGTTCGTAACTCAGGAAACACTGGGTTTCCTCATAGTAGCGCATGGCGGCCTGGCACTCCGGATCCGTTGCGGCCTTTGTCCGGTATTCTTCATAGGCTGCCAGGCTGGGGAAGCTGAACAGGGCGAGTGCCACATTGCTCGCTCCTTCCGAGGGCATGAAATAGCCGTGGTGGTTACCGCCGAATTTTTCGACAAGCGGGATCCACAGCTTGCCGTAGTGTTCGAACTCCTTCAGTCGCGCGGGATTGAGGATATAGCGCAGGTAACAGGTGACCATGATTTCTCCGGCGGTCCGTTGAGAGCAGAGAAAAACACCATCATCGATCCGCTGGTAGAGCCAGCGGCAAGCAGTTCGTTGCGAGATCGCCATCGCATCGTTATTTCGAAGTTCGTCTCGAACTCCACCGAATTTCAGAAATGAGATGCTAACGCGGATTAACGGCGAGCCAGATGGTGTGCTTGGCACCACGCTTGCCGTGGGCGCGCACGGAGACGGCTTCGGCGGCGAAGCCGCATTGTTGCAGGCGGCGGGTGAAGCCGCGATCCGGACCGGAGGACCAGACGGCAAGCACGCCGCCCGGCTTGAGCGCGTCGCGCGCAGCCTTGAGGCCGGCGAAACTGTAGAGTGTGTCGTTGCTGTCCTGGGTCAGCCCTTCTGGCCCATTGTCGACATCGAGCAGGATGATATCGAAGTCGTGGCCGGCGGCATCGATCAAGCGGACGACATCGCCTTGCCTGACGGTGACGCGCGGATCGTCGAGACAGCCGTTGAAGATCGTGGCGATCGGTCCGCGTGCCCAGGCAATCACGGCCGGTACGAGTTCGGCGACGGTGACCTTGGTATCGCCGCCAAGTTCGGCGAGAGCGGCGCGCAGGGTAAAACCCATGCCAAGCCCGCCGATCAGGACGTGAACGCCGTCGCGTTTGCCGAGTTTCTCCAGCGAGAGGCGGGCGAGCGCTTCTTCCGAGCCGCTGAGGCGGCTGTTCATCAACTCGTTGGCGCCAAGCATAATGGAGAACTCGGTGCCGCGCCGTTTCAGCCGCAGCTCCTGTTTGCCATCTGGCGTCCTGGCGGCGTCGAGCTGTTCCCAGGGAATCAAGGCTGGACCGTTGCCGGCTGACTCCAGCGTGCTGCGATCAGGCGGTAGGGGATAAGTGCGAAGATGGCGATGATCAGCTTCACCGACAGGTCGCCCAGTGCCCAGGACAGCCAGCGCGTGGTTTCCACCGAGAACAGGCCAAGCAGTGGCGCGTTCTCCAGCGCGAAAGCGTCGTCGGGGCCGATGAAGGCGAAGGCCGCGGAAAAGGCGATCGAGAAGAAGATCAGCGTGTCGAACACCGAACCAACCAGTGTCCCGAAGATCGGCGCACGCCACCAGCTCTGGCGGCGCAGCCAGTTGAACACAGTGACATCCAGGAGCTGCGCGGTGAGGAAGGCGGCACCGGAAGCGCAGGCGATACGCACCAGGCGAGCGGCAGCTGTGTCGAACTCGATCAGGCCGGCGCGGAACAGAAGCGGCGGCGCGACAATGGAGCAGACGACCGCAGCCATAAAGCCGACGAAGACGATCCGGCGCGCCACAGCCGGCCCGTAGCGACGGTTGGCCAGGTCGGTGACGAGGAAGGCGAAAGGATAGGTAAAGGCGCCCCAGGTCAGGATATCGGCCAGCGACAGCGCACCGACCTGGCCCTGCATCGGGAACTGAACGAGGATGTTCGAGGCCAGGACGACAAGCGCCATGGCGGCGACGAAGGGCAGATATCTGGAAAGAAACTGCATTTTTTTATCCTGGGTAATGGAACCAGCGGAGCGCCTGGCCGGGACGGGCGGCACATCCTTCGTTCGAGCATCGGACTGTTCAAGCTATAAGCAGGTCATTCCGATGCCCAGGCGGTCGTCCCCCGCCTGAAAGCAATCAGGCCGCGACCTGGGCTGCCGTCTTTTTGGCGATCTGCTTCTTGAGCAGACGGGCGCGCTGCGACAGCTCCTTCTCGCTGGCCTTGGCCAGGAACGCGTCGAGACCGCCGCGATGCTCGACCGAACGCAGCGCGTTGGCCGAAATGCGCAGGCGCACGTTCTGGTTCAGCGCTTCCGAGATCAGCGTGACATTGACCAGGTTCGGCAGGAAGCGGCGCCGGGTCTTGTTGTTGGCGTGGCTCACATTGTTGCCGGTCTGGACGGCTTTGCCGGTGAGTTCGCAAGCGCGGGACATTTTTGCTACCTTCAGTTCTTACCGAGCCAAACCTTCAAGCCGCGCCGTATGGCGCGCAATGCTGTCGGCGGCCTCATGGAAAAGTTGGCGTTCCATAGTGGCATTTCGCGGGGGCGTCAAGCGTTGTTCGGCTTAGGAACCGGCCTGACACCAGTGGCGATGCAGCTTGCGGGCCTCGATCCCCGCATGCCTGCGCGACCTATCACCGATGGAACAGTGTTTTCAAGGCCTCATCTCAAGTCATCCGGCGTGCGGCGTGCATCGCCAGGAAGAACAAGAGGATCGCGCCCAGGCCGAATATGATGTTGCCAGTCAACGCAACCGTGACGGGGATATCCAGAGACTGAGCCTGCAGGAACCCGACCCAGACATAGGTCATCAAGGCACCACCAGCGACAGCGGTCTTGTGAGCTGGGATCCATTGCGGAGAACGCGACCACTGCAGGATCAGGACGACGCCGGCTACGATGGGAATGAACCACAGCCCGACGACGAACCATTTCGAGGTCAGTTCGGCAATGAAATCTCGCGCCATCAGCAGGCTGGTGAGGAAAAAGCTCGCCAAGGCAACAGTTCGCGGCGAGGGGGCCATCACTGTTGCCTGATGTGATGGTGCCGGAATTGCAAAAGCAGCAACCGCAAGGACGAAGATGGCGCAGCCAGCGGCGGCTAACTGGCTCGGAGTGGCGATGAACTTTTCCGATTCGATCTGGCTGAAGGTCAAGAAGGCGGAGCCGGCAACGAAGATCGCCGCGGCAATGGCAAGGCCGAACGGTCCGAGCCAGGGACGCGCTGGCGTCGGGTCGAAAGCCTCGATCAAGGCGATTGGCACCGCGATGCTCCAGATGGTGTGGAGCGTGAGCACATCCTGGATGAGACTGATGCTTGTGCCGAACGCATCGAGGTGCGTATCGGCATAGGCTGCGGCCATGTCGATGCCGCCATAATGCGGGTTCCAGAGCATCTGGTCGATTGGGCCTTCTTCCAGCAGTGCGTAAGCGGCGGCAAGGAGAAAAATCGTCAGCCAGCCTCGGCCGAGATGCCGTGAAGTCTCGCGGACCAGAAGCGCGCCACATCCGTACATGGGCGCAAGCAGAACGATGGCGCCGAGGCCCGTTATGGGCTGATTGCCAAGGAGCCACTCGCCGACGAGAGGTGACAGCAGCACGAGCGACATGGCCAAGAGGATGGGGCGGCGTTTGGAGGGCGGCATCTGGTGAAGCGAACCTTCGGCGGCGAGAGAGCGTCCTCAATAATAGAGTACGTACTCTATTATTTCAAGCGCGAGGCATGAGGCTGCTGTAGCAGAGAGGCATGAGGCTGCTGTAGCAGAGAGGCATGAGGCTGCTGTAGCAGAGCTTCCTGTCCTCAGAGAGGCAGGCCTGGATGTCCAGGATTGGTGTACGAGGGTACAGTGACCGGCGCGGTTAAGTGGACATGCGGTGGCGATTGAGCCGCACGTCGGTGAAGCCGGAATCAGCGATGGTGCTGCATAGATCGAACCATTCGCAGCCGTGACAGGCCTGCCGTGTGGTTCCGGCGTGGAAAGCCTCGCGCATGCGTTGTAGCATCGATGCATCGAGGGAAAAGCGCTCGCCGTCATGGATCGGGCGACCGATCAGGGTCTCAACCGCATTGGCGGCAAGCCGATCGCGTTCGGGTACGGTGTCCCAGAAACAATGGGGGTCGGTGTTACCCAGCAGGGGCCGGCAGATGTCGTCCGGGCCGGCGACGAGGAGCATGTCCTCGCCGTTGCTCAGTCGTTGCACCACGTTGTCGTAGCCTTTCGTGAAGGCTTCGCTGTAGCCTTTGCCGACATAAGTCAGCATGCACAGCAGGTGATGAGCGCGGATGCGGACGGTCACGTCAGCTCCGCGAAAACAGATATCAGAGCGAGATCTTGCCGCGGCGCACCGCTTCGATGGTCGCGGTGGCCAGCACAGCCTTCAGGATGCCGCCGAGCACGAACGGGGCGAAGCCGAAAGTATAGGCCTTTTCCGGGCCGATCATGCCGGCCAGCACCAGCGTGCCGAACACCAGGATGAAGGCATTGCCGGCCAGCATGGCGACGACGCTGCGAACCAGACGACCTTCGGCGGTCCAGCCACGCTCGGCCAGCCAGCCGACGAAAGCAGCAGCGATCGGGAAGGCGGCGAGATAACCGGCGGTCGGGCCGGCGAAATAGGCGATGCCGCCGCCACCACCAGCGAGAACCGGGAAGCCGATGGCGGCCTCACCCAGCCAGGCGAGAACAGTGACGAGGCCCAGACGCCAGCCAAACAGCGCGCCGACCAGCGTGACGGCGAAAGTCTGCATGGTCATCGGCACCGGGAACATCGGCACCTCGATCCAGGAGGACGCCGCGAGGAACAGCGTGCCCAGGAAGACCGCGACCGCCTGGACGGTGAGTGAACGGCCGGCAAGGCGCAAGGGAACGAAAGTGGTGGAAGCTGCTGCGGGAGCGTTCATCGGGCCTCTCCGGGTCAAATTTTGGTTCGCCGGCTCGCCGGCGTTTGCAGGATGCATATTTCACAGGCTGATGGTGCAACGCAACAGCATTTGCGGCGTTGAAGGACAAGCCATGCGCAAGATCATCAAATGCCTTGACGGCGCCCCATAGATTCGCCGGATTTGGCCGCTTGAGAAAACCGGTAGGGACATCCAGGCTGTTTTTAGAGCCAATCTTGAAAGGACCGACGTTTCGATGCCGCGCCCGACCTTTGTCCTTGCTGCTTTGCTTGCCGGCACCCTTTTTGCCACATCTGCTGCCTCCGCTGCAGAAGCCTTTCATGGTGAATACACGATTTCCTTCCTCGGCATCACCGTGGCGCGGTCGAGCTTCGACAGCCGCTATGAGGGCGACAAATACACGATCGACGGCAACGCCTCGGCAGCCGGCCTGGCGCTGATCTTCGACGATACCACGGGCACGCTGACGGCGACCGGCAGCTTTTCGCGCGCCGGCGTCCAGCCGCAGGCATTCCGTGCGGACTATACGTCTGGCAAGAAGGTCTCGATGGTGGATATCCGCTTTTCCGGCGGCACGGTCTCCTCCTCCAAGGTTTTGCCGCCACCGAAGCCACGCGGCGACGACTGGCTGCCGCTTGGCACCGGCGACCTGAAGGGTGTGACCGATCCGATCGCTGCCACAGTCATCCGCGCCGACAGCCTGGATGGGGTCTGCGGACGCACGGTGAAGATGTATGACGGCGAGATGCGCGCCAATCTGGTGCTGACGCCGGTTACCAAGGGCAAGATGGCCGTCAAGGGCTATCAGGGGCCGACCGTGACCTGCCGCATGACCTTCCAACCGGTGTCCGGCTATGCACAGCGGCGCAAGGCGTTGAAGTTTCTGCGCGACCGTTCGAAGATCATGGTGACGTTTGCGCCGCTCGGCCAAACCGGGATATATGCGCCGATCCACGCCACCGTCGGTACGGAGATCGGCACGATCACCGTCAAGGCGCGACGGTTCGAGGCGAAAAGCTAGGCGCGCAAAGACGCGCCTCCGGAGGGGATATGGGGCGCGCGACACTGATAGGCTTCTCGGCCGTGGCGATGTGGGCCTTGCTGGCGCTGCTCACCGATGCCTCCGGCACGATGCCGCCCTTCCAGCTTTCAGCGATCACCTTCGCCATCGGTACCGGTGTCGGCCTCGTGGCCAGGCTGTTCATGCCGGCTACCAAGCCGGAGCCGATCCCGGCGATCGTGTGGGTGATCGGCATCGGCGGCCTGTTTGGCTATCATTTCTTCTACTTCACAGCGCTGCGCAACGCGCCTGCAGTCGAGGCAAGCCTGATCGCCTATCTGTGGCCGCTGCTGATCGTGCTGGGTTCAGCACTGATGCCGGGCGAGAAGCTGGCCTGGAACCATATCGCCGGTGCGCTGCTCGGCCTTGCCGGCACGTTCCTGATCATCACCAAAGGCGGCGGGCTTTCCTTCGACGCGCGCTATGGCTTCGGTTATGCGATGGCTGTTGTCTGTGCAGTGCTGTGGTCGTCCTATTCGCTGCTGTCGCGGCGCTTTCCGTCGGTGCCGACCACCATCGTCACCTGGTTCTGCCTGGCGACGTCGGTGCTGTCCCTGATCTGCCATTTGCTGCTCGAGCAGACCGTGTGGCCCGAAAATACCGGCCAATGGCTGGCCGTACTCGGGCTCGGCCTGATGCCAGTAGGAGCTGCCTTCTATGCCTGGGACATCGGCGTGAAGCGCGGCAACATCCAGGTTCTGGGGGCGGCGAGCTATGCGGCCCCGCTTCTGTCCACGCTGGTGCTGATCATTGCCGGCTTCGCAGAACCCAGCCTGCGCATCCTTGCTGCCTGCGTGCTCATTACCGGCGGCGCCGTGCTGGCGGCGAAGTCGCTGCTGTTCAGCAAGCGCCGGGCAATTGAGAACGGAGCCGGCGCATGATGCCCTTTCCAGGCGGCATCGAAGCAACGCCGAACGGCACGCTGATCTTGTCGATCGTGGCGGCGGTGCTTTATGCCTTTGCCATCGACAGGGCGCCGTCGTTGAAGCGCTCGGCAGCCAAGACGCTGGCTGTCGCGCTGCTCGCCGTGCTCGCTTATCTGCAAGGCGGACCAGTGCTGCTTGTCGCAGCGCTGGCGCTTAGCGCGCTAGGCGACGCGTTCCTGTCGCAGGACGGCGACAAGGCGTTCCTCGGCGGACTGGGCAGCTTTCTTGCCGCCCATCTCGCTTATGTCGCCTTGTTCGTTGCTGCGGGCGGTGGCCTGCCAGCGCTGATCGAAACGCCCCGGCACATCGTGGCAGCCCTGGTCATGGCCATTTTCGCGATCGGCATGTTGCGCTTGTTGTGGCCACGCATCGGCTCGCAGCTGAAAGCGCCGGTCACCGTCTACATCACCGCCATCTTCGCCATGGGCGTGACCGCGCTAACCACCAACAGCGCACTTGTGATCGCGGGCGCGGTGCTGTTCATGGCTTCGGACGCGCTGCTGGCCATCGAAAAATTCCTGACTGAGACGATGGAACGGCATCGGGTCTGGATGCGCTACGCGGTCTGGGTGCTCTATTACCTCGCGCAACTGGCGATCACGCTGGGCTTCCTGCTCGCGAGATAGAGTGTTTCCGTTTCACGGAAACGCTCTATCTCTTTGTTCTCACGCAATTCCGGACGCAAAACCGCTGCGCACTTTTGCTGGAATTGGTCTAGGAAGGCTGCCAGCCGGGTGCAGCCATTTCGAACACAGCGAAATTGAAACCCGGTGCCACGGTGCACCCTACCAGTGTCCAGTCGCCGAGGCTCGCCGCCGTCTGCCACCAGCCTGCCGGCACCACGATCTGCGGCCGCTGATCTGCGACGAGATCCGCGCCCAGCACATGGCGGGTCACGCCATGGCCCTCCCGGTGCAGCGACAGCTCCAGCGGAGCGCCGGCGTGGTAGTGCCAGATTTCCGAGGCATCCTTGACCCGGTGCCAGGCTGAAACCTGACCGCGTTCGAGCAGGAAATAGATTGCCGTCGAATAGCCACGTCCGCCTTGTGGTGCATCGCGAAAGGTTTCGACATACCAGCCACCTTCCGGGTGAGGCTGCATGTCGAGGGCCGCGACGATTTCCGCCGGTTTCATGATCAGAAGACATCCTTGCGCTTGCGGATTTCGGCGAAGACCTCGGCGTCGCTCGCCTTTTCCATGCCGAGATGGCGGCGGATCGCCGGGTCGTGCCAGCGCAGGAACGGGTTGGTCGACAACTCCTCGCCGATCGTCGTCGGCAGGGTCGGCTTGTCGGCAGCGCGGAGCTTTTCGATTTTCGCTGTGCGCTCCTTCAGGGCCGAATTGGTCGGGTCGATGGCCAGCGCGAAACGGGCGTTGGACAAGGTGTATTCGTGGCCGCAATAGACCTTTGTCTCGGCTGGCAGCGCGGCGAGCTTCTTCAGCGATTCGAACATGACCGCCGCCGGCGCCTCGAAAAGGCGGCCACAGCCGAGCGCAAACAGCGTGTCGGCGGTAAAGACGACGCCGGATTGCGGGAAATAGTAGGAGACGTGACCGGCAGTATGGCCCGGAGTGAAGATCACCTCGACGATCTCTTCGCCAAACTTGAAGCTGTCACCGCCCTTTACGGTGCGGTCGATGCCAGGGATTTTGGTCTTTTCCGCTTCCGGACCGATGATTTCGAGATTGAAACGCTGCTTCAGCGTCAGATTGGCCTCGACATGATCGGTATGGTGGTGGGTGGTAAGGATGATTTTCGGTGTCCAGCCGGTGCGCTTTACCGCGGCAAGAATGGTTGCCTCCTCCGGCGCGTCGACAAGAGCCATCGCGCCGCTGTTCGGCTCGCGCAGCAGCACGCCGAAATTGTCCTGACGGCACATGAACTGTTCGATTTCGATCGCCATCGCCGGTCTCCTTGTCGCCCGCACAGATAGGGTGATCGGCCGTTCCTGTCACCCTTTAATGCGTGTCGCGATCTTTCAGATTCGCTCCTTACACATCAGGTCTTCATCTCGCGCATGTCGTTATCGCAAAACCGCTGCGCACTTTTGCGCGACATGCTTTAAAGATGCCGGCGTGACCCTACTTGTCGGAAGATACGGCCATCAGCGCCGCAGTTTGTTGACACCAGCCTCCCCGCAGATACGGTCCAGCCCATGCATTCGGATATTGTCGACCTGCGCTCCTTCTACGCCTCGCCGCTCGGACAATTGGCCGAGCGCTCGATCACCATGGCGTTGTCGTCGATCTGGGCTTCCGTGCCCAACGAAAGACTGGTCGGGCTCGGCTACGCGCTGCCATGGCTGGAGCGTTTCGGCACCGATGCGGAGCGGGCGCTTGCCTTCATGCCAGCTACGCAGGGGGCGGTGATGTGGCCGCCTGCCGGTCCGTCGACGACTGCGCTGGTCTTCGACGAGGAGTTGCCGCTGGTGGATTCCTCTATCGACCGCATGTTGCTCATCCACTCGCTGGAACATACGGAAAATCCGCGCGAGACGCTGAATGAGGTCTGGCGTGTGCTGGCGCCAGCTGGTCACGTCGTGATCGTTGTGCCGAACCGGCGCGGCGTCTGGGCGCGCTTCGAGCATACGCCCTTCGGTACCGGACGACCTTATTCCCGTGGCCAGATCGCCGAATTGTTGCGGGAGGCGAACTTTACCCCGGCCGCCTGGTCGGACGCGCTTTATTTCCCACCCTCACAGCGCCGTTTCATGATGCGCTTCCAATCGCTATTCGAAAGCGCCGGGCGCCGTATGTGGCCGATCTTTTCCGGCGTCATCGCCGTGTCGGCACAGAAGCGGCTCTATCAGGGCGTACCGGTGGCAAAGCGCGCATCGCGGCGTGTCTTCGTGCCGGTGTTTTCACCGCAAGGCGCGACGCGGCTCGGCCGGCAGACAAAAGATCATGACGAGTTGGGGGCTCGAGGAGCGCAGCGGCGATGAGCGATACCACCGGCGCCGTCCAGGCCGAAATGAGCAGCCTTCGGGATCAGGTGGCAACGGTGCGGCAAGGGGTGAACGCTTCGCCGGGACGCCGTCCGCTGCTGATCTTCGGTGGCGGCATTCTCGTGGTCATCCTCGCCACCGCCTATGGCCAGATCCTGCTCAATCGCTGGAACCAGCCCTTCTACGATTCGCTGCAGCGGCGCGATTTGACTGCTTTCCTCGACCAACTGGTCGTGTTCGCGATGATCGCGGGTGGATTGCTCCTGCTCAACATCGGCCAGCAATGGCTCAATCAGCGTTTCCGGTTGAAGCTGCGCGAATCCCTGACCATCGACCTGGTCGAGGAGTGGCTGAAACCGAGCCGCGCTTTCCGCGTCGCCAATGCGGGGGCGATCGGCGTCAACCCAGACCAACGCATGCAGCAGGATGTCGGGCATCTATCCGACCTGTCGACCGACCTTGGCGTCGGTCTCGTGCAATCCTTCATCCTGCTGGTGTCCTTCATCGGCGTCTTATGGGCGCTTTCCTCTGGCTTCGTCTTCAACATCGGAGGGCACGCCATCGCCATTCCGGGTTACATGGTGTGGGCGGCGTTCCTCTATGCCGGCATTGCTTCCTGGCTGAGTTGGCTAGTCGGGCGGCCGCTCATCGGGCTCAACAGCGACCGCTATGCGCGCGAGGCGGACCTGCGCTTTTCCATGGTGCGGGTGAACGAGAACATCGACGCTATCACGCTGTCGCGCGGCGAAGCGAGCGAGAAACGACGCCTGGCAGCCGATCTCGCCGCACTGGTCGCCTCGATCATGCGAATCTTCCGTGCCCAGATCAATCTCGGCTGGGTCACCGACACTTACGGCTGGATCACCGTCGTCGCGCCGATCCTGGTGGCGGCACCGGTCTATTTCGCCGGCGACATCACCTTCGGTGGGCTGATGATGGCAGTCGGCGCTTTCAACCAGGTCCATTCCTCGCTGCGCTGGTTCGTCAACAACATTGGCGCGATTGCCGACTGGCGTGCCACGCTGATGCGCGTCGCCGACTTCCGCATGGCGCTGAAGGATGCCGACCAGTTGCATGGCAACGAGCAGCATATCGAGGTGTTCGAGACCAAGGACGGCACCATGGTGTTCGAGGATCTGATCGTCGGGGCGACGTCTGGCTGTTCGAGACTGGCGGAAAAGTCGGTGACGATTGAGCCGGGCGAGCATGTGGTCATCACCGGTGATCCGAGTGCGGGCAAGACGCTGTTCTTCCGCGCCGTGGCCGGGCTGTGGCCCTGGGGTGCGGGGCGCATCGGCATGCCGGCAGGCGCCAATCTCGCCTTCGTTCCGCGCACGCCCTATTTCGCGCCCGGCACGCTGCGCGAGGTCTTGATCGACGGCATGACGGGCATCGACGATGCAAGGGTTACAAGCGTTCTGGCCGAGGCTGGCCTCGATCACCTTGCCTCTTCGCTCGACCGCCATGCGCGCTGGGACAGGGAACTCAGCGAGGAGGAACAGCGGCTGGTCGCCTTTGCCCGGCTTGCGTTGCAGAAGCCGGACTGGGTGGTGATCGACGAGGCGATGGACACGTTCAGCGGCACGATCGCCAAGCGCGTGTTCGCCATGCTGGGTAAGCATCTGCCCAAGGCCGGGATCGTCAACATCGGCCGCGGCCAACACAACTACGACTTCTTCCCGCGCTCACTCAGCATCATCAAATGCTCGGACCTGCCGGCGCTCAAACCGCCGCGGGTGCGGGCCGGCGCGCTGGAGCCACCGCCGGTCGTAAGAGCGCGCAAGCGGAATGGAAACGGCGCCAGGCGCAATGGGGCCAGACATGATGGCGCCGAGGAGAAAGTCGAAGGCGTAAGCTAGAGCAAATCCAGGAAAAGTGTGTAACGGTTTTCTGTCCGGAATTTCGTAAGACAAAGAGTCAGAGCGTTTCCGTAAAAACCGGAAACGCTCCAAGAACGGAAACCGCCCCTGTTATCGCAGGGCGGTTTTTCGGGCGACACAGTCAGAGACCATGCGTTTCCGCGCGCACTTCGGATGTGGAAACGGCCCCTGCCTTACTCGAACCGAAGATGGCGAAGGACAGCGCTGCCAGAACCCAGACGCCGAGGCCACCGTAGAGCATCACCCAGCCGAAGCCTTCGATCAGTGCGGAATGGACGATATCCGCGGGCACGGTCAGGCTCGGCTGACTGGCGTCGTGCAATGCGGTGGTGTTGCCGGCGGCGATCTTTTCGGCAATCGCACGGAGGTTGACGCCGTCGAATGCGTCCGGCAGGGCCTTCTTCAGCCCATGCAGGATGCCTTCGACAAGAATAAACCCCATCACGGCGATGTTGATGGCGAGCGCGATCAGGCGGGCACTGGTGTCGATGCCGGAGGCCATGCCGGCACGGCTCGCCGGCACCGAACCGGTCGTCATGTTGGTGGCAGGCGTCGTTGTGAGGCCGAGGCCAATGCCCGCAACGAGTGCGCCGGGCAGCACGGTGAGGCCGCTTGCCGCTTCGGAAGCAGAACCCAGCCACATCAGGATGAAGCCGAGGCCGATGGTGAACAGGCCGAGCGGGATGACGATGCGGGCGTTGAAACGCGCCAGGAGGTACTGGGCGATGGGCGGCATCACCAGGAAAGGCACTGTGTATGCCAGCACTGCAAGACCCGTCCTGGTGCTGTCATAACCCAGCCCGACCGCGAAATAGATCGGCAGATAGATCATGAATGGCCAGTAGCTGAAGTTCATGCCGACGCAGCCGACGATCGCGCCGGAGAAGTCGCGGATCTTGAACACCGAGAAGTCGAACATCGGGTGAGAGTGATAGCGTTCCACCAGCACGAAGGCGACAAAGCCCACGATTGTGGCCACCGCGATGCCGAGAGCGGCGGGGCTCAAGAAGCCGCCAAAATCGGGAGCTTGGGTAATGTAGTAGGCAAGGCCGAAGACGGCCGCACTCAGCGTCACAATGCCCAGGATGTCTAGCTTCTTGGCCTGCGGATCGCGCGATTCGGTGACCCCGACATAGGTAAGAATCAGGCAGAGCACAGCCAGCGGCGCATGGACAAGAAAAACCCATTGCCAAGTGGACAAGGCGACGATGCCGCCACCGATGATCGGGCCGAAACCGAGTCCGATGCCGGCGATCACGCCCCAAATGGCGAAGGCCTTGCCGCGTTGCCTGCCATCCTGGAACTGGTGCGAGAGAATGGCGATGGAACAGATGAACATGGCGCCGCCGGCCATGCCCTGCAGGAAGCGCGCGGCAATCAGCAGCGAGGTGCTGGGCGCCAGGCCGCACATCAGCGAGGTCAGGCCGAAAGCCGTGACGGTAATGGCGAAGACAAATTTCCTGCCGAAGCGGTCGGCGAAAGTGCCGGTTGCCATCAGCACGGTGGTGCAGGCGATGGTGTAGGCATTCATGATCCACTGCATGGCCTTGAAGTCGGCCTGCAGCACGCGCTCCAGCGTTGGCAGGATGACCGGCACGCTGGAAATCTCCAGGCCGAACATCAAGGCAGACAGACATACAGCCGCCAGGACGAGGCCGTTTCTACTGGGGGTATTCATCAAAACCTCCGGCATCGGCGGAGGCGATGTTCACGCCCACACCGCTTAATTGCGTTGTGAAATTCGAGTTTCAGATAGTCGCAGCTTGAACATAAGAAAATACGATGTAAACCTATTTCAGAGATAACAAATTGGTATGCTGACAATGTTGTCACTAGACGTCGAGGCCGTGCAGGCCTTTGTCATGGTTGCCGATGTTCAGAGCTTCACCCGCGCTGCCGATGCATTGGGCACAACCCAGGCGGCGATCAGTGTCAAACTCAAACGTCTCGAGGAGAAGGTCGGCCGCAAGCTGATCGAGCGCACGCCACGTCACGTGCGGCTTTCGGCAGAGGGAGCGGTATTCATCCAGCCGGCGCGTGACTTTCTCGCTGCGCATGAGCGTGCCGTTGCCGGCCTTTCCTCCTGCGCCCGCCGTTTCGCGCTGGGCATCGCCGCCCATGTCGCCGGTCCGGAAGTAACGACACTGCTTGCACGCCTGAACCAACATGATCCGGCGCTGACCATCGAGGTGCAGGTCGATAATTCGCGCAATCTGCTCGACGCATTCGACCGTGGGGAACTCGATGCCGCGATCGTGCGGCGCGAGGACGATCGGCGCGACGGTGAGGTGCTGGGGCCGGAGCATTTCGGCTGGTTCGCCGCCCCCAGTTTCCGCTGCCGGCCGGATGAGCCGGTGCGGCTAGCCGCACTGTCACCGGCATGCGGCGTGCGCGACATCGGCACCCACGCGCTTGATGATGCCGGCATTTCGTGGACGGAGGTGTTCCTGGGCGGCGGCTCGTCTGTGGTCATGGCGGCGGTGTCGGCAGGGCTTGCCATGGCCGTGTTCTCCGAGCGGCTTGCGCCGATCGGGACCATCGAAGTGAGCCGCAAGTTCAGCCTGCCGCCACTGCCGTCTTCGGAGATCGTGCTGCACTCGACGCTGACCGACCAGCGGTCACGCGACGCATTGCGCACCATCGCGTGCGCCTTCCGCGAACACCGCGCCGCCGCGGCGTAGGCTAGCGTTCCTTGCCGATATTTTCGGAATCGTAGGCCGTGGTCTGGTAGACGCTGTTGATCCAGTTGCCGAACAGCAGATGGGCGTGCGAGCGCCAGCGATTGAGCGGCGGACGCTTGGGATCGTCGTCTGGATAATATTCATGCGGCACCGCGATCGATACGCCGGCATTGACGTCGCGGTCATATTCGTCCTTGAGCGATGTCGAGTCGTATTCGATGTGGTTGAACATATAGAGCCTGTTGCCGGTCTGCTCGGCGAGCAGGCTCGGGCCTGTCTCTTCTGAATCCATCAGCAACTCAAGGCCGGAACCCGCAGGGATGTCGGCAGCCCGCACCTCGGTCCAGCGCGATACGGGAATGGCGAAGTCATCCGAAAAACCGGAGAGATAAGGGGAGGCCGGCGCATTGTTGCGGTGGCGGAAGACGCCGAATGCCTTCTCCTCCAGCGTATGTTTCGGAACCTGGTGGAAATGCCAGGCTGCGGCCATTGCTCCCCAGCATATGAAGAATGACGAATGGACGTTTGTCTTGGTCCAGTCGAGGATGTGCTTGAGCTCGTCCCAGTACGTCACGTCCTCGAACGGCAGCAACTCCACCGGTGCACCGGTGATGATGAAACCGTCGAACTTGCGATCCTTCACCTCCTCCCAGGTCTGGTAGAAGGTGATGAGGTGTTCTTCGGACGTGTTCTTGGCCTTGTGATTGCCGATGCGCACCAGGGTCAGTTCGACCTGCAACGGCGTGGCGCCGATCAGCCGCGCGAACTGCGTCTCCGTCCTGATCTTGTTGGGCATCAGGTTGAGCAGGCCGATCTGCAGGGGGCGGATGTCCTGGCGCAGGGCGGTCTGCTCGTCCATGATGGACACGCCTTCCTTGACCAGAACTTCACGAGCGGGGAGTTGATCGGGGATCTTGATCGGCACGTTGCGAACTCCAAAAAACAAAACCGGCATTGCTGTCGCAAAGCCGGTTTACGGATCGCAAACGGCCCTTTAGCGACTTATTTAACGTGGCTGCAAGCCGACCGGCCAAATCACCACGGAACCATATCCTGCTATTACGCCGACCAAGCGATGGCGTCAATCGATGCTCGAACATGACGCCCGAACACTGGGCCAGGCTCGCCGCGGTTGCGGTTTTCCTCGACATTCGGCGGTGCGGACGGTATTTCCGCCAAAGCCTCCGGCCGGAGGCGTCAATCACGGACCTTTCGACATGACCAAGGCAACCGACCCGCTTCGTCCGCAACCCCGCGCCGGTATCATGGATATCGAGGCGTATGTGCCGGGCAAGGGCGTCGCGCATGGTGTCGCCAAGGTCCATAAGCTCTCGGCCAACGAAAACCCGCTCGGACCATCGCCCAAGGCGGTCGAAGCCGCGCAGGAGGCCGCCGCCGGGCTGGAGCGCTATCCGGACGGCCAGGCGACCAGGCTGCGCCAGGCAATCGCCGACACGCATGGGCTCAACATCGCCAATATCCAGTGCTTCAACGGTTCCGACGAGGCACTTGGGCTGCTGGCGCGCATCTATCTCGGCGCCGGCGACGAGGCGATCTATACCGAGCACGGGTTCCTGGCCTACCGCATCTTCATCCTGGCAGCCGGCGCGACGCCGGTGGTGGCGAAGGAAGCGGGCGAGCTTGTCGACGTTGACGCCATACTGGCGGCCGTCACACCACGCACGAGGATGGTGTTCCTGGCCAATCCGAACAATCCGACCGGCACCTACATTGCCTTCGAGGAAGTGCGGCGCCTGCATGCGGGCCTGCCGAAGAACGTGCTTCTGGTGCTGGATGCCGCTTATGCCGAGTTCGTGCGCCGCAACGACTATGAGGCCGGCGTCGAGCTGGTCGCGAGCAACGAGAATGTCGTGATGACACGCACCTTCTCCAAGGTGCACGGCCTTGGCGGCGCGCGCATCGGCTGGTCCTATGCGCCGGCGCATGTCGTCGACGCACTTGAGCGTGTCCGCGACCCCTTCAACGTCAGCGCCACCGCCATTGCCGCGGGCGAGGCGGCGATACGCGACCGCGCCCATGTCGAGCGTTCGGTGCAGCACAATGAGACCTGGGTGCCGTGGCTGACCGAGGAGCTGAACCGGCTCGGTCTGCGCGTGACTCCCAGCGTCGGCAATTTCATCCTGATCCATTTCCCGGACGACCGGAAACACGCGGCGCCGGTGGCGGACGAATATTTGTGTGAGCGAGGCTATATTCTGCGGCGCGTTGCCGGCTACGGTTTTCCCAACGCGCTGCGGATGACGGTCGGAACCGAAGAAGCCAATCGCGGCGTGGTCGCTGCACTCGCTGAATTCCTGAAAAGCTGAAGAAATGTCCGAACCTCTGTTTGAAAAGATTGCCCTGATCGGTATCGGTCTGATCGGTTCCTCGTTGGCGCGCGTGGCGCGCCGCGAAGGCCTTGCACGCCATATCGCCATCTCCACCCGCCGCCCGGAAACGCTGAAACGCGCCGAGGAGCTGGGGCTAGGCGATAGCTACACGACCGATGCGAAGGAGGCGGTACGGGATGCCGACCTCATCATCGTCTCGGTGCCTGTGGGTGCTTCCGGAACTGTCGCCGAGGAGATCGCACCGGCTCTCAAGAAGGGCGCGATCCTTACCGATGTCGGTTCCACCAAGCAGTCGGTGGTCGCGCAGATGTCGCCTTTCGTGCCGGAAGGCGTGCATTTCATTCCCGGCCACCCGCTGGCCGGCACCGAGAATTCCGGTCCTGATGCCGGTTTTCCGGACCTGTTCGACAACCGCTGGTGCATCTTCACGCCGCTGCCGGACACCAACCCGGAAGCACTGGAAAAACTGTCGGAGTTCTGGCGCCGCTGCGGTTCAAATATCGATACGATGACGCCCGAGCATCACGACATGACGCTCGCCATCGTCTCGCATCTGCCGCACATCATCGCCTACAACATCGTCGGCACGGCCGATGATCTGGCCAATGTGACGAAGTCCGAAGTCATCAAATATTCGGCGTCGGGTTTCCGCGACTTCACCCGCCTTGCCGCATCGGATCCGACCATGTGGCGGGACGTGTGCCTGCACAACAAGGATGCCATCCTGGAGATGCTGGCACGCTTCTCGGAGGATCTGTCCTCGCTGCAACGAGCGATCCGCTGGGGTGATGGCGACAAGCTGTTCGACCTGTTCACCCGCACCCGCGCCATCCGCCGTTCGATCATCCAGGCCGGCCAGGATATCGACGTTCCCGACTTCGGGCGCCAGGTGGTGGAGCACCCGGGTAAGGGAGCGAATAGTGAGGTAGTGAGGTAGTGAGGTAGTGAGGTAGCGAGAACAACTCTACTCACTATTCCCCACTCACTCCACCGGCTTGACCATCCCGAGCGGAATGAAGCCGAGCGAGGCACGGCCCTTCACCACTTTCAGCGGCATGGTGGGTTCGTTGCCCAGCATCGAAAGAGCGGCGAAACCCTGCTGGATCTGGTTTGCCTGTTCGGGGATCGCCGTGGCGAGGATAGCTGCCACAGCCTTCGGATTCTGCAGCTTGATGTTGAGTGTGGCGTCGATCAGGCCGTCGGCGTCAACCGCGACCGGACCTGAGAGAACGAGGCGCGCTTCACCGGAAGAGAGTTCGAGGTTCCTGATCTCGGCGGATTGACCACGCAGGCTTTTGGGCGGCGTGCTCAGCATGACGATACCGTTTTTCACCGTGGCGTCGCCCTTGCCACTGAAAGGCGGCAGCACGCGGCCACCGATGGTGTGGGCGTCGATTTCCAGATCGGTGAAGTCGTGGGTGAGCACAAGGTCCTGTCCACTGGGGCTGGCCGTGGCGGCCAACTGGCCGACACTGAACAGCTGGACAGGATCGGTTTCATCAGTCGGATCGGTCTGGCCGTTGAAACCTTCCGCCGTCACCGACACGCGGCTGGGCAAGGGCCACCACAGCCGTCCGCTGATATCCAGCTGGTCCCAGTCGATCCACAGCGGCGGCATGTCCGGCACAGAGGTCCGCAGCGGCCCGTCGAGATTGACATTCGGCGTCAGCGGCTGGGCAAGGCTCGCCGTAGCAATCAAGCCGCCGGCTGCGGCTGCGACGTTCCTGGCATCATCCTGATACGCAAGTCCGTCGCAGGTGACCACGAAACGCAAGGGATAGCCGCTGACGGTCAGATTGGCGCAGTCGGCGTTGATGCCCTTGGCTGCCAATGCGGCAACGGTGTTCGTTGCATCGCTCCTGACGCGCCCGGCCAGCCAATACCAGCCGGCGCTGTAAAGGCCGAACAGAACAAGCAGGGCCAGGATCAGCCTTGGCAGCCAGCGCCGACGTTTTGGCTTGGTCTGGTCACTTGACGTCATGCTGTGGCCCTCGATAACGCAGAAAGAACTGGAATGGCGACCATCCCGGTCGAAATGATTTGGTGCGGACGATTATGCCTGCTTAGGGCGGTAATGCGATGAAAATGAAACGGCATTCCGCCCTATGTCTTTGCTTGTCGCATGATCTTTGTCCAAAAAGTCTGCGACCTTCTGGGATCATGCTTTAGGCTTGGCGATATGGGCGATTTTTGGGTTTTTGGCTACGGTTCACTGATCTGGCGCCCCGGTTTCGCGCATGTCGAGACGCAAAAGGCGCGCCTGCATGGCTACCGGCGCTCGCTCTGCGTCTATTCCTTTGTCCACCGTGGCACACGCGAGAGGCCGGGGCTGGTGCTCGGCCTCGACCGCGGCGGTTCTTGCATCGGGCTGGCCTTTCGGGTGCCTGGCGAGTTGCGCGACGAGGTCATTGCCTATCTGCGCGAGCGGGAACTGGTGACCAACGTCTATCTCGAACGCTGGGTGAAGGCAGCGCTGGAGGATGGCCGCATGGTAGAAGCGGTGACCTATGTCGCCGATCGTGACCACGAGCAATATGCCGGCGCACTCGGCGAGGCGGAAGCGGCAGCCGTCGTGCGCGGCGCTGTCGGCCAGTCCGGCGTCAATGAGGACTACGTGCTCAACACCATCCAGCACCTGGAAGCGCTTGGCATTCGCGACCACTGGCTGGAAGCGGTTGCGCGGTTGATCGTTCCGCCTGAAAACACTTCTGGCCCATTGAACCCTGCGCGATAGTCCCTAGCTTCCTGCTGGGACCGGCGCCTGCCGGCATTAGAGCGTTTCCGTTTTTTCGGAAACGCGGGAACGCTCTAATTCTTTGTTTTTTGCGCAATTCCGGGTCGGAAAACCGCTACGCATTTTTCCTGGAATTGCTTTAGGGAGATCAATCTTGGACAGACGTCTGCTCGGTCGTACCGACCTCGAAATCGCGCCGCTCGTGCTGGGCGGCAATGTCTTCGGCTGGACCGCCGACGAAAAGACGTCCTTCGACCTGTTAGATCGTTTTGTCGACGGCGGGCTCAACGCCATCGATACGGCCAATGTCTATTCGCGCTGGGCGCCCGGCAACAGCGGCGGCGAATCGGAAACCATCATCGGCAAGTGGATGAAGGCGCGGGGCAATCGCGACAGGGTGGTCGTCATCACCAAGGTCGGTGCCGACATGGGGCAGGGCAAGAAGGACCTCTCCGCCGGTCATATCGAGCAGGCTGTGGAAGCCTCGCTGAAGCGGCTGCAGACCGATGCCATCGATCTTTATCTTTCACACTGGCCAGACCCGACCGTGCCCTACGAAGAGACGCTCGGTGCCTATCAGAAGCTGCTTGCCAAGGGCAAGGTTCGCCATGTCGGCTGCTCCAATCTGGACGCAGGCCAATTGCGGGCCGCACTTGATGTGGCCAAGTTGCGCGGCCTGCCGCGCTATGAAGTGCTGCAGCCGGAATACAATCTCTATGACCGCGCTTCCTACGACGGCCCGCTGCGGGATCTCTGCATGACGGAGGGGCTCGGTGTGATCACCTATTTCAGCCTCGCAAAGGGGTTCCTGTCAGGCAAATACCGCAGCAAGGCCGATCTCGGCAAAAGTGCCGCGCGCGGCGAGGATGTGCAGGACTATCTCAACAAGCGCGGCATGCGCATCCTGGCAGCGCTCGATGCGGTTGCCGGGCGGCACACGGCCAAGCCGGCTGAAATTGCGCTCGCCTGGGTGATTGCGCGGCCCGGGGTGACGGCACCAATCGCCAGTGCGACAACGCCGGAGCAGATGGCGAGCCTGGTACGGGCCGCCTCGCTTGTGCTCAAGCCGGTCGATGTCGAGGAACTCGACAAGGCGAGCGCCTAGAGCAATTCCAGGAACAGTGTGTAACGGTTTTCCGTCCGGAATTGCGTAAAAGCAAAGAGTTAGAGCGTTTCCGTGAAAAACGGAAACGCTCTAGTCAACGAAATTGTGTTCGGTCAGGCCGCCAGCGCGCGGCCGACGCGATCGCGGATTTCAGCCAGGGTAAAAGGCTTCTGCACGACATCCAGGATGATGCCGTTCAATTCATCGGCGCGCTCGCGCTGATCGGCATAGCCGGTCACCAGCATGATCTTGAGCGCTGGGAAAGCGGCAGCTGCCTGCTTGGCCATCTCGATGCCGTCCATCTCCGGCATACGGATGTCCGAGACGATCAGATCGTAATTGCCATTGGCGGCATGGATGCTTTCCAGCCCCTGCGCGCCGTCGGCGGCGATGTCGATATTGTAGCCTGCGCGTTCGAGCGCGCGGGCGGCGAGGGTGCGGACGGATTCATCGTCCTCGACGATCAGGAGCTTTGCCATGCACCGAGGTTTGCCCGGCAAATATTGATGTTTCCTGAAAACCCGATGCCTTCACGGCACTCTTTTCGAAAGCGCAGATGGAAAGGCCTCAGGCATCCCCTTTGACGACGCCGACGAAGGGGAGTTCGCGGAAGGCGTGACCGACGTCCATGCCGTAGCCGACGACGAAATAATCCGGGCAGTCGAAGCCGACATAGTCGGCGTTGAGGTCGGTCTGACGGCGCATGCGCTTGTCCAACAACACCGCGACGGAACAGCTCTTTGCGCCACGCGAGAGCATCAGTTCGCGGGTGAATTTCAGCGTCTTGCCGGATTCCAGGATGTCGTCGATCAGCAATACATCGCGGCCGGCAACCTCATTGTCGATGTCGCGCAGCACGCGCACCTGGCCGCTTTCGGTGCCGGCCCCATAGCTGGAAATGAAGATGAACTCGACCTCCGGCGACAGGCCGGCATCATGCATGGCGCGAATCAGGTCGGCAGCGAAAATGAAGGAACCCTTCAGCACCGAGATGACCAGGAGGTCGTTATAATCGTGGGCTGCGATTTCCTTGGCGAGTTCCAGATTACGGCGTGCGATCGCCGACGCTGAAAACAGAACCTCGATGTCCTTGCCGCGCACAATTGGCATGAAGACCCTTTCTGGAAGCGCCGATCCGAAGACGGCCGCAACCGTCGGTTATCGCGCGAATGTGACCGAGACGGCCGTTACGCCGTTTCTAGGCACGTCGAGCCGGCTCGAAAAGGCAAATCTTTCGCCAGGCGGCAAGGTGCGGCCGGATGTCCCCAGCCCATAGCGGGTAATGCGGCCATCATTGCCGGTGACGCGGATCTCCAGCGGCGGCAGCACAGCCGCATCCATGCCGTCGTTGCCGGCCTCTCCGTCAACAAGCAGCACGGGCCTGCGGCCGCTGCTGTCGACACGCGAACTCACACCGGAGATGCTGAGCGCCGACGGGGTACCGTCGTCAGAACCGAACAACGCGGTTTCGTGAAACACGGCGTGGCCACCCGAGACCCAGAACGCGAGCAGGGCTGCTGCGATACTGGAACTCCAAAACAGCGGTCCGCCACGCAATGCGCCGTGCTTGTCTGTCGTTGTTTCACCTTTGCGCAACATGCCCATGCCGTTGAGCAACGGCGCCGGTTCGGCCGGTTCCACAATGACTTGCGGTTGTGTTCGATCGAGCGGAATATTGGAATCGGGACCAAGCACGATGAAGTCCGCCTCGACCACATCGGCGGCCACAGGCATGCCGTTGCGAGCCGATGAGGCCGCGGTCATGATTTCGCCGGAAACCGGGCGTGCCGTGCCGCGATCGGCCATGCCTTTATCCTGGGTCGCCTCTGTTCGCCGTCTGTTTCCATTGCGTAGACAAAAATGGTTAATGCTTCCCAACCGGAAACGATTTACAGCAGCGGGCATCGTCCAAAATTAACCGGCGGTTAACCATGCCGGTCGATGGTCGTTTGCTAGAGCCGGGCGGGCTGCCGCCAAACACAGTTCCAGGTCGCCGCACGTGATCCGCTTTGAAAATGTCGGCCTCCGCTATGGCATGGGTCCGGAGATTCTCCGTGACATCACCTTGCATGTTCCGGAGCGCTCCTTCCAGTTCCTCAGCGGGCCATCTGGCGCCGGCAAGACGACATTGCTGCGGCTTCTGTTCTTGTCGCTGAAGCCGACGCGCGGGCTGATCACCGTATTCGGCAAGGATCGTGCCCGAATCACGCGCGAAGAACTGCCGCACCTGCGTCGCCGTATCGGCGTGGTGTTCCAGGATTTCCGGCTGCTGGATCATATGACGACCTATGAGAATGTGGCGCTGCCTCTGCGCGTGCGTGGCCGTGAGGAAGCGAGCTACCGCACCGACGTTGTCGAGCTTCTGAAATGGGTCGGCCTTGGTGACCGCATGCATGTGCTGCCTCCGGTCCTGTCCGGTGGCGAGAAGCAGCGTGCGGCGATCGCGCGCGCTCTGATCGAACAGCCACAGATCCTGCTTGCCGACGAACCGACGGGCAATGTCGATCCGCAACTGGCGCGGCGGCTGCTTCGGCTGTTCATCGAACTGAATCGTCTCGGCACCGCGGTCGTCATCGCCACGCACGATCTCGGCCTGATGGAACAGGTCGACGCCCGTCGACTGATCCTGTCGGGAGGAAGGCTGGACATCTATGACTGAGATGACAGCTGACCATGAAGACGAAGATGGCGAGATCCATCGCGCCGAGGCGCCTCAGCGCGCGCAGCGCAAGATGGCACCCATTGTGCCGGCGCAGAATATCGCCGGCCGCGCGCTGGTGTTCGTCATCGCCATCATGACCTTTCTGTCCTGTCTCACTTTCGGGGCGGTGACGCTGGTGCGGGGCACTGCCGCCGTCTGGGAGAACCAGATTTCACGGGAGGCAACGATCCAGATCAAGCCTGTTGATGGTCTCGACATGGAAGCAACCCTGGCAAGCGCCGCCGAAATCGCTGCCAAATTCCCGGGTGTCAAAAGCACCAGTATCGTCGATCGTGACGCTACCGCGCGCTTGCTGGCGCCATGGCTGGGCAGCGGACTCAACATCGACGAATTGCCGGTACCTCGCCTTGTCGTGGTCACCATCGATGAGACCAGCCCGCCCAATTTCGCGGCCATACGCGAGGCGTTGACCAACACGATCGCCAGTGCCTCGCTGGATGATCATCGCACATGGGTTGACCGGCTGGTCGCGATGGCGCGCACGACCGTGACCATCGGCATGCTGGTTCTGGTGCTGATGCTGTCAGCGACCGTGCTGACGGTGGTGTTCGCCACGCGCGGTGCCATGGCAGGTAATGGTCACATCATCGAGGTGCTGCATTTTGTCGGGGCCGAGGCGCGTTTCATTGCCCGCCAGTTTCGGCAGCAGTTCCTCGTTACCGGCATGAAAGGAGCCGCCGCCGGTGGCGTTGCGGCAATCGTCGTGTTCCTGATTTTTTCCTTCTGGGCATCGCGGAACATGGCGACGCCGCAGGCAGACCAGGCGGTTGCGCTGTTCGGCAGCTTCGCCATCGGCTGGGCCGGGTATCTCGGTGTCGTCCTGATGGTTGTGGTGATCGGTGTGCTGACGGCAGCCACATCGCATGCCACGGTGATCACCTATCTCAGCGATCTCGATACGCGGCAGACCGAAGGTGGCTGAAAGAAGGCGGCGATGACGCAGTGCGGCCCTGAAATCAGCTCGCGGGAGGGAGCTTTCTCCTACCAAAGGCCGCAATTCGGCATTAATCATGGACGTATGGAAAGCCGCGATTCTGCCGACATGGCCGACGCCGCGCGGGACACCCTCAGCGTGTCGCGCAGCCCGTTCCGGTTGCGGCGTGTCTTGCGCAATATCGGCCTGCTGGTGCTGTTTGGGGCCGCCTTCTATCTCCTGGGCTTCGGCTGGTTCGCCAGCCATGTCAGCCGGCTTGCCACGCCGGCCGATCCTGAGGCGGCTGACGCCATCATCGTGCTCACCGGCGGCCAGTCGCGGCTCGACGCGGCCATTGGTCTGCTGGAGTCGGGAAAGGGTGCACGGCTGCTGATCAGCGGGGTGCATCCGACTGCCAGCCGCAAGCAGTTGCAGAGGGCGACCCGGGGCGACACCCAGCTGTTTTCCTGCTGCATTGATATCGATCGCGCGGCGCTCGACACGATCGGCAATGCCGAGGAAAGCGCCAAGTGGGTCGAGACCCATGGCTACAACCGCATCATCCTTGTCACCAACAACTACCATATGCCACGCAGCCTCCTGGAGATGGGCCGGCTGCTGCGGGGGGCCAGGCTGGTGCCCTATCCGGTAGTCAACAGCAATCTCGACAATGGCGGCTGGCTGATCAAGCCGGGCGCTTTCCGCGTGCTGTTCACGGAATACAACAAATATCTGCTGGCACTCGGCCGCGTCATCCTGCCGATTCGACCTGCCTTCGCCAGCTACGACATTGGCTGATCAGATAGGGCTCGTCCCGACGCGGTCGATGCGTTTTAGGAAGCTGTCCGCAACTTCGCGATCTCTGCCTCGAGGACAGCGATACGCCGATCGCGATCGGCCAGGATCGATGCAACATCGGCAGCCTCGAAACGCTGGGGAATATGTTGCGGGCAATTCGCGTCCCAGGTCGAAACAGTGAACAGAATGACCTGCTCGGGACGAGCCTTGTAGTCCGGAGGCATCAGCCGGGTCAGAAGTTCGGGATCGTTCTCGACGACACGTGCTTCGCCCCAGATCTTGATGCGCTGCCGCAACATGTAGTCGATGAGGAACAGAAAGGCCTTGCCGTTGTCGGCGAGGTTGCCCTGGGAAATGAACTGCCGGTTGCCCGAGAAATCGGCGAAGCCGATGGTGCGGGAATCAAGAACATGCAGGAAGCCCGCCGGCCCGCCGCGATGCTGGATATAGGGCTGGCCTTCTGCATTGGCGGTCGCAAAGAAGATGCTGGTCTGCGCCGAGATGAAGGCGGCAAGATCAGGCGTGATGTCCTGGTTCCAGCCGCGTTCCTCCGAGCGGGCATAGGCCTGACGCGATCCCTTGCGGGACTGGATCGCTTTCACCGTGGGCGTGAAGGCGACATCGCTTGCATAAGCATATGAGGCGGCCATCGCGGTCTCCTTGTCTATTTTCTTGTCAGAGCCAGTCGCACGAGCAGCCGCGGCGCGCCGGACGGGCCGCGGGCAGCGAATTCACCTGAAGCTGGTATCTTTCGCATTCCAGAAGTAGATTGCGTTGCTGGAAGGCATTATTCCGATTATTGGAAGAGTGATGGATCGCCTTGGTTCGATGTCGCTTTTCGTGACTGTGGTCGAAGCCGGCAGCCTCTCGGCGGCTGGACGCAGCCTCGGCATGCCACTGGCGACGGTCAGCCGCAGGCTTTCCGATCTTGAAAAGCATCTTGGGACGCGGCTTCTCGCTCGTTCCACACGCCGGCTGGAATTGACCGAGGCGGGACGCTCGTACCTCGCTGCCTGCCGACGGATCCTTGAGGAGGTCGAGGAGGCGGAGCAGACCGCCGCCGGAGAATACAGCCAGGCTCGGGGTGAACTGGTGGTGACCGCGCCTATCGTCTTCGGTCGCCTTCATGTGTTGCCGGTCGTGGTGGATTTCCTTGCCGCCTATCCGGAAGTGGATGTCAGACTGACGCAGTCCGACACGCTGCGGCGTCTGGTCGAGGAGCATATCGACCTTGCGGTGCGCATCGGACAGTTACCGGATTCCAGCATGATCGCGATCAGGGTGGGTTCGATCCGCCGCGTGGCCTGCGCCAGTCCGGACTATCTCGGAGCCCACGGCGTGCCGAAAACGCCTCACGAGCTGTCTGTCCATCACTGCGTGACCGTCGAGCGTCTGGCGCTGCCGGCAGCGTGGACATTCACAGAGAGGCAAAGGGAGATTGCGGTACCGGTGCGGTCCAGGCTGACAATCAACACCGCTGAAGCTGCCATCGATGCGGCGACCGCTGGCGTCGGCATCGCCAGGGTGCTGTCCTATCAGGTCGCGGACGCAGTGCGATCCGGCACTTTGCAGTTGATCCTGGAGGATTTCGAGCCTGAACCCTGGCCGGTCAGCCTCGTCCACGCCGGACGCGGCCTGCTGCCACTCAAGCTGCGCGCCTTCCTGGATTTTGCGGCACCACGGCTGAGGGCTCGCCTGGCAGGGCTTGGCATCTGAAAACCGGCGACTGACAAAGCATGGCTCCATCTCCTTGTTTTCCGCATGATCTTCGTCCGAAAAGTCTGCAACTTTTTGCTTCGCTGACCTTCGGTTCGGGATCATGCCTGGCAAACTGCGCCGTCATTCCTTTTTGCCCATTCATGGTGTAACGAACACGCGCTTCCTCATCAGGCTTCCCGCATGCTCTACATCCGCTCACTGGCGTTCAACTTCGTCTTCTACCTGAACCTCATCGTTCAGATGATCGTGTGGACGCCCTACTATTTCCTGTCGCCGCGCGATCGGGCCTGGTTTGTGCCGAAGTTCTGGTCGCGCACCAGCATGTGGCTTTACAAGATCATCGGCGCTACCGAGAGCGAGATCGCCGGCACGGAAAACCTGCCTGAAGGTTCCTTCATTCTGGCGCCGAAGCACCAGTCCTTCTGGGATACCATCGCCTTCTTTCCGTATCTCAAGGATCCGCTCTATATCCTGAAGCGTGAGCTGACCTGGATCCCCTTCTTCGGCTGGTATGTCATGAAGATGCGCATGATCCCGGTCGACCGCGGCAGCCGTTCAAAAGCGCTGAAGGCGGTGATTGCCGCCACCAAGGCGGAGCTGGCGCGCAACCCGCGCCAGCTCATCATCTATCCCGAAGGCACGCGCCGGGCGCCGGGTGACGAACCCGCCTACAAATATGGCATCGTCGAACTTTATTCGCAGCTCGGCGTGCCGGTCGTGCCTGTCGCCCATATCGCGGGCCTCTACTGGCCGCGCCGCAAGTTCCTGCGCTTTCCCGGCACCATCAAGGCACGTTTCCTGCCGCCGATACCACCGGGGCTGGACAGGGAAGAGTTCATGCGCCGGCTGATTGGCGAAACGGAAGCGGCTTGCGATGAATTCCTGATCGAAGCGGCCAAGTCGGATAACGCGCCGCCGCTGCCGCCGACAGCAGTCAGGCGACTGGCGGAACTGGGCGTCGCTGCCAAAGGCTAGCGCATCGGCCCGAAAATCGGAATCGATTTTCGGAAAGCACGATGCGCAGATTCAAAGTGTTAGAGCGTCCTTTGCGCGTCCGAAAGGACGCGCGGCGCTCTAATGCCTCGACGACTTGCCGATGTTGTGACTATTTGAGATTCAGCAACCGCTCCAGGTAGCTGCGCTCGATTTCCGGGCTCAACGCATTGCCGAGCCGCTTGCGGATCGCGTCCAGGATCTCGCGGGCACGCTGCGTGTCGATCTGGTCGGGAACCTTGACTGAACTGTTTTCGTCGGGACCGTTGGACCGCGCCGGTCTGTCCAAAGGATCGCGACCACCGCTGCGGTCGCGACTGCCCTGGGCGTTGCCGTCATCGCCTTGCATCGCCTGCAATTGCTGCATCATGTCCTTGGCACCGCGCCGCAGCGCTTCCAGCGCGCGGCCTTGCTGGCCGACGGCGGCGCCGCTTTCGCCGCCACCCAAGGACTGTTCCGCGTCACCCATGGAACGACCGGCCTCGCCGAAGCCTTCGTTCGGCTCGAGGCCCATGCCTTCCAGGCCTTTCTTCAGCTTCTCCAGGTCGCTCTTCAGCTTGCCCTGGCCTTCCTGCAACTGCTTCAATGCCTCGGCGAACTCTTCAGGGGTCATCGGCTTGTCGCCCCCGGCGCCATTCTGCTGGCCTTCATTGCTGTCAGGCCGCCGCTCGCCCTGCTGGCCGGGCATGTCCTGATCCGATCCTTCCTCTCCGTTCTGGCGACGTTGCTGGCGGTCGGTGCGGTAGGTCTCGTTCATCATCTCCTGCTGGCGGCGCATGATCTCGCCAAGCTTATCCATTTGCTGGCGCATCTCGCTGTTCTGCTGGTTCTGGCCCTGGCGGCGGGCCGTGCGCAGATTGTTCATCATGTCCTGCAGTTCGGAGAGCAATTGCTGCGCCTTGTCGCGATCTCCCGATTTCGCCAGATCCTCGATCTGGTCCATCATGCGCTTGAGGTCGTTTTCGCTGAGGACGCGTGCGTCGTCCGGCAGCGGCTGCTCCTTGCCCTGCGGGTTGCGCTGCGCGAATTCACGCATGAAATCGGCCATCGCCTGGCGTAGCTCCTTCATGAGCTTGTCGATTTCCTCGTCGCTGGCGCCATTCTGCAGTGCGTCCTGCAGGGCTTGCTGCGCCTGACGCAACCGCTTCTCGGCGTTCGACAGGCTGCCATTTTCGATGCCAAGCGCCAGGTCCCACAGATAGGAGACGACGCCACGCAACTCGTCATCGGTGCCGGCGAGCTTCAGGCGGCTGCGCGCGCTCATCAGTCCAAGGTAGTTCGACATCGAATCGAACGTGTCCTCGGGCCGGAGCGTGATTGCATCCATCAGATCGAGCACACTCGGCCTCGCGTTGGCATCGAGCGCAAGCAGCCGACGCTGCTCGATGACGGCGCGCGCCAGCGGATTGGCGAAAGGTCGCTCTGGAAGCGTCCAGGTCTTGGTTTCGCTGCGTGCAATCTGGCCGGCACCATCTGTTGCCTCCAGCGTTACTTTCACGCCGGTACCAGCCCAGACGTGTTCGGTCAGATCCTTGGTGGTGCGGGCGGCATTGTTCTTGGTGCCGCGCCTGGGCAGCGCCAGCGGCATCTCTGGCGCGCCGTAGAGCGGGCGTGCATCGGGCCGCTGCTGCTCGGCCAGCTTGAACTCTGCAAACGCCTTCGCCGGACCATAGTCGTCGTCGATCTGGTAGTTGATTTCCGCCGTGCCGTTCGCAGCGCGCCGCGGCTCGCCGGCGAAGCGGATCTGCGGCGCAGTATCCGGTGTCACGGCGAAGGCCCAACGGCCTAGTTCGTCATTGCCGGATTTCAGGACAAGCGCGCCGTTGGTGATGAGCTTGTCGTTGAATTGACGCGGAACGCCGGCAACTACCGGCTTGTCGGCATTCGTCGTGTTCGACGCGGCCGGCGCATCGGGCTTGATCTCACGGCTGTTGCCGCTTGCCTCGGTGTAGACGACCGTCTCGTCATTCGCGCCGCCGGTGATACGCACGGTCACATCGCTGCCTTGCGGCACGGTGAAGGTGGCGTCCTTGCGTGTGGCATCGGCGCTCAGGAAAAGCGGTGGCTTGCCGGTATAGGTAGGTGGCGTCACCCAGGCGTCGATGCGCGGCGGTATGGCATCACGCGTGCCGGCTGCAACGAACGCGTCGCCAACGCGACCGCCAAGCGGACCATAGGAAAAGGCTAGCGCAACCACCAGCAACAGCGCGACAATCGCGCGAATGGCCCAAGGGTCGCGTCGCGCGACGTTGGTTGAGGGAAGGTCGGTACCCAGCGAACCGAGCCTGGCTGCCATGCGCTTCTGGTGCTCACGCCACAGCGCCTGCGCAAAATCACCTGCTTTACCGCCAGGACGATCCGTCTGCGCCCGCAGAGGACTGTGCAGCAAGGCATTGGCGGCCTCGATGCGGGTGTCAATCTCGGGCGCTGTCGGCAGCCTGAAGAAACGCAATGGATAAAGCGCAGCAAGCGCTGCGATTCCGAACAGGGCGACCAAGCCAAAACGCGCCATATCCGGCAGGCGCGTGAACAGGCCAAGCCAGGCCGCGGACAGGAACAGTGCGGTAACGAGCAGGACAGGCAGGATCAGCGGCCAGATGCGTTCCACGACCATGACGGCACGCGTCGCCAGCCTGCTGACGGCCAGCCGCGCCGCCAGGCTGCGTTCGGTGCCGGATGTGGGTCGCTCTGTCATCGGCTCTCCGGAAAGCCGGCCTGAATGGCGCGGCCTCACGATTCAAAATCATAGCAGCAAACACGGCAAAGGCGAGGCGGCATCACGAAAAGCCGTGTCACGGTGTCGGTCGTGGCGCTATCGCCACACGATGAGGATGCGATCGCAAAAATGGCTCGAATATACTTGACTCAAATGGTCATATTTGTGAGGCGGGACTGCACTCGAAAAAAGGAGACAAGCATGGGGTTGCAGTCATTGGTTCGCCGGCTCGAGATTTTGGCGCTTGGAAGCGCGCTGTCGCTCGTTGCGGTGTCGGCTGCTAAAGCCCAGGACGGCAATGCCACCCTGCTTGAGAAAATCACCCTCGAATCCGAGAGCGGCGACACGCTGAAGCAGAATGGCTATGTCGCCAAACAGGACCGTGATGGCACCAAGGTCGACACGCCGATCGTGCTGATTCCGCAGGCGATCGCCGTCATCACGCAGGACCAGATCGAGGATCAGAAGCCGCGTTCGCTCAACGAGGCGCTCAATTACACCGCCAGCGCCAACCCGAACGCCTATGGCTTCGACAGTCGCTATGACGCCTTTTTCCTGCGTGGCTTCCAGGCCTACTACAACGGCATGTTTCGCGACGGGCTGCGCCAGTACAACGGCCCGTCGGCCTGGTTCAAGACCGAGCCTTACGGCATCGAGGGTGTCACCATCCTGAAGGGGCCCGCTTCGTCGCTTTATGGCGTCAGCGGTCCGGGTGGCATCGTCAATGTCATCACCAAGCGCCCCAAGGACGAGAACTTCCGCGAGATCGAAGTGCTCGGCGGCGAATACAACCGCTACCAGGGTGCATTCGACATCACCGGCCCGGCCAACGAGGACAAGAGCCTGCTCTACCGCTTCACCGGTCTTGCCCGCAAAAGCGAAACGGAGTTGCCGGGCTATCCGGACGACAAGGCCTATTTCGCCCCGGCTTTTACCTTCAAGCCGGACGAAGACACCAAGCTAACCATCCTCGGGGAACTGTCGCGATCGGTCACCGGAGGAACGGCCTCCTTCTACAACCCATCCTACGGCGTGCGCTCCGACCTCTACGAAGGCGACCCTGCCTGGAACGACTTCCGCCAGGACCAGGGACGTGTCGGCTACGAGTTCGAGCACCGCTTCAACGATCTGCTGACGGTGCGGCAGAACCTTCGCTACAACGTCGTCGATTCCGACATGGAATACAGCCTCCACTACGCGCCGGCGCCGAACCAGCCGCTGCAGCGCTATTGGGGTCACTACCGTGAGGACATGAAGAACTTCGTCGTCGACAACATGGCGCAGTTCACGTTCGACACCGGGTCTGTCAAACACACCGCCGTTGCCGGCCTCGACTACAGCTGGGCGAGCTATGGCTCGCATAGCGCGATTTCCTACGTCTCGGCTGCTGACGTCGCGGCGCAGCCGGTTCCGTTCACGCGCGGACAGGAGCTCAATCAGACCGGCGCCTATCTGCATGACCAGATGGAATGGAACAATTTCACCTTGTTCGCCTCAGGCCGCTATGACTGGGGCGATACCGCCTCCACCGATGCCGAATACAACAAGGCGAAGCAGAGCGACCGCGATTTCTCCTGGCGGCTCGGTCTTTCCTATCGCACCGATTGGGGCATCATCCCCTACGCCAACTACTCGACCTCGTTTTCGCCCAATATGGGCTATGTCTACGATCCTGTGAGCAACATCCGCCGCGTGGCGCGCGCGACCACGGCCGAGCAGATGGAAGTCGGTGTCAAATATGAGATTCCCGATACCAACGCCGTGCTCAGCGCCGCCTATTTCGACATCAGCCAGACGGACGGTCTCGTCTATGACGGAACCTTCGACGAGCAGGGCAATCAGCGTCAGCGCCAGCTGGATCTCAATTCGCGCGGCATCGAGCTGGAAGCGAACGCTTCCTTCGACAACGGCTTTGGCCTGATCGCTTCCTACACTCATCTGCGCATGAAGATCGAAAAGGGTGCCACCGGAACGATCGGCAAGGAGCTGTCGGCGACGCCGAACGACGTGCTGGCACTCTGGGGCCACTATAAATTCGAGGCGGATGCCTTGGCCGGGCTCGGTCTCGGCGCTGGCATCCGCTATTCTAGCGAGAGCTTTGGCGACGACACGAACAGTTTCAGGAATGCCGCGCGTACCTATGTCGATGCTGCGCTGTCGTATGACTTCGGCTATCGCAACCCGGATATGCAGGGCCTGACACTGCAGGTGAACGCCAAGAACCTGTTCAACAAGCAGGGCACCATCTGCCAGGCCGGCAACTGCTATCGCGACGAGGGCCGTTCGGTGTTCGGCAGCATGCGGTATCGGTTCTGATGCACAGTATCGTCTCCAACAAAGCCAGATCGCCTCTTGCCGTGCTGACGGCGGTTGGTGGTCTTTACATCGCCCAGAGCGTGATCGGCGGCGTCACATGGATCGGCCTGCCGGCCATCATGCGTAGCGAAGGCGTGCCGCTCGACCGCATCGGGCTGGTATCGTTGATCGTGCTACCCTGGGCGCTGAAATTCCTGTGGTCGCCGACGGTGGAGCGTTACCGTCTGCCGGCGAACGGACGCAACCGCACCGCGACAATCGTATTTGTCGGAGGCCTCATCTCGGCGGTCGGCCTGTTTGCGGTCGGCGCGATCGGCCCAGCCGCCGTGCTGCCGGTGCTGGCTTTGCTGACCGTCGTCGCTTTTGCTGCCTCGACTGTCGACATCGCATGCGACGGCTATGCGGTGCAGAGCCTTGCCAAGGAATATCACGGCTGGGGCAATGCCGCGCAGGTCGGCGGCGCCTATCTTGGGTCGGCGCTCGGCGGCGGCTTGTTCCTGATGCTGGTCGATACGTCTGGCTGGCAGATCGGCATCTGGGTGATGGCAGCACTGCTTCTGCTGCTCGGCCTGCCGTTCCTGTTCACGCCGACACCGATCCTGCCGGAAGAGGCGCGCGGGCATGTGCCATCGCTGCTCACTGCGCTCAAGCGGCCGGAAATCCGACGTGGCCTCGCTGCTGCGGCGATCTATGTGGTCGCGCAGAAGGTAGCGCTCGGCATGCTGGGGCCATTCCTCATCGATGCCGGACTCGACTTGACCGCCGTTGGCCTCATCAATGGTATCGGCTCGATGTTTGTCGGCGTTGCCGCAGCCCTTCTTGGGGGCGCGATGGTGAGATCCTGGGGCGTGCGCAACGTGCTCGTGCTGGCGCTGGTGCTGCAGGCGGCGGGCCTGTTCTTCTTCGCCTGCTACAATCTGATTGGCGGTATCCCGCAATCCGCGTTGATTGCGGTGGCAATCCTTGCCTCGTCGGGTGTCATGGCACTTGGCTTCGTGGCACTCTATGCGCAGTTCATGCGCTGGTCCGATCCGAAACAGGCTGGCGTGGACTTCACGCTGTTCCAGTGCATGGACGCACTGGTCGGCATGGCCGGTGGCGTGGTCGCCGGCTATGCTGCGCAACATTTCGGCTATGGCATTTTCTTCGCCGCAGCCGGCGTGATTGCACTCGCTGCTATTCCGGCAATCTCACTGGTATCCGACCCCAGCTGAGGCGAGGCTATTCCTCGCTTCTCACACCTTCCTCGCCCTGGATGCCACGACGCCAGTAAGCGACAATCAACTGGCGGTCTTTCTTCAAACCCCATTCCTTGCGTGCGATTCGGCGCAACTCGCGGAAATCATCGAACTCACAGCCAGCCCAGACAAAGACGTCTTCGGCCAGCGAAGCCCGGTCGAGGCCCTGCAGTGCCTGCGAGAGCATATTGGTGGTGCCGGGTTCGCGGCCATGTCGGTAGAGCCAGGTGATCCTGATGTTATCGCCTTCTGCCAATGGCAAGGCATCGGCCGGGCTGTCGACCTCGATGAAGACGTCGGCGTGGCTTTCCGGGGCGAGACTGTCCAGCACGCGTCCGATTGCCGGGAGCGCGGTGTCGTCACCGAACAGGAGGAGATTGCGCTGGTCGGAAGCATCGCCGCCACCTGGGCCGATCAGCCCGATGATCTGGCCGGGCGTGGCGTTGGCTGCGAAGGTTGCAGCCGGCGTGTTTTCACCTTCATGCAGGACGAAGTCGACGTCGAACCAGCCGGCAACCGGGTCAATGGCGCGGATCGTGTAGACCCGCACGGTCAGCGCATCGTCGCCCGATGGCCAGACCATCAGGCCGTCGGCGCCCAGCGTTGGCCATAGCGGCTTGCGGCCTTTCGGTGGCAAAAGCAGTCGCATATGCAATCCGCCACTGGCGAAGCGAACGAGGTTGTTGCCGGTGAAGCGCACCCGCTGCATATGCGTCGATATACGGGTCGAAGACTGCACCGTGATCTCGCGGAAGAACACCGGCGTACCAGCTTCAGCGCCGTCGCCATTCCAGCGCAGGCCGCGTGTGCTGCCGAGATATTCTGCGATGTGACCGGCAACGACCATCTTCATGTAAGACAGGCAAGTTTCGTCTTCGGCAGAGACACGGATCGATACGCTACGGTCTTCGAGAATGGCGCTCAGCGAGCCGTAGTGGGTCTGGAATTCCCATTGATGTTCGATACCGGTCTCGACCGCATATTCCTCATGCTCGGCATGGAATTTCTCCATCGCCATGCGGATGTTGTCGTCTTCGACGAGGGTCTCTGCGGTGAGTTGGCTCATGGGTCTGTCCATTCGAATGCAGCAGGTGTTTCGGGCTGCCACGACCAGCGCATCAGCCTGACTGCTTCCCATGCCACAGCCGCGGACAGGTTTCCAGTAAACTTGATATTTTAAATCATGTTTATGATGGCCCAGTGGTCTGCGGCCGTCGCGGCGCCCTTTCGAGTTAAAACTGCACTGCCGTCGTGTTGGCGCCACAGACCAGAACGGCGACGCGTTCGCCCGATGCCGGCTGGTACTTGCCGGACAGGACAGCCCCGAAGGCCGCAGCGCCGCCGGGCTCGGCGACAATCCGCACTGCATCCCAGAGTGCCTTTTGTGCTGCAATGATGTCGTCGTCACTGACCAGGATCGAACGCTCGATGTAGTTCTGCGCGATCGGGAACATCAGCGAGCCGACCCGCTTCGGTGCCAGCGAGTCCGCCGCCACGCCTTCGGTCGGGGCATCGACGGGCTCCCCAGCGGCAAAGGCATTGTGCAGGGTCGGCGAGCCCTCCGGCTCGACCGCGACGATGCGGATGCGTCCGGCCAGCCAGGCGGCGACGCCGCCGATCAGTCCACCGCCGCCGACAGCGACCAGCAGCGTGTCGATGCCGGGCAAATCCTGTTCGATCTCAAGGCCAAGTGTACCCTGGCCGAGCAGCGTCTCGACCTGCTCGAATGCATGCACGGAAAGCGCACCGGTCCTGGCAACATGCGCTTCGCTGGCGGCGAGTGCGTCGGCATAACGGTCACCGGCGATGACAAGCTCGGCGCCATAGCCGCGAATCCGGTCGGTTTTCGCCTTTGGCGACACGCTGGGCACGAAGATCGTCGCGGATACGCTGAGGCGCATGGCGGCATAGGCAACGGCGGCGCCGTGATTGCCGCCGGAGGCCGCGACCACGCCGGCTTTCGGAATGTCGCGCTGCAACAGGTTGGAAAAGGCACCACGCGCCTTGAACGAGCCGGAGTGCTGCAGGCATTCGAGCTTCAACTGCACCGGAAAGGCTGCGCGGCGGAAATCGAGCATGTCGACCGGCAGCACCGGCGTGCGCCTGATATGTGGCCTGATCAGCGCCTCCGTCCGGCTGATGCGTTCGGGCGTGATCTGTGTTTCGGCTGACATCGAGGGCTCCGACATTCTGCAGTTGACATCAATTAGTAACTTGGCAAAATGCCTAAATGCAAGAGGCTGAAATCTTCAAGGCGATCGCCAATCAGCGCCGGCTGCAGATCCTCGACTGGTTGAAGGATCCGGTGGCGCATTTCCCGCCGCAGGTGGACGGTGACCTGGTCACGGATGGCGTCTGCGCATTGCTGATCGCCGACAAGCTCGGCATCACGCCGGCCACGCTCAGCGAGCATATGCGCGTGCTTTCCCAGGCCGGACTGGTGCGCTCCAAGCGCATCAAGCAATGGATTTTCTATCAGCGCGACGAAGGCAGGATCGGCGCGGTCAAGGCCATGGTGTTGGAGAGCCTATGAGGCCGGTACTGTATAGAGTGCCGCGCGTCCATCCGGACGTGCTTTTCGGCGATGTGCTAAGCTAGCCAGTCTGGGATCGCGTCCAGGCCGATCAGCTCTTCATAGGTACGGCGTGGGCGCACGACGGCGAAACGATCGCCATCGACCAGCACTTCCGGCACAAGCAGGCGCGTGTTGTAGGTGCTGGACTGGGTCGCGCCATAAGCGCCAGCTGTGCCGATAGCGATCAGGTCGCCACTTTTCGGCTTCGGCAGGTCACGGTCATGCCCCAGATAGTCGCCGGTTTCGCAGACGGGGCCTACCACGTCCGCGCGGATTCGTGGCGCGTCGGCCGGCCCCAATTGCACGGGGCGAATGTCGTGATAGGCATCGTAGAGCGTTGGACGGATCAGATCATTCATCGCTGCATCGATGATGACGAAGTTCTTGGCCTCGCCCTCCTTGAGGTAGATCACCTCGGCAATCAGGATGCCGGCATTGCCGACGATCAGGCGGCCTGGCTCGAAGATCACCTTCAGCCCAAGCCCGCCGACATGCTTCTTCACGATCGCCGAATAGGCATCGGGCAATGGTGGCGGGTTGTTGTCGGTCTTGTAGGGAATGCCCAGGCCGCCGCCGAGATCGATATGTTCAATGGCGTGACCATCGGCGCGCAGCGTCATGGCGAGTTCGGCGAGCAATCGGTAGGCATCGTCGAAAGGCTGCAGCTCGGTGATCTGGCTGCCGATATGGGTGTCGATGCCGATCGCCTTGATGCCCGGCAGTTCGGCCATGCGCCGATAGACCTCGCGGGCCCTCTGCCATGGCACGCCGAATTTGTTCTCGGCCTTGCCGGTCGAGATCTTCTTGTGCGTCTTGGCGTCGACGTCCGGATTGACGCGCAGCGACACCGGCGCGGTCTTTCCTGCAGCCACTGCGCGTGCCGATAGCAGCTCCAGTTCCGGTTCGGATTCCACATTGAAGCAGTGGATGCCGGCGGCGAGTGCAAAGTCCATTTCGCGCGCCGTCTTGCCAACACCAGAAAAGACGATCCTGTCGGCCGGAATGCCGGCTGCCAATGCGCGGCGCAGCTCGCCTTCAGAAACCACGTCGGCGCCGGCGCCAAGCTTTGCCAGCGTGCGCAGCACCGCCTGATTGGAGTTTGCTTTCGGCGAATAGCAGACCAGCGCGTCAAGTTCGGCGAAGGCTTCGGAGAAGACACGGAAATGACGTGTCAATGTCGCGGTGGAATAGCAGTAGAATGGCGTGCCGACGCTGGCCGCGATTGCCGGTATTGCCACATCCTCAGCATGCAGGATGCCGTCGCGATAATCGAAATGGTTCACGAGAAATTCGTCCGGAAGGCTACTGGATCAGCTTGTCGAGAATGAACGGCTTGTCCGTTTCCGGTTTGGTCGGTTCGGGAGGCAATGGCTGCTTGGCTTTGGCAGCATCCTTGCGCGCCTGCACGGCGGCCTCGTAAGGCGTATCGAGCCCGGCGCGACGTCCGCAGGCCGTCACTGCCGTTACCGCCGCCAGAACCGTCAGCGTCACCAGTATCCTGCCTGCCGTCATCGTTGTTTCCGTCCGTGCGTTTCGAGCTGTCGCTTGTAGCCGAGTTTCTCAGGCATTGCATCCGGCATCACGCCTTGGCGAGGCGCTTTTTCCAGTAACGGATCTGTTTGCGGACTTCCGATGGTGCGGTGCCACCGAACGAGGTGCGGCTCTTGACCGAATTCTGCACCGACAGCACCGAGAAGATGTCCTCGGTGATGCCGTCATGGATCGACTTCAGGTCTTCGAGGGTCAGTTTCTCCAGGCCGACCTTGTTGGTCTCGGCAAGTGCCACCGCACGGCCGGTGACGTGATGCGCCTCGCGGAACGGCAGGCCGAGCGTGCGCACCAGCCAGTCGGCGAGGTCGGTGGCTGTCGAATAGCCGGAGCCGGCAGCCTTCTTCATCGCGGCCACATTGATCGTCATGTCGCCCACCATGCCGGTCATGGCAGCGAGCATCAGGTCGAGCGTTTCAGCGGCATCGAATACGGCTTCCTTGTCTTCCTGCATGTCCTTGGAATAGGTCAGCGGCAGGCCCTTCATCACGGTGAGCAGGCCGACGAGATGGCCGTTGACGCGGCCTGTCTTGGCGCGCACGAGTTCGGCGGCATCCGGGTTCTTCTTCTGCGGCATGATCGAGGAGCCCGTGGAGAAGGAATCCGACAGGCGTACGAAGCCGAATTGCGGCGTCGACCAGATCACGATCTCCTCCGCCAGACGCGACAGATGCGTGGCCGAGATCGCCGCCACTGACAGGAACTCCAGCGCGTAGTCGCGGTCGGAAACGCTGTCGAGCGAATTGCGGGTCGGTTCGCGGAAGCCGAGTGCCCTGGCCGTCTTGTGGCGGTCGATCGGGAAGCCGGTTCCGGCAAGGGCCGCCGCACCCAGCGGGCTCTCGTCCATGCGCTCGATCGCGTCGCGCACGCGCGACAGGTCGCGGGCGAACATTTCGACATAGGCCAGGCAATGGTGGCCGAAGGTCACCGGCTGTGCGGTCTGCAGATGGGTGAAGCCCGGCATGACGGTGGCGGCATGTTCTTCTGCCCGCACCAGGAACGCGGCGATCAGGCCCTTCAGTGCCTCGGCGACGCGATGGAACTCGTCCTTGACCCAAAGCCGGAAATCGACTGCAACCTGGTCGTTGCGCGAGCGTGCGGTGTGCAGGCGCCCGGCCGCAGGCCCGATCAAATCGGCGAGGCGGGCTTCGACGTTCATGTGGATGTCTTCAAGCCGGGTCGAGAATTCGAACGTGCCGGCCTCGATCTCTTTCAAAATCGTGTTCAGCCCGTGAGCGATCTTCTGTTGATCGCCCGCCGAAATAATGCCTGTTTCGGCCAGCATCTCACTGTGGGCGAGCGAGCCGCGGATGTCCTGCGCGTAAAGCTTGCGGTCGAATGAGATGGAGGCGTTGATCGCTTCCATGATCGCGGCCGGGCCCGAGGCAAATCGTCCGCCCCACATCTGGTTGCTGGCCTTCTTGTCGCTCATCGCTATAACCCGTTCCCCGGAGACATCTTAGATATGGCAGACGGCAAGAAACTCTTTCCCGCCCCACGGCTGATCCTTGCCGCGGTTGTCGCCGGCGTGCTGGCCGGTGCGGTCGCGGTATATGTCAGGGAGAGCGGGTCTGGCAACAATGCGCCGGGACCAGTGGCCACGGCTTCGGCCAGCAAGGACGACACGGTCTGCGCCGCCAAGGCCGAGCGCGCCAAGAAGGTGGCGGCCGCGGCGACTGGCCAGGTTGCGGCCCTTCTTCCGGCTGATCCGCCGCAATCGCTCAAGGCGCTCGCTTTCGACGGGCCGGACGGCAAGCCGATGACGCTGGCCGACCGTGCCGGCAAGACCGTTCTGGTCAATCTCTGGGCTACCTGGTGTGCGCCATGCCGTGCCGAAATGCCGGCGCTCGATGCACTGCAGAAAGAGAAGGGCTCGGACAGGTTCGAGGTGATGACGGTCAATGTCGACACCGGCGATGATACCAAGCCGAAGGCTTTCCTCGACGAGATTGGCGTGAAGTCGCTGGCGCATTATCGCGACGCGTCGATGGGCGTGTTCAATGATCTGAAGAAACGCGGTCTGGCGCTCGGCTTGCCCGTGACACTTCTGGTCGATAGCGAGGGCTGCCTGATTGGCCACATGAACGGTCCCGCCGAATGGGCCGGCGACGACGCGAAGCAGCTGGTGGATACGGCGCTGGCTAACTAAAGCGTAGTCCCGAACCGAAGTTCAGCGAAGCCGCAGACTCGGACACTGATCACGTGCCGGAGAAAGGACTGCCGGCTACCGAATTTCACCAATTCGAAAGTCAGCCGCAAGCCAAACGATACTACGAAAGTCGCACTCGAAACAAAAACGTTGTCGGCTCACCACATTCGACCCATACTCCCTCGGCGGACGGTTTCGGCCGCCAATGGATAAAGGGAGAGAAACATGACGTTTCGCGGTCTTGCGGCCGGGGTCGCCGCTACTATCGTCCTCTGCACCACCACCTCGGCCTTTGCCGTCACCCAGATCAGCTGGTGGCATGCCATGACCGGTGCCAACGCCGAAGTCGTCGACAAGATCGCCAAGGACTTCAACGCCAGCCAGAAAGACTATGAGCTCGTCCCGGTGTTCAAGGGCACTTATCCGGAAGCGCTGAACGCCGGCATTGCTGCCTTCCGAGCGAAGCAAGCTCCCGACATCCTGCAGGTGTTCGATGTCGGCACCGGTGTGATGATGGCTGCCGAGGGTGCGGTAAAGCCGGCAGCGGATGTGCTGACCGAAGCGGGTGTGCAGTTCGACAAGAGCCAATATCTGCCGGGCATCGTCGCCTACTATTCGAAGCCGGACGGCACCATGTTGTCCTTCCCCTACAATTCCTCTTCGCCGATCCTCTATTACAACAAGGACATCTTCCAGAAGGCCGGGCTCGATGTGAACAGCCCGCCCAAGACCTGGAACGAGGTGTGGGACGCCGCCAAGAAGATCAAGACAAGCGGTGCGGCGGCCTGCGGTTTCACCTCGACCTGGCTGACCTGGATCCACACCGAGAACTTCGCGGCGTGGAACAATGTATCGTGGGCGACACAGCAGAACGGTCTTGCCGGCGGTGATGTCGAACTGAAGATCAACGCGCCGCTTTTCGTGAACCATTTCCAGGCGTTGGCCGACCTCGCCAAGGACGGCACCTTCAAATATGGCGGCCGCACTTCGGAAGCCAAGCAGCTCTTCCTCGCCGGCGAATGCGGCATTCTCACCGAATCTTCCGGCGGGCTCGGCGACATCGTCAAATCGGGCATGAATTACGGCATCGGCCAGCTGCCCTATGACAGCGATGCCAAGGACGCGCCGCAAAACACCACGCCAGGCGGCGCCAGCCTGTGGGTCTTCGGCGGCAAATCCGAGGAGCAATACACGGGCGTGGCGGCGTTCTTCACTTATCTGTCGAAGACCGAGGTGCAGGAATATCTGCATCAGAAATCCGGCTATCTGCCGGTGACGCTCGCCGCCTATGAGGCGACCAAGAAATCGGGCTTCTACGAGAAGAACCCGGGCCGCGAAACGCCGATCCTGCAGATGATGGGCAAGGCGCCGACAGACAACTCCAAGGGTGTGCGCCTGCCCAACCTGCCGCAGGTGCGTGACATCCAGAATGAGGAGTACGAGAAGATGCTGGCCGGTCAGCAGACCGCGCAGCAGGCGCTCGACAACGCGGTTTCGCGCGGCAACGCCGCTATCAAGGAAGCGCTGGGGAATTGATGAATGAACGCCGGCGTATTCTCCCCCTTTAGGGGGGAGATGGCCGCGCAGCGGTCAGAGGGGATCCAAGCGGGCGCGCATAGATCCTGTGTCAACGCGGGCGAGCGGGCGGTTCCTCCTGATGGTACCCCCACCGCCGCCTTTGGCGGCATCTCCCCCTCAAGGGGGGAGGCAAGGCTGCGGTGAGCCCTCGTGTCGTCTTTCCAAACCGGGTGTTGCCTTACCTTCTGGTGGCGCCGCAACTCGCCATCACACTGGTCTTCTTCTATTGGCCGGCGGGGCAGGCGCTCTACCAGTCGATGCTCAAGGAAGACCCATTCGGGTTGAAGTCGAAATTTGTCTGGTTTGACAATTTCAAGAAAGTCCTCGCTGACCCGAACTACCTGTATTCCCTGAAAGTGACCGTTGTTTTTTCGGTGGCCACTGCGGCAGTCGCGATGGGTGTTGCTCTTCTGCTCGCCGTCATGGCCGAAAAGGTGGTGCGTAGCAAAGGTTTCTATCGCACGCTTCTGATCTGGCCCTACGCCGTGGCTCCTGCCATCGCGGGCATGCTGTTTCTCTTCCTGTTCAATCCGTCGATCGGTTCGCTGGCAATCCTGTTGCGCAAGATAGGCATCGCCTGGGATCCGGTGCTCAACGGCACCGACGCGATGACCTTGCTGGTGGCGGCCGCGGCCTGGAAGCAGATCAGCTACAATTTTCTGTTCTTCGTTGCAGGGCTGCAGGCCATTCCAAAAACGCTGATCGAGGCCGCCGCGATCGACGGCGCCAAGGAGATGAAACGCTTCTGGACGATCACCTTCCCGTTGCTCGCGCCGACCACCTTCTTTCTGCTGGTCATCAACACGACCTATGCCTTCTTCGACACGTTCGGAATCGTGCATGCCGTCACCGGTGGCGGACCGGGCAAATCCACCGAGACGCTGGTCTACAAGGTCTACAATGACGGGTTCGTCAATCTGATCCTCGGCTCGTCTGCTGCACAGTCGGTCATCCTGATGGTCATCGTGATCGCGCTCACCGCCATCCAGTTCCGCTACGTGGAAAGGAAGGTGCATTATGGCTGAGCCGAAGGTGTCCGGCAGCGGGCACGACAAGCTGATGATCGGCCAGTCGGCGACCAGCGTCTATGTCGCCCATGCCATTCTGATCCTTGGCCTGGTGATCGTAGCCTTCCCGATCTACTACACTTTCGTTGCTTCCACGCAGACGCTGCAGACGATCCTCAGGCCGCCGCTGCCATTGACGCCGGGTGGTGAGTTCTGGAACAACTATACCGAAGCGCTGTTCGGCGGTGCCGGGCGCATCGGTGGGGTGGGCGCGGGCACGCTTCTACTGAACACGACGATCATGGCGCTGGGCATTGCCGTCGGCAAGATCATGATCTCCATCCTGTCGGCCTATGCCATCGTGTTCTTCCGGTTTCCGTTCCGAATGGCGATCTTCTGGCTGATCTTCATCACGTTGATGCTCCCCGTCGAGGTCCGCATCCTGCCCACCTACAAGGTTATGGTCGACCTTGGCCTGATCGACACCTATGCTGGCCTGATCATTCCGCTGATAGCGTCCGCGACGGCGACGCTGCTCTTTCGGCAGTTCTTCATGACCATTCCAGGCGAATTGGTCGAAGCCGCGCGGGTCGACGGCGCGGGTCCGTGGCGCTTCTTCTTCGATATCCTTTTGCCGCTGTCGCGCACCAACATAGCAGCGCTGTTCGTCATTCTCTTCATCTATGGCTGGACGCAATATCTATGGCCGCTGCTGGTCACCAACCGTAACGACATGACCACGATCGTCATTGCGCTGAAGAAGATGGTGTCTTTTGCCGACGCGGATACGCAATGGCATCTGGTGATGGTAACGGCGATCCTGGCCATCGTGCCGCCGATCCTGGTCGTGGTGCTGATGCAGCGATGGTTCGTGCGCGGTCTCGTCGATACGGAGAAATGAGAATAGATGGCGACAGTTGACCTGAAAGATGTGCGCAAGGTCTATCCCGGCGGGGTAGAGGCGGTGAAGGGTGTGTCGATCGCCATACCCGACAAGGAGCTTTGCGTGCTGGTCGGCCCGTCCGGCTGCGGCAAGTCCACACTGCTGCGCATGATCGCCGGGCTGGAAACGATCTCGTCGGGCACCTGTGCCATCGATGGCAAGGTGGTCAATGCGGTGGGGCCGACCGAGCGCGACATCGCGATGGTGTTCCAGAACTATGCGCTTTATCCGCATATGAAGGTCTACGACAACATGGCCTATGGCCTGCGCAATCGCGGCACGCCGAAGGACGAGATCGACTCGCGCGTGCGCTCGACCGCCAAGGTTCTGGAGCTGTCGCACCTGCTCGACCGGCGCCCGCGCGAGCTTTCCGGCGGCCAGCGCCAGCGCGTCGCCATGGGTCGTGCCATCGTGCGCAACCCGAAAGTATTCCTGTTCGATGAACCGCTTTCCAATCTCGACGCCAAGCTGCGCGGGCAGATGCGCGTGGAAATCAAGAACCTGCAGCGTTCACTGGGCGTCACCTCGGTCTATGTCACGCACGACCAACTGGAAGCGATGACGCTGGCCGACATCCTGGTCGTCATGAATGCCGGGCTGGTCGAACAGATGGGCGCGCCGCTCGATATCTACGAGAAGCCAGCCTCGACCTTCGTTGCCTCCTTCATCGGCGCGCCGCCGATGAACCTGCTCGCCATCGCAGCCAAACCGGACAGCCAGGCCGATACTCTGGAAAAGTTTTTCGCCAATGGTGCGGGGCTTGGGATCGCGGCGCCGGTGCTTGCTGCGACATTGGGCTTCCGTCCGGAGGATGCCGATGTCCTCGGCGAAGGAGAAAAGCCATCCGGCTCGCTCAAGCTGCCAGCCACTGTCGAGGCGGTCGAGCCGGTAGGGGCCGAAAGCTTTCTTTATTGCGCGGCCGCCGGCGGTCGTATCGTGGTCAGGGTGGCGGGTCGTGCTGTTGCCAAGCCGGGTGACAGTCTCGAAGTTTTGGTACCAGCCGGGAAACTGCACTGGTTCGACAGCACAGGGAAGCGGGTCTAGGCCTGCACATTGAAGGTGATCGACGCGGTATGCCATTGCGGACAGGTCCGGCTGCGGCTTCCGCGAAAGCCGCGCGTAATCACCGCCTGCAACTGTTCGTTCTGCCGGCGGCAAGCGCCGATCTTTGCCTATTATACCCGTCGGTCAGTCGAAGTGATTGCGCCGGACAATGCCTTCGAGCGTTATGTCTGGGGCAAAGGTGTGCTGACATGGCTGCGCTGCAGGAATTGCGGATGCTTCACGCATCATATTCCCGCGCATGCCGAAGATGATCTCGATCGCAGAACCGGCATCAACCTGCGCCTGGTCGATCCCGGCCTTCTTGCCGGGATCACGGTGAAGCTGCGCGACGGCGCATCCGGCAGATGGAAAGTGCTGAGCAGCTACCGCTTCGGCGCCGCCTGATCGGCCGCGCCATTCCTGGAGCGTTTCCGTTTTTCACTGAAACGCTCTAATTGCTCTAGTTGAACACGTGCGCCTTGCCGACGACGCTGACACACACGATGTCACCCACCGAAGGCGCGTCGACGCCGGGCTTTTTCAAGATCAGCGGCGTCGAACCGATCGCAGCTGCCTCGGGTAGATCGGGGCTGTTGAGCAGCTTGACGGCAACCGCGCAGGCTGCGCCGCCGAATTCGGATTCAGTTACCTCGCCAAACAGCACGCCGGATTTGGCGGCCGCCAGTTCCTTGCGCGAAGCGGTGGCGAGCAGGATCTGTTCCGGCCTCAGCATGATGCGGGCGAGGTCACGCCGTTCCTTGCTGTCGACGGCGATGCGGCCGAGGGGGGATTCCGCGAAGCCCCCGGAAATCTTTGCCGGCAGGATGATGGCGTCGCCGAGAAACTCGGCGATCATGCGGTCCTTCGGCCTGAGATAGAGGTCGCGCGGCGTGCCGACCTGCGAGAACTGGCCTTCGCGCATGACGGCCACCTGATCGGCAAAGGACAGCGCTTCCGACTGGTCATGGGTAACCAGGATGGTGGTGATGCCGGCGCTCTCGAGCATTTCGGCCACTGCCTTGCGCATCGAAGCGCGCAGGCCGGTGTCGAGTGCGGAAAATGGTTCGTCGAGCAGCATCAGGCGCGGCTTCATCGCCATGGCGCGGGCCAGCGCCACGCGCTGCTGCTGTCCGCCGGAAAGTTGATGCGGGCGGCGTTTGAGAACGCTCTTGTCCAGTCCGACGATGTAGGCGAGTTCCGCGATGCGTTCGTCGCGCTTGGGTTCCTTGCGGTCAAGGCCGAAGCCGATGTTTCCGGCGATGGTCAGGTGCGGAAACAACGCGCCATCCTGTGCCACCAGGCCGATACCACGCAGATGCGCCGGTACGCTCGCGCCGCCATTGGCGAGCAGCTTGCCGTCGAGCACGATGCGGCCACTGTCTGGAGCTTCGAAACCGGCGATGAGACGCAGCAGCGTGGTCTTGCCGCAACCGGAGGGACCGACGATCGCGGTACGGCTGCCTGCGGCGACGGTGATATCCACGCCGGCAACCGCGGCAACCGGACCGTAGTTCTTAGACAGTGAGGCGATTTCCAGGAAACTCATTGGCCGGCCATTCGCTTCGACTGCACATAAAGCAGCCAGGTCAGGGGCAGCGACATCATCACCATGATCGCTGCATAAGGGGCGGCCGCTGCATAGTCGATCTCGCCACTGTAATTCCAGAAGGCCATCGCCAGCGTGCGGGTGCCGTTGGGCGCCAGCATCTGGGTGGCCGTCAATTCATTCATGATGCCGAGCGCCACCAGCGCCATGCCGGCGGCGGCGCCCGGAGCCGAGAGACGGATGGTGGTTGACCACAGAGCCTTGAGAGGCGAACGGCCAAGGCTGCCGGCGGCTCGCTCCAATTCCACCGGTGCCTGCGCGATCGAGGCACGCAGCGAGACGAGCGCACGCGGCAGGAACATCAGCACATAGGCAAACAGGATGGTGGCAAGCGTCTGGTAGAGCGGCTGGACGACACGCACGGCGATGGTGACCAGCGCCAGTGCCACCACAACACCGGGCAGGGCCCCGACTACATAGTTGCAACCTTCGAGAATGCGCTGCAGGCGGCCGGGAGCGCGGATCGACAGCCAGGCCATCGGTGTGGCAGCGATGGTTGCGATGACGCCGCCGGCGACGGCAAGGAACAGTGTCTGGCCAAGTGCCAGGCCGATTTCATCCATGCGCCATACTTCACTGCCACCGGCAAGCAGCCAACGGCCAATGGTGAGGAAGGGCACGCCGACTGCCAGCAGCGTGACGGCGACCGGCAACAACAGGCAAGGCAAGGTGGCGCGGCCGAGGGCAGTGCGTGGCTTGAGGCGTGCCGCGCCGGAACCGACGCGGGCGTAGCGCTCTTCGCCACGCACCAGTATTTCGAGTGTCAGCAGAATCAGGCAGCAGGCGACCAGGACGCCAGCCAGCATGTTCGCGGCGGGTCCGTTGAAGGTCGATTGGAACTGGTCGACGATTGCCGTGGTGAAGGTATCGAACCGCACAAACACATAGAGTCCGTATTCGGCGAGCAGATGCAGGCCGACCAGCAGCGCACCACCACAGAGTGCCAGCCGCAGCTGCGGCAACACCACGCGCAAGAAAACACGCCAGGGACTGAGGCCAAGGGAGGCGGCGGCGTCCTCCAGGGCGGGGTCGAGACGGCGAAAGGCGGCTGAAACCGGCAGGTAGAGGAATGGGAAATAGGCGATGACCGAAACCCACACGCCGGCGAACAGGCCGTTGAGCTCGGGCCAGAAGGTGATCCAGGCATAGGAGTGCACGAAGGCCGGTACCGCCAACGGTGCTACCGCCAGCCAGGACCACAGCCGCGCGCCGGGCAAGTCGCTGCGCTCGGTCAGCCAGGCCAGCGCGACCGAGAGCACAGCGCAGATCGGCACGGCGAGTACAACCAGAAGCAGGGTGTTGACGAGCAGTTCGCCGACGCGCGGCCTGAACACCAGTTGCACGACCGTTGCCCAGCCGGTCTGGATGGCGATGAAGATCACGAAAGCGAGTGGCAGCAGCGCAAGGACGGAGACGATGACGGCTGTCAGCGTGATCAGCGGGAACGAACGGGCAGTGGCACGCCGGCCAGGCATGCGGGCTGGCGCGCCAGCTTGCGCGAGTTCGCCCGAGGCCGTCATCAGGTCACCCGCGCTGTCCCGCCGGTATGCGGCAGGCACCGATGAAAGGAAGGGCAAAGGGTGGCTTGGCCATTGGCGGAACAGGTCTCGGAAACGAATGCTCCCGCGGGGACCGCGGGAGCGCTGTGGATGCGGTCCTTATTAGGACGAATGCCGGCTAAAGCAAGCCGGCTGCCGTCATCAAGTCGGTCACCTTCTTGGAGTTGAGCTTCTGCGGGTCGATCTTGGGTGCCTGCAAGTCGGCGAGGGGCACGAGCTTGGTGTTCGATTCCGCGCCGTTGCCAACGGCATATTCGAACGAGGTTCCGGTCTTCAGGATGTCCTGACCATTCTTGCCGGCCAGCCATTTCACGAAAGCCTGCGCTTCCTTCGCATGCTTGGAGGACGCGAGCACACCGGCTCCGGAAACCGATACGAAGGCGCCCGGATCCTGGTTCTTGAAATAGGACTGCACGACGTTCTTGCTGTTCTCGCCGGTCTTATTCTGGTCGCCGAAATAGTAATAGTGATAGATCACACCACCATCGACCTGCCCGGCATTGACCGCCTTCATGACCGTGCTGTTGCCCTTGAATGGCTTGAAGTTCTCCTTCATCGCCTTGAGCCAGGTGGCGGTCGCTTCCTCGCCCTTCAGCTCAAGCAGGGCCGAAACGATTGCCTGGAAGTCGGCGCCGGATGGCGAAGCGCCCCAGCGGCCTTTCCAGTTCGGATCGGCGAGGTCGAGCATCGACTTCGGCAACTGATCTTCCTTCAGCTTGTCCTTGTTGTAGACAAAGACGGTGCTGCGTGCGGCGATGCCGACCCACTTGCCGTCGGACGGACGATACTGTTCCGGCACCAGCGTCAGCGTGTCGGCGTCGATCGGCGCGAACAGGCCGGCGGCGTCGACCAGTGCCATGGCAGGCGAATTCTCTGTCAGGAAGACGTCGGCCGGCGATGCGGTGCCTTCCGCAACGATCTGGTTGGAGAACTCGCTGTCGCCGCCATTGCGCAGCGTCACCTTGATGCCGGTCTCCTTGGTGAAGGCTTCAGCCCATTCCTTGGCCAGGCTTTCATGTTGGGCGTTGTAGACGACAATGCCGTCGCCATCCGCGGCCACGGCCGGCAAGGCAGCAAGGCCGATCGTGAGCGCCGCAGCACCTGCCAGCATCGAAAGAATGGACTTCATCAAGGTCTCCTCGGTTGAGCGATCCAATGTCGGGAGCAGCTACCGATACATGATCGACCAAGTCAAGATTTCGCCAAATGAAACGACTGCGGCATGTCGCCCGACGCGGTTGCCACCGGAAAATGTGCGGCGAGATCACATCATCCTGACAGCTGCTGCCAGAACTGCAGGGTTTCTGGCCCTTCTGCGCGCAGCGGCGGCATCAGACCACGGCCACGAAACTGACCATCCGCAAGATCGGATCTGCGTCGCCGATCCTTGCCGCAGCGGCCGACGAATGGATATTCCGAACAGCGTGCTCAAGAGCACCGGAGGGAATGCCGAATGCTCGGTGCGCGGATTATTATGCATGAATTTCAATATATTGCAGAAGTTGGCGTGAGGCTGAAGCTCGATCAGGCGGGCGCGTCGGGATGGACCGAACTGCCCTAGGGCGCTTTATGTGCCAGGCAATAGTCCTGAGCTGATTGATTGTTTGGCGAGCTTTGCTGCCTGTCGTCGCGACGGTGCGGGAGTGAGAAAACCTGCCTCGAAAAATTCTTTTCGTTTTCCAGTAATACCCCACTGATTTTTGTGAAAACTACGATCTTATTGGGCGCCAACGGCCCCAAACCGTCGATCCTCCGTATTTTTACCACTGTCTAATAAGAGCGATTCATGTAGAAAGCGCGCTCTGCCGATCACGGTAATTTGAAGATCGCTGCGCGCATTCCCATATCGAACTCGCGCCGACCGGAAACGCGGCGGGGGTTCACGCTTTTACCGGATGACGACGATGCTGAAAATGAAATTTCACAAGGTCGCAGCTGTTGTGGTGCTTGTCGGCTTTGCGGCGTGGATGGGTACTGGCCAGTTCTCATCGGTAGGCAGTGCCGCGTCGACCGCGGAACAGCCTAAAACCGAGGCCAAACCGGAGCAGGCGGAGCAGAAAGCTTCGCTGCGCATCGTCAAGGTGGTGACGCCGCCGCGCAGCGAACATGCGCGGGCAATCCGCATCTCCGGTGTGACCGAGGCTGACAAGCGCGCAGTGCTTGCCACCCGCGTGGCGGGCATCATCAGCGAGCTGCCGGTCAAGCAGGGCGATCACGTCAAGATTGGCGATATCGTTTTGATGTTGGACGCAGAAGAGAAAATCTCCGCGGTCGAGAATGCCCGCCAGTTGAAGGGTCAGCGCAAGGCCGAGCTCGATGCGGCCGAACGGCTTGCCAAGACCGGCAACCTTGCCAAGCTCCAGCTCGACAGTGCCCGTTCGGCCCTGGCCCTGGCGTCGTCGCAGCTCGACGCGGCAGAGAGCGAACTGGCCCGCAAGGAAGTCAAAGCGCCGTTCGATGGCGTCATCGATCGTGTGCCGGTGGAACTCGGCAGCGCCGTGCCGCTGGGTGGTGAGGTTGCGACCATCCTCAGCCTTGATCCGGTGATCGCACGCGGCGAAGTCAGCGAACGCGACCTTGGCTACCTCAAGATCGGCGACAAGGCCAATGTACGCCTGGTCAGCGGCCAGATTGTCCAAGGCACTATACGTTACATCAGCCGCGATGCTTCGGCAGCCACCCGCACCTTCCGGGTGGAGATTGCCATCCCGAACGGTGACGGTGCCATTCCCGCCGGGATGACGGCCGAAATCACGCTGTCCGCCAAGCCGGCTGATGCGGTCATGCTGCCACGCTCGGTGGTGACGCTTGGCAACAAGGGCGACCTTGGCATTCGCGCCGTCGACAAGGACAACAAGGTCGCCTTCTTCCCGATCGATCTCGTCGACGACACGCCCATGGGTCTCGTGCTGGCCGGCATCCCGGTGGATGCACGGGTCATTGTCGCCGGCCAGGAGCTGGTCACCGAAGGCGATGTCGTGCAGCCGATCATGGCCGACCCACAGGAAATCAAGAAGCTTGTTGGTGGCGATGCCACCGCCGGCACGCTCTAGCCGTTCTTAATCCACTTTCGGGATCTGCCCCCATGGATATCGTCAAGCTTGCCATCCAGAATGCGCGGCTGACCATTTCGGTGCTGCTGTTCCTGCTTCTTGCAGGCGCGATTGCGTATATGTCCGTGCCCAAGGAAGCCGAGCCGGACGTGCCGATCCCGATGATGTACGTCTCCCTGGTCTATCAGGGCATTTCGCCCGAGGACTCGGAGCGGCTGCTGCTGCGGCCGGTCGAAACCAAGCTCAAGAGCCTCAAGGGGCTCAAGGAAATGCGTTCGGCCGCCTATCAGGGCGGCGGTTATGTGCTGGTCGAGTTCGACCCGTCGACCAACCTGGCGCAGGCATTGCAGGATACCCGCTCCAAGGTGCAGGACGCCAAGGCGGACCTGCCGCAGGCGGCCGAAGAACCGACCGTCAACGAAGTCAACATCTCCGAGTTCCCGGTGCTGGTCGTCACCCTTTCCGGGCATGTGCCGGAGCGCGTGCTGACCAAGGCTGCGCGTGAACTGCGCGACCGCATCGAAGAGGTTCCCGGCGTTCTGGAAGGCACGCTGCAGGGCTCGCGCGACGACCTGGTCGAGGTCGTCGTCGATCCGGTCAAGCTCTCCTCCTACGGACTTCAGCTCGACCAGCTGATGCAGGGCGTCGGCCAGTCCAACAGCCTGGTCGCGGCCGGCAATATCGAAGGCTCGGAGGGCAAATATGCGGTCAAGGTACCGTCGCTGATCGAGACGCCGGAAGATGTCGCCAATCTGCCGGTGGTCGCGCGGCCGAATGCGGTGGTGCAGGCGAAGGATGTCGCCTCCATCCGCTCGACCTTCAAGGACGCCGAGACCATCACTCGCCTCGACGGCAAGCCGGCGATCGCCATCGAAGTGAAGAAACGCATCGGCGCCAACATCGTCGAGACGATCGAGGGCGCCAAGAAGGTCGCCGACGAGTTCGTCAAGATCGCGCCGCCGGGCATGGAAGTCACCTACACGCAAGACAAGTCCGTGTTCGTGAAGCAGCTTCTGAACGACCTGCAGAACCACGTCCTGATCGCGGTCATCCTGGTCTTCGTCGTCATCCTCTATGCGTTGTCGGGCCGGGCATCACTGCTGATCGGCCTGGCAATCCCATCCTCATTCCTCATCGGCATCCTGCTGCTGGCCATGATGGGCTACACGATCAACATGATCGTGCTGTTCAGCTTGATCCTGGCGGTGGGCATGCTGGTGGACGATGCCATCATCGTCACCGAATTCGCCGAACGGCGCATGACGGAAGGCATGCCTAAGGAAGAAGCCTTTGCGCTTGCTGCCAAGCGCATGGCCGGCCCGGTCATTGCCGCGACCATGACGCGCATCGCCGCCTTTTCGCCGCTACTGTTCTGGCCCGGCATCATCGGCGACTTCATGAAATACCTGCCAATCACGCTGATCGTCACGCTGGCCGCCTCGATGCTTTACGCGCTGGTTTTCACGCCGACGCTGGGCGCCCTGTTCGCCAAGGCCCCCGTGCATGACGAGCAAGCACATCGCGACGGGTATTATATGACCGTCGTCAAGCAGGCGGTGCGTTTTCCCATCACCGTCTGCGTGCTTACGGTCGTGCTGCTGGTCGGCGTCTTCATGGCCTATGGCAAATATGGCGCCGGCGTCGAGTTCTTCCCCAATGTCGAACCGGACTACGGCCTGCTCTACGTGCATGCGCGCGGCAACCTCTCGCTCGCCGAGATGGACGCGGCGACGCGCACGGCCGAGGAGAAGCTGCTTGGCTGGCCGGGGATCAAGTCGGTCTACACCCGCGTCGGCAAGACACAGGGCGGAGGCGCCGACATTCCCGAGGATGTCGTCGGCGTCATCCAGTACGAGTTCGTCGATTGGCGTGAGCGCAAATCCGCCAACGACATCCTGCACGACCTGCGCAAGGTCACAGCGGGCATCCCCGGTGTCGATGTCGAAGTGCGCGTGCCGGAAGCCGGTCCGCCGACCGGCAAGGCGATCCAGGTGCGCATCTCAGCCGTCGATCCTGCCGGTATCGACAAGGTGGCGCGCGACGTTGCCGCCCGCATCGCCAAGGTGCCGAGCGTCATCGACGTTTCCGACGGCCTGCCGCCGCCCGGTATCGACTGGGCGCTCGAGGTCGACCGCAGCAAGGCGGCGCAATACGGCGTCAATCCGACGTCTGTCGGCACCGTCGTTCAACTTGTCACCAACGGGCTGAAGCTCAGTGAGTACCGACCGGCCGGTGCCGACGATGCCGTCGACATCCGCCTGCGCCTGCCGGAAGACCGGCGCACGCTGTCAACGCTGGACGAACTCCGCGTGCAGACGAGCCAGGGATCGGTGCCGATATCGAACTTCGTCATACGCAAGCCGGAACTACGGGTCGGCACGCTGAACCGCATCGACAGCGCCCGCACCGTCGTGGTGCAGGCGAACGTCGCTGCGGGCGCGCAGGTGGCCGCCGTGCAGGCGGAGGTGACCAAGGCGATCGCCGACATGGGCCTTCCCGACAATTTCCGCTGGAAACTGGCCGGCTCCAACGAGGACAGCGCCGAAGCGAGCGCCTTCCTGTCGAAGGCATTCGGCGCCGCGATCTTCCTGATCTTTCTGGTGCTGCTGGCGCAGTTCAACAAGTTTACGTCCGTCTGGCTGGTGTTGTCCTGCGTGGTCATGGCGACGATCGGCGTGTTCCTCGGGCTCATGATGACCGGCCAACCGTTTGGCATCGTCATGTCCGGCATCGGCGTGATCGCGCTCGCCGGCGTGGTGGTGAACAACAACATCGTGTTGATCGACACCTATGACCGGCTGCGCGACGAAGGCTGGGACAAGACGGAGGCGGTGCTGCAGACCTGCCGCGAACGCGCCCGCCCGGTGGTGCTGACCGCCGTGTCGGCGATCCTTGGCGTGCTGCCGATCGCTTTCGGCCTTGGCCTCGAAATCTTCCATCACGAGACGACGATCAACGCACCGTCGACGCAATGGTGGATCTCACTGTCGTCCGCGATCGTGTTCGGCCTGTCCTTCGCGACGCTGCTGACATTGGTGGTGACGCCGGCGATGCTGATGGTGTTCACTCGCGCCAAGCGCAAGCCCGGCCAGCGTAGCTGGCTTGCGCGGCTGTTTCGCAGGGGCAAGATGGCTTCGAACGATGACGCGCCGAGCATCGGCGTAGCAGGCGTATTGCCCAAGGCCGCTGAGTAGACCGCAGCATCGGAATTGAAGAAAGGCCGCCGAGGCAACGCGGCGGCCTTTTCCTTTGGGAGGTCGAAAAGAGTGATTGTCAGGCGGCTTCCATCTGCGCGGCAACGCTGGCGACCGGGATGCCAAGATCGGTCAGCGCCTCGGCGACAGCGCGGTCGAGCGGCGTGTGCGGGACCTGCCCGATCAATCCTTCCAGCCGTTCGGAAACCAGCCGATGCGGCTCGAAGCGCAGATAGGACATCTGCACGATTGCCTTCCACATCGGAATGAATGGAGCGGCGACCCTGAACACCCACCAGGGCATCGAGGCCATTGCAAGTTTGCGGTCGACGGCACGTTCGAGGGCCGCCTTCATCTCCAGGTCGGTGATGGCGTGGCCGGGGAAGTGCAGCGTCTCATAGTCACCCAACTGATCCAGACGATCGGCAAGCGCGACGAAGGCGGCAGCGAGATCCGGGAGATAGGCCCATTCATGCACGATGTCGGTCGGACCGGCAGCGGTGTAGACGCCCTTTTCGATCTTCGACACCATCACCAGATCGAACCACGACCCGGTTCCGCTGCCGCCGAAGAAATCACCCGCGCGCAGCAGGATGGTGCGCATACGCCCGGCTTCAGCCTCCGTGCGCAACATGGTTTCGAGCGCAACGCGGATGCGGCCCTTTTCAGTCGTCGGGTTGAACGGCGTGTTCTCGGTGATCACTTCCGGAAGCGGCGAACCATAGTTGTAGATGGTGCCCGGGAAAAGCAGGACGGCACCGTTGGCCTCACAGGCGGCAACGACATTCTCGGCCATCGGCAAGACCGTGCTCCAGTCCGAATAGATCGGGTTCAGACCATGGAAAACAATGTCGACGCCGGTCGTGGCCCGCACCAGCGCCTCGCGGTCGAGCGCGTTGGCGGCGATACCGGTTGCCCCAGCGAGATCGGCTGGCAGCCTGCCGCTGCGGGTGATGCCGCGGACGTCGTAGCCGGCCTGGACGAATGCCTTGCCGACAGCGCGGCCGAGCCGTCCGTTGGCGCCGAGGATTGCGATGCTGGTCATGTCAGGTCTCCTTGTCGGTGTTGCGATGTCCTTATTTGTCATTTCATTCACGAATGGAAATTGACTGATTTCGACGTTATGATATTCATTTTTGAATGAAAGACATCGACTGGAATCTGATCAAGAGCTTCGTGGCGGTGGCCGAGACCGGCAGCCTGTCGGCGGCGGCGCGCAAGCTTTCCGCCAGCCAGCCGACGCTTGGGCGCCACATCACCGAACTGGAGCAGGCGCTTGACGTCACGCTGTTCCGGCGTGGCCGGCAAGGCCATGAACTCACCGAGGCAGGTGCGCTGCTTTACGAGAGGGGGCAAGCGGTTGCCGAACAGGCGACGGCCTTTTCACTGCTGGCGCTGGGTTCTGTGGACGCGATCGAGGGAACGGTGCGGATCGCTGCCAGCGAGATGGTGGCGGCTTTCGTCCTGCCTGAAATCCTTGCCACGCTTGGTCAGGAGGAACCTGGCATCGAAATCGAGGTGGTTGCTTCCAACCAGGTCGAGAACCTGCTGCGCCGCGACGCCGATATCGCCATCCGCATGGTTCGGCCGGTACAGAACGAGTTGGTCGCCCGCAAGGTCACGGATATTGCGCTGTGTGCCTGTGCCGCGACCAGCTACATCGAGCGGCGCGGCCGGCCCGAGACGGTGGCCGATGTCGTCAATCACGACATCGTCGGCTTCGACCGCGACGACAGCATCATCCGCGGCTTTGCCGCTGCGGGCATCACGTTGGAGCGCAGCGCTTTCCGCTTTCGCTGCGATAACCAGATCGTCCACTGGCAGGCGGTGCGCGCCGGCAACGGCATTGGCTTCACGCAGCGTCCTCTGGTCGATCGGGACCCGCAGGTAGAGCCGTTGCTGCCCGACCTGGCGCTGCCTTTGCTGCCGGTCTGGCTCGCCATGCATCGCGACGTGCGCGGTTCTCTGCGCATCCGCCGTGTCGTGGATTTCCTGCACGAAGCGCTGAGGCGTTATTCCGCCGGTTGAGCGACGAAGTCGGCGGCGTGAGCGAGGTTGGACATCAGGAAGACCGCCGCCAGGAAGCCGGACAGCACCACGAAGACGGCTGTAAAGCCGACATGTTCGGCGGCGAAGCCGATCAGCGACGGCGCCAGCAGGATACCGGAATAGCCCATGGTGGTGACGACGCTCATGCCCGTGCCGGATGCCATGCCGGGCTGGTTGCCACCAGCCGAAAAGGCGATCGGCACCATATTGGCGATGCCCAGGCCGGCAAAAGCGAAGGCGGCGATCGCCAGCCACGGCCAGGGCGACAGGGCCGCCACCAATATGCCGCAGGCTGCGATGAGCGAGCAGACGCGCAGCGTCGTTACCGCGCCAAAACGGTTGCGCACGCCGTCGCCTGCGAAACGCATCACGGCCATGGCGCCGGAGAACAACGCATAGGCAAGGCCGGCGGTGGCGAGATCGGCGCCAAGTTCCTGATGTAGATAGAGAGCGGCCCAGTCCAGAACGGCACCTTCCGGCACCATGGTGATCAGCGCCATTAGGCCGATCAGATAGATGCCAGGGCTCTTCGGGAACGCGAATTTGTGGTGTTCCTCATGCGCCAGCTTTTTGGGATCGCTGACCAGATAACGGCTGGCGAGGGCGAGCAGCACGATGGCTATGATGGTGACACCGACAGCATGGGTCAGGTGGCCGTAATTCTGGATCACAAGGCCTCCGATGCCGCCGCCGGCAAAGCCGCCAAGGCTCCAGAAACCGTGCGAGGAGGACATGACCGCACGGGAAAGACGCCGTTCCACCGAGACCGCGTTTGCGTTCATGGCCACATCCATGCCGCCGATCAGCCCGCCGAACAGGAACAGGGCCACGGCTGCCAATGGCAGGCCGGGTGCCAGTGCCACCAGCAGCAAGCCGAACACGCAGACACTGGCAAAGCCGCGAACAACGGCGCGCGAGCCATGTTTTGACATGAGGTAGCCGGACAGCGGCATGAAGACCAGCGCGCCAAGACCGAACAGCAGGATGAGCACGCCGAGCGTAAACTTGCTGATGTCGAGCCGGGTCAGGAAAACCGGAATTTGCGGCGCCCAACTGCCGGTCAGGAAGCCGTTGATGAAGAACATCGCCGCTACTGCCCAGCGTCCGCGCGCGGCATCGTGCAGGGAGGAAACTGCGGTCATGGCCATGGCTCTAACAAATTGGAACGATTCAATCGTTAGATCGATTCAAGATCATCGTCAAGGGAATGGCAGCGCGTTTTGCTACCCTTGCCCTTCAATGATCCTTGGGGCGATTGATCTCGAAAGCCACCTTCTGGCTGTCGGAGGCCTCCGTCTGGTGACGTGCCTGCCACTCGGCATAAGGCATGCCGTAAACAATTTCGCGTGACTGATCCTTGGAAATGACAACGCCTTCTGTTTCGGCTGCGTCGCGATACCAGTTGGACAGACAGTTGCGGCAGAAGCCTGCGAGGTTCATCAGGTCGATGTTTTGAACGTCGCTGCGTTCGCGCAGGTGCTCGAGCAGCCTGCGGAATGCCGCTGCCTCGAAATCGCGCTTCTGTTCGTCGCTAAGATCGGTCATGGCGGTATCCTCGTCCTGGCGTCTACAGCGGCCCGGTGCGCGAGCCGAACATCTTCACGGCTTGTATATCGGGGCGGCGGTTGACCGCGTCAACGATCGGGGCCAGCCGTTCTGCCCAGGCAAGCGCGCCCTTGGCGTCGGTGATCAGATCCTGGCGTATCTCTATCAAGGCATGCGCGAAGCCATTGACGATGGCATGGCGGAACATGGTGTCGCCGCGCAATGCGCCGTCATACGGTTCGTTATCACCGACCACGAGATCCTTGTCTGCCGCCAGTGACTCGATGATCGGGAACGGAGCGCGATGGTCGAGATCCCACAGGATACCGACATGCCACGGCCTTGCACGGCCCTGCATGACGGGGGTGAAGGAGTGGACCGAGAAGATGAACGGTGCGCGCCCGGATTCTTCGGCGACCGAGGCGATCACAGCAGCCACCGCGTCATGATAGGGACGGTAGAAACGCTCCAGCCGCTTTTCGCGCTCCTCGGCCGAGATCGGATAATTGCCCGGCACGACGGTGCCGTCGTAGAGCTGGCGGATCAGTGTTGGATCATCTTCGCCGCGGTTGGGGTCGATCAGCAGACGCGAGAAATTGGCGAGCACTGCCGGCACACCGAGCAGCGCGGCCAACTCGCGCGTCACAGCCTCGACGCCGATGTCGTAGGCGATGTGGCGCTCGAGTTCAGCCGTCGGCAGGCCGAGCGCGCCATATTCTTCAGGCAGCTCGCGACGGGCATGGTCCGCAACCAACACGATGCCGCGACTGCGATCGCCCTCGATCAGATCAAATGGCGCAAAAACTGTGGATCGGGTCATGGCATGGGGAAAATCAAGCGGTGGCGTCTCTAAGCGGGATGGTAACGTGATCCCATGAAGCGGAAGTCCGCGCAATGCCGTTGTTTGGTCAAGGTTTTTGCGAAAAACTTTCATCCTCCGGCATAGCATGCGCCGGCTTGCCAATTAAATCGATTGGATTCACAGTAGGGCGCGCGTTGACATGCGCCCGGACATCTTCGAAAAGGGCGCCTGATCATGCAAGTTTCATTCATCGAGGGGTCTCGAATGGCATCCGCCAGCCGGCAGCGTACGCGAAAGGGCATAACCCTCCTGCTGCCGCTGTTCGCTCTGTTCGCGGCGCCTCTGGTGATGGCTTCTCCGGCAAGAGCCGATTTCCGGGTGTGCAACGCAACCCAGAACCTGGTTGGCGTCGGCATCGGTTATCGCGCCAAGACGGGCTGGATCACCGAAGGGTGGTGGCACATCGAAGGTTCGACCTGCAAGACGCTGATCGAGGGTCCGCTGTCATCGAGGTTTTATTATCTCTATGCAGAAGATGCCGAACGCGGCGGTCGTTGGGATGGTCCGATCTCGATGTGCGTGGCCGAGAAGGAATTCAAGGTAGCCGGCGTAACCGATTGCGTCGCCCGGGGCTTCCAGCGCGCCGGATTCCAGGAATACGACACGGGTGAGCAGGCGAGCTGGATGGTCCAGCTGACCGAGCAACCCACTGCGGAGGGCTCTGCGGCCGCTCCGCCAAGCAATGGTCAGAACAATCAATGAGACGCAGCCGCAAGGTCAAGATCCTAGCCACCATCGGTCCCGCTTCGTCTGACGAAGTGATGCTGAAGAAGCTTTTCGAGGCAGGCGCGGATGTGTTCCGCATCAATATGAGCCACTCCGATCATGACCTCATGCGTACGCTTGTCGGTCGCGTCCGTTCGGTCGAGGCCGCTGTCGGTCGCCCTATCGGTATCCTGGCCGACCTGCAGGGGCCGAAGCTGCGTGTCGGCAAATTCGCCAACGGCAGCGAAGAGTTGAAGGTCGGCCAGACTTTCACACTGGACGACAATCCGGCGCTCGGCGATTCCAACCGTGTTCATCTGCCGCATCCCGAAATCCTGCGCTCGGTCGCCGTCGGCGACCGGCTGCTGATCGATGACGGCAAGGTCGAACTGAAAGCTGTAAAGGTCGACGGTCGCTCGATCGTCGCCACCGTGGTGGTCGGCACCAAGATTTCCGACAAAAAAGGCGTGTCGCTGCCCGATACCGAACTGCCTGTCGGCGCGCTGACCGAAAAGGATCGCGCCGATCTCGATGCGGTGCTGGCGGCCGGCGTCGACTGGGTGGCGCTTTCTTTCATCCAGCGTCCTGAGGATCTAGCCGAGGCGCGCAAGATCGCGCGCGGCCGGGCGTTGTTGCTTTCCAAGATCGAGAAGCCGCAGGCGGTGGCCCGGCTTGCCGAGATCATCGAATTGTCGGACGCACTGATGGTGGCGCGTGGCGATCTCGGCGTGGAGATGCCGCTGGAAGCGGTGCCGGGCATCCAGAAGCAGATCACCCGCGCGGCGCGTCGGGCCGGCAAGCCGGTCGTGGTGGCGACGCAGATGCTGGAATCGATGATCTCCGCGCCGGTGCCAACCCGCGCCGAAGTGTCCGACGTGGCAACCGCCGTGTTCGAAGGGGCCGATGCCATCATGTTGTCGGCCGAATCCGCGGCCGGTTCTTACCCAGTCGAAGCGGTGGCGACCATGAACCGCATCGCCGAGCGCGTCGAACGCGACCCAACCTATGCCGGTATCATCAACGCCCAGCGTTCGGAGCCGGAGGCAACCGGTGCCGACGCCATTTCGCTGGCGGCGCGCGAGATCGCCGAGACGCTGAAGTTGTCGGCGATCGTCACCTATACCGCTTCCGGCACAACGGGCCTGCGTGCGGCACGCGAACGGCCGCAGGTGCCGATCATCGCGCTGTCGCCGATCCTTGCCACCGCGCGGCGCCTTTCGCTGCTGTGGGGTACGCATTGCGTGGTTTCGGAAGATGCGACCGATCTTGACGACATGGTCGATCGTGCTTGCCGTATCGCTTCCGAGCAGGGCTTCGGCAAGGCGGGTGACCGCATCATCATCACCGCAGGCGTGCCGCTGAGGACGCCAGGTTCCACCAACATGCTGCGGATTGCCTATCTCGGGGCGGATGTCGCGCAGTAGCTGGATAGGGGATTAGGGGAATAAGGGAATAGGGCAGTACAAAAAGCTTTGTAGCGCATAGGCGCCGGGCAATTTCACTGCCCTACTGCCCTACTGCCCTACTGCCCTACTGCCCTACTGCCCTACTGCCCTACTGCCCTACTGCCCTACTGCCTAAATAGCTTCCCCCGCCAATTCCTCCGACAGCTTCGACACCTGATCCTGCGCGTTGCGCAGCATCGGATAAAGATCGAGTACCTTCTGCCAGGCATCGAGCGCGGCCTGTTTGCGGTTGGTTTCCGTCATGATCTGGGCGATGCCTGACAAGGCGCCGAAATGGCGCGGCTCCAGCTCCAGCGTCTGTTCGATGTCGGCCATCGACTTGGCATAGTTCTTCATCAGGAAATGCGCCGTGGCGCGACGGTTCCAGCCCTCGGCATATTTTGGCTGCAGCGTCACCACCTGATCGAGGAAGTCGAGGGCGACGTCGAATTTCTTGTCCTCGATCGCTTTCTGTGACCACTGCATCATCAGATCGACGGAAGCGCTGCCAGACCGATTCCATTCGTTCCAGATGCGGCCGGCCACGAGTTCGGCAGATCGCGGGCTGCGTGCATGTTTGAGGTCGGAGAAAAGCTGGTCGATACGCTCTTCACGCGTCTGCGATACCGCAGGCTTGACGGCATTGTCGGCCGCGATGGCCGGCATCAACGAGATGGAGAGGGAAAGCGCCGTATAGACGGCAAATAACGTCCGCATTTCCGGATTCTATCTCCGGGATGCCGGACGTTCAAACTGAATCTGCATTCAGCATCATCGCGCGGCGCCTGTCGACAAGCGCCACAACGGGATCAGCCCTGACGCGCCTTGTAGCGCGGAGCGGTCTTGTTGATGATGTAGATGCGGCCCTTGCGACGAACCAGCTGGTTGTCCCGGTGACGCGCCTTCAGTGCCTTGAGCGAATTCTTGATCTTCATGGTCTTGCCCGTCAGTCTTAGCCCGGTTTCGGGCTGAACTTGAAAGGCGCGCCCGAAGACGCGCCCTGTTGGGTCCGGCTCATACCGGGGTGCCCGGTCCATGTCAACCTCGCAGGCGGCTTGATCTCGCTTTCAGCCGGCAAATGGGTGGATGCGGGTGAAGTGGCCCATCTTGCGTCCCGGCCGTGCTTCCGCCTTGCCATAGAGATGCAACATCAGGTCCGGTTCGGCGAGCAATGCCGGCACCTGGTCGATGTCGTGGCCGATCAGGTTTTGCATCACGCAATCCGAATGCCGGCTGGCATCGCCAAGCGGCAGTCCTGCGACGGCGCGGATGTGCTGTTCGAACTGCGAGACAGTGCAGGCGGCCTCTGTCCAGTGTCCGGAATTGTGCACGCGTGGCGCCATCTCGTTGGCGAGCAGGCTGCCGTCGGGAAGCACGAAGAACTCGATGCCGATCACGCCGACATAGTCGAGTGCGGTGATGATCGTCATCGCTGCCTGTTTGGCCGCATCCGCCGTCGCAGTCGAAATGCCCGAGGGCACGGTCGATGTGTGGAGAATGCCGTCGCGGTGCACATTGCGGGCCGGATCGTAGACGGCGAGGGCACCATCGCTGCCGCGCGCGGCGATAATGGAGATTTCGTACTCGAAGGCGATCAGCGATTCCAGGATCAAGGGGACGCCGCCCATCGCCTCATAGCTCCCTCTGACCTCTTTGACGCCGCGCAACACACGCTGACCCTTGCCGTCGTAACCGAGCCGGCGGGTCTTCAACACGCCGTTGCCGCCGAAAGCCTCAAGCGCGGCGGCAAGATCGGCATCGCTGTCGACAACATGGAAGGCCGCGGTGGCGACACCGACCTCGTTGAGGAACTGCTTTTCGATGACACGGTCCTGGGCCACCTGCAGCGCCCGCGCTGAAGGCCGGACTGGCCGTGTTGCCGAGAGCGTTTCGGCGGCAGTGACCGGAACATTCTCGAATTCGTAGGTCACGACCGCGCAGGCGGCCGCAAGTTCGGCGAGTGCGGCCTCATCATCATAGGCTGCGACGATCTGCCGGTTGGCGACCTGGGCTGCGGGACAGCCCGGTTGCGGCTCAAGGATGATGGTTCGGTAGCCGAGTTTTGCCGCGGCCATTGCCAGCATGCGGCCAAGCTGACCGCCACCGATGATGCCGATGACGGAACCTGCGGGAAGCTCTGCGGTCACGGTTGATCCACCGGCTCCACGGCGACCCTGGCGGTCTGGCCGGCGCGCCAGCCATCGAGCCGTTCGGCCAAAGCCTTGTCGTTCAGGGCAAGCACTGCGGCAGCCAACAGCGCGGCATTTGCCGCACCCGCCTTGCCGATAGCCAGTGTGCCGACCGGAATGCCGGCGGGCATCTGGACAATGGAGAGCAGGGAATCCTGCCCCGACAGCGCTTTTGATTCCACCGGCACGCCGAACACCGGCAGCGAGGTCATCGCTGCCGTCATTCCAGGAAGATGAGCGGCGCCGCCGGCACCTGCAATAATCACTTTGTGACCGGCTGCCTTGGCGCCCTTGGCGAATTCATAGAGCCTGTCAGGTGTGCGGTGGGCCGAGATGATCAGCGCCTTGTGCGGGATCTCGAGGACCTCCAGCAATTCCGCGGCGTGGCGCATGGTTGCCCAGTCGGACTGGCTACCCATGATGATGGCGACATCGGCTTTGTGCTCGGCCAAGTTGCTCTCCCGGAGGCAAAGTGGCGAGGTAGCGGAATTTGGCTTGTGGAGCAAGGATTGCGGTGGTGCCTGACGCTCTCAGGCGATGATATCGGGAATGATGCGGTCTTCGAGCGCGCTCAGTCGGTCCTTCAGCGCCAGTTTTTTCTTCTTCATGCGCTGTACCTGCAGAGGATCGCAACCCGTGGCGATCATCGCGTTGATGGCCGCGTCGAAATCGGCATGTTCCTGCTTCAAGCGTGCAAACTCGAGACGAACCTCGGCCTGTTCCTGTTCCGACATATCCACCGTTCTGCTGGCTCCGGCGCCCATGCGCGCCTGATGGGCGGGGGCCGCCGACCTTCGCCAGCGGCGCGACCGCATTATCACATTTCATGACGCGGTGGAATGCTACCACATGGCATTCGACAAGGCGAAGCAATGGTGGCACACTGTCATCTGGCCGTCACGCGGGCGCCCGCGGTGGACGTCGTGCGTCGGTCGCTGGCAGGAATATGAAAGGGAGAACCATTCATGTCTCTAGCGTCCCATCTTGAAGAGCTTCAGCGGAAACACACCGACATCGAACGCGAGATCGATGACGCGCTGCTGCATCCGTCGGTGGACGATCTTGAAATCGTGTGCCTAAAGCGACGCAAGCTGGCCATTAAGGACGAAATGGAAAAACTGAGGGGCAGACCCTCGACCCACTAATCGGCCTCGATCGGCATCCGTGCCGAAGTGCTTCCGGCGGCGCATAGCCGCCGGCCAGAGGCTGTTTAAGTATGCTCACCAAGAGCTTCCGGTGGGACTGTAACTTCATCCCGACCTTTGCTGACTACCGCCGCATGGCTGGTGGTGGAATGTGCTGCTGCATGGCGATTCGACGGGCCTCGGTCCAGCTCGCCATTGACAAGGCTGTGCTGCTCCTCCACCTCATGCCGGACGCATTTCTAAAGAGGCGACCGGCATGACCGGGTATTTTTCCTCCCCATTTCCGCGCCGGCAGTCGGTTGGCGTCGACGTCGGCGGCGTGATCGTCGGCGGTGCCGCTCCTGTCGTGGTGCAGTCGATGACCAACACCGATACGGCTGATATCGACCAGACGGTGGCCCAGGTCGCGGCACTTCATCGTGCCGGCTCGGAGATCGTGCGCATCACCGTCGACCGCGACGAAAGTGCGGCAGCCGTTCCGAAGATCCGTGAGCGGCTGGAACGGCTGGGCGTCAATGTGCCCCTCGTCGGCGACTTCCACTATATCGGTCACAAGCTCCTGGCCGATCATCCTGCCTGTGCCGAGGCGCTGGCGAAATACCGCATCAATCCCGGCAATGTCGGCTTCAAGGACAAGAAGGACAAGCAGTTTGCCGAGATCGTCGAAATGGCGATCCGCTACGACAAGCCGGTACGCATCGGCGTCAATTGGGGGTCGCTCGACCAGGAGCTGTTGACCCGGCTGATGGACCAGAACCAGGAAAAAGGTTCGCCGCTGACCGCCAATCAAGTCATGCGCGAGGCGATCGTGCAGTCAGCCATCCTGTCGGCGGAACTCGCCGAGGAAATCGGGCTCGGACGCGACAAGATCATCCTGTCGGCCAAGGTCAGCGGCGTGCAGGATCTGATTGCCGTCTACACAATGCTCGCGACCCGTTCCGACCACGCGTTGCATCTTGGTCTGACCGAGGCCGGCATGGGCTCGAAGGGCATCGTCGCCTCGTCGGCGGCGATGGGAATCCTTCTGCAGCAGGGCATCGGCGACACCATCCGTATTTCGTTGACGCCGGAACCCGGCGGCGACCGCACTCGCGAGGTGCAGGTGTCGCAGGAATTGCTGCAGACTATGGGGTTCCGCCAGTTCGTGCCGATCGTGGCGGCCTGTCCCGGTTGTGGTCGAACGACTTCGACCGTTTTCCAGGAACTCGCCCAGTCGATCCAGGAGGATCTGCGCAGGAACATGCCGGTCTGGCGCGAGAAATATCCCGGTGTCGAGCAACTGAAGGTCGCGGTGATGGGCTGCATCGTCAATGGACCGGGCGAATCCAAACATGCCGATATCGGTATTTCGCTGCCGGGCACCGGCGAGACGCCGAGTGCACCGGTGTTCGTCGACGGGCGCAAGGCGGCAACCTTGCGGGGACCGAATATTGCCGCCGATTTCGAGAAGATGGTCGCCGACTATATCGAACAACGGTTCGGCGGACGCGGCCAGGCGGCGGCAGAATAACACCGATGCGGCGTGCGGCCGGTCTCGTCTTTTTTGTTCTGTTTGCACTGCTGGCGCTTTCGCCGGCACGGGCCGACCCACCCCATACGCATTCGGCGCAGAAGCGCCTGGTCGGGCGTGTCTGCGACCTGATTGAAGCGCATGCGATCGAGCAGGGACTGCCGAAGGATTTCTTCGCGCGGTTGATCTGGAAGGAGAGCCGGTTCGATCCAAATGCGGTCAGCCCGGTTGGTGCCGAGGGCATCGCCCAGTTCATGCCGGGCACCGCCAAGATGCGCGGCCTTGCCAATTCCTTTGATATCGAGCAGGCGATACCTGCTTCCGCCAAATATCTGTCCGAGCTGAAATCCGGCTTCGGCAATCTCGGGCTTGCCGCGGCCGCCTACAATGCCGGCGAAAACCGCGTGACGCGCTGGTTGGGCTCCGGCGGGTTTCTGCCGCTGGAAACGGAAGAATATGTGCTCGACGTCATGGGCGAGCCGGCCGACAAGTTTTCCGACAAGGCCTATGTGGGCGTGATCCTGCCTCTCGATACCAGGCAACAGAATTTTTCCATCGCCTGCCGTCGGTTGCCGGTAAGCAAGGCAACGACGGTGCCGATGGCAGCGGTGCATGTGAAGCCGTGGGGCGTGCAGGTGGCCGGCAATTTCCGACGCTCTGCCGCCGTGCGGCAATGGCAAATGGTGCAGAAACGGTTTCCGGCCGTGCTTGCCAGTGTCGAGCCCGTGGTCAGCCGTGTGCGGACGCCGATGGGGCGGCGCGGCGTCTATGCCGTGCGTATCGGCGCGGAAGACCGCAAGGCGGCGAACGCGATCTGCGACAAGCTGCACAGCGTCGGCGGCTCCTGCGTGGTGCTGAGGAACAGATAGCGACTGGTACGGTGACTCTCGATCTTCTCTACAACGATCCGGCCCTCGTCGATTTCTACGACCTGGTCAACACGGGCGACGTCGAGCTCAGGCGTTGCCTTGCGTTGGCCGGGGAAGCGCAGTCCGTGCTCGATCTCGGCTGCGGCACCGGCCAACTGGCTGCGGCATTCGCCGATGGCCGTGCCGTGGTCGGCGTCGATCCGGCGGGCGCGATGCTGGATGTGGCTCGTAGACGTCCGAACGGCGAGAAAGTGGAATGGGTCGAGGCGGATGCCCGTACGGTCAGGCTCGGACGTCGTTTCGATCTCGTCATCCTGACCGGCCATGTGTTTCAGGTTTTCCTGAGCAAGCAGGATCAACTGGCTGTGCTTGGGACCATCGCGTCACATCTCGCGCCGGGTGGACATTTTCTCTTCGACAGTCGCAATCCGGCGGCTGAAGCATGGCACGAATGGATTCCGGAACGATCGGAAGAGATGGTCCATCATCCGCGCTTCGGTATGGTCAAGGGCTGGTACGATGCTCGCGCGGGAGCGGACGGTATCGTCACCTACCGCACCTGGTACGAGTTCGTCGCGACGGGCCAGGTGCTGACGGCGGAATCGAAGATCGCTTTTCCGTCGAAAGAAGCAATTGCGGCTGGCATCGCGGCTGCGGGTCTCGTCGCCGAAAGCTGGTTCGGTGATTGGGAGGGCGGCGCCTGGACGCCGGCCTCACGAGAGATCATTCCGTTCGGCGGCCTTCGATAACGGAACGGCAGAATTGGCTCAGGCGGTCTTGGCCACCGTTTCGCTGAGCCATGTGCCGATTTTGGCGCCGAGCCGATCCGGCGACACCGGTTTGGCCAGATAGTCATCCATGCCGGCCTCGATGCATTTGTCGCGATCGCCCTTCAATGCATGCGCGGTGACACCAATGATCGGTGTGCGGGTGCCATTGGCCGCCTCGAGAGTGCGGATGGCGCGCGTGGCCTCGTAGCCATTCAATTCCGGCATCGAGACGTCCATCAAGATCAGCTTGGGGTTCAGCGTCTTGTACATTTCCACCGCCGTGCGGCCGTTGGCAGCGATGCGGTAGCTCAGGCCCAGCCCGTTCAGGATCTGCCCGAAGACCATCTGGTTCACCTCATTGTCCTCAGCGATCAGGATATCGAGCGGACGAGCAGGGTTGGTGATGGTCTCTGGCTTGGGTGCCGGGGATGGCGTGCCGCGAATAACCGTGAAGGCCGGTTGCGCCGGCGCAGCGATATGGATCGACTCGCGCACGAAATGCGCCTTGCCGGCCTGGTTGCGAGCTTTCTGGATGACAGAGATGACGTTCCCCAGAAGCACTGCTGAACGTGAAGGTTTGGTCAGATGCGCAGCGATGCCGAAGTCGAGGATCAGCTTGGCGAAGTCGATCTGATCCACCGAGGTGAGCAGAATGACCGGGATGGATGACAGCCGGCTGTCGGCGGCGATTGCCTTGGCAACGTCGGCGCCGTTCATGCCAGGCATCTGATAGTCGAGGATGACGCAGTCCACAGATGCGCCAAGCTGGTGGGCGCGGTCGAGGAAGGCGAGGCCGACTGCGCCGCTTTCGGCAGCCGCACAGTCGAAACTCCAGCTGCGCAACTGCTCCAGCAGGATCTCACGGTTGACAGGGTTGTCATCGATGACGAGCACGCGTGCGCCGCTGACGTCGACGGGCACGATGTCTTCATTGCCGGTTGCTTCGTGGATAGGAAGCGGGATTGCGAACCAGAAGACTGAGCCGCGGCCAATCTCACTCTCGACGCCGATCTGGCCACCCATCAGATCGACGAGCCGGGCCGAGATGGCAAGCCCAAGGCCTGTGCCTTCATGGCGTCGGGTCGAGGAAGAATCCACCTGGGCGAATTTCTCGAACACGTTCTGCAGTTTGTCGGCCGGGATGCCGATGCCGGTATCTTCGACACGGACCTTCATCTGAACATGATTGTCCATGACTTCGCCGGAAACATCGACCAGCACGTGGCCTTTCTCGGTGAATTTCACCGCATTGCCGAGCAGGTTGGTGATGATCTGACGGAAGCGGCCGACATCGCCGACGACATGGTGCGGCAGGCGTGGGTCAACGCGCACGATGAGTTCCAGGTTCTTCTCGGCGACGCGAGCCGAAACCAGTGTGGCAACATCTTCGACCGCCTCGGCGAGACGGAAAGGCGCAGGATCCAGCGTCAGCTGACCGGCGTTGATCTTGGAGAAATCGAGAATGTCATTGATAATGGTGAGCAGCGCGTTGCCCGACTTCACGATGACATCGGTGAAGGTTTTCTGGCGTGGATTAAGTTCTGTCTTGGCGAGCAGCTCGGCCATGCCAAGCACGCCATTCATCGGGGTGCGGATTTCGTGGCTCATATTGGCCAGGAATTCCGATTTGGCGCGGTCGGCGGCTTCGGCCTTGAACAAAGATTCCGCCGTTTCGGCGAAGGCCCGGCGGATCGCCTTTTCCATCGGACGGAAGATCCAGAAGGCAACTGCGATCAGCGCGGCGCAGAGCGACAGGCTCACCCACAGAAGCAGCCGGTCGCTGCGGCTTTCGGCCATGCGGCGCTCGACGTCCATGGCGGTTCTGGCGCGCGCCAGCATCGGCTGTGCGAACAGGTCGTTCTGATTGCGGATTTCGCGATAATTCCAGTCATCGGCCCGTGTGGCGGCGATCATCAGATCGAAATTGCGTAGAATATCGCGCGCCGACCACAGCAGGTATCCGTTGACGGAAGCCGCATTCAACTCGTCCTGGGTCGGCTTGGAGAGCTTCGGCGTAATGCCGGCAAGCTCGGCATTGAGGGATTCCATGCCGGCTTTCAATCGTTGCGCGTGGTCCCTGGCAGATTTGGCGAGTTCGAGACGCGTGCTCGGCGCCCAGGTGCTGACGGCTGTCTCGGCAAAGCCGGTGGCATTATTGAGATCGCGGGCGAAGGTGACGATGTGGCCACTTAGTGCGTCGATCCCGGCGCGATAGGCGCCGGCGCGGTTCAGCGCGAAGATGGTACCGCTAACGGCAACCGCCAGTATCAACAGACCAGAAAGATAGCGAATCCGGATCGACCGGATAAAGGACGAATATTCAGGCATGCGTAACCCCAACCCATACGCATTTTTAACGGTCGGGATTACGCTCTATTACCATTAAGATTTCGTTCCGGGCTGAACGCGGTCAGAGCGGAATGCGATCAAGATGGATCGGCATTCCGGGATCATGCTCTAGTTGCTGCGGTTCGCAACGAACGTAGCGGCTGCCTTCAACATCGATGCCTGCTCGCCAAAAGGCTCAAGCAGCGCATGGGCCTGCTCGACGAGTCCGTTCAGCTGTTTGCGGGCCCAGACCTCCCCGTGCAGGGCAACCAGCGTGCCCTTGCCGGCGGCGGCGTCCTTGCCGGTTGCCTTGCCCATGGTGCCGGCATCGGCCGTCAGGTCAAGCAGATCGTCGGCAAGCTGGAAGGCAAGGCCGATAGCCGAGCCAAACTCCGCCAGTCGTTCGCGGTCGGCTGTGGAGGCCCCGGTCAGGATTGCACCCGCCTCGCAGGCGAAGCGAATGAGGGCGCCCGTTTTCATGGCCTGCAGGCGGATGATGCCGGCTTCGTCGGGAGCGGATTTCTCGGCTTCGATGTCGAGCATCTGGCCGCCGACCATGCCGCCGCTTCCAGCAGCACGCGCCAGCGCCAGTACCAGAGCGACGCGTCGATCTGCCGGCAGGCCCAGCGCCTCGTCTGCCAATGTATCGAAAGCAAGCGTCAACAGCGCATCGCCGGCCAGGATCGCGGTGGCTTCGTCAAAAGCCTTGTGAACGGTCGGCTGGCCCCGGCGCAGGTCGTCATCATCCATGGCCGGCAGGTCATCATGGATAAGCGAATAGCAATGGATGCATTCAAGTGCCGCTGCCACGGTCAGAGCCGGCGCCTCGTCATGATCGGCCGCGAGCAGCGCAGCACATTCCAGCACGAGAAAAGGGCGCAGGCGTTTGCCGCCATTCAGGACGCCGTGGCGCATCGCCGAGGTCAGGCGTTGCGGGCGAACGATCTCTCCGGACAAGGGACGGCCGTCGAGCAGGGCACGCAGGCGTGCCTCGACCTGCTCGGCGCGCACGAGCAGGGCTGCCTCGAAAGGAATATCGGTATCCGTTGCCATGGCGGCGAGCGGTAGCCGACAGTCAGACGTTGCGCAAGAAGCCAAGCGCCTTTATGCGAGGAGGAGCTGTGACAGGATTGGGCGGGTGGCAGAGCCGATCATCGATCACGAGACCGAAGGGTTGGACATGGTGTCGCGACCGAGGCGCAGACGCGGGGATTACCGGCGCTGGCTTCGGCGTGCGCTGCGTATTGCCATCGTGCTGGCCATCATCCCGGCGGTGTTGACCTTTCTCTACATGCCGTCCTTCGTGCATCCAGTATCGACGCTGATGCTGAAGGATCTCGTCACTTTCTCCGGTTACGACCGGCGCTGGGTGTCGATCGACGACGTGGCGCCAGTGCTCGCCAATTCCGTGATCATGTCGGAGGACGGCCAGTTCTGCTTCCACAGGGGCGTCGACCTGGGCGAACTCAAAGGCGTCGTCGACGATGCCATGGCGGGCGAGATCACGCGTGGGGCCTCCACCATCACGATGCAGACGGTGAAGAACCTGTTCCTGTGGTCACGACCGCTGGGCACCGTGCGCAAGGTGATCGAGCTGCCGCTGGCGGTCTATTTCGACGCGCTGATGTCGAAGCGCCGCATCATGGAAATCTATCTCAACATCGCTGAATGGGGGCCTGGCATCTACGGCATCGAGGCCGCCGCACGCTTTCATTTCGGCGTTTCCGCCAAGAACCTGTCGCGCCGGCAGGCCGCTTTGCTGGCGGTCGCCCTGCCCAATCCGATCACGCGCGATCCCGGCAAGCCCGGGCCGGGTCTGAGGCGGTTGGCTTCGTTGATCGAGCGCAGGGCGTCACGTTCGGGAGCGTATGTCGGGTGTGTTGATTGAGGCGATTCAAAAAAAGTCGCGGCAACACTGGCCAAAAGGCAAGCGGCCGTGTATAGGCACGCCACTTTCTTCTAGAACTCGGCTGTACGCGGCCCTTTCACGAGGGCGCCGCGGGCCATTGACCGATCGAATGGAGCATATCCATGGCTGTGCCGAAACGAAAAACTTCCCCGTCCAAGCGTGGCATGCGCCGTGCAGCTGACGCACTCAAGGCCCCGACCTATGTCGAGGACAAGAATTCCGGCGAAATGCGCCGCCCGCACCACGTTGATCTGAAGACCGGCATGTATCGCGGCCGCCAGGTCTTGGAGCCGAAGGAAAGCTAAGCAGCTTTCCTCTGCGGAACGAATCAAAAGACCGGCCAGTGGCCGGTCTTTTTGTTTTTGTGCCGCGGCGAAGACTGTTCAGCCGGCGTCTGCGGTCAGGCCCGCCGTTTCGATGCCGGCGATGGCGGCAATCTCGTCATTGTCTGAGGTGTCGCCGGAAATGCCGACGGCGCCGATCACCGTGCCCGCGCCATCGCGGATCAGAACGCCGCCGACCACGGGCAGGATCTTGCCGCCCGACAGGTCGGAAACACCGGCCGTCAGGTGTGGTCGCTCCTTGGCAATTGCCTCGACACGGCGGCCCCCCATGCCGATCGAGAGCGCCGCATAGGCTTTGCCCGAAGACATCTGCGGGCGCAGGAAGGAAGCGCCGTCCTGACGCTGGAAGGCCACGAGGTGGCCGCCGGCATCGAGGACGGAGACGCCAAGCGGTTTCAGCTCCAGTGCAGCTGCCTTGGCAAAGGCGCCGGCGATGATCTGGTTGGCCTTATCGATGGGAAAACTGGTCACGGGCGAAGCTCCTGCTGTGAACGGAAAGCTCGGCACGACGATTGCCGATCTCCGCGATCTTCCGTTTCAGGGATTTTGCGGGCAAGCCACCATTCGCTTGAAACTGCTTCGCGCCGCTCCGCTCTCCCGCAGGTGACGGGCCGAGCTCAGGAGGCCTTGCGTGCCTGTTCGTCGACGACGGCCTGATAGGCCGCCCGCAGCCTGGCGCGTACCGTGGCGTCGATGGGTTTGGGCGTACCGATACCCAGATGTTCGAACCGCAGTTCGTCCATGAAGTCCTGCCACAGGGAAAGGCCGCCTTCCTCCAGAAGCTTAGCGCGGATGGACAAATCCTCCGTAACAGGCAGCCAGACACGGCCCCATGCGCCGAGCTGGGCCATGATCGGCACCAGCGTGATCGACATTTCGGTCAGGCTGTAGATTGCCTTCTGCTTATGGGTTGGATCATCGGCTCTGGTCAGCATGCCGAGTTCGACCAGACGCTTCAGCCGGTCAGCGAGGATATTGGAGGCGATGCCTTCCATCGAATTGTTCAGCAGCTCGCGGAAATGCCGCCTGCCGCCGAAGATCATGTCGCGCAGGACGATAAGGCTCCACCGATCGCCAAAGACTTCCAGCGAAAGATTGATCGGGCAGCCGGAACGGCGATCGAGTGTCATGAGTGCATCCCATCAAAAACCAGTTGCATTATAGGATCAGTCTGATTATGGTTCAACCACTTGCAAAACGCAATCAGTTGGACACTGTCATGCACTCAGAGATTGTTCTTCCCGGCGGAGCCCGGATCGCGACGCAAACGTTTGGTGAGCCGCGTAACCCGTCCGTGCTTCTGATCATGGGGGCCATGGCCTCGATGCTGTGGTGGCCGGACGAGTTCTGCCGGGACCTGGCGGAGCAGGGTCTGCATGTGGTTCGCTACGACAATCGCGATACCGGGCTTTCCACCAAATATCCGCCCGGCAAACCCGGCTATGCGTTCCGCGACATGGTCGACGATGCCGTCGCTGTGCTGGATGGCTACGATATCGACAAGGCGCATGTCGTTGGCATGTCGATGGGTGGCATGCTGGCGCAGATGCTGGCGCTGCGATATCCGGCGCGTATTGCATCTCTTTCCACGATCAGCACCTCGCCGATCGGCGTCGATACATCGATGCTTCCGGGCATGACGCCGGAATATCAGGAGCATTCGGCAAAGGGCGCCAATGTGGATTGGTCGAACAGAGCTCAGGTGATCGACTTCATGGTCGAGGACAGTCGCATGCTGGCAAGCATTGCCCATCCGTTCGACGCCACAAGGCTGCGCGACTTCATCAGCCACGACTACGACCGGGCGGGTGGCCTCGCGAGTGCGAGCAATCATTTTATGCTGGTGGATGGCGCTGCCGTTGAGAGTATCGGCGATCTCGCGGCGCCGCTTCTGGTCATCCATGGTACGGCAGACCCGGTCTTTCCGGTCGAGCACGGCAGGGCATTTGCATCTGCTGTGCCGGGAGCCCGACTGGTCGAAGTGCATGGCGGCGGGCATGAATTGCATCGCGATGACTGGGCAGTCATGATCGATGCCATTGCAGCGCACGTTCGAGCCGCGGTTGAGGCCTAGCGCACCGGCCCGAAAATCGGAATCCATTTTCGGAAAGCACGATGCGTAGATTCAAAAGTGTTAGAGCGTCCTTTGCGCGTCCGGATGGACGTGCGGCGCTCTAAAGCAAAAAGCCGACGAGAACTGCGGCCGGGCATTGGCGGCCGCAAAACTTCTTGGATTGCCGTGTATTCGGCCTGCTTTCACTCTTCCCAGAACTGGTCCAGCCAAAGGTTCAGCCTGAAGAAACCGCCATTGGCAACGGCGTAGACCCGCCTCGTGCCTTCCGGCTTGGCGCTGACCAGCCCAGCCTCGAGCAAAACCTTGAGATGCTGGGAAACAGCGGGTCTGGAAACGGGCAGGCCCGAGGCCAGTTCATTGACGGTTTTGGGGCCTCGTCTCAATTCTTCCAGAAGATAACGCCGGTTGGGATCAGCAATGGCGACGAAAGCATCGGAAAGCATCATGCCCCATTTGTGAGGCAAGTTGCAGTAAATCTCAACTGGAAACGTTTAGGTTGTCTCAGGTTTCGTACGGGGATCCAAACGCACCGCTTCGGGCGTCACCGCACGTTCCGACGGCTGGGTCTTGAACGCCTCGCGCGCCTCGACCGGCACCGGTGCCCGCCGGCTGATGCGCAAAGCCGTATAGCCGGCAAGCGCGAGATGCGCGAAGGCCGTTGCCAGGAACAAGCCTTCCGGTCGGATCCAGCCCATCAGGGCTGCCGCCAGCAATGGCCCGATCATCGTTCCGAAGCCGTAGAGCAGCAGCAGGCCGCCCGAAACCTTGACGAATTCCTCAGGCGAAGCGTGGTCGTTGGCATGGGCGACGGCGATCGAATAGAGCGTGTAAGCAAAAGCGCCATAGGCGGCCGCGAAGGCGATCACCAGCGTGCCGGCCCGGAATTCGAACAGGAACATGATGAGGGCACACAGTGCGGCGCCGACAGCTGCCGCCGCCAGCACATAGCGGCGGTCGGTGCGGTCGGAGATACGTCCAGCCGGGATCTGCATGGCGGCGCCGGCCACCACGACAAGGCTCATCATCAGCGCGATCTGCGCTGTCGAAATGCCGATACGCGCGCCATAGACCGCGCCAAGCGTGCCCCAGGCGCCATTGGCGACGCCGATGAGCACACAAGCCACCGCCGACACCGGCGAGTTTGAGTAGAGGCCTTTGATGTCGAGCTTCACATCCTGCAGCGGCTTGGGATGCGAGGCGCTGGAGACCGCGGTCGGGATCAGCGACAGGCAGAAGAAGATGCCTGTGATCATGAACAGCGATGCGGACTTTACGTCGCCGCCGGCCACGATCATCTGCCCGCCCATGATCGAAGCGTAAGTGACCATCATGTAGAGGCCGAAGACGGTACCACGGTTTTCGTTGGTAGCCTTTTCGTTGAGCCAGCTCTCGATGACCATGAAGGCACCTGCCATGGTGAAGCCGGTGAAGGCGCGCAGTGCGATCCAGGTATATTCGTCGATCAGCAGGCCGGTGAGCAGCGCGATGATTGCGCCCACCGAGGCAAAGGTGCTGAAGGCGCGCACGTGGCCGGCGCGGCGCACCAGGCGTGGCGCGAAGAAGCAGCCGGCGACAAACCCGCCAGCCCAGGCTGTGCCCATCAGACCGAGCGATGCGGTGGAAAAACCTTCCAACTGGCCGCGCAGCGGCAGCAACAGGCCGTGCAGGCCGGAGGCGGCAAGCAGGAACGCGGTGCCACGAAGCAGGGACAGGATCGGTCGGTAGGTTGCGAACATCAGGTCGGTCCAGTGCGCGAATCAGGCGGAGCCAGTGGAGACGATGTTTTCAGGCATTTCAGCGGCGTGTTGCCGCCGTTGCGACGATCAGCGACGAAACAGCGCCTCGGCGGCAGACTTCGTCGCGCCCTTCTGGACGAGCTCCGCTTCCAGCCGGGAGATCTCGGTGCGCAGGAGGTCGATGCGTTCGGTGAGTTCCGCGACCGAAAGCAGCGCGAGATCCTGGCCGATCTCATGGGTGCGCACCTTCTTTGCGGGTTCGTCGTCGAAGATCGCCATCGTCGCTCCTCCGTTGTTTTGCGGTTTGCCTGACCCGCCAATCCGCATACATAGGAAAGCATATATGGGGCAGGGGGCAAAATCATCCCGCCAAACCAGCGGAGCAGATTGGTAGAAACATGGTGAACGGACAGAAAATCCCGGCAAAAATGACTGCCGTGGCGATTTCGACCCCTGGCGGGCCACTGGTGCTGAAGCCGGAGAAGCGGGACGTGCCGACGCCCGAAGCCGGCGAGATCCTGATCCGCGTCCACGCCGCCGGCGTGAACCGGCCGGATGTGATGCAGCGCAAGGGGGCTTATCCGGCGCCTCCGGGTGCTTCCGACCTGCCGGGGCTCGAAGTGGCTGGGGAGGTCGCAGCACTTGGCGAGGGGGCCGTGCGCTGGCGTATCGGAGACCAGGTCTGCGCGCTCACGCCCGGCGGCGGTTACGCCGAATATGTCAGGGTGCATGCCTCCAATGCACTACCGCTGCCGGCGGGTTTTACTTACACGGAAGCTGCAGCCGTACCGGAGACCTACTTCACCGTCTGGCACAATGTGTTCGAACGCGGCGGGCTGAAAGCCGGCGAAACGCTGCTCATCCATGGCGGTGCTTCCGGCATCGGCACCACCGCCATCCAGCTTGCCTCGGCGCTTGGCGCCTATGTGATCGTGACAGCGGGCAGTGCCGAAAAATGCACAGCCTGCCTGAAGCTCGGTGCTGATCGGGCCGTGAACTACCGCGAGGAGGACTTCGTCAAGGCGGTCAAGGAAGCGACCGGCGGCAAGGGCGCCAACGTCATCCTCGACATGGTCGGGGGCGACTATATCGGACGCAACTATGATGCCGCAGCTGTCGAGGGGCGCATCGTACAGATCGCCACGCAGACTGGAGCGGTTGCCTCGGCCGACTTCTCCAAGCTGATGGTGAAGCGGCTTGTCCATACCGGCTCGACGCTCAGGCCCCGCACGGTCGAATTCAAGGGGGCGGTCGCAACGGCGCTGGAGACACAGGTCTGGCCTTTGCTGGCCACCCGCCGCGTGGCACCGGTTATGGACATGATCTTCCCGCTCAAGGAAGCCTGGCGCGCGCATGAGCGCATGGAAGAAGGTGACAACATCGGCAAGATTGTGCTCGACGTCGGGTAACGGCCCGGGCCGACCGGCTCAAATCTCGATTAGCGGACCTGCCCAACTTTCGGCACAATCCGATAGGCGCAACGGCGGGCACCGGCCAGGATGTGATCCAGCCGCTCGACAGCGGCATCCGGGCCGATCACCTCCTGGAAGACTGCGAGTTCCGACCGGCAGAAGTTCTGGCAGGCAAGGGCGGCGGCGCAGATCGGGCAATGGTTCTCGATCAGCATGAAAACGCCGTCTTCGTTGCGCCATTCGGCCATGTAGCCTTCCCGCGAACGGATTTCGGCGAGCTTCGAGACGCGCCCCTCGATGCTGTCGATGCCCTCCATCTCGCGCCGGTAATTTGTCAGCGTCTCGTTCTCGCGGGCATCGATCAGCTTGTCGAGCCCGGCATTCCCGAATGTGCTTCGCACGGCGCGCAGCAATTGCACCGTCAATTCGGCATGTGCATCCGGGAAACGGGCGTTGCCGGCTTCTGTCAGCTGCCACAGCTGAACCGGCCGGCCGACCCCGCGTGTTTCGGCATGCGCTTCGGCAAGTCCTTCCGCGGCCAGCCTAGCGAGCTGCTGGCGGGCATTTTCTCCGGTCGTGCCCAAGGCTACGCCCAGATCTGAGGCCGTCTGCGGACCACGTGTCTTCAGCAATGTCAGCAGGCGGTCAGCTGCCGAACGTGGTGCATGGGATTTTTCCAAGTTCTCGCTTGACATATTTAGGGTGCGCTCAATATTTACCCAAGTCTTATCTTTGAAAATAGTCAACGACGAGGGCCTGCGCAAGCTTGCTTTGTCCGAGGATTCTCCCATGTCCCAAGAACAGGAAACCGGCTGGGGTGGTTTGCTCACCGGCTCGAATGCCGTCGCTTCGCTGGCACTTGCCGGCGGCGTCGCGCTTCACGCAATCAATGTCTATGTCGCCACCACCATTCTGCCCTCGGTGGTCAAGGATATTGGCGGCATCGACTATTATGCCTGGAACACGACGATTTTCGTCGCCGCCTCCATCCTGGGCTCCGCCCTGTCGGCAAAACTGCTCGCTGTCGCCGGACCGCGCGGCGCCTATCTGGTGGCGGCCCTCATCTTTGCCGCCGGCACCTTGTTGTGCGGCTTTGCACCGTCCATGCCAGCGTTGCTCGCCGGCCGGGCGGTGCAGGGTTTCGGCGGCGGTTTCCTGTTCGCGCTCTCCTACGCAATGATCCGCATCGTCTTTCCTGAAACGCTTTGGCCACGCGCCATGGGGTTGATATCGGGCATGTGGGGGGTGGCAACGTTAGTCGGCCCGGCCATCGGCGGCATTTTCGCCGAGTACGGTGTGTGGCGGGCGGCCTTCTGGTCACTGGCTCCGATCGCCATCCTGTTTGCCGTGCTGGCGGTTGCCGTCCTGCCGGCACAAAATTCCGACAAGAACGAACGTACGACGGTGCCGATCCTGCAACTGGCGCTGCTGCTCGGTGCGGTGCTCGCGGTATCGGCCGGCAGCGTGTCACCCGATCCCGCCTACAACCTCTACGGCCTCGCTGCGGCCATCGTGCTGGTTGCGCTGTTGATCGGCGTCGAAAGCCGTGCCCGCAACCGGCTTTTGCCCCGTGGTTCGTTCCGCCCCTCGACGGCACTCGGCGCGCTTTTCGCCACCATGGCCCTGCTCGGCGTTACAGTGACTGGTTCGGAAATCTTCATCCCGCTGTTCCTGCAAGTGCTCTATGAGCAGACGCCGCTGATTGCCGGTTATCTCGCTGCCATCATGTCGGCAGGCTGGACGCTGGGTTCGATCTGGAGCTCAGGCGCGCAGGGCAAGGGTATTGACCGTGCCATATTCGCGGCTCCCCTGTTCAGCTTTATCGGGATGGCTGCACTTGCGGTGCTGTTTCCGTTCGGCAGTGGGCACGACTGGCTGTTGCTGGCGCCGATCTGTGTGGCTTTCGCCGCGATTGGCCTTGGTGTCGGCATCGCCTGGCCGCACATCCTGACCCGCATCTTCAAGGCGGCACCCGAGGACGAGCAGGATATCACGTCGGCCTCCATCTCGACGGTTACGCTGTTTGCCACGGCATTCGGTGCGGCACTGGCCGGTATGGTGGCCAACCTCGGTGGCCTGCTTGACCCCGGTGGGATTGCAGGCACGGCGAGCGCGTCGCGCTGGTTGTTTGGTCTGTTCGCGCTGGCGCCGCTCACCTGCTTCATCACCGTCAGGCAGGTCGCGCGCACATGCCCTGCGAAAAATGCCGCGATCGCGGCGGAGCCGGGGGCCGTCTGAGCCGATTGTGGCCGAAGTGATTAACGCCCGGGCAGGCAACGGCCCGGGCGTTTTCCTTTTGGTAATGTTGCAATGCAGCAAAGCATTGCTGCCATGCAAAAGCGTCTGTTCAACAAATGAGCAGGAATGCCTATTTGAGCGTCATACAGATGATTGTGAAACTTAGGAGGGACAGATGAACCTGATCCGCAGCTACAAGAATTGGCGCCGTTACTCGCAGACCGTTCGCGAACTGAGCCGTCTCAACAACCGTGAACTGGACGATCTCGGCATCAGCCGTTCCGACATCGAAAAGGTCGCTCGCGCGGCTATCTAAGCAGAGCCGACGCCTGGCGCGGATTTATCTGTGCCGCCGGTTCCGAGCCCGCTGGACTTCGTCCGGCGGGTTTTGTTTTTGAGACGCGCTTGACTTGATCGGGGTACTCTTAACGAAAATGGCCACGGCGGTGATGCCGTGGCCATTTTTTTGCTCGGGCGGGAGGTCACCTGGGGCAGGGAGCTCATGCGGTTCACCGCTTCACGGAAACGGTGCCCGCTCTATCTCTTGGTTTGACGCAATTCCGGACGGAAAACCGCTACGCACTTTTCCTGGAATTGCTCTAATTCGTCTTGACGCTGTTGCCGAGGTTCAGGAACAGCGTCTCGCCGGAGGAATCGTCGACACCGTCATTGTCGGTCACGACATAGGCATTGCCCTGCTTGTCGATGGTGAAGCCTTCGACCTTGTCGACGACATAGCCGTTGGTGGCTGACTTCAGGTCAGGCAGCAGGTCACGCACCAGCGTCTTTTCGACGACCGGCAGCTCACCACCGAGTTTCGCCGGCTTGAAGCCGTCGAGCGCTACGCTGTAGATGCGCTTCACCTTGGCTTCGGAGCCGATCAGGTTGTCACGCTCGATGATGTAGAGCTTGCCGTCATGGGCGGTAATCTCCGAAAGGCCCATCCAGCCCTTTTCAGCTTTTTCGAGCGGATAGCGCACGGCCGACCATTCCTTGGCCTTCGGCTTGTAGGCGAGCAGTTTCACCTGGCCCTTCGGATCATCCTTCCACTCGCGCTGGACAGCAGCGACCAGGGTGAGGTCGTCGCCGGCACCGACGGTGGTGATGCCTTCGAGGCCGAAGCGGGTTTCGTTGGGCAGCAACTCCGCCGGGAAGGCGATTTCCTGCTTGATCTCGCCTTTTTCGTCGACACGGTAGATGGCGTGCGGCACCAGTTTTTCGCTGTTGCCTTCCGAGGCCAGCCAGAAGCCGCCCTTGCCGTCAGGCGTTATGCCTTCGAGATCGAGCTTCTGGGCTGGGTTGCCATTGCGGGTGACGACGATCTTGCCGGTGATCTTCGCCGGCGTCTGGGTGGCGTCGATCGTGTAGATCGACGGCTGGTTGCCGTAAACGGAATCCGAAACCGCATAGAGCTTGCCTGCGGCTTCCGGATCTGCGGCGAGGCCGGACAGCGCACCCCAGCCGAGCGGTCCGCCCTTGTCGGTCAGGCCGGCAGCGATCGTCGGATAGGCAGGTTTGCCTTCGGTACGTTCGAAAACCATGACATGCGAGCGAGCGAGACCATCTTCGCCGAGATCGGTTTCATTGGCCGTAACGAAGAGATTGCGCGCCGGAATGGCGAGCAGCCCTTCCGGACCTATGCCAGAGGGCAGGACCTGGAGGAGTTTCGGCTCGGCACCGGTGTCCTGGTAGACGCCGACCAATGAGGCGCGCTCGGCGCCGACGAACAGCAGCTTGCTGTCGCCATACGTGCCGACCTCCACGCCTTCCGGTTCGACGCCCTTCTTGTTGCGATGTTCCGGATAGTGGCCGAGATTGGCAGCCTCGTATTCGAAGCTTGGGCCGGATTCGTAAAGCACCTCACCTTTCTTCGAGAAGATGGTGAAGCCGCGCGAGCCGCCTTTCCAGTCGCCTTCGTTGGCTGTGACAATGCGATCGTTGTCCAGCCACTTCACCGCATCAGGCTCACGTTTCTGGTTCTCGACCTTGCCGGAGAAATTGAAAGCACCATCCTTCTTGGTGTCGACATTTTCCAGCGTGACCGAGCCCGCCGAGAAATGCGAGACCACCTTGGCGGTCTTCGCATCGACGATGACGATGTGGTTATTTTCCTGCAAGGTCAGTGCAATTTCGCCGGCCTCGTTGAAGGCGACGAATTCCGGTTCCGCGTCTTCCGGCGCGATTTCGGAAAGGCCAGCAACCTCGACGGTCTTGATGCCGGCGCAATCCGGCACGCCGGCGACAACCGGCACGATCTTGAGATTGCCGGAGGGCAACTGCGGCAGTGCGCCTTCGTTGATTTCCTCGTCGCGTTCGTTTTCGATGGCGACAGCCAGGAATTTGCCATCCTTGCTCAGGGCCACGGAATCGGGCTGGCCACCGAGGTCGCAGCTCGTCTCGATCTTCTTCGAAGCGATGTCGATGACCGTCAGGTTACCCGAGGGCTCGGCTTTGCTCTTGGAGGTGTTCACGCCAGCCAGAACCTTGCCACCGGCGACGGTGACCGAGGTTGGCTCGCCGTCGACCTTGACGAGGCCGCCGGCTTTCGGTGCCTTAGGATCGACGATGTCGATGAAGCCGATCGCGCCATAGGGGCTGTCGGAATAGACCAGTGTCTCGCCATTTTCAGTGGCGGCGATGATTTCAGCCGAGGTCTTCGCCTTCTTGTCGGCGGCGGCGGGCAGGTTTTCGGTAACGGCGAAGGTGGCGATGCGGTTGAAGACCTGATCGGCATGGGCCGGCAAGGCGGCCGAAGCGGCAAGCGCTGCAGTCAACGCCAGAAGGATGGAGGAACGGGGCATCGTTGATCTCTCAAGAGCGTGGGAACCGCTCTCCCATGAGTGAGCCACATTTCAGCGGCATGACGGAAACATGAAGCTTCGATGACAATCTGAGTCGATGGCATGTCGCTGCCGGTCAACGATTTCTGGAAGGTCCGTAAAAACGTTGCGATCGGGCCTATTAACCGCTATATACGGCGCGATTTCCCTTATTGGTGGCCTCAAACCACCGCCCGCGCGGGAACGCGGGCGAACGAGAAGGATTTTGTAAAATGGCCAACACGCTTCTGATGCCCAAGGCGACCGCAGTCTGGCTGGTCGACAATACCGCGCTTTCTTTCGACCAGATTGCGCAGTTCTGCTCGCTGCACCCACTCGAGGTGAAGGCAATCGCCGACGGCGAATCCGCGCAGGGCATCAAGGGCATGGACCCGATCATGACCGGCCAGCTCTCGCGCGAAGAGATCGCTCGCGGCGAGAAGGACGCCATGCATCGTCTCAAGCTGTCGGATCCCAAGGTGCGTGTGCCGGAATCCAAGCGCAAGGGCCCGCGTTACACGCCGCTCTCCAAGCGCCAGGACCGGCCGAATGCCATTCTCTGGCTGGTGCGCAACCATCCGGAACTGAAGGATGCGCAGATTTCGCGCCTCGTCGGCACCACCAAGTCGACTATCGAACAGATCCGTGACCGCAAGCACTGGAATTCGGCCAACCTGGCGCCGATGGATCCCGTTACGCTCGGCCTCTGCTCGCAGATCGATCTCGATATCGAGGTGCAGCGCGCCTCGCGTGGCCGCGAGCAGGTTCAGCCGACCGGCGATACCTTGCTGCCGGCTGCGCTGACCGAGCGCCTGGTGCCCGAGATGGACAAGCCGAAGGGCGAGGACGAGGAACTCGATGCCAACGCCGTTTTCGCCAAGCTCTCGGCGCTGAAGGGCAAGAGCGAGGAAGAAGACGAGGAATAGCCGGCGCTTTCTTCACTGCCGGCCTGATTGCTTCCTGGAGCGTTTCCGCTTTTCGCGGAAACGCTCTAACTATTTGTTTTTATGCAAAACTGCTGCGCACTTTTGCTGGGATCGCTCTGAGGCAAGGTTTTTCGGCGGCGGGACTCCACCGCTAGCGACTGTGTTTCGCGGCGTAGCCGTCCATGAATGCCGACACCGCGGCTTGCACACTCTGTTCGACCTCGGACTCGCTCGGCGCTGGCTGGATATGGGCTTAAGCCCCTCTTGCCGTCGGCCCCATCCCATAAGCTTCGCTGCGCTCGACGGCCCGGTAAAAGTCGGCAAGCTGCTTGCCGCGTTCCGGCTTGAAGATGCGACCGGCAATGTCGAGTGCGCTGATGCGGTCGATGCGGAAGGCACGAAAGTCGTCGCGCATCTCGCACCAGGCGACCAGCGTCCACACCTTGCCCCAGAACCACAGTCCGAGCGGGCGCACATCGCGCGCGGTGCTTCGCCCCGCCTCGTCATTGTAGTCGATCGTCAACACCTGGCGCTTCTCGATCGAACGTTCGATCAGATCGATCGCTTCGCGGGCGGCATCGCTCACCACCCACATCGGCGTGTGGATCTCGGTGCGGGCGATGCGGTCCTTCTCGGCGTCCGGCAGCACGGCACCGATCTTGACCAAAGCCTCGTCGGCGGCGCGCGCCATGGTAGCACCGCCAAAGGCACGCACCATGCGGGCACCTGCTACCAGCGCCACGATCTCGTCACGGGTGAACATCAGCGGCGGAAGATCGAACCCCTCCCGCATCATGTAACCCACGCCAGCCTCGCCATCGATCGGCACGCCCGTCGATTGCAAATCAGCAATGTCGCGGTAGATGGTGCGCTCGGACACTTCGAGCCACGTGCCCAATTTCTGCGCGGTGACAAGACGGCCACCACGCAGGTGCTGGACGATCTGGAAAAGCCTGTCGGCACGTCGCATCGTCTTGATCCTCTAAGGTTCCAGCCCTTCGCGGCTGCGCTGCTTGGCGACGAATTCAGCGCCGAAGGACAATCGCTTCGTCGTCGGCGTCTTCGAGCTTAGCACCCGCCAGAAAGGCGTAATGTCGGCGAGCGCGGCACCGCGCTCGAGGTCTTCCGCAGCGGCTTCCGACACCGTGCGCAAATGATAACCGATGGTAACCGGGCAGGTGACTTCGGCGCCATGCTCGAGGGCCAGCGCTGTCCGCAACGCCCTCACATCCATCTCGACGCCTTGCGGAATCGAGCGGATGAAGTCGTCCACCTGCCTTGGTGTCGGCACAAGCATCGACTGGCCTTCGATCACGTCACTCATCGTGCGTGGTGTTGGCCTGATGCCATTGAGGCCGGGCGTGTTCAGCCTGTCCGTCCAGCTCTTGACCATCGTCCCATCCGTTCGAACGAAGAGCGTTCGTTCCATTCTGTCAGTATGGCATTGTGCTCCTGACAGCATATTGTCAGGAGCTTGCACTGTACTCCCGCGCAAACAGCGCACCCATCTCGGTCAGCTCGGATTGTTTGTCAGGATACAGCGCGCCGATGAATTCCTTGGCGAAGGTACCTGGCGCCGAGCCAGGTGCCGATATGATCATCCTGTCAGCCACGGCATGCGGCACGTCGTTGTAGCGTTCCGCGCCTGCATAGGTCGGCAGGTGCGCGAGGATCCAGTCGCGGCCGTTGCTGGTATGGGCATGTCCATTGAACAGGCCGGCGCGCGCGAGCGCCAGCGTGCCGGCGCAGATACCGCCGACAACACCACCGCGCGCTGCAACGGCGTTGACCAGGCCGGAAACGTCCGGTGCGCCATCGCCGGCCCAGACATCGGAACCGATAACGGCGACTGCATCGAGGTCCGTATTTTCCGTGCTGTCGATCGAACGGTGCGGCGTCAGTTGGAAACCGCTTGTCGAGGTGACCGGCTGGCCGCCAGGACTCAAAGAAATCGCCTCGGCACCGAACCATTCGACGGCAGAAGCGGCCAAAAGGCCATATTCCCAATCGGCGAAGCGGTTGATGAAAACAAAGCCGATCTTCTTGCTGTCTGGCACGATCCTGTCCTTCCTCAGCCCCGGCGCGGCCCGCCTGCGGCAATTCGCGACCCTCTCAAAATGGCCGGCACGCGCTTTCCCAGGATGTGTTCCAACTGGATCATGCGCGACGGTCGTGGTCCCTTACTTGGGTGTGACAATCTGTCAATCCAAGGGTTTGCCAAAAAAACGCGATCAGTCTTCGCGGCGGCGCAGGCCGCTATACAGATCCGGCCAGCCGATGTCGGAGCGGATGTCGGCCGACAGACTGTTCAACAGACGCTCGGTGCGGATCTCATTGCGGATCGTGCGGATCTTGCCGACATAGCGATGCAGCGAATCGATGATGGCGAAACGGTTCATGACAGCCTCCTTCATTTGATGGAGGCATCATCGCATACCCCTCCTGACAGCAGTCTGTCAGGAGTGCGGAAGGCGCTTCAGGTGCCTATTCCGCGCGCCTGCAGGGCCTGCGCGATCTCATCCAGAATGGCAGGATCGTCGATGGTCGCGGGCATTTTCCACTCTTCTTTATCCGCGATCTTCTGAATGGTGCCGCGCAGGATCTTGCCTGAGCGGGTCTTCGGCAGGCGTTTGATGGTGACCACGGTCTTGAAGGCGGCAACGGGACCGATGCGGTCGCGCACCAGCGCCACGGCTTCCTTCTCGACTGCACCGTCCTCGCGCACCGCGCCGGCGTTAAGAACGACCAGGCCGAGCGGTACCTGACCCTTCATCGCATCGGTGATGCCGATGACAGCACATTCGGCGACATCGGGATGCTCGGCCAACACCTCTTCCATGGCGCCGGTCGACAAGCGGTGACCGGCGACGTTGATGATGTCGTCGGTGCGGGCCATGACGAAGAGATAGCCGTCCTCGTCGACCATGCCGGCGTCGGCGGTCTTGTAGTGGCCGGGGAACTCATCGAGATAGGACTGGCGGAAGCGTTTGTCCGCGTTCCACAGCGTCGGCAGGCAACCGGGCGGCAGCGGCAGTTTCAACACGACATTGCCCAGCGCACCGGTTGGCAGTTCGTGACCGGCATCATCGAGCACGCGGATGTCGTAGCCAGGCATCGGCACGCCGGGCGAGCCGTATTTCACCGGCAGCGTACCCAAGCCTACCGGGTTCTGAGTGATCGGTGCGCCGGTCTCTGTCTGCCACCAATGATCGATGACCGGTACCTTCAGGTTTCGCTCCGCCCATTTGATGGTCTCGGGGTCGGCGCGTTCGCCAGCCAGGAAAAGCGTGCGGAATTTCGACAAGTCGTAATTCGGCACGAGCATACCCTGCGGGTCCTGACCCTTGATGGCACGAAAGGCGGTCGGGGCCGTGAAGAGTGCAGTGACACCATGTTCGGCGATGACACGCCAGAAGGTGCCGGCGTCGGGCGTGCCAACGGGCTTGCCTTCGAACATCACCGTCGTGCAGCCGGCAAGCAGCGGCGCATAGACGATGTAAGAATGGCCGACCACCCAGCCCACATCGGAGGCCGCCCAGAAAACCTCGCCCGGTTTGACGCCGAACTCGTTCTCCATGGTCCATCTCAGCATGACCATATGACCGCCATTGTCGCGCACCACGCCCTTGGGTTGGCCCGTGGTGCCGGATGTGTAGAGCACATAGAGCGGGTCGGTGGCGGCGACGCGAACACAGTCGACCCAGGCGCCGGCAGCGCGCTCGCGAGCGATCTGGTCGGCAAGATCGAAGTCGCGACCGGCAATGAGATCGCAGCGCAGTTCATCGCGCTGAAGCACAAAGCAGGCATCCGGCTTGTGGCGGGCCAGTTCGATGGCGCCATCGAGCAGCGGTTTGTAGGGGACGACGCGGCCGGGTTCGATGCCGCAGGAAGCTGACATGATGACTTTCGGTGTCGCGTCATCGATGCGGGTGGCGAGCTCGCGCGCGGCAAAGCCGCCAAAGACCACGGAATGGATGGCACCAAGACGGGCGCAGGCGAGCATCGCGATTGCAGCCTCTGGCACCATCGGCATGTAGATGATGACACGGTCGCCCTTGCGCACGCCCTGGTTCCAGAGCGCCGAAGCGGTGGCCACCACCTCGCGCATCAGTTCGGCATAGGTGTAGCGCGTGACCTTGCTGCTATAGGCGCTGTCATGGATCAGCGCGATCTGGTCGGCGCGGCCGCCGGTAACGTGACGGTCAACGGCATTGTAGCAGGTATTGCAGACCGCACCGGCGAACCAGCGGCCGTAGACATCCTCGCGTGGGTCGAAGACACGGTCCCAGCGGCGATACCAGTCGATCGCCTCAGCCGCTTCAGCCCAGAAGGCATCGGGATCACGTTGCCAGTCGGCATAGACCTCATGGTAGCTGCTGGCCATCGTTTCCTCCCAGGCTTTTGTCTTTTGCAAGAAATCTAGCGTCTGCGTGCCCTCAGCGTCTATCTTACTAAGGATGGTGTTAGCCGCCGCGCAACCCTTTGACAGTGGGGCTGCGCCCTGCTCAAAAGCAGCCATGTCGAAGCTGCTTGCGCTCCTCATCCTTGCCATGATGGCCATCCAGGTCATCAAGCCGCTCGGCCTGCCGGGGCTGAAGCACCGACGCGACTGTTGGAAGCTCGCGGTTGCCGCTCTCGCCGCCATCTCGGTGACGGCATTGCTCGGTCATCAGTGGTAAAGCAAAAGGGTCGTCAAGCCAGCGGAGCCTCGTCCTCTCCCTGCACAAAGCGCAGCAGATGTTCGGCCCAGGCACGGTAGCCGGCGGCTGAAGCATGGAAGCCGTCACTGGCGAAGCCGGCTTGCGGATTGGTGATCGGCAGCCGTGAAGCGGGAACCGCGCCGCGCTCGTAGCAGAGTCGAATGCCCATGCGGTTCACTTCCTGCGCACGGATTTCCAAAATCCTGCCGAGCGGTGAGGGCATCGCCGGCGCACGTGTGAATTCCAGCACCGGTGACCATACCACGCGCGCTTCCGGCCATTTGGCGCGCAATGCGTAGAGCAGTCCGCCGAATTCCTTTTTGAAACGCGGCACCGAGTGGAAGTTCTTGGTGTCGTTGGTGCCGATGCAGAGCACGATATGGGTCCAGGCATCGGCCGACAGATTGGGCAACACATGATCGCGGATCTGGCCGGACGTCGCTGAATTGAAGCCGGCGGCGCGCCAGCGAACGGCTCGGCCGGTCTGTTCCGAGATCAGCGTGGCCAGTTGAGCGGCCAGGCCATCCTCGGAACGACCAATGCCGACAGAGGCAGCGGAGGAATCGCCCAAGACCAGCAGTGAAAGTGGCGGTTCGCTACCGGCTATCTCATGCATGACCGGGCCTGAGGCCGGCAGCATGCGCGTGGTGCGGCGGCGCACACCAATGCCCTGCCAGACATAAACGGGCAGGGCGAACCAGGTAAGCAGGGCGGCGATGCGGGACATGGCTGGCTCGATATGATGACGAGCCAAGCCTTAGCGCAGGACCGGCGACAGATGAATAGGGAGCCTGCGCTTCGCCTGTTGCCGCTACGTCAGCGCATCGGCCGCTAGTGGCAACTGTTGTCTTCGACGACCTCCGCGTCTTCATACTCGTCGTGCAGGCGCACCCAATCGATCATGCCGTAGTAGGGACCGTTTTCATTGCGGCCCTTCGGCGTCATGTCGAGATAGTCGTATGTCGTGATCAGCGGCTCGCCGCCGCGCGCCCGCGATATGAAGGTCAGGAAGATGTTGCCGGCATCGTCCTTGAAGAAAACGCTGATGCCGGGCAGGTCGCGGATGGTGATTGGGCGTGTCTCGAAATTGTAGATGGTCTCGCCTGCCGCGATCTGCTTGTCGGTGTAGGACACCTGCATGTCGAAGTTGAAGTCGCTGGCATAGGACGAGACCATGTCGAACTTCCAGCCCATGCGCTGCTTGAAGGGCTGCAATTCGGCAAGTGTCGCCCGCGCCACGACCACCACGGAGACGTCGTGGTGGCGCAGGTGCTGGTTGGCGCCGTCGATGTGGTCGCAAAGGAACGAACAACCTTCGCAATAGCGGTTGCTGCTTGGTCCCAGCATGAAATGATAGACGATGAGCTGGCTGTTGTTGCCGAACAGGTCGGCGAGATATCTCGGCCCGGCCTCGGTCTCGAAGACGTAGTCCTTGCGTATCTTCAGCCAGGGCAGTTCGCGCCGTTCCGCGGCGATCTTGTCGCGCAAGCGCGTCAATTCCTTCTCGCGTTTCAGATGTTCCTTGTGGGCACGAAACCACTCGTCCTGCGGGACGATCTTGCGCTTGGACATGGATCTACTCCTTTCCCCATCGCCTAAGGACGTGTGGAGACTGTCCGTTTCGACATTTGCGACGAAATATTTTCTGCTGGTGAGTTGCACCACCCAAAACAAAAAACCCGGGCGTGGCGCCCGGGTTTCGAGAAACAATCTGCGTTTATGTCAGGCCGCTGCCTTCTTGGCGCGGGATGCTTCGAAGATGCTGTCAATCGCCGACCCCAGCGCAGCATTGAACTCGCCGTCGCTCTGACCAGCCGACAGCCCCTCGGTCAAGGCACGAGAGAAGCTGGCGATGATGCCGTCATTCTGCTTCAGCTTCGCGTTCGCATCGTCGCGAGAATAGCCGCCGGACAAGGCGACCACGCGCATGACGCGGGGATCCTCGACCAGCGGCTTGTAGAGGTTCGCCTTGGTCGGCAGCGTCAGCTTCAGCATGACCTGCTTGCCTGCTGGCACGCCGTCGAGATGCTTGCGGATTTCCGCGAGCAGAATGTCCTCGGCTTCCGCCTTGTCGGGGATCGAAATCGTGACCTCCGGCTCGATGATCGGGACGAGGCCATGCGCCAGGACCTGCCTGCCGATTTCGAACTGCTGGTCGACGACCGCGGCGATGCCCTTCGGGTTCGCCGCATCGATCACCGAGCGTTCCTTGGTGCCGAATATTCCCTTGGCGACTGCACGCTTGAGCAGCGCGTCGAGGGTCGGCATCGGCTTCATCAACTTAACGCCGTCCTGAGCCTCGGCCAGACCCTGGTCGATCTTCAGGAAAGGCACGACATGCCGCTTTTCCCAGAGATATTGCGCGGTCGGCGTGCCATCGATGTCGCGGTCCATGGTCTGCTCGAACAGGATCGCACCCATGACCTTGTCACCAGTGAAAGCAGGCGACTTGATGATGCGTGCACGCATCTGATGAACGAGGTCAAACATTTCGGCGTCGTTCGACCAAGCGCTTTCGTCGACGCCGTAAAGCTTGAGCGCTTTCGGCGTGGAGCCGCCCGACTGATCGAGCGCTGCAATGAAGCCGTCCTTGTGTGCGGCCTGCGCAGCCATGTCCTTGTTCATCTCACCACTCATCTATCGCCTCCTGATTGTCTGCCCGGGCAATTATCAGAAGAGTTTTTGCGATGGAATGCCAGCAAAAACCTTGAATCGATTGAAAGATATCACTTGCGATGTGGAAGTGTTTCACCTGCCAAGGGGAGATGAACGCCATTCCTGGAGCGTTTCCGCATTTAGCGGAAACGCAAAAACGCTCTCTCTCTTTGTTTTACGCAATTCCGTACGCAAACCCGCTGCGCACTTTGCTGGAATTGCTCTAGGCTTTGAGAACCTCGACACCCGGCAGTGGCTTGCCTTCCATCCATTCCAGGAAGGCGCCGCCTGCGGTGGAAACATAGGTGAAGTCGTCACCGACGCCGGCGTGATTGAGCGCTGCCACCGTGTCGCCGCCGCCAGCTACTGAGATAAGCTTGCCGGCCTTGGTGCGTGCAGCCGCGTGCCTGGCCGCGGAAACCGTGGCCTTGTCGAACGGCTCGATCTCGAAAGCACCGAGCGGCCCATTCCACACCAGCGTGGCGGCGCGGTCGATCCACTGATTGACCGCCTCGACCGTTTTTGCGCCGACGTCCAGGATCATGGCGTCGGCCGGCACGTTGTCGATGGCGACCGTCTCGTTGGCGGCACCAGCCTTGAATTCGCGGGCAACAACGCCATCCACCGGCAGGATGATGGCGCAGCCCGCGGTCGCCGCTTCGATCATGATCTGCTTGGCGGTGTTGGCGAGGTCGTGCTCGCACAACGACTTGCCGACATCGGTGCCGCGAGCGGCGAGGAAGGTGTTGGCCATGCCGCCGCCGATGACCAGGGCGTCGACTTTCTTCACCAGGTTCATGAGCAGGTCGATCTTGGATGAGACCTTGGCGCCGCCGACGATGGCGATCACCGGCTTGACCGGCGCGCCGAGACCTTTTTCCAGGGCTTCCAATTCTGCCTGCATGGTGCGGCCCGCATAAGCCGGCAACGCGCGGGCAAGCCCTTCGGTCGAACAATGGGCGCGATGCGCGGCGGAGAAGGCGTCGTTGATGTAGATGTCACCGAGTGCGGCGAACTGTTCGGTCAGTGCTGGATCGTTCTTTTCCTCGCCCTTGTAAAAGCGGGTGTTTTCCAGCAGCAGCACGTCGCCATTCTTCAGTGCGGCAACGGCCTGTTCGGCCTTCTCGCCAATGCAGTCGGCTGCGAAGGCAACCGGGCGGCCGAGCACCTCTGCGGTGGCTGCAGCGATCGGGCGCAACGAGAGGTCCGGCGAGGGACCATCCTTCGGGCGGCCGAAATGGGCGAGCAAGATGACCTTTGCACCCCTGTCCGACAGTTCCTTGATCGTCGGCACGACACGTTCGATGCGGGTCAGGTCGCTGACCTTGCCGTCGGCGATCGGCACATTGAGATCAACGCGTACCAATACGCGTTTGCCGCTCACGTTGCTGAGATCGTCCAGTGTCTTGAAGCCAGCCATGCGAGTCCCTTTAGAGCAATTCCAGGAAAGGTGTGTAGCGGTTTTCCGTCCGGAATTGTGTAAAAACAAAAGTGAGAGCGTCTCCGCGTTTCCGTGAAAAACGGAAACGCTCTAGCGAAAAGATGCCGGACCTTACCGGCCAAAACGGGGGATGCAAGACTTGAGACGCATGCGGCGAGAAATATCTCGCCACAGGCTGACGTCATGCCGGTTGCTTGGCAACCTCGTTCTTGTGCGCGGCCTCGTCAGAGGTGTTTTCAGGAGCTTTAGCCGCGGTTGGGGTCGGCGATTCCGCCGGTTTGCGGCGCGTGCGGATAAAGCCGGCAATGCGGTCGAAAAGTTCGCCGGCACTGAGGAAGACCGGCACACGCGCCACCGGTGCTGTCGGTTCGAAGGAAAGGCCGAGGCTGGTGATGCGGCCCTTGTCATCGACATCGCGCACGATCAACTCGATCGTGCCCAGCGAGACACGGTCGGCATATTCGGCGTGGCCATCCAGCCGCTCCGTCACCAGTGCGCCGATGGTCAGCTTGCGTTCTTCCTCCGTCAGGCCAGGACTGTAGGCTGCCTCGAGTTCATCGGCAGGACGAGCGGGATCAACGGCGAAAGCGCCGAAGAAATCCGCGTCCTCGGGGTCAACCACCGCGCGGCTGGCGAACAGTTTGTCGATCAGGCGCGGATAGCGGTCCGGCACGAAGATGTAGACGTTGTCGCCGGCCTGCAGGCGACCCATGTCCTGGAAACGCATGGAGCGGCCATCGCGCACCACCAGCGAAGGCCGCGCCCAGCGCGGGATGCGCTCGCCGCGCGCCACCGGGCTTCCAGCAACGACACGATAGGCAAGCAGTTCGTGATGGGCGGAGCCGGGCAGTTCGAGCTCGACCTTGTCGAGCGGGCCGATGCGTGCCGGTACGATGAGGCCGAGGCGGCGGGCAAGGGGCCCGACCGTCCAGCCCTGTACCACCAGCGAGACCAGCACGATGATGAAAGCCACGTTGAAGATCAGGCGGCCATGCTCCAATCCACCGAGCAGTGGAGTAATGGCGAGCAGGATGGAGACGGCGCCGCGCAGGCCGACCCAGGAAACGAAGGCAACCTCGGGGCGGGGCAACCGGAAAGGCAAGAGGCAGAGCCACACCGCCAGTGGGCGTGCGATGAAAATCAGGAACAGACCGAGCAGAATGGCTGGCAGCAGGATCGTCGGGAACTGCGACGGTGTCGCGAACAAGCCCAATATGAGGAACATGATGATCTGCGCCAGCCAGGACATGCCGTCCTGGAAACGCTTCAGGATGGTGACGGCGCGGATGTCCGAGTTGCCGGCGACGAGGCCGGCGAGGTAGACGGCGAGGAATCCGGAACCGCCGATCGCACCGGCGGCCGCGAAGACCATCAATGACAAGGTGAGCACGAAGATCGGCAACAGGCCGTGGTCGAGGTTCAGCCTGTCGACCAAACGTACGATGGCCATGCCCCCGACAATGCCGATGGCAGCGCCGAGCCCCATGTTCAAAACAAAACCGAGGATGAGGTCGGCGATCAGCACCTGCGCTTCCGGATTGGCGCCGGCGGCAATGACTTCGACGAGCGTGATGGCGAGGAAGATGGCAATCGGATCGTTGGTGCCGGATTCCACTTCGAGCGTGGAACGCACGCGCTCGCGCAGATTGATTTCACCGGCGCGGAGCAGGAAGAAGACCGCGGCCGCATCGGTCGAGGCGACGGAGGCGCCGAGCAGGAACGATTCCAGCCAGTTCAGGTTGAGCAGATAGAAAGCCGCGACGCCGAAGACCCCTGTGGTCAGCACGACACCAATGGTGGCCAGGGACAGCGCGGGGCCGGCAGCCTGGCGTAGTACCTTGAGCGGCGTGCCGAAGCCGGAATCGAACAGGATGACGGCGAGCGCAAGCGAACCGATGAAATAGGCGACATTGGCGTTATCGAAAGCAATGCCCAAGCCGTCGACGCCAGTCGCCAGGCCGATGCCAAGGAAGAGCAGAAGCAGCGGGGCGCCAAAACGAAAGGCGATCAGGCTCGAAAACGCGGCGGCCACCACCAGCCCGGTGCCGATCAGCGTTGCGAGGTAGATCGCATGCTCCATCCTGTCTTGTCCCCTCGCTCCTGGAGCGTTTCCGTTTTCACGGAAACGCGGAAACGCTCTACCTCTTTGTTTCTACGCAATTCCGGACAGGAAACCGTTTCACACTTTTCCTGGAATTGCTCCTGATTTCCGCTTTACGGGAGAGTGGGGCGAAGACATGGCCGGTGCAAGGCGTGACCATGATTTTTTGACCTAGCACGCTGACTTTCATGCTTTTTTTGGCGCCGGCGCAAAAAAAGATCTTTGTGGGTCCGAAGGATGCGTGGCGCTTCAACAAAAAACGCCCGGCACTGCCGGGCGTTTGGAAAGAAGAACAGGGAGGCTGCGATCAGCCGATCGTCTTGCTCATCGCGACGGCGGTGTCGGCCATGCGGTTGGAGAAGCCCCACTCGTTGTCGTACCAGGACATGACACGCACCAGATTGCCGTCGATAACCTTGGTCTGGTCGAGCGCGAAGGTCGAGGAGTGCGGGTCGTGGTTGAGGTCGACCGAGACGAGCGGATCCTTGGTGTAGGCGAGAATGCCCTTGAGCGAACCGTCGGCGGCGGCAACCAGCGCAGCATTGACCTCTTCAACGGTGACCGGCTTCTTGGCGACGAACTTGAAGTCGATGACGGAGACGTTCGGGGTCGGCACGCGGATCGAAACGCCGTCCAGCTTGCCCTTGAGCTCCGGCAGCACCAAGCCGACAGCCTTGGCGGCACCGGTCGAAGTCGGGATCATCGACATCGCCGCGGCACGGGCGCGGTACAGATCCTTGTGCATGGTGTCCAGCGTCGGCTGGTCGCCGGTGTAGGCGTGGATCGTCGTCATGAAGCCCTTTTCGATGCCGAAGGCATCGTTGAGCACCTTGGCCACCGGCGCCAGGCAGTTGGTGGTGCAGGAGGCGTTGGAGATGACGACGTGATCCTTGGTGATCTTGTCGTGGTTGACGCCGTAGACGACGGTGAGGTCGGCGCCGTCGGCGGGAGCCGAGACGATGACGCGCTTGGCGCCGGCAGTCAGGTGCGCCGAGGCCTTGTCCTTCGACGTGAAGATGCCGGTGCATTCGAGCGCGATGTCGACATTGAGTTCCTTCCAGGGAAGCTGGGCAGGATCCTTGACCGCGGTGACCTTGATCTTCTCATTGCCGATGATGATCTGGTCGCCGTCGACCTTCACCTCATGCGGAAAACGGCCATGAACGCTGTCGTAGCGCAGCAGGTGGGCGTTGGTCTCGACCGGGCCGAGATCGTTGACGGCAACGACGATGATGTCCTTGCGGCCGGACTCGTAGATGGCGCGCAAAATGTTGCGGCCGATACGGCCAAACCCATTGATGGCAACTCTGACGGTCATGTGTTTCTCCCGGGGAGCGTGAAAAGGCGGATGAAAAGGTCCGCCGCCTCAATAAAGGTGGGCGGCAAAAATATCCAGCCGCCCGGCCTGTAGGCTAATCGTTTCAGTCGTCTGGTGCGACGAAACGGCCCGGCGAATCCCGCCGGGGAAGACATTATTCGGCGTGCAGACGTGCTTCCGCTGCCTTGGCCGCGTCCTCGGCGGTGATGCCGAAATGCTTGTAGAGCTGTTCGATCGTGCCCGAAGCACCGAAGCCGGTCATGCCGACGAAGATGCCGTCAGTGCCGATGATCGGATCCCAGCCCTGGCGGATGCCGGCTTCGATGCCGACCTTCACCTTGGCCTTGCCGATGATCTTTGCGCGATAGGCTTCGTCCTGCTGGAAGAACAGTTCGAAGCACGGCACCGAAACGACGCGGGTCGGATGACCGTGACCCTGAAGCAAGGTGCGGGCGCCGAGCGCGATCTCGATTTCGGAGCCGGTGGCGAAGATGGTGACGGCAGATTCGCCGCCTTCTGCGGCGGCCAGCTCATAGGCGCCCTTGCCGCACAGGTTCTCCGCGACATAGTCCGCACGCACCGCCGGCAGGTTCTGGCGGGTCAGCGCCAGGGTCGACGGCGTCTTTTCCGATTCCAGCGCCAGCTGCCAGCATTCGGCGGCTTCAGTGGCGTCGGCCGGACGGAAGACGAGGTGGTTCGGAATGGCGCGCAGGGCTGCCAGATGCTCGACCGGCTGGTGGGTCGGGCCGTCTTCGCCGAGTCCGATCGAGTCATGTGTCATCACGAAGATCGAACGGATGCCCATCAGCGAGGCAAGGCGCATGGCCGGGCGGGCGTAGTCGGTGAAGCACATGAAGGTGCCGCCGTAAGGGATGATGCCGCCGTGCAGCGTCATGCCGTTCATGGCTGCGGCCATGCCGTGCTCGCGGACACCGTAGTGCACATAACGCTGGCCGTAGTCCGTGGCGGTGATTGCCTTGGTCTGGCTGGTCTTGGTGTTGTTGGAACCGGTCAGGTCGGCCGAGCCGCCGATGGTCTCCGGCACCGCGCCATTGATGACTTCCAGCGCCATTTCCGAGGACTTGCGGGTGGCGACCTTCGGCTTGTCGACGGCCAGCTTCTTCTTGTAGTCGGCGATGACGGCGTCGAAATCCTGCGGCAGCTTGCCGGAGTTGCGGCGCTCGAACTCGGCGCGCTGCTTGGCGTCGGCCTTGGCCAGGCGGCCTTCCCATTCGGTGCGCTTTCCGGCGCCGGCTTCGCCAGCTGCGCGCCAGGCGCTCAGGATGTCCGCTGGAATTTCGAAGGCCGGCGCTTCCCAGTTGAAGAATTTGCGCGCGCCGGCGATTTCTTCGGCGCCGAGCGGCGAGCCATGCACCTTGTTGGTGCCTGCCTTGGTCGGCGCGCCGAAGCCGATGGTCGTCTTGGCGGCGATCAGGGTCGGCTTGTCGGAATGGCGGGCGGCCTCGATGGCGTAGGCGATCGCCTCCGGATCGTGACCGTCGACATGCACGGCGTTCCAGCCCGAGGCCTGGAAACGGGCAACCTGGTCGGTGGAGTCAGCCAGCGTGACCGGGCCGTCGATGGAAATGTTGTTGTTGTCCCAGAACACGATGAGCTTGTTCAGCTTCAGGTGACCGGCGAGCGAGATCGCTTCCTGGGAAATGCCTTCCATGAGGCAGCCGTCGCCGGCCAGCACATAGGTGTAGTGGTCGACAAGGTCGTTGCCGAAGGCGGCATTCAGGATGCGTTCGCCGAGCGCGAAGCCGACCGAATTGGAAATGCCCTGGCCGAGCGGGCCGGTGGTGGTCTCGATGCCGCTGGCATGGCCATACTCAGGATGGCCGGCGGTGCGGGCACCCAGCTGGCGGAAATTCTTGATCTCCTCGATGGTCATGTCCTCATAGCCGGTCAGATAGAGCAGCGAGTAGAGCAGCATCGAGCCGTGGCCGGCGGAGAGGATGAAACGGTCGCGATCCGGCCAGTGCGGGTTCTTGGCGTCGAACTTCAGGAAGCGTGTGAACAGGACGGTGGCTATGTCGGCAGCGCCCATCGGCAGGCCGGGATGGCCGGAATTGGCCTTCTCGACGGCATCCATGGACAGAAAGCGGATCGCATTGGCCATCCGGTCATGTTGTTCACGCGAAACCATGGTTCCTCCAGCCGTTCGGTTCGGAAAAGATGCCGGGACACATAGCAGGCCAGCCGTTTGAGTCAATAAAACCTAAATCGATTTAATAGGCTTCTCGTCAAGGAAAATGTCGCTGTGGCCTCATCAATTCGGCGTTAGCGGGGGACAGCAGGGACGGCTTTATTGACGCGGCCTTCACACGCCGCCTAATGTTTCGCGAATAACGCGTTCTGAACGCGAGCGATTCGGTGATGGGCACGGGCTGAGGACGAAGGCCATGACCGGGGAAACGACCCTTAGAGAAGTGATATCGAGGCTGGGCAAAGCCATCGAGGGGCTTGAAGATGCCGTCGCCGCAAAGCTGGAGAGCGAGCGCGACTATTCTGAAGCCGAGGCCGAGGTCCAGCGCATGAATGCCGACCGTTCGCGTCTGGCACAGGAGCTCGACAATTCCGAAGCGCGGGCCGAACGGCTCGAGGACGCCAACAAGGAAGTGTCGCGCCGGCTGGTGACCGCGATGGAAACCATCCGCGCGGTGCTGGATAGATAGCGCAGGAGGTCCGGCATGGCCCAGGTCACTGTCACCATCGACAACAAGCAATACCGCATGGCCTGCGACGAGGGGCAGGAAGAACACCTGATCGACCTTGCCGAGCGCTTCGACCGCTATGTCGCGCATCTGAAGGACTCCTTCGGCGAGATCGGCGATCAGCGGCTCACGGTAATGGCCGGTATCATGGTCATGGATGAGTTGTCCGAGGTGCAGAAACGCATCAAGGGCATGGAGAGCGAGGTTCTGACCTTGCGCAAGACCCGCGACGAGGCGCTCACCAAGGCAGACAAGAACGATCAGGCCCTGACGGGTGCGCTCGGCTCGCTGGCGCAGCGCATGGAAGATCTCGCGGCATCGCTCGCGACACGGAAAGCTACCGAAAGCCCGTCCTGACAGGTGATTGGCAGGGCTGGGCCTGCGCCAGGGAAACAATTTTCCAATTTATCTGGCGTGATGCGACAAAAATCACCTCCCTAACGTCATCTTTTTGGAGGAAGATGCGCCGATTGTCGGCTCGTCGCCGATAGCCGCCATTCAACGCGTATCAAGGGGTAGCCACGCCATGGGCCTTCGCATCAACAGCACCGCGCCGGATTTCGAAGCCGAAACCACGCAGGGTTCGATCCATTTCCACGATTGGATCGGCGATGGCTGGGCCGTTCTGTTCAGCCACCCGAAGAACTTCACGCCGGTCTGCACGACCGAACTCGGCACCATGGCGGGCCTTGAGGGCGAGTTCAAGAAACGCAACGTCAAGATCATCGGCATTTCCGTCGACCCCGTCGAAAGCCATGGCAAATGGCAGGACGACATCAAGACCGCTACCGGCCACGTCGTCGCCTATCCGTTGATCGGCGACAAGGATCTCAAAGTCGCCAAGCTTTACGAGATGCTGCCGGAGGAGGCGGGCGACAGTTCAGATGGCCGCACACCGGCCGACAATGCCACGGTGCGGTCAGTTTACGTCATTGGGCCCGACAAGAAGATCAAGCTGATCCTGACCTATCCGATGACCACCGGGCGCAATTTCGACGAGATCCTGCGCGTCATCGATTCCATCCAGCTCACTGCCAAGCATCAGGTAGCAACGCCGGCCAACTGGAAGCAGGGCGAGGATGTGATCATCACCGCCGCGGTTTCCAATGAAGATGCAATCAAGCGTTTCGGCGCTTTCGATACGATCCTGCCCTATCTCAGGAAGACCAAGCAGCCGGCGTCCTGAGGTTCTCGGCGGGCCAGAGGCCGTTTTCGCGTTTCAACGGTTTGTGAGCAGTCCGTGCTTGACGGTGCGGGCTTTGAGCATAACGATACCCTTCATCGATTTCAGAATAGAAAACTATTCCGAATGAGTGGTGCGGGAGACGCGATTGGATGCATCGTTGGCCAGGCCGCAGGTGACCGGCTTTTATGACAAGCCGACCGGGTCCATTCAGTACGTGGTGGCAGACAGCGCGACGCGACGCTGCGCCATCATCGACCCGGTTCTCGACTTCGATGAGAAATCGGGGGCGACCTCCACAGGCAACGCGGATGCGCTGCTCGCGTTCATCGCGGAGAATGGGCTTGAGCTGGAATGGATTCTCGACACCCATCCCCATGCCGACCATTTTTCCGCCGCTCACTATCTGAAGCAGAAAACAGGAGCGCCAACTGCAATCGGCGATAGGGTCGTCGACGTCCAGGCGCTATGGAAGGCCATCTACAACTGGCCGGAGTTTCGCGCGGACGGCTCGCAATGGGATCGGCTGTTCGCCGACGGTGAGATCTTCCACATAGGCTCGCTGCCAGTGCGGGTTCTGTTTTCGCCTGGGCATACGCTGGCATCGATCACTTATGTCGCCGGTGACGCCGCCTTTATCCACGACACCATGTTCATGCCGGACAGCGGCACGGCCCGGGCCGATTTTCCGGGCGGCAGTGCCGCGCGGCTGTGGGGCTCGATCCAGCGCATCCTGGCATTGCCCGACGCAACGCGACTGTTCGTCGGTCACGACTATCAGCCGGGTGGTCGTGACGCGGTGTGGGAAACGACGGTGGCCGAACAGAAACGCAGCAACTCTCATGTCCGCGTCCCGATGACCGAGGGCGAATTCGTGGCCTTGCGCGAGGCGCGCGACAAAACCTTGCCGATGCCGCGGCTGATCCTGCATGCGCTGCAGGTCAACATGAATGGCGGCCGGCTGCCCGAGCCGGAAGCGAACGGCAAAAGATATCTGAAGTTTCCGCTGGATGGGCTGTAGGTGCTTCAGTTTGTTTCTGGCGAAAGCTGAACAAACAAAAACGGCGCCGGTTTCCCGGCGCCGTTTTTTCATCGATCCGTCAGCAGCGTTACGCGGCCGGCTGTGCGTCGATGGTGCGCAATGCCTGGGCCTGGCGCTTGGCGGCAGCCTTGACCGCATCCTGCACCTTCTCGAAGGCACGCACCTCGATCTGGCGCACGCGCTCGCGGGAGATGTCGAACTCGGCTGACAGTTCTTCCAGCGTCAACGGCTCTTCGGAGAGCCGGCGTGCCTCGAAGATGCGGCGCTCGCGATCGTTGAGGACCGACATCGCGCCGGCCAGCATCTGGCGGCGGTTGTCCAGTTCGTCCTGCTCGATCAGCATGTCTTCCTGGCTGTCATGATCGTCAACCAGCCAGTCCTGCCATTCGCCGCTCTCGCCTTCGGTCGCGCGAATCGGCGCGTTGAGCGAGGCGTCGCCGGACAGGCGACGGTTCATCGAAACCACTTCCTCCTCGGAAACGTTGAGGCGGGTGGCGATCTCGGTGATCTGGTCCGGCTTCAGGTCGCCATCATCCAGCGCCTGGATCTTGCCCTTCACCTTGCGCAGGTTGAAGAACAGGCGCTTCTGATTGGCGGTCGTGCCCATCTTGACCAGGCTCCACGAGCGCAGGATGTACTCCTGGATCGAGGCCTTGATCCACCACATGGCATATGTGGCCAGCCGGAAGCCGCGCTCCGGTTCGAACTTCTTGACGGCCTGCATCAGGCCGACATTGCCTTCCGAGATGACTTCGCCGATCGGCAGGCCATAGCCGCGATAGCCCATGGCAATCTTGGCCACGAGCCTGAGATGGCTGGTGACCAGCTTGTGGGCTGCGCCTGTGTCCTCATGCTCCTGATACCGCTTGGCGAGCATGTACTCTTCCTGCGGCTGAAGCATCGGAAAGCGGCGGATTTCTTCCAGGTAGCGGCTGAGGCCGCCTTCTCCGGAAACGATACTGGGTAGTGACTGGGCCATGAACTGCGCCCTCCTCTCTTTTGGGAATGTCCCCGAAACGCGGCGGACATATGACGCGCCTGCCTGGCGGCACGGTCGCATCGGTATAATCCATACCAGAACAAAACCGGAAAATCCACGTATTTGTTCAAGCTAGAACAGTGTGTCACTGTGAAGTGAACAATGCGAGTCAGGTTTTTTGGTGGCAGGTTCAGAGATTTCGAAAGCCGCTGACCAGATCCTCCATGTCCCCTGGTGTCGGCGCCTCGAACCTCATCGGCAGATGGGTATCGGGATGGCTGAATTCAAGTAGCCGTGCATGCAGGGCCTGGCGGGGAAAGGCCGCGACCGCGCTCTTCAGCGGCTCCGGCAGCCGGTTGACTTTGGTGCGGAAGGCCTGGCCATAATCGGGATCGCCGACAAGCGGATGGCCGATATGGGCCATGTGCACGCGGATCTGGTGCGTGCGGCCGGTTTCCAGCCGGCATTCAACAAGGCTTGCCGCTGCGAATTTGTCCTGTCCTTCGCCGAAACGTTCCTCCACCGTGTAGTGGGTGACGGCGTGGCGTGCGTCTTCGCGATGCTCCGGCACGACGGCGCGGCGCACCCGGTCGGCGGCGCGGCCAAGCGGCGCGTCGATGGTGCCGGTCGGGCGAGGCGGGATGCCCCAGACCAGCGCGACATAGGCGCGCCGCAGGTCGCCGGTGCGGCCGTGGTCGGCGAAAGCTTCGGAAAGCGTCCGATGGGCATGGTCGGTCTTGGCCACGACCATGACGCCGCTGGTGTCCTTGTCGAGGCGGTGCACGATGCCCGGCCGTCTGACGCCGCCGATACCGGAAAGGCTGGCGCCGCAATGGTGGATGAGGGCATTGACCAGCGTGCCGGTCCAATTGCCGGCGCCGGGATGGACAACCAGTCCGGCCGGCTTGTTGATGACGATCAGGGCGTCGTCCTCGTAAAGAACGTCGAGCGGGATATCTTCACCCTGTGGTTCCGCGGGCTCGGGCTCCGGCAACTCCACGGAAATGCTGTCGCCCGCGGTGAGCTTGCGCTTGGGCTCGTCCACCTGGCGGTCGGCGATGCGCACGCCCCCCTGCTTGATCAACGCCTGGATGCGGCTGCGCGAAAGCTGCGGCGCCAATTGCGCGGCGAGCCATTGGTCGAGGCGTTGGCCGGCAGCATCTTCGCCGGCTTTCAGCGCGATCGGTGCCGCCCCTATCAATTCTTCGGTGTCTTCGTTATCAGGTGCGGCCATCGAAACAGTTCCGGAATAGATCGCCCATGGCCCGGCCCCTTGCCGATGACGAGGAAGACAAGCCGCTCGATCCCAATGTGGACAAGCTGCGCAGGAAGCTGATCCGCTTCATGGTCGTCAATCTTGGCCTGTTGTTCTTTGCCCTTATGGTCGTGGTGGCGGCGCTTGTCTACAAATCCTATATGGCCAAGCCAGCGGCGCCGATTGCCGGCGATATCCAGACACCGGCTGGCGAGCCGAGGACGGGCGATATCGTCTTACCGGTCGGCGCCAAGGTGCTGTCGCAGTCGCTGTCGGGCGACCGCCTGTCCATCGAGGCGGAATTGGCTGACGGCGGCCGCGCGATCTTCGTCTACGATATCGCAGAAGGGCGCATGATCGGCCGCTACACGCTGCGCTTGCAGTAGGCACGATGAGCGATTTTGCCACTGGACGTCGCGTCGCCACCGTTACGCTGGTGGTCGCCGACTATGACCAAGCGATCCGCTGGTACGTCGACTGCGCGGGGTTCATGCTGACCTCCGATGTCGATCTGGGCGGTGGCAAGCGCTGGGTGACGGTCGAGCCTGCCGCTGCCGGCGGTGCACGATTGCTGCTCGCCAAGGCCGATGGTGCAAGCCAGGTTGCCAGTGTCGGCAACCAGACCGGCGGCCGCGTCGCCTTCTTCCTCGAAACCGACGATTTCACGCGTGACCACGCTGCCATGCTGGCGCGCGGTGTAGAATTCCGTGAGACGCCGCGCCATGAGCCTTACGGCACGGTTGCCGTGTTTGCCGATCTCCACGGTAACCTCTGGGACCTGATCCAGCTGAAGCGCTGAAGCGACTGGTTAAAGGCCGCTTCCAGCAGACGCAGCGGTTTCGGAGGAGCGCAGACGACGCAAGAGGACGACAGCAGGCCGCACCACCTCAAGCCACAACTTGCCTGTTTCAGCCTGTTGCTTTTTCAAACGCGCCAGCCTATATCGCCGGTTCTCGGCTGCGCCCATCGTCTAGCGGTCAGGACGGCGCCCTCTCACGGCGCAAACAGGGGTTCGATTCCCCTTGGGCGTACCAACCTCTCCAATATACCATCTGCTCAGTTGCGATGCGTGCGCGTCTGCGCCAGGATTGACCATAAACGGCTGCTCAGGCACCTTAGCCATTCGGTGGAAGGGCATCATCAGGTGATCGTCGATACGGTCACCATGCCAGCAGGCTTTTGAAAGGCCTCTTCCAATGTCCAGAAACCTGAAAACCGCAATCATCGGCATCATCATTGCCCTGGTCGCTGGCCTGGCTGTCAACTATGGGCTCATCAGCCAGCAGACGGCCGACGAGATCAAAGCCAAGACCGATGAGGTTCTGACCAACGAGCAAGCGGCGCAGCCCCGCGAGCCGACCACTCAGCAAACTGCGCCGCAGGCGCCTGACGCTCCTTCCGTCGAAACAACGCAAACGCCCGAACAAGAGGCCCAGACACCTTCACAGTCGCCTGCTTCCACCGGCGGCCAGGAACCGGCGCAGCCCGCGCCGGCAAATTAGGTTCGGCGGATCGCCTGCAATTAGCCGAAAGGGGACTCACGCATAGTTTGGCGAATGGTGCTGTTTCACCATTCGCCAAGGATCACGGCGGCATCCAGGCATGACGTACTCGGTGGGTACCCTGAAGCAGCCTAAGTCCTCAGGCCGCTGCCGCGGTGCGCACGAAGCGGGCTTTTTCAGCGAGCTGCCTGGTGGCGTCGACCGTGTCCTGGGCGGCGTACCAGTAGCGCTCTTTCAATTCGATGTTGAAGAGCACCCCGTCCGGGAACTCGCATTCCGCCATCAGTTTGTCCCAGGGAATGTCGCCCCAGCCGACCGGCAAATGAAGGTCGCCGTGACCGTAGGCGATGCGTTCGCCGTCGGTGAACATCCAGATATCGTCCTGGCGGCCGAAGCTGTCGTGGACATGCAGGTGGCGCGCATAGGGGGCGAGCGTCTTTACCTCGTCGACGAACTCGTCACGACGGCCGTCGAAATCAAGTTTGAGATAGGCATGGCTGAAATCAAGCGTCGCCATGACGTTGGGATGGTTGATCGCGCCAAGCTCCGTGGCAAGTCGTGATGGTGAGGCTGCGAGTGCCTTGCCGTCATAGCCGGCGAACAGGGTTTCGACGCAGAGGATCAAGCCGTGCTGGCGGGCGATGTCGCCACTTTTGGCCAGCCATTCGCGCTGGCGCTGATAGCCGGCCTCGACGCCGTCGGCCTGCTGCATCGGCATCAGGCCGGAATGGATCACATAGTGTTCGGCGCCGACCTCGGCCGCCACTTCCAGCGACGCCCGCAGCACTTCGAGATGGCGCGGCAGCCGATAGGCTTCGTCCATGAAGTTGATGGCCAGCGGGCCGTGCACGGAATAGACGACGTCGCGGCCGGCGCAGGCGCGTTTCAAGGCAGCGAGCTGCGGCTTCCTGATCTTGCCGCCGACGACGATGTCCATATCGTAGGTCGGCAGCTCGATCGCTTCCACTCCCAATTCCTCGATCATGTCGAGTTCCTCGGCGAAGTCCGAGAGATCGTTGGCGCGCTTGTGGGCAGAAATTCCGGTGCCGGTGACGGCTGACATGGGCTTGGTCCTTCAATTTATAAGGCTGGGTTTCGGCCGAGCGGTGCTCGACAGGCCGTTCGCGACAATGGCGCGCTTTCATGTCCGGCATCTGACCGGCACGTGACACTTCCCTGACGCTGCCTGGGGAAAACCGACCGCAATCAATGCTCGACAGCAGTCGGCAAATGTCATTGAATCGTCATCTGTTCGTCACGGATGAGGATTCGGGCTTTGCGTCGCATGGCTTTGCATTCGGCAATCCTGATCGCTTCGGTGCTTGTCGCCGGTGAAGCGAGTTCCGGCGATCTCACATCGACCGAGCTGAAGAATGAGCTGGTCGGACGCTCGATCGCCTGGTGGGAAGACGGCGGCTGGCGGGGCGGCTCTTTGGTCCTGGCGCCTGACGGCTCCGCCGTGATCACGATTGACAATACGGGCGACAATTCGGCCCAGCATGGCGACAAAGGCCGCTGGGCGCTCCGCAATGGCGAATTGTGTACCGTGTGGAGCGAAATCCGCGACGGAAGCGAGAAATGCTACAGCATTCGCCGTGGCGAACGCGGACGCTTCGTCACCAGCGGCGGCAATGTTTTCGAAATCCGCGACGCCGGCGTCTGAGCCGTGTCAGCTGCGCAGCCGGCCTTCGTGGGCACTCCATTCCGGGTAGCGACTAACGGCTACGAGGAACCCCGATCCGTGGGGATTGTCGTCATTTCATCACGAAACCACAACGCGGCTGTCATGTGACCTCTCTAGGGAGGCGCCGTAGCGGGCGCTTCGCTCGCGCAGCAACCTTCCTGTGTGGAGAGGACGAATGAAACGATTAATCCTGCTCGCGACGACGGCCATTGTCGTTGCCAGCGGCGCCAATGCCGCCGAACGCACCAAATTTGAATTCTGGTACGGCCTCACCGGCGATCTCGGCGAAGTGGTGGCCAAACACTGCCAGCTGTTCAACCAGTCGCAGGACAAGTATGAAGCCGTCTGCACCGGTCAGGGTGGTTACGACAAGGCCGAGCAGAACACGATCGCGGCATATCGCTCCAAGCAGCATCCCACCGTCGTGCAGATTTATGATGCCGGCACCGTGAATTTCATGCTGTCGGGCGCCATCTATCCGGCTACCAAGTTCGCCAAGGACTATGGTCTCGACATCGACTGGAAAGCCTATTTCCCCGGCATCGCCAACTACTACGCCACCTCCTCCGGCGAGATGTGGTCGTTCCCCTACAATTCCTCGACCGCCGTCTTCTACTGGAACAAGGAAGCCTTCGCGAAGATCGGCAAGACCGAGGCGCCGAAGACTTGGGCCGAGTTCGGCGAAGACCTGAAGGCCATGAAGGCCGCCGGCGTTCCTTGCGGCTTTGCCTTCGACTTCGATTCCTGGATGGACCTCGAGCAGTTCTCCGCCACCAACTCAATTCCGCTGGCCACGCTCGACAATGGCTATGGCGGCCTCGGTGCAGAACTTGCCTTCAACAAGACCGCCTTCGTCGACCACATGAAGGACTTCAAGTCCTGGCTCGACGCCGGTTACGCCAAGATCCAGACCAAGCAGATGGGCAAGGACGTCGTCCAGGCTTTCGCCGACGGCACCTGCGCCGCCACCATCACCTCGATCGCCAACCACGGCACCGTGCACAACACCCAGGCCAAGGACCTGAAGTGGGACGTTGCCATGATGCCGGTCCTGGACGCTGCCAAGCGCACCAATTCGATGGTCGGCGGCGCTTCGCTGTGGGTCATGGAAGGCAAGTCGAAGGCTGAATATGAAGCTGCCGCAGCCTTCCTGAAATACGTCACCGCTCCGGATACCGGCGAGAAATACATCGCCGAAAACACCGGGTACATCCCGGTCACGACCAAGGGCTACGAGCTCCTGAAGTCGGAAGGCTTCTACAAGGAACCGAAGCGGGTCAACCGCGACATCGCGATCGCTTCGCTGACCGCCTCGGACGTCACGCCGCTGTCGCGCGGCATCCGTCTCGGCAACTTCACCTCGGTCCGCGCTGAACTGCGTTCCGAATTGGAAGCCGCCTTCACCGGCCAGAAGGACATGCAGACTGCCATCGACGCTGTTGTAGAGCGCGGCAACCAGATCCTGCGTCGCTATGAGCAGACCTACAAGGGCGTGGCGCTGCCGTAAGCAGGCCTGACCTTATCCGGGCGTCGCGGCTTGCCGCGGCGCCCCTTTCCCAAACATGACCGGCAAGGGGCATCCGCGTGGAAAAGCGTGCGACTTTCTCCAATTTGTGGCTGGCGGCAGCCTTCATCGCTCCGCAGATGCTTCTGATCTTCGTTTTCTTCTACTGGCCGTCCGGCGAAGCGCTTTACTGGTCACTTACGCTGGAGCCACCTTTCGGTGGCAGCAACCAGTGGGTTGGCCTGCAGAATTTCATGACCGTGTTCGAGGACCCGAAATACTGGAACTCGGTGCGCGTTTCATTGACTTTCGCCTTTTCGGCCACGGTGCTTTCGCTCGCCATTGCCGCATTGCTCGCGCTCTTCGTCGACCGCCGGCTGCCCGGCCACCAGGTCTACAAATTCACCTTTTTCCTGCCCTATGCGCTGGCTGCGCCCGCGGTCGGCCTGGCGTTCCGCTTCATCTTCTCGCCGGATGCCGGCTTTGTGTCGGTCATCAACAATGCGTTTCCCGGTCTCTGGAACCCGGCGCTCAACGGTTATGATGCCTTCACCCTCATCGTGCTGGCGCAGAGCTGGAAGATGGTGGGTTACAATTTCATCTTCTTTCTGGCAGCCCTGCAGTCGATCCCGCGCACGATCTCGGAAGCCGGTGCCATGGATGGTGCCAGCGTGCTCCAGCGCATGCGGGACATCCAGCTGCCGCTGATCACGCCGACACTGTTCTTCCTGATCGTGATCAACATCACCGACAGTTTCGTCGACAGTTTCGGCATCGTCGACATCACCACATCCGGCGGCCCGGCACGGGCGACCGAACTGATGGTCTACAAAATCTACACCGACGGCTTCCAGGGCAAGGACTACTCGCTCGCCGCCGCGCAATCGATCGTGCTGATGGTGCTCGTCATCGCGCTGACCTTCATCCAGTTCCGCTTCGTCGAGCGGCGCGTCCACTATCGCTGAGGCCAAGCCGTGATCGAACGCACCCCCGTCCTCGACTTCGTCACTCACGCGTTGCTCATCGTCAGCCTTGTGGCGCTGCTCATCCCATTCTGGATCATCTTCGTGGCGGCGAGCCACGATTTCCACACCGTGAACCAGGTGCCCATGCCGCTCATGCCCGGCGGCCATTTCTTCGAGAACATGGCCACCGCCTGGGAGCGCGGCAATTTCGACCGGGTGATGCTGAATTCCATCATTGTCGCCGGCGGCGTCACCATCGGCAAGATCGTGATCGCCGCGCTTTCGGCATTCTCGATCGTCTACTTCCGCTACAGGCTGCGCATGGTGATGTTCTGGCTGATCTTCATCACCCTGATGCTGCCGCTGGAAGTGCGCATCGTGCCGACCTATGCGGTGGCGGCCGACGCGTTGCGGCCATTCAAGGCGATCTTCGAACTGTTCGGAATCTCGGTCGGATTGCCGGAATGGAACCTGCTCAATTCCTATTCCGGCCTGATCCTGCCGCTGATCGCCACCGCCACCGGCACCTTTCTCTACAGGCAGTTCTTCCTCACCGTTCCCGACGAATTGACCGAAGCCGCCAAGATGGACGGCTCGGGGCCGGTGCGTTTCTTCCTCGAAGTGCTGATGCCGCTGTCCAAGACCAACATGGCGGCGCTCGCCACCATCATGTTCGTGTGGTCGTGGAACCAGTATCTGTGGCCGCTGCTGGTGGTGACGGACCAGCAGAACTTCGCCACCGCTACCATGCAGCTCCAGAAGATCGTGCCGGGACCGGTGTTCGGCGAACCGCCGATCTGGAACGTCGCCATGGCCGCCAACCTGATCGTGCTGACGCCACCGGTGCTGGTCACCATCTTCCTGCAGCGCTGGTTCGTGCGCGGCCTCATCTCCACTGAAAAATAACGGACAATATCCCATGGCCGAAATCACCCTGCGCGATGTGCGCAAATCCTACGCCAAGAACGAGGTCGTGCATGGCGTGAACCTCGATGTCGCCAGCGGCGAGCTGATCGTCATCCTGGGTCCCTCTGGCTGCGGCAAGTCCACACTGCTGCGCATGGTGGCCGGCCTGGAATCGATCACCTCGGGCGACGTCGCGATTGCCGGCCGTGTGGTCAACAGACTGGAGCCGCGCGAGCGCGGTTGCGCCATGGTGTTCCAGAACTATGCACTCTACCCGCACATGTCGGTGGCGAAGAACATCGGCTATTCGCTGAAGATCGCCGGGCTTCCGAAAGCCGAACGCATCGAGCGCGTCAACAAGGTGGCCGCAACGCTCGGTCTGACCGATTTTCTCGAACGCAAGCCGGCTCAGCTTTCCGGCGGTCAGCGGCAGCGCGTGGCGATGGGGCGCGCCATGATCCGCGAGCCAAAAGTATTCCTTTACGATGAGCCGTTGTCCAATCTGGATGCAACATTGCGCGTCGCCATGCGGGTCGAAATCCGCAAGCTGCATCAGCGCCTCGGCGCGACCACGCTGTTCGTTACACACGACCAGGTCGAGGCAATGACGCTGGCCGACCGCATTGTGGTGATGAACAAGGGCGGCATCGAGCAGATCGGCACGCCGAGCGAGGTTTATGGGCGGCCGGAAACCACCTATGTCGCCAATTTCATCGGCTCGCCTGGGCTCAATCTCCTGAAGGGAGCCGGCCATCCGGACGAAGGTGTCATCAAGTTGCCGGACGGCCAGCAGCTTGCCTACGATCGCAACCAGTGGCCGGAGATCGGCCACGGTCCGGTGATTGCCGGTTTTCGCGCGGAAGCGGTGAAGTTCGGTTCGGGTCCACTTTCCGCGCGCTTCGATTTTGCCGAGGAACTCGGCATCGCAAAATTGCTGCACGGCTCATTCGGCGGACAGGCGATGATCGTGCACGTCGCGACGCGGGCCGATCTCCAGTCAGGCCAGCCGTTCCTCTTCTCTGTCGATCCCGGCGACATCCAGTTGTTCGACGCCGACAGCGGCCGGCGCCTGGAAGAGGTGAGGGCGCCTGCGGCTTCAGCGAAACAGGCAATGCCGCTGCAAATCACTGCTTGACGGCGAAGACGCCCTGCGTTCTTCAATCTACCTATCTTCGACTTACCTGCGGTTTACGACATAGCGCTAGGCTTGCCTTCGTCCGATTCGTGAGGGAAGCGCTGTGAGCAAGATCGTCACTTCATTCGCCCTGGTTGCGGTGTTCTCAGCTTTGCTGATGGCACTCAGCTTTGCCGTTGCACAACACGGGTATCCGTTCGGAGCCATCGGCGTGAAGCGGCTGGATGACATTGCTGATGCCGCGACTTTCCTGCCGCTGGCTGCCCTGTATTTCTTTTCGGCCATGCTCATGATGGTGTTGCCCCTGCGTGCGGCAAGCATTGTTCTGCTCAATGCCGCAGACATCATCGTCTGGGCAGTGGTGGTGCTGTTTGCCAGCATCGTCGGCTCGCTAGCGGCGCGCTGGGCCTTCGGGCAAAGCAGCGCGCTTTGGGCGCTGTGGAACTGGCGCTTCCTGTTTGTCGCGGCCGTCGTTGGCTGTCATCTCGTCATGAACGAGCTGCGGCGCAATGTTCTCCTGCGCAGCCTTTTCCTGGTCATTTTCGCGGCTGTAACGGTTGCCTGCCTGTTCTGGTCCTTCACACTTTAGAGCACAGCGCGACGTATCCATTGGACGCGCAAAGGAGGCTCCAGTACTTTGAGCCTGCACATCGAGCTTGGCGAAATAGATTTCGATTTTTGGGCCGATGCGCTAGCGTGGAGGTTCCGGGTGGAGGGGTTTACAGGCTGTTATCCATTCCCGTTCATGCGATTTTATCGCGACTAATTTAGAGAGAGCACGAGGACGGAGCGTTCCTTGTAGGCAGGGTGACTATCTTGAGCGATGTAAAGTCGAAAATTCGTGAAGTTCTGGCCGCGCGCGGCGGTTTTCCGGGCGGGATCGAAGCGCTCGGTGACCAGTCTGACCTCTACGCGGCAGGCTTGTCCTCATTCGCTTCTGTTCAGATCATGCTGGCTCTCGAAGAGGCGTTCGACCTCGAATTCCCGGACTCGCTGCTCAACCGAAAAACATTCCAGAGCGTCGACGCGATTGCCGGCGCTGTGCAGGGTATTCTCGACGGGGCTCCGGCGGCAGAATGAACGCGCCGGCCAGCACAAGTCTCGCCGAACGCGCCGGTCGCGTTGCGGCGGTTGCCGCCGCTCATGCAGACGATGTCGACATCAAGAGCCGTTTCCCCCGGGAGGCCGTCGATGCCATGCGGCTCGAACGGTTGTTTTCCGTTCAGATCGCCAACAACCTTGGCGGTGAGGATGCGACGATATCCGACGTCGCCGAAATCTGTTCGCTGATCGGCCAGTCCTGCGCTTCGGCGGCGATGGTTTTCGCCATGCACCACATCAAGCTTTCCAGTCTTGTCTCGCATGGCTCGGAAAGCGACTGGCACCGTACCTTCATGCGCCGCGTAGCCGACGAACAATTGCTGCTGGCCTCCGCCACTACCGAAGGCGGCATTGGCGGCAATCTGCGCAACAGCATCTGCGCTATAGAAGTGAATGGGGCCGACTGCCATCTGGAGAAGGATGCCACGGTCATCTCCTATGGCGAATATGCCGACGCCATTTTGATCACCTCGCGCGCAAATGCCGAGGCAGCCTCCACCGACCAGGTGATGACGGCGTTCACCAAGGACCAGTACACGCTGGAACGTACCCAGGTGTGGGATACACTCGGCATGCGCGGCACCTGCTCGGACGGCTATCTGTTCAAGGGTGATGCTCCCGCCGTGCAGATCCTGCCGAAGCCGTTTGCAGAAATCGCAGCGCAGTCAATGCTGGCGACCTCGCATCTGCTGTGGAGCGCGGTGTGGTACGGCATCGCCGTCAACGCCATGGCCCGCGCGCAGAGCTTCGTGCGGGCGGCGGCCCGCAAGAGTCCTGGCGCGCCGCCGCCCGGCGCATTGCGGCTGGCCGAGGCTTCCAGCCTGCTGCAACTGCTGAAATCCAACATCATCGCCGGCCTGCGCGAGTTCGAGGCGGCGAAAGCTGACCACGACCGCCTGTCTTCCATCGGCTTCGCGGTGGCGATGAACAACGTGAAGATTGGCTCTTCCGAGACGATCCTCATCATCATCAACCACGCCATGCTGGTGTGCGGCATTCTCGGTTACAAGAATGGCACGCCCTACAGCCTCGGCCGGCACCTGCGCGATGCGCATTCGGCGCAATTGATGATTTCCAACGACCGAATTCTCGGTAACACGTCGAACCTCCTGCTTGTGCACAAGCAGGACACGAGCCTGATGGGGTAAGCCATGGACCAGCAAACCTCGCTTCTTGATAGGCTGTTTGAAACAGGCCTGCTTATCGAAACCGGTGTCGAGGGGCTTTATGGCCGTAGCGGCCGCTTCGAGGACATCATCACCCGCTTCGAGGCGCTGATCGACAAGGTCGGCGGCGGCGATGGCGCCGAACCGATTCGCTTCCCGCCCGGCATGAATCGCGCGCATTTCGAAGGCAGCGGCTACATGAAGAGCTTTCCACAGCTCGCGGGCACGATACATTCTTTCTGCGGCAACGATCTCGACCACATGAATCTGCTGCAATGTCTGGAGACGGGCGATGACTGGACCAAGACCCAGGAAGGCACCGACATCGTGCTGACGCCGGCGGCCTGCTATCCGCTCTATCCGACGGTGGCCAAGCGTGGTGCGTTGCCCGAAAGCGGCGGTCTGTTCGACCTGCAGTCCTATTGTTTCCGGCGCGAGCCGTCCAACGACCCGGCCCGGATGCAGCTTTTTCGCATGCGCGAATATGTGCGCATGGGCACGCCGGAACAGGTGATGGCGTTCCGCAATGACTGGATGGAACGCGGCAAGGCGCTGATGGCCTCAGTGGGCCTGCCGGTCGAGATCGACGTCGCCAATGACCCGTTCTTTGGCCGCGCCGGGCGCATGATGAAGAACAACCAGCGCGACCAGAATTTGAAATTCGAGCTGCTGATCCCAATCACCTCGACCACAAAGCCGACGGCCTGCATGAGCTTCAACTATCATCAGGATCATTTCGGCAAGGGCTGGGAAATCAACACGGCAGACGGCGAAGTCGCCCATACGGCATGCGTCGGCTTCGGGCTGGAGCGTATCGCGCTGGCGCTGCTCAACCATCACGGGCTGGACATCGACGCCTGGCCGTCGCCGGTGCGCAAGACGTTCGGGTTCTGATCTTGGCACTGCCGACGATCTTTGCCGGGCTCGACCCTGCCAGTTACAAGCCGCACGCGCTGCACCAGCCGGAGCGCATGTGGCCGGAAACCAATTGTTATGTCGATCTCTGGATCGAGACGCTACATGCCTTTGGCAGTGAGCCAGAGGCAATGCTCGGTTTCACGCTGACGCAGGATTTCGAGGGCGACCAGTTCACCTTCTTCAAGGTGCCGCTCGAGGACCTCGAAGCGCTCTATGGCATCCGTTGTACGGAACTTGCCATCTATGACCGTGTGGAGGCGCATGTCGAGGAACAGCTGACACGTGGCCGGCTGTGCCTTGTCGAAATGGACAGTTTCTACATGCCCGACACGCACGGTGTCGGTTACCAAAATGAGCATGGCAAGACGACAGTGGCGATCAATCGGCTCGATCTTGCCAATCGCAGCATCGATTATTTCCACAATGCCGGTTTCTTCCATCTGGAAGGCGACGATTTCGACGGGCTGTTCCATATGACGGACGGCCCAGAGCAATTGCCGTTCCTGCCCTATACGGAATTCGCCAAATTCCCCGCGCAACGGCCCGCGCACGATCATCTGCATTCGCACGCCGAGCGGTTGGCGAAACAGCATTTCGCGCGCCGGCCGGCCGACAATCCGGTGGCCGCCTTTGCCAAGGCGTTCCCCGGCCAGGTCGAAAAGGTGGCGGAGCGGCCGTTCGATTTCTTCCACAAATATGCGTTCAACACGTTGCGCCAGCTCGGCGCGAATTTTGAACTGGCGGCCAGCCATCTCGATTGGTTACGTCCCGATGGTTCGCTGGCTGAAGCTGCCGGGCACGCGCGGCGCATCTCCGAAGTCGCCAAGACGACGCAGTTCCAGGTGGCGCGCGCGGTGGCACGACGCAAGTTCGAACCGCTGGCTGCTGCTCTCGCCCCGGCTGTCGAGGCCTGGGATGGCCTGATGCGCGGCCTGGCCGGCAGGCTCGGCTGAGTAAGCACAGTGGACACGGATACTCCAGCACACAGCGCTCGTGGCCGCCGTCTGGAACAGGGTTGGCAGATGGCGCTTACGTCTGCCGGCACATGGGAAAAGCCGCCTTCGGATACAGGATCTCTTGGGACGATAGCAGCGCCGGTACCTGGCACTGTCGCGGGTGCACTGGAACGAGCCGGTCAATTCGACCGCACGCTGCCGCGACCGTTGAATACAACCGATGCCTGGTATTTTCTCGATCAGTTGGGTGAGGCACCCGGACCGGCCACGCTGCATTTCGACGGACTGGCGACGATCGCGGAAATCTACTTCAACGGCGATCTGGTCAGGACTTCAAGCTCGATGTTTGTCGGACACGAACTGGCCGTCACCTTGACCGGAAACGACAGGCTGGCGATTTGTTTCCGGGCGCTTGCGCCGCAGCTGGAGAAGCGCGGTCCGCGCGCGCGCTGGCGGCCGCAGATGATCACGCCGCCGGGTTTGCGGCTGGTCCGCACCACCGTGCTTGGCTACATGCCCGGCTGGTGCCCGGAGGTCCAGGCCGCTGGGCCCTATCGCGCCGTCCGGTTGGTCCGGCAGGAAACGAGCGAGCCGCGAGATGTCCGTGTCGCCGCGACACTGGACGAGGACGGGACCGGCCGACTCACGGTGAGCTTCCACATGGCAGGGGTGGGAGGCTCCATCCGGCTTGTTTGTGCAGGCAGCGAAGTCGACATTTCGGGCAAGAATGGTCATTTCGAAGGTCGTCTTTCCGTTCCCGATGTTGCCGCCTGGTGGCCGCGCACGCATGGCGAGCCGGTCCTGCACGATGTCGAGATCTTGTCCGGCGGGGAGCGTCGAACCATCGGCCGCACCGGTTTCCGGCGTATTGCCGTCGATCGGGGAGCCGATCGGCGGAACTTTACCCTTCTCGTCAATGGCGTGCGCGTCTTCTGCCGCGGAGCGGCCTGGACCAGTGCCGACATCGTCGACCTTCCCGGCGAACGGGATCGTTACGCGCCATTTCTCGCACTCGCGGCCGACGCGGGCATGAACATGATCCGGGTTGGCGGAACCATGGTCTATGAGACGCCGGAGTTCTTCGCGCTGTGTGATGAACTCGGCATCATGGTCTGGCAGGACTTCATGTTCGCCAACTTCGACTACCCGATCGGCGATGCCGATTTCGCGGCGTCGGTGCGCATGGAAGCGGAACAGTTCCTGCATGGCATTTCGGCTTCGCCGTCGCTGGCGGTGCTGTGCGGCGGCAGTGAAATGGCACAACAGGCGGCCATGCTTGGCCTGCCGCCGGCATCATGGTCGGGCCCTCTGACCGATGAACTGCTGCCGGGGATTGCCGCTGCAATCAGGCCAGACATACCCTATGTACCGAACAGCCCAAGCGGCGGGGCGATGCCGTTCTCGCCCAATGAGGGCGTCACTCACTACTACGGCGTCGGTGCCTATTGCCGTCCGCTGGAGGATGCGCGGCGCGCCGGCGTCCGCTTTGCCGCCGAAGGCCTGGCATTTGCCAATGTGCCGGAGCAGGCCCTGCTCGACGCTGATTTGCCGGTCCCTGCTCTCCACGATCCCCGCTGGAAGGCGCGTGTACCGCGCGACCGCGGCGCATCGTGGGATTTCGAAGATATTCGCGAACATTACCTGGCGCTGCTCTATGGCGTCGATCCGGCGCGGTTGCGGCGCGAGGATCCCGCCCGTTATCTCGACCTTTCGCGTGCTGTGACGGGCGAGGTGATGGAGGCGACCTTCGCCGAGTGGCGGCGGCCAGCTTCCGGTTGCAACGGCGCACTGGTCTGGACGTACCAGGATCTGCTGCCCGGCGCCGGCTGGGGCGTGGTCGATGCCAAGGCAACGCCGAAACCGGTCTGGTATGCGTTGAAGCGCGCCTTCCGTCCGGTGCAGATCATGCTGACGGACGAAGGGACCAACGGCGTCGACGTGCATGTCGTCAACGATGGCGGAGCGGATCGCGAATTCACCGTCGAAATCGCCTGCCTGCGTGATGGCGTGCAACCCGTTGTGCGCGGCTCGCAAGTGATCATCGTTCCCGCCCGCCAGGGTATCACCTTGCCGGCGACGGCGCTGTTCGGTGCCTTCTTCGACACTGCCTACGCTTTCCGTTTTGGCCCGCCGGCACACAATGCAACGGTTGCCCGACTGAAGAACGCCGGCGATGGAAGCCTTGTTGCGGAGGCGTTTCATTTTCCACTTGGCCGGGCTGAAGCGCTGGCTGCAACCACTATCACAGCAGAACTTTCCGAAGACGGAGGACATTGGCTGCTGGCGCTGACCGCTGCTCGTCTGGCCCAGTCAGTCCAGATCGACGTGTCCGGTTTCAGACCCTCAGACAATTGGTTCCATCTAGCGCCAGGAGACGAGAAGCTTGTGCGGCTCGTTGCGCTTGGAAATGCGGAAAGGCCTAACGGTGAAGTCCGCGCTCTGAATGCGATGGCAGCCGCGCCGTTCTCACACAGCACGCGGCGACCCTAAGCGTTTCCGCCTTTCGCGAAACAATCCAAATCTTTGTTCGGGCAATCACGATGCAAAACTGCCACGCACTTTGGCGGAATTGCTACGATCGGGGTTCGCCTGCTTTCAATGCGGCCGCCAGGATATGCTCGTGCACCGCGGCCTTCGCAGCCGGCGGTGTGATGTTGTGATCGGCATTGGCAATGATCTCGAGCGAAACATTGTCATAGCGCTTCAGCCCTTCGCCATTCCTGCCGAGATAGAGGCGAAAGCGGTCGAGGCCGACATCCGTTGCGCTGTAGATCAGGGTCAGCGGCATATGCCTCTGGGCAAGGCGCCTGAACGCGGCGTGGGTTGCCTCCCTCAAGCGAGCATTCTTCGATAACGGTGCCAGCAGCGGTGGCAGCATGCCACCGACACGCATGGCGAGCTGCTTTCCGATGCTGATCAAAGCACGGCGGACGTCGACCCGACCGGCGAAGAGGCGCCGCACCGTGTCGATGCTGACCATGCGCCGGCCATAGTCTTCAAGCGAGCGGACGTTGTTGCGCACAGCGTCATCCACCCCTTCGTCCTTGTCCCAGATGAACGTGAACGGATTGATCGCAACAGCGGCCTTGCAGCGATCGTCGGCAACGGCGCCGCGGAAGGCGAGATAGGCGCCGCTGCAGCGTCCGGCAAGCACCGCCACACCGAGCGCCAGCCCGTCAAGGAGGTCGAAAGCGGCGACGACGTCGTCAATCTGGTAATCGGTGTACAGCATCTGTTGGGGAGCCCCAACCGCCGGCGGACTGTCACCGACATTGGCCGCGTCGAAGCGCAGGGAAGCCACGCCCTTGGCTGCCAGATAGCGGGCCGTTTCGACGGTCGAGCGGGCCCAGCCGGCCTGGCGGTCATAGCCGCTTCCAAGACAGATGACCGTGGCGCCTCGCCTGGGCCCGCGAGGTTCGCAAAGGATACCATAAAGGCGATCGTCAGCGCCGAAGCGCAGCGGCGTCTCCACGAAATCGGGACCTTCCAACCGGGCTGTCGCCTGTGCGTCCGATGCGTGCGCCTTTTTTGCTTTAGACCGTGCGGCTGATGCAGAAACCCAGTCCACCACCTGATCGATGACCGTGATCGGCTGCCTGGCGAGCGTGGGATTTGAGACCAGATCGTCGTAACCGAGATAGGGCAGTCGGGTCACTTCCGCGCCCAGCGTTGCCAGATGCGCCGACAGCGCGACATCCTTGTCCCGCGCCGGCCGTTCCAGCATCAAAACACGGCTCGCAGGCAGGGTGGGCAGCGCTTCTATGTTGAGTTTCTTGATCTCCGCCGCGATCTCGTCGGGCATGACAAGCCCGGCCACGGCGACGTGACCGGCAATGCGTTGATCTTTCCGAAGCCCCAGGCCATCGTCCACCATCTGCGACCAGGCTGCCAGCTCTCGCAGATAGGACCGACCGCTGATCACAGGCACCATCAGCACGGCTGCGTCGATGGCTTCGAGCTTCGGAGCGATAGTGGCGGCCAGTGTTGCGCCGAGACCGTGGCCTATGAGGATCAAGCGGGTAGTGCCGGAGAGGTAGCGCAATTCCGCGGCGGCGGCCAGCACGGCCCTTTCCCAGACCGCGAGGCCATCGGCGAAATCCGTGCCGTCGAGCGCGTCGCCGGTGCCCGGATAGTCGAAGCGCAGGCTGGCGATACCGGATACTGCCAGACGCTCAGCGAGATCGCGCCAGAGCTTGCGCGTGCACATCTCCTCGAAGCCCCATGGGCTCAGGAAAAGAACCGCGCTGTCATGCTGCGCAGAACCAGGCGCCGCTTCGGCATAGAGCCCGACTGTGCGGCAGAACGTTACTGGCTGTGCCGCTGCCCTCTGCGTCCGGTTCTCAGCCACGCCAGACGCCTGGTTCGATGAAAATGGGGCAGAGTATGCGGTCATTTTCGAAGCCTGTGAGGCAGATGACGATGGGGCGATGCGCTAAATTGACGTGAAAACCAGCTTGAACAAGGTTTCATTGATTTTCCGAAGGGGAGGGGCGCAGCAGCTTGCCGGCCAGCGTGATCACAGCGACGCCGACGAGCCCGGCTGCGGCTTTGATGATCATGTCTTCGACCCGTCCATGGCGGCCGGGATCGATCAGTTGAAGCATTTCCAACACAGCGGCTATACCCACGACTAAGAAAGCAGTGCGCACTGTATGCCGGGGGAAGCTCAGCGCAAGCGCAACACCCAGCAGCAGATATGCCAATGCCCGCTCCAAGTTTGCATCGCCTAGATGCGGTCTCAACCCGATCGGTGAGAGGGTTGCGAAGACGATCAAAGCCAGCAGGAAGATCGACACAAGGCGGGAAAGAAGAATCATTTGCGGGTAATATTCTCAGATTCCGACGGTTTGAAGCACGCCTTTTGTCGCTGCCTGTGGGCTGATATCGATAAAGGGAATTTTACCTGCAGTTAGATAAGTAAATATTCAAACTACGAGCGATAGCATCGCGGAAAACCTTAGGTCGGCACCGATATTTGGCCAGCCTATTTGCAGGTCACATGCACCCGTCCGTCGGCCTGCCTGGCTTCACCGCAAGCGATCGCTGCCGGGGCCTGAGGTGCGGGCTGGGCGGTGAGACGGGATGCCGACGCCCGGCGCACGGATTGGCGTTGTTTTTTGCGTTGGGCTGCCGGTCTTTGTGGGGCCACGGGTTCCGCCACGGGGCCGACAGGGAAGACCTCCGCACCGCTTTCAACAGGTGGCGTCTGCACGGAGGGTTCGTCGCGCAACCAGGCGCGGCGCATGTCCATGGAAGGTGGAATGACGACAGTCCCGTCACCAGTGCGTGCGCAGCCGCCCGCCGCCATCGGCAGGCAGAATATCATTCCCAGAAGATAAGGCCGCATTCGCATCATTCCGAGGATTTCATTACTCGCATGGCGCACCTCCCGCAACCGCCTGATGGACACAACAGTCAGGCATGCGGGCCGGTTCCGGTTTGTTAAGGTTAATTGCCCATTAAACCTTCTCGGGCAGATTTGGCCGCCGGCTTGGGGAAGGCGGTTATGCTTTGGGGCGAGGGGGTTGGCTATGGCAGGCGAGACGATCGGGGCAGACTTGTCTCCGGCGGCAAATGGATATGACGCGGTCAGCCTGGCGTCGGCCGATGAAACCCTCTCCTGGGAAACCCTGCATGCATTGATCGAGGCCGACTCCGGGTGGCTGTGGGAAACCGACGCGGATCTGCGTTTCTCCTGGCTGTCCGAAAGCTACCGGGCAGTGACAGGCAATGAGCCGGCCACGGTCATCGGGCATTTTCGCTTCGATTTCCTCGACCAGGTGCAAAAAGGCAGCGAGAATGCGACTGCTCACCTGGAGAACCTGCAGGCGCGACGCCCTTTCAAGGATTTCGTCTATCAGCCCAAAGATAGTGCTTCGGGATTCCGCTGGGTTTCTACCTCGGGATTTCCAAAGTTCGATACCGGTGGCCGGTTCACCGGGTATCGCGGAATTGCCCGCAATGTCACGGCAATGATCGAGGCGATGGAGGACGCGAAAGCTCTGTCGATCCAGAATGCCCAGCCACGCGAAGCCCATGTCGATCATATGATGGCAGCGCTCAACGCGATGAGCGACGCGGTGTGCTACTATGATGCCGAAGACAGGCTGGTACTCTACAACCACGCCCTGCCAGTGATGTATCACGGCATTGCCGACGTCATCCACAAAGGCATCACCTTTCGCGATATCATCGACGTCGGGCTCGAACGCGATTTCTGGGACACTGAAACCCAGAGCCGCGATGAATGGCGCGATGCCGTGCTGGGCAAGCGACGCAACGCGCAGTCGTCGACCATCCTGCGTTTTGCCGATGGCCGCATCATCATGCATCGCGAAATGCACGGGGCCGAGGGCGGTACCATTTCGATCTGCACCGATGTCACCGAATTCGAGGCAAGTCGCTCGGAAGCAGCGGCCGCCGGCGAACGTGGCCGCGAGTTGCAGTCCGATCTGCAGCGGACCATCGATTCCATGACCATGGGTGTCATCATTCTCGATGCGGCGATGAATGCAGAGATCATCAATCGCGCGTTCTACGAAATCTGGAAAGTTACGCCCGAGCAGGTATCGGTGGGCTGCCCATTTCGCGCGCTGATGGACGTCAATCGATACAACGGGGTTTATGACATCGCCGACGAGCATTGGGAGGACTATGTCGCCTCCCGTGTCACTGAGATCAAAGCCGGAGATGTCGCGCCGCGCGAATTCCAGCGTGCCGACGGTCGCACCATGATCTATTCGGTAACGAAGCTGTCCGGCGGTAAGCGGCTGATCTCCTATGTCGACGTCTCGGAAGTAAAGAAACGGGAAGCCGAAGCCGAAGAAGCGCGCCGCTATCTGGAAAATGTGCTGGAATCTCTTCCGGCCGGTGTGTTGATCTATGATCGCGACGATCACTTCGTCTTCGCAAACAAAAAGCTTCTGGATTCGCTTCCGGTTCTGCAGCCCGCCTGGCAGGCTGGCAAAACATTCCGCGATTCATTGGAACTCGGCCATGCCAATGGCTGCTTCCGTCTCAGTGGCGACCCTGCTATCGACGAGCTTTACGGGGTCGATCCAGAAGCATGGCTGGCGGCAATGCTGGTTCGTTGTCGGCAGCGTTATTCGAGCTTCGAACGCCAGAACCCGGACGGGCATTGGTATCAGGCTTTCGACATGCGTGCCGAGGACGGCACATTCATCGGCGTGCGGGTGGATATCTCGGAACTGAAGGATCGCGAACGGGCGTTGCAGGAATCGATGAGCGAGAACGAGGTGTTCCGCTCGCTGATCGACAACGTGCCTGTGTCGATCTACGCCAAGCGGTCGGATCTAAGGCTGTTCTACGTCAACGAGGGTTGGTGCGAGCTCACGGGCGTGGCCCGCGAGGATGCGATCGACCGGACGGATGTCGAGATATTCGGCGAGGAAGGCCAGGTCTTTGTCGAAGGTGATCTGGCGGTGCTGCGCACCGGCAAGACCTACGAAGTCGAGGAAGAAATCACCGCGGCCGACGGTTCCACGCGCCACCAGTTCGCACGCAAGAGCGCGATGATCGCATCGGATGGGTCGCTTTACCTGATCGGATCGACGACCGATATCACCGATCTGAAGGAGCGCGAAGCCGAACTGAAGGAAGCCCGCCAGCGTGCAGTACTGGCCGATCGCGCCAAGTCGGAGTTCCTGGCCAATATGAGCCACGAGATCCGTACACCGATGAACGGCGTGCTTGGCATGGCTGAACTGCTCGCCAAATCCGACCTCGACGCCAAGCAGAAGACCTTCACCGATATTATCGTGAAGTCGGGCAATGCGCTGCTCACCATCATCAACGACATCCTCGACTTCTCCAAGATCGATGCCGGCCAACTGGTGCTTGATCCGGCACCATTCAACCTGGCCGAAGCCATCGAGGACGTGGCCACGCTGGTCTCGACGCGCGCCAAGGAGAAAGACCTTGAATTGATCGTGCGCGTTCAACCTGGCCTCGACGGCATGTTTGTCGGGGATGTCGGACGCATCCGCCAGATCGTCACCAACCTTCTTGGCAACGCGGTGAAGTTCACCGATGAGGGCCATGTCCTGGTCGATGTCACGGGTCAACAGATGCCGTCCGGCACCAAATTGACCATCGCCGTCACAGACACCGGGATCGGTATTCCGCAGGCAAAACTCGCCCAGGTGTTCGAGAAATTCAGCCAGGTCGACACCTCTTCGACACGACGTCACGAGGGAACCGGTCTCGGGTTGGCGATCACGTCGCGGCTTGTGGAGCTGATGGATGGCGAGATTGGTGTCGACAGCGCCGAAGGCAAAGGGTCGACCTTCTGGTTCACGGTGACATTGACGAGTGCGGAGCGCACGGAGGTGCAGCGCATATTGCCGATCGACGTAACCGGTGCCCGTGTGCTCGTCGTCGACGACAATGCCGTCAACCGTTCGATCCTGAGCGAGCAGATGACATCGTGGTCATTCGATTCCTGCGCGGCAGCGAGTGGACCGGAAGGGCTTAAGGTTCTGGCGGCGGCAGCAGCCTATGGTGTACCCGTCGATTGCGTGGTGCTCGACTATCAGATGCCTGAAATGACCGGTGCCGAAGTCGCGCGGGTGATCCGCAATACCGAAGGCCTTTCCAGTACGCCCATCATCATGTTGACCTCGGTGGACCAGACATTGTCCAATGCCAACTATCGCGATCTTGGCATCGCCGCGCATCTCATCAAGCCGGCTCGCTCGTCGATACTTCTGGAAGCGTTGGTTTCGACCATCCAGAAACACAGGGGCGGGGTGCCTCCCCACACGCTGACCACGACTGACATCCTCAATGTTCAAGCCCCGGTTTTGCGTACGGCCAAGGTCGACGTGCGGATTGCCCCCGTTCCGTCGCAGCCACAGGTCACGAGCGGAGATGGCGCGCTCGATATCCTCGTTGCCGAGGACAATGAGGTGAACCAGCTGGTTTTCACCCAGATCCTGGCCGATACCGGCTACAGTTTCGAGATTGTCGGCAATGGTCGGCTGGCGCTGGAGGCGTCGGGCCGACTGAAACCTCGCATGATCCTGATGGACGTCTCCATGCCGGAGATGAATGGGCTCGAAGCCACGGGTGAAATCCGCAAGCGTGAAGCAGACGACGGAACGCATGTGCCGATCGTCGGCGTTACAGCCCATGCGCTGAAGGGAGACCGGGAGCGCTGCCTGGAAGCTGGTATGGACGACTATCTGCCCAAGCCGATCAGCCCGAAGGCCCTGCTTGAAAAACTCGATCGCTGGCTCGGCGGTAAAACCGGTGCCTATCGCAACGCCGGATAGAAAGCCGGCGTCAAGATCCTCTACAGTTTTCAGAAATCTGGCAGAAAAGTTATTTGCCGGCTCGCATGGTGTTCGAACACCCGCAACACCCTGATTTGCAGCCAGAATCCAAGCCTTCCCTAAAATGGACTCGGCAGAGCTTTACCGGCCTTCGCAAAGCGCGTTACCGGGGTGACACGAAACTGTCATGCGACTGTAATAAACGAGCGCTATGGCCTCATGCGGCGCCGCAGGAAAGGCGTCTAGAGACCACCTTCCTAACAGGAGCAGGCCCAATGAAAAAAGCTCTTCTTACCGCGTCGGCGGCGGCCTTTGCGCTCGCCGCATCGGCTGGCTATGCCGCCGCACGCGACCAGATTCAGGTTGCCGGTTCGTCGACCGTGCTTCCTTACGCCAAGATTGTTGCCGAGCAATTCGGCGAAACCTTCACCAACTTCAAGACCCCAGTGGTTGAGTCCGGCGGTTCGGGCGCCGGCATCAAGGAATTCTGCAAGGGCGTCGGCGAAAACACCATCGACATCGCCAATTCCTCGCGTCCGATCAAGAAGGATGAGCTGAAGTCCTGTCAGGACGCCGGCGTGAAGGACATCCAGGAAGTCAAGATCGGCTATGACGGCATCGTCTTCGCCACTGACGTCAAGGGTCCGGATTGGGCACTGACCCCGGAAGACGTCTACAAGGCACTCGCCGCCAAGGTTGTGGTCGACGGCAAGCTGGTCGACAATCCGAACACCAAGTGGAGCCAGGTCAACCCGAAGCTCCCGGATTGGGACATTGCCGCCTACATTCCGGGCGAAAAGCACGGCACCCGTGAAGTCTTTGAAGAGAAGCTGCTGGTTGCCGGCTGCAAGAAGCTCGGCGGCGTGGATGCCGGCAAGGCCGGTGGCCTGGACGACAAGGCCGCGGAAGCTGCCTGCAAGGCCGTGCGCAAGGATGGCAAGGCTGTCGACATCGACGGCGATTACACCGAGACGCTCGCCCGTGTCGATAGCAACAAGACCGGCGTCGGCGTGTTCGGCCTCGCTTTCTATGAAAACAACGCCGACAAGCTGAAGGTCGCCACCGTTTCCGGCATCACGCCGTCGACCGAGACCATCGCCAAGGGTGAGTATCCGGTGTCGCGTCCGCTGTTCTTCTACGTGAAGAAGGCGCATCTCGGCGTCGTTCCGGGTCTCAAGGAATATGTCGACTTCTTCCTTGCCGACCAGATGGTCGGTCCGGAAGGCCCGCTCGCCGAGTACGGCCTGGTTGCTGCTCCTGAAGCAGAACGCAAGGGCCAGCGCGAAGCCTTCGACGCCGGCAAGTCGCTGTAATCCTCCCAGGTGTCCGGGGTGCAGGTCTGGCCTGTGCCCCGGTCGCTGCTGCCGATTGCAGATCGGCAGCTTTCGTGACCTTTCAGAGGCCGCCCCATGTCATCCATGCTTGTGCTGGCAATCGTCATTGTCATCGGCATAGTCGCCTTCGTTATCGCAAGACAACGCGCGGCAGCGCAGGATGACGGCAAGATCAAGCCGCATTCCCGGGCTCACTACCATGGCTGGTGGGCGTTCTTGCTCAGTGTCTTGCCGGCAGTTCTCCTGCTGGCGGTCTGGAGCATCGGCTCATCCGTCTATCTCAACAGCCGTCTGCACGCTCAGATGCCGGCCGAGACAGGTGTGGCCAGTGAGCCGCTCGCAGTCAGCCTGACCAAGAGCCTAGCCAACGGCTTGCGCAAGCTGGATCCGCAGCAAGTATCGGCTCTGCCGGCAACCTTTGCCGAATTGCAGCCGCTTCTCGCTGCCAAAGGTGTGGCGCTTGCGACCGATACGCAAGACTACATGATCCCGATCGCCGCTGAAGCCAACCAGGGTGCCGACAGGCTTGGTTTGATCGGCGCCGTTGGCACGATCGGTCTGGCTCTGGCTGGCGCCTTCTATGGGATTTCGCAGGTGCAGCTTCGCGCTCGCGCCCGCAACAATGTCGAACGGCTGATGCTGTGGGGGCTGCTTGGCGCCTCGACCATCGCCATTCTGACGACCATCGGCATCGTGCTGTCAATGCTGTTCCAGACGCTGAACTTCTTCAACCGGGTGCCGCCGCTGCAATTCTTCTTCGGCACAGTTTGGGACCCTCGCTTCGCCGCGGCTGGCGCGGGTGCTTCCGAAGGTCAGTTCGGCCTGATCCCGCTGCTTGCAGGTACGCTCTACATCGCCTTTGTCGCGTTGCTGGTTGCGGTGCCGATTGGTCTGATGTCAGCGGTTTACATGGCTGAATACGCGGCGCCGAAAGTGCGTGCCGCCGTGAAGCCAGCACTCGAGCTGCTCGCCGGTATACCGACCATTGTCTACGGCATCTTCGCGCTCGTCACGCTTGGACCTTTCCTGCGCGACCTCAGCGCAGCTCTTGCCGGTGGTGCCTCCTTCATCCAGGCGCAGTCGATCCTGACCGCCGGCCTTGTGATGGGCGTCATGCTTATCCCGGTGGTGTCCTCCTTGTCCGACGACATCATTACGGCGGTGCCGCGCGCCATGCGCGACGGTTCGCTCGGCCTTGGCGCCACACGATCGGAAACGATCAAACGCGTGATCCTGCCGGCGGCGTTGCCTGGGATCGTGGGTGCCATCCTGCTGACCGCCTCACGCGCCATTGGCGAAACCATGATCGTCGTGCTGGCCGCGGGTGTTGCCGCCAACCTTACGCTCAATCCGTTCGAGGCGATGACCACCATTACCGTCAAGATCGTCAATCAGCTGACCGGCGACCTGGAATTCAACTCGCCGCAGACGCTGGTCGCCTTCGCACTCGGCATCACGCTGTTCGTGCTGACGCTGGTGATGAACATCGTCGCCCTCTATATCGTGCGCAAATACCGGGAGCAGTACGAATGACCGACGTCACTCTGGATACGGTCGCCACCGCCACGCTTCCCACGCGCCGCGACATCGGCCTCAAGCGCCGCTACGCTGCCGAACGCCGCTTCCGCCTTTATGGCGTGCTGGCGATCCTCGTCGGCCTGGCCTTCCTCGCGGTCATGCTGGTGTCGATCCTGAGCAAGGGCTACACGTCCTTCTGGCAGACGACTGTGTCGTTGCCGATCACCTTCGAAGAGAAAGTGATCGACCCGGATAACAAGCGGGCGACGGACCCGAATGTTCTGGTCACCGCCAACTACCCGGCCCTGGCGCAGAAGGCGCTGGCCGAGAAGCTTGGCATCGACCCGAAGAACAAGCCGATGATGACGAAGCTGAAGGGCTTCCTCTCCGACGGATCGCGCGTGCAATTGCGCGACGTGGTCGTTTCCGATCCGGCCGTGATCGGCACTACCCGCAATGTCGACATCCTCGCAGGCGCAAACCTCGATTCCGCCTTCAAGGGCCAGATCGACCTCACGGTGCCGGAGGATCGCCGCAAGGTGTCCGACCAGCAGGTCGAATGGATGAACAAGCTCAAGACCGAAGGCGCGATGGCCGAGCATTTCAACACCGGCCTGTTCACCTTTGGTGCGTCCAGCCGGCCTGAAACATCGGGCCTCGGGGTGGCGATCATCGGTTCGGCCTACATGATGGTGATCGTGCTTCTGCTGGCGCTTCCGATCGGTGTCGCTGCCTCGATCTACCTTGAGGAGTTCGCCAAGAAGGGTCGTTTCACCGATCTGATCGAGGTCAACATCAACAATCTGGCAGCCGTTCCGTCCATCGTCTTCGGTCTGCTCGGGCTTGCCGTATTCGTCAATTTCCTCGGCATGCCACGTTCGGCTGCTTTCGTCGGCGGTCTGGTGCTGACGCTGATGACGCTGCCGACAATCATCATTGCAACGCGTGCTGCGCTTGCCGCCGTGCCGCCTTCGATCCGCTCGGCCGCGCTTGGCCTTGGCGCCTCGAAGATGCAGATGGTGTTCCAGCACATCCTGCCGCTGGCCGCCCCCGGCATCCTGACCGGGACGATCATCGGCTTGGCGCGCGCGCTCGGTGAAACGGCACCGCTGCTGCTGATCGGCATGGTGGCTTTCGTGGCTAACTATCCCGCGACCCCGTTCGATCCCGCGACGGCACTGCCGGTGCAGATCTACATGTGGGCCAACGAAGCCGAACGCGCGTTCGTGGAACGCATGTCCGGTGCAATCATCATCCTTCTGGTCTTCCTGATGGCCATGAACATCACAGCGATCGTGCTCAGGCGCCGCTTCGAACGGCGCTGGTAGAAAGGGAGCCTGATATGAACATCATGACCGAAAAGACCCTCGAACAGGCAGTGAGCAGCCAGATGAGTGCCCAGTCGAACGAAATCATCAAGATGCGCGGCGACAATGTGACCGTGCACTACGGCGAGAAACAGGCTCTGTTCGACGTCAATCTCGACATTCGCCAGAACCAGGTGACGGCGCTGATTGGTCCCTCGGGCTGCGGCAAGTCGACCTTCCTGCGCTGCCTCAACCGCATGAACGACACCATCGATTCCGCCAAGGTCGGCGGCAAGATCACGCTGGACAGCGAAGACATCTACGATCCCAAGATTGACGTCGTGGAGCTACGCGCTCGTGTTGGCATGGTGTTCCAGAAACCCAATCCATTCCCGAAGTCGATCTATGAGAACGTCGCCTACGGCCCGCGTATTCATGGCCTGGCCAAGAACAAGGCCGATATGGACCGGGTTGTGGAATCCAGCCTGCAGAAAGCGGCGATCTGGAACGAAGTGAAGGACCGTCTCAACGAACCCGGCACCGGCCTTTCCGGCGGCCAGCAGCAACGCCTGTGCATTGCGCGCGCCATTGCCGTGTCCCCTGAAGTCATCCTGATGGACGAGCCGTGTTCGGCACTCGATCCGATCGCGACCGCCAAGGTCGAGGAACTGATCGATGAACTGCGCCAGAACTACACGATCGTCATCGTCACCCATTCGATGCAGCAGGCGGCCCGCGTCTCGCAGCGCACGGCGATGTTCCACCTCGGTTACCTGGTCGAGGAAGGCGCTACCGACAAGATGTTCACCAACCCCGACGACAAGCGCACGCAGGACTACATCACCGGCCGTTTCGGCTGAGTGGCGATTGCTGCCGAGGAAAAACGAGGACATACACATGGGCGAACATACCGTCGCGTCGTTCGACGAAGAGCTCGGACAGATCAGCAGGCTCATCAGCGACATGGGTGAGCTGGCGAGCTCGATGGTCAGCAGCTCCACCAAGGCGCTGCTCAAGTCGGATAATGGGCTGGCTCAACGGGTCGTCTCGGACGACGCGATCATGGATGCGCGCCAGCGCGAGCTGGACACACGGGCTATCACGCTGATTGCCAAGCGCCAGCCGATGGCGCAAGATCTGCGCGCTGTGATCGGTGCCATCCGCATGGCCGGAGACTTGGAACGCATCGGCGATCTCGCCAAGAACATCGCCAAACGCGTCGGCGCGGTCGGGCAGGGGGCTACACCTCGCGACCTGTCCCATTCGATCGATTCCATGGCTCATCTGGTGCTCGACCAGGTCGACGGCGTCGTGGAAAAGTATGCGGCAGGGGACGCTCAGGGTCTTGCCCAGCTCAGGGCCGACGACGAGCGGATCGATGTGAAATACACATCTGTCTTCCGTGAGCTTCTCACCTATATGATGGAAGACCCGCGCAACATCACTGCCTGCACGCATCTGCTGTTTTGTGCCAAAAACCTCGAGCGGATCGGTGACCATGTCACCAATATCGCCGAAAATGCCTTCTATGTGCTGACGGGCGAGCAACTGCCGCCCAATCGGCCAAAGCTCGACGAGACGGCTGCGGCCGCTCCGGCGGCCTGACCTCGGAACGGACGGCAAGATGATCGCGCCGCGTGTCATGGTGGTGGAGGACGAGGAGCCGCTGGGCGTCCTACTCCGTTACAATCTGGAATCCGAAGGCTACCAGGTGGAAGTGGTCGCCAGGGGCGACGAAGCTGAAATCCGTCTCCAGGAAAACGTTCCGGATCTCCTGGTGCTCGACTGGATGGTGCCGGCGGTGTCCGGCATTGAACTCTGTCGGCGGCTCCGGATGCGACCGGAGACGGAGCGCCTGCCAGTCATCATGCTGACGGCGCGTGGCGAGGAAAGCGATCGTGTGCGCGGCCTTTCCACTGGCGCGGACGACTATCTGGTCAAACCATTCTCGATGCCGGAGTTCATGGCTCGGGTAAAGGCGCTGTTGCGCCGGGCAAAACCGGAAGTTCTGTCTTCCGTGCTCAAGGTCGGCGACATCGTGCTCGATCGCGAATCGCACCGGGTCTATCGCAAGAAGAGCGAAATCCGGCTTGGACCAACGGAGTTCCGGCTGCTGGAATTCATGATGCGTCACCCTGGTCGGGTGTTCTCGCGTAGCCAGCTGCTCGACAATGTCTGGGGTGAGACGATCTATATCGATGAACGCACTGTGGATGTGCATGTCGGCCGGCTGCGCAAGGCGGTAAACAATGGCCGGATGCCGGACGTTATCCGCACGATCCGCGGTTCGGGCTACGCCATTCGCGAGGATTGATAGAGATCCCGAACCGAAGGTCAGCGAAGCAAAAAGCTGCTGACTTTTCGGCATCTGCCACCCATCATGCGGCAAGCAAAGAGCGGAATGCCGATCCATCCTGATCGCAGTCCACTTTTCGTTTCAGGCTTCCAGAAGCTGGGGCGCCGAAGCTGTCGGACCGCCAAGCGCGAAGATTTCTTGATCGACGAAAGTCAGCGCGCGCATGGCGCAGCCTTCGCGGATCAGCATCTGTTCCTTCGGTTCGGTGTCGAACACGATTGAATCGGAATGCTGGCCGCCTGCGGTCTCGGCAATTGCTCGCCGCAGTGCCGGCTCGATGAGATCGAAGGCCGTCGCACCGATGCCCACGAAGGTTACCGGTGCAGGATCGATGACGGCGAAAAGCGAACCGAGGCTATAGCCAAGGGCAGTACCGGCCCGTTCGTAGGCTTGACGCTCCGGCCCGGCGCCGGCACGTGCCTTTTCAGCCAGCGCCTGCATTTCGTCATCGGGAATGTCAGCTGCCGGTTCGGTATTTTCATCGAACCCGCGGGCATTGCGCCAGATCGCGTAATTGCCTGCATAAGCCTCGACGCAACCATGGCGGCCGCAGCGGCATAGCGCGCCGTTCGGGTGGTGGATCATGTGCCCGAATTCGCCACCGGATGATTGGGTGCCGATGAACAATTCGCCATTGAGCACGATACCCATGCCGATGCCGTGCGAGAGCAGAACGGCGATGAAGTCGTCACGGTAGCGGTCCGTGCCGCGCCAACGCAGGGCGACCGCCATCATATTGCAGTCGTTCTCGACGATGACGGGGATGCCGAAGGCGGCTTCCAGTATATCGGCGAAGGGGATATCGCCATGCGGCGTGATCGGCGTCCAGAGCATGGTGCGCGCGTGCGAATCCGCCGTGCCCTGCACGGCAAAGGCGATGCGCAGCACCCGATGTTTGGCCAGGCTGTTGTCGTCGAGACGGCGACTGACCATTTCGATGCATTCCTTGATCAGCGCTTCCCGTGGCAGAGACAGCGTATCCAGGCGACATGTTTCCTCGGCCAGCACCTTGCCGGCATAGTCGACGGCTGCGGCCGTCAAAAGGTTAAGCGACAGAACGACGGTCAGGACCGCCGCCGCGCACGGATCGAGCTGCAATCCCACCTGCGGGCGGCCACGTTTCGATGCCGTCGGTTCGCTGCGGCCCTCGCGCAGAATGCCTTCCGCGATGAGATCGGACGAAATTGCCGAAATGGTCGAATGGCTGAGACCGGTGATGGCGGTGATTTCGGTGCGGGAAGGTTCCCCGGAGCGACGCACTGCGGCGAGCACCATCGCGCGGTTTCTGCGGCGCAAATCGTCGTGACGAATCCCGACAGTCATGTCCTTGCCGTTCCTCCCCCCGCCCGGCTTCGCGAGCGATGAAGCCGTCGCGTCCGCTGGGTGTTCCGGATGCGTGTCTTTCGTGCATAGGTCGACGTGAGAACGAATGCAAAACCCGTTTCGTTTTCACTGCCCCGACGGTTCTCTACTCCACAGATAGTGGCAGAACATGCCACGTCAGTCACCATTATTTCGGGATTCGAAAAAAATATTGCGAACGGTTCGAATTCCGTTGACAGAAAGCCACACCTGCGCGATTATTTTTTCGAAGCTCGAAAAAAAGCTTCTCCAACGGCCAACGCACACAAGCGCGCCCTTGGGCGCGGGGAGGAAAAAATGAAGAAGTTCACGGCCGCCATTCTGGCGGGTGCCGCCATGACGCTTGCGCTTTCGGCTGTTGCCGAAGCGAAAGACAAAGTGATCGGCGTGTCCTGGTCCAATTTCCAGGAAGAGCGCTGGAAGACCGACGAAGCCGCCATGAAGAAGGCGATCGAAGCGGCCGGCGACAAATACATCTCCGCCGACGCACAGTCGAATCCCGGCAAGCAGCTCACCGACGTTGAAAGCCTGATCTCACAGGGCGCCAACGCGCTCGTCATCCTGGCGCAGGACACCTCTGCCATCGGCCCAGCCGTGCAGAAGGCCGTGGACGAAGGTATTCCGGTCATCGCCTATGACCGCCTCATCGAAAATAAGGACGTCTTCTACCTGACCTTCGACAACAAGGAAGTCGGTCGGCTGCAGGCGAAGGGCGTGTTCGCCGTCAAGCCGGAAGGCAACTACGTCTTCATCAAGGGCTCGAGCACCGATCCGAATGCCGATTTCCTGTTCTCGGGCTCGATGGAAGTGCTGAAGGCAGCGATCGATGCCGGCAAGATCAAGAATGTCGGCGAGGCCTATACGGATGGCTGGCTGCCGGCGAATGCCCAGAAGAACATGGAGCAGTTCCTGACCGCCAACGACAACAAGGTCGATGCCGTGGTGGCCGCGAATGATGGCACCGCAGGTGGCGCTATTGCGGCTCTGGCCGCTCAGGGTCTCGCTGGTTCGGTTCCTGTCTCCGGCCAGGATGGTGATCATGCCGCGTTGAACCGCATTGCGCTTGGCACGCAGACAGTCTCGGTGTTCAAGGACGCCCGCGATCTCGGCAAGAATGCCGCTGAAATCGCCGCCCAGCTCGCCGATGGCAAGAAGACGGCTGACATTGCCAATGTGACCGACTTCACCACCCCGGGTGGCAACAGCGTCAAGTCGGTATTCCTCACGCCGGTAGCGATCACGAAGGACAATCTCAACGTCGTCATCGACGCCGGCTGGGTTTCCAAGGATGTCGTCTGCCAGGGTGTTAAGGCCGGTTCCGTCAAGGCGTGCGACTAAGCATATCTGCGGCGATAGATGGGACCACGGCCCGAGAGCCGTGGTCTTTTGTAACGGTTCCCACCCCCGGAGCCGAAAAGTCCTTGTAAAGTGGCACGCCGTGGCCGCCGAAGCGGCGCATAGTTAGAGCGTTTCCGCTTTTTGCGGAAACGCGGAACGCTCTAACTCTTTGTTTTTATGCAATTCCGAACGCAAAAACCGCTGCGCACTTTTGCTGGAATTGCTCTAGGGAGGAATATCATGACTGATACGACCTCGAATGCGCCGGTCGACCGTGCCCGCGCAGCCGAACTGACGGCTGTCGGGCGCTTTCTCAAGGCGACCGAACTCGACACCCGCATGCTCGGCATGGTCGCCGCTCTGCTGATCATCTGGGTCGGATTGGATCTATGGTCTGGTGGTCTTTTCCTGACCCCCCGCAATCTGTGGAATCTGTCGGTGCAGACCTCGTCCGTCGCCATCATGGCGACTGGCATGGTGTTGGTCATCGTCATGCGAAATATCGATTTATCTGTCGGCTCGGTCGAAGGTGTGATCGGTATGGTCATGGGGGTGGCCCAGGCCGAATTCCTGATCCGGGTGATGGGCATGCAGCTCGGAAATCCGTGGCTCTGGATCATCGCGCTCGCCACCGGCATTGTGGTCGGTCTGGCAATCGGCGCGCTGCAAGGTTTCATCATCGCCTATCTGGAGGTGCCTGCCTTCATCGTCACGCTCGGTGGACTGTTGATCTGGCGCGGCGCTGCCTGGTGGATCACCAGCGGTCGCACCGTTGCGCCGATGGACGCCACTTTTCAGCTCATGGGTGGTGGTCCGGCCGGATCGATCGGATCGACCTGGAGCTGGGTGCTCGGCCTTGTGGCATGCGCCGGTGTGGTCGCCATGTTGTTCAACGGCCGCGTGCAACGCAAGCGCTTCAAATTTCCCTTGCGCCCGGTTTGGGCGGAGGTCTTCCTGGGTGTCGTCTCCTGCGCTGTCATCCTTGGCGCGGTGACGATCGCCAATTTGTATCCGTGGCCCGTAGGGGTGGTGAACAGATACGCTGCAGCCAACAACATCACGGTTCCCGAAGGTGGCCTTTTCATCGCCCATGGTATTGCCATACCCGTGCTGATGGCGGTTGCTGTCGGGCTTGTCATGACCTTCGTTACCAATCGCACGCGCTTCGGCCGTTACGTCTTCGCCATCGGCGGCAATCCAGAGGCGGCCAATCTCGCCGGCATCAACACGCGCTGGGTCACCATGAAGGTGTTCATGATCGTGGGCGTGCTTGCTGCGATCGCCGCTGCCATCTCGTCGGCTCGTCTCAACGCCTCGACCAATTCGCTCGGTACGCTGGACGAGTTGCTGGTGATCGCGGCGGCGGTCATCGGCGGAACCTCGCTTGCTGGCGGCTCCGGCACGGTCATCGGCGCAATGCTGGGCGCATTGCTGATGCAGTCGCTGCAGTCGGGCATGGTTCTGCTTCGCCTCGATACGCCGTTGCAGAACATCGTGGTGGGACTGGTACTGGTCGTCGCCGTCTGGCTCGACACCATGTACCGCAAACGCACCTAGAGCAATTCCAGCAAAAGTGCGCAGCGGTTTTGCGTCCGGAATTGCGTAAAACAAAGAGTCAGGGTGTTCCGGAAAAATCGGAACGCTCTAGAAAGGGCAGGACCATGGAACACATTCCGCTCGTCGAAATGAAGGACATCTCCATCGCATTCGGTGGCATTCGTGCAGTGGACGACGCCAGTTGCGATCTCTATCCCGGCGAAGTCGTTGCGCTACTCGGTCACAATGGTGCCGGCAAGTCGACCTTCATCAAGATTCTCTCGGGGGCCTACAAGCGCGATTCCGGGCAGATCTTCATCAATGGCGAAGAAGCAGCGATTTCCAATCCGCGCGACGCCAAGAAATACGGCATCGAAACGATCTACCAGACACTGGCTTTGGCCGACAATGTCGATGCCGCTGCCAATCTTTTTCTCGGTCGGGAAATGATGACCAGATACGGCACGCTCGACGATGCGGCCATGGAAGCAGAGGCCCGCAAGGTGATGGGGCGCCTCAATCCTCGTTTCCAGCGCTTCAAGGAGCCGGTCGTCAAGCTGTCTGGTGGCCAGCGCCAGTCGGTGGCTATTGCCCGCGCCATCCTGTTCAATGCGCGTATCCTGATCATGGACGAACCGACGGCCGCCCTTGGCCCGCAGGAAACGGCGCAAGTGGGCGAGCTGGTCAAGCAGCTCAAGGCGGACGGGCTCGGTATCTTCCTGATCAGCCACGATATCCATGACGTGTTTGACCTGGCAGACCGCGTCTGCGTAATGAAGAACGGTCAGGTTGTCGGTACGGCTCGGACCCAGGATGTCACAAAGGACGAAGTGCTGGGCATGATCATCCTGGGCAAATGTCCGCCTGGTGCCATTCCAGGACCAGGCGCACTCAAGGAAGCGGCCTAGAAATTTCCAGCCAAACTGGGCCGCTTCGGCACCATTTGTCAGTAATGCCGGCCTGAAGGCTCGCCGCTGCCAGGCTAACAAAGCATACCGCTTTCGGTTTGGTTTTTCGTAGTCTAAAAGGACCCTCGGGGGCTCTTGCGGGCTAGCGGCTGATTTTGAAAAAGTTTTTCCCGACGATTGCTTTTGTTGCCGTCGCCCTGGCCAGCCTTGTCCTGGCCGGTTTCGCTTATTTTGCGTCCCGCGACGCAGCCCGAATCAAGTTCGAGGCTGCGGCCGACGATGCCGTCAGCCGCATAGAAAGCCGGCTCGACCTGCATATGTCGTTGCTGCGGGCGACCGAGGCATTCTTCAGCGCCCGATCGGGCGACGTTTCCCGTGCCGAATTCGAGAATTTCTACAAGACGCTCGATGTCGATGGGAATCTCGCTGGTTTGCTTGGCCTGGGCTATCTCAAGCTGGTCAAGCCGGGCGAGGAGGCTGCTGCCGAACAGGAGATACGGCATGCCTATGGTCTCAATCGGACGATTTCCACTGCGCGCGACTTTCCGTGGCGAGCACCGATCATGTTGCTTGAGCCGCTCAACAAGGAAGGCGAGCCGTATATAGGCTTCGACGTCTCGACCGATCCAGCCATGCGAATGGCGATGGAGCAGGCGATGGCCGACAACGCACTGCACACCAGCGGCCTGCGTATGTTGGACCCCGGGTCCAACTGGAAAGACAAACCAGATGCGATGGTTGCCGGCTTCGTGATTTTCGCGCGGCTCCGCTCTGAGGATATGGTGCAGAGCAAGGACCCGGCCGCTGCGACAAAAGGCTTCCTTTATGCTGTTTTCCGTGCCCGTGATGTGTTCGACGTGGTTCTGGCTAAAACGCCGCTGCTGCCGGTCAACATCGAAGCCTATGATCAGTCGATAGCCCCCGACAATCTGTTGTTCCGCTCAGAAGACCCACCGGTGCATGGCTTTGGTCTCAAGACCGTTCGCATGATCGAGGTAGCCGGCCGATCTTGGACGGTCGTATTGCGGCCAACGGCCAAGTTCACAGAACCGTCGTCTCCTTTCGTTCCCGTGGTGCTCGGTCTGTTTGGCCTGCTGCTCGCGGGCACGATCGCGATGATCGCGCGCTACCAGGAGCGAGCGTTCGATGCGGCCTCGCAACTTCACGAAGCCACCGAAAAGAGCCTTTTGGAGAAGGACCTGATGCTGCAGGAAATGCGGCATCGGATCAAGAATTCCATCGCTCGTGTTCTGGCGATTTCCCGCCAGACAGCCGCGCATTCAGCCGACCTCAAGGATTTCTCCAATTCGTTTTCGGCAAGGCTTCAGTCAATGGCCGCCTCGCAGGATATGCTGACACGTTCGCGCCGACAGCAGGCCGATCTTGGCGATCTGCTGCGCGTCGAACTCAGCCAGGTCTTCGGCAAGGACCTGCCGGATGATCTGTTGTCCGGCCCACAGGTCACGCTGGATGAAACCATGACACAGGCACTCGGGCTCACCTTCCATGAGCTTGCGACCAATGCCCTGAAATATGGCGAGGCCGGAAATTCGGTTGGCGCGCTAAAGGTGTGCTGGGTCGTCGAAGGCAAGGGTCGCGAGCGGACATTGGCGCTCAACTGGACCGAAGCCGGCAAGACCAAGCTGGAGGCGCCTACCAAGACCGGTTTTGGTACCCGCCTGATCGATATGAACATCACGCGCGAATTGCGCGGCACGATCGAACGCGAGTTCCGCAACAACGGTTTGCGGGTAAGGATACGGCTTCCCTATTCCAGCTGAAGACAGCTGGAATAGGTAGATGGCAGGCAAAAAAGAGGCCGGCAAAGCCGGCCTCTTTTCGTTCGCTACTGCGCTGGTCAGTTGCAGCGACGGGTATAGATGCGGCCGGTATCCGGGTCGCGATACTGGCAGTAGCCGTTGCGCAGGTTGCGGACCAGCAGGCCCGAACCGGCGCCGATCGCCGCGCCGATCGCCGCGCCCTTCCAGCCGCCAACGGCGCCGCCGATCAGCGCGCCGGCACCAGTGCCCACGGAAACGTCCTGTTCGGTGGTCGTACAAGCGCTGAGGGCAAGCACACCCGCCAGAGCCAAAATAGTCTTACGCATCAATTCACTCCTCTCGCTTGAAGTCCCTCGCATTGCAGCGCGGCGTCCACTTCCAAGCGGTTATTAGCATGGGTGGATGGATTTTGTCTGCCCCCTCAATCGCTTGGCCCGCAAGGTAGTCTTTTTCGAGGCAAACGAGGCAGCGGAGACAGGCTCCGGCGCGGAATCATCCGGCGAGCAATATCACGGCCACGACAAGCATCATGACGCCGGCGACGGCGAACAAGACGGGTGCGGGTTCCAGGTTCCGGGGGGGTGTTTCAGGAATGGCTGGCTGGTCTTCGAAGTTTCCCAGCGACAGGCGCGCTGCGCGCTCCAAGCCCTGCATATCGCTGGTCACGGCCTATCTCCCGCTTCACCTTTTGCGCTGGAATCGATCCAGACGCCGGCAAAGTATCGGAAAGCATGGTAAATATCGGGTTAAGGCCCTACCTGGATCAGTCCGCGGCGAAGTTACCGGCCGGCACGACCAGGTGATACTCGACCCGATCGTCCGAGATCTCGAATGTGGCCATGCCGTCGAGAGCGGCAGGGACCACACGCTCCAGCGCCACCGAACCGAAACGCTTCTGGTCTGGACTGCTGCAGGATGGGAAACGTTCGCTCCAGCGCAGCCACAGAGCGGGCGGGTTTGCATCGAGATCCGCGAGCCCAGCCGTCACGTCGACGACAGCGTCCGATTGTGACAGCGCGCCGTAGCTCATCGAATTGACGACAAGTTCGTGCACGGCAAGGCCGATGTGGAGAGCTGCATTGGGATTGAGGAACGGATCAACACCTTCAAAACGCAGGCTTCGCGAAGGATCGGCGCCATAGCGCTCCATCTGGCCCTCGATCAGCTCGCGAAGCCGTGCGCCACGCCAGTTTGAAGAGGTGACCAGGTCTTGCGAAGAGGAGAGCGATTGCAGTCGACCTCTGAAGCGGGTCAGGAAATCGCCGATATCGCTCGAATAACGACCGGTCTGACTGGCGATACCCTGGATGATGGCCAGCAGATTCTTGGAGCGATGACTGACTTCGCGCAACAGGGTCTTCAGCGTCTGCTCGCGGCGTTTCTGCTCGGTGACTTCGATCCAGGTCGACACAATGCCCTGGACGATGCCCGCGTCATCGAGATCCGCATCGAGCCAGATGTCGAACCACCGCACGCCGTCTTCATGCGGCATGCTGACCTCGATACGCCCGGATTCCCCGGTTTCCAGCACATGGCGCTGGGCAGTTTCGATCCTCTCCAATTGAGTCGGAGGCAGACCGCCGCCTTTCTTCTTCGGAACCAATGGGGCGAGGATGTTTCGCGTCCAGACCTTGGTCAGCGTCCGGTCGTGGTAAGCTACGTAGATGCCGGTATGTCTGAGAGCTATGTTGAAGGCCCGCCGGATTTGCGCATCACACCCCGGAGGCAGGTCGTCCTGGTCGACCCGGTCGCCTCGGGCGACCTGATCGATACGCGCCGCAGTCGCGGCCTCGGCAACCACAGTCTGGATGTTCTCGTTGGCCGGCAGGCTCATAGCACGCTCTGCTTCTCCGCGATATCGGCTGCGGTGCCGCTCATGCCCGCTTGAAGATACCGGCGAGCAGAGAAATCACGAGGAAAGCCAGGAAGATGAAGAACAGAATCTTGGCCAAACCCGCCGACGCTCCAGCTATACCGCCGAATCCAAGCGCGCCGGCCACGATCGCCACGACCAGAAAAACCAGCGCCCAGTACAGCATGAACCGACTCCTTTGTTAGATGCGGCAGAACGTGCTGCCGCCCTTGTTTGTTCCGCTCTGGTGCGAAAAACACGATCGGAGCCGTCTTCGTCAAGCCGCGGCCTTGGCCTGGCGATCAAAGAAGAGCGCCTGGCTGATCAACGCCTTGACCATGTCGGGGTTGAACGGCTTGGTGACAAGGAAGGTCGGTTCCGGCCTTTCGCCAGTGAGCAGACGCTCAGGGAAGGCTGTGATGAAGATGACCGGCACGGATGCCGTTCTCAGGATGTCGTTGACGGCATCGATGCCGGAGCTGCCGTCGGCAAGTTGAATGTCGGCCAGCACCATCTTTGGCCGTGCCTTGGCAAAAAGGGCCACGGCTTCCGTCTGTGTGCGGGCGATGCCAACAACGCGATGACCGAGGCTCTCGACCATTTCCTCGATATCCATGGCGATCAGCGGTTCGTCCTCGATGATGAGGATATCGGTAGCGACCTGACGGGAAATTTCATTGCTTGCGTCGACGAGAAGATTTGTGAAGCGATCCTCGCTGACGCCAAGCACTTCGGCTCCCTCAGCCTCGCTGAAGCCTTCGACGGCAACCAGCAGGAAGGCCTGGCGAGGCAAGGGGGCAAGAGCATCGAGATTGGCGGCAGCACGTTCTTCCCAACCCGTTGGCTCCTCGCCTTTCGGAACGCGGATCGCAACGGATGTGAATAGTTTCGCGAAGATCTTGTAGAGTGCGATGCGATCCGAGGAACTTTCGGGGAAGATCGACGTGTCTGCGATAATCGCCTCCAGCATCGTTGCCACCATGGCATCGCCGCTATGCTGAGAGCCGGAAACAGCTCGCGCAAACCTGCGCAGGTAAGGAAGATGCGGCGCGATAGTGGCGGACAAACCCATGACAAACGGCTCCCTCGGATGGCGTCTCTGCACTGTAACAGATAGAAGTATATATATACCCGGGACAACGAACGTTTCCGTCATGAAAAAGTTCCACCGTGGCGGAACCATTGTCCAGGGGGAGACGTTACGAGCCAACCAAGCGAATGGACAGACGCTGCTTGTTGGATCAAGCCGAAAACAGCTCGGGGGACTGGATAAAAGGCGAATGAAGGACACCACCAAGACTGGCGCCAGCGCGCGTCAGGCCGGTTCTGCCGACGCGCTCGGCGCCAATTCCGAAATCGGCCGTAAACTCAAACAATATTACGACGAACTTGTCTCGGACGAAGTTCCGGATCGTTTTGCTCAGTTGCTGGCGCAACTGGAGCAGGTCGAACCAGGGCGCAAGAAGGACTGACGCATGTCCGCATCCGAGGGCTTTCGGACCGACCTGCTCGGCGCCATTCCAAGTCTGCGTGCCTTTGCCGTCTCGCTGACCCAGAATGCCGACCGTGCTGACGACCTTGTTCAGGAAACCCTGGTCAAGGCGTGGGACAAGCAGGACAGTTTTCAATTGGGTACCAACCTCAAGGCCTGGCTTTTCACCATTCTGCGAAACGAATTCTATTCGCAGATGCGCAAGCGTGGCCGCGAGGTCCAGGACAGTGACGGCATCATGACGGCACGGCTGGCCATTCACCCGGCCCAGCACGGGCAGCTTGATCTCAAAGATTTCCGGGCCGCACTGGAACAATTGCCCGAGGATCAGCGTGAAGCGATCATCCTGATCGGCGCTTCCGGCTTCTCCTATGAAGAAGCGGCTGAGATCTGCGGTTGTGCGGTAGGGACCATCAAGAGCCGCGTCAGTCGAGCCCGCACCCGGCTACAGGAAATCCTTCAGATTTCAGGCGATGAGGATTTCGGTCCCGATGCGATCTCGGCCCAGGTGACAGGTTCCATCCTTTGAATGCCACTGCCCTTGCGGCTGGACTGAAATGTCAAAACCATTTTCAATGGAACCGGCCGTTTCCGAACGGGTTGAGGTGATGCCGGGCGTGTGGGCGCGGCAAAATGCAGGGAGTTAAGCATGGCCAGAACCACGGACAAGATCAGCGGAACCGCCAAGTCCACCGAGGATTTGGAGGCCGATATCCGCCAACTGCAGGCTGACATCGCAAAACTGACCCGACAACTGGCCGAAACCGGCGAGCATGGGCTCGGCGCTGCCCGTCGTGCTGCTGCCCAGGGCGCAGAACACTTGCGCGAACGGGGCGAGGCGGCCATGGAAAAGTTACGTGGCAACGCCCATGACATTGAAGATCAGCTTGCTGCCACAGTCCGTGAGAAACCGGTGACCGCCCTCGCTGTCGCTGCCGGCGTCGGGTTCCTTTTCGCGCTCCTGTCGCGCCGCTGAAGCCCGGCGATACGTGAAACCGCTGGCCTCCCTTCTCATCAGCCTCGTCACCGGCGAGGCTGGCACCCTCGCCAAGCATCTCCGCGGCGCCGCGATCGCTTATGGCATGGCTGTTATTGCCGTGTTGGCGGGCGTGAGTTTCTTGCTGCTCGCAGCCTATCTCTGGGCTGCCGAACGGTTTGGTCCGATCGCCGCCGCGCTGGGTTTCGGGACGGGGTTCCTGTTGCTCGCCGGTATCGTGCTTCTGATCTACCGTATGACCGCGAAAAGGCGGGCGCGTCGCCGCGCCGAGCGTCGCAAGAGTGACCTTACCGCCCTCGCTATCGCTGCGGCGATTGCCACGCTGCCAGAACTCCTGCGCGGCAAAGAGGGGCTCGGGGCGCTTCTGGGGCCGCTGGCAGCCGTTCTTGCCTATGCCGTCTATCGGGAAAATTCTCCCAAACCGGACGATGCCGGCGAAGGGGCGGGAGAGCAAAAGCCAGCCCGAACGTCTGCGGATCCTGAACCACTCTAGCTCTAGCTCTGCCTAGGTGAACGATTACTTTGTCATCGTTCACATTTAGAGCACAGTCCTTTCTGTCTTCGGTGTCTTTGCCTGCACCGGCCGCACGCTCATATTGGCGTCAACAGCGGCCAGGGGGCCGTGCCGGAGAGAAAGGGCAAACCATGCTCACCCAGATCAAAGGCTTGCATCACGTCACCTCGATGGCTGCAGATGCGCGCCAGAACAATGACTTCTTTACGCACAAGCTTGGCCTGCGCAGGGTCAAGAAGACGGTCAATTTCGATGCGCCGGATGTCTATCATCTCTACTATGCCGACGAGTTCGGCACGCCCGGCTCGGTGATGACCTACTTTCCGTTTCCGAACATCGGCCAAGGTCGGCAAGGCGTCGGCGAGGTTGGAACCACGGTGTTCTCGGTACCCGAAAATACACTGCCTTACTGGCAGCAGCGTTTTGCGGAGCAAGGCGTCACCGGCGTTACATCCGAGGAGATGTTCGGTGAAAAACGGCTGAAATTTTTGGGACCGGACGGTGATGGTTTTGCCCTTGTCGAGAACAAGGCCGATAGCCGTGCGCCGTGGCTCAACGGCGGCGTTCCAGGCGATGAGGCGATCCGCGGGTTCCATTCCGTTTCGATGCGGCTGAAAGACGGCGGCGCCACCGAAGAACTGCTCAGGTTCATGGGCTACGAAGAAGTTGATCGAACCGGCAACGTGGCCAGGATGACACTCAAAAACGGCAATGGAGCTGACGTCATCGACATCGAAACCCTGCCGGCAGCTTCCTTCGCCGGGCTGGGCGCCGGATCTGTGCATCATGTCGCATTCGCCGTTGAAGATCGTGCCAGGCAGTTGGAAGTCCGCAAGGCGCTGATGGATACCGGCTATCAGGTGACGCCAGTGATCGATCGCGACTATTTCTGGGCAATCTACTTCCGCACCCCGGGTGGTGTGCTGTTCGAAGTTGCGACCAACGAACCCGGTTTCGATCGGGACGAAGACACCGCCCATCTCGGCGAGGCGTTGCAGCTGCCCGCGCAGCATCGGCACCTTCGGCCCTATCTCGAAAACCACCTGCAGCCGTTGGAAGGCTGAGCAGGATCAGACACTCGCCGCAATTGAACGACGGGTGTCTCCGAAAACTGGACAAGGAGGGTAGAATGTCGAGCAATTCCTACATCCATGAGATTTTGCCGGGCGCATCAGGCGGCCCGATTCTATTCGTTTTCCACGGCACGGGCGGGGACGAGCATCAGTTTCTGGCTCTCGGGCGGGAGTTGCTGCCAACCGCGACGATCGTATCGCCCCGGGGCGACGTATCGGAATTCGGCGCTGCACGTTTCTTTCGTCGCACGGGCGAAGGTGTCTACGATATGGACGATCTGGGTCGGGCGGCCGCCAAGATGACAGGTTTCATCCAGGCACAGATCGCTGCGGCGAAATCGTCAGCGGTGTTCGGACTGGGATACTCCAATGGCGCCAACATCCTGGCATCCGTGGTCTTCAACCAGCCGAAACTTTTCGATGCCACTGCGTTGATGCATCCGCTGATCCCGTTCGAACCGCAGATTGCGGGCAATCTTGCCGGGCGTCGCATCCTTATCACCGCTGGCCGGCGGGATCCTATCTGCCCGCCTAATATCACCAGTCGGCTAGACTCCTATTTGCGCGCCGCGGATGCCGATGTCACACTGGAATGGCACGAAGGCGGCCATGAGGTGCGGCCCAACGAAATCGAAGCGGCGAGACGGCTCTTTTCCGCCGTGCCGGTGAAAGGAGCCTAGCCATGGCCGATCAGTTGCCTGACGTCGAGCTGGAGGATCATGGCTCCAAGGGCCGCTATGTGCTGCGCGGCGCCGGCGGTGCCGAAGCCGAGATGACATTCACCAAAATCGGCGAGCACAAGATCATCATCGATCATACCGAGGTCCCGGATGCCTTCCGCGGACAAGGTGCCGGCCTGAGGCTGGTGACGCGCGCGGTTGAAGATGCACGCGCATCGCAAAAGAAAATCATTCCACTATGCCCGTTCGCGGCAGCGCAGTTCCGCCGGCACGCCGAATGGGCTGACGTTCTTGCCACATGATGTGCCTCATCTCCCGGTTCAACGAGTTTTGACGTGGATTTGAAATCTCCAGCGCGTAACAAATCGGCGTGTCGACGCGAACAATGCAGGAGCGATGCCTGTGGCGGGCATGAATGAAGCCGAGCTTGCCCGATTGATGCGGGCGGCAACCGCAGGTGATGAGAGAGCCTATGCCGAGTTCCTGCGCGGAACCGCAGCGATCATTCGCGGCTTTGCGCGGCGCAAGATCGTGCAGGGCGGTGTCGATCCCGAGGATGTCGTGCAGGAGACCTTGCTTGCCATTCATCTCAAGCGGCATACCTGGCGTCAGGATGCGCCGATCCTGCCGTGGATATACGCGATCGCCCGTTTCAAGCTGATCGATTCCTTTCGCCGCCGTGGCCGGCGCGTCGAAGTGGCTGTCGACGATTTTGCCGAAACGCTGGCCGAACCGGAGCAGGAAACGGTCAGTGAGCGCGATATAGGGCGCGCCCTTGATGGCTTGCCGCCTGGCCAGCGTTCCGTGGTTTCGTCGATTTCCGTCGACGGCAATTCAATCGGAGAGACGGCGCAAAAACTTGGCATGAACGAGACCGCGGTGAGGGTCGCATTGCATCGCGGACTGGCGGCCATCGCCAAGCGATTCGGGCGAGGCTGAGATGAAGACGGACGAATTGATCAAGACACTGGGCGCCGACGCCAAAGCGACAGCCATGCCGCTCGGCAAAATGTGGCTTATGGTGCTGACGTTTGCAGCGATCGCGGCCGCTGTCGTGTTCTTCATGACTATCGGCATGCGCCCCGATTTCATGCAGGCGATGCAAACGATCCGCTTCCTGTTCAAGTTCGTCTTTACGGGCACTCTGGCAATCACGGCGTTCGTCGTGCTTCGCATGCTTGCGATGCCGGGCGCGCCTGCAGGCAAATATGGCCGCTGGCTTTTTGTCGCGCCGCTCCTCATGGCGGTGGCCGTTGTGCTTGAGTTGTTCGCGATGCCGTCGGGTGACTGGGGCAAACGTCTCATGGGCAACAATATGATGATCTGCCTGGCGTTCATCCCATTGATCGGTCTTGTCCCCCTTGCGGCTCTCCTGGTTGCGCTGAAGCAGGCTGCGCCAACGAGGCCGGTGTTGTCGGGAGCAGTCGCGGGGCTGCTGGCAGGCGGCCTGGCCGCCACCTTTTATGCGGCGCACTGCACGGACGATTCCCCGCTGTTCGTGGCGACCTGGTATAGTCTGGCCATTGCTGCGCTGGGCGGGGTCGGAGCGTTGATGGGGCGCTTTTTCCTGCGTTGGTAAAGCCTGAGATAAAACAGCAAAATCTTATAGATACGGATTTTTACGAGTTTATCGCGCTACAGCTCTAAATGGTGGACGCGTCCTCTATGCAATCATTGCTTAAATGAGTTACGTCATAGTGGTGGTGAAGGGATGCGCCTAGTTAGGTAGACAACGTTGTGACGTTTCACCAGCATGAGGGACGTGACTCGGGCAAGTATCTTTCGGCGATTGCGCTGGGCTTGGGTTTCTGGTTGGCAGCGGCGGCTTCGATCCAGCTGTCGCGGGTCGGCGATGGGGTTGCCACGGTCTGGTTGGCTTCGGCATTCGCCTTTGTGATGCTGGCAAGGCGTCGGCGTGCCGCCGGCTGGATCGACTACGCAGCCATCGCACTCGCAACGCTGGCTTCCAATGTCGTTTTCGGCTCGTCCTGGACGATGGGTGCGCTGTTCGTCGTCATCAACACCGGCCACACAGCGCTATCGCTCTGGTTGGTTGATCGTTTCGCCGGCGGATTGCCGGTGAAAACCGATGCATCGGCCCGCACCTTTTCGCTCATCCTTTTTCTGACCGCGGTGGTCGCCGATGCGATTACCGGCTTGGCTTTTGCCGATGCCACCTTGATGCTTCATGGCTGGCCGGTTGTCCCTACTGCCTGGACGTTCCTTTCCGGCAATGCGCTGGGATACGCGCTGCTTTTGCCGTTCCTGATGTATGCGTCGCAGTCCCAAATCGCGGCGGCGCTCAAGCCACGAGCCCTGCTTCGCGTCGTATTGATGGCGGTAATCTGCGCCGGCCTGGCTTATCTGGCGCTCAGCCAAAGTCGCTTCCCGTTCGCGCTGGCGATGCTGCCTTTGATGGTGATCGCGCCAAGGTTGGCTCATCTCGAATTGGCGCTCGTTTGTGCCGTGACCGGAGCGACATGCGTCGCAGTGGCGATGGGCGGCTTCATGCCGGGCATCAATGGCGGCGTTGAAATGTTGAGTGACGGTTTCCAGGTCTCCGTTGCCATTATCGTGTCCACACCGTTCATGGTCGGCCTGTTCATAAAGCAAATCTCCGAAGATCACGCGCGCGTCGCCGATGCCGAGACACGCTGGAACTTCGCTCTTGCCAGTGCAGGGCAAGGCGTCTGGGACGCCGACATGCGCAACAACACCGTTCACTATTCGACAACATGGAAGCACATGCTCGGCTACGAGGATCACGAGTTGGGCAACGACCCGGATCTGTGGCTCGAGTTTGCGCATCCGGACGATATCGCACGGATGGTAGCCGCCGATCGCGAACATATGGAAGGACGTACACTCGAATACGAACTCGAGTTCCGCATGCGCCACAAAAGCGGGCATTGGATCTGGGTGTCGGATCACGGCAAGGCGATTGAACGAGAGCCGGGTGGACGCGTGGCGCGAGCGATCGGATCAATGACCGACATTACGGAGCGCAAGGAAGCCGAGGAGCAATTGATCGTTTCGGCAGCGCTTCTTGCCGACGAGAAGGAGCGGCTGCGTGTCATGCTTCAGTCGATCGGTGATGCCGTCATCGGCACCGACGCTGAAAACCGCATCACGTTCATGAATCCGGTCGCGGAAAAGCTGACCGGCGCCACCAGCATCGCGTCTCTCGGCAAGCCACTCGGCTTCGTCTACCGCGCTGTGGACGAGGAAACAGGGCGGCGGCTCGACCAACCGCACCTGGCCGACAACAGGCTCGGACGAATGGAACAGAACAGCCGTGCAGTGCTCGCGCGGAACGATGGTACACGCTTCAGCATCCGCCAGATGGTGTCATCGATCCTGAACGAACAGAACGAGTTCAGCGGCTCGGTCATCGTCTTCCAGGATTTCACCGATGCACGGACATTGCAGCGGCAACTCGCCTATGCCGCTACCCATGATGCCTTAACCGGCCTGGCCAACCGACCCAGCTTCCTGCGAACGGTGGAGGATTTGCTCGACAAGGCTCGACAGGACGCATCACGCTATCAGCTGATGTTCATTGATCTCGATCACTTCAAGCCAGTCAACGATACCAGCGGTCACGCTGCCGGCGATGCACTGTTGCGGCAAGTGGCCTCAACGATAAAAGCGGCCCTGTCGCCAACGGATATCGTGGCCAGGTTCGGTGGCGACGAATTTTCGGTGGTGTTGATGTCACCTTCGCTGGTCGAAGGCGAGAGAGCGGTCCTGGCCGTCCTTGATGCGGTCAGCGCGCTGGAGTTCACCTGGGATGGGCAGACACACCGCGTCTCTTCCAGCATCGGCCTCACTCTGTTCACCGCCGACTCTGGAGAGCCCAATGAAATCATCGCCAGAGCCGACGCGGCCTGCTATGCGGCCAAGGCGGCGGGCCGCAATTGCGCTTTCGTGGCCCTTCCCAGTTCCGCTGCAGGTGTCGCTACTCCGATGACGCGGGTGGCGACGGGAACGTGAGCAAATAGAGATCCGTTGTCCGGAATACCCGCGCGCCAGAGCAATTCCAGCAAAAGCGCGCGGCGGTTTTGCATCCGGAATTGCGTAAAAACAAAGAGTTAAAGCATTTCCGCGAAAAGCGGAAACGCTCGAATCAGCGCGTCGGCACCGGATGTTCTCCGCGATAGTCGTAAAAGCCGCGGCCGGCCTTACGGCCGAGCCAGCCGGCCTCGACATATTTCACCAGCAGTGGGCAGGGGCGGTATTTGGAGTCCGATAGGCCGTCATGCAGCACCTGCATGATGGAAAGACAGGTGTCGAGACCGATGAAATCGGCAAGCTGCAGCGGCCCCATCGGATGATTGGCGCCAAGTTTCATGGCCGTGTCGATGGCTTCGACCGTGCCGACGCCTTCATAGAGCGTATAGATAGCCTCGTTGATCATCGGCAGCAGGATGCGATTGACGATGAACGCGGGGAAATCTTCGGAAACGGTGATCGTCTTGTCGAGCCGCTTCACATAGCCCTTGGCCAGCTCGAAGGTCTGGTCCTCGGTGGCTATACCGCGCACCAGCTCGACCAACTTCATGACCGGTACAGGATTCATGAAGTGGATGCCGATGAACCGCTCCGGCCGATCGGTCTGGGCGGCAAGACGGGTGATCGAGATCGAGGACGTGTTGGTGGCGAGCACGGCCGTTGGATTGAGCTGCGGGCAGAGCTGCGCGTAAATCTTGCGTTTGACCGTTTCATCCTCGGTAGCGGCCTCGATAACGAGATCGGCGGCGGCAAGATCCGCCATGGCCGCAGCAGAACCGATGCGGGAAACAGCATCCTTGCGTTCTTTCTCGTCCAGTTTGCCGGAGGCAACCTGGCGGGCCAGGTTGCCGCTGATCGTGGCAATGCCCTTTTCGATACGGTCAACGGAGACATCGTAGAGCAGGACCTTGTAGCCGGCCAATGCCGAGACGTGGGCAATGCCGCCGCCCATCTGGCCCGCGCCGATAATGCCGATCGTTTCGATCTTGCCGGTCATTCTTTTTATCCCGCCAATGCTTCTTCTTGATTTTGTGCAATGCAAACTAAATGGCCGGGGTAGGTTTCGTCTACCCCGGCCATCACATTTAATACCGATCCGGAAAGAGCGTCAAAGCGCCTTCTGAAGTTCCGGGAGAACCTGGAAGAGGTCTCCAACGATGCCGTAGTCTGCCACCTGGAAGATCGGCGCTTCCTCGTCCTTGTTGATGGCAACGATGACCTTGGAGTCCTTCATGCCGGCGAGATGCTGGATAGCGCCGGAGATGCCACAGGCGATATAGAGGTCCGGCGCCACCACCTTGCCGGTCTGGCCAACCTGCCAGTCATTGGGGGCGTAGCCGGCATCGACTGCCGCGCGGCTTGCACCCACGGCGGCACCCAGCTTGTCGGCGACCGGAAGGATCACCTCCTGGAACTTCTCGGCTGAACCAAGTGCGCGGCCGCCCGAGATGATGATCTTGGCCGAGGTCAACTCCGGACGATCGCTTTCCGACAGCTTGTTTTCGACGAAGGTCGAAAGGCCTGGGTTGGCGGCCGCCGAGACTGTCTCGACGGAGGCCGAACCGCCGTCAGGGGCGGCCTGGAAGGAAGCCGTACGTACGGTGATCACCTTCTTTGCATCAGCCGCCTGAACCGTCTGGATGGCATTGCCGGCATAGATCGGGCGCTTGAAGGTGTCAGCCGAAACCACCTCGATGATTTCCGAGATCTGTGCAACGTCGAGCAGAGCGGCCACGCGCGGCGAGACGTTCTTGCCGGTCGAAGTGGCTGCGGCAACGATCGTATCGTAGTTGCCGGCCAGCGAAACGACGAGCGCAGCGGTCGGCTCGGCGAGACGCTCAGTCAGTTCATCGGCTTCAGCCAGAAGCACCTTGCGCACGCCCTTCAGCTTGGCGGCAGCATCGGCGGCTGCCTTGGCGCCCTTGCCTGCGACCAGGACGTCGACGTCGGAGCCGATCTTGAGGGCAGCCGACAGCGCCTTGGCGGTCTGGTCGGAGAGCGAAGCGTTGTCGTGTTCCGCGATGAGGAGGATTGCCATGGTGTTGATCCCTTTTCCGCTTCGCTTAAAGCACGCCGGCTTCGTTCTTGAGCTTGTCGATGAGCTCGGCGACCGTCTTGACCTTGACGCCGGCCTTGCGGCCGCTTGGCTCCTCGGTCTTGATGACCTTGAGGCGTGGCTTGATGTCGGCGCCGAAATCGGCCGCGGTCTTTTCGTCGAGCGGCTTCTTCTTAGCCTTCATGATGTTGGGCAGCGAGGCATAGCGCGGCTGGTTGAGGCGCAGGTCCACCGTCACAATGGTCGGCATCTTCAGTTCGACCGTCTGCAGACCGCCGTCGACTTCGCGGGTGATCCTGGCCTTGTCGCCGGCCAGTTCCACCTTCGAGGCGAAGGTGCCCTGTGACCAGCCGAGAAGGGCTGCCAGCATCTGGCCGGTCTGGTTGGAATCGTCGTCGATCGCCTGCTTGCCGAGAAGAACGAGGCCCGGCTGTTCGGCATCGACCACGCCCTTCAACACCTTGGCGACGCCCAGCGGCTCGACCGCCTCGTCTGCCTTGACCAGGATAGCGCGGTCGGCGCCCATGGCGAGAGCGGTGCGCAATGTTTCCTGCGCCTGTGCCGGGCCGATCGAGACCACGATGATCTCCTCGACCTTGCCCGCTTCCTTCAGGCGGATCGCCTCTTCGACCGCGATTTCGTCAAACGGGTTCATCGCCATCTTCACATTGGCGAGTTCCACGCCCGAGCCGTCCGCTTTCACGCGAACCTTCACATTCGCATCGACGACCCGCTTCACGGGCACCAGGACTTTCATCTGTCTCTCACCTCTCAAAGATGCATTCGGGGCGCTATAACAGTACCGGCCCGCTCAGGGTTGTCGAATGCCGACATTTCGGACGCAATTTCTGTAGCTCGCCCGCCAAGCTTCGGCTGCCTGGACGGTGGCTGACAGGGCTGCCGCAGGCGCGCGGACCGTAGTTGCGGGCGCCACCCGCGTCAATATCGGCAAAAGGTCCAAATCGGTTGAAAACCGTGCTGGTGCAACCGGAAGCGCAGCGCTCTACTGCCTGCCCCAGCGTGATGCCGGCTTGGCTTCCGTGGCGGTAGGGAGAGGAGGCGGTACGGTTTCGGCAGGGATGGTCGCCGGAGCGGTCTCCTCCTCATTTTCCAACAAGGGGACGCCACGGCTGCGCAGCACCAGAACGAGGATGGCACCCGTGACGATGCCGCCGATATGGCAAGCCCAGGAGATCTGCTCCTCGCCACCCATAGCGAACATGACGAACTGCAGAAGCACCCACAGGATCAGGACGATGTAGGCCGGCAATCTGAGCGGAATGCGGGCAAAGGCCAGCACCCACACCTTCACGCGCGGATAGAGGATCAGATAAGCCGCCACCACGCCGGCTATGGCACCCGATGCACCGATCAGCGGCTGTTCGGAGCCGGGCGCGACCAGACCGTGAAAAAAGGCGCCGCCAGCGGCACATGCAAGATAGAAGATGATGTAGCGGACGTGACCGAGGGCATCCTCGACATTGTCCCCGAACACCCACAGGAACAGCATGTTGCCGCCGAGATGGAAGATATCGGCATGGAGGAAGGAATAGGAGAGATAACTCAGCTGTTCCGGAATGACGATGAATTGCGGTGACAGTTCCGCAATGTCGTGAACGACGGAAGGGATGAAGCCATAGCTGAGCGTGGCCCCCGCAGCGAAGTCGTCGCCGCCGACGCGGGTGACCAGATAGATCGCCACATTGAACAGGATCAGCCCGATGTTGACGTAGGCGTAGCGGATGCGGCGCAGGTGATTGGAATCATAAAGCGGAATGAACATGCGGCCGGCTTCCGCCCCTTGTCCGCCAACGCCAAATCAGCGGTTCTTGCCCGGCACCCATAGCACGTCGGACTTTCCATTGTCATTGACCGTGCGCGCAGCCACGAACAGGAAGTCCGAAAGGCGATTGACGTATTTGAGCGCTTCAGTGCCGACTTTTTCGTCGGGGTTCTGCGCCAGAGCCACCATCACACGTTCGGCGCGGCGGGTGACTGTCCGGGCAAGGTGCAAAGCGGCAGCCGCCGGGGAGCCGCCGTTCAGGATGAAGGACTTCAGCGGCTGCAGGTCCTTGTTGAGCAAGTCGATGTCCTTCTCGACGCGTTCGACCTGCGAGGCGACGATGCGCAGCGGCTCATACTCCAGTGGCTTGCCGTCGTCCGGCACGGAAAGATCAGCACCCAGATCGAACAGATCGTTCTGGATCCGGCCAAGCATCACATCGATCGAAGGGTGTGCGGCAGCTGTGTGCAGGCGTGCCATGCCAATGCAGGCATTGGCCTCGTCCACTGTGCCGCAGGCTTCAATGCGCAGATCGGACTTGAGGCGTCTTGCGCCAGTACCAAGCCCCGTGGTGCCAGCGTCGCCGGTGCGGGTGTAGATCTTGTTGAGTTTGACCAATGCGTCCTCCCGCCGGCCCGCTTTGAAACGACGCATCGGCCCGAAAATCGATGCCGATTTTCGGGCCGATGCGTGAGGCTATTTGCGCGTGAAGTAGACAGCCAGCATGATCAGGACCAATGCCAGGAACTGCAGCAGCACGCGTGCCTGCATGAGCTTGTTGGATGTCACACCCGAGCCGCCCCGCAGCATGTTGATGAGACCGCGGATCAGTACAGCGACCACAGCCACCATCACGACGATGGCGAGGATGTTGAAAACAGTGCCCATGGTGTATTCCGTTCCGTTCAGGCGCGCTTGGCGAGGATGCGGTAGAGCATGGAAGCCGGCAACAGACGTTTCAGCACTACCCCGATTCTGGCCGGCATCGTTACCACATAGTGCGGCCGTGGGCGTTGCGACAGAAGCGCATGGGTAAGCACCGCGTAGACGGCTTCCGGCCCGAGCTTGTAGGGCGACCGGGTTCCGCCCTGCTCAAGCCGCTGCAGTTGCGCCTGGTAGGCGGTGCGATGCACTGAATTCTGATGATCGATATGCTTCAGGAACCAGGGCAGGCCATTGCTTGCAAACTTTGAAACAATTGGCCCGGGTTCGATCAGCGAGACGTGCACACCGCTGCCTTCCAACTCCTGGCGCAGGCACAGCATCAATCCTTCCAGTGCATGCTTGGACGCGGCATAGGCACCGCGAAACGGTACCGGCGTGAGGCCAAGGATCGATGAGCAATGGACGAGGCGGCCATGACCTTGGGCGCGCATCACGGGTACAATTCGGCGGGTAAGGTCGTGCCAGCCGAAGAGATTGGCTTCGAACTGTTCGCGCAGCGCCTCCACAGGCAAATCCTCCACCGCACCGGGCTGGGCATAGGCGCCGTTGTTGTAGAGCGCGTCGAGCTGGCCGCCGGTGCGTTCGAGCACGGTTTCGACCAGGGCTTCAATCGAGCCCGGGTCGCGATAATCGAGGTAGAATGTCTCGATGCCGTCGGCTTCCAGCGTAGCGATGTCGCCCGGTTTGCGAGCCGTCGCGAAGACCCGCCATCCATCGGCCTTCAGCGCTCGTGCACAATAGGCGCCGATGCCCGACGAGGCACCGGTGACGATGATCGTGCGCGGCGCTTGGGTTGAAGCGCCAGAAGAGGCGGCGAGGCTTGCCATTTGCCGCAATCACTTCCCATATTCGCCGCCTGGAAACAACTGGAGGGACAGCTTCGTTGCTGCGCATCATCGTCGCCTTCCGCCGCGTGCTCTACGATGCGGTCGGCCATTTCAACAATGACGACGGTTGGGCGATGGCCAGTCACCTGGCGATCACCTCGCTGATGGCGCTGTTTCCATTCCTGATCTTCGCCACCACGCTGGCGAGTTTCCTCGGTGCGCAAGCCTTCGTCGAGACCATCGTGCCGCTGCTGTTCGACACCTGGCCGGAGCAGATTGCCAAGCCGATTGCGCAGGAGGTCATCAACGTGCTGACGGTTCGCCGCACCGACCTTCTCACTTATGGTGTATTGCTTGCCGGCTTCTTCGCCTCCAACGGCATCGAAGCGGTGCGGACTTCGCTGAACCGCGCCTACCGCATGACGGAGACGCGTTCGCTCGTCTTCCGCCGCGCACAGAGCATTGTCTTTGTGTTGATTGCCGCGGTGGGGTTTCTGGCGATCAGCCTTTTGCTGGTTTTCGCACCGCTGCTTGCACGTCTGGCCGAGGCGCATTTCGATTGGCTCGGCCCCTATATGGGCACAATCACGCTTTGGCGCTTCGTCATCGCTTCAGCGGTCATCGTGTTCGCGCTGTTTGCCGTGCACATCTGGTTGCCGATGGGACGGCGCAGCATTATCTCGATCCTGCCGGGTATCGCCTTCACGCTGATCGGCTGGCTGGTCGGATCGACGATCTTCGCCTCCTATCTCGACCATTTCTCGTCTTATGTGACGACCTATGCCGGCCTCGCGTCGATCATGATCGCGGTGGTCTTCCTTTATATCGTTTCGGTGATCTTTATTCTGGGCGGTGAACTCAACGCCGCCATCAGCCGCTACGCGGAAGCGCGCGCCCGCGTCGGCTGAGCGGTAGCTAGCCCGACGCCGAAGGTGGTGATGGCCATGCCGACGATCTGGACAAGGTTCAGCTGTTCACCGAACAGCGCCCAGGCCATCACGGCAGTCACTGCCGGAACCAGATAGAACAACGAAGCCACCTTCGACATTGCCCCGTCGCGGATCATCACCATCAACAGGAAGATGGCGCCGACCGAAAGCACCAGCACGAGCCAGGCCATGGCGAAGACGAAATCGCTGTTGACGGTGAAAACGCGGGTCTCGAAGGCGAAACTCGCAACCACCATCACCGCCGTGCCGCCGACATATTGCCAGAAAGTCGAGGCGACGAGATCACCGGAAGAGGCGAAGCGTTTCTGCCAGACCGTGCCTGCGCTCATGGCGACGACAGAAATCAGGGAAGCCGTGAGTGTAGCCGGCGTGATTCCGCCGCCAAGCGCACCGAGTTTCGGCCACAAAACGGTGACGACGCCGATGAAGCCGATTACCAGGCCGATCCAATGCCGTGGCTGGATTTCCTCGCCGAGCAGCTTGCCGGCCATGACGGCAGTGATCAGCGGCTGCAGGCCAACGATCAGCGCCGAGATGCCGGCGGGAAGGCCGCGATGGATCGCCCAGAACACCGCACCGAGGTAAATACCGTGCATGAGGATGCCGGCAATGATGGCATGCTGGGCCTGCGTGCGGTTCGGCCAGCGCGCCTTGAGCAAAATGACCAGGACGGCAAAGAGCGCTGCGGCAATGGCAAAGCGAATGGCCAGGAATGTGAAGGGCTCCGCCCATGGCATGGCGTATCGCGCGCCGATAAAGCCGGTCGCCCATAGCACGACGAAGGTGGCGGGAATGAACCGCTTGAGCTCGTGCATGGGGTACAATCGCTTTCTGATGAAGAACGTGCCGCTCTAGCCCGGCAAGTAGGCTGGGCAAAGCCAAAACCGCTTACTTTTAAAGTAACGCGAATTGAAGCTGCTGCAGTAGCCGTCCTATAGGCCAACCATGAAGTGGATATCCTCTGGCGTCGTGCCGGCAGCACGCAGGGCGGCCAGGCCCGTGTCTTTGAGGCTCTTCGAGAGTTTGCGCCCGTCCGGACCAAGGACCAGCCGGTGATGGAAATAGGCGGGCTCAGGCAGGCCGAGCAATTCCTGCAACAGCCTCTGTACGGCCGTTGCCTGGAACAGGTCCATGCCGCGCACGACATGCGTTATGCCTTGCAGGGCGTCGTCCAGCACGACGGAAAGATGGTAGCTGGTCGGGATGTCTCGGCGTGCCAGGATGACGTCTCCCCAGTCTTGCGGCAGCGCCTGGACACGACGTGCTGTCGATAGGCTCGTGTTTTCGAATTCCGTCCAGGAGAGGTCAGTGCCGACCCGCGACAGTGCGGCCGCAACGTCGAGGCGCCAGGCGAAAGGTATCCCTTCGGCAATGTGCGCCTTACGCTCCTTCCGGGACAGAGCCTTGTCGACTGCCGGATAGAGTGGCGCGCCATCCGGGTCGCGTGGCCAGTCGCGCCCGCGCCGTTCGCGGTCGCTGATGAAGGCGCGGATGTCGCCGCGGCTCATGAAGGCAGGATAGACGAGGTCTTCAGCGATCAGCTTTTCAAGGGCAGCCTTGTATTCGCCGAAATGCTCCGACTGCCGCCGTACCGGTTCTTCCCAGCGCAGGCCAAGCCATTCGAGATCGCGATGGATGCCCGCCTCGAATTCCGGCGTGCAGCGCGTGGTGTCGATGTCTTCCATCCGCAGCAAAAAGCGTGCGCCGGTATCGTTCGCCAGCCGCTGGTTAAGCAGCGCGGAATAAGCGTGGCCAAGGTGCAGGTCGCCATTCGGGCTAGGGGCGAAACGAAATGTCAGGAGTGTCATCGACCGGCGACAATCGGGTTTTGCAAGCGTTAGCCGGATTGCTACCTTGCCGGCCTTTCTCGGACAAGAACATGCAGCGTATCACTTCTCTCAATGACATTGCCACAGGCCTCGATGCCTTGTGCGGCATCGATCCGCGCCTGGAGACGGTGCGTGCCTTTGCCGGCGACGTGCCGCTGCGTCTCTCGGAGCCCGGCTTTGCCAGCCTTGCTTCGATCATCGTCTCGCAACAGGTCTCGCGCGCCAGCGCCGATGCAATTTTCGGCCGGCTGATCAAGTTGCTGGACCCGTTGACGCCCGAGGCTATTCTTGGCGCCGGCGAGGACATTTTTCGCGAGGCCGGATTATCGCGGCCGAAGCAACGCGGGCTGCTCGCGATCGCCGGCGCGGTGGCGGATGGGCTCGACCTTCATCATCTCTGTTTGCTGGAGGCTGGGGAAGCGATCGCCGAACTTACAGCCGTTCCAGGCATCGGTCCCTGGACCGCGGAATGCTATCTCCTGTTCGCTGCCGGGCACCCGGACGTGTTTCCAGCACGTGACGTGGCGCTGCAAAGCGCAGTCGGTCACGCGCTGTCGATCGATCCACGTCCGGCTGAAAAAAAGCTCATCGTCCTGGCCGAATCATGGGCCCCCTGGAGGGGCATCGCAGCGCGACTTTTCTGGTCCTATTACAGGGAATTGAAGGGCAGGGACGCCGCCCCGCCCGCCTGAGCCGTAAAAAAGCTTAAAAATCATGCTCTTTTGAGGGGTATTCGGCAGGGCTTCCCGCTTCACATCCCTGTCATGTCGGGCTTACAGTATCCGCGCCGTTCGGTTCGAGAACCAAGGAGGCAAACAACGTGACGGTTGCCGTATCTCCGGATGGGCTTCCCGCACTGGTGCTGAACGCGGACTACCGCCCGCTCAGCTATTACCCGCTTTCGCTCTGGTCCTGGCAGGACGCGATCAAGGCGGTGTTCCTCGATCGCGTCAACATCGTCGCCGAATACGAGCATGCGGTCTCGTCGCCGAATTTCTCGATGAAACTGCCGTCCGTCGTCAGCCTCAAAGCCTATGTGAAGCCATCGCGTTACCCGGCGTTCACCCGCTTCAACGTGTTCCTGCGTGACCGCTTCCAGTGCCAGTATTGCGGGACGCCGGAGGATCTCACCTTCGACCACGTCGTCCCGCGTCATCGCGGCGGTGCGACGACGTGGGAAAATGTGGTCGCCGCCTGCTCCCCCTGCAATCTGCGCAAAGGCGGCATGATGCCTTCGCAAGCCAAGATGTGGCCGCTGCAGAAGCCGTTCCAGCCGACCGTGCATGATCTGCACAACAACGGCCGTCTCTTCCCGCCCAACCATCTGCACGAAAGCTGGATGGATTATCTGTACTGGGATGTGGAATTGGAGCCCTGAGGCTCGTTCTCACTCAAACGCGTTTGAAAGCTCCGCGGAAGGCAACCGCCGCCAGGATCAGGCTGGCAATGGCGTTCCAGCCGGCCAGCGACAGACCGAGGATACGCAGGGCAGCCTTGTCGCAGGATGGCGGCACGAACTTGTCGAGCGCATCGAGTACGCCATTGCCGCCAGTGTCAACCGGACCGGCGACGTTCGTGCAATCGGTCGGGCCCGGCCACCAGCCCCATTCAACACCGGAATGGAAGACGCCGAGATAGAGGCCGTAGACCATGAGCAGGCCGCCGACGAGAAGCAGGGCGCGGGTGATCCACACGGGCAGTTTGAAGATCGCTGCGAGGACTGCGAGCAGCATCAGCGGTGCGCCGACATAATAGGGGATGCGCTGTTCGTAGCAGAGCTTGCAGGGGATGTAGCCGCCTATGTACTGGAAGGCGAGCGCCGAACCGACGGTGACTGCCATCGCCACGGTCAGGAACGCAGCGGTGAGCATCGGATCGCGTTGCGCCGGCGTTGTCGCTTCGGACATATGATTTCGCTCCTGTTGTCGGCGCGTCATGCTCAAATGGCGTATTTGGCCGCGAAATAAAGCAGAATGAGGATGGCTGCCGCGGCTCCTGCCAGCAGGCCGAGCCGCTTCTCGATGAAGTCACGGATCGGTTCGCCATAGCGGCGCAGCAACCAGGCAAGCAGCAGGAAACGGCCGCCACGCGCCACGATGGCGAGCGCGATGAACAGCAAGAGATTGACGCCGATGACGCCGGAGAGGATGGTTACCACCTTGATCGGCGGCAGGTGTGCCGCCCCGGAAGTGATCAGCATCAGGATGATGAAGCCGATCCCGGATGATAGCCGCAACGCCTCGAACTCATCATATTTGCCATAGAACTCGAGCACGGGCTTGGCCACGGCTTCGTAGGCGTAGTGGCCGATGAACCAGCCGGCAACACCGCCGAGGACGGACGCAATCGTGGCGACAAGCGCGTAGCGATAGGCGCGATCCGGGCGGGAAAGCGCCATCGGTAGGTAAAGTACGTCCGCTGGCACCAGGAAGACCGAGCTCTCGACGAAAGCGATGAACGCCAGCCACCACTCGGCCGATTTCCGCGCCGCCAGTGACAGCGTCCAGTCATAAAGTCCGCGAAGCATGCAGCCCCCTTCTTGGTGAGCGTCATGCTCTAGAAAGAATTTCTTGGCCACACAATGGCGGGGGCTTCACGAAAGCGAAAGGTCGCACCTGGCAACACCCAATGTTTCCGGTATTTCGGCACAGTAACGCATTGCGCCAGTTGACGAACCGGTGCGCGACCGTATAGTCCGCGCGCATCTGGACCGCCCGGTCCGGGGCCCCTATGGCGGAATTGGTAGACGCGCTCGACTCAAAATCGAGTTCCGCAAGGAGTGCTGGTTCGATCCCGGCTAGGGGCACCATTTTTCTATCTCACGCCAGTTCGCTTCGCTCACGGCTGCAATGGGGCGACCTCATAGCGGTCACCCTTGCGAACCCTCGGTGCGAAAGTACGTGCCGCAGGCGCCAGATCCTTCAATGCACTGGATTTTGTCGGTTCGGCAGAACGGTGTCCCATCCGGTCCGGGAACATCGCTGAGGCGAGATGGTTCAATATTCCGGCTCGCGTGATGTCAGATCCCCAAACAAGCCCGCTTGCCTGGGTGGGGGGTGGGGTGTGGCAAGCGGGCTACGGTAACACGACGTGCCTTCGCCCTACCGTAAAAGTAGTGTAGCCCATACAAATGAAAAGTTCAAAAAAGTATTTTATATCAATAGTTTAGATGAAATTAAAGTACAAATGACAACAGAACTCCGGGCCCGGCGTGCGACGATCGCCGGGTTTCACAACGCCGACGGGGAAGTCGAACCATTCCGTCTGGCTTTTGTTCACCCGCGGCTGAACAGGTTTCTCACTCTGTTGCGCAGCAAGCGCGCGAAATTGCGGGTTTCGCGATAGAGATGCAGTTGCGATGCGGCCTGCCTGGTTGCCTTGTCGGCATCAGGCGTCAGGCCGATCACGAAGGTGCCGACCGGCCGTCGCTCCATCCACAGGCGACTCATGACAGGATGGTCGGGCACAGCGCAAGAGTCGGTCATGATGATATTGGGATCGTCGAGGTGCTGTTTGGTCACTTCGATCATGAGCAGCGTACCTGGCGAGAACGAAGCCAGTGTCTCGTCATAGGCCGTCTTCCACGTATAGGCGTGGCCGGCTTCAACAAAGACGATGAGGCTGGCAACGGTGCGCCCGTCCAGCGTCAGCGAATGGATGCGGCACATGTCCTGCTCGGCCAGACGGTGCACCGCTTCGCGCGCGAAGGCGGCACGGAAGCGGTCGATGGCCATGGCGGTGCGCTCGCGTCCCTTCCAGCCGGACGCTTCCAGCGTCAGGAAATTCTCGATCGCTTGCCGGATTTCCTCTGGCCCGCGCGCCACTTCATGTTGCAGGTTTCCCGTCTCGCCGAGCCGCCGCTTCAGCCGACGAAACTCACGATAGTGGTGTGAACGCAGGGATTGCTTGAGGTAGGCCTCGCCATCAAGCCTGCTTTGCAGGAACGGACGCTGCGTTTCACCCGTGATCACCAACGGCAGGTTGCGTGCTTCGGCAAGTGCCCGCATCAGGCTGGCCATGGGACCATCAAGGCGCATATCGGGCAAGGCAAAGACCTTGGGAAGCTTCAGATGCGGACGTGACAGCATCGCGAAGAAATCCTCGATGACGCCGATGGGGTCGTCCCGGTCGACCAAGGGGGTGCCGACAGGGCCGAACGGGCTTGCCCAGGTGCGCATGATGGGAGCCGCGAGCGGAATGCCAGGCCGCTCTACCGAAAAAGGTACCAGGAGGCGCAGCCGGCTACGGTGTTCGTTGCCGTCGCGGATCACGGCCAGCCGCACTTCCTTGTCTTCCAGGCGCGGCATTGCAGGTGCCAGGAAGCGCGGGTTGAAGAAAACGTTTGGCTCGACGGTGCGGTTGCATAGATAGTCGAGTTCTTCGACCAGATCGAAGCCGGCGGAGGCTGGATAGACTGCAAGCGTTCGTTCCGGGTGGTTGGCGGCCAGCAACTCGATCTCGGCGAGCTGGGCGGCATCGGGCGCGACGCCAGCCAGACCTGTCATCAAGGTCCCAGCGGGACCACCACTTGTTTCCTCGATCAGTGGGACGGCGGCCATCAGGCGGCTCCTCTGGCGGGAATGAAAATAACCATGGCGATACCCAATTTGCGCCACACCGTAAATGAAAGGGCCGCGGCCTCGAACACCATGGCAAGCGCAGTGGCCAGCGCTGCACCCCAGAGGTGGAAAGTCGGGATCAGCATCACGTTGAGCGCGATGTTGATGGCCAGCGTCAGGGCGAAAACGGCGGCGCAGATGTTCTGATGGCCGCTCATGGTCAGCAGGCTCTCGCAGGGACCGACAGCGGCACGGGCAACGACACCACAGACGAGCAGGAACAAGAGCGGGTAGCCGGTGCTGAATTCCGGCCCGAACAGGATCAGCATCGGCTTGCCGAGAAGAAGGACGAGAAGCGCCATCAGCAGCGATGGCCAGAAGGTCCATGAAACTGTTTCGCGGGCAAAGGTGGCGAGCTTTTCCCTTTCGCCATGGGTGTAGTGGGCATAGCGTTGCGCGACGCCGGCCTTGACGGCGAAATAGACGAAATGCACCAACGCCAATGTCTTCACCGTGGCAAAGTAGACGGCGACATCATCGGGCTGGAGATAAAAGCCGACCATCAGCACATCGGCATTGGTGAGCAGGAAAAAGAAACTTTCCACCAGAAAGATCGGCAGGGAGACGACGATCCAGTCGCGCAGATGGACGGTTGTGGGGCCGGAAGGGACGCGGGCGTCGGTACGTCCCGTGATCTCGATCAGCTGAAAGATGGTGGTGGCATAGGTGGCGGCGATCGAGGCAATCAACGCAGTCTTGGCGTCTGCCGGCATGCCGATCAACAGCGCGAGCCCCATGCAGGCGAGGATCGCAAGCGGGCGAACGATGTAGACGAGCGAGAGGGCCGAAAGTGTCCAGGAATTGGCGCGGGCGATACCCTGCAGCAAATCGGACATTGCGATCATCGGCAGGCAGAAGATGCCAAGTATGAACGGCACCACGTAATAGCTCTCGATCCAGTCGGAACACAGCCATACTCCCGCGATGCCGACCAGCGCGATGATGGTCGAGGCAACCAGCACGAAAATCCGGCTGGCCAGCAGGATGCCGCGCAGTTCCGCCAGCTTGCCATGTTCGCGGAACTCGGGAATGAAGCGGATCACCGAGGTGTGGAAGCCGAGGCAGGACAGGTTGCCGACGATGACCATCGTCGTCCAGACCAGCACGAGAATGCCGTATTCGAAGGAACCCATCCAGCGGGCCATCAGCACCTGGCTGACAAAGGCGATGACGGCGCTGATGACGCGGATGGCGAAGGCAATCAGCGAGATACGCCCGGCTTCGCCACGGTCGTCCGACGAGAAGAGGACCGCATCGAGTTTGCCGAGCAGAGGCCGTGCACGCAGCGCCAAGCGCTGCGGCAGAAGCCGCTCGGCTGTCGTGGCTGCGGAAAAGCGCACGCGGTACTCCCAGTCCTCGCCCTGGACCTTAACAGGCCCCGGTACGGCAGACTATGTATGCGGGACAGCTTAAAAAACGGTTCGGGCAGGATGATCGACGAAGCTGAACGCAAGGCAATGCTCGAGGCGCATTCGATCGGACCCCAGATGATCGCCTGGCTGGAAGAGATCGGCATAGAGCGCTTGGCCGATCTGAAAGGTGCGGATGCCGGCGAGATCGCCATGCGCATCGACATCGCACTCGGCCGCAGGCATCTGAACCGGCTTGGTGTCGAGGCGCTGCAAAACCTTATCGCATTGGCAGATGTACAGCAGGGCTAGCGGGCAAGTTATTGCAGCCTGCGCTGCATTGGCAGGCATAGTCAGGAGAATGGCGTTGGCATGCCGGCGAGCCTCCGCCAGGGTTCCAATGACAACGTTTCCCCACTAGTTTGCCGCGTGGGTGGCAGGCGCAAGATTCGGAAGGGTTCATGTTCGGCAGCGCCCGTTCAAAGCTCAAAGCCTGGATTGTTGGTGGTATGGGCACCGTCGCGGCGCTCGCGGTGGGCGGCGCCCTTGGTGTGTTCGATGCGCTGGAGAAGCCGGTCGTCTTGCTTGAGCCGGGCCAGCCGGTCGAGACCGGTCCCTGGGAAGTCAGGCCTTTGCGCGCCTATGCGGTCGAAAAGGGTGTTTATGGCCTGCCGCTGAAAGCCGGCGAGAAGGCTTTGGTCTTCGAAGCTGAAATGACAAACCGCACGGCGCTCTCCAGCAAAAATTACTTCACGACTTTCCAGTCAACCGGCGGCACGGATGATAAACCCTATGTCGTGCTGGTTCGTGACTCATCGATGGCTCCGGCGCTGCAGCCTGGGTTGCCCGAGCGCATGGCCTATGTCTGGGGTTTGCCGGCAGGCGCCACGCCACCCGACCGTTTCGTGCTCGCCGTGAATGGCCAAATCTACAAGCGGCGCGACAATCTCTACGGCGTGCCTGGCTGGTACAATGAACATGTTATCGGCACCGTGGCCATGCCTGTCGGTGCCGGGCCTGATACACCGGATGCCAAGCCATGATGCGGCGGATCGCCAACATCGCGGTTTTGCTGGTCGCCGCCCTTCTCTGCTACGGCATGCAAACGACCAAGCCGCACTATGCCGATCTGACGGCCCCCATCCCGGTCTACGGCAAGATCCAGGATACGCTTCGTACGCGCACATTCGACATTGCGGTCGACAAGGTGGCCTTTGCCCGTACGCTGAAACTCAACCGGTTCGGCCAGCAAAAACTGCTTACTTCCGGTGGTGTCTGGGCCATCGTGACGGCAAAGCTCAATGCGAGGGATCGTTCGACGATGGTTGCTGCCGCGACATGGCAGGGGCCGGATGGTCTCAACTATCGTGCCAGCGAACGCGTTTCGCTCGCAGCCGGCGCCTTGCCGGTTGCCCTGGACCCGGGGGTGGCAGGCAAGACGAGGCTGGTGTTCGAAGTGCTGCCTTCGCAGGTCACCGGTGCCACGCTGTCCGTATCGGGCAAATTGGCGGGGCCGCTCGATTCGGAAGCACGCATCGCACTGGGATCTGTTGCTGTGCAGGCGGACGGCCTGCCGGAAGGCACGATCGAAACCTATGAACTCGGCGAGACATTCTGAGGGTCGACCTTGAGCATCGCGGCGCAGCCAATTGATGAGACGGGAAACGGGCGTACGCCGGCCGAGAGACGCTGGTGGCTGCGCAGCCTGCTAGCGCTGGTCGTGCTGATTCCCGCGGCGCTGGCGGTGATGTCGTATGACAGTGTCAAGGAACTGCTCCGCAACCAGGATTTTTTCGCCACGGACGTCGCCTGGGGCAGCAAAGCCCGTTTCGGTGGCAGCGACTGGCAATTGACCGATCTGCGCGCAGCACTCGGGCGCGCCGACATTCCGCCGGAGGTGGTTCCGGTGCTGGTCGATATGACCGTAACTGTCGGCGAGACCAACCTGCAGACCTTGTGGTTGAGCTGCAGGATCATGCTGATTGACAGCGCCGGCCGCCGCTGGTTGCCGACGGCAGCGGTGTCGTTCAGGCAGACTGACGACGCTATGACCTGCAATTCGGCGATATTTTCCGGTGCCAAAGGCGGCGATGCGCTGAAGATCCGCGAGACGTTCCTTGTGCCGAAAGATGCCACTGCGACCATCCGGCCAGCCGTGGGTGTGGCCAGCGAGCGACCGGGTTTCCTGCTGTTCCAGCGGCCGCAGAACTGACACAGGGCTGCTTGCCCGGCTAGGCAGGCTCGCTGGCAGTCTCCGCAGAGGCTCGCTTCGGCAGGGCGAAGGCACATTCCAGAACGGCGGCCAGAAGGCATATGCGCAGCGGTTCGACCAGGATGCCGGTGGAGCTGTCCTGGAACGGGCTGCCGAACAAAAACGTCACGCCATGGGCGAACACCTGCCAGCTATCAAGCTCATGCGGGCCAATCAGCCGCGTTGCGCCGAGCCAGGCCCAGGCGGCCGCCCAGTCGATCAGCCGGTAGCCCACGATAAGCACGACGATCAACAGCACACCGGAACTCAATGTAAGGCGCACGCCATTGGCGATCGGCAGGTAGCGCGAGCGATAACCGCTGATGAAATGTTCGACGAAATCGCGCAGGAATTTCGGGATCGCCCCGTAGCGCGCGCCAAGGCGCTCGATACGCTGGTGGCGCATCAGCTCCTTGTCGTCGCGCACGTCGTAGCCGTAGATCAGTGCTGCCATCACCAGCCAGATGACCGGCATGAGCATGTAAAAGAACAGGTTGATCAGCGTGGCGCCGCCGCCGGCCGGGGTCATTTCGACAGGCACCATCGGCGCTGCGGCCATGGCGTTGCCGACCGGCGTGGTGATGCCCTCTGCCGCAGCCTGGAAAAAGGAGCCGATATTGCGGCTCATCACCCAGGAGAGGACGTCATCCTTCCAGCGGCTGATGACGTAGAGACCGATGAAGATCCAGTTGGTCTCGCAGATGACAACGATGATCTGCCAGGCCGAGGAAGCGCCGCCACGTTTCTGCATCTCCTTGGCAGCGCGGCGGATCAGCCAGGAAATGGCGACCGAAAACAGCAGCCAGCGCGAATCCAGCACGTCCAGCACATTTCCGGATTCACCAAATGGCGCCAGCTCGAGCGCTGCACGCGAATATTGCCGCACCGTGTCGCCAAGGAAACCCCAGGCGGCGTAGTAGGCAAAGAACGGCAGCAGCGCGACGGTGACCATTTTGGCGAGGCGGGCACTGCCGCTTCCGTCGGATTCCTCAACGGCTCCGCCGCTCGCAGCCGCTTGCGCGGCACGCACCGCAGGCAGGGCCGGCCGCAAGGTCTGAAACATGGCAACCGTGACAACGAGCTGGGTCAGGGCCACCAGCGTTAGCAACGCCAGGCCGGCCATGTGGTTCGCAATCGCGACATGTGTGGCGAGCCGCATGAACAAGCCGTTGGCGATCAGCCCAAGCAGCACCAATGCAACAAGTTGTGGCCAGAAGCGCCAGAGCAGGCGCAGCGTCAGCCCGATCGGCCTTGCGATCTCTGCAAGCATTTCCACCTCGCGACGCGCCCCTGCCGCCTTTTAGCAAAGTTTCAGACAATGTCTTCCCTCGGCGCCTGTTGCAGCGGCCGCCTGCTGACAGTTCTGTGGAGAAGCTCAGTCCTCGCTGGCTGCGAACGCCGCTGTCCCGCTCTCGAAAAGCTGATTGGGCCAGGGGAACAAAAGCCGGCTGCTTTTCATTGGAAAATCGTCGGAAGCGGAGGAAGCCGGCGTGGAGGAAACCACTATGAAAATCGCATTCGGTATTGCGCTGGCAGCCCTGATCGTCGGGCAGTCGGCGGGGCAATTATCGGCCGAACCTTTGAACACGATGGATGAGGTCGGCTCTGCGCTGCAGACTTGCTGGGCTCCACCCTCCGGCGCGGCGAAAGGTTCGGTCACGCTGCAATTCAGCTTCAAACGCGACGGGACCCTGATTGGTGCACCAAAGGCGACCAGCATTCGCGTGGACGGTGATGCCGACCAGCGCAGGCAATTTGTGCAGGCAGCGACCGACGCCGTTCAGAAATGCGTGCCACTAACCTTCGCGCCCAAGCTGGCGGATGGCATGGCGGGCACGGTCTTCACCTTGCAACTGGCCTCGCCGAAACAGCAATAGCGCCATTTCGACGTGGGTGTCGCCTATCAGCCGAAGGCGCCGTGGCAGTGCTTGAACTTCTTGCCCGAACCGCAAGGGCAGGGTTCGTTGCGGCCGACCTTGCCCCAACTTGCCGGGTTTTGCGGGTCGCGCTGCTCTGCAGGAACAATGCGCGCGTCCTCAAGAACAGCGACGTCCGTGCCTTCACCGAAATCGTTCTGGCCGGTGCTGGCGTCGATGTGCTGGCCGAACATCTGCGGGGCATCCGGCAATGGCGCGTCGGCTGCCTCGCGCACCAGTTCCACGCGCATCAACTGCGCGGTCACGGCCTGGCGGAGGTTGCCGAGCATGGCCTGGAACAGTTCGAAGGCTTCGCCTTTGTACTCGTTGAGCGGGTCACGCTGGGCATAGCCGCGGAAACCGACCACCGAGCGCAGGTGGTCGAGATTGACGATGTGCTCGCGCCACAGATGATCGAGCGTCTGCAGGACGACGGACCGTTCGACGTAGTTCATCACATCCGGACCGAAGCGGCCGGCACGCTCGTTGGCGGCTTCGTCGGCGGCCTTGGTGATGCGTTCGTGGATGTCGTCTTCGGCGATGCCCTCTTCCTTGGCCCATTCCTCGATAGGCAGGTCGAGATTGAGGTACTGCTGCGCCTCGGCCTTGAGGCCGGCGATATCCCATTGCTCGGCATAGGCATTTTCAGGAATGGCCTTGGCCACGATCTCGTCGATGACGTCGTTGCGCATCTCGGCAACCGTCTCGGAGAGGCTTTCGCCATCCATCAGCGCAATGCGCTGCTCGAAGACCACCTTGCGCTGGTCGTTGGAGACGTCGTCATATTTGAGAAGGTTCTTGCGAATGTCGAAATTGCGCGCCTCGACCTTCGTCTGCGCCTTCTCCAGAGCCTTGTTGATCCAGGGATGGATGATGGCTTCGTCTTCCTTGAGGCCGAGCTTCTGCAGCATGCCGTCCATGCGCTCGGAACCGAAGATGCGCATGAGGTCGTCCTGCAGCGACAGGAAAAACTTCGAACGGCCGGGGTCACCCTGACGGCCGGAGCGGCCGCGCAGCTGGTTGTCGATGCGCCGGCTCTCATGGCGCTCGGTGGCAAGGACGTAGAGGCCGCCGGCGGCCAGCGCCTTTTCCTTGAGCTGCTTCACGTCCTCGCGAATGGCGCTTTCCCGCGCATCGCGCTCGGGGCCCGCTGGCATGCCGTCCAATTCCTCGGCAATGCGCATATCGGCGTTGCCGCCAAGCTGAATATCGGTGCCGCGGCCGGCCATGTTGGTGGCAATGGTGATGGCGCCAGGCTTGCCAGCCTGGGCGACGATCGCTGCTTCGCGCTCGTGATGGCGGGCGTTGAGGACCTCGAAATCCTTGAAGCCATCCTGGCGCAGGCGTTCGGCCAACTGCTCGGATTTCTCGATCGACGTCGTGCCGACCAGCGTCGGCTGGCCCTTGGCGTTGGCTTCGCGGATCTCCCTGACGATCGCCTTGTATTTTTCCTCGACCGTCCGATAGACCTCGTCATCCTCGTCGATGCGGCTGACCGGCAGGTTGGTCGGGATCTCGGTAACTTCGAGATTGTAGATGTTGCCGAACTCTTCCGCTTCCGTCAGTGCCGTCCCGGTCATGCCGGCGAGTTTCTTGTACATGCGGAAATAGTTCTGGAAGGTGACGGAGGCCAGTGTCTGGTTCTCCGGCTGGATCTGCACGTGTTCCTTGGCTTCAAGCGCCTGGTGCAGGCCTTCCGAATAGCGGCGGCCGGGCATCATGCGGCCGGTGAATTCGTCGATGATGACGATCTCGCCGTTGCGGACGATGTAATCCTTGTCGCGCTGGAACAGCCGGTGCGCCTTCAGAGCATTGTTGACATGGTGGACCATGGCGACGTTTTCGACGTCGTACAGCGACTCGCCCTTCAACAGGCCGGCGCCACGCAGGATGTTCTCAACCTTCTCGGTGCCTTCTTCGGTGAAGATTGCCGTCTTCTGCTTTTCGTCGACTTCATAATCGCCCGGCTGCAACTGTACGATGAAGGCATCGACGGTGTTGTACATATCTGAGCGGTCCTCAAGCGGACCGGAAATGATGAGCGGCGTGCGCGCCTCATCGACAAGGATCGAATCCACTTCGTCGACGATCGCGTAATTGTGGCCGCGCTGAACCATCTGCGCGCGCTCATATTTCATGTTATCGCGCAGGTAGTCGAAGCCGAGCTCGTTGTTGGTTGCGTAGGTGACGTCGCAGGCATAGGCGTCGCGACGCTCCTCGTCAGACAGGCCGTGCACGATGATGCCGACGCTGAGGCCGAGGAACTTGTAGACGCGACCCATCCATTCGGCGTCGCGCGTGGCGAGATAGTCGTTGACGGTAACGACATGCACACCCTTGCCGGCAAGGGCGTTGAGATAGACCGGTAGCGTGGCGACGAGCGTCTTGCCCTCGCCTGTGCGCATTTCGGCGATGCCGCCATTGTGCAGGACCATGCCACCAATCAGCTGTACGTCGAAGGGCCGCATACCCAGCACCCGCCGGGCCGCCTCGCGCGCTGTGGCAAAGGCGGGGATCAGCAGGTCGTCCAGCTCGGCGCCGTTGGCGATATCCTCACGGAATTTTTCAGTGCGACCGGCAAGCTCTGCGTCGGAGAGCGCGCGCATCTCGTTTTCCATGGCGTTGATCGCTTCGACCCGGGGCCGGGTCGACTTGACTCGGCGGTCGTTGGAAGAGCCGAAAATCTTACGGGCGAGACCGCCGAGACTGACCATTCAATGGTCCTTTCGCTTGCAATCCTGGGCACGGGAGCGAATGCGGAAGCATCCTGCAGACCCGCTTGAACGGAAAAACACCAAAAAGCGCCCGGAAAACGGTTCTGGACGCCAAGTGGTTGGACAGATAAGAGGGGGCTCAATCGATGTCAACGCTGCGTTACCGGGCCGCGGAACGCCTAATTCTGCCACATTCGGGCTGATCAAAAGACATAATCATCCTCATCGGAGCTCTTTCGCATGACCTTGTTGTTTCGCCGCGCGTCGCTTGCCAGCCTTGGTCTGGCCATCGGCCTGTCGGCTCTAGCTGTTTCGCCGCTCGCTGCCCAGGAAACCAAACCGGCGGACGCCGCTGCGGCTCCGGCTCCCGCGCCGGTCGATCCCAATGCGGTTATCGCCACTGTGGACGGAAAGCCGATTACCGAGGCCGATCTGACGCTTGCCGAAGGCGAACTGTCGCGTCAGTTCGCGCAGCTTCCCGCTGAGCAGCGTCGCGCTGCAGCCTTGTCGGCTGCCATCGAGATCAAGGTTCTTTCCGCCAAGGCCATCGCTGACGGGCTCGACAAGGATCCGGAATTCCAGCGTCGCGTCGCTTTCCTTCAGCAGCGTGCCCTGCATGGCGAACTGGTCGAGAAGGAAGTGGTCGGCAAGATCACCGAGGCTGAAATCCGCGCCCGCTACGACAAGGAAATCGCCGCGCAACCGCCGGTCAACGAAGTGCATGCCCGTCACATTCTCGTGAAGACGAAGGAAGAAGCGGACGCGATCGTCAAGAAGCTCGATGCCGGCGAAGATTTCCAGAAGCTGGCCAATGAGAACACCAAGGATCCGAGCGGCAAGACCAATGGCGGCGATCTCGGCTTCTTCGGCCCCGGCCAGATGGTGCCTGAGTTCGAGAAAGCTGCAACAGCGCTGGAAGTTGGCAAATACACCAAGGAGCCGGTGCAGACGCAGTTCGGCTGGCACATCATCAAGCTCGAGGACAAGCGCCAGCAGCAGCCGCCGGCCTTCGATCAGGTCAAGGATCAGGCCAAGTCGGCAGTGATCCGCGACAAATATTTCGAGGCCGTAAAGGAAGCACGCAAGGCTGCCAAGGTCGAGATCCCCGACGAGAACCTGCGCAAGACTGTTGACGCGGCCGAAGGCAGCGCCACCAAGTGAATTGCGGCTCTCGCTGATTTACAGCAATTCCAGGAAAAGTGTGCAGCGGTTTTCCGTCCAGAATTGCGTAATACAAAGAGTTAGAGCGTTTCCGAGAAAAAACGGAAACGCTTCAACGAACGGATTGCTGAAAGCGGCGCCTTCGCGGGCGCCGCTTTTTTTGTGCGCGCGTTGGGACCTGGCCTGTTCGAAGCGCGTGCCAGGCTCTGTTCCATGAAGCCTGCTAGGCCTTGATGCCGTGAACTATGGCGCGGATGGCGGCACGTAGCCTGTCCTTGTCTTCATCCAGGCGTCCGGTCAGAAGCCGGACCCACGCATAGGATGAAACCATATCTGCCACCTGTAATGGATCGACGTGGCCAGCAACTTCGCCACGCGCCTTGGCGCGCTCGACGATCTTGCCTTGTTCGACACGTCGACTGGCGGCATAGGCGGCGAGCGCTTTCGCTGCATCTTCATCAGATTGCGCTTCGGCGATAATGGAACGGAAGATCGGCCCTGAGGGCGTGTCGCGCCAATGCGCGAGCAGGCCGGACAGAAATCCCACCAGATCCTCCTCCAGGGGGCCCGTGTCCGGGTAGTCGATATGTTTCTGGCGCTGGTATACGTCGATCAGCAGCGCGGCCTTGCTTGGCCACCAGCGATAGATCGTCGGTTTACCGGCACGGGCGCGCCGCGCGACGGCTTCGATTGAGAAGCCGGAATAGCCATCTTCCCGAAGCACGGCTTCGGCCGCTTCAAGGATGGCCTCGGCGCTGGCTGGGTTGCGCCGGGCGCCGATCGAACGGCGGGCCTTTCCTTCGCTTGCGGTCAACGCGTTCAGCTCCTCAAAACTTTGCCGGCCACCATACATCAACTCTTGACGAAACGAAACGGATCGTTTTATATGCAACGAAACGTACCGTTCTCATGGAGAGTGTCATGTCCGCTACAGTCGCTTCGCCTACAGTCACCCAGTCGCGGTTTTCCCGGCACCGCTTCGCCCTGCTGGTGCTTGCAGGCGTCTATCCGCTTATCACCGCGATCCTCTATGTGCTGGCACCCCTGACGGAAGAATGGGAGATCTGGCAGCGTACGCTGGTCGTGGCACCGACCATGGTCACGGCGATGATCTGGGGCCTGATACCGACCGTTCAGCGCGTGTTCCGCGGGTTCATCAACCCGGCTGTGCGTTAGCGCAGGCGCGGTGCCGGTCGTCAGAAAACGCCTTGCGAAGCCTCGCGCTATCGGGCAAACGGGGCGTGCCCCTACCGTTTTCCGGACTGCCGAGGTTCTTTATGTCCGCTACGATTTCCCCGCTCGCCCCGAAGAAATACCCCAAGATGCCGGCGATCGAGGGAGTGCGCATCGCCACCGCCGAAGCAGGCATCAAATACAAGAACCGCACCGACCTTCTGGCGATGGTGTTTGATCCTGGAACCGCCGTCGCTGGCGTGTTCACGCGCTCGAAATGTCCCTCGGCACCGGTTGACCTGTGTCGGGAAAACCTCGGCCAGGGCAAGGCCCGCGTGCTGGTGGTGAATTCCGGCAATGCCAATGCTTTCACCGGCAAAAGAGGTCGCGAGACGACATCGATGACCGCGGCTGCTGCTGCCAAGGCTGTTGGCTGCGGCGCGGATGAAGTGTTCCTTGCCTCGACGGGTGTCATTGGCGAGCCGCTCGATCCCGGCAAGTATAGCCATCTCCTGGCTGGCATGGCCAAGGACGCGCGTCCGGACCAGTGGACTGAGGCGGCCAAGGCGATCATGACCACCGACACCTATCCGAAAGTGGTGACGGCCACGGTAAAGCTGGGTGATATCGACGTTACCCTCAATGGTATCGCCAAGGGTGCCGGCATGATTGCACCGGATATGGCGACGATGCTGTCCTTTGTTGCCACGGATGCGCCGATTGCTGCTCCTGTGCTGCAGGATCTGCTTTCCAGGGGCACTGCCAAGACCTTCAATGCGGTGACGGTGGATAGTGATACCTCTACCAGCGACACGCTGCTTCTGTTTGCGACCGGCGCAGCAGCCAAGCGTGGCGCGCCTGAAATCACCGATGCCAAGGATGCGCGGCTCGGGACCTTCCGCCGTGCCCTGAACAAGATGCTGAAGGCGCTTGCCATCCAGGTGGTGCGTGACGGTGAGGGCGCTCGCAAACAGATCGAAGTCACCGTGACGGGTGCGAAGTCGGCACGTTCGGCCAAGCGCATAGCGCTGTCGATCGCCAATTCGCCACTGGTGAAGACCGCCGTTGCCGGTGAGGATGCCAATTGGGGCCGGGTCGTCATGGCCGTCGGCAAGGCCGGTGAGCCAGCAGATCGCGATCGGCTGGCGATCTGGTTCGGCGACAATCGCCTTGCCGTAGACGGGGAGCGCGACTCCGCCTATTCGGAAGCCGCGACGTCAGCCTATATGAAGCGCGACAGCGTCGTCATCCGCGCAGACATCGGCATAGGCCGCGGCAAGGCGACGGTGTGGACCTGTGATCTCACCAAGGAGTATGTCGCTATCAATGGCGACTACCGGAGCTGAATTGTTGAACCCGCAGCACCCTGCCACCGTTCTCGCAAAGGTTCGCCGCTATGAAGCTGCAGGCTTTCGTGCGTGGCCAGCGGCGGCCGCGCATTATGATGGCACCTGGGTGGTGCGGCTGACGGCCGGCCATCCGGCCAAGCGGCTGAATTCCGTCAATCCGCTCGACCCCAACGACGTCCATCATTTGCCCGAACGCATCGCGCGGGCTGGCCGTCGCTTCGAGGCCTACGGGCGGCCGCTCACCTTCCGTGTTTCGCCGCTGACGGGGGCTGCGCTTTCACGGCATCTCGACGCCGAGGGCTGGTCGCGCTTCGGCGAATCGCTGGTGATGCGTATGCCGCTCGCAAAGGCCCCTGTCGATGATGTCCTCGATCAGATTCCGCTCAAGGACATCAGCCGCTTCGTTTCCGCAACGCTGAAAGTGCATGATGCCGACGCGTCGCTACGGCCCGGCCTATCGGAAATAATCGGCGCGATCCAGCCGGAAGCCGGGTTGTTCGCGCTGGAGCGCGGCGATGAGGCAATGGCGACGCTGATCTGCGTGCATGACGGCGATCTCGCCGGCCTGTTCGAAATTGCCACCGACAAGACGGTGCGCCGACAGGGTTACGGTCGACAATTGGTACTGTCGGCCCTGAAATGGGCGCGGCTGCGCGGCGCTCGCGAGGCCTGGCTGCAGGTCGAGGCCGACAATGCGCCGGCGGTCGCGCTCTATCATGGGCTCGGCTTCGAGGAAGTGTATCGTTACCATTACAGGCAGCCGCCTTCCGCATGAACCCTGAACCATCCAAACCAAAGCGCCTGCTTCTGGTCGTCGCCTGCGCCCTGGTCGATGCCGACGGCCGCGTGCTGATTGCGCAGCGTCCGGAAGGCAAACAGCTCGCCGGGATGTGGGAATTCCCCGGCGGCAAGGTTGAACCGGGTGAAACGCCGGAAGACTGCCTGGTCCGTGAACTTCACGAGGAACTCGGCATTGAGACCAAGACGGCCTGCCTCGCTCCGCTGACCTTTGCCAGCCACAGCTATGACGATTTTCACCTGTTGATGCCGCTCTACGTCTGCCGCCGCTTCTGGGGCACTCCGGAACCGAAGGAAGCGCAGGCGCTGAAGTGGGTACGCCCGAAGCAGATGCGCGATTATCCAATGCCCCCTGCGGACGCGCCGCTTATCCCATTCCTGATCGACCTGCTCTGATCGCCACAATTAGCGTTAACAGAGGTTTAATCGACTCATGAAAGAGTAATCCCGGGCTACGGCAAAGGTGCCGCCAGGGGTTGAGGCATGAGCATTGATCGGGATTGGGCGGATATCCGTCCGCAACGTTCGCTGGGCATGATCGGCATGGGCGTGTTGAGGGTCACCCTGCTGTTTGGATCGGCCGCGGTGGCGCTTTCCGTCCTGGGTGCTTCCTATCTCGATAGCCAACTGGGACAACGGATCGCAGGTGCAGATCCGCAGGCGGGGCTCGACATGATGAGCACCGGGTCAATCGGTCGGATGAGCACCTATACCGTTCGTCGCAGTGTGCTGCAGGCGAGTCCCGACGCCGTGTGCATCATCCGCGACAACGGTACCCGCTCAGGCGCCTGCTGAGCGCCGCTCGGCGAATTTATCGTTCGTTAAGTCTACCCCGTTAACCTTTGTAAATCAGTCGACGCTAAGGTAGGCCCCAACGGGAAGGGCGGTCATGTCACTGGTACGACGATTCCTCAACGATGAGACAGGTGCGACTGCGATCGAGTACGCGCTCGTCGGCAGCCTGATGGCCGCAGCCATCATTTTGGGATTCGGCAACCTCGCTGGCGTGTTGCAGTGGCTCTGGAGCGACAACGGGAGCAAGCTGGTGCAGGCCATAAGCGTCAACTAGCCTGCGAGTTCGCCTGTTATCCTGATCCCGAGTCTCTCAGAAATTTTGCCAAGGGTACCGTAGCCGATCCAGGTTTCAGCGGCTTTTGTTGTGAGGCGTCCGGTGCCCAGCCGGACAACCAGATGATTGAAAAGCTCGCCCGCACACGTCCATCCGTATCGGAAAAGCGTTCCGCGTAGATCTCGGCGGCGCGGGCAAGCAGCGCGCGGCTCATCGGACGTCGGCTGCGGTCGATCAAGGCGTTGGTTTCGCCCATCGCCTTCAGGTCATTCAAAAGGTCGAACATTGTGCTGTAGCGCACCGTCACCGTCTCGACATCGGCGACGGGAAGCGCGAGGCCGGCCCGTTGCAGCAAGGCTCCAGCGTCACGCACATCAGCAAAGGGGATGACGCGTGGGCTCGCGCCGCCATAGAGTTCGGTTTCCGCCGCAAGCAGACTTTCGCGCAACTCGCCGAGCGTACCCGCCCCCGTCATAGCGCCGAGGAAGAGTCCGTCCGGCTTCAACACGCGGCGGATCTGGGTGAACATGCCCGGAATGTCGTTCATCGACTGAAACGCAAGGAGCGATGCGACCAGGTCGAGGCTGCCGGCGTCAAAGGGGACCGTTTCAGGAGAGACCACCATTCCTTGACCGGCAGCGAGAAAGGCGGGATCGGCTTCAACACGGATGACCTCGTCGACCTTGCCGCAGACTGCAAGAACGTCAGCAGCGTGCCGTGTCTGACAAAACAGCGCCAGTGCCCGGCTGAACCGACGCTCAACCGCTGCCAGCCGGTCGGCCAGATCATCGGCAGCGCGCTGCATCAGGAAATCCGCACCGGAGGCCGGCCGTGCAAGTGCCCGGCGTTTCCGGGTCAACCAAAGGGCGGTGTCGAACAAAGACTGCAAAGACGGAGCCTGCTTCTGCTATGCTGGTGGTTCTAACGATGGGCAATCACGTGGCCGATCCGATGGCTGATATCAAGGGGCTAGCCCAGGCGGCATTGCAATGGCCGGCGCGGATATTGTTCCCGCCGGTTTGTGCCGGCTGCCGGCGTCAGGTCTCCCAGCCCGGCGTTTTATGCGGTGATTGCTGGCCGAAGCTCCAGCTTCTGGAACGCCCGTGGTGCCCGGTCATGGGAACTCCTTTCACTTATGACATGGGCGAAGGTTTCCTGTCCGCCGAGGCAATCGCCGACCCGCCCCCTTTTGAGCGAGCGCGGGCGGCGGCTGCCTATTCCGGTGTGGCCAGGCAGATGGTGCAGGCGTTGAAATACAGCGATCGCACAGACCTTGCGCCATGGATGGCGGGTTGGATGGCGCGGGCCGGGACGGAACTGCTTGCGGAAGCGGATGCCATCGTGCCGGTGCCGCTGCACTGGAAGCGTTTCTTTCGGCGCCAGTTCAATCAGTCCGCCGAGCTTGGACGAGCTCTTGCTGCTCAATCGGGACTGCGGTTCCTGCCGCAGGCCGTCCGGCGCGTGAAAATGACCCGCCGGCAGGTCGGGCTGGAACGTCACGAGCGCGAGGAAAATGTGCGCTCGGCCTTTCAGGTGCCGCCGGGGGCGGAGATCGAGATCGCTGGTCGGCGTGTGCTGGTGGTGGACGATGTCTACACCACTGGCGCAACGGTGAGGGCGGTAGCCAAGATATTGAAAAGAAAAGGCGCCAATGCGGTTGACGTGCTGACTTTCGCGCGGGTCCTGCCAGGGGACTTTCGGGCCGACGAGTCCGAGACTATATAGGTTTGATGACAAGGCAGGATTGTTGACCCATGGTCGACGTTACGATCTACACACGCATGATGTGCGGTTATTGCGCAGCCGCCAAGCGCCTTCTCGACAGAAAGGGCGTAACCTTCACTGAGCACGATGCGTCCTTCTCGCCGGAATTGCGCCAGGAAATGATCCAGCGTGCCAATGGCCGCGCGACGTTTCCGCAGATTTTCGTCGGGGATGTTCATGTCGGGGGCTGCGACGATCTGCATGCGCTGGACGCTGCAGGGCGGCTCGACGCGCTGCTTGCCGGCACAGCGGTTCGCTGAACGGCTCTAACTCTTTGTTATTACGCAATTCCGGGCGCAAAACCGCTGCACACTTTTGCTGGAATTGCTCTAGACTATCAAAGCGAGGACGAGACCATGGGTGTTTTCAAGGCCGCCGCCATCCAGATGCGGTCCGGCACCAGCCCGGAGCGCAATGCCTCCGACATGGAGCGCCTGACGCGTGAAGCGACGGCACAGGGCGCTACCTATGTGCAGACGCCGGAGATGACCGGTGCATTGGTGCGCGACAAGGATGCCAAGCAAACCATATTCACCAGCGAGGACAAGGACGTCGTCGTCGCGAAGGCGAGGCAGCTGGCACGCGAACTCGGCATTTATTTCCACATCGGCTCGACCGCTATCCTGCGGGCTGACGGCAAACTCGCCAATCGGGCACTGCTGATCGCGCCGGATGGCAGGACGCTCGCTTCCTACGACAAGATCCATATGTTCGATGTCGATCTCGACAATGGTGAAAGCTGGCGGGAATCCTCGGCCTATGAAGCGGGTACCGAAGCCGGTGTCGTCGATCTTGCCGGTACAAAACTCGGTTTCGCCATTTGCTACGACCTGCGTTTCCCGCAGCTTTTCCGCACCGAGGCACTAGGAGGTGCCGCTGTGTTGACGGTGCCTGCCGCCTTCACCCGCCAGACCGGTGAAGCGCATTGGCATGTTCTGCTCAGGGCACGCGCCATCGAGAATGGCGCCTTCGTCATCGCAGCAGCGCAGGGCGGCCTTCATGAGGATGGCCGCGAAACCTATGGTCATTCGCTGATCATCGATCCGTGGGGGCGTGTCCTTGCCGAGGCAGACCACAACGAGCCGGCAGTGATCGTGGCGGAAATCGATCCGGCACAATCGGCTGCGGCGCGCGCCAAGGTCCCCAATCTGAAAAACGCGCGCGACTTCTCGCTGCGCCGGTTCGAAGCCGAGCCGGCTTCGCTTAGAGGAGCTGCATCTTGATCCGCTTTTCACTGGTATGTGAGCGGGAACATGATTTCGAAGGCTGGTTCCGCTCCAATGACGATTTCGACAAGCAGAAAAAGCGCGGTTTCGTCGAATGCCCGACTTGTGGTTCGCACAAGGTCGAGAAGGCGCTGATGGCGCCCGCGGTTTCAACCAGCCGCAAGCAGGAAAAGATGGCGCTGGCCATGGGGGAGCAGCAGCGTCAGGCGATGGTGCAACTGAAGGCATTGGCCGACAAGATGCGCGAGAACTCGGACTATGTCGGCGACAAGTTTGCCGAGGAAGCGCGCAAGATCCATTTTGGCGAGGCTGACCAACGTGGCATCTACGGCGAGGCGACGCTCGAAGAGGCCCAGAGCCTGGCCGAAGACGGCGTCGAATTCCTGCCGATCCCGAGCTTCCCGGACGATCGAAACTAATCGTATCGGGCTGAGATGGAATTCAGGCGCACGTGCGGCTGGCCGCGCGGATGCGCGTGAGTGCGCCCGTGTTTCAACGGCAATCGCCGGTTCGTTCAATCCTTTGCGTCCAATCCTTTGATCAGCTTTTCGAGCAAGAGTGCCAATTGGTCCTGCTCGTCATGTGTCAGCACGGAAAGGAGCTGATGCTCATTGGCGACGTGAGCCGTTACCGCCTCGTCGATAAGGATACGTCCCTTGTCCGTCAGTTGCACGATCACGCCGCGGCGGTCCTGCGGATGTGGCGCACGCGCGATCAGCCCGGCCCGTTCCAGCCGGTCGAGCCGGCTGGTCATGGCGCCTGAGGTCACCATCGTCGCTTCGTAGAGCGCTGTCGGCGTCAACGCGAAAGGTTCGCCTGACCGTCGCAGGGTCGCCAGGACGTCGAATTCGCCATGCTGCAGGCCGAATTGGGCGAACAGCGGATTCAGCTTGTCCCGGGCCACCACAAAGGCCGCGTAGCTCAGCCGGCCAAACACCGCCATGGGGCGGACATCGAGATCCGGCCTTTCCTTCTGCCATTGCGCCACCGCATTCCCTGCACGATCCATCTATCTCACCACAAAGTATCTTGACATTAAGATTCTTCCTACTAAATAATATGCCATCGATCAACAATCGCCAAGTGGCCCTGTCCACCAGGAGATCACAATGACCAAAGTCGCCGTCCTTATCGGCAGCCTGCGCCGTGAATCCTTCAGCCGTAAGGTGGCGAAGGCGGTGGCGGAACTCACTCCGACACTTTCCCTCGATTTCATCGACATCGGTGCGGTGTCCTTTTTCAACGAAGATCTGGAAGCGAACCCGCCTGCCGACTGGCAGGCGCTGCGCCATCGTGTGTCTTCGGCCGATGCGGTGCTTTTTGTCACCGCCGAATATGTGCGGTCGGTCCCTGGTGTCCTGAAGAATGCCATCGACATCTGTGCTCGACCGCAGGGACAAGGCGCACTTGGTGGCAAGCCTGCGGCGATCATATCGACATCGCTTGGCGCGATCGGCGGCTTCGGCGCCAATCATCACCTCAGGCAATCGCTCGCCTCGCTCGACATGACGGTGCTCGGTCAGCCGGAAGCCTATATCGGCAACACCGGCGCGCTGTTCGATGCGGGGGGCCGCCTGGTCGACGAGCGGGCGCGGGATTTTCTCGCAACCTTCGGCAGCGCCTTTGAGACATTCATTCAGCATCAGTCTCGGCGGGTCGAAGAGCGGCGGGTCGCCTGAGCGTAAAGGATATCGTCATCATGACAACGCTAATTGAAGAGAACCGCGCGGGCGCATCGATGAAATCGGTCTGGGACTCGGCCTTCGGCCTGCTTTTGATCACCGGCACCCTGCTGGGTCTGACGCTTCCCCTCGGCAAGCTGGCAACAGCGAATGCCGTGCCGCCGATGCTGTGGGCGTTCATGACATCGTTCGGCATTGGCGGCGCGCTTCTGCTGGTCCTGTTTTATCGGCGCCATCGTCTGATGATGACGGGGCACAAGCTGCGCTACTACATCGTCGCGGCAGCCATCTCCTTCGCCATCCCGAACTTCCTGATCTTCTCGGCGATCCCACACCTCGGCGCCGGTTACACCGGCATTATGTTCACGCTCTCCCCGGTGGTGACGCTCACCCTGTCCATCCTCTTCGGTGTGCGTCGCCCCAATCTGCTCGGGGTGATCGGCATCGTGGTCGGTTTTGCCGGGGCGCTGGTGGTGGCGTTGACCCGTGGTGAAGCCGGTCAGCCGGCCGATCTGTTCTGGGTGCTGGTCGGTCTGCTGATCCCGGTGTTCCTCGCCGCCGGGAATATCTATCGCACCATCGACTGGCCGACGGGCACCGATGCCATTGAACTGGCGGTTGGCAGCCACCTTGCGGCAGCGGCAATGTTGCTTGGCGGGTTGCTCTTGTCCGGCCAGGCAGGTTCGTTCGGTACCCTGGCCAGCATACCATGGCTGGTGCTGGCCCAGGTGATCACCGGAGCAGCGATGTTTGCTTTCTATTTCCGGCTCCAGGCCGTCGGCGGCCCGGTCTATCTCAGCCAGATCGGTTATGTGGGGGCTGCCATCGCGCTGGTTTCGGGCACGCTGTTCCTCGGCGAGACCTACCAGTGGCTGACCTGGGCGGGTGCTGCCATCATCGTGGCCGGCGTGTTCGTCACCACCAAAGCCCAGCGGCAGGCGGCCTGATCCATCTTCAGCCTTCCTCGCCCTCGCGACCGCCGATCACTTCCGGCTGCGGGTGACGCCGGCGGTGGGTGGCGGCGGCGCGTGCGGACTGTTCATAGATGCCTGTCATCAATTCCAGCGTGCGTGCTGCGTCCTCCAGCCTGTCTGCGAGGTCGGGCACGCGCGTTACCGCATCGATCAGCAGAGCCGAGCGGATATCGGCATAGCGCTCCGTCACGCGATGCCCCAAAGGCGTGACCTCATAGGTGACCCCGGCGCGACCGCTGCCCTGGCGCCTGACGAGATCGGCCTTCACCAGCTTGCGCAGGCTGTACTGGATGTTGGGGATGTCGTCGCGATTGGTCATCTGCGCGAGGTCGCGGATGCTCTTCGGCCGGTCGTTCATGCGGATGATATGAAGCAACGCGTTTTCAGGTCCACTCGCCGAAAACTCGATCACTGTCGTCAGGCATTCCGCCTGCCAGTGGCCGAAAGCCTCGTAGGAGCGCATCAGCGCATATTCGATTTCGGCAACGTCGATCTCGAGCGGCGTGCGCGCCAGATGCCAGCCGCGATCGAGAAGATCCCGCTGCTGGTTCGATGTCTTCCTGGTTTTCATCCATGCCTCCTCGCGCTGCGACCATGCACCACCGGCCGGGTTGCGTCCACGAGGTTTTATGATAGACTTTCTATCATAAAATATAACAAATGGTGAGGACTTCGACATGAGCATGCTCGACGGCCGCGCAGCCGCGCAACCCTTCTTTCTTGGCACTTTCGCTTCCAATTGCTCTGGCGGCATGACCGTCACCAAAGTGCCGGAGCGGTGGGTCAATTCCTGGGACAACAATCTCCGGCTGGCACGGCTTCTCGATGACGCGGGCATCGATTTCATGCTGCCGATCGCGCGTTGGATCGGATATGGCGGCGAGACCAATTTCCACGGCAACGTGCTGGAAACGATCACCTGGGCGACAGGACTTCTTGCCTTGACGCGCAACATCACTGTCTTTGCCACGACGCATACGACGGCAAACCATCCGGTCGTTGTCGCCAAGCAGCTTGCAACCATCGATCAGATCGGCGCTGGCCGCATCGGCCTCAACATCGTTGCCGGCTGGAACAAGCCGGAATACGAAGCGCTGGGGCTCACGTTGCCTGACGATCACATCACACGCTACGGCTACGCGCAGGAATGGTTCGACATCATCCAGGCGCTGTGGAGCCGCACCGAAGCTTTCGATTGGAATGGGACCTATTTCAAGCTGAAGAATGTGCTCGGCGACCCGCGACCATCGTCGCAACTGCCGATCCTCAATGCCGCCGGTTCGGAAGAAGGGCGACGCTTCGCTGTTCGCAATGCCAACTTCCTGTTCACGCCGGCGATCGATCTGGCGCGCTCGAAGGATGAGATCCAAGCGCTGAAGGACCAGGCGCTCGAAGCCGGGCGCAAGGTGGATGTGCTGACCTTTTCGCATGTCGTGTGCCGGCCCAGCGAAAAGGAAGCGAAGGATTATCTGGAGCATTTCGGCCGCACCAATGCGGACTGGGCCGCGGTCGACAATCTCGTGCGCCTGCAATTCGCCCATGCGCAGTCGTTCCCGCATGACCTGCTCGCCCTCATCCGCGACCGTATGGCGGCCGGTCATGGCGGTTTTCCTCTCACAGGTACGCCTGAGCAGGTCGCAGACGGCATCACGGCTCTGCATGAGGCCGGCTTCCGTGGCACGACGCTGTCCTTCGTCGACTACGCGGAGGAATTTCCCTACTTCCGTGACACCGTGCTTCCGATCCTCGAACAACGCGGAATCCGCATGGCGCCTGCCGCCACGCGTTCTGCTGCGTGAGGGCGGTCATGACCTTATCAACACCCCCGGGGTTGGTCGACGCCACGACCTTCCGCTCGGCCATGCGGCTTATCGTTGGCAATGTCAGTGTCATCAACGCGGGCATTGGCGAGGACCGGTCCGGCCTTGTGGTGATTTCCGTGGTTTCACTGTCGGCTGAACCACCCAAGGTCATTGCCTGCGTGAACCGGTCTTCCTCGACCTGGGCTGTCATCGAGCGCCATCGTCATTTCGCCGTCAATTCGCTCGGGCCGCAGCATCAGAAAGTGGCAGAGCGGTTCTCCGGCTTCGGTGGTATTAAGGGTAAGGACCGTTATGCCGGCGTGGAATGGACGACGATGAAAACCGGCGCCTCGGTACTGGCGGATGCCGTGGCGGCGTTCGACTGCAGCCTCGACGAAATGATCGATCGCGGCTCGCATTCGATCATCATCGGTTCTGTGAAAGCCCTGCATACCCAGGACGCTGGTGAGGCGCTCATCTATTGGCGTGGCGGCTACCGGCCGCTTCGAGCGGAGGTATGACGGGGTGTTTGTTGAGAATGCGATGGGCCGGCGCCGTCAGGCTCCGGCCACACGTTCGTCAGGCCGCCTTTTCAGCGAGCACCATGTAGTTGACGTCCATATCCCTGGAGCGTTGCCAGCGGTCGGCGAGCGGATTGTAGATGACGCCCGAGCGGTCGGTTACCGCCAGGCCTGCACCGCTCAATGCGCGTTCCAGTTCTTCCGGCCGCACCAGCTTGCCGAATTTGTGCGTGCCACGCGGCAACCAGCGCAACACGTATTCGGCGCCGATGATGGCCAAGCCCAGCGCCTTCAGCGTGCGGTTGATGGTGGCCACGAACATGATGCCGCCTGGCTTCACCATCTCGCCGCACTTGCCGACGAACAGGTTGATGTCGGCGACATGCTCGACCACTTCCATGTTCAGCACGACATCGAACTTTTCGCCTGCATCGGCCAGATCCTCGGCGGTGGTGGCACGGTAGTCCACAGCCACACCGGCTTCCGCCGCGTGCAGTTTCGCCACTTCTATGTTGGTCGCTGAGGCATCCGCGCCGACCACTTCGGCGCCCAGGCGCGCCATGGGCTCGCACAACAGTCCGCCGCCGCAACCGATATCCAGGATGCGCAGGCCTTCGAAGGGTTTCGCCGCGCGGGCGTCGCGGCCGAAACGGGTGGCGATCTGGTCGCGGATATAGGCCAGCCGCACAGGGTTGAATTTGTGCAGCGGACGAAATTTTCCGTTGGGGTTCCACCATTCGGCGGCAAGAGCTGAAAAGCGCTCAACTTCTCCGGCGTCGATCGTCGACCGTCGGGGCTCTGGCATGACTTTGTCTCCTTCGGGGGGAAGGAAGTCAGCAGAAGGGGCCCGAATGTCAAGGCGCGTTTTCCGCGCGCGTCACTCGGGCACGACATGGCAGAGTCGCGAAGCCCTTGTTTTCCAAAGTCCTGGCCTAGAGTGTTTCCGGTTTTTCCGGAAACGCAGAAACGCTCCAACTCTTTGTTTTTGCGCAATTCTGGACGGAAAACCGCTACGCACTTTTCCTGGAATTGCTCTAGTCAGAGCGTTTCGGCGATTGTCACCAAATTTCCCGTGTATTGTCTCCAGCCGGCGTCGAGCAGGCGCAATGTCGGTTCCGGCACCAGTCCGTCATGGGTCAAGACGAGGCGGACGAAGCCGGCGTGTTCGGTCAGATTGAAGACGACGCGCCCCCGCCGGGGCCAGCTCGGTACAATCGAATGACCAGACCATGCGCTGCAGAGGGACGATCTCGAGCACCTGTACCTCGGTCCACCGCGCCAGCCGGCAACCGCTTCTCCCGCAATGCGGAAGCGATGGCCTGCGACCGGGCTGAAATCGACGGCGAAGAACCATTGCGCGATCAGCTCGGGCTCGATCAGGCAGACCCATACCGTTGCAAGCGAGGCGCGGATATCGCGCCACCGTGACGATGCCGCTGGACAACGTATTCTGGGGCAGCCGCTACGGCCAATTGCGCGACCCATTCGGGCATAGCTGGGCGATCGGTGGCCCTCTCAAGGGATAGATCTAACGGAAGCCTTTTTGGGGCAAAGAAAGCGGTCAAAACGCAAGACGCTTGCGCCACGCTGCCACATCGGGCGCGTGCGCCTTGCGAAGGCCTTGCGTTTTGGCTAAGGAAGCCGCGCATTTTTGCGTCCCGGCGAGCCGGGGCTTTCTGTCCATCCTTGGCCGACCAGGCCTGCATTCAAAGGCATTCCGCTTCCATGGCGCGCATCGTGATGAAGTTCGGCGGAACCTCCGTCGCCGACCTCGACCGCATCCACAATGTGGCGCGTCATGTCAAACGCGAGGTCGAGGCTGGCCATGAAGTGGCCGTCGTCGTCTCTGCCATGTCGGGCAAGACCAATGAGCTCGTCGGCTGGGTGCAGGGCATGCCGAAGGCAACCGGTGCCAACAGCCCGTTCTTCGACGCGCGCGAGTATGATGCTATCGTCGCCTCCGGCGAGCAGGTCACATCCGGTCTGCTGGCGATCGCGCTGCAGTCGATGGGCATCAACGCGCGCTCCTGGCACGGCTGGCAGATTCCGATCAAGACCGACGGCGCGCATGGCGCGGCACGCATCACCGACATTGACGGCTCGTTCCTGATCCAGCGTTTCAAGGAAGGTCAGGTCGCGGTGATTGCCGGTTTCCAGGGCATCGCGCCGGACAACCGCATTTCGACGCTTGGTCGCGGCGGCTCCGACACCAGTGCGGTGGCGATCGCGGCAGCCGTGAAAGCCGACCGCTGCGACATCTATACCGATGTCGACGGGGTCTACACCACCGACCCGCGCATCGAGCCCAAGGCCAAGCGGCTGGACCGCATCTCCTTCGAGGAAATGCTGGAAATGGCTTCGCTCGGTTCGAAAGTTCTTCAGGTGCGCTCGGTCGAGCTTGCCATGGTACACAAGGTGCGCACTTTCGTGCGATCGTCCTTCGACGATCCCGATGCGCCGGGCATGGGGGATTTGCTCAATCCGCCTGGAACGCTCATTTGCGACGAGGATGAAATCGTGGAACAGCAAGTCGTCACCGGAATTGCCTACGCCAAGGACGAAGCGCAGATTTCGTTGCGCCGTGTCGCCGATCGGCCGGGTGTGGCCGGTGGCATCTTCGGCCCCCTGGCCGAAGCCAACATCAATGTCGACATGATCGTCCAAAACATTTCGGAGGACGGCAAGTCCACTGACATGACCTTCACCGTGCCGTCCGGCGACGTGCCCAAGGCGCTGGCCGTGCTGGACAAGGTCAGGCAGACCGTCGGCTTCGATGCTCTCCAGCACGACGAAGGCATGTCGAAGGTTTCCGTCATCGGCATCGGCATGAGGAGCCACGCCGGTGTCGCGGCGACCGCTTTCCAGGCACTTGCCGAAAAAAGCATCAATATCCGCGCGATCACCACGTCCGAGATCAAGATTTCGATCCTGATCGACGGTCCTTATACGGAACTGGCCGTTCGCACTTTGCATTCCGTCTACGGTCTCGATAAGCAATAAGAGACCCGAGTCGGTTTTTGCGTCGGGCCGGTGCGCTGGGAACCGCACCGGCCCAATCGCCTTTGGAGAAGCCGCGATGCGTGAGACGGCCATCGGCCCGCGCGTTTTGTTGAAACGGCTCCGCGAGCTCATGCAGGAGCCGCTGGAGCCGCAGGAGCGGCTTGACCGCATCGTACGCGATATCGCCTCCAACATGGTGGCAGAAGTCTGCTCGCTCTATGTATTGCGAGCCGACTCTGTGCTCGAACTCTACGCCACCGAAGGCCTCAACAAGAACGCCGTTCACCTGGCGCAGCTGCGCCTCGGCCAGGGCCTCGTCGGTACCATTGCCGCAAGCGCGCGGTCGCTCAATCTTTCCAACGCGCAGGAACATCCTGCTTTCGCCTACCTGCCGGAGACCGGTGAAGAAATTTATCACGCCTTCCTCGGCGTGCCGGTGCTAAGGGCAGGTCGCACACTCGGCGTGCTAGTCGTTCAGAATCGTACCAAACGCGTCTATCGCGAGGACGAGGTCGAGGCTCTCGAAACCACGGCGATGGTCATCGCCGAAATGGTTGCTACCGGCGATCTTGCCCGGCTGTCGCGACCGGGCATGGAGCTCGATCTCAGCCGTCCGGTCTCATTCACCGGCGTGTCCTTCAACGAGGGAGTCGGGCTCGGCCATGTCGTGCTGCACGAGCCGCGCATCGTTGTCACAAACCTGTTCAACGAGGACAGCGAAGAGGAAGTGCGCCGGCTGGAGGAATCGCTTGGCTCGCTCCGGCTTTCCATCGACGACATGCTGGAGCGGCGCGATGTTGCCTTCGAAGGCGAGCACCGCGAGGTGCTGGAAGCCTATCGGATGTTCGCCAACGACCGCGGCTGGGTACGGCGCCTCGAAGAGGCGATCCGCAACGGCCTGACGGCGGAAGCGGCGGTCGAGAAGGTACAGTCGGACATGCGCGCTCGCATGCTCCACATGACGGATCCTTACCTGCGCGAACGGATGAGCGATTTTGACGACCTCGCCAACCGGCTGCTGCGTCAGCTGATGGGACGTGGGCCGGAAGACGTTGCTGCTTCGCTGCCGAAGGACGCCATCATTGTTGCCCGCTCCATGGGAGCGGCTGAATTGCTCGACTATCCGCGCGACAAGACGCGGGGGCTCGTGCTCGAAGAGGGGGCGGCAACCAGCCATGTCGTCATCGTCGCGCGGGCCATGGGCATTCCGGTTGCCGGCCAGGTCAAAGGCGCAGTGTCGATGTCGGAAAATGGCGATGCCATCATCGTCGACGGCGACGAGGGCGCCATTCACCTGAGGCCGCAACCGGACCTGGAGGCGGCTTACGCCGAGAAGGTGCGTTTCCGTGCGCGCAGGCAAGAGCTCTACCGGGAGTTGCGCAAACAGCCGTCCGTCACCAAGGATGGCGTGCAGGTCGACCTCTTGATGAACGCCGGCCTGGCCGTAGATCTGCCGCAGCTGACCGAATCGGGAGCTGCCGGCATCGGCCTGTTCCGCACCGAACTGCAATTCATGGTGGCAGCGACTTTCCCGCGCGCCGAGGCACAGGAAAAACTCTACCGTGACGTGCTGGAAGCGGCGCGCGGCAAGCCCGTCACTTTTCGCACCATCGACATTGGTGGTGACAAGGTACTGCCCTATTTCAAGAATGCCACGCAGGAAGAGAACCCGGCACTCGGCTGGCGTGCGATCCGCCTGACACTGGACCGTCCTGGTCTTTTGCGGACACAGATCCGTGCGTTGCTCAAGGCAGCAGGTGGGCGCGAATTGAAGCTGATGCTGCCGATGGTGACGGAGCTTGGTGAAATCGCACAGGCGCGCGAGATCATCGAACGCGAGGTGAGGCACCTGTCGCGTTTCGCCCACCATCTGCCGACCAGCTTGAAACTGGGCGCAATGCTGGAAGTGCCGTCGCTGTTGTTCCAGCTCGATGAATTGATGAAGGCCGTCGATTTCGTCTCGGTCGGCTCAAACGACTTGTTCCAGTTCGTAATGGCGGTGGACCGTGGCAACACTCTGCTGGCTGACCGCTTCGATCCGGTCTCGATCCCGTTCCTGCGTGTGCTGAAGCAGATCGCCGATGCCGGTCACCGCAACGGCACGCCAGTGACCTTGTGTGGCGAGCTTGCCGGCAAGCCGATTTCGGCCATGGCCTTGATCGGTCTCGGCTTCCGCTCCATCTCCATGTCGCCCGCGGCGATCGGGCCGGTCAAGGCGATGTTGACCGACCTGCCGCTGGAAGAGCTGGAAGCCTTCTTCGCAGACAATCTCAACCAGCCTGCCACCGGCATGCCGATCCGCGCGCTGCTGCAGGCCTTCGCGGACGACCGCGGCATTCCCTTGTAAGAAGCCTTCGATACCTCATGATCAATCTTCCCCGTGACCGCATGGACCAAGTCGTCAAGCGTTTCGACATGCTCGAAGCGCAGATGGCGGCCGGGCCGGCGCCGGACGCCTATGTGAAGATGGCTGCCGAATATTCCGACATCCAGGAAATGGTCGCCAAGATCCGTGAACTGCGCGCTGCCGAACGCGAACAGGAGGATCTCGAGGCGATGCTCGGCGACAAGGGCACGGATAGCGAAATGCGCGCGCTGGCCGAGGCCGACCTGCCGGAGGTGGAGAGCCGCATCGAAGCTTTGCAGCAGGAAATCCAGATCCTGCTCCTGCCCAAGGACGCCGCCGACGAGCGCAACGCCATCCTGGAAATCCGTGCCGGCACAGGCGGTGATGAGGCCGCCCTGTTCGCCGGCGATCTGTTTCGCATGTATGAACGCTATTCTGCCTCCAAGGGCTGGCGGTTCGAAGTTGTTTCGGCGAGCGACGGCGAGGTCGGCGGCTTCAAGGAAATCATCGCCTCGGTTTCCGGCAAAGGCGTGTTCGCACATCTGAAGTTCGAATCCGGCGCGCACCGGGTGCAGCGGGTGCCGGCAACGGAAGCGCAGGGGCGCATCCACACCTCGGCGGCGACGGTGGCCGTGCTGCCGGAAGCCGAGGAAGTCGATATCGAGATCAAGGCCGAAGACATCCGCATCGACACGATGCGTGCATCCGGTTCCGGTGGTCAGCACGTCAACACCACCGACTCGGCCGTGCGCATTACCCATCTGCCCACCGGCATCATGGTGGTGCAGGCGGAAAAGTCGCAGCATCAGAACAGGGCGCGCGCCATGCAGATCCTGCGTGCGCGGCTTTACGATCTCGAGCGCGGCCGCGCCGACCTGGAACGCTCTGAATCGCGGAAATCGCAGGTCGGTTCCGGCGACCGTTCCGAGCGCATCCGCACCTACAATTTTCCGCAGGGGCGCCTGACCGACCATCGCATCAACCTCACTCTCTACAAGCTCGATCGGGTGATGGAGGGTGAACTGGATGAAGTGGTCAATGCACTCATTGCCGACCATCAGTCGAAGCTTCTGGCGGAGATGAAGGAAGGGTGAGGCCGTGATGGGCACGACCCTTGGGAAATTGCTGCTTTCGACGCGCCGGCGGCTGGTGAACGCCGGGATAGACGGTGGAGCGTTTGATGCCCGGCTGCTGATCGAGCATTTCACGGGCACGACACGCACGGAGGCAATTATCAATCCCGACCGCGTGATCAGCGCGGAAACCCTTGCGGAGATTGAAGTTGTACTGGGGAGACGCATGGCTGGCGAGCCAGTGCATCGCATCCTCGGGTATCGTGAGTTCCACGGGTTGCGGCTTGGCCTTTCTGCTGAAACCTTGGAACCACGCCCCGACACCGAGACGCTGGTGGACGCGATACTGCCTTTGCTTACCGAGATTGGCGAACGAAAGGGAGCTTGCCGTATTCTCGACCTCGGCACCGGCACGGGTGCCATTGCGCTGGCGCTGCTCGCTGCGTTGCCCCAGGCCAGTGCCGTTGGTGTGGATATTTCCGAGGATGCGCTGGCCACTGCCGCCCGCAATGCCCGCGATCTCGGCCTTTCAGAGCGGTTTACAGCCGTCAAATCCGACTGGTTCGAAGAAATTTCGGGCCAATTCGATGCAATCATCTCCAACCCTCCCTATATATCAAGCACTGAGATCGAAACGCTGCAGAAAGAAGTGCGCAGTTTCGATCCGTTGCGGGCACTGGATGGCGGCGTTGATGGGCTCGATGCCTATCGGACAATCGCCAGGGAAAGTGCCGGGCATATGGAAGCCGGCGGCCTCGTCGCCGTTGAGATCGGCAGCACCCAGAAGGCGGAGGTGACCGGTGTTTTTCTGGATGCAGGATTCCTCGTCAAAACGGCATTGCGCGATCTTGCCGGAAATGATCGCGTTCTAATGTTCACAGGCAGCGGAAAAGCTTGAAGGTGCGGCGAAAAACCGCTTGGCAAGGCTAAGGAATGCGGCTAGGGTCGATTTACCGGATGAGACGAAGCAGGCAGTGCTCTTAGCGATTCGGTTCCTTTGAAATAGCTGCCTTCTTGCGAAACGACGCTAAAGCTTCGTGCGGGAATCGTCCGGAAAGTGATGTAACCGGAACAGGATGATACGTGGCGCCAACGCAATCGATGCGGGCGAGCACCGGTGAAACAGCGAAACGGCAGGCTGCATGAGCGCCGCCGTTCGCGAATATTTTCAAGTTTTTGAAGCGAAGAGACCCTTATGAGGCCACAACAGCAGAATAGACGCATGCGCGGTCGCAACAACAATGGCGGCGGCGGCAACAACAATAACAATAACAACAACCGCAAAGGGCCGAACCCGCTCAACCGCAATTACGAGAGCAACGGCCCGGATGTGAAGATTCGCGGTTCCGCCCAGCAGATCGCCGAGAAATACGCGACCCTCGCTCGTGACGCGATGAGTTCGGGTGACCGGGTGATGGCTGAGAATTATCTCCAGCACGCGGAACATTACAACCGCATCATTGCCGCTGCCCAGGCACAGATGCCAATCCAGAATTTCCAGCAGAACCGTGACGATTTCGACGACGACCTCGACGAAGAGCGTGACGAATTCGACAACGGCGCCAACGCTGGCGAAGGCCAGCAGCCGGTGAGCCAAGGTTCCGGCCCTCAGCCGGTGATCGAAGGCACACCCGCCGAGGTCGCACTCAATTCCGAGAATGGCCGCGACAACAATGGCCGTGAAAACGGCTATCGTGACAACAATGGCAACCGTCATCATCGCGACCGCCGCCATAACAACAACTTTGGCCAGAACGGGCAGCGTGGCGACCGCGGTCCTCGCGGCGAAAACGTCAACAGGCGCGAAGAAGCCCAACCTCAGGCAGCCGCTCCGGTAGAAGTTGCTCCGGCTGTCGTGGCCGATGTGCCTGTGGCCGCTGCCGAGCCAACACCACAGTTCGAAAGCTTCAACCCGGCGCAACTCGCCGCTCACGCTGAAGCGCGCGAAGCGGAGACAGAAGCTGTGGCACCGCGCAAAGCCCGGCGTCCGCGCAAGCCGAAGACCGAGACCGTGGAAGCAGCGGCTACCGATACGGCGGAAACGGCCAACGCCGATAGCTGATATCGGCTCCTTTCCAGATCATCGACGGCGGAGAGAAATCTCCGCCGTTTTTTGTTTGGCTGGGGTATAGTCTCCGGTCAGACGGCATCAGAGAAATATCTGTCTTGATCGGCATCAACGCGTCTTGAGAGACAAGGGCTTACGTCCCATATCACGGCTGAACAGGGTCCGGCTCAAGAGAGCGGATCCGTCACCAAAGCTGATCCGGTGCCGCAAAGCGGGCCGGTGACGGAAGGAGACAATGATGAATCTTGAGAAGTATTCCGAGCGCGTGCGCGGCTTCATTCAGTCCGCGCAGCAATATGCATTGAACCGCAATCACCAGCAGTTCACTCCAGAACATATCCTGAAGGCACTGATCGATGACGACGAGGGTTTTGCCGCGTCGTTGATCGAGCGTGCCGGTGGGCGCCCGCGCGACGTCGAGGTCGCCGTCGATGCCGCGCTCAATGCGCAGCCCAAGGTCGAAGGCGGCAATGGCCAGCTCTATCTGGCGCAGCCGCTGGCCAAGGTGTTCTCGACCGCAGAAGATCTTGCCAAGAAGGCCGGCGACAGCTTCGTAACAGTGGAACGCCTGGTGCAGGCACTCGCCATGGAGAAGTCGGCCAAGACTGCCGATATCCTGTCCAAGGCCGGTGTCACGCCACAGGCGCTCAATTCCGTGATCAATGATATCCGCAAGGGTCGGACCGCCGATTCGGCTTCCGCCGAACAGGGCTATGATGCGCTGAAGAAATATGCGCGCGATCTCACGGCCGACGCTCGTGCCGGCAAGCTCGATCCGGTCATCGGCCGCGACGACGAGATTCGCCGCACCATCCAGGTGCTGTCGCGCCGCACCAAGAACAACCCGGTGCTGATCGGTGAACCCGGCGTCGGCAAGACGGCGATCGCCGAGGGCCTGGCGCTGCGCATCGTCAATGGCGACGTGCCGGAAAGCCTGAAGGACAAGCAGTTGATGGCGCTCGATATGGGCGCCCTGATCGCTGGTGCGAAATATCGTGGTGAGTTCGAGGAGCGGCTGAAGGCCGTGCTCAACGAAGTGACCTCCGCTGCCGGCGGCATCGTCCTGTTCATCGATGAGATGCACACGCTGGTTGGCGCTGGCAAGGCGGATGGCGCGATGGACGCCTCCAACCTCCTGAAGCCCGCACTGGCGCGCGGCGAATTGCACTGCGTCGGTGCCACGACGCTCGACGAATACCGCAAATATATCGAGAAAGACGCCGCACTTGCCCGTCGCTTCCAGCCGGTTTTTGTCGAAGAGCCCACGGTCGAGGATACCATCTCGATCCTGCGTGGCCTGAAGGAGAAATACGAGCAGCATCACAAGGTGCGCATCTCGGATTCCGCGCTGGTTTCGGCAGCGTCGCTGGGCAACCGCTACATTGCCGACCGCTTCCTGCCCGACAAGGCGATCGACCTGGTCGATGAAGCGGCCTCGCGTCTCAGGATGCAGGTCGATTCCAAGCCGGAAGCGCTCGACGAAATTGACCGCCGCATCATGCAGCTGAAGATCGAGCGCGAAGCGCTGAAGGTCGAGAAGGACGAGGCTTCGAAGGATCGCCTGGTCCGGCTCGAAAAGGAACTGACCGGGCTTGAGGAAGAGTCCGACGCCCTGACCGCGAAATGGCAGGCCGAGAAGCAGAAGCTTGGGCTGGCCGCCGACCTGAAGAAGGATCTCGACGAAGCCCGCAACGAGCTTGCGATCGCGCAGCGCAAAGGTGAATTCCAGCGTGCCGGCGAACTTGCCTATGGGAAGATTCCGGACCTGGAAAAGCAGCTCGCCGAAGCCGAGGCGCGTGACGGGCAGGGTGGCGGCATGGTCGAGGAGGTGGTCACGCCCGACCACGTCGCCCAGATCGTGTCGCGCTGGACTGGCATCCCAGTCGACAAGATGCTGGAAGGCGAGCGCGAGAAGCTGCTCAGGATGGAAGACGAGATCGCCAAGCGTGTCGTCGGCCAGGGTGAGGCCGTGCAAGCCGTGTCGAAGGCCGTCCGGCGTGCCCGTGCCGGTCTGCAGGATCCAAACCGGCCGATCGGCTCGTTCATGTTCCTCGGGCCTACCGGCGTCGGCAAGACAGAGCTCACCAAGGCGCTCGCTTCGTTCCTGTTCGACGACGAAAGCGCGATGGTGCGCATCGACATGTCGGAATTCATGGAGAAGCACTCGGTCTCCAGGCTCATTGGCGCACCTCCCGGCTATGTCGGCTATGAGGAGGGTGGCGCGTTGACCGAAGCCGTGCGGCGCAGGCCTTACCAGGTCGTGCTGTTCGACGAGATCGAGAAGGCGCATCCGGATGTCTTCAACGTGCTGCTGCAGGTGCTGGATGACGGTCGCCTGACCGACGGCCAGGGCCGCACGGTCGACTTCCGCAACACGCTGATCATCATGACCTCGAACCTCGGCGCCGAATATCTGGTCGGCCTCGGCGAAGACCAGGATGTCGATGCCGTGCGTGACGAGGTGATGGCGGTGGTGAAGGCCTCGTTCCGGCCGGAATTCCTCAACCGTGTCGACGAGGTGATCCTGTTTCATCGGCTGCGCCGCAAGGACATGGGCCAGATCGTCGAAATCCAGCTCAAGCGTCTGGAGAAGCTGCTGGTCGACCGCAAGATTACGCTCAACCTCGACAAGGAGGCCGTCGAGTGGCTGGCCGACAAGGGATACGACCCGGCCTATGGTGCTCGGCCCCTCAAGCGGGTGATGCAGAAAGAACTGCAGGACCCGCTGGCGGAAAAGATCCTGATGGGCGAAATCCTCGATGGCTCGACCGTCAAGGTGACGGCGGGCTCCGACAGGCTGAATTTCCGTTCGAAGCCGACCGTGGTGGCTGAGCAAGCCGCCTGACTGCAGTTCGCCGACCGCAGTTATCAAAGAAAGCGCGCCTCTTCAGGTGAAGGGGCGCGCTTTTTCATATCGAGTTCCGATTCTATTTCGCGAACCGCTTGGCGCCCGCCACACACAGCACCACGCCAACAGTGACGACCAGCATGGCGGCGCTGACCTGTTCGTGCAGCAGGCTCGCCGCCAGGGCCAAGCCGAAGAAAGGTTGCAGGAGCTGCAATTGCCCGACTGCGGCGATGCCGCCCTGCGCCAGCCCGCGATACCAGAACACGAAGCCGATCAGCATGCTGAACAGCGAAACATAGGCGAGGCCCGCCCACGCAGGTGCGCCGACACCTGCAAGAGAGGGCGGGAAGGTGAGGATGGTCAAAACCAGCATCACCGGCAGCGAAAGCACGAGCGCCCAGCAGATGACCTGCCAGCCGCCCAACCGCCGCGAAAGCTTCGCGCCTTCCGCATAACCCAATCCGCACACGATGATCGCAGCCAGCATCAGCCCGTCGCCGATCGGCGAAGCGGAAAGGCCTTGCGACAGCGCAAATCCAGCCACCAGCGCACTGCCAAGGCACGAAAACACCCAGAAGGCCGGGCGCGGGCGCTCGCCGCCGCGCAGGACGCCAAAGATGGCGGTTGCCAGCGGCAGCAGGCCAATGAAGACGATGGAATGCGCCGAGGTGACATGTTCGAGCGCCAGCGCGGTTAAAAGCGGGAAGCCAACGACGACGCCGAGCGCGACGATGACAAGCGAAACCAGGTCTTCCCGGCCCGGGCGCTTCTCGCGGAAGATCATCAGCAGGGCAAGGCCGAGCAGACCGGCGAGCGCGGCGCGTGTCACTGTCAGGAACACCGGGCTGAAATCCATCACGGCCACACGGGTCGCCGGCAGCGAGCCGCTGAAGATCAGAACACCCAAAAAACCGTTGAACCATCCACTCGTCGTCTTGTCCACGCGCGAACTCTTCCTTTTTGCATGATCCTTGTCCGAAAAGTCTGCAACTTTTTGCTGCACTGACCCTCGGTTGGAGATCTTGCTTGCAATCGATCGGCCCTTATCGACATGAACGGGTTGGCTCGCCAGATACACTGGGATACAGTTCGATCAAACTGTTATGGATACGGCGGCACTACAGATGGATGGCTCAACAACTGCTCCAGGCAGGGACGGAACGCTGATCGAAACTGTCATGGCGACAGTACGGCAGCGCATCGCCGCACGCCAATTGACGCCCGGCGCCAAGCTCCCCTCGGTGCGCGCCTTCGCCAAGACCATGCAGGTTTCCACCTCCACGGTGGTCGAGGCCTATGAGCGGCTGGCGGCGGAAGGCGCAATCCGCTCGCGACCGGGCTCGGGCTTCTATGTCTGCGGTCCGCTGGCACCGCTTTCGCTTGCCGAAGTTGGGCCGCGGCTCGACCGCGAGATCGATCCATTATGGATATCGCGGCAGTCGCTGGAAGCTGGCGAGGGTGTGTTAAAGCCGGGTTGCGGCTGGTTGCCTGCGGACTGGATGCCACAACAGGCATTGCGGCGTGCGCTGCGTGGCCTCGCCCATGTCAAGGACGCAGCACTGGCCGACTATGGCACGCCGCTTGGGCTGGCGCCGCTGCGGCAGTTGCTCGCCCGCCGCATGGGTGAACATGGCATCGAGGCCTCGCCCGACCAGATCGTGCTGACGGAGTCGGGCACGCAGGCGATCGATCTCCTGTGCCGATTCCTCATCGAGCCCGGCGACACGGTACTGGTCGACGATCCCTGCTATTTCAATTTCCATGCGCTGTTGCGCGCGCATCGTGCCAATATCGTCAGTGTGCCCTACACGCCGACGGGCCCGGATCTCGACCTTTTCGCGCAAGCGCTCGCAGAGCACCGGCCACGCCTCTACATCACCAACTCCGCGCTGCACAATCCAACCGGTGCAACGCTTTCGCCAGTCACCGCGCATCGCCTGCTCAAACTGGCCGATCAGTTCGATCTGACCATTGTCGAGGACGATATCTTCGCCGATTTCGAGATGGAGCCGGCGCCGCGGCTCGCCGCATTCGACGGGCTTTCCCGGGTGGTTCATATCGGAAGTTTTTCCAAGACACTGTCGGCCTCGGTGCGCTGCGGTTTCATAGCGGCCCCGCGCGACTGGGTCGAGCGGCTGACCGATCTCAAGATTTCGACCACTTTCGGTGGCGGACACCTTTCGGCGGAACTGGTGCTTTCGCTGCTCAAGGACGGCAGTTACCGCAAGCATGTCGAAACCCTGCGGCAGCGGCTGTCCGCTGTCATGGTCGATACCATGCGACGACTCGATCCACTTGGCATCAAACCCTGGATCGAACCGCGTGCCGGCATGTTCCTGTGGTGCAGTCTGCCGGACGGGTTGGATGCCGCCGACGTCGCGCGGCGCGCGCTGGCTGACGGTGTCGTGCTGGCGCCCGGTAACGCTTTCAGCCTGTCTCGAACGGCGGACTGCTTCCTGCGCTTCAATGTCGCCCAGTCACAGGATCTGCGCGTGTTCGAGGTGCTTGCCAAAGCCATGCACCATGATGGATCGCAGGCAAAATCCTGAACTCGCTTCAGGTTGCGGCGGGCGCGAGCGACTTCCGATAGGCATCGAGGCTCCACGGACCCGGACCAGCAGCAAACAGGTAGAGGAACACGAAACAGTAGACGATGGCGAGGTTGCCGCCGTTGAGGATCGGGAGGAGCGAATTCGGCGCATGACCAATCCAGTAGGCGAACGCCATCAGGCCGGAGAGAACGAACGCGACGGGGCGCGTGAACAACCCGGCCAGCAGCAGGGCACCCCCTATCAACTCCAAGGTTCCCGCGAACCAAGGCAAGGAAAAAGTCGCTGGGACACGCTCAAGCGCCGGAAATCCCAACAACTTGCCCGTGCCATACTGGAAAAGGGTCAGGGCACTCGTAATACGAAGAATGCTCAGAAATTGCGGTCGCAGCGAATCGATATCGATCATGGGCTTTCCCTGTTGTGAAGCCCGGTACTGATAGCGGTGGCGCCTGATAACAGGGCAATAAACTGTTCGAGATTTTAGCGGTTGCTGATTTGTGGTGGATCGGGTCGGCAGCGGTCAGGTCGATCACGACAAGCGAAACGCGCCGCCACGCATGGCTTCGATAGTGGCTGCAAGCGTCTGTTCGCGAGGCTGGTCGCCGATGTCGATGGCATGCCTTTCCAACTCTCCCAGTGCGCAAAGCTGTCGGTGAAGTGCAGCGATCGGCTCCGGGTCTGTCAATGTGTCGCCGCCACGGTCGCGGCAGCGGCGGATGGCCACCTCAAGCGGTGGGCGCAGCACCACGTAGTGCAGCGGCACGCTGAGTGCCCTGAATGGTTCCAGGAACCAGGGGCCAATAATGCCGTCAACGATGACGAAGAAACCGCCTTTGGCGTAGCCTTGCGCTGCCTTGGCCAGAACATCGACCACCACTGCGTTCTGTTGGTGGGCCTCCGGCAGATAAGGTGCGATGGCGCCGTTCTTGATGAAGTGCCAGAAATCGTCGGAATGAAGATGGACTTTCGCCGATCCGCCTTCGGCCGCGAGCGCTTTGGCGGTGGTGGTCTTGCCTGATCCTGGCGTGCCGGTCAGGATCAATATCTCGCCTGCTAAATCAACCATGGCCGCGTCTAACACAATGTGCGCAAGGCATCCAAGGTTGTTGGCATCCGGCGTCGCTCAGTCCTTGATGTCGCGATGGACGATGTGCACCTTGTTGCCGTCGGGGTCGCGCAGGTAGGCACCGAAATAACCGTCACCGTAGTGAGGGCGAGGACCCGGCGCGCCTTCATTCGATCCACCGGCAGCGATACCTGCCGCATAGGCTTTTGCGACGGCTTCGGGAGAGGGAGCCAGGAACGCGACCATGGAACCATTGCCCGCGTTCGCCGGCCCGCCGTCAAAAGGAATGTAGGCATAAAAACGTGGCAAGGTGCGGTCCTTGCCTACCCAGCAAGCGGATGCCGGGCCGCCATCGGGCGTAACCGGGCGGCGTCGAAGGTCGAGCGGCAGAAGCACGGCGTCATAAAAACGCTCGGCGCGATCGAGGTCGCTGACGCCGACGGTCACGTGGCTGAACATCGGTGCATCCTTTGTTGGTCCGATGATACGTTCTAGTTTGGATTGTCCGTCCCGACCTGCGCCACTTCCCGATGGTCGAGGTGCCAACGTCGCCGGGTGAAAACGCGAGCCCGAGTAATCGAGTTGCTATTTCTAACGCGCAGGGAAAGAGATAAAGCGCTGAGCCGCACGATCAATCGACGGAGGCCGAGTTGACGCTCGACGAATACAACAGCTTCTGCGCTTCGCTGCAGGCCACCCATCACGTGGTGCAGTGGGGCGGCGCACATGTCTGGAAGGTCGGCAGCAAGGTCTTCGCCATCGGCGGCTGGAGCGAAGTTGCCAGTATCCCCTTCGTGACGTTCAAATGCTCGGACATGGCCTATGACATTCTCAAGGAGCAGCCGGGGTGCCGGCCCGCACCTTATCTCGCTTCGCGCGGTATGAAATGGATCCAGCGGGTAACGGCCGAGACCCTGGATGACGAAGCGCTGAAGGACTACCTCAGGGATAGCCATCGTCTCGCCGCGCGCAACCTGACCAAGCGCGAGCGACGGGATCTGGGATTGGAGCAATAGGGCAAGGGAATAGGCGTTTTCGGGACGCCGGTCTTGCGAAGCCGCCATGTTCATGCCCAGTTCATGGTTGAATCGTTAGGCGGATTATGGCCTCGCAGGGAACGAACAGCTCTCGGCCGACGGACCAGGTCGGTGACAGAACGCACCGGAGAATTCGGACTACATGCTGCGCACGATGCTTTCGTTTTCAGCCATGACGCTAGAGCGTTTCCGTTTTTATCGGAAACGCGGAAACGCTCTCACTCTTTGTCTTTACGCAATTCCGGACGCAAAACCGTTGCACACTTTTGCTGGAATTGCTCTTGGCGTGTCGCTGTCGTTCGGCGCCCAGGCCGCGTCCTCGTCACAGCCCGTCGTGGAAGGTGCGATCGCAGGGAAAGCCCAAGGCATCCAGGTCGCCCAGAACGGCGATTATCAGGTGTTCTATGACGGCAAGGGTAACCGCGTCATCGTCGACCCTTACACCGGCAAGGTCATCGCGATCCAGCCGCCGCAGACGCGCTTCGATCGACGTGCTTTGCGCCTTGATGACCGGCAAAGGCGCGTCGAACGCGCGCCCGACGATGAACGTTATTATCTCGATGATCCGGAGGACATGGCCCGCTTCCGCCGCAGGCAGCTGGAAGACCAGCGTGCCAATCAGTATCCGGAGGATGACGGCGGATTTTACGACAATGCTCCTCCTGACAGCGGCATGGTCGAGACCTTTCCGCCGGCACCCGGACAACGGGATCGCTACGGCGATCCTTTGCCGGCCAGCCCCGAAGGCATTCCAGCGCCGCCGCCGGTAGAGCGTCAGCCGCTGAAGGAAGCCTCGATCGACCCAGCGCAACCAACCTCACCTGACGGTTCGATCGCTCCAGGCGAGCCATCCACCGGAGGCAAGTCGACGGTCAATCCTTCGCTGTCGCTGGGCGCGCGCGAGGATATTGCCGCGTTACAGGTCCTGCTCGACCGCTCCGGTGCTTCCCCCGGTGCCATCGACGGGCGTTTCGGCTCCAACATGGACAAGGCGCTGGCCGCTTATCGCGAAATTACCGGCAGCAATCTGAAATCGACCGATGCCGCGGCCATCAAGGCGGAACTCGAGAAATTGGGAGGCCCGGCTTTCGCCACCTACTCCATCACCGCCGAGGATGCCGCGGGCCCTTATGTCGCTTCCATCCCGGAGGATTACAGTCAGAAAGCGACGCTGGAGCGCATGAGCTTCACTTCGGTGACCGAGGCGTTGGCCGAACGGTTCCATATGGATGAAGCGTATCTCAAGGCGATCAATCCGGGCGTCAATTTCAACCGCCCGGGCACGCTGGTCAAAGTGGTCAATTTTGGTCGGCTGGCGCAGACGCCCGTGACGCACATCATTGCCGACAAGGGGCGCAAGCAGGTCCGGGCTTATGACGCATCAGGCAAGCTGGTCGCAGCCTATCCGGCGACGATCGGCTCGTCCGATACGCCGTCGCCCACCGGCACGCATGCTGTGTCGCGCGTCGCCTTCGACCCGAACTACACCTACAATCCCAAGATCAATTTCAGGCAGGGCGCCAACGACAAGGTGTTGACCATCCCGCCGGGACCGAACGGCCCGGTCGGTTCGATCTGGATCGCGCTGGACAAGCCGACCTATGGCATCCACGGCACGCCGGAACCCTCGAAAATCGGCAAGACAGAAAGCCATGGCTGCGTGCGCCTGACCAATTGGGATGCCGCCGAACTCGCCAGGCTGGTGAAGCCCGGCGTGCCGGTCGACTTCGTCGAATAGGATCTCTTCCAAGCGACAAGCGCATCTCGTTTTCGATTTCGCGCAGTGTTGCGTCCGAAAATCGATACCGGTTTGCGCGACGCTGCGCTATGCAAAGCCATGCAGGCGAGCGGCGATACGGGTATGGATGCCAGCGTTCTCGGCGGATTGGCTTCGACGGAAACCTTCTGCCCGCAGCGCAGCCGTCGCTATGTGCTGGTCGCCGCCATTCTCGCTTCCGCGCTGGGCTTCATCGATGGTTCCGTGCTTTCGATTGCCATGCCGGTGCTGCGCGCCAATCTTGGCGCAAGCCTTGTCGAGGCCCAGTGGATTTCCAATGCCTATGCATTGACGCTGTCAGCGCTGATCCTGGCCGGGGGAGCTGCAGGTGACCGGTTTGGCCTGCGTCGCGCCTTCGTTGCCGGAATCGCGCTGTTCATTTTGGCATCAATCGCCTGCGCGCTCGCGCCGACCGCGCCGCTGCTCATTCTATCTCGGGCGATCCAGGGCATCGGTGCTGCCGTCATGGTTCCCGGTAGTCTCGCCATCATTGCCAAGGCCTATCCCAAGGCTGAGCGCGGCCGCGCCATCGGCATTTGGGCGGCGGCCTCAGCACTTACCACCGCGCTCGGTCCGGTCGTCGGCGGTCTGGTTCTGTCCAGTTTCGGCGCAGGCGTCTGGCGGATGATCTTTGCCATCAACCTGCCGTTGGGCGCCTTTGCCATCTGGTTGCTGCTTGCCAAGGTACCGGCCGATTCGCCCGCCCAGAAAAAAGGGCTGGATCTCGGCGGCGCGGCACTCGCAACGCTGGCCTTCGGAGGTATGGCTTATGGCTTGACTGCGATGAGCGCGGAAGGCGGCAATAGCTCGATGGCGGTCAACATGATTGCCTTTCTGGTTGGCCTTGCGGCACTTGCGGTCTTTCTTCTGTGGGAGAGCCGTCATCGGGAGCCGATGGTCGACCTCAGGCTTTTTCGGATCACTGCCTTCTCCGGCGCCAATGCCGCAACCTTCTTTCTCTATTTCGCGCTCTCGGCGGTTTTGTTCTATCTGCCGATGCTTCTGATCGCCGGATGGGGGTTGAGCACGGCGGAAGCCGGTTTCATCTTCCTGCCGCTATCGGTTGCCATCGCGCTGCTGTCGGGTCCCGTCGGCAGGTGGTCGGACCAAACTGGCGCGCGCCTGCCGATTGCCGCGGGTAGTTTCATCGTCGGTATCGCCAACGGCGGCCTCGCTTTCCTTGCCGGCACGAATTTTCACGGTTTCTGGAGCGGGATCTTTCCGTTGATGACGCTGACGGGGTTGGGCATGGCGCTGGTCGTGTCACCTTTGTCGACGGCGATCATGACATCGGTTGATGACAAGGACACTGGCGCGGCATCCGGCATTAACAATGCAGTGGCGCGTATTGCCGGGCTGATGGCAGTAGCAGCGCTCGGTGCCGTGGCCGGGCTTGTCTACGCAGCGACCAGCGGTGCAGCGAGCGGCATGGAATTCGGGGCGTTGCCGGAAACCAGCATTGAACCTGCAATGGAGGCAGTACGGATCGCTGCGACAGGCCGAGCCTTCCAGGCCGTCGCCGCGATCGCGTCAGTCATGTGCTTCATTGCCGCAGCAACCGCCTGGCTGACGCAGCCACCTGCTCTGCGCGATGGAGAGCCGGCAGATCCGCTCGCTCATTAAAAATGTATCGATTGCGGCAAGGGGCCATTGAACATTGGACCGCGCCGGTGGTGATCGATGGCAAAAGGCGTCGTACGTCTATTGACCGATATTTGCTGCCTCTGATGTGCTAAAGTTCGAAACAGACACACGGCGTGATCCTGTCGTCGAGTGGGGGCATTCATGTCGAAGAATGATCTGCGTTGGCAGCTGGATTCTTCCGAGATTGCTGCGGGCGATCACCGATGGCCTGATCGGCGCGTGCTCATGCTTGCCGGTTTGTGGATACTGGTGGTGGGTGGGCTCTTTGCATTCGCCGTGACAGTCAATCTTTTCGACTGGCTCTATCAGGTCACACGTGCCCACGAGGACTGGCAACTGGACGAAGTCCTTGCTCTACTTCTGTGTGTCGGTGTCGTGTCCCTGGTTTTCCTGGCTATCAGGACGAGGCAGCTTGGCCGTGAAATCAAGCGCCGCGAGGCGGCGGAACGACTGGCTCATGATTCAGCTCGGCACGATCCGTTGACCGGCCTCGCCAATGGCAGGCGTTTCCGCGAAGCACTGGCTCATGCAATCGAAAGTGCTGTGCAGTCCCGGTCGAATTGTGCCGTCCTGTTCATCGACCTCGATCGTTTCAAGCCGGTCAACGACATGCATGGGCATGCGGTCGGCGACGAAGTGCTGATCGATGTCGCGCAACAGATTGCCCAGGCCGCACCGGCGGGAGCGACGGCAGCACGGCTTGGCGGCGATGAGTTCGGTGTGATCGTGTCGGCAGTGCCCGGCCGCGAATCCGTGCTTTTCCTGTCGCAGCGGCTTTCGCGTGACATAAGCAAGGTGCGGCAGGTCGGCGAAGTGCAACTGGAGGTCGGCGCCACGGTTGGCATCGCGGTTTTCCCGGATGATGGCGAGAATGCCGAAGCGCTCATCAATGCAGCGGATCAGGCGATGTATGCAGCCAAGCCATCGCGGCGTGGCTTGTCGGGACGTGGCGATTTGCAAAACAGCGCCATTGCCAACTAAATCGTTGGCCGCTCCGGGAAACTGCTATTTGCTGGTGGCCGCGCCCGCGCTGGCAACTTTGAGGCCAGTGCCATTTTGCTGCTTCAAAAGGTCGTCGATGCGCTCGCGCTCGCGCTTGAAGGCAACGAGGTCGTCGCCCTGCAGAACCTTGCCGGTGGGTAGCCGCACACGCATCGGGTCGACTTTGGTGCCGTTGACCATGAGCTCATAGTGAAGGTGCGCTCCGGTCGAAAGACCAGTGGTGCCGACATAGCCGATCACCTGGCCCTGTCGGACGCGGGCCCCAGGCTGGACGCCGCGTGCAAAGGCGCTCTGGTGGTTGTAGGATGTCTCATAGCCATTGGCGTGGCGAAGGATCGTCTGTTTGCCATAGCCTGCCGCCCAGCCGGCCTTTTCGACAACGCCGTTGCCTGCCGCGATGATCGGCGTGCCGGTAGGGGCTGCCCAGTCGACGCCGGTGTGCATTCTGACATAGCCCAGAATCGGATGGCGACGGGCGCCGAAGCCGGAACGGAAGGTGCCGTTGGGCACTGCTTTACGCAGCAGGAATTGTTCGGCGCTGCGGCCGTTCTCGTCGAAGTAGTCGGTGCTGCCGTCCTGAAGCTGGAACCGGTAGAGCGTGCGGGCCATGCCGCCAATGCTGGCCGACACGTAGAGAAGCTCCGAATCTTCGGAAGCCTGGTCGTCGCTGTCGGGTTGTGAGAACAGAACTTCGAGGCGATCGCTGGAAGTCAGCCGCGCTTGGTAATCAACATCGGAGGCCAGGATCTTGATGACCTGCTGGGCCATCTTGGTAGACAGTCCATAAGAATAGGCGGCACGGTAGATGCCATCATAGATGCTTGGCAGGTTGCCGCGCACCACCACCGGCGGAGAATCGTCGAAGGCGGTCTGCAGTTCGGGATTGGGGTCAGGTTCCTCGGCCGGAACGAACTGGCCACGGTCGTCGAGTGCAATGGTGACGATGTGGCGGGTCCGGTCGTAGACACCGGTGCGAACCACCTTGGCGGCATCGCCGCGCACTTCCAGGCCGACGCGCAGTACGGTACCCGCCTTCAGCGCCGTGGTGTTGAGCAGCTTGCCGATCGCCTCAGCCATGCCGAAGGCGTCGGAATTGGTATAGCCGGAACTGGAAAAGGCCTCCGCGATATCGCGGTCCTTGGTGAATGGGATGATGTCTTCGGCGAAAGTCAGTGCCTCCGTCTCGGTTTCGGCGCGCGGCGCCACTGAAACATTTTCGGGCACAATCCTGACGTCGTAGGAACCGGCGATCGATTGCGAAAGCTGATCACCGAAACGCTGTGGATCGACATAGTGGAGCGCCGCGACCTGGACTGCACCGTCGCCGAGCCCGGCGCTGGCACCCCGGACCACCTTCTCGACCTCGTCGGCAGAGAGATCGCTCTTTTCATCGAAAGCTGCGGTGGCAATCGGGAAATCGATAGTCTTGAGGCTCATCTCGCTTTCGACCTTGGCGCCGTAGATCTGGCCGGCCGGCATCGCTGCGGGATTGGATGAGTCCGAACCGTCGTCGCGGAAGACCTGGAGCGGATCGAAGGCGGGGTAAGACTTGTTAGTGGTGTGGTTGGCAGCCAACGCCATCTTCACCTGTACAAAGGGCATGGTGTTGATGACGTCGCGGTCGCCGACCTTGGTGACCATCGAGACTTCCATGCGCCGCCGGTCCTTGGCCTTGGCGATCTGGCGCGGCGCAACGAGGCGCGTGGTTTTTGCCTCTTCGCCCGATTCGCCGCCATCGGCCAGGCTGGCCAGTTCGGCGATTTCCGGCGGTGTTGCCAATTGCTGGCGCCCATCAAGGGCAGCGACCAGGGCCACGCCCATGAGGACGGAAGAGGTAATGCCTGTGAGAAACGTACCGGACAACCATCGCGCCGAAACCTCGCGGCGGTCCGGAGGACCGCTGCGACCGTCCGCGATCAGCGGCGGCTCGTTGCCGAGTACGGCTATGACCTCGTCCGTGTCCTGCATTCAAAAAGGCGGTTTCTTCCCCAGGCGGGTTCTTCTCTGTTCTCTTGCAAGGTCATGACATTTGCCTGCCGCAGCAGACGAAGTCAACGAAAGCCCCGTACGTGTGCAGGAACTCAAGCCCCGCCTCCCGCTCTATGATGCGCCGCTTCTTATATAGGAGCGGTGGATAGGGCGCAGCGCGGCTGCCTTCGCCAAACTGCTCTCTTCTTCCAATACGGCGGCAATAGGGCTTGGCCGGTCGAAGCCGACCGCGCGGGGTCGCCTTCCACCGGATTGATGGCGGGAAGACCGCCGGTGATGCGAAACACGTTTGGACAAACCCCATCCAAGGCGTTTGCTAGGCATCCCGTCGCTTAGCCCGCGAACATTGGTCGGCTTTCAAGAGGGCCTGTCCCCGGATCTTCTCAAGGAGGGCTGGCGGGATAAGAGCTGATTGAAAAAAAACGCTAGAATTATTTGTCGTAAAAAATTCAAAAAACTTCGGAATCATTGTTGACACTTCGAGCGGGGGGCGACTATATACGCCTCATCAACGAGGGCGGTGCGCCGCTGGCGACAGCGAAGTTCGCTTCCAAAAACCCTCGAAGAGAAATTCAAGAGAGCCGCGTGAGCGACACTCTATTGGCCTGGAGCTGCGAAGCGGAACGGGCCACGACATTGCGTTTGCGATGTCAGTTCTTTGACAATTGAATAAAGAAGAAAGAGAAACGTGGGCGGCAGAGTCCTGCTGAACTTGGAGCCTGAAAGGGTTTCGGTTCGAACGAGACTTTGGCGGATCACGTTTCTGGTGAGAATAATACTACCGAGCATCGGGTATCTTCGGATGTCTGTTGTTTAGGTGTGAATGTTCTCGTCAATTCGAGCGTGACCAT
>NZ_PJRO01000029.1 GCF_002858745.1 Mesorhizobium loti | reverse complement strand
GAAAGGTGAATGTGATGACGGTAGCGAAGGAAACGGCAGATCTGCTTGGGAAGCTGGGGGTTGCCGGGGATGTGCTTTCTGGGGGCGACCTGGTGGTGCGCAGCCCGGTGACGGGTGAGCAGCTGGCCGGGCTGAAGACTGTCTCGGCAGCCGAGGCCAACAAGGTGATCGACGCCGCCCATGAGGCCTTCAAGGCCTGGCGCCTGGTACCGGGCCCAAAGCGCGGCGAACTGGTGCGCCTGCTGGGAGAGGAACTGCGCGCCCACAAGGCCGAGCTCGGCCGCCTGGTGTCGATCGAAGTCGGCAAGATCCCTTCGGAAGGTCTCGGCGAAGTCCAGGAGATGATCGACATCTGCGATTTCGCTGTCGGTCTGTCGCGTCAGTTGTATGGCCTGACCATCGCCACCGAACGTCCCGGCCATCGCATGATGGAAACCTGGCATCCGCTCGGCGTCGTCGGTGTCATCTCGGCCTTCAACTTCCCCGTCGCGGTGTGGTCATGGAATGCCGCCCTTGCCCTGGTCTGCGGTGATGCCGTGGTGTGGAAGCCTTCGGAGAAGACGCCGCTGACGGCACTCGCCTGCGAGGCGATCTTCGCCCGTGCCGTCAAGCGTTTCGGTGCCGATGCCCCGGCCAACCTGGCGCCGGTGCTGATCGGCGAGCGCGCCATCGGCGAGGTGCTGGTCGATCATGCCAGGGTGCCGCTGGTCTCGGCCACCGGCTCGACCCGCATGGGCCGTGAGGTCGGTCCGCGCCTGGCCAAACGTTTCGCCCGTGCGGTGCTGGAGCTCGGCGGCAACAATGCCGGCATCGTGACGCCCAGTGCCGATCTCGACATGGCGCTGCGCGCCATTGCCTTCGGCGCCATGGGCACCGCCGGCCAGCGCTGCACCACGCTGCGCCGCCTGTTCGTGCATGACAGCGTCTATGACCAACTCGTGCCGCGCCTGAAGAAGGCCTATGAGAGCGTCTCGGTCGGCAATCCACTCGAGACCTCCTCGCTGGTCGGCCCGCTGATCGACAAGGCAGCCTTCGACAATATGCAGAAGGCGCTGAAGCAGGCCGGCGAGCATGGCGGCAAGGTCACCGGCGGGGCCCGTGTCGAGAACGGTCATGCCGATGCCTATTATGTGCGTCCGGCCCTGGTCGAAATGCCGAAGCAGGCCGGTCCTGTGCTGGAAGAGACCTTCGCGCCGATCCTCTATGTGATGAAGTATTCCGACTTCGACGCCGTACTCGACCTGCACAATGCGGTGGGTGCCGGGCTGTCGTCGTCGATCTTCACGCGCGACCTGCAGGAATCGGAGCGTTTCCTGAGCGCCGACGGCTCGGACTGCGGCATCGCCAACGTCAACATCGGCACCTCGGGTGCCGAGATCGGCGGTGCGTTCGGTGGCGAGAAGGAGACTGGCGGCGGTCGTGAGAGCGGTTCGGATGCGTGGAAGGCCTATATGCGTCGCGCCACCAACACCGTGAACTACTCAAAGGCCCTGCCGCTCGCCCAGGGCGTCTCTTTCGATATCGATTGA
>NZ_PJRO01000028.1 GCF_002858745.1 Mesorhizobium loti | reverse complement strand
GCCTCGATCCTGACGGGTGCTGCCGGCATCGGTCTCGACAAATTCGGCAGCGGCACGCTGATCCTTTCGACCGTCAACGACTATACCGGCGCCACCACGGTCAAGGGCGGCACACTGGCGCTGAAGGATATCGGCAACATCGGCATGTCGAGCGTCGTGAATATTGAAAACGGCATATTGGATATTTCCGGCGTGAGCACCTCTGGCCTTACCTGGATCAACAGCCTTGCCGGAACGTCCTCTGGAACCGTCCGACTGGGCGACAAGGGATTGGGGATCACCAATGGCTCCACCGAATTCGCAGGCGTGATCGTCGGCGACGGCCAGATTGACATTGGCGCCGGCACGCAAACCCTGTCGGGCGTCAACACCTATACCGGTACAACGGGGATTTCAGGGACGCTGGCGCTAAAGGGCAGTGGTTCCATCTCCGCATCTTCCTTCGTCATGGTCAGCGGCACCTTCGACATCTCCCAAACGACCAACGGAACCAGTGTCCGCCAGCTGTTCGGGCCATCGGGTTATGGCGTTGTGGCGCTCGGCTCCAAGACGCTCACCATCACTGATGCCGGCGGCCCCTCAAATCCGTTTATCGGTTCGATCCAGGATGGCGGCCTCGGCGGAGGAACGGGTGGCGGCGTGACGATCGCGCGCGGTGCATCGCAATACCTGTCCGGCGCCAGCACATACACGGGCACGACCACGATCGAGCAGGGCGGCGGCCTCTGGCTTGTCAACAATGGCAGCCTGTCGTCATCCAGTAGCCTTGTCGTGAACGGCCTGTTCGACATCGCGGGGAGCTCGTCGCCTTCCACATTCAAGACGCTGAGTGGCAGCGGCGAGATCCGTATCGGCGATCACGATCTCCGGATCACCGCCGCGAACGGTATCTTCTCCGGCACAATCAGCGAGTGCGGTATCGGCTGCAACCCAAGCTCCTTCGGCAAACTCACGCTCGAAGGCGGAACCCTGACCCTGTCGGGGGCGAACGCATACAATGGCGGCACCTCGGTTGGCCGTTTCGGTGGACCTGCGACAACCCTGATCGTGACCAACAACAGCGCGGTCGGCAGTGGCCGTGTGTTGTTGAACGATGCCGGCGTGTTCCAGGCCGGAGCGGATGGCCTGTCCTTCGCCAACCGTTTCGAGGTCAGCCCGAGCTACGGCACCATCGACACCAACGGCCACACCATGACCATCTCCGGTGTCATTGCCGACCAGACCGATCCCGGCACCTTGCACAAGACAGGTGCCGGCACGCTGATCCTGACCAATGACAACACCTATGGCGATGGCACCGTCGTCGAGGCAGGCACGCTGCAACTCGGCAATGGGGGCACTGCGGGTTCGATCCTCGGTGATGTCCAGCTCGGCGGCACGCTCGCCTTCAACCGCTCCGACACCTACACTTTCTCCGGTGCCGTCTCCGACAAGGCAGGCAGCCATGGCCAGCTGGTGCAGAACGGCAGCGGCGTGCTGGTTCTGGATGGCGCCAACAGCTATTCGGGTGGCACCTTCTTCAACAAGGGCACCATCGCCGTCGCCAGCGACGGCAATCTCGGCGATGCCGCCGGCGGGCTGACCTTCAATGGTGGCACGCTGCGTTACGACACCGCCTTCGACGTCGCAGCAACCCGCGCGGTGACACTGCAGGCGGGCGGCGGTATTTTCGACAGCAATGGTTTTGCCGCGGGCATCGCTGCCGACATCACCGGTGCCGGCGGCCTGACCAAGACCGGTGCCGGAACCCTGACGCTGTCGGGTGCCAACACCTACAGCGGCACCACCACGGTTG
>NZ_PJRO01000027.1 GCF_002858745.1 Mesorhizobium loti | reverse complement strand
TCGAAGACAACCTCGACCTTGTCTGCCAGAAGTGTCGCCGTCATGCCGCCCACTCCGCCTTGCGTGCCAGCACCGGCAGGGGATGCCGGTCGTTGCCGATCTTCGGCATGCAGTCGAGCAGGCCTTGGGTGTAGGGATGTTGGGCGTTGGCCAGCTCAGAGGCCGGCAGCTGTTCCACCACCTTGCCGGCATACATGACCACGACACGGTCGCAGAAGGAGGAGACGAGCCGCAGATCATGCGAGATGAAGATCAGGCCCATGCCACGTGTCGAGACCAGTCTGTCGAGGATGGCCAGCACATCGAGCTGCACCGTCACATCGAGCGCCGAGGTCGGCTCGTCGGCGATCAAAAGCTCCGGTCCGGCGATCAGCATCATGGCGATCATGGCGCGCTGGCCCATGCCGCCCGAGACTTCATGCGGATAGAGATCGAAGACACGTTTCGGATCGCGGATCTGCACGGCTGCCAGCATGTCGAGGGCACGTTCCCTTGCTTCGGCCCTGGAGACCTTCTCATGGGTGCGCAGGGTTTCGACGATCTGGCGGCCGATGCTGATGACGGGATCGAGTGAATATTTGGGATCCTGCAGGATCATGGCGACACGCTTGCCGCGCAGCGCCCTTCGCTCGCGGGCCGGCAATGACAAAAGATCGATCCCATCGAACTCCAGCCGATCTGCCGTCACTTCGGCACGCGGATCGGTGAGCCCCATGATGGCACGGCCGGTCTGGGATTTTCCGGAGCCGGATTCACCGACGATGCCGAGCCGTTCGCGGCCGAGCGTGAAGGACACACCGCGCACCGCTTCGATGACACCGGTGCGGGTGGGAAAGCGGACCTTGAGGTTGTCGACCTCGAGCAGGTTCTTCGCAGCGCTCATTGGCCCGAGCTCCTTGGATCGAGCGCATCGCGCAGGCCGTCACCCAGCAGGTTGAAGCCGAGGCTGACGATGAGGATGGCCATGCCGGGCATGGCCGCCACCCACCACTGGTCGAGGATGAAACGGCGGCCAGACGCGATCATCGCACCCCATTCGGGCAGAGGCGGTTGTGCGCCGAGGCCAAGGAAGCCGAGGCCCGCGGCGATGATGATGATGCCGGCCATGTCGAGGGTGACGCGCACGATCAGCGACGAAATGCACATCGGCATGATGTGGCGCAAGACAATGCGTCCGGGCGACGCTCCCATGATCTCGACGGCTTTGATGTAATCGGAATTGCGCACCATCAGCGTCTCGGCGCGGGCGATGCGGGCATAAGGTGGCCATGAGGTGATGGCGATGGCGATGATGGCGTTCTCGATGCCGGGTCCGAGCGCTGCGACGAAGGCCAGCGCCAGGATCAGCTTCGGAAAGGCGAGGAAGATGTCGGTGATGCGCATCAGGATCGCATCGGTCCAGCCGCCCGCATAGCCGGCGACAGTCCCGACGATGAGGCCGATCGGCGCGGCGATTAGCGCAACCAGCACGATGACATAAAGCGTCAGCCGCGAACCGTAGATGACGCGCGAGAGGATATCGCGCCCCTGATCGTCGGTTCCCATCCAGTGCGTCCAGTCGGGCGCCAGCAGGCGTGCGCCGCGCAGATCGCCCACCACCGGCGAGTAAGGCGCCAGCAGGCCGGCGAAGATGGCGACGAACACCAGCGCCAGGATGATGAAGAGCCCGATCACGGCCAGTTTGTTGGCGGTGAAGCGACGCCAGGTCATGTAGGAGCGGCCGAGCCGCGCCTGCGCGCGCGATTGCGGCCGCTCCGACAGCAACCATTCGCGCCAGTTCATCTTGGAGGTCTGGGCTATGCTCATGACCGCGTCCTCGGATCGAGAAGCTGGTAGAGCAGGTCCGACAAGAGGTTGAGGGCAATGAACACCGCACCGACGACAATGGTGGCTCCGAGTACGGCATTCATATCGGCGTTCTGCAGCGAATTGGTGAGATAGAGCCCGATGCCCGGCCAGGAGAACACCACTTCGGTCAACACCGATCCCTCGAGCAGCGTGGCGTAGGACAGCACAATCACCGTCACCAATGGCACCGCTGCGTTACGCAGCGCATGGCCCCAGATGATGCGCGCTTCCGACAGGCCCTTGGCGCGCGCGGCGACGACATACTCCTGGCTGAGTTCGTTCAGCATGAAGGAACGCGTCATGCGGCTGATATAGGCCATCGATGTATAGCCGAGCAGCGATGCCGGCAGGATGATGTGCGAGAACACGTCGCGGAATGCGCCCCAGTCACGCTGGATGATGGCGTCGACCAGATAGAGGCCGGTGACCGGCGTGAAGGTGTATTCGTAGGCAATGCCGATACGACCTGGGCCTTCGACCCAGCCGAGCCTTGCGTAGAAGACGAGAAGACCGAGCAGGCCAAGCCAGAAGATAGGCATCGAATAACCGATCAGGCCGACGACGCGCACGGCCTGGTCGATGAACGAGCCGCGTTTGACCGCCGCCAGCACGCCGAGCGGGATGCCAAACAGCAGGCCAATCAGCGTGCCGACGGTCGCGAGCTCCAGCGTCGCCGGAAAGACGCGGCGGATATCCTGCATGACCGGATAGGTCGACAGCACCGAAGTCCCGAAATCACCGGCCAACGCCTTCTTCAGGTAGAGGAAAAACTGCTGCCAGACCGGCAGGTCGAAGCCGTATTGCTGGCGCGCCGCCGCGACGACGCTTGCCGGCGCACGGTCTCCGACGATCGCCAGCACCGGATCAATCGGCATGACGCGACCGATGAAGAAGGTCACTGCGATCAGCCCAAGGAAGGTGGCCGCGGCAATGAACACGAAGCGCAAAAGCGCAAGCGCAAGGGCGGAAGCGCTTTTGCGCCTCCGCCCTTGGTCATGGAAGGTTGGTTCGGCGAGGGACAAGAATCCGGACTTTCCGGTTCGTTACTTGGTCACCGGCGCCACGAAATTGGTGTCGAAGGTCGGCCCGAGCTTGAAGCCCTGAACATTCTTGCGCAGGCCGGCAACCTCGGTCTGCTGCCAGATGAAATTGAACGGACCCTGTTCGCGGATCTTCGTCTGAACGTCCTGGTACATCTGGGTACGCTTGGCAGGATCACGCTCAAGCAACGCTGCCGCCGACTCTTTCTGGATGTCCGCAGGCACGTCCCAGGCATTGCGCCAGGCCAGCGTCTTGTTCATGGAATCGTCGGCATTGTTCGGGTTGGTGGCGAAAGTCTCCGAGTTGGAGTTCGGATCCCAATAGTCGACACCCCACATCAGGATCGCCGCATCATGCTGGCGGGCGCGGTAGCGGGTCAGCAGCTGCTTGAAGTCTTCCGGTACCAGCTCGATCTTGATGCCGGCCTGCGCCGCGGTTTGCTGGATCGACTCGGCAACGCCGGATTCCGGCTGGCCGCTGCGTGTGTCGAGCGTGATGGTGAAGCCATCCTTCAGGCCTGCCTTCTCCAGCAGTTCCTTCGCCTTGGCGATGTCGAGCTTGTACGGTTTGCCGTCCACCGAGCCGAGGATACCCTTAGGCAGGAAGTTCTGGTGCACCACGCCGATGCCCTTGAGCAGCGTGTCGCCGAGCGCGTCGTAGTCGATCAGATATTTGAACGCTTCCCGCACTTCCGGCTTGGCGAGGTTAGGATTCTTCTGGTTGAGGCTGACGTAGTAGACAGTGCTCTTCGGCACCGAGGCGGTGGCGAGATCGGCGTTCTTGCCGACGGCCTCATAGTCGCCCGGCTGCAGGTTGCGCGCGATGTCGATATCGCCCTTCTCCAGCAGCAGGCGCTGCGCGGCACTTTCCTTGACGTGGCGGTAGATGACGCGGGTCATGTTGCCCTTGGTGCCGTAGTAGTTGTCGTTGCGCTCCAGCACCACGACCTCGTTGGCACGCCATTCGCGGGTCTTGTACGGACCGGAACCGGCGTAGTTGGTCTTCAGCCAGGCATTGCCGAAATCATTGTCGAACTTGTAGTCGGCGCTCGGCGTGGCGGCCGCGACATGTTCCTTGACCAGCTTGCTGTCGACGATGGCACCGACGGTGGCGGTCAGGCAGTTCAGCACGAAGCTCGGTGCATAAGCCTTGTCGACCGTGAAGACGAAGGTGGAGGCATCCGCCGCCTTGGCCTTTTCGGCGACGTTGTCGGCGGTGAGCCCGAACTGCTGGATGATGAAGGCGGGGCTCTTGTTGAGCTTGACGGCGCGCTCGAACGACCAGGCGACATCTTCGGCGCTGATCGCATTGCCGGAAGCGAACTTCAGGCCCGGCTTCAGCTTGAAGGTATAGGTCAGTGCGTCGTCCGAGACGGTCCAGCTTTCAGCGATGCCGCCGACCACCTTGGTGGTGTCGTTGGCATCGAGGCGGACCAGCATGTCGTAGGTATTGCCGGTGATTTCGCCGGTCGACAGCTCGAAGGCTTCGGCCGGGTCGAGCGAGATGATGTCATCGATTGCCCAGGCCTGGACCAGCGTGTCGGGCGGGGTGTCGGCCAGCGCCGGTGCTCCAGCATAGACCAGGGCGGCAAGCGCGGCACCGGTCAGGAAGGTGCGCGAGCGGAGAGCGATCTTGTGCATCATCATCTTCGATTTTCCTTGTTTCGTCGCCCCTGTTCCCCTTGTGGGACGCGACGTCGTTGCGCCGGCAGGCCTTATTTGTTGAAGCCTCGAACAACCATATCCGGCGCCTCTCGGCCCGGCAACGAGCATTTGTGTGACAAAAGCCGATTGGGTTAAAACGCCTTTGCGCTCACACGCGTTCGAGCGCGATGGCGATGCCCTGTCCGACGCCGATGCACATGGTGGCGAGGGCGAGGCGGGCGTTGCGTTCCCTCAGTTCCAGCGCAGCCGTGCCGGTGATGCGGGCGCCACTCATGCCGAGCGGATGGCCGAGCGCGATGGCGCCGCCATTCGGGTTGATGTGTGAAGCGTCTTCGGCAAGGC
>NZ_PJRO01000026.1:0-2500 GCF_002858745.1 Mesorhizobium loti | reverse complement strand
GTGTAGGCGCAGCGAAAGCGAGTCTGAACAGGGCGTTCAGTTCGACGCATTAGACCCGAAACCGAGTGATCTAGCCATGAGCAGGTTGAAGGTAGGGTAACACCTACTGGAGGACCGAACCCATAACTGTTGCAATAGTTCGGGATGACTTGTGGCTAGGGGTGAAAGGCCAATCAAACTCGGAAATAGCTGGTTCTCCGCGAAATCTATTTAGGTAGAGCGTCGACCGAATACCCTGGGGGGTAAAGCACTGCATGGGCTAGGGGTCCTCACCGGATTACCAAACCTAAGCAAACTCTGAATACCCAGGAGTACTAGTCGGCAGACACACGGCGGGTGCTAACGTCCGTCGTGAAAAGGGAAACAACCCTGACCTACAGCTAAGGTCCCCAAGTTATGGCTAAGTGGGAAAGGATGTGAGGATCCCAAAACAACCAGGATGTTGGCTTAGAAGCAGCCATCATTTAAAGAAAGCGTAACAGCTCACTGGTCTAAATAAGGGTCTTTGCGCCGAAAATGTAACGGGGCTAAAGCCATACACCGAAGCTTAGGGTTCGCAGCAATGCGAGCGGTAGCGGAGCGTTCCGTAAGCCAGTGAAGGGAGACCCGTGAGGGCTCCTGGAGGTATCGGAAGTGCGAATGCTGACATGAGTAACGTAAGGGGAGTGAGAGACTCCCCCGCCGAAAGACCAAGGGTTCCTGCTTAAAGTTAATCTGAGCAGGGTTAGCCGGCCCCTAAGACGAGGCAGAAATGCGTAGTCGATGGGAACCACGTTAATATTCGTGGGCCTGTGGGTAGTGACGGATTGCACAAGTTGTTCAACCTTATCGGATTGGTTGGGCAGCGGAGCGGTTCCAGGAAATAGCTCCCACTTATAGACCGTACCCGAAACCGACACTGGTGGTCAGGTAGAGTATACCAAGGCGCTTGAGAGAACTATGCTGAAGGAACTCGGCAAATTGCACGCGTAACTTCGGAAGAAGCGTGACCCTTCTATGCGCAAGCATTGGAGGGTGGCACAGACCAGGGGGTAGCGACTGTTTATCAAAAACACAGGGCTCTGCGAAGCCGCAAGGCGACGTATAGGGTCTGACGCCTGCCCGGTGCTGGAAGGTTAAGAGGAGGGGTGCAAGCTCTGAATCGAAGCCCCAGTAAACGGCGGCCGTAACTATAACGGTCCTAAGGTAGCGAAATTCCTTGTCGGGTAAGTTCCGACCTGCACGAATGGCGTAACGACTTCCCCGCTGTCTCCAGCATAGACTCAGTGAAATTGAATTCCCCGTGAAGATGCGGGGTTCCTGCGGTTAGACGGAAAGACCCCGTGCACCTTTACTATAGCTTTACATTGGCATTCGTAGTGGCATGTGTAGGATAGGTGGTAGGCTTTGAAGCCAGGGCGCCAGCCTTGGTGGAGCCACCCTTGAAATACCACCCTTATTACTATGGATGTCTAACCGCGGCCCGTTATCCGGGTCCGGGACAATGTATGGTGGGTAGTTTGACTGGGGCGGTCGCCTCCTAAAGAGTAACGGAGGCGCGCGATGGTGGGCTCAGAACGGTCGGAAATCGTTCGCTGAGTGCAATGGCATAAGCCTGCCTGACTGCGAGACTGACAAGTCGAGCAGAGACGAAAGTCGGTCATAGTGATCCGGTGGTCCCGCGTGGAAGGGCCATCGCTCAACGGATAAAAGGTACGCCGGGGATAACAGGCTGATGACCCCCAAGAGTCCATATCGACGGGGTTGTTTGGCACCTCGATGTCGACTCATCGCATCCTGGGGCTGGAGCAGGTCCCAAGGGTATGGCTGTTCGCCATTTAAAGCGGTACGTGAGTTGGGTTCAGAACGTCGTGAGACAGTTCGGTCCCTATCTGCCGTGGGTGTAGGAATATTGAAAGGATCTGTCCCTAGTACGAGAGGACCGGGATGGACGTATCTCTGGTGGACCTGTTGTGGCGCCAGCCGCATAGCAGGGTAGCTATATACGGACGGGATAACCGCTGAAGGCATCTAAGCGGGAAACCCACCTTGAAACGAGTATTCCCTGAGAACCGTGGAAGACGACCACGTTGATAGGCCGGGTGTGGAAGAGCGGCAACGCTTGAAGCTTACCGGTACTAATAGTTCGATCGGCTTGATCGTTCTCATTCCTCATGCTCATCGAAGATGAGCATTTGCTTCTCCTGTCCTCACGGCCGTTCGCCCGACTTTGTCGGGCTGGCCTCCGGACGGGGCGCGGCAACAGCCGCGACGGCCATGTCGGCCTTGCGGGCTAAGCCCGAAAGCAAATGCTGATCGCATTGGCACAAAACAGCTTCTCGATAATACGTGCGTTTTGCCGACCTGGTGGTTATGGCGGAGCGGCTGCACCCGATCCCATTCCGAACTCGGCCGTGAAACGCTCCAGCGCCAATGGTACTTCGTCTCAAGACGCGGGAGAGTAGGTCGCTGCCAGGTCTGCTAAATGCACGTATATCTTCTCAATACTTCTCTTAAGGCC
>NZ_PJRO01000025.1 GCF_002858745.1 Mesorhizobium loti | reverse complement strand
GCCAGATCGCGACATAATGATAGAGCGCCGAGGGTTCGACCGGCCGCATCTGCAGGCCGAAGGCAGCATATTCGCGCGCCAGGATGTCGTTGGTGATCGACACGCCAAGCCCTGCCGAGACAAAGCCCGCCTGATTGCCGCTGGAATCGTATTCGACCAGAATGTCCGGCTCGATGCCCTCGAAGCGCAGCGCGTTCATGTTCATCTGATGCGAGGCAAAGCGCGGATCGACGTCGACGATGGTTTCATCGGCCAGGTCATGCGCCTCCACCCGCTCCTGTCTTGAGAAGCGATGGTCGGGGTGGAACAGGCAGACATTGCGGGCCGAGCCGAGCGGCGCCCATTCGAACAGGCATGGATCGACGGGCAGCCGCGATATGCCGAGATCGGCACGGCCGGCGAGGATGTGCTCGCCGACCTGGTCGTAGGTACCCGAGATGGTGCGGACATGCGATTTGGTCTGTGCGCGGATGATGGCCACCACCCTGGGCAGGGTGACAAAACCGAAAACCGCTGGCGATGCGATCGCGACACGCTGGCGGTCGTCACTCTTCATCGCGAAGATCGAAGCTTCCAGCCGTTCGAGGGCATTCACGGCCAGCTCGACGTGGCGCAGCAACTCCCACGCCTGCTGCAAGGGCTGGATGCGGTTGATCGAGCGTTCGAACAAGGTGATGCCGAGCGTCGCCTCCAATTGCTTGACGTGCTGGCTGATCGCCGGCTGGGTGATGCCCAGAACGGCTGCGGCACGCCGCGCCGAGCCGGCCCGCAACACTTCGCGAAAGACCTGCAGCTGCCGCAGCTTCAATCCGCCGTGCAACAACTCCATGCGCGTATCCTTGAGCCTGCCGAGCGTCCCGATTGCGCTGCCGGCCGTGACGAGTGGCTGTGCCAACCCCGCATGTGCCGCCGCTAGCCGCAATGAGGACCTTTTATCTCTTCACCCAACGCGGCAATCAGGGACGACACACGTCGGCGCACACCCGGCGGCAGTTGCATGAGGCCCGCGATCAGCCGCCGCCCCTCTGCGCTGGCAATGAACTCCAGGCGCTCGTCGACCGGCAACGGCGCCGCCGCAGCAGCCGCTTCGCCCTCCAATCCCTGGAAGAAGCGGCCGACGGGAACGTTCAGCGACCGCGCGATTTCATGGAGCATCGACGCGCTGACCCGGTTGCGTGCATTCTCGTATTTCTGCAGCTGCTGGAAGCTGATGCCGATGGCGCGGGCGAGCTGGGCTTGCGAAACATCCGACTGAACCCGTATCGCCGCGATCTGCCGGCCGACATGCCGATCCACCGGATGGGCCTCCGCTTCCGGCATTGCATTGACCTGCTTGGCCGCAACAACCCCGAGCGATGCAGCCGGCCTTTCGGACAATCGCGCGAGCAGATTCATCGCCTGCTCACCGGCCACGCTTTCCACCCGCAACGCCGCTCGATAATCACCCACGCCCCCTGCCCCCGCGTCCAGTTGGCTTCGCCGCGCTGCCGACGGCGGCAGAACCGGGTCGCCTTTTCATGGGCAGACCGCCTCTTGCGCCAAACGACATCCGCAGGGTCTCTGACCATGCTTGCGAATTGTCGGAGAAAACGCTGTAGCGGCCCGGCCTGCTATTGCCATGCTGTGGGTGACGATAGACAAAGTCGTGGTATTGTCGGAATCAGCCATGATCCGAGCTCCAGGCAGCTTGGGTGTGGTCAGGCTAAGCGGAGTGTTGCCGCACTCCGCTCAGCCGCCTACGCGAACCAAATTATATCGAGGACATAATTTGGCATCCCTAAGATTATGTCAAGGTATTAATTTTGATCAGTGAAGAGCAAATACGAATGGCAAGAGCTGCGTTGAAGTGGGGCGTGCGAGATTTGGCTCGTGAAGCCCATGTAACAGCTGCCACCATCACACGTATCGAGGCAGGCAAGTCCGCTCACGCCTCTACACTAAAGGCGATCCAGAGCGCGTTTGAAGCGGCTGGCATTGAATTCATCCCTGAGAACGGCGGTGGTGTTGGTGTTCGCCTCGCGCGGCGCTCAAGCGGCACTTGAGGCGCATTTTCGCTTCGAAAACCTCCAATTGAACGTCGAACGTCCAGTGTCGGCTGCATCAGATTCTGTGAGTTTGAGAAAGGTGGCTGCGGTTAAACCCGTGTTGTAGTTGCTTGGCCACAAGACGCTTGCGAGCGCGCGCTTAAGAGAGCTGTAGCGAGCAAGTGTCTTCCGTTTGCTTTATCGATGCATCTCCCCCGCTGCATCGACAATTTCCCGGAGAATTCTGAATCTTCGGCTAGTGGCCTCTTACGCCTGTCGGCGGAATGTGCAAAAAGCTCCATATTTCAAAACACTATGTAAGGTCGCACGGTGCAGGAAGTGCAACACGTTGCGAAAAGCCATAAAATTCCGAGCAAAAACAATCACCCGACCGAGGCGCATCGTGCGGCCTTTTATCTTGCCCTCCTAATCGGTCGTGTTTCCGCTGCTCTTTTCGCCATCGTCGTTTCTCCTTGTGGCTACGAAGATATACTACGTTCTTCTCTACGACACGCTGCCGCTCGTGGGCTTCGAGTTCCAATGCGCCTTGCACTCCTCCGCGCTCATCGACGGGGTGTTTCGGCTGCACTTTGGCAGCGCCCGAACCGTCGCGGCGCAATTTACCATCGGATTGACGGAGCATCGTCACAGGCAATCGGGCGCGATCCGGCCGTCTGTCGATCGGCGCGGCCGCAGGCAAGATAACGTGCGTTCCGTCGTTCTTGGTCAACATCGGTCCTCATCCGCTCGCGCGGAGCTCGTGTGTTCAGATCACGTCCGTCATTGAGCGGGCGCGGTGCGTTTCAAGTGTCGCTGGACTGTTCATCGGTGTGCTCCCTGAAGGCGGCGGTCCTTGACGTGGGCACGCGCCGCCATGTCGGCCTCGCTCGCCTTGTGATCGCCGACATAGAAGGTTCCGTCGCTCCACATGGCGTGCATGATCACCGCCAGCTTGCGCGCCACCGCGACGACCGCCTTGCGGTGGCAGGAGCGTTTGGCGATCTGCTGGCCCCACGTCTTGACCTTGTCCTTGCCCTTGAAGCGCGTCATCAGGCCGGACGCCGCCTCGTAGAGCGCGCGCCGCATATCCGCGTCGCCGGCCTTCGAGATGCGTCCCTGAACGTCGATCGAGGTGTCGGACTGCCATCGCCGCGACGTCAGACCGAAGTAGGCGGCGACGTCGCGCGAGCGGCGGAAGCGTGACGGATCGTCGATCGCCGTCATGAAGGACAACGCCGTCACCGGCCCGACGCCAAGGATCGCCAGGAAGCGCCGGCACAACTCGCTTTGCGCTACCATCTTCACGACGAGATCGTGCAGCCGGCAGTATCGCTTCCACAGCACGGCGCGCGCCGAAAGCATGGCGCCCATCAGCTCGCTCGACAGCGGAGTGTCCGCCACCGCAGCGCGCACGGCCTGGTCGAACTTGCCGCGCGAGGTGCCGCCGGAGCTTGATTCCGAAGCTCTTGAGCGAATGGCGTTCTCCAGATCGAGGAACTTACGCTCCAGGTTGCGCCGGTGCGTCAGCAGAAGCCGCATCCGGTAGCAGCTCTCCGTCTTCACATGCGCGGCCCGGAACCAGCCGGTGCGCATGATGTGCGCAATGCCGAGCGCGTCCTTCTCGTCGGTCTTGTTGCGCTGCGCCGACATCGCGGCCCGCACATGCTGGGTTTCCAGGCAGATCGCCGGCAGGCCCAGCTTCAGCAGCTCGGGATGCAGCCTCGGCGACATCGATCCCGCCTCGTGACCGACGCGACGCAGCCGCGCGACGAACGGTTTCCTCCGCGAAGACCGATGGATGCAGCGTTGAAGAGTGGATCGCGTGGGCAGAGGAGTGGCTCAAGCGAGCCGATCCTACAGCTAATGGAGTCGATGGTGTTTTCAAGCAGGTCGCTGCCGTTACCGACTGGACCTACCGAGATTGACCGCCTATCCCTCCGCACCCTCTCTGACTTCGCGCAGAGCGCGGCTGAAAAGATGGCTGAAAACCCGATCTCGATCCTCGGCGTTCGTCATGATGATATTTTGAAGGCTACTGTCTCGCTGGTATTGCTTGATGGTTTCCTCAAGCAGGCGGCGAACAAATGTCGGCCGTGACACATCCGGTGGATTGTTACGAAGAACTGCCGCCATCTCTTCGTCAAGCGCTCTCCGCTTCACCTGCTCAAGGCGAATGAAATCCTCCTCGGTGAACTGGGTGCCATGCCGCTCGTTGAAGGAACTGACAATTTCGGAAAGAGCCTTGGCCTCGTCCTCTGTGTATGGCTTCGCCCCGAACTCGCTGATTGTGGTCAATGGCTTCGCCTCTCCGGCTTGTAGGGAGGCCGAACCCGCCTCCTTTTGCTGCACGCGGAAGGCTCGAAGCCGCAGCATGTCATCCGTGATTTCGATCTCGGGAGGCTGCTCCCGATTCGGAAGCATCCGGTCTAGCCAATCGGTGTAGGCATAGAGCTTTTCGAGGCTGGTATCGCCGAGCCGGATGATCTGGGCGACAAAGCTGTAAAACCGCTTGTAGCTGCGGAGAAGCTGCCGGAATTCCTCCTGTCGGCCTTCGTCGTCTTCAGCTTCAAAACGGCCAACGGCGTTGCGAACAAGCGCCTCTAGGCTCACCCGGTCATGGGTAGAGAGCGTTCCCTTGAAGAACGTCGTGGCGAAACGTTCTACCTCGGTGCTGTCGATGTAACCGAACGTCCGAATCCGCGTTTCCAATTGGTAGACTTGGTTCTTGTCGGAAACGGCTTCGAGGCTCGACACTTCATAGAACGGCCTGAACGCCTCCTTGATGTCATCCATCGTGTTTTGGAAATCGAGGATGAAGGTTCGCTCCTTGCCGGGGAACGTTCTGTTGAGCCGGGAGAGAGTCTGAACCGCTTGGAGTCCTGCCAGCTTCTTGTCGATGTACATTCCGCAGAGCTTCGGCTGATCGAAGCCCGTCTGGTATTTCTCGGCGACAATCAAGATTTTGTATTCGAGCGTGTCGAAGCGGCGGGGTAGCTCCGTCTCGCTGAAGGTGTTCAGCTCCGCTTCGGTGTAGGTCTGTCCGTCGATGTTCAACTCGCTTGAGAAGGCGACCAGCGCCTTCAAGTCCCGATAGCCCTTGTCTTCGATATACGCCTTGAGAGCGAAGAAATAGCGAAGGGCGCTTTCGCGGCTCGATGTGACAATCATCGCCTTCGCCTGTCCGTCCAACTCGGTGCGAACATGACGGCGGAAGTGCTCGATGATCACTTCGATCTTCTGGTTGAGCGCGGTGGGGTGAAGGGCAGCAAAGCGCGCGACTTTCCGCTGCGCGCGGCGGGTGTCCAGTTCCGGGTCTTCGTCGATGGTCTTCTCCAAGGCATAATAGGCCTTGTAGGTCATGTAGTTTTGCAGCACATCGAGGATGAAGCCCTCCTCGATGGCCTGCCGCATTGAATAGAGGTGGAACGGGTGCGGCAGTCCATCCGCGCCCATCGTGCCAAACCGTTCAAGCGTAACATTTCGGGGCGTGGCGGTGAAGGCAAAGTAGCTGATGTTCTGTTGAGGGCCACGCTGGCGCTGGTACTCTGCGATAAGCTGCTCGATCTCGTCTGAGGTTGCGATTTCCTCGTCGCGGCTAAGGGCATCGCTCAATGCCTGAGCGCTCTTGCCGGACTGAGAACCGTGCGCTTCGTCGATCAGTACCGCAAACCGCCGGGTTCCTTGGCCGGAAATCACCCGCAAATGCTCGGTTGAGAATTTCTGTATGGTCGTAATAATGATTTTCGCTCGGCCTTCGATCGCAGCCTTCAATTGACGGGAGGTGCCGTCGATTTTGCGGACAACGCCGGGCGTCTGCTCGAACTGGGCTATAGTGCCTTGGAGCTGACGGTCGAGGACGACGCGATCGGTGACGACAATGGCGGTGTCGAACACGGGATTGTCGGTTTCGTCATGTAAGGTAGCGAGACGATGCGCCGTCCAAGCGATAGTGTTGGACTTGCCCGAGCCTGCCGAATGCTGAACGAGATAGTTTCGTCCGCTGCCGTTCGCGCGGGCGTGCCCGATCATTTTCAGCACGGCGTCGATCTGGTGGAAACGCGGAAAGATAAGCGCTTCCTTGCCGTCGCTCATGTCGAGGTGGGCGAATCGCCCGATAATATCGAGGAGGATGTCGCGGGAGAAGATCGCCCGGCCTTCGGGCTGGTCGGCCCACAGGTAGGCAATACGGAAGTCACCTTCGATATCCGGATTACCGGCGCCGCCATCATGTCCGCGATTGAAAGGCAGGAAGTGGGTCTTGCCATTCTGAAGCCGCGTGGTCATGGACACATTGTCCTGATCCATCGCAAAATGAACCAGCGCACCACGCTTGAAAGTCAGAAGCGGCTCGTTCGCCAGGGTTCGGTCTTTTCGATATTGAAGCTCGGCGTGGCGGAAAGTTGATCCTGTCAGCGAGTTCTTCAGTTCCAGCGTCGCCACCGGCAAACCATTGACGAAGAGCGCCACGTCAATGGCGTTCTCGCTTTTCGTGCTGTAGCGAAGTTGGCGAATAACGCTGAGAATGTTCGCCTCGAACAGGCGGACGAGTGCGGGGTTCAGGGAAGAGGCGGGCTTGAAGGCGCACAAAAAGAACTTGAGGTTGGGAACCAGCTTCACGCCATTGCGAAGCACGTCGAGCGTACCGCGCTGCTTCAGCCCCTGTTCAAGCTGTTTGAAGAACTCGGTCTCTGACGAAGCACCATAGTGACCTTCCAGCTTAGCCCATTCCTCCGCCTGCGTGGCCTTCACGAAGGCCAGGACAAGCCCCTTGTCGAGCGCTGACGCACGGTCGTAGTCCTCGGGGGCGCGAGGGTGGTAGCCTTGGCGTTCGGCAAGTACCTTGCATAGGTGAACTTCCAGCACCTCTTCGCGGTGGACGGTACTCTCAGCGAAGCCTTTCGCGTAAGGGTGAACGGTCGGCGGCTGCTCGTAGTTCATTCGCCGCCTCCGGAGATTGGAGCCCAAATCTGCTTCAGCGGCAGCTTGACGCGGGTCTCGTCGGACAGGTCGCCGTAGGTGCGGAACAGGGCGCGAAGCAGGTCCGGCATCTGCCATAGGCGCAGCTTGAAGAAATTATTGTCCAACTCCTTCTGAGCGACGCTGTTTACCCCGCCGATGCTGACAAGAAGCCCAGTCCTCGCCTGCGTATTGGAGACGGAACCGATAAGCCGCAGCACCACGTCATGATTGGCCGCGCCATCGCCAGACTTCACTTGAACGCAGATGCGATCCTCGCCAAGGCCGAGCATGCCGCCAGCGGCGAGAATGTCCACCCCACCGTCAGCGCCGGGGGGAGAAACCTTGGTCGTGTAGCCCTCTACGCGGAGGATTTCCGCCACGAGATCCGCCAACGCATGGCCAGCGAACTCGCTTTTGATCAGCGAAATAATCTGCTGGTTCGCGATGTCCTCGATGTCGGTGGCCACTTCATCCGCATCGTTTTCAACATTGATGATGGGGGCAGGCTTCGTGCCCTGCTTACCTAGAAGGGCACCGGGGTCGGTTCCCGTCTTAAGTACGGATCGGACACGATCCAGCGCATTGTTACGTGTGATCTCGCAGATCGTCATGAATGCGCCAAACGAGTGCCGCAGGTCTTGCTTGAAAGCGTCGCGTGGCACGGACTCGTTCAACCACTTCACAGAACGAGAATGGCGATAGGGGTCGTCGGCGTCGAAGACATAGTCGCCGGTCACTTCGCCAATAGCGACGCCGGTCGTCAGCTTGCGCGGCATGACGACAAGATCTTCGATGGCGATTGTGTGGGCGAACTGGTTGAGCTGGGCGGAGAAGTTCTTCAGACGATTAAGGCCCTCGCCTGGCATGACTTCACGAAGATGCGCCAAAATGGCGTCGCGGCCCTTTAGCTTTGACAAATCGCCGACTTCCAAGAAGCCCGGCAAGAGCCGGCCGGACGAAATGGCGGCGAGCTCGCGCTCGCCCTGCTTGCCCGCGCGTACGATCCAAAGACGCGTCATGGACGCTCTCCTCTCGCCATGCGGATCAACCAATTCTGCTCGACAAGCGCCGCGTTCAACGCCGCCATTGCGACCTTCAGGTGTAGTAGATCGACATGGATTTCGTCGATGATAGGCTTGCCATCCTTGGCCCTCGGCGTGCCGTACTCGCCGTAGCGGAACGCTTCCGATCCCGGATCGATAGCTGCCAGTTCGTCGCAGCGCTTAATGATCCAAGGCGGCACGGTTTCACCGGCTCGTCGCTTGTGATGCGCGTAGCTGCGAGAAAGCTTGCCGAGATCGTGAATGTCTTTCTCGGCGCGGACCTCTGGCGGAAGGCCTGCCTTCAACAGAAGCTCGAAGGAGTGCCGATAGAGAAACAGCGCGGCATTTGCGACCTGATAGTCCGCGACGCGCCGATCAAGGATGGTGTCGACCAGTGCTCCCGCCGCAGCGAAGTATTGTTCAGCCAGAGCTCCATCGCGCTCGGCCTGCATGGAAGGGCGAGAGAAGCCGCCGATCACGAAACCTAGCGGGCCGCTCCATTCGTCGGGCCGCTCGTGCTCCTCTGACAGAGGTTCGAAAAGCGGTCGCGAGATGGCGTCTTTGTTGAAAAGGTCGGCGGCCACGCGCATCAGAATAACCTCGGCGTCATGGTCGGCTTTGTTCTCGGCCCTTGGCCTCGCGGGATGAGGTTGTGACGTCTCATCCACCCCAGCCAATGCGCGAGGTCGGTAGCAGTGAATTTTTCGCCCTTCTCGGCGTGCCAGTTGTTGAGCACGCCGCTGATGATGGTTGCATCGTCTGGCTGTGCCCCATCCATCAGCGCGTCGTTCCACACGGCATAGAGCGTGGTGACGGCTTCGGTGGCGCGACGGTCAAGATCGGCGAGCGTGATGATCAACTTGCGCAAATCGTCGGCTTTCGGGCCAAGCAGGGCGTTCAGTTCCGCCTTGTGCTGTCCGGCCTTCGTGAGCGGCGTGTAGGTGACAGCGGTTCCCGTGCCGTCCGTCTGGTTGGCCCGGTAGTAGCCTGCCGCCTCAAGTCCGCGCTCGGTTTCCTCCCGCAACGCACGATCGAGCGGGCCTGCCGCTTCGCGCAGATAGTTGCCCTGAAGCCCGTCGATGCCGAGATGAGCTTCGGCAAGGTAGGTAATTTTATGCACCTTCACCCGCGCGCGCTTTGGGTTGTTCGGGTGAAGGTGGATGATCTCGGCTCCGACGATGACGCGTAACTTGGCGCGGTCGGGCTTGGTCGTGACGGCTGGCAGCTTATCGCCGATATCGAGCTCACCGGTGACGGCGGCGGCGATGAGTGCGGCGCGGTAGTCTCTGAGACTGTCGCTTGAACGCTCGAGTCTGTTCTGAAGTGCTTGCACCGTCCCAACGCGCGTTTCGATATGCTTGGAGATTGCGATCTGTGTATTCAGATCAGGTACCGCGACCCGTATTCTTCCAAAACTGTCGGAATTCAAACGCATGAAACCCGATTGTCCGGTGCCCAAACCTTTTGAGAGAAGTCGAAATGCGGCCAGCATTGGCTCTGTCTTGAATCGGCGCAAGAAATAGGCGGCGCAAGCTTGCGGGCTTACGTCGAAGACGGAATAATCTGGACTGACAATGCCTGCTCGATCAGCCAGACCAAACAAACCGATTGCGGCGCGCATTCGATTCATAACGATTTGCCCAGGAAATACCTTCTTGTAGTTGATGAGGTCAGTTTCTTCGATTTCTTTATCTGATGCTTCGTTGTGCGGTATGAGCCCCTCTCTCATACGCAGAGATAGCAATATCTCGTTGCCGAATTCACTGTATTGCGTGTTCTCTCGGAAAAAATGCTTCAGCCGAAATGTTTTCCAATCTTTCGGCCGATGTGTAGTCCATTCGAGTTCACGCTCCGGGACCAACTCGACGTTCGGATCAATCCCAAGGGTGACTGCCTGAAGAATTTCGTGCTGGAGCTTTTGACTCAATAATTGGATTTGCCGCTCCTTCTTCGTGATCAGTTGGTCGATGCGCGCGGTTTCACGGTCGAGATAGGCGGCGACGGACTTTTGAGTGTCGAGGTCGGAAATAGGGAGCTGAAAATCCTTGATTGCGTTGTCGGAGATACGTTTGAGACCGCCGGCCCCAGTCATGCTCGCGATCCCCGCAGCCCGAAACGGCTCAGACGAGAGCAAATATCTCAGGTAGTTCGGATCGACCTTTCGCCGCTCAGGCCGAATCACGTGGACCTCAGACGTGGCGAAGCCGATCCGGTTAGGCAGGCTCGTCACCAGCGCCTTCTTGCCGTTCTCGAAACAAGGTGTGACCTTGGCGAGTAGCAAATCCCCTTCGGCGAAATAGCTGTAGCTGCCGTCCGCAAGCTCGTCGGCGGGGCGCTCCAAACTCGTATCCAGTCCGCCGAGGCCATCCGCGAGCGCGTCCATGGGCGCAAACGTCACGCTGCCGTAGCTGGCAAGATCGCCTGCTTCTGTCTTCGATGGATTGAGGCGTGAGACGAAGCGCAGGCGTCTCATCCCGCCACCTCCTTGAGGAGGCCCGCGATATCCGCCTCCAGCGCCTTCAGTTCCGCGTCGATTTCGGCTAACGGACGGGGCGGAACATACCGGTAGAAATAGCGGTTGAAATTGATCTCATAGCCGACGCGCCCCACGCCCTTATCAGTGTCGTCGCGGTGGGTCTCGTCCACCCAAGCGTCTGGCACGAAAGGCGCCACCTCGCGGGCAACATATGTCTTCCAGCCCTCCTTCAGGGGTACAAGCTCATAATCGCGAAGTTCGGGGTCTGGCTCCGGCCGGCCGTAGCTGTCGAGGCAGATGGCGGCGGTCTCATCCCGTTCCGACAAAGCTGATAGGATCGCCTTTTTGATCGGCGCGGCGATTTTCACGCCCGCACCCTTCAGCGCCTTGGTCAAGGCAACCTCGAAGGATGGGCGGTCCTTGAACAGGGCATCCGGTAAGCGGTTGGCGACGACGTTGAGCACGTCATCTTGTTCTGCGGGGTCGAGTTTCAGGAAGGGCTTGGCAAGCTTAAGCCGCTCGATACGCTCCGCGCTCGCCTGAAAGTTCAACTTCAGGGGTCGTTCGACCTTGATCTCGCGATAGCCAAAATCGGTCGTGTTGAAGATTTTCGACACCTCTGCCCATGGTCCGCCGCCATTGGCCATTTCATGGAAGATGTGGGCAATGGTTTCCCGCGCCTCGTCGCGGATTTCCCGGCGCTTCGACCCAAGGCTCTTGCGCATGGGCTTCCAGAATTGTTCGCCCGAAGCGTCGATGAGTTGGACCCTGCCAACTCGCTCCCTGCGCTTGCGATTGGTGAGAAGCCAGACATAGGTTTGGATACCGGTGTTGTAGAAAAGATCGGTCGGCAGGGCGACGATGGCCTCAATCCAGTCTTTTTCGAGCATCCAGCGGCGGATTTCGCTTTCGCCCGATCCCGCGCCGCCGGTAAACAGTGGAGAACCGTTCATGACGATGCCGATGCGGGAACCGGCTTCGTCTTCCCGCATCTTGGAAATCATGTGCTGGAGGAAGAGAAGCTGGCCGTCCGAGATGCGAGGCAATCCGGCACCGAACCGGCCATCCTCGCCGAGCCGTTCATGCTCATCCTTGATCGGATCGGCGTATTTCTTCCAGTCCACGCCATAAGGTGGGTTCGACAGCATGTAGTGAAACTGTCGGCCCTTATGAGCATCGTGCGTCAGCGTGTTGCCGAAGGCGATGTTCTCCGGGTCATGGCCCGTGACGAGCATGTCGGACTTACAGATACCGAAGGACTCGCCGTTGAGTTCCTGCCCGAACAGCTCGACGCGGATATCCGGATTGAGGTTCTTCATGCCCTCTTCGGTAAGAGCCAACATTCCGCCGGTTCCGCATGCCGCGTCATATACCTGACGGATGATGCCTTTGCCGGTGAGCGCCTGCGCGTCGTTGACCAGCAGTAGGTCCACGATGAGGCGAATAACCTCGCGCGGCGTAAAGTGCTCGCCGGCCGTCTCGTTCGAGATCTCCGAGAAGCGACGGATTAGGTCTTCGAACAGGTAGCCCATGGCCAGCGTGGAAACGGACTGTGGCCGAAGATCGAGCTTCGCGAACTGCTCGAACACCTTCCATAAGATGGCCGCTTCGTTCAGGCGCTTGAGTTGGTCAGTGAAGCGGAACTTGTCGAGGAAAACATCCCGCACAGTGTCGGAAAACTCTCGGATGTAGGCGACAAGGTTCTCGTGAACGTCCCCCGCGTTCTGTGAACTAATCCGCTTAAAGTCCAGTTGGCTGGTATTATAGACCAGCAAATTCCGGCTGTGGCTTCCAAACTGTGCGCTTGCTGCCGAATATAGCATCATGTCGCGCGTCTGCTCATCGATCCCTTGCGGCAGGGTAGCGTGAGCTTTGAGAACAGCTTCCTTGCTTGGTTCAAGGATGCAATCCAAACGACGCAGCACCACGAAGGGCAGGATCACCTTGCCGTATTCGGATTGTTTGAAATCGCCGCGCAGCGTCTCGGCGATCTGCCAGACGAAGTTCGCGAGCGTCTTTGCTTGTTGTGCGGTCTTGTCGTCCATCCCCGGTCCTGCTTTGCTGACGCCGCGTCCGCGTCGCTACACAGGACCGAGCTGTCGCCCGCCGGATGCGAAGCGGCAGACGCGCGCAATTGTTAACCCGTTTTGGTTAACGCCCCCCTAACCTCGACGCGGCCACAGCTCTGGCCGCGCCGAAGCATATCGACCGTTTAGTCGATTGTCTGCCCTGAAAATTCGGCGGTCCTGTTGCTCGGTTTCGCGAGTCGGTGCCGATCCCGTCTCATCGCGGTCCAAATCACCCCACGAGTTCACCCGCAACCTCCCGCAGGAATCAGTTGCACCAGCAGAAGGAGGGCCTTAGAGCGCTATGGAGCAGGTAAAGTTATTTTCTTCACCCGGTGCGGCGCGCCCGGCAGGATTCGAACTTTCTCCTGACTATTGAGATAACTGTGTGTCAGTGCGGCCGCTTTTGGGAGTTCCCCGTTCGGGTTTGAATGACCAAAATGGTGAAGGGTTTCGGGTGCCGGCAGGCGTACGAAAGCCCCTCATGCAGGAACCCGCGGGCCACAAATTGATGTCTATGGAGATTTCTGTTTTCGGCTGATGTCGGCGATGGTGCGACCGCTACCGAGAATTGACTGTGTGGATGCTGTCAGCCCTCTACGTCGCTGGTCCTTGTGGGATTGGCGGCACGATGCGTGGGCCAACTTGATCCTGTTGCCGGCTACCATCGAACTCAGGATACGACGATTGGTCGCCGAAGGCAGATCGCCTGCGGTTGAAGACTGGACCATGCCATGCCGGGTCATGGCCGAAACTCCCGGTTGGTCGTGTTTGCGGATGGTGGGCCTCGCGGCTGCCGCCGTCGCTCGAAGACCTCGATGACGATCATGCGGCCGCCACAGCAAGAGCAAGGCGGGCGGAAGCCATCCGGTTCTGTAGGTTGATCATTCGCCGCTGCCGGCGCGGCGACGTTCAGCAGTTCGCGTGCCAACGCGAGACTGGCCTTGCGGGCGGAACCGGCGAGCAAGCCGTAGTGCCGGATGCGATGGAAGCCGCGCGGCAGCACATGGAGCAGGAAGCGACGGATAAACTCGTCGGTGGCGAGCGACATGACTTGCTGGCGATCTCCGCCGACGCGGCGATAGTTCTTGTAGCGGAATGTGACCCCGGCACTGTCGAAGGCAATCAGGCGATGGTTCGCAAGGCGTCGAAGGCTGAAAGGCATTTTTGTTTCCAACGCCGTTGCCCCCACCAAGGAGATGTCCACAGCAGGCGGAAGTCTTTTCGGAGTATGCCTAGCAATTTTAACTTTTGATAGGCATATTCATGCCAAGCAAAAGACGAAAGTGATAGGCATGACTCCACTCAGCAGCATCGCGATGAGCGCGTACACCGATCTGGTGCGGCTCCTGAAGGACGATGCAGTCTCCGGCGTCGAGGGCAAACCGACCCTAAAGCAGCGCGGCAACAAGGGTTATTGGTACGCTACGCGCCGCGTTGGATCAGAGATGCGCTTCTTCTACATTGGTGAAGACAGCAACGAAACGCGCACCCGAATTGACCGCATCGAGGCACTGCACGCAACCGCGAAGGAGCGGCAAGCCGAGCGGTCGCGACTGGTCCGTCTTCTGCGGGCGGAGGGCATGACACCGACCGATCGGGCGACCGGTTCCATCCTATCCGCCATGGCGGACGCGGGGACGTTTCGGCTGGGCGGCACCATCGTCGGCACAAACGCCTTTCGCCTGTACGAAGGTGAGCTTGGCATCCGTCTGCCCTTAGGCGGAATGGCAAACACCGGCGATCTCGACATCGCCCAATTCCAGAAGCTCAGCATCGCTCTGGAAGATCAGGCCGACCCAGGTCTGGCTGAGACGTTTTCGGCGCTGAAATTCGCCCCACTACCGGGGCTCGACGTGGGTCGCACGTGGCGCTGGGCGCAGGGGGGGAGTGGTCAGTTAGTCGAGTTCCTCACCCCAGCGTTTGGGGAGGAAACCATCCGCGATCTGCCCGCATTGGGGGTCAACGCGCAGGCACTGAACTACCTCAATTTCTTGATAGCCGAACCGATCCACGCAGCGGCAATCTATAGGTCTGGCGTTCTGGTGCAGGTGCCTCGACCCGAAAGGTATGCGATTCACAAGCTGATCATCGCCGATAGACGGCGTGATGGTGCGGGTAGCCTGAAAGCGTCGAAGGACCGAGAGCAGGCCGCGTTTCTAATTGAGGCAATGGCCGAAGACAGGCCCGACGACCTGCGCCGAGCCTATGCCGCAGCACTGGACGTCGGCCCCCGCTGGCGCGAACACATAGCAAACTCGCTAAAGCGCATGCATGACACCATGAACATCCTGCGCAATATTTAGTGGCGAACATTGCGGGATGATCGGCACAATTAGATTTGATAGCGGTGACAGACATCAGGATGATCGCCGTGACGGTGCTGTCGGCGGGGATCCTAGTCTTCTACCGCGAGACCGATGTCGGACCTGGGGCCGAGGAACGAACCCATTTCGGACATTGGGAGGTTCACGCCCACACTTCGAAAGCAGACGTTGCAGATGTCGTGAAAAAGAGAGGGTCAGCTAGCCCGAGCAGGCGGGCGAGCGATCGGACCGCATTCCACAAGGCGCCACCCACCCAAAGCGCCCAGCATGGTCGGGACCGCCGCCACGTTCAGCCATTGACTTGCATTGGAAAGACGGCGGCACTGTTGCCGACATGCCCAAAAGGACCTGGCTCTGGATCGAGATAATGGACAAATCCATGCTAATGCCCCTATCTGTTCACGGACGAGGATGCTGTTGCATCTCTGGCGACCAGCTTTGGTCTGTCCAGGCTGAGCAGCAGATAAGCTAACAGGCCGACCACGAGGCCCCAAAACGCGCCCCCGATGCCCAACATCTGGATATTGGCGGCCGCGGCGAGAAATGTGATGAGCGCGGCCTCGCGCGTCCTTGGGTCCGACAGGGCGCTGGCTAGTGAATTGCCGATCGTGCCAACCAGAGCCAATCCGGCCAGCGTGGTGATGAACGTGGTGGGAAAGGCCATGAATACCGCGGCCAGTGTCACGCCGAATATCCCGATGATCGTATAGAACAGCCCTGCGGCGATGCCGCCGATCCAACGCTTTGCAGGATCTTCATGTGCTTCGGAGCCAGTCACTATGGCGGCCGTAATCGCGGCTATGTTGAAGGCGTGCGATCCGAATGGCGCCATTACCAGTGAGCCCAAGCCGGTCAATGTAACAATGGGATTGGCGCTGGTCTTGTAGCCGTCATTCCGAAGCACCAGCATCCCGGGCATGTATTGCCCGGACAGGGTGATCAGGAACAGGGGCAGAGCGACGCTCAGCAAACTGTTGAGCGAGAACTCAGGCATTGTGAAAACGGGGGTGGCAAATCTCAGTTCCAGTCCGGAAAGGTCGACACGGCCCTGGCTGATCAGGAAGATCAGGCCGAGCACCAGAATGCCGACGACGGCATATCGTGGGGCCAGGCGCTTGAGTACGAGATAGGCGCCGACCAGCATCCCGACCAGCAGTGGGTCAAGTGATGCGCCGCCAAAGGCCCCAATCCCGAATTGCAGAAGAATGCCCGCCAGGAGGGCAGATGCAATGCTAAGTGGAATGACGCGGACCAGCCTGTCGAAATATCCCGAGAGCCCTAGCAGGACGAAAGCAGTGGCAGAGACGATATAGGCGCCAATGGCTTCGGCATAGGGCGTCGTCTCCAGAGCTATGACCAGAAAAGCCGCAGCTGGTGTCGACCATGCGGTAATGATCGGCTCGCGATAGCGCCAGCTCAGCATCAGCCCGGTAATGCCAACGCCGATAGACACCGACCACACCCAGGAGGCGGTCTGGCCAGCGCTCAGGCCAGCCACCTGAGCTGCCTGGAACACCAGAATGAAGGTGCCACCATAATTGACGATGACCGAGATCAGCCCGGCCACGACCGGGTTGAGAACATCGGTGAAGCGGGTGGCACGGCTCGTTGTTTTTGTGGTCATCGCGTTTAAATCTGGTAGCGGCAGTTGAACTTGACACCTACCCCAGAATTGGACTGTTCTATCCAGCCATTCTGGCAGGGCCGAGCAGACCATTGTTCAAGCATTCGCAACTGGAATCCGTTAAGGCCGATATTGCTCGGCCCGAACATGCCGCAATGCCGATCCATGGCCGGGTACAGCGGGCAATCAAGCAGATGATCCTCGACGGGATTCTGGCGGCGGGCAAACCTCTGCCGGCCTCAAGGGCGCTGGCAAAATCACTCTCCATATCCCGCGACACGGTGGAAGCCGCTTACTCGCAACTTCATGCCGAAGGGTTCATCCTGCGCAAGGTTGGGAGTGGCAGCTTTGTCGCCGAAATGCCGGAGTTGACGGGGCAGCGCCGCAATCTGTCACAGCGGATTTCGCATCCCCTTCGCGTGCTAAGCCTAAGCCAGCGGGGACGCTTCGCCATGCAGAGCGGGGGCGTGCGCAGCGCCCAGTCAGCGACCCCCTTCGCCCATGGATTGCCGGAGACGCGAACCTTTCCCCTGGCAGTCTGGGAGCGGATGGAGCGACAGGTCTGCAAGGAAATGGGGACCGCAATTCTGCAAGCGGGCGACCCGCAGGGCGTCTTGCGCCTGCGCCAGGCAATCGCCGACCATATCAATCTTGAACGGGGCGCCAAAGCTAGTGCAGATCGCGTACTGGTCCTGACCAGCTCCCAACAGGCATTGGCGCTGTGCGCCAACACATTGTTCGACCCCGGCGACGCCATTTTCATCGAGGATCCGGTCTATCATGGGGCCCGGAAGGCGTTCGATGCATCAGGCTTGCACTGCGTACCGGTCCGTGTGGACGAGGACGGCATTCTCGTGGATCAAATCATTGGCTCCGCCCAACCGGCCAGGGCAGTCTTCCTGACCCCCTCGCACCAGTTTCCCACTGGTATCACCCTGGCACTCGAACGGCGCCTGGCTCTGGTCAAATGGGCGAACAGGAATAACGCGTGGATCATCGAGGATGATTACGACAGCGAGTTCCACTATGCGGGCAAACCCACAGCCTGTGTGCAGGGCCTCGATCCGTACGAGCGCACCATCTATATCGGCACCTTTACCAAATCGCTCTTCCCCGGCCTGAGATTGGGCTATGCGGTTCTGCCCCAGCAGCTTGTCGAGCCGATGACGCTGTCCCGGACCCTGTGGGACGGTCACTCAGCCACCATTCCGCAATACACTCTCGCCAAGTTCATGGAAAACGGGCATTTCGGGTCTCACCTACGAGCAATGCGCAGTCTTTACGCGGCCAGGCTGAATGCACTCCTCAATCTTGTGTCCCAACATCTCAGCAAGCATGTAGAACCGCGCAGGCCGAGCGGCGGCCTTCAGATGCCCTGTATCCTCAAGTCCGGACTGGATGAGGCGGCGGTGCTGGCGGCGGCGCGGGCGGAAGGGATCGAACTGATGGGGCTATCTAGCCTGTCGGCATCGGGAAAAGGCGAAGCCGGCTTCCTCATGGGCTTTGCCGCCTACGCCCCCGGCGAGATGGAAGTGGCCGTGCTCAAGCTCGCTCGCATCATGGCGTATCATCGAACGGTTTGAGCACCAGCTTGCGGCACGCGATGAAGCACTCGCGGCCTGGCACCAGATCAAGCTGGCCACCAGCAAAATGAAGCGAGCCACCGAAGTTGGCGAGCAACTGTGCCGGGAACTTGTCGCAGCACTGAACAGCGTTGGCATAACGCCGGCACCGGACGACACTCTCGATGCCATCATGGCCATCGCCGACCTCTTCCTGGAACGGCAGCGCAAGCTTGACGTGGAACGCGCCGAAGCGACGAAGCTTTCGTCTGAAAGCAACCGCTCTAAACACCTGACGAATTCGCTGAGTTTGACGCTTGAATACGGACTACCTGTCCGCCTTGAACGTCTGGCGCTGGCTGCCGAGCCCTTCGATGCCGAGTTCGACGACGTCGCCATCCTTGAGATAGCGCGGTGGCTTCATGCCCATGCCAACGCCGGGCGGCGTGCCGGTGGAGATGATATCTCCCGGATGCAGGCTCATGAACTGTGACAGATACGAGACCAGGAACGCGACGCCATAGACCATCGTCCTGGTCGAGCCGTTCTGCATCGTCTCGCCGTTAACAGTGAGCCACATCTTGAGATCTTGCGGGTCCTTGACCTCGTCCTGGGTCACCAGCCACGGGCCGGTCGGCCCAAAGGTGTCGCAGCTCTTGCCTTTGGTCCATTGGCCGGAACGCTCGGTCTGGAAAGCACGCTCCGACACATCGTGGGCAACACAGTAGCCTGCTACATAGTCCAGCGCCTCGGCTTCCGAGACATATTTCGCGGTCTTGCCGATGACGACGCCCAGCTCGACTTCCC
>NZ_PJRO01000024.1 GCF_002858745.1 Mesorhizobium loti | reverse complement strand
AGGTGGTGCCGGACCAGCCGGCCCGATCCGCATTCTGCGTCAGCACCTCATCGACGATATCCTGCACGGCGACGACTTCGAAATGCGGCGTCACCTTGCCGCTGTCGAGCGTCGAGATGTCGAGCAGAGAGCGGAACAGGCCCGACACCGAATGCAGCGAACGATCGATATTCTCGACCATCTGCTTCTGCTCGCGGTCGAGCCCGGTATCGCGCAGGCAGGCGGTGAACAGGCTGATGGCATGGATAGGCTGGCGCAGGTCGTGGCTGGCCTGCGCCAGGAAGCGTGATTTGGCGAGGTTTGCCTCATGCGCGGCGTTGGAAGACTCGTGAACCCGCTTGAGCAGCGCATAGATATAGGCCGGCACCAGGATGGTGGTCATGACCAGGGTCAGGGTCACGTAGGGGTTCTCCCACCAGAACGAGTTGAAGTAGGTGGTGACCGCGAGTGAAAGCAGCGCCAGCCCCGTGGAAACGACGAGATAGCGTGCGCCAAACCGAAGCCCGTTGCCGACTGTCACCCAAAGGAGTGCCGAATACACTGGAAGCAGGGCAGCTCCCCCGATCGACATGCCGAAGGTGATGGCTGTGTAGTCTCCGCCCATCGAGAGCGCGCGTCGCCGCACATAGGCGCCTGGCTTCCTGATGATCCACCAGTAGAGAAAAAATGAAACAGGCATGTACGCGACGAAATAGGCCGCGACGGCATTGAGGCCGGTGGTCTCAAATCCATCGAGAAACGTGATCGTCGTAATATAGAAACCAAAAATCGGTGTGAGGATGATCCGCACCACCGCCTGGGCACGTTCGGTGTCGTATTGTTCGCCGCCCGTGGAGACTGGCGACTGTCTCGCACGAAGCGAGCGCTTAAGTTTCATGAACGTCGCCCCCACTCCGTGCGCCACAACAGGCGGCGATGGGCTTACCTACACTGGTGCGATCCTTCTGTGAATTCGAAGATGGGCTCGCAACCTGCGGCACGCCGCGGGTCTTATCCATGAGGCTCGCGGCGACGCGGGGGACCCAGCGCCGCCGATTTGAGAAATGCTCAGGTGTTGTTGGAACTTCCAGCCGTAGGGAATTGGCGCGCGAATTCCTTTTCATCGCCGGAAGCCAGGAGCTTGGCCTGCTGGACCCAACGCTCGCGCTCGATGCGTCCATCGAACTGGAGATATTCTTCCACGCGCTGGATGTCCGTCGCGGTCCATCCCGCTATCTGGGCATAGGTCGTGATGCCGTGTTCTTTCAGGCGACGCTGATTGACAGGGCCGATGCCGATTAGGCGGCGCAGGTCGTCTCCAGCCGACGATTTGGCAGATTTGGCCGGCTTGGCCGCAGGCGTCTTTGCTGGGGTTGCCTTGGCTGGAGCTGCCTTGGCTGTGGGGGCCTTTGCCACGGTTGGCTTGGTTGCAGGCGCCTTGGCCGGGGCCGCCTTGACGGCAGGTGCCTTTGCCGTGGCCGGCTTGGCCGCGGGCGCCTTGGCCGGGGCCGCCTTGACGGCAGGTGCCTTTGCCGTGGCCGGCTTGGTTGCAGGCGCCTTGGCTGGGGGCGCCTTGACGGCAGGTGCCTTTGCCGTGGCCGGCTTGGCTGCAGCCGTCTTCGCTGGGGCGGCCTTTGCCGTGGCCGGCTTGGCTGCGGGCGTTGCGGGTGCCTTGGCTGCAGCTGTGCCGGCCGCGGCAGCCTTGGCTTGCACGGGCTTGCTGGCGGCTGCGGAAACCGTTGCCGATGAAGCCAGCAGCGGAGTCGCTGGGGCGGATTTTGATGCGCGCAATTGCCGCTCCAGATCGGCGCGTGCGTTGGCGCAGGTTTCCAGATCGCCGGTCAGGCGCTTCGCATCGGATTTCAGCCTGTCGCGCTCGTTGCGGATGCTTTCGAGATCGCCTTGCGCACGCGCAAGTTCATCCCGCAGGCGCCCCCATAAAAACCAGCCAATCAACAACCCGACAATGAATGCCAAAATCACATAGAAAAAAGTCATTGCTCTCTCCTGTCAGAAATCGTCCCGCCAAATGTTTGCGACACGTCATCTTGTGACAGAATAGCTGCAAAAGGAAAGATGCCTGTATTAAAGTCTATATCAAATCAGAAACTTAGTTCATGCACGCGCATCATCCGTGCCATCGGCATTCCGGCAAGGGTCCTGGCACCATGCGCTCTCCGCCGTCGTTCGCGAAGTAGGGGATGCGTTCCGGAACGCCGCAGGAATGGCCTGCCGAAGCGAGCGGAATCTCCGATGATCCGGCCGTGATCAATCCCATACGCGCAGCATGGCCTCTTCGACATAGGTCAGGTGCGCGGCCATGGCGGCGCGCGCCTTGTCGGCCTCTCCTGTCAAGATAGCGGTACAGATGGCCTCGTGATCGTCGAGGATGTGGCTGCGCAGCACGGGCGCCTCGGCAAGGTGCCGATGGAACTGTTGGTCGATCTCTTCCGAGCGAGATGCCCAAAGCTGCGAGATCATCTCGCGCAGCAGCCGGTTGCCGCAGTTTTCCACGATCGTCATGTGAAAGGCGCGGTCGCTGTCGTTCGACCAGTCGCCATGGGCCGTCTCGTCACGCAAAGCCACGATCGCCGCTTTCAGCCGCCGCCGTCCTTCCGCCGAAATGTGCTGGGAGGCCTGGGCAGCCGCCTCTGGCTCCAGCAGGCGGCGCACCGTCATGACCTCGATCGGCGAATGTCCGACATCCGGCAAGGCTTCGGTTGGATTGGCGGGCGCTTTCAGGAAGGCGCCAACGCCGACCCGAACCTCCAGCATGCCGGCCACTTCCAGCGCGATCAACGCTTCGCGCACCGTTGGTCGCGAGACGCCGAGCGATGCCGCAAGATCGCGTTCCGAGGGCAGTTGCTGGCCGGGGCTCGCTTCTCCCGACAAGATCTGATCCCGGATCTGGTCGGCGATCTGCAGATAGAGCTTCCTGTTGGAGACAGCCTGAAGTTTCAAACCCGTACCCTCTGTCCGGGTCGGCCGGCAAATCGGCTCCGCCCCCGTGAGACCATAATCTGGCGGCGACCATAGCGGAAGCCTACTTGCTGTATCTATTGGTCTGGCCACCTGACAGCAAGTGGTCTGACCACTTGACAGCATGACCGATGCTGAAATATTGGAAACCGTCCGCTGGATAGGCGCGGTACGGGAGGAATTCACATGGCCGAGCTGGCAGGGAAATGCTGTCTTGTGACCGCCGCCGCGCAAGGCATCGGCCGCGCCTCGGCCGTCGCGCTTGCAAAGGCTGGCGCCCGCGTCGTCGCCACCGACATCAACGCGGATCTTTTGTCTGAGCTCGTCGGAAACGGCATCGAGACCAGGGTGCTCGATGTGCTGGACGGTGCCGCGGTCAATGCCGCGGTGGCTGAAACGGGGCCCGTCGACATCCTCTTCAACTGCGCCGGCGTCGTCCACAACGGCTCCATCCTGGAGTGCACCGAGGACGAGATGGATTTCGCTCTCGACCTCAACTTCAGGGCGCAGATCCGCACCATCAAGGCCGTGCTGCCCGGCATGCTGGAGCGCGGCTCCGGCTGCATCATCAACATGGCGACGGTCGCGTCTTCCATCAAAGGCGTGCCGAACCGCTTCGCCTACTCCGCCAGCAAGGCGGCGGTGATCGGGCTCACCAAATCGGTTGCCGTCGACTTCGTGTCGCGTGGCATCCGCTGCAACGCCATCTGCCCCGGAACGGTCGACAGCCCGTCGCTCGAGGGACGGCTGAGGGCCACCGGCGATTATGAGGCCGCCCGCAAGGCCTTCGTCGCGCGCCAGCCGATGGGCCGCATCGGCACCGCCGACGAAGTGGCCGATCTCGTCGTCTACCTGGCCGGCGCCACCTTCACGACCGGGCACACCTATATCATCGATGGCGGCTGGACGGCCTGAGATGACCGACCTCGTCACCATGCGGGGCATCGACAAGGCGTTCCCGGGCGTGCGCGCCCTCAAGGGCGCCGAGTTCGACCTGCGCCCCGGCGAGGTCCACGCCCTGATGGGCGAAAACGGCGCCGGCAAGTCAACGCTGATGAAGATCCTGGCCGGCATCTACCGGCAGGACGCCGGCGAGGTGCTGGTCGGTGGCCAGCCGGTCGATCTCGGCTCGCCGCGCGCGGCGATCGCCGCCGGCATCGGCATCATCCATCAGGAGTTGATCCTGATGCCGCATCTCACCGCCGCCCAGAACATCCTGATCGGGCGCGAGCCGCGCAAGGCTGGCGGGTTGCTGCTCGACGAGGTCGCGCTCAACGCCTACGCTGCCGATGTCTTCAAGAGCATGCAGCTTTCGCTCGATCCGCGCACTTTGGTCGGTTCCCTCACCATCGCCAGGCAGCAGATGGTGGAGATCGCCAAGGCATTGTCGTTCCGCTCGCGCATCCTGATCATGGATGAACCGACAGCCGCTCTCAACGACAAGGAAGTGAACGAGCTCTTTGCCATCATCAACCGCCTTAAGGCCGATGGCGTCGGCATCGTCTACATCTCGCACAAGATGGACGAGATCAAACGCATCGCCGACCGCGTCACGGTGATGCGCGACGGTGCCTATGTCGGTACGGTCGACGCCAGGGAAACGCCGATTTCGAAGATCATCTCGATGATGGTCGGCCGCGAGATCGACAATGAGGCACCCGCTGCACCCGACCTGTCAGCAGCACCCGTTGCGCTGGAAGTGCGCGGCCTGACGCGCGCTACACAGGTGCGCGACGTCTCCTTCGCGGTCAAGGCAGGCGAAATCCTCGGCTTTGCCGGGCTGATGGGGGCTGGCCGCACCGAAGTGGCGCGGCTGATCTTCGGCGCCGACAAGGCAGATAGCGGCGAGATCCTGCTTGGCGGCAAGCGCATCGATGTCGTAGCGCCGCAGGATGCGGTTCGTTGTGGCATCGGCTACCTGTCCGAGGATCGCAAGGCGCTCGGCCTGGCGACAGGCCTCGACGTGCGCAACAACATCGCGCTCGCCAGCATTCCGCGTTTCAGCAAGCTGTTCGGCATCCTCGACGAACAGGCCATGCATGCGGCGGCAAACGAATACATCGAGAAGCTCGCCATCAAGACGCCGTCGGATCGCCAGCCGGCGCGCCTGCTTTCTGGCGGCAACCAGCAGAAGATCGTCATCGCCAAGTGGCTGCTGCGTGATTGCAAGGTCCTGATCTTCGACGAGCCGACGCGCGGTATCGATATCGGCGCCAAGAGCGAAATCTACAAGCTGCTCAATGCGCTCGCAGCCGAGGGCAAGGCCATCATCGTCATTTCGTCCGAATTGCCGGAGGTGCTGCGGCTCAGCCATCGCATCGCGGTGATGTGCGAGGGCCGGCTCACCGGCTTCCTGCCGGCGGGTGCGCCGCAGGAAGACATCATGCGACTGGCGACGATGCGTGGCGCGGCGGCCTAGGAAAGGAAAGACATGAGCGACAATTTCCTCGCCGGCCTGATCGGCAAATCGCAAGGCGCCGGCGGTGCCCGCTACAAGCTGCTCGCCTTCGGCAGCCTCATCCTCCTCTTTGTTGTCTTCAGCCTGGCCTCGCCCAATTTCCTGCAGACCAGCAACATACTGGCGATCCTGCAGGCGACGTCGGTCAACGGCGTGCTGGCCATCGCCGCCACCGTCGTCATCATCACCGGCGGCATCGACCTGTCGGTCGGCACTCTGATGACATTCTGCGCGGTCATCGCCGGTGTCGTGCTGACCTTCCTCGGACTGCCGCTGCCGCTGGGCATTGCCGGCGCGATCCTGGCAGGTGCCGGTGCCGGTTTCGTCACCGGCAACATCGTCGCCCGGCTGCGCATCCCGCCCTTCATCGCCACGCTCGGCATGATGCTGATCCTCAAGGGACTGTCGCTCGTCATTTCCGGCACGCGGCCGATCTATTTCAACGGCACGCCCGGCTTCACATCCATCTCGCAGGGTTCGATCGTTGGCACGGTCATCCCGGCGGTGCCGGTGCCCAACGGCGTGCTGGTGCTGTTCGCGGTCGCCATCGTCATCAGCCTGGTGCTGACCCGCACCGCGCTTGGCCGCTACACCTTCGCGCTGGGCTCCAACGAGGAAGCGGTGCGTCTGTCGGGCGTCAATACCAGGGGCTGGAAGGTCGCCGTCTACACGCTGGCCGGCGCCATCTGCGGCATCGCCGGGCTGCTGATCGCCTCGCGGCTGAATTCGGCGCAGCCGGCGCTGGGCCAAGGCTACGAGCTCGACGCCATCGCCGCCGTCGTCATCGGCGGTACCTCGTTGGCGGGCGGCAGCGGCACCATCCTCGGCACCCTGATCGGCGCGCTGATCATCTCGGTGCTCGCCAACGGCCTGCGCATCATGTCGGTGCCCCAGGAATGGCAGACGGTGATCACCGGAACGATCATCATCCTCGCCGTCTACATCGACATGCTGCGCAACAGGAATGCGTCGTGACATCCGGCGCTCAAGTTCTGGCGGTCTGAAGAACTGCCCGCCAGGAAGCCGCGCCAGCGTGCGTGGTGGAAAACAACAACTGTGGAGGACCTCAAAGTGATTACCAGACGTCTGTTGATCGGCGCCGCCGGCGCCGCCCTGTTCGCGCTCGCCTCGCCGGCCGTCGCGCAGGACAAGCCTTATGTCGCCCTGATTTCGAAGGGCTTCCAGCATCAGTTCTGGCAGGCGGTGAAAGCCGGTGCCGACAAGGCCGGCGCTGACCTTGGCGTCAACGTCACCTTCGAAGGTCCGGATACCGAAGCCCAGGTCGATCGCCAGATCGACATGCTGAGCGCCGCCATCGCCAAGAAGCCGGCCGCCATCGGTTTCGCCGCGCTGGACAGCCAGGCCGCTATTCCGCTGCTCGAGCAGGCAAAGACCGCCGGCATCCCGATCGTCGCCTTCGACTCCGGCGTCGACAGCGACATTCCGGTCGCTACCGCTGCCACCGACAGCGTTGCCGCGGCAGCCCTTGCCGCCGACAAGATGGCCGAGCTGATCGGCTCGGAAGGCAAGATCGCCGTGGTCGCCCACGACCAGACCAGCCGCACCGGCATCGACCGCCGCGACGGCTTCGTCAACCGCATCAAGGAAGCCTATCCGAAGATCGAGATCGTCTCGGTGCAGTATGGTGGTGGCGACCAGCTGCAGTCGACCGAGATCACCAAGTCGATCCTGCAGGGCAATCCGGACCTGAAGGGCGTGTTCGGCACCAATGAAGGCTCGGCGATCGGTGTGGTCAACGGCGTCAAGGAACTGGGCAGCAAGGTCACCATCATCGGCTTCGATTCCGGCGCGCTGCAGAAGCAGGCGATCAAGGACGGCCTGATGGCCGGCGCCATCACCCAGAACCCGGTCGGCATCGGCTACAAGACGGTCGAAGCCGCGGTGAAGGCCAGCAAGGGCGAAACCGTCGACAAGAAGATCGATACCGGCTTCTACTGGTACGACAAGACCAACATCGACAAGCCCGAGATCGCAGCCGTTCTCTACGACTGAGACTCGTTGATCGACTTGCGCGGGCGGCACGCCGCCGCTCGCGCGTTTCCACAAAGGTGACCGTACGAGCGGCGCAGCCGCTCGTACATTTCGACAAGGTGAAAAGATGAAACTGGTGCGTTATGGCCCCAAGGGGCGCGAACTTCCGGGCCTGCTCGACAAGGGCGGCCATATCCGGTCGCTGTCCGGCATCGTGCCAGACATTGCCGCCGAGGTGCTGACGCCGGCTGGCCTCGATCGTCTGCGCGCCATCGATCCCGAGACCTTGCCTAAGGTCGACGGGACACCCCAGGCCGACATCCGCCTCGGCGCCTGCGTCGGTTCGATCGGCAAGTTCATCTGCATCGGCCTGAACTATGCCGATCACGCCGCCGAAACAGGCGCGCCGATCCCGCCGGAGCCGATCATCTTCAACAAATGGACCAGCGCCATTGTCGGCCCCGATGACGATGTCGAGATCCCGCGCAATTCGGTCAAGACCGACTGGGAAGTCGAGCTCGGCGTGGTGATCGGCAAGCCCGGCCGCTACATCGACGAGGCGGATGCACTCGACCATGTCGCCGGCTACTGTGCCATCAACGACGTCTCCGAACGCGAGTTCCAGATCGAGCGCGGCGGCACCTGGGACAAGGGCAAGGGTTGCGACACCTTCGGTCCGACCGGTCCCTGGCTCGTCACCGCCGACGAAGTGCCCGATCCGCAGAACCTGAAATTGTGGCTCTCTGTGGATGGCGTCATGCGCCAGGACGGTTCCACGAAGACAATGATTTTCTCCGTGCGCCACATCGTCAGCTATCTCAGCCGCTTCATGAGCCTGCAGTCGGGCGACGTCATTTCCACCGGCACGCCGCCGGGCGTCGGCCTTGGCCAGAAGCCGCCCGTCTTCCTCAAGACTGGGCAAGTGATGCGCCTCGGCATCGAGGGGCTGGGTGAACAGCGCCAGCGCGTCGTCGACGCGGCATAAGCGGCATAAGGAAAACGGTCATGGCCAAGATCATCGATATGGAAGTGCTCGACCTGCGCTTCCCGACTTCTGAGCATCTCGACGGATCGGACGCGATGAACCCCGATCCGGACTATTCCGCCGCCTATGTCATTCTGAAGACCGATGGCGGGCTCGAAGGTCATGGCCTGACCTTCACCATCGGGCGCGGCAACGAGATCTGCTGCGCCGCCATTGAGGCACTGCGCCATCTCGTCGTCGGGCTCGACCTCGACTGGGTCGCGGAAGACCCGGGCCGCATGTGGCGCCATCTCACCAGCGACAGCCAGCTGCGCTGGATCGGCCCCGACAAGGGCGCCATCCATCTTGCCACCGGCGCCGTCGTCAATGCCATCTGGGATCTTCTGGCCAAGCAGGCCGGCAAGCCTGTCTGGCAATTGGTCGGCGACATGAGCGCCGAGCAGATCCTGAAGATCGTCGACTTCCGCTACCTGACCGATGTGCTCACCCCCGACGAGGCGCTGGCGATCCTGCGCAAGGCCGAAATCGGCAGGGCCGATCGGGTGGCGACGCTGCAGCGCGAGGGTTATGCCTGCTACACCACTTCGGCCGGCTGGCTCGGCTATTCCGAGGACAAGCTGCGCCGGCTCTGCCGGGAAGCCATCGATGCCGGCTTCAACCACATCAAGATGAAGGTCGGCCGCGACCTCGAGGATGACATAAGGCGCCTCGGCATCGTGCGCGAGATCATCGGCCCCGACCGCTATTTGATGATCGACGCCAACCAGGTCTGGGAAGTGCCGCAGGCGATCGAATGGCTCGACAAGCTCGCCTTCGCCAAGCCGTTCTTCATCGAGGAGCCGACCAGCCCCGACGACGTCGCCGGCCATCGCAAGATCCGCGAGGCGGTCAAGCCGATCAAGGTCGCCACCGGCGAGATGTGCCAGAACCGCATCATGTTCAAGCAGTTCATCGCCGAAGGCGCCATCGACATCGTGCAGATCGATTCCTGCCGCATGGGCGGCCTGAACGAGGTTCTCGCCGTGCTGCTGATCGCCGCCAAATACAACCTGCCGGTCTGGCCGCATGCCGGCGGCGTCGGCCTGTGCGAATATGTCCAGCATCTGTCGATGATCGACTACCTCTGTGTTTCCGGCACCAAGGAAGGTCGCGTCATCGAATATGTCGACCACCTGCATGAGCATTTCGTCGACCCCTGCGAGATCCGCAACGCCGCCTACATGCCGCCAGCGCTGCCTGGCTTCTCGATCGAGATGAAGCCGCAATCGCGCAGTCAGTACCGGTTCAAGGGCTGACCCCGATGGACCTGGGTCTTGCCGGAAAAGTCGTGATCGTGACCGGTGGCGGCGCCGGCATCGGCGGCGCCATTTCGCTCGGCCTTGCGGCCGAAGGAGCCGTTCCGGTCATCATCAGCCGCAGCCCTCTCGACAGCGACTTCGAGGCACGGCTCAAGGCGCTGTCGCCTAAATCGCTGTTCGTCCAGGCCAATCTCGAATCCGACGACGAGACCGAGGCCGCGGTCCACCAGGTTGCGGCGGCATTCGGCCGCATCGACGGCGTCGTCAACAATGCCGGCGTCAATGACAGCGTCGGGCTCGATGCCGGGCCGGCCGAATTCCGCAGGTCGCTCGATCGCAACCTCATCCACTACTATGCAGTCGTCCATCACGCGCTGCCCTTTCTGAAGAAGAGCAAGGGTGCCATCGTCAACATCTCTTCCAAGACCGCTGTCACGGGCCAGGGCAACACCAGCGCCTATGCGGCGGCCAAGGGTGCGCAGCTGTCGCTGACGCGGGAATGGGCGGCGGCCCTGCTGGACGATGGTATCCGCGTCAACGCGGTCATCCCGGCTGAAGTCATGACGCCGCTTTACGCGAACTGGCTGGCGACCTTTCCCGATCCTCGCGCCAAGCTTGAAGAGATCACCGCCGCCATCCCGCTCGGCAAGCGCATGACGTCGGCCGACGAAATCGCTGCCGCCGTCGTGTTCCTGCTGTCGGAGCGCGCCAGTCACACCACCGGCCAGTGGCTGTTCGTTGATGGCGGCTACACCCATCTCGATCGCGCTCTCGGCTAGATATCGTCAGTTGCCTCCGGTCATGTAAAAGATGGCTGGTGCGTCCAGGGAACAGATCCATGCGTCTCAGCCAGTGTCACAACTTCCATGATTTTCGGGAGCTGGCCAGGCGGCGCCTGCCGGGGCCGATCTTCAACTACATCGACGGTGCCGCCGATGACGAGGTCACCTACCGGCGCAACACCGCCGCCTTCGAGGCCTGCGATCTGGTGCCGAACGTGTTGCGTGGCGTCAACGATATCGACCTGTCGGTCACGGTGATGGGCCAGAAGCTGGCGCTGCCGGTGTATTGTTCGCCGACGGCGCTGCAACGCCTGTTCCATCACCAGGGCGAACGCGCGGTCGCTGCCGCCGCCGGCAAATACGGCACCATGTTCGGCGTTTCCTCGCTCGGTACCGTCAGCCTCGAGGAGGCGCGCAGGATCAGCGGCGCGCCGCAGGTCTACCAGTTCTATTTCCACAAGGATCGCGGCCTCAACCGCGAGATGATGGCGCGTGCCAGGCAGGCTGGCGTCGAGGTGATGATGCTGACCGTCGACAGCATCACCGGCGGTAACCGCGAGCGCGACAAGCGCACCGGCTTTGCCATTCCCTTCAAGCTCAATCTCGCCGGCATCACCCAGTTCGCGGTGAAACCGGCCTGGGCGCTCAACTACCTTACCCACGAGAGCTTCAGGCTGCCGCAGCTCGACAGCCATGTCGACATGGGTGGCGGCGTGATGTCGATCAGCCGCTATTTCACCGAGATGCTCGACCCGTCGATGACCTGGGACGACGTTGCCGAAATGGTGGGGCACTGGGGCGGGCCGTTCTGCCTCAAGGGCATCATGTCGGTGGAAGATGCCCGCCGCGCCATCGAGGTCGGCTGCAGCGGCATCGTGCTCTCCAACCATGGTGGCCGCCAGCTCGACGGTTCGCGCAGCGCCTTCGACCAGCTGGCCGAGATCGTCGACGCCGTCGGCGACCGCATCGACGTCATGATGGATGGCGGCGTGCAGCGCGGCACCCACGTGCTGAAGGCGCTGTCTTTAGGCGCCAAGGCGGTCGGGCTTGGCCGCTATTACCTTTTCCCGCTGGCCGCCGCCGGCCAGGCCGGTGTCGAGCGCGCGCTGGAACTGATGCGCGTCGAGATCGAACGCGCCATGAAATTGATGGGCTGCACCTCGATCGACCAGCTTACGCGGAAAAATCTGCGTTTCCGCTGAATATCCGATCCTCGGGGCCACTTCCGCAGACCTCATCGCCAGGGTGCGCGAAGAAGCTGTTGATCGCTCATGACGCAAGTCTTGCCGATCGGCGAACATCGGCCAGGAGATCGGCCAATTTTTCTCCGATTGGGGCCTTGTGCCGTGATTTTCAAAAGGTTGGGTAGTGCCTGACATCGGCCAGGATGATGATAATGATCATCATCACCGGCGACGGCGATAGTTGCTGCCGTTCGAGGGCAGCCAGTACGATGATCGGCCAATAGATCGGCCAACTTTCCTGGAAAATTAGAAATATATCTTTATAATTACCTATTTAGCGGAAACCAAGATCGGCCATTCTATGGAAGAAAGCGTACAGCGTATTGAACCTGCTCGCTTGGACGATGTTTCGGAGCCTATCTCCGACGCATTGGCGGAGCTGTCCGCGAGTTCGGCGATCCTCGGCGCCAAGCTGCATCCGCGCACGGCCGCGAACCTGGCAGGTCTCGTGCGCATCATGAACACCTACTACAGCAATCTGATCGAAGGCCACAATACACGCCTCCGCGATATTGAACGCGCCCTCGCTGGCGAGTTCGACAAGGATCGGGAACGGCGGAACCTGCAGGTAGAAGCCGCTGCGCATGTGCGGCTGCAGGGCGAGATTGATCGCCTGGCCGCCGAGGGCCAGCTCGCAGAGCCGGCTTCCCCCGATTTCCTGCGCTGGCTGCATGCAGAGTTCTGCCGCGATGCGGATCCTTCGATGTTGACCATCAAAGGCGCCGACCGCGAGTTTGTCATGGTTCCCGGGGAATGGCGATCGAGGCCCGAGCACGATGTCGCGGTCGGCCGGCACGAGCCGCCCTCAAGCGGGCGCGTCAACGATTTCATGGAATATTTCGCAAGCCGATACTGCTTTCAACGGATGGGTAAGGCGGCACGGACCTTGGCGATTCCAGCTGCCCACCATCGGTTCAACTACATTCACCCCTTCCCGGACGGGAACGGACGTGTCAGCCGCTTGATGAGCCATGCCATGGCCCATGAGGCGGGGATTGCCGCCCACGGGCTGTGGTCGATTTCGCGTGGCCTGGCGCGCGGCCTGGAAAGCCGAGGGGACTATAAGCGCATGATGGATCATGCCGACATGCCGCGCCAGGGTGATCGTGACGGTCGCGGCAATCTTTCCGAGCGGGCGCTTGGCGACTTTACCCTGTGGTTTTTGCGGGTATGCGTTGATCAGGTGAGCTTCATGTCCAGCCTGTTCGATTTGAACCAGCTTGCCCGGCGCCTGCAGCGGTTCGTTCAGCGCCACGATATGAAGTCGGAAGCGTTTCGGCTGCTTGAGGAGGCGCTTCTGCGCGGCGAGTTCGATCGCGGCGAGGCTTCGCGCATTACCGGCTTGCCGGAACGTACCGCCCGCCGCGTGTTTGCCGAGATACTTGAGCTTGGCCTGCTTGCGTCCGAGACGCCGAAAGGGCCGGTATCGCTGCGCTTCCCGGTCAATACGCTAGACGAGTTGTTTCCCAAGCTATTCCCCGAAACATAGCGCGGAAAGCAGCGAAAGCACTTCTTCCCGTCGCTATACGGGGAAGTGCCCGGCAGGGCGGTGAGGGCAGTGCCACGTTCGAGCCAAAGGCGAGTGCGCACCAGCCCACAGGGAGGAGAGCCGGGCCACCCGAATGCGGCGGCTTTCGACTTGCGCGGCTCTAAGCCTTCCGCCGCTTCGCATCCCACATCGTGATCAGCCACAGAACCAGCCCGCCGAGCGACAGGGCGCAGCCGACATAGCCTGCGGATGGGAAGCCGTAGCCGGCGGAGATTGCCAAACCCGCAAGCCAGGGCCCGAGCGCGTTGGCGACATTGAAGGCGCTGTGGTTGGCGGCGGCGGCGAGCGTCTGCGCGTCGCGCGCGACATCCATCAGATAGGTCTGCAGCACGATGGCAAGACCCGTGGTGCAGCCGACGAGAAAGACCACCAGCGAGATCGACCACAGCGCGCCGACGGCATAGGGGAAAGCGAAGAGCGCGGCCGCACTGGCGATGATCAGCACCGTCGCCGTCGGCTTCAGCGCCTTGTCCGCGGCCCAGGCCGAAACGAGGTTGCCCAGCGTCATGCCGACGCCGAACAGGCCGATCACCAGCGGCACCACGCGCGGATCGACCCTGGTGACTTCAAGCAAGGTCGAGGCGGTGTAGGAATAGACCGCGAAAAGCCCGCCGAAGCCGACAATGGCGGTCGCCAGCGTCAGCAGCACCTGCCGGTTGCGGAAGGCGCTGAGTTCACGTAGCGGGCTGGCGTCTTCATCCGGCCTGTCGCGCGGCGCGAACAGCGCAACCATGATGAAGGTCGCCAGCGCCAGCAGGCCGGTCAGCGCGAAGCCTGCCTGCCAGCCGAAGACCTGGCCGAGATAGGTCGCTGCCGGCACGCCGATGATCGTCGCCACGGTCAGGCCAAGCATGACGCGTGCGATGGCGGTTGTCCGCTCCTTCGGGCCGACCAGCGATGCAGCGACGAGCGCCGCGACGCCGAAATAGGCGCCGTGCGGCATGCCGCTCAGGAAGCGGAAGACAAGCAGCCATTGATAATTGGGCGCCAAAGCGGTGAGGCAATTGGTGATGCCATAGGCAGCCATCAGCGCCATCAGCAGGGTACGGCGTGGCACGCGCGCCGACAGCACGGCAATGATCGGCGCGCCGACGACGACACCCAGTGCATAGGCGCTGATCGCATGCGCCGCCTTCGGCTCGTCAATGCCGAGCCCGGCCGCGATATAGGGCAGCAGGCTCATCGCCGCGAACTCGGTCGAGCCGATGGCGAAGCCGCCGATGGCAAGCGCAAGCATCACCAGCCAGGGCTGTACCGCCGGCTCGTCTTCGAGTGTGGCTATGTTTGTCTGGGACATGAGGCTGCTCCTGCGCTGCACACTCGATGCGCAATGTTATGCTGCGGCGCAATATCGGCTTATGCGGGGGAGGACAATAGCTTAGCGAGATGCCTTGGCAGGAGGTATGGACTTCGGGCAGATTCTCGTCTCCGCGATCGAAGAAGGGTTCTTGTTTCTTGGTCTGCCTGCGAAGATTTCTGAAACCTAAGTTTGCATGACGGCGTTGATTGAAACCCACAGCTGTGGGTTTGGAGGCCACAATGGATAGGCAGCCGAACAGACCCGTGCATGTCATGTTCGAAGGCAGGGTCGAAGAAATCACCACCGTCGCGCGGGCGCTCAATTTTCTCCGGCGTTGGCCGGAGGACAGGCGCGGTCATGTCTATATGTGCACCTGGAATGCCTGCAACGCTGTGTCGATCGGGCATGTATCGGAACTCGACGCCATGCGCACCTTCATCGGCTTTGCGGAGGTCACCGGCATCTATGTGCGTGCGGAAGATGTGCCTGTCTTGACCAGCAAGCCACGCGCACCGCTGTTCAAGGCCGGGCGTCGGTAGATCGACCGGTGGTTATCTGAAGCTGGTCTGAGATGGGTCGGAAATCGCCCGATCTTTGTCGGAACCTTCGTCCGTGTGTCCGGTTAGCCCTATGCAACCGCAACCAGACGAAGGAGAGCATCATGCTCAGAAAGATCGTCATCGCTTCGGCTTTCGCGGTCGGACTTGCCGGTTCGGCTTTGGCACAGGGTATCGGTGATCCGGTGGTCAATGACCGTGTCGATCCGAACCAGCCGGCGCCGACCACGGTGGAACCGCAAGCGGTCTATCCCAATGAGGTGGACACCATGACCACCCAGAGCATCCATGACCAGAGCGGACCGTCTCAGGGCAACAGCGCTGCTGGTCCGTGTGCTTATGAACCGGCCTATGATGGACCTCAGCCCGGAGCGGGCCCGATCGTGAACGACAATTACTGCGGCAAGTAACGCAGCAAACCAAAGCCGTTGGCCGCGGCGCGTGGCGCCCCGGCCAACGACTGCAGCAAACTGGCTGATACCGCTTCTGGCGCGGCAGCGGCGCACTTGCGCCGGCTTCGTCCGCCCAACAAGCGGTAGATATCGCCCCGACCCGATCCGGCGGGGCAACCTCTCAACCCAGCGGCAGTTCCATTTCCAGCTGCGCGAGCGCCGACGGCTTCCAGCCCATGGCGGTCAGGAAGCCGGCGGCCTGCGTGGCAGGCAACGTCGCTGAAATTGCCCAGGGTCGCCCCGGAAACCGTTCGAGCAGGCTGTGCATGAAGCCGCGGCCAATACCCTGTCCGGACGACCGAACCGCGAACGCCAGCAGGCGCACGGCCTGTCCGCTGGCATCGACCAGGGCAGCGGCGTTTTCGTCATTCGTCCGGAACGCTTCGAGGGGCTGTGTCGCGCCGGCAAAGCAAAGCGGTGAGGTCTGCCAGCTCGGTTCTTTCGGATAGGCATCGAGCAGCAGCGGCAACACGCTGTCGGCCGGACAAGGCACGGCCCTGTCTTCCGTTTGGGCCGGCTGGACTGCATCACGCGTATAACCAACCAGCGTGCGGCGGGCCACGAATCCGGCCTTGGTATAGGTCGAGATCGCCTTGACGTTGCTGTCGATCACTTCCAGCACCATCCGCTCGTCGCCGCGTGTCCGCGCCGCGGCGATCGCCGACGCAACGGCCTGCGCGCCGATGCCGGCGCCGCGCAAAGGCGTCGAGATACCAAGCGCCGCGAGACGGCTCGTGCGGCCGCGCCGCGCGATCAGCATGATGCCGGCGGTCTGGCCATCGACGCGCAGAAGCTGGCTCGCCACCATGTCGATATGCTCGGCCTGGATGCGACGGGCGAGCGATGCGGGATCGAAGGCTACGGGTACGATGTAGCCTTCATAGCCGGTGTTCAGTGCCGTGCATGCCTCGGCGAGCGAAAAGTGCGCGAGGGAAAGGAAGGAAAGGGTCATGCCTGCGGATCCATGTCTGTATCGCGCATGGCATTATCGTGTCGCAGGCTGATTTGGCATGACCACGGGGGTTGAAAGGAGCAAGCCAGACCGGCAATGGATGGACATGAGAGACGGCGCCTGCGCCAGACGGCTTCACGCAGGTCGCAACAAGCCGATCGCGATCGAAGCGTCGAGGCGATCGACGACATCAAAATGGCGATAGAGCTGCCGATCGCGCAATTCGTATCGATCGGCTGTCTTGAAGGTCACGGTCTTGCCGGTGCCGGCAACGCCGAGGAATGGACCTGAATGCGTCGCGCGCCAGTGCGTCATCGCCATCATGCGATCCTGTTCGAGCAGGATCGTCTGCTCGACCGGAAGCAGGTCCGGCACCCCTTCATAAAGCATGCGGATGAACTGCCTGTAGGCTTCGCGTCCCGGCCTTGCGATCAAGGGCGAGTCGCTTTCGAATTCCGGGTGCAGATACTCATCGACCACGCTCAGATCATGGTCGACATAGAGCCGGTTGCGGAAAGCCAGCAGGCGCTCGCGTGCGTCACTTGATGTCATGGTCTGTGTCCTCTTCCCAATGACACGGAACTCCCGTTCGGGACCGTGCTGTTCTTGTTGCCAGCTTCGGGAAGATGGGCGATGCTCTCATCGTATTACAGTGGGGAAGTTATCCTATTATTACGGGTAATCGCCATGACGAGACACCCGAGATTGTCTGACCGGCAGGAGCTGTCCCAGTTCCTGCGGACACGCCGCGACCGCCTGAAGCCGGCCGATATCGGCTTGCCGATGACAGGCCGCAGGCGCACGCCCGGTTTGCGTCGCGAGGAGGTGGCACAGGCCGCGGGAGTCGGTGTCACCTGGTACACCTGGCTGGAACAGGGGCGCGAGATGGAGGTCTCCGCGCATTTCCTCGAGCGCATTGCCCATGCGCTCCGTCTCGACGCGAACGAGCGCACCCATCTGTTCAGCCTTGCCCAGAACCGCGCTCCTCCCGAGCGGAGCGTTGCCGGGCTCGCCATCAAACCGGTGCATCAGCGCATGCTGGAGGCGATCGAGGGGCCGGCCTACATTGCCAACCCATGCCTCGATGTCGCTGCCTGGAATGAGTGCCTTTCTGCTGTCTTTGGTGATCTCGCCCATCTGCCGGCGCAGAACCGCAACATGCTGTGGCTGATGTTCGCCAGCCCCGAGCATCAGGCAGCGCTCCCGGATTGGGAGGGTGCGGCACGGTCGATGCTGGCCCGGTTCCGCATCGAATATGGACGCAATCAGAAGGATCCGCGTTTCCTGACGCTGATCGAGCGGTTGCGCGGTGTAAGCCCGTCTTTCCGCGCCTGGTGGCCGCAACACGATGTCACGGTCAGGAGCGAAAAACCCAAGCGTTTCACCGTACCGGGCATCGGCGAGCTGGAGCTCGACCAGACGGTCCTGCTTCTGGAGGACGCGCCCAACCTACGCATCGTCGTCTACGCGCCGGCCAACCGCGACAGCGCCGGGAAAGTGGCGCTTCTGACCCGGGCGTGGCGCGAAAGGCATAGCGAGGCGACATCGCGGTAGCCGTCGTGTCAGCCTGACGGGGATACTTCAGAGCTTGTCGAGGAACCGCTGTGCTATCTTGGTGTAGTCGCCGTCGAAATGATGGCCGCCATCCGTCTCGATCTTGGTGATGTCCTTGACGGCCGGATCTTCGCAGCCACCGTCGTCGTCGTCCTTGCCATAGATGCAGAGCACCTTGTCCTTGGGCAGCGCGGCGATAGCGGGTGGCACCGGGTAGCCGCTGTCGTCGATACCGAGCCAGCCTGAGATGGTGACCTGCAGTGATGTCGACAGGCTGGGCGCCATCAGTGCGATGACCCTGGTCCTGTCCTGCAGGTCCTTGGACAGCAGCGGATAGGCCAGCGGTAGCGTGTCCGCTCCGAAGGAATAGCCGATCAGCATCACCGGCAGCTTCGCCTGCGGGTCCGCGTCCTTGATCAGCGTGGTGATGTCGGCGGCCAGCTCCTGCGGCGTGCGCTTCGACCAGAAATAGTGCAGCGCGTCGAGTCCCACGACATGGACCGCTTGCGTCGACAGCCATTCGCCCATGGTCTTGTCGATGTCGCGCCAGCCGCCGTCGCCCGAAATGAAAATGGCAACGGCTTTTGGCGGGGTGGTCGACCGCAGGTCGACGGCGGGCAGCTTGCCGAACGGCTCGATCGCGTCGACCAGCGAGGAAACGGTGGTCACGATCTGGGCGGCGGCGTTGTCGCCGTCGAGCGCATCAACCGTGATATTCGGCTGCTGCGCAGCCTGCGCGCGCGTCGCCTCGAGCGTATCAGCGCTCACGAACAAGGTCGCTGCTTCCGGCATCGGCTTGTCGAACGCGTAGCTGTAGGCGTTGCCGTCGGCGGTCTTGCTTGCTGTCGAGCCGGGGCAGAACGGCAGCCGCAGCGACAGCCGGTCGGCAAAGCCGGAGGCGACGGCGCCGCCGAGCGTGTTGGCCGGCGCATCGGCAAGCGCCGCGTAGGCGAAGGTCGCGCCATCGCCACTGCCGGCGACGATCGGCGGCAGATAGGTCTGGATGTTGAGCTGGCGCTGCGCGGTCTGGGCAAGATCGGTGATCTCGCCGACAACGTAGAGGCAGACGCCATCGGCCTTGTCGAGTTCCCTGGCATAGGCGGCAAGATCGACGCCGAGCACGACGTTGCCGTCCTCGCTGAGCGCTGCCGCGATCGTGTCGTCGCTCGCAGCCCACCCGCTGCGGTCGGAGAAATAGACCACCATCGCCTTGGCATCGCCTTTCGCGGGCAGCAGGCGCACATTCTGCAGCCGCTCCACGGAAAGGGGCGGTGGACTGGATTGCGCCATGGCAAGGCCAGTGTTGCAGAGGGCGATCAGCAGGCTGAGGACAGCGGCTTGGATTTTCATCGCCGAGTTTTTCATCGCCAAGCTTTTCATCGCTTGAAGATCCGGATCGGGTTGCCTGAAATCAAGGTTGTAATATCGAGCAGGATCTGCGGCATGGCGAGGCCGCCGGGGCAGGCCAGATATTGCGGCGTCCATACCGGGTCGAACTTCTGCTTGAAGGCGCGCAGCCCCTCGAAGTTGTAGATTTCGTCGCCGCGCTTGTAGATGAAGGTGCCGATCCGGTTCCAGGTCGAGGCGAGCGGATGATCGGCAAGCCCCGAGAGTGGTGCCGCCCCCAGGTTGAACCATTTGTAGCCTTCCGCCTTGCCGAGCAGCAGAATGTGGGCAAACAGCGCATCCATCATGATCTTGGAGACGCCGCGCCGGTAGCGCATCAGGTCGACCGACAGTTCCTCGCCGTCGCCGCTGCGCCACAGATTGGCGAAAGCAACGATCTCGTCGCCCTTGCGCAGCACGGCGCAATCGAATTCGCGCATGTAGGCGTCGTCGAAATAGCCGAGCGAGAAGCCCTTTTCGGAGCCGTGCTTCTTGCCCATCCACTCGTCCGAGACCGCACGCAGTTCGGGCAGGATGGCGGCGATGTCGGCTTTGGGGATGACCGAGAAGGTGAGCCCTTCGCGTCCCGACTTGCCATAGGCATAACGCAGCGGCTGCCGCACCGCGCCGTCGAGCGAAAAATCGCTCAATCCGACGCGCGCCACTTCGCCGATCTTCAGGATGGCCAGGCTCATGTCGAGATAGTGGGTCAGGAATTCCGGCTGGATCGAATAGAATACGGCGCGCGCGCCGGCCTGGTCGGCGGCCTCCGCGAAACGCCAGATCAGCGTCCTGCCGGCTTGCGCCTCGCCGACCGGGTCGCCCATGCTGACCCAGCTGTTGCCGGACCTCGCATACATCAGGAAGGCTTTTTCGCAGGGCGAGATCATGAAGGATTTGTCCCCCAGCAGGGCCACGCAGGGTTCCGTTCCGGACGACGTCGCGAGGATGCGGCGCACCGCATCGGGCACCGCCGAGCGGCCGGATGGCTTGGGATGAGCCGGACGGTTGATGACCGTGTCGATGGCAAGCGCTGCTGCGACGATGGCCATCGCCATGGTGGCGCGCAGGAAGCGTGGCGCATCGCCATCCCAGGCGAACTCCCACCACAAGGTCGACTGATATTCGACATGGCGGTAGGCCAGAAGCCCGACGATGGTGCTGGCGATCACGACAATCGCCGACAGGCCGATCCAGGTTGTGTCCAGCCGGAACGAGCGCCAGTCTCCCTTGCGATAGAAGGCATCCTTGTAGATGAACAAGGCGGTCGCCACGGCCGTCAGCACGATCGCTTCTTCCCAGTCCAGCCCCTTCAGCAGCGAAAACACCGCGCCGGTCAGAAGCAGGACGATTGCCACGAAACGTGCCAGCGCAATGCGGCGGTAAAGGCCGCGCGCGATGATGACCAGCAGCAGGCCGGTGACGCTGGCCAGAAGATGCGACGCCTCGGCAAAGGGCAGCGGAAGGATATCGCTCAGCCAGTCGGTGCGGTCGCCGATGGCAGGCACCGAGCCCGAAAACAGCAGCACCAGCCCGCCGGCAAAGACCAGCGTGGCGCTGATCGGCGGCACGATGCGCCGGGTCAGCGCAAGCGTTCGCCCTGCCACGGTCGAAACCGTCGAACGGACGCGGTAGACCTCGAACACAAGCAGCGCCGAAGCGGCAAGCGCCAGCGGCAGCAGGTAATAGATGATGCGGAAGACGACCAGGGCGGCAATGACATCCGGCCGGGCGCCGACGCCGAGCCCAAACAGGATCGTCGCTTCCAGCACGCCGAGGCCGCCAGGCGCATGGCTGATCACGGTGGCGATGATCGCAGCGGCGAACAAGGCGAGGAACACCGTGAAGCCCGGAGCGACATCGGCCGGCAACAGCACGTAGAGCGCGGCGGCGGCAGCGCCGATGTCCACCGCGCCGATCAGGATCTGCACCGCCGCGCTGCGCGCCGAAGGGAATGGGAACGTCCATCCGAGCATCGAAACCTGCCGCTGGCCGCGCGACAGCCACAACAGCACGACAAGCAGCCCGACCAGGATGCCACCGCCGATGAGCCGGTCGTCGATCGGGGAAGCCAGGCTCAGCGCCGGGATGCCGGCCGGGTCGAACAGCATCGCAAGGCCGACGATGGTGAGCAGGCCGCCCCAGAAAGTCAGGAAGGAGACGCCGACGATCCTGCCGACATCCGCGGCGTCAAGGCCGACCGACTGATAGATGCGGTAGCGGACGGGACCGCCGACGAAAACGTGGAAGCCGATCGCGTTCGAAAAACCATAGCCGACAAATCCCGCGAACAGGGCAAGCCGGGTCGGCACTTTATCAGGCGCGATGTGCCGGATGGCCATGACGTCGTACAGCGCCATCGCCATCAGGCTGACCAGCGTGAAGGCGAGCGCCGGCGCCACCGTCGTGAACGACGTGGCGGCGATGGCGTCGAGGATATGGTTCAGGTGGATTTTGCCGCTGATCTCGTGGATGACCAGGAATGCGATGGCAACGGCGACTGCGCCGACGATCGGTCCCAGCACGCGCGGTTCCACGATGCGGTCAATTATTCGTGAAAGACCGCTGCCGATATTCGGCTCGTCGACCGGAGCGTCGGCGTCATTCATGATGTCTGTTGCAACCTCTAAGCAGGTTTTGCAAAAAGTGTCTCACAGTCTTGCAATGAGAACCTGTGACAAAACAATAAGTTAAGCTAACGAAGCGCGGGCAAGGCCATGCAATTGTGCTTGGCGCGGCAAAGCCCTGAGTTCGTTTAAACCAAATTGTGGCAAGGGCATGGATGCGGCTGCGCGCCCAAGCACCATGTCTTCGCCTGCTCCATCCAATAATGGCATAGATTTGCCTTTATTCAGCACGAGAGGGCGCTGCCGGGCGCAATCCACAGTCGGAATTGCCCTCGGCTCCAGGTGTCATAGTTGTGGTGGCAACAACCGGCTAAGGCACGTCTCCAGAGCGCGATCCCGCGCGACCCTCAGGCCCGAAACGTCGATAACCAGAATGTCCAGTGAAGCAGTCAAGGCACCTCGCAAACCTCGCACGCGGAAGGTCGAGGCGTCGGAAGGGCCGCCGCCAGCCAAACAACTGCTGATCGGCCCGGACTTCGTCCGCAAGGGCAAGCCGGATGAACGGCTCGACCAGTTCTTCGCCGAGCTTGCCGGCCGCTTCGACAGCGCACCTGCCGTGATGTCCGATGGCCGTGTCTGGACCTACCGCGAGATGGACAACCGCGCCAACCAGTTCGCCCATCTGCTGATCGAGCGTGGCATCAAACCAGGCGATAGGGTCGGGCTGCTGCTGGACCGTTCCGCCGAGACCTATGTCGCCATCCTGGCGGTGATGAAGGCGGGCGCGGCCTTCGTGCCGCTGGCCACGGCGTTCCCGGTGGAGCGCATGGCGATGATCATCGAGGATGCTTCGGTGTCGCTGGTCATCAGCGTGTCGGCCTATGCCGCGCGCGTCGAAAAATTGCCGGTTCCGCATATCTCCATCGACTCGGCCGCCTCGGAGATCGCGTTGAAGCCGGAGACGGCGCCCTCGCGGGCCGGCGTTCAGGATCACACCTGCTATATCCTCTATACGTCAGGCACCACCGGCAAGCCGAAGGGCGTGGTCGTCACCCATCAGAGCTTCTGCAACTTCATCCGTGTTGCCGCTGCCTCTTATGGCTACAGGCCCAGCGACCGCATCTATCAGGGCATGACCATTGCTTTCGACTTCTCGTCGGAAGAGATCTGGGTGGCATTCGCCGCCGGCGCCACGGTGGTTCCAGCACCCGGCCAGCAGCCTCTCGTCGGCGAGGAACTGGCCGATTTCCTGCGCGCCCATCAGATCACCTGCATGGCCTGCAGCCCGACGCTTTTGTCCTCGATTGAAAGCGACGTGCCCGGCCTGCGCGCCATCCTGGTCGGTGGCGAGGCGTGTTCGCAGAAGCTGGTGACGCGCTGGGCCGCGCCCGGCCGCCAGATCCTCAACACCTATGGCCCGACCGAGGCGACGGTCACCGCCACCATGGCCTATCTCAAGCCGGAAGAGCCGGTGACCATCGGCGTGCCGCTGCCCACCTATTCCATCGCCATCCTCGACCCGGAAAAACCGCGACTGCTGACCGGTGATGAACTCGGCGAAATCTGCATCGGCGGCATGGGCGTCGCGGTCGGCTATCTCAACCGCCCGGACCTGACGGACCAGAAGTTCATCGAGGATTTCATCGGCCTGCCCAACAATCCGAGCGGCCGCATCTACCGTACCGGTGACCTCGGCCGCATCAACGACAAGGGCGAGATCGAATATCGCGGCCGCATCGACACCCAGGTGAAGATCCGTGGCTATCGCATCGAACTGGGCGAGATCGAGGCCGTACTGCTCGACCAGCCCGGCATCGCGCAGGCCGCGGTCACCACCTGGGAGATCGAACCGGAGCGCACCGAGCTTGTCGCCTATTTTGCGCCGAAGACCGATGTCGTGGAGATCGACCGCTCAGCACTGGCGCAGGAGCTGAAGCGGCGCCTGCCCGACTACATGGTGCCGGCCTATCTGGAGCGCCTGTCGGCGATCCCGATGACGGTCTCCAACAAGGCCGATCTGCGCAAGCTGCCGAAGCCGACCAGCGTTCGCGTCACCGCCGGCAATGCGATGGTCGACTATCGCAACGACGACGAGAAGTTCCTGGCCGAAACGCTGGCTGATGTCCTGAAGTTCGAAGGCGTCTCGATCGAGGATCATTTCTTCGATGATCTCGGCGCCAACTCCCTGCTCATGGCCCGCTTCTGCGCCCGCGTGCGTGCACGGCCGGAGTGGGCGACGGCGTCGATGCGCGACATCTATCTCAATCCGACCATCGCCAAATTCGCCGATCATCTGCGCGCGCCGGCGGAAGTGGCGGTCGCTGCCAACGAGCCGATGCTCACCCACAAGGCTACCAACCTGCAGTACTGGGGCACCGGCTTTTTGCAACTGCTGTTTTATGCCGCCTACAGCTATCTGTCGCTGTGGGCATTCAACGATGGGCTCGACTGGGTCTATGACGCGCTCGACGATCCCGCCACGCTTTACATGCGCTGCGTGATCCTGTCGGCCGGCATGTTCTTTGGCCTGACGGGTGCGGCCGTCGTCGGCAAATGGGTTCTGGTCGGCCGCTGGAAGGCGGAGACCTTCCCGATCTGGGGCTGGCGCTATTATCGCTTCTGGGTCGTCAAGACGCTGATCCGCACAGCTCCGGTGGTGCTGTTCCGCGGCAGCCCGCTCTACAGCCTCTATCTGCGCCTGCTCGGCGCACGCCTCGGCGATCGCACGGTGATCGAATGCCGCTCCGTGCCGGTTTGCACCGACCTGATCACCATTGGCGACAACACCATCCTGCGCAAGGAATCCAGCGTGCTGGGCTTCCGCGCCCAGGCCGGCTACATCCACACCGGTCCGGTCTATGTCGGCGACAACGCCTTTGTCGGCGTTGGCTCGACGCTCGACATCGATACGCGCATGGAGGCCGGTTCCCAGCTCGGCCACGCCTCGTCGCTGCATCGCGGCCAGGCGATCCCGGCCGGGGAACATTGGCACGGCTCGCCGGCCATCCCGACCACCGCCGATTATTCGCCCATTTCCAACGTGCCGATTTCCAGCGCGCGCCGGGTCATCTACGAGCTGATCCAGCTCGTCATCCTGTTCACCATCGTCACGCCGTTCCCGCTGCTGTTCCACACTTTCTGGGAAAATGTCAGCGACGACTACCAGGAAACCATCGGCATCGTTGCCATCGGCACCACGGTCACGGTCGCCGGTTTCATCGTCGGCGGTGTGCTTCTGGCGGCCATGCTGCCGCGCCTGTTCAACCTGTTCCTGAAACCGGGGCGCAACTACTCGCTCTATGGCTTACACTACTGGTTGCAGTCCATGCTGGAGATGGTCAGCAACGTGCGTCTTCTGAACACCCTGTTCGGCGACTCATCGGCGATCGTCTACTACCTGCGCGCCATCGGCTGGAAGCTGAACAAGGTCGACCAGACCGGCTCCAACTTCGGCACCAACCAGCGCCACGAAAATCCGCAGCTCAGTGAAATCGGCTCGGAGACCATGGTGTCCGACGGCCTGTTCATGATCAACATGCAGAAGTCGGCCAACTCGTTCCGCCTCGAACACACGCGGGTCGGGGATCGCAATTTCTTCGGCAACAACATCATCTACTCGCCGGATTCGCGCACCGGCTACAACGTGCTGCTCGGCACCAAGGTCCATGTGCCGGTCGATGGTCCGGTCCGCGAGAATGTCGGCCTGCTCGGTTCGCCGCCCTTCGAGATCCCGCGCATCGTCAACCGCGACAAGGAACTGCTCGGCCTGATCTCCAGCGAGGAACGCCGTCGCCGCCTGCCGCTCAAGAACCTGCACAATGGCATATCGGCGCTGCTGTTCGTGTTTTCGCAGTGGCTGATCCTGTTCCTGACCCTGGCGATCTGGGACCGTGCGCTGAACTACTACACCGAGTGGGGCCAGACGGCGCTGTTCGTGGCGGTGGTGCTGACCTCTGCGATCGCGATCCCGTTCTACATCTTCCTGGAGCGCATCAGCCTCGGCTTCCGGCGCCTGAAGCCGCGCATGGCGACGATCTACGATCCGATCTTCTGGCGGCACGAACGTCATTGGAAACTGTCGGATTCGCCGATCATGCGCCTGTTCGCCGGCACGCCGTTCAAGCCGCTCATCATGCGTGCGGTCGGCGTCAAGGTCGGCAAGCGGCTCTACGACGGCGGCTCCATCATCACCGAGCGCTCGCTGGTCGAGATCGGCGATGACGTGACGCTGAACGAAAGCTGCGTGATCCAGGCGCATTCGCTGGAAGAGGGCGCCTTCAAGTCCGACTACATCCGCATCGGCAATGGCTGCACGCTGGCGCCTGCCGCCTTCGTGCACTACGCCGTGGTGATGGGCGAGGGTTCCGTCGCCGACGTCGACTGTTTCGTCATGAAGGGCGAAGTGCTGGAGCCCAACACGGTCTGGCGCGGCAATCCGGCGAAACTATATGGCATCGTCACGCCGATCATCGAACGGAAGGCCTGATGAGAGAGCCCGTTTCGGTGACGCTGGAGCCGGTCACGGACCGCAATCGCCGGGCAATCCTTGCCCTCGAACTGCTGCCCGGGCAGCACGGCTTCGTTGCTTCCAATGCCGACTCGCTCGAAGAGGCAGGCGAAGATGACGACGCGATCCCGCGCGCTGTCGTGGCCGACGGCGAGGTTGTCGGCTTCCTGATGTACGACGCGCCGGCCGATGACGATGAAGCAAGCATCTACCGCTTCATGATCGATCGCCGTGAACAAGGCAAAGGTCTGGGCCGTGCCGGCATTGCGGCGGCGCTGCGCGAGATCGAAGGTCTGACGCATGTGCGCAAGGTCTCGATCTGCTATGAGCCCGCCAACACGGCGGTACGGCGGCTCTACGCCTCGTTCGGTTTTGTCGAGCAGGGACTGGACGAGGACGGCGAAATGATCGCCGAGCTCGATCTGCGCCGCTAAGTCATGGCCGGTGTTGCAGCATGAGCGATGGGCCGGCTTTGCATGACGTGGGCATGCTTGAACAGGTGCTGGCGGCACTCGCACCGCCGGGCGTGCTGATTGCGTGTCGGTGCGTCGAAGCAGGCGACGCCAGCCACATCCTGCCCGACGAAAGCGGGACGATCCTGTCCCGCACGCCGTCCGGGCGCGACGCAAGCGGTGCCGGCCGGCTGCTCGCCCACGGACTGCTCCGGCAACTGGGCCATCCCGATGTTGCCGTTCCACGCGGCAAGGCAGGCGAACCGGTCTGGCCCATCGGCGTGGTCGGATCGATCGCCCACGACGCCGACATCGCGATAGCGGTTTCCGCACGTGCGGAAACGGTTCGGAGCGTCGGCGTCGATATCGAACTGGCGACGCCGCTGCCGCCGGATCTGGAACCGATCGTCGTGACCCCGCGCGATCGGCTTGGAGACTGCGATCCGGCCATCGCCGGCAAGCTTGCCTTCGTGGTCAAGGAGGCCGCCTACAAGGCAAGCTTCCCGCTTGACGGCGAAGTACTCGGTTTTGAGGACATCGCGGTCGACCTGCCGGCCGGCATCGTCACCCTTGCAAATGGCCGGCGTATCGAAGCACGGGTGTCGATCTCGTCGCATATCCTGGCCGTGGCATTCGTGCCGGCTGCTGTGGAAGACTAGTCCATATGTGCTAGTCGAGAGTGCTTCGCCTTACGACATCAGTCTGATACCGCTTGTCGGTCAACGCACTGGGCTTCGACGAACAGGAAAAGCGGATCAAAAGGCTATATGGATTCAGCGAGTTTCCTGCCAAAAAGGATCGTTGTCGCGGATGGACAACCGATCTTCAGGGAAGCGATGCTGCGGATCGTGCGAAGCACTTTTCCCCAGGCGTCGTTGTACGATGCCAGCGACCTGGAAAGCCTGATGCTGCGCCGGGAAGTCAACCCCGACCTGGTTGTCCTTGACTTCCTCTGCCCGGATTACGACCCGGTCTTTTCGGCACGCTGGCTGCGCGGCGAGTTTCCGCATTCTGCCATCATTTTCGTCTCATCCCTCGAAGATCGCAGGATGATCGGCAATGTCATTGCCAATGGTGCCGATGGACATATCGGCAAATCAGCGACGCCTGGGGAGATAGCCGAGGCGTTGCATGCGATAATCGCCGGCACCCCGCTCGGGCGACGGACAGCGCCTCCGTCCCGCAACCGAGGCGAACTGACGCCGCGCCAGCGTGAGATACTCGACCTCATGGCAGAGGGCAGGTCGAACAAGGAAATTGGCCGCGCCCTCAACATTTCGCCTTTCACGGTCCGGATCCATGTTTCGGCCGTGCTGCGCTTCCTGGAAGTCGAAACGCGCGCGGCAGCGGTGGCGAAGGCGATCAGCACCGGCCTTTACCCGCGCTTCTAGGAGCGCGAGCACCGATCGATTTTTCGGAACATCAGGCCCCGGTTGCGGGTTCTTCCTGGTGAAACCCAGGAGATGCCGCGATGGCGGACCCGAAAAGACCACCCCCGGATGTGCCGGACTCACCGCCTGAGCCACAGCCCAGACCAGACGAGGCCCCTGAGCCCGGGCCGTTGCCGCAGGAAATCCCGGTGCCGGACCCGAATGAGGTGAAGGAGATTCCACCTCATGCGCAACTGTGGCCCGGACCGACGCATCCGGTTCCGCCGGTGCCGGATCCGGTACCGCCCACGCCACCCGGACCTTTGCCTGATCCCGCACCCGGCCCGATGCCGACGCGGTGAAGACTCGCCGAAGCGGCTTCGCGCTTAACGTTTTGGAACGCGGCACGGGCAAGGGGAAGTTGTGGTTCGGGGCTGCTCGGCGCATCAGCTCGCCAGGTCGCAACCGGCTCCTCCAGAGCGTTTCCGTTTTTCACGGAACCGCTCTAACTCTTTGTTTTTACGCAATTGCGGACGGAAAACCGCTGCACGCTTTTCCTGGAAACGCTCTCGTCAGCAAAGTCGCCCCCATCACGTGTCGTTGGCGATTTCCTTCCGCCTTTCGGCAGGGACGTCCCGTTTCAACAGCTCGCCCAGCACATCCGCGGTTTCCCGCAGCAGCCAATCGACATCGGCTGGCGTCAGCTTGTCCTGGTGGTCGATTGCATCCATCACGGTGACAAGCAGTTCGACGCCTTTTTGGTGTAGTTGCATTGCAACCCCTCGATTGCCCGGATGCTCCCCTGCGGGCGGACCAGAACAGCTTTCCTCCATTTAAACAAGCGCTGACGGTTGCCCGCACGATCGGCCCACGCTGCGCACTTTTGCTGGCATTGCTCTAGTGGGACGTTCGCGGCTGCGCTTTTGGCCATTGCGTGGGATTGGCGAGCTTGAGCAGCCGGTGCTGGCAGTCGGGGCAGAGCGCGAAGACTTCGCTCAATTGGGAAGAGCCGTCGCTCGACGTGATCTCGACGCGAACCATCCGCCGGCCGTCAGTTTTTTTCGATGTGAATACTTCTCCGCAGCCTGCACATTCCCAAGTCGATCTGGACAAAGCTGTCCCCCTTTCCGCGCCGGGTAGTATTTTCGCACGGAACGAAGCGGTGGAGTAGGATACTAAAGTGCTTGTGCCGGTGGCGGACTATGCCTTGTGGCGCCAATCCATCGGCTACATCTGCTTGCGCACCACACAGAACGTATTCCCGTCCGGATCGGCAAGCACGACATAATCCGCGCCGTCAGGATAGCGCCAGTCCATCCGCCGCGCCCCGATCGACAGCAGCCTTTCGACCTCGGCCTGTTGATCGGACGCATAAAGATCGAGGTGATGGCGCTGATGCGTGGCGGCGTCGGACGCGACAAGTGTGATCGCCATCTGCTGGCCCTGTCCTTCGAGCGGGACAAGGATAGCCCAATCCGGTGATGGCTCCCGCAGCGGCTTGTAGTCCAACGCGGCGCACCAGAATTCGATGGCGCGTGGAACATCGCGCACCCCCCACACGATCGACCCGATCCTGAGCATCGCTTCCTCCATCGTAATCCTGCAGCCGCATCAGCAGCGCGCCAGCAATCGCAGGCGCATCACTCGAAAATCTGAGCCGCCTGGAGGTGTCAGCCGGGATGTCCGCGCAGGCGCGGATGACTGTAGCTGCGTCCCTCGGAGTGGCGCGTCTTGTCGTTGACGTCCTCGCGGTCTTCGACAAGGCCATAGGGTTTCTTCGGCTCGTCGGCGCGGTCACCGGTGTGGATCGGGTCCGGGCGCAGCGACTTGCCGGGCTTCGGCACGCGTGCGCCGGTTTCAAAGTCTTTTGGCGGGGCATCGTTTCGCTCCGTGTTGTTGGGTGGCGTCCTCGATAATCGAATGGCAGTTTGGCGAAGCCGAGGTCGTACCGAGGCCACTTCCTTCAACGAACCGGCGGTAACAGCCTTCGTTCCAAAAAATGGGACTCTCGCGCGGGCTCTGGCGAGACCTTGTACTGACGTCGAAAGATGGTATCTGCCTTGCGGCGATCGAGCCCGAGAATTTCAATCCGCTGCCGATTACCTCTCCGGTCAGGTTCCGCATGCGCCTGGTTCGAAAACCTCTGGTCAGGTCTCATAAATCGCACATTTGGATGGGATGTCCGTTCCTGTTCGCCAGAGCGGAATCTGCGTTTTATCTGTTTTGCAGGATAGAGAGGCCATGCCAATTCGACAGAAGCTGGAAGATGCCGCGGTACTTCTGCCTGATGAAGTCGACCTGCTGAACAAGGTCTTTGCCGCAACCTCGGTCGACGGCGAAACGGTCGACGACAGGGAAAAACGCGCATCGCGCATCATTGCCAACTATCAGCTTGGTATCCGCGATGAGATGGAGCTGATCGAGCTTTCGCGGCGACCCTTGGGTCGCTGAGCCAATCCCCGCGAGGTGCGCAGTGGATTTGCGTCCGCAATTGCGCAGGAACAAAAGCTGGCGCATTTCTGCGGATATCGCTCAAGCTCGCCTCCGGCCTTCAAGGAACGAGCCTGCCAGCCAGGTCCACCATCTTTCGCATCATGCTGGTCCGGTCAAACGCGAACAACCTTGCGTCGCCATCCTCGCCGCCTGCGATCGCCGTGGCGATCAGCTCCGACGCGATCTGCGAATAGGTGATGCCGTTGCCGCCGTAGCCCTGCGCCGCGAAGATACCCGGATAACCGGGCAATTCGCCCATATAGGGCAGGCCGGTGGTCGTGGTTCCGAAGGAGCCGGTCCAGGCGAATTCGACCGTCGTGTCCAGTTGCGGAAACAGGGTCTTCAACTTGGCCGACAGCGTGCGCGTCTTGTCGGCCAGCAGGCTGTCCCGGCTTTGCTCGTCCGCGAAGTCCTCGTCTTCGCCGCCGCATATCACGCGCCCGTCGGCGGTCGCGCGCATGTAGAGATACGGATCGGAAGCCTCCCAGACCAGGGCTCCGCCCGGCCAGAGCTTTCGCTTCTGTGGTTTCGTCGCGATGGCATAGGTGGAGATGATGGAATGTGTGTCTGAGGGCACCATACCCAGCAGCTCATAGCCGGTGGCCAGCACGACGTGCCGCGCCGAAATAGCAGGCCCGCCCTGGCTTTCCACACCCACCCCGCCGGATTCGGGGGCAAGCGCGATGACCTCTACCGGAGCGTAGAGGCGCGCCTTTCTTTCAAGTGCCTTGTTCAGCAGGCCGGCGGTGAGCTTGCGCGGATCGAGGGCGAGATTGTCCTGGCTCAGGATCGCGCCCTTTCGCGCGATACCGAATGTCTCCTGCAGGACTGTCGGCGTGAGGTAGGTGGCGCGGATGCCGATGCCGGCCCGAGCGGCGGCTTCCTCGCGCAATTGCGCGGGACCGAGTGCATCTCCCGCCAGATACAGGGATGGTGCCGTCGTCATGTCGCAGCGGATGCCGAGCTCGCTGATGCGACCCCGAAGATTGGTCACCGCCAGCCGCGAACGTCGCCATGCCTGCGCGGCGTCAGCCTGTCCGATTTGCCGGCCAAGTTCACAGAGCGGTTGATCGATCTCGAACTGCACCAGCGCCGTGGTCGCGGGTGTCGAGCCCTGCATGATACCGCGTCGGTCGACACCGATGACGGAGAGGCCTTGCGCGGTGAGCGCTTCCGCGATCATGGCGCCGCTGATACCGAGGCCCACCACCAGCACGTCGCATTTGACATCCCGCGTCAGTCTTTGCGTGGGCACGCGCGGTGCACGATATGCCTGCCATACCGGCAGGCCTGTTCGGAGGTCCAGCTTGCGCTGCATTCAGGATCCCAGCGTCATGAGAAAACAGGGGGCCCCGGCGTTCAAGCCGAGGCCCGCGCGACGACCTATCGGGATGTCACCAGATAGGCGGCCTCCTCATCGTCGCGCTGTCTGCCGCCGAGTGCCGCAGCTGCACTGGCAATGAAGGCGCCGAGCGCCAGCGACAGGGCACCGATCAGGGCGAAAGTCGCGCCGGCCTTGCGTGCCGTGTCGGCGGCTTGCTGCGCGCTGACCTTGGTCTGCTCCAGCTTTGCCAGCATGGCGGTGACACGCGCTGTTGCATCGGTTTCAGAAAGGCCGGTGCGGGCAGCAACGAGCTGGCCGAGATAGGTCTTGTCCTCTGCGGAGATTGCGCCTGCCGCCGCGCCGGCGACAAGAATACGGGAGGCCTGCGCCGCCGCCACCGCATCCCCCTCGGCTCCGGGTGCGGCAGGGCGTGAAGCATCCGAAGGGCGGAACAAGGCGTCCACGAAATAGGACGTGGCGCCGCTATCGGCTGAGGTGGTCGATGCAGCACCCGCGGAAGCGCCAACTGCCGCGCCCGAGGCCACGGTTGATAAAGCCTGCACCCCGGTGCCGATGGCCGAGGAAACTGCCGCGCCTAGCACGAACACTACCAGCAACGTCGCCAGCGCCCACGCCATGAAGCCGTGCGCGGTGTCGCGGAAGAAGGTTTCGTCGGTGTGGATGCCGACCCATTTCGCGCGCAGGCGTCCGGTCAGGTAGCCGCCTAGCCCGGCTGAGAGCCACTGCACGACGACCAGCCAGATCGCGGTCGACACCGCGAAGGTCGTCACGCTGGCGCTCTCGTTCGACCATGGTGAAACCATGGTCAGGCCGAGACCCGAACCGAGCAGCATCAGGATCAAAGTGAGGGTCGAAGCGGCTAGCGCGCCGGCAACGATGGGGCCCCAGCTGACGGCGGAAGACGACGCCTCGGTTGCAACCGCGACGTCGGAAGCCGGAACGTCCGTGGTCAGAATGGTCATGATGTCCTCCTATCGCACGAAGAGGGCTAGAAGGATGATGATCGGAATCGGCACGCCGAGCAGCCAGAGTAGAATTCCGCGACCCATGATTGTCTCCCGTAAGCCTTGAACGCCGATGGAGAAGACCATCAGCTTCCAGGAAACCGTTTGCCGGGACGGCCGTTCCAAAAAAGTCGGCTGCGGCGGATGGGCGACTGCGCCGGGCGCAGGTCGAGCGAAACCGAGAATGCACTAGTACGCATGTGCTCGGGGTACTGATCCTGGCACAACTTCTTTTGAGATCGGGCCGGGAACGGGTACGCATGACATGGAACTGAAGGCCGTCGAAGGGAGAGGGCATTGGAAACCGAGAACAGCTTGCCCTCCAGGATTCTGGTCGCCGACGGCCAGCATCTGTTCCGCACCGCGCTGCATGACCTTGCCAGGAAGGCGTACCCGCTTGCCGAGATTCGTGAGGCGGACGGCTTTGAAGGCTTGATGGCTTGCCGGGATTTCAATCCCGATTTGCTTCTGGTGGACTTTTACTGCACGCACTACGACCCGGTGACGTCGGCGAAATGGCTGCGCGGCGAATATCCGGCATCCTATATCGTGCTGGTCTCGACCGTGCCGGATCAGAAGGCCGTCGACAATGTCCTGGACAATGGCGTTGAGGCAGGCTGCCGCTTGCGGCAATGAACTTATCCACCCGCATCGTCTCGGACGCTCGGGCGACGACGCGCTGCAGAGCCATCCTCGCATGGATCGCCATGCCCTTGAAGGCACTCCGCCTTCGTCGCGTGCAGCGACCTGACCAGCTCGCGCTAGCCTCGCTTGAAGACGATCAGGGCAGGGATACCGCATCACTCGCCGCTCAAGACAAATTGTTTGGCCCGCGAGGGGAATAACGGTGCGGCATACGGTGTCTCCTCATAGACAGTGCGTGGAGACCTGGGCCAGTCGGTGGATGGAAGCGACATGAACGAGATGGACGATTTCACGCTGCTGATCGGGCGATGCCTGCTTGCCTTCCTGTTCCTGGTTTCCGGCCTGCAGAAGTTCTGGCACATTCCCGATCTGGCCAGCTATCTCGATGGCCTCGGCCTGCCCGCGCCAACCGCCCTGACTTACCTGATGGCCGCCTGCGAAATTGTCGGCGGGCTGGCCCTGGTAATTGGCTTCCAGATCCGCGCGATCAGCATCCTGTTTGCCGCCTGGTGCGTGGTCACTGCCGTCGTGGTCCACATCAACGAGCCTTCCGTCCTGATGAAGAACCTGGCGCTCGCCGGTGGTTTCTTCGTGCTGGCAGGCTCCGGTCCGGGAGAGATTTCCTATTATGGAAACTGGCCGGAGCGTGACGCTCGAGGCACCAAGGTCTGGGGACCTACAGCCGAGATCGCCAAAACCGATGCAACCTTCCCGGCGCTCCTTCCTTAATGGAAGGGGGCATGACACAGCCGAGGGAGAGTCCTGTGAATGACGACCTGATCCTTGGGGTCTCTACGGCCTGGCTTATCTCCAATCTCTGGGCGCTTGTCGTTGCGCTTGTCGTGCTGGCCGCGGGCTGGTTCATCGCGCGGCTTGTTTCACGCTATGCGACGGCGCTGCTGTCACGCAGCGTGCACCACGACCTGACCATTGCGCCGATCGTCGGCCAGTCGGTCCGCTACGCCATCATGGCGGTGACGATCATCGTGGTGCTTGGGCAGTTCGGTGTTCAGACCGCCTCGATCCTCGCCGTTCTGGGGGCTGCGGGCCTCGCTGTCGCGCTCGCTTTGCAAGGCACGCTGTCGAACATCGCCGCCGGCATCATGCTGGTGTTCCTGCGCCCCTTCAACACCGGCGACTACATCGATGCCGACGGCATCGTCGGCACGGTCATCGAAGTCGGCTTGTTTTCCTCACAGTTGCGGACACGCGATGGCGTCTACATCTTCGCACCGAATTCCAAACTGTCGAACGCCAAGATCCTCAACTACACGCGCGAGCCTTCGCGCATGGTGGAGATGACGTTCAACGTGCCGCGGAACGCCGATCTCGATGCGGTGCGGTCGACGATTTCGCCATCGCTGAAAACCGAATTCTCGCCATCCAACACCAGGCCGGAAATCCTGGTCGAAACGCTTGGCGACGCCAGCGTGACGATGACGGCCCGGGTGCCGGTGAAAAGCCGCGACTGGTGGCAGGCGCGCTCGGTACTGCAGGAGAGGTTGAAGACATCGCTGGATGCCGTCAACGGCTAGACCCTATCTGCAGCCGGTAACCATGCAACCTAGCCGCGCCGGCTGCGTTGACCTTCATCATAGCTATGTTGGGAGGAGATCTCATGCAGAAAGGATGGTTCGACAGGCCGATCCCCGTCATCGTCGGTACCGTGAGGACGGTGCATCAGGTTTCCAGTGCTCGCGAAGCAGCTTATCTGCTCATCAACCGCTGGCCCCGGCAGGGCACCGCAATCCATGTCAGGGCAAGAACGCTGTGCCTGGCTGTACTGCACGGTGAGCAGCAGCCGAATGCCGCCCGCGAGGCTTTCGCCGAGGCGGCCCGGGAAGCCGAGGTCCTGGCCAAAATCACCGTCGACATCAGCGATGCCATGGATGGCGGCTTGCCCTTCGACGTTCCGGTGCGCATCAGGACGGGGATCTCGGGCGCCTCCTCCCGGCTGGTGACGTCCGTGCAGGGCGCTGCCGATATCCTCATCGACTGGCCGCAGTCGCGACGCGGTGCCGCCTATCATGCGACGCGCGACATCGTCGAAGGCGCCATCGACGGCCAGACCACCCCGGCCGAGGCGCGTGAGGCTTTCGTCGCCCTTTCCGACGATGAGAAGATCTTGCTGGAGGACTGATGGCGCAGAGCATCTGCCGCGTCGTGCGGTTATAAGAATTCTGCAAATTTCTTATAACTGACTTGCCCCTGGCGAAGAAGGGAAAGCCTGATGCCGCACCATCCATGGGAATTGCCGGAGCGCTTCAGCTTCAACGGCCATTCGATCGCCTGGAACGCGATCGGCGAGGGACCGCCCGCGGTCCTTCTGCACGGCACGCCTTTTTCATCCGTCGAATGGCGGCGCATCGCACCGTTGCTGGCACGCGATCGCCGTGTCTTCTTTTTCGACATGCTCGGCTACGGACAGTCGGACAAGCCGGATGCGGACGTGTCCCGCGGCATCCAGAACGGCCTGTTCGCGGCGCTCTACGAGCATTGGCAGATGGACCATCCCGATGTCGTCGCGCATGATTTCGGTGGCTCCAATGCCTTGCGGGCGCATCTTTTGAATGGGCTCGAATACCGCTCGCTGGTGCTGATCGATCCGGTGGCGATCAGTCCGCAAGGGTCGCCGCTGGTGCAGGCGGCCAGGCAAAACGAGCAGGTGTTCGCCAATCTTCCTGCCTACATCCACGAGGCGATGCTGCGCGCCTATCTCGGCAACGCGGTTGCCAATCCGTTGCACGAGGACGAGATGCGGCTCTATCTCGATCCATGGCTTGGCGACACCGGCCAGAAGGCCTTCTGGCGCCAGATCGCGCAGATGGACGACAAGTACAGCCAGGAAGTGGAGGGGCGCTATGGCGAAATGCGCTGTCCCGTCACCATCCTGTGGGGCGAGGACGACAATTGGATTCCGATCGCGGATGGCCATGAACTGGCGCGGCGCATGTCGAACGCGCCCTTCACGGCCGTCCCCAACGCGGGACATCTGATGCAGGAAGATGCGCCTGAAGCGATCGTCGCCACCACCTTGCGCTTCTGGCAAGCGCATGGCTGATCGCGCCGGTCAGGCATCCGCCAGAGCCAGTCGGGAATCCCGGCCGGAAGCCGTGTGGAGTGGCTGCGCGGAGCGCGAGATGTGCGCCGCAAGGTCGAGGCAGCGGCAGGCATAACCCCATTCGTTGTCGTACCAGGCAATAAGCTTGGTCAGCCCCCCCTCGATCTGCATGCCGGCGAGCGCGTCGAAGATCGAGGAGTGCGGATTGCCGCGCATGTCGGTCGAGACGACGGGTTCGTCGCAGTAGGCGAGGATACCGGCCATTGTGCTCGCCGCCTCGGCACGGATCATCGCGCAGATGTCTTTGTAGGATACCTTTTCCCGGAGCCGGCAGGTCAGGTCGATCATCGACACGTCCGCCACCGGTACGCGCACCGACATGCCGTTGATGCGTCCATTCAGTTCGGGCACCACCTTGCCGACCATGCGCGCGGCCCCGGTCGTCGCCGGGATGATGTTGTCGAGGATGCCGCGACCGAAGCGCCAGTCCTTGCGCGCCACGCCATCGACCGTGTTCTGGCCCGCCGTCGTCGCATGCACGGTCAGCATCAGCGCTTCCTCGATGCCGAAAGCGTCGTTCAGCGCCTGGGCGAGCGGCGCCACGCAATTGGTCGTGCAGGAAGCGTTCGAGACAATGCTCTCTCCGGCATAGCCGGCTGCGTTGACGCCCATCACATAGACCGGCGTGTCGTCCTCGGGCGGCGCCGAAAGCAACACCTTGCCGGCGCCGGCAGCAAGGTGTCCCTCCGCAGCCGCCCTTGTCAGGAACCGGCCGGTCGACTCGATGACCAGGTCGACGCCCGCCTCGCTCCAGGCGATCGCGCCGGGTTCGCGTTCGCCGAAGGCCTTGACCGTGGCCCCATCGATGGACAGCGCCTCGTCCGTAGCGGAAAGGCTGCCTTTGAAGCCGCCATGCACGCTGTCATATTTGAGCAGATAGGCGAGATGGTCGGCCGGCAGCAGGTCGTTGATCGCCACGATCTCGATATCGTCGCGCGCCATCGCGGCGCGCAGGACGGTCCGGCCGATGCGGCCGAAGCCGTTGATGCCGATGCGGAGTTTGTCAGTCATCGAGTGTCCTTTGATCGCAGTGAGGAACGCGCAGCACCAGCCGCTGCAGGCGCAATGCGCGCCTGCCCGTCACCGTGTGAGGGGTTGCTTTCCGTGATGCCGATTTTTAGACTACTTCGCATAAAAATGACGTGCAATGAATTTATTGCGAATTGGTACAAAAATACCGGAGCGGTACGACGTGACTGAAAAATCTGCCCGTGGGCGTCCGCGCCAGTATGATGTCAGGGCAGCGCTTGGTGCCGCGCTGCTGGAATTCCGGCGTCGCGGCTACACCGCCACCTCGCTCGACCATCTGTCGGAAGCGACGAAGATGGCGCGGCCGAGCCTCTATGCCGCCTTCGGAAGCAAGCGCGACATCTACCTTAGGGCTGCGGCGCAATTTGCCGGCGACAGTGTCGAACGCCGCGACCGCGCCCTCTTCGACGAGCCCTCGCTGCCGAAGGCGCTGGACAGCTATTTCGCGACCCTTGTCGCCATCTATTCGGAGGGCGACGAGCGCCCGCTCGGCTGTCCCGTGCTCAGCGTCATCACCGGCGAGGCGACCGCCGACCCGGTGATAGGCGCCGAACTGGCCGCCGCACTCAGCCGCACCGATGCACGCTTCTGCCAGCGGATCGCCGCTGCGCGCGATGCCGGCCAATTACCGCCCTCGACGGACATCGATGCTGTCGCCGACATGCTCGCCGCTTTGCAGCACAGCCTTGCCCAGCGTGCCCGTGCCGGCACGGCCCTTCCGGAACTCGAACGCATCGCACGCAACAGCGTCGCGCTGACCCTCAAGGCTGCTGGTGCCAGGGAGCCATAGGTATGGCGCGCCATCCGGCGGCGCCTGTCTATGCCGCCGCTGTGGCGCCGCGCAACTGTGCCACGAAGGCGCTGACGTCTTCGAGCGGCGTGGCGTTCTGCGTACCGCGTTCGATCGCGCGGACGACCGCGCTGCCGACCACCACGCCATCGGCAAAGCCGGCAAACGCCGCGACATCGATGGCGGATGATATGCCGAAGCCGACGCAGACTGGCAAGTCAGTGTGTTGCTTGATGCGCCGTATGGCGGCCGACACCTCTAGGGTGTCGGGCACTGCCGAACCGGTCGTGCCTGTGGTCGACACATAATAGACGAAGCCCGAAGTGTTCTCGAGCACCTTGGGCAGGCGCCGGTCGTCGGTGGTCGGTGTCGCGAGACGGATGAAGTTGATGCCGGCCTTCAAGGCCGGGATGCACAGTTCCTCGTCCATCTCCGGCGGCAGGTCGACGATGATCAGCCCGTCAATGCCACAGGTCTTGGCCTCGGCCAGGAAACGGTCGACGCCATAGACATAGATCGGGTTGTAATAACCCATCAGCACGATCGGCGTGTCGTCGTCGCCCTGGCGGAAGTCGGCGGCCATGGCGAGCGTCTTCTTCAGCGTCTGGCCGCCCTTCAGTGCGCGCAGGCCAGCCGCCTGGATCGCCGGGCCGTCGGCCATCGGATCGGAAAAGGGCATGCCGAGCTCGATGATGTCGCTGCCGGCCTTGGGCAGCGCCTTCATGATCGACAGCGAGGTCTGATAGTCGGGGTCGCCGCCCATGAAATAGGTGACGAGCGCCGGCCGGCCCTCTGCCTTCAGCTTCGCCATGCGGCGGTCGATGCGGGTGGTCATGCCATGCCCTTCATAGTCGAATGGATCTGGGGTTTAGCGCCTGCGGAGCCATGCGCGGCGAAGATCGTAAGCATCTGTCTCACTCAGGA
>NZ_PJRO01000023.1 GCF_002858745.1 Mesorhizobium loti | reverse complement strand
AACACTTCGTTAGGCCGAAACCTTGGAAGTGTAAGGCTTCTGTCTGTCACATGAGAGACAGAAACGTGCCGGTTGTCACCGGAATTGTCACGCACCACCATTGATGATGGTGAGCTTAGGTTGGCTGGTCGTCTCAAGGACTGCGAGGTTGTCCATGAGGTGCCTCGGTGCGAGATTGGCGTAGATGAGCGTGGTCTTGAAGCTGTCATGCCCCATCCACTCCATGACGCGCCGAAGGTCGATGCCTCGAATAACCTGCCAGGAAGCACAGGTGTGCCGGCAAGTGTACAGCACGGTGTCGTCGAGCTGCCTGTGGTGCATGCGAAGGCGCTCCCAGACGTACTGCATCCGGGACTTGGTCAAGCTCGTGAATGGCCCACGGGTCCGAAGATCGCGCTGACGCTCCACGGCATCAATTGCGCGGCGGGTGAGGGGGATGGTACGGCTCTTTCCCGTCTTGGTGCGGCGGCTGCGCCCTCGACCATCTCCACCGATCTCCTCGACACCTCGACGACGTCCGCCCTTTTGGAGCGTGACCTTTCCTTCCCAATATTGATCCCAGGAGAAAGCCCCAGCCTCGGAGAACGGGCGCATTCCGGTGTCGATGAGGAAGATGATGAAGTCTCGCTCCAGCAACAGGTCCCAGATGGTCAGCGTCTGGATGATCTGGGCCACCTCTTCCTCTGTCAGGAAGCGGGGCTGGCGTTCCTCCTCGCGTTCCCATTTGAGGTCCACAGCAGGTACCTTCGCGAACTTGATAAGGACACTGAGATTGGCCTTGTAGAGATTGAGCGTCGAGGTCGAGATGTTGCGCTCGTCGATCAGGTACGTGACGAACTGGCCGATCTTCGCCTCAGAGAGCGCCTCATGGGCGGGGGTGTTGGACCCTACCCAGCGAACGAAGAAGCGCGCTTGGTCGCCACCTGTCTTTGCATTCAGGCGCGCCCAGTGTTCCTTCTCGGCAGACCTGAGGACCTGACCGATGGTACCCGTGTCGCCACCACCAACAGAGCGCGCCGGAGCGTCAGGGAGGGGCTTGCCGTGCTTGATCGCATGGCGAGTGTCCATCTCCCACTTCTCGGCAACTTCCTCTGTCGGGAACTGCTCACGGTACAGTTGCCCGCCGACCACGAACTTGGCCTGGAAACCGTCACCTCTGGGGTAAACAGCCATCATTCACTCCTGACTAAATTTAGTAGCGTGTCGTAGATGCGGTTGCCCGCGACCTTGAGCTTGACGAGCTTGTTACGGCGGTCGTCTAGGTCATCGTATGTTTCCACGAGATTGTGACCGGGGACGTCTTTCTTGACCCACTCGCTCAGGGCGAGAACGTTCCGACTGACTGCTGTTGACGAAAGCCCGGTGCGGCGTTCCAGCTCCTTGAGCGAGATACCCGGCTTGGAGGCTATATGAAGGAAGATGACGATCTGCCCTGCCTGGATGTTCGGGCTTAGCTTCCTGAACTCTTCAATGAAGCTGAGAAGACGACGAGCTTCCTTGTTGTCGGCGGATTGCGTGTTCATTTGAGACCCTTCACGTGACACATTACAAACTGTGATTATCTCAGGCGTGCATTCACTGCAATGAGGGGACGATCCCTTAGTCGCCCCCATTCCCACAAGGGAAGGCCTTATTTGGTCCCCCTTTGGCCCATGCTGGTTAGTTGAACCGCTCCTCAAGCAGGGCCAACGGGTAGGCCCTCATGGTAACCAAGCCAGCCTCTTTCGCGGCCTGGGGAGCTTCCACCGTGACTGTACCTAGCTTCCTGCTGAAAGCCTGGGACTGAAGCCAAGCGCCGTCGCGCTGCGTGCCAGAAATTGGCTCGTCGATCAGATCGAGGACTTCTGGGTGGGTCTTCTGGAGGTACCCCAGAACGGTGTCATACCCATCCGGCACATCGGGGCTGATATAGGGGCTATCCGGCACAACGGCGGTTGGGCCAGACCCAGACCGGGCGGTCATCCCCAAATTATCCGCAACGCGGTTCAGTACGCCGAGCAACAGCTCGAACTGTTCAGTAGTCATTATAAATTTTTCCCTGAGTTTGACGCCCCGTTTGTCCCATTTTGGGTCACGGTCGGGGCGGCGCATTACAGCATGTTACAAACTGTGTCCAACAATTAAGTGTCCATTTTGGACAGTTGACTTGACGTGGACGCGACTGATGCTCCGAAGGCCAGAAGAAACGCGGTAACTGGGCGTTCATCAACGCCTGTAGACTTTGGTATAGTCCTGTTTCCAAGCCTCGTTGTTGTGATCCGGTTCCTTACCTCCAAGTTCTTTAGGTGTCGGATCACGGTGCTGCGCGGCATCTCGATAGATGCAGCGAGGGCTGAGACGTCGAGCGGCTTCTTCTGGAGCCACCCGAGGCGAACAGCGAGGGCTACCAGGGTCACCTCAGGGTCATCCCTGAAGCGCACGAGCAGCCGTTGGGTCTCGATCAGCAATTCAAGCAATATGCGTCGGCGGTTGTTCTCCTTCTCAGAACTAATCATGGTCCCTCCTTTCAACCGAGAGGTGAGGCTCGGTCGTTACTCAAAACTGGGGTTGCAGGGATGCCCTTAGGCGGCTTGGAGGTGGTACCGGGCGTACCGCTGCCCGGTCGCGTCCTTCTTGTTCTCGGTCACGATCTTGTGGCCCAGGCGCTTCAGTTCGAGGATGCGCGCGGGAAGCTGACGGCAGCGCAGGACGCCCTGGGCTTCCAGCGACGTGAGCGCGCCCTTCTCACGGAGCAGGCTGAGGACTTCCTTGGTCATCGGAGCGGTGGGTTCCTTGGCCGACGGCTCGACCAACTTGAAGTCTTCCACGCGATAGTCTCCGGGGCTCTGATGGAAGCCACTCTCATCGAGCCACCGAACGTCGACGACGGTCTCACCCCAGCGGTTGCGATAGGTGCCCTTGTCGGTGACCTGAGCGCGCGCGCCAGCCTTCGCAGCGAAGCGTCTGGTCTTGGGTGTCAGTACGAGGATGTCGCCGGTATTGAAGGTCTTCTTGGTCATAGGGATGTTCTCCGAAGTGGCTATCTTTTGATCAGGTTGTGGGGGCCGGCTCATACGGCCAGATGGGGTTGGGCCGATGGGCTAGTGAGCGAAGCGGGAGCCGGAGACTTCCCAATATTGGCCGCAGCGGGAGCGGCGCTTGACCAGCCTCGTGCCGTACTTGGCGGGCCGGAACTCGTTGAGGTACTCGGTACGAAATTTTGCTGCCTTGCCTTCGGTATGGAAGAGTTCATGGACGATGTGCATAGGAATTAATACCTCTATTTCGGACGCTGTCTAGTTCCTCGATAGGAATTTATTCGCAGCGTTCACAGGTCTTGTGTTCTCATTCTGTTCACGGCGGTGTAGGATCGCGGCCCAACCCTGGAGCGCGACATGGCAAACCCAAGCGACATCGAGCTGAAGCTCAAATGGCGGAAGACATGGGATGATGCAGAGGACGACTTCGTGGCCGTCGGGGTGCCCGGTGTTCACGGGGACATAGGCCGCATCTATCTGGTTCGCGGAGGTCCCCAGAACGCTCGCTGGACGTGGGGCATCAACGCGCGGCTCCCAGAACTGTTTATTTGCGACAGCGGCTCGGAAGCCACCGCCCGAGGGGCAGCCAAGAGGGTTGAGGACCTCTGGTTTGAGTTTGGACAGCCTGAGGCTGACAAGATCGATCCGACAACCCTATCGGCCCGTGAGGTCAACCTTTATGCGCTGGCGAAGGGTCGCGCTTGAGATCGTTGATCATCCACCAGTAGCAGCCGATCACGATCACGGCCCATACACCACACCCGAGCAGGAGGAGGCTGAAGGCGCTCATCGACGAAGCGCAGCGCTGATGCCGGCGAACGCCAACCAGAGGGTCCCGAGACCCGCTATGATAAGGGACAGTGTCCCAATGGCATTTACCCTGGGGCCAGCCTGCCCCGGATATGCGTCCTGCTGACGACTGGGGGATGTCGATGGGACGTGGACGGGTGGAACGAAGACGGGCCTGTAGGATGGTGCGCGTGGTGCAACGCGAGGGGCCACCGGATGTGGTGACACATGGGGCGCGGACACGTGAGGAATGACGACAGCTCGGGGCGCGATCATCACCACGGCGGCTGCGGGCATGGTTGATAGGGCCAGCGCTGCCGCTGCAATCTTCATGGCGAATTTCATGGCATTTCCTTGAAGTTAGATTGAACGCGCCGGATCACGGGACCCGGACAGATTGCGAATGCGACCCCGCCCAGGCCGATCTTGGTGAAGCACAGGGCATTGTTACGGGGTGGCAGAGGGGCGGGTTTGGGCCGGCGATAGGTGGCGAGGTCGACGACCTTCCTGGTCATACGCGGTTCCCGTCTATCAATTGGAGCAGGGCCTCCAACTCGAAGTCCGCAGCGCCAAAGAAGGGATCATCAATCCACCCTCTAACAATCCGCAGTGTCTCGTTTGTGCAGACTGAGGCGTGGGCAGCCGCTCTGGTGAGCAACTGGTACAGCTCGACTGCCTCCATTGTTTGGGTATCTGGCTTGGTCATTTGCGCAGCGCCTCATTCAGCTCGAAGACAGCCCGGTTGATGTCGGCCTGTTCGTCGGTTGTGGTGATGATTTTGAGTTCGCTGGCTTTCCAGCCTCGGTCGCGATAGTCGTCCCGTTCGTCCTTGACGGTGTCGAGGTCGTAGTCCCCGAACTCGATTGCCCATGGGCATCCCGGTGATCCGTCGCGGGTCAACAGCGAGTAGTAGGGGCGCGGCTTCTTCGGGCGGCTCATTGCTCATTCTCTCCCATGGTGCGCACATAGGCAGTGACGACGCGGACTGGCTCGATCCCGAGTTGATCCAGCATGGCCAGTAGTTTGAGCTGGGCTCGGCGGCTGTTGGCTGCCTGGACCACCATGGTGAGCCGTTCGATATCGCTCCCTGGGATCATCTTGGCGTGGACTTCGAAGCGGCTCATTTCCGTTCCTCCAGATAGTCGGCCCAAGCGCGCAGGCTGGCGACGACTTCGGTTGTCTTGCGGTCGGTCAGCATCAACTCAATGGCGCACTGGAGAGCCCCGTCGCTGTTGGCGCGGTGTAGGGCTGTGGTGGCCTTGAGGGCTGCCTTGGTGATTGATGCAGGAGCGGCCATGGCTAAGCGTTGCCGACCGGCTGAAGGGTGCCGAGATCCAGAACCTTGACAAGCTGCGCCCGGTGCTGCTGGAAGATCACCTGCATAGTGCCTTCACAGAGGGCTTCTGGCTCGACCTGATAGGCAACGGCTCGATAACCGCGCTGGCGCATTACCTCGCGGCCCTTGGGGCACGGGAACCAATCCCGCAGTTGCTCGACGGACGAGCAGCCAAAGCGACCGTCAGCCCATCGGACGTACGCGTCATAGAGCACGCCGCCTTCCACATAGGGGCTAGGGTGATCGTTGGGATTGGTGCCTACCTCGGCGGCATCCCAGTAGGCTTCGGCGGTGCCACTGCCCGACCATGGGCCGTAGCCTCGCGCGTCCTCAATGCGATAGACCAGCATCGCTATTCTCCGATGATAGTGAATGAGGGCGCGCACCAGCCAGCGCTGGAGGGTCACCAGCCGGTGCGCTCAGGGAACTTTGAGGGGAGGAGCGAGCTAGCCTGTCGCGCCGTTGGCGACCAAGGCGATCAGCTTCCGGGCACCTTCGGCACCCTCCACGCGGACCCGTTCAAAGGTCATGTGGCCGTCGCTGTAGAGAGTGCCAGACAGATAGCCATTGCTGTTGTTCAGGTAGATGCTGGCCGTCGTGGCGTTAGGTTCGGGGTCCCTGATCGACAGGGCCGGGAAAGAGGCGCGGAGGTCCGCTATGGTCGCCTTGAGTTGGGACGTCTCAGACAGCCTTTCGGCCACCTTATTTTGCCCCTCGGCCACTTTCGGTCTCGAAGGGTCTATGAGGCGCTTGGTCACGTCCTTTGCAAGGGTGGCCATAGGCCGCGACGTGTCGACCGTGACGCTCTCCAACCGGGTCCGCTCATAGTGGCTTAATACAGCCTCCCCGGCGACAGTCCCGGATATGTTGGCGCGTCCTAGCTTGCCCCATACTTGGTTGACATAGAGGATCAGGCCATCGCCGCAGTCGATATAGGCGGTTGACCATTCACCCTCTTCGCGGACCGTCAAGGGGTAACCGAGTTCAGTGGCAAGAGCGCTCGCAAAGGCTCCGCTATCAAAGTAGTGATCCGGGCGACCGTAGCGCTCCCGCTTGACGATGAATGGATTATCCGTGGTCATGATAATAGGTTCCATTGGCGCGGACCCTAGGTCGACGCGGCCAGTTGCTAGAGGGGATTTGATGAGGTAGCTTTGGGGAAGCTCCCGGCCTTACGACCGAGAGCCCCCTTGGCTAGAGGGTTAGGATAAGGGTCACGGTGAGCGAAACCGTGGCCCCTTTCCATTTCCAGCTAAGGGTGATCGTCCATGTAGCCATGGCTCAATCTCCCCATAGAGCGGCCCTGTATCGTCGGACCATTCCGGCCAGTGCAGCGTGCCCACACGCCTTACCTATTCGCTGGCTCATCAGGCCCTAGGCGCGACCCTAGAGCGACCGGCAAGAGCGCCGGTTTCGCCATGATTGTTGATTGGTCAGCGCTCACCCCTAATGCGGTTGTCCAGCCTGTCGTCACATGCCAGTTGGTGCATGAGCGCCTGACCAAGCTTCGAGCAGGCTTGCGAATAGGACAGTGCGGCATCCACCTGCTTGCCGTAGCGGACCGCGAAGTTGTCCCTACCGCGTTGCTGGAGCGTCACCATTCCATCCTGCATGCACAGCCGATGGCGCGGCTCAGGTTTGGCGTAGGTCATGCTGTGGGTGAAGTATTGGTGCGCCATGGTTATGCCTCCTCGGGAACGTTCAGGCTCACCAGCCATGCCAAGACTGGCACGACGCGGTAACGCTCGATGTTGATGAACTGGCACAGCTCAAAATCCGTGGTTTCAAGCACCGGCTCACCGGTCACCTTGTCTACGATGACCCAACTCGCATCGATCATGGGGAGCCCTTTCGGGGTTGTTAGAGTGGCCTTGTCGAACCAATTCGTTATCGGGATGATCCCTGAATGGGTTTGATAAGGTCAAACTTATCGCGTTGCCCGGTTCAACCATCGCTGGTCTTGCCACTGCTTACGTTGCGGTCCACCTAGCTCTGCTGGCTGGTCCACCTGATTAGGTGTGACGTCATCGCCTCTAGGCTCTTCTCTCGCAACCGTACCCGGTTCACGCCCCATTACTCCCCGTCTATCCGAGGTGGGCTTTGGTTCCGCTGTATGGTCAAGGCCCGTGGGCCTCTCGCTGCGCCGAGGGTTTGTCCCCGGTCTCTCCGCGTCGGTCAGTGCCGTTGCTTCGATGGCCAATATGTACCTAAACAGGGATCGTCCCGCAATAGGGATTAATAGAAAAAACGACAGATAGGCCCATTTTTCTCATAAGCCATTGAATTTACAGTGATCTTTTTTCAGGAAATCAACCGCGGAACGGCTAGAACATGGCCAAAAGGTAATGGCCGTTGTCTGCCAAGGTGCGCCCAATGGCTGACACAACGCCTAATGCGGCGAACGCTAGAGCAACGCCACGGCCAGTCTTGTCACCCCTACGGTGCATCCATATGGCCAAGCCTAGACAGGCGACGGTAGCGATAATGAGGGTCGGCAAGCTAGGATCGTTCGTCATGGTCTAATAGGTCGCTTCCGCGATGTACTGGTTAAGCGTCACTAGGGATGCACCGCCAGCGAATATCAAAGCAGCCCCTTGGCCATACCTATCGGGCACCCGAGAGCGCCACCAAGCGGCAGCCAGAAGCGCACCAATAGCGACAAGACGAACGGTCAACGTGACCGATGACATACAGTGAGCCCCTAGCGTTCCCTGAGGGTAGCCTTACGCGCGGCATAAGAGACACGCAAGGGTAGGACAAATACACCGATTGGGACACCAAGACGTGAGCATTTCTCATATTCAGTCGACCTTCAGGCACCCCCTAGGGCTCCCGGCATGGTCAAATCAAACGATGCATTAGGTTTGCCACATTGAAATCATTCGATAATCCGTCCTCATGTGACGAAAGGTGAGACAGAAGGGAAGCAGAGCTGTCCACGTGAGGTGGATCGAAGGGGGCACGGGGGGATTTGGCGCGTGCTAGTTATCCGATCCCTCGCTCAGATTTTTCTGCTAAACATTCCTGAGGTCCCCCTTCAGTATCCCCCCGAGATGCCCCTTAGGTACATCAAGTCGCAGGACAAGGAGACTGGTCGGTGGGCCATCGTAGATGCCTTCACGGGTAAGCCTCTGGTACTCAACGGTGCCCCTTTGGTTGGCCTAGACATTGTCGATGCTGTCAAAGCATCTGAAATCATTGAGAAGCTGGGGGACAGGATTACAGACCAGGGGCTGGACTCCTGAGTACCTGTGCCCCTTCAGGTCCCCCGAGGGAGAACAGCAAGGGAGCCTTAGGGGCACAGGGAGGGGAGGCTATCGGGTGGCACCTAAGGGTATCTTCAGTTTCTCATCAGGTGTCACCTTAGGTATAACCCTATAGGGAACCCTCGGGGGTAGTCCTAGTGGTCACCCCAATTGCCTGAAGGGTGACTGAGGGGCTCAGAAGAACCGAGGGGACGACTGGAAGGAGCCCCCGAGGGCATTGTCCATGAACCGAGCCAGTTCCAGGTCGAGCAGCTCTTGCTTTCTCTGCTCCACAGCAACCGTCGTGTTCCTGGCCATCCAGTCCATCCAATAGGCGACACATCCTGCAACAGCATCGAGACGGTCATCGTGGGCAAGGGAGCCCCGCGCCTTCGTGATCCGGGTCAACTGGTGGAAGAGCCTGTAGCGGTTGACCTCCTGATCGGGGAGGTTCTCCGTCGACTGGTAGTCCCATTCGATGACCTTGGAGCAGACCACCAGGCGGTGCTGGTTCAGGATCGGTTCCAGGGTGTCGATGATCCTCGCTTCCTTCTGAGCTTTCGACCACTCAGCGTCTTCGATCAGCACAGGGTAGCGAACCGAGGCTCGGGAGCGGAGGAGTTGGGCGAACATACCGTCGCCGTAGTTGGGCTCGACCTTGATAACGTTGACGCCCTGTTCCTTGGCGTCGTCGAGGATCTGATCCAGAACAGCGTCGGCGTAGCCATGGCCGCGTACAGCTCCAACCTTCTTCAGATAGAGGGTTCCATGGAGCATCGAGACGATGGCCCAGGCGGTTTCGTCCTTGCCACGACCTGATGGGTCGATGAACATGGCTGTGCCTTCGTAGTCGAGCCAGTCTTTGTCGAAGAAGATCGGGTGATGGTAACGATCACCGGGCAGGCCGATGGTCGGTAGCGCTTCGATCACCTGATCCGGGCCGGAGCCCCATACGATTTCCCTCGGGGCCTTCTTAGGGTTCAACCCCATGACGATCATGTCAGACAACCGGAGGGGGAACTTGTCCTCGTCCGATAGGCTGGTGTCGAGCATGAACTGGAGGGAGAAGCCTGAGCGCCCATAGGACAGCCCACGCTCCAATAGGTCCTGCTCAGAGAACCGCTGGGGGTCGGCAGTTTGGTCGACGAGGCTGGGGTCAGCCTCCAGCTTCTTCGTGATCAGTGGGGCGAGCTTCGAGCCGTACTTGGCGCGGCGCTCTTCGGTAGGGAACCGGGCTGGCCAGATGCGCACCTGATAGCCACGATCCGGCAGCAAATTGTAGATCGACTGTTCCGTCTGAGGCGTGCCCAGGAAGACCACACGGCCACCTGGGGACAGCACGGCGTCGAACTCCTTAATCTGCTCAGAGAGCTTGTCTCGCTTGAGCTGGGTGTCGGAGTTGTTGGCCACTTCAATGTCGTCGGCCACGATCAGGGTGGCGCGGTTACCGGCGATCTGGGAGGTGATGCCGATGGATTTCACGGAAGGCTGGGGAGCAGCGGCAGCCGGGGCAACGTCGAACGCCACCTTTGACATGCGCTGGTCAGGTCGAGGCTTCAGATGCGCTAGGAGCGGCATCTCGAAGATCAGGCGCTGGATGAAGGTTGAGATGTTGTCAGCGTGTTGCTTCGACGCCGAGACCATCAGGATGCGTTCCTGAGGGTTGCAATAAAGGACCCAGCAGACGAATGCGGCGGTGACCCAGGTCTTCCCTACGCCTCGGAAGGCTTCGATGATCAGACGCTTTGGGCCGTGCTGGAGGTAACTGGCGATGTCGTACTGGACCTCTGTCGGGTCCGGTAGGTTGAGGTGTTTCCAGACCACGTAGAGGAAGTTGCGGAAGTCGCGAAGAGGGTCTCTGGGCGTGGACAAAGCTGTCCCCGACCGCATTGCAGTCTTGGTCATTAATTCCTTTGGAATGAGGTCAGGGAGCGCCCAGGACAGGCGTTACGAGCTTGGAGCTAGAATGGCGCAAGTGCAGCCTAGCGCGAGTCCTGGGGCGTCTCTGTAGGCCCTAGTGGGCGTAGTCGTCGCGGTGTTCAGAGCCGTCAAAAGGGAGGTTCTGGGCGATGTTGTTCACGACCGGATTGGTGCCCGGAGCTGGGGCTGTACCGGTGTCCTTGAGGAATTGGCGGATGACGTTCAGCGAGGCTGCGTCAGGGGTGATCTTGACGGCCTCTCCGGTTTCCTTGTCGACGACCGTGCGGCCATCGGTGAGGATCGTGCTGAGCTGCTCCGCGAAGGCGTCGAAGAGGCTCTCCAGCGCCTTGCTGTTGGTCTTCACTTGTCGTGATCCTTATGAGCGGCTTCCCAAATCTTCACGGCGATCTGGACGATCAGCCAAGAGGCACCGAGGATTGGGGTCCACTTAGCGGCAAAGACTGAGACGGTGTCGAGGGAAGGGAGCCACGCCGGAGACGTGACTGAAGCGGCAGCGACTACAGAGGTCGCCCGTTCGGAGATGGTGTCGCCAACAATGGCTGCAATGTTCATAGGTCCTGGGCCCAACGCCAGAGAGTATCGATCTGCTCTGACGGAAGATTGAAGTGGGTCGCCAAAGCGACGACCAGTGGATGATCTCGGTCGTACTGGGTTGCCCAACGCCACTCGACGAGCCCGTCGGGGTTCGCCGCCAGGGCACCCTCGACGTCAGCTTCAGTGAGCTGGATCGAGTTCAACGCGAGGCGTATTTGTCGAGGCGACAGGGGAACCATGGGTTCAGGTTCTGGCGGCTGAGCGGGTAGCACAGGCTTCCCGTCAGCAATCCAGGCGGTGATCGCTTCCCAGACCTGAGGGGCGAGACCGAACGTGTCACCCTTGCGGGCGACATATGGGTAGACTGAACGTGCCCCAGTCATATCCGTGAGGTCGACCTGAGCGAGGAAGCACTCAGCCTCCTCGGTCGCGGTCACCGAGGTGATTTCATGAAGTTGTGGTATCAAGTTAGGCTACTCTCTGAGCAATGCCACCGCTCGCGTTACGCCCGCGAGACCTCCACGTCCCTGCCAGGGCCGAACCGCCACTTACGGCATACTCGAAAGCACTGTTCATCAGCAGATAGGGCGTGACTGTGGAGTTGCGGGCAGTGGTGATGCTGGACAGGTGAATGATGTGGCCGATGGGGAATAATAGCTCGTCCTGATTGGTCCCCTGGTAGACGGCGGGGTAACGGGCATCGAGATATGAGGACAGATAGCCACCCCAGGCCGACCCGTAGATATTCCCGTTGGTGTGGAGGAACGAGTTTCCGTTACCGGAATAGACTAGGTTTGAGGCGATCAAGTCCCCGCTGGAGTTGACCCGCACCTCGCCAGCGCTGCTGCCGGGGCCATTTGGGCGCAGGTACACGAGACCGCCTGAAGCTTGGGGGCCGACAACCACGTAGGCTGACGCTCCATAGACGTACCCAGCCGAGGCGTATAGGTGCCCACCAGCGACGACGTTTCCACTGACGTAGATAGCGCCATTGCCATACAACGAGTAGGCATTGTTGTAGCCAAGAATGCCGTAGATGCCACCATTCTGCGTATAGCCAATCACACCACCATAACCGGATGCGAGTGATTGACCGTAGATGCCGTAAGCTGCTGCCGTGGTCTTACCTACAAGGGCGGCAGTCGTTGACGAGGTGAAGTTCCCATCCAACGGTATGCGATACCACCCGCTCCAGACGCCATCGTAACGGCTGCGGGTCCAGATGCCGGAGCTTTCAGAGGTCGAATAAGGCCACGCGATCTGTCTCAAGGAGACCCCTGCGTAGTCCAAGACTTGGCACCAGAAATAAACGTCAGCGGGACGATTGGCGTTGGTCGTGCCGAGGAGATAGGTATGCCAACCGGGTGTGGTGATGGTGTTCCAATCCGCCGTGGAGGTGCTGTAAGCCTTGGATAGAAGCTCGTTGATTAGAGGACCAGGAACGCCTTGTGCCCCTTGATCGCCCTTGAGCCCCTTGTCCCCCTGAGGACCCTGGATACCCTGGTCCCCCTTCAGGCCTTGAGGACCCTGTACCCCCTGAGGCCCCTGTGCCCCGGTAGCCCCAGGAGGGCCATCAAAGCCCACCCTGGAGTTGAGGTCGGAACCAAGATCGGCAGCGCCGGTCTCGATCTGTGAAGTCATGTGATTAAGCTACTCGCTGAATGAGAACCGTTCCGGAAAGCACACCACGAATGCGCCAAGTTCCGACAACTGGATAGGCACCGTAATCCTGGTTCAGGGCGGGGGCAGGCCCCCCGGTGCCATAAGGCTTGAGCATGTAGTGCCCGATTGGGTAGACGGTCTCGCTGGATGAGGTGCCCGTGTAAACGACGACACCGCCAGCAGGCCCTTGCGGACCTGTGTCACCCTGAGGACCACGAACGCCCTGGGGACCAGCAGGCCCTTGCGGACCCTGGGGACCAGAAGGACCCTGAGCGCCCTGGTAGCCCTGCGGCCCCGTCGGCCCAGTCGGTCCCTGAGCGCCAGCAGCACCAGTCGCCCCATCGACACCCCTGGCGGCCACCTTGGACCACTTCGAGGTATTGCTCGGGGCCACGTTGATGGTCTCTCCCTCTCCAATTCTGATGAACGCCTCGCCCAGATAATGGACGACGTCTTCAGGAAGATAGTTCGAGGTGCCGACGTAGAGCCCACGCCAGACCATACCAGGGGAACCTTTTGGGCCCGTGCCACCGGGGCCCTGCGGTCCAATGACACCTTGCGGACCTTGTGGACCTGCTGGACCAGTTGCTCCAGTGGGGCCGATAGGTCCGACCGGGCCGGTGTTGCCTTGTGGACCCTGGACACCCTGCTGACCTTGGCCGAAGGCAGCGCCCGTGGACCAGTCGCCGGTAGCGTTCGACAGCTTGAAGAACACCTTGCCCTGGGTCATGTCGAGAAACGAGAAGCCCTGAGGTTGGGTGTCGTATAGCGCGCGGTCGGCGGTGACGCCGATGGCCTTGGGCTCGAACGACGGACCAACAATACCCTGAAGACCTTGAGGTCCACGAATACCTTCGGGACCTTGCGGGCCTTCTGGGCCACGGGGGCCTGTCGGACCGATTGCCCCCTGAGGACCTTGAATGCCGACCGGACCTTGATCACCTGTTGGGCCTTTGTCGCCAACCGGGCCGCGCGGACCTGAGGGCATGTTCTGCTCGGTGTAGATCATGAAGCCGCCGTGTTCGTCGAAGCCCATGATCTTGTTGCGGCGGTCTTCGATAGACGGGATGATTAGGTTGACACGACCAGCGTCACTCTCGGGGGCGATAATGGTGCTGGTTGCGATGTAGATCGCAGCGTCGTCAGCTTCCTGGGCGATAAAGAGTGCCTGAAGGTTCGCCGTGTTGAGGTCGACGGCGCGCAGTGAGGAGCCGTCCGCAATGGTTACGATCGCAGTCTCTCGGGGCGTCTCGCGGCCGATTTTGATCTTGCCACGAGTGAGCGCCGTGGCAAACCTCAGCGAGCCAGCGCCCATCCACGTGAAGTCGCCATAGGGATTACCGTCGACGTAGACCTTGACGTGGTCTCGGGCGAGGTAGGGGAAATCGAAGGTCCAGTCCTTGGTGACGCCGTCAGCGTCGTAGAAGACCATGGACTTGAGGGCTGATGCCATGTGTTCCTTTGATCGAAATGAGAAAGGCCCCCAGGGTTAACTGAGGGCCTCGTTGAGGTTGATTTGTGGTTAGTGCCTCGGTGGGCGCTTGGGCATGTCCGAGATCAGGGCGTTAAGGCCCATAACAATCGGGAGGGAGTTCCCGAAGGGCAGGATGCGCGTGAGCGACCGAGCCTCTTCCTGGGACCACTGGCCGTCGCGGGACAAGCCAGCGACACCACGAGTTGCCTGTGTGAGGTCATCCAAGCCGCCCATCGTCGGGTTGCCAAACAGCATGTTACTCGCCTGACCCGTGGTGCGGGTGTAGGAGAACAGCGAGTTCTGCCCGGAAGCGTAGAGCCCGGTATCGAGCAGCATCGGGATAATCGACGACATGCCAGCTCGGGAGAAGCCAGCGGCCATCAAGTTCTGCCCGCTCAGACGATCTTCAAGGAACTTGTCCTTGTCTTCCCGTCCGAGGGCCTGGAGCTTCATCTGCGCAACGTACGCAGCGGTGCCCAAGGCGGATGTCAGGATGAGCTGATGCAGCGCTGTGAGGTCCCGCATGTTGAGAGACTTCAGCGTCTGCTTTGCGTAAGCCCCAACCATGAACGTGCGGAACTGCATGAGGATTTTGGCGAGCGGATGAGACATCCACATAGCCATGTTCCCGATGTCGTTCTTCTGGATCACCTGACGGCTCAGCCGGTGGGCGGCCTGGAGGAACGCTTCCCGGGCTTCCTTGTCGGTCCACTTGTCGAAATGGGCTCGCATGACCTTGCGGCCCGTGATGAAGCCGGTCTCATGCTCGAAGTTGCCCTCGGTGTTGAACATTTTGACGATGCGGGCGGTCATCTCCTTATCGAGGCCCAGGTCGGCCAACCGCTTGGCTGACATACCTTTGCCGCCCTTTGCGGCAATGTCGGAGAACTTCTGCACGATGGCCTTGGCGGTCCACCGCTCCAGCATGACGTTCGCCTGGGTGAGACCTGAGATTTCAGAGGTGACCTTGTTCGCCTTGTTCAGGCCCCGCTCGACGACGTCCCGCCAAGTCTTGGTCGGTTCGCCCTGGAGATGGGTGAGGTCTTCAAGGTTGTAGTTCGAGCTGTGGAGCAGGCGATCTGCGCCGACACCCATCACAGCCTCTAGGTCGTGCCCGAGGCCAGACTTCAGGATCGATGCGCCATCTTCGTCGATTACGCGGCGAAGGGCAGGAGCCTGCGACAGCGCCGCCTTCCAGCCAAGGGACGCGATAGGCATTCCGATTTCGGCCAACTGGGCGAAGCCGACTTGGTTCATGATGCGGGCAAAGTTGAACTTGCGGAGCATCCGAAGGGTCCAGCCTGCGTTGGTCGCGTCCAGGCTGTTCGTCGGTCGACCGAGAATGGAGGCGTAGGCGAACTCTAGGCGCTTTATGCCGGTAGCGGCTTCGGCCTTTGTCAGCTTGCCTTCTGAGATCAGGTCGGCGTTCTTCTGCCTGACCATCCCGACGTATTTGTCCCACTCTGCGTCGCTGGTGAAGCCGTTGATCAACATCTCCCCGGAGACCGGGTCCTTGAAGCGATAACGGGCCATAGCCACACGGCCCATGGTGTTGCGCATGTAGTGGGTGAAGTTCGCCTTCGCGTCCGTGACGAACAAGTCGGAGAGCTTCAGGTCCTCCGTCGTGCCGGTGAGAACGTTCCTCATCTGGATCGCTGGGAGACTTTCGTCGAGCAGCAGGCGAGCCTTCAGGTGTTCCGAAGCTCCTTTGTTACCCTTAGCGGTCGTGCCACCATTGAGCTGCCAGCGCAGCGCTTCCGCGTCTTCCTTAACGAGGCCGTAGTGGTTCTCCAGCATGTCGACGAGGGCGTCCATGTTGGCCTTGCTCAGCCTGAACGACGAGACGTCTTGCAAGCCGTGGGCGCGGTCGATGACGGCCCTGGTAAAGGCTTTGGAGGTTCTGTCGATAAGGTCGTCCTTCAGCGCCGTGTTTGCCGACTTCATCGCTCTCCCAATCAGGTTGGCGATGGCGTCATCACCGAACATCCGCCGAGCTTCGATCAGCTTGGGGCTGTCCCAATAACGGGGCGCAAAGTGCGGGTCTTCGGGGACAGCGTCGGCGTTCAAGACCGGACGGGCGTCTTCGATCCCTTCGCGGAGGAAGGGGTTCTTCATGAGAGCCAGGGCGTCCCGGTACAGCTCCGCCTGCTTGTTTCCCATCTTGATGACGGCAGGATCGTATCTGTCGGCACGACCTGAAGCCCGGTCACGGATGTAGGCGTCGATCTGCCCATTGAACTCGCGCTCGATCTGCTCCGATCCGAGACCCTTTGGCTGACGGGCGCTGAAGTCACGGAGCTGCGTGTCGTAGGTCTGCCCGTGGTAGATGACCTTCTCTTCGTAGAGGCGGGTCAAATCCTCGCTTGCCGAGATGACGTTGACGGCACCCTGGGTCTTCCCTGTGCCGTCCTGAACGAGGCCAGCCGCTGCCTTGATGAGTGGATTGGCGTCCTGCTGAAGGCGCGCTGAAAGGTCAATGCGCGCACTTCCGCCGAAGGTCTTGGCGAAGTCCTTGTCCTCCAGCAACCCAAGGCCGTCCTCATTGAGGAATGGCTCAGACCTGGCTGTCTTGGCAGCGCCAACCGAACCGGCACCCAAAGGTACCCCGTCGTACTCCATAGCGGCCCTTTGAGCGACACTCTGAAGGTGCGCCCCTTCGGCAACCGTTGCGGGGTTGTTGAACAGGTGCCCGACAGCGCCACCAATGCCGAAGCCGAGGACCGTTCCGTAGAGGAGGTCCATCTGGTCCCGGTGAGGGTTCACAGCGTCGGCCACAGCGGCGGAAGCGAAGCCACCGGCAGCACCGCCCACAGCACCCGTAAGGGCACCGGAGAGGCGACCAGCGCGTCTCGCGAAGACCAGCTCAGGGGCTACTGTCGAGGCCAGGAGGTCAGCACCGAGAGCTACTGGATCAAATATTTGGTTGGCGATGGTCAAGGCCGTACCGGTGAAGCCAGCATTGGAGAGGCGCTGGCCCCGGTCCCAGTCATCCTTTACCCGTCCCAGATTGCTTTGGTAGTCAGCCTCAGAGACGCTGGCGAGTTGATCGGTGTAGCGTTCGACCTCACTTGACGGGATGCCCCGAGCTTCGAGATCGGTCTTCACCCGGCCAGCGGCGAGCGACCAATTCGGGTCGGGCTGATAGCCGGAGGGCTGCTGTGCCTGGAGCCATGGGAGCGTCTGCTCGCGGTTATAGGCGTCAGACTGAAGCTGCCACCAACCGGGCTCCGCTACCTCAACCTCGGGGGCGCGTGGGGTCTGTGCCTGCCACGTCGGTACCTCGACGGCTGTCATGCCAATGTCCGAAGAACCATTGGTGGACTTCTGGATGGGCGTGTAGGTGCCCCCGAGGAGTGCAGCGGCTTTCCTGCGCTGGGCATCCATGTTGCTGCTCTCGACCTTCTGGCGCACCGTGGTGCCACCATCGACCGCGTTGTAGCGGCCTGGGGAACCAGCGTTGATCGTTGAATACATGTCGAGGAGGCTCATACCGGATTTCCATCCGTTGGCCTCAAGGTAGTCAAAGGAGGACTTTACGGCGTCCTCTTCGGACACACCCTCGTGGTAGCCGAATTGCGCACGTTGGGGCTCGCCCATTTGGATGAGGCCGATGTGCTGACCCCACTTAGTTCTTGGACCCTTCTGCCAAACGTCGAAGGTGCCCCCGGTTTCGAAGCCCACGAGGGTGGCGAAGTCGAGAGGATCGGCACCACGACGCTTGCTTTCGTCGATGATGGCCTGAGCTAGTCTAGAAGTCATTCTTCCTCATGGGTGAAACTGAAAGACCCCCGGAGGTTAAGCCGAGGGTCTCGTTGTGGTTTATCGGTTGCCTCCACCGAAGTTCGGGGGAGTGAAGCCGTTGTCGGGATACTTGGGCTTGGTTGGGTCTTCGACCTTTCCAACCCGTCGACCGGTCTTCTTTAGCGTCGGCTTGGTGCCGTCCTCGGGGACCGTGATCTCGAACACTTCGCGGGTGCGTGGGTCGACGAAGGACTTCCCATCATCCCCGGTGGGGAGGAGCTTGTTGGCCTTGGCCACGCCCTTGACGGATGTCTCGTTGATCGCCTTGCGCTGCGCCTCTTCGGCTACTGCGCGGCTGCGCTCTCGGATTGTCTTGAGAGTGACGAAGAAAGGCTCCCCGGTCTTGTCGTCCTTCACGGTGCTGCCCGTGTTCTTGTCGATCAGGACAAACCGGCCACCGGAGCGGTTGATATCGTTCATCGGGAGGATCGTGATGTCCTCATTGCCGATTTGAAGGTCCTTCAGGACGCCGGGGTTGGCGGATGTGAAGTCGCTTACGATGCCATCCAGCGTGTCGCGATAGTTGTCGGGCAGGGATGACTTACCCACTTCCAGTAAGGAGCCGTTGTAGGTGAGCGAGTTCCTCTTGACGCTGCCATAAGCTGCCTCAATGGCCTTGTCCGGGTCCATGCCGCCCCTGACGAGGCGCTTGGCCACCGAGGCTACACGTTGCTGGCCTGCTGCCGAGTTCCAGGGATTGGTGCTGGTTCCGAACAGCCCCCAGAGCCAGCCGTCGTCGGTGGCGAGGGTCTTGACCCGCTGATCAATCCTGTCGTTCTGCTCGCGGGTGAAATTCAGCCCGTCAACCTGAACAGGCTGGGACGTGCGAACAGCGAACTCCAGCGCTCCTGCATCGGACATCTGCCGGCCATCCTCGCCGGTCATGCCGTCCTTGGCGATGATGAAGCTTTCCATGAAATCACGGTCGGCTTCTTTGAGGTACGACATGTAGGTGTTCTTGGAGGTGTTGTAGAGCCAGCGCGCTGTGTTCACCTTCTCCATCACCTTAGAGAGAGCCTCCGGGTTCTGGGCTAAGTCAACCGACGCTGCACCCGCAATCCCAGACACCAGGGCCTTGATCTGCGGATGCTCCAGTCCAGCGAGCTGTGCCTTGCGAAGCTCACGAGCGACGGTCTCCTGGGGTTCCTCACGGTTGGCCTTAGCGATGGTGCCCGACCGCTGCATGTAGCGATTGAACGCCTCTTGCTTGATCGTGTCGGCCTGGACGGTCTTCTGCTCTTTGTTTCGGTCTGTGTAGGTGAAGTCCGTGACCCGGTCGAGATTGTCTTGATCGAGCAGCGCGTCAGCGTCGGTATCTACCTGACTGAGCGTTGCCTTATCATTGCGGATGCCGATGGCCTTGGCCGCTTCGGTTTTGATCTGGAGAACCCGGTCTCGATACTCACGCTGTGCGGAGAGGGACGTCTTGCCAGCTCGACCGGCGTATTCGGCATCGACCATTGCCAGAGCGTACTCGGGGTGGGTCTGGGCCATTCGCGCGGCAGCGTTGAGATACTCCCTATCGAGAGCCTCGTCGTTGGTCCCGAGGGAACCCTTTGAGCCCAGCTCGCCGCGCATTTGGTTCAGCTTGGAAGCGAACTCTGCCGGCTCCATCTGCTGGCCAGCCCATTCATTGGCCTTGTCGTTGATGACGGTGAATGCGGTGTCGGTCGTCGATTGGTTGGTCCGGTCAACTCGGTATCGCTGCTGGCGACCCAGGACGCTCATCTTGTACTGGTCCCAGGTGCGGGACGCCGAGGCAATGGCGTTCGGGTCAGACAAGCCGCTATCGCCGATAGCCTGTTGGAAGCGTCCAGCTAGGAACTTCTCGGGATCGCCGTCGGCCCAATCGAACTCGGTGTTCAGCAGCTCGTCGGTCTTTGCCGCCTCGGCCTGTGCCCACTTGTTGCCGTAGACGCTCTGACGGGCAGCGTTGGCGATCTTGTCGTCTGTGACGTCCATGCGACCGGCCTTAATGTCGGCGCGCGTCTCTTCGAGCGTCTGACCAGCGATCCGCTTCTGGAAGATGGCTTCCTGCCGCTCGCGTTCCTCCTTGGAGGTCTTGCCAGCGATCCCGACGAGGCCGCCAAAGACACCCGAGAAGGAACTCAGGGCGTCAGCCAAACGGGCCGCGTTCTGGTTCTCTACCGGGCGCGGAGGGGGCGCGTAGGTGTCCGACTGCATTGGAGCGGGTCGGAGAGCAATGTCAGCTTGTAGGTCCCTGACTTGGACGCGGCCCTGCTGTGCCATTATGCGATCCCCTGGAGCTTAGCGCGCTGCAATCCGCCCCATGCCTCTAGGCCACCTCCGAGGATACGGATGGCGGAGTCGGCAAAGTTCGGCTTCTGTCCCTGCTGGACCGAGTTGATGCGTCCCTCGGCCTGCGCCTGGGTCGCGTCCATCTCTCCACGGAGGTAGTCAGCGTTCATCTGGTAGTTGTTTGATAGGGTCCGCTCATAGCGACCCTGCTGGCCATAGTAATCTGCCACGAGGGCATCGACTGACAGGCCGGTAACGCCCGCCTCACCAGCGGCAACCTCTGCGGTAGCCCTGCCTCTCATGGCGTCAGTGTTGAGCTGCTGAAGCTGTTGGGACGCGGCAGCCCGTTCCTGTAGGGCCCTGTTCTGGTTCGATGCGTAGGTGTTGACGGCAGCCTTGTTGGCAGCCTCACGGTTGTTCTTGTAGTACTGCTGCTGCGCTTCGTACTGCTGCTGCTGTCCCATGAAGCCGGCGACGGTGCTAGCAGCGGACAAAGCAAACTGGGCAACAGCCATACCGACTGCGCCGATGCACATTCCGGTTATGACCTCAGTCTTGCGAATTGGTGGAAGGGTCGCCGCTCAAAGCCATAGTCGTGGTCGGTCTTCAGAAATGAGAAGCCGAGGCGCTTGAGCCAGCGAACGTGAATTGTGTTGCGCGCGTCGATATAGTTGCCGATCAGCGGGCGGACCTTGTGAAGCCTGGTGAGCCACTTTGGGGCCAACTTCACCAGCTCCTTGCGGTGCTTGAATATGGCGGGCGAGGTGACCATCCAGACGATCCCGAAGGCCTTATCCTGGGGGTCGACACCGAAGAGACCTTCAACGGTCCCGTCAGCGTCTTCAGCAGCCCACGCATAGTTGCCCTGCTGGATCAGCATGGGGAGAACGACCTCAGGCTTCATACCTAAGGCCGCCCAGCATTCAGCCCTGTCAGCTTCACGCAGACGCGGAGCCAAGGAGACAGCATCGGCCACCTTGGCCCTGCGAATGGTGATCAGGTTTAAATCCTTCGTGACTTGGGGACGTAGTTGCCGAGCCACTCCACGCTCAGGAGTGAGCAGGGGAGATAGCTGTCGTTGACGATGTCGACCTTGACACGGTCGTTCTTCATCAGGATCGGGACGCGGGTGACGCCGTCGCTCAGGTGAACTCTGTCCACCCTGTTCTCGGGATCGCCAAGCATTCGCCCGTTGGTCACATAGGGACGCATTGGGCCGGCCAGAGGGGAGACCTCGACGCGGAAGAAGGCGGTCTTCGAATAGAGGAACATGAGCTGGATGAGCTGGAGCCGTCCTTCGGAGATCACCGTCACACCGCCGCTCTTGCTCTCCTGTCGGATGAAGATCGTGGATAGCCGGTATCGCATCTCGTAGGGGATGCCGAAGTACAGCGGGACGTCACGGAAGTCGCCCTTAAGGATCACGTGTGTGGGCTCCGTCTCCAGAGGAGTGATGTGCAGCCCAACGTTCATCTTCGGGGTACCGCTCGTGCCCGCAGTGACGCACATATGTGGCTGTCGGGTGATGTCGAACGGCATCGGGAAGTACGTCTGATCCTCGTAAGGGTTGTATTCCATCCCTGCCGGGTTCACGACCTCGAAGCGGCGATCCAGATGCGTGATGAAGGTGGAGTAGGGGTCCACTCCTCCAGGCTCCACGTCCATGGCCTCAAGCACCGTTTCAGCGCCACGCTGGAGAACCAGAATGAGCTGGGAGCTGATGAAGCCAAAGTCGAGGATGTTCGTCACGCCAGGGAACGTCCACTTGCTCCACGAGGCGAGGAGCTTCTGGTCGTTGGCCCAGTAATACTTGTAGACCCAGAGAGCCTGGGGCTCCCCGTCCGACTGCACCACGAGGATGTCCTCATGGGTCGATGCGGCCATCTTAATGATGGAGCCGGGGATGTACTGGGGCACGTGGCCGGTGATGTCCTCGGCCCGAGCATCACCTGTCGATCGATCTATCCGGTATTCGCGCACCATGGAGAATTGACCACGATCCACAGGGAAGAAGATCGCGTCCCCAACGGTCACCGGGCGGGCCTTGTTCGAGGTCGCGTAGGAGGTGGTCGAGCGGATCGAGGCCGTCTTCGGCGTCAGCAGCTCGTTGCCCATGAGGGAGAACTGGACCTGATCCGCGAAGAGGACCAGCCGGTCGGAATAGCCAACTGCGGATCGTAGGACGGATACACCGGTTTCACCGGCTGCCACGTCAATCGGATCGTCGTCGAGCAAGCTCGTGGCTGTTGCCCGCCAGAAGTCGAAGAACGAACCAGCACGGGATAGGATCACGTTCTCGCCCGAAAGGAAGCCGAGGCGGTTCTTGAAGAACACGATATCGTTGATCGTCTGGCCCACGAAGGAGGGTTCCGGGGACGTCTTGTCATCGCCGGCCTTGCGCTGATCCCAGGCAGCCTTCTTGAAGGTAAATGAGCCGTTGGCTTCGCGGACGAGGACGTGCGGCATGGTCGCCGCGTTGAGGCCCTTCACGATCCCAGGCTTCGGGATTTCCTTCCAGACACCCGGGCTCGACCCTGAGGCTGGCGTGGAGAAGCGCACGAAGTAGTCGTCGAACTCTGTCGAGACGGAGCCGGTGACCTGCACTGCCATGGTGTCTTCGCAGTAGGAGGGGAGGTCCGAGAAGTCCTGGACGGTCTGCTGGATCGCCTTCATAGCATGGCCGTTGTAGCCGTCCTCAACGGCAATGGAGAACGAGGCACCATCGTTACGGCGGATGTAGATTGTCCCCTTGGTGACCTTCACGGTCCACCCATTGGCAGCCGTAATTCCCTTGGCGTTCAGGTTGGTGTCGGTCGGTTTCCATATCCAGTCGCCATTCGGCTTGCCGTTCACCGTCGTTTCCAGCGCTACGGTCTCGCCAGTGGCCAGCCTGCGCGCAATGAAGTTGGTGTCGACAGCTGGGGACTGTGCGGCGCTGGTTCCGTCCGGGGTGCGATACCAGCCGACTACAGAGCCGTTTATGATGATCTTGTAATCCTTGCCGTAGTTGCCGGCCATCACGTGGATGATCGCCTCGCTTGGCGACAGGGGTTCGATCACCGAGGGATCGAGCTGGGCTGCCTTGGTGGTGTTCGTGATGAACGTGTAATCACCTACCGTGAAGGACCTGTAGGGTGGCTTTGCGGGGCTCCCTGGGTATTGCAGGTAGCTGAAGCCGTCAGGCGTGTTCACGACCTTCTCGTTGCCCTGGAGATCGAAGACCTTGATCCCGTAGGGGGACATCAGGACTTCGTACCGCTCGGTTGCGTCACGATTGATCATGTGAGTGTGGACGGCTGAACCCAGGGTGCTTGAGAGCATTGCCCTACGCTGCGTCGGTGGGCGCTTCCTGAGGCCGTCCACTACGGTGGAATATGCGTTGACCTGAAGGTCACCCTGGGAGGCCAGCCGCAGCGCCATCGCCTGCTGGCTGACGCCGTTGGCGAGGTTCGGGATCGACCCGCTAACCTTGGCCATTATGAGCGACCCGTAAGCCGCTGCATGAATTGGCTATCCTTCAGCATGTTGGGGCCGACGCTGTCGATCTCCTCATCCATCAGAGCGGACCTTGCGGCCTCTTCGTCCTGCTTGGTGTAGGAGTGCATGGCGTCATCGCCGAAGTACCGGTCTTGATACTTTCGGGCGGCCTTGATCGTGATGTAGAGGCGCGCGCTGGAGGGCAGCTCGTCGAAGCTCAGGCCGTAGACGATGTTGACCGTTACGGGGCCCTCGAAGGTGAACGTGAAGTCGGTCTTGTTGTAGAGCCGGGTGCCGCGCTGGATGCAGTTGAGGTTTGCGCTTTCGCCGGTGGTGTCGACCTTGAGGGTATTGCGAGGGAGACGGATAAAGCCTTCCTGATCGGGAGCGATCTTCAGGCCTTCGTCAGAGTTGAAGTTCCAGCCCCGGGTCTGGACCTCCACGGAGGTTGCACGGAGCGTATTCTTTGCGAGCGAGGCGTCGATAACGACATTGTCCTCAAGCGTGGAGATCGGGCTGTCCGACCCCGTCGCGAGGATTTCATTGATCGCCTCAAGCTCTGTCAGGGGTGGAAGGCCTTCGGCCATCAATCCTCCGGGGGAGCGAGAAACAGAAAAAAACCGAGGCCCCGTCAGGAGCCCCGGTTCTGTGGTGGTGTGTGGCTGATTAGGCCGTGGTGAGTTCGATGGCGCACTCAGGACGCAGCGAGCCGTGGCCGACCGCGTACTTGGCGACGAACAGGGTGCCCTGACGGGAGACCATGTATTCGTCCTCCAGAGCCACATCGAGCAACTTCACGGTGCCGGCAGCGCCCTTGTGGAAGATCGCGCCAGCGGTCTTGGTGAAGTCACCCTGGTACTTGGCCGGGCCGTCTGCGACGGTCGTGCCGTTCGGCAGGTTCAGGGACTTGAAGAGCGGGATGTCCGCGATCTTCACGACGGTGCCGTCCGAGTAGGAGCCAGCGCCGTTCCAGTCCTTGTTGATGACCTTGGTGTTCTGAGCCAGCATGTAGTACTGCGTCGGCTTCAGAGCGCCCCAGCGGTCACCCTTCGGGATGTACTTCTCGTCGAACACGACGGCTGCGTCGAAGAAGGTCTTCGCCAGCACTTCGCTGTCCGTGAGCATGGCCGCGTTGGTGATCTTGCCACCACCCGGCAGACCGTCGACAACGGCAGTGCCGCGCGAGGCCAGGATGATGGTGCGAGCCACGTTGCGGTCATAAGCCTGAGCGAGTTCTTCGCCCATCTGCTTGGTCATCTCCGAGCGGGTCTCGAAGTGGTTCATCTTCTCCCAGATGCCAGCCGTGAAGTAGTCGGTCAGCAGGAGGTCGTCGATGGTGATCACACGTTCGTTGAACTTGGCCGCCGTACCGAGGACCTGTTCACCTGGGGTGTGATAGCGGGCACCCGAAGTGCGGCCCGTAACGGCGAAGGAGGCGGACTTGCCTTCCTCAATGGAGCGGACCATGTGCTTGTCCGCGAACTCGACAGTGCGAGCGAATGCAGTCAGGACTTCGCCAGTGGCGACCTTGACGAAATTAGCCTTGGGATCGCCAGCGCCATTGGCTGCGCCCAAGAGAGAAACGATGCCAGGATTTCCGGCCATATGTGTATTCCCGTGTTGTTCTGAGGTTTGCGCGGACCTCGGAGCAGCACTGAGAGACTGTTTGGGATTGTCCGGCTTCCGAGCCCTCAGGCTGCGGTCGGCGGGTCGCCAAGTGGTCTTCTAGTGAGACTTCCTTGGTTCCAGAAGGCGGACTTGCCGCCAGTGATCACCGCCTAAAGAGGGGTGTGATCTGCTCAGGAACATTCAGTCGGGAATTGGTACGGGGCAGGGTGGGCGCTACTCCACCTCGTCGGCTTGCTGCCCCGTATGTCAGTGGGAGAGGTTGTCGTAGAAGGCGATGAGGCGCTTGCCGCAGTCGGTCTTCTGGCTCTCCGATTTCTTCAGCGCCGCGATCAGGTAGATCACCCGCTTCTTCGGCATCGGGCCAGCACTAGGCGGCGCGACGGTAGTTGAGAAGCACACCCGCAAGTCAGCAGGTAGCTCCGGGTAGGAAGGCGCGATGATCTTACTTCCAGAGGTCGCGCAAGCGCTCAACGTCAGGGCCACTAAGGCACTCACGGTCAGCGTCTTCAAGCGTGTCCACATAGGCGTTCAGTTCGTCGATCTTAGTGTTGAGGGAGGCTTGCCGTTTGGCTGCCTCGGTGGCGCGGATGGCGTCCTGCTGGCGAGCCTTACGCTCCCCTTCGATCACCTTCACGGCAGCCGAGAGTTCAATCTGGGTCGCCCTAAGCTCAGCCTTGTGGGCTGCATCGAGCCTGCCCTTGCCATAGACCACTCCAATGATGGTGAGGATCACGACGAGGCCAGCCAGATAGCCGTAGATGCGGGGGGTCAGCGGAGGCCCTCCAGGCACAGCTTGCGTTCATCAGCCCGTCGATTGACGAGACCTTTGACCACGCGGCCACCAGACTTGTTGAAAGCAGGGAGCCGCTCACAGGCACCTCGAATGTCACCAGCGTTGATCTTTGCGGTGACTGAGGAGGCACAGAAGGCCGGCTCTCCAATGTTGTAGGCGAGAGACAGGAAGGCCACGTAGCTCTTGTCCGGGATGGACGCCGGAGCCTTGAGACACTTGTTCATGTTGGTTGAGAACTCGACGAGCCTCTTACCGAACATCTCCTTGCACTGGGTAATCGTGTAGCTGTCACCGAGTTTGACACCTCGGGTCTCGCCAAAGCAGACCGTTGGGACGTCACCCTTGATGGGGATGTATGCCTTCGTCTTCAGGCCCTCGTAGGACCCGATGACGGTGACGGCCAGTGCGAGTGCACCAGCCGCCAACGATTTGGGTAACTTCATCGGATGTTGTTGGAACGTCCGAGCTTGGCCTCGACCTTGGCGCGGAAGGCATGATCCTTCGCGTACTCAGGCTTGGCCATGTCACGCTGGACCTCTGCCCAGCTCGTGTAGGCATCGACGCTCGCACCTGCCGGCTTGCCCCCGATCATAGTCGGGTCCTTGCCATTGGTTGCCTCGTACTTGGCCTTGAGCTGCTCCATTGCGGTCACCGCAGCGGACACGTCAGAGCCCTGCATGGTGGCATTGAAGGTGTCGATCTCAGCGCCCGTCAGGCCGGTCTTGGCCCAGACGAACATGGTGTCCATGGCTTCTTTGCCACCGGCAGCAGTAGTGATGCGCTGGGTAGCGATCTCGGCCAGGGCCTTCTGACCTTCAATGAACGCGTCGACAGTCGCCCGGTCATGTCCGATCTTCTCGGCCGCAGCGTAGTCCTCGTCGGACAGCTTGCCGTTGGCGGCGAAGTTCTCGTTCAGCTTGGCAACTACCTCGGAGGCCTTGGGAGCTTCAGCCGGTTCGTCGGCCTTCTTCTCTTCAGGCTTCTGCGCATCACCCCCGGTCTTGTCTTCTTCGACTGCGGCCTTGGGTTCGTCCTTGGGCGCACCAAGCTTGGCCTGGAGTTCCTTGTAGGCCTTAGCCAGGTCTTCCGGTGTGGCGAACTTCTCGTCCAGCCACTCGGGACGCTCAGCAGGTGCCTTCTTGGCAGCTTTGGCTGCGGCCTCTTCGGCCTCGACCTGGGTACGGGCTTCAGCCTCAGTGGTCGGAGCCTTGGCAGCAGCCTCGGCCATTGCCTGGGCGGCTACATCAGCCGGCGAGGGGGTCTCGGCGTTCTCGACTGTATCGCTCATCAGTGGGCCGTGTAGACGTTGCCGCTCAGGAGCTTGGTCTGGTTCTCAGCCAGCCCATCTGCTTTGGCTTTGGCCTTCGGCTTCGGGGCCTCGTTGACTGGCTCCACAACGGGAACTTCGGGTTCAATAGTCGGCGTCACTGCCGGGGTCTCATCAGCCATTCTGTTCTCCGTTGGCTTGCTGCTGTTGTGCTGCGTCGATCTTCATCCGCTCTTTGCCCATGCCGCCCATCTGAGCGATGGCTTGCGGGCCGAGGTTCTGAGCCATGGCCATTAGCTGTGCCTGCTGGTCTGCCTGAGTGATCTCTTCGTCGGTCCTGATCAGGCCGCCCATATCGACCCCGAGGGCCGCTCCACGACGCTTGAAGTATTCGCCCATGTTCAGATAGCGCCCGATTGCTTCGGGGCCGCCGATCTGCTGAGCGCCTGCAATGAGTGCGTCGAGGTTGGCTAGGTCATTGCCACGTCCGAGTGCGTCCAGGCCGGTGACGATGGCCGTGGAGGTGATCTCCTTGGGAAGCGGAGGCACCTTGCGAACGAACTCCATGCGGGTCCCGTACAGCTTTGCGACGGGCATCTGGAACTCCTCGGCCAGTAGCGAATAGACGCCACCTAGGCCCTGGTCGAGTTCGCTCGCCATGTAGCGGATTTCCTCTGCGGTCACCCGTTCACCGTTGCGTTGCACTGCGGAATTGAGGAGGAACGCGAAGGACAGCCGTTCGGTCAGCGTCTGCATGAACCGTTCGGCCACCGCGAAGTCTGCCTGCTTCTCAAGCCTCAGGGGTGTGACTGCCTGGGCCTCGCCCTGGACGAACCCGCCGTTCTCGGCAGCAGCCAGTTTCTTGACGCTGATGGTTGAGTTCGGGCTGACGATCCAGACGACCTTAGCGCCCTGGACGGTTCCGTCACGGAGAGCCTCGGTCAGCACGTCGAGGGAGTTCAAGTCCCCGATGTATTCGTCAACGAAGCCGCGCCCGTAGTCCTCGCCCTCCACGTAGGTGAAGCGGAGGGGAAGCCATGGGAGCTTGTCAGCGGGATAGCTGCCGGAATACTCGCCATCGATCACGACGTCGTCGATCTCTTGGGTGACGATGTATTGGCCGGAGGCGTCGTCCAGGGTGATCTTGGTGTAGACCTCAGCGGTTGTCTGGGGGTCCTTCTGGTCACCGTTGGCTGCCCCGATCTTGGACTTGATGTCCGGTGAAAGGGCCGCTCTGGCGATCTCTTCCTTGATCACGATGTCGAGGACGTTGCCGGCGGGGTCCCGGTTGACCACGTAGGAGGTCAGACGGAAGCCCCTAGGCTTGCCCTTCTTCGGAATGAAGATCAGGTAGTTGCCCGACACGACGAGCTGTCGGCAGGCTTCAAAGGCGATTGGCCGGAACATGGAGCTGTTCATCTCGGAGATGACTGCTCGTTCACGGGCGTTGAGGGCCTTCTCGACCTCGCCGCGTTTATCGGTCGCGTTCGTCAGCTCTTGGAGAGCCAGATCGTCGACCTCGTATTTGAAGAAAGGCGCGTTGATTGGGAACAGGCTGATGCTCAGCTTAGAAGCGAGATGCCTGACGCCACGGGCGCCTAGACCTTGGTTGGGCTCTTGAAACGTCGTCGACCCGTTGGTTCCCTGGTCGGGGACCAGATACGGGACAGTCAACTGAGCCGCGCGCCGTGCCCTCTTGAGGTACGGTTCACGGTCAGTCGAGAGTTTCTCGTAGAGAGCCTTCGCCGGGATAGTCTCCGGGGTCTCTGCCAAGGTTTATCTTGGGATGTTGATGCCAGTTGCGCCGGACTGAGCCAGCGGGATGGTCAAAGCCTTGCGGCCCCGACGGGCTGCTGCGGCGCTTTCGCCTTCAGCATTCGCGGTTCGGGAGGTCTCGTTCAAGACGGGTGCCGTGGGCTTGTCAGCGACAGGAGGTGGAGGAGGCGCGACAGGGTCTGCCTTCTCAATCTTGGGCTTGCTGAAGCACATGCGAGAGGGGCTCTTCTTCCTGTTGTCGGAGGAGGAGCGCAGACAGGTGAGCGATCACCCGCTGTTCGCCTATCAGTGCCCCAAGCTCACGGTCAGGGGTGTGAATGGGAGGGAGCCTGTTCGGGTATATCTTTTGGAGATACTCGACCACAGGCCGTGGAATTGGAGGAGCAGTGATTTCCTCATCGGGAAACACCTGCGTAGTGCTAGTGGTCACCATAATGGACCTCAAAGCAATGCGTAGTGCTAGTGGTATGGGTTGTCATCGACCCACCACCTGACCAATCTTCTTTTGAAGATCCAGAATTGTACCGTCGTTGACGATCACGTGATCTACGAGCTTGTCGCTGATACCGGCTTCGGCCACGTGGCTGGATTTCTTCCGACGCCTGACGACTGGTTTCAGCTTGATGATCTTGCCGCCGTTGAGATGAATGGCCGCCGCCTCGTTGTCGAAGCGGCAATCATCAACGACCGCGGTGCCTGGGATGAGGTCGAGCAGGCGCTCCCAAGCTTCGATCCAGAAGGTGTCGCCCATACATATGCGGCCCCATTCGGTCCCCAAGGTCTCCATCGCGTGGCGTGGTGTGCGCCCGTTCAGGTACTTGCAAGGCTCCTCCTTGAGGTCACCCTCAATACGCCTTTCCAGTTCCGTACCGAACACGCCCTGGGACTTGTAGTAGGCCCGGAGCATGTCCTTCAGTGGCCCTGCGAACTTCGCCAAGGTGAACCCGTGTTCTTCCACGAGGTACTTGGCTGCCTCCGACTTGCCGGCTCCCGAAGAAGCCGACAGGCCGATCAGTCTCGATGCCAGTGAAGTTCCTCCCTGATTTCCTTGATGATGCGAAGGTTCTTGATGGTCGGATACTTTTGCATTCGCTCCTCGACCCTCCGCACAGCCTCGTCATCGCTGGAAGCGTCGAGGCGGGTTCGTCCATAGCCCGTGATTATGAAGTAGCGGACGTCAGGTTCGGCGCGCTGGCAATGGCGAGTGCAGATGTACTTGGGCCCCTTACAATGGCATTCCTGCCAATTGGGGTTCAGGTCAACGGCGTCCAAAGAATGGGCTCCTTCTTCTGATGATCGTAGTCGTCGTTGTGGAGGATGCGCGCGAGGCGCGCCTGGAGGAGAGCGTCCTCTCGGGTCAGCCCAGCTTTCTCGTAGTGGGAAACCACCGTCTCCCAGCGACTGAGCATGTTGATGTCCCGCCAGCGAACCTCAGTCTCACCCTTACGCTTCCCACGTTCGATGACGTGGTCGTAGCGTTCGGCTCCCGTCATGGTGAGGAGCGCAGTGCGGGCAGTCACCGGGCCAACGCCTGGACAGCCTGGGTAACCATCAGTGGTATCGCCGGTCAGCGTCTGGGTGAGGAAGTTAAGCTCGGCCTCGTCGGGGGTGACCGTGATGATCTCGCCGTCGCGGTAGAGCTTGCCCGGTATCGTGAGCATGTCCTTGTCCGCTGAGACGATGATCTTCTCGCCTTTAATGATCCTCGGGTTGGTCGCGAGGATGCCCATGACGTCGTCTGCCTCGATCCCCGGCTTGAACTTCGCACCATGCTCCTCAATGAGCCAGCGCTTGACCTCGTTGGTGCCCACCGGCTTGCGGGAGCGACCAGCCTTGTAGGCCGGGTAGATTTGGTGCCGGAAGGTCTCACCTTTGGAAAGGCAGATCACCGAGGCGTCAGCGTCGAGGTCCCGCTCGATACGCTTGACGGTGGCCAGGATGGTGGCTTTGACTTCCTTGACGTCGCACGTCAGGGTCCACTCATCGTCTCCCCAGTCGATCTCCTTCTCCAGGGCAGCGCCGGTCGATACGACGAGGATGTCCCCGTCGATCAAAAGTGTTCTCAATGGTTCTCCTTAGAAGAAGAGGTAGGAGCCGCAGCAGCGGCATACAGTGTGGTAGGAGACGTAGGCGGTACGGTTCCCATCCTTGTCCAACATGGTGGACTTGACGGTCTCGTCATCGTGCCAGCCGAGCCAGCAGAGGAAGCGGCGGATCATTTGGCCCAGGTGTGGCGGATCGTTCGGAACACCGGAGGGACTTCTTGGCAGATGCCGGACACCATCGACAGTACGATAGCTAGGGGCACCAATGGGACCGCGTAGATGACCACCGCAAGGCGGCGACCGAAGTGGGTCTCGTAGTTGGCGGCTTTCTTCAGTTTCATTCGATCTCCGTGATCCCGTACTTATTCGCGAGGTTCTCCCGCATGGCCTCCCGGTCGGCCACCTTCAGTTGCCCAGCTATGGATGCGCCTAAGAATGCTGGCCGCGTCTTCGGGGTCGAGGTGGAACCATTCGGTGCCGGGGATACGATGCTGAGCCAGCAGCTCGTGAAGAATTGCTTCAGCTTGTTTGCGATCATCAAAGCTCCTCGTTTCGTGGAAGGTGTAGGCCCGGTCAGGGTCATTGGTATTCATCTGTCGGAGCCTGTTTCCCAGGTCCTTGGCCAGCCCCACCTTGCACCGCCCAGGCCACGCGGGATTAGCCGCGATGTAGACGTGCCCAGGGGTGTCGAGGGGGTTCTTAGTGTGTATCTGCCCAGCTCTGACCCACGACGGAGTTGCCGGCGAGCGGGCAGCGGAACTTGTAGTACTCTCCAGCGAGGCGGATGGCGTCTTGCGCCGTCTGACCCACCAGCTCGGCAATGTCTTCATCTGCCTCGATTTGCCACTCGTCATGGACGTTGGCGACGAACTCATAGTTCACGCCAGGAACCAGTCCGAGGGCCTGTAGGTTGTTGTCGAGGATCACTAGGGCTCTCTTCATCTGGATCGCACCAGCAGACTGCAGGAGCGTATTCAGTGAGGAGTGAGCCGAGCGAACCATGAGGATGCGCCCGTCGAGACCCTTGATCCATCCCTGGGTCTTGGCCTTCTTCTGGACGGCTTCGGATAGGCTCTTGAGGGCCGGAAGTGCCTGGAGGAACTTTGCCCTGGAGAGCTTCCCGGCTGCGATAGCCTTCTGCTTCGACGAGGTGATCCCGAGGATGTTCCCGAGGTTCTCGTCACCGGAGCCATAGATGAACGCGTAGAACCAAGTCTTGGCTACCTCTCTGCTACACCCAAGCGCCGCAGCGTTGAGGGTGTGCATGTCGGTCCCTTCGGACTTCTTCCCTTCGAGGACGGTCTTGATGTAAGCGCCGCCATCGTAGGCAGCCATGTAGCCGGCGAGATCGCGCAACTCCAAGGCGTCGGCATCACAGCCTACGAGCTTCTTGCTCTTGCTGACAGTGAAGCAGTCACGGCACTCCCGTCCGTATGGGAGCAGCTCGCCAGTCTTCTTGTCATAGATGCCTGGGACCTGAGCAATGTTGGGCTTCGAGTGGGTCATGCGACCCGTGACGGCACCGTTAGTCGCGACAGCCCCATGGATGCGACCGTTCACGACATGCCGCAACCAGGCCTCTTTGCCCTCGGCCACCTGACCGATGCGCTTTTGGACCATGAAGTATTCACGGAGGACCGCTGCTGCGGGGTACGAGAGGCCCTTGAGGGTTTCCTCATCGACCTTCGCGTGGCCGTCCGAAGTGAACTCCAGCGGCTTCCAGCCGAAGAGCTTCTTCATTCGGTTTGCGACGTCTTGTCGTGACCCCGGATTGAACGGCAGCAGCTTGACTTCGGTGTATGGCGCGTCCGTCGAGTAGTGGCACTTCGGCCAGATCGGCTTCTTGTTGCCAGCCTTATCGAGCTTGAAGTTTCCCTTCCGATCTCGCTCGTAACCGATGGGCTTGAACTGCTTCTGGGAGACACTCCGGTCCAGCGTCGGGGTCTTCTGTCCGAGGTTGCGGAACCACGGCCTGAACTCCTTCTGAAGGGACTTCTCTAGGTCGGCCTTGTGCTGAGCCAGAGTGGCGTACAGCGCGTTGACCTTGCCCATGTCGAGGGCGAAGCCGTAGCGTTCCTGCCGGGAGACGATCCGGCGAACGTCATGCTCCAGATTGATGCTATCTTCCGAGAACCCCTTGGAGTTGACCTTCCGCCAGAGCTGGGTGGTGACCTCGACGTCCTGAACGCAGTAGTCCTGCATTTCCTGGGACCAAGAACCCCAGACGTAGGTGACCAGTTCGGCACCCTTGAGACCTAGGGCTTTCCCCTCGGCCTCCTTGAGCTGCCCGTAGTCACCCTTCCAGGCACCCAGGCGTTGACCCCAGGCTTCCAGTGAGTGTCGCCCGAATAGCTTCTGGCTGATCCACTTGCCCTTGCCCTTCCGCTTCTCTTGCCGGAAGTCGGCGTCGGTCATATCGGCCCACATAAGGCGAGACATGACGATGGTGTCGCGGATAAGGCCCTTGGGCTTGAACCACGGGTAGAGCTTCTGGATGGCGGGGATATCGAAGTCGACGATGTTGTGGCCGACGATGGTGCCGGCTTCCATCAGCGCTTTCAGGCCGAGTTGGATCGGGTATTCGCCACCGTGGTCGTGGCAGGACAGAACCGTATCGGTGTCAGCGTCTCGAATGACCAGCGAGTGGATCGTGGTCAGTTCGGGGATCAGTCCATTCGTCTCGATGTCGAAGACGAGAGTGGATTGACCCATCAGATGGGTAGAAGGTAGCCTTGGCCGAACTCCGGCACCACCATACGCCAACCTTCATAGCGCTCCGAGAAGCGTTCCCAGCGCCGCATGGATCGGTCGAACTGGGCTTGGTCGAAGGGTTCCCGAAGGTACGTGAAGGTGTAGTTGCGGAGGTCCTTATCGAACGCCTCGGTCCGGTACAGGCTGTCCTTATCGAGCGCCACTTGGCAGATGCCAAAGTCGCAGCGCTGGGCGACCACCTCCTTGCGGAAATCGAAGTCCTCCGAGAGGATCACGAAGTTGACCGTGGGCTGGTCTGGAGCCGAGACCTGTACCGACTTGTAGACGTCGGGGAAGTTTCCGTACCCGATCATCTGCTCGACGACCTGTACGGCACTAAAGATGAGGTCCTTGCCCCCATCTTGCTGCTCCCGCAACATCTCAACGTATCGGTCGATGGCGTAGAGATTGTTCAGGTTCTTGGCGCAAGCGATGTCGATGTCTTTGATCGGGCCACGGCCCGTGAGTGTGTCGCGAAGGCAGCCGCCATAGACGATGCCCGTGCCGCCGAGTGCTTCAAACTCAGTCAGCACTTTCAGGAATTGTTCCAATCATTACCTCTTGAATTGCGTTGACCACGTCCCTCCACGCTTCTGCGAACAGGACGATGGTGGCAGTTCTGCCTTGGAGGATTAGGGATGAACCCTCGCGCCTGACTTTGAGGTCCGAGGGGATGTCTTCGTTGGTATGCTGGTAGCTCAACGGATCAGTGCGATGACCACGATGAACGACACGGAGGCCCAGAACGCCCACTCAGAATGGCGTATCGTCATCCGTCTCGTCCTTGAACCCGTGGCCCTTGGCGTCCTTGTCTGCGAAGGGATCGTCCTCGCGAACGAACAGCTTGCCGGTCTCTTGGTCGAACCCCAGGTTGATCGTGGAGCCAGTTGAGCGCCCCGTGTAGCGATCCTTGAGGATGCGGAAGACCGTCGTGGTGGCGATAATCGGATCTTCGTTCTGCTGGTCTCGTTCGAGGCCGAACATGAAGAAGGACCAGAAGCCAATCGCTCGGGAGCCCTTGAAGTGCCGGATCATGACACGTCCGCCTTCCTCGTGGGGTTTCCCATCGGGGGTCGCGAGGTGGCTGACGAAGTGGATGATGACGCCCAACTCGTTGGCGAGCCCGGCCATCTCCTTCATGATCTGTTCGAGGGTTCCTTTCTCGTCACCTGTGTCGGCCATTGCGGTGAGGTGGTCGACGTAGAAGAGCCTTATGCCGAGGCTTGCCGCCATGTAGCGGATTTGCTCCTTCACCAATTCCCAGTCGGTCTGGCCGAAGCTGTCGTAGAAGAAGACCTTTCCTTCCAGTTCCCCGGCTGCTCGGGTCAGCTCTTCTGCCGTCCAGCCACCGTCAGGGACGTGGAACATCTTCCCGGCGATCTTGCCAGCTACGCGCTTGGCTGTTTCGACAGGCTTCTGTTCGAGGAAGATCGCGCCGACGTTCTCACCCAATTCGGTGATGTCGTAGGCGATCTGCTGCATCAGAAAGTCGGTCTTACCGACGCCTGTACCGGCACCGAGTCCGTAGACCTCACCCCAACGCCGCCCATAGGTCAGCTTGGTGAGCTGCTCGATGCACCATGGGAGGCCCCATTCGACGGGCTTCAGGAGGTCGCCCATGATATCCGACACCCCGACGAGTCCGTCAGGGCGGTAGACCTTGGCACCCCATATGGCGTCGATGGTCTCCTTGATCTCGCCGGCCAGGAGCATCTCGTTGGCGTCTTTGCGAGGTAGCGTGGCGATGCGCAGCTTGCCCGGCGTGAACTGGACCAGCTTGCATTCCTCGGCAGCCTTCTGGCCCGGCTCGTCTTGGTCGAAGAGAAGGACGATTTCCTCGAACTTCTCCAACCATTGGAGGTTCTTACGCAGCGCCTTGGCTGCACCTTGGGCACCGTTAGGGATCGAGACGACGGGCCACTTGTGGCTCTGCATCTGGGACAGCGAGATTGCGTCCAGTTCACCTTCGACAACGACGACACGTTTGCCGCCGTCACGCCATAGGTGCATCCCGTATAGGCCGGCCTCCTTGGTATCCCCGAGGAAGCGGAAGTCCTTGCCTTTGAAGCGGACCTTCTGGGCAACCAATCCGCCCGACTGATCTCGATAGTTGAAGAGGCGGACGGTCTCACCGTTCAAGGAGGTTCGGGTGAAGCCCCATTTCTCCGCGCTCTGGAGGTCGATGCCCCGGCCTTCCCATGCGCTGGGCTCGCCTAGAGGCAACAAGTCTTTGGACCGGGAACCCTCGCGGGTCTCGGTGGTGTCTGTCATTCCATCTCCGGGTTCGTAGTGGGAGCAGCCGAAGCAAAAGCCGTGGCCGTCTGAGTACCGGGCGAGATTGTCGCGCGAGCCACACGCAGGGCATGGCTCCTTGCGCAGAAACTCACTGTCGGTCTGGTGCAAGGGTGGTTAGGGTCGGAACCGGTCGTAGAGCTTCATGTACTCAGCGCGGAGCTTCGGGATCAGCACCTTCTTGGCGTGTTCCTCGAACTGCCGTCCGACCATCTCAAACAGGTGCGGCGTGTCCCCTGGGTTCATCAGGGACTGTTCCGACAGCACATAGCGCGAGTGGTACCGTTCTGGTCTCCACTCGATTGAGTACATGCGAGCCATGTCACAGTGGCTCATCTGGGCGCTGGCTTCGAAGCTTCCCAGGGACACCGGGATGGCTACCTTCTCATAGTACTCACGCTCCATCGCATCCATGCGCTTGAGAATTTGCTCGTTGCGCACTCGGTATTCGTGGATCATGGCGAGGAGGTCGAAGATTTGCTGCTCGTACCGGAAGGTCATCTCTCGGACTGTCTCTTGTGTGACGGTCGGGATGTAGCGGTCGATCAACAGGTTGATGTTGGAAAGGGTTCGGGACAGTCGCCCGTCCTTACCCCTCTCGAAGTCGTTCACGTCTGAGTTCTCCTAGCAGTCAGGGAATGGCAGGGGCCGGAGCCCCCGCAGTCAGATCAGGTTGATGATGGCGCAGACGACCGACACAGCGGCGGCAGACCATGAGGTGAAGGCCAGACAGAGGGTTCCCTTGCCAACCTGGGTGGCACCCGTCGTGATGACCCCGACGAAGTAACCAGCGATCAGCGAGATGAACCCCTGAGCGGCACCAAAGGCGTCACCATGGGTGGCGTTGATGCCCACCGCCAGGACAACGATGACGATCCCCGTGAGGATTGCCCCGAAGCAGTGGATGAGGCGGATGGCCTGGTTCATTGGGCGATGGTCACCGGGAAGCCGAGCTGCTCGTTGAGATAGACCATCAGGTCCAAGTCCGACGACAGGCTCGCATAGGGCTCCATGCGGTCTCCCGGCATCATGTACCCGGAGAAGATGATCCAGCCGCCGTTCTGGGCCGGGACGACACGGAACTCACGGCGCTCCTCGACTTCGATCTCGACGGTCTTCTTCTTGGTTGCGACTATGCCCGTCATCAGAACCAACCCATGACCGCGCCGATGATGCCCACTGGGACACCGACGATGCGGACGATGAAGCCGGCAGTCAGCGGAGCGCCGGAGGTTGCCAGATGGATGACCGCAATGAGGTTCATGACCCAGCCGATCAGAGCGGCGATAACCAGGGCGATGTAAGCGAGGGCGGCTGTCTTCATGGATCAGGCCACCAGCTTGCGGATGCGCTTGGCAGCCTTGTCGGCCTCGGCGGCGCGTTCTTTGGCAGCAGTCTGCTGCTCGATCAGGCCGGCGATCTTGGCATCCAGGGCGGAAGCTTCGGCGTTCTCGTTGGCCACCACAGCGTCGAGTTCATCGACAGCCTTCTGGAAGACCGACAGGGCATGGGAGGTGGACGGCTTGCGGAGCAAGTGCTTCATTTCTTCGCTTTCACAGGTTGATTTTGCAGGATGTAGTCGAGAGCTTCCATGCGACCGGCAGTCGGTGGTTCGTCGATCCAAGCCTGGGGAATAGACTTGTCGGCGTAGAGGAAGCCGTGGGTCTCGCACCACATGGCGTATGTGGTCTTCGACTGTTTGGAGATGCGGGTCCGAGAGTTGCTGAAGACGAACCGGATATCGAGTTCCGGGTGCTGCTCTTTGATGAGCTTGTGCTTCTGGCGGTCCGCCGTGACGAACTGACCCTTCGTCTCTACGATGATGCCGTTCCGCAGCAGGCGGATGTCCGGCATGTATTTGGCCAGTCTGGCCGGCACCTCGTAGGTGATCTTGAACTCTTCGTAGGTGTAGGGGATGCCGGCATCTTCCAGCGCCCCACACACCTTATCTTCGAGCCCCGAGCGGTAGCCCTTCGCGACAGCGCGTTGCCGTGCGAAGGACCACCGAGGTGACTTAGCCAAGCGGCTTAGAAGTCGTCTTCGCCAGCCGACGAGCCGCCCGAGGTGTCGCCGTCGTTATCATCCGACTTGTCCTCGTCCTGACGGTAATCGTCCGGGTCGTAGCCGAAGCCTTCCTCTTCACCGAAGCCGTAGCTGTCAGCCGAGCGCGAACCGTTCGAGACCAGCTCGATCACCTGAACGCCCTGGAGGCGTAAGGTCAGGCCACAGGCAGCGGTGCCAGCAACGAAGTACGGGGATGCGTGGAACGCAACCTTGCCTTCCGATCCACCCCAGATGTTCACGCCCTTGCCGATCTTGCGGCCTTTGGCGTCGAACAGATCAGGTTTGGCGGTCCACTTGGTGCCAGCGCGCGGGCCGTTCTTCACGGTTCCCGAGGCGGTACGCTTGAACTTGAACTCGACTTCGCCGGTCGGCTCCTCGGTCTCCTTGTCGTAGCAGACCGTGTAGAGATCATTTGGCTTGATCTCCTTGAGCTTCTTGCGGCTCTCGACCTTCAGCTCACCGAACTGTCGCTCGGCGTCACGCAGGGCCTCGTCATAGAGTTCCTGGAGGGAAGTCTTGGTGCCGTTGAAGTCGACCTTGCGGTTGACGAACTCGTCGGCCTCAGCCGTCGTCAGCCGGAGGCGAACCGAGTATTCACCCTCGGGCTTCGGGTAGTCCTTGCTGCCGTAGTCCGGCTCGGTGATCTTCGGGTAGACGAAGGGGCCACGTGGGGAGATCGAGGAGAAAGGCTTCTTGCTGTCTTTTGCCATATGCTTTGGAATGTCTCTTTCGTTGATCAGTAGGTGAGGTAGCGGCGTTCGAGGCTGGAGACGTCGAAGCCTTGAGCTGCGAGCTTGGCCCACAGGTCGACAGGGATGGGGGTGCCGCTCTTCCAGATGAGCTTGGCCATGGAGAGATAACTCACGCGGCGGCCACCGGGTTGGTGCGGACGAGATTGGTGGGTGGAACGGTCGTGGAGACCTGAGCGCCGACGCCCGTTGCCCGAGACAGTCTCACCATCTTGGGCGTGAAGCTGTGGACATAGTAGGGGCCGGAGAGGCCGCCGTACCTGCCACCTACGCCGTGGACCACACGGTCGCCTTCGGCCAGGACGTTACCGATGTAGTCTTTCATCAAGCGGCTTCCTGCTTCAGGACCAGTTCCAGCGCCGAGCCGAACGTCTGGACGATGTTGGTGACCGTGGCGTCGATCCCGAGGGTCTCCTTGACGTATTTGGTCAGGACCTCGTTGACGTCGTTCTGGGTGACCTTGACGGAGAGCGGGAGCTTCTTCTTGACGACTGTGAAATTGTCCGCGTAGTTGCTCATCACGACGGTCCCGCGATCATTCACGCGTTTGAAGAAGCGACCTCCATGGTACACGCTGAGGACTGCGTAATCGCGGTTGAGAGTGCGACCAAAGCCTGGGCGGATGCAGCGGACAGTGTCGCCAGCCTTGATTAGGGCCACCGCTCGGGACACCAGCACGAAGTTCTCGGTAAGGGCCGCGCCAAAGCCTTCTCTCCCGTAACCCTCAAGATTTACCCACTTGCCGTTGTCTCTGATCACAGTCCACACGGACCCGTCTTTCATCCGAGAACAGTTGTCCCCATTAATGCGACGGACGCGGTCACCCTGCTGAAACTTGGGTTCGTACTTGGTCATGCAATTTCTCCCTGTAGGTAAGCCGTGATGGCGCGGAACTCCGGTCGCTTGCCGTCGTCACCGTTGATGAGGTTCTTGGTGGCCGTGAAGGCTTCCTGAGCAGGAATGCCGAGGTGGGTGGCCAGTTCGAGGAAGACTGCCGCTGCACCCATGATCTGGATTTCAGGGCGGAAGTCTTGGAGACGGTCGAGTACCGTCATGGACGCCATAGCGACGTCCCGAGGGGCCGCCATGTTCATGACGTCCCGGTTAAGCTGGGGCATGTGGGTCCTTGGAGAGGAAGTGGAGGGTGAGGAGTGCGAGGAGACCGGCGAGGACAGCCCAGGTCAGCGGGTCAGCCATTCGCCCAGCTTCCAGCCGAGGTAGGAGCCGATGATCGAGCCAACCGTCCAAGCGGCGAGCAAGACAACGATTTGGGCAAGAAACTCATCCGGCGTCATGCGGCAGCCTTTGCACGGCTACGGAAGGCAGCCTTTCGCTGCTCCTTCTTGCCGAAGTAGCCGTTGCCCTTCAGACCTTCGATCAGCTCCCTTCGGACCTCGTATCGTTCAGTCTTGGAGGCTGCCGCGAGGTCGATCGCCACGGCACCGACCCTGATGTCCTGATAGGCGGCACCCATACGGATCGTGATGTTCTGGTTCATGTGAAATCCTTCGAGAAATGTTTCGTAGGGCTAGTGGTCACCTTAAAGGGATTATCCCTTAAAGGGGATGATTTAGGCGAAGAAGAAGTCAGACTGGAGAACTTGCTCCAGATCGAGTGATCCCTCCTTGGGTAGCGGTTCGAGGATATCTCCTCCGATTTGCTCGGTGAACTGGTCGCGAAGGCTGTGGAGTGGGCGTCGGCGGTACATGTTGACGAACACTTGTCGGAGCGTAGAGGCCAGTAACGGAGTGTCACAGGCGTGGACAGCATAGCTATCGTGGATCATGGCGAATGAGCGCAGCCCTAGTTTCCACAGGGTGGCCACCGTCAAGATCATGGCAGAGGCGTCCATGGAGTGGACATAGTTCGGGCTGATAGACGTAGCCTGCTTAGACGGATTGACTAGGTCCGTGTCCTCGTAGACGCGAAGTTGCGCGATACTCCCGGAAATCTTTGTCTTGAGCAGGCGCGCGCGCATGTCGACGTACTCCTGCCAAGCGACGAAGCCTGAGGGCGTCGTCCAGTGCATCGGCAAGTTCTCCTTGCCCATCACCCTGGCCGTCCCTTGAAGCCACCCCATGGCGTCCCTAGCAGCAACCACCACGTCCCCAATGCTGTCCCATACGAGACTGGCAAGGAACCCGATGGCCTGCTTCAGTTCATCCCCGAGGTTGTGTGCTTGACCTCCTTTGACCCTCTCACGGATGGCCTCGTCGACATACTTCAGACAGGACCTGGGTGTGCCCCCGTATGGGAGGACCATGACGGGACGCTTGGTGATCTTGCGGTCGATCCCGAAGTGTCTCCAGGCGTAGGCCCACCGGGCTCTCTCGTCTTCCCCCTGGGCGATTTCCTTCAGCTTGCCGAGGACACGGTCTGCGACCCGCTTGTAGATGTCCTGGGGCAGGCGGGCGGGCACGAGGTTCACAGCAGCGCCGCCGACCTCGTCGAGCAGCATGGCCGAGAAGTGCTGGAGCCCGTTGCAGGAACCGTCGAGCGCGATAGGGAGGTGCGAGACGAATGTGTTCTCGGTGTTGGCGTGATAGACCCACTGGGTCAACGCTGCCCACTCGAAGCAGAACGCCAGGAAGCACCAAGGCTTGTCCGCCTCGGTCCACCACCGCTCGTCTAGGGGGTATTTGGCGCACCGGATGATCCGTAGCCGGTTCTCCGTCACCCACTCGACGCGCTTGTCAAACGACACCTTGTCGACACCGAACGTGTTTGCTCCATGGATTGCTAGCCAGCGGGAGCCCTCGACACCGAGCGCTTTCCCGTCACCGAACCTCAGTAGCGCCTTGACCGGATCACTGCCCTGCGGGTGTAAGACCTCAGGGATCGGATAGGCTCGGCCCCGGAAGTCGAGGTTGTGCGGGAAGTAGATCGCTGGCTCTTCACGGAAGCGTTCGGCCAGATTGAGCATCTGGTCCTGCTTGAGGCGATCCTGTCGGAGTTGGAGGTTCTCGGTATAGACGTCCCGAGCGGCCCACTTCCATTCGCGGAAGGCCTTCTGAAGGGGCTCCGATAGGGTCTTGAGGGCGATCCCCTCAGGGACACCAGCAGGCCGATCCGGCATAGGCTTGTCGCCCGATACTAGTCCGGCGATACCTGCGTGAGACTTCGCCAGGGTGCGCATAACGTCGAGGACGTCCCCGTTGATCTGCCAAGGCGTCTCTTGGATGGCGTTCAGGCCGGCATAGACCGACGATAGGTCGGCCTTAGCGAGCAGCTTGAGTTGACCCTTCCGTGCCTTGCGGACCAGCGGAAGGGGGCGGTCGAGATCAGACCAGTACCCACCACCGGAGAGCCCGACCCATGGCTTGGGCTTCGAGATCATGGGGAGATACTCGACAGCCGCCACAGCGCCGCCGCGAACGGACTGATCGATCCACGCCTGCGCGCGGGACGACAGGTGAACGAGGTACTGATCCCTAGGGGCGTTCTTGTCTCCTCCTTCATGGGCCGCCTGGATAATCGCCAGACCAGTATGTTCACAAAACAGCTCGACCAGCTTGATCCCTAGATGGATCATGTCGGCGCGGCTCCAGCGATCCCACGGGATGTCGTTCTTGTTCATCGCGTAGGTTAGGACCGTTGCCTTGTGCTGCTCGGTCGCCCCGTCGTCAGACAGTCTCTTCAACTCGAAGTCGAACTTCTTAGCGTTCTGGTTGCGGAACTCCGTGAAGCGCGCCTCCAGCTCCACAGCACGGGCGACCTGAACGGCAAGCGTCATAAGGACTGGAGCGCGGGGCTTCATCATGCGACCGAGGATGGCCCTGGAGGCGAGGTAGGAGACCACGTCAGGGTCCATGCTCTTCACCAAGCGCACTGCTGTGTGCTTTGGCCCGGCGCGGCCTGACATGGCCTGCTCGACAAACTCACGAATGCCCTTGGCAACCGGCTCGATGCAGCTTTCAAGGATGTAACGGCCCTGGTCGGTCTCGGTGCCGCGCTCCTTGTTGACGTACTTTCGGACCTTGGACAGGTACCGGTCCCGACCGAGGCCGGACATCTCGATCTCCAGCTCTATCTGCCGCTGGAGAAGCGGGTCGTGGTAGGTCAATCAGTTCTCCTAGGTGATGTTGACTGGGGAGGGGAGACAGGCGATCTACCGAGCGGGAACCCCCATGCTTCGCGAACGCTCCGCTGTCGCTCCTCATTAGGAGGACGCGGGTAGCCGGAACTGGTCCGGTAGCTATCGGAGGACAGGGAATGTTCAGAGACACCACTCTGAAGCCTTGGGTCACCGAATGCGTCTGGTGGTTGTGCCGGCTTTATGAAGCCTACCAATACTTGCCGGATGCATATCGGTGCTTGCTGACCACCTGCAAATGGTTGGCTAGCTAGACTTGCAGGGGGTTCCCGCTTGGTAGATCGCCAGGGAGGCGGTTTAGGCGGCTGCCTTGAACTGAACCGCCGACAAAAGCTGCTCGTACTGCTGGAGCCGTGCCATGAGCTGATCCGGTGTGAAGCGCTCATAAAGGCCGTCGAGCTTGGGAGCCTCACGGTCCAGCATGAAGGTCCGCGTTGGGTGCCCAACAGGTACCCGGTCGGCGTACTGGTCGAGGACGATGACGGTCCCTTCGGTGTGCATTCGGATGGTGTGAAGGTCCTCCGCGAGCATGTGATAGGTCTCGCCAGGGCGGTACCGAAGGCGCTTGTCCTCGATCAGCAACGTCTCTTTGTTAAAGGCGAACCCGTCACCGCCGTTCAGCGGGGTGTCCCATCGGAACTCGTTATAGACCCGCGCGAAGGCGTGACGCGCCCCCATAGGCGCTTCCCGGTAGGTCGAGTTGGACATGACACCGGAGAGGACAGTCGTCGCGAAGTCGTACCGGTGGTCGTGGGGGCTCACCACCTCGGGGAGCTGGGAAACCTTACCGTCGAAGAAGTAGACCTTACGGGTGTGCTGCGGTGTCCGCTTCACGCACAGGTAGTCGAAGCCCTTGACGTGGAAGTTGCGGTACGAGTTGGCGATCATCTCTTCGATGTTCACAGTCAGTTCTCCTGGGGTGTCACATTGTCACCGCCGATTGTCACAAGGGCGGTTTGTCACCCGAATTAGGTGCGTTTGAGGGACGGTCTTGGTGGTGGCCAGTTTCCGGGGGAATAACGAGATTTTTCAACCCGTTAAGATATCATCCCTGTATGGGGACGGTATGGAACTTAACACTTCGTTAGGC
>NZ_PJRO01000022.1 GCF_002858745.1 Mesorhizobium loti | reverse complement strand
CGGCCTGTATGGTGCGCACCATCGCCTTGACGTTGAGATCGAAGGCGAAATCGAGATCGCCGTCCTTCATTTCCAGAACCGAGCCGGAGTGGACGAAGCCGGCGCAATTGAACAGCACGTCGACGCGCCCGATTTCAGCAAAAGCCTGCTTGACCGCCACATCGTCGAGCACGTCCAGCTTGCGGACCTGGATGCCTCTTGTCCTGGCCAGTTCAGCAAGCAGCGGTTCATTGATGTCAGTGGCCACGACACTCGCACCGGCCTCGGCGAAAGCAATTGCGCTTGCACGGCCGATACCTTGCGCGGCTGCCGTGACCACGACAACCTTGTTCTCGATTCCGCTCATGCCGCGTTCTCGCGCCGATGCATCGCCGCGGTAGCATCCAACAGGTCGGCGTTGACGCAATCGCGCGAAGCCGAGGTGTCCAGATATTCCAAAGCTGTCCGCGCGGATTTCTCGCGCAGGTCGACCAAGCTGGACGGACTGTAGAAGGCAGCGTGCGGCGACAGGATGAGCTTGTGCCTGATCGTTGAATCAGAGGCGCGCCACAGTTTCATAAGCGCATGTTCCGGCGAAAGCGGTTCCTGCTCCAGGACGTCGAGTCCGGCGCCGCCAAGCTTCCCGCCGACCAGAGCCTCGGCTAGCGCCAGAAGGTCTACCACGCCACCGCGCGCCGTATTGATCAAGACCGCATCGTTTTTCATCTCAGCAAACTCCGCCGCAGAGATCAGGTGTCGCGTCTGCTCGGTCAGCGGCGTATGCAGCGAGACGACATCGGCCTGTTTCAGCAATTCGGCGAGGCTGTTCACCCGCCCGATGCCAACCGCCAGCTCGCTGCCTGTCGGCTTGAAGGGGTCGTAAAAGATCACCCGCATGCCAAGCGCCTTGGCCCGCAACGCGGTGGCCGTGCCAATACGTCCCAGGCCGATCACACCGAAGACCTGCGTCGAAAGACGCCGGATCGCCGCAACGTCCTGGAAACGCCAACCACCGACAGGGTCATGCAGGATAGCGGCGTTGTACTGGACTATGCCGCGCAGGAACGCCATCGTCATTGCGATGGCGTGGTCGGCCACATCCATCGTACCATAGTCGGGCGTGTTGCAGACGGCGATCCCTCGCCTCCCGGCGGCAGCCAGGTCGATATTGTCGAAACCGACGCCGGCACGCACGACCACTCGGCAGTTAGGCATCTTGTCCAGAACCGCTTCGTTCACTTCGATTTCGTGATAGCAGACCATAGCTGCAGCCGACTTCCAGACATCCTGAGATATGCTCGCAAGGTTTTTGGATTGCGATGCATGGACGCGGTAGCGCGAGCCGTAGATGGCCTGTTCAAGATCTGCAGCACCGTCAAACTGAACGTCGGGCTGCAGTACGATATTCGACATGATTTACTCCTATTGGATAGCAGGCGCCCGTTGCGCGACGACCTGCCGGAACGGACAGCGGCGGAAAGTCAGTTGTGAAGGCCTGCCATACGCGGCAGCCACAGCGAAATCGCTGGCACGTAGGTGATGATGAAAAGTGCGACGATTTTGACCGCATAGAAGGGCAACAGGGCTCTCGATATCTGCCCCATCGATTTGCCTGAGATCGACGAGATGACAAACAGATTGGTCCCCACTGGAGGGGTGTTGAGACCGATCATCAGATTGACGATGACGATGATGGCGAAATGGATCGGATCGATGCCAAACTGCACGGCCGTTGGCTGCAGGATGGGCACGAAGATCAGGATCGCTGGAACCGTGTCGACGAAAGCGCCGACCACCAACAGGAAAATGTTGACGATTAGTAGGAAGAGGTACGGATTGTCGGTCAACGACTGGAAGAGGTCGCGTGCGGCATTCGGCACGTTCTCCATCGCCAGATACCAGGCGAACAGGTTCGATGTCGCCACGATAACCATGATGGTGGCCGAGGTCAGAGCGCTTTCCCGGAAGACTTCGGCAAGCTTTCGAGGTCCCACCGAGCGATAGGCAATCAGGCAAAGCACCAACGCGTAGCCGCACAGCACCGCCGCCGCCTCCGTCGCGGTGAACAGACCACCGCGCACGCCACCGACGATCAGCAATGGCGCCGCCAGGACAGGCAAGGCCTTCAAGGTCGCCTTGAACAACACGGCCGGCCCGAATGGCTGGTCTGCCAATACGGGATGATTGCGGCAAGCGAAGCCGACATAGACCATCAGGAGCACGGCAATCATGATGGCGGGTACGATGCCGGCGAAGAACATGGCGCCGATCGAAAGCTTGGTCGGGATCGCGTAGATCACCATGATCAGGCTGGGCGGCAGGATCGGCGCCATGATCGCGCCGGAGATGGTCAAGGCAGAGGCGAACTCGACGGTATAACCACGTGCCTTCATCGTCGGAATCATCACCGCGCCCAAGGCAGCCGTGTCGGCTGTGGCCGAACCTGAAACGCCGGCCATCATCAGGTTCGACAGTACGTTGACATGGGCAAGGCCGCCGCGAATGCGCCCGACGACGACGTCCGCGAATTCGATCAACCTTTGGATGACGCCGCCGGCGACCAGAATGTTGCCGGCCAGAATGAACAGCGGTAGCGCCAGCAGCGCATAGCCGTTCATGCCGGAGAACATGCGCTGGGCGGCGATGGCCGGGTTGGTGATGCCCGCCATCGTCAGGCCCGCGATCGCCAGAAGGCCGATGCTGAAGGCGATCGGCACGCCAACGACAAGCAGAACCACAAGAACCAGGATCAGGATGATCGCGCTCATGACGGGCTCGTTTCCTTCTTCAGCAGCAGGCGGATCCTGGCGATGAAAGCCAGCAGCGAGAGCAGGCAGGCCACGGGCACGACCATGTAGAAGATGCCCATAGGCAGGCGCATGGCAGTCGAAGGTTGGGACCAGGCGTTGCTGGCAAGCTCCACACCGCCGTAACCGATATAGATGACGAACAGGCAGGCGGCGACGAGACCGGCGATCCGCGCGCCCTTGACCAGCTTTGAGCGGTTATCGCCCGGCAGCACGTCGAGTCGGATATGCTGATCTTCGCCGATTGCCCGATACATGCCGAAAAACGAGAAGACGACCAGCAGCAGTTGAGACAACTCCTCCGGCCAGGCCAGCGCCGCGTGGTTGAAATAGCGCGCGAAGACCTGAAGAATCATCGAAAAGACGATGATCGCCAGGCAGGCGACCATCAGCGCGTCGATGATCCTGTGAAAGACGAAAACGCGTTTCATGCAGGCGCCTCCTCGATTTCGGCTACAGTGTTCGACATTGGCTGCAGATGAGACGATCGCTATTGGACGGCAGAGGCCCGTTTGCCGCGGATCTGCTCGATCTCGTCGTAGACGGCCTTGACGAAGGCCGGATCGAGTTCCTTGTTCAGGTATTCCTGCATGGGAGCCTTGGCCGCGGCACTAAACGTCGCTGCCTCTTCTGTGGTGGGGAAATAGACCTCCATCCCCTTCTTGCGCAAAGCTTCGATCGTGACGACGCGTGACTGGTAGTTGCGCTCGCCATATTCGGTCACCGCCGCCATCTGCGCTCCGGTGACGACGATTTCACGCAACTCGGGCGGCAGGCTCTTGAAGAACTGCTCGCTGACAATGATGCTGTTGAGCCCGAGCTGGTGGTTGTCGACTGTCAGATATTTCTGCACCTCGTTGAAGGAATAGTCATGGATGACGCCGAGCGGATTCTCCTGCCCGTCCACGACGCCCGTCTGCAGGGCGCCATAGAGCTCTTCCCACGGGATCGGCGTGGGTGATCCGCCCATGGCGTTGACCATGGCCAACGACATCGGGCTCGGCGGCACGCGGAGCCTGATCCCCTTCATGTCGACCGCGGATTTGATCGGCCGAACGTTGTTGGTGAAATTGCGAAAGCCGTATGAAGATGCGGCCAGCATGCGCAAGCCTGCTTCGGCCGCCATCGCTTCATTGGTCTTGATGAAGACGTCGCTGGCGAGGAACTGGCGAGCCTCCTCGTCGTCGGCGAAGAGATACGGCGTCGCCATGATCATCATCGGCTTGTAGAATGCGTCCAGCGTCTGCTCATCGGCCTGGGCAACCTGGATTGCCCCCGCCTTGGCTTGTTCCAGTCCATCCTTGATCGAACCCAACTGGCCCGCGGGGGAAATGACCACTTCCACCTTGCCGGCGCTGGCGCCCTCGACATAGGCCTTGAAGACCAGATACCCCTTGTGCAGCGGACTATCGGTCGCCTCGGAGTGACTGGCTCGAATGGTGAAATCAGCGCTCAGCGCGCTGAGCGGCAAATTGAGCCCAACCGCGACGAGAGTCGCAGCGAGCGCCTTTTTCATCCTTGATTTCATATTCTCCTCCCATTGGTGATGCGTTGTTGGCTTTGTGGTTTTCGCGTCTTGATGCGCGATGCGTGCGAATGGCTTTGGGCGACGCGCTTCAAGTTGTTGTTTTGTGCGTGTGTGGTTGCCTCAACCCGCTGTGCGATTTGTGGCCTGGGTACTAGAGGACACCGTATTTGGCGTAGACGTCGGCCAGCAGCAGGCCGTTCTCCAGTTCCTGTCGCGTCTTGTTCTCGCTGGTCACCTTGGTGATGGCAGCCTTGACGACGTCGGCGGCGATCTTGCGCGGCACGATGACGACACCGTCGACGTCGCCGAAGACCAGGTCGCCCGACGATACGTTGACCCCGCCGCACTGGATGGGCAGGTCGCGTGCCATCATCTTGCCGCGGCCGCGCGAATCCAGGGGCCCGATGCCACCATGGAAGACCGGGAAGCCGAGTTCACGGATGTTGCGCACATCGCGCACCAGGCCGTCGGTGACGCAGCCCACCGCGCCGCGCTTCAAGGAGGCGGTGGTCAAAAGCTCACCCCAAGGGGCAATACGCTGGGTGGGGCCAGCACAGCCCAATACCGCCACATCGTCGGGCTTGAGGTCGTCGATGAGGGCGATCTCGACCTCATAGGGGTTTTCGCCCTCGCGCACCGAATAGGTGTTCATGAACAGGCCGGTGCGAGCAAAGCCGACCAGCTTGTGGCTTTCGTCAAGCGGCCGCACGAAGGGCGCCATGGCCTGGTTAGGCAGGCCGAATTCGTCGAGGACATCGCTGAGCACGGCGGAATAGAGGGTCTTCCTGATGGCGCTGAGGTCAAAGTCTGAATTGAGCAAAAGAAGTCTCCAAACTGGTAGGTAGCTGCTATATTAAACGTTTAACATGACGCTATGGCCATTTGGCGAATCCGTCAATAGCTCCTATAGATTTTTCGCGATCTCGGAATAAGGCATGGAAAAACCCAATCTCCACACCGTTGCCGCGCATGCCGGCGTGTCGATCGCGACCGTCTCCAAGGTCGTGAACGGAATGCGCTACGGCATCTCGCCGGCCACCCTTGCGCGGGTGCAGGCTTCCGTGCGCGAACTGGGCTACCGTCCGAACCGTGTGGGGCGCGGCCTGCGCACGCTCCAACGCTTCATCATTGGCATGGCGATCGTCGACCCCTCGCCCATGTTCCTGGCAGACCCCTTCACCACCAATCTCGTCGCCGGCCTTTCCAACCATCTCAGCGAGCACGGCTTCGGCCTGCTGCTTCACGGCATCAAGCCAAAGCAGGTCAACGAATCCTTCCTCGTGCGCGAAACCGTGGTTGATGCCTACTGCATCATGCTTTCCGGCTCGGCCGTCTCGCGCCAGGTCAACACCCAGCTTTTCGCTAGCCTCGGTCAGCCGCTGCTGGTTTTCCAGGACAGGCCCAGAGCCGAGCTCGACGACACCTGCTACGTCAACCAAGACGATGCCGGCGGTGCCGAAGAGCTCGCCAGACACATCTTGAGGAGAAAACCGAAAAGCGCGATGATCGTCATTCCCGACATATTCTGGCCGGCCATCGAATTGCGGCTTGAAGCGTTCTGGCAGGTGCTGAAGCAAGAGCAAGTCTCCCTGAAGATCGTCCGCTGTGACGAGAGCAATTCCGATGCGATCGCCCGCTCGATCAGCGACCATATCGACCGCAATGGGCTGCCTGACGCGATCATCGGCACCAACGACAAGATTGCCATCGTCGCCCTGCGGCTGTTGAGCAGCCGCGGCCTGCGCATTCCTGATGACGTCGCCGTTTCCGGCTTCAATGCCTTCGAACCCTATAGCTATGCCGGCGTCAGCCTTACATCGGCACGATCTCCAGCTTTCGAGATGGGCGAACTCGGAGCAAGCCTATTGCTCGAACGGCTGCGCACCGGGCGCTTCGAGCAACTCGAACACACGCTCCCCGTCGCCGTGGTTCAAGGCACCACGATCTGAGCCCCACCCGTATGGGGAGGGGCACTCAGTTCGTCTGTTCGAGCACGGCCTTCAGGAACTTGCGCAGCCGTTCACTTTTGGGCCGGACGAAAATCTCTTCCGGCGGCCCCACTTCGACCACCACGCCGCCATCCATGAACACGATTCTATCGGCGACTTCGCGGGCAAAACGCATTTCATGGGTAACGAGGAGCATCGTCATGCCCTGCCGAGCGAGATCGCGCACCACGTCCAGTACCTCGCCGACCAGTTCTGGATCGAGTGCCGAGGTGATCTCATCCAGCAGCAGCAGCCGCGGCTGCATCGCCAGACAGCGCGCAATGGCCACGCGCTGTTTCTGTCCGCCCGACAGCTGCCGCGGGTAGGCATCCGCTTTTTCACGCAGGCCTACCTTCTCCAGCAGCAGGCGCGCTTCCGCTTCGGCGACCTCACGGCTGACCTTGCGTACATGGATGGGCGCTTCGATCACATTGCCGAGTGCGGTCATGTGCGGAAACAGATTGAACTGCTGGAACACCATGCCCATGTGGGTACGCAACCGATTGAAATCAGACCGAGCGTCGATGCGGTTTCCCTCGAAGATGACAGCACCGCCTGTCGGCGTCTCCAGCCGGTTGAGGCAGCGCAGCAACGTGCTCTTGCCGGAACCGCTCGGCCCGATGATGGCGATACTCTCGCCTTCCTTGACCGTCAGGTCGACCCCACGCAGGACCTGGATCTGGCCAAAAGCCATCTCCAGTCCCTCCAATTGCAACACCGTCTTGCTCATCGTGAGGCCCTGCGTCGTTCAAGCGCCCTGGCGAAGCCGGACAAGGGAAGGCAGACCGCCAAATAAATGATCGCCGCCATCGAATAGATGGCCATGCTCCTGAACGACTGGCTGGAAGCATCGTAGGACCTGTACATGATCTCGGGAACCGAGATCGTCAGGGCGAGCGACGTATCCTTGATCATCGAGATGACGAAGTTGGTGAAAGGCGGAAGGATGATCACCGCCGCCTGCGGCAGGATGATGCGCCGCATGGCCAGCGGCGTCGACATGCCAAGGCTGCGCGCGGCCTCGAACTGGCCGCGGTCGACCGCTTCTATGCCTGCCCTGAAAATCTCGGCCGCATAGGCACCGCCCACCATGGACAGGGTGATACTCGCCGCCGTGAACGGATCGAGCCGCAGACCGAAAGACGTCAGCCCGAAATAGATGATGAAGAGTTGCAGGAGTGCGGGAGTCGCTCTGATCAACTCGATGTAGACGCCAGCCACGAAACTCAGCGGGCGGACGCTCGACAGTTTCGCGAATGTCGTCACCAGACCGATCAGCACACTCCCGATCAGTGCGACCAGGGTGAGTTCGATCGTGACGATCGCGCCCTTGGCGATATAGGGAAAATAAGCTTGCAGGAGCTGGACGTAATCGTTCATCGACATCCGATCCGGAACGTCGGGCATTCGAAGCGGATGTCGAACGCCCTATGTTCCCGTGTTAGAATTTTCCGGTGAGATAGGATGGATTGGTCAGACCGTACCGTGCCATGATCTCCTTGTCCTGACCCGCAGCCTTGATCTTGTCGACCGCCGCATCGAACGCCGCGATCAGGCTCCGGGTGCCGTTCTTGGAAAAGACGTAATAATTCGCCGGCAGTGTCTCGCTTCCCAGATATTCCGGAGCAAGATACTCGACCACTTTGAAATCGTAGTTCGGGTTCTGCTTCGCCGCATAGTCGAAAGTGTATCCCCACCAGACCGCGGCATCGAGGCGACCGGCCTTCAGGTCCATCAGCATCGGATCGGCGGAATCGTATTTACGGATATCAGAGATGCCGTAGCGCTTCTGCAATTCGGCGGCCTCGATCTCCTGTGCCGATCCACGAACCGTGCCGATCACCTTGTCCTTGAGATCGGCGACCTTCGTCGGTCCATCCTGCGAACGGGTCAACAGGACGTCGATCCCATACCAGAACGGCTTGGTGGCATAGGCCATCACCTTCTCGCGCTCGGGCGTTCGATAGAGGCCGGAGATTACGTCGATCCTGCCCGAATCGAGCGCCGGCGCGAGCGCCGAATGCACGAGCACCACAGGGTCGGCCTCGACGCCGAGTTCGGCCGCGACCGCCTTGGTGAAGTCGGCCGCGATGCCCTTCCATTCGCCGCTGCCGATATCGATCCAGGTTTCGGGCGGAATGCTGAATGTCCCGATCCGGATGAAGCCGCGCTTCTTGATGTCGGCCAGAAGATCGGCTTCAGCGCCCTGCGCGAGAGCCGCTCTCATCCCCATCGACGCCGCCGCCAGACCGGCGCCGGCGCCGAAGAAGCCACGTCGTGTCATCCTTGATTTCATATTCTCCTCCCATTGGTGATGCGTTGTTGGCTTTGTGGTTTTCGCGTCTTGATGCGCGATGCGTGCGAATGGCTTTGGGCGACGCGCTTCAAGTTGTTGTTTTGTGCGTGTGTGGTTGCCTCAACCCGCTGTGCGATTTGTGGCCTGGGTACTAGAGGACACCGTATTTGGCGTAGACGTCGGCCAGCAGCAGGCCGTTCTCCAGTTCCTGTCGCGTCTTGTTCTCGCTGGTCACCTTGGTGATGGCAGCCTTGACGACGTCGGCGGCGATCTTGCGCGGCACGATGACGACACCGTCGACGTCGCCGAAGACCAGGTCGCCCGACGATACGTTGACCCCGCCGCACTGGATGGGCAGGTCGCGTGCCATCATCTTGCCGCGGCCGCGCGAATCCAGGGGCCCGATGCCACCATGGAAGACCGGGAAGCCGAGTTCACGGATGTTGCGCACATCGCGCACCAGGCCGTCGGTGACGCAGCCCACCGCGCCGCGCTTCAAGGAGGCGGTGGTCAAAAGCTCACCCCAAGGGGCAATACGCTGGGTGGGGCCAGCACAGCCCAATACCGCCACATCGTCGGGCTTGAGGTCGTCGATGAGGGCGATCTCGACCTCATAGGGGTTTTCGCCCTCGCGCACCGAATAGGTGTTCATGAACAGGCCGGTGCGAGCAAAGCCGACCAGCTTGTGGCTTTCGTCAAGCGGCCGCACGAAGGGCGCCATGGCCTGGTTAGGCAGGCCGAATTCGTCGAGGACATCGCTGAGCACGGCGGAATAGAGGGTCTTCCTGATGGCGCTGAGGTCAAAGTCTGAATTGAGCAAAAGAAGTCTCCAAACTGGTAGGTAGCTGCTATATTAAACGTTTAACATGACGCTATGGCCATTTGGCGAATCCGTCAATAGCCTTCATGGTCCTACGGGATGCGCTTGGTCAGACCACGCCCCGCGCCTTGAGATCGGCGACGGCGCGTCTCACCGCCCACAGCGTTTCCTCGATCACCGCATCGTTATGCGCCGCCGACATGAACCAGGCACCGCGTTCAAGTGCACGCACGCCGCGCTGCAGCAACGCTGTGGTGAAGGCGATATAAGCGGGCTTGTTCGACCGGGCGAGCTCGCGGTAGTTGCGCGCCGGCTTGTCAATACCGAAGGCGACGTGGAAGATGGACGGGAAACCGGTGACCGCGGCCGTCACCCCAGCCGAAGCTAACGCCTCTCGCATGCCCTCCATCAGCTTTCCGCCTTGCCGCTCGATGCCGGCAAAAAGATCTGGAGTGAGCGCACGCAGCGTCGCTGCGGTCGCGGCCATCGCAATGGGCTGCGAATTGTAGGTGCCGCCATGGACAACGCCACCCTTGGCAAACTGGTCCAGAAGGTCGGCGCGGCCTGCAATGGCGGCGACCGGGAACCCGTTGGCGATGGCTTTGCCGAAGGTGGCAAGGTCCGGCGTCACGCCGAAGCGCTGCTGTGCGCCACCGGCACCCAGCCGGAACCCGGTGATCACCTCGTCGAAGATCAGAACGGTACCGGCGCGGGTACAGGCCTCGCGCACGCCTTCAAGATAGCCGGGCAGCGGATGGATGGCACCAGCATTGCACATCGCCGCCTCCATGATCACAGCAGCGATGTCGCCCTGCCCGAGGCGACGGATGACAGCCTCCAAATCGTTCCACGGCAAAATGACGAGATCGTCAGCACTCTGCGGAAGCTGGCCGTTGCTGCCAGCGACAGCCAAGGGCGCATCGACGGGACCGGCCGCATCGAGCGCCGGAGCGGTCGACCACAACACATTGTCGAACCAGCCGTGATAGTGCCCCTCGAATTTGATGACCTTGCTGCGCCCGGTTGCTGCGCGGGCCAGTCGCAAAGCAGCCTGATCGACCTCCGACCCGGAGGAGCCAAAGCGTATCCGTTCCGCGCAAGGCACCAGTTCGCAGACCAGGCGGGCGGCCCGCGCCTCGACTTCGGTCTGGCCGGCAAAAAGGATACCCTTGTCGATCTGCGTCTTCACGGCTTCGACCAGCGCGGCGGGCTTGTGGCCGAGGATCATCGGACCCATGCCGAGATAGTAGTCGATGAGACGGTTGCCATCGATATCGAACAGATAAGCTCCTTCGCCGCGCTCGAAAACCAGCGGTGTCGGCGAGATGTTGAGACGAAAATTGCTGTTCACTCCGCCCGCGATCCATCGTGAATTCTCAGCGATCCGCCGCGCCGAACCATCAAAACCAAGAAGTGCTTTCGTTTGCTCGGATTGCGGTTGGGTGGCGGGCGTCTGCATAGGCATTTCTCCATCGATCTGCCTACCAGATTGAATGGCGCTCCATTTCCTGTAAAGAAATCGGTGTTTCGCCTGATAGAAAAATCAAATACATGGCCCCCAATCATGGAGGAGCAAATGGTGCCGGATCCCGCCTCGAACAGATATGTTGTGCAGCCGGTGCTGAAGGCCTTGAAGGTTCTCGAGCTTCTGGCCAAGAAGGGCCACCAGATATCGCTGACGGTCGCGGCCAGGGAGCTTGCCCTGCCCAAGACGACAGCCTTCCGCTACCTGCAAACGCTGAGTGTCGCGGGGTTCGTCACATATGACAAAGCGAGCGACAAGTACGGCATCGGCCCGCAATTCCGCAAGCTTGCCGCGACCGACACGAGCATCCAGCGGCTGCGCGAAGTGGCCCTCCCCTATCTGAGGCAGCTCCACGCCGAGTTCAATGAAACCATCAACTTGGCAATCCCTTCACAGCACCACATCGTCTACATCGACATGATGGAATCGACGCGCGCCTTGCGCATGCAGGCCCGTATCGGCAGTCGCGACCCTCTGCACTCCACCGCACTCGGCAAGGCGATCCTGGCGTACTTACCGGACGCAGAAAGGTTGAGTTTGCTAACCGATTCGCTCGCTGAACGAACCTATCGGACGATCACGAGCACGAAGGTCCTGAAAAAACAGCTCGATGAGATAGCCGCGCAGGGTTTCGCCGTGGAAGACGGAGAGAATGAGGACGGCGCCACATGCATCGGCGCACCAATCATGGACGACATCGGTCGACCCTTCGCCGCCATCAGCCTTTCGGCGCCCCAAAGGAGGATAACACCAGCTCTCACGGAGCGAATTGCGGACGCTCTTATGCAAGCGGCGTCTCAGATCAGCGACAACCTGTCTCAACAAGTTTGAACGTACGGCTATCGTCGCGACCCCATCCAGAAAGAAGTCTGTCCAGCCCTCCCAATCCCCTTCCTGCAGCACGCGGTTGTGCCGGCGATAATACTCCTCGCGGTGACGCTTGAAGAATAGGCTCAGATAGAGAAGCGGAGCCCTTAACAGTTGCCAATGTTCCAGCAGCAGCGCAATCAACAGTCGCCCGATCCGACCATTGCCGTCGAGATGGGATGGATGGTTCGAACTGCACATGCAACAGCCCGGTGCGCACCAGCGCCGGCAGCCTTTCGTCGGTATGAATGTATTTCATCCTCGCACCGAAGAGAAATGCCGCGGTGTGATGCCCTTGAGGCTCGCCTTGCGCGGTCCTTCAGGTCGGAAGTTTTGAGGCGGTTATGTTCTGGCATGTCGCCGCAGAGCAAGCACGATCTGCCGATGTCACTTGGCAGCAAGTCGAAGCGCCTGCATCGCCACGGGGATTGTCGCCAGCAGCCGCTTTCGTGGGACACCGTCCCTGCCCTGAACGGCGTATCCGATGAGGATCGCAGCATAGTGATCGGCCAGGCCTGCAACGTCGGTTTCAGCCTGCAATTCGCCTTCAGCGACGGCGCGTTTCAGACGCTTTTCCAGCACAACTGTCCGGCGGTTGCGGTAATCCGTGAGAAACGCCTGGACGCTTGCATTGGCGACCGTGCAGTTGGTGGCAGCCGATACCACCATGCAGCCAGCCGGGCGCCCTTTTCGTGTGCAGTTTTCGATTGCTTCTCGTAGGCTTCGCTCCATGGCGCGTATAGCCGTTGGCTCTTGCGCCATCGCTCGCTCGGCAAAGCCGCCTTCGTGTGCCGCATAGAGCTCAACGGCTTCGCGAAACAACTCCTCTTTGGACCCGAAGGCCGCGTAGATGCGGGCTGAGGCGATGCCCATCGTCTCGACGAGATCGGTCATCGACACGCCCTCATAGCCGCGGGACCAGAAGGCGTCGCGCGCCTTGGCCAAGGCAAGCTCTCGATCAAACTCACGCGGTCGCCCTGCCATCGCACTTCTCCATTATTGAGTAAGCAACAAATAATTCGCTTGACGGCGCGATGCAAGTTCCTATTGTTTGTCAAACAACAAAGATTTCAGAATGGAGACCAGCATGACCGCATCGGAACAGACCGGAGCAATACCGGCATCTGGCCTCGGAGCTCGAAGGGGCGCGGCATTGGCGTTGCTTGCCTTCGCCCAGCTCATATATTCGCTCGACATCAACATCGTTTTTGTCGCTTTGCCAGAGATCGGCACCGGGCTGGGCTTTTCCGGCCAAACCCTGCAATGGGTGGTGAGTGCCTATATGGTCTTGTGTGGGGGCTTTCTCCTGTTTGGCGGGCGCGCGGCAGACTTGGTCGGCCAGCGCCGCATGTTCATCTTCGCGCTCTGGCTCTACGCGTTGTCCTCGCTCGCCGGTGGGCTAGCTTGGTCACCCGAAATCATCATCGTAGCGCGCGCGGTGCAGGGCATAGGCGGTGCCTTCCTGTTCCCCGCGACACTTTCGCTCATCAATCGCCTGTTTGCCGAAGGTCGGGAGCGCAACCAGGCCTTGGCCGTCTGGGGCGGCGCCGGAGCAAGCGGCCTCAGCGTCGGCGCGCTGGCCGGCGGCTTCCTGACTGCGACCTGGGGTTGGCCAGCCGTTTTCTATGTCAACGTCGTGCTCGCCGGCATCGCCATCATCGCCGCCTTCCTTGTCATCCCGCGCGACCCCGTGCGTCACGAGCGCCGCAACTTCGACCTCCCGGGTGCACTGAGCGTCACCATCGGCGCGACCGCACTTGTCTTTGCTCTGGTGGAAGGACCTGAGATCGGCTGGCAGGCTGCCAGCGTCATCGGTGCGCTAATCCTCTCCGTCGTGTCCCTGATCGCTTTCGCGCTGATCGAGGCGCGCAGCGCCGATCCGCTGATGCCGCTGCGGCTGTTTACAAACCGCAATCTCGTCGCGAGCATGATCATCACATTCCTGTTCATGGGTACCTTCGGCGCTCTGCCCTATTTCCTGACCGTTCTCTTCCAGAACGTGCAGGGGCTGACGGCTCTCGAGACGGGTTTTGCTTTCCTTGTTCCCTCCGTCGCGATCGTCATTGGCACTCAGCTCGGCGAGCGACTGGTACGGCGTCTCTCGATGCGTGCCACGCTGATGACGGGGATGGTGGTTGGTGCCGCCGGGACGGCCTTGATGGTGCCAGGTGCAAATGTAACGAGTGGTTATCTTGCCATCGTTCCCGGTCTCATCGTCTCTGGCGTCGGCCAGGGCATCGTCTGGACAGGCATGTGGATAGCGGCAGCCACGGGAGTGCGCCAAGACGAGCAAGGCGTGGCCTCAGGCATGGCATCCACCACGCTGAGCGTCGGAAATTCCATCGGACTCGCCGTGCTGATCGCCCTCGCCAACCGCCATCTCGGCGGACTGGAGGGCGAGGTATTGGCCGGTGCCATGTCGGAAGGCATACAACTTGCTCTCTGGCTGGCCGCTGCCGGCATCCTCATCAGCTTACTTGCAGCCCTTGCACTGCCTGCCTCTTCGAAAGCTGCGTAGCGTCCGGCAAATGCCCTGGCAGCTGGGAAGCGCAAGTGTTGGGGCATACATGTCAAGCCTAACCATCGATGTGTGCGAGAAAGGGAGTAGCTGAGTCTCAGCTTTTAGGGGCGGCAAGGAGGATAGGTATCTCGCCGCCGAAGAGCACTCGGCGGAGAGAGATTGAAACGTCCCCAAGCGCGACGCAATTGCCGGCTTGAACTGTAGCCTACGCGCTCTGCCACTCGCTCAATGTCCAGCCTAGTCTCGCTCAGAAGCTGCTGGGCCAGTGCGATGCGTAGCCGGTTGCGATAATCTGGGATAGTCATGCCGGCTTGATCATTGAACAGGCGGCTAAGATGTCTGGGGCTGGCATTGGCGATGTCAGCCAATGCTGCAAGCGACCAGTCTCGCGCCGGATCGGCTGTTATAGCATCTTGGACCCGATGGATGGCTGAGTGGATGTGGTTTCTCCCCTCCAGCCATGGCGAAAGCTGCGGATCTGTTCCGAGGCGCCGGAAATAGACGACGAGCGACTTTGCCACGGCGGCGGAGACAGCCGGGTCGGTGAGACGGCCGATGATATGCAGCATCAGGTCGATACCGGCGGTGATGCCGGCGCTAGTATAGCGTTCGCCGTCCTCCACATAGAGCCGGTTCTCCAGAACCTTGGCCAACGGAGCGATCTGCGCGAGACGTTCGCAGTCGGTGAAATGCGTGGTGCATTTGACGCCATCAAGCAGCCCCGCCCTCGCGGCCAGGAGAGCACCTGAGCAAATCGACACGAGCAAAATGCCAGGTCTCAAGCTGCGCTGGAGCCACCGGACCAACTCGTCGCCACCTTCTTCAAATGCCTCGAACGGCTGGCTTGTGTCCATGGGCGCGTCGGTATCACCTGCGACCACGACCATGGCGCCTGTCTCGACGGTATCGGGTAGCGGCGAGATGCCGGTCACTCGCAGCCCAATTGAGGTTGTGACCTCGGGCAATGCGCCAATGTAGCTGACATCAAACTGCACTTCCTGCTGCACGCGATTGGCATAACGCAGGGCCTCCATTGGCCCCGCGACATCGAGCAGCAAGGTCCGCGCCGGCATTACCACATAGGTTGGAATCCGACGCGGTATCGTCATGCCACGGCAGCCATCTTCTCGCCGGCCAAAGCTTCACCGATCGTGCAGATGCGGGCGAAGCGCCCATCAAGCACTGCTGCCGTGCGGGCCTTTATCTCTTCAGCCGTCCAGGTTCTTCCGGTCGCATCGGTGAGCGGCATAGTATGGGTCGCCTCGGTCACGTAGTCGATCTGCCAACCGAGATCCGAACCATGGCGAGTGGTCGTCTCACAGCACTGTTCGGTGCGAATGCCGGAGATGACAAGGCGACGGATGCTATTCTCGATCAGGTACACTTCAAGAGGCGACCCGACGAAGGCTGAATGCCGGAACTTGAAGAACTCAAGGTCGGGCTTTGCGAGTTTGAGTTCCGCAAGAGGTCTAACGAAACCCGAAGCGAGGGAGAAAATACCTTCCGGTTCAGCATGAAATACACGCACGATCCGCCAACCCTTTTCAACTGCGCCGTCGATAAGTGCCTGTTGGTTCCTCAGATAGGCGGGACTATCCACCACTTCCCAACTGGCGCGTTGACGGAAACTTTCCTGGGCATCGATTACGAGTAGAGCGGCATCGGTCATTTCTGGACACTCCGTGAACCATGGCGTGCTGCAATCGTAGACCTTGTTTCGAGGCACTCCAGCCATTCTCTGGACAAAGTTCGGACAAAAAAAGACAACCTGAATAGCCAGATATCAAACCGATTTTCTGCGTGGCCGGGCACCTGCAACGCCACCTTCGCCGAGGGTGCTGGGTGGCGGCGAGCATGTCCGCTTTTCGGCCGAAGGTTCCGACTGTCCGAATAGCCGAGGTGACGGTGCAAAGCTGCCCCTCAACTTTTCGTCGCAATAATTGCCGACAAAGTGGCGGCACTCATGATCGCGCCACTCGGCCCCGCCTGCGAAATCATGGTGCTTCCGCAGGCACCTGCTTGTGATCTCACCCGATCGAAGAGTAGCCATCCACAAGGGTGAAACGTCTTAAATGGCGAGGCCGATCTAGAACCGAACGGTGAGATCCGCCCTGAATCCATGCTCCTGCGAGCCAGACGCCATCTGACCTTGATACGAAAATCCAAGCGCCGCCGCAGGAGCGATACTGAAGTCGACCCCCGCTTCGAGCAAGGCCGCATCCCTAGCGACAGGCACCCCGGCGATCGAGAAAGCACTGGAGCCCATAAGGGCCTGGCTGATCATTGGCGTGACATCGCCATAGCCATGCCGCCAGCCGACCATCCCACGCGCCGTCGCCGAAGTCGAACCAATATCGAAACCAGCAGAAGCACGCACGCCCAGCGTGGTGAGAGCGACATCGTTTGAAGCTCCGTGCACGGTGAGTGCCGCAGCACCGCCCTTCTCGGCAAAGCCATGAGTGTCCACGTTGACGTAAGCCACGTTGGCAAACGGTTCGAAAGCGACGCGGCCCGCTTTCATGCTGTAACCCAATTCACCGAACAGCTGCGACGTGCCTGCACGGTAGCTGCCGCTCATACTGTCGCTGAACCCAGGAAACACGGACTGTCGGCGGGTTTCGATCTCACTCCAAGTATAGGCAAAGCCGGACCTGAGGGTGAGCGCATCCCACTGCGTGCCGCCATAGATGCCAAGATGGTAGTTGTCGCTCGATGTGGCCGATTTGCGATCGTCGACCTTGAAGGATGACTGGCTATACCCCGCCAGCATCCCAAGCTGCCAGTCGCCCGCGGCAAGCCCGTCGACACCGGTTATAAAACCACCTTTTGAACGGTCAAGGCTAGCCGCATTGCCATCGCTGTCGATGCTGCCCCACGAGCCGAATGCCGATCCCCAGGCTCCATACCGCTCGGCCGAAGACGCCTGCTTGGCACCGACTGCCTCGAAAGCAGCGCGCAGGCGGTCGTTCACAGCGTCGCGAAGAAAGTGGCTATCCTCGAGGAGGCCAGTTACCGTCGAGGCATTGACCTCGCCCGACAGGCCATCGAAGGCCAACCGCGCTTCCTCTATCGAGAGCGGCAGCAGCTTGTTGTAAAGTGCAAGCGACTGGCCACTTTGCTGAAGCTTGTCGAGCGCACCTGCGGTCTGGTGACGGTTGAAAGTATTGGCGACCCTTTCGAACACAGGTCCATGCGGTTTGGCGCCCTTGACGGCGATCTTCAGATCGACCGTGTTCTTTCCCTGAGCAAGCGTCGCGTCGAGAAATGCCGAGCGCGACAGCACGGCCGGATCGAACGCACCGGCGATGCCGCCGTCTGCTGTAAGGATCGTGTAGTTGCGGCCGTCTTGATAGCTTGTCGCGGCATCCAGTGCCATCACCTCTACCTTGGCTCCACCAAGCGTGGCCTTGCCTTTGGCGGCAATGCGATCACTCGTGCCATTGCCTGCGATTTCCACCTCATAGATGGACCCCGCAGCCAGGGTGACATCGCCGGCCACGTTCAGCGTGCCGATTGAATTGCCTGGTGCGATGGTGCTGCCAGCCGCAACGGTGAGCTCACTTATGGTGCCTTTGCCTTGCAGGCGGGCTCCGGGCATCACACGGATCGAACCGCCGAGCGAACCGTCCACCGACAGGATGCCTTTGGCAATCGATGTCGACCCGACGAAACCGGAGCTGTCACCGGCAAGCTTCAACGTACCAGATCCGGTCTTGGTGAGGTTGCCTGTACCAGAAATCGCTCCCGAATAGAGGGCGTCAGCCTGTTCGTCGAAGGTGACACCGGCACCGGCGCTGATCATGACATTGCCACCGAAGCGACTTGCAGTGGTCGACAGCTTTCCCTTTTCGACCGACCAATCGAGTGCGGACGTGCCCGTCAGCATCAGCTCGCCAGCGCCCCGCTTGATCATGATGCCTCGGTTGCCGTTGAGCGCGCCAATGTCGCCGGCAAAGGTCCCGTCCGGAGCCTGGTCGAACACCATCGTCGCAGCATTGCCGATCCGCCCGGAGATTGTTGAGGCGTTGCCTATCAGCGAGCCTGCTTCGACAAACGTATTGCCGTAGACATTGCCGTCATTGCTGAGCTTCAGTGTGCCCGCGCCAGCCTTTATCAGATCACCGCTGCCGGACACCGCGCCTGACAGGCTGAGCAAGGTGTTTGCGGCAACATCGAAGCGACCGCTCGAATCGAGTGTTACCGCGCGACCCGTGTCGAAACTGTCGGTGGTGTTCAACGTGCCGCCGTGGAAAGCGAGCCCGCCCGACAGATCGCCCAGATTGGCATCGGCCGAAACCGAAAGCGTGCCCGCGTCGATGGCTGTACCGCCTCGGTAGCTGTTGATGCCGGACAACACCACCGTTCCCACACCTTGTTGCCTGAGCTTGCCGCTGCCGGAGATGGTACCGGCCACAGTGACCGTGCCTGAGCGATCAAAAGCGAGCGTCCCTGCATTGACCACGTCGCCGACAATCGAGCCTGCGATACCGCCCTCTCCGATCTGCAGCGTGCCGCCGGCAATTGTCGTGCCACCACTATAGGTGTTGTCGCCCGCCAGGATCAGCTTGCCAGCGCCTGCCTTGGTCAGCGATTTCCCATCCCAACCCGTGGCAGGGTTTGCCACCTGGTCGGTAAGTTCGGTCCCGATGGTAAAGCTGTTCGCCGCATCGGCCAGGGTGAAGGTGCCGTGCGCCAGGTTGTTGTTGGCAGTCCAGCTCAGATCGTAGCTGGCCAGATACTGCTTGCCGTCGGCGGACTTTCGCGTGTTCACGGTCATGTAGTCGACCGTGCCGCTGAAACCGCCGACGCTGATCGTCGCGAAGTCGCCTTGGATGACTGAGCTGCTGTCGATCAGTACCTGGTTGGCACGGTTCGGATCGCCGACACCACTAAGATTGAAGTTCACATCCGCCCCAATCTTGAGGCCTCCGGTCTTCAGCAGTGGCTGGCCGGCTCCGGCCCTGATCGACATCGCAGCTGTGTCGCCAAGCTCGACCCGCCCGCCGATGTCGAAGCTGCCTGGCGTTTCGAAAGAGACAGCGGCACCACTTGCAACAGTGATGGAACCGCCAAGGCCGGTGCCGCCGCGTGCGCCGTCACCAAACTGCAAGGTGCCGCCCGCCACGACGGTGTCCCCGGTATAGCCGGTAGCGCCGGTGAGCGTCAGCGTGCCAGCGCCAGACTTGGCAAGGCTGGCTCCGGACGACGTCAGATCCGCCGCCCAGATGATGTTCTGGCCATTGGTGTCGACGCTGTATTTCTGACCGGCAGCGGAAGAGAAACGGCTCGAATAGTCGACCTGGTTAGCGGCACTGTATTGCAACGTACCGCCCGTAAAGCTGAGTGCACCGGATGTTCCGAACGCGCCGGCGCTTCCGGCATTGAGCGTGCCGGCCGCGAAGGTGGTGCCGCCGGTGTAGGTATTCGTGCCCGTCAACACCAATCTGCCCTCGCCTGACTTGACGAGGCTGCCGGCAGTTGTGGTGTCGTGAATGATGTTGCCAAGCGTTACGCTTCCGGCGGCCATCGTACCGGGATCGATGGCCAGTCTTCCGGTGACACCGATGTTGCCATCGATCGTTCCGGTGCTGCCAAGCCTCAGGCTGTTGGCGCCGCCGGTGAAGCTTATCGCGTCTGCCTGCACGGCGCCGGCGCCGCCGAGGTTCGAATATCCGCCGGCGATCGTGCCGTCATTGAGGATGGTGATGCCGCTGCCGACGATACCGACGCCGCCGGCCGCACCGGATGCGCCATTGCCACCGCGGATCGTGGTGCCCGCCAGCGTGGACACCGTATTGTTGACGGTGCCACCGAAATCGACGCCGTTGCCGCCACGCCCGGAAGCGCCATTGCCGCGACCACCAATGCCGCCGGCGCCACCATTGCCGCCGATGACCGATCCGGCAGCCAGGTTGAGCGTCGATCCGGCCGATCCGAAGTAAATGCCGCCACCGCCATCGCCACCGCCGCCACTGGAGCCGCCGCTGTTTCTGTCGCCGTAGCCCGTGCCGCCGGCGCCGCCATTACCGCCTGTTACCGTGCCGAACACATTCAGGTTCAGCGCGCCTCCGGTCGCGCCAACACCGTAACCGCCCGAGCCGCCACCGCCGCCGGCCCCAGAGTTGTTATAGAAGGTCGTGCCGCCAGTGCCGCCGTTGCCACCGGTCGCGCTGATTGTCGTCTGCATGCCGCCAGCGGAGAACCGAATGCCGTTTCCACCGCCGCCACCACCACCGCCGCCGCCGTAGTTGGCGCTGCCACCGTCGCCGCCGTTTACGCCAATCGGACTGCCGGTGTTGCCATCGGTGCCGGCCGTGCCGCCGCTGCCTGTATTGGAGCCACCCTTGCCGCCCGCCGCGCCCGCGCCACCGCCCCCACCACCGCCGCGGTAATATATCGAGTCACCACCCGCCGCTCCCACAACGCCGAAGGTCTGGCCAGCGCCGCCCTGGCTGTCGTGATTGCCATCGCCGCCACGACCACCGGCAGATTGCGCGACAGCGTCAGTCGCGATCATCCCCACGGTGAAAAGCGCGGTGCAGACGAGCAAGCCTTGACGCCAGGCATGGTTTGCAAACACATTGGCGCGCATCGCGGAAGGCCATAACGGCGCTTCGAGCTGGTCCTCCGTTGATGGGTGAGAACGCTCAAATCCCTTCACGGCGCGAGAACCGAAAGTGAACCCGTCAGAAAGCATATGCAATTTACCTACCCCAGCACACGCCGCGATCGCGGCGTCATCCCCATTCCACGGTGCTTGAAAACACGAGTTACACGAGGATGCCAGCAGCCGGGCCGGGCCGGTTCGTCGCTTGAGACGCTTAATCAATTTTTTAGCGAAATATTGAACATCCGGAGCGTGACGAGAAACGGAACTAAGGCATGCTGCCGCTCGCACACGTCTGTCTGCTTCACGTTGGTTTGTTCTTCATGTCGCAGTCAGTATCATCGACCAGAGAATCTCCCGAAGCATGAGCATACCCAGACTCTATTATGTGACGACGGGACTGGACCCCGATAAGGCCTTTGCGACCTGGAGCGCGGTGTTGTCTCCCCTGTTCGAGCCAAGGCCGTGGACGCGCAGCAAAATCCTGCCCGCAGGATCAGCGAACGGCGCTATTCTGGGCGACATTGTCATCGCCAAGGTGTCGTTCGGACCGCAGGTGTTCATCCGGGATGGACAGCGCATCGTTTCGACGCCTGACCACATTTTGCTGCACCTCTATATGAGCGGTGGTTTCAACGGCGTGATCTCCGGAGAGCAGGTTTCGATCGGCCCTGGGAAGGTCGCGGTGATCGACCTGGCGCATGAGGTGCGGACACGTGCGTTCGCTTCCAACACCTTGTCGCTCATTGTTCCCCGAAGGATGCTGGGCGAAATAGTGCCAGGCACTCTGAAGCCTCGCCTTGATCCGCTTCGCAACGAACTTCTTGTTGCCCATATGCGCTCACTTCAGGAGCGGAGCACGCAAATTTCGCAGGACGAGGTCGCGCGCACGGTTTCCGACACGGCCGATTTCCTGAGGCGGTTGTTGCTGCAGCCGGATTTCACGTCCAGAAGTTCGCGCCACGCCGATGACGATCACCTGACGCTGGCGGAGGCCGCGATCCGCGACAATCTTGCCGTTGGCAAACTCTCTCCGGATTTCCTGGCCAAGAAGCTTGGCATCTCGCGGGCGTCGCTCTACCGCGTCTTCGCTTCGCGCGGTGGTATCATGCGCTATGTCCAGGAGCGCCGGCTCATCGCGGTGCGGGCGGCCTTGAGCGACCCTCTCGAAACGCGCAAATTGTCCCGCATCGCATCAGATCTCGGTTTCAACAGCGAAGCCCATTTCAGCCGCACCTTCCGGCAACGGTTCGGCACGACCGCGAGCGAATATCGGAGGCTGCAACTCGAGGCATCAGCGCAAACCCAGTTGACCAGCGCGGAAGTCGTGAACCGGTGGTGGGTGGACGTGGCGGCGAGAGCTCATTCAGCGCGCATAGCGCGATCTTGATGTCATGTGCGTCTCACGCAAAGCGTTCCAGGGACGCCCTGAAGTGCTTTCGCCTCTTATCCGGCACTGACCCCAAACATCATCCCAACTGCGGCGGTCACTGCCATCGCCAGCGCTCCCCAAAGGGTTACGCGGGCAGCTCCCCGCAGCACGCCTGCGCCTCCAGCGACGGCGCCCAGGCCACCCAGAATGGCCAAGGCGAGGATCGTCGATGCCGCGACACCAATGCCAGTCTTGTTTGCTGGTGATGCGAGAGCAACAAGCACAGGCACCACTGCTCCGGACGCGAATGTGAGGGCGGAGACCAGAGCCGCCTGTACGGGACGGGTTGCGACGGTCTCCGAGATGCCGAGCTCGTCACGAGCATGGGTCGCTAAGGCATCGTGCTGTGTCAGCTGAACAGCAGCCCGCTCGGCGAGTTCGCGATCAAGTCCCCTTCTTACGTAAATCTGTGTGAGTTCTTCCAGCTCCGCTTTCGGCATCTCAGCGAGTTCACGCCTTTCGCGGCTGAGGTCCGCATTCTCGGCATCTGTCTGGGAGCTGACTGATACATACTCCCCGGCGGCCATCGACATCGCGCCTGCTACAAGGCCGGCCAAACCCGCAATCAGGATTTCGGCTGATCCCGATCCGGCAGCAGCGACACCAACGACAAGGCTTGACGTCGACACAATTCCATCGTTCGCCCCGAGAACAGCGGCACGGAGCCAACCAATCCGGTGAACCATATGGACTTCGGAATGAGAAAGGCGGCTCATGGTGGCCCTCCAAGAAGGTCGTGTTAGTCGCCGAAAACGGACGACCCTGATGGCGGGCGTATCGTTTGCGTCGTGGTCGTGAAGATACGTTGCAGCTGCCAGCTTGAAATATACGCGCTCATCCAGAGCGCCACTTTGATCAAGCTCAATTCGCTTTTCCCGAGCCACAGTCTGTGGGTGTCTTCACAGGCTTACGAATGAGTCGCGAATTTGATCTGAGGCAATGCGTAATTACTTCCACCGCCTAATCTCACCATCCGCTGGATGATGGAGCGATGATCATGGCAACCGCAGAACCCCACCCTTCACAGAAAGGTTTCACCCATGCTGCCGAGCAGGCTCAACAATGGGTGAATGAACTCGCCAAAGAGCTCGACTGGAGCGAGCAAAATGCCTCGCATTTGTTGAAAGCGGTGCTGCACGCTGTGCGTGACTGGCTCTCTCTCGAGGAAATGGCTGATCTTTCTTCGCAGCTGCCTATGCTTGTCAGGGGGATGTTCTTTGAAGGCTGGAGGCCAGATGGACCGACAGGAAAGCGCAAGAAAAGAGATTTCATCATTCATGTCAGGCGTGGCTTTGGCCACGAGCCGGACTTTGACTACGATCGGAGCATAGCGGCAGTTTTCCAACTACTTGATCGCCACCTATCTCATAGCGAGATTGTCCAAGTTCGCAATTCGATGAAAAAATCGCTCCGTCGCCTCTGGCCGGATGATTGAGTGATGTTCCGCGATCGCAAACAAGCGGGGCAGCAGCTTGGCAACGAACTGGCGAAGCTTGCATTGAAGGACCCCGTCGTGCTCGCCTTGCCGCCCGGCGGCGTTCTCGTGGCTGCGGAAGTGGCCAAAATCCTCAAGGCCCCATTCGATCTGATACTCGTGCAAAAAGTCGGCGCACCGAAGAAACCCGGCCTGGCTGTTGCTGCTCTCATCGATGGCAACCCTCCTGATATCGTACTCAACCGGGAAATCGTAGAAGCTTGCGCTTTAGCCGACGACGAACTTCGGGCTTTAATTGCGGACGAGCGCCCACAGCTGGAAACGCAGCGCAAGTCCTATAGGCGCAAGCGACCTCTGCTCCCCATCGACGGCAAGACGGCGATCCTCATTGACGACGGCGCAGCCACCGGAACAACAATGAAGGTGGCCATCCGTGCCTTGCGACGACGCCGGCCCATATCGATCCTTGCTGCCTTGCCCGTGGCTTCGCCGGACGTCGTGTCCTTGCTTGCCCAAGAAGCTGATCGCATCGTTTGTCTCAGCCAGCCTGTTCAAGGTGGCGGGCTAGATTGTCACTATGTCAATTTTTCGCAGCCCTCACCTGCTGAAATTATCGCCGCTGCCGATGAGATGCGCGCGAGATCGACCCCGTGGTCCAAAGGCTCCTGAACGCGCAGACTGCTCAGCCTTGCGTCATGAAGTCCCCCCGATCAGGCGATCGCCGCACTCAAAAATTGACGAGCGTCAATGCTAGCGGTGTCTCTCTGCTGTTCACTCCTGCCAGTTCCAAAGGCGGGAGGGCACAATGTCCACGACGGAAATCAATATCCCCATCCACGATGTCGCCCCGGCGTCATCGACGAAACTGAAACTCGGATCCCTGACGGCACTGGTCATCGGCTCGATGGTGGGTTCGGGCGTGTTCAGCCTGCCGCAGAACATGGCAGCAGGCTCGGGCCCGCTGGCGATCCTGATCGGCTGGGCAATCACCGCTGTCGGCATGCTTGCACTGGTGTTCGTCTACCAGTCGCTGGCAACACGGCGGCCAGAGCTCGATGCAGGTCCCTATGCCTATGCCAAGGCTGGGTTCGGACCCTTTATAGGTTTCACCAGCGCCTGGGGCTATTGGATCAGCGCCTGGGTCGGCAACGTATCCTATGCCGTGATCGTGTTCAGCGCGCTGTCGTATTTCTTCCCGGCCTTTGGCGATGGCAACACATGGCAGGCGGTGTTGGGCGCATCGATCCTTTTGTGGATCATCCACCTTCTTGTCCTGGCCGGTATCCGCCAAGCGGCAATCATCAATCTCATCGTGACGGTGGCCAAGATTGCTCCCGTCGTGCTCTTCGTCGGCGTGGTGGCAGTCGCTTTCAAGCTCGACATATGGACCCTGGACTTCTCCGGTTTAAGCAACCCAGCCCTCGGCACCATCACGGCCCAGGTGAAAAGCACCATGCTGGTCACGCTTTGGGTCTTTATCGGCATTGAGGGGGCGAGCGTATTTTCGGCCCGTGCCGAGCGTCGCAAGGACATTGCGACCGCAACGGTGCTTGGCTTCTTCACCTGCCTGGCACTCTATGCCCTGGTCTCGCTGCTGTCGCTCGGCATCATGAGCCAACCTCAGCTGGCCGCCTTGAAGAACCCGTCCATGGCCGGTGTTCTTGAAGCTGTGGTCGGCCCGTGGGGCGCCATACTCATCAATCTTGCCCTGGTGGTGTCCGTCATCGGTGCGTTCCTGAGCTGGACACTGCTGGCAGCAGAAGTTCCCCATGTGGCTGGCAAGGACGGGACCATGCCCCGGTTCTTCAGCAAAGAGAGTGAACGCGGCGTCCCTTCGACGTCGCTCCTCATCACCAATCTTCTGGTTCAGGCTTTCCTGGTGATCACGCTGTTTGCCAACAGCACCTATCAGGCGCTGTTCTACATCGCCTCCACGGCCATCCTGGTCCCCTACATCTTCTCGGGAGCATTTGCAGCCAAGCTGGCATTGACGGGCGAGAGCTATCGAGATGGCGAGCAGCGCGCAGGGCCTTTGGTCGCTGGTCTGCTGGCCACGCTGTATGGCGCGTGGCTCGTCTATGCTGCGGGGCCAGCGAACCTGTTCATGTGCGCGATACTCTACGCACCGGGCGTCGCCTTCTTTGTCTGGGCCCGCCGCGAAGACAACAAGCGTGTCTTCCATCCCGTGGAAGCGATCCTCGCGATCGCTCTGATCGCAACCGCCGTCTTCGCCGTCTACGAAATGTGGACCGGCGCTGTGAGCGCACTGTGAGCGCCGGCACCATGACAAATCTTGGAGTCCATTCAGAGACCGGTCGTCTGCGCGAGGTGATGGTCCACAGGCCGGATCTGAGCCTGCGCAGATTGACGCCGGAAAACTGCAAAGCACTGCTCTTCGACGACGTTTTGTGGGTAAAACGGGCGCGTCAGGAGCACGATGTCTTTGTCGACGCCCTGCGTGAGCGCGGCGTGCTCGTCCATTCCTTCGGCGAATTGCTTGCGCAGACCATGAACATCCCGGAAGCGCGTCAGTGGCTTCTTGACCGCCGCGTGCACGCTGGCTTCGTTGGCCTGGACATGGTCGATGAAATGCGGGGATGGCTCAATGAAATGCCATCGGACCTGCTGGCAAGCGTCCTGGTCGGCGGGATCGCCCGGGCGGAGCTCCCATTTGAACCAAAGGGACTGACCGGCAGGACCCTGGCGCCACAAGACTTTGTGTTGCCGCCTTTGCCGAACCAGCTTTTCACCCGCGATAGTTCCTGCTGGATCTACCGCTCGGTTTCCGTCAACGCGATGTATTGGCCGGCCCGGCGGCCGGAAGCGGCCAACGTCGAAGCCGTCTACCGTTACCATCCGCACTTCGCGCCAGACGGTTATGCCTTCGTATCTCCCACGCCTGGAACTGGCGTCAGCCTCGAAGGAGGCGACGTCATGCCGATTGGCCAGGGGGTTGTGCTTGTCGGCATGGGGGAGCGCACGACCCCGCAAGCGGTAGGAGAGCTCACCCGCAGCCTATTTGCCGCGGGTGAGGCAACGCGCGTGATCGCGGCCTTGATGCCGCGCGATCGCAGTTTCATGCACCTCGATACGGTCTTTACGCTGTGCGACCGGGATCTCGCCACCATGTACCCGCCGGTGGTCGATCGGCTCCGCACGTTCTCGCTCCGCCCCGGCGAGGGCGACGCGGCAGTCGATGTCACGGAAGAGAATGCGCCATTCACTGACGTTGTCGCTGAGGCTCTCGGGCTGAAGGCGTTGCGCATCATAGCCACCGGAGGTGACCGTTATGAAGCCGAGCGCGAGCAATGGGACGACGGCAACAACGTGGTTGCGGTCGAGCCTGGCGTCGTCATCGCTTACGACCGCAACGTCTACACCAACACGCTTTTGCGCCGTGCCGGCATTGAGGTGATCACCGTCGAAGGTGCCGAACTCAGCCGCGGCCGCGGCGGCGGTCATTGCATGACCTGCCCTATCGCGCGCGATCCGCTCTGAAAGGAAAACCAATGTCAATCAACCTGCATGGCCGCTCAGTGCTTTCGCTGGATGACCTTACGGCGGCAGAAATCCGCTTCCTCTTGAAACTGGGGGCCGATCTCAAGGCCGCCAAACAGGCAGGGCACGAGATTCCGCGCCTCGTGCGCAAGAACATCGCCCTGATCTTCGAAAAGGACTCCACGCGCACGCGAACGGGTTTCGAGGTGGCTGCCTACGACCAGGGCGCTCATGTCACCTATTTCGGTCCAACCGGCAGTCACATCGGGCACAAGGAGTCCATGAAGGATACGGCGCGCGTGCTTGGCCGCATCTATGATGCGATCGAATATCGCGGCTTTGGCCAGCATCAGGCCGAATTGCTTGCCGCGCATGCCGGCGTACCCGTCTACAACGGCCTGACGGACGAGGCGCATCCAACGCAGATCCTAGCGGACTTCATGACCATGCGCGAATTCACGCATAAGCACCTATCGGACATGACCGTGGTGTTTGTCGGCGAGGGGCGCGACAACGTCGCCCAGTCGCTTGCGGTCGGCGCCGCCAAGGTCGGCATGGATATCCGCATCGCTTCACCCAAGAAGCTCTGGCCAGACGACAGCTTCTGCGCGCATGTACGGAATCTGGTCCAGCACAGCGGCGGGCGCTTCAGATTGGATGAGGATCTGGCTGGCTGTGTCGAAGGCGCCGACTTCATCTATACGGACGTCTGGTTGTCCATGGGTGAAGACAAGGCTGGCTGGGGGGATCGGATTCGCCTTTTGAGCCCTTATCGCGTGACGAAGGAGGTGATGGCATCAAGCGGTAATCCGCATATCAAATTCATGCATTGCCTGCCGGCATTCCACGATACCGATACCGAAATCGGCGCCTACATCGAGCGCGAATACGGGATCGATTGCATGGAAGTCACAGACGAGGTCTTCGAATCTGACGCTTCGATCGTTTTCGAACAGGCGGAGAACCGCATGCACACGATCAAGGCGCTGCTGGTGGCAACGATCGGCAATTGACCATGCTCATCGTTGCAGCACTTGGAGGAAACGCGCTGCTTCGGCGCGGCGAACCGCTCACCGCGCAAAACCAGCGTCAAAACATCAAACGCGCCGCCTCTGCCTTGGCAGCTCTGATCGGCGAAGGCCATTCGCTGGTCGTCACCCATGGCAACGGCCCGCAGGTCGGCCTGCTCGCGCTTCAGTCAGCGGCAACATCTGAAACAGAAGCCTTTCCGCTCGATGTGCTCGGCGCCGAGAGTGCCGGCATGATCGGCTACATGATCGAGCAGGAGCTCGCCAATCTCGTCAGCGCAAAATCATTCGCGACATTGCTGACCTTGATCAAGGTGGACCCGAGCGATCCGGCGTTCGCGCATCCGACCAAGCCGATAGGGCCTGTCTACGACGAGGCGACCGCAAGGCGGCTTGCTGGCGAGCGCAACTGGGTGATAGCACCCGACGGCGACAAATGGCGTCGTGTCGTGGCCTCCCCGCGCCCTCTCGAAATACTGGAAGTATCGGTCATTTCGTATCTGGTCGAGCGCGACGTCGTCGTCATCTGCACCGGCGGCGGCGGGATCCCGGTGATTGCCCGCGGCGATGGCAGCATTGTTGGCATTGAAGCCGTCATCGACAAGGATCTGGCAAGTTCGCTTCTGGCGCGTCAGCTGAAGGCAGACATGCTGCTCATGCTGACAGACGTCGATGCCGTCTATGTCGGTTACGGCACGTCCGATCAATGCGCTCTCGGCAAGGTTACAATCACAGAATTGACCGGCCACGACTTCCCGGCCGGCTCCATGGGTCCCAAGGTCAGTGCGGCAATCGAGTTCACCGAAGCGACCGGCAAACCGTCTGCGATCGGACGCCTGGAAGACGCGCTCGAGATCGTCAAAGGGCTTCGGGGCACGCGGATCGATGCCTAATGGCGCCTGCGCAGGTCCCTCCACAAAGCTGGCTTTGCCTGGTGGTGTAATTGCCCACGCCGTCAGGCGCTCAGTTGCTTCCGCCAAAAATGTTTGACGCTCTGCAACGATCCGACCAGCACAACGATCCCAGCGAGCACTGCTGACAAATGAGCAAGGCTTGGCAGGCCAACCTGAAAGAGTTCAGTGGCGGGCGGGAAGGCGAACACGAAGCCAAGCAACACGAGATCGATGGCTACGACAGCCACAAAGGCGCGGTTGCGCCGGCGCAGCCCCGCCGAAGCGTCAAAAGTGCGATCCACCAACACCAGTCCGACAATCGACACGATGAGCGATATGAAGGTGAGCCCGCGCACCTCGTTTTCCGGAACGCCAAAGCGGAGGCTCAATAGATAGACGGTCGCAACCATCATCAAAGCCAACGCCCCCTGGGCAAAGCTCCAGGTCATGAGCGATCGACTGAACAGTGCTTGCTGCGGATCGCGTGGCGGTCGGTCCATGACGTTGTCTTCCTCGGACTCCGCTTCGAATACCAGCGAACAGAGCGGATCAATCACCATCTCCAGGAAAGCGATGTGCAGCGGCCCGAAGACGATTGGCAGGCCAAACAGCAAGGGCACCAGCGATAAGCCCGCGATCGGCACATGGACGGCGGTGATGAAACTCATCGCCTTGCGCAGATTGTCGTAGATACGGCGGCCCTGGCGGATCGCCATGACAATTGAGCTGAAGTCATCGTCCAGGAGAACGATCGAAGACGCCTCTCGGGCCACGTCTGTGCCGCGCCCCCCCATGGCAATGCCGATATCGGCGGCTTTCAGCGAAGGAGCATCGTTGACGCCGTCGCCCGTCATCGCAACAATCTCACCATTGGCCTTGAGTGCCCTGACGATCATCAGTTTTTGATCGGGCATCGTCCGCGCAAAGACGCTCGTCGTCTTCACCACCTGCGAGAGAGCGGCTTCATCCATCGCGCGGAGCTCTTCGCCGGTGACGACGGTGGCAGCGTCGAGCCCAGCCTCGCGGGCAATTGCTGCGGCTGTGACGGGATAATCGCCGGTGATCATGACCACACGGATACCTGCCGAGCGACAGCTGGCAACAGCTTCCGGAACCTCCTTGCGGAGCGGATCAGCCAACCCTACGAGGCCTGCGAACTCGAACACAAAGTCGGCCTGGTGGTCTGGCAGATCTGACCGGTTGTGGCGGGCGCATGCCACCCCAAGGACCCTCAGTCCCTTATCCGCCATGGCATCGGCGGATTTGCGGACCGCATTGGCGCGATCCCCGACAAGACAGCAAAGTTGAATAATTGCCTCCGGTGCACCTTTGGCAGCAATCAGGTAAGTGCCATTGCCTCCAATTGGTCGCCAAGCATTTGACATCGCGAGAAGCTCAGGACGAAGTCCATAAGAACGGAACAATCGCCAATCGCCAGCGCCTAGACAGTTTTGCGCGTTTCTTTGGGCGAGTTCGTGAAAAGCCTTCTCCATGGGATCGAAAGGCACTTCGGCGCAGGCCAAAGCAGCCAGTTCGACAAGGTTACAGAACGCCTGGGGAACGTCGCCTGCAGTATCGATCGGCCGAGAGACATCACCGCCAGGCGTCCTCAATTCTGCGACGGTCATCTGGTTTCGCGTCAGCGTCCCGGTCTTGTCGGTGCAAAGGACGGTTGCTGATCCAAGCGTCTCGATGGCCGTGGTCTTGCGGGTGAGCACCCGCACCTGCGACAGGCGCCAGGCTCCCATGGCCATGAAGATCGTCAACACCATGGGAAATTCCTCGGGCAGCATCGACATGCCCAACGCAATCCCCGCCAATGTGGCGTCGAGCCATTGTCCGCGAAACCACCCGTGCAGCAGAACCGCGAAAACGCTGACAGCAACGCCGATCACTGCAAACAGCCTGACGATCTTTCGTGTCTGCTTTTGCAGTCGAGGCGCCTCGCTTTCCAACGCGCTCAGGGACTGCCCGATCGCTCCGATCTCAGTGTGGATTCCAGTTGCCAGGACTTCACCCAGGCCCGAACCGCGAACGACAAGGGTACCGGAAAAGACGACAGGCAGATCATCCCCGCCTGGTCGTGGTTTTGCAGCCCGGTCGATGAGCGCTGCCACACACTTGCGCACAGGCACGAATTCGCCGGTGAGAAGAGACTCGTCCGCCTGAAGATCATCAGCTTCGAGCAGCACCATGTCCGCCGGCGCCCGGTCGCCCTCGGCAAGCACCACGATATCGCCACGGACGACCTCGCGCCCGGCAATCCGCCGACGCTGCCCCTCGCGCACGACCAGCGCGCGAGGGCTGGCAAGATCGCGAAGCGCTTCGAGGATGCGTTCGGTGCGTGCTTCCTGCACAATGGTGATGACGATCGACAGGCTCGCGAAGCACAGCAAGATCAGCGCTTCCTGCAGATCGCCAAGCAGCAGATAGACGCCGCCGGCCCCTAGCAGCAGCGTCAGCATCGGTTCCCGGACCACCTCGGCGGCAATTTTCAGCGGTGTTCGTCGTCCTGATTTGGGCAGTTCATTGGGTCCCTCGGCGACAAGCCTGGACCTGGCCTCTGCTTCACTCAGGCCGGAGAGTTTCCGGCCGCCTATTGGGACGACACTACCGCCGTTCGACTGCTGCTTGAACGCAACCTCGGACATGGTCTGGGTCCTGAAACAGAGCGACTTCGCGTCGTCTAGTGAGACATCAAGACCGGCATGCGCAGGTCCGAAAAGATCCCTTCGGTCGCTCCGCCAAGCACGATATCCCGCAGACGGGAGTGGCCATAGGCGCCCATGACGAGGAGCTGACCGCCTATTTTTTTGGCGTGTCGCTGAAGTGCGGCACCTATCGGATCCTGACCGGCCAGGATTGACTCCGCCGTCGCATGAAACCCTCGCGCTTTCAGGCCAAGCGCAAGGCGTTCACCACTATCTTGGCGCGGCAGAACCTTCTCATCCACTACGGTGACGATCGATATCTGCTTGGCCCGTTCCAGGAACGGAGTGGCATCGGCCACCGCTCTTGCCGCCACGCGACTTCCATCCCAAGCCACCACGACGTGTTCAAGGTCGCCAACCTTTTCTGAATCCGGAAGCAGCAAAGTGGGGCGGCCGGAGCTGAACACGACCTCCTCGGCAACCGACTGCAAGGCCTCGCTATCGCGCGCCCACCCAACCATGCAGAGATCGAAATAGCGTCCCTCCTTGGCGGCTAGTTCCCCCATCAGCCCGGGCGCTGCCCTCAACTCCTGTCTGGTCAAAGTGACCTTGTGTTGCAGGGCCTCTGTTGCAATTTCTTCCAGCAAGACCTTGCCGCGGCTCCTGCTGGCAGCCTCGGTCTCGCGGATCTTGGCCGGAAGATCGAGCAGCAGGGTGGATAGGGCGTTCGAGACATCCGGGATGTCGACGTCGATAACCGCTGCATCGAGCACGGCGCCCAGTTGGCTGGCCACTGCCACTGCATTGGCCGCGATTTTGGACCCCGGCGTGTCTGGATAGGTCGGCAAGAACAGGCAGGTCAAGGTTTGCATTGGTTTCATCTCCTTTGCGTCAGATCATCATGAGCGACAGTCTTTCGCCTTGACGCACATCAAGTTCAGGTCAGCCGACAAGCCGGTTGAGGGGCGCCACTCATCTTGGATGATTGCCAAAGACAGTACCCACGAAGCTTGCAGGTATTTTGTCTTTTGAAGCATTCGCCGCCCCATGGCGAAGCCAGCGCCGATGTTTTGGCGTGGCGCTATTGTGTTATGAGGTTGCAGGTGGTGGCAAAGAAATTGGCTTCATGCCTGCCGCCGAGCGGCCAGCGCGACGAGCGGGCTTAGGCCATCGCAATGGCGTTCTTGATTGACTCCACCGAGTGTTTGACGAGGTCCTTGTCGACCTCTCCCGCGAGCTTCGCGTCAAGCGCGGGCAGGTAGTGCTTGCGCATTTCTCCCAGAGTGCGCGGGTCCGCCACCACGAATAAATGCTGGTAGGTCGCTTCCAGCGCCTGATCGTTCAGATAGGCTGCCACCGATCCGGCGAAATCATCTTCACGCAACCGCGCGTCGTCCGGGTTGGCAGTCGAACTGCGATGCCGACCGCCTGATCCGGCATGAGCTCGCTCCAAAGCAGGATCATCGATTTCGATCAGGTCAAGGTGAGGTTCATGGCCTTTGCTGTGAAACAGTCTCAATCGCTCACCGTCCGTGACCGCGACGAGGGTATCATTGTTCAGGATCATGTAATCTCTCCGCCGACGAAACGGCTGGACATCATCTGGCCCAGCCTTGTTGGCGAAAGCAGAACCGCATATGGGGCCACCCCGCCTTGACCTGGGTCAAGAACACTCGCCGTTACGCCCAGATCGTCAAACTTGCGATCTCGATCAGAAGCTTCTAGCGCGCACAGAAGGCCGAATGGAGCGCCTCGATGATGGTCAGCACTTCCGGTTTCTTGATCCGATAGTGGACAGTCGTTCCCTCACGACGCGCTTCAACCAGCCCATCGGCTCTCAGTCGCATCAGCTGTTGCGACATCGGCACCTGATCGATTTCGAGCAGCTCCCGAAGCTCCGCGACCGTGCGTTCTTCTTTCCCCAGGGCGCATAGAACAAGCAGCCGCTGTGGATGGGACAGACTCCGAAGCAGTTCCGCTGCCTCGTTGGACGCTGGAATTAGATCTCTTACATTCATATTCTTGAATTTACAAAGTTTGAATGTTATGTGCAAGCTCATTGTGGCGATTGGCCATTTGGAAATTTGAGCCGGATCAACGCAGAACGCAACGCGCTCAAGCAAGATGCCGCTGCGAAAGATCGAACAATGGGGAGATCCTTATGTCCCACATCATCGTCCTTGGAGCAGGCCTCGGCGGCACGATCATGGCCTATGAAATGCGCGACAGGCTGCGTCGCTCAGACCGGCTGACTGTGGTGACGCTCGGTACATCCTTTGCATTCATACCTTCCAATCCTTGGGTTGCGGTGGGATGGCGACAACGCGACGAAGTTACTGTCGACTTGTCAGATATCTTCAAGCGACGCGGTATCGATCTGCGTCCCGAAGGCGCGAAAAGGGTGCATCCAAATCAAAATCGCCTCGAACTCAATGACGGCTCCTTCATCGGCTACGACTACCTGATCATCGCAACGGGCCCCGACCTTGCCTTTGATGAAGTTCCAGGTTTGGGGCCTGACGGGCACACGCATTCCATCTGCCATATCGATCATGCCCTCGCCACGCGCGAACGGTTCGAAGCATTTCTGCGTGAGCCAGGTCCAATCGTCATTGGGGCGGTGCAGGGTGCGTCGTGCTATGGTCCGGCTTACGAATTCGCCTTCATCCTCGATACCGCTTTGCGCAGGGCCAGGGTTCGTGACCGCGTGCCGATGACTTTCGTGACGCCGGAGCCGTACATCGGCCATCTCGGGCTCGACGGTGTCGGCGACACCAAAGGCCTACTCGAGAGCGCCATGCGCGATCGCCATATCAAATGGATCACAAACGCCAAGGTGACGTCGGTCGAAGCCGGCACGATGCATGTCGAGGAGGTCAACGACGACGGCTCTACCAAGGCCCGGCAAGATTTGCCTTTTGCCTTCTCCATGATGCTGCCCGCGTTCCGGGGTGTTGACGCAGTCAGGGGCATTGAGGGATTGGTCAACCCGCGCGGCTTCGTCACCATCGACAAGCACCAGCGCAACCCGGCCTATCCGAACATCTTCTCGATCGGCGTGTGCGTGGCCATTCCACCAGTTGGCAAGACGCCGCTTCCGGTGGGCGTCCCGAAAACCGGTTTCATGATCGAATCCATGGTTACGGCGACCGCACAAAACATCTCAGCGCTGCTCAGAGGCGAAGAGCCGACCGCGGTCGCGACCTGGAATGCTGTTTGCCTCGCGGATTTCGGCGATGAGGGCATCGCCTTCGTGGCGCAGCCGCAGATCCCTCCCCGCAACGTCAACTGGTCGTCGCAAGGCAGATGGGTCCACACGGCAAAGATCGGCTTCGAAAAATACTTCCTTCACAAGGTGCGGCAGGGAAAGAGCGAGACGTTCTACGAAGCGTTGGCGCTCGACATGCTTGGCATCAAGAAACTCAAAGCCATTCACAACGAGCCAGCTGAATAATAGCTCAACTTCAGGAGAAAATGGACATGACTTTGGACAGAGCGGTTCTCATGTTTGCAGGCTTCGTGGTGCTGATATCCCTGGCACTCGCCACCTATCATTCATCCTATTGGCTGCTGCTTACCGGTTTTGCCGGCCTGAACATGATCCAGGCATCGCTGACCGGCTGGTGCCCAGCTGCCATGGTGTTCAAGAAGCTGGGCTGCAAAAGCGGCGTCGCCTTCAAATAAAGCAAAACTCGAAGCGCCCAGCACCATCGCAGGTGCGGCCCCATTCGCGACCATCAGGACATAGGCACGTCCCATGAAACCGGTACTGACAGCATTCGCCAGTGGACTTGTCTTCGGCACGACCCTGCTCGGCGGCGGAAACGTCCTTGCGGGGAATTTCATCGTCAAGGCTTCGACGGTCACGGAAATGAAGGCCGTCTATGGGCGAGTGGAAAGCCGCACCATCCTGGCAGGTCGGGCAAGGATTTCGGGAACCGTCTCATCCGTTCGCGTCACAGAGGGCCTGCAGGTGAGCAAAGGTGATGTGATGGCTACGGTGGTCGACGACAAGATCGCGTTGCAGCTTAGAGCAGCCGACGCCAAGATCGCGGCCCTGAACTCGCAGCTCGCCAGTGCACGGACCGATCTTCAGCGCGCACTGGACCTGCTGGCCAAGGGCGCTGTCGCGCAAAGTCGGGTTGATGCTGCGCAGACGCAGTTCGATGTCGTCACGAGCCAGCTGGCAGCAGCTATCGCCGAGAAAGCTGTGGTCGAACAAAGCGCCAGGGAGGGCGACGTCCTGGCTCCGGCAGACGGCCGCGTTCTCACGGTTCCTGTGGCGACCGGCTCGGTGATCATGGCGGGCGAAACCGTCGCGCGGGTGGCATCGGGCCAGTATTATCTGCGGCTGTCGCTGCCGGAACGACATGCCGCTGAGATATTCGAGGGTGCCCGCGTCGACATCGGCGAACGCGGCACAGGTTCCGACAACGGGTTCGTCAAAGCCAGCGCAGGGCGGATCGCGAAGGTCTATCCCGAGATCGAGAATGGCCGCGTGATTGCCGATGTTGAGGTCGGCGGTATCGGGACCTATTTCGTCAACGAGCGCACGCTGGTGTCGATACCGGTCGCCAAACGCACGATGTTCGGCGTTCCGCCCGAAGCGGTGAGAACCATCCAAGGCGTCGACTATGTCACTGTCGAGACGGCAGATGGACTGCTCGACGTGGCGGTCGTCCTAGGCGGGAAGTTCGACGCGGCTGGCCAGCCACGCATCGAGATACTGAGCGGCCTGTCTGATGGCGACCAGGTCGTGCTGCCATGAAACTCGGCATTGCCGGCTGGCTCACCCGGTCCTTCATCGCATCGCCACTGTCGCCGCTTTTCCTGCTGGCGGCACTGACACTTGGGCTTGTCGCCCTGGTGACCTTGCCGCGGGAGGAAGAACCACAGATTTCCGTGCCCATGGTCGACATCCACATATCCGCGAACGGCCTGAAGGCGGAAGATGCCGTCAAGCTCGTAACCGAGCCGTTGGAGACGATCATCAAAGGCATAGATGGCGTGGAGCACGTCTATTCGCAAACGGCGGACGACGGCGCGCTGGTGACTGCCCGCTTCAAGGTCGGCACCAGTTCGGACGCCGCGATCCTTCGCATCCACGAAAAGGTCCGCGCCAACATGGACCGCATCCCGGTCGGCATACCCGAACCGCTGATTGTCGGCCGCGGCATCGATGACGTGGCCATGGTGGTGGTGACGCTGACGCCGGCCGCAGAGGCCGCAACACGCTACTCTTCGGCGGACCTGACCCGCCTTGCCCATGAGTTGCAGGTCGAGGTCGCAAAGCTTCCAGACATCGGGCTGACCTACATAACTGGCGCACAGCCGCAGGAAATCCAGATTGAACCGGATCCGGAGAAACTTTCACTGTACGGCATCACCCTGCAGCAACTGGCAAGCAAGATTGCAGGCGCCAACCGTTCGTTCCAGATTGGCATGGTGCGCGATGGTGGCAATCAACGTACAGTGATAGCAGGCCAGACACTGCAGGATCTGTCGGACATCGGCAACCTGCTTCTGACGGCTCGTGACGGCCGACCGGTTTACGTCCGCGACGTCACCGCCATCGTGCTGGCGACAGCACCTGCGGAGAACCGCGTCACCAACATCACCAAGTCTGACACCGGTCTTGAGCGCGCTCCGGCTGTGTCGGTTGCTATCGCCAAGCGGCCAGGCACCAATGCGGTCGTCATCGCCGACACGATCGTCAAGCGCCTTGAGCAGGTCCGTGGCCAGATCTTTCCAAAGGATGTGGAGATGATGGTGACGCGCAACTACGGCGAGACGGCCAACGAGAAGGCCAATGAGTTGCTGTTCCACCTGGGCCTAGCAACAATCTCCATCGTCATATTGGTCGCCGTGGCCATCGGCTGGCGAGAGGCTCTGGTAGTGGCCGTCGTGATACCGACGACGATCCTTTTGACCATGTTCGCATCTCGTATCATGGGTTACACGCTGAACCGCGTCAGCCTGTTCGCGTTGATTTTCTCCATCGGTATCCTGGTCGACGACGCTATCGTCGTCATCGAGAATATCGCCCGTCACTGGGCGATGAACGACGGGCGTACGCGCAATCAGGCTGCCATCGATGCGGTGGCCGAGGTCGGCAACCCCACCATTGTGGCGACGCTGACGGTGGTCGCGGCGTTGCTGCCGATGCTGTTCGTATCGGGCATGATGGGGCCGTATATGAGCCCGATCCCCGCCAACGCCTCTGCCGCGATGGTCTTCTCCTTCTTTGTAGCGGTCATGCTGACGCCGTGGCTAATGATGAAGCTCGGTAACAAGGACCACACCGCATCGGCTGCGCACAAAGCCGGCATCGACGGCGGGCCCCTGGGGCGAGCCTATATCGCTGTGGCGCGGCCGATCCTGACCTCGCGCTTGCGTTCGTGGACGTTCCTGCTTGTCGTCGGGCTTGCAACCCTAGCCTCCATGGCACTCATCTATACCAAGCATGTCACCGTGAAGCTGCTGCCTTTCGACAACAAGACCGAGTTGCAGGTGGTCGTCGACCTGCCCAGGGGCTCTTCGGTGGAAGACACCAACCGCCTGCTGCAGAGCGCAGTGGATCGCCTTGCCGACGTGCCCGAAGTGGTCTCGTTCCAGACCTATGCCGGCACGGCGGCCCCCTTCAACTTCAACGGCCTGGTGCGCCACTATTACCTGCGCTCCGGTCCCGAGCAGGGTGACGTCGTGGTCAATCTGCTGCCCAAGAACGAACGCAGCCGTTCCAGCCATGCCATCGCGCTGACGATGCGCGAGCGGCTAAAAGGTATCGTCATGCCCGCGGACACGGTGCTGAAGGTGGTCGAGCCGCCGCCCGGCCCTCCGGTGCTGGGGACGCTGCTGGCCGAAATCTACGGGCCCGATGCCGAAAGCCGTCGCGCCGTGGCGCAGAAGGTTCGCGAAACCTTCTCCAGCATCCCCTTCATCGTCGACGTCGATGACAGCTTCCACAACCAGCCGCAGCGCGTACGGCTGTCGATCGACCAGGACAGTCTCGAATACTACAAGGTCGAACAATCGGACGCCTATGACACGCTCAGCTATCTCTATGGCGGCACGACGGTCGGCTACTCGCATCGCGGCGGCGGTCGCCAACCGATCCCGATCCGGATAGCGCCGTCCAAAGGTAATGCGGTGGTCGATCAGCGTACGCTGGCGACACCGGTCCCCGCGAACGTCCTGCCCGGTGCACGCGACGTGGTCGAGCTCGGAGACATCGTGCAGGTCAGCCGCGAAACTGCTTCTTACCCGATCTTCCGTCATAACGGCCGGGCGACGGAGATGGTAATGGCCGAACTCGCGGGCGAATTCGAGGCACCGATCTATGGCATGCTCGCGGTCAACGAAACTGTCGCAAAGGCTGATTGGGGCAATCTGCCGAAACCCACCATCGCCCTGCACGGTCAGCCAGACGACGAGTCCAGGCCAACATTGCTTTGGGATGGCGAATGGGAGGTGACATGGGTGACCTTTCGCGACATGGGTGCGGCGTTCATGGTGGCGATCCTCGGCATCTATATCCTCGTCGTGGCGCAGTTCGGTTCGTTCAAGTTGCCGCTGGTCATCCTGACGCCGATTCCGCTGACGCTGATTGGCATCATGCTCGGCCACTGGGCGTTCGGAGCGCCATTTTCGGCAACCTCCATGATTGGCTTCATCGCGCTTGCCGGCATCATCGTGCGTAATTCGATCCTGCTGGTGGATTTCATACGCCACACGCAAAGCACAGATCGGCCGCTGGTCGAAGTATTGCTGGAGGCTGGCGCCATTCGCTTCAAACCGATCCTCCTTACAGCGTTGGCCGCCATGATCGGCGCCGCGGTGATCCTGACCGATCCGATCTTCCAGGGACTGGCGATCTCGCTGCTGTTCGGCCTTGCCTCGTCCACATTGCTGACCGTGCTGGTGATACCGGCTATCTATGTCGCGCTACGAAGCCGACGTCATGCCGAAATCCAGCGAGCGCTCGCAGGCTCAGACCTTTGACATCCACAACGAGCAGGTGAGCGGATCGAGCACGTTTGACGAGACGGGTTTCAGCGTCGCGCTCGGACTCTCGCCAGCCCGGTCGCCATGACACGATGGACTAAGACTATTTGATCAAGCGCAAAGCACAGCACTGATCGCGGCAGTAAGAAAAGCGATTGTCAACGGTGGAGCAAAGCGATGCGCACAAGTTCGATGAAGTCGGTTGCTGCGATGAGCCTTGTCCTTGCCCTTTCGTCAGGCTCCGCATTGGCTCAAGCGCCGTCCGATGGCGACCGATACCTTTGGGGCCCACACATGATGGGATGGGATGGAGGCTGGTCCGCCATGATTTTCGGTCCATTTTTCATGATATTGTTTCTGGCGGTGCTGATTGCGGCAACTGTCCTTCTCCTGCGCTGGGTGGGCGGACCATGGCCGGGTTCGATGACTGCCCATCACCCACTGCCAGGCCGCACACCCCTCGACATTCTCAAGGAGCGCTTCGCGCGCGGCGAGATCGACAAGGACGAGTTCGAGGAGCGGCGGCGCGTGCTCGGTGAATAACTTAGCCGGCTGGCGCAACAGGTGGTTTGCTCCAACTCCTCCTTGAATAGTTCGGCGCGTGGAATCCTCATGCGCACTTCCCCAAGGCTCCAGATTCGGATCCGTTTGAAAGTGCTCCGAACTCCCGCGCAAATGCGACGGGAGCCGATGCACGATTGCCTGCGTGAAGCATCGCGAAGGTCGCGGACCGGCGGCCTTCGCCAGCCACGTTTCGAAGGTCTCAGTGAGCCAAGAATATTGGCAACGGCGGATTGTCGATTGCTGAACGGGTCGCACCGCCAAAGATGCGTTCGCGCAGCCGAGAATGACCATAAGCACCCATGACCATGAGCTCGGCCGCGGTGTCGATCGCGTGCTGAAACAGAACAGCAGCCGTAGATTGGTTTGAACTTGGCAGCCGGTCCACCGTGACCTTCACGCCATGGCGCACCAGATACGCCGCAATATCGGCTCCAGGTTCCTGGCCGTGGTGGCGTTCGTCTTCGATCGGATCAACCACGACAATGCGTACCTCGTCGGCGCCGACGAGCATGCCGAGCGCCTCGCGCACTGCCCGCGACGCCTCCAGGCTGGCGTCCCACGCGACAAGGACACGCTTTGGCTTCAGGGTTGCTCGCGCGCCCTCTGGAACCAACAGGAGCGGCTTGCCCGACCAGAACAGCGCGCCCTCAATGACGCGCTTCTTCAAGGTATGGGTCGCCAACAACTCCGGTCCGATCACCATCAAATCGGCGTAGCGTGCCCGCCGCCCGATAATGTCATCGGCCCAGGCTTCCTCTGGATAGTCGCTACTCAAGTCGGCCGACAGAGCAGTTTGCGACAGCATTTTGGAGACGACCGAAGTTCGCTTTTCCAGTTGTTGCATCTCGGCCTCACGCTCTTTCAGCCAAGCTGGAGACACAACCCCGGCATATTCGCCTCCAGCAGGTGGAGAGGCTAGCACCACAACAAAAACCGAGAGGTGGGCATTGATCTCCTCGCACAGGTTCGCGGCGAGCTTCAGATCGTCTTCGCCCTGACGGGCTCCTGTGACCGTTAGCACTGATTTGAACGGCATAGCAAAATTCCTTTCCCGCTAAGTTCACGAAGAAGCCTAGCCGTAGCTGATCGACCGAAATCTTCATTGCGCTACGTCAAAATCGAAAATTACCGCGGCTTGATGCCGATCAACGTGGGCGCGCGGTTGCGGCGCTAAATTTTCCGACGTTTCGAAGAACTGTCGCGAAAGAACGTCCATGAACAGGGTCGTCAGAATCCAGCCCAAATGTCGTCTTCAACAGAAATGCACTCGGCTGGATCGGACCGTTACAAGGCAGGACAGGGAGCACTCCGCATGATCACGGAAAACCAGGAACCGGTGATTGAGATGCTGTCAAATCCGGCCAGCTACGGCGAGCCCGGTCCGGTTGAGAGGATTGAAACTCATATTTCACAGATTTTCCTGGTCGGGCTACGAGCCTTCAAACTGAAGCGTGCGGTCAGATTGCCCTATGTCGACTTTTCGACGCCTGCCCTCCGACTTACGGCATGTCAAAAGGAAGTGGAACTGAATGCCGAGACCGCACCTGGTCTTTATGCGGGCGTGCGGCGCATCACGCACGATGGCGACCGGATTGCCCTGGATGGAACCGGCGAGTTGATCGATGCCGTGATCGAGATGGTTCGCTTCGACCAGTCCCGACTTCTCGACCGCATGGCCGTCGCCGGCAAGCTGACGCCCGGCTTGATGACGCAGGTTGCGCGTATGGTGGTGCTTTACCACCGCGGTGTTCCCGCCGTCCATTCCGGCAGCGGATCGTCAAATATCGGCGGCGTTCTGGATATCAACTCGGCCGGTTTTGCAACCAGCCACGTCTTCGACACGGCGGAAGTCGAGGCGCTCACAGAAACCTTTCGAGCCACACTCGCGCGGCATTCCTGCCTGCTGGATGAACGCGAGGCTGCCGGGCGTGTCCGGCGCTGTCATGGCGACCTACATTTGCGCAATATCTGCCTTTTGAACGAAGAACCACATCTCTTCGACTGCATCGAATTCAACGATCAGATTGCCACGATCGATATCCTCTACGACCTTGCATTCCTGCTGATGGATTTGTGGCATCGCGGCTTTCCGCACTTCGCCAATCTTGTGATGAACCGCTATCTCGATGAGGCCGACGACGAAGACGGTTTTGTCCTGTTGCCGTTCTTCATGGCCGTGCGCGCGGCGGTTCGGGCGCATGTTACGGCAACTCAGGTGGAGGAAGGCAGCCAGGACGATGCGAGATTGACCGCCGAAGCAAGATCATATTTCGAGCTTGCCCGCTCATTACTCACTGAAACACCCCCGCGCCTGATTGCAATCGGCGGATTGAGCGGCTCCGGCAAGACGACGGTGGCCGAGGCAATTGCCCATGGCATTGGCGCACCGCCCGGTGCGCGGATCATCGAAAGCGATCGCATCCGCAAAGCCCTGCATGGCGTGCCGGCTGAGACAAGGCTCCCCGACAAGGCATATCGCCCTGAAGTATCTGAACGGGTCTATCGCCAGATTGCCTGGCGTAGCGATCTGATCCTCGCCCAGGGTGGTTGCGTCTTGGCCGATGCCGTATTTGACAAGCCAGGAAACCGTGACAGCATCGAACGGGTTGCTCGCGACAGGTCCGTGCCTTTTGCAGGCTTTTGGCTGACGGCTGATCCATCGATACTTTGGTCCCGCATCCGCGAGCGTAAGGACAATCCTTCCGATGCCACGGTCGACATCCTTTCTAGGCAATTGCAACGCGATGTCGGGAAGGTCAGCTGGCGTGCAATCCAAACCGACCGACCCATAGCAGAGATCGGCTTGGAAATACTCAACACCAGTAAGGTGATCGATTAACGGCTGTGCTGGAGTCGCGGCAACGATCTGCAAAGGCTATCGGACCGGCACGATCATTTTCTTCAATGTCCCGTCTCGCAGCCAGAACTGGTGGTAGAGCGCCGCCAGCACATGGACGACAACCAACACGATGAAAGCCGGCTTGCCCAGCGAGTGAATATCGCCCCACGGATCGCCCATGTAGAAGGCGAGCAGCCCCACGATTGGCGTCGCCAGCAGCAGGACATAGAAAAGTGCATGCGATGCGCGCGCTGCCGCCTGCATCCATTTCGGACCTGCGTCGGCCGGCTTGGGGGCGCCGGATGCGAACCGCAGGCCCAATCGCAGCGCGACCAGGACAAGAACAACCAGCCCGACCCAGTAATGGGCTGAGCCGAGCGCTTGGTCCGCGCCTGAAACCTGGTGCCCCTCCTCCGTGGCATCAACGACCGCCGTCATGCTCTCACCGAAGAAAAGCTGAAACAAAACAAGCGCCGCGATGCACCAATGCAAAGCAATTTGATAAGATGAGTATCCAAGTCTACTTCCTGACATGTCCAACCCCTATAATATAGACATCAAATTCACTACTTACGGAAGTAAGCGTGCGGATTTCGGCAAAATTTGGCTCGAATCCTCCCGCAATTGTGGCAAGATAATTTATTTTCGTAGCGTTGTTCGATTTCAAATCGAGCCCAAAATAGTCGACAGGCCTTCGCTGCGATTCTGACAACATTTGGCCTGGTTGAGCTCGAGCATGGCCACGGACAGCCCGGGCTCACCGGGATGATGTGACAGCAAGAAACCGAACTGCCGGCACATGGCCAACATCTTCTGGTTCTCGTTGAGAATGATGCCCTCAATCCGGGCGAGATGCTCGGCCCTGGCGTAGTCTATGATCTGCGTCAGCAATTCCCACCCGAGCCCGCGACCTTGCAGGTCGGTGCGCACGAGAAGGGCATATTCGCCGCTCGTATGATCGGGGTCGCAGCAGAGCCGGCCGATCCCGGCCAGCTTACCGGTGCCCTCTTCCAGCGCGGCGAAAGCGATATCGCGATCATAGTCGAGCTGGGTAAGCCGCTTCAGCATCTGGTCTGGGAAGTTCTTGCGTGGTGAAAGAAAGCGCAGCCGCAGATCACCTGGTGAGACCTTGGCCAGGAACTCTGGATAAAGCGTCACATCCGCCGGCATGACGGGCCGCATATGGAAGGCCATGCCCTCCGCCTTGAAGTTCCGGCTCCATCCCACTGGATAGGGCCTTATGACAAGGGCCGGGTTCGGGCCAGCTTCGTCCACGCGTTCTGGGTCAAACTCAATGCGGGCATCCAGTGCAATCGCACCATTGGCATCGACAAGCAGCGGATTGACATCGAGAGAAACCAGGCAGGGTAAATCGACGACCATTTGTGACAGGCCGGTCAACGCGGTCACGATCGCAGCCCGGTTGGTTGGCGCACGGCCGCGATAGCCGGCAAGCAGCCGGCCTATGCGGGTCGCATCGATCAAATCGGCAGCCAGCACATCATCGAGCGGCGGCAATGCGATCGCCGTGTCGTTCACCACCTCGACCGCTACCCCGCCCGCGCCAAACAGCATGACGGGGCCGAACATCGGATCCAGATGCATGCCCAGGATGAGTTCTTGGCCATCCTTGCGCACGATCATTTCTTGGACGGCAAAGCCGTCCACCTTCACTTGTGGTGCCCGTTCACTGAGGCGTTTCTCGATTGTTTTCGCTACCTGTTCGGCTTCGTTGACACTGGCGATATCGAGAGCCACGCCCCCAATGTCGGATTTGTGGGAGACCGTTTTCGAAAGCAGTTTGACGGCTACGCGTTGCGTGTCCTTGAGCAGATCATCGGCCGCTTGCGCCACCTCCGCGATCGACCTCGCAACAATGGTTTTCGGGATTTCGATGCCGTAGAAGGCAATGACCGCTTTCGCTTCCGGCTCGGTCAGCATGCGACGTCCTTCAGCTGCGGCTTGCCGCAAGATCGGATAGACCGCCGCCCTGCGTTCGATGAGCTCCTCGCTTTGGCTCGCCGGAACACGCAGCAGAGCTCGCTGGGCGCGTGACCAATTGCTGAGATAGGTCGCCGCGATCGCGGCATCCTCCGGTGTTTCGAAGTTCGCGATGCCGGCTTGGTTCAGGATGCGCCTGCCTTCGCGCGCGCTATGCTCGCCGAGCCAGCACGCAAGCAGCGGCTTGCCAGCGATCCGGCCGCCTGTTCCAACGTCCGCCACCGCCTTGGCCATATCAGCCGAGGAACCAAGGCCGGTTGGGCAGTTCATGACCAAGATCACGTCCGTGTCCGGATCCGCCGACAATGCTACGAGCGCCGCTTTGTAGCGTGTTGGTGCTGCGTCACCGACAATGTCGATCGGGTTTGCGTGCGACCAGGTCGGCGGCAGTATGCGGTTCAACCGCTCAATTGTGGAAGGGGCCAATGCCGCCAGTTCACCGCCACGATCGATGAGCTTGTCGACGGCGAGCACGCCCGCACCGCCGCCATTGGTGACGATGCCGAGCCGGGCCCGTTCAAGCGGCGAGTGGTGAGCAAGCATTTCGGCAGCATCAAACAACTCCGCTAGATCTCTAACGCGCAGGACCCCAGCCCGGTGCAACGCGGCATCGACCACCTTGTCGGCCGCCGACAAGGCCCCTGTGTGGGTCGCCGCCGCCTTGGCCGCCTGTTCGTGCCGGCCGGGCTTGATGGCAACCACCGGTTTGAGACGAGCTGCCGCGCGTGCCGCCGACATGAACTTGCGCGGATTGGGGATCGTTTCGAGATACATCACGATTGCGCGTGTGTGGATGTCGCCGGCCAACATGTCGAGGCAATCGCCGACATCGACGTCGGCCATGTCGCCAAGCGACAGGATCCGCGAAAAGCCGACATTGTTGTCGGCTGCCCAGTCGACCAGCGACGTCGCGATCGCACCGGACTGCGAGATCAAGGCAATGTTGCCGACCTTGGCCGGCATGTGGGCAAAACTCGCATTGAGCATGGCTGGGGGGACCATCAGTCCGACCGTGTTCGGCCCGATGATGCGCAGGAGCGATGGTTTGGCCGCATCGAGCATCGCCTGCCGCAGCCCATTCTCGCGCGTGAGCCCCGCTGTGATGACAACAGCCGCCCGGGTTCCCTTCTCTCCCAACTCCCGGATAAGGCCAGGGACGGTATCGGGTGGGGTCACGATGACAGCCAGATCGGGAGTGCCCGGTAGATCGGCAACCCTTGCGTAGCAGCTATAACCGCCGATCTGCTTATGTTTCGGATTGAGCGGCCATATCTCACCCTCAAACCCGCCGCCGACAACATTGTCGAACACCACGCGTCCGACCGATCCCGCGCGCGCGGACGCCCCGATGACAACAACCGATCTTGGCGAGATGGCGCGATCGAGATTTCGAATTGTCATCGGGCGGCCTCCTTGTCGCCAGTTTCCCCAAGCGCGACAAACATTCCTTGCGTTAGATCAAGGCATCGTCGGCTTCTTCCGGTTAGCTGCGATGCAACGCTCACCCGTCGGTCTATTGCGTGGGCGATCGTCGAAGGAGCATTCGATGGGCTACTATTTCAGCAAAAATCTCGCCATGCCGTTTGCAGAGGCGATCGACCTCATCGCCCAGAAGCTGGCAGGCAAAGGCTTTGCCGTGCTGACCAGGATCGACGTCCAGGAGACGATGAGGGCCAAGCTTGGCGAGGACTTCAGGCCTTATGTGATCCTCTGCGCTTGCAATGCGCATTTCGCGTGGCGCGCTCTGCAAGCGCAAGACAAGATCGGCGCCCTGCTGCCCTGCAACGTGATTGTGACCGAGCTGACACCGGGCGAGGTTGAGGTAGCAGCGGTGGATCCCGTCGTCGCAATGGGCGTCATCGCCAATCCAAGACTCGCCATCATCGCCGAAGATGTTCGGGAGTTGCTGGAGAAAGCGATTCGTGAGCTCTGAAGGTTGCTTCCTATGAACGAGCGGATTGTTCGGCGCGCACTTTTCGGCATGGCGGTTCTTGGGCTCGTGTGTGGACTTGCCATCTGGTCAGCAGGACGAGGCCCGATTCAGCCAGCATCAATCTGGACGATTGCAACCCTGCCCATCGTTACCATGTTGGCCATATCGATCCTACGCGACTTGTGGATCGGCCGCATGGGTGTCGATGCGATAGCGCTCGTTTCGATGTCGGCGGGACTGGTTCTTGGGCAGTCGCTGGCGGCCATAGTCGTTGCAATCATGTATGCCGGCGGCACCGTACTGGAGGATTTTGCGCGCGGCCGCGCAGAACGAAGCCTGCAGGCTTTGGTCGACCGCGCTCCACGCGTGGCGCATCGAAAATCGACGACCGGAACAGAGACGATTTCCGTCGATCAGGTCGCCATCGGTGACGAGTTGTTGGTACGCGCCGGCGAATTGCTTCCCGTCGACGGAACACTGATCGACGTATCAGCCTTGCTTGACGAATCCGCCGTCACGGGAGAGCCGCTTCCGGTACGACGCGCGGCCACGGATTCTCTGCGCAGCGGTACCGTTAACGCCGGAGAGACCTTTTCTATGCGCGCCTCGACGACGGCCGAGGAAAGCACTTATGCTGCGATCATGCGTATGGTCGCGGCTGCGCAAACCGCCAAGGCGCCCTTCATCCGCATCGCGGACCGTCTCGCCCTGTTGCTGCTTCCACTCACCTTGCTGGTTGCCGCGGTTGCCTGGTACCTTTCCAATGATCCGATCCGGGCCCTGGCGGTCCTGGTGGTGGCAACGCCCTGCCCGCTGATCCTCGCAGCCCCGGTTGCATTTATCGGCGGCGTGTCCCGTGCCGCACGTGCTGGTATTTTGATGAAGGGCAGCACCGCTCTGGAGGCGCTTGCCAGAATAAGGACCGCCATCTTCGACAAGACCGGCACGTTGACGATTGGCGGCGCAGAACTCATCGAGATCGACCTTGCCCCTCATCAGCGCGCTGACGAACTACTGCGGCTGCTGGCTTCGCTGGAGCAGGCGTCGCACCATGTCCTTGCAAATTCCATCATCCGTCTCGCGCGCCAAAAGGATCTTGAGCTTTGCCAACCGCACCAGGTTCGCGAACACCGCGGGGAAGGCCTTGTGGGACAGGTCGATGGCATAGCCGTGGCGGCGGGCTCACGGTCGCTTGTCCTCGCTGACGAACCACTGCCGCATTGGGCCAAGAACGGCGAACAGCGACATCGAAACGCTGCGGTGCTCAGGGTCTTCCTGACACTGGATGGCGAGCTTGCCGGGATATTCACTTTCGCAGACACACTCCGTCCAGATGTCCGTGACACGCTAGGCGCCTTGCGAGGCCAGGGTATGAACAGGATTATCCTGCTTACTGGCGACGATGACACGGCGGCCAACAACGTTGCGGCTTCGCTCGGCCTCGATGCCACGATCTCCAAGGCCACACCCGCAGACAAAGTCAGTACCGTCGAAACCGAAAAGCGTCTCGCGCCGACAATGATGGTCGGCGACGGGATCAACGACGCTCCTGCCCTCGCCGCCGCCGATGTCGGTATCGCCTTGGCGGCTCGCGGTGGAACCATCTCATCCGAGGCCGCCGATGTCGTGATTCTCACCGACAGGCTGCTGCCGGTTGCAGATGCCTTGCTGATCGCCAAGCGTACGCGCGCGATCGCGCTGCAGAGCATCACGGTTGGACTGGCCCTCTCGGCCGTGGCGATGATCATGGCTGCCTTGGGCATGATCACGCCGGTTGCCGGGGCATTGCTCCAGGAGGGCATCGATGTCGCTGTGATCCTCAATGCCCTCCGCGCTCTTGGTGGTGAGCGTTCAGAGCGTTCCTGAAAACAAGGCACACAAACTGTCATCGGATTAGGGCTGCAGCACCGCAGCCCCACTAAGCCGGCCCATGCGCAGATCATCGAGCGCCTGGTTCGCGTCTTCAAGTCGATACGTCGTGGTGTAGGTGCTGACCCCCGCCTGTTGCGCAATTGGGAAAAACTCCCGTGCATCGCTACGCGTCAGGTTCGCCACCGAAAGCACCTCTCTTTCTTGCCAAAGCAGCTCGTACGGCATCGACGGGATATCGCTCATATGAATGCCCCCGCAAACCACGCGCCCGCCTTTGCGCACTGCCCGCAACGCCGCAGGTACCAATTCGCCAACTGGGGCGAAGATGATCGCGGCATCGAGCTCGACGGGTGGCAATTCGTCGGATGCGCCTGCCCACTCCGCGCTTAGTGAGCGCGCAAATTCTTGCGCCTGGCGGTCGCCCGCGCGCGTAAAGGCGAAAATCCTGCGCCGCTGCCAAAGCGCCACCTGCGTGACGATGTGTGCAGCCGCCCCAAAGCCGTAGAGTCCCAGGCGTTGCCCCTCGCCTGCCTTCTTCAGGCAGCGCCAACCGATCAGGCCGGCACAAAGCAACGGTGCCAGAGCGACAGGATCTGCTGCAGCATCCAGATCGAATGCGAAGGCTGCGTCGGCTATGACGTGACTGGCAAAACCGCCATCGCGCGTGTAGCCGGTGAACAGCGGTTGGTCGCAGAGATTTTCCGCCCGCGCAGCACAATAGGCGCAGTGCCCGCATGTGCGCCCGAGCCAGGGAACGCCCACCCGCCGGCCAAGCCGGTTCGATGACACGCCTTCGCCCACCAGATCGACGATACCAACGATTTCATGACCGGGCACGAGTGGCACCTTCGGATCAGGCAAATCGCCATCCACCACGTGCAGATCGGTTCGGCAGACAGCGCATGCTTCAACCTTCACCCTGATCTCGCCGGGCCCCGGAACCGGATCAGGGCGATTGACGAGAACCAGCGGTGTACGCGGCTTCTGCAGCACCATCGCCTTCATCACATTGTCCGCGTCCTGGCAAAGCCAACCAATGTGTCGGTCACTGGACAAACCCGAAGTCCATGGCGGGCTTGATTATCGCCGGCGCCGCGTTCTTGCCTGTTGAAGCAGCAGGTCGCGCTCGAAACGAAAATTTGCCGGGCGGTCGCGTTCGTCCGTGCCGATCATTCCGAAGTAGAGCCCTGCACCGGCCAGATAGGCAAGCCCCAGCAGTGCAGCATAGATGACGATGATACCGGCTGACATGATCAGGCTCCTTTTTATCCTGCCCCAGCATCGCAGCGCCAAGCCCTACGCGCCTTGATCGTTATCAAGCAACGCTGCCAGCACGAGAACAGCTGAACAGGCTTCTGACGCGCTAGGTAGTTTCCCTTACGGATAGTAACGAATTTCGATGGGTCGAGATTTGCGCAATTGCTGTTGTCACAAAGTTCACCGGGACCACAGCCATGTATGCAAAAGCTTCCCTCAAGATTGAACTGCCGCCTCTTCTTCCCCGGCAAACGCCATTGGCGTTCCTCGATGGACCGGTAGCTCAACCGGTGAGCTTCTTTTCGGCCGGTTCGGAAATCTATGCCCAGGGCGAAAAGACCAGAGCCATCTATCAAGTCGAGTTCGGCGCGGTTCGCGTGTACCGGCTCCTTGCCGATGGGCGCAGGCAGATCAGTGCCTTTCATTTTGCAGGCGAAACCTTCGGCTTTGAAGGCGACACCATGCACCATTTCTTCGCCGAAGCGGTCAATGCGAGCGGACTGCGCGTTTTCCGCATTGGCTCGGGCACGGATTTGTCGCATCAGCTTCTGCCGCTGGCGCTCAAGGGACTGACCAGCGCACAGGAACATCTGCTCGTGCTCGGTCGCCAAAATGCGATTGAACGCGTCGCCGCTTTCCTGCTCGACATGGCCGAACGCCAGGGAGACCTGCGCCACATAGATTTGCCGATGTCTCGCATCGACATTGGAGACTATCTCGGCCTCACCATCGAGACCGTGTCGCGCGTCTTCAGCCGGCTGAGGGAAAAGGGTGTCATCCGTCTCGAGAGCCTTCGTCGCGTCGAGGTGCTGAAACGGGACGCCCTGCGGGCCATGGGTGAGTGAAATCGCCTGATCGCAATGAACTCAGATGAACCATTGGAGAAAGACGATGAAGACCACATTGACGACCCACACAGGATTTCGTTTCGAAGTCCGCCGCGCACGTCTCAATGATGAGCCGGTCGTGGCCGAGTTTTTCACGCATGTCACCCCGGAGGATCTGCGCTTCCGCTTCCTGGGAACGATGAAGGAAGTATCTCATGAACGGCTGGTGGCGATGACCCGCTCCGACGACCCGGCCGTTCACAACTTCCTTGCATTCTCCGCTGACGGTGGGCTGATCGCAGTGGCGATGCTTGCCAGCGATAAGGCGGGCAAGCGCGGCGAGGTCGCGATCTGCATTCGTCAGGACCGCAAAAATCTCGGTATTGGCTGGGAGCTTCTGCGCCATCTCGCAGATTTTGGCCAGGAGCACGGCCTCGAAACGCTGCAGTCGATTGAAAACCGTGAGAACCACGCCGCGATCGAACTCGAGCGCGACATGGGCTTTACCGTTTCGACCGATCCCGATGATCCAACGCTTGTCCTGGTCGAGCGCAAACTTGGCACGCCATTGCCCATGTAATTCCACCACCCAAAGATGATCGCCAGCAGGCCGCGCCACCAAGCGCGGCCTGCTCTTTTCTGACTGAAGAGCACCGGGAAGACGCACGTGACATCCAATGCGCCCGGGGTTCGATCCTGGCTTGCTGAACTCGTGATGCGAAAACTGGCAAACAAAGCGCGATGGTGCGCGCCATCCCACACGGCTGCCGCAAAAGAGATGGCATCGGTAACCCGAGATTGAGCCGCCTTTCTCGATCTCAATTGGTCTGGAAAGAACCGGATCTCAGGAGACAATGTTGGTCGTAGCCGCCATTGTCTGTGGAGCGTCAAAGGCACCTGCCGGTCATCTACGCCTTTGCGGGGCCCGGCTCGCGACGCCCCTCCCCATGCGTTTTGTATTGGGCGTCCCAAGGGGACTTCCTGCTCCGTGCTTGCCGTCGATCTCGTGGTCGAAAAGCCAATGTTTGGTCGCTTCCGAAACCAGGACATAGCAGCCGGTGATTGCAAGCAGGCCCAACAACACCGGCAAAGGGAGCGGGATCAGACCAAACCAGGCCGCCACAGGCGAGTATGGAATGATGACGACAACAGCAGCCACCGCCGCAACCAGCGCGACGAGCAGCCGGCTGGGACGGCTGGCCCAGAATGTCTTGCGGGTGCGAATGACAAGCAGGACCACGAGTTCCGTCATCACCGATTCCACGAACCAGCCGGTCTGAAACGTAGAGGCACTGGCCTGCACGCCATAGAGCAGGAATGCAAAGGTCGCGAGATCGAATATGGAGCTGACGAGCCCGAAACTGATCATGAACCGCCTGACAAAATGAATGTTCCAACGGCGGGGTCGTAGCAGTTGATCGGGATCGACATTGTCGCCCGCAATGGCCAGCGAAGGGATATCCGACAGGAAATTGTTGAGCAGAATCTGCTTGGCCAGCAGCGGCAGGAACGGCAAATAAAGCGACGCTGCAGCCATGCTGATCATATTGCCAAAATTGGCGCTGGTGGTGATGGAGATGTATTTCATCGTGTTGGCGAACGTCTTACGACCATCGTCGACGCCCCGCACAAGAACTCCCAGATCACGCTTGAGCAGGATAATATCGGCGGCCTCACGGGCGACATCGACAGCGCTGTCGACCGAGATGCCGATGTCGGCTTCATGAAGTGCCGGCGCATCGTTGATGCCGTCGCCAAGATAGCCAACGACATGACCACGCCGACGCAACGCTTCGACAATGCGTTCTTTCTGGTTGGGATCTATTTCCACGAACAGGTCGATCTGCTGGACCTTGGCGAAAAGGGCATTTTTGGTCAGCTTCGCCAAGTCCTCCCCGGTCAGGATCCTGTCTGAACGCAGGCCGATTGCCTCAGCCAGATGCGCCGCGACATAGCGGTTGTCGCCGGAGATGACTTTCACCTCGATCCCGCGATCGGCCAGAGCCTGCAGCGTTTCGCGCACGCCCTGCTTTGGCGGATCGAGAAACAGCAGGAACCCAGCGAAAGCCAGCAAGGTCTCATCCTCGCGGCTAAAGCTCTCCCTCCCCCCGAAACGTCGGATTGCCAGGCCAAGGACGCGGTAACCTTGCCCGCTCCAGAGCCGGAATTTGTCCTCGATCGCCTGGCGCTGCGCCAGGTCGAGAGGTTTCACACCATCGGCGGCACACACAAGGGTGCATGCATCGAGCACATTTTGGACAGCGCCCTTGGAAACGAGCAGCTGTTCGCCAGCCCTCTCGCGCACGACCACGGATAATCGCTTGCGAATAAAGTCGTACGGGATCTCGTCGATCTTGGACCAGGCTGACAGTCCTTCAACGGGTTGCGTATCCGCTATCGCCTCATCGAGAGGGTTTTTCAGCCCCGTCTGCAGCGTCGCGTTAAGTTGTGCCCAAAGCAGGATTTCGCTCGACGGTTTGCCTTCAAGATCGAACCATGCGTCCAGATGAATGACGCCTTCCGTCAGCGTTCCGGTCTTATCGGTGCAAAGCAGATCCATGCTGCCCAAATTCTCGATTGCATCGAGACGACGCACGATGACACCGCTGGCAGCCATTGTGCGTGCGCCCTTAGCCAGGGTGACGCTGATGATCGCCGGCAGGAGTTCGGGTGTCAGCCCAACGGCCAGGGCAAGCGAAAACAGCAAAGATTCAATCAATGGTCGATGGAGCATCAGATTGGCGATGAACACCATCATGACGATCACCAGCATGATCTCGGTCATCAGATGGCCGAATTGCCTGATCCCGCGGGCAAAATCCGTCTCCGGCACGGCTCGTTCCAGCGCTTCGGCGATCGACGCGAACTCCGTCCGGGCACCCGTTGTCGCGATCAGCACCCTGGCTGTTCCGCTTCGAACCGACGTCCCTGCAAAAACCGCGTTCGTGCGCTTGGCCAGCCCTGCCTCGGCCGCGCTACGGCCTGGCGACTTGACGACAGGAAAAGTTTCCCCCGTTAGAGCCGCTTCGCTGACGTTGAAGTCACGGGCTTCCACGATCACGCCATCGGCGGGAATGAGATCCCCGGCCGACAGGCTGATCACATCGCCGGGAACGAGGTCCTCTACTTTGATGGCGCATTCCACCCCATCCCGCAGCACCTTTGCCTGGCGCGCTATACGTTGCCGAAGCGCCTGCATGACGCGCGAGGCGCTGTATTCCTGCGAGAAGGAAAGGAGGCAGCTGGCCAGGACAATCGCGCCGATGATGACGGCTTCGTGCCCCTCGCCCACAAAAGCCGATATCAGGGCAGCGAAGACAAGGATGAGAACCAGCGGACTGCGAAATTGACGGGCAAATGCGGCAAATGCCGTGGGACCGGAACGTGCGCTCAGCAGGTTTTGACCGTAGCTGGCAAGCCGCGACTGCGCCTCGGTATTCGACAGGCCCGACGGGGAACTTCCCAGCTGGCGCACCAACACATCTGGATCGAGCGACCAGTAGGCGCTGTCGACGACGTATGGCTGGGGCCGGACGAATTCATCCTCGCTTGCCATGATTTGCCTTCCGCCGCGCTTTTAGGGTGTCGTCAAGTCAGTTCGACAAGAAACGATTGATGCCAGTTTCGGCCATCAATGAGCGGGTGATGCCTCCGAAAGCCCACTCCCTGAGGCGGCTATGGCCGTAAGCTCCAGAGACGATCAGATCGGCCTCGATCATGTGGGCGAACTCCACCAGCTGATGGCCGCCAGTCTCGCCGACCAGCACCTCGGTTCGGGCCAGGATTCCGTGCCCCCTTAGAAACAGCGCTGCGTCGGCCAGGCTATCGCGAACATCTTGTCCTGGCTCGCCTGCCATGGTTGCAAGGACGACCTCCCTGGCCCTGGTCAGAAAAGGCAGCGCGTCGCTGAGGGCTCGTCTGGCTTCGCGGCAATCCTTCCAGGCAACAAGCACGGTTTTACCGGCCACGTGTTCAGCGTGTTTTGCAGCCAGCAGAACCGGACGGCCTGCGCCCAGCAGAAGGCTTCCGATATCGAGCGCCCGGAAAGCGTCGTCTCCTGCGTCATCGCCTGTCACGATAAGATCGGCCGAACGCGCCGCTGTGATGAGAGCGCTCGTCGGAGTTCGGATATACTGCATCCATCGACCTGCGATCGAAGGTGGAACAAGGTCTTCAAAGGTGCGGCGCAATTCGCTCAGACGCCTTTCCAGTTCCCTGCGCCGCGTCTCCATGATCTGCCCTTCATGGACAAGACCCTTTTCGGTCGCCACCAGGGGTGGAACGTCTGCGGCGGCCAAGCCAACCAGTTGGGCTTCGAAATGCACCGCAATTGCCGCTGCGAATTTCACGGTCGGCATGGGGTCGGCATCCACGGCCAGGTTGACGATGATTGTTTTGCAGGACATGGCGACACCTTGCTGCGGATGATGGAGAGCCACCCATTCACACCGTTTGGATGCGCAATGCATTGATGCTCGTCAAAATCCCACGATGACCATTTCGCTCTCATGCGATTGGATGCTAGACCAATGGCTCTTTCTCGATCCGGAGACTGCTGTGAACAGCAAGGACCAGATCCCGTCCGGCACTATCCCCCCGGTGCCTGCGCGGTATCGTGATGCTGAGCATCCAAGCGTGCCCGAACACGAGCTCCTCGCGCTGATGTTTGAGCAGGCTCCAGGCTTCATGGCGCTGCTCAGTGAGCCCGGCCATGTTTTTCAGCTGGCCAACGGAGCCTACCAGCGACTGATCGGGCATAGGCAGGTTGTTGGCAGAACGGTCCGCGATGCACTGCCAGAGCTTGAGGGGCAGGGATTTTTCGAACAGCTTGACCGTGTCGGCGACAGCGGCGAGCCTTATCTGGGCCGCAACGTCAAGGTCGTCCTGCGCAACGCCGAAACCGGTGCTTCGGAAGAACGGATCCTGGACTTCGTCTATCAGCCGATCCGGGCGAAGGACGGAAAGATCACGGCGATATTCGTTCAGGGTACAGACGTCAGCGAGTTGTCGTTCGCGAATGCTGCCCTGCGCCTGCGCGAAGACCATTTGCGCTCGATCCTTGCGACAGTTCCCGACGCGATGGTTGTCATCGACGAACGTGGTATCGTCCAGTCTTTCAGCGCAGCCGCCGAGATGTTGTTCGGCTACAGCGCGAGCGAAGTTATCGGCCAAAACGTCAATATTCTGATGCCTGCGCCTTACAGGGAGGAACATGACGGTTACGTTCATCGCTATCTGACCACAGGAGAACGCCGGATCATCGGGCTTGGCCGCACGGTCACTGGCATGCGCAAGGATGGCTCGACATTCCCCATGGAACTTTCGGTTGGCGAAATGCACCCCGGGACGGGTCGCTTCTTCACCGGGTTTTGCCGCGATCTGACGGAGCGCCACAGGACCGAAGCCAGGATGCAGGAGCAGCAACAGGAGCTATTCCACATGGCAAGGTTCACTGCGCTTGGAGAAATGGCCTCCACGCTGGCGCACGAGATAAATCAACCGCTTACCGCCATTGCGAATTATCTGAAAGGCACCCGCCGTCTCCTTGAAAAAGGCAACAGCGAAAACATCACCCTGGCAAGGGAGGCTGTCGACAGTGCAGCGGATCAGGCCTTGCGTGCCGGAGTGGTGATCCGCCGCCTGAGAGACTTTGTCGCGCGAGGAGAGAGCGAACGACAGATTGAACATTTGCCAACGCTGATCGAAGATGCGTCTTCGCTTGCTCTGGTGGGAGCAAAGGAAGCGAATGTGCGCGTGATTTATGATCTCGACCCCGCAGCCGAGCTTGTTCTCACCGACCGGATCCAGATCCAGCAGGTCCTGCTGAATCTGATGAGAAACGCAGTGGAGGCCATGCAAGGTACATCTCGCCGCGAACTGCGGATCGTAACAGCGGCACAGCGGAATGGGATGGCGCAAGTGAGTGTCATTGATACAGGTCCTGGACTGGCGCCGGAAGTTTCCGCGCAACTTTTCCAGCCCTTCGTCACGACCAAGAAACAGGGGATGGGCGTGGGTCTGTCCATTTGCCGCACCATTGTCGAGGCGCATGGCGGTCATATCTGGGCCGAAGCTGCGCCCGGTGGCGGGACGGCCTTCAGGTTCACGTTGCGCACCGTCGAAAAGGACGAGGTGGCAAGTGACTGACAGTGTCGTTCACGTCGTCGACGACGATGTCGACGTGCGAAAGTCTTTGGGATTTCTCCTCGCAACCGCCGACTTCGCAGTCCGGCTGCATGACTCCGCAACGGCTTTCCTCACCAACGAGCCCAAGGAGGTTCATGGCTGCATCGTTTCCGACGTGCGTATGCCCGGTATCGACGGCATTGAATTCCTTCGGCGACTCAAAGCACGGGGGGATGCGGTGCCGGTAATCATCATAACCGGACACGCTGACGTGGCCCTGGCAGTGCAAGCAATGAAGGAAGGCGCCACCGATTTCATCGAGAAGCCATTCGATGATCAGATGCTGATCGATGCCATTCACGCAGCCCTGAACAACCGCGATCCGGTAGCCGCGGTCAACGCACAGGCAGCCGATATCCGCAAACACCTGTCCACGCTTTCGCAACGAGAACGCCAGGTCCTGGACGGACTCGTTTCCGGCTTGCCGAACAAGACGATCGCCTATGACCTGGGGATCAGTCCACGTACTGTCGAAATCCACAGGGCCAATGTGATGAACAAGATGGGCGCCGGCAGCCTTTCGCATTTGGTCCGCATGGCTTTGATTGCCGACTTGAACGGCTAAGGCGCTTTTGACGACGTCTCATCCATCGCTGTCTGTGGATCCCAGACACGCCAGTGGGTTGGGCGAATGTCAACGTGGGCGCCGGTGACGACGCTACGCCAGCCAGCGAGCTCCCTCTGACAGGCGAACACCAACGCGTGCACGCCATCGTCATCGATGACGGCCAGCTGGAGGTCTCGGCCAAAGGGCGCATTTGTGACAGGTTTCCACATTGAGCCAGTCTGATCAAAGCTCAACCCTGGCGCCTTGATTTGAATCATTTTTCGGCCATCCGCGCGCCCGACGACTATTCCATCGGCAACAGATGTGGACCTGCAGAGCGCCCAGGCTCATTGGACGACAGCTTGACGCGGATCAAGGATGGCCGAAGCGGTGAGTGCTTGGATACTGGTCCCGATGGAGCGAGCATGAATGACCATGCGAGCGCGAAGACGGGGGGCTTCGGCAAGCCGAGGCAGCTCGGCAAGACCACTATCGGGGCAGGTCTGCTGACCTCAAGCTCTTGCGCCCTGGGGGCCCGGGCGCAAGAGCCGGAGTTAAGGCATGTGCCAACCAGCTCGTTGCCCAGCGAGTGAAACGCCGGGCGTGGAACCATGGGTGATCCTCGCTCAGTGCTTCGTCGTTTAACTGAATTCACTCAGGGGTTTTGCGAGAGCGCTTTCGCTTTGTTCCATGATTTCGAGTTTCCCACCTCTCACGGGCGAGCAGATCCTCGAAATACGCGATATTGGCCTGTGAGATGAACCGGTCCATAAGGACTTCCCTACCACGGGAATATGCCCGCTAAACTACACCGATTGCATGGAGCCTGCCAGCCTTGCCGGGTGCAAAACACTTGCCATTTTCGGCCGCCGCGCCGGCAAGCGATGTGTTCAGTTCGCCCAAGCGTACCCTTCGGTCGCCCTGCCTATGACGTGCGGCAGTGCCTCGCGCTGGCGAACTCGAGCCGCTTACCCGCGCAACACAGAGCGAAGAAGACCACGCGACAGACGCGCCTGGCCCCCCGACACATCGCCGGCGTTATTCCTCGGTGAATATATCGAGACTAAATCTTGATTTGTTCTTGTGCAGTTGGCAAAAAACGAATGCGAGAGGATGGAGGGAGCTTATCTTGCTGCTGCGCCTTGGTCAGAAGTACCGGCATCTAACCCATGGCTCGGCATGTGCCTGCCATAGCCCGCAAGCCCGGCAATTGCTTGAACGTGTCGGTGCGGGGTTGTCGCGCCGCTCGGTGCTGAAAGGGGTCGTGGCGAGCCTGGCTGCTCCCGCTCTCGGTCTCGTCAACTCCGCTTTCGCACAAGCTGCCGTCAGGCCACTCCTGCTCAGGAATGTGAACATTTTCGACGGCACCAACAGCAAGCTCGTCCAGGGCCGGAGCGTGCTGGTCGAAGGCAAACTCATCAAAGCTCTGGTGCCCTCGGCAGAAGCGGTCGCCGATGTGGACACAATCGATTGTGGCGGGCGCACCCTGATGCCTGGAATGATCGACGCGCATTGGCATTCGATCCTTGCCGGCATCTCGCAACTGGTGGCGATGACAGCCGACATCCCCTACGTCCATCTCCTTGCCGCACAGGAAGCTGAGCGCACGGTGCTACGGGGGTTCACGACCGTGCGAGACGTCGGCGGTCCGTCGTTTGCCTTGAAGCGCGCCATTGACGAGGGACGCATCGCCGGACCACGCATCTATCCGTCTGGCGCGATGATTTCGCAGACTTCGGGTCATGGCGATTTTCGCATGCGAACGGATTTGCCGCGCACATCGCAAAGCGACCTCAGTGTGGCCGAACAGGCAGGTATCTCAGCGATTGCCGATGGCGAAGCAGAGGTACTGCGCCGCGTGCGCGAACAACTCATGCTCGGCGCCAGCCAGATCAAGATCATGGGCGGTGGCGGTGTCGCCTCCGCATACGATCCTATCGACGCGCTCCAATATTCTGAGGCCGAGATGAAAGCTGCGGTCTCCGCGGCGGCCGATTGGGGCACCTATGTCTGCGTCCACACCTACACCTCCGCCGGCATCCAGCGCGCGTTGGCGTGCGGCGTAAAGTCAATCGAGCATGGCCAGCTTGCCGACGAGGAGACCGTGAAGCGCATCGCGGATGTGGGCGCGTGGTGGAGCATCCAGCCATTCCTCGCCGATGAGGATGCCAACACCTACGCATCGCCCGAGCAGCGTGCGCAGCAGCAGATGATCGCGGACGGAACGGCACGGGCCGTCGAGTTGGGCCGCAAGCATAACGTCAAGATGGCCCTTGGCACCGACATCCTCTTCAACCCCAAGGGCACAGCGACCCAGGGCAAGCAACTCGCCAAGTTTGCTCGGTGGTACGACGCCGCGGACGTGCTGAAACTCCTGACCAGCGGCAATGCGGAACTGGCCGGCCTTTCCGGACCACGCAATCCCTATCCGGGAAAGATCGGCCGGATCGAGGCCGGCGCCTATGCCGATCTCCTCGTGGTCGATGGTGACCCGCTCAAGGAGATTTCGCTGATCGCCGATCCCGAGCAGACGATGAAGCTCGTCATGAAAGACGGGCGCATCCACAAGAATACGCTTTCATTCTGAAGGGGGTTCCGTTGAACAGATTTGCAGTTGCCGTTGTTTTGGGTCTGTGTAGCGGCCAGGCTGCCTATGCTGTGGATGTGCGTTCTGACCACCCGCAAGAAACAGCGTTCATCCCGGCCGAGCGTCCGAACTGGTCGTTGCAGGTCACCCCCTACATGTGGGCCGCCGGCCTCGACGGCAACATATCGCCATTCCGCCGTGGACCGACCATCGGCGTCGAAAAGTCATTCTCGGACGTTATGGACGACCTCAATCTCGGCGGCTTCGTCAATGTATGGGCGCGTTATGACCGGTTCGTCTTCTCGGGCGACGTCATGTATGTCGACACCACCGACAGCCATGGCAGCGGCCCGCTACCGGCGATGCAGATTCCAGGACTGGGCGCAGTGATACCGCCGGGCGCAAACGTCGACGCAACGGTAGACACCAAACAGTTCATGGCAACGCTGCAAGGCGGCTACCGCATTATCGACACGCCGCAATTCACGCTCGATGCGCTTGGTGGCGCGCGCTTCTGGCACATCTCGAACAACGTGACGGTAACGGCAAATCATCCTCTGATCGGAACGGTATCGGCTACGCATGGCGAGAGCTTCGGATGGATCGACCCTGTCGTGGGGCTTCGTGCATTCCTTCCCCTGACCGAAAAACTGTCGTTGCAGGCGCAGGCAGACATCGGCGGCTTCGGCGCTGGGTCCGATCTCACATGGTCAGCGCTTGCGACCGTCAACTATGCCTTCAACGATCACTTCTCGGCCTCGCTCGGGTACAAGGCGCTTGATGTCGACTACGACCATGGCGGTCACGTCTACGATACGCAGCTAAGCGGACCTGTTTTGGGTATGACCTATCGATTCTGATCCAATGTCAGGCAAGGTGCAGAGCATAATCCGCCAGGACTGTCGGGATCCGGCTCAGACAGCGTGAAAATACATATTGACTGGAGCCGTCGCCACCAGCCTGCGCAGGCTAAGGCTTTTCGACGCGCGCCACCTGGTAGGTGTGCAACTCATCCTTCTTGCCGATGGAGACATATTCGCCGATGACAAAGCGTTCTGCGCCGAGCCGAAAGCCAATTTCATCGTCGCGGTCGCCCTCCTCATAGTCGAAGTACCATTGGCCGCCCGGCTTGCGACGCAGCTGTCCTATCTGTGCCGACCCTTCATCGCTGAAGCGCCGGACCCGGCAAACGGCCTGATGGGTCTTCCATTCGTGAGGATCGAGATGGCCGCTGTCGTCCAGCGGCACCAACAGGTCGTAACCCGCCTTCTGATCTCCTCCGGGATGTCCCTTTTCGCGTGCAAGCAGAAGCCGAACATGGCGGAATTTCGGGGTCAGATCGGTCACAAGGGTCATGATGATTTCCTTTCTCCCGCTCAAAATGCGCGGCTCGTGACAAACGTGCTTTGATCGGCATCAAAACGGTGGTGGGGAAATTGTCACGACGAACACCGCTGCCGCCAAACCCAGGGCCAGCAGCGTTGCGCTGAGCAAGGGAAACCAGAAGCGCAGCGGAGCGGCGATCACCGCTATCGCTACCCTCAACAAGGCATTGATGGCCATTGCGGCCAGGACCGCTCTGGCCACGCCATCGACGCTCGCCGCAGTTCCAACCAAACGCAAGGCGCTCAGCACCGCCACGTCGACGTCGACGGCGCCCGACAGCGCCGACGTCACCAGCAGCCCTGACGTACCGACATGGAGGGCAATCGCGCTGCTCAAAACCGACACCACTGCCAGCATCAGCGCAAACAGCAGCAGCGGGCCCAAGTCGAAAGGGCTGCGGTGGGATGCCTCAAGGGCGGCACCATCCGCCCCCCTGTAGAGCAAGATTGCTCCGCCGGCAGCGAATGTCGCCGCCGCGGTGAAGGCCGCCAACCAGATCGACGCAAGCACCGTCGGCTCGATGACGGCCACGACGAGGCACACACGCAAGATAGACACCAAAGCCGCAAGCGACGCTGCACCGGCCATGGGTGCCGCCGCGTCGCCGCTCTTGGCACTGCGGCCAAGGGCAAGGGTGACCGCTGTCGAGGAGATCAACGCCCCGCTGGCGGCGCTGACCACGAGACCCCTCGTCGCGCCGAAAATGCGCACTGCGATGTAGCCGAGATAGGAGATCGCGGCAGTCAGGACGGTGAAAAGCCAGATTTCCCGTGGATTCAGCGCTGCCCAAGGATCAATTGTCCGGTTTGGCAAAAGAGGCAGGATGACTGCCGTCATGACGGCCAGGATCAGCGCCGATCGCAGTTCGGTCCATGTCAGGCGTTTGAGCATGCCGTGCAGATATTCCCGGCTTGCAAGCACGGCAGCAAGGGCTGCTCCTGTTCCTGCCGCCGTTTGCATGTCTCCCACGACCGCCAAGGCGCCGAGTGCGAAGACACTGAGGCCAGCGATCAGTCCGGTAGCGCTGAAGTCGACTTCAGAGGCAGCTTCCCGCATCTTGTAGAGGGTAAAGATCGCTGCAAAACTGATAAAGCCAGCGATCAAAACCGCGCTCGAGCCCACCGCCTGTGAGAGGGCTGCGAAGATTCCACCGAGAAGTCCGGTGATTCCGAAGGTGCGTATGCCAGCGGTGCGGCTGTGATCGGGTTCGTCGCGCTCGCGCCATCCACGCTCGAAACCGACAAGCAGACCAATCGCGAGCGCAAGGCCTAGACGAAAGGGAAGTGTTTCCATCTTCTCTATCCAATCGGCCCTGACCGGGCCTGGCTGGCTGCAAGCCGCCCTGCCCTAACGTCCAGGCAGGTACGCTACGGCCCGTGACCGCGCCAACCCGCCCCATCTCAGATCGTTTCTTTAGCCTCACGCCCCGACACCTGATCGACAAAGACCCGGAAGAAGACATGATCGGAATGATCGGAGAGAGCCGGGGTCACCGGTTTGAGACCACCGGGTTCCCACCAATCCAGATGCTTGCTCAGCAACGACCAGGCGTGATCGCGTTGCTGCTTGTGACCAAGGCGGTCCGGCAGCTCTTCATAAGAACCGTCGACGATGACACTTTTCCACTCGCGGCCCTTGCCATGCTCTTCAACGCAGACCGAGACCTTTGGATTGGCTTGCATGAAGTCGATTTTCCTGCCCGGCATGGAAAAGGCGTAAAGATAGTTGTGCTCAAAGGCAAAATAGATCGGCACCACATAGGGGATGCTGTCTTTCGCGCAGGCCAGGTGACCAACCCGCGTCGAAATTAGCAGATGAGTGCACTCCAGATTGCTCAGCGAACGTATCAGCATGTGTACCTCCCTGCCCTTTAGGGCATGTGTACCTCCCTGCCCTTTAGGGCAGCGGCCAGCCACCCATTGGCTGCCGATGGATTGGGTTGGGCTCGCACGAGCTTGGCGGCTCGGACGCAGTTTCGACTTATACCGGAACGCTCTTTCTGCGGCCTTGAGCGAAATCAAAATCATCAGATGGTCTGAATGCGCACGGCATGCTCCGTCAGCCATATGCCAGCCATTCAGGATCACGCCACCGTGGCCGGTTTCAGGAGACCAATCTTGACTCCGATCAAGGCAGTCGGCCTCTGTCGCGCATAAGAATGGAGACTGCGAAGGCGGATGACCCGCCAATTTGTGAGGTGAGCGCGATGAGCGACAGTGCATTGAGACAAGACATCATCGATGAACTCGATTTCGAACCAAGTATCGATGCCGCCGACATTGGTGTGGCTGTCGAAAACGGTATCGTGACGCTGAGCGGCCACGTCGCCACCTATGCCCAGAAGCTGGCTGCCGAAAAGGTCGTCCGTCGTGTCAAAGGTGTCAAAGGCATCGCCGAAGAAATCGAAGTGAGGCCTGCTGGCACACACCGGACCGCGGACGATGAGATCGCCAAGCGCGCAGTCGACTCGATCAACTGGTCGACCTCAATACCTGATGGTGCCGTTCAGGTAACTGTTCAGCAAGGACATATAACGCTGAGGGGCGAAGTGGGCTGGTGGTATCAGCAGACGGCCGCCGCGGATGCGGTGAAAGGTCTGGCCGGCGTAACCGCGGTTTCGAACCACATTGACATCAAACCGCGAGCTTCCGCCGGCGATGTCAGGAAACGCATTGAAGAGGCATTCAAACGCAACGCGGAAGTCGAAGCACAAGAGATCACGGTTGATGTGCTTGCAGACGGCAAAGTCCGGCTTGAAGGCAAGGTAAAGCTTTGGTCGGAGCGCAGGGCGGCAGAACGTGCCGCCTGGTCGGCGCCCGGCGTCAAATCCGTCGAAGATCGCATTACGGTGGGCTGAGAGATCCATGCGCCATTCGAAGGGGCGGCTCTTGAGCCGCCCCTTTTTCTATCGGGACGCGCAGTAAGGCCACTCTAGGGGCTCCGTCGTCGACGCGTCGACACGCGGCCACTGCTTGGGGCGTTGCTATGATCAGAATGTCGAACCGATCTAGCCGGCACGCGCCCCGAGCGAACGCATCCGATCGAGCCATTTGCGGCGTCGGGCATCTGTGGCGGTTTCCACAGAGCCAAGAAATGTCTGGCGGACCGGCCGGATGCCGACGAAATTGAGGATGCCGTGACGCATCCCCGCAATACCGTGGCCAAGGAACCATAACCGATACAAGATAGCGGGCATGCCCATGGTAACCACGATATGCGCCGAGCAGTTGGCGAACAGGCTTTTGGTGAGACCAGCCTCACCATCCTGCGCATAGGCGAAAGCGATGCCTGGACGCATGACCTGCTCCAGGAACGCTTTCAGCAGCGCGGGCATGGTTCCCAACCAGAGCGGGAACACAAACAGCAGATGATCGGCATGTTTTATGGCCTCGATCGCCTCTTTCAGGTCAGGCGCGATCATTCCATGCCGGAATTCATCCATGGACCGCAGGAACGGGAAGTTCAGTTTGGCTACGTCAACCTCGTGGACGTCGTGCCCAGCCAGACGAGCCCCTTCGGCATAGCTGGAAGCCAAGGCGCGGCAAAGACGCTTTGGGCTGGGATCGGGATGACCAACGATGATCACGATACGACGTTGCATGACGACATCCGGTGTTTGGTCGATGGACTTCGCTAGTTCGAGAGGAAGCGGTTGAGACCGATCTGGTCGATCAGCGAGCGCGTCACGCCGCCGAAGACCCATTCGCGTAAACGGCTGTGGCCATAGGCTCCGGAGACGACAAGATCCGCCTGGCTTTGCTTCAGGAAGGAGATGAGAGCGTCGCTGTCGTTGGCACCCTCGATGGCATGGGTCCGAGCCTGGATCCCATGCCCTGCCAGAAACGACGCGACATCGGCGAGGCTCTCGCGAAGCCACGTGTCAATCTCGTCGGCAACGGCGACAATGTCGACCTCCTCCGCCATGGCAAGCAGGGGAACTGCGTCCGCGACGGCACGGCGGGATTCGCGCGTATCTTTCCAGGCAACCGTCGCCTTTTTCGTTTGCAGCCGATCCGCGCCCTTTGCGGCGATCAGCAGCGGACGGCCAGCCTGCAAGACGGCGCTGCCAGGATTGCAGGTTCGGAACGCGTCTCCAGTGGCTGCCCCCTCGGACGCATTCATGACGATGAGATCGGCGATGCGAGCGACGCGTGCGAGCCCCTGGCTTGGGCTTTCGAAGCCATCACGCCATTCAGCCTCGACCGTGTGGCCGACAATCTTCTCGAATTCGACACGGAGCGCTTCGAAACGGCGAGCGATTTCCTTGCGCATCATTTGCCAGGCTTCGGCTGCCATCTCGCCACCTTCGACACCTGTCACCAGCAAAGGAGCGTCGGCAGCGCAGAAACCAATCAATTTGGCCTGGCAGCGCTGCGCGAAATCGGCGGCAGCCTTGATCGTGGGGACGACTGGACCGTCGATGTCGAGATTGACGAGGATGGTTTTGTAGCCCATGGCCGGAAACTCCCTTGCCGCAACCTGTGTGGATGCAGGCAAGGATAGTCGGCCGGCCCATATTTGCGCCTTGACGGCAATCAAAGCGCGGGCTTTCCGGCTAAAAATAACGCGTCGCCCACCGACACGGAAACTCGCCACACGTCCCTCCCCGCATCACCGATACGGGCCAGGACGTGGTGGAGTGCGATCCCTTATCGCACAGCCGGCCATCGCCAGTTGCGAACCTCCGGCATGTCTATGCCGTGCTGGCGGATATAAAGCCGGTGTTCGATCAACCTGTCACGGATGCGCTGTTTGACATGAGGCGCCGATGCGCTCAGCCGCGGAACCCGATCGAAGACGTCGGCTGCCAGATGGAAGCGGTCCAGGTCGTTACGTACCACCATATCGAAGGGTGTGGTCGTCGAGCCTTCTTCCTTGAAGCCGCGAACATGCATGTTGTCATGATTGGTGCGCTTGTAAGCCAGGCGATGGATGAGCCACGGATAGCCGTGATAGGCGAAGATGACCGGCTTGTCCTTGGTGAACAGTTCATCGAATTCTGTGTCCGAAAGCCCGTGCGGGTGCTCCATCTTCGGCTGCAGCGTCATGAGGTCGACGACGTTGACCACGCGAACCTTCAAATCCGGGGCATATTCTCGCAGCAGATCCACGGCCGCCAGGGTTTCCAGGGTCGGGATGTCGCCGCAGCAAGCCATCACCACATCCGGCTCGCCATTCTCATCATTGCTTGCCCATTCCCAGATCCCGATGCCTTTGGAGCAGTGTTTGATTGCCTGGTCCATCGTCAGCCATTGCGGCTGCGGCTGCTTGCCTGCAACGATGACGTTGACGCGGTTCCAACTGCGCAGGCAGTGATCGGTGACATGAAGCAAGGTGTTGGCGTCGGGCGGAAAATAAACGCGCACGATATCAGCCTTCTTGTTGACGACGTGGTCCACGAAACCGGGATCCTGGTGGCTGAACCCGTTGTGATCCTGCCGCCAGACATGCGACGTCAAAAGATAGTTCATTGAGGCGATCGGCCGCCGCCAGGCGACCTCCTTCGAGGTCTTCAGCCATTTCGCATGCTGATTGAACATTGAATCCACTATGTGGATGAAGGCCTCGTAGCAAGAAAAGAAGCCGTGCCGGCCTGTCAGCAGGTAGCCTTCGAGCCAGCCCTGGCAGGTATGCTCCGACAAGATCTCCATGACACGACCGTCGGGCGCCAGATGGTCATCATAGCCGAATGTCTCGGCGTTCCAGGTGCGGTTGGTCACCTCAAAAACATCCTGCAGACGGTTCGAGGCGGTTTCGTCGGGGCCGAACAGTCGAAAATTCCGGGCTTCGGAATTGGCGCTAAGCACGTCGCGCAGGAAACGACCGACAAGACGCGTGGATTCCGCATCCGCCTTCCCGGGGGTATCGACCGCGACCGCATAATCCTTGAAGTCCGGCAGCCTGAGCGGGCGCATCAACGCCCCGCCATTGGCATGGGGATTGGCGCTCATGCGCCGCTCGCCTTCAGGCGACATGGCCGCGATTTCGGGCCTCAGCTGGCCGGCCTCATCGAACAGCTCATCGGGTCTGTAGCTTCGCAGCCATTCTTCGAGCAGGCCCAGATGCTCCGGCTTTTCCATGGTGAAAGGAACCTGGTGCGAGCGCCAGTATCCTTCCGCGTTGAGCCCATCGACCGTCTTGGGACCGGTCCAGCCTTTCGGCGTCTTCAAAATGATCATCGGCCAGACCGGCCGCTCCGTTCCGCTGCCGCCACGGGCCTTGTCCTGAATTGCGCGGATGGCGGCAAAAGCTTCGTCGAACGCGCGGGCCATCGCCCGGTGCATGGCCTGCGGCTCTTCGCCTTCGACGAGGATCGGAGCGTAACCATAGCCTTCGAACAACGCCTTCAATTCCGCGGCCGGAATGCGGGCGAGCACGGTCGGATTGGCGATCTTGTACCCGTTGAGATGCAGGATGGGTAGGACCGCGCCGTCGCTGGCGGGGTTGAGGAACTTGTTACCGTGCCAGGACGTGGCAAGCGGTCCAGTCTCGGCTTCCCCATCTCCGACGACGCAGGCTGCGACAAGACCGGGATTGTCGAACACGGCGCCAAAGGCGTGGCTCAGCGAATAACCAAGTTCGCCGCCTTCGTGAATGGATCCGGGTGTGTCTGGCGCAGCATGGCTTGGAATTCCGCCTGGAAAGGAGAATTGCCGAAACAGGCGGCGCATGCCGTCCAAATCCCGTGACACCTCCGGATAGAGTTCGCTGTAGGTGCCCTCCAGCCAGGTGGAGGCGACAACGCCTGGAGCGCCATGGCCGGGTCCCGCGATGAAGAGAACCTGTTCGTCGGTCTGCCGGATGACACGATTGAGATGGGCATAGATGAAGTTCAGGCCGGGTGTTGTCCCCCAATGCCCCAACAGCCGTGGTTTGACGTGTTCCTTGGTCAACGGTTCGCGCAGAAGTGGATTGTCGAGCAGGTAGATCTGCCCGACAGACAGATAGTTGGCGGCACGCCACCACCTGTCGATCATCTCAAGCTCGCTTTGGGCAAGCACGGAACTCGATGCGTGCATGTTCTGATCGGCCATTGCGGGTTCTCCGGGCTTGTCACGAAAGGCCGCTTCCGTCGCGGCAAGCGCCCATCGAAACGGACAAAGATAGCCTCAACATGACAAGCTGTGCGGATTTGTCCTTGATGTCGGTCAAGGCAATGGGTCACCTAGCTGCCGAGAAGACCTGCGGAGGCATTATGATTGACACGATCCTGGCGCTGAACGTCGGCTCCTCCAGCCTGAAATTCGCGCTGTTTTCGGTCGCGGGCGATGGATGGCCATCCCTTCTGCTGCGCGGTGGCGTTGAGGAACTGGCCACTTCACCACGGCTGGAGATGCGGGGTGCCGATGGTACGCCACTGGAAGATGTGGTTTGGGAAGGAAGCAGAGACATCGATGCGATCCTCCCTCCCTTGCTCAGCGCGATCGAGACCAAAGTGAAGGATGCAAGGCTAGTGGCGGTTGGCCACCGCGTGGTTCACGGCGGCCATGACATGTCCGAACCGCAATTGGTGACGGCTGATCTGCTTGCCGTTCTTGACGGCCTGGTGCCGCTTGCACCGCTTCATGAAGCCCAGAATATTTCTCCAATCCGCACCCTGAGCAGACTGCGGCCGGAATTTGCACAGGTGGCGTGTTTCGACACCGCGTTTCACGGCACGATGCCGCAGTTGGCGACCCGGCTTGCGTTGCCGCGCGACTACGAGGCTGCAGGCGTTCGCCGCTATGGCTTCCATGGATTGTCCTACGAATACATCTCCAGGCGGTTGGAAGAGGTCTCCCCGCCTCTTTCGAAAGGACGCGTCATTGCAGCGCATCTCGGCAATGGAGCAAGCCTTTGTGCGCTGCTTAACGGTCGCAGCATTGAAACGACCATGGGCTTCAGCGCGCTGGACGGACTGGTGATGGGGACACGTCCCGGAACGCTCGATCCTGGTGTGCTGCTCCATCTTCTTCAGCAGAAAGGCATGACGGTGGCGCAAGTGGAGGATCTGCTCTATCGCCGCTCCGGCCTGCTCGGTGTGTCCGGCAACATGGCAAGCGACATGCGGGTGTTGCTTGCCAGTACGCATGCGCATGCGCGCGAGGCGATCGACCTTTTCGTTTATCGGTGCGCCTGCCAGATCGGCTCCCTTGCAACCGCCTTGAATGGCCTGGACGGCATCGTGTTCACGGCCGGGATTGGCGAACATTCACCGGTGATCCGCAAATCGGTATGTGAGCGCCTGCAATGGTTGGGTGTGACGATCGACGAGGATGCCAACAGCAGCAATGCGCCGCTGATCAGCACCAAAGCCAGTTCAGTCGAAGTGCGCATCGTCCCGACAGACGAGGAAGCCATGATCGCCTACCATACACGGGCGCGGTTGCAGGACTTGCAGGCCGCGCCGAGCAACACCATCAAAAATGCTCCCCTGCCCTGAAAGGACCAATCCTGGTACCCGCCGCAATCAGATACGCGGTCGACCAGCCGATGAGCAGAAAGCCGTTGATGCCCTCAAGCGCGGCGAGCATGCGCCAGTTGGGTGCAGGCACAATGTCACCATAGCCGATGGTCGAGAACGTGACCGTCGAAAAGTAGAGCGCTGTGGCGAAATCGGGCAAAAGCCCCAGCAGCCAGTAGCATGCCGCCCACAGCCAAATTTCAACAGTCAGCACGGCAAAGAGTCCGAGCACGACGCTGATCATGGCAACCACACGGCTGCGTTGGCCATGCATGCGAAACTTTGCCACGAGCCTTGCCATGACATGAGTGATGGCGATCAGTCCAAAGGTATGAATCAAGACCGTCAAGCCAATGATAGCGGTGCCGCCGGCGAGCGCGCCTGCCATGGTCGCCTCCGATACTAGTGAGGGTTTTGCCGACCGTTGCGTTCAGCGCACCACCGATATGGCACCGCGCAAATGAAGCGGCTGTTCATAAATCGACCCTCTCGCTTGCCGTCGCGTACGGCTGTCTGGCGCATCTATCCATGGTTTTGAGGCCGCCAGCTTTGCGCTGGCGCAAATGAAAATTACCGGCTGGGCAAGCTTGGATAACAATTCCATCGCCTTGCCACGCTGGGCCTCGTCGTCGATGGTCGTCACCGATTTAGCGAACGGACTGTCTCGGGATGCGCTCGTCGCGTGGCATGTTGCGAACGTCATCAAACAGGGTGCGCAGCTTTTCTTGCTTCAGCGCGTTGCCATCGACTTCCAGGACGAGATGCCTCCCTGCAAGACCTAGGGTGACCTGCGATTTCGGGAACCAATTCGGCATTGTTGCAAGCTGCCGGGTCGTCCACCCAAGGGAACCCTGGCCGCAAGAAAACCATCGGGAGCGATAGCCCGAATCTGGTGCTCGCCTCTGCCGAAAAAAGACGCGTGGAACTCCAAATTCACAGCACCTGCATCATGTTTCGCCAACGTCAAATGGCTGTAGGCCTTGGTCCGACGATCAGAGCTGCGCGATACGGCGGTTCTCCGTACCAAGCCATGCGATCGAACATGGCGTCACGAATTGGCAGATCTACGACATCGGTACTGGTTTCAAGCGCATCGACCTCGAACCATGGGTCGTTGACGAGGAAATGCTCCTTGCTCACCGCATGGACAACGACCCAATGCGGTGCTGTGCGTTCGTGCGTCTCTCGTTGGTCGATCAGAACCACCGCGATTGACCCGCCGGCCACGGCGTCACGCAGTTCGGCGATGGTAAAGGCACGCTCTTCAACAACGATACCAGCATCGAGCACGCGGGTTTTGAAGTCGGCCTGGACGAATCTCATCAGGTCGCGCTTGGCTTCAGTGTTGCCGCGATCGATGAGGATCGCCTCCGATGTACTCATGAACACCTTCACCGGATAACCGCGCGATGTTGCCGCAAGCGCCAGGCCGTAAGGATCGCAGCCGCCTGGGCCGTCCATCGACACCACGGTCGTCGCTTGACGCCACATCGCGATTTCCAGAAGGCGATCCATGCCGGACGAGGAATCGAGGCCGGCGAAGGCCATCATCAGCGAGGCGGAGCCGCAGGTGAACCCGGTTGTCTGGGTATAAATCGGCGTCCGCGACGTCGCCGTGGCCCCGTCATTCCGCAATCGGCGCTCCGCATATGTCGTACCTGGCCCTGCAGCCGCAATGCCAGTAAGCGTTCTCAAGTTTTCGGGAACGCTATCTTCCGAAGTGCCCGCGGCAATGCGCCAGGTCAGGATGTCACGGTCGAGCGACAACTGCTCCAATGCGGATACCAGTTCGCGACCGATGGAATGAGGATCGACATCCGTGGCCTCGACCCAGAAATAGGATATCCGCAGCATCGTCGTGGTCCGGCGCGTGCGCGCGATCAACAGCCCAACGACGGTATCGCCTCGACGCGCAATGAAAACGACGCGGCCGCGCGCCAACTGGGTTATCGCAAGATGTCCCGCCATGGCGACCGGCAGTCCTTGCGGTGCTTCGTGGCCATCGGGAAGTTGAGTGATAGTGATAGGCTCGGCCATGTCAGATCCTTGGAGTTGCGAGGTGGGCCAGGCAGTCGCCGCGCACGACAAGCGAGGGGTGCCGTTGACACACGACGATGCCGGAGATTTCGAAATACTGAGGTGTCGCGGGGCGTGCCGGATCGTCCACCGCATGGATCATGCCGCAAAGGGCGCCGCTTTCGATAGGATCTCCGAGATCAGTCATAGGCTCGAACACCCCGTCCTCGGTCGCGTAGACATAGCAGTCGCGGCCAAGCAGCTCGAGCTCGATGGCAGGAGGCGAGGGTTCGGCCAATATCTGCTCGACCATGCCGAAATGGGCGAGCAGGCGCTGGAGGCCGTTTTCGATGAGCGCCAGACCCTGCCGTGACACCGTCCCGCCGCCGCCGAACTCGCCACCCAGTGAGATGATGCCCTGGCGATTCGACTCCGCGGTCGAAAGCCTGGGATCGGGGCTATAACCCCAGATTTGCAGATGCGGGGCTCCGAACGCTCGCGCGGCAGCCAAGGCGCGGTCGTCGAGCTCCGGGTCGCCACTGCGACGGACTGAAACGAACGGAAGGTAGTTCAGCGACGAGCCGCCGGCATGGAAATCCTGATAAAAATCGGCAAGCGGCAGCAGCACGGAGCTGACATAGTCGGCGATGGCCGCGGTTGGTCCGCCCAGTGGATCACCGGGATAAGCGCGGTTGAGGTTGCCGCCATCAAGCGGAGAGACACGACAACCGGCGCGCGCCGCAGGCGCATTGAGCATTGGCAGGATGATCAGCCTGCCATTGATCGAGGCCGGATCGGTCGTCCGCAGCAGCTTGGTTAGCGCTACCTGGCCTTCGTACTCGTCGCCATGGGTGCCGGCGGTGAGCAGCATCGTTGGCCCTTTGCCGCCTGCTATCACCCCAACCGGGATGGCGATCGTGCCATAGGCTGAGCGATGAACCGAATGCGGCAAATGCAAATTGCCAATCTGCTTGCCCGGGCTTTCATAGTCCAATCGTGTCCAGATTTGCGTCGACATCTTCAAGTGCTGCTCATGCGCAAGTTGGAATTGGCGGCGGCGGCCTGGCGATAGAGTGCAAGCAGCCGGGCTGTTTTCGGCGCATGTCGCGCACCGGAAGTGTTTGTCTGAAAGGCAGAAATCTCCTGCCAGCGGTGGCAAGCCACCAGCCGCCCCTCACCTCCAGGTGAAAGAACGGGGATTTCCTGCCGGCAGCGTTCAATCGCAAAAGGGCACCTTGGGTGGAAGCGGCAGCCGGAGGGCGGATCGAGCGGGCTTGGCATATCGCCGCTCAACGTAATGCCAGCCTGACGTGCGCCCGGTCGTGCCACGGGTGCAGCGGCGAGAAGCGCTCTGGTGTAGGGGTGCGATGGCCGCTCGAAAATAGCCGCTTTCGGTCCGATCTCGACGATATTGCCGAGATACATCACCGCGACGCGGTTGCTGATGTGGCGGACAACGGACAGGCCGTGCGAGATGAACAGGTAGCTCAGCCCCAGCCTTTCCTGGAGACCTTGCAGCAGGTTGACGATCTGCGCTTGAACCGACACGTCAAGAGCTGAAACGGGTTCGTCACAGACGATCAGCCTCGGTTCCACGGCCAGTGCGCGAGCGATGCCGATGCGCTGGCGCTGACCGCCCGAGAATTCATGCGGATAGCGCCCGGCATGCCGCTTTGCCAGGCCAACCAGTCCAAGCAGTTCGGCAACCCGGTCATTGGCGCCACGGTGGTCAGCCAGCCCATGCAGCAAGGCGGGCTCGGCGATCAATTCACCGACGGTCATGCGCGGATTGAGCGACCCGTACGGATCCTGGAAGATCAGCTGAATACGACGGCGCATCGCGCGCTGTTGGCTGGCGGACTGGCCGGAGACATCTTGGCCTTCGAACAGGATACGACCTGAACTCGGTGCGGTCAGCCCGACCAGCATGCGCCCAGCAGTTGATTTGCCGCAGCCGCTTTCGCCGACCAGTGATAAGGTCTCGCCGGGATCAATACTGAAACTGACATCGTTGACGGCACTCAACGTCCGTTTTTGCCATGGCCAGGTACCAGAAACGCTGAATTTCTTGCTCAGCCCCTCGACTTGCAGCAGCGGGGCGTCTGCGCTGTTGAGTGACGTCATTGTTGCCCTCCCTGGGTGAGGCCGTCCAGCAAGGGTGCACGCCAGCAGGCGGACAAATGCCCGGGCCTGACGGTCACGAGCTCTGGAGCCTCTACGGCGCACCGCGCGATTGCGAAAGGACAGCGCGGCTGAAACCGGCAGCCGGCAGGCATGGCCAGTGGATCAGGCATATTGCCTTCGATCGGCGTCAGCGTTTCGCTGACGCCGTCGATCGAAGGCATCGAGCTGAGCAGCCCAATCGTGTAGGGGTGTTCCGGCCCGTCGAAGAGATCGGTGACCTGGGCGATCTCGACGATGCGGCCGGCATACATGACAGCGACGCGGTCGGCCATCTCGGCAACCACGCCGAGATCGTGGGTGATCATGATGATGGCTGCACCGCTGCTTGTCTTGAGCTCGCGCATAAGGTCCAGAATCTGAGCCTGAACGGTGACGTCGAGCGCGGTCGTCGGTTCGTCGGCGATCAGCAGTTCGGGTCGGCAGGCCAGCGCCATCGCGATCATCGCCCGCTGGCGCATGCCGCCGCTGAGCTCGTGCGGATAGCTTTTCATCCGGGCCTTGGGCGAAGGAATGCCGGTCAGTTCCAGCACTTCAAGCGCCCTGACGCGCGCTGCCGCCTTGCCAACCGCCTGGTGCAGCTGGATCGCCTCGACGATCTGGTCTCCGATCGTCTGCACCGGATTGAGCGAGGTGTTGGGCTCCTGGAAAATCATGCCGATGCGGCCGCCGCGAATAGCGCGCATGGCGTGGGCTGGCTTGCTCAGCAGGTCTTCGCCATGGAACAGAATCTCGCCGGTGGTGACGGCGCTCGGAACCAGGCGCAGCAGCGACAGCGACATTACACTCTTGCCCGAGCCGGACTCACCCACAATCGCCAGCGTCTCCCCGGCACACACGGCGAATTCGATGTCGTCGACAGCCGCCACGGTACCGCCCGCGGTCTGGAAGCCGACCCGCAAGCCGCGGACTTCGATCAGGGGAGCATGTCGGATCATCGCTGCAATTTCGGGTCGGTGAGGTCGCGAAACGCATCCCCCAGCAGGTTACAGGACAGCACGATCATGAAGATCAGCAGGCTAGCCGCGGTCGAAACATGTGGTGCCAGGAAGATGAAACTGCGCCCTTCGGCGGCGATGCTGCCGAGTTCCGCGGTCGGCGGCTGAAGCCCAAGACCGAGGAAGCCGAGTGCCGCAGCCAGAAGAATCGTCTCGCCGAATTGCAGCGAGCAGTAGACGACGATCGGTGCAGCACAATTGCGCAGGAGATAGCGCCGGATCAGGGCGCCGTCGGAAAGGCCGATCACGCGCCCTGCGTCCATGTATTCGGCCTGCATCACCGAGGCCGCGGTGGCGCGGGCGACACGTGCGATGGGCGGCGCGGCAGACAGGCCGAGCGCAATCACCAGGCTATCCATGCCGACACCAAGCATGGCGGCCAGGGCCAGCCCAAACAGGATCGACGGAAACGACAGCAGGATGTCGACCAGCCGCATCAGCGGTCCCTCAAGCCGACGATAGAAGGCGGAGGCCAGGCCGATGCTGGTGCCTATCAAGCTGCCGACGACGATGCTGGCAAAGCCGAGAGCCAGCGTCGTCCGGGCGCCGTAGAGAAGCCGGGTCAACATATCACGCCCCTGAGTATCGGTGCCGAGCAGATGTTGGCCGCTGGGCGGACGGAGCCGCATCCGAAGATTGGTGTCATAGGGATCGAATGGCGCCAACATGGGTGCCAGTACGGCTGCGACGACGATGACAACGAGAAAGATCAACGCGACGAGAGCCAGTGGATCACGTGCCAGACGCCGGAGCAAATAGGGTCGCGAAACGATCGCGGGCTTGGCCGTTTCGAGGGCGGTCATTTCGGTGCTCATCGGATCTTGCTCCGGATGCGGGGATCGAGCAGGCCGTAGAGTGCATCGACAACGAAGTTGACCACGATGAAACCGCAGGCAAGCACCAGGATGCAGCCTTGGGCCATCGGAAAATCGCTGGAGACGATGGAGCCGACCGCCAGCCTGCCGATGCCGGGCCAGGCGAAGATGGTCTCGGCGATGACGGCGCCGCCGAGCAGCGAGCCGATCTGCAGGCCAATCAGAGTGACCACGGGTATCAGCGCCGTGCGCAAGGCGTGTCTCGTGACGACACGGAATTCCGAAGCGCCCTTGGCACGAGCCGTCCGGATGAAATCGGCGCCCAGCACTTCGACCACCGCCGTGCGGGTCATGCGGGCGACCGGACCGATGAAGATCAACCCCAAGGTCAATGCAGGCAGTGCGACATGATGCATTCCGCTGAACGTCCACAGCGGCCCGCCCCGGCCTTGCAGCGGGAACAGTTGCCACCGAAATGCAGCAAACTGCAGCAGCAGAAGTCCGACCCAGAAGGCAGGGACGGAAACGCCGGCCACCGACAATGCGGTGACGACGCGGTCGAAGGTCTGCCCGCGACGCATGGCGGCAAGCGTGCCCAGCAGGATACCAAGCGGAACCGCCCAGATCAGGCTTGCCACCATCAATTCGATTGTCGGCCCGAGCGCTGTCAAAAGCTCGCCGCCGACTGGCGCATTGTTGATGATCGACCTGCCAAGATCGCCTTGCAGAACGCGCAGCAGATAGAACCAGAACTGCATCAGGATCGGCGCATCAAGGCCAAGCTGGCGCCGTATGTCTTCGATTTCGGCAGCGGTTCCCGATGGTCCCGCGATGATGATGGCGGGGTCAGTCGGTATGACCTGGAGCATCAGGAAACCGACCAGAAGCACACCGAGCAGGACGGGTATGGAGGTCAACAGGCGCCAAAGGAGCTGTCGTGTCACGTTGTCATCTCCCAAGCGGGCATCATTTCAATGGTCCACCGGGCCCGCTGTCATGCGGGCACGGCGGACCGCCGCCGTCATTTTGCCAGCTTGAGATCCAGCCCGTCGTAGAGAGGCGCGCCGCTGATGCCATGCGGCTTGAAGGGTGCAATACGCGGCCCTGCCACCACGACCAGTTTTTCGTTGACCAGCGGCTTCCACAACACGGCATCGTGGATGATGGCGCCAGCCTCGGCGAAGGCGGCGAAGCGTGCTTCCGCCGAGACCGCACGATTACCAGCGTCGATCAACTGATCCGTCTTGGGGTCGTTCCAGTTCATCCGGTTGGGCGTGGGCATGTTCGACGACGGGAAATACAGGTTCATGGCGTCGCCCGCGCTCAGATACGGGTAGCTCATCTGATACAGATCGAAGTCCTGGGTCTTCAGTTTGCCCCACACAATGGTCGGATCGTAGAGTTCGACCTTCAGGTCGACGCCGACCTTGCGCAGGTCGCCCTGAATCGTCTCGGCCATCTGCTTGAATGACTCATCGGTGAAGCCATAGAAGATCAACGAAAGGGATTTTCCGTCCTTCATGCGGACGCCGTCGCCTTTGGAGACCCAACCGGCCTCGTCGAGCAGAGCCTTGGCCCTCTCAGGGTCATAGCCGAAGGCGTCCAGCTTCATCTTCGGATTGAAGTCGCGCGCGGCCTCGGAATAGTAGGATTTCGTCGCCTCGGCTTCGCCAAAGAAGATTGCTTCGGCGATGGCGCTTTGGTCGATTGCCAGGCTGATGGCTTCGCGGACACGTTTGTCGCCAAGAACTGGCCGCGTGATCTTCATGCCGACATAGTGGGTGCGGAAGCCCGCTTCGGGACGAAGCAACTGGATCGACGGCGTCGCCTGCAGTTGGGAGAGAGCCCAGGAAGGCACCGCAAACGATACGTCTCCTTCGCCGGTTTGCAGGGCTGCGGCAAGGGTCGCCTCCTCGGGCACGATCTTCCAGACGACTTTCGCGACCTCTGCGGGTCCGGAATTTGCCATGAAGGACGGACCCCAGCGATAGTTCTCGTGGCGGGTCAGCACCGTCTGGGTACGCGGGGTCCAGGACTGGAAGCAGAACGGCCCGGTGCCGTTGAAAGCGGCGACGCCGAAATCGTCCTTCAGCGTGGCAGCCTGGGCTGGATCGATGATGATGAAATTGAACTGCGTCATCTGGTACAGCAGTTCCGAATAGGGTTCCTTCAGTCGATATTCGACGGTGTAATCATCGAGCGCCTTGACGCTTTCTACCTTGCCGGCCTTCCATTTGCTGACGCCGGGGAAATCCGGGTTGATCCAGCGATCCATCGTGCCGACCACCGCCTTGGCGGTAAAGGGCTTGGCATCGCAGAAGCTCACGTCGCGGCGCAGGTGAAAGGTGTAGATAAGGCCGTCGGCGCTGACATCCCAGCGCTCGGCCAGGCCGGGGCGAAGGGTCTTGAGGTCGCGGTCGAGCGTGACGAGCGTTTCGCCGACCATGTAGAGGATTTCGGCCGCGGCCAGCGCGGTGGAGCGCTGTGGGTCGTAACGATCCGCGTCACTGACGCGCAAGACCACAGCCGTATCAGGTTCCTGCGCCATGACAGCCGTCGTTGCCAATGCAAGTGAAAGCATGCATCCGGCGGCTCGTTTTCCGACTGTTCCCATTACCTCACTCCCCATTGTCATTTTGTCATTGGACGCCGTTCCAGCAAACCTTCGGCCAGCGTCAAACCGCCTCTTTGGAGGAACGGCTTGGCGTCAAAACCGAGATCGAAAATGTCCGGCGTCGCGCGCTGAAGAGTAGAGTGACCGACGAGGATCATTCAAACGATAAGATCGCGTCAAATCATTCCTCTATGGAATGAACTATCTCGCCTCGTTGAAAGTGGATGTGTTGGTCAACGGCTGTTGATCGTTTAGAAGCCGCCACCTCGTCGAGCAGCCATTGCCGGAAAACCTGCACCGCCGGCAAATGGCTCTTCCGTTCCGGGCAGACGAGATAATAGGATTCCGGACTCTTCATCGGTCGGCCGAATGGCGTAACCAATGTGCCGGCGGCCAGTTCTGCTTCGATCATGAATCTCGGAACGATCGCCATGCCCATACCGCTGATGGTCGCCTGGATGATCATCTCGAACTGTTCGAAACGAACGCCGTGGAAAGGATTGACTGTGGCCTCGCCCGCTTCTTGCAACCAGTCCTTCCATGCGCGTGGCCGTGCTCGATGGTGTAACAGAGCAATCCGTCCGAGATCGGCGATCTGTCTCACCGGTCCTTCTGGCGTCACAAGCGACGGCGAGCAGACCGGAATGATCTCCTCGCCCATAAGACGGTCTGACAGACCGCCGGGCCATGGCTTTTCGCCGAAATAGATGGCGACGTCGATGTTTTCCTCGACCAGGTCAAACGGCCAGGTTCGTGCCGTAAGGTTGAGCGCGATCCTGGGGTGGAGCGCCCGGAAGCGACCGATCCGGGAGGCGAGCCAGCGTGAGCCGAAGGTCGGCAGCGTGGCGATGTTGAGCATCCCACCGCCGCCCTGAAAGGCGAGTGCCTCCATTGTCGCCGATTCAAGGATTTCGAGAGCCTCTCGGACACGGGCTAGATAGAGCTGGCCGGCTTCGGTGAGCACGATGCGTTGCCGGATGCGCTCGAATAGGCGCAAGCGAAGAAAGGATTCGAGCGACTGAACCTGTTTGCTCACAGCGCTCTGCGACAGGTTCAACTCTTCGGCAGCGCGGGTAAAACTCGAATGGCGCGCCGCCGCCTCGAAGATCGTCAGCGATGGTAGCGAGGGCAAAACGCGGCGCATGACGTTTCCGAATTGGGCACTGCAAATGGTAGGCGACTATGAAGTGCTTGCCTTTGGAACGCAAACGCTGCGAGTCTGGGTCCTCACCGACGGCCCTGCCGAGGGCGCCGCAGTATTACCCCCAGCTCATCCTGGGAAAACAAAAAGTGACGTCTCTTTTTGGCTCAGGCGTCGGTCCCACAAGCGTGACGGCCATACAGCCAACTCTCCTATGAATGGTAAAGCGCACGTTCAGCCCGCGGCTCTGAGGCAATTTCTGCAAGCCTATCATTCCCGAGTGGAATGAATTGGTTCCAAATTGTCGTTTTGTACGCCGATATTCACGGCATTAACCTGCGCAAGAAAAACCGGTCATCAAAGAGAAAACCAAGCACATCGAAACTCAAGAAGAATCGATTATGCCATATGAAATTATAGTTAAGTGTATCGACCAAGCAGATTTCATCGAGAAAACTGTGATCCGAACCTTATCTACCCACCTGGACGTCGGAACAGGCAACCGAAACCAACTCTTTTTCGTTGCTTTTCAGCAAAACCAAATTGTGGGAGCACTTCTCGCGTTTCGTCGCCCAACAACGACAATGGTAAGACTCGTCAAACTGTGGATCAACTCTCCTGGCGATGGCGCCGCCATTGGCACAGCGATTTTCTTGGCACTCGAGGATTGGTCAGTTCAGGCAGGCATTCACGCGTGGCGGATCTCTGCTGATTGGGCAGCTGACGATTTCCCAGAGGATTTTGTCGCGCTGCTGAACGTGGACCGATCCAGCGTTCGGGGCGGCTATCTTCAACGTTGGTTGACGAAACGCTCCCCTCTCATCAATTCCGCGACATTTCTCTACCCCCAGACGACCGACTTCACCTGTGGCGCGGCATGTCTGATGATGGCGTTCGCGACACTCGACCAGTCTGTCATTCCGCATCGACGGCTGGAACTTCAACTGTGGAGGGAAGCCACTTCTGTCGTCTCACTGGATGGGCCAGGGGGGTGTGATCCATATGGCGTGGCGCTCGCGGCAGCGGCCCGTGGATTTGCGACGAGCGTTTTTATTAGCACAAGCGACACAGTGCTTATTGAAGCCGAAGATTCCGATGCCAATCGTGACATCATCGCATTTGCTCAAGCCCAACTGCGATCCAGTCTCACCGAGACGTTGGTGGAGGTTAAACAGCAGGCGTTTTCGATCGAGCAACTGAGGTCTGCGATCGGGCGTGGTGCCGCTGCAATCGTCCTGGTGGATCAGTTGGAAACCCATGGGCGAACGGTCCCCCATTGGATACTGATCCATTCCGCCGATGAGACATTCTTCCTGGCAAATGATCCCTGGTTCGAACGGACGGATCAAGAACTTCCGATTGACGTCGTCGACCTGCCAATTGGCGATGCGGTCCTCGACAAGATGTGCTGGTACGGAACTCCGCCTTATCGGGCAGCCGTGTTGATCGAACCTCGGGTCTAGCGGCTTGGGGCCTTCGTACAAATGTTCCTGCGCCAGGAGCTATTCCGCGCCTGACCCGATCCAGGCACCAACAGAAAACAGGGAGGGTAAGACATGAAAACAGTGCTTGTGAGCGTTGCTGCTCTGCTTATTTCCAGCGCGGCGAATGCCGAAGGAAAGCTGAACATCTTTAACTTCGGGAACTACACAAGTCCCGAACTGATCAAGAAATTCGAGACCAAGTACGATGTTCAGGTGACGATTACGGACTACGACACGAATGATACGGCGCTGGCCAAGGTTCGCCAAGGCGGTCACGGATTTGATGTGGTCGTTCCGTCCTCACAGGTGATGCCAATCTGGATTTCGGAAGGTCTCCTGCTTGAGTCTCGTCCTCACCTCATGGAGAATTTTTCAAACGTCGACCCGAAATGGATTGATGTCGGGTTTGATCCAGGTCGCCGATACTCTGTTCCGTGGCAATGGGGCACAGCCGGTGTGATCGTGAATACGTCGGTCTACTCTGGAGACATCAACACCTCCGCCATATTTCTCGATCCACCTGCCGAGCTGGCTGGAAAGATAAACGTGGTGCCGGAGATGTCCGACGTCATGTATCTCGCGATCAAGTATGCAGGCGGAGAGCCTTGCACCGGAGACATGTCGCTGCTCAAAAAGGTTCGCGATATCCTCACCAACGCCAAACCCAAATGGATTTCCATAGATTATGGAAATAACCAGCAGTATTCGAGCGGCGATGTGGCGGCCGGCTTTGCTTACAACGGTGCAGCCTTCCGTAGCCGACTTCTGAACCCTGCCATCCACTTCGGCTATCCCAAAGAAGGTTATCCGATTTGGATGGACAATGCCGCAATCCTGAAAGATGCCAAGAATGTCGAAAACGCCAAACTCTTCCTGAACTTTATCATGGCACCCGAAAATGCGGCCCTGCTTTCAAGCTTCGCCCGCTATGCAAACGGGATCAAGGGATCGGAAGCATTCATGCCCGAGGATATGCAAGCAGCTCCCGAGATTGTGATCCCGGAAGGGTTCAAGGCTCAAGGGAAATTCAGCGTCGCTTGCCCACCCGATATTCAGGCGGTTTATACAAAAATCTGGGTTGAGTTGCTGAAATAAGGGGATGGTGCTGATCTCCGCCGAGAAGTGGCCCGCCTTCGTGTATGGTTATGGACCAGTCGACGCGGCGCCACACAGCCAGGCAGCCTGAAGCTGCTGCGGATTAGAACGGATAGAGTCCACAGCGATGCAAGTACCGCAGAACAAGGAAGAGCTCCTCAAGGCAATCGAGCACAACTATTCCAATCTTATCCATGAACTAAGGGAAATTCCGGGAAGCTTGGTCGATCAGCGATCACTCGACGGTCATGTGACCGGGACACGGATGAGCGTTATCGACCTCGTAGCGTATCTGGTCGGCTGGAACGAGCTTGTGCTCAAATGGCTTGCCAAAGACGCGGCGGGGCAGCCGATTGATTTTCCCGATGCAGGTTACAAGTGGAACGAACTTGGGAAGCTCGCACAGAAATTCTATCGGGACTACGACAGCGTTCCATATACGCAACTGCTCGAACGTCTAGATTCTGCCAAGCGCCAGATCATTGGCTTTGTCGAGACGCGCACCAACCAACAGCTTTACGGCAGCGTCTGGTATGAGAAATGGACCATGGGGCGCATGATCCAGTTCAACACCTCGTCACCGTATAAGAATGCCCACAGGCGGCTAAGGAAATGGAGAAAGGCGCCAGCGATTTGCGCAACTCCCAAGTTTCCTGACGAAACGACTTTGCTTGGACAAGCTGGCTCCGCGAGCCTTCCATCCGATCCCGCCAGTCAATAAACAGTCACCTGTCATTCCAGAAGGAGAAAGGCCCGGCGCGGGCAGTCGGACAGCAGGACGCTGGCAAAGCTTGCGCGAGACTAGCAGGCCGCGCCGAGCAACACCATCAAAAATGCTCCCCTGCCCTGAAAGGACCAATCCTGGTACCCGCCGCAATCAGATACGCGGTCGACCAGCCGATGAGCAGAAAGCCGTTGATGCCCTCAAGCGCGGCGAGCATGCGCCAGTTGGGTGCAGGCACAATGTCACCATAGCCGATGGTCGAGAACGTGACCGTCGAAAAGTAGAGCGCTGTGGCGAAATCGGGCAAAAGCCCCAGCAGCCAGTAGCATGCCGCCCACAGCCAAATTTCAACAGTCAGCACGGCAAAGAGTCCGAGCACGACGCTGATCATGGCAACCACACGGCTGCGTTGGCCATGCATGCGAAACTTTGCCACGAGCCTTGCCATGACATGAGTGATGGCGATCAGTCCAAAGGTATGAATCAAGACCGTCAAGCCAATGATAGCGGTGCCGCCGGCGAGCGCGCCTGCCATGGTCGCCTCCGATACTAGTGAGGGTTTTGCCGACCGTTGCGTTCAGCGCACCACCGATATGGCACCGCGCAAATGAAGCGGCTGTTCATAAATCGACCCTCTCGCTTGCCGTCGCGTACGGCTGTCTGGCGCATCTATCCATGGTTTTGAGGCCGCCAGCTTTGCGCTGGCGCAAATGCAAATCTCCCTCAGATCAACTGGGCACTGTCGACAAACCGGGGAACGTCTGCGACGCGTAGGCGTCGCTGGGCTCAACCGTTCATAAAGCCGCGACAGGCCGCTAGTGCGCAATTGCGAGCACGAGAGCCTCCGGCCCCAACCACCAAGCTGTTATGGTCGCCCATGATATCTCTGAGATTAGCGCAATAAGGCGAAAACCATGATCGCGATGAGAACCGCAATGAGGTCCGACTAAGCTGGACCTGCGAGGCTGGCGCCGCTAACAGAGGTTTCAAATAGTACAATTTCCTGTGGAAAACGGAATCGAAACACGGGTATGATTTGAAATTGGGTTACCTCAGGGGTAATCGTCTTTTTTATTTCGTAAATTATTAAATCAATTCAAACATATAAAGCAGATATTCGATTCCGCCCCTGCGCTTAGTCAGGCGAAATTAGGGTGGCAGCACGCAGCGCCCATAAAACTTAGCGGAAACATCTCTGCGCCAACGCTGAGAATTCCGGTTCGACCGATGCGATCAGCGATCGATATTGCTGAACAGCTTAGCGTTCCGTTTTGCTCGCGAGCTTATCGCCTTAGGCCGGCGTTGCCGAGGCTCATGTCTTCGAGCTTTGGTCAGTTCTCGCCTCGCAAAAACGCAGCCCAATCGCTCATCATGGCGCGGCGCTTCTCAATCATGGTTTCGCGCCGGTATGCGGCCTCAACGTCGCTGTTGATGGCGTGGGCGAGTGCAAATTCCCGCATGTCGCGGGGATAATCGGACAACTCTCCTGCCCAATCAGAAAACGTTGACCGCAGACCATGGGGAACGGCTGGACGCCTCGAGTTCTTGTCGAGCCAGCCCGTGCGGCCCGCCTCGATCTCGCTTTCGTGCATACGCCTCATGGTGGAGCTCAATGTCATGTCGGATAGCATGCCGCCCCGGATCGCCGGAAACACGTATTCTGAGTCGGCGGCCACGGCCTCTCTCATCGCAGTTAGGATTGTCATTGCCGCATCGGATAGCGCCACAACGTGCGGCCGCCGCATTTTCATTCGCGATGCCGGCACCGTCCACAACCTGGCGTCCCAATCGATTTCAAGCCATTCCATGCCCCGCACTTCGCCTGATCGCGCAGCGGTCAATGTTGCGAATTCCAAAGCCCGTGCACCCGTGCCTTCGCGTTTGCTCAATTCTGCGAACCACGTGGGTGCGTCTTTCAACTGAACGGCGGGCTGATTATCGACTGCCGCAACCTTGCTTGGCTTGGACAACATGGCATTGAGATTCCCCTTCCACTGTGCCGGATTGTCGCCCTCGCGGTGTCCATGTGCCTTTGCCCAATCAAGCACGCGTTCGCAACGTTGCCGCAAACGCGTGGCCGTCTCCGTTTTGGTCGTCCAAATCGGCTTAAGGATTTCTACCATGTGATGTTTGGTGACTTCGGAAACGGCAAGATTGCCGATTACGGGCATTGCATACGTATTTAACGTGGATTGCCATTGCTTCCGATGCTTTTCGTTCCTGAATTCCGCCAGCGTGTCGGCAAGGAATTTGTCAACGGCATCGCGAAATGTGAGATGGCGCTTTGCGGCCTCGATCGCGGCTTTGCGACGCTCCCGCTTTTCTTGAAGCGGATTGATTCCGTTGCGGATTTTTTCTTTGGTCGCCCTCGCCCGCTCGCGGGCTTCGCGCAATGATACGTCGTGGCCGCCAAGACCCATTTCGCAACGCCGGCCATTGACGTTTATTGTGCGTAATAGCCATGACCGGCCACTGCCCGGCGTAATTTGGAGCATGAGCCCGGCAACACCGCCAACAGCAAAAACAGCGTTGCCCGGTGTGGTAGATCCGGGGTGTTTCAAGTTCTTGACGGCTAGCGCTGAAAGCTCCTTTGCAATCTTCGGCATTTTTCTATCCCATCATCTTACCCCCCAAAAATAATGGCATTGGATGATACGAATTGCAACGGCGCGAGCCAGCAATATTATATTAAGAAATTGATATTGCTTCATTATTTACATTGACTGAGATGACATGAGACAGCAAAATGGCTGACGCTCTCTCCGCCAGAATTTACGAATAATCAAATATTTTCAATCACTTATATCATGATGAGACCCAGCCTCACGACCCCATCACTGGGCTGAGCGCAGGGCCACGTGGTTTCTACCGCAACCGCGAGACAATCAGCGACTGAATCGGAGTGACCCAAACCAAAATTTGACATCGGCGCTCAAGAAGATTACGAACGCCCAATCGATATTTGTTTGCCTGACTTTTGTTTATCCGCGCGTGAGACGCGCCCTTGACGAACCTCTCCCTTCAAAAATCGAGATAATCTCCGTTGTGCAGTCGCCCGGCGGGCAAATTAATATTTCCATGGAAAGGGTTCATCATGAGCACTGGAACAGTTAAGTGGTTCAACGCCACAAAAGGCTTCGGCTTTATTCAACCTGACGATGGCAGCCAGGACGTTTTCGTCCACATTTCGGCTGTCGAGCGCGCCGGAATGCGCAGCATCGCAGAGGGCCAGAAGCTCGGCTACGAAATGGTGCGCGACACGAAGTCGGGCAAAATGTCGGCCGATCAGCTCACAGCTGCCTAAATCGGCATTCGCCTCACCGATGACCACGGATGTACTGGCATCGTAGAGAGGTGAACGCCACAGGAAGGCCGGGCATTCGCCTGGCCTTTTTTCTTTTTAAGGATCGAGATGACGTGACCGCGAATTCCAAGAAATCGCACGACCAGGCCGAAGCGTCCTTCAGCAAAACGCAGACGCAGTCCCTGGCGCTGAACCGGATCCTTTCGGAACGCGACGCCGTAAGCCAGGCCCGTGAAGAAAAAACGGCGCGTTTGCGGGAATTGCGCCTGGGAAAGGAAGCGGAAGAGCTCGTGGCGGCATCCGCCGCCCAACACAAGGGAAAGCGCTGATGGCCAAGCGAGCCGTTCTGGTGTCGATAGCGGCGGACGCCACCATCGCCGATGCAGTGCAAATGCTCGCCAATCCGGTCGAGTATGTCCGCCGTATCCTTGAGAAACTGGAACGCTGCCGCCGCATCCATGGCAACGCGCAGGTGCGGATCGGCGTGCGTGGTCGCATCGAATGCCCCAACTACCTGATCGAGTATCTCCGCCACGATGCCAAGAGCGGCCACACGTCCGTCCATCCGGACGCCGCCTATAGCGGCAGCACCCATCGCGAACTCGCCCCAAGGCACATCGAGGAGGCCACGAACTGGTCGCCCGAGGAAATGAACATCACTGCGGTATCGGCGCTGATCGGGCGCCTGCGCAATGCGCGCGACTGACCGTCAGAACGAATTATGGCTATACAGTTTGCCGCCAGCGGAGAGCCCCTCCAGCACCCTCGATCGGGAACACAGCCGTGGCCGGAGTGGAATAATCGAGAGACAGTCTCGGTTGGCGCGCCAGCCAAGATGGCGGTTCCTTCGATATCAATGCGAATCTGTTCGACGCCGCGCACGCGAAACACGCGAGTGGCACAACAACCAGGGTTGCGCCGACACCCGAGTGCCAAACGATCTTGACCGCATCCCTCTCCAGCGACGGTTTCGACTGCAACGTTTGTGGCGCGTGCTGCTCCTACTCGTCGACATGGCCGAGGTTTTCGACCGAGACCGATTTTCAACTCGACCAAATTCCTCCTGAAAATGTTTCCCGCGATGGAAGCGGGATGCGCTGCGATGGTGCTCGCTGCTCAGCGCTTGTCGGCAAAGTCGGAACATCGACCTCGTGTTCCATCTATGAAAACCGCCCGGACGTCTGCCGCGCCTGCGAGCCAGGCGGCGACGACTGCCTCATGGCGCGCAGGGCATTGGGCCTGCTTCGTCCGGCAAGTGCGGAAGAATTGCAATCGAACCCGCCTGCCTCAAATCCTACGTAGTGCGCTGACTGTCGAGCACAGAAAATTGGCAACCGGCGACGATCCAGGCCAACGGACCAGCGGCGAACTCGCCGCCGGTTGAGACGCCCTATCCGATGACAGCGGAAATGAAAGCTTGGGTGCGGGCCTCGCGCGGTGACACAAGGACTTCGGAAGCGGGACCTTCTTCGACGATTACCCCGCGATCCATGAACACGACGCGGTCGGCGACCTCCCTGGCAAAGCCGAGTTCGTGCGTGACCACCACCATCGTCATGCCGGAATGTGCCAGTTCGCGCATGACCGCCAGCACCTCTCCGACAAGTTCGGGATCGAGAGCCGAGGTCGGCTCGTCGAACAGCATGATCTTCGGGTTCATGGCCAAGGCACGCGCAATGGCGACGCGCTGCTGCTGCCCACCCGACAACTGGCTCGGATAGCTGGAGGCCTTGGTGGCAAGACCGACACGTTCGAGCAGTTTCATCGCAGTTGCTTCCGCAACCTGACGGGGCGTCTTCAAGACCTGCACCGGGCCCTCGGTGATATTCTGCAGCGCGGTCATATGCGGAAACAGGTTGAAGCGCTGGAACACCATGCCGCTCTTCAGACGTTGCCGGATGGTCTCTTTCTCGGTCAGCGGATAAAGTTTTAGCCCATCCTGCCGATACCCGACCAGTTCGTCCTCCAGCCAGATCGTGCCGTCATTTATGTCGTGCAGCTGGTTTATGCATCGCAACAGGGTCGTCTTTCCCGAACCCGACCCGCCGATGAGGCAGACCACCTCACCCTTGGAAACGGAAAGCGAGACATCGTCCAGGGCAACATAATCCTGGAATTTCTTGGTAACATTGCAGATGCGCAAGAGAGGCTGCCCGCCCTCAGGGCGGGCGAGATCGGCGGCGGTCATCTGGACAAGCTCCCCTTCGCAAAATGCCGCTCCAGCGGAATCTGGAACAATGTCAGGAAGGACACCAGGATCAGGTACCAGGCGCCTGCGACAAACAACAATTCCACGACGCGGGCGTTTGAGTAGTAGATGGTTCCCGCGTTGTACATAACCTCGGAAAACTGGATGACGCTCGCCAGCGAGGTTGTCTTGACCAGGAGAATGAACTCGTTGCCCAGAGGCGGAATGACCACACGCATGGCCTGCGGCAGGACGATGCGACGCAACGCCTTGAGCCGCGTCATCCCGATGGTCTTGGCAGCTTCGTATTGTCCAGTGTCGACGGACAGCAGGCCCGCACGGATCACCTCGGCGGTATATGCCCCCTGGTTGAGACCCAGCCCCAGAAGGGCCGCCCAAAACGGGCTCATCAGATCGATCATGCGCATCGACCAGACGCCGGGTATGCCGACCGTCGGGAAGACGAGTGCCAGATTGTACCAAAGCATCAACTGCAGCAGGACGGGCGTGCCACGGAACAGCCAGATGTAACCGAAAGCGACGGATCGCATAATCGGATTGTCGGAACCGCGCATAATCGCGAAGACCGTTCCGAGCACGACACCGATAATCATAGCGAGGACCGCGAGTAGAACCGTGTTGGCAACGCCGGCCAGAATGGTCGGGACCGTCATGAACTGCCAGAAATACTCCCACTCGATCTTCCCGGTCGCAAAGGCGTAGCCGATCATCGCCAGGATAGCGATGATCAGCGCACCGGAAATCCATCGCCCTAAACGAGGGCGCGCAACGACATGGTAGTCGGAGATCTTGAGAGGTCCCGGCATTGCCGGGACCGCATTGTCGGATACGCGTCGAGGCGAACTCATCACTGACGGGGCTCGCTGTTGATCATCACGTGGGGAAGTGCGTGGGACGTGAGTTCCCACTTTTCGAAGATCGCCTTGTAGGTCCCATCGGCCATCAACTCTTCGATCACGTCGGCGAAGGCATCACGGAAAGCCGAGTCCTCCTTGCGGAAGGCCGCACCGTAATAGGCCGTGATCAGCGGCTCGCCGATGAGCCGATAGGCGCCCCCTTCCTGCTTGCTGGTGAAGGGGATGCTCTCGCCACCTTGCACGCCAGCCACGACACGCCCCTGGCGAAGCTGCAGGCGAACATCGGGAGAACTCTCCGATCCGATAATCTCGATGGGGGCGCGACCCGCCGCGACGCAGTTATCGGCGTTCCATTTCTCGAGGATCTTCAGATAGCTCGCGGAGCGGATCGTGCCAACGGCCTTCCCGCACAGCTCGACCGGATCCTTGTATTCGCTGTCGGTGAGGACATAGAACTGCGCGCCGGCCTTCATATAGTTGACGAAATCCATCGACTGGCGGCGTTCCTCATTGTCGATCATGCCGGAAAGAATGAAATCGGTCCGGCCCGTCGTGAGCGCGGGGATCAATTGGTTGAACAGCCCGTCAGTGCGTTCAACCTTCAGCTTCATCCGCTCGGCGATCGCATCGACGAGGTCGACATCCAGTCCCTTGAAGGTGTTGGTTTGCGTGTCGACATATTCCATCGGAGGAAATGTCGCGTTGATCGAAAGCGTCAACTTTCCGGCGTCACGTATCGATTGCGGTATCTCGCCGGCCACCAAGGCCCCCGAGTATGAGGCAAGGCTGGCTAAGGCGATGCCTGCAATGATTGCGCTGCGCATGTCGTTCTCCCATCTTTGTTTTTCTTGAGTCCCCGCGCTCCCGACCATCCGTCGCGGGAGCGGAAGTTCCGCTTGCAAAGCCCGGCCTAGTCAGCCTGCTTCGCCAAGCATGCGTTGGTCGTAGATCGCCTTGGCGCGGGTTGGGGAAACCATCTCGCCGCCGTTTGAGCTCACATGGTCGAGGATCGAAGTCAGGCGCTCTTCGAACTCGGACAGACCCATGGTGTAGGTGTGACAGACCATGGACACGATCTGCTGCTCGCCCCGCTCCGACGCACGCCGCACGACCGTGTCCCAGACGCGCTTCATGGCTTCGAGGGTGGAGAATTCGTTGATCATGTAATTCTCGCCGACAACGAACCGGCGAGAAAGGCCCGGCTCCACGGCATCCCATGCCCACGGAATTTCGAAGAGCGGAGCAACGTCATCATCGCCCGCGACCTCGGCCTGCCGGGCGCTCGACATATAGTAGGCCGAGAGTGGCGCATCGCCCCAGGCCGCTGCCTTTTGCGTCCAGACGATCCCCGGCGCGCATGACAGTTCGATAGCTATTCCCGCTTCTTTCAGGACGGCGCCGATCTCGGCAGTGAAACCGTGATAGCCGCCGCGATATGCCGAAAGCGGCAGCCCGGCTTCGCGCATCTTGCGTGCACGCGACAGGATAACCTCACGCATATGACCGGTGTCGTAGTAGCTGCAGGATTCCGGCTCAGTTCCGGGGCCAGGACCGTAGAGATCCTCTTCCGGATGGATAACAAGATCTGCGCCGTCATCGGCAAGGGAGCGCCAGAAGGGGACAAAGGCCCCTTCGTAAAATCGGTCGCGATAAAGCGATCCCGTCAGCAGCGTCCAAGCCGCCGCACCACCGGCATGGCGTGCGATGATCTCACGCATACGCGCGTATTTGGCGAGGATACTGGCATCGTCCTGATAGGTCGAAACGGGATCCGGATCGCTGTCGACATTGACGACGAGAAGAACATCTGCAGCCACGGTAGCTCCCCAACCTTGTGTTCTTTTTGTGTGCCAAGAGGCGACCCGAATGCCGCCCCTCTTCCTGCGCCGCAGCCAGGACTAATCCGTTAGACCGCAGACAGGCATCTGCCTTTCATGGATGAGCCTGTACTTTTAGTCAAGTAGCATTCCTATTTAGAAAGTCACTTGACATAAAGTGCAGCCGATCGGTCGATATCCCCTCCGACGGCCGGTCAGTTCACTTGCCGAGCGAGGCGATCTTTCGCTTCGCCAAGCCAGCCATGAAGTACATCATCACGTAGACGATCACCCGGTAGGTCACGGCCGACCCAGGCGGAATGCAGATGAACGAAAGGCCGTTTGCACCGCGCAAGCCCACCTCATGCCCCAGGCGGATCGCCTCGTAATCGGTCATGCCGATAGGCTCGGCCAGTTCACCGAGGATGTCCCCGTCACTTGGACCGGCGCCGCCCAGAACATCCATGTCGAAATGCGCATAGACGGCATCCGTCCCATCAAAAGCCCGGTCGAGCGCCTTGACCGTCCCTTCGATGCCTAGTTCGGTGCGCAGACGCCACATCGGGATGAAATCCGTGCCCGCCTTCACGAAGCGTCGGATCGTCGCCGGATCCTCGAGCATTCCGCGCTCGCCGATTTCAACCAGGTGAGCCATCGAGAAGTTCGGGCAGTCGCGGTACAGCTTGTCCTTCCAGTTTGTCGAACCCGCGACATGCTCGCTCATGGTGGCCCAGTCATAGGGCCAGGCATCCCAATGCGTATCGAGGCTCACCATGCCGACCTTACCCTCGACAGTTTCTGCGATCGGACGACCGACGGCATAGGATCCGCAGGGTGAGTTCTGGCCGATGACGATCGGTACGGCGCCGGCCTTCAGGGCCGCGCGCACCTTGACCATCGTTGCCTCCTGCGCCTCGAGGATCTTTTCGGCGCGCCCGTCATAGCTGGTCTCGATGGGGATATCGGCATCGCCGAAATCGACGACCTTGAGATGTTCGAAAACGTCGAGGTCGAAATCCTGGATATAGCCCGATCGATAACGGATCGATTGCTGACGCACGCGTCGCGTGGCGGAAATCCACTCCGTCTTGTCGACACCGCTGTACTTCTGCCCCCAGCCGGCGACGAACGGTGCGCCTATGATGACTACGTCCGCCCCCTGGATATCCTCTTCCGTAAGCGCGTGGCGCACACCCAGGAAGGTCGGCATGTCTTCCTCGATTCGAGGGAAATGCGTCGTGCGCCAGACCTTGCCTCGAAATGTTTCATCCCATGTCGGATAATGCGGCATCGCGCGCTCCCCTTCTTGTTTGGCCGGCCCTAGACATGCCGGTTTCGTCCAGAAAATATGGCGATGACGCCGGGCGCGTTGCCCAGCCCTCCGCCGATCGACCGATCGAGATGTTGCTGCACGCTTGCCGCCGCGGCGGCGCGCAGGCCGGAAAGCACTCCGGATGGAAGCGGCTCGAGCGTGTGGCCCTTGCGCAGCGCCAGGGCATGGCCCGGCGCGGACCAGCATTTCCAGTAAGCGCCAAACCGCTTGGTCAGGTCGGCGCCGGAATGCGCGTTCAAAGCCTGCTGTTCCGCCTCTGTCAGCCGGGCGTAGCTGTCGGGATTGATGACCAGATAAAGCGGCGAGACATAGAAGACATCGTCATAGTGATGCCGGAAGAGGTCCTGCGTCCCGGTATAGGCAAGGACATCCCACGCCATCACGGCGCCATCGATCTCGCCCGCCCTCGCCGCTCGGCCGATGGCCGGCGGAAGCAGATGCACCGGTTCGGCTCCCAACGCACGCATGGCATCGGCGATCGCCCCGGCAGGCGTGCGGATACGTTTGCCTGCAAGATCATCCAGCGACCTGATTTCCGTATCGCGCATGTGGAGCACGCCGCCGCTATCGGCATGCAGGGCAAGCACGCGCAGCGGCCTGAACTCCTCTTCGAGATAAGGACCGTGGGCGGTCCACAGGCGGTCACTCCCCTGCTGCGAGCCGTCGACCAGGAAAGGCAAATTCATCAGGTTCGTGAGCGGAAAGCGGCCTGCCGGCAGAGAGGCTGGAGAATGCGCAATATCGACCAAACCGGAGGACACCTGGCTGAACTGGTTTTCCAGTAGCCCGTGTTCATGCCCTTCAAAGCGTAACTCGAATTCCAGTGTCGGACAGGCTGCCTGGATCCTTTGTGTCCACGGCACGATGAAATCCACATGCGTGCCATGATCGGCCGGCATATAGTGACTGACGACGAGCCGCGTCATTGAACTCGCCTTTCGGCCAGCGCCATCACTGTGTCGGCAAGGACCTGCGTGCCCTGGATGACGTGTTCCGGCGCACAATATTCGTTCTCATTGTGGCTAATGCCTCCCCGGCATGGGACAAAGATCATTCCGGCCGGACACAATGCCGCGACATGTGCCGCATCGTGGGTCGCCCCGGAAACGATTCTGCGTGAGCTCAAGCCAAGGCGCCGCGTTGCGGACTCGATTGCGGTCGCAACGCGCTTGTCAAAAGGAACAGGCGTCTGGTGGATCAGCCGCGTCAGCTGTGCTCCGGCGCACAGGAGCTCTATCTGCTCGGCGGCTCTCGCGAGAATGCTGGCTTCGGGGTGCCGCACATCCAGTGTGAATTCGGCCCTGGCAGGGATGGTGTTGATGGATCCCGGCGCCACGTCGAGACGACCGACGGTGAAACGCAAACCTTCGAAAGCCGCCAGCGTCTTGTCGATATCAGCCAGGAGCGCGCGGGCGCGCGTCAGGGCGTCCTCGCGCCCCTCCATCGGAACGGCGCCGGCATGGCCTGCGGTACCGAGGACTTCGACCTTGTACTGAACCAGCCCCTGGATGTCGGTGACGATGCCGATCGCACAGCCTTCCTTTTCCAGCACCGGCCCCTGCTCAATGTGGAGTTCCACATAGGCCTTGTAGTTTGCGGCGAGGTCACGGGGCGCCGGGCTGATGCCGGCCGCGCACAAACTCGTCATGGCTTGCTGCAGCGAGGCTGTCACCGATTGGCCACCTGCATCCGTGGTCGCCAGCGCGGCCGCCAACGGAAAATGCCCTGCATGAACCGCGGCCCCCATCGTGGTCGGGCTGAACCGCGCCCCTTCCTCGTTGCACCAGATGGCGATTTCGACGGGCCCAAACGCACGGTCGGATTGTGCAGCCAGGATTTCAACGCATTCGAGCGCGGCAATGACCCCGAGCACCCCGTCGAAGTTGCCACCCACCGGCTGCGTGTCGAGATGCGAACCGACCAGCACCGGGGGCTCCTTCGAACCGGCGTCTCCGAAGCGCAGGAACAAATTGCCGATGGCATCAGCGAAGACGACACACCCCAGGTCTTGCGCCCAGCCGATCAGCCTGGCGCGCGCCTGTGTTTCTTCAGGCGCAAGCGCGAGCCGGCAGACACCGCCATTCTCCAGTGCACCGATGCGGGAAATCTCATCCAGCCGACCCAATACCCGAGCGCGGTCGACTGTGTGTCTTTGATTTGACATTTCGTGATTGAAACCTTGCGAGAAAGTCAGTGGAAGCGCTCGATCAGCCTGGCGTGCCAGACGGCAGCGGGCCGGCGCTGAACGGAATTCGGTCCGTCCTTGGCTTCCAGGCCCCGGCGTCGATCAATCCACGACAATGCCTGGCGATTTCGGACATCGTCGCGAACCAGACGCCACCCTTCTGCTGCATGTGGCTCAGCAGCTGATCGATCATCTCGGCTCGAGCCAATCTGCCCGACAGAAAGGGATGCCAGACGGTGACAAACATGCCGTTGTGACGCCAAGCCGCCTCAAATTCCGCCTTGTACATTTCGAGTGCGGCAGAAGGCGATGCGATCGGCATCATGTAGCCAAAGTCAGGCAGGCAGGCGAACTTCGTCCAATCGTCGAGGGTGATGTCTGTCGGCAGTTCGATTAGCGAGCGCGTGTCATCCCCAAGGAGATAGGGCACATCATCGCCGAACAGTGAGGAATCGTATTCGAATCCTTCATCAAGCAGATGGGAAATCGTATGACGGGAATGCTGGAATGCCGGCGCTCGATATCCCGCCGGTCGAGCACCGCTCACCCGCCTGATCGCCTCGATCCCTGCCTGGAGACTCTCCCTTTCCGCTTCCGGCGTCTGCATATTCGGGCGAGCATGGGCATAGCCGTGATGGGCGATCTCGTGCCCGCCATCGAGAACCTGCTCGATTGTCTCGGGATAGCGATCAATGCACCAGCCGGGAATGAAGAAGGTCTGTCGAATGCCATGCGCGGCAAAGATTTTGAGCAGCCTCGGCATCGCCACGGCAGGCTCGTAGCGAAACTGCGCGGCCAGCGCCACTTGGTCCGGCGCGGAATCCGGGAACCGGCGATGCACGAGCGTTTCGCCATCCACATCAAACGATATACATACCGCACAGCGGGCGCCGTTCGGCCATTGCGGAGCAGAGTCAATCAATTTCAATGTCATGCTTGGCGAGGCTCCTGTACAATACGGACCACGCAGAAGGCCTGCTTCCGATGACTCTCGCCACTCAGCCCCCTGGTGATCACCCAAGGCCGAACGAACCGCAGCATCGCGGCCTGTGGAGAGCCGGAACAGCGATGCGCATTCAAAGTCTAAAGCAGGTTTTCCTCCCCGCGGATATGACAGACAGACCCGACAAATTCCTCATTGTCAAGCTACTTTACTATGAGTCCAGCTAGTGTACATATGCGACTATCGAATTCCCTCATCATCTGCGTCAGCAATCAGGAGACCGTGAAACGTGGCCCAAGACGTTGATAAAATTCATATCGGCGGTCGCCTGCGACATGCTCGCAAAATCAAGGGATTAAACATGAAGCAGGTCGCCGAACTGGTGGACTGCTCGGAAAGCTTCGTTTCGAAACTCGAGCGCGACAAGGTTCAGCCATCCCTGACACTCCTTCATCGATTGGTCGCGGTGTTGGGCATCAACGTGTCGAATCTGTTCGACACGGATCATGCCAACGAAGAGGCTGTTTTCGTCGTGCGCAGTGGAAGTCGCCCTCGCATCCACATGAATACCCGGCCGAACTCCAGCGGGGTGCTGCTTGAACAGGTCGTACCTCTCGGTCCGAAGTCACTGCTCCAGGCCAACATCCACATCGTGGCTCCCCAGGGCGGTGGACACGATGCCATCAGCCATGTCGGCGAAGAAATGGGATTTGTCCTCGAAGGTACTATCGACCTGCATGTTGCGGATCGCACCTACCGGCTGACGGCCGGAGATTCCTTCATGTTCCAGTCCGAACTGCCGCACGCCTACAATAACCCCGGCGAGACCGCGGCCCGTGTACTTTGGGTCAACACCCCTCCCACCTTTTAGGCAGCCGGTACCTTTCCTGGCCTCGCTTTCGATGTCTGCTTTCAGGCGATGGCAGAGCTGTTTGCGGCGCAAAGCCGCATTCGAAGCCCGTACTGCCACTTCTGCAAAGGAACGAGACGTAGGTCTAGTTCTCGCAGTACGAAGGCTCCCTTTCGCTTACGGGTACGCGATCGAGAGATACGAGCCGGTGGTCCACCGGTGCGACAACGACAAGTTCGTCTTTGAAAAAACGGCGGCTATCCGGGCTAGATCGCAGCCGTAGAACGGGCGCGCCTCTGCAACTCGGATTGAACAGCCGACTGCAGGCCAAGGATTTCCGTTCGGATCGCATCGTCAGCGACACCATTCGCGCGCAACCCCGCGACGATACCGGCAATGCGCTCTCGCCAGAACGCGTTGGCGTTCGGACCGTGAACGACTTCCAGATCATCAGAGATCGAGCGGACCAAGGTAGCGCGCGAATGGAGTGGGAAAGGAATCAATTCAGCCATGCCCGGGACGATCGGCCATGGATGGTTTACCAACCGTGAACCGATCCTTTTATCGGGTGCTCCTGATGCAGTTTCCTCGCCAAAGCCTCTCGGCGCCCGCCGACGTAAAAGCATAGTCGGCTTCTACGAAACGGTGACTGGTGCATGAGCCCAAGCTGATGCCTGGGGCAATCGGTCGACGCAGTTCCGCGACTTGAAGGTACCATCGTAGCGTGGTTCACGCCCGCCACCGACACTGCAAAGAAACGCTTCGGACGCTGTGACCGTAGAGTGCGAGGCGCGCAGCAGCGGGCTTGGCTTCAGCTCCGCGGCGGCAAGTTCCTTGTTGCGACGGCTGTGAGATTGGCTGTGAGAGCGTTCATTGGCGCATTTCGCCATTCAGATATGAAATTGCCGTCGCAAGAAACCGGATCACAGCGGGCCGAGTCGGCTCTCCGGCCGTTGCGATCGATGTGAGCAGCTTCACGTCGAGATCCGCGACTGGCCTGAACACCAGTTGGGGATGGGTGCCGGCAAGGGACGCGGGCACCAACGCCACGCCGAGGCCCGAGGCGGCCTGGTCGAGCATCGAATGCCACCTGAACATTTCCTCCCGGAGCCTGGGTTGGAAGCCGGCCTTTCCACAAGCGGCCAGTATTGAATTGTACATGATTGGCCCAAGCTCTTCGGCGCAGACGATCAAGCGTTCCGACATCAGTTCCGCCAGCTTGAGAACGGGCTGACTGGCCAAGGCATGGTCCGCGCGGAGCGCAGCCACAATCCATTCCTCGCCGGCCGGTCGCATCACCAGTTGCGGCGTGTTCAAAGGCGGATGAAGGAAGGCCACGTCGATCGAGCCGGCAGTGAGGGCATCGGCCTGTTCGATGGTCGGCAAATTCAGCAAGGTGACGTCGACCCCGGGGTACAATTCCGTATAGCGGCGGATGATCGCCGTCATGTTTCCAGCCTCGGGCAATTCGCAATAGCCGATGGCCAATGCACCGGCGTCACCGCGCGCTGCATCCTGAGCCATCTGGACGGCTCGGTTGACGTGGTTCAGTGCCACGCTCAATTCCCGCGCCAATATCATCCCCGCTTCCGTGAGAATGACCTTGTGTGGCGACCGTCGCAGCAGCGTGCAGCCAATCTGCTCTTCGAGTTTCTTGATCTGATAGGTCAGGGCCGGCTGCGTCACATGCAGACGCGCCGCGGCCCTGCTGTAGTGCAATTCCTCAACCAGTACACAAAAGCTTTGGGCGTATTTGAGCATGCTTTACGATAAAATTTTTCAATCAACAAACGCAACAAAATAAATTTCCCATTCAACATAAGCCGACCTAGTCTTCGCGAAACAGGAACATCTGAAGCGGTGCTGTTCACCTCCTGGTTTCACTGGAGGAGCAGTGCGTATGACCGCCATTCCGGCGGAACGGGAGAGATTTGTGCCTGAAAAAAGCAGCATCCTGCCTTCGCTGGAGCGTTTCCGCTTTTCGCGGAAACGCGGAAACGCTCCATCTCCTTGTTTTTATGCAATTCAGGACGCAAAACCGCTGCGTACTTTTGCTGGAATTGCACTAAGCATTGCGCTGGCTGCGCTCGGCCTTTTGCCGGGCCTGTCCCAGGCTGCGGAAAATCGAGCCGAACTGATGCAGGCGCATCGCGGAGGAACAGTTCGCGTCGTTTCCAGATCGGCCGGCGGAACGATCGACCCTCAGATCAACTACGCGCCGCTCTACTGGAGTTACTACGGCGGAATCTACGACGGTCTCGTGACATTCCGCAAAGCCGGCGGCGTTGACAGTCTTGTCATTGTTCCCGACCTCGCCGAGGCGATGCCGAGCGTTCAGAATGCCGGCAAGACTTATATCTTCAAATTGCGCAAGGGCATCAAATTCTCGAATGGCAGGGATCTGACCACCGACGACGTCGTCGCCTCGTTCCAACGCATTTTCAAGGTATCAAGCCCGACGTCCGGAACCTGGTACAAGGACATCATCGGTGCCGATGCTTGCCTGGCCAAGCCGGACGACTGCACGCTCGATGGTGGCATTGTTGCTGACAAGTCGAACTGGACCATCACGATCAATCTCACTGCACCCGACGGCGAGTTCCTGGACAAGCTGTCGATGCCACATGCCTCGATCTTGCCGGCGGAAACCGTCGCCAGGGATGTCGGCATAGATCCCATACCCGGGACCGGACCCTACGCATTCGAAAGCTATGATCCCAACAAAGCTCTCGTCTGGGTGCGCAATCCGCATTTCAAGGAATGGAGTGTCGAGGCACAGCCGGACGGCTATGTCGATCGGTTCGAGCTCGATTTCGGTTTGACGGCGGATGCTCAGGTCAATGCGATCATCAATGACCAGGCCGATGTCATGTTCGATCAACCTCCGGCCTCCCGCCTCGCGGAACTCGGAACGAAGTTTCCGAAGCAGGTTCACCTCGATCCGCAGCTTGCCTTCTGGTACCTGCCGCTCAACGTCAATCTGGCTCCTTTTGACAATCTCAAGGCGCGCCAGGCGTTAGCCCATGCCATCGATCTCAAGGCCGTGATCAACTTCTTCGGCGGCCGCAACCTCGCGACGCCCACCTGCCAGATTCTGCCGCCTGGCATGCAAGGCTACAACGCGTTCTGTCTCCATACGAAGGATCCCGGCAGCAAATGGACGGAGCCGGATCTGGACAAGGCGAGGCAGTTGGTCGACGAGTCTGGAACGAAGGGCCAGACCATCACCATTCTCACCGAGGACGGTGAGATATCACGGAATATCGGCTCGTACCTGCAAAGCACCCTCAACAGCATCGGGTATAATGCAAACATAAAATCCATATCCGGCAACATACACTACGGATACATCCAGAATACCAACAACAAGGTCCAGATCTCCGTCACTCAATGGTATGCCGATTATCCGGCTGCCAGCGATTTCCTGAATGTTTTGCTCGGGTGCGGCTCGTTTCGAGAAGGCTCCGATTCCTCGCCAAACATATCCGGGTTCTGCGACAAGGACCTCCAGGCCCAGATGGACAAGGCGCTGGCCCTTGGCATCACGGACCAGGCAGCAGCCAGCGAGCTTTGGGCCGCGATCGACCAGGGCATGATGGAGCAGGTGCCTCTCATTCCCTTGTTCAATCCCAAGCAGGTCACGCTCGTTTCCAAGCGTATGGGCAACTTTCAATACTCCAAAGCCACGAATACCTGGGCCTACACGCTGGGGTGGGTGCGCTAGATGGCAACGGAGCCCGCCTTCGGGTTGGCCTTGCCGACCTCGACCGGCCACGACGAGCAAACGGACGCACGAGCCCGCGGTCCCTGGGCGCAGGCCCTGCATCGGTTTTCGCGCAATGGATCTGCGTTGATCGCCGCGCTTGTTCTGATCGTCGTCATCGTGGCGTCGCTGCTTGCGCCGGTCTATGCGATTTGGATCGCCGGCGTGGATCCGTTCAGTTCCAACCTCGAAAGCGAGATCACGCTCGGTGGCGAGCGCCTCCCGGTGTTGGCACCTTCGACGGAAGGGCTGGGAATCGGCGTCATGCCGATCGGCCCCACATGGCAGTTCAATGCCTATTTTTTGGGTGCTGACGAACAGGGGCGCGACGTGATGGCGCGGCTGCTGTACGGCGGCAGGGCCACCTTGCTCATCGGCAGCCTTTCGACGGCGATCACTCTGGTTCTCGCTGCGTTCGTCGGCATCTGCGCCGGTTTCTTTGGTGGCTGGATCGATCGGATCCTCTCGCGTGTCCTGGATATACTGTGGGCTTTCCCGGTCTATCTGTTCGCCATCTGCCTTTCGATCGTCCTGCTCAATTCCCGCATCGAACTCGGACCCATAGTCATCGATTCCAGCAGCCTCATCATCCCGATCATGATCATCGGCGTCATCTATGTGCCGTATGTGGCCCGCCCCATCAGGGGACAGGTTCTCGCTCTGAGGAAAAGCGATTTCGTCATGGCTGCAATCGGTTTGGGTGTGCCGCCCCATCGGATCTTGATCCGCGATATTCTGCCCAACGTCCTCACCACGCTGATCGTGTTCGTTCCGCTGATGATGGCGCTGAACATCGCCACCGAAACAGCCTTGTCGTTCCTGTCTCTCGGCGTGCAGTCCCCGGGCGCAAGCTGGGGCACGATCATTCGGGATGGGCAGAGCCTGCTCTACAGCCGGCCGTGGGTTTCGACCGCTCCCGGACTGGTCATCATCGTCACCATCGTCGCGCTCAACATTCTCGGAGACGGCGTGCGCGACGCCTTTGATCCGCGTGCCAAGCTGAGGCCGTGACGATGATGCTCGCTGTCCTTCTCCAACGCCTTGCGCAGATGCTGTTCGTGATGTTCGGCATCAGTGCCCTGGTCTTCCTGATCTTCTTTGCGACCCCCGGTTCCGATCCGGCCGCGCGCATCGCGGGCAAGAACGCCGCTCCCGAAACCCTGCTCGCGGTACGCCATGATTTCGGCCTCGATCGGCCGCTGCCGGTGCAATACGTCGTCATGATGAAGAAGCTTTTCGTGACCCAGGACCTCGTTTCATTCGTGAACCGCGGACTGAAGGTCGTGCCTGCGATCATCGAAGCGACCCCAGTGACCCTTTCACTTGTTTTTGGCGCAGCGCTGTTCTGGGTTCTCGGCGGGCTCCTGGTGGGCATTCTCGCCGCCGCATGCCGCGACAGTCTCGCCGATCGGATCTTGATGATCCTTTCGCTTACGGGCGTCGCCATTCCCGTTTTCTGGCTCGGCGAAATGACCAATCTCCTGTCGCAGAACCGGCTGCACGACACGCTGTTTTTCTCCTGGGTTCCGGCTCTCGGCTATGTACCCTTTCGGGCGGATCCAATCGGCTGGTTCAAGGCCCTGCTGCTGCCCTGGCTTACATTGTCGCTGGGCTTCATCGGCATTTACGGGCGCGTGCTGCGCGCCAACATCGTCGAGACCTATCAGGAAGACTTTATCCGCACGGCGCGTGCCAAAGGCATATCGGAGACGCGCGTCTTGTTGCGCCATGCCTTGCGCATGTCGCTGGTCCCTTTCGTCACCATGTTCGGGCTTGATTTCGGCGCCCTCGTCGGCGGTGGCGCCCTGGTGACGGAAGTGATCTTCGGACTGAATGGCGTGGGCAAGCTCACTTACGATTCCCTGCAGAGCCTCGACCTGCCCGTCATCATGGCCAGCGTCATGTACGCCTCGTTCTTCGTGGTTCTGGCCAATGCCGTTGTCGACATGACCTATGTGGTGCTCGACCCTCGCATGAGGAGCCACTGAGATGTCGGCACCGCTTCTCGATGTACGCGGGCTTTCAATCTCTTTTGCAGGTCGCAATGGCCCGATCGGGGTGATCGAGGACCTGTCCTTTCAGGTGCACGAGCAGGAAACGCTTTGCATCGTTGGCGAGTCCGGCTCGGGCAAGACCGTCGCGCTGCTGAGCATGCTCGGGCTGCTCGATCCTCTCTCATCCAGGGTTCAAGGCTCCGCCTCATTCAAGGGAAAGGACATCCTGAGCGCTTCCAGGGAAACGCTGCGCCAACTGCGGGGGCGCGAGATTGCGCTCATTTCGCAGGATCCCATGACGGCCATGACGCCTGTCCATACCATTGGCTGGCAGATCGTGGAGCAGATACGCGCCCACACCGACATGTCGAGCCGCGCGGCCTGGAACCGGGCGATAGAACTGCTCGGCGAGGTCGGCATTGCGAACCCGCGCATGATCGTCGGGCAATATCCGCACCAGCTGTCGGGCGGCATGCGGCAGCGCGCGATGATTGCCATGGCACTTTCATGCAATCCGTCCCTGCTCATCGCCGACGAGCCCACGACAGCGCTCGACGTGACGGTTCAGGCCCAGGTTCTCGACCTGCTGCGTCGCCTCCGGCGAGATTTCGGATCCTCGATCGTGCTCATAACCCACGACATGGGCGTGGTCGCCGAAATGGCCGATCGTGTCCTGGTCATGTATGCCGGCCGCATCGTCGAACACGGCCCATGCGAAGCGATCTTTGCCGATGCCTGGCACCCTTATACCTGGGGACTTCTCGATTCGATTCCGCCGCTGGATGGTCCGCGGCCAGATCGCCTCGTCTCGATACCCGGCTCGCCGCCGCAGCCTGACAAGCGGCCTCCCGGATGCGTTTTCGCGCCACGCTGCCGCGCCCGCACCGCGATCTGCGCCGAACCGCCACCGCGGCAGGCGGCCAATGGACGCGATGCCCTTTGCTTCATCGACTATGCCGACAGGCAAGCCCGGCGGTTCGGTCTCGCCGAAAACATGGACCAACCAGCATGACGGCCATGCAAGCGCCATCAACCTTTCAGGAAACCAGACCGCTGCTCCGTGTCGAGGCCCTTTCGAAGACCTTTGTCGTGGGCAAGACATTTATCCCGGGCAGCGGGCAGTCCGTGCGCGCGGTCGACACCGTCTCTTTCGACGTCTTTCCCGGCGAAACGCTCGGTCTTGTCGGCGAATCCGGCTGTGGCAAATCCACCCTGGGCCGCTGCCTGATGCGCCTCCATGATGTCAGCGCCGGCCGCATCGTGCTGGACGGTGTCGACATTGCTCCGCTCTCGCCGCGTCAGTTGCGGCCCTACCGCAGGCACATGCAGATGATCTTTCAGGATCCTGCGGCCTCACTCAATCCGCGCCGGCGCGTTGGGGATCTGCTTGCCGAACCGTTGCGTGTCCACAACATGGCCAGCCGCACCGGGATCGCCCAGCGATTGCGGGAGTTGATGGATATCGTCAGCCTGCCGGCTGCCTTTCTCGATCGCTATCCGCATGAATTTTCGGGCGGACAACGCCAGCGTATCGGCATCGCCAGGGCCCTGGCGCTGGAACCCAAGCTGATCGTCGCCGACGAGCCTGTCTCGGCGCTCGACGTGTCGGTACAGGCGCAGATCGTCAACCTGTTCTCCGACCTGCGCAAGCGGCTGCAACTCACAACCCTCTTCATTGCCCATGATCTCAGCGTTGTCCGTCAGGTCTCGGAACGCACCGCGGTAATGTATCTCGGCTCGATCGCCGAGATCGGCCCAACCGACCTGCTGTTTCGAAGTCCCGCTCATCCCTATACCCAGGCTTTGCTATCCGCGATTCCGGTTCCAAGCGTGGCCCCCGCAAGGCGGCGCGACCGTATCCTGCTCAAGGGCGAGATCCCGAGCCCTGCCAATCCTCCATCCGGCTGCCGCTTTCACCCGCGCTGCCCAGCCGCGCAAGAACGCTGCAAGACCGAACGCCCGACCCTGACCGGACTTCCCGACGGCCGCCAGGTTGCTTGTCATTTTCCCTTCTCGCTGCAGACGGCCTGAGTTCCACCACTCCATACCCAGGGAGACGACATTGGCTAATCGTATCGAACACAGACGCCCCAGGCTTCCACGCCTGCCAGGCAGAAATGGCTCGGCGTTCCATCGCATTAGAATTTCAAACGTGAAAGCTGGCATTGCATCGCTGTTATTGGGCTCCGCTTTGACGCTGTGCGCTCAATTGCCGAGTGCGTTCGCAGAGGGTGCGAACGGAACCGCGTCGGCAAGCGCCGCAAAATCATATCGCAAGACGAACGACATCCCGCCGAGACATCAGTGGGAGGCAAATTACGGTTACTGCGGTGAAGTGTCCCTGATCAGCGCGGGGCTCTATTATGGACAGTACGTGTCTCAATACGATGCGCGGGCGATCGCCAGCAAAAATGCCGACCAGTCCACCGAAGGCAGCCAGCTTCTGCTGGGTGTGAACGATGCAGACGCAGCGGCGAAAATGCACTTGAAAGCCACCCAGTGGAAAGGCGCCGCGAACCCCGAGAACTTCCTGACATGGGTCAAGGAAAAAGTCGCCTCCGGTTATCCGGTCGCCATCGGCGTCTATAAAAATGCGCGTTCCTTCGAGGAATCCAACGACCCGGAGGCGGGCGACAGGGAGTACGATCACATCGTCGTGGTCAACGGCATTTCATCGAAACATCCTTTCAGGCCGTCGGCCTATCACAGCGACGACGTGATCACATTCAGCGACAACGGGCTTTGGTCCCCGGACGGTGAACCGGATTTTATCTACAAGTCGCCGTTCGGATCCTTCCAGGCCAACCGCAGGCAAGCAAACTCGAGGTCTCATCCGATCTACTCCTTGCGCAATGACGGCAGAAACTATGGCGTGGCGATAACCGGGATCATCGATCGGGATGGCCAGACGCTGCCGGTTCGTGTGTCGACGAATGTGAACTATGAAAAACCGGTCATGGACGAAGGGGCGAACACCCGGCCGGCCTCCCAGGATTTGACGCTGACGGTCACGGTCTCGGGGCTGGTGCCCGGCGTGTCCTACAATCTGTATCGCTATAACGAATTCCAGTCGGTTCCGAACGCGGGGTTCAACGCGGCAGCTGATAAAGCGGACAAGACCTGGGAAATAAAAATAAAGTCCGGATCATCGTTCTCCATGAAAGAAAAGATCAAGTCGGATCAGATCGCCGTCTACCGCGCCGTTCCAGAGACGGCACCTTGATCGAGACTCGACACTCGATCACCCAAACATGACCAGATGGCTGCCCGTCTTTCTGAAGCAGCGAACTATGCAGGAGCCGACGAATGTCCGCGATGACCGAATTCCATGCCGATACCATCGTCTACAACGGCACGATCTGGTGCGGCTACGAACAAGGCACGGCTGAGGCGTTGGCTATCTGGCAAGGCAAGGTACTTGCAACCGGCACCAAGGATCAGATCTTGTCGCTGAAAGGTGGCAAGACGCGCTTGATCGACCTGGAGGGGCGCTTTGCCACCCCCGGGTTGAACGACGCTCATCTCCATCTGCTGCTGGTTGGCCTGACACTCAGCTGGATTGATGCTTCGCCGCAATCCGTCCCTACGTTGGAGAGCCTGCTGGACGTCATTCGCGACAAGGCGGCATCCGTTCCTCGAGGTACGTGGATCAAGGCCCGAGGCTACGACCAGACCAAGCTCGATATTGGCCGGCACCCACACAGATTGGAGCTCGATGCCGCAGCGCCGAGCAACCCCGTCCTGCTCGAGCGCGCTTGCGGCCATGTCGCGATCTTCAACTCGAAGGCCTTCGAACTGGCGGGCGTCGATGAAAATACTCCTGTGCCGGACGGCGGCCTGATCGAGCAGAAAAATGGCGCATTGACCGGCATGGTTGCCGAAAATGCCCAGAATCTCGTTCTCAGGACCATGCCCAAGCCGACGATGGAGGAGATGATCGACGCCATCGAGGCGGCGGGTCATCTGCTGCTTTCCTATGGCATCACCAGCGTCATGGATGCGGCGGTCGGACAGGTTTCCGGCTTCGACGAAATTCGCGCCTACAACCTTGCCAAACTGCAAAAGCGGCTGCCGGTGCGCAGCTGGCTGGTCCTGCTTCAGGACGGCCAATCCATGGTGGAAAAATGTTTTGAGGCCGGTCTGGTGTCCGGTGTCGGCGATGAGATGATGACGATCGGCGCAGTGAAAATCTTTCTCGACGGCTCGGCCGGTGGCCGAACCGCATGGATGAGCAAACCTTATCTCGGCGACGACAACAACACCGGCGTGCAGATATTGCCGGACGCCGAACTCGAAGCGCTAGTGCTCGATGCGCACACGAAGGGCTATCAGCTTGCTTGCCACGCGATTGGTGACGCCGCCATCGGGCAACTCATCACCGCCTATGAAAAGGCGCTTGCGGCTCATCCCGATACGGATCGGCGACACCGCATCGAACACTGTGGTTTCTCTACACCCGAACAGCACGAACGGATGCAAAAGGCTGGGATCTATCCTTGCCCGCAGCAGGTATTCATCTACGACTTCGGCGATGCCTACATATCCGTTCTTGGTGAGGATCGGGCGCTGTCAAGCTATCCGCTCAAGACCTGGAAGGATCTCGGCTTCAAACCCGCCACAGGCAGCGACTCTCCCGTTTCGCATCCGAACCCCTACCCCAACATCTATTCGATGCTGACGCGCGAGACCGGCAAGGGAACCGTAATGGATGCGCGCGAGCGCGTGACCATCGAAGAAGCCCTTCAAGTCTATACCGAATACGGCGCCTTTTCGCAGAAGCTCGAGGACGTCAAAGGCAAGCTCATACCGGGCCAGGTTGCGGATATCGCCGTCTTTTCGCGCAACATGCTGACGGCACAACCCAAGGACATCCTCAACGATACGCATTGTGTGCTGACCATTCGCGGGGGCGAAGTGGTGTTCGAACGCCGTTAGACGCGCTGCGCGTCCTTTCGGACGCGCAGCGCCCCCCGATTTCAATCTCGCCCGCCACGAACCACTGCAGGTCGAGTTAAACCGCGCCGCGCTGCTGATGAGGCGCTAAGCCCCGACCTGTGCGACGATCCAGTGATAGAGCTGATTGGCCACGGGATGATCGAGCTTCCCGTTCGGCATGACGAAATGATACCCATTTTCTGTCGGCAAGGGCAGGTCGATCGCCACCTGTAATTGAGCCGCATTCAACTCCTGCTCGATCAGGTAACGCGGCAGCAGTGCCACGCCGAGGCCGGCATGCGCTGCCTCGATCATCATGGTGAACTGGTCGAAGCGGTGCCCTTGGAAGGCCGCCTGCGTCTGCACGCCGGCCTGGTGAAACCAGTCGGCCCATGCTTTGGGCCTTGTGGCGAGGTGCAAAAGCGGCAGGCGCGCCAGATCTTCAGGCCCGCGTAGCGGCGCAGCCTCCAGCACTCGCGGACTTACCACTGGCACGATCACCTCCTGGCAGATGTAGCGGCAAGCGGCATTGGCCCAGATCGGCTGACCGTAATGAATTGCCGCGTCGAAACCCTGATCCTCCAGATCGAACGGAGCCGAGCGCGAGGCGATGTCGAGCGCCACGCCCTGATAGGCTTGCAGGAAGCCCGGCAGGCGCGGGATCAGCCAGCGCGAGCCGAAGGTAGGCAAGGTGGCGAGGCGCAGAAGTGCTGCCCTTGAGCCGGCCATGGCACGCAGCATGGCCGCCTCGCCCTGCTCCAGTAATTTGCGCGCGTCGGGCAGGAATTTTCGGCCAGCCTCCGAAAGCACCACGCGCTGGCGAACCCGCTCGAAAAGCGCGATGCCGAGCTGGACTTCCAGTTCCCGGATCTGGCGGCTGACAGTACTCTGGGTGAGGTTCAGTTCCCGCCCTGCCTGGGTAACGCTGCCATGGCGCGCTGCACTCTCGAAGGCTTGAAGCTTGCCGAGGTCAGGGATCAGGGTGCGCGATAGAGTCATGCGTATTTCGCATCAAGTTAGATAGATTCAGGATAATTCAGGCCATCCGTTTCGCGATATAGCATCAAACACGCATCAAGTCGCCATTCATCAAGCCCTCTTTCCTAGCAATGATTGGAAAGCCGCATGCCAGTCCCTCATGTCATGTCAAGCGACGCTATCCGCGAAGCCTTCTCGGCGGCCATGTCGGCCATGTACCGGAACGAAGTGCCGGCTTATGGCACGCTGATGGAATTGGTCGCCGACATCAACGCGGCGACCCTTGAGCAGCAGCCCGGACTGCGAGCCAGCCTCGAAGCCACCGAGACGCTGGACCGGATCTCGCAGGAGCGTCATGGCGCCATTCGCCTCGGCACCGAGGCCGAGCTTGCCATGATGCGGCGCGTGTTTGCGGTCATGGGCATGTTCCCGGTCGGCTATTACGATCTCAGCGAGGCCGGCGTACCGGTCCACTCCACTGCCTTTCGCCCTGTCGGCGAAGAAGCGCTCAAGATCAACCCGTTTCGCGTGTTCACCTCGCTGCTCCGGCTCGATCTGATCGCCGACCCGCAATTGCGTGACATCGCCAGGGACATCCTCAACCGGCGCCGCATCTTCTCGGACGGCGCCGTCACGCTGGTGGAGAAGGCCGAGCGTGATGGCGGGCTTTCACCGGAAGACGGCGAGCGCTTTGTAACCGAAGTGCTGGGCACCTTCCGCTGGCATCAGCAGGCCAGCATCGACCATGCCCTCTATGAGCGCCTGCACGCAGCTCACCGGCTGATTGCCGACGTGGTATCCTTCAAGGGTCCGCACATCAATCATCTCACTCCGCGCACGCTCGACATCGATGCCGTGCAGGAAGGGATGCCAAGGTACGGCATTGCGCCCAAAGCGGTGGTGGAGGGACCGCCCAGCCGCAACTGCCCGATCCTGCTGCGCCAGACCTCGTTCAAGGCTATCGAGGAGCATGTCCTGTTCCCCAATATGGACGGCGGGCTAGCCGGCGGCTCGCACACTGCCCGCTTCGGCGAGATCGAGCAGCGTGGTGTGGCCCTGACCCCGAAGGGCCGCGGTCTCTACGACCGCCTGCTCAACGAAGCGCGCTCCAAGGTTCGCCCGACCGCCGACGGCTCGAATGCGCAGGATTATGGCACGGCGTTGCGGGACAGCTTCGCCGCCTTCCCGGACGATTGGAACGCCATTCGCAAGGCAGGGCTCGGCTACTTCCTCTATTCCGTCGTGCCGGGAGCCGACCTTTCCGCTCATGCCGGCGCCGACATCGAAAGCATGATCGAGGCTGGCGCGGTGCGTTTCGACCCGATCGTCTACGAAGACTTTCTGCCGGTATCAGCGGCTGGCATCTTTCAGTCCAACCTGGGCGATGACGCCGTGCAGGACTTCATGGCCAGCCCGAACCAGAAGTTGTTTGAGACTGCGCTGGGTGCAGCAGTGCTCAACGAGTTCGAACACTATGCCGGCATCGAGCGTGCTTCGTCCAGGCAGTGCCTCGCCGCCGCCCGCGCCCTGTCGGCGGCTGCCTGATGATGCTCGCCGCCGACCATGTCGACCGGCTCGGCGCCATTCTCGGCCCACAGGGTCTGCTCACCCTACCGACCGACATGGTGCCCTACGAAAACGCCGCCCGCTATGGAGCGGGCCGCGCCGCCTTCGTGGCGCGGCCGGCTTCGGCCGAGGCCGCATCGCAGGTGGTTGGTTATTGTGTCCGCCACGACATCACGCTGGTGCCGCAGTCCGGCAACACCGGGCTGGTTGGCGGCTCGACCCCGGACGACAGCGGCAAGCAGGGTGTGCTCAGCCTCGACCGTCTGCGCTCGACCTTCGAGCTTGATGTCGACAACCGCAGCCTACGTGTCGATGCCGGCTTCCGCCTGTCGGAAATCAACACACGGCTCGAACCGCACGGTCTGTTCTTCCCCATCGATCTGGGGGCCGATCCCATGGCAGGCGGCATGGTCGCCGCCAATACCGGCGGCGCGCGCTTCTTGCGTTTCGGCGACGTACGCCGCAACACGCTGGGGTTGAAACTGGTGCTGGCCGACGAGGACGGCACGGTGTTGAACTGCGGCAAGGGTCTGCGCAAAGACAATACCGGCCCTGACTGGAAACAGCTTTTCATTGGCACCGGAGGCGCCTTCGGCATCGTCACCGAATGCACCTTCAATCTGGAGCGGCTGCCGAGACAGACAGCCACAGCCTATCTCGTGCCGGCCTCAGCCGAGGCTGCGCTGACCCTGCTCAACGAACTGGAACAACGCGCCGGCACCTTGCTCAGCGCCTTCGAGGGCATGTCGGGGGCGGCGGTCCGCCATGCGCTCGCCCATGTGCCGTCGCTGCGCAATCCGTTCCCCGGCGGCGCGACGCCCGCCTATGTCATCCTCGTCGAGCTTTCGCGCTCATGGCCCCCGCGCGCCAGTGAACAGACGCTGGATGCGATGCTGGAAGAGATCCTGGCCGAAATCTGGGAACTGCCCGATGGTCCGCTGGCCGACGCCTTCGTCGGTGCACCCACGGAAATGTGGGCACTTCGGCACACCCTCTCGGAGGGTGTGAAGGCCGCGGGCTATGTCGTCGGGCTGGACCTCTCCTTCCGGCGCGGTGAGGTCATGCGCTTTCGCGAGCGCATGACCGGATTGCTGGCCAAAGAGTTTCCACAGACCGAAATATGTGACTTCGGCCATATCGGCGATGGTGGCGTGCATTTCAATCTGGTGCTGCCGCGTGATCGCCACGGCACCGCCGACACCGCTTCTGCGGCGCGACTGCGCAGCTTCGTGACTGAGGTCGCGGTGGAGGAACATGGCGGCAGCTTCAGCGCCGAGCACGGGCTCGGCCGCAGCAACCAGCATTTTTACGACCGCTACACACCCGAAAAACTGAAACGGATGGCTGCACAGATCCGACAGGCGACGTCGCCCGGCGTCACCGGCGTGGTGCGGCTTTGAACAACGGGGCCACGCCCCATCAACGAAACGGAAAGGTGAATGTGATGACGGTAGCGAAGGAAACGGCAGATCTGCTTGGGAAGCTGGGGGTTGCCGGGGATGTGCTTTCTGGGGGCGACCTGGTGGTGCGCAGCCCGGTGACGGGTGAGCAGCTGGC
>NZ_PJRO01000021.1 GCF_002858745.1 Mesorhizobium loti | reverse complement strand
TCGAAGACAACCTCGACCTTGTCTGCCAGAAGTGTCGCCGTCATGCCGCCCACTCCGCCTTGCGTGCCAGCACCGGCAGGGGATGCCGGTCGTTGCCGATCTTCGGCATGCAGTCGAGCAGGCCTTGTGTGTAGGGATGTTGGGCGTTGGCCAGCTCAGAGGCCGGCAGCTGTTCCACCACCTTGCCGGCATACATGACCACGACACGGTCGCAGAAGGAGGAGACCAGCCGCAGATCATGCGAGATGAAGATCAGGCCCATGCCACGTGTCGAGACCAGTCTGTCGAGGATGGCCAGCACATCGAGCTGCACCGTCACATCGAGTGCCGAGGTCGGCTCGTCGGCGATCAAAAGCTCCGGTCCGGCAATCAGCATCATGGCGATCATGGCGCGCTGGCCCATGCCGCCCGAGACTTCATGCGGATAGAGATCGAAGACACGTTTGGGATCGCGGATCTGCACCGCTGCCAGCATGTCGAGGGCACGTTCCCGTGCTTCGGCCCTGGAGACCTTCTCATGGGTGCGCAGGGTTTCGACGATCTGGCGGCCGATGCTGATGACGGGATCGAGCGAGTACTTCGGATCCTGCAGGATCATGGCGACACGCTTGCCGCGCAGCGCCCTTCGCTCGCGGGCCGGCAATGACAAAAGATCGATCCCATCGAACTCCAGCCGATCTGCCGTCACTTCGGCACGCGGATCGGTGAGCCCCATGATGGCACGGCCGGTCTGGGATTTTCCGGAGCCGGATTCACCGACGATGCCGAGCCGTTCGCGGCCCAATGAGAACGACACACCGCGCACCGCTTCGATGACACCGGTGCGGGTGGGAAAGCGGACCTTGAGGTTGTCGACCTCGAGCAGGTTGCCGCTCTTCGCGTTTGCATTCATGGCACTCATTGGCCCGAACTCCTCGGATCGAGCGCATCACGCAGGCCGTCACCCAACAGGTTGAAGCCGAGACTGACGATGAGGATGGCCATGCCCGGCATGGCTGCCACCCACCACTGGTCGAGGATGAAACGACGACCCGATGCGATCATCGCACCCCACTCCGGCAACGGTGGCTGCGCACCCAATCCGACAAACCCCAGGCCGGCTGCCGTCAGAATGATGCCGGCCATGTCGAGGGTGACGCGCACGATCAGCGAGGAGGTGCACATCGGGATGATGTGGCGCCACACCACCCTGAAGGGGGACGCGCCCATCAGCTCCACCGCCTTGATGTAATCGGAGTTTCGCACCATCAGCGTCTCGGCACGGGCGATGCGGGCATAGGGCGGCCATGAGGTGATGGCGATGGCGATGATGGCGTTCTCGATGCCGGGCCCGAGCGCTGCGACGAAGGCCAGCGCCAGGATCAGCTTCGGGAAGGCGAGGAAGATGTCTGTGATGCGCATCAGCACCGCATCGGTCCAGCCGCCGGCGTAACCCGCGACCGCGCCGACCAGCAGGCCAACGGGCGCCGAGATGACGGCGACCAGCACCACGACCAGCAATGTCAGCCGCGAGCCATAGATGATGCGCGAATAGATATCGCGGCCGAGATCGTCGGTGCCGAGCCAATGCCCGGTGGAAGGCGGCAGCAGCCGGGCGCCCTTCAGATCCCCCACCACCGGTGAATAGGCGGCCAGATGGCTGGCGAAGGCCGCGACGAAGAGCAAGAGGAGAATGATGACAAGGCCCAGCACGCCCGGCTTGTTGGCAAGAAAGCGCCGCCAGGTCGCATAGGCGCGGCCGAGCCTGGCTTGCCAGCGCGAAGCCGGCTGTTCCGAGAGCAGCCATTCGCGGCGGGAAAGCGCCGATGGTTGTGCCGTGCTCATGGCAAGAAGGTCCAATGGATGGCGTGCACGGGTTCGTCTCCTCGTCGCGGGCGAAATCAGGGATTGCGATGTTGGCAGCGGCCAGCCGGCTCACTGCGCCTTGGTTCTTGGATCGAGCAGCCGGTAGAGCTGGTCCGAGAGCAGGTTGATGGCGATGAACACCGAGCCGATGACCACGGTACCGCCAAGCACCGCATTCATGTCGGCGTTCTGCAACGAATTGGTGATGTAGAGGCCGATGCCGGGCCAGGAGAACACCGTCTCGGTCAGCACTGACCCCTCCAGCAGGCCGGCGTAGGACAGCGCGATCACCGTCACCAGCGGCACGGCGGCATTGCGCAGTGCATGGCCCCAGATGATGCGCGTTTCCGAAACGCCCTTGGCGCGCGCCGCGATGACATATTCCTGGGAGAGCTCATTCAGCATGAAGGAGCGCGTCAGGCCACTGATATAGGCCAGCGAGAAATAGCCGAGCAGCGAGGCCGGCAGGAAGATGTGGCGCATGACATCCCAGAACACGTCCCACTGTCCCTGCATGGCCGAATCCAGCAGATAGAAGCCGGTGGTCGGGGTGAAGGAATATTCGAAGGCGATGTCGAGCCTGCCGGGGAAAGCCGCCCAGCGTAGCTTGGCGTAGAACAGCACCAGTGACAGCAGGCCGAGCCAGAAGATCGGCACCGAATAGCCGATCAGGCCGATGACGCGCACGACCTGGTCCACCAGGCTGCCACGCCTGACCGCAGCCAGCACGCCGAGCGGGATGCCGATGAACGCGCCGACGAGCGTGCCGATCGTCGCCAGTTCGATGGTGGCCGGGAAAACGCGGCGGATATCGTCCATGACCGGGTTCGAGGTAAGCACGGACCTGCCGAAGTCTCCCGAAAGCACACCCTTGATGTAGATGTAGAACTGCTGGATCAACGGCAGGTCGAGACCCATTTCGCGCCGCGTGCGCTCGACGACGCTGGCCGGCGCCCGGTCGCCGACGATCGCCAGCGCGGGATCGATCGGGATGACCCGGCCGATGAAAAAGGTGACCGCCAGAAGGCCGAGATAGGTCATGATGGCGATGACAAGGAAGCGGGCGACAGGCGCCAGAAGCGCGAACGCACGGGTGCCGTCAGCCTCGGCTTGCGCTCCGGCTGCACTCAAACCACGGGTTTCCACCGGTTATTCCTTTGTGATGGTGCCGACGAAGTTGGTGTCGAAGCTGGGGCCCAGCTTGAACCCCTGCACGTTCTTGCGCACGCCGGCGACCTCGATCTGCTCGTAGATGATCGCGAACGGGCTCTTGTCGAGCACTTCCTTCTGCAAGTGCCGGTACATCTCGATGCGCTTGGCCGGATCGCTCTCCAGCAGCGCCGCCTCCGTCTCCTTGCTCAGTTCCGGCACGTCCCAGGCATTGCGCCAGGCCAGCGTCTGGTTGCTGCCGTCATCGGCATTGTTGGGATTGGACGCGAAGGTCTGGGCGTTGGAGTTGGGATCAAAATAGTCCTGCCCCCACTGGCCGATATAGACGTCGTGATTGCGGGCGCGGTATTTGGTCAGCGTCTGCTTGTCGTCGCCGGGGATGATGTCGATCTTGATGCCGGCTTCGGCCGCCGTCTGCTGAATGGCTTCGGCAATGCCTGTCACCGGCTGGCCGTTGCGCACGTCCATCGTGACGGAGAACCCGTCCTTCAGGCCGGCCTTCTCCAGCAGTTCCTTCGCCTTGGCGACGTCGAGCTTGTAAGGTTTGTCTTCGACCGAACCGAGCACACCCGTAGGCAGGAAGGTCTGGTGAACGTTGCCGATACCCTTGATCAGGGTGTCGCCGATGGCGCTATAGTCGATCAGATATTTGAATGCCTGCCGCACCTCGGGCTTGGCCAGCTTCTCATTCTTCTGATTGAGACTGATGTAATACACCGTGCCTTTTGGCGCGCTGGCAAGCGCGATCTCGCCATGCTTGGCCACCGCATCGAGATCGTTCGGCTCGAGGTTGCGGGCGACATCGATGTCACCGGCTTCGAGCGCCAGCCGCTGGGCCGAGCTTTCCTTCATGTGGCGGTAGATGACGCGTGCGAGCTTTGCCTTCTCGCCCCAATAATTGTCGTTGCGATCCATGACGACCGCCTCGCTGGCGCGCCATTCGCGCAGCTTGAACTGCCCGGAGCCCGCCGAATGCGTCTTCAGCCAGTCATTGCCGAAATCATTGTCGTATTTATAGTCGTCGCCTGGAGTCACCGCCTTGGCGTTTTCGGACACCAGCTTCTTGTCGACCACCGCACCCACGCCCGCCGCCAGGCAGTTCAAAACGAAGCTCGGCGCATAGGGCTTGTCGACGGTGAACACGAAGGTGTCCGGGCCAGTCGCCTTGGCCTTCTCGGCCACATTGTCGCCGGTCAGGCCGAACTGGCCAAGGATGAAGGCCGGGCTCTTGTCGAGTTTGATCACACGCTCGAACGAATACGCGACGTCCTCGGCAGTGAGCGGATTGCCGGAAGCGAATTTCAGGCCCGGCTTCAGCTTGAAGGTGTAGGTCAGCCTGTCGTCGGAGACGGTCCAGCTTTCGGCCAGATCGCTGGTTACCTTGGTGGTGTCGGCAAGATCGAAACGGACCAGTAGATCATAGATGTTCGCGTTGACCTCGGCGGTCGACAGCTCGAACGCCTCGCCTGGATCCATGGTGATGATCTCATCGAGGGCGTAAGCCTCGACCAGCGTATCGGCGGGTGTCGCCGCAAGTGCCGGGGCCATGCCCATCAGCAGTGCGGACACCGCCGCGCCGGCGAAAAGGCGACGCGAACGACAAGCGATCTTTTCCATCATCATCATGATCTCTCCCTTGATAGCCGGGGTTCCCCACCCCGAGCGCGGCTTTTGTTATCCGTCTGTACCGAGCCTCCACCCGGCGAGAACGATCGGCATCCATGACCGCACCCAAGCAGCCCCGGCGTCGCCTATCTCTTGTCCCGAATTTTTTTGTTCAGTGGACAATAAACATTATGTATATACTTTTCCCAGTGTCAATCGTGCTTTTTTGCGGTTGAAACAGAGCCGGTTCTTGCCGTGTGTGCTTGATTGTGCCCTGTGATGCCTAGGCGGCTTGCGCCCTGCCCTTTGGTGAGGTCAAGCTATTTTGACAGAAAACAAACGTCAAGCATGATTATGTTAGAAATATTTCATAGCTGAAAACTTCGATGCGGGATGGAAATGACTGAATCCGTTCGCCAGAGACTGACCGAAAGCCTCGCCACCGCCACCAGCGCGAACAAGGCGCTTGCCACCTATATGCTGGCAAATCTCAGCGGCCTGCCTTTTGAGACCTCGGCAACTCTGGCCGCCAAGGTTGGCGTCAGCGAACCGACAGTGGGACGATTTTGCCGAACGCTCGGCTATGCGCACTTCAAGGAACTGAAGGAAGATCTCAGGGACGGCATCGGCGACAAGCCCTGGTTGGCCGGCGAGCGCCTCAAGGAATTCCGTCAGCGCAGCCACAAGGGCGATGCGCTCGCTCGCAGCCTCGATCTCGAAATCGCCGCACTGCTCAGGATCTACGAGATCGCCAAGACCCCTGAATGGGAGCGCGCGGTCAAACGTCTGGCAACAGTATCCCAGCTCTTTGTCGCCGGCTTCCAGACCGAGCGCGGCATGGCGCAATATTTCGCCACCCAGATGCAATATCTGCGGCCCGGCGTTCATCTCGCCGACGTCGCGGGCGGCAATTTCAGCGAAATCCTGCTGGCCACGCCGAAGTCGACGGCACTGGTGCTTTTCGAGGCACGTCGCTATTCCCGGCTGACATTCCTGCTGGCGCAGGAAGCACATCAGGCTGGAATACCGATAACGCTGATCACCGACGCCTTCTGCGACTGGGGCCGAGATCTGGCCGACGAGATGTTCGTCGTGCCGACCGAGTTCGGCATGTTCTGGGACTCGACCGCGCAGATGGCCAGCCTCGGCAATCTGCTGATCAACGGCGTCTTCAACGCGCTGGATGCATCCGTCGAAGAGCGCATGAACAGGGTCGCCGCCTTGCATGGGAAGTTCATCGGCTTTACCGGCGAGTGATGCGAAAGCCGATCAAACCATTTTTCTGAAGTGAACGGGAGACAATGAGCGGGTTGCGGAAGAATTCGGGGGCAGCGTCATCAGACGGCAAGGAACGGTCCGCCCAGAAGCCGGCATCGGAAAAACGCTATGTCGGCCGCGCCGCCGCCATCGGCCTGACCAGGCTGCGTGTCGTCGAGGCGGCGATCGCCCTGATCGACGACGAGGGACTGGCGGGCTTCTCCGTGCGCGCGCTTGCCCGCCGCCTCAATGTCTATCCGGCCGCGCTCTACTGGCATGTCGGCGGCGACAAGACCAATCTGCTCGCCGAAATCTCGGGCTCGCTGATCGCCAGCCTGATGCAGCCAGAAGACCTGCCCGACGACTGGCGTGACACCATCCGCATCCTGTTCCAGCGCTTTCGCGCCAGCGTTCACCAGCATCCGCGCGCGGCACCTTTGCTCGGCCCGCATATCCGTTCGAACGGTGCGCCCAACGCGCCATGGGTCGAAGTTATCCTGAAGGCGCTGACGCAGGCCAGCTTCGAAGGCCAGTCACTGATCGATGCCTTCAACGCCGTGGTCGGCGCGCTGGAAGGCTACATCACCATGGAACTGGCTGCCGACGGCGCGACGGAAGGTTCCGAATGGGTGCAGGCCTTCGACGCCGGTCTCGATGCGCTCGAAGCGTCGCGCTTTCCGCTGGTCAAAGAGCACCTGCCGCAAATGTACAACCGCTCCTTCGTGATGCGCTGGAAAAGCGGAGACGTCGCCCCGCTCAGCGAGGGCTACGACTTCCTGGTCGAGACCCTCATCCTCGGGCTCGAGGCAAGAGCCCGCTCAAAACGCCCCTGACGATTACCCCTTGACGGCGCCGGCGGTGAGGCCGGCGACGATCTTGCGCTGGAAGAACAGCACCAGGGCAATCAGCGGCAAGGTGACGGTGACCGAGGCCGCCATGATCGGACCGAACGGATATTCGTAGCGTGAATTGCCGGCCAGGAGCCCGATCGCCACCGGCACGGTGCGGCTTCCCTCGGTCAGGGTGAAGGTCAACGCGAACAGGAACTCGTTCCAGGCGAGGATGAAGGCAAGCAGGCCCGTGCTGACAAGGGCCGGCCCCATCAGTGGCAGCAGGATGCTGGTGAGGATGCGCCAGTGCGAGCACCCATCCATGATCGCCGCCTCTTCCAGTTCGCGCGGGAACTCGCGGATGAAACTGGTCAGCACCCAGGTGGTGAACGGCAGCGTGAAGATCAGATAGGCGAAGACCAGCGACCAGACGCGGTTGTAGAGACCGAACCAGCGGATCAGCTCGAACATGCCCGACAGCACCACGACCTGCGGAAAAATCGAGATCATCAGCACGGTCAAGAGCAGCGAACGCCGTTCCGGAAAGTTGAGACGGCCGAGCGCATAGGCGGCAAGGGTGCCCAGGCCCAGTGACAGCGCCGTGGTCGAGATGGCGACGCAGAGCGAATTGAAGATCGAAGTAGCAAAATTGGCGTCGCGGAACAGCTCCTTGTAGTGCCGGAAGTCCAAGGCTGGCAGCAGCACCGATTCGTAGAGTTGCGCCCCCTGCTTGGTCGAGGAGACGATCGCCCAATAGTAGGGGAACAGCACGTAGAACAGCAGCAGCGCCGTGACGCAGCCAAGTGCGATCTGGCGCACGCGGCGCATGGCTCTGTAATAGGCGCCCGAGCGCCTCTTGATGCGCGTGCTCATCGTTCCGTGGCTCCCGAGCGATCGAGCCGCAGCGCACCGACGATGAAGATCGCCACGAAGGCAATCAGCAGGAACACCATCGTCGAGGCAGCCGAACCGACACCGAGTTCCTGGTTGTTGATCAGGCGATCGCGCGCATAGATCGACATCGTCATGGCGTTGACGTTGGCGCCGGCGAGCACATAGGCGAGGTCGAACATACGCAACGCATCGAGCACGCGAAACAGCACCGCGACACCGATCGTCGGCGCAAGCAGCGGCAAGGTGATCGACCACAGCCGCTTCCACCACGGAATGCCGTCGACCTCCGCCGCCTCGAAGATCTCCTCGGGCAGGATCTGCAGGCCGGCCAGGATCAGCAGCACCATGAACGGCGTCGTCATCCAGACGTCGATGAAGATGACGACACCGAGCAGCAGGGAGCCGTTCGCAGTCCAGGCGACGCCGTGATCGGCAAACCCCAGCCCGACGATCGCACGGTTGACGACACCGAACTGGTCGTTGAGCATCCATTCCCAGATTTTGGTGGAGACGACCACCGGCATCGCCCACGGCACCAGGATTGCGGCACGCACCAGACCACGCCCGGGAATGGCCTGATGCACCAGCAAGGCGATCGCCAGCCCGAGTACGGTCTCGATGGCAACGGAGATCGTGGTGAAGATCAGCGTGTTGCGGACAGCCCGCCACCAGACCGGATCGCCGGCAACCTCGACGAAATTGCTGAAGCCGACCAGAACGTGGTTGGCGCTGTCGTCGAGATAGGCGTCGGTCAGGGAAAAATAGAGCGTACGGGCCAGCGGCCATCCCGCCACCAGGATGAGGACGGCGATCAGCGGCGCGACGAAGAGCAGTCCGGAGCGATGCTCGCGCCGTTCGAGCCGGGTCTTCACGCCAGCGCTCCATTGGCTGCGGCGGAGCGCTCGTGGCTGAGCGAATGGTCGAGCCGGTGCCCATCCTTGTCGAAGAGAAACAGATCCTCGAAACGCCAGTCCAGGCCGATGGATGTACCGAGCGCCGTTCTTGCCAACGAATTCGGCAATCTGACGGACCAGGCGGTTTCGGGGGCGATGCGCACATAGGCGAGATGTTCGTGGCCGAGGTCCTCCAGCCGTTCGAGCGTGCCGGTGAGCTTGCCTTGCCGCGCCGCCGCTATCGACAGCGCCTCCGGCCGGACGCCGATTTCCGCCGGCACTCCGGGGCCCGTGATCGCGACATCGAGCGACAGGTTTCCCGGGCCCATGAGATGGCAACTCGCGCCGGAAACGTTCGCCGAGACGGCGGTGAAGTTCATGCGCGGGCTGCCGATGAACCCGGCGACAAAACGGTTCTGGGGAGCATGATAGAGCTGCTGCGGCGTGCCGATCTGCTCGATGCAACCCTTGTTCAAAACGACGATGCGGTCGGCCAGTGTCATCGCCTCGACCTGATCGTGGGTGACATAGATCATCGTCGCCGCCAGATTGGCGTGCAGCTTGGCGATTTCCATGCGCATTTCCATGCGCAGGTCCGAGTCAAGATTGGACAGCGGCTCATCGAACAGGAACACCTCGGGCTGGCGCACCAGCGCGCGGCCGATCGCGACCCGCTGGCGCTGCCCGCCAGAGAGCTCGCGCGGACGGCGTGCCAACAGGTGATCGATCTTCAGCGTCACCGCGACTTCGGCCACCTTGGCGTCGATCTCCTGCCGCGACAGCCCGAGCGTTTCCAGCGCGAAGCCGATGTTGCGGGCGATCGTCATGTGCGGATAGAGCGCGTAGCTCTGGAAGACGAAGGCTATGCCGCGTTTCGAGGCAGGGATGTCCGTCACCACCTCGCCATCGATGACGACATCGCCGGCGCCAACCGGCACAAGCCCGGCGATCAGGCGCAGCAGGGTCGACTTGCCGCAACCCGATGGGCCGACGAAAACGACAAGTTCGCCATCGGCGATTTCGAGGTTGACGTCGTTGATGACCGGAACGTGGCCAAACGACTTGGACACTGACCGCAACGCAACTGATGCCATGGCATCCTCTGGCTAGAGCATGATCCCGAAAAGTTGCAGACTTTTCGGACAAGATCATGCGTCAAAAAAGAGCTGGAAGGCAGGTCGATGGTTCCGGCGCAAGACAGCACCGGAACCGGTCGGCAAATTAACGGCTTTCCTTCAGCTTCTCCAGCCGACCGGCAAGATCGGTCAGCGTCTTGTCGACGTCGGCGCCGTCGGCCAGTATCTCGTGGACGGCGCGATAGAAGGCCTGGGAGACACGGTTGTAGCTCGACCCGGTATAACCCGACGGACGCGCCACCGAACCGTCGAAGGCCGCCTGCGCATCGGCAAGGAACGGCAGTTTCGCCAGCACGTCCTTGTCGCTGTAGAGCGACTTCTGCGTCGGATTGTAGGCGCCTTCGACGGCGCGCATCTTCTGCACCTCAGGTCCGACCAGATAGCGCAGGAGCTCGGTCGCGAGTTCGGGCTTGGCCGTGTATTTCGAAATGCCGAGATACATCGGGCCAAGGCACCCGCTCGACTTCTGGCCTTCGGCGCCAACAGGCAGTGCCATCATGCCGACCTTGCCCGCAACCTTGGAGCCGTCGGCCTGCGAGGTGCCCCAAACATAGGGCCAGTTGCGGTGGAAGACCGCATTGCCGGCCTCGAACACCGCACGCGAGGTTTCCTCATCGTAGCCGAGCACGCCTTCCGGGCTGATCGTGTTGACCCAACCCTTGGCACGCGTCAGCGCCTTGGCTGCTTCGGGGTTGTTGATGGAGACCTTACCGTCCGTCTCGACGATGGTGCCGCCACCGCCGGAAGCGATCCATTCGATCGCATCGCAGGTCAGGCCTTCATAACTCTTGCCTTGCCAGGTAAAGCCCCAGAGGTCCGGACTGCCGGCCGCCCTTTCCTTTTCCTGGATGAGCTTGGCCGTCTCGGTCAGCTCATCCCAGGTCTTCGGCGGCTGCTTGCCGTATTTCTCGAGCAGATCCTTGCGGTAGTACATCAGCCCGGTATCCATGTACCAGGGCAACGCCACCAGCCGGCCATCCTGGGTGGTGGCTGCATCGATGGTCGACTGGAAATGCTGCGCCACTTCCTCGGCCGGAACCAGCGGCTTGAGGTCGAGCATGTTGCGCTGGAGCATGCCGATCCAGATCACATCGATGAACAGCACGTCGGCATCGGTGGACTGGGCGGCCAGAAGCTGCTGGTAGATCGGAATGGCATCGTCGAGCAGCGCCGGCATCTTGGTGATCTTCACCTCATTGCCGGTCTTTTCCTTGAAGCCGGCAGCCGCCTTGGCGCAAAGCTCATATTCGCTGGCGCCACAGAACATGGAGACGGTGTCCGCCCAGGCGGGCGTCGCCGCTGCGGAAAAAAGCATGGCCGCGCCGAGCGCGATGGATCTCATCATCATTGTCTTGTTCCCTCTGTTGCTTCGGATGATGTCGGTGGTGGCTAGCGCGCGTGTTTCTCCTTCCCGTCCTGCGAAACATGCGCGAGCAGATCGGCTTCGCGCGGCAAGGCGCGACCGCCATAGTCGGTAGTGGACAGCGAACCGCAGATGACCGCGTAATGGAGCGCCTGCTCGAACGGCGCGCCACGCAGCACGCCGTAGATCAGGCCAGCATTGAAGGAATCGCCGGCCCCGGTGGTGTCGACGACCTCGACCTTCGGAGCGGACACCACGTAACGGCGCCCTTCGTGGCTGGCGATGGCGCCGTTGGCACCACACTTGATCACCACCGTGGGCACGTGGCGCGCCAGAATTTCGAGTGCTGACTCGGCATCCGCTGCTCCGGTGAACTGGATCGCTTCCGTCTCGTTGGGCACGAACATGTCGAGCGCCTGCAGGACATCGACAACGCCTTCGGCCTCAATGCCGAAATCGAGGTGCTGGCACTCACCGCAGACGAGCACGCCGTTCCGGCGCGCGCCCCTGATCAGGGCAAGCCGCTCGGCGCTCCTGGCGAAACCTTGCAGCATCAGCACAAGCGGCTGCGCGACCTCGACATCTTCGGCCGTCGGATCGCGGTCGTGCTCATCGACATAGCTGATGAAGCCGCGGTCATGCTGAAAGGAAAAAGCGGCGCTGACCCGGCGCAGCGGCCCGTGATGCCACTGGAACAACCCTTCATCGATGCCTTCGCGCCGCACCTCGTCCAGCACCATGCGGCTGAAGATGTCGGTGCCGAAACCGCACCACCAGCCGGCCTTCAGCCCGAGCCGCGTCAGCGCCAGCGCCGTCGTGTAGCTGGCGCCCGGCAGATCGTCGAAACTCTTCGCCCAGATGTCGGTTCCCAGGCGCGGCAGCGTGGGCAGGTCGGTGAAGATCAGGTCGTAGTAATATTCCCCCACAACCATGACGTCATAGCGGTTGGCCGGCGCGGGTTCCGTCATCAGCGCCACTCGCCGACATAGGCGGCATGCGCCTTGAGATATTCATCCACCAAAGGCTCGGCCCGCGAGTAGGACAGCACGAGCGGGTGCGCTGCCAGCGCCTCCACCGCAATGTCGCGGCGCCGTTCACGAATGGCTGCAACAGCGAGCCGCTCATAGTGCTTCACGTTCTGGACGAGCTGGGACTGCGCTTCGGGCATCGCGCCGATCTTCGTTGGGCGCACACCGTCCTTGTCGATGACGCAACTTACTTCCACCACATCGTCCGCGCGCAAGCCGTCGATGGCATCGCCGTTACGAACATTGAGCCCGCTGTAGCAGGGCACGCCGGTTTGCAGCGCGTCGACAAGGTTGAGCGCAACGCCGGCGTAGCCTTCGCCCTCATGACCGTTCGTCTCTTCCGGAAGGGTCGCGTTCCGGTCGGCTTCTTCCATGCTTGGCGCATCTCCGCGAGCGTAATGCATGTAGGTTGCATTGCGGCGCTGCTCATAGGCGAAATAGGCAGACAGCGCCTCGTCGGCGTTTTGCGTGACACCAATCTCCTTCAGGCGGGCCATCAGGGAACGGTTGAGATCGCGCACTTCCTCACCGCGGGTCCGCTTGTCGTTCTGCACGGCGTCAACCGCCTTTTCCGCATAATAATAGTAGTAGAGATATTCGTTGATCCACAGGCGATGGCGGCGCACGACCGACGGCGAAAACATGCGCTGTGATGTCGAGGCCAGGAACGCATCGTCGTCGAGCAGGTCCTGCAGGACCTCCTTGCCGTTCACATAGGCCGCCCGCGTGAACGACAGATGGTTGAGGCCAAAGACCTCGGTGCGGACGTCATTCTGCGGCACATGAAAGCGGGAGGCGATGGCTTCCTGCGCGCCGTTGGCGCCGTCACAGATACCGATGGCGCGGTCGAAACCTGCATCCTGCAGCGCCTGCGTGACGAGGCCGGCCGGGTTGGTAAAGTTGAACAGCCAGGCGTTGGGACTGACCCGCCGCAACTGCTTTGCATAGTCGAGGATGACGGGAATGCTACGCAGCGCCATGGCGAAGCCGCCGGGACCTGTCGTCTCCTGTCCGAGCACGCCATGGGCGAGTGCGATGCGCTCGTCCTTGATCCGGCCTTCCTCGTCGCCGGGACGCACGGTGGTGACGACATAAGAGGTTCCGTCGAGCGCCCGCTCCGCATCCGAAGCCGTCGTTATGCGTACCCGCGACTGCATGCGCGCGGCCAGTTCCGAACTGAGGGTACCGAAGATCTCGAGCTTATCGGCATTGATGTCATGGAGGCAGATTTCCGTCAGCCCGCTTCGCTCGGCACGCCGCAGGGCTGAGCCCACGAACAATGGCGCACGAACGCCTCCGCCACCGATCAATGTCAGCTTCATCTGTCCCTCATGCTATGCCGTGACAAGCCAATTAGAACTGGATATAACCAGTAATGTCAACGAACATTTGTTGCTTAAGCACAGCCCGGCGTGCCAGAAGATTTTCCCGATGCCTCGCGCCGGTTTGGCGATAGCGGCGTCCGCCCAACCGGAGATCATCGTTGAAGGACGCTCGTCCCATCCAGCCACTCGATCGCAACGATCCGGCACCGCTTTACATGCAGGTTCGACGGCACATCCTGAACCTGATCGAGAACGGACAGCAGCCCCTCAATTCGAAACTGTCTTCCGAACGCGAGCTCGTCGAACTGCTCGGCGTCAGCCGGATCACCGTGCGCCAGGCGCTGAAGGATCTCGAGCATGACGGCTATGTCGCCAGCCAGCCCGGCAAGGGCTTCTATGTCACCGGCGGCAAGACCAAGCCGTTCGAGCTAGACCTGCTGAAGAGCTTCACATCGACGGCGGTCACCACCAACCGCAAGCCGGGCAGCCTGCTGATCGAGGGATGGGTCGGCAAGGCGGACCGCGAGATCACCCGGCCACTGTTCCTGCCGGACGGCGCCGACGTCGTCTATCTCAGGCGCCTGCGCTTTCTCGACGACGTGCCGGTGACCGTGCAGGAGGACTGGCTGTCGCCGGCGCTCGCGCCCGGCCTGCTTGACCTCGACTGGTCGAGCGGCAACCGTTCGCTTTATGGCGAGCTGCGCGAACGTTATTCGGTCGTGCCGGTGCGCGGAGAGACGATCGTCAGCGCACGGCTGTTGACCAGCGAAGAGGTGGCGCTGCTGCGGGTCGACCCGCCCGCCGCCGCCCTGGTCATCGACCAGATCGCCTACGACGACGTCAACCGGCCGGTCAACCTCTCGGTTTCAGTGACGCTGCATCCGCAGGTGCTGTCGCAGGCGTGATGGAGACACGTCGCCGGCTTCACTATCTCAGTCGCGGTAAAGACCACTTTCGGCAGCCACGCGCCGATAGGCTGCGCCGGCGGTGAAGCCGCCGTCGATGACGAAATCCTCACCGGTGATGAAACTCGACGCCTCGCTCGCAAGGAACAGCACAAGCCTGGCGACTTCTTCCACCGTGCCGCTTCGCTTCATTGGCGTGAGATCGATCATCGGCTTGAGATGCGGCGCCTCGGCATTGAGTCCGGTTACGATCAGTCCCGGGCAAACGCTGTTCACACGGATGCCCCAGGAAACGTATTCCATCGCCGCGGTGCGGGTCAGGCCGCGCAGACCCCATTTGCTCGCCGTATAGGCCGGATCGTAGTGGCCCGAAAAGGCGCTGTTGGAGGAGATATTGACGACGCTGCCGCCGCCATTCTGGCGCATCAGCGGGGCCGCGGCCTGGATGCCCAGGAAGGGGCCGGTCAGGTTGATGGCCATCAGACGCTCCCAGGCATCGAGCGGCGTGTCGTTGATCGACTTGCGGTTGATGATGCCTGCGTTGTTGACCAGGATATCCAGGCGTCCCTTCCAGGATCCGACACAGTCGATCGCGCAGGCCCAGCCCTCCTTGCTGGCGACATCGAGAGCCAGGAAGCGCGCCTCGCGGCCTTCCGACACGAGAGCCCGGGCAAGGTCTTCGCCCTCGCGTTCCAGGACGTCGCAGATCAGCACTGCCGCTCCGGCTTCGGCAAGCAGGCGCGCTTCGGCTTCCCCCTGGCCACGTCCGGCACCGGTGACGATGGCGACGCGATCGGCAAGATTGGTCAAGACAGGCTTCCTTCTGGCTGGATCAGGGACGAGCTGGGATGGTGCGTTGTATCTGGCTTCCCAGGCCTTGGACGCCGAGCCGCATGGTCTGACCTGGTTTCAGGAAAACCTGCGGCTTCTGGCCGAGCCCGACGCCTGGCGGCGTGCCGGTGGCGATGATGTCTCCCGGCTCCAGCGTCATGAACTGGCTGATATAGGCAACGAGTTCGGCCACGCCGAAGATCATCGTGCGGGTGGAGCCGTTCTGGTGGCGCGTGCCGTCGACCTCCAGCCACAGGTCGAGCACCTGCGGGTCGGGGATTTCGTCGCGCGTGACCAGCCAGGGGCCGATCGGCCCGAAGCTGTCGTGGCTCTTGCCCTTTGTCCACTGCCCGCCCCGTTCCGACTGGAAGGCACGCTCGGAGACATCGTTGACCGTGCAGTAGCCGGCGACATGTTCGAAGGCATCGGCCTCGCGCACATATTTCGCACGCTTTCCAATGACGATCCCGAGTTCGACCTCCCAATCCGTCTTCGTGGAACCTTGGGGAATCTCGATGTCGTCGTTGGGGCCGCAGACGGCACTTGTCGCCTTCATGAACAGGATCGGCTCGGCTGGCGGCTCCTTGCCGGTCTCCCGGGCGTGATCGGCATAGTTCAGGCCCACGCAGATGAACTTGCCGATCCTGCCGACACAGGCCCCGATGCGGGGCTCGCCTTCCACCAACGGCAACGTTTCCGGATCGACAGCCCGCAATGCGGCAAGGCTATCGTCCGAGAGCACTTCGCCCGCGATGTCGGCGACGACACCGGACAGGTCGCGCAGCTTGCCCTGTCGATCGACAAGGCCTGGTTTTTCCTGCCCGACCGGGCCGAAGCGCAGCAGTTTCATGCCGTCCTCACATCTCAGTAAAAATCGGGGGCTTTCTTCAGCGCGGCCCATTGCTTGCCGTCGTGGCCGGCGACGACGAGTGCATCCGTCTTTTCCTGCACGGCGCGCAGCTTCTTGACGGAACGAACGGAGTCGACAGCGGAATGGAGGGCGCCGGGAAGCGCCTTTTCTTCCCAATGGTCGAGCGTGTCGGCGGCATCGACCGCCAGAAGCACCGACTGACCGCTGGAGGTGCGCACGAGGATCGATTGATGGCCGCCGGTGTGGCCGGGCGAACGGATCAGGACAATCGAGCCGTCGCCATAGAGGTCGTAGAAATCGCCCCAGGCATCCTCGAGCAGGAGCCATTTCAGGTTTGGATTGTCAAAATCCTTGCGCACATAGGCGCCGGTGGCGAACCAGTCCGGGGTGAAGGCATATTCATATTCGTTGCGCTGCACAACGTGGGTCGCATTGGGGAAGCGCCCGACGGCGCCGACATGGTCAAGATGGAGATGCGACAGCACGACGTGCTTCACGCTTCCGATATCGACGCCAAGCTTTTCGAGCTGGGCCACGCAACCCTGTTCCGGTGTCAGCACCGGATAGAAGAACTGCGCGACCGCACCCCAGTGCCCGTGCGGGTCGGTTGCACATTCGACTGGCGTGCCGCCATCGATGACGACATTGCCCTTCGGGTGCGTGATGTAGAAGAAAGGAACGGGGATTTCGTGGTCGGCATCCCCACCCTGGTTGAGATAGATGTCATGATACTTGCACTTCAAAATGCCGGTATCGAACATGTAAAGGCGAATGTCGGTCATTGGTTCTCCTCCCGCTGGTGTCACGCGCGCGAATAGCCGACGAGGACGGAATCGTCGACATCAGGCAGGTTGACCACGATGTTGTCCGGCGTGCGTGCCGTCAGCCAGATGAGGTCTTCCGTCGTGCTCATATTGACCTCGACATGCGGCATGTGGGGCGGAACGAACACAAAGTCGCCCTCCTCCATGTCGAGATATTCGGCGTAGTTTTCGCCGAAATAGATGCGGCCCTTGCCCTTGAAGACATAGCCACCCGTCTCGGCGTCACCGTGATGATGCGGGAGCGAGCGGTAGCCGGGCTTGTTACTGACCTTGCCGAACCAGATCTTGGTTGCCGGTGTGTGCTGCGGGCTGACGCCCGAAATACGGACAGCGCCACCCGACTGCCCGGTGCCGGCATATTCCTGGTCCCTGCGTGTCACGACGGGAACGATCTTTGCGCTCATGTCTGCTCCTTGAGCTCGGGTTTTGCGATGAATGCGCTCACTTGATGAAAGCGTATTTCTTGCGGTCGATGGTGGAGGCGACGGCGAGGATGATGACCAGCCCTTTGATCACCTCCTGGGTGAAACTGCTGACTTCGGTGACATCCATGCCATTGGACAGGATGGCGATGACCAGGACACCGAGGATGGTGCGCTGTGGGCCGCCGATGCCGCCCGACAGCGCCGTTCCACCCATGACGATTGCGGCGATGGAATCGAGCAGCATGTTGGCGCCCGCCGCCGGCGTGCCGGCCCCGACCTGGGCGGTCAGCAGCACGCCGGCCAGTCCGCACAGCGCCCCTGACAACATGAAGGCGTAGACCTTGTAGCGATTGACCGGGACACCGCTGTTGGCTGCGACGACCTCGCCACCGCCAATGGCGAACAGGTAACGGCCGAGCACGGTGTTGAAGGCGACGAAGGCCAGCAGCGCGGCCGCCGCCAATGCCACCAGGATGATCGTCGGGATGCCGGGGATGTATTCGGCGTTGACCAGATCGGTGAGGCTGAGATCCATGAACATGATCGAGGAGCCGCCACAGATCATGTTGGCCACGCCCGACAGGATCGACAGCATGCCCAGCGTGACCAGGAAGGACGGTACCTTGAGGGTAATCAGCGTCATGCCATTCACGAGGCCGACAAGAAGACCGGCGCCGATGCCAGCGGCGACGGCGGCGACCGGGCCAGCCGCGTCGATGGTCAGGGCCGCGACGATACCGGACAGCGTGACGATCGAACCGACCGAAAGATCGATCGAACCGATCATGATCACCATCGTCCCGGCCAGCGCTACCAGGAGCAGCACCGATGACTGGCGGCCGATGTTCATGACGTTGTCGAACGTCGCGAAATAGGGGTTCTGCAGCGTGAACAGGGCGGCGAGCGCCAGGATCACCAGCAGCGGATAGAGCGAAACCGCATGTTTGGCGATCCACTGGCCGGGTCGGATGGGTGCCGGGTTGGGTTGGGACACTCTGGTTTCCATTTCTGTCAGACCATGTGGGTTACGACCGCCGTCTCGGCGGGCTTGTCATGGGCGGGCGCGGCGATCTCGGCGGAGACGCGGCCGGAGCGCAGCGTGACGATCCGGTTCGAAAGCCCGATGATCTCGGGCAGATTGTCGGAAATCAGCACGATCGCCACGCCTTCGCGGGCCAGTTTGCGCAGCAGCGCATAGATCTCTTCCTTGGCACCGACATCCAGGCCGCGGCCGGGATCGTCGAGCACGAAAAGCTTGATGCCACGCGCCAGCCATTTGGCGAACACCACCTTTTGGGCATTGCCGCCGGAAAGATTGCGGATCTGGATGGCGCGGCCAGGTGTTCGCACGCGCAGACGCTTGATCCAATCGTCAGTGACCTGGCCTTGCCTCCGCGACGACAGGATCGGCCAGCGGCCGAAGCGGAAGCTGCGTAAGCTTGGCAGCGTCAGGTTCCATTCCACCGAATGCATGCCGATGACGCCGGCAATGTTGCGCTCGGCCGGCACGTTGCCGATGTCGGCCGCCAGCGCCGATGCAAGCGAGCCCGGGCGCAGGCGCTTTCCGTTAACGAAGATATCTCCGGCCTTGACCGCCAACGCACCGGCGATGGCGTGCCCGAGCGTTGTCTTGCCTGAGCCAAGGACACCGGCCACACCGACGATCTCACCGGCACGAACGCTGAGCGATACCTTGTCGAGCTGGCCTGGAACGACGAGGTCGCGCGCTTCGAGCACGACATTGCCGAAATCCTGACGCTGCTCGCTTTCCTTGTAATAGCCGGCCGAACGTACGCGCCCGACGATCGCCTCGTGAAGCAGATCCGGTGTTGCTTCCGACACCGGCCAGGTACCGTTGATGGCGCCATCCTTCAGCGCCGCGACGCGGTCGCAAACGGCAAAGACATCGGAAAGCCTGTGGGAGACAAGGATGATGGAGGCCTTGCCGCGCCAGCGCCGGATCGAGTTGAACAGGATCTGTGTTTCCGCATCCGACAGCGCGCTTGTCGGTTCGTCGAGCAGGATGACGGGCTCGACCGGGTAGATGCGGCCAAGTGCAAAGGCCTTTGCGATCTCGACCAGTTGCCGTTCCCCGAAGGCCAGGCTCCCCGTCACGGCCAGCGGGTCGACGGTGATGCCCAATTCGTCGAGGACATCGGCGGCAAGCCTGGTCATCGCCTGCTTGCCGAGAATGCCGACTTTGGCGAAGCCGGCTTCGCGGCCCAGCAACATGTTTTCGAACACGCGCAGGTTGGCGATGAGACCCTGCTCCTGAAACACCGTGGCAATGCCGGCGCGCGCCGCATCCGCAGGCGAACCAAGGCTGACGCGCGCGCCGCCGACGAAGAGATCGCCTTCGGTGGGCCGCACCGTGCCGTTGATGACGGAGATCAGCGTCGACTTGCCCGCCCCGTTCTCGCCAACCAGCCCAAGAACGCCGTGGCGTTCGAGGGAAAGGTTGACGCGATAGAGAGCCGTTACCGGTCCGTATTGTTTGGTGACGCCGCGAAGCTCGAGCGCCGGAACCATGGTGTTCATGACGATGCGCTGGTCAAGCCTTCACGGGGCCGGTCTTGTAGTGCTCGGCATAGAGCGCATCGACCGAAGAGAAGGCGCCCTTTTCCTTTGCGCCGGCATAGGCGGCGTTGAGGCGCTCCTTGCCTTCGGGAAACAGGCCCCAATAAGCTTCCGGATCAATCGCCGTGATCTTGTTCTGGGGATCCCAGTTGTCCGGATTGAGCGTGCGGCTCATCAGTGCCCAGTCGAACGGGTTGGAGCCCTCGCCGTAAATCGCCTGTTCGATGCGCGCCGCATCCTTGGCGGTGGCCAGCGCGGAGCCGGTGAACAAAAGCCTTTCGCCGAGCGTCGGCTTCCAGCCGTTGAGGGCATCGAATGCCAGCACCGCCGTGAAGCCCGCGCCGTAAGGTGGTAGAGACGTGTGGGTTGCGATCATCTGCTCGCCCTTGGCCACTTCGCGCAGGCCTTCCGGCAAACCGTCGACGCCCGAAACCTTGACGTGGTCCAGCTTGCGCTCGCGCAGCACCGAGAGCACGCCGAGCGCCATGTTGTCGTTCTGCGCGAACACGCCCTTCATGTCGGGATGCGCGGTGACCATAGACAGCATGACCTTGCGTGCCTGCTCGCGATCCCAGTTCGCGCGCAGCCCGCCGACGATCTTGATGCCCGGATATTCCTTCGCCGCCTGCATCAGGCCCGCGGTGCGATAGGAATCCGTCGGGGTCGCCATGCCGGCGATGTGCACGATCTTGCCCTCCCCGCCGACGCTCTCGAACAGCGCCTTGGCAACCTCATAGGCGCCTTCCACCGAATTCGGCGTCACGAAGGAAACGTAGAAATCACCGACGTCCGAAGGCGTGAACCAGGCCGGTGATTCCCAGCTCGGCACATAGTGGATGCCATTGTCCTGGCAGAACTTCGCGACCGTAGGCAGCGAGCCCGCCGGCTCGACGCAACCGATCAGCATCTTGGCGGAGCTGGCCGGCAGGCTGCGTATCTGGGACAGCTGCCTGGCGGTGTCGTTCTGGTGAAACAACTCCTGGGTTTCGAGGCCGAGCGCCTTCGAGGCAGTGCCAAAGGCGCGTGTCCAGACCGACCAGTAGTCGTTGGCAGGCGTGGAAACCTGGTTGGCGATCTTGCCGCGAATGACGGTTGCCGCCTGCGCCATGCGCGACACAGCCGGCGTCATCGCCAGCGAAATGCCGGCAGCTCCCATCAGCTTCATGAATGTTCGCCGACCCACGCCCTCTTCGAGCGAATGCAGGGTCGTCAGCATGTTGAGTTCTTTATCGGTCATAGTCGTCCTCCCAAGCAATAATTTTGCTAATTCTCATATTACGATAATTAGCAATTTTGTATTATGTCAAGAGGTCGGCGCCTATCGATATTTCGAGGAGGGTCAATCCGTTGATAACTCAGCGCATACAGATCCCTTCGCTTTGGGCGTAGAGCGCGTTCACTGCTCCGCTTGACAGGCTCGATTGTAACAAATTATCGTATTATGAGAAATTACATATCGGAGAATTCATGCTCAACGGTCAAGCCGCAATCATTTCCGGCGCGGCACACCCAGACGGGATCGGCTTTGCCATCGCGCGAACCCTGGCGAGGTCCGGCGCCAACGTGGTGATCATCGATCTCGATCCGGAAAGCTGCAGCAAAGCGGCCGCGACCCTGAGCGAGGAACTCTCTTCCTTTGCGGCCGGACGTGTCGTCGGCATGGCCGCGGATGTGCGGGACAGCGCGGCACTCGGTGAAGTCGTGGCGCAGACGAAAGCGCTTTTCGGCAGGCTCGACATCGTCGTGAACAATGCCGGCATCGCACAAGCCAGGAAGCTGCTCGATATCACCGAACAGGATTGGCAGACCACGCTCGACGTCAATCTGGGCGGCATGCTGAAACTCTCGCAGGCTGCCATTCCGTTGATGAACGACGGTGGCGCCATCGTGTGCATCGCCTCGATTGCTGCCCAGCGCGGCGGCGGTCTGCTCGGGGGACCACATTACGCAGCCTCGAAGGGCGGCGTCCTGGCGCTGGCCAAGAGCATGGCGCGCGAATTCGGCGCCCGCGGAATCCGGGTCAACTGCATCAATCCGGGTATCATCATCACGCCGATGAACATGAATGCCTTCGACGAGGACACGAAGCGGCGTTTCGTGGAAACGATCCCGCTACAGCGTTTCGGAACGCCGCAGGATGTCGCCAATGTGTGCCTGTTCCTGGCTTCGCCGCTCGCGGGCTACATCACCGGCACAGCGGTGGACATCAATGGTGGAATGCACATCCACTGATTGACGCCCATGACCGAGCCTTTCATAGACTAGCCAAGCAACGCTGCCTTGACGTCAAGTCGCAGGAACCGGAGTCACTTCGCCGTATGGACAGCCTTCAGCGGATGATTGCGATCTTTGACCTGTTCGACGGTGACCGCACCGCCGTGACCGCCGAAGAGGTGGCAACCGCGCTCGACTGTTCGGTTCCTACCGCCTATCGCTATCTCAAGACATTGAGCACTGCCGGTCTTATCGCCCCCGACATTCAGCGCGGCTTCACCCTGGGGGCGCGCATCATCCAGCTCGACCGCCAGATCCGGTTGAACGACCCGCTGCTGCATCGGGCCGGCGATGTGATGAACGAGCTTATCAAGCAGGTCAAAGGCAACCTGATGGTGTGCGGCTACTATGGCAAGAACGTCGTGTGCATCGCGCAGGCCTGGCCGGACCGCACCGTCCTCACAAGCTATGACCGGGGCCGGCCGATGCCGCTTTTAAAGGGGGCGGCCGGCAAGGCCATACTGGCGCATCTGCCCGACCACCGGCTGCGCAGCCTGATGCTGTCGAATGCCGCCGAAATCTCGGCGGCGGGTCTCGGCAACGACTGGGCAAGCTTTCGCAAGATGCTGAAGGAAATCCGCAGGCAAGGCTATTCGTTCAGCCGCGGCGAAGTCGACAGCCGCAACGCAGGCATCGCGGCTCCTATTCTTTCAAGCGACAAGCGTATCCTTGGCAGCCTCGTCATCGTCGTCCCCAGCCAGGATCTCGACGAGGCCCAGGTGCCGGAAATTGCAGAGAAGATCAAAGCAGGCGCCCAAGCGATCGCGATCTATTGAGGGGCAAGTTACCCCTCGCTTTAGCCCAGCCTCAACCAACAACAGCCCTAGTGCCGGACCATGCCGGCGTCGACATTGATCGTCTGGCCGGTAATCCAGCGCGCGTCATCGCAGGCGAGGAATGACACGACGTCAGCGATGTGTTCGGGTTGACCCTTGCCTTTCATGGCCTGCAGCATTTCGACGAAGCCGAAGGCCTCGTTGTGCGGGCTCGCCTTGACGCCGTCACTCTCGATGAGGCCGGGCGTCACCGCATTGGCGGTGATGTTGTATTTGCCAAGCTCCGTTGCCAGCGCCCGGGTGAAACCGATGACGCCGCCCTTGGCCGCGACATAGGCCGCCATATTCGGCGTGCCGGCGAAGAAGGTGTTGGAGGCGATGCTGATGACGCGCCCGGCCTTGTCCGCCGCCCGCATCTGGTCGGTCGCCGCGCGGCTGACGATGAAGGTGCCGGTGAGGTTGACGTCGATGATCTTGCGCCAGTGGTCGAGGTCGACATCGTCCCAGGCGATGAACGGCACGATGCTGGCGTTGTTGACGAGGATGTCGACGCCACCAAACTGTGCCTGGATCTCGGCAAACAGCGCCTTCACCGATGCGGGATCGGAAATGTCGGCGGCAATCGCTTTCGCCTTTTTGCCGATCGACGCGGCGGCGGCCTTCGCACCCTCGGCGTTGATGTCGCTCACGATGACGGTTGCACCATCGGCGGCCAGCCGCGCCGCGATCGCCTTGCCGATGCCCTGTGCGGCGCCCGTCACCAGGGCCGTCTTTCCCGCTAGCCGTTCAGTCATGAAATCTCTCCCTTATGCCCATTCTTGTGATGTGTTCAGGCGTCGGCATCGATGACGGCCAGCGCCGCGTCGATGCCCTTGCCGATTGCAAGTTTCTGGCCGGCAGCGTTCATGGCGCCACCAAGTGCCGTCAGTGCCGCGATCGCATAGATCGGCTGCGCCGTCGGGCCCATGTGGCCGATGCGCGTCAGCTTGCCCAGCGTTTCGCCGCGGCCCGACGAGAACACCACGCCGTAGCGAGCGCGCGCCGCCTGGCGCAGCACCTTTTCATCGACACCATCAGGCGTGCGCACGGCGGTAGTGGTCGGCGACGCGATAGCCTCGCTGGCCGCCCAGATCGACAGGCCCATTGCGGTAACGCCGGCGCGCATGGCCTTTGCCGTCAGCGCGTGACGCGCCCATACCGCTTCCGGCCTTTCCTCGAGATAGAGGTCGAGCGCGGCATCGAGCCCGTTGACCTCCGCGACGGATGGGGTGAACGGGAAAGGCTGCTCGCGCGACCAGGCGTTTTCCCAGTCGACGATGCTCAGCATCGAGGCGCGCGGCGCCGCCTTGTTGGCCTTCATCCTGGCCCAGCCGCGCTCGCTGACCCCCATCAGCGTCAGGCCGGGAGGCGCTCCCAGGCATTTGTTCGGGCCGGTGACATAGATGTCCGCCTTGCAGTCTTCCGGATGCGTTTTCATGCCGCCGAAGGACGAAACGGCATCGACGATCAGATAGGCGCCATGCGCCGCCACCAGCGCGCCGATGGCGTCGATCGGGTTGATGGTGCCCGACGGCGTGTCGTGGTGGCAGACCGACACGATGGTGATTTCGGGATGCTTCTTCAGCATGTCGGCAACCGCCTGCGGGTCGATCGCCTCGTTGTAGGGCACTTCGATCTCGAGCAGATTGGGCGAATAGCGTTTCGCCCAGTAGCCGAAGCCTTTACCGTAGACGCCGGAGGCCAGGTTCAGCACGACGTCGTCGGGTGTGATCAGTGACGCTGCCGCTGCTTCGAGACCCAGAACCGGCTCACCATGCAGGATGAGCGGCTTGTTCGACAGCCGCATCGCCTTCTGCGCCTTGTCGATCACCTTCTCGTAGAAAAGCAGGAACGCCGGATCGTAGTCATAGAGCACCGTGCGGCCAAGGCCGCGCAGCACCCTGGCGTAGGCATCCACCGGCCCTGCGGTCAGCGTGATCACCGGATCGGCGTGTTCGAGGTAGCGCATTTTCCGTCTCCCGATTGGTGACCGCTCAGCCGTAGAACTGCGTGCCGGTCTTGTAGGTTTTGAAGTTGTCCATGTCGTGCGAGTACATCAGCTCGGCGCCGTGATCCTGGGCCAACTTCTGCACCTTGCGCATCGAATTGACGCCGGCGACCGGGTCGATGTGGAAGGCCGCCTGGCACAACGTCTCGAGGCTCTTCTGCGTGTAGGCGGCGTCGATCGTAAACAGGATCGGCTGGCGCTTGGGGAACTCAACAAGAAGGCTGTAATGGCCGATCGAATGACCCGGCGTCGAAATCAGTCTGACGCCCTTGGCAAGCTCGATGTCGCCATCGATCCCCTCGAAGGTCGAGTTGGCGCGCGTGGTGCCTGCCAGCAGTTGCGCCGTCGCGCCGCGCGCTTCCGCCGCTTCGGCCGAGAAGCTCAGGTCCGAATAGCCGAGATGTTCGAAGGGTTGCGGGTTGCAGGCCTGCGGTACCTCCGTGCGATGGCAGATCTTCTTGGCGTGCGGGAAATATTTGTTGCCGCCGCAATGGTCGAAATGGAAATGCGAGTTGACGACGACATCGATGTCCTTCGGCTCCAGCCCGAGCAGCGCCAGGGCGCCCGGAATGGTCTGGTGTTTTTCCTGGATCGGCTTTTCGAAGGGCAGCACCTTCATGACGTGGTCGTAGTCATAGCCGGTGTCGATGAGGAAGCGGCCCTCGGCATGCTCGATCAGGATCGAATAGACCGGAAAACGGACTTCACCGCCCGGGCCGCGGTTCCAGAACACATGATAGCCGTCGAGGACGAGCGAACCGCCGTCGAGCAGGTAGACCTTGGTATCCGACATTCTTGCCTCCTGTTTTGGCGCGGCTCCCGCCCGCGCATCGGTTGTGGTCAGCGCGCGCCGCGCTCATAGGGAATTCCAAGTGCCGCCGGCAGGCTGGCCCGCCGTCCGAACAGCACCAGCATCATCATCACCGCCAGAAACGGCAGCATCTGGATGACGTCGGTCGGGATGTTGATGCCCGCCACCTGCATAGCCGTCGTCAGCGACAGGCAGACGCCGAACAGCAGCGCACCGAACAGCACCCAGACCGGCCGGCCACGCGCCAGCATGGCCAGCACGATGCCGAGGAAACCGGCACCGTTGGTGATGAAGGGAATGAACAGCCCCGCCCCGACATTGGCGAGATAGGCGCCGCCAAGCCCGGCCAGCGCGCCGGTGGACAGCACGGCGATGGTTCGGGTCCTGATGACGTCGATGCCGGCGACATCGAGCGCGGCCGGCTTGTCGCCGGCGGCCTGCAGGTTGAGGCCGAGCTGCGTGCGCCGGTAGAGGTAGCCCATGGCAACCACCAGGGCGACCGCCAGGTAGACGATCAGGTGATGTTTGAAAAAGGCCGGCCCGATCACCGGAATGTCCGCCAACGTCGGAATTACGGTGGGATTCGGAGCCGGCAAACGAGGATAGCTGCGCGAGAACTGGAAGTGGTGCAGCAGCGCCGTCAGGCCTTCGAGGCCGAGTGTCAGCGCGATGCCGATGACGATCTGGTTCAGGCCGATGCGCACGCACAGAAGCGCCATGACCAGCGCCACCGCCATGCCACCAGCGGCACCGGTGAGGAAGCCCAGCCACAGCGAGCCGGAATAAAAGGCGCCGACGAAGCCGAGATAGGCGCCGGCCAGCATCATGCCTTCGATGCCGATGTTGAGCACGCCGGCCTTTTCCGACATCTGCTCGCCAAGTCCCGCGAGCAGAAGCGGGATCGCCGCGGTGACCGCGCCGAACAGCAGCGCGCTGAGAAAGACTTCGCTGAACAGCCCGGTCATGCGTCAGGCCTTTCTCGACTGGTTGTAGCGGTGGTCGACATATTCGGCGAGCGCGAGCACGATCAGCACGATCGAGACCAGCACCAGCGTGAAATGATTGGGCACACCCAGCCGCCGTGCCGCGCTTTCACCGCCGATCGACAGCACCGAAAGCAGGAACACGAAACCGATGGCCGCAAAGCCGTTCATGCGGGCAAGGAATACCGCCGGGATGACCGCCAGCCCATAGGCAGGATTCCAGTCGGCGCGGACATTGCCCTGCACGCCGATGATGTCGACGGCGCCGGCAAGGCCCGCCAGCCCGGCCGAAATGGCGAACACGCCGATGGTCAGGCCGGGCACGCCGAGCCCGGCATGGACAGCGGCTCGCGGATTGGCGCCGACGATCCGCAGCTTCAGTCCGAATGCCGTGCGCGTCATCACCAGGTGTACGATGACGATCGCTGCCAGGCCGAACAGCAGGCCGCTGGTGATGGTGGTGTCGAACAGGCGCGGCAGCCGGTCTTCCACCGGCAGGGTGCGGGTCTGCGGCACCGTCGTGCCGGGGTCGCGGAACACGAGCTTGACCAGCACATTGGCAAGCGAGGTGCCGAGGAACGTCATCATCAGCGTGGTGATGATCTCGTTGACGCCCTGATAGGCGCGCAGCAGTGCCGGCACCAGCGACCAGATCATCGCGACGAGCGTGGCGACGACGAAGGCGCAGAACAAGGCGAGCCAAGCCGGCATGATGCCAACGAAGAACGGCGCGCTGGCCGCTGCCGTGACGGCGCCAAGCAGGAACTGGCCGTCGCCGCCGAGGTTCCACATGCCGGCGCGAAAGGCCACGATCAGCCCGGCGGCAAGGAACAGCAGCGGCGCCATGCGCGTCAGCGTCTGCTGGATGCCAAGTGGCGAAAACAGCCCTTTCTCCAGCACGTAGCCGTAATAAGCGAGTGGATCGACGCCGACGGCAAGCAGGATGCAACCGGCGATGACGAGCGCGGCGAGGATCGGGCCAATCGTCATCAGCACCCGGCGCAGGATGTCACGGCGCGCGGCAACGCCGCTGCTGGCATCGAGGGCGGTGGCGCTGGCGGTTGGGGCGGTGTCGATGCTCATGCGGCTAGTCCGATCATCAGGCGGCCGACCCTGGTGCGGGCGTCGTCGGCGTTGGCGACGGTGCCGACCAGTGACCCGTTGGCCATGACCGCGATGCGGTTGCACATGCTGAGCAGCTCCTCGAGGTCGGTGGAGATCAGCAGCACGGCAAGGCCGCGTTGGGCAGCGTCGCGGATGCGTTGGCGCGATGCCAGCGTGTTGGCGAGGTCGAGCCCATAAGTGGGCTTGTTGAAGATCACCACCTTGGCGCCCTCGGCCAGTTCGCGTGCCAGAAGCACCTTCTGGATATTGCCGCCCGAGAGCCGCGCAACGGGTGTCTTCAGGCTTGGCGTGCGCACGTCGTATTCGCGCACCAGTTCGCCGGCGCGCCTGTCGATCTCGGCGCGCTGTTCGACGCCGTTGCGCCAGAATGGTGCTGCGCCGACCTGCTTGAGGAAGAAGTTGATCGAGACCGGGAAGGTGCCGACCGTGCCTTCGCCCAGTCGGTCATCGGTCAGGTAGCGCAGGCCGCGCCGGCTGCGTTCGCCAACGCTCAGTGTCTCGATGGTAGCGCCTTCCAGCCGAACCGAACCGCTCGCCACGCGTTGCCCGGACAATGCCTCCGCCAGCTGTTTCTGGCCATTGCCGTCAATGCCGGCGATGCCGAGGATCTCGCCTGGCCGGATGTCGAAGGAGATCGAGGACAGCCCCGGCGCGTTGTCGGTCGCCGCCACAGCCAGATCGATGACCTGAAGCAACGGAGCAGCCTCTGTGTCGACAGATGCAACCGGACGCTCGGCCGCTTCCGGATCATCCTTGCGCTTGCCAAACATCAGCTCCACGATTTCGGAGATGATTTCTTGTTCGCCGAGTGCGCGAAAGCGTTCGGGCGGGATCTCGCCGACCTTGCGGCCGAGCTTCAGCACCGAGATGCGGTCGCCGAAGGCTGCTGCCTCCTTGAGCTTGTGGGTGATGAAGACGATCGCCAGTCCCTGTTCGACCAGGCGGCGCATCAGCGCGCCAAGCTCCTCGATGCCTTGCGGCGTCAGCATCGAGGTGGATTCGTCGAGGATCAGGAGCCTGCTGTTGCGCACCATGGCGCGTACGATCTCGACCTGCTGCTGTTCGCCCAGCGAGAGCTCGGAAACCCTGGCATGCAGCTTGACCACTATGCCGAGGCTTCTGGTGATCTCGGCGACGCGCGCCTCGAGTTCCTCGGTCCGGGGGCGCTGCCACCAGGGCCCGCCGAGCAGCAGGTTTTCGGCCACGGTCAGCGTCGGCACCAGCATCATGTGCTGGAACACCGTTCCGATGCCGAGCGCCAGCGCCTGGCGCGGCGAGGTGATCGGCATCGGTTTGCCGTCGACCAGGATGCGGCCCTCATCCGGCTGCTGCAGCCCGGACAGCATGCCGATCAAGGTGGATTTTCCCGCCCCGTTCTCGCCGAGCAGCACATGCACTTCGCCCGGACGGATCGACAGGTCGATGCTGTCATTGGCGACGATGCCCGGAAAGCGTTTGGTCACGCCTTCGAGTGCGACGATGTCGTCAACGGGTGACGAAGAAAGATTGCTCATGAAGCCCAGCCCTGAAAACGGAGAACCGTCCGAAGGGGCGAACCGGTCGCCCCTTCGGCAGCTGACTTTTGACCGCCTTACTTGGCGACGCTTGTCATCAGTGCCCTGACGGCGGCGGCGTCATAGACCGGCTCGACCTTGATCTTGCCGGAGATAACGTCCTCGCGCACCGCCTGGACCTCGGACCAGACCTTGTCTGGGATCGCGGCGGTCTTCAGCAGTTTCACAGAATCGTCCTTGAGGCCGATCGTGTAGTGCTTGCTGCCGAAAGTGTCGGCCTTGAGGTCGGCGATCATCGCGGCGTAGACCGGCTCGATGTTCCACACCACCGACGACAGCAGGAAGCCCTTGTCGATCGGCGATTTGTCGCCGATGACGTCGATGAAGTAGACCTTGCCGCCATCCGCTGCCTTGGTCGTCTCGACCGCCTGCAGCATGCCGAAGCTCGAACCGTTGCCCTGGCCGAAGATGATGTCGGCGCCCGACGCGATCACGCTTTCGGCGACGCGCTTGCCGCCGGCCGCATCGCTGTAGGCGGCGGGCCCGATCACCGCATAGGTGATCTTGACGTTGGGGTTCTCCGCCTTCACGCCCTGTGCGAAAGCCGCCGACTGCGAGTTCCAGGATGGCGGCTCGCCGGAGACCACGATGCCGACCGACTTCGAACGCGACATCTTGGCGGCGAGACGGCCGGCGAGATAGGCGCCCTCATGGCCGCTCAGCGTGTAGTCAGCGACGAGGCCTTTCTCCAAGCCGTTCGGCGTGTCCACGATCGCCACCGGAACCTTGGTTTCCTTGGCGATTTCCGGCGCCGAGGTGTTGTAGCCGCTGGCATGCGCGATCAACAGGCTGGCGCCGTCGGCAGCGAGTTCCCGCAGCGTCGGACGGACATCGCCATAACCGAGGCCCTGGGCCACGACCACTTCGACACCGGCGGCCTTGCCCGCCGCCTTGGCGGCATCGATGCCTTGCTGGTTCCAGCCATAGTCCGTGCCCTCTTCGGGCGTCAGGATGGCGATCGACTTGACTTCGCCGGCAAACGTGCCGCCCATCAAGATACCACCAAGCATAACCGCACTTACACTGCTTTTAAGAAGCTTTAACATGTTACCCTCTTTTGTTGCCTTCCGGTTGATATTCTTATTGTCATTACGCAGAAGAGAGATAGACTTTCGGAATAAACCGCATCCGGAGCCTATTCGAAGTGAAGATCCGTTATGTCCTCCCGTTAACGCTGGCGTTCGCACCCTTTGCCAACGCGGTTGAGTTGCACCACGTTACCGTCCGCACCGGCACCGATGGGCTGGCCATGGTGCCGTTGACGATCTCGAATTCCGGCAAGGACGGCCTGTCCTGCAACGCCGACTTCGCCCACTGGTATTCGGCCGGGATAGCGACGGTCGAACCTGGCAAGAGCGCCCGCGTCGAACTCTGGTTCGATGCGGCGACCGGCACCTTCAGCATCCTCAACGACAAGCGCGAAAACCTGCCGGTCGAGCGCCTGTGGTGCGGCCTGTCAGCCAGCGCATACGCGACCCGCGTGCAGATCACGCTCGACCGCAACGATGCGGCCATGGGCAAGCGTGCGGTGGCCTGCGGCACAGAGCAGGACGGCCTGGTGTGCAAATAGGCGCTCATCGGTCCGTGCCGCCCACGCATCGCGCCTATTCCTTCGCCAGAAACTTGTCGGTGAAGGTCTCGTCGGCCGATAGCGGCGCCTTCAGCACGCCCTGATCGCTGAGCGTCTTCAGCGTCTCTTCCCACTGCGTCTTGCTCATCCAGCCAAGGCCGTGTTCCTTGGTTTCGTCGCTGGTGAAGGTCGAGGCGATGTCGGCGTTGATCTGCGCCAGCAGCACGTCCTTCTTGTCCGCATAGCCCGGGGCTGCCTTGGCCGTGATCTCGGCGGCTTCTTCGGGGTGGGCGACAACATAGTCGAAGGCTTCGCGATAGGCCTTGACGAAGCGCCGCACGACGTCGGGCTTGTCCTTGATCATCTTCTCCGAGGTGAACAGGCCGGAGCCGTAAGCCTTCCAGCCATGGTCGGCCCCCATCATGATGCTGAGCGAACCCGGGCCACCGGCCTTGGCTTCCAGCTCAGGAACCTCCGCGTCGACATAGCCGACCACCGTCTGGACACGTCCCAGCAGCAGGTAGCTCTCATAGGGCGGCGACACGCTGTTCAGCGTCATGTCCTTCTCGGTCAGGCCGTTGGCGGCGAGGAAGCCCCTGAAGAAGATATAGGTCGAGCCAGCCGGATGGATGCCGATGGTCAGCCCCTTGAGGTCTTCCGGCTTGCTGAGTTTCAACGTCTTGGCAAGCGAGATGATCGCCAGCGGCGAGCGCTGGTTGACGGCGGCGAGCGCCACGACCGGGACCTTCTGCGACCGCGCGACGGCGAGCGTGGGCAGGTCGCCGAAGCCGAAATCGGCATTCTCATTGCCCACCAGCCGCATGGCATCCGGCGACCCGGAGCCCTTGCGGATCTCGGCAAGGTCGATGTCGTTCTTGGCGAAGAAGCCCTTTTCCTTGGCTACGAAGAACATGGCGTGATTGCCACGCACCACCCAGTCGAGCTGGACGTTGACCGTGTCGGCCGCCAGCGTGGCGCTGGAGAAGCCAAGTGCGCCGGCAAACGCGGCAAGCGCGGCTGCCTTGATAAAAGAGCGTCTCAGCATTGTTCGATCCTTCCCTGTCGTTGACTGCCCAGAGCCCTAGGCGTGGCTGAATTTCGGCGCCCACGGCACCACGATGCGTTCGAGGATCTCGGCCGCGTAGTAGAAGGCGATGCCGAGCACGGAGACGAGCAGAAGCGCCGCGAAGACCAATGCGGTGTCGAGCTGGGTCGAGGCGAACTGGATGACGTAGCCCAGCCCGTCCGAGGCGCCGGCGAATTCGCCGACGATGGCGCCGATGACGCTCAGCGTGGCAGCGATCTTGGTTCCCGCCATCAGATTCGGCAGCGAATGCGGAACCCGGATCCTGAACAGGATCTGCGTGCGGCTGGCACCGACGGAATCCATCAGCGACAGCAGCGAGCGGTCCACCGACTGCATGCCCGCCAGCATCGACAGCGTCACCGGGAAGAAGGCGATGACCAGGATCAGGCCGATCTTGGGTGCGAGCCCATAGCCGAACCAGAGGATGAAGATGGGCGCCAGCGCCACCTTGGGCACGTTCTGGAACAGCACCACCAGCGGATAGAGCGCCCGGCCCAGCCAGTCGAAACGCACGATGACCAGCGCGATGGCGACCCCGACGACGACCGAGACGACGAAGCCGAGCAGGATCTCGGCCGCCGTCACCAGCGTGGCCTGCATCAACGTTCCCCACTGGGCGACCAGCGACTGCGCGATCTCCGACGGGGCGGGGATGATGAAGGACGAAATGGCGAAGATCCGCACCACGGCTTCCCAGGCCACGATCGTGGCCAGCAGGAGAATGACCGCAGGCAGCCAGCTGCTTGTCGCGGCGGCAAAAGCGGAGGCCGACCGAGGCTCGGCGGTCATGGGTTGATCGCTCATGATGCGTCTCCCGGTTGATGGCTGGCGCGCAGCATGGTGCGCAGCTGGACGACCAGCCGCACGAATTCCGGATCTTCCGTCACGGCCAGGTCGCGCGGGTAAGGCAGGCCGATGTCGATGCTGCCGGTGATGCGTCCAGGCTTGATGCCGAGGGCGTGGACATGGCGCGAAAGGTGGATGGCTTCGTCGATCGAGTGGGTGACGAGCACGATCGTCTTGCCGGTGCGCTGCCAGATCTCCAGCAGCGACTGCCCCATCGAGTCGCGGGTGATGGCATCGAGCGCGCCGAACGGTTCGTCCATCAACAGCACTGCCGGGTCGAGCGCCAGCGCCCGGGCGATGGCGACCCGCTGCCGCATGCCACCGGACAATTCGTTCGGCCGCTTGTGGGCGGAATCGCCGAGCCCCACCAGCTCCAGCATCTCCTGTCCGCGTGCCCGCAGCTCGGCGCGCGAGAGCGACCTGTCGGCGATGCCGAGCAGCAGGGAGGCATTGTCGACGGCATTCTTCCACGGCAGCAGATTGGCATCCTGGAAGACGACGCCGATCATGCGCTTGCGCGCTGCCTCGACCGGCGAAAGCCCGCCGATCGAAACGCTGCCGCTCGTCGGCTCGACCAGCCCGGCCAGCACCTTGAGCAAGGTGCTCTTGCCGCAACCGGACGGGCCGATCAGCGAGACAAAGGAGCCCTTCGGCACCGACAGATCGATGTTCTGGAGGACCAGTTGGCGGGCGTAGACCACCGAGACGCCTTTGACGGAGATGAGGTCGTCATGGCGGATGTGGGCCGGCTTGCCGCCGTCTGCCCGGATCGTATCAATGCGCATGGCTTGCACCTCCGTGCGTCCCGACCCAGCCGCTTGTTTGTGTGTTGCGATCCATCGGCTACTCTCGGCCTTCCAGGATGCGCCGCACCGCCACCAGCTTGCGCGCCCGCTCGGCCTGCAGCGTCTTGGTCTGCTCGGGCGTGTAGGAGAACATGCCTTCGCCCGACTTGATGCCGAGCTTCGATGCGCCGGTTTTCTCCAGCACCATCGGTGCCACGTCGTCACGATTGGAAAGATCGGCGTTCAGGAACGACGAGACGGACTTGTAGATGTCCAGGCCTGCCATATCGAGCAGCGCCATCGGACCGACCACGGCGATCTTGTAGCCGATGCCCCAGGACACGCAGGTGTCGAGGTCTTCCGGCTCGATGACGCCGCGTTCGACGAGATCGACCGCCTCGCGCAGCAGCGCATAGAGCACGCGGTTCTCGACAAAGCCCGGAACATCCTTCTTCACCACCACCGGCAACAGGCCGATCGAGCGGATGAGCTCGCGGATCGTCGCCACGGTCTGCGGCGCGGTCTTCTCGCCGCCGATCACCTCGATCATCGGGATGATGTGCGGCGGATTCGACCAGTGCATGCCCACCATCCGCTCGGGATGCGAGATATGCGCCTGCAGCTGGGTGATCGGAATGCCCGACGTATCCGATGCCACGATGGTGTCCGATGCAATCAGGCCGTCGATGGCGCGATAGACATCGGCCTTGATCGCAATGTTCTCGGGAACGTTCTCGATGATGAGATCGGCGCCGGAGACCGCCGCGCCGATATCGTCGGTGAAGTGAACAGTTCCGGCACCCGCCGACGGCGGCGCGATACCCAGGGCGTCGAGAACACCTTCTGCCGTGGCCAGCATGGCGCGCGCGCGTTCGATCGCGGCCGGGGCGACATCGTAGGCGGTCACATGCAGGCCGCCCCTGGCGAGCCTTGCGGCCATGCCCGGCCCCATCGTGCCCAGACCGATGATGGCGATACGCTGGATCATCACGCTGCCCTGCTTTCTATTTCTGCTTTTGATGCCGCGATGAGATCGGCGGCTTTCTCGGCAATCATGATCACTGCCGCGTTGATGTTGCCGCAGACCAGGTCGGGCATGACGGAAGCGTCCACCACGCGCAGCCCGTCGACGCCGCGAATGCGCAATTCCGGATCGACAACAGAGGCCGCATCGGCACCCATCCGGCAGGTGCCGGCCGGGTGATGCACGGTGATGGAGGTCTTGCGGATATGCTCGTCGATATCGTCGTCGCTCTGGCACTTCGGGCCGGGAAAGAACTCCGCCTCGATGAAGGGCTGCATGGAAGGCTGTGCCGCGAGATCCCTTGCCACCCGGAAGCCGGCGCGCAGCGATTGCCAGTCTTTCGGCGAGGCGAGGAAGTTCTGATGGATCAGCGGGGCGGCCAAAGGATCGGCCGAGGCCAGTTTCACCGTTCCCCGGCTTTCAGGCTGTGTTGCCACGATGCGCGTCGCGAAACCGTCCGCGAACGGCGCCTTGAACGGCTTGAGATATGGCCATGCGGCGAGCGGAGCCGCCGTGAACAGCAGCTGTACATCCGGCAACGGCCGCTCCGGAGCGCTTTTCAGGAAGGCGACCACGCCGCCGGGCACATCCGCCGAAAAACCCTGCCCCGTGAGATAGGTCTTGAGGAAGTCGAACCCGATCCGGTCCGCACGCATGTTGCGCAGGAACGGGCCAGGGGTCCGGCGCCGGTACATGAGGATGACCGAGACATGGTCCTGCAGGTTCTTGCCGACGGACGGCAGGTTGACCTGTGTCTGGATACCGTGCGCAGCGAGCTCATCCGGCGCCCCGATACCAGACAGCATCAGCAATTGCGGCGTGTTGATGACGCCGCCCGAGAGCAGCACTTCCTTGCGGGCGACGACCGTCCGCTCGCTGCCTTGATGACGTATCGCTACCCCGGTGGCGCGCGTGCCCTCCAGGACGATCTTGGTCGCCATCGCTCCGGTCAGCACGGTCAGGTTGGGCCGCTTCAGGGCAGGCCGCAGATAGGCGGACGCGGTCGAGCTGCGCCGGCCTTTCGAGATCGTCATCTGGAGGCGGCCGAAACCTTCCTGCCGCTCGCCATTGTAGTCGTTGGTCTGCGCATAGCCGGCGTGCACGCTGGCTTGCGCAAATGCGTCGATCAGCGTGTCCTTGTAGCGGCAGAACTGGGTGCTGAGCGGACCGTTGCCGCCGCGAAAGTGGCCGCCGCCGCCCTCCCAGCTTTCCTGCTTCCGGAAATAGGGCAGGACTTTTTCATACGACCAGTCGCGCAGGCCGCTGGCGGCCCAACGGTCGTAGTCGCCGCGATTTCCTCGCACATAGGCCATGGCGTTGGTCGACGACGATCCGCCGATGACCTTGCCGCGCGCGCACTCGACGCGGCGGCCGCCGACATTGTCCTCGGGTTCGCAGAAATACATCCAGTCATGACGGCGTTCGGTCAGGATCTTGCCCCATCCAAGCGGGATATGGATCATCGGGTCACGATCCCAGCCACCCGCCTCGAGCAGCAGCACCGAACATCGCGGGTCGGCGCTCAGCCGGTTGGCGAGCACGCAACCGGCCGATCCTGCCCCAACGATGATGTAGTCGTAGCTTTCCACGTGCGGCATGGTTCTACTGCTTTCGCCTGACGCTCTGGCCCCGAAGCGTTATTCAAGAACGGAGCCGGATGCTCTCGCAGGGCTCTGGCCCTGCCAGGAGTGTTCAAAGACCCGCTGGCGCTAGGCCAGGCCCTTTTCCTTGAGGCGCTGCGACCAGTGATCCCATCCCCGGTCGATCTGTTTGCCGACAAGCGCGCCTGCCGTCTTCACCTCGCCGGGCGTCAGGTATTTGATCTTGCCTATCTGGAGTCCGGCCGTGAGCGCCTTGGCTTCCTGCTCGAGATAGAAAGCGCGGAACACGACCTCGCGGACAGAACTGCCGACGTTCACCACGCCGTGGCGTGCCATGAGGACCACTGTCTGGTCACCGAGGCTTTCGGCGATATCCGCGCAGACGCCGTGGCCGCCGCCGAAAAGATCGGTCTCGTCACCCTGCTTGTCGCGGATTTCATAGACGGGTACGGCCTCGCCCATGAATGCACCCATATGCGTGACTGGGCGCAGCGGTGTGTCGGTAAAGCAGTATGGGAGCACGGCCGGGGAATGGCTGTGCAGCACGCAGTTGACGTCCGGCCGCGCCTTGTAGATTTCGCTGTGAATGTAGCGCTCCAAGTAGGACGGCCGATTGTCGGACGTTTCGCCTTCGAGATTGAAACGCAGGATGTCGTCGACCGTTATCAGGCTCGGAGCAAGCTTCTGAGCGAGGAAGAAGCTTTGCGGATCTTCCGGATCACGGGCACTGATGTGTCCGAACGTATCCAGGATGCCCTCGTTCAGCAGGATCTTGGTCGCTGTGACCAGCTCCTGGAAGACCGTCTGGTGCGTGCTGTTGCTGTCCGTCATTCTCGAATTCTCCCATTACACAACGGCGGCGATCGTTTTTTGTTGTTGTTCTTTGATCGCCGGAACCGCGCAGTTCACTTGTTTTCGTAGATGCCGACGATGCGGTTCTGCTCGATGATGTTGCCGGCGTATTTCTGCAGAAATTCCTCCCGGTTGGGCGTCCCGTCGACCTTCGTGTCGAGGGCGTAGACCCAGAAATAGTAGTGATGTTCGCCATGGCCAGCGGGCGGCTGCGGTCCGTAATACTGCATGTGGCCAGCACCATTGGGTCCGACGCGGAACTTTTCCTGCGCGTCGGAAAGATCGGTGGTCGACGGGTCGATGCCGTAGACGACCCAATGCGTGAAACCGTTGGCCAGAGGCGCGTCCGGGTCATGACAGATGACCGCAAGCTCTTTCGCACCTGCCGGGACACCGCTGACGGTCAGCCTGGGCAATACGTTGCCCTTGTCGCCGGCATGCTCGTCGCGCAGTTTGCCAAGCGACTGGAAGTCCGCCGAGGTGATCTTGAGGTCCTTGATGTTCAGGGGCATGGAATTTGTCCTTTTTCGATCGAGCTATACGGCGGCTTCGAAGTCGGCGACGGATTTGCCCCCGACACGTTCATGCACGCGCGGACCCGATGCGACGGCGACGCAGATCAGAAGCTCATCCGGACGCGGGCCATCTGGCACGGAGAAGGTGACCGCATCGTAGTGGGAACGGATGTAGAGCTCGTCCTTGTGGGCGAGAGGGATATCGATAGCCGTGCCGGCAGCGGCGACCTTGCTGACCGACGAGATCCAGGCCCGGCCGCCGCCGACCTGCTGCCGCAGCGGATCTCCGAACAGCGTGGTGATGCAGGCGACGACATGTTCCTGTTCGCCGGCCGTGCCGGCGATGCCGCCCTTGCCGTAGCTGTTGACCGGCCTGTTGCCGAGCAGGGCCGCGGCCCGTTCGCCGAGCGCGTGACCGATGGCCGGACTGGGGTTCACAATATCGGACAGATCGGCGACAAATTTGCCGGCAAACGGATTGCGGATGACAACCCCTACGGCAACCTTGATGAGAGCATCACCCGGCTCTCCGCCATCATGCCGGATTTCATGAACGGTAGAGTACCAACCCCGGACCTCGTAGTGTTTTTCGACTTCTGCAGAATATTCCATTTTCATCTCCTGGGGAGAGCACAGCTTCCGCCGCACCAATTGATCTGTTGACCGGCCGCTCGAAATCACTGCGGCCACGAGTAGACACGGCGCAGCGGATCGTAACGCGCTGCTTCCAGGGCTGCCGGCGTGAACATGTTGCCGTTCGAGAGCGAGCGGTTCGCCGCGTATTCGCCGGACAATGCCTGGCAGCGATCGGTGATCGGGCGGATGCGCTTCTCCCAATCGATGAGCGCGTCTTCGACTGAAGAGCCGATCTCCAGGTCCTGCGACAGGCTGAAAGCGTTGACCATCGCGCAACCGGCACCCTGGGCGAGCGCCGGGCACATCGCATGTGCGGCATCGCCGACAAGGGCGACCTTGCCTCGTGTCCAGCTGTCCAGCTTGGTCGTCTCGTATTTGTCGTATCGGGCGGTTTTCAACTTCGCCGCCTCGACCAGGCATGGCTCCAGGAAAGGGAACATCTCGACCCAGACCTCAAGGTCGATCGGGACTGCCGACCCGCGCGGATCGGCGGCCGGAGCCATCAGGCCGAGATAGAGCTCATTCTCATTGCAAGGCGAATAGAGGATGCGTTGGACGCGCGGCCAGAAGTTCCACATGTCGATGGTGTTGTCCCATTCGCCATGACCGAGTTCCTTCTTCATGCGTGGGACGATCAGCCGGATGAGACCGTCTTTCGAAATCCATCGATCCTGCTTGAAGCCGATGGAATCCCTGACCTTGGAGCCGACGCCGTCGGCACCGACGATCAGGTCGGCTTCGAGAACCTCACCGCTCTCAAGCGTCAGGCGGCCTTCCGGATCGGCGGCGACCGCCTCGGAATTGACGCGAATGTCGACCCCCAACGCACGGGCGCGGTTGACCAGCGCATCATGCAGATGGCTGCGGGTCATGATGCGCCAGGGCAGGCCGTTGAACGTTTCCTTGGAAACGGACTTGTTGTGCATCCAGGTTTCGTATGTCGGCGGCGTGTGGGAGCCTTGGAGGACATCGTCCAGCGCGCCGAGTCCCTCAAGGACACGAAGGCCGTTGTGCCAGAGATAGATGCCTGCGCCGAAGGCCCGGAGCTCGGAACTCTTTTCGTGCAGCCTGACGTCCCAACCGCCCTGCTTCAGAGCGATCGCGGCCGTCAGGCCGGCAAAGCCGCCACCAGCAACCTCGGCACGACGCGCCTTGCCTGGAGTTTTGTTTACATTGGCCATTTTCTATCCTGATCCTGCGTACAAGAAGACGGCATGTTCGGGCCGTCAGGCGTCGATGAAGTTGGTGATGGCTTTCAGCGTGATCTCGGGAGCCGTCTCGTTGACGTAATGGTCGGCGCCGGGGACGACGACCACAGGCAGGTCGGGCCGCAGCCGGCTTGTTTTTGCCAGCGCCGCCGGCGAAACCAGTTTGCTGAGTTCGCCGCGAACGATGAGCACGGGTTTCGTCACATCCCGATAGGCCTGGGTCAGGTCAGCCCGCAGCCCCTTGGCGGTCTGGGCCATGGCCGAGGGCGACGCCAGTGGGCGCAGCCCGCCGTCGACCCGCTGATAGCCGCTTTCGGCCCTGATCCTGATAGCGTCGGCGGGAATGTTGGGATAGCGCGCGGCCAGATATGCTTCGACGGCTTTGACATCTTCGAAAAGCCGGCTTCCAGCATTCACCCGGGTTTCCAGCGCATCCAGCGCCTCGCTCTCGATATAGGGCGTGAAGTCGATGGCGATGACCGAGCGCACCAGGTCCGGGTGTCGCGCGGCGGCCGTCACGGAATTTCTGGCGCCAAGCGAATGTCCGACGAGAATGGCAGGCCCCCGATCGAGCGTGCGGATCAGCGCGGCAATGTCATCCGCATAGTCATTCGCCTCGTAGCCGCTTTCCGGCTTGTCGCTGAGGCCATGCCCCCTCTGGTCGACCGCGATAGTGGTGAAGCGATCCGAAAGCCGAGCCATCAGCGGCGTGAAGACCGCAGAGTTCGAGGTGATGCCGTGGAAGAAAAGCAGCGACGGGCCGCTGCCTCCCTCGCGCACATTCAAGGCGATGCGACCCGTCTCGATGCGTCGCGAAATCAGCTGGTCGGAGCGTATGCCTGCCGCCATGTTTTAAATCCTTTTTGCTGCGGCCCGTCTCACTCAAGAGGATCATATTAGAAAACACACGTCAACCAGATTGTCTGACATTCTTGCAATCTTGATAATTGACAATCTGGCTATTCCTGCTGTCCAATGTGTGCGCCGTCGCATATGATGCGTGCGATCGTGACCCTGAGCCCAAGAGGCGTAGCCCATGCCGCCAGACCTGAATTTGCGGATTTCACCACGGACGGTGCAGCAGGAGACGGTCGACAAGTTGCGGCTCGCCATCCTGTCCGGACTGTTCCAGCCGGGAAGCCGCCTTATCGAAAGTCAGCTGTGCGCACAGCTCGGCATCAGCCGTCCCTCGCTCAGGGAGGCCTTGCGCAGTCTCGAGGCCGAGCGCCTGATCGAGATCGTGCCCAACCGCGGACCGGCGGTGCCAGCGCTTTCGTGGGAGGAGGCAACCGCCATCTATGAGGTTCGCGAGTTGCTGGAAGTCGAGGCGGCGGGACGATGCGCCTTGAGAATTCCGGCAGAACAGCTGCATGAACTCGAGCGTTCTCTTTCCGCATTCGAAGAGGCGGCAGCCAGCCATGACAGCATGGCGCAGGTCACGACCGCGGCGGATTTCTATTCGATCATACTCGCCAATTGCGGCAACCCGATCCTTGAGGAAGTCCATCGTGGCCTGGTGGCCAGGATCAGCTTCTTTCGAGGACGGTCGATGTCGCTGGAAGGCAGGGCACAAAGCAGCCTGGCGGAAATGCGGGAGATATTTGAATCCATCGCCGCCGGTGATGAGAAAGCCGCCCGCAAGGCCTCGAAGAAACACCTTCTGAAGGCAAAGGCGGCAGCGAAGGTATCCATGGAAAACGGGATCTGAGTCTCTTCGGAAGGCTCCCCTTCCGAAGTCTCGAAATGCTTCATCACGTTTCCACTGGACCTCGAGCAATTCCAGGAAAAGTGCGTGGCGGTTTTCCGTCCGGAATTGCGTAAAAACAAAAAGCTAGAGCGCGCCGGGGCGTGGCCGTGCCGGTGCGGATAATGTCGGCTGTCGAGGCCGGCCCGCGCAATATGGGGTGGTGATGACCAAGGCGACTGTTGAGCGCGAATTGAATGCCGATGTCGTCCCGAATGCCGATATCGTCATTGTCGGCGGCGGTTCCGCCGGTGCGTTGCTTGCAGCGCGCCTGAGCGAAGATCCGACCCGTCGCGTCCTGCTGATCGAGGCTGGCGAAGAGGCGAACGATCCCGATATCCGGAACCCTGCCGCCTGGCCGGCGCTGCAGGGCCGCAGCTATGATTGGGACTATCGCACGGAGCCGCAGACCGGAACCGCGGGCCGGGTGCATCGCTGGGCGCGCGGGCGGTTGATCGGCGGCTCAAGCTGCCTGCACGCGATGGGCTACATGCGCGGTCATCCTGCGGACTTCCAGGCGTGGGTCGACGCGACCGGCGATCCGCGCTGGAGCTGGGATGAACTGCAGCCGGCGTTTCAGGCTATCGAAGATCATCCGCTCGGCGGCAACGGCCTTTATGGCAAGGGCGGGCCGATGCCCGTTTATCTGCCGACCGACGAGGTCAGTCCGGTCGCGCGCGCCTTCATCGAAGCCGGCGCTTCGCTTGGCCTGCCGCGTCTCGAAGGTCACAACAGCGGCCAGATGATCGGCCTCACCCCGAACTCCCTGAACATTCGCGATGGGCGCCGGGTCACGGTGGCCGATGCCTGGCTCACGCCGGCTGTTCGAAGCCGCGCAAACCTGGCCATCCTGACGGGATCGCGGGTGCGGCGGCTCACCCTGGCCGGCAATCGCGTACACTGCCTTGAAATCGTCGGGCGGCAAGGCGGTCCCGAGGAGGTCTTTGCGGACCAGGTGGTGCTGTGCGCCGGCGCGCTGGAGAGTCCGGCGCTGCTGATGCGCTCGGGCATCGGCCCGCACAACATGCTTGATGCCGCAGGCGTTGGCTGTCTGATCGATGTGCCGGACATCGGCCGCAACCTCCAGGACCATTTGCTGGGTGCCGGAAATCTTTATGCGGCCCGCAAGCCCGTTCCGCCGTCGCGCCTCCAGCATTCGGAGTCAATGGCCTATATGCGAGCCGGCGACTTCGCCGCTACAGGGCAGCCTGAAATCGTCGTTGGTTGCGGCATTGCACCGATCGTGTCCGAATGTTTCGAGGCACCGGCCGCCGGCACGGCATACTCGCTGCTGTTCGGGATCACCCATCCGACCAGCCGCGGCAGCCTGCGCATAAGTGGACCGGAGCTTGGTGATCGACTGATCATCGACCCCGCCTATCTGCAAACCGAACGCGACCGGAACCTGTTCCGCCAGGCGCTCGAAGCGGCAAGAGAGATCGGCCATCGCGACGAACTCGCCGAATGGCGCGAGCGCGAACTCCTGCCCGGGGGTCTGAACGGTGAGGCCGAGATCGACAATTTCATCGCGCAGGCGGTCATCACTCACCACCATCCCTGCGGCACATGCAGGATGGGCAAGGACACGGACGCCGTCGTCGACGCGAATCTTCGGCTCAAAGCGCTCGACAATCTTTTTATCGTCGACGCTTCAATCATGCCGAGCCTCACCGCCGGACCGATCCACGCTGCCGTTCTCGCGATCGCAGAGACCTTCGCCAGGAGGATGGACACGGGAGGGTGATCCGGGTCGGTGAGGAACCGACTGTAAGCGGCAGCCGAGCGCCCTCGGATGCCTGCGCGGGTTGCTGCAATGGGGAAACAGCCAGCCCTCGAGATTGACGGAAACGGAACGCGAGGTGGAAGCTTCGAAAGCTGCCATACCCGGCAACGAGCATCGTGTATTTCAGGTAACGAGGATCAAAGACGAGATCAGGCAGAACCACCGCTCGCTCGAGGTGCTCCAGCGTTGAAGGTCAGAAAGCTCAACGCAGCCATGATCCAGACCCCAATTCCGCCGTAGAGGGTTACCCATCCGAAGCCGGCCGCTAGCGCTTCATGCACGGTAGAAACTGTCAGGCCCGGAATCGAAATGCCGTCACCGGCGGAGATCCGCTCGGCGAGCACGCGAAGTTTGGTCGCGTCCAGGTCAGGCAGCGCCTGCTTAAGATGTGCGGCGACACCACTTGCCAAAATAAAGCCCATGATTGCGATGTTGACCGCGAGCGAAACCATGCGCGCGCTCATGTCTATGCCCGACGCCATGCCTGCCCGGTCGCTTGAAACCGAGCCCGTCGTCGTATTCGTCACGGGAGTGTTGGCGATCCCGAGACCGATGCCGGCGACCAGGCATCCGGGCAGCATCGTCAGCCAGCTCGGGTGCGCCGCCCCGATGCCGAATCGCATCAGGAAAAAGCCGACGCCGATCGTTAACAGGCCGGCTGGAATAACCAGGTTGGGCCGATAGCGAAGCGACAGGCGCTCCGCGAACGGCGGCATGACCAAAGTCGGGACGGTATAGGCGAGCAGGGAAAGACCCGCCGAGACGCTGTCGTAGCCTAGCCCGACCTGCATCCAGATCGGGAGATAGATCATGAACGGCCAGAAGCTGGTGTTCATCGCCGATGAACCGATGATCGCACCCGAGAACGGACGAATGCCGAATACCGAAAAATCGAACATCGGCCGGGCACTGACTTTCTCGGCAATCACAAATGCTATGAAGCTCGCGACGGACGCGCCGAGGATCGCAAGGCCGGTGGGGCTCACAAAACCGAAATCCGGTCCCTGGGTGATGTAGAAGGCAAGGCAGAAGACCGCCAGCGACAGCGTGAGGATGCCCGCGACGTCGAGCCTGCCTGCCTGCGGATCCTTCGATTCATGCACGCCGGTTACCGTCAGCACGAACGTCACAACGGCCAGCAGCCCATGGATGAGGAACACCCACTTCCAGCTCGAGACCGCGACGATGCCACCGCCTATGATCGGTCCGAAACCCAGCCCGATACCGAAGATGACACCCCACCAGCCCCAGGCGACGGCGCGCTCCCGGCCTTCCCGAAACGCGTGCGACAGCACCGCGATCTGGCAAATGAGCAGCGCACCGCCGCTCATGCCTTGAAGGAAACGAGCCACGATAAGCATGTAGACATTGCCGGCGATGCCGCAGATCAACGATGTGATGCCGAAGGCAGCGATGGAAATAAGAAAGATGCGCTTACGGCCATAGCGATCCGCCAATGCGCCGACCGCCATCAGAACGGCCGTGACCGCGAGCGTGTAGGCGTTCATCACCCACTGGAGCTGCTTGAAGTCTGCGTGCAGGACCTCTTCGAGCGTCGGCAGGATCGTCGGAACGCTGGAGATCTCCAGCCCAAACATCAGGCACGCGATGCAGACAGCGGACAGGACGACGACGCCTCGGCGAGTCAAAGTGTTGGGCATGGTTGGGCCTTTCGACGTATGGGTCGGTAGCCGACGATCCGAGATTGCAGGAGAGGAGCGCTGGCCCGTCGCATGTTGCGCGTTGGGAAAAAGTAGGCGCCGCCGGATGATTTTAGAATTGGATGGTTCCATATTTCAGTGACAACAAATCTGGATGGATCGCATGACCTCATTGGACGTCGACGCCGTAAAGGCATTCCTGGCCATCACCGATTTGCAAAGCTTCACGCGCGCCGCCGAAACGCTGGGCACCACGCAAGGCGCGATCAGCGTGAAATTGAAGCGGCTGGAAGATCAGGTCGGTCAAAAGCTGGTCGAGCGGACGCCGCGCCAGGTACGTCTCTCGGCGCAAGGTGCTGTGTTCATCGAGGCCGCCCGGGAATTTCTGGCTGCCCATGACCGAGCGATGGGCGCGCTTACGTCAGCCCGGCGCCGCTTCGCGATCGGCATCGCAAGCCACGTTGGAGGGCCGGAACTCCCGACCTTGTTGGCGCGCCTCAACGCCCACGATCCCGCTCTCACCATCGAAGTGCGGCTCGACGACTCCCGCGACCTGCTCGCCGCGTTCGATCATGGCGAAATCGATGCCGCGATCATCCGCCGTGAAGATGACCGGCGGGACGGCGAAGTCCTCGTGCCAGAACATTTCGGCTGGTTCGCCACCCCGGATTTCGAGCATCGAGCCGGCGAGCCGTTGCGGTTGGCGGCCTCCTCGCCGACCTGTGCCATCCGCAATCTCACGGCACGCGCGCTGGACGACGCCGGCATAGCGTGGACGGAAGTGTTCCTCGGTTGCGGGACGTTTGCCGTCGCCGAAGCCGTCGCCGCCGGCCTGGCAACCTCGGTGTTCTCATGCCGGCTGGCGCCTCCCGGCACGGTGGAAGTCAGTCAGCGGCTTAGGCTGCCCGCGCTTCCCTCGTCGGAAATCATCCTGCTGTCGACGCTGTCAGATGCCAAATCACGCGCAGCCCTCAGAACCCTTGCCGCGGCTTTCCGCGAACATCGTCCTCCCGCTGCGCCCACCAGACCTGAGCCGGTTCGAGTTCGCGGCCCTCGTGCGTTGATCCGCGCAGGTGGCTAAGGCCCTCCGGTTCGCCTCGATCGAACAGCGCACGCTCCCAGGCGATCATCTGCCGAACGCCGCTCCCGAATTGCGGCGTATGAACACGTAGGCAACTCCGGCAACGACGGTCATCAGGCCGGCCCAGACTAGCCCGAATGCCGCCAGCTCGCCTTCCTGGCCGTTGGTGGCCTTGTCGAACATGGCGACAGCGATCGTCTGCGAGCGTGGTCCTGACAAAAGCACGGAAATCGCCAGTTCCTTGCCGACGCTGAGGAAGACGAAAAGCCAAGCCGAGACGATCGCTGGTGACAACAGCGGCACGACGATGCGGCGGATGAGTTGGAGAGGCGAGGCGCCGGAGATGGCGGCGGCCTCCTCGAGTTCGCGGTGGATCTGCAGCACGCCCGTATAGGTATAGCGCAGGCTGAACGGCACGGCGCGGATCACAAAGGCAAAGGCCAGCAGCCAGATCGTGCCGTAGATCGCGAACGGCACCTGCAGTCCGATCTGCATGACTGCCGCGCCCATCACGATGCCGGGAAACAGCATCGGCATGGTGCTGAGCTGATCGAGTACGGTGCTGCCGGGGGCCCGGCGCGCCGTCAGCCATCCGATGATGATCGTCAGGAAGACCGCGACGGAGGCAGCGACGGCTGCGATGGTGATCGTGTTGCTCGCATATTCGAGATAGGAAGTCTCCTCGAACACCGCATTGAAGTTCTTCATCGTCAGCAGCTTGAGGTTGGACCAGCGCATCGGCGCCATGAACGGCGTGGCGGCTATCCAGATCAGCGCTGCGATCGGCACCAGCAGAACGACGAAGAAATCAACCAGGATGAACGCACCGCCGAGCCAGCGCAGGCGGCCCAGATCGATCGGGCGCGGCCGATATCCCTTGCCGGTCACGCTGGCGAACCGATCGGCATTGCGCGACAGACGACCATACCAGACCATCAGGCAAGAGATTGCGAGGATCAGCAATATGGAAAAGGCGCTGGCGTGGTCGAGCTTAGGCGGCACCTCGCGTATGGCGAAATAGATGTCGCTGCTCAGGACGTTGATGTTGCTCGGGACGCCGACGAGAATAGGCACATCGAAAGCCTGCAGCGTGTTGATGAAGACAAACATTGCGACCGCTGCCATCGCCGGCCACACCAAAGGTATCGAAACCCGCCAGAACATGTCGAACACTGATGCGCCGCTCATCCGGGCGGCTTCCTCCATCTCGGCGTTCGCGGCGCGAAACGCGGCGGAGAACATCAGAAAAACCAGCGGCATCCACACAAAGGTCTCGATCAGCGCCATGCCCCAGATCGTATGGACGTCGAACAACAGATCGGCACGGCCAGTCAGCGTCCGGTAGAGATCGTTGAGCGGGCCCGCCCGTCCGAGCACGTAGAGCCACGCAGCGGTGTAGAGGATGAACGGCGTGCCCAGCGATATGATGGTGGTGAGATAGGCGAGCCCCTTGAACGGCGCGTTGGTCCGCTCGACGAGCCAGGCCAGGAAGGCTCCGATGATCAGCACCATGACCGTTGACAGCCCGGCGAACTGAACCGTGTTCCAGGCGCTGACGTAAAGGTCCGGCTGCGACAGGATCCGGGAATAGTTCTCGAGCGTGAAAGCGCCGCGGGAGCCGTCGGGATTGGCGACCGTCAGACTGTTGCGCAGCAGGATGAGCAGAGGCGGCAGCATCAACGCCGTCATTACCACGACCATCACCGCACTGATGACGGAAACCGGCCTCGCCTGAAGCGCCTTGAAGACGTTGGGGAAATTCCCTGCCGGCGGCCGCCGCGCCGCCAAAATGTCATCGCTCATCGTTTCACCTCAGCTGCACCCGCCACGCCCTCATTTGCCGTTCCTTGCGAAGAACGGTCACGGAGCCGCTGAAAGCGGCCCCGATGTGGTTTCGTGCAGCGACCTAGTTGGCGACGAACAGCCGCTTGTAGATTTCAAGCCATTTGGGCAGCTGTTCCTGGTTCATCGAAGGCAGGATCGGGACTGCCGTGAAGCCACCTTGTTCGGGTTTCAGTTCCGGCACCTTCGCCGGTACGTTCGGATCGGCCGGCAGATAATTGGCCTCCCGCAGTACGTTCTGCCCTTCCGCCGACAGCAGGTAGTCGAACAGCAGTTTGGCGGCGTTCGGATGTGCCGCCCCCTTGACCAGGCCGACCGTCTCGGCCGTGCTGGCCACGGGTCCGATCTTCAGCCATTTGACCGGAGCACCCTGGCTGGAACTGATGACGACGTGATGGTTGAGCGCCGTTATCGCCAACGGATATTGGCCGAGAATGACCTGATCCAAGGCCTTGCGCGCATTGCCGGGAACACGGGTGATGTTCTGTTTCGACAGTTTTTCGAGATAGGCGGTGCCGGCTTCTTCGCCCATCGAGATCAGCCTCGCACCGATAAAGCTCGGAGGACCGGCAAAGTTCTCGTTGTTTTGCCAGACCATCTTGTCCTTCCATTTCGGATCAAGCAGGTCCTCGTAGCTCTTCGGCTCGTCCTCGGGCTTCACCATCTCCGTGTTGATCGCCACCGTGTAGAAGAACACGCAGCATGAGGCCCAGTAGTTTTCAGGGTCCTTGTGTTCCGGCCGGTATCTGGCCGTTTCCGGAGAGGCATAGGGAACGATCAGATCGGCCGCGCGCATGGCCGAGATGGTGTCGCCGGCATTGTCGAAAATATCGATGGTCGGCTTGCCCGCGCTCGCCTCGTTGGTCATGCGCAACAGAAGGTTGTCGGCCGTCGCGATCTCGACATGGATGCCGTATTTCTTCTCGAAGGCGGCGGCGACAGGCCGAACAGCCTGGTTGACGATCAGGCCGCTGGCCCAGGTAACGGTGCCCTCCGCCTTGGCCGCGGCAATCAATGCCGGGTCCGATTCGGCCCGTGCGCTGACGCTCGACAAAGACATCGCGGCAACGATTGCCGCCATCCACAATTTTGCCTGCAACATTCCGTTCTCCCATTTTGACGCAATCGCACCTTGCGCCGACGCGTTCGAGACGCGCGCAGCGTTTGCCCACGATCAGCAATTTCGGTGGTCATGCTCCCTGTCCGCCCCTCAAGCGGCTGGGAAAACCTGATCCTGGCCAGGGAGTCCGTCAAACGACTAAACGAATTGGTTGCTTGAGTTCTCCTCAAGCACGTTCCAGCGAGGAGGCATCCGCATCCTGCGGTCAAGCGGCGCACCGCTGACGGCTGCAGCCAAATCTCGATGCGACACGCCTCGCGTCAGTGCAGCGACCTGAACAGATCGAATTGCGAGAACAGGGACGGGACCCCACCGGTATGCAGGATGCAACTGGCTTCTCCGGCCGGAATACAACCGTTGCCGGCAAAGTCGATAAATCCTGCCAGGGTCTTGGCCGTGTAGACATACTCGGTGAGAATTCCCTCGGCTCGCGCGAGCATAAGCAAGGCACGCTCGGCTTCCGGCGTCGGACGTCCATAGCCATCGCCGAGATAATCCATGTGATAGTGAATCGGGAGATCCTCGACCGATGGCGCCGCCAATTGCGTTGCCGCTTTCAGGCCGTCGTAAATCCGGGCGACGCGTGCGGCGAGTTCAGCCTGACCGTATTCGACACTGACCAGATGCACCGTGAACGGGTTGCCGAGAAGCGCATTGCCAAAGATGAAACCTGCTTCGGTTGGCCCCATCGAACCGCTCAGGAACACATGCCGCAGATTGACGTCATCGGCCTGCGCCTGCTGGTGGAGTTCGTAAGCTGCAACGGCGTATCCCATTGCGCCGACGATCGCATCTCCGACGATATATGGTTTTCTGCCGGCAGCCTTGAGTTCCTCCGCTGCCTGCGTGACCACTTTTGCCCGCATATCTTCCCCCACATTGCCGAGGTAACGAACCTCAGCGCCAAACACCTTGTTGAGGAAGGACTTCTGTTTCGCGGTCTCTGAAATTTCAGAATTGTGGAATATGATGCAATCAAAACCATGCATTGCCGCCGCTGACGCCGTGAGCCGGCAAAGGTTCGACATCGGACCGCCGGCGACCAGCAGAACGTCGGCATCCGCCTGCGCGGCAGCTCCGAGCCAGAATTCGAGGCTGCGCAATTTATTGCCGCCAAGGGCTATTTCCATATGATCATCGCGTTTTATGAAGAGGCCTTCGCGGCCCAAGGCCTTTTCAAGGTGCTTCAGGCGCCGAAAAGGTGTCGCGCTCTCAAGGACGATCTGTCTGGGTGCAGTAAAGGGCAAAGTCCGATTGAGCATGCTTTTATTCCGGTTCATTCATCAGGATTATTTGGAAGGACGCGCTCGACGGACCTGGTCGAGATAGTTGTAGATCGAGTATTTCGAGACGTTGAGCCGACCAGAGACGATCTCGACCGCGCCCTTCACCCGGAAAACGTCCTTCTCCTCAAGGCGCCGCACGATATCCAGGCGGTATTCCTTGCCGGACAGTTTTTCCCGGCTGCCGTTGGTGAACGCCTCGGCGATGATGCCGTCGACACGCCTGCCGATATCGTCGTCCGCGCTCGGCTCCTCCGTCCTCACCTGCTCGTCGATGCCGCAATAGGTCTGCAGAACATCGATGCTGGAGATGAGGTGCTCGATGCAGAAATCGATCTTCAGCAGACCGATCTCTTGACCGGTCGCGGTATCGGATATCGCGGTAAGCGAAGAACTCAGCCGCCGGCCGTCCGGCGTGGCGCCGGTGAACTGCATGCGCGGTGCGCGATTTTGCGACGCCTGTCGAAACTTTTCGAGCAAGGCCGCGGACAGACGCGAACCTTGCGGCACGTCCATGACCGTTCCGGCGGAGGCACGCAGTAGAGCAACTCCATCGCGGACTTCATAAAGGGAGGCCTGGCAATTCGAACCGAACTGGGCAACCAGCGTCGCCATGATGTTCATCGCGGTCTCGAACTGAAACCTGTCGGGTCCTGTCCCTGGCGCGCTGGTCTGCTGTTTGGATTTCGGCACCGGCTTCATTCCCTTTCTAGACCCTGACCTGTAGTCCGCGCGTGGCTCTTTTCTCGAGCTTCCCGACCAGTATGAGCACCGGAAAACAGAAGACGAAATAGAGGGCACCGGCAATTGCGTAGATAAACAAGATATCGCCGGGGAACCGGACGATCTGAATTTCAGCCTGCCGCATCAATTCGGCAATCCCGACGACCGAAACGATCGACGTTGCCTTGATCAAGGTCACGTAGACGCCACCGAGCGAAGGCAGCATCAGCCCGATACTCTGAGGCAGGATGATGAGGCGCAGCGTCTTGAGGCGGGTGAAGCCAAGTGCGAAAGCCGCCTCCCATTGTCCGCGCGGAATTGCACGAATGGCGCCGCTTACAATCTCAGTGACATAACTCGACGTATAGATGCCTAGTCCGATCGTTGCCGCCGTCCAGGAATCGAACTGAAGCAGCGGCCATCCGGTGTTCGGCAGGACAAAGTAGATGATGTAGAGCTGCACCAGGAACGGCGTGCCGCGCAGGATGTGGAGATAACCGCCGATGATCGGGGTTGCGATCCTCACATATTGCCCGCGCAAGGTGCCTAGCCCGACGCCGAGGACCGAGCCCCACACGATCCCGGCAAGCGCAAGTTTCAGGGTCTCGATGAAACCCGAGAACAGAGCCGGCAGCACGGCCAGGAAGATGTCGACGGAATGGCTCATGCCACACTCCTCCAGCCACGCCCGGCCAGGCGGGACTCGACAAGGTGCGAGACGAACACCATCACCAGGTAAAACGCGAAGAAGATCGCGGCGACGGTCAGGAAGCCTTCATTTGGGCGAACAAGGTCGCTGTTGAGCAGCATGCCGGCGCTCACGATGTCGAAGACGGTAATCAGCGATAGCAGCGAGGTATCCTTGATGAGGATGGCGGTCTGGCCAAGCAGTGCCGGTATGACGTTGACGATGCCTTGCGGGAGGATGACATAGCGATATTGCTGGAGGGTCGTCATGCCGACGGCGATGGCGCCTTCACGTTGGCCGCGCGGCACCGACAGGATGCCCGAGCGGATGATCTCGGACATATAGGCGGTGGTGTGGAGGGTGAGAGCGATCGTACCAAGGACAATCTCAGGCATGCGCCCCATGGCCGGGATCAGGCTCGGGAGGCCGAAATAGACGATGTAGATCTGCAGCAGCAGCGGCGTCGACCGGATGATCTGGATGTACGATGTTGCCGCGTAGACGAGAGGCTTGCGGCCCGAAAGTCGCATCAGGGCAACAACGAAACCAAATGTAAGCGACAGGACCAGGCTCAGGCCTGCAGCAATGATCGTGTTGTAAATGCCCAGCAGGAATTGGTCCTGGTACTGGAGCACAAACCGATAATTGAACACAGATTGCACAGTGCTCCAGAATTCAGACATTGCTTTTTCCCTAGAGCGTTTCCGGTTTTTTTCGGAAACGCGGAAACACTCTAACTCTTTGTTTTTGCGCAATTCCGGACGAAAAACCGCTACGCACTTTTCCTGGAATTGCTCTAGCGGAGACACACGCTTCCCCGGCGGTTTGACCGCCGGGGAAGCAGGGTTCGTTGTTACTTGTGGTCCTTTTCCCACTTCATGCTCGTCCACCAGTAGTCGACCAGATTGTCGAGCTTCCTGTCCGCGGTCTTCAGCTCGATCCAGTTGTCCATCCAGAATTTCAGCTGGATGTTGTCCTTGCGGGTGGCGAACGCCAGCGGCTCACGGGTGATGTTGCCTTCGAGCATCCGCAGATTGTCGAAGCTGGTGGAGTAAGCGGCGACATTGCCAGCGCTGGAAATGGCTCCGTCGACGCGCCCGACCGAAACGGCCTGGGCGCTTGCCGGCCCGCTCGCGAATTCCTTTACCGTCGCCTGCGGCAGGTAATCCTTGATGGTTGTGATGTAGGTTCCGCCCTGAACGCCAGCCACGTTGAGACCGCTGGCATTCAATTCCTGCCAGGTCTTGTAGGGGCTGTCCTTCTTCACGAAGGCGACAGTGTCCTGGTAGAAGAACGGGCGCGAAAACAGGAGTTGCGCCGTGCGCTGCGGTGTCGGCGTCATGTCTGCGGCGAGGATGTCGAACTTGTCGGCAAGAAGAGCCGGGATCAGACCCTTCCAGTCATAGTCCTGGATGACGAGTTTGACGTTGAGATCGGCAGCCATCATCTGGACGATCTCGATGGCAAGCCCGGTCCGCGCTCCATTTTTGTCAACGAAGCTGACAGGTTCGCCCTGGGTCTGCACGCCGACGCGCAGTTCGCCGCGTTGCAGGATGCGGTCCATGACATCTTCGGCGTGCGCGACCTGTGATGTGACGGCAGACACCAGTGCGACTGCCGCCACTGCAAGTGACTTAATGAGTTGCTTCATGACGTTCCCCTTTTTGTGAACAAACAAATCCGGCGCGATCGCTCACGCCGACCCAACAAGCGAGAGGAACTTTTGCGTCCGCTCACTTTTTGCGTTCTGGAAGATCTCCTCCGGCGTGCTGGTCTCGACGATGGCGCCGGCGTCCATGAACACGACACGGTCCGCAACTTCGCGCGCGAAGCTCATCTCATGCGTGACGACGACCATCGTCATGCCTTCGCCAGCCAACTCGCGCATCAGATCGAGGACGCCGCCGACGGCCTCGGGATCGAGGGCGGAAGTGGCCTCGTCGAACAGCATCACCTGCGGCTCCATCGCCAGGGCGCGTGCAATGGCGATGCGCTGCTGCTGGCCACCGGAGAGCTGCGCCGGATAGGCATGCGCCCGGTCCAGCATGCCCACTCGGGCGAGGTACTTGTTGGCGGCGGCTTCGGCGTCGGCCTTGCTGACGCCCTTCACGGCGATCGGCGGCAGGACGACGTTACGAAAGGCGGTCATGTGGAGAAACAGGTTGAAGTGCTGAAACACCATCCCAACCCTGGTGCGAAACGCCGGCAGGTTGGTCGCCTTGTCCGTTACCGAGACGCCGTCAACCATGATCGAGCCACCGTCGACCGTCTCGAGCGCATTGATGGTTCGAAGCAGTGTGCTTTTGCCGGACCCGGAAGGACCGATGATGACCACCACCTCGCCCTTGCTGACCGAGAGCGACACATTGCGCAGTGCATGCGTGCCGGGACCGTTGCCCGTTGCCGGATATCGCTTTTCGACGTTCTGGATTTCGATTGAGACCGTGGTCGCCTGCGACCCTGCCTTGCGCGCCTGCAGCAATTTGCTCCTCCCTCCCGAGGTTGGGAGGGCTTCTATCGCCTCAAATCCATTGCGTCAAATTTTTTTTAATCAAACAATTTTTTTGAAATTTGTTTGCGGCTGACGGGCCGATCCAATCGAGGATTCACCTTGGAGACCTCTCGCCGAGGCTTTCGCTTTTCGGCGCGGCTTTTCTGCTGTCGCCCTGCGTCGCGGGCTGCTGCCTCTTCCAGGTAACCTGTTGCGCGAAAGGGCGAGAGCCCGCGCCGGCCCGATCGACCGCCGGCACTTATGAAGCGGCGGTCGACATTACCCCGGATCGGTTCGCTGGTCGGTTTGAGTCACGCATTCGTACTCGGCAGCTTTCGCCGAGAAACCAGCCTGCCTGCGGATAAGCTGCAAACCGAACTATGGACGTTTCCTGCGCGAGGCCAGATTTTCGCGGACCGTCTCCAGCCAGCTGGCGATCCGGCCGAACGCCTGACCTCCCGCGCCAAGCAATTCCGCCAGCTCTCCTTCTGCCTTCTCACGCCATGCGGATTCCTGATCCGGCAGCGGCGGCAGGATGTGCGCGAAATAGGTCTTGTCCAACAGCCGGTGCAGCAGCCGTTCCCCCGGAAACGGTTCGTCATTGTTGAGCGCCCGCGCGGCCTTCAGGAGCGTACGGATGTCGTATTGGACCGGGCTGATGTCCGGGACCTGCTTGCGCAAGCCAAGAAGCGTGTAGACGCCGACGCGTGCCGTGCGGATCGAACTGTCCATCGTGAAGATGATGTCGTTCGCGGTCTCGACGAACTGCCCCATCAGCGCCAGGTTGGTGCAGCCCGCTGGCACGACGTGCGGTCTGTCTCCGGCGGCGCGCGGCATGAACATGGCGGTGATGTAGGGCATCAGGGCGAGCCGCGCCTTGGTGTTGGCGACGACTGCGTCGACCTGGTCCTCGATCCCGAGATGATGGCACAGCTCGGCGATGATCTCCTTGCCCGTGCAGGCCGGCATCGGCTTCTTCACATAGTTGCCGTCCTTGTCCATCAGCAATGCATAGACCCACAGGACCAGCACATCGCCCGGCTGATCCGGGAAATGCGGCTGCCGGTTGCAGGTAAAACTCATCACCCAGTTGGAATCCGTGAAGGTGATGATGCCGCCGGTCACCGTCCGGCCCGAATACGGATCGTTGACCGCGAGTTCCTTCAGCTTTTCGACCAGGGGAGACGGCTTGCAGGTGAGCGTGACCGATTCCCACATCGAACCGTCGACATTGCCGTAGAATTTCTCCGGCTTGCCAAAGATGGGCGACTTCTTCGCCAGGTTCTTCCACAGAGCCCAGTCGCTCGTTTCACCGGGTTCGTGCTTGCCGCGCTCCAGAGCCGGCACAGTGTCCATGTCGCCGTAGGCTGTGCCTTCCGTCATCGATCCCGTCAAAGCGAAAACGACATCGTTCGGCCCCACCGGGATCGACGTGTCCTTGCCCCTCACCTTGGCGCGGATTGCCGTAACGGTGCGACTTTCGCCTTCCACTGCCATATCGAGGTCAAAGGCGCGCGTATCGAACTGCACGACCACCCCGCGTTCCTTGAGATGGTTCACCAGCGGGCGAACGAAACTGTCGTACTGGTTGTATTTCGGGAAAACGAGCGCGGAGAGATCGGTCAGCCCGTCGATCGCATCCAGGAACCGATGCATGTAGAGCTTCATCTCCAGCAGGCTCTGCCAGTTCTCGAAAGCGAACATGGAACGCCAGAGGTACCAGAAGTTGGTCTCGAGGAAGCCTGGGCTGAAATATTGCTCGATGGTGATGTCGTCCAGGTCTTCCTTGCGCTTCAGCAGCAGCCGGATCAGCTCCCATTGCTGCGAACGCGAAAGGCCGAGCGTCGAGAAGTCACGAATCTCGCCCCTTTTGTGCATGAGGCGGGCTTTCGAGAAATTGGGATCGTTGTCGTTGACGAGGCGGTACTCGTCGAGCACGCTGTATCCCTGCGGCAATTCCAGAGCCTGGACGTCCTGGAACATGTCCCACAGATTGTCGTAGTTCCAGTTCATCTCGCGACCGCCGCGGATGATGTAGCCTTCCTCGGGATTGCCGGCGCCATCGAGCGACCCGCCCTCGATCTGCATCGCATCGAGGATGGTGATGTCTTCCCCCGCCATGCCACCGTCGCGGATCATGTAGAACGCGGCCGCGAGCCCGGCGATGCCACTTCCGATGATCCACGCCTTGCGCCCCTTGACCTGGTTTCCGGGCACCGGCCGGTTACGCATGTAAGCGCCCATCATGTCGGGTGGCGGCAAGGTGTTTTCCGCGCGGTGGTGCCAGTATCCCGCAGTGGTGTCGTTCTCTACCTTGAATGTCTTGTTGGCGTCGGGGGCTTTGGTCATGGCAACTTCGCTCCGCTGAAAGACAACATTCACTGACCGAGACACCAGGATCAGGCGTCCGTCGATGCCAGCACGCGTGCCAGCTTACCGGTGCATGGCAGGTGGGGAAAGACGACCTGTCCAATAAGCTTTTCGGCGACGCTGTCTGATCTTTGCCGTGGCATAGATCCGCTGCTGGGGAGCATACTTACCGCTCCGGGCGGCAGGGATTCCTTAGAGCGTTTCCGTTTTTCACGGAAACGCGGAAACGCTCCAACTCTTTGTTTTTATGCAATTCCTGACGGAAAACCGTTACACACTTTTCCTGGAATTGCTCTAATCGTCCGCCCAACCCTTGCCCTTCTCGCGCTTGCGGCTGCGATACTCCTTGTTGCGACGGACCCATTTGCGTCGTTCCTCGCTCTGCGCCACAGGATCATCCCGGCGGTCGAGATATGTCAGTTCGCGCTGCAGCTTGCCGTAACTCAGCCAGCGGTCCTCGGACAGGCTGCCGTCCTGCAGGGCCGCTTCGATGGCACAGCCCGGCTCGCCGCCATGGCTGCAATCGCGGAACCGGCATCGGCTCGCCAGTTCCTCGACATCCGCAAAGGTTGCCGACAAGCCGGCACCCGTATCCCACAACCCGAGCTCACGCATGCCGGGCGTATCGAGCACCAGTCCGCCTCCCGGCAGCAGCACGAGCTCGCGATGGGTGGTGGTATGCCGCCCGCGCGCGTCGTCCTCGCGAATGGCCTGGGTCGCCATGAGAGCCTGACCGGCGAGCGCGTTCAGCAGGGTCGACTTGCCGGCGCCGGAACTGCCGAGCAGCACCGCGGTGCGTCCCGGCAGGATCAACCGGCGCACGGCATCGAGCCCTTGCCTCGTCAGCGACGACATGGCGATCACCTCGGCCCCGAGGGCCACGGCCTCGGCGGCAGCGATGGAACCGGCAGGATCGTCACAGGTGTCCGCTTTGGTTAGAACGATCACCGGCGTGGCGCCACTCTCCCTGGTCACGGCGAGGTAGCGCTCGAGCCGCCGCGGATTGAAATCGGCGTTCAGCGATGCAACGAGCAGCGCCACATCGACATTGGCGGCAATGACCTGGGCGGTCTCGCTGGTACCGGCCGCCTTGCGTCGAAAGCAGGTGGCGCGCGGCAGCAGATGATGGATCGTCGCCGCACCCTCGGCGGGCCGCGCTGCCGCCACCACCCAGTCGCCGGCGACCGGATGCTCCGCCTCGCCCGCCGTGAAGGCAAAACGGCCGGCGAGGCCGGCGTTCAGTTCGCCAAAGGGTGTGATCAGGCGGTAGAGACCGCGCTGCTGAACGATCACGCGGGCAGGCACGAATTCTGACGCAGCGTGCGGCAGGAATGCACTTTGGAGCGTTTCGCTCCAGCCATAGGTTTCAAGCACTTGGAAAATCTTTCGGTCGGAATGCCATATCAGGCGCCGGCCGAAGACTGATCAGTTCCCTGTCGTCAGGGCAGCCGAACGGCGGCGCAGCGGAGCGCGTTGGCGACAAGCACAATCATGTAGCAACTCCTTTTCTGCTCGCGTTGCGGTTCGATCCGAGAGTTCAATTTATACCAGAATGTCTCGACCTCGCAACGTCGCGCGCCTGGCATTTCATTGGAAAGAAACCCCCAGTCCGCTCCAGGGTCCAAAATCTGCTTCGAAGCGGTCGCCTGCCACGGCCGGCAACGCTGCGGCGAACGCGCCGGTCATGACCAGCGCGCCAGCGCGCAAACGCCCTCCCCGCTCAAGCAGTGTATTCGCCAGCCAGGCCACGCACAAAGCCGGATGGCTCATGCCCATTGCCGCCACCCCGCTCACCTCGACAATGCCATTGCGTGCCAGAGTGGCTCCCATCCAGCGTGTATCTACATCCTGGGGACGCAGCCGGTGGTTGGAAAGGACGACACCGGCGAAGGCCGAGTTATCCGCCACCGTATCGGCCACGATGCGTGGTGGCGCCATGCGGAAATCGACCAACTCCAACGCCGGCACCACATGGTCGGTGACAGCCAGAACTTCGTCGGCGGTGCGAAGCGGAACGTCTATGTCAGAGGCCATGACGAAGGCGAGTTCCACCTCGATATGTGGATCGATGTAATCCGCAGCTTGAAGCAGGAACCCACTGGGATGGACGACGTCGGCCAGGATGCGGCCGCAGATCGGCTCCGTGAGGCCGCATGCGATTTGTATCGTTTGCCAGGTAAGGCCGATCTTGTAGCCGGCGAATGCAAGACCTCGCTGCTCGCGCTCGGCATTGACCCGATCCTGGATACGATAGGCGTCGGTGAGAGCAAGGCCGGGATAGGTACCGCTGAGCGGCGGCAGGGCGGACACGTTCTTTTCCGCCTCCAGGATGGCGCGCGCGGCCTCCTGGATTTCGGCATCGCTCAACACTGTCGCCTCGCTTTTGCTCGTTGCCAACCGATCTGGAGCATCTGGCCAGGGTCACGCATCCAGCCACACTTTTTCAAAGTACAGTTCGTTCAACGGATGGGCACGATGGTTCTTCAGCACTGCGGCGAAATGTACAAATATCTTGCGCCAATAAGGCTGGATGATCACCCCGGAATCCTGAAGGATCTTCTCGACGTCGCGCATGACGGCCTGGCGTTTCTTCACATCAGCGATCGAAAGCGCTTCGGTGAGCTTGGCGTCGAATTCCTTGTCGGAAAAAGCGGTTTCGTTCCAGGCTTCCCCCGACCTGTAAGCAAGAGCGAGAACCTGCACGCCGAGCGGACGCATGGTCCATCCGGTCAAGGAGAAGGGGAATTTCGTCCAGTCGTTCCAGAAGGTCGAACCGGGCAGCACGGTGCGCTTGATATTGAAACCCGCTTCCCTGATTTGAGCGGCGATCGCGTCTGCGGTGTTCTTGTGCCAATCCTCATCGTCGCTGATCAATTCGTGTTCGAACTCGATCTTGCCGGCTTCCTCCATGAGCGCTTTCGCCTTTGCGAGGTCGCGCGTCATTTTAGGCAGCTCGAAATATTCAGGATGGATCGGGCATACGTGATGGTTTTCGGCAACGCTGCCCAGACCGCCATAGCCGATCTGGAGAATAGCCGCGTTGTCGACCGCAAGCTGCATGGCTTTGCGGACCCGCTGGTCGTCATAAGGGGCCCGGGTCACGTTGAAGCGTGCGACAACGGTACCCGCCGTCAGCACCTCGCTGCGCGAAAGGCCCAGTGCGTCGAAAACCGCAACCTGGTCGCCAGTGGTTTCGAAATTGGCCTGCACCTCGCCGGACTCGAAAGCGCTTGCCAGCGCGTTCGGATCGCTGCCGTAGTCGATGAATTCCACGCCGTCGAGATAGGTTTCGCCACCCCACCAGCCGCTTTCGCGCCGTTTGTAAACGGCTCTAACCGACGTCTCGAACGAGACGAGTTCAAACGGGCCCGTGCCGATCGGATGTTTGACCAGATCGCTGCCGGTTTCCTCGAAGCTGCGGTGGACCAGCAACGCCGGAAAATCCGCGAAGCTGGCGATGATGGAGATATCCGAATTCGCCAGGGTCAGCTTGATCGTGTGATCGTCAAGCCTTGTGAGGGCGCCTTCGCGGGCCTTGCCGGTGGCTGGATCAACAAGCGCTGCCATGCGACCGGCCATGGAGTTGCCTTCCGCCTTCTTGTCGCACCAGCGAGTGAGGTTGAAGAGTGCGTCCGTGGCGTCGAAATCATCGCCATTGTTCCATTGGACGCCCTTGCGCAGGTGCAGGACATATTCGGTGGCGTCGTCATTGACATCCCAGCTCTCGAGAAGAACGGGCTCGAAGGTGAAATCGGCGGTGTATTTGACGAAAGGTTCAAGCATCTGCCGCCCGAGATTGCCCATCTCGCCCCAATCGAACGTGCGCGGATCCTTGAGCGGCTTGACCAGCATGCCGACCTTCAACACGCCTCCCTTCCTGGGGCTTTGCGCCTGTGCTGGTGCCGGGATCGCCAGGCCGAGCAATCCGTAAGCCGCTGTGGCCGAAAGCCCCATGGTGCTGGCAATGGCCAGGAACTCGCGCCTGTCCATTGTGTTGGCGGCCACCATCCCGGCCATTTGTGTGACAACGGCGGGTACAGGCTTTTCGGTACGATCAGGAAGGGTCATTGCGCATTCCTTTTAGCGTGAGGGTTTGTGCGAGCGAATTCGACGCATGGGGCTGATCAGTTCGCGGAGGAAAGGGCTGCAAGCAGATCGTCGATCAAATCCTGGGTGGCCTCTATCCCCACCGAAAGGCGCAAAAGGCCGGGATCGACATGGGAACCGGGTCCTTCGACCGCCTCACGCCGCTCGATCAGACTTTCCACCCCTCCCAACGAGGTTGCCGGCTTCCAAAGGCGCGTGCGCGTCAAAACCCGGTTTGCTTCGCTGGCCCCACCGGCAAGAACGATGGAGAGCATGCCGCCGAACCCACCCGCCATCTGGCGGGCAGCCAAGGCGTGGCTCGGATGCGTTGGCAAGCCGGGGTAGAAAACTGCTGTCAGCCCAGGATGCCGCTGAAGTGCATGGGCAAGCGCCATGGCTGACGCACAAGAACGGGCGATGCGAAGGTGGAGTGTGCGCATGCCGCGCAGAAGCAAGGACGCCTGAAACTGGTTGAGGATGCCGCCGTGATAATCGCGGTTGAATGCGACACGCTTCCAAAAATCGTCATCGGCAGCCGTCAGCGCTGCGCCAGCCAGGACATCGCTGTGCCCGTTCAGGTATTTGGTGGCTGAATGAACGACGATGTCGGCGCCCAAACTTATGGGCTGGGTGAGTATTGGCGTCGCCACCGTGTTGTCGACGACGAGCCTTGCTCCAGCACGATGTGCGATTTCAGCCAGACTGGCGATATCGTAGATATGCCAGTGAGGATTGGACGGCGTTTCAAGCCAGACAAGGCGCGTCACGCCAGGGATTACCGTGGCACGGACCTTATCTGGATCGGTCATGTCGACATGGTCGATCCGCACGTCCCAATGGCTTGAATGCGCCTTCAGCCAGGTCTTGAGGCCGTGATACATGTCGATGGGGAACACGCAGTGATCGCCAGGCCGAAGCGCCATGACGATTGCAGTCATCGCCGACATGCCGGAGCTGAACAGGCGGCAATCAGCAGCGCCCTCCAAGATTTTGAGCGTTGCCTCGGGCTGCTCCAATCCCGGATAGCCATAGCGACTATAGCTCCATTCAGTCGATGAATCGCCTTCGGGCGCGCGCAGAAACGTCGTCGCCAAGTGGATCGGAGGAACGATCGCCCCGGTGGTGTCATGCCCGTGGCCTGACCCCTGGGCGAGAATTGTATCGGCGGCGTAAGGCGGCATTCGAACCTGCGATGATGCGAAGCGCTTGGCTTCAGGACTGGCGACACCAGCCGATCATCGCATTAGCCCATCCTATGATTTTCTCTATTTTGGCGTGCCGGGCGGCAAATCTATAACCTGCGGGCCTTTCACGCGCATAAAACTGTCGAGGCGTCCTGCGATGCGGGCGGCGACCGGCCTTGCCCGGGAACATTGTTGAGCCTAGGACCCTTGGTGGGTTTATGGAGCGTTGAATGTCCTCAACCAGGGTGAGTCTGGATCGCACCGATCGAAAACTGCTGAATCTGCTTCAGCAGTCCAGTCTGCAGACCTTTCAGCAACTGGCTGACAAAGTGGGCATTTCCCAGCCCGCTTGCCATCGGCGGATCCGCCGCCTGCGCGACACCGGCGTGATTGTTGGAGACGTATCGATCGTCAGCCGCGCCTATGCGGAGCGCAAGATGGCGATCTGGGTTGAGATATCCCTGTCATCCCATCAGCTTCAGATGTTCAACGAGCTCCTCGACGTCCTGAGGGCTTCGGCTCACGTATCATGCTGCGATGTGATCACCGGCGACACGGACATTCTCATTTGTATGAACGTTGTCGATATGGAGGAATTTCGTGAATTGACGCGCGAATTCATGCGCAGATGCCCGATCATCAAGACATATCGCTCCATAGCCGTTGCACAGCACGTAAAGATGCAGCCGACCTGCGTCTTTGACGAAACCTGACCCGCGATCGGGTCATCCGCTGGAAGCTTCCCAAGGCACCGCATGCCTGCTGCAGTGGTCCGACGACCACAGCGATCCAAGCCAGCTGTCAGTTGAATTGAAGGATTCGATTGATCTCGGGATTTGGATTCACCGCGGCGCGGATGCGAGCAGCCACATTCGGCGCCACGGCCTTCAAGTAGTTTGGATCCAGGAGGCAGGCTCGAATGGACTCAGCCATCAGCTCTGCCCGCGCATCGGCGCCATAACAGCCCTGCTGTTCAGGTTCGAAGTTTTGAAATTCGAGCCTATCGTTCGGGTCGACATTACGATCAACCCGTCTTGCTGCGTTCAGCTCGGGATTTTGCAAATCGTTGTAGACGTAACGAAGCTCATCATCGAGACCGTCTTGATCGATCGCCGAGATGATTTCGTTAGAGTCGTTGAGAGCGGGCTGACCAGTCTTGAGATCCAGGAAGTGGCCCAGCATGTGGCACAGCACATGATGGGCCGACACCTCGTCAAACTCATGCAAATGAGAGAGCTCTTGGCGACAGGGACAACGCGCGAAAAGTTTTTTGTTCGTGGCAAAGAAGAATTGGATCTCGAAATCTTCAAAGATCGACATGCTTTGCCCCGAAACTGCATGGCTCGCCCGACCGTCACGGCGAGCAGGGTCTCCTCATTCCCACTCGATGGTCAATAGAAATGAGTTCGCATTGTATTTATTTAGATTTTCGCTCGCTCCCAGAATACATACCAACTGCGATACCACCAAGCAAAAGACGCAGTAATTCGCGGATAATATATAGCGATCCTCACAGCTACAATTGCGTGCGCATCATAAACGAGCGTCGGGAGAATGCTGGCAAAAAAAGCGGGGCTTCGAAGCTAGTTCGCTCCCGCGAGATTGGTTCAACAAGGCAGTCTAAGGAGCGTCAGCATGTGACGGCGCAGCTGGGATGCGGGGCTGTCCGCTTGCGACAAGCGGTCAATTCAACGCGAACCTAACTTACGTCTGGAATAGGGGCCGTGTATGGACGGCTCTCCGTTGGCGAGGTTTATTTGAGCGTTTGCAACTGCTGGTTAGTCCGGCCATATATCCGACCTGTAGATGCGGCCTTTCAATGCCGCTGGCCATAATGCCGTTCGCGCGGCTCAGGTCCCGATCGAAAGCTCGCACTCGAAGTGCACGGCCCCAGTGGGTTTTCCTGATCCAGCGGTTTCAACCGGCTTTGTGCATTAGCTCCTGTCCGCCCTTTCCAACCTCGTCGGCGATCGCGCGGCCTGTCTCGTTCTATGCGATGACCGGCTCCCTGTAGCGTTCGCCGCCTGTCATCAATGCCCAGACCATGCGGGCTGTCTTGTTAGCGAGCGCAACCGCCGCCACCTTGGGCGTTCGCCGAGTCATCAGCTGCACGAGCCATGGCCGCTTGGTTCCGTTCCGCTGGGCATAGCGGATTACCGCCATTGCGCCAACGACGAGCAGCTGGCGCAGGTAGCGATTCCCGGCTTTGGAGATGCTGTCGAGTTTCTCCTTGCCCCCACTCGAGTTCTGCTTCGGCACGAGCCCGATCCAAGCCGAAAGACATCGCCCCGACTTGAATGCGTGCGGATCGGCGACGGTCGCGACGAACGCACTCGCCAGCAGCGGGCCTACACCAGGAATCTCCATCAACCTGCGACCAAGTCCGGTTTCGCGTGCACTTGAAACACGGACTTCGCAATATCCAGACCGATCGTTGCAACGTTGCTCATAATGCTCCTCCAGCTCTAATCCCGCGATCATACCGCAGGGATGGAGGAGAGCCGTCCACCGCATCAAGAGCGGAATTGCAACTCCCGGCCCTCAAGAAACGATAGCGGACGTTAAGACCTGGGGTAAAGGTTGAAAGCAGATTGAGCCAGCTTTGCGCCAGAATGTTGGATGCCCTCAGTTGTCTCTTGAAGATCCATTGCAAACTTTGACTCCAGCGAAGCCTCGGCTTTCTGGAGGCGAAGTAATTCGTGCACAGGTATGTGGCAGTAGATTTGATGTCCTTTGGCAACTGTTTGATACGGTGGTGGCTGCGTTGCGCAAATGTCCCCAATGGAACGCGCGCACCGGTGCGCATATGGGCATCCGCCAACACTCTTTGCAGCCAGAGGTACTGCCCCGGTTCTCACTTTCTTGGATCGATGCTCGTCCGCAGACAACAGCGCTTCCGTGTAGGGGTGCAACGGCAGCGAATAGACCTGGGAAGCAGAGCCGATCTCCATCGGCTTGCCCCGAAACAGGACGACGATGCGGTCGCTGATCTGCCGCACCAGCGCCAGATCGTGGCTGATGAACAGGATGGCTGTTCCGGTCCGGGTGCGGATGTCCTGCAACAGTTCGATGATGGCCGCCTGCACGGAGACATCGAGCGCCGAGACGCATTCGTCGGCGAGCAGCAGGCGCGGTTGTGCTGCCAGCGCCCGGGCGATGGCGACGCGCTGGCGCTGCCCGCCCGACAGCGCTTTCGGTTTGCGGGCGGCAAGACCGGGCAGCAGCGCCACCAGGCCGAGCAGTTCGCGCACCCGCCCTGTCAGCGCCGAGCGCCGTCCCGGTTGCGTGTCGAGTTTTCGAACGGCGCGGCCCAGCGCCCAGCCGATCGTGTGACTGGGATTGAGTGTGGAATCAGGGTTTTGGAACACCATCTGCACTTGCCGCAACAAGGCCGAACTGCGCTTGCGCACCGGCAGCCGAGCGATATCGGTGTCGCCGACCATGATTGAACCCGATGTCGCGACATCGAAGCCGGCGATGATCTTGGCCAGCGTCGACTTGCCTGAGCCGGATTCGCCGACCAGCCCGAGGATCTCGCCCTGCCTGATATCGAGGTCGATGCTGTCATTGGCGACGAAGGCGTCCGCGCCGGATGCCGGGTAGGTCTTGCGCAGCTGTCTTATCGTGATCGCGGCCGGCGCGGTGTCGGCGACCTTGTCCTGCGGTGCGCCGATCTCTCTGGAAAGGACAGGGATGTCACCGAGCCGGGCGCAGCGCACTTTGTGGAACCGGTCCAGAGCAACCGTCTCGACCGGCGCATCGCACAGGTCAGCTAAATGATGTGCACAGCGTGAGGCAAACAGGCAGCCTGGGCCGCGCTCCTGCGGCGATGGCACATGGCCGCGAATGGGTTGCAGCGTCGCGCTGAACCCGGGCAAGCATTTCACCAGGCCTTGCGTATAGGGATGCCGCGGCGCGTCGAACACCTTGCCTGCCGGCGCTTCCTCGACGAGATCGCCGGCATAGAGCACGCCGACGCGGTCGCAGGTTTTCGCCACCAGATTGAGATTGTGGGAGATGAACAGCAGCGATGTCCCGAACTGCGCGCGCAACTCCGCGATCAGATCGATCACCGCCGCTTCGACGGTGACGTCGAGCCCTGATGTCGGCTCGTCCAGCAGGATCAGATCGGGCTGCGGCAGCAGCGCCATGGCGATCATGACACGCTGCTGCTGGCCGCCGGAAATCTGATGGGGGTAGCGGGCCATGATGGCGCCGGGATTTTCGAAGCCGACGCGCGACAGCATCGCGCCGACGCGCTCATTGCGCCCGCCGATCGACGCATCGCCATGTTCCAGCGCTTCAAGCAACTGGCGCCCGATGCGCATGGTCGGGTTGAGGCTAGCGCCTGGGTCTTGCTGGACAAAGCCGATGCGCCGCCCGCGCAAGGCGCGCAGCTGTTCGGCACTGGCGCAAAGCAGGTCGATGCCGTCGTAGCGGATGCTGCCTCGCGCGCTGGCGATCTTCGGCAAATCGCCGATGATGACATTGGCGATGCTGCTCTTGCCGCTGCCGGATTCGCCGACCAGGCCGAAGCTTTCGCCGCGGCCGATGCTGAAGGAGAGATCGCGCACCACCTGATCGGCGCCATAGGTGAGCGACAGGTTCTCGACCTGGAGCAGCGGGGTCATTGGTCTTCCTCCAGCCCGTCGGCCAGCATAGAGAAGCCGATCACCAGGGAACACATGGCAAGGCCGGGAAACAGCGCCATGTAGGGATAGACCGGGATCATGGTTACATTCTCGGCGACCATCGAGCCCCAGTCGGGGTCGGGCGGCGGCAGGCCGAGGCCGAGAAAACCGAGCGTTCCGACGGTGACCACGGCAAGGCCGGCGCGCATGCACAGGTCGGCCAGCAGCGGCCCGCGCGCATTGGGCAGGATTTCCAGGAAGAGCGTGAAGAACACGCTCTCGCCGCGCATCTCCGCCGCCGCGACATAGCCTCGCGACCGCAAATCGAGGGTCAGGCCGCGCGTGACGCGGCCGATGCTTGGCGCCGACGCCAGCGTGATGGCGAGCACGATGTTGAACATCGACGGGCCGATCGAGGCGATCAGCACGATGTAGAGGATGAGTGTCGGGAAGGACAGGATGATGTCGGAGATGCCCGAAATGATGCGGTCCACGAAGCCGCCGAAATATCCCGAGACAAGGCCGATGGTGGTGCCAGTGGCAAAGGCCGAGATTGTGGCGATGGGAACCACGACCAGTGTCGTGCGCGCACCCCACAAAATGCGCGAAAGGATATCGCGGCCAAGCAGGTCTGTGCCCAGCCAATGCGCGGCCGTCGGCCCAAAATCCGATAGCGCCGCCATATCCTGCGCATTGGGCTCATACGGAGAGAGCCATGGCGCCAGAACCGCCATGACGATCCAGAACAGGATCAGGCAGATGCCGAACCGCGCGCTCAGCGCTTTCGGCCAGAAACGGCGCCATGTGCTGCCGCTCGACGGCACAATTGATTTCTGTCGGTCCGGGCCCGTTGTCATGTCAGGCGAACCCTTGGGTTGAGGGCCATGTAGGACATATCGGCCAGGAGCTGCGTGATCGCAGCCATGGCGAGGCTGATCAGGGTTATGGTCTGGACGAGCGCCAGATCGCCGAACAGCCCGGCCTGCAGCAGCAGCCGCCCGACGCCGGGATAGGCAAAGATGGACTCACACACCACCACGCCGCCGACCAGCCAGTTCAATTGCAGCAGCAGGACCGTCATTGGCGGGATCATGCCGTTGCGGATGACGTGACGCGTAACGATCTGGCTCTTGGTCAAGCCCTTGAGCAAAGCGGTGCGCACATAGGGCTTGGTCATCGTGTCGGCCATCGACGCCCGCACGATGCGCGCGACATAACCGGCCGAGGCCAGTGTCAGCACCGTGACAGGAAGAACGAGCTGGCTGGCGATCGACCATTGTTCGCTGGCCAGCAGCGGGCTGGTTCCGGGCAGCCAGTTCAAATACGAAACGAATACGGTGAGCAGAATGACACCGGCCGCATATTCGGGGATGGAGGTGACGATCAGGCTGCCAAGACTGAGCAGCCGGTCGAGCCGCGTTCCGGCATTGGCGCCGGCCATGATGCCGATAAGCAGCGATAGCGGCACGATGAAGGCCATCGCCACCGCTCCCAGCAAGGCCGAATTGGCAAGCGGCCCCGCCAGCACGTCACGCACCGGCTGCCGGAACATCAGCGAATAGCCGAAATTGCCGAAATAGCGGTCGCCTCTGGGGTCGCTGAGGTTGAGCCCCAGCGCAGGATCGCCCAGCGGATTGGATTTCAGTCCGACAAGGATTGAAACCCAGTTGAGGTATCGCTGCGGCAAGGATTGCGACAGGCCGAGCTTCTGATCGAGAAGCGCCACCTGGTTGGGCAAGGCATAAGGCCCGAGGATCTGGCGCGAGACCGTGCCGGGCGAGAATTCGGTGACGACAAACAGCAGGAAGCTGGAAACGATCGCCGTCACCAGAAGCTGACTCACCCGGCGCAGGGCAAAGGCCAGCATGTCTAGGCTTTGAGCCAGAGATTTCTTGCGAAGACGTACTGGCTGGGATGCATGGAGAACCCACCAACGCTCTTGGCATAGAACGTTGCCTGCTTGCGCCATGTCGCCTGGATCATCGGCCCGTCTTCCTGAAGCAGCTTTTCGATCGGCTCCATGACCTTGCGGCGTTCCACTGGGTCGGCAACGGATTCGGCCTGCGTCAGCAGTCTGTCGAATTCCGGATTGTTGTAGCCGGATTCATTCCACGGCGCACCCGATCTGTAGGCGAGCCCGATGTTCATGACGCCGAGCGGCCTGTGCGCCCATGACGTCAGGCCGACCGGCAGCTTTGTCCAGACATCGTAATAGGCCGAGGTCGGCATGACGTTGATGGTGGCATTGACGCCGATCTGCTTCCACATCTCGACGATCGCCTGGACGACCAGCACATGGTAGGCGGGCGTCTTGGTGACGGCCACCTCGAACTGCAGCCCGTCGGGGAAGCCGGCTTCCGCGAGCAGTTGCTTGGCGCGGGCGATGTCCTGGGTGAAGGCCGGCAGCTTGAAATATTCCGGATGAACCGGCGCCACCTGGTGGTTTTCGCCGGCACTGCCCATGTCGCCGAGAGCCAGCTTGGCGACTGCCGCATTGTCGACGCCAAGCTTGAGCGCCAGACGCACCTTGGGATTGTCGAACGGCTTCAGGTCGACCCTGAAGCGCAGCGCCGGACCGTCGCCGGTCAGCACTTCATAGAGCTGCAGATGCGGCTGGTTGCGCAGCAGCGGCATCTGCTGCGGCTCGGCATTGAGAATGCCCTGGATCTGGCCGGAGATCAGCGCTGCTGGCACGGCGGCGCGCTCGTCGCCATAGTCGACGAATTCGAGCTTGTCGAGATAGGGGCGCTGACCCCAATAATTCTTGTTGGGCTCATAGACGACATTGCGTCCGGGGCTGAGTTCGACGACGCGGAATGGGCCGGTGCCGTTGATGCCGGCCCTGAATATGGGTGACGCCGTCGGGTCGACCATGGCGAAGGAATAGTGGAACAGATGCTCAGGCACGGCGATCTGGGCGACCTTCAGGTTGAGCCTGACGGTATGGTCGTCGACCTTCTCGATGGCGTTGGCGTCCCACAAAGCGTGGGTTGTCTTGCCGTCGGCGCCCTTGCTGTCGTTGAGCATGTAGCCCTTCATCAGGCCGAGCACCGAGGAGCCCGTTTCGTCAGCAAGAAGGCGCTTGATATTCCAGGCGACGTCGTCGGAGGTGAAATCGCGGCCGTCCTGCCACTTCACGCCCTTGCGCACATTGAGGGTCCAACTGCGCAGATCCTCACTCGGCTTCCACGACTCGAGTAGATAGGGCCGGGTGATGTTGTCCGCGCCGGTTTCGGTCAGATATTCCAGCGTTTGCCGCGTGGCGTTGGAGCTGTCGATACTGGTCATAACGGCCGGGTCGGCTGACGCATTCTTGTTTTCGATGCGGATCGAGCCACCCGCCTTCGGCGTCTCCTGTGCCCGCGCCGGGCTGGTCTGGCCTGCCATCATCATCGCCGCTGAAGCCGACACGCCAAGCAGTGTTGCCGTGCGCAGGAATTCGCGGCGGTCGATCTTGTTGTCAGCCAGCTGTGAGCGCAGGCGCGGAAGGTAGGGGTGATCTCTATCGCCGGACACGGGGATCGTTCCTCTCATTGTTGTTCGAAACGTTGTTCGAGATTGCGCCGGCAAAGAGGCCGGCTGAGCCGCGCCCCAGTTCCCGTTGGGTCGGCGGATTTTAGAACAATACAAACGTATCTATTTTCGATCAAGAAAAAAATATGTTTCTTTTTTGCGCAAACGGTTGTTAATTCCAGCGACCGGCGAGGTGCCGGAAAAATGCGGAGGAAACGATGGCGGCTGCGCAACGCGTTGCCTGGTTCAACGGCCGGTTCATGCCGGAGCGTGAGGTCTGCGTCCCGTTCCGCGACCTGAGTTCGCTGCGCGGCTACGGCGCTTTCGACCTGACGCGCACCTTTCATGGCCGCCCCTTCAGACTGAAGGAGCATGTGCAGCGGCTCTACCGGTCACTGCGATATCTCGACATCGATTGCGGGATTGCCTTCGACGAGATGATGGCAGTTAGCCTGGAAACGCTGGAGCGCAATCGTCATCTGCTCACAGAGCGCGACGACTACTGGATCGGGCAGCGGATCAGCGCCGGCGTCCAAGCGATCGGCGATGAAGGTTGGGAGCATACCGGTCCCAACGTCATCATCGAATGCTGCCCGCTGCCGATCGCCAAGCGGGCGAAACTCTATCGCGACGGCATCAAGGTGGTGACGCCGGCAACGCCGCGGACTTCGGCCAGGGCGCTCAGCCCGCGCGCCAAGATGAACCAGTATCTCAACATCATCCTGGCCGGTAACGACGTGAAGCGGCTCGACCCACAGGCCTGGGCGCTGCTCTTGGACGAGAACGGCAACCTCGCGGAAGGCGAGGGCAACAACATTTTCCTCGTCTGCGACGGCGTGCTGATGACGCCACGCGCCCACAACATCCTGCCCGGCATCAGCCGCGCGACGGTGATCGAGATCGCACAAAATCTCGGCATCGAGGTGCGCGAAACCGATGTCGATCTCTACGACGCGGCAATCGCCGACGAGATGTTCATCGCCTCGACCAGCCTGTGCATCTGTCCGGTGTCGTCCTTCAACGGCCGCAAGGTCGGAACGTCCGTGCTCGGTCCTGTCACCGCTAGGCTGACAGCCGCCTATATCGACATGGCCGGCTGCGACTTCGTCCAACAACATTTGAGCTGGCTTGAATCATGAAACGCAAGATCACCGCCGAAGGCGTCTCGGTTCCCGGCGCACCCTTTGCAAGCGCCATTGCCGTCGACAGCGGCAGGACTGTCTACACCTCTGGATTTCTGGCCCGTGATTCGCAGACGGGCGCAATCCTGCACAAGGGTGACGCCGAGCAGCAGACGCTTGTGTGCTTCGACAAGATCGAAAAGGTGCTGCAGGCGGAGGGCGGCTCGCTGCACGACATCGTCAAGATGACCGTATTCCTGCGTGATGTCTCGGATTACGAGGCGATGAACCGGGCGCGACGGTCACGGCTCGCCGGCATCGACTATGCGAGCTCGACTGTCATCGCTGGTCTGGCAGCGGCCGATGGGCTTGTTGAGATCGAATGCGTCGCCGTTGTCCCCGCCGGCGGATCGACCGCACAATGAGCGCCGCAGGCTCCATCAGGCAGCGTGGCGATCGATCTTCGCCGGTCGTGGTGAGCGGCAGTTCTGCCTTTCATCGCGACTTGCTGGCGCCAACAATCCGCGAGGCGGTCGCCGGCGACGGCGTCTACATCCTCGACAAAAACGGCAAGCGCTATATCGATGGCAGTTCAGGCTCCGGGCCGTCATGCCTCGGCCACAGCAATGCGGCGGTGCGCGCGGCCATGCATGCGCAGATCGACCAGATTGCCTACGCCCATACCGCCTTCTTCACCTCGGCGCCGATGGAAGAGCTGGCCGACAATCTCTGCGCCCATGCGCCCGATGAACTCTCGCATGTCTGGTTCACCAACAGCGGCGCGGAAGCGGCCGACGCCGCCTTCAAGCTGACCCGGCAATATTTCATCGACAGCGGCCAGCCAGAGCGCCACATCGTCATCGGCCGTCATGGCGGTTATGTCGGCAGCACGCTGGCGGGTCTGGCTGCCGGGGGCAGCGAGCGCCGTCGCGGCCCGTTCACGCCGCTGCTGCCCACCAACACCGCGCATATCGGACCCGCCTACGCCTATCGCGGCATGCGTGAGGGGGAGACATCAGACGATTTTGCCCTGCGCACGGCGCGTGAACTGGAAGCGGCGATCGAGACGGTCGGGCCGTCCCGCGTTTCGGCTTTCATTTGCGAGACCGTCGTCGGTAGCATCCTCGGCGCTGTGCCGGCTCCGGAAGGTTATTTCCGCGAGATCCGCCGCATCTGCGACCGCTACGGCATCTTGCTCATCCTCGATGAGGTGATGTGCGGCATGGGCCGGGTCGGGTCGAAATATGCGTTTGCCCAGGAAGGGATTTGCCCCGATCTGGTCATGATCGGCAAGGCGCTGGCGGGTGGCTACGCGCCGCTCGGCGCCGTGCTCGTCAGCTCCACCATCCATGACGCGATCAGGGACAAGACCGGCTATTTCCGCCACGGCCACAGTTTTCACGGCCATGCGCTTGCCTGCGCGGCGGCGTTGGCCGTGCAGCGCGAAATCGAGCAGCGCGACCTCTATTCCAACATCCGCAAATCCGGCCTTTTGCTCGACCAGTTGCTGCGCGAGCGGTTCGCCGAGCATCCGCATGTAGGTGACATCAGGGGCCGGGGCTTGATGCAGGCCATAGAAATCGTCGCTGATCGGTCCACCAAGGAAAACTTCGATCCTGCACGCCAGATCGACGTGAGGTTGACGGAACACGCGCTCGATCTCGGCCTGATCTGTTACGCGCTGGGTTCGTCATCGGAGAGCGGGGTTGGCGACCATGTCATGCTGATGCCGCCCTACATCGCGACGCCACAGCATATCGAGGAGATCGCGGACAAGCTTGGCCGGGCGCTCGACCGTGCCCTGGTGCGGGACAAGTGAGGATGCCCCTAGCGTGAGACGAGCTAGCGTGTGCGGCTATGCTGTTGGTAGGTTGCCGGCAGCTTGGCCGAATGGAATGAGCGGAAAATGAACCTGGACGAAATCAATAGCAAGATCGACGCGGCCTTCGAGACCTATCCGAAGCAGCTTCGCGTTGCCGCCCGCTATGTCCGCGAGAACCCGGAGAAGATCGCGATGCATTCGCTCCGGCAGGTCTCGGACCTGGCCAACGTCCATCCGTCCAGCCTGATGCGGCTGGTTCGCGAGCTCGGCTTCGAGCGCTACAACGAGTTCAGGGATCCGTTCAGGAACTGGCTCGGCGGCCAGAGCACAACCATGCGCGGGCGCGTCGAAGGGCTGCGAACCAAAGGCAAGCTCGGCCGCATGAGCGAGGCGGTCGCCGCGGTGTTCGCCCGCGATATGTCGGATTTGGAAGCGACGGCGGACCAGATCAAAATTGAGGACCTCGTTGCCGCCGCCGACCTCATCATCGCGGCCAGGCGCGTCTTTATCGTCGGCTTCCGCAGCCTCTATTCCGCAGCGTTTTTCCTCGACTACAACTGCCGCATGTTCTCCGCCAAAACCGTGCTGATCGACGGGCGCGGCGGCGCGCTCGGTGACGAGGTGCGCGATGCCGGGCCGCAGGACGTCGTCGTTGTGTTGTCGCACCGCAGCTATTCCAGCGAGGCGCTGAAAATCGCCCGCTATGCCAGCAGCGCCGGCGCCAGGATCGTGTCGATCGTCGACAGTTCTCTGGCACCTACCGTTGCCATTTCGGATGTCAGGCTGGTGCTTGCCACCAGCCATTCCTCGCTTCTGTCTTCGGTCGTCTCGACCCTGTCGGTGGTGCAGGCCCTGATCACGGTGATCGTCAGCAAGATCGGCGACGATGTCTTCGAAACGATGAAGCGCAACGAGGCATTCTACAAAGCCTTCGACACTTTCATCGAGGATTGAATGGGCCAAAGCCGCTGCAACCTCGATTGATCCATTGAACCTGTTTTTGAAGGAGTTCACGCATTTGTCTGCGAACGATCAGAATCGCCTTGCCACTATCGAGGTCAGCGGCACGCATTACGAAGTCGGCCTGCAGCTTGGCCGGTTCGCCGCCGATCTGGTGCAAAGCTACACCTTGCCCAGCGATGTCTGGCGCAAGGTGATGGAGTTTCGTGACGATTCGCGCGTCGACGTGATGCGTCGCATGGTCGAGGGGCGCTTCCCAACCTATTGGGAGGAGATGCGCGGCATGGCCGACGGCGTCGGCGTGCCGTTCGACGACATGGTGCTGTGGCACTTTCGCGGCGACGTCTGGGAGATGCCGCCTGAGGGCTGCACCACCGTGCAGATCCCTGGTAACAAGCCGATCGTGGCGCATAATGAGGACGGAAGCCCGGCCCAGCTCAGCCGTTGCGCCATGGCGCGCGTCCGGCCGACCGGCAGCAAGGCCTTCACCTCCTTCATCTATCCAGGCACCATCCCGGGCCACGCCTTCGCGGTCAGCGACGCCGGGCTTGTCGCCACGATCAATCACATCGGTGCGCTGGTCAGCGGTGTTGGCCTGCCGCGCACCTTGCTCGGGCGCGCGCTGCTCGATTGTGACACGCTCGATGACGCCGTCGAATTGCTCGAGACATCACCGCGCTCGGGCGCCTATCACGTCACGCTCGGGCAGGCCGGCGACAACAGGCTGTTCGGAGTCGAGTTCACCCATCTGAACTGCTCGGTGCGGAGGATTGACCACCCGCAGTGTCATTCCAACCATCTCATTCACAAGGACACGTCGAACGAGCGGCAGGAGGTCACGGCGTCGTCGCGCGCCAGGCTGCAGCGGGCCAGCGAGCTGGTCGAGGAGAAGGGAGAGCGCGATCCCCTGGCCGTGCTGTGGGACAAGAGCAACCCGACGCTGCCGGTGCTGACCTCGGAAACCCTTGCCACCGCAGTTTTCCACATCGGCGCGAAGTCGGTCGACTGGAGCGTTTACGACCGTGCCGGCGAGCCGCCATGTTTCTCCACCCAAGCGATCTGACCTTGATCGAGGATTGAATGACTGCAGCCCGTCCCATCTCGATCGCCGTCGCCCCCAATGGCGGCCGAAAAACCCATGCGGATCATCCGGCACTTCCGATGACGGCGACGGAACTCGCCGATGTTGCCCGCCGCTGCCTCGACGCTGGCGCCAGCATGATCCACGTCCATGTCCGCGACGGCGAGGGCAGACAACTGCTCGATGCCGATGCCTATCGCGATGCGCTAGCTGCGATAGAGCAGGCGGTTGGTGATAGGCTCGTTCTCCAGATCACCAGCGAATCGCTTGGCGTCTACACGCCGGCCGAACAGATGCGGGTGGTCCGCGAGGTTCGCCCGGAATCAGTCTCGCTGGCCTTGCGCGAACTGTTGCCGGATGAGCAAGGCGAAGCCGAGTTCAGCGCCTTTCTTGACGAGCTACGCCGAGAAAATATCGCTCCGCAGTTCATCCTCTATTCGCCCGAGGAAGCGCTGCGGCTGGAAGATCTGAGGTTGCACGGTGTGATTCCATTCGAGCAGCTTTCCGTCCTCTATGTGTTGGGACGATACACAACCGGCCAAAAATCCGATCCGGCCGACCTGTTGCCGTTTCTCGATGCGGCTATGCCGCGCTTCGCGCACTGGTCGACCTGCGCCTTCGGCGACAGGGAAGCTGCCTGCGTGCTGGCCGGCGCGCTGCTCGGCGGCAACATCCGCGTGGGTTTCGAGAACAATCTGCTGCTGCCCGATGGCCGAATCGCCGGCGGCAACGAGGACCTGGTCAGTGCCGCCAAGAATGGCCTTTTAGGCCTTGGCTATCGGCCGGCCACCGTCGACGAACTGCGAACAGCCTGGCAATTGAGCTAACATGCCGGGGGGTAATGGCCGGCCTGTTGTTGGTACGACACACGCAATCGGCTGCTGCACTTGCGAATCCGAAGCCCACCAATGACTATCATCGAGAGAAATTATGGATAACTGCGAACACCCAGCTTAGCGGCCCAACGATGTCCGCTTTCGGGGAAACGGCCAGGCGCAATGAACGACCAACATGGTGGCGCAAAGCGGACAATCCGCTTTCGCCTTAACCGCTACCGCCAGATCTCCGTTGGCTGCCTCATGCGCAACGTTTTGAGTTCGTCTCGTCTCAATCAACGGCAACATCGACGCTCGATGTCCGCTTGCGCGAGATCGCATATCTTTAGCCTTCCGCTTCGTTAATCTGCTTTGGCTTGAAGGCCTGTTCCCCCTTGCCTGCCCATAGCTGCCGCGCCCGTTCGCCCTCTTCACTTTTGAGCTTGGTCGCCATCCATAGCAGCGCGCCGTAGATTATGGCGCGATCGTCATTGGTCAGTTCGACAATGCCCGCCTTGACGACGAGCCCGCCGAGTTCGATGAGTTTCCGCGTGCGTCTGCGGCGTTCGACCTGCCAGTTCCGCATGTCATGCCGCGCCAGTTCCGCCCGATGGCGATTGCGCGCTGCCCGGTTGCGTTTGATTGCCGCCAGCGTCGCGTTCAGGCGCTGGCGAAGATCGCCGCGATTTGCCACGAAAGAAGACAGCGCCACGCTTGGCCCATGCCTCCCGTTTGGCGGCATCTTTCGTCTCGGCGAGCACCAGCAGCGCGCCGGCAAGTTCGTCGGCGCTGAGACCGTCGGCACCGGTGGTAATCACCAGTTCGCCGAGCTGCTGCACCTTGCGCGTCTTGAGTTCTTTTGCTTTGCCCTCCAGCGCCTTCAGTTCGTTGTCATAGTCACGTGGCTTACGCATTCTTGGGTCCTTCGTCCGGAAGAATTGTTGATGTTCTGAAGATAACCCTGCGCCCTGCAGAAGGCTTCCATGTTGCCGGAATGGTCTGGGACGCACCGGTCCATCCCGAGATTTTTTCGAGGGAGGGCGCGCTTATACGTCGTTCCGACGTGCGCTTGATCGTGCTGATGATCGCAGCGCGATGGCGATCTATCATCTTCACGTCAAGGTCATTGGCCGTAAGGCTGGCTCAAGTGCGGTGGCGTCCGCCGCCTACCGCTCGGCCTCGCGGCTGCGCGATGAGCGCGTCGAGCGCAGCCATGACTTCTCCGCCAAACGCGGCGTCGTGCATTCTGAGGTGCTGTTGCCCGAGGATGCACCTGAGCACTTGCGCGATCGCGAACGGCTGTGGAACGACGTCGAGGCCTTCGAGAAGCGCAAGGACGCGCAGCTTGCCCGCGAGGTGGAGTTCGCCCTGCCCCGCGAGTTGAGCAAGGCACAGGGCATCGAACTGGCCCGCGACTTCGTGCAGGCGCAGTTCGTCGATGCCGGCATGATCGCCGATCTCAACGTGCATTGGGATATTGGCGAGGATGGTATGCCAAAACCCCACGCCCATGTCATGCTCACCATGCGCTCGCTCGACGAGAACGGTTTTGGCCCGAAGGTGCGGGACTGGAACAGCACGCAGATGATCGAGCGTTGGCGCGAACGCTGGGCCGAGCTTGCCAATGAGCGTCTGGCCGACCTCGACATCGACGCTCGCATCGACCATCGCAGCCTGGAGGCACAGGGCATCGAGCTCGAACCACAGAGCCAGATCGGCGCATCGGCACAGCGTATCGAGACACGGAGTGTCGAAGCCGAAGCGCAAGACGTTGCGGACCGCGCCGAACTGCATCGCGAGATCGCGCGCAACAATGGTGCGCGCATCCTTGCCGATCCCGCTTTGGCTTTGGATGCCATTACACAGCAGCAATCGACATTCTCACGGCGCGACATGGCGCTGTTCGCACACCGTCATAGCGATGGAGTGGAGCAGTTCAATGCGGTGATGAACGCGTTGGGAAGTTCGCCCGTTCTGGTCGAACTCGGAAGCGACGGCCGCGGCATGGAGCGCTTCACCACACGCGACATGATCGCGGCCGAGCAGCGTTTGTACGCAGCAGCGGAACGCATGGCTGAGCGCGAGCGCCATGCGGTGAGCGCTCGGGATCGAGACATAGCCTTGGCACGGGCCGTGGCGAACAGTCTAAGACTGTCCGGCGAGCAGCAGGACGCGCTGTCTCACATCACCGACGGACAAGATCTGGCGCTCGTCATCGGTCATGCCGGAACGGGAAAGAGCGCGATGCTTGGCGTGGCACGCGAGGCATGGGAGGGTGCCGGCTATCGCGTCCGCGGTGCCGCCCTTTCCGGCATCGCTGCCGAAAATCTCGAAAGCGGGTCGGGCATAGTCTCGCGCACCATCGCCAGCATGGAGCATGGCTGGCAGCAGGGCCGCGATCTACTGTCGGTAGATGATGTGCTGATCATTGATGAGGCAGGCATGGTCGGCACGCGCCAGATGGCGCGCGTGCTTTCCCATGCAGCCGAGGCCGGCGCAAAGATCGTGCTGGTCGGGGACCCGCAACAGTTGCAGGCCATCGAGGCGGGCGCCGCCCTGCGGTCGCTGCACGAACGTCATGGCGGCGCTGAGATCGGCGATGTGCGCCGCCAGCGTGATGACTGGCAACGCGACGCCACACGCGATCTGGCGACAGCCAGGATCGGCGATGCGCTTGAAGCATACCGTGCTCACGACATGGTGCATGAGGCGGCAAGTCGCGAGCATGCACGAGAGGATTTGATCGAGCGCTGGGATCGCGAGCGGCAGCTGCAGCGAGGCCAAAACCGCATCATCCTCACCCACACCAATGATGAGGTTCGTTTACTCAACGAGGCCGCGCGTGAGCGCATGCGCGAGGCCGGCGATTTAGGCGGCGAGGTCAGCGTCACCGTCGACCGTGGCAAGCGCCACTTCGCCAGCGGCGATCGCGTCATGTTCCTGCAAAACGAGCGCGGGCTTGGCGTGAAGAACGGCACGCTTGGCACCATCGAACAGGTCGACACGCGGGCCATGTCTGTGCGCACCGACGATGGCCGCTCCGTCGCCTTCGACTTCAAGGATTATGATCGCCTCGACCATGGCTATGCGACGACCATTCATAAGGCACAGGGCATGACGGTTGATCGCAGCCATGTACTTGCCACACCCGGCATGGATGCGCATGGCGCTTACGTTGCCCTGTCGCGCCATCGTGAAGGTGTGGACCTGCATTACGGCAGCGATGACTTTGCCAATCCAGACCGGCTCGCGCGCACGCTGTCGCGCGACCGCGCCAAGGATATGGCATCCGACTACGAGACGGTGGATCCGGCCCGGCTCTATGCCGAACGGCGCGGCATCACCTTCACCGAACGTGTCGCTGAGATCGTAAGGCGCATTCTGCCGGAAAGGCTGCGCGAACGCATCAGCGGCTTGCTCTCGTCGAGCCAGGAAAGTCGGTGCGAGCCGACAAGAGAAAATGCAGGCGAAGAAGCGCACAGTGATTTTGCAAAGCCTGACGTAAACCCGGCGCAAGATCCAGAAGCAGTGATGCGCAAAGCCCGCACCGATGCCCTCACCCGCCATGCCCGTGCCGTCGACGCAATGCTTATCGCTGGAGAAACGAACGACAAAATCAGTCCCGAGCGCTTGCGCGAACTCGACAACGCCCGCCAAGCTTTCGAGAAGGTACGACCGCATGGCTGGCGCGATGCCGAGGCGGCTTACGCCAAACATCCCGAACTCGCCCACGAGGCGGCCACAGGCAAGGTCAATCGCGCCATTCGCGCGCTGCAACTCGAAACGGAAATCCGCACCGGACGCAGCAACGATGCCAGCCTCGATCTGAACGCCAGAGCCGAGCGCTTTGTCGAACGCTGGCAAAAGCTCGACCAGACTAGCCAGCGCCAATACCAGGCCGCTAACATGACTGGCTATCGGGCGACCCGCTCACAGATGAGCAACATGGCCAAAAGCCTCGAACGCGATCCGCAGCTTGAATCCATCCTTGCCAATCACAAGAAGGCGCTTGGCATCGGGATGGAAACCGGCCGCCGGCTCGGTGCCGAACTCGCGTTCACGCACGGTATCGATCTCGGCAGGGGACGTGGCATCGGGCTCTGAACCGTCCGATTTGCAGCCGGCGCTTCGCTATGGCCGCACGGTGGAACGGGGCGCCTTGCAGAACTCCAATGCCTCGCGCATCTGATCCTGAGAGCGGCCAGATACACCCAGCAGGAGGCAGAACGACCATGCGAGAGCCAGACCGGATCATCCGTCTCAAATCCGTCCTGTCTCGAACCGGGCTTACCCGCTCCACCCTTTATCGCAAGATCGCCGAAGGCTCGTTCCCGGCTCAGATCAGGATCAGCGTCAATGGCGCCGGCTGGCATGAATCCGAAATCAACCTTTGGGTTGCCGATCCTATGCACTGGCGGCCAAAAGATGGGGCGACGGAATCATGTTGAGGGCCGGTCGCTGAGACTGGCCACACGGACTCTGGACGATTTTACTGATCCATCTCTGAGGGCGGGAAGAAGCGCCGTACAGCCAGGAAACGAAGAAGGCATTGCGAGAAACTATGAGTGACGAAGATGAGCTCGCGGATCTGGAACAGCGGATGCGCGCAAAACTCCACGCGCCGAGGCAGGCTTTCTCGGCAACGGTCAAACACACCGCCCCTCAGGCCCAAAAGGAGCCGCTTCCAAAGAAGATATTGGTCGAGCGGCTGAAGGATTGGGGCAATGTCGCCGATAGCCGGCAGAAGCCGAATGCCGCCCATTGGCGTTGGTTCTTGTATGCTTTGCAGGAGAACGGCAGCCGGAAGCAAATCCTGGATACCACTTCGGAGATACTCGCCAAGCAAGAGGTCAATCGGTACCGGAAGCTGGGTGTTGAGATGGAAGTCCTCAACGAGCATTGACGGGAAAGCGCAAAGCCTCTTGAGATCGACCTTGTCTCGGCATCAGGAATCGCTTGATCGGCGCACCCGATGAACCAGTCGCGTGCAGATCCGAAAGCCATTCCAGCGCACCGTTCAGCCGGATGCACCAGCTGCAAATGTCGAACGTATCGCGTCGAGCGAAACCTTCAGGGCATCCGAGAACACCCTGCCCTTCTGCCAGATCGCAACATAGTGATAGAGCGCCGAGGGTTCGACCGGCCGCATCTGCAGGCCGAAGGCAGCATATTCGCGCGCCAGGATATCGTTGGTGATCGAGACGCCAAGCCCGGCAGAGACAAAGCCCGCCTCATGACCACTGGAATCGTATTCGACCAGAATGTCCGGCTCGATGCCCTCGAAGCGCAGCGCGTTCATGTTCATCTGATGCGAGGCAAAGCGCGGATCGACGTCGACGATGGTTTCGTTGGCAAGGTCATGCGCCTCCACCCGCTCCTGTCTTGAGAAGCGATGGCCGGGATGGAACACGCAGACATTGCGGGCCGAACCGAGCGGCGCCCAATCGAACAGGCACGGATCGACGGGCAGCCGCGAGATGCCGAGATCCGCGCGGCCGGCAAGGATGTGCTCACCGACCTGGTCATAGGTGCCCGAGATCGTGCGGACATGCGATCTGGTCTGTGCGCGGATGATAGCCACCACCCTGGGCAGCGTGACAAAACCGAAAACAGCTGGCGACGCGATCGCAATGCGCTGGCGGTCATCACTCTTCATCGCGAAGATTGACGCTTCCAGCCGTTCGAGGGCATTCACCGCCAGCTCGACGTGGCGCAGCAGCTCCCAGGCCTGCTGCAAGGGCTGAATGCGGTTGGTCGAGCGTTCGAACAATGTGATGCCGAGCGTGGCCTCCAGTTGCTTGACGTGCTGGCTGATCGCCGGCTGGGTGATGCCCAGAACGGCCGCGGCACGCCGCGCCGAGCCGGCCCGCAACACTTCGCGGAAGACCTGCAGCTGCCGCAGTTTCAATCCGCCGTGCAACAGTTCCATGCGCGTATCCTTGAGCATGCCGGCCGTTCCGACTGCGCTGCCGGCCGTGACGAGTGGCTGTGCCAAGCCCGCATGTGCCGCCGCTAGCTGCAATGAGGACCGTTTATCTCCTCACCCAGCGCGGCAATCAGGGACGACACGCGCCTGCGCACGCCCGGCGGCAGTTGCATGAGCCCCTCGATCAGCCGCCGCCCCTCGGCGCTGGCGATGAACTCCAGGCGTTCGTCGGCCGGCAACAGCGCGGCCGCGGCGACGGCTTCGCCGTTGCCGTCCAGGCCCTGGAAGAAACGGCCAACGGGCACACCCAACGACCTGCCGATCTCATAGAGCATGGATGCACTGACGCGGTTGCGCGCATTCTCGTATTTCTGCAATTGCTGGAAGCTGATGCCGATGGAGCGGGCAAGCTGGGCTTGCGAAACGTCCGACTGAACCCGTATGGCCGCGATCTGCCGGCCGACATGCCGGTCCACCGGATGGGCCTCCGCTTCCGAACCTGCATTGACCTGCTTGGCCGCGACAACCCCGCGCGATGCGGCCGGCATTTCGGACAATCGCGCGAGCAGGGTCATCGCTTGTTCACCGGCCCCGCTTTCCGCCCGCAAGCTGCTCGACAATCCTTGCCTCGCGCCAGTTCGCTTCATCGCGCTGCTGCCGGTGGTAAAATCGGTCGGCCTTTTCATGAGCTGACCGCCTCTTACGCGGAACGTCGGCCGCAGTGTCTCTGATGCGGCTTTAGAATTGTTGGGAGAAAAGGCTGCAGGCGCCAGTCCAGCGATTGCCTTGCTGCGGGTGACGATAGACAAAGTCGTGGTATTGTCGGAATCAGCCATGATCCGAGCTCCAGACAGCTTAGACGTGGTTAGGCAGGTCGCGGCGTTGCTGCGCCAAGACCTGCCGTGCACTTGCAAAGCACTTGCGTTGCACGTGCACATTTATGCACGGCCGTAGTGGAAATTCAAGCGCCGAATGGAAATGACAAAGAAGCCGTTCACCACACGTTTAGATCCAGCGATCTTAGAGTTGGCGCAAAAACTTGCCGAGATCGATCGACGCTCGATAACGGCCGTAATCGAAATCGCACTCATCGAGTATGCTGAGCGTCGCGGGATTAAGTCGACAAAGGGCGAGTGAACCGCCATCGACTAGCTCGGATGTTTCTACGGAGCCGAAAGTAGGTCGGCAGTTTTGCGTGCCCCCCAAAAATCAAAGGCAACCGCTGCGAAGGTCCATCCGTATGAGAAAGCTCTACTGGGCAAGCACCTGTGCGCATTGCAATCAGGGGCGCCTCATCTTCCAAACCGATATCACCAATCGCAGACTGTATGTACATTGCGAGGATTGCGAATGGGGTTGGTTGCATCCTTCCGACTTGGCTCAGGTCGAAAAAGGTTTCCTCGCGGTGCTGCGAGACTTTGAGACCCGCGATCCGACATTGGAGGAGATAGAACAAAGCGGGTGGCGGAACTCTCTTGCAGGATCTTTCATCGCTTAGAGGACACCTCACCTTCGATAAGCCGGCACAAAAGTTTCCGGATCGCCTTCCAAAATCAAGCAGGCTTGCGCCATCGGATAGCGATCGGTCCCATAATCTTGGAACGGCCCCGACGCATCGACGACGAGATTTGGCCGTTGCGCGCACAGGGCGGCTGCAATGTCGGCGCGATCAAGCGCAAGCGGCCGAACCTGAGCCCGCCCTCTGTAACACGCGCAAAACGCCTCGACGCGAGAGAAGTCGCGGCCGCAGATGATGAGTTCAAGCTCCGCTATGTTCGATAGAAGCTCCGCCAGACGTCCGCCAAGACTCCATATCCGCCCAGGATCAGGATCCTCATGGCTGCTGCGCTCTCCTCACAGAAGCCTGTCTCTATATTCCGACGGAGCCACCCAGCAGGTGTCCCGCTTACCGAACAGGCGATAGCGGTTTCGGGCTACCCATCGGTAGACGGGATCGCGAAGAAATGCAGGCACGAAGCGCAAGGTGCCGAGGAGCCGCCATGGAAGGCCCAACCCTTCGTAGATCCTTAGCACGGCATCGCTATCTTGGCGCACTCTGTCACCTTCGATGACGAGCATGCTGCTCGGGTTCTGCGGATTTATGCCGTGCCGCCGGTAAATCGAAGCGCCGATGTCGCTCTGCATGGATGCGAGACGGAAATGGCCGGCCTTGTCGTGTTTCAGCACAAACTGAGCATTGGCAGAACAAAGCACACATTCAGCATCGAACAGGATGATCGGGCCGCTCGCTTCGTCTGTTTGATGATACTCCCGCACGTTGCCCGATCTCCCGGTTCGGAAAAAGGTTACGGCGGCTATCGAACGGCTTCAACCGAAAAGCTACAAGTCCGCTTCCCACCTATAGTTGCGATGTCTCGTTGCCCGATTACAAGCGTGATCGGCGCTGTGCTTGCTGCTTGCGCCATCCGTAACGCGTCAGGCCGGCGGGCTTATATATAGCGAGGACCAGGGTCGTCAGCAGCACCAGCGCGCCACCGACCGAATGGGGCAACGAGCCCGGCAGATCGCGCGGGTCAGCACCCGTGGCCGCCACCGCAGCCATCGCGCCAATGGCGCGTGTCTCCAGTAGCAGAATCGTCGTTGCGAAGAGCGTGAGCAGCAACTTCACGAGAACCCAATAGTGGCGAAACAACCCCCATGGCGTCCCCAGCGCGAGAATTGCCCCGATCAGAACCGCGGCGAGCGCCAATGGAACGATGCCGTAGAGGACGATCAGCGCCATGGCCATGAAGGCGGCGCGCACAGTCGCGATATCTTGCCCAAAGGTCGCCACGAGATCAAGCACCAGATAGGCCAGGACTGCGCCCATCCATCCCACCGAAGACGCAACATGGGCGGCGAGGACGGCTTTGCGCAGTCGCTGTGTCAGCACCATGGGACGCGTTACTTCTGCTGGCCCGACACGCTGCCGCTGGCGAAATGCCGCCCCGGGCCGTGCTCTCCGCCCACGACTGCCATGGCTGCAATCACCAACAGGATCAATGCGGCGGCGACGTAGCAGGAACGCTTGACCCAGTGTGGCATGGGGAGTGGTTGATCGGATGCAGCAGTCGGTTTTGCGGATTGTCTTTTCACGGAACTCTCCAGAAAAATTCTCGGCCAAGCCGGATCTATTGCGGTTGAGGGGAAGCGGCGACGTCACGCCGGACAATGAGGTATCGAAGTGCCTTAGTTCCAACCTCGCCTTGCCCGGCTATGCTGAATCCGCCGGCCTTAAGATCGGTCGCGATCCTTGTGAGATCGACATGGCCGTGACGGTGGAGACGTAGGAAACGCGACCGGCGCTGCGGCTTGGCAAAGTCGATGATCACCAAGCGGCCGCCCGGCTTCAGGACGCGAAAGGCTTCGCGGACGAACGCGGCGCGACCAGCCTTCGGCAGATGATGGAACATCAGCGTGGAGAGGACGACGTCGAATTCGCTATCCCCGTACGGCAACTGCTGTGCGGGGGCGCTCGAGAAGAAGACCTCGGAGCCGGCTCGTTGAGCCTTGTCGGTGGCCCATGCAACCATGCCGGGGGACGCATCGACGCCGTCCACGCGCCCTTGCGGTCCAACCTTTCCCTTGGCGAGCAGCGCCACGCTCCCCGTGCCACAGCCGACGTCGAGAACAGCTTCTCCCGGCTTCAGGTTCGCGAAAGCCAGTATCTTATCGCGGAAGGCACGCTCGCGGCCGAATGTCAGAAACCAGGCCAATGTGTCGTATACGGCAGCCGAGTGGAGCAGGATGCCGACATGCGGTGTGTTCGGTGGATTTGATTTCAACCTATCAGCCTTGACCGCCATCGAACGACGCGCTCCCTGCCATATCAGCACCCCTGTGACCACGGCCAGCGCGCCGACATGCAGCAGCACCGTTGGAACACTCACGGAAGACATGGTGTCTGCCGTTCCGAACAGGACGAGCGCCACCAGCACCAAGGTCAGCTTGGCGGCGATGATCACCGGCCAGCGACGCCTGCCGTGCAACGTCGCGAAAAGACCCTGGTGCATCTCATTCCCTCCTGCCGATCTCGACTTGAACCGATGGGAACATATGATATTGGACATGATGTCCAGTAATGCTTTTGCTGGCCGCTAGGCTCGGCTACGCCCAATACTGGACAGCTGCCTGTCTCGTGACCAGGAAAGGATGCTGCCGTGGCTGCCGGATCGATCGATCGCCGTGTCGCCAGAACCCGCAGGCTTTTGCGGGACGCTCTGTTCGAACTGACAACGGAAAACGGATATGCGGCGGTTACGGTCGAGGACATCTGCGGTCGGGCCGATGTCGGACGCTCGACCTTCTATACCCATTACCCCGACAAGGACGCGTTGAGAAAAGCGGCGATCGACGAACATCTCGACGCTGTGCGTGCGGAGAGCGATGCCGGAGACTCCAAGCCGGGCGCGAGCGGCTTCGTGTTCAGCGGTCCTGCGTTCGCCCATGCGGACGCGACGCGGACGATGCATCGCGCGATGATGGGCGGCAAAACGCATGAAATTCCGGAGGAGATACGAGGCTGGACGGCCAAGCAGGTTCGCCGCGAGTTGACCGGCATGGCTGGCAAGGACGCAATCAGGCTAGAAGTCGCCACGCGCTTTGTGACCGGCGCGTTCTTCGAAGTCATGCACTGGTGGCTCGATGCGGATGCCGAACTCCCTCCCGCGGAGATTGATCGTCTGTTCCAAACACTTGCCTTCGAGGGGGCAAGACGGATGCTGGCCGCGCCGGAATGATCTTTGTAGCGGGCTGTCCCAGTCAGCACCGGCTTTGGCGAATATTGCAAAATCTGCCACAGCAGCGGATCCGCAATCTAGCCCTGGATCAGGAGGCGCGCACTAGCCTTTGAGAGCGAGCAGCAAATTCGGGCCTAGCGCAATACTGAAATCCATGCCGGCACAGCTGAATTTCTTCAACTTCGATGGGTCTGCTGTTATTTCCCCACCACCAGGCAAACGAGCAACAACTAACTGCTTCGTTTCAGCGAGCTGCCTGTTCTGGCCAAAGCCCTGGACGAAATCGCTTACAGCCTTGACCGCCGATTGCAGGTCATGCTGGCGGTGATTTCGGCACCGCAGGAACTGGCGAAACACAGCTCTGCGAGGATTGCGGCCGCATCGCGGCCTTGACCGCCATCGCCTTCGCTGACGATGCCGACGAGGCACGTCGGATGCAGTCGAGCCTCGCCGCGTTGCCGATCCTGACGACTGCCTTTTGCGCGTCGAAGACAAGGCGACTGAGTTCGACGAAATCCTGGAGCAGACTGATAGATTCTGATGTCGGAACGCTTTCGTACCGACAACATTCTCACGGATGAGCTGGGTAAAGCAGTGGACATCATCATGCGTCATCTGCCGCTCTCCCCCTCGGCCACTAGCCTCCCTTTGGTCGTCTGGTGTGGACAATACGCACTGCCTGACTCTGCCTATTCGATCTCAAGCCGATATTTCATCTCGACCTATGCGCAATGGGATCTGGCTGCCGACGATGCCGTCAACGCAGCCTGGCTGTGAAGCTTCTAGATGGTATGGCGACGATCGCGACCGCCGTCTACATCAACGAATTCGAAGCGCGGTTGACTGCCGTCGAGTGTTGTTTTTCACCCTCGGCTCTGGAGCGCCTCGATACCTTGCTCCGGCAGCACGATCCAGACGGCATCTTCCACAGTCCTTTTCCGCGTCAGCGGCGGTGAGGGCATGAACATCTTGCTCAGAGCGATTTGCCGTCTGTGACGAAGGCATATACAGCAACGAACGTCCACTTTTTGTGAAATCACAGCAGTCCTCTCTATGACCGCCATGGTGAAGGGTTTCGGGTGCCGGGAGGCGTACGAAGCCTCTCATGCTGGAACCCGCGGGCCCTCCCGGACATGCACCGCTACAGCTGGCCCGCGCTTCTCCTTGACTTGGTCGCACAGCGCTTTCAGGCGTAGCGGCGTTACCTCAGCAAGCCGGAGCTTCGATAACTCCCCCGCAATGGCGCGATCGTAGACTGAACGGCGCATCGCCAAGGTGCTGTCAGCGAGTTTCTCGGCCCCCGACCTGGGATCGGCCTTGTGCTTGAAGTTGGCTTCCGCCCATCCGCCGAAAGTCAGCGCTGCGGCTGATGCAGTGCGCTTTTCCACTTTGGCTCTCGACGGCGACTCGCCCCGCTCAACTTGACGCCGGGCCCGCGCCAGCAACGTCCTCGCCTCCGCAAGCGACACCTGCATTCCGTATTCCAGCGCATCGGGAGCCCGTGTCAGCCCACGCGCCGCCTCGGCGCTATAGCGGCCGATGGTCAAGATCTCCTGCCGCCCGTTCACCCGGTATTGGTATCGGAACGAAATCACGCCGGTCGGGGTGACGGCCGCGTGCATCCCGTCGCGGTCCGTGACCTTGTATAACTTGGCCCTCGGCTTGAGATTTTTCAGTTCTTTATCAGTGAGATCGCCCATAAATACGCATCCGGTCTTGGGGGCAAACGCATACCAACATAGAGGGGCGTTGGTAGCGAAAGCCCGTTTCTCGACCATCCTGCGCCATATCAACATCGCTACCAACAAACGGCTGGGCTGAGGTGATACGCAGCGACACGGGGTAAGAAAAATAATCCTTACCAATCAACGGGGTCATGCGACTTTCGGCATGGAGCGAGATGGTCTGAAACGACCTTTAGTTCACTCCCTTTCAATGAGGTTGGGAGGAGCTGACAAGAATTCCGACACCGGCCTGCCGAGAATCAACCGAGGGGCTAAGGCCACAGTGTCGTACCACTTGCGGCGGCACTCGCACATGCATGGGTTTATGTTAGTCAGCTTGCGCACTGCGAGACGATGTTCGAACGACAGGTTGTACGCAAGCAGCGCACGTTGCAGTTCGTGTGGAAACCAAGCAAAACCAGAGCCTGAACGTCGGATGCCGGCTCTGGGGTCCATATGAGAAAAGCAGCCATCAAGGTTGTAACCCCTCGGGCCGCTGGTAGCACAGGGACTGACGGTTATTGTTATCAAATGCAGGAGGCCGGATTACGCCGGTTGGCCGCAGCCCTTCGACCATGCGATTAGATGGCTGGCCTCCGCATCAAGCCCGGTCAAACGTGAATGATGTGGGTAAGGTTGTAACGAAATTGCTCGCCGGCCACCTCGTACTCGCCACTGGAGTGGAAAGACGCCTTGGCCTTGCCGATTGAGGGAGCCGACTGGCTGATACGAAACCGCGGTTTTCAGCCATCGTAATTTGAGGATTTGTATCAACGCGAAGACCGTAGGTTTGCCATATGTCACTTTTGCTAACCCACGCGACGCTAAACGACATATTTTCAAACTGGCGCACGGTTTGAAGATGAGCTAAAAAGTCCACCATGAGTGAGCAAAGCGAAGGAAAGCTGAAGCAGCTCGAGCGCCTCCTCCCGGAGGGCTTGCTCGTCGATTCCGCGTGGCTCTCTGCGCGCGACTACTATACTTCGCTGCGCGCCAAATATGTCGCGTCGGGCTGGCTCGAACAGCCGGCACGCCGGGTCTATCGACGCCCCCGCGGACAGTTGAGCTGGCAGCAAGTCATTATCTCGCTCCAGACGTTCCTCGACCATCGCCTTGTCGTTGGTGGCCGGACAGCTCTCGAACTGCAAGGCTATGCCCATTACGTCTCACAAGGCAGTTCTAAGGTCTATCTTCACGGTCCAACGAAGCCCCCCAACTGGCTCGCCGCGCTGCCACTCAAGGAGGAATTCGTCTACCGCAACAGCACACCGCTCTTTGGGAGCGACCTGGACGAGGTTGACTTCCCTCCCCTCGTTCCTGGAGCCGGCAAGCAAGGCGACGGGTCTCTCCAGGAGGCCGGACTGCGCACCCTTGTCTGGGGACAATGGGATTGGCCGCTGACGGTTTCAGCACCTGAACGTGCGATCCTCGAGCTTTTCGACGAACTGCCCGATCATGAAAGCTTCCATCAGGTCGATGTGCTGATGGAAGGACTGAGCGATCTCGCTCCGCGGCGGCTGCAGAAGCTGCTTGTCCGCTGCCGAAGTGTAAAGGTGAAGCGCCTCTTCTTCTTCTTTGCGGATCGACATCGCCACGCATGGCTCAAACACATTGAGCGCGCTGCAATCGATCTCGGCTCGGGTAAGCGCATGCTGGTCAAGGAGGGACGCTACGTTCCCGCCTACCAGATCACCGTGCCGAGAGAACTGGACGAGGCACCCTGATGGCTTTTGCCGATGCCTACCGCAACCAGGTCGCGCTCTTGATCCGCGCGCTGCCTTCCGTCGCAGAGGAAGAGTGTTTCGCGATGAAGGGCGGCACGGCCATCAATCTCTTCATTCGCGACCTGCCACGGCTTTCGGTCGATATCGACCTCAGCTATCTGCCGGTTCAGGACCGCGCGGCCTCCCTAGCTGCGATCGATGCGGCGATGCTGCGCATCGCGGAGCGCATCGCTGAAACGGTTCGTGGCACCCGCGTCACGCCATCACGCTCGCGCGAGAACGTCGTCACCAAGCTCGTGGTTCGCAGCGACAGTGCACAGATCAAAATCGAGGTCACGCCGGTCCTGCGAGGCTGCGTATTCGAACCCGAATTTCGTCCGGTTTCCTCTGGCGTCGAAGACGAGTTTGGTTTCGGGGAAATGCGGATTGTTTCCTTTCCGGATCTCTACGCGGGTAAGATCGTCGCCGCGTTCGACCGGCAGCATCCACGTGACCTCTTCGATGCGCGCGACCTCCTGGCAAACGAAGGCATTGACGACGCGCTGCGGTTGACCTTTCTTGTCTACCTCATCAGCCACGATCGGCCCATGGCCGAGGTGCTTGCGGCGCGCCGCAAAGACATCACAGCTGAGTTTGAGCGCGGCTTCGTCGGTATGACGCGGCAGCCGGTCGCACTCGACGACCTTCTGGCGGCGCGTGAATCGCTGATCAGCGAAATCGTCGGCTCAATGCCTGATGCTCACCGCCAATTCTTGTTGGCGTTCGAACGAGGTGAGCCTGACTGGTCAACAATCGGTTTGGAGGCAGCCGCTAATCTGCCGGCCGTGCGATGGCGGCAACAGAATCTCGATAGCCTGAGTGCCGAGAAGCGGGGGATGCTGGTGCAACAGCTTCAAGAGGTCTTGGCGAGATCGGCGACGCGATGGCGGAGATAGCTGGTGTCTGGACTGAGGAGCAGAACGACGCGAGCGTTGCGGATTACTTCGCAATGCTCGCCGACAGCAAGGCCGAGCACAACCGGCTGCTGCAAGCGGTAATTGGGCGGCCTCGAGGTTCCATAGAAAAAATAAACACCAGATCATCAGCGCATTGCTAAAGGGCTGCTCTGAGACCGAAGTTTGGAGCGCCCGAGGCTTCCGGCTGCGCTCATGGTGACGGGCTGGCAGCGACACTCGCTTGAAACCGTATACAGACAACTTGGCAATACCCATTGTCACAGGACTTGAACTGTGGCGCCGACCTTCACCTTTTCATATAGCTCAATGATGTCTTCGTTGAGCATGCGAATGCAGCCCGAGGAGGCTTCCGTGCCAATGGTCCACGGTTCATTCGTACCATGAATGCGGTACAGGGTGTCACGGCCATCGCTAAACAGGTATAATGCACGTGCCCCCAGCGGATTGGCTGGTCCCGGCTCTATACGTTTGGGTAGGCCGGGCGTCTCGGCATGCATATCATCAGTTGGATACCATGCCGGCCATTTGACCTTTCGGTTGATCGTTGCCACCCCGCGCCAGCTATACCCAGTTTTGCCAACGGCTATACCGTAACGCCTGACGGTGCCTTGGGATTCGATAAAATAGAGATGCTTGTTGTGCGGATCGATAACCACCGATCCGGGCGAGGCATCAATCCGTTTTGCCATCGTGACCGGCTGTAGATCTTTTGCGAATTTGCCGCGATTGACGGGACGAACTGGAAACAATTCTGACGAATAGGGACTTTCGCCGGGCAGCGGAGACACAGGTCCGCTGACGGTGCCGCAACCTTGCACTGCGAGCAACCCGAGTATGAAACTCCGCCGGGAGATAGCAGAACAAGAAAGCGATTTCGCAAGCGGGATCGTTTTCATGAGAGAGATCCAAGCATTGTCTGGCTATTTGAACTCTGGCTTTCGCATAATTGTTATCATCACCATTGAGCGCCTGATAACGAAACGCTCCCGGCATCGAACCGACGCCGGGAGCGTTTGTTTGCGATTGCGATCAAAACTTCACGCGCAATCCAAGCGTTCCGCCGACCTCGTAACTGTCGGCAAAGTTCTTCAGGCTTGTGTCGGCAGATACTTCGCCGAAGACTGCATATTTGTCGTTGGCCCAGCTGTAGGTGCCACCAAAACCAATTCCGCCGGTCAGCCGGTCGGCGCGACTGTCGAACTTCGTGCCCGATACATCGACCCGTGTTCCGTCGAGGAATTCATTGGTCAGATTGACGATGCCATAGACCTGCGCACGGCTTGTCTGACCCTCATCGTCCTTCCAACTGCGCTCGTGTCCGAGGGCCAGACCCAGACGACCCTTCAGGCTTTCACCCTTGTCGAGCGACACGTAGGCCCCGAAGGGATCGGTAAAGCTGTCGAAATCGACCGACGACCAGGTCAATTGTGCCTGTGGTGTAAGCGTCCAATTCTCGTTGAGAGCGATGCGCTTGCCAGCTTCGAGGCTTAGGGCATAACCAAAACCATCGTTGCCGTCGGCAAGCCCCCGACGCAGCGTATCGGAGTAGAGATCGCTGTCATACCAGGTAACCTGACCCTGCGCGTCGACGTAGAAGCCGTTATTGCCGTACCAGGTCAATGTGCCGCCGAGGCCATAGCCCGTGGTGTCGATGTTGCCATTGCCGAATATCGACGCGACATCGGTGGAGACCTGGCCATAGTGAACGGTTATGCCACCGATGAGCTTGCCAGCGTCGCTTTCATAGAGCTGACCGTCTACGCCCGCCTGCAGCCTCCACATATTGTAGTCATAGTCCGACTGGCTCGTGGTGACAGCTGGCTGCTGTCTGCCATGCATCCCTTCGATGCGACCCCAGACGCCCCTGCCGCCAACGATTGTCGTCGCGCCGTCCTGATAATAGGCGTTCTGGTCCTGTGTCGGCGTGCATTTGAAGTTTTGAGCTGGATCTTTACAGAACACGGTCTCGGCAGGAGCTCGCTCACCCCAGTATCGATTGCCGGTACGCTGGGCAAGCGTCGGCAAGCGATTAAGGACCTGTAGTGCGTTCGGATAATTCTCATAAACCGGCACGCCTGGCTGATAGCGGGGCGTTTCAGGACCGGGCGGATCGATCGGATCGATCGGATCGATCAACACTGAGCGTAGATACCAGTCATCGGCGGCATAGTTGTCCCCATAGACGTCAGTGCCACTGGAGGTGGGGCTACGGTGCAGTGTATAGGCATAGGCGCCTGCCACCTTGGCGTTTTGGCCATCGTTCGTCACGTAGTCGCCATTACCGAGGAAGAACGCATTCGTAGTCGTCGTCCCGCCATTGATGGCGTTGACAACCTTGATGCCGTCAGTGGTCGCAGCCCCGCCACCATTGATGTTGTTGATGACAAGTCCGGCTTGGCCAGTCGCCCTGCCACCATCGATCACGATCTGGTCGGACGGGGCTGCATCGCCGCCCAGGTAAGTATTCAAGACAACCGTACCGGCTGCGCCCCCGGCACCTCCAACGAAATTAGAGGTCGTCAGCGTCTTATAGACGCCATTCACAGGCGGTGCAAAGACGATCAGCCCTGCATTGTCGGTGGTGCTGGTTGCGGCGCTGTTGACGGTGGAACTGGCCGTCATGGTCCAGGTGCTGGCGCCATCGACGGACATGTTGTCGGCGTTAAGCGCTGCGCCGGTCAGCGTACTGCGGATCAGCGTCGCATTGGCGCGCGTACCTGTTTCTCCCACAACATTGCCGGTCAGCGCCATGTTGGTGAAATTGCCGCTGGTGGTGCCGCCAACGGCATGCACCACGATGCCGCTGCCTGTTGTGGGACCGACACCGGTCAGATTGGCAATGACATTGCCGGCCGTTCCGGTGATCAGATCCCCCGTCGCGCTAAGGGAACCGCCCGCCATCATCACCGTGCCATCGCCGGTGCCGAGAATACCCGACGAGCCGGTCCCGTTGGCCGTCACGGCAGTGCCGGTCGTGTTGATCTGGCCGCCACCGTTGACGGAAAGGCCCGAAGCGGCCTGTGTCGTGACGGACGAGGCCGTCAGCTTGACATTGCTGTCCGCCCCTTCCGACAGCGCACCGAAGGCGCCGGCGCCGCTGGTGTTGACGGTAGCATTCGTCGCGTCGACGACACCGCCCTGCATCGCGTGCAAGCCCATGGCGTTGACACCCGAAGTGGTGACCGTCGTGCCGCCCTTCGCACTGCTCATCAGTGTAACCGTGCTGCCGGGACCGGTCGAGCGGACACCATCGGCGCTGGCGTTCGCGGTCTCGGCTCCTTTGGTCGAGATGGTGCCGCCGGCAACCGTGGCGGTGCCACCGGCATTGGCAACGACGCCAATGGCACCGTCACCGGTGGTTGTGAGTTCATTGTCCGCGATCGTGAGCGTGCTGCTGGTCCCGATCACCTCCGCACCATTGGATTCCCTGCCAATCTCTGTCGACAAGTAATGGCCGCCGGAAGTGCCGAATCCCGGCTTGTACCCGGTGGAGATCTTGCCACCGGTTACACCGATCGTACCGCCGCTCGTGACACGCACACCGGCGCTGGAGGGGCCGGTCGTCCGGACGATAGCATCGGTAATAGCGACCTTACTGGCCGCTCCGTTACCATCGGTCCCATCGGCGACTGCGCCGGCAGAAGCGGTCTCATAGGTAAAAATGCCGTAGCCCTTGAAGTCGATAAAAGCCCCGCCCTGAGCCGTTGCACCGGCACTGGCCGCGCCATAGGTGGTTACGCTGCCACCCTGGTCAATCGTGATCTGGCTACCGCCGCCCTGGGCGAGAAGAGCCACGGAATTGCTGATGAGTTGTCCATGATAATTACCGGTCACGACCGCGCCGCCATGGATGGTGGCCGCTCCCCCGTCGGCAACCGACATCCCGGCACTGTTATTGCCATAGGTGTTGATGTAGCTGGCGTTGGTGACGATCGTGCTGCCGGCACCCGAAACGAAGGCACCTGCCGTATCCTCGCCGCTAACGAATCCGCTCACACCGGTGAGGGTGATCTGGCCCCCTGACTCCGCGACGAAGGCAGAGCTACCCATACCATAAGTCAAGATGCCGGACTGCTGGGCATTGATGCCGGTAATTTCGACCGTGCCACCATTGGCTGCATAGGCGCCATATGCGTCGTTGCCGCCTGTAACCACGATTTGTTGCCCGACATTCGACGGCAGCGTCACGCCGCTAAAGTCAGCATTCACATCGCTCCCAGCTCCGGTTGCGTAGATGCCGTGGCTGCCGTCGCCCGATGTAGCGACAGTGGCACCAACCCCGTTGATCTGGCCGCCGCCATCTGCATAGAGGCCGTGGCTGCCTGTGCCGGTCGTACTGACATAAGCGGAGTTGTACCCCCCATTACCATCCGGTGCGCCGTTCAAATTGATTGTTCCGCCGCCGCTCGCGTGCGCGCCGGAACCAGTGCCGTTCGCCTCCAAGCCAACAACGTTTCCTGTGTACGTCCCAGTGCCCGAGGCGCTGACCACGTCTGTGGCATCATTGCTCGATCGGGTCATGGTGCCTGGCGAGCCAGAATCCGTACAACTGCCCGAGGTGATGCTCACAGGAGCATCCGGTGCCGGCGCGCATTGCGCGAGTGCTTGCGTGGAGGGCAGTAGTGCGGTCACCGCAGTCGCCAGAATGTAGCGATGGTTGTAGACGGAGCTGAGCAGTGTTTTCTTCAGCGCGTTAAATGCGGAGGCGTCAATGCTACGAATACAAGTTGGCTTTTCCATATACTCAGACCGCATTTGGGTGCCCCTTCTCCATAAAGTTTCGATAGTGAACTAAATCTCGGCGAATCGTCAATTAATCACCTGACTATTGATTAAATAATACAACTTTTTTCTTTTCTTCCGGCTTATAAACTAATACAGGTGCGATCAATGTCACAAAATATCAGATTATGACACTTCCTGTCTTCAAATATGCACCCTCGATATCCAAGGAGTGAACGAGCAGCTTAGTCGGCGAAAGCGAACCCTTTCCCGCGGATCGCATGCAAGGGAAGTTCCATGTTGGCCTTTTTGGCCCTCCGGCGCAGGCGGCTTACGGTCGTGTCCAGACGCGCATAGTTAAATTCATAAATGTCTTCGCCCAAAGCCTCGACCAACGCGTGTCTTTCGACGGTCGCGCCACGCTCAACAAACAAACGTCTCAAAAGGCGCTGTTCGGCCATAGTTAGGCGGAGACGATGTCCCATTCCGTCAGCAAGTACCCAGCCACCTTCCACCAGAGCCCATTTCGGAGTTGGGCCCGGCAACGGCACCCCGCCCCCGCTGACACGGCTATTAACCGCTGCCACCGTGGCAGCCAGTTCTCGAACATCAATTGGCTTGACGAGATAGGCGTCAGCCCCCTGCCTCAGACCGTTTACGCGATCATCGATGGAACTGCGCGCCGTCGCCATCACGATACCAACTGATTGTGAAGCTCGTAAATGGGCAGCTACAGACAGACCGTCTTCTCCTTCCAAACCGATATCAAGGATGACGATGCTGGACGGCCTTGCGGCGTAGGCGCGGTAAAGAGCCGCAGCGTTCTCAAATCCATGTACGTTCAGGCCGAACTTGGACAGGCCCAGTACCATCTCCTCACGAAAATCCTCGTCATTGTCGACCAAATAGACAAGGGGAACGCCCACAGCATCATCTTGCTTACACTCGTCTTCGATCATCAACGCGCCCCATGCTCCTGATAACCATCTGAGCTAGCCTCACGCACCACTGCGATTAGGCGGACAATCGCCCGACCAGCTTATGCACAAGTGCCTGCCGCCTTGAGCTGTTGCGATACGCGCCGTTCCCGTCTTGCTAGCACGTGGCAAGGGAGTGATCAGGATTGTAAAAAATGGCCGACTGCATAACCTGGAGTTATGGTCTGACCACACAGTCGAGCGGTGGCACGGAAACAACTTCGCTGCGGCACCTGCGCATACCGCCAGCACCTGCGCAGAAAGCAGCAGCACCACCATCGCTGCACCCAGGATGTAGCGGTGGTTGGAAGTGAAGTTCAGCAGCGCTTTCTTCAGGAAATTGATGGAAGAGGCATCGAATCCACTAGTACAAATTCGTTTTTCCAGACGGCCAGCATGCAATTGGGTAGATCCCTTCCCGCAACGAACGCGTGCCGATCTACAATTTTACCGCGCTCCCTGAACAAACGTTCCAAAATGTAATATTTAACAGTGTTGCTATTTGACGGCCGACATGCGGTCAATCGCCGCTGTGAACCGAACCAGTTGCACCGGGATCGAAAGCTCATACCATTCATGGAGCGCCGGTACAGACAATGCCAAATACAAGCCGACCGCCCCTATCCCCGCGGAAAGGCGACAGGATGACTTTGTATCCCACACACATTCGCGACCTGGCAGTATCTCTTTGGGCAGGTCGGCATCGAGCAGTCGGGTCGCGAGATTGAAATAAGGAAGATGCACCTGTTCGGTCCGGACGTTTGGCACGGTCCCGTACTATGGGCGTCGGTGGCTACCACCACCCATTCAGCATCTCCCAAACCGCCGAAGGTGTGACCGGTGGCGGCCCGCTCGGCCGCCGCGACCGGGCTTGATGTATGAAGTTCGACGCCGGCGCTAGCGCAGGCATGAGCAAGGCCGTGCAGGTAAGTTAACGGCTGCAAGGTGCCGGCTCGCCAATCACGCAGCCATCCCTTGCAAGCTTCGCACGGCTATCCCTGAATCAGGGCGGCGTTGTCCGCATCCTGTTCAATCAGCCAGTCGCGGAAGAGCTCGGCCCCGCGCTTTGGTATGCGTTGCGCCGGCATGATGATGTGGATCACATCGCCCGACAGGTAAGGTTTCGGATATGGGTAGGCCAGCCTACCGGCCGCGATATGGTCGTGGACCAGGTGCTTCCAACCGAGCGCTACGCCTTGGCCAAGTACGGCAGCTTCTATCGAACCAAGCGCATCCGTGAAAACAAAGCCCTGCTTCAACCGTGCGACAGACACCGAATGGCGCTCCAACCACTCGCGCCAGCCAAGACGTGTGCGGTGCCGCTCCTCAAAACTCAGCAGCGGGTGCTGGAGAAAATCAGCAGGTTCGCGGATCGGACCATGCTCTTTCAGATAATCCGGACTGCAGACCGGCGTTATCTCTTCTGTGACAAAATGCCAGGCATTGGTGCCCGGCCATTTGCCTTTGCCCAATCGCGCTGAAAGGTCGATGTCTTCTTCCATCAGGTCCTGATCGTCGCGACTGCTTTCCTCGATGCGCAAGGAAACGTCAGGATACTTGGCTTTGAAATCCTTCAGCCGCGGCAGTAGCCAGAGCTGGATGAAGGAAGCCGAAAAAGAGACCCGGACGACATCGCTCGAATGCTTCTTCTGCAGGGAAGAGATCACCATGTGCAGATGGTCGAAGGCTTCACGCGTCTCGGTGTAAAGCCGTTTGCCCTCGGCCGTAAGTTCCAGACGCGCATGCAGGCGTCGAAAGAGCTTTAGTCCCGTCGCATCTTCCAGAAATCGAATGGTCTTGCTCACAGCCGGCTGGCTTACGTTCAGTTCCTCGGCCGCAGCGGTGAAGCTTTGCCGCCGCGCCGCGGCTTCGAACACGAACAGATAATTGGCCGAAGGGATCAGGGATCGCAGGCGGTGCATGAATTCAAGTTATTCAGCAAGAAACTTTTTAGCAAGATCACATGCAAGGGTCCGGTTTGTAAGATGTCCCGAACGTCAATGAGGAAATCCATTCCATGCAAGTCCATGCCCGTGCCGTGGTCATCGGCGGCGGTTGTGTCGGCGCTGCGATCTTGTACGGATTGACCAAGCGCGGCTGGACTGATGTGGCGCTTCTGGAGCGCACGCAGTTGACCGCGGGCTCGACTTGGCATGCCGCCGGCCTGATCCCCTGTTACGCCCGAAGCATCAATGTCGGACGCATGATTGCCAAGACGATCGAGATCTACGAGGGGCTTGAGGCGGAGACCGGCCACCAAGTCGGCTGGCACAAATGCGGCCAGTTGCGCATTGCAAACACGCACGACCGCCTTGATGAATACAAGAGTTACATGAGTGTCGCTGCGGTGCAGGGAATCCGTGCAGAACTGGTGACACCAAACGAGGCGCGCGAGCTATGGCCCTTGCTCGAAAGCACCAAGCAAATGCAGGCGGCGCTCTACCATCCAGACGACGGCCACATCGCGCCTGCCGACGTTACCCAAGCAATGGCCAAAGGTGCTCGCGACCGCGGCGCGAAGGTTTACCTCAACACCGAAGTGCGCGGCTTCACCCGCATGCCAGGTGGCGAATGGAAGGTCTTGACCAACCAGGGGGAGATCATCTGCGAGCATGTCATCTCCGCCACCGGAAACTATGCGCGTCAAACCGGCGCCATGCTCGGTCTGGAAATTCCGGCCATTCCAATTGTCCATCAATACTGGATCACCGATGCGGTCCCAGAGCTGATGGAGCGCAGGCGCCAGAGGCTGCCGGAGATGCCGATACTGCGCGACGAAGGCTTCGAGGGCTATTTACGTGAAGAGGGGGACGGCTTGATGTTCGGCCCCTATGAAAGGACGGAACATCTGAAGCTGTTTGCCGAAGATGGTGTGCCGGAATGGTTTGGCGCAGACCTGCTGGAAGAGGATTTTGAAGCGGTAGCCTGGAATTGGGAGCGGGCCGTGGATTTCGTACCCGCACTCGGCCGCGTCGGCATCAAAGCGAATGTGCGCGGCCCGTTCCAGATGACGCCGGACGAGCTGCCTCTGGCCGGGCCGGCCTGGGGTTTGGAGAATGTCTGGATCGCAGAAGGCGTTCCGGGAGGCATCCTATGGGGTGGTGCGATCGGCTACTATTTGTCGGAACGTATTGTCGAAGGTGCAAACAGCCTCGACACATCCGAACTCGATCCTCGCCGTTTTGGCGATTACGCCAACAAGGAATGGACGCGCCAGAAGGTGCGCGAAAGCTGGGGCACGCACGCAACCCAGCACTACCCCGGCCAGGACTTGCCGGCGGGCCGCCCGCAAAAGACGGCACCCAGCTACGACATCCTCAACCAGCGCGGCGCGGTCTGGGGTGTGCTGAACGGGTGGGAAATCCCCAGATGGTTTGCCCCCGAAGGGGTCACAGCCGAGGATCAATACAGTTGGCGGTGGACGCCGAAGGGGCAATTTGTCGGCGAAGAAGTCAAGGCGGTGCGAACCGCCGTCGGTCTCGTAGAAATGACGCCCATGACAAAGTTTGAGGTGTCGGGCCGGGGTGCTGAGGCCTGGTTGGACGGTATTCTTGCCAATCGCCTGCCGAAGACCGGAAGGGTCAATCTCGCCCATCATCTGACAGAGAACGCCGGTGTGCAGGCAGAATACATCGTCTCGCGGCTGGAAGACGAGATCTTCTACCTGATCTCGACGCCGAGCGCAGAGCGCTTGAATTTCGACACTCTGTCGAAATTGCTGCCGCGGGATGGAAGTGTGCAGTTGCGCAACGTCACCAACGAACGCGGCTGCTTCGCGATTGTGGGGCCCAACGCGCGTGCACTCCTGCAGAGCCTCACCGAAATCGATCTCTCCAACGAGGCGTTTCCGTGGTTAAGCGTGCGCTCGGGCACGGTGGGCCTCGCCACGGACGTTCGCCTGCTGCGCGTCAATTACGAAGGTGAACTCGGTTGGGAACTCTATCATCCGCTCTGTTACCAGCGGACACTGTTGGAGGCGTTGCTCTCTAGAGGGCGAACACATGGTCTGCGCCTCGTCGGGCTCCAAGCTCTGGAATCGCTGCGCCTGGAGAAGTCCTATCGCGCCATGTCTCGGGACATGAACCCGGAACTGAACGCCTGGGAAAGCAGCCTCGATCGCTTCATCCGACTCGACAAGGGCGAATTCGCTGGCAAGGCAGCACTGCTGGGCATGCAGCGGGAAGGTGTCAAACGGCGTTCCGTGACGATTGCCATCGACATCGATGGGGCAAGCGCATTGGCCGATGAAGCCGTCTATCATGAGGGGAAGCTGGTGGGACGCATCACCTCGGGCGGCTTTGCCTACACGCTCGGTCATGACATCGGCATCGCTCTGCTGCCGGTTGAAATCGGCGAGCCCGGAACGGAACTGACGGTGCCGATACTCGGCACGATGCGTAAGGCGCGGGTCATCGCAGAATCGCCTTACGATCCGGAAGCCCTCCGTAGCCGCATGTGACACGAAGAAGACCGAATAGGTGGAGACCGCAAGAGAGTCCCCGTGCCCTTGGCCGTCGTGCGGTGACACATGCCGGCACTTCCGGTCGTTCAGTCTAACCCAGCTCGACCCCCAAACCTGCCGTAAACCATCCTGCTAGACGCAAGGGCCAGAGGATTGATTGCGGATACGCAAAGTCGTGGCTATTAACCTCGCTCTGTTGTTCGGACACTTTGATATGACGAACTGCTAAGCCATCTGCGTGAAAAACCCAATCCGACGAGGCATTCGGTACAGCAAGTTACCGAAGACTCATCTAGTAATCGTCAAATCCAACACTCTGTCAGCCATCGACACCGGTCTGCCCCACGGAGGCAAGCATGCCGCGCTATCTCGCAGGACGAGCAGGCGCGGACCGGAAGTCCTTCTTCAATGGTACCTCCTGGGGCGTGGTCGATCACTGCTACTCAACCCACGAGGCAGAGGCCCACATCTGTGCCACTGGAGACCGGATCGTCGTTAACCCCGAGACGCACGGAGTTATTCAGAACCGCGAGGGGCATAGTTGTAAACCAATCAGGAGTTTCGCTGCTTTTCCCCGGCAGGTCGGAGGGCAAAGCACCCGGCAATGAGAACGATCAGCATCATCAGAATATTGTGGGCATATTTGGCAGATGGCTCTACCTGGCCCGCCAACGGGAAATAGGTAAACGCCAAGGCGCCTCTGCTGACAAGGAACGCCAACGCTACGGCGGCTGTATGGTGTACATCCCAACCCGGCAGTCGTGCGCGCGCCACCATATGAATGCACCGACAACCACTGTCACCGTGGAGTTGAAGACGAACCGGGTCCAGCTCTCCCCTAAAATGTCGCTTGCCAACACAAGGGCGGGGATAAGCGTCACTACAAGGACTCGAAGCGGATTGATCGATGAGGCATCTCGATCCGACGCTGGTTTCGTCCGAAACATGCTCCCCAGAAGCCACGCTGCCAAAAAGCACGCCACGACGATAATGGCAGATATCATAAACTGCAGCGGCGACGCGCTTCGCGATTCGGGGTCAAACCCAACGAGCAGCGCCGCACCGATGTAGGCGACGGCTGTGATCACCATGCCTACGCGCCCAAGCCAGGGCTTCAAAGCCCGATGAGGTCGCCACGCTTCCGCCACCGCAATAGGCGCGCCGAATGACTGGAATGCGGGCGCAAAGCAGCCCTTTACCTGCGGCAATCATAGCCATGTGGCGGGCTGTCCCGGGCCCCATCTATCACAACGTGCGGGATGGCATGAATCCGCCATTAGCCGTTGGATCGCCGAGCCCGCCGATCGGCAGGATACAATGGCAACGACTGACTGAATGGACACGAACCTCACGCCGTTCAGAGATCGTCATCCAGTTCGTCATCGTGGACCTCGGCAGCCCGCTGTTTCGCGTGGGCGATCAGGTCTTTTGCGGACTCCCCCTTCATCCAGGCATCGAGCATGTCAGCCCAGCACTGAAGCATGATCTTCCGCTCGGCGAGGTAGCGGTTGACATTGTAGATGGCCGCGATCCGGTTCTTTGGCGCGTGGGCCAAGCTCATTTCGATCCAACGATCATCGAACTTGGCGCGGTTTAGGCCGGTCGAGAACGTACGGCGCAGGTCGTGAACACCGAAGCTCTGGAAGTCAGGATCCGTCTCCCGGATGCGTTCGACGACGGTATCAATGACACGATTAAGCGTGGCGTTGCTGATCGGCACATCGCCGTCGTATCTGCCGGGATGAAGGTAAGGGCTGGTGCCAAACATAGTGCGAAAGGCCGTCAGAATATCGAGCGCCTGATCGCTCAGCGGAACGACGTGTGCCTTGCCGGCCTTCATGCGTTCCGCCGGGATCGTCCAGCGCGCAGAGGCGAAGTCGATTTCCTTCCACGTGGCGTCGATGAACTCCGACTTGCGGACGCCGGTCAACAGAACGAACTTCACCGCCAAGCGCAGCGTGGGTGCCGCCGACACATTGTCCAAAGCCGCCAGGACCGAGCGAACCTCAGACGGCGAGAGGGCACGCTCGCGCGGCTCGAACGTTGCGATGGCGCTGGTGCGGATCGACTCGGCCGGGTTGCTCACATCTAGTCCGCTTCCTTGGGCGTGACGGAACACCAGCAACACGACCTCTCTGACATGCACGGCTACAGCCGGCCCGCGCTTCTCCTTGACCTGGTCGCACAGCGCTTTCAGGCGTTGCGGCGTTATCTCGGCAAGCCGTAACTTCGACAACTCCCCCGCAATGGCACGATCGTAGACTGAACGACGCATCGTCAGGGTGCTATCAGCGAGTTTCTCGGCTCCCGATTTGGGATCGGCCTTATGCTTGAAGTAGGCTTCCGCCCATCCGCCGAAAGTCAGCGCCGCGGCTGATGCGGTGCGCTTTTCCACTTTGGCTTTCGACGGCGACTCGCCCCGCTCAACCTGCCGCCGGGCCCGCGCCAGCAGGGTCCTCGCCTCCGCAAGCGACACCTGCATTCCGTACTCCAGCGTATCGGGAGCTCGTGTCAGCCCGCGTGCCGCCTCGGCGCTATAGCGGCCGATGGTCAAGACCTCCTGCCTGCCGTTCACCCGGTACTGATACCGAAACGAGATCACCCCCGTCGGGGTGACGGCCGCGTGCATCCCGTCGCGGTCCGTTACCTTGTACAGCTTGGCCCGCGGCTTGAGATTTTTCAGTTCTTTATCAGTGAGATAGCCCATGAAAGCGCATCCGGTCCTGGGGGCAAACGGATACCAACATAGGGGGGTGTTGGTAGTGAATGCCCGTTTCTTGACCATCCTGCGCCGTATCAACATCGCTACCAACACGTGGCTGAGCTGGAGTGATACGCAGCGAAACGGGGTAAGAAAAATTATCCTTACCAATCAACGGTGTCATACGATTTTGACACGGAGCGAGATGGTCTGAAACGACCTTAATTCACTCCCACTCGATCGTGCCCGGCGGCTTGCTGGTGACGTCGTAGACGACACGGTTGATGCCACGCACTTCGTTGATGATACGGGTGGCGGCGCGGCCGAGGAATTCCATGTCGTAGTGGTAGAAGTCGGCCGTCATGCCATCGACCGAGGTCACGGCACGAAGCGCACAGACGAACTCGTAGGTACGGCCATCGCCCATCACGCCCACCGTCTGCACGGGCAACAGCACCGCGAAAGCCTGCCAGATGGCGTCGTAGAGGCCGGCCTTGCGGATCTCGTCGAGATAGATTGCGTCGGCGTCGCGCAGGATCTCCAGCTTCTCGCGCGTGATGCCACCAGGACAGCGGATGGCAAGGCCAGGCCCCGGGAACGGATGGCGGCCGATGAAGCTGTCGGGCAGGCCAAGCTCGCGGCCAAGCACGCGGACCTCGTCCTTGAACAGTTCGCGCAGCGGCTCGACGAGCTGCATGTTCATGCGCTCGGGCAGGCCGCCGACATTATGGTGCGACTTGATGGTGGATGAGGTGGCGCCGGTGAAAGACACGCTCTCGATGACGTCTGGATAGAGCGTGCCCTGCGCCAGGAATTCGGCGCCGCCGAGTTTCTTGGCCTCTTCCTCGAACACCTCGATGAACAGGCGGCCGATGGTCTTGCGCTTCTTTTCCGGATCGCTCTCACCTTCCAGCGCGGAAAGGAAGCGATCCGACGCGTCGACCAGGATCAGCGGCAGGTTGTAGTGCTCGCGGAACATGGCGACGACGTCGGCCGCCTCGTTCTTACGCATCAGGCCGTGGTCGACCAGGATACAGGTGAGCTGGTCGCCGACCGCCTCGTGGATCAGCAGTGCCGCAACGGAGGAATCGACACCTCCGGACAGCGCACAGATCACCTTGCCCTTGCCGACCTGCTTGCGGATCGCCTCGACGGCGTGCTCGCGATAGGCCTTCATGGTCCAGTCGCCCTGGATGCCGGCGATCTTGTGCACAAAATTGCGTAAGAGCTTGGCGCCGTCTGGCGTGTGCACGACTTCAGGGTGGAACTGGACGGCGTAGAACTTGCGCTCTTCATCGGCGATCGCCGCGAACGGTGCGCCGGTGGAAGTGCCGACGACCTTGAAGCCCGGTGGAATGGCGGTGACACGATCGCCGTGGCTCATCCACACCTGGTGCCGGGTGCCGTTTGCCCAGACGCCGTCGAAGAGAGCACAATCCTGTTCGACTTCCAGGAAGGCACGGCCGAATTCACGGTGATGGCCGCTTTCGACCTTGCCGCCAAGCTGGGCACACATGGTCTGTTCGCCGTAGCAGATGCCGAGCACCGGAATACCGGCTTTAAAGACAGCATCCGGCGCGCGCGGGCTGCCGATATCGACGGTGGAATGCGGGCTGCCAGAAAGGATGACCGCCTTGGGTTTGATCCGCCGGAAGCCTTCATCAGCCGACTGGAACGGCACGATTTCGCAATAAACGCCGGCTTCGCGCAAGCGCCTGGCGATCAGCTGCGTGACCTGGCTGCCGAAGTCGATGATGAGAACTGTGTGGGGATGCGTCGTCATGGCGAGCCTTTAAAGAAAGAACCGATTCGACGCAATGGGCCCGCCTTGGAAGGATTGTCACGGTGTCAAAGCCGCAGCGTACCATCGGCAAGTGACGCGCTGAGCAGGTCGACTGCCACCGCCAGCTTCTCGTCGATGACGTGGAGATATTCTGTCCAGTCGCCGACATGCTTCAGCTCCGCCGCGCCGTCGGAAATGCCGCGCAGCGCAATTAAGGGCAAGGAGAACAGCTGGCAGGCGCGCAGCACCGCGAAAGTCTCCATGTCGACCATGTCCTCGGCAACGGCATCATAGGCAGCCCCCGAAACGATGTTGGCACCGGTGGAGAGCGACGCGCCTTTTATGCCTACGATACGATGGCCGAGCGGCAAGGTCGCCGGCAGGTCGAGAAAAGGCGTGACGCCTTTCTCGAAGCCGAGCGCCGAGGCATCCATGTCGCGATAGGATACCGAAATCGCCTGATAGACACCGGTCTGCTCTAGCTTGCGCGAACCGGCGGAACCAAGCGAGACGACAAGGTCGGGCAATCGGTCGGCGGCCTGCAGCCACGCGAATTCGGCGCCGAGCCGCACGCCGGCTTCCACCGGGCCGACACCGGTCATCAACGGCTTGAACAGGCGCTGCAAATGCGGACCGTATTCCGCGTCCGCAGCCATGACGAACAGGACTTTGCGGCCGGCAATATCAACGAGCAGGTCTGCGGAACTGAGGCTCACTTCAAACACCTTGGATAGCGCGCTGCAGCGTGATTTCCGCCCGCGTAACGTTTCGTCGTGTCAGTTGCGCGACGAAGCGCTTCGTGAGCCGGCAGCTCAGCCTTCAATGCCTTCGCGCCCGGTGACCGTCATCATGGTGCCGGTCATGGTGGCGATCAGCTTGGCCTCGCCGTCGGTGGCGAAGGCGTAGGCCTGGCCATCGGCAACGATGATGGTGCGGCCAGGTTTGGTGACCGAGCCACGGAACAGGAAACGTTCGCCCTTGCCCGGCGCCAGAAGGTTCACCTTGAATTCGATGGTCAGCACGCCGGAATTTTCCGGCATCAGCGAATAGGCGGCATAACCGCAGGCTGAATCCAGCGCCGTCGAAATCACGCCGGCATGCAGGAAACCATGCTGCTGCGTAAGCTCGGCCGAATAAGGCATCTCGATCTCGATGATGCCCGGCGTGACCAGCGTCAGCTCGGCGCCGATCGTGGCCATGGCTTGCTGGCGCGAGAACGAGGTCCTGACGCGCTCCTCGTAGTTCGGGGCCGGTACGATTTTGGCTGCCATGGTGCTTGCCCCGAATTGTCAGCGACACGCGATAAGGCGGAAGGCGATCCGCACTATCTCTTTGTTTTAACTTTGCCCAAAAAGTCTGCAACTTCTCGAGAATATGCGCTAGCCGGCTTACCGCAGAGCCGGCATGCAGGCAATGCCCATGCTGCATTGCAACATAGGCCAGCGGATCATGCAACCTTGCGCAGGGCGCAGAAATAGAAGCCGTCGGTGCCGCTCAGCGCCGGCGACAGCGAGATGCCGAATTGCGGGCCGAAGCGGGCCGCGGCGTCATGACCGGGAAAACGTGCCCGCCACAGCGCAGCATGATCGACAGGCGCAAAGCCTTCGTGGCGCGCCAGGAAGGCCGACACCTGCCCGCCGTTTTCATCTGGAAAGACCGAACAGGTGACGTAGACCAGCAGGCCACCGGGTTTCACGAAGCCCTCGGCCACATCGAGGATGGCAGATTGTTCCGCCTTGCGTGCGTCGAGCTGGCGGTTGGTCAGCCGCCATTTGGCATCCGGCCGGCGCCGCCACGTACCGGAACCGGTGCAAGGCGCATCGACCAATACGATATCCATGTGGCCGGCCAGGGGCGCGAGTTCCTGTTCGCGTGCGACGACCTGGATGTTGCGGTTTTCGGAACGACGCATGCGGTCGAAGATCGGCGCCAAGCGCTGCTTTTCCGCGTCATGCGCGAAGACCTGCCCCTTGTTTTCCATCGCCGCCGACAGTGCCAGCGACTTGCCACCGGCGCCGGCGCAATAGTCGAGCACCTGCATGCCGGGTTTCGCGTCAGCGAGTTCCGCCGCGATCTGCGAACCTTCGTCCTGCACTTCGAACCAGCCTTTCTGGAAGGCAGGTTCGGCCTGGACGTTCGGATGGCGGCCATCGCCGGCGATCGGAGCGATGCGGATGCCCTGGGTGGCGAGACGCGCAGGTTCGGCGCCTGTCTCGGCGAGTTCGGCGAGAACCTTGGTGCGATTGGCCTGCAAGGTGTTCGTGCGCAGGTCGAGTGGGGGACGTGCGGCCAGAGCCGCTCCTTCCTCTACCCATGTCTCGCCGAAGGCTTCCTTGAGCAGCGGCACGCACCAGTCGGGGCAATCGGCACGCACCTCGTCCGGCGCGTCGGCCAGCTTGCGTCCAGCGACGGTGGCGAGTTCTGCGTCGCTCAGCAAGGGCGGTGCGAACTTGTCGCCTTCGAGCACCGCATTCAGCGACCCCGCCGTCTGCCCCCATTCCAGCAAAAGCGCGCCGAAGCCGACAGCGCGCGGTGTGTCGTTGTCGAACAGCCAGCCGGCGCTGCGTTTGCGGCGCAAGGCGTCATAAACGATATTGCCGATCGCGGAACGATCGCCGCCGCCGGCAAAGCGGTGCGATAGCCCCCAGTCGCGCAAGGCGTCCGCCGCCGGGCGATGCCGACGATTGATGTCTTCCAAAACTTCGATGGCTGCCGCCAGCCTTCCGCCCAGTCGCATTCGTCACGCCGCACAGGATTGATTTCGCCCCTGCTGTAAAGGGCGCAACCCGAATGCACAAGCTCTTGAACTGGCGCAATATCCTCCGCTTTAAAACGCTTCGGCTACAGCTTACGATTCCGCTTGCGATTCGTGGCTCTTGCCAGGAGCTGGCAGGGCCCTTTCGAGGAGAGGGACTATGAAATCTTATTTGGCTGAAGTTCTGGGTACATTTCTATTGGTGTTCATCGGCACTGCCTCGGTGGTGACCGGCGGGTTCGGCGGCGCCCTGCCACTCGGGCAGGAAGGCATCGGCCTTGCTTTCGGCATCGGCCTCATCGCCGCTGCCTATGCGATCGGACCGATTTCCGGCGCCCATCTCAATCCGGCGGTGACGCTGGGTGTTTTCCTGGCCGGCCGCATGCCGGCCAAGGATGTGATCCCCTACTGGATTGCCCAGATCATCGGCGCCATCATTGCTTCGCTGGCGCTTTGGGTGATCGTTTCTGGACAGGTCGGCGGTCATACCGGCGGCTTCGGCGCCAACGGCTGGGACGAGACGAAATGGGGCATGAGCTCCGCATTCCTTTGGGAGCTTATTGGCACATTCACGTTCGTGACCGTCATTCTCGGTGTCACCAGCGGCAAACACACGACGGCCTTCGCCGGCCTGGTCATCGGCCTGACGCTGGCGGGTCTGCACTTTGCCATCATCCCGGTGACCGGAACCTCGCTGAACCCGGCACGCTCTATCGGCCCGGCGCTGTTCAGCGGCGGCGCGGCCATCAGCCAGCTCTGGCTGTTCATCGTGGCTCCGCTGATCGGCGGCGCCATTGCTGGCGTCGTCGCCAAGACCGGCATGTTCGAGAAGGACTGAACATGGCGGGTGCGGCACTCAACTGAGTGCCGCGCCAACCTCCCGACAATAAAAAACAGGCGCGGATCGCTCCGCGCCTGTTTTGTTTGCGGCCAGCCTAAAATCAGACGAGGTCGAAGCGGTCGGCGTTCATGACCTTGTTCCAGGCAGCCACGAAGTCCTTCACGAACGTCGCCTGCGCATCGGAGCTGCCGTAGACTTCGGCAAGCGCGCGCAACTGGGCGTGCGAGCCGAAGATCAGGTCTACCCGCGTGCCCGTCCAGCGAGCTTCGCCGGTGCCGCGATCGCGTCCTTCGAACACGCCCTCGGTGGCGGAAGGCCGCCATTCGGTACGCATGTCGAGCAGGTTCACGAAGAAGTCGTTGCTCAGCGCCTCCGGCCGGTCGGTGAACACGCCGTGCGTGGACTGGCCGGAATTGGCGCCGAGGACGCGCAGACCGCCAAGCAGCACGGTCATCTCCGGAGCGGTCAGGTTCAGCAGCTGCGCCTTGTCCACCAGCAACGTTTCAGCCGGGAGGCGCTGGGCACCGCGGATGTAATTGCGGAAACCGTCGGCCGCCGGTTCGAGCGGCGCGAAAGAGGCGACGTCGGTGTCTTCCTGCGAAGCATCCATGCGGCCGGGCGTGAACGGCACGGTCACGGACTGGCCGGCGTCCCTGGCCGCCTTCTCGATCGCAGCGGCACCGCCGAGCACGATCAGGTCGGCGAGCGACACTTTCTTGCCGCCTGGCTGCGCGGCGTTGAACTCCGCCTGCACCGCTTCCAGCTTCTGCAGCACCGCACTCAATTCGCTCGGCTGGTTGATCGCCCAGTCCTTCTGCGGCGCGAGCCGGATGCGAGCGCCGTTGGCGCCGCCACGCTTGTCAGAGCCGCGGAAGGTCGAGGCCGAGGCCCAGGCGGTCGACACCAGTTGCGACACCGACAGCCCCGACGTCAGGATCTTGGCTTTCAGCGCTGCGATGTCGGCCTCGTCGATCAGTTGATGATCGACCGCCGGGATCGGATCCTGCCAGGGCAGCACTTCCTCTGGAACGAGCTTGCCGAGGTAACGGGCGCGCGGGCCCATGTCGCGGTGCGTCAGCTTGTACCAGGCGCGCGCGAAGGCATCGGCGAACGCGTCCGGATCCTCATAGAAGCGCCGCGAGATCTTCTCGTATGCCGGGTCGACGCGTAGCGCGAGGTCGGTGGTCAGCATCGATGGCGCGTGACGCTTGGACTTGTCGTGCGCGTCCGGCACCGTGTTGGCGCCCATGCCGTGCTTCGGCGTCCACTGGTGTGCACCGGCCGGGCTCTTGGTCAGTTCCCATTCGTAGCCGAACAGATTCCAGAAGAAATTGTTGGTCCATTTGGTCGGCGTCGTCGTCCAGATGACTTCCAGGCCGCTGCCGATGGCATCGCCAGCCTTGCCGGTGCCGAATGCGTTCGCCCAGCCGAGGCCCTGCTGTTCGATGCCGGCGGCTTCCGGCTCCACTCCAACCAGCTTCGCATCGCCGGCGCCATGCGTCTTGCCGAAGGTGTGACCGCCGGCGATCAGCGCAACGGTCTCCTCGTCATTCATCGCCATGCGCGCAAAGGTCTCGCGGATGTCACGTGCAGCAGCCAGCGGATCCGGCGTGCCGTTCGGCCCTTCCGGATTCACATAGATCAGCCCCATCTGCACGGCACCGAGCGGGTTCTGCAGGTCGCGATCGCCGGTGTAGCGCTCGTCGGCGAGCCAGACGCCTTCGGGGCCCCAGTAGAGCTCCTCCGGCTCCCAGACGTCGGCACGGCCACCGGCAAAGCCGAAGGTCTTGAAGCCCATCGATTCCAACGCGACGGTACCGGTCAGGATCAAAAGGTCGGCCCAGGAGAGCTTACGGCCGTATTTCTGCTTGATCGGCCAGAGCAGACGGCGCGCCTTGTCGAGATTGACGTTGTCCGGCCACGAATTCAGCGGGGCAAACCGCTGCTGGCCGGCACCGGCGCCGCCGCGGCCGTCACCGATGCGGTAGGTGCCTGCGCTGTGCCAGGCCATGCGGATGAACAGCGGCCCATAGTGACCGAAGTCGGCCGGCCACCAATCCTGCGAGTCGGTCATCAGCGCCTTCAGGTCGGCGATGACGGCATCGAGATCAAGGCTCTCGAACTCCTTGGCGTAGTCGAACGCCTCGCCCATCGGGTCGGACAGCTTAGAATGTCGGTGCAGGATCTGGATGTCCAGCTGGTTCGGCCACCAGTTCTGGTTTTTCGGTCCATGGCCGCTGAACGGGCATTTGCCTGCGCCTTTATCGTCGGTCTTTGCGTCCATTTCTTTCTCCAATCCTGATCTTCAAAACGAGGCCAAGCCGCAGCCCTTTGCAGGGGTACACGACAGACTTTTATGCGGAGAGAGGCTGACGATGGCTGCCTCCCTCATGAATGGGTGGGTTGCCGAAGAGCTGCCAAAAGGCGCCCGCCGAATTGTGGAACAGAGGCAGCCTAAGGGGTCCATTCTATAAAAGCAAATTGCCTTTTGTGTTTTTTTCGATAGGTTTTTCTTATGATAAAACTCACACTGCGACAGATGCAGTATTTCGAGACTTTGGTGCAGACACTGCATTTCGGCCGCGCCGCCGTGCTGTGCGGCATCAGCCAGCCGGCGCTCTCGGCTCAGATCGCCGACATGGAGGAAAAGCTCGGCTGCAAGCTGTTCGACCGCTCCGGCCGCAACGCGATCCTGACGCCGGAAGCGGCGACACTGCTGCCGCTGATTGCGCGGGCGCTCACCGCCACGCGCGACGTGGAAGAGGCTGCCATGTCGGGGCGTGGGGCGATGGAAGGCAGCTTCCGGCTCGGTATCATCCCGACGGTGGCGCCATACCTGCTACCTTCGATCCTGCCGGAACTGCGGCGGCTCTACCCCGACCTGCGGCTCGAACTGCGCGAAGCAGTGACGGATACGCTGGCCGAGGAAGCAGCACTCGGCAACCTCGACGCTTTCATCGCAGCGTTGCCGCTCGACCAACCCGGACTAACGGCCGAAGCCCTGTTCGAGGACCGCTTCTTCCTGGCGGTGCCACGCGCCGAGCCCGACCTTGTGGCGCCGCCGGTGCCGCCGGAGAGCCCGGTGCTGGAAAGGCTGATGCTGCTCGAGGAGGGCCACTGCCTGCGCGAGCAGGCGCTGCAGCTGTGCGGCAGCGTGCGCCCCACCGCCATGGCGAACTATGGCGCAACCAGCCTGACCACGCTTCTGCAGATGGTCGGGCATGGCTTCGGCGTCACGCTGGTGCCGGAGATGGCGGTAGCGCCGACGGCGGCGTTGCCCGACCTTCGCGTCGTGCCTTTCGCTGAGCCGATGCCTTCACGCACCGTGGCGCTGGCCTGGCGCCGCAACGGCCACCGCCAAGCGGAATGCAAGGCGCTCGCCCAGGTGCTAAAAGGCATGCGGGCAGAGGGGGCGAGGTCCAAGCCTGCATGATGCCGGCTGGATGGTGGTGCGTCCTTCGAGGCTCGCTTCGCTCGCACCTCAGGATAAGGGAGGTGGGTGCGAGGCTTCCTCCGTTCCCCGGCGTTTCAGAATGAACGGCCTTGCACGACCGCCCTCATCCTGAGGTGCGAGCCCGCACTGCGACTGACGGCATAGCGCAATCTTTTGCGCGCGAGCCTCGAAGGACGCGCTGAAAACAACCTGCTCGCATTTCGCCCTTAAGCCGGAACGCCCTCCTTCGCGCCTGCTCTCAGCAGCATACCGAAGAGGTCGCGCGGTTCGTCGGGGTCGGCAAGCAGGTCGAGCTCTTCATAGAGGCCGGTCGCCTGCAGCTGATCGCGCACGTAGCGCAGCGCCGAGAAGTCCTCGGTAGCAAAAC
>NZ_PJRO01000020.1 GCF_002858745.1 Mesorhizobium loti | reverse complement strand
CATGGACGAGGTCGTTGAGAGGACCGCCGACAACGCCCGGCGCGCCGAGTTCGAACAGACTGGTCGATGTCGCACCCAGGGTCAGGTCGCCGGCGACCGTCAGCTTGCCCGGGCTGCTGCCGGCCGAAAGCGTGCCGTTGACGACCGTGCTGCCCAGCGTGCCGCTACCGCCGATCGTGGCGCCGGCATCGACGGTGATGCCCGATGAAGAAGCGATCGAGCCATTCACAAGCAGCTTGCCGCCGCTCACCATCGTCGTGCCCGCATAGGTACTGGTGCCGGTGAGTGTCAGCGATCCCGCGCCAACCTTGGTCAGGCCACCGCTGCCGATGATGCCTTGCGAAATGGTGGTGTCGAAGGTGTTGGTATCGATCGTCCCACCACTTGCATTGAGAGCAATCAGGCGCGTCGTGGCCAGATCGAACGACGCACCAAGCTTCAGCGCGCCGCCATCCAAGGTCAGGGAGCCGGAGGCATCACCCAGATTGCTGTCCCTCGAAGCCTGGACAATCCCCCCCAGCAGCGATGTGCCACCAGTATAGGTATTGTCGCCAGACAGCGTCAGCGTACCGGCTCCGGTCTTGGCCAGAGAGCCGCCGGTGCCCGCAGGGCCGTCATTGATCGTCCCGCTGACCTCGGTCGACTGATCGTTGGAGCCGACGGTGAGTTTCTTGGAGCCGAGATAATACGAGCCGGCTCCCTCGATCGAACCGGCGGTGGTGCCGGCCGAGGTCAGGTCGCCGATATGGAAACTGCCGCCATCCTCGACGGCGAAGCGCGCACTCCCACCGCTGCTATCGTCATGGAATTTGACCGAGCCGCCGGAGTTGACGGTGATAGCCGCGCTTGCCGCGGTACTGCTGCCTTTGAATTCCACTGTTCCCCGGGCCGTGATGACAGCCGTGCCCGCAGTGCTGGTGTCTGAAAAGGTCGTGACGCCGTCGCTCTCGATCCGCGCCCCGTCGGCCGTGCTGCGGTCCTTGAAATTCATGGCCGACATGTTGCGGATGTGAGCCTGGTCCGCCGAGCTGTCGCCGGTGAAATTGACCATCTGCAGATTGAATATCTCGGCGTTTCCGGCCCTGCTATTGTCGTTGAAGTTGAGGATGCCGCTGCTGTTGTTGATCTCGGCGGAGCCGCCCGTGGTGGTGTCGTAGAAATTCAGCGTCCCGGCATTGATCCTGATGCTGTTGCTGCTGCCACCGGCGCTCGTTGCGTTGCGAAAATTCGTGGTGCCCCTGCTGGTTATGGACAGGGCACTGCCTGGATCGAGGTTGACGATGTCGAAGGTGCCGCTCGCGGCCACGTCGACGGAACCCGTGATCTTGCCAGCACTACCGCCAACCCCAGCTGTGCCGAGCTGCAGCGTGCCGGCATTGACGGTGGTGCCGCCGTGATGGCTGCTGGTACCGGTCAGCGTCAGCGTGCCGGTGCCGACCTTGTTCAGGGCCAGGGAACCCGCACCGCCATCCAGGATCGTTCCGCCAAAGACGCTCGAACTGTTGTCGCCGCCGATCGCCAATGTCGCGTCGGAAATGCCGGTGTTGGTGACAAGCCCGTCACCGGTCAGCGCGCTGATCGCCTGGTTGAAGCCGCCGAGATCGATGGTCGCGCCGCCGGCGACACTGAACGCGCCAATGGACGAAAACGCATTGGACGCGCCGCCTTGCAGCGTGCCGCCGGAAACCGCCGTCGGCCCGGTATAGATGCTGCTACCCGAGAGCTTCAGCGTGCCGTTGCCGGTCTTGACCAGCGAACCGCCGATGCCACTGATCGTTCCGCTGACATCGGTCGAAAGGTTGTTCGAACCGACTGTCAGTTCGTTGTCGCCTAGCTTGTATGAACCGCCACCAGCGATCGAGCCTGCGGTGAGCTTCTTGTTGCCGGCAGTACCTATCGAAGCCGAAAAATCGACAGTACCACCAGCGCCGTTGGTGAACTGGGCTGCGCCTGCATTGGTATTGTTGTTGAACCGCACAACGCTGGCGTTGGTGATCTTGGCGTTGCCAGCCTCACTGGATCCAAAAAATTCCAGGGTATTGTTGTTGGTTATGTCGGCGCTACCGGCGGTACTGGTTCCGTAGAAATAGGTCTCAGTATCGTTGGTGATGCGGGCGTGATCAGCTGAACTCGTGTCGTGGAAATTCAGCACATCGCCTGAATTGTTGATGACCGCATTGCCGGCTCGGCTTCCGTCGTAAAACTCGAGAAACTTGTTGTTGGTGATCGTGCTGCCGCCTGCCGTACTTGTGTCGCGGAACTCCAGAAACTGGCCGTTCGTGATCGTACTGCTGCCAGCGTTGCTGGTGTTTCGGAAGTAGAATTCGTCGGTGTTGTCGATGGTGGCAGCGCCTGCGCTGGTGCCATTGTAGAAATTTGTGGTCTTCCTGTTCGTGATGCCGGTGATGCCTGTCGTGTCGGCGTTGACCACGCTGAACGTGCCGTTGTTGACGGTCACCGCGCCGCGGATAGACCCCGCAGTGCCGACGGTTCCCAGTTGCAACTCGCCGGCACCATTCACGGTGGTTCCACCGGTGTAGGTGTTGTTGCCCGTGAGAATTGTCACTCCGGGAGGGCCGCTCTTGCTCAGGCTGGCAGCGCCGGCAAGCGTCGCCCCGACCGTGCCTGCCCCCCAGAGGTTAAAGATGCTCGTGGCTTCGATCGTGCCGATGCCCGAGATGGTGCCACTATTGAAGACGAGGCTTCCCACGCTGAGCTTGCGGCCGGCAGCTACGTTCAAGGTCGCGGTGTCAGCGTTGGTGAATGTCGACACACCGACCATGTTGCCGCCGGTGAGCGACACCAGGCCATTGCCCTGGTTGTTGACGGCGCTCTGCAGCACATTGACGTCGCCACCGAGAACCTTGATCTGACCGCCGTTGTTGACAGGGCCGGTTCCGGGGGAAAGGTTCGCTACGCCGCTCGGGCCGTTGAAATTGATGATGCCGCCGGCATTGTTGTTGATCGCGCCATCATTCGATATCGAACCGCCGGCACCCACGTTGATGGTTCCATTGTTGTCGAACGCACCACCAAGACCAAGGAGAGCCGCTCGGGCAATAAGATTGATTGTTCCTCCGTTGGAGATCACTCCCGCAGACAACAGGTTTTCATCATCGACGGTGATCGTGCCACCGGCATTGTAGATACTCGAAAAATCCGTCGCCCAGCCTGCGGATCCCAGGGTAAGCGTGGCGCCGCCATTAATCTTGAGGGCACCGCTGTAGGCACCTGACATCATCGTGGTGCCGCCGCCCAGCTCGATAGCACCGTTGATCGAACCTTCGTTGTGGATGCTGTTTGTGCCGCCGGTGATGGTGATCGCGTTGACGGTGCCGTCGCCGCCCTTGATGGTGCCTGTGTCGGTGTTGGTCAGTCTAATGTCGTGGCCAACAACGCCTGACCCTGCGCGGCCCGATGGCAGCTGAAATCCGGCACCGAAGCCGCCGGCGCCGCCGAGACCTCCCGAGATGGTGCCGGCGTTGGTGATGGTGGCGCCGAGCGTGCTGTTGACGGTGATGCCGTTGCCGCCGCCGCCGCCGCCGCCGCCGTCCGTGATCCTGTCATACGGAGAATAACCGCTGCCCATCCCGCCGGCACCGCCATTGCCGCCGGTTACCGAAACACCGCCCAGGATATTGACTCCGATACCGGCGTTGGCGCCGCTCATATAGAGACCGCTGCCACCACCACCACCGCCACCGCCACCACCGCCATTCAAGGTTTGCGCGGGATATGTTCTGGCATGTCCACCACCGCCACCATTGCCACCGGTCGCATTGGTCGAAACGATTGCGGTAGCGGGATCGGTGAGGGAGAGGCCAGCGCCACCGGCGCCACCACCGCCGCCGCCTGCGGCTTGCCCTCTGGCCGCCCCCCCGCCGCCGCCGGAGTCCGAGCCGCCCGCGCCACCGCCCAAAATACCGCCACCACCGATCGCACCGGGACCACCACCAGTGCCAGTCACGACACCATTTCCGGACTGGCCCGCGCCTCCTCCCCCACCAGGCGTGAGATAGCTGGGAGCATCGCCACCCCTGGCGCCGCTGTTGCCGGTACTCTGTGCAAAGGAGGCGGCTGTGATGAGCGCCAGCGGCGCTGCTGAAGCCGCCAGCAACGCCACCCGCATGACAGCCGACCGCAGCGCAAGCCGATTGGTTTGCGTCAGGTTCTTCTTCCCAGAAATCACGAAAATGCTCCGCATGCTTTGGCGGTGGAATTGGAGGGGTGTGGCGGACACGTCACGCGTCGCGGATGCACCCGAAAAAAGTCGGGTGCTGGAACCGCGCGGTTTTCGCCTGAAAGACGGGCAAGCCAGCGCTCCGGGCAGTTGCTCCCGCCCTCGATATCCTTGATTTCAAAGTAAGTTCCCCGCACAACAAGCCCTGCCCTGAAACGGCATCCCGGCCCTTTCATCTCATTGAAGGAGCAGGGCCGTCCTGAAGCGGCGGCGAAGACTTTCTGAAGATTTTCTGATATTTGAACGATACGCGGTAAGGCCGCGAAAAGGGGGGTGGACGTGCTCCGGTTCGCCGGTTTCGAGCTTGATCAACGACGCGCCGAGCTGCGCGATGCCGGAGGCAGCCCGATAAGGCTGCGGCCGAAGTCGTTCGACATGCTGCATCTGTTCGCAGCCAATGCCGGCCGCGTCGTCAGCAAGCAGGAGCTGATGGAGGCGATCTGGCCGAACGTTCATGTCGGCGAAGACAGCCTGTTCCAATGCATCCGCGAGATCCGCACCGCACTCGCCGACGACGGGCGCAGCCTGATCAAGGTCGTCTCCGGTCGCGGCTACCTGTTCGACACCGAAGTGTCCGGTTTGCCGGCCAGTCTCGATGTCCAGGCAGAGCCGGAAACCGTTGCGACTGAACACGAGCGGACAACCGCACCATCCGCCGAGATCCGACCAGCGCCGACGGCACAGCGGCAGCCGTTCCGCGGCTTGCGCGGCTGGGCAGCCATTGTCGTCAGCTTTTGCGCGTTGATCGGTTTTGCCGTCGCGGCGCAGGCAATCGCGCCAAATCTGATTTTCTCGCGCAAGCCGCCGGTGGTGATGGTGATGCCGATCACCACTGCCAGCGACGATGCCCAATTGGTGTCGACGGCCGGAAACGTGACCGAGCGGCTGAGCGATGGCCTGGCCAGGATCGACACGATCCGGGTGGTGACGTCGCGAACAAAACCTGCGACCGCATTGCTGGCCGGCGTGTCGGCCCCCATTACGGATGCCGATTTCCTGGTGAATGGCGAGCTGGAGCGGAACGCCAATGCCTGGACATTGGAAGCTCGCCTGACCGATACAGTGACCGGCGAAGTGAAATGGACGACATCGGTCTCAGTCAGCACAGACGAAACCGAGCCGGCCATCCAACAATCCAGGCTTGCCGCCGGTCTCGGACATGAGCTCGCGCTACGCATCAATGCATCGCTTTATCCCGATACCAAGGGGATCGCGCTCAATTCGCCGGCCGACAATGCCAAGGTTGTCGTCGAGCAAGCCCTCGCTTCGATCAACCAGACCAGCCGCGAACGTTTTGCCACGGCTCAGGCGATGCTGGAAAACGGGCTGACCGGCGAGCCCGACAATGTCGATCTGCAAGTCACGCTTGCCGCGCTGCAGACACGCGGCATCCAGATGGTCTGGTACAGCCCCGCTGAAATGACCACCGCGGAATCGAGAGCCCGGGCACTGCTGGAGCGCGCGCTGCAGGCAAGGCCGCGCTACCTGCCCGGCCTGGAGGCCTATTGTCGTTTCCTGACCGCCACCAACAACTTCGTCGAAAGCCTGGTCGCTTGCGCGCGCGTGCTGAACCTCGACCCCTGGAATGGCGGGGCACTCTATCAGCTGGGACTCACGCAACTGCAGCTCGGCCGTTTCGAGGACGCGCTTGCGACATTCAAACAGGCTGACAGCTTCGACACCCCCGCCGTCTCGCGCTGGACCTGGAAGCTCGGGATCGGGTGGGCAAATGTGCTCCTTGGCCACAACCAGGAAGCGGTGGATTGGATAGAGAAGTCGATCGCCATCACACCAGCTTCAGGACGACCCTGTATGCTGCTGGCCGTAGCGCTTCAGCGCGCCGGTCGACCAGAAGAGGCAAAAGCCGCTTTGGCCAGAGGAATGGCACTGCGACCTTACTCCACAGCGCTTAATATCGGGTCGTCGATGCGCAATGCCAGCCCGGTTTTTGTCGAAGCAGGCCAGCAGATCATCAAAACGATGGTCGAGATCGGACTGCCGGAAAACTGAGAGATTTCAGGCATGCGGTTCTCCTTCCGAGAGAACCTCGAGCCATCGAGCGCAGGATCACAAAGATGACACTGCGCTCATTTATCGGGTCGGTGACTTGGTCTAGCGTGTCGCGCCGTTCCGCTTGATGAAATCGAGCACGACCCGGTTGAAGATTTCCGGGCGCTCCCAATAGGCTGAGTGCCCGCATTCCGGAACGACGAATTTCTCGGCACCGGGAATGCGGCTGTGCTGGATACGCATCATCGACGGTGGCGTGTAGAGGTCCGCATCGCCGGTCAGGACCAGCACCGGCAGCTTCCAGGCGGCGAGGTGATCCCAGACGACCTTGTTGATGTAGTCCTGACCCTTCATCTTGCCGATCTTGGCCTTGTGCTCCAGCTCAAGCCATGCGGCGTGGCCCTGCGGGTCCAGATGGCGATAAGACGGGCTGAGCTCCTTGAAATCGCCGGCGAGGTCGTCGAACCCCTCGGGGTAGATCAGCTTGTAGATGGCGCGATAGTCGTCATTGGTGACACCGACGATGGTGTTGGCGAGCACCAGCGACTGGACCCGGTCCTCATGCGAAACGGTGAAGTCGGTGGCGACCATGCCACCAGCGGCAGTGCCGACAAGGTGGGCCTTCTTGAGTCCGAGGTGATCGATCAGCTTGAGCAGATCTTCCGCGCCGGTGCCGGGCTTTTCCGGATCGCCCAGTTTCGAATTCAACCTGCCGCGGCGGGAATAACCGATCACACGGTAGCCGGCATCGGCGAACACCGGCTGCTGATAGCCCCACACCGCACCGCTACCGGTGCCGGCATGCAGGAGAATAACCGCCTCGCCATCGCCGCCCGTATCAAAATACCAGATCGAATGGCCATCGCCGACATCCAGCAGGCCTTCCTTCTGCGCCTTCTGCTTCGGCAGTGGTGTCGGCACGACACCCGGGTCTTCCTTGCTCTCAGCAGCGGCAACGGCGGCAAATGGCTGAATGGCCACTGCCGATGCGGCCGCGCCCAACAGGGCCGCCTTGAACGCGGTGCGGCGGCTGATCATGCCACCGGAATTGTCAGACTGCATTTATCCCTCCTCTGAACGTACCCATCCGTGGCGGCGCTTCAATCCGCTTCGCTGGCTCGGGCTTCTTCTTGAACAGCGCGATGGTCGAAAGATTGGGCTGAATCGTCAAACAACTAATTCGCAAGGCCGTGTGACGAAACCTGCTGATGGCAAGCCGGCTACCAGGAACGTGCAGCCAGCAGCCATGAGATCATGGCTGCGCCGACACCGACCGCCCCCAGCACAAGCAGGGTCACCGGCATGGTCATGGCATCCGCCATGCCGCCGAAGGCAAGTGCCCCCAGGGCGTTGCCACCGATGCTGGCAAAAAGCCAAAGCCCGATGGTGGTTCCGCGATAGGCGTCTGGCGTCTCGATCTGCATGACGGACTGTGCCGCGATCGCGGTGAAGGTGCCCGATGCTCCCATCAGCGCGACCAGGGCCAGGGCAAGAAACCAGTTCTGGATCAAGCCCATGACGACCACAGCCGCGGTACCGGCGGCCATCCAGATGTAGCTGCGCTGCAGCTCTTCCAGATGCTGTGACGTGCGCTTGCGCAGCGTGATCGAAATACCGGCGAGCAGCGCGCCGGTGCCGACGGCGGAGAGCATCTGCCCCAGCCCGCTTGCGCCGCGCTTGTACATGCCGTCGGCAACCGCCGGCAGCACCTCCAACAGGCCGCGCGGCACCAGGGCAGTGATGGTGGTGATCGTCATGGCCTGGATCAGCCAGCTGTTCGCCCAGATATGGCGAGATGCCTCGATCAACTGACCAGCTATCCCCTCGTGAGGTGCCGCGTTGCCTTCCCGTGTCCTCGGTCGAAGAAAGGCCAGGGCCACCAGCATCGGCAAGGTCATCAGGATGGCAGCGGCAATGGTTCCGCCCGGATCGGTCTTCTCCAGCAGCAAGCCGCCAACTGCAGGGCCAATCAGGCGCGCGGCGTTGAAGTTGATGGAGATCAGCGTGATGGCATTGGCCAACGCCTCACGCGAGACGATCAAGGGCACAAGGGTCAAACGGATCGGCGTGTTGGCGCTCGAGGTGACGCCGAACAGCAGCGCAAGAACGTTCAACATCCATATGTCGAGCACGCCGAGCACAAACAGGGCACCGAGCGCCAGCATGAGAATACCGAGCAATGCCTGCGTCGCCAGCGCGCCGCGTTTGATGTCGACGCGATCGGCCAGGACACCGAAGAACGGGCCGGCGAAAAGCGTCGGTGCGAACAGGAGGAAAGAGACGATCCCGACCCAGGCAGCGGATTGCGTCAGCGTCCAGCTGAACCAGCCAATAACAACCCGGTTGACCCAAATGCCGGTCACCGAAACGAAATTCGCCGCGAGATAGAGGCGAAAGCTCGTGCTGTTGAGTGCGCTCAGATGCATGACGGTAACCGCGCGGGCTGCAGGATCGGCAAGTTGCCGTTCGCGAGGTGCCCTATTGGAATGGCATGGATCGATTGGCGCCAGAGGGGCTTTCCTCTGGCGCCGGAGATTGCCTGCGTCACGCGGCTTCGTAGCCAGCGATACCCTTGATCTCGAGGAAGTCCTCGAGACCGTATTCGGCATATTCGCGGCCATTGCCGGACTGTTTGTAACCGCCGAACGGCATCGCCGCGTCCCAGGCCGGGTAGTTGATATGGACGTTGCCGGTGCGCATACGGGCCGCGACCTTGCGGGCGTTCTCGATATCCTTCGACTGGATGTAGGACGCGAGCCCGTAGACAGTGTCGTTGGCCAGCTCGACGGCATGGTCGATGCTGTCGTAAGGCAGGATCGACAGCACCGGCCCGAAGATCTCCTCGCGTGATATGCGCATCTCGGGTGTGACATCGGCAAAGACTGTGGGACGGACGAAATAGCCGCGGTTCAGGCCGGCCGGGCGCCCCGGACCACCGGTCAGCAGCGTCGCCCCTTCGTCGATGCCACTCTGGATCAGATCCTGGATCTTGTCGAACTGGATCTGGCTGACCACCGGTCCAAGGTCGATGTCTGGAGCACTGGCCGGACCCACCACGAACTTCTCGGCGGCTGCCTTGGCGATGGAAGCGACCTCGTCGTGTCGGTCACGCGGCACGAACATGCGTGTCGGCGCATTGCAGGACTGGCCGCTGTTGCCGAAGCAGCCGGCGACGCCCTTCTCGACGGCAACCGAAAAATCGACATCGGGCAGCAGTATGTTCGCCGACTTGCCGCCGAGTTCCTGGCTGACACGCTTGACCGTGTCCGCTGCAGCCTTCGCGACCAGGATGCCGGCGCGGGTCGAACCGGTGAAGGACATCATGTCGACGTCGGGATGACTGGCGAGCGCCTGGCCGACGGTCGGGCCATCGCCATTGACGAGATTGAACACGCCCTTGGGCACGCCGGCCTCATCGAGGATTTCGGCAAAGATGATGGCATCGAGCGGCGCGACCTCGCTCGGCTTCAGCACCATGGTGCAACCGACCGCCAGCGCCGGCCCGACCTTGCAGGTGATCTGGTTGAGCGGCCAGTTCCAGGGCGTGATGAGCCCCGCCACCCCGATCGGTTCACGAACCACCATCTGCCGGCCCTTGGGCTGCCGGAACGGATAATCGCGCAGCACCTCGGCCGTCTTCTTCAGATGCGACAGGCCGATGCCGACCTGCCATTCCAGCGAGAACTCGCCCGGAGCCCCCATTTCGCGCGACACGACGAGTGCGAGATCCCGGCTGCGCTTCTTGTAGACATCGATGACGCGGTTCAGCAGATCGAGGCGTTCCGCCACGCTGGTGAAGCCATAACTCGCAAAGGCCCGCTTGGCAGCGGCGACGGCCTTGTCGACATCTGCCTTCGAGCCAAGCGAAATCTCAGCAAACGCCTCCTCGGTCGACGGGTCGATGACGTCCAGCCGTCTCGGCTCGACGGGATCGACCCAGGCACCGTCGATGTAGAATTGCAGATCGTGAGACATGGTTTCCTCCAGTGCTTGCTTTCGCCTTCAGCCGGAGCCGTCCGGCCAGGCATGAAGCGGGGCTATGCCGGCCCGTTGATGTCGAAGCGACCGACTGCGCTGGCCGTCATGGACACGCGACCGGACGGCCCCTCGATCCAGAGACTGTCGCGTTCCTTGCCGGCACCAGCGCGCGCGGTGAGTTTGTGGCCGGCGATGGCCGGCGAAACGCCACGGTAGACGAAGCGGCGCGGCACGCCCGCATCCTCCGTCGCAAGGTTGAGAAGCAGTGTCGCCTGGATCGGCGCGTGCACGACCAGGCCCTCATAGCCCTCGGTTTCGACGGCATAGGGCAGATCGTAGTGGACGCGATGCCCGTTGAAGCTGATGGCGGAGTATCGGAACAACAGGGTCGGCGACGTCGCAACCGACCAGTCCCGGCTCGAACGCCTTGCCGTCTCTACCTCGTCGCGCGCCAGTCGCTCCGCCGTGCGCGACGACTGTTTGGCGGCCTCTCGATAGACGATGTCGTGGCGCTCCCGCACGGCGACGCCTCGCTCGGTTACATAGTCGCGCTCGACGCCGACGAACCACAATTCCCCCGAGCGCCCATCCTTGCGCGCAATGTCGGCGATGGTCGAAACACGCCGCACCCGATCGCCGATACGCAGCGGATCGATGGTTTCAACCCAGCCACCCGCCCACATGCGACGCGGCGCCGGCACCGGCGGCAGTTCGCGGTTCTTCATCGGATGACCGTCGGGTCCGAGCTCTCCCATCCGGGCAATCGAAGGCGCCAGGCACCAGTGGATGCCGAGTGGAGCAACGCCGGGAGGCACGACGGCAAGATGCGGGTCGAACACGGCACGGAAACTCTCCGCAAGCCGTTCGGTCACGACGTCCTCTTCCTCGCTCTTGCGGCCGATCCACTCGGCAAAACTCGTCATGCCACTGCCTCCGCGCGGCCCGCCATTGGGCCGGCCAAAATCCTGCGTTCCGGCCAGCGTGGCCGAAACGCGTTGTCGCTTGTTTTTGCTCTCGGCTGCTCATCAGCCGCGCGCCGCGGAATGGGGCGCTTTAGAAGGAGATGCCACCGCCGCTGGAGCGGCGTTGCACCAGGAAGTAGAAGATCATCGCGACGATGCTCATCATCGCCGACCACAACAGACCCAGCGCCGCCACTTCGCTGAACTGTCCGTTGATGGCCTGGTCGAAGATCGCCACCGCAATCGTCTTGGTGTCCGGCCCCGCCAGAATGATCGCCGTCGACAGATCGCGCGAGGCGTTGAGGAACACGAACAGCCAGCCGGCGACGATCGAAGGCATCAGCAGCGGAACCACGATACGGCGCAGCATGCCGAGCGGTGTCGCCCCGCAGACGCCGGCCGATTCCTCCAGCTCCTTGTGAAGCTGCAGCGAGCCGGTGAAAGTGTAGCGCATACCGAACGGCAGGTAGTGAACGACGAAGGCGATGACGACGATGGTCAGCGTGGAATATAGCGGGATCGGCGAACGCAGCGCCAGATCCATCATCGCCACGCTGAGCACGATCGACGGGATCAGCATCGGCAGTGCGATCATCTGGTCGAGTGCTGTGTGATAGGCACGCCGCCTGGCCACCAGCCAACCACAGATGACCATCAGCAGCATCGTGACGGTCGCCGCCGACGCCGATACGATCAGCGTGTTCGTGACCAATTCCAGGTAGCGATCGTCGGTCAGCACCAAAGCGAAGTTGTCGCTTGTCAACGATGAGAACGCCGACCAGCGCACCGGCCGGATGAACGGCGTGACGGCGACCCAGAGCAGCATCAGCAACGGCAGCACCAGGACGATCAGCACGTTGAGCAGAACGATGCCACCACAGACCCAGCGCGCCCAGCCCAAAGCCAGTGGCCGCGGCTTGTAGCCCTTGCCGGTCACGGTCGCGAAACGCGACGCGTTCATGGCAAGGCGGCTGTACAGATAGAGCAACCCGGCAACCACGATGGTCAAAGCCACGGAGAAAGCGCTTGCATAGCCGATCTGCGGCGGGACAGTGCGGATGCTGTCGTAGATGTCCGTCGTCAGCAGTTTGATGCCGGCACCAGTGCCAACGAGCTTCGGGATATCGAAGGCCTGCAGCGAGCGGATGAAAATGAACAACGCGGCCGCGAAGGCGGCGGGTGCAGCAAGCGGAATGGAGACCCGGCGCATCATCTCGAAGACATTGGCGCCGCTCATGCGGGCTGCCTCCTCGAGTTCGGCGTTGGCCATGCGGAAGCTTGCGGCAAAGAGCAGGAAGGTCAGCGGGATCCAGCCGAAGCCCTCGATGATGACCATGCCGGTCATGGAATTGACGTTGAAAAGCAGGCCGCTGCCGCCGGCCAACCTGTAGAGGTCGTTCAAGGGGCCCGTCGGCCCCAGGAAGAACAGCCAGGCCGGAACATAGATGACACCGGGGATGCTCAGCGAGACAACCGTCATCAGATAGGCGAGATCGCGGAACGGCGCGTTGGTGCGCTCGACGATCCAGGCCAGGGAGCCACCCATAAGGATGGCCAGCACGGTCGACAACAATGCGAAGACAACGGAATTGATCGTGCTCTGCAGGAAATGTCCGTTCGCCGCCAGACGGGCAAAGTTCTCGAGCGTGAAAGCGCCGGATGAGCCATCCGGCAGGGTTTCAAAAAGGCTGTTGCGCACCAGTGCAACGAAAGGCGGCAGAACGAGGCAACCAACGATGACAACCATCACCAGCGACAACAACCAGAGCGGGTCGCGGTAACGCCGCCCGGCCCCGGAAATCCGGGGCCGGGCGTCCTGGGAGGAACCATCAATGATGGCCGTCATTTGAACAGCTCGTCATAGATCTTGAGCCAGGTCTTGAGCGGCTCGGCTTCCTGCGAGGCAACCTCAGGCGACAGCAACGTGAATTTGAAGTTGCCGGTCTTGGGGCTGATCGCGGGGATCTTGGCCTGCACGTTCGGATGGCCGGGCGGGTAGTTGGCTTCGCGGATAATCTGCGCGCCGTCCTCGGAGAACAGATATTCAAGGAAGAGCTTGGCGGCATTCGGGTGCGGCGCGTTCTTGACGATGGCGATGGCGCCGAGATTGGCAACCAGCGGCTCCATCTTCACCCAGCCGATCGGAGCACCCTTTGCCTTGCTGATTTCCGCATGATGGTTGTAGGTCATCACGCCGATCTCGTACTGGCCCGAAATCACCTTGTCGATCGCGACACGCTGGCTGCCCGGGTCACGGGCGATCTGCTGCTGGCTGAGCTTGCGCAGATAGTCCATGCCCTTCTCTTCGCCCATCGTCTGCAGGATGTTGCCGATGAAGCCGGGAGGGCCCGAAACGCCACGCGTATCGGTCCAGACCATCTTGCCCTTCCATTTCGGGTCGAGCAGATCCTCATAGGTCTTCGGCGCCTGATCGGCCGGAACCAGATCGGTGTTGTAGGTGGTGGTCAGGAACAGCGTGTAGATGCCGGAATAGAGCTTGGACGCCGGCTTGAACATCGGATCATAGTCGGCCAGCGCCAATGGCTGATACGGCTCGATCAGATTGGCGGCAGCAAGCGGGGCGATCGCCGTGCCCGGCGTGTCGAAAAGATCGGCTTCCATCTTGCCGACGCGCGCCTGGCTGGTCAGCTTCAGCACGGTATCGGCATCTCCGGTCGTGGAGTATTTAACCTCGATGCCATACTTTTTCTGGAAGCCTTCGGCCAGCGGGCGCACGACCTGCGGAACGATGAGGCCCGTGTACCAGACCATCTGGCCTTCGGCCTTGGCGGCATCCACGAGCTGCTGTGACGGATCGGCAAATGCCGGGGCACCAGCCAGCGACAGCGCCAGCGTAGCTCCGACCAGCCTTAAAAGATTGCGGCGAGTGTTGTTCAAAGAGTCCTCCCTTGTGTAGCCGGCTTGCGAGGCAAGCCGCGTGGCCTGGTTTGCTGCCAAGTCTCACTGATTGTGCATGTTGCTCGTCGGGCCTCGGAATCGTCAAACGAGTAAAAAGACCTCATTCGTGAGGAATCCTCAACCACAAGCCTGGTCGGACGGCGTCGGAATCTTGGTCGACGGCGGTGCGAATCCCGCGCTGCCCAGAAACGTCGCAATCGTTGACGCCACAAGGTCCGGCGTCTCGATCGCCATGACATGACCAGTGTCCAGGACAAGCGATTGCGCCCCGGGGATCCTGGCTGCGACTTCCGCAACATGGGCAGGCGGCCGGAAGGTGTCCCTCGAACCCGCCGCCACCAACACCGGACAGGACAGGCTGGCAAGATCGGCGGCCAGATCGAGGCCGATAAGCATCCGCCATGTCGCGGCGGAGCTTGCCGGATCCGGTAGCCGAGCGCCATTGCTTGCCAGCGAAACGGTACCTTCCCGCGCGCTTTTCTCCAACCCCTCGATCTTCTCGATCGTTGCGTCATGGTTGCCTGGAATGAGGCCTGTCGACGGCGCAAGAAGCACGAGTGCCGCCGCACGCGCAGGCCATTTCGATGCAAACCGTATCGCCACGGACGCGCCAAGTGCCGCACCGACAACGACGACCGGGCCTGCGACTTCCAACCCGTCGAGAATACCGGCAAGGTCGGCAGCAGGCGTGTCTATGCTCAACGATCCTGCGATGCGGTCAGATTGTCCGGCGCCGCGCTGATCATAGCGCAGGATGTTCCAGCGCTCGCCGAGGCCCACCATCAGCCCATCAAAACTTTCAAGCCGGCCGCCCATTTCGTGCAGCAGGACAAGCGTGCCGGCGACGCCCCGGCGATACTCATAACGGAAGCGGGCTCCATTGGCCTCGATCCATTGCATCCCCATCGCGCGCTCCTCCTCCGCTGGCCTTTGCGACAAGGCACGGCATGCCGTCCATATCGTCAACCGATAGAAACTGACCAACCGTTGAGTTCTTTTGAGCCAAGGCCTCTTCGCTACGGACAGTGCGGCACTGATGAGAATAGCTCAACAAACGTTACGCTTAAGTCGGTTGACGGACCAAGGCTCATCCAAGAACTCTGGCAGCAGTTGTCCAGGCCTTTTGGGCACCCGTGAATGACATTGCAGATAAGCAGAATGCGGCGGTGTTGCGAATGCCGCGGGCGTGGAGGCGTGATGAGACTTGCCGGCATGGCTGCCAAAACAGCTTCGGTGATCGGTATTGGCCAGACTGACTGGCCGGCAGATCACGCCCGCGTCAGAGCCGGCCAGAAACCGCATGATTCCTATGGCTACGCAGCCGAGGCATTCGTCGCAGCCCTCGCCGACGCCGGCATATCCAGGGCAGATGTCGATGGCCTGATCGTGGGACCGACGGTCGCCTACGAGCGCGTCGGCGAACTGCTCGGCCTGGATGTCCGCTGGGGCGGTCAGGCCGATGCAATGCTCGCGGTCCTCGAGGCCTGCATGGCCATCAACGCCGGCCAGGCCGAAGTTGTTGCTCTCATCTACGGCAACGACCAGCGCTCTGCCGCAGTGAATTATGGCGGCGCCGATGCGCAAGGCGGCTCGGCTTTCCTCTCCTATATCTACCACGCCCCCTGGGGCTTCACCTCGCAGGGCGCGCTCTATGCCTTGATGGCACGACGCTACATGCAGGAACGCGGCATGAGCGAGGCAGAACTCGCCGAAGTCGCCGTGGCGCAGAGGTTGGCAGCGTCCCGCAATCCACAGGCCCTGATGCGAAAGCCGATCACGGTCGAGGACTATCTCGCTTCGCCCTATATCTGCGAACCGCTGCATCTGTTCGACTATTGCCTGATCAATGATGGCGGCGTCGCCCTGATCATCGCCGAGGCCAGCAAGGCCAAGCGTATCGGCCGGGCACCCGTGCCCATCCACGGCATCGGACGGTACGATCTCAACACCGGCGCCACCAGCCTCGAACCCCGCCTGACCGATTTTTACCAGCCTGCGCAACAGGCCGTCGGCGAACAGGTCTTTTCGATGGCGTCGCTTGGCCCGTCGGATATGGACGCGCTGCAGATCTACGATAGTTTTTCGCTGCACATCCCGCTGGCCCTGGAAGGGTATGGCTACTGCAAGACCGGAGAGGCCGGCAAATTCATGCGCGAGCATGGCATTTCGCTTGCCAGGGGCCTGCCGGTGAACACCGGCGGCGGGCATCTGTCGGAGAGCTACATGCAAGGCTGGAACCACCAGATCGAAGCGGTGCGGCAGGTCCGTGGCGAGGCCGGCGAACGGCAGGTGCCTGAATGCCGCCACGTCCATTACAGTTCCGACGTTGCCGGCAAGGCCGTCTCGATCATCTACGGACAATAAGCCGATGGCAAATTCCCAACGCGTCCTGTCGCTTTACGACCTGCCCCTTTGGGACAGCATGGAACGCCAGAAGATGGCGCTGCCCAGATGTTCGCATTGCGAGCGCTTCCGCTACCCGCCGGGACCAATATGCGCCGAATGCAGTTCGATGGACTATGAGTGGACCGAAATCTCCGGCGAAGGCACCATCCTGTCGTGGGTGGTCTTTCACCGACAATATTTCGAGGATTATCCGCAACCCTACAACGTCATTGCCGTGCGGCTGGCCGAGGGGCCGATCGTCGTTTCCAATCTTGTCGGCGAGGAACCACAAGGAAGCTGGATCGACAGGCCGGTATCGATAACTTACCGGCGTCATCTCGACAGAACCCAGCATGCTTTCAAGCTGAAAGCCGCCGACACCAACAGCTGACCCGAGGATAAGATGCGCGAAAACGAAGTACTCGTCGTAACCAAGCACGGTCGCATGCCGACTTTCACGGTGCGGCCGGAAGGCGATGGACCATATCCGGTCGTCATCCTCTACATGGACGCTCCTGGCATTCGCGAGGAGCTGCGCGACATGGCGCGCCGCATCGCAGCCCGCGGCTACTACTGCGCCCTGCCCGATCTCTACTATCGCCTGGGAACGGTGCGCTTCGACCTGCCGCGCCGGGACGACCGCATGTCGGCAGTGGTCGGCGCCTGCCTGCGCAGCCTCGACAATGATGGCGTCAACGAGGACACTGCCGGCCTGCTCGGTTATCTCGACGGTGAGGCCGACGCCAAGAGCGACAAGGTTTCCTGCGTCGGCTTCTGCATGAGCGGACGTTATGCGGTGTCGCTGTCGGCCTATTTCGGCGACCGTTTTGCATCGGCCGTCTCGCTCTACGGAGTCGGCCTTTTCACCGAAGACGACGGCTCCCCGCACAAGCTGCTGTCACAGGTGAAAGGCGAACTCTATTTCGGCTTTGCCGAGACTGACACGGCGACACCGCCGGAGACGATCGCCGCGATCGAGCAGGCGATCCAGGCGAGCGGCGGCAAGCACGAAACCGAAATCCATTCCAACAGCCGCCACGGCTACTGCTTCACGGCCGGGCGCGCCTACCAGCCGCAGGCCGCGGAAGCGACCTGGGCAAAGATGTTCAAGCTGTGGGAACGCACCCTGAAATGACGCCTGCACGTCCCTATGAAGGGCTGACGGTTGTCGAGGCCGTCGGCGGCCCACCTGGCAACGCCCTTCGGTTAAGCGCGGCTATGGCCGGGCGCATTTTTGCCGATCTCGGTGCGAAGGTGATCCAGGTCGAAGACCATGCGCCGCTGGATACCGGGAAGGAAGCATCGGCCGGCGCCGAAGCGCTGCAACGCTTCCTGTCGGCAAGAAAGTCGATCGTCGACTGCAGTCCAAATGACGGGTTTCTGCCCGGCATCCTGCGGAAGGCCGATGTCGCCATTGTCGACCGTCGTGTTCACGGTTCCGTTGCCGCCAAGGACCTGCCGAAGAAGGTCGCACTGCTTTCACTTTTCGGCGGCAGGAATGCCGATGCCGATATCACCGCAACCGAATTCACCGTTGCCGCTCTGGGCGGCTTCCTGAACATGGTGGGCGATGCCGACCGTGAACCGCTCAAGCTGGTCGGTCACCAGGAAGCCTATGCGCTCGGCCTGGCCACCTTCTGCGGTCTCTCCGCTTCGCTCGCCAGGGAGCCGAGCTCGAACCATACCGCAACGATCCGCGCCAGCCTGCTGGACACCGTCGTCTGGCTGAACTGGAAGGCGGTTCCGCTGGAGCCAGATGCTCCGATCCCTCCGGGGCGCGCAGGAGCGTCGGCCGAATGGCGTATCGTGCGCTGCGCCGACGGCTGGATTGCGCTGGTCTACCAGGAACCGGACTGGCCGCATCTGTGCACCATGGTGCGGGACGAGCGGATCCGCCAGGGCAAGTTCGCTACACGCCAGGGGCGCCTTGAGAACGCCGTCGAACTGGCGGATGTCATCGAGCAGGCGTTCCTTTCGCGCACGCGCCGGCAACTGCATGAGGAAGCACTGTCGTTCAGGCTTCCGCTCGGCCCGGTGTGGGCGCCGGAGGAAGTGCTGGACGATCCGCACAATGCTGCGCGCGCGCTGTTCGAGGAATTGCCGTATCCGCTTCAGGCGCCAAGCCCGATTTTTGCGCCGCGCCTGCCGGTGCTGTGGAACGGCTCTGCATTTTCCAACACGATCGGAGATATGCCGGTCGCAACAGCGGTCGGCATATCGTGAGTGTACTGAAAGGCTGCCGTGTCCTCGATCTCGGCATCATCACCGCCGGCGCGGCCACATCCGCAATCCTGGCCGACCTCGGCGCCGAGGTGATCAAGATTGAATCCCCGACCTATCGCGATCCTTTCCGGCTGTGGCCGAGCGGTGAAAGCAAAGCCGACGACGACATGCCGCCGTTGTTTCGGGCCACCAACCGCAACAAGCAGGCGATCAGCATCGATCTCAAGCAGCCGGCGGGCCGCGAAGTCATGCTGCGGCTCGTGGCTTGCAGCGATGTCGTGGTCGAAAATTTCCGCCGCGGCGTGCTGCCGAAACTCGGGCTTTCTTTCGAAGCGCTGCGCACAGTCAACGCTCGCATCATCCTTGCCTCGGTTTCCAGCCAGGGCGAGACAGGCCCCGACGCCAGCCATGTTTCCTATGGTTCGACCCTCGAGGCGGTGGCTGGATTTGCCTGGGGAACCGGTTATCAGGACGACGCGCCGGTGATCAGTGGGCGCGATGTGAACTATCCCGACCAGGTGGCAGCGATCTTCGCCGCCAGCATGATCACGACCGCGCTGCGCTCGGTGCGCAATGGCGGCCCTGCGGTCCATCTCGACCTGTCGCAGCGCGACCTGACATCCTTCCTCATCGGCGAGACGTTTGTTGCCGCTTCGATGGGAGAGGAAATCCGCCGCGGTGGAAATGCGCAGGAACCATTCCTGCTGCAGGACTGCTTCAAGGCCGCGGACGGAATCTGGATCGCCATTTCAGTTCGCGATACCGACCTCGACGGCCTGTGCACGTTGCTTGGCCGGAACATCCGGCAGGATGACGCAGCACTCCGGAGCGCATTGACCGCCCATATCGCGGCGCTGGACAGCGAGCTGGCAGCCCACACGTTGCAACAGATTGGACTGGCAGTCGCATCGGTGCAGGACGGCGCTGGCATGCTGAAACTCGAAGACGAAAGCTGGTCGCACGCCATCCAGTGCTTCGACGGCAAACGCGTGAAAGGCTTTCCTTTCCAGATCGACGAACAGCCGCTGTCGATCGACCGCCCTGCCCCGGGCATCGGGGCCGACACCGCGGCGATCCTGAGCGAGATTGCCGGCTACAGCGAAGACGAGATCGCGGCGCTGGCGAAAGCCGGCGTTATTGAGCTTGGTTCGGCTTGAGGGCCAGCACCGCCGGTCCCTGCGACTCCGCCAGCCACGCCTCGAACTCGACCACCTGCTCCATGATCCAGTCGCGGAACTCCATGAGACGGGAGTCGTTCTCCGACTGCCGGGCATAGGTCAGATAGTAGGCGTTGCCGTTATCGTGGACGAAGTCGAACGGAGCGACAAGGCGGCCAGCGACGAGATCTCCCGCGATCAGCGATATCTGGCCGATGGCGATACCGATACCTTCGATGGCTGCCTGATAAGCGAGGCTCGAGCTTTCGAAATGCAGACCGCGCTGGTCATCGATGTCATGCCCACCCGCAGCATCGAGCCAGTCGCGCCAGTCGTCCGGACGGGCCATGGAACACAGCAGCGTCGCCTCGTTCAGCTTTTCCACCGCCATCGTCCCGCCCATCGAAGACAGATAGGCCTGGCTGCAAACCGGCACCAAGGCACTGTCGGCCAGCCTGTGCGCAATGAGGTCGGGCCAGTCGCCCTTGCCCATCTGGATCACGACGTCGGCATCGCCGAGATGAAGCAGGTTGGCCGGCATCGGCAGCAAAGTGGTGGTGAGCTGGATCTGGCGTGTCGGGTAGAGCCGATGGAACAGCGGCAGGCGCGGCATCAACCAGCGCAGCGTGAACGTCATCGGGCAATGGATGCGCAACGAACGCGCCCGATGTGCGGACATCAGCCGCTTGGTTGCCCGGTTGATCTGTTCGAACGCATCGCCCAGCGCAATCGAATATTCGCGCGCCTCGTCCGGTATCCGGAGGTCGCGGCTGGTGCGCTCGAACAGTTCAAGGCCAAGCACGTCCTCAAGCAGTTTGATCTGCCGGCTGATGGCGCCAGGCGTTACAAAAAGCTCTTCGGCGGCCTTGGTGAAGCTGACATGACGACCTGCAGCCTCGAAGGCACGCAACGCGTTGAGCGGGGGAAGACGTTTCGACATGCTCATCCTTGAGAAATACTCATTCGGACATTCCGAATGGTCAATTGACCATTGTCGCGATTTCGATTTGTCTAGACGTATGAATTCTGGCGATGTTGACGCAATTTTGCTTGCTAATCAACTACCCCGATGCTCCCTGGAAGAATGATTTTGCAACGACGGCAAAGACGATGACGTTGCAGAAAATGTACGTGGCGATTGATTTTTTCTGAGCCGTAACAATGACAAAAATGAAACTCTACGGATCCACCAGATCGCCTTATGTGCGAAAGGTCTTGATTGCCGCTCACGAGACGGGAGCAATCGGCGATATTGTGGTGGAGCCGATGGTCGTCACCGCGCTGGCAGCGAACCCGACCATGCTTTCGGTCAACCCGCTGGGCCAGATCCCGACGCTGATCCTCGATGACGGCCAGGCGCTCTTCGATTCAAACGTGATCTGCCGTTATCTAGATCTCGTGCCCGGCAAAGGCCAGTTGCATCCGCGCGAGGTTGCCGCTGAAATCGCGATGATGCACCTGCTGGCGCTTGGCGACGGTCTTACCGCAGCGCTCATGAGCCTGCTTTCGGAGAAATCGCGCAACCAGCCGGACCAGTCGGAGCGACGCCTGGCTGCGCTGAAGGAGAAGCTGCCGCTGATCTTTACCGCCCTCGAAGCCGAGGCACCCAGGATGATACGGGGCCCCTTCGACATGGCACAGATCGCGATCGTGTCGGCCCTCTGCTACATCGACTTCCGCCTGTCAGCCGACGTCGTCTGGCGTGAAACCTACCCCTCATTGGCAAACTGGTTTGCGGCAGTCAGTCAGCGACCTTCGGTCGTTGCGACAACCTATTTCGACGAGCTGGCGGCGGCCGCCGCCAGCGCCGGAAAACAGGAAAAAGCAGGAAAAGCATGAGCATCAACGGACAAGCCTATGTCGTCGGCGCCTACGAGCACCCTACCCGCAAAGCGCCCGACAAATCGCTGGCGCAGCTCCATGCTGAGGTCGCGTTCGGAGCGCTTGCCGATGCCGGCCTCAGCAAGGATGACGTCGACGGCTACTTCTGCGGTGGCGATGCGCCGGGCACCGGGCCGCTGTCGCTTGTCGAATACATGAACCTGAAGGTGCGCCATGCCGATTCCACCAATGTGGGCGGCTCCTCCTACATCCTGCACGTCAATCATGCCGCGCAGGCCATCGCCGCGGGAAAATGCAACATCGCGCTGATCACGCTGGCCGGCAGGCCACGCAGCGAAAGCCAGCAGAAAGGTGCGCCGCAGCGCGTTGACAACCCGGTGCAGCCGGACTTCCCGTGGGAACAACCCTTCGGCATGACGACGCTCAACGCCTATGCGATGTGTGCGATGCGGCACATGCACCAGTTTGGAACCACGCCCGAGCAACTGGCCTGGGTCAAGGTGGCTGCCTCCCATCATGCCCAACACAACCCGAATGCAATGCTGCGCGATGTCGTGACCGTCGAAGACGTGGCGAACTCGCCGGTCATTGCCGATCCGCTGCGCCGGCTGGATTGCTGCGTCATCAGCGACGGCGGCGGCGCGGTCATCGTCACCCGCCCCGAGATCGCGCGCAGCCTCAAGCGACCTCTGGTCAAGGTGCGGGGTGCTGCCGAAGCAATCAAACATCTCGCCGGCGGCGATGTAGACCTGACCTATTCGGGAGGTGCCAGGAGCGGAGCGCTTGCCTTCGAAGAGGCCAAGCTCACCCCAGCCGACATCAAATATGTCTCCGTCTACGACAGCTTCACCATCACCGTTATCATCCAGCTGGAAGATCTCGGCTTCTGCAAGAAAGGCGAAGGCGGACGCTTCGTTGCCGACGGCAACCTGATCTCGGGCATCGGCAGGCTGCCATTCAACACCGATGGCGGCGGCCTCTGCAACAACCATCCCAACCATCGCGGCGGCATGACCAAGATCATCGAAGCGGTGCGCCAATTGCGCGGCGAAGCGCATCCTGCCGTGCAGGTCGCCAATTGCGACCTCGCCATGGCGCACGGCACCGGCGGCCTGCTCGGCACGCGTCACGGCTCGGCGAGCCTCATCCTGGAACGCGAATAGGAACCATCATGTCCATCCTGTCGAACACGCTGCCGCATCATCCCGAAGTACAGCCGTTCTGGTCGGCGCTCGAAGAAGGCCGGTTCCTGGTCAAAGGCTGCCGCAGCTGCGGGCGGGTGCACTGGTATCCCCGCGCCCATTGCCCCTTCTGCACGAGCGCTGAAACGGAATGGCAGGAGGCCAGCGGACGCGGCACCATCTATTCCTACAGCATCATGCGCCAGGCCAAGCCACCCTACGCCATCGCCTATGTCACGCTGGAGGAGGGCCCGACGATGATGACCAACATCGTCGACAGCGACCTGGAAGCGATCCGCATCGGCAAGGCGGTTGAGATCGCGATCCAACGGCAGCCCGACGGCGATGTGCTGCCGATGTTCAAGCTCGCCTGAGCGCACTGCTGCGATGAATTCTCACGCGGGCTTGCCGAAAGCTCGCTTGATCATCGCGACATGCGTCTCGAAGCTTCCCAATCAAGGAAATCAGAGAGGAAACCGCCGATGCCCGCCCCCATATCCCGCACGCTTGCCGAGTTTGCGGCAAAGCTGAAATATGAAGACATTCCCGCCCTCGCGGTCGAGGCTATCAACACCGGCATGGCCGACACGGTCGGTGTCATGATGTCAGGCATCGGCACGTCCGTGTCCAACATCGTGCTGGCGGAGCTCGGAACGCGCGGCAGCAAGGGCGATGCCCGCATCTTCCTCGGCAAGGAGCGTGCCTCGACCACCGAGGCAGCGCTTGTGAATTCGGCAACGACCACCAGCGTCGTCTATGACGACGTCGCCTTCTCCGGTTGCCACACCAGCACGATCCTGATGCCGGCGCTCGTTGCCGAGGCCGAGGCCAGTGGTGCTTCCGGAAAGGACGTCATCCGTGGCTATGCCGCCGGTTACGAAGCCTGGGCGCGCCTCTCGGAACGCGACCCTGATTCCTATGCCGGCAAGGGATGGCATGCGACGGCGGCATTCGGGCCCACGGCCGCGGCGATCGCCATCAGCAGCCTGCACGGCTTCGATGCGGAAACCACCTTGCGCGCCATCGGCATCGCTGCTGCGATGCCCGGAGGCATCACGGCTAGTTTCGACACCGATGTCGGCCCCTTCCAGGTCGGGCGCGGTGCGGCTGCCGGCGTCATGGCGGCACGGCTTGCCAAGGCAGGCATGTCAACGCCGCAGGACGGGCTGGAGCGCAGCGGCCGCGGCATGCTGGTCGCGCTTTCCCCGAAGGGTGCAGTCGACCTCGATACGCCGATCGAGGACCTCGGCAAGGCCTGGCGGCTGGAAACCGTCGGCATCAACATCAAGCAATATCCGTTCGGCAACATGAACCAGCGCGCCATCGATGGAGCCCTCGATCTTGTCAGGGAACATGATGTTTCGCCCGATGCGATCGAGCGCGTCGACGTGATGATCAGCGAGGCGCAATACGCCGTCGTCTCGAAATCGCCATCGACCATCAACTTCGTGCCGAGCCACAGCATTGCGCTCGGCGTTGCAGGCGCCATCATTTCCCGGCAAGGGACATTCCATGAGCTGAGTGAAGCCTTCTACAGCCGGCCAGAGGTTCAGGCCCTGATGAAGGTGATCAAGCCGGCGACCGACAAGAGCATCCCGGCCGACACCCAGCCCAACCTCGGCTACAGCGGCGGGGTGCGCATCTATCTGAAGAACGGCACGATGCTCGAAAGCCCAAGCATTCCTTATGCGCGCGGCCACTGGACCCGCCGGATGAGCGAAGAGGAACTGTGGAGCAAGTTTGCAGCCTGCAGCAAGAAGCAATTGGATGAGGCGACGGCCCGCCGCCTGTTCGATCAGATGATCCGGCTCCAGAATGTCGCCAGGATCAGCGACCTCGCCGCCTGACATCGGACGATCCAACAACCATGAACGCGGGCTCTCGGCCCGCGTTTTTGCTTTTACCTCACAGATCAGTCCGGACTTTGCCCACCCAAAAACAAATCGAGGCGGACCAGGAATCCACCTCGACTGGATAGCAGTGATTTCGAACTTCCGTTCGCGGGTCGCGACTAGCCTCGGCTAGACCGCAGTAGCCCTTGCCGGCTCGCTCGGAACCAACTCCCACGGGACGCCAAGTGCGGCCGAGCCGGGGAAATCGACAAACACTTCGGAGCCGATCTCGAACATGGTTTCGGGACCGGCATTGATCTGGAAGACGCGCTCGCCGATCTTGACGTTGTAGCGGATCATGTTGCCGAGGAAGCCGCTGAGCATGACGCTGCCCTTGAGGCGATTGTCGCCATCATGCACCGGCGCGGACAACGGCTTGATGCTCATCGATTCCGGGCGGATCGAGACGGCGATGTCCTTTTCGGCCGGCAGCACCTGCTGGAACGCACACTGGATTTCGTGCCCGCCTTCGAGCACGACGGAGCCGAAGCCGCTTCCATTCACTTCGCGCCGAACCTTGCCGCGCACGAGGTTTGTGGCGCCGACAAAGCCAGCCACGAAGGCGCTGGTCGGCCGGTTGTAGATGTCGCGCGGCGGCGCCATCTGCACGACATTTCCCTTGTCGATGACCGCAACCAGATCGGACATCTCCAGGGCTTCGGTCTGGTCATGCGTCACATAGATGGTGGTGATGCCGACCTGCTGCTGCAGACGCTTGAGTTCGGTGCGCATCTCGTCACGCAAGGTCGCGTCGAGATTGGAGAGCGGTTCGTCCAGGAGCAGCAGCTTCGGCTGCCGGACGATGGCCCTTGCCAATGCCACGCGCTGCTGCTGGCCGCCGGACAGGCGGGTCGAGGAACGCGTCTGGAGACCGTCGAGCCCGACTCGCTTCAGCGCATCGTCGACGAGCTTGGTGATTTCCGCACGGCTGTACTTGCGATCCTTGGCAACCCGCAACGGGAACGCGACGTTCTCGAACACCGTCATGTGCGGCCAGATTGCATAGGACTGGAACACCATGCCGATGTTGCGGTGATTGAGCGGCACGGCAATGCCGCGTGAACTGTCGAACAGGACTTCGTTACCAAGGCGGATCAGGCCGCGATCCGGTCTTTCCAGGCCGGCGATACAGCGCAGGGTGGTCGTCTTGCCGCAGCCGCTGGGGCCAAGCAGCGTGAAGAACGTGCCGGGCTTCAGCGAAAAGGTCGCTTCGCGGATACCGCCAGCCGTGCTCTCGTCAGAGACGAAGAACATCTTGCTGAGGCCGGTCACCTCCAGGGTCATCGTCGAAGCCTTGTCCATATCCTTCCCCTTGTTCTTGTTTGAAGTCACTTCGACTGCGTTTTCAACCGGCTCGCTATGGGCGCGGTCCAGATCGCTGGGCCGTGCCCGACTTTCGGAAAGCTCAAGCATAGTGGAGCGGCGCCGCTGTCAGCTTCTGCAATTCGTCCCGCGTCAGCCCCTCGACCATGTCGGCGACGACGAATCCCTGGGCCGTGACGTCGAGCACGGCGAGATCCGAATAGACGCGCGTGACGGCCTTGCCTGCGGTCAGTGGATAGCCGCAGCGCTCCACGAGTTTCGGCTGGCCGTCCTTCGTGGTGTGGGTGGTCATGATCCAGACATTGCGCACGCCTGCCGAAAGATCCATCGCGCCGCCAACCGCCGGTACGCGATCGTTGAGCGACGTCGTCCAGTTGGCGAGGTCGCCATTCTGCGCGACCTCATAGGCGCCGAGCACGCAGAGATCGAGATGACCGCCACGGATCATGGCGAAGCTGTCAGCATGGTGGAACAAGGCGGCACCGGGCACCAGAGTGACGTTTTCCTTGCCGGCATTGACCAGCCAGGTATCCACCTCATCCGGAGCCGGCACCGGCCCCATGCCGAGGATGCCGTTTTCGGAATGGAACACGACCTCCCTGTCCTCCGGAATGTGGTCGGCCACCAGCGTGGGCAGGCCTATGCCGAGATTGACGTACCAGCCTTCCGGGATGTCCGCGCCGACACGGCGCGCGATATCGAGTTTGCCCCAGGGTTTGTAAGTGCCGGCCGTCATTTCGTGCCTCCCTGTGCCGTGGCAACCTTGGCTATCGGCGGATCGCCACACGGAACGTGGACGACACGGTCGACGAAAATGCCGGGGGTGACGACATCGTTGGGCAGGATGGAGCCAAGCGGGACGACATGCTGCGCCTGGACGATCGTCAACCGCCCGGCCATGGCCATGATCGGGTTGAAGTTCCGACCGCTGCCGCGAAAGGTGAGATTGCCCCAGCGATCGGCCTCCCAGGCTTCGATCAGCGCGATGTCGGCAGTGAGGCCGTGCTCGAGCAGGTAATCCCGCTCCCCGAATGTCCGCGTTTCCTTGCCGGCGGCGAGCTGGGTACCGACGCCGGTGGGCGTGTAGAAGGCCGGGATGCCGGCGCCACCGGCGCGGATGCGCTCGGCCAGCGTGCCTTGCGGCACCACTTCCAGTTCGATCTTGCCCGCCTTGTAGAAGGTATCGAATGTGGATGAGCCACGCGGGAAGCTGCAGATGATCTTGCTGACACAGCCTCGTCCGATCAGGCGGCCAAGGCCGATATCGGGTTCGAAGCCGGCATTGTTGGCGATGACCGTCAGGTTCCTGACGCCCATTTCGCCCAAGGCATCCAGAAGCACGTTCGGCTGCCCGACCGCGCCGAATCCGCCAACGAGTACCGAAGCGCCGTCGGCTATTCCCGAAAGCGCCTGGGCGACATCCTCTAGCTGCTTGTCAATCATTCCCGGTCACGTCTCCTCGATCGCAATACTTCGTCGGCAAGTTGCCATTGCCTTCATCTGACCGGTGCTGCCTGCGCAACCGCGCCGACGAAGACAAGGTTAGCGGCCAACATAATTCGGCGAGCGCTTTTCCTGAAATGCCCGCCGACCCTCCAGCCTGTCTTCGGTATCGCGCAGCAATCCCCAGACCAGCCGCTCGAGCCGGATCGCCTCGTTGAGCGGCAATGCGCGGCCGTCTGTGACAAGCCGCTTGATCGCCCGAACCGAAAGCGGCGCATTGGCCGCAATCCGTCCGGCAAGAGCCTGCGCTTCTTTCAAGAGATCTCCTGCCGGCACGACACGGCTGATCAGGCCGAGACGCAGCGCCTCGGGCGCGTCGATCATATCGCCCGTCAGCAGCATCAACATGGCATCGCTTGCACCGATGGTACGCGGCAGACGCTGGGTGCCACCGGCGCCCGGTATGGTGCCGACCTTGACTTCCGGCAACCCGAAGCGGGCATGCGCCGCGGCAATGCGGATGTCGCAAGCCAGCGCCAATTCAAGGCCGCCGCCAAGCGCATAACCATTGATGGCGCAGATGATCGGCTTGTCGATCGAGAAACTGGAAACGAAACTGTCGTCGCCCGCGCCGAAAGCCTTGGCGGCGTAGGTTTCCGAAATCGCCATGGTTTTCTTGAGGTCGGCGCCCGAGCAAAACGCCTTCTCGCCGGAACCGGTCAGGACCACCGCGCGGATCGCAGCATCGGCATCGATGCGCCCCAGAATATCCTTGAGCTCGATCTCGGTTTCGGGATCGATCGCATTCATTGCCTCGGGACGATCCAGCGTCACCGTTGCAACATTCCCCTCAACCGAAAATCGAACTGTCGCCACTCTGTGTTCCTGCAACGCTGCCGATGCTCTCCATCGCAGCCGGACGGTAGGCAGCACCCCTTCGACCGTCAAACGACTAAACGGCGCCGCCATTTGACTTTTGCTCATGCATATCGAGCGCGATAGGGATGAGTGGCATTCCCACGCTTGAGTTTCGATCGGCCAGCTCAAGCCGCACCCTTCGGCTCTACTGGAACCCGCGTTCATCGAGAAACGAGGTGACGGTCCGGCACACCAGCCGTGGAGTTTCCATGGCCATGTAATGGGTGGTGTTGATCGATGTCATCACCGCACCGGGGATCATTCCGGCGACCCGGGTGATATCCCGCTCGGAGCGCGACGTGTCGCGCGTCGCGTGCGCCACCAGCGCCGGACAGGCGATTTGCGGCAGCAGCCTGGTCATATCCAGGTCCGCGAGCATGCGCCACATCGCGCAAAGGCCCATCGGATCGGATGCCAGGCGCAATACAGCGAAGCGCGGCGGCACATCCGTGCCGCCATCGGCAAATGCCGCCCGCACGCCGCTTCGCTCGATCGCCTCGATGCGCCGCAGAGCGGATTCGCGCCTTTCCGCACTCAATCCCGTCGCCGGCGCAAGCATGACAAGGGCGGCGGCACGATCGGGATAGAGTGCGCAAAACGCAGCCGCCACGGAAGCACCCACGGCGTTTCCCACCACCGCGACCGGCTCGCCGATCGACAAGACGTCAAGAAGGGCAGCAAGGTCGCCAGCCAGTTGATCGACCGTGACTGGCCCTGGCACTTTTTCCGACAGCCCGACGCCGCGCTGGTCGTAGCGCAGCACGGACGCGAATTCCGACAGCGGCAGCACGACATCATCCCAGCTCTCGAGCGTCCCGCCCATTTCGTGGATCAGGACGATCGGTGCCCGACGGCCCTTGGTGAAGTCATATCGCAGTTGCAGGCCATCCGCCTCGATCCATCGCCCGACCATGCGCGCCTCCGTTTTTGCTCGCGTGTTTGTGCGGTCGAGGGGGACGTGGTTTCAACCGACTAAAGCGAACGAACGTGTGAGGTTCGATCAACCTGCCGCCTCATGTCTGCGCGCGACTGTTGAGCACAACTCAACCATCCATTCGGTTAAGTCGTTTGACGCAAACACCTCTGGCTGACCAGTCTGAGACCCGGATTGCCTAGGCTGCATCAGCTCGTCCCGGTCTGTTGTCGTCCAGAGAGGTTGGTTGCCGGATGGCCCATAGTATCGACGGAACAGCCCGCTTCGCCGGCCAGGAAACAGCGCAATTGAGGGCAGAGGCCGCCGCTCTCCGGGACGAAAGCTGGGGCAACGCCATCAGCTATTCGCGCAAGGTCTTCATCCCGCTTACCACCATGTGCCGCAACACCTGCGGTTATTGCGCCTTCGTCAAACATCCCGGCCAGGAAGGCTCCGGCTACCTGACACCGGACGAGGTGCTGGAGATCGCGCGAAACGGCGAGCGGTTGGGCTGCAAGGAGGCACTGTTTTCCCTCGGCGAGCGCCCCGAGAGACGTTATCCGGAAGCCCGCGAAACGTTGCGGCGGCTTGGCCATGCGACGACGGTCGACTACGTCATCGAGGCTTGCAGGCTGGTGCTCGCACACACCTCGCTCATCCCTCACGTCAATGCGGGCACGCTGACCGAAGCCGAGATCGCTGAACTGCGCGAGGTTTCCGGCTCCATGGGCATGATGCTTGAAACCGTCAGCAAACGGCTGATGAAACCCGGTATGGCGCATCACGCCTGCCCGGACAAATCACCGCTGCTGCGGCTGAGAACCATCGAGGCTGCCGGGCGGCTCGGCGTTCCGTTCACCACGGGCATCCTCATCGGCATTGGCGAGACGTTCGAGGAACGCGTTGAAAGCCTCGTTGCCATCGACCGCATCCACCAGCGCTATGGCAATGTGCAGGAGGTGATCGTGCAGAACTTCCGCGCCAAGGCCGACACGGCGATGGCCGAGTGGCTGGAGCCTTCGCACGAAGACATGCTGCGCACGCTTGCGGTTGCCAGGCTGATACTTGACCCCTCCATCAGCCTGCAGGCACCACCGAACCTCGACGACCGCTTCGAAGATTACATCGCTTCCGGCATCAACGACTGGGGCGGCATCTCGCCGCTGACGATCGACCACATCAATCCGGAACGCGCGTGGCCGGAACTTTCCGAACTGGCACGACGCACGGCCGCGCAAGGGTACCGGCTGGTCGAACGGCTGACCGTCTACCCGGCCTTCCTGAACGAGACAGCGCCACTGGCAACCGCCCTGTCAGGCCATGCCGGCGCCGACGGCTTCGCGCGCAGCCAGATCGTGAATTGACCGATATGCCGGGCTTCCCAATCAACATCGACCGCAAGCCGACGCTGGAAGCCAGCCTGGCGACCGCGAGCTTGCCGATCGCCCGCATCCTCGACGCTGCCCTGGCAGGGCGGGAACTGACGCAAGTCGAGGGCGAAACACTTTTCAACACTGAAGGCGCCGACCTCGCCGCCGTGCTGCATGCCGCCGATGCCGTTCGCCGGCAGCGCGTCGGCGACAAGGTGACGTTCGTGGTGGTGCGCAACATCAACTTCACCAATGTCTGCTACATGGCCTGCCAGTTCTGCAACTTCGGCGTCCGCAAGGATGCTGCCGGCGCGGAATGGCTGTCGCTGGACGAAGTGGCGAGGCGGGCTGAAGAGGCCTGGAACCGGGACGGCACCGAAGTCTGCATCCAGGGCGGCCTGCATCCGGATCTGCCCGCCGACTATTATGTGCAGATCCTGGAGGCGGTGAAGCGCCGCGTTCCCCAAATCCATGTGCATGCCTTCTCGCCATTCGAGATCTGGTATGGCGTCAGGAAGAGCCGCATTCCGCTCGCCAGCTATCTCGCGGGGCTCAAGCAGGCGGGGCTCGGTTCGATGCCGGGCACCGCGGCCGAGATCCTCGATAGGGAGATCCGGCTACAGCTGACCCGCAACAAGCTGTCAGCGGATGAATGGGAAACCATCATCCGGGCAGCCCATGGCGCCGGCATCAGGACAACGGCCACCATCATGTATGGCCACATCGACGGCCCTGCCCATTGGGCGGCCCACATCGCCCGCATCCGCGCCATCCAGAAGGACACGGGCGGCTTCACCGAATTCGTACCGCTGGGCTTCATCCATGAGCAGACGCGGCTCTATCGCGACCACCCGGCCGCGCGGCCCGGCCCGACGGCGATGGAAAGCCTCAAGATGCACGCCGTCTCAAGGCTGATGCTGGCCGGCCATATCGACAACATCCAGGTTTCCTGGGTGAAGCTCGGGCCCGAGATGGCGCATGCCATGCTTGGCTGCGGCGCGAACGATCTCGGCGGCACGCTGATGAACGAGAGCATCTCGCGCGCGGCCGGCGCCAGCCACGGCCAGGAGATCACGCCTTCCGAAATGGTGCAGATCATCCGTGCGGCGGGGCGTGTGCCGGTGCAACGCAACACGCTTTACGGGACAGTCGAGAATTTCTCCGACCATGACCCCAAGGAGATCGCTCCGCTGGTCGGCCGGTCGCACGGAGCCAACCCGGTTGCATTCCTTGACGGACGCGCCGCTGCGATGGCGGCGCGATAGATGCCGACAAGCGCGAGCAACGTGGTTCTGATTGCCGGTGGCGTCGGCGGCGCCCGCATGGCCGAGGGCCTTGCCCGAGCGTTGCCGGCCGGAGCGTTGACGGTGATCGCCAATGTCGGTGACGACGACGATTTCTATGGCCTGCGCGTCTGTCCGGACATCGACACGCTGATCTACACGCTTTCCGACCGCATCGACCGCAAGCAGGGCTGGGGCGTGGCGGATGACACCGTGCGCGCCCTGGATGTGCTCAGGACGCTTGCCGCCCCGACCTGGATGAAACTGGGCGATGCGGACTTCGGATTGCATATCTGGCGAAGCTGGCAACTGGCGGCAGGAAACAGCCTGACCCAGATCACACAGGAAGCAGCTAAGCGCCTCGGAGCCCGCGCGCGCATCCTGCCGGCCAGCGACGACCCGATCAGGACCAAACTCAGGACAGCCGACGGCTGGATGGATTTCCAGCCATGGTTCGTCGGGCGCCGGTGCGAGCCGGAGGTCCTGGAACTTCGCTATGACGGAGCGGAAAAAGCGAAGGCAAGCACCGAAGCGCTGGCAGCGATCGAGGCTGCGGAGCTGATTGTCTTTGCCCCCAGCAATCCTCTGCTTTCGATCGAACCCATTCTCGGCATAGACGGTTTCCGCTCCGCCATAACCGCCTCGCGAGCCCTGAGGATCGGTGTGTCACCCCTCATCGGCGGCAAGGCCGTCAAAGGTCCGCTCGCCCGACTGTTGACTGGGCTCGGCATCGAGACGACCACAACTGGCGTTGCCGAACGCTACAATGGCCTGCTTGATGGGTTTGCCATCGATACACAGGATTTGGTTGAAACAGATGACCTTCAGGAGCGTGGCCTGTCGGTGTTGCCCACCGACATATTGATGCGCAACCCGGAAGATGCGGAGCGTCTTGCCGTTGAGATCCTGACCTGGGCGGCAGCGCTGCAAGGCCACTGCGAAAGGGCCGCATCGTGACCGTCGCGATCGCCATTCTCATGAAGGACCCGGCGGCAGCGAAAACGCGCCTCAGCGCGGTGTTGGCCAATGATGCGCGCGAAAGGCTGGCCCTGTTGCTGTTCGAAAATACGCTGCAGTTCTTCAAACGAACGCATGCCGGTGACCCGATCGGCGTTGTTACCGCCTCGCAGGAAACGGCAGCGATCAGCCGGAAATACGGAGCATCGATCATCGAGGAGACCGGAGCCGACGGCATCAACGCCGCGGCCAGCCGCGCCGGCGAATGGGCGATCAGGATCGGCGCGACATCGCTCCTCGTCGTCCACGCCGACATCGCGACCCTCGTCGACGAAGAAGTCCACCGGCTTCTTGCTGCCCGCGAACGATGTCAGGTCGTTATCGGGGTTTCAGCCGACGGCGGCACCAATGCGCTGCTGCTGACACCGCCCGATGCGATCCCATTTTGCTACGGCCCGAACTCCGCGAACGCGCATGAGGTGGCAGCACGCAAAAGTGGTCGATCCTGCGAGAAGCTGCAGCTTGCCTATCTGTCAAAGGACGTCGACACGCCGCAGGACCTGCGCGACCATTTCGAAGCGTCTCGCAGCCCCGCCGAGGCCGAATGTTTTTCCGTCGCCACGATACCGGAAGTCGCGGCTGGCGACGATCTGGCCACGCTGATTGCAGAGGCGCTTGTCAGGACGAACCACGTACTTACAGCCGGCGACATCGTGGTGATCGCGCAAAAGATCGTCTCGAAAAGCGAAGGGCGCATGTTTCCGGCCAAGCAGTTCCAGCCCTCGCAGGAAGCCATGTCCCTGGCCGCCGAGATCGGAAAGGATCCACACAAGGTCGAAGCCATCCTCTCGGAATCGAGCGACGTGATCCGAGCCCGGCGCCAGCCGCCGGATGGACTGCTGATCACACGCCACCGCCATGGCTGGATCTGCGCGAATGCAGGCATCGACGAATCCAATCTGGGCGATGGCCGCGACGGCATGCTGCTCCTGTTGCCGGAAGATCCGGACGCCAGTGCCCGTGCGATACGCGCCGGCCTCGAAGCCAGATACGGCGCTCCGATCGGCGTGATCGTTAGCGACACGTTCGGCCGCCCCTGGCGCAACGGTTTGGTCAATGTAGCGATCGGCATTGCCGGCGTTCCAGCTATCGTCGACTGGGCCGGGCGAACCGACGCCTATGGACGTGGCCTGAAAGCGACGCTTCCGGCCTTTGCCGATGAAGTTGCCGCAGCTGCCGGCCTGCTCATGCAGAAGGACGCCGGACTGCCGGTCGTCGTCATGCGCGGCCTCGAGTGGGAAGCCGTCCTGGCAAGCAGCGCGCGCGACGTGCTTCGCCCGGTAACCCAGGAGCTGTTCCTGTGACGGCGAAAAGATTTCCCTGAACAGCCGGATCCCAACCGGCACGCAGAACGACGGAGGACGTACTTTGACAAAGACTTACCCAGGAGGATCGGCCGCCAATCGGCCCACATCCTTTTCCGTTGGCCTGAGAGGTGATCCCTCGACATTCGCGGATTTCATCCGTCTGGCCGAAGACCTCGGCTTCAACGGCATCTGGACGCAGGACACGCTGAACGACAAGAATTTCTCGCTCGATCCGCTGCACCAGCTTTCTTACGCGGCGGGCATCTCCAAGCACATGCGGCTCGGCATTTCCGTGCTGTTTTCCGGCTACCGCAATCCGGCCGTGCTGGCGCGTGATCTCGCAACCATCGACCAGCTGTCGCAGGGCCGCCTGACCGTCGGCATGGGGGTGGGCAACGCCTATCATCGTCCGCGGCTGGCAGCACTGGGCATCCCGACAGACAAGCCGACAGTGCGCCTGGTGGAAGGCATTGCCGTCATGCGCGCGCTCTGGGCCGAAGGCGAAGCCGACTTCGACGGCGAGATCTATTCCTTCTCGGGCATTCGCATGCAGCCCAAGCCTGTCCAGCAGCCCGGCCCGCCGATCATCATCGGCGCGCGCAGCGAACCCGCCCTGCGCCGAGCGGTTGCGATCGCCGATGGCTGGACGGGAGCGGCGATGATTCCGGCGGAAGAGCGTGACCAGGAAATGGCGATCCTGCGCGACGAACTGGCAGTCAGCGGCCGCGACCCGGCCAGCTTCTCGATCTCCGTCAACGTCTATGCGGCGGTCGAGCCGACGCGTGAGGAGGCGCGCGACCGCGTGCAGCAGATCCTGTCGGTCGGCTTCAAGGACAATCCCGTCTACAGCGTCGAGGGCATGGCCGACCGCGTTGCGGTGTTCGGCCCACCGGAGGAATGTGCCGAGGGATTGCGCAAGCTCATCGCCAAAGGTGTCGACGAGATCGTGCTGCATCCGATGTACGACCATCCCAACCAGCTCAAGCAGCTGGCGAAGGCAGTCGAACTCGTGAAGCGCGCCTAACCCCATCGGTGCGCGCTCGATCCCAGGAAGCGGAAAGTACCAGAATGCCTGACAGACCGATCATCGGCATCATTGGTGGAACCGGCGACCTTGGCTCCGGCCTTGCCAGGGCCTGGACCGCGGCAGGTTATGAAGTCGTCGTCGGCTCCCGCACGCGCGACAAGGCGGAGGCGTTCGCAGCAGAACTCGGCGGCCTGGCGAAGGGCAATGACAATATCGGCGCAGCGGCGGCGGCCGACGTCGTCGTGTTGGCGGTTCCCTTTGCCAGTCACGAGGCGACGCTGGAAGGAATCAAGCCTGCATTGCAAGGCAAGATCCTGGTCGATGCCGCCGTCCCGCTGGTGCCTCCAAAGGTCAGCGTGGTGCAGTTGCCCGAAGGCGGCTCGGCCGCGCAGATCGCGCAGCGGCTTCTGGGTGACGGCGTCCGCGTCGTTTCCGCCTTTCACAATGTCGGCGCCAGCAAGCTCCATGCCGGCGGACGAGCCGACTGCGACGTGCTGGTGTTCAGCGACGACAAGGAGGCCCGTGACATCGTGATCGAACTGGCTGGCGTCGTGGCCAATCGCGGAATCGCCGGGGGCGTCCTTGCGAATTCAGCCGCGGCGGAAGCGCTGACGTCGGTGCTGATCTGGATCAACCGCAACTACAAGGTATCGGGCGCAGGGATCGCCATAACCGGTCTGTGAGCCCCGCCGGACAGCCACGGCGTCGATAACGAAGCCGTGAGGAAATTTCAAAAGCCCATTCTAATAAGTGGTTTGAACATTTTGTGATCGAAAAATACCCTCCAAACTGCAGCTAAGCGCAAAACGCTAGCAAATTAAGATCTGCGACAGATCTTATCTGGAGGGGAAATTGAAAAATCTGTATCTTTTGCTTAGCGCATCGGCGCTGAGTACGATCTCGTTTGCCGCATACTCAGCAGATAACCCAGTCGTCGCCGAACCTGAAACCGCAGAATACGTCCGCATTTGCGACATCTATGGTGCCGGTTACTTCTACATTCCGGGCACCGAGACCTGCCTGCGTGTCGGTGGTTTCGTCCGCTACGAAGTTCGTGCTGGCGACGGCCCCTATGGCGGCCACAATGATGTTGCGGACAAATCCGGTGGCACGGATGATACCTATCACATGCAAGGGCGTTTCTCGCTTCGCACCTGGACCGGAAGCGAGACGGAACTCGGCACGTTGTCGACGTTCACGCAGACCAATTTCTCGTACCGGGACGGCTATCACGGCGATCCCAATCTGGTCACCCTTTACTATGGCTGGGTCCAGCTCGGCGGCCTGCGCATCGGCAAGGATGAATCGGTCTTCGAGACCTTTGCCAACTACGCTGGCTCCGTCATCGGCGACGACATCGTGCCTTACAGCCCGGTCGAGACCAACCTGATCAGCTATACCTACAAGAACGACAACGGTCTTTCAGCGGTCGTCTCGCTCGAACAGGGCGGCAGCTCGTACGGCGCCGACTATACGCTCGACTCCTACGTCCCGCACGTCGTCGGCGGCGTGAAGTATGCTGGCAAATGGGGTGCTGTCACAGTCGTCGCGGGCTATGACGCCAACTACGAAGAAGGGGCGATCAAGGCGCGGCTCGATGGCAAGATCAACGAGCAACTCTCGCTGTTCGTGATGGCCGGCTACGGCAGCGGCGATGAAGACAGCTTCAACTACTACAAGCCCTGGAAGGGCGACTGGGCAGTGTGGGCCGGCGGCTCGTACCGCATCAACACCAAGCTGAAGTTCAACCTGCAGGCATCATACAGCGACTCTGGCGTCAGCAAGGGCTCGGGCGCCGCGCGCGGACAGGCCGACAACCATTTCGCTGTCGTCACCAACGTCAACTACGAAGCGGTGCCGGGTTTCGTCATCACACCGGAAATCGCCTATTTCAACCTCGATGACGGCAAGCCGGGAACGGACGACGACGGATTCTCCGGAATGGTTCGTCTCCAGCGCAATTTCTGACCAACTGATCGACACTCCACTAGTCAAACCCGGCAGCCACGCTGTCGGGTTCTCTTTTGCTTCTTGGACCGCTGTGTCGAGGCTCGCATTCAGGTGGCCGGCATCGCGTAGGGCTCCGCACGCGCAAGGTCTGCCGCGACCCGCATCTCAACGGCACTCAGCATGCGCTGGAGATCGGCCATCAGGTCCTCTCGTGCTTCCAGTCCGATACTGATGCGCAAGACCATGTCGTCGCCGGCCCAGCTCGTGGCTGTGCGGTTCACCTTGACCGGCATCGGGGCGACAAGACTTCGTGTGCCGCCCCACGACGCACCGATGGCGAAGGTCTCGAGCGCGTCGAGCGCCGCTGAAATGTGTTGGACGGCTTCAGGAACAAAGACGACGCTGAACACACCGCTGGCGCCGAGAAAATCGCGCTTCCAGATGTCATGGCCGGGGCAATCGGCAAGCGCGGGATAAAGCACACGCTCCACCAGCGGATGACCTTGCAGCCACTCGATAGCGGCCATCGCTCCCTGATGAGCGTGCTTCATCCTGATGCCCAAGGTCTCCATGCCGCGCAAGACCAGCGAGGCATCGTCCGGCGAGACACCTATGCCCAGCCTTCCCATGCTCGATCGGATGGTCAGGAAATGCGCTTCGTCCGACACGGTAATCGATCCCATCAGCACGTCCGAATGGCCCGAGACATATTTGGTCAAGGCCTCGGTGACGATGTCGGCACCGTGTACAAGCGGCTTGAAATTCAAAGGCGTCGCCCAGGTGTTGTCGCAGCCGACCAGCGCGCCGTGCCGATGGGCAATCTCCGCGATCCTGGGCAAGTCCTGCACTTCCATGGTCGTCGAACCCGGCGACTCACACCAGACGATCCTGGTGCGCTTGTCGATCAAACGCTCGACCTCGGACGGTGATGCCGGATCGTAATAAACGACGGTCACGCCGAACTTCTGCAGGTCGCTGTCGGCGAAATCGCGCATCGGCGGATAGGCTGTATCGGCAATCAGGATCTTGTCGCCGGCCTTGAGGAAGGCAAGCATCGCGATGGTGTTGGCGGCCTGGCCGGACGGTACCAGAAGCGTGCGGCGGCCCTGCTCCAGCTCGGTGACCTTGTGCTCCAATGCGCGCGTCGTCGGCGTGCCATAGAGGCCGTAGGAGTAACCGTCCGGGCCTCTTGAGAGGCGGTTGGCGTAGGCCGCAGCGTTCTCGAAAACGATGGTGGAGGCGCGATAGACCGCCGGCCCCAGGGAATCGAACCCCTCCGTCTTCACTTTCGGCGTGATCACGCACCGGGTCAGGTCGTCCATCGGCAATGTCCCTTCGATTTGAAGCCGAACCAAACCACATCAAAATCTATTCCGTCCAATACTAAGATCGCAGCCTGCTATTCGCGTGAGTTATGAGGCAACAGCGTCCTGAAGCTGTGACGGCGCGAACTCACAAAGCCCCTGAATCGCACAACACGGCCAGCGACAGCGCGTATACATGTCAAACTTCGCAACCAACCTGGCACGTGAGCGAAATCCCTTGAGCGAAGGTTCAAATTCAAGACGCATGACTTTTCATTCAAGTCACTTGACAATCACTCACCATAGTTGAATCCTTCACGTGCTAAGTTTCTGACTTTGCACCAATGGGAGGGGAAATATGAAAACGACCAGGCGTATGTTCCTGGCCGGCGCGACCGCGCTTGGCGCAGGCTCACTGATCATCGGACCGACAGGCAAACTGGGCAGCGCCTTCGCGCAGGACGGCAAGACGTTGTCCTTTGCGGCTGCCGGCACCGTCACCAGCAGCTGGGACCCGAGCTCCCACACGGTTGCACCGCAGATCACCGCTGAAGGCTTTCTCTTCGGCCATCTGACCAAGTGCCCGATGACAGCGGAAAATCCGGGCGAAATCCTTCCCGACCTGGCGGTCGAATGGAAAGTGATCGATCCTTTCACCCTGGAGTACAAGCTGCGCCAGGGCGTCACCTTCCATGACGGCAAGGAATTCAAGGCAGAGGACGTCAAGGCCACCTACGAATATGCCTCGCAGCCGAGCCGGCCGGCATCGGCCTGGTATCCGGGGCAGGTCGAAGTGGAAATCGTCGACGACTACACGGTACGGCTGAAGACCGAGAAGTTCGGCTATCCGGCCTTGAACTTCTGGTACGTCTCCGCCTTCCTGCCGATCCTGTCGGCCAAGGATGTCGCCAACCCGGACGTGCTCAAGCAGCGGCCGAACGGAACCGGCGCCTTCCGCTATGAAGCGACCAAGGGCGACCAGATCATCTTCAAGGCGTTCGACAAATTCCACGAAGGCAAGCCGCAGATCGAGACCGTTCTGTGGAACTATGTACCCGATGCCAACACGCGCGTGCTTGGCCTGCTGAACGGCCAGTACCACCTGACCGAGCGCCTGGAGCCCGAGCAATATGCCTCGCTCTCCAAGGAGGCCAACATCACGACGCAGCGCGGCCTGTCGAGCGAAAACAAATATCTGCATTTCCGCTGCAACAAGCCGCCTTTCGACGACGTGCGCGTGCGCCTTGCCGCGGTCCACGCCATCGACCGCGAACAGGTCCTGGCCGTGGTCGGCGACGCCGGACAGGCCTCCAACTGCCATATCTCGCCGGTGAAATTCGGCTACACCGACGTTGCCAGCTATCCGAAATTCGATCCGGAACTCAGCCAGAAGCTCCTCGCCGAGGCTGGTTTCCCGAAAGGCCAGGGCCTGCCGGAGATCGAATACATCACCTCGGTCGGCTTCTACCCGAAGACGCGCGAATATGGCGAACTGATCACCGCGATGCTGCAGGAACAGGGCTTCCCGGTGAAGCTGACGACACTGGAGCCGGCGGCCTGGGAAGAACAGCTCTACCGTCGCGCCGACGGCCAGGGTCCGGGGCACATTGTCGATGTCGGCTGGATCACCGGTTCGCCGGAGCCGGACCTCGTGCTTCGCCCGAACTACCTGTCGAAGTTCGCTCTGATCAACGGCGTCTCCGACCCCGAAATCGACGCCTCGCTCGACAAGGAGCGCAATGCCGCCTCGACCGACGAACGGCTGAAGATCCTGCAAACGGAAACCCTGCCGCTGATCGCCGCCAAGGTGCCGAGCGTCTCGCTGTTCTCGTCGGTGTTCCTGCGAGCCATGTCGAAGAACCTGCAGGGCGTCTACTTCTATCCGAACGGCCCGATCGATCTCAGCAAGGCAACACTCGCCTGAACCCGACAGACGCGTGCGGCACCGGTGGTGCCGCACGTCACTTTGTCTCGCGCATGATCTCCGGATCATGCTCCGCGCAGCGCCGGTCGGTCCGGCTGTCGCCTGCGCCTGTTGCCTGAGAAAGAGTTCATGGCATTCGCGATCGAATTTTTCCTGCGACGCATCGGCCAGGGTCTGGTCATCGTGCTTCTCGTCGCTTTCGTGATCTTCACGCTGCTGCGCATCGTTCCGGGGGATCCGATCCGCATCATCCTCGGCCCGATGACACCGGCGAGCGTGCTTGAGGAAACAGCCCGAAACCTTGGCCTGCGCGATCCGATCCTTGTCCAGTTCGGCCGCTTCGTGACGCAGGTTGCCAGCGGAGACCTCGGACGATCGTTCATCCGCGGCGTCCAGGGCGGCAGCACCGGCGGGTCGCAGGATAGCGCAGGCTTCGATCCCGAGAGCAGGGCTTCCGTAGCCGAACTTATCGGCACCGCCTTGCCCTACAGTCTGCAGCTTGCCGCGCTCGGCATTGTCTTCACCTTGCTGGTCTCGGTACCGCTGGGACTTGCCGCCGGGCTGCGCAGCGGGCGCTGGCCGGACCGGCTCGGCCTCTATGTCAGTTCCTTCCTGGTATCGCTGCCCAACATCTGGGTCGGCGTGGTGCTGATCTTCCTGCTCTCGGCCAAGACCGGCCTGCTGCCGGCGATCGGCTACAAGGGGTTTGCCTACACGATCATCCCGGCGATGGTGCTGGCCATCGAGCTGTCGCCGGTGCTCATCCGTGCCATCTCCGTCTCCGTCGCCGCCAATCTCGGCGAGACCTATTTCGATGTCGGCCTGGTACGCGGCCTGTCGCGCCGCGCCATGATCGCCAGGCATGTCCTGCGCAATGCCGCCGTGCCGCTGTTCAACCTGTTTGGCGCGCAGATGATCGGCATGCTGCTCGGCGGGCTGTTCGTCGTCGAATACATCTTCAGCTATCCCGGACTCGGCATGCTGACCATCAACGCCGTCTTCCAGCGCGATTTCCCGATCATCCAGGCCGTCGCGATCCTGGCCAGCGGCGTGCTGGTCGCCATCAACATGCTCGTCGACTTCGCTTCGACGACCATCGACCGCCGCTTGAAGTTCTGAGGCCGGCAGATGAACAGTTCGACCGCACAAGCTACCTTGCCGAAATCCAGCCAGCCGACCCGGGGCCGCGGCGTGACCGCCCGGATCCTGCGCCGCGCCTGGAGCTATACCGAGATGCGCGTGGCCGCCTCGGTATTCCTGGCGCTGGCACTGCTCACCATGCTTGGCCCCTTCATCATCGACGCCTCGGCCACCAAGATGAACGTGACCGACAAATTCCTGCCGCCGCTCTTCATGGAAGGCGGCAAGCTGCCGCATTTCCTCGGCACCGACCAGCTCGGACGCGACCTTTTGCTGCGCTCGCTGATCGGGTTGCGCAATGCCTTCGCCATCGGCGTGGTCAGCGTCATCGGCATGTTCGTGATCGGCTGCGCCATCGGCATCTATGCCGGCTATCGTGGCGGCTGGGTCGACGTGATCCTGATGCGGTTGACCGACGTGCAGATGTCGATCCCGGTGGTTATCCTGGCCATCACCATCCTCGGCATGTCGCGGCCCTCGCCGGCTTCGGTCATCGCCGTGCTGATCCTGGCCAGCTGGCCGGTCTATGCCCGTGTGTCGCGCGGCGTGACGCTGTCGGAACGGCAGAAGGAATATGTGCGCGCCGCCAAGATCCTCGGCGCGAGCGACCTGCGCATCATGGTCCGTCACATCGCCCCGAACATCCTGCCGCCGATCGCTTTCGTGGCGGTGCTCGACATCGCACGCATGATGATCTTCGAAGCCATTTTCGGCTTCATCGGCATCGGCATCCAGCCGCCGACCCCGACCTTCGGCACCATCATCTCGTCCGGCACGCAATATCTGCTCAACGCCTGGTGGATCACCATCGTGCCCGGTGTGCTGCTCGCTTTGGCGCTCAGCAGCCTGAACCTGATGGGCGGCGTGCTGGAACGGGCGCGCAACCAGATCCTGCAAGGAGGCGCGTGATGAGCAATATCATAACGCTCCCTGCGGGGACTTCCGCCGAACCGCTGATGGCCGTGCGCGGCCTCTCGGTCGCCATAACCGGCACCACCGGCGAACGGCAGTTGCTTTCGGATATCGACCTGACGGTGAATGCCCGCTCGGTGCTGGGCATCATTGGCGAAAGCGGCTCCGGCAAAACCATCCTGTCGCGGGCACTGGTCAACTGGGTGCGGCAGCCGCTCAAGGTCACCAGCGGAACCGTCCGCTATGGCGGGCTCGATCTTCTGACGTTGCCGGAAGCCGAGATGGCACGCCTGCGCGGACGCGAGATCGCCTATATCGGCGCCAACCCGACCAGCGCGCTCGATCCGACCGTGCCGGTCGGGCACCAGATCCTGGAAAAGCTGCGCACGGTGTCGCCGCAGCTTTCGCGCGAGGCGGCACACAAGCGCGTCATCGACACGCTCGATGCCGTGCGCATCCCTTCGCCGGCCCAGCGCTTCGACGAGTACCCCTTCCAGTTCAGCGGCGGCATGATGCAGCGTGCCTTGATCGTCGATGCACTGGTTTCCAACCCCAAACTGCTCATCGCCGACAACATCACCCAGCCGCTCGACGTCACGGTGGCAGCGCAGATCCTGCGCCTGCTGCGCGACCTGCAGAAAGACTTCGATACCGCGGTGGTGTTCATCTCGTCGTCTCTCGGCATCGTTTCCGAGATCGCCGACGACCTGATCGTGCTCGATCGTGGGCGCATCGTCGAGCACAGCCCGGTTTCCGACCTGCTGCACAAGCCCCAGCACGCCTATTCGCGCGAGCTGATCGCCAAGGTGCCGAAACTCTGGTCGCTCGGCGGAACAATTCCCCAGCCATCTTCCGGCGAAGTCGTGCTCGATGTCCGGGATGTCGAAAAGACCTACGAAGTCCGCGACCGCAAGGCGATCTTCGCCCATCGCAAGGTCAAGGCGGTGCGTGGCGTCTCCTTCACCGTTCGTCGTGGCGAGAATTTCGGCATCATCGGGGAATCGGGCTGCGGCAAGTCCACACTGTCGCGGCTGTTGAGTTGCCTCGAGGCGCCGAACAGCGGACAGATCCTGTTCGAAGGCCAGGATATTGCCTCCTTGCGCGGTGCCGACCTGCTGGCGCTGCGGCGACGATTCCAGTTGCTGCTGCAGGACCCCTACAATGCCATCGCGGCGCATTGTTCGATCGGCCGCACGATCGCCGAACCGTTGCTGATCCACGGGCTCGGCAACCGCAACGAGATCGAGACCAAGGTCAAGGCGGTGATGACCGAGGTCGGCCTGCCGGAAACACTCTACGATCAATTGCCGGTTGGCCTCAGCGCCGGCCAGCGGCAGCGGGTCAACATTGCCCGTGCGCTGGTGCTTGAGCCTGAGCTGCTGATCCTCGACGAAACGCTGTCGGCGCTCGACCAGGTCGAACAGGCAAAGCTGCTCGACCTGTTCGAAACGCTGCAGGCCAGGCGCGGCATCACCTATGTCTATATATCCCACGATCTCGCCATGGTGCGGCGCGTCTGTGCGCGCATCGCGGTAATGTATCTCGGTCGCATCGTCGAGCTCGCCGACAACGAAACCATGTTCGAACGTTCGGCCCACCCCTACACACGGGCACTTCTCAGCGCCGTACCGACCGTCGAGCATAAGCCGTACCGGATGGAGACTTATCTCCTCGAGGGCGAGCCGCCGGACCCGATCGACATCCCGCCGGGCTGCAGTTTCCGCACCCGCTGCCCGTTCGCGTTCGATCGCTGCGCCATCGACGATCCGGTTCGCGGCGCCGATATCGGCGTGAACACAAGCGCCTGCCATCTGCGTGCCGACAGCCTGCCGCCGGCAGATGCCGCAAGCCCATCGAACGGAGCGCCTGCGTGACCCTCAGTGAAAATCAGGATGGAAGTCGGCGCATGGGATCGGCAGAGGCTTTTTTCCGCGACCGCCAGTCGGTCTATGCCGGCTGGCGCCAGCATCTGCATCAGTTCCCGGAAGTGGCCTTCCAGGAACACAAGACCGCCGCCTATGTCGCGGAACGCCTGAGCGAAATGGGTCTCGCTGTAGAGACGGGCCTCGCGGGAACCGGGCTTGTCGCAACGCTGGAAGGCGACGAACCCGGGCCGACGCTTGGATTACGCGCCGACATGGACGCATTGCCGATCCTTGAAGAAAGCAAGCTGACCTACCGCTCGCGTCACCCGGGCGTAAGCCATGCCTGCGGCCATGACGGGCACATGACCATGCTGCTTGCAGCCGCCGACTATCTTTCCCGCCACCGTCTCGCCGGCAGCGTGCGTTTCATTTTCCAACCGGCCGAGGAAGCCGAAGGCGGTGGCCGCAAGATGGTCGAGGAAGGCCTGTTCGAGCGTTTTCCTGTCGACGCGGTGTTCGGGCTGCACAACTGGCCGGGCCTGCCGCTCGGCACCGTTGCGGTGAAGCCCGGGCCGATGATGGCAGCGATGGATCTTTTCACCATCACCATCAAGGCCTCCGGCGTGCACGCCGCCCTGCCGCATCTCGGCACCGACGCCATCGTCGCGGCAGGCGCGCTGATCAGCAGCATGCAGAGCATCACCAGCCGCGCCATCGATGCCATGCAACCGGTCGTGGTATCGCTGACGCAGATCCATGGCGGCAATTCGCTTAATGCCCTGCCGGGGGAAGTCGTGATGCACGGCACGGTGCGGGCTTTCTCCGACCAGGCGCGGGCAACCGTGCAGCAGCGACTGGAGCAGCTCGTCAACGGCATCGCCATCGCGCACGATGTGAAAGCAGCGCTCGCCTTCACGCCGAAATATCCTGCCACCATCAACGATCCGGGCGTGGCCGCCGCTGCCGCAGTCATCGCCACTGAGACCTGGGGTGAGCAGTCGGTGATCACCGAATTCGAGCCCAGCATGGCGTCGGAGGATTTCGCCTTCATGCTCGACGCCAAGATGGGTTGTTATGCCTGGATCGGTAACGGCCACCGCACCCCGCTGCACAATCCGGGCTTCGACTTCAACGACGCGCTCATTCCCTATGGTGCGCTCTATTGGACCGCGCTCGTCAATTCCTGGCCAAAGACGACAATCGGAACAGCCGCACAGGCGTGACCGCGCTTCGCGCAATGAGGAGAACAAACAGATGAGACTTGCTGGCAAAAGGGCTTTGCTGATCGGCGCGGCAACCGGCATCGGACGTGCCTGCGTCGAGGACTTCGCCCGCAACGGCGCGGCCATCGTGGTGGCCGACATCAACGAGCCGGCGGCCGTGGAAGCGGCGGCGCTGGCCCGCTCGCATGGCGCAACCGCCCACAGCGTGGCCTGCGACGTGCGCGACGAGGACTCGGTGCGCCACGCTGTCGACTATGCCGAGCGCGTACTCGGCGGCCTCGACACACTGGTCTTTCTGGCCGGACTGATGCGCACTGGTGCCATCGAAAGCGTCGAAGCAGCGACCTGGGACGCGATCTTCAACGTCAATGCGCGCGGCACCTTCTTTGCGGCCAAGCATGCTGCGCCGGCCATGAAGCGCGCCGGCGGTGGCAGCTTCATCACCACATCGTCGCTCGCCGGCCTGCGTGGCGCGCCGGGCATGACCGCCTATGCCGCCGCCAAGGGCGCGGTCATCGCCTTCACCACCGCGCTCGCACAGGAACTGGCCCCGGCCAACATCCGCGTCAACTCCGTCCTGCCCGGTTGGATCGACACCCCCTTCAACACGCCGGCTATTGATTATATGGGTGGCGTCGAGTCGCACGGAGAAGTCGTCCGCCGTATCGTGCCGCTCGGAAGGCAGGGAACGCCGGCGGAGGTCTCGCCGATTTATGTGTTTCTTGCCTCCGAGGAGGCGCGCTACATTACCGCCAAATCGATGATGGTTGACGGCGGTATGGCGCACTGAGCCGGCGATCAAATCAACGGACCAAGGAGGTCCGATAAAATGATGGATGCGGCAGGGTCGGTGCTCGACCGGGAAATCGAGAACCTGTCGGACGCCCGGCGCCGGGTCGGCATCAAGCTCAAGCTGGCGCGTCAGACCAAGGGCCTGACGCTGAAGGAGCTTGCCAGCCGCAGCCGCTGCTCGGAGAGCCTGCTCTCCAAGGCCGAGAACGGAAAGGCGCTGCCTTCGCTGCCGCTGATCCACCGGCTGGTGCGGGTGCTGGAAACCAACATCAGCTGGCTCTTCGACGAAACCGAGCCGGAGGACGCGCCCGTCTTCCGCGCCGGCCAGCGGCCGGTGGTGACGCTCGACAACCGGCCGGGTGATGGCGCCGGCGTTTCATTCGAACGCATCATTCCCTACAAGGGCGGTCACCTGCTGCAGAGCACGATCCACCACATCGATGTCGGCGGCAAGAGCGGCGAGGCCATCACCCATGAAGGCGAAGAAACCGGCTATGTGCTGCGCGGCAGGATCGACCTGAATCTCGACGGCGTCGTGCACAGCCTGCAGGCAGGCGACGCCTTCTGCTTCCGTTCACACGTGCCGCATTCCTACCGCAACACCGGCGACGAACCCGCCAGCATCCTTTGGACCTGCACACCGCCAACGTTCTAGGGCGACGAGGCGGGTCGCATTGCCGAAAGGATCACGTCCGGCAACGCCGCGATTGCCCCGGGTCACGCGCCGACCGTCAGCCAGTCAAGGTCGAGTCCGGGGGCGAACCTGCGCAGAGCAGCCGGATCGGGAAGACCGGCGCGGCCGCCCGGGCGGCTGCATTTCAGAGCCGCCACCGTATTGGAAAAGGCGATCGCATCCGCAATCGGACGACGATGCGCGAGCGCCAGCGCAAACGAGCCATGGAAAGCGTCACCGGCGCCCGTCGTGTCGACGACTTCGACGTGCGGCGGCAGCGCATTGCGGACCTCGCCGTTCTCCAGCCAGTAGAGCCCATCCGCACCGTCCGTCACGCCGACGAACATGTGAGAGGAGCGCCGTGCGATCCCGAGACCCTCTTCTATCGAGTCCGTACCAGTAAACTGCGCAAGGCCGGGACGCGAAAAGATGACGTGGCCGGCAGCTTCCACGATCGCGGCGACCGTACCTGATGCGTGGCGTGAGATGTCGGCATCGAGCAGCGAGGGGGTGCCGGCGGCCCGGGCGGCGTGCAGGCATCGCAGCGCGCCTTCGGGCCAGGTCAGGTCGCACAACACCGCGTCGCCCCAGCTTTTCGGTTCGAGCCAGTCCGCCGCCGAAGGTAAGTCGGGGTCCGCATAGGCCACGATGAGCCGTTCGCCGCTCGAATCCACCAGCACAACCGCACCGGAGGATTGCACGTCCCGGAACGCACGCAGCCAAGTGGTATCGACACCCCATGCTTCGAATTCCGCGCGAATCGTGGCCCCGATATTGTCCTCGCCTGTCCGCGCCGCGATCGACGCATGCCCGCCGAGCCGTGCCACCGTCACCGCCGCCGTCGCGGCAGGACCGCCGCCTACCTGACGACGCCCCTTTGCATAGACCTTCACAGCCTGATCGGGGATCCGGTCGAGTGTGAGGATAGTGTCCTGGAGCGCCAGCCCGAGGCAGAAGACGGAGCGGCTTTCGCGGGAGCGCTTCATCGCCGCCGCCTAGACAAGCCGCATGCCTGTTTCGGGGTGGAAAAGATGGATCGCGTTGAGATCGACGGTGAAGCGACGGAACGTCTCGCCGACACGGACGCTGCCCGGGCGCACGCGCGCCATGACCTCGCGTCCGCCCAACCGAACCACGGCCATGGAGTCGGCGCCATGATCCTCCACCAGGACGATGTCCGAGACGAAGGTGTCGGCATCCGGCGCGTCCCCGGCGAGGCCTATATGTTCGGAGCGCAAGCCGACATCGACCTGGTCGACGCCCGCACGGCGCGTTGCTTCAGCTCGGCCCGCCCGCAGCGGCAGCCGATGGCCTCCGCCGAAATCCAGCACGGCGCCGCCGGCGTCTTTGTCGATCAGCGCCGGCACAAGGCTCATAGGCGGCGAGCCGATGAAGGTTGCCACGAAGCTGTTCACCGGGCGCTGATAGATCTCGTTCGGTGACCCGATCTGCTGGACCTCGCCAAGCCGCAGCACGACGATGCGATCAGCCATGGTCATCGCCTCGGTCTGGTCGTGCGTGACGTAGATGCTTGTGGTGCCGAGCGCTGCCTGGAGCTTGCGGATTTCCATGCGCATGCCGACGCGCAGCTTGGCATCGAGGTTGGACAGGGGCTCGTCGAACAGGAAAACCTTGGGGTCGCGGATAAGCGCGCGGCCAAGCGCGACGCGCTGGCGCTGACCGCCGGAGAGCGCACGCGGCTTGCGGTCGAGATAGGGCTCCAGTTCGAGCATTTGCGCGACGTCTCGCACCTTCTCGTCGATCTGGTCGGCAGGGAGATCGCGCATCTTCAGCGAGAATCCCAGATTCTCCGAAACCGTCATGTGCGGATAAAGTGCATAGTCCTGGAAGACCATCGCCATGTCGCGGTCGCGCGGCGCGACCGCGTTGAGGCTGCGGCCGTCGAGCATGATGTCGCCGCCGCTGATCTCCTCCAGCCCGGCAATCATGCGCAAGAGCGTGCTCTTGCCACAGCCGGACGGTCCAACAAGCACGACGAACTCGCCGTCGGTGACATCCAGGTCCACCGCCTTTACCGCGTCAACGGTACCGAAGCGCTTGTGCACACCTCGCAGCGTCAACTCAGTCACTTCTTCTCGCTCCCCGTTGACAACAGCCATTTTTAAAGCAGGATAATTACATTGTGTAAATATGTGATCCCAGAATGTCCGGTCGATTTGCTCCACGCAGCCGAAGAGAAACGCGAGCCAGCGTTCTCGAGAGCCTTTTGCGCTCAAAAGGTGCATTTCGAACCGGAATCGCGCGAGTTTCTAACCTCACGGAAGCCAGCGTCTCGAGAATCCTCAATGAGCTGCGCAGGGAAAACCTTGTCGAAGAAAAACGCCAGCAAACCAGCAATGCCGGCGCGCCAACTGCTTTTGTTACACTAAGCAGAGATATCGCCGTCCTTGGCATCGAATTGTCCAACAGCCGGCTTTCGTTTGGCGTCGGCGACCTGAAGGGGACGCTGGATTATGTCGAACGCATGCCGGCGTCGCCGCAGCTTTCCCAACAGGAATTCGAACGTCTCTTCGCCGAAAGCGCGGCAAATGTCCGCGAATGGGTCGGCGCGCGCGGCATCACGCTGCGCCAGGCGGCAATGTCCGTCCCGGGCTTCGGGCGAGAGGGCGGCAATCCGATCTATCCGTGGGATATGCGCCGTCTCGCACTGTCGCTGGGCGAGGTACTGCCGGGCGTGCCGCTGACATTCACCAACTCGGTGATCGCCCAGGCTGCGTTCCATCGCTATTCGCATCCGGCTGGCTATGGCATTTCGGGGGACCACCTCTTCCTGTTCGCGGGACATGGCGTGGCCGGGGTGATCGTCAATGACGCGGCGCCCGTCGATGCATTCTCGGCGTTCGAGATCGGCCACATGGTGATCGAGCGCGACGGGCTGCTCTGCCGCTGTGGCCACAAGGGTTGCCTTGAAGCCTATACGTCGCTGCGCGCCATTTCGCCGATCATCGGCATGAGTGACGCGGACATCCTGACGAAAGGCGATCATTTCATGGAGGCGCTGAGCGTCGACCCGGCCGCCCGTGAGGTGCTCCGCGAACGCCAGTTCCTGCTTGGGCTCGCGCTCGGCAACGCGCTCAACCTGCACTCCGTCCCCAAGGTCGTCATCAGCGGCTGGCCCTCGCTGATGCCGGAGGTCGATCGGGCGGCGATCGCCGACGGGCTGAACCAGAGCCTGCTCGGCGGCTATTCGCCGGAGCGCCTGGAGCTGTCGTTCATCGAGCCGTTGATCGGTAACGACCCGAAGGCCGCGCTGCACTATGCGGCCTACTGTTTCGTACGTGGCGGTGCACTGGACGAGAAGTCCGGTCAACGCGCCGCGCTGGAGGAGATCGCCTGAATGCAAACCCAGAATCCGCCGGCCACTGGGCGCGTCGGCGTTGTCTTCGTGGCTTCGCCACTGTTTTCGGAAGCCGCGGCAACCGAGCTGATAGCGCGCACGTCGGCGCTTCTCGGCTCGGAGGAGCTGGCCGGTCAGTTCGCCATCGCATCGAAGCTGGCACGTGACCGCGCAAGCTGCGCCGAAGCGTTCGCCGAGCTCGACCTCGGCAAACTGGACGCGCTCATCATCCAGCTTTCCACCTTCGCCACCGCTGAACTCCTGCACGAGGTGCTTTCGCATCTGGGCGAGCGGCGTCTGCCGATCGCCCTATGGGCGCTGGAGGAGACAGACCAGATCATCACCAACTCGCTATGCGGCGCACAGCTGTGGGCTTCGACCCTGACGCGGTTCGGGCGCGACTTCACGCTGCTGCTCGGCAATCCCGACGATGCCGAACTTGCCAAGGACCTGGCTGCTTTCAGCGCGGCGTCCCGCGCGCGCAGGCGCATCCGCGGCGCACGCATCGCCCTGATCGGCGCCCATGCCGACTGGTTCACCAACCTGGCCGTCGATCCGTGGACGGTCCGCCAGCATCTGGATGTAACGATCGAGCAGATGACGCTGGTCAAGTTCCTCGACGGCTGCAAGGCCGAGCATGGGGCGGAGACCGTGGCCAGCAAGCGCTGGGCGGAAGCGAGCTTCGACGGTGGCGACGACGAGGCGGGACGCGCCACGCTCGGCCGCACCTATGCGCGGCTCGCCGCAGGACTGGACAAGATCAACGCCGATGCGATCGCGATCCGCGACTGGCCGGAGATCCTCTATGCCGAGAATTTCAAGGGAACCTGGGGGGCGCTTGGCGAGCTGTCCGATCGCAGGGTACCGCTTGCGCCGGAAGGCGATGTCATGGGCGCCGTCACAGCCCTCGTCGCGCGCGCATTCGACGAAACCTCCCTGCCCTTCCTGACGGACATCTCCGGTATCGACCGCCACAACGACCGGCTGGTGCTCTGGCACTATGGCGTGAGCCCGCGCCTGGCCGACGGGCCACGTTCGCTCGACCCTGCGCTCAAGCAGGAGACCTTTCCGCTGAAGCCCGGACCGCTGACCTTGATGCGCCTGTCGCTGCGTGCCGACGGACAGTTGCGCATCTTCGTCAGCGAAGGCGAGATGCTGGCCCAGAAATCGCAGGCCAATCGCGCGGCAGGTTTCTTCAGGCCGGACATGGCCGATTCCGAAACGCTGGTCCGTCACTTCATCGACGAAGGCTACGAACACCACGTCACCGCCGTCTATGGGCGCTGGGCCGATGCGGTGCAACATCTCGGCCGCCAGCTTGGCGTGCAGGTCGACCATGTCTGAGGTGATGGACAAGACAGCCTTTCCCGCCGGCACTGCGTACCGGCCCATCAGCCTCGGCTGGCGCACCGAGGGTGGATCATGGGCGAGTGCTGCCTTCGAACAGAGCGGCGAACTCTCCGTCTCAACCACACGCCGCGGCGGCAGCTGGCACATCGTTGCAACGCATCCACAGGCAGAAGCGATGGAGATCGTCTTCGCGGTGCCGAAGACATTCCAGGCTTTCGGCGGTGGCGAACGCTTCGAGACGCTGAACCTGCGCGGCCAGTCGGTGCGGTACTATCTCGAGAATTTCGGCCTCGGCAACGGCACTTACCTGCCGTCGCCCTGGATCGCCACGTCGCTAGGCTACGCAGTCTATCTGCCTGGCGAAGCGGCCGCGGTGTTCCACGTCGCGGCACCTTTCGACCCGAATGTCCTGCGTATCCAGGTCGAGGCCAACCGGCTCGAGCTCGAAATCCATCTCGGCACCCTGGACAGGCTCTATCTGGCACTCATCGAGCGGATCGGCCCGCCTATCATGCCGGAAGATTCCTTCTTCGGCCTGTGGAAGGCCGGGGACTGGCGCATCGAAAATGCCAAGACCGTCGAAGCCGACATTGCAGGCTACCGGAACCTCTCCCTGCCGATGGCGGTCAAGCTGATCGATGCCTACTGGGCAAGTGAGGTTCATTCCTTCGAGTTTGATACCACGAAATATCCCGATGCCTGGGACATGGTCACCCGCATGGCCGCCGACGGCACGGATATCTATCTGTGGCTGTGCCCCTGGGTGGTCGTCGGCACGAACTCCTTCACCTATGCCAGCGCAAAAGGCTACACGATCAAGGATGCGGAAGGCGCAGCCATCACCCGCAGGCCGGGTGCCAATCCCAACATCGCCGCCGCCCTGATCGACTTTTCCAATCCATCTGCCAGCGCCTGGTGGTCGGAGAATCTGCGAAGCCTGCTCAAGCGCGGCATCAAGGGTTTCAAGGCGGATTTCGGCGAGCAGCTTCCCGAGCACGCGCTGCTGCATTCAGGGGAAACGGGCGGGCAGGCCCACAACGCCTTCGTCCGTTATTACCTCGAGGCGACAATCGCCGCTTTCGACCGGGGAACTCCGGCGATCATCAGCCGTTCTGGCTCGCCACGCGTTCGCGCGCCGATCTGGAGCGGCGACCAGACCTCCGACTTCTGCCCCAAGACCGGCCTGCCCTCGGCAGTCCGTGCCGCGCAAAGTGCCGCCTTCGCAGGCTGGTCGTTCGTCGGCAGCGATCTCGGCGGCTATTTCGGCACGCCGACCACGCAGGTCTTTGCGCGATGGGCGCAGTTTTCCTGCTTCACGCCGCTGATGATGCTGCACGGGCTGGGTTGCCGCGAGCCATGGGACATGGATGCGACATCCGTCGCGGTCTATGACGACTATGCCCGCCTGCATCTTGCATTGCTGCCGGTGTTCCAACGTCACGGGCGCACGGCTGCGAGTGGTGGCCTGCCGCTGCTGCGCATGATGCCACTGTCGTTCCCGCAAGTGGACTGGTCGGCAATCAACGACTGGGATCAGCAATACATGCTGGGCGACGATATCCTGGTCGCGCCGGTCGCCTTCTACGGCAACACGCGGGCGGTCTACCTGCCCGAAGGGGAATGGTTCGACGTGCTTTCAGGCACCTATGTCGACGGGTCGACCTGGCGTATCCACGACGTCCCCCTCGACCGGATGCTGATCTTCATCCGCAAGGGCGCCCGCCTTGTGCTGGCGCTCGATGCGCAGGCGCGCCGCGCGGTGGAGATCGTGTTCGCCGAAGATGCATCGAAGACGCCGCTTGGACAGGACGACTGGTCCGTGGAGGCGGTCGGCATCGTGAAAGGCCCCAACAAGGGCGCGGCATCGGCGCCCGAAATGGCCGTGTTCTCGGAATGGTTCGGCGCCGATATCGAATGGACGAATGTCGTGACTTAGTCCGGCACCGTGACGCCTTGGGAGAAGGTGCGCGGGCGCACAAGAGGAGGATAAAAACATGAGGAATTTGCTGACGAGCGGCGCCATGGCCGCCGCGATCGTGACCGGGATGGGAACAGTGCCCGGTTGGGCCGACAATCTGGTTCTGTGGGTGAACGCCCCGCTGGCATCCGGCCCGGATGCGCCGCTCTATGCCGAACTCAAGAAGTTCGAAGCGGAAACCGGCAACAAAGTCGAGGTGCAGGCCGTTCCGCACATGGAGATGGAGCGCAACCTGTTCGTTGCCATGTCCGGTGGCGCCGGGCCTGACGTCATGGCCCTGGACATCGCCTGGGTGGCCGGCCTTGCCGATGCGGGACTGCTGATGGACATCACCGAGCAGTCCTCGCCGCTGGCCGCACTGTACCAGCCCGGTCCGCTCGCCGGCGGCCGTTATCAGGGCAAGCAATATGCCCTGCCGCTCTACACCAACAACGCGGCCCTGATCGTCAACGACAAGATGCTGGCGCAGGCCGGCATCGATAAGGCTCCGACGACCTGGGAGGAATTGCATGCAGCCGCGGTCGCCATGACCAATACCGAAAAAGGCACCTACGGCATCAGCTTCGGTTCCAACCGGATGGGCGCCTTCCAACTCTATCCCTTCATCTGGCAGGCCGGCGGCGAGATCATCGACGACAAGGGCAAGTCGCATGTCGCCGATCCGGAGGCGATCGCGGCGGTCGACTTCCTGGCCAAGCTCTACACCCAGGACAAGGCGATGCCGGAGTCGGTGCTGACGGCCGGCAACTGGGACGAGGTCCATGCCCCCTTCATCCAGGAGCGTGCCGGAATGGTGATCAGCGGCGACTGGGCGATCTCCGCCATCAAGAAGAACGCGCCGAACCTGGCCTTCTCGGTCCATCCGCTGCCGCAGGGCAAGAAAGCGGCTACCGTCATCGGCGGCTACAACCTTGCCGTACGCCAGGGCACCGCGTCGCCCAAGGCAGCTTTCCAACTGGTCGAGTGGCTCACGGGCGAACGCAGCATAGAACTGATGGGCAAATATCAGCGCTTGTCGGCGACGCTCGCGGCAACGACACCCGAAGCGATCGCCAAACTGCCCACGGAGATGCAGCCCTTCATGGCCCAGGCCGGCGCCGGCCATCCCCGTCCCGTCGTCGCCTCCTGGAGCGAGATGCATGGCGTGTTCGGCAATATGTGGGATGCCGTCATCCGTGGAAAGCCGGCGGCAGAGGCCCTGGCGGAAGCCAATGCCGAAGTCGAGAACCTGCTGGCCAAATAAATGACGACGTGCACCCGAGAAACGATGAGACTGAAACCGCACTGGTCCTCGATCTTCGAGAACGGCACGGGTGCGCGTCTCTACCCTTACCTCATGGTCATGCCGGCCATCCTGATTGCGATCGGCGTGGTGGTGTACCCGGTCGTGTCCGGCATTACCTCGGCCTTCTATGACGTGACCTTGCGCACGCTGAACAGCGGCGACATGCCTTTCGTCGGCATGCGCAACTTCGAACGGGTCTTCGCCGATCCGAATTTCGTGCGCGCTTCACTCAACACGGTGATCTGGGTGGTGCTCAATGTCGTGGCGCAACTCGGGCTCGGTCTTGCGCTGGCACTGCTGCTGCACCGCATCGTGCCGGGCATCGGCTTCTTCCGCTCGGGCATCCTGGTGCCATGGGTGGTGCCGAGCGTGGTCGCTGTGCTCACGTGGCGCTGGATGTATGACCCCAGCGTCGGCATCGTCAACGAGATGCTGGTGCGCCTGGGCGTGATCAACGACTACCACCCCTGGCTGGGCGACACGGCCACTGCGCTCTATGCCGTGACCGTCGAGAGCATCTGGAAGGGCACGCCATTCGTGATGCTGCTCCTGCTGGCGGCCCTGCAACTCGTGCCCAAATCCATCCTGGAAGCGGCATCCATGGACGGGGCTTCAGGCTGGCGGATGCTGTGGCATGTGATCCTGCCGCAGATTCGCGTCTCCTTCGCCATCGCCGCGGTGCTGACCTTCATCCTCACGGTGAACAACTTCAACGCGATCTGGCTCATGACCGAGGGCGGACCGCTCAGCTCGTCCGAGATCCTGTTCACGCTGGCCTACAAATACGGCTTCCAGCGTTTCGATCTCGGCAGGGCGTCGGCTGTCGCGACCATGCTGTTCGTCGGGCTGGTGATCGCGACCACGATCTACCTGAAACTCATCCAGGCCAAGGAAGCCGACTGAGATGTCGACATCCTCCGTGACGCGCGAAACGGCGCGCGACCGCTCCGCTGCACCGCTCAAGCGCCGGCGCACGCCCAAATCGGTGCGCCTGGCGCTGCTCTACGCCGGCCTGTGGGCCGCCTTCATCTGGTGCGTCTTTCCCTTCTACTGGATGATCGCGACATCACTGCGCGCAAAGGAGGAAATCTTCGCGCGGCCACCCTCGATCGTCCCCCACTCCATCACCCTGCAGAACTATGTCGACCTGCTGGTCGGCGCGCAGTTCTGGCGCTTTGCGCTGAACAGCCTGTTCCTGACAATCAGCGTCACCGTCATCAGCGTGCTGCTGTCGGTCACCGCCGGCTATGCCATGGCGCGCCACCGCTTCAAGGGCTCGGTGATGCTGCCGCTGTTCATGCTCTATGGGCAGATGTTCCCACCGGTGCTGCTGCTGATCCCGTTCTACATCCAGCTCAAGTTCCTGGGCTGGTTGGACAGCTTGTACGGGCTGATCCCGGTCTATCTGAGCTACATGCTGCCGCTGTGCGTCTGGCTGATGCGCGGGTTCTTCGCCCAGGTGCCGCATTCGCTGGAGGATGCCGCGCGGCTGGACGGCTGTACACGCTGGCAGGCCTTCTGGCGCGTCATCCTGCCGATGGCGCGGCCGGGCATCGTCGCGGTGGCGACCTGGGTGATGATCCACACCTGGAACGAGTTCCTCTACGCCTCCACCTTCATCCTTTCGGAGAAGAATCGCACGCTGCCATTGGGCCTCTCTGGGCTGATCGGCCAGTACACGACCGACTGGGGCATGCTGATGGCCGGCGGCGTGGTGACGGCGGCACCCATCCTGCTGATTTTCTTCTTCCTTCAGAAGCATCTCGTTGCCGGCGTCGGCGGCGGTGCGGTGAAGGGCTGATCCCGGAAAGGCACCGATACGATGACCAAGATCAAAAGCGTGCAGGCATTTGCCTTGTCCTGCCCGACCCCGGGCGGGGCGACCTTCGCCGTCGGCCGTTCGGCCAAACGCGACATGGTGCTGGTGCGCATCGAGACGCTGGACGGCATTGTCGGCTACGGCGAGGCGCATCATGCCCAGACGCCGAGTACGATCGCCGCCTTCATCAACGATGCGCTCGGCCCCTCCATCGTCGGCATGGACGCCCAAGAGACCGAAGCGATCTGGGACAGAAGCTACCGCCGCTTCATCGCCACGCACGGCCCAGGTGCTGCCGCCGTGATCGGCCTCTCGGGGGTCGACCTCGCTCTGTGGGATATCAAGGGCAAGGATTTCGGCCAGCCGGTCTACAGGCTGCTCGGCGGCAAACGGCGGCCTATCGCGGCCTATGCCGGCGGAATCAGCCTCGGTTTCCAGCCGGTCGATGATCTCACGGCGGAGATCGAGCGCTACATCGCCCAGGGCTACAATTTCATGAAGCTGCGTGTCGGTGACACGCTGGATAAAGACCTCGAGCGTGTCGCCGGCGTGCGCGCGGCATTCGGCGACACCATCGTGCTGGCGGCCGATGCCGGCACCCACTACCGCACCGCCGATGTCCACCGCATTGCGGAGATATGCGAAGCCGGCAGGCTGGCATGGCTTGAGGAGCCCTTCACACCCGACAACCTGCCCGGTTACCGGCGCCTGCGCGACGTGACCTCGACGCCGCTCGCGGCGGGCGAAAACCACTTCACCCGCCACGAACTGCGCGCGCTGATCAGCGAGCAGCTGATTCAGTTCGTGCAGGCGGATTGCTGCAAGACCGGTGGCATCACCGAAATCCTCAAGATCGCAGCGCTCGCCGACACCTGGCACCTGCAATTCGCGCCGCACACGAGCGCCTCGGTGCTGAGTACGGCGGCGTCGACCCATGTCCTGTCGGTCGCAGCCAACGCGTTCATCTACGAAGCCGACGTCTCGGCGATCAATGCGTTTCGGGACGAACTGGGGAGCCCGATCGAGGTCGTCGACGGCACGATCCAAGCACCGGAAGGTCCAGGGCTCGGCGTCGAGATCGACGAGAGCCTGATCGGGAAATATCCGTTCATTCCGGGCGCATCCTATCAATAGAAAGGCAGATGATGGTTCTGAGCTCCGGGCCTAAACCGAACCCGCAGGTCGGGGTACCCGCATGACGCGCCGCGCCCTGCGCTGGGCCGACCTTTCGCGTCCGGACTTTGCGGCGCTGGACCGGGCGCGCGCGATTTGTGTCCTGCCCGTCGGCGCGATCGAACAGCATGGCCCTCATCTGCCGGTTTCAGTCGACCGCGATCTCGCCGAGGCGGTCCTGGAACGGACCCTTGCCTGGATGGATGACGGGCCCTCGATTCTGGCTTTGCCCGGCTTTTCCTACGGCAAGAGCAATGAGCACGGCACGATTGCGGGAACGCTTTCGCTGTCGGCCGCAACCTTGCTCGCGATCCTGGGCGACCTCGCGCACAGCCTGGCGAAAACCAACTTCCGCCGGCTTGTCCTGCTCAACGCCCATGGCGGCAACGCCCCCGTCCTCGAGATTGCAGCGCGCGACCTCAACATCGCCCATGGGCTGAGGATCGCCACCTGCCACTGGTACAATTTCAACGAGACCGAACGGCATGGCGATGGGCGCGAAAGCGCCTTCGGCATCCATGCCGGCCTGATCGAAACAAGCGCCATGCTGGCTTTGAAGCCGGGGCTCGTCGCCATGGATCGGGCGGGCGATTTCGCCAACCAGGCAGAGAACTGGCAGCACGATTATGCCCATATCGGCCTGGCGCCCGGCCGCGCCCGCCCGGCCTGGACGATCGAAGACCTCAGTGCTTCCGGGGCGTGCGGCAACGCCGCCGCGGCGACGCCGGAAATCGGAGAGCAACTGCTGGAAACCGCAGCCCGCAACTTCGCGCGTTTCCTCGGTGAATTCGAGCGCTTCTGCGACCAGCAAGATCAACGGGACCGCGCGCACTGAAAAAGCGGCGGGAAGAGTTATGTCCATCTCGGGAAAGAACGACATCGACTGGAAAGCCTTTGCCGACGCGCTCGGCGGAGTCGAAACCATCGACACCCCCTCGGTGGTGAAGAAGCGCTCGCGCGATTTCTTCTGGTACAGCCCCATCCTCAGCCGCGAGCTATCGTCGTGTTTCGGCGATCTGGTGGCGGTGCCGAAATCGATGGAAGAGCTGTCGATGTGCCTCGCCACAGCCTTCGACTGGAACGCACCGATCGTGGCGAGAGGCGGCGGCACCGGCAACTATGGCCAGGCCGTCCCGATGCAGGGCGGGCTCATCATCGACATGACCAGCCTGAACCGCATCATCGAGATCGGAAGCGACACGGTTCACGTGGAAGCCGGCGCCAAGATCGGCGCGATCAACGAGGCACTGGCCGAGAAAGGCCGGGAACTGCCGCTGTTTCCCTCGACCGAGGCGATCGCCACGATCGGCGGCTTCATCGCCGGCGGCTCGGGCGGGATCGGCTCGATCCGCCACGGCATGCTGCGCGACGGCAAGAACATCGAGCGCATCGCGGCCCTCTCCGTCGAACGCGAGCCCAGGCGGCACGAATTCACTGGAACAGACATCTCGGCGATCCACCATGCCTGGGGCCTGAACGGCGTGGTCACCGACCTCGTGCTGGGCACGGTGCCCTCTGCCCGATGGATCAACATCATCGCTTCATTCGACAGTTACAGGCGCGCTTTCGAAGCGGGGATCGCGCTTGGTTCGGCACGAGAGATCGACCTGAAGCTACTGACCACCATCGACAGGCGGATCGCCGCATCGATCACGAAACTCGGCGATATCGCGACACGCCGACGCGACCTGCTGCTCGTCATGGTGGCCGAGGTACATGCCGACGAGGCGTTGCGCCTGATATCGCAACATGGCGGCGTCAAGGAGCTCGAACTCGACCATACGGCCATGAAAGCTTCGGATCTGCCGGCGCTTTCCGAATTCTCCTACAACCACACCACGCTGCAGGTGCTGAAGCAGGATCGCACCGTCACCAATCTGCAGGTGACCTTCAGGCCCCCGCTCGACGGCGCCAAGATCGACGAGCTGCAGCCGATCCTGGGTGACGAGGTGCTCATGCATCACGAATTCGCCTTGCTCAACGACCAGCTCGTGGCCTTCGACCTGCCGGTGGTGCGCTACACGACGGATCAGCGCCTGTTCGAACTCGCCAAGATCTACGACGACCACGGCTGCCCCACCTCCAACCCGCACGTGCCCTATGTGGAAGGTGGCTCCATGAAGCCGGATTTTCGTCACCTTGCCTGGAAGAAGCGGCTCGATCCACGCGGGCTGCTGAATTCGGCAAAGTCGCGGCTCTGGGACGAGGTGAAGCACCTTCCGGCCGAGGAGATCGAACAGCTGTCGAGCCGGAAGGCATCATGAGACGTCGCCGGATCTGGACCGGATGGCGGTGACGACCCGTCAGGGTCCCGTGGGGTTCTATGCCAAGGTCTGGATGAAGTCGGCGCGGTGCGGCGTGAAGCTGTCGACAAGACGGCCCGCCTCGAGCGCCTTTACGCCGTGAACGAGGTTCGACGGCACGATGAAGGAGTCGCCCATGGCAAGCGTCTCCGTCCTGCCGTCGATGGTCACCTCGAAACGCCCCTCGGCAATATAGCTTGCCTGCACATGCGGATGCGAATGCAAGGCGCCGACGCCGCCCGTCTCGAAGCCGAACTCGACCACCATCAGCTCATCGGTATGGACCAGCACGCGGCGGCGATTGCCGTCCGGTGTCGCTGTCCATTCGCGATCGACCGCGCGGGAAAAGACCTCGGTCCCTGTCATAAGCTGAACTCCTTCTGATCAACGGGCGAGCCAGCCGCCATCCACCGGCACCACCGCGCCGTGCATGTATTTTGAAGCCGGCGCCAGCAGGAACACGGCCGCGTCGCCGATATCGCCGGCCTCGCCCCAGCGGCCCGCCGGAATGCGGCCGAGGATCGCGGCATTGCGGTCGGGATCATTGCGCAGCACTTCGGTGTTGTTGCTGACGATGTAGCCCGGCGCGATGGCGTTGACGTTGATGCCCTTGGCCGCCCACTCATTGGCAAGCAGCCGGGTGACGCCCAGCACGCCGTGCTTGGAGACGGTGTAGGAAGCAACCCGGATGCCGCCCTGGAAAGACAGCATCGAGGCGATGTTGACGACGCGTCCCGTTCGGCCGGCCGCCAACACCTTGCGGGCGAAAGCCTGGGTGAGGAAGAACAGCGATTTCAGGTTGACGTCCATCACATCATCCCAGTCCTGCTCGGTGAAGTCGATCGCATCGCCTCGGCGGATGATGCCGGCGTTGTTGACGATGCCGTCGATCGGGCCGTGTTCGGCCCATGCCGCGGCCAGCATCGTGGCCGCGGCGTTGTGATCGGAAAGGTCGCAGGTGATTGGAGAAAAGGACGCGCCGAGCGCCGCAAGTTGCGCGGCGGTCTCATCCATGGCGGAGCGGCCGACACCCAGCACGGCCCCGCCTGCCTTGCCGACCGAAACGGTAATGCCTTGGCCGATGCCAGTATTGGCGCCGGTCACCAGGATGCGCTGGCCCTCCAGGCTGAAGGCGGAAAGATCGCTCACCGCAGTTCGCCAATATCGACCGGATCGACATCGGTGTAGTCGACATTGTCGCCCGCCATTGCCCAGATGAAGGCGTAGTTGGAGGTGCCGGCGCCGGAATGGATCGACCAGCCCGGCGACAGCACCGCCTCCTCGTTCTTCATGACGATGTGGCGGGTCTCGTCCGGTTCGCCCATGAAATGGAACACGCGCGCGCTGTCGGCGAGGTCGAAATAGAGATAGGCCTCCATGCGCCGGTCGTGCACGTGGCATGGCATGGTGTTCCACACCGAGCCCGGCGCCAGCTGCGTCATGCCGACGACCAGTTGGCAGGTCTTTACGCCTTCCGGATGGATGAACTGGAAGATCGAGCGTTCGTTCGAGGTCTGCTGGCTGCCGAGGTCGAGTCGCCTGGCATCGCCAATACGGATCAGCTTAGCCGGAAATTCCTGATGCGCCGGCGCGCTCAGCAGATAGAATTTCGCCGGGGTCCGTGGATCGGTCGATGCAAAGGAAACCGTCTCGGTGCCCTTGCCGACATAAACCATGTCGCGTGTGCCGACCGTGAAGGTCTCACTGCCCGCCTGCACGATGCCGGCACCGCCGATGTTGACGGCGATCAGTTCGCGCCGGTCGAGGAAGTTCTTCGTGCCGGTCGGCTTGATCGCTTCCAGTGCGAGCGGGGTTGCCAGGGGGACGGCGCCGCCGACGACCATGCGGTCGTAGTGGGTGTAGGTGAGATGGACGGCACCGGCATGGAAGAGATCGCCGATATGGAAGTTGTGGCGCAACTCGTCCGTGCCCATGGCCGCCGCGGCTGTGGGATCGATGGCATAACGGGACGAATAGCTGGTGGCTGTCATATCGGGATGCTTCTCTCTGCTCAGGATTTCTTCGAGGCGTTTTCCGCCGCCAGATAGTCGGCCTGCTGGGTGGTGAGGCGCTGGCGGTAACGATCCTGCGCGGCAAGCAGATGCGCGCGCATGGCGGCCCGTGCTGCATCCGGATCGCCGGCCGATATCGCCTGCAGGATCAACAGGTGCTCGCGCTGCAGGCCGGTGAGATATTCCGGCGACAGCACCTCGACCGAATACCAGGGCGAGGCACGGTCGCAGGGGATGGTGCGGTCGCCGAGCGCATCGAGGATTTCGACATAGAACGGATTGTTGGTGGCCGAGGCGATCTCGCGGTGGAAGGCGAAATCGGCCTTGCCGGTGGGTTCACCGAGATGCAGCAGGCGGTCGAACTCGAAGAAGGCCTCCTGGATCAGCGCCTCCTGCGCGGCGTTGCGGCGCATCGCGGCCAGCCCCGCGCTTTCGATCTCGATGCCCATGCGCACTTCCAGAACATTGATCGCCTGGCTGACCTTCTTGATCTCCTGGCTGAAGGAGGAGAAGGTCAGCGCCGGATGTTCGAGCACGAAGACGCCGGCGCCCTGCCTGGATTCCACCAGGCCGTCGGCCGCAAGGCTTGCCATCGCCTCGCGGATCACGGTGCGGGAAACGCCGAAGGTCTCCGTCATCTGCCCTTCCGTCGGCAGCTTCTGGCCGGGCATGATCTGACCGCCGACGATCTGGGCCCGCAAGGTCGCCACCACACGCTCGGCGAGCTTGGGCTTGCGTTCGATGCGCAGGTCTTCGACTGTTTCTGATGCCATGATGAAAACGCCTATCTGAATACGCTCGGCAGCCAGAGCGAGAGCGCGGGTATGTAGGTAACCAGACCTAATACCACGAGGCCGGCGGCATAGAAGGGCCATATGGAGCGCATTGCCTCCCAGACCGAAATCTTGCCAACCGCGCAGGCGACGAACTGCACTGCCCCCACCGGCGGCGTGTTCAAGCCGATGCCGAAGTTCAGGATCATGATGACGCCGAAATGCACCGGGTCGATACCATAGGCCACCGCCACCGGCAGGAAGATCGGCGTGCAGATGATGATGGTCGGCCCCATGTCCATGAAGGTGCCCAGCACCAGCATCAGCACATTGATCAAAAGCAGGATGATGATCGGATTGTCCGAGATCGTGTTCATCCAGGCAATAAGCGATGCCGGCACGCGCATGAACGCCATCAGCCAGGAAAAAGCCGCCGCCATGCCGATGATCAAGAGCACCATTGCCGTGGTACGTACCGCGCCGAAGGTGGCGTGCACGAAGTCGTTCCAGGTCATGCGGCGATAGACGAAGGTGGTGACCGCCAGGGCATAGAGCACGGCGATGCAGGAGCTTTCCGTGGCGGTGAACACGCCCGAGCGCACGCCGCCGAAGATGATGCCGATCAAAAGCAGGCCCGGGATCGAGATCAGGAAATACTGACCGACCTTGGCAAGACCCGGGAACGGCTCGGTCGGATAGCCGCGCGAGCGGGCGACGAAATAGGCCGTCACCATCAAGGCCGCGGCATAGAGCAGACCGGGGATGACGCCGGCCGTGAACAGGTCGGCGATCGAGATCTTCCCGCCCGCCGAGATCGAATAGATGATCATATTGTGCGAGGGCGGCAGCAACAACGCGATTAGCGCCGCCATCGAGGTGACGTTGACGGCATAATCGGCGCCGTAGCCGCGCGCCTTCATCTGCGGGATCATCACGCCGCCGACGGCCGCTGCTTCTGCCACCGCCGAGCCGGAAATGCCACCGAACAGCGTGGCGGTGACGATGTTGACCTGGCCGAGACCGCCGCGGATATGGCCGACCAGCGAGGCCGCGAAGGCGATGATCTTCTGCGCGATACCACCGCGCACCATCAGGTCTCCGGCATAGATGAAGAACGGAATGGCCAGCATCGAGAACACGCTCATGCCGGAGTTGAGCCGCTGGAAGACGACCAGCGGCGGCAGGCCCATATAGAGAGCCGTTGCGAAGGAAGACACGCCGAGACAGAAGGCAATCGGCGTGCCGATCAGCATCAACAGAGTGAAGACACCGAAGAGGATCAGGATTTCCATCGCGTCAGGCCTTCACTTTGGCAGTGTCGAGTTCGGCGGCTACCTCCGCCGGCGGCAATTCGTCGAGGATGTCGTCGATCGGCTGGCCGGCCAGCCTCAGCACCATGCGCTCCAGCGAAAACAGGCAGATCAAGCCCCCGCCGACGACCAGCGGCACGTAATCCCAGCCGCCCGAGATGCGTAGCGAAGGCAACGTGGTGTTCCACGTCAGCATGACCAGCTGCGACCCGTACCCGACCATGCCGGTACCGAAGGCGAAGGCGACGACGTCCGAGATCATGCGCAGCCACGCCTTGCCGCCCTTGGGCACGACATAGAGAAGCACGTCGAAGCCCATGTGATAGTTCTCGCGCACGCCGACGGCGGCGCCCAGGAAGATGAACCAGCTCATCAGCATGACGGCGCCGGGTTCCGTCCAACTCGGCGAGTCATTCAGCACGTAGCGGCAGAACACCTGCCAGGCGACGATGACCGTCATCACCACCAGGCCGGCGCCGGCCAGCCAGAGTGACAGCGTGCTCAGCCAAGACAGGGTCTGGCCGGTTTTTTCCAGTCTTGCTGACATGGTCTCCCTTCTCCGGAAGGGGCGGGCAGGCCTCTGATCCGACCTCCCCGCCGGCTACGTCACTGCATGGCCTGAACGTCCTCGACCAGCTTCTTCAGCACCGGATCGGTGACGTGCTTTTCGTAGACGGGCTTCATGGCATCGATGAAGCCCTGTTTGTCCGGAGTGGTGATCGCGGCACCCGCCGCCTCCACCTTGGAGCGGGACTCGGCGGTCTTGGCGGCCCACAATTCGCGCTGCTTGGCGACGCTGTCCTTCGCCGCCTGCCTGAAGATCGCCTGGTCTTCCGGCGTCAGCTTGTCGAAGGCTGCCTTGTTCATCACGAACACCTCCGGAAGGATGGTGTGCTCGTCGAGGGAAAAGTTCTTCGCCACCTCGAAATGCTTGGCGGTGTCGTAGCTCGGGAAGTTGTTCTCCGCGCCGTCGATGACGCCGGTTTCGATCGCCGAATAGACTTCGCCATAAGGCATCGGCGTCGCGTTGGCGCCGAGTGCGGTCACCATGTCGACGAAGATATCCGACTGGATGACGCGGAACTTCAGCCCCTTCAGGTCGGCCACCGAGTTGATCGGCTTGCTCTTGTTGTAGAAGGAACGCGAACCGGCGTCGTAGAACGCCAGCGCCACCAGGCCGGCCGGTTCGAACGCCGCCTTGATCTGGTCGCCGATGGCGCCGTCCATCACCTTGTGCATGTGGTCTTCGGAATGGAATATGTAGGGCAACGCCGGGACGATGGTTTCCTTCACCGTGCCGTTGAAGGGCGCCATGGAAACGCGGTTGAGCTCGATGACGCCCGAGCGCACCTGCTCGATCGTGTCCTTCTCCTCGCCGAGCTGCGCCGAGTGGTAGACCTCGACGGCATAACGCCCTGCCGTGCGTTCCTTGACCAGCTCACCGAAATATTTGACCGCCTCGACGGTCGGATAGCCATCCGGGTGCGTGTCGGACGATTTCAGCACCGTCTGGGCAAGTGCGGTTCCGGTCATCAGCGACGTGGCCACCAGCGCCAAGCCAGCCAGAGCATAAGAGCAAAGCGTTGGAGCGTTTCCGCGTTTCCGTGGAAGACGGAAACGCTCTGGTTTCGAAAAATGCAGCATTGGTTCCTCCCTCTTGTTCTTCGCTAAAGTTGGTACGCCCTCTTCGCCAGCGCGTAGGCCAGCTCCGGCGCCAGCTCGCGCGCCTCGTCCTCCCTCAGACGATGCTCTGAAACGAGGCGGGCGAGAAAGGCGCAGTCGACCCGGCGCGCCACGTCGTGGCGAGCCGGTATGGATGGAAAGGCACGAGTGTCGTCATTGAAACCGACGGTGTTATAGAAACCCGCGGTCTCGGTGGTCATCTCGCGGAAGCGGCGCATGCCTTCCGGGCTGTCGTGGAACCACCAGGCGGGGCCCAGCCGCAGCGCCGGATAGACGCCGGCCAGCGGCGCCAGTTCGCGCGCATAGCTCGTCTCGTCCAGCGTGAAGACGATGATGGTGAGGTCGCGTTCGAGGCCGACCGCGTCGAGCAGCGGCCTCAGCGCCGTCACATAGTCGGTGCGGGTCGGGATATCGAAACCCTTGTCGCGGCCGAACCGCCCGAGCATCGCCGGCGAATGGTTGCGCCAGGAACCCGGATGGATCTGCAGCACCAGCCCATCGTCCAGGCTCATCCTGGCCATTTCGGTCAGCATCTGGGCACGGAACAGCCGGCGTTCGCGTTCGTCGGATGAACCGGCGCGGATGCGGTTGAACAGTTCCTGCGCGGCGGCCGGCGACAGGTTCGCCGTTTCGGCCGTGGCGTGGCCGTGATCGGTCGACGTCGCGCCAAAGCTCTTGAAATAGGCGCGGCGCTGGCGATGCGCATCGAGATAGCCGGCCCAGCTGCCGGTGTCGCAGCCGCTGATCTCGCCGAGGCGGTCGAGATGGCCGGCGAAGCCTTCGAAATCGGGATCGACAACCGCGTCCGGCCGATAGGCGGTGACGACACGGCCCTGCCAGCCGCTGTCGCGTATCTGCCGATGCCAGGCAAGATCGTCGAGCGCGCCGTCGGTGGTGGCGATCACCTCGATGTTGAAACGCTCGAACAGCGCGCGCGGCCGGAACGCCTCGCGCTGCAGGCATTCGGCTATTGCGTCGTAGTGACGGTCGGCGTTTGTGGCCGTGAGCGGCTCGGTGACGCCGAAAAGATCGGTGAGCACATAGTCGAACCACAGCCGGGTCGGCGTGCCGCGAAACAGGAAATAGTTCTCGGCGAACAGGCGCCAGATCCTACGGCCATCGGTCTCGACCGGCGCGCCGTCCAGAGTCGGCACGCCAAGGTCTTCCAGCCTGACGCCCTGGCTGAACAGCATGCGAAAAACATAGTGGTCCGGCACGATCAAAAGCTGCGCCGGGTCCGGGAACGGCTCGTTGAGCGCATACCAGCGTGGATCGGTATGGCCGTGCGGGCTGACGATCGGCAAGGATTTGACAAGGCCGTAGAGCTCGCGCGCCATGGCGCGGACCGATGGTTCAGCCGGAAACAGCAAGTCTGGATCGACAAGCGAGCTCATGGGAACCGTGCCGCTCCTCCTTCGGCGCTTTAATGGCTAGGAGCAGTATGAGATAATGTCAACATACAAAAACTATAATGTTGTATGATAAGTTATTGCACACAGCCGGAGCACGGTGTACGCAACGGATGTAGGGCTGCCGGTGGCCGGAGGAACCATTCCGGCGAAACGCGACACGCAGCCTCGGGGAGGAATGCCATGACAGAACGAGCCCGCCCGTGACGGATCGGCGCCTGTCCGACGCATCGCTTGCCGCCTTGCCGGCGCATGTCGCGCACCCGCGCTACGATCGCTCCGCGACAACGCCGGGCATCGTGCATCTCGGTGTCGGCGCCTTTCATCGCGCTCACCAGGCAACCTATGTCGACGATTGCCTGGCCGCCGGCGAAACCGGCTGGGGCATCGTCGGGGCATCGCTGCGCAGTACCGATACACGCGATGCGCTGGCGCCGCAGGACTGCCTCTACACGCTGGCTGTGCGCAGCGGCCAGGGCGAGGATTTGCGCATTGTGGGCTCGATTCTGTCGCTGCTCGTAGCACCCGAAGACCCGGCCCGGCTGGTCGACGCGCTCTGCCTGCCCTCGGTGCGTATCGTCACGCTGACCGTCACCGAAAAGGCCTATCTGCGCAACGCGGCGGGTGGGCTCGACTTCAGCCATCCCCACATCGTATGGGACCTGGCCAACCACGGTCACCCGAAGACCATCTACGGCTTTCTTGTTGAGGCCATCCTGCGCCGGCAAACGGCAGGGATGACACCATTCACCGTGCTGTCCTGCGACAACCTTCCGGCCAATGGCGAAACGCTGCGCGGCCTGCTGCTTGAATTCGCAAAGGCCAGGGGCGCAGGGCTTGCCGCCCATATCGACCAGTCGATCGCCTTTCCGTCCAGCATGGTCGACCGCATCGTACCGGCAACGACCGATCCCGACCGCGCGCGCATCGCCGTCGCGCTCGGGCTGGAGGACGCCTGGCCGGTGCGCACCGAACCGTTCTGCCAATGGGTGATCGAGGATCGCTTTCCGGCCGGCCGACCGGCATGGGAGCGCTTCGGGGTTACCATGGTGGACAATGTCCGCCCGTTCGAGGACATGAAGCTTCGCCTGCTCAATGGCTCGCATTCGGCGATCGCCTATCTCGGTCTGCTTTCCGGCCATGAGACGGTGGCGGACGCTTTCGGCGATCCGGCGATCCGGCGTTTCGTAAAAGGCCTTTGGGCCGAAGCCATCCCCACTTTGCCCCAAGATGCCGGTCTCGACCCGCAAGCCTACATCGGCAGGCTGACCGCCCGCTACGACAACCCTGCCCTGCAGCACCGCACCGCGCAGATCGCCAATGACGGCAGCCAGAAACTGCCGCAACGCATCGTGGCAACGGCGATCGAACAAGCTCGACGGAACGCCCCGGTCGATCACCAGACGCTGGTCATCGCCGCGTGGATCGCGGCCTGCGAGGCGCGGGGCCGCACACCGGATGCCGGCCAGTTCTCCGACCCGCTCGATGCAGGACTTGCCGCCATATTCGCCGGCTCACGATCTGCGGCCGCCACGGTGATACAGGTCTTCGACCTTGCCGGCTTCGCTTCGGCTCAAGCCGAACGGACGGAATTGCAGAGAGCGGTGACCGCCCATCTCGAAACCATCCGCGCCGCTGGCACAGGCGCCGCAATCGCAACTATCTCGGGGGAATAGATGGAACAGACCTGGCGCTGGTTCGGGCCCGACGATCCGGTCACGCTCGCGCATGTGAGGCAGGCTGGCGCCACCGGCATCGTCAGTGCGCTGCATCACATGAACGATGGCCGCGTCTGGCCGGACGACGAGATCGCCAAACGCAAAGCCGAGATCGAACAGGCCGGTCTAACCTGGTCGGTGGTCGAGAGCATCGTCGTGCATGAGGAGATCAAGACCCGCACCGGCCGCTACCGCGACTGGATCGACAACTACAAGCAATCGATCCGCGCCGTCGCCAAAGCCGGCATCGGAACGGTCTGCTACAACTTCATGGCCATCACCGACTGGACGCGCACCGATCTCGATTTCGCCATGCCGCATGGCGGCACGGCGCTGCGCTTCGATGCTGTCGACTTCTGCGCCTATGACGTGCTGGTGCTGAAACGCGCCGACGCGGAGGCAGACCATCCGCCCGAGCGCATCGAGGCTGCCCGCAACCGGCTGGCCGGCATGAGCGAAAGCGCGCTCGCAACGCTGGAGAGGAACCTGATCGGCTGGGTGCCGGCACGGGAGTTCATCTTCGACCGCGACAGCTTCCGGCGCGCGCTCGACGTCTATCGTGACATCACGCTCGACGGTTTCCGCGACAACCTGTTCGCCTTCCTGCGCGAGATCGTGCCGGTGGCCGAGGAGGCCGGCGTGCACATGGCGATCCACCCCGACGATCCGCCCTTCCCGATCTTCGGCCTGCCACGGGTGGTTTCGACGGCGGCCGATGCGCGCAAGCTGCTTGACGCCCATCGTTCACCGTCCAACGGGCTGACGCTCTGCGCCGGTTCCTACGGCGCCAACGCGGCCAACGATCTCGTCGCCATGGCCGGGGAGTTTGCGCCCGACATCCATTTCGCGCATCTGCGCAACGTCACCAAGGAAGCCGACGGATCCTTCCACGAAGCCGAGCATCTGGAAGGCGACACCAACATGGTGCGGCTGGTGGCGGCGTTGATGTGGGAGGAAGCACGGCGCAAGGCCGAAGGACGCGCCGACTGGCAGATTCCGATGCGGCCCGACCATGGCCACGCCATTGTCGACGACATCGGCAAGACGGTGAACCCCGGCTATTCCTGCATCGGCCGCCTGAAGGGCCTGGCGGAGCTGCGCGGCATCATGCGCAGCTTCGAGACTTTTGGCATTCCGGGCGAGGCTGGTTGATGAGCAGGCTTCGCCTCGGCGTGATCGGGCTCGGCATGGCCGCGGCACCGCACGCCCGCAGCCTGCTCGACCTTGCCGACCGCGTTGAAGTTGTCGCTGCCTACAGCCCGACGCGAGCGCGTCGCGAGGCTTTTGCCAAGAATTACGGCCTGCCTACCTGCGAAGACCCTGCCGCGATCTTCGACAACCGCAGCATCGATGCCATCCTGCTGTTGACGCCGCCCAACACGCATCTCGCCCTGGTGCAGCGTGCGGCTGCGGGCGGCAAGCATATCCTGCTGGAAAAGCCACTCGAAACCAGCCTCGAGCATGCCGAGGCACTGGTTGCGGCGGCCGACGCAGCCGGAGTGAAACTGGGCGTGGTGCTGCAGCATCGTTTCCGGCCGACCAGCGCGGCACTGGCCGAGCTGGTGCGGGGCGGCCGGCTCGGCATGCTCGTCAGCGCATCGGTTCGCCTGAACAACTGGCGTCCGCAAAGCTACTACGATCAGCCGGGGCGCGGCACCAGGGAACGCGACGGCGGCGGCGTGCTGCTGACCCAGGCAATCCATACGCTCGACCTGCTGATTTCGGTAGCCGGGATGCCGAGCGAAGTAACTGCCTATGCCGTGACCAGCCCCGTGCATCGCATGGAGACCGAGGATCTGGTGGCCGGCGCCATGCGCTTCGATAATGGTGCCATCGGCTCCGTTACCGCCACCACCTCCGCCTATCCCGGTCATCCGGACGCCATCGACATCATCGGCACCAAAGGCATGGCGCGGCTTGAAGGTACGAAGCTCTCAGGCGCCTTCCATGATGGCAGCGAATTCCACCTCGAAGACGAAGGCGCCGGTGGTGGCACCGGAGCGGATCCGATGGCGTTTTCCCATCAGCATCACCGCGCCGTCCTCACCGATTTCCTCGACGCCATCGAGACGGAACACCAACCCAGGGTCCGCGGCCACGAAGCGTTGAAGGTGCATCGGTTGATCGACGCCCTGCTGCGCGCGGCGGATACCGGAAGTTCACAACGGGTTGTACCGTTAGCGTAGCAGCACCTGGCCATTTTCCGCTGACCGGTTCCATATCGCCAGCGCCTGGCGACATAGATCAAGCATGGCCGGCTGCGGCTGGGTTTCATCGAGCCCCCGGCACGATCGCACGTGGAGTAGCACATCCTCGAAATCCGGGAAGCGCTCGGGTCGCGCAAGATGCAGATAGAGCGCGATGGTGCCGGCGGAACGGCTGCGCCCGCCACGGCAATGCACCAGCACATTGCCGGCCCGGTGTGGTGGATAATGTGCCTTGCCCGGGCTTTGCTGGTTAATGATGCCGTGCAGGACCAGAACGGCGCCGAGCAGATGATGGGCAATGTTGCCCGGGCCGTCGATCAGGCCGATATGCGTGCGCCTGACGACCGAGCCATCGCCCAGGGCCAGCGGTGGCATCTCGATGTTCACCGCCAGGTTCATCGTCGAGGTGATGCCGTTGTTTAAAAGCAGGGCGGCATCGTTGGCCGCGACCGCGTTGCCGATGAACAGCGTCTTCCCGGCACCGTCGATATCCGCAAGCACCGGCAGCAGCACCGGCAGGCGATCTTCCTCTTCCTCGGTCATCGGCCGGTTGTCATTGTGGTTCACGTTCATGTTTGCAGTCCTATTCCGCGGCTTTCAGTAACGGGTCGCGATCGACAGGCAAGGGAATAATCCTCGTTCGGCAGAGGCGCCCGCCAAGCCATTGCTCGAGCCGGGGCATCTCTTCCCGCCGCACGAAAGCCGCCACGACTTTCTCGGCGCCGGTGCGGGTGACAAGGTCCATCGTATCCTGCAGCCGTGGGTGAACATTCCAGCGCAGCCATCGGGCTTCATCACGCTGCAGCATGTCCCAGGCCGGCGTCTGTGCCGGGACATGGCCAGAGAACAGGAAGCGGAAGCCCTCTTCCCGACGCTGCAGAAGCTGCGCCGCCAGCCCGGTTTCCGCATTGGCTTCCGTCGCCACGATCACCCGGTTCGGAGACCATTCCTCATCGCGAGGCATCGCGTGCAGTAGCGCAGCGATCGCGGCGCGGCTCTCGGCGCTGATCGTGCCGGTGTCTTCGCTGGCGAGAGACTGCATTTCCCGACGCACGACAGGACAGGCGATCGCCTCCAGGCCGAGCCCATTCAAGGCCAGAATCATCTCCGGCCCCCTGCCGCCGGCCGGCACGCAGAGCACCGCACCAGGCGCGGCAAAATCGGCGATCGCTCCGATCTGTGAAGAAAGCGCCTCGTCGAAATCGCCATAGGACGCATCGGTTATGAGGCAGCCTGCGGCGGGCGGCTCGTCGAAGGGCAACAGTAGCGATTCCGCGCTCCAGTCCCCCATGTAGAGAACGCCGCCATGACCGGCGAAATGAAACCAGATGCCGCCGGGTGCGTGGCCGTTTCGGCCAACGATAACGGGCAGGCCGGAGATTTCGGTTTTGCCGCTGACCGGCAGTTGCAGACGGCGTTCCAGCGGAAGCACGGCTTCTGGGATCAGCCCAAACGTCTGACCCGTCGCAAAGACGAGAGGACTGCCCAACTGGCCAACAAGGTCCAGCGAGCCGACATGATCGATATGGGCGTGGGAAAGGCAGATCGCGTCGACGGACCCGACCTCTGAAAGATCGGGCTTCACGCCGGGCTGCGGCCCCTCACCCAGATCGAGAAGAATGCGCCGGCCATGCATTTCCAGCAGGAAGGCGGCAGGCAGCTTGCCGCCCTGCCCGCTGACAACGGTCAGTTTTGCCAAGGCAGCACCCCTTTCGGCAGGTAGCGCGAGAAACGTGTTGCCACCAGCATCAGGATCAGCACCGCCACGATCATCAGGCAGCCGACGGCCGCTGCCAGCGTGGAGGATCCTCCCTCTTCCAGGAAGACCACCATCGGGCCGATGGTGCGGGCATTGGATGACACGAGCAGGATCGAGACCTGAATCTCGTTCAGGGCGCTCATGAAGACCATGACGCCGCCAGCGACCGCCGCGGGTGCGACCAGCGGGATGATGACGTCATGCATGCGTGCCAGAAAGCCTGCGCCCGCCACCTGGGCTGCCTCTTCCATGGCCCGGTCGATCTGCGCGAAGCCGCCGAGGACTGGACGCAGCGCCAGCGCCAGGAAGCTGGAGAGATAGGCAGCCAGGATAATCCACACTGTTCCATAGATGCTGAAACCCAGAAAGGGCAGCGGCTTCAGGAAGAACAGGATCATCGCCACGGCGAGAATAATGCCGGGCAGTGCATAGGCGAGCTCGCTGAACAGATGCAGCAGGCGAACGAGCGGGCCGCGCTTCCAGACGATGAAATAGGCCATGAACAGCGACACGACCATCAGGATGGCGACAGTGACCGACGTCAGCAGCAGGCTGGTGAGGAACGCGTTGCGGATTGAAGCCTGGTGCACGAGAGCATTGGCATAGTTGACCAGCGTCAGCGTCTTCCAGCTCAGCTCCTGGCCGAAGCCGTTGACCAAGGAAGTGGCGACGAGTGCCGACAGCGGCAGCGCCATGGTAAGCACGATGAACAGCCAGCTAGCCGCCTCGACGACGGGACGCCAGCGGCCCAACCGTATTTCGAGCGAGCGGCCGATGCCGTCGACGCGCACGTCACCGCGCTGGCCAAGCCAGCCGCTGACGGCAACACCGACGATGGTCAGCGTCGACAGAAGCAAAGCGAGAACCGCCATGTCGGCGAGCGCCGATGGGCCGTAGCTGTTCATCTGCTGGTAGATCAGCGTGATCAGGGTCGGGTATCGCGCCGGAATGCCCAGCATGGCCTGGATGCCGAAATTGCTGATCGACGACACGAAGGCCAGGGCAGCGCCGGCAAACAGGCCGGCCCGCGCCAGCGGCAGGATGATGGTGAAAATCAGCGGCCAGCTGGTGGCGCCGGCGGCACGCGCCGCCTCGACCAGTTCGGCAGGCAGGCGTCGCAGCGCCGCCCTCACGGTCAGGAACACCAGCGGCGCGTGATAGAAGCCCAGCAAAAGGATGATGCCGCCCGGCGAATAGAGCGGATGCCGCCCGCCGTCATGCAGGGAAAGTCCAAGCAGGCCGAGAACCGGGCTCGATGGCGAAAAGGCCTGAACCCAGGCGAGCGCCGTCACCTGCGGCGGGATCATCAGCGGCAGCACGAAGGCGAAGACCCATGCCGTCTTGAAGCGCATGTCGGTGAGCACGGTCAGTGCGGCGGCGATGGTGCCAAGCACCATGGCAAGAATGGTCGACACCAAGGCGACGACCAATGTGTTCGTCGAAGCGGTCAGGACCTTCTTCTTCCAGAGCAGTTCGGCAACATGGCCGAGATCGATCACGCCAGCTGGCGCGATGGCGGTTATGGCAAGGCGCAGCAGCGGCGCGAAGGACAGGCCGGCGACGAAGATCACCAGCAGCCCCAGCACCACCCATTCCGCCTTGGGAAGAAGCGCCGGCAACCGCCGGCGCTCCTCAAGCCTTTCCATGGCAATCAACGCCATTTTCTATCTTTCTATCAGCCGCCGAAGATCTTGGTGAACTTCTCGCGGGTCTCCTTGTCGGTGGCCACGGCTTTGTCCGCATCCATCGGCAGGAGCTTGATCTCGGACAGTTTCGGGAACCCTGCAGGCGGCGTAAGCGATGGATCGATCGGCAGGTTGCCCTGGGTCACGACGAGTTCCTGGCCTTGCTTGGACAGCAGGAAGTCGATGAACTTCTTGGCGCCATCGGCATTCTTGGCGGTCGACATGATCGCGACCGGCTCGGTGATGAAGGAGACGCCGTCCTTCGGGAAGATCAGGTCGACGGGCGAGCCCTTGGCCTTGGCGCGGATGACGTCGGCGTCGGCGATGATGCCGTATTTGGCAAGACCGCTGGCCACCGCCTTGAGCGCCGGGCCGTTGCCGCCTTCCGGCGCGATGTCGAGCTTGGCAAGGCCTTCGTAGAATTCCCAGCCAATGCCCGGAACGTTGACGACGCTGTGCAGATGGTTGAGTGCGGCGCCCGAATAGAGCGGGCTCGGCACGGCGATCTGGCCCTTGTTGTCATCCGTCAGCAAGGCGCTCCAGGTTTCGACCGGCTTGGCCTTCTCGGTGTTGTAGGCGATGCCGGTGGAGATGATCTTGGTGCCGAAGAACGTCATGTCCTTGTCGTAGGTGCTCTTGTCATAAGAGCCGACAGCGGCCTGCGGATAGGCCATCAGGCGGCCTTCCTTCTTCAGCTGGCCAAGGTTGATGGTGTCGGCGACCAGAAGCACGTCCGGCTTGACGTCGCCGGCTTCGATTTCGGCGCGCAGCACATTCAGCAGCTGGCTGGTGCCGTTGCGGGTCCATTCGACCTTGATGTCGGGATACTTGGCCTGAAAGGCGTCGACGGTCTGCTGGGCGATCTCCGGCGACTGCGACGTGTAGAGCGTCAAGGTTTCGGCGTTGACGGCCGTCCCGCTCAACAAGACGAGCATGAAGGCAGTGGTGAGGCGCATAAAGAACTCCTGTTGCTGTGAGAGAGGAAAACCGTCAGGCAGCGGCGGGGATGACCCAGCCGTCGCTGATACAGACCTGGATGGTGTCGTCCGATGGAATGGCGACATCCGCCGGCGCGTGCAGCGTCAGCTGCAGATCCGGCTCGGCGGTAACAAGAAAATCGACCTGGCTGTGGTTGCCGCGATAGATGACCCGTTCGACCTTGCCGGCGAAGCCATCTTCGCCCGGCTGCGCCAGGCGCATCGCCGAGGTGTGGACGGAAAGCCTGGCCGAAGAACGAACCTGTTCGCTCCTGCGTGCCCGGACACGATGGTCCTTGCCGAAGATGCTGACGATGGCCGCCTCGGCGTCTGGACGCACATCCTGCACGGTCAGCACCTGGCCGTTGCCGATGAAACGGGCGACCATCTCGCTCTGCGGCTCGCGATAGAGATCACGCGGCCGGTCGAACTGTACCAGGCGGCCGCGATCGATCACCGCGATGCGGTCGGCCAGCGCCATCGCCTCCGACTGGTCATGGGTGATGTAGACCATGGTGGCGCCGGTATGGCGATGAAAGCGGACGAACTCGTTTTCCATTGCCGCGCGCAAATGCACATCGAGATTGGCCAATGGCTCATCCAGCAGCATCACGGAGGGCTTGGCGGCAAGACAGCGTGCCAGGGCAACGCGCTGGCGCTGGCCGCCGGACAGGTCGGACGGCGCACGTTCCGCCAGGTTTTCCATGCCGACGACGGCCAGGGCATCGCGGCTGCGCTGCTGGCGCTCCTGTGAACTCGCACCGGCGATCTTGAGCGCATAGCCGACATTGTCGGCCACGCTCATATGCGGCCAGAGCGCGTAGTTCTGGAAGACGATGCCGATATTGCGCTTCTCCGGCGGCACATTGGCCTCCCTGGATGAAACAATGCGGTCGCCGAGCTGGATCGTGCCTTCATCCGGCGTTTCGAAGCCGGCCAGCAAGCGCAGCAAGGTCGTCTTGCCGCAGCCAGAAGGCCCGAGAACCGCGATGAATTCACCGTCGGCGATGTGCATGGCGACACAATCGAGCACGCGCTTGCCACCATACATCTTCGACAGGTCATTGATGACGATATCGGTCAAGACGGCTTCCTCAACAATTTGAAAAGAAAAGATTTTTTCTTGTTTTCTTGCTCTGGACAAGCGCATTGCAACTTCATAACAATGCTCTTGCACACGTGTGCAATCTAACGAGCTTGTGCTTCAGTTTTATGACGGCAAAGACAAAAGTTCAGATTGTTAGCCGGGCCTTGGCAGCCCCGATGGAGCATGGAGAATGAAGAGCGGTTTCATCACGGCTGCGGACGTCGCAAGGGAAGCAGGCGTTTCGCGTTCCGCCGTTTCGCGCACCTTCACCCCCGGCGCCAGCGTATCCAGGGATGTTCGGGAACGGATCCTGCGCGCGGCTGAAAAACTCGGCTACCGGGTCAACAGGCTGGCGCAGGGTCTGCAAATGGCGCAGTCGAATCTCGTCGGCGTGGTCGCGTCCAACCTGACCTCGCCGTTCAACACCGCTTTGCTTGACGGCATCAGCGCCGCGCTGTTCACGCGCGGCCTGCAATGCATGCTATTGAACGCGGAAGCTGCTCGCGATGACATCGGCACCCTGGTCAACCAGGTCCTGGAATATCGGGTGCGCGCGGTGGTCATTCTTTCAGGCGCGCCGCCTGAAGAGATCATCGAAGCGTGCCTGCGCAACGATGTGCGCCTGATCCTGATCAATCGTGGCACGCTGCCGGGCAATGCCGACAAGATCGATACGAACGACCTGACCGGCGGACAACTCGCTGCCGAACGCATGCTGTTGGATGGTCGGCGTCATGTCGCGACCGTGCGCAGCGGCAACGGCAGCGTCAGCCAGAAGCGGCGTACAGAAAGCTTCGTCGCCCGCATGAGCGAGGCGGGAGCCAGGGTCACGCCATGGATGAGCGGACCGAACAATTTCGAAACCGGGCGCGAAGCCGCCCGCGCACTGCTGGCCGACAGCTCGATCGACGGCGCCTTCTGCGCGACGGACCTGATCGCATTGGGTTTCCTCGACACCGCCCGATTTGAACTCGGCATGGACGTGCCGCAGCACTTCTCCATCATCGGTTTCGACAACATCCCGGAGGCCGCCTGGCCGTCGCATGGGCTGACCACGGTGAGCCACCCGATCGAGGCCTTCATCGATGCCATCCTGAGTTGCCTCGACGATGAACGGCAATTGTCTGAAGGCGCGCTGAACTTCACGATCCCGGTCGAGCTGATCGAGCGCGAAACGACCGGCGCACGGACACGCAAGCACACAAGCAAGGCCGCGCTATAGAGGGCGCGGCCCGCCCTGCCCGCGACGGGTGCTAGAAGCTGCCTTTCACGCCGAGGCCGAAGGTGCGCGGCATGGTCATGCTCGCCTCGACACCACCGATGCCGCGGTTCTGCTGCATGTAGGTCGGCGCGCGTTCGTCGAAGATGTTCTTGACGTAACCGTAGACCTGCAGGTGCTCGTTGAAGTCGTAACTCGCACGCGCATCGGCGATCGTGTAGGGTTCGATCAGATAGCTCGGCGTGTTGGCGGTATCGGAATAATATCTGTCCATGTGGCGGACCTCGCCGGACAGGTTGAACTTCTCCGTCACATCCCAGCTGGCGCCGAAGCTCAGCATGTAGCCGGGCGACTTGGCGAATTCATTGCCTTCGTAGCTGACATTGCTGGCGATCCTGTCGATGCGTGTCCGCAGCAGGCCGGCGCTGGCCTTGAGTGTCAGATTGTCGAGGATGCGATAATCCGCCCCCACTTCAAGCCCGTAGGCATGCGCCTTCTCTGCGTTGATCGTATAGGACTGCGCGACACCCGATGAGATCACGACAGGGATCGTGTACTGGGCGTTCTTGAAATCCATGTAGAACAGGTTGCCGTTCAGGGTGAGCGTGTCGTCCAGCAGGTTGGCACGGGTGAACAGCTCGTAGTTCCAGAGCGTCTCTTCCTCGAACGGCATCCACTTTCGCGCATTGAGGTTCAGCGACACGCCACCGGGATTGTAGCCACGGTTCACCATCGCACCGACAGTGAGGTCCGGCGTCACCGCATATGTCAGCGAGACCTTCGGCAGCACGGCGCTGAAGGTGGTGTCGAAATTCACCGGCTGCGGTGCGAAGACCGACCTGCCGGCACGCTGGATCTGGTCCTGCTGGTAACGCAGGCCACCGGTCAGCGTCCACACGTCGGTCAGCCGGTAACTGGCCTCGGTGAAGAGGCCGAGATTCTGCTTGGTGTCGTCGAAGGTCGACAGACCGCTGAGGTAGAGCACCTCATCGCTCTGTGTATGGGCGTAGTAGATACCCCCCACGCCGCTCAAGGCATCGCCCTGCTCGCCGAAGGTCACACGTGCTTCGTTGGAGGCGTTCTTCTGCTCGACATCGGCGTCGCCATTGTTGACGAGACCGGTGGTTCGATGGACGGACGAAGCCGAATATTGCGTCTGGTTGAAAAACTTGAAGCCGTTGCCGACGTCATAGCTGATGTCGAGGATGCCGGTGTTGGTGTCCTGTTTCCAGGTCGGCATCGTCGTGGTGATGTGGTCGAGACTGTCGAACGGCATCGATGCCGCTTCCTGCGACGGCCGGTTCGAACCGTTGTGCGAATAAGTGAATTTCGCCTCCAGGCCGGGGATTTCGGCAGGCTGCCACAACAGCTTGAAGCGGGCATTCAGCGCCCTGAAATCCTGGTCAGTGTCGCCGTGCTGGAATTTGGTGCTGATGTAGTCGATGAAGGTGTCGCGACCGGAGTAATCCACCGCCAGGCGTGCAGCGAGCTGGTCGTCGACGATCGGACCGGACAGCATGAACGAGGCCCGCTTCGAATTGTAGCTGCCGATCTCGGCCTGATAGGCGCCCTCGGGCGCGAAGGTCGGATCCTTGGTGTTGACGATGATCGCACCGGCGATTGCGTTGGCACCTTGCGAGGTGGTTTGCGGCCCGCGGAAAACCTCGATGCTGTCGACGTCCCAGACCGACGACGCACCGAAATAGAACTCGTTGTAGTTCAGGTAGTGCCCGTCGAGGTTGATGGTAGCGCGCGGTACCGTCCCGCCCCAGAACGATCCCTGTCCGGTGAGAGGCCCTTGCGTGTCCTGGCCGCGGATGACCGGCGCGCTGACGGTGTCGGTGTAGACGACATTGGGCACGTCCTGGATCGCCTCGGACACCGACGAATCGCCGGTCTTTTCCTTGGCGATCTGCTTGCCGGTGATGACGGAGACGGAAGAGGCCGTGTCCTTGAGGCTGCGCGCGATCTTTTCGCCGGTGATGACGATGCGCTCGAGCAAGGTGCCGTTATCGGCCGCGGCCTGAGGTTTTTCCTGTGCCGCGGCGGCGGTCGCCGCGAACATCGACACAATCGAAAGTGCGCTGGCGCCACGCTTTAGTGGCGTGATGAAATGAGATGGCATGAAGTCCCCGATCGCCCAAACAAGAAACGCTGGCTGGGAACGGACCGTGGCTCGCGGATTGAATGAAGAATTCCACAATGCATAGCGCATTCTGCATGTCAACATGCAGAGGGACGCCCAACATGGGCCAAGCTGAAACTGTCGCAGGGAAAATGTGCCCTGCAGGGAAACCGGGGAGCAGCGGTGCCGGGCGATTGATCGCAGCCCCGAAGCACCGTAACGTCGCTCCACCCGTTAGCCGAAACATGGTCAGCGATCTCTATCCCCGCCAGTCTTGATGTTGTCCGCATGATTGCCCCAGCCCTCAGGCCCTTGCCGGTCGCCACGGAACAGAACGCGTGAAACCAGACAGGTCCGACAACGAAGCAGGCAGCGCCGGCAAACGCTCCACGACCATCCAGTCGGTGGCCATTGCCGCGCGGTTCCTCGACATTCTCGCCAAGGCCGACGGCCCGTTGCCGCTTGGCGAAGTCGCCCGCCAGGGACGTACCGGAACCTCGACGGCGCATCGCTACATGCAGAGCCTTGTGCGCGAGCGGCTTGTGGCCCAGGACGCGATGACCGGGCGCTACGATCTCGGGCCAGCCGCACTGAGCATCGGCATGGGCGCGTTGCGGCGTGTCGATCCGATCGACGTCGCGGCACGGCTGATGAAGGCGCTGTCGTCGGAAATCGCGGCAAGCTGCGGCGTCGCGATCTGGACCGACCAGGGCCCGACCATCATCCGCTGGTACCGCAGCTCGGATTTTTCGATCAGCACGGTCTCGCTCGGCGACGTGCTCCCGCTCGACAACACTGCCTGCGGGCTCGTCTTCCAGGCTTACCTCTCCCGCGAGACGATCGCAGCGGCGCGCAAGCGACAGCCCGCCACATTCCGGGGCAGCCCGCCGACGAAGGAAGTACTCGATGCAGTGCGCCAGTCGAGCGGCGCAGAACTGAACGAGCACCTGTTTTCGCTGCTGACCGGCAAGGCCGCGCCGGTGTTCAACGCGCAGAACGAAATCGCCTGCGTCGTCACCACCGTTTCTTTCGTGAAGACTGCCGAGACTGCCGGTCACTGGAATGCCCTACGCGCCATGGCCTCACAAGCCTCTCTCGAGTCCGGAGCTTCCCGGGGCTGAGCCGGACCTCAGCGGATGCCCAGATGCTCCCGCAAGGTGGAGCCTTCATACTCGCTGCGGAACAGACCCCGCCTGACCAGTTCAGGAACCAGCTCTTCGAAGAAGAGGTCCATCGAACTCACCGAGCCGCCAGGAAGCGCAATGAACCCGTCGAGTGCGCCGGCCTCGAAGCGCTCGACGATGTCGTTGAGGACATCGTCCACAGTGCCGACGGAAACCCAGTGTGCGGAACCGACGACCTCGGGTCGTGCCAGAACTTCCTCCACGGTGGGGCTGTTGGCTGCAATGAAACGGCGCAACAGCTCGGCATGGGTCCGGCTGCGAACAGGATGATCCGATGCAGGCAGCAGGTCGGCGGTGACGCGGCTGCCCGGGGTAAGTGCGCCGACGTCCAGTCCGAGCACGGTCTTCAGCGCTTCCACGCGGCGTTCGCGCGTCAGATGCGCATGCGCCCGCTCATGCAGTTTCCACGCTTCCTCGCGTGTCCTGGCAAGGAAGAAATAGAGCCCGGGCAAGACGCGGACGGCATTCGCCGAGCGTCCTTGCCGTTCTGCTCGGTTGCGCAGATCCGCGCGCAGTTCGATGCCGTCCCCAATCTCCGGCATGGCGGCAAAGGTCGCATCCGCAACCGAGGCGGCGAAACTGCGGCCGATTTCGGACGCGCCGGCCTGAAACAGCGGCGGCGGGCCAGCTTCATGCCCGGGAACGTTGAGAGGACCCTTCACATGGAAGAACTCGCCGGCATGGTCGACCGCCTGCACGGAGGCAGACGACACACCGGGATAACTTGCCCATAATTGCCGAACGAGCCCGGTGAATTCCGCTGCCTTGCGATAGCGGACTTCCGGCGCCGGCATCGGTTCGTTGCCGAAATTCTCGGCGCCCTCGATCGATGTCACGATGTTCCAGCCGGCCCTGCCCTTGCTGATCCAGTGCAGGGACTGGATCTGGCGGGCAACGACATAGGGCGGATTGAAGGTCGTCGAGGCGGTCGTGACCAGCCCGATCTTCTCCGTCTCCCGCGCGATCGTGGCCAGCAACATAGTCGGGTCGAGCCCGACTTGGGTCGGCGAATGCGCCACCATGGCCTGGTTCATGACGAGATAATCCGGCCTGAAGACGAAATCGAGTTTCGCTCTTTCGGCCGCCTGAGCGAGCCCGACATAGAACTCCACCGGCCCCATGCCCTCCGACCGTGCCTCGTCCGGGTGCGGCCGCGGTCCTTTGAGCCAGGTGGCCGTCAGGCTCAGTCCGATGTGCAGTTTTCTGTCCGCGCTCATGCCGATTGTTTTCTGCTGTCTGGAGTATGAATTGCAGGGACCGGTCGTCCCTTCGGGATGACCAGTGGCGTTGCCGAGACCGGGTCCGCGATGATGATGGAAGGCAGGCCGAAGACCGCCTCGACAAGCTGCTCCGTAATGATTTCGGCCGCCCTGCCTTCGGCAACGATCGCGCCATCCTTCATGGCGATCAGGTGGGACGCGTAGCGGCAGGCGTGGTTGAGATCGTGCAGCACGGCAACGACAGTGCGGCCCTTGCGGTTGAGATCGGCCAGGAGATCGAGCAGTTCGATCTGATGGGCGATGTCGAGGAAAGTGGTCGGTTCGTCGAGCAGCAGGATGGGCGTTTCCTGCGCCAGCACCATGGCGATCCACGCCCTCTGCCGCTGGCCACCGGAGAGTTCATCCATCAGCCGATCGGACAGATCCGTCATGTGCGTGGCCGCCATCGCGGCGGCCACAGCATCTTCGTCGGCATTCGACCACTGCCTGAGAAAGGATTGATGGGGATAGCGGCCCCGCGCGACCAGGTCGGCGACGGTGATCGCGTCTGGAGCGACGGAGCTTTGCGGCAACAGGCCGAGCCGGCGGGCCACCTCCTTCGCCGGAAGCTCGCCGATACTCCTGCCGTCGAGAATCACGCGACCGGTCGAAGGCGGCAGCAGGCGCGACAGCGCACGCAAAAGCGTGGATTTGCCGCAAGCGTTCGGCCCAATGACGACGGTGAAGGACCCATCAGGGATCGCCACCGACAGTCCCGTCGAAATCAAACGCTTGTCGTAGCGAAGCGTCACGCCATCGGCATGCAGACGATGCGCCATGTTGCCCTTCCTGCTTGCTGCATCCCCGCAAGAGCTGCAGCCTCGATGTCGCATTACGGAATGCATATTGCATTGCGGGATACAATGCCTATTGTGGAATAAACAAGTCAAGTTTAACACCCGACGCGATGACGCAAGGTCGCGCCGCGGCTTCCCCTCAATTCCCGCCCCAATCCTCACGATGATGCTGATCCAGAAATTTGCCCTCTCCCTGATGGTCGTCGCGGCAATCACGACGATGCCCAACCATGCGTTTTCGCAAGAGCAGAGCTGGCCAAGGACGGTCGCCCAGGCAGGCGATACGCTGACGCTGAAATCGAAACCCCAGCGGATCGTCTCGACCACGCCCAGCGTCACCGGTATCCTCTTGGCCATCGAGGCGCCGGTGATCGCCACGGCCGCGACGACACCCACCATCCTGACCGATGAAAAAGGTTTCTTCTCACAATGGGCTGCAGCGGCCGACGAACGCGGCGTCGAAGTCCTCTACCCCAACCTCAACTTCGACATCGAAGCCGTCATCGGCCAGAACCCGGACTTGTTAATCGCCTCCGCGACGGGCGCCGACAGTGTTGCGCAGCACAAGGCCGAACTTTCGGCGCAAGGCGTCCCGACAATGGTCGTCAACTATTCCAACCAGAGCTGGCAGGAGATCGCCGTCGAACTCGGCAAGGCCACCGGCCTTGAGGCGGAAGCAGGCGACGCCATCAAACGTTTCGACGACTATGCTGCGCAAGCCGCGATCTCGATGACACGCCCAAAAGGCAGGGTCAGCATCGTCGGATACAATATCGGCGGCAGCTATTCGATCGGCCGCCCCGAAAGCCCGCAGGCCAGATTGCTCGCAGCCCTCGGCTTCGAGGTGATGGGACTGCCGAAGGACATCCAAAGCGATGTGACGCGACGCTCGGACTTCGACTTCATCTCGCGCGAGAACCTTTCCGCGGCCATCACAGGTGACACCGTCTTCCTGCTGCGCGGCACTGAAAAGGACGTCGATGCCTTCATCGCCGATCCCATGCTCGCCAATCTACCCGCTATCGCGAACAGGAAGGTCTATACGCTTGGACCTACCTCGTTCCGCATCGACTATTATTCGGGACGCCAGATGATCGATGCGGTCTCCAGGCATTTCCAATAACCATGCCTTCAGGGGATAAGCAGGAAGCGAAGGCGTCTCGGCCTTTTCAACGGCCAAAACGTCTCTGGGGGCTTGCCGCCACGGTCCTGGTGCTTGCGGGCGTCAGCCTGCTCAGCTTGGCCGTCGGCTCGCGATCGGTTCCGCTCGGCGAACTGTTGGATACGTTCAGGGCCTATGACCCGCTCAATAACCGGCATCTCGTCATCTGGGAATTGCGGGTACCGCGCACCATCGTCGCAATCCTCGCCGGGCTGGCACTGGGGATTGCCGGAGCCGTCATGCAGGCGATCACCCGAAATCCGCTCGCGGAGCCCGGATTGCTCGGCATCAATGCAGGCGCAGCTACAGCCGTGATCATCGGGATCGCGGCTTTCCAACTTACGGCGATGATCCAGTATGTCTGGTTCGCTTTTGTCGGTGCAGGCTTGGCGGGGATTGCCGTCTTCATCCTTGGACAGGCCCACGAAACCGGCACCAATCCGGTCCGCCTCGTACTTGCCGGCGCCGGGCTTTCCGTGATGCTGGGTTCGCTGACCGGCATCATCATGCTCAACGCGCCGCTGGAGGTCGTCGACGATTTTCGCCATTGGTGGGCCGGCTCAATCGAGGGACGCGGTTTCGATGTCGCGGGCGTACTTGCCGTTGCGGTCACGATTGGCCTCGCGGTTGCGTTGTTCATCTCGAGAGACCTGAACGCCGTGGCGCTTGGGCGCGACCTTGGCGTAGCACTGGGTGTCAGGCTTGGCAGGACATGGGTACTCGCCTGCCTGTGCGTCATGCTTCTGGCGGGCGCAGCAACCGCGAGCACAGGACCGATCGGATTTGTCGGACTGGTGGCACCGCATATGGCTCGGCTCATCACCAGTCCCGACCATCGCTGGCTATTGCCCCTCTCGGCGCTGTTTGCCGCGATCCTGCTTTTGTGCGCCGATATCGTGGGGCGCGTTGTCGTCGCTCCTGCCGAGGTCGCAGCGGGCATCGTTGCTCTGCTCATCGGCGGCCCGTTCTTCATCGCCGTGGTCCGCAGATACCGATTGGCCAGATTATGAAGCAGTCCGGATCGCTTGCACTAAGATCCGGAGGCCTCTCATTGCGACTGCGCCCACGCGCGGTCGCGGTCTGCGTCGCACTGGCACTGACGGGCCTCGCGCTCGGCATCCTGCTCCTGGGCACCGGAACGTTTCGCTTAACACCAGCGGAAGTGTTCAACAGCCTGTTCGGTGCCGGCAGCAACCCGACTGCGGAGCGCATCATCCTGCGCGTGCGGCTTCCGCGTCTGGCAACGGCGGCGCTGGTCGGCGCCTCGCTCGGAATGGCTGGCGCGATCTTCCAGTCGCTGTCACGCAACCCGCTGGGCTCACCCGATATCATCGGCTTCACCACGGGCGCAGCGACCGGCGCCATCCTGCAGATCGTGCTTTTCGATGCAGGCCCGCTCGGCGTGTCTCTCGCGGCGTTTGCCTCCTGTGTCGCGACAACCGTCGCAGTCCTTCTGCTTTCCATGAAGAACGGCGCAACCGGCGGCTACCGGCTTGTTCTCGTCGGTGTCGGCATCGGCGCGATCCTGTCCGGCATCAACACCCTTTTGCTGGTGAAAGGCGGCCTCGATCAGGCTGCTGCCGCGCAGATCTGGCTGGCCGGCTCGCTCAACACGCGCACATGGGCGCATGTGATACCGGCAGCAATAGGTTTCGCGGCGATCGTTCCCGTCGTCGTCCTCAATGCCCGCCAGACGACCCTGCTGGAGATGGGCGACGACATAGCGAGCCAGCTCGGTGTCGTTCCGGAACGCACACGGCTGACCATGGTAATGGCTGCTGTCGGGCTGACGGCAATCGCCACCGCCGCCGCCGGTCCGATCGCCTTCGTCGCATTGGCCGGACCACAGCTCGCCAGGCGCCTGACATCTTCGCCTGACCTGCCACTTGTGAGCGGGGCATTGATGGGGGCGGTTCTGCTGCTGCTTGCCGACCTGGTGAGCCAGCGCCCGCCTTTCCAAGTGAACATGCCTGTCGGCCTGACTACCGGCATGTTGGGTGGATTCTACCTGCTTTGGCTGCTGACACGAAAGAGAACAATCTAGCTGGCGCGTTCGGAAAGTCCGGCCCGGCTTTCAGCAGGGCTCAGGCGGCGTCTTCAGGCGAACTGTCCTGCTGCTCCGAAGCCGATCCGCTTTCGCGCTTGCTTTTGATCTTCTGCCGGACACCGTCGGCGAAAGAGACAAGCGAACCCAGCGGGGTGCGTTCGCCGAGAACGGATTGGAGCGTCACCGCCTCGGTCGCAAATCTACTCTTGAAGGCATAGCCGCCGCAGAGGAAATCGACCATCCGCAGGCCGTTATCCATCGACCATTGTATGTATTCCACGATCAGCACCACACCCGGCGATGCCCGGCTGAATTCCGGGTCATAGGTGGTGACGAATGCCATCATGACGTCATGCTGGACGATGTTGATGGAGACCGCGACCATCGCACCATTGCACTCGATCACAAAAATGCGCAACACGCCGGCGCGCGCAAGCACATCGACCAGTGCTGCGAGCACAGATTCGCCTTCCTGGAAAAGATCGGATTCACGCGAGTTCTGCACCAGCCATCTGCGCTTGAGAACGGACAGACGTTCCAGCACCGGCTGCAACGGTTCGTCGGGCGCGAGCAGGCGAAACGTCACTTCACCTGCCTCTTCCAGTATCCTAAGGCCACGTCGATAGTTCTGACGGGTTTTCTTTGGATGCGTCGCCAGCCATTCGGCTCCGTTCGCCCATTGCCCGCTCACACGATAGCTGACCTCTTCCCGATGATTGCGACGAAGTTTGATGCCGCCGGAAACTCCCGGTGCAAAGATCCTGTGAGCTGCCGCATCCGGCAACAGACGATTGATGAAAGCGATATCGAAACCGCCTTCAGACCATATGCGTGCCCACACTTGCTCGAGAGCGGATTGCGAACATTCCGGCGCCACCAGAATATCCCCGTAATCTGAATAGCTGTTGGCCGCCCATTCGAGGAACCGAAGGCCCTTTCGCCTGCAGGTCGCCAGGGGAACCACGGCGACCAACCTGTCGTCGTTCCAGACCAGGCCGATCTTCAGCGCGCGCTTGCGGCGATCTGCCACCGTGCTCCACCATGCCGAAATCCAGCCATGGCTTTGAAAGATCAGTCCGTCGTTGCGCTGCCACAGACTTGTCCAGGCGGCCTCGATCGCCGCCAGACGATCCGCCGAGCTGACAATCTCCAGGCGTTCCGCCCCGATTGCGCCGATCACAACAGTTTCATTCATGGCTGGAGAGGATCCTGCGGCTGTGCCACCTCGGCAGGGCGTTTCTTGAACGGTCGAATGAGATGGCCCGCCATCTTCTTGAGGGGCAGAACATAAAGCCCGTAGAGCGATTGGTAATCACGAACATCACGGTCCATCAGGCCAAATTTGAGCTCCTCGTCCGGGTCCGGCACGAAATGCGTTCCGAACAGGCGATCCCAGAATGAGAAAAGCAGCCCGAAATTCTTGTCATAGTGACGGGGGTTCACACTGTGGTGCACCTGGTGCCAGTGCGGAGAGAGGATGACGTTGTCCAGCGGGCCGAAGGAAATCTTCAGATGGGTATGACGGACAAAGTCCATCATCAGGATGTTGCGGATGACATAGACGTTCACGCCGAAGACGGCGATCTCGACGGGGTTCAGCGCTATCAGGCTCCATATGCCAAAGCAGGTTCCAGGGATGACGCCATCCCAGGCGCGGTTCATCAGGTCGTCCAGCGGATGAACCCGGTCCTTGGTGATCCCCACCATCACTTCCGCCGAATGGTGCACCTTGTGCAGCTCCCATAAGAAAGGGAAGCGATGCTGGGCGACATGATAGAGGTAATAGGAAATGTCATAGGCCACCAGCATGGATGCGGTGAACAGGACGAGGGTCACTGGTCCGGCCGGGCCGCCGATGAGCGGCTCCGAAATGCCAAAAAGCCAGCCAAGCGTCTGATTTGTCGCGTAGCCCATAGCGGCGATGAAGGTGACGCCGGCAGGAATGAGCAGGAAGGGCATCATCAGTTTCTTGGTGATCCAGAATAGAGCGTCCGCCCGCGCCGATGGATGCAGGATAACTTCCGCTGGAAAGGCGAAATCGAAGAAATCCCGGAAGGACCTGTGCTTGACGGTTCGCCAGTAGACGATCAACGCGCTGCCCAACGCCGTGGCCAAAAGGAGGCCGAGAATGGGCAGATTGATATTCGAAATTTTTTCCGCGATCTTCGTGACGAACTCAGAAAACATCAGTGCGGCAGCTCCTAGGCCGTGAAATGGCGATCCGGTGGATTACGAAACGCAAATCTGCTGCATGTTGCCCGCAACAATGGGCATGGTAGATGCAACGGCCGAGGCACGCCTGATAGCGTCACTAGCATACCAATTCTAGCACAACCGTTAAATGCGCGAAAATAGCCAAGGCGAATGTTGCCAAAACCATGGATGCTGCGGAGATCGGCGATGCTTGAGAAATTGCAGCAGACGTACACGGCAGTCTTGCGCATGAGACTTATCCGTGTGTCCGCGAAACGCGGCAACGCTCTGGGGCTGGTGTGCGTCGCGATGTGGATCTTCAGCATGGCGATGACTGCCGAAGCTGCGGTCCTGTCTCTCAAACGCGGCATTGGCGTGCACGATTGGCTCAACTGGGCGCCGATCGAGAAAGACGGATCGTACAGGTGGCCACCCTACCGCAGCGACGTGGAATGGCTCAAGGAAAGCAGGCCTGATGTGAATTGGCCCGGCGGCGGCGAAGCGGAGTTTGCGCGCATTCGATCGATGGGCTTCGACTTCGTACGGCTGGCCATCGATCCCGGCCCCATGCTTGCCAATCAGGGCGCCAGACGACAGCAGGCTCTGGACATCCTTTCGTCGGCGGTGGAACGGATCACGGCTTCCGGCCTCAAGGTGGTTTTCGATATCCATAGCGCTGCCCAGGTTCCGGCCTACAGCATCGACATGGTCAATGGCGGCGCCGACAGCAAGGGCGTCGCCGACTATCGCCAGATGGTCGTGGAGGTCGCCGCGATGCTGGTCAAGTTTGACACCGACAAGGTCGCGCTCGAACCTTTCAACGAGCCGGCATACGACCCCTGCGATTGGCGCAGCACCGATGACTGGCAGCGTATCATGACGGCCACGGTTCGCGATATTCGCGCGGTCAGCACCGAGCTCACCATTGTCGCAACGGGCGCCTGTGGTGGCGGCATCGGCGGATTGATCAATCTCGATCCCATTTTTGACGATCCGAACATCTATTACAGCTTTCACATGTATGAGCCGCACAGCTTCACGCATCAGCGCTCCGGAAAGCCCGACGGAGCCTTCGTTTCCGGTCTGCCCTGGCCTGCCGACGCCAGCACGCCCGAAGTGGTGATCGAAACGCTCAAATCACAAATGGATGTCGCCGGCGTGAGCGCTGCTGACCAGCAGTTGAACCTGTCCAGGGCCCGTCCCCGGATCGCCCAGTATTTCTGGGAGAACTCGGGGCAAAGTCAGCTTGAGGCGCGGTTCCGCCAGGCGACGGATTGGGCCGAAGAGCATGGCATTCCGACCCAACGGCTCTTCATGGGAGAGTTCGGCGTCATCCTGATGTCGGATGATGGGCGCAAGGGCGCTTTCGAAGCAGACCGTTCTCGCTACATCGCGGCGGTGCGGAAACAAGCCGAGCAGTTCGGCATCCCATGGGCAACCTGGGAGTACTCCAACGCGCAAGGCATGACGCTGATACCCTCGACGGGCCCGCTGGCACCGGACGCGAACCTTCTGCGGGCCCTGGGTTTGCCTTGACCTTCGGCTCCGACCATGGAGCGGGTCAGCGCTCTAGCGCTTTGAAGCGGCCATCCAGATATCGCATATTTTGCCGGCAAATGACGAGAGCTCAAGTCTCTCGCGATGCACTGCCATCGCCGCCTTGCCGAGCCGCTCGCGCAACGGCTTGTCCTCGACAAGCCGGGTCAGCGCGGTGGCCAGGGCATCGACATCCCCGGGTTGGACCAACAGGCCGGATTGCTCGTTGGTGACGATGTCTTCGACTGCGCCGACAGGCGTGGTCACGACTGCAAGGCCGGCTGCCATGCCTTCGATAACCGAGACCGGCAGGTTTTCAGCGAAGGAAGGCAGCACCAGAATGTCTGCCGATGCGATCAAGGATGCCACCAGATCGGGTCCGGCCCAGCCTGGAAGGGCAACGCGCTCGGAAAGGCCAAGTCCGGCAGACTTTGTCCGCGCCGCCTCGACCTCGCCATCTCCGGCGAGCGTGGCTCGCCAACCTTCGAGGGACTTCATGCGATGCAGCGCTTCGAACAGCTGCGGCACACCTTTGCGGTCACCGATGCGCCCCAGAAACAGGATGTGAACCTTGTCGCCGCCACCAATATGCGGCAGCGTCGGGATTTCAGCGGCATTGGGCACGATGACGATGTTTGGGGCCGCTTTGGGCGCTCGACTTGTGATGAAGTCGCGCCAGACCCGGCCTAGCACGACGACGCGGCTGGCATTCTCGAACATCTGTCGAATGCAACGGTTCTTGAAACTGGGGGCGTCGCTCCAGAATGTCGGATACTGTGCTCCGTGCAAATGCAAGACATAGGGGATGCCGAGCAGCCGCGCGCACTTGGCGATCACCACCTTTCGGTAGGTGCTGCCAAAGTCGGACACATTTATGTGGATGACATCCGCGCGCCCGGCGAGACGTGCGGTCGCCATGCGCAAGCAAAAGCCGCTCATGTAGAAGAACGACAGCGCGACGGGCCCTGAACCTCGGCTCGGGAGAAAACGAGCGTCGACATCCACTCGTTCTTGCCGCTCAAGTTCCTTTCGCAGCGCGGCCATGATGCGGTCGATACCGCCCTGACCCAGCACGCCTTCAGGCGTCGCGACCAGAACGTGGACTTTTCTATTCTGCATGAAGACGCCACAGCATATTTTGGAACTCGAATAGCACGGGTCGGGCAAATCCAGCGCAAAATATGCGACTAAGGTTTACAATAGATCTTTTAGCTCAAACTGATCTGTTCACCCGTTGCCGATATCGCTGGATTTCGCGCCGGGCAACAGCTAATCAAAAGCGAATTGCCGGGATACGCCTTGCTACTACGTTCCACACTCATCTATGGCCCAGCGATCCTGCTGACGCGCATTTCGGCTTTGCTCCTGCTCGTCGTCATGACGCGGCTGATCGACCAGACCGAGTATGGCCTGCTCACTCTGGTGGTCACCGTCGGGGAAATGACCGACGTTGCCGTAACCAACTGGCTGCGTATCGCCCTGCTCAGGCTTGGCGGCAAAGGTGATGTCAGTCGCGGCAGCCTAAAGCTTGCAGGACAGGTATTGCTTGGCAGCACGATGCTGGCGCTGGCCGTTTCTGTCATTGCTTCGGCGGTGATTGTCCCCGAGCGTTGGGTCGAGTTTGCGATCGCGGTCTGCAGCTATCTGATTGCAGGCGCCATCGGCCGCTTCGCATTGACGGTCCTGCAGATGCAGCAGCGCCATTCCGTCTACTCGGCGCTCGAATCCGTGCGCGGCTTGCTGCAGTTCGTGCTTCCGGTCGCCGCTGCCATCCTGTTTCATCCTTCGTTTCTGACGGTATCGCTGAGCTCGAGTCTCGGTGCGCTGATCGCCGGCATCGCAGCATGCGTCATGGCCTTCCGGCATGTCGTCACCGGCCCGCCGCGCTTTACCCGCAGGGAATTCTTTGCGCTCGGTGTCCCCTTGGTGGTGATGGCACTGGCCGGCTTCGGGCTTAACAGCGCCGAGCGGATATTCCTCAAGGTCTATTACGATGCAGGCGCGGTTGCGAATTTCGCGGCCATCTATGTTCTGGCGCGGCAGCCGATCGACATGATCGCCAATGCCATCAACATGGGCGCATTTCCCGAAGTGGTCAGCCGCTTTGACGAGGAAGGCAGGGACTCGTCGGTGCAACTGCTTTCGCAATTGATGGCCTTGATGATCCGCCTTTGCTTGCCGGTCGCGGCGATGCTCGTTGCGCTGAACTCTGACATCACGCGGCTCCTGCTACCCTCGGATTATCACGGCGTCAGCCTGCTGTTTCCGATCATCGCCTTCAGTGTTCTCTGCTCCAACCTCACAAGCTTCGTTTATGGTGGCGTCATACACGCGCACAAGCGGCCATGGCTGCTGATCATCGTGACATCTCTCGGCTCAGTCGGAACGATCGCCCTTTCCCTGCTGCTGATCCCGACAATGGCGGAAACCGGCGCGGCTTACGCGCTGGCCGGCGGATCGCTGATCGCTCTCGCTGCCTGCATCATCATCAGCGGACGGCTGACGCCGGTGCCGGTGCCGTGGCGCGATATCGCTTTTTCGATTGTCATCTCGCTCATCACCGGGCTGGCGGCTCGCCTTGCCAGTGACATGCTGAGCAGCGCACCGCCTATCTTCTCACTCGCCGTCGGCGGTGCGGTCGGCAGTGTGATTTTCCTGGGGCAGATCTGGCTGCTCCATCCGGAGGCTGTAAGGAAAGTCCTGGCCAAGTTGCGCGGCGCCAACGGAGCGACTAAAGCTTGACCTTCTGGCGTGCTCGCCGATCCCGCAACTCTCGAAACAGCAAACCCGCATAGACGGTATTGGTATCGTAGTAGCGACGCCACAAACGCCGCGGCTCCTGTACGAGGCGGAAAACCCACTCCAGCCCTGCCTCCTGGACCAGTACCGGTGCCCGGGCGACCTTACCGCCATAGACATCGAAACCGCCGCCGACACCCGTGACGAAGCTCGGCTTAAGCTCGTGCCTATAGCGCTTGAGAAAGCGCTCCTTGTACGGGGTGGGCATGGCCACAAAAAGACAGTCGGCGTCCGAAGCATTGATCGCCGCGACGATCTCGGCCTCATCTTCAGGCTTGAAGTAGCCATTGCGGCGGCCGGCCACAACGAGGTTCGGGTAATCTTTGGCAAGTCGTGCAGCAACCGCATCGAGAACGTACTGCTCGGCGCCAAGAAGGAAGGGTTTGTAGCCGCGCTCCGCAGATAGGCCGAACAGGTTGATCATGATGTCATAGTTCGCCACACGCTCCGGCAGCGCCACGCCACAAAGACGCGCCCCCCAAAGCACGCCTTTACCGTCGACGTTGACCATGTCCGCCGCTGCAATATCCTCGTACAATTCGGTACTCTGCCGCATGCTCACGATCGTAGCGACATTGACGACCACATGATGCAACGGCCGCCGCAAGCGGATCGCTTCTTCGATGATGGCCAGTGTTTCGGCCATGGTCAGCGCATGGATTGGCGCTCCGAGGAATTCGCGTCGCCGTGACGCCAATAAGGTGTGCTGCGCCCATGCCGACTCAACCGCGCTCATGCGACCTCCCTTGCGCGCAATTCCGGACGCAAAACCGCTGCGCACTTTTGCTGGAAATGCTCCAGCCTTGTGCAAAACACGGTCCGCAGCTTCTGCCTGGGAGGCAGTTCTGGACTGGATACAACGTGATGCCCATTCAGGAACCTGGCTGCCAAAGGCCCGCTGCAGGATATCGGACGACCAACGCAGGAATGACAACGTTTTGGAAAGTACGTCCGTGACCCGTTCCTTGACATCTGATTTATGACCGGTCCATGTGGCTTCGCTAAACTAGCCTCTTGATTGGAGAGACCAAATCGAGAGATAGCTTATGGGGCTTGGGATTTAAAAGAACATATTCAGTTGACCAGTATTTTAATCATCAGCCATGCTGACGGATCTCGACGCTGGCAAAATGAACTTTTGGCGCGTCTGAAAACGGCGGGCCATACGGTTTCCAGTTTCCGCGCTCCAACGCCGGCGCCTGCCGCGCATGCCTTGAACGCTGTCTTGGTGGTCGAGAGCTGGCGCTTCGGTCGCTCGCTCGCAAGTCCTTCGGATCCATTGCCAGACAGCGATTTCGGTCCGGCAGATATTGTCATCGATCTCACGGCCAACACGACCGCCAACGTCGCAACGTCAGGCGTGCCGGTCTTGACGCTTGAATTTTGCGGCCACAGCACCTTTCCAGCAGGCCTGGTCGAGATACTGGCATCTAAACGTTTACCGGAGCTTGCCGTTCGCCTCGACGGAGCGACAGTGGCCAAGGGGCGGCCAGTGCTCTGGGATCGTCTCTGGCTGTCGCGCAGTTGTGACGATCTGCTCGCCGGGGCGATCTCGCTGCTTGTACAGAGCGTCGCCCGTTTTGCAGCCGGCAAACTCGTACCTTTAGCCGATTTGCCGGCTCCGATCACGACAGGCCGCGGATTTCTGCGGCGCTACCTCCCCCATTTCCTCAGGGACCTGGGGGGCCGGGCCAGGCAGAAATTCAGACTTGGGCGGCGCCCTTTCTATTGGCAAGTTGCCTACCGGTTGATCGAGGGACCTGGCGTCGCCGAAACTGGCAGACTCGACGGCACGCCATTCACTGTCCTCGCGGACGATGGCCAGCGGTTTTACGCCGACCCGTTCGTCTTCGAGCGCGATGGCCGCTGCTATTTGTTTGTCGAAGAATTTCCCTATGCCACAGGTCGTGGCGTGATCTCTGTTGCCGAATTGGGTGACGATGGCACTTTTGGTGTACCGAAGGTCGTGCTGGAGGAGCCACATCACCTGTCGTATCCGCAGGTATTTGCTCATGCCGGCGAGATTTTCATGATCCCCGAAAGCAACGCCGCGCACGAGCTTGTGCTCTATCGGGCCGAACGGTTTCCGGACCGCTGGACACGCGACACGGTTCTGATGACAGGCAGGCAGTTCAATGACGCGACGCTGCTCGAAACGGATGGGCGCTACTGGTTGCTGGGGACGGAGAAGTTTGGCTACGGCAGCGCGTCGGATACGATGGCTGTCTATTCCGCGCCCTCCTTGCGCGGCCCCTGGATTGCGCACGCCCTCAATCCCATCGCAGTCGATCACTCGGGAACTCGACCCGGCGGCGCCTTTATTCGGCAGGGTGATACTCCGGTGCTGCCAGTGCAAAACGGATCGAGTGCCTATGGTGGCGGTCTGGGGCTGATGCGGTTGGAGCAGCTCGACGATTCCGATGTTCGTTTTGCGCTGCCCCGCCCGATCAACTCAGGTCCGGCATGGGCCCGCTCAGGCATCCACACACTTAATCGCACGGGTCGCGTTGAAGTCGTGGATAGCGCTGGCTGATCGCCTCACGGAGTCCGTGTTCTCGGATTTGAATTTCGATCGGGTCCGGAAGCGGTCGAAGGTGCGCCCGCCAGCGGATTTCTATAGGCCAGCAGCAACACCACGAGCATCGTAATATCCGGCGTTTTTGACGTAAGCGCATTGTTCGACAGCGAAGCAAGCAGATACGTCATGGTGCCGATCCATGCCGGCATCGCAGCACCACGCAGCAGCCGAAAAATAAACCAGAGTATCAGTGCCGAAAAAAGCAAACCTGCGGGCAAGCCGAACATCATGATGATCACGACCGGCGCGCTCTCGATAAAGGGCAGGTTCAACTTCTCGTTGACGATCTTCAGGAGGTCGCCACCATCCATACCGAGAAAGATGTCTTTCCAGCTAACATAGCTGAAGACCTGATAGATTGTGATGCGTGACATGAAATTCGCGTCAAAGAGCGTGTCGCCGAAACGATCGAGCAGCCCGCCTGCGAACAATGCGGCCACCAGCGCTGCACCACCCGCCAGAGTGAACAACAACACGACAAACTTGGCCTGGCGCTCGTACTTGGGCGACAGGCCCGGCCAGCGCACGAAAAGCAGCAGAATGAGAACTTCGCCGGAAGCGAGCATCAGGGCGGTACGAGCGCCGGACGCCGCACAGCCAACGAACAATATGAAGATAGCGCTTAGCCGCAACCACATGCGCCAGTTCGTCAACGCCACGAAGCCGATGGCTGTGGCAGAGCTCCCCCCAAGCGACAGCGGATGCGACGACAGCCCAATCGGCCTGAATGCCAGCTCGGCTTCGGAGTAGGGCATAAAGCGATGCTGTGTCACGGCTTCGATGATGCCTATGAAAGCGCTTAATATCAGCATTGCCAACACGACGTCGCCCAGCCTCCGCCGCGTGTCCGTATTAAGGCCCAGCATCACGAGACCTGCCGCGCTCGCTACCGCATAGGCGTCAATGACAAAGCCTGAGGCATTCGCATGGCCAGCGGCGAACAGATAGGCCACCAAGCCGAACATGGACGCTGAGAAGAACAGCATGGCTTTGAAAAGCCCGATTTCGTCGCGATGCAACAAAAACGGCCTGCTGAAGAGGACAACGACAAGCAGCAGGAAAATCGCATAGGTGCCGAAATGCAACTTGGCGTAGAACGGTCCTCCGTCGGTCGTATAGGGGACGAGCCTGTTCATTGTCTGCACCGACATCGTGAAGCGGAGCAGAAAAGCGGACGCTGCACAGAACAGCAGCAGAATGGATAACGCATTCTGGCGACGCGCTTGGCTGGTCTCCAATGTTTCCGATCCGCCGGCGAGAGAGCTCATGGCCTATCCACGTGGAGGTAATCAAACAGGCATTCCGGCCAATGAGACCAGATCAAGTCTCCGCGAAGCCCGCTAGGATGCTATGCCACAAGATAAATAAACATGGCGAATGAAGTGTTAATGAACGATCGGTAGGGCCCGCAACACTTAGTGAATTTTAACGAGTTGGCACCATGTTTGGCGAGGCGGATTTTGAAATCAGGGACCGCGATCGAGTGGAGCTGGCGAGGCACGCCGCAGCCGGAATCGAGCGGCCGTAAACTCCCGCCAGGGCGTGTGCATCGACACCCTTGGCACGGACCGGATCGACAGCAGGGGCGTTAGCAGGGCTCAATCGTGGGAAAGCGTATCGTTTTTCACATAGCAAGCCTCACGGGCGGCGGCGCTGAGCGTGTCTTTGTCCTTATGGCAAATGAATTGGCCGCCCGCGGGCACGACGTCACACTTTTCACCTGGAATGCGGAAGGGCCTAACGCTGCGCTACGCTCCCCAGCGGTGCATCTCATTGACTTCGGCCTTACCGTGAGAGGCGACCGCTATGGCAAGCTTGCGACGCTGAAAGGAATAGTGCGAAGCGCCCAGCTGTTCAAACGCCTCGCCCCCGATGCAGTCTACTGCGGGCCTGAATTCGCCAATCTGGTCATGACGCTGGCGCTGTTGCTGGCGCGAAGCCGCGCGAAATTCTTTCCGAGTTTCCACGCAGCTGCGTCGCTGCCTGCCAGCACGCGCGGCGCGAGAATAGCGACTTCCTGGCTTTCCAGGCTAGCAGCCGCGCGCACGACCAACGTTATCGCCGTTTCAGCGGGTGTCGGCCGTGACATCATGGCCCGGGGCTTTCCCAAATCCAAGGTCGTCGTCATCAACAACCCGCTGCCGCAGGCGGCGACGTCCCAAGGACATGCCTACGCCTGGCAGGCAAAACTGGCAGCGATGGGCGAAGGCCCCGTCATCGCCACGGCTGGCCGCCTCGTGCCTGTCAAGGATCATCGGACTTTGCTCCGGGCCTTCGCGATCCTGCGCGCCAACCGCCCGGCTCGACTTGTCATTTTCGGCGAAGGCCCACTGAGCGCGGAGCTGCGTGCCTATGTCGAAGAAACCGGAATTGGCGCGGATGTGCTCTTTGCGGGTTACGTCAACGATCCCGCAGCCTTTTATGCCGGAGCCAATCTGTTTGTCCTGTCGTCGACGAGCGAGGGCTTTGGCAACGTATTGATCGAGGCAATGGCCGCCGGCGTTCCCGTGGTTTCGACGGACGCGCCACATGGTCCGCGCGAGATTCTCGAGGACGGCCGTTTCGGCACTTTGGTGCCAGTTGGCGATGCCGCAGCGTTGGCAAAGGCGATGTCCGAGACGTTGGATCGGCCGATCCCTGCCGACATCCTGAAAAGCAGGGCCGCGGACTTCGACGTCAGAAAGATCGGCGATCGCTACGAAGCACTGCTCGACGCATAAGCCTAGCACCGCGCGCCGCCGGCCCTGATCACCAAGCATCATGTCATCCGCCGGTGTACTATATGGAAAACAAAATATTAACCATGTTTCGCTAATCAGGAAGCGTGGTGAATATTAGCAAGGGTTAACACGATGTCCGCGGGTCCCCGCCCTCCTACGTCTGCGGCGGACGCCGGTATCAGCCCCTATGAGCGGATCGAAAATGCGCGGCGTGCCAGCGCCCAAAAAGCTCAGCAACGCGCTTCAACCGTGGCACGCGCGCTTACGTCAGAGCCAGTAATCGCCACCGCATCCGAGCCCATCGCAACGGTGACGCTGGACAAGATCGGAACTTTTCTCGAGCTCGATTTTCGGCGCCTTTTTGCCTGGTTGCGCGCGGGCCTCATCATGGCATGTCTGCTGGCGATCGTCGGCGGCATCGCCGGCGGTGCTTATACGCTGCTGGCCAAGCAACGCTACACCGTCACGACGGACATCCTGATCAACCCGGGGAACCTGCAGGTTATCCAGAACGACCTCTACCCCCAATCCGGCCAGATCGACAGCCAGATCCTGAGCGCCCGCAGCAAACAGCGTATCTTGACCTCCAACAGCGTGTTGTCGCGTGTCGTCAACGAGCTTGAACTTTTCAACGACCCGGAATTCTACAATCCCAAAAGCAAAGACGATGACGCAGGAGCCCCCAAGCCCGATCCGAAACTTGCCGCGCTGAGATCCCTGCAAACCAAGGTCAAGACCGCCTCGGATGACAAATCGTTCGTGACGACAGTTTCCGTAACGGCCCGAACCCCGGAAAAAGCCGTCGAGATTTCTCAGAAGATCGCCGAAAGCTTCCAGGAAGAACTGGCGAGCACCGAAGCCTCCGGAGCGAAACGGGCAGCGGCAGCTCTCGACGCCAGACTCGGCCAACTCAAGGACGGCGTGCAGGCGGCGGAAGAAAAGGTCGAGGCCTACAGGCGCAGCCGTAACCTGTCTTCAAGCAATGGCCAGCTTGTCAGTTCGCAGACCATGACGCAGCTCAACGGCCAGATCGTTGAAGAACAAGCACGCGCCGTCGCCGCGAAGGCGAACCTGGACGCCTTGGTTGCCTCCGGCATCAACGGAAGCCCAGCTACACCGGAAGCGTCAGGGGCACTCGCCCAGTTGCGCGAGAGGGCAAACGGCCTGCGGCAGCAAATCGATTCACAGGCCATGACCCTCGGCCCGCGCCACCCGGTGATTGTCCGCCTCAGGACGGAACTGGGGACTGTGGATCAGCAGCTCAGAACCGAATACGCACGCACCGTCGAGCAGGCAAAAGCCAATCTCAACAGGAGCAAGGCCTCGCTGGCTTCCCTCAACACCAGGATGAACGAGCTGAAGGGCAGCGTCTTCGACGACAATGAATCGGAGGTCACCCTGCGCGAACTTCTTCGCGACGCGGCATCGAAGAGCGCGATCTATGAGAGCTTCCTGTCTCGCGCGCGACAGATCACCGAGCGCGAGCAGATCGACACCACCAACGTGCAGGTGATTTCCATGGCGGTGCCGCCGAATGCACGCTCCTGGCCGCCGAGCACCCCGATCATGATCGGCCTGGGCGCCGTGGGTGGTTTTGTCCTCGGCATGCTGCTGGCGATCGCCTGGGGCATTCTGCGGGACATGCGTAACCCGCCGAACCGGCGAGAAGCCGACGTCGGTCTTGCCTGACATTGTGCCCGGCAGAGCGTCTTCGTTTCCGCTTTGCCAACCTGCCGACGAGAAAAGAAGCCAGGATTGAGCCGTCCCCGCTGGACGAACTCACTCCTCGACCACAGCCACCACCGACACGCAGTCGCCCGCCTTGACCAGGCCCGGGAAATGCCGAGCTGTCAGCAGGCCGGAAATCTTCGCCCTGATTTCCTGCGGCGCCTGTCCGGTACGGCCGGTCGAGTGGATGCGTGCCACCACCGCACCGGCGTCGATCGGCTCACCGAGATCGACCATCGTCTCGATCATGCCGTCCTCCTCGGCAAAGCAGAAGCAGTCGCCGGACGGCATATCGAGCCAGCGCGTCGGGGACTTGTCGACCGCACCACCCACGATGCCCTCGTGGCGCAGCACATTCAGGATGCCGCGCCGGGCGATGCGCACCGTTTCGGCGCGTGAGGTGCCGCCGCCGCCAAGCTCGGTGGTGACAAAGACCTTTCCCATCTCCTCGGCCGCGGTGTCGTACATGCCGACCGCATCGATCTCGAGCATCTTCATCGAGAAAGGCGCGGAGAAGGCTTCGACCGCTGCGAAGGCGCGGCCCTCCTGTTTCTTGTCCAACAGGATATGCGCTGCGCAGAAAGGCACGAAATCCAGCGTGCGCCCGCCGGAATGGAAATCGAAGACAACATCGGCGCGAGGCAGCAATTCGCGCTGGAAATAATCGGCGATTTTCTCCGTGACCGTGCCGTCAGGACGGCCCGGGAAACTGCGGTTCATGTTGCCCTTGTCGATGGGCGAAGTTCGCGTGCCGGCCCGGAAGGCGGGATAATTCATCGCCGGCACGATGATCACCGTGCCGGACACGTCTTTCGGGTCGAGCGTGCGGGCGAGCTCGTAGAGCGCCAGGGGGCCCTCATACTCGTCGCCATGATTGCCGCCGGTGAGCAGCGCCGTCGGGCCGCTGCCGTTCTTCACCACACAGATCGGGATCATCACCGAACCCCAGGCGGAGTCGTCGCGGCTGTAGGGCAGGCGCAGGAAGCCGTGCTGGACGCCGTCGCGGCTGAAGTCGACCGACGCGGATATGGGAGAAGGCCGCGACATCGTCAGCCCTTCACCACCAGCTTGCGCGGCACATTGGCCAGGCACTCGACTCCGGTCTCGGTGATCAGGATTGATTCCGTGATCTCCAGCCCCATCGTCTCCAGCCACAGTCCGGTCATGAAATGGAATGTCATGCCGGGCTTCAGCTCGGTGCGGTCGCCGGGACGCAGGCTCATGGTGCGTTCGCCCCAGTCCGGCGGATAGGAGATGCCGATCGGATAGCCGGTGCGGTTGTCCTTGACGATGCCGTACTTCTTCAAGACCGCGAAGAAGGCATTGGCGATGTCCTCGCAGGTGTTGCCGGGCCTCGCCGCCGCCAGTCCAGCCTCCATGCCTTCGAGCGTCGCCTTCTCGGCGTCCAGGAAGGCCTGCGTCGGTTTGCCAAGGAAGACGGTGCGTGAGAGCGGGCAATGATAGCGATTATAGCAGCCGGCGATCTCGAAGAAGGTGCCCTCCCCCGCCTTCATCGGCTTGTCGTCCCAGGTGAGATGCGGCGCCGACGCATCCTCGCCCGACGGCAGCAACGGCACGATCGCCGGATAGTCGCCGCCGAAGCCATCGACACCACGGATGCCGGCGTCGTAGATCTCGGCAACGAGATCGCATTTGCGCATGCCGACTTCCATCCTGTCGACGATGCGCTGATGCATCACTTCGACGATACGGGCGGCCTTGCGCATGTAGTCGATCTCGGTCGCGCTCTTGACCGCGCGCTGCCAGTTGACCAGCGCGGTCGCATCGACGAAGCGGGCATTGGGCAGGTGCTGCTGCAGCGACGCGAAAGCCTTGGCCGAGAACCAGTAATTGTCCATCTCGACGCCGATCCGCTTGCCATCCCAGCCGCGCTCGGCAAGCAGGCCGGCGAGATAGTCCATCGGGTGGCGCTCGGTCGACTGCACATAGTGGTCGGCATAACCGATGATGTTGTCATGGTTCAGGTAGGCGGTGCGCCTGGCGCCGTTGGCGTCCTGGCCGCGCCCGTACCAGATCGGCTCACCATGGGGCGGCACGATCACGGCCTGATGCACATAGAAAGACCAGCCGTCATAGCCTGTCAGCCAGGCCATGTTGGAAGGGTCCGAGCAGATCAGCACATCGACACCCTTGGCTTCCATGGCCGCACGTGTCTTTGCGAGGCGCTGCGCATACTCCTCGCGCGAAAACTTCAAATTGGGCTGCATTCTTCCAGTTTCCTCGTTTCGACCCCTGACGGGGTCCGCATCAGCTTTCAAAGATTGTTCCGGCACCTGCCGCCCTCGCTCGGTCCCGCGCCAGCGTAGCGATGGCGGTGTCCTGCACGCCCGTGCCGGTAAGGTCGGCAAACGTGATATCGGCCGCGCCGCGCCGGCCTTGCATGCGGCCAGCGATGATCTGGCCAAGCTCGGTGATCTCGGCATCGGCCGCGATCAGCCCTGCCTCAATCGCATGGTGCAGTTCGCCGAGCTGGCGCGTCTGCCGGGCGCTGTCGGCGACATAGAGATCGGCCATGCGGATCACCGCCGGCGCAATCTCGTTCTTGTGCTCGGCGTCGGAGCCCATGGCGGTGATGTGCTGTCCCGCCGAGACGAAATCGGCATGGATCAGCGGTTCGGTCGCCGGCGTCGTCGTCACGATCACGTCGGCATCCGCTGCCGCCCTCGCCGCATCGGGCTGGGCGCGCACATCGATGCCCAGTCTCTCGCGCAGTTCGCCGGCAGCCGCCTCCGCCTTTGCGGCATCGCGTGCCCATATGCGGGCTTCGGTGATGGGACGCACCAGCTTCAGCGCTTCCAGTTGCAGTTTCGCCTGCATGCCAGCGCCGAAGATGGCAGCTCTCGCGGCATCCGGCCGGGCAAGATGTTTTGCCGCCACCGCACCGGCGGCGGCCGTGCGGATATCGGTGAGATAGCCATTGTCGATCAGGAGCGCTTCAGTGACACCGGTCTTTGCCGACAGCAGAACCATCAGCCCGTTGGTGCTCGGCAGGCCGAGCGCCGGATTGTCGAAGAAACCGGGGCTGATCTTGATGGCAAAGGCGTCGATGCCGGGCACATAGGCCGTCTTCACATCGACTTCGCCGCGATGTTCAGGAATGTCGAGCCTGAGGATCGGCGGCATCGCCACCTTTTCCGTGGCCAGCGCGCGGAAGGCGTTTTCCACGCAGGCCACGGCTTCGAGGTCGAGTTTCACGAGACGCCGGAGTTCCGCCTCGGTGAGGATGGTCATTGGCCTCATGCCGCCAGCTCCCCTTTCCCACACACGATGTCGCGATGCCGGCCCATGTCGATATTGCGGCCGGAGAGCAGCAGCACGACCGGGCCATGCGGCTTGACCTTGCCGGCCAGCAACGCCGCAATACCGACCGCGCCGGCACCCTCGACGATCTCGCGCTCCTGGCCGTAGGCGTGGGTAATGCCGGCAGCGATTTCCGCCTCGGACAGCAGCACGACATCATCGAGCAGATCGCGGCACATCGAAAAGGTCAGCCGGTTGTCCAGGCCAATGCCGCCGCCGAGCGAGTCCGCCAAAGTCGGCACTTCCTCGACCTGTACCGGCCGTCCGGCATCGAGACTGGCTTTCATGGCCGCGCCGCGCTGCATCGAAATACCGATGACTTTCGTGTCCGGCCTCATGCCTTTCACCGCCGCCGCGACGCCGGCAGCCAGCCCGCCTCCAGACAACGGCACCAGCACCGTTGCGACATCGGCAACGGCGCTGACGATCTCAAGCCCGAGTGTGCCCTGCCCGGCAATTACCGCCGGATGATCGAAGGGAGGCACCATGACCAGCCCTTCCTTCGCCACCAGCCGGTCGACCTCGACCTGGGCATCGTCCTGGCTGTTGCCGACGATGCGGATCTCGGCGCCGAGACGGCGGATCTCTTCGACCTTGTTGGCCGGAACCAGCTTCGACATGCAGATGACGGCGCGCATGCCTTCAAGCCGCGCGGCAAAGCTGAGCGCGCGGCCGTGATTGCCGGTCGAGGCGGCGACGACGCCGCGTTTCCTGTCTTCGGCGTCGAGCCACGCGATCGCATTGGAGGCGCCGCGCAGCTTGAAGCTGCCGGTCGTCTGGCGATGCTCGAGCTTGAGGTAAACCGGGACGCCGAGGCGCTCAGACAGGCTGGTCGAAACCACGACGGGGGTTGCGGCGATCTTTCCTACGATGCGGTCGCGCGCGACCAGGATATGCTGGAAGGTGACTGTATCCATGGCTGTCAGCTGCGCGGCAATGGGCTGGTCATCAACCGGCCCCATTCGGGGTGGGCGCTGTCGTCACCACAGAGCCTCAGGCAATTCCAGGCGGTCGCCTGGTTGGAGGTGACGACGGGGCGACCAATGGCCTCTTCGATCGCCACGACTGCCAGCGCCGAACGCAGCGCCGTACACGATACGAACAGCGCATCCGCATCGGCATGCATGGCCTGGCGCGCCAGATCGACCAGGCTCGAAGGCGCGATACGCGCCATCTCGCGGTCGTCGTCGAAGCCGAGGCAGGTGAAGGACGCGATGTTGAAACCGTGGCGGACAAAATAATCCGCCATCGGCCGGCTGGTCTCGACCGTGTAGGGCGTGAGCACGCTGATCGTGCTGGCGCCCAGCGTCCTGAGGCCCCGCATGGCGGCCATCGGCGGCGTCACCACAGTCGCGCCGGGCTTGGCGGCCTGCACGGCTGCCTCGATATCGGCATCCCCGATGACCACCGAAGCCGAAGTGCAGGAATAGCAGATGGCATCGAGCTTCTCATCCGGCAGGATGAGGGCGGCCGCCTCGGTCAAGGCCGGCTGCATCTTGCGCAGGTTTTCCGGCGTGGTCGGATTGGCATAGGCGACGCGCGCGACGTAGACGCCGATGCGCTCGCTCGCCACCATGCGCTGGTAGTCCGGCTCGGTGGTGTGATCCGTCGCCAGGATGATCAGGCCGACGCGCTTTTTCAGCGGACGCGGATCGAGTGCCGGACGCTCCAGATACAGGCGGATGTCAGGTGACATGCTCATCTCTCCACCTTGCCATAGCGCCGTTCGAGCCAGCGGAGCAGCACCACGGAGAACAGGCTGATGACCAGGAAGAAGGCACCGACCAGCGTTATCGGCTCGATGTAGCGGTAATAGGTGTTGGCGACGCTTTTGGCCTGGTTCATCAATTCCAGCACGGTGATGGCTGAAAGCAGCGGCGTTTCCTTGAACATGGCGATGAAATAGTTGGCGAGTGCCGGGATCATCGGCGGCAGCGCCTGCGGCAGGATGATGTGTGTCCAGGTCTGGCCGGCGCTGAGATTGCAGGCCTTGGCCGCCTCCCATTGCCCGCGCGGCACGTTGTCGATGCCGGCGCGGTAGACCTCGGCGGCATAGGTGCCGTAGTGCAGGCCGAGTCCGATGACGCCCGCCGTCAGCGGCGGCAGCAACAGGCCGAAGTCCGGCAGCACGTAGAAGATGAAGTAGAGCTGGACGAGAAGCGGCGTGCCGCGAATGAATTCGGCGAGGAAACCGACCGTGCGCGAGACGATGCGGTTTGGAGAACGCCGCAGAAGCGCGATGCCGAGCCCCAAAACGGCTGCCAGCGCCGAACCCAGAATGGTTGCCAGGATGGTGATCTTCACCCCCTCGAGGAGGGTCGGCATGATTTCGCGGACGAAGGCCCAATCCCATTCCATTATTTGGCCCATTCCATCAGACGCGCACTCCGTCGAGACCACGCGACAGGCGGCGCTCCAGGCTGCGCGTGCCCCACGAGATCAGCATCGCTAACGCGAAATAGATGACGAGGATGGTGGCAAACGGCACCAGTGTGTTGCCGGTCTGGGCGCGGACCACCTGTGCCTGGAACGTCAGGTCGGCCAGCGAGATCAACGACACCACCGAGGTGGCCTTCAGCAATTCGATGGCGTTGTTGCCGAAAGTCGGCAACATCGTCAGGAACGCCTGCGGCAGGATGACGTGGCGCATGCCTTGCCAGCGGCCGAGATTGAGCGCCGTGCAGGCTTCATACTGTTCCTTGCCGATCGACTGCACCGCGCCACGGACGACCTCGGCCGCATAGGCGCCGACATTGAGGCCAAGCGCCAGCACGCCCGCCTGCAGCGGCGTCAGCTCGAAACCCAGCAAAGGCAGGACGAAATAGGCCCAGAACAGCTGCACGAAAATCGAGGTGCCACGAAAGAACTCGATATAGATCGTGGCCAGCGCGCGCACCGCGAAGAAACGCGACAGCCGACCGAGCCCGGCCAGGAACGCCATGATGAGCGCCAGCACGGATCCCATCAGCGTCAGCTTGATGGTGACCAGCGCTCCTTGCAAAATCAGGTCGAGATATCCGGACCAGTCGATCATAGGGTCTTCCGGTTGACGAAAACGGGGCGGCCACGTCCTTCTCCCCGTGAATGGGGAGAAGGACGCGCAGCAGATCTCACTTGGCTGCGCAGAGCTTGTCGCGCGTCGTCGAGAGCGCTGCCTTGGCCGAGAAGCCGTAGGGCTCGATGATCTTGGCGAACTCACCGGACTCCTTCATCTTCGCCAGTTCGACATCGAAGGCATCGCGTAGTGCGGTGTCCTTCTTGTTGAAGGCTGCGCCATCGCAATAGACGGGCGCACCCTGCACCGGCGCGATGACCTCGAGGTTCGGATCGTTGGCCTTCTTCATCAGGTCGTTGATGGAAAGCACGGGCAGCGAATAGGCGTCGATGCGGCCGTCCTGCAGCATCTTGATGCCGCTCTGGCCATCCGGAACCACGATGACACGCTCGCGCGGCACACCGGCGTTCAGCGCCAGCTTCTCCTCGGTGCCGCCACCCGGCGCGCCGATGGTGGCGGCGGTGTCCTTAGCGACATCCTCATAGCTCTTGAAGCCCTTGGGATTGCCCTTCTTCACCAGCATCGCCTCGGCATCGCACAGTACCGGCTCCGAATAGGCGACGGCGGCGCAGCGCTCTGGCTTCATGAACAGGCCCGCGGTCACAACGTCGAAACGCCCAGCCTGCAGGCCCGGGATCATCGCGCCATATTCGGAGATCGAGGCGGCAACATCGGCAACGCCGAGCCGCTTGAAGATCTCCCGCGCGACGTCGGGGGCGGCGCCCGAAACCTTGCCGTCGGCCGCAACCGCCGTATAGGGTGGTTCGTTGGCGATGGCGAGACGGGCAAAACCCTGGCTTTTCAGCTGCTCGAGCTTGCTGTCATCGGCCAGGCTGCCAGTGGTGGTGGTGGCCAAAATACCCAGCGCGAAGCCGGCGACGGCTGCCGTGGTTGCGAATTTCCTCATTGTTCCCAGCTCCATGTTTTTCGGTTTTTCTTGGTGGTCGTGATGCCGCCTGCGCGGCAACCATTCACTTTCCGCCTGCGGTCAGACACGATGTCCCGCCGCTATGATCTTCTTCAGGAAGCTCTGCGTGCGTTCCTGCTTGGGATGGCGGAAAATGTCGTCTGGCTTGCCTTCTTCCACGATCTTGCCGCGGTCGAAGAACAGCACCCGATCTGCGAAATCGTGGGCAAAACCCATCTCGTGCGTGACCAGCAGCATGGTCATATCGGTCTCGGCAGCGAGCTTGCGCATGACATTCAGCACCTCGTCGACCAGTTCAGGGTCGAGCGCCGACGTAACCTCGTCGAAGAGCATGATCTTCGGCGACAGAGCCAGCGCGCGGGCGATCGCCACGCGCTGCTTCTGACCGCCTGAAAGCTGCGCCGGCATCGCCTTGGCCTTGTCGGCAAGACCAACCATGTCGAGCAGTTCCATCGCCCGCTTCTCGGCAGCTGCGCGCGCCATTCCCTTGGTCAGCATCGGCGCAAGGGTGATGTTGTCGAGCACGCATTTGTGCGGAAACAGGTTGAAGAGCTGGAAGACCATGCCGATCTTCTGGCGCATCCTGGTGAGATGCCGTTCACTGGCCGGCACCAGGGCACCCTCGCGCTGCATGTGGTAGAGTTGTTCGCCCTCCACCTCGATGTGGCCGCCATCGATGCGCTCCAGCGTCATCAGGATGCGCAGGATCGTGGTCTTGCCCGAGCCTGACGGACCGATCAGCGCCAGCTTCTCACCGGGCATTACCTGCATCGAGAGCCCGTCCAGTACCTTGAAGGCGCCGAAGCTCTTCGAAATCGCGTCGATCTTGATGATGGGCGCGGCCAATCGTCTATCCCCGTGCTGGAGAACTCTGATCTCCTAACGATGGGGAAGCAACAAAATCATGTCAATTGCCAAAATAATCTCATGACAATTTTTCCAATTCGCACAGATCATGAGCGGAAGCCCAGGGCCTCAGAGAGGCCCTGGCTCGTCACAGGATCTTGTTCTGAAAGTCTAGATCGCCAGCAGGAGATGTTCAGGGTCGCCGAGCAGCAGGCGCGTGACGACGCCGAGGCCGGTGCGCAACTCGCTCTCGGTGGTCGATCCGATCGAGATGCGCACGGCCGGATGCCAGGGGGATTCGGAAATACGGAAGGATGCGCCGGGCGCGATCGCCACGCCCTGCAGCCGCGCCTGAGCCACGAACCCCTCTTCCGCCCGGTCCTCCGGCAGCGGCAGCCACAGGTGCAGTCCGTCGGCATGGGCGTGGAATTTCACTCCGGCCAGGGTTTCCGCAGCAATGTCATGGCGCCGGCGCACGGCGGCGCGCTGCCAGCGCACCAGTTCCATGGCGGTGCCGTCCGTCACCCATTTGCTGGCGATCTCGGCCACCAGCGGTGTCGCCATCCAGTTCGACACCAGGTGCCGGTTGGCCACCGCCGCCACATAACGGTCCGGCGCGGCCAGGTAGCCGATGCGCAGGCCGGGCACGGTGATCTTGGAGAACGAGGTGACGTAGAGCGTACGCTCCGGTGCGAAATAGGCGACTGGCGGCGGGCGATCCTCCAGCAACGGGCCTAGCACATCGTTTTCGATGATGGCGATGTCGTGCTTGCGCGCCACCTCGGCGATCTGCGAACGCCGGATGCCGCCCATCAAGGTCGCGGTCGGGTTGATGACCGAAGGCTGCACGAAGACGGCACGGATGTCGGAAAGTTGGCAGGCCTGGTCGAGCGCCTCGGGCACGATGCCATGATCGTCGATCGGCAGGCCTTCCAGGTGGAAGCCGAGATAGCGCGCCAGCGGCACCAGCGTGTGATGGCCGATCGCCTCAGTCACCACGGTGGAGCCGGGCGGCGCCACGCTCATCAGCGCCACCGTCATGCCGGCGGTCGCCCCGTTTGTCAGGGTGATGTTCTCCGGCGATACCTCCAGACCGCATAGTTTCAGCCATTCCACCGCCACGGCGCGGTGACGCGGGAACACCATGTTCGGCCGGAACGACAGCGCAGAGCTTGCCGGCAGTGCCTCGGCCAGCCAGCCGAGCGCCTGCTTCAGCTTCTCCAGATGCATCGGCTCACAGACCGGTTTCAGGATCGACAGGTCGATCACCTCGCCCGGCCGCTCGGGCAGATAGGGCGGATCCGGCTCCCGGCGCTGCGTCTGCACGAAGCTGCCGCGGCCGATCTCTCCCGAGATGAGCCCACGCCGGATCAATTCCTCATAGGCACGGCTGACCGTCTGCACCGACAATTTGAGGTCGTCCGCCAGCGCCCGATGCGTCGGCAGGCGTTCGCCATTCGCCAGCCGGCCATCATGGATGGCGCGCGCGAACTGGTCGGCCAACGATAGATAGGCAGGACGGCGGATCAACGCCGGATCAGGACGCCACAATGTCATGACTTCATTAGAGATCGAAATCAGTGCAATTGACAATCGGAATCATGCACCTGCATGGTGTTGGCGACAGGAAAAGCGACCAATATGACCGGACTGAAACTCGACGCGATCGATCTCAAGATCCTTGACGCCATCCAGCGCGACGGGCGCATCACCAAGCTGGCGCTGGCCGAGCAGGTGGGATTGTCGGCGACGCCCTGCTGGATGCGGCTGGCGAAGCTGGAAAAGGCCGGCATCGTCTCGGGCTACCATGCACGGATCGCCATGCGCGCCATCGCCCCCATTGCCACGGTGCTGATGGAAGTGACGCTGGGCGCGCACAGGCAGGCCGACTTCGAGCGCTTCGAGCGCGCCGTCCGCGACATTCCGGAGATCGTCGCCTGCTGGTCGGTGGGTGGCGGCGTCGACTATCTACTGAAGGTGATGACCTCCGACATCGACGCCTATCAGCGCCTGGTCGATGCACTGCTGGAACGCGAGCTCGGCATCGACCGCTACTTCACCTACATCGTCATCAAGACGGTGAAAGACGAGGCCGTGCTGCCGCTACCGGAGCTGCTTGCGGGCAACTAGAGCATTTCCGCTTGCGGAAACGTCCTAACCCTTTGTTTTTACGCAATTCCCGACGCAGGAGCCGCCTCTGAGCGAGGGCCAGCTATTCAGCCTTGCTCATCATCCGTGGGAGGCTCAAACATCTGGGACCATCTCGAGATCATCTCATCAGAGACGCGGAATGTGTCGGCCGTATTCCGGGTGGCGAGCCGAACTAAAATCTCTTCCAACCTCGTCGGCTGGTAGTGAAGGACAGTGCTGGCCCCCAGCTGCGCGGCCCGCCTGCGAAAGTCGTCTCGTTCGGACCTCGACCAGAAGCCAAAGTCCAAAATCACGTCGACACCCTGCGCGAGAATACGCTCGGCCAGCTCCCAAAGCAGCGCTTCTATCGCATCATGCCTCATATCGTGCTGTGGATGATCGAGGTCCTGACCGAAAAGGCGAGTGTGCCATTCGTCCGGCGTCAGCCGAACGGCCGGCAATGCCTCTTCCATCTCTTTCGCTCGCGTCGTCTTGCCGGAACCCGGCAGTCCAACCATCAGATGCAACGTGGCCAAAAGAGCATCCTTCCGCTTTGGTGGGCACGACTGTGTACCGAGTCCTGGAACCGGTCGACCCCTACCTGAGCTACCGCCGAAAGTCTCTCTTCAGCCGTGCTCGAAGAGAGACTCTCTCTGCCAGCCGTATGCGGAATGGTCTTTCTCTCGCATCGGCGCCCCTAGACTGCAGGCATCCAAGACGGAGGCCTCGCCATGTCCGCCCATGCTCATTTTGCCCGCCAGCAGCGCCATGAAGCGCTCGACGGCCTAACTGACCGGCGGCTCTACCGGGAACATGCCTATGTCGACGGCCATTGGACCGCGAGCGACACCGCCGCCGGCTTCGAGGTGACCGATCCGGCCACCAGCGCGAGCCTGGCCTGGGTAGCTGCGCTCGATGCCAGGCAGACTGGCCAGGCGATCGACGCGGCGGCCCGTGCCCAGCCCGGCTGGAAAGCGCTGCTGCCGCAGCAGCGCTCGGCCATCCTGCGCAAATGGTTCGAGCTGATCGTGGCAGCCAAGCAGGATCTCGCCCTGCTGATGACGCTCGAGCAAGGCAAGCCGCTGCAGGAATCGCGCGGCGAGATCGACTACGCGGCCTCCTTCGTCGAATGGTACGCCGAGGAAGCGAAGCGGCTGAACGTGGAGACCGTGACCAGCCACCTGCCCGGCGCCGAAATGGCTGTCCGGCGCGAGGCGCTCGGCGTCGTCGGCGTGGTGACACCATGGAACTTTCCCTCCGCCATGCTGACTCGCAAGGCGGCGGCAGCCCTTGCCGCCGGCTGCACGATCGTAGCGCATCCCTCCTCCGAAACGCCGCTCTCGGCGCTTGCCCTGGCCGAACTCGGTGAGCGCGCCGGCATACCGGCCGGTGTGTTCAACGTGGTCACCGGCGATGCCGCCACCATCGTCGGCCAGCTTTGCGCCGATACGCGTGTCAGGGCGATGAGCTTCACCGGCTCGACCGAGATCGGCCGGCTGATCGCCGCACAATGCGCGCCGACGATGAAACGCCTGGTCATGGAGTTGGGCGGGCACGCGCCGCTGATCGTCTTTGCCGACGCCGAGCTCGACAAGGCGGTGAAGATCGCGGTCGACGCCAAGTTCGCCACCTCGGGGCAGGATTGCCTTGCCGCCAACCGCATCTATATCGAGCGGCCGCTCTACGACAGCTTCTGCACGGCCTTCACCGAAAAGGTCTCGGCGCTGAAGGTGGGCGGCGGCCTCGCAGCAGACAGCGACATCGGACCGCTGATGCATGAGCGGGCAGTGAAGAAAGTCGACGAACAGGTGAAGGATGCCACCGCCAAAGGCGCGCGCCTGCTCTGCGGTGGCGAACGGCATCCGGCAGGCTCCCTGTTCTATCAGCCGACCGTTCTGGCCGACCTTTCGGACGACGCGCTGATCATGCGCGAGGAGACATTCGGCCCGGTGGCGGCGATCACGCCCTTCGATACCGAGGACGAAGTCGTCGCCCGCGCCAATGCCTCCGAATACGGGCTCGTAGCCTATGCCGTCACCGAGAACGGCGCGCGCCAGCGGCGCCTGGCAAGCGCACTGGAATACGGCATGATCGCCGTCAACCGGGTCAAGATTACCGGCGCCCCGATCCCCTTCGGCGGCATCAAACAATCCGGCCTCGGGCGCGAAGGTTCGCGCCACGGCCTGGAAGCCTTCACCGACCTCAAATACATCTGCTTCGATCTGGCGTAAGCCAACGGCTGAGCTGAAAAGGGATAAAAACATGCTGCAGCAATCCAACGAACTCGCCGCCTGGGATCGCGACCACTTCTTCCATCCCTCGACCCATATGGGCATGCATGCACGCGGCGAAATGCCGAACCGCGTCATGTCGGGAGGCGAAGGCGTGACGGTGTGGGATACGACCGGCAAGAAGAGCCTCGACGCCTTTGCCGGGCTTTACTGCGTCAATGTCGGCTACGGCCGCCAGAAGATCGCCGATGCCATCGCCGAGCAGGCCAGGAGCCTCGCCTATTACCACGCCTATGTCGGGCACGGCACCGAGACCTCGATCAAGCTCGCCAAGATGATCATCGACCGCGCGCCGCAAGGCATGTCGCGGGTCTATTTCGGCCTGTCGGGCTCCGACGCCAACGAAACCAACATCAAGCTGATCTGGTACTACAACAACGTCCGCGGCAAGCCGGAGAAGAAGAAGATCATCTCGCGCTGGCGCGGCTATCACGGCTCGGGCGTGATGACCGGCTCACTGACGGGCCTCGCCGGCTTCCACAACGCCTTCGACCTGCCGCGAGCACCGATCTTGCACACCGAGGCGCCCTACTATTACCGCCGCGCCGACCGCTCACAGACCGAGGAACAGTTCTCGCAATATTGCGCCGACCAGCTCGAAGCGCTGATCCTGGCGCAAGGTCCCGAAACGATTGCCGCCTTCATCGGCGAGCCGGTGCTCGGCACCGGCGGCATCGTGCCTCCGCCCGCAGGCTACTGGCAGAAGATCCAGGCGGTGCTTGCCAAATACGACATCCTGCTGGTGGCCGACGAAGTGGTGACCGGCTTTGGCCGCCTGGGTACGATGTTCGGCTCCGACCATTACGGCATGAAGCCTGACCTCATCACCATCGCCAAGGGACTGACTTCAGCCTATGCGCCGCTTTCCGGCGTCATCGTGCGAGACACGATGTGGAAGGTGCTGGTGGAAGGTTCAGACAAACTCGGTCCGATCGGTCATGGCTGGACCTATTCGGCGCACCCGATCTGCGCCGCGGCCGGTGTCGCCAATCTGGAGCTCATCGACGAAATGGGTCTGGTGAAGAATGCCGGCGAAACCGGCGCCTATCTCAACCAGCAACTGGCCAAAGCGCTCGGCGACCACAAAAACGTCGGCGAGGTGCGCGGCGAAGGCATGCTGGCGGCGGTGGAATTCGTCAGGGACCGCGACGGGCGCGTCTTCTTCGACGCTTCCGAGAAGATCGGGCCGCAGGTGTCGGCGGCTCTGCTGGAGCGCGGCGTCATCGCCCGTGCAATGCCGCAGGGCGACATCCTCGGCTTCGCGCCGCCGCTTTGCCTGACCAGGCAGGAAGCCGACACCATCGTCGAGAAAACCGTGGATGCGGTGAAAAGCGTCTTTTCCAAGGTCTGAGAAGCATGAACGCAATTGCTAACCCTTTGCCCGACACCATGGCCGCCGTGCTTTTGACCGGCCATGGCGGGCTCGAAAAGCTTGTCTATCGTACCGATGCCCTAGTACCGAAACCTGCCGCCGGCGAAGTGCTGGTCAAGGTGACGGCGTGCGGCATGAACAACACCGACGTGTGGGTGCGGCAAGGCGCCTACGGCACGGAAGAGGATGCGGCAGCCGTTTCCACCTGGCGTCGGCAGGGCAACACGCTGACCTTTCCGCGCATCCAGGGCACCGATACGGTGGGGGCGATCGTCGCCGTCGGTGAAGGCGTATCGCCCAGGCGGCTCGGCGAACGGGTGATGGTGGATTTCTCCATCTACAACCGTGACGACGATTCACTGGCCGACATCGACTATATGGGCCATGGCCGCGATGGTGGTTACGCCGAGTACCAGGTGCTGCCGGCCCAGAACGCGCATGTGGTGGAGACCGAGCTCAGCGATGTCGAGCTGGCGACCTTCTGCTGTGCGTACCTCACCGGCGAGCAGATGCTGGAACGGGCCGGGCTGAAGGCGGGCGAGCGTGTGCTGGTCACTGGCGCATCGGGCGGTGTCGGCTCAGGCATCGTGCAGCTGGCCCGCGCGCGTGGCGCCATCCCCTACGCGGTGGTCGGCAAGGGCAAAGAGCAGGCGCTGCTCGACATTGGTGCGGAAAAAGTCATCACGCGCGGCGTCGCCGACCTGCCCGGCGCGGTTGCCGAGGCGACCGGCGGCGAGCCGATCGACGTGGTGGCCGACCTCGTCGGCGGACCGGCCTTCAACGACCTGCTGCGCATCCTGCGACCGGAAGGCCGCTACACCACGGCCGGCGCGATCGCCGGACCGGTGGTGCAGCTCGACCTCAGGACCATGTATCTGAAGCAGCTTCAGCTGCATGGTTCCTCACAGGGCACACGCGCCGACTTCCGCCGCCTCGTGCGCTACATCGAGGAAAAGAAGATCAAGCCTCTGGTCGGCGGCGTCTACCGGCTGTCGGATTTCCACAACGCCCAGACCGACTTCATGGCCAAGGACTTCGTCGGCAAGCTGGTGGTCGTGCCCGACGCCATGTGGGTTTAACCGATCGTCCGCTCCAGCGTGCCAACCCAGTTCTTCCAGGCAATCTTCTCGACCAAGTCGCGTCCATAGCCGTGACGCCCGAGTGCCTCGATCAACCGCGGCAGGCCCGACACGCCGCCGATCTCCTCGGGGATCGGCGCGCCGTCGAAATCCGAGCCCAGACCGACGCCGTCCTCGCCCAGCCTTGCCAGCAAGGCATCGAGGTGACGCAGCATCGTGTCGAGGTTGGTGCCCTTGCCGTCAGGGCCATCGGGGTGAAGAAACTCCTTGGCGAAGTTCAGCCCGACCATGCCGCGCGTCTCGCGGATGGCGTCGAGCTGCCAGTCGGTGAGATTGCGTGCATGCGGGCAGATCGAATGCACATTGGAATGCGTCGCCACCAGCGGCGCGTCGCTGATGGCCGCGACATCGCGAAACCCCTATTCGTTGATATGCGACAGGTCGACCAGGATGTTCAGCTCATTGCAGGCCCTGACCAGCGCCTTACCGGCATCGGTCAGCCCCGGCCCGGTATCGGGCGATGATGGATAGCGGAACGGCACGCCGTGCCCGAAGATGTTGGGCCGGCTCCAGACCGGTCCGAGCGAGCGCAGGCCAGCAGCATGGAGCACATCCAGCATGACGAAATCGGCGTCGATCGCTTCGGCGCCCTCGATGTGAAAGACGGCAGCGATCGTGTCGCGGTCCATGGCCGCCCGAATGTCGGCCGCGCTGCGGCACACGGCAAGAGCCCCTGCACGTTCGAGTCTGAACAGGATCGACGCCATGGCGAGGGTGGGTAAACGCGCCTCCCCCATCGGCAAGGGCGACGGCAAGGGTTCGTCATTGCCCAGCACCGATGCAGTGAGGCCGGGATCGTCGTCTCCCGAGGAAGGGGCGAAGACGGCGAACATGCCGCCGGCGAAACCGCCCGTGCGGGCCCGCGGCAGGTCGATGTGCCAGTTGGCCGGCGCGCCTTCCATGAAGAGCCGTGCCTTGTCTGCCTCCGTCGAGAGATGGAGATTGAGCAGCGTATCGTTGTGACCGTCGAAGACGGGAATGGTATCGGACATGATTGTATAGCGCTTCACAGGTTGGGCTGGAAGCGTCGGGCAACGGCCGGTGCGCTTCCAGTTCTTCTCTTTGATTTCGGTCCTGGCTTATCGGGCGAGCTTTGCGCCGGCGAGCAGATCATCAACGATGGAAGCCCTGAACTTGCGGGTTTCATCGGTGCCGTCGATGTTCATCAAAAGCGCCACCGCCTGACTCTTGTCTTTCGTCAAGGCGACCATGTTCAAGGCACCGTTATCGCTGCCGGTGTGACCGACCACCTTGTGGGTCGCGGTCTCCTCATCGGTCCAGCAGAGGCCCTGATAGGGATAGATCTTGCGATCCACCTGCCGGCGCAACATGTTGCGAACCGCGGCCTTGGACAGGATGGCCTTGCTGCCCGTTTCCTGCCCCAGCATCGCATGCAACGCCTTCGCCAGATCGCTGGCGGAGCAACGCAGCATACCGGCAGGCACGTCCGGATAGCCTTGCTGCGGCAGCGCGACGAACTCTCCCTTTTCATACTGGTAGGGCGTGGCGAGCACGTCTGGCGCGAAGTCCTTCAGGTACCAATGCGCGTTCTGGATGCCGAGCGGCTGCAAGACATTGGCCGCCACATAGGCGGGGAAATCCTGCTTGCTCACATGTTGCACAATGTACCCCACCAAGGCGATGGCAACATTGCTGTAGTCCCATTTGGTGCCGGGCTTGCCCTTGAGGTACGACTTCGGCGAGTACGTGCTGCCGCCCTTGACGAGATAGTCCTTCAGGAAGCTCGACAGGCTTTGCGTCGGATCGCCTGGGAAGGAAGGTTCGCCATAACCTTCGTCGGAGATGCTCGACGTATGGGTGACGAGCTGCTTCACGGTGATCGGGAGCTTCGGATGACGAGGGTTGCTGATCTTGAAATCGATGAAATCATTGACGTCGCTGTTCAGGTCATAACCCTTGCGCTCGAACAGCTGCACCAGGGCCGAGACGGTGAACAGCTTGCTGACCGAGGCCAGATGCATCGGCGTATCGGCCGTGAGTTTCCGCTGCGTCTTGAGGTCGGCGAAACCGAACGCTGCCGTGTAATGCGTGGCGTTGTCCCGGGTCGTTATGGCCACGGACGCGCCCACCACATTGGCTGCCTTCATACGGTCCGGAACGCTGGCTTCGAAGTCACGCCGCCAGCTTTCGAATGACGGCTTCTGCTTGTCGTCGGCAAGAGCGATTTGTACGTGCGGCATGAACAGTCCCGCCAATCCCATCTTGAGAAGTGAACGTCGCGTTGAAATCATGATCAATGTCCCTTTGTCAGGCGTCAGTGGGTGAGTGTGTGGGGGTGCTCTAAGGCCGTTCTGGCCTCAAAAATCGCGTTGAATGCTGAGGATGCCGGCAAGCGCATCGCCGGATGTCGCGGACCTGCTGCCGAACGACGTGTAATCGAGCTCCGGCGTGACGATCAGGCCCGGGACCACCTCATAGTCGGCGTTAAACGCCAGGGCGTATGTCCCCGAATCCGCATAGGCGACCTGGCTGTTGAGGGTCAATTTCGGCGAAAGGCTGGCGGAGAGGCCGCTCCACACGGCATAGGTGCCGTCCCATGCGCCATAGTAGTTCGGTTTCTCGGGATCGGACTGATAACCGCCCATGACGAAGGCGGTGAATGGGCCACCCAGCCGGATATCCATCCGCACCTTCGCCGCGATCTCCTGGAATACTGAGTCGTAGCCGAGGACGGTTGCGATCGCGCCCCAGTGCCTTTCAAGCTTCAGCCCGCCGACCAAATGCGGCATGTAGCCGTCGATCAGATGGTCCTGCATATCTGGCGTTTCGGGTGCCTCGCCCTCCTCGTCGTCCTCGACCTCTCCTTCCTCGCTGTTCTTGTCGGTGCTCGCCCCCTGCTCCGCACCAAACATGGCGGAAAGCCCGTTGCCGAGGCGCACCGTGTAGCTGACCTGATTGGTCATGCCGCCGGCATAAGGAATGACGTCGTCGCTCGAAACATTGCCCGCCGAGCCCAGCCACACATCGAACTGCGAGTCCGACGCGCCGATGAGCAACCCGCCCAACTCGATCGTCGCGGCGGAAAAGCTCGCGCCTTCATTGGTACCGTCGGTGAAATTCTGTTCGAATTCGAAAAATGTGTTCAGGGCCCCCAGTTCGGTTTCCGATCGGGCGTCGGCATTCAGCTTGACCTTGGTGTGCTGGCCCCAGCTCTTCTTGCGTTCGCCGGTGTAGACATCGGCGCCTGCCGACACCTCGTAGCTGACATATCCACCGATCTTCAGGCAGACATCGCTTTGCGGGAGTTGGATGAACCCCGCGCCCATGACGTCGCAGGCGCGAAGATATTGAACCGGCTCCGGATCGGGGATTATCTCCGTATCCGCTGCGGCAGGTTGTGCCATTTCAAACAGGAGTGCGCTCAAGCCCCCCAGAACCAGACCAGATTTCATTGTCTTCCCTCTGTTGGTTTTTCATTGGCTTTGTTTGAAGTCTCGTGAGTTCGGTATCCTTCTGCGCCCTGACGAATCCCTCCGAGGCCTTGAGCAGGCGTTTGGTGTAGCCCTGTGCGACGTTGTGGGAGACGAGGTCGGCAGCAGTGAGCTGTTCGACGGCCTCGCCGTTCTGCATGACCATCAGGCGCTCGCACATGTGGTTGATGACGGCGAGGTCGTGGCTGACCATCAGGTAGGTGAGCTTGCGATCGCGCCG
>NZ_PJRO01000002.1:283005-549122 GCF_002858745.1 Mesorhizobium loti | reverse complement strand
GATGAACTCCTGAATGCGCTCTAGCGTGCCGTCCGTCGATCCGGAATCCACCACGACGATCTCGGCGCAGAAATCGACGCTCCGCAGGCAGTCGGCAATCATGTCGACTTCGTTCTTGCAGATGATCTGAGCGGAGACGGGCGTGTTGAACTGAGACATGAAGAGAAAGCATTCAATCGGTCGCGGTCTCCACCACATACGCGACCACACCTATGATTAAAACCTATTAGTAAGCGCGACCCAAATGCCATCCGACCAAACGCAAAAACGCCTGGCGAGAGCCGCAATCGCTTTAATACCCCGATCGCCAAAATTTCGTAATCATAATTTACCAGGGGGAGATTTACCCCAAACGGGGGATGTGCAATTGGACGCGATCGGCAAAGGGAGAAGGAGGTTGCCGTGGATGACAACCCAATCAGCATAGGAAAGTCTCTTGCAATCCTTGTCATTCTCGTCGCTTTTGCAGGCGTGGGCGTTATCGGATTGAGGATATTTCAACCTTTGTTGTTATTGACCAGCTAAAGGCGATCACACTCCATGACGTCAAGCCAGACTCTCTCCATGACTCGCAAATTCAATATTGAAGACGTATGGCGCGCGCTGAAACCTTTCGGGTTAGTGGCTATTGGTCCTATCGGCTGCTACATCGCTTACTATCTTCTCTTCGTCGCGAGATACGTTTCGCCCGACGAATACCCACTTCTATACGACATGAGCCGCATACCGACGGTGTTAATCGACGTCGCGGCGGCGATCTCGGTAACTTTCTTAGGCCTCTATATGGCGTCACGGCAGCGTGGCATCGACGAATTCAAGCCAGTTCGACCCAACCTGCCCAAGATAGCGCTCGTGCTGGCCGTCGCTGGTTGCGCCGCACTGCTCCTGTTAAGCATCTACAGGGTGCTAGGCACTCTCTCACCAGCCTACGTCCTCAAGAACTATGTCGATTATCAATTCATGGCGACGTACGGCGGCGCCTGGATAATACACGCCTGCTATGCCGCGCTCCTCCTGCTGCTCATGGACATGTATTATGGCGGCGTCACACGCGCAAACAGCACAGCTTTTCTCTTGTCGGTTCTCATCGTGGCTCTAAGCGGGGGCCGCGGCCTGCTACTGATGCTTGTGCTGACGTTTCTGTCGCTGCTGATGCTGCAACGCGTGAAATTAATCAACTTCCTAATCGTCGCGGCAATCTCGGCAGTTCTTATGGCGTCATCCTTCATCACCGTGACCGACTTGAGGGACACCCGAAATGATGGCCCAAAACTCGATCACCCGACGATGAACAACCCGCAGCAACCAGAAAAGCCTCAAGATAGTTTCGACGACCTGAACTACAACGCTGCCTTCATTCAGGAAGACGTTCTCAAGGCTTTCCGGAACGGCAAGGTCGAGGCGGCTCCATATGCTGCGTATGACGCCAGGACTCGGCTAGTCCCTCGCTTCCTGATGAAGGACAAGCCGGTCTCTACGGCCGAGACAATGGCAATATACCCTGAAGTCGCAGCCAGGGGCACGAACATCACCTTCCCGCTTAAGGCCAACCTGATGATGCACTTCGGTCCCATCGGCTTCTGGCTGGACTGGCTGGTTGTTGCAGGCGCAGCGGTTCTTGCGCTCGTTGGCGCAGCCCAGCGCGCAAAAAAACCGGTGTTCTGGAGTTTCGCAGCGATTTTTTTTGGATGTACTTTCAGCCTGATCGCGCGCGCCGGTCTTTTGAACGCGAGACTATTGGATCTCGTGTTCGACATCGGCCTCGCCTACATTGGGTATCGGGTCGCCTTGCTGGTATTTCGGCCCACTAGGCAGGAGCCATCAGCAACTGCCTGATCAATAGATTGGCGACTCTGTGATAACGATCGCGACACCGGCCTAAGGAAAAAGTGTACGAGTCACTTGGCTCGTCATTCGTAAAAGCTGCCTCGTTAGGAGCGTGGGATTTCCGCACTGAATACAAGTTGACCAACGAAGGCCGAAGGTTTGTTGGGCTTTGGGCTTCCGCCTGTTCCGACACTGGGTGAGAGAATCCTTCGTGTTATGGACCGCCCGATCCCAGAGCGGCAGAATTCAAATTAGCTTGATAGCGTTGCGAAGTGCCCACACACTAAACTTCGGCATGTTCCCTACAGCGTCAGTCCAAACTGCATATGCAAATCGGGAAAGTCACGGGGCAAAATGAACATAACTCCCTAGAAAACGCTCTAGCGAGGGCTATGCATTTGCTGCTAAAGCGCGACCTAATAGAATATCTAGGGCGCGTAGGTTGTTAGACAAAACTGGGACTTTGCCGGCCAACGCCGCCGATGCGGCACAAGATTCTTATCGTCACGATATCGATGGCCTAAGAGCCGTTGCTGTCTTAGCCGTAGTTTTCTTTCACGCGTTCCCAACCGGTTTTCCGGGGGGCTTTGTTGGCGTCGACATTTTCTTTGTTATTTCTGGCTACCTGATCAGCGGCCACATCTTCCAAAGCCTGTCGGCTGGCCGTTTCTCATTGCTGGACTTCTACAGCCGTCGCGTGCGTCGAATTTTCCCAGCGCTGATCACGGTTCTGCTCGCCTGCCTCGCTTTCGGCTGGTTTGGCCTTCTGGCCAACGAGTTCATGTTTCTTGGTAAGCACATCGCAGCCAGTGCTGCGTTCGTCGCAAACCTCGTATTCTGGTCTGAGGCCGGCTACTTTGATGATTCCGCCATCGCCAAGCCACTGCTGCATCTCTGGTCGCTAGGTGTCGAAGAGCAGTTCTATATCGCTTGGCCGTTGCTAGCCTGGGCAGCTTGGCGTTGGCGCATCGGTGCCCTTGGATTGATGCTGGCTGTCGCCTTTATATCGATGACGATCAATCTGATGACGGTTCATTTTGATCCAACTGCAGCCTTCTATTCTCCTCTCTCGCGTGTGTGGGAGCTATTGATCGGAGCCGGGCTGGCGGAGATCGAGCGCCGCCGATCAACATCCCTGTCGCAATCCTCACTTGCTGCGGCATCAGTGATGGGTGCGTTCCTAATCGGCATCAGCCTCTGGCAGATTCGTGAAAGCGATGCTTTCCCCGGCCTTGTGGCCGTCTTTCCCACTGTAGGAGCGGCGCTGCTGATTGCTGCTGGTCCGAACGCGCCAATCAATCGTTATGTGCTGGCGCTTCGACCCGCAGTCCTGATCGGACTAATCAGCTATCCTCTATACCTTTGGCATTGGCCGCTTTTGTCGTTCACCAGAATAGTCGAGAGCGCCACTCCGGACCGACCCGTCCGCATCGGTCTCATCCTCTTAACGTTCGTGCTTGCTGCCCTTACCTATCGGTTCATCGAGCGACCTGTCAGGTCTGAACGCGCCAAGAAAAGCTCCAAGTTGGTAATCGCGCTTTGCGTGGTGATGGGGCTGGTTGGCGGACTAGGCGCCGACGCTTACATGAGCGGCGGTAATCCACTCCGGCCAGCCGCTCAGTCAGCCATCAAGGTCTCAAGTCAATACGTCGGGTCGATGTGGGCCTTCACCAAAAACGAAAACTGTCTGCGCCGCTTCAAGATGCCTGGCGTCGAGGATTATGGTTGGTGGTTTTGCATGCTTGAAAAGGACGAGCTACCCACAATCCTTGTGATTGGTGGGAGCTTTGCGAACCAGCTTTACCCTGGCTTGGCCCACAACAAACGGCTAGCTGATCAAAACGTTCTTTCGATCGGCACCTGCGCCCAGACGCATACCGAGACGGGCAGTCTCAATGGAGAACTGAACATCAATCCGTGTTCCGGAACGCGACGCGCTGATCAAAATGCATTCATTGACAAGATCCTGAACGACACTCCTTCAATCCATACCGTGATTGTCGATGGTCTATCGGACAGCAGCAACGCCGAATATGTCAACGGGGTTTCGCAGCGCCTCAAGGAACTCGACCGAGACGGCGTCCAGATTGTCGTATTCGCCCCGCACTACAAACGTGACTTTGACATACGTGGCTGTTTTTCTCGCCCCTTTGCAAGTCCAAAGTTCGTCTGTGACATCCCCCCTGCTGAATACACGAACCTCACCAAAGCGAATACTTTGCTGGAACAGCAGTTGGCCAGCCGAGTGCCTGGGATACTGTTTTTCGAGCAAAACCAGGCCTTCTGCAAAGAAGGGCAATGCTCGCTCATCGCGGACGGTTATCCGCTGATCCGTGATGGGTACTATCACATTTCCGAACATGCCAGCGAACTGGTGGGGGACGCTTTCGTTAAATGGGCAGAGACCAACTACCCTGCGATACTTTCACCAAAGGACTAGGATACTGCCTTAAACGTTTCCCGTGGCGTCCTTGTACAGCATGTTAGTCGTCAACTCTGCCGCGACAGCAGCCGCGTTGTCGGCATGCCACTGGCACGTGCCATCGCTGACGATACCGTTGTCGGGCTTCCCCGTACCGATGATGAACCGCGTAGTGACAAGATTGTCCTGCATCCGACTGATCCAGCCCCAGAGAAGCGCGTTTTGTGGTCATCAGGGTGTCGGCATTACCGCTGAAATCGACATCAATCTTGGCGCTGTAGCCAACAGCATTGATAGGTCGACGGAAGCGTATTTGACTGTACCAACGAGATCATGGCGTCGCAACGGACCATGGTCAGATCGCGATACGCCATATTCTTGCTGGCGCTGTCACCGGTGCTGTATGGCGACACAGAAGCCGCCTGTCTCGGTGCCGACAGGCGATAGGCTAGGGTAGGTCGCTTCGCGCGTCAAAATTGGAACGACGCCCGCCTGATATCTGCCGCGAAAGACCTGCTCGAAGCGAGCGCAAACAGTCCTTGAAGGATTGAACGAAAGGATTGATCGAGCCGTCGTAAAGAGCGAGCCCGCGCCTGTCTTCAGGGGCATCTCTGCGCTTCAAAGCGGAGGGCCGTACCATGCCCAACACCCCGATATAGCCGCGCAGGCCGGGGGCTCCCGGTCATAGATGAAACCGAGTTCATGATCCGGACAGGGCCAGAAGTTCGCAGGCGGAATCGCATCGGTCCGAACGTCGAGAAAGGCACAATTTCTCCAGCATGTGAGCATGCCGCAATGATGCTGGTTATCGAGGCGTTGCGGTCCATCGGTTTTGAAATTGTCGACACCCGATCCGCATCCTAGCACCGATAGAGCCGCAGGCGGTGCCGGTGCCAGAGCTTTTCATTCTTGGAAACATGTATCGAACGGTCAGCGGCGATTTCGTCAAACTCGTGGCCATCGCCAATAAAGGCACATGGTATGAGACGATGGCCGATGACGAAGGCGTCCACCGTTACACACGACACGACTTCGGCAAAGTGACCGGAACCGATCACAAGAACCCCGATCGTCGCTACATTCTCCCCTTCTACGCCTCCCCCATCGTTCCGCGGCGCTTCAATAGGTTGGGCCATTTGGGCAGTCAAGGACACAAGCCTTATTCCGCAGACAACACGCCGACGCAATTGCAAGCTGTCTCCGGCCTGAGGAGACAGGCGACCACCTAGGAGCGACGGCGCCGCTCCCACCACACCACAAAGCGGCGGCGGTGGCGTCGAATCATTGCAAACTCATAGGACAGCACCAGGAAGCCGACAGGCAGCATCCACAGGCCGAGCACCGGCAGGAACCACAAGACGCCGCCGAACAGGAACGCCACGCCGATGGCGATGCGCAATGCGCGTGAACGCGGCAGCGCGAAATCACGCCCGAATGCGGAAATCTTGTGCTTTGGTTTGCGAGGCTCGCCGTCTGTGTTCATACCTTGCAACGTTCCGTCCATCCTTGCTCCTCTGCCTTGGCATGGTTCGGGGCCTCAAACGCCCCATTTGCCGGCATCGGCGCCTGATATGATGACATGAGGCGGCTATTGCGAGAACGCGCCACAGAAAAACCTTCGAAAAAATACGAATTCCCGCTTTGCAAAGCTGAAAAGGATCGCTATAGCCACCCCGTTCACACGAGAGCCCTGTTCCCCGGTAGCTCAGTGGTAGAGCAACCGGCTGTTAACCGGTTGGTCGCTGGTTCGAATCCGGCCCGGGGAGCCATAATTTCCAAGAATGTATGGCGAAAACAGCGGCGAGTGATGCCGCTGCACGCGATGGCCTATGGCGCAACCCTCTGGCGACAAACGCTGTCGTCTCTCCAGCCAGACCTGATCTCAGCCAGACCTGAAAATGCTGCTGTTCCTCCTTCGTGGAGGACGCACCAACACCCTACTCCACGACAACATCCGCCGAGAATCGCAGTTCGCGCATCGGGCGCACCTTGCTGGTCGTTTCGGCGTAGATTGGATCCGCCTTGTAGGCGGCAAGCGCTGCGGCGTCCTCGAATTCGGCATAAACAACGATGTCGATCTTGTCGCACATCGGGTCGACCTTGGAATTGAGCGTCACTTCGAACAGGCGCGAATGCGGGATCTGCCCGAGCGCAAGCAGACTGGCACGGACCGTTTCGACATCTTCGCCGAGCCGCACGCTGAAAAATACGATGTGCCGGATCAATCCAGTCTCCCTGCACCTTGCTCGCGAGGTGTTGTCCAGGCGGATAGTGCGCTCTTTGAGATCAGCAGCTTCTGGGCCAGCCGCGAACTGGCGTCAACCGGCAGGTTGTCGCGGCAAGCCGGTCTGCTTCCTGGAATCAGCCGGCAATGTAGGCAACCGCGTGTTTGACACCTTTCGTTCCCGCATCCATGTAGCGGCCCTCATTGTAGAGGCCGTCCCAGATCAGGAAGAAGGCGATCGCGGCGATGAAGATGACGAGGCGCATGGGTGAACATTAGTCGATTTCGATTACCACAATCATAACCCTGCCATCTCTTCCGCCGCGCACTCCAGGCAATGGTTCGTTGCCCCAACCAGGCGCAGCGGCTGCCTCTTGCCAGCAGCCGAAACACGATAGAAAATCGTGAATGGATTCATCGCGAAGCGGACGGGCCCTGCCGGGCGCGCCGTTTTGTTGTTTTTCGGGAGAGGAAATCCGCGCCATGCGATGCATGGCGCAGCAACGGATGGATCCGATCAGAAGCGGCAGAGGGAATTGCTTCTGAACAGGAGGGGACTTTATGAACGAGAATCACCGAACAGCGATCCCGATGACGGACGCCATTCGCCTCGACGAGCGTAACTTCGCCGAAATCGTCAAGGGACTGCCGGCCAAGGCGCGCATGGTGTTCAAGGCTGCGATGGCCATGCCACGCGGCACACTCAAGGTTCGCATGCCGGATGGCCGCGCCGTGTTGGTCGAAGGCAAGGCACCGGGCCCGAATGCCGAGCTGGTGCTGAACAATTGGCGCCTGCCGAACCGCGCCTTCATCGGCGGTACGATCGGCGTCGCCGAATCCTACATCGACGGCGACTGGGAAAGTCCGGACGTAACGAGTTTCCTGGAGCTCTTCGTGGTCAATACCGAAACCGGCGAAAAGGTCGCTGGCGGCGCCAGCTGGATCGTCAGCACGGTGCAGCGCATCCGCCATTGGCTGAACGAGAACACCCGCACGGGTTCGAAACGCAACATCTCCGCGCACTACGACCTCGGCAACGCCTTCTACCAGAAATGGCTCGATCCGAGCATGACCTATTCGTCGGCGCTTTATTCGACCGGTGCCAATGACCTCGAAAGCGCGCAGGCCGCCAAGTATCGGGCGCTTGCCAAGGACATCGGCATCGGCACGCAGGACCACGTTCTTGAAATCGGCTGCGGCTGGGGTGGCTTTGCCGAATTCGCCGCGCGCGAGATCGGCTGCCGCGTCACCGGCCTCACCATCAGCCGCGAGCAGCATGACTTCGCCAAGGCGCGCATCCAACGGGCGGGCCTTGCCGACAAGGTCGACATCAAGCTGCAGGATTATCGCGACGAAACCGGCAAATACGACCGCATCGCCTCGATCGAGATGTTCGAGGCGGTCGGCGAAAAATACTGGCCGACCTTTTTCGGCAAGGTAAAGGAGTGCCTGAAGCCCGGCGGCACTGCCGGCTTTCAGATCATCACCATCAACGAGGCCGCCTACAAGACCTATCGCGCCCGGCCGGATTTCATCCAGCGCTACGTTTTCCCCGGCGGCATGCTGCCGACACCGACGATCCTCAAATCGCTCGGCGCCGATCATGGTCTTGCCTACCTGGCAGAGCGCGTCTTTGCTCAGGACTACGCCCGCACGCTGGCGGAGTGGCGGCAGCGTTTCTGGGCATCCTGGGAGCGCATCGTTCCTCTCGGCTTCGACGACCGCTTCAAGAAGCTGTGGGAGTTCTACCTCCACTATTGCGAGGCCGGCTTCCGCTCGAGCTACATCGACGTGCGCCAGGTCATCTACAAGGCCTGAGCCGCGCAGCCACGTTTCCGCGTTTCCGTGAAAAAACGGAAACGCTCCGGGAGAAGCCGCCGTGGATCTGTTGTTATCCGGCGATCACAGCAGGATGCGGTATCTGGAAAAGCCGTTCTCGCCCTCGCCCGCCGGCTCGATCTTCAGCGTCTTGACCTGGCTGATGAAATCGCGCGCCTTAGCGCCGGTTTCAAACACCACGCTGGTTTCCGGCAACGGCACGAACGACCAGTTGCCGTCGGCGGAAGGATTGATGGTGCCTTCGGCAACGATGTAGCGCACGATCACGTCGCGATTGGTGTCGGGCGCCTCGTAGATCACCTTGCTTTGGTTGATATCGGGGAAATTACCGCCGCCGCCGGCGCGGTAATTGTTGGTGGCCACCACGAATTTCTGAGCCGGATCAATCGGTTTTCCGTCAAACATCAATTCCTTGATACGGTTCGAGCCGGCGTTGGTGACATTGCCCTTGGCGTCGTATTTCGGCGGCTGCGACAGATCGATCCGATAGCCGACGCCATCAATCACGTCGAAATTGTAGGATGGGAAATCCGTGTTGATCAGTGGCTGGTCAGTCTTGCCAGGTTCGATGTGCCTGAAGATGCCAGCCGACATCTCCAGCCATTCCTTCACCTGCGCGCCGGTAATCTCCACCGCGCGCACCGTGTTCGGATACAGATAGAGATCGGAGACATTCTTGATGGCGATGTCGCCGGCCGGCACGTCGGTGTAATAGTCGGCGCCGCCGCGGCCGCCGGCCTTGAAGGGCGCCGCCGCCGAAAGCAGCGGCAGATCCTTCCATTGCGTGCTCTTGAGGATATCCTTCAGATACCAGCTCTGCGCCTGGCTGACGATCTGCACGGAGGGGTCGTCGGCCACCAGCGCGAAATAGGAATAGAGCGGTGCTGACGTCTTGCCGACCGGGCGACGCACATAAGCAAGCGTCGCCTCGTGATCCACCTTCAGCGCATCGACCACGCTCTTCACGTCCTCGACGATCGCCTTGTTCTTGTTGTCGGCGCGCTCGAAAATCGGCCGTGCTTCCGACGTCGCCGAAACCACCCGCCATTTGCCGCCATCGCGCTCGAGCAGCAGGTCAATCAGGCCCATATGCGAGCCCCAGAACCCGGCCATCACGGCAGGCTTGCCCTGCAGCGTGCCCTTTTCGGCGTCAACGCCGGCGAGTTGCTGGAAATCCTTCTTGCCGGGGAAAACCAGGTGCTGGTGGCCGGTGAAAACGGCGTCGATGCCTTCCACGCCGGCCACGAAGAACGAAGCATTCTCCATCATCTCGGACTGTTTGATGTCGATACCGGAATGGGAAAGCGCAATGACGATGTCGGCTCCCTCCTCCTTCATCTGTGGCACCCACGCTTTGGCCGCCTCGACGATGTCGCGGGTCACCACGTTGCCAGTGAGGTTCTTGGCATCCCACACCAGGATCTGCGGCGGCACGAAGCCGATCACGCCGATCTTGATGGGATGTTCGGCGCCCGCCCCGTCTTTCAATGTTCTGTCGAGGATCAGATACGGCTTAAGATAGAGCTTGTCGTCGCGCGGATTGGCGGCCTTTTCGGTGCCTCGGATGAGGTTGGCGCACACAAACGGGAAATTGGCTCCAGCCAGCACCTTGTCGAGGAAGGAAAGCCCGTAGTTGAACTCATGGTTGCCCAGCGTCGAGCAAGCGTAGTCCAACAGGTTCATGCCTTTCATGACAGGGTGAACGTCGCCTTCTTTCATACCCCGCTCATAAGCGACGAAGTCGCCCATCGGGCTGCCCTGCAGCAGGTCGCCGTTGTCGACCAGCATCGAATTGACGGCTTCCTTGCGTATGGCGTCGATCAGCGCGGCGGTACGCGACAGGCCAAGCGTGTCATTCGGTTTGTCGGCGTAATAATCATAAGGCAGCAGGTTCACATGGATGTCGGTCGTCTCCATGATCCTGAGATGCGCCTGATTGGCCGCAGCGCGCGCCGAAAAAGGATGCAGCATGATCAGCGCTCCGGTTACGGCTGCACCCTGAAGCAGCGCGCGGCGGGACATCGGCACGAGCGGTTCGGACATGATGGATGATCTCTTCGCTTGCGTTTTTCTACCCTGTCGCCCGGCGCAAATCTCGCGCCAAAAGCAATCCAAGTCCAGCAGGCTCGCATGACGGTCATGCGACGAAAGGCCGAGAAATACGACCTCCCCGAGCCCGGATATGTCGTGATACGACAAACCTGTGCAAACCCACAGGCATAGGTTTTGCGGATGAGCGATCGACACAGGGAGATCGGCATGAGCGACAACGACGATATGACACCGGCGCAGTATGCTTCGCCACCCTGTTTCATGCACGAGCTCGACCCAGCCTTCAGGCAGCCGCTCTCAGACTGGAATGATGTGCGGCACTGGCGCAAGGCCGAACGCGAAAGGCTGATTGCCGCGCGGCTCGCCATCTCGGCCGATGTCCGCACCGCGATGGCAAAACGTATTGCCGAGGGGCTCGATGTTGCGATCGGCAATGTTGCCGGCAAAATGATCAGCCTCTACTGGCCGTTCCGCGGCGAACCGGATCTGCGTGGCTGGATGGAAAGCGTGAGTGAACGTGGCGGGCGCACCGCGCTGCCCATCGTCGTCGAAAAGGGCCAACCGCTGATCTTCCGCGCCTACAGGCATGGCGACAGGCTGGAACGCGGCGTCTGGAACATCCCCATCCCGGCCGACGGCGATCCTGTTGTTCCCGATGTCGTCATCTCGCCGATCGTCGGCATCGATCCCGACAAGTACCGGCTGGGTTACGGCGGCGGCTTCTTTGACCGCACGCTCGCCTCGCTGCCGCGCAAGCCACTGGTGATCGGCATCGGCTACGAGATACAGCGCATCCCTACCATCTACCCGCAGCCACACGACATCCCGATGGATGCGGTGGTTACGGAGACTGCCGGCCTTGCGTGATCAGTCGGGCGCTGCGCTGGCCGGTCGTGTAGATCCATAACCAGCTCAACGCCACCGCAATCCGGTTCCTCAGGCCGATCAGGAAGAAGATGTGGGCAATGCCCCACAACCACCAGGCCAGCCAGCCGGTAACGCTGAAGCGACCGAAATCGATCACTGCGGCCCGCTTGCCGATCGTGGCGAGGTCACCCTGGTGCTTGTAGACGAACGGCCGTTTCGAGTTGTCGCCGGCCAACCTGTTCTTCAGCGTGGCAGCAACATGGCGCCCTGCCTGCTTGGCGGCGGGAGCGATGCCGGGCACCGGACGTCCGTCGGTGCGCTTGGCCAGTGCCGTGTCGCCGACGACGAATATCTCAGGATGTCCGGGCGCGGTCAGGTCGTCCTCGACGACCACCCTGCCGGCCCTGTCGGCTTCCACACCCAACCACTGCGCCGCCGGCGAGGCCGCGACACCGGCCGCCCAGATGATGGTGCGGGCATGCAGCCGTTGGTCGCCGAACACCACGCCTTCGGCATCGCAGGTCGATACGGCACGGCCAAGTTCGACAGTCACGCCCAGCCGCTCCAGCGCGGATTTGGCATAGGCCGAGAGTTCAGCCCGGAACGCCGGCAGGATGCGCTCGCCGGCTTCAACCAGAACAACCCTGGTGTCTCGGGTATCGATGTTGCGAAACTCTCCGCGCAAGGTGGCATGTGCCAGCTCCGCAATTGTTCCCGCAAGTTCGACACCCGTCGGACCGCCACCGATGATGACGAAGGTGAGCAAGGCCTGGCGCACGGCCGAGTCGGTTTCGCGCTCGGCCCGCTCGAAGGCGAGCAGCATGCGGCGGCGGATGGTGGTCGCATCCTCCAGCGTCTTCAGCCCCGGTGCGAACTCTTCCCACTCGTCATGGCCGAAATAGGCATGGCGCGCCCCTGTCGCCAGCACCAGCGTGTCGTAGGCGACGCTGCTGCCGTCGGCCAACAGCACCCGCTTGGCGTCCTTGTCGACACCGCTCACCGTCGCCAGCAGCGTCGTCACCGCCTGCTCACGACGAACAAGATGCCGAACCGGCCAGGCGATTTCGGATGTCGCCAGCGAGGTCGTAGCGACCTGATAGAGCAAAGGCTGGAAAAGATGATGGTTGCGCTGGTCGATCAGCGTCACACGCACCGGCGTTTTGGTCATCGCCCTGACGAATTCCAGGCCGCCAAAGCCTGCGCCAACCACGACGACGTGATGAGGCTCGCTGTTCATTGCAACACCTTTGTGCATCGCAGCAAACATGCGGGCGCAAGCGCATAATTTCAAGCGGTACCGATACTCAGACTGGCCTTCCGCTACGCCATTTCCGGCTTCAACCCCATTGCCGTGCGATCGACGATTTCGCGCAGCGCAAAGGAAGAGTTGATCTTCGTCACATGCGGCATGGCCGATAGCCATTCCTTGTGGATGCGCTCATAGTCGGCCAGATCGCGTGCGGCGATGCGCAGAATATAGTCGTATTCGCCTGACATCAGATGGCAGGAGAGTACGTTCGGGCAGCGTTTGATCGCCGTTTCGAAATCCGACAGCGTCTTCTCGAACTGGCCTGAGAGCGATATATGCACGATGGCCGTCATTTGGTGGCCAAGCGCGGCATTTGACAGGCGCGCGTGATAGCCGCGGATGGAGCCTGATTTCTCCAGGTTGTCGAGCCGGCGCGAACAAGCCGATTGCGACAGGCCAACCCGTTCGGCGAGCGCGGCATTCGGAATCCGGCCATCTTTCTGAAGCGTATCCAGAATGGCGATATCAATCTTGTCGAGTGGCATTCTTCGCGATTCCTGCGAAAAAGTGATAATTCCGCGCAACGATTATCGAATTGAGGCCATATCGGCAAGCGCATTCGCAAACACATGCAACCCGATTGGTGGTTCACTGTTCTCATTACAGGGAGAAGGCCCGCAGGGCCAAGAGGAGATCATTCAACATGCGCGTCGGTTGCCCAAAGGAAATCAAGAACCACGAGTATCGCGTCGGCCTGACGCCGGGTTCGGTTCGCGAGTATGTCGCTCATGGTCATGAAGTGCTGGTCGAGACCGGGGCCGGAGCCGGCATCGGTGCTGACGACAACGCTTATCGCGCCGCCGGTGCGACCATCGCCAAGACAGCTGCGGACGTGTTCGCCAAGTCCGATATGATCGTGAAGGTCAAGGAGCCGCAGCCGAACGAGTGGGTGCAGCTGCGCGAAGGCCAGATCCTCTATACCTATCTGCATCTCGCTCCGGATCCGGAACAGACCAAGGGCCTGCTGGCTTCCGGCGTTACCGCCGTTGCCTACGAGACTGTGACCGACGATCGTGGCGGCCTGCCCTTGCTCGCACCGATGTCTGAAGTGGCGGGCCGCCTGTCGATCCAGGCCGGTGCCACAGCGCTGCAGAAGGCCAATGGCGGCCGTGGCGTGTTGCTCGGCGGCGTTCCGGGCGTGCTGCCGGGCAAGGTCGCGGTCATCGGTGGCGGCGTCGTCGGCCTGCATGCGGCCAAGATGGCGGCAGGTCTTGGCGCCGACGTCACCATCCTCGACCGCTCCATCCCGCGCCTGCGCTATCTCGACGACATTTTCGGCGGCCGCGTGCACACCCGCTACTCGACCGTCGAGGCGCTGGAAGAAGAATGCTTCTCGGCCGACATCATCGTCGGTGCCGTGCTGATCCCGGGTGCGGCTGCTCCGAAGCTGGTTACGCGCGAGATGCTGTCGGGCATGAAGAAGGGCGCAGTGCTGGTCGACGTCGCCATCGATCAGGGTGGCTGCTTCGAGACCTCGCACGCCACCACCCACGCCGACCCGACCTATGTGGTGGACGACATCATTCACTATTGCGTGGCGAACATGCCGGGCGCAGTGCCCGTCACGTCGGCGCATGCGCTGAACAACGCCACCTTGCACTACGGCCTGCAGCTTGCCGACAAGGGCCTGAAGGCCATCGTCGACGACCACCACCTGCGCAACGGCCTCAACGTCCATAAGGGCAAGATCACCAACAAGGCCGTTGCCGAAGCACTCGGCTACGAATTGGTCGAGCCGAAGGCCGTCCTGGCTGCCTGACACAAAAGGCGGTGAACGAACGCCGCCTTGATTTCCTCCCGTGCCGCCGAAGCGCTCCCGTTTCGGCGGTTTTTTCGCAGCAACGCAGGCTTGTGCAATCACATTCCAGTGCAAAGACCCCAGAAGATGTTTCAAGCCTCGACAAAATCTGTCGCGGAGAGGTGACAATCCGTCGCGGTCAAGCTAAGGATGAGTCGTCTGGGGCTTCGCGAGAGGCCCCACCTGTTTGCGGGAGAGAGCAGCGAATGCTGCCGCCGAAGGGGAAATCGCCCGAAATCTCTCAGGCAAAAGAACCGTAGGCAGGAAAGACACTCTGGAAAGTCGAGGGCAACCAAAACCCTCGCGCCGAAGGTGTAAGCGCTTCCGACAGGGTTCCGGGGCGCGAGTCTCTCAGGCTTCAGACAGAGGGGCACGGAGCGGTCGCATTCAGCGGCCGACCATCGTGCTGCTCTGGAGAAGACATGACGGGCGAAGTCACCAAGACCCTTCCACTTGAAGATCTGCATCAGGCCGCAGGCGCCAAATTCGGTGCCTTTGCCGGCTGGTCCATGCCGCTGACCTATCCGGCCGGCGTCATGAAGGAACATCAGCACACGCGTGAGCATGTCGGCCTGTTCGACATCTCGCATATGAAACTGTTTGTGGTGAGTGGTTCCGGCGCAGCCGCGCTGCTCAACCGTGCCTGCCCGATCGATGCGGAGGCTCTCGAAGTCTCGCAATCGAAGCTCACCTTCTTCCTGAACGACAAGGCAGGCATTCTCGACGACCTTATCGTCACCCGGCTGGGTGCCAAGCGCTTCATGGTCGTTGCCAATGCCGGCAACGCGGTCGCCGACGAGGCGCATCTCAAGGCGCTCGCCAGGGACTTTGACGCCAGGGTCGAACCGCTCGACCGTGTCTTCCTTGCCATCCAGGGACCGGAAGCCGAGGCCGTTCTGGCAAAGGCCGGCGTCGACGGCAGTTCCCTCACCTTCATGCATGGTTTTGAGCCCAGGCCGAACTGGTTCATGAGCCGCTCCGGCTATACCGGCGAGGATGGGTTCGAGATCGGCCTGCCGGAAGCGGATGCGCGTGCGCTGCTCGCGCAGTTGCTGGGCGACGAGCGCGTCCTGTGGATCGGCCTTGCCGCTCGTGACAGCCTGCGGCTCGAGGCGGGCCTTTGCCTGCATGGCAACGACATCAGCCCGGATACGGATCCGGCAAGCGGCGCCCTGATGTGGGCGGTGCCGAAGGAAATCCGGGCTTCAGGAACATTCATCGGCGCAGGGGCGCTGCGAGCCATCGTTGAAAAGGGTGCGGCGCAGAAACGCGTCGGCCTGAAGCCCGAGGGGCGCCAGCCGGTGCGCGGCGGCGCTGCCCTGTTCGATGCCGACGGCAACCCGGCCGGTGCGGTGACCTCCGGTGGTTTCGGTCCCTCGGCCGGCCATCCAGTGGCCATGGGCTACGTTTCCACTCCGCTGGCCAAGGCCGGCGCCAAGCTGTTCGCCGACGTTCGCGGAACCAGGGTTCCGGTCGAAGTCAGCGCCCTTCCCTTCACGCCTCACCGTTATCGCAAAGGATAATTTGCACATGGCCAAGACCTATTTCACCGAAGATCACGAGTGGCTGAGCGTCGACGGCAACGTCGCCACCGTCGGCATCACCGACTATGCGCAGGAACAGCTTGGCGATCTTGTGTTCGTCGACTTGCCGGAAGTCGGCCGCAAGCTGGCCAAGGGCGATACCGCGGTCGTTGTCGAGTCGGTCAAGGCGGCTTCGGACGTCTACGCACCGCTCGATGGTGAGATCACAGAAGTGAACGGCGCCCTCTCCGGCGATCCGGCGCTGGTCAACTCCGCCGCCACCACCGACGGCTGGCTCTGGAAGATGAAGCTGGCCGATGAAGGTCAGCTTGCCGGACTTCTGGATGAAGCCGGCTACAAAGCCCATATCGGCTAAGCAGGACGTGAAACCATGACCGCTGCTCCCTCTCCATTTTCGACCCGGCATATCGGGCCGAGCGTAACCGACGCACGTTCCATGCTGGCGACAATCGGCGTACCGTCCGTGGAAACGCTGATCTCGCAGGCTGTGCCGAAATCGATCCGGCTCGACCGTCCGCTCGACCTGCCGGCTGCCGCCTCCGAGGCGGAAGCCCTGGCCGAACTCGCCGAGAAGATGTCGACCAATGTCGTTTTGAAAAGCTTCGTCGGCCTCGGCTATCACGGCACGCACACACCGCCGGTGATCCTGCGCAACCTGTTCGAGAATCCGGCCTGGTACACAGCCTATACGCCCTACCAGGCCGAGATCAGCCAGGGTCGCCTGGAGATGCTGTTCAATTTCCAGACACTGGTGACAGAACTGACCGGCCTGCCGGTGGCATCCGCCTCGCTGCTGGATGAGGCCACCGCGCTTGCCGAAGCGGTCGGCATGGCCTTCCGCCATCACCGCGACAAGCGCGTCAAGGTGGCCTTCGCCGGCAAGCTGCATCCGCAGACGCGCGATGTCGTCGTGACCCGCGCCGAACCGCTCGACATCGAGGTCGACGGCGAGACCATCGACGAGAATACCGCTGCCCTCGTCGTGGCCTGGCCGGACACCTACGGCGTCTATGGCGATCATTCCGCCAAGATCGCCGAGGCCAAGGCGGCTGGTGCGGTCGTCATCTTCGTTGCCGACCCACTCGCCCTTGTCGTCAGCGACACGCCGGCCAATCTCGGCGCGGACATCGCGGTCGGCTCGATGCAGCGTTTCGGCGTGCCGATCGGCTTCGGTGGCCCGCACGCTGCCTATTGCGCTGTCTCGGACAAGCTGACGCGCCTGATGCCAGGCCGTCTGGTCGGTCAGTCGGTCGACACCAAGGGGCGGCCCGGCTTCCGCCTTGCCCTGCAGACGCGCGAGCAACACATCCGCCGCGACAAAGCGACATCCAATATCTGCACCGCGCAGGCACTGCTGGCCAATATGGCGACAGCCTATGCCATCTGGCACGGCCCGGAAGGCCTGCAGGCCATCGCCGATCATGTCCATGGCCTGACGGCGCGGCTGGCGACAGCCTTGAAGGCCAAGGGACACACAGTCCTCGGCAACAGCCGCTTCGACACGGTGACGGTCGAACTGAAGGGGCAGGCCAAGACGAAAGCCAAGGAAGCCCAGGCCGATGGACGCCTGCTGCGCATGGTGAACGACGATCTCGTCGGCATCTGCTTTGACGAGACCTCGACCGAAGCCGACCTGCAGGCGATTGCCGCGCTGTTTGGTGCGACGGTCTCCGAGAAAGCGGAACGCCTGCTGCCGGGTAAGCGCACCATGCAGGGCTTCCTGTCGCAGCCGGTCTTCCATCAGAACCGCTCCGAGACCGACATGATGCGCTTCCTGCGCAAGCTGGCGGACAAGGACCTGGCGCTCGATCGCACCATGATCCCGCTCGGCTCCTGCACCATGAAGCTCAATGCAGCGGCCGAGATGATCCCGGTCAGCTGGCCGAGCGTGGCCAACATGCATCCCTTCGCACCCAAGGCCCATTCGAAGGGCTACAAGTCGATGACGGATGATCTCGAGCGCTGGCTGTCGGAAATCACCGGTTTCCAGGCGGTATCCCTGCAGCCGAACGCAGGCAGTCAGGGCGAATATGCCGGCCTGCTGGCAATCCGCCGCTACCACGCCTCACGCGGCGAATCGCACCGCAACATCTGCCTCATCCCCTCCTCCGCGCATGGCACCAATCCGGCCAGCGCCGCGATGGCGGGCATGGAAGTGGTGGTGGTGCGCTGCATGGAAAGCGGCGACATCGACATGGAAGACATGCGCGCCAAGGTAGCCGCCCATGCCGCCAACCTCTCGGCCCTGATGATCACCTACCCTTCGACGCATGGCGTGTTCGAAGAGGGCGTGAAGGAGCTCTGCCAGCTCATCCACGACAATGGCGGACAGGTCTATCTTGATGGCGCCAACCTCAATGCGCTGGTCGGCCTCGCCCGTCCGGGTGACATCGGTGGCGACGTCTGCCACATGAACTTGCACAAGACCTTCTGCATCCCGCATGGCGGCGGCGGTCCCGGCATCGGACCGATCGGCGTCAAGTCGCACCTGGCTCCGTTCCTGCCCGGGCATATCGACCTCGGCACGGACTACCCGGTCTCGGCAGCGCCTTATGGCAGCGCATCGATCCTGCCGATCACCTGGATGTATATCCGCATGATGGGTGGTCATGGCTTGAAGCAGGCGACGGAGGCCGCGATCCTTTCGGCCAACTACATCGCCAAGCGGCTCGAGGGACACTATCCGGTGCTCTACAAGGGCGCCAACGGCCGCGTCGCGCACGAATGCATCCTCGACACGCGCGTGCTGAAGGACAGCGCCGGCATCACCGTAGATGACGTCGCCAAGCGCCTCATCGACTATGGCTTCCATGCTCCAACCATGTCCTGGCCGGTTGCGGGCACGCTGATGGTGGAGCCGACCGAGTCCGAGCCCAAGCATGAACTCGATCGGTTCTGCGAAGCGATGATCTCGATCGCCAACGAAGCAGCCAAGGTCGCCAAGGGCGAATGGCCGAAGGACGACAATCCGCTGGTCAACGCTCCGCACACGGCAACCGAGACGCTCGCCGGCACCTGGGCCCATCCTTATTCGCGGATGGAGGCCGCCTACCCCGCGGCCGATCCGGATACCGCAGCCAAATACTGGCCGCCGGTATCGCGCATCGACAATGTCGCGGGTGACCGCAACCTGGTCTGCTCGTGCCCGCCGGTGTCTGAATATCTCGGTGCCGCCGAATAGGACGCGCCTGGCGCCCAGGCTTATCGAACCCCTCGCAACCCGTTGCGAGGGGTTTTAAGCACGCAGCGCCGGCCGTCGTGTCGGCTCCGTGATCCATCCATCGACCACGACCCTGTTACGGCCCGCACGCTTGGCCTGGTAAAGCGCGCGGTCGGCGCGGGTCAGCATTTCGGTCAGAGTAGCCTTCTTTATCGAACCGAAAGCGACGCCGGCACTGACGGTACAGCGCAACACACCGACCTGCGTGTGGATTTCCAGTCCGGCGAAATCCGCCAGGATGTTGCGGGCAGCAGCCTCGACATAGTTTCCCTCGACTCGCGCGATCACCAGTGCGAATTCCTCGCCGCCGAGGCGAAATGCACTGTCGCCGGCGCGCAAATTCGTCCTGATGACATCGGCGAAACGCTTCAACACCTCGTCACCAGTCGAGTGGCCATAGGCATCGTTGGTATTCTTGAAATGGTCGAGATCGAACATCACGACCGCCAGCTCCTCGCCGAATACCCTGTCCGGATAGCTGTCCATCAGGGCGCGACGGTTCTGCAGGCCGGTCAGCGCGTCGGTCAGCGCCTCATTGCGATGCCGGGCAGCCACCCGCAGATTGTGCATGGTCATTGGCAGCGCGCCGAGTGCGGTAAGACACGCCACCGAAACGATGATGTTGACGCGTTCGGCCCAGTTGTCAGGCGCCTTGCCGAGCACCCAATTGCCGTTGAAGAGCAACACCAGTCCGCAAAGGGCAAATGACGTTGCGCAGATCGTGAACAAAACCGTCATCAGGGTGATGAGTGCCGGAAACTCCTCTCGCGCCTGCCAGAACACCCAGCCGATCCACACCAGGAGCGTGGTGGCGAAAGCGTATTCGACTATGAAGGCGACACCATCGAGACCGACCACCATCAGGAATGTGGTCGACAGGACAGACGCGGCGATGACGGCCAGCACCTTCCGCGCGATATGGATGTGCCCGTAGAATTGCCCCGCTGCGACCAGGACCAGCGCGAAGCCGCTGGGCAGAAGTGCCATGAGCAGCGCCCCGACCCAGGGCTGCGGATCATTGGTATAGCGCCAGAACGCAATAACATGGGCGGCAACCACGATCAGGCCGATGGCAGCCGTTAGGAAATAATGGCTCTGGCGCATCGCGCTCCAGATCACCAGCATTGTCACGCTGAGACATGTGCCGGACAATGCTGCCGCCAGCAGCAGGGACTGATAGTCCAGCATTGCTTCGCTTCCCCGCTATCACAACGGCGTACATTGTACGCCATCATCGCCCATTTTGCGGCACTCTGGCGCGAATGCTCAGGAGAAAGTCGCCAGATGGTTTACGAGATGTCTCCATTCGGAGTAGGAGCACTCGCAAGCCATGAACGGAACACGAACTGCTGTGATCCAGCCTGCAAAACATGGCAGTATCACTCTCTGATTCGTTTTCAAAGCACATGGACGAAATGGACGACCTTTTCGGCAATCCGGACAAGCAGCCCCAGCAGCCATCGCGCCCCAGTTCGCGCCCTGCCGATCCGCTCGTGCAGGCATCCAAGCGCACGCAGAGCCCAGCCAAGGATGGCAGCGAGGGCTACAGCGCGGCCGACATCGAGGTTCTGGAGGGACTGGAGCCCGTACGGCGCCGGCCGGGCATGTATATCGGCGGCACCGACGAGAAGGCGCTGCACCATCTCTTCGCCGAAGTCATCGACAACTCGATGGACGAAGCGGTTGCCGGCCATGCCACCTTCATCGAAGTCGAACTGGGCGCTGACGGCTACCTCACAGTCACCGACAACGGACGCGGCATTCCGGTCGATCCGCATCCCAAATTCAAGGACAAGTCGGCGCTCGAAGTGATCATGACGACGCTGCATGCCGGCGGCAAGTTCGATTCCAAGGTCTACGAAACCTCTGGCGGCCTGCATGGTGTCGGCGTTTCGGTGGTCAATGCGCTTTCGGATGACCTCGAAGTCGAAGTCGCGCGCGGGCGAAAACTTTACCGCCAGCGCTTTTCGCGCGGTGTCCCGCAGGGCGGGCTCGAAATGCTCGGCGACGTGCATAATCGGCGTGGCACCCGGACCCGCTTCCACCCCGATCCCGACATCTTCGGCAAGGGTGCGCATTTCGAACCGGCCCGCATCTACCGCATGGCGCGCTCGAAGGCCTATCTGTTCGGTGGCGTCACCATCCGCTGGTCATGCGACCCGGCGCTGATCAGGGACAAGGACCCGACGCCGGCAAGGGCGGAGTTTCATTTCCCCGGCGGCCTCGGCGATTATCTGAAGGCCTCGCTCGGCGACGAGATGCAAGTCACGCGAGAAATCTTCTCGGGTAAGAGCGAGAAGCAGAGCGGCCACGGCTCTGTGGAATGGGCTGTCACCTGGTATGGCGGCGACGGCTTCCTCAACTCTTATTGCAACACCATTCCGACCGGCGAAGGCGGCACCCACGAAATGGGCTTCCGCAACGTGCTGACGCGCGGCCTGCGCACCTATGCCGACCTCGTTGGCAACAAGCGCGCTTCCATCGTCACCTCCGAAGACGTGATGATTTCGGCCGCTGGCATGCTCTCCGTTTTCATTCGAGAGCCGGAATTCGTCGGCCAAACCAAGGACAAGTTGGCCACGGTCGAGGCCGTGCGCATCGTTGAGTCCGCGCTGCGCGACCCGTTCGACCATTGGCTGGCAGACAATCCGCAAGAAGCCTCGAAGCTGCTCGACTGGGTCATCGCCCGCGCGGATGAACGTGTGCGCCGGCGCCAGGAAAAGGAAGTGTCGCGCAAGAGCGCAGTCCGCAAGCTGCGCCTACCCGGCAAGCTGGCCGACTGCACGCAGAACGCAGCAGCGGGCGCGGAGCTGTTCATCGTCGAAGGCGACTCGGCCGGTGGCTCGGCCAAGCAGGCGCGCGACCGCGCAATACAGGCTGTTCTGCCGCTGCGCGGAAAGATCCTGAACGTTGCCAGCGCCGGTAACGACAAGCTCGCCGCCAACCAGCAGATTTCGGACCTCGTCCAGGCGCTGGGTTGCGGTACCCGCGCGAAATACCGCGACGAGGACCTTCGCTACGACCGCGTCATCATCATGACCGACGCCGACGTCGACGGCGCCCACATCGCTTCGCTGTTGATTACCTTCTTCTATCAGGAAATGCCGAACCTGATCCGCGGCGGCCACCTCTTCCTGGCTGTTCCACCGCTCTATTCGCTGCGTCAGGGTGGCAAGATCGCCTATGCCCGCGACGACGCCCACAAGGATGAATTGCTGCGCACCGAATTCACCGGTCGCGGCAAGGTCGAACTCGGCCGCTTCAAGGGTCTCGGCGAGATGATGGCGAGCCAGCTCAAGGAAACCACTATGGACCCAAGGAAGCGCACCTTGCTTCGAGTCGATGTGCTCGACGAAGAAACTGTGACCAAGGATGCGGTCGACGCGCTGATGGGCACCAAACCCGAGGCACGCTTCCGGTTCATCCAGGAACGCGCCGAATTCGCGGCAGCCGACGTCTTGGATATCTGATCCCGCTCAGGAGCAGTGATGACGTGGATGAAGCTGAAGGAATGGGTCGGCACGACACTTGCCGGCTCGCTTCAGCCAACCCGTTCGGACTGGATCTTCGCTCTACGCACCACCTCAGCCGGCCTGATCGCACTGTTGGTGGCCTACGCCCTCAAGCTCGAACATCCGCAATGGGCGATGATGACCGTTTTCATCGTCGCCCAGCCGGTTGCCGGCATGGTGCTGGCGAAAGGCTTCTACCGGCTGATCGGCACGGTTGTCGGCGCAGCGGCCGCCATCGGTTTCACTTTTGCCTTCGGCGGCAATCCCTGGCTTTTCGTCACGGTTCTTTCGCTCTGGATCGGGCTCTGCACGCTCGTCTCCTCGCTGCTGCGCAACCCGGAAGCCTATGGCGCGGCACTTGCCGGCTATACCGCAATGATCGTCGGCCTGCCTGCCTTCGGCCAACCGCACCTGATCACGGATCTCGCGGTCGCGCGCTGCGAGGAAATCATCCTCGGCATCGTCTGCGCAGCGGTCACCAGCCGGCTGATCCTGCCGCGGCTCGCCGGTTCGGCGATCAAGGCCCGGCTGGAACGCTGTATACTCGACCTTGCTGCCTACACGCAGGGCGCCTTCGCCGGTGCCGAGCCAACCAAACTCGATGCTCTCTACCGCAAGCTGGTCGCCGACACGCAGACGCTTGGCGAAATGCGCGCCTATGCACGACTGGAAGCGCCGAGTGTGGCGACACGCGCGCACCCGGTGCGGCGGACCATCGGTCATCTGCTCTCCGCCCTTTCGGCGGCGCGCATGCTGCATGCCCACGCCGCTCCGCAGAATGCCGCACTTCTACCCGTGCGCGGGCAGTTGAAAGCGCTTGTCGCTGAACTCGTCGACAAACCGAATTCCATCGAAGACACAAAGCCTTGGGAGGCACGGCTCACGGCGATTGCCAACGAGGCTCTCCATGCCCCCGAGCTTACCGTGGGCGAAGGTGAAGATCCGGTTGGAACCATCACCCGCCTCACCGTCGCCGGAGAATTCGCGCAATCGCTGCGCGAGGTGCTGCGGGGCCTCGATGCCGTGCGGCGTCCAACGAGTGAAAAGGCCGCGCGGCAGCGCCGCCAGCCTGCCCTGATCGTGCATCGCGATCATCATGCAGCCTGGCGCAACGCCATTCGCGCTACGGTGGCGACCATGCTTGTCGCCAGTTTCTGGCTGGCCACCCAGTGGTCGGAGGCCGCCGGCACGCTGATCCTCGTTGCCGTCGTCTCCAGCCTGTTCGCATCCAGGCCGGATCCAGCCCAGGTCTCCTGGGGCTTCTTCAAGGGTACATTGCTGGCGCTGCCGGTTGCCTTTGTGATCGGCCAGCTTGCCTTGCCAGCCCTGCCCGGCTTCGGCTGGTTCGTGCTGTTCGTCGTGCCGATCCTGGTGCCCGCGGCTCTCGCCATGGCCAATCCACGGCTTGTCGGCGTCGCCACCGCCTTCGCCATCAACTTCCTCGCCTTCCTCAACCCTCACCAGGGCATGAGCTACGATCCGGTCGCCTTCTTCGCCGGCTCGATCTCCGTCCTGGTCGGTATCTTGATTGCCATCGGCGTGTTCATGGTGGTGTTGCCGGCCGACCCGATCGCCACCGCCCACCGCATCGCCAGCGCCATGCGCGAGGATCTGGTGCGGCTGTGCCTGCATGAGCGCATCCCGCGCCGCTCGGCTTTCGAGAGCCTCGCCTATGACCGCGTCAATCAGATGATGCCGCTGGTGCAGCAGGCCGGCCGCAAGAGCGAAGGCCTGTTCGATGGCAGCGTTGCCTCGGTGATGGTGGGGCTGGAATTGCTCCGCCTGCGCATCGATCAGAAGGCCGGGGCCATGCCGTTGGCAGTGGCGCAACACGTCAGTGATTTTCTACGGCAACTGGCGCGCAATCTGCTCATGCGCATGCCGAACGAGTCCTGGACCGCCAGCATCGCCGCCATGCGCTCAGACGCGACTGCGATTGCCGCCGCCGGTACGCCGGACGCGCTGCGCATCGCGGCTTCACTGCGTGTGGTTGCCGCCGCGGCTGAAGACTATCCGGATTTCTTTCGCAAGGACTAGGACTCGCTCTAACTCTTTGTTTTGCGCTCCAGCATCGACTATTGCGCGCTTCGATGCTCGACGCAGTGATCGTGGCGGTAGCCCTTGCGCTGTGCAGGCTTGAGCTCACGGTCACGAAGAACGGTGTCGTGGGGCGTGGCGGTCGCCATGCAAACGTCCGCAAAGCGCCCGCGAAGATCGTCGACATATTCGATATTGATGACCTGGTCACCATAGAACCGCGTGTATTCGGAGCACTCATCGTAGCGGTGGCATTCCTCGGAAACCGCGAAGTTGAATCCTATCTGCCTTCTCTCCCGGTCGGAAAGCTGCGGTGTATTTTTTTGCCCAGCCGCAAGTCCCTTTCCATGAGCAACACGCACCAGCAATGTCGCGAATGCCACGGCGTCTTCGCGTTTGAGTGCGCCCTTCGATCGTGTGAAGGAATCCAGATTGTCGAACTCGACGGCATCGAACCCCGCACGCGCGCAACCGGAAATGGTCACGGCAAGACGCTGCAGGACAGCGGCGCGAAGCTTTTCCGAAGAAATCTTGAGGAGGTGCTCATCCGGCCAGTTCGGGTCTACCAGTGGCTTGCCTTTACTGTCGGTGACCAGCAACTCCAGTGGCCATGCGACACCGGGCTGCGTCTGGAAACCGTTTATGTAGCATATGTTGTACAACCCGCGGGCCGGCGCGGCAGTGCTGTCGCGCACGACGAGATTTGTCCTGGCCGAAGGGTCATAAGCTCCGCCGAGCTGGTAATCTGCAACGGCGTCAGAAGGCAGTGGCTTGACGGCTCGAATCGTTTCCGAGCCTGTGGCACTCACTCTTCCAGCGCTCAGGATGAGCGTCACCGCAACCAAAGTCCAGGTCGATCGATGCATGTCCTGCGTCATCCAAAGCCGATGCCTATCAGCCGAAATTAGGCGGCAGCTATGGCCAATGCATGACCGCGTGCGTTCTGGCGCAGCGCGTCGAGGTGGATGGATTTCACAAGTGTAGCCAGATCGCCTTGAGCCTGCTGTCCGCCCATCTCCTTGAGCATCAGCCAGCTCACCTCCTGCACACCGGCGACACGCTTGCCATTGGCAACCTCGCGCCAGATTTTCAGCGCCCTGAGGATGACGCCATGCATGGCAACCGACAATCCCGCGGATGCAAACAGCGCTTGCAGCGCCACATCGTTGCCGCCCGCGAGCAGTGCCCTCACCCGCTGTTCCGACTGACCGGTGAGCGCCACCAGGACCGCGCCGAAGAAGTCGACCTTGCCATGCGCCACGGTGCGGATGATGAAGGATGCGGTGAGGTCACCGCGCAGGCGCAGATGTTCGACGAGAGCCGGATGTTCAGCTGCCTGTGTGCTCTCGATCAAGGTGACGGAGGCCTTCACGCAGGCATCGCGCAACACGCGCTCGGCGCGCGCCGAGCCCATCAGTGCCAGGACCAGCGGTGAACCCTTCAGCGCATCACCGAGCTTGACCAGCAGCATGTGGCGGCAATCCGCAGGGAGTGCGTCGTGTGCAATCAGCGCCTCGCGCACAGCCGGCACGTGACCATGCCGCTCGGCGATACGACGATAGCTCATCGACGCGATCGCAGCGCCCCTGTTGGAAAGCAGCGTCACGCAGGCTGCGGCCTCGCCGATTTCAGCGATCGCGGCCGCGACCGTCATGGAAACGGCCGGCCGATCGGCAATCAGCTCCTGCGTCGCCTTCTGGCCGCTGGCGACCCGGTCAATCAGGTCGGCATCGGTCAAGAGTGGTGAGCGCGCCAGCACAAGGCTTGCGACTTCCGGCTGATCCGAAGCCAGCGCAGCGATGATCTGTATCGGGGCATGATGGCTCATCGAGAGAGCGTCAGCCATGGCGGCCCGCACCTTGGAAGAGGCGTCGTCGAGCAGGAGCGTCAGTGCCGCCTCGGCAGCACAACGATCCTCGAAAGGAAGATCGCGATTGACATATGCGCGAGCCAGCGCACTCGCCGCCGCCGCACGTTCAGAAACCCTCGCCGTACCGACCCATTTCAGGAAATGAGGAACTACCATGTTCAAAGCTTCATACCCCAGCCGGCACACAATCCAGCAAACCCAAAAAAGACGTTAGGCAGAAATGGTTTACGAAGCGTTCACCATAAATTTTAACCAGCTTGCGGCCCCCTCGCATGAGAGGCCGCGCATCCATTCGGACGTGCAAAAGACGCTCCAACACTTTGAATTGCGCATCGTGCTTTCCGAAAATCGATTCCGATTTTCGAGCCGATGCGCTAGGCCTATTAAGCAGGGGAATGGAGGATCGCTATGCCTGGTCTTTATCTGGAAGAGTTCACCGTCGGTCGAAACTTCCAGCACACGTTGCGCAAAACAGTGACCGAAAGCGACAACATGCTGTTCTCGGTCATGACGCTCAACCCGCAGCCGCTGCATATCGATTTCGACTTCGCGTCCAAGAGCGAATGGGGCAAGCCGTTGGTGAATTCTCTGTTCACCCTCGGTCTGATGATCGGCATTGCCGTCAATGACCTTACCGTTGGCACCACGGTCGCCAATCTTGGCATGAAGGAGATCACCTTCCCGCACCCGGTCTTCCATGGCGACACCATCCGCGTCGAGACCACAGTGATTTCGGTGCGCGAGTCGAAATCGAAGCCCGATCGTGGCATCGTCGAGCTCGAACACCGCGCCTACAATCAGGACAATGTGCTTGTCGCCAAATGCATCCGGCAAGCGATGATGCTGAAGAGGCCGGCCTGATGCGATCGCTGCTGTTTGTTCCAGGCGATTCCGAACGCAAGCTGGAAAAAGGATTCGCTTCCGGAACCGATGTCGTCATCGTCGACCTAGAGGATTCCGTCGCAGCACAGAACAAGGCAGCCGCGCGCGAAATCGCCGCCGATTTCATCGCCCGGCATCGCGTCGGCACGAAGGCTGCCGTCTATGTGCGCGTCAACGATCTGACCACCGGGCTCACCGATGATGATCTGGCTGCGGTTATCGGCGCGCGGCCCGACGGGATCATGTTGCCGAAATCGAACAGCGGTCAGGATATCCAGCAACTGTCTGCCAAGCTGCGGGTGCAGGAAGCGCGTGCAGGCCTGGCCGATGGTGCGATCCGCATCCTGCCGATCATCACCGAAACGGCGGCCGGCGTGCTGGCTGCTGCAAGTTATGCCGGCGCGAGCAGCCGCCTCTCTGGCCTGACCTGGGGCGCGGAAGACCTGTCGGCGGCAATCGGCGCCCGCATGGCGCGCGACGAGCAAGGCCGCTACACCGATGTCTTTCGCCTTGCTCGAACGATGACGCTGCTTGCCGCCTCCAGTGCCGAAGTCGCGGCGGTCGACACCGTCTTTCCAAACTTCAGCGACATGGCCGCTTTCGAAGCCGAATGCGTCGAGGCCGAGCGCGATGGCTTCACCGCCAAGATGGCCATCCACCCGGCGCAGGTTCCTGTCATCAACGCAGCCTTCACACCATCCAGGGAGGCTGTCGAACGCTCGGCCGCCATCGTTGCGGCCTTCGCCGCAGCCGGCAATCCGGGTGTCGTCGGCGTCGAAGGCAAGATGTATGACCGTCCCCACCTGCGATTGGCCGAACGCCTGCTGGCGCGGGCAAAAGCAGCAGGCGTCAGCGCTTAGCTCTGTCGCTACTCTGCCTTCCACGGCCCCGCATAGTCGGCATAGAGCGTCGAAACATCCGGCCTTGGACGCTCCTGCGCCGTGCCGGAAAATGTGCCGATGTGAACAAAGCCGATGACGCGCTCGTCGGGCGCAAGGCCCAGGATCGCGCGGCCTTCCGGCACATCGGAATACCAGTTGCTGATCATGTTGGTGCCATAGCCCAGCGCATTGGCGGCAATCATCAGGTTCATGGCTGCCATGCCGCCTGACAGGAATTTCTCCCACTCGGGGATTTTGGGGTGCGCCTTCGGCACCGACACCACGCCGATCACCAGCGGCGCGCGCGAGAAGCGGGCGAGTTCCTGGTCGCGGCGGACATCGCTGAGCGGCCCCTCGCGGCTCTCCGCCAGCGCGGCGAGTTTCTTGCCGACTTCCACCTGAGCGTCACCGCGGTAAAGGATGAAGCGCCAGGGTTCGAGCTTGCCGTGGTCCGGCACGCGCGACGCCGCCGTGATGATGGTAGCAATCTCGGCGTCCGATGGCGCGGGCGCTTTCAGCTCCGGGATGGGAGCGGAATTCCGGGTCAGCAGGTAATCGAGGATGGTCATGGCGCGGTTCTCCTGAATTCGATTGGGCTGAAGCGCGCGATGGGCATCGGCTGCTCTGGCAATAGCGCGAGTTGCGCCGAAAAAGAGCCTCGAGGCTTCCCGCCAGACTCTTCAGCCTTGAAATTGCCACCGGCTTGGGCTTCAACGCAAGGTATGTTCGCCGGGCTTCGCCGACTTTCGCTGACTGTTCTGGGAGCCGGGCTCAGCATCGCTCTGGCGTTGCCTGCCGGCGCCAAGGATTCCGACTCGCTCGACAAGCTGAAATTGCCCGGCATTTCGACCTATGCGCCTCCGCACGCAGGCACGCAGCTTGCCCGTGGTGACGGCGAAATTACGCTGAGCGCACAACTGACAGACAAGGGCGAGGAAATCACACGCGGCCTGGTTTGGCGCGTCTTTCGTCCAGAACCCGACGCCGACGGCAAACTGCCGCTGGTTGCTTCCGCGCAAGGCGGCACCGCCGCCTTCCAGCTGCAACCCGGCAGCTATCTCGTGCATGCCTCCTACGGCCGCGCTGGCGCCACCAAGCGCATCACCGTCGGACGCGACGCCAAACGCGAGAGCATGGTTCTCGATGCCGGTGGATTGAAGCTGGACGCTACGCTGGCCGGTGGCATTCGCATTCCGCGCGAAAAGCTGCGTTTTTCGATCTATGAAGCGCGTTCCGGCAAGGACGATGAAAAGGCACTCATCATCCCCAACGTCCAGCCGAACAGTGTCGTGCGGCTGAACGCCGGCGTCTACAACGTCGTCTCGACCTATGGTTCGGTGAATGCCGTCATTCGTTCCGACATCAGGGTTGAAGCCGGCAAGCTTACCGAGGCGACGGTCGAACATCGCGCGGCAGAAATAACCTTGAAGCTGGTTCGCGAAGCTGGCGGCGAAGCGCTGGCCGATACGTCGTGGTCGGTGCTCAACGAATCCGGCGATTCGCTCAAGGAAGCCGTCGGTGCCTTCGCACCCATGGTGCTCGCCGAAGGCAATTACACGGTTATCGCCAAGAACCGTGACCGCATCTACCAGAAAGACCTGACGGTCGAAGCCGGCAAGAATGGCGAGGTCGAGGTTGTCGCTTCAGAAGCTACGGCAATCGATCCGGCCGAAGGTGCCGACTAAGCATCACCGATCAGGCAGCGGCTCGACGAAACCGCCGCCGCAGGAATTTCACACGATGATCCGGTTCGACCGGCGCCAGGTCGAAGACCGCACGGTAGAGCCGGGCCAGCAAAACCTTGCGGTCGCGCAATGGATCGAGCTCTTCCGGCGTCAGCACCTTGCCTACCCTGACCTCGATCGAACGACCCGCCAATCTGGCGAATTCGCGGATCAGCAGCGAAATCCTGAGGGTCAGCGAGGCCTTGCCGACCAAGCGCGCGAGGCGCCCTTCCCGCTCGGCCAGATTCATCGGTCCGCTGACCAGATGAAACAGCCTGCCGTTCTGTCCGGCGAAATGCATGGGGATGACCGATGCCTTTGCTTCCTGCACCAGCCGCGCCGGAAATATCTTCCAGGGCAAGTCCTGGGCGCGGCCGAAACCCTTGGGCGCGGTGGCGACACCACCAGCCGGGAAAACCACAATCGTCACGCCTTCCTTCAACAGCCGCATCGCCTCGTGGCGAACGGCCATATTCGCCTTCACCGCTTCCTTGGTCTCCGCAAAATCGACGGGCAGCGAATAAGGCTCCATCTCGCGGATACGCAGCAGATCCTTGTGGATCATCACCTTGAACGGCCGGCCGAGCTTCTCGGCCAACGACAGCACGGCGATGCCGTCGCCGATGCCGAAGGGGTGGTTGGCAACAATCACCAGCGGCGTATCCGGCAGATTGGCGGGCGGCCATTGGTCGGCGCAGCGTACGCGAACATCGATCAGATCGAGCATGCGCCCGAAGACGCGGTCACCCGTCGGCACGATGTTGCGACGCCAGAGGTCATAAAGAGCAGCAAAGCGGTCGCGTCCCGACAGGCCCTCGACCGAGCGAATGAACCAGCGTGTAAAGGCCGGCTGGCCGGCATTGGCGTAGGAAAGTTCCGGGAACGGTCTTTCGCGCGATCTCAGCTTCAGCATGTTCTGTCGCCAGAGCGTTTCCGTTTTTTTACGGAAACGCGGAAACGCTCTAGCCCTTGTTTCTACGCAATTCCGGGCGGAAACCGTTACGCTCTTTTCCTGGAATTGCTCTAATCGTGTTGGATGACGTCAACATGACGCCAATATGAAAACGGCGGTGGGCCGAGCCACCGCCGTCTACCGGAATATCTTCGATCAGGCCGTTTTCTTGCGTTTGAGGTCCGGCGGTGTCGCCTCGTCGACCAGGCGGGCGATCGCCTCGTCGAGCGAAAGTGCTTCCTGGTCGCGCGACCCCAGCCGGCGAACGTTCACGCTCTGCTCTTCCGCCTCGCGCTTGCCACAGACAAGAATGACCGGGACTTTGGTCAGCGAGTGTTCACGGACCTTGTAATTGATCTTCTCGTTGCGCAGGTCAGCCTGTACGGACAACCCAGCTGCCTTCAGCTTCTCCACGACGCTGCGGGCATAGTCGTCGGCTTCCGAGGTGATCGTCGCCACCACCACCTGCAGCGGCGCGAACCACAGCGGGAAATGGCCGGCATGACTTTCGATGAGGATGCCGAGGAAGCGTTCCAGCGAACCGACGATGGCGCGATGCACCATCACCGGCTGCTTTTTCTCCGAATCCGGTCCGATGTAGAAGGCGCCGAACCGCTCCGGCAGGTTGAAATCCACCTGCGTGGTACCGCACTGCCATTCGCGGCCGATGGCATCCTTCAGCGTGTATTCGAACTTGGGGCCGTAAAACGTGCCCTCACCCTCGTTGATGCCGGTCTTGATGCGATTGTCCTCGCGCGCCATCCGGGCAAGCGAGTTCTTCAGGATTTCCTCGGCGTGATCCCACATGGCATCGGTGCCGACGCGCTTTTCAGGTCGCGTGGCGAGTTTCACCACCACCTCGTCGAAACCGAAATCCTTGTAGACCGACATCATCAGGTCGTTGATCTTGAGGATCTCGGACTCCAATTGCTCCTCGGTACAGAAGACATGCGCGTCGTCCTGCGTGAAGCCGCGCACGCGCATCAGTCCGTGCAGCGCCCCGGAAGCCTCATAGCGGTGCACGCTACCAAATTCGGCAAGGCGAATCGGCAGATCGCGGTAGGACTTCAACCCATGCTTGAAGATCTGCACGTGCCCCGGGCAGTTCATCGGCTTGAGCGCGAAGACACGCTGGTCTGCATCCGGGTCTTCCGGATGGGTGAAGGCATGTGCGGATTTCACCGCGAACATGTTCTCCTGGTACCAGCCCCAGTGGCCTGACGTCTCCCACAGCGACTTGTCGAGGATTTGCGGAGCATTGACCTCCTGATAGTCGTCGCCGAGGCGGCGGCGCATATAGGCGACCAGATTCTGGAACATCTTCCAGCCCTTGGCGTGCCAGAACACGACGCCGGGACCTTCCTCCTGGAAATGGAACAGGTCCATCTCGCGGCCAAGGCGGCGATGGTCACGCTTCTCGGCTTCTTCGAGCATGTGCAGATATTGGTCGAGCTGCGCCTGGTCGGCCCAGGCAGTGCCGTAGATGCGCGTCAGCATCGGATTGTTGGCATCGCCGCGCCAATAGGCGCCGGCGACCTTCATCAGCTTGAAGGCTGTGCCGATCTGGCCGGTGGCAGCCATATGCGGACCACGGCAAAGGTCGAACCAGTCGCCCTGGAAATAGATCTTCAGGTCCTGATCTTCGGGAATGGCATCGATCAGTTCGACCTTGTAGCCCTCGCCCTTGTCGCGAAACACTTTTTTCGCGCGATCGCGGTCCCACACTTCCCTGGTGAAGGGCTTGTTGCGCTGGATGATCTCCCGCATCTTCTTTTCGATGACGGGAAAGTCCTCTGGCGTGAACGGCTCGTTGCGGGCGAAGTCGTAATAGAAGCCGTTCTCAATGACCGGACCGATCGTGACCTGCGTCCCTGGCCACAATTCCTGTACCGCCTCTGCCAGCACGTGGGCAGTGTCGTGCCGGATCAGCTCCAGCGCGCGCGGATCGTCGCGAGTGACGATCTCGACCTTGCCGGAAGCCTTCAGCGGATCCGACAGATCACGCAAGGTGCCATCGACAGCATAGGCCACCGCCTTCTTGGCCAGTGACTTGGAGATGGATTCGGCGAGCTCAGCGCCGGTCGTCGCGGCGTCGTAGTCACGTACGGAACCATCAGGGAATGTGAGGGAAACATTGGCCATGGTCTTCTCCTATCCAGTCCCGCATACGAACGCGGGTGGTGTTGTGCCGGTTACGCCCGGCGGCGAGCGGTCTTTTAGGGGCAGTTGCAGCCAACGTAAAGTGAAACGGCGCTGCCCTGACAAAGCAACGCCGCTTGCTGGATCAAGCGTGATGGTCTGGTAGCTCTATTTGATCAGCCCGGGCAATTCCTCCAGGAATGCAGCGCGCACCACGCGCCCCATCAGCTTGTCGCTCTTGCCGTTGTTGACAACGAGCCTGGCAAAGACGATGCGCTTGCCATCCTTCTCCGCCCAGCCGACGAACCAGCCGATAGGCCGGCTGCGATTGGGTACGCCGCCCTTGCCTGCCTGCCAGCCGGTCCCGGTCTTGCCCTTCACATGCCAGCCGCCGGCTTCGAAGGCCGGCATGGCGGCCTCGGTCATCTCATAAGCCTTCGCAGAGACCGGTAGCGTACGACCAGCGATCCCCCTCAGGAAAGCGATCTGTTCGTCGGGCGAAATCTTGAGCGAGGAATTCAGCCATGCCTGGGTCAGGCCGTCATGCTTGCCTGGATTGCCCGAGATGTCGCGATTGCCATAGTTGAACTTCTTGACGTAATCGCCAAAGCGCACGGCACCGAGCTTGCGGGTCAGTTCCTGCGAATACCAGACGACCGAGTCGGCCAGCCATATCGTCGGATCGACCGCGCGCTGATCACGTTTGATGGCGTTGAACTCCGGCTTGTAGTCCCAGCGCGGATTGTACGCATCGGCGAGGATGCCGGTATCATAACCGATCAAGGCCAGCGGTACCTTGAAAGTGGATAGAGCGCTGACACGCTTGTCGCAGCTGCCTTGCCGATACAGCGCAGCACCACCCTTGGCGTCGACGATCACCGTGCATTCGAGCACCGGCTTTGGGCTAGAGGATTGCGCCGCCGCTGGCCAGCATGCGGCAAGCGACATCGCGACAAAGCCCGCACCGCAAAGGGTGGAGCGAACGGAAACAGACATCATTATTCTCCGGGAAACAACGCTCAGTTGGTTTTGACCGCTATGCAGTCGAATCTCTGCCGCTTGAGCGTGGCGCAAACCTTGCCCGCTGCTTTTGCGTCCTCGAAGCCATCGAAACGCACCCGGTAGAGCGTTGTACCGTGTGCTTGTGTCTGCATGATCTGGCCGGCTGCTTCCCCATGGATAGAACGAACAAATTTCTGCGCGTTGCCCAGCAACGCTTTCGCTGCCGTCTGGCTGGGCAGCGCACCGATCTGGATCTGCCAGGCTGACGGGATGAGTGCGATTTCCGTGTCGCCATCACCCTGCTCGATCGGCGCAGCGTCCATCGTCTCGGCAGGCGCGATGGCTCGTTTCGGCCTGCGAGGCGGCACCGGCGCATTCGAGGCCACCAGCGGCGTGGCGGTAACACTTCCCTTCGTACCGAAGCGCTTCAGCAAAGCTTCCATCTGGTCGTCGCGGCTGCGGGCCGTCTTGCCGCCCAACACAACACCGATCAAATGGCTTTTGCCTTGCTCCAGAGACGACACCAGATTGTAGCCTGAGACCGCCGTATATCCGGTCTTCAAGCCATCGACGCCGGCATAGCGGTGCATCAGATTGTTGTGTCCTTTCAGCCGCTTACCGCGAAAGACGAAGGAAGGTTGCGAGAACAGGCCGAACTGCTTCGGGAAATCCCGCTCCAGCGCCATGCCGAGCACCGCCATGTCGCGCGCGGTCGTCAACTGGCTGGTTTGGTCGGTCAGTCCGGAAGGATTGGCGAAGATCGTGTTGCGAAGCCCCAGCTGTCGAGCCCGCTTGGTCATCAGCCGCGCGAAAGTCGCCTCCGATCCCGATAGATGTTCACCGACCGCTGCCGCCGCGTCATTGGCCGAAATCACGATCATGCCGTTGACGGCCTCGCGAACGCTGATTGTTTCGCCGGGCTTGAGCCAAAGCTTCATCGGAATCTTGGCCGCTGCATTTTTTGAAATGACGATCTCGTCATCCCAGCCGAGCTTGCCCTGCTGTATGGCTTCGAACGTCAGATAAAGCGTCATCAACTTCGCCAGCGAAGCGGGCGCATGCCGCTTGCCGGCGTTTTCGTGGCCGAGGACGTTTCCGGTCTGCGTGTCGAGCACCAGCCAGGACACGTCGGCGGTGGCCGTTCCCACGCTCAGCAAAACCGCGCTGATGGTCAGCGAGGCAGCAAAAACCTTGCGCCCGAGCCACTTGTCGATGACCGGCATGATCGCTCCGTGAATGTAGAGACGTCCCTGAGGGGTATGAATAACTGAAATACTGGCGGCCTCCACCTGCCGGGGACGCCGCCACATGAAAGTCCGCTACCACTATTGTATGGGATTCATTAACGAAAAGTGGGTGGTTTTTTAACGATTTGACGGCTCCGCCGTCTTGCGCCCGATCGTCCAGTAGCGCCACGGCGCGTACCAGACATAGCGGGTATCGAGCGTCTTCGGCACATTGTCGATGCCGTGCGTGCCTCCAGGGCCGCAGCGCATGACGCGGAACATCCCCATCCACCCGCCAGCCCACAAGCCATGCCTGGCGATCGCCTCATACGCATATTCCGAGCAGGTCGGCAGGTGCCGGCAGGTATTGCCGACAAAACCGGAAAGCGTGAGCTGGTAGGCCCGAACAAAGGCGGTGCCGGCCAGCCTGCCCGGGGTCTTGCGCCAAGGACCGTCCCAGTTACGGCCGCGGGATACGGCCGTCTCCTTGCCGACATGCCGTTGACCGCAGTCATGGCCGTGGCTGTCCGCCTCACCAGTCATTGCCGATATCGCGCTCGCGCCATCATCACCAGTAGATGGCGCGCTTTGTCGAGTTTCGCAACAGCCGCGGTTAATGATGGCCGCGCCGGAAGCCGACAAAGGCCGGGGTCACAGTGACCGGAATACCCTGTTCGATCAAGGAGAGCAGGCCCAACATCACTTCCTCGTTCGGCTCACCATAGACGTCGAGCCGGCGCATGATGCAGCTTTCCATGACCTCGCGGATATGTGGGTCCGCTATCTTCCAGTGTGCCAAGATCGCTTCGGAACTCGGCATCACCTGCAGGCTGTGTGCACGCAGCGAATCCTCGTCGATGAAGGTTTCAACAACGAGTTGCGGCCCCTGCGCCTCCGCGAAGGCCACCGCCTTGCGGATGGCCTCCTTGAATTGCTCAAGCTTGCCCGGGCGGATGTCGAAGCTGGACAGTTGAATGATACGTTGTGACATCGCGGGCCCGCCTACTGAACCGCTTCGACCCGCATCGCTTCAAGCAGCGACGCCTTGGTCACTCGATTGACCTCGCCATAGGGCGAGGATGCGACATAGACCAGCTCCACGTCTTCGAGAGCGTTGAATGTTCCCGGCGTTCCGGCCGGCAGATAAAGCACTTCACCCGGCCCCGCCGTCTGCCATTCGTCGCGGCTCGCAACCGTGCAGCGGCCCCGGATGACGATCAGCGCTTCATCATACGCGAACTCGAAATCGCTGGTCGCACCCTTTGGTGCTCTGAGAAAACCGATTGCACCGAGTTTCGAGGCTGGCGCTTCATCCTCGTTGAGCACGTCGACCAGCCTCGTGCCGGACCATTCCATCCAGTCCCGCGCCTTTTCGGCGGCGAACTTCTGGATGTCGGGCGTTTTCATATCGCCGGTGTTCATTGCTCTTTCCTTCTCGGCAGCACCATCAAACCGGGGCCTTGGCCCGGCACGATTGGCTTCCTACAAGTTCAAGTAAACTTGAAGTCAAGGCCAAGATGTGGGAAAAAAGCGAATGGAAACGACGCTCACCATCAATCAACTGTCGCGCCGCAGCGGCGTGGCTGCCTCGGCGCTGCGCTATTACGAGGAACGTGGCCTCATCCAGTCCGAGCGCAGAGGCTCGGGCCATCGCCGCTTCACCCGCGCCACGCTGCGGCGGCTCGCCTTCATCGTCTTTGCCCAGCGACTTGGCATGTCGCTGGCCGAAATTGGTGCAGAACTCGATAAACTGCCGACCGACCACGTGCCGAAGGGCGCGGATTGGTCGTTGCTTTCAGGCCCCTGGTCAACGCGTATCGACGAGCGCATCGCCGAGCTCGAGCGGCTGAAGACCGGCCTTGCGCAATGCATCAGCTGCGGCTGCCTGTCGCTCGAATTTTGCCGGCTGGTCAATCCGCACGACAAGGCCGGAGCTCTTGGCCCCGGCCCGCATTACTGGCTGGGCGATCAGTCTTCGAACGACGACTGACGTCGGCTTTCATTGCCGCACTGCCTGTCGTCGCTAAATCCTGTCGTGCCACTCCGGCCGCTCGCGCGGGTAGCTACCCTGCCGCGGCGGGGTTTTCCTCAATGTCTGGAAAGTGGCAATCGTCAGCGCGTCGAGAAGCGCCTGGATGATCTCGGACATCACATTCACTCCGGTTTCGCGTATCTGTTTCATGACCGGATTCAACGCCTTCTGGCACTTGTCTTCAAACGAGTATATTTTCGCACTCGGATAACCTGAGGTTATACGAATGAAACGCAGCCGCTTGCCGCTCACAGCTTTGCGCTCCTTCGAGGCAGCGGGTCGGAATGCGAGTTTCAGCCGGGCTGCCGAGGAGCTGCACGTCTCGCAGGCGGCGGTCAGCCGCCAGATTCGCGAGTTGGAGACCACGCTCTGCACCCCGCTTTTCGAACGCCTGCATCGCAAGGTCGTGCTGACCGAGGCCGGCAAGGCGCTGCTCACGCAGTTGACGGCAAGTTTCGACGGCATCGAACGAATGCTCACCGAGATCGCCAGCCGTGGTCAGATCCGGACAGCGCGAGTGAGTTCGGATGCATCTATCGCCGCCTGCTGGCTCATCCCGCGCCTGGACCGTTTCCGGCGCGCGAACCCCGACATTGATGTCGTGCTTGATGTCGACCCACGCCTGATCGAATTTCGCGCCGATCAGGCCGAGCTCGCCTTGCGGTTCTCCTTCCGCAACACCAGCTGGCCGAACACCGACGCAGAGCGCCTTGCCTACGCGCTCGAAACGCCTGTTCTGGCGCCGTCCCTGCTCGCCGGCGGCCCAGCGATCGAAAAACCCGGCGATCTGCGCCGCTTCACCTTGCTCCATGAAGAAAGCCGCGAACACTGGAAGAACTGGTTCCGGCTGGCCGGCGAGGAAGAGGCCGAGGTGCGCGCGCCGGGACCGATGTACGCCGACATGGCGCTATCCAAGCAGGCTGCCCTGCTCGGCCACGGCGTGGCGCTGGTCGATCTCCTTTATATGCAGGACGAACTCGCCGCCGGCACACTGGTCCGGCCCTTTGCCACCGGGCTCAATTCAGGCAGCTATTTCCTCGTCGCGCGCAGCCTTTCGAAACTCAGCGAACCTGCCCGTATCTTCGCCGAATGGGTCCGCGCGGAGTTTGCCGCGAGCGTTGCCGCACTGTCGTCAACCGAAAGTGAACGGTGCGTACTCACCGAATGAATGGGCAATCCTGCCCGCCTCGCCTATCTCACTCATCGAATTGAACAATCCGCCACCGACTGACCGGTGGCCAGTCGAGGCCCGGCAGCCCGCTCCTCACGGATCACGCGCCGACAGCCCAACATGGGGATGACATGACCGACAAAGTTGAATTCGGACTGGATACATTTGGTGACGTCACGCTCGGCAGCGACGGAAAGTTGCTGCCGCAGGCCGAGGTGATCCGCAATCTCGTCGAGGAGGCCGTTCTCGCCGACGAAGTCGGCATCGACTTCATCGGCGTTGGCGAACATCACCGCGATGACTTTGCCGTTTCCGCGCCCGAGACCGTGCTTGCCGGCATCGCAACGCGCACCAATCGCATCAAGCTGGGCTCTGCCGTCACCGTGCTGAGTTCGGATGACCCGATCCGTGTTTTCCAGCGCTTCTCTACCGTCGACGCGTTGTCGAATGGGCGCGCGGAAGTGATCCTGGGGCGTGGCTCCTTCACCGAATCCTTCCCGCTGTTCGGTTTCCGGCTCAATGACTACGAGACGCTGTTCACCGAAAAGCTCGACCTGTTCGCCGCAGTGCGCAAGGGCGAGCCGGTCACTTGGCAGGGTTCGATCCGGCCACCGCTCGAGGATCAGCCGGTCTATCCGCCGATCGAGAACGGCAACCTGAAAACATGGATTGGCGTCGGCGGCAGCCCAGAATCGGTGGTGCGCGCCGCGCGCTACAACCTGCCTTTGATGCTCGCCATCATCGGCGGCGATCCCAAGCGCTTCCGCCCCTATGTGGATCTCTACCATCAGGCGCTCGATCAGCTTGGCGCAGCGACTTTGCCGGTCGGCGTGCATTCGCCGGGCTATATCGCCGACACCGACGAGCAGGCGCGTGAAGAATTGTGGCCGCACTACAAGGTGATGCGCGATCGCATCGGTGGCGAACGTGGCTGGCCGCCGGCAACGCGCGCCGACTTCACCTCGGAAGTGGAGCGTGGATCGCTCTATGTCGGTTCACCGGAGACAGTGGCACGCAAGATCGCAGCGACGGTAAAGGCGCTCGGAGCATCGCGCTTCCAGATGAAGTATTCGTCCGGCCCGCTGCCGCATGAAAAGATGATGCGCTCGATCGAGCTGTACGGCACCAAGGTGATCCCGCTGGCGCGCGATCTTCTGGCGGAAAAGCTGGAACTTTCAGAGGCGTGAGCAGGCCAAGCCAATGAAAAGCCCGGCGTGGGAAACCACGCCGGGCTTTTTGATTGGATGAGGTCCGTTGGACGGTCTGCTCAATCCTTGGCGTTCAGATCGGTGCCAAGCGTGTCCTTCACGAACAAAGTACCGATGATGAGCGACATCGCTGCGAACACGATCGGATACCAGAGACCGTAGTAGATATCGCCCTTTGCGGCACTCAGTGCGAACACCGTTGCCGGCAGCAGGCCGCCGAACCAGCCATTGCCAATGTGGTAAGGCAGCGACATGCCTGTGTAGCGGATGCGGGTCGGGAACATCTCGACCAGGATCGCGGCGATCGGGCCGTACACCATCGTCACATAGAGGACGAGGATGAACAGGATGCCGATCACCATCGGCCAGTTCACCTGGGCTGGGTCGGCCACCATCGAGAAGGCGCCGGCAGCAGGGATGCTGTAGACGGTAACGTCGGTAGCGCTGCCCGCCTCTTCCTGCGTCACGATCTTGTCCTTGATCGCCTGGGCAACCGGAACGGCGGTTTTCTCGCCGCCACGGATGGCAGCGGCATCGAGCTTCAGTTCCGGATTGGCCGTCACGAAGGCATCGAGTTTCTGGTCGGCCACCTTGGCGGCGGCGCGAACCAGCGGATAACCGCCGTCGTGCAGCGCGATATTCACCGTCTTGGCGAAGACCGCATCCTTGGCCTTCGCCTGATCGCCAGCTGCAACGGCATCGTAGGAATCGATCGTCTCGTTGCCGATCTTGACCGTTGCAGCGGTACCGGGTGCCGCCGTGGTCACGACGTCATATGGAACCGAGTTCTTGGTCAGGAATGAGGTCGCGATATCGCAGGATGTCGTGAACTTGGCGGTGCCGACCGGGTTGAACTGGAATTTGCAGTCGCCCGGAGCGGCGGTGACGGTCGCCCGTGTGCTTTGCTGCGCGGTGGCCAGTGCTGGATTGGCAGCCCAGGTCAGCGCCTTGAACAGCGGGAAGTAGGTGACGATGGCGAGCGCCAGGCCTGCCATGATGATCGGCTTGCGGCCGATCTTGTCGGACAGCCAGCCAAACACGACGAAGAAGATCGAGCCGAGAGCCAGCGCGACGGCGATCATGACGTTGACCGAGTAGGCATCGACCTTCAGCACGTTCTGCAGGAAGAACAGTGCGTAGAACTGGCCGGAATACCACACGACGGCCTGGCCGGCGGTCAGGCCGAACAGTGCCAGAAGCGCGATCTTGGCGTTCTTCCATTGGCCGAAGGCTTCAGTAAGAGGCGCCTTGGAACCCTTGCCTTCTTCCTTCATGCGCTGGAAGGTCGGCGATTCACTCAGTGTCAGCCGGATCCAGACGGAAACACCAAGCAGTACGACCGAGAGCAGGAACGGAAGCCGCCAGCCCCAGGCCGCGAAAGCCTCCTTGCTCATCGATCCCTGGATGATCAGGATGACAATCAGCGACAGGAACAGGCCGAGCGTCGCCGTGGTCTGGATCCACGAAGTGTAGTAGCCGCGGCGATCATCCGGGGCGTGCTCGGCAACGTAGGTTGCCGCACCACCATACTCACCACCCAGCGCCAGGCCCTGCAGCATGCGCAGGATGATCAGGATGGCGGGTGCCGCGATGCCCCAGGAGGCCGAACCGGGCAGCAGGCCGACCAGGAAGGTCGACAGGCCCATGATCAGGATGGTGACGAGGAAGGTGTACTTGCGGCCAACGAGATCGCCGATGCGGCCGAACACCAGTGCACCGAACGGGCGCACCAGGAAGCCGGCGGCAAAGGCCAGCAGCGCGAAGATGTTGCGCGTCGCTTCCGGATAGGAAGCGAAAAAGGTCGCGCCGATGAAAGCAGCCAGCGCTCCATAAAGATAGAAATCGTACCATTCGAACACGGTACCCAGCGACGAGGCGAAGATGACCTTCTTCTCCTCTCGCGTCATGCCGCGGCCAGTTCTGCCGGCGGTCTGTGCCATTGCCATGAGCTTCCTCCCAAATGCCCTCGATGCTGGCCGTCCGCATCCTCCTCCGGATACGGACTCGGGCCCGATCATCATCAAGGAATCTGGCAGAAAGCCCCCGCTATGGGGACCGAGCAATTGGGATTATGACTTTGGTCTAATGTGCCTCTGCCGTCTCCCGTTGTGGGTGAAGGCAAGTGCGCCCCAGCTTAGCCGCCTAAAGCTTCGAGCAGCGCCACGGCTGCCATCATGTCGCGCTTGCGGAAGGCGCGACGCGCCACTGCTTCCGAATCCTGGCCCCAATGGTCGATCTGCCAGTCCTCGTCGACATGGGCAGCCATCCATGCCGCCTCGGCCGCCAGGTCGCCCTGCTCCACCGCCAGCGCCAGAAGTGCCGATCCCGTGATAGAGGTCATGACATGGATCGCCGCCAGGCGGAACGGGTCGTTGCGACGAGCAAGGTGTGCACCGAGCACCGCGATGCTCGCGCGCGGCTGTTCGACGTGGATGACACCTTCGGCAAGTTCGAAGCGCGCGCCAAGCGAGGTGAGCGCCCAGTTGATCACCGGGTCCCAATGTGTGTTCTGGCGATCGACCAGCCCCTGCGGACCGTCGGCACGGTAGCACAGCAGGTCAGACGAGGCGAAACGCAGGATATCCTCGAGCACCGCTTGCGTATCGGTCGCGACGCCATCGATTGCCGTGTTGACGAGGCGCAGCACGGGCATCGTGACCGGATTGATCACGTCGTCCTGCGCTTCGAATTCCGCCGCCACCAGTGCAGCGGCGTCTTCGGTCGGCAACGCGAGCACCGCCTTACCCGGCGTGCGCACTGACTTGCCATCGAGATGCACGGCAAAACCATCGTCCGAAGGCGCAACCGAAGCGGCCTTATAGAAGCGCTTTGGCAGCGGCGTGCGCATCTGGATCTGGGCGCGTCGCGTCGGATCCGGATCGGAAAGCTGCTTGCCCGCTTCGAGATCGCTCAGAATGTCGCGCATGACCAGTCCATCCACTATGCCGGTTTTGGCCGCCTCGGACGATTGACGACACTCAGGCCGACGGCGATCAGTCCGAGCGCCAGGAAAATCTTCCAGGTCAGCGGTTCGCCGAGGATTAGCCAGCCGCAGATCACGCTGAACGCGGGCGACAGGAAGGCGAAACTCGACAGTCCCGCCGCCGGATAACGCCGCATCAGCCAGAACCAGACGATATAGGTGATCGTGACGATATAAACAGCCTGAAACAGCAGCGCGCCGGTGGCCAGCGGCGTCACGTCGCGGAGTGCCGGCCCTGCCAGCGGCACCAGCGGGATCGCCATGATCGCTGAAACAACGAGCTGGTAGAGCAGCACCTTCTCCGCACCGGCGGTCTGCAGCCTGGAACGTTTGATCGTCAGTGTCGTCAGCGCCCAGAAAAGGCCTGCGGCAAGGCTGAGCAGATCTCCGAACAGCGTCGACTGGCCGTTGCTGCCCAACCGGTCAGAAAAGATCACGATCACCCCGCAGAAGGCTAGCACCAGCCCGACCAGCTTCTGCACGGTCATGCGTTCGCCGAGCCAGAAATGCGCGCCGACAAGCACCCAGAACGGCATCGTGTTGACCAGCAGCGAGTTGCGCGCCACGGTCGTGTATTCCAGAGCCACGAACACCAGGCAGAATTCGGTTCCGAACAGCAGCCCAGCCAGGATGCCACCGACAAGCGTGCCATCCCGTTCGAACAGGCGGATACCGCGGAACTGGCACCACAGGAACACCAGGACGCAGGCGATGGCCGAGCGCGCAACGTTGAGGAAGATCGGATTGTAGCCGGCGTTGGTCAGTCTTGCTGCGACGCCGTTCAGCCCCCAGGAAAAGGTCAGCACCAGCATGAAGCCGACCGCTGCGGCGTCGATGGCATCGCGCCGGTCAAAGCTATGGCTTGCTGTGCTCACGAGATCCTCCGCGCGGGTTCTGCCGCATAATAGCCCTCCCTATAGGACGGGGACGGTGGCGGCATGATCCAAGGCCGGGCTAGCGCAATTCCAGGAAAAGTGCGCAGCGGTTTTCCGTCCGGAATTGCCCAAAACAAAGAGTTGGAGCGGTTCCGCGTTTCCGGAAAACCCGGAAACGCTCCAACGGTGGTTCACTGCGAAAAGAAATCAGTCCTCGGCGTTCGCCTCGTCGAAGCCGAGCAGGTTCCAGCTCTGGCGCATATGTGGCGGCATCGGTGCGGTGACATCGATCACGCCCTTGTCCGGGTGTGGGATGATAATCCGGCGAGCATGCAGGTGCAGCCGGTTCTGCATGCCACCCGGGAAGTCCCAGTTGGTGTCGGCTTCGAAATATTTCGGATCGCCGATGATCGGGCAGCCGATATGGGCCGCGTGCACACGCAACTGATGGGTACGTCCCGTATAGGGCTCCATCTCCAGCCACGACAGCGACTGTGCCGCCTGTTCGACGATGCGGTAGTAGGAAACCGAATGGTCGGCCCCCTTCTCGCCATGCTTGGCGACCCGCACCCGATCACCATCCGGAGTCGGCTCCTTGATCAGCCAGGTCGAGATCTTGTCCTCGCGCTTCGGCGGCACGCCCTTGACCAGCGCCCAGTATGTCTTCTTCGTTTCGCGCGCGCGAAACGCTTCGGACAGCTTCATGGCGGCAAGCCGCGTGCGCGCGATGACCAGCACGCCTGACGTGTCGCGGTCCAGCCGATGCACCAGGCGCGGCTTCTCGCCTTTCTTGTTGCGCCATGCCTCCAGCATGTCATCGACGTTACGCGTCACGCCCGAGCCGCCCTGCACAGCAAGGCCGGCCGGCTTGTTGAAGACGAAGACCTTGTCGTCTTCGTGCAGCAGCATCTTGGCGAGCACGTCGGCATCGCCCTGATTGCGGATCGAATGGCCGGTAAGCTGGTCGGCGCCGCCCTTCTTGTCGACATCGAGCGGCGGGATGCGGATCACCTGCCCGGGTTCGACGCGTGTGTCGGTCTTGGCGCGCGCGCCGTTGACCCGCACCTGCCCGGAACGCAGCAGCTTCTGCAACTGCACGAAGCTCAATCCGGGATAGTGGTTCTTGAACCAGCGATCGAGCCGCATGCCCGTTTCGCCGGCGTCCACCGTAATCTGTTCGACGCCTGCCATTTGCCTCAGCTGTCCGTTTCGAAACGCGCCAATAGCACTATGACAACGTTCTTACGAGCCAAAGCCCGAAGAACAGCGCAAGAATCGCGCCGACGACACTCACCAGCGCGTAACCTGCCGCCGGAACCACATCGCCGCGTTCCCACAAGGTGACGAAATCCAGCGAGAATGCCGAGAAGGTTGTGAAACCGCCGAGAACGCCGGTGGCGACGAACAGGCGCAGTTCCGTCGAGGCGCCGCCATAGCGGCGCGACAGCATCTCGACGAAGGCACCCATGATGAAGGAGCCGACAATGTTGATCGCCATCGTGCCCCAGGGAAAATTGGGGCCGACCACCTTGAGCGCGCCGAGATTGAAAAGATGGCGGATGGCGGCGCCGATCGCGCCGCCGACCGCCACGAGGAGAAGATGATACATCGGCCTCGCCCTCGTAGCCGCGACGGCCAGGCCTAGGCCTGGGCCTTCTTGCCCTTGCTGGATGAGATCATCTTCCAGTTCTTGTAGAACATGGAATTGATGCGCTCGACGCTCATCGAAACGATGGTGAGCAATCCGGCGATGACACCCGGAACTGGGGAAGGACGAATGACGTCCATGAACACGCAGTAGCGTCGGCCATCATATTCATTGACCGAACGATGCAGCAGCGTGTCGTCGAAAATATACATCGGACTGTCGTGCCAATAGTTCCTGGCATCTTGGCATTCGACGAAGATCTCGGCATTCACCGGGATCAGGTTGTACAGCACGCGCAGCGAAAGACGCAGCGGGCCGAAATGCCAGGAAGTCGATTCACGTCCCGAAAACACCGACACGGCGATCGTCTTCACATATTTGAAGTCCTTGTTGAACTCCGCCACGTTGTCGATCTTGTGCTTGCCGTACCACTGGTAGACATACATGCCACGCCGGCCGGTACCAAAATTGGCATCGATGTCGGCAATGATCTCGTTGCGGCGCTCCTTGAAGACGTCGAGCACTTCATTGACTTCGCGCTGGTAGTCGGCCGGGAACTGCTCCAGCTTCCACACGCCCCAGTTCTTGTAGCTGATCAGGTCGACCAGCAGATTGAAGGGCGACAGCAGCCAGGTGAACATGCCGTTGCCGGTAAAGTAGAGGCTGAACAGCCGCTGGTCCTTCTTGACGTTGCGCAGCACATCGATGAGGCCGCAAACAAGCCAGATCAGCGTGATAATGGGGATGAAATAGAAACCGAGCCCCAACAGCACGACGGCGATGGCGGCTTTGCGGATTGCCTTGCGTTGATCTTTGGTCATATGAGCCTGGCGCCTGGCGCCACCCTATTAAGAGTTTCGCCGCGCCCTCGGCCGCGACGCATTCACCCCAGTGACGGCTGCATAGGCGCAATTCCCGCCGTGCACAAGACGGCGCTAAACCCGTACCAGCAAGCAACGCGTCAAATTAGAGGAAAACACTCACCTTTTTGGCGCACCTGCATCGCGACACCGTTGGGTCCTACGCAGCCAATATGAAATCAGCACAGCGTTCGGCGATCATGATGCAGGGAGCGTTGGTATTTCCGCTGACCAGTGTCGGCATGACCGACGCATCAGCGACCCGCAATCGCGGAATACCTTTGACCCTCAATTGGTCATCCACCACCGCCAACGGATCATTGCCCATTCTGCAGGTGCCGGCAGGATGATAGACCGTCTTGGCCAGCGACCGGATATAGGACACAATCTCTGCGTCGGGGACGTCTCCGGGCGTCAGTTCGCTGAAACCCAACGCCTGCATTGACGGCGCGGCGAGAATGGCACGACCTAGTTTCACCCCGCGCAACAGCGTGTCGACATCTTCCGGCGCCGTGAGATTGTTGCCGATGAGCCGGACCGGATCCTGCGGCTCCGCACTCCGCAAGGTTACTTTTCCTCGGGAAACCGGTCGCAATATGCAGGGGTTGATGGAGACGCCATGCCCTTCCATCGGCTGACGCGTCGCATCGCCGACCAAGGCTGGCGTGACATGGAGCTGCACATCTGGCCTGCCACAACCCGACGTGTCGACAAATCCACCCGACTCGACAACGTTCGACGCTAGAAGGCCGCCGCGACCGCAGAGATACTGCAAGGCGTTCAAGGCTGCCCGCCAACCGAGATCCTGCCCTCGGAGAGAGATCGGCCGTTCCGTGATGCCATAGACCGAAGCCGTGATGTGGTCCTGAAAGTTCTCGCCGACACCCGGCAGATCGCGAACGACCGGAATACCAAAAGCGGTCAGCTCCGTCGCGGGGCCGACGCCGGACAGCATCAACAGCTTCGGCGTTGCAAGCGCTCCGGCGCACAGGATGACTTCCTCTCTGGCTGTCGCCGTGCCGTTCTCTCCATTGTCGGCACGATACCGGATACCGCTGGCGGCTCCATTTTCGAGGTGCAGTCCAAGCACGGTACAGCCGGTACGCACGGTCAGCAGGGGCGACCTGCGTACGGCTTTCAGATAGGTTACCGCCGTCGAGCCCCTTCGTTGAGCAAAGGTGGTTGTCTGATAGAAGCCGACGCCAGCCTGCTGGGCACCATTGAAATCCGTATTGAATGGCAGCCCGATTTCCTGCGCTGCCCGTACGAAAGCAGAGCTGATCGGATGCCTATGGCGAGGTTCGGAGACTTTCAGCGGACCGCCAACGCCGTGAAAGGCATTAGAATAGGTTTCATTGTCTTCGCAGCGGCGGAAGACAGGTAAAACATCTTCGTAACCCCATCCGCGGCAGCCGCGCTGGCGCCATTCGTCATAATCTTCGGCCTGCCCGCGAATGTAGATCATGGCATTGACCGATGATCCGCCGCCGAGCGTACGCCCCTGCGGAATGGTGAGCACGCGGCCATTCGCGGCGGGCTCCGGCTCGGTTTGGTACATCCACGTGCGTTTCGTTCCGAGCACACGCACGAAGGTCGCGGGAATGTGAATGAAGGGCGTGTTGTCGCGGGGCCCGGCTTCGAGCAGAAGCACGCTCTTGCCGGCACGCACCAGCCTGTTCGCCAGCACACAGCCGGACGATCCTGCGCCGACCACGATATAGTCGTATGTTTGCACGGTTGATATCTCAGCTCTTGTGGCGCATCGGTGGAGGCGACGGGTCGAAATTTAGTTGATAAGGTGAACTTATTTTAGTTCACAATGTCAACTAAAAACATCGTCGCCACTAGCACCTTTCGTCCAGGTGATTGCATCGCATTGATGGCTTTGAAGCCGCGTGCCTAGGCGTTGGAAGGAACATGAAGCCAAAACTGCCCCACCAGGCCATTGCGTCGGCCGTAGAACGCGACCTGGGACCAATCTCGACCTGGACCTCCGTGTCGGAAGGCGAGGAAGCGCAGGTTTTCGGCATCAGGCTTGCAGATGAAGACTTCATCCTGCGCGTCAACCACTTCGCCCACGGCTTTCACAAGGAAGCCTTTTGCTACCGGCACTTCGCTTCTGCCAATCTGCCAATCCCGCAAATCCTGTCGATCGGCACGGTCGATGATCATACCTATTGCGTATCACGGCGCGCAGCAGGCAAAACCCTGCAGGACCTGTCACCCGCTGAACTCCCGGCGGTTGTTGCCTGGGTCGACCAAGTGATGCGCGCCATTGCGCAAGCGCCACTGCACGGAACCGAAGACTTCGGTCGCTTCGATCCCAATGGCATCGGCGAACACAAGAGCTGGCGCGGCTTCCTGGGGGCCCTGACCGATCAGCGGCGTTTTGACTGGATAGGACATGAACCGGCTGTCGATGACTCCTGGATCGAGCGGCATCTGAGTCTGCTCTCCGCGCTCATCCCGATGTGCCCGGAGACCCGAAGCCTTGTGCATGGCGATTTCGGCTCGAATAATGTGCTGACCGACGGTCTCGCCATCACCGGCGTCATCGACTGGAGTGAGGCGCTGTTCGGCGATCCACTCTATGATGTCGCCAACATCTTCTTCTGGCGCCCCTGGCTTGCCTGCATGGATGCGCAGGCGCGCTATTTCGAAGAGCATCGGTTCGACTTGATGAACAACGCGCAGGCCCTGCGCTGCTATCAGTTGCGCATCGGCCTGCAGCAGGTTTTTGAATGCGCCGCGGCCGGAGACACGGCCGATCTGCGCTGGGCAATGGCGCGATGCGAGGACATAGCCATCCTTCCATCGGGTTCGTGATGACCTTGAATTCTTCCGCCTCGGGACATAGGCTTGGGTCATGATGTTCACGTCCACATTCTTCCCGCTGATCTGAATCGTCTCGGTCGTTTTGAACGGCTGAACGCGCGGCGCGCCTGCGCTGCCAGATCAACATGCCGCCGCCGATGCGGTGGTCGAACGGAGAATGTGCAATGCCCAGAACCGGATCCTTCGGACTGACGGCCAGTCAGGTCCAGGAGTTCATCGACGATGGCTTCATCAGGATCGATAACGCCTTCAGCGACAATCTTGCCAGGCAATGCCGGGATGAACTATGGGCCAGGATTGGCCTCTCGCCTGGCGAACCCGAAACATGGACGAAGCCGGTCATCCGTGTGGATTTCATGGCTTCACCAGCGTTTATTGAGGCGGCCAACACCCCTTGCCTGCACACCGCCTACGATCAGCTCGTTGGCGAAGGTCGTTGGTTCGCGCCCAGGGCGCTCGGCACCTTTCCGATCCGCTTTCCCTCGCAGCAGGCACCCGGCGATGACGGCTGGCATGTGGACGTGAGCTTCGGCACCGACGATCCGGATTTCATGGAATGGCGCGCGAACGTGAAAAGCCGTGGTCGCGCCCTGCTGATGCTGTTCCTGTTTTCGGATGTCGGACCGGATGACGCGCCCACGAAGATACGAAAAGGCTCACACGCCAGCATCGCCCGCAAACTGTTGCCCTTTGGCGAAGCGGGCGCGACGCTGAGGCAGTTATCTGCCGACGGCTACGCCTCCACACAAGACTGTGAAATCGATCTGGCGACCGGTGTGGCCGGCACGGTCTATCTTTGTCACCCGTTCCTCGTGCACGCCGCACAATCGCATCGCGGTAATCAGCCGCGCTTCATGGCGCAACCACCTTTGCTGCCCAGGAGCGAGTTCGACCCCGCCTTGCCGCCCTCGCCTGTTCAGGTTGCAATCCGCAGCGCATGCGGACTGACATTCTAGTCTACGGCACATCCGGGGCTGGTTTGCGGCTCCGGATGCTCCCGGGCATTCCCCCACACACCGGCCCCTCACATACGCAACGTATGCATATTGAAACATCGCCCCGGCATCTTACATACGCACCGTATGTCAATTGATCCACCCGTGCCTCACTCTTGCGCCGGCGCGGCAAACCCGAAAAGGACAAAACATGGCACAACGCGACCCGGTTTTCCCGGCTGAACGGCATGCGCTCTACGAGGCCCACGGCTATTCCGCTGCGATCCGCTCCAGCGACCTTCTGTTCGTTTCGGGACAGGTCGGCAGCCGCTCCGATGGTTCTCCCGAGCCCGATTTCAAGCGCCAGGTCGAACTCGCCTTCGAGAACCTGCGGGCGACATTGAAGGCTGGCGGCTGCACGTTTGATGACATTGTAGACGTCACCACCTTCCACACAGATCCTGAAAACCAGTTCGAGACCATCATGGCCGTCAAGAACCAGATCTTCGACAAGGCACCCTACCCGAACTGGACCGCGGTCGGCGTGACCTGGCTTGCCGGCTTCGATTTCGAGATCAAGGTCATCGCGCGCATTCCCGGGAACGCCTGAAGTAAAAAACAACGGCTCAGTCCCGAACGGAGCCAGCATGTCATGGACAAGACCGCTCCGGTTCACGGAGCGGTCTTGTATACCGAACGTCATCCAGGCGCCCAGGCATGCTTCTGCCGGATTTCCAAGCGGGTCATGCAGATCATCGATTTCGGGAAGAGTTCATCGAGCGCCGTCCGATCGATCTCAAACGCCGCCTTTGCTTCCAGAGCCGAGACCTGACCTTCCGCCCACGCCAACATGCGCTGCACTGTCGGCTCGGCACGATCTTTATCGCGCACGGAGTTCGGCGGCTCGGGCGAAGCTCGCCAGGCAGGAGTTAAGCCGTTCCGTCCGATTCTGCTCACGTTCGATCCGACGCAGGGCCAGGAAGCGACGGTGTTTCAAGGTCGCGTGTTCCTGTAGCGTTACGAGGGCTTCCATCGGGTGCTCCTTTGCAAAATGAAGCCCGATCCTCGGCTGCGCCGACTCGACGTTCCACCCGTTTCCGCTTCACCACGCCGAGGTTTCTTGTCTTCGTCACGCAAAGATAGCCAATGCTAAACCATTGAAAATTATTAATTAAATTCCAAAGGACATTGACGACCGAGCTCCCATTCGATAGTCAGCATGCCATCGGGGAGTAGCCACCGGAAACGGGGCCGCATCAACATGCTCGCGTTCTCGCGTGGTGCGGCCGGCGCTTTGACGCTCGGCAAGACCGTGACGAAAGCTTTCCTGGACAGGAAAGCCTTGTTCGTCCGGCCAACGTCCTAACTTCGGGATCAGCAATGTCACCCGTTTCCATTGCCGTGCTGGCTATCGGCATGTCTGTCGACGCCTTGATTGCTGCGCTGGGGCGCGGCGCCTCCCCCATTGGCCCGACACTGTCACAAGCGGTTCGAACCGGACTTGTGTTCGGCATCGTGGAGATGCTTACGCCAATCATCGGCTGGGCTCTTGGCATCGCCGCCAGCCAATACATACAGGCGATCGATCATTGGATCGCTTTTATCCTGCTGGCCGCAGTCGGTGGCAGGATGACTATCCATGCCATGACCCGAAAGGACGTCGCTCAGAAAGAGGCACCCGCAGGCTCGATGTTCGGTCTCCTGGCAACCGCCGTAGGCACAAGCCTTGATGCCATGGCCGTCGGTGTCTCACTGGCCTTTCTAAACGTGAACATCATCGTCATCGCGGCAGCGATTGGTCTGGCCACCATGGTGATGTCGACAGGCGGCATCCTTGCAGGACGATATCTGGGCGCGCGCTTTGGCAGATATGCCGAAATCGTCGGCGGCATTGCCCTGATCGGCCTTGGCGCAAAGATACTCTTCGATCACCTGCTGGCCCCATGACTTGCCCGCGCCGTCAGGGTAATTGCGATCTCGCTCAAGTCTGCGTGACCTGAGCGACCACGCTACAGGTGTTACCAAATGCAGTTTCACTCCTACATCATCTGTGGCACGCCACGCTCGGGCAGCACCCTGCTTTGCAGCATGTTGACTGAAACCCGTGTAGCGGGACGCCCTCATTCGTATTTCCGGCAGCAGGACATCGCGGAGTGGGCCGAGGATTGGGGTGTCGAGCAGTCGCGAGGTTCGGACGACGCGCAATTCGACGAGGAATACGTTGCCGCAATGCGACGGGTCGGCGCGGATGGAACAGGCATATTCGGTCTCCGCCTGATGTGGGTCAGTGTCTCTGACGCATCCCGGCGACTGGACAACATTGCCGGCGGCAAGGCGGATGTGGCCGCAAGGCTGGAGGAAACCTTCGGGCCGACGCTCTACATCCATCTCTCGCGCCTGGATAAGATTGCACAAGCCGTTTCGTTGATCCGCGCCCGGCAAAGTGGCCTATGGCATCGGAACAGCGACGGCTCCGTGCTCGAAGGCGAAGAGACGCCAAGGCCCATCACCTACGATGGAGATCATATCGGTCAGATCGCGAGAGAGTTGGAAGAAGACGACGCGTGCTGGGCCGATTTCTTCAAATCGCGCGGCATCGAACCTCTACGGCTCACATACGAGACTATGTCCGCGGATCCGCAGCTTGCCTTGTCCAAAGTACTGTCGGCGCTTGGCAGAGATCCGGAACTTGCCAAGGCCATCAGCGTCGGAACAGCGAAACTGGCAGACGAGACGAGCAGCGAATGGGTCACAAAATACAGGCGGGAGACCGCTCAAAAGGCCTAAATTGCTTTTACCTTCGGATTTCTCCTGGAACGGGACCTACTCGCCCCTCTCCTTCCTCAGCTTCGACCAATATTCCAGCCGTTTCCTGATCTCACGTTCGAAGCCACGCTCGGGCGGGTCGTAAAAAGTCTGGCGCCCCATCTTTTCGGGGAAATAGTCCTGGCCTGAAAAAGCATCCGGCTCGTCATGGTCATAGCGGTAGCCGGCGCCGTAGCTCTCTTCCTTCATCAGCTTGGTCGGCGCGTTCAGGATATGCTTCGGCGGCAGCAGCGAGCCATTTTCCTTGGCCGCGCGCGTCGCCGCCTTGAAGGCGTTGTAGACCGCGTTCGATTTCGGCGCGGTGGCGAGGTAGACACAGGCCTGCGCAAACGCCAGCTCTCCTTCCGGCGAGCCGAGATAGTCATAGGCATCCTTTGCCGCGTTGGCGATGACGAGTGCCTGCGGGTCAGCAAGGCCGATGTCTTCGACCGCCATGCGCACCAGCCGGCGCCCGAGATAGAGCGGATCCTCGCCAGCATCGAACATGCGCGACAGATAATACAGCGCCGCATCCGGATCGGAACCTCGCACGGATTTGTGCAGCGCCGAGATCAGATTGTAGTGGCCGTCCTGGCCCTTGTCGTAAATCGGTGCGCGACGCTGCACCACGCCTTGCAGGCCCGCGGCATCGAAAACCTCGCCCGGCTTGGCCGCGCGCCATACTTCCTCGGCGAGGGTCAGCGAAGCACGGCCGTCGCCGTCAGCCATACGCACAAGTGCCTCCCTCGCCTCGTCGTCAAGCGGCAGTGACTTGCCTTCCGTCTCCTCGGCCCGGGCCAGAAGCTTGGTGATGCTGTCTTCGCCGAGCGACTGGAACACCAGCACACGGGCGCGCGACAACAGAGCCGCATTCAGTTCAAAGGACGGGTTTTCCGTGGTGGCGCCGACCAGCACGACGGTGCCGTCTTCCATCACCGGCAGGAAGCTGTCCTGCTGGGCGCGGTTGAAGCGATGGATCTCGTCGACGAAGAGCAGGGTCTGGCGACCGTTGGAACGGCGCAGCCGTGCGGTCTCGAACACTTTCTTCAGATCCGCCACGCCCGAGAAGATCGCCGAAATCTGTTCGAAAGCCAGGCTGGTTTCACCGGCGAGCAGCCTCGCGACGGTCGTCTTGCCGGTGCCGGGTGGTCCCCAGAAGATCATCGAGCCCAGTGAGCCCGACGCGATCATGCGCGAGAGCGCGCCATCCGGCCCGGTCAGTTGCTCCTGACCGACGACGTCGGCAAGCGTCTTCGGCCGCAACCGGTCGGCCAGTGGCCGGCCGGCTGGCGCCTTCTCGACTTCATCGCTTCCAAACAGATCAGCCATGGGGCAGCGCCAGGCGTGTTTCCACGCTCCTCAAGCAATTCCAGCAAAAAGTGCGCAGCGGCTTTGCGTCCGGAATTGCGTAAAAACAAAGAGTCAGAGCGTCTCCGCCAATGCGGAAACGCTCCAGGTTGGGACCTAATAACGTAGGACCTGGCGCAGTGTCTGCCCACCCCGCTCCACCGTAAAGCGCCACCAGCGCGTGCTTTGCAGCGCAGCCTCTTCGAGGCGCTTGGCGGAATCGATGGTAATGCCGTTCACCTCACGCACGATGTCGCCGGGCTGGAAGCCGAAATCGGATGCCGGCGAAGCGCTGGCGACGTCGACGAGAACGACACCCTTGGCGTCGCTGCGCAGGCCGAGCTTCTGTGCGAGACGTGGCGAGAGTTCCGCAACGCGGGCGCCTGCGAAGGGGCTGCGGCCACGCAGCAGGATCTGCGTTGTGGTGAGGCCTTCCGGCGCGCGTTCGAGCGCGATCGCGACCTGCTGCTGCTGGCCCTTGGTGAGAATGCCGAACGTGGCGTTCGACCCGATCGTCAGCGTCGCCATGCGGTAGTCGAGCGCTTCGATACCTTCCACCACCGCGCCATTCAGCGTCTGGACGACATCGCCGGGCTTCAGGCCGGCCTTGGCGGCCGGGCCACCATCGGCAACGGAAGAGACCAGTGCGCCACCCACCTTCTCCATGCCAAGCGATTCAGCGATCTGCGGCGTCACCGCCTCGAATTCGGCGCCGATATAGGGGCGCTCGAAGAAATCGCTACCAGCCTTGGCGGCTTCTGCGAAGGCACGGACCATATTGGCGGGAATGGCAAAACCGATGCCGATCGAGCCGCCGCTGCGGCTGTAGATGGCGGTGTTGATGCCGACGAGCTGGCCGCCCATGTTGATCAGCGCGCCGCCCGAATTGCCGGGATTGATGGCAGCGTCAGTCTGGATGAAATAGCCGGAATCAGAGATACCGATATGGCTGCGGGCAAGCGCCGAAACGATGCCGGAGGTCGTGGTCTGGCCGACACCGAACGGGTTGCCTATCGCGAGCACGAGGTCACCGACCTCGAGCACGTCGGAATCGCCAATCGGGATAACCGGGAACGGTTTGTCGGCGGTAATCTTCAGGACCGCAAGGTCAAGCGTTTCATCCTTCAACATCACCTTAGAGGTGAATTCGCGCCCGTCCGATGTGGCGACCTTGACCTCATCGGCGTTCTTGATGACGTGGAAATTGGTGACAACGATACCGCTGGGGTCGACCAGAACGCCGGAGCCCAGCGAGGACTGCGCGCGCGGCACCGAACGGCCGAAAAACTCCTCAAAGAACGGGTCCCCGTCGAAAGGCGAGCGCACCTTTGCGGTCTGCGAGGCATAGACGTTGACCACGGCCGGCGCGGTCTGCTTGACCAGCGGTGCAAAGGAGAGCTGCACCTCCTCGCGACCGAACGGCACGCGCTTGTCTGGGCCGGCGGTCGGGTTTTCACCTTCGACGCCGTGCAGCAGGTCGGTCAGCACATCGGAAAGGCCCGGTTCGCTTTTTGCCGGCGGCTGCTGCGCATTCTCCTGCGCCAACGAGCTGGCCGGCCCGAATGCGAGCGTCAGCGCTGCGAAGGCGGAAAACAGAATGAGGGACAGCCTGTTAGGGCGCATACAGAATCCTCCGAACGAATTGCGCGCCATTGTCGCGATGAATGTGCAAAATGAAAGGCCGGATTGGGATTTCCGATCTTTTGTCGAATTTGCGATCCGCCGGGACCTTCGGCAGATCCGTCTGCGGAAAAGCAAAACCCGCCGGGTCCCTTCGGGGATATCCGGCGGGCTTTCTCTAGATCAGCGCTCAGCCGAGATAAGGATAGAGCGGGAAGCGATCAGTCAGCGACACCACCTTGGCCTTGACCGCGGCCTCGACGGCGGCATTGCCCTCGTCGGAATTGGCCACCTTCAGGCCGTCCAGCACCTCAGCGATCAGCTTGCCAATCTCGCGGAATTCAGCCTGGCCGAAACCACGCGTGGTGCCTGCGGGGGTGCCAAGACGCACACCTGATGTGACAAACGGCTTCTCCGGATCGAACGGAATGCCATTCTTGTTGCAAGTGATGTTGGCGCGGCCAAGGGCAGCCTCGGCACGCTTGCCGGTGGCGTTTTTCGGCCGCAGGTCGACCAGCATCAGATGGTTGTCGGTGCCATTGGAGACGATGTCGAGACCGGTCTCCTTCAGGCTTTCGGCCAGTGCCTTGGCGTTGGCGACGACGTTCTGCGCGTAAACTTTGAAGTCCGGCTTCAGCGCTTCGCCGAATGCAACCGCCTTGGCGGCGATGACATGCATCAGCGGACCTCCCTGAAGTCCGGGGAACACCGCCGAGTTGATCTTCTTGGCGATGTCCTCGTCATTGGTCAGCACCATGCCGCCGCGCGGGCCGCGCAACGACTTGTGAGTGGTGGTGGTCACCACGTGCGCATGCGGCAGTGGGCTGGGATGCACGCCACCGGCGACCAGACCGGCGATATGGGCCATGTCGACCATCAGGTAGGCGCCGATCGAATCGGCGATCTCGCGGAAACGCTTCCAGTCCCAGACGCGCGAATAGGCGGTGCCGCCGGCCAGGATAAGCTTCGGCTTGTGCTGCTGGGCGAGCTTCTCGATTTCGTCCATGTCGAGCAGATGGTCATCCTTGCGCACGCCGTAGGAGATGACCTTGAACCACTTGCCGCTCATGTTGACGGGCGAACCGTGGGTGAGATGGCCGCCGGAATTGAGGTCGAGCCCCATGAAGGTATCGCCCGGCTGCAGCAGCGCCAGGAACACCGCCTGGTTCATCTGGCTGCCGGAATTCGGCTGGACGTTGGCGAATTTGCAGTCGAAAAGTTTCTTGGCGCGCTCGATGGCGAGTTCCTCGGCCACGTCGACGAACTGACAGCCGCCATAATAACGCTTGCCCGGATAACCTTCGGCATATTTGTTGGTCATGATCGAGCCCTGCGCCTCCAGGACGGCGCGCGAGACGATGTTTTCCGAGGCGATCAATTCGATCTCGTGACGCTGGCGACCGAGCTCGTTGCGGATCGAACCGAAGATCTCTGGATCGACCTCCGCGAGCGTTGTTCCAAAGAAGGCTTCGAGGGAGTTCGAAACGGCCGTTGCTGTCGCCATGGACTTGGGATCCTCACTGTCGGAAAAGACATGGCGCCATTAACACAGTTGTCCGGGCCCTGCCACGTTTACGCTGCGAAATCCTCTGGCCGGATCGCGCCGTTTTCTTGAACCACAAGGCCGAGCAAAACCAGGCAGGTCAAAGAGCGATGGGTTCTCTTGCGAATCCTCCAATCCGATTGCAAAATGCAATCAGGTTGGAGGAAACCATGGCCACGATGATCTTCGGCATGCTGGCGTCTCTGGACGGCTACATCACCGGACTGGAAGGCGGTCCGCAACTGCCGGTGCCGGAAGCGCCGCTGCATCGATATTTCAACCGGTTGATGCAGGACACCAGAATCAGTGTCTGCGGCCGTAAGCTCTACGAGGTGATGCGCTACTGGGAAGAGGATCAGGCGGATTGGCCCGACGAGGCGCGAGAATTCGCACCACTATGGCGCGCGACACCCAAACTCGTCTGTTCCACGACACTGCGCGAAGTCGGTCCCAACGCAACGCTGGTTAGCAAGGATGTCGTCGGGACGTTGAAGAGCCTGAAGTCCGAAACAGACGGCGTGATCGATGTGGGTGGTGCAGAACTCGCCGCTAACCTGGACGGACTGGGTCTGATTGACGAGTACCATCTCTACATCCACCCTGTTGTGCTTGGCGGTGGCAAGCCGTTCTTCGCCGACAAGACGCCAAACCTCCGATTTCTCGGACAGCAAATCCTGCCACAGGATGTCGTACTTTTGCGCTATGCTGCGGCTTGATCCACCAGCGACCGGCTTGCATCGATGCACGGCCGCGTTTATCTAGGCCTCGCAACCGTCGAAAAAGAAAGGAGGGCTGTGTGACCAGATTTAATCACCTCAGATTTAATCACCATCGTACATGCGGCCCGATCCAGGCCCTGCAAATGCGTTTGCAGGGCTGACCACGAGACGATCGCACTCAAGCATCTTTCTGGTCTGCCCCAAGGGGTAGCGCGACACCGGCCAAATACCGGGCTGTCCGCTCATCGTTGCAACAACGAGCCAACGCATCTCCGGTACAATCCGCCAGGCATCGAACATGCCCGGCCACCGGCGAGGCTCGCGACAGACCAGAGAACAACAATGGCACTGATCAATCTCAAGGCACTCGGCGTCACGCTTGGCGCACGCCTGTTTTCCAATCTCGATCTCTCCGTGGAAGCCGGTGACCGTATCGGCATCGTCGCCGCCAACGGCAGAGGCAAGTCGACGCTGCTGCGCGCCATCGCCGGCGCATTTGAACCGACGGATGGCGACATCACCAAGGCGCGCGGCCTCACCATCGGCCATGTCGAACAGGATATGGCGCCCGCACTGCTCGCCCTGCCCTTCCATGAGGCGGTGCGGCAAGCCTTGCCGCCAGAACAAGCGGAAAGCGAAAGCTGGCGTGCCGATGTGGTGCTGGAGACCTTCGAGGTGCCCGAGGAATTGCGCGGGCGCCCGCTCGGCGCGCTGAGCGGCGGCTGGCAGCGGCTCGCCTTGCTGGCGCGCATATGGGTCAACGATCCCGACGCTTTGCTGCTCGACGAACCGACCAACCATCTCGACCTCGCCCGGATCCGCTGGCTGGAAGACTGGCTGAAAAGCTTGCCGCAGAGCATCCCGCTGATGGTGGCCAGCCACGACCGCGCCTTCCTTGACGCCGTTACCAATCGCACGCTCTTCCTGCGCGCAGACCAAAGCCAGACCTTCGCCTTGCCCTATTCGAGGGCACGGGTAGCGCTGGACGAGATCGACGCCTCGCAGGAGCGGCAATACCAGCGGGACATCAAGGCGGCGCAGCAATTGCGCCGGCAAGCAGCCAAATTGAACAACATCGGCATCAATTCCGGCAGTGATCTTCTGGTCGTCAAGACCAAGCAGCTGAAGGATCGTGCTGATCGGCTGGAAGACGCTGCACGCCCGGCCCACCAGGAGCGTTCGGCGGGCGCCATCCGGCTTTCCAATCGAGGCACCCATGCCAGGCAACTGGTGACATTGGACGATGCCGAAGTGAGAACGCCGGACGGAACGCTGTTGTTCAAAACCGGCAAGCGCTGGATCTGCCAGGGCGATCGCATCGTACTGCTCGGTCGCAATGGCTCGGGCAAGTCACGGCTGGTCGGCATGTTGCGTGACGCGATTGCGGGGATTGATGTTGGCCAATCCGGCATCCGCGCCACGCCATCGCTGGCGCTTGGCCACGTCGACCAGGCGCTGGCGGACCTCGGCAATACCGACACGCCCATGGCTGCGATTGGTCGCCGCTTCGAATTCGGTGATCAGCGGCTCCGATCGTTGCTGGCGGGTGCAGGCATCGGCATCGACATGCAGGAGCGACCGATTGGCCGGCTCTCCGGCGGGCAGAAAGCCAGGCTGGCCATGCTGGTGCTGAGGCTCACCAACCCCAACTTCTATCTGCTCGATGAACCGACCAACCATCTCGACATCGAGGGCCAGGAGGCGCTGGAAACCGAACTGATGGCGCACGAGGCGAGCTGCCTGCTCGTCTCGCACGACCGCAGTTTCGTGCGCACGGTCGGCAACCGCTTCTGGCAGATCGAAAATCGCAAGCTGATCGAAGTGGACGGCCCGGAGAATTTCTTTGCAACCGTGTCCCGGGACGAGAACTGAAACAGAAGTGGCCGGGCGCCGTTACTTCCTGGCGCCCGCTTTCTTCGGCCGTTTGTTTGACTTTGCAGGCGCCGCCCGTTTCCGGGCGCTCAAGGCCTGACCGAGTGTCACCTCGCCCATGACCGCGCGCATGGTATCGTCATTGATTTTGCGTGCTTTCAGGAGCTTGAGCAGCGCGCCACGTTCGGCATCGAGCGCGGCATCGATCATCGCCTCCAGAGCGTTTTGCATGTCGCCGGGTTTCGTGTCGTCGGCTTCACCGACAATTCGCTGCCTGTATGAAGGGATGATCTGCTGGGCCGCGGCCAGCCGCGCTTCATAACGCGCTGGATCGTCACGCACCTCGTCGACCATCTGTTCGATGCGGACGATCGCCGCCTCCGCCGCGACCTGGCGCGCCAGACGCTCTTCGTTGACGCTCATGTCCTCTTCATCCAGCGGAATGCCGCGCGCCACCGCTGGCAGCGCCACGCTGGCCAGCAGCAGCGAGCAGATGATGACGCCGGCAGCGATGAAAATGACCAGATCGCGCGCCGGAAATGGCGGGCCGTTCACGGAGATGACGAGCGGGAGCGACAGAATACCGGCGAGCGTGATCGCGCCGCGCACGCCGGCCAACGTCATGACCACTTTGAGCCGCGTGGTGAGCCTGAGCGTGTCATGGCCACGCCAGCGCGCTATGGCACCGCGCGCGGCCGAACCAAACCATATCCAAGCGAAGCGGATGGCAAGCAAGATCAAGGTCAATGTGACCACCGCCAGCACCGGCTCCCAGAACGTGCCGTAGAGCGACAGTTCGGGTGGCACGTTGCGGATGATTGTCGGCAGTTGCAGGCCGAGCAGCAGGAAGATGACGCCGTTAAAAGTAAACGACAGCATCTCGATCAGCGCTGCATTCTGCATGCGCGCAGGAACGCTGAGCACACCGAACAGACCCGCGCGACTGAGATAAAGGCCAGCCGTCACCGCCGCCAGGATGCCGGAGAAATGGAATTTTTCGGCCAGCAGATAAGCAGCGAACGGCAACAGGATCAGAATGACCACCTGTACCTCGGGCCGTACGTCACCGATCTTCGCGACGATGCGCAAGACCTTGGCCGTCGCCCATAGCGTGGCAAATCCGACCAGCGCGCCGCCAGCCGCGACCAGAACAAAGGTCAAGGCCGTCTCGCCCAGCGAAAATTGGCCGGTGAGTGCTGCGGCGACCGCAAACCGCAGCACGACGAGGCCGGATGCATCGTTGAGCAGTGACTCACCTTCAAGGATGTGGCGGATGCGGGCCGGAACGAGATCACGTCCGACAATGGAGGACACAGCGACGGCGTCCGTCGGCGACAGCACAGCGGCTAGCGCGAAAGCGACCGGCAGTGGCACCTGCGGCAACAGCCAGTTCAGCGCGTAGCCGAAAACCACGACCGTGAAGAAGACGAGCCCGAAAGCCAGACCGAAGATACGCGGTGCCAATTCGGAGAATTCGCGTTTCGGCAACATGATGCCGTCGATGAACAGAAGCGGCGGCACAAAGACCAGAAGGAACAGTTCTGGCTCGAGTTCGACGCGCAGTCCGTCGATCGGCCATGCCAGCAGGACACCCAGCCCGATCTGGATGATCGGTAAAGGCAATGGCAGGAAGCGCACCAGCACACCGGATGCGGCGACCAGCACCAGAAGCAGCAGGATCAGGGTCGCGACGGCCAAGCGTTTCTCCAAGAGTGACCGGTCCGACCTAGACCGTTTGGCATGATGAGGAAAGCGCCGGCAACAACGGCACCAACTTTTCTCCCTGGGGAGACTCAGGCTCGAAGTGTATTTTCTTTGTCTGGCCAACGGCTTGGACCAGGATCGTGATTCAAATTTTCAACGCGCAACCTCGCTCGCTACGCGGCTGCCCCCTAAGCATCGTCTCTCCGAAAAGTGCGAACATGGTCCACGAGCGCCCGCAGTTTCAGCGGCTGGCGGTGACGCTTTGGGAAATAGAGATAGAAACCAGCAAAGGGCGGGCCATAGTCTTCCAGAAGAGGTACCAGCTCGTTCCGTGCGAAGTAGGGTTCGAAGGTCTCGGCCATGCCAAAGGTGATGCCCGCACCGGCGCAAGCCATGCGGATCATCATGCCCATATCGTTGGTCGTCATCGCCGGATCGACCGCCAGCTCGAAATCACGGCCGCTTTCTGTGAACTCCCAGCGGTATGGCGCCGTGTCCGGTCGCGGCCGCCAGCCGATGCAGACATGATTTGTCAGGTCTCGCGGATGAAGCGGCATGCCATGTCGGGAGAGATAGCCGGGCGAAGCGACGGCGCATTGCCGCTGCTCCAACGAAACCGGTACGGCGACCATATCCTGTTCGATCACCTCGCCCAATCTGACGCCGGCATCGTAGCCTTCGCCGACAATATCGAACTCATCATCTGTGATGGTGATATCCAGTTTCACCTCCGCGAAGGCCGCAATAAAACCGGCAAGCAAGGGCCCGGAAATGAAACGTTCGGCAATCGACGACACCGCGATCTTCAGCAGACCGGAGGGACGCGTCTGCGTTTCGCGAACGGCCTGCACAGCCTCAGTTATGTCCTGCGCCGATGGTCTGACCATGTCGTAGAACATCTCGCCGGCCTCTGTCAGGCTGACGCTGCGCGTGGTCCGCTGCACCAGTGCGGTGCCGATCCGGTCCTCGAGCCGTTGCAATGCCTGGCTTACGGCTGAGCGGGTAACGCCAAGACGCTCGCCCGCAAGGCGAAAATTGCGCGCTTCCGCCACGGCCAGGAACACCGAAATGCCTTCGAAATCGTCCGCCATTGGTTAAAACAACTAACCAAGCCATTTCCAACTGGCAAGTCGATCTCGCCAATCGACGACCTTATGTTCCCCCGTGCCAGCCAGGACATGCGTGAAGCTGCATGACGCAAGGCTGCATCGGAGATCGAACAATGAAGGTCCACAGCAAAGGGCACATCTTGCCCTGCCTGATTCTGGCCACGCTTTCGGCGTCGCCGACGCAGGCATCGGAAAGCGCCTCCAATCCAAGCAACCAGGTCGAGGAACGACAGATGACACAACATCCCTATGTCGGCATGTGGGTAACCGATGACGGCCGGGTCCGCCATGAACTGCTGCCCGCTGGCCGCTATGACGAAGCGCGCGGCAACAGGCAAAGCGCCTATCAGGGTCGCTACGAAGTGACCGGCAACCACATCGAATACTGGGACGACACTGGTTTCACCACCGACGGCGACTTCGTCGACGAAAACACCCTCCACCACGGCGGCATGATCCTGCACCGCCAATGAATGCCTGAGAGACGACCGGCTCCCGGCTGAAGGAACTCACCATGACAACGATCACTCCCGCATGGTTTATCACCGGCGCGTCCTCCGGGCTCGGCAAGGCGCTCGCCGAAGCCGTCCTGGAGCGCGGCTGGCGCGCAGCCATTACCGCACGCAACCCCGATGCCCTAGCCGCTTTGGCCTCCAGGCACGGTGAACGCGCGCTCACCTTGCAACTCGACGTCACCGACAAGACCTCCATTGAGCAGGCCGTTGCAGCGGCGGAGGCACAATTCGGCACGATCGACGTGCTGGTCAACAACGCAGGCTATGGCTACCTGGCTGCTATCGAGGAAGGCTCTGACCGAGAAATCCGCGCCCAGTTCGAAACCAACGTTTTCGGTCTCGTCGCCGTGACGAAAGGTGTCTTGCCTGGCATGCGCACTCGCCGCCGGGGACATATCTTCACCGTCTCGTCGCTCGGCGGCCTCGTAGCCTTCGCCGCCACCGGCTACTACCACGCCTCGAAATTCGCTGTCGAAGCACTTTCGGAATCGCTTTCGCATGAGGTCAAGCCACTCGGCATCAAGGTGACGATCGTCGAACCCGGCGCATTCCGCACGGATTGGGCAGGGCGTTCGATGGTCGAATCCAAGACAGTCATCGACGACTATGCGGAAACAGCAGGAAAACGCCGCGAGGCAACTCGCACCGGATCAGGCAGGCAACCGGGTGATCCGGTGCGCGCCGCGGCAGCAATCATCTCGGCATTCGAGGCAAGCGAACCGCCGCTGCGCCTGCTGCTCGGCGCTGCAGCCCTGACCATAGCGCGCCAGCGGCTCGACGCGCTGCGGGAGAATTTCGACAGCTGGGCCGAAACGACGCTCAGCGTCGATTTCCCGGAGTAATCCGCCCCTTAGGCCCGATGGCAGCCAACCCGCATGCCAGGCAAGGCCGTTCACCCGCGGCCTTGCCTCTTTGCGAAAAGAAGTCTGTTCACTCGCCGGGCACCGGTGCCAGATCGCCACCAAACACCCCGCCCTTCTCATCGCGCTGCTCGCGACGGGCTTTTGCGCGGGCGACCACCGCTTGACGGTTGACGGACCGGCGCTCGGCGTCGATGCGCCTGATCAAGAAATCGGCACGCTCGACACTGCCGAGCAACGCGAGAAGCGCACCGCGTTCGCCCGGTGCAATGCCTGTACCGGCGGTGAGTATCTGCGCACGCAATTCCTCGACTTCCGGAAAATTGACATGGCCGGCAGGCATCTGGGGCGCTTTCACGCCGAAGTCGGGCAGGATCTCACGAAGATCGAAGTCGAGCTTGTCGAGCGCGGTGTCGACGATCGCCTTGCCCTGCGTACCGAAGGTTTCGCGGCGGACACGTCGTGAGACCTGATGCAGTTGCTCGGCAAGCGCTGCCGTGAAGTCGGCTTCCTCGATCAGACTGGCCACCAGATCAAGCTGATCCATCGGCATGTCGGACGACAAAAGCGCGGACGAATAGGTTCGGATGTCCCGCGAAAGGATGTCGGTGGCCAGATAGTGTTCGCCCGGATCGTTAGGGGCGTTCTTCTTGGCGCGCGCGATGTCGAGGAACAGGGCGCCAGCCTTGAGATGACGCATCGTCTCCTGCTCGACAGCCGGCACCGCCTGCCCGAGATCGGCAGAGAAACGGCGGTCGAGATATTTCGGCACCGAGAAATCCTCGACGTCGTCGGCTTCGGTATGGCCGATACGCGAGAGCACGCGTTCGAAGACCCCGACGAAGGGGAATAGCAGCAGCGTGTTGAAAACGTTGAAAAATGTCGAGTACAAGCCGACGGCAACCGGCACCAGCGGGAAGGTATCCTTGCCGTCGACGACGACCGGAATGCCCGGATCGCCACCGAACCACTGCATCGCCCAGCGCAGCGCCTCGATCGAGATGAAGAACAGCGGGACGGTGATCAAAACACCAATGATATTGAACGACATATGCGCATAGGCAGCGCGCTTGGCATTTTTGGAGAGGTTGAGCGAGGCCATCCACGAGGTGATCGTCGTGCCGAGGTCGGCACCGAGCGAAAAAGCGACAGCAGTGGTCCAGTCGAGAACACCCGCAGCGCCCAGTCCCATCACGATGCCGATCGTGGCGGAGGAGGAGTGGATCATCGCCGTGACACCGGCGGCGATCAGCACGCATTTCAGCAGGTTGAAGTAGGAATCCGCTCTCAGTGTCTGCAGCAGTTCCATGACTTCCGGCATGTTGCGCAGCGGACGCAACCCACCGGTCATCAGGTTGAGGCCGTAGAAGATCAACGCGAAGCCCATGCAGGCGAGCGCGATGTTGCGAACCTTCTCACTCTTCGCAAAGCAATAGATGAGCGCGAAGATGCCACCCAGGATCAGGCCGAGAGGGCCGAGTGGCAACGCAATCAGGCCGTTGCCCAGCGTGGTGCCGATGTTGGCGCCCATAATGACGCTGATCGCGGGCCTCAGCGCGACCACGCCGGCATTGACCAGGCCGACCACCATCACCGTCATCGCCGTCGACGATTGGATCACGCCGGTGATCAGCGTGCCGGCGAGCACGCCCTTGATCGGCGTTCCAGCAGCCTTGGCCAGGAAATCGCGCATCTTGTTGACGGAAAGCGCCTGAATGCCGTTGGCCATGAATTCCAGGCCGAGCATGAAGATGCCCAATCCACCGATGACTGGAACGAGAATGTCCTTGAAGATGTCGACCTGCATGTCGCTATGCCTTCCTGTGTGGACAATGCGGCGCGCCTGGAGGAGCGCTCTAGTTGTTCAGATTCGTTAGGGTCTGCGACCAATAGCGATCGATCTGACGAGCGAGTTCGGGCGACACCGGGGTGTAGCCCAGCGCACGCGCTTCGCTGGCGCCGGCTGAATAAGCCAACCGAAAAAGATCAATCACGCGTTGGGTCCGCTCGATGCCGCGATCCTTCGGCATCACCGCATAGGTAACGGCGACCATGGGATAGGCACCCGCACCTGGCATTTTAGTCGTATCCGCGAAGAAATGCCGGGAAGCATCCCATGCGATATTAGCCAACCCAGACGCGAAACTTTCAGCTGCAGGTGCTACGAAAACGCCCGCTTCGTTCTGCAACTGCACGATTGGCAGACCCGCGCGAGTCACCTGGCCATATTCGAGATAGGTAATGCCGTCGCTAGTCGCGGCAGCCAAAGCGACCAGGTTGGCCGTACCTTCAGCACCCTGCCCGACAGCCCAATCGATCAGCGTTGCCGCGCCGAACTTCTGGCGCCATTCGGAGCTGGTCTTGGAAAGATAGCTGGTGAAGACGAATGTCGAGCCGGAACCGTCTTTGCGCCGCAGCACTTTGATGGGGCGGTCCGGCAACCGGATGTCCGGATTGAGTGCAACGATCGCAGGATCGGACCAGCTCTTGACCTTGCCGGAAAAGACATCAGCCAGGACCGGGCCGTTCAGCCGCAACTTGCCAGGTTCGACACCGGCAACATTGGCCACCACGGCGATACCGCCCATGACGATCGGAAACTGCGCCACATTGCGCTTGGCAACTTCCTCTGGCGAAAGCGGCGCGTCGGTCGCGGCGAAATCCATCTCCGGTTGCGAAAGCCGCATGACGCCGGCCAGCGAGCCGACCGGCTCGTAGTCGACACTCCACTCGAGAGTAAAGTAGTCACCCCCGTCGGCACGCGCTTCCTTGTAGGCCTTACCCCAAGCTGAGATCACCGGTGCGGCGAAGGTCGATCCCGCGCCGCGAACTGGTTCGGCGGCAGCCGGCAAGGCCGGCAGCAGCACCAAGATCACCAGACAAAATACCCATGCTCTTGAAAGTTGTCTCACGAGCGTCCCCTGCGTCCGTGAGGAAACGCTAGTGGCCACCCATAACGTTAAGATGACAAGGGTAGGAAACTTTGCCGAAACAGCACTCCACCGGCGGATATCCGAACCCGGCAAGCCTGGATCACGACCGTTCCTCAACCGGCGTCGTGCTTGCCGCACCGCCACGCACCAGAAGAGCAATAGCGATCGCAGCCAGGGTCAGCATCCCTGCAACCGCGAATGTAACCCGCATCCCGGCGGCAACCGCTTCAGGATGCGCAGTCGCCCCATCGACGCCACCTGAAACGAAGGCGAACAAGGCACCCATGGCCGACGCACCGGTGATCAGCCCCAGGTTGCGCGACAGGCTGAGCATGCCGGAGACGACGCCACGCCGGTCCGGGCTGACATCCATCATCACGGCCGTATTGTTGGCAGCCTGGAAGAGCTGATAGCCGGGGGTGAGAATGGCAATACCCATGACATAGCCGGCGATGCCGAATGAAGTCGGAACCGCGACAAGGACAAATGCCCCAGCAGTCATCAAGGTGAGCCCGATGATGGCCACGAGCGAGGCGCCAAGCCGGTCGACGACCCGGCCAGCCGGGATGCCGGTCAGGGTGGAGATTATCGGACCAACCGACATCACCATGCCGACGAGAGCCGCGTTCAGCCCGAGTGCGCGGGAAAGATAGAACGGTCCGACCACGAACGTGACCATCATGACCGTGGAAACCAGCGCATTCATCACCAGGCTGCCGCTGAAGGCAGCATCTCGGAATGCCGACAGATGGATCAATGGCGAAGCGACCTTCGCCTCGACCATCATGAAAAGGCCGACACCGAGAACGGCGGCCACCAGCAGCACCACATTCAGCCACCCCAGATGCGTGCCACCTATGGTCGTGGCGAGCGCATAGGCAGCAAGGGTAAGGCCAAGCAGCAGCGTGCCAAGACTGTCAAAGCCCCTGCCCTTTTCAACCGGCTTGGAGGCAGGCAGGAAACGCCAGGCGAGAAAAAGGTTCAGCGCCCCCAACGGCACCATCACCAGAAAGATCGCCCGCCAGCTTGCCGCGGTCAGCAGAAGCCCACCCAGAGATGGTCCCAGCGCGGTTCCGATCGCCGACATCGTGCCCAGCAATCCCATCGCGCTGCCCGTTCTGTCTTTCGAGACCGTATCGCGGACAAACGCGATGCTGAGTGCCATCAGAACGGCCGCCCCAAGCCCCTGCAAGGCGCGAGCAGCGACCAGCAGCCAAAGCGTGGGCGCGATTCCGCACAGAACCGAGGCCAGTGTGAACAGCGAAATCCCGCCAATCAGCATGCGACGATGACCGACCAGGTCGCCAAGCCGCCCCGCACTGACGATCGAGATCGTCACAGCGAGAAGATAAGCCAGAACAACCCATTGGACGTAGTGGAAAGGCGTGTCGAACGCCTCGGCCAGTGACGGCAGCGCGACATTGGCAATACTGATGCCAAGTGAGGAGAGCAGCATCGACATCGCAAGGCTGATCAGCGCCCAGCGTCCAGCGGGCTGAGTGTCCGTTACCTGTCCTGCTGCGCCACGTCCGATGGTATTCGATTGCATGTTTTGCCTGTCTTCGCCGGATCTGAAATACGGACAGACAGGTAGCGCCTCGCATAACATGGCGGAAGGCGCATCATTTGCACTTAATTCATGCACAAGACGCCTCATCAAAGCATAGATATGCGTTATAGTCAGCGGATGACGCGCCCGGATCTCAATCTGCTGATCACCCTTGATGTGCTGCTTGCCGAAGGCAGCGTTGCCCGTGCGGCCAGGAGGCTGCGGCTCAGCCCCTCCGCGATGAGCCGCGCCCTGGCGCGGCTGCGTGAAACAACGGGCGACCCGCTTCTGGTTCGCGCCGGTCGCGGTCTCGTCCCAACACCGCGCGCGCTTGAACTGCGTCAACGCGTCGGCCGGATCGTCGAAGAGGCCGAAGCCATGCTGCGCCCCGCTGAAAAGCTGGACCTTGCGAGGCTCACGCGCACATTCACGATGCGGAACTCGGACGGTTTTGTCGAAAACTTCGGACCGGCCCTGCTCGCACGCATTGCTCAAGAGGCGTCAGGCGTACGGATGCGCTTTGTACCGAAGCCAGACAAGGACAGTACACCGCTGCGCGACGGCAGCGTTGATCTGGAAACCGGAGTGATCGGAACCACCACCGGGCCGGAAATTCGCACGCAGACACTCTTTCGCGATCGCTTTGTCGGTGTCGTGCGGGCCGAGCACCCGTTGTGCAGCGGCATCGTCACCCCCGAACGCTACGCGGCGGGAGAACATGTTCTCGTCTCGCGTCGAAATCTCGACAAGGGACCGATCGACGACGCGCTGGAAGCCCTGGGGTTGCAGCGCGAAATCGCGACGACTGTCAGCGGCTTCCTGGAGGCGTTGGTCTTTGCGCGGGAGGCGGGTCTGATCGCCAGCGTTCCCGAGCGCTATACTGGCCACCTGAACGACGGCATGTTCCGCTTCCCGCTCCCGCTCGCCTTGCCGGAAATCACCATCTCGCTTTTGTGGCACCCGCGGCTCGACGCCGATCCGGCCCATCGCTGGTTACGCGGCTGCGTGCGCGACATCTGTGCCGAAAATAAAAAGCCACCGGCGTTGCCGCCGATGGCTCCAACTGAATGGTCCGCTTTTGTTAAAGCGACGAAGTGATCTGCAACTCGTCGACGCCATCACGGCGATAGATGTCATCGCGAAACTGCACGACGCCCGTACCCGTCGACCAAGCCGAGACGTAAGTGAAGTAAACCGGAACCGGATTGGTGACCGCCACCGGGGTGTTGTTGCCGGTCTTGATGGTTTCTTCGAAATGCTGGCGGCTCCAGCCCTGCGTATCGCGCAGGATCCAGGTGACGAGGTCGCGCACATTCTGTACGCGTACGCAGCCTGAAGAATCAAAGCGCATCAGCTTGCCGAACAGGCTCTGCTGCGGCGTATCGTGCATGTAGACGCCGTCCGGGCTCGGGAAATTGATCTTCACCGAAGCCATGGCGTTGCCGGTGCCCGGATCCTGACGGAAGCGATACTTGACGGCATCTTCCGTCGACCAGTCGACGGTTGTCGGATCGACCTCCGTGCCATCCGGAGCGAGCAGGCGGATATGACTGTCCTTGAGGTAATTCGGGTTCTTGCGCATCAGCGGAATGATGTCCTTGCGGACGATCGACACCGGCGCGTTCCAATAGGGATTGACGATGATCTCGTTGATCTTCGAATTGACGATAGGCGTCTGGCGGTCGATCTTGCCGACAATGGCCGTATGACGCAGCACGACGCGGTCTCCCTCGACCGCCTCGATCTGCGCGGCCGGGATATTGACCATCACATACCGGTTACCAAGGAAGCCGCCCATGGCGCGCAGGCGCACCAGATTGGTCTCGAGCTGACCAAGCCGTACCGGTGCTGACACGTTGATCGCGGCAAAGGTGTACTTGCCGGTGACCCCGTCCGCCGGCAGGCCATGACGGGTCTGGAACCGCTTCAGCGCCGCATCGACGTAGGAATCGAAGGATTCCGACAGACCGGCACTCTGGGACAGGTCGCCGGACACCATCAGTCGCTTGCGCAGCGGCACGACATCAGGATCAGAGACACCGAGCTGGAGCTTCTTGGTCGCCGGCACTTCCGGCCATCCACCCTGAGCCACGATGTCACGATACTGGGCGATAGCCTGCTCGGTATAGGTCACGGTCTGCGGGCTGAAGATCGGCAGCGTCGAGGCAACCTTGCCGCCTTGCGTGGCGCGGGCGTCAAAAGTGTCGTCCCAACTGCCCTGCCCCGAGGCCTTCAGGATACCATCAACGGCGTCCTGGGCGCTGGCGGCACCGGCAGCGAAAGCCACGGCGAGCGCGGAAGCTCCGGTGAGAAACAGGCGGCGGCTGGTGTTCATGAGCGTTCCAGACTGTTCAACAATTCGACGATCGGCCAATGGGCCTGGCTAGCGGCTCGCACTTTATGGTTGCCATCCTTAACATTTAGCCAACCATATCTCGCATCTCGCTGCCGGAAAACGCACATTCGCGAGAGCAGACCAGTCAGCCAAAATTCGACTGCACCGTCCAACTTCTCGCTTTCATCGGAATATGGCGGCAATTGGGCGCGAAGCTTGCGCTTTAGACCCATGTCGCACGAAAGAAAGGGCCAGTGCCTTTTCGGCACCGGCCCAGTCCGGAGATTTTGGTCTCCTCCTCCCCGCTCTTCGGCGTGGTATCTCGCCGCGACAGAGACGTCGCGGAAAAGGACGCTCCGCCGGCAAACCCGGCGGGCGAGCCCGGAACCAGCCGCTTACATGCGGTAGGCGATGGTGTCGTTCCAGAAGCGATCCAGGCGCTGCAAGGCGCGGTTCATCTGCTTGAACTCGTCCTGGTTGATGCCGCCGACATGCTCGATCGAGCCGATGTGTCTCTCGTAGAGACCAGCAACCACCTCAGCCACCTCGTTGCCCTTGTCCGTCAGGCTGACGCGGACCGAACGACGGTCGATGCGCGAGCGCTGATGGTTGATGAAGCCCAGGTCGACAAGCTTTTTCAGGTTGTAGGACACGTTGGAGCCGAGATAGTAACCACGCGAGCGCAGCTCGCCGGCGGTCAGCTCGGCATTTCCGATGTTGAACAGCAGCAGAGCCTGAACAGCATTGATGTCAGAACGGCCGTTACGGTCAAACTCATCCTTGATCACATCAAGCAAACGCCGATGAAGACGTTCGACCAGCTGAAGAGATTCCATGTAGAGCGTACGGATGGACTCGCGGCGTTCATCGATAACGTTGGCGGTCTTCGCCACAGTGCGCGAATTGATCATTGTCTTTGCCTCTCGTTTGTCGCCCGGTGATTTTTTTGTTTTTGTCACCTTGATCGCGACACTATCGAATACCTATAAAATTCGACTTAAACGCCAGGGCTAACAAGAGCTTACCGGTAAGAGGTTTCGTGAGAGGGTTAATAAAACCCCGGCCGAGGGGAGAAAATTAACCTAAAGATTTAGCGAATGGCCAAAAGGCCGAAATCACACGCGCCGGCGGCGTCTCTGGAAATGCACGATCAGGCGCAGGGCAATGTAGATCAAAGCCACGGCGGCATGCGTTGCCACGATCGGCCAGCGTTCACCGAAAAGCTGCGGGAAGCCCGCATACATGATCGTCTCGGTCAGGGCGCAGATGAACCAGATGACCGGCCCCCACGACGCCAGCATCCACAGGCCGGCGGCGGCAAAGGGAAAGAATACCGCCAGGGTCGCGGCGGCTAGCTGCCAGTGCACCGGCATAAGGTCAAAGCGCCATAGCGGCCCGGGGTAGAAGCCGATGAGGCGGATCCAGTAGAGAACGCCGAACATCAGGCAATAGACCGCAACGATGCGCTGGAACCATTCGAAGACGAGTTCCGTCGTCGAAGGCTCCAGAACCACGCGGCTTTGCGCGGCGTCGTTCACAGTGCCAGTTCCTGCTCGCCGAGCGAGGCGAAATAAGGATCGACATCACCCGATACGACCGAGCCTAGCCCGGCTGGCCGCCATTTCGGCTGGCGGTCCTTGTCGACGATCGCCGCGCGGATGCCTTCATAAAAGTCGTGGCCCTGCAGCATACGCACCAGGATACGGAATTCCATGCGCATGCACTCGTCCATCGACGAGGAGGCACCGGCGCGGATCTGGCGGAAGGCGACATTGAGGCTGGTCGGCGAACGCTGCGCAATGGTAGCCAGCGTCTTGGCCGCGAATTCGTCGCTGGGAGCTTCGGCTTCGAGACTGGCAACGATGCCCGCCAACGTATCCTTGGAAAAATGCCTCGCGATCGCTTCGAGCACCGGCTGCCCGGTTTCGGCTTCAGGCCGTATGGCGTGGCGGTGCAGCACCGCTTCCACATCTCCGGTCTCGGTCAGGCCCTGGATGATATCGACCTGGTCAGCCGCCTTGATCGCGCAAGTAGCCAGCCCCGACCACAAGGCGTCACCATAACGGATGCGTTCGCCCGTCAGCGCCAGATAAACGCCGAAGCTTCCCTTGAGACCTGGCAACAGGTGGCTGCCGCCGACATCCGGGAAGAATCCGATGCCGACTTCCGGCATTGCGAACTGGGCGTTTTCCGTGAGCAGCCGGTGTGAGCCATGAAAGGAAAGACCGACGCCACCGCCCATGACGATGCCGTCGATCAGCGACACGTAAGGTTTGGGAAAACGGGGAATGCGCGCATTCAGCCTGTACTCGTCGGCGAAGAACTCGACGGGCGGTTTGCCGGCCTTGCCGCCTTCATAAACCGCCATGATGTCGCCACCGGCGGAAAACGCCCTGCCCTCTCCCTTCAACAGCACGAGATCGATCGCGGGATCGACTTCCCAGGCATCCAGCGCACGCGAAAGCGCATTGATCATGCGGTGCGTGATGGCGTTGAGCGCTTGCGGGCGGGTCATCGTAACGACGCCGGCCCGGCCCATCCTTTCGAAGCGGATTTCCTCGCCGCCACCAAAGTCCATTGCCATAGAATCCTCATCCGTATGCAGTGGAAGTGCTAAGCGCCCCCCTCCGGCACGTCAATGCCGCCCGCCCCGCTCGGCAGGGACTGCCCACCAAGCAGAGGCCGGAATGGACTGCGACCATCCGCGCAGCCTCGGCATCCAACTGGCACAACCATGCCGCATTGGTCGCTCCGGCCAGCACGTGTTAGAAAACCGACAATCGGAGTTTTGGCTATGAACAAGTTCACCCCCACAAAACCGGCCGGCGCCCGCAACGTCGACGAAATCACCGGCTCGCGCCGCCTGCGCCGCATGCGCAAGGCCGACTGGTCGCGCCGGCTGGTGCAGGAAAACCGCCTGACCGTCGACGACCTGATCTGGCCGATCTTCCTGACGGGCGGAACAAATGTACGCGAGCCGATCGATGCCATGCCGGACGTCTTCCGTCTCAGCGTCGACCAGGCAGTTCGCGAAGCCGAACGTGCCGCGAAGCTCGGCATTCCGGCAATCGCGACTTTTCCGAACATCGAGGCCGGACGCAAGGACGAGGCTGGTTCGCACATTCTGGATCCGGACAATCTGATTAACGCGGCGACGCGCGCCATCAAGGCGGCCGTTCCGCATATCGGCATCATCACCGACGTCGCGCTCGACCCTTTCACCAGTCACGGCCACGACGGCATCCTGCGCGATGGCATCATTGTCAATGACGAGACGGTCGAGCAGGTTGCTGCCGCGGCCGTGCTGCAGGCCGCAGCAGGCGCCGACATCATCGCCCCCTCGGACATGATGGACGGCCGTATCGGCGCGATCCGCGACGCGCTGGACGCCAACGGCTTCCAGGATGTCGCCATCATGTCCTATGCGACCAAATTCGCGTCCGCCTTCTATGGTCCCTATCGCGAGGCGATCGGCACGCAGGGGCTGCTGAAGGGCGATAAAAAGACCTATTACATCGATCACGCCAACAGTGATGAGGCCGTACGGGAAGCCGAACAGGACCTTGCCGAAGGGGCTGACATGCTGATGGTGAAGCCCGGCCTGCCCTATCTCGACATCATCCGTCGCTTGAAGGACGAGTTCGCGATGCCGACCTTCGCCTACCAGGTGTCGGGCGAGTACTCGATGATCAAGGCAGCAGCAGCCAATGGCTGGATCGACGGCGAAAAGGTGATGCTGGAATCGCTGCTGGCGTTCAAGCGTGCCGGCTGCGACGGCATCCTCACCTATTTCGCACCAAGGGTGGCCGAAATTCTCAAAGGGTGAACCTGACGCATGTTCCGGTGGGCAGCCAGGACGATCGACGCCTTCTCGCTGACCGGACTGGCCCTCGCGACGCTGTTCTTCTGTGCCTCACTCACGCCCAGCCTCATTCCACGCGACAGCATCACGCAAGGCGTTCTGTCGGGACTGAGCTTTTCGTGCGGTTATGGGGTCGGCGTCGCGCTGCGTGCGCTCTGGACCTATATGGAATTGCCCGGGACGGACCGGCGTCGGCTGGCCACCGCGTCAAGGGTGATCATCCTTGCCTGTCTCGTAGCTGCTGTCTTCTTCCTGATCCAGGCGTCCGGCTGGCAGGATTCCATCCGCGTCCTGATGGGCATGGAACCGGCGGACAAGATCGGCGCCTTCCAGGTTGCAGCGATTGCGCTGGTGACCTTTGCGATCGTGATCCTGATCGCGCGGCTTCTCGCCCGCGTCTTCCAGACGATCGCAAGGCGCCTGCGCCCCCATGTGCCGCGACGTGTCGCCGGCGTCGTCGGACTTGTCGTTACCGCCCTTCTGTTCTGGTCGGTGATTGATGGCGTGCTGTTGCGTTTCGCAATTCGGGCCATGGATTCGTCCTATCGGGAGCTGGACCAGATCATTGATGCCGACACACGGCCGCCGACCGATCCCCAGAAAACAGGCAGCCCCGCCTCGCTCATCAACTGGCAGGGACTTGGCAAGATGGGACGCAACTACATCGCCTCGGCGCCGACCGGCCACGAAATCGCATCGCAGACCGGTCGGGCCGGGAAAGAACCAATCCGCGTCTATGCGGGCCTGAACTCCGCCGGAACCGTGGAGGAACGGGCAAGACTGGCATTTGACGAGCTGGTGCGCGTTGGCGGCTTCGAACGTTCGGCACTCATCATCATCACCCCGACCGGGACAGGCTGGGTGGACCCTGCCGGCATCGACCCGGCCGAATATCTGCACCATGGCGATATCGCGAGCGTCGCCATCCAGTATTCCTATCTGCCAAGCTGGCTCTCGCTGCTCGTCGAGCCAGGCTACGGTTCCGAGGCTTCGCGAGCGCTTTTCGTACAGGTCTACGAGCACTGGAAGAAATTGCCGAAGGACCGGCGCCCGAAGCTCTATCTCTATGGCCTTAGTCTCGGCGCGATGAACTCGGATCTGTCGAGCGACATCTACGACGTCGTCGCCGACCCATATCAGGGCGCCGTTTGGGCAGGACCACCCTTCCCTAGCCGAACCTGGAAAATTGCCACTGCAGGCCGGGTGGCCGGCTCACCGGCATGGCTGCCACGCTTCCGTGATGGATCAGTCATCCGCTTCACCAACCAGCGCGATGCGCTGGGTCTCGACGGTGCATCTTGGGGGCCGATACGGGTCGTCTATCTGCAGTATGCCAGCGATCCGATCGTGTTTTTCGACCCTTATTCAGCGTATCGCAAACCCGACTGGATGAAGGGCGAGCGTGGCCCGGATGTCTCGCCGCGCTTCCAGTGGTTCCCGATCGTGACGCTGCTGCAGCTGACAGTCGACATCGGGCTCGGCACGACAACACCGATGGGCTACGGGCACGTCTATGCACCTGAACACTATATCGATGCCTGGATGGCCGTCACTCAGCCGCCCGGATGGACGGCCGAGAAGGTGGAAGCGCTAAAAGCCTTCTTCGTTGCCCAGCGCGAAGCCAGATAATCGGCTTCAATATTTCTGCGGCACGTAAAGTTCCGGCGGCAGCACGGCGCGTTCATATTCCGGGTTGAAGACACGCTCAGGCAGGGTGATTTCATCCTGTGCCACCGATTCATAGGGAACCTGCTGCAACAAGTGATCGATGCAGTTCAGCCGTGCGCGCTTCTTGTCGTTGCCTTCGACGATGAACCAAGGCGCCTCCTGGATATTCGTCCGCAACAGCATTTCTTCCTTGGCCTTGGTGTACTGTTCCCACCGCACACGTGACTGCAGGTCCATCGGCGAGAGTTTCCACTGCTTCATCGGATCGTGGATGCGCATGAGGAAGCGCATCTGCTGTTCCTCGTCGGTGATCGAGAACCAGTACTTCACCAGAATGATGCCGGAGCGAACCAGCATGCGCTCGAAATCCGGCACGTCGCGGAAGAACTCCTCGACCTGGTCCGGCGTGGCAAAGCCCATCACCCGCTCGACACCGGCACGATTGTACCAGGAGCGGTCGAACAGCACGATCTCGCCGCCGGCAGGCAGGTGCGGCGCGTAGCGCTGGAAATACCATTGCGAGCGCTCGCGCTCGGTTGGCGCCGGCAGCGCCACGACACGGCAGATGCGGGGATTAAGGCGCTGGGTGATGCGTTTGATGACGCCGCCCTTGCCGGCGGAATCGCGCCCCTCGAACAGCACCACGACCTTCGCCTTGGTGTGGGCGACCCACGACTGCAGCTTGATCAATTCCGATTGCAGCGTGAGCAACTCGCGGAAATACACTTGACGCTCGACGGACGGCGGATGCTTCCGCTTGTAGATCTTGGCGATTTCTTCCGAGAGCGCAGGTTCCGACAGCTCAAGCTCATAGTCTTCATCGAGCGTGTCTGCCAGTTCCGCTTCAAGCCAGTCAGCGGCAGGGGAATTGCGTTCCAGTTCAGTCATGATGTCGCTCCGCGTTCGCGCCGTGAGCCGACCAATATCCGCGTGCAATGACGGTTTTATTGCAATTGCGAAACCGCCTATGTCGAAATGAAGCGCCAGACCTTCTCATCGGGTTCGAGCTGCCCGCTCAGGACAAAATATTTGTAGAGCACGAGAAGACACAACGCCCTTTCCGTCGGCTCGTCCAGAAACTGGCGACAATAGGCCTGCGCCGACGCGATGATGCGCTGCGCCTGTTCGGGATGACGCTCGAAGAACGCGAATTTGTCGGCGATGTCGGAGAAATCAGGCGCAAGCTGCACATAGTGCTCGTCCGGCTTGAGGCGCCCTTCACAGAACCAGATCTCATTGGTCGGTTCAGGCATCAGGCAGAGCGAGTTCGAACTCATGATCCATTTGAGATTCGTCGCCACATCATTGCCCTCGAGCGAGACGATGTAGCGATAACGCTTCTGATCCTCGACGCTCATAAAGGGTTTGCGGTGGCGTTCCGGTGCGTGGGTCGCCGGCGATCCGACATCGCAGAACGGCAGCCCTTGCGCTGCGTCCAGAAAGACCAGTCGCATTGGATTGTTCATGTCGCCCCGCCAGACGACCCTGGGGTGCTTGTCGACAAACCGCAAAGGATCCGCCTGCATCTGGAAATGGCGCAGCTTGTCCATCTTGAACAGAACGCCATGCGCGTTGTCCGCGCCAATCGGGCGGTTCTTGACGATGGAAGGAACCGGAGGAAGCCCTTGAACGTCACCGAACTCCAGGTCCAAACGCAAGCCTGGGTCGAAATAGCGGGCAAATTCCTTGAGATCGTAATAATACATCGACGGACGGCGCGGCAGCGCCGCTATCGTCACCGCTGCCGGGCTCAGCGTGAATGGCTCCCGCAGCTTGTTGTAATAGTTGAGCCGATCGAGAATTGCGGGGCCGCAGCGTACCGCGATTGCCAGCGCTTGATCCAGCCCCCGGCGGAAGAGCAATTGCGGCGCGCTGTCGCGAACAATATTGCGCGCGTAATAAAAGACCTTACCAGTCCTGCGACGAAAATTATGCATCGACATTCCAACGCAAAAGCCCGCGCAGGCTTTTAGCCTCGCGGTTGTCGCCGCGCCAGACAATCCCGGCGAAAAACAGTCAAAGAATGTGACGAAACATTATCAAGGAATAGCGACGGTCTATCCCGTCGGAAGGCACGATTTGTTCTAAGCTGCGATCACGGCAAAGCCACGGGCACGCAGACCACGGCGCTCAGCTTGCAAGGAACCGACGAGCCGGTCCCGGCTGCCACCGATATGCTTGGCGAGAAGATCCGCCGCTTCGTCCCCTTGCCCTTTGCGTAGAGCGTTCAAGATGATTCTGTGCTCCGCCCAGGCCCGTGCAGATGCGGCTTCGTCGCTAATTTCCAGCCAACGCGCCCGCGACAGTCGTGTCATGGCATCACGCACCGCGCGGTACAGGAACTCATTGCCGGACAGGCGCGCCAGTTCAACATGGAAGTCGGTGCCGACCCGGTGCCATTCCTCTCTCGGCGTATCCGTTCCGCAGGAATCGAGCATCGCCTCGATCGCATCGAGACCACTTCTGTCTTCAAATGCCGCTGTCAGCCGCGCCGCTGCAACCTCTACAGCCTGACGATAGACGGCGATCTGCTCGATTTCGGCCAAGTTGATCGGCGAGACCGTCCAGCCTCGACCGTCGCGGGATACAAGCCCCTCCGTCTCCAGCCTGAGCAATGCAGCGCGTACCGGTGTGCGCGAAGCCCCGAAACGGCTCTCGATCCAGCGCTCGGTCAGCTTTTCGCCGGGGCCAATATCGAGCCCGAGAATCATTTCGCGGAGCTGACGCTCCACCTGTTGCATCTGTGACATTGCAGCGACGCCCCTTCTCCCGCTGGCCCATTGACTTCGCAATGTCAGCGCCGATACGGATACCAATTTGGTATCCCAAATGGGGATACAAGGCAAGCATACGCAGCAAAGAGCAACGCCATGCAAAGCGAAAGCACCTTCGTCGACTACGGTTACAACATCCATTGGCGTCGCAATCTCGTCGTATGCTTCTTCGGCTCTTTCACCACGCTCGTGGCAATGACACTGCTTTTGCCTTTCCTGCCGCTTTATGTGGAGGAGTTGGGCGTCTCCGATCATGCCGCGATCGTGCAATGGTCCGGCATCGCCTATGGCGCCACCTTTCTGGCGGCAGCCATCGTCGCTCCGCTGTGGGGGCGCCTGGGCGACCGCTACGGCCGCAAACTGATGCTGGTGCGCGCAAGCTTCGGCATGGCGATATGCATGTCGCTGATGGGAATGGTGCAGGATGTCTGGCAATTGGTGGCGTTGCGCCTTCTGGTCGGCCTGGCCGGCGGCTATTCGTCTGGCTCCACCATCCTCGTCGCAATGCAGACGCCCAAGGACCGCTCCGGCTGGGCACTGGGAACACTTTCAGCCGGCATCATGGCTGGCAACCTGGTCGGGCCGTTGATCGGTGGTGCCTTGCCTCCTAGGATCGGCATCCGCGCAACCTTTCTGATTGCCGGCGGCGTCATCTTCCTGGCCTTTCTCGCCACGACCTTCCTGATCAAGGAAGAGCAGCGCTCCGCAAAGACGAACCCGAAAAAGCAGACGGGCGGCGGCTGGTCGCGCATCCGAGACAAACGACCGGTGGTGGCGATGCTGGCCACCGGCATGTTGCTGATGTTCGCCACTATGTCGATCGAGCCGATCATCACCGTCTATGTCGCGGACCTTGTCCCGAACCCGGAACGCGTGACGCTGGTTGCCGGCTTCGTCATGTCGGCTGCCGCACTTGGCGCGATCCTGTCGGCGCCAAGGCTGGGCAGGTTGGCAGACCGCGTCGGCCACTGGACTGTCATTGTCGGCGCACTGTTGGTTGCCGCGCTGCTGCTGATCCCCCAGGCTTTCGTCACCGAAAGCTGGCAACTGATCGTGCTGCGCTTCTTGATGGGCCTCGCGCTCGGTGGTCTTCTGCCCTCCGTCACCAGCGTCATCCGCCACAACGTGCCGGATGGTGTTGGGGGCAACGTGCTGGGTTATTCGATCTCGGCGCAGTATGTCGGCCAGGTTGCCGGACCGGTTCTGGGTGGTTTTGTCGGCGGCCACTTCGGCATGCGCGCTGTCTTCTTGATGACAGCGGTGCTGCTGGCGTTGGGCGCCCTCTACAATTGGATCGTCAGGGCCCGCTACGAACAGTCGCAGCCGGCGTGATGGCTGATCGTTTCCTTGCGCGATCAACGTGCTTAAGAACGGGTATGTAGAACCGCATTCCAGCACTCATGCCAGCAACAAGATCGCTGCATGGAGATTCGAGCATGACTGTTTCCCGCTTCGCTTTCGAACCGAGCGCCCCTCTTGTGCTGGCGGGCGGCCTCTGTGGCGCTTCCGGTGTGGCGCTGTCGGCCGCGGCAGCGCATATCGGTGGCGCCTTCACCGGTACGGTCGCATCGTTCCTGCTTGCCCACGCGCTCGCACTGCTCGCGATCGGGCTGGTCGGCGGCAACAAGACGCTCCGCCTCGGCGGTCTCGTGTTGCTGGTAGGCCTGGTCCTATTCTGTGGCGATCTGCTCGCTCGCGACTTCCTGGGCGGGCGGCTCCTGCCCCTCGCGGCACCGACCGGCGGCTCCCTGCTGATCCTCGGTTGGCTGATTGTCGCGGCCTCGGCATTCAGCAGATCAAAAAGCTAGAGCAATTCCAGCAAAAGTGCGCAGCGTTTTGCGTCCGGAATTGCGTAGAAACAAAGAGTTGGAGCGTCTCCGCAGGTCGGAGAAAGCGGAAATGCTCTAAGCGCTGGATTTCACCGTCTTGTCCCCAAGCCGCATGGCCGCCCCGTCCAGCATCAGACGGAGCCCCGTTTCGAACAGGGCCGTGTGCCCACCTTCCCGATAGTGTCCCAATCCCGCTGACAACAGCGGATAATCGCGCGCCGCTACATCGAGTTCTGCGCCTCGACCTGGTCCTTCCGGATAGTCGGACTGCTCTTCAATCACGCAACCCAGCGTGTAACGACCGAGCGCGATGAACAACATCATAGCCTCGCTGACATCGAACCCCTGCGAGACCAGGAATGCGGTTTTCGTCTCGATATCCTGCAGTTCATCGGGTTCGACTTCGGTACCCGCATGAACCCTGCCCGCGTCACGGTAGGCAAGCAGCGCAGCGCGAAAGCTGCGCGTATTTTCCAGCAGATATTGCCGCCAGTCATCGCCGGTCTGTGGCAGTGGATTGACATGGCTGCGCTCCAGGATCTCCTTGTTCATCGCGTCCAGCAACGCACGCTTGTTCTTGAAGTGCCAATACAATGCCGGCTGCCGCACCTGCAGCCGCTCTGCAATCAATCGCGTCGAAAGTGCATCCACGCCGACTTCGTTCAGCAATTTCAGCGCCTCTTCGACAATGCGCGCACGGTCGACCTTCATTGGCGTCTCCCATCAAGAATGCCACTCATATTGCATCCAGAATTTATCACTGATAAGTAAATTTATCACTGATAAATTCTGGACAACGCCATGAACCGCTCGATCGCCATCATTCTGGCAACGGTCGCCCTCACCGCAACCGGCATTGGGCTCACCATGCCCGTCATTCCGGAGTTGCTGCGCGAGGTTGGGCACACCGGTGATCTCGGCTGGCGCTACGGTGCGTTCCTGGCGCTATACGCGCTGATGCAGTTCATCTTTTCGCCGCTGCTCGGCACGCTGTCGGATCGGTTCGGCCGCAGGCCCCTGCTGTTGTTGTCGCTGGCGGGAGCCACGGTCGACTATCTGTTCATGACCTTCGCTCCGACGCTGTGGCTGCTGTTCATTGGTCGGGCAATAGCCGGTGTCACCGGCGCCGTTTCAGCAGTCGCATCCGCCTACATCGCCGATGTGACACCCGAGGATCAGCGCGCCAGGCGCTTTGGGCAGCTCGGCGCGGCCTTCGGCGTTGGCTTCATCGCCGGGCCGGCAATCGGCGGCTTGCTCGGTGGCGTCTGGACCCGCGCGCCGTTCCTTGCCGCAGCGGCCTTGAATTTAACCACCTTGCTGATCGCCATGCTGGTCCTCAAGGAGCCCAGGCGCGAGAGCCGCGAGGCAGCTGCCGTTTCGCTCAATCCCTTCGCTCCTCTGCGTTGGGCGTTCGGCTTTCCACTGCTTCTGCCCTTGCTTGGCACGACCATTCTTCTGGCAATGGTCGGTGAGGTCGGCGGCACGATCTGGGTCGTCTATGTCGAGGACAAATTCACCTGGAATCCGCTGACCGTCGGCATTTCGTTGACCCTGTTCGGACTTTTCCACGCCTTGGCACAGGCATTTCTGGCCGGGCCACTCAGCGAAAGGCTTGGCGAGAAGAAAGCACTTGCCGTCGCCATAGCCGCCGACAGCACCGCCTATATCCTGATCGGGCTGGCCACGCAGGGCTGGATGGTCTTTGCGCTTCTGCCAATGCTCTGCCTTGGCGGCATCGGTGCGCCAGCACTACAGTCGATGATGACCGCAGGAGTGGATGGGAACAATCAAGGGCGGCTGCAAGGCGTGATTGCGGGCCTGACCAGCCTTGCCTCCATTGTCGCTCCACTGGCGATTTCGACCACCTATTTCGCCACACGCTCGACTTTCCCGGGGTTGGTATGGATCGGCGGCGCAGCCCTTTATCTTCTGTGTGTTCCCCTGCTGAGTATGAATCGCAATGCCAGGGCCGCCGCTTGAATGGCGACCCTGGTTTACGAACAAGAATAATCTATTGATTCCACTTACAGCACGCCGAACGAGGGCCTTGCCTGCACGGCAGACACTCCCTTCATTGCGCGGCGACGCGCGCGAGTTCGACGCCAACGAAATACCCCAATAGTTGCGGTAGATATCTTCAAACAGATAGTCGACCGGACGCATGATTGCCTCACTTCCCCGATCTGGGTCACTTCAAGATTGAATCGATCCAATATCGGTTTAAAAAATTTTGGATCGATTCAATATTCTAACCAAATTCCCGAAAAGTCAAGGCAAACATGGATCGATTCAATAATTGTGATACAAGGCCGGCTGTCTGATAATCATCAGGAACACGAAAAACGCCCGGACGTTGCTGCGCCCGCCAATGAGAAGGATGACTGATGGCAAGACAGGCAACTGCGATCAAACCGGTCAGATTGGCGGATGTCGCCAAGGCTGCCGGCGTCTCGCACGGCACCGCCTCGAATGTTTTCAGCCACCCGGAGATCGTGCGCGAGGAAGTGCGCGAACGCGTCAAGGCGGCGGCGGACGCATTGGGTTATGGCGGCCCCGACCCCAAAGGGCGACTGTTGCGCGCCGGCAAGGTCAATGCCATCGGCGTCGCCACGGCAGAACCTCTCTCCTATTTCTTCGACGACCCTTTCGCCCGCGTGGTCATGTCGGGCATCTCGGAAATTTGCGACGCTGCAGGCGCCGGTCTGTCGCTGGTCTCGGCGATCAATGGCGAACATCTCGCCTGGAATATCCAGAGCGCACTGGTTGATGGTTTCATCGTCTTCTGCGTGGAAGGCAACTGGCAGCCGGTACATCTGACCCGCGAGCGAAAGCTCCCCTTCGTTGTGCTCGACTTTGGTTATGATGAGGGCGCGCTCTCAGCTATCGGCATCGACAACAAAGCCGGTGCGAAACTGGCCGCAGATCACCTTCTGGCATTCGGCCACCGCCGTTTCGGCGTTTTGGCGTTGAGTTTTGACGAAGGAAGCAGTGGGCCAGTGACCGCCCTGCGCGCGGAAGGCGCCACCTATTCAGGTACGCGCGACCGCCTTTACGGCTATCTGGAGACGCTCGCTGAGGCCGGCATCGATGCAGCCGGCGTTCCGATCTACGAAACCGGCAACGATGTACCGACCGTGCATGCCAGCCTTGACTACATGTTCAGTCTGCCCGAGCCACCGACCGCGCTGCTCGCCATGTCCGACCGCATTGCCATGATTGCGATCGACTGGCTGAAGGAGCGCGGCCTGTCGGTACCTGGCGATGTCTCCATCGTTGGCTTCGATGGTGTTCCGGAAGCAGCCTGGTGCAAGCCGCCACTGACCACCATTGCCCAGCCGATGCGGGAAATGGGCCGCCGTGCCGCCCGTGCCATCCTCGATCCAGGTCAGGCAGAACGCCGTCAGGAAATGCCGATCGAACTGGTCGTGCGTGAATCGGCCGCTCCCGTCAGCGCACGCTGACCAATTGACCGGCGAAACCTCGGCTCTGCTGTGGCGCCTTTGCCTTGCTCGTCCATTCGAGGCGCGACAGCCATTCCAGATAGTAGGCAAAGGCGAATTGTGACGCGATGCCGGTGGCGACAAGCATGGCGTCATAGGAAAAGCCGCCTGGCCGCACCAGTTTCAGCACCTGCGCCATGATCGCGAGCAAGGTGCCGGCAACGAACACTGGCAGTGACCGTTTGCCGAGGATGGCAAGCGGATGGTCGAGCGGTTTGCGGAAGAAAGCGGAAACTGCCGGCAGCGCCACGATCAAATAGGCAACCGATAGCACGTGCAGCAACCGGGACAGCGACAGGAAGGTCTTGTCGAAACCGGCCAGAACGGCAGGCAGGCCAAACCAGCTATCTTGCCCCCACCAGGGGCCGCGAACCCAGACGAGAGCGATCAGCATATAGGCGGCGGCAGCGCCAAGCAGCCAGCCATTGACCGGAATGCTGCCACCACGGCGCACATGCAATGTGCCAACAACGCCGATGGTGAAAAGGAACTGCCATGACAACGGATTGAGGAACCAGAACCCCTGTTCGGGATAATTCGGCGGCGCGACCTGACAGATGCCGGCCCACAGCCATACGATGGCGGAAACCGCCAGCGTCGGCAGCGGCCAGCGGCCGCCAAAAAACAGAAGTGCGGGCGCCGCCAGGAGCAGCACCGCATAGAGCGGCAGGATGTTGTTGTAGCCGATCTGGTGGCCGAGCGTGGCGATGCCGAGCAGCACCTCTGGTGTATGCTCGATCAGAGGCCCAATGTTGATCTGCGTCAGGAAATCCGGGCGTTTGGCAAGCAAGGCGGCCGCACAGAAGATGGCGATCGAGACCATGGTGGTGACGATATGGGCAGCGTAGAGCACGCCGGCACGACGCCACATCTTGAGCATCGCCAGCAATCGGTCGCCAGGCTGGAACCTGCGGCCATAGGCAAGCGCGACCGCGATGCCCGAAATCAGCACGAAAACTTCAGCCGCGTCCGAGAAGCCGAAATTCTTGTAGGTGAAGAGTTCGAACACGGTGCCCGGGACATGATCGATAAAGATCATCAGCAGGGCGAGTGCACGCAGAACGTCGATGCGGGTATCACGTTCGGAAGAAAGCGGCGTGGTCATGATGAGGACTCCGCAACGGTTCACACTGTGCGCGGTTCGCCCCCTTAGCCTCCCGTCACGGAACCGCTCGCCATTCCATATCAGTGCAAAAGCGATCAAAAACAGAGCGGGCTCAATCACTTTTGGGTCGATCCAAAAATGTTTCGTTTTGAAGCCGGCAAAAAGAGATAAAATGGTTGAAAAACAAACGGCTGGAACAGATAGCCGACAAAATGATCCGGTAGCGACATTACGACGCGACCTGTCCTTTTTCTATCGCCTCCATGTTCCGCGAGATGCCGGCAAGGGGACACTGATCCTGCTCCACGGCTCGGCCGCGGACGAGACGACGCTCATGCCTCTGGCGATGTCGATCGCCCCTCATGCAAGGCTGGTGGCGGTACGCGGCCGCATCGTCCAGGATGGCGATCTGCGCTGGTTCAGACGAATTACGCCGACGCAATTCGATCAGGCCAGCATTCGCGAAGAAGCGAATGCGTTCGCGCATTTCATCGGGGAATTGCAAATCCGGCACAGCGTCGATCCACTCGACACCACTTTTATCGGCTATTCGAATGGCGCCAATCTGGTTTCCAGCACCATGCTGCTGCACCCCGGCGCAATCCAGCGGGCAGTGCTGCTGCGCGCCATGCCGGTGCTGGATCAGGTGCCTGCCGCGGACCTGTCGGACGCACGGGTCCTGATGATCGCCGGAGCTGGCGACGCCACCTATGCGCCCTTCGCACCGGGGCTTGTCGAGCTGCTGCGACAGCATGGTGCCCATGTCGATGCACGTGCGATTGCCTCCGGCCATGAATTTGGCGCAGTAGACAGCGACATCATCGGCGACTGGCTGAATGGTCCACAACCAGCTGTGCAAACTTGAATGGAAGCAGTCCTCACACCATTTGACAGAAAAGGTCGGCTTTGGCGCCGGCCAGACACGAGGATATTCAGGAAATGAACGCGCGCGTTCTTGACGGTGAGATCATCACTTCCAGGCTGGACGATGTCCGCGCCTATGACGGCGTTCGCTCGCGCCGCGTCTTTGCCTGCATCATCGATTATCTGGTGGTCGGTCTGCTGAGCATTCCTTTCGCTATATTGGTGTTCCTCTTCGGCATCATCACGCTGAGCCTGGGCTGGATGCTGTTTCCAGTGCTCGTGCCCGCGGTCGCCGTGATCTATATCTGGAACACGCTGGGTGGGCGCGATCAGGCCACGCTCGGCATGAAGGCGATGGGCATCCGCCTGGACAGGCTGGACGGCGCGCCGATCGACGGCATGACCGCTGTCGTGCATTCCGTGCTGTTCTGGGCGGGCAATGTGATTCTGACACCCTTGGTGCTTCTGGTCACGCTGTTTTCCGACCGCAAGCGCACGCTGCACGACCTGTTGCTTGGCACGGTCGTCAGCCGCACCGATCGCTGAGGCAGGACTTGTCCACACTGCCCTGCCCGACCATCGAATATATGGGCCAGAAGGCCCTTGGACACGATTATCCTGTTGAATTTTTTGCCGCGCGCGCCAAGCTAGGGTAATTCGTGGGAGCATTTTTCGACGCGCGATGACGCAGCATCCTACCCAGTCTCCGCAGTTCTTCCTGACCGCGCCTTCGCCATGTCCGTATCTCGAAGGTCAGTTCGAACGGAAAGTGTTCACTCATCTGGTCGGTGACAAGGCCTCGGAGATGAACGACCTCCTGACCCAGGGAGGCTTCCGCCGATCGCAGAACATCGCCTATCGCCCCGCCTGCGAAAACTGCCGCGCCTGCGTTTCGGTGCGAATTCTTGCGCAGGAGTTCGAGCCCAGCCGCAACATGCGTCGCGTCGAACAGCACAATGCCGATCTCGTCGGCGTGATGCACGATGCCGAACCGTCGACCGAGCAATATTCCCTCTTCCGCGTCTATCTTGACGCACGCCACCGCAAGGGCGGCATGTCGGACATGACGGTGCTCGACTACGCCATGATGGTCGAGGATACCCATGTCGATACCAAGATCATCGAATACCGCCGGCGCGGCCCGGACACCTTCATCACCGGCAAGGGCCAGGGCGCGCTGGTGGCAGTGGCGCTGACCGACAAGATGGCCGACGGGCTGTCGATGGTCTATTCCTACTTCGACCCTGACCTCGATGAGCGCTCGCTGGGGACTTTCATGATCCTCGACCATATCCAGCGCGCCAAGGCGATGGGCTTGCCCCATGTCTATCTCGGCTACTGGGTCAACGGTTCGCGCAAGATGAATTATAAGATGCGTTTCATGCCGCAAGAACATCTCGGTCCAAAGGGCTGGGAACGCTTCAGCGGTTAAGGTGAACAATCGGCCCGTCTAGCCTTTCCAGGCTCCTAACGCTGCCGTTGCTTTAAGGCAGGGGGCCCATACGTGACTGTTTCCCACGACCATTCCAGGGGTCTGCTCATCGCCGCGCTGGGCGGCATGGCATTGACGGTGGACATACCGCTGATCCGCCTTGCCGACGGTGCGCCCTGGACAATTCTGATGCTGCGCAGCGGTACCACGCTGCTTGCCGGACTGATCGTGTGGGCCGTCTGGCGCTGGTGGACGCCGAGTGCCCCAAAGTTGATCCCAGGCCGTGCCGGCCTGGCCGTCGCAACACTTTACGGCCTTGGCTCGATTGCCTTCATCACCGCCGTATTCAATACCACGACGGCCAACCTGGTCTTCATCCTGGCTTTCAACACCATGTTCGCGGCGCTGCTATCCTGGTTGTTCCTCCGTGAACGGCCGCGCCCGGTCACTTTTGCAACGATGGCGGCGATGATCGTCGGTGTCGGCATCATCGTCGGCGGCTCGATCGGCTCCGGCCACCTGTTCGGCGATCTGCTCGCCGCAACATCGGCGTTCTGTGTCGCTTCCGCCATCACCATCTCGCGCCATAGCGGCAAGGACATGGGCTTTCCCGCCTTGATCGGCGTCATTCTGCCCTTCCTCGTGGCAGTCTACATGGTCTGGAACACCGGCTTTCAGGTGAATGCGCCGTGGTGGATCCTTTTCAACGGCGGTGTTGTCATCCCGATCTCGTTTTTCTGCCTGCCAACCGCCCCGAAATACATTTCGGGGCCGGAAGCGGCGATGTTCTATCTTCTGGAAACGGTGTTGGCACCGGTATGGGTCTGGCTGGTGTTCAATGAGGTGCCGTCACGCAACACGCTGATCGGCGGCGCGATCCTGATCGTCGCCCTGATAGCGCATTCACTCTGGCAGTTGCATCTCGGCCGTCAGCGCCGCGCGGCGCTGGCCGTGCGTCACCCGGCCTGAACCTTCCTCGGCTCCAGAACCACCGGCTCTACCGAGGTCGGTGCGCCCCCTTCCGGTTCGGCAGGCGGCGTCTCTGCCGGCTGGTTGTCGACCACCTCGACCTCGTGCAGCCATTCACGCCAGATGGCGACAAGCAGCGCCATGAGCACGGGGCCGATGAACAGTCCGACAAAACCCATCGTCTTCACCCCACCGATCAGACCGAAGAAGGTCGGCAGGAACGGCAGCTTGATCGGCCCACCAACGAGTTTGGGCCGGATCGTCTTGTCGACGATGAAGAGTTCGACCGCCCCCCAGACGAACAATGCCACACCCGCAACGGCAGAACCCGAACCAACCAGATAAAGCGAGACCAGCGTAAACGAAAGCGGAGCACCGCCCGGGATCAACGCCATGACGCCGGTGAGTGCGCCAAGAGTGACGGGCGACGGCACGCCGGCCAACCAGTAGGCAATCCCCAGAACCACCCCCTCACCGATTGCGATCACCGTCTGCCCGGTCACGGTCGAAGAGATGGTCGCCGGTACCACTCGCGAGATGCGCTCCCAGCGCATCGGCAGGATGCGCTCGCCCAGCGTGTCGATCTGGCGCGCGAAGCTTTCACCGTCGCGATAGGCGAAGAACAGCGCAATCAGCATGAACAGGAGTGTCAAAAGCAGCGAAAACGCGCTGCCGCCGGCGGCCAGCACGGTCTGGTAGATGGAGCGGATATTGGCGCCACTCACCAGCTGGATCAGCTGGCCTATGCCGCCGGGATGGCCGATGTTTCTCGTCCACTGCTCGTTCAGCCATTCGCCGACCACCGGCAGACTGGCGATCCAGAGTGGCGTCGGCGCGCCATGGCGATTGGTTCCGATCGCCCAGGTCACCCACTCACGCACTTCGTTGATGACATAGGTGCCGGCGAGCGAGATCGGGATCACCAGGAAGGCCAGGATGAGCAGCAGCGCAATGGTCGCAGCAATCGTGCGGTTTCCGTTGACCGCAGTGAGCAGGCGTCGGTAGAGCGGCCAGCTGGCGAAGGCAATGACAAGCGCCGCCAGAACCGGGACCAGAAAGCCATAGAAAAAGTAAACGCCGGCTGCGACCACCAGCACGAGAAGCCAGCGTGCGGCTGACAGTGGTGGAATGACGGCAGACCGCATCGGCGCCGGCACGCCGAAAAGGCGCGGTTCCTTCGGTCTCGTCTGCGGTGATTTCAACACGTACCCCGAATCGACAGCGGCGCATCAACACCCGCGCCATTTGCCATTATGCCAAACGATAGTGCAGCAATCGTGACCATAAGCCAATCGCGGGTGAATTCCTGTCAGCCACCGCTGTTTCTTGACAGGAGAAAGGATCAGGCAGTCTCCTGGGTCGGCCGTAACATGGAGACCATCACGGTGCGCACAACAGTCTCCACCTTGTCCAACGCGACACCATTGGCGGGTAAATCGTTGTTGGCGATGCCCTGGATAATCGACATCAGTGCCGGCACCAGAGTTTCGAGCTCGAACAGCGGATCGATTTCGCCGCGAGCGAGTGCCGCCCCCAGATAGTTGAGGAAGATCGCGCGCACTTCGGCCATATGGTTGCAATAGATCAATCGCACGCTTTCGCTGCGCGTCGCCTCGGCGTGAAACTGCGCGATCAATGCAGCGGCATCTGTCTCGTGCACGAAGCGAATATGGGTCATCGAGCCAAACACCATGCCCTCGATGACATCCCGCTTCGTCAGCATCTCAGCGAGCTTCTCTTCATCATCCCGCCTGGCCGCCGCGCAAATCTCCTCGATGATCGCTTCCTTGGAGACAAAATAACGATAGAGCGCGCCGGGACTCATGCTCGCCTCGGCGCAGATCTGCTGCATCGACGCACCTTGAAACCCTTCACGGGCGAAGCAAGTCTTGGCCGCTTCGAGAACGCGCTGAACCTGAAGTTGGCGGCGTTCGGCGCGCGACAGCGCCCTGCCCTCGTCAATCTCGGCTTCCAGCAGCATCTCGATATTGCCAAATGCGGTTTTCATTGCTATTTCCGAAATGCGAATGATCATTCTCAATTTATGCGAGTGATCATTCTCGGTCAATGTTGAGCTGCGCGAAACACTCCTGACAAAAGTCAGGCAACGAAAATCGCGCGAGTTCGTTCATTAGGGCGTTTCTGTTTTTTCGGAAACCGGAAACGCTCTAACTCTTTGTTTTCACGCAATTCCGGATGGAAAACCGCTACGCACTTTTCCTGGAATTGCCCTAGCGCTTGTTACATTCTATCCACTGCAGCGAGAGATGAAACCGATGTACCCATCCACCGATCAGGCGCCCCACCCGATCGCGAATGGCGACGCCCCCTATCTGAAACTCATCGAGGCCATGCGCCCCCTCGCTGGCAAGTGGAAGATAGAGATCCTCTGGATACTCGCCCAGCGCCGGCACCGTTTTGGCGAGTTGAGGCGCAGTCTTCCAGGCATTACCCAGCATATGTTGACGTTGCGCCTGCGCGAGATGGAAGCCGATGGGCTGATCAGCCGCACTGTCTATGCCGAGAATGTGCTCAGGGTGGAATACGAGGTCAGCGAAGGTGCTCAGCGCCTGAAACCTGCCTTCAAGGCGTTGGTCGAGTGGTCGGAACAGTATGGGCCACTGGCCAAGCAACGCGAAGCCGATGCGATCGTTCGCGCACTGCCTGACATCGCCGCCTGAACTATACCAACTTTGAGGCGAATCTACGGGCTCGTCTCGGTGTCATAGTCGACGATGTGGCCAAAGGCATAACCTTTGGCCCGCAAGCCAGCGACCAGCGCCGTCAGCTTGTCCTTGCCCTGGAAGACATCCTGGAACATCTCATCGTGCATGAGCAGGATGAGTTTGTTCTTGCCGATCGTTCTCCCAGCCGAGAACAAGTGCTCGATCTCGTCGATCAGCCGCTCGACCGACTGCACCGGCTTGCCGCTGTCTTCATGCACCCATTCGAAATCCCAGCCATAGAGATGAAAGCCCGAAGCGGCGACGAACTCGAAATCCACCTGCTCACGCTGCGCTTCCTCCAGGCTGAGGCCGAAATCGTCCCGCGACATATATTGCAGCCTGAAAACATCGCGACCCGGCAGCCGCGCCGGAATGGGCGGCGGTGATTTGAGGCCAAGCACCCCATTCGCCTTCAGCATGTCGGCGACAACCTCCTCCGTATCGGCGTAGAAACGCTGGTAGCGGTTGTTGGCATGGCTGAAACTGTGGTTGCCCACCGTTACCAGCGGCAATGATTTCGCGCGCTTGAGCAAGGCCCCGCGGTCTGGACCGGCCAGCACATGCTGGCCGACCATGAACATAGTTGCCGGCACCTGCTGGGTTTCCAAAACGTCGAGGATATTGCCGGTGCCATTGAGAGGGCCGTCGTCGAAAGTTAGGAAAATGGTACGTTCAACGGCGCCAACCGGCGTGCAAGCGGCCAGCCAAAAGAACAGCGCAGCACGCAAGATGACCGGCATCAACAACACTCCGCCCTCGAATATTAGCGGACCAAGGTAGAGAGCCGGTTGCGAGCGTCAAGAAGTGGCGGCATCTTTGACACGCGGATTATAACGCCGTCACTCCGCATGGAGCCGGACCCGCATCGGGACACGCGAGGCGGCAGGCATCGCCTCAATCCGAAAGATATTCCCTCACCAATAGGCGCCCACGATGGAGTTTCGCCTTGATGGCCTGACGTGTTTCGCCAAGGCTGGCCGCGATCTCGTCGATCGTCATCTCGCGCAGATCGCGCAACAGCAAGACCTCGCGATAATGTGGCGGCAAGGCTTCAATCGCTGCGGCAATATCCAGCGCGAGCTCGGCTTGCGGACGCGCACCGAAGGACCGCTCCAGATCGAGCTCCGCCAGCGATTGCGGGGGATGTAAGCGCAAGGCACGCGCCAGCCTTATGCACTCTCGCCGCACCACCGTGAAAAGCCATGCGGAGAAGGCGCTCAGGGAGCGGATTGTGCCAATCTTGCGTGACAATTGCCATAAGGCCTCCTGCGCCGCGTCCTCCGCATCGGCAGAGCCTCTGCAAGTCGAGCGAGCGTAACGGCGAATGTCGGGCTGGGCGATCTCAAGCACTTTGACGATCGCCTCGCGATCTCCCGACCGTGCAGCGTCGAAAAGACGGGAAGGAACGCCATTCATCTGGGGCCTATCGTTGCCGCCCAAGCCCTGCCATGGCACACATTGGACAATAGCCGAACAGTCCTGACAACGCCAACGCTACACCGGCCACGGCTCCCAGATAGCTGACGGGGGCTGCGAACCAGACCACCGCCGCAGCCGCCGCCACTGCCCCGATAACGATCCGCATCACCTGATGCAAGCCACCGATGTTCTTGCGGTAGAAGGCCATGTCTTGTCTCTCCTGTCATCGGCACCACGCCGGTTTCAGGGACAAGAGGCGCAAATCCCGCAAAAGGATTCGCGCTTCGCAAAAATCAACCAAACTTGCCGGTACGCGGAAAGCCCTTCGGCACCATGCGGCCGGCGGCCGCCCGATTGCCGATCCACTCGGCCAATTCCTCGCGCGGCCGGGTGAAGGTGCGATCGGCCGAGTCCTGCCAGGACAGACCACTTTCCATGACAAAGGTCTTCACGTCGAGAACACCGCCGTCCTTGTACTTCTGCAGGCGAACGCCCTTGCCGCGTGCCATTTCAGGAATTTCAGACAGCGCAAACACCAGCATCTTGCGGTTGTCCCCGACAATGGCGACATGGTCGCCGGTCGCCGGCAAGCATCGCTTGGCCTCGTCAGGCGTCTTGACGTTCATCACCTGCTTGCCCTTGCGGGTATTGGCGACAACCTCCTCCTCGGAAACCACAAAACCGTTGCCCTGGTGCGAGACCAGGAGCAGCTTCCGCTTCGGATCGTGGACAAAGGCTGTGACGATGTCCTGATCATTCTCCATGTCGACAATAATGCGGATAGGCTCGCCATGGCCGCGGCCACCCGGCAATCGGTCGGCCCCAATCGTGTAGAACTTGCCGCCGGTGGTGAAGATGAGGATCTTGTCGGTGGTCTGGGCATGGAAGGCGAGCTTCAGCCCGTCGCCTTCCTTGAAGCTGAACAGCGAATGATCGGTCAGGTGGCCTTTCATGGCGCGCAGCCAGCCCTTTTCCGATACCACCACGGTCACCGGCTCCTTCTCGATCATCGCATGCGCGATATCGGTCAGATCATGCTCGGGTGCATCGGCGAACTGGGTGCGACGCGGACCGAGCTCCTTGTTCTCTTCGGGTCCGAAATCGCGGCGGATCTTCTGGATTTCCCAAGCGATGGTCTTCCACTGCTTTTCAACGGACGCGAGCAGCGATTCGATCTGCTTCTTCTCCTCCGAAAGCCCGTCGAACTCCTTGCGGATTTCGAATTCCTCGAGCTTGCGCAGAGCGCGCAGCCGCATGTTGAGAATGGCTTCGGCCTGCACGTCGGTCAGCGACCAGCGCGCCATCATCACCTGCTTGGGCTCGTCCTCCTCGCGGATGATCCGGATTACCTCGTCGATGTTGAGATAGGCGATCAGATAGCCGGCCAGGATTTCCAGGCGCTTTTCGATTTCGCCCAGCCGGTGCTTCGAGCGCCGCACCAGCACTTCGCGGCGATGGTCCAGCCATTCCTGCAGCACGCCCTTGAGCGAGAGCACGTTCGGCACCTTGCCACGCGACAACACGTTCATGTTGAGCGGGAAGCGGCTCTCGAGCTCGGTGAGCTTGAACAGCGATTCCATCAGGAGGCCCGGATCGACCGTGCGGCTCTTCGGCACCAGGACGACGCGGATGTCCTCCGCACTTTCATCACGGATATCTTCCAGGAGCGGCAGCTTCCTGGCCATCAGCAGCTCGGCGATCTTTTCGATCAACCGCGACTTCTGCACGCCATAAGGGATCTCGGTGACCGCGATCACCCAGGTGCCCCTGCCCTGGTCCTCCTGGTTCCATTTCGAACGGACGCGGAAGCCGCCCCGGCCCGTTTCGTATGCATCGAGAATGGATTGGCGGCTGTCGACGATGATACCGCCGGTCGGGAAATCAGGTCCCTGCACGAACTCCACGAGCTTGGCGACAGAAGCGTCTGGATGATCGATCAGGTGAAGCGCAGCATCGCACAGCTCTGCCAAATTGTGCGGTGGTACCGATGTCGCCATGCCGACGGCGATGCCGGATGAACCGTTGGCAAGCAGGTTCGGGAACGCGCCCGGCAAAACGACCGGTTCCTCGTCCTCTTCATTATAGGTCGGGCGATAATCAACAGCGTCCTCGGTGATGCCGGCGAGCAGTTCCGTCGCCACATCCGTCATGCGCGCTTCGGTGTAACGCATGGCGGCGGCGTTATCGCCGTCGATGTTGCCGAAATTGCCCTGCCCGTCGACCAGCGGGTAGCGCATGGAGAAATCCTGCGCGAGACGCACCAGCGCATCGTAGATCGACTGGTCGCCGTGCGGGTGGAATTTACCCATCACCTCGCCGACGATACGGGCGCATTTGGCAAAACCCTGGTCGGGATTGAGGCGCAACAGCCGCATGGCATGCATGATGCGCCGGTGCACCGGCTTCAGCCCGTCGCGCACGTCGGGCAGGGCGCGATTCATGATCGTCGAGAGCGCGTATGAAAGATAGCGATCTTCCAACGCCTTCTTCAGGTCGACCGGTTCGATGTTGTCGTGACCGCCATTGTCAGGCGGCAAAAGGCTCTTTCCCATGGGTTTGGACTAGCTGAGAGGGTGATTCGCGACAAGAGGTGTGCAGGTCAAGTCATTCCAAACCGCTTCACGAAAAGCGGCGGGCAAGTGCATTGGCAACATTTCCCCTGCCCGCGGCACCAAACCGCTGCCATGAAACTGTAACATGAGCCGTTTAAGCGACGGCGCGTCGATGCGGGATGTTGCGTGGGCAGCCGCCATGACGTAAGGACCGCGCCTTGCCGCTGCCGACTTGCCGGATCTGTCTTTTTCCGTGAATGTTGGCCTTTCTGGCGGGAATGCCTTCTTCCGGCCCAGTTCGTTGCGGACGGGTGAAGGTGCAAATACGAACAGATTTTCTGGACAGACTCTGTCACTTTTGGAGCACGCGATGACTATCCACCGCTCAACCCTTCGCAAGTTCGCCTACACGGCGCTTCTTCTCGCCCTGCCGCTCAATTCGGCTTTTGCAGCAGATACCAAGGCTGTGGCCGAGCGCCTGAAGGCCTCTTTCGAGAACCAGGGCGTAACCCTCGCCTGGACCGGCGTTTCCGGCGACACCTCCAGCATGGTGCTGGAAGGCGTGACGATCGCTCCCGCAGGCGACAAGGAACCGCTGAAGATCGGCAACGTCACCTTCAAGAACGTGACCGACGCCAATGGCGGCTACCTCATCGACACCGTTTCGACTGAGGCTTTCACCCAGGAGAAGGACGGCGCCAAGTTCGAGATGAGCCCCTTCGTCATCAATGGCATGACCATTCCCGGCGAAGGCAACACCGATCCTGTCGCCTCGCTGCTGATGTACAAGTCGGCCCACCTCGACAGCCTGTCGGTCAAGATCGGCGACAAGACCGCGTTCTCGGTTGCCAACACCAATGTCGACATCGTTCCGCCGGTTGACGGCAAGGCGCTGACCTTCACCGGCGGCGCCGAGAAGTTCACCGGCGACCTGTCGCTGGTGCAGGACGCCGACTCCAAGGCAATGATCGACGGCCTTGGCTACCAGAACATTTCCGGCAAGTTCGACATGGCCGGCTCCTGGGAGCCGAAGGACGGCAAGATGGACCTGTCGAAGTACGACGTCACCGTCGACAATGCCGGTACACTTGGCATGGCCTTCTCGCTTGGCGGCTACACCACCGACTTCATCAAGTCGCTGCAGCAGCTCCAGAAGAAGATGGCGGCGTCGCCGGAAGGCGCGGACAAGTCGGCTGAGGGCATGGCCGTTCTCGGCCTGATGCAGCAGCTCACCTTCAACAGCGCCTCGATCCGCTTCGCCGACAATTCGCTGACCAACAAGGTGCTGGAATTCGTCGCCAAGAAGCAGAACATGCAGGCGAAGGACATTGCCAACCAGGCCAAGGCCATCGTGCCGTTCGGCATGGCGCAGATCAACAACCCCGAGCTGACCGCTCAGGTGACCAAGGCTGTCAGCGACTACCTCGACAACCCGCAGAACCTGGTGATCGCCGCCAAGCCGGCCAGCCCGGTGCCGTTCGCGCTGATCGCCGCTGGCGCCATGGCAAGCCCGGCCGACCTCACCAAAACGCTCGGCGTGACCGTTACTGCCAACGGCAACTGATTGCCCTGGCATCGGCATCAGCCGGTAAGCAAAAAGGCCGCCCCAAGGCGGCCTTTTTATTGAAATCCGTCGGCCTTGCCGCAGACAAGACTGAACGTCTCAGGCCCTGCTCAGCGCAACGTCGGTATGGGGACGGATCGGCAGAAGTGCCGTCAGCACATCATCGTCGACCGGTTCGAGATCGATTGTGCCGACCGTTTCGCCGTCCACGAAATTCAATGAGGCGCGGTAACGGCGGGCCAGCGTCTTCATTGCCTGGTTCTGCGGGTGGGTGGTAACGCGCAGCCGGGTGTAGCCCAGTCCGCGAGCCTGCGCGATCAGGCGCTCGAACAGGTGGCCGCCAATGCCGCGGTGCTGCAGATGATGCTCGACACTGAAGGCGATCTCGGCGGTCGGCTCGGCGTCCTCTGGCCGCTCATGCAGCTCGGCCGCGCCCAGCACCATGTCGTCCTCGACATAGCCGATGACCGTGGTGCCGTCCGTGAAGCTGCGTTCGGCATAAGAGGCAATGAAGACGTCGTCGGTCAGCCCGTTGAAGCGATCACGCCGGCTTTCGGCGTCCAACCTTAGCAAATGGTCGCGGAATCGCGACAATTCGGAGGGCCTGAGCTGGCGTATGGTCCCCGTCAGGGGAGCGGTGTTCGTAATCTGTCTTTCCATGTCGCACTCCTCGCGGGTTCCTCCCCGAGTCGGTGCTCGACGCTGCTAATGCCGTTAATATTGTGCAGCGCACCATCGTTTGCAAGATCACGCAGCGTAACGTTTACGTTAAAGTAAGATCACCAACCACGCCCGGTCAGTTCCCGGCCCAAACGTCCAGCACGTAGCGGTTTTCCTTGGCAAGTCGTTCGATCCAGGCATCGGCTGCCTGCGGGTCGGCGTCGGTCTCCTCCACATAGAGGCGTGTCAGCGCCCGCTTCACGTCTGGTTCCATTCGGCTGCCGTCGCCGCAGACATAGATATGCGCACCAGCTTCGATCAACGCCCAGACCGCTGCACCGTTCTTGCGGATAAGGTCCTGCACATAAGTCCGTTCGCCATCATGGCGCGAGAAAGCGACATGCAGGTCGACAAGGCCGGCGGAAGCCATTGCTTCGAGCTCGTCACGGTAGAGAAAGTCCTGTTCGGGGTGACGGCACCCGAAAAACAGCTTCGCAGGCCCCAGCACCCGGCCAGCCTTTGCCAGAGCGGCTCGTTCCTGCAGGAAGGCCCGGAATGGCGCCAGGCCGGTGCCCGGCCCCACCATGACAAGCGGCCGCGCCAGATCGTCGGGGAGGCGAAAACCCGCCTTGGTCTCGCGCGTGGTCGCGTAAACGACGGCCCCCTCGCGGGCCTGTGCCAGATGGTTGGAACAAGCACCACGATAGACGCCGGTCCCCGAGCGTGCCGGGCCGTCGACCACACTGACGGTGATCGAGCAGCGCCCGGCTCCCGAAAACGGCGAGGACGAGATCGAATAATAGCGTGGCGCCAGCAGCGGCAGCATTTCCAGATATTGACCGAAGGAAAGTTCGCACGCCGGGAACTGCTCCAAGAGGTCCAGCACGGACCTGCGCCTGGCGAACACCTCGGTCTTGTACGGATCGACGCCATCCTTTGCTTCAGCGATCAGCGCCTCCAGCTGCGGCCTGGTGAAAGGACAACGGGTTGCCGCAGCCATCGTCTGGATCTGCTTGCGGGTGGCAACAGCCTGCAGTTCGACATAGTCGGAGAGAATGCGGCGAACCGGCACCGGACCGTCGGCCGGAAACGGCGCCTGCCGTCCGCCTGTGGTTTTCAGCCGCACCTGCGCGTCATGCGCGAAGCCGAAACGCTTCTCGACACGTTCGACAAGGGCTGGGTCGTTGACCGGAACGACACACAGATGATCGCCGGCGCGATAACCGGCGCCTTCGGGCAACGCGACCTCGATATGGCGGGTGGAGCGGCCGGAACCTGGCGATTGCAGCTCGCGATTGCCAACGACCGTCATCGCCACCGCGCCGGACTGATGAACGACCGGATTGACCGGCTGACCGGAAATAATCTCGACCTGGTAGAGAGGCTCAGCCTCCGCCTGTTCCGAAAAGTCGATGTCGAGCCCCAACGCCTCTCCCAGTGACGGAAACAGGCCCTTGAACCAGTCCTGGAACTGACCGTCCAGATCCTCGCGCGCGTCGCCCTCGCCGCGCTGGGTAATGCGCTTGGCTCCGAGAGCCTCCAGCCGCTCGTCAATGCGCCGCGGCGTCGCCTGGAACGTCGAAGCCCAGTCGCGGTTGCCGCAGCCAAACACCAGATAGTTGACACCGTTGGCCGCATCTGGTCCGGCGGTCTCGAGCCATTCCATGAACCTGGTTGCATTGTCGGGCGGCGCGCCATTGTAGGAGGCGCTGGCGATCACAACTGCCCCGTCTGTCGGCAGGCTGCCAACCCTGGCGTCCAATTCATCCATGGTGGCGTCGAACCCGTTCAGTTCTCCAGCCTGGGTAATCGCACGGGCCAGATCTTCCGTCGTACCGAGGTTGGAACCGTAGAGCACAGTGAGCGGTGTGCCATGCTTGGGCCGTCTGGCGACCTGCGGCGCCATCTGCGTCGCCTGTTCGCTCAACGCAGCGCCTGGCACCACCGCCCCGCGTGTTCGGCCCGGGCGGGGCTTCACCCTCATGCGGAAACCGTCCGGCTTGATCGACATCGTTTCCTTGATGCGCAGCTGATACTTCTGGTGGTCGAACAGCTGGAAGCGCTGCAGGATCATGCCGATGACCAGCGTTGCCTCCTGCATGGCAAACTGGCGGCCGATACAGGCGCGCTGGCCGTTGCCCCAGGGCTTGAAGGCGTGCGCCGGGCGGGAAGCCTCGGCTTCGCGCGTGAAGTGATCCGGATTGAAACGCTCCGGCGCCGCCCCCCAGATGGACGGGTCGCGGTGCAGCATCAGTGTGAGAAGCGTGGTGAAGGTGTTCTTCTTCACCTTGTATTGGCTGCCGAGCAACTCGTCATTGTAGGGATAAAGGCCGATCGCCGGCGCAGTCGGCCACAGCCTCAGCGACTCATTGAGCACCTGCTGCACATAGGTGAGATGGTTGACCTGACTTATGGTCGGCATCACGCCAATGTCATTGCCGAGCACGCGGTCGACCTCGTCATAGGCCCTTTCCAGCACATCCGGGTTGTTGAGCAGGAAGTAGAGTGTGAACGACATCAGCCCCGATGTCGTCTCGTGACCGGCTATCAGGAAAGTGATGATCTGGTAACGGATGTTTTCGTCGGACAGGCTTTCGCCGGTTGTCTTGTCGACGCCGGCCAGCATGAAATTGAGAAGATCCTTCTGCGCCTGGTCGCCACCGCCACGGCGGCGTTCGCGCACGATGTCGTCGACCAGCTTCGACATGAAGGCGACATCCGTCTTCAACTGCTCGAGCCGCCTGCGCAGGATCACCTTTTCGAACGGCAGGCCACGCTGCACCATGCAGGTTTCAAGCGTGCGCGTCAGCGCGTCGATGAAGGGATGATAGTCGCGCCGATAGAAAGAATTGAAGCGGTAGTCGAAACCGCATATCCCGATCGTGTCGAGTGCCAGTGCCGTCATGTCGTGCACAACGTCGATGTCGTCATCAACGTTGAGGCGCTCCCACTTCATGCAGAGCTGATTGGCTATGTCCTGCATTAGCGGCAGGTAGCCGGCCATGGCGCGCTGGGCGAAGGTGGGCAGCAGGATGTTGTGGGCCTTTGTCCAATTGTCTTCCTGCGTGTAGGCCGTGAAGAGCCCGTCGCCGGCGGCGGAACGCACGCGCCGCAGCGAGCCGCGAACCGCTTTGTCGAAGCGGCTTTCGTCGCAGATTTCCTCCACCAGCGAGGCGCCCGACACCACCACCATCGGCGTGCCCATCATGTCGAGGCGGAAGATCGGTCCCAGCTCGCGCGCAAGCTGCATCAGGCTTTGGAGAGGCGTCTCGGTATCAACCGTCAGCATATTGCCAACGATCGGCTTCTTGGGCGGACCAGGGATCCTGCCGAACCCGGTGTCCTGCGCCATGCGCGCCCTCCCTCAGACTTCCATCTGGTTCTGTTCCCTGCTGGGAATAATCGTGAGTTTCAGCTGAAACGCAAGGAGGCCGAGCGTCCGGCTCCCGGTCGGGCCGATGACGCTAGGGAAACGCCTCCAGTTTAACGCACCGCTTCAAAAAGTTGACGAAAAATGTCATATATATTGAAGTCCAGTCTAGAATTATTCCAGACTATGGGCCATATTTGCCCCAACACGTGCTTTGCGAAGGAGCGACCATGCGGCTCACGCGTCAAACAAACTATGCCATGCGGATCCTGATGTATTGTGCGGCCAATGACGACCGCCTCAGCCGCATTCCCGAAATTGCCGCCGCCTATACGGTGTCGGAACTGTTCCTGTTCAAGATCCTGCAGCCATTGGTCGAACACGGGCTGGTGGAGACCGTACGTGGCCGCAATGGCGGCGTCAGGCTCGGCAAACCGGCCGCCGAAATCAGCCTGTTCGACGTCGTGCGTGTGACCGAGGAGAATTTCGCGATGGCGGAATGCTTCGAGGCTGACGCCGACTGCCCGTTGATTGACAGCTGCGCGCTGAACTCGGCGCTGCGCGAGGCGCTCAATGCCTTCTTCGAGGTGCTCGGCCGCTATACGATCGCCGATATGGTCGCCGCCCGTCCGAATGTGCGTTCGCTGCTCGGCATTGATCTTCTCGAACGCCGAGCTCCAGCTGCCTGAGCCTGGGCCTACATCACCACCGATTGCGGCAGCACGAACGGCACGTCGCCTGCCGGCAGCACGCCCACGCGCATGCGGCAGTCGAACACCTTTTCAATCAGGCTGTCGCTGAGCACCGCAGACGGCGTACCCGCCGCTGCCAGTGAACCACGATGCATGACGAAGATGCGGTCGGCATACATGGCCGTCAGGTTGAGGTCATGCAGGATGGTGACAACCCCGCCTCCCCGCTTCGCGAAATCACGGGCAATGTCCATGATGATGAGCTGATGCTTGACATCCAGGCTCGATACCGGCTCGTCGAGGAAAAGGTAGCGCGGCTTGCCGTCCAGCACCGGCGCCCACACCTGGCAAAGCACACGAGCCAGTTGCACGCGCTGCTGCTCGCCACCGGAAAGTTCCTGATAGAAGCGTCCTGCGAAACCTTCCAAATCGACCTTGGCCAGCGCCCGCTCGGGCAGGCGTTCGTTCTCGCCGGCAAGCGCGCCAGATCTGCCACCGATCAGCCCGAGCCGAACGATCTCCTGTACGGTGAACGGAAAAGCCAGCGACGTCGCTTGTGGCAACACGGCACGCATGCCCGCAGCTTCTACCGGGCGTGTCGCTGACACTTCGCGGCCATTGATGACGATCGAGCCGTCATAGCCAAGGTCTCCAGACAACGCCTTGAGGAAGGTCGTCTTGCCGGAGCCGTTCGGCCCGACAATGGCTGCGATCTCGCCCGGCCGCGCCTCGAAAGCGATGCCGGAGACGATGCGCTTTCCGGCCAGTTTCACTGAAACATCACGGGCTTCGATCATGGGGAGACTCACAGGTCGATAACGCCGCGCTTGCGCAGCAGGATCCACAGGAAGAACGGACCGCCCACCGTGGCGGTGATGATACCGATCGGCAGTTCGGCTGGCGCGACGATGGTGCGCGAAACGGTGTCAGCCAGGATCAGCAGTGTGGCACCAAGCAGCGCCGAAGCCGGCAACAGATAACGGTTGTCCGGGCCGATCGTCAGGCGCAGCAGGTGCGGCACCACGATGCCAACGAAGCCGATGCCGCCGCTGACGGCGACCGAAGCACCCACAGCCGCCGACACGCCGGCAATGGCTATGTATTTCAGCTTCTGCACCTGGATGCCGAGATGGCTTGCCGTCGCCTCGCCGAGTGACAGCGCATTGAGCCCGCGCGCGAAGAACGGCATGGCAACCAGCGCAATCAGCATCACCGGTCCGGCTGTACCAATCTTGGTCCAGGTCGCACCGGCCAGGGAGCCGAGCTGCCAGAAAGTAAGATCGCGCAGCTGACGGTCGTCCGCCATGTAGATCAGCACGCCAGTGAGAGCCATGGCCAACGCAGACAGCGCGATGCCGGCCAAAAGCATGGTCGCGACCGAGGTACGCCCCTGCCGCGTCGCCACCTGGTAGAGGATCAGTGTCGTGACCAGGCCGCCAACGAAAGCCGCAAGCGGCAATGCCATTGAACCCAGCAGCATCGTGAAAGGCGCCAGCGCGGTGCCGCCGAGTACGATGACCGAAACCGCGCCAAGTCCCGCCCCGGCGGAGACGCCGACAATGCCGGGGTCGGCCAACGGGTTGCGGAACAGGCCCTGCATGACGGCACCGGATACGGCCAGCGCCGCCCCGATCAACGCTCCCAGGACGACGCGTGGCAGGCGGATATCATAGATGATGATGCGATCGCGGGCACTCAACACGCGATCGGCGGCGTCCGGACCAGAAAACCAGTCGCGCAGGGCATCGACGGCCGAAGCGTCGGAAGCGCCGGCGGTGAGGCTGAACAGCGCAACAGCCACAAGCAGCACCGCTAGGAGGACGATGGCAAGGCGCGCACGCGCCGAGCGATCGCCGGCTGCCTTGCGCACCATCAAGCCGGACGGACCGGCAATGGAATGATCAACCATGGCACGCGCCGCTCAATCGGCGATCTTGTTGCCGTAGAAAGCTGCGGCGAGATCGTGAATGGCGTAGGCGGTGCGTGGACCAAAGCCGAGAAGATAGGCGCCGTTCATGCGGATCACCTTCTTCTGCTTACCAGCCGGCGTCTCGGCGATCGCCGGATTGCCAAACAGCGCCTCGTCCGGAACCGGCGGGCCGGCATGCGTCATCATCAGGATGACATCCGGTGCCGCGGTCACCACCGCTTCATCGGCAAGTTGCTTGTAGCCGGGTACTTCGGCAGCCACATTGATGGCACCGGCCATCTTGATGATGCCATCGGCTGCCGTGTTGGACCCGGCAGCGAGAATCTTGCCGTTCTGCATCGACAAAACGAACAGCACTCGCTTGCGGTCCTTGACGTCTGCCGTCTGCTTTTCCGCAGCCTTCAGCTTGGTGTCCAGCTCGGTGGCCAGTTTCTCCGCCTTGGCTTCGGCGCCAAGCGCCTTGCCGACGACGCGGATTTTTTCCAGCACACCAGCGTGATCATAAGTTTCAGGCACTTCGATGAAGGGCACGCTGCTCTTTTTCAGAACATCGATCGCATCCTTCGGACCGCTACCCTTGAGGGCAAGGATTCCGGTTGGATTGACCGAAAGTACCCCTTCCGGCGACAGTGCGCGCATATAGCCTACATCCGGGAGCTTGAACGCCGCTTCCGGGTAGACGCTGGTGGAATCGCGGGCAACAAGCTTGCCCTCCTCACCCAGCGCATAGACGATCTCGGTCACCGCTCCGCCGACGGCGACGATGCGCTTTGTATCGGAAAACACTGCGCCATTGTCGCTTGCCGATACGGTGGCGAGCGGAATGGTTGCCAGCGCGGCGCCGAAAACGGCCATCCGCGCCAGCTTCTTCATGACGACACACATCACGCAGCGCTCTGCTCTGCCAGCCGCGGCAGGCCTTCCGCCAGCGAACGCCAATCAGCGCGTTCGACTTCACCTTCATGGCGTTTGCCGAAGAACTGGATGATCATCTTGCCGTCTGCACCATAGGCCTCCAGCGAAGTGACATGACCGTCCTTGGTCGGCTTGCGCACAGCCCAGGCCTCGGCGATGTGGTCGGTCCGCAGATGCAGATGGAACGTCTCGTCAAGCACATTGATCCATGGTCCCATCGGCGTGATCGACTTGACCGGACCGGAATGGATCTGGATGCAGCCACGGTTGCCAACGAAGCACATGATCGGCTGACCACTTTCGGCCGCGCCATGGAACATCGCCGTTACAGCCGATGGATCGAGTTTCCAGGCATAGTCCTGGCCAATCACCTGCACCGCCTGCTGGCGGCTGAGTTTCAGCGTGCGCAGCATGCCGAAGAACTGATGGACGTCCGTCAGCTTGCTCCAGCGTTCACGCAGGTCATCGACCGTCTGCGGCGTCAGTTCGCCCGGAGCATCCTCTTCAGCAACGGCGCCAAGAGCAACCGTCGGCTCCTGGTTCGGCGAAACGAGCTGATCGACCAGCTTCTGATAAGCGTAGAGGTTGGATGCGGGCCTCAGATGCACCTTGTGCACGGCATCGCCCGCGGCGTCGAAGAATTGCAGGCTGCGGCGGATTTGATCGCCATCGCGCTTTTCGACGGCGAAACCGTGTGCCCACACCTTCGGGAAGATCCGGAGATCGATATTCTCACCCAATGCCATCGCCGTGTGTTCGCCGGTGACGACCTTGTCATAGACGCCGATCTTTTCATGGACCGCGCTCTCATTGCGGGTCAGCGCCATGACCTCGCTGACCGGCTCCAGGCCGGTCAGAAGATCATTGACGCGTGGCTCGACGCGCGTCACCCCTTCGCCGCAATGCGCGGCCACCAGTTCGGCTTCTGAAATGCCGAGCTGTGCAGCGAGATCGCGCTCGCGCGTCTTGGGGTTTTCCGCTCGCGTCCGCCGAATTTCGTGCGGGGCTGGCTTTACGCGCTGGTCCATTTCCGTCCCTACCCTTGCTACCTTACTTGTTGAGGATGAGCTTGCCCTGGCGGGTGATCTTGAGTCGGTAGAGCGCACCATGATGCTCGATGCCGATCTCGTGTTCGCCCTGGAAAAGCGAGTTGCTGGTCAGCGTCCTGACCGAAAGCGGCATCCGTTCGACACGCAATTGCGCCTGCACTTCTGGCCGGCGGTAGCGGAAACGGAAGTCGTCAGGGTTGTGTGTGTTCATCGTGGTCCACTCCTGATCTCGCCGGGACGCACCCGGCTTCCTGCAAAAGGCCGATTCATTTGTTGACTTGAATACTCATGTTTATTAGTCAGTGCAATACCGGACTAGATGAGTCAACATTTAACATGCCGGCCGAACGAAAAAGATGCGAGCCAGCCCCACGGCGAGCCAGCACACAGACAGGATTTTGGAGTTGGAGATGGGCGTGGGGACGACTGAGCGGTCTGGACAGGCCGAGGATTCTTATGGCGCATGCAGCGCCATAACAAAAAGGCTAGCCGTGCTGACTGCCGGTGTCGCCGTTACGGCGCTACTATCAGGCGCATCGCTGGCTCAAGAGACGGCCAAACCGGCGGCACAAGCCGCAGCGCAGAACGGCCAACCCGCCGAAGCGGCCAAGCCTGATACCCAGGGCAGCACCCTGCTCGACAAGATCATGCTCATCAGTCGCACCGGCGAGAGCGCGATCAAGGCGCTGGCCTCGGTCAGCCATGTCGATCAGGAGCAGATCGAGCGCCGCATGGCTGCAACCCCCAACGAACTGCTGCGCGGCGTTCCCGGTGTCACCGTACAGGCCGACGCCCGCCGCACCGCCTCCTCCATCAACATCCGTGGCCTCCAGGATTTCGGCCGTGTTGCCGTCATCGTCGACGGTGCCCGCCAGAATTTCCAGCGCTCCGACCACGGCACGCAGTCGACATTCTACATTGATCCTGAACTCATCAAGTCGGTCGATGTCATCCGCGGTCCGGTTGCCAACACCTATGGTTCGGGCGCCATCGGCGGCGTCGTGATGTTCGACACCAAAGACGCCGAAGACTTCCTGAAGCCCGGCGAGACCTGGGCGACGTCGCTGTCCGGCCGCTACGAGAGCAACGGCAAGGGCTGGACCACCAGCGCGACCGGCGCCTACAAATTCAACGACAATTTCGACGTGCTCGGCAACATCGTCTACCGCGACTACAGCGACTACAAGGACGGCGGTGGCAACAAGGTTGGCGGCAGCGGCTTCGACGTCTTGAGCGGCATGCTGAAGAGCACAATCCGCCCGACCGAGAACTCGACGTTGAAGCTCGGCTGGATCGGCAACAGCGAGAGCTGGAACGAGGTCAGCGGCGGCAGGCCCGCCTACGACCTCGACATGAAGCAGAACACCTTCACCGGCCGCTACAACCTGACCGATGAGGACAAGAGCTGGCTCGACCTCAACGTCAACCTTTCCTACAACAAGGCCACGCTCGACCAGACCAGCCTGATCCCGCTCGGCGGTCGTTTCGACCCGATCACCGGCCGCCCGACGACGCTCCCGGCGGGCTCCAAGACCACCTATGACATCGGCACCTTCGGCATCGACGTGTGGAACACCTCTCGCTTCGAGACGTCCGGCATCAATCACGAATTGACCTATGGTGGTGACTGGGTGGCCGATGATGTCGAGACCACCGGTCTTGCGGCAGGCGACGCCTTCTATACGCCGGGCGGCAAGCGTAACGTCGGCGGTGCGCACATCCAGGACAAGCTGACCTGGGAATGGCTGGAAGTCATCGCCGGGCTGCGCTACGACAGCTACAGCCTGAAGGGTTCAAGTTCGGAGACCTCGGGGGATCGCGTGTCGCCGCGCATCACGGTTGGCATATCTCCCTTCGAGGCGCCAGGCCTGAATGGCCTGCAGCTCTACACGACCTACGCCGAGGGCTACCGTTCGCCGTCGCTCACCGAGACCTTCATCAGCGGCCTGCACCCGGCCGGTGTCTCCTTCCCGTTCCTGCCCAACCCGAACCTGAAGCCTGAAACCGGAAAGACCTGGGAAGCTGGCCTGAACTACACCACCGACGGTATCTTTCAGCCGGACGACGCCCTGCGCATCAAGGCTGCCTATTTCAACAACGACGTCACCGATTACATTTCCGGCGTGCAACTGTCGGCATTCGACCCGACCAGTGGCTGCCGCCGCGGCGGCATGATTCCGATCTGCTATCAGTACCAGAACTTCGCCAAGGCCAAGATCAACGGTTTCGAGTTCGAAAGCGTCTATGACGCAGCGTGGGGCTTCGCTGGCCTGTCGGCCTCGGTCATTGACGGTCATACGGTCTCCTACAAGGGCGTGCGCGCCGACCTGACAACGGTCCCATCCGCGCAGGTGGCAGCCCAGCTCGGTTTCCGCTTCTTCGAGGACAGGCTGACCATCGGCGGCGAGGTCCAGTACAATGGTGCGCCGGAGGGCAACAAGGCGGCCCGAGACTACACGCTGGTCAACGCCTTCGCCTCCTACAAGGCCAATGACAACCTCAAGGTCGACTTCCGCGTCGACAACATCTTCGACGTCAAATACGCCAACCCGCTCAATGCCACGACCACCTCGACGATCTACGAGCCGGGCGTGACCTTCAAACTTGGCGCGACGATGCGCTTCGGAGGCTGACCATGAAAGCGAAGTCGCTCGCCCTGTTTGCAGCCCTCACCGCCTTCCCTGCCGGTGTCGGCCCCGTATTTGCCGAGCAGGCGGCTTCGCTTTCCCTGGAATTGAACGCGGCGCAGCCGTCGGACAAAGGCTGCCGCCTGACCTTTGTCGTCGCCAACAATCTGGGCAGCGGCCTCACGAAGGCCGCCTTTGAGATCGCCTTGTTCAACGAAGCCGGCGTCGTCGACCGCATGACGGTGCTCGACTTCAAGGAATTGTCAGCCGGCAAGACGAAGGTGACGCGTTTCGATCTTTCGGGTACGACTTGTTCGAAGATCAGCCGCGTGCTGGTCAACAGTGCAACGGAATGCGTCGGTCAGGGCATCGAGCCCACCGCCTGCATGCGTGACCTCAAGACCGGCAGCAAGGCGGGCATCACCTTCGGGGTCTGAGTTTCCGTCATGAACAGGAACTTCGACTTTGGACCCGCAACCGGCTTTTCCGAACAGAGTATCGTTCCAGCCGTTTGCGGGACCGAATGCCCCGCAGCCGGAAGACCCGCAGATCACCATCCCTGGCGGCGTCCTGCAGCCGGATCCGCCCGAGGCCGCCAGCCTCGATGACACCGCCGATGCCGAGGTCCACCCAGCGCTTGCGGAGCCCAATCACGCCAACGAGGCTGTCGGCTCGAAGCGCAAATGGTCGCTGGCTTTCGCCGCCTCGCTCCTCTTCCACGTGGCGATTGCGGCCATGCTGATCCTGGCGCCTGAAAGCATCCTGCCGCCGCGCTCTCTCAATGAGACGGCAGGCGGTGATGGACAAGACCCGACCAGGATCGGCAACAGCGAAACACCTTCAATTTCCGGTGGCCGGCAGCAACCGGACGTCACCGAGGTTACCGTCGTTCCGGAAAGTGACCTACAGCAGGCCCGCGAAGCTCAACCAAAGAAAGAGCCGCCCGCTCGACCGGTGCAGCCGGCCAGGGAAACAGCGCAACCGCGCAAGGAACTGGAGCAGCAGGAGCCGGTCAAACCCGCTCCTGAAATCCTTCATGATAGGCAGACGCAGGCTGAAAAAGATGCAGTCGCCCTGCAGGAGGCCGCACCGAAGGCGACATTGGAAATATTACGGCCGGTGATGCCAGAACCGAGCGAGGCGGAGCGAGAACTTACGAAGCAGCAGGCTGCCCAGGCACAGAGACCGCAACGGCCAAAGTCCGAGCAAGGCGCAAACGGCCGCGCCCCGTCGGACGCAATGCGCGGCGCAAGTGAAGGCCGAGAAGACGGCAAGGCAACGACCACGGGAACGCAACGCCAACAGTCGACGACAGGCAATGCAATAGCATCTGGATACGAAGCGCTCGTGCAAAGGAAGCTGGCTCGCGCCAACCGGCAAATTTCCCAGGCCACCCAAGTGGAGGCCACCCGCAACGCTTGGATCAGTTTCGTCATCAATGCGGATGGCAGCGTCACCGACATTAAACTTGACAGGAGCTCCGGCTCGCAGACCCTCGACAAATTCGCGGTCACAATGGTGAAGGGCACCGCCCCTTTCCCTCCCATTCCGCCCGAGACCGGTCGCAAATTCTGGCTGGTTCCTATCGAGGTCGGGCCGTTTTGACCTTCATCCCCGTTTTCAACCTTCAATCCTGAAAGGAAAACCATGTACATCGCCATGAACCGCTTCAAGGTACAGAACGGCTCGGAAGAGGCCTTCGAGGAAGTCTGGAAAAACCGCGATTCTTCGCTGTCGGAAATGACAGGCTTCAAGGAATTCCACCTGCTGCGCGGGCCGGTCAACGAGGCCGAAGGCTATACGCTGTTCGCCTCGCACACGATCTGGGCAAGCCATGATGATTTCGTCGCCTGGACGAAGTCGGAGAACTTCCGTGCCGCGCACAAGAATGCCGGCACCGGCAAGGTGCACTATCTCGGTCATCCGCAATTCGAAGGCTTTTCGGTCGTCGAAGGCGCTTGAGCCTTCGAAAAAATGGGCTCGTCGCTTCCTGACGAGCCCAGCCCCCAGTCTATAACTGGCTATTCAGTCTTACTGCAGCAGTTGCCTCACACCGCCGCCAGCAGGCTGGCGTTGCCGCCGGCTGCGGTTGTGTCCACGCAGACCGCGCGTTCATGTGCATAGGCGGCTGGATAGATCGCCTCGTTGACCAGCGGCACGATAGGTCCGCCGCGCCCGGCAATCGCGGTGCGCAACACGCGAGCATCGTCCGACGTGCCCGAGAAAGCCACCACATCCAGCGTAAGCGCGCTGATGGCATCGGCATCCAGCCTGGCATCGATGGCTGCGATCGGCAGCCCTTTGCCGGTCAGCGCCGACAGAGCGCCCAATGCACCGGGCGCGACCGCCAGAACGGCATTGCCGGCGGCAAGTGCCTGCACCGCCTGCGCCAAAAGCGTCTCCGCATCCGGACCAAGCACCAGCACGCGGCCGCGCGGCATCAGCGACAGCGTGTTCGCCTCGCCCGTCGGTCCTGGAAGATCGACCTGGCCGAATTCGAGCCCGGCCGCGGCGCCGATGGCATCCGCCGCCTTGCCGCGCAGATGCTTGCGCAGGATGGCGATGCGGTCCAGCCGGGTCGACCAGCCGCCAAGTGCCGGATCGGGCATGTTGTCGGCAAGTTCCCTCGCAGTCGCAACCCGCCCGTCGGCAAGCGCCGTGCCGGCCTCCGCTCCCTTGCGGAAACGGCGCAGATAATGCGGGCCGCCGGCCTTGGGTCCCGTGCCGGACAGACCTTCACCACCAAACGGCTGCGAGCCGACGACCGCACCGATCTGGTTGCGGTTCACATAGATGTTGCCGGCATGGATGCCGTCGACGAAATGCTGCGCGCGGCCATCGATGCGGGTGTGCAGGCCGAAGGTCAGCCCATAGCCCTTGCGGTTGATGGCGGCGATCACGGACTCGATCTCGTCGGCGTCGAAGGTGGCGACATGCAGCACCGGACCGAACACCTCGCGTTCCATCTCCTCGATGCCTTTGACGCGGAAGACTGCGGGCGCCACGAACCGACCGTCCTGCGGCACTGCAAGTTGCGCGATCGCGCGCCCCTCGCCAGCCATCCTGGCGCTGTAGTCCCGGATCGACTTTTGCGCTTCATCGTCGATGACCGGGCCGACATCGGTCGAGATCTGCCACGGATCGCCTATGTTGAGCGCATCCATCGCACCTTTCAGCATCTCCAGCATCTTGGCTTCCACATCCTTCTGGACATAGAGCACCCGCAGCGCAGAACAGCGTTGCCCGGCACTCTGGAAGGAAGACGCCAGCACATCGCGGATAGCCTGCTCTGGCAGCGCGGTGGAATCGACGATCATGGCGTTCAGGCCGCCGGTCTCGGCAATCAGCATCGCATCGGGCGCCGCCGTCTTGGCCAGTTGCCGCTCGATCAGCTTGGCCACCTCGGTCGAGCCGGTGAAGCAGACACCTGCAATGCGCGGATCGGCGGTCAGCGGCGCGCCGACATTGGGACCGTCGCCAGGCAGCAACTGGATCACATCTTCCGGCACCCCCGCTTCGCGCAGCAGTTCGACCGCACGATAGGCGATCAGCGGTGTCTGCTCGGCTGGCTTGGCGATCACCGAATTGCCGGTCACAAGTGCTGCGGCGATCTGGCCCGTGAAGATGGCGAGCGGAAAATTCCACGGCGAGATGCAGACGATGGCGCCACGCGCCTCGGTGCCGGTCTCGACTTGAGCTGCCTGCGCAGCATAATAGCGCAGGAAATCGACCGCTTCACGCACTTCTGCAACGCCATCAGCCAGCGTCTTTCCTGCCTCACGCGTGACAAGCGCGAAGAACTCGACAGCGTGCTTCTCGTAAAGGTCCGCCGCGCGGGAAAGGATGACGGCACGTTCGCCGACCGCCCGTTTGGCCCAGGCCGGCTGCGCCTCGACCGCGAAACGCACCGCTGTCGTCACCTGCTTTGCCGCAGCCTCGACGACCGTTCCCACGCTTTCCGACGGCCGCGCCGGATTGAGCACCGGCCGCTCCTGGCCATAGCCGGCAGCGCGGGTGATCGGCTTCGCCGTCCAATGACTGGCACCGGCAAAAGCCGCCTTGGCCTTGTCGATCTCTGCCAGGGTGACCGTATCGGTGATGTCCCAGCCTTTGGCATTGCGCCGGCCTACGCCGAAGATCTCCGCGGGTTTCACGATATTCGGATTGGCCGCAGGACCCTGGGTCTCGGTGGCTTCAAGCGGATCGCGCGCGATTTCTTCCGGCGCCACGTCCTCGTCGGTCAATTGGTGCACGAAGGAGGAATTGGCACCGTTTTCGAGAAGACGCCGCACCAGATAGGCGAGCAGGTCCGAATGCGCGCCGACTGGTGCGTAGATGCGGCAGCGCGTGCCCTCCGCCTTGCGGATCGTCTCGTGCAACTGCTCTCCCATACCGTGCAGGCGCTGGAACTCGAAACTGTCCCGATCCGACGACATCGACAGGATGGCCGCCGCCGTATGGGCATTGTGCGTGGCGAACTGCGGGTAGATGCGATCGGTCATGCCAAGCAACTTGCGGGCACAGGCGATATACGACACGTCGGTATTCACCTTGCGCGTAAACACCGGATAGCCGGTAAGGCCGAGTGTCTGCGCGCGCTTGATCTCGGTGTCCCAATAAGCGCCCTTGACCAGCCGCACCATGATCTTGCGGTCCAATTTGGTCGCTAGCGCGTGCAGCCAGTCAATGGTGAAGGCCGCTCGCGGACCGTAGGCCTGCACGACGACACCGAAACCATTCCAGTCGGCAAGCTCCGGATCAGCCAGCACGCGCTCGATGACATCGAGCGAAAGATCAAGCCGATCAGCCTCTTCCGCGTCGATGTTCAAGCCCATGCGGGCCTTGCGCGCAGCGCGTGCGAGCGACAGCAGCCGGTCGGCCATCACCGGCAGCATCGTCTCCTTCTGCGCCACCTCATATCGTGGATGCAGCGCCGAGAGTTTCACCGAGATGCCGTGGTTAAGACGGATGTCATCCCCCTTGGCGCCGGATGCCAGCGAGGCGATGGCGTCGGCATAGGCCTTCAGGTAACGCAACGCGTCATGTTCGGTGCGGGCGGCTTCGCCGAGCATGTCGAAGGAATAGAGATAACCTTTCTGCGTCATCGACTTGCCGCGCTTGACCGCCTCGGCAATGGTGCGACCGAGCACGAACTGCTCGCCCATCTCGCGCATTGCCGCCGCAACGGCCTTGCGGATCACCGGCTCGCCTAGCCGCCGCACCATGGCGCGCAATGTACCTTCGATACCCCTCTCGCCCTCATCCAGCACGCGGCCCGTCAGCATCAGCGCCCAGGTCGAGGCGTTGACGAAGATCGAGGATGACGAGCCCGAATGTGACGACCAGTCGTGCGACGCGATCTTGTCAGCGATCAGGTCGTCCATCGTCTCGGCGTCCGGGACGCGCAACAGCGCTTCCGCCAGGCACATCAGCGCCACGCCTTCCTTGGTCGAAAGCCCGTAAGCCGAGAGGAAAACTTCCATCAGGCGTGGATCAGCCGAACCGCGCACCGCGCGCACCAGATCGGCGGCACGTTTGGAGATCGCCTTGCGCTCATCGACCGACAGTCCGGTGGCCGCAGCCAGCCGTTTCACGGCCTCGCCTTCATCGGGGAGATAGTTGGCGCGGATCTGCTGGCGGATGGTGGCGAGCGCGGGCATGGCGGTCCTTTGAAAGCGCGAATGAACGTGTCCGGGGAACGGATGGCAAAAATTAGCACGAAGCCGGTATCGCCACCGATCCAAAGAATTGGCAAATGTAGTCCATTTGATCTATGAATCTTACGTCAAGATACATATTGGACCGTGAAATTGACCACTGAAGACCAATTGGACCGACTGGACCGCAACATCCTGTCCGCTCTGGCCAGGAATGGCCGGCAGTCCATGTCGGAACTGGCGACCAAGGTCGGTCTCTCCAAGACGCCAGTACAGGCGCGCGTCAAACGGCTGGAGAAAGATGGCTTCATCCGAGGTTATGCCGCCATCGTCGACCGGGAGCGCATGGGGGAAGGCCACGTCGCGTTCGTGCAGGTAAAGCTCTCAGACACCCGCTCCAGCGCGCTGGATGCCTTCAACCGTGCAGTTCAGGCTGTTCCCGAAATCGAACAGTGCCACATGATGGCGGCGAGCTTCGACTATCTGCTCAAGGTTCGCACCCGCGATATCGCCGCCTACCGGCGCGTTCTCGGCGAGCGTATCTCCGCGCTGCCGCATGTCGCGCAGACCTCGACCTTCGTGGCGATGGAAACAGTGAAGGACCGTTAGAGAGCCGCGCGTCCATTCGGACGCGCAAAGGACGCTCTAACACTTTGAATCTGCGCATCGGCCCGAAAATCGATTCCGATTTTCGGGCCGATGCGTTAGCCACTACCGGGCAGCGCATTTACTCAAGGCGACAGCGTCATCAGGAACGCCACGAGTGCTTCCCGCTCCCGCTCGGAAAGCTGCAGCGGATGCACTTCCGAAATGCCTTCGACGCTGGACGGCGCCTTGGCATAATGCGCCACGACCTCTCCGAGAGAGCCAAACTGGCCGGCATGCATGTAAGGCGGCCGGCCGGCGACAGCGCGCAGCGACGGTGTCTTGTAGGCTCTGATCAGCTCCGGCTTGTCACGAACCATGAACTTCAGTTCGCCGCAGGCTTCCGGGCCACCGTCACGGTATGGACCAAGGCAATTGAACGGATCAGCATCGACCTGGGCGATCGCATCGACGCGACCACGATCCGGGGGCAGGTCTGCCACAGGCGGCACACCCGTGTTGTGGAAGGCATGGTCGGTGAACAACGGACCGTTGTGGCATGTCGAGCAATTCGCCTTGCCGATGAACAGTTTCAGCCCCTGGATTTCCTCAGGCGAAAGGACGGCGTCATCCTTCGGCTCCGTGCCGGCGGCAATTGCCACCGCGAAGCGGTCGAATCGCGCTTCCTTGGGGTTGATGGAGCGCTGAAAGGCGGCCAGTGCCTTGCCGATATTGGCGAAGACACGGTTGATGCCATCACGCTGCGCGTCGTTCATCCCGTTCCAGGCGGCTTGTTCCGTCGCAGAACCCAGCGGGCTGGCATTGGTCGGCACATTGGAAAAATCGGGCAGAGACCCGAAAATGCGCTCGTAGCGTTCGCCAAACCGTGCCTTGACGTAGCGCGCATAGGCCGCACGGTTTCCGGCCTGTTCGAGCGGGTTTTCCAGCGGCACCAGCGCCTGCGCCCACAGGCTGTCGCGGCGGCCGTCCCAGAACAGCCACGGGCTGTAGGCGACGCCGGCAAGGGACTGGGTACGCCGGTTGGTACGCCCGACGCCCATTCCCTGCGGTAGACCGTCCTGGAATTGCTGGCCGATCTGATGGCAGGTGGAACAGGCAACCGTACCGTTCCGGCTCAAGGAGAAATCGAAAAACAGGGTCGCGCCCAACGCAGCCGCGCCAGGATCATCCGCATAGTGATTGGTGGTGTCGGATTTCAACGGAGGCAAGGCGCTCAGCGCGAGGCTGGCGATGGTCCGTTTTTCAGCTTCTGAGAATTGCGGCCTGCCGCAACCGGCAACAACAGCTGCCAGCAACAGGACAAGGGCAATGCCCAGAGCGTTTCTCACGGAAACGCGGAAACGCTCTAACCCTTTGTTTCTACGCAATTCCGGACGGAAAACCGCTACGCACTTTTCCTGGAATTGCGCTGGAAAACGTCTCATGCTCACAACACGATGTTGAACACTACCGTATCGGATCCGGTTGATGCCGAAATACCCAGTTTCAGCTGCCACCAGCCGCTCATGGAGAACTTCATGCCGGAAATCCGGTAACGGCCCTCGCCCAGATAGTCTGTCATCTTCGGGCTGGTCGGCAAGCCATGCGCATGTTGCGGCATGCCGCCGGCAACCTCGATCGTCGCATTCTCCACCGGCATGCCCGCGGCGGTCTTCAGCGTCAGGACCCAGTCCTGCAGTTCGTTCTGCTTCGCCGCCCCGTCTTGTGGCACGAAGGTCGCAACGAATATGCCTTTCTCGCTCCCCCGTGTCTGGCCGGTTTCCGGCGCAGCGGCAGGCGGCGTGTTGGGCGCAGTCATGTAAACCGCCGCCAGAACGCCGAGCACCACGGCGATCAGCCCTATGCAAGCAACCAGATAACGCCAGAACGGTGCCAATGAAGCCCCACATCATGCCTGTGAACGTTAAAGACTGCGCCTAGCATCCCGCCGGCTTGTGGGAAAGTGTTGCGATCTCGCTGACGGCAGAAAGCAGGCATGGCGCGCGCTTCGACAAAAAGCTACAGCGGATCGCTCAGGGAGACGGGTTATGTCGGCAAAGGGTGTCGCCGCGATCGGCGAATGCATGCTGGAATTGTCTGGCCAGAATGGACCGGACTGGCGGCTGGGCTTTGCCGGTGACACGTTCAACACGCTGTGGGCGCTGGCGGCACTCACAGGTGGTTCCGCAACCTATGTCTCAGCCTTCGGTGACGATCCCTTTTCGCAGCGCCAGATCGAGTTTTTCGCGGAGAACGGCATTGGCATTGGCGCGAGCCCTGTCATCACGGGTGCACGGCCTGGCCTCTACGCCATCACGCTCGAAGGCGCGGAACGCTCCTTCACCTACTGGCGCTCCGATTCGGCAGCACGGCAGCTGGCTTCGGATCCAGCTGCTTTAGGAAAAAATCTGGAAAATCAGTCGCTTGTCTACTTTTCCGGAATCACTTTGGCAATTCTGGATCCTGATGCGCGCAAGACTTTGCTGAGAGCCGTTTCCGATGCCCGCGCGGCTGGAAGCCGGGTCGCCTTCGATCCCAACTACCGGCCGCGCCTGTGGCCGGACCGCGAAACCGCGCAGGCGGCAATCGCCGAGGCGCTCGCCGTCAGCGATATCGCGTTACCGACCTTTCCCGACGAACAGATGCTGCATGGCGACCGCACGCCCGAAGAGACCGCCGGCCGGATCGGCCATTCGGTGCGTGAAGTCATCGTCAAGAATGGCGAGTTGCCGGCACTGGTCGTCGCTGGCGCGGATAGGCAGGAGGTTGCCGCCATCCATGTCGCCAGACCTGTCGACACCACGGGTGCCGGCGATTCCTTCAACGGTGGCTATCTCGCCGCCCGCCAGGCTGGCCTGAAGCCTGCCGATGCGGCGCGGCGCGCGCACAGTGTCGCCTCCACGGTCGTGCAGGTGCGTGGCGCGCTCGCTCCGTTCGAAATGTTGCGGCAGGCGTTCGGCAAATAGGCTGGAGCCGGACTACCCCGGCAGCCGAAACCGATATTCCGTCACATGACGGTAGGTTTCGCCGGGCAGAAGGGTCGCCTGCGGAAAGTAGGACCGATTGGGTGCATCGGGCCAGACCTGCGTTTCCAGGCACAGGCCCGAAAAGCGCCGGTAGCCCAACCCGCCAAGACCCCGCGTAGACGGCGCGATGTACCCTCCGCCATAGAGCTGCACACCCGGCTCCGTCGTCCACACTTCCATTTCGACACCGGAGCTGGCGCCCTGTACCCAGGCTGCCTGCCGCATCGACCCACGTGCCGGGGCCAGGCAGAAATTGTGGTCGTAGACGAACTGCTCGCCCTCGCTGCGCAGTTCTCGCGCCTGACGGAAATCGAGCGGTGTACCGTCAACCGGCTGTACGACACCTGTCGGGATCATCTCAGCATCGACCGGCAGATAGGCGCCGGCCGGGATCATCACACGGTGATCCAGCACGTCGCCCGCGCCACCGTCGTCGAGATTGAAATAGGAGTGCTGGGTGAGATTGCACACCGTCGCTTCGTCAGCGGTAGCGGCGAATTCCACGGACAGCGTACCGGGGATTTTCAGCCGGTACGTGCAGGTCACGTCGAGCGCACCGGGAAAGCCCATTGTGCCGGCCGGATCGTGCAAGCTTAATGTGACGAAGTCACGCCCATGCAGCGAAACCTCCCAGGCCCGGCCAGCATAACCGCCCGAGCCGCCATGCAGCGCGTGTTTGCCCAGGAAATTGCGATCTGTCTGATAGCGCTGGCCAGCCAGCATGAAGCGGCCATCATGAATGCGGTTAGCAAAGCGCCCCACAACCGCTCCGAAATAGAGATTACCCTTTTCGTAGGCCTCGAAGCTGTCGAAGCCCAGCACCAGCGGTGCGTCATGGCCGGCTAGGCGCAGGTCCTGGATGACTGCGCCCCAGTTGAGGATATTGGCCGAGAGCCCGCCACCACGGACGGTGAAGCGGCGGATCGCCTCCCCCGTTTGCGCGGTCCCGAAGAGTTCGCCGTCTTTCATGCAGCTAAAGCGGGCCGGCCAGCTTTGCCGAACCGGCCCGCATATCGATCAGAGCCCGAGACCGCCAATGCAGACATATTTGGTATCGAGATAGTCCTCGATGCCCTGATGTCCGCCTTCCTTGCCGAGGCCGGATTCCTTGACACCACCGAACGGCGCTTCCGGCGTGGTGATCAGGCCTTCGTTGACACCGACCATGCCGTATTTCAGCCCTTCCATGACACGGAAGGCGCGGCCGAGATCGCCGGTGTAGAAATAGCAGGCCAGGCCGAATTCGGTATCGTTGGCCAGCGCAACCGCCTCTTCCTCGGTCTTGAACTTGAAGACCGGCGCGATGGGCCCGAAAATCTCTTCCTTCATGAACATCATGTCGGGCGTCGCACCGCTGATCACGGTTGGCTCGAAGAACGAGCCGCCGAGAGCATGAGGCTTGCCGCCGGTCTCGATCTTGCCGCCCTTGGCCTTGGCATCAGCCACGAATTCCGCGGTCTTCAACGCTGCCTTTTCGTCGATCAGCGGCCCCTGCTGCACGCCTTCCTCGAGGCCGGAACCAACCTTCAGCTTGGCAGTCGCTGCGGTCAGCCTCTCGACGAACTTGTCGTAAATGCCAGCCTGCACGAAGAAGCGGTTGGTGCAGACGCAGGTCTGGCCGGAGTTGCGGAATTTCGCGGTGATCGCGCCATCGACCGCGCGGTCGAGATCGGCGTCGTCGAAGACGATGAACGGCGCATTGCCGCCGAGTTCCATCGACACCTTCTTGACTGTCTTGGCCGACTTCTCGATCAGCATCTTGCCGACAGGGGTCGAGCCGGTGAAGGTGATTTTCTTGACCAGCGGATTGAAGCAGAGTTCGTCGCCGATTTCGCCGGCGGCACCGGTAACGATGTTGACCACGCCCTTCGGGAAGCCAACTTCCTCGGCCAGCGCACCCCAGGCCAGCGCCGAATATGGCGTCTGCGTGGCCGGCTTGACGACAGCGGTGCAGCCGGCAGCCAGTGCTGGTCCCAGCTTGCGGGCCAGCATGGAGGACGGGAAGTTCCACGGTGTGATCGCGGCGACGACACCGACTGGCTCCTTGGTTACGATGATGCGGCGGTCGGCCCAAGGCGACGGCACGACATCACCATAGGTGCGGCGACCTTCCTCGGCGAACCAAAGCACATAGGCGGCCGAAGAGCCGACCTCCCCCCGCGCCTCGAACAGCGACTTGCCCTGTTCGGTGGTGAGCAGCTCGGCCAGCGCATCCTGATTGTCCATGATCGCGTCATGCAACTTGCGCAGAAGCTTCGAGCGCTCGAGCGCCGACGTCTTGCGCCAGGTCAGGAAGGCGGCATGGGCGGCTTCGATGGCGCGGCGCGTTTCAGTGGCGCCGGCTTTCGGGACCGTGCCGATCTTGAGGCCATTGGCCGGGTTGGTAACGTCGATGGTCTGACCGGAATCGGCCTGCACCCATTCGCCGTTGATGAGATTGGCCTGCCGCATGAAATGGCTGGTTTTCTGAAGCATGGTCTAGCCTCCCTTCGGCCGCTTGCGGACCGGTCATGAATGGGTCGATGGGTGTTTTCGGCGTCACTGCCGCAACTGGACCATCGCTCTTACTCCAGAGCCGGCCCAACGATCAATCGCCATAGCTGAAACTAAGCACTAGGCCAGCACAAATCCAGCCCTAGCCGAATACTTGTGCCGTGATCGCCAGCCAGAACGAGGTGGTGACGACCGCGCTGGCGGTGGCGAGCGTCATCTGGTTGGAGGCAAGCCCCTGCCCGGTATTGAACTGCACAGCGATCAGATAGGAATTGATACCGGATGGAAGCGCGGCCACCAGCACGGCAACCTGGGCGGTCAGCGGCGGCAGGTCGACCAGCCACACCAGGACAAGCGTGATCGCCGGCATGACGAACAGCTTCAACACCGAAAGGGCGACCGCAGGGCCTATATGGCCGGTAATGCCAAAACGGTTGAGCCCGAGCCCCATGGCAAAAAGAGCCACAGGTGCTGCCGTTCCGCCAAGCGCCTCGGCCAGCCGCGACACCAGTCCGGGTAACGGAATGCCGGTCAATCGCCAGGAAAGACCTGCCAGAATGCCGATGATGAGTGGATTGATCAGCAGTTTATGCAGGAAACGGCGCAGCATGCGCAACGGATGCACACCCTTGCCATCGCCTTGGCCAAACAATTCGAAAAGCACGATCGAGGCCATCATCATGATCGGCAAGTGTACCGACACCAGCAGCGACAACACTTCGAACCCTTGCTGGCCGTAGATGCCGAGGATGAACGGCACGCCGAGCAGCACGACATTCGAATAAGCCGCCGAAACCCCGCCAACGATGCCAGTGCGGCTGTCACGGCCGAATATCCGCGTGGTGGCCAGATGGCCCGCGATCCAGGTCAGCGCCACCGCGCAAAAGTAGGTCGCCCACAAGAGCCAGGGCGCGGAGCCATGGAAATCGGACTTTACCATGGTCTGGAAGAGCAGCAGCGGCATCGCCACGCCGATCGCGAATTCGGCCACGCCTTCCGCGCTCTGCGCCTTGAGATAGCCGGAGAGCCCAGCCAGATAGCCCAGCGCGACAAGGCCGAAGACGAACAGCACGGTTTCGGTAAGCGGCGACATCAGATCCCTCGATGACCGACTGATAGGAGAGCCGCGTCGGCCGCGCAACCGCAAGATCCCGCTTGACCTGAGCAGCCGGCAAACCGCTGCCGGCTTGCCTTCCGGCAAGCTTTGCGATCCCTATATGATCCGTACCGGCGTCGATGGGACGACGGAAAGGTCACCATGCTTCGCCTCACCCTCGCCGTCCTGCTTTTCTTGATTCCAGCCGCTGCACAAGCGACCGAAGCCGGCTGGGCATTGCTAAGAACCGGCGGCCATGTCGTCCTGCTGCGTCACGCCATGGTGACGGGCAATGGCGACCCGGCCGGCTTCGACATCGACAAATGCGCGACCCAGCAGAAACTGTCTGAACGTGGCAAGCAGCAGGCACGCAAGATCGGCGCCCTGTTCGCCGCACGCGCTGCACCGATCGACCAGGTGCTGTCCAGCCGCTACTGCCGCGCACTCGACACCGCCGGAATCGCCTTTGAAGACAACAAGGCCGAGAAATTCGAGGCGCTCGATCTCTTGTCGAAAGATTCGGGGACAGCCGCGACACAGAACGCCGCTGTAATAAAGGAAGTGGCGGGCTTCACAGGCGACGGCAATCTCGTGATGATCACCCATCTGGAAAATATTCAGGCACTGACCGGCGCCGGTGCTCGCGAGGGCGAAGCGGTGATTGTCGGCCTCGACGGCGAGAAGCTGCGCGTGCTCGGACGTATCATTTTCTGAAGCCGGCCTTGGCAGGAATTCGCGAAAGCTGACCGGTCAGCAACAGTACCCAGGTTTATCGAAGAAGAAGGAGAGCCGGAACACTCTGGCGGCCTTTCAAATACCTGGAAACCGCCTGCCTTCCCTTGCGATATGCGTCGATTATATGGTTGTGCAAATGCGTTTCTTGACATCCGCGTGGCACATTCGCCCTTTTCCTGCCACGCAAAACGGATTAGAGAGCGCGACAACCTCCAATACTGAATCCGCTCCGCTCGAAGGAATTGCCCGTGTCCACGACGTTTGAAAAAGTTGCCAAAATCATTGCCGACACGAGCGAAATCGACATCGACACGATCACGCCGGAAAGCCACACCATCGACGATCTCGGCATCGACAGCCTCGACTTCCTCGATATCGTGTTCGCCATCGACAAGGAATTCGGCATCAAGGTCCCGCTCGAGAAGTGGACCCAGGAAGTCAACGACGGCAAGGCCTCGACCGACGAATATTTCGTCATGAAGAACCTCTGCGCGAAGATCGACGCGCTGGTCGCCGCCAAGAGCGCGGCCTGACAATCGGCGGGCCGGCGCGCCAGCTACCCTTGACGGGCGGCGCGCGCTGACCCACAAACCGCCCATGAAATCCTACGACGTCGTCATCACCGGCATCGGCCTCGTTTCCTCCCTCGGGGAAGGCCCGGATGCGCACTGGCAGAAATTGACTGCCACGGGCACCAGGCCCGTGCTCGACGTGGAGCGCTTCGCTCCCTACACCGTCCATCCTCTGCCCGAGATCGACTGGAACCTGCAGATCGTCAAGCGCGGCGACCAGCGCCAGATGGAAACCTGGCAGCGGCTGGGCACATACGTGGCAGGCCTCGCCCTGGACGATGCTGGCATCAAGACCGACGAAGCTTTGTGCTCCACCATGGACATGGTGGTGGCAGCGGGCGGTGGAGAGCGCGATGTGGCTGTCGACAACGACATCCTGGCGGCGTCCGAAAGCCGGGCCGATTTCGACATCCTGCTCAACGAGAAACTGACCACCGAACTGAGGCCGACTCTGTTTCTGGCGCAGCTTTCGAATCTGCTCGCCGGCAATATCTCCATCGTGCACAAGGTCACCGGCTCCTCGCGTACCTTCATGGGGGAGGAAGGCGCAGGCGTCGCCGCTGTCGAGACAGCAGCTGCGCGCGTCCGTTCCGGTCAGTCCACGCACATGCTGGTGGGCGGCGCTTTCCAGACCGAGCATCCCGACATGCTGCTCGGCTACGAGCTCGGCGCCTATCTGCACAGGGGCGTGTGGAAGCCGGTCTGGCAACGCACCGGTTCTGAGGGCGGCGGCGTCGTTTCCGGCTCCGGCGGTGCATTCCTGGTCTTGGAAAGCCGCGAGCACGCTGAAAAGCGTGGCGCCCGCATCTACGCTGGGCTCGGTCCGGTTCGTTCCGGACGGGCGCGTCGCAAGCGCGGCGAACTGAGCTCGACCATCGAAACGTTGCTCAAGGCAGCCAACCTGCCGCAGGGCCCGCTTCTTGCACTTTCCGGCGCGTCCGGCGGCCATGCCGCCACCTCGGCCGAGAAGACGGCGATGGATGCGCATGCGGGGCTGGCCGCGCGCGGTTTCGGCACGTTGACCGGCCATATGAAGGAAGCGCAGTTCCCCTTCGCTGTGGCGCTCGCTGCGCTCGCGGTCCACAACAAGGCGTCCTATCCTGTCTTCGATGCGGCATCTGAGCGCAATTTCGACGGAATCCCCGAGCAGGTACTGGCAACGGCGGTCGGCTATCACCAATTCGAGGGCCTAGCGCTGGTCAGCGCCGCTTGAGCGGAGTCCACCGGCCGCACATGGCTGGGTGGATCAGCCGCCGCAAGGCAACAAGAGCGTTTCCGTTTTTAACGGAAGCGCGGAAACGCTCTATCTCTTTGTTTTTACGCAATTCCGGACGCAAAACCGCTACACACTTTTGCTGGAATTGCTCTAGGGTCAAGGATTGAGGCATGGCAAAGCTGAAGGATCATCTGGGCAGGCCGGTCGTCGCGGTCACCGGGATCGGCGTGGTCACATCACTGGGCATCGGCAAGGCCGACAATTGGGCGGCACTCACCGCCGGCAAATCGGGCATCCACCCGATCACCCGTTTTCCAATCGATCAGTTGAACACGCGCATCTCCGGCACTGTCGATTTCCTGCCATCGAGCAGCAAGGGCGCCAGCGCCCTCACCTACGAACTGGCCGAGACCGCTGCGCGCGAAGCCGTTACCGAGGCCGGTATCGACCTGGAGAATTTCGGTGGCCCACTCTTCCTCGCCTCGCCTCCGGTCGAACTCGACTGGCATGACCGGTTGGCCCTCTATAAGGGTGGCGATCAACCAGACGCTTCCCGGCGCGTCCTGGAAGTGGCGCGCGGACTGAATTCGCCTGATATGTTCGATTCCGCCCAGTTTGGCACTATCGCCGATCGCCTGTCTGACGCATTCGGCACCACCGGCCTGCCGATCACGCTTTCCACCGCCTGTGCTTCCGGCGCCACCGCCATCCAGCTTGGCGTCGAAGCGATCCGTCGTGGCGAATGCGATCGCGCGCTGTCGGTTGGAGCGGACGGCTCGGCCACGGCTGAGGCGTTGATCCGTTTCTCGCTGCTTTCGGCCCTCTCCACTTCCAACGACAACCCGGAAAAGGCCTCGAAGCCTTTCTCCAAGGACCGTGATGGTTTCGTCCTGGCTGAAGGTTCGGCGGCACTTGTGCTGGAATCGCTGGAAAGCGCGCTGGCTCGCGGTGCCACCGTGCTCGGCATCCTGCGCGGTTGCGGCGAAAAGGCCGACGACTTCCACCGCACCCGGTCGAAGCCGGACGGCTCGCCGGCGATCGCAGCGGTCAAGGCGGCTCTTGCCGATGCCGGTCTTTCCGAGGACGAGATCGACTACATCAATGCACATGGCACCTCGACGCCGGAAAACGACAAGATGGAGCACCTGTCGCTGTCCACCGTCTTCGGCGAGCGCATCAGCCAGATTCCGATCTCCTCCAACAAGTCGATGATCGGCCACACATTGTCTGCTGCTGGCGCGATCGAGGCCGCCTTCTCGCTGATGACCATGCGCGAAGGCGTTATCCCGCCCACCATCAACTACGACAATCCCGATCCGGCGATTGCGCTGGATGTGGTCCCGAACAAGAAGCGCGAGGCCAAGGTCGGCACGGTTCTGTCCAATTCCTTCGGCTTCGGCGGCCAGAACACCTGCCTTGTCATGGCACGGGAACCCGTTTAAGGCGCCCTGAACGTAGGACAGCAAGGGAATAGGGCAGTCACTGCCTTAGTGCCCTGTTCCCTTCCTGCCCTACTGCAAAACAAACTGGACGCGAGATCATATGCGCGCACTGCAACTCATCGAGGATCGCCGACTGGAATTGGTCGACGTCGCTCCGCCGCCGCCGCCGGCTGTCGGCGAAGTGACGCTGCGCATCAAGGCTGTGGCGCTGAACCATATCGACGTGTGGGGCTGGCGCGGCATGGCTTTCGCCAAGCGCAAATTGCCGCTCACCGTCGGTGCGGAAGCTTCCGGCGAGGTCGAGGCTATCGGCCCCGGCGTGTCCAACCTGGTTCCCGGCCAACTCGTCTCGATCTACGGCGCCCGCACCTGCGGGCTGTGCCGCGCCTGCCGCGAGAAGCGCGACAACCTGTGCGAACATGTCGGGGGCGTGCACGGTTTTCACCTCGATGGTTTCGCGCAGGAAAAGATCAACCTGCCGGCCCGCTTGCTGGTGCCAGCCCCTCCCGGTGTCGATGCCATCGGTGCGGCTGTCGCTCCGGTCACTTTCGGCACCGTCGAACACATGCTGTTCGACAACGCCAAGCTCGAACCCGGTGAGACGATCCTGGTCCATGCCGGCGGCTCCGGCATTGGTTCGGCCGCGATCCAGCTCGCCAAGAAAATCGGCTGCACCGTCATCACCACCGTCGGCTCCAACGACAAGATCGAGAAGGCCAAGGCGCTCGGCGCCGACCATGTCATCAACTACCGCGAAGACCGGTTTGAGGGCGTGGTACGCAAGATCACCAGGAAGAAGGGCGTGGACGTCGTCTTCGAACATGTCGGCAAGGACACCTGGGCCGGCTCGATGTTTTCCCTGAAGCGTGGCGGTCGCCTTGTCACCTGCGGCTCGACCTCAGGCGTTTCGACCGAAATGAACCTGATGATGCTGTTCCAGCAGCAGCTCAAGCTGCTTGGCTCCTTCGGCTGCCGCATGGAAAACATGGCCAATGCCATGCAGAAGATGGCGGCAGGCCTTGTTGCACCCGTCATCGACACGGAGGTCGGTTTCGACGGTATCGACGCTGCGCTGAAGCGTATGGAAGGCCGCGACGTTTTCGGCAAGATCATCCTGCGCGTGGGCTGATGGTCGACGCACGCGAACCAATGCTGCGCCCCCTCGTCTACAAAACGTTGCGCGGCCTCAAGGTTGCGGAATACTGGCTCACCGCGCGCGTCGCGATGGCGATCCTGGCGATCATGCGCATGCTGCCGCCGGATCACGCCCTCAACTTCATCGATCGTGCCGCGCGCAAGATAGGCCCAATGGTCGGGCGTCACCGTATCGCGATAGCCAATCTCAAGCAGGCCTATCCCGACAAGAGCGACGCCGAGATCGAGAAGATCGCCTCCGACATGTGGGGCAATATGGGTCGGCTGGCCGGCGAATACGTCTTCCTAGAGCAGCTCTTCGACTACGATCCCGACGCAGAGACCCCCGGCCGCGTTGAGGTGATCGGCAAAGAGCTCTTCCTGAAAATCCGCGATGAGAAGAAGCCGCACATCTTCTTCACCGCCCATATGGGCAATTTCGAACTGTTGCCGGTAGCCGCTGCTACGTTCGACCTGTCGGTGTCGGCACTGTTCCGCGCTCCCAACAACCCATACCTTGCCGAATACATCTTCAGGACGCGCGCGGCGACGATGGGGGAACTGCTGGCCTCCAAGAACGGCGTCTCTTTTGCCATGGCGCAGGTGCTGGAACGCGGCGGCAATGTCGGTGCGCTCGTCGACCAGAAATTCACCAACGGCGTGCTGTCCACCTTCTTCGGCCAGCAATGCCAGACCAGCCCGCTGGTACCAAAACTGGCGCGTCAATTCGACTGCGACGTCTATCCTGTCTTTTCCGTGCGCCTGCCCGGCAACCGCTTCCGGTTGACGCTATGCGACAAGCTTGAACTACCGCGCAACGAGGCCGGCCAGTTGGAGGTGGCGGCAATGGTCCAATTGATGAACGACACCGTCGAGGGCTGGGTTCGGCAGGATCCGGGACAATGGATGTGGTTCCACAAACGCTGGCAGATCCGCGGCCGCACCCGCTAGCAGCAATTCCAGGAAAAATGCGGCAGCGGTTTTCCGTCCGGAATTGCGTGAAAACAGAGAGCTGGAGCGTTTCCGTTGAAACGGAAACGCTCCAGCAGCGAAACGTTTCCAACCCCTGCAATTCTCGCGCGAATGTGACACGCATCGCGGACAGGATTCGTATAAACTCGCAACTTCTGCCACACTTGATCATTAACGTTTATAATTGACAGTGCGGTCATAGCAGGGCGGCAGGGCGATGACGGACGAACAGACAAGGAAGAAGGACACGGCGTTGTGGACGCCGTGGGGCAGCCAGCAACCGGCAAAACCAGGTGAGAAATTCGCCGCGCTGCGGCGGCTGGCCAAGCGGCTGCGCAGCGTGCGCAAGAAAAAGATGGCAAAGCCGGCCGTCGCCGGAAGCTGAGCCGATCACCCACTGCCAGGCGACCGCCCCAGGCAGTCATAGTTTGCGCTCCTGAAACCCTATCCGCCGTAATAGTTCATCACCGCATGGCGCGCTTCTGCGAAGAACAGCCAACGCTCTGCCAGCATGCCAATGATGTGGCTGAGCGATGCGGCCATCAAAGCCAGAATTGCCGCACCTCCGGCCTCCGCGCCGGCCAGCAAAGCAGCCAGCACCAGAAAAACCAAAGCGCCCGGCAACAATCCGCCTAACAGCAGCGCGAATTTGCGCAGCTTTGCAGCATGTTTGCGCGCCACACGGAACCCCATCTCGCTGGTCAGGTAATTTTCGGTGACATGCGGCCGCTCGAACAGCCGCACGCGCCCGACGGCACCAAGCCCAGTCGCGCTTTCCGGTGTCGACAACGGCTTGAGACTGTCGAGATGGCGAAGCCAGGCGATCTTCACTGTCCAGGCCGAGATCAGCAAAACCAACGCAAAAAACGACAACGGACTTGCTGATCCGCTCCCTGCAACGCCAAACGCACTGCCCAGCAGTGCCCCTCCCGCCAGCGAAAACAGCAGATAGCAGGCCGACGTCAGCCGCGTGTGCCAGGCCTGCACCGATTTCAGCGAGGCGTAGATCATCGAGGTGCAGAAGACCGTGGCAAGCGACAGCAGCGATCCGGCAATTCCGATCGGCGCGGAGTATCGACCCTCCATGGCGCAGAGCCAAGCCGACATGGCCAGCGGCACGAAAACCAGGACCGACAGCACGCCTTCGCGCGACAGCCAGCTCGATCGCCATTGCGAGAATGCCCGCCAGGCACGTCGCGGGTTACCGAGATGCAGCGTCGACGACAGCAGCCCCCCGGCAATCAGCACCAGCGCCGAAATGTAGGCGACCTTGGTGGCAAATGCTGACGGATCGAGCAGGCCGAGCCCGAGAAACGCCGCCAGCCCGTAGCCAAGACCCGACAGCACTGTGAAGACGATGATGGAGGAAGCCGGATGCATGGATCAGATACGGTCCAGCATGCCGTCGAGCCAGGCAAAGAAACCGGTGGCTCCACTTGTGTCTTCGCCTTTTGGCATCTGGCCCGCGCTCGCTGCCAGCGGCTTCCTTGGCCGGGGCGGGAGATATTTGTTCACCGGGCGCGTCCCCTGCTCCGGCATCAGATCAATGCCACCACGCGCGGCGACCATCATCGAAACGACGGAGGATGGATCGCCGAGATCGCCGAAATGGCGGGCGTTGGCCGGACAAGTGCGTACGCAGGCCGGCTGCCGGTCCAGTTCTTCGAGGGTCTCGTTGTAGATGCGGTCGATGCACAGCGTGCATTTCTTCATCACGCCGGCAGCCAGATCCATCTCACGTGCACCATAGGGGCATGACCAGGCGCAAAGACCGCAGCCGATGCACTTCTCCTCATCGACCAGCACGATGCCATCCTCGGTGCGCTTGTAGGAAGCGCCGGTCGGGCAGACGGTTACACAGGGCGCGTCTTCGCAGTGTAGGCAGGACTTCGGGAAATGCACGATGCGTGCCTCGCCCGCCTCGCCGACGATTTCACCACCTTCCGGCACCACTTCGAATGAATGCACGCGGTTCAGCCATGCGCCCGAAACATCAGCCCCATAAGGATGCTGGTCCGACAACGCCGCGCCGTAGCCGCCCGTGTTCCATTCCTTGCAGTTCACCACGCAGGCGTGGCAGCCGACACAAACGTCGAGGTCGATGACGAGGCCAAGTTTCTTTGGCGTCGGCAACGCTGGCAGGCTGGTCATTGCTCCCACTCCTGCCCGTAGCGCAGTTCCATCGGACTCGGCCGCTCGCCATCCGGCTCGGCAATACCCGGGAAATGCGGTTCACTCACCACGCCCTTGTCGGCCTTCTCGATGCGAACCCTGAGATCGTACCAGGCGGCCTGGCCGGTGATCGGGTCGGAATTGGACCAGCGGAGCCCGTCTTGCCTGGGCGGTAGAAGTTCGTGGATCAAATGATTCATCAGGAAGGATTTTTGTGCTTCCGGAACATTGCGATCCAGTCCCCATGCCCCTTCCCGCTTGCCGATGGCATTCCAGGTCCACACCGTCGAGGAATTCACGGCCTCCATCCGCGCCACCGGCACCTTGATGCGGCTGTGGTGCGAGATCAGCCATACCCAGTCGCCATCGGCCAGGTCGAGCCGCTCGCAGATCGAGCCCGGCACGTAAAGAGCGTTGGAAGTATGGATCTGCCTCAACCACGCATTCATTGAACCCCATGAATGGTACATCGCCGCCGGACGTTGTGTGATGGCGTGATAGGGAAACGTGTGCCCATCGACCATCGCCTCCCCCAGTGGCCTGTACCAATCGGGCAGCGGGTCGAACGTCTCGAGAATGCGCTGCCGGTGCGTTTCCGGCGCCAGCGGCTCGCGCACCCCTTCCGCGGACAGCCGGAATTTCTGCAGCGATTCCTGGTAGAGCTGGAATGTCACCGGCTGCGGCGTATCGAAGAAACCCATGCGCACGCCGAAGTCCTGATAGGCCTGGTTGGCATGTTTGAAGAACTGCGCCTCGAGCGGGATATGCGTCGAAAAGAACGAACCGTTTTCGATATACCTTTGTAATTGCTCGGGATTGGTTGCGCCACGCCCGGCGCGATCGCCTTTCAGGCCGCGAAAGCCCGCCAGCGGGCCAATGCCTGGCCGGCGCTCATGGCGCACAATGTAATCGGCATAGTCCTTGTAGAGCGGTTTGCCGTGATTGTCGGCGAAACCGGGCAAGCGCAGCCGGGCACCAAGATCGATCAATACACTCTGGAAGCCGCGTACATTGCGATCCGGCTCGATCACTGGCCAGCGGATGGCATCCTGCACAGCATCCGGTTCCGAAATCGGCCGGTCGAGCAGCGAAATGCAGTCGTGGCGTTCGAGATAGGTCGTATCGGGCAGGACGAGGTCGGCATACGCGACCATCTCCGAGGCATAAGCGTCGGAATAGATGATCTTGGGGATCTTGTATTCGCCGCTCTCCGGGTCCTTGTCCTCCAGCATGCGGATGACGCCCGCCGTGTTCATCGAGGAATTCCAGGCCATGTTGGCCATGTATAGGAACAAAACGTCGACCGGATACGGATCCCCCGCATGAGCGTTGGCGATTACCATGTGCATCAGCCCATGCACGGAAAACGGCGCATCCCAGGAGAATGCCTTGTCGATGCGCGCAGGCCGCCCCTCGGCGTCAACCAGGAGATCCTCGGGTCCACGCGGAAAGCCGAGATGCGGTCCCGACAGCGGCTTGTTGGACCCGAAATGCTCGGCCCTGCCGTGCGGTGTCGGGTGCGCGGAAACCGGTTTGGGATAAGGTGGCTCGAAACGGAAACCGCCGGGACAATCGACAGCCCCGATCAGCACCTGCAGCATGTGTAGCGCCCGCGCTGTCTGGAAGCCGTTGGAGTGAGCCGACAGCCCGCGCATGGCATGGAATGACACCGGCCGCCCGACGAAGCCCTGGTGATGCTGCCCGTGTACATCCGTCCAAGGCTGCTCGATCGTTATCGCCTCGTCGAAGGCCACGCGTGCGATTTCCGCCGCCAGCCCACGGATCGTATCCGCCGCTACGCCAGTTTCGGCCGCCACGGCTTCCGGCGCGTATTTCGGATCGAGATATTTTTCCGCAAGCAGCTGAAAGGAGGGCACCGCAAAGCGCCCGTCGGCGAGTTGGACGCGGCCGGAAAGCGTAGCCCTTGCTCCCTTGCTACCAGCCGCGACAACCTGTTCCGTCACGCTCTCGAAGACGAGCGGCTTACCCTCGCCGTCGCGCGCGAACAGGCCATGCTCCGCGGTGCCGGGAGCGTCGATGACCAGCCATGTCGCGTTGGAGTAGCGCACCAGATAGTCGACATCGATGCGACGCGCTTTGAGCAGCTCGTGAACGATGGCCAGGATCAGCAGCCCATCCGTGCCAGGGCGAATACCGATCCAGTTGTCGGCAACCGCTGAATAGCCGGTTCGCACCGGGTTGACCGAAACGAAGCGAGCGCCGTTCTGCTTCAGCTTGGCAATGCCCATCTTGATCGGGTTGGAATCGTGATCTTCGGCCACGCCGAACAGCACAAACAGCTTGGTGCGATCCCAGTCCGGCGCGCCGAACTCCCAGAAAGCGCCGCCGATGGTCATGATGCCGGCTGCAGCCATGTTGACCGAGCAGAAGCCGCCATGCGCGGCATAGTTCGGTGTGCCGTATTGCTGCGCCCAGAAACCGGTCAGCGATTGCGACTGGTCGCGTCCGGTGAAAAAGGCGAGCTTCTTGGGATCGTCCTGGCGCACGCCGTCGAGCCAGCCGGTGGCGATCTCCAGTGCTTCCTCCCAGCTGATTTCCTCGAACTTGCCTGAACCACGCGGCCCCACCCGCTTCAGCGGCGCCCGCAGCCTGGCCGGCGCGTAGTGCTGCATGATACCGGCCGATCCCTTGGCGCAAAGCACTCCCTTGTTGACCGGATGGTCGCGATTGCCCTCGATGTAACGGATCCTGCCGTCCTTGATGTGCACGTTGATGCCACAGCGGCATGCGCACATGTAGCAGGTCGTTTTGCGGATCTCGTCCGCCACCGGCTCTGACAGCGCCACCCTTTCGGTGCGATTCATTCGTTGAGGTCCTCCGCTCCGGAACGTACCGACACGAAGCCGGAAAGGAAATGCGCGAACGACCTCTCCTACAGCAATTTCGTTCGGGTGATAGTCACGCGAGAGCATGATCTCCCATCACGTTGAATGTTTGGGAAAAAACTCAAACATCCAAACCAAGTGATCTCCCGACCGTTGCGCCAGCTGCCTTGGAAGCATTGCACCATCCCCTCGCTCTGCGTTGACTTGCCTCGGCATCGTCCTAGCTTCGATCGCGCAGCCGGATGGAACGGGGGTGCTTCCGGCTGGGGCGGACGCCGCTATTGGCGGCCAGAAAGGACTAGACGTGTTACAGAATCATACACTTAATGGATTGAGCAGGCGTAAGTTGCTCACGCTCATTGGCATGACGGCGGGGTCCGCTGCCATGTACCAGGCCATGACGACCATGGGCCTCGCGGCCGAGTCCGGCTACAAGGGGCGCGTCAAGCTGGAGGGCGATCCGAAAGGCGCCACCGTGCTGATCCTCGGCGCTGGCCTCGCCGGCATGACGGCAGCCCTGGAGCTGCGCCAGGCCGGCTACAAGGTGAAGATTCTGGAGTACAACAACCGTGCCGGCGGCCGTAACTGGACCGTGCGCGGCGGCGACACATTCAGCGAGCTTGGAGGCGGCAAGCAGACCTGCGAATTCGAAGAAGGTCTCTACGTCAATCTCGGCCCGTGGCGCATCCCTTACCACCACAACGGCTTGCTCGATTATTGCAAGCGCCTGGGTGTCCAACTGGAGCCGTTCCAGCAGATCAACCACAATGCATTCCTGCATTCCTCGACCGCTTTCGGCGGCAAGCCGCAGCGTGTACGCGACATCAAGACCGACTTCCAGGGTCATACCTCCGAGCTGCTGGCCAAGGTCACCCAGAAGGGCAAGTTGGAAGGCAATGTCACCAAGGAAGACCAGGAGATGCTGCTCGAGGCGCTCAAATCCTGGGGTGCGCTCGACAAGGACTATGCCTATGCCAAGGGCCTGACCTCCGCCGAATATCGCGGTTACGAGAAGGATCCGGGCGGTGGTCTGGGCGCCGCACCTGTCCCCGGCGACGCGATCGGACTTTCCGACATCCTGAAATCCAAGCTCTGGGGCAGCCTCGCCAACTTTGCCCTCTACGAATTCCAGACCACGATGTTCCAGCCGGTCGGCGGCATGGGCAAGGTCGGCGAAGCCTTCGCCAAGGAGGTTGGCGACCTGATCACCTTCAACGCGAAGGTCACCAAGATCGACCAGAACGAAAAGGGTGTCACCGTCACCTACGAGGACACGACCAAACCTGGCGCCACCCAGGAAGCCAGCGCCGACTGGTGCATCTGCACCATCCCGCTGACGATCCTGAGCCAGATCGAAGTCAAGGTCAGCGGCGCCATGCAGGCGGCGATCGCGGCTGTGCCCTACGCCTCGTCCGTCAAGGTTGGCCTGCAATTCAAGCGCCGCTTCTGGGAAGAGGACGACCTCATCTTCGGCGGCGTCTCCTACACCGACCTGCCGATCACGCAGATCTCCTATCCCAGCACCGGTTTCAACACGACCGGTAAAGGCGTGCTGCTTGGCTGCTACACCTGGAACGGCCCGAATTCCTACGAGTTCACGGCGCTGTCGCCGCAGGACCGGGTCAAGCGTGCGGTCGAATATGGCAGCCAGATCCATCCGCAATACAAGGATGAGTTCGAGAACGGCGTCTCCTGGGCCTGGCATCGCTCGCCCTACACGCTGGGCTGCGCCGGCGACTGGACCGAGGACGCTCGCAAGGAGCACTACGACAACCTCTGCCAACTCGACGGACGCATCATGCTGGCGGGCGAACACGCCTCCTACATCCCTGCCTGGCAGGAAGGAGCGATCCTGTCGGCCCTCAACGCCATCGAACGCTTGCACAAGCGCGTCCTGCAAGGGTGATGCGACACCGTCACACCCTTCATCCCCCAATCATTCAAGGCACGTCATCATGACTACCAAGACAAACAGGCCATTCGGCCTCGCCGCGACAGCGGCAATCCTCACAGTCCTCTCCACCTCTGCAGCCTTTGCCGACTCGGCTGGAGCAACCTTCTCGAGCGGCAACACGTTTTCCCAGAAGACCGGGGAAGACCTCTACGCCAACCTTTGCCAGGCCTGTCATATGGAAAAAGGTGAAGGCGCGGTCGGCGCTGGCAAGTATCCGGCGCTTGCCAAGAACACCAACCTGGAATCGGCCGGTTACCCGATCTATGTCATTCTGCATGGCCAGAAGGGCATGCCGCCCGTCGGCCAGATGCTCGACGACGAACAGGTCGCGGCTGTCGTGAATTACGTCCGCACGCATTTTGGCAATGACTACAAGGATGCCACTACCGTGCAGGATGTGAAGGACGCCCGCTGACCAACAATATGAGGTGGGCCTCAGGGCCCACCTCCCCCGACATTTTTCAGCAAGAAGGAGAACACCGGCTATGAAGGCACGGACCGGCGCCGCTTTGGTTGCGGCATTGATGACTATGACCGGCGGCGCGATGGCGCAGGACGTCGTGCGCCACAAGATCCCGAATTCGGACTTCCCGATCTCCCAGGCGGTCGAAGTTCCGGCGGGCAAGACCACCGTCTATGTCAGCGGGGCGGTGCCATCGGTTGCTGACGAGAAAGCCGAAAAGGGTTCACTCGCCGCCTATGGCGACACCAAGACCCAGACCGCGTCGGTGCTGAAATCAATCGAAAAGACGCTAGCTGGCCTCGACCTCAAGATGGGAGATGTCATCAAGATGCAGGTCTTCCTGGTCGGGGATCCGGCCAAGGGTGGCAAGATGGACTTCAGCGGATTCATGGAGGGCTACACGCAGTTCTTCGGCACCAAGGAACAGCCGAACCTGCCGACACGCTCGGTCTTCCAGGTCGCCGGTCTTGCGGCACCCGGTTTCCTCGTCGAGATCGAGGTGACCGCGGTCAGGCCATAAGCCTGTTTCAGGTCGATCAGACTTCAGGATGGGTTGCCACACGGCCGCCCATCCGAAAGAACGCGCGGCGCCCTAATATGTGACGACAATGCGCGTGTCGTTTATGCCGACTTCCCGGACCAGCGAATAGAAGGTCGCTGCATTGGCGGTAGCAAGACGCACGCAGCCATGCGAAGCCGGGCGTCCAAGTTGCCGCACAGCATTGGTACCATGCACAGCATAGCCGCCATTGTAAAAAACGGACCACGGCATCGGCGAATTGTCGTATTTCTTGGAATACCACATCTTGTGCAGACGCTTCGGTTTCCAGCTCCCGCTCGGGGTTGTGTAACCCTTTCGGGCCGTTGAAACATTCCAGCGATACAGCACCTCGCCGTAGCGGCTGACCGTCATCGTCTGCGTCGAAATGTTGACCCTCGCGACCAAGCCGTCGGCATGGCTCTGCGCCACGCTCGCCAGCAACATCGCCCCCAGAATACCTCCCATGAGAACAGACTTCTTCATGAGTCTAATTCCTCTCCTTGCATTGCTTCCCCCAATTTTCGATCCCTCACACTATCTTTCAAATGTTAAAAGATCAGTGATCTGCTTTACACAGGAGACCTTGTGACCGCCTGTTGACGCAAATTTGAACGGATTGCCGACACAACTGGCGCCGGGCTGCTGGATCAACGCGCAGGGTCTTGCAAGGGATGGCCTTTCCCTGCTCAATTTCCCGCATGACCGACCGACTCCTGCAACGCATCGAAGCGCGCACCGACGACCTCGTCGGGCTGACCGCCGACCTGATCCGCTTTCCGACCATAAACCCGCCCGGCGAGGCGTATCGTCCCTGTGCGGAATTCATCGCCGGGCGTTTGAAGAAGCGCGGCTTCGAGGTCGAACTGATCCGCGCTGAAGGCACGCCCGGCGACAACGACCGCTATCCGCGTGTCAATGTGGTCGCACGCTTCGACGGCCGGTCGCCCGGCCCTACCGTGCATTTCAATTCGCATATCGATGTGGTCGAGGCAGGAGAAGGCTGGACTGTCGAGCCATTTGCCGGCGTGGTGAAGGATGGTCGTGTCTATGGCCGTGGCGCCTGCGATATGAAAGGCGGCCTGGCCGCCTCCATCATCGCGGTTGAAGCCTTCATGGAAGCCTATCCGGATTTTCCCGGCGCCATCGAAATCTCCGGCACGGTGGACGAGGAGTCCGGCGGTTTCGGCGGTGTCGCCTATCTGGCCGGCAAGGGCTACTTTTCAAAGCCCAAGGTCGACCACGTCATCATCCCCGAGCCACTCAACAAGGACCGGATCTGTCTGGGCCATCGCGGTGTCTGGTGGGCGGAAATCGAGACGCTGGGCGAGATCGCTCACGGCTCGATGCCTTTCCTTGGCGACAATGCCGTGCGCCATATGGGCGCCGTTCTGGCAGCCTTCGAGGCCGATCTTTTCCCCGCACTTGACCGAAAACACACCACTATGCCGGTGGTGCCGGAAGGCGCGCGCCGCTCCACCATGAACATCAATTCGATCCATGGTGGCCAGACGGAGGACTTCAGGCCAGGCCTTCCCTCACCCAACGTACCGGATTCATGCCGGCTCACCATCGATCGCCGCTTCCTGCTTGAAGAAAAGCTCGATGAAGTGAAGCGGGAGGTGACCGATATTCTCGACCGGTTGAAGCGCGAACGGACAAAATTCGACTACCGCATCCGCGATGTCATGGAAGTTCAGCCGACCATGACCGAGCGCGACGCACCGGTGGTCAAGGCGGTGGCCGAAGGCATCATGCAGGTGTTCGAGCGCGAACCCGACTATGTGATTTCGCCCGGCACATACGATCAGAAACACGTTGCCCGCATCGGGCACCTGTTCGATTGCATCGCTTATGGACCGGGCATCCTTGACCTTGCCCACCGACCGGACGAATGGGTTGGCATCGAGGACATGGTGCAATCGGCCAAAGTGATGGCGATCGGGTTGAACGTGTTGTTGCGTGGCGGGAGAAGCTAGAGCCGCTGCGCCGTTACCGACAGGTCCGGCCGTTGGTTGATCGTCTGAAACACCACGCAATAGCGTTCAGTGAGTTTCACAAGCGAATCGATCCGCTCCTGCGGTTCGTCGGTCCGCAGCTGGATACCGAGCCTTATCGCTCTGAACCCGACCGGCGTTTCCTTGGCGACACCCAGCGTGCCGCGAAAATCGAGATCGCCCTCGGCGGTTACCGTGGCGCCTTCCAGCCTGAATTCGAGCGCAGTCGCCACAGCCTTCAGCGTCACGCCCGCGCAGGCAACCAGGGCTTCGAGCAACATGTCGCCGGAGCACAATTCCAACCCGCTGCCGCCGGTTGCCGGGTGAAGGCCCGCCGTTGCCATGGCGCGACCGGTTTCCACCTTGCAAGCGATTGACTGGTCGTCGATCGCCCCCTTGGCGCGCAAGGTGATGAGCGCTTTTTCCGGTGTCTCGCGATAGGCTTCCTTGAGGGGAGCCTGCAGATTCTTGAGTGTTGCGGCATCCATCGTCACGCTCTCCCGCCCACGGCACGCCACCATCGGTCGTGGCGCACCAGATATGACCGGTATATTGGCACAAGATTTCCCCACCGGCATCATCGAGGAAAACAAACGTGATTTACTCCGCTGGAATTTCACGCTTCTATCCCGCCCGAGCTAAACAAGCGGAATAATGAGGGGAATTGCGATGAGGCTCTGGAAGACGGTTTTGGCTGCCACCGCCGTGGCGCTTGGCTGCAGCACGGCAGCATTTGCCGCCCGCACCGATCTGGTGCTCGGCATGGTGCTGGAGCCGCCGCATCTCGATCCGACTGCCGGTGCCGCCGCCGCCATCCGCGAGGTTACCTATGCCAACATCTTCGAAGGGCTGACCCGCATCGGCCCCAACGGCGAAGTGCTTCCGGATCTTGCTGAAAGCTGGACGATTTCCGAGGACGGCAAGGTCTATACGTTCAAGTTGCACACGGGCGTGAAATTCCACGACGGCACGGATTTCGATGCCTCGGATGTGAAGTTCTCACTCGACCGCGCGCGGGCCGAGGATTCGCAGAACGCCCAGAAACAGCTCTTTGCAGCCATCGATACCGTTGATGTCGTTGATCCAGCGACCATCAAGGTCACGCTGAAGCAGCCGCAGGGCTCCTTCCTCTACAATATGGGTTGGGGCGACGCGGTGATCGTGGCGCCCGAAAGCGCCGAAACCAACAAGGAAAAGCCGATAGGCACCGGCCCGTTCAAGTTCCAGAACTGGGCGAAGGGCTCGTCCGTCACGCTCGTGAAATCGGATAGTTATTGGGGCGATCCGGCTTTCCTCGACAAGGCCGAATTCCGCTTCATTCCCGATGCCTCCGCTGCGGTTCCGGCCATGCTTTCCGGTGACGTGCAGGCCTTCCCCAACATGCCGACCAGCGACAGCCTCTCGCAATTCCAGTCCGATCCACGCTTCAAGGTGGTGGTCGGCTCCACTGAAGGCGAAACCATCCTCGCCATGAACAACGGCAAGCCGCCATTCGACCAGCCCAAGGTCCGCCAGGCGATCTCTTATGCGCTCGACCGCAAGGCCATCATCGATGGCGCTTCGGAAGGCCTCGGCCAGCCGATCGGCTCGCATATGTCGCCGTCCAGCAAGGATTATGTCGACCTGACCGGCACCTATCCGCATGATCCGGCCAAAGCGAAGGAACTTCTCAAGGAAGCTGGCCTGGCGAACGGCACCAAGGTGACGCTGAAGCTGCCGCCGCCGCCCTATGCGCGCCTTGGCGGCGAGATCATCGCATCACAGTTGCGCGGCGTCGGCATCGAGGCCGAGATCATCCCGGTGGAGTGGGCGCAGTGGCTGGACCAGGTCTTCACCAAGAAAGACTATGACCTGACCATCGTTTCCCATGTCGAGCCCAACGACATCGGCATCTACGCGCGCAAGGACTACTACTTCAATTACCAGAACCCGGAATTCACCAAGGTGATCGAAGATCTCGATGCCACTGCTGACGAGGGCAAGCGCAAGGAACTGCTCGGCAAGGCGCAGAAGACCCTCGCGGACGACGCAGTGGTGGGTTTCCTGTTCGAGTTGCCGAAGGTCGGCGTCTGGGACGCCAAGATCGAAGGCCTGTGGCAGAACCAGCCGGTGCCGGCCAATGATCTCACCAAGGTGAAATGGAACGACTGATCAAGGTGACGTGACGCCGGCATCCGATGACCGCCTACCTCCTCAAGCGCGTCGCCATCGCCCTCGCCACGCTGGTGCTGGCCTCCATCGTCGTCTTTGCGGTGCTGGAGATCCTGCCTGGCGATCCGGCGCGCCTGATGCTCGGCATGAATGCCAGTGCCGAGCAGGTCGAGCAGGTGCGCACGCAGATGGGGCTGAATGACCCGCTGCTGCTGCGCTACTTCCATTGGATCGGCAATCTCGTCGTGCTCGATTTCGGCCGCTCCTACACCTATTCGGTGCCGGTGATCGACCTGGTGCGTGAGCGCGTCGCCGTCTCCTTGCCGCTGGCGCTGATCGCGCTTGCCCTGTCAACCCTGATTGCCATTCCCGTTGGCCTTTATGCCGCTTCGCGCCAGGGCCGCTTCGGCGATACCGTTTCTATGGGCGTCTCGCAGATCGGCGTCGCCATACCGAATTTCTGGTTCGCGCTGCTTCTGATCTACCTCTTTGCAGTATGGCTGAAATGGGTGCCGGCCGGTGGCTTTCCCGGCTGGAGCGCTGGCATATGGCCGGCGCTGAAAGCGCTGATCCTTCCCGCCATCGCGCTGGCGCTGCCACAGGCAGCGATCCTTGCCCGCGTGACTCGCCAGGCCCTGATCGAGGTGCTGTCGGAAGATTACATCCGCACTGCCCGAGCCAAAGGCATGCCTTATCGTGCGGTGCTTTGGCGACATGCGCTGCGCAACGCGATGATCCCGGTACTGACCATCCTCGGCCTGCAGTTCGCCTTCCTGCTTGCGGGTACCATCATCATCGAAAACGTCTTTTACCTGCCGGGTCTCGGCCGGCTCATCTTCCAGGCCATCACGCAGCGCGACCTGATCGTGGTGGAAAGCGTCGTCATGCTGCTGGTCACGACAGTGATCCTCGTCAATCTCCTTGTCGACTTCTCCTATGCCGTGGTCGATCCGCGCCTGCGGGGCCGCTCGTGACGCTGCAGACCGAGATCCCGCGGGAGAACCTGGGCTCGTTGGCCGCCAAGGCCTTGCGCCACAAATCCTTCGCCGCAGGCTTCCTCGTCACTTTGCTGGTGGCGGGAATGGCTGCCCTCTCCTTTCTATGGACACCCTACGACGTCACCAGACTGGTGATCTCCGACAAGCTGCTGGCCCCATCCGCTGTACACTGGTTCGGCACCGATCATTTCGGTCGCGACGTTCTGTCGATGGTCATGATCGGCGCGCGCAATTCCATCGCCGTTGCCTTGGTTGCCGTCGGCATCGGCCTCGGACTGGGCGTGCCCCTGGGCTGCTGGGCTGCAGCGCGCGGCGGCCTTGTCGATGAGGCGTTGATGCGGCTGAACGATCTTGTCTTTGCCTTCCCCGCACTGTTGTCGGCCATTATGATCACCGCGATCTTCGGCCCCGGCGCCATCAACGCCATCATCGCGATCGGCATCTTCAACATCCCGGTTTTTGCCCGCGTCGCCCGCGCCGGCGCACTCGCCATCTGGCCGCGTGAATATATTCTTGCCGCCCGCGCCGCCGGCAAAAGCAAGGCTCTGATCACGCTTGAGCACATCCTGCCCAACATCGCGACCTTGCTTCTCGTACAGGCCACTATCCAGTTCGCGCTCGGCATCCTGGCCGAAGCCAGCCTGTCCTATGTCGGCCTGGGCGCCCAACCGCCGATGCCGAGTTGGGGTCGCATGCTGTTCGAAGCGCAGACCCGCATGGCGCAGGCGCCCTGGATGGCGATCTTCCCGGGTATGGCCATCGTCATCACCGTCCTGGCGTTGAATCTGTTGGGCGACGGCGTCGCCGATATCCTCGATCCGAAATCGCGGCGGCGCCGATGAGCCTGCTCGAAATCGAAAACCTGTCGCTCGCCATCGGCAACCGGCCGATACTGAAGGATATAGATCTTACGGTCGCGCCCGGTGAGGTCGTGGGGCTGGTCGGCGAATCCGGCTCCGGGAAGTCAATGACGGCAATGACCGTGATGCAGCTTCTGCCTTTCACGGCAAAGGCAGCCGGCAGCGTGCGCTTTGACGGCATCAACATCCTCGCCGCCACCGAAGACCAGATGTGCGCCCTGCGCGGTGACGACATCGGCATGGTGTTTCAGGAACCAATGACCGCACTCAACCCGGTCAAGACCATCGGCGAACAGGTTGCGGAGGGTATTCGCTGGCACACCAAGGCAGGCCGCGCCGAGGCGGAAGACCGGGCTCGAAAAATCCTCGACCGGGTTGGACTGCCGGAAGCCAGGTTCCCGCTGGCACGCTATCCGCACGAACTCTCCGGGGGTCAACGCCAACGCGTCGTCATTGCGATCGCGTGTGCGCTCAAACCGAAGCTTCTCATTGCAGACGAGCCGACCACGGCGCTCGACGTCGTCCTGCAGGCACAGATCCTCGACCTGCTGCGCGATCTTGTGCACGAAAACAACATGGGCCTTCTGCTCATCTCGCACGACCTTGCCGTCGTCACCGAGATGTCTGATCGCATCACCATCATGCGCCATGGCGAGGTGATGGAAGCCGGCGAAACCGCGCGGACTTTGTCCAGGCAAGTGCATCCTTATACGCGGCAATTGGCATTGGCCTCGATGCATGTGCCGAAACGCCGGTCATTCTTCCCCCTTGAGGGGGAGATGTCGCCGAAGGCGACGGAGGGAGTTGCCTCAGGAAGCAAAGCGCCGGGCACGACCGAAATGTCGCGTTCTGGCCACTCCGTGGCCTTCTCCCCCTCAAGGGGGGAGACAACGCCTCTCGTCTCCGTTGAGAACGTCTCGCGTCTTTACCCAGGTCGCCGCACGTCTTTCTTCGGTCGCGGCGCCCCTATCCATGCCGTTGATGACGTTTCGCTTGATATAGCGCCGGCGCAATCGGTCGCGCTGGTCGGCCGCTCCGGCTGCGGAAAATCTACGCTGGCGCGCATGATCCTGGCGCTCGACAATCCGAGCAGCGGCGCGGTCCGTTTCCGCGGCGAGACGATCTCCAATCGCGGCGAAGCGGAACTGAAGCCAGCTCGGCGCGACATGCAGGTGGTATTCCAGGACCCTTATGGCTCCTTCGACCCGCGCCAGAAGGTCGAGAAACTGGTCGCCGAGCCGCTGCATCTGCTGGAAACGAAGCCATCGCAGTCAGAACGTCGTGAAATGGTGGCACATGCGTTGCACGAGGTGGGACTTGGGCCCGCCGATCTCGACAAATATCCGCACGAATTTTCAGGGGGCCAGCGGCAGCGCCTGTCGATTGCGCGCGCCATCATCACGCGGCCAAGACTGATCGTCGCCGACGAGCCGGTGTCAGCCCTCGATGTCTCGATCCGAGCCCAGATTCTCGACCTTTTCGCCGATCTGAACGGTCGCCTGGGCATCGCCTATCTCTTCATCACCCACGATCTTACCGTCGCTCGCGCGATCACTGACGAGGTGTTGGTCATGCACGAGGGCCGCATCGTCGAACGCGGCGTGACAAACGAAATCCTCGATCGCCCACAATCAGAAGCCGCACAGGCGCTCGTAGCCGCAGCGCCCGACCTCCATCGCGCAATCGCAAGGAAAATACAGGAACAAGGCTGAAAAGGTGTTTGCGTGAGCAGGGCCCAGCTAGATCATCTGGAATTCGCCGGTCTTCTTGAACCGGACATAGGCCTCGATGCTGCGTGCCATATTGGGCAGTATATCGGGCAACGCATCAGGCACGAACCATCCGACGGCGCTACTCTCGTCATCCATGACGGCGGCTTCGCCGGTGAACGAGCGCGCATAAAAGATCAGGGCGAAAAACTGAGTCCGGTCCCCGTTCGGAAACTCGAAGGTTTCGTAGCGAGGGTCGCTGCCGAAGGCAAAAGGCAGGACATCGCGAACGATCAGCCCTGTTTCCTCAGCGACCTCGCGGATGATGATCGTTTCGATGTTCTCGCCTTCTTCGGCGCTACCGCCCGGCAGTCCCCACACGTTGAAGTCTGTCCGCTTGTGCAGAAGGATACGGCCGTCGTCACGCTCAATGACGATACGGGCGCCAGGTACTAGCACCAGGCGGTTCCCGACCAATTGCCTCAGCCGTCCGAGATAGCTGTCGGCAAAGCTCAAGCTGCAGCCCTCATCTCTTGCCCCAGCAGCGCTACGACTTCACCACATCGACCGGGCTGATATCGAGCAGTTCAAGCGTACGACGCAAAAGCTTCACCTCGTTGTCGGCGAGGTGAAGATCAGCTTTAGCGATCTCGGCCATATGCTGCGCCAGCAGGCGCCGGCGCTCGACATCGAGATCGCGGAACATGGCGATAGCCTGCGAACCGTTGGTCTCGTAGCCGTACTCATTGAGATATTCGATCACGGCATCGATACTGTCTTCCGGAATGCCGAACGAACCGAAACAGATGCGCCGGAAGGCCTCCATCTCGCTTTCCGAGACCGAGCCGTCGGCGAGGATCATGCGAAACAGCATCAGGAGCTCGGCCGAGAGCACCGGGTCGTCTGCGACCTTGCGCACGCCGGGGTCGCCTTCGAAGATCGAACGAATCTTGTCCAGCAGCGCAATCGCCATCTTGGTCCTCCCGAATCGATGTTCATTCCTAGCCTGCTTTGGCCCTTGCGCAAACGGGCCTGCTGTGATCGAACGCCGCTATCTGCCTGATTGTTCCTCTTCCCTGGCGTCTTCCGCCGATGATCGACCTCACCGTTCAAACCATCGCCATGCTCGGCCTCGCCGCTTTCGTGGCCGGCATCATCGATTCCATTGCCGGCGGCGGCGGACTGATCACCATTCCGGCGCTGCTTCTGGCCGGGTTCTCGCCGATCGAGGCGCTCGGCACCAACAAGCTGCAGGGGCTGTTCGGCTCGGGATCGGCGACACTCGCCTATGCAGCCAAAGGTCAGGTCGATCCGCTGAAGCAATGGCCCTCGGCATTGATGTCGCTGGCAGGCAGCGTCCTTGGCGCTTTGGCCGCGACTGTAGTGCCAGGCGATATCCTGCGCGCCGCCCTGCCCCTCATTCTGATTGCCATTGCGCTTTATTTCGCGCTGAAGCCCAACATGAACGATGTCGACCGTACCGAGCGGTTGTCGCCTTTCCTGCTCGGCTTCACCGTCGTCCCTGCGATCGGCTTCTACGATGGGCTGTTTGGACCAGGTGCCGGCTCCTTCTTCATGCTGGCCTTCGTAGCGCTCGCCGGCTACGGCGTGCTCAAAGCCACTGCCCACACCAAGCTGCTCAACTTCGCTTCCAACATCGGCGCCTTCGCGGTCTTCGCCGTGGTCGGGGTGATCGTCTGGAAGGTCGGCATCATCATGGGCATCGCCCAGTTCCTGGGCGCCAGGCTTGGAGCAAGCCTCGCCGTTCGCGTCGGCTCTAAGCTGATCAAGCCGCTGCTGGTGCTGACCTGCGTTGCGCTCGCCGCGAAACTTCTGGTCGACCCGAGCAATCCATTGCGCGTTCTGATTGGGATCTAACGCAACCGCTGATAGAGTCGCACTGCACGAATCATGTGGAGAGGGTCCAGACATGAATCTCAGCGCACCTACCCAAATCGTATTCATCATCACCGTCGTCATCGCCGTCATTGCTCTTTTGATGGGGCTTGGCGTGTTCAGTCTTGGCGCGATCTCGGCCTTCTGGGTCATGACGCTCGCCTATGTCATTCTTGCGGTCGCCTGCCTGCTACGCGGCGCCTGACGGAAGCAGACGAGCGGTTCTTTCGGTTTCGGCGGGCAACCGCTATGCTTCTGCCATCAGGAGATGGCGATGCCCGCCGAATACAAGGACGAGGAAACTTCGCCGCAGCAATTCGTCGTGCTGCGCCGGTCGCCAGCATTGCCATTGCGTTCCTTCGTCACCGACATTTGCGGCTATCGCGAAACAGCTGGTGGCCACTACCGCCAGATCGAATATGCACCTTTGGCCGTGCCGCTGGTCATTAATTTCGAAGCGCCCTTCGCAATCGCGCTTGGTCGGGAACCTGGCAAAGACGATCATTATGACAGTTTCGCCGCTGGTCTTTATGCCGGACCGGTGACGATCGATTCATTCGGCCATTGCTGCTGCCTGCAGGTGAATTTCACGCTCATCGGCGCGCGGCGCTTCTTCCGCATGCCGCTGTGCGAACTGACCGATCGCATGGTGCCGCTGGACGACGTCCTGGGATCGGACGGCCATGCCCTGCGCGAGATGCTCGGCAACCAATCCGACTGGGATCGCCGCTTTGACATGGTAGAGGCCTTCATCGCCGGCAGGCTGGTTGCTACGCCCATGCAAGGACCGCAGGTCGCCTGGGCCGTGGAGCGAGTGCTGGAAAGCGGTGGCCAGGCCCGTATCGGCGCGATTGCCAGCGAACTTGACTGGAGCCGCAAGCACCTTGCCGAGCGGTTTCGGGACGCCACCGGCCTGGCCCCAAAAATGTTGGCGCGCATGGCGCGCTTTAACCGCGCACTCGAACTGTCGCGGCGCGGCGACGGCAACTGGGCTGGCATCGCCGCCGATTGCGGTTATGCCGACCAGGCGCATCTGGCGCGCGAATTCCGCGACTTTGCGGGCATCACGCCAAGCACGCTCTCCGCCTGAGCCTCTCCAAGTCCGAAACCGAAGGTAACATTTGTTCAAGACGCTTCTGTCGCGTCCCTGCAAGGATGGCGCATCGACCAACCTGATAGGAGAACACCATGTCCGTCGAACCGCCTCGCCTCTACCCTGTCATGCGCTTCCGCGATGCGCCCATGATGATCGATTGGCTCGACAAAGCCTTCGGTTTCACTGTGCACGCCCGCTACGGTGAAGGCGATATCATCCAGCATGCCGAACTTGCCCTCGGCTCGGCCATGATCATGTTGGGTTCCTCACGCTGCGACCGCTTCGGCGAGATCGTCGGTGAACCAGGCCCCAACGGGCGCTCCATTTACATCGCCGTCAACGATGCCGACGCAGCTTTTACGCGCGCTGAGGCCGCCGGCGCTGAAATTCTCGAGAGCCTGACGGACCGCGGTTATGGCAGCCGCGAATTCATCTGCCGCGACCCGGAAGGCAATGTCTGGTCACTCGGCACCTACTGGCCAAAGACCGACGACAAGCCGAACTGAGAAGTTTGATTGATCCCCCGAAAGGGCGTGGCGCGCCCGGATTTCGCGCCGGCCGCTGTCCCCCCATGCGGTGCCCGGCGCGAAATCCGCCATGCTGTCTCGAATCTAGAGCGTTTCCTACTGGAAACGCTCTAACTCTTTGTTTTCACGCAATTTCGGACTCAAAATCGCTGTGCGCGTTTATTAGATTTGCTCTACCGGGCCAGGGAAAACAGCGCATCGCAATCGAGATGCGTCTCCAATGCGGCTGCGATATCGTCCAGTGCAGCTTCTACATTCGCTCTGTAGTCTATACCGCCGGCGGCGATGCCAAGGCTTTCCAGAAAGCGGGCGCGAAAGGCATCCGCCCCAAACAGTCCGTGCAGGTATGTGCCGAACACCTTGCCGTCCGCGGAGGTTGCCCCGTCCGGGGCGTTGTTGATGATCGTTGCTGGGCGACGGCAATCCGGACCCACAGTGCGGCCGAGATGGATCTCGTAGCCCTCCAGCGGCAAGTCGAACACGGCAGAGCGTGCATTGCTGGTGCGCACGGTCTTTTCCGGTTCCATCACGGTTTCCACGTCAAGCAGGCCCAGCCCTTCGGCTTCACGCACGTTGCCCTCCAGGCCTTCCGGGTCGCGTACGGTTCGCCCGAGCATCTGGAAGCCGCCGCAGATGCCGACGACATGGCCACCGCGCCTGACATGAGCGGCAAGGTCGCGATCCCAGCCCTGTTCGCGCAAATACAGGAGATCGCCGATGGTCGACTTCGAACCGGGAATGACGACGAGCCCGGCATCGGCCGGCAGCGGCTTTCCGGGCGGCACGAACACCACCTCCACCTGCGGTTCAGCCTTCAACGGATCGAGATCGTCGAAATTGGCGATGCGCGACAGCATCGGCACGGCCACCCTCAGCGCTCGTTCCTCACCTGCCGCCAGCCGTTCCAGCGCCACCGAATCTTCCGAAGGCAATCGCGACGCTGCCTTCAACCAGGGCACCACGCCGAAGCAGCGCCAGCCGGTGAAGCCTTCTATCGCCTTGATACCATCGTCGAACAGCGAGACGTCACCGCGGAACTTGTTGATGAGGTAACCGGCGATCATACGCCGGTCTTCCTCTGGCAGGATCAGATGTGTGCCCGCCACCGAAGCGATCACGCCACCCCGGTCGATGTCACCAACCAGCACCACCGGCACGTTGGCCCGTGTGGCAAAACCCATATTGGCGATGTCGCGGGGCCTCAGATTGATTTCCGCTGGCGAACCAGCACCTTCAACGATGACGAGATCCGCGCCTTCACGCACCCTGTCCCAGGAATTCAGAACCGCCTCCAGAAGGCGGCCCTTCATGGTCTGGTAGTCTTTTGCCCGCGCTTCGCCAAAGATCTTGCCCTGCACGATCACCTGCGAGCCGACATCGGTCTGTGGTTTCAGCAGCACCGGATTCATGTGCACAGTGGGTGCGACGCCGCAGGCCAGCGCCTGCAGCCATTGTCCCCGTCCGATTTCACCGCCACCGGCTTCGCCGGGGATTTCGGCCACTGCGGCATTGTTCGACATGTTCTGCGGCTTGAAGGGCCTCACCTCCAGCCCGCGTTTGCGCGCGGCGCGGCAAAGGCCTGCGACCAGCACCGTCTTGCCAACATCCGAGCCGGTGCCTTGAAGCATGATCGCACGCGCCATGGTCACGCCATTCCGCCAGTAATGGTCGACTTCGCCGCCAGCGGGCCGCCGCGCCAGAGATAGAGCGCAAGAAGCGGCTCGACGCCTGTCTTCATGGCGTGGTTGATGTTGGAGGGATGATGGATCAGTTCGGTGGCGCGACGCACCTGGAAAGCGCCCTCGCCCTTGCGCCAGCCAGTGCCGTCGGTCAGCGGAATGTAGATCTCCTCAGCCTCATGATGATGATCCGGGTAGACAGTCTCGGGTCCCAGGATGAGGAACCCGCCAGCCACCTCATCATTGGCAAAATGTCCCCGCGTGCCAAACACTTCCACCCAGCCGTAATTGTCGAGAAAATCGAGACCGAAGTCCTCCTTTGTGTAGGTCTGCCCCCAGCATAGCGCCTCCCGGTTGCCGGCAAGCGAGCGGACGAGCGGCTGGGCCGATTCCGGCACAATGTCCCCAATGCGGTCGAGATGGCGAATACAAGGCGCTGTCTTCGGTTCAAGTGGACGGACGGGCATCGCCCAATCGATGCTGGCTGCCGTATCGCGTGCCATGGAAGTCCCTTGGAACTGTAGAAAGGCGCGGAACGCCTCCAGCAGCTCTTCAAAATTCGTCGTCACCACACGCTCCGCTCTCGCATTCCCGCACAGCCGCTTTGCCTCGACCCTTCGTCGGATTGATCCCTAAGGTCGGGTTGCGCGGGCGCATCATTGGTCTAGATTGCTGTCCACGCATAGCCAAAAACGACATATCCGGGAGGACGCCATGGATACCGTCACGACGGCGGCCAGTGGCCAGTTCGAACTCAATGAAGACCAGCGCGCCATCCAGACCATGGCCGAAGCTTTCGCCGACGAACGGGTCGCGCCGAACGCGCTCGAATGGGATAGGGCCAAACATTTTCCGGCGGATGTGATCCGTGAAACCGGGCCGCTTGGGCTTGGCGGCATCTATGTTCGCGACGATGTCGGCGGCTCTGCGCTTGGCCGCCTCGACGCTGTGCTGATCTTCGAGGCCTTGTCGCGTGCCTGCCCGGCTTTCTCATCCTTCATTTCGATCCACAACATGGCGGCGTCGATGATTGACCGCTTCGGCAATGACGAACAGCGCCAGCGCTTCCTGCCGAGACTGACATCGATGGAATGGCTGGCCAGCTACTGCCTGACTGAACCAGGTTCGGGTTCCGATGCCGCTGCGCTGAAGACCAGGGCAAGCCGTTCGGGCGGCAATGGTTCCGACTATGTCGTCAATGGCAGCAAGCAGTTCATTTCGGGCGCAGGCGATTCCGACGTCTACGTCGCCATGGTGCGCACCGGCGAGGATGGCCCGAAAGGCATTTCCACTCTGGTTGTGCCCAAGGATGCGCCCGGCCTTTCCTTCGGAGCCAACGAGCACAAGATGGGCTGGCACATGCAGTCCACCCGCACCGTCATTTTCGAGGATTGCAAGGTGCCGGCGGAAAACCTCCTGTCGGACGAAGGCATGGGCTTTAAGATTGCCATGGCCGGTCTCGATGGCGGCAGGCTGAACATCGCCGCCTGTTCGCTCGGCGGCGCGCAGTCGGCGCTCGACAAGGCGCTGACCTACACCAGCGAACGCAAGGCCTTCGGTTCGACCATCAACCAGTTCCAGGCGTTGCAGTTTCGGCTGGCCGACATGGAAACCGAACTGCAGGCAGCGCGTGTCTTCCTGTATGCAGCAGCAGCGAAGCTGGACGCCAAGGCGCACGACGCTTCGAAATGGTCGGCGATGGCCAAGCGCTTCGTCACCGACACCGGTTTCGACGTGGCCAACCAGGCACTGCAGCTGTTCGGTGGCTACGGCTACCTGCAGGACTACGGCGTCGAGAAGCTGGTGCGTGACCTGCGTGTCCACCAGATCCTCGAAGGCACCAATGAAATCATGCGCGTGATCGTGGCGCGGCATTTGATTGGGAAATGAGTGAGTAGGGAATAGACCGGGTCGCGGCACAAACAGTTTCGCTTCTCGCTATTCCCTACTCACTATTCGCTATTCGCTATTCTGGAGGAACCCACCAATGACCACCATCGCCTTCATCGGCCTCGGCAATATGGGCAACCCCATGGCTGCCAATCTAGTCAAGGCCGGCCACAAGGTCGTTGGCTTCGACCTCGTCCCGGAGAATCTTGCGCTGGCCAGGGAACATGGCCTGATCCTCGCCGAAGATGGTCCAAGCGCTGTGAAGGAAGCCGAAGTCGTCGTCACCATGCTGCCAGCCGGCAAGCATGTGCTGTCGGTCTATGGCGAGATCGCTCCCTGGGCGCCCAAAGGCGCACTGTTCATCGATTCCTCCACCATCGATGTCGAATCGGCACGCAAGGCACATGCAATTGCCCGCGAGAACGGTCTTTCCTCCATTGATGCGCCTGTTTCCGGTGGTACTGGCGGCGCTGCCGCGGGCACGCTCACTTTCATGGCCGGCGGCTCGAAGGAAGCATTCGCCCTTGCAGAACCAGTGTTGCAGCCGATGGCTGGCCGCATCGTCCATTGCGGTGAGGATGGCGCCGGCCAGGCTGCCAAGATCTGCAACAACATGATCCTTGGCATCTCGATGATCGGCGTGGCCGAAGCCTTCGTCCTGGGCGAAAAACTCGGCCTGTCGCACCAGGCGCTTTTCGATGTCGCCTCGACCTCGTCCGGCCAGTGCTGGTCGCTCACGTCCTATTGCCCTGTACCCGGTCCGGTTCCGGCCTCCCCTGCGAATCGCGACTACAAGCCGGGATTTGCGGCTGCACTGATGCTGAAAGACCTGAAGCTCAGCCAGGAAGCCGCACAGGCCGCAGGTGCAGCAACACCGTTGGGCGCAGAGGCAGCACAGCTCTACAGCCTGTTCAACGCGCAGGGCGGTGGCGGCGCCGATTTTTCCGGCATCATCAATTTCCTGCGCGGCGCCAAAATCTAAGCTCTTATATACATTCAATTTTTCTAAAATGCGGTTCAAAAAAATGGCAAATTTAGGTTTGCTTAAGGTCTCGCTAACCACGCGGTAACGATGTGCCTGTAAAACGGGATCCGAGGCGGACGAAACGCTCTGCCCCGCGCTCCGGATCAGGTCTCGCGTACCGGAGCCGTTAGTTTCGCAGGTTTTTAGTAGCGAAACGCCATGCGTATCTGGCAAAGCCGCGTTCCCCGAGAGCGCGGTTTTTGCCATTAGAGCGTTTCCGGTTTTCGCGGAAGCCGCGCGTCATCCTGCCAGTCGTTTGAAATTCGCCTTCACGCGTAGGCTTGCCGGCTTGAGTGCAGCGTGCACCGAGCGCTCAAGTGCGACACCGTTGAACATCGAGGGCGCCTGCCCCGTCATGATCTCAGGCCAGAAACGGCTGAACGAATCCATCAGAGAAAGCTGAGCCGCCGCGATACCTTCGGCGGCTGCGGTCACTTTCTCTGAAACCGCGCGCATGCTCTCGTCGCGCCAACCCAGGCCGCTCGCTTCCGCAGCCATCAGCGGCATGCGCAACATCATGACCGCCGGCGCTAGCATCAGGTCGGCAACGGCTTTGGTACCCGCCGGCTGGCGGGATCTTTTCCGAGAACTGTTTTTCACGCGATTATCCAGTTGATGGGATTGGCCTGAAATGGCCAATGCGAAAGCCGGCGGATCGTTCCGCCGGCTCCCTGTGACAAACTGTCAGTGCTCGTTACGCTCTGCGCAGGTCTTCCTTGGCAAGGTCGAGGGCCTTGCCGAGACGCTCGCAAGCCATGTCGATCGTGTCGCGGGTCCAGATCAGCGGCGGCGACAGGATCATCGTATCTCCGGTAGCGCGCAGCATCAGGCCGTTGGCGATCGCATGGTCGCGAACGGTGACAGCAGCGCTACCAGCTGGCGAGAAACGCTCCTTGGCCGCCTTGTCCTTGACGATTTCGATGCCGCCCATCAAGCCGACCGAACGGACCTCACCGACCAGATCGTGGCCGGCGATGCGTTCCTGCAGGGCCTTGGCAAAGTAAGGCCCCGTCTCGTTCTTCACCCGCTCAACCAGGCCCTCGTTGGCGATGATATCCAGATTGGCAATCGCTACCGCACAAGCCACCGGATGACCGGAATAGGTATAGCCGTGGTAGAACTCGCCGCCTTCGACCAGCGTCGCTGCAATACGGTCGCCAACCAGCAGCGCCGACAGCGGCTGATAGCCGGAGGTCAGCGCCTTGGCGGTGGTGATGGTGTCCGGCTGGATGCCGTAATAGTCGGCGGCAAACCATTCGCCGGTACGCCCATAGCCGGTGATCACCTCATCCAGCATGAGAAGCACGTCGTGCTTGCGGCAGATGCGCTGCACTTCCGGCCAGTAGCTGGCCGGTGGGATCTTGACGCCGCCGGCACCCATGATCGGTTCGCCGATAAAGGCGGCGACATTCTCGGCTCCAGCCTCGATGATGGCATCCTCGACCGCCTTTGCAGCACGCAGGCCGAAATCGTGGTCGCTCTCGCCAGGCAACGCCAGCTCGTAGGCGTAAGGCATCATCACATGGACGATGTTGGGCACCGGGCCGCCAAGCTGGCTGTGCATGCCTTCCATGCCGCCGAGCGAAGTGCCCGCCACCGTCGAGCCGTGATAGGCGTTCTTGCGCGAGATGATGCGGTTCTTTTCCGGCTTGCCTTCCAGAGTCCAGAAATGACGCACCAGCCGAAGCGCGGTGTCGTTGGCTTCCGAACCGGACGAGCCGTAGAAGACCTGGCTCACCCCTTTCGGCGCGATCTCGGCCAGCCGCTTGGAAAGCAGCACCGGCGTCGGGGTCGAGCACTTGAAGAAGGAGTTGTAATACGGCAGCTCCTTCATTTGGGCGTAGGCGGCGTCGGCCAGTTCGTCGCGGCCATAGCCGACATTCACGCACCACAGGCCCGCCATGCCGTCGAGGATCTCCACCCCTTCGGAATCGTAGATGAATGGCCCGTTGGCGTGGGTGATGATGCGCGAACCGGAAGCGCGCAATTCCTTGTGGTCGGTGAAGGGATGCAGGTGATGCGCGGCATCGATCTGCTGAAGCTGCTTCAGCGAAAAATTCTGATATGTCATTGGTTTAGCCTTTCCTTTTGAATCAACCCGGCAACAGCCGGAGACGGATTCTCAAAGAGAAGCAGGGGGCGAATAGCCAATACGGGCACACAGCCGCAAAAGCTCGGTGTGACGCGTGCGCAGCGAAGGCGTCACGGCGGTATCGAGCTTGCGGGGATGGGCCACTACAGCACGCATGGGAACACTCTAGCCGACCCTGTGACGGCTGTTCAACCCACCATGCATGGCCATGGCGCTGGCAACGATGAGAACGAGACAGATCGCGCCGAGTGTGACCGGCAGTCCCGGTGCACCGAACAGGCTCATCGCGCCACCCGCAAGCGGCGGCAACGCAATGCCGCCGACACCCCACATCAGCGAAAAGGCGGCATTGCCGGCAATGAGGGCCTGGCCTGTGAAACGCTCGCCGAGTTCGATGATGGTCATGGTGTAGATGCCATAGGAAACAGCGCCCAGCACGAAGAGGAACGGCCACACCAGTGGTGTGCTGATCACCAGCGGCAGCAGCGCGCAACCCGCGGCCGTTGCGATAACACAGCCCAGCCGCACGACCTGTGCCGAAAGCCGTTCAGCCAGCAGCCCGAGCGGCACTTGCATGGCGATGTTGCCGGCGATCATGACGGTCAGCAGCGCCGACATGCGTGTCTCGGCGATACCGAAATATGTGCCGTAGACCGGCAGAAGCGCCAGCACCGCCTGCTCGAAACCCGCCGCCACGACCACCGCAATAAGCAACAGTAAGGCCAGCGGCATGAAGCCCAGAACCGAGACGTGATGGCCGGTCTGGTCGACTTTGGGCAACCGGGGCAATACGACCGCAAGACAGGAGCCGCAGACAACAAAGGCGACGATGCCGACCAGAAAAGGCGACCAGCCCTCGGTGCCCACGAACAGCAAGCAAAGCGGTCCTGTTGCAAAACCGGCCGAGATCAGCGTGGAATAGACGCCCATGATGCGCCCGCGCTTGCCCGGCGGTGCCAGCGCGATCATCCAGACTTCGCTCAGCACGTAGAGCGGATTGGTGACGACGCCGATCAAAAAGCGCAAGGGAAACCACGCGTAGACATTGTAGGTCAGGCCGACGAGTGCCAGCGTCAAGGCGGAAAGTGCAGCGCAGGTCAGCGCCGTGCGTCCTGCTCCGAAGCGCCTGGCCAGCGACGGGATCAGCGGTGACGACACGATGAAGCCGATCGGCGTCATCGCCGCGGAAAGGCCGATCATCGCCGGCGACACGCCTTGGCGCTGCAGGATGAAAGACAGAAGCGGATAGGTCAGGCCCTGCGCGATGGCGAAAACCGACACGGTCGCGATCACCCCGGCGATCGCTGCCCAGTTGACTGCCGTTTCGCTCTCGCAGCTCTCCGCAGCGGCCATGCGTCCTCCCAACCGCGCCCATCTTCGAGGTCAACGGTACCTGGAGCAATTCCAGCAAAAGTGCGCAGCGATTTTGCGTCCGGAATTGCGTAAAACAAAGAACTAGAGTGCTAGCCGCTCATTCCCGGGAAGAAAAGAGCCGCAGGCGAAGGATCTTTTGCTCCACTGCCGCAAAGGCGATGCCGAAGACGGCTCAGGGAAAATACCGCGCCAGCGCCCCCTTGCGACCCTGTGCATAGGGTTTCAGCCAGCTGTCGTCGGTTCGCAAGCCATCGTCCGCAGACGGCCCCTTGCCCAGCGTGCGCCGCCAGGCACGGAATTTGTAATGGTCGAACACATCGAGGAAATGCACGGCATAGGCGGCGGCGAAGGTCTTGTCGCCTTCGACGATGACAAGGTTCTCATCGTTTTCGTAAGAAGCCTTGTAGCCGAGATTGTGGCTGCCAGTGATCACTGTGGCGTTGTCTTCCATCGGGTCGATGATGACGATCTTGTCGTGCACTATGGCATGACCGATGGTCAGCACTTCCGCCTGGAAATCCGTCGCGATCGAGGCGCCGGTCAGATTTGCGGCCCGTACAACGGAAACATTCGGCATCTCCCAGACCTTCTCCGGAAAGACGAAGGGCGCCTTGCCGTCCTTGTTGGACTTGTGCGTGACGGGATCCCGCGTCGAAGGTACATAGTTCGGCATCGCCGCCTGATCGCTGATTGCGCCCTGAACGATGAGGTCGCGGTTCGCCTGGGCAGCGGCAACGGCCTCCGCGATGATCGAATTGTCGCCACGTCGCGAGGGATTGAACACCAGGAACAGCACCGCCTTCTTGGCCGCCCTGATGCGGGAAAACACATCTTCCAGGTCAACCGGCCGCACCGACAGCGTCTTCTTGTTACGCTCCGGGTCATTCGGCGAGAACCACACCGTCATGCCCTCGAGTGACGCAGGTTGGCCGTTCAACGGATTGGCGATGTGATTGCCCTTGCGAAACGCAACGCCCTGCGTCTGCACCGCATGCCCCGGTGCGTCCTCGTGCTGTGGCGGCGGAAACACATCCGCCTTCATACGCTCCCAATAATCGTCGAAAACCCTCGCCATTTCGGGATCGTCGCGAATGAAGGCGTTGTTGGACTGGCCACAGATACCGGTTGTCGTCCAATTGGTCGAGCCGGTCATCACCGACCGCGGCACGCTGTGTTTGTCACGATAAACCGCGAACTTGTTGTGGGCGATATGATTGTTGTTGAAGAGCCGGTCTGTCACCGTCACGCCGGCATCACGCAGCGCCTTGCGGTAGGGTGCGTTACCGAAGTCCCATTTCTTGGTCTGCTCGTCCTTGCCGGAATTGGCAAGGATCACCTCGACAACGTCCTTGGCCTCGATGATGGCGTCGCGTAGCGCGTCATCGCCGAGCTCGTAGAGCGCCAGCCGCACCGAGCCACCTTCAGCTTTGGCCCGCGTCAGCAGGCTGGTCAGCACGTCGGGCACATCGCCATGCAGATAGGCGCGGATCTTGCTGTTGCGGTCCTGCAGCTCTTCCCGGATCTTGTCACGCTGGCCAACCTTGATGCCTGCTTCAGCCAATGCGCGCGACATCCATTGTGTCGACAACACGCCGTTGGTAAAGGCCACACGCGCCTTGCCGAACATCGAACCCAGGAAGATGGTCGGACTGACGGCGCCCTGCCCCAGATAGCCGAGCGGCCGTTGTGGGCCCGCATAGGTCCGCTTTCCGTCAATCAACGGTGGCCGCACCGGCACCGGTTCCAGCCCTGGCTTCATGGCTCCCACCGGACGCACGCGATAGGCGATCATTTCGCCGTCGGGCCGCAGGGTCAGGCTGTCGCGTCGCCGCCGCACTGTGAGATCGCGCCAGAAAACTTTCTGCACCGGCCATACGCCGGTGTCTTGCGGGATCCAGTCCTTGTTGCGCTGGCCCTTGAATGGCACCCAGGAAGCCAGGCAACGTTCTTCGCCGGTATCGGGATAGAGCCGGACGATCTCAAAGCCGAGACAACCCGGAATCATGCCGTCGACATCCCAGGCAATGAAAGCGACCTCATTGTTGGTCGCCGCCCGCACCCTCACCACATCGGCCATGACATCCTCCCCAAGCAGGTTCCGGAAAAGTGTCTCGCGCTTTTGCGATCAGAACCTGCGATGAAACAAAAGCCAAGCTGACGAAGCGTGGGCGAAGCCACGCAAGTCTGCTTGGAAAGCCTTTGGCGCGCGCATTTTAAACCGCTCTGATGGCATGACTGTAACGCGGTTCACATTTGCTTGCGCCGATTTTCGACGACCTGCCGAACGCTGCTGACACGGCACGCGCCATGTCGCTTTGCTCGCTCTAATGGTCGCCACCTCCGCAATGGCGAGTTGGTCATCGGTCCATTATGCATGGACCAAAATTGCATGAGGACTCCCATGACCGCCGCGCTGCAACCCGCCGAACCGGCCCTGGCCACCGATCGCGCCCGTCGCGGCGGGCGTGCCGGCAAGCGTGCCGCAGGCTCCGCTGCCTTCGAGCAGCCACCCTTCCGACAGCTCAAGATCCCCTTCGCGCCGACAAAACTGATTTCTGATGACGAGCTGGAATCGATCCATCTGGCCTCGCTGCGCGTGCTCAAGGAAATCGGCGTCGACGTGCTGCATGACGATGCGCGTCGCATCATGAAAGCGCATGGCGCCGATGTGCGCGAGGGCGAGCTTCGCGTCCGCTTCGACGCCGACATGATCCTGGACTTGATCTCCCACGCGCCCAGTGAGTTCACCATCCATGCCCGCAATCCGGCGCACAGTCTGCGCTTCGGCGGCAACAACACGATCTTCGTGCAGATGGCCTCAGCCCCAAATTGTTCCGATCTCGATAACGGCCGCCGGCCGGGCAACCAGCGCGACTATCGCAATTTTCTGAAACTCGCGCAGATGCACAACATCCTGCAGATGACGGGCGGCTATCCGGTCGAACCGATAGACGTCCACCCATCGGTCCGGCATCTCGAATGCATCCGCGATCTCGCCATTCTGACTGACAAGGCCTACCACGCCTATTCGCTCGGCAAGGAACGCAACGTCGATGGTATCGAGATCGCCCGCATCGCGCGCGGCATCTCGCGCGAGCAGATGATGGAGGAGCCGTCGCTCTACACCATCATCAACACCAACTCACCGCTCAAGCTCGACGTCCCGATGATGGAGGGCATCATCCAGATGTCCTCGATGGGCCAGATTGTCGTCGTAACACCGTTCACGTTGTCGGGCGCCATGGCGCCGGTGACGATCGCCGGTGCTCTGGTCCTGCAAAATGCCGAAGCACTCGCCGGCATTGCCTTTACCCAGATGGTTCGAAAGGGAGCGCCGGTCGGCTATGGCGGCTTTACCTCCAATGTCGACATGAAGTCCGGCGCACCGGCTTTCGGCACGCCGGAATACATGAAGGCGCAACTGGTCGGCGGTCAATTGGCCCGCCGCTACAACCTGCCCTACCGCACCTCCAACACCTGCGCCGCCAACACGGTCGATGCCCAGGCCGCCTATGAAAGCGTGTTTTCACTGTGGGGTGTCATCCAGGGCGGCGGCAACTTCATGATGCACGGCGCCGGTTGGCTGGAGGGTGGCCTGCGCTGCTCCTACGAGAAGATGATCCTCGACATCGATCTCCTGCAGATGGTGGCGGAGTTCCTCACGCCTCTCGACCTCTCGGAAGACGCACTGGCTGTCGATGCCATCCGCGACGTTGGCCCCGGCGGCCATTTCTTCGGTACGCCGCATACCCAGTCGCGCTACAAGACCGCCTTCTATTCGCCGGTCCTGTCCGACTGGCGCAATTTCGAGACCTGGGCGGAAGCCGGTTCGCCGACCGCGATGGAGAAGGCCAACCGCGTCTGGAAGGAGCGGCTGGCAAGCTACGAGGAGCCCTACATGGACCCTGCCATCCGTGAAGAACTCAACGCCTTCGTCGACAAGCGCATCGCCGAGGGCGGCGCCCCGACCGATTTTTGAGCGCATCTCCGCAGAGTCGCTGACTCTTAATCTGCGGGTCGGATTGCCCCCGCAACATGAATCAAACTATCCAAATCGAGAAATAACTCCATGAAATCCCACGTTAAAGCGGTTGTGATCGGCGGTGGCGTCGTCGGCTGTTCGGTCCTCTACCATTTGGCCAAGGCTGGCTGGACCGACGTTATGCTGATCGAGCGCTCGGAACTCACATCCGGCTCGTCCTGGCATGCCGCCGGCGGCTTCCATACGCTGAACGGCGACCCCAACGTTGCGAAGCTGCAGGCCTATACGGTGCAGCTCTACAAGGAACTGGAGGAGCTTTCCGGACAGTCCTGCTCGCTGCACCTTACCGGCGGTATCATGATGGCCGATACGCCGGAGCGGATGGACTTCCTGCGGCTCGCCCACGCCAAGGGCCGCTATCTCGGCATGGACACCGAGTTGATCACGCCTTCGGAAGCCAAGGCAATGTTCCCGCTGATGGACGAGAAGAATTTCGTCGGTGCCATGTGGGATCCCGTCGAGGGCCATCTCGATCCGTCCGGCACCACGCATGCCTATGCCAAGGCTGCAAGAAAGCTGGGCGCCGAGATCGTGCTGCGCAACCGTGTCATCGAATTGACCCAGGAGGTTGACGGCACCTGGAACGTCGTCACCGAACAGGGCACGGTGAAGGCTGAGCATGTTGTGAACTGCGGCGGCCTGTGGGCGCGCGAGGTTGGCCGTATGGTCGGCGTCGAGTTGCCTCTGCTTGCGATGGAGCACATGTACCTGCTCACCGAGCCGATGAGAGAGGTCGAGGAATTCAACAAGTCGACCGGTCGCGAGATGGTCGGCGTGCTCGACTTCAAGGGCGAAATCTACACCCGTCAGGAGCGCAACGGCATCCTGCTCGGCACCTATGAGAAGGCCTGCAAGCCGTGGTCACCTGTCAACACGCCCTGGGACTTCGGCCACGAACTGCTGCAGCCCGACATCGACCGCATCGCGCCTTCGCTGGAGATCGGCTTCAAGCATTTCCCAGGCATTGCCAATGCCGGCATCAAGCAGGTCATCAACGGTCCCTTCACCTTCGCGCCCGACGGCAACCCCCTGGTCGGCCCGGTGCAGGGCCTGACCAATTTCTGGTGTGCTTGCGCCGTCATGGCCGGCTTCAGCCAGGGCGGCGGCGTCGGCCTCGCGCTCTCCAATTGGATGGTGAATGGCGATCCCGGCTTCGACGTTTGGGGCATGGACGTGGCGCGCTGGGGCGAATGGGCAAGCCTGCGCTACACCAACGCCAAGGTGCGCGAAAACTATTCGCGCCGCTTCTCCATCCGTTTCCCGAACGAAGAACTGCCTGCCGCCCGTCCGGCACAGACAACGCCGCTCTACGACACGATGGTGGCCAACAATGCCGTCATGGGCGACAGCTGGGGTCTTGAAACACCCCTCTGGTTCGCCCCGAAAGGCACGGAGCCGAAGGACATCGTCTCCTTCCACCGCTCGAACGACTTCGAGCATGTTGGCAACGAGGTCCGTGCCGTGCGCGAGCGTGTCGGCGTCACCGAAATCGCCAACTTCGCAAAATATGAAGTCAGTGGAACGGGTTCGGAAGATTTCCTGAATCGTCTGATGACCAACCGCATGCCGAAAAAGGGCCGTATCGTACTAACCCCGATGCTGAACGAGTTCGGCAAGCTGATCGGCGACTTCACCATCGCCAAGACGGGCGATGACAAATTCATGATCTGGGGCTCGTCCGCAGCGCAGAAATACCACATGCGCTGGTTCGAGAAGCACCTGCCTAAGAACGGTTCCGTTCGTATCCACCGCTTCGACCAGACCCTTGTCGGCCTCTCCATCGCCGGACCGAAGAGCCAGGAACTGCTGCAGAAGCTCACCGATATCGACGTTTCGTCCAAAGCCTTCAGGTTCATGGATTTCCGCGAGATGGCGGTCGGGGGCGCGCCCTGCCTCGTCAACCGCATTACCTATACCGGCGATCTCGGTTACGAAATCTGGATGCAACCTGCCTATCAGCGGCTTGTCTATGCTGCGATCAAGGAAGCCGGCGAAGAATTCGGCATCGTCGATTTCGGCATGCGTGCCTTGCTCACCATGCGCCTGGAAAAGAACTTCCCGACCTGGTTCCGCGAACTCAGGCCCATCTATGGCCCGTTCGAGGGGGCGATGGACCGCTTCATCAAGATGGAGAAGAACGACTTCATCGGCCGTGAAGCCGCCGCAAGCGAACAGGCCGAAATGGCCAACGGCAAGGTCTCGAAACTGCGCCGTGTTTCCTTCCTGGTGGACGCAGCCGATGCCGACGTGATGGGCGACGAGCCGGTCTGGGCCAAGGTTCCGACCGACTTTGGCACGGTCGAGAAGCCACACGGTTATGGCGCGCCGCGCTTCGACGAGTTCGGCAAGGAGGTACGCGGCTCGACGGCAGCGCAGGGCGCTTCGGCCGTACGCGGCATTGTTGATGGCGAATGGCGCGTCGTCGGTTGGATCACGTCGGGCGGCTACGCGCACTATGTCCAGAAGTCGATGGCGCAAGGTTATGTGCCGGCAGCGCTGGCTGAGGACGAAAGCGCCGGCCTGTTCGAGATCGAGATTCTCGGTCATCGCCGCCCTGCCCGCATCAACATCGAACCGCCCTTTGATCCAAGCGGTGAAAAGATGCGTGGGTGAGCCATGTCGACGGCTGGCCGCAGTTCAGGGAATTTCGGCCGCCATCGCAAGATCATGCCTTTCGAGCCGGGAGGCACCTCGCAGCCCGGCTCGACTGAGGAATTGCGTGCCGCATCACGCGACAAGGCAGCCTCGCTCAACCAGCATGTTCTGGGCTACGGTGAAACTGCCGAACGCGAGTGGGCAGCAGCTGGCATCTCGGCCCCCGATCTGCCGGCGATGCGCCAGTACCGCCTTGAGCGTATACGCGCCGAGTTGAAGCGTCGCGATTATGCCGGCGCCCTGCTCTACGATCCGGTCAATATCCGCTACGCTACCGACAGCACCAACATGCAGCTCTGGGTCGCGCACAATCCGACCCGCCATTGTTTCGTGGCGACGGAAGGGCCAGTCGTCCTGTTCGACTATTTCTCCTGTGAGCACCTGTCCGACCACTCCGGCGTCGTCGACGATGTGCGACCGACTGTTTCCTGGATGTATCTCTATGGCGGCGAGCTGACCGAGATGAAGGTACGCCGCTGGGCCGCCGGTATCGCCGACCTGGTGCGCGAACATGGCGGCGGCAACACCCGCATTGCCGTCGATCATCTCGACTTCGAAGGCGTAGAGGCCCTGGCGCGGCTGGGCGTCGAGATCGGCAATGGCGAAGCCGTGATGGAGAATGCCCGCCTCATCAAGTCGCCAGATGAAATTCTGGCCATGCGCCGCGCCATTATCGCCTGCGAGGCAGCGATGGGCGAGATGCACACCGCCTTGAAGCCAAGCATTTCCGAGAACGAGCTGTGGGCGGAGCTGCATCGCGGCAACATCGCGCGCGGCGGCGAGTGGATCGAGACGCGGCTGCTCTCATCGGGCCCGCGCACCAACCCCTGGTTCCAGGAATGCTCGTCGCGCGTCATCGAGGCCGGCGATCTCGTCGCCTTCGACACCGACCTCATCGGCCCTTACGGGTTCTGTGCCGACCTTTCACGAACCTGGCTATGCGGTGATGGTCGCCCCAGCAACGAGCAGCGCGATCTCCATCGCATTGCCGCAGACCAGATCGCCCACAACACCGGGCTGATGCGGCCGGGAATTTCGTTCAAGGAGCTCGTCGAACGTTCTATCGTACCACCGCGGGACTGCTTCCCGACCCGCTATGGCGTGCTTTATCACGGTGTCGGCCTCGCTGACGAATACCCGACCCTGCCGCACATCTCCGATTGGACGGAAGATACCCCCGATGGCGTGATCGAGCCCGGCATGGTGCTGTGCGTGGAAAGTTATATCGGCCGCCTCGACGGGCATGAAGGCGTCAAGCTCGAAGAGCAGATCCTGATCACCGAGACTGGCCACCAGAAACTGTCGACTTACCCTCTCGACGAACGTCTGCTGGCCGAGTGAACGCTGGCCTTCCATTTTGGTGTGGAAAGCACGAGCCTTGGCATGGCTGTGAGCCACGCCGGCGGAGATAGTGGCGTGTCGCCCCCAATCTCGGATCAAGCTCTATGCCCTCTCCTTCTCGTTTCGGTCTTTTCGGCGCCGCACTCGCCGCCACCTTTGTCTCGACCGCTCCTGCGGCGCGGGCAGAACCACTCGCGCCGAAAGTCCTTGTCGTCACCATGTTCGGCGGCGAAGCCAAGCCCTGGCTGGAGGCTCGCAAGCTCGACACCAAGGTGAAGGTTCCGGGTCTGTCGAAGGAATACCCGGAGGTCGCCTGCGACGCAGAGGGCCTGTGCGTGATGACGACGGCAATGGGCTATGCCAACGCCGCCAGCTCGGTCTCGGCTGTGATCTACAGCGGCCTGTTCGACCTCAAGCAGAGCTACATCCTCATCGCCGGTATTGCCGGCGTCGACCCGAACGATGGCACGCTGGGTTCCGCGCACTGGGCACGCTTTGCTGTCGACGCCGGTCTTCGCCACGAGATCGACCCACGCCAGATTCCATCCGACTGGCCGGACGGCGTCGTCGCGCTCGGTGCCGGGAAGCCCGGCGAAAAGCCCAAATGGGGGTCGGGGACGGAAGTCTACAAGCTGAACGAAAAACTTACGGACAAGGCGCTCGCCCTGACCAGTGGCGTCGAGCTGGCCGACAGTGACGAAGCCAAGGCCTATCGGGCAGCCTACAAGACAGCGCCCGGCAACGCCGCACCCGCCGTAAGTATCTGCGACACACTCTCGACCGACACCTACTGGCACGGCACCAAGACCGCGGAAAGCATGGGCAAATGGGTGTCGCTGCTGACCGACGGCGCCGGCAACTACTGCACCACGCAGATGGAGGACAATGCCTCTCTGACCGCCCTGCAGCGCGGCGCCGATGCCGGTCTGCTGCAATTCGATCGCATCGCGCTCTTGCGCACCGCATCGAACTTCGATCGCGAGCCGGAAGGCAAGACAGCGATTGAATCGCTCAGCGCAAACTCAGGCGGCTTCGGGCCGGCAACCGCCAATGCCTACCGGGTCGGTTCGAAATTTGCCGCTGCCGTCATCGGCGGCTGGGCGGAATGGCAGAAAGGCGTGCCCGCGAAATAGCAGGGCAACGGCCTTGAAATACGAGAGGAACTCTCGGCCGGCTGACCATCGACTCAGCCGGCAATCAGCTCGGCTTCACCCTGAAGAGCTTCGCGCAGTTTGACCAGCAGCGCCGGTGGCGTGGTTCGCGCGGTGATGAAGGGCAGTCCCTTGCGGCGCGCTGTCCAGCCAATGACAACAACATCCTTCGCCTTCGGTTCGAAACGCTGCGCCAGCGCCCAGCTTTGGCAATCGATCGCGGCGACGTCGGCACGGCCCTCGGCGACCTCCACAATGGAATTGCGGTGGCCGCCGCTTTCGATGCATTCTGGGAAGATACCAAGGCCCTCGCGCATCGCCTCAAGGTCGCGGGTAATGGCGATGATACCTGACATGGAATCGAGACTGTTGAAGGCGAAACGCTTGTCGCGGATCAGATCCAACGGAATGAGCGCCTGGCCGTTATCAGGTGCTGCAACGTGCTTGCCCGGCCGCCGCATCACGATGGCGCTGGAATAGAAGCCACCCTGCCCACCTTCGACACCATCATAATTCGGCTGGCCGACCACCTGCACATGGCGCTCTAGACCGAGTTCCATCGGTCCCCAGCACGTCTGCCCAAACAGCAGCGCTGGATGCAGCCAGACGGCATGGAAATCAAGGGCGTCTGGCGGCAGCGTTGCCGGATCAGGCGCGACAATCATGCCCAATGCATCGCGGATACCGCCTGGAACGGCCGGCAGGTCCGCATTGCGCCGCACCATCGTTTCAGGTGCATCGACACCGGCACGCTGCAAGGCATGGCGGATCTTTACCCATTGGGCATCGACCTCAGCACCCACCTCGGGCCAGTCGTACATCGGCAGGGCCGCGATAAATTCGTTCATGGCCGTGATATGGCTGCTGCTGGTTGTCGATTTCAAGCTGTGAAATGAAGGCCCCCTGGAAGGAGTACCTCACTCCTTCGGCGGTTCGGCGGGAACCGGCGCAGTGCCGAGACCGCTGACATTGCGTGCCCGTACGCGCGGCGCAAACGCCCTGCCCTTTTCTGGCACACGCCGCAGCACGGGATGCACAATCGGTTCCTTGGCCTTGAAGGCATAGGCTTTCAGCAGCGCGAAATAGTTCGGGTAGGAATAACCGTTATTGGCCTTCAACCACTTTTCGCGATCATCCCGGAAAAGTTTCGGCAGCTTGTACCACGCCACCGTCGGCTTGCTGTGGTGCACGAAGTGCAGGTTGTTGTTGAGGAACAGGAAGGAGAGCGGCGAACGCTCCACGATCACCGTGCGGCCCTCGGGATGTTCCGACCACTGGTGTTCGGCATAGGTGCGGATCGCAATCAGTGACTGGCCGAACCACATCGGCACCAGAATGTAGAGCCACAGCGGCATGCCGAAGCCGAACTGGATCACCATCAGCACTGCGGCGAGCCCGATGATATGCAGCAGCCAGCCCCTGCGGATCGCCTTGTCTCCGCCAAGTATCTGCTTGGCATCATCGATGTAAAAGCCGATCATCGACATCCATGGGCCGAGGAAAAAGCGGCCGACCATGGTGTTGTTGATCCTGAGCAGGAACTTCAACGCCTCCGGCAGCTCGTCATGGTGCCACAGCGCCTTGTAGTAGCTTTCCGGGTCGTCGAGCGGATCGGTCAGGCGCTCATCGGCATGATGGCGCAGATGCAGCGTCTTGAAACGGCGAAACGGCCAAATAATTCCGATCGGCAGGAAGACGATGGCCTCGTTGACCAACGCGTTGCGGGTTGGATGTCCGTGCAGAACTTCGTGGATCAGCGACGACTGCAACGCGACCGTCACCGTGAGCACGACAAGGGCAACCAGCGCATAGGACGGCCAGATCAACAGGCCAGCAATGAGCCAGGTTCCGTAACAGCCGATGGCCAGAAAAACGGTCGGCCATTCCACCGCCGGTTTGCCGCTCATCTTCTTACGCTTGTTTGCCATGCTATCGACCACTGCCTTTCAGTCGCCGGAACCAGTCCGCGATTCCTGACAGCATTGTGTCAGCAGTCACACGCTGTCTCAACGCGACAAAGCGCACAAAATGTTGCGATTGCGCACCTTTGCAAGCATATGATGCGCTCAGTAAACAAGTCAGGAGATTCATTTACGGCAATTTGCGCAAATGACACTTCTGTGTAGAACTTTTTGCTAGATTTCCGAGGAACAACGCAATGGACAAGCGCGACCTCTCCACCGTGTTTCGGGAGCGGCTAAAATTGCTCTTGACACGCTCTGACCTCAACCAGACAGCCTTCGCAGCTGCCGTCGGCATCGACCGTTCGGCGCTGTCGCAACTGCTTTCCGGCACTTCCGTGCGCCTGCCGCGGGCTGAAACGCTGCTCAACATCGCTGCCGAATTCAAAGTCTCGCTCGACTGGCTGCTTGGCCTCTCGCAGGATGAGGGCGTCACCGGAGAAATCCGCGAGAGCCTGGAAATCGAAGAAGCCTCCGGCGGCTTCGAGCGTACGCTGATCGCCAGATGGCATGCGGAAGCCGCCGGCACCAAGATCCGCTACGTGCCGGCCGGCATCCCCGATCTTCTGCGCACCGAAGCGCTGGTCGACTACGAGGCAGGCATTTCCAACAAGAGCCGCCAGGCGCAGGCCGGCGAAACACAATACCGCATCGACTACAGCCGCCGGCCGGAGACAGACATGGAAGTCTGCATGCCGCGCCATACGCTTGAGATCTTTGCGCGCGGCCTTGGCGTCTGGGATGCCTTTCCGGCGGAAGAGCGTCGCGAGCAACTGCTGCATATGGCAGCCCTGCTCGACGACCTCTACCCGACCTTCCGGCTCTACCTCTATGACGGGCGCATGCGCTATTCGATCCCCTACACGATCTTCGGGCCTTACCGCGCCGCGATCTATGTGGGCGACATGTATCTGGTGCTCAACGCGACCCAGCCGATCCGCACACTCACCGGCCATTTCGACAATCTGATCCGCGCAGCCGAGATCAACGCGCACGAGGCCGCCGCCTTCGCCCAGCGCCTGGCCGACCTGCCCCTTGCGGTTTCGCGCGCCTGACGGCAGCTTTTCGTTTTTCGCATGATCTTATCCGAAAAGTCTGCAACTTTTCAGGATCATGCTTAGACCGCGATCATCAGAACAGGAGCTATCCTTGGGTCGTCATATCGTCGTGCCTCCACAATCCGGCCGCGCCTTCCGTATCAGGAAGGGTGAACTCATCCGCATTATCGATCCCAGGGGCCAGCAGGTCGCCGATCTCTGGGCTTTCGTAACCGGGGACACGCTGGACTGGCTGAGCACGTCGAACACCCGCGACATCATCGAGCGACTGTTTCCGGCGATCGGCGAACATTTCTACGGCACCACCGGCGAGCCGCTGCTGACCCTGGTGGCAAACGATTCGCCCGGTCCACACGACATGCTCTTTCCAGCCTGCAACGCAGCCCTCTACCGCCGCGCCGGTTTCAACGAGCATCCGAGTTGCCAGGACAATCTGCGCAAGGCACTGGCCGCCGAGGGCATCACGCTTCCCTTCACGCCGGATCCCGTCGACTTCTTCCAGAACTCGTTGCCGACGGCCGATGGGACGTTGCTGGTCGATGCCTCGATCAACCCACCAGGTGGTTCGGTGACGCTGCGTGCCGAACGCGATCTCCTGATCGTCGTCACTGCCTGTTCGGTCGATCATCACCCGACAAATGGCGACGCCTGCACCGAAATCGAGGTCGAGCTGTTGCCGGCGGCATAATTGGTCGGAACGCGCCTTCTTCGGTACGGGAGAAGGCGCGCTTCAGTTGACTAGACATAAAGACTTCTTTATATCCTTATTCAAACTCGAGTTTGAAAGCGCGCGCCATGACGACCATCAATCCGATCGATGCCCTGATCGCAGAAAAGGGTGTGCTGCTGGCCGACGGCGCTACGGGCACCAATCTGTTCGCCATGGGCCTGCCGGCAGGCGAGGCGCCGGAAATCCTGAATGAGACGGCGCCCGAGACCATCGCCAGGCTGCACCAGGGCTTCGTCGATGCCGGTGCCGACATCATCCTTACCAACTCGTTCGGCGGTACTCGCCACCGCCTTAAGCTGCACCATGCGCAGGACCGCGTCTTCGAGCTGAACAAGACGGCTGCCGAAATCGCCCGCTCCGTTGCCGACAAAGCTGGCCGCAAGGTCATCGTCGCCGGCTCCGTCGGTCCGACCGGCGAATTGCTTATCCCGCTCGGCGCGCTCAGCTATGAGGACGCCGTCGAGGCCTTTGCCGAACAGATCGAAGGTTTGAAGGCCGGTGGTGCCGAAGTCGCCTGGATCGAGACCATGTCGGCCCCTGATGAAATCCGCGCCGCCGCCGAGGCTGCCATCCGCGTCGGCCTGCCCTACACTTATACCGGCTCCTTCGACACGGCCGGCCGCACCATGATGGGGCTGTTGCCGAAGGATATCCACGCCGTCGCCGATGGTCTTGCTGAGGCCCCGCTCGGAGTCGGTGCCAATTGCGGCGTCGGCGCCTCCGATATCCTGGCTTCTCTGCTCGACATGACCGAGGCGAAGCCGGAGGCTACCGTCATCGTCAAAGGCAATTGCGGTATCCCGGAATTCCGCGGCACGGAAATCCATTATTCCGGAACGCCGGAGTTGATGTCCGACTATGTGCGTCTGGCTGTCGATGCCGGCGCAAGGATCATCGGCGGCTGCTGCGGCACCTCCTTCGCCCATCTGGCGGCGATGCGCAAAGCGCTGGACGTGCACAAGAAAGACGTGCGCCCGACGGTTGAAACCATCGTCGAGCGCATCGGGCCGTTGCGCAACAAGGCTGCCAGCGCCAACGCCAACGAGACCGCTGAGGGCCGCCGCGAGCGTCGCCGTTCCCGCGCCTGATTGGAGGCGCCTCCTGGAGCAATTTCGGGAAAAGTGTGTAACCGTTTCCGTCCGGAATTGCGTAAAAACAAAGAGTTAGAGCGTTTCCATGAAAAATGGAAACGCTCTCTAGTTGCTGTTGTCGGCGTAGCGTGCCTGCGCCGAGCCAAAATCGGTTGACGGGCCGTCATTGCGCATCAGTGCGATTGTTTCCGAAGCACGCGGGTCGCTGAGCTTCTCCAGCGCCGCACGAAAACGCTCATTGGTTAGAGCGGACAGTGCCGTCTTGCGTGCGGTCTCAACGTCCTGACCGAGTGATGCCTTGATTGGCTCGGCCGCCCGTGTTGCGGTAACCTGAACCGAAGTGGAAATTCCGTCTATGCGCACGTCCAAACCCTTGATGAGCGTCCCTGGACAGGTCTTTACCTGACGTCACGTTGCACTGCGGTATCGAAACTATTCTGCATTTTAACGATCGTGGAAAAAGCCGTCACAACAAGCCGTTCCAGGCTCGCTCTTCGGTCGACATCGCTCCGTTGCAACGCCTGTTCTTCCACGGTCCTGTCAAAGGGAACAGGCCCATTTCCCATGGTGCCAGTGGACATAGAAAGGGCGACGAATGTTCGTCGCCCTCTCTTGACAAGTCCATGTCCGGCCCTCTCCTCGCATTGCGAGAAGAGGTGAACGACTAGTTCATCGCAGCTGCCAGACGCACCAGGGACAGGAATTCCGCACGATATCCGAATGCATCGGTCCCGCGCGCTGCGTTGGCGATCTCCTGGATGCGATCGTAGCCAAACCTGGCTGTTGCATCCTCGTTGCGCAACTTCTGCCCGAAAGCTGCGACCGCAACCGAGAAGCGCTGATCGATGCCGGCGGCATCGAAAGACGACACCTCATTGGCGCTGGTCACCGGCGTGGTGATCAGCTTGGAGGTGTCTTCGTCCGGCAGCTTGTAGCGGATTTTCACGAAGGCATATTCGTCCGCGTTGGAAATGCCGCCATTGCTGGTCGTCGCTTCGCCGTAGCGCAGCTTGTCGACCTGTTGCGTGGCGCCATTCGGTGTCAGCTCATAAATCGCTGTCACCGAATGGCCGGAACCGATCTCGCCCGCGTCGACGCGATCATTGTTGAAGTCCTCGCGGTTCAAGGCCCGCGTCTCATAGCCGATCAACCGATATTCCGCGACCTTGGCCGGATTGAACTCGACCTGGATCTTCACGTCCTTGGCGATCGGGAACAGTGTCGAGGAAGCCCCTTCGACCAGCACCTTCTCCGCTTCGGCCAGCGTATCGATATAGGCAGCGATGCCATTGCCGTTCTGGGCGATGGTCTGCATCATCTGGTCGTTGAGATTGCCGCGCCCGAAGCCGAAGACCGAAAGGAACACGCCGGTCTCGCGTTCCTTCTCGATCAAACGCTTCAGATCATCATCATCGGTCTGGCCGACGTTGAAATCGCCATCCGTCGCGAGCATCACCCGGTTGATGCCACCCTTGACGAAGGATTTCTGCGCCAGCCGGTATGCCTCGCGGATGCCGGCTTCGCCGGCGGTGGACCCTCCCGGGGCGAGATTATCGATGGCACGCAGGATCTTGTCCTTCTCACCCGCCTTGGTTGGCTCCAGAACGGTGCCGGCGTTGCCTGCATAGGTGACAATGGAAACGCTATCGTCGGCCTTGAGCTTGTTGATCAGCAAACGGAAGGCGGATTTCAGCAGCGGCAGCTTGTCCGGCTCGTCCATCGAGCCCGAGACATCGATCAGGAAGACCAGATTGGCCTTTGGCTGCACCGCAGGCTGCATGTCGTAGCCCTTGATGGCGACATGCATCAGCTTGTGTTCGGCATTCCATGGTGCCGGCATGACGCTGACTGTCGTGTTGAACGGCGTTGCAGCATCGCTCGGCTCGTTCCAGTCATAGGGGAAGTAGTTGACCATCTCCTCGACACGCACCGTGTCGGCCTGCGGCAACAGTCCGTCCTTCAGCGAGCGGCGCACGAAGGAGTAGGACGCGGTATCGACGTCGATGGAGAAGGTCGAGACTGGATCTTCCTTCGACGAGCGGACCGGATTGGTCTTGAAATCCTGGATGCGGTCACGGTTCTCCTCAAGCGGCTGCATGGTGTCGGCAGGCATCGGTGCCGGGGCAATTGTCGGTTCCGCCATAAGTGTCGTGCTGGCCGGGCTACGCGCCAACGCATCGGCGATTTCATTCTCGCCCGGACGCGCGGCCTGCTTCATCTCGGCGCTTTTCATCCGCGCGAGTTCTCTGCGCGGGGCAGCCTGCACATTGCCGGCAGGCGCGGCAGCCTCGGGTTTTGCGGCAGACGACGCGAAGGGGGCTACCTTTTGCTTGATGTCCTCTGTCGACGGAGCTGCAACCACCGGCGACTGCGCCTGCGCAGCCGGTTTTGCCGGCGCCGGCTTGTCGGCGAGCGTTTCGGTGATCGTACCACCCGCTTCGAGCGCCGGACCGCCATCCTGCATCAGATGAAACGCCGTGTAGCCGGCAATCGGCAGCGCGACGAGACCGGCGATGGCCGGCGTGGCGATGAGCTTCTTCTGCATGATCTCTCTCCAGAGCGTGAGTGCTCGTGAAGTGAGACGTGGCCTCGTCGCCATTCCTTGGGGGGCCGTTTCATCTTTTTCGTCGAATGCCTCCATCGCGGCGGAAAGTGTACGCGCGCGCGCCTCCGCACCCGGGCCTGGCAACGCCGCATCGCGCAACTTTTTCAGTTCGTTGTCATCGACCATGGTCACACTTCCCCGGCTGAGCGCATCAGTGTCTTCAGCCGTTTCTTCGCTTCATGGACGTGCCACGAAACCGTCGCCTCCGAGATTGCCATCGTTTCGGCTGCCGCCGCATGGTTGAGCCCTTCGCCATAAACCAGCAGAACAGCTTCGCGCTGTTTGTCGGGAAGGAGCCGTACCGCCGCCCAGAGCGCATCCAAGGGGTCGCCTTCTTCGGCGGCCTGAGCCTGCCCAACGATCAGCGCATGGCTACTATACGCGCCTGTCTTGGCATTCTCGCGCGCGCTCTTGCGTGCAAGATCACGTGCAGCATTCAGCGTCATGGCGTAAAGCCAGGTGGTGAAGGTGCTGCCGCCGCGGTAATCACGGATTGCGCGGCCGAGCCGCACGCACACATCCTGGGCAATGTCCTCGGCATCGGCCTTGCGGCCACACCAGCGATAGGCGACGCGGTAGACAAAGTCGTAATGACGCCCGACCAGCTGGCCGAACGCGTCCCTGTCTCCCTGCTTGGCCCGCCCGATCAGCTCGGTGTCGGATGCCTCATCGTCCAGCATCATCGCCATCATTTGCCTGTTGGACGACGCCTAATGGCCAATCCTTGGGCGGATGGGAAGATTTTTTCCAAATGCACTGAAAAGATGCTTGGAACAGCGGGGTCGCCGAAGCGATCAGCCCAGGGTCTCACCGAAGAAGTCGATCAGGCGCTTCCAATGACGTTCAGCGCCGGCCGCGTCGAAGACGCTGTGGTCGGACACACACCAGCCATGCTGCATGCTGACATAATTCTCAATGACGTGATCGACCTCCGCTTGCCGCAAGGCCTGGGCCAGCCGGGCTGACTGCTCTGGAGGAAAGCTGCCGTCGACACCGGCCGAGCCGACATAGACGCGCGCCTTGATCTTACCGGCGTTCGAAGCCGGACTGTCGGGTGCGTCCATTCCTAGCCGGCCACCATGGAAGCTCGCGGCTGCAGCGATCTTGTCCGGATGAGCCGCCGCGGCATTGAGCGCGCGGCCGCCGCCCATGCAATAACCGACCGTGCCGATCGGATCGCGCACGCCCTCGGCTTCAAGCGCCGCGATGAAGGCACCGCTGTCGCGCGCGGTCATGTCTTGCGTCGTGCCGCCGATCAATGCCGTCAGCGCCGCCTTGCTCTTTTCTTCGACAAAGGCGGTCTTGGCATCAAACGGGCCGTAAGGCGTATTGCGATAGAACAAGTCCGGCACCAGCACGGCGTAACCGTGACCCGCGAGCCTCGTTGCCATGTCATAGAGCGCGGGACGCGGTCCAAAGGCATCCATGTAGAAGATGATGCCGGCTTTCACCTGTCCGTTGCGAAACAGGGCAGCCCGTGCAACGCCGTCCGAGGTTTTGATCGTGATGTCGCGCTTGCTGGCTGATGGCACCATCCGTCTCCGTGTCTTGAAATAGGAGCGGGTAGATAGCGCGGGTGCCGCCACAAGCAACCCGGATTATCAGCCCTGTTCGTCGAGACGCACCGTGCGCGCGCCGACCAACAGCGCCCGGCCAGCCCCGAATCCCATCACGGCGACGCCGAGACCGAGAGCCGTGAAAAGGATCGCAGAGGCGGCGAAGCTGCCGGTCCAGCCATGGATCAGCCCGACCAGCAGCGGCCCAATCGCGGCGAGCACATAGCCAACGCCTTGCGCCATACCGGAAAGATGTGACGCCACATGCGGATCGGGCGAACGCAGGACGATCAGCGTCATGGCGGCAGCGATCAAGCCGCCCTGCCCCAGCCCTTGGACAATGGCCAGCGGCAGCGTCATTGAAGTCGGGGCGAACAGGATACCGAGCAATGCGATGACCGCGATGGTGACAAGAATGACGTTGACCATGCTTTGACTACGGCAGCGGACCGCGATCGGTGGTACCGCTAGGCAAGCGACGACCTGGGCCATCACCGACACGGAGACGATCGCGCCCGCCGCCGTCGCGTCGAAGCCGCGCTCGCGCAGGATCGGGGCCAGCCAGCCGAAGATGCTGTAGGCCAGCGCCGACTGCAGCCCCATGAACAGCGTAACCTGCCAGGCCAGCCGGTCGCGCCACAGTCCCGTGACACGGAACCCGCTGTGGCTCGCCCGATGGCGGCTGGCGAACGCCTGCGGCGCCCATAACAACAGCACCGCAAAGGCCGGCACCGCCCAGGCGGCGAGCCCGGCGGCCCAGGAACCCGCCCTGGAACCTGCAATGTAATGTTCGACCGGCAGCGTCAGCCCTGAAGCGGCAGCCGCGCCAGCACACAATGCCATCGTATAAAGACCGGTCATCAAGGCCATGCTGTCGGGGAAGTCACGCTTGACCAGGCCGGGCAACAGCACGTTGCCGACAGCGATGGCGGCACCAGCGACAAAAGTGGCGGCAAACAGGATTGGCACCGACCCGAAGCCACGCAATGCTGTGCCCAGCGTGACCAGTGCCATGACGCCGAGCAGCGTGCGCTCGGCACCATAGCGCTGCGCCAGCCTGGGTGCGAAGGGTGCAAAGATGCCGAGACACAGCACCGGCAGCGTTGTCAGCAACGAAGCACCGGCACTGGATAAGCCTGTTGCCTGCATCATCTCCGGCAGCAGCACCGAAAGGCTGGAAAACAGCGGGCGCAGGTTGAAAGCGATCAGCACCAGGCTGGCGCCGAGCAGGATGCGCGCAGCCGGGCTTGCGAGCACCGGCGCTTGCGGCGGCGGCAAGCTATCGAGCTCGGCGTCAATGAGTTGATCGTCGATTGCGTCCATGGCCGATGGTTCGGCCCGGCTTTGACGAAAGGTCTGGTTCATTGCGCGAGATGCCGGTCGAGTTGTGAAAGGACGGGAGCCATGAAGGCGCGGACGGCGTTACCGGCACGTTCCGGATCGCCCGACGCGATGGCTTCAACAATCTGCGCGTGCATGGGAGCGTCGGGCTCCGGCAGGTCGCCGCCGAGCGTCGCCTGGATGGTTTCGGCGATCGCCGCAGTGAAGAAGTCATACAGCTCCACCATCGCGCGGTTACCCGACATCGCCACAATCGCCTTGTGGAAAGCGAGATCGCGGCAAACGAAATTGTGCTGTCCGCCATCGGCGACGGTGCCGCGCTCGGCAAGCAGCCGGTTAAGCCATTCGATGTCCGCAGGCGTATGTCGAAGTGCGGCAAGCCGAGCGGCCTCGACATCGAGCGCTGTGCGCGCCTCCCACTGGTCACGCAGACAGGCACGCCTGACCCGCACCAGCGCGGCGGTTGGATCAATCGCCGAGAGCACATAGGTACCGGATCCTTGCCGCGTTTCGAGCAGACCTTGTGAAGCCAGCGCCCGCACGGCTTCCCGCACCGTGCCGCGGCTGACCAGAAGCTGCTCGGACAAGGCGGCCTCGTTGGGAATGCGGGCACCGACCAGCCAGCGGCCGGTGAGGATTTCGGCACGCAGGCTTTCCGTGGCGCTGTCGGTGAGATTCGTGCGATTTGCCGGCTGCATCTTACCACTCATCAAATCATCAGATGACTTGATGAGTATGCACTGTCCTGCTTGCGGTCAACCGCTGGGCGACGATGATCCGAATGAAACCATTGGGCCAGGCATCCCTGGAGATATCAATCCCCTGAAATCGCGGAGCAGACCCTACAGTCCAGCAAAGCTCGCCATGTGAAAGGCCTGTACTTTGGCGGGATAGCGGTAGTCCAAACCATAAGGACAGGCATTGCGATCCAGGCAGCCGCCGGTCCGGCATGGCTCGCCTTTGGCTCCGCGCACATGCGCGAGACACGATTGATAGGCGAAACCATCGGCGGAACAAGCGTCGACAGGACAGGATTTCAGGCAAGGTTTTCCGACACATAGACTGCAAAGATGAATCGGATCGTGAAGTTCCTCGAACAGGACCTCATCGGCAAACAGCAATGCGCCACGATAGGCGTGCCATAAGCCATATTCGGGATGCATGAGGATGCCGAGCGGTGACGGCTTCAAACCTTCTGCTCGCATCGCCCATCGCTGGAACGGCAGGTAAGGCTTTTCGGATGGATAAACAGCGCCCGTGCCAAAATCGGCTGCGACACCGTCGATGATTTCCCGCGACCATGTGTCGAGCGGGTTTTCGAGATCGTGTGGCTGCCGCTGCCGCCATTTCATGAAGTGCGGCCAGGGTGCCGCACCCGCCTGACCGACCAGAACAACGGATTTTGCCGGTGCGCCGCCTGGGCCAACCGGCGTCGCCTCCCCATCGTTGAAAACAAAACCGCCGCGCAGGATCAGGCCATGTGCGGCGAACCGGTTTGCAACATCCCGCAATCGTTGGTCTTTGGGGGCCGATGGACGGTGACCGCTGCTCACGGCAGCATCTCCGTCCTCCACTTCCGATCAATCAGCATCATCCTTTGCCCGGCTCGGAAAATGCACTCCGCCAGACTTCCTTGTGAATGATGTTGGCCACTTTAGCCCGGCCTGAATCGGGCTCCTTTCAAGTGAAGGCGTCGGGCATCGACTCCTTCTTCTTGGTAATGAAAGCCTGCAGCGCTTCATCGATGCCCTCGTCGAGATGCGGCGCTTCGTAGCTTTCCAGCCAGCGACGGGCCAGATCATTGGCACGTTGCGGCGCCGTCTTCTCGCCCTCGGCCAGCCACTGCTCATAGGAGTTGTTGTCGGCGATGGCGGAACGATAGAAGGCCGTCTGGAAATTGGCCTGGGTGTGATCGCAGCCAAGATAGTGGCTGCCCGGACCAACCTGGCGGATGGCATCCATCGCCTGGCCGTTCTCCGACAGATCGACGCCCTCGGCAAACTTCTGCTGCATGCCGAGCTGATCGATGTCCATCATGAATTTCTCGTAGCAGGAGGCCAGCCCGCCCTCGAGCCAGCCAGCCGAATGCAGCACGAAATTGGTACCGGCTAGGATGGTCGAATTCAGCGTGTTGGCGCTTTCGTAGGCCGCCTGCGCATCCGGGACCTTCGACGCACAAAGTGAGCCGCCGGTGCGGAACGGCAGGCCAAGCCTGCGCGCGAGCTGCGCGGCACCATAAGATACCAGCGACGGCTCAGGCGTGCCGAACGTCGGCGCACCCGACTGCATCGAGATCGACGACGCGAAGGTGCCGAACAGCACCGGCGCACCGGGCCGGATGAGCTGGGTGAACGATGCACCGGCCAGAACCTCGGCCAGAACCTGGGTCAACGTGCCGGCGACCGTCACCGGGCTCATCGCGCCGGCCAGGATAAACGGCGTGACGATGCAGGCCTGGTTGTGGCGCGCATAGACTTTCAGCGCACCGAGCATCGTCTCGTCGAAGACCATCGGCGAATTGGCGTTGATCAAAGAAGTCAGCACCGTGTTGTTCTCGACGAAGTCGTCGCCGAACACGAGCTTGGCCATCGCAACCGTATCTTCCGCGCGCTCCGGCGCCGTGACGGAGCCCATGAACGGCTTGTCGGAATATTTGATGTGCGAATAGATCATGTCGAGGTGGCGCTTGTTCACCGGCACGTCGACCGGTTCGCACACCGTGCCACCCGAATGGTGGATCGACGGCGCCATATAGGCGAGCTTCACGAAATTGCGGAAATCCTCGATCGTTGCATAGCGACGGTTGCCGTCGAGGTCACGCACGAAGGGTGGTCCATAGACGGGTGCGAAGACGGTGGCGTTGCCGCCGATCTGTACCGAACGCTCAGAATTGCGCGCATGCTGGATGTATTGCTTGGGCGCGGTCTTGAGCAGCGAGCGGCAGAGACCGCGCGGGAAGCGAACGCGCTCACCCTTCACATCGGCACCTGCCTGCTTCCACAGGGCAAGCGCCTCCGCATCGTCGCGGAACTCGATACCGGTTTCTTCCAGAACCGTGTCGGCGTTCTTCTCGATCAGCGCCAGGCCTTCCTCGTCCAGCACCTCGTAGACCTTGATCTGGCGCCGGATGTAGGTGAGTTGCGTGCCCGGTCCACCGCCGCTGCGCGCGGCGCGCCTTGCCGCTGCGCCGCCACTGGCGCCGCGCCCTCGCCTGCCGCCCGCCGCTTCGTGATCGACTGCCGCGTTCTCGCTCATGATCGCTCTTCCTTGAAATCCGTTCGACCGCCTGACGGCGGCTGCTTACCCGGATCGTAGTCATGCACCCTATCCGAAACGGCCAGCGAGCGCCAAGGTCTGTCGCAAAATCGACAAGAAGAACAACAGATTCCCGGTCGCTTTCCTTTTGCGGAAAGTCGCAAATCAGCTATGGATGCGCGTCGCTGCAAGGTAGGTATTGAAGCGACGTTTGGTGCGTTGCGACAAGGTCGCGCTGCCCGCAGGGAGATGGATCAAAAATGTCCGACGACGAGATCATCCTTTCCGAACTCTCCGACGAAGAGCTCGTGCAGCAGATGCACGACGATCTTTATGACGGACTGAAGGAAGAAATCGAGGAAGGCACGAACATCCTCCTGGAGCGTGGCTGGGCGCCCTATGCGGTACTCACCGAAGCGCTGGTCGAAGGCATGCGCATCGTCGGCGAGGATTTCCGCGACGGCATCCTGTTCGTGCCCGAAGTGCTGCTTTCCGCGAATGCTATGAAGGCAGGCATGTTCATTCTGCGCCCCCTGCTCGCGGCTACCGGCGCGCCGAAGCAAGGCAAGCTGGTCATTGGCACCGTCAAGGGCGACATCCACGACATCGGCAAGAACCTTGTCGGCATGATGATGGAGGGCGCCGGTTTCGACGTCATCGACCTGGGCATCAACAACCCGGTCGAGAAATATCTCGAGGCGATCGAGCAACATCAACCCGATATCATCGGCATGTCGGCGCTGCTCACCACCACCATGCCCTATATGAAGGTCGTCATCGACACGATGAAGGAAAAGGGCATCCGCGACGACTATGTCGTTCTAGTCGGTGGCGCACCGCTTAACGAGGAATTCGGCAAGGCCGTTGGTGCCGACGCTTATTGCCGCGATGCGGCCGTGGCGGTGGAAACAGCCAAGGACTTCATGAAGCGCAAGCACAACGTGCGCGCTTCTGCATGATCACACAAAGGCCGCGCCTTGCGACGCGACCTTTTTGTTACCAATTGTGGGGAGCTGGTCAGTTCTTGACCGTGTCCTCGACGGCGCGGGCTGTACCCTTGACGTCCTTGCCGACGCCACGAACCGTATTGGCACAGCCGGAGAGTACGAGCGCCACGGCAATGACGGCGAGCGGTGCGATGCGTGACAGTTTCATGGACGGTGTCTCCCTTATGGTGATGTAACAATCATCAACGCCAAAGGCATAACACGGTTCCACGGGATGCAGAACGCGAGCGGCGATGTTGGAGCAATCCGCATGGCAACAAGGCAGAACATCGATCCGACAACCATTGCCGACGCAGTGGTAATGGCCGATGGCGAGGTCCCCTCGACCGCTCCTCTCGTCGAGCGCGTGCGGGTCATTGCCTGCGGCGCGATCGCACGCGAAGTGCTGGCGGTCTGCAAGGCCAACCATCTCGACCATGTCGACCTGATCTGCCTGCCGGCGATCTGGCATGTCTATCCGGACAAGATCGCACCAGCGATGCGCGAAGCGATCGCCAAGGCGCGGACGGAAGGCTACAGCCGCATCTTCATCGGTTATGCCGAATGCGGCACACGCGGCGAACTCGACAAGATCTGCAAAGAAGAAGGCATCGAACGAATCGGCGGACCGCACTGCTACGCCTTCTTCAGCGGGAACGAGACATTCGCGAAGGTGGCAGAAGATGAGTTCACCGCCTTCTATCTGACCGATCTGATCACACGACAATTCGAAGCCTTCGTCATCGAGCCGCTCAAACTCGACAAACATCCCGAACTCAAGGAAATGGTCTTCGGCAACTACACCAAGATTGTCTATCTGGCGCAGACCGAGGACAAGGCCCTGCAGGAAAAGGCGAAATGGGCGGCCGACTATCTGGGCCTCGACTATGAATACCGCTTCACCGGCTATGGCGATCTCGCGCCTGCGATTCTTGCGGCGGCCGAACACTGATCAAGGCCTTCCGGCCGCTCGTTAGATAACATTCCCCGATAGTTGGACTGGTTTTTCGCTGCTCGCACGGGCTATAACGCCGACGTCGAGACAGAGGGGACACGACATGCATCTGCGCGCCTTCCTATTCACGGCTGCCGCCGTCCTGTTCGCGGGAAATGCTCTGGCGGACGGTGCGGTGCAAAAACTGATCACCGCCGCGGACAAGGCCCGGCTGGTCAAATATGACGAGACCCGCAAGTCAGCACTTGCCGAAGCCAAGGCTGGTCTGGCTCGTGAGGTAAAAGAACTCGATACGCTGCTCGCACCTCCGCTGGTCGCCTTTTCAGACAAGGACCTTACCGGCAATTGGCAATGCCGAACCATCAAGGTCGGCGGCTTTGGACCGCTCGTCATCTACGATTGGTTCAAATGCCGCGTTACAGATGATGGCTCCGGCTGGATGCTGGAAAAGACCACCGGCTCCCAGCGCACCAAGGGTCGCTTCTACGATGACGGCGAAAAACGCTCGATCTATCTGGGTTCAGGCTTCGTCGCTGGCGAGAAGGTGCAACGCTATGGTGCAGGCCCCAAGACCGACCAGGTCGGCTATGCATTCCGCACCGGGTCGAATGCCTGGCGTATCGAATTTCCAGCGCCCTATTATGAATCCAAGCTCGACATCATCGAATTCAAGCGCTGACCGGTTGCAGTTCATCAGCATGCGCTGACATAAAGGATTAATCGGCACGGCCGAAAATATCGACTGGGGACAGACCTTGCGACGGGTGTCGCTATCGCACCAGACAAGGTTTTCATAAGACTGGGTTTTCAAGGATGAACGAGGCTGCAGACACGGCATCTATCGTCGTCGTCACCGAAGGCGGCGGCCATATCTGGGCGATCGTCAACGCCATTGCCGACCGTTTCGCAAACGTCACCGTTGTCCTCGAAACACCAATCTCCAAATGGTCGCTGCTCAAGCGTCGCGCCAAGCGGCAGGGCTGGATCTCCGTTGTCGGTCAGATCGGCACCATGGTGCTGGTACGCCTTGGCAAACGCTTTGGCACTGCGCATGCCGAGGAAATTGCCATCGAATACAATCTCAAGACCGAGCCGAAGCCGGGCCAAAACATTGTGCATGTGCCCTCCGCCAACGCCCCGGAGGCAGTCAAGGCGATAACGGGGATCAGGCCGGGTGTCGTGCTGCTTGCCGGATGCCGCGTGCTGACACGCGAGACCCTGGCATCCCTCCCATGCCCCGTCATCAACTATCACGCAGGCATCAATCCGAAGTACCGTGGCATGAACGGCGGTTACTGGGCCCTGGTGAACAACGACGCTGAGAATTTCGGCACAACCGTTCACCTCGTCGATGCCGGGGTCGACACCGGTGCAGTGCTGCGCCACACGCGCGGCAAGCCTGGCAGCGGCGATACCATCTCGTCCTATCCGCTGCGCCAGGCAGCGATTTCCCGAGATGCCTGTATCGACGTGATCGAGAAGGTGCTGGCCGGCCGCATCGAACCCTTCGATCCCGGTCTACCCTCGCAGATCTGGTTTCATCCGACGGTCTGGTCCTATGTGTGGACCGGGATACGCCGCGGCATCTGGTAGGCCAGGAACAACTGTCCGTTTACGTTGCGGTACGGCGGAACTAGACTTCCGCAATGGCTGAGATCGACCACAGGCAGATCATCGCATCCCTTTCGGCCGAGGATCGACGCGATCTGACCGAAAAACAGGATGCGCCTGGCGTGCTGCGGCTCGCCGTTCATGGTGCATTGATCCTGCTGCTTGCCGTCCTCATCCTGCTTAAGGTGCCGTTCTGGCCAGTTCTGATGCTCCCACTTGGCATCCTCGTCGTCTTTCTGTTCACGCTGTTGCACGAGACGATCCATGAGACAGCATTTCGCACTGAACGCTTGAACCGTGTCGTGGCTGCCGTTTCCGGCTTCTTCATTTTGCTGCCGCCAGCCTGGTTCCGCTATTTCCACTTCGCCCATCATCGCTACACCCACGATCCGGACAACGATCCGGAACTGATGAGCCCGAAGCCTGAGACGATTGCACAATATCTGCGCTACCTGTCCGGCTGGCCTTACTGGAGCGGTATGGCCAAGGTCATCGTCATCAACGCTCTCGGCCGCAACGATGATTCCTTCGTGCCGGAAAAAGGTCGCGGCAAGGTGATTTCCGAAGCGCGTCGGTTCCTTGCCCTCTATGCGATCCTGCTCGCCGGGTCGGCACTCCTGCAGTCCGCGGCGCTTTTATGGGTATGGATCGTGCCTGCCCTGATTGGCCAGCCCTTCCTGCGGGCCTACCTCCTGGCCGAACACACACGTTGCCCGCATGTCGCCAACATGCTCGAAAACACACGGACCACCTTCACCACGGCCATCGTCCGTTTCGTGGCATGGAACATGCCCTATCATGCCGAGCATCACTCCTACCCCGCAGTGCCATTCCACCGGCTCCCGCGCTTCCATGAAATCATTGCCAGCCATTTGCGCTCCACCGAGCGTGGCTATGTGCGTTTTCATCGCAAGCTGGTGACCGATTTCGGCAAAGACGACTAGGCCGCGGGTTTTCGGGTCATGGCCGGCGCCTTGAACCCGGCTAGGCTCTATCGTTTTGCGACAATCGAGCGCGTCGTTTTTGAAGGCGCGCGCGTCGTCTGATGAGAAGCGGGGTATTCCCGCTTTCGGCAATGCTCCAACCATCGAAGGAATACTGAAAAATGGCCGATCTGATCGTCGTTTACTGGCGCGACATTCCCGCCCAGGTCATCGTGAAAAAGGGCCGGCAGAACGCCAAGCGCGAACTGCCGCTACGTTTCACCGAAGCAATCGACATGGCCGCGATGCGTTCAGGCGCAGCCGAGACCGACGCCTATCTCGCCGAATGGCGCAAGGCGGACCCGATACCGGTCGGCGACGACCTTGAGGCGGAAGTGGAAAAGGCGGCGGCGGCCATCGACGCGGACTATAGTCGGGAGCGATTGGTCGCTCTCGCCAAGGCAGGCGGCAAGGAAGATGTCTGAAACCCAGCCGACACCGAACAAGGGAACTGCGAACAGCAGCACAGGGGCGCCCGCCGGAACACCCGGCGGCGTCACCCAGGCGACTTTGGTGCGCAAGGCAGCAGCAAAGAGCGACTACAAGCCCGCTGACGTATCGCCACAACGGCGCGTGCAACGGTCCTACTCGGTGCGGCTTTGGGCAATCCGTCATTCGAAACTGCTGGAATGGTTCTACAGCCGTTTTGCGGATGCCTTCCTGTTACTGCATCCGCTCTGGAGAGGCATCGGTTACGGTCGCGTCGAGGCGCCGGTGAAATTCGTCGAAAAACGAGTGAAGGGGCTCATGTTCGACTGCCGCATGTGCGGCCAATGCATCCTTTCCTCCACCGGCATGTCCTGCCCGATGAATTGCCCCAAGCAGTTGCGCAATGGTCCCTGCGGCGGTGTCCGTGCCAACGGCAATTGCGAAGTCGAGCCCGACATGCCTTGCGTCTGGGTCAAGGCCTGGGAAGGATCGCGCAACATGGTCAATGGCGACGCCATCTTGAATGTGCAGAAGCCGGTCGATCAGTCTCTGCGGGAAACCTCTGCCTGGTTGCGTGTCACTGCTCAGGCTGCCGCGGTGCGCGACGCCGCCAAGACCGCCAACACCGGAGCTTCCGCATGACCCCGCCACGTCCGCCCCAGCGCGACGAAAATCCCGCCGGCATCCATCTGCCGCTGGAACGTCTGCCGGGTCATTCCTCGCGCGGCCGCCTGGAACGCGTATTGCGCCGCGGCGAATTCGCGGTAACCACCGAACTCAATCCACCCGACAGCGCCGATCCGGAAGACGTCTACAACCGCGCCAAGGTGTTCGACGGCTGGGTCGATGCGATCAACGCCGTCGATGCATCCGGCGCCAATTGCCACATGTCCTCGGTCGGCATCTGTGCACTGCTCACGCGCATGGGTTATGCCCCGGTCATGCAGATCGCTTGCCGCGACAAGAACCGCATCGCCATCCAGGGCGACGTTCTGGGCGGAGCCGCGATGGGCGTGGCCAACATCCTGTGCCTCACCGGCGACGGCGTGCAGGCAGGCGATCAACCTGGTGCCAAGCCAGTGTTCGATCTCGATTCCATGTCGCTGCTCGAAACCGTCCGCATCATGCGCGACAATGGCAAATTCCTTTCAGGTCGCAAGCTGACCACCCCACCGCAAGTTTTCCTCGGCGCGGCAATCAACCCCTTCGCCCCGCCCTACGATTTCCGCCCGATCCACCTCGGCAAGAAGATCGCTGCCGGCGCGCAGTTCGTGCAGAGCCAGTACTGCTTCGACGTGCCGATGTTCAAAACCTTCATGCAGAAGGCGAGCGATCTCGGCCTGACTGAAAAGGTCTTCGTCCTCGTCGGCGTCGGTCCGCTGGCTTCAGCCAAGACTGCCAAATGGATCCGCTCCAACGTACCGGGCATCCACATTCCCGATTCCGTCATCAAACGCCTCGAAGGCGCCGAGGACCAGAAGGCCGAGGGCAAGAAGCTCTGCATCGACATCATCAACGAAGTGAAGGAAATTCCAGGCGTTTCCGGCGTCCATGTGATGGCTTACCGCCAGGAAGAATATGTCGCCGAGATCGTCGATGAATCGGGCGTGCTCAAGGGCCGGCAGCCATGGAAGCGCGAAACCCGCCCGGACGATGCCCGCGTAGCCGAAAGGCTTGGCCACATCCTGCACGATGACATCACCGAAACCCAGGTCGACATGGTGAAGACCGCGCATTGAGCGCGCGGCAGGCACCATTCGCTTGAACCACAACAGATAGCGATATAAAGAAATCTTTATATCCAGAGGGAGTTTTAAATGACCCGCACCATCGTCGCTTCGGCGACCCGCGAAATCGTCATCGGTTTCGACCAGCCCTTCTGCGTCATCGGCGAGCGCATCAACCCGACCGGCCGCAAGAAGCTGGCTGCGGAGATGCAGGCCGGCAATTTCGACACCGTCATCAAGGACGCTCTGGAACAGGCAGCCTGCGGCGCCACCATGCTGGACGTCAACGCGGGCGTGACATCGGTCGACCCCAATGCGACGGAGCCCGGTCTTCTGGTTCAGACCCTGGAAATCGTGCAGGGCCTGGTCGATCTGCCGCTTTCGATCGACTCCTCCGTTACCGCCGCGATCGAGGCTGGCCTCAGGGTCGCCAAGGGTCGTCCTCTGGTCAACTCGGTGACCGGCGAAGAGGAAAAACTAGAAGCCATCCTGCCCCTGGTGAAGAAATACAATGTGCCGGTGGTCGCCATCTCCAATGACGAGACCGGCATTTCCATGGATCCAGATGTACGTTTCGCCGTTGCCAAAAAGATCGTCGAACGCGCCATGGACTACGGCATCAAGCCGGAAGATGTCGTCGTCGACCCGCTGGTCATGCCGATCGGTGCGCTGGGCGACGCCGGCCGCCAGGTCTTTGCGCTGCTGCGCCGCCTGCGCGAGGAGCTGAAGGTGAACACCACCTGCGGCCTCTCCAACATCTCCTTCGGCCTGCCACACCGCCATGGCATCAATGCCGGCTTCATCCCGATGGTCATCGGCGCTGGCATGACCTCGGCGATCATGAACCCAGTCCGTCCGCAGGAAATGGAGGCGGTTCGTGCCGCAAACGTGCTCAACGGCACCGACAGGGATTGCATGACCTGGATCAAGACCTACAAGGACTTCAAGCCGGGCGAACATGCCGCCCCTGCACCGGTCGCGGTCAATGCCCCTGGCGATTCTGCCGCGGGCGGACGCCGCCGCGGTGGGCGCGAGGCAAGAAGGGCAGTCGGGTAAGTCGTGACCACCTCCGCACCGCCCACAGGCATCCGGCCTCTGGAGCAATTCCAGCCAAAGTGCGCAGCGCTTTTGCGTCCGGAATTGCGTAAAATCAAGGGGTCGGGGCGTTTGCGCGTTTCCGAAGAAACCGGAAACACTCTAGTCTTCGGCTTTGGTACTCCCGAGCACCAGACTGAAAACGAGAACGCCGACGCAGCCACTCGTGATGCCGGAGAACAACATCCAGGCAACGCCGGCTGCGTCAGTGGGGCGGGACGGGAACAGGTAAACAATTGTGGCTGTCGAGGCGATGATCGCAGCCGCAAGATAGTGCGGATGTCGCGTCCAGCTGCCCTTGGTGATGCGTACCGCAAGCATGCCTGTGGAGATCGCCGACAGGGCGGACGGAAACAGGGCAACCAGCGAAAAGTCCGGCTTCATCGGCAACTGTGCCTTTCTGACAGGCCTTGTCTTTATCGGACTTTCGCCAAGCCAGCGTTAACATTGGTGGTGTCGAAGCGATGAACGCCCCTCTCAATTCCACCGATCCTCTCGTTCTCTTCATGCCGTCCGGCAAGCGCGGACGCTTCCCGGTGGGCACGCCCGTGCTCGATGCCGCGCGCCAGCTCGGCGTCTATGTGGAATCGGTATGCGGCGGGCGCGCCACCTGTGGGCGCTGCCAGATCGAAGTGCAGGAAGGCAATTTCGCCAAGCACAAGATCGTTTCCTCACTCGACCACCTTTCGCCGAAAGGCCCCAAGGAAGAACGCTACGAACGCGTGCGCGGTCTGCCCGAAGGCAGGCGTTTGTCCTGCTCGGCCACCATCCAAGGCGACCTCGTCATCGACGTGCCGCAGGATACGGTGATCAACGCCCAGGTGGTACGCAAGGCTGCAAGCGACCGCGTCATCGAGCGCAACTCGGCAGTACAGATGTGCTACGTTGAGGTTGAACAGCCCGACATGCACAAGCCGACCGGCGACCTGGAACGTCTCAAGACCGTGCTGCAGGATGACTGGGGCTGGAAAGACCTGCGGGTTGCGCCGTATCTCATCCCCGAGGTTCAGAAGATCCTGCGCAAGGAGAACTGGGCGGTCACCGCGGCGATCCACAAGGACATGGAATTCTCGCGCGCAACGGTGATCGCGCTTTATCCAGGCCTCAAGAACGAGGCCTATGGCATCGCCTGCGACATCGGTTCAACGACGATTGCCATGCATCTGGTATCGCTGCTGTCCGGCCGTGTCGTTGCCTCTTCCGGTACATCCAATCCGCAGATCCGCTTCGGCGAAGATCTGATGAGCCGCGTCTCTTATGTGATGATGAATCCGGACGGGCGCGAGGCGATGACCAAGGCCGTGCGTGAGGCAGTTAATACGCTGATCGGCAAGGTCTGCGAGGAAGGCAGCGTCGATCGGCACGACATCTTCGACTGCGTCTTTGTCGCCAATCCGATCATGCACCACCTGTTCCTGGGCATCGATCCGACCGAACTGGGCCAGGCGCCTTTCGCATTGGCTGTTTCCGGCGCGGTGCAAGGTTGGACCAATGAGATCGGCATCGACGTCAACCGCGGCGCACGCTTCTACACACTGCCCTGCATCGCTGGCCATGTCGGGGCGGACGCTGCTGGCGCGACATTGTCGGAGGGCCCTTACAGGCAGGACAGCATGATGTTGCTGGTCGATGTCGGCACCAATGCCGAAATCGTGCTTGGCAACAAAAATCGTGTTGTTGCCGCCTCATCCCCGACGGGTCCGGCCTTCGAAGGCGCGGAAATTTCGTCCGGCCAGCGCGCGGCGCCCGGTGCCATCGAACGCGTGCGCATCGACCCTGAAACACTGGAGCCGCGCTACCGCGTCATCGGCACCGACAAATGGTCGGATGAGGAAGGTTTCGAAGAAGCATCCTGGACCACCGGCGTCACCGGCATCTGCGGCTCGGCCATCATCGAGGTGGTGGCGGAAATGTATCTCTCCGGGATCATTTCGGAAGACGGCGTCGTCGATGGCTCGCTGATGGCGAAAAGCCCACGCATCATTCAGAACGGTCGCACCTTCTCCTACCTGCTGCGCGAAGGTCGCCAGGGCGAGCCGCGCATCACCGTCACCCAAAACGACATACGTGCCATCCAGCTTGCCAAGGCAGCCCTTTACGCCGGCGTGAAGCTGCTGATGGAGAAGCAGGGTGTCGAGACCGTCGACACCATCCGTTTTGCAGGCGCTTTCGGCTCCTTCATCGATCCGAAATACGCGATGGTACTGGGCCTCATCCCCGATTGTGATCTGTCGGAAGTGAAGGCCGTCGGCAACGCCGCAGGCACCGGCGCCTTGATGGCGTTGCTCAACCGCGACCATCGCCGCGAGATCGAAAAGCAGGTGGCGAAGATCGAAAAGATCGAAACCGCGCTGGAACCGAATTTCCAGCAGCTGTTCATCGACGCCATGGCGCTGCCGAACAAGGTCGACCCCTTCCCCAAGCTGGCCGAACAGGTCAAACTGCCACCACGCAAGGCGGCAAGCGACGAAGGTGCCACTGGGGATGCGACGCCTCGCAGACGGTCCCGTGAAGAGCGGGCTGCTCGACGCAATCGCGAATAAGCTGCCAAGTTTGCCGGCAGCCACAACAAGGATGTCGGCATGGGTAAACTTCATGAAATTGTCTTCGAAAGCGAGGCACCTGCAGCGCTCGCGCGCTTTTGGGCTGCCTTGCTCGACGGCTATGAAGTCCGTGCTTATGACGAAGCAGAGATTTCTCGTCTGGCATCTCTCGGCTTCACGCCGGAGACCGATCCAACTGTGCTGGTCGATGGCCCCGGCCCCAGCCTTTGCTTTCAGCGTGTCGGGGGGCGCCGCTATGACAACAACCGCCTCCATCTCGACATTGCCGTAGATGATCGGCAAGCCGAGGCGACGCGCCACATCGCGCTTGGTGCCACCGTACAACGGAAAGCAGACGGTTATTCTGTCATGCATGATCCTGAGGGCAACCAATACTGCCTGACAGACATGCACCGGACGTAGTCCGCACACATGCCACGGCGATAGGGATCAGATAATGACGGTTGAAGCCCTGATCTTCGATGTCTTCGGCACCTGCGTCGACTGGCGCACCGGCATTGTCCGTGAAGTTGCGGCTGCAACTGCCAGGAAGGGATTGGAGATCGATAGCGTCGCTTTCGCGGACGCCTGGCGCGATCTTTACCAGCCGGCCATGCAGGAAATCCGCTCCGGCCGCCGCGCCTATACCGACCTCGACATTTTGCACCGCGAGAATCTCGATGCGACACTCGACAATTTTGGCATCGCCGGGCAATTCAGCGACGATGAACGCGCGGCGCTCAACCACGCATGGGAAAAGCTGCCTCCCTGGCCTGATGCCGTTCCGGGGCTGATCCGGTTGAAAGCCAACCGGATCATCGCTCCATGCTCCAACGGATCGGTCGCATTGCTGACACGGCTGGCCAGATATGGCGCCCTGCCCTGGGATTGTATCCTCGGTGCCGGCATCGCCCGCGCCTACAAGCCCGATCCGCGCGCTTATCTCGCGGCCTGCGAGGCGCTGAGACTGGCTCCCGCGCATGTCATGATGGTGGCCGCGCACAATGGCGATCTTGCTGCCGCACGCGATTGCGGGCTGAAGACAGCCTTCGTCGCAAGGCCACTGGAACACGGCACCGGACAGGTAACCGACCTCAAGGCGACCAGTCACTGGGATATTGTCGCCGCGGACTTTCCTGCACTTTCGGCGCATCTGGATCTTCGACTGCACGACTGACGCTCTGCGCAAACCCGGTGTGGCCGTTGCGACACAGGGGGTGTCGAAGAGCCTGTCAGGAGGCCCCGCTTCTTCGCCGGTGCCTTTTTCTCGCCCCCTTCGGCAACGAGGTCATCAGCAATCGGTCGCGCAGTTTCGACATTTGTCCAAGCCGCCGAAGATCCCCAGCCGATCCGCGCCTTTCACCAAAGCGTGATTTTGGGTGATTGGAAGCGTTCAGATTTTTCTGCGACGAACCGGTCCAAAGACGTCAACAGCTCAGGTTCCGCCATGCCCGTTTCGATCACCCGCCGTATGTTCGTCCTCGCTGTCCCGTTCGTCGCGGCCGGCTGCACCACGACGCAGAAGGTGGCCTCGATCAAGCCGGGCAAGCGGGAAGTCCCGCAATACTATCGCGATATGTATGCGGCGGTGGCCGACGATGCCTTCCCCATTCCCGCGCCTGATCTTACCAAGATCGAACCGAGATTTTACCGCCAGGAAGTTGCCTACCAGGGTCCCGAGCCGTCGGGCACCATCGTCATCGATACGCCGAACCGATTTCTTTATCTGATCCTCGGCGAAGGGCGCGCGCTTCGCTATGGCGTCGGCGTCGGCAAGGCCGGCCTCGCCTTTGAGGGCAGCGGCGTCATCCAGTACAAGCGTGAATGGCCACGCTGGACGCCAACGCCCGATATGATCGCGCGCGAGCCCGAGCGTTACGGCCCGCTTGCCGCCGGCATGGAACCGGGTCCGACAAATCCACTCGGTGCCCGCGCGCTTTATCTCTTCAAGAACGGTGTCGACACGCTCTACCGTATCCACGGCACAAACGAGGATTGGTCCATCGGCCGCTCGATCTCGTCTGGCTGCATTCGACTGCTGAACCAGGACATCATCGATCTGCACCGCCGCGTCCAAAACGGCACGCGCGTGGTCGTTCTGCAGCAGGACAACGTACCATCAGCCTGATGGGCGCCGCCGCCATCCGCCGTCTTCAGGGGCGAAAATTTTCGATGATCTGGATGAAGCGGGCGAAGAGCTCGGCCTGTGATTTGATGCCGAGTTTGCGGTGGATGTTGCGGCGGTGAACTTTCACGGTGCCGGGCGCAACATTCAGCGAACGCGCAATGGATTCTGTCGAATGCCCCTGAAGAACCAGGTCGACCACATGCATCTCACGGGTGGTCAGGGACAAGCTCTCCCAGATATGGGCACGATCGTATTCATTTAATCGTGCGAGGCTGTTTTCGTTCGAGGGCGCCGATCGCTCAACTTCAGGCAACTCGCTCCAGCGCAGGCGGCACAGTTCGATGACCGTGGGCGCCATATCGCGCAACAGTCTCGTATCGGACGTGCCGAATGGCCCCGATGCCTTGAGCCGCATCAAAGATACGACGATGGCATCCTTGCCCGGCAACGGCACAAAGAAACCGACCTCTTCGGCAAGGCGTGTCTGGCTGTAGTAGGAACGGAAATACTCGCTGGTGTAGAAGCGGTCTGGCGCCAGTTCGCGCATGCGCCAGAAGCCTTCCTTGCGCTCGACAGCAGCATGATGAAACGGGTCGAGCAGGTAGGGTCCCTCCTGGTAGAGGGTGACAAATATGTGGCTCTCAGCCGGGGAGAACGTCTCAAATAGCATTGGCGGGCGCGCCGCGCCACGATAGCCGAACACCACCGAATGGTCGAAGGACACGTGTCGGTGCAACCAGGCGACGAGTGCCAATCCGAAAACGCGACCGCTGGCCTCATTTGTCGCCGCAATCACCGTCGCCAGATCGCCGAAGTCATTCCTGCGGCTGGTTTGATTTCGCAAAGGTGATACCACCCCATTCGAGAAAACAGCATCGATATACCCCCAGCGAGGTATATACGACTTAAAAATTTCTGCTAGCGTTCCAAAGCACTGCCACCACCGCGACTGGAGACATTCGCTTGACCACAGCGCCTATTCCCGACATCGAGTTTCGTGGGGTCGCCAAGCGCTATGGGGCCGTCACTGCCGTCAGCGGCATCAACCTTACCGTCCCGCCGGCAGCCTTTGTTGCCCTGCTGGGGCCTTCAGGCTGCGGCAAGACCACATGCCTGCGCATGATCGGCGGGTTCGAACAGCCGAGTGAGGGTCAGGTACTCATTCGTGGCAACGACATGGCTGGGACTCCACCCTATCGCCGGCCGGTCAACATGGTGTTTCAGCAATATGCGCTGTTTCCGCACCTCGATGTCGAAAACAACGTCTCCTACGGCTTGCGCCAGCAACGACCCAGGCTTTCCGCCCGCGAGATAAGCCTGAAGGCCGGCGAAGCATTGGCGATGGTCCAGCTGGCCGGTTACGGCCGCCGCAAAATCCACGAGCTTTCCGGTGGTCAGCAACAACGCGTGGCGCTTGCACGCGCACTGGTCAACAAACCGGCGGTGCTGCTGCTCGACGAGCCACTGGCCGCACTCGACAAGAAGCTGCGCACCGACATGCAGATCGAACTGCAGAACCTCCAGCGCGAACTTGGCATCACCTTCGTTCTTGTCACCCACGACCAGGAAGAGGCCTTGTCGATGAGCGACTTCGTCTGCGTGATGAACCGCGGCAGTATCGTCCAGGTCGGTGAGCCAAGCGAAATCTACCATGAACCGGCCGATCTGTTTGTCGCCGACTTCGTGGGCAAGACCAATCTCCTGACCGGAAAAGTCACGGGGAGTTCGGGAGCTTCGGTCGACGTGCGGCTCGCCGACGGCTCCATGATCTCGGCGCGTAGCCGGGGCAACCTTGTTGCCGGCCAAGACATATCAGTCAGCCTGCGGCCCGAGGCGTTGCGACTGGAGGCGCCAGGAGATGGCGCGCTGAAGGGCATTGTTCGCAACCGGATATTTCTTGGGTCGACCGCCGAGTACGCCATCGAGGTGCCAGCCTTGGGGACGCTGATGGCGACCTCAAGCCATCAGGCTGCCTTGGGAGGTCTTTTTGAGCCGGGTGAACCCGTCGCCATCGGCTTTGCAGATGGAGCGCCTCTGGCGTTTCCAGCTGACACCAAAAACGGGCAAAAACAGAGGGAAACGAAAGATGTCGAAATCGTATCGTGATGGCTTGCCCGTCACTTCCGAGGAACTTGTCCACCAGCTTGCCCGCCTGAAGCGCGGCTCCATCAGCCGTCGCCATTTCCTGGGCGTGACCGGTCTTGGCATCGCGACAGCGGTGCTCGGCCGCGAACTCGGCCTGTTGCCAACGCCGGCCCATGCCGCAGAAAACCTGGGCGACCGCATGTCGATCGCCACATGGCCCAACTATCACGATCCAGCGACCTTCGAGAACTTCACCAAGGAGACCGGTGTCGCCGTCGAAGTGAATGTATTCGGCTCCAACGAAGAAATGCTCGCCAAACTGCAAGCCGGTGGTTCGGGCTGGAGCCTGTTCGTGCCGACCAACTACACGATCTCGACATACATGAAACTCGGCCTGATCGAACCACTCGAATTAGCCAAGCTCACCAATTTCGACGCCAAGTCGGAGGACAAGCGCTTTACCGCCGAAGGCACGATCGACGATACCGTTTATGCCCTGCCCAAGAACTGGGGCACGACCGGTTTTGCCGTGAACACCAAGAAACTCGCCAAGCCGATGACCACCTGGAAAGAGTTCTGGGACGTTGCCATGGCCGAAGGCGACGGCCGCACCATGGTGCATGACTACCAGCTTACCACGATCGGCAATGCGCTGAAGTCGTTCGGTTTCTCCTTCAATTCTCTGAAGGCCGATGAGCTCGCCAAGGCGGAAGAGTTGCTGATCAAGGTCAAGCCGCACCTCTTCGCCGTCTCCAGCGATTATCAGCCCTCAATGCGGGCGGGCGATGCGTGGATAACCATGTGCTGGACCAATGATGGTGCCCAACTCCACCGCGACATTCCCGAGATCGCCTATGTACTTGGCAAGGAAGGGGGCGAGATCTGGACCGACTTCTTCGCAATCCCGAAGGACGCACCGAACAAGCCGGCAGGCTATGCGCTGCTCACTATCTGAAGAACCCGCAGGTGGCGGTCAAGGAACACATCGCCAACGGCGCGCCCTGCACCGACGCGCGCGTCAATGCGTTGCTGCCCAAGGAAGTGTTGGAGAACCCGATCCTCTATCCGGCCGCAGATCTGCTCTCGCCGCTGGAATTCGGTGCGGCAGCCACACTGACCGACCCTGGCCGTGCTGAACTGATGGCCCGCTTCAAATCGGCCTGAGCCGGCACGCCCCTCGACAAATTCCTGCCGAGGGGCGCAGCCTGACCCTGTTCCCGATTTGGACAAATCCGGATGCTTGCCAGCCAATTTCGCAGCAAACTGCTGACTGCCCTACTGCTGGCGCCCGCCGGCGCGTGGCTGTTCGTCTTTCTCGTCCTGCCGTTCATCGCCATCATCGTTTTCAGCGTTGGCGAAAGGGCACCCGAAGGCGGCTACCAGGCAGCACTGACAATGGCGCAATACGCCAATTTGCCGGCCCGGGCCGCTGCCTTTTGGAACACGCTGATCCTGGCACCGATCGGTGCCCTGGCCTGCCTGCTGGTCGCCTATCCGGTCGCCTACTATCTCGCATTGAAGGCGCCTGAGCGCTGGCGGCTGATACTGCTTGCCCTGATCGTCATCCCGTTCTGGACCAGCCTTCTGATGCGTACATACGCCTGGATGTACATTCTCGGCGGTCGTGGCATCCCAGCCCTGCTCGCCTATGCCGGCATCGAGGATCTCAGACTGATCAACACGCCTGGCGCGGTGCTGCTCGGCATCGTCTACGGCTACCTGCCACTAATGATCCTGCCCATCTATGTCAGTCTCGAAAGGCTCGACCGGCGACTTCTTGAAGCTTCAGCCGATCTCGGCGCAACGCCTATCTCGACTTTCTTCGGGGTAACGTTCCGGCTTTCCCTGCCCGGCATGACGACCGGCTTCTCCCTCGTCATGATCCTGCTGCTCGGTGAATATCTGATCCCGACCCTCCTCGGCGGCGGCAAGGTCTTCTTCATCGGCAACGCGCTGGTCGACCTGTTCCTGCAATCGCGCAACTGGCCGTTCGGCTCCGCCATCGCCGTGACGCTGGTTCTCGTTTCAGTCGTGGTCCTTTTCATAGCCAATCGCGTTTCGGCCCGCTTCTCCGGCACACGCCAGGTGGATCTGATCTGATGCGTGCATTTATCGTTGCGGTCTTTGCTTTCCTGTATCTGCCGATTGCGCTGGTGGTGCTGTTCTCGTTCAACGCCGGCCGGCACGCCAGCGAGCTAACCGGCCTGTCGACGCAATGGTACGGCAAGGCACTGTCCAATCCCTTCCTGATCGAGGCCTTGAAGAACAGTCTCTTCATTGCAACCACCAGCGCCTTCCTTGCGGCCGTCATCGGCACGGCAGCAGCACTTGGGCTCGCCCGCGTTGGATTGCGCACCCGCGCAATTTTTGACGCGCTGCTGGGTGCGGCCATCGTGGTGCCGGGCGTCGTGATCGGAATTGCGACCCTTGTGGCGCTGGTTCAGTTGTTCGGCGCAGTGAACCCGGTGCTCGCGTCGATCTGGCCGGGCGATACTGCGCCGCGACTTGCGCTCGGTTACGGGTCGATCATCGCCGCCCACGGGCTGTTCTCGATGGCACTGGTCTCGATGATCGTTCGCACGCGGCTCGCCACCCTCGACCGTAGCCTGGTCGAGGCTTCCAGCGATCTTTACGCGACGCCATTCACGACCTTTCGTTCGATCGTGTTGCCCCAGGTCATGCCCGCCATCGTTGCAGGTTTCCTGCTCGCGTTCACCTTCTCCTTCGACGACTTCATCGTCGCCTTCTTCGTCGCGGGATCACAGACCACCCTGCCGATCTATGTCTTCGCTTCGATCCGGCGCGGCGTGACACCTGAAATCAACGCGATTGCCACCCTGGTGCTTTGCGCTTCCGTGCTCATGGTTCTGCTTGCACAGCTGTTGCTGCGCAAGCGCACACGCTCACACTGAAAGGCCATCATGCTGCTTAAAGATCGCATCGCCGTGGTAACCGGCGCGGGTTCGGGCATCGGCCGCGCCGGCGCGCTGCTGATGGGCAAGGAAGGGGCGATAGTTGTCATTGCCGACCGGGATGAGACCGCCGGAAAAGCCGCGGCCGAAGAGATCTGCTCGGCTGGCGGGCGCGCTGAAGCCATTGCCACAAACGTTTCAGACGATACCCAGATCGAGCGACTGATCGCAACCACACTCGACCGTCATGACCGCATTGACATCTTGCACAATCACGCTGGCATTCAGGTCGGCGGGCCGCTGACCGAGGTCGGTACCGATGGCATGGACACTTCCTGGCGTATCAACGTGCGCGCGCATTTTCTCGCAGCGAAGCTCGTAATGCCGGCAATGGTCGCACAGGGTGGCGGGGTGATTGTCAACACGGCCTCGAATTCCGGCGTCTTCTACGATCATGAGATGATCGCCTACGCCACGTCCAAGCACGCCGTGGTGGCGATGACACGTCAGATGTCCATCGACTACGCCAGACACAATGTGCGCGTGAATGCGTTATGCCCCGGCTGGGTGGACACGCCATTCAACGATCCCTTTGTCGCGCAGATGGGCGGACGCGAGGCCGTCGAAACCTATATACGAACCAAGGTTCCCATGCAGCGGTGGGCGACGGTCAATGAGATTGCCGAAGCCATTCTTTTCCTCGTCTCCGACAAGTCGTCCTTCATGACGGGACAGGCGCTGGTGATTGACGGTGGCGAGAGCATCGCCTAGTTCCACGAAAGCGTCTCCTGACCGGGCGACTGGTTCCGCGCGCTGCTTGTGGAGAGGATGGACCGTCTTACACCGGCAACCCGACCGCTGGCACAACCAATGATGCGACATCATTCTTGACTTTCTTCTCCGCAGACCAAAATTTTGGTGTTGAGGGCAGTCATAGCCGGCTATCCGGCGCAGCATTCATCCGTCGTGTTCCATGGCCAGCATCCGTAGCCATCTTGTTTCCTTTGTTCTGAGACACACGCGCAAGAAAGCGTTCTCCAGCCCGGAGAACATGCATCGCTGGATCCAGCATGCGCGCAAGAGGCAAAGCCACCAGCCGCCGCCAGCAATTGCGCAGCGTTTCGACATCAACACGCGCAGCGTTGCCGGCTTCCCCGTTTACGACATCGCGCCGCGGAATGGTGATGCCAGGCGGATTCTTTACCTGCACGGTGGTGCCTATGTCTTTGAAATCACGACCTATCACTGGGCGCTGATCGCCGAAATGGCAGAGCGCCTGGGCTTCGGCGTGACCGTACCGATCTACCCGATTGCCCCGGAGCACGACTTCCACGACATGTTCGGCATGGTGGGCTCGGTCTACCGCGAAATGCTCGAAGAAACCGCGGCGGAAGACATCGTTTTCATGGGTGATTCAGCCGGTGGCAACATGGCCGTGGTGCTGACCATGATGATGGCCGAGGAAGGCCTGCCGACGCCCGGCAGTCATGTTCTGATCTCGCCGGGGTTAGACATGTCGCTGGCCAACCCTGAAGTGTTCGAAGCCGAGCAGAATGATCCCTGGCTGGGCATTCCTGGCGGCCTGGAAGCGGTACGCCTCTATGGTGCAGGCATGGACCGTACCGACTGGCACATCAGCCCGCTTTATGGCGATCTCGCCGTGCTGCCGCCGACCCTGCTCCTCACCGGTTCGCACGACCTCCTGACACCCGACAATCTGATCTTTGCCGACAAGGCGCGCGCGGCGGGCGTCGAGGTCGAGCTTGTTCACGAACAGGGCATGTTCCACGTCTGGCCGCTCATCAATATGCCGGAAGCACGCCGTGCTCGCGACCACATCGTGGCGTTCCTGACCAGGCAGGAACGCCAGGTTGAGATGCCGCTAGCCGCTGAATAACGGAGCGGATATCAGAACCGCCCGGTTTCCCGGAACACGTCGAAGGTCGCGCGGATATGGTCGGCCACCGCCTTGACCGGCGCACTGGCGTCGGGCGTCACGATCATCGCCAGGTTGTAATTGCCGATATGCGGCATGCCGTCCTTTGGGCTTAATTCCACCATCTCGTTACCGAGGAAGGATTTCGGTAGCGGCGCCACCGCGAGATCAGCCAGGATCGCAGCACGTTGGCCGGCAGTATGTGCACTCATATAGGCGACACGGTAGTTGCGGCCTGCGCGGCCAAGTGCTTCCAGGGCGCCTGCTCGCCACACGCAGCCCTCCTCCCAGATCGACACCGGCAGTGGTTCGCGCAGATGCGCGCAGCCACCCTTGGCACCGGCCCAGACGATCGGCTCGGTCAGCAGAACTTCTGCGCCGATGGCGCTGGTCTTGTAGGAATTGGTGAGCAGTGTGAGGTCGAGCGCACGATCATCCATGCGCCGGCGCAGATTGATCGACTGGTCGATGGTGACGTCGACAGCAATCGAAGGATGTGACTTCGCAAAACGCTTCAGCACATGCGGCAGGACACGCTCGCCATAGTCGTCCGGTGAACCCAACCGCACGATGCCGACAATGTCGGGCACGATGAACTTGGAAACCGCTTCACGGTTGATGGCAAGCAGCCGCCGTGCGTAACCAAGCAACATCTCGCCATCGGTGGTCAGCGCCACCGAACGCGCATCACGCGCGAACACGGACCGGCCAAGCACATCCTCCAGCTTCTTGATCTGCATGGAGACCGCCGAGGGCGTGCGGAAGACGGCGGTGGCCGCCGTCGTAAAGCTGCCGGTCTCGGCAATCGCCACGAAGGTGCGCAACACATCCAGATCGAGCAGTGGAAGCGGATGGTTGAGTGGCGCATTCATGACATCACCTTCAAATTTTCTGATGCAAAGCATCATCCCATTTCGTTTGATTGAACATCACGGAAAGTTCATAGTCAACAGCGTCGAAAAGGTCTGAACAGTCACTGCTGACAGTCGCTGGAATAGCAGATGCGTCGGCACACCCATCAGCAGAGTTTTCCAGCCAACCGTGGAAGGAGAAAGTGCATGTACATTCTGTCAACCATCGGTCGGATAGCGACCGAACTTGATGCTGCCCGCAGCCGCTACCTCACCGAGCGCGCCATCAGCGCCCTCCCCGCCGAAGTACAGAAGGACATCGGCTGGCCGGACGCAACTTCGAGAGTGGTTCACACTCCCGGTGTTGGAAGCTGGGCCGGGTCAAAATGACCAAACCCCAATCCTTTTGAAGCCCGCCGCGATCCTTCCGGCGGGCTTTTTCGTATCAGGCCACCACCATTAACCGGCCATGCAATGGCTGCATGACGCATATGAACAAGCTGCATAGCAGCCTGAAACTTATCCAACTAATTGTAAAATCTGCAGAATATCGATTTCCGTCAAAATCACGACGGAGACGATGTCGCTTTTTCGTGCGAAACAGTTCGCTTTTGCGATTTTGTTTTCGTCTGGACAGGCCTATATGCACTGCAGCAAACGAGCTGCCCCACTCCATCATGCGAAGGCGACCCGTCTAAGCAACCGATAGGAGAAAACGATGAAGTTCTTTGCCCGCCTGTTCGCCCGCCGCGAAACCAATCTGACCACCGCTCTCGAGCGTCAGCGCCTTGCCAGGACCATGCCTGGCCAGACCGGTGCAGTCGCGGCTGCTCGCCTCGGCTTCATTGCCTGAGCTAAACATCTCGCAGCAGCAACCTGTTGCTCGGCCGATTTCAACGCCGCTTTGGTTTCACCGAAGCGGCGTTTTCAATATAGACCTCTGTCTTGCCGGTTTTGGCTGGCCATCAGTTAATCGAGAAAGTCGTCATTCCGAAGCGCTGTACGGATCCGCCAAGGCTGCGTCCGGCCGGCTGATCGGAACCTTCGTTAGCGATGTCCTTTTCGACAAGGCCTTGTCGCCACTGGCCGCGAGCAGTTTGCGGAAAGTCGGATGCATGCCGCCATCCGAATAGGCGTGGACGGCGGCACCCGTCATCGTCGACGCCATCGTCTCTGCGGTTGAAAGATCACGTTCGGTCCGCGCCGCCACAAGCGGATCTCCACTGGAAATTGCCGGCGGGCATGCTGCGAGCGGATCCAGTGGATCGCCGCCCGAGAATTCGGTGTCGAAGACATAACGCTTGTCGCAATAGGCCACTTTGGGCTGGCGTCGCGTCACTTCGAAGCTGTCGTAACCTTTCTTCAGGTCTGTCCAGAATCCGTAGTTCGGATTGTTGCGGTTGCGCGCCATCTTCTGAGCGGTCATCCGGAACGGAAAGGCCTGCACCTGGAAAGAAGTTTGGCCGCCCTTCAAGGCTTCACGTGCCACGGCATAGATCTCGGCCACGCCCTCGTCGGTCAGCGCATAGCAGCCGGAGGACGAACAGGCACCATGCACCATCAAGGCTTCGCCCGAATAGCCAAGCGCTGACTCCAGCTTGTTTGGGTAACCCAGGTTGAAGGAGAGATAATACTGCGAGTTCGGGTTCAGCCTGTCCGCGCTGACATGATAGAACCCTTCCGGCGCCTGGCGGTCACCGATCCTTTTCTTGGGTCCGAGTTGACCGGACCAGCGACACATCGGATAGGTCTTGAGCAACGCATATTTGCCGTTGCCATCGCGCTTCCAGATTTCGAGTTCGCTCTCTTCCTTGAAGATGCGTACCAGGACGGGCGACGCAGGCGTCATCCCTTTGCGCTTCATCTCCGCAACCAGCTTGGCTGAAATAGGCTGTATGCCCTTGGTGTCGACGTCCAGCGCGGACGAGACACATCCGGCCGCGAGCGCGGCCAGGAGAATTGCGGAACTGAGTTTGGCGAATTTTGTGAACACGGGCTTATCGGCGGTAGCTGCGGACCAAAGACACAGTATGTCGGTTAACACGGTTAACGCTTCGTTCCATTCACGAGAATGTCAAGTCGAGTGCCAAACTGCAACGCGCGCGGTCACAAACCGCGCCTCGGCGTGATCAGACATAAACTTCGAAAGACTGGCATTTTTGCGGCATCGCCGAAGGGCGCGGGATAACGCCGGCGGATCCAAAGCGCTTGGGGTAGTCGATTTGCGACCCATGTCGCAAATTTTGTCTCTCTGAATCACCATAGCCAATTGACAGAAAATAAGTTTCCTGATGACGCTGTGCTGATCGCGACATCCTGTTCGCGTCATGGGAGGAAGAATTTTCGTGAACGCTGTTAAGCATCCGATCAAACGATCGCTGGTCTTTTTCCTGGTTCCTGATTTCACCATGGTCGCATTTGCGACAGCGCTCGAACCGTTGCGCATCGCCAACCGCATGCTGGGCTACGAGGCTTATCGCTGGCGCCTCGCCAGCACCGACGGCAAGCCGGTGCAGGCCTCCAACGGCGTGCTGTGTGCGGTGAACACCTCGCTCGATGAGGAGCGCCGCAAGATGGCGGGACCGGAGCGCCCGTCGATGGCCATCATCTGCACCGGCATGGATGTGGAAAAATATCACAACAAGTCGGTGTTTGCCTGGCTGCGCGAAGAATACAACCGCGGCGTTGCCGTCGGAGGCCTGTGTACCGGCGCCTATGTGCTCGCGGCAGCGGGTCTCCTGTCCAACAAACGCTGTGCCATCCACTGGGAAAACCTCCCAGGCTTCCAGGAAGCTTTCCCCAAAGCAAATGTCTTTGCCGACCTCTTTGAGGTCGACCAGAACGTCTACACATGTGCCGGCGGCACCGCAGCCCTCGATATGATGCTGAAGCTGATCGGCGACGATTTCGACGACAGTCTCGTCAACCGCGTCTGCGAGCAGGTGCTGACCGATCGCGTCAGGAGCCCGACAGACCGCCAGCGCTTGCCTCTGCGTGCCCGTCTCGGTGTGCAGAACTCGAAGGTGCTGACCATCATCGAACTGATGGAGGCCAATCTCGCGGAACCGCTGTCGCTGATCGAGATTGCCGACCATGTCGACCTGTCACGCCGCCAGATCGAGCGTCTGTTCCGGACGGAGATGGGCCGCTCCCCTGCTCGCTATTATCTCGAGATCAGGCTCGACCGCGCCCGCCATCTGCTGATCCAGTCGTCTCTGCCGGTGGTCGAGGTTGCCGTGGCCTGCGGCTTCGTGTCGGCTTCGCACTTCTCGAAATGCTACCGCGAACTCTACGCCCGATCGCCGCAGCAGGAACGCGTCGATCGCAAGCAGTTGCTGGCAGCCTGAACCCGAACCCTCTCCCCGCGACACGGGGAGAGCTACCTCACCGACTATCGAACATCAGGCTGCGGTCGCGCCACTTCTTCTCGCCCGCAAGGCAATCGATCATCGACCCGACCTGCGCCAACACGATTGGTGGGTGGGCGGCCTCCTCCATCGCCCATTGCTGTGAAGAGGCACCCGCCAGTTCCAGCACCAGCTTGCGGCGGACTGCTTCAGGAAACTGTTCCCAGCTGTTGACCGGAATCATGAAAGCGCCCGGCCCGCCGATCACGCAATCGCGGTAATACCGGTCAAGGTCGCGGATATCGTAAGATGTTTCGATGCCGCCATTGGTCATCAGCGGCAAGCCGTTGATGATGATGCCCTGTTTCAGCACGGCGTCGCGCACGAGTGGTACGGGCGCGCCCTGATTGTTCGGTCCGTCGCCGGAAATGTCGATGACGCGCTTGGCACCCTCAAAGCCGCTTTCCGCGAACAGATCGGCTCCGAATTCCAGCGCCGCCGAGATCGAGGTGCGGCGCGCGCTGTTTGGCGGACGCGCCGTCAATTGTGCCACGACGCGCTCGGCATCGGCTCGGCTGGCGATCATCGTCCACGGCACCACCACGACCTGTGACATGGTGCCGGCCCATTCAACATAGGTAATCGCGATCTTGCCATGAACGCCGTCGGCGATGGCACGCAGTACGACTTCGTCGGTGAGCGCGGCAGCGTAACCATGCCGCTGGATCTCGAGTTCATCGGGCGACATGGAAAGCGAGACGTCGACGGCCAACACCAGCTCGACATCGACCTGCTCGGCGGCCAAGGCAACGGGCGCCAGCCCCAGCGACAGCGCCGATACGGCTGCGATCAGAATGGTTCTGGCTGCTGATGCCAACATGAACGGAGGGTAAGCGAGATTCGCCCCCTCACAAAGATAAAGCCCGACGCCGGTCGGGCTTTATCCCTCACGATTTCGCGAGGTTTATGACAGACGGCTTGCCCATCAACTGCGTGGCTTCAGATTCTCCGGATCATAGAGTGGCTTGTAGCCGACGCCGACCACTTCGACAGGGTAGGTTTCAGCGAAATATTCGACCCGCAGCTTTTGCCCTTCCTTGGCATAAGCCCACGGCAGATAGGCCAAGGCGATGTTCCTGCCGATCGTCGGACCATAGGCCACCGAGGTGGTGAACGAGCGCCGGCCGAGCTCATCGACCAACGTCTCGCCGGTTGCCGGGTCCATCACCGGCATGGCACCAACCGGATAGCGGGCCACACCTCTGGAATCGACATTGTCGGACATCATCAGCGTGCACAGTATCGCCGGCTGATGATCCCGCGCCCTGTGTTCGAGATGTTTCGCCTTACCGCGAAAATCCGCTTCCTTGACCTTCGGACGCTGGAGGTCGCTTTCCAGAAGATTGTATTCGGTCAGCAGGTCGGCGTTCTGCAGGCGCAGGCTTTTTTCCATGCGGCGTGAATTGGCGTAAGTCTCGACACCGAAGGCCATCACGCCGGTGGCGCGCAGCGCATCCCAGACGGCCAGGCCATCCTCGTAGCGCATATGCAGCTCCCAGCCCTGCTCACCGACATAAGAAATGCGGAAGGCCGTCACATCCTTGCCTGCAATCCTGACCGGCTTGATGGCCGCGAAGGGGAAGTTTTCCGGCGCGAGTCCTGCCGGATCCTCGACCACCTTCTGCAACGTCGTACGGGCGTTCGGCCCCCATATGCCGACGGTGACGAACTTCTCGGCCACGTCGGTCACAGTGACATTGAAGCCTTTGTCCTCGGCCATCCTCTTCACATAGTGGAAGTCGCGCGGGCCGGCATCCGCTCCGTCGATGACGCGGCAACGGTCGGTCATGCGAATGACCGTGAGGTCGGCGCGCACCATGCCCTCGTCGTCGAGGAAGTGCGTGTAAATACCCTTGCCGATATTGTTGTCGCCACCGATCTTGGCCGCGCACAGCCATTCCATCAGTTCGACATGGTCGGGTCCTTCGACGTCGAACATGTAGAAATGCGACAGGTTGACGATGCCGCAGTCCTCGCTCATGGCGAGATGTTCGGCGTTCGACACGCGCCAGAAATGGCGGTTGTCCCACTCGTTCTCGCGCACCGGAACGCGGTTGCCGTATTTTGCAAGCAGATGTTCGTTGGCGGCGTAGCCATGCGCACGCTCCCATCCACCGAGCTCCATGAAATAGCCGCCAAGTTCCTTCTCACGCTCGTAAAAAGGTGAGTGCTTGACGTTTCGGCCTGTTGCATAGGGCTCGCGCGGATGGACGGCCGGGGTATAGATCTTCTGCGCAGCCTCGCCGCAACGACCTTCGATGAAACCTTCTTCGAGCTGATGCGCGTAGAAGCGACTGAAGTCGATGGACGCATGATCGACCTCGGTACGCCCATCCGTCATCCAGTCGGCGATCAACTTGCCGTAGCCGGGACCGTCCTTGACCCAGACGGCAACGGCATACCACAGGCCCCGCACCTTCTGGCTCTCGCCGCAGGATGCGCCGCCGGCCGCCGACACTTGCAGGAGGCCATTGAAGGAATGGCTTTCGTTGTAGCCGAGTTCCCCGAGGATCGGCGTCAGCTCGATCGCACGTTCGAGCGGTTCGAGAATCTGCTCCATTTCCAGATCACGCTGCGACGGCGACAGGCGTGCTTCATGCTTCTCGAGCAGGTCGCGTGGATGGCAGAGACGCGGGTTTTTCTCCTCGTAATAGCCCCACTCGATCTGACCGCCTTCGGTAGTCTTCGGATCGCCGGTGTCGCGCATATAGGCGGAATTGCCCTGGTCGCGCAGCAGTGGCCAGCCGATCTCCTTGCCGGTCCCGGCGAATTCGTTGTACGGGCCAAAGAAGGTGAGTGGATGGTCGACCGGCATTACGGGCAGGTCTTCGCCGGCCATTTCGGCGATCAGCCGGCCCCAAAGGCCCGCACAGACCACGACGTAATCGGCCTCGATCGTACCACGATCCGTGACCACGCCCTTGATGCGGCCGCCCTCTATGACCAGAGATTTCGCCGGTGTGTTGGCGAAGGACTGCAGCTTGCCGGCAGCCACGCCCTGGTCGACCAGCTTGCCTGCGACCGTCTGGGAGCGTGGAATGACCAGACCGGCATCGGGATCCCACAGGCCGCCCTGCACCAGGCCTTCTTCGATGAGCGGGAATTTTTCCTTGATCTCGGCCGGCTCGATCAGCCGCGCGCGCGTGCCGAAGGCTTTGGCGGAAGCAACCTTGCGCTTGATCTCGTCCATGCGGGTATCATCGCCGACCCGCGCCACTTCGAGACCGCCTATGCGGGCGTAGTGCCCCATCTTCTCGTAGAACTCGACGGAATAAAGCGATGTCCAGCAGGACAGGAAGTCGTGGCTGGTCATGTAGCAGAAGTCGGAAGCGTGCGCGGTCGAGCCAACGTCTGTCGGGATGCCGGATTTATCGATGCCGACGATATCGTCCCATCCGCGTTCGATCAGATGATGCGCAACCGACGCGCCGACGATGCCCCCCAACCCGATGATGACGACCTTCGCCTTTTTCGGGAACCCTGCCATTGCATGCCACTCCGAGATGATGCTGGCGCGCACACTATAGGGCGCAGCCATGCGATTGCAGCCTGTTTGCGACATTGCAAAAAAGCCGCGCGACGCGGCCCGGCCAATCAGACATCAGCTAAATTAAAGGCCGGACAAATGTCCGGCCTCATCTCTTCGCAGCAAGCGCCTCGCGCTTATTTTACGGTCGCGTTGCCGCCGGATATCACAACGGTCTCGGAACCGGTCAGGGCTTCCAGGTCGCCGTTAGGCAAGGTCACGAAACAGCCGCTTGCGCAGAATTCGACGGTCTCGCCGCCAGCGAGCGTCAGCTCACTCTTGCCGCCACCTTCCGTCACGATCAGCGTGCGCGTTTCATTATCCTTGTTGACCGCACTGGCTGTATGGCCCACCTCGCTCGCGGCTATGAGAGCGACGGCGGCGATGAGGGTTTTCCACATTGCAATTCCGGTGTTTCCACCGCCTCTGTTGCGTTCTGCGAGGCATTTTCGCCCTTCGCAATCGAGCTTATAGGAGAAACAAGCTGAACCGCAACTGAATGCCCCATTCATGCCGCAATTGGGTAGACCAGCCTCGTTGGTTAGCCTGGATCGGGCCGGCGTGGCCGGCGGCGACCCTTCGGCTGGTTACGTTCCGCCTCCTCCTTGGCCGCCTCTTCCTCTGCGTGCAGGGCTTCGGTCTTGTCGTCGTCGGCGGGCCAGGGCTCCTTGTCGGCGTGAGGCATCTGCTGGCGTGGTGCGGACGGTATCTCGATGCCTTCCTTGCCGAAAACGTCTATGATGGCGAAACGGATATCGTTCTGGACCGAACCGCCATTCATGATGTCGGCCAGGAAGATGCGGACTTCGAACTCAAGCGCGTTCTGGCCGAAATTGACGAATTGTACGAAAGGTTCCGGGTTCTTCAGCACCAGTTGATGCCCGCGCGCGATCTCGAGCAGGATTTCGTGCACACGCCGGACATCCGAGCCATAGGCGACGCCGACCTTGATCTCGACACGGCCAAGCTTGTTGCGGTGCGTCCAGTTGCCGACCGCACTATTGATGAGGTTGGAGTTCGGCAGGATCACCGACTGGCGCTGGAAGGTCTCGATCTCCGTGGCGCGCACGCTGATCTTCTTCACCGTACCGCTGATGTCTCCGGCCACAATCCAGTCACCCACCTTGAACGGCCGTTCGGCGAGCAGGATCAGGCCGGAGACAAAGTTGGAGACGACGTTCTGCAAGCCGAAACCGAGACCGAGGGAAAGACCACCGGCGATGAGCGCGAGGTTCGACAGATTGATGCCGGCCGATGAGATACCGACGACCGCCGCCAAGGCAACACCGGCATAGCCGATCACCAAGCGGATCGAGTTGCGCACGCCGGTGTCGACCTTGCCGCGTGCCATCACGGAATCGTCGAGCCAGGATTGGAACCAGCGCGTCAGGAAATAACCGAGAATAAAGACGATCACGCCTGTCAGGATGCCGAACAGCGAAATGGTGACCGATCCGACCGTGATCCCCATCGCGATCCTGTAGGCCCAGGCCTGGATGTCGGCGAACTGGAATCCCCACATCAGAAGCAGCATCGGCAGAAAGACGATGACGATCAAGAGATTGAGGGCAATGCTTGTCGCCAGCCCCAGTTGATCGAGCGTGCCTTCTTCCAGGCTTGTCCGACCGGCAATCCAGCGTCCCACGGAAGTTTCCGCAAAACCACCCTCGGCGCCAATGGCACGGGCCGACAGGAAACCGATATAGGCGGTGATCAGGAGCGTGCTGGTCACCACGATCTGACCCGCCAGGAAATTGGCGAAACCGATATAGCCAAGCAAGGCGGCGACGATCGTTATGATCCCAAGCGCGTAGGCGAGGAAGCGCAGCCAGGCTGGCCACGGCCGCCACTCGCCGGACTTCGTCCGGAAAGGCCGCACTAGGCCCATCATGATCAGGATCAGGCCGACGATGATGGTGGCGACAAAGCTGCGCCCGACCGTGAGCGACAGCGGCGAGCCCATCTGTTCATTCACCACAGACAGGAAGCCGTTGACGCCCAGCACCACCGCCATGGCAGTGGACAGCCACACCAGCCAGCGCGCCGGACCGGATTCGACCCGGATCAATCGCCATTTGGGCATATTGGGCGAGAGCGCGGCATTGGTCAGACGATGGACGCAGAACACGATCAGGATCACGCCCATGATCGAGCTCAGGAAGACGCCGATATCCCCCCTCAGCACCCCGTAGTAGTCGAAAAAGAAATAGGCCAGGCTCAGGAAGACGCCAAGACCGAGCGTCGGCAACAAGGTTGACCAGAAGGCTGCTGACAAGCGGCTGAGATAGATCGGGTCTTCGACAGTCGGGTCCGGCTCGAAGATGCGACCGAAGATGCGCCGCACCACGACATGCAAAACCAGCGCCGCCACCAGCGCCATGAGTGTCGCGACCAGTGCGGCCTGGTACTTGAACTTCAGGACGAAGGAAAACCAGGACGTAACGGCACTGGACAGATTGGAAAATTCGGTGTTCGCGTCGACAGCAAGCTTGGTGCTCAGGAGATCGTTCAGCGCATAACGCTTGGTCAGCGTCTTGCGGAAAAGTTCGCTGCGCAGGGTGGAAATCTTGTCGCCCATCGTCGCGATACGGACCGAGAGCGTCTGCGCGCCAGCGATAATGGCGTTGATCTCGGCTTTTTCCGTCGTCAGTGCCTTGCGCTCCGTGGCGACGATGTCCGGTTCCGCCGGCTGCCCCTGTGCCGGCGGTGGCCCCAACTGCTCAAGCCGGGCGTTGATTTCGGTCAGCCGCGGCCGGAAGACAGTGGCCGTGCCGAGCGCCTGCCTGGAAAGATCCTCCAGTTGGGTACGGATCTCGACCAGTGTACCGTCGTCCTCCTGGTTGCCATCGATCTGTTTGGCGAAATTGTCCGTCTTCGCCACCAGGGCCTTCAGGGCGTTCTGCTGTTCCAGCACAAGCGCATCAGGTGGAGGCGTCTGCGCCGGCACGGCCTGCCCCGCCGTTGGTGCAGCTTGCGCGGGCGTCTGTGCGGGCTGAATGGTCCCATTGGGAGCGACTTGCGGTGGTGCGGCCGGCTGATCCGGCTGCGGGGTCGGCGCTGCCTGCCGGGCGGGTTCGCCGAGTAACGGAATTTCGGCCTGTGCCAGCACCAACGCCGGCATGGCGATGGTGAAAACCAGGAGAAGCAAAAGGCGGACAAATCGAAAAAACATGGACCGGCAACCCGCGAAGCAACCATCAAGGCTGCGAAATCTTGCCCTTGATAGAGACGGCATTGGGGCGGAGCAAGCAGCTTCACGTCTGAACACGCTGGTCGGCCAGTCGAAAAGCCGTGGCGCAATTCTGGCTTTGGCGGCTCGGCTGGCTCTATAGTCTCTCGCTGAAATGGGCTATCCGAACCGCATGCGGATTCGGGATGGAGTTGGCATGGCGGAATATTCGGCTCTCTCGCTGCTGCGCAATGCGCTGTCCGGCAACAAGGATTGGAAGCCCGCCTGGCGCAAGCCTGCCCCCAAGGCCTCCTATGATGTCGTGATCATCGGCGGTGGTGGCCATGGTCTTGCAACCGCCTACTATCTCGCCAAGGAACACGGCATAACCAATGTCGCAGTGGTCGAGAAAGGTTATCTCGGCTCCGGCAATGTCGGCCGCAACACCACGGCCGTGCGTTCCAACTATCTGCTGCCGCCGAACACCCGCTTCTACGAACATTCGATGAAGCTATGGGAGAACCTCTCCCACGACCTCAACTACAATGTCATGTTCTCGCAGCGTGGCGTTCTCAACCTCGCGCACACGCCGGCCCAATTCGACGACTATGCCCGCCGGGGCAACTCCATGCGCCACCAGGGTGTCGATGCCGAATTGATGTCGATTGCCGAGATCAAGCGGCTGATGCCGGCAATCGACGTGTCAGCCAGCGCGCGTTTTCCCATTCTCGGCGGCCTGATGCAGCCGCGCGCCGGCACAGCCCGCCATGATGCCGTCGCCTGGGGTTATGCACGCGGCGCCGACCGGCGCGGCGTCGACATATTGGAGAATTGCGAAGTCACCGGTTTCTTGCGGGACGGCGATCGCGTTACCGGCGTCGTCACCACCCGCGGCGAAATCCGCGCCAAGAAGGTGGCTGTGGCCGCTGCCGGCAGCACCGGCCGCGTCATGCAGCTTGCCGGCATTGACCGGCTGCCCATTGAAAGCCACGTTCTGCAGGCCTTCGTCTCGGAATCGCTGAAGCCGTTCCTCGACACCGTCGTCACCTTCGGCATGGGCCATTTCTATATGGGTCAGTCCGACAAGGGCGGCCTGATTTATGGCGGCGACCTCGACGGCTACAATTCCTACGCCCAGCGCGGCAACCTGCCGATCGTGGAAGAGGTGATGGCAGAGATGGTGGCGCTGTTCCCGAGCCTTGCCAGCGTGCGCATGCTGCGCTCCTGGGCTGGTGTCTGCGACATGTCGATGGACGGCTCTCCCATCATCACGGCAGGCCCCTTGCCCGGCATGTATCTCAATTGCGGCTGGTGCTACGGCGGCTTCAAGGCAACTCCCGCCTCAGGCTTCTGCTTCGCCCATACGATCGCTCGCGACGAGCCGCATGAACTCAACGCCGCCTTCACGCTCGATCGCTTCCATCGCGGTACCGTCATCGACGAAAAGGGCCAGGGCGCCACGCCCCGCCTGCATTAGGACTGATCATGCTGCTCACTTGCCCCTATTGCGGCCCGCGAGACGTGTCCGAATTCACCTATCAGGGCGACGGCAACCGCCAGCGCCCTGCTGCCAATTCTCAGGACCTGCAGGCCTGGAACGAATATGTCTACGATCGGCAGAATCCTGCCGGTGACCACAACGAGATCTGGCAGCATTCAGGCGGCTGCCGCAGCCACATCCGTGTGGTGCGCAACACGCTCTCTCATGTCGTTTCCAGCGCCATACCGGTGCGCGGCGACACCCATCGTCGCGCAACCGAGCGCCGAAAGCCGGGAGCGAAGGCATGAGCCCGCGCCGCAATGAAACCGGCGGTCAGATCGACCGGCTGAAGACCGTCCGCTTTACCTTCGACGGCGTGCCTTTCACAGGCCACGTCGGCGACACACTGGCGTCGGCGTTGCTTGCCAGTGGCATCACGCTTATGGGGCGCTCCTTCAAATATCACCGGCCGCGTGGCATTCTGAGCGCCGGTATGGATGAACCGAACGCGCTCGTCACCATCCTGCGTGGCACCGCGCGGGAGCCGAATATTCCTGCGACCGCCATCGAGATCTATGACGGCCTGCGAGCCGAGAGTCAGAACCGCTTCCCTTCACTCAACTGGGATATCGGTGCGATCAATCAGCTTGCGAGCAAGGTCATCGGCGCCGGCTTCTACTACAAGACCTTCATGGGACCGGTGGTCGGGCCGCTGAAAGGCACCCGTTTCTGGATGTTCTGTGAGCACTTCATCCGTCGTGCCGCCGGCCTCGGCCGCGCCGGCACGGTGGCTGACGATTCCCGCTATGAACGCATGAACGCTTTCTGCGACGTGCTGGTGGTGGGTTCGGGCCCTGCAGGGCTGATGGCCGCCAAGGCCGCCGCAGACAGTGGCGCCCGCGTCATCCTGGCGGAACTCGACCCGCGTTTCGGCGGATCGGCCAACTGGTCCGGTGAAACCATTGACGGAGCGCGAGCTGCGGACTGGGCAAGTGAAATCGTCAACAGCCTCAAGGGTCGCAACAATGTCCGTCTGCTGCCCCGCACCGCGGTTTGGGGTTATTATGACGGCAACACGCTGGCTGCCCTGGAGCGTGTTTCGGACCATAAGGAAACGACGGCGCGCGGCGAACCGCGCCATCGCCATTGGACCATCCGCGCCAAGTCGGTCGTGCTCGCCACCGGTGCTTTGGAACGGCCCCTCGTCTTCCCGGGCAACGATCGGCCCGGCGTCATGCTGGCCAGTGCCGCGCAGCGCTACACTAACCAGTTCGGTGTGCTGCCGGGTGAAAAGATCACGCTCTTCACCAACAACGATACTGCCTACCAGGCAGCCGCAAGCCTCAAGAAGGCCGGCGCCAATGTCGCGACAATTATCGATGTCCGCACCGATATTTCCGACCAGGCGCGCGCACTGGCCGCGTCGGCCGGCGCGGAACTGATTGCGGGTCACGCTGTATCGGCGACCGACGGTGGTAAAACACTGAACGGCATCCGGGTTCAGCGGCTGGATGGCGCGAGCGGAACGCTGACCGGCGAACAGCGCAGTATTCAGACCGATTGCCTGCTGGTGTCCGGCGGATGGTCGCCAGTGCTGCATCTGGCCAGCCAGGCCGGTGCGAAGCCTGAATGGGATGAGAAGCTGCAAGCCTTCCTGCCGCCGCAACCGACGCAGGACTGGAGCGGCGCTGGCGCTTTCACCGGGCACCTCGCGACCGCCGATGCAATCGTCGAAGGCCACGCAGCCGGCCTTGCCGCGGCGGGAGGCAGGGCACGGGCCATCGAACACCCTGCAATCGAGCCGGCCTCTATCAATGCCGAACCGGCGCCGGTGTTCGAAATCAAGGCCGAGGGCAAGAGTTTCGTCGACTTCCAGCACGACGTTACCGCCGATGACGTGCGTCTGGCCCACCGCGAAGGCTTCATCTCGGTCGAGCATCTGAAGCGCTACACCACACTCGGCATGGCGACGGACCAGGGCAAAAGCTCCAACGTTCCGGGTCTGGCCATCATGGCCGAAGCGCTCGGCAAGCCTATCCCGGAAGTCGGCACGACACGCTTTCGTCCACCCTATACGGCCGTTTCCATCGGTTCTCTGGCGGCGGAACGGTATGGCGACCTGAAGCCAGAACGGTTGACGCCGATGCACGACTGGCACCTTGCCCAAGACGCGACGATGTATTCCGCCGGCCTCTGGTTCCGGCCCATGATCTACGGTCACGCCGGAGAAACGGTTGAGCAGGCCTATGTGCGGGAAGCCAGGGCCGTGCGCGAGACAGCCGGCATTGTCGATGTCTCGACGCTTGGCAAGATCGCGGTTCAAGGCCCGGACGCCGCGGAATTGCTTGACCGCGTCTACACCAACCTCTTCTCGACCCTGCCGGTCGGCAAGGCGCGTTACGGGCTGATGCTGCGCGAGGATGGCGTTGCCTTCGACGACGGCACCACCTGGCGTCTCGGCCAGGACGATTTCCTGATGACCACCACGACGGCCAATGCCGGCAAGGTGATGCAGCATCTGGAGTATTTCCTCGATGTGATCTGGCCGGAACTGAAGGTCACCGTCACCTCCGTCACCGACGAATGGGCTGGTGCCGCGATCGGCGGGCCGAAGGCGAGGGAAATCCTCACAGCCTGCGTCAAGGGCACTGCGGTGGACAATGCCGCGTTACCTTTCATGGGCATCGTCCACGGCGAGATTGCCGGCGTTCCGGTGATGATCTGCCGCCTGTCGTTCTCCGGAGAAATGGCCTTCGAGGTCTACTGCGGCGCCGGATACGGTACCCATGTCTGGGAAGCGCTGATTGAGGCAGGCAAGCCTTTCGACCTTGTGGCTTATGGGCTGGAAGCGCTCGGCACACTGCGCATCGAGAAGGGTCACGTCACCGGTGCCGAGATCGATGGCCGCACGACCGCGCGTGACCTGCATCTCGACTGGATGCTTTCGAAGAAAAAGCCCTTCATCGGCTCGGCCATGATGGATCGCGAAGGGCTGATTGCCGCCGACCGTCTGCAACTCGTCGGCATCGTCGCTCTCGACAACCGGCCGCTCAATGGTGGCGCGCATATCGTCGACGAACTCGATCCGGAAAATCCGCACGGTTCGATCGGCCATATCACCGCGTGCTGCTACGCGCCGGCGCTCGGCAAATACATCGCTCTGGCGCTCGTTCAGGGCGGCAAGGGTCGTCATGGCACGCGCGCTTATGTCTCCGATCCATTGCGCAAGCGCTTCGGCCCCGTCGAAATCGTCAGCAATCACTTCTTCGACCCGGAAGGGAGCCGCATGCATGGTTGAGCGCCTTTCGCCATTGGAACCCGTCTATCGTCCGGGCTCGCATGGCCGCTTCGAGGACGGCGTCGGTGTGATCCTGTCCGAGACACGCCCGGATTCGATCGTCCAGGTCGCAGCCTGGCCTGGGGAGGAAGCGCGCGCCATCGCCGCCATCCGCAAGGTGACGGGCCTTGCCTTACCGGACGGCGCTGGCGGCGGTGTCGTTGATGGCGAAAAGGCTGCCTTCGGCTTTGCGCCGGGCAAATTCACCGTCGTCGACGAGGCGGAAGGCCTCGCCGCCGCGCTCGCCAAGGCGATCGCGCCAGCGGTCGGCACCGTGACGGAACTGTCGCATGGCCGGACGGCCATCCGCATCGAAGGGCCAGAGGCTGAATGGGTCCTGGCGAAATTCTTCGCCATCGACTTTGCCCTACCCGCCTTTCCTCTCGGCGCGGCACGTTCGACCACGCATCACGACGTCTTCGCGCAGATCCAAAGAACGGGTGGCGACCGTTTCGACATCTACGTCTTCCGCTCCTTTGCGCGCTCCTTCTGGAAGGCGCTGGGGCATGCGGCGGAAGAAGTTGGATACGAAGTCGCCTGAAATCGAGAACGAGGAAGCCGCGTCATGGAATTCATCAATTCACCGGCGGCCAAGGCAGCAAAGCTTCCCTTCAGCCAGGCTGTGCGTGTCGGCGATATCCTCTATCTGTCAGGTGCGCTCGGCAACGTACCCGGCAAACTGGAACTGGTGCCGGGAGGCATCGAGGCCGAAACACGCCAGACAATGGAAAACATCGACACCGTGTTGCGGGAAAACGGGCTTGGCTTCGCCGACATCTTCAAATGCACGGTCATGCTGGCCGACATGTCGAAATGGGGCGATTTCAACCGGGTCTATCTCGAATATTTCGCCCCTGACCGGTTGCCGGCGCGCTCTGCCTTCGGGGCGAATGGCCTTGCGCTCGACGCCCAGCTTGAGCTCGAATGCATGGCCCATATGCCGGCACGCTAGACGGCGAGGTCCTGCCCGTAGTGTCGAGCTGGCCTTACGAAGAGCTCGTCCTGTCGCTTGAGACAAACTGGTGCGGGCTCGATAGTTGAAAGAATCGACGGTTTCGGCCGCCGTCGATTGATCGAAAAGGCCGGCACTTCGACTTCGTTCACCCATGGATACTCAGAATTCCGCGACCGTAGCCGGCCGCGTCGATCCGCCGGACAGTGTTTCGCTGCTCATTCCGGTTACCGTCGCCTGTGGCGTCTTCATGACCAGCCTCGACCAGAACGTGGTCGTTACCGCCCTTCCTGGCATCGGTGAAACGCTGGCGCGCCCGCCAAGCCAGCTCGGCCTGCTGGTCACCGCCTATGTCGCCAGCCTCATCATCATGATGCCCCTGGGCGGCTGGGCCGCGGATCGCTTCGGCCTGCGTAACGCCTATTGCTTCGCGCTGATCGTCTTCGGCGTCGCTTCCGCCCTATGCGGCATCGCCAACGACATGTGGACGCTGGTCGGAGCCCGCGCCTTGCAGGGATTTGGCGGCGCACTGATGGGCACGCTTGGCCAGATCGTCGTGCTGCAAAGCTTTCCGCGCAATCGCACGCTGAAAATCAACATGTACATCTCGCTGGCTGGCCAGTCAGGACCTCTGGTCGGCCCGCTCGTCGGCGGCGCGCTTACAACCTACATTTCCTGGCGCTGGATCTTCTTCATCAACGTGCCGCTGGCGCTGGCCGCGCTCCTGCTGGCAGCGGCCCTGTTTCCAACATCCAGGAAGCCGATCCCAACTCCATTCGATTTCCCCGGCTTTGCCCTTGTCGGCGTAGGCATGGTGCTTCTGGTGCTCGGCATGGATTCGCTCGCCGCCAAGGACATGGCGGGCAGCTTGATTGCGGCGCAGGTTACTCTCGCCGTCGTCCTGCTCGGCTTCGCGGTCTTCTATCTGCTGCGGGCACGCAATCCCGTCCTGGATCTCAGGCTCTTGCGCATCCGCACCTTCCGCGTCGCTTTCCTGACCGGTGGCGGCCTGGATACGATCGGCCTGAGCTCGGTCGTCTTCATTTTGCCGCTGATGTTCCAGCTTGGCTTCGGCATGACTGCCGTTCATGCGGGGTCGCTCACTTTCATGGCTGCCGTCGGCTCGCTGCTCACCCGCTTTGTGATGCCCGCCATGTTGAAGCGATACGGTTTCCGCCGCGTTCTGGTCACCAACACCCCGATCGTCGCTGCACTCGTCGCCGGCTTTGCCCTTATCCAGGTGACGACCCCGGTGTGGATCGTGCTGACCTACATTTTCATGTTTGGAGTATTCCGCTCGGTGCAGTGGGCCTCGACCGGCAATCTCGCCTACGCCGATATCGAGCCTGAGCAACTCGCCCGTTTCAGCGCGCTTTATTACATCCTCTGGCAGCTTGGGGTCGCTATCGGCGTTGGCATTGCCGCGGCGGTTCTGTCGTTCCTCGCGGGTGCGGGAGGACACGCCTCTGTCGCTGACTTCCGCGTGCTGTTCGTGATCGAAGCCTTGATAACGCTCTGCGCCCTGCTCGCCTATCGCCGGCTGAAGCCCCAGGACGGTCAACATGTGAGTGGGCATGCGGTAGTGAGTAGTGAGTAGTGAGTAGTGACGATCTTACCTCGGCAGGTCTCTCAACCCTATTCGCTACTCACTATTCCCTACTCACTTCACCCAACAAACCTCACCCACTCCTCCAGCGGCGCGCGGTCGGTACGGAAGGTGCTTTCGGGCTTTGACGTATCTTCATGGCCGATCGCCATCCCGCACACGACGATTTCTTCTTCGGAAATATCCAGCACCGGGCGGATCTGCCGGTGATAGGGCGCGAAAGCCGCCTGCGGGCAGGTATGCAACCCCCTCGCCCGAGCAGCGATCATGATGTTTTCCAGGAACATGCCATAGTCGATCCACGAGCCCTGGTTGAGCCGACGGTCGATGGTGAAGATCATGCCGACTGGGGCATCGAAGAAGACAAAGTTGCGGTCATGCTGCGCACGCATCTTGTCGACCTCGCGCCGGCCGATGCCCAGCGCGCCGTAGAGACCGAAACCGTTGGCGCGCCGGCGCGTGAGATAAGGCTCGAAGAACTGATCGGGATAATAGCGATATTCGTCCCATTCCGCCTTTTCGGCGCGAATGCCGGAATTCAGGATGGCAGCGCTCAGCTTCTGCTTCACCTCGCCTTTCACGACATACACTTTCCACGGCTGCATGTTCGTGCCGGATGGCGCGCGTGAGGCTACCGTCAGGATATCGCGGATCGTCGCATCATCAACCAGATCGGGCAGGAAGGCGCGCACGGAGCGACGCGAAATAATCGCTTCGTCCACGACCGTCGTTTCATCCGACTTCGGGGTTCTGCTTTCCGGTGCCAGCATGGCAATCTCTTCAACGCAGGATTTCATTGAGCGCGTCCCCCAACGCGCGGTCGCGGTGCCTTTGCATGAAGCGCCAAAATACCGCAAGCAATTTGTCTGGCCTATCAGTTCGCGCTTGATCTTTTCACGCAGTTGGCGTCTCATGAAATTCTGAATGATTTTTTCATGAACGGTCGAAAAGTGACATCATCTGCTGCCCAACCGGACGCGCAGACCGGCGAACATTTTCTTGCCGCAGACATTCGCGCGCTGCGCAAGACGCGGGGCCTGACCCTGACCGAAATCGCCCTGAAACTCGGCCGCTCTGTCGGCTGGGTCAGCCAGGTTGAACGTGGCCTTTCGGTGCCGTCGCTCGGCGATCTGCGTGCCCTGGCGGACTTGTTCGAAGTGCCACTCAGCCTGTTCTTCAGCCATGACGTGCCGGAAGAAAACGAACGGGGCGCGGTGGTGCGTGCAGGTCGCCGACGGTTACTGGGCACCAGCGAATCAGGATTGGTGGAAGAACTGCTATCACCCGACCTCGGCGGCAGTTTCGAGATGCTGCGCTCGGAATTCGCCCCGGGCGCGGAATTGAAGAAAGCCACGACAAGACCGACCGAGGAAGCCGGCTATGTCACCTCCGGCACATTCGAGATCGAGATCGATGGCGTCTGGCACACACTTGGCGAGGGAGACAGCTTTCGCTTCGCCGGCAAGCCGTTCCGCTGGAGGAACCCGGGAACAGTGCCGGCGGTGGTGATCTGGGTCGTATCGCCGCCGGTCTACTAGCGGCATGATCCCGACCGGAAGCCGGCGAAGCCGCAGCATCCTCAAAGATCATGCGCCAAAACAATGAGATAGGGCGGAATATCGATCCTTCTTGATCGCGTTCTGCTCTGGAAATCGGGGAGGACAAAATGGCCGAATTTCCGACGACGGCGCGTGTGGTCATCATCGGCGGCGGCGCGGTGGGCGTATCGGCCCTCTATCATCTGGCCAAGGCCGGATGGACCGACTGCGTCCTGCTCGAAAAGAACGAACTCACCTCCGGCTCGACCTGGCACGCAGCCGGCAACGTGCCGACATTCTCGTCCTCCTGGTCGCTGATGAACATGCAGCGCTATTCGACCGAGCTTTATCGGGGGCTGGCGGCGGAAGTCGACTATCCAATGAATTATCATGTCACCGGCTCGATCCGGCTGGCGCATAGCACGGAGCGAATGCAGGAATTCCAGCGCGCCAAGGGCATGGGCCGCTATCAGGGCATGGCGATCGAGGTCATCGGCGCCGACGAGATCAAGGCCCGCTACCCTTTCATCGAGACACATGAGCTGCAGGGCGCGCTGTATGACCCGAACGACGGCGACATCGATCCCGCCCAGCTCACCCAGGCACTGGCCAAGGGCGCACGTGACAAGGGCGCCAGGATCATCCGCTTCTGCCCGGTTACCGCCGTGCGCCGGGAAGGCAACGAATGGGTGGTGGTGACCGGCCAAGGTGAGATCCGCTGCGAATACGTCGTCAATGCTGCCGGCTACCGTGCCGCCGAAGTGGGCAGGATGTTCGGTCGCGACGTGCCGATGATGGTGATGAGCCATCAGTACATTCTCTTTGACGAAATCCCTGAACTCGCCGCCTGGTCAAAAGAAACGGGCCACAAGCTGCCGCTGCTGCGCGACGTCGATTCTTCCTATTATCTGCGCCAGGAAAAGAACGGCATGAATCTCGGCCCCTACGAGCGCAATTGCCATGCGCACTGGGCCACTCCCGGCGATCCCATGCCCGCCGATTTCTCGTTCCAGCTATTCCCGGACGATCTCGAGCGGCTGGAGTGGTACTTGAACGATGCCATCGAGCGGGTCCCGATCCTCGGCACCGCCGGCCTCTCCAAGGTCATCAACGGGCCGATCCCCTACGCTCCGGATGGCAATCCCTTGCTTGGGCCGATGCCGGGCGTGCCCAACGCCTTCGAAGCCTGCGTCTTCACCTTCGGCATCGCCCAGGCCGGCGGCGCCGGCAAGGTGCTGGCCGAATGGGTCACCGAGGGTCAGACCGAATGGGACATGTGGTCATGCGACCCACGCCGCTTCACCGCGTTTGGATCGGCTCAAGACTATGCCGTCGCCAAGGGCATGGAGGTCTATGGCCACGAATACGCCATCCAGTTCCCACGTCATGCCTGGCCGGCCGTACGCGACCGCAAGCTTTCGCCGCTGCATGAACGCCTGAAGGCCATGGGAGCGCAGTTCGGCGCCTACAACGGCTGGGAGCGCGCAACCTGGTACGCGAAACCGGGTGACGACATTTCGGACCAGTCGACGCAGACCTTTGCCCGCTCGGGGCCGTGGGAGCCACGCATTCGTGAGGAATGCCTGGCCGTACGCGACGCGGCCGGCATTCTCGACCTGCCCGGCTTCAGCCGTTTCCGTCTGAAAGGTCCCGGTGCCCGCGCGTGGCTTTCCACTTTGATCACGGGTGTGGTGCCAAAGCCCGGCCGCATCGGCCTCGGTTATTTCGCCGACGACAAGGGCCGCATCATCACCGAGATGTCGATCATGGCGCTGGAAGAAGATTTCTTCTTCCTGATCACCGCCGCGGTGGCGCAGTTGCATGATTTCGAATGGCTGGCGAAACACTTGCCCGAAGGCACGGAAATCACGCTGCAGGATATGACGGAGAGTTTCTCCTGTCAGATCCTGTCCGGTCCGAACTCGCGCGCGATACTGGCCGATGTGACGGATGCCGATCTGAGCCAACCCTGGCTCTCGCATCAGTCTTGCCAGATTGCCGGCCGCTGGCTGCAACTGGTGCGCGTCTCCTTCGCCGGCGAACTCGGCTGGGAATTGCATACCAAGGTCGAGGATACCGCCGACGTCTTCGACGCTGTCTGGGCTGCCGGGCAGAAGCATGGCCTGAAACCGTTCGGCATGTTCGCCCTGGACAGCCTACGCCTCGAAAAGGGCTATCGCGCCTGGAAGGGCGACCTCTCGACCGACTACACTATCCTGCAAGGTGGTCTCGAGCGCTTCGTGAAATGGGACAAACCGGATTTCCGCGGCAAGGCAGCACTGCTCAACGAAAAACAGCAGGGCGTGAAGAAACGTTTTGCGACGCTTGTCGTCCAGACACCCGGCGAATGCGATGCGCCATACATGTCCACGCTCTGGCTTGACGGTGCGATCGTTGGCGAAACCACTTCCGGGGGCTGGGGCTACAGGGTGGACAAATCCATTGCACTCGGCATGGTGCGCGCCGATCTGGCCGTGCCGGGCACCGAAATCGAAGTCGAGATTTTCGGCGAACGCTTCAAGGCGACGGTCCAGGACGACAAACCCTTGTGGGACCCTGAAAATCAAAGGCTGCGCGCATAATGACCCTTCCCTTCCCTGACCACGCCTTTGGCGCCTTCCTGTTCGATATGGACGGCACCATTCTCAGCTCGATCGCGGCTGCCGAGCGGGTATGGGCGGCTTGGGCGCAAAAGCATGGACTTGATGTCGAGACATTTCTGCCCACCATCCACGGCGTGCGGGCGGTAGAAACGATCCGCCGGCTCAACCTCCCGGGCGTCGACGTGATGGCCGAGGTCGAAGCGCTGACCCAGGCGGAGTTCGAAGATGTCGAAGGCATCGAGGCTATTCCGGGTGCTGCCGCGTTTCTCAAAGCACTGCCGCCGCGGCGCTGGGCGATCGTCACCTCGTCGCCGCGCCGGCTGGCGATCCGCAGGCTGGAGGCCACAGGGCTGCCGATACCACCGCTGATGATTACCGGAGAAGACGTGACCAACGGCAAGCCTGCCCCCGACTGCTTCCTGCTTGCCGCCGACAGGCTTGGCCTGAAACCGCAGGATTGCCTGGTTTTCGAGGACGCCCCGGCAGGCATCCAGGCCGCCGAGGCAGCCGGCACCAAGGTCGTGGTCATCACCGCCACACACAAGCACGCCACCGAAACGCCGCACCCGACAATTGCCGGCTATGGCTCGCTGATACCCTCGCTCAACGAGGGTGGCAGGTTGGTGCTTGTCAAATCCAATCCGACGACCTCTGCGACTGCGGGAGCCTGACATGCCGAAACCGTCTTCCCGCATTTCCGGCATCACACCTTCCGGCAAGGATGGCTGGGAGGTGCACTTCGCCGCCTGGCAGCGCCTGGAGGCCGGCGAAGACATTATCATGCTCTCGGTCGGCGACCATGACTTCCATACGCCCAGCGAGACGGTGGAAGCAGGCGTTGCAGCGCTTCGTGCCGGCCATCACCACTACACCCAGCTACCTGGCATTCCGGCGCTGCGTGAGGCCATGGCGCGGATATCCACGCAATGCACCGGCGTTGCGACAAGCCCCGAACAGGTGATTGCCACACCTGGCGGCCAGGCGTCGCTTTATGCCGCCGTGCAAGGCGTGCTCGACCCGGGTGACCACGCCATCGTCGTGGCACCCTATTACGCCACCTATCCTGGCACATTCCGCGCTGCAGGCGCCGATTTTACGGTCGTCGAGACCCGTGCCACGGACGGCTTCCAACCAGACCCTAAAGCAATCGAGGCCGCAGTCCGGCCGAACACGCGGGCCATGCTGATCAACACGCCCAACAATCCCACAGGCGCGGTCTATTCCAGGAAATCGCTCGAAAGCATCGCCGATATCTGCCGTCGCCACGATCTGTGGCTGCTGAGCGATGAGGTGTATTGGACGCTGGGAGACAGCGTGCATCTGTCGCCCCGGGCCCTGCCCGGCATGGATGAGCGCACGCTTGTCATCAATTCGATGTCGAAGAGCCACGGCATGACCGGCTGGCGCCTGGGTTGGCTAACCGGGCCGCAGGAGCTGGTCACGCTGCTGATCAGCCTCAATCTGGTCACCACCTATGGTTTGACCGATTTCGTCAGCCGCGCGGCCATCGAAGCGCTCAACAATGATTACGGGGTGGAACGGATCGCCGCGCTCTATGCCGGACGACGAAAGCTCTTCCTCGACGCCGTGCGCGGCATGAACAACGTCACCGTTCGCGGCTCAGAAGGCGGCATGTATGCCATGCTCGACATCAGCGCCGTCGAACCGGACGACGAGAAGTTCGCCTGGGCCTTCCTCGACCGCGAGAATGTCGGTGTCATGCCCGGTTCCTCCTTCGGCGATGCCGCCGCCGGCCACATCCGCATCAGCCTGTGCCAGCCCGAACCCATCCTTCTCGAAGCGGCCGAAAGGCTGCGCCGCTTCGTTTCCACCTACCGACGCGAGGCCGCATGACCGCCCTGCCCTCCAAAGCCCGCGCCGTCATCATCGGCGGTGGCGTGTCCGGCTGCTCTGTGGCTTACCATCTGGCCAAGCTCGGCTGGACCGACATCGTGCTTCTGGAACGAAAGCAGCTGACCTCGGGTACCACATGGCACGCCGCCGGCCTGATCGGCCAATTGCGCGCCTCGCAGAATATGACACGGCTGGCGAAGTACTCTGCCGACCTCTACGTCAAGCTCGAGGAAGAGACCGGCGTCGGCACCGGTATGCGCCAGGTCGGCTCCATCACCGTCGCCCTGACCGAAGAACGCAGGCACGAGATCTACAGGCAGGCGTCGCTCGCCCGCGCGTTCGATATCGACGTGCGCGAAATCTCTCCCAGTGAAGTCAAGGAGATGTACCCGCATCTCAACGTATCTGACGTCGTCGGCGCGGTGCATCTGCCGCTCGACGGCCAGTGCGACCCTGCCAACATCGCCATGGCTTTGGCTAAAGGCGCGCGCCAGCGTGGCGCCAGGATCGCCGAGAACGTCAAGGTCACCAAGGTCCACACCAGGAGCGGGCGCGTATCCGGAGTGTCCTGGGCACAAGGCGAAGACCGGGGCACCATCGAGACTGACGTCGTCATCAACTGCGCCGGCATGTGGGCGCGCGAACTGGGCGCGCAGAATGGCGTAACCATTCCGCTGCACGCCTGCGAGCATTTCTACCTGGTCACCGAACCGATCGCCGGACTGACCCGCCTGCCGGTGCTGCGCGTGCCTGACGAATGCGCTTATTACAAGGAGGATGCCGGCAAGATGATGCTCGGTGCCTTCGAACCGAGGGCCAAACCATGGGGCATGGAAGGCATCCGCGAAGACTTCTGCTTCGACCAGTTGCCGGAAGATTTCGAGCATTTCGAGCCTATCCTCGAAATGGGCGTGAACCGCATGCCGATGCTGGGTACAGCCGGCATCCACACCTTCTTCAACGGCCCGGAAAGCTTCACGCCGGACGACCGCTATTATCTTGGCGAAGCGCCGGAACTCGGCGGCTACTGGGTCGCCGCCGGCTATAACTCCATCGGTATCGTTTCCTCAGGCGGCGCGGGCATGGCGCTTGCGCAGTGGATCAACGATGGCGAGGCGCCGTTCGATCTCTGGGAAGTCGACATCCGCCGTGCCCAGCCATTCCAGAAGAATCGCGCCTATCTGAAGGAGCGCGTCTCCGAAACACTCGGCCTGCTTTACGCCGACCACTTCCCCTACCGCCAAGTGGTGACGTCGCGCGGCGTGCGCCGTTCGCCCATCCACGAGCATCTGAAGGCGCGCAGCGCCGTGTTCGGCGAGGTCGCTGGCTGGGAGCGCGCCAACTGGTTCGCCAGGGACGGCCAGGAACGCGAATACCGCTATTCCTGGAAACGCCAGAACTGGTTCGACAACCAGCGCGACGAACATCTGGCGGTGCGCAACAATGTCGGCCTGTTCGATATGACCTCGTTTGGCAAGATCCGGATCGAAGGACGTGATGCCCTCGCCTTCCTGCAGCGTCTCTGCGCCAACGATCTTGATGTCGCGCCAGGCAGGATCGTCTACACCCAGATGCTCAATCGGCGCGGTGGCATCGAGAGCGATCTGACCGTCTCGCGTGTTTCCGGCACCGCCTTCTTTGCTGTTGTTCCGGGCGCCACGCTGCAGCGCGACCTCGCCTGGATGCGCAGGCACGTGAAGGATGAGTTCGTCGTCATCACGGATGTGACCGCTGCGGAATCCGTACTTTGCCTCATGGGACCGCGTTCGCGCGACTTGATTCAAAAAGTGAGCCCGAACGATTTCTCGAACGAGAACAATCCGTTCGGCACGTTTCAGGAAGTCGAGATTGGCATGGGCCTCGCCCGCGCTCATCGTGTCACCTATGTCGGCGAACTCGGCTGGGAGCTTTACGTCCCGACCGACCAGACCGCGCATGTCTTCGAGACGATCGAGGACGCCGGCAGCGATGTTGGCCTGAAACTCTGCGGCCTGCACACGCTGGATTCCTGCCGCATCGAAAAGGCCTTTCGTCATTTCGGCCATGACATCACCGACGAGGACCATGTGCTGGAGGCAGGCCTCGGTTTTGCGGTGAAGACGGCAAAAAATGATTTCATCGGTCGCGACGCGGTGCTGGCAAAAAAGGATGCTGGGCTGGAGCGCCGCCTGGTGCAATTCCGCCTGACCGATCCCGAACCACTGCTGTTCCACAACGAGGCGATCGTGCGCGACGGCAAGATCGTCGGCACCATCACGTCGGGCAACTACGGCCACCACCTCGGCGGCGCCATCGGCATGGGTTATGTGCCGGCCAAGGGCGAGAGCGAAGCCGATATCCTCGGCTCCCGCTATGAGATCGAGATCGCCGGCGAACGCTTCCCCGCCGAAGCTTCGTTGAAGCCGATGTATGATCCGAAGGCAGAGAGGGTGAGAGCTTAGCTCTCTTCTCCCCGTTTACGGGGAGAAGGAAAGCGCTAAAACGCCCTCAGCTTCTGCCGCACCTGCCGGAGAAAAGCCAACCGGCTTTGTGATGTCGAAGCATCCATCAGATAGTGCGCCAGGAACAAAGTCTTGCAGCGTTTGGCGCACAAGGCGCGAATGCCGCGCAGGATCGTCTTTCGGCCCGGATGGCCGACGACATGCGACCACCAGCGGGGGGCACCGCAGGTCGTCACCACCGCGATCTTCTGAATATGGCCCATCAGCGGAGTGATCCGCCCGCCGGGGTCGAGGGCAAAGGCAACGTCCTTGGCCCAGACACGATCCAGCCAGCCCTTCAGCATCGCCGGCAGCCCGTACCACCAGGTCGGATAGACAAAGACGATCGCCTCTGCCCATTTCAGATGTGCGATGTGTTCCGTCAGCGCCGGATCGGCCGGTGCACGTTCGTTGTATTCGCGTCGTTCACCATCCCGCATCACCGGATCGAAATTCTCGGCATAGAGATCGACGAGCCGCGCCTCGCAGCCCTTGGCAGCGATGGCATCGAGAGCGGCATCGCGCACCGCCGCGCAGAAGCTTTCCGGCACAGGATGGCAATAGACGACCAGCACCCGCATCAGAACGTATCCATCCTGCGCGCCACCTTGGCCATGAAGCTATCCCGTGACTGCGGCGTCGACAGGTTCATCGAATAATGCGCCAGGTAGGAGACCCGGGCGCCCGGCTTGACGGAAGCACGCAGCAGCCGCTGGACCATCTTGCGTGGCGGATCGCCAACCAGGAAGGCTTGCAGCCTGGAGCCGCCATAGCTGGTCACGGCGACGACCTTGCCGATGTTGTCGAGCGTGGGTCGCACCTTGCCTTCGACCAGCCGAAACGACACGCCCGGCAGGAAAACGCGGTCAAAGAACCCTTTCAGAATGGCGGGATAGCCGTAGTTCCATACCGGAAAACACAGAACCAGCGCTTCCGCCCTACGCAGCCGCTCGACATAGGTCCGCACCGGTTCGATATTGTCCGGCGCATCGTGGTAGGCCATGCGCTCGGCACGTGTCAGCCGCGGATCGAAATCCTCGGCGTACAGATCGCAGTCGTCGACCTCGTGCCCTTTGGCCTTGAGACGCTCAACGATCATCGTGTGCAGCGCCGCGTTGAAGCTCGTTTCGACCGGATGCGCATGAAGAACCAGAATACGCATCGCAGCACTCAACCTGCCTTTGCCAGGCCTTTGAACAGGAACGTCCTTCCCGAGCGGTAGTCGTAGTCGGGATTTTCCCAGGCGATCATCTTGCCGGGATTGAGCAGCCCTTGCGGATCGGCTTCGCGCTTGAAGGCGAGCTGGACGGAATCCGTCTGCTTCATGCCGCCCTCTTCCAGCGTATAGCGGTGCGGATTGAAGATCGGACAACCGTTTTCCTCGAGCAGCCGCACGATCTCGTCCAGCCGCTCCTCCGTGGTGAAGCGCACCAGGTTCAGGCCGAAACAGGTGATGTTGCCGTCGAGACGCACGAATTCCAGATGCGAGAACACCTCGCCGGGAAACATCGCGTCGATCTTTTCGACCAAAGCCAGATGATCGGGAAACGGATAGAGCGACTGCAGGTAGGTGATTGCCGGATCGACGCGCAGCGCCCGCAGCGTCGTGTGATTCCACGCCAGCTCGAAGGCCGGCGGCAGCCTCTTCTTCTCCTCGTCGCTCAACGTGGCAGCGTTGAAGATCACCTCCCCGCCCGCGCGTTGCGTGAAGGCAAGAAATGCGTCCAGCGAATGCGGGGCGACCATGACCGCACAGATGCTTTGTCCGTCGCGCAGGAACTTCTGATGCCGCTTGAAATAAAGCTGCGGTACCGGGGCAGCGATCGGGGTAATCAGCTTGGTCAGCAACCCGTCCTGGCAGGCAAGCGCGTTGCCGTAGCGGGCAGCGTCCATGAAGCTGTCGAAACCGACCAGCACGTCCACCCAGTCATAGGCTGCCGTCAGCGGCATCTCGACCTCGGTGATGATGCCGTTGGTGCCATAGGCATGAGTGACCTTGTGCAGATCCTCGCCGGTCAGTTCCAGCCCCCTCGGCTCGGCCTCCATGGTCACCACGCGCAGCCGGATGATGTTGCCGAAATCGCGCAAGCCGCCGAAATTGATCGAGCCGACTCCGCCCGAACCACCGGCAATGAACCCGCCGATGGAAGCAGTGTTGTAGGTGGAGGGGTGCAGGCGCAGTTCCTGCGCCGAATGCGCACGCGTCGCGCGATCGATATCGGCCAGGATGGCACCGGGTTGGCACACCACACGGCCGGGCGAAATCGCAACGATCTCGTTCATGTCGGCCAAATTGAGCACCACGCCGCCTGAAAGCGGCATCGCCTGGCCATAGTTGCCGGTGCCGGTGCCACGCGGTGTTACCGGTACCCGGTGCGAAAAGCAGGCCGCAAGTATGCGCACAACTTCAGCTTCGGATTTCGGCGACACGACCAGATCGCCGGTGACATGTTCGAGCTGGCGTTTGAGCACCGGACTGTACCAGTAGAAATCACGGCTCTTCTGCTGGATGATCTTTTCGTTGTCCTCGATCTTCAGCCCTTCGAGGTCTTGTTTCAGCGCCGCAATGTTCATCATGCCCCCATCAAATCATCGAGCTCGGCATAGTCCGGCAGGCTGGTATCGATCGGTTTGCCATCGCGGATGACAATGCGGTCGGCCTCCGGGCGCGACAACAGCTCGGTCCAGTTCCGCCCTTTGAAAACAACCAGATCTGCTGATCCCCCTCGCTGCAACACCCCTACGTCGTCGAGGCGCATCACTTCAGCCGGCGTCTGCGCGACCGTGCGCGGCCAGTCGCCGACCGGGTGGTCGAGATGCAGGATGCGGGTTGCCGTGCGATAGACCTCAAGCATGTCGAGATCGCCATAGGCGTAGAACGGATCACGGGTGTTGTCCGAAGCCACCGCGACGGGAATACCGCGCGCGTCCATTTCATGCAGCAGCGTCACGCCGCGCCAGCGCGGCGTGGTCTGGTCATTCCGACGGTCCTGCAGGTAGAGATTGCACATCGGCAGCGACACGACAGCCAATTCTGCCCGTGCCACCTTGTCCAGCGTATCCAGTACATCACCGTCGGGTTGGCGAGCCAGCGAGCAGCAATGGCCGACAAGGACCTTGCCTTCGAAGCGATGACGAAGTGCTGCTTCGGCTATTTTCCTCAAGGAGATCGCATCGATGGCGTCGGTCTCGTCGGCATGAAAATCAAGATCGAGATCATGCTTTATGGCCAGCGCGAACATTCGGTCGAGCAGAGCCTCGAGGTCCGGAACCATATAGGTGACCGCTCCCAGAATGCCTTTCGCCTCGGCGACACGTCGCGCCAAGCCTGCAAACCAGACCTGGTCACGGGTTTCTTCGATGCCGACGAGGCACGCCGCCTGCAGGTCGATGCGTCCGCGCCAATGTTCCCGTATGTTCTCGAACACCGGCCAGGAAATGGCATCCTGAGGCGCCGCGCTGTCGAGATGTGTGCGAATGGCGCTGGTTCCATGCGCGAAAGCCGTACGCAATGCAAAGTCCATGCGCCGGGAAACGTCTTTTGCACTCCAGCGCTCGGTCCTGTCGGCGTGCGTCGCACGCAACGCACCAGCGAACGAACCGTCCGGATTGGAGTTGCGTGGCCAGATATGGCCTTTGTCGAGATGGGTGTGGCAGTCGACGAAACAAGGCAGGACGATGCGGCCGTTGAGCTCGATCGCATCCGGCGCAGGTGGCGTCCCCAGGCGATGAGGAGCAATAGAGATGATACGGCTGCCTTCGACAGCGATATCGGCATTCACAAAGCCGTCTGCATCGGCAGAACCATCGATGCCGACGGTCAGCGAGGCATGAAGACGAGCATTTCTTAGGACATAAATTCCAGGCGACGGTATCGGCAGTGTGTTCAATGCACCTCCGCGTCCGCCACGGCCCGGTCACTCGACGTGAACGGAATGCAGCCTCGGCAACTGTATGAAACGTCCGCCATCATGCCTCCTGCTTCAGCGCGCTCTCGTGCCAGCGGCGCAGGATAAGGTGCGACAGCAAGGACAGCACAAGAAAGATGACGATGCCGGTCAGCGAAATCAGGATAAGGGCGGCGAAAAGCCGCGGCGCGTTCAAGCGATAACCGGCCTCGATGATGCGGGAAGCGAGACCCGATGCCTGACCTGATGTGCCTGCGACGAACTCAGCCACCACCGCACCGATCAGCGATAGCCCTCCGGCAATCTTCAGACCACCGAGGAAGTAAGGCATGGCCGCTGGCAGGCGCAGGTGCCACAACTCCTGCCAGCGTGTTGCCCCGTTCAGCCGAAACAGGTCCCGCAAATTGCGATCAACAGAGTTCAATCCCAGGGTCGTATTGGAGAGAATTGGGAAGAAGGCGACGATCCAGGCACACAGCAGAAGCTTGGCAGTCTGGTTGTCGACATAGATGTTGATCAGCGGAAAGATCGCCACGATCGGTGTCACCTGAAGGATGACGGCAAAGGGAAAGAACGACATTTCCACCCATTTCGATTGGGCAAACAGCACAGCCAACCCCACTCCGCCGAGGATGGCGAGCGCAAGGCTGAGGAACGTGATCTTGAGGGTGACCAGCAGCGAGGAAAACAGCAGCGGCGCATCGTCCTGAAGGGTCTGCACCACCACGCCAGGTCTCGGCAGAATATATTTCGGAATGTCGTTCCACACGCAGATGCGGTCCCAGAACCAGACCGCCACCACCATGATGGCAAGCGGCAGCACCCAGGAACCGATCTTCTCCAGCCGCTGCTGGCGAACACGCCGCGCCTCTTCCGGATCGAGAACGACCGACCGGTTCTCGATGGCGGTCATGGTCGCGTCTCCACCCTGGCATCCATGGCCACGCTCAATTCGTCCGACGTCCGCCGGCACAGCTCCGCATAGGTTGATGATGTGCGAAACGCCTCGTCGCGCGGATAAGGTGCATCGACCGTCATGTCGCGGAACACGCGTCCCGGCTTGGCGGCCATCACCACGATGCGGCTGGACAGGAAGACACTTTCGAACACGCTGTGGGTGACGAAGACGGCGGTGAACCGCTCCTGTTGCCACAACTCCAAGAGGTCGTTGTTGAGCTTGAAGCGCGTGATCTCATCCAGCGCCGCAAATGGCTCGTCCATCAACAGCACGCGCGGCTTGGTGACCATGGCCCGAGCGATGGAAACGCGCATCTTCATGCCGCCGGAAAGCTCTCTCGGCACCGCATCGGCGAAATTTTCGAGATGCACGCGCGCCAGCATCTCCATCACCGCCGGCGTGGCTTTGAGGCGCGACACGCCGCGCAGGCGCAGCGGCAGCCAAACGTTGTCGAAGACGCTCGCCCAAGGTAGCAGGGTCGGTTCCTGGAAAACAAAGCCGACGCAGTCGTCACCCAATGCCTTGCGCCATTCCAGCTGGCCGGAGGTCGGCGTGGAAAGCCTGGCGATCAGCCTGAGCGCCGTTGACTTGCCGCAGCCCGAAGGCCCGAGCAGGCTGACGAAATCGCCCTCGCGTACATCGAGATTGACGTCGTCCAACGCGGTCACGCCGTTGGAGAACACCTTGCCCACGCCCTTGAAGGAAAGCAGCGGAGCGGTTCCACGCTGTCCGCTGTCGTCCCTGTCGGCCACCTTCTGCAACATCAGTGCCTTTCCGCAGATAAGCGTCCGTCTCGCCTTCTCCCCATGAGGGAGAAGGATGCGCCTGCCACGCGATTTGCCACAATACTGCTCACTTCTTCAGATCGAGACCGACACCCTTGTTCACGAACTGCAGCGTGTAACCCTTCTTAATGTCGATGCCGGCCGGCAGCACCTTTGCCTTGACCATCTTGTCGTAGAAGCTCTGCATGCGCTCATCGGTCATGGCACCGATACCGAGCTTGTCGGTGTCGCCGGAATCGACGATGCCGTACTTCTTCATCATCTCGATGGAGAAGGCGATCTGCTCGTCGTTGATATCGGGATTGTCCTTCTTGATCGCTTCGTTGGCGGCCTTGTTGTCGCCGTAGAGATAGTTGTACCAGCCTTTGGCCGAGCCATCGACGAAGCATTGAACAACCTCCGGCCGCTGGTCTATCGTGTTCTGCATGGCCTCGATCGTGGTGGCATAGGTGTTGAAACCATAGTCGGCGAGCAGGAAGAGATTGGGCTGAAAACCGCCTTCCTTGGCCACCGCATGCGGCTCGGAAGTAACGTATCCCTGCTGGATCGACTTTTTGTTGGCTATGAACGCAGCCGGATTGAAGGTGTAAGGCACGCGCTTGGCCGCATCGAAGCCGAACTCCGACACCATCCACAGGAAGAAGCTCTGCGCACCCTCGTCGCCGATAATGTATTGTTCAGCCTTCGGCAGATCCTCCCACTTGTCCAGGCCTTCGCCAGGATGGGCCATGATGACCTGCGGCTCCTTCTGGAAAGTGGCGGCGACGACGCGCAGCGGAATGCTCTGATGCACTGCATCGAACGCCTGCAACATATTGCCGCCCATGTAGAAATCGATCTTGCCGGCCATCAGGAGCGGCCGCCCGCTGCCCTGCGGACCACCTTGCTGGATGGTGACGTCGAGGCCGCAGGCAGCGTAGGAACCGTCGGCGACAGCCTGGTAATAACCGCCATGCTCGGCCTGGGCGAGCCAATTGGTGGCGAACGTCACCTTCTCGTTCGCTGTCGCAGCGGACATCCAGCCGCCGAACAACGCCGCGGCCGCCACGGTGGCCGTGGCCAGAATCTTCGTCATCGATTTCCTCTCCCTTTCGCTCGCACGCAACACAGCGCCATATCGACTGACAAAGCAAAGGTCGTGCCACAATGCCCGCCGCGCAATTTCGGAGGAGCATTGTGCTGGGTGTTCCCTGCCCTGCAGCTTCGGGCCTCATCGTGCCCACTTTCAGGGCAACTGTCCATGAATAGTTCATGATGAAAGTAATACTGTTATCGTATAGGCAGCGCTTGAATCGTGACTGCATGCCGGCCTAGTTTCCCTGCCTTGAATGGAGACTCCGATGTTCCGATATTTGATGCCGAAATCGATCAAGCCGCCTTTTGCCCGCTACAGCCACGGCGTTGAGATCCCAGCCGGCAAGCGGCTCATCCTGTGCGCCGGTCAGGTGGCGATTACCGCTGAGGACCACATTCCAGAAGGCGTCGAGGAGCAGACCGAACTCTGCTTCAGGAACATCGCAGCCGTACTGGCTGAAGCCGGTCTCAGCCTGAAGGATGTTGTGCGCATCAACACCTACGTCACCGATCGCGCTTATCTCAAGCCATACATGGCCGTGCGCGACCGTACCTTTGCGGATCCGGCGCCAGCCTCTACGCTGATGATCGTGGGCGGTTTTGCCCGGCCGGAATTCAAGGTCGAGGTGGAAGTGATCGCGGCGGGGTGATGAGCTTGCCTCTCCTTATGGAGAGCACGAATGGGTTGCCAACAATCCGGAGACTGATGTGACGACGAAAAGACGTGTGTGGTGGGGCGATTTCCGCACCACGGAATATGCTTCCATAGATCCGGAAACGACGATCGCTGTGTTGCCGGTGGCGGCGATCGAACAGCATGGCCCGCATCTGCCAGTGTCGACCGACACCAGCATCATGAACGGCATGCTGGAGACGGTGATCGGACGCCTGCCCGCCGACCTCGACATCCGCATCCTGCCTGTGCAGGCAGTCGGCAAATCCAACGAACACGTGCATACACCGGGAACGCTCACCTTGCCACCGGCAACGCTGATCGACGCCTGGACAGAACTCGGCCTTTCCATCGCGCGCGCCGGAGTGAAAAAGCTCGTCGTCGTCAACTCGCATGGCGGTAATGAGGAGATCATGGGCATCGTCACGCGCGAACTGCGCGTGCGCGAAAAGATGCTTGCGGTGAAGACAAGCTGGCAGCGCTTCGGCCGCCCCGCCGGCATGTATATGGAACTCGAAGATCGCCATGGCATCCATGGCGGCGATGTCGAGACCTCGCTGATGCTGCATTTCCGCCCAGATCTGGTCGACATGAGCAAGGCTGAGAACTTCGTCTCTAACGTCGCCAAGGCGGAGAAGGCGTTTTCACTGCTGCGCCAGACCGGCACCCACGCCTATGCCTGGATCGCTCGCGACTTGAATCCCCACGGCGTGGTGGGCGACGCTTCGATTGCCACGGCCGAAAAAGGCAGGCTGACCGCCGAACACCAGGCTGACGGGTTCATCGCGTTGTTGAAGGATGTCCGTGCTGCCAAGTTGAGCGATTGGGTGCTGTAGGGTGCGTCCTTCGAGGCTCGCCCGCATAGATTTTGGCAATCTTTCCAAAGCTGTGCGGGCTCACACCTCAGGATGAGGGCCGGTGTGCCTGGCTCATGCTGAAACGCCGCCGAAAAGACGGTTCGCACCAACCGCCCTCATCCTGAGGTGCTCGCGAAGCGAGCCTCGAAGGCCGCACCAAAATGCTACCCCCCGATCTCCAATTCAAACGGCACACCCTCGTAAGCATCGGCACCCCGCCCGATCGAAGCGATCGCAGCCACCATACGGCCATCGCGGCCAAGGATGTGATCTGCAACCGTGACAAGGCGCGGATTTGGCGTGGCCGAAGGTGATAGCCAGCGCAATGTCCTGGCCAGTTCCATCTCATCGCGCTTCGGAGCAAGAGCAGCCGCAATGATATAGGCCGAGGCTGTCGAACGGCTGATGCCGGCATAACAATTGACCACCAGCGGTCGCGACCGGTTCCAGCCCTGCGCGAAGCCGAGCAATGCACGCACATGCTCTTCGCCCGGCAACGTCATGCCGTCCTGCGCCTCGGCGATGTCATGCATGACCAGATGCAAGTGGTTTTCCGGCTGGATCGCCGCAGGACGCGTCATGTCCGTTCCTGCCGCCAGCAAAGACAACAGTCGCTCGGCACCGGCACGGTTGACCGTGGCCTCGACCTTGGAAAGCGGACAGACGATGATCATGCGCGGATCCTGTTTTGTGAACCATCGTCCTTCGCGGCCCAACCGGCAAGCGCGGCGTCAAGTCGTTGCCACTCGTCTTCCGAACCCGGCAGGCCGGAACGCAATGTATGGGGACGTTCTGCGAAATGGCGCAGCAGGATACCTTGTCGGCCGAGCGCGCTGAAAAGGTCCGGCGCGTCACCGAAATCAAGATAGCGGAACAGCGAAGAGCCACCGGAGACCGGCACGCTATTGTGGGCAAACAGCGCATCGAGCCGAGCAGCTTCCTCGCTCAATTGCCGCCGCATCGCCTCTTGCCATCCAATGTCACCAAGCGCCCGGATGCCGTACTCCATCGTCGGTCCTGCCACTGCCCAAGGGCCAAGCTGGCTGTCGAGGTACTCGGCGGTTGCTTTGTCCGTCAGCGCAAAGCCAAGCCGCACGCCGGCAAGCCCGAAAAACTTGCCGAAGGAGCGCAGGATCACCAACCCGCCTTGTCCGGCATCGGCAGCGAGGCTTGCCTCGCGCGGGCCGACGTCCATGAAGGCCTCGTCGACCACTAGCAGGCCACCCTTTGCTTTCATACGACCGGCGAGGTTGAGCAGTCGCTCGCGCGACACGATACGCCCGTCCGGATTGTTGGGATTGACCAGAATGGCGAGCTCAGCCTCGGCCAGCGCGTCGAAATCCGTGGTTTCGGAAACAGCATGGCCGGCAATGGCGGCCGCCCGTGCGTGCTCGGCATAGGTGGGCGAAAGCACCAACGCGCGGCCTGCTTTCACCAAAGAGGCGACGCGCGGCAACAGGATCTGCGTGCCGGGCGCAGCGACGACATTCGCAGCCGACGGTGCACCGTAGGCCGTTGCCGCGACCGCCAGCAATTCGGAAAGCCGAGCCGCCTCCGGCAGTCGGGTGAAGGCGGTGGCGGGCGGATCGAAAAGCGGATAGGAGTGCGGGTTGATCCCGGTCGAGAGATCGACAAACGGCTCCGGTGCGTCAGGAAACAGCGCCCGCGCCCGACTGAGGCTTCCGCCGTGATCAACTGCCGCAATTGCCTCACCTGGAAGCCGCATGTCCGCCCTGACCGCCTTTCTGTCGCTGCTGATCGAAGCTCGGCTCGGCTATCCGGACCGGCTGTTTCACGCCATCGGTCATCCCGTGACCTGGATTGGCGCCCTGATATCCTGTCTCGATCGCGGGCTCAACCGCGCCGCCGACAGCGACGCCGCGCGTCGCATGGCCGGCCTGTTTGCACTTCTGGTCATCGTTGTCGTTCCGGCCATGATCGCTCGGCTCGCCGAAGCTGCCCTTCTAGCGCTGCCGCTCGGCATTGTCGCCGTCGCGCTGTTGGCAAGCTCGCTCCTGTCGCAGAAAAGCCTCGCCAGCCATGTCGAGGCAGTGGCCGATGCACTCGACAGCGGTGGCCTTGCGGCCGGACGCAAGGCGGTCTCGATGATCGTCGGCCGCGACCCGGAAAAGCTCGATGAGGCCGCTGTCGGGCGGGCCGCCATCGAAAGCCTGGCCGAGAATTTTTCCGACGGCATCGTCGCCCCGGCCTTCTGGCTTGGCGTCGGCGGGCTGGCTGGTGGCGCCGCCTACAAGGCCGCCAACACAGCCGATTCCATGATCGGCCACCGCACCGAGCGCCACGAAGCCTTCGGCTGGGCGGCGGCGCGCTTCGACGACCTCATCAATCTGCCCGCCTCGCGCCTGACAGGTCTGCTGATCGTCGCCGCCGCGCTTTTCGTCAAGGGCGCCGACCCGGCCGAGGCATGGCACGCCATGCGGCGTGACGCGCGATATCACCGCTCGCCCAATGCCGGCTGGCCTGAGGCAGCGATGGCCGGCGCGCTTGGTCTGGCACTCGCCGGTCCGCGTTCTTACGGTGGTGTTCTGGTGGAAGGCCGTTATATGGGAGAAGGCGGTCGTACCGCCGTCACCAGTGCCGACATTCGCCAGGCGCTCAGGCTTTACTGGACCGCGGACATATTGCTCATCGCGCTGTTTGGCGTGATCGCGCTAGTGCTCTGGTAGGCCTTAAAATTCGATCCCCTGCTGCGCTTTCACGCCGGCGGAAAAATGGTGCTTCGTCGCCCCCATCTCGGTGACGAGATCGGCGGCTTCGGTCAGCGCCGGCTTGGCATTGCGGCCGGTAACGACGACATGCAGGTCCTCGCGCCGGCTCTTCAGCGCAGCCACAACACGGTCAAGATCCAGATAATCGTAGCGCAGCGCGATGTTGAGTTCGTCCAGCACCAGCAGGCTTATAGACGGGTCGGCCATCAGCTCCTCCACCTTCACCCAGGCGGCTTGAGCAGCTTCGATGTCTCGCTTCAGATCCTGGGTTTCCCAGGTGAAGCCCTCGCCCATCGAATACCACACCAGCTGATCGCCGAAGGTCTTGAAAGCCTCCTTCTCGCCGGTGTGCCACTTGCCCTTGATGAACTGCACGACGCCGACACGGCGGCCGTAACCCAGCATACGCAGCGCCAACCCGAAGGCTGCCGTGGTCTTGCCTTTGCCGGGGCCGGTGTTGACGATGAGCAGTCCTTTCTCGATCGTCTTTTGTGCCACCTCGGCGTCCTGCACTGCCTTGCGCTTGGCCATCTTGGTGCGATGGCGCTCGGCTTCGCTGTTGTCGATCTCAGCCATGTCATTTCACCTTGAGCGGCAGGCCGGCAACAGTCAGCACCACATCGTCGGCAACCGCTGCAACCTGCTGATTGAGACGCCCGGCGGCGTCACGAAAGCGGCGCGCCAGTGCGTTGTCCGGCACGATGCCGAAGCCGACCTCGTTGGACACCACGAACCAAGGACCACGCGGTTTCGACAAGGTGGCAGCCAGCCTCGCGCACTCCCCCTCAACGTCATGCCCGGCCAGCATGTGGTTGGTGAGCCAGAGCGTAAGGCAATCGACCAGTACCGGGCGTCCGGCAGGCAAGTGCTCCAGTACCCCGACGAGGTCGAGTGGTGCGTCTGTCGTTTCCCAGCCTCCGCCACGGCGGGCGCGATGATGCGCGATCCGCTCGCGCATTTCGTCGTCATAAGCCTGGGCGGTCGCAATATAAATCCACGGCGCCGGCAGCGCCGTAATCAGCTTTTCGGCGTGCCCGCTCTTGCCCGAGCGCGCACCGCCGATGATGAAGGTCAGGCGATCAGGCAAAGCTGTCGCGAAGGCTCGACGACTGCCCGGTGAAGCGGCCGCGCACCACGCCGATGACCGCCCCCAGCACTACCCAGAACACCAGATTGGTCAGCGTGACTGCCACGACGAACTGGTGATGCAGTCCTTCCGGGATCGGCGTGTCGTAACTTGCCGGCTGCGGCGCACCGACGACATGCGGCGCGACGATCAGCACAATGGCGAGCACTGTGAGCGGCAACGACCGCCGGAAAGCAATCAGCGCGAGGCCGATGGCCGTGGCAACGACGGTAGAAATCCACCAGGCCTGCCTGGGGATCAGATCAGCGGCGGGCATCGCCGGCAGTTCCGGTGGCAGACCAAGGCCTGGAGCCAACGTGAAGACGGCAAAACCTGCAAGACCCCAGAAGACGCCCTGACGCCAATTGCCGATGCCGCCCGCAAATTCCGAGAAAGCGACGAGGATCAGCGCGAAGCCGATGCCGGTGACGACATTGGAGAGCACATTGAAGGAGAAACGCTCGACACCGTCGGCAGGCGCCCAACCTTCCTCTTCTTCCGCCGGAGCCGCTGCAGGGGCCGGCGCGGCCGAACTCATCGCGTTGGTCCCGGCATCGGCGACGGGTGCTGCCGGCGCGGCAGCATGTTCATGGCCGCCGGCGGCCTGTTCATAGACTTCCGCCTTCAGGATCAGCGGGACGGTTGCATAGGCCTGCAAGCAGGCGAGAACGAGGCCAGCCAATAGGCCCGCGATCGCCGCGACGAACACGACGTTGCGAAAAACAGACATGGTGGGTTCCCCCTGGGTTAGTGGCAGGGGAACGCCATCGAGTGGCGTGCGTCATGAGCGGCGTTATGCACGGCTTCGATATGCGAGAAGCCGGTGAAGCCGATGACGAAGATGCCGAGCAGGCCAGCCATCGCCAACTGCAGGAAGCGCGACTGCAAGGAGGTCGAAGCGCCGAGAGAAACGGAAGCGGTATTCATGGTCTGTCCTTTCGCCCTCCACCCGAGGGCATTACCGTCATTGCCGTCGCCGGCAGGTCTCCTGGCTTGCGGATCAGCGCCCTTCCCCACCTTCCCGAGGCGAACCTCAGTGGCATTGGAGAGGACTACCGCTCACAGTTGCGGGGGCAGCCACGGCTTCGGATGGATTTTCTCCCCCTCACCGTATTCCCTCTTGGTCCCGAAGGGACCGACGACGACTGGAACTATAGAAAGAATCGCGGCGCCCGGCAAACCAAATTCCGCCATCGCCAGACGCATCAGCGTCATTGGTGTTCGGCTGTCGCCCTACATCGACTTCGGCAGGTATCGCCAGGTGACGACGGCGCAGGCAGCGGCAAGGCAGCCGAGCGTCGCGAAAACCGCCCCCAACCCGAAGAAGGCCAGCACCACGGAATAGACCAGCGGTGGCGTCAGCTCCGAGAAATCGAGATAGGTGCGGTAGACGGCTGCCATCTGCGGCCGCTCGTAAGCGCGCACCGAACGCATGAAGGCGGTGGAGCCGATGGCATCAAGCGCGATGGTGAACAGGGCACCGACCAAGAGCAGGCCGGCGGTGGCGAGCGGAATAAGTTCGCCAATGGCACCCGCAAGCCACAGCGATATTGCCATTCCTATGAAAGCAAGCGTCATCACGTTGCGAGCACCATAACGCTTGCCTGCCCTGCCCCAGAAAATCGCGGAGAACAGAAGGGCGTTACCGGCTGAAACCAGCAGGCCACCCGCGAGTTCGCCCTGGCCGGTGATGACCATGAACAGCGGGCCGTAGACAAAAAAAGTGGTCCAGTAACAGGAACGGCCAAACGCAATGAGCCAGGCCAGCCTTAGTCTCGGCTGGCTGACGAAACGCCCGATATTGGCGAACGGATTGATGGGGCGGCTCTTGCCCGGCACGATCATCGGATTGTCGCCCAGCCGGTAGTACCAGAACAGTGCGAGCAGACAGAGCGCAAAGACAGCCACGGCGCCGTGCGCGGCATAGATGCCGTAACGGGTATAGAGGAAAATGCCGAGCGTCGGCCCGCTGGTCCAGGCAATCATCGACCACGCCATACGCAAGGACTCGGCCTGCATGAGGTCGGTCTTGCGGATATGGTCCATGATGTAGAGGTTGAGAGTGATCGACAGCGCGCTCGCCCCCATCACCCGGCACAGCATGCCGATGATCTGGCCCGGCAGCGAGTGAGTGACGAAGAACAGCGAGCCGATCCCAAGCAGCAGCGCGCCGGCCGTATAAACCCATCTGCGCGCGAAACGATGGATCAGCATCGGCATGAACAGCGTGACCGAAAGGCCCAGCAGCGACACGATGGTGTAGAGGATCGAGACCGTCTGCTCGTTCTTCAGAATCTCATAGGCCTGGATCGGGATGACCGAGGCGACCGTGGCGCGCGCGCAGGATTCGATGGCGTACAGCGAAGCGAAGGTGCGCGCATCCGCCGACGGAACGGCCGGTAGCCAGATCGGATGGCGGACATGCGTGGACATGAATTCCCAAACTAACGACTCGCACGGGAAATTTGCGTTGCCAACGGCCGGACCGGTAGCAGGAAACCGACGCACTCGCGCCGGAATGCGAAGCCGGCCAACGGGTTTTGACGAGTGGTATAATGAGCGTCTGCTTTTTCGTTGTCGTTGAGAGACGACGGAGCCCATCTCCCCACCACTCTCGCTCCGCCCGCATCCATGCTAGGCATTGCACAGTTGCAATTTCGAATCCCCTCCGCATGAGCCTTGAACAGCAGACCAACTCTCCCCGGCGCATAACGCTGATCGATGCCCTGCGCGGCATCGCGCTGCTGGCGATGGCCAGCTACCACTTCACCTGGGACCTCGAGTTCTTCGGCTATGCGAGTGCCGGACTGACCGCGCATGGCCCCTGGAAGCTCTACGCACGCTGCATTGCCTCCAGCTTCCTTTTCCTGGTCGGCGTCTCGCTCGTGCTCGCGCATGGCGAGCGCATCCGCTGGCCGGGCTTCTGGAAGCGTTTTGCCATGGTGGCGGTGGCCGCTGCCGCGATTTCATTGATTACTTTTTTCGCCACGCGCCCGAGTTTCATCTTCTTCGGCATCCTGCATCAGATCGCATTGGCCAGCGCGCTCGGCCTTCTGTTCCTGCGCCTGCCGGCGCTGCTGACGCTGGTCGTCGCCGCGCTAGTCATTGCAGCTCCGTTCTATCTGCGCTCGCCCATTTTCGATCATCCGGCACTTCTGTGGGTCGGCCTCTCCTCGGCCGATCCGCGTTCGAACGACTATGTGCCGCTGTTTCCTTGGTTCGGCGCGGTATTGATCGGCATCGGCATGGCCAAACTTGCCAAGACGGCAGGCCTGTTTGAACGGCTGGCGCGCGTGTCGCTCGGCCAGCCATTCGAGCGGCCCCTGACGTTCATCGGCCGGCACAGCCTAGCCTTCTACCTCATCCACCAGCCGGTGCTGATTGGCTGCGTATGGCTGTTTGCGCAGGTGTGGTCGGCGCCGGCGCCGGATCCGAAGCTCGGCTTCACTAATGCCTGTCAGGCATCGTGCCAGGACAGGCGAGACGCCGCCTTCTGCGTGCGCTATTGTGGCTGCATGCTCACCGCGGTCGAGAAGGACGGGCTGCTGGCCGGCATCATGAAGGGCGACCAGCCGGCTTCGGCCAGGACGCGCATCAGCGATCTCGCCAGCACCTGCACGGTTCAGACCGAGGACGTCATGAGCCCGGGGGACCCGCAATGACCGAAGCCGCACGCCTGCCGTTTCCACTGCCGCCCGTCATCTTCCTGATCGCGTTGATCGCCGGGATTGGCCTGGGCGTCCTCTATCCGCTGCCTTGGTTCGGTGATGTCCTCGGCGACATCCTGTTCGGCTTCGGCTGGCTGGCCGCATTGGGTTCGGTGGCGTTGTGGTTCACGGCCATCCGCGTGATGTTCAAGGCCAGGACGCCGCTGAACCCGGTCGCTACACCAACGCATCTGTTGACCGGCGGTCCGTTCGGCGTCAGCCGCAACCCGATCTATCTGTCGTTGGCGACGCTGGTCGTCGGCATCGGGCTGATCACCGGCAATGTCTGGCTGATCGTGCTCGCCTTTGTCGCCGGGCTTGTGACCAGCAAGCTGGTGATCCAGCGCGAGGAAAAGACGTTGGCCGGCAAATTCGGCACGAAATATCACGACTACGCCAAGCGTGTGCGCCGATGGATTTGAGCACCGGAAGCGCAGAAATCCGCCATTTGCAGGCTGACCTCGCTTGAATCAGCGCGTCCTAGCCGGCCCGCTCGATGCGGATCACTTGCGCCTTGTCGGTCAGGTGACCATCCTTGGTGATGGCTTCCACTGCCTTGCGCACCGCCGCTTCCGTGGTTTCATGCGTGACCAGGATAACGGTTTTCTTGTCGGCAACTTCCGGCCCGACGGCGTGCTGCACGATCGATTCCAGTGAAATGTCGTTGTCGGCCATGCGCTTGGCCACCGAAGCGAACACGCCGACGCGGTCATAAACGGTGAGGCGAATGAAGTAGCCACCGGCATGACTGCGCATCTGCGCCTTCTTGTAGGGTTTCAACTCCTTGGTCGGACGGCCGAACACCGGCCCATGCTGGAAGCCGGGCTGGCTCTTGGCGATATCGGCGATGTCGCCGACGACTGCCGAGGCCGTGGCATTGCCACCGGCACCGGGCCCCGAAAGCAGCAATTCGCCCAGGATATCGGTCTCGATCGCCACGGCATTGGTGACGCCGTGCACCTGCGCAATCACTGAGGCGGTTGGTACCATGGTTGGATGCACGCGCTGTTCGATGCCGCTTTCGGTGCGTTGGGCAACGCCAAGCAGCTTGATGCGGTAGCCGAGTTCGGCTGCGGCGCGGATATCGGCCTGGGTGATGTTGGAAATGCCTTCCAGATAGATGTCGTCGGCAGCGATCTTGTGACCGAAAGCCAGGCTGGTGAGGATGGCGAGCTTGTGGGCGGTGTCATTACCCTCGATGTCGAAGGTCGGATCGGCCTCGGCATAGCCAAGGCGCTGCGCGTCCTTCAGGCACGCCTCGAAGGACAGGCCCTCGGCCTCCATGCGGGTCAGGATATAATTGCAAGTGCCGTTCAGGATACCAAAGACGCGGTTGACCGAATTGCCGGCCATCGCCTCGCGCATCGTCTTGATGACGGGAATACCGCCGGCCACCGCCGCTTCGTAGTTGAGCAACACGCCTTTCTTCTCGGCGATTTCGGCCAATGCCACGCCGTGCTTGGCAAGCAGTGCCTTGTTGGCGGTCACCACATGGCGGCCGGCTTCGAGCGCAGCCTTGACGCTTTCGCGCGCCGGGCCTTCGTCGCCACCGATCAGTTCGATGAAGACATCGATTTCATTCGAACGGGCAAGATCGATCGGATTTTCGAACCAGGACACCTTGGAAAGGTCGACGCCGCGGTCCTTGTCGCGATTGCGCGCGGACACCGCCGTCACCGTAATGGTGCGGCCACACTGGCGGGTGAGTTCCGCTGCCTTTTCCGTGAGCACACGCACAACCGAGGCCCCCACGGTGCCGAGGCCGGCAATTCCAACACGCAAGGATTCAGCCATGATGGACGGCCCCTCTTTCTCGGTCATTCAGGATGATTGGTAGCGGGCGGCTCAGCGATGGGCCGCCAGCGGCACCACATTGTTGGGTTGCTTGGCGGTGGTCGTGAGGAACTTCTTGATGTTGCGGGCCGCCTGACGGATGCGGTGTTCGTTCTCGACCAGCGCCAGGCGCACATAGTCGTCGCCGTGCTCGCCGAAGCCAATGCCGGGTGCCACCGCCACATCGGCGTGCTCGATCAACAGCTTGGAGAATTCGAGCGAACCGAGGTGCTTGAACGGCTCGGGGATCGGCGCCCATGCAAACATCGTTGCCGCCGGCGCCGGTATATCCCAGCCGGCACGGCCGAAAGCATCGACCATCACGTCGCGGCGCTTGTGATAGATGTCGCGCACTTCCTCGATATCGGAACCGTCGCCGTTGAGCGCGGCGGTGGCTGCGACCTGAATCGGCGTGAAGGCGCCATAGTCGAGATACGATTTCACGCGCGTCAGCGCCGCGATCAGCCGCTCATTGCCAACGGCAAAGCCCATGCGCCATCCTGGCATGGAGAAGGTCTTCGACATCGAAGTGAATTCGACAGTGACATCGATCGCACCCGGCACCTGCAGCACCGAAGGGGGCGGATTTCCATCGAAATAGATTTCCGAATAGGCCAGATCCGACAGGATGATGATGTCGTTCTTCTTCGCGAAGGCCACGACATCCTTGTAGAAGTCGAGTGTGGCGACATAGGCGGTCGGATTCGACGGATAATTGAGGATCAGCGCCAGCGGCTTCGGGATGGAATGGCGCACGCCGCGCTCCAGGGCCGGAATGAAGCCGTCATTCGGCTCAGCCTGTAGCGAGCGGATAACGCCGCCGGACATGATGAAACCGAACGCATGAATCGGATAGGTCGGATCAGGGCACAGAACCACATCGCCTGGCGCGGTGATGGCCTGCGCCATGTTGGCGAAGCCTTCCTTGGAGCCCAGTGTCGCCACCACCTGGGTGTCGGGATTGAGTTTCACGCCGAAACGGCGGGCATAATAATTGGCCTGGGCTCGGCGCAACCCAGGAATGCCCCGCGACGACGAATAGCGATGCGTGCGTGGATCGCGCACCACTTCACAGAGCTTGTCGACAATGGCTTTCGGGGTCGGAAGATCGGGATTGCCCATGCCGAGATCGATGATATCGGCGCCGCGCGCGCGGGCACTGGCCTTCAGGCGATTGACCTGCTCGAAGACGTAAGGTGGAAGACGGCGGACTTTGTGAAACTCTTCCATGTTCGTTCCGATCGAGGGGCGCTTGGCGGCGCGCTATAACCTTATTTGCAATTCGGGTCGAGGGCGGGGTCGCACTTGGCCCCGATCTGCTTCAGGGCATCCTTGGCATGGCTGGCCTTGAGCTTGTCCAGCTCGACGGCATCAGCTGCGGCGGCTGGATCGCCCGGATGCGCCTGCACATTGGACTTGGCTGCCGACAACTGCGCCAGCTTGGCGTTCTTCTCGTCTTCGGTGAACTGCGTTGCCGCATTCTGCGGCTTGATGTTCAGATTGGGGAATGTGCCGGTATCCTTCGGCCCGGTCACCGAGCCGCCCGACTGTACCGCCACAGAGGGCCCGCTGCTCGAGCTTGCGCAGCCGGCCAGGGCAAGACCACCGGCAAGGATGAGCGCCAGCGACAACCGCCCGGTGGCGGCAACCAGAAGCTGACCAACACGATCCGTCATACTACTTTCCCGCAATGGCCATTAAAGTTCACTTTCCCGTCGTGGGAGAGCAAAAGCATATTGGCTCCTATTCGACCTTGCATGATACTATGTCAAGAAATCGCTAGGGAGGAACCGCGCAAACCATGGCCGACAGACCTGATGCAGGCAAGACGGACACCCAGGAAGCTCCATCCGTCGAGCAGTATCTGGTAAAAGATCCCGAACGCTTCGCGCTCAATCTCGCACGCGTCATCGAACAGGCAGGCAAGGCTGCTTCGGCATGGGCTGAGCCGCGCGAACGCGGCGAGGTGCGCGACAGCGTAGCCGAGCCCATGGCCGACATGGTCAAGACCTTCTCCAAGCTCACCGAGTATTGGCTGGCCGACCCCAAACGTGCCCTGGAAGCGCAGACCCGGCTGTTCGCGGGCTACATGAATGTCTGGGCCAACGCCATCCATCGTATCGGCGGTGTCGAGGACGAGGCCAATGGCGTCAAGCCCGAGCGCGGTGACAAGCGTTTCCAGGACCCGGAATGGGGCAAGAACGCTTTCTTCGATTTCCTGAAACAGGCGTACCTGGTCACCTCGCGCTGGGCGGCCGATCTGGTCGAACATGCCGAAGGGCTTGACGAGCACACGCGCCACAAGGCCGGCTTCTATGTGAAGCAAGTGTCGAACGCGATTTCGCCGTCCAATTTCATCCTCACCAATCCGGAACTGTTCCGCGAAACCGTCTCGTCGCATGGCGAGAACCTGGTGCGCGGCATGAAGATGTTCGCCGAGGACATCGCCGCCGGGAAAGGCGACCTGAAATTGCGCCAGGCCGATTATTCGAAATTCGAGATCGGCCGCAACATCGCCGTCACCCCCGGCAAGGTGGTCGGCCGTTCCGACGTTGCCGAGATCATCCAGTACAGCCCGGCAACCGAGACCGTGCTGAAGCGGCCACTGCTGATCTGCCCACCCTGGATCAACAAGTTCTACATCCTCGATCTCAACCCGGAAAAATCCTTCATCCGCTGGGCGGTGGAACAGGGGCACACCGTCTTCGTCATTTCCTGGATCAATCCGGACGAACGCCACGGCACCAAGAATTGGGAAGCCTATATCCGCGAGGGGCTGCAATATGGCCTCGATGTCGTCGAGCGGGCGACCGGCGAACGCGGCGTCAACACCATCGGCTATTGCGTCGGCGGCACACTGCTGGCGGCCGCACTTGCGCTCCTGGCGCAGGAAGGTGACGACCGTGTCAAATCGGTCACCTTCTTCACCACGCAGGTCGACTTCACCTATGCCGGAGACCTCAAGGTCTTCGTCGACGAAGAGCAGATCGCCGCTCTCGAAATCGCCATGCGCGGCAAAGGCTTCCTCGACGGCACCAAGATGGCGACTGCCTTCAACATGCTTCGCTCGGGCGATCTGATTTGGCCCTATGTCGTCAACAATTACATGCGCGGCAAGGAGCCGCTTCCCTTCGACCTGCTCTACTGGAACGCCGATTCCACCCGCATGGCGGCTGCCAATCATTCCTTCTACCTGCGCAATTGTTATCTCGAGAACAATCTCTCGCGCGGCCAGATGGAGCTTGCCGGGCGAACAGTTTCGCTCTCCGACATCACAATTCCTGTCTACAATCTGGCCTCCAAGGAAGATCATATCGCGCCGGCCCGCTCGGTCTTCCTTGGCTGCCAGTATTTCGGCGGCGAAGTCGACTATGTGATGGCGGGTTCCGGCCATATCGCCGGCGTCGTCAATCCACCCGCACTCGGCAAATACCAGCATTGGACCGGCGGCAAGCCGGTTGGACGATTCGAGGATTGGATCGCCGCGGCCACCGAGAACCCTGGCTCCTGGTGGCCGCACTGGCAACGCTGGATCGAGGCGAAGGATGGCGCACGCGTGCCCGCACGGATTCCGGGCAAGGCCATGGAAACGCTGGGTGATGCTCCCGGCGACTATGTGAAGGTGCGAGTGTAACAATCTGTAATATGCGGTGAGTTGACCTGTTCGCCAAAGCGGGCGAAATGGTCGCGTCAATCATCAATTTGACGCAAATCACGCAGGCTCGGACGATTTCATAAGGAAGCTTGCTGATTTGCCACAGGTCTCGTTTCCGATTGCGGAAACTCGATCACTCGGCGGCACTCAGGTGCCTGAGATGACGGTTCGGATCGGTTAGCGAGGGGGAATTTGGATTTGAGGGCAAGCAGCTCGCGCTTCGCGAATGGAGAACGCCGCGCCATCGTGGCGGCGTTCTGCGCGTTGCTTTTGGCTTCCTGCACCTCGACCGGCGCGCCTGATCTTGGTGTCGCAAATGCAAACTATACTGGCCCCCAGGCTGAAACCAATCTGACCGCAGGCACGGCCAACACCACTGGTTCGGCCATCGCGGCGGCGACGGCGCCGCAAACGCTGATGACCGCCGAGGGCGACACCGCCCTACCCGAGCAGATCGCCTATCTGCCGACCGCCAAACCCGGCACGGCGGCCTTTCCGTTGACGGCACCAGCCGATGCGCAGGCCATCGCAGGCAACACACCGCAACAGCTTGTCGCGCCCGAACAAACCCCAGAGCAGACGGCTGCTGCAGCACAACAGGTTGCCGCCGGCACCACCGCCGTCCTGCCGCAACAAGGGGCGGTCAACCAGCGCGCCGCTGAACCGGCCGTCGCAACCACTCCGGAAATGAACAATCCGGTCTACGTGACCGCCGGCGAGATGCCGGCGGCACCGGCCAAACCGGAAAAGAAGGGCTTCCTTGCCTCGCTGTTCGGAGCCTCACCGGCCAAGGCAGCGTCGGCTGCGGAGAAGCCGAAGCCGATCGTGCCCACAGAGCAGGCCGAGGCCAAGCAGGCGATCATTCCCGAAGACAAGCCTGCCAAGCCGATTATCACGCTGGCTTCGGCCGAAGCCGGCCAGAAGCAGGCAATGTTGGCTTCCGTGGACAGCTCATCCGCTTTCAACAACCTGCCTGGCGTGCGCAAGACTGCGCTGTTCGAAATCACGCGCCGGTCTGGCACCTATGACGACAGCGACGTCGACCTGAACGAGGACGACGAGGGCGGTGCCTATCAGGTCGCCTCGGCAGCCGGCATGGCGCGTCTTGCGCCCAACGGCCTCTTGAAACAGACCGAAAGTGTTGACGTTGCTTGCTTGAAGCCTTCGCTGGTGCGCGTGCTGAAGCAGATCGAAGGCCACTATGGCAAGAAGATGATCGTGACCTCCGGTTACCGCGATCAGGCCCGCAACGTGCGTGCGCGCGGCGCCAAGAACTCACTGCACATGTATTGCGCCGCTGCCGACATCCAGATTCAAGGCGTCAGCAAGTGGGATCTGGCCACCTATGTACGGTCGTTGCCCGGACGCGGCGGCGTCGGCACCTATTGCCACACCGAATCCGTGCATGTCGACGTCGGCCCCGAGCGCGACTGGAACTGGCGCTGCCGCCGCCGCGGTTAGTTCACCAGCCCCCCAGATCATCTAGAAAAAGCCTTTCAGGAATGTCGACGCGTCATCGGAAATGCCGACGATCTTGTTCGTCGCCTGCCGGTAGAACTTGAAATTGAGCTCGGTACCGGGCCGGCCATCCTGCCAGTCGGTTAGATGCCTCAGTTCGTTGCGGCCAAGTGGTCGCCGGGCGAACGCGGTACGCCTGACCGTTATGCTGACGCGTGGCGTCTGCCGCTCGATGTCCGGTTGCCTTCCGACCTCTTCAGCGGAAAGCACGATGCCGCGCGCAACGAGGCCGCGTCCGCCGTCGTTCTCGCTCGCGAACAGGAAGATGGTGTCACCGATGGCGATGTTCTTGCCACCGTACATCGTCTTCTGGGCAATGAACGAAAAATGCTCCGCTCGCGGATCGGCAATCTCGGCTTTGATCGCGAACGCCATGTGACCCTCTCCCTGGTCAGAGAGGATAACATGCTCGCAACGAATCGCTCAGGCCGCGCTGTCGGGAGAAACCATCTGCCATTTGCCGAACAGCGTCAGGCCAGCAGCGTTGGCGAGCGCGACGGAGGCCGTGTTGTCGGTCTGGCAGCGGTATTGCGGATGGTAGCCCTGTTCATAGGTGTATCTGGCAAGCGCACGCACCGCCTTGCGGGCATGCCCCCGCCCGCGGAATTCCGCTAGCGTCAACACACCGATATCTCCGAGCCGTGCATCGCTCCAGCCATAAGCGCACCAGGGATAGGCGCTGGCGGCACTAACCAGTCGCCCCCGCTCAAAGGAGCCGAACACCGCCCAATGATCGAGTTCGACAAAGGCGTCATCGAGGTCCTGTTCGGAGGCTGCGGCCTCAAAGGTGGAGAAGGCGGCCCCGTCCCGTTCCGACAATTGCCGAGCGGCATCCACGCCTTCTTGCGCGAGTGCAGCCCGCTCCGATTCGCCGAAGTAGAAAAGATAGTCGGCACCATGCAGGCTGATCCCTGCTTCATCCAGCTTCCGGTGGAAAACCTGCTCGGAGAGTTGCTGCCTTCGATCGAGGCCAACTTTGCAGGCCAGCGACGGTGTCAGCGCGGCCAGAACTTTGCCGTCCGCTGTTTCGAGCACCGTCACCCGCTCATCTTCCTCGAGAGCCGGATTGGTGACGAGCAGGAAGGTATCGTCGTCATGGAGGACATCGCCATTCGCGAAAGGGGTTTTCCAGAAATCAACGATTATTTGTGAAAACAAGGACATAGGCTGTACTCACCTGGCTGTTTCAGCGATCATCGCCGCTCACACCCGTGGCGATGGCGGATCCACGATCATTCAAAAAAGATCGCGCCCCGATGCATAGGACAAGGCGGCAACAATGCGGCGCCAACCATGCCAGCGACCTCACCTTTGCTGCGCCAGTTCGATACCGTGGCCCTCCATACGAGTTGAGCTATCGAATCCGGAGGAATCCCGCCCCGTCCGGCCTTCTTCGCAAAGGTTGGAAAAAAATGCAGAAAACCCGATTTTGACGGGTTGCCCGCCGCACGCAACGCCACTATAAGCCGCCTTGGCTGCGCCCATCGTCTAGCGGTCAGGACACCGCCCTTTCACGGCGGTAACAGGGGTTCGATTCCCCTTGGGCGTACCAGTTTTTCAAGCATCTTAGAGATGCGCTTCCGACCTGCGTCCAATCTACGGGGATGGACGGGGGTGTTAGAATCGTGGCCATTGCGGCGAGCCCAAACTCGCCACTTTAGTTTGATTGGTGGATGCGCCCATCTCGTGATTCGTTTTCGACCACGCGAAGACCGCTTCAGCACTTTCGCATTATGCGGTGGCTTTACAAAAAACTCGCCAACTTCGTAGCCAAACGCATTTACAAGCTTCTCAATCGTTGGAACTGTTGGATTTCCGGTTGCGCGTTCAAGATTTCCTACATACGCGCATTCCCGCTAATTCGTCTTGCCGAATGCCTTTGACAAGACGCAACGGACGCGGATAACAGGTTTTGCTCCGGTCGCAGCCTGGATCGTCTGCGCCCTTAGAAGTCCAACGTCGGTCTCCGGTTGTAAAACGCAGACACTTCAATATCGAAACCGCAGTGTCGTACTCTTGGTCACCTCGATAATCATGTAGCTCATCGAGTTTGGGGAGGAGTGGAAACGGGTTTTGCACAATGCAAGCCGCCGACCGTACGGATTGTCACCGCTACATCGAGATTTTCAGCCGCGTGGTCGATCGTTTCCTGATAATTGAAAACAAAGTCGAATGAACGGCCTAGGCCCTCTAGAAATGTAGGAGGGTCCGATTTTGGCGTGAGCCGAAGTTCGGCAAATTTTCCGTTCGCTGCGATGTCGCCAAACCCGTACTCGGGATACCGCACCCACAACGCGCATAGTTTAGCAATGGCTGCCGGAAGACCATCGCTTCCAGGTGCCGCGAAGGTGCCTGTGGCAGGGTCCGTAACGTCACGATTTGACATTGCCATGATGGTCCGCTCGGATGCGTGAGCGCTCAGCATGCTGCTGAGTTCGTAGAAGCGAAACTGCCGCCTCATCATTCGATAGGACCGATTGTCTTCAAAGACAGCAACTAAGGTGTTTTTGGGAATTTCGACAACCCGCGGCGCATGCATGATGGCGTTGCTATCATATATGTCAGCCATCAATTGCCGGGACACAGAGACGTCTATCGCCGTGAAACAATATAGAACGATAACACATGAAGTCGGCACTAGCCGACTAGGCAGCGCCGCACGAAGCGTTGCGAATACGAAAATTCCCAGGATTACCGAGAGCGTCGTCTGGTGACGGGTTTCCCAAAGCCCTTCGAAAGAAGGACTGTGACCTACCATGACATAGGGAAACACAGCCAGGATCACGAAGACGCCAAGTCCTGCCACATGCGACCAAGCGGACAGCGTGGTTAACTTTTTCGTTCGAACGTCGACACGTCTCGCTCGTGTCAACACCGACAGCACCGCGACGCAGACGAGCGCAATCATGCCACCCTCGACTAGGTGGCCTCGTGTTGGAAAAAAAACCGACCAGTCCGGGAGTTGGCCAACAAGTATCGAAACACTTTTCGTTAGCCCCTCGAGCGGTCCGATGCGGAATTGATTGTAGTCGGAATATCTGCCGTAAACCGGCTGGAGGAGCACCTTGGATACCCAATAGATAACCGGGAGAGCGAACAATTCTAGATGGCTGAGCATTCCCCTCATCGCCGGCCAGAACCTGTTTTGCTGATCGCGACGACGTAAAGCAAGGAAGATTGCAAGGAGTGGCAGCGGCGCCATGGCCAGGAACGAATTTGTTGTGAACGACAGAGTAAGCAGCGCCGCTGCAACCACTCTGAGCCAGACATTCCGATAATTGATGGACAAGACCAGCAACAATATGGCGACCGCAAAAAGCGCGGCGCTGATCGAATACGGCAAAACGGCGAGGGCGAACCGAGCCTGGTTCAGTGGGATAGCGGCCGTTAGTATCGCCGCCCAGAACGCATCTCCAGACGCCCATCCGATGTTGGCCAGAATGGCATAGACACACAAAGCGACCACGCCCCAACAAATGAAATTCGTAATTGCCCATAGGATTGGAGACCCCAAAATAGCAAAGGGGGCCATCATGAAGTACTGGTCCCGCCTGCCGATCTCGCCGAACAACTGCCACAGGCTGTCGGGGTTGTGCAACGTCAAGACCCAATCGTCCCAGAACGGGACAGTTACAAGAGCGAATGGGCCATAGCAAAAGAAGTACACAATAATAATAATACATATATACAAAATATTTTTTTCGGTATTTGGTAGGTACTGCATTCTAGTAAATTCTCATTCATCCGCATGTCGGGATGCGGATTTCGCTGTTAATCCGCTTCAAGGATACAGCGGCGATTGAAGAGACGTGGCCGCGCGACTGAACGAAGCTTGGAGTGCACCCAAAAATTGACTCTGTAGGTGACTACAAAAGTGTTGTGATACACTTCAGGGAAGTTGCCTAGGCTGAATCGACATTCAGCCGATCGTTGGCATAGGACGGCGCCTGAGTTCCCTTGTCGGCGGCAATGGTGCGCAAGGCGTTGCTGTCATAGACTTAGTTGGCAAGGATGGGTCTGGCGCCTAGAGGCCTTCGAGTAGCGAGCGCTTGGGCAGCAGCATCATGCTGGCCGGGCGTGATGACCAGCCGCAGGGCGTCTGCGACGATATAAATCTTGGCGACCAATCCACCCGGAAACGCCCCAAGGCCTGATCTTGGTTCCTTCCTCCCCCTGCAACTCCCTATTGGCCGCGTCACCCGAGATGCTGTCGCAGCATCGCCCTTATGTTTGCTATCAACGATAGGTTTTCTCGGTTGCTGCAAGCTCATCGCGAGGCTGTTTTCAACGCCAGAGAAATACCTCTTCAACAGCTCGCCGTGATGGGTTAGAGAGCTGTTAGCTTAGGGCCCTGCCCCATCTTTTTCCTGGGTTAGAATAGACATGATAAGCAAATGTGAAGTGTGCGGCGGCTCTTCCTTGGAAGACGTTATCGATCTTGGAAATCACCCCATGTGCGATGATTTAATAAGGGTTGGAGACAGTTCCAATAACGTCGAATACCCTATTTCTATATTGTTTTGCGACAGGTGTAAAACCGCTCACCAAAAATTCCAAATACCGAAGAATACTTTGTTTCCTTCTTCCTATCATTATCGCTCCAGGCATACAGCCGACGTTCTGAACGGAATGAAGCAATTGGCCGGGAAAACGGAAAGTATCCTTGGTTCGCTTGATAACCTCACTGTCTTGGATATTGGGTGTAACGATGGAAGCTTGCTGTCGATCTTTGGACAGCTCGGCGCCAAGACCGTTGGCATCGAGCCAACTGGTGCTGCTGCCGACGCCAGAGCTGCGGGACACTTCGTCTATGAAGACTATGTAACGCCGGCTGTCGCCTCGGCAGTCTTGGAGAAGCATGGCCATCCGGACGTTATCACCTTCACAAATGTTTTCGCTCATATTGAAGATCTGTCGGGGCTATTGGAGTCTGTGCGCGTGCTGATCGGGCCGCGTACCTTGCTGGTCATTGAAAACCATTACCTGGGGTCGATCTTGGATGGATGCCAGTTCGATACATTTTACCATGAGCATCCCCGAACCTACAGCCTGACCTCCTTCCGGCACATCGCAGATGCGTTGGGGCTCAGCTTGGTCGCCACCGAGTTTCCGCAGCGTTACGGAGGCAATATCAGAGTCACGATGCAGCAAAGGTCGGCAGGCGTGACGCAGGCACAGCCAGATCAGGAATTGCGTGACGAGCGCGATTTCAGTGATAGGCTCCGCGAGATGGGGACGAAAATACCTGTTTGGCAACAAGCCAAGCGGGCACAGATTGCCGATGCCGTCGCGCAGTATGGGCCATTGCCGGCGAAAGCTTTTCCAGGCCGGGCCGCCATATTGGTGAAGCTGCTGGGACTGGATGAAACCATGATATCGGCTGTCTATGAGAAGCCGGGCTCGATGAAGGTAGGTCACTACGTGCCCGGAACGAGAATTCCAATATTGTCGGACGATGACTATGATTGGCAGGCCGATCGGCCGACACCGATGCTCAATTTCGCTTGGCACATTTCGTCGGAGATACATAACTATCTCCGTGCCCGCGGTTATCGAGGGCCCATCACGGACATCTTTAGCGTAAACGAGTTTGCTTCATTCACCCAAGATGCCCGCGCCATTGGATGATGGGAATGGGGGGGGAGATGGAGATTCGGGACAGAAAAGGGCAGGCTGCAGAAGCTTCCGGGGCACCGCTGATATCCATTGTTATCCCGGTGTATAACGAAGAACAAAACGTCGACAGGACCTATTCCGAGCTGAAGCGCGCCACGGCCCTGCTTGACGACTATCATTTCGAGTATTTGTTCACAGACAACCATTCTACCGATCAAACGTTCGAAAAACTGGCGCGGATTGCGGCCAGCGATCCTGATGTTCGTGTGGCGCGTTTCGCGCGGAATTTCGGTTTTCAAAAGTCTGTGCTGACCGGTTATCGTCTTGCACGTGGCGCTGCTGCGATCCAGATCGACGCGGATCTGCAGGATCCTCCGTCGATGTTCGGGCCCTTTCTTGAGCAGTGGCGGCAGGGGCACGATGTTGTTGTTGGCGTGCGGCGCCGGCGGCGCGAGCATCCGATGCTGTCTATGGGACGGCGGCTGTACTATCGCGTACTGCGCCGTCTCGACGGTTCTCATCTTATTCCCGACGCCGGGGACTTTCGTCTGATCGATCGTTCGATCATCGAAAAACTGCGACGTATCCACGACCCGCATTTGTATCTGCGCGGATTGATATCGTCGCTTGCCCGTCGGCAGGTTGGCATCCCTTTCGATCGCACCGAACGCCTTTTCAATGAAAGCAAATTCCGGATTGGCGGCCTGGCGCGACTTGCGCTGGATGGAATCGTCGCGCATTCGAGCCTGCCGCTGCGGATTTCGTTCCATGTCGGCATATTGATTGCGTTGGGAACGGTGCTGCTTTCGGTCTTTTATTTCGTTTTGCGGCTGTCCTCGCCGGATCTGGTGCCGAAAGGCTTTACCACGACCCAGATTCTCATCCTGTTCGGCATAGGGCTCAACAGCATCTTTCTCGGCATTTTGGGGCTATACGTCGGGCGCATCTACGATCAAGTGCGCGTGCGGCCACCAACGATAATATCCGATCTCGTGAACTTCGACGACGACGCCGACAGTGTCGAGAAAAGCCTGTTAATGTGATCGTTTCTGGGTACGGCGGCAAATGACGTTGTTGAATTTCGATCTGTGGACGGGGCGCCGTGTGTTCGTCACCGGACATATGGGGTTCAAAGGCGCATGGCTTTGTGCCCTGCTTTCGCGTCTTGGCGCTGAAACCTTCGGCTATGGTTGGGACCCGAGGCCACGCCTGCTCTATCGCGAACTCGACCTGAAACGCCACCAAAGCCTGGAAGGGAATATCAACGATACGGCAATGCTCGGAGCCGCGCTGACCGGCTTCAGGCCCGAGGTGGTGCTGCATCTTGCCGCGCAATCCCTCGTGCTGCCGTCCTATGCCGATCCGATCGGGACATTTGATACCAACGTGATGGGAACCGCACGCGTGCTCGACGCTGTACGCAATATCCCCAGCATACGCGCTGTGGTTGTGGTGACCAGCGACAAAGTGTATCGCAACAACGAGTGGGTGTGGGGGTATCGGGAAACCGATCCGCTGGGCGGCAAGGACCCATACAGCGCCTCCAAAGCTGCCGCCGAGATCGTGGTGCATTCGATGGCGAGATCTTATTTCGCCGACGCCGGCGCGGCTCGGATCGCCACGGCGCGGGCTGGCAACGTCATTGGAGGTGGCGATTGGGCAGACCATCGGTTGCTTCCCGATGCCGCCCGTGCATTCAGCACCGAACAGCCTTTGCCGGTCCGCAATCCGCATTCGTCCAGGCCATGGCAACATGTATTGGACCCTCTCGCAGGATACCTGATGCTCGCAGAACAGTTGCTTGCTCAGAAGCCTGATCCGCTGGGGGCATGGAATTTTGGCCCTTCAGCTGACGACGTCCTGTCTGTCCGCGAAGTCGCGGATTTGTTTGCCGGTGCCTGGGGCGGAGGCGTTTCGTGGCGTGCCGAGAATGACCCATCACAAGCCGCTCGAGAAGCTGGTCTCCTTGCCATCGACTCCTCCCTGGCCAGAAAGGAGCTGGGGTGGCTGCCGAGATGGAAGGCAAAAGATGCCGTAACGCGAACGGCTTCCTGGTATCGACGCAATACCGCCGGGGAGAGCGCTGTCGTTCTCGTGGATGAAGACATTCGGGATTTCCTCGATAATCGCTTCAAGTGCGCCGATGCCGGCGTCTAGGAGTCTCGAGGGCGGCATTGTCGGCGGGGCCGCTTCAAGCATGCCTGTGAGCACGGAGCTTGAGGGACAGGGTAGCTGCTCCTGCACGATCCTTGTCGTGCTCATCACGGTGGTTGCCGCCTTTCTCGCTGCGATGACGGCGGGCCTTGCTGTCTGGCTTGGCGAGCGGACGCTCGATATCGGAAAAGCCAGCGCCGATTTCGTAGCCCCCTGGCGCAGTTTCCTTGCTCCCGAACCGATAGAGAGAGCGGCATATCTGGGGGCGGTGGTTGCCGTCTTTCCGGTGGCAGTCGTAGGTGCGATCTGGGCGAAACGAAGTCACAGCGCAGCACGTATGCGGCTCCCTGCCCTGCAAGCCTGGCACGTCGCTTCAATGGTGGGTGCGGTCAGCCTCTTTTGTGGGACTTTCGCCCACTACACTCTGACTGGCAAGGAAGTGTGGTCGGCAGGAGTGTTGTCCATGCCTTTCATCTCAATGGTTGTGTTTGCGACGGCTCTGGCCGGCGCGCTCATCCACGGATGGGGACAATGGCGTTTTCTTCGACGCGCCGGTCACGGCGTTTACGTCGACCTGTTCCTCGCCCTGGTGGCTTTGGGCCTCTCTGCAATTCGCGTGCGTTCAGCCGATATGCTCTACGGCGATCTTCATTTTGAAGCGGTGTTTTATTCGGTCACCCAAGTCGCCCAGGGCTACACATTGCTCGTCGATCTACCTGCCCAATATGGGCTTTACGCTGAATTGCTTGCGCCTCTGGTAAGCCTTGCGGGGCTCTCTGTTTTCGGCTTTTCCGTCCTGCTCGCCATCCTGCATCTGATTTCGCTTCTGGCGCTTGTCTGCACACTGTCCATTCTGGTCCAATCGGCCTTGCTTCGGCTCGTCGCTGGAGTGACGATATTCTTTTTCGTTGGATCGACCTGGTTTTTGTTTTGGGATTCTGCGATCGGCCATGAGTATTTTCAGATCTGGCCGCTAAGAATGCTTTTCCCCACGCTGGTGGCTTTGAGCTTCCTGACCGCACATCGACAGGGATTGAAACCGATCCATGTCGGTTGCGTTGCGCTGGTTTCGGGGGTGGGGCTTGTCTGGAATTTCGACTGGGGAATGCCCGCTTACGGTGCCCTTGTCTCCTATTTCCTGCTTCGTCTTGTCGCCACTTCTCAAGACACCCACCAGCAGGACGGCTGGCGCCTTGCCTTCGTCGTTGTCATTCCCATCTTCGTTTGTCTGGCCTTCCTTACCTATCTGAGCGTCAAAGGCGATGGAAACCTCTCGCTTGGCGATTGGCTGAAATACCAGTCAATTTTCTATTCCTCGGGGTTTGGCATGTTGCCTTTGCCGCTGCCGTTCCATGCGTGGGTGATCGTTTTCGCGCTGTATCTTTGCGGACTTGGTTATGGCGTTGCGCGTCAGATCTGCGGCCGCAGCGATCTGCACTCCGATGCCGTCATGCTACTCAGCGTTATGGGGATCGGCATCTTCACCTATTATCAAGGCCGCTCCCACGACATTGTTCTCTCTTTCGTTCTGTGGCCGGCCATTCTTGTCGCCTTCACATTTGTCGACCAGGTTTTGTGCGCCAAGGCATTGGCGCGAGTGCCGTCTTTCGTTGCTTGGACCAGTTTGCCCATCCTGGCATTCAGCCTGTCGGCATGTTTTGCGATGATCGGCGGCATTCCGCACCTAGTCGGTATCGGCGACACGGTTTTCCAACGTCTCAACGAGGCAACGGAAACTGTTGTCGATGTGAACGCGCGCTTTATCCGTCAACGAGTGGGCAGCGCAGACTCCACCGTTATCCTGAGTGCCGGCCAATCCGTGCTCTTTGCCGAAACGGGGCTTGCATCGGCAGTAAAAGGACCTGGTGTCGTCGAGATTCTGCTGCAGCAGGACTTGGATCAGCTCGTAACGACCTTGCTGAAGGACCAGCAGCCGAATCTCTTCATCGACGACGGTGGGAATGGCCAATTGCCCGAGGCTTATCAACTTCTGCTTGCACGCTATGCAATCGTCGATGCGTCGAAAAAGGGCCTGCTTCATCTGCAACCTCGCTCGACGTCGAAGGCGGGGCTAATGTAGTGCGCGCTGATCTTGCTTCCTTCTCGGCATCGTCAGCGTTCATTTGCTAGAAGAGCCTGAGCAATTCTCATTGAGGCTGCGTCGGTACGCGCAAGCGGGGTGGAATGAAAGTAGTTATTCTTGCCGGTGGTTTAGGAACACGGCTCTCCGAGGCCACTGAAGTTATACCAAAACCACTTGTGGAAGTGGGAGGGAGGCCTATCATCTGGCATATCATGAAGCTTTATGCTGCTGCAGGCTTCGATGATTTTGTCATTTGTTGTGGCTACAAGTCTCATTTAATCAAAACGTATTTTGTCAATTACTTCACGGAAAACTATGATATCACGGTTCACCTCGGCGAAAACCGAGTGGATTTTCACGGAGACCCGAGCGAACGCTGGACCGTGACGTTGGTGAATACCGGACTGCACACTATGACGGGCGGTCGTATCAAGCGCATCGCTCCGTATGTCGGGAACGAGACCTTCTGCGTTACCTATGGAGACGGCGTGGCCGACTTGGATATCGCCGACGTTGTGAGGTTCCATCGCTCGGGCAAGCGTCTTGCAACGGTCACGGCGGTCCCTTCTCCCGGCCGGTTCGGTGTTCTCGACATTGTTTCTACGGATGCCGTTGCCCGCTTCCATGAGAAACCGGATGGCGAGGTCGGCTGGATAAACGGTGGTTTCTTCGTCGTTGAACCCGGGATTTTCGACTATATTGAAGCCGATGAGACGTCCTGGGAACGGGAGCCTCTTGAACGCCTTGCCCGCGACGGACAGCTGGGCGCTTACCACCATCGCGGTTTCTGGAAACCGATGGACACATTGCGGGATCAGCGGGAGTTGGAGGCGTTGTGGAATTCGGGGAAAGCCCCCTGGAAGCGTTGGTAAGACGGTCGTGCAATCGTCGGAAAACCATCACAGATTTATCGACGAGGTCATGCTCAGGTGGCTGCCTCCTGGCCTGCATCGGGTATTCCGCTTCGGCTTGGCCGGCGCCGCCTCCACACTGGTTTACTTTGTACTCGTGAACGCGCTGGTTCTGGTCGTCGGGATATCGCCAGTCGCCGCTTCCGTCATGAGCTACCTCGGCTCGCTTTTCCTGTCTTATACGTTGCAGAGCCGCTTTGCTTTTCGGGTGAAAAGCGGTTCCAGGTCGCAGATTGCTCGCTTCACGCTCACATCGCTTTGCGGACTGTGCATGTCATTCGCAATCATGATCTTGGCGAACGACGTGTTGAAGGCACCTTACATTGTGGGTGCCTTGGCGATTTGTGTGTTGATCCCGACCGTGAACTACCTGATTTTTCGCATGTGGGTGTTTCGGCCCGATCATGATCTGATCTCGACACCGGAATCCCGAACCGATCGGACTTGAGCGATGAACTCTGATAGGTCTCCTGCCAATCGATCTCACCCCGACGTGACGCAAGGTCAGGTTGCGGAAGACTTCGACCGCATCGTCGATGACTATGAAGAAAAGATAAACAGCGCCATTGCATTCGGCGGGCGCGAACATCGGTTCTACATCGACATCAAACGCGAAAAGATCCTGGATTTGGCATCGGAGCACTTTCCGACCATTGCCGGCTTGGATGTGCTGGATCTTGGCTGCGGAGTGGGCGCCTATCATGCGGGCCTCGAAGGAAGATTTCGAGAGTTACACGGCATAGACGTTTCGAGTCGCAGCATTGCCGCTGCGAAGCAGAAGCACGACTTTGTCGTCTACGAGACGTTCGACGGCGAGCGTCTGCCTTATCCGGATGGACGGTTCGATCTGGCTTTTGCCATCTGCGTTATGCACCACGTGCCGCCGAAGCAATGGTCCGGATTTTGCGCGGAGATGTTCAGGGTGCTGAAGCCAGGGGGCATGGCTCTGATTTTCGAGCATAATCCTTACAATCCGGCGACACAGTACATCGTAAGAACCTGCGATATCGACAAGGATGCCGTGTTGCTTCGCCCCCGGACCGTACGGAAGCTCTTCGAGGGTGCCGGCTTTCAGGAGGTTTACACGCGAACGATCCTGTCTGTTCCTCCTGTCGGGTCATTTCTGACGCTGCTTGACCGGAGTTTCGGCTATCTCCCGTTGGGCGCGCAATACTACATGAGCGCAGCGAAGCCGAGCCGTGCCTGAGTTCGGGGCCATGCGTTCGGGGGATGCCATCCGGCCTCTGGTGGCATACTGGCACCGGGCGCAAATGCCTTGCCCGATCGTGGTTGTCGGCGGTGGCCGGTGGGGGAGGACGTGGGTTAAGGTCATTGCCGGAGCCCGGGCCACCTCGACGGGGATCACGATCGCCTCCCGGACTGCCGCGGAGAGCGTACGGCAGTGGCTACCGACACAGGAAATCGTTCAGAGCGTACACCTCGTCGCCAACCTGGACGAGGCCATGCGGCTTTGTCCCCGCCCCGTCGCAGCAATCGTGGCCAGCCGGCCGCGCGATCATGTCCGCGATAGCCTGGATGCTTTGGAACGTGGCCTGCATGTGCTGGTGGAGAAGCCGATCAGCCCCGCCGCCATTGATGGCGAGCGATTACTTCTTGCAGCGCGGGCTACCGGGCGGGTGCTTGCAATCGGCACAGAGTTCGCATTCCTACCGGCGTTCCATGCCGTTGCGGGGGCACTAAAGGAATACCTTGAAGGGGTGGTTCATTTGACGCTTCACTGGGATGATCCCTTACATGAGGTGCGCGACGGTGAACCCAAGACGCATCATGGTGAGACTAGCATCGCCATCGACCTTCTTGCGCATGCGATATCAATCTTTGATATCTTTGCTCCCCAAGCGGAAGTTGAAATTGTTGACGTCGATCTCTCCGCTGATGGCAATGTGGGGCAAATCGTACTCCGCGACAAGAACGGCGGGCGATTTGTGCTGCTCTGTAACAGAATGGCCATGGCACGCCGTAGAGCGCTGACGATAGATGTCGAATCTATCCATGCGACCGTCGATTTTTCGTCTAGTCTGCCGCTTGCAGTCATCAACGACAGCCCTTTTCGAATTCCGGAGAGTATATTAGCCCTTGATAGTACTCTCAGGCTCGAGTTGGGTGCCTTTCTTATGGAAATCGCTGGCCAAGGGCCTTGTGGGACACCGATTTCATCGCAGGTTTCAAATCACCTCAGGCTGCAGGCTCAACTGGAAAAAGTACTCAACCTCAGGACGAATATAGATTGAGCACATACGTTACGACTAGGAGTGGGCAAAACTAGCGGCAATCCATTCCCAGGAACGGACTTCGAGTTGATATAAGAAGATGGATTTCGCTCAGGAATCATAGCTCCAAACGAAAGCACGGCGGCAACATGGGTTCGTTTCTTCTTGGGCGTACCAGTTTCTCCAAGAACTTAGCGACATCATGCACATCGAGGCTCGAGGCGCGGCGGTAGTTCCGCGGCGGAGGCGCTCACCAATCCTGGCCCGTGTGATCCAACGGGATCACGCTCAATACACTGCGCCGAACCGCGCCGCCGCCGCCACATGCCTTCGTCCGAGGCCTTTACGACCCGCCAACGAACATCCTCGTTCAATGCTTTTCCCATTATCTATTTCACTCGAAGTGAACGTGGTTCAGCAACGAACGCTGTCGTCATTTCACAATCGATTCATTCATCGCGGGACACATTTTAGCTCCCTCGATTTCTCCTAGATTTCGATGAAAGCAGAGAGTATTTGCAGCTCAGCAGTCTCCACCTGCATTGGATCTCAGAGGGATTACCACTTGTACCTCCTGGTAACGCATCGGTTCTAAACTAAGGATACTGAGTGACGCTGGCAGTATCACTGCGAGTAATTCAGGGTGGCACGAAATCCGGGACTATGAACTTCACCCTCACCGCTCTACAAATTTGCTTGATCATTTTTCGGCGCTAGCTGCGGCAACAGCGGCTCTGGAGTGGTTACTTCCCCCGCCCTGAATTAGGGCGGCCGAGAGAGCCGTAAGATCGGTAGCGATGACCTCACGGCTCCGTGTCCATGGCAAGGTCATTATCGAAAGACAAGAGCTGGCGACAGCTAGCCGACGTTTCCGAGATTCCCAGTCAGCACAATGAGATCTGCCTGCCGGCTGGCGCCGGTCTTGGCAAAGATCGAGCGCAGATGCGCACGCGCCGTTTCGTAAGAGATCGCCTTCTGCTCGGCAATCTGTCTCAACCGCATGCCTTGGCTGAGCAGAACGGCGATTTCAGCCTCCGCACGCGTCAGACCGAATGCCTGTCGCAAAAGTTGCGGCTCGGCCGTGCTGCGCCGCTCAGGGTCTTCCAGAAGGCAAACACCGACGGATGGCGAGAAGAAATCAGGCAGGCTTCCACCCAGCCTCTGAATGCGCATGGCCAGCGGCCGCCTACCCTCGCGTGTGATCAGGATCGGGCCTTCTGTACTGTCGGGACGCAGCCAGAGTTCACTGAGTACCGCGTGCATGCGCTCCCGGATACGCCTGGTTTCTTCGGATCGGCGCGAGCGCAGTTCGCCCTTGCTGACCTGGAGTTCAGCTCCCAGCAATCGGGTCGCGGCGCCGTTTGCGTTCGTCACCTTGCCCAAGCGGTCGAAGAAGATCGCCGCCACATCCGCCATCTCAAAGGCGTCCATCATGCCGGCGACCCGGTGCTGCATGGCGCTGCGCATCAGGGTCGATGCCATCGTCAGCCGATCGCGCATCGCGCTCAGGACCGAGACCTCCTCCTCGCTGAAGAAATCGTCGGTGAGTTTGCGGTGCAGCGTCATGACCAGCATTTCCTCAGGCTTGGAGAATGCGACCATGCACGAGCGCCCGATACCGTGCTTGGCGTGGAAGCGGTAGTAGGGATTGTGTTCAAAATCATCACGCGACGTGTACTGCGGATCGCAGGCGGTGCCTTGCCGCAGCAGGAATGGCACACCGCGCAACCGCCATTCTTTGGTGTGCCAGCCGTCGTCGAAATAGTCCTCGAATGCCCCACCGAGGCTTTCGGTCGATACGATCAGTCCGGGCGCCCGCTCGGCCACGGGGATGATGTTGACGCCATGCGAGCCAGTCGCCTGCGCGATATCATCGACCACCTCTTGCCACAGCGATGGATTGAATGTCGCTTCCACAACCTTGTCGAGGGCAAGGTCGATCCCCTTGAGGTTCATATCCACTCTCGAGCCCCCCAGCCCGCATAGCCATGGGGATCATGGCAGATACGGCGATGGGAACGCAACGGGAAAGCGTCGGGGCCACCCCGCGAGTACTAAAGGATGAGATGCAGCCGCACCCTCATAATCAGGTGCTGACGCCCAGCTCCACCAGCCGCTCCACACAGGATTCCTCGGCCTGATCGAGCTCGGCCAGCGTCTCCTCAAGATCGCGGCGCTTCTGGCGCAATGAATCACGCTTTTCCTCGATGCGCTTGATCATCAGCTTGAGCTGCCCGACCTCGCCGGGTGGTTCCCTGTACATCTGGATGATCTCGCGAATCTCGGCGATGGCAAAACCCAGTCGCTTGCCACGCAGGATCTGACGAATCAGATGGCGATCGGAGGGACGAAACAAGCGCGTACGTCCACGCCGCACCGGGGCGACCAGCCCCTCGTCCTCATAGAAGCGCAGCGTACGCGTCGAAATGTCGAATTCGCGCGTCAGTTCGGTGATGGTGTAGTATTCCCGCATGGTCACTCCGGGCGCAGGGGCTTTTGAATGCGCCGTTGTCCGTCGTGCTACCTCCTCGCAAAATGGGTGATGCGAGAATCGAACAGCATGCGGGTTCCACGAAAGCTTCGCACGGCATTTACGTAAAAGTCAATTGCAGGCAAAAATCCCCAATCGTTTCCGTAATCCGGATGCCTGGAGCGCTGCACGTCCTCTCAATCCGGCGTCGGCCCCTGTCCCTTAAACCAGTGACGCTCGAAGCTCCAAAGCCAGGCGATGGCTGTTTGTTCGCACACCAGACGCCTCAGCCGAGATGCAGCCACCAGCTGGCAAAGCTCAGAAAGGCCAGGAAGCCGATCACGTCCGTGATCATGGTGGTAAAGATCGATGACGAGATCGCGGGATCGGCGCCGAGCTTGTCCAGGAAAAGCGGAATCAGGATGCCGCCGAGGGACGCCGCCAGCATATTGACGATCATCGCGGCGGCGATGACCAGCCCCAGATCCACATTCTGGAACCAGGTGCCCGCGACCAGTCCAAGCAGGGTCGCAATGAGGGCGCCATTGAGCAGCCCAACCAGCACCTCGCGGCGAATGACGCGGCCGGCATTGTAGATGTCGAGGTCGCGGGTCGCGAGCGCCCGCACCGTCACAGTCATGGTCTGCGTGCCGGCATTGCCGCCGAGCGAAGCGACGATCGGCATCAGAGCGGCCAGCGCCACCATTTCCTCGATCGTGGCGCCGAACATGCTGATGACGGAAGCCGAAAGGAAAGCTGTGCAGAGGTTGACCAGCAGCCAGGGCACACGCGAGCGCGAGATGGCGGCGACCGTATCGGACAATTCTTCGTCGCCGACACCGCCCATGCGCAGAAGGTCTTCCTCGGCCTCCTGCTGGATGACGTCGACCACATCGTCGATGGTGAGGACGCCGACCAGCCGCTCATTCTCGTCGACGACGGCGGCGGACAGAAGATCGTATTGTTCGAATTCGCGCGCCGCCTCTTCCTGGTCCATCGTCGCCGGGATGGCGTGGCGGGTTTCGTGCATGATCTCCTCGACCTTCACCGCGCGCTTGGCGCGCAGCACCTGGTCGAGCCCGACGGCGCCGAGCAGCTTGAAGGTTGCATCGATGACGAAGATTTCGGAAAAACGGTCTGGCAGGTCCCTGTCTTCACGCATGTAGTCGATGGTCTGTCCAACCGTCCAGAACGGCGGTACAGCGACGAATTCGGTCTGCATGCGCCGACCGGCGCTCTCTTCCGGATAGTCGAGCGCGCGCCTTAGCCTGATGCGCTCGGTGAAAGGAAGCTGCGACAGGATCTCGTCCTGGTCCTCCTGGTCGAGGTCCTCCAGGATGTAAACGGCGTCATCCGAATCAAGCTCCTGAACCGCCTGCGCGATCTGCGCATTGGGCAGGTTGTCGACGATGTCGAGGCGGATCGCCTCGTCGACCTCGGTCAGTGCCGAGAAGTCGAAATCGGAGCCCAGGAGTTCGACCAGAGCTCGGCGCTGTTCTGGAAGCAGCGCTTCCAGAAGATCGCCCAGTTCCGACTGGTGCAGGTCACCCACTTCCCGCTTGAGAGCGAGAATGTCGCGGTCGGCGATGGCCGCGCCGATATGGGCAACGAAAGGCGCACGAATGACGCCGTCCTCGCCGTAGATTTCGGCGTGAACGCTATTGCCAGCGTCAGCGCCGCCCGCCTGTTCCTCATGGCCTTCCATCGGCGCCTCCGGCCATCAAAATCCGGTAAGAATTGCGCCTCCGGTCTAGCGCGCAACGCACGGGAACATCAAACGAAATGCAGCTTATCGCAACCGCCAAGGTTGACGTTCGCCGCACTTTTTGACGTACGAGGCTGCATCCATCATGGCTGCGCTTATGGGCATACCGGATGTTGGAATGCCGCAACTTATGGTGTCGCTAGATCGAAAGACCTACGAAAAATACGCAGGAGGACCCGACGCGTCGATTCCACAACTTTCCGCCTTGAAGGCCGGCAAACTCGATGCGCGGAATGTTGGCGGCTGCTACCCATCGAAATAATCCGCCACACGCAGGATCGTGTGGTACGCGACTGAGAAATCCCCACATTCGTGGCTTCCACAACCACCCGCGTTTGCGCTGCGCAAACTCTTTGCCGGAACATACGAATATTCCAGGCAATGGCCTTGTTTCACCGGAAACGATTTGCTACACGCCGCGGGCCGGTGCACTCCGGCTCCTACCACGTGCGGTCGTGGCGGAATTGGTAGACGCGCAGCGTTGAGGTCGCTGTGGGGCAACCCGTGGAAGTTCGAGTCTTCTCGACCGCACCATTCGCCTGACGGGCGATCCTAATTTTTGATTTTCAATCCGAAATTTTCACACCGAAACCAACATTCGCTGGCTGGCAGGACTCTGCTGAAATTCTGCCTGAGCAGCCACGTGCCTTCGCACGGGCAGCTGGGACAATCACCGGAACTGGACGCCGGCCTCGATTGACGCCATATGATGGCCAGCCTTTCCGTGAGCGCCATGATCCAACGCAGCCAGATAGCCACGACGTTCCTGCCTTTTGCCGGCTCCGCACCCGTGGAGTGGCGCATCGAACCTGGTCTCACCGACTATGTGCATGCGCTCGAAGTCATGGAAGCGCGCGCCGAGGCGATCCGCACAGGTACGGCGCGGGAGCTGGTCTGGCTGGTCGAGCATCCGCCGCTCTACACCGCCGGAACCAGTGCGCAGTCGAGTGATCTGATCGAGCCGGATCGCTTTCCAGTGTTCAAGGCTGGCCGCGGCGGTGAATACACCTATCACGGTCCCGGTCAGCGGGTCGCCTACGTGATGCTGGACCTCAAACGCCGGCGCGAGGATGTACGTGCCTTCGTGGCCGCGCTTGAACACTGGATCATCACTACATTGGCCGCCTTCAACGTGAAGGGAGAGCGGCGCGAGGACCGCGTTGGCGTCTGGGTGGTGCGGACCGACCGGCCGGCATCGCTCGACGGCACCCCAGCGGAAGACAAGATCGCAGCGATCGGCATCCGCCTGCGCAAATGGGTCTCGTTCCACGGCATCGCCATCAACGTCGAACCGGACCTGTCGCACTTCGGCGGTATCGTACCCTGCGGCGTCACCGACCATGGCGTCACCTCGCTGGTCGATCTCGGCCTGCCAGTGACGATGGCCGATCTCGACGTCGCCTTGAAAGCCGGCTTCGAAAGCGTATTCGGGCCTGCCCAGGCACCCGAAGCGGAATTGCAGCGCAAGGCCGGCTGAGACCGGCAGCGCTAAAATCACGTTACGCAAGCCCGACTTCTACGATCTCGTAAGCCGCCAGCTTGGTTTACCCCGCCCCGCCTTCCAGTGCCTTGGAGATTGCGGCGTGCAAAAAGCATAAGAAGAAGGGGCGCGTTGCGATCATCGCAAGTGTACGAGCGACACGTCGCGCCGAAGCTTCATCGATGCTGTTTCTGAAAGGTTCGTCCTGGTACCCGCTTGGGGCCGGACTTCGCGGCCGACCCCACCGCCGGCCTTGTCCACTTACCGCGGCCTCTGCCGCGGCGATTTCATCACATCGCGCCGATCCACATCGCCATCGAGACGAGGAAAGCGCTCATGCAGACAAGAGAGGCAACGTCCTGGATCAGATCGGTCATGGCTGGCTCCTGTTGTTAATATGTACGCAATTTGTTCTAACTTTGTTCTAAAGTCAACGGATCAAAGCAGCACCGCCAGGTGGCGCCTGAAGCCAGGGTTAAGGAAAGGTTGATGAGATCGAAGGGACTGCCGGTTATGCCGGGAATTCACAGGCCCCCCTGCCCGGTCCTCATGAGAAGGTCGCAGACAGCGGGACGCCAGGCCGGCGTCAGCCAGTTTGTAGCGGTACGACTTGACCTTCAGCCAAGGTCACACGGCGGTCCGTGCGGCGGCGAGTGGCAATCGCGGTGAGCTTGCGTCCCTGCGCATAGTGCCGCTCGCTGCTTTCAGCTCCGCACCGGCTCAGCCATCACTCGTACCTCAGCGCTTCGACGGGATCGAGCCGTGCCGCCTGCCAAGCCGGGAGCAGCGTTGCGATGAAGGAGAGGACAAGTGCCATGACGACGACCGAAAACGTCTCGCCCGCCTCCATCTTGGCCGGCAGCTCACTGAGGAAATAGAGCTCGGGATTGAACAGGACCGTACCCGACAGCCACGAGAAAAATTGGCGGATGCGCTCGACATTGAGGCAGATGAAGATGCCGAGCAGGACGCCTGCAACGGTGCCAGCCACGCCGATCGCCGCGCCGGTCATCAGGAAGATGCGCAGGACGGCACCACGCGTCGCGCCCATGGTGCGCAGGATGGCGATATCGTGCCCCTTGTCCTTCACCAGCATGACGAGGCCGGAGATGATGTTCA
>NZ_PJRO01000002.1:0-282905 GCF_002858745.1 Mesorhizobium loti | reverse complement strand
TGCGCGACAGCAGCTCGGCCCGGAACCCGTTCATCACCGCCATCACGACAATCAGCGTCGCCACACCCAGCATGATGCCGAGGAAGGAGATCGAGGCGATCACCGAGATCACCGTTTCCTTGCGGCGCGAGCGCAGATAGCGCCAGGCCACCATGCGTTCAAAACCTGAGAAAGGCCCGGCACCTGCCGGTTTGGCTGCAGCCGTCTGGCTCATCCAGCGGCACCCAGGCGCTGGAGAGCGATCAGGCGGGTCGGGCCGATGCCATAGGAGCCCATGGAAACGAAGTGTCCCTTCTTTACAGCGGCACGACCTTGCCTTCGGCCAGCGTCACGCGGCGGTCCATACGGGCCGCAAGTTCGTGGTTGTGCGTGGCGATCATGGCGGCCAAGCCTGACTGCCTCACCAACGCCTCCAGCGCGTCGAAAACATAAGACGCCGTCGCCGGGTCGAGATTGCCAGTCGGTTCGTCGGCCAGAAGCACCAGCGGGGCGTTGGCCACCGCGCGCGCAATCGCCACGCGCTGCTGCTCACCGCCGGACAGCTCCGCCGGCCGATGCTGGGCACGTTTGCCGATCTGCATATAATCCAGCAATTGCGCCGCACGCTTGGCGGCTTCCGACTTCGACAGACCGCGGATCAGTTGCGGCATCATGATGTTTTCGAGCGCCGAGAATTCTGGCAGCAAATGATGGAACTGATAGACAAAGCCGATGTCATTGCGTCGGATCGCCGTGCGCTCGTCGTCCGACAACCGCCCGCAGGCTCTGCCGGACAGGATGACATCACCGGCGTCGGGTCGCTCCAGCAAGCCGGCAGTATGCAGAAGTGTCGACTTGCCCGTACCGGATGGCGCCACCATTGCCACCATCTCGCCCCGGTGAAGCGTGAAGTCGGCGCCATTCAGGATAGTGAGCTTGCGCGGTCCCTGCACGTAGTGCCGCTCGACGCTTTTCAGCTCCAATACCGCCTCAGCCATCACTCATACCTCAGCGCTTCGACGGGATCGAGCCGTGCCGCCCGCCAGGCCGGGAACAGCGTTGCGATGAAGGAAAGGACGAGGGCCATGATGATAACAGAGAATGTCTCGCCCGCATCCATCTTCGCCGGCAACTGGCTGAGGAAATAGAGCTCGGGATTGAACAGGACCGTACCCGACAGCCACGAGAAGAACTCGCGTATGCGTTCGACGTTGAGGCAGATGAGAACGCCCAGCAGCACGCCTGCAACAGTGCCGACCACACCGATCGCCGCGCCGGTCATCAGGAAGATGCGCAGGACGGCACCACGCGTCGCGCCCATGGTGCGCAGGATGGCGATATCGTGCCCCTTGTCCTTCACCAGCATGACGAGGCCGGAGATGATGTTCAGCGCCGCTACCAGCACGATCATCGTCAAGATCATGAACATCACGTTGCGCTGGACCTGCAGCGCCGAGAAGAAGGTCTCATTGCGCTGGCGCCAGTCGGTCAGGTAGATCTGCCGCAGCGCGGCCTCTTCCACCTTGGGTTTGATCGCTTCGACCTCATCAGGATTGTCGAGATAGATCTCGAGACTCTGCGCCTTGCCTTCCGAGTTGAAGTACATCTGGGCTTCGGAGAACGGCATGTAGACGATCGAGGTGTCGTACTCCGACATACCGACCTCGAAGATCGCCGTAACCGGATAGCCTTTCAGGCGCGGCGTCGTGCCAAGCGGGCTGACGTCGCCGTCGGGCGAGATCAGCGTGATGGTGTCGCCCAGCACAAGACCGAGATTTTCGGCCATGCGGCGGCCGATGGCGACACCGCCGGCCGTGTCGAAACCGACGATCGAGCCCTGCTTGATGTTGTTGGCGACCAGAGTGACCTTGCCGAGGTCCTCGCCGCGGATGCCGCGCACCAGCGCGCCGCCACCCGAGCCGACATTGCCCTGCGCCAGCACCTGGCCCTCGACCAGCGGAATGGCGTACTTGACCCCAGGCACACCGTTGATGCGCTTGGCAAGCTCGGCATAGTCCTCCAGCGGCAGATCGACCGGCGTGACGATGAGATGGCCGTTGATGCCGAGGATGCGCGACAGCAGCTCGGCCCGGAACCCGTTCATCACCGCCATCACGACAATCAGCGTCGCCACACCCAGCATGATGCCGAGGAAGGAGATCGAGGCGATCACCGAGATCACCGTTTCCTTGCGGCGGGAGCGCAGATAGCGCCAGGCCACCATGCGTTCAAAACCTGAGAAAGGCCCGGCGCCTGCCGGTTTGGCTGCCGCCGTCTGGCTCATCCGGCGGCACCCAGGCGCTGGAGAGCGGTGGCCAGCGGCACCGTTTCGCGCTCGCCGCTCTTGCGGTTCTTGATCTCGACTTCGCCGGCGGCGACGCCGCGCGGCCCAACGATGACCTGCCAGGGCAGACCGATCAAATCTGCGGTGGCGAACTTGCCGCCCGGACGCTGATCAGTATCGTCATAAAGAACGTCCTTGCCGGCCGCAGTCAGCGTCGCATAGAGCTCGTCGCAGGCGCGGTCGCAGTCGGCATCGCCCACCTTCATGTTGATGAGCCCGATGTCGAACGGCGCTACGCTCTCCGGCCAGATGATGCCGGCGTCGTCGTGGCTCGCCTCGATGATCGCGGCAATCAGGCGCGTCGGGCCGATGCCATAGGACCCCATCGACACATTGTGTTCCTTGCCATCTGGCCCTTGCACCTTGGCGCCCATCGGCTTGGAGTACTTATCGCCGAAATGGAAGATGTGACCGACTTCGATGCCGCGCGCGGAGAGACGCTCGCCATCAGCGATCTTGTCCCAGGCGGCTTCGTCATGCATTTCGTCCGTCGCCGCGTAAGGCGTCGTCCATTCCTGCACGATGCCGGCGATCTCCGCATCGTTGTCATAGTTGATGTTTTCACCAGGCACAGGCAGCGACAGGAAATCCTTGTGGCAGAACACCTGGCTCTCGCCGGTCTCGGCCAGAATAATGAACTCGTGAGAGAGATCGCCGCCGATCGGCCCGGTGTCGGCGCGCATCGGAATCGCTTTCAGGCCCATACGGGTGAAGGTCCGGAGATACGACACGAACATGCGATAATAGGCAGCCTTGGCACCCTCGTAATTGAGGTCGAAAGTGTAGGCATCCTTCATCAGGAACTCGCGGCCACGCATGACGCCGAAGCGTGGACGCACCTCGTCGCGGAACTTCCACTGGATGTGATAGAGGTTGAGCGGCAGGTCCTTGTAGGATTTGACGTAGGAGCGGAACACCTCCGTCACCATCTCCTCGTTGGTCGGGCCGTAAAGCAGTTCGCGGTCCTGCCGGTCCTTGATGCGCAGCATTTCCTTGCCATAGGCGTCATAGCGGCCGCTTTCGCGCCACAGCTCTGCCGACTGGATGGTCGGCATCAAGATCTCCAGAGCGCCGGCGCGGTTCTGTTCTTCCCGGATGATGGCGCAGACCTTGTCGAGAACACGTTTGCCCAGTGGCAACATCGTGAAGGAGCCCTGCCCCTGCTGGCGGATCATGCCGGCACGCAACATCAGGCGGTGCGAGACGATCTCGGCCTCGCGGGGGTTCTCTTTCAGGATGGGCAGGAAGTAGCGCGACAAACGCATGGGCTGGTCCGTAAATGAGGAAGGCTGCGCCGGAATCGACGCTTAGCAGGCTTCAATGCAAGGGCTTCATAGCCATTTCATGGCGGAATGGAAACCCGCGCGTCCGTGGCAAGTGCGCGCCGGTATTACGTGTCGCTTTGTTATGCAAGGCAAGCTGTTTTATTGTGCAACGCAGCACAAGAATGCCCATTTCGAAGCAAAATTTAACGTGACATTTTCATGCGCGCTGTTCTAGTGTGCAGGGATAACCGAGAGGACGGGTTAAAGACCTGTTCTCCTGCGCGGTCAAAGTCTTGGGAGGATGCGATCTAGGCGCGGTAACTCGCAGCCGCCGGAAACGGAAAGCAGATCGGACGCGTTTAAATTGCAAGGCTTCGTGCCTTGCATTTTTTTTGTGCAATCAAGCAATTGCCGTTTTCCAATAAAGCGAAGCATCAAGCCGGCTCAGAACCGGCATAGTGCTGTTGGCGGCAAAACGCCTCGTCTTTTCCTTCCAGATTTACTCAAGTTCATTTGCCCCACTGCGAAACAAAACCACCTGCTCTGCCTCCCATCGGCATCGACCAAACCCCTGTCATACCACTGTCACGATCGTGTCATTTTGATCGGTTTCGCGGTAGCTGATGGAACAAGCGCCGGTCAAAAAACGATCAGCGGAAAATTCGATGCTGCGATGCAACATCACTTCGCATCGTGGACAGCCGCCTTTCTATCCATGGAAGCGGTCCCGATACGCGTTCGGACTATGCCAAGAAGGTGCGCCGCATCGTTTCCGGTGTGAGCCTGCCCGAAAATCGGTACTCGCAACACGCGCCAATATGGCTGGATCGCGGGCGAAACGAGAAGCGCTCCTGTCCTAAAGAGCGGTTCAGTTTCCCGACTGAACCGCTCGGTCGAACGTGGGCAGGATCTGGGGAATGTCATCAACCGTCCAGCCAAGACCGGCAGTAACGCCGTAATAGGCACCCAGGACGATGAAGGCCCAGATCGACGTCCAGATGATGATATAGAGGAACCGGGGCCTCTTGGGAGCGCTGGCGGTCGTACCCAGCACGACTTCGTTCTCTTCATCCTGCCGGCGGAAGCTGAACGGCAGGATGGCAAACAGCGTGATCCACCACACCACGAAGTAGACTGCGACCATCGAGATCCAGTCCCAGGGGGTAATGGTTCCTCCGGTCATGCCTGCTCGAGCTCCACCAGCGTGCCGGCGAAGTCTTTCGGATGCAGGAACAGCACCGGCTTGCCATGCGCGCCGATCTTGGGGTTGCCGTCACCCAGCACGCGCGCACCTCCGGCCTTCAGCCGGTCGCGGGCGGCAACGATGTCGTCCACTTCGTAGCAGACATGATGCATGCCGCCGGATGGGTTCTTTTCCAGGAAAGCGGCAATCGGCGACTTCTCGCCGAGCGGCTCCAGCAATTCGACCTTGGTGTTGCCAAGGTCGATGAACACCACGGTCACACCATGCTCCGGCAATGCCTGCGCTGCGGTTACCTTGGCGCCCAGCGTGTCGCGATAGACAGCGGTGGCCGTGGCCAAATCCGGCACGGCAATCGCCACATGGTTCAATCGTCCGAGCATGGAAACTCCAAGGCAGTCCAGCAAACAACCTTCAGTGTCGACTGCCGATTGCCCACTGCCTACTCCCTTTTCACCTCGTCACAAACACCGTCACCAGCGGCTTCTTGCCCCAGGTCTCGTTGGCGGCGGCACGCACGGCACGGCGCACGGATTCCTGGACCAGATCGAGGTCTTTCCGGCGCTGGCGCGGAATGGAGTCGACCGCGCCAACGGCCGCGTCGAGCATGATGTCCTCCAGAAGCTCGCCCGCGCCATCCGCTTCTGCCACACCAATGGCGACGAGGTCGGGATCGCCGGCGAGTTCGTATTTGTCGTCCAGCACGACATTGACCGCGACATGGCCGGCGAAGGACAGCTTGCGCCGCTCGCGGATGCCCATCGCTTCATCAGTGCCAACCAGCTTGCCGTCCTTGTAGACACGGCCATACGGCACCTGGTCGACAACTTCGGCAGCACCCGGATAGAGCCTGAGCATATCGCCGTCGCGCACCTGGGCGACCTGACGGATGCCCGACATCGACATCAGCGATCCCTGCGCCACCAGATGCGCGGCCTCGCCGTGCACCGGCACACCGATCTGCGGCCGCACCCATTCATACATGCGCTTCAGTTCGCTGCGGCGCGGGTGGCCGGACACATGCACCAGCGCATCGCCATCCTCGATGATCTTCATGCCGAGATCGATCAGGCGGTTCTTGATCTCCAGGATCGCCTTCTCGTTGCCAGGAATGGTGCGGGACGAGAAGATCACCGTGTCACCGGCCGTCAGCGCCACCGATTTCATCTCATCGCGCGACAGCTTGGCGAGTGCCGCGAGCGGCTCGCCCTGGCTTCCGGTGCAGATGATGACGAGGTTCTCGCGCGGGATGAAGCCGTAATCCTCCTCAGCAATGAACTCCGGCAGCCCGTCCATGTAGCCGAGCTCACCGGAAACATCGATGACGCGCTTCAACGAGCGGCCGAGGACCAGAACCTGGCGGCCAGCATCGCGTGCTGCGCGCGCAATGGCCACCACGCGCCCGACATTCGAGGAGAAGGTTGAAATGGCGACGCGACCCTTGGCCTCCTCGATCAGCTTTTTCAGGCTTTCGCCCACTTCCTGCTCGGAAGGGGAATCCCCTTCCCTCAGTGCATTGGTGGAATCGCACACCAGTGCCAGCACGCCCTTGTCGCCATAGGCGCGAAAACGCTCTTCATCGGTCTTCGGACCGATTGACGGTGCCGGATCGATCTTCCAGTCGCCCGTGTGGATGACCGTACCGGCCGGCGTGGTGATTGCCAGCGACATCGGTTCCGGGATCGAATGTGCGACCGGGATCGCCTCGATCTCGAACGGACCCACGGTGAATTTCTCGCCAGCCCGGTAGATCGTCACCGGAATCTTTGGCGCATTTGCCTCGCCCTGGCGCTTGGCTTCCAGAAGGCCTGCGCCGAATGGTGTCATCCACACTGGCACCTTCAACTTCGGCCAGATGTCGTGCAACGCACCATAATGGTCTTCATGCGCATGAGTGATGACGATACCGCGCAGATTGGCAAGCTTGTCTTCGATGAAGCGTGTGTCGGGCAGGATCAGGTCGACGCCCGGATGAGCTGCATCCGGAAAGGTCACGCCGACATCGATGACAATCCACTCACGATTGTTGGCCGGGCCATAGCCGTAGAGGGCGAAGTTCATGCCGATTTCGCCGACGCCGCCCAGCGGCACGAACACGAGTTCGGCGTTGTCTGCTTTCGCCATCCAGTTTCTCCTTTTTCGTCCCACCATGCACGCAGGCCGCGCCATGGAAGCCTAGAGCCTGATCCCGAAAAGTTGCAGACTTTTCAGACAAGGATCATACGGTAAAACAAAGAGATAGAGCGGAGTGTCGATCATTCCGCTCTATTGCGCTCCGGTTGAAGCCACCGCGCCGAAATGCACGTCGCCAGCGGCAACCGTTATCATGCGCCCTCCGCTTTCGCGGATCACGAAACGACAGTCCTCGTCAATGGTCTCGAAAGTACCGCGCACGACATCGCCATCAATTCTGACCGCCACCTCGCCGCCAAGTCCTGCCGCACGCCTTAGCCAGCGATCGCGGATGTCATTCAGCCCCCGCCCGTCAGCCCACAATCGCGCATTTTCGCTCCAGGCATCAGACAGTGCCAGAAACAGCGTCTCGGCATCGCAAGTCGCCCCAAGAGCTTTCAGCGATGTGGCTGGATAAGGCAAGCCCTCGGGATGCGCCGCTACATTGACACCGATCCCTATCGCAACTGCAAACCGGCCACCGTCCAGTAACGTCGATTCCAGCAGGATGCCGGAAAGTTTGGCGCCGGAAGCCAGCACGTCGTTCGGCCACTTCAGCTCGAAACGGTTATGCCCGGCACTTGCACCGTCGAGCGCGACAGCGACGCGCCCCTTGGGAACGACCGCATCGAGTGCATCGGCCAGCGCCAGCCCAGCAACGAACCCGAGCGTTGCGGCCGTGCGCAACTCACCTTCGATAACCAGAAGCAGCGTCGCGGCGAGATTGCCTTCGAGCGTGGCCCAGGCACGGCCACGGCGCCCACGCCCGCTTTCCTGTTTCCTGGAAACGACCCAGAGCTTGCCGGGATCGCCGGCACGGGCATGCTCCAGCGCCAGCGCGTTGGTAGAGCCGACGCTGTCATGCGCTTCGAGGCGAAAGCCTTGGGAAGCCGCAGTCGGCGCCAGCACAAATCCCATCAAAAGAACGTCTTCGCCGCGGCTTGCGCGTAGGTGCTGATCGGTCCGCCGATCAGAACGTAGAACAGCACGAAGGCACCGGAGACACCCAGCACCAGGCGCAGTTCGCCGGCCATCGGCTGGAAGCCGCCTACGGGTTCATCGAACCACATGAGCTTGATGATGCGCAGGTAGTAGAACGCGCCCACCACCGAAGCCAGAACGCCGATGATCGCCAGCGCATAGAGATTGGCGTTGATGGCGGCGAGGAACACGTACCACTTCCCCCAGAAGCCCGCGAGCGGCGGGATGCCTGCCAGGGAGAACATCAGGATCGTGAGGATTGTCGCCATCACCGGATTGGTAGAGGAAAGGCCCGCCAGATCGCTGATTTTTTCGACATTCTCGTTGTTGCGGCGCATGGCGAGGATGAAGGCGAAGGTGCCGAGCGTCATCACCAGATAGATCAGCATGTAGATGACGACGCCGCGCACGCCAGCCTCTGAATTGGCGGCGAGGCCAACCAGCGCGTAGCCCATGTGACCGATCGAGGAATAGGCCATCAGGCGCTTGATGTTGGTCTGGCCGATAGCGGCAAAGGCACCAAGCGCCATCGACGCGATCGAAATGAAGACGATGATCTGCTGCCAGTCCTTGGCGATCGGCTCAAAGGCACCCATCGTCACGCGTACGATCAGCGCCATCGCCGCCATCTTTGGCGCGGCCGCCAGGAAAGCCGTGATCGGGGTTGGAGCGCCTTCATAGACGTCGGGCGTCCACATGTGGAACGGTACGGCCGAGATCTTGAACGCGAGACCGGCCAGCACGAAGACCAGGCCGAACACCAAGCCGAGCTGCCGCTCACCTTGCCCCAATGCCGAGGCAATCGCCTCGAAGGAGACATTGCCCGTGTAGCCGTAGACCAGGCTGATGCCGTAGAGCAGCATGCCCGACGACAGCGCGCCGAGCACGAAATACTTCAGGCCGGCCTCCGTCGAGCGGACATTGTCGCGGTTGATGGCGGCCAGCACATAGATCGCCAGCGACTGCAACTCGAGGCCGAGATAGAGCGCGATCATGCTGTGGGCCGAGATCATCAGCATCATGCCGAGCGTGCACAGCAGGATCAGCACGGGATATTCGAACTTGTCGAAACGTTCTGCCTTCGCAAAACGCACTGACATGATCATCGTGACGGCGGAGCCGACCAGCGACAGGAGCTTCATGAAGCGGGCGAACGCGTCCTGCACAAAAGCGCCGCCAAAGGCATTGCCCTCGCCCGAGACGAACAGCATCCAGCCACCGGCAACGATGAGGATCGCGACGGCAAGACCGGTAATAGCCCCGCCTGAGGCTTCGCGCGAATAAGCGCCAACCATCAGGAGGACCAGCGCACCGATGGCGATGATCAACTCCGGCGTCGTGAGCGAAAGGCTGGAGATAAGGTCCGAGGTCATGATGCTCTACTCAGTGCGCCGCCGCGGTCTGCGCGGAGCCGATGGATGCGGTGACGTTGGTGACGAGTGACTTGACGGAGGCGGCTGTGGCATCGAACACCGGCGCCGGGTAGACGCCGAAGAAGATGACCAGCACCACCAGAGGATAGATCACCACCTTTTCGCGTGGCGACAGGTCCAGCATGCCCTTCAGGCTGTCCTTGGTCAGCGCGCCGAAGATAACGCGGCGATAGAGCCACAGTGCGTAGGCCGCCGACAGGATCACGCCGAAGGCGGCGAAGAATGCCACCCAGGTGTTGACCTTGAAGGCGCCGAGCATGGTCAGGAACTCGCCGACAAAACCGCTGGTGCCCGGCAGGCCGACATTGGCCATGGTGAAGATCAGGAACACGGTGGCATATTTCGGCATGTTGTTGACCAGGCCGCCATAGGCCGCGATCTCGCGGGTGTGCAACCGGTCGTAGATGACGCCCACGCAAAGGAACAGCGCGCCCGACACCAAGCCGTGGCTGAGCATCTGGAAGATCGCGCCTTGCACGCCTTCCTGGTTCAGCGTGAAGATGCCCATGGTGACGAAGCCCATATGGGCAACCGACGAATAGGCAATCAGCTTCTTGATGTCCTCCTGCATCAGCGCCACCAGCGAGGTGTAGATGATGGCCACCACCGAGAGCGTGAACACCATGGGCGCGAAGAATTCAGATGCCAGCGGGAACATCGGCAGAGAGAAGCGCAGGAAGCCGTAACCGCCCATCTTCAGGAGAATGCCGGCCAGGATGACGGAACCGGCGGTCGGCGCCTCGACGTGTGCGTCCGGCAACCAGGTGTGCACCGGCCACATCGGCATCTTCACCGCGAACGACGCGAAGAAGGCCAGCCATAGCCATGTCTGCATGTTGGCCGGGAAATTATGCGTCAGCAGCGTTGGGATGTCGGTGGAGCCCGCCTGCCAGAACATCGCCATGATGGCCAGCAGCATCAGCACGGAGCCGAGGAGCGTGTAAAGGAAGAACTTGAACGAGGCGTAGACGCGCCGCTTGCCGCCCCACACGCCGATGATGATGAACATCGGGATCAGGCCGGCCTCGAAGAAGACGTAGAACAACACGATGTCGAGCGCGCAGAACACACCGATCATCAGCGTTTCCAGGATCAGGAACGCGATCATGTATTCCTTGACACGCTTCTCCACCGAACTCCACGACGCCAGGATGCAGAGCGGCATCAGGAAGGTCGTCAGGATGACGAACAGCATCGAGATGCCGTCGACGCCCATGTGGTAGGAAATGCCACTATCCAGCCAGGCCGTCTTTTCCACGAACTGGAAACCGGGGTTGGAATTGTCGAAATTGATCCAGAGCGGCAGCGACACCAGGAAGGTGATGATGGTCGTCCACAACGCGATCGCGCGCACATTGCGGCGTCCTGCATCGCTGTCATCGCGAATGAACAGGATCAGCAGCGCGCCGACGAGCGGCAGGAAGGTGACCGTGGAGAGAATTGGCCAGTCGGTCATCAGAGCATCATCCAGGTGACGAGTGCCGCCACGCCGATCAGCATGGCGAAGGCGTAGTGGTAGAGATAGCCGGTCTGCAGCTTGACCACGCGGTTGGTGACATCGACCACGCGCGCCGAGATGCCGTCGGGGCCCAGACCGTCGATGACCGCGCCGTCGCCCTTCTTCCACAGGAAGGTGCCAAGGCGCTTGGCCGGCCGCACGAACAGGAAGTCGTACAGTTCGTCGAAGTACCACTTGTTGAGCAGGAAGGCGTATAGGCCACGGTGACGCTGAGCCAGCGTCGCCGGTATCTGCGGCGAGGAGATGTAGAACTTCCACGAAACCAGGAAGCCCACCACCATGGCGACGAACGGCGCCAGCTTCACCCACATCGGCACGCCATGCATGTCGTGCAGGATGTGGTTGTCCGGCAGTGTGAACAACGAACCCTTCCAGAATTCGGCATAGGCTTCGCCGATGAAATAGTCGTGGAACAGGAAGCCTGCTGCGATCGCGCCGGCCGCCAGGATGAACAGCGGCACCAACATCACCGGCGGCGATTCATGCACATGGTGCATCACATCATGACTGGCGCGCGGCTTACCGTGGAAGGTCATGAAGATCAGCCGCCAGGAATAGAATGAGGTGAAGCAGGCAGCGATGACCAGCAGCGCGAAGGCGAAGATAGCAACCGAATTGTGACCGACGAATGCGCTTTCGATGATTGCATCCTTCGAGAAGAAGCCGGCAGTGCCAATGACCGTCGCCGGGATACCGAGCCCCGTCAGCGCCAGCGTGCCGATCACCATCATCCAGTAGGTGCTCGGGATCAGCTTGCGGATACCGCCCATATTGCGCATGTCCTGCTCATCCGACATTGCGTGGATGACCGAGCCGGAGCCCAGGAACAGCAGCGCCTTGAAGAAGGCGTGCGTGAACAGGTGGAAGATCGCCGCGCCGTAGGCACCGACGCCAAGCGCCACGAACATATAGCCGAGCTGCGAGCAGGTCGAATAGGCGATCACGCGCTTGATGTCGTTCTGCACCAGACCGACCGTGGCCGCGAAGAAGGCAGTGATGGCGCCGATGAAGGTGACGACCGTAAGCGCGGTGGCCGACAGTTCGAACAAAGGCGACAGACGGGCCAGCATGAACACGCCGGCGGTGACCATGGTCGCGGCGTGGATCAGCGCCGAAACCGGCGTCGGGCCTTCCATGGCGTCCGGCAACCAGGTGTGCAGCGGCACCTGTGCCGACTTGCCCATGGCGCCCATGAACAGCAGCAGGCAGACGACGGTAAGCGCGGTGCCCTTGTCCAGCGCATAGCCAAGGAAGGTCAGCACCGTTTCGCCATGCGCGGTTGCCGTGGCAGCGGCGTCATGGCCGGCCGGAGCAAACGAAGCGGCATTGGCAAAGATCGTCGACAGGTTGACCGAGCCGAACAGCATGTAGACGCCGAAGATGCCCAGCGCGAAGCCGAAGTCACCGACGCGGTTGACGACGAATGCCTTGATCGCGGCGGCGTTGGCGGACGGCTTCTTGTACCAGAAACCGATCAGCAGATAGGACGCGAGACCGACACCTTCCCAGCCGAAAAACATCTGGATCAAATTGTCTGACGTCACCAGCATCAGCATGGCGAAGGTAAACAGCGACAGATACGCGAAAAAGCGCGGCCGGTTCGGATCGTGGTGCATGTAACCGATCGAATAGATGTGCACCAAGGCCGACACGGTGTTGACCACCACCAACATGACGGCAGTGAGCGTGTCGACGCGCAACGCCCATGCGGCATCAACGCCGCCAGACTGGATCCAGCGCAGCACCGGAACGGTGAAGGCTTCGCCCGAGCCCAGTGCAACCGTGAAGAAGGCCACCCAGGACAGCGCCGCTGCGATCACCAGGAAACCGGAGGTGATGTATTCCGACGCCTTGGCGCCCAGCGAATTGCCGAACAGCCCGACGATCAGGAAGCCGATGAGAGGAAGAAAGACGATTGCCTGATACATGATAGCTTCGCTCAACCCTTCATCATGTTTACGTCTTCGACCGCGATCGAACCGCGGTTACGGAAGAAGACGACCAGGATGGCAAGACCGATCGCCGCTTCAGCCGCCGCCACCGTCAGTACGAACAGCGCGAAGACCTGGCCGACGAGATCGCCAAGCGCCGCCGAGAAGGCGACGAAATTGATGTTCACCGCAAGCAGGATCAGCTCCACCGACATCAGGATGACGATGACGTTCTTGCGGTTCAGGAAGATGCCGAACACGCCGAGCGTGAACAGGATCGCCGAAAGGGTGAGATAGTGTGCGATACCGACGGTCATCTCAGATGCCCTTCCCCGTCTCGACCTTCTTGATTTCGATCGCCGTCGCCGGCGTGCGTCCGACCTGCGCGGCGATCGACTGGCGCTTGACGCCTGGCTTGTGGCGCAGTGTCAGCACGATCGCGCCGATCATGGCGACCAAGAGCACCAGGCCGGCGATCTGGAAGTAAAAGAGGTAGTCCGTATAGAGGATGTCGCCGAGCGCTGCCGTATTGGTGCGGGTGGCAATGTCGGGCGTCTTCTGCGCTATGGTCGAGGCGAGCTGCGGTGCGAAGCTGTAGCCGCCCAGAACAATGATCAGCTCGGCCGCCAGGATCAGTCCGACCAGCGCGCCGATCGGCGCATATTGCAAAGCGCCACTCTTCAGTTCCGCGAAGTCGACATCCAGCATCATGACGACGAACAGGAACAGCACCATGACCGCACCGACATAGACGACGAGCAGGATCATCGCCAGGAATTCGGCGCCGGTGAGCAGGAACAGACCAGCCGCGTTGAAGAATGTCAGGATCAGGTACAGAACCGAATGCACCGGGTTACGCGACGAGATGACCATGAAGGCCGACGCCACCGCGATAAAGGCGAAGAGGTAGAAAAAAGCCGCCTCTAGTCCGTTCAGCATTGGGGTTCCCCCGGGTTCCTGTCGGGCCTGGCTGACGCCCTGCCGCATTCTGTACGGTTTCGCCCCGCCTCCGGTCGCGAAACCGCGTTGTCCTTAGACGAGCCGTTGCGACGCGTCCACTTATCAAAACTCACCGGTACGGCGCGTCCAATGAGATGTTGCGCGCGATCTCGCGTTCCCAGCGGTCGCCGTTGGCCAGCAGCTTGTCCTTGTCGTAGTAGAGCTCTTCGCGCGTCTCTGTCGCGAATTCGAAATTCGGCCCTTCGACGATCGCGTCCACCGGGCAGGCCTCCTGGCAGAAGCCGCAATAGATGCACTTCACCATATCGATGTCGTAGCGCACGGTGCGGCGGGTGCCGTCGTTGCGGCGCGGACCGGCCTCGATGGTGATGGCTTGCGCCGGGCAGATCGCCTCGCACAGCTTGCAGGCAATGCAGCGTTCCTCGCCGTTGGGATAACGACGCAGCGCGTGCTCACCACGGAAACGCGGGCTGATCGGCCCTTTCTCGTGCGGATAGTTGATCGTTTCCTTTGGCGACACGAACTGCCGCATCGAAAGGAAGAACGCGCCGACGAAGTCCTTCAGCAGCAACGCTTTGGCGGCCTGAGTGAGAACACCCATCATGCCCATCCCGTAATCTTGAGGAATGCCGCAGTCGCGACCACCATGAACAGCGAAATCGGCAGGAATACTTTCCAGCCCAGCCGCATCAGCTGGTCGTAGCGGTAGCGCGGCACGAATGCCTTCACCATGGAGATGAAGAAGAACACCAGGCAGACCTTGAGCACGAACCAGATCACACCCGGCACCCAGGTGAAGGGCGCGAAGTCGAAGGGCGGCAGCCATCCGCCAAGGAACAGGATGGTGCAGAGCGCGCACATCAGCACGATCGCCACATATTCCCCGAGGAAGAACAGCAGGAACGGCGTCGACGAATATTCGACCATATGACCGGCGACGAGCTCGGATTCGGCTTCGACAAGGTCGAAAGGCGGCCTGTTCGTCTCGGCCAGTGCCGAGATGAAGAAGATGACGAACATCGGGAACAGGCCGAGCCAGTGCCAGTCGAGGAAGGTGTTGGGCAGACCAAGCCGGGTGCCAAGGCCGTCCTGCTGCGACAGCACGATATCGGAGAGGTTCAACGAGCCCACGCAGAGCAGCACGGTGACGATGACGAAGCCGATCGAGACTTCATAGGACACCATCTGTGCGGCCGAGCGCAGCGCACCAAGGAATGGATATTTCGAGTTCGAGGCCCAGCCCCCCATGATCACGCCATAGACCTCCAATGAGGAGATGGCGAAGACATAAAGGATGCCGACATTGATGTTGGCGATGGCCCAGCCGTTGTTGACCGGAATGACTGCCCAGGCAGCGATAGCCAGCACAGCCGAAACAAGCGGCGCCAGCAGGAACACGCCCTTGTTGGCGCCGGACGGAATGACCGGTTCCTTGAACACGAATTTGAACAGATCGGCGAAGGCCTGCAGCGTGCCCCAGGGTCCGACGACGTTCGGACCGCGACGCAACTGCACCGCCGCCCAGATCTTGCGGTCGGCGTAAAGGATGTAAGCCACGAAGATCAGCAGAACGACGATCAGTACAACCGATTTCAGCAGGATCAGCAGCGCCGGCAGCACGTAGAAGGAGAAAAAGCTGTCCATGGTTTATTCCGCTGCCTGCCTGAAGCCGTTCTTCGCGAGCGCCGAGCATTCGGCCATCACCGCGGAAGCGCGTGCAATCGGGTTCGTCAAATAGAAGTCCGCTACCGCCGACGTGAAGGCAACCTTGGCCAGGCGTCCGCCAAGCTTCGCAGCCTTGGCGACATCACCGGCCTCACCCGCAGCGATCTGGTCGATGCGGGCAAGGTGTGGATGTTCGCCGTAGAGCTTCTGCCTCAGTTGCGCCAGCGAATCGAAAGGCAGTTTTTTGCCCAGCACATCCGACAGCGCCCGCAGGATCGCCCAATCTTCGCGGGCGTCGCCAGGGGCGAAGCCGGCACGATTGGTCTGCTGCACGCGGCCCTCGGTATTCACATAGGTAGCCGACTTTTCTGTATAGGCGGCCGCCGGCAGGATGACGTCGGCGCGATGTGCGCCGGCATCGCCATGCGTGCCAATGTAAACGACGAAGCCGGAGGCCTTGGCCATGTCGAGTTCGTCTGCCCCGAGCAGGAACAGCACTTCGCTGTCGCTCAGAATGCCGGCGGTGTTCTTGCCGCCCTCACCCGGAACGAAACCGATATCGAGGCCGCCGACGCGGGCAGCTGCGGTGTGCAATACGGCGAAGCCGTTCCAGCCGTCCTTCACCGCATCGACCGCCTGGGCCAGCTTGGCCGCCTGACCGAGCACAGCAGCTCCGTCTGAACGTGACAGCGCGCCCTGACCGACGACGATGAGCGGATGTTCGGCCTTCTTCAACGTCTGGAAGAACTTGCCATTGCCATCAGCCAGATCCTTCAGGGTGTCGGAGCCGGCGCCCAGCGCCTCATAGTCATAGCGGGTGTCGCCAACCTCGCCGATGACAGCGACCGGCAGATTGCCGGCGCGCCAGCGCTTGCGGATACGGGCATTGAGCACCGACGCTTCAAAACGAGGATTGGCGCCGACGATCAAAACCGCGTCCGCCTGCTCGATGCCTTCGATGGTTGGATTGAAGATATAGCTGGCACGGCCAAGCGAAGGATCGAGCGCTGTGCCATCCTGGCGGCAGTCGATGCTGGCCGAACCGAGCGACTGCACCAGCAGTTTCAACGCATACATTTCCTCGACGGCGGCGAGGTCGCCGGCGATGGCGCCGATCTTCTCAGGCGCCGCCCTGCTGACTGCGCCCTTCACAGCGTCAAAGGCTTCAGCCCAGGTGGCGGGAGCCAGCTTGCCGTTCTTGCGCACATAAGGCCGGTCGAGGCGCTGCGTTCGCAGGCCATCCCAGATGTAGCGGGTCTTGTCGGAGATCCACTCCTCGTTCACCGCTTCGTTGATCCGCGGCAGGATGCGCATGACTTCGCGACCGCGGCTGTCGACGCGGATCGCCGAGCCGACCGCGTCCATGACGTCGATCGATTCGGTCTTGGTCAGCTCCCACGGACGGGCTGTGAAGGCGAACGGTTTCGAAGTGAGCGCACCGACCGGGCAGAGGTCGACGACGTTGCCCTGCAGTTCCGACGTCATCGCCTGCTCGAGATAGGTAGTGATCTCGGCGTCTTCGCCGCGCCCGATCAGGCCGAGCTCGGAAATGCCGGCAACTTCAGTCGTGAAGCGGACGCAACGCGTGCAGTGGATGCAGCGGTTCATCACCGTCTTCACCAGCGGGCCGATATACTTGTCCTCGACCGCGCGCTTGTTCTCGTGGAATCGCGAGGAATCGACGCCGAAGGCCATCGCCTGGTCCTGCAAGTCGCACTCGCCACCCTGGTCGCAGATCGGGCAGTCGAGCGGATGGTTGATGAGCAGGAACTCCATCACGCCTTCGCGTGCCTTCTTGACCATCGGCGAGTTGGTCAGCATTTCCGGCGGCTCGCCATTCGGGCCGGGGCGCAGATCGCGCACACCCATGGCACAGGAGGCCTGCGGCTTGGGCGGACCACCCTTCACCTCGACCAGACACATGCGGCAATTGCCGGCAATCGACAACCGCTCGTGGAAACAGAAGCGCGGCACTTCCGCGCCCGCCGCTTCCGCCGCCTGCAGCAGCGTGTAGTGGTCGGGTACCTCGATCTCTTTCCCGTCGACCTTGAGCTTTGCCATCAATTGCTCCTGGCGGCCTGAGCCGCTTCGTATGCGTTGCAAACGGCGAGCACATCGCGCGTGTCGTGGACCTGCATCGCCGTCGCCTTTCCTTCGCTCATTTGCCCGTATTGGCGACCAGGGCCGCCGCTTGTTTCAGCCAGCCATCGCGTTCGACGCGGCCCTTGAAACCGAGATAATCATCCACCCAGGCAACTTCCGTAGCCGTCCATGCAGCAACCTGCGCGTAGGTCCAGATACCGATATCGTTGAGGACCTTCTCAAGCTTAGGACCAACGCCAGTGATCGCCTTGAGATCATCCGGAGCAGCGGGCCTGTCGATGGCTACCGGCTTGCGGAAATCTTCCGGCATCAAGGCAGCCGTGGCAGCTATCGGTGCCTCATCCATGCTGGTCTCGACGGATTGAACGTCGTCAACCGTCTCGGCGACCGGCTCCGTGATCTTCTCGGCCGCAGACTGCGCTTCGGCAATCAGTTTCCTGGTTGCAGCACGCGCCCGCGTCGCCGGCGCTCTTGCAGCCGATGTCTCGTCGCGATCAGAGAAGCTCTCGGGAGCGCCGGGGAAATCGTCCAGGACCGGCTGCATCAGGCGCTGCGAGATTTCGGCAGCGCCGGTCAGCGCACCGACCCAGACACCGAAGGCGTGGCTGGCCAGTCCGAAGCCGAGCGCGGAGAACGCGGCGGCACCGGCGACCGGGTGCGCGAACAGGTTGACGGCACTGGCCATCTCCTGCGGCATCATCCTGGTCAGATCCTGGGTCATCTTCTCGAATTCGTTCCTGTCAGGCACTGCGTCGGGTATGGGAAACATCGACATTGGCTCGCTCCTAAGCCGTTTCGTTCCTGATGCCCTGCTTTCAGCCGTTTCCTTGAAACCGGGTTTGGCCCCGGTTTCCGTTTCTTGCCTTCTTACTTACTCAGCCGCTACCAGCACCGGCTCGGCGCGGTGCGCGTTGCGGGTAAACTCGTCGATGCGGCGCTCGATCTCCGGGCGGAAGTTGCGGATCAGGCCCTGGATCGGCCAGGCCGCCGCGTCGCCCAGCGCGCAGATCGTGTGACCCTCGATCTGCTTGGTGACGTCGAGCAGCATGTCGATCTCGCGCTTCTGCGCTTCGCCCCGCACCAGCCGCTCCATCACCCGCCACATCCAGCCGGTGCCTTCGCGGCACGGCGTGCACTGGCCGCAGCTTTCGTGCTTGAAGAAATAGGCAAGCCTGGCGATCGCCTTCACGATATCCGTCGACTTGTCCATGACGATGACAGCAGCCGTGCCAAACGATGATTTCTTCTCACGCAGCCCGTCGAAGTCCATCGGGCAGTCGATGATGTCCTCGGCCTTGACGACCGGGCAGGACGCGCCGCCGGGAATGACGGCGAGCAGATTGTCCCAGCCGCCGCGAATGCCCCCGCCATGCTTTTCGACCAGTTCGCGGAAGGTGATGCCCATCGCCTCTTCGACCGTGCAGGGCGTGTTGACGTGACCGACCAGCATGAACAGCTTGGTGCCGACATTGTTCGGACGGCCGATCGAGGAGAACCAGGCCGCGCCACGGCGCAGGATGGTCGGCGCGACAGCGATCGACTCGACGTTGTTGACCGTGGTCGGGCAACCATAGAGGCCGACATTGGCAGGGAACGGCGGCTTCAGGCGCGGCTGGCCCTTCTTGCCTTCCAGGCTTTCCAGCAGCGCAGTCTCTTCGCCACAGATATAGGCACCGGCGCCGTGGTGCACGTAAATCTCGAAATCGTAGCCGTTCTTGTTGTTCTTGCCGATCAGCTTGGCCTCATAGGCCTCGTCGATGGCACGCTGCAGAGCTTCGCGCTCGCGGATGAACTCACCACGCACATAGATGTAGGCAGCAACCGCCCCCATGGCGAAGCCGGCAAGCAGGCAGCCCTCAACCAGCGTGTGAGGATCATGGCGCAGGATGTCGCGATCCTTGCAGGTTCCCGGCTCCGATTCGTCGGCATTGACGACGAGATAGCTCGGACGGCCGTCGCTCTGCTTGGGCATGAACGACCATTTCAAGCCGGTCGGGAAGCCGGCGCCGCCACGGCCGCGCAAGCCCGACGCCTTCATCTCATTGATGATCCAGTCTCGACCTTTGTCGATGATGGCCTTGGTGCCATCCCATTGCCCGCGCGCCATGGCGCCTTGCAGCGACTGGTCGAAACGACCGTAGATATTGGTGAAGATGCGGTCCTTGTCCTGAAGCATTTTTCGTCCCTCAGACCGGTTTCTTGCCGAACACGCGGATGTATTCCTCGACCCCGCCCTTGGCGAGCGCCTTGGCCTGCTTCACCCAGTCCTCACGCTCGATGCGACCGTGGAAAGCGAGATAGCCATCAACCCAGTCGCGCTCGGCCTTCTTCCACGACGCCACCTGGGCATAGGTGAAGATACCGAGCTCGTGCAGTGTTGCCTCGATCTTGGGGCCGACGCCGGAGATCAGCTTGAGATCATCAACGGCGGCCGGCTTCGAGATGCCTTTCGGCCGGTCCTTGTGTTCGAGCGACGGCTTTGCGGGCGTGGCTTCCTTCTTGACCGGCGCCTTCTTCGGAGCGGCGACGGTTTCAGCTTTGGCGGGGACCTGCCTTGCTTCGGCCTTGGCCTTCGGCGCCTTGACGCTCGCGGCCTTTTCCGCAGCCGGGGCGGCCTTGACCTTGGATGGCGTCTTCACCGCCGGGCTTGTTTCGATGGCGTCGGTCTTCGGCTTCGCAGCGTTGGAAGGCGGCACGGCTGCAGCCTTGACTGGCTCGGCGACGACAGCAGGCGCTTCCTTCGTGGTTCTCGCGGCAGCCTTGGTTGCCTTGTCACGCGTCGCCTTGAGGATCGTTTTCTCGTCGGCCAGCGCCGTGAAACCGCCGACCGGTGCCGAGAAATAGCGGCCGTTCTGGGGACCGACCGGCACCGAGTGGCCCTTGCCCGCCTCGAAGTCGTCGATGATCTCGGCCAGCCGCTCCGGCGTCAGATCCTCATAGGTATCCTTGAAGATCATGACCATCGGCGCGTTCACACAGGCACCGAGGCATTCGACCTCTTCCCATGACAGCGTGCCGGCTTCGTTGGTGTGGAACTGGTCGTGATGGATCTTGGAACGGCAGACATCCATCAGCTCCTCCGAGCCGCGCAGCATGCAGGGTGTAGTACCGCAAACCTGGATATGGGCGCGCGTGCCGACCGGCTTCAGCTGGTACTGGGTATAGAAGGTGGCGACTTCGAGCCCACGGATATAGGGCATGCCCAGCATTTCGCAGATCGACTCGATCGCCGTCTTGGTGACCCAGCCCTCCTGCTCCTGCGCCAGCATCAAAAGCGGAATGATCGCGGACTGTTCGCGGCCCTTGGGATATTTGGCGATCCACTTCTTGGCCGACGCTGCATTGGCCTTGTTGAAGGCGAATGACGCTGGCTGGACGCTGGCTTCTGCGAGACGACGGACTGACATTTAGCGGTCAACCTCTCCGAACACGATGTCGAGGGAGCCGAGGATGGCGGTGACGTCGGCGAGCATGTGGCCGCGGCACAGGAAATCCATGGCCTGCAGATGAGCGAAACCCGGCGCGCGCAGCTTGCAGCGATACGGCTTGTTGGTGCCGTCGGAAACCAGATAGACGCCAAATTCGCCTTTCGGTGCCTCGACGGCGGCATAGACCTCGCCGGCCGGGACGCGATAGCCCTCGGTATAGAGCTTGAAGTGATGGATGAGTGCCTCCATCGAACGCTTCATGTCGCCCCGCTTCGGCGGCACCACCTTGCCGTCGACGTTCGATACCGGGCCAGAGCTTTCCTTGCCGAGCAGAAGATCGACGCACTGGCGCATGATCCGGGCCGACTGGCGCATCTCTTCCATGCGGATGAGGTAGCGATCGTAGCAATCGCCGTTCTTGCCGACCGGAATGTCGAATTCCAGTTCGGAGTAGCATTCATAAGGCTGCGACTTGCGCAAATCCCAGGATGCCCCCGAGCCACGCACCATCACGCCCGAAAAACCCCAGGCCCATGCATCGGCCAGCGAAACCACTGCAATGTCGGCGTTGCGCTGTTTGAAAATGCGGTTGGGCGTGAGCAGTGCATCGAGATCATCGATCGACTTCAGGAACGGATCGATCCATTTGCCGATGTCCTCGATGAGCTGCTTCGGCAGATCCTGATGCACACCGCCCGGACGGAAATAGGCGGCATGCATACGCGAGCCGGAAGCCCGTTCATAGAAGACCATCAGCTTTTCGCGCTCGACAAAGCCCCACAGCGGCGGGGTGAGTGCACCGACGTCCATAGCCTGCGTCGTCACATTGAGGATGTGCGACATGATGCGGCCGATTTCGGAATAGAGCACGCGGATCAACTGGCCGCGCTTCGGCACCTCGATGCCAAGCAGCTTCTCGGCGGCGAGCGCGAAAGCATGCTCCTGGTTCATCGGAGCGCAATAGTCGAGCCGGTCGAGATAAGGCACCGCCTGCAGATAGGTCTTGTGTTCGATCAGCTTCTCGGTGCCGCGGTGCAGCAGGCCGATATGCGGATCGACGCGATCAACCACTTCGCCGTCCAGCTCGAGCACGAGGCGAAGAACGCCGTGCGCGGCCGGATGCTGCGGGCCGAAGTTGATGTTGAAGTTGCGAACGGAGGTCTCAGCCATGGGAAACGCCTCCGGCGTGAAGCGAATAGCGAATAGGGAGTAGCGAATAGGGAAGAAGCAGCGTTTTCATGATGACATCTTTTGTTGCAAGCTCCGGACCATCGCGCGCAGCATCTTACCGATATCCTCTGCCCTATGAAGCAATGAAGACAGTTCGTCGGCCTTCAAGAGGCCCACCTGTTCCGATAAGATGAGGTGCGTTTCCAACTCCTTGAGAGACCCTTGCGCAACGCGAAGAAACTGAATGAACGCACCGGTGCTTTCCCGGCCATGACCTTCGGCGATATTCGCTGCGATTGAAGCAGCGGACCGCCTGATCTGCGATGTCATCCCGTAGACTTCACTATTTGGAAAAAGCTTCGTCGCGGAATAGCAGGCTACCGCCAACTCCATCGCAGCTTTCCAGATGAGCAAATCTCTGTAGGAACTGATAGCCGTTCTACAACCTCCTTCTTCCCTATTCGCTACTCACTATTTCGCTATTCGCCTATTGTTTTGCCTTTTCATCGCCCGGCAGCACATAATCCGTGCCTTCCCAGGGCGAGAGGAAATCAAAACTGCGCAGCTCCTGCTTGAGCTCGACCGGCTCGTAGATCACGCGCTTGGCCTCGTCGTCGTAGCGCACTTCGACGAAACCGGTGAGCGGGAAGTCCTTGCGCAGGGGATGCCCATCGAAACCGTAGTCCGTGAGGATGCGGCGCAGATCCGGATGGCCGGAGAACAACACACCATAAAGATCGTAGGTCTCACGCTCGAACCAGTCAGCACCCGGCCAGACAGAAGTTACGGACGGAACCAGTGTCTCTTCGTCAGCATGGGCTTTGAGGCGAATGCGCAGATTCTGCTTTGGCGACAACAGGTGATAGACGACGTCGAAGCGCAGCAGACGCGACGGATAGTCGGCGCCGGACACATCGATGATCGACACGAACTGGCACTTGGCGTCGTCGCGCAGGAAGGTAGCCGCCTTGACGACGTCGGCGGCATCCACCAGCACCGTCAGCTCGCCATAGGCGAGAACGCTGTCGATAATGGTCGCACCGAGCTTGTCCTTGATATGGGCTGCAAGGTCGTTGAGGGCTTCACTCATGATCGCTCACCGTTCGATCGTGCCGGTGCGGCGTATCTTCTTCTGCAGAAGAAGCAGGCCGTAGAGCAGCGCTTCTGCAGTCGGCGGGCAGCCAGGCACATAAATGTCGACCGGCACGACGCGGTCGCAGCCGCGCACCACCGAATAGGAATAGTGGTAGTAACCGCCGCCATTGGCGCAAGAGCCCATCGAGATGACGTAGCGCGGCTCCGGCATCTGGTCGTAGACCTTGCGCAATGCCGGCGCCATCTTGTTGGTCAGCGTGCCGGCGACGATCATCACGTCCGACTGGCGCGGCGAAGCGCGCGGCGCGATGCCGAAGCGCTCGCTGTCATAACGAGGCATGGCGGAGTGGATCATTTCCACCGCGCAGCAGGCCAGGCCGAAGGTCATGTACATCAGCGAGCCGGTGCGGGCCCAGGTGATCAGCGCCTCGCTCGAAGTGACGAGGAAGCCCTTGTCAGCAAGCTCGTTATTGATGTCCAGGAAGAAAGGATCGTCCGAACCGACCGGCTTGCCGGTGCTCGGATCGAGGATACCTTTCGGCTTTGGCGCGACGAGCGTGCCGGAACTGTCGTTCAATCCCATTCCAGCGCTCCTTTTTTCCATTCATAGGCAAAGCCGATGGTCAGCACGCCGAGGAACACCATCATCGACCAGAAGCCGAGCATGCCGATCTGGCTGAACGAAACCGCCCACGGAAACAGGAAGGCGACTTCCAGATCGAAGATAATGAAGAGGATCGACACCAGATAGAAGCGGATGTCGAATTTCATGCGGGCGTCGTCGAAGGAATTGAAACCGCACTCGTAGGCCGACAGCTTTTCCGGGTCCGGGTTGCGGTAAGCGACCAGGAATGGCGCCACGATAAGGGCAAGGCCGACGACAAGCGCCACACCGATGAAGAGAACGATGGGCAGATACGAACTGAGAAGTGCGTTCATGCTGCGACTTTCCATTGGTGGCTGATCCACCTGATACAGCACAAGACCCTAGGGCGGAAGCACGTGGGTTCAACCGCTGAACCGATTTACGGGCCCATGCTGCAATGCGGCGACGGTTAGCGCAGCGCATTCGGCGAAGCAAGTCAAACCTTGGCCAAAATGCGGCTGTGGACGCCTCTTCCCGCAAAACTGGTCCGATCGGCTCCTATTTGATTTCCTTCACTTTTTACTCCACTTTTCTCTCCTGACAGGATTGGCGGCCAAACCCTGCTAGCATAGGTGGAATCGCCGGCCGTGTCGGCTCGTCCCAACAGTCAAAATGTCGTCAGGATGAAAGACAGAATCTCGCTGAAAACGGCCCGCCGCATCGCGCTTGCGGCGCAGGGCTTCGCCGACCCGCGACCAGTTGGCACACCCGACCGTCGCCATCTTGGCCGCGTGCTTTCCCGCACCGGTCTGTTGCAGATCGATTCCGTCAGCGCGGTGGTGCGGGCGCATTACATGCCGCTTTATTCGCGCCTCGGCTCCTACCCGATGGCCCTGCTCGACGATGCCATGGCGCCGGGCCGCAAGCGCCTGCTATTCGAATATTGGGCACATGAGGCCTCGCTGCTGCCGGTCGAGACCTATCCCCTGATGCGCTGGCGCATGGAACGAGCCGAGCGGGGCGAGGAAATGTATCTGGGCCTCGCCAAATGGGGCTGCCAGAACACATCCATGATCGATGAGATCTACCGCGAGGTCGAAGCGCGTGGCCCCATCGCCGCTTCCGAAATCGAGGGCCACAAGGGCAACGGCGGCTGGTGGGGCTGGAGTGCCGCCAAACATGCCTTCGAATGGTTGTTCTGGGCCGGCCGCATCACCACCCATTCGCGCCGCGGCTTCGAGCGGCTCTACGACCTGCCGGAGCGCGTGCTGCCGCAGGCCGTGCGCGACATGCCTGTCCCCTCGCCCGAAGACGCGCACCGCGAGTTGCTGCGCCTGTCGGCGCGTGCGCATGGCGTTGCGACCTATTCCTGCCTGCGCGACTATTTCCGGCTCGCGCCGCACGACACCAAGGCACGGCTGGAGGAACTGGTCGAGGAAGGCGAACTGATCCCCGTTCGCGTCGAAGGCTGGGACAGACCTGCCTATTTGCACAAGGAAGCGCGCCAACCGCGCAAGGTCGAAGCGCGTGCCCTGCTCGCCCCTTTCGATCCGCTGGTGTTCGAACGCAGCCGCGCCGAGAGCCTGTTCGACTTCCGCTATCGCATCGAGATCTACACGCCGGCCGACAAGCGCCAGTATGGCTACTATGTGCTGCCTTTTCTCTATGACGAGAAGATCGTGGCACGCATCGACCTGAAAGCTGACCGACCGGCAGGAGTGCTGCGCGTTCACGCTGCGTATGCTGAACCGAGTGCACCGCCGGAAACCGCGGCTGAATTGTTCGAGGAACTGAAATTGATGCAGGGCTGGCTCGGCCTGGGCCGTATCGAGATAACGCCGGCTGGCGACCTCGGCCCAGCGCTTGCCGATGTTGCCGGCGCAACGAAAGCCGCCTGACAAACGCAAAGGAGGCGCCAAGGCGCCTCCTTCTTCCTCAGGCTCTATCCCAGGTTACTGGAACATGCCCTTGGGTGTTTCGCCCTTCAGGAATGGCTCGGTGAAGGCGAAGAGCAACGCCGGCTGAGTGATAACGGCCGTATGCGATGTTGCCGGCATGACGGCGAGGCGCGAAGCTGCAAGTGGTTTGCCCATGTCGCCCATCGTGCCACCACCGAGCAACCGGAACAGTGCGACCGAATGCTCAAGCGTCACCACATCCGAGTCGCCGCTGATGATCAGCACCGGGGTTTTGAGCGCCTTGACCTCGGCTTCCCAAGCCATCGGCTCCTTCTCAAGCTGGATCAATTTGCCGACAAGTGCCGGAAACCCGTCGGGATTGGCGGCAAGTTTCTTGTATTCGGCGGCGAAGGGCATGTTGGCGAACATCTCGACGTTCATCTGCGGGATGAACGCCGTGAATTCCGGCTGCCATCCCTTGGTGTCATAGGCAACCCCGGAGGCCGCGACCAGCTTGTTCACCTTCTCCGGATGACGGATGGCGAGTTGCAGACCGGCGGCCGCGCCCATCGAGTAACCGAAGACATCCGCCTTCTTCAGGCCAACCTTGTCCATGAAGCCGGCAACATCGTCGGCGAGATTGGGATAGGTGATCGGCCGGTCGATATCAGTGGTGCGGCCGTGTCCCTGGAGCTCCAGCGCATAAACCTTATGGGTCTTTGCCAGCGTCGGGATGATCGCGCCCATCGAAGGAATGTTCATGTAGGCACCGTGCAGGACGACCAGCGGTTCGCCCTCGCCTGACACCTCGTAATACATTTTCATGCCGTTGACCTCGACACGATCCCCAGCGGGCTCGGCCCCAGCAAACGCCGGACTGGCGAGAAGAGAAGCGGCAGCAACTAACAATGCGCGGAACATCAGGGTCTCCGTTGGTTGTCTCATGCGTTTTCGGCAACGCTGACTGTAAGACGAAGCAGCGTTTCGCATTCCGACATGGCCAGACAAAATTTTCTTCTGGCGGCTGGCGACCGGCGGCGCGCCGGTGGCATCGTGTTCATCTCCTGGATTCTCAGCCCTGTTCGCAAAACGACCGAAAGACCGACCCATGCCACATGAACCCGCCGCGCAATTTCGAGCCGCGACTATGGCGGATGTGACCTTGGTTCGTGATATTGTGCGCGCGGCCTATTCGAAATGGATCCCGGTGATCGGACGCGAGCCTAGCCCGATGAAGGCCGACTATGACGAGGCACTGCAAAAGCACCAGTTCACGCTGCTTTACATGGACGCTGAAATCGCCGGGCTGATCGAAACGACCCAGGAAAACGATCACCTCTGGATCGAGAACGTCTGCGTGTTGCCGGCTCAGCAGGGAAGAGGGCTCGGCAAGATACTGCTTCACCGAGCCGAACAGATGGCACTGCAGGCTGGCCATAGCGAAACCCGCCTGCTGACCAATGCAGCGTTTGAGGCGAATATCGCGCTCTACCAACGACTGGGTTACGTCATCACCGAGTGGGAAGTTTATTTGGAAGGCACGACAGTCTACATGCGCAAGCGCCTGACACTTGACCTCTGAGCCGACCCGCCGCCCGAGATCCCACATGAAACGCGTGTTGATCACCGGCATGTCCGGAACCGGAAAGTCGGCAACGATCCCGGAACTCATAGCCAGGGGCTATGCGGCTTACGACCCTGGACACACCGGAATGGTCGCACTGGGTCGACGCCGCACCTGACGACACGCTGACGCCGGGAGATGGCAAGGACTGGGTCTGGCAGTTGGACAAGGTCCGAGCGCTGCTTTCCGAATCCCGCGAAGACATGCTCTTCATCAGCGGTTGTTGCGAGAACATGGAAGAGCTCTTTCCGCTGATCGACAGCATCGTGCTGCTCTCCATCCCAATCGACACGATCATGCAACGGGTAATAGCGCGCGCAGCTGGCGGCTATGGCCATGCTGGCGAGGAACGTATGAAGATCGCTGCATTGGTCGAGATGATCGAGCCGCTGCTTCGGGAGTCTGCGGGCCACGAGATCGACTCGAGCGGTCCGGTCGAAACAACCGTCGGCCGGATCCTCGAGCTGGTCTAAGCCCGCGGCGATCAGTCAGGATGCGCAGTAGCAAGCTCTTCGAGATACCGGCGCAACGTACGTGGCTCGCGCCCCAGAATAGCACGCAAGGTAAGGCTGTTTCCGGCCGAGCCGAACGCCGTATAGGATTCGAATACGCGCTCCAGCTGTGCCAGCGCTTCGCCTTCGAAAGGTGGCATGGCGACAGCTTTCCATTCCTTGAAGCTGAGTTCCACCGGCTCGATCGGCCGACCGAGCAAAGCACTCATCAAGGCGGCGATCTCGATGCGATTGTGCATGCCGTCAGCTGCCAGCTCGAAGGAACCATAGGCGAGCCGGTCGCCCGTCAGAGCCTCCGCTGCCACTTCGGCAACGTCGTGATAATCGACGCGTGCCAGCCGCGCCGTGTTGGAAAAGGGTTCAGCGAACAAGCCGTTCCGGATCACAGCCTGCCAGGCTGGCGCGATATTCTGGAACAGAGTGGCAGGATAGAGAATGGTGTAATCCAGATTTGAGCGCAGCAATGCCTCCTCCACGGGCAATTTACTGGCATGATTAGCCAGCCCGTTGGCCGGATGGATGACCGACGAAAACACGAACTTGCCAACCCTTGCCCGCCTTGCGGCGTCGACCATGGCTGTCCCGAGTGCCGGTTCGTCTGCCACGAAGGGCGGCCCGACATGGTAGACCCCATGAACACCCTTCAGCGCGCCATCGAGACTTTCCGTGTCGCGCAGATCACCGCTCGCGATTTCCGACGCACCGTTCGCACGCGCCGCCTGCGCGGCGGCCGTGTTGCGCACCAACGCCCGCACGACGACGCCGCGCCGGGCAAGCTCCGCCGCGACATAGCCGCCGCTGCGACCGGAGGCGCCGACCACGAGGATGGTTTTCCTGTTCGCGTCCGACATCGGTGTTCCTTCCTTTTTGAAAGCATCTGTCCGAAACATCGGTGTCCCGCTTGTCGATTGGTAGATGATCAATCCGTGATATCGTCTCTCGAAAATCGGAGAACCGTCATGGATCGGTTTGGTGATGTCGAAGCGTTCCTGGCCATCGTCGAACGCGGCAACCTGTCAGCCGCCGCTCGCCACCTTGGTCGTTCTCTCCAGGCGGTCAGCCGTTCGCTGGCAACCCTCGAAAAAAGCGTCGGCGTCGAACTCGTCCGCCGCACGACCCACAAGACACAGCCCACCGAGGCAGGACATGATTTCTACCGCCGGGTAAAACCAGCACTTCTGGAGATTGCCGAGGCCAGGACCGAAGCAGGCAACCGTAGCGCCGAGCCTTCCGGACTGCTGAGGGTCGGCGGACCAGAGCTGTTCGGGCCGAGCTATCTCATCCCCGTCGTCGCTCGGTTCATGGAGTTGCACCCCAAGCTGGAGGTGGAACTCAGCCTGTCGAACCGCTTTGTCGACCTCGCCCAGGAAGGGATCGACCTTGCCATCCGCATCGGTGAATTGCCGGATTCCGACCTGAAAGCGCGCCGACTCGGCGCCATGCGCCGCGTTGTCTTCGGCGCACCATCCTATTTCGGCAAACATGGCCGCCCCCGCCACCCCAGCGAACTGGCACAACATCCATGCGTCTTCCGCAACACCGATCGCGATGCCGGCGCCTGGCAATTCCGGGACGGCGGCAAGTCGCTGACCGTCAAGGTGGATAGACGGCTGCATCTCGACAACGCCGCCGCCAGCCACGCGGCAGTCGCTGTCGGTCTTGGCATTGGTCGCGTGCCTCTCTGGCAGATCCAGGATCTCGTCGACAGCAACACCGTCGAGGTGATTCTGGAGGATTTCGAACAGCCAGCGGTCCCGGTCCACATCGTTTGGCCGGTAGCCCGCCTGCCGCTCGCCAAGACACGGCTTTTCATCGACTTCCTCGCAGCGAACCTGGACATCGAACGACGCACCCGCGATTGCGTCGTAATTTGATCAGGCCGACTGCGCACCAACACGCTTGCGACGTTATCCGCCGTTACCGCGCGTTGACAGCGCGGCCTGCCCAAGCCTAAATCCGGCAAAGACGGTCTCCTCCCTTCACCAGGAGGAGCGAAGAGGGAATGCGGTGCGAGGCGAAAACCTCAATTCCGCGGCTGTCCCCGCAACTGTGAGCGGCGAGCCAAGGCCGATAGCCACTGGGTTTTCCCGGGAAGGCGGCACCAAGGCACCGACCCGCGAGCCAGGAGACCTGCCGTCACACCAGAATCCCAACGCCTGGCGGGTGTCCCGGGCAAGGAGCCTAATTTGGATTGTAAGGGCAATTTTTCGGCTGAGGCGGAGAGTGTGACAGCGGACGCGGGGATCGCGCCGGTCACCATCGTGATATGCTCGTCCTGTCGGGACGAAAACGGCTCCGATGCTCATCCTCGCGCAGGCGCGCTGTTGGCCGAAGCCACCCGCGCCGCGGCCCAAGATAGCGGGACCATTGAAATCCGCACCGTCGAGTGTCTCGGCAATTGCAAGCGCCGGCTTTCGGCTGCACTGCTGCGCGACGGTTGCTGGAGTTATGTCTTCGGTGACTTAAGCGTCGAATCGGGCTCAGACCTCGTCACCGGCGCAGAACTCTTCGCAACATCGCAGGACGGCCTCATCCCATGGCGCGGCCGTCCCGATTCCCTCAAGCGCGGCCTCGTCGCGCGCATCCCTCCCCTCGCTATGTTGAAGGACCAGATATGACCGCTTCCGTTTCCCGCGTGCCCTGCACTGTCGTCACCGGCTTCCTCGGCGCCGGCAAGACGACGCTGATCCGCAACATCCTCGAAAACGCGAAAGGCAAGCGACTGGCTCTCATCGTCAACGAATTCGGCGATGTCGGTGTCGATGGCGAAATCCTCAAAGGCTGCGGCATCGACACCTGCCCGGAAGAAAACATCGTCGAGCTCGCCAATGGCTGCATCTGCTGTACGGTCGCCGACGACTTCGTGCCTGCGCTTGACCAGATCCTCGCGCGTACGCCGAAGGTCGACCACATCCTGATCGAAACCTCCGGCCTCGCATTGCCGAAGCCGCTGGTGCAGGCCTTCCAGTGGCCAACCGTAAAGAACCGCGTCACCGTTGACGGCGTCATCGCGGTGGTCGACGGCCCGGCCCTTGCAGAGGGTCGTGTTGCCTCAGACATGGATGCGCTCGCCGCGCAGCGCGCTGCCGATGCTACGCTCGACCATGACGACCCGGTCGAGGAAGTGTTTGAGGACCAGGTCGCCTGCGCTGATCTGATCATCCTCTCCAAGAACGACCTGCTGGACGAGGCTGGTGCAGCGCGTGCCAATGCCGTGCTCAGCGAGCATCTCTCGCGTGCCGTCAAGGTGGTGCCGACTGCCCATGGCAAGGTCGATCCAACAGTGTTGCTCGGGCTCGGCCTTGCCGTCGAGGACGACATCGAGAACCGCAAGAGCCATCATGACGGCATGGGCGACCATGAGCATGACGACTTCGATTCTTTCGTCGTCGAGATCCCGGCCGTTGCCGATCCGGACGATCTCGCCCGCCGTGTCGCGGAAGCCGCCGACAAGGAAAACGTGCTGCGCGTGAAGGGTTTCGTCGAGGTCGGCACCAAGCCGATGCGGCTTCTGCTGCAGGCGGTCGGCCCGCGTGTGAACCACTATTACGATCGCGCCTGGGCGGCCGAGGATGACCGCCGCTCACGCCTCGTGGTTATCGGCCTCAAGGGTCTGGACCGCCCGGCGATCGAACGCATTCTGGTGGGGTAAGAAAACGAACGCGCAGCGGGCGGGAAGCCAACGGCCTAGCTTTTCCGATTCCCAACGCCGCGACAACGAAACGAGGCGATGAAAGCCCGCAAGCAAACTTGTAAGGTGTTCGGGCCATGCATATCCTGACCACCACCTCCGCTTCGCTCGACGACATCGCCGAGCCGGTCGACCTGCGCCAGCAGCCGGCGGAGATGGTGGCTTTGTCCTTCACGGACAGCGATCTGGCCGGGCTGGCGGTCGCCTGGCAGGCGGATGCCGGCACCTTGCCCTCGATGCGGCTGGCGGCGCTCCGCGATCTCCGCCATCCCATGTCTGTCGATCTTTGGATTGATAGCGTCGCGCAGCACGCCAAGGTGATCCTTGTGCGTATCCTGGGCGGCTATGATTGGTGGCGCTACGGCTGCGACCAGCTTGCAGCGAAAGCCCGCACCAAAGGCATCAAGCTGGCGCTGCTGCCCGGCGAATCCCATGACGAAGATTCGCGCCTCATTGAAGCCTCCACCCTGCCTGCGGGTGAGCTTGCCGCGCTGCTTTCCTATTTCCGTCAGGGCGGGCCCACCAACATGACCGCACTGCTCCAGCGCCTAGCCGCACTTTGCGGCCGCGACGTGGCTGTCGCTCAACCGGTCGAGGTGCCCAAGGCGGGATTTTATCGGCCAGGCGTGGGTGTGTTGGATACGCCTCCATCACCTTGCACTGGCAAGCCCGTACTTCCGATCCTGTTCTATCGCTCAATGCTGCTGGCGGCCGACGCTGCGCCTGTCGATGCTCTGGTTGACGCACTTGAGGCGCACGACATCGCGGCAGTGCCGATCTTCGTCGCTAGCCTCAAAGACAAGACTTCCCTGGATTTCGTGGAAGATGCACTCGCCGCACTGAAGCCTTCTGCCATCATCACCGCGACCGCTTTTGCGTCCGGCGCAGAACCGGGCGCTGAAACCCTCTTCGATCGTGCCGGCGTGCCGGTGTTCCAGGCCATCGTCGCCACCACGCGCCGCGACGCCTGGGAAACCAACCAGCGCGGCCTGGCTCCGGCCGATCTTGCCATGCATGTCGTGCTGCCGGAACTGGATGGCCGCATTCTCGCCGGCGCCGTTTCCTTCAAGGCCGAGCTGGAGGCGGATACAGCTCTTGCCTTCCGCACTTTCGCCAACAGGCCCGAACCCGATCGGGTCGAGCGGGTCGCCGACCGTATCGCTGCGCATATCCGGCTTCAGCGGGCGGCACCTGCCGAACGGCGCCTCGTTATCCTCATCCCCGATTATCCAAGTGCACCTGGTCGCACCGGTTACGCGGTCGGCCTCGATGTGCCCTCCTCCGTGCTCGCCATGCTGCGCGACCTTAAGGATGCCGGTTACACGGTTGAGAAGATTCCTGAATCCCCGCGTGGATTGCTCGAGCTTCTGGAACAAAGTGGCGAATATCTCACAGCGCACGATTATGCTGCGCTTTCCAGAAGCCTGCCGGCAGACGCGCTGCAGACGGTCCTCGATGCATGGGGCGAAGCTGCGTCGCCTCACTTTCCTTTCCGCGCAGCGACGTTTGGCAATGTCACCGTGGCTCTGGCGCCGGACCGTGGCCGCTCCGCCGACCGCCGCGCCGACTATCACGATCCGACGCTGCCGCCGCGTCACGAACTGGTCGCCTTCGGCCTGTGGCTGCAGAAATCACTTGCCGTGCATGCGATCGTCCATGTCGGCGCGCATGGCACCCTGGAGTGGCTGCCCGGAAAGACAGTCGCTCTTGGCCAAAACTGTTTCCCGGAAATCGTCACCGGCGCGCTGCCGGTGATCTATCCTTTCATCGTCTCCAATCCTGGCGAGGCGGCGCAAGCCAAGCGCCGCATCGCCGCAGTCACCCTCGGCCATCTGCCACCACCGTTGACCGGCGCCGGCCTGGACGATCACCAGCAGGAGCTTGAGCGGCTGGTTGATGAATATGCTCAGGCCGACGGTCTCGACCGCCGCCGGCGCGACCGGTTGGCGAAGCTGATCGTCGAAACGGCTGCGAAAACCGGCCTCGCCTCGGAAGCCGGTGTGGCTAAAACCGATGCGCCCGATGAGGCGCTGCGCCGCATCGACGCCTGGCTGTGCGATCTCAAGGATTTCGCGATCAAGGACGGCCTGCATATCTATGGCCGTGCTCCGGACGGAGAAGTCGACCCGCTGCGCCTGCAAAGCGCGGCCAACGAGAAGGCGGCGCTGCTCGCTTCCCTCGACGGCCGCCATATCACCGCTGGTCCGGCAGGCGCGCCCGCGCGTGGCCGCACCGACGTCCTGCCGACCGGCCGCAACCTGTTCACTGCCGATCCGCGCACCATGCCGACGCCGACCGCCTTCGACCTCGGCAAGGCCGCAGCCGACGAGATCGTGGTGAGCTACATGCAAAGCCATGGCGACTGGCCTCGTTCTCTGGTCATTGATCTCTGGGGCTCGGCGTCCTTGCGCACTGGCGGCGAAGAAATCGCGCAGGGCCTGGCGCTGATGGGATGCCGACCGCAATGGGATGCCGGCACCGGTCGCGTCACCGGCATCGAGGTGCTGCCGCCCGCCACACTCGGACGGCCGCGCGTCGACGTCACCTGGCGCATTTCCGGCCTGTTCCGCGACATGTTTCCGACCCAGATCGCGTTGATCGACGCAGCGGCGCGTGCGGTCGCCCAGCGCGACGAGGACGACAGCGAAAACCCGCTTGCTGCAGCGACGCGCGCGGCTGGCCGGCTCGAACCGCGCATCTTCGGCTCTTCGCCCGGCACTTACGGCGCAGGCCTGGAGGCGATGCTTGCCGGCGGCGAATGGGAACACCGCGAAGAGCTTGGCCGTGCCTATCTCGAAGCGGGCTCGCATGCCTATGGCGGCGCAGAAGGCGAAGGCTCCGCTGCGCCCGGCGCCTTTGCCGGCCGCATCGCGGAGGCCGATTTGCTTGTCCACACCGGCGACGATCCAGGCCGCGACATCCTTGAAGGTTCAGCCGATGTCGCTTTCATCGGTGGCTTCGCGGCAGCTGTTGCCGCACTTGGCAAAAGCGCCGACGTCATTGTTCTCGACACCACCGATCCCGCAAAGCCCAGACCGCGCTCCGTATCGGAAGCCGTAACGCGCGTGGTACGGGCCCGCGCCATCAACCGCCGTTTCATCGAGGGGCAGATGCGGCACGGACCGCGTGGCGCCTCCGAATTCGCTGAAACGGTCGACCGCCTGATCGGCTTCGCCGAGACCACGCACGCTATTGCCGGCCATCTGATAGGCACCGTGCACGATGCCTATCTGGGCGACGAGGCGGTACGCGCCTTTCTGCTGGCAGAGAACCCGCAGGCGGCCAAATTCATCGCCGAGCGCTTCCAGTCGGCCAGACGGCGCGGCCTTTGGCATCCGCTGCGCAATTCGGTCGACGACGATCTTGCCGCGTTGATTGCTGAAGCCCAGGGCCATGTGCCAAAGGGAGCGGAGGCGGCGGAATGAATGCCTTCCAGCGCCGCGGTGCTTGCCCCGCCTTGTCGACACCGATGCAGACTGGCGACGGGCTTTTGGTGCGGCTCAATCCGGTTGCTGGAGGACTTTCTCCCAAGGCTCTGATCGGACTCTCGGAATCCGCCGCGAGACACGGCAACGGCATCATGGAAATTACCGCGCGCGGTTCGATCCAGATCCGCGGCCTGACCGCCGCAAGCGCCGGCCAGCTCGCCATTGAAGTGAACGCACTGGGCATTGTCGTGCGAACCGGTGTTCCCGTCGAAACTGGCCCCCTGGCCGGGCTCGACCAGCAGGAGATCGCCGACCCGCGCCCGCTGGCCGAGGCGATCCGCGCCGCGATCGCAAAAACCGATCTGCCCAGCAAGCTCGGACCGAAAGTCTCCGTTGTCGTCGACGGCGGCGGAGCTGTCAGTCTGGACGCGGTCCTGGCCGACATCCGGCTCGTCGCGATCCCAGAACGCGGCAGCACGAGATGGCAGCTCTCGACTGGCGGAACGGCGATCACCGCGCGGCCGCAGGCTTTGCTGGATGAAGCAGGCGCATGCGAGGCGGCATTGGCGATCCTTCAAGCCGTTGCAGCGAAAGGTCGCGAAAGTCGTGCGCGTGACTTAACCCACCCATTCACCATGACGTCCGGCAGCGCTGCATCGCTATCTGAACGACGTCACCCAACCGATTCTATTCCCATAGGAATCCTGTCTCTCGTTAATCACGCTTCTACGGTCGGCATCGCCCTGCCTTTCGGCTCGATGCCCGCGGAACGGATTGCGAAACTCTGCACGGAAGCGGCCGCACGCGGTACCGAGGAAATCCGCCCGGCGCCGCAACGCACGCTTCTGTTCATGGGCCTGACCAAGAAAGTCTGTGCCGACCTGCAGCAGGCAGCCAGCACGTTTGGCTTCGTGACCGACGTCGCCGACCCGCGTCTGCACATCGCGGCCTGCCCGGGCGAACCCGCCTGCGCCTCCGGCCGGATCGCGACACGCGAGGTTGCCGAAACGGTTGCGTCCAACCATGCCGGCTTGCTCGACGGCTCTTTCACCTTGCATATTTCCGGCTGCGCCAAGGGCTGCGCACACCCGGCGACTGCGGCGCTCACATTGGTCGGCGGCGAAAACGGAGCCGGACTTGTCGTGGACGGGACGGCGAAGGCTCTTCCGCCCCGATACAGCCCGCGATATGAAGCCGCACGCGGCCTTGGCCGCGTCGCTGAGCTGGCCGACAGCGCCAGGCACAGCAACGAAACATTCGCCGCCTCCCTTGCCCGGCTGGGCGAAGCGGCGATCACCGACGCCTTCGCGAGATTGAGTACGGATTGAGTATGGCTGCCTACGACTACATTCATGACGGCAACGCCATCTACGAGCGCTCCTTTGCCATCATCCGTGCCGAAGCCGATTTGTCGCGCTTCTCCGACGCTGAAGCCGACATTGCCATCCGCATGATCCATGCCTGCGGCCAGGTCGAAGCGGCACGGCATTTCGTCTTTTCGTCCGATTTCGCCACTGCTGCACGCGATGCGCTCAAATCAGGCGCGCCGATCCTGTGCGACGCCGAAATGGTGTCGCATGGCGTCACCCGTGCCCGCCTGCCGGCCGGCAACGACGTGGTCTGTATGCTGCGCGATCCCCGCACTGCCGAAATCGCCAAGGCGATAGGCAACACACGCTCGGCTGCCGCAATCGACCTGTGGACCGATCGGCTTGCCGGCGCAGTGGTTGCCATCGGCAACGCGCCGACAGCGCTGTTTTATCTGCTGGAAAAACTGCGCGACGGTGCGCCGAAACCGGCCGCGATCATCGGCATGCCGGTTGGATTTGTCGGCGCAGCCGAATCCAAGGACGCGCTGGCCGAGAATTCCTACGGTGTGCCGTTTGCGATCGTACGCGGTCGACTGGGTGGTAGTGCCATGACCGCCGCCGCGCTGAATTCGCTGGCGAGGCCTGGCCTGTGAGCGCGCTGGCAAAAGGCCGCCTCATCGGTGTTGGCACCGGCCCCGGCGATCCCGAATTGATGACGCTGAAGGCCGTGCGCGCGCTGGCCGAGGCAGATGTGGTGGCGCATTTTTCCAAGCGCGGCGCCAACGGCAATGCCCGCACCATCGTCGGCGCTCATTATCGCCCAGACTGGATAGAATTGCCGCTGGTCTACCCGGTGACCATCGAAATCGACAAGGACAGCGACGACTACAAGGCTGCGATCACCGGCTTTTACGAGGACTCCGCAGCCAAGGTTGCCCAACATCTCGATCAGGGCCGCACCGTCGCTATCCTCTCCGAAGGCGATCCGCTCTTCTATGGTTCGTACATGCACCTGCATGTCCGTCTCGCGCATCGCTACCCGACCGAAGTCATTCCTGGCGTGACGGCGATGTCCGGCTGCTGGTCGGCCAACGGACTGCCGATCGTGCAAGGTGACGATGTGCTGACCGTCTTGCCCGGCACGATGAGCGAGTTCGAACTGACGCGCCGGCTGGCCGACACCGACGCCGCCGTCATCATGAAGGTCGGCCGCAACCTGCCGAAGATCCGTCGCGCGCTGGATGCCACCGGCAAGCTCGCGCGCGCCGTCTATGTCGAACGCGGCACCATGCCAGGGTCGGTCTCGATGCGGTTGCAGGACAAGCAAGACGACAAGGCGCCCTACTTCGCCGTGGTGCTGGTGGCGGGCTGGTCCGGGCGCCCGGAGGCCAGCCTATGAGCGGCCGCCTCTTCGTCATCGGCCTTGGCCCCGGCAATGCCGACCAGGTCACCCCGGAAGCGAACCATGCGGTCGCGCAGGCCGAGTTCTTCTATGGCTACAAGCCTTATGTCGACCGGCTCGAACTGAAGCCGCACCAAACCCCGATCGCTTCCGACAATCGCGAGGAACTGGCGCGCGCCAAGGAAGCGATCGTCAAGGCGGCGGACGGCCATGCGGTGGCTGTCGTCTCCGGCGGTGATCCAGGCGTCTTTGCGATGGCCGCCGCGGTGTGCGAGGCGATCGAGGATGGCCCGGCCGAATGGCGCGACATCGACCTGCAGATCGTGCCGGGCGTTACCGCCATGCTGGCCGTGGCAGCTCGTGCCGGCGCTCCGCTCGGCCACGATTTCTGCGCCATCTCGTTGTCCGACAATCTGAAGCCCTGGGATCTGATCGAGTTGAGGCTGCTTGCGGCAGCCGGCGCCGGTTTCGTGATCGCCCTCTACAATCCGATCAGCAAGGCGCGCCCCTGGCAGCTTGGACGCGCCTTCGAGGCACTCGCCGCCGTCTTGCCAGGCACTACGCCGGTGATTTTTGGCCGCGCGGCTGGCCGCCCGGACGAGCGCATCGAAGTCGCTTCACTGGCGTTCGCCAGGGCCGACATGGCGGATATGGCAACCTGCGTCATCATCGGATCGCCCGAAACCCGTATCATCAAGCGTAGCGGCAAGCCGGTGCTGGTCTACACGCCGCGCTCTGCAACGGGACGCAGGGAATGATCGACGATGGCGAGCAGCTCCGGGATGTTGGGCGCCGAAGGGACCGTCGGCAGAACCGGCCTGCGGATCATCACCACCTCGATGCCGAGCGCCCGCGCTGCGGCGATCTTGCCATAGGTCGCCTCGCCGCCGCTGTTCTTGGAAACCATGACGTCGATGTGGTGTTCGACCAGCAGTTGATACTCATCCGCCTCACGGAAGGGTCCTCGCGCCAGCAGATAGTCGACATGGGGAACACCAAGCGGTGGCTCGACAGGGTCGACGCTACGCAGCAGATAGTGATGTTGCGCGGCGGCTTCGAAGGCGCCGACCTCCTGGCGTCCGAGCGCCAGGAAAACACGTCGAGCGATGAGACCCAACGCGACGGCAGCAGCGGCAGCATCATCCACTTCCGTCCAGCGATCGCCCTCCCGCCGCTCCCAGCCGGGACGGCGCAACGCCAGGATCGGCACGCCGGCAAGCTGCGCGGCTGTGGCCGCATTGGCGGAAATGCGCGCCGCGTAAGGATGCGTCGCATCGATCAGCAGGTCGGCCTCGATGTGCTTCAGATAGGCCGCCAGGCCTTCGGCGCCACCGAAACCGCCGACCCGCGTCGGCACCTGCTGGGCAACCGGATTTTCGGTGCGGCCCGCCAGCGAAAGGATCAGCTCGATATCGGGTTTTGCCACCAGCTGGCCAGCCAGTTGCCTGGCTTCGGTCGTTCCGCCCAGAATGAGAATGCGGTGGGACATCATGCCTGCTGAGAAAGAAACGCACGCCTTGCCAGCCTGGCTTGCCATTGTCGGCATCGGCGAGGACGGTGTAGCGGGTCTGGGCGACGAGGCCAAGCGGCTGATTGCGGACGCCGAGTTCGTCTTCGGCGGCAAACGCCATTTCGACCTCGCCGGTTCCCTCGTCACCGGCGAGATGCATCAGTGGCCGATACCTTTCGATCCGGAAATGGAAGCGGTTCTCGACCGCGCCGGTCGACGCGTCTGCGTGCTCGCGTCCGGCGATCCCTTCTTCCACGGCGTTGGCGTGACACTGGCGCGCAAGGTCGCGGCTGCCGACATGGTGGTTGTGCCTGCTCCCTCTTCCATCGCGCTCGCTGCCTCGCGGCTCGGCTGGGCGCTGCAGGACATCGAGACGATTTCCCTGCATGGCCGCCCGCTCGACCTGGTCCGGCCGTTGCTGCATCCCGGCGCCAGGATCTTGGCGTTGACCTCTGACGGCGTGGCGCCAAGCAAAGTGGCGGCGCTGCTTTCGGAACTTGGTTTCGGACCGACCCGGCTGACTGTACTGGAGGCTTTGGGCGGACCGGACGAAGTCGTCCGCAGTGCCCGCGCCGGTGATTTCAATATCAAAAACATCAATCCGCTCAATGTGCTGGCGTTCGAAATTGAATCGGAAGCGCAGGCGCGCATCCTGACCTTGGCGTCTGGTCTCCCCGATGACTTGTTCGAGACCGATGGCCAGATCACCAAACGCGAAGTGCGCGCCATGACGCTGTCGGCGTTGGCACCGCGCCACGGCGAAGTGCTGTGGGACATCGGTGCGGGCTCGGGTACCGTCGCCATAGAATGGATGCTGGCGCATCCTTCGCTGCGCGCCGTCGCCGTCGAGGCCAATGCCGAGCGTGCCGAGCGTATCCAGCGCAATGCATCCGCCTTCGGCGTGCCTGGGCTGGCGGTGGTCGAAGGCGAGGCACCGAAGGCATTGGCCGGCCTGCCGGCGCCCGACGTCATCTTCATCGGCGGCGGCGGCACTGATGCTGGCGTGTTCGATGCTGCCCTGAAAGCGTTGCCATCTGGCGGACGCTGCGTGGCCAATGCCGTGACACTCGAGATGGAGGCGTTGCTGGTCGCTCGCCAGGCAGAACTGGGCGGCACGCTGACCCGCATCGGCATTTCGCGCGCTGCTCCCGTCGGCACCATGCAGGCCTGGCGCCCAGCACTGCCGGTAACGCAATGGAGCTGGATCAAGCCATGATCGTTGCGGGAATAGGCTGCCGCAGAGGCGTCGACGCGGCCGATGTTGTGGCGGCGGTAGACGCAGCACTTCGCAGCCACGACCTCGATCGTGCAGCACTTTCCGCACTCGCCACCACCACTTTCAAGCAGGACGAGGCAGCCATCTTTGCCGCTGCCCGCCAGCTTGGCCTCGAGGTGATCGTCGTCGAAGGCGCTGATGGGGAAAATGCCCAAGACACCCTCACCCGCTCCGACATTTCCCTCGCTGTTGCCGGCTCGTCATCCGTTTCGGAAAGCGCGGCGCTCGCGGCGGCAGGCAAGGATGCGCGCCTGCTGGGACCGCGCCTCATCACAGGCGCCGTTACCTGCGCCATAGCTGTCAGCGGAGCTTCGGCATGACCGTGCATTTCATCGGCGCCGGCCCGGGGGCTGCCGACCTCATCACCTTGCGCGGCGCCAGGCTGCTCGCCTCCTGCCCCGTCTGCCTCTACGCCGGCTCGATCGTGGCGCCGGAACTGCTCGATCATTGTGCCGCCGGCACGAGGCTGGTCGACACCGCGCCGATGTCGCTGGACGAAATCGAGGCCGAATATATTGCCGCAGACAAGGCAGGGCAGGATGTGGCGAGGCTGCACTCCGGCGATCTTTCGGTGTGGAGCGCCGTCGCCGAGCAGATCCGCCGCCTGGAACGTAACGACATCGCCTATACACTGACCCCCGGCGTGCCTTCCTTCGCCGCTGCCGCGGCAGTGCTCAAGCACGAACTGACCATCCCGGAAGTGGCGCAAAGCCTGGTGCTGACCCGCGTTTCAGGCCGCGCCTCCAAGATGCCGCCGGGTGAAACCTTGTCTGCCTTTGGTCGCACCGGCGCGACGCTGGCGATCCACCTTGCCATCCACGCCATCGAGCAGGTGGTGACGGAGCTGACCCCGCACTATGGCGGCGATTGCCCGGTCGCCATCGTCTTCCGCGCCACGTGGCCAGACGAGCGCGTCATCCGCGCGACTTTGGAGACGGTAGCTTCCGCGCTCGCCGCCGATCCGATCGAACGCACAGCGCTGATCTTCGTCGGGCGCTCGCTGGCGGCGCAGGATTTCACCGAAAGCTCGCTCTACGATCCCTATTACCAGCGCCGTTTCAGGAACCGGCAATGACGCTCTCCATGACGTTCGAACGGCTCACCGCTCACAAGCCGCAACTTGAGCCCGGCCACGTCTGGCTGGCCGGCTCCGGACCGGGCGATCCCAGCCTGCTCACGCTGGAAGTGCTCTCCGCGCTGAGCCAGGCCGACGCGCTGGTGCATGACGCACTGGTCTCGAAGGAGATCATCGCGGTCGCCGAACAGGCTGAAAAATTCTACGTCGGCAAGCGCGGCGGCCGCCTGTCCATCCCGCAGGGCGAGATCAACACCCTTCTGGTGAAGCTCGCCCAGGAAGGCCGCAAGGTGGTGCGCCTGAAGGGTGGCCACCCATACGTGTTCGGGCGCGGTGGCGAGGAAACGTTGGCGCTGACCGAAAATGGCATTCCTTATCGTGTCCTGCCCGGCGTGACCTCCGCCTTTGGCGGCCTGACCTCGGCCGGAATTCCGGCGACGATGCGTGGCATCAACGGCGCCATCATCCTGGCGACCGGCTTTGCCGCAGTCTCCGACGACCGCCCGGACTGGCAGGCACTCGCCCGCACCGGCCAGCCCATCATCATCTATATGGGCCTGACCCACATCGAGGCGACGGTCGCCGATCTGCTCGCGGGCGGGCTGGCATCGGATACGCCGGCGGCGCTGATCGAAAACGCCACGCTGCCGCAGGAACGCACGATCGTCGCCACACTCGGCACGCTGGTCGAGGCGGCCGCACGCGAAGCGGTCGTTTCACCGGCGCTCATCGTCGTCGGCGGCATCGTCGCCATGCGCGAACGGCTGGCGGCAAAGCCATGAACGCCAGCGCCATCATCGTCGGCGCACCGCGCTCCGGCTCCGGCAAGACCAGCGTCACCATCGGCATTCTGCGCGCACTGGCGCGCCGCGGCGTGCGCGTGCGCGGCGCAAAATCCGGTCCCGACTATATCGATCCGGGTTTCCACGCCGCGGCTACCGGTCTTCCCGGCGTCAACCTGGACAGCTGGGCGATGCCGCCTTCCCTGCTCAATGGCCTGGCGGCACGCGCCGCCGGCGATGCCGAGCTGGTGGTGCTGGAAAGCGCCATGGGCCTGTTCGACGGCATTCCCTCACCGGACGGGCGTACCGGTTCGGCGGCCGATCTCGCCCGGCTCTACCGATTGCCGGTGCTTCTGGTGCTCGACGTTTCCGGCCAATCGACGACAGCAGCGGCGATCGCCAAGGGCTTTTCCTGCTACGATCCCAATGTGCGCATTGCCGGCGTCGTGCTCAATCGCCTCGGCAGCGAGCGTCATCGCAAGCTGTGCGCCGACGCCATCGAGGCGCTCGGCCTGCCGGTGGTCGGCGCGATCCAGCGCGATTCGGCTCTGGCCTTGCCCGAGCGCCATCTCGGTCTCGTGCAGGCCAGCGAACATGCCGGCCTGATGTCGCATCTCGACCGGCTGGCCGACATGGCCGAGACTTCACTCAACCTCGATGCGATCATGGCGCTTGCCACACCACTGGCACCCGCAGAGGGCAGCTTCGGCGCGGCACTGCCACCACCCGGCCAGCGCATTGCGCTTGCCGAGGACGCCGCCTTCACCTTCGTCTATCCGCATGTCGCCGCGCATTGGCGCGAGGCCGGCGCCGAGATCGTGCCTTTCTCGCCGCTTGCCGATGAGGCTCCGGATGCTGGTTGCGATGTCTGCTGGCTGCCCGGTGGTTATCCGGAACTGCATGCCGGCAAGCTCGCTGCCGCCGGGAAATTCCGCACCGGCATGCTACGCTTCGCCACGACAAAACCGGTTCACGGCGAGTGCGGTGGTTTCATGACGCTGGGAACGGCACTCGAAGACGCTGAGGGCGTCGCCCATCCGATGCTCGATCTGCTCGGCCACTCGACGTCTTTTGCAAAACGAAAGATGAATCTCGGTTACCGCGAAGCGAGACTGAAGAGCGATTGCGCCTTGGGATTGGCCGGTACGATCGTGCGCGGCCATGAATTCCACTATGCGCAGGTGATTGATGCCGGCTCGGACGAACCGCTTGCCGACCTCGCCGACGGACAGGGTAATCCGCTTGGCGCATCGGGCGCGCGGCGTGGCCATGTCAGCGGCACCTTTTTCCATGCCATTGCGATAAACCCATGAGCACCAATTCCGCTCCGGCCAGGATCGCCACCGACATCGCGTTGTCGCTGGTCTTCTTCACGCGCCTGCCGCTGCCCGTCCTCGATTTCGGCGAGCGCAAGCTGGCCGACGCGATCTGGGCGGCACCGATCGCCGGCCTGGTGGTGGCAGTTGTTGGAGCGGCCGTATTTACGCTGGCGACGAGCCTTGGCGTCGCGTCCAGTCCGGCCGCCGCGCTGGCACTGGCTGCGATGATCCTGTCCACCGGCTCCTTGCATGAGGATGGTTTTTCCGATGTCGCCGACGGTTTTGGCGGTGGCCGCACGCCGGAACGCAAGCTGGAGATTATGCATGACAGCCGCATCGGCGCTTATGGCGCTTCCGCGCTCGGCTTGAGCATCCTCATCCGCTGGAGCGCGCTGGCAGAATTCTCCAATGGCTGGTCTGTATTGCTGGCGCTGATCGCTGCTCACGCCGCCTCACGGGGCCTGCTCGGTGCCTTCCTGCACTGGCTGCCGCCTGCCACCGCGGAGGGGCTCTCCACCCGCGTCGGCACAGTCTCGCAGGGCACCGCGCAGGCCAGCGTCATCCTGGGTGGTGTTGCGCTGTTGATGCTGGGCTTGGGAGGCGCAATTGCCGCCGCTATCCTGCTCGCCTTGATATTCCATGGTTTCCGCAAGCTCTGCCTGCGCCAGATCGGCGGCCATACCGGCGACGCCGCCGGAGCCTTGCAGCAGCTTTGCGAAATCGCCGTGCTCATCGTCGCATCCGTCGCGCTCACCTGATTCTGTTTCGGAGACAAATCCGTCATGCCCTTCAAATCCTTCGATGAACTGCGCGCTGCCTGCCGCAATCTGCCGGCTGGCAGCGATGCAGCGGCAGCTGCGGTCGCCAGCCGGCAGGACACGTTGACGAAGCCGCAGGGCAGCCTGGGCCGACTGGAAACCATCGCTGCCTGGCTGGCGCGCTGGCAGGGCCGCGACATGCCCAGGCTCGATCGGGTGAAGGTGTTCGTTTTCGCGGGCAACCATGGCGTCACCGCCCAGGGCGTGTCGGCCTACCCGTCTGAAGTCACGGTGCAGATGGTGGCCAACTTCGCCCATGGCGGTGCAGCCATCAACCAGCTTGCCCGCGCGGCCGGAGCAGAGCTCGATGTCCTTCCGCTCAACCTCGATCATTCGACCGGCGACTTCACGCAAGGTGTCGCCATGGATGAAGCGGCTTTTCTGGCTGCCGTCTCCGCCGGCTATGATGCCGTGGACGCGGATCTCGATCTGGTCTGCCTGGGCGAAATGGGCATCGGCAACACCACGCCGGCCGCGGCGATCTCCGCCGCCCTGTTCGGCGGCGGCGCCGAGAAATGGACCGGTCGTGGTACTGGCGTCGACGATGCCGGCCTGAAGCGCAAGATCGTTGCCATCGAGGCTGGGTTGAACCGCCACGCTGCGGCACTTGCCGACCCGCTCAAGGCAGCGGCAGCACTCGGCGGACGTGAACTCGCCGCCATCTTCGGCGCGACGCTTGCCGCCCGTCACCGCAACGTGCCGGTGCTGCTCGACGGTTTCGTCTGCACGGCAGCGGCGGCCCCCTTGGCCAAGCTCCATCCGGCTGGCCTTGCCCACACCATCGCGGCCCATGTCTCGGCGGAAGCCGGCCATCGCGGCCTGTTGCAGGCGCTTGGCCTCACGCCGCTGCTCGATCTCGGCATGCGGCTCGGTGAAGGCTCCGGAGCCTGCCTTGCTGTCAACCTCGTCCGTTCGGCGCTCGCCTGCCACGCAGGCATGGCGAGCTTCGCGGAAGCCGGCGTTTCGGAAAAATAGCCGGATGGCAGGCTGCTAGTCCTCCAGGCGCCGTAAAGCCTCCAGCACGGCATTGCCAACGCGCGGCTTTTCGGAGAATCTCCCGTGCTTAGGGGAACTTTCGCCCTGGCCGCTGCTTTCTGACCAACGGCATGGAGATTTTCGATGGCGATGAAGCACTTCGCAACCTGCGCACTCACGGCAGTCCTGGCGATCGGCCTCAGCGCACCCACCTTCGCAGGCGAGAAGAAGCACCACCACAAAAAGCAGCGTGTTCATCACGAGGAGCGATATGTGCCCGCCGGACGCACCGTCGTAGAGATGCTGTTCGGCGGCCCGCGCTACTACGACAAACAGATGTTCACGACGGCTGTCGGCCCCTGCGCCTATCACCGCATCGGCCCTGACGCCAACGCGGTCAACGACATCAACGACCATTATTGCGGGAAGTAGTGGGTTTAGGCGGCAGGCCGCGAAAATACGAGCCCCATAGATATACGATAATTGCCTAGGAAGCGCTGCAATAGCACAAGCGCTTTCAACGCGCCTCTAAGGCTAGTTAGATTGACGTTTCGATGGATAGCAATCCTCGGATACGATGGCCCGTGACGTCGGCCGATTGCCAATCACCCCATCATTCATTTGTAATCTGCTCCACGAAATCCCAGTCGGCGCCTTCGGTCTCCCGAAAACAGAGGTGAAGTTCGCTACCCGGCGCAACAGCAATCAACTTCTTTGCCAGAGCACGAATAGTATCATTGGAGTGGTCCGGCAGTATCGAAGCAATCCTTTGTGCTACGTCTGTGAGCACATAAGTTGGCAAGGCCGGCTTATCTTCTGCGATATGGAGAACATTGGCCATATGCGGAGGAAGATTGGCGGTTTTTCGCATAGCAAGGGCGATACTTCCAAATGGCCAGAACCACCAATCGTTGGAATCGAAGTCTGTGACAACTGCCGCTTTCCTAACTTGTCCAAAGCCAGGCTCAAGTAGCAGTTCCGACGTCGTCAGTAGGTATCTTGTTGCGAACGAAAGTTCGTCGGTGAGCGCCTTAGGCAGCACATTGGTCAATCTGTTCTGACACACATTTTCGAAAGCTCTCGCAGTATCGCTGTCCATTTCATCGATCACCCGAAGAACCTTTATCGAAAAAGTGCCAGGTTTTCTAATCTCCGACGTCAGCACCTTTGCCCAGCGCTCGCGCACCTGCTCATCTGTCGCGTCCTCGGCATATCGCTCAAAGCGATCCAGAAACCCGTCATCAAGTTTCTGCGGCCCTTCATTCGCTTGCCCGTCGGTCCCTGGATTGTGCCTTAAATCCTCCAGTGCGATATCCAAAATAGCGTCCTTGTTTTGTTGGCGACGTAAAAGTGAAGGGAGGAACGCATCTACTGCCCTATTTGCGAAACTTGGGTCATGCTTTAGTTTATCGACCCCAAGATCACCCAACACATCGATGATCTTCACCCGGGCATTTGCTATTGCATTGATTTCGGCAATCTCTGCATCGATTGGAGATCTCCGTTTGTCTGCTCGGGATCCCCAGTAGCGATCCCAAGCAGATAGAGCTCGCGACTTTATCGAAGCCTTTATCCCAGTCTCAGTCAGTTCCGTCGAAACCGAGATTTCTTCCGTCGGTTTGATATCGCCCATAATTTCTCTCCAGGCCGAGAGGAAAATGAAGCGAGTGAAGAGTCCGATGTCGAGTCCAACACAAGTGTTTTCTGTTAATTCACACTGTAGAATGGAACCAAAAATCCAGGCGTTGTTTTACTCCGGCAGATTTTGACGCCGCGATCGCCTCCTAAGGCTGAGTTACCACCTTCACCCGTGGCCGGGAGCATTATCTCAGGCTCTGCTGCACGACTACAGATTATTTGGCCATCTAGCATAGATCGTGTCATCGACATCCTCGCAGTCCGAATACGACGATCGTCGCACTGTCGCGGTTGGTGCATGCTAGGTAGGTTCTCAGCTGATCGGGATCGCCTGACAGCAGTTCTCGGCGAGCTCAGGCAACATAGTCTGTCTGGAGGGAGGCGAGCCCGATCACCCCATCCTCTCGTTTGATCGTGGCGCCAGTCTGAACTGCCGAAGATCTGGAACGCTTCGGCTTTTCAAAGCTGCCCGACAACACCCGACATTGGCGGTTCCTATTTCACCCAGCCGAGATGACAGTTGCAGCGGGACCGGCTAAGTCTCCCTTCGAAAAGAGGGCATCATGAAATCACTGTTCTTGTCTGTCGGTCTTTTGCTGGCCGTGCCGCCATCTGCTGCTTTCGCGCAGCAGCTTGAATCCTATGTCGCCAGACTGAGCGCCGCCGACCATTTCAACTCGAATGGCGAACGCCTCACCAGCGTCGCCGCGATCATCCGCCAGGACAGGGCCAATCTGTATGTCTACGGAAAGGGTGACCCTGAAGACGAGACGGATTCGTTCTTCTCCGACAAGGGCAACCGCGCCAAGCTCGAAAACATGCTGAACAGGGGAGCGGCCAGCAAAGCATCCCGGAATGCGATTTTGAACGGGACACCGGCGATCAGGGTCGATGTCTACCCCGACTTCATCAACGTCGACGTCTATCGGGACTGATCCACCACAGCTTGTCCCTCTTTGTCGCAGGATCTTGTCCGAAAGTCTGCAATTTTTCGGGGATCGTGCTCTAGCCAGCGGCAACATCGTCGAAACGATCCGTGCCGGAACAAACCCGGCGCGGCTATCCACAAGATCGCGAGCAGCCATGCAAAATGGCACTCTCGGATTCGATGCTAAATGATTGAAATGGTGGGTGATGTAGGGATCGAACCTACGACCCGCTGATTAAGAGTCAGCTGCTCTACCAACTGAGCTAATCACCCACGCGGGGCTGGTGAAAACCAGCTTGGGCGGGCATATAGCCGCCACTCCCCCTCCTGTCCAGCCCCTGTCGCTTCATTTCCCGACAAATCGATACGGTTCTTTTCGCCGCACCTGTTGGCGGCCCGATTGTGGCCGGCTCACACGAACAGCTTGCCCTCACCCACTTTCACCGCCTGGCCACCGATGCGGGCTGACGCCAGCTTGCCGCCTGCGACGTCGAGTTCGAGACGGATTCGCGACGGGCGGCCCATTTCCAGGCCCTGCTCGATCCAGTAGCGCGTCATGCCATCGCCCGGCTGGTCGAAATGCATGATCGCGCCGGCAAAGGCCGCCGCCGCCGAGCCGGTTGCCGGGTCTTCGTAAGACGGATTGCCGGGCACGATCATGCGCACATGGAAAGCGCTCTCCTTGTGCACGGTCTCGCGGCAATAGATGTACGGGCTGGCAAAGGACCATTCACTCTTCTTCGGCGCGAGCTGTGCCCATACCTCGTTGTTGAGCCGTGCCTTGGCCGCCGCATTCAGATTCGCGACCGGGATAGTTACGTAAGGCACGCCGGCGCTGAAAAAGGCGACACGGTGATTCTCGAAACCGATCTCGTGCGGTCCGAGCCCCAATGCCGCACCAATCGCTTCCGGCTCAGCGGTGAGCTTGAGCTGTTCCGGCAGTTTCGCGAGGTCGAACTCTGCGAAGGTGGTCCCTTCGCTACGGCTGACGGCGCAACGCACCGGGCCAATATTCTCCTCCAGCACAAAGATGGCGTCTTCCTTGCCGTCCTCCAGCTCGGTCAGGGCGATGGCGCTGCCGACGGTGGGATGGCCGGCGAAAGGCATCTCGTAGTCCGGCGTAAAGATGCGGATACGGGCACGATGCCGCGGGTTCTCCGGCGGGAGCACGAAAACCGATTCGGACAGGTTGAACTCGCGTGCAATGCGCTGCATGGCATCAAGGTCGAGCCCTTCGCAATCCAGCACCACGGCCAGTGGGTTACCAGCCAGCCTGTCGCCGGTAAAAACGTCATAAATCAGATAGTTGCGTGCCGTCATAACCGAATTCCTGCCCGTCTGTTTGCCAACATGACTGAAAATTAATTTGCTATTGCCCATACAAAACCTGATGTGTCGCAAGTAGGGACATTTCGAGCAGCATAGGGGTCCAGCGTGGACCAGACTGTCAAGCGGCCAGCGGTGGAAGAGACTTCCGCCATCAAGGCGTCCCTGGATATACCCGGTGCCACGCAGCAGCGCCGGCGCGGCTGGCTTTATGCCGTGCTTGTCGCGCTTGTCATCGCGGCCGCCTTTGGTGGCTGGCGCTGGTATGCAGGCACACCCGCCCGCATCGACTACACCACGCAAGCCGCTGCCCGCGCCGATCTCACCGTTCAGGTTTCAGCGACAGGCACCTTGCAGCCCCTCACCCAGGTCGACATTTCCTCCGAACTCTCGGGCATCGTGCGCACGGTCACCGTCGAAGAAAACCAGCAGGTCAACAAGGGTGACGTGCTGGCCGCGCTCGACACCACCAAGCTGGAAGTCCAGATCGAACGTGCGAAAGCATCCGCCAAGGCAGCAGCCGCTGCCGTCGAAACGGCACAGGTCACGTTGCGCGAAAGCGGGCAGAGCCTGTCGCGCACATCCGAACTGACCAAGCGTGGCATGGCCACCCAGCAGGCGCTGGACACCGCGCAGGCCGCGCGAGACCGCGCAAAGGCAGCGCTGGACAGCGCGGAAGCCAGCCTGGCGATCGCAAATGCCGACCTGAAGGCGCAGCAGACCGACCTCGCCAAGAGCACCATCTATGCGCCGATCGACGGCATCGTGCTCACCCGTTCGGTCGATCCCGGCCAGACGGTGGCCTCCTCGCTGCAGGCGCCCGTACTGTTCGTCATCGCCGCCGACCTGAAGAAGATGGAAGTACAGGCGGCAATCGACGAGGCTGATATCGGCACCGTCCAGCCCGGTCAGAATGCTCGCTTCACCGTCGATGCCTTCCCTGAGCGTCCGTTCAACGCGCAAATCCGCGAAATCGCTTACGCGTCGGTCACGACCGACGGCGTCGTCACTTACAAGGCACGCCTTGAGGTGGACAATGGTGAATTGCTGCTGCGCCCCGGCATGACGGCCACCGTCTCGGTGGTGACCAAGCAGGCCAAAGGTGCATTGACGGTGCCGTCCTCCGCCTTCCGTTTCCGCCCGTCCTCGGATGCGCGCAATCCCGAATTCAGCCTGTTGTCGATGTTCACCGGCCGCACCGGTCGCGTCAATCAGGGTCCGCGCGACCGCCAGCAGCGCCGGGGTCCGGAAGGCACACGTCGACTGTTCATCCTGAAGGACGGCCAGCCTCGTCCGGTGGATGTGACCGTGGGTTCGACCAACGGCGACCTGACCGAGGTTCTATCCGGACTGGGCGAAGGCGATCTCGTCATCACCGCCGCCCAGCAGCGCAGCTGACCATGCGTGGGGCTCCCCTGATAAACTTCGACAAGGTCTGGAAGACCTATGGCGTAGGTGAGGCTCGGGTAAATGCCCTGGCAGGCATTGACCTGGCCATTCCGCGTGGCGAATTCGTCGCCATCATGGGCCCTTCCGGCTCCGGAAAGTCCACGGCGATGAACATCGTCGGCTGCCTCGACACGCCGACCGCCGGCACCTACAGCTTCATGGGCGTCGATGCCGGCCGGCTCGACCGCAGCCGCCGCGCCACCTTACGCAACCTGCATATCGGCTTCGTCTTCCAGGGCTACAATCTTCTGCCGCGTACCACGGCTGTCGAGAATGTCGAACTGCCGCTGATCTATCGCGGCGTCGCCCATAGTGAGCGCCGCCAGCTTGCCATGCAGGCCTTGGCCGAGGTGGGACTGACCGGACGCGAACATCACACACCGGCCGAGCTCTCCGGCGGCCAGCAGCAGCGCGTGGCCATTGCCCGTGCTATCGTCAGTCGCCCAACGCTCCTGGTGGCCGACGAGCCGACCGGCAATCTCGATACCGCCCGCAGCCACGAAATCATGGACCTGCTCACCCGGCTGAACCAGGAGCTTGGCCTGACCATCGTCATGGTCACGCACGAGCCGGATATCGCCGCCTATGCCAGCAGGACGATCCGCTTCCTCGACGGACATGTCGCTTCCGACGCGAAGACAGCGGAGGCAGCCCTGTGATCTGGGAAACCATCCGTCTCGCGCTACGATCGGTCCGCCGCAATGCGCTGCGCTCTTTCCTCACCCTACTCGGCATTGTCATTGGCGTGGCCGCCGTCATCGCCATGCTGACCATCGGTTCCGGAACGACGCAGAAGGTCAAGGCCGACATCTCCAAACTGGGATCGAACCTGCTCGTGGTGCGCTCCGGCCGCTTCAACGGCCCACGATCGTCCGATTCCGTTGCCCGGCCACTCGAAGAAAAGGACGCCGAAGCGCTGTCGAGGCAATTGTCCGGCGCCCGCGCTATTTCGCCGGCTGCGCAGAAACAGGTGCGCGCCGTCTTCGGCACGGAAAGCCTTGTTACCAGCGTTACCGGCACCGACAGCGCCTTTCTCGACGCCCGCGACTGGAAAATCCTGTCCGGCCGTCCATTCTCTGAATCCGAGACCCGCTCCGGCACGGGCGTGTGCCTGATCGGCGAGACGGTGCGCCAGCAATTCTTCGGCGCCGGCGATCCGGTTGGCGAGGCAATTCGCGTCAATCGCATGAGCTGCCAGGTCATCGGCCTGCTCGAGGCAAAGGGCTACACCGGGTTCGGCCAGGACCAGGACAATGTCGTGCTGATGCCGCTGCATGCCTTCCAGCGGCGTATCGCCGGCAACCGCAACATCGATAACATCTATGTCTCAGCCGACGAAACCACGCCGACATCGGTGCTTCTGCCGCGCGTCGAAGGCGTCCTGCGCGATGCACGGCGTGTGCCGCCGGACGGTGAAAACGACTTCGACATCCGCGACATGACCCAGATCGCCGACACGATGGCGAGCGCCACCGCGACCATGACCGGCATGCTGGGCGCTGTCGCCGGCGTGAGCCTGCTGGTCGGCGGCATCGGCATCATGAACATCATGCTGGTATCGGTTACCGAGCGCACGCGCGAGATCGGTATCCGCCTAGCCATTGGCGCGCATGAGCGCCACATCCTCATCCAGTTCCTGGTCGAGGCGACGGTACTGTCGCTGCTCGGCGGCATCATCGGCATCCTGCTCGGACTGTCGCTGGCGGGACTGGCAGCGGTGACGATGTCGATCCCGTTCTCGCCAAGCCCTGCCGTCATCCTGCTCGCCGTCGGGTTCTCGGCGCTGATCGGCATGGTGTTCGGCTTCTTCCCTGCCTTGCGCGGCGCTCGGCTCGACCCGATCGAGGCGCTACGGCATGAGTAGGCGGAACTACTTCCGCAGCAGCGTGTTGGCCGTACCCTCTTCGACCTGGTCGATGACCAGCAGCTTGACCGGATCAGCGCCAACGTTGACGGCCTGGTGCCACGTGCCGATCATTTCAACGATGAAATCGCCGGTCTTGTAGGTTTTGCTTTTGCCCGTCTCGACATTGGTCACCTGCAGGCTACCCCCCTGCACATAGGCATAGCGAGCTGACGGATGCTGGTGCACGGGCAGGGTCGCTCCGCTTGGAATCTCGTAAGTCGAGACCAGGACCTGCACATTTTTCTGCGGCAGGACGATCGGTTGCCCGCTGGCGGTCGTCGTAGCGGATGCGAGTGGCGTTACGACCACCTTGGCGCCAGTATTGCCGCTGTCGAGCGCGTACGCCGCACTGCTGCAAAACAACGTCGCCAAGATGAGCGCACCGGACAAAAGGCGCGTTCGAGCAGCCTGTATGGTCATCGTTTCCTCCCCAGGGCTTTTCCGTTTCTCGGAAACGCGGAAATTCTCTAACTCTTTGTTTGTGCGCAATTCCGGACGGAAAATCGCCACGCACTTTTCCTGGAATTGCTCGAAACAGTCGGCGCAATCCGCCAACGCCAACTTGTGACGCAGTGTCATGTGGGTAGCAATGACTGATGGGCTGCAGGAGCTAGGCAAAATGCCAGCGTGCGACAGCGGCGAGATGATTGAGCGTTCCTTCGGGCAAATCATGCGCCGAGCGGATGACCACCGGCCCTTCGATCTCTGGTTCAGTCTCCGAAGCGACGAAAGTGCGGATCGTATCAGCCACGGTTTCGGCATCCTCGCCGAGATAATAACGGCGAAACAGCATGGTCGAACCATTGATCGAATGCAGGTGGTAGCCCGGTTCGCGTAGCGTGCGGGTCAAGTCAAGCCCGGTTTCTTCCATCACCTCGCGGTGCATGTTGCCGACCATGTCGGCACGTGCATCGACAAAATCCTCCGGCTCGAAGGAGCCGGCAGCAAAATAGACGCGGCCGGCGTTGGCCGTATGCGAGCCCATGCGCACCGCAACCAGCGCACCATCGCGTGCCACCAGTGCAGCCTGTGCGAAACAATGTTCGATGTCGGGGCTGCCCTTGTTCTTGCGCCAATAGAGCATCGTGGCGAACCGCACCGCGTGGCAGCGGCCGACCAGTTCGCCCTCGCCACTAAGCCTCAGCTCCGAGGGCAGCATCAAGGTGCCGTCATAAAGGCGTGGATTGGCCGCGTGTTCCTGCCGCCAGTTCTCCTCAATGACCGCTATATTCTCGATTTCGAACGGATGTGGCTGGGTGTCCAGCCGCACATCCACCGTGGTCACAGGCAAGATGAGGCCCCGCGGAATCTCGAAGCGAGCCATTCTCAGACGAGATCCAGCGTGACCGCTACCGGACAATGGTCGGAAGCCTTCGGCCTGTCCCATCCGATGCGTGGAAAACGCTCGATCTCCTGGCCAGGCGGGAATGGCGTGCGCCAGGGCTGGCCGTTGCGGATGATGTCGGGAATGGCCGCATTGCGTGCAGACAGCCCCTTGGACAACAGGATATAATCGAGCTGGCACAGATGCCGCTCCTGTGGCCCACGCGTATGATAGAGCGTCCAGCGATCCATTTCGGGACGCCGCTCGACGATATTCTCGGCAAAACCGTCCGCCAGGAAAACATTCAGGCAGGATTCAGTTTCCGCCACTGGCTGAAAATTATAACCGGCATGGGCGTCGCCACCGATCAGGACGCGATGGCGATAGTCGTTCATGTCGCCGCAGATCGCCCAGCGCTTGTCGGCGGCATGTTCGGCACCGAAGCGCTGCTCGATGATGCGGCGCACCGCGCGCGCTTCCGCGTTGCGCAGCGGCATGGTTGCGGCGCGACCGTCCAGCCCGTTGCGGGGCGGTCCCATCGACTTGAAATGCACCAGATAAAGCGTCAACGGCACGCCACCAACGGCAACGTCGATTTCCAGGCAATCGCGCCGGAAGATGCGTTCGTTGGCCTCATAACCGAGTGCCGCGAGCTCCGGCGTGAACAGGCCGAATTGCTCAAAGGTGACATAGGCGTGGCTGGTCATGCGCACGAAGTCGATCGGCTGGCCATGCGCGGTTTCGGTGCGCATCATCACGGCGACGTCGATGCCGCGGGAATCGTTGCCGTCAGTAGTGTATTTCTGGCGATAGCCCTCGCCCACCATCTTGAACAGATAGCCATATTCGAAGGCTTTCAAAGCCTCGATGTTATCCACCTCCTGCAGGCAGATGATGTCGGCCCGTGTCGCGGCGATCGCCAGGGCCGTGAGCTGGCGGGTGTCGTCGGAATGGGCAATCACCCGCGCCTGTTCGAGCTGCCGGTATTCGGCCTCGCTGCGGATATCGAAGAGCGCCAGCGTACGGTCTTCGTTGAGCTGGTTGCGGTAGCCCGAAAAATCGAACCTGTTCATCAGGTTCTCGACATTGAAGGTGGCGAGGCGCAGCGACATGACATGAGCTTTGCCTGCAAGCCGCACCAAAGACAAGGCTGAACCTGTTCGATAACGAGACGCGACAAGCCGTTTGGAATAGTTGATGAAACCTTTCTATTCATCGCCCGTTCATGGACCGAAGCCCATTGTCGCGTCCTCCCTCGGAATCCAAGGGCGCGGGGCCTGTGGTTTATGGAGAGTGTTATGAAACGGCTCATCAACTTCCGTACCGGGCTCGTGACGCTCGGCCTGCTCGTCGGCCTTTCGGCGCCGGCCTTTTCTGTTCCAATGCTCGCACCGGCCATGCCTGCCAGTCCCGTCCAAACCGACGTGCTGAAGGTTCGCGACAGCTGGGCCGGCGGCAACGACCGTGGTGGCAACAGCTATGAATGGCGCCGCGGCTGGCGCGGCGACGGTTGGCGCGGCGATCGCGGCTGGCGGGGTGGCCGCCATTGGCGCGGCGATGGCTGGCGCGGAGACCGCGGTTGGCGTCGCGGCTGGCGCGACGACGGCTGGCGTTATCCTCGTCATCATCGTCGCAGCTGGAACAATTCGGGCGTCTATCTGGGCCTCGGCCTGCTCGGCTCCGGGATGCTCTATGACGACTACTATTATCGGCCGCGTCCACGCATCTACCGCGCACCACGTGCATCCGGTCATGTGCAATGGTGTTATTCGCGCTATCGCTCGTATCGGGCCTGGGACAACACCTTCCAGCCCAATTACGGACCGCGCCGGGAATGCGTTTCGCCCTACCGCTATTGAGACGCTGATCGGTTAATTGACTGAGCCGGCGCGGCCCCCCGCCGCGCCGGCTCTCGCACCGCCGCCGGAGCCCCCCGCGGGACCGGTCGAATCGGTACGGAACTGTTGGCCGCGGCAAAGCGGCAACCGCCACTTTGCCGCCCGCGTCCATTTCTGGACTGCGGCCCGCGCCACCAGACGACAAGCGACCTTCATGCCAGTTGGATCCGTGCCGGAATGGCACATGAAAAAGGCCGGCGAAGTGATTCGCCGGCCTGGACTTTTGCCCCTGAACATTACTTGAGGATGTCATCGCGGATGCTGGTGCATCCCCACGCTCCACGCCGATCCATCGGCATGGAGCGCAAGGCAGAATTGTTAGTTCTTGGCCTTGTCGACCAGCTTGTTCTTCGAAATCCACGGCATCATGCCGCGCAGCTTCTCGCCAACCTGCTCGATCGGGTGTTCGTCGTTGAGCCGACGGGTTGCCTTGAAGCGAGCGAGACCGGAACGATACTCCTGCATCCATTCCGACGTGAATTTGCCGGTCTGGATGTCGGTGAGCACGCGCTTCATCTCGGCCTTGGTCTCGGCGGTGATGATGCGCGGGCCGGAAACATACTCGCCCCACTCGGCAGTGTTCGAGATCGAGTAGTTCATGTTGGCGATGCCGCCTTCATAGATCAGGTCGACAATCAGCTTCACTTCGTGCAGGCACTCGAAATAGGCCATTTCCGGCGCATAACCGGCTTCCACCAGCGTCTCGAAACCGGCACGGATCAATTCGACCAGGCCGCCGCACAGAACCACCTGCTCGCCGAACAGGTCGGTCTCGCATTCTTCGCGGAAATTGGTCTCGATGATGCCGGAACGGCCGCCACCGACGCCACAGGCGTAGGAGAGTGCGAGGTCGAGGGCGTTGCCCGATGGATCCTGGTGCACGGCAACCAGGCACGGCACGCCGCCGCCCTTCTGGTATTCACCACGCACGGTGTGGCCGGGTCCCTTCGGAGCCACCATCAGCACGTCCACCGTTGCCTTCGGCTCGATCAGGCCGAAATGCACGTTGAGACCGTGTGCGAAAGCGATTGCCGCGCCATCGCGAATGTTCGGCGCGATCTCGTTCTTGTAGATGTCGGCCTGCAACTCATCAGGCGTGGCCATCATCATCAGGTCGGCCCATTTGGCGGCTTCCGCAACAGTGAGCACCTTGAGACCGTCGGCCTCGACCTTCTTGGCGGTAGGCGAACCGGCCTTGAGGCCGATGGCGATTTCCTTGACGCCGGATTCCTTGAGGTTCAGCGCATGGGCACGGCCCTGCGAACCGTAGCCGATGATGGCGACCTTCTTGCCCTTGATCAGGTTGAGATCGGCATCACGATCGTAATAGACACGCATTCTACTTTCCTTCCCGTTTGAAGTCAGAGGCCTTCCGGCCTGGTTTTTGCCCCGTAAAGAGCGAGAAACTGTTGGGTGGCACGCGCGGCGTCGGCCTCTATGGCGGCTTCCGTCAGACCTGGCCAGTCACCGAGCAGCAGCCGTATCTGGACGTCACGCGCGACCAGCCCGAAAAAAGTGCGAAAGGCGGTCTCGGCATCCTCGAAGGCAAGATGTCCTGCCCGCTTGCCGGCGTCGAGCACCGGTTTCAGGCGCTTTGCCAGGGCGAAACGCCCGTTTTCAAGCACGATGGCACCAAGATTGTCCTTGCCTGATCCGGCATGACTGACAGCGACGCGGTTCAACGCGATCGAAGTATCGCTGGCGATCACCTTCAGCCAGTCGCGGGCATAACCTTCCAGGCTTTCCACCAGGGAAATCAGGTCGGGATTACCCTGGTCGACCGGCGTGACCCGCACCTTCGAGGCTTGCCAGCGCACGGTCGCGGTAAGCAACCCATCGCGATCGCCAAACCATTTGTAGAGCGTTTCCTTGGAGCAGGAGGCACGGCGTGCCACCGTCGTCATGGAAAGATGATCGCCTTCTTCCACAAGAAGCCGCAGCACCGTGTCCAGCACGTCTTTCTGGCGATCGGTCAACGCTTCGGGTTGCGCATTCTGCGCCTCCCCTCCGCTCTGACTGACATCCGTTTCCATGCTAACCGTTACCGTACCGTACGTTACGGTTCGGCTTTAACAACAGGAAGTGACCCCGTCAATCCCGCTCGACCAAAATTGCGCATCGGCCGGATATGAAGTCCATTCGCAGGTATCGCTTCCGACATCGGGATGCCGATGGGCTCGACATGCGCAAGACCGGCCCCTAGCCTGACCAACATGCAGCATAAAACACCCTGGCTCGACCTCGACTACCGTACGCTTTTTCGTCTGGATCAAAATCTGCGCATCGAACTGGAGAATGACCCGGACCGCTCGCCCGGCCCCCGTTTCTGGTTGGCAGGCTCCATCGAGGGCAACATGTTCGGCATAGGCGTCGACGTGAATGAGAGCGTTGCCGCTGAGCTTCGACGCCTTGCATCCACCGAACCAGTTTTCACACACACTGCTACGCCAAGACACCTCGACCGCTACTTGCAGGCGCTTGCGCCAGCAAGACACAATTTCGGCCTGATCTACGAGCTGCCGCATCGGCTGCCCCTTTCTCCCCGCACGCGTATCGTCACCAGCGAAAGCGACGAAGGACGCAACCTGCTGCAGTCATTCGCGAAAGGCGGCATGCCCAAAAACCTGACCGAGGTCGGATTCCACGGCACGCAAGATTTCTGGTCGCCCTGGTGCATGGCCCTCGTCGAGGGCGAGATCGCTTCGATCGCCTTTGCCGCGCGGCTGTCGGATGTAGGGGCCGAGATCGGCGTGACCACCATGAAAGCGTTCCGCAGCCAGGGCTTCGGCGCGGCGGTGACCGCCGCCTGGACGCAATTGCCGTCCTTGCGGCACCGAACTCTCTTCTACAGCACTGACCGCACCAATTTCTCGTCGCAACGTGTGGCGGCAAGGTTGGGGCTGCACCAACGCGGGGCGACGTTACGGATATATTAGAGCAGGCAAAGTGCGCAGCGGTTTTGCGTCCGGAATTGCGTAAACAAAAGAGCTAGAGCGTTTCTGCGAAAAGCGGAAACGCTCTAGGAGGGCGGCGCCAACATTTCAACGCGGGCGCTCTTACCTCACCCTCACCTTCTCGGCGACGAAATCGAGAAAGGCGCGCACGCGCGCCGGCAGCACGCCGCCCTGCCCGACATAGACGGCGTGGATCGGCTCGACCTCGCCAGGGCTGTAGTCCTCCAGCAGCGGCACAAGGCGGCCGGCGGCGAAGTCTTCTTCCATCTGGAAGCGCGCAGTGCGAGCAATGCCGACACCGGCAACGGCCAGGCGCCTCATGGTGTCGCCATCGCTGACCAGCGCATTGCCTTGCGGCGTGATGCGCACCACCTGCCCGTTTTCGTCGAGGAATGGCCAACCCTCGATCAACCGTGAAAAGCCGAAGCCGAGCAGATTGTGGTTGGCGAGATCTGCCGGCGTTCGTGGCGTGCCAGCGCGCTCCAGATAGGCAGGTGAAGCCACCACAATCGCCCTGCTCTCCCCCAGCTTCCGCGCGATCAAACTGGAATTGGCAAGCGGACCGATGCGGATCGCCACATCAGCGTGTTCCTGCAACAGATCCACCACGACGTCGGAAACAACAAGATCGAGCACGATCTCAGGATATCGCGCCAGGAACTCCGGCAGGATCGGGGTGAGCATCCATTGCGAGAATGCGATGTTGCAGTTGATTCTCAGGCGTCCACGCGGCACGGCACCTGCCGCCGCTTCGCGTTCGGCGCCGTCGACATCGGCGAGAATACGCACACAGCGCTCGTAAAAGATGTTGCCTTCGGCGGTCAGCGCAAGCTTGCGGGTCGAGCGGTTGAACAACCGTGTGCCAAGGCGCGCTTCCAGCCGTGCGATCAGCTTGCTGACGGCCGACGGCGACAGTCTCAGCGCTCTTGCCGCCGGCGAAAAACCGCACAGCTCCACCACGCGCACAAAAACATCCATTTCGCCCAGACGATTGGTATCGATGCGAGAAGATGCCATGTCGTTTGTGAAATCAATTCATGAATGTTTTGCCTGATAGCAGTCTAGTTCACGACGGTGAGCCTGTCCATTTTCCGGTGCGAACGCTCCGCGCAACCGGAAACTCTTGTCATGCCCCTAGCTCTTTATGCCCTGACCGCTGGTGCCTTCGGCATCGGCGTCACCGAATTCGTCATCATGGGTCTGCTGATCGATGTCGGGAAGGACCTCGGCGTCTCCATCCCCGCCGCCGGACTGCTGATCTCCGGCTACGCTTTCGGCGTCGTGCTGGGAGCCCCGCTGCTCGGCATAGCCACAGCGAAGCTGCCAAAGAAACCATTGCTGCTGGCACTGATGGTGGTGTTTACGCTCGGCAACGCCGCCTGTGCGCTGGCGCCGGACTACCGGACGCTGATGGCGGCCCGCGTCGTCACCGCCTTCGCGCACGCCACCTTCTTCGGTGTCGGCTCGGTGGTTGCCACCAGCCTGGTGGCAAGAGACAAGAAGGCGACGGCGATCGCCGTGATGTTCACCGGCCTCACTGCCGCCAACATCCTCGGCGTGCCTTTCGGCACCTGGCTTGGCCAGCATTATGGCTGGCGCTCCACATTCTGGGCAGTGACACTGATTGGAGTTGTCGCATTTGCCGTCATCCAGTTCCTGGTGCCCAGGCGCTTGCCGGCAGATGAGGCTGGCGCCGAAGACAGCGGCAGCCTCTCCGTTCTGATGCGGCCCGCTGTACTTGTTGGACTTGCTGTCACTGTCCTGTCCTGGATTGGTGTCTTCGGTGCCTTTACCTACATCGCGCCTTTGCTGACCCAGGTCGCGGGCTTCCCGGAAGCGGCGGTTTCCCCCATCCTGCTGGTCTTCGGCGGCGGCTTGCTCGTCGGCAATTTGCTCGGCGGCAAGCTCGCCGACAAACGGCTGACCGCGACCGTCATCGGCACGTTGGCGGTTTTGGCACTGACGTTGGTGGCAATGGCCGCAGCCATTCATCAGCAGGTTGCTGCCGTGGTCTTCGTCGGCCTGCTCGGCGCGGTCGGCTTCGCCACGGTGGCGCCGCTGCAGCTCTGGGTGCTCGGCAAGGCTGGTGGAGGCCAGAGCCTGGTCTCGTCCTTCAACATCGCAGCCTTCAACCTTGGCAACGCGCTGGGCGCCTGGCTGCTGGGCCTGGTCATCGACCACGGTCCGGGCCTGGCCGCCGTGCCTCTTTTCGCCGCTCTGTCGCCAGTGCTGGCGCTGGCCATCGCCGCAGTCGCCATTCGCCGCGAACAGAGGCAGGCACTCGTACCTGTGGCCGTAGCAGCCCGCTGCTAAACAGCTGCCACGACAGCGGGGCCGGAGTTGATCTTGTCCCAGTCCGGTTCGGCAAGGCCGATTGGCCGGAGTGGATCGACCATCGTTCCGGCCACCATCGAGGCCAGCATCTGCGGCACGGGTGGTACCTGCGCCGCAATGGCAACCAGCCGGTCGCGCATGAACGGCAGAAACACCGAATCCGACTGGTAGAAAGGCGTGAACATCAAGGAGAGCGCCTGGAAGGTGCGCACATGCCACCGCCGCGCGTTGGCATAAGCCGCCAGCGCATCCTCGACACCACTGCTCGTTTTGAATGCGTAGCTTAATGCCGCTGCGTCCAGCAACGCCATATTGGCGCCCTGTCCGAGCTGCGGGCTCGTCGAGTGTGCGGCATCGCCGATGATCGCAAGCCGCCGGCCGACCGGAACCTTCAGCGTATGATGACCGTAGCGGGCAAGCGTCAATTGGTCGAAGCTGTCGATCTGCGCCAGGTAGGTTGCGCAGGCCGGCCACAACGAGAGCACCCGTTGCTTCCACGCCTCCAGTCCCTTCATCCGCACAGCCTCGGCATCCTCCGGCTTGAGGCTCCAGAAGAAGGCCGCCATCTTGTCGCTGCCTGGTTCTGAACGACCGATCGGCAACACGCCGATCATCACCGAGGCGCGGTCATAGCGCTGGGTGAGTGCATGTTCGTCAAACCCCTCGCCGCGCCAGCTGAGTGAAGCCCAGAAGGCACCATAGGCAAGCGGGCGCGGCTCGGTTGGCGTAATCACATGGCGGCGCAACTTGGAGCGTGAACCGGAAGCATCGACAACGAGGTCGAACGGGCCAATGTCGCGGCCATCACCACAGACCAGGCGAACACGCTCAGCAGTGTCCAACTCGTCCAGTTCGATACCGGTCTCGATGGCGATGCCGGCTTCCCGCACGGCACCATAGAGTACGCCGAACAGAGCCGCGCGGTGCACGGCAAGGCCAAAACGACCACCCGGCCTCGCATCATAGCGCACATCGAGCACCGTGTGGCCGCTGGCGACATCAGCGCCATGCAGACGCTCGATACGGCTGCCGAGTGCGAGGATTGCGTCGAGCAGGCCGAGATCGGCGAGCACCGTCAGCCCTGTCGGCTGCAGGATGAGGCCGGAGCCTACAGGCGACGGCTCGCCGAAACGCTCGAAGATGGTTACGCGATGGCCAGCACGATGAAGGTAGAGCGCTGCAGCGAGGCCGGCCGGACCGGCGCCAGCGATTGCGATGTCGAGAGAGGCACTCACCAGCGGCTACAACCGAACCAGTCATCGGGCAGATCGAGCGTGCCAGCAATGCCGTTTTCCGGTGTCAGCACGGTTTCCCTGGCCATGGCACCCATCGGCAGAGCAGCGATGACCGTGGTTCTGATTAGAACCGTGCAGTGTTTGAGCAAGGCGTGCATGGTGCCCCCGCGAAATAAGGGCGGAGAGTTGTCGACGCGGCCTTCGCTGTCAACGCGGTGATCCGCCGCCATCGGTGAATACTGAGTGAGGTGAGTGCCGAAAACCCGGCATGGTATTCGATCGACTTCCGGTCTTTCCCCACGGCAAATTCGTTTGCTAACCTGCGCGTCATCTTGGAGGCATCGATGATCAGCTTGAACACCAGACCGGACCCGGTGACCATTGTTCCGGAGCGGACCGCCGTGATCGTGGTGGATATGCAGAACGCCTTTGTTTCGAACGGCGGCATGTTCGACCTCGCGGGCGTCGACATATCCAATGCAGCTTCCGTCATCTATGCCAACCGGCGGCTCCTGAAGGCCTGCCGACGCGCCGGCATCAGGGTTGTCTACCTCCAGATGTCCTATCGCTCCGACCTCAGCGATGCGGGTGACGTCTCGTCGCCGAACTATCACAAGGAACTCGGCATCACGACGATGCGCAGGCGTCCCGAACTCGGTGGCAGATTGCTGGTCGACGGAACCTGGGACTGGCAGATCATCGAAGCTCTCAGCCCCGAGCCGGGCGACTGGGTTGTTCGCAAATCCCGCTATAGTGGCTTTTGCGGGACCGATCTCGAAGAGCGCCTGCGCAATGCCGACATCCAACACCTGCTTTTCACCGGCGTGGCCACCAATGTCTGTGTGGAAAGCACAGCCCGGGATGCCTTCTTCGCCGAATTCTGGCCGATCCTGGTTGAGGATGCAGTGAACCATTCAGGGCCTGACTTCAATCGCCAGGCTTCGGTCTGGAATTTCGAGAATGTATTCGGCTGGGTGGCCGATACCGGTCAAGTGATCGTGGCCCTGGAAACCGCGATCTCCGCTACAGCTTGACCTCTCCGCCAAGTTAGAGCGTTTCCGTTTTTCACGGAAACGCGGAAATGCTCTGACTTTTGTTTTTACGCAATTCCGGACGGAAAACCGTTACACCCTTTTCCTGGAATTGCTCTAGATCGTTACCTGCGTGCCAACTTCGACGACACGGCCGGTCGGGATCTGGAAATACTCGGTCGCGTCGGCGGCGGTTCGTGCAAGGCCGATGAACAACCGATCCTGCCATAATGGCATGCCGGAATTCGGCGAAGCCTTTAGCGAACGACGCGACAGGAAGAACGACGTCGTCATGATGTCGAACTTCCAGCCCTGCTTGCGGCAGATGGCCAGCGCCTTCGGAATGTTGGGCTGCTCCATATAGCCGAAGGTCAGGGACACCCGCATGAACAGCTCGTTGATGGTTTCCATCTTGACGCGTTCGCTGTCGGGCACGACCGGTTGCGGTGCCGTCACCACAGAAAGAATAACGTTCTGCTCGTGCAGCACCTTGTAGTGCTTGAGGCTGTGCATGAGCGCTGTCGGTGCGCTGAGCGGATCGCTGGTCAGGAACACAGCGGTACCGGCAACCACCTGCGGTTTTTTCTTGAGCAGATTGCCGGCGAGGAAATCGAGCGGGATTTCGTTGCGACGGGTCTTTTCGAACAGGTAGCGACTGCCACGCACCCAAGTCCACATCACCAGCACCACCGAGAATGCAACGGCCAGAGAGGCCCAACCACCCTCGAATACCTTGACGATGTTGGAGACGAAGAAGCCAACATCGATGAACGCAAACAGCGCTGTCAGCGCCACAGCAAGGCCGAGGTGCCATTTCCAGATGCGGGTCATGACCACGAAGAGAAGCACCGTCGTGACCAGCATGTTGCCGGTGACGGAAATGCCATAGGCCGCAGCCAGCGAACTCGATTGCTGGAAGCCGACGACCAGCAGCATGACCACGATCGCCAACAGGAAATTGACGCGCGGCATGTAGATCTGGCCGGACTGCCTTTCCGAAGTGTGCTGGATTTCAAGACGCGGCAGCATATTGAGCTGCACGGCCTGGCGCGTCAGCGAGAAGGCGCCCGAAATCACCGCCTGGCTGGCAATGACGGTTGCAGCGGTGGCGAGAACCACCATTGGGATCAGCGCCCAACCTTCGTTCATTTCAAAGAAGGGATGGCCGATCTCGCCACCCCTGGCCAGCACGTAGGCAGCCTGTCCGGCATAATTGAGCAGAAGGCAGGGAAAGACGACCCAGAGCCATGCGAGCACAATGGGCTTGCGGCCGAAATGGCCAAGGTCGGCATAAAGCGCTTCCGCACCCGTCACGGCGAGGAAAATCGCCCCCACGGTGACGAAGGCGACGCCAGGCGAGTTGAAGAGGAAATGCACGATGTAATAGGGATTGATCGCCCATAGCACCTCTGGATCGTCGACGATGTGGACGATGCCGGAAATGCCGATGGCGAGAAACCACAGCGCGGTGATCGGCCCGAAGATCATGGCCACGCCGCCGGTGCCGAAGCGCTGCACTGCGAACAGGATTGCCAGGATCACCAGCGTCAGCGGCACTACGTAGGGGTCGAAGGCAGGCGTGACGACCTTCATGCCTTCCACGGCCGATAGCACCGAGATCGCTGGCGTGATGACGGCGTCGCCGTAGAACAGCGACGCACCGACCATCCCGATACCGAGCATGATCGCCGAGCGTTTCTGGAACGTGGCGCGCGCCAGCGCCATCAGCGACAGCGTACCGCCCTCGCCGCGGTTGTCGGCGCGCAGCACGAACATGATGTATTTGATGGTGACGATGATCGTCAGCGCCCAGATCACCAATGACAGAACGCCGAGGACATCCTCACGCTTGGAGAGTTCGCTGCCCGATGCTGCAACCAGCGCCTCGCGGAAGGCGTAGATCGGGCTGGTGCCGATATCGCCATAGACGACACCGAGAGCGCCCAGCATCAACACCTTGGTGCTGTGCTGTTCAACCCCTGAATGCTCGGGCAGTTCGGTTCCTTCAGCCTCAGCGCCATGGTTGGCAGCGGCCATCGGTGACACTCCGTTTCAAGCGCGCGGTGCTCTACGCTTGCCGCAATGCAATATCAAGTGCCCCGACGTCATGACGCCGACATTCGCGGGTTCGAAAAAATTGCTCTACCACCCGCACGCCTTGAGGAACCGCCCGATTGTGCCTGCCATGCCATACTCCAGCGCGTCGGCTGTCAAGCCATGTCCGATGGAGACTTCCGCTAGCCCAGGAATTCGTTTCACCAGGGGTGGCAGATTGGCAACGACAAGGTCGTGCCCGGCATTGACCTGAAGTCCCGCCGCCATCGCGACGTCTGCCGTTTTTCCAAGCCTTTCCAGCTCCTTGGCGGCTTTTTCCGAATCGGAATGATAACCACCGTAAGGGCCGGTATAGAGCTCGATGCGATCGGCACCCAGATCACGCGCCACGGCCACGCCAGAGGGATCCGGATCGGAAAACAGCGAAATGCGGAAGCCACTCTTCTTCAGGCGCTTGACGATGGGTTCAAGAAAATCAGCCTGCTCGGCAAAATTCCAGCCATGATCGGAGGTCGCCTGCGCAGGGTCGTCCGGTACCAGGGTCACCTGCTCAGGCTGGTTCTTTTCCACAAGCTCGAGAAAATCTTCGGTCGGATACCCCTCGATGTTGAATTCGGCGTCGGGAAACTCGTCGTCGATCAGCGCGCGAAGTTCCGGCAGATCGGAATGGCGGGTATGGCGCTGATCCGGCCTGGGGTGCACGGTCAGCCCGTGCGCACCAGCGGCAAGCGCGATACGGCCAAGACCAGCAACACTTGGCCAAGGCAGATCGCGGCGGTTGCGCAGCAGCGCGATGGCGTTGAGATTTACGGAAAGCTTGGCTGGCATGGTCGGCCTTGGGGCAGTTGCGGGCGGCAGAAGCTATAGCCCAGCATCGGCCAAACAAACATCCTTTTCGGCTGTTCCAGCCTGGCGCTTTCGGTTGCGCGGCATGAAGCGATAGGCAACATGAGCGGCATCTCAGGGATTCTCATGCCGACACTGCGCATTCTCGATTCACTCTCCGACCCCGGCAGTGCAACGCGCCGCAACGAGGATACTTTCGGCGGCAACGCGTCCTGCGCTTTCGTCATCGATGGCGCCACCGGGCTGGGCGGCAAGCCGCTGCTCGACGCCACCTCCGATGCGGCATGGCTCGCCACCTTCGCCGCGCAGGTTTTCGAGACCGAAATCGACACAACAACCCCAATCGCCGATGTGGTTCGCAACTTGAACGCTCGCGTCCAGCGAAGGATCGGCAACACGCCGACCGACGAAGCGATCGAAGCCTGGGCGCTTCCGACCGCAAGTTTTCAACTGGCGCGCATGGAAGGCCGGGAACTGGCGGTCTATGGCCTTGGCGATTGCCGACTGTTCCTGACGGGTGCGGATGGGGCAGCGTTCGAAACCAACGGGGATTACAGCCGGGCCGAAAGCGAAGGCGCACGCCGCGCTGTGGCGCAGGCCGGCGGCCTGACGGCCTGGCGCTCGCTGGCCGAGGAGCCGGTGGTGCGCGAGGCCCTGCGTCGCTCGCGGGCACGCCACAACCAGCCCGGCGGTTTTGTATGGACGCTGGGCAGCGCGCCCGAGGCAGCCGCCCATCTTTCCGTCCAACGGCTCACCCCTGCCCTGCCGGCACGAGGACTTCTGTGCAGCGACGGTTTTTCCGCCCTGGTCGACAAATATGGCCGCTATGACGGTGCAAGGCTGATCCGGGCCGCTTCCGAACGCAGTTTGGCGGCGCTGATGGCCGAACTGCGGCATATCGAGCGCGAAGAGGACCTCGATGGGCAGCAATATCCCCGCTTCAAGGTAAGCGACGATGCGACGGCACTGCTGTTCGAGATAATCGACTAGAGCAATTCCAGCAATGCGCGAGGCATTCGTCACGCAATCAGACCGTTAAAACCGCACCGCGAAGTCGGCGCGAATGCCATGGTCGCGAGCCCCGCCTCCGAATTGCCCACTGTAGGAGACACCGAGCCTCGCGCTGGGAGAGAGCGTCACTCCCAGTCCGGCTTCCAGTACGGCAGCATCGCGCGCCAGCGGAGCGCCAGCAATGGCGAAGACATTGCCGGCAGCAAAGCTGAAGTCAGCATCGGGCGTACGGTCGCCAAAGACATGGCGCCAGCCAATCAAGCCATGAGCTGTCGCCCAGATCTCGCCAAGTGCGAAATCGGTCTCAGCTCGCATACCGAGCGTCGTAAAGGTCGCATCGGCCGTTGAGCTTGAACTCGTCAGCGCGCCGGTGCCGCCATTCTCCGAAAACGCGTCGGTATGCAGGTTGACGTAGGCCAGGTTGGCAAAAGGCTCCAGGTCGAGACCACCAGCCTGCAGCTGATAGCCGATTTCGCCGAACATCTGAGCCGTTCCAGCGTCATATCCGGCTGACAATTTCTCGTCGAAGCCCGCAAACGCAGCATGACGCTGCGTATCAACATTGTGCCAGCTATAAGCCGCTCCTGCTCGGAAAACGACTTGATCGAGGACCGCGCCACCGTAGATGCCCAGATGCGCATTGTCGCTGTCGCCCGAGGACGCACGTGTCTCCACATCAAAGGAAGTCCGGCTATATCCAGCAAGGACGCCGAGGCGCCATTCGTCGCTTATGGCAGCGTCAGCGCCAAGCAGAAAGCCGCCGGTCGAACGATCGAGCGATGCCGCATTGCCGTCGCCCTCGGTCTTGCCCCAGGAACCCACGGCTCTGCCCCACAAAGCCAAACCACCCAGAACGGCGCTGTCGGAGCTCGCACCCATGGCATGAACGGCTGGAGCGTCGCCTGCCCAAGTCCGCAGGCGATTGACCATCGCTTCGCGGATAAGCCCGCTGTCTTGCAGGAAGACAGCCTTGGCCGATGCATGCACTTCGCCTGAAAGCAGGTCAAAAGCCGCACGCGCACCAGGCGCATCGAGCTGCAGGACAGCTTCCAGCAAGGAATTGCCGGCAGCGAGAGAATCGAGACCTTGGGCGATCGCGATCTCGTTCGGCGTCCGTCCGGCACTGTCCAGGGTGGCTGTCTGGTTGATTGCCAGGAAGACGTTGTTGGCATCATAACTCAACGACGGCGTGAGGAAGGCTGACCTGCCCTGCCCCAGTAAAAAACCATCGAACGTACCGGAGACGCCACCAGCGGCACTCAGGATTGTGTACCGGGAATCGCGGGCAAAGCCGGCAAGCGGCACGATTGCGACCGTTCCACCGCTCAAGGCTGCCTGGCCGGTCGCATCGATCAGATCACTGCGCCCACTCGCACCAACCTCGAGCTGATAGGTTGAGCCAGCAGCAAAGCTGATGTCGCCGGCCACCGACAGCGTGCCGATCGAATTGCCGGGAGCAATCGTGGCGCCGGATGCGAGATTGGTCGTGCCGACCGTGCCGGAGCCGGCAAGCCAGCCATTTGCTTGAACGCTGAGGGTGCCACCCAGTTGACCATTCACCACAAGCTTCGCGCCATTCACTGAAGTCGCGCCCAGGAAGCCGCGTGAACTCCCCGTCAGCACGGTTGTGCCGGACATGACATTGACGTTGCCGCGCCCGGTCAGCGCGGGTGCGAAGACATAGTTGGTCGCGGTATGATTGAAGTTGAGCGTGCCTGTACCAGCACCGAATGCAACGGTTCGGACATCGAGTATTCCCGGCGCGACCGCCGTTTCGCCAAGGCCGGCACCAATATCGACCGTACCCTTTGCGGAAGCCATGACAGCGATCTCGATTGCCCCCGCGCCGTCGGCTGCAACAAACCGCCCACCATCGGTTAGCATCAATGTACCGTCAGCCTCGTAACCGACATAGGCTGGCCCGACGACATCGCTGTTGTCCCATGTCGAGCCGGCACCGCGCACGATCGCCAACCCTTTGCTCGACCCGCTGTCGCCGATCGAGGCGAAGCCGGAGCGCGTGATACCACCGTTCTCGACGATGAGCGTGCCCGTGCCTTCGTCGCCGACCCCGATCAAATCCATGCTCCACAAGGAGCCGGTACCGCTCACCAGCACCGACCCCGTCGAACCGGCGTTCTTGGCAATACGGCCAATCAAGCCGCCTGCAACCTTGCCGCCATCACCAACAACCAGAGAGCCGGTACCAGACGTGCCAATCTCAAGATCGTCGCTCCTCGCAATCGTCCAGGTGGAACCCGCTCCGGTTACGAATGCCTTGCCTGTGGCGCTAGCGGCGTCGCCGATCACAGAATCGCCTGCAGAAACCATGGTGCCACCGTCCGTGACAAGCAGCGCACCGTCGGCTTCATAGCCCACATAAAGCGAAATGCCGGCGCCGACATTCATCCATGTCGAGCCGGCGCCGCGCACGGTTGCAAGACCCTTGCCTGGCCCGTTGTCGCCGATCGACGCGAATTCGCTGTTCACTCTGCCGCCACTCTCGATCGACATGGTGCCGGTGCCTTCGTCGCCAACGGCGATCAACCGCATATCCCAGAGCGAACCGGCGCCGCTCACCAGCACCGAGCCGACCGATCCGTCGTTTTTGGCGATGCGGCCGATGAGGCCCGCTCCGACCTTGCCACCATCGGTGATCGAGAGTGAGCCGGTGCCTGAAACGCCGATCTCGATGTCGTCGCCGAACGACACCGTCCAGGTCGAGCCCGCACCGCTTACCGATACCGTTCCGGTGGCACCGGCATTGCTGCCGATGAAAGCGTCACCGCTGGTCAGCCCTCCGCCCCCTGCAACAACGATTGCGCCTTTGCCAAAATCGCCGACGGTTAGCGAACCGGTATTGATCCATGTCGAGCCGGGACCGGCGAGTACGACCTGTCCACTGAGCTGTCCGACCCAGCCTCGCGAACTGCTGACCTTACCGCCATTGCTTATGACCAGGCTGCCGACGCCCTCACGTCCTACGATCAATGAGCGGTTGTTGATCCATTGCGATCCAGCGCCGGTGACATGGGCAGAGCCGCGGCCGGTAATATGCGCACCGACCACACCGTCATCGTTGCTCACTGTACCGCCGTTCTCTATGAGAAGCGTTCCCTGGCTCCTGTCGCCAATAAGGGCGGAAGACGCCATCTCCCATCGCGAACCGCTACCATTGACCAGCACGGTCCCAACGGAACCGATGTCAGCTCCGACGAAGCCCGAATCGCTCAGCACCCTGCCGCCATCCAGGACGGCGAGTTGACCGTTGCCTGCATTCCCAACAAAAACAGAAAGCGTGTTTTCCCACCTTGAACTGACACCGGTAACCGTCACATCACCGACGCCGGAAGAGAGATGTCCGATGGAAGCCGCTTTGCCTAAGACGAGACCGCGGTTGGAAACGACCAGCGTTCCTTTTGTGCCGTCACCGACAAGAAAGCTGTTCTCCAGCGTCAGAGTCGAATCGGCTCCGGTGACTGTTACGGCACCACCTTTGCCGCCCACGACCTCACCAACGGAGACGACCAGCATGTTCTTGACCAAGCCGCGGTTCTCGATCTGAAGTGTGCCGTAACCGTTTGCACCGACCGAAAGGCGACCTGAGTTGAACCAGGTTGAATTCAGACCGGCGGTGCCAGTTACTCTAACGCTGCCGACGGCATCCGCGTTCGCGCCGATGACGGCACCGTTCGATACCACCGAACCACCGAAATGGACGTGCACGCTTCCTTGTCCGTTGTAACCGGCCACCAGAAAGGCTGTGTCCCATCCGCCGCTGATATCGACGACGCCTGAAGAGCCCGACGTCATCCCGAGCAGGCCCTGATTTGTCTTCAAACTGCCACTGAAGATGTCAAGGCGACCCGTTCCTGCCCCACCGACGTAAACCGTGTCAGCAAAGGCATTCGCGCCTGCGATCCGGGCCTCCGGAGAGGACAGGTCGATCATGGCGTTCCCTGCTGCCGTCGGCACGGCGCCGGTGCTCCAGTTGCCGCCATCGAACCAGTTCGATGAGTTGGAGCCATTCCACACCGTCTGTGCCATTGCTGAAGAAGAGAGGGTGGCAATGAACACCCCCGCCAGCAGCGCTGCCCTCAGGTGTTTCAGCCCGCGCGGACGGTTCGCCAGCGGGCGTTGGTTGGAGGCTTCAGCGTCCTCCCCTTTGTCCTTGAAATAGTACGAAGTTTCATTCCGGCACAGGTCGGGCATGCTCTTCCCCTCAAAAGAGACTCACCGACAGTAACCGAGGCGTTGCGCCCGCACTTCATATGAACGGATTAGATGTAGGCCCGAAAATCGCGTGCGTCGCAGCGCAGGCCATTGCGTCCACAACGGGCGCAAGCCGAAATCATTCAACAATTTGGCGGGTTAGGCTTGGCGGCGCGAGCCTAGCGCACCACTGTCAGTCGCTCCGCCGCACGGGTGATCGCCGTGTAGAGCCAGCGCTGGCGCGTGTCCTTGAAGGCAAAACTCTCGTCGAAAAGCACAACCTCATTCCATTGCGAACCCTGTGCCTTATGCACGGTCAGCGCATAACCGAAGTCGAAATCGTCGAAGCGCTTCTTCTGCTGCCAGGAAATTTCTTCTTCCGGGTTCTCGAAAGCAGCCTTGAGCAGCTTGATCTTGGCAACGCCGCGGTCGGGATCATCCTCTTCCGGCGAGACCAGCAGGTTGATGCCGGGTTTCACGGTTTCGCGCGAAGACGTCATCACCTTCCACAACGAGCCGTTGAGCAGGCCCTTGGCCGGGTCGTTCCTAAGGCAAACCAGCTTGTCCCCAGCCTGCGGATAATCCGCAGTGAAGCCCTTCAGTTCACGCAATCGCTGATTGTAACGCCGCCTCGTCTGGTTGCGCCCAACCAGTACCTGGTCGGCCTTCAACACCAGATCCTGGTTGACGTCCTCCCGGCCGATGACCTGGGCAGCGCCGTAGTCGCCACGCATGAACTCGCGCCCTTCGCGCACGTCGAGCGCCAGACGGATGATCGGGTTGTCGCGCGCCTGGCGATGGATTTCCGTGAGCAGGTAATCCGGCTCATGTTCGGTGAAGAAGCCGCCGCCGGAGATCGGCGGCAGCTGCGCCGGATCTCCCAGCACCAGAACCGGCGTGCCGAATGAAAGCAGATCGCGGCCGAGCTGTTCGTCCACCATCGAACATTCGTCGATGATGACCAGCGCCGCCTTGGCGATCGGACTCTGGCGGTTGAGTGAAAAGGTCGGGTTGATCGAGGTCTTGCCGGTGGTTTCGTCCTCGACGGCCTCTTCGCCGCGAGGCCGGTAGATCAGCGAATGGATGGTGCGGGCATTCACCGCACCCTTCGAGCGCAGTACTTGAGCCGCCTTGCCGGTGAAGGCTGCGAACTGCACCTGGCCATCGACATGTTCAGCAAAATAACGCGCCAGCGTCGTCTTGCCGGTGCCCGCATAACCGAACAGACGAAACACCTGCGGCTGGCCGACTTTCAGCCAGCGCGCAACCGCTTTCAGCGCCTCATCCTGTTGGGGTGAAAATTCCATGGCAAAGGTGAGACCGGATTCGAACGGAAAACACAATACTGTTGGTTGGGAGAACCGATGGCTCCATCAAGGGTGAAGTTATCAACACCAAACAGGAACGTAAAGGGAACAAATGGGATGTTGGAAACCTGCTGGCAACCCAACAGAGCAGTCGGGAAATCCGGTAACCTTGCTCTGCACTCGAGAAGTGGCCAGCTGTCATGCTGTCAGGCAGCCCCTTACCCGCACGGTATTTCCAGCTTTACCGGATCCGGTTCGCTTTCGACTGGCCAGCCTTCGCCAGCGTTCTTGCCATTTTCTGGCTCATGCTGCGACACCCTCGACCGCACTGTTTTGATAGGGACCGCGCCAGGTAAATCGCTGCCAGGCCAAAAGAAAAGGCCGGGTGTTTCGCCCGGCCCTTTTCCATCCAAAGCGGGAATCTGCTTATTTCTTGGCATGCAGGGCGATGTGCTGCTCAAACGCCTTGCCGAAAGCGGTGAGGAAATCCTTTGTGCCCTGGTTGGTCAGGTTGCCGGCTTCATCGAACAGGCTGGCAGCCCCTCCGATATAGGCTTCCGGCTGCCCCATCACCGGCATGTTCAGGAAGGCCAGCGACTGCCGCAGGTGATGGTTGGAGCCAAAGCCGCCAATAGCACCGATCGAGGTGGAAATGATCGCCGCCGGCTTGCCGTTCAATGCGCCCTGGCCATAGGGGCGCGAGGCGATGTCGACCGCGTTCTTCAATACGCCCGGCACCGAACGGTTGTATTCGGCCGTTGCAAACAGGATGGCATCGGCGTCGGCGATGTGTTTGCGGAAGGCAACCCAATCGGCCGGCGGATTGGTGTCGAGATCCTGATTGTAGTGAGAAACGGCACCGATATCGAGAAAGTCGAACTCGAGACCCGGCGTCAACGCGGCAAGCGCCTTGGCAATCTTGCGGTTGAAGGAGTCCTTGCGCAGGCTGCCGACAAGTACGGCCACTTTGGTCATGGAAATATCCCTTGAGAGAATGGTTTGAGATGCCGCCAGCGCCGGAAGCCGCCAGATATCCCCGGGGCCGTATGATCCCCTCGGCCGGCGCCAAGCGGTCGCCGAATAGTTCATATCACCCGATACGGCAATTCAACGTTTTGCGAACAGTGCGTCACCTTCGGCGGCGACCGGCGCTCCTTGTTCTTATCGAACAGTGACGGCTGAGCAGTCCCTTCGAAGTGGAGAGATCTGGTTACCTGTTACTGCAGACCCGCAACCAAAGGCCGACCACCGAGAGCGAAGGACGAAACGCCTAGCATCCTACAACGCGTCACCCGGCCTCGGCGCAGTGTGCTTATGCAGGCGCGGCAGTCCATCCTCGATATGCAGGAAGGGAAGCTGTTCGCTGACATAACCATGGACAGTCGGTGGGTACCGTTCCGGGTGATCCATCGCGCCCAGCATGAAAAACACCTGATCGTCGATGCGCGCATCACGATAGGCGATGGGCGCACCGCAAGCCGCGCAGAAGCTTCGACTGATCGGAAATTCGCCGTAGATCGACGCTTCACCACGGAACGTCACGTCCCCGGCCAGGAAGCCGACGAAGGCTGCGACGGGCGCACCGCTTGCCCTGCGGCAGTCGCCGCAATGGCAGTAGCTGGTGTAGAACGGGTCGGCTGAAATCTCGAAGATGATCGCGCCGCAGCGACACCCGCCGGTGTGATGTACGGTCATGTTGTCTCCTTGCATGGGCTCGCTGCGCTGCCGAAAGCCTTGTCGTCATCTGGAACCATAGACCGCTTTGGCGATCTCGACCTCGCTCGACGGAAGCAACGTAGCGAATATAGGGGCAGACTGGAAAGCGGTGACCGTATCCGGCCCGCACGTCAGACAAAGGAAAGCCCGTCTGCTACTTTTGTAGGCATATGCCTGCAGACGGGCCCGCCCCCGCACGATGAATCATCCCCGTACGCATAGAGCAAGGATGACGATATCGCTTTGATCGAACAAAGAAATTGTACTTTGTGGCAATGTCCTTACGAAACCGCCGAGCGTAAGTGTTGCGCTACTCAGACTTTGCCACCTTGCCGGAAAGGCTGGCCGTCACCCCGCGCAAGCCCGACATGCCGAGTGCCGCGAACGCGCATGACAACAGCAAAGCCGAACAGCCAACCAGCACCGCAGTCGCACCGAAGGTGTCCAATGCCACCCCGGTAACGAGCGCGGCCATCGGCGCGCCGAGCAGTACAAGGCTCATCGAGATGCCGATGACGTTGGCGCGCAGATCTTTCGGCACGCTCGATTGCAAAAGGGTCGCGAAGACTGGCGACAGCGGGCCGGCGGCGACACCCAGCATGGCGCCTGAGGCGATCATGATTGGCATCGACCGGCCAAACAACAGCAGGGCGACGCCTGTGGCAAGCCCGACAAAGGCGACCGAGAAGATGCCGCGCAGCGACGGCGCCTGACTGGCGAAGGCCAGGGCGACATTGGACGCGATCGCGCCGGCGGCGGCAGCGGACAGGAACATGCCGAGCAAGGCCGCGGACCTGCCTTCCATGCGCAGGATTGCCGGCAGGGCAATCCCTTCGACCGCCACGAAGACGCTGGTGCCGATGCCGGCCAGGATCAGTGCGGAGCGCAGCACCGGCTGGCCGAAGATGAAACCGAGCCCGGCTTTTATTTGGCCGAATGTCGAGCCGGCGATGCGGCGCAGCCGGAAGCGCGGCACGCTGACGGCAACCAGCAGAGCGGCCAAGAGATTGATGGCGGCGATGACCCACAACAGGACCGTCGTGCTGGCGACGGCGACCAGGAAAGCCGCGATCGCCGGCCCTGCGATCGCCGCGCCATTGTCGACAAGGTCGTCGATGGCGTTGGCGCGGATCAGTGGCAGGCGCGCCAGCCTCGCGATCTCGGGCACGCGCGCCTCGATGGCGATACCGCCCGGCCCGTCGAGGATGGCGCCGAGCAGGGCCAGGCTTGCCAGCAGTCCGATGGTAAGCAGGCCGGCGTCATAGGCTGCGGCCGCAGCGATCGCGGCCGCAGCCCCCGTGGCCACCGAAACCAGCGCCATGCGGCGGATGCCGACCTTCTCGGCGATGACGCCGCCGAAGGCCGAGCCGAAGATGGCGGGAAACAGCGTCAACGCTGCGATGATGCCCATCCAGCTCGCATTGCCCGACAGGTCGTAGACCAGCCATGGATAGACCACCGCGGTGATCGCGTTGGCGAGATTGACGGTGATGCTGGCAAGCTGCAGCCCGGTATAGGGCCATATCGTGCGTGCCAGCCGCAGTGGCTTCTGGTCGTCGGCCATGATGATGAACGATTATCGTTTGTCCTGTGCGGCCGCGTCGCGCTCTGGCGCCTTCTCGGGCACGAAATAAAGCAGCCAGATCAACCAGGAGAGATAAATGTACTCCCAGGCGCTGGCCTGGCCGTTGAAGGCCGCCATCACGTCGGGAAGCTTGTACAGGCCGATGAAGCCGAGAAAACCCAGCCACCAGCGTTTCTGCATCTGCATCGTCGTTTCTTTCCAAAGGTCAAAAGCGGCGGGCGTCCCCGGTAGGACACCAGGTTGCCGACGTCAGGCCGTCGGCGCAGCACCTGGCCGCAGGAAGCGCGTGATGAGGAGCCGTAGCATCGGCCGCTGCTCCAACGGGTTGAAGCCGGGATCGATGGCGACACGGCTGAAGACGCCATCGATGAGCGTTGCGATCCAGCGGGCGCTGTCGGCCGGATCGAGCGTCGGATCGACCTGGCCACGGGCAGCCGCATTGCGCAGCAACGTGTTCAGCGAGGTCTGCAGTTCGTTGTCACTCTTGGCGACGAGCTTGCCTATCTCTTCGTCGCGCATCGCCTCGGCCGCGATCTCGAGCGCCAGCTTGAGATAGATCGGGTCGGAGGCGAGCTCCAGCACGATATCCATGAAATCGAGCAGTTCGGCAAACAGGTCCGTGGCCTGGATGGTGCCTTCGAAATAGTCGGCGGTCTGGCGCCGTTCCTCTTCGACGATGGCGGCGACGATCGACTGCTTGTTCGGGAAATAGTGGAAGAGATTGCCCGGACTCATGCCGGCTTCGGCGCAGATCTCCGCGGTCGAGGTGCGATGGAACCCCTTCGCCGCGAAACAGGTGACGGCGGCCTGCAATATCTGCTGGCGCTTCGCTTCATGCTTCTCGGGGTCGACCTTGCGCATTCCGCCTCAATTCCGCCTTTTTATTTCTAGACTACTCAGTCTAATAAATGGCGTCACCTGTCGTGTCAACGCAAAAATCACCGTTTTAAAGCGCCTTGACATCCGGCAAAGTCATTTATTAGATCGACTAGTCTAACAAATAAGTGAGCGCGGCGAGACATGCCGCAAATATGGGCGACAGTATTCATGCGTTACGTTTCTCGCCTGGTTCGGGCAGCGGCGACATCCCTTTTCATCGTGACAGCCGGCACGGGGCCGCTGCTGGCCGAAGGGGCCGCGGCATCCGCCCAGACGGATCTTTCGCAGCGCACCGTCTCGACCTTCGTCGCGGAACGGCAGCCGGCCGAATGGACATTGACCTTCACCGGCGTTTTGGTGGCGCGCGACGAGATCGCTGTCGGAACCGCCCTGCAGGATCAGCGCATCGCGTCGGTCGAAGTCGAGGTCGGTGAACACGTCAAGGCCGGTCAGGTGCTGGTCAGGCTGGAAACCGCGATGCTGGAAAACAAACTGCGCGAGTCGGAAGGCCGCGTGGCGCGTAGCAAGGCAGGGCTTGCCCAGCAGCAGGCGACGCTGGCGCAGACGCAGTCGGCGCTCGAACGCGCCGAGCGGCTGAGAATGACGCGCACCATTTCCGAGCAGACCTATGAGGACCGCGCCTCCGCCGTTGCGGTGGCGAAGCAAGGCGTTGCCGTGCAGCGGGCGGAAAATGCCGAAGCACAGGCACAGCGCGCCGAAGCGGAACGGCAACTGGAGCGCGCCATCGTTCGCGCTTCCGCAGACGGTGTCATTTCCGAACGTCTTGCCCGTGCCGGCGCGCAGGCCGGAGCAGAGCCGTTGATACGCCTCATCCGCGACGGCGCGGTCGAGTTTGCCGCCGAGGTTCCGGAAGCCGACCTGCCGGCGCTTGCCATCGGCCAACCCGTCAAGGTCAAGCTTGCCGGCCGCAGCGGCGAAATCGACGGCAAGGTGCGTATCGTTGCCCCGAAGATCGACCGCGAAACCCGACTGGGATCCGCGCAGATCGCGCTCGATACCAGGGAACCGCTGTTTGCCGGCGCTTTCGGCAAAGCCGAAGTGGTCTTTGCCAGGCGCGAGGCCATCGTTGTCGCCGACAGTGCGCTGGTCTACGGACGCGGCACCGACGACTGTGCGGTCTTTGTCGTCAATGACGGCCGCGTACAGCGCCGTCCGGTCGAAACAGGCTTGCGCAAGAGCGGCAAGGTCGAAATCCGCTCCGGCCTTGAGCCCGGCGAACGCATCGTCGCCAAGGCGGGTGCGGCCCTGCGCGAAGGCGACGCCGTGACGATCGTCGACCTGATGCAGGCCGGAAGTGTGAAGAAGTGACAACCCCGAAGATCGGAATCGATTTTCGGAAGGACCACCGAGTATGAAAAATGCACACTAGCAACATCTCCGCCTGGGCGATCCGCAAGCCGGTCCCCACCATAGTCCTGTTCGTCGTGCTGACCTTCGCGGGTCTCGCCGCCTTCATGCGGCTGCCGATCAATGCCAACCCCAACGTCACCTTCCCGATCGTCACGGTGACGGTGACGCAGTCGAGCGCGGCACCCGCAGAACTCGAGACGCAGCTCACCAGGCGTGTCGAAGGCGCGGCCTCCGGTCTTGCCGGCGTCAACCACATCAAGTCGACCATCACCACGGGCTCCTCGGTCACCGAGGTGGAGTTCAAGATCGGCACCGATCCCGACCGTGCCACCAACGACGTCCGCGAAGCGATCCAGCAGATCCGCTCGGACCTGCCGCAGTCGATCCAGGAACCGGTGATCTCGCGCGTCGACGTCGATGGCAGCGCCATCCTCTATTACACGCTCAAGGCGCCGCGCATGACGCCGGTCGAACTGTCCTGGTTCGTCGACGACACCATCAACCGCGAACTGCTCGCCGTCAGCGGCGTGCAGAAGGTACAGCGGCTGGGTGGCGTCGCCCGCGAAATCCGCGTCTCGCTCGATCCCGACAAGATGCTGGCGCTGGGCGTGACCGCCGACCAGGTCAATTCGGCCCTGCGCGACATCAATGCCAACATTCCAGGCGGCCGCGGCACGATCGGCGGGCGTGAGCAATCCATCCGCGCGCTCGGCAGCGTCAAGACGGTGGAGGAGCTCGCCCAGCTTTCCGTGCCGCTGCCGGACAAGCGCTGGGCGAAGCTGGCCGACATCGCGACCGTCACCGACGGCGCCGCCGAGCCACGCTTCTTCGCGCGGCAGGACGGCGAAACCACCGTCGGTTTCTCCGTATCGCGCGGCAAGGGCTTCAGCGACACCACCGTCGCCGATGCCACCCGTGCGCGCATCGCCGAAATCCAGGCCCGTTCGCCAGATATCGAGATCAAGGAACTGATCTCGACGGTGCAGTACACGATGGAAAGCTACGACGCCGCTTCGACCGCACTGGTGGAAGGCGCGGCGCTGACCGTCATCGTGGTGTTCCTGTTCCTGCGCAACTGGCGCGCCACCATGATCTCGGCGCTGGCGATGCCGCTGTCCATCCTGCCGACCTTCGCGGCGATGGACCTGCTCGGTTTCACGCTGAACTCCATCAGCCTGCTGGCACTGACGCTGGTTATCGGCATCCTCGTCGACGACGCCATCGTCGAGATCGAGAACATCGAGCGCCACATCCATAGGGGCAAACGGCCCTACATCGCCTCGATCGAGGCCGCTGACGCCATTGGGCTGGCGGTCGTTGCCACCACGCTGACCATCGTTGCCATCTTCGCGCCGGTGAGCTTCATCGGCGGCGCGGTCGGACAGTATTTCAAGCAGTTCGGCCTGACGGTCGCCATCGCCGTCCTGTTCTCGCTGCTGGTCGCCCGTCTTCTGACACCGCTGATGGCTGCCTATCTGATGCAGCCGGCAAAACAGGTCGACCATAACGCCAAGCCGTCGCGGCTCTCGGCCGGCTACACCTGGCTGCTCGCCTGGACGCTCGACCACCGCAAGACGGCGCTTGCGATCGTGGCGGTCATCTTCGCAGGTTCGGTCGCGATGCTCACCATGCTGCCGACCGGCTTCCTGCCGACCAGCGACGGTAACCTCTCGCAGGTGAAGGTGACGCTGCCGCCCGGCACCAGGCTCAACGAGACTGAAAGCGTGACCGATGGCATCGTCAAGCAGTTGCTGGCCCGGCCGGAAGTGGAGACGGTGCTGGTCACCTCGGAAAGCGTGAACCAGGCAAATTTCCTGATCCGGCTGACGCCGCGCAGCGAGCGCAATGAAGACCGCAAGGGATTCGAGATGGCGGTGCGGCCGATCTTTGCCGCGACGCCGGATATCCAGTTCACCTTCCTCTCGGACGGTGGCGGCAAGGAGGTCTCGGTCAATCTCGTCGGCGAGGATGCACAATTGCTATCCGATGCGGCGCGCAAGCTCGAAACGGAGATGCGCGGTTTGCCGCAACTCGCCAATGTGCTGTCGAGCGAACCGCCACTTGCACCGGAACTGTTGGTGAAACCGCGCCCGGACGAAGCCGCACGCCTTGGCGTGTCTTCGATGACGCTCGGAACCGTTGCCCGCATCGCAACGTTGGGCGAAATCGATTCCGCCTCGGCGCAGTTCAACCTCGGTAACCGCCAGGTGCCGATCCGCGTGCTGTTGGACAGTTCGGCCCGGGCTGACCTGGAAGCGCTGCGCAAGCTGCGCGTCGGCACGTCAGGCGGCAGGATGGTGCCGCTCACGTCTGTGGCCGACATCACCTTCGGCGCCGAGGAAGGCCAGATCGAACGTCTCGACCGCAAACGCCAGGTCGCCATCGAGGCCAACCTCAATGACAACGCCACGCTGGGCACTGCCATGGAGGCGATCAAGCAGTTGCCGGCCTACAAGCAGTTGCCGGCCGGTGTCAGCCTCAAGGAATATGGCGATACTGAATCCATGACCGAGATGTTCCGCAACTTCGCACTTGCGGTGCTGGCGGGCGTTCTCATGGTGACTGCGGTGCTGGTCCTTTTGTTCAAGGACTTCCTGCAGCCAGTGACGATCCTGATCGCGTTGCCTCTGTCGTTGGGTGGCGCCGCCCTGGCCCTGCTCATCGCAGGCTCCGCGCTCGACCTGTCTTCGGTCATCGGCATCCTGATGCTGATGGGCATCGTCGGCAAGAACTCGATCCTGCTGGTCGACTATGCGATCGAAGCCAGGCGCGAGGGCCTCGACCGGCGCACGGCACTGATGAAGGCCGGCACCACCCGCGCACGGCCGATCATCATGACGACGATCGCCATGGTGGCCGGCATGGTGCCGGCAGCCATCGGTGTCGGTGCCGATGCCGGTTTCAGGGCGCCAATGGCAATTGCCGTGATCGGCGGCCTGATCACCTCGACGCTGCTGTCGCTGGTGTTCGTGCCGGTGATGTTCACTGTCATGGATGACCTGAACAGCTGGTTCGCCCACAACCTGCGGCGGCTGACCTCGGTCACCGAGGCCGATCGCGCCGCCGGAGAACTGCTCGCTGCAAAGCAGGCCGAGACACCTGGCTCATAAGCCCCCAGCTGAGCCGGGCCAGGGCGCGGGGGTAATCGCCACCCCTGCGCCCTCTCTGTTTGTATCGCCTCGTTTCTTCCAGCACCCTCATCCGGCCCTTCGGGCCACCTTCTCCCACAAGGGAGAAGGGGACTGCTGCAGCCCTCAGTACCCTTGCGCCTCTCCTGCAGCCGACCGGCTGTCGATGGCGCCGTTGTAGCGGGCGCCGCCGCCCTTGCGGATTTCACCGAGGCTGCGACCGCCAATCAGGATGCCAGCCGCCTGTCCCCAGGTCTTGCCCTCTTCCGTGATGTCGAGCTTGTAGCCCATGCCGGCGAGCAGCTTCTGCGTGTCCGGCGACAGGCCGTTGTGTTCGACATAAAGCGTATCCGGCAACCATTGATGGTGGATGCGCGGCGCGTCGATCGCTTCCTGGATGTTCATGCCATGGTCGATGACATTGAGGATCGCCTGCAGCGTGATGGTGATGATGCGCGAGCCGCCCGGGCTGCCGATCACCATGAACGGCTTGCCATCCCTGGCGACGACCGTTGGGCTCATCGAGGACAGCGGCGTCTTCTTCGGCTGGATTGCATTCGCCTCGCCCTGCACCAGGCCATAGAGATTGGGCACGCCAGGCTTCTGGGTGAAGTCGTCCATCTCGTTGTTGAGCAGGATGCCTGTGCCGTCGGCCACGACGCCGGCACCGAAAGCGCCGTTCAGCGTGTAGGTGACGGCAACCGCGTTGCCGTCCTTGTCAACGATCGAGTAATGCGTCGTTTCCTTGCTCTCGCCGAAGCCCTGCGGCATCAGGTCCTTCGAGACGCCGGCGCGGAACGGATCGATCTTGGCGCGGATGCCTGCCGCATAGCCCTTGTCGAGCAGCTTATCGACCGGATTCTGCACGAAGTCCGGATCGCCCAGCGCCGAGTTGCGGTCGACATAGGCATACCGCATCGCCTCGGCCATCAGGTGCACCGTGTCGGCCGAGCCGGCGCCGAGATAGTCGATCGGATAGCCTTCGAGCACGTTGAGGATTTCGCAGATGATGACGCCGCCGGAGCTCGGCGGCGGCGATGAGATGATCTCGTAGCCGCGATAGTTGCAGGTGATCGGCGCGAGTTCGCGAACCTGGTACTGTTCGAAATCCGCCTTGGCGAGGATGCCGCCCTTGGCGCCCGAGGCCGCGACGATGGTATCGGCAATACCGCCTTTGTAGAAGGCATCGGCTCCCTTTTCCGAGATGGTGGAGAGCGTGGCGGCAAGGTTCGGCTGGACAAGCTTTTCACCGATGCCGAAAGGCTTGCCGTCCGGCTTCAGGAAGATGGCAGCAGCAGCCGGGTCCTTGGCCAACCTCTCTGCGTCGGAGGCGAGAGCGGCCGCATCGCCCTGCTCCAGCGCGAAGCCGTCGCCGGCAAGCCGGATCGCCGGCGCCATCAGCTCGGCGCGCGGCAAGGTGCCGTATTTCTCGCGCGCCAGTTCCAGACCCGCGACCGAGCCCGGCACGCCGACGGCCAGATAGCCGTCCAGGCTGGCGCCCTTGATCGGGTTGCCGTCCTTGTCGAGATACATGGTCTTGGTGGCAGCAAGCGGCGCGCGCTCGCGGAAATCGAGGAAGGTCGTCTTGCCGTCCTTGAAGCGGATGGTCATGAAGCCGCCGCCACCGATATTGCCGGCGATCGGATAGGTGACGGCGAGCGTATAGCCGATGGCGACTGCCGCATCGACAGCGTTACCGCCCTTCTTCAGCACCTCGACGCCGGCCTCGGTGGCAAGGCGTTGCGCGGTGACGACCATGCCGTTTTCGCCCTTGGCCGGCGCCGGCGAAGCGGCGATGGCGGGCGCCAGTGGCGTGAAGGCGAGCGCTGCAGCAAGGCTGACGGCTATCAGCGCATGGCGGATTGGTTGCATGACCATTCTCCAGAGATACCCCCGCCCCAGAGTGGTGATTCACGACGGGACCAATGACTCGCCTCAAAACCGTTTCGACGCAAGGCGCCATATGCGGGAAATAATCGGCACAACGAGCGGCAGGGATGAAGTCGGGTCTGGACCGCCTTGCTTTCGTCGCCGTTCCGCCATGGAACGCGTCGAAACCTCAGTCAGGCAGGTTTTCGAGCAGGAAGCGGATTTCGTTGTCGCCCATCGCCTTGCCGGTGTCCTCGTCGCTGAAGCCGGCAGCCAATAATGCGTCAGTGATCTGGACAAGTCCTGTCGTGTCGAACGGCATCGTGACCGCGCCATCGAAATCCGAGCCAAGCGCGACATGATCGATGCCGGTCACGCCGACAGTGTGCTGGATCGCCCTGGCGATGGCGGTTGCGTCCTTGCCGCAGATGGCGGTTTCCCAGTAGCCGATGCCGATCAGCCCACCCTTGGCCGCCAGCACCCTCAGTTGATCGTCGGACAGGTTGCGGTTGTTGTCGCAGGTGCCTTTCACTCCGGTGTGCGAGACGACGACCGGACGCCTTGAGACGGCGAGCGCATCGTCGATGGTGGCTGACGAGGCATGAGCGAGATCGAGGATCATGCCGTTTTCCTCCATGCGGCGGATCATCTCGCGGCCCTTGTCGGTCAGCCCGCCCTTGTCGACGCCATGCGCCGATCCGCCCATCTCGCTGTCGAAGAAATGCGCCGGCGACATCATCCGGAAGCCGGCTTCAAAGAGCGCATCGACATTGGCAGGATCGCCTTCCAGCACCTGGGCGCCCTCGATGGCGAGCAGGCCGGCAACGAGGCCGGACTCCACCTTGCGGCGCTCGATGAAACGGCGCAGGTCGCGCTTCGAGCGGATGACGACGAAATGGCCGTTGGAGCGCGCCGCCATGTCGTTCAGCCTGGCGGCCTGGTAGAGCGCACGCTGCTTAAGGCTGAAGATCGCGGAAATCGGCCAGCGCTGGCCGATCGCAAGCAGCGTGATGTTGTCGGTCGAACCGTCATTGTGCTCGATGTTCAGGCCGCGAGGCGACTTGCTGACCACTGCGAAGACCTGCAGGGCGACATTGCCTTCGTCCAGGCGCGGGATGTCGACCTGACCGCGTGTGCCGCGCGCCAGAAGATCGCGGCCCCACAACAGCGGATCGGCATGCAGATCGGCGATGGTCAGCGTCTCATGCAGCGCCTTGGCCTTGTCCGACGCGGCATAGGGCGGCGGGTTGATCACGCCGTTCATCGCTTGCTCGACGCGTGCAGGCAGCACGAAGAAGAAAAAGCCGAGTCCGGCGGCAAGCAACACCACCAGCGCCGCGAGAATGATCTTCATGAAACGCCGCATAGGCCCCTCCGCCACTAGAGCCCTTCGGCTTTTCTGCGAATCGCGGAAACGCTCTAACGCTTTGTTTCTGCGCAATTCCTGACGCAAAACCGCTACACACTTTTGCTGGAATTGCTGAAGCGGCGATCATTTCCCGGCAAAAGCGGGAAGTCGAGGCGGCGGCATCGCAATCAGCGAGTTCTCAACCGGTTTACTCGAGCAGGTCAGCCCGCTCGTCGTGTTCGCCGACGACCTGCCTACCCCTTGTAGACCAGGCCCTGCGGGTCGATCTCCGGTTTGCGGCCGGCGACGAGATCGGCCAGGAAGGCGCCGGAGCCGCAGGCCATCGTCCAGCCGACATGGCCGTGCCCGGTGTCGAGATAAAGGTTCCTGTATTTGGCGCGGCCGATGACCGGGACCGAGTTCGGCATCATCGGCCTGAGACCCGACCACAGCTCGGCCTTGTTCTCGTCGAAGGCGCCCGGGAACAGATCCTTCGCCGTCCTGAACATGGCAGCGAAATCGCGCGGGCGATAGCTGCGGTCGAAGCCGGTGAATTCGGCCGTCGAGGCGATGCGCATCCGGTTGCCGAGCCGCGAATAGGCGATCAGCTGGTCCTCGTCGGCGCCGCCCATCGTCGGCCCCATGCTTTCGTCTTCCAGCGGAACCGTCGCGGTGTAACCCTTGACGGGATAGACCGGCAGGTCGATGCCGTAACGGCGCCCAAGCAGGCCGCTTTCCGGGCCCATCGAAATCACAACCGCATCACCCGAAACCGGGCCATTGGAGGTCATCACACTGCGGACGGTGTCGCCTTCGATGTCGAGCCCTTCGACCGTGGTGCCGTACAAAAACTTCGCGCCCAGCCTCTCCGCCGCGAAAGTAGCGAGGTTCTCGACGAACTGCCTGGAATCACCGGTCTGGTCGATCGGCGAATAGACGCCGCCGGCGATCTTGTCCTTGGCGCCGGCAAGGCCGGGCTCGAGCTCGACCAGCCGGTCACGATCGACGATTTCGATCGGCAGGCCATGCTTGGCCAGGAATTCGTAGTTCGCCGTACCGTGCTCGAGGCTCTTCTGCGTGCGGAAGAAATAGAGGATGCCGCGGCGGCGCTCATCATAAGACAGGCCGGTGTGCTGCTGCAGCGCATTGATGCAGTCGCGTGAATAGAGGGCCAGCCGGAGCTTCACCTCGCTGTTGGCGCGCAGCCGTTCCTGCGTGCATTGCCGCAGAAACCGCAGGCTCCAGGCCAGGAAATAAGGATCGAAGCGCAGCCGCACCTTGATGCCGAGATCATGGTTGTAGAGTGCCCGCAGGAAGGTCTTGAGCGCCGCTGGCGAAGCCCAGGCCGTTGCGTCGCCCGGGGAGACCAGGCCGGCGTTCGAATAGCTGGTACCGCGCGCCGCCGTATCGTGACGCTCCACGACGGTGACCTCATGGCCGTCCCTGGCCAGGTAATAGGCTGCCGCCGTGCCGACAACGCCGGCGCCAAGAACCACAATCTTCAAAACCGTCTCCCCAGAACCAACCGATAGCCGCTTTGTCTTGCCGCATGACCTTGTCGGAAAAGTCTGCAACTTTTTGCTGCGCTGACCTTCGGTTCAGGTTCATGCATTGAGGCGCCCACCCTGCCGGCGTCCTCATAACGACAATCGGCCGGTATTTCGAGCCTCGACCTGATGGTCCAGATGTTTACGGGATCAGCTGCGGGCGGAATTCTTAGTGGCCAGCACACGCTCCCATTCAAGCGCGTCGCGCACAATGAGGTCGAGATCGTCGCGGCGCGGTGCCCAACCCAGTTCGCCGCGGGCAAGGTCGGCATTGGCAATGACGGATGCCACATCGCCTGCACGGCGTGGCCCCATGGTGACGGCGAAGTCGCGACCGCTGGCGCGACGTACCGCCTCGATCACCTCGAGCACCGAATAGCCATGACCGTAGCCGCAATTGGCGACGAGACTGTTGGCACCGGCGCGCAACCGCTGCAGGGCCAGACGATGCGCGGCAACCAGATCGCTGACATGGACATAATCGCGAATGCAGGTGCCGTCGGGGGTCGGATAGTCGTTGCCGAAAACCGCGATGGAAGGGCGTTTGCCAAGTGCTGTCTCGCTGGCCACCTTGATCAGGTGGGTGGCGCCTCGCGTCGCCTGGCCGGTACGCCCCTTGGGGTCGGCGCCGGCCACGTTGAAATAGCGCAGAGCCGTATAACGCAGGCCGTAAGCAGCGGCGGCATCGCGCAGCATCCACTCGCTCATCAGCTTGGACAGGCCGTAGGGCGATTCGGGCATGGTGCTGGCGTCTTCCGCCACCGGTTCCAGCCGGCTGCCGCCATAGACGGCAGCCGTCGAGGAGAAGATGAAATTCGGCACCCCTGCCCGCACCGCCGTCTCGATCAGCGCGCGGGTCTTGGAGGTATTGTTCTCATAATAGGCAAGCGGATCCGCGACCGATTCCTCCACGATGATGGAACCGGCGAAATGAATGATTGCGTCGATGCCGTGCTCGCGGATGATACCTGCAACGAGCTCCCTATCGGCAACGTCACCCACGACGAGCCTGGCCTCGGGCGCCACGGCCCAGTCGAAGCCGCTGGACAGCCGGTCCAGAACGACGATCTTCTGCTCGCCCGCGTCGAGCAGCTCCCAGACCATGTGACTGCCGATATAGCCGGCACCACCCGTCACCAACACGGCCATACGGCCACTCCCCTCAAGAATCCGCAAACTGTCTCATGCGCAGGATTATTGCAGACGCTATCCGGAAAGCCTTAAGAAGCAATGTGACGACTTTTGCCATCTTGCGATGCGGTTTTGATCCACATCAAGGGAATAGTTCACAGACCGTGGTCGTTAGACTTGGTTCGATGGACATTCAGGGGTTGGGCGTGGCATTTTGACCAAAGCTGGTCCATGGACGCCGAACGGGCCTTATGATTATGATCCGGGCGCAAATTGGGAAGCAAAGATGAACTATCAGCGGTTCTTCGAGGAAGCGATCGACCAGCTCCATGCGGAGCGCCGCTACCGGGTATTCGCCGATCTGGAACGCATCGCGGGCAAGTTTCCGCGCGCGGTCTGGCGCGCCAATGGCCGTGCCCAGGAAATCACCGTCTGGTGCTCCAACGACTATCTCGGCATGGGCCAGCACCCCGATGTCATCGCCGCGATGCAGGCTGCGGCCGGCGGCATGGGCACCGGCGCTGGCGGCACCCGCAACATTTCCGGCACCAACCACCCGCTGGTGGAGCTCGAGCTTGAACTCGCCGACCTGCATGGCAAGGAAGCGGGACTGGTCTTCACCTCCGGCTTCGTTTCCAATGAGGCAGGTATCTCGACCATCGCGCGGCTGCTGCCGAACTGCCTGATCCTGTCGGACGAGCTCAACCATGCCTCGATGATCGAAGGTATACGCCGCTCGGGCGCCGAAAAGAAAATCTTCCGCCACAACGACGTGGCGCATCTGGAGAGCCTGTTGCAGAGCGCCGGGCGCGAGCGCGCCAAGCTGATCGTGTTCGAGAGCGTCTATTCGATGGACGGCGACATCGCACCAATCAAGGCGATCGCCGATCTCGCCGACAAGTACAACGCCATGACCTATATCGACGAGGTCCATGCGGTCGGCATGTATGGCCCGCATGGCGGCGGCATCACCGAGCAGGAAGGCCTGGTCGACCGCATCGACATCATCGAAGGGACGCTGGCCAAGGCATTCGGCACGCTGGGCGGCTACATCACCGGCCCGCGCGCCGTCATCGACGCCGTGCGTTCCTATGCGCCGGGCTTCATCTTCACCACGGCGCTGCCGCCGGCCATCGCTGCCGCGACGACGACCTCGATCCGACATCTCAAGGCCTCGCAGGTCGAGCGCGACGGCCAGAAGCGCCAGGCCGAGCGCACCAAGCAGGTGCTGGCAGCCGCCGGCCTGCCGGTGATGAATTCGGCCACGCATATCGTGCCGGTGCATGTCGGCGAACCCGAGCTTTGCAAGATGGCGAGCGACCGCCTGCTCGGCGTGCACGGCATCTACATCCAGCCGATCAACTACCCGACCGTGCCGCGCGGCACGGAGCGGCTGCGCATCACGCCGACACCGTTCCACGACGACGCGCTGATCGACGGCCTGCGCGACGCACTGGTCGAGACCTGGGATGCATTGGGCATTCCTTACGGTTCTACCGGCCGCCCGGCCGTTACAGAGAGCGAACGTATCATCCCGCTGCTGGTGCCGAAGTCCGGCGGCTGAGTGGGCCGCTCCGCCGGGAGCGGGCGTCGGCACCTTGTCCGAAACAGTTTTCAATTGCGCTGACACCGCGGGTGGACAGTGAAAAATCGGCGTGTCAGGTCTAGCTGAGTGCTTTCACCCGGATACGCCGTATGCCAGTTCGTGCCATCGATAACCGACTCCGGCTTCGGCTGCTGGTTCCACTCGTTCTCGCGCTGAATTGTTATCCAGGCCTCATCGAGGCAGCGCAGGCGGGAGAGAGCATCACCATCCCCCGCTATCAGCCGGAAATCGGCACCGTCCATACCTACCGCATCCAGAAGACGACCGAGACCGACATGTCGCTGTGGTTCGACAAGCCCGAGGCGGCCGCGATGGTGATGCGCGGAGATTTCCGTCAGCAGACCGCGGTGGTCTCGCGCGACGACAAGGGCATGCGGGTGCGCTGGCTGCTTTCGGCCGATCTTCCGCCGGCAGCGCTGAGTGCCGCGGATTCCTACCCGATGAATGCGCAATTTCGGAATTCGCTCACCGCCTACGGCGTACAGCAGTTGGAGATCGAGACTGATCTGACCGGCTATCCGACTGCATTGGCGGGAGCCGACCAGATCATTGCCCATATGGAAAGCCTCATCGCCACCCCCGGGCCAGGTGGAGCGACGGTACCGGCCGACAGCGTCGCCAGCCGGATGGTTCAAGCGGTCAAGGATAACCCGCTCAAGGTCGTCGACATCCTTATCCCGGAGGTCCTCGCTCTCAGCCTGGGACAGGCGTCGCAGGACGCCACCCTCGAGGTCGGCAGCGCGTGGAGTGCAAAAAGCGACGAAAGCATCGGAGATGGCGCCGTTCCCGCGACATCGGCATGGAAACTCGTGTCGACCGACAGCGCCAAACGCATTGCCACCTTCAGCATGCTGCAGAGTTTCGATCCGGCGGCCCTCCAGGCAGCTACGAAAGCACCAACCGAAAAGATAATCGCGGGCTTCGGCGAACGTGCGAATCAACTGACGGATGAAGAGATGACGCGGGTCCGTAGCCCGCAAAAATCTCGGGACCTGACGCTGGTCGTGTCGCTGCAGGACGGTTCGACCGTGGAAGCCCTGGACAGCGTCACGGTGGACAGTGCCGGCACGACGCTCACCGTCGTCACCCATATCTGGCGTGACGACCAATTGCCGACCCTGCCCGAGCCACCGGCGTGGACGGCGAAGATCGTCTCGGCTCAGGGCGTCAGCCCGCTGGGACAGACCACAACGCAGCCTTCCGCCCCAGAGGGGTTCAGCGGGGAGGCCAAATCCGGCGCACAGGCAGAGCAACAGGCAGCGGCAGAACCATCGAAAGCCATTGCCCCGATCTCACTCAAGATCGCGAAGGCCGAAACCACCAAGGACCCGCTTTACGGCGAAACCGTCGTGAGCATCGTGCTGACACCGGAAAGCGCCAAGGTCTTCGGCGATTTCACCCGTACCGCGATCGGCCAAAAAACGCAGCTCTTGGTCGGCGAGACAGTGATCCTGGAACCGGTTGTTCGTGAACCTATCCTGCAAGGCATGATCACGATCAACGGCTTCGATACGACAACAGCCCAGAGTCTCGCGGAGAAACTGTCCGCCTCGAACGCAGCGATCACCGTGCGGCTGGCACCCTAGAGCGCAGCTTCTTCACAACCGTCATTCCAGATGTGCCACGCCCCGCTTGAATTCAGGCGTTCCTGCGGCGCAGCATGAAGAACGCCAGCCCGCCCGCGATGATGCCGCTTATTGCCCATTTATAGGGGAGCACATCGGCGATCTCGCTGCGGATCGCACGCACCGCAACCGTGCCCGGACGCGTCTCGACGGAACCATTGCCGGCAGCGATCTGCTCGGGCGAGACCACCCATTCCGCGCCGGTCTTCTTGTCGTAAACCATGAACCCGAAACCGACGATGAGCGCGACCACCAAAGCCACGACGATTCTCGGAATGAACGACATCCTGTTTAGCTCCAACACTTCAGCAAGGCATGCAACGCCCCGGATTGGTTTTTATGCAATTCCGGAAACAGGACCGCAGTGCAGCGGTCGAGCCGTGTCAGATGCTGCGCATCCAGCCATGGTCGTCCTTGACGGTGCCGCGCTGCACGCCAACCAGCTTGGCGCGCAGCTGCGAAGTGACCTCACCATCGCCGCTGTTGCCGATCGAGAACGAGCCTTCGCGGAACTTCACCGTGCCGATGCCGGCAATGACGGCGGCGGTACCGCAGGCGAAAGCCTCGCGCAGCTTGCCGCTCTTTGCGTCGGCCTGCCACTCGTCGAAGCCGTAGAGCCGTTCCTCGACCGTGTAGCCGGCCTCGGCAGCCAGCTTCATGATCGATGCGCGGGTGATGCCGGGCAGGATGGTGCCGAGCGGCGGGGTGACGATGCGCTTGTCGTCCATGACGAAGAAGACGTTCATGCCGCCGAGCTCCTCGATCCAGCGGCGCTCGGCCGCGTCGAGGAAGACGACCTGGTCGCAGCCGTTGCGGGTAGCCTCGGCCTGGGCAATCAGGCTGCCGGCATAGTTGCCGCCGCATTTGGCGGCACCCGTGCCGCCCGGTGCCGCGCGGGTGTAGTCATCCGAAACCCAGACGCTGACCGCCTTGTAGCCGCCCTTGAAATAGGCACCGACCGGCGAGGCGATGACGCAGAAGATGTATTCGGTGGCCGGGCGCACGCCGAGGAAGGCCTCGCTGGCGAACATGAAGGGGCGTAGATACAGGCTGCCGTCGCCTTCCGGCACCCAGGCGGCGTCGGTGCGCACCAGCGTCTCGACCGCTTCGATGAACAGATCCTCTGGGATCGACGGCATCGCCATGCGCTCGGCCGAAAGGTTGAGGCGGCGCGCATTCTCTTCCGGGCGGAAGAGCGCCAGACCGTCCGGGGTGCGGTAGGCCTTCATGCCCTCGAAGATTTCCTGGGCGTAGTGCAGCACGGCTGCCGCCGGGTCGATGGCGAAGGGGGCGCGGGCGCGAACCTGCGCATCGTGCCAGCCGCGATCGACGCTCCAGGTGATGGTGACCATGTGGTCGGAGAACACCTTGCCGAAGCCGGGGTTTGCCATCAGCGCGGCGCGCGCCTCCGGCGAGGTCGGCGAGGCATGCGGGATCAGTTCAATGCGCGGCTTTGCTGTTGTCTGGGCAGTCATCTGGCGTACTTTCCTCAAGCCTTCCGTCGGGAGCGGCAGATATCGCCTTCTCAGAGGCACGTAATAATATTGCTCGTAACAATCTTGCGCGAAATTACAAGCGCCGCGTCCAATCTGCGATGCGGGTTGCGGCTTCTTCAAGCTGGTCCAGGCGGCGCAGAAAGCACAATCTGAGGAACTTCTCGCCACCCGCGCCGAAGGCCGTGCCGGGCGCCAGGCCGACATTGGCCTGGTCGACGATGTCGAAGGCGGCAGCGCGGGAATCGCTCAGGCCGTCGACGGAAAAGAACAGGTAGAAGGCGCCAGCCGGAACCGCGAAACGCACTTTGCCGGTCTGCCCGAGGATGCCGCAGACAAGGTCGCGCGCCTGGCGCGCGTGGGCGACCTGCCTGGCGACGAAGGCGTCGCCCTCATCGAGGGCGGCCACCGCGCCACGCTGCATGAACTGCGCCACGCCCGAGGTCGAATACTGGATCAGGTTTTCGAACACCTGCTGCAGGGACGGATGTGTCTTGATCCAGCCGACACGCCAGCCGGTCATCGACCAGTTCTTCGAGAAGCTGTTGACGAAGAGGATACGATCGTCGTCGCGCATGACGTCGATGAAGGACGGCGCGCGGCCGCCGTCGTAATGGAACAGCGCGTAGATCTCGTCGGCGATGACCCAGACGTTCCTGGCGCGCGCCAGTTCCAGGATCGCCCGCAAGGTCTCATGGTCGGCGGTCCACCCGGTCGGGTTCGACGGCGTGTTGACGAAGATCGCCCTGGTGCGCGGCGTGATTGCAGCTGCGATCTTCTCGACGTCGCAGGACCAGCCCCAGGAACCAGCATTGTCGGTGAGGTCGAGCACGACCGGCACCGGCACGGCGCCGCTGATGCCGGCTGCCGCTGCGAAATTCGGCCATGCCGGCGACAGGTAGATCACCTCGTCGCCCTTGCCGGCGACGGCATCGATCGCAAGCTGGATCGCGTGCATGCCGGAACCAGTGAGGATGAATTCCTCCGGCGCGAAGCTCCTGCCGAAATGACGGTCATAATAGCGGGCGAGCGCCTGCCGCACTTCCGGAATGCCCCTCTGCCAGGTGTAGAAGGTTTCGCCGCCAACAAGCGCGCGGCTGGCGGCATCTGCAATGAAAGCGGGCGTCGGCAGGTCGCCCTCGCCTGCCCAGAGTGGAATCATGCCGTCGCGGCCACGGCCATGGTTCATGACTGCGACAATGCCGCTTTCAGGTGCAGCGCGCGCTTCCGCGCGCAGGGTCTCGACCAGATCCATAGGTATCTTCCGACTTGTGATGTTCCGGAGTGCTATCGTGGTTGCCTTGCCCCGAAAACAGCAAAACCCGGCCGCAAGCGACCGGGTTCTTGGTCCAGAGGACTGAAGTTACTTCTTGGCGAGCAGGTCGCGAATTTCGGTGAGCAACGCGACATCGGCGGGCGGCGCAGCCGGCGCTTCGGCGGGCTTCTGCTTTTCCACGCGGCGGCGGACATTGTTGACCGCCTTGACCATCAGGAAAATGATCCAGGCGAGGATGATGAAATTGATCACCACGGTGATGAAGGAACCATAGGCGAAGACCGCACCCTGCTTCTTGGCTTCGGCCAGCGTCACGGCCGTTACAGCCGAGGACAAGCCAAAGAAGTAGTTGTTGAAGTCCAGGCCCCCGAAGATCGCGCCGACGATCGGCATGATGATGTCGTTGACCAGCGAGTCGACGATCTTTCCGAAGGCGGCGCCGATGATGACACCGACCGCCAGATCCATGACATTGCCTCTGGAGATGAACTCCTGAAATTCTTTCAGCACCTTGTCCTCCTTTTCGCGGCCCAACGCCACGACCCTCGGCAACCGGCCCTTCTGCCGATTCGCAGAAACAATAACAAAAACGCCCGGCAGCACGAGCAAAAACGAAACGCAGGGTTACGATAGCCCGGGAGCGCACCGCACCCAAGGTCGCAATAGACAGTTCGGCGAAGCTGTGGTTGCCTCGAAGCGGCAACACCAATTGGCCAGGGAGGAACATCCGGCGTGCAGGGCTGGTTCATCGTCATCATAGCGCTCGCCTATGTGACGCTGCTGTTCGCGGTCGCCAGCATCGGCGACCGGCGCGCCGCCGTGAGTGGTCCCGGCCGGCCGCGGCCGCTGATCTTTGCACTCAGCCTTGCCATCTACTGCACCTCCTGGACCTTCTTCGGATCGGTCGGGCTATCGTCCGAGCGCGGCTGGGAATTCCTCGGCATCTACATCGGCCCGGTGCTTTTGTTCCTGTTCGGCTATCCGCTGCTGTCGCGCATCGTGCGGCTGGCCAAGGCCGAAAAGATCACCTCGGTGGCCGACTTCCTCGGCGCCCGCTACGGCAAGAGCTTCACCGTGGCGGCGATCGCCACGCTGATCGCCACCGTCGGCGCCGTGCCCTATATCGCGCTTCAACTGAAGGCGATCTCGGGCTCGGTCAGCCTGATGGTCGAGCATTATTCCGGCTCGCCCCCCTCCTTCGACCCTTTCGTTTCCGACATATCGCTGATCGTGGCGATGCTGCTGGCTGTCTTCGCGGTGCTGTTCGGTACCCGCCATGCTGACGCCACCGAACATCAGGACGGCCTGGTGCTGGCGGTCGCGGTGGAATCGGTGGTGAAACTCGCCGCCTTCGTCGCCATAGGGCTGCTCGTCACGTTCCTGGTTTTCGGCGGCCCCGGTGACATGTTCGACCGGCTCGCCGCCAATGCCCAGGTGCAGCAGGCGATGAGCTACCGGACCTCGCTCGCCACCTGGCTGGTGCTGACCGGGCTGAGCGCCTTCGCCATCGTCATGCTGCCGCGCCAGTTCTATGTGATGATCGTGGAGAACCGCAGCCAGCACGAACTGCGCACCGCCACCTGGGTGTTCCCGCTCTACCTCATCGCCATCAACCTGTTCGTGCTGCCGATCGCGCTGGCGGGCCTGACCGTCGTCGGCGACCGCACGTCGAGCGATCTCTACGTGCTGTCGCTGCCGCTGCTCGGCGGTCATGACGCGCTGGCGATGGCAGCCTTCATCGGCGGGCTTTCGGCAGCGACTGCCATGGTCATCGTCGAGAGCGTGGCGCTCGCCATCATGATCTCCAACGATCTTGTCATCCCGCTGTTCGTGCGCCGCGTCCTGAAGAACAGCGCCTCGGAGAACGAGGACTGGTCGACGCTCATCCTCAATGTCCGGCGCGGCTCCATCTTCATCGTGCTGTTCATCGCCTTCCTCTATTACCGCGCCTCGACCGACAGCGCCCGTCTCTCCTCAATCGGCCTGATGTCGTTCGCCGCCATCGCGCAGTTCGCGCCGGCCCTGATCGGCGGCCTGATCTGGCGCCGCGCCAACGGGCGCGGTGCAGCGCTCGGCATGGTCGCCGGTATTGCGGTGTGGGCCTATACTTTGCTGTTTCCTTCGCTTGCCGCACCAAGCAACTTCATCGTGACCCAGGGACTGTTCGGCATCGAGGCGCTGCGGCCGCAGGCCCTGTTCGGCACAGTTGCCGAGCCCCTCAACCACGGTGTGATGTGGAGCCTGTCGATCAACGCGCTCTTCTTCCTGCTGGGGTCGCTGTCACGCGTGTCGGTGCCGCTGGAACGCATCCAGGCGTCGATCTTCGTGCCGCGCGATGCCAGCCCGATGCCCAGCCTGCGCCGCTTCCGCACCGCCACGACGGTGAACGACCTCAAGGACACGATCGGCCGCTATCTCGGCGTCGAGCGCACCGAGCGGTCGTTCCAGAGCTTCGAGCGCGACAACGGCCTCTCCCTACACGGCAACGAGCAAGCCAGCATGGAGGTGATCCGCTTTTCCGAACAGTTGCTGGCAAGCGCCGTCGGCTCATCGTCGGCCCGGCTGGTGCTGTCGCTTTTGTTCCGCCGCAACGACCGTGAATCCAGGGATGCGTTTCGCCTGCTCGACGACGCCACCGAAGCGCTGCAGCACAACCGCGACCTGTTGCAGATCGCGCTCGACCAGATGGAGCAAGGCATCACGGTGTTCGACCGCGACTTCCGCCTGATCTGCTGGAACCGGCAATACCGCGCTTTGTTCGACCTGCCCGACGACATGGGTCAGGTCGGCGTCTCGCTCGACCAGATCCTGCGCCACCTCGCATCTCGTGGCGACATCTCGCAGGAGACACGGCTGACCGTGCTCGACCGGCTTGCCGGTTTCGCCGGCCCCTGGCAGATGGAACTCAAGGGCAGTGGCCGCATCGTCGAGCTGCGCTCGAACCCTATGCCGGATGGCGGCCTTGTCGCCACCTATGCCGATGTGTCGGCGCGTGTGGAATCCGATCTTGCGTTGAAACGCGCCAATGAATCGCTGGAGCAGCGCGTCAAAAGCCGCACCGCCGAGCTCACCCGCGTCAACGAGGAGCTGGCGCAGGCGCAGATGCTGGCCGAGGAAGCCAATCTCGGCAAGACGCGCTTCCTGGCAGCGGCCGGCCACGACATCCTGCAGCCGCTCAATGCCGCGCGGCTCTACTGCGCCTCGCTGATCGAAAAGGCAGGCAAAGGCGTCACAGGCCAGGCCGCGATGAACATCGAATCCTCGCTGGAATCGGTCGAAACCATCCTCGGTGCCGTGCTCGACATCTCACGGCTCGATGCCGGCGCGATGAAACCGGAAGAAACGACCTTCCGCCTCGACAGCCTGCTTCGCCAGATCGGCACCGACTTCAAGCCGCTCGCCGCGGAAAAACAGCTGAAGCTGACCATCGTGCCGTCCTCGCTGTCGGTGACCACAGACCGCAACCTCCTGCGCCGGCTGATCCAGAACCTCGTTTCCAACGCCATCAAATACACCCGCAAGGGCCAGATCCTCGTCGGTGTGCGCCGGCGCGGCGAGCTGGCCGAGTTGCAGGTGATCGACACCGGCATCGGCATTGCCGGCGACAAGCTGAACACGGTGTTCCGCGAATTCACTCGGCTGGACGAAGGCGCGCGCGAAGCGCAGGGCCTTGGCCTTGGCCTTTCCATCGTCGACCGCATCGCCCGCGTGTTGCGGCTCGAGATCAGGCTGTTCTCCAACCAGGGGAAAGGAACCCGTTTCTCGATCGTGCTGCCGGTGGCGGAGACAATCGCAACCACGCCTGAAATCCGGCCACGCGCCATCCCGCGGGCCGGCTCGACCCTGACCGGCCTGACGGTCGCCTGCATCGACAATGACGCGCGCATCCTGGAAGGCATGCGGTTACTGATCGAAGGCTGGGGCTGCACGGTGACCACCTTTTCCGGCTCGGCCGATTTCCAGGCGAGAGCGGACAAAGCGCCTAGACCCGACCTCATCCTTGCCGACTATCATCTCGACGGGGAAACCGGGCTGGACATCATCATCCGGATGCGCCGACATTACCGCGACGCGATACCGGCAGTGCTGGTGACGGCGGACCGCACCAGTGAAGTGCGCACGGCCGCCGCCGAACTCGATGTTCTGGTCATCAACAAGCCGGTGAAACCGGCAGCGCTGCGCACCATGATGGCACGCGTGAAGCCGCTTGCACCTGCAGCGGAGTAGATCGCGGTCCGGACCCGCCCCTAGCTCCCACCCTGTAGCGGATCGCTGCCGATCTTCGACAGCTGGATCACCGCCTGCGTGCGGCTGTCGACATCGAGCTTCTGCAGGATCGCCGACACATGCGCCTTGATCGTGGCTTCGGAAACGCCGAGTTCATAGGCGATCTGCTTGTTGAGCAGGCCTGCGCCCAGCATGCCGAGCACCCGCGTCTGCTGCGGGGTCAGCGTCTGCAGGCGTTTGATGAGATCGGAGATTTCCGGGTCGCGCTCGACGCCAAGATCGATGCCGGCCGGGGCGGCAATATCGCCGGCAAGTACGGTTTTCACGGCCTCACGGATCTCTTCCATGCTGGCCGACTTCGAGATGAAACCCGAAGCGCCGAGTTCAAGCGCGCGGCGGATGGTGACGGGATCGTCATGCGCCGACACCACGACCATTGGAAGCGATGGATGAATGCCACGCAGTGCCACCAACCCCGAGAGACCGCTGGCGCCCGGCATCGACAGGTCGAGCAGCAGGAGATCGATATCCTCATTGGCGGTAACCAGCGCCTTGACGCTTTCGAAGTCGCCGGCCTCATGAATGGCGCCAACATCGCCGACGCCGGCAAGCGCTGCCTTGAGCGCACCGCGGAACAACGGGTGATCGTCAGCGATGACGAAGCTGTAGCCTGCCGGCAAATGGTCCTCCCCGATCCCTAACTCTTCCCGCAGGATCAAGCGGATCGGATTATGCGGTCGCGGCCGGCGTTTTCAAGCGGCAAAGACTGTGGCAGCTGTTTTCCAACAGACATGCCGGTCGCAAACGGCGTAATAGTCGCTCGCGGCCCCGCCTGGGGTGTTGATTGGACAGAACCGAAACGCCGAGGAACAGCATGATCCTGGACGGAGTGGTTGAAACCGCACGCTTGACGATCCGCCCGTTCGAACCGGCGGACGCGGCCATCTTCGTGTCCATCTTCTCCGATCCGGATGTTGCCCGACATGTCGGGGACGGCGAGCCGCTGTCGCCCGGGGATGCAGAGCTCTGGGTAATCAGGTCCGGCGAAAACCTGAAGCGCCATGGCTATGGAACGGGGGCAGTAATCGCCCGTTCGACCGGGCAGTTGATCGGCTGGGCCGGGTTTGCACGCCCCAAAGACGATCATGAGCAGGTCATCTATGGCCTTACAGCCGCGAACTGGGGACGCGGTTTCGGCGACGAGATCGTTCGGGCGCTGGTCGGTGTCGCCGAAAAGCACGGCATCGAAACGGTCCGGGCAACGGTCGACCGAGCCAACACGAAGTCCATCCGCCTGCTGGAAAAACACGGTTTCCGCCTCCGCGATCGCAACCATGGCGGCGATGCGGATGTGCATCTCTATGAACGTAGCCAAATCAAATAGCGGCCGGATCAGGTCTTCTGCAGATTCGGCTTGGCCGGATCGGTTTCCTTGTCCATGTCCTTGACGATGCCCATGAAGCCGCGCACGAAACGCTCCATGTAGCCCATTGTCTTGTTGAATTCCTCTTCGGAGGGCAGCTTGGATTCCAGCCGCGCCGCCAGTGAATTCTCCAGCTTGGCCACACGCTCGTCCAGCGCCTTGACCGTGCCCTGCAGCCGGTCGATGTCGTCCTGGAAAGCAGTGCGCTCATCGGCCGCGACACGGCACACCAACTGGCCGTCGCGTTCGTTGCAGATCGACATCGCGCCGGTCTGCGTGTCCATACGCACATACCCTTCGTTGGTTTTCTCCAGCTTGTAGCGATTGGCATCCTCGGCGAGTGCGGGAGCCGAAAGCAGTCCGGCCAGTGCGGCAGAAACGATCAGCCTCTCGATACGCATGGTGGTCTCCTTCAGCCGTTTCGCGCACTGTGATCGCGCTTTGTGCTCGAAATTGGGAAAGCGCGGTGCGCCCTTTCCCGGGTGCCATAAATGAGGAAGGCGCGTGGTGCGTCCCTCCCCGAGCGTCGGAAATGGGGAGAGCATGTTTCGCGCTCTTTCCCGGCCGCCACAATCGGACTATAGCGCTGCCATGTCACGATTTATCTACAAGATCGCGCCGCAGTCGCTGTGGCAGGAAGCCGAAGCCGCCGGCCGTTTCACCGGCGCACCCATCGACCTTGCCGACGGGTACATCCATTTCTCGACAGGTGCCCAGGTCAAGGAAACGGCGGCCCGCTATTTCGCCGGCCTCGACGACCTGGTGCTGGTGGCGCTCGACGAAGAGAAACTCGGGCCGGCGCTGAAATACGAGGTTTCGCGCGGCGGCGACCTGTTCCCGCATCTCTATGCCGAGTTTACGCTCGATGCCGTGGCCTGGGTGAAGCCGTTGCCGCTCGGCGCCGACGGCAGCCATGTCTTCCCGCCGCTGGAGGCCGAATGAGCCTGATCGACCGTATCGGCCAGCAGATCCTGTTCAGCTTCGATCCAGAGACCGCGCACGGACTGTCTATCACCGCCTTGCGCTGCGGCGTGCCGGTGGCTTCGCGCGCTCCGCGTGATTCACGTCTCGAGGTCAGCCTGTGCGGCCTCGATTTTCCGAACCCGCTCGGCATGGCCGCCGGCTACGACAAGAATGCCGAAGTGCCGGAGGCGCTGCTGGGCCTCGGCTTCGGTTTCGCCGAAGTCGGCACGGTGACGCCGCTGCCGCAGTCCGGCAACCCGAAGCCGCGCATCTTTCGCCTGACCCGCGACGAGGCGGTGATCAACCGGCTGGGCTTCAACAATGAAGGCCATGACGCCGCCGAAAAACGCCTGCTGGCCCGGAGAGGCCGGAGGGGCATCGTCGGCGTCAACATCGGCGCCAACAAGGACAGCGCCGACCGCAGCGGCGACTATGAAAAGGGCGTAACGCGGTTCGCGCCGCTGGCTTCCTATCTCACCGTCAACATCTCCTCGCCCAACACACCCGGCCTGCGCAACATGCAGGCGCGAGAACAGCTGGGCGAATTGCTGTCACGCGTCATGGCGGCGCGGGCCAAGGCGACGCGCCAGCCACCGATGTTTCTGAAGATCGCGCCCGACCTGGTCGAGGCTGAACTTGAAGACATCGCGGCCGAAGTCACCGAAAAGGCGGTGGACGGCGTTATCGTCTCCAACACGACGATTTCGCGCCCGGCGCTGAAGAGCGCCGCCCATGCCGGCGAGACGGGCGGGCTTTCCGGCAAGCCGCTGTTCGAACGCTCGACGGCGGTGCTGGCCCGGATGCGCAAGCTGCTCGGGCCGGACCGCGCCATCATCGGTGTCGGCGGCGTCGATTCCACCGAAACCGCACTGGAGAAGATCCGTGCCGGCGCCGATCTCGTCCAGTTTTACACCGGCATGATCTATGCCGGTCCATCGCTGCCGGGACGTATCGTCACCGGCATGCAGCGCGCCGTTGAACGGGATGGCCTGAAATCCATCCGCGACCTGCGCGACAGCAAGCTGGCCGAGTGGCTGGCCAAGCCGATCTAGGAGCCGATGATGAGCGCTTCACCAATCCTCTCGGACGCATTCATCCCGGAGCTTCCCGGTTATTACAAGGGCAAGGTCCGCGAGAATTACGACCTGTCGGATGGCCGTCGCATCATCATCGCGACCGACCGCCTGAGTGCTTTCGATGTCGTTTTGGCGTCGATCCCGTTCAAAGGCCAGATCCTGACCCAGACAGCACGTTACTGGTTCGAGGAGACCGCGGATATCTGCCCGAACCATGTGCTCGATTATCCCGACCCCAATGTCGTCATCGGCACCCGGCTCGATATCCTGCCGGTCGAAATCGTCGTGCGCGGCTATCTTGCCGGCACCACGAGCACATCGGTCCTGACGAAGTACAGGAGCGGCCAGCGGGACATGTATGGCGTTCGCCTGCCCGAGGGACTTCGCGACAACGAGAAGCTTCCGGAGACGATCATCACGCCGACCAGCAAGGCTTTCGACGGCGGCCATGACGAGCCACTGTCGCGCAAGGAGATCCTTGAGCAGGGTCTCGTGACGGAAGCGCAATGGGATGTCCTCTGCGACTATGCGCTGGCACTGTTTGCGCGCGGCCAGGCCCGCGCCGCGGAACGCGGTCTGATCCTGGTCGACACCAAATATGAGTTCGGCACCGACAAGAATGGCAGGATCGTCCTGGCAGATGAAATCCATACACCCGACAGCAGCCGCTACTGGATCGCCGAAAGCTACGACAAGAGCTTCGCAACCGGCGAGCGGCCGCGCAGCTTCGACAAGGATTTCATTCGCGCCTGGGTGGCGGAGCGCTGTGATCCTTACAGGGACGCAATTCCGGAAATCCCCGAGCAGCTTATCGAACAGACCTCGCAGGTCTACAGACAGGCCTATGAAGTCATTACCGGGAAGGCTTTCGTCCCCGATCTTTCCGGGGCAACCGTGCTGGAGCGGATCCGCGGGAATCTGCGGCCCTACTTCTCCTGATATCGGCCGAGCGGCAGGTCTGCGCCCCGCAACTAGAACGCCTCGCGGACCCGCCGCTGCATGATCGAATAAAGGCTGATGCCGCGCACCAGCAGGAAGACATGCAGCGAAGCCCAGAGACCGTGATTGCCAAAGGCCGGCGCCAGCGTCAGCAGCGCGACAAGGAACGCACAGAACGACAGCAGCATCATGTTGCGCATGTCTCGCGACCATGTGGCGCCGATGAAGACGCCGTCCATCTGGAACGCGAGCACGCCGCTCATTGCGGTGAAGGCCGCCCAGGGCAGATAGGTGTCGGCCACCACCCGCACCGCATCCGAGGTGGTGACGACACCGACAAGTGCAGCGCCGCCGAACAGCAGTACCAAGGTCGCCGTACCGGCCAGCCCGTAACCCCACCACAGCGTGAGCCGCACGGCACGGCGAAACGAGCTTTCGGCGCGGGCACCGATGGCGCGGCCGGCGAGTTGTTCGGCCGCCGTGGCGAAGCCATCGAGAAAATAGCCGGCGATCAGGAAGAAGTTCATCAGCACCGCATTGGCCGCAAGCGTGACCGTGCCGAACTGTGCGCCCTGGCGGGTGAACAAGGCAAAGGCGGCCAGCAGCGAGAAGGAGCGGATCATGATGTCGCGGTTGAGCGACATCATGTGCTTGTAGGCCTTCCAGTCGAGGATGCGGCTCAAGGGCAGGCGCTCGCCGCGCGCGAAGCGCCGCATGACGATCGCCAGGCCCAGCAGCATGGCGCAGAACTCGCCGATCAGCGTTGCCCAGGCCACGCCCGCCACACCCCAGTTGAGCTCAAGCCCGAGCACGATGCACAGGGCGATGTTGATGCCGTTGAGCACGATCTGCAGGAACAGGCCGAGGCTGCCCTCACCGCGCCCGAGCACGTAACCGAGGATGGCATAGTTGACGAGCGAAAACGGTGCAGCCAGCAGGCGGATGCGGATATAGGTGTCCATTGCCTCGCTGACGCGCGCATCGGCGCCCATGAATTTCTGGCCGAGCAGGGACACGACCGGCGCAAGCGCTGCCAGGATGATGCCGGCAACGACGGCGATCAGCACGGCGCGCCAGAACACGGCCTGCTCTTCGGCGCTGTCGCCACGGCCGAAGGCCTGGGCGACCAGCCCGGTTGTGCCGGAACGCAGGAAGTTGAATGTGGTGAAGACGACATCGAAGGCCAGCGCGCCGGCGGCAAGTCCACCGAGCAGCGCTGCATCGCCGAATTGCCCGACGACCGCGGTGTCGACCAGGCCGAGCAGCGGCGTGGTGAGATAGGCAAGCGTCATTGGAACCGCGATGGCCAACACCGATCGGTTGGTGACGGAGAACGGCCGGCTCGCAGCCGCTGACGACGTCTGATCCAGCTCTCTCTCCCCCGGGATATCTTGAACGTATGGTCGATGTGGCCCAATTTCACCCTGCCACGCAACTGACATTCCGGCCCGGGCAATCGAATTGTCGCCCTGGCGCTTCCGGCTGGCCTCGACGCGCCCGATCCCGGCACCATCGCGCCGGAGGAGGGTTATCTGGCCTTCCTGCTGGAAAACTGTTTGTCGTCGGGTCTAACTCCGAAATGCCTCAGAGTTTTGCTTGTGTTTCCCGGGCGTGCCAGCCTTATCTTCGGGGCATACCTTCGTCCTCGGGTGGAACGTCTTCCTCCGCCGGAGACGTCTCCTGCTGCCGAGGCGCGGCTTCTTCCGTAGGCGTCACCTCGTCTTGCCGCGGGACGGTGTCGCCATCGGCTGGCAGTTCCTCGCCCATGGACGGATCGACCTGTGGCGCTTGTTCGCCGTCCTCTATAGCCTCGCGAGTGTCTTTCTGGAGAGACTGAGGTTGTTCTGAGTTGACATCCTCGCCGCCGCTTTCGCCGTTGTCCGGCCGCGCGCCCGCTTCATTCGCCACGACCCTCTCGGCGCTGAAACCGATATCCGAGGAGAGAGGCTCAACTGCCACCTGCGACAAATCCTCTTGCGGCAACACCTCATAGATATTGGTTGTCTCGTTGGTCACGTTGTAGATCGTCTCGTAGGTGACGTTCTGGTATATCTCGGGCTGACTGACCTCCAGGACAGGGCTGTCGATAAAGATCGGGTCGGAATACCAGCCTGAGGCCAGTCCATCGTAATACCCATCGTAATATCCGTCCCAATAAGCTTCAAAACTTGACGGCCTGTAATAAACATCGTCGAAATAGCCATAGTACGCAGGATAATAGGTTCTGGTTGTTATGACGAAGGCGTCGAACGATCCGGCGAATACCGTCAACGTAAACGCGGCACGCTGATAAACCACAGGGTCGTCAAAACGCCCGTCGAAATAGGCGATTTCACGCCGCATCCGCCGGACTTCGGCGCGCAGCGCGGCGTTATCCGCCACTTGGTTTTCCAAACTCTGAATTCTGGCGGAGAGGTCGGAAACCTTCCTTCTCACGGCAGCGACCTCTGCGCTGGACGCTTTTGGAGACGATTTTGCCGGCTTGGAAAGAACATAGTGCGACGCATACGCAGACCAGGCCACGTTGAACCGTTGCAAAGCCTTTGTAGCGCCGTTGTTCTTCGCAGCGGATAGCGCGTAGCGCGTCTGGAGATCTCCGACGGCTCTCGATACGCTCTTAGTACCTTTGGAAATATCTGACGGATTTTTGGATGCCAACGCTCCTTCCAGTTTCTGCACCGCCCTTGTCGCCTCGGTAACGCCAGCAAGAACGCTTCCCCCACTCCGATGTCTGGCACCGGCGGAAACGTCTTTGAAGCTGAACGCCATCGCCGCCAGAGATCCACGCATATCTCTTAGAAGGATGGCAGCATTCATCTCCACGGGAGAGGATGCGTACGCCTCGGTCCCCAGCGACAGATGCGAGCCGAAAGCCGGCGCAATCAACGGGGCTGCGATGTTCATCACAGCAGCGGCCAATGCCTTGCCGAGTGTGAAAGGTCGCTTTTTTGTCGATATCAAGGACATTATTCTCCAAGGAAGTTATCTTGAGTTGGCTTGGCCGATCGGAGGCTGATCCAGAGATTGCGCCCACCGAGCTTCCGCCAGGTTCGACAGGTCTTGGTTTACGAGTAAGGAAGCAGTCCATGTATTTCCAAGGATGGCATTTCACCGCCCGATAGAAATTCAATGCGGGTTTGTGCTCGACCGACAGGGTCGTGAGCACGATCCCGCACAGGATGGCGACAAGGGCGACACCAGGGAGGAGGCGAAATAGCATTCTTTACCCTTGCTTGCCGTGACGCGTCAGCGGGTTGCCTTGCTCGATACGTGTCCTTCTAAACTGACCAAGCTGACAGGCCCTTGAAGCCATTGTCAGCGTATTTTCAGCTTCGCTCGTCTAGACTGGGAATAGCTCTGGAGATTGCGTTGAGACGACCGGGTGTTTTGAAGTGTCTCGTCGTATGCGGCGCGCTGGTGCTGCAGCTATCGACCGGCGTGCATGCTCAAGAGTCAGATTCGGATGACGGCGGAAACGGTGGCTTCAGCCAACCGGATACAGAGAACGACAGCGATGACGGCGGGCAGCCCGGTGGCCTTTGGGGCGATTATTCAGCTCGGCCCCCAGCAGCCGACCTCAACGATCACAGTGCAGGCACGGACGCGGCCCTGGACGCGGTGCAGAAGGAACGCGCCCTTCCCTTGGACGATATCGCCGCGGCAACCCGCAAGCTGACTGACGGCCAGATCCTCGACGCGCAGCTCAAGTCGGTCGGCGGATCTCTGCGCTACGAAATGAAGGTTCTGGAATCTGGCGATCAGCTCCGTCGATACTCGTTCGATGCTCGAAGCGGTCGTCTGATCGGAGTGAAATAATACATGCGTGTGCTGGTTGCTGAAGATGATCGCCGCATTGCCGGGGCCCTCGGACAGGCACTCGCCGCGGCAGGATTTGTCATCGAGTTTGCTTTCGATGGGGAAGACGTGTGGTTCCGCGGCGATACCGAAGCCTTCGACGCCGTCATTCTCGACCTTGGACTTCCAAACCTGGACGGCTTGACCATTCTCAAACGCTGGCGTCGCGCAGGACGGAACATGCCTGTGTTGATTTTGACCGCCCGCGGCCAATGGAACGAGAGAGTGGAAGGTATCGAGGCCGGCGCTGACGACTATGTGGTCAAACCCTTTCGTATCGAAGAAGTCGTTGCGCGAATCCGTGCGCTCATCCGCCGCGCGAGCGGGTTCTCGTCCTCTCAGATCGAGGTCGGGGAATACATGCTCGACACGCGCATGAAGCAGGTAACCCGCGACGGGTTGCCAGTACCTCTGACACCTCAGGAGTACAGGCTCTTTGCTTTCATGGTGCATCAGCGATCAAGGGTCGTCTCTCAGCTGGAAATAACCGAGCACCTCTACTCTCAGGATTTCGAGAGGGATTCAAACTCGGTGGAAGTCCTGGTCGCCCGTTTGCGCAAACGACTTGGCGCAGGCGTTATTCTGACGCGTCGAGGGCTCGGATACACGCTCGGCGGAAATTTCTGATGAAGCTGAACTCGCTCAAGGTCCGGATGATCGTGGGCACCGCCATCTCGATCGCTGTTGCGCTGGTGCTGGCCGGCGTCGCGATCGGTTACATGTTCGTCGAGAATGTCGAGCGAGGCGCGCGATCCGACTTGTCGGCGACCATGTCGCGGCTGGCGGCCATTGTCGATCTGGACGTCACCGGCGATGCTCCGCGCTTTACCGGCAGATTGCCGGACCCACGTTACGACACACCACTGAGTGGTCTCTACTGGCAGGTCAAGGACATGGACAGCCAGCGGACGGCGCGCTCCCGTTCACTTTGGGATCGGGTCCTGGATACCGATCCTCGATTGGAGGGGCAGCAATTCTCGACGATCAGCGGCCCCATGGGGCAGTCGCTTATCGCATTGTCCCTGAACGCAACCTTCAAAGCGAACGAAAAGAGCAAATATTATCAACTCATCGTCGCCCAGGACCGCTCCATACTTGATGACACCATCAAACGTTTCGCCTGGGCAATGGTGATAGCTCTGTTTGTCCTGGGCAGTGCTCTCGTCGTCGTGGCCGTCTTTCAGGTACACTTTGGTCTCTTGCCCTTCAAGAAACTGCGCCAGGACGTCGAGAGCATTCGCAAGGGCACCGCATATGCCATCGAAAGCAACTATCCGACGGAAGTCGTGCCCCTGGTCGTAGAGGTCAACGAACTCCTGGCATTGCAGCAAAAATCAATCGAGTTTGCGCGCTCGCGTGCCGCAGACCTGGCACACGGGCTCAAAACCCCACTATCCGTAATCGGAACCATCGCGCATGAGTTGGAGATGCGCGGTGATCATCACTATGCGGCAGTGATCTCCGATCTGACAAACGAGATGCACGAACGTATCGATTATCAGCTGCGGCTGTCGCGCTTGCGTCATCGTGCGCGGCTGCACATGCTCAGGGCGCCGCTCAACCCAATTCTTACCCGCGCGATCTTCGTCTTGCAAAAGACAAAGGAAGGCGAACGCCTCGATTGGCAGGTCGACATGAAAGACGAGCTGGATGTCGACATCGACGCAAACGATCTCATCGAACTCGTTGGAATCGTTCTGGAGAATGCCGCCAAATGGGCAACATCCAGCGTGCGCGTCCAGCTGCGTAAAGACGGCGATGCAGCCGAACTGGAAATATGCGATGACGGACCCGGAATAGACCAATCGAATCTGGATCTGGTTGGCGTGCGCGGGCAGCGCTTTGATGAAAGTGCGCCTGGAAACGGCCTGGGGCTTGCCATCGCAAGAGAGATCATAGCCCTGAACAACGGATCGATGTCGTTTCAAAACCCTTCGAGCGTTGGCACGATGGTCATTCTCAGATTGCCTCTCGCCCTTTCCCAGAACGGCACCAACGACGTCCAACGTTCCACGGTGCCGCCCCGTGGGCTCATAAGTTCCTATCCAGGAGAAGGCGACCGGGTTGTTCGCCAGTCAATCTGAGCAGGCAACGCAACCAAGGATCCAGCGTCCCCGCCTGCTTCAATGCAGTGGCAAAGTAGCTGATGCGGTAAGCTGCGTCGTTTTGTTGAGTCGTTCAGGCGCCCAGCGCCGTTCCTGAGCAGATCTTCGAGCCCCCACTTGCCCCTGCAGATCGCCCATCATCCCGACTATGACGTCGGTTTTGCCGTCACTCACCGTTTCCCGATGAGCAAATATCCGTTGCTGATGCAGGCGCTGGTCGCTCGCGGGCTGACGCAAGCGCTGCATCAGCCGAGGCCGGCAGCACCGCAATGGCTGAAACTTGCGCATGACACGGCCTATGTCGATCAGGTCATCGGCTGCGCCGTGCCGGCCAGGATCGAACGCGAGATCGGCTTTCCGGTCGGCCCGCGCGTGTCGCTGCGCGCGCAGCTTGCGGCGGCCGGCACGGTGCTGGCGGCGCGCCTGGCGCTCGACCACGGCATCGCCTGCAATGCCGCCGGCGGCAGCCATCATGCCAGGCGCATGCAGGGCGCCGGCTTCTGCACCTTCAACGATGTCGCTGTTGCCGCACTGACCCTGATCGGGGAAGGCCTCGTCGACAACATTCTGGTGGTCGATCTCGACGTGCATCAGGGCGACGGCACGGCCGACATCCTGCGCGACGAAGAGCGCGTCTTCACCTTCTCCATGCATGGCGAGCGCAACTATCCGGTACGCAAGATCGCGTCCGATCTCGACATCGGCCTGTCCGACGGGATGGAGGACGATGCCTATCTGGAGCGGCTGGCCGATGTGTTGCCCGGGCTTTGCAGCCTGCGGCGCTGGGATCTCGTATTCTACAATGCCGGCGTCGACGTGCACGCCGAGGACCGGCTCGGCCGGCTTTCGCTCAGCGATGCCGGCATCCGTGCCCGTGACAGGCTGGTGGTCGACACCTTCCGGGGGCGCGGCATGCCGCTGTGCGGGGTCATCGGCGGCGGCTATTCGACAGATGTGCCGGTGCTTGCGGCGCGCCACGCCATCCTTTTCGAAGAGGCTGCCGCCGCAGTCTGATCTCTACACTGGCGCTTTATTTACGGTAGCTCGCCAGCCGAAGCAGGATGAAGGCTGGGATGACGATGGCGGCGCCGAGCAGGATGTAACCGACGAAACGGTCGACGGCGCGGAAGCCGAGGTTCCACAGATCAACGAAGAAGTTGCGGATGCCATAGAGCACATCGAACGGCGACCAGCCGAACGCACTCATGACGATGCCGACCAGGAACGACACCACCAACAGCTTCAGAAATACCTTGAACGGCGTATCGCCGAGAAAACGGGTCAATGCGGACAAAGGCTCTTCTCCTTCGCAGTTCCTCCGCTGAGATACGCGCTCGCGGCGCCCGCTTCAAGTTGCGGCTTTGTCATTGCCGGACGTGCCGGGGCCATGCTAACGAGGCGGCGTGCGGGTATGATGTAATGGTAGCCTGTCAGCTTCCCAAGCTGAACGCGCGGGTTCGATTCCCGCTACCCGCTCCATTTTCACCCCGCGCACGCCTTGATGCCCCACCGTTTCGCCTCCTGCCGGCGATCAGGCCCAAACGATCCCGGCAAGCAGCGCCTCGTCGTCAGCCTGCTCCTGTGCGGTTGGCTGCGGCGGATCGGCTCTGTCCATCGCCTCCAGCAGGTATGCGGCGAGCTTCCCCTCCCCGCGGCCCACCAGTGTCTCCCGCCGGTTCATCAGCGCTTCATAGGTGATGATCCGATGAAAACTGGCCCTGGCGCGACGATCGAGTGCGGCGAAAGCCGACCGCATCGGCGTTTCGTCATCGGCATTTTCCAGCACAAGGTAACCGATGTCGTCGAGGATAGACGGCCGGCCGATCGCCGCCGCGAGGCCTAGACAAGCCCAGGGCGTGTCCGTGTCCAGTATGTGCCTTGCCAGCGATACCGGATCGACGCGCAGATAGGTCAGGGCCGAGATTAGTATTTCCGCCGTCCAGACATCCTGTAGCCGGGCGTTGTTTATGTCGTCTGGCCATTGTCGCCCGAGAGGAGCCGGCTCGCCTTTCGCGAACCAGTTCAGTGCGGCTCGCGTGAACACGGTGCGCAGGGCTCCTTGTTCGGCCTGCGGCCAGGATAGCAGGCCCAGCCTGGCGATCTGGCCAGGCAGCATCGGATTGGGGCGCGTGTCGAATGCCGCGCATTCGAGTGCTCGCGGCAGCCAGTGCCGAAACGTGGCAACGCCGCCGGAACAATTGGGATGCTCGAAATAGATCGGAGAAAAGATGGCATAGTCCGTGGTGCGCATGTTGCGGGAGCCGCAGATCTGCTCCTCCTGTTCGGGCGTGAAGCATTGCCGGCAGAAACCGCGATGTGCCCTGTAGGATGAGAACACATCGTAGACCTGATCCAGGCACGCTTTCGTGCCCGGAACCGAATCGTCGAATGCAAAGAACAACGGCATGGCTTCCATTTTCACCGGCGAGTACGGAACCGGCAACGTACGCGGGTCGCGGAAAAGATGAATAGCCGAAGCGTGGTCGGCCCGCAAAGCCGCGTTGCCTGGAGCATCACCCGGCTGCCCGATTTTTCCCGATAATGCTCCTGATCTCCGAGCGACAAGAGCCGCAGTTGGTGCCGGCGCCGAGTTCCTTGCCGATGACCTCCAGGCTGCGGCAGCCGGCGGCGACGGCGTCCGCCAGCTGGTTGACGCCGATGTTGAAGCAGGAGCAGACGATGCGGCCGGCCGACGGCATGGCGGCGGGCGAGCGGCCGGACAGCAGTGCGTGGCGGTCGACGGAGGTGAGTTGCACCCGGCTACCAAGCAGCGAAACCAGCCAGTCGCGCGCCGGCAGCTGACCCGTGGGGGCAACCAGCAGCGCCTCGGCGAGCGCGCCGTTTTCATCCATGGCGGCCGCCCGATAGGTCAGGCCCTTGCGGTCACGATATTCGACGAGTTGGTCGGGATTGGCGAGCAGCCCGCGCGCCAGCAATATGCCCTGGTCCGGCGTCTCGGTGCCGCCGAGTTCATAGACCCAGCCACCGGCGACGGCCTGCCGGCTCCAGTGGACGAAACCGGTCGGCCTCAGATCGCGGCGCGTCATCAGAACGCCCGCCCAGGCGATCTCTTCACGCACGACGCGCAACGGCACGTTCTTCAGCTCCGGCTGGCCGGAATACGGATCGGTGATCGGTGCCGCCAGTGCCCCTGCCCCGGCATTGGCCGCAAAATAGCCGCTCCAGTGCATGGGCAGGAATGCCTGGCCAGGACGCTGTGCTTCGGTGATGCGGACCCTGGCGCGGGCGGAGCCATACCGCGTCGACAGATGCGCGAGATCGCCATCGGCCAGCCCACTAGCGGTAGCATCGCGCGGGTTAATGTCGACCATCGGCTCCGGCGTGTTCGCCATCAGCCGTGGCACCGCGCCGGTCCGCGTCATGGTGTGCCATTGATCGCGCAGCCGGCCGGTGTTGAGTGCCAATGGGAACCCGGCATTGACGGCAAGCGCCACGCCCTCCTGCCGGACGGCGATGAAACGCGCGCGACCATCGGGAGTCGGGAACCTGCCGTCGCTCAGCAGACGGTCTGCCTGCCGCCGGCTTCGCACCGGCCAGAGCCGAGGCTCGAACGTCTCGTAGTCCGCGTCCGAAAGGGCGGCCAACGTGCCGAGATCGAACATCCGTTCGCCTTTGTTCTCGAACGCTGAAAGCGCGGCATGCTCGCGGAAGATCGCGGCGGGATCTGCGAAGTCGAAGGCGGCGCCGAAACCCATGCGGGCGGCGATGTCACAGATGATGCGCCAGTCAGGCCGCACCTCGCCCGGCATCGCCAGGAACGGCCTCTGCCGCGAAAGCCGGCGCTCGGAATTGGTCACCATGCCGTCCTTCTCGCCCCAGGCGGCGGCAGGTAGCTGCACGTCCGCATACCGCGTCGTATCCGTGCGCGTAATGTCCGACACTACGACGAAGTCGCATGCCTTCAGCGCGCTGCGTACGCGGCCGGCATCCGGCATGGAGACGGCCGGATTGGTGCCCATGATCCAGAGCGCCTTGACCCGGCCATCGCCGACCGCCCGGAACATATCGACCGCTTTCAACCCGGCCCTGGTCGCGATCTCCGGCGCATTCCAGAAGCGCGCGACGCGGTCGACATCCGCCCTGTTGTCGAAATTCATGTGGGCGGCAAGCTGGTTGGCCAGTCCCCCCACCTCGCGACCGCCCATCGCGTTCGGCTGGCCGGTCACGGAGAACGGTCCCATGCCGGGCCTGCCGATCCGGCCGGTCGCCAGATGGCAATTGATGATGGCATTGACCTTGTCGGTGCCATGCGCCGACTGGTTCACGCCCTGGCTGTAGACGGTGACCACCCGCTCGGTGACCGAGAAAAGCTCATAGAAAAAGCGGACATCGGCTACCACAAGGCCGCAGCCCCTCGCCACATGCTCCACGCTCGGCGCATCGGCAGCGGCCAGCGCCACAGCCTGATCGAAACCTGTCGTATTCGCGGCGATATAGTCCTGGTCCAGCGTGCCGACACGCGCCAGATGTGCCAGTAATCCGTTGAACAGAAGCACGTCGGCACCGGGATCGAGCGCCAGGTGTAGGTCGCATTCATCGGCTGTCGCGGTGCGGCGCGGGTCGATTACCACGATACGAGTGCCGCGGGCTTTCCGGGCAGCCAGCAACCGCTGATAGAGGATCGGGTGGCACCAGGCGGCGTTCGAGCCGGTCAGCACGATCAGGTCGGCCTCGTCAAAGTCTTCATAGGTTCCCGGCACGATGTCCTCGCCAAAGGCGCGGCGGTGGCCGGCGACGGACGAGGCCATGCAAAGCCTGGAATTGGTGTCGATGTTGCCGGAGCCGATGAAACCCTTCATCAGCTTGTTGGCGACGTAGTAGTCCTCGGTCAGCAATTGCCCGGAAATGTAGAAGGCAACCGAATCCGGCCCGTGCTCGGCGATGGTGTCCCGGAACCGCCGGGCGACGAGATCGAGCGCCGTGTCCCAGCCCGCACGTTTGCCGGCGATTTCCGGATGAAGTAGCCGTCCATCGAGCCCGACCGTTTCGCCAAGCGCCGAACCCTTCGAGCAGAGCTTGCCGCGATTGGCCGGATGGTCGGGATCGCCACGGACGGAAGCCCCACCGCCGGCCTTCGCCAGCACGCCGCAGCCCACCCCGCAATAGGGACAGGTGGTGCTCACTTCTGTGCTGCTCATGTCAGCGTTCACTCCGCCGCCTGCAACATTGCGCTGAGCGCGATCGCAATGCGTCCGTCTTCGACGCGCACCGGGATCGTCTTCACCGCCCCCTCGTCCGCGCCGAGCGCCTCGCCGGTTTCCAGCGAAAACACCCAATTGTGCAGCGGACACGTCACCGCGGCGCCATGCACGATGCCCTGGCTGAGCGGCCCGCCCTTGTGCGGGCAATGATCCTCGATGGCGAACACGCGGTCATCATGCGTGCGGAAGATGCCGATCCTGCCGTTCGGGGTCTTCACGCAGCGCGCGCCGCGCAGCGGGATGTCGTCGAGCGTGCCGATGTCCAACCAGTCCATCATGCTCACTCCGCCGCCTGCTTGAAATCCGTCTCGGCCATCGGCCGAAACTCATGCCTGTCCTTGCCGAAGACACGCTCGGACCACGGGTCGACCTGCGCGAATTTCTGGCTGAAGACGAAACGTTCGAAATAGCCCTGGCGCCTGTCGGGATCGGCCATGACCTGGCGACGGACCTCGTCGAGACCAACACGCTTTGCCCATTTGTAGATGCGTTCGAGATAGCGCCCCTGCTCGCGGTACATCTGCACGAGCGCGACGATCGCCTCCAGCGCCTCGTCCTCGGTGCGGACCATGCCGAGAACTTCCGTTCCCTTGATATCGAGGCCGGCGGCGCCCGCGAAATGGATCTCGTAGCCGGAGTCCACGCAGATCACGCCGACATCCTTGCAGGTCGCCTCCGCACAGTTGCGCGGACAGCCGGAGACGGCCATTTTGACCTTGGCCGGTGTCCACGAGCCCCACATGAACTTCTCGATGCGGATGCCGAGGCCGGTCGAATCCTGTGTGCCGAAGCGGCACCAGTCTGTCCCGACGCAGGTCTTCACCGTGCGCAGGCCCTTGGCATAGGCGTGACCCGAGACGAAGCCGGCCTTGCCGAGATCGGCCCACACGGCGGGCAGGTCTTCCTTGCAGATGCCCAGCATGTCGATGCGCTGGCCGCCGGTAACCTTCACCGCGGGAATGGCGAACTTGTCGACCACATCGGCGATGGCGCGAAGTTCGTTCGCCGAAGTCACGCCGCCCCACATGCGCGGCACCACCGAATAGGTGCCGTCCTTCTGGATGTTGGCGTGGACGCGCTCGTTGATGAAGCGCGACTGGTAATCGTCGGAATATTCGTTCGGCCAATCGGCGACGAGATAGTAATTGAGCGCCGGCCGGCATTTGGCGCAGCCGCAGGAGGTGTTCCACTCCAGTTCCTGCATCACTGCCGGAATGGTCTTCAGACCTTTCGCCTTGATCAGCCGGCGCACTTCGTCATGGCCGAGATCTGTGCAGCCGCACATCGGTTGCACCGCGGCGGGGTTGTAGCTATCTCCCAGTGTGAGCGCCATGATCTTCTCGACCAGACCAGTGCAAGAGCCGCACGAGGCGGATGCCTTGGTGTGGGCGCGCACGTCGTCCAGCGATGCCAGACCCTTGTCGGCAATTGCGGAAACGATCTTTCCCTTGCAGACGCCGTTGCAGCCGCAGATTTCTGCATCATCCGCCAGAGCCGCAACGGCCGCCAGAGGGTCCGCAGAAGCGCCTCCCTGGAAGGCTTGTCCGAAGATCAGCGTGTCGCGCATCTCGGAGATGTCGACTTCCTTCTTCTTGAGATCGTTGAACCAGGCGCCGTCGGCCGTCTCGCCGAACAGCACAGTGCCGATGATCCTGTTGTCCTGCAGGATCACGCGCTTGTAGATGCCGGCCGAGGCATCGCGCAGTATGATCTCCTCGCGGTCCTCGCCATCGGCGAAATCACCGATCGAATAGAGATCGATGCCGGTGACCTTGAGCTTGGTCGGCGTGTCGGAGTGCACGAAGCGTTTGTCTTCGGCACCGGCCAGCGTCGCCGCCACCACCTTGGCCATTTCATAGAGCGGTGCGACAAGGCCATAGACGCGGCCATCGACCTCGACACATTCGCCGAGCGCGAAAATGGCCGGATCCGAGGTCCGCATGCAGTCGTCGGTGACGATGCCGCGATTGGTCTCCAACCCTGCCTCCCTGGCAAGGCCGACATTCGGCCGGATGCCGACCGCCATCACCACCAGCGTCGCCGGGATGATCTCGCCGGTATCGAGCTCGACACCGTGCACCTTGCCGTCGCCAACGATCTGCCTGGTGTTTGCCTTGGTCCTGACCGTGATGCCGCGTGTCTCGAGCTGCCTCTGCAGCAGATAGCCGGCGGCCGGGTCGAGCTGGCGCTCCATCAGGGTGGGCATGACATGCAGCACGGTGACATCCATGCCGCGTTCCTTCAGGCCGGCCGCCGCTTCGAGCCCGAGCAGGCCGCCGCCGATCACCACCGCCCTGTCACGCGACTGGGCGGCGAGGAGCATGGCGCCGACATCGTCGAGGTCGCGATAGGAGAGCACGCCGGGCAGGTCCTTGCCGGGCACCGGGATGACGAAGGGCACCGAGCCGGTGGCGATGACCAGCCTGTCATAGGGTTCGGTCACGCCCTTGTCGGAGGTAACGGTCCTGGCTTCACGATCGATGCCGACGATCTTGTGGCCTTTGTAGAGCACGATGCCGTGCTTGATGTACCAGCCATCGCCGTGGATGACGATTTCCTCGTACTCCTTCTCGCCCGAAAGAACCGGCGACAGCATGATGCGGTCGTAGTTCACGCGCGGCTCGGCGTTGAAGATGGTGATCAGGTAGCGTTCGGGTGCGGCTTCGAGCAGATGCTCCAGCATGCGCCCCGGGGCCATGCCATTGCCGATGATGACGAGTTTCTCTGTCATGGATCCTGATCTCCGCTTGGCTATTCGGCTGGGGAGATGGCGGCCTGTTCGGCCAGCGCGCGGGCCTGCTCCATGCGCAGGATGGCGAGATGCATCCAGCCAAGGCAGGCGGCCACGACGACGAAAAGCAGCATGAAGCAGCTCGACCAGACATCGGTCAGGTCGTTGAGAGCGCCGAAGGCGATGGGCAGGAAGAAGCCGCCGAGCCCGCCGATCATGCCGACAAGGCCGCCGACGGCGCCGACATTGTCTGGATAATAGACCGGAATGTGCTTGTAGACCGCCGCCTTGCCCACCGCCATGAAGAAGCCGAGCACGAAGGCAATGGCGATGAAGGCGATCCAGCCGATCTCGAAATGGAAGGAAACCGGACCGCTGATGCCGCGTACCGTGAAATCTGCCGCCGGCAGGGCCAGCACCGCGCAGCACACCGCCGAGACGGCAAAGGTCCAGTAGAGCACCATGCGCGCGCCGATCCTGTCCGACAGCACGCCGCCATAGGCGCGGAAGACCGAGGCCGGGATCGAATAGGCAGCGCCGACCATGCCGGCTGTGGCGATGTCGAAACCGTAGACGCCGATCAGGTAACGCGGCAGCCAGAGCGCCAGCGCGACGAAGCCACCGAAGACGAAGAAGTAATAGAGGGCGAAGCGCCAGACGCGGACGTCCTTCAACGGCTCGAATTCAGAAAGGAAGCTGCGCGGCTGGCCGGCGCCGGTGATGCGGCGCTGGCGGATCACCGGATCATCCTCGGTCGTGAACCAGAAGATGCAAGCCATGAAGCCGAGCACACACGCCCAGATGATCGCCACATCCTGCCAGCCAAGCGCCAGCATCACAAAAGGCGCCAGGAACTTCGTGACGGCGGCGCCGACATTGCCGACGCCGAAGATGCCGAGCGCGGTACCTTGCTTTTCGGCCGGGAAGAAGCGCGAGACATAAGCGACGCCGACGGCGAAGGAGCCGCCCGCCAGGCCAACGCCGAGGGCGGCAACCAGCATCTGCGGATAGGTTTGCGCGAAAGCCAGCAGGAAGGTGGCAAGTGCTGCCGCCAGCATGGTGGCGGTGTAGACGAGACGGCCGCCGAAACGATCGGTCCACACGCCAAGCACGATGCGGGCAAGCGAGCCGGACAGGATCGGCGTGCCGACAAGCAAGCCGAATTCCGTTTCCGAAAGTCCGAGCTCCTGCTTGATGCGGATGCCGATGATCGAAAAGATCGTCCATACGGCAAAGCACACCGTGAACGACAGCGTGGATAGGGTTAGCGCATGCGTGGCCACCGGATCCCGGCCCTGTCGAGAAGATACGCTCATTGTTCGCTCCGTATTCGGCAAATGCCCGCCGTGCGGTTGAAAACAAAAAGGCTGCCGAACAGGTCGCCACGCGTCCGTACATCCGGGATCGCGTGGTGACCTGAACGGCAGCCTTGCCTGGTGCGCCCGTCGTTGGACGCGGAATTCGTGGCCCAACCCTGGGCCTCGACTGTTACAAAGCAGGATGCGTGCCAGTTTTGGCTGTTGGGATTTTATGTAATTGAATCAATGCAGATTAGCGTTTCAGCCAGGATGAGCATGCGTCAGCGCTGACAAAACTTCCGGCAAACAGTATATCGCAGTGCACAAAAATGATGCAGCGCGAAAGACTGCCTACGCTTTCAACCCGGCGGGAAGCTGGCCGCGGATATAGGCCTCGACACGATCGGGATCGAACACCTGCCCATCGAAGAAACCGTCCGGCCCGAGCACCAGGCTGGCGCCGGCCGAACCGACCGGCGTTTTCGTGACCAGCGCGCCTTCGACCTTGGCGTTGGCCCCCGGCAGCGCCACGCCGAGATCGCGCAGGGCCTGCCGGTAAAGGTCGGGACGGTAGGTTTCGCGTGCGACCGCTTCGTTGGCCGGGGTCGCTTCGATCTGCCCCCAGCGAGCCATCTGGCTGTAGAACCAGAGCGCATGGCTCTTCCAGGGGAAGGTGGCGGCCTTGGCATGTGGTACGAAGAAATCCGCCGTCGCAACCTCGCCGCCGTCGCCGGTGCGGATCAGCCCGGTGAGCGCCGGCTTCAGCCATTCGGCGGGACAGTCGACAAAGCCAGGCCTGGCCATCAGTTGCGCGAGTTCGCCATGGTTGCCGCCGTCGCCGCACCAGGTGGCGGCACGGTAGAGCGCCCGCAACAGGGCCGACAGCGCCCCGGACTGTTCCTCGGCCCATTCGGCCGCGACACCCAGCACCTTTTCCGGGCTGGAGCGCCAGATCCCGGCCTTGGTGGTGGCGATGCGGCCGACGCCTTTCGCCACCGCTGCCGTGTTCCAGGGTTCGCCGACACAATAACCGTCGATGCGCCTGGCACCGAGCGCGTCGGCCATGAAGGACGGCGGCACGATGACGATCTCGATATCACGCTCGGGATCGACGCCGCAGGCGGCGAGCCAATAGCGCAATTCGTAGTTATGGCCGGAATGCGGATGCACGACGCCGAAGCGCAAGGGCGGCTTGCCAGCGGCCTTGCGGCCCGCCACGACGGCCGCCAGCGATGTCCCGGTGGAGCGGGGATCCAGATCCGGCGCAGCATCCTGCGCCAGCATCTCGTCCCAGAGCGCACGCGAGACGGTGACCGCATTGCCGCCGAGGCCCAGCGCCATCGGCGCAATGGTGCGCGCGGCGAGCGGTGTCAGGCCGAGATTGCAGGCAATCGGCATCGGCGCCAGCATATGCGCGACGTTGAAATGACCAACGGCAAGACGGTCGCGGATGCTTGCCCAGGAATTCTCCCGGGTGAGATGAAGATCGATGCCTTCGTTGGCCGCAAAGCCCAATTCGCGCGCAACAACCAGCACGGCGCTGTCGAGCAGCGGCAGGAAGCCCGCGGATATCTGGTGCAACTGGCTCATTGATCGTCTCCAGCGCCCAGCAGGCCCGCGGCGGTGACCAGGCTCTGCGCCACGTCGCCGATCTTGCGGTTCTGGTTCATCGCGGTCTTGCGCAGCAGGGCGTAAGCTTCCTGTTCGGAGAACCCGCGCGATTTCATCAGGATGCCCTTGGCGCGCTCGACCGTCTTGCGGCTCTCCAGTTCGGTGCGCGCTTCCTCGAGTTCACGCTCCATGCGCGAAAACGCATTGAAGCGGCTGATCGCCATGTCGAGAATCGGCTTCACCCTCTCCTTCTTCAGCCCATCGACGACATAGGCCGAGACACCGGCATCCACCGCTGCCTCGATCGAGGCGGTGTCGGAGCGGTCGACGAACATGGCGATGGGTCGCTTCACCGCGCGCGACAGCTGAAATATGCTCTCCAGCATATCGCGGTTGGGATTCTCGATATCGATGACGATCACGTCCGGCTGCACAGCCGCGATGCGCGCAGCGATGCCGGTCACGTCGTCGACAAGCGTGACCTCGCTGTGGCCGGCCTCTCGCAATCCAGCTTCGATGATCGCCGCGCGAATGCGGTTCTCATCGATGACAAGGATGCGGAGCGCACTGGTGAGCATGCGTCAGTTTTGCCGCACATTTGCTGCGATGCAACAAAAATAGAAGCCGGCGTTCGGAAAGGCGGAGCCATCGCCCTGCATGCCGGTGTCGACCTCGCAGGCAAAATGTGATCGATGGGAAGCTGGGAGGGCGCTTGATCGTTGTGGAGGATGGATCATGTTTCGATCGTTATTGTCGGTTATCGCCCTGGCGTCGATCGCTCTGTGGAGCCCGGCGCAGGCCGGCCAGGTGGCGCTGACGTCGAACGCAACCATAAAGTCCGACCTCAACTACCTGCTCTACACGCCCTCGGACTATGAAAGCTCCGGCAAGACATACCCGCTCGTGGTCTGGCTGCATGGCGGCGACCAGGGCGGCAGCGACATCGAAAAGGTCAGGCGAAGCGGGCTGCCCAAGCTGATCGAAGGCGGCAAGGAATTTCCGTTCCTCGTCTTCTCGCCGCAGAATCCCAGTGAGGAACTGCTCTACCCGATCGAGAAGGTGGACGCCGCGCTCGAGGAGATCATTACCAGCCACCGTGTCGATCGCAGCCGGATCTACATGATCGGCTACAGCCGCGGCGCTTTCGGCGCCTGGGCGCTGGCCGAGCAGTTTCCGCAACGGTTCGCGGCCGTCGTCCCCATCGCGGGCGGCGGCAACCGCCACTATCTCAGCAGGACGAATGAAAAAGCCGCCTTCTGGGTTTTCCACGGCACGGATGACGATGTCATTCCGCTATCCGATTCCGTTGTTCTTTATGAACGGCTCAAGGCTCTCAAGCGCGATGTGCGGCTGAGCGTGCTCGAAGGTATCGATCACTCGGCGATCGAAGCGGCTGCGTTGAACGACGGTAAGCTGTGGGATTGGCTTCTGAACCAGAGCCTCGCCGCAAAATAACAAGCCCCATACCCGGGTGGGGATGGGGCAACGATGATACCGCCCGAGCGGGGCTGGGTTATGCGGCCTGGCCTTGCGGACGCGGTGCAAGACCGGCACCCTGCTCGCAGACCTCGATGTGCTTGGCCAGCGCCTGGTTCGACAGCACCGCGCTGATCGTGGTGATGTCGCGGCCCTGGTAGCGCGGCATCTGCTGAAGTTCCTTCAGCCGTTCCAGAAGTGAAATGCGGGTCATGGCGTAGCTCCTTTATTGATTATGCTGTGCCGAGCGACCAGACCACGGGATGCCGTGGCATCCGCCGGCCTTCGGCGCCGACATTGGTTGTCCCCCATGCCCCCGAAAAATCTGCAAAGGCAGCCTGTCAGGCGGCCTTCTTCCTGGCCTTGACCGCGTTGAACGGTATCTCGACGTCGACGGCGAGCGTCGAGACCTGATCGCCGCGCTCCATCTTCACGCTCACCTTGTCCTGGTCGATCTGCATGTGCCTGGAGATGACGCGCAGGATCTCGTCCTTCAGCTTGGCCACCAGGTCCGAGCCGCCGGCACTGGCGCGCTCATGGGCAAGCAGCACCTGCAGACGCTCGCGTGCCGCCGGCGCCGACTGCGGCTTGGAAAAGAACCGGAACAGATTCATGCCGCTTTCCTCCCGAAGAGCTTGCCGAAGAAGCTCCGTCTCTCGCCAGGGACGGTAACCGGCAGGGCTTCGCCACGCAGCCTGCGCACCGCGTCGAAATAGGCCCGCGACGGCGCGCTGTTCTCGTCGGCCAGCGTGACCGGCGAACCGAGGTTTGAGGCGCGCAGCACATCCATGCTTTCGGGAATGATGCCGAGCAGCGGGATCGAGAGGATCTCCAGCACGTCGTCGACTTTCAGCATGTCGCCGCGTTCGGCGCGCGTCGAATCGTAGCGCGTCAACAGCAGGTGCTTTTCCATACGCTCGCCGTTCTCGGCCTTCAGCGTCTTGGAATCGAGCAGGCCAATGATACGGTCGGAATCACGCACCGAGGAGACTTCCGGATTGGTCACGACGATGGCGATGTCGGCATGGCGCATGGCAAGCGTGGCGCCGCGCTCGATGCCGGCCGGACTGTCGCAGATGACCCAGTCGAAGGCTTTTTTCAATGACGCGACGACCTTCTCGACGCCCTCGGGCGTGAGATTGTCCTTATCGCGCGTCTGCGAGGCCGGCAGCAGGTAGAGCGTCTCCACCCGCTTGTCGCGGATCAGCGCCTGGGTCAGCTTGGCTTCGCCCTGGATGACGTTAACGAGGTCGTAGACGACACGCCGTTCCGCTCCCATGACGAGGTCGAGATTGCGCAGGCCGACGTCGAAATCGACGACCACGACCTTGTCGCCATTCTGCGCCAGAGCGGCGCCCAGCGCGGCCGAGGACGTGGTCTTGCCCACGCCGCCCTTGCCCGATGTCACCACGATAACCTTGCCCATTGACCTCTCCTTTATGGACCTTCGTCGGGTCAGCTTAAAATACCAGTTTTGAGCGCATGGCCTTCCAGCCACACCTGCACTGCCCGCCCCCGCAGATCCGGTTCCATGTCCTCAGCCGTGAGGTAGAAGCCGTCGATCGCCATCATTTCCGCCTCCAGCTTGCGGCAGAAAATGCGCGCCGAACCGTTGCCCGTGGTGCCGGCAAGCGCGCGCCCCCGCAGCGTGCCGTAAACGTGGATCGACCCGCCGGCGACGATTTCCGCGCCCGATGCGACGGAACCGATAATGGTGACATCCCCTTCCGGGAAGAACACCGACTGACCGGAGCGGACCGGTTCGGTGACGACCAGCGAGCCAGTGACCTGAACCGAAGGCCCAGCAGCCTCGATCGTTTCCACGGCCAGCGCATCCTGCGCCGCGACCGATTCGTTGGCTTCATCCGATTCGTCTTCGGCCGATGGATCGAAGTCCGAGGCCGGACGCCCGTCATTCATGGCCGGCGGCATGTCCGGCCCGAGCAGCGAATGCCGCGCGCCTTCTAGGCCCATGACACGGACGTTGCGCTGACTCAGCTCATCGACCAGCGTGCGCAGTTCCGCCTTCTTGATGTCGAGGCCGCTGATGTCGAGCACCACCGGCCGGCGCAGGAAGAAGCCGGCGGAACGGGCGGCAAGGTCGTCGAGACCAGCCAGCCAGTCCTCGAAAGGCAATTCCGGGGCGAGCGACAGGGCAAGGAAGGAGCGCCCCTTGAGGCGGATGGGCCGGGGTTTCGTTAACACGATGGTGATCTTGGTTAATTTTCGGTTTCCAAGGTGTAGGGGCGAAATGGTTAACAAAAGGTTAACGCCGGACGCGTCGCCTGGTTCGTGATCACCATCTTCGGGATCGCGCTGGCCATGCCCAGTCTCTCAGACGGGGCCGGGCCTTGTTGAGATGAGGGAGATTGGCGGGCGCGACCGCCGATCTCATCGTCGTAGAGAAAAATCCTCTCGAAAACGTCGCAGTTTTGGCCGACGCGATCACCATCAAGATGGTAGTGCAGGATGGGAAGGTTGTCATCGACAGGCGCTGACAAGTCTTCATCAGACCGCTCCCCTCGCGTTCACGCGGCATGTTCAGATTTTCAAAGGAACCGGCGATGGCAGATATCGCGTCCGAGCCGCGCTTTACCGGAACGTCCTACGTCAATGGAAGGGCGTCGGGCGATGTCATCGCAACCGAACTTGAAATCAGTTTCTGGGGTGGGGTTGATCCCTGGAAGGGAGAGGTCATCGACCGGCATCATCCACTCAGCGGCCAACACCTTGAAGGGAAGGTGCTTGTCATTCCAGGTGGGCGAGGATCCTGCTCCGGCAGCGGGGTGATGCTGGAGCTATTGCTCAACGGCAAGGGCCCGGCTGCCATGCTGTTCGAGCGCGAGGAAGATATCCTGACGCTTGGCGTCGTCGTCGCCGAGGAAGTCTTCGGCCGTTCAATTCCTGTCGTCACCCTGAAGCCCGCGGATTTTCAACGGGTTGTTTCAGCGAGACACGTAACCATCGACGGCGCCACCGTGTCCATCGGCCTGCACCAGGCATCACCCTTTTCCAACACAGCTCAAGATGAGCTGTTCGGCGATGTCGAGTTGAGCGCTGTCGACCGGGAACTTCTCTGCGGCAGTCGCGGCGAAGCAGCGCAGACTGCGATGCGCATCATTGTCAGGATGGCGCGGCTCCAGGGGGCCCGGCAATTGATGGACGTCTCGCAAGTGCATGTCGACGGCTGCGTCTACACTGGGCCGGGGTGCCTGTCTTTCGCGCAGACGCTCAAGGAACTGGGTGGGCGGGTCGTCGTACCGACGACTTTGAACTCGATCTCTGTCGACCATCGGCGCTGGCGAGCGCAAGGCATCGACGCCTCCATCGGCGAACCGGCAAGCAGGCTCGGTGACGTCTACACGGAGATGGGAGCCAGACCGACATTCACCTGCGCACCCTATCTGCTCGACACAGCGCCCAAACAGGGCGAGCAGGTCGCCTGGGCCGAGTCCAACGCGGTGGTTTTCGCCAACAGCGTGCTCGGGGCCCGAACCATGAAATACCCGGACTTCCTCGACATATGCATCGCCTTGACGGGCCGAGCTCCCATGGCCGGACCTCATCTCGAGCACAATCGAAAGGCGACGTTCAGGGTCCGTGTGCACGAACCCAATGAAGTCGACGACTCCTTCTACCCTCTGCTGGGCTACAAGGTCGGAGCACTGGCCGGCAATCGTATTGCGCTTGTCGAAGGCCTGGCTTGTATCAAGCCCACGACAGACGATCTGAAAGCCTTTGGCGCAGCGTTCGCCACCCTGTCCAGTGCGCCGATGTTTCATATCCTCGGAGTAACTCCGGAGGCCGGATCCGTCGAACAGGTTTTGGCGACCGGTGGGATCGAGACGGTCGAGCTCTATCAGAACGAACTGTCGGCGGATTGGGACGAGCTCAACAGCGCAAAAGTCGATACCGTGGATCTGGTCTCCCTCGGCAATCCGCATTTTTCATTCGACGAGGTGAAACGCCTGGCGCTTCTTTGCAAAGGGCGCACAAAGCACCCGGACACAGCTGTTGTGGTCACGATGGGGCGCGGCGTGCATGACAAAGCACGAGCCGAAAACCTGATTGGCGAGCTGGAGGCCTTCGGCGTTCAGTTTGTGACCGATACTTGCTGGTGCATGATCACGGACCCGATCATACCGCCCGCGGCGCAAACCATCATGACGAATTCCGGCAAATACGCTCACTACGGCCCTGGCATTACTGGCCGGAGCTTCCATTTCGGTGGCCTCGCGGTCTGTGTCGAGGCTGCATGCACAGGAAGCGCCGAGCGGAAGATGCCAAGCTGGATGCTGGGAAGCTGAGCTGAAGAGGCTGCTGAGCGTTTCCGTTTTCACGGAAATGCGGAAACGCTCTAACTCTTTGTTTTTACGCAATTCCGGACGGAGAACCGCGACGCACTTTTCCTGGAATTGCCTGCACCTGCCGATCAGATCGGCAGCAAGGCGTCGGGCTTGATGTTGGCGATCGAGGCATAGGTGTGCGTTTCCCGTACTCCCGGAAGCGGCAAGATAGCCCGCTGCAGAAATTCCTGGAACGTCGTCATGTCGGCGATGCGCGCCTTGACCAGGTAGTCGAAACCGCCAACCACCATGTGGCACTCGATGATCTCCGGGGCCTTCAGCACCGCTTCCGCGAACCGATCGAAGACATGCGGCGCGGTGTGGTCGAGCCGTACCTCGATAAAGACGAGCTGCCCTCGCCCGATACGGGCGGGTTCAAGCACGGCACGCACCGCCCGTATGAAGCCCTCGGCAAACAATCGCTTCACACGCTGCGCCGCACCCGTTGGCGAAAGCCCAACCCGCTGCGCCAGATCGAGCGTCGTACGGCGACCATCCTCCTGCAGCAGGCGCAGCAGGGAGCGGTCAATCCGATCCAAATCAGCCACTTTGCAAATCCCGTTTTTTTGCCTTCAATAGCGTGAATATCACATAAAAAATGCGAAATTAGCATGTTTAAACGCACCGAAAACTCACGATATCGTTTGTCTGCACACTTCAACGGACAGCGAAAGCGACGCCTATGTCTCAAGCCCTCCCAATTTCCCAAAACGCCGCGAACAAGGGGGATGTCCCACTCTTGACCTTGAGCGAGGCCGAGGTCAAAACCTGCCTGGATCTGCGGCAGCTTCTCGATGTACTCGCCGAGGGCTTCAAGGCGCTTTCGGACGGAAGAATTGTCGTTCCGCAACGGCTGCAGCTCGACATTCCGGAAGCAGGTTATTCACTTGCGATGCCGGCCTGGATGGCGGGCATGCATCTCACGGTTAAGATCGTGAATGTGTTCGAAGGCAATATCGCCAAAGGCATCCCCAGCCATCTCGCCACCATCCACCTGTTCGACCAGGGAACGGGAATGCCGGTCTGTGTCATGGACGGCACCTATATCACCGCGGTCCGCACCTCCGGCTCGGCCGTGCTTTCGGTGCGGGAACTGGCACGCCGGGATGCCAAGGTCGCAACAGTGGTGGGCGCCGGCGTGCAGGCCGGCCAACATCTGCATCTGCTGCCGCTGGTGCGAGACTTTGCGGAGATCCGCGTCGTTTCAAAACATCACGCTGACGCTCTGGCGCTTGCGGCGCAGCATCCGGGCGTTGTCGCGGTCGACGATATCGAGGCAGCAGTGCGCAGTTCGGACGTCGTCTGCCTAGCCACCCATTCCTATGAACCGGTCATCCGTCGCGAGTGGGTCCAGCCCGGCAGCCATGTCTCATCCGTCGGCGTCGCTCCTCCCGGCGGCGAGCTGCCTGCGGAACTCATCGAGCGAGGCGTCTTGTTCGTCGAGACGTGCGAAGCCTTCGCCCCGACCCCGGTCGGCTGCTGCGAATTGGCAGGCCTCAATCCGGAAGTCGGAACCGAGCTCGGTGAAATGCTGCTTGGACGCCGGCCAGGCCGGGTCAGCGCCGAGCAAATCACCGTCTACAAGGCAATGGGTATTGCCATGGAAGACATGGTGGCGGCGGACCTTGCCTATCGCGAAGCTATTCGCAAAGGGGTAGGCCGCATCGTGGCGCTGTAGCGGCGGGTGTACGGCGGCAAAGCCAACCCCAGTTGGATCCAGCAGCGCAACTGTTCACCGCAACGGCAATCTCGAGCTGATGGGACAGCCAGCTTGCGACCCGTTGCGGAAGCCGGGAGGCTCCGACAATGTGTGGCTGAATTCCATGAGCAAGCCATGCACAGATATCTCGCCGATACGTTCGCACAGATCGTGTTTTCCACGATCGTCGGCGCCTTCGTTGAAATCGTCGTAGCAAGGCTGACGCTCGGACAGAGTGCCGGCGTGCGCCTGGCTGCAATCCCGGTCATCCTTTTCGTCGGCCGCCCCTACGGCATCTATCGCGATTGGCTGTTCAGCATGACGGCGGGCAACTCAAGCTCATTGAAGGCCGCTGCCGTCGATACCTTCGCCAACGTCAGCTTCCAGATTCCGATCTACTGTGCGCTCCTTGCCATCAATGGCGCCACGGTTTCGCAAATCGTCTCGGCTGCAGGCAGCATCGTCGTCATTTCTGCGCTCTCCGGACGGCCATACGGCCTCTTCCTCGTGTGGTGCCGGAAGCTGTTTCGCGTCTCCGGTACGCCCCGGTAGAAATCCGCCCCGGCGAACCGGACCACTCCGGCATCCGTCCGGAAAGGAAGCGCTTTTCCATGCCGTTAAGACTCCGCTTGACATTTTTGTTCTCTTTTTGTTCACTATCCATCTCGAAGCCGTAGGAGGCTGGAATGTGGGTTCTCACGATCAGTATGGATGGCGCGACGAAGGAAGAACTCCAGAGTGCGTCGAATGCAGCAGAAGCCGTCTTCATTCGCGAAAAGATCCATCCGCTGGATGGATTGACAGGGCGTTCGCTGCTCGAAGACTGGGACGACCGTGGCTGTCATGAAGACGACCCGGGTTATACGGATGAGGACGCCAGGAACGCCAACGCCTGGATCGACGCGGAAGAAGCGGCAATCCTCGCACTGAGCAAAGACCGTTCCTTTTTCGAAGTCTCACCGGTCTTCGAGATGACGGTTGTCGAGATCAGCTCGCCGGCCAATGCACTGCCCGTTGCGGCCAACAGCGAAGTCGATCTGCGCACCCGCAAGGCTGCCTAGAGCAATTCCAGGAAAAGTGTGTAACGGTTTCCGTCCGGAATTGCGTAAAAACAAAGAGTTAGAGCATTTCCGTAAAAACGGAAACACTCTAGAAAAATTGGAACATGACCATGACCCAACCGGCAAAGGCACCGGACCATGAAGCACGCCTGGAGATCGACAAGGCGGCCGACGCCGTTATCGCGGCTTCGGACGGTGACGCGCGCTCTGCCGTTGTCGCGCTGCTGATTGCAAACAAGCTGCAGGAGGACGAGCTGCATTTGACCCGCCTGGCCGTGTCATCCGGTTATTCGCGCCAGCAGCGCACGAAACGGGCGGTGGAAGATATCGCCTAGGCACGCGCCTGGTAGCAGCTTGTCCTGACCGGCTCGCGGACCCTGTGGGCATAGGTACAACCGGAAATCGCGCGCCTGGTCGAATGGGCAAAGGGGAACGCCGCGCAACTCGAGGCAAAGTCTTCGGCTGCGATGAGCCAAATGGGCCTCAAGGAGCTTTTTCCGCACGTGGATGACCTTCATGATCCGCTCGGCGATCCGGCGCCGAAACATCCGTGGGGCCTGTGATACAAAAGCCCGCCCCGGCGAACCGGGGCGGAAGTTGTTTCAGTTGTTCTCGGGGCTGGTCTCGGCGTCGTAGCAGAGCCGGCCGATCCGCCAGAGCAGGATCAGTGTCGGCACGGCCATGATGCCGGCCAGGATGAGCTGCGGCCACAACGGCAGGCCGAGCAACGCTGCGATCACCCAGTGGATGACACCGACCGAGATAAGAAGTTTGGCTGACAGAAGCAGTGTCGCGACCGCGACGCCGAACAGCGAATACGTGGTGAGGATACGGTTCATTCGAAATGCCCGTGTTTGCGCCGCCGCCGAAAAAGACAGCGCGCATGAAAATCGGAAGTGTGGAGTGAGTGCCCTGAGGGCCTAGGCCGCTGCCGCCGGCGGGTCGCGAACCTGCGGACGCTCGGGCTTCTGCCCGCCGATGTCGTACGAAGTCCGTTGGTCGACGCGGGAAGACAGTGAAGGCGCTTCCAGCGCATCCGGACCGGGCAGGATCGCATCGAAGGCCGATGCGTGGAATTTCGCGCGGAGCGAGCGGGCGCTCTCCAGGGCGAGCGCCGGCGCTTTGTTCGGCAAGCCGAGTTTCAGGTCCGGCTGGGCAACCGAGATCCGCGGCAGGCCGTCGGAGGCGACGGCAGCGCCACCGGGCTGTCCGTACTGCCAGAAGAACAGGACAAGAAGAACACAGAGAAGTCTCTGTGCCAGGGCCCGTGTCCTGTGCTGGGTTGCCATCATGGAAACATCGCTACGGCATCGCACCCGTGCAGGCAAGGCAAGCGGCGCAGATCCGCCGGGAAACCTCGCAACTCGTCTGCCTCAGCTCACTTCCCGCAGGATGAAGTCGTAGAGCATCTTGGCGGCGGGCGAGAGCACGCGCTGCTTCATGGTGATCAGCGAATAGGGCCTGACCTCGATATCGAAATCCGTCGGCAGCACGTCGATGGCGCCGCCGAGGCCTTCCGGCCCCTGGATGAACTTCGCCACCTGCACCGAGACAGGCGCGATCGCATCCGACTGCGCCACCATCACCAGCGTCAAGAGCAGCGAGCTGGTGTTGAAGATGCGCTCGGGCAAGGTGATGTTGCGGTTGAGGAAATTCGCTTCCATCACCTGGCGCAGCGGCGAGGAACCCGACTGGAACACCCAGTCGTAACCGGCGGTCTCTTTGAGCCGCACGGTCCTGTTGGTCATCAATGGGTGGCCACGCCGCACGATCAGGCAGGCCTTCTCGATGCCGATGACGCGGCTATCGAACAGGCGCGGATTGAGATCGTCCGGCACGCGGGCGATGATGAAGTCGTGACGCATCGCAATCAGCTCGCGCGCCAGCACATTGCTGGTCTCGACCTGCATGGTGATCTCGATGCGCGGGTAAAGCCGGCGGATCTCGCGGATGGCGGGCACAGCCAGTTCGATGGCTGGTGCCGTCACAGCGCCAAGGAACACCGAACCGCCCCTGCCCGCCTTCAACTCGGCAATTTCGCGGTCGGCCTCGCGCATTTCGATCAGGATGATGCGGGCACGCCGGGCCAGCGCCTTGCCGTAAGGCGTCATGGCGATGCCTCGCGGCAAGCGCTCGCACAACGTCACCTCGAGAATGGCCTCCATCTCGGCGATCATGCGCGAGGCGGCCGGCTGCGAGATGTTCATCACCTGGGCAGCGGCGCTGACGCGGCCATGATCGTCGAGCGCCACGATCATACGCATATGGCGCAGGCTGAGCCCGCTGTGCAGCAGCGCCGCGCCTTCGCCCCGGCCAATGCCGTCCCTTTCGGTATCCACCGCCCTACCTCCCCTTCGACTGCCAACTGCCAAAAACAGATATACCATTTTCGATATAGCAAACAGCGAAGATCGAATTTGACAGTTATGGCAAAGGGAACCACCCTTCGCGCGCTCGTTGCTGCCGACCCGGCCGGCGTCGAAAGAACGGCCGGAAGCGGCAACGGGGCGACTGGGAGGTTAGCAGGGAGACCCGCCACCGGCGGGATTGCGCAGGCGGGAAGCGTCGCCCGCGGCATTCTTCAACTTAGGGAGAGAACAGTGAAGCTCATGAAAACTTTGGTCGCCACAGTGGCGATCGGTTTCGCGGCCATGACCTTCGGCGCGCACGCCGAAGATAAGGGCCTTGTCGGCATTGCCATGCCCACCAAGTCCTCGCTGCGCTGGATCAGTGACGGCAACGAACTGGTCAAGGCGCTGGAAGCCAAGGGCTACAAGGCCGATCTGCAATATGCGGAAGACGATATCCCCAACCAGCTCGCGCAGATCGAGAACATGGTGACCAAGGGCCCGAAGGCCTTGATCGTCGCCTCGATCGACGGCACCACGCTGAGCGACGTACTCAAGAAGGCGGCCGAACAGAACGTCAAGGTCATCGCCTATGACCGCCTGATCAAGCAGAGCGGCAATGTCGACTACTACACCACCTTCGACAACTTCCAGGTGGGCGTACTGCAGGCCAACTCGATCCTCAAGGGCCTTGGCTATCCAGAGAAGAAGGGGCCGTTCAACATCGAGCTGTTCGGCGGCTCGCCGGACGACAACAACGCCTTCTTCTTCTACGACGGAGCCATGTCGGTGCTGAAGCCGCTCATCGACAAGGGCGACCTCGTCGTGAAGTCGGGCCAGATGGGCATGGAAAAGGTCGGCACGCTGCGCTGGGATGCAGCGGTCGCACAGGCCCGCATGGACAACATCCTGTCGGCCAACTACTCGGACGGCAGCCGTGTCGACGCGGTTCTGGCGCCTTATGACGGCCTGTCTCGCGGCATCATCTCCTCGCTGCGCGGCGTCGGCTACGGCACCGGCGACCAGCCATGGCCGATCATTTCCGGCCAGGACGCCGAAGTGCCTTCGGTGAAGGCAATGATCGCCGGCGAACAATATTCCACCGTCTACAAGGACACCCGCGAACTCGCCAAGGTGACCGCCGAGGTGGTCGACCAGGTGATCCAGGGCAAGGAGCCCTCGCAGATCAACGACACCAAGACCTACAACAACGGCGTCAAGGTGGTTCCGTCGGTGCTGTTGAAGCCTGTCGAAGTCGACAAAGCGAACTATGAAGAGCTGCTGGTCAAGTCCGGCTACATCAAGGCAGAAGACCTGAAATAATCAGGCTCGGCTCGGGCTCCGCGTGTAGCGCGGAGCCCCTTTTTTGCAGCCCCTTTCAGCCTCTTGGGCCGTTCTGTATCATGGCAGCCGGGCGCAGGACGCTGGCTCCACAGATATCGGGTTTGGCGATGGCAAAAACCATTCTGGAGATGCGTGGCATCACCAAGACGTTTCCCGGGGTGAAGGCCCTGCAGGACGTCAATCTGGATGTCCGGGAAGGCGAGATCCACGCCATCGTCGGCGAAAACGGCGCCGGCAAATCGACGCTGATGAAGGTACTTTCCGGCGTCTATCCCTATGGCAGCTATGAAGGCGAAATCCATTTCGCCGGCCAGGAATGCCGCTTCAACGGCATTCACGACAGCGAGCGCGTCGGCATCGTCATCATCCACCAGGAGCTGGCGCTGGTGCCGCTGCTGTCGATCACCGAGAACCTCTTCCTCGGCAACGAGCAGGCAAAATTCGGCGTCATCGACTGGCATTCGGCGCGCAGCCGCGCCAAGAAGCTTCTGGCGCGCGTCGGCCTCAATGAAAACCCGGACACGCTGATCACCAATATCGGCGTCGGCAAGCAGCAGTTGGTGGAGATCGCCAAGGCGCTGTCGAAGGAAGTCAGGCTGCTGATCCTGGACGAGCCAACCGCCAGCCTTTCCGAAAAGGACAGTCACGCGCTGCTCGACCTTTTGCTGGAGTTCAAGCGCCAGGGCATGACCGCCATTCTGATCTCGCACAAGCTCAACGAAGTGAAGAAAGTGGCCGACCGTGTCACCGTCATCCGCGACGGCCGCACCATCGAGACGATGGACCGCGACGACGTCAGTGAGGACCGCATCATCACCTCCATGGTCGGCCGTACCATGGAGGACCGCTATCCCACCCGCACGCCGAAGATCGGCGAAACCATCTTCGAGGTGAAGGACTGGGTCGTGCACCACCCGCTGCACCCCGATCGCCAAATCATCAAGGGCATCAATCTTTCGGTGCGCAAGGGCGAGGTCGTCGGCATAGCCGGGCTGATGGGCGCCGGGCGCACCGAGTTCGCCATGAGCGTGTTCGGTCGCAGCTACGGTACCAAGGTCAGCGGCGAGGTGCTGGTGCATGGCAAGCCCGCCGACACGACGACGGTGGAGAAGGCGGTGGCCGCCGGCCTCGCCTATGCCACGGAAGACCGCAAGACCTACGGCCTCAACCTGATCGACCACATCAAGCATAATGTGACGATCGCCAATCTGTCCGGCGTCTCCTCCAGGGCCGGCGTCATCGACGACATGGGCGAATTGAAGGTCGCCAAGGACTTCCGCAAGCGCACCAACATCCGCTCCTCGAGCGTCTACCAGGTCACCGGCAATCTTTCGGGCGGCAACCAGCAGAAGGTGGTGCTGTCGAAATGGCTGTTTTCCGATCCCGACGTGCTGATCCTCGACGAGCCGACGCGCGGCATCGACGTCGGCGCCAAATACGAAATCTACACCATCATCAACAAGTTGGCCGATGAGGGCAAAGGCATCCTGGTCATCTCGTCCGAGATGCCGGAACTGCTCGGCATCTGCGACCGCATCTACGTGCTGAACGAAGGCCGCATCGTCGGCGAACTCGCCGGGCACGAGGCCAGCCAGGAAAAGATCATGCGGGCGATCGTCCGTGGGGAGGAGAAAGCGGCATCATGACAACGGAAACCGCGGCGCCCACCGAGGCGGCTCCTGCCAGGCAATCCATGCGCGACGCGTTGAAGGAGAACCTGCGCCAATACGGGCTAGTTCTGGCTCTGCTCATCATCATGGTGTTCTTCCAGGTGATGACGAGCGGCATCCTGTTCCTGCCCGTCAACCTCACCAATGTGGTGCTGCAGAACTCCTACATCATCGTGATGGCGCTCGGCATGCTGCTGGTAATCGTTGCCGGCCACATCGACCTTTCGGTCGGTTCCGTTGCCGGTTTCGTCGGCGCGGTGGCGGCGGTGCTGATGGTGGATTACGGGCTGAACCCTTTGCTTGCCGCGATTGTCTGCATCGCAGTCGGCGGCGTCATCGGTGGGGCACAAGGTTATTTCATCGCCTATATGAAGATTCCTTCCTTCATCGTGACACTGGCCGGCATGTTGGTCTTCAAGGGGCTGCTGCTGGCGCTGCTCGGCGGCCGCTCTGTCGGCCCCTTCCCGACTGAGTTCCAGATGCTGTCGGCCGGCTTCATCCCCGACGTCATCGGCCGCTGGACCATCGTGGCGCCGGCGCTCAACGCCTCGGGAACCGCGATCCCGAACACCGGCATCGTACTGCATTCGACCACCATGCTGATCGGCGTACTGATCGTGCTGGGGATGTTCTACGCCGCCACACGCTCCCGGCGCGCTCAGGAAAGCCATGGCCACGAAACCGAGCCCTTCGGCCTGTTTGCCATCAAGAACGCCATCATGGCCGCCATCATCATGTTCCTGATGTACAAGTTCGCGTCCTACCGGGGCCTGCCCAACGTGCTGATCGTGATGGGTATCCTGACGGCGCTGTTCGTGTTCATCACCAAGCGCATGACCTTTGGCCGACGCATCTTCGCCATGGGCGGCAACATCAAGGCCGCCGCCCTTTCCGGCATCAAGACCGAACGGCTCACCTTCTACGTCTTCGTCATCATGGGCATGCTGGCGGCACTCGCCGGCCTGATCTATGCCGCGCGCCTCAACCAGGCGACGCCGAAGGCGGGCGCCGGCATGGAGCTCGACGTGATCGCGGCGGTGTTCGTTGGCGGCGCCTCAGCCATGGGTGGCGTCGGCGAGGTTGCCGGCGCCGTCATCGGCGCCTTCATCATGGGCGTCATGAACAATGGCATGGGCATCATGGGCATCAACATCGACTGGCAGCAGGTCATCAAGGGCCTGGTGTTGCTCGGCGCTGTCGCCTTCGATCTCTACAACAAGAAGAAGGCCTGACAACACCGGTCGAAGCCGGGAAGGCAGGACAGCTCGCGGGCCGGAAACGGGAACCGGCCGCACTTTCGGGGCAGCCAAGCCCCGCGGGCAACATCCGAACGGACGATTTGAACGCGGACCGCCAGCCGGGCCGTGCATGAAGAACTTTGCCGGGTTTCAAGGCAGAAAGAGGCCATCATGCTGATCTCCCAATACCTCGACGAAAGCGACGCCATCCGCGTTGTCGCCCGCAACGGCGGCAAGGCCCGCGTGGTCACAGGCGCGCGCAGCGTCTATTCGCTGGCGACGGAAGCGGTACGCACCGGCACCGGACTGGAGGCGCTGATCGAGAAGAAGGGGTTTGCCGACACGGTCGATCTCGAAGCGCTCTATCGCAAGGGGCGGCTGCTGTCGCCGATCAACCATCCCGACCCGGCGCATCTGCATCTCACCGGCACCGGCCTCACCCATCTCGGCTCCGCGGCGACGCGCGATGCCATGCACAAGAAGCTGAATGCCGAAGGCGAAGAGCAACTGACCGATTCCATGAAGATGTTCCGCATGGGCCTGGAAGCCGGCAAGCCGGCGACTGGCACGGCGGGTGTACAGCCGGAATGGTTCTACAAAGGCAACGGCACGATGGCGGTGGCGCCGGGCGCCCCCCTGCTTTCACCGGCCTTTGCCGAAGATGCCGGTGAGGAGCCCGAGATTGCCGGCATCTATGTGATCGGCGACGATGGCATGCCGTTCCGCGTCGGCTTCGCGCTGTCGAACGAATTCTCCGACCACGTCACCGAGCGGGTCAACTATCTCTATCTCGCCCATTCGAAACTGAGGAACGCATCCTTCGGCCCGGAGATCCTGATCGGCGACCTGCCCACCGACATTCGTGGCACCTCGCGCATCCTGCGCGGCGGCGAGACGCTGTGGCAGAAGCCGTTCCTGTCGGGCGAAACCAACATGTCGCATTCGATCGCCAACCTCGAACACCACCATTTCAAATATGCGCTTTTTCGCCGGCCAGGCGACGTGCATGTGCACATGTTCGGCACCGCGACGCTGTCCTTCGCGGACGGCATCCGTACCGAGGACAGCGACGTGTTCGAGATCGAAGCGCCGGAATTCGGCCTGCCGCTGCGCAATCCGCTCGAGATCGAGCAGCCGGAGGCCGTGGCGGTGAAGGCGCTTTGAGCAATTCCAGGAAAAGTGCGTGCGGTTTTCCGTCTGGAGTTGCGTAAAAACAAAGAGTTAGAGCGTTTCCGCGTTCCGAAAAACCGGAAACGGGCACCAAGCCCGATCAGACGTGGTCACTCCGCCGATAGATCTGCGCCAACGCCCCCAGCGAGAAGGCTGGAAACCTTGAGCCGATCAAGCTGACCTCACGATGAAACCGTCAAGAATGCCGGCTTGGGAGGCGGACGGTGCAACCGTCCGCCTCCCCGATCGCCTCGGAGGCAGGATCACTGCGCGGCCGTCTTGACGCCCTTCGCGGCCTTCTCGATGAGATTGGCCACTGCCTTCGGCTTCGAGACATAGATGGCATGGCTGCCCTTGGCTTCCGTCACCGTCGCGCCGGCGCGCCCGGCCATCTGACGCTGCGCCTCTGGCGGGATCATCTTGTCCTCCGTCGCGACAAGATACCAAGAGGGTTTTGCCTTCCATGCGGGCGCGGTGACCTTTCCGTCCAGCGCGGCGACGCCCCATGGAACCTGTGAGTGCGCCATGAAGGCTGCAAGCGCCGGCGAAACGTCGGCGGCAAACGACTTGGCAAATTTCGCATTGTCCAGGAACAGGAAACCGTCGACCGGCGGCAGGATCGGAGGCACAGGCGCGCCCGGTGCCGGGTTGGCTATCAGGCTTGATACCGACTCGCCTGCGTCGGGAGCGAAGGCAGCAATGTAGACGACCGCCGCCACCTTGGGATCGGTGCCTGCCTCCGACACGACGACGCCGCCGTAGGAGTGCCCGACCAACACCACACTGCCTTGCGCGGCGGCAATGGCGCGTCTGGTGACGGCGACATCGTCAGCGAGTGAGGTCGTAGGATTCTGGACGATCGTGACGTCATAGCCATCCTTCTTCAGGATATCGTAGACGCCCTGCCATCCGGAACCATCGACGAAGCCGCCATGCACGAGCACGACGGATTTTGCGTCAGCAGCGTGGGCCTTGTTGGGGATTGCGCTAACGCCTATGGCGGCAACCGAGGCGGCAGCAAGCAAAGTGAATAAACTCGACATCTGAGTTCTCCTTTCAGAACCTTGACGTCGGGATGCTAGAAAAACACGACCGTCCGATCCTGTACGAAACGGCCAAAGCTGGAACGATCAGGCCAAAACTATTCGAGTTTCGTGCGGCGCCAATTCCTTGGAGTGACACCGACAACACGCGCGAATGTTTTGGTGAAGTGGCTCTGGTCCGCGAAACCGCATTCGAAACTGATATCGTTGAGCGAGATGTCGGACCGCGCGAGAAGCTGCTTTGCCCTGTCTATCCGCCGCCGTTGTAACCATTGATGAGGTGCCATGCCCGTCGATTGACGGAAAGCGCGCGTGAGGTGCCGTTTCGACAGATTGCAAGCAGTGGCCAGCGCCTCCAACGTAAGGCCGTAGCCGATATTGGCATCGATAAGGTCCTTGGCCCGGCGCTCCTGCCAGGGTGCCAGGCCGCCTCCCCATTGCCGCGGCAGTTGCGCGACGTTTCCATATCTGCAGGCTAGATGGATCGAGAGTGCCAACGCCACATGATCGACGAACAGCTCGGATGTCTCCTTCGGGCTGGCGAGCGCAGGACGCATCGACAACAGCAAATCCCGGGCGACCGGATCACGAATGGCGCCGCCAACGGTGTGCCGAAGCTCCTGAATGTGCCTCGGTACATCGCCCTCGTCTCCCAGTGCCAGAAGCGCCTTGTGGGGCATGTAGAAATTCACGGCGTGGAATGGGTCGCGCAGGTCGGAGGCAAGGTTCATACGCAGGTCGAAGATCGCGACCGCACCGGCATCGAAGTCCCGAGGTTGTATCGACTTGCCGTCCGCGTAGAGATCGAAATCGATGGCCTTTTCCAGTTGCAGCGCGAACAGAAAGGCATTTTCACGCACGGCTGCGGTGACGCCAGTGTTGCGGCGTTCGCAATTGAGCTCGAGAAATTGCATGCCCGTGCCGTGTGCGGCCCGTGTGGTGAGCACCGGCGCATCTGGCAACCCGACCGCCATGGCGACTGGATTGCGCATAGACACTGATTTGGCGGTGCTGGCCATGGTCGAGCTGTCCGTTTCGACCTAACAACGATTGTACAAGCTATGGCTTGTCAAGCAGCAGCTTATAGACATTGGCTTAAGCTGAACAAAAGACCGATGTCTGCGACACCGGCCTTTTGTTGTTTCGAGAATTGGCGCCTCCATCTGGGTGGAGGCGCGACCCGGTGAGGCATAGATCACTTCCGCCTTGCATTCACACCCTTGGCAGCCTGCTCGATGATGGTGGCAACCGCCTGCGGCTGCGAAACATAGACGGCATGGCTGCCCGACTGTTCGATGGTTGTCGCACCGGCACGCCCGGCCATCTGACGCTGCGCTGGCGGCGGGATCATCCTGTCATCGGTGGCGACCAGGTACCAGCTCGGCTTTTCCTTCCAGGCCGGTTCAGTGACCGCGCCGTTCAGTGCATCGAGACCCCAGGGAACCTGCGAGACAGCCATGAAGGAAGCAAGTTCGGGCTCCACATCGGCTGCGAACGAGGCAGCGAACTTTTCCCTGTCCAGAAACAGGAAGCCGTCCTGCGGCGGAAGGATCGGAGGAACCGGCGCTCCGGCAGGAGGATTGGCGATCAACGAGGAGACGGACTCGCTCTTGTCCGGCGCGAAGGCGGCGACATAGACCAGCCCGGCTACTTTGGGGTCGATACCGGCTTCGGTGATGACCACGCCGCCATAGGAATGGCCGACCAGGATGACATCGCCTTCAGCGGCGGCAATCGTGCGTTTGGTGACAGCGACGTCGTCTGCAAGCGATGTCGTCGGGTTCTGGACGATGCTGACCTTGTAGCCATCCTTCTTCAGGATGTCGTAGACACCTTGCCAGCCTGAACCGTCGACGAAGCCGCCATGGACGAGGACGATCGACTTTACAGGAGCAGACTGAGCGTTGGCTGCCTGAACGGAGCCGGCTGCAGCGGCCAGCGTGGCTGCGGCGGCGAAGACGTTGGTTGCGATGGACATTGAAATTCTCCCTTTGGTTTGAGTCTCGCGATAATCTTTATCGCGATAATCATTTGATAGCATCAACCCAAATGGCTGTCCAGATATTTTTTATCGCGATAATGATTTTTGTGATATACGTCATCCGACACCATCGACGGAGATCCATCAATGCCTGAACCGAAACCCATCCCGCTGGACAGTCAGCTTTGCTTTTCGCTCTATGGGACGAGCATCGCGATCAATCGCGTCTACAAGCCGCTCCTCGACGGCCTCGGCATCACCTATCCGCAGTACCTGGTTCTCAGCGTACTCTGGGAAGGTAATGGTCAGACCATCACAGCGATCGCTGATCGGCTGGCGCTCGAGCCCAGCACCATCACGCCACTCGTCAAGCGCCTCGAACATGCAGGGCTGGTAACGCGTCAACGCAGCACGATTGACGAAAGACAGGTCGGCGTTCACCTGACTGATGCGGGGATGGGCATGCGCTCGAAGACGGCGTGCCTGACCGAGACGCTGTTGCAGCGTTCCGGCATGACCGTGGACGAGATCATCTCTCTCAACCAGCGCATCCAGGGGCTGCGCAAGGCGCTCACCGGAGACGACGCCAGCTGACGGTGAAATCCGTCAGTTGCTCCCTCTTTCGAACATAGGATCGTTCCTTTGTTCGAAAGAGCTTGCATAATCCGACCGGTCGGTCAACAATATAACAAAAAAAGAGGAACGAGATAATTTCCGGCCGTTGCGATGCGGTGCGGGTTGGCTCAAAATCTGGGAGGAAAGCTATGAGTTTTGCCTTGAGGACTGCTGCCGTGGCACTTCTGCTCGGCACGGCAGCGCCGGCGCTTGCCGAAATCAAGATCGGTGCAACCGTCTCGGAAACGGGACCAGCCTCTTCGCTGGGTGATCCCGAAGCCAAGACCCTGCGCATGCTGGTGGAAGAAATCAACGCCGCCGGCGGCGTGCTTGGCGAGAAGATCAAACTGATCGCCTATGACGATGCCGGCGACCCCAACAAGGCACGCACCTTCGCCACACGCCTGATCGAGGACGACGAAGTCGTCGCCATCGTCGGCGGTTCCACCACCGGAACCACCATGTCGATCATGAAGGTGGTGGCTGAAGCCGAAATCCCCTTCATTTCGCTCGCCGGCGCCATCGAGATCGTCGACCCGGTCCAGACCTGGACTTTCAAGACACCGCATACCGACCGCATGGCCTGCGCCAAGATCTTCGAGAACATGAAGACCAGCGGCATCACCAGGATCGGCATGATCTCCGGCTCCGACGGTTTTGGCTCGTCGATGCACAAGCAGTGCCTGCAGATCATCGGCGACTACGGCATCGAGGTGCTGGTCGACGAGACCTATGGCCCGACCGACGCGGACATGACACCGCAGCTCACCAACATCCGCGGCAAGGAAGGCGTGCAGGCCATTCTCAACGCGGGCTTCGGACAGGGGCCTGCGATCGTCACCCGCAACTATGGACAGCTCGGCATCAAGACCCCGCTCTACCAGTCGCATGGCGTCGCGTCCAAAGCCTTCATCGAGCTCGCTGGGCCAGCATCCAACGGTGTGAAACTGCCCGGCACCGCCATCCTGGTGGCCAATCTGCTCAAGCAGGACGACCCGCAATACGGCGTGGTGAACGCCTACAAGAAGGCCTATGAGGACAAAAACGGTTCGCCCGCCTCGACCTTCGGCGGCTATGCGCATGACGGGCTGCGGTTGCTGGTCGACGCCATCGGCCGGGCCGGCAAGGCAGAGCCAAAGGCGATCCGCGACGCGATCGAGCAGACCAAGGGTTATGTCGGCGTGACCGGTATCGTGAACATGTCGCCGACCGATCACCTCGGTCTCGATCTCACCGCCTTCCGCATGCTGGAGATCAAGGACGGCAACTGGGCACTTGCCCAATAGCCACCCGTAGCCGCCGCAGTGCGGCGGCTTTTTACCTTCGCCATGCGGAAGGGATCACTGTGACGGAACTGCTGCAATTTGTGCTGTCCGGCGTGACGGTGGGTGCGGTCTACGCCCTCGTCGCACTGGGTTTCACCATCATCTACAACGCCTCCAATGTGGTGAACTTCGCGCAGGGCGAGTTCGTCATGCTGGGCGGCATGGTGACCTTCTTCGCCTGGCAGGCGGGCCTGCCGCTACCGCTCGCGGCGGCACTGGCCATCCTGGCGGCTGCCGCTGTCGGCGTGGCGCTCAACAAACTGGCGGTGGAGCGTGCCCGTGGCGCGCCCGTGGTCAGCCTGATCATCATCACCATCGGCGCCTCGATCTTCCTGCGCGGCGGCGCGCAACTGGTCTTCGACAAGCAACTTCATCGCTTTCCGGCCATCAGCGGCGATGAGCCGATCAACATCGGCGGTGCCACCATCCTGCCGCAGGGCCTGTGGGTCATCGCGGGCGCCGCACTGGTCTTTGCGCTGCTCTATGTCTTCTTCACCCGCACGCTGACTGGCAAGGCAATCCTCGCAACCGCCAACAACCGCGTCGCCGCCCGGCTGGTCGGCATCAACACCGACCACATGATGACGCTGTCCTTTGCGCTGTCGGCCGCCATCGGCGCGCTCGCCGGCGTGCTGATGACACCCATCACGCTGACCAGCTACGACCTCGGCGTCGCCTATGCCCTAAAAGGGTTTGCAGCCGCCATGCTGGGCGGAATGGGGGTACCGGCCGGCGCGCTGGCGGGTGGTTTGCTTCTCGGCCTGATCGAAGCGCTGACGGCCGGCTATATCAGCTCGGTCTACAAGGACGCCGTCGCCTTCATCGTCATCCTCGCGGTACTGTTTGCCATGCCGCAAGGCCTGTTCGGCCGCAAGTCGACCGATCGGGTGTGACATGAGGCTTTCCTCGAAGCATCTCACCCTGCTCATCCTGGCGGCTATCGTGCTCGTCGCACCGCTCGGCTTTCCGTCGAACTTCTACTATCGCATCGGCTCGCTGATCTTCGTCAACGGCCTGGCGGTGACAGGCCTTGTCATCCTGATCGGCTTCGCCGGCCAGATCAGCCTTGGCCATGCCGGCTTTGCCGGCATCGGTGCCTATGCCTGTGCGCTTGCTCCGCAATATCTCGGTCTGCATCCCGCGCTTGCCATGTTGCTGGGGACCGCGCTCAGCGCCGCAATCGCCTGGTTGATCGGCAGGCCGATCCTGCGCCTGCAAGGCTATTACCTCGCCGTCGCGACGCTGGGCTTTGGCATCCTCGTCACGATGGTGCTGGCCAACGAAGCGCCAATCACCGGCGGGCCCGATGGACATGACGTGCCGGAGCTTGGTTTGAGGAAGCTGCTCGAGACGATCGGTATCGACCTTTCCAATGCCCAGTTCTGGTACGCGTTCACCGGCCTGTTCCTGCTTGCCGGAGCGTGGCTTGCGCTCAATCTCCACGACAGCCCGTCTGGACGGGCGCTGCGGGCACTGCATGATTCCGAGATCGCCGCGCGCACCGTCGGCGTCGATGTCGCGCGCTACAAGCTCTCTGCTTTCGTTCTGTCAGCCGTCTATGCGTCTCTATCCGGCTCGCTGCTGGCGCTGATGAACAAGTTCATCACACCGGATGCCGCCGGTTTCCTGCATTCGATCGAACTGGTCACGATGACTGTGCTGGGCGGCGCGAGCTCCGTGCCGGGTGCCGTGGCAGGTGCGGCACTGCTTACCCTTTTGCCACAGGTGCTCACGGCGCTGCAGGACTACGAGCACATGATTCTCGGTCTCATCATGATGCTGGTCATGATCTTCATGCCGGCCGGGCTGGTACCCAGCCTGTCCCGACTGCTGCGCGGGAGGACGTGATGCCGCTGCTTCGCGTCGAGGGTCTCGGAATCGATTTCGGCGGCCTGTGCGCCGTCAACGATGTCGGCTTTCAGGTTGAGCCGGGCGAGATCGTTTCGATCATCGGCCCCAACGGCGCCGGCAAGACCACGCTGTTCAACATGATCAGCGGCGCCTACCGGCCGGACCGCGGCGCAGTCGCGCTGGATGGCGAACCGGTGACGGGCATGGCACCGCATCTGCTTGCCCGGCGCGGTATGTCGCGCACCTTCCAGAACCTGCAGATCTTCCAGAAGATGACGGTACTGGAGAACGTGATGGCCGGCTGTCATCTCAAGGAGCGCGGCAATTTCCTGGCGGACCTGTTTTCGCTGCCGGCAACACGTCGGCGCACCGCCGAGACGCACACAACGGCGATGCAGCTGTTGGAACGGGTCGGCCTCGATCGTGCCGCTGACAAGGAGGCATCGTCGCTTTCCTACGGCGCCCTGAAGCGCCTGGAGATCGCCCGGGCCTTGGCGTTGGGCCCGCGCATTCTCCTGCTCGACGAGCCGGCGGCTGGCTGCAACGCCGTCGAGACCGAAGAAATCGACCACCTCATTGCCGATGTGGCCAAGTCAGGTGTCGCCATCCTTCTGGTCGAACACGACATGAAACTGGTGATGCGCATCTCCGACCACATCGTCGTGCTCGACCGTGGGGAGAAGATCGCCGAGGGCAAGCCGGAAACGGTGGCGCGCGACCCCAAGGTGGTTGAAGCCTATCTCGGCATCCAGACGAAGGAGGCGAGCGGCCATGCTCTCGGTTGAAAACCTTCGCTCACGCTACGGCCGCATCGAAGTGCTGCACGGCGTCGATATCGAGGTGCGCTCGGGCGAGATCATCACCGTGGTGGGTGCCAACGGCGCAGGCAAGACCACATTGCTGCGCTGCATCTCGGGTGTTCAGCCGATCAGTGGCGGCGGCATCGTCTTTCGGGGCGAGACGTTGCAAACCGTGCCGGCGCACCGCCGCGTCGCGCTTGGCCTGTCGCAATCGCCCGAAGGGCGGCAGATATTCACCAATCTCAGCGTCGAGGAGAACCTGCGCCTTGGCGCCTATCTCTTCGCCGACGAGCGCGTCGAAACCGACATGGCGGAGGCCTTCGCGCTGTTTCCGATCCTCAGGGAAAAACGCAACCTCGCAGCCGGCGGCTTGTCGGGTGGCCAGCAACAGATGCTGGCGATCGCCCGGGCCCTGATGGCTAGGCCAGCCTGCCTGCTGCTCGACGAGCCCAGCATGGGTCTGGCCCCTATACTGGTGGCGCAGATCCTCGATGTGGTGAAGGACCTGAAAAAGCGCGGCCTGACCGTACTGCTGGTCGAGCAGAATGCCTACGCCGCCTTGCAGGTCGCTGATCGGGGCTATGTCATGGAGACAGGCCGCATCACCATGTCCGGTCCGGCCGAGCAGCTGATCGCCGACGAGCGCATCCGCACCGCCTATCTGGGGGTATGAGCTGGCTGCAAGGCGCCAAGCATCACCGACGGCATGGCTCCCCCCCTGTCCTGCCACATGATCCCTGCGCCTGCCGCGACGGCACTACTCGGCCGCCACCTTGTATTCGATCGTGTCGGGGTCGACGGTGACGGCGGTGGCCGGCAGGCGGATCGTTGCCTGCAGGCCGCTTCCTGCCCGGTTCGTCAAAACCACGTCGCCGCCGTGACTGCGGGCAATGGTGCGCGCAATCGACAAGCCAAGCCCCGTACCGCCTGTTTCGCGGCTCCGTGAGCCTTCCAGGCGCACGAACGGCTTGAAAACCCGCTCCATGTCGGCGCTGGCGATTCCGGGACCATCATCCTCCACAACGATGCAGAGCTCATCCGGTTGGGCAGCCACCGAAACCCGTGCCCGCATGCCATAGCGCACGGCGTTCTCGACCAGGTTGCGGATGGCGCGCCCAAGTGCACCGGGGCGACAACGGTATGGCGCACGATCAGCTTCCAGGAAGGCGACATCGCGCCCAAGATCTGCAAGGTCGGCGCAAATGCTTTCCGTGAGCGCCGCGACGTCGACCATGCGCGTCGGCTCACCCGTCGCCTGCTCGCGGGCGAAGCTCAGCGTCGCTTCGGTCATGTTCTGCATCTCGTCGAGCGTTGCGAGGAACTTCTCGCGCTCGCCACGCTCCTGGATGAATTCCGCGCGCAAACGCAGGGAAGTGATCGGCGTGCGCAAATCGTGGCCGATCGCAGCAAGCATTGCCGTGCGATCCGATAAGAAACGCTTCAGCCGGTCCTGCATGTCATTGAAGGCGGCGGCCATGCGGCGAATATCCTCGGGTCCTTCCTCCGGGATGCGCTCGACATCTTCGCCACGCCCCAGCGCTTCAGCCGCAGCAGAGAGTTGGCGCATCGGGCGCGCTATACGGCGCGCGATCAGGATCGCCATCCCGGAAAGCAGCGTGGCCGTCAGCACGATGGCGACCATCGACTGCGATTGCCAGATCTGGCCGTAATAGGGCTTGGCGAAAACGCCGTTCAACCACAGACCACGGCTTGTCTCCACGACCACGCCGGTTCCCAAGCGGGAGTCCACGTCAACAGCGCGCGCGCTCGGCGGCAATCCCCAATCGCCAGGTGGCAACGCATCCCAGTCACCGGTCAGTTTCAGGCCATCCTTCCGGTTTTCCTCAAACGTGCCGAGGGGAGCTTCACCGTCAGGCGCCACCGGCACGGTGCGCTCAAGCTGCCTGAATGCATCCTGCCGAAAGACTGCCGAGTTCGGCGGTGGCGTGTCGCTCAGCCAGAAGCGCATGCCCACCGAGCTCATGCCGCTCACGATCTCCTCATGGTCCCCGACCGGCGTCGTCTCGATCAGCCGCGTGATCGATCCCATCCGCATCAGGAACTCGTCGCGGGCGGCGACACGTATCGCGCGGACTCGTTCATCCGCGGTGATCACGAAACCGGCGACCTGGGCAATGACCAGGGCCGGCAGCAGGACTGCGATCAACTGACCGGCAAGGCTCTTTGGCCACAGGCGCATCAGGCGGGCTCCACATCCGCGCTGAAGGAGTAGCCGCCGCCATAATGCGTCTTGATCAGGGTCGGGTTCTTCGGATCGGCCTCGACCTTACGCCGCAGCCGGCTGACCTGATTGTCGATGGAACGGTCGAACACTTCGGCTGTCTTGCCGGCGGTCAGATCGAGAAGCCGATCCCGCGTGAGCACATGGCCCGGGCGCTCGATCAGAACCGACAGCAGCCGAAACTCCACCGTGCTGAGCGGTACGGCGACACCGTCCATCCCGACGAGCTCACGCCGACCGACATCCAGCATCCATCGGTCGAATTTGAGCCGTTTGGCGCGGGGCATGCCACGGCTGGGCGGCAGGCTGTTGACCCGTCTCAATACCGACTTGATGCGCGCCAGCAGCTCGCGCGGATTGAACGGCTTGGTAATGTAGTCGTCCGCTCCCATCTCGAGCCCGATGATGCGATCGGTTTCATCCGTCACCGCGGTCAACAGGATGATGGGTATTTCGCTTGTGGCGCGCAGGTGCCGGCATACCGACAGGCCGTCTTCGCCGGGCATCATGATATCGAGGACGATCAGATCCGGTGCGGAGCCCTGGAGCAGGCGTTTGAGCGCAATCGCATTGTCGGCTTCGCTGACACGATAACCATGTTCGCTTAGATAGCGACCGACGAGTTGCCTGATGTCGCCATGATCGTCGACGACGGCGATATGCGGCTGACCTTCCATGCCACCTTCCATAGCATGGTCCGATTCCATCGTCGCGCCCAACGCGAGAGTAGCCGAAGTCATGATGGGCATGCAGCACCACTGGCAACCCAATCGCGCACCAGTTGCCCGAAGTCTCCATGCGAGATCAGTGGCGTCGAGCGTGGCTTGCCGGCGAGGTCATTTCCGGGCTGCCAGGCCCAGGCAACCAGATGGTCGGTCGCCATATGCGCGATGAGACGCTCATAGGTCATGCCGCCCTTTGCCGGATCGGTCAGCGACCGGCAGATGTCACCCGCACTCAACCCCTCCCAGGCCATGCGCAGCGGGGCAAGGTGCCACACTTCGTTACCCGGCACGCCCGATGCCGAGTTCGCTTTCTGATGACAGGTCGAACATTGCAGTGCCGCTGTGCCAAGGTCCTCGGCCCCCCGCTTGACATTCATGATGTGCGGATGGCTGTCATCGCCCTGACGCGGAAAATCGGTCGAGGTATGGCAGTTCATGCAGCGCGGATGCTGCAGGACGGGTGCGATGCGATCGAAATAGGCCAGCGAGCGCTGCGTATCCGGCGTCTGCGCCTGCCCTCTCAAGCTGGTGGCCAGGAATGTGGCAGTCATCATGCCGAGGGTGACCAGCAGGAGCGCGGTGACGGTGAAAGTCCAGTTCCTGATCATCATTGCTCCGACCCAAGATCGTGCAGGGAAAGCGGCAAGCTGCGGAATCGTCTGCCGGTCGCCGCAAAGACCGCATTGACGAGAGCCGGAGCCACGGGAGGCAACCCGGTCTCTCCGATGCCACCCCATTGATCACCATATTTCCCAAGGCTGGGTACGAGATGCACCTCGATGCGGGGCATCTCGTACATGCGCAGGAAGGGATAGTCGTGGAAGTTGCGCTGCTGGACGCGCCCGTCGACCACGGTGATCCGGCCATAAAGCGCTGCTGCAAGGCCCTGCACGATGCCGCCTTCCATCTGCGCAACGGTGATGTCGGGATTGACGACGAAGTTCGGATCGACGACGCAGACGACGCGATGAACCCTGATGGCGTCTTGCTCGAGCGAAATCTCGACCACCTGCGCGCACCAGGAATGATCGCCTTCGACGATTGCGAGCCCCTGATATCGTCCCGTTTCAGCCTTGCCCCAGCCGGCGCGTTCGGCACAGGTGTCGAGGACGTCCAACGCCCGGGCGTTGTCGGCCAGAAGTTCGCGGCGGAATTCCAGTGGGCCCAGGCCGCGCATGACAGCCATCTCGTCGACGAAGGCTTCCCGGAAGAAGCCGTTCTGCGACAGGTTGACCCCTCGCCAGAAGCCGACGGGCACCACCGTGTCACGCCGCGCGCAAGCCACCTGAAAGGCCGGGCAGGCATAGGGAAAATCCTCTTCGGAAAACCCGTCCATCAGCGCATAGTCGACACCGTCGCGAAGCCAGCGCGGTGACAGGCTGGCGGCGATGGACGAACCTGACAGGCGCACTTTCCAGCCGATGAGTTTTCCTTCGGCGTCGAAACCCGCTGTTTGACGGGCCACAACCATCGGCCGGTAGTAATCGTGCGTCATGTCTTCCTCGCGCGACCAGACCATCTTGACCGGCCTGTCGACCTGGCGCGCGATCTGCACGGACATGCGTGCCCAGTCCTGCGCCAGTCCGCGCCGGCCGAAACCACCACCCGGATGCAACTTGTGCACGAACACCCGGGACGGATCCAATCCGAGCGTGGCGGCGACGACGGCGGTGGTGCCTTCGCCATTCTGCGTCGGTGCCCAGACATCGGCGCGGCCAGCGGTCACGTGCGCCGTGCAGGTCTGCGGCTCCATGGTGGCGTGAGCAAGATGCGGAACTTCGAATTCCGCTTCCAGCAACCTCGCCGCATTGGAGAGAGCTGCCTCGACATCGCCGACCGCATGACCGGAAGCGATATCGTCGGCATCGAGACCTTCGCGGAACTGCTGCTGCATGGCATCGGTGGTGCTGCCTTGCGCCGGCGCCTCATCCCATTCCACGGCGAGGCGATCGAGTGCCTTCTTGGCCTGCCACCAACTGCGCGCCACCACCGCGACAGCGGTGTCGCCAACCGGCACGACATGCGTGACGCCAGGCATCCGCAACACCGGCCCGGCATCGAAGCGCCGCTGCTTGCCGCCGAGTGCCGGGCAAGCGGCAACGGCTGCGTGCAGCATATTGGGCAGGTCGACATCGGAGGCATAGATCGGAGCGCCCACCACCTTGGGCAAAGCGTCGTGACGACGGACTTTCGTGCCGATCAGCGTCCATTGATCCGGCGCCTTCAGCGCAACATTCTCCGGTACCAGCCGTCGTGCGGCTGCCATGGCCAGTTCCCCGAAGCGGAAGGACCGGTCGCTCGGCCGATGGCTCACCAAGCTGTTGCCGGCCGTGCAGTCTTCGATAGGCACGCGCCAGCGGGCAGCCGCTTCCGCCACCAGCATCGAACGGGCCTGTGCTCCGGCGCGGCGAAGATATTCATGGCTGTCACGCACGGAAATGCTGGTCGAGGTCACCATGTTGCCGAAAGGCTTGCCGGAAGTGACGTTGCGGTTGGTGTCGGCATATTCGGCACGAACCTTCGACCAGTCGCATTCCAGTTCCTCGGCCACCAGCATGGGCAAGGCGGTGAAGATGCCTTGGCCCATATCGGTGCGGGCGACGCGGATGAGCGTCGTGTCATCAGGCTTGATCGCAACCCAGACTGTGATCTCGGGTATCTGATCACTGTTTTCCGCGACCTGCGCGAGAACCTTGGCTGAGCCGAGGACGATACCACCGGTGACGCCACTGGCCCCGAACAGGAAATTCCGGCGCGACAGCATCATCGCGGCACCCCGTCGATGGAGCCGAATGCAGCAAGCTTGATGGCCTGGCGGACGCGCTGATAGGTGCCGCACCGACAGAGGTTACCGGTCATGGCGTCGTCGATATCCTGATCCGTCGGCTGCGGAATCGCCTTGAGCAGGGCCGCCGCCTGCATGATCTGACCGGACTGGCAGTAGCCGCATTGAGCGACATCGACTTCGAGCCACGCACTTTGCAGCGGGTGAAGCCCGTCCGTGCCGAGACCTTCTATGGTGGTGACGGAGCGCCCCTCGATGTCGCCGACAGGCAGCAGGCACGAGCGCCGTGCCTCGCCGTCGACATGCACGGTGCAGCAGCCGCAAAGAGCCGCCCCGCATCCGAAACGCGTTCCAGGCAGATGGAGATGGTCGCGCAGCACCCAAAGCAGCGGGGTATCCGGGTCGACATCGACCAGCACGGTGGTTCCGTTGACGACGAAGCTGGCCATGCGGTCACCCCCTCGGCGCGGAATGCGCCGGCGGGAGCGGGTTGGCAGCCGCCCTGCGGAGGCAGGGATTGCAGGTCTGGGTCGATGACAAGGTTCACTCCGGAAACAGCCTTTGGCCATTTCCTAGCGATCTCCTGTCGCGCCAATTTCCCATCGCGGCCGACAATTGTATCGAAATGTCACGGACCCGGTCTGTATCGCCGCATGGCCGGTGACGCGGCAGCGATCAAAAAATGCTCAGTCCGCCGGATGCCAGTCAGGTCTGTTGTCAGATGTCGACGCCAGCCAGATCGGCCCGGACCGCGCCATCCGGTCGCTCATTTCCCGTTCGAGACGATCCGAACAGATAGGTCCTTCACAGGCGCCGATATTGGTCGATCGCCTCTTGCGGAACAAGACCGTGACGATCCACCGTATGGCACTCGGCAGTCTTAAAAGCAGTGGGAGAGCTGTCATGTCAGGCCTCCTGACGCCGCGCATGCGGCTGCGTCACCATACCATCAATCAACGCACCGCGCACGGCCACGTCCGCCGAGACCGAAAACGGCGAACAAGGCGCCTGGCGCGGCAGGCGTGGGCGTGACGGGAACATCTTGCTTTGCCTCCTTGGAAAGTGGTCCATTAGTTTGCCAATTTCGATCGAGATTGAAGATCCACTTCAATCGATCGGCGCAGACCGCTTCGGAGGTTCGGATGGAAAGAGGCTCACGCCGGCATGAAGGCCCGGCGCATCTGGTACAAATCGTCCTCGAGCGTCAGTCGAGCGCGCCGATTAGCCGGCAGCTCTATCTCCAGCTGCGCCAGGCCATTGTTTCGGGCCAGATCACGGCAGGGGCGCGGCTGCCTTCGACCCGCGCGGCCACCAGGCTTTGGACCATATCGCGCGGCAGCGTCGTCGAAGCCTATGAGACGCTGCTCAATGAAGGTTATCTCTTCGGCCGGGGCGGATCGGGCACCTATGTCGCCAAGGACGTACCCGAACGATTGGTGACGGCTAAGCACTCGCAGGCGGAGCGCAACGCCGTCTTGCCGCGCTTGTCGCGCGCAGCGCAGGCTTCGGCTCGATCGGCGGCGCTGGAAACCCCGCCGCAGGTGCCGTTCGTTACCGGCCGCTCCGCCCCCGATGCCAAGACACGCTCCGTCCTGAAACGGCTTGCGTACCGCCATGTCGGCATCCTCTCGGATCACTACAGGGACCCGCAAGGGGAACCGCATCTCAGGGAAACGGTGTCGTCCTATCTCGCAGCGGCGCGTGGCCTGCGTTGCTCGCCCGAGCGCATCTTCATCACTGCCGGATCCCAGCAGGCGATCGATCTTGCCATTCGCACGCTGACCGATCCCGGCGACTGCGTCGCCATCGAGGATCCGGGCTATCCGCCGGCACGGCTGGCGCTGGCTGCGCACGGCACCCGGCAGCTTGCCGTGCCGGTGGACGAGGACGGCATCCGTGTCGAAAGCCTGGTCGGGCATGGCGGCAACGTCCAGGCGGTCTATGTGACCCCGTCGAACCAGTATCCGACAGGCGCGGTGCTCTCGATGGCCCGCCGGCTGGCGCTGGTCGACTGGGCGGCGGCGAACGGCAGCTGGATCATTGAAGACGACTACGACAGCGAGTTCCGTTACGACGAGCGGCCGCTGGCGGCACTTCAGGGCATCGACGACCATCAAACCGTCGTCTACATCGGCACCTTCAGCAAGGCGCTGCTGCCGGGGCTGCGGCTCGGCTATCTCGTCGTTCCCGACAGGGTGGTGCCGGCCTTCCGCAGCATGCGCACGCTGCTCGATCGTTTCCCGGCGCCGTTCCAGCAGCTGGTGGTGGCGGATTTCCTGCGCGAGGGGCATTTCTCGAGCCATTTGAGACGGCTGCGCGAGACCTACCGGATTTCCCGCAACAGGCTGGTGAGCGCCCTCCGCGATCGACCGGAGTTCGAGGCGGATACGCCCCACCAGGGCGTGCACCTGATTGCGCGGCTGCCAGAAGGCATCGACGATGTCGCTTTCGCCAAAGCCGCCCGCCGCGCCGGCGTTACCGTTGGCCCTGTTTCACCGATGTGCATCGGGGAAAACCCACGCCAGGGTCTCCTGCTCGGCTTCTCCGCCCTGACGGATGCCGAGATCGAAGCAGGCGTCGCGCGGCTGGTTCGTGCTCTAGACATGGAAGCCAGGGACTCCCCTTGACCGTCAGCTCGCGCTTCCGCGGGCCTGGTTCCACAGCCAGAGGCAATAGCCCATCGTTGCGATGATCCCGACAGCGACCGCGCCCGTTCCGACAGTCATCGCAAGCGGGATCGGCGCGAACGCCCAGAACCCGGCATAGACGAGGCCACTCAGGACCAGGGCCCAGCCGGAAAATCTCGCTAGCTGCCGGGCGTAGGCGCTGGGCGCGACCCCCTTGGGGGCGAGATTGCCGTAATAGGCGATCATCAGCCCATTCATCGCGACGACCCGAAGCGTGGTATCATGGTCGATATATCCCTGCTGGCGCAGGAACGCCGCCGCCAGCGACACCAGCAGGATGCCGACACCCCAGGCCAGGGCGACGAGAAGCTCGGTTTTCATCGTGCGATCTCCATCTCGGCCGGCAACGGCTCCACTCCCAGGCCGAACGAATGGGCAAAGCCGAGCAGCGCCTCCTCCAGCACGGAGAGCTTCAGATGGTAGATGACGGATTTGCCTGCCTTCTCGGCATGAACGAGATCGGCCTCTTTCAACACAGAGAAGTGCGCCGACATCGTCGGCTTGGACACGTCGAAATGCCGGCAAAGCTCCCCCGCGCTCATCGGTCCGCTCTTCAGGAGCTGCAACACATGACGGCGGGTAGGATCGGCGAGAGCTTTGAACACGTGATTCACAATTCGATGATTAGCTAATCATCGAATAAAAGTCAATCGCGAACGCCTCGCCGTCATAGAGCCCCGTTGGTTGCGGTCACGCCGGCCGGTAGATCTGCGCCACCGAACCCAGCGGGAAGGCTTTTGAGCTGATCCGTTCAAAGCGTCTTGGCGGGGTGACGTCGGAGAAGATCGGCATGCCCTTGCCCAGCGCCAACGGATGCACCAGCAGCCTGTATTGATCGACCAGCCCCTGGGCGATGAGACTGCGCGCAAAGGCGGCACCACCATGGGCGACGATCGGCTTGCCATCGCCGGCCTTCAGCCTGGCGATTTCCTCAGCCAGATCACCGCTGGCGACATGGGCCTCGTTCCAGCTTTCCGCGCCGGGCTGCAACTGCCCCGATGGAGTGCCAGCCGCCTTGAGCACCGCCGTCCCCTGCCCTGAGAATACGGCTTTGGGAATCTGGTTCATCGGCGGCGCGAACACGCCGGTAGCGGTCGGCCAGAAGGCGGACATTCTCTGGAAGGTGCGGCTGCCCATGATGTGCAGTCCGGCGTTCGACAGGTTTTCCAGCTTCCAGGCAATGGCCTCCTGGTCGCCATCGCGTATCCAATCGGCTTCACCGGTGGGGTCGCAGACAAATCCGTCGAGCGACATCGCCATGGTCAGGATCAACTCTCGCATTGCGTGCTCCTTGGTTAGCGTCCCGAGGACGGGCGAGAGTGGAGGATTCCGACATGGGGGCTGAGAAGAACGCGCCAAACTGACGCCAGCACGCGAAATCGGGCTCTGCTAAGCCGCCAGGTGCTCGAACAGTCGCGCCACCGCCTCGGCACCTGGGTCGATATGGCCTTCGAGCTGCCTGGCGTTGATGTAGGCGGCGCGGCCGGCTTTGGCGCGGGTCAGGGTCGCGGTGTAGTTCGCGCCCTTCCGGGCCGCGGCGGCGGCCGCCGCCATGCTCTCGGCAAGGGCTTCGAGCGCGGGCGCCAGCGCATCCACCATGGTGCGGTCGCCGACATGGGCGCCGCCGATCTCCTGCATGCGGGCAAGTCCTGCCCGCAGCGCCTCGCGCATCGGCAGGCCGCTCGACGCACCATCGCCGGCGGCGGCGAAGAAGATCGCCAGCAGCACGCCGGATGAACCGCCCATGGTCTGGCTGAGCTCCTGACCGATGGCGCGCAGCAACTGCGTGTGATCCGACAGCGGCAGGCGGTCCATGGCGCTGATCAGCGCACGGGCGGCACCGGCCAGCGTCGAGCCGGTGTCGCCATCGCCGGATTTGGCGTCGAGGGCGTTGAGGTCCTGCTCGGCGGCGATCAGCACGTCGCAGCAGTTGAGCAGGAAAGCGCGCGTCACCGCATGGTTGGACGGCATCGGCATGATCGGCGTCAGGCCGTCCGGCATCGGCACGACGGCGATCGAACGGACCTCGGAGACGCCCGGCCAGGCAGCCATCGGCACAGGCGTCTTCAACAAGGCCAGCTCGGCCGCATTCGCGGCAAAGACCGAGATCGAAAAGCCCTGCATGTCGAGCGAAGTCATCAGCGGGGCGGGGCCGACCGCATGGGTGATCCTTGCACCGACCGAAGAAGCCAGGAGATCATGCGCGAGCACCGACATCTCCACGACCGAGGTGCCGCCGAGATTGTTGATCAGCGCTACATGTGGCCCCTCGCCCATCACGGCTGCCAGCCTTTCGGCGATGGTCGCGACCGAGCCACGGGCGCCGGCGAAATCGATCTGCTCGACGCCGGCTTCACCATGAATGCCGAGGCCGAGTTCGGCCTTGCCTTCGGGAATGCGATCCTCCTTCGGCGAGCCTGGCACGCGGCAGGTGTCGAGCGACATGCCGATGGAGCGCGTACCGGCAATGACATGTTTTGCCGCCGCCGTGACGGCGTCGAGGTCGGCACCGCGTTCAGCCAACGCGCCGGCGATCTTGTGCACGAACAGCGTTCCGGCAACGCCGCGCGCCTGTGGCAGGTCGGGCAGCGCGATGTCGTCGCCGACGATCACCATGGAGACGTTGAGCCCGAAGGCGCGCGCGCGCTCGGCGGCGAGACCGAAATTCAGGCGGTCTCCGGTATAGTTCTTGACGATGAGCAGGCATCCGGCCGGGCCGGTGACGGCCAGGATGCCGGCGAGCACGGCATCGACGGAGGGTGAGGCGAAGACGTCACCGCAGACGGCAGCCGTCAGCATGCCCTTGCCGACGAAGCCGACATGCGCCGGCTCATGACCGGAGCCGCCACCCGAGACGATCGCCACCCTGGATTTGTCCCAATCGCTGCGCAGCACGACGCGGATGTGCGGATAGCCGTTGAGACGGGTCAGCGCGCCGCCGGAGAGAGCGAGCACGCCGTCGATCGCCTCGGTGACGACGTCTTCGCGCTTGTTGATGAACTGCGACATGGAAATGCTCTCCTTAATTTAGGCGCATGCCGGCCGCATCGAAATAGAGCGGCCGCGACGGTTGGATGCGGATGGTTTCGCCGCCTCTGAGCGGCGTATGCGCGTCGGTCACGGTGACGAGGTCGTGCCTCTTCAGGGTGAGGTGCAGACGCGTCTGGTCGCCGAGATGCTCGACGCGCTTGACCAGCACCTCTTCCCCTTCTCCCTGCGCGATGTGCTCGGGCCGCAGGCCGATGCTCTTGGCACCTGCAGGTGCACCCGCGAAAAGATCGGCCGGCAGCACATTGATGCGCGGCTGGCCGAGCCGGGTTGCGGCATAGACGCTGACCGGCTGTTCGTAGACCTCGCGCGGCGAGCCGAACTGCACCAGCCTGCCTTCGTTGAGCACGCCGACATGCGTTGCCATGGTCATCGCCTCGATCTGGTCGTGGGTGACGTAGAGCAGCGTTGCGCCCGATTTCGCCTGGATGCGCTTCAGTTCGATGCGCAGGTCCGCTCTCAGCTTCGCGTCGAGCGAGCTCAGCGGTTCGTCCATCAGGAAGATCTCGGGGTTGCGCACGAGCGCGCGGCCGATCGAGACACGCTGCATCTCGCCACCGGACAGTGCGGTTGCCTTGTTGTCGAGCTTGTGGGCGATTTGCAGAACCTCGGCAACCTCGTTCACGGTGCGGTCGATGACATCCCTCGGCGTTTTCAGCAACGGTGATTTGAGCGGAAACTCCAGGTTCTGGCGAACCGTCAGATGCGGGTAGAGCGAATATTGCTGGAAGACCATGGCGACGTTGCGTTCGGCCGGCGAAAGACCCTTCATCGGCCGTCCACCGAGATAGACCTCGCCGCTGTCGGGCTTGTCGAGGCCGGAGACCATGCGCAACGTCGTCGTCTTGCCGGCACCCGTCGGGCCGAGCAACACGACGAAGGCGCCATCAGGAACCGTCAGTGATACGTCGTCGAGCGCGACCGTGCCGCCAAAGCGCTTTGTCACGTTCTGGAGGATGACCTCAGCCATGTCCCAGCACCCCTTCATTGGCCTTCGAGAGCAGCGCCTTGCCGCTTTCCGCATCGAAGAGCGAGAGCGTGCGCTGGTCGAAATCCAGCCCGACCAGTTCGTCCTCGCGCACCGCCTGCGCGGAGGAAATGCGCGCCTTCAGATCGCCATGCGCGGTGACCAGCGTCACGATCTGGGTTGTGCCGAGATATTCGACGGCGCTGACACGGCCGCGATAGGCGGCATCGTCGCGGAAGCCGACATGTTCCGGCCGCACGCCCAACGTGAGGCGGCCAGCGCGGCCTTCGCGTGCGGCAGGCACCTTGACCTTGATGCCGCCGAGATCGACGCTGTCGCCATCGATGCCGATCATGCCCTCGAAATCGAGGAAGTTCATTGACGGGGAGCCGATGAACTGGGCGACGAATTTGGTCGCCGGCCAGTCATATATCTGCTGTGGCCGGCCGAACTGCTCGACGACGCCATGGTTCATGACAACGATCTTGTCGCCCATCTGCATGGCTTCCAGCTGGTCGTGCGTGACATAGACGGTGGTGGCGCCCATGCGGTCGTGCAGTGCGCGCAGCTCTTCAGCCATGTGCTCGCGGAATTCGGCATCGAGCGCGCCGAGCGGCTCGTCCATGAAGAAGGCTTTCGGCCGCCGCACGATGGCGCGGCCGAGCGCCACGCGCTGGCGGTCGCCGCCGGAAAGCCCACCGACCGGCTTGTCGAGGATATGTTCGATCCTGAGGATGCGCGCGACCTCGGCGACGCGCGTGTTGACCTCCTCGCGTTTCATGCCCTGGCTGACCAGCGGGTAGGAGATGTTCCTGCGCACATTCATGTGCGGGTAGAGCGCGAACATCTGGAAGACGAAGGCGATGTCGCGCTGGCTCGCGCGCTTCATGCCGACTTCCTCGCCGTCGATGAAAATCTCGCCGGAGGTCGGCAGCTCGAGGCCCGCCATCATGCGCAAGGTCGTCGTCTTGCCGCAACCGGAGGGGCCGAGCAGCATGAAGAACTCGCCATCCTCGATGGTGAAGCTCGATGACTGAACGGCCGTGAAGGGACCAAATTCCTTGCGCACGTTCTGGATTCTGATCTGCGCCATCGGCCTACTCCGGGAAATGGCTGACGATGATGAACATCACCGTGCCCAGCAAAGTTACGACGAAGGACCAGGAATAGAGCGCCAGCACGAAGGGCTGCATGAGCATGACGACGCCCGCGGCGATCAGTACCGAAGCCAGCATTTCCCAGGCCCCTCGCCGGAAATGCAACAATCCGTCGAAGAAGCTGCTCATTTGCGGACGGCTCCAAAGGTAATGCCGCGCAGAAGGTGCTTGCGCAGGAGGATGGTGAAGACCATGACCGGCACGAGGAACAGCGTCGCGCCCGCCGCCACCGCCGGCCAGTCCTGGCCGCTGACGCCGATGATGGTCGGGATGAAGGGCGGGGCGGTCTGGGCATTGCCCGAGGTCAGCAGCACGGCGAAGGCATATTCGTTCCAGGCAAAGATCAGGCAGAAGATCGCCGTCGAGGCGATGCCGGTGGCCGCTTGCGGCAACACGACCTTGTAGAAGGCCTGGAGACGCGTGTAGCCGTCGATCAGGGCCGCCTCTTCATATTCGATCGGGATCTCGTCGATGAAACCCTTGAGCAGCCAGACGGAGAGCGACAGGTTGACCGCCGTGTAGAGCAGGATCATGCCGGCATGGGTGTCGCTGAGGCCGAGCGCGCGGAACATCAGGAAGATCGGGATGGCGACCGCGATCGGCGGCATCATGCGCGTCGACAGGATGAAAAACAGCAGATCGTCCTTCAACGGCACCTTGAAGCGCGAGAAGGCATAGGCCGCGGCCGTGCCCAGGACGATGCAGAGAACGGTCGAGCCGAAGCCGATGATCACCGAATTGGTGAAGCGTTCGGCGAAGCGCGACGGGCCGGAGATGACGAGACCGTCCTTGCGCACCAGCCTGTCGTACCAGGTCTGCGGCTCGCCGACCGCCTGAAGCTGCTCCTCCGAAAGACGGGTGCGTGTGGTGAAGACGTTGACATAGCCTTCGACGGTCGGCGTGAAGAAGGTCTTGGGCGGATAGGCGATGGCATCGGACGGCGACTTGAAGCTCGTCGCGATGATCCAGACCAGCGGCAGGATGGTGATCAGCGCATAGAGGACGACCAGGATGCCGGCGGACCATTTCTGCCGCAGCGACGGCTCGGTGACGGAATAGCTGCTCATCGCTGTTTCACCTTGTTCAGGGCTTTGACGTAGATCGAGGCCAGGCCGAAGACGGTCACGAAGAGGATGACGGCGTAAGCGGACGCATAACCCGTGCGCCACTTCTCGAAGGCTTCGCGCTTCAGGTTGATCGAGGTCAGCTCGGTGATCGAGCCCGGCCCGCCGCCGGTGAGCTGCACGACGAGATCGAACATCTTGAAATTCTCGATGCCACGGAAGAGCACGGCGAGCATCAGGAAGGGCAGCACCAGCGGAACGGTGATGGTCCAGAACTGCCGCCATTTCGAAGCGCGGTCGCATTCAGCCGCCTCGTAGATGCTGGCTGGAATGGAGCGCAGGCCGGCAAGGCAGATCAGCATCACGAAGGGCGTCCACATCCAGGTGTCGACGATGATGATGGCCCAGGGCGCCAGCGACACGTCGCCGATCATCGAGAAGGAGGACGGGTCGGCGCCGGTCAGGAAGCCGACCGCATAATTGAACAGGCCGATCTGCGGCTGGTAGAGGAAGGTCCAGAAATTGCCGACCACCGCCGGGCTCAGCATCATCGGCAGCACGATGATCGTCGTCCACAGGTCGTTGCCGCGGAACTTCTTGTTGATGAGATAGGCGAGCGTGAAGCCAATCAGGACCTGGAGCACGATCGTCCAGATCAGGAAGTGTGCCGTTGCCTGCATCGACAGCCAGATGTCGCGATCGGACAGGATGCTGAGATAATTCTTGAGGCCGACGAACTCGACCTCGGCATTGGGGCGGTTGACCCGGAAATTGGTGAAGCTCAGCCGGATCGTCCAGATCAGCGGGAAGATGTTGACCGCCAGCAAAAGCACGATCGACGGCGCGACGAAGAGCCAGGCGAGCGCGCGATCGGACAGGCCGTGCATACGCCTGGTTATGGCGCGCGGCGTCGCCTCGGCGACACGATCCACCGATGATTGCAACATGGGTAATTCCCTGCTTTTGCGACTGCGCGGCGACGGAGCCGGCATGTCCGGCTCCGTCCGTGCCTTGACCCGCTGGGAGAATGCGAGCTGGCGCTGAAAATATCGATCAGTATTTGCCTTCGTCGTCGAAGACCTGCGTCCAGTCCTTGACGAGGCCGTCGAGCGCATCCTGGGCGGAACCCTGGCCAGCGACGACATAGTCATGGAAGCGCTTCTGCGCCGCCTGCAGCAGCGAGGCGTAGGACGGTTCGGCCCAGAAGTCCTTCACGATGGCCATGGAGTCCAGGAAGGTCTGTGCGTAGGGCTGGCTGGTGGCGAAGCCGGGATCCTCGACCACCTTGCGCAGCGCCGAGTAGCCGCCCATCTGCCACCATTTCTGTTGGATTTCCGGCTGGGCGAACCACTTGATGTAGGCGAGCGCATCGTCCTTCTTCTCCGATGCGGAGACCACGGAAATGCCCTGACCGCCAAGCTGGGCGAAGGCGACGCCATCCGGACCAGCCGGGTTCGGGAAATAGCCCGATCTGTCGCCGCCGACATTGGCATCGGCGTTGATACCCGGCCAGGTGAAGGCGAAGTTCATGTGCAGCGCAACCTGGCCCGACTTGTAGGCATCGATGTCCTCGGACATGTAGGCATCGGAATGGCCGGGCGGCGTGCAGCAGTCATAGAGCTGTTTGTAGAACTCGAGGCCCTTCACCGCCTTGGCGGAATTCACATAGCCTTCCAGCTCATAGGGTTTGGCGGGGTTGTCGTACTGGAAGCCGAAGGAATAGAGCACATCCATGGCACCCATGGTGATGCCCTCGGAGCCGCGCTCGGTATAGATCGCCGCGCCATAGACCGTCTTGCCGTCGATCTGCCGCTTCTGGAAGAATTCGGCGATGTCCTTGAGCTCGGCGAAGGTCTTCGGCACGGCAAGGTCACGGCCGTATTTCTGCTTGAACTTGGCCTGAAGTTCGGGACGGGCGAACCAGTCCTTGCGATAGCTCCAGCCGACGACGTCGCCGAAGGCCGGCAGCGCCCAGTAATTCGGCGAGTTCTTCGGCCACTCGGCATAACCGACAACGGTCGCTGGAATGAAGTCGTCCATCTTGATTCCTTCCTTGTCGAAGAAATCATTGAGCTTGACATACTGGCCGTTCTCGGCGGCGCCGCCGATCCATTGGCTGTCGCCGATCATGAGATCGCACAGCTTGCCGCCGGAATTGAGCTCGTTGAGCATGCGGTCGGCGAAGTTCGGCCACGGCACGAATTCGAACTTCATCTTGATGCCGCTCTTGGCCTCGAAATCCTTGCTGAGTTCGACCAGCGCGTTTGCCGGATCCCAGGCGGCCCAGCACAGCGTCAAGTCCTTGGCACTGGCCTGTCCCGTGCTCGCAGCACCAGCGGCCAAGAGCGCGCCGAACGCAGCCAATGATCTGATATGGCGAAAATTCATGACTGGGACCTCCCTGCCCCTCCTTCCGACCTCCATCGGAAGGTTAAAAACGCCCTTTTCGGGCACTTGACGCGAAATGACCTTCCCGGCGGGCCTGTCTTGCTCCGCATCGCCTGTGGCTCGCACCAATCCTCCCGGCGGCCACGGCGAGAGTCATAATTGAGGTGCGCACCTCAACGCAAGCAAATTTTGAGGTGCGCACCTCAATTCTTGCTTTTCATCTGGTTTTGTTGGAGAAATCCGGCTCGAAGCAGAAATGAGTCTCAAAGCGTGCGGCCAACCGCGAAAGACCTTGCAGAAGCAGCGGGCGTGAGCCTTGCCACCATCGACCGCGTGCTCAACGAGCGGCCGAATGTCAGCCCCAAGGCAGCAAGAAGGGTTGCCGAAGCCATCGAGCGTATCGGCTTCGTGCGCAACCCGGCTGCCGTCGCGCTGGCGCGCAACAAGACCTACCGCTTCCGCTTCGTCCTGCCGACCTCTGGCGACCAGTATCTGTCGGAGCTCATCGCCGGGGTCGACGAAGCCAGGGAGGCGTTGCGCGCCGATTCAACCGAGGTCGAGGCTGCCCGGATCGCGATGAACGACCCGCACCATGTCGCCAAATACCTCACAGGCATCGATCATGACGCGCTGGACGGCGTTGCGGTGATGGCGCCGGAATCGCCGCAGGTTCGCGACGCGCTGCTGCGGCTGGTGGAACGCGGCGTCAGGGTGGTGCAGTTCCTGTCCGGCCAGGAGCGGCTGGAGAGCGCGGACTATGTCGGCGTCGACAATTTTGCCGCTGGCGCCACCGCAGGAAAGATCGTCGGTCGCTTCATCGGCGAGCGGAAGGGCAAGATTGTGATCGTCTCCGAAACCATGATGGCGCTGGACAGCATCCAGCGCCGCCTCGGCTTCGACAGCATCATCAACGCCCACTTCCCGCAGCTCGAATGCCTGCCGTCATTGGAGACCTACGCCGACGAAAGACGCGCCGACCTCATCATCCAGCGCACGTTGCAGCACAATCCCGATACCGTCGCCGTCTATGTGTTGAGCGCGGAAGCGCGGATTCCGCTGACCGCCGTCTGGAGCACGCAGGAAGCCCGTCCGCTGACCATCGTTGCGCATGAGCGCACGCCCTTCAGCGAACAGGCGCTGATGGACGAGCGCATCGACGCCGTGATCGCGCAGGATCCCGGCCATGCGGTGCGCAGCGCACTGCGCATCATGCGCGCCCGTTCCGACCACCGCGAGCTTCTGGCCTCGCAGGAGCGGATTCGCATCGAGGTGCTGCTCAAGGAGAACCTACAGTTCGCGTGAAAAGGCTGAAGTCGGCCTGCGCGCAGGTGGCCTGCATGGTCGAGCCTTGTCTGCCAGGCTGACGGATCGGTGCATGAGGCAGTTTTACCGCCTGCTGCGGCCCTTGAACTCAAGCGCGGTCGCCTCCATGGTCTGCCAAATCGCGCCCATGCCTTCGAGGGCATTGATCAGCTTTTCCAGCATGATCATGCGGTGGCCGCGGCCGATCACATAAGGGTGGAACGTGAAGATCAGGGCTCCCCATTGCTCCGTCTGGTGCATGTAGCGGAAGTCGTCGACCCAGTTTTCCAGGACGCCGCCCGCCCATTGCAAGCCAGGCATCAGCTGCTGCGGGGTCCGCAGGAACTCGAAATGCGGGAAGTCGTCGAGGTTCCAGCTCACCGGCAACTCGACAAGATCAGACTCCCGCCCGAACACGAGCCGCTCCTTCGGGTCGACCTTGTCACCGATGCGGATGTAATAGGGTGAGTGGTCATGCCCCATCATGCTGCTTTCGTAGAGGAACCCGTGTTTTTCGAGCAGTTGCGCCGTTACCGGGCTCAGGTCGAATGACGCGGAGCGATAGCCTGTCGGCCGGCGACCAGTAATGGTTTCGATGAGATCGCTGGAACGCAGCAGGTCGCGCTCCTCATCCGCAGGATCGAGCGTTGAGGGCGGAAAGTGGGTCCAGCCGTGGTTGCCCACTTCATGCCCTGCATCATGGATCTGGCGTGTGAGTTCAGGATATGTCTCGATCACGATACCAGGAATGAAGAATGTCGAAGGGATGGCGTGCCGCTCGAGAAGCTTCAGGATTCTCGGAACGGCGACGGCGCAGAATTCTCCACGTGAGACCGGCGTCGGCGTGGTCAGGCCGCGGGCGGTCAGGCCGGACCAGGCATCGAAGTCGAAACTCAAGCAGGCAATATGACGCGTCATCTTCTTCCTCCCCTCTTGATCTATTTCAGCTTGGAAAAGGCTGTTTCCTTCATGGCCGCGATACCGACCATGGAAATGAATGCCGCGAGCATCACGTAGTAGGTCGGCGCGATCGGGGTACCGGTGACCTTGATCAGCCATGTCGAGATGTAGGGGGCGAACCCTCCAAACAGGGCGACAGCAAGGCTGTACGCAGTGGACATCCATGTCGAACGGCCGGCGGTATGAAAGATCTCGACGACCGCGGCCGGCCCCGGACCTGAAAATGCGGCGAGCATCAGAGCCAGGATGAGCTGTGTAATGAGGACGGACGAAAGTGTCCCCATCGACAACATGAAGGAGAACAATGCGTAAGTCAGGAGAAGGAAGGAGGCGATCGATATCAGCATCGTTCGACGCCGGCCGATATGATCCGAAAGCAGGCCGAACAGCGGAATGGAGATTGTAAAGAGGGCGAGCCCGATCGTGTTGGACCACAAGGCTTCAGCCTTCGTGAGGCCCACCTGCTTTTCGGTAAAGGTCGGCATGTAGGTCAGGGCGATATAGAAGGCGACCGTCCACAGGATCGATACGGCAAAGGTTTTCACTGCCGGTGCAACGGGGCTGGCTACGGGCTCGCTATCGCCACCGGCGGCTTCGAAGGCTGGCGTTTCGTTGATGTTTCGGCGGATATACATGCCGATAGGCAGCAGGACGCCACCCAGGATGAAGGGAATCCGCCAGCCGAAGTCGCTCATCTGTTCCGGGGCGAGGAACGAGGCGAAGATAGCGGCAGTCGCCGATCCAAGCAGCAAGCCGAGACCGACGCTGACCTGCTGGAAGCTCCCGTAGAGACCTCGACGGTTCGAGGGCGCCCACTCCACGATGAAGGCAGCCGAAGCGCCCCACTCGCCACCGGCGGAAAACCCCTGCAGCAGCCTCAGCAGAACCAAGGCCACGGGCGCGGCGATCCCGATGCTGGCATAGCTCGGCAGAAGTCCGATGCCCACGGTCGCGATGACCATTAGAAGGAGCGTTGTCACCAGCGCGGCCTTTCGGCCGACCCTGTCCCCCATTCTCCCTATGACAATACCCCCCAACGGCCTGGCGACAAAGCCGATGCCGAATGTGGCAAAAGTCGCCAACAAGGCAGTTGTTTCATCTTCTGACGGAAAGAAGTTTGAAGCAATTGTAGTCGCCAGAAAGCCGTATATGGCATAATCATACCATTCGACGATGGTTCCTATTACACCTGCTGTGATAGCCTTCCTTCGTTCAGTTCCGGATATCGCCTGTGTTCCCGGCAATATACCTTCTGACATTTCCCCCTCCTTTTTTATTTTCAAAGTTTTTATTTGTTGATCTTTTCGTATCAGCTTTGCTAAGTAACGGCAATCAAGCTGATACGACCGTATCGGCATTCGATATGATATTATCGAGAATGAAGATGAACGAGTTGCCGGAAGACGAACAGGATGGGTCGGGGCTTTTTGTCCGCTCGGTCGAAAAGGCGATGCGCGTCCTTGAATGTTTTCGCCATGCCCGCAATCCAATGACGCTGGGACAGCTCGCCACTCAGACCGGTTACACCAAGTCCACGGTGCAACGCTCAGTCCATACTCTCCTGGAGCTCGGCTATCTGGCGAGACATTCAGACGGTCGGTTGCAATCCGGGCTTAAGTGCCTGGATCTCGCATTTCAGTTCCTGCAACCCAATCCGCTTATTTCGGCGGCCTACCCCATTCTGCTCAAGCTTCGCGACGCAACCGGCGAACGTACGAACCTGAGCCTGTTCGACGGGACCACGCTCATCTACGCTATCCGGCTGCAGAGCACGAAGGACTACATCTATGTTTCCTCCTTGATCGGGCGCCGGATGCCGACATTCTGCACGGCGGGGGGAAGAGCCATGCTTGCCCAGCTTCCACGCGAGCAGGCTCAGCAGATCGTCATGGCGTCATCGCGACGTCCCCTGACACCACAGACGAAAACGGACCCGTCCGAAATCATGGCGGCGGTGGATGTCGCGCGCGCGCAAGGGTTTGCAAGCGTCGTCGGCGAACCGGTCATCGGAGAAGTAACGGTGGCAGCGGCTGTCGTTGGTGCCAGGGGAGATCCGCTCGGCGCGGTACACCTGTCCAGCAACATCTCGCATTGCGACCCGGATGAATTCGTTGGGCGGTATGCGCCGCTGGCCATCGAGGCGGCGCATATGTTGAGTGAGATGCGCTGATCATAATGAGGGAGGAACGAAATGAACATGTTGTCCGCGGCAGAGCAGCGCGTCATCGAGTGGATAAGAGCACACCAGTCCGAAATGGTTGAACTGCTCCAGAGGCTGGTCAACCAGGACAGCCCTTCGAACGTCAAGGCGGAGACAGACCGGGCCGGTGCGATCCTGGAGGATTTCCTGAAGAACAACGGTATCGTTACCGAGCGGCTTGAGCATGAAAACCTGGGCTTCATGCTGAGAGGCCACACGGGCAAGACTGAAGACAGGCATTGCCTGCTGCTTGCCCATCGCGACACTGTCTTTCCAAGCGGTGAGGCTGCCGCTCGCCCGTTCCATCAGACCAAGGACCATGCCTTCGGGCCTGGCGTCGCGGACATGAAGGCAGGCGCCGTTATGAACGCGTTCGTGCTGGCAGCCTTCAAGCAGACTGGCTGCGATCACCATCTGGTCGGGCTGTTTTCCAGCGACGAGGAAATTGGCTCGCCATTCTCCCGCGCCTTGATCACGAGAGAAGCCGACGGCGCACGGTGCGTGCTCAACTCCGAGCCTGGACGCATGAGCGGCAACGTCGTCACCAAGCGGAAGGGAGGGCGTTTCATGCGGCTTGATGTGCTCGGCCGACCGGCCCATTCCGGCGCCGACATCACCAAGGGCGCCAGCGCGATCGAAGAACTGGCGCACAAGATCGTGGAACTCCATGCCCTGACCGACCACGGCACCGGTGTGACAGTCAATGTAGGCCTGGTCAGCGGTGGTATTTCGGTAAACACCTCCGCACCATCGGCGACAGGTCGGATCGACCTGCGGTTCCCGGACGACGGTCTGGGGGGACAGGCAATGGACGCCATTCAGGCGATAGTGGACAAGGCCACAGTTTCCGGAACCAGTGCCTCACTGGCGATCGAGGGCGAATTCTTGCCCATGTATCAAAATGCTCAGACGCTCGGCCTCTTCGACACCTACCGAGCTGCTGCTGCGAGTCTCGGCTTCTCGGTCGGCCATGAACCAACCGGCGCTTGCTCGGAAAGCGGCTTCGCGCAATCGACCGGCGCTGCGACCCTATGCGCGGTCGGCCCCGTGGGTGGAAGAGCCCATACGCCTGACGAATATATCGAGGTCAGCACGATCGTGCCGCGCGCTTCCGCTGCCGCGCTGACACTCCTTCGATATCGTGGGTCGTAGAACGAGCTTCTCGGCGCGCCGGCAAAACGGGCGCGCCTGAGGCGCCCGTCGATCACATCGGCTTTGACTGCGGCTGAGACAGAAGCCGCTCAATAGATGTCGAAGTCGAAATACTTCGCCTGCACCTTCTTGTAGGTGCCGTCAGCCACGATGGCGTCGATGGCTGCGTTGAAGCGCTCACGCAACGCATCTTCGCCCTGGCGGAGAGCGATGCCGATCTGCGCCTCGGTGCCCTTCACGTCGCCGATCACCTTGCAGCAATCCTTGCCATTGCCGTTCTTGACCCAGTCGACCAGCACGAACTTGTCAGTGATGATGGCGTCGAGCCGGCCGTTGACGAGGTCGGTCGCGGCGTCCTCATGCGTCGGGTAGAGCTTCACGTCGGCGCCAGCCTTGGCGTAGACATCCTGCGCATAGGTGGCCTGCATGGTCGAGCCTTGTGCACCCAGCGTCTTGCCTTCCAGCGCGGCCGTATCGGTGCCTGTCACCGTGGTGTCCTTGAGGCCGGCCAGCGCCAGCGGCGTCGAATAATATTTGTTGGTGAAGGCGACCTGCTTCTTGCGCTCCTCGGTGATGGTCATCGAGGCGATGATGGCGTCGAACTTCCTGGCCTGCAGCGCCGGGATCATGCCGTCCCAATCCTGCGCGACGATCTCGCATTCGATCTTCATCTCAGCGCACAGCGCGTTGGCGATATCGACGTCGAAGCCGGCCAGCTTGCCATCCGCCGTCACCGTGCTGAAGGGCGGCGCCGCACCTTCGGTGGCAATCTTGAGCTTCTCGGCGGCGGCCGTGCCCATCATCAGCATCGTTGCGGCCGCAGCCGAGACGAGCCATTTCGAAATCTGCATTCCTATTTCCCTCCACCTCGGCCGAAACAGCCTGATCCTGCCAAACATGCGCCGGCAAAGCGAGGAAGCGCCAGCGCGCAGCTTCGATTGGTGCTCGGTGCCTGAACGCAAAACGGGCGCCGAAGCGCCCGTCGCTATGCCAATGATCGGCTGCTCAATAGATATCGAAGTCGAAATATTTCGACTGGATCTTCTTGTAGGTGCCGTCGGCGACGATGGCGTCGATGGCGGCATTGAACTTCTCGCGCAGCTCATTGTCTTCCTGGCGCACCGCGATGCCGGCCTCGGTTTCGGTTCCCTTGACGTCACCGATCATCTTGCAGCAGTCCTTGGCCGAGCCGTTCTTCATCCAGTCGACCAGCACGAACTTGTCGGAGAGGACGGCGTCGAGCCGGCCGTTGACCAGGTCGGTCACCGCCTCTTCCTGGGTCGGGTAGAGCTTCACCTCGGCGCCGGCCTTGGCATAGATGTCCTGCGCGTAGTCGGCCTGCGTGGTGGAAGCCTGCGCACCCACGGTCTTGCCCTTGACCGCATCGCCGTCCGTGCCGGCCAGCGAGCTGTCCTTCAAGGCAACCAGCGCCAGCGGCGTGGTGTAATATTTGTTGGTGAAGGCAACCTGCTTCTTGCGCTCGGGCGTGATGCTCATCGAAGCGATGATGGCATCGAACTTCTTGGCCTGCAGCGCCGGAATCATGCCATCCCAGTCCTGCGTGACGATCTCGCATTCGGCCTTCATCTGCGCGCACAGCGCATTGGCGATGTCGATGTCGAAACCTTCGAGCTTGCCGTCGGCAGTGATGGTGTTGAAAGGCGGATAAGCGCCCTCCGTGCCGATCTTGATCTTGTCGGCGGCAAAGGCACTGCTTACGCCGGCCGCTATCATCGTTGCGGCCGCGACCGATGCGAACCACCTGGACATTTTCATCATTTTCCCCCTCGGGTTGGTCTTGTTGTCCGCGGACAGCCAAGCACGCCGCCGAGGGCCAGGCAAGCGCAGGATGCGACGTGGCGTTGCTGCTTTAGGTGGGTGGCTTTTTAGGAGAGTAAAGGAATAGGGAGTGGGCAATTGTTTGTTCCCCTACTCCCCTATTCCCTCACCTCGCTGCCCGAAAATGCTTCGACAGCTTCAGGCCTTGCGCCTGATAGTTGGAGCCGAGGTCGGTGCCGTAAAGCGCGGTCGGCCGCTTCAGCATGTGTTCGTAGACCAGCCGACCGACGATCTGGCCATGATCGAGGATGAAAGGCACCTCGTGGCTGCGCACTTCCAGCACCGCGCGGCTGCCGGTGCCACCCGCGGAGGAATGGCCGAAGCCGGGATCGAAGAAGCCGGCATAGTGCACGCGGAATTCGCCGACCAGCGGATCGAACGGCGTCATCTCGGCGGCGTAGAGCGGCGGCACATGCACCGCCTCCTGGCTGACGAGGATGTAGAATTCGTCCGGGTCGAGCACCAGTTCGCCGGCGCCGCTGCGATAGAGCGGCTCCCAGAAATCGACGATGTCCTGTGCAGCGCGCTTGTCGACATCGACCAGTCCCGTGTGGTGCTTGCCGCGATAGCCGACCAGCCCGTCCTTGTCGCCGGCGAGATCGATGGACAGCGCGATGCCGCCATTGGAGATGTTGGGCGGATCGATCGCCACCAGCGTCTCGGCGCGGTGCAGCGCGTGCAGCTCGTCTTCCGACAAAAGCGCGTTGCCGGTGCGGAAGCGGATCTGCGACAGGCGCGAGCCCGTGCGGACGACGATCGGGAAGGTGCGCGGGCTGACTTCGAGATAGAGCTGGCCGCGATAACCGGCGGCGATCTTGTCGAACTCCTGGCCATGGTCGGTCATGACGCGGGTAAAGATGTCGAGCCGGCCGGTGGAACTCTTCGGATTGGTTGAGGCGGAAATCTCGCCCGACAGCTCAAGACTTTCCAGCAGCGGCACGATGTAGACGCAGCCTGTCTCCAGCACCGCACCCTCGGTAAGGTCGATCTCATGCAGCTTCAGCCGTTCCAGCTTGGCTTCCACCGTGCTGTTGGGGCCGGGCAGGAAGCTGGCGCGAACGCGATAGGCTTTCTCGCCAAGGCGAAGGTCGAGGCTCGCCGGCTGGATCTGGTCGGCGTCGAGCGCGCACGGCGACTTCAGGGCGCCCGCCTTGAACAGCGTCGCGATATCCTGGTCGGGAAGAATGCCTGTCTTGCGCAATGACAACTCCACAGCGGCTGACTGGAGCGCCGCGCGTCCATTCGGACGCGCAAAGGACGCTCTAACACTTTAAATCCGCGCATCGTCCTTTCCGAAAATCGCTTCCGATTTTCGGGCCTATGCGCCGGGTATGGCAGCTATCGCGCCAGCCATCCATGCTCTTAATGAAGCCGGCAATTGACGCAAGCCGCCACCGGGTCTAAAGGGAACTTTATCCCGTGGTGATTTGGCCGGTCGGCTTGCAGCCACGTTAAACAAGTCGCTAAAGGACCGCAGGGCCCGACAAAGCCCCTATGGACCGGTTGCGACTTCGCGGCCGGTTTTTTTGTGTCGGCCAGTCTCTTTTGTGTCGGAACGGAACCATGACCGAGAAAAAGCGCAACTGGAAACCCGCAACCCAGCTCGTCCATGCTGGCACCCTGCGATCGGGCTTCGGCGAGATGTCGGAAGCGATGTTCCTGACGCAAGGCTATCACTACGACAGCGCCGAGCGCGCCGAGGCCCGCTTCAAGGGCGAGGAGCCCGGCTTCATCTATTCGCGTTATGCGAACCCTACCGTCGACATGTTCGAAAAGCGCATGTGTGCGCTGGAAGGCGCCGAAGACGCCCGCGCCACCGCCTCCGGCATGGCCGCGGTGACGGCTGCCGTTCTGTGCAGCCTCAAGGCAGGCGACCACATCGTGGCGGCACGCGCGCTGTTCGGTTCCTGTCGCTGGGTCGTCGAGACGCTGGCGCCGAAATACGGCATCGAGGCGACATTGGTCGACGGCACCGAGATCAGGAACTGGGAAGCCGCCGTCAAGCCGAACACCAAGCTGTTCTTCCTGGAAAGCCCGACCAACCCGACGCTGGAAGTGGTCGATATCGCCGCCGTCGCCAGCCTCGCCAACTCGATCGGCGCCAAGCTGGTGGTGGACAATGTCTTTGCCACGCCGTTGCAGCAGAAGCCGCTGGAACTCGGCGCGCACATCGTCGTCTATTCGGCCACAAAACATATTGACGGCCAGGGCCGCTGCCTCGGCGGCGTCGTGCTTTCCGACAAGAAATGGATCGACGAGAACCTGCACGACTATTTCCGCCACACCGGCCCGAGCCTTTCACCCTTCAATGCCTGGGTGCTGCTGAAGGGCCTGGAGACGCTGCCGCTGCGCGTGCGCCAGCAGACGGAGGCCGCCGGCAAAATCGCCGACTTCCTGGCCGGTCACCCCAAGGTCGGCCGACTGATCTATCCCGGCCGCGCTGACCATCCGCAAGCCGACATCATCAGGAAGCAGATGACCGGCGGCTCGACGCTGATCTGCTTTGACCTTAAGGGCGGCAAGAAATCGGCCTTCGCCTTCGAGAACGCGCTCGACGTGGTGCTGATCTCCAACAATCTGGGCGACGCCAAGAGCCTGATCACCCACCCGGCGACGACGACGCACAAGAACCTGACCGACGAGGCCCGCACCGAACTCGGCATCGGCGATGGTACGCTGCGCCTGTCGCTCGGCCTGGAAGACACCGACGATCTGCTCGAAGACATCGAACGGGCGCTGGCGAAGGCGTGAGGGTCTGATCGCTGCGTTAGGAGCGCGATAGCCCCCTCTCCGCCTTGCCCTTTCGGGCAAGCCACCTCTCCTTGCCTTTCGGCGGGGGCGAGGAATTGCGGTTGCAACGCAGGCGCTTTTCCAGCTTGGGTTCCTCCCCCATGGAGTGAGGAGAGGTAGCGCGGCGAAGCCGAGACACAGGGGGGAAGCAACGCCAGAAACGGTCGCGCCCCTCGTGCCCTACCGCAGCGACTTCGGCGCGACCGAGCGCCAACTCATTGTCATGGCGTGGCGGACGGTTTCTTCGTCCGCCTGTTCCAATACCACCCGCGTCCAGCCCTTCTGTCCCCACGAACCGGGGACGGGTTCGAACAGGCCGGCGGCGGTTTCCATAAGCAGTCGTTGCTGGTCGGGCGAGAGTTTCACAACCGCCTGTCCATTTCTGGGCTGCAGCGTGGCGAAGATCTTATTGCGCACACGGAAATCCGTGGCGTCGAAATGGCTGCCTTGCGCCGCTTCGGGAAAGCCGAGCGCGATCTGGCAAAACCTTTCCTGCGTCAGCATGACCACCCCTCCCCCATTCGCGCCAGGATTGAACTCGCGGGAACACCTTCAATCATGCCGCAAACCGGTTGGCGGCGATACCACTGAAGAGACACGTGCAGATTGATGCTCTTGGAATCAGGCTCCAGAGAGCACTTCCTCAGGCTCGTCGGACTTGGTGGTGATGTTCATGCTGTTGCCGCGCCAGTCAATGGCCCCGCCGACCCAGCCGCGCAGCCAAATCGCCGGCACCATGATGTCGCGCACCACCATGGCCGGGATCAGGCGCGGCGAGGCATACCAGCCCTTGGCCAGCGCCAGCACATATTCCGGCAGGTAGACGGCGCAGAGCACGAAAAAGGTTGTCGAAAGCAGATCGGCCCCGGAGCCTGCGGCGGCAATCAGCGCGAACAGCAGCGGCATCGCCGCACCAACGAAGAGCTCAGGCGCGAAAAACAGCGGGAAGGTGACGCGGCGCAGCCTCGCCCAACGGGCCTGACGCGACCAAACCGCTTCGAGCTTGCGGTGCCCGAGCGGTTGCTCGAACGGCGAGGCCACCAGATGCACCTTGAGGCCGAGCCCGTTGACCAGCTTGGTTGCAGCGGCGTCCTCGGCGATCTCGGCAGCCAGCGCGTGGATGCCGCCATTGGCATCGAGCAGCGGCTTCGACCACAGCATGCTCTTGCCCTGAGCAAAGCCGAGACCGGCGGCCGCCCCGGTATACTGCCAGCGCGCCTGCAGCGTGTTCAGGAAGGCGCACTCGACCTCGGCCCAGAAGCCGTCGGGGCGCGAGCCGACCGGCGTCGAGCAGACGAGTCCGCTATCGGGGCGCCAGGCCTGCATCATGTGCTGGATGTAGTCGCGCGGCATCAGCACGTTGGAATCGGCCAGGATCACCCAATCGTGGCGGGCAGCCTCCCAGCCTTTCACACAGTTGTTCAGCTTGGGATTGCCGCTGATGCGATCGTCGCCAAACAGCAGGCGCGCCGGCACGTCGGGAAAACGCGCCATGGTGGTGCGGATAGCCAGAGCGACCGGGTCGTCGGCATGGGCGACGCAGAAGATCAGTTCATAATCCGGCCAGTCGAGCCGAAAGGCGCGCTCGAGCGTTTCGGGCGTGAAGGGTTCGAACCCGCGTGCGGGTATGACGATAGACACAGGAGGCGCCTCGTTGCCGGGCGCCGGCACCGTGCGGCGGCGTTCCAGTTGGGACCATGCCAGCCCGATGGAAGCAAGATTGATGAGAAGCAGAGCGGCGGAAAGGCAAGCGGCTGCGATTGTCAGGTCCATGAAATCAGGTCACTCCCGGAAACGCGGCCTGAAAGCCCGGAATATTTCCGCTTTTCTTCAGTTCGCGGAAACACTCCAACTTTTTTACGCAATTCCGGACGCAAAACCGCTACGCACTTTTGCTGGAATTGCTCTAGCGAGGCTGCGTCCAGGAATCATCACGGGACCGGACGCGATCGCTGCACACCATCACCGTTTCATGTCGTGCACATGACAGAAGGTTGACCATGACGGTTTGCGGACGGAAACTCGCTGTAGTTTTTGGCCAGAGTCGCCCAGATACAGTCGCCCCAGGTTACCCATGTATAGTGCAGTCACCCGCAACATAGTGGTCGAGGTCGAACCTTTCTATCTCGAAGACCGGTCGGATCCGGATGAGGGTCGTTATGTCTGGGGTTACCGGGTGACGATCGACAACCGCTCGGACGAATTCGTCCAGCTTCTGTCGCGCTACTGGCACATCACCGATGGCAGCGGACAGGTGGAAGAAGTGCGCGGCCCGGGTGTCGTCGGCGAAAAGCCGGAACTGAACCCCGGAGACAGCTATCAGTACACCTCAGGCTGCCCGCTTTCGACGCCATCCGGCATCATGGTCGGGCACTACACGATGCGAAATGCGCGCGGCGAACAGTTCGACATCGCCATCCCGGCCTTTTCGCTGGATCTGCCGAATGCCAGGCGCGTGGTGAATTAGGCAGAGCCTCACCTTCTCCCTGTTTACGGGGAGAAGGTGAGGCGAAGGGCCGGATGAGGGGCGGCACCAAAGCCCGGCACGAGCCGGCTCTGCCCCTCCTGCCGGGCATCTTTCCCCGTAAACAGGGCGAGAAAGGCAGCTTCAATGCAGCCCCCCGTCACACCGTCGTGGTCCGCCGCCAGATCACCAGACTGACAAGGATCAGCAGTGCCGCGGCGGCGGCGATGACGCCGACGAAGGCTTGGTCGAAGGCGGCGCCCGCGAGACTCGTCAACTCGGCAGCTTGCGCTGGCGCCAGTTTCTCGGCGATGAGCAACGCCTCGTCCAGGCTGTCGCCAGCCTGCGCGGCGACGCCTTCGGGCAGCATCAGGGCATAGGTGTAGAGCGCCGACATCAGGCTGCCGAGAAAGGCAATGCCGAGCGCGCCGCCGAGCTCGAAGGAGACCTCCTCGATGGAGGCCGCCATGCCGGCCCTTTCCTCGGGTGCCGACAGCATGATGACGCTGGAGGCGGCGGTCATCGCCGCGCCGAAGCCGAAACCCATCGCCGACAGCGTCGCGAGCCACAGCCAGGTTTCACCCCGGTAGGCCAGGAGATAAGCAACGAGCATTGCGCCGGCCAGAAGCAGCGATGACCAGAGCACCCGCGTAGCGCCAATCCGGGGCAGCGCCAGGCCGGTGAGAGGACCAGCGATGAAAGCCGCGAGCGGGATCGGCAGGATGATCAGCCCGGCCTGCAACGGCGAAAGGCCGAGCACAAGCTGCAGGCGCTGGCTGAATACCAGTTCCACGCCGATCAATGCCGCCGACGCCACCATGGCGGTGACGACGCCGGCCGAGAAGCGCGGATTGGCGAAGAGCGAGAAGTCGATCAGCGGCGCACGGCTGGCAAGCTGGCTGCGAACGAAGACGACCATGGCGACGAGACCGACGGCGAAGGCGAGCGCGGCGGCGAACCATGACGGATCCCGCTTGGCGAGTTCCTTGATGGCGTAGGTCAGGCCGACAAGCCCGATCATGATCTGAATGGAGCCGATCAAATCCCAGGGATGATCGTCATTGCCCGGCCGGTTGGGCAGCAGGGTCGCGCCGGCAAGCAAGGCGACGATGACCACTGGAACATTGATCAGGAAGACCGAACCCCACCAGTAATGCTCCAGCAGCGCGCCGCCGACCACCGGGCCAAACGCAGCGCCGCCAGAAGCCACGGCGGCCCAGACGCCGATGGCGAAGGCGCGTTCCTTCTCATCGGTGAAAGTCAGCCGGATCAGCGACAGGGTGGCGGGCATCATCATGGCCGCGCCGACCGCAAGCAGCGCCCGCGCCGCGATCAGCAAGGTCGGGGTCGGCGAAAACGCGGCGCCCAGCGAGGCAAGGCCGAACACGACGAGACCGGCCAGGAACATGCGCTTGTGGCCGAGCCTGTCGCCCAGCGTGCCGACGCCCGGAAGCAGGCCGGCAACCACCAGCGGATAGGCGTTGATGATCCAGAGTTTCTCAGTCGCACTGGCCCTGAGGTCATGGGTGAGCGTGGGCAGCGCTGTGTAAAGAACCGTCATGTCGATGACGATCAGGAACAGCGCGCTCGACACGATGGCCAGGATCAGCCAACGGTTGCTCGGAGACATGATATTTTCCTTCAATGTATTCGTCTCGGCGGTCTTGTGCCGCCACGGACCGGTATATAAATACGATCGTATTGAAATAGAAGAGGTCAGATGTCAGGAAGACCGCGCAGCATCGACCGCGACAAGGTCCTCGACGCAGCCGAGACAGTGGTGACCGAGCTCGGCGCATCGGGGCTGAGCTTCGACGCCGTGGCGAAAGCCGCCGGCATCACCAAGAGCGGCGTGCAATATTGCTTCGGTACCAAGGACAATCTGATCCGCGCAATGATCGCCCGCTGGGCAGACACCTACGAAACCAAGGTCATGGAAGAGGCAGGCCCCGAACCGTCAGCGGCATCGGTGATCCGGGCACATCTTTCGGTGACGAGAGATGAGGATGAGGAGGAGCATTCGCGCTCCGCCGTCATGATGACAGCGTTGCTGGAGGCACCAGACCGGGTGGCCGAAAGCCGGGAGTGGTATAACGGCTTTCTGGCAAGGCTCGACCTGTCCAGGCCGGCGGACCGCCAGATCGCCGTTGCCTTCCTGGCCGGCGAAGGGGCTTTCCTGCTCAAGGCACTCGGCCTGATCAGCCTGGACGAGGCCGATTGGCACGCTCTGTTCACGGATATGCTGAAGCTGACGTGGAATGGCTGAGCCTCGCCGTTTTGACGGGTTTATACCCGACACATCGCTCAACACGTAAGTTTAGCCGCACTATTCGTTGGACACGGCCCTTTTACAGCCCTTCGTCACCACCTACTCGGCTGCGACCTGGCGGTCCTTGTTCTCGTCGAACAGCGAGGGCTGTGCGGCCCCTTCAACCAGATGAAGATCCGGTTTCTTGCCTTTGCGAATGAAGCCCAGCAGCCATTGCGACAGCCACTCCATGTAGAGATAGATCACCGGCGTGACGAACAAGGTAAGCACCTGCGAAACCATCAGGCCGCCGACCACGGCAACGCCGAGCGGCTGACGCAGCTCGGCACTGGCGCCTTCGCCGATGGCGATAGGCAACGTACCCATGATGGCGGCAAGCGTCGTCATCATGATTGGGCGGAAACGCATGACGCTGGCCTTGTGAATCGCGTCGCGGGCACTTCGTCCCTCGCGGCGCAACACCAATGCCACGTCGATCATCATGATCCCGTTCTTCTTGACGATGCCGATCAGCATTAGAAGTCCGATGACGGCAATGACCGAGACATCCATTCCGACAAGCCGTAGCGACAGTACCGCCCCGAGCAGCGCTGAAGGCAAGCTGGTCAGAATGGTCAAAGGATGAATGAAGCTCTCATAGAGCATGCCGAGCACGATGTAGATGGTCAGGATCGCGCCGGCGATGAGCAGTCCCTGGTTGGCGAGCGAATCCTGGAACGTCTTGGCCGTGCCTGAGAAGGAGGTAGCGATCGTTTTCGGCACGCCGATCTCGGCCTTCAACGCTTCGATACGGGTCACCGTATCGCCGAGTGCCACGCCTTGCGGCAGATTGTAGGAGATCGTGACTGCCGGCAACTGGCCGAGCTGGTTGATGGTAAGCGGTCCCGCCGTGCGGTCGACGCGGGCGAAGGCGCCGAGCGGCACCAGCGAACCGCTGGACGTGCGGAACTGGATCGACAGCATGCGCTCCGGCGACCAGTCGATCTTCGGGTCGAGTTCGGTGATGACCTGATAGCTGTCGGCCGCGCCGAAGATGGTCGTCACCTGGTCGGTGCCGAAACCGCCATAGAGGCTGTTGAGCAACGTGTTGGTGTCGACGCCCAGTGTCGCGGCCTTGTCGCGGTCGACGATCAGCGAAGCCTGCAGCGCGGTGTTCTGCAGATCGTTGTTGACGTCGGCGAACACCGAATGGTCGGCCTGCATGGCTTCAGTCAGCTTTTGCGCCCAATCATTGGTCTCATCGGTCTTCAGGCCCTGGACGACGAGCTGATAGGCGCTGGCGGAAGAACGCGAGCCAAGTCGCAGGTTCTGCACCGGCTGCATGAAGGTGCTGATGCCGGGAACGTCGGCGAGCGGGCGCCTGAGGCTCGCCATCACGTCCACCATTTCAGGTCGCTCGCTCTTCGGCTTCAGTTCGACAAACAGCGAGCCCTGATTAAGTCCGCCGGAGCCGAAGCCACCACCGACTGTGGAGGAGACATGCGCAACATAGGGTGACTTCTCGAAAACCTCAGCAACCTGGGCCTGCAGCTTCACCATCGCATCGAACGAGATGTCCTGGCGCGCCCTGGTCGACACCGAAATCTGGCCAATGTCTTCCTGAGGCAGGAAACCCTTGGGCGAGACGGTGAACAGCCAGACCGACAACACGGCCGTGCCCAGGAAAACCAGGAATACGACCACATGATGCGCCAGGCACCAGGTCAGCACCCGGTCGTAGGCGCGCGTCAGCCAGCCATGTTGGTGCGCTCCGCCCTGTCCTTCGGGCTTGTGGCCTTTCGGCAGGGCCAGGAGATGCGCCGACAGCATCGGCGTCAGCGTCAACGACACGAACATCGAAGCCAGGATCGCGACCGTCACCACGACGGCGAATTCGTTGAAGATGCGGCCGATGACGCCGCCCATCAAAAGCACCGGAATGAACACCGCCACCAGCGAAATCGACATCGACAGAATGGTGAAGCCGATCTCGCGCGAACCTTTGACCGCCGCCTCGAAGGCAGGCAGGCCATCCTCTTCCATATGCCGGTAGATGTTTTCCAGCATGACGATGGCGTCGTCGACGACGAGGCCGACCGCGAGCGTCAGCCCCATCAGCGAGATGTTGTCGATGGAGAAACCGAGCAGAAACATCACACCGAGCGTGGCGATCAGCGAGATTGGCACCGCCACGGCCGGAATGATAGTCGCCGTTACGCGGCGCAGGAAGACGAAGATCACCAGCACGACCAGTCCGATGGTGAGCAGCAGCGTGAACTGCACGTCGTCGACGGCGGCGATGATCGAGGTCGAGCGATCGTTCATCAGCTGGATCGAAGCCGCCGCCGGCATCTGGTCTTCGAAGGACGGCAGCATTGCCTTGACCCGGTCGACCACTTCGACGGTGTTGGCATCGGGCTGACGCTGCACGGCCAGGATGATGCCGCGCGACTTGTCGAACCAGGAGGCCGAGGTCGTGCTCTGCACGGAATCGATGACACGCGTCACGTCGCCGAGACGGACAGGGTTGCCGTTCTTGGTGGCGATGATGATCTTGGAAAACGCGGCCGCGTCCTGGAGTTGGGTATTGGTGGTGATGGTGAGTTGCTGCTGGCTGTTCTGCAGCACACCGACCGGCGCGTTGCTGTTGGCCGACTGCACGGCTGACTGCAACTGGTCGATGGAGATACCGCGTGCCGCCAGCGCCGTCGGATCGATCTGGATACGCACGGCGTATTTCTTCGATCCCCAGACCATGACCTGGGCGACACCGTCGACGGTCGACAGCGATGGCGAAATGACGTTCTGGGCGATGGCGTCGAGATCGGTCAGCGGCACGGTATCGCTGGTCAGCGCCATCAGCAGGATCGGCGCGTCGGCCGGATTGACCTTCCTGTAGCTTGGCGGCGACGTCATTTCCGGCGGCAATTGCCGCTGCGTTCGCGCGATCGCCGCCTGCACGTCGGCTGCAGCAGCATCGATATCCCGGTTCAGTGCGAACTGAACCGCAATCGACGTGGAGCCGAGTGAGTTGGTGGTCGAGATCGAATCGACACCGGCGATGGTGGCGATCTGCTTGATGAGCGGAACCGCGACCGACGTCATCATCGAGTTGGGCGACGCTCCTGGCAGCGAAGCGGAGACGTTGACGGTTGGGAACTCAGCGCTCGGAAGGGCCGCGACCGGCAGGAATTTATAGGCGAACAGGCCGCCCAGAATGAGCGCGATCGACATCAGCAGTGTCGCGACAGGCCTGCGGATGCAGAATTCGGAGATCATCGTCGGTCAGCCCGCCGTTTCGTTTCCGTTTGCCTTGTCGGCAGCTTTCGGAGACTGGCTCTCGCCCGTCCCACTCTTTCCGTTGCCATCCGCTTCGCGCACGGCAGCACCCGACTTCAGGCTCAACTGGCCATCCACCACCACCTTCTCGCCGTCCTTCAATCCATCAGCGATGGCGCTCTCATTCTCATGACTGATCGCCACCTTGACCGGCCGCGCCTCGACCGTGTTGTCGGCCTTGACGACATAGACGAACGAACCCTGCTGACTCGGTTGCACGGCTTGCGTCGGCACGGTGACGACCTGGGGCATCATACCGGCGTTGACCGTGACGTTCACATATTGACCTGGCCAGAGCTTGAGATCGCCATTCGGCACGGTCGCCCGCGCCGTAATGGTGCCCGACGCGGTATCAACCGTGGAATTCACGAAATCGACCGTTCCGGAGCCGATCGACGCCGGATTGCCATCCTTGTACAAGGTCACGGAAACCGAACCGGGCTTGGCGATCGCCTGCTGCAGCAAGGAAAGGTCCGCCTCCGGCAGGTTGAAGGCGACGCGCAACGGGTCCATTTCGGTGATCGTCACCAAAGGCGTGGCTCCCGCGCCGCTGGTGCCGCCGGCTGTCACCAGATCGCCGACGCTGACGCTCACAGCACCGAGCCGACCGGAAATCGGCGCAGTGATGGTGGTGAAGCCAAGTTGAACCTGGTCAGCATCTATCGCCGCCTGATCGGCAGCCACCGTAGCCTGCGCAGCCTTCTGCGCTGCCAAAGCCTGATCATAGGCTTGCTGCGTGCCGGTCTGCCTGGCGAGCAGGCTCTTGGCACGCTCCAGATCGGCATCAGCGCCGGCCGCGAGAGCCTGATCCTTGGCCAAAGTCGCCTTGTCTTTCTCCAATTGCGCCTTCAGCGCGCGGTCGTCGAGAGTGATCAGGACGTCACCTTGCTTGACCATCTGGCCATCCTCGACAGCAATGGCCATGACCTGACTGGCGACGCGGGCGTTGATGTTGGCGACGGCTGGCGACGCCAGGAAACCGATGGCATAACGTTGGATCGGAAAATCGGCGACCTTCGCCTTTGCGGTTGCCACGGTAACGGCGCCACGGCTGCCACCTTGGGCGCGGTTGCTACCGCCGCTTCCGCCAGTCGCGGCCTGAGCCGCAATCTCCTTTTCAGCGAACGGCAGCATCTGCCAGACCCGCAAAGCCCCGGCGGGCCACAGATAGGCACCCGCAGCGACGACAACGACGCCTCCGATAAGCCCGATCAGTGCTTTGTTGCGAACCGTCAATGCGCCCTCTCGATCTAAAGGTCAGGACCTTGCCTGCCGGTCTCGGCGCATCCGTATGCACCTCATCGAATGAGGTCGTGCGCGATGAATACCAGGCTAAGATAGCGCAACTTCGCGACTGAAAATGGTCAAAACGCCTTCATTACAAAGATTTAATGCACCGCACAAATTCACGGCGACGTGATCGGTGCGTCAACGCAGCATCGGCCAGAGTGTCAGGGCAAGCGCCAGGCCCATGGCGATATTGAACCATTTCAGTTTGACGGGGTCGGACAGGAAGCCGCGCAACGCCATGCCGAAGCCGGCCCAGCCTGAGATGGTCGGCAGGTTCACAATGGCGAAGGTGATGGCGATCACCGCCACAGAAAGGAACGGTCTATCGGGATTGGTGTAGACCGCCATGGCGGTCACCGCCATCACCCAGGCCTTGGGATTGACCCATTGGAAAGCCGCCGCTTCGACAAGTGTCATCGGACGCGCCTTGTTCTCGGCACCGCTCCCCATTGAGCGTGACATCGCTATCTTCCAGGCAAGATAGAGCAGATATGCACCGCCCACGATCTTGAGTCCCGTGTGTAGCGCAGGAAACGCTGTCAGCACTGCACCCAGCCCAAGGCCAACGGCGAGCGCCAGGATCAGAAACCCGACGCTGATGCCGACCATATGCGGGATGCTGCGGGCAAAACCGAAATTCACGCCAGAGGCCAGAAGCATGAAGTTGTTCGGTCCCGGCGTGACCGAAGTCACGAAGGCATAGACCACAAGGGCTACAAAAGCGTCGAAGGACATTGCAATGGTTCGGATATGGCGCCGGCAAACAGGTCAGGCTAGTTGACCTGTCCTCCGGTCCAAGTCACGAAAATTGTTGTCTCGGTGACAATGCCGCAGCAGCAGCGTCACATCCCCTGTGGACCACGGTTCATCGCCGCTACGCCTGTGCGGCAGATTTCAACGAGCCCCAGCGGGCGCATGATGGCGATGAACTGGTCGATCTTCGAACCCTTGCCGGTGATCTCGAAGATGAAATGTTCGGTGTTGGCGTCGATCACGCTGGCGCGGAAGGCATCCGCCAGCCTGAGCGCCTCGACACGGCTGTCACCGGTACCAGCGACCTTGACCAGGGCAAGTTCCCGCTCCAGCGCCCGCTCCTGCCCGAGCTCAGTCGAACGCACGGTAAGGTCGACCACGCGATGCACCGGCACGATGCGCTCGAGTTGGTGTTTGATCTGTTCCAGCACATGCGGTGTGCCTCGCGTCACGATGGTGATGCGCGACAGGTGCTTTTCGTGCTCGGTCTCCGAGACGGTCAGACTTTCGATGTTGTAACCACGGCCGGAGAACAAGCCGATGACCCGGGCAAGCACGCCCGGCTCGTTGTCGACCAGCACCGACAACGTGTGGTTTTCCGGCTTTTCCGTCTCCTTGGCGATGAAGTAAGCGGAGCCGGTAGGTTGAAGGTGCTGTGCGTTCATAAGATGGATCTCGATCTCAGGCGTTTACACCAGAGCGTTTCCGTTTTTCACGGAAACGCGGAAACACTCCAGCTCTTTGTCTTTGCGTAATTCCGGACGGAAAACCGTTGCACACTTTTCCTGGAATTACGCTAACTCGTTGATTATGCCGCTCGTGGCAAGATCACGCTATCGGTTACACCAGCTCCCTGCCCTTGGCGTCGATGGCGTTGGCGACGGCCTCGTCTGTAGCCTCGTCCGGAAGCAGCATCTCGTTGTGCGCCTTGCCCGAAGGGATCATTGGGAAGCAGTTGGCAAGGTTGGCGACGCGGCAATCGAACAGCACCGGTTTCTTGACCGAGAGCATCTCCTTGATGGCATCGTCGAGATCGCCTGGTTTCTCGCAGCGGATGCCATGGCCTCCATAGGCCTCGGCCAACTTGACGAAGTCGGGCATAGCCTCGGTATAGGAATGCGACAGCCGGTTGCCGTGCAGGAGCTGCTGCCACTGGCGCACCATGCCCATGTATTGGTTGTTGAGGATGAAGATCTTGATCGGCGCTTCGTACTGCACCGCCGCGCTCATCTCCTGCATCGTCATCTGCACCGAGGCATCGCCGGCGATGTCGATGACCAGCGCATCCGGGTGGGCGATCTGCACGCCGAGCGCCGCCGGCAGGCCATAGCCCATCGTGCCGAGACCGCCCGAGGTCATCCAGTGATTGGGCTTGTCGAAATGGAAATGCTGTGCCGCCCACATCTGATGTTGGCCGACCTCGGTGGTGATGTAAGTGTCACGGTCCTTGGTCAGCTCGTAAAGCCGCTCGATCGCATATTGCGGCATGATCACGTCATTGCTCGGTTTGTAGGCAAGCGAGTCGCGCGCGCGCCAGCGGGCGATCTGCTCCCACCACGGGTAGAGCGCCTTCTTGTCGGCCTTGGCGGTGGCGCGCCACAGGCGCACGAGGTCTTCCAGAACCCGGCCGACATCGCCCAGGATGCCGATATCCGCACGCACGGTCTTGTTGATCGAGGATGGATCGATATCGACGTGGATCTTCTTGGAATTCGGCGAGAATGCATTGAGACGGCCGGTGATGCGGTCGTCGAAACGCGCGCCCACGCACAGCATGACGTCGCAATCATGCATGGCCATATTGGCCTCATACGTTCCGTGCATGCCGAGCATACCGAGCCAGTTCTTGCCGGAAGCGGGGTAAGCACCAAGTCCCATTAGCGTCGAGGTAATCGGAAAGCCGGTCAGATCGACCAGTTCACGCAGCAGATGGCTGGCCTCTGGCCCCGAATTGACGACGCCACCACCGGAATAGATGATCGGCTTCTTGGCCCCAGCCAGCATTTCGACCGCTGCCTTGATCTTCTCGAGATCGCCTTGGACCCTGGGCTGATAGGAGGTGCGCGGTGCTGTCTGCGGCGGCGTGTAGATGCCCTTTGCGAACTGCACATCCTTGGGAATATCGACAACCACCGGACCAGGACGGCCGGTGGTTGCGACGTGAAACGCCTCGTGGATGATGGCTGAAAGCTCGTTGACGTCCTTGACCAGCCAGTTGTGCTTGGTGCAGGGCCGGGTAATGCCGACGGTGTCACACTCCTGAAAAGCGTCGGAGCCGATCAACGACGTCGGCACCTGTCCGGTCAGGCACACCAGCGGAATGGAATCCATCAAAGCATCTTGCAGCGGTGTCACCGCATTGGTGGCTCCGGGGCCGGAGGTCACCAGCATGACGCCCGCCTTGCCCGTCGAGCGCGCATAACCTTCCGCCGCATGGCCGGCGCCCTGTTCGTGACGGACAAGAATGTGCTGGACAGCATCCTGCTGGAACAACTCATCGTAGATCGGAAGGACCGCACCGCCCGGATAGCCGAAGAGATGCTGGACGCCGTTGTCGATCAGCGCCTGCACAACCATTTCGGCGCCTGTCATCTCGCGCCGCTCGCTTTGTCCGTTGCTCATGGTCCCGTTCCGTCTTTTTCCTGCTTTTTCAAGCGCTTGCTGGTCGTCTGGTCATTTTCTGGATAATAAAAAAGGCCCCCGAGGGAGCCTGTGTGTTGCGCATGGGAGGATTTCGCCCGGCGGTTACACCGCCTTGCCCACGCGCCTTCCTACGAGAATAAGAACTGTCTTCATGATGGCGGACAATAGTTTGAGTTCGCCGGCCAAGTCAACGGCCTCTTCCGTTTTTTTGAAACGGCATGCCGCAGCGGAAGACTTTTAGCGCTGAGTATGTCGCGCTATCCCGCGCAAAGCAGCACAACTCCTTGAAAACACAGCAAACTATGGTGGGGCGTGACGAAAGGTGCGGTCTCTGCCGATACTTTCAACGGCCGGTCGGGAGGATTGGCACTGCCGCAACGACCATCACGTTTCCCTGGGAGGAACCCCGCATGCTCGACAAGGCGCCCAACGCAAAACTCGCCAGATTGCTCGCCGATTTCGGTGCCAACCTTGCCGCAGACGATATCGACAACGCGATCTCCTTTTTCCAGGACGACTGCTATTGGCGCGACCTTGTTGCCTTCACCTGGAACGTCAAGACGATGGAAGGCCGCGACCAGATCCGCGCCATGCTGAAGAGCCAGCTCAGCGCCGTCAAACCGTCGAACTTCGCGATTGCCGAAGGTGAAGATGCTGCAGAAAGCGATGGGCTGCTGGAAGGCTGGATCACCTTCGAGACCGAAGCGGCACGTGGTTACGGCCACATCCGGGTGAAGGACGGCAAGATCTGGACACTGCTCACCACCATGGTCGAACTGAAGGGACATGAGGAGCAGGCAGGTTTCACCCGCCCACTCGGCGCCAAGCACGGCCAGGGCAAGAATAGGCCGAGCTGGAAGGAGGAACGTGAGAAGGAACAAGCCGAACTCGGCTTTGCCACCCAGCCGCATACGCTCATCATCGGTGGCGGCCAGGGCGGCATCGCGCTCGGTGCGCGGCTGCGACAGCTCGGCGTACCCACCATCATCGTAGAGCGCAACGAACGCCCGGGCGATTCCTGGCGCAAGCGCTACAAGTCACTCTGCCTGCACGACCCGGTCTGGTATGACCACCTGCCCTATATCGACTTCCCGAAGAACTGGCCTGTCTTCTCGCCCAAGGACAAGATCGGCGACTGGCTGGAAATGTACACCAAGGTGATGGAGCTGAATTACTGGTCTTCGACTGAGGCCAGGAGCGCTTCTTATGACGACGACAGGAAGGAATGGACCGTTACCGTGCGGCGCGACGGCAAGGATATCGTGCTGAAGCCAAAGCAGCTTGTGCTTGCCACCGGAATGTCCGGCCGGCCCAATCTGCCGAAATACAAGGGTATGGACACCTTCAAGGGCGACCAGCACCATTCCTCGAAACATCCGGGGCCGGACAGATACGCGGGCAAAAAGGCGGTTGTCATCGGCTCCAACAACTCCGCCCACGACATCTGCGCCGCTCTTTGGGAAAATGGCGTCGATGTCACCATGGTGCAGCGCTCGACCACACACATCGTCAAATCCGACACCCTCATGGAGGTCGGGCTGGGGCCGCTTTACTCGGAGCAGGCGGTCCAGAACGGTGTCACCACCGCCAAGGCCGACCTGATCTTCGCCTCCGTGCCGTACAAGATCCTGCATGAATTCCAGATCCCGCTCTACCAGCAGATGAAAGAGCGCGACGCCAAATTCTATGATGGGTTGGAAAAGGCCGGCTTCATGCTGGATTGGGGCGATGATGGCTCCGGCCTGTTCATGAAATATCTTCGCCGCGGCTCAGGTTACTATATCGACATCGGCGCTTCGCAATTGATCATCGACGGCGAGATCAAGCTGCAGCGCGGCAAGGTCCAGGAGATCAGAGAACATTCCGTACTGCTCGAGGACGGCACCGAACTGCCCGCCGACGTTATCGTCTATGCCACCGGCTATGGCTCGATGAACGGCTGGGCCGCCGAACTGATCAGTCAGGATGTTGCCGACAAGGTTGGCAAATGCTGGGGCCTAGGCTCCAGCACCACCAAGGATCCCGGCCCGTGGGAAGGCGAGCAGCGCAACATGTGGAAGCCGACACAGCAGGAAGCTCTATGGTTCCATGGCGGCAACCTGCACCAGTCGCGCCACTATTCGCAGTTCCTGTCCCTGCAACTGAAAGCTCGGCATGCCGGTATTCCGACACCGGTCTACGGGCTGCAGCAGGCGCATCACAAGGGTTAAGCAGCATCGAGTTTTCTCGTGATGTGCCGGCTCCGGCGAAACCGATGTCACCCCAGACGTTTCTGGATAACGGACTGCACAACCATGAGGGCCGATACGATAACAAGGTAGTAGACAAGGGCCGCGCAGTACCACTCGACGAAACGGAAGCTGGCGGCGATGGCATCGTTCACCACCGCCATGATTTCGCGCAGCGAGATGACATAGGCGAGAGAGGTCAGCTTCACCAGGCTGATAAACTCATTGACCAGCGACGGCAGCGCGATCCTCAACGCCTGAGGCAGGATGACGAGCCGAAAGCCTTGGAAGCGTGTCAAGCCGAGCGCCTTTACTGCGTCATACTGGCCCGGGCCGATAGCACGCAATGCACCCTTCATGATCTCGGCCATATAGGCGGCGGTGACCAGGCTGAACGAGATCGCGGCGGCAAAGAAAGGTGTGTACCAATTGGCTTTGAGAAGTGCCGGAACGAGTTGTGGCGCTCCGTTCCAGACCAGAAGCAGCACGAGCAGCACCGGCGCGGCGCGGAACACCCAGACATAGACCTGTGCGGCGGCATTGCGGCCGCGCTTCTGGGAGTTCAGGCAAAGCGCGACCGGCAGACAGGCAGCAAACGAGATGGTCTGCACGACGACCGACAGGAGCAAAGCGATTACCGCGCCCTGCAGCATGGCCGGCGATGCAAGCGCTTTCAGGAAGAGTGCGACATCGAAGGTCATGCCAATGGTCTTTCGGGCTAGCGGCGATCAGGACTCGTAGTCCACGTCGAAGACTGCCGGGTTGAGCCCGTATTTCTCCGCAAGCTTGGTAAAGAACCCCTCTTCGCGCAGCGTCTTCAGGGCGGCCTTGATAGCCGCGGCATCACCATCCTTGCGCGCAACGTATATGCCGTAGGTGAAATCCGACTGCCAGGTGTAGGCGACCTTCAGCTGGTCCTTCGCGTTGGCGACGCGGAAAGCGCCTTCCGCCTCCTCCGTCAGCGTGGCGTCGGCACGGCCAACCAACACCTGCTGATAAGCACCCTGCTGGGCGGGGTAATTCTGGATGACCACAACCGGCTTACCGGAAGCGGCGAGTTCCTTGTTGAGCGGATCCAGCCGTTCCTCGCGATAGTATGTGCCAGATTCCAGAGCCACCGTCCGACCGCTCAACGCCGCAGGTACGGTGATCTCGACATTGTCGGCCTTAGTGACAAGGACCGTCGCCGACTTCATGTAACGCACGCCGTCGTAGGTCTTGCGGCGCTCCGCATTGACGTAGATGCCCGAGACGATCATGCCGCAGCGACCTGATCCAAGCGTTGGCAGCAGGCCGGCGAAATCGGTGATGACATAAGACGTCTTGGCAGCCCAGATCTTGGCCAGCGCCTCCGAAATCTCGATGTCGATGCCGATGGGAACCGCGTCGCCCGGATCCTTCTTGTAGGATAGGGGTGGAAACGCAGCCGTGGTGCAAACACTTATCGCACCGCCTGAAACAAAGCTCGGCGCACCTGCCAGGGCGGCCTGCGTGCCAAGCAGTACGGCGGCCCCCACGAAGAATATCTTAATCATACGTTCCCCTTGTTGTTGTTTATTTGCCGCGCTAACGCACGCGGTCGACGATCCCGCCATAAGCAAGAGGATCGAAGGCCGGCATGATCAGTGGGTCGACATGGCCATCGCGGCGCGCGGTGAGCACATATTGCATCATCGCCTCGTTGCTCGGCATCTCGAAGACCTGCACGAAATCATAAGGTCCCATGGTTGCGTAGAAGGCGATGGACCGACCACCCAGCGCTGCCACCCGCTCTTCACTGCGCTTCCGCCGCGCGGCACTGTCCGACAGTTCTGCCAGTCCCTTTGCAGTCAGCCGCATCAGCGAAACATAGCGCTGCGGCCCGGGAGTTTCGTTTGCGGCAGGCACAACGCGATCCTCGCTCATAGTGCCCTCGGCAGCTTGGCGAGGCCGGCCAGCACTGCAGCGGAATCGGCGATCGCACCGAAGATACCATTCTCGACTGTCACCATGTGCAGTGCCGCCTCATGAGCGTACTGGTCACCGCTCGCGCAGGCGTCCGAGATAGTCAGACACTGGAAGTTTCGGTCGCAGGCTTCGCGTAGCGTCGTGTGCACACACACGTCGGTCGTGCAGCCGGTGAAAAGCAGATGGCTTATGCCCTGCGCGCGCAGCACATGCTCGAAGTCGGTATAGGTGAAGGCGCCGTTGCAGGTCTTGTCGACGATGATGTCCTCGTCGCGAACATCGATGTCTGCGACAATCTGGAAGCCGGGGCTGGAACGCAGCAGAACCTCGGTCCCTTCGAGGCCATTGCGCTTGCGCCGCCATTTCTCATAGGGCGTCATATCCGCCATGTCACCGCGATAACCCTGGCGCGTATGGATGACGCGCACACCGGCGGCGCGGGCACCAAGGATCAGTCTGTTGACCGTCGGCAGGATCGCCCGCAGCGGTGACGGATCGTAGCCGCTTTTGGCGAAATAGCCGGTGTTGGAGAGAAAGTCTTCCTGCAGGTCGATCACCACCAGCGCTGTGGCACTGGCAGACAGTTTGCCGTCATAGGGAAAATCAAACGGCTCGGCCGAAATCATGAAGTCCTCCTCGTATCTGTTCTCTCCATTGGTAGCAGCGGGAATCGTTTGACAAAAACGATTTATCCTGACCGAAATTGTTTGTAATAACTCAACAATGCATCCGTTTGAGATGCTCCATTGAGGACGTCGCCGATGGTCCGACCTCTGGCCTTCTTGCCTTATCTCAAGGTGTTCGAGGCGGTATCGCGACTCGGAACGCTGCGGGCCGCAGCGGACGAACTTCATCTCAGCCCGAGCGCAATCTCCCTGCAGTTGCGAAAGCTTGGCGATGTCACCGGCATGATCTTGTTCGAGCGCGACGGTCGCAATGTCGTACTGACCGAAGTCGGGCGGGATTTTTCGCGCAGTGTCTCGCAAGCCCTGGCACAGCTTTCGACAGCCGTGCGCGACTCCGCTCGACATGGCGGCCATGGCGAGGCGCGCTCGTTATCGGTCTCGCTACCGACAGCGCTCGGTGTCGCATGGCTGAGCGGCGCTGTCGTCGAATTCGCCGAAAACAAGGGCATCTCCAATCTGATCATCAACGAAGCCATTGTCGCCGAGGCCGTCGATTGGGAACGAAGCGATATCGCCGTTGTTTATGACAACCCGCCCTTCCCTGGCCGCTGGTGGCAGTTGCTATCCGAAGTTCAGCTTAAGACGGTGTGTTCGCCGGTGCTGTTTCCACGCCTCGACCTGCAGCATCGCGAACGCCGGCTGAATGGCATCACCCTGCTGCATGAGGACGATGGGCAGGAATGGAACAAGTGGGCGATCGCGGCACGCGTCGACCTGCAAGGCAGCGCCAGGGTGCGTGTTCCCTCGGTGGCGCACGCGGTCGCGTCCGCGGTTCAGGGGCGTGGCATTGCCTTATTGTCCAATGTGCTTACAGGCAGCTACCTGAACGAGGGGCGCCTGATCCAGCCCTTCTCCACTGCCATCAATGCTGCACGAGCCTATTACTTCATCTCGGCCGCAGATCGTGCTGACGATCCGCTCCTGCAGGCCTTCGTCGCTGCGATAGCAAAATTTCTGGAGCCTACGAAAAACCAGCCAACCGCTTTTCCATGAAAACACTTAGCGGATCAGGGCGATAATCGCCAAACGGGCCGATGCGGACGAAACCCGTCCGTTCGTAAAGACCGAGTGCCTCATGATTGGCAATACCGGTCTCGAGCCGCAGCCACGTCACACCAGCCTGGCGCGCCCTTGCCTCCAGATCGTTGAGCAACGCCTTGGACAAGCCCTTGCCCCGCGCCGTCGGCACCACCCACATACGCTTCAATTCCGCCCAACCGTCATTGAGTGCCAAGGCGCCGGTTGCGATAGCAATGCCATCGGCATCCCGTGCCACGGCAAAACACACATTATCCGTCCGCAGTTCATCGATCGACAGGAAATGATTGCTCTCGGCAGGATAAAGCGAAGCACCGTAGCGTTCGCCATCTTCCAGGAGGGCAATGATTTCGGACTTGGCCGGATCTTCGAGTGCAATCGTGAATGTCATCCGGTCAACCCTCCGCCACCGCCAGTATCTGTCCGGTAGATCCCACGCGTTTCCAAAACAGCAACGTTCCGCTCAAACCGCCATGTGGCTTCAGCGCATAATCTGGAATCTCGCCAGCCAACGTGAAGTCGAGCCTCTGGTACAGAGAACCGGCACCGCCGTCCGTTGCCGTGTCGAGGACCAGAAGCGTGCGCCGTTGCCGCACGGCAAATTCTTCCGCAGCCTGCATCAATTTGGTGGCAACGCCCCTGCCCCGGTGGCTGTACCGCGTCATCAGCTTTGCGATTTCGGCGCGGTGTGGCTGATTTTGCGGCAGATCGAGCAGCAACGTCACGGTGCCGATGAGAACGTCATCGTCAAAGGCTCCCAACACGACCCTCTCCCCGCGCGCCGCGGCGGCCAGCGATTCGCTCCAGAACGCCTCGGCGACCCTTGGAGAGAGCGGATGCATGAAACTGACCGAGCCGCCAGCGGCGACCGTCTCGACCAAGATTTCCGCCAGGGCCTGAAGTGTTTCAGGAGAACTGGTGAGTGTTGTGATTTCAATTGTCGTCATCTTCGTATTTTTCTCACAGCGAACTCAGTCGAGATGACTGAAATTGCGGCGCTTGCGCGAACACTTGATCTCATCGACGCGTGCACCGTCGTCGGCACCGAGATGCCGGCCGCGTTCCAGCAATTCCAGCGTGTATTCTTCATAGGTCAGCCCAACCGCTTCGGCCTTGGCCAACCGAAACAGCGCGATATCGCGCGACTTGGGCTTCCAGGCGGCTTTGTGGGCACTGCGCCAATGGATGAAGCGATGCGGATCGCCCTTGCCCCATGCCGGCCCCTTGTAATCGTCGAGCGGCGGCCCGCCATTGTGGTTGCGCTTCGGCAGACGCGGCATGATCATGTCCTGACAAGCACGGTGAGATAATGGGCAGGTTCCGGTCCCGGCGCAAAGAAACTGCAGTCGGCCGGTGCGCCGAGCGCCAGGCAATCGCCCGGATACAGTTGGTGGACTATCTCGCCTTCGGTGAAATCGAGCCGTCCTTCCATGAGCCAGATCTGTTGGCGGATGAAGGCATAGCTGCTCGCCGGCAGGTTGACGCGCGCGCCTGCAGGCAGCTCGACCTGCACCATTTCCAGCGGCATGTCGGTCTGCGGCGACAGATGCCGCCGGATGTAACCGGTGCCAGGGTCTCGCCATTCCGGCTGATCCTTGCGCTGGGCAACGCTGCCGCCCTGCAATTCCGCACGTGCAATCAGACTGGATAGGGTCAGTTCAAATGCGGTAGCGATACGCACCAGGATCGGCGCGGTCGGGCTTGCGGAGCCACGCTCGATGGCACTCAGCATCGCCTTGGACACGCCGGAGCGTTCGGCAACCTCTGCCAGCGACCAGTTCCGCAGCACGCGCTCGGCGCGGATGCGGTCGGCAATCCTTGCGGACAGATCTTTCGATATATCAGACATTTGTTCACTATATCATATGATCTTCCGTGTGGAAGAGACTTCATGCCGATCGTTCAAATCGTCACGGCCTTGTTAACCGCCTCTATACCATCCGCTCACACGCGACCTTAACCGAGATTGACTAGCATCCGACGAGCTAGTGGGGACCCTCTTCGTTGATGTTTGTCGAACGTGCAGCTTCCGGTAGCGAACCGATATCGCAAGAGCGGCGTGATGCCGCCCAGACCGACAAGCGCATCCTCGGCCATGTCGTTCGCTGCGATGGCGCCCGCGCCACCATAAGCGCCTTCGCCGACGGCGAGGAAGGGTTCGTCACCGGCCACTGGTCGGTCGGCAAAATGATCTCGATCAATCTGGGCGACACCCGCACGGTCGGCCTCGTCTACGCCATCTCCAAGTCTGATCTCGCCTGGAGCGACGATGAACAAAACCCGATCGAGGTCAGCATCGAGTTGGTCGGCGAGGTACGCGACGGCGCTGAACCAGGAGCAAAACCTGTGTTCGACCGTGGCATCACGATCTATCCGCACATCGGCGCGATCGCGCACCGCATCCGCAGCCGCGACCTCGCAGCCGTCTACGACCTTGCCGGCCGTCGCGCCATCACCGTCGGCGCATTGTCGCAAGATGAGACAATCTCCGCCAACATTGCCATCGATGACACGCTGTCTCGCCATTTCGCCGTGGTCGGCACCACCGGCGTTGGCAAATCGACTGCCGTCTCCCTGCTCCTGCGCAAGGCGATTGCTGCGAGGCCGGATCTCAGGGTGTTGATCCTGGACCCGCACAACGAGTTCGCGGCCTCATTGCAGGATCAATGCGTCAAAGTCGATGCAACGACGCTCGACCTCCCCTTCTGGATGTTCAAACTGGAAGAATTGGCAGAAGTCATTTTCCGCGGGCGTGAAGCGCCGCCTGAAGAGATCGACCTGTTGCGCGACCTGATCCCCGTCGCGAAGAACCTCTATCGGCACTCGGGCAGCGTCGGCTACATGCGCCGCGGCGCCGACGCCATGACCGCGGACACGCCAGTGCCCTACCGTATCGCCGATCTCGTCAAGCAGATCGATGAGCGCATGGGATTGCTCGAAAGCAAAGCCGAGCGGCCGACACTGAAGTCGCTGCGCATACGCATCGAATCGGCGGCCGCAGACCCTCGCTACCGCTTCATGTTCAATTCGCGCCTGATCGAAGACACCATCCACGAGACGATCGGCAACATCTTCCGCGTTCCGCATCACGGTCGTCCGGTGACATGCTTCGAAATGGCCGGCCTGCCGTCCGAAGTCGTCAACTCGGTCTGCTCGGTTCTGGCACGCCTTGCCTTCGATCTCGCTCTCTGGAGCGAGGGAAAACTGCGGCTGCTGCTGCTGTGCGAAGAAGCGCATCGATACATGCCTTCCGATCCACGTCTGGGCTTCGAGCCAACCCGCCACGCGCTGTCGCGCATTGCCAAGGAAGGCCGTAAATATGGCTGCTATCTTGGCGTCGTCACCCAGCGCCCTGGCGAACTCGACCCGACCATCCTGTCGCAATGTTCGACCTTCTTCGCCATGCGCCTCTCCAATGAACAGGACCAGGCGATCATCCGTTCGGCCATCGCCGATTCTTCCGCCTCCAGCCTTGCCTTCCTGTCCTCCATGGGCCAGCGCGAAGCGATAGCCTTCGGTGAGGGTGTGGCAACCACGATGCGGTTGAAATTCGAGAAGCTCGACCCCAGCCTGATCCCTGGCGCCGCCAAGCATGCGATGGAAGCGCCGTCCGGAGACAGCTGCGAAGTCGACCTCGCTGGCATCGTCGAGCGGCTGCGCAACGTGCCGAAGCCGCAACCGGCGATGAATTTCTCGGAAGCCGTCGACACGACGCGGCAAGCTGGAGATTCGGACTATCGCAAGCCAGTGATAGCACCGCGGCCGCAGCCGGACGATGATTTCGACACGCGCTACGGCCTCAAGCCGGCGACATTCGGGCTTAAGCCGCAAAACGACTGACAAGCGCCGATCATCGCGATTATCGTCTCAATGGCTGGAACAACGACGACGCCATAGACGCACTCAGGCGGCACAAACCCGATTGCGCCCCTGGCGCTTGGCTTCATAAAGCTGCTTGTCGGCTCGACGATAGAACGCCTCCGCGGTTTCAGAATTTTCCCAGACCGCGAGCCCGACGCTGGTGGTCACCTTGAGCCGCACATTGCCATTCAGGATCGTCAGGTTGGCGACCTCCCTGCGAATCCGCTCAGCGAGCTTCCGCAGCAGCTCGATATCCATGTTGGGCGTGACAACAGCGAATTCCTCACCGCCCAGTCGCGCCACAACGTCATGATAGCGGGTCATACCTTTGAGGCAGCCGGCAACGGCACGCAGTACCTCGTCGCCGATATCGTGGCCATGGGAATCGTTGATCAATTTGAAATGATCAAGGTCGAGGATCATCAACCCGACCGGTTTGCCGATACGGCGAAACTCGGTGATGTATTCGCGCAGCGCATCGTCGAAGAAGCGCCGGTTTTGCATGCCAGTCAGCCCGTCTGTCAGGGCTGCGTGTTCCAGCGTCTCGGAACGGGCGCTAAGTGTCGCCGTCATCGCCCTTAGCTTACCCTCCTCGCGTACTTGATCGCGGATCAGCGGATAGATGAAGAACACACCAAAGAAAAAAGCGGTCGCCAGAAGCACACCGACGGCAAACAGTAGCGTGCCCAGATAGCTGATATTCTCGCGGGCTGCAGCAACGTCATCGATCTGGGCAGCCGTGGTGTCTAGCAAACCATAGGCGTGCAGCGTCACCATGCCCGCGGCAAGGATCACGAAGATAAAGACAAAAAAAGCGTGTTCAGCCTTGTGAAATCGCATGCCCACCCAGCCCATAGCGCATAGGAGCTTTATGGCACGATCAGGCTTACGTCGCGGTTAACTTGTACAATCCTTACGAGTGCAGAGTTAATACTAAAAAGTCTATTCAATTCTCTTTTCGATTGCCATGCGCACCACCTCCATTATGGTTTCATTTGGCAACAATCTTTGCCATTCGACGCCGAGTTGGTTGCGAAACCAGGTGGATTGACGCTTGGCATATTGTCGTGTGGCGATCTTGGCGCGCTCCATCGCCGTCCCGGCATCCATTTCCCCATCGAGAACCGCCTGGAGTTCGCGCACGCCAATCGCTTTCATGGCTGGCAGCGCCGGATCGAGATCGAGAGTCAGAATCTGCCGCACCTCTTCCAGCGCGCCCTGTTCGATCATCGTATCGAAGCGTCGGTTGATGCGCTCCCCCAGCACTTCACGGTTCGGCTCGATGACGAAGAAACGAGCGCTGGTTCTGTCGATAAGCGGCTCACCACGCTGACCTTGCCAGGACAGGAGCGAACGGCCGGAGGCGTCAAGGACCTCCAATGCACGCGCAATGCGCTGGCCGTCGCTCGGCCGCAGCTGCATGGCCATCGCCGAATCCCGCAGCATCAATTCGCGATGCAGGCGCGGCGCGCCGCGCTCTACCAATTCGTGGCGCCAACGTTCACGGATATGCGGCGGAATCTCCGGCATTTCTGAAATGCCCTCGGCGAGCGCCCTGAAGTAGAGGCCTGTACCGCCCACGAAAACCGGCCGACGATCGGCAAGAACCTCCTTTTCGATCAGTTCCGCGACGTCGCGCAACCATGCCCCGGTCGAGTAAGCGGTGGAAGGGTGGACATGGCCATAGAGAAAATGTGGAACGCGAGCCAGGTCCTCAGGCGCCGGCCGTGCGGTCAGCACATTCAGGATCGAATAACCCTGCATCGAATCGGTATTGACGATGACGCCACCGACGCGCTCGGCGATCTCCAGCGCCAACGCCGACTTGCCGCTGGCAGTCGGGCCGGCTATCAGGATCGCGTCCTTCACGCGGCCCTGTTCCGCCGCCTTTCCCTGGGTCTCTTCCATGCCGCTTGTCGCCACGCTCGTCTCCAGCCCAGCCGGCGGCGCACTCACGCCGGCCCTTGCGAATAAGGCCTCGCAGGCGGTCGGCGCAAGCGCAACGCGCTGGCTCGGCGAAACGATCGCCTGCGATCTTCTTCTGCCGGCAGGTATCGAAAGCGCGGATGCGACCGCTGTGCTCCGCGCAGCGCTGGCTTCCGAGCCGGTCGACGTCGCAGTCCAGGACGAATCCGCACGCCGCAAAAAGATCCTGATTGCCGACATGGATTCCACCATGATCGACCAGGAGTGCATCGACGAACTGGCAGACGAAGTCGGATTGAAAGACAAGGTTGCGGCGATCACCGCACGTTCCATGAACGGCGAAATCGCTTTCGAACCGGCCTTGCGCGAACGTGTCGCGCTGCTCAGGAACCTCGACACGGCCGTGGTCGACCGCATCATAGAGAACCGGCTGACGCTCGCGTCCGGCGGTCGCGTGTTGGTGCAGACGATGCGTAAGGCTGGCGCCTACACAGCGCTGGTCTCCGGTGGTTTCGATGTCTTCACCAGCCGCATCGCTACCATGCTCGGCTTTCACGAGAACCGTGCAAACCGGCTGATCGAAGCCAACGGCCATCTCACCGGCGAAGTCGCCGAGCCGATTCTGGGCCGTGCAGCCAAGGCAGAGGCGCTGCACGATATTTCAGCAAGGCTTGGCCTCACGCCTGCAGATGCCATAGCGGTCGGCGACGGCGCCAACGACCTCGATATGATCCGGCTTTCCGGCACCGGCGTTGCGCTTCACGCCAAGCCGTCAGTTGCGGCTGAAGCCAAGGTCCGTATCGATCATGGCGACCTCACCGCCCTGCTCTATCTGCAAGGCTACCGTCGCGAGGAATTCGCGACACAGACATGACCGCGACGATCGGGAACGCCATGAAACCGCTGCACACCAACCGTTTGATCCTCCGCAATTGGGAAGATCGCGATCGCGATCTGTTCTTCCGCATCAACAGCGACGAACGCGTGATGGAATTTTTCCCGTTCCGCCGAAACCGCACCGAGGCGGACGCGAAGCTCAGTGAGATGCGCGACGATATCGAGCGCAAGGGTTTCGGCTTCGCGGCAGCCGAGATCGCGGCCATCGGCGAATGCATTGGCTTCGTCGGCCTGACCCGCACCGACCACCTGCCCTTCCTGCCGGAAGGTACTATCGAGATCGGCTGGCGCCTGGTCCCGGAATTCTGGGGCCATGGTTATGTCTCGGAGGCATCTCGCGCGTGGTTGGCTTTCGGCTTCGACACGCTTGGATCCGATGAGATCGTTTCTTTCGCTGTCCGCGACAATCGCCGCTCGACGGCAGTGATGGAAAGGATCGGCATGACAGCCGATCCGACGCGCGATTTCGATCATCCGGGTGTCCCCGAAAGTCATCCACATCTACGGCCCCATGCTTTTTACAGCCTGAAACGCAGAGACTGGGAAGAACAAAAAAGGGCGGCAAATTAGCCGCCCTTTTTGATTCAGATTCAATGACTTCAGAGGTTTTCGAAATCAATCCATCCGCACCGTCACGAAACGCAGCTCACCGGTCTTGGAAGCGAGCATCAGCAGCGCATTCTTGCGGCCCTGCTGCTTCAGGGAGGCAATGCGATCGACGACGTCCTTGGGCGTCGCCACCGATTCCTGTCCGATCTCGGTGATCACCTCGCCCGGCTGAATGCCCCGCTCGGCGGCTGCCGAATCCTTGGCCACCTCCGTGACGACCACCCCGGAGATATCCGCAGCAATGCCGAACTTGCCGCGCGTATCGTCGTTCAATTCACCGATCGACATACCGAGCACAGTGGCTGCGGCAACCGGCGCAGCTTTGCTATCCTTGTCGGGGTCGCCCTTGCCCTCGGCATCGGCCAGTTTTTCGCCGTCCTCGAGACGGCCGAGTGTAACCTTGACCGTCTGCTCCTTGCCCTTGCGGATGACGATCACATCGACGGCCTTGCCGACCGGGCTTTCGGCGACGACGCGCGGCAGGTCACGCGTTTCCTCTATATCCTTGCCATCGAACTTGGTGATGACGTCACCGGCCTGGATCGAACCATTGTCGACTGGACCACCCTTGATGATGCCGGCCACCAGCGCGCCCTTCGGTTCCGCCATGCCAAGGCTCTCGGCAATGTCCTTGGTGACGGGCTGGATGCGCACGCCCAGCCAGCCGCGCCTTGTCTCGCCGAACTGACGCAATTGGTCGACAACGCCGGCGGCAAGCTGGGCCGGGATCGAGAAGCCGATGCCGATCGAACCGCCCGAAGGCGATATGATGGCCGTGTTGATGCCGATGACCTCGCCGTTCATGTTGAACAGCGGACCGCCGGAATTGCCACGATTTATGGCGGCGTCGGTTTGAATGAAGTCGTCGTAAGGGCCGGAATTGATGTCGCGGTTGCGCGCCGAGACGATACCGACTGTAACAGTGCCACCCAGGCCGAACGGATTGCCGATCGCCATCACCCAGTCGCCGATGCGCATCTTGTTGGAATCACCGAACTTCACCGCCGTCAGCTTGTGACCCTTCGGATCCACCTTCAGCACGGCGATGTCAGTCTTGGTATCGGTACCGACCAGCTTCGCCTTCAGCGTCACTCCATCGGAAAAATTCACCTCGATATCGTCAGCGTCGGCAATGACGTGATTGTTCGTGACCACAATGCCCTCGACGGCATCGACCACGAAGCCGGAGCCGAGCGACTGCACTTTCTGCGAACCGCCGCCCTTCTGACCGCCTCGGTCCTTGAAGAAATCATCGAAGAAGTCCTGGAAGGGCGAGCCTTCCGGCAGTTGCGGCATCGGCACAGCGCCGGGGCCTTCACTGCCTTTCACCGTCTGTGATGTTGAGATATTGACGACTGCTCCGAGTAGCCCCTCGGCAAGATCGGCCACCGAGGCCGGACCGTTGGCGGCTGGCGCCGCCTGCGTTGCGGCGGGAGCCTGCGTCTGTGCAATGGCGGATGGAACGGCGGCGGTGCCAAGCATCAGCGCCGCAGTGACGGCAGCAAGCGTCTTGCTTGCCGCACGCAGGATGGTTTCGGACTTCATCAGGGCCTCCCGGCAAGCCAGCAAGAACACGTTCGACGACATGTCGTCAGTGTGGAAAGAAATAAGGCACGTTTGCGGCCCTGACCACCCGGCGACGACAAATCCCCAGGGAGGCACGCTGCTTCCTTCAACCGCGCACCAGCCAGACGATGCCGACGCCAATGGCAATCGCGGCCAACCCGCCAATCCTCAACACGCCTTCCGGCATGGCAAGGACATCGGTGGCAAGCCGCTTGGCCAGACGTGGAAAACCGCCATAGACGAGACCCTCGACGACGAGGACCAGGCCCATGGCGGCAAGAAAATCCTGCACGGCCTATTGCGCAGGCTTAGGCGTTGCTGCCGGCGGCGTGCCTGCCGGATCGCGGAAATATCGAAAGAAATCCGAATTCGGCGACAACACCATCGTCGTGCCGGTGTTGTCCAATGCGGTGCCGTAGGCATTCATCGACCGATAGAAATCGAAGAAGGCCGGATCACGATTGTAGGCGTTGGCGAAGATGGCGCTGCGCTGACCATCGCCCTGACCACGCAGGATCTCCGATTCCTTGTTGGCTTCGGCGACGATCTCAACGACTTCGCGATCGGCACGCGCCTTGATGCGCTGCGCGGCTTCATTACCACGTGCTCGCAGACGCTCGGCTTCCGCGAGACGTTCGGCCTTCATGCGGTCATAGGTCTGCTGCGAGACCTCCGCCGTCAAGTCGGTGCGGCGGATACGCACGTCGTCAATCTCGAGACCAAGCGAGGTTGCGTCCGGGCGTAGCTGATCACGCACTTCGCGCATCATGATGCCGCGCTCTTCCGAAAGAGCCGCTTCGAAGGCACGCTGGCCGTAGACCCGGCGCAGCGCCGCGTCGAGACGCGTCTTCAGCCGCTGCTCGGCCAGTTCGATCTGGCCGGAAACTGCCGAACGGAAGACGCGTGGATTCGAGATGCGGTAGGCGATGAAGGCATCGACCTCGAAAAACTTGCCGCCCGAAACCTGGACACGGATGTTGTCGAGGTCGAAGCGCAGCACGCGCTTTTCGACGAGTTGCACGGTATCGGCGTCGAAGAACGGGAACGGCGCCTTGAAATAGATGCCGGGCTCGCTCTTGACGTCGATGATCTCGCCGAAACGCAGCACGATCGCCTGCTGACGCGCATTGACCACGAAAACCGACGAATAGAGCAGGAACAAAAAGACGGCGATGGCGACGATGATCGCGGGAAGACGATTTGCCATTACTGGTTACCTCCCGAGGTCTTCGGCTGCAGTGCCGGCAAAGGCAGATAAGGCACGACGCCCTGGCCATTGCCGTTCGGCTCGACGATCACTTTGCTGGAATCTCTCAGCACTTTCTCCATCGTTTCCAGATACATGCGCCGGCGCGTCACGTCAGGCGCCTTGGCATATTCGTCATAGATCGAGATGAAGCGCTGCGCCTCACCTTCAGCTTCCTGGACGACCCGGTTCTTATACGCAGCCGCCTCTTCGCGGACCTGGGCCGCCTGACCGCGTGCCTGGCCGAGCTTCTGATTGGAATACCGGTTCGCCTCTTCGACGAAACGGTCCTCGTCCTGCTCGGCGCGCTGCACTTCATCGAAGGCTTCTGCCACTTCACGCGGCGGTGCGGCATCTTCGATGGACACGGCATTGACCGTAAGACCCGCCTTGTAGCTGTCGAGCGTCGCCTGGATATTTTCGCGCACGGCAATTGCGATGCCCTGACGATCGTCACGGAAGATATCCTGCACCGGACGCTGGCCAACGGCCTCACGCATCGCGCTTTCGGCCACCTGCCTCAGCATCTCGTCGGGATCGGCGACGTCAAACAGGAACGCACGCGGATCGGCCACCTGATAGGCCACCGAGAACTGCACATTGACGATGTTCTGGTCGCCCGAAAGCATCAGCCCTGACGTGTTGCCGCTGCGGGCGCCACCGCCGATATTGACCAATTGCTCGGAAATCTTGGCGGTCTCGACCGTTTCGATCGGCCACCAGTGGAAATGCAGGCCGGGCTCGGAAAGCTGTTCCTTCGGCTTGCCAAAGCGCAGTTCCACCGCCACCTCGTCCGGCTGAACCGTATAGATGGCTTTGAAAAGCCAACCGGCGATCAGCACCAGTGCGATCAAAAGATAGACCGCCGGACTGCCGCCACCGCCGGGAAGCGCGTTACGCAGCCGGTCCTGGCCGCGGCGGATGATGTCTTCGAGATCAGGGGGCGTGCCCTGCGGGCCGCTCGGCCCGCGCGGACCTTGCCCCCACGGGCCCTGGTTGTTACCGCCGCCTCCCCAGGGGCCGCCTCCACCGCCACTCTTGTCGTTCCAGGGCATGAATGTCCTTTCGCTGGGATTCCCTCACACGCCGGGGAGCCGGCGCAAAATCCTTATCGTCCTTCTATAGGGATGCCTCCGCGTGCTTTCAACGCGTCCGCCTTTCAATGAGCGGTTCTTAGCTGCAGTTTAGCCGCGACGCTTTGTCGTGGTTAATCACATCGGCCCGAAATCGGAATCGATTTCTGGAAAGCCGACGCGTCAATTCAAAGTCTTAGAGCGTCCTTTGCGCGTCCCAAGGACGCGCGGCGCTCTAACCGCGAACGCGCCGTTCATAGACGACATGCCGCGTCGGATGACTGTCCTTCTCGCCGGCCGGAATATCCTCGGAGCAGACGACTCGCCACGTTTCGGGATCGATCGGCGGGAAGGCCGTATCGCCGTCGACAGAAGCCAGCACATGCGTGACGTGCAGCCGATCGGCCAATCGCAACGCCTGCGCATAGATCTGGCCGCCGCCGATGACGCATATTTCATCTGCACCTGCCATGCAGCGGCCGCGAATGCGAGCAAGCGTGAGGCCATCTTCCAAAGAGGTCGCCACCTCCCCACCCTCAGCGCGATAAGCCGCATCGCGGGTGACAACGATGTTCAGGCGGTCCGGCAGCGGACGCTTGGGGAAACTTTCCCAGGTCTTGCGGCCCATGACGACCGGCTTGCCCAGCGTATCGGCCTTAAAACGTTTGAGATCGGTGGAAAGTCGCCAGGGCAAGCCGCCCTCACGGCCGATTATCCCGTTTTCGGCGATAGCGACGTGGATGGAGACGAGCATCAGTTGCCACTTCCGCTTTCAGGCCTGTCGAGCAGCAGGATGTCGATGTCGCGCTCCGGCACGAAATCCTCCGCCGTCATTTCGAAGGTCGTCGGCCCGGTCTTCCTCACGCCAGTGCCGCAAAAGGAGACGAGGCTGCGAGCGTCGATCTTGTCCACCGTCAATTTGAACTTGCCAATGCTGCCTGTCGCCCAGTTGCCGCCGGTGGTCAGTACGTAGGCGATCCGACTCTCATAGAGTTGCGGACTGCTGTCGGTATTGTCCTTCTGTGCCTTGCGCACCGCCGCCTCGAAGGCTTCGTCCATGCAGTAACGGCGCTTGTAATTGTCATACTCGCCCTCGAACTTGCCATCATTGAAGAAGGACAAGCCCGCTGTCGCGCCGACACTCGGCTTGTAGTGATGCGAGACATGCACCGGCTTGCCCGCAGGAAAAGCCGCACGCCACCAGAAAGTCGAACGCAGCTGCCAATAGGGTGAGCGCACGCTTTTCCAGCCCGTGCCGTCGTCATACTGATCCAAAATGATGATACCCCGCGCCAGCCAGTCGTCCGCCACCGGTTGCGGCAGCTTCGCAAGCGCCGCCAGGGCCACCTTGCCATAGGGGTAGAACGGGACGTTCTGCGCTTTCAGCTCAGCACTGATGTCGACGCCAACGGCAAACACCTTTTGCTCCAGGTTCGGTTTGACAGCAACGCCGCCCACTGTCACCTCGAAACCGAGGAAGTTGTCGCTGCCCTCCTCCGGAATGGAGGGCATCTCATAGGGATTGGCTTCGATCTCCGGCAACGGAAAGGCGACAATCGTATTCACATCCTTGTCGGAAGTGTTGCGGAAAACGTAGTCGACCGTGACTTTATCGGGCGAAATGAAGAGATCCTCGCTGTCCATCGAGACGACATCGTTGCGCGACAGGATGAGCCCGCCGGCGCCAAGTTCCGCAGTGGAATCGTTGGCAAAGGCGGGAGCCACGGCAAGCGCCAGGCCGAACGTCAGCGCGATGCGGACCATCGAAGCGATTCCTTCCAAAAGAAACGCCTAGAGCCTACTTGCTTCGAAGGCAGCATCAAAGCTTTTCGATCGTTGCGGATGCCACTCTGGACAGGCCCACGGGGATCGGGCAGGACAGCGCCCATGCGCAAGGTTCTCGTGATCGGCATCGGCGCCGGCAACCCCGAACACATGACGGTCCAGGCCATCAATGGTCTGAACCGCGCCGACGTGCTGTTCATCCCCGACAAGGGCGCGAAAAAGAACGAACTTGCCGACCTGCGCCGCGACATCTGCGACCGTTTCGTCACCAATCCGAAATCGCGCAGGGTCGAGTTCGATGTGCCGGTGCGCGCCGAGCCGTCGACGTCCTATCGCTCGACCGTAGACGACTGGCATGAAGAGATTGCCAGCATCTACGAGCGCCTGCTGCGCGACGAGATCGTCGAGGGTGGCTGTGGAGCCTTCCTGATCTGGGGCGATCCCTCGCTCTACGATTCTGCGCTACGCATCCTGGAACGCGTCAACCGGCGCGGCAACGTCGCCTTCGAACTGGAGGTCATCCCCGGCATCACCGCCATCCAGGCACTGGCTGCCGGCCACAAGATGGCGCTGAACCGCATCGGCGATCCGTTTCTGGTCACCACAGGACGCCGATTGACGGAAGAAGGCTTGCCAGGCAACGCCGGCACTGCCGTAGTGATGCTGGACGGCAAATGCTCGTTCCAGACTGTCACCGATAAAGATGTCATCATCCACTGGGGCGCCTATCTCGGCACGGCCGACGAAATCCTGATCCATGGCCGGCTGGCCGATGTCGAAGACGAGATCGTCAAGGTCCGCGAGGCTGCCCGCCAGCGCAAGGGCTGGATCATGGACACCTATCTGCTGCGCAAGCCGGAGTAGCCTACGCTTCGCAGCCGTCACTCATGCGGCGTCGATTTCAGCCTGCAAGGCCTCCATATGCGCCTGGGCCGCGGCAGTGGCCGCCCGCTCGATGGCCCGGTAGCGGCTGACCACGGCAAGCCCCACCGCAGTCAATTGGGCGCCGCCGCCCTTGCGGCCACCGGTCTGCGCCGCCACCAGCGGCTTGCCGAAGACGCGGTTCATGTCCTCGACCAGATCCCAAGCATGCTTGTAGGACATTTCCATGCCGCGCGCCGCCGCCGAGATCGAGCCGAAAGCCGCGATCTGTTCCAGCAGTTCTATCTTACCGGGACCGATGCGGCCGTCCGGGTCGAGATTGATCCGCAGGCTGAGCGAAGGCACGTTTTTCTCCCGCGTTTTTGTTGCCACCGTTATTCCATATGAGAATAGCGAATAACAAGAGCTTGCAGGCTCAAGCGTCGAATTGCTCCTTCGGAGCTGTTGCCATATTGGCCTGATCAAAACTCACGGTCTTGATGACCGCAAACACCTCGCGGCCGGACGTAAGCGACAATGCATGCTGCGACTGCCGCGTGATGCGCGCCATTACCGTCACCCCGTGGCAGTCGATCTTGACCTCCACGGCGGCCCCCTCGCCCGGCTCGATCGCCGCGATGCGGCCAGCCAGCACGTTGAGTGCGCTCAAGCCATGCGGCTTCTCGGTTGCAATCATCACGTCACGCGCACGGATGCGGACCCTGACGGGCTGGCCAGCAATTGCCTGCAAATAAGGAACGCGAATCTCACCGGCTGGCGAGCCCAGCACAGTCATGCCGAAACGCTCGTCATGATGCAGCACGCGCGTGTCCAGCACGGCACCGCCTTCCATGCGCTCTTCATGCGAAAACAGGTCAAGCCGCTGCATGATCTCTGCGGTCGGGCCGACGGCAGCAACCTTGCCTTGCGCCATAACCACCACGTTGCTTGCCAGCCGCGCAACCTCGGCAACCGAGTGGCTGACATAGACGATCGGGATTTTCGTCTCGTCACGCAGCCGCTCGATATAGGGCAGGATTTCGGCCTTGCGCGCTTCATCCAGCGAGGCCAGTGGCTCGTCCATCAGCAGCAGTTTCGGGCTCGCCAGCAGCGCCCGGCCGATCGCCACGCGCTGCTTTTCGCCCCCGGAGAGCTTGCCTGGCCGACGCTCGAGCAGATGGCCGATGCCGAGCAACTCAACCACGGCGCCGATATCTCCGTAACGTTCGGATACCGGCGTGAACCAGCGGCCATAGCGCAGATTGGCCGCCACGCTCATATGCGGAAACAGCCGCGCATCCTGAAACACCATACCGATGCGCCGCTTGTGCCTGGGCACGAAAACGCTTCTGCCGGTGTCGACCAGAACATGCCCATCGACAGCTATGCGACCTCGCTGGGGCCGGATCAATCCGGCAATGGCATTGATCAGCGAGGTCTTGCCGGAGCCGGACGGACCGAACAGCGCCGTCAGCCGCCCCGAACTTTCGAAAGCCGCATCGAGCGAAAAGCCACCTTGCCGATGGCCGATATCGACGACCACGCTCATTCGATGTCCATCCGTCGGCCGACACGTCGCGCCAGAACTTCAGATGCTATCAGGGCAGCCATCGAGATGACGACGCTGATGAGGGTCAGCCGGAGCGCACCTTCGTCGCCACCGGGCACCTGTGTGAAGGTGTAGATTGCCGAAGGCAGGGTCTGCGTCTCATTCGGGATATTCGAAACAAAAGTGATGGTGGCACCAAATTCCCCCATCGCCTTGGCGAAGGAGAGGATGGCGCCAGCGATCATCCCGGGCAGGATCAGCGGAAGGGTGATGGTGGCGAAGACCCAAAGTGGACTGGCGCCCAGCGTGCCGGCCGCCGCCTCCAGCTTGCGGTCCACCGCCTCGATGGAGAGCCGGATTGCTCTCACCATCAGCGGGAAGCCCATCACGCCGCATGCCAATGCCGCACCCGTCCAACGAAAGGAAAAGACAAGGCCGAAATACTCGGCAAAGAAGGCACCGGCCGGTCCGCGCCGGCCGAAGGCGAGCAGCAGCAGATAGCCAGTCACCACCGGCGGCAGGATCAACGGCAAGTGCACGATGCCGTTGAGCAGCGTCTTGCCCCAGAATCGCCCGCGCGCCAGAAGCAGTGCTACCGCAATGCCGATGGGCAGGCTGACCAGCATCGCAACCGTAGCGACCTTGATCGACAGCCGGACCGCATTCCATTCGTCAGGGCTGAGGTCCAGCAGCCAGTTCATGCGCTCTTTTTATGCCTCATTGGGTCGGCGCGAGCAGCGTGAAACCCTGCGCCTTGAAAAGCTCACCTGCCTTAGCAGAGCGCAGGCACTTCAGGAAAGCCGGCGTATCCTTGTCCTTGGATTCCGCCGTCTGGGCGACCGGATAGACGATGGGAGGATGCGTCTCTTCCGGGAAAACGCCGATGACCTTGACGCCCTTCTCGGCATTGGCGTCGGTCTGGTAGACGATGCCGGCGGCGGCTTCGCCTGTCGCCACCAGCTTGAGTGCTGCGCGGACATTCTCGGCCTGCGCCACCTTGCCTTCGACGGAAGACCACGTGCCGAGCGATTCCAGCGCCGCCTTGCCGTACTTGCCGGCCGGGACTGCCTTGAAGTCGCCCATCGCGAGCCTGCCGTCGCCGATCACCTTGGCAAGGTCGAAACCCTTCTCGACCTTGATCTCTGCCTCGGAATCCTTGGGCGCCACCAGCACGATCTGGTTGCCGAGCAGCTTCACCTCGGTGTCGGGCTTGGTCAGCTTCTTGTCGGAGAGATATTTCATCCAGTCGAGATCGGCCGAGATGAAGATATCCGCCGGCGCACCCTCTTCGATCTGCTTGGCCAGTGCCGAGCTCGCCGCATAGGAAATCTTGGCGGCTTCGCCGACATCCTGCTCACAGGACTTGTTGACCTCATCGAGCGCGTTCTTGAGGCTGGCGGCAGCAAACACCACAACCTGCTCGTCCGCGCGCGCCGCAGGCGCTGCCAGCAGCATCGCTCCCGCGGCCAGCGTCACCAGCACAAAACCGTTACGTTTCGTCATCGAACCTCTCCCTGATTTAGCAAACCGTCCAGCCAATAGCCTGAAGCGATATATTCATATGAACATAACAAAGGAAAGGCTTCTGCGCACTTTTCAGGAAAAGAGTTTCACTGAAAACGCGTTGTAACCACCCGCTACCGCAGGCTACGGTGAGCGCCCGCGCAAGAGCGCATTGGACAAAAGCCAACGAGGAGCTTCCCATGAAGATCAGTGCGCGCAACACGTTGAAGGGCAAGATCGTCGAGATCACCAAAGGTGCGACCACCTCGCATGTCCGCATCGACATCGGTGGCGCCGTAGTCACCTCGTCCATCACCAATGAAGCTGTCGCCGATCTCGGCCTCGCAGTTGGCAAGGACGCCTACGCCGTCATCAAGGCATCCGACGTGATGGTCGGCATCGACTGATTTGGTTCGCGAAAACGAAATACGCAAAGGCGAGATCGCCGTCGACGCTCCTGCGCCGACGGACGCTGGCCTTGTCTTCATCGGCACGATCCGAACGCCGTGGACGTCACGGCTGGAAGCGCCACGCCAGGGACGTGCCGACGGCCCGGTCTGCCGTATCGAGATCTTCCCACTCTGGCACGAAGCGCTCGTCGGCATCGAACAGTTCGAGCGTCTTGAAGTGCTTTATTGGCTACATCTGTCACGCCGCGATCTGGTGCGGCAGAGCCCGGCCAACGACGGCTCGGCACGTGGTACGTTTGCACTGCGCTCGCCGGTCAGGCCGAACCCCATCGGCACCTCCATCGCTACGCTGATCGGCGTCGAAAGCCCGACCGTCCTGGTGCGCGGCTTGGATTGCCTGGACGGCACGCCGTTGCTCGATCTGAAGCCAGACCGCGCTTTGTTCAAACCGATCGCTCCGCCACAACCGGGCGACTTTGAAGTGGGTTGAAGTCAGGCAACTTGCCCGTTTCTTGAGATGAGGCCAGTAGGGTCAGTTGTCCCCATGCAGACTAACGACCTGCCCGGATAACCCGACTGGGTTTAACCAGGCTGCCGACAGCCTTTTCCGGGAAGAAACGCAGTTAAGAACTTCCGGCCGTCAATCGCCGCTTCCGTCCTCAGCCCTGAGACGCTCAGCTTCAACGTCATCTGGCGAAACCGTTCAACGATTCCATTCTCAATAGTTCACCGGTGAAACGCCTCCGAGGCAATAGAGAGCCGGTGGCAAAAGTGGGATTCAAGCACGACCTGATCAGGATTTCTTAACCAAGATGATACACATCTCAGTAACGACTGAGCCAAACGACGCACCGTCTGTCCCGAAAGAAATGTCGTGCCTTGCCGCGATACTGGACCATTTGACGGCAAATCCTGAATAAGCCGCCGGCCGCCCGAAACGGACAGCAAGTGCAAGGCATGAATGTGATCGATTTCCAGAAAAACGTCCGTGGTTCCTTCCTTGCCTGGATAGGGTTGTCGTCCCTGGTGGCAGCATTGCTGTGCATAAGCGCAACCACCGCGTTGGCGGAAACACGCAGCCTGAAACTCCGCCACCTGCATACCGGTGAGACGGCAGAGATCGTCTACAAGCGTAACGGGCGTTACGATCAGGCGGGATTGAAGAAAATCAACATCATGCTGCGCGACTGGCGTCGCAACGAGCCAACCAGGATGGATCCGCGCCTGCTCGACCTTGTCTGGCAGGTCTATCGCGCCAGCGGCTCGACAGCCTACATCAACGTCGTCAGCGGCTACCGCTCGCCCGCGACGAATGCGATGCTGCGCAGCCGTTCGAAGGGCGTTGCCCGCGAAAGCCAGCACATGGTTGGTCGAGCGATGGACTTCTTCCTCCCAGACGTGCCGCTAAAGAAATTGCGCGATATAAGCCTCAGGATGCAGGGCGGCGGGGTCGGTTTCTATCCAACCTCCGGCTCGCCTTTCCTGCATATAGATGTCGGCAACATCCGGCACTGGCCAGGCATCAGCCGCCAGGAACTCGCCAGGATATTCCCCGACGGCAAGACGCTGCATCTGCCGAGCGACGGCAAGCCGCTACCCGGCTACGATCAGGCGTTTGTCGCCTATAAATCTCGTCGAGAAAGCGGCGCACGGAACGTGGAACTGGCCAGCGTCGGTGACAGTCAACGCAAGCCGCGCGGCCTCCTGGCGTCGCTGTTGGGTGGACGCGGCCAGGGCCAGACCGAGGCTGTCGCCAGCGCCGCGCCGACGCCTCGCAAACCGGCCAGGCCCGCTGACGCCGCACAAGTCCGGCAGGGCATCGCCATCGTGGCGCCCAAGGACGCTCAGCGTGCGAATATCCAGACCGTACCGGCTGTTCCAGTTGAGGAAGCACCGGCTGAACGAAAGCCGGAAACGCCTGAGGCCACCGTCGCGGCGCTTGCGTTGCACGCTGTGCCGTTGCCGGTATTTGCTGAGCGCCGCGATCCGGCGCCAAATAGCGTGCGCGCCGAAACCATACCCTTCGCCATCTCTGACGGCACCGCAACCCGGACCGAGTTACCCACCGCCGGGAGCTTCGCATCTGAAAGGGTCGCCCTGAACATTCCCGTGCCCAGCGGGCGGCCGGAGAATCGGCAGGGTGCAGCACCCCAGCCAAACGCAGTCAAATCCGAAGACGCCATTGCTACCTTACTGGCCGTCAAGCATCCCGACGAAGGTCCTGCCCTTCCAACGAGCAAAGCCGACACGATCCCTCCGTCCGAGATGACGGACCACGTCAGGACCAGTCAAAAAGCCGACCGTTTGCGGTCCGAGGCTCCGGCGGTCGCCATGCGGGCGAGCTACAGGCCGATCGAGCGCGACCTAACCGTCACCGGCGCAATCGGCTCAGCCAAGCCGCCTCGTGCTGCCGCCGCGTTCATCCGCACAGCGGCGGCGCAGGTCTACACCGACGGTTTTCGCTCCGACCGGGAGCCGTCCGACCATCGCCGCTTTACCGGTTCATCCGTGGAGTTCCTGCCCATCGCCAGCTTTAAATAGGTGGATAACCGCGGGACATGCCCGAATGGCGGACGTTGCTAGCACGTCGGAAGGAGTGACCTTCATTTCGTCAATCAGGGTGGCGGCACCGGCATCGTCGGGTTCCGACATGGCATCGGAAGGAGAATACTAGTAGAAACTGCCTTGGCCTGTTTGGCGCTACGATGCCGTCCCTAGCCTGCCCGCAACCCTGTTCTTAAGCCGCGATGGAGAGCTGCGCTCCGTCCACCGGTATCAAACGGCGATCGGCGCCTTGATCGTTGCGTCGGCGACGTAATTCTCCAGCCGGAAATCCTCGAACCGGAAGGCAAAGAGATCCTTCACCTTCGGGTTGATCCACATCGTCGGCAAAGTCTTCGGCTGACGGCGAAGCTGTTCGCGCGCCTGCTCGAAATGGTTCGAATAGATGTGCGCATCACCCAGCGTATGCACAAAATCGCCTGGCTTCAGCCCAGTCACCTGCGCCACCATCATGGTCAGCAGCGCATAGGAGGCGATGTTGAACGGGACGCCGAGGAAGATGTCGGCCGAACGCTGGTAGAGCTGGCAGGACAGCCGTCCGTCAGAAACATAGAACTGGAACAGACAGTGACAGGGCGGCAGAGCCATCTGTTCCACTTCTGCTGGATTCCATGCCGAAACGATGAGCCGGCGTGAGTAAGGATTGCAGCGGATTTCCCGCAGAAGGTTCTCGATCTGATCGATCGTGCCGCCGTTCGCGTCCGGCCAGGAGCGCCACTGCTTTCCGTAGACCGGACCGAGATCGCCATTGGCATCGGCCCATTCGTCCCAGATGGAGACGCCGTTGTCCTTGAGATATTTGATGTTGGTATCACCAGCCAGGAACCACAGCAGTTCATGGATGATCGACTTCAGGTGCAGCTTCTTGGTGGTCAACACCGGGAAGCCCTGACCCAGATCGTAGCGCATCTGATAGCCGAACACCGAACGGGTACCGGTGCCGGTGCGGTCGCCCCGGTCGGTGCCGTTTTCCAGGACGTGGCTGAGCAGGTCGAGATATTGGCGCATCGCTATCGCCCTGATTCGCGGTATTGACGTTGACCGCAATCATACTCGACCAATCGTTGCCAGGCTATTGCCTGGACACACCAGGCCACAGCATTCCGGCGCGAGAGCGCGCCGGAAATATCGTCAAATCGTGCTGGAAGCTTAGAGGGCGCCGAGCTTACCAAGGTCCTTGGCAACCAGATAGTAGAAGGTCACACGGTTCTTGGTGTTGTCGGCACTCATCGCCTTGCAGGTCTTTTCGATCGCGGCGTCGGCCTTGGCCGCGTCAGCAATGCCGAGCTTCTTTCCAACCCAGCTGTCGCGTACGCGCTTCAATTCTTCAGGATCGGTGCAGGACACCAGCGAGGAGTCGCGGTTCCTGAGCGCAATGCCCAGGTGCTTCACGATCTTGTCGACGGCATCGGCGTTGGCGCCGGCGTCATACTTCTTCACGTCTGCAAGATAATCGCTCATCAGGAATTCCCCTCATCGGAGCCATGTCTGTCCAGTGAGACAACAACCGGCCGAAACCGGATTCTCCACACCGGGGCAAACCTTCGGTTGCACTTCGTCTCAAGTCAAGCCTTGCAGGCAGGGTTTGGCACAGCATCACGCTGGAATGCTTGCCTTTTTACGCTACGGAAGCTGATTTTCGGATGGAAAGCGGTCCAGCTAAATTAGCCGGGCCGCCTCCTGCCCCCACCTCACAATGAGCGATTGCTTTCGCTCAGAATGGCGAATCCGGGAAATAGAAGTTCTTCGCATTCTCCGGTGTGATCAGCGTCGCATCCAGGATGTAGTTGCCGCTCACCGGCACCTGGTCGATCAGCGCCGCGGCCGTCAGTTCCATCGCGGTGCCGACCATGGCTGGCGGATAGAGCACGTCGACCGGGATCATCTTGTCGCCGTCCATGACCTTCTTGATCATGTCTTTCGAACCGGCCCCGGCCACGACATACTGGATGTCGGTGCGCTTCGCCTGCTCGATCGCCTGCAGCACGCCGACCGCCATGTCGTCATCCTGGCACCAGACCACGTCGATCTTCGGGTATTTGGTCAGGTAGTCCTGCATGACCTTGAAGGCATCGTCGCGGTTCCAGTTGCCGAACTGACGGTCGAGAACCTTGACCTTCGAGCCAGCGATACCCTTGTCGAATCCATCCTGGCGCTGCTGGTCGATCGGGATCGGCAGGCCGCGGATGATGACAACCTCTGCTTCCGGTGTCTTTTCGGCAATGTATTTACCCGCCACCTCACCGAGTGCCGGATTGTTGCCGGCCACATAGAGGTCACGCACCGAATTGTCGTTGCTCGAAGGCGCGCGGTCGACAAGAGCCACGAACTTGCCCTTGTCCTTCACTTCCTTGATGGCGTTGACCAGCGGATCGGGATCGGATGGCAGGATCACCAATGCATCAATGCCCTGTGTTTCCAGATCCTGCACGGCATTCGCCTGGCTGGCAGGGTCGGGCGAGGTCTTGACGATGACGTTGAGACCCGGATGCTCTTCCATCAGTTTCTTGGCAACGCGCTCGGCGTGGAACACCACGCCGGCGGTCCAGCCGTGGTCGGCCGCCGGGATCGAGACGCCGATGGTCTTCTTGTCCTGCGCCTGGGCAACACCCATCAGCGCCACCATGGCGACCGCCGCCACTCCGATTAGTCGTTTTCGCATTCTTTCCTCCCTATGCTTGCAGGTCTGACCGATCAGCGGCCAGGCGACCCGAGAACCCGGCCCTGTTTCAGGATTTCCTCACCAGCGAGCGTTGAACGAGCATGGCGATGATGATGATCGCCCCCTGGATGGCTCCAAGCAGGTACTCGCTGACGAAATTCGAAAGCAGCATGATGTTGCCGACAATCTCCAGGATGAAGGCCCCGCAGACCGTACCCCAGATGCGACCCACCCCACCGCGCAACGCCGTGCCACCGACCACCACGGCGGTGATCGCCTGCAGCTCCCACATCAGGCCGGTGGTCGCCGAAGTCGAGCCCAGCCGGGGAATGTAGATCAGGCAGGCCACGGCCACGCACAGGCCCTGGATCACGTAGGTGAGCGTACGTACGCGGCTGACCGGAATGCCGGAGTAATGCGCCACGTCCTCGTTGGAGCCGACCGCGACGACATGACGGCCGTAGCGCGTGCGATAGAGCACGAAAGCGCCGATGGCGGCTGTGATGACGATCACGTAGATCGGAAACGGCACCCCGAAGATTTCACCAAAATAGATCGGCCTGTAGAGCGACTGCACCTCCGGATTCCGCAGCGTGATGGCCCCGCCCTGCGACAGCCAGGTGGTCAGCCCGCGGTAGATGCCCATCGTACCCAGCGTCGCAATGAACGGTTCGATCCGCCCGACCGTCGTGATCAGGCCATTGGCCAGTCCGCAGGCGGCACCGATCGCTATCGCGAGCACAGCGGCAGCCACGATCGTCATCGTCGGATCGCTGATCGCGCCGCTGTTCATGAAGAGAATTGTCAGGCTGGCCACGAATGCCACCATGGAGCCGACCGAAAGGTCGAGCCCGCCCGCCGAGATGACGAAGGTTGCCCCCACCGCGATGATCGCGATGAAAGCGCTCCGGGTCAGCACGTTGAGCAGATTGTCGACGCTGATGAAGTTCGGATTGGCAAATGCGCCAAGCACAAGCAGCAGCGCCAGCGCCACGAAAGGTGCCACTGCCCGAAGATCCACGTCTTTCCAGGATCGTCTTGCCTTCGCCGTTGCGGCTGCCGTCTCGGTCATTCTTCTCCCGCCCAAAGCATGCCGCGCAAAAGTGCGCAGCGGTTTTGCGATATCGGCATGCGCAAAATGAAAGGCCTCATGCGCAAGTCGCGAATCTGAAAGATCACGAGACGCATCAGGCGGCCTCTCCCGCTTGCACGCCTGTTGCCAGCACGACGATCTCGTTTTCATTCATGTGGTCGCCGGCCACCTCGCCGACGATGTGGCCTGTCCGCATCACCAGGATGCGATCGCACAGGCCGATCAGTTCCGGCATCTCGGACGAAACGACGATGATCGATCGCCCCTCCGCCGCCAGCCCGGCGATGAACTTGTAGATCTGTTCCTTGGTGCCGATATCGATGCCACGCGTCGGTTCGTCGATGATGATGATCGAAGGGTCGAGCATCATCATCTTGGCAAGAAGCAGTTTCTGCTGGTTGCCGCCCGACAGCTGGCCGGCCAACAGGTCCTTCCTGCCGGTGCGGATGTCGAACTCGGCAATCGCCTTGTCGAGCGCTTCGCGCTCAAGCGTGCGATCCACCTGCCACCAGCGCACGAAACGGCCGAGCGACGCCAGGGTGAGATTGACCTTGAGATCCTTCGCAAGCAGCAGGCCCTTGCCCTTTCGGTCCTCCGAAAGGTAGGCGATACCGGCCTTCATACTGTCATGCACGTTGGTGAAACTCACCGGCTTGCCGGCGAGCCGCACCGTGCCGCGCGCGGGCCGCAAGCCAGCCATGCCTTCCATCAGTTCCGTGCGGCCGGCGCCAACGAGACCGGCGAACCCCAATATCTCGCCCTTGCGCAGTTGGAAGGAGGCGTGCTCGGCATAACCCGGCACGGACATGTCCTCGACCTCCAGCACGATCTCGCGTACGCCGGCGGCCGCCCGATCCGGGTAAAGCTTGGCCACGTCGCGGCCAACCATCAACCTGGCCATGTCGACGGGCTCGACCCCACTGGCATCGCGTGTGGTGACCAGGCGCCCGTCGCGCAGCACGGTCACCTTGTCGGCAATGTGTTTCACCTCCGGCAGGCGGTGCGAGATGTAGAGAACGGCAGTGCCCCTGGCGCGGATATCGGCGATAACCTTGAGCAGCGCCTCCGTCTCTACGGGTGTCAGCGATGCAGTCGGCTCGTCGAAGATGACAAGCCGGTGCGGCACCAGCAGCGATCGTGCGATCTGCACCAGTTGACGCTGCGCGATCGACAGGCGCCCGACCGTCACAGTCGGATCGATGTCGCCACCGAGTTCGCGGATTGCTCTGCGCGCGCCCTCATTCATCGCCTTGTCGTCGACAACGAGCCCCTTGGCGATCTCACGTCCGAGATACACGTTCTGGGCGACAGTCAGGTCTGGTGCGAGCAGGATTTCCTGATGCACCAAAACGATGCCACGATGCTCGGCATCGACCGGTCCGGAAAACACCACCGGCTGGCCATCGATCCTGGTCGTGCCGTCTGTCGGTTGCAGATGGCCGGACAGGATCTTCATCAGCGTCGATTTGCCGGCGCCGTTTTCGCCGATGATGGCATGCACCTGGCCGGCCTCGACCGTCAGGTCGATCCCTTTCAACACCTGCACCGGCCCAAACGACTTCGAGAGCCCCGCGACCTTCAGCAGCGGAACAACGCCATCGACTGGTGCAGGTGTAGATACCGAGCTCATCCCACCTTCGTCCACACATTGCCACTTTTCGACGAGGCGACGGCAGCCTGGATGAACTGCATGCCTTTCAAGCCATCCTCGACGGTCGGATAGATCACGTCGGCATCCGCATTCCTGCCTTCGCGGGCCGCGTGTATGGCGCGCGCCGCTTCGGCATAGATTGTGGCGAAACCTTCCAGATATCCTTCCGGATGACCGCCCGGAACGCGCGTCACCCGGGCCGCCTCCGGCCACGCGCCATTGCCACCACGGGTAAAAAGCTGCTTCGGCTGACCAAACCGGGTGAACCACAGATAGTTCGGGTCGGCTTGAACCCATTCGAAGCCGCCCTTGGTGCCATAGACGCGCAGTTTGAGCCCATTCTCGTGACCGACGGCGACCTGGCTGGCCCACAACATGCCGCGCGCGCCGCCCTTGTATCTGAGCAGGATCTGCACGTCGTCATCGAGCAGCCGGCCAGGCACAAAAGCCGTCAGCTGCGCCAGAAGCTCGTCCGTCTCCAGGCCGGTGACGAACGCGGCGAGGTTGTAGGCATGGGTGCCAATGTCACCGATCGCGCCACCCGCGCCGGAGCGCTTGGGGTCGGTGCGCCACTCTGCCTGCTTGGAACCGGAAAGCTCGGCACGCTCGGTCAGCCAGTCCTGCGGATACTCTGCCTGTACCAGCCGGATATCGCCCAGTTCACCTGCCGCGACCATGGCACGCGCCTGCCGGATCATCGGGTAGCCGGTATAGTTGTGGGTGAGCACGAAAACCTTGCCGGTTTTCTTCACCAGATCGACCAGTTCCTGCGCCTCGGCGACCGTGGTGGTGATCGGCTTGTCGCAGATCACGTGGATGCCCGCTTCCAGGAATGCTTTCGCGGCCGGCGCATGCATATGGTTCGGTGTGACGATCGAAACCGCCTCGATACCGTCAGGCCGTGCGGCCTCCGCCTTGGCCATCTCTTCGAACGAGCCGTAGGCGCGGTCAGCCGCAATGCCAAGATCGAGTGCCGAAGCTTTCGCACGTACCGGATCGGATGAAAGCGCGCCGGCGACCAGATCGAACTGGTCGTCGATGCGCGCGGCGATGCGGTGCACGGCACCGATGAAGGCGCCCTGCCCGCCACCGACCATGCCGAGCCGGATGCGGCCGGTTTGCGTTTCCTGCTTGCTGCCTTCAATCGCCATGGTCAACTCCTGTCCAGCCCGAGCATCTTGCGGTTCGCGGCATCGTCGGTGCCCGCACCAGCGAAGTCGTCGAAGGCATGCTCGGTCACACGGATGATGTGATGTTTGATGAATTCAGCGCCTTCGCGCGCGCCGTCCTCGGGATGCTTCAGCGCGCATTCCCACTCCAGCACCGCCCAGGAATCGAAATCATAGGCAGTGAGCTTGGAGAAGATGCCGCCGAAATCGACCTGGCCATCGCCCAGTGAACGGAAGCGCCCGGCACGATTTACCCAGCTCTGGAAGCCGCCGTAGACACCTTGACGGCCGGTCGGATTGAACTCGGCGTCCTTCACATGGAAGGCTTTGATGCGCTCATGATAGATATCGATGTAGTCGAGATAGTCGAGCTGCTGCAGCACGAAGTGCGAGGGATCGTAAAGCAGGTTGGCACGGGCATGGTTGTTCACCCGCTCCAGGAACATCTCGTAGCTGACGCCGTCATGCAGGTCTTCGCCCGGGTGGATCTCGTAGCAGAGGTCGACGCCGTGCTCGTCGGCATAGTCGAGCAAAGGCTTCCAACGCTTCGCCAGCTCATCGAAGGCGGCTTCGACAAGGCCGGCGGGACGTTGCGGCCAAGGGTAGACATAAGGCCATGCAAGCGCACCTGAGAACGTCGCATGCGCCTTGAGGCCGAGATGTTGCGAGGCGCGGATCGCGCGCTTGACCTGGTCGACCGCCCATTCCGTGCGTGCGCCCGGATTGCCACGCACTTCGGGCGCAGCGAAACCATCGAAGGCAGCATCATAGGCCGGATGGACGGCGACGAGCTGGCCCTGCAGATGCGTGGAGAGTTCCGTGATTTCCAGGCCATGACTCGCCGCCATGCCCTTCACGTCGTCGGCATATCCCTTGGAGTCCGACGCCTTCTTCAGGTCGAACAGGCGGGCATCCCAGGTCGGAATCTGCACGCCCTTATAACCCAGGGAAGCCGCCCATTTGCAGATGGCGTCGAACGAGTTGAACGGCGCCACGTCCCCGGCGAACTGCGCCAGGAAAATGGCCGGTCCCTTGATGGTCTTCATCGAACTCCTCCCAATTCAGGCAACCGCATGTTGGCTGCGCTTACACATAGCGGTTGACGATATTCTCCAGATATTCCTGCCGCCCCGAACGCGGCTCCGGTTCGATGCCGTCCCTGACGACCTTGGCAGCGAGATCTTCGAGGGTGCTTCCGCCCGAGAGCACCTTTTTTGCCTCGGTGTCCATCCACCCGGCATAACGCGCAGCCAATGGATCGGACAACGCCTTGTCCCCGACCATGCGCGCTGCCGCCTTCAAGCCACGCGCACAGCAGTCGATGCCACCGATATGAGCGATCAGCAGATCCTGCGGATCGAGCGACTGGCGACGCAGCTTGGCATCGAAATTCGTGCCGCCGGTGGTGAAGCCGCCGGCCTTCAGCACCTGGTAATAGGCCAGCGCCATTTCCGGCACATTGTTTGGGAATTGGTCGGTGTCCCAGCCCGATTGGTAATCGTTGCGGTTCATGTCGATGGAGCCAAAGATGCCGAGCGCATCGGCAAGCGCCAGTTCGTGCTCGAAGGAATGACCGGCCAGGATGGCATGACCCTGCTCGATGTTGACCTTGACCTCCGCCTCCAGGCCAAAGTCCTTGAGGAAGCCATAGACGGTCGCGACATCGTAGTCGTACTGGTGCTTGGTCGGCTCCTGCGGCTTCGGCTCGATCAGGATCGCGCCCTTGAAGCCGATCCTGTGCTTGTAGTCGACGACCATCGAGAGGAAGCGGCCGGCCTGCTCACGCTCACGCTTCAGGTCGGTATTGAGCAGCGTCTCATACCCCTCGCGACCACCCCACAGGACATAGTTCTCACCGCCAAGCCGCTTCGTGACATCCACGCATTTCTTGACCGTGGCGGCGGCGTAATAAAACACCTCCGGATCCGGATTGGTGGCGGCGCCAGCCATGTAGCGGCGGTGCGAGAACAGATTGGCGGTGCCCCAGAGCAGCTTGACGCCGGTCTCCCGCTGCTTTGCCGCGAAGACATCGGCGATCTCGTCGAGGCGCGCGGCACTCTCGGCGAAGTTCTTTCCCTCCGGGCGCGCATCGGCATCGTGGAAGCAGTAATAGGGAACATCGAGTGCCGAGAGCATTTCGAAGGCCACGTCGGCTTTCAACCTGGCTGCCTGCATCGTGTCGCCAAACCAGGGGCGTTCGAAGGTCTGGCCGCCGAAAGGGTCACCGCCCGGCCAGGCGAAGGAATGCCAGTATGCCACAGCGAAGCGCAGGTGATCTTCCAGCCGCTTGCCCAGCACCACCTCGTCCTTGTTGTAGAAACGATAGCCAAGCGGATTGGTCGAATCCGGGCCTTCGTATTTCACCTTATCGATATCGCCGAAAAACCCAGTGCTCACTCTAGAAACTCCTCGTATGGCCGTTCGCCCATTTCGTCTCGCGAAACCGTGGGGGGACAGCTTCGCTCATCCTTGGGCTCATGGCAGATTGTCCCGGATGTAGATTTCGATCCGGATGGCTTCCTGATTGGCGATGACGGGTGTGTCGTCGATCCTGGCCTTCAACAGCCGGATCGCGCTGCGCACCTCATGGCCGGCGTCCTGGTTGATGACCGCGTCGAAAATTCCGTCGCGCAGCGCCTGCTTCGAATGGTCGGTGAGTTCGTGTGCGACCACAGTAATTCCGCGATATTCGGCCTTCGACGTCAACACTTCGATCACGCCGCGATTACCGGCGCCGATGCTGTAGAGGCCGACGATATCGCGCTCATGATCGAGAAGCCCGGCAAGCAGCGCCCGTGTCACCACGGCATCGTCGCGACCTTCAAGCACCGGAAGGCATTCGAGCCCGGGAAATGCCTCCGCGATCGCCTGCTCGAAAGCGGCACGTCGCTCGGCGTGGTCCTTCACCAGCATCGAGCCAGCGACCAGCGCCACCTTGCCGGAACGCCGACCGCAAAAGCGGCCGATCAGGCTGGCCGCGGTCCGACCGGCAGCAATATTGTCTATGCCGACATAGTGGTCACGAAAGGCGTCGGAGACATCGGAGACCAGGGTAACAACCGGGATGCCGGCTTCCCGCAACCGCTCCAGCGCTTCGCGCACACGCTCGGATTCGGTTGCAACCAAGGCAACGCCCGACACCTGCGCGGCATCGACACCTTCCAGTACCACCGCCAGCGCATCGGCGTCGAACGTCTTCACCTTGCGGATATCGAGATGGGTGCGGTCGAGCGATGCATGGAGCTTTGCCTGGCTGAGTTCGCGCTCCAGCCCAAGCATGAAACTGTTCGAGCCCTCAGGGACGATGAAAAGCAGGTTATAGACACGCTGCTTGGCCAGGTTCGCAGCCGAAATATCGCGCACATAGCCGAGCTTGACGATGGCCGCATTCACACGTTCGACGGTCTTCGAACGCACGCCCGGACGCCTGTTCAGCACCCGGTCGACGGTTGCCAGGCTGACGCCCGCCTCCCCTGCCACATCATGAACCGTTGGACGCATTCCTCACTCCCGGCGTCGACCTAGCACGGAGCTTTGAGGTACGTAAAGCAGAATTTGATGTACGTATCTCAAATATGAGCGACCGCTGCGGATAACTTCCTGTGAAAGCGAATGTTCTTGTCGATCTCGCTATTGAAACCGGAGCCGCCGGTCCGTATATTGGGGTCGTCCTGGCAACAGGAATATGGTGCTAAACCGACTGTGCAATAGGCGATCCGGACGCGGTTTCGAAACCGCCACCTCCACCATAAACCGTCCCCGGCGCGACGGCTTATGATGGGGGTGAAATGGGATCGACGGGCGTTGAAAGACAGATCGTTGTACCCGGCATTGTACCACCGTTATCGGGCTAAACTTGTAGTTGCAAACGACAACTATGCGGAAGCTCGTCTCGCTGCTTAATGCGGCGCGAACGCTTCAAATCAAGCCCTAGCGGTTCGCACCTCTAGGCGGGGTCCGGAGGCACCTGGCAACAGAAGCCTCCACTTCTCCTCTACACCTGTACGCTTTGACCTGGCCGGCATCTCGGATGCTCGCTCGCAAGTCCGCGCGGCGTACCTCTCCCCAAATCTAGCCAACGGGCCCTCAAGCTTCATCGAATCCCCACGGAGATCACCATGCATAACCATACTGACCAATTTTTCGTGCTGACCGGCGGCCCCGGATCCGGCAAAACCACGCTCATCGAGGCGCTGGCAGCACAGGGTTATGCCACAGCACCCGAAGCAGGCCGCAACATCATCCAGGACCAGATGACGGTCGGTGGATCAGCCTTGCCCTGGAGCGACAAGACCTTGTTTGCGGAACTGATGCTGGCCTGGGAACTGCGCTCGCATCACGCTGCGGCGCGCCTGTCAGGCCCGGTTTTCTTCGACCGCGGCGTACCAGATACCCTGGCTTATCTCAGCCTGAGTGGCCTTCCCGTGCCGGCGCATATGGAAAAGGCGGCCGAACATTTCCGCTACAACCGCCGCATCTTCATCGCTCCGCCATGGCCGGAAATCTTCGCCCATGATGCCGAGCGCAAGCAGGACCTTGATGAAGCCAAACGCACCTTCGATGCACTGGCCGACACATATCCACGTTACGGTTATGAGCTGATCACACTGCCACGCGCATCGGTCGAGGACCGACTGGCCTTCATCTTCGAAGAGCTCGATTCGTAGAACGCCCGGCAAGGAAAAGTGCGAGCCCGACCTGCACCAGGCACAATAGGCTGAAGCCTGTGCGCAAGGTGTTCCACCATGTCCAATCGCTGGAATAATCACGCCAGAGCGTCGCCGCTTCTGTCGCGTCGCCTGGTACGGTCACGATCGCGAGTGCCTCATTCATCGGCACGTTGATGACGAAGGTCGGGAGGAAGGCCCCAAGCAGATAGGTCACGACAGCAGCAAACATCGCAAGTCCCGCCCCGCGCCGCCCGGCTCCCAGCAGCGCAGTCCCAGCCAAGACGGCAGCGACCGGCGTGCCGAAAAAGGCCGGCGCGAACACGACATTGCGAACGGTGGCGTTGATGCCTTGCATGACGACAATGGCATGCGCCGGCGAAACCGCGTCGAGCCCGCGCATGACAGAACTTGTATAGGCGTAGAAGAACCCGGCAATTGCGCCTGCCAGCACCAGCGTTATGCCTGACAACCCGAGCGCTACAGCTGTCAGCGCCTGATTTTCCCGCATCGTGTCCATGGTAGCCTCATCCAACTTGAGTACCATCCAGTACTTGCCGTAGTCAGTACCGTATGGTACTCAAATTTACAAGTTGCGGAGAAATGCGATTTGCCTGCAAAGATGCCTATTCGTCGGCGTGACGATATCCTGGACGCCGCCTTGGAACTTCTCGCCACCGGGGGACTGCAGGCAGTCACCACTACTGCCCTCGCCCGCGATGCCAAATGTTCGAAGGACACGCTCTACGTGCTGTTCGAAAACCGCGACGCCATTCTGGCTGCGCTCATCGAGCGACAGGCTTCGCAACTCAACACAGCCTTGCAGGAAAGCGACGTCGACGGTTCGCCGCTCGATCAGTTGACCCTGATCTGCACCCAGTTGCTTGAACTGCTGACCTCGCAGGCATCTCTTGCCATCAACCGTGCAGCACTTGGCGATGCCAGCGGCGACTTGTCCAGAATACTGATCGCAGCCGGCAAGGAACGCTCCGCGCCGAAAATCATGGCGGCGATCAAAGCGCTCGACATGAAGGGCACCATTCACGCCCCCGACCCACTCGATGCGTATCGGACACTCTACGGCCTGCTGATCGGCGACCGTCAGATTCTTGCGCTGCACAACGCCTATGATCCGGCCAAGGCCGAAGACGCAGAAACCGTCGCACACCGGGCAGTCGAGCGCTTTGTAAGGCTCTATATGCCCGGTAACGGGAAAAGCTGACCCCCACTGTCCGAGGCCGATAGCTTCTCAGGCAGCGGCCGACAGCTCCTGTCTGTCAGCCATCGTTTGATTGCGGCCTGCGTGCTTGGCCGCATAAAGCATTTTGTCGGCGCGACCGATCGCGTCCCAAAGCTGCTCGCCCGGCTGGCATTCCACAATGCCGAAGCTACAGGTCACCTTGAAGCCCGCGGGCAGGCCCGCCAGTTCGCGTCCCGATATCTCATGCCTCAATTGTTCCGTCAGGACATAAGCGTCGTCGACGGAACAACTCCCGAGCAGGATGACGAATTCTTCACCGCCGATGCGTGCAACCAGATCCTGCGCCCTCACACTGCGCCTGATCGTTTCAGCCACGGTTGAAAGCACCCTGTCGCCGGTGGCGTGACCAAAGCAGTCGTTGATGGATTTGAAGCGGTCGATGTCGCAGGCAACCACGCTGAAGGCGTTGTGGGCTACGCCAGACAACACCTGCACGGCACGCGCTTCGAAGCCGCGACGGTTGAGCAGGTTGGTCAAAAGATCGCTGTCGCGTTCCGCTTTGAGGCCAAGCACCACATCGGCGCACACCACGACCAGCAGACCGAGCCCCATTGCCACGCCGAGCACCGACATGGCGAACTGCGCCCACAACCAGAACGGAGTTTCAAAGAAGGCGGCTACGTCATTGATGGGCACCGAGCCACCGGTAAGAAGCGTGCGCAACACGAACGTCAGCGAAAGCCCGGACAGCATCCACAGTAGCGCCCTGTCGATGGCGTTGCCCCGCACCAGATGCCGTAATTTCCAGGCTGAACTGAGCACAATTCCTGCCATGCCGAGATTAAGCAGACAGGCCCTGATCTGCAGATTGTCCTCGATGTAGTAGAAATAGCCGAGCAGGCCGACCACCAGCGCCATCCAGGCGACGTGCTCGACGGCCGGCATCCGTTTTCCCGAGCGCACAAGCACACCGTCGGCGAGGAACAGCGGGCCGGCCGTGTAGAGGACCGCGCAGGCAAGGTTGTTGAGGCCGATGTCTGATGGCCACAGCGCGAACTGCACCACAGTGCCGGCGCTGACCGATAGAAATGCCAGTGAAAACAACACGAGGTGCCGGCGGCGGCGATCAAGCAGCCACACGCTGAAGAAGCTGGCTGCAAACAGGAGCAGCAGTGCCGAAGGAATGAATTTCAAGATATTCGCCCGCGCCCGTGATCCGCGTCAAATGCCGGCCGATATCTACAAGACACGAGTAAACAAGAGGATAGTGTTGCAGCGAAAGCTTGCCGCAACACGCAATTCCCTCAGCAGCGGGCCGTGCGGTTCTGAATTTCGATGCCCTATTTGAGAGCACCGGGAGCAGCTAGCCAGCACGGCGCGCCCAGGCACAGACCTGTGCGTGCGCGATGATTTGGCTTTGCGCCGCCACTGTTGCTTCACGCAGCCGCGCCTCGAGCGTGTCGACACCAGCAATCGCCTCGGTGGTAAGTCCCATCTGAACCAGCTTGGGCAGAAGGGATCGAATGGTCTCCGCTATCCAGGCGTGGTGTGGTGCGTCCGGTCCGCCCGCCACCGGCGTCTCGCTGAAGAGAGACGGCGGCGGCAAACCGGCCTCCGTGTAGATGCCGAAGAGCTTGTCGGCGGCATCATGGTGCGGTGCCACCGCGCGAAACAGCGTGAATAGCCAGTCACCGACCCGCTCCCACAAAGGCACGACAGGTGACGACGCGAACGGATGCCGATGGCTGACTTCATGGAATGCGACGACGCCACCAGGATGGACCAGTTCGGCGGCGCGGCGGACAAATGCCACCACGTCGGTCTGATGGACGAGAACATAGCGGCCGATCACCAGGTCGAAACCAGTCTCATCCACAAAATCCTCGATCGCTTCGGCTTGGAAGACCGCTTGCGAATATCCCGCCGCCCGCGCCCGCTGCTGTGCCACCGCGATGGCATCGACGCTCCTATCTATGCCAACCACCGAGCCACCGGGCCCAACCATTTCGCATGCAAGCATCGCGACATCGCCGGCACCACAGCCGACATCGAGAACCCGCATACCTGGCGCGATGCCGGCCTCACGCAGCAGACGCGCGGTGATCGGCTTGAGGATCTCGGCCTGCAGCACGAGGCGGCGGATTTCCGACGCCGAATGGCCGAGAATATAGGAGCTGGGTGTCGTCTCGTTCATGGAGCAACTTCCTCGAGGCACCCCGCCACCAGTCCATTAGCTCACCCGAATATGCGGCGACGATAGAAAACCGCCGGGCGGCTGTCTATCGGCCCGGCCGGGCAGAGAGGAGACTCCTGCCAACTCCTGAAATCTCTTTGTTTTCCACGTGAATTCAGACGCTTAGTCTATCAGATCAAACACAGGAAATCCTGATCGAAGCCCGAATGCAAAAGGCCGGGCAAACCGCCCGGCCCATCGGTCAGTCCTGGGAGAGACTCTATTCCGCCGGCGCCTCGATCGGCTGACGGGCGCGACCAAGCGTGACCTGCGTCAACGCAAAGGCAATGACGGCAGCGAACGTAATGCCTGCCACCATCGGCAGCGGCGTTCCGTCAAAGAACAGGCCGGCCACCCCCATCGCCACCGCACCGATGGCAAAGTGCAGCGTACCCATCAGCGCCGAAGCCGTGCCGGCAATGGTGCCGTGTTCTTCCATGGCCAGCACCGAGGTAGTCGGGATGACGAGGCCAAGGAAGCCGTAGCCGATGAACAGCAGGCTCGCCATCACGTCCAGCCGATCGACGCCGGAGGCCATTATCGCCAGCAGCACCACCATCGCGGTGGCATAGCCGACGACGGCTACCTTCACGACCCGCTTCAATCCAAAGCGGTCGGCCAGCAGGCCCGTCATCTGCGACATGCCGATGAAGGCAACGGCATTGATCGAGAAGAACACGCTGTAGAGCGACGGCGAAAGACCATAGTGGTCGATCAGGATGAAGGACGAGCTGGCCAGGTAGACAAAGAACGAGGCGATGCCGAAACCGCCGATCGCCGTCAGCCCGAGGAAGTTGCGGTCATTGAGCAGGAACCAGTAGCCCTTCAAAGCCGATCCGAAGGAGGAGCCGACCCGATCCTCGACCGGCCGTGTTTCCTTCTGCGCCGTGGCCAGAAGAACAATGGCGATCACGGCAGCCCCGGTCAGCACCCAGAACACGGCGCGCCAGCCAAGCGTTTCGATGATCAGGCTGCCGGAAAGCGGCGCCAGGATGGGCGACACCGAAAACACCAGCATCAGCAACGACATCAACTTGGCAGCTTCGTTACCGGTATGCATGTCACGCACGACAGCGCGCGGAATGGCCATGCCTGCGCTGGCGCCCAGACCCTGCAGGAAGCGGAACGCGATAAGCCATTCGATGTTTGGTGCCATCGCCGAGCCGATGCCGCCGACGATGAACAGTGCAAGGCCGGCATAAAGCGGCGGCTTGCGGCCGAACATGTCTGACAACGGTCCAACCACGATCTGGCCGAAGCCCATCGACAGGAAGAAGATCAAAAGGCTCATCTGCACGGCTGACGTACCGGCATTGAGGTCGGCACCGATCGACGGCAGCGCCGGCAGATACATGTCGACGGCGAAGGCGCCCACTGCAGACATAAGGCCGAGCAGCACCGCGGTGCGGAGAAAATGCACGTTCATGATATGGCTCTTTCAAATCCGGTTACTGCCGCCATGCGGCGTCTAACCCAAGGACATTCCATCCCCTGAGATGCCGACACCAGAAGCGTCGCGTCCCCAAATCTTATAGTCCAGAAAATTAGACACTCTTGTCTAAATTGTCAATCACGGCTATATAGATTTTTATGAGCCAGACGATTGCTGCTGACAGTTTCCCGCCGCGCGGCCACGAAGCCAAAAGGGTCGCGATCGTAGATGCTGCCATGAGCGTCTTCTGCCGCGAAGGGTTCGCCGGCGCCAACATCGACCTGATTGCTGCGGAAGCCGGCGTCTCGCGCCAGACCGTCTACAACCACCACGGCGACAAGGAAAAACTGTTCGTCGCAGTGGTGCGGGAACTGACCGAACGCTGCAATGCCGGCATTTTCGCGACGCTGGCCACCTTCCCCGATCAACCCAAGGATCTTGAGGCGGATCTGGTCGCCTATGCCGTGCGCATGAACCGCAACTGCATCTGCAGCCGTGACGGCAAATTCCTGCGCAAGCTGATCCAGACCGAGGGCGAGCGTTATCCCGAGCTTTTCGCCGAATGGCGTGAGAATGGTCCAGGCACCACGCTACCTGCGCTTGCTGCACGCTTTGCGCGTCTGGCCTTTGCAGGCCATCTTACCATCGACGACCCGGACGTGACTGCCAGCCATTTCGTCGGCCTGATCAATGCCGAATTGCAGATCGAATTCATGATGGGCGTTCAGCCAAGCCAGGAAGAAGTTCTGCAGTCAGCTGCCAATGGTGTGCGAACGTTCCTGCGCGCTTATAGCGCCCGCCAACCGGCCTCTCGCCACCTCGAAGCCGTACTGGCCTGAGAACACAACGTCGCTAATCCGTCACCTAAAGACGGCTTTGGTGTTGGCCACTGTGCCGGCGCCCTCTATATGCGGTTTACGAGTCCGCCAAGCTTGATTACAGCTATGCGGACGATTCAACGGAACCGCCCAGCCATATGGCCGACGACCACATTCGCTACGACATCCTGGCCCAGGAAGCTTTGCGCGGCGTTATGCGCAAGGTGCTGGCCGAGGTCGCGCGCACCGGCCTTCCGGGCAACCACCACTTCTTCATCACCTTCCTGACCGGTGCGCCGGGCGTGCGCATTTCGTCGCGCCTTCGCGAACGCTATCCCGAGCAGATGACCATCGTCATCCAGTTCCAGTACTGGGACCTGAAGGTAACGGAAGCCGGCTTCGAAGTTGGCCTGTCTTTCTCCGACATTCCGGAGAAGCTGGAGATCCCCTTCTCCGCTGTACGCGGCTTCTACGATCCATCGGTGAATTTCGAACTCGAATTCGACGTTCGGACCGAGACGGCGGACGAGGTCGAAGACAAGCCAGCGGCCGAGCCCGTCGCTCTTGCTCCCGAAAAGAAGTCAGAGTCGAAGAAGAAAGCGGCGGCGGAACCTGAGAAGCCGGCGGCCGATGAGCCTGCCACCGGCAAGGGCGCCGAAGTCGTCTCGCTCGACGCCTTCCGCAAGAAATAATCCGGACGTCATGGCCGAGATCGTCAATCTCCGCCAGTTCAAGAAGGGCAAGGCGCGCGAGCAGCGCGCCGCGACCGCTGAGCAGAACCGTGCGTTGCACGGCCGCAGCAAAAGTGAAAAGCAGCGCGACAAGTTGCAGGCCGAGAACGCCGAACGTCTTATCGAAGGCCATCGGCGTGAAATGGCTTCCGACCCCACATCCGACGAAAGCTGAGCCGCGCGTGAGCCTGGTCGAAAAACGCTCGGTCACAATACGCGGACACCGCACGTCTTATTCGCTGGAAAAACCATTCGCCGACGAGCTTGCCGCCATCGCTGAAAGCCGGGGGCTTACCGTGGCAGCACTCGTGGCCGAGATCGACGAGCGGCGCCCCCGCGAGGCCAACCTGTCGTCAGCGCTACGGCTCTACGTGCTGGATTGGGTGAAGCGAGGTTCGAGCGAAAGCGCACCGTGACGTTGTCAGCCGATGCGTTTGGTCATCATCACTTCATCGATCTCCCTGCCCTCATGGATCAATCCGGCAGGCAGGCGCCCGATTTCGGCAAAGCCTTCGCGCGCATAGAAGCGTTGCGCTGCCGGGTTCTCCGTACTGACTGTCAGTTCCAGTTGCAGGATGCCGGCATCACGTGCGTGTTCGCTCAACGCATCCAGCAAGGCCTTGGCGGTGCCGGCACCACGCTCGCTTGCCCGCACATAGACCATGACGATCACGGCACGGTGGCGTGATTTCGCGGATTGTTCACGCAACAGCCCCATCAAGCCGACCGGCTCATTGTCGCGAAAAGCAATGAAAACAGCGCCGCCGGTGATGCGCCGCAGCCACTCTTCGTCCGGCAGCGTCTCCCAATCCTCAGCGCGGCTGGCAAAGGCCCCCGGCTCCAGCCTGAGCGCTTCCAGTCGTATCAGCTTGAAGGCACCGACATCGTCCGGACCAGCCAAGCGCACCGTTGCAATATCCATGCCGCAGTCCCTTTCCGATCTCAAGCGCAAGCAACGACGGCCTCCCAAAGGGCGACTTCGCCACGACGCGCCTATTGCAGCGTTTTCAGGAAGTCCTGGATCGAAAATGGGTCGAGTCTGCGCACCGGCGCGCTGGGCCCAGCGGGCGTTGCCTGGCGTTCGGCATCCAGCTTTGCCTTTTCCTCCTGCGCGGCGCGGATCGCCGTTTCAGCCTTGCGTCGCTCCACCTCAGCGGCTTCCGCGATCGCCTGCTCGGCGCGCGCTTTTTCTTCAGCTTCGACTTTGGCTTTTGCCTCCATAGCTGCCTTGGCTTCGGCTTCAGCTTTCAGACGTGCTTCTTCAGCCTTGCGCTTCTCTTCTTCGATGCTGCGCTTTTCTTCATCCGCACGATCCCGCTCTTCCTGTAGCGCCGCATAGTAGCGGGCCTCGCGACGCAACCGTTGCTTTTCCAGCAGCGCGGCCTGCATGGCCTCCACCCGCTGCTGCTCCTTCTCCAATGCCCGCTGAGTAAGGAACTGGGCCAGCGGGGCACTGTCAAAGCTGCGGATCGGAGCCTCGATCGGGCCATCGACACTATAGTTCAGCGCCGGATCCGATCCGATCAACGCCTCATCTCCAGCCTTGTAAGTGACGGTGCCTCGCGCTGCGACTGTGCCGGCTGCGAGATCGGCGGAAACATCGGCTGACAGGGAAGACGTCGGCGTCTCGAAGTTCACCGGCGGCGCGCGCAGCACCCCGCCAGCCAAGGTAAAGGCGACGTCGGCGTCACGCACGACGAAAGAGCCCTGCCCGGCAATCTCGGGTGCGAACACCGCCGTGCGCCGTGCATCGATATCGCGGCCGACACCATCTGCCTTCGCCAGCAATGTCGGCAGCGCGTCGGCATTGAGATTGGCAATCGTCACGCCTTTAAGCGAGGCGGTTCCCGAACCGGCAAGCGAAGCCACCAGTGCATCGATGGACTTGCCGCTTGTGGTCACGCTGGCACTGAATGTGCCTGCGCCTGAAAGACCGGAAGCAGGCAGGAGCTTGGAAAGATCGGCGCCGGTCAGTGTCGCCTGACCGCTGAGCAACCCGGTACCGTCGTTGTTCTTCAGGTCGAACAGCCCGGTGATTTCCCCACCGAACAGCTTCGCCTTCAGCCTGGATATCCCGAGCCCGTCGTCGCCGAGCTTGAGCGACAGCATCGCGTCGTCCGCCGTCACCAGCGGGCCGGCCAACAACTTCACCACTGCCAGTTCAAGATCGGTGGTCAGCTGCAGCGCCGGCTTGGCGGCAAATGGCGTCTTCGGCCAGTTGGTACCGCCACCAGCCAGGGCATCGTTTCCGAACAGCATTGCCACCAGAGGGTCGAGATCCAGCGTGTCGAGTGCCAGCTGCCCCTTCAGATGCGGCTTGGCGGCATCGAATTCCGCGACAACGTCGCCCGACAAGGAGGTGCCGGCAGCACTCCCCTTCAGGCCCGAAAAAGCAAGCCGGTTGTTGCCATAATCGGCCTCGGCGGCAACTGCCACTGGTGCCCCCAGGCCCATGCCGGGCAATGTGACACCGGTCGTCATCAGCCAGGGTTCGATATCGGCCGTGTCGAGCGCGACCTTGCCCTTGGCTGCCAGTCCCTGCGGCGTGTCGGTAACCGTGCCGTCGAAGCGCGCTCGCAGATCCGGTCCCCAAAGATTGAAGGCAGTCGCGACACCCTCGGCAAGCGTGCCCCGTGCCGTGATATCGGTTGTTGCCTCGCCGACCATGCCGAGCGGCAACGCCGGCAGGCCATACAGCGCAAGGAGCGCTGCAGCATCCGGATTCCTGGCATCGAAGGTCAGTGAGAATGGGGCCTTCGCCACCTCGCCCGGTTGACCATGCGCCGACAGCGACACCGACATCGCCGAACCACCGGCTGCGCCCTTGCCGGACAGAGCCAGCCCCGTGGTGCCATCGCCATTGTCGGCCGCACTCATCACCACGTCGAGGCGGGCATCCCTGTAAAGATCCGGATAGGCCTTGCCATGCTCCGACAGCGCCGCCAGCGGCCGGTTGCCCGGAAAGCGGGCGGCCGCGGCATCGATCAGCGGCCCAAGGTCGGGTGCCAGAAGGGAAGCGTCCAGACTGCCGGTCGGCCCTTTCGGGAAATCCTTCATGCGCCCGGTGGCACTGATCGAGGCACCCGCCAACCCGCCAATCGACAACTTGTCGATTTCAAGCATACCGGCCCGCAACCTTAACGCCGTATCCAGCATTTCGGCCGAAAAACCCCAGGCATCGACCGGTCCCGCCTTGATCTTGGCGTCGAGATCGGCATCGACGAAGCGGTTCGCCCCCTTGTCCGATACGAAGAGCGATGCAAAGGCCGTCAGCCCCTCGACATCGAGTGCTCCGCCTTCCAGCCTCGTCACGACAGCCGGCTTGCCGTCGGCTGGCTGGCTGGCATCGAGGCTGCCGCGAAAACTCGCCGTCCCCAGTACCAGTTCAAGATCGTCGAATTTTTGTCTGGCATCGGTCAGGTCGACCCGGGCACGGAAGCCGGCAGCCGGCAGGTGCCGGATCGCCTCATCAACGTCTTGCGACAGCCAAGCTGCAAAACCGGAAGGCTGCGCAACGGCGAGCAGCAGTGAACCGGTAAAACGCACCTTGCCGTCGACACCGAGCAACCCGTCAGCCTCCAGCGTTGTGCGGCCGGGCAAGGTTGCCGCCAGCGATTTCACCGCCCAGCCACCTCTCGTGGGTTCGGCCGAAACAGCGACGTCGCGGATGGTCGTGTCACCGGCCACGACTGCCGGCAGCTTCACTTCGACGGAACCCGGCATCACCGGTTTCGGCAGCGCAAGGAGCACCCGCTCGAGGGCGGCGATGCGTTGCGGCAACGCTGCTGTTCCCTCCTTGCCGGGTATTTCCTCGAACTGAACCTGTGCACCGTTCGCCTCGATGGCGAAACGCGGGTCGGCGCCAAGATCGATCGAGCCTTTCCCGTCGGCGGTGTAAGGATTGTCGAGAGGGCCGGTTTCCAGACGAAATTCGTCGACTGCGAGTTTTCGATGATCGAGTTGGAACTTGCCGCTCAAGCGATAAGTTGGTGGCTCCTTGGTGCCAGCACTCGCAGATCCGCCATTCGGCTTCGCGGCTGTACCTGATTGTGCTCCATTGTCACCCAGGAGACGAAACTGCCCAGAATAGAATGCCTGACCGTTTTCGACGCCAGCACTGCCATCCGCCTCGACCGTGAGCGGATAACCGTCGGGATCGGCCTTGATCCGAAGCGCGATCTTGCCGGCGCCATCGGCCTTGCCGGTTGTCACCGAAAGACGCGTGGCAACACCATCGGCCTTCAACATACCTTCCGCACGCCATGGCCCGGCCAGTGTTTTCGCCGACACAGTCGCATTGATGTCCGACAGCGTGGTGACGCGCCCGCCAGCCTCCTGGTGCAGTTCCACCGCTCCGTCGGTTATCGTCAGCTTCTCGATTGCCACCTGCGCCGGATTGAAGGGCGAGGACGGCCTGACGGTCCAGTCCATCTTCCCGTCGGCCGCAATGCCGATGGTCGCCTTCGGCCTCACCAGCCGCATATCGAAGATCAGCACTTCGCCGCGCAGAAAAGGGGCGAGTTCCGCATCCATCGAGAAGGTCTCGACCGTCATCGCAGGTACGCCGTCCGTACCGCCGGCCACCGAGACATCGCTGAACGTCACCGACGGGAACGGCAAAAGCCGCGCCGTCGCGCTGCCCCTCACCGTCACCTTGCGGCCGAGAATGGTGCTGGCCTCGCGTTCGAAATCGGCACGATAGCCCGTCCAGTCGACAAACGGCGGCACCACCAGCGCCGCTAGAAGCGCCAGCACGAACAGACCACCGAAAATCACGAACAGGCGGGCGAGCATTACCCTGAAACCGTTGGGTTGAAATGTGTCCGCAATCTAGCGGCAATACTGCGTTGATAAAGTGGCATCTCGCAATCCGTTACATTTGTCGGTGCATTCGTGAATTCCATTGATCGAAAAATGCCAGAATCCGATAGGGATAATCGCCTTGTTAGCACCCTGCGGCACTTTGTGCGGCCGAGGGCGTTTCATAAAGTGAGCACATACGGAAAAAGAGATCGCGCTGTGATCAAAATTGCCGCCGCTTCCCTGATTGGTTTTGCAGCCCTGGTCGGGGCTTCCAGCTTGCCGGCTCATGCCGGACGCACGGTTACGTGCTCGTCCGACAATGATCAGTACAATGAATGCCAGGCTGATTTCCGTTCCGCCGTCATCGTGCGGCAGAAATCGAACAGCCCCTGCGTTCGCAACCGTAGCTGGGGCTACGACCGCGGCTCCGGCACCATCTGGGTCGACCGTGGCTGCCGTGCCGTGTTCGGCGAAGGTTCGTCGGGGCGTCGTGTGGTGCGCCGCTACGACGATGATCCATTCGGCCCGCCGGTTGTGGAACCACGCCGCTACGATCCCTACTACGATCGCCGCTACCGGGAGCGCCGCGACGACGACTGTTTCTATAACGGCGACTGCTGATCCCAGATAGGGCAACAAACACAGGTGGAACGGCGAAACCGTTCCGCCTGTTTTCCATTCAGGTAAGATCAGCCTTGCTCGGCGCCAGCCGCGCGATGAACCACCTCGTCCTGCAGGTTTGGCGAGACTACTCTGGCAATATCTTGCCGGGGTTCATGATGTTGTCCGGATCGAGCGCGTGCTTGATCTGGCGCATCACGTCGAGACCGTGGCCATGCTCGGCTTTGAGGAACCCGACCTTGCCCTGGCCGACGCCGTGCTCGCCGGTACAGGTGCCCTCCATCGCAATCGCGCGCATGTTGAGCCGGGCGACGAACCGCTCGACCAGCGCCACCTCGCCAGCGTCCTCGGGATCCATCAGCGCCAGCACGTGGAAATTGCCGTCGCCGGCATGGCCGACGATCGGCGCGATCAGGCCCATTTCCGCGATATCGGCCTCGGTCGCCGCCACACATTCGGCCAGGCGCGAGATCGGCACACAGACATCCGTCGACAGCCCCTTGGCGCCGGGCCTGAGCGTCAGTGAGGCCCAATAAGCATCATGGCGCGCTTTCCACAGCTTGCTGCGCTCCTCGGCCACCGCCGTCCACAGGAAAGGCCCGCCACTGTTTTCTTCCGCGATCATGCCGAAGGTTTCGGCCTGTTCGGCCACACCGGCATCGCTGCCGTGGAATTCCAGGAACAGGCATGGGCTCTCGGGATAGTCCAATTTGGAATAGGCCTTCATCGCGCGCATCTGCAGCGCATTGACCAGTTCGATACGGGCGACGGGAATGCCCATCTGGATGGTCTGGATCACCGCTTGCGACGCTGCCTCCAGCGTCGGAAACGGGCACACGCCCCCCGAGATCGCCTGCGGAATGCCCTGCAGTTTCAGCGTCAGTTCCGTGATGATCCCAAGCGTGCCTTCAGAGCCCACCAGGAGCCGGGTAAGATCGTAACCCGCCGAGCTTTTCCTGGCGCGCCGGCCGGTCGTCACGGCTTCGCCATCTGCCATGACGGCACTCAGCGACAGTACATTTTCGCGCATCGTGCCGTAGCGCACCGCATTGGTGCCCGATGCACGCGTCGCCGCCATGCCGCCGAGCGTGGCGTTGGCACCCGGATCGATCGGGAAGAACAGACCGGTATCGCGCAGATGCTGGTTGAGCTGCTCGCGCGTCACGCCGGGCTCCACACGGCAATCGAGATCCTCGGTGTTGACCGCGAGGATCCGGTTCATACGTGAGAGATCGACCGAAATCCCGCCGCCCGGCGCATTGACGTGGCCCTCCAGAGACGTGCCGACGCCGAAGGCGATGACCGGGACGCGATGCTCGGCACAGGCTCGCACCACCGATTGCACCTCTTCGGTCGTCTCGCAGAAGGCGACGCCATCCGGCGCCTGGGTCGGGATGTAGGTGGTGGTGTGCGCGTGCTGTTCGCGGATCGCCTGCCCGGTCTGGAATCGCTCGCCGAGCTGCTGTTTCAGGATGCCGAGCACGGCAGCGATGCCATTCTCATTGCGTTCGACCGATACGAGGTCGCTCAGAGCCATGCTTTCCTCCGCGATTGGACCATCGCGGCCCTTGTTCTCGAATTACAGCTGCTTAGTCTGCTTGCACGCTTTGTCCAGTGGATCGAATTTGACATTCGATCCATGGCACGTCGTAAGCGCATTATTCGGTAGCGCCAGAGGAAACATCGCAATGTCCATCGCCGCCCCTTTTGTCTCCCGCGTCATGGACATCGAGAAGGACTGGATCGACTATAACGGTCATCTCAACATGGCCTATTACAACGTGCTGTTCGACCGCTGCTCGGACGACGCTTTTGAGCTGATGGGCATGGGGCCGAACTACGCCCGCGACCGCAAGCTCACCATCTACACGGCCGAAGTGCACGTCTGCTACGTGCAGGAGCTGCATCTCGACCACAAGGTGACGGCCACCTTCCAGCTTCTCGACCATGACGAGAAGCGGCTGCGTGTCTACCAGGAAATCCGTCATGTCGATGGCTGGCTGGCGGCGACATCGGAATCGCTTTCCCTGCACGTCGACATGGCCGGGCCGAAGGTTGCCCCCTTCCCGCCCGACGTGCAGGCCAAGGTCGAGGCGATGCGCGAGGCCCATGCCGGCCTGGCCGTGCCGGAGCGTGCCGGCCGCTCGATCGGCATTCGCCGCAAGGCAGGTTAAACAATTCCAGGAAAGGCGCGCGGCGGTTTTCCGTTCGGAATTGCTTCAAAACAAGGAGATGGAACGGGTCGCCATTCCGTGAAACGGCGATCCGCTGCAAACGAGGCCGTTAACCTTAATCAATGTTGAACGGGGAGAACCTGTTTGGCGCGTTGAGCGAATCAACGCTGCACCAGAAAACACTCCACGGGTGAGGTGAACAGAACGCCATGGAGAAGGGCCAGCGGAAACCGGCCTAAACACACGCATGAAAATCGATATCGAGGCGCTCTCGGAAAAGCTGGCTGCCGACCCGCGCATCAGCGACTACGACTTCTGGCGATCGCTGAAGAACCTCAACAACGAAATTTTCCAGATCGCCAACTCGAACGAGCCGATCCCGTTCGACATGCTGCGCTGGCGCGCTGTCATCAAGCAGGCACGTTCCAAACGCGGCCCCGCTTGAGTGCACGACCGGATTCCGGTCGACTCACAGCAAAACCCGACAATATCTTGAATCTTTTGATCGACCGCGCGGCTTGCGACGCGCAGTCGATCAGGCAAGGGCCAATGTCGATAAAAGCGCGAGCAGGAACGACGCCGCCACCATGATGGCATAGGCTCGCGGCAGATCGAACAGGATCATGTGGCCGGCGATCCAAGCGGTACCCGCCGCACCCAGCGCGTAGAGGAAGCCGTTGCGGTGGCCATAGACCAGATTGGCCGCCATCAAGCCGCCGATGATGAGCGCACCGAAAACCACGATCACGGCAATGGCTGCCTTGTCGAAATTGTCGTCCACCGTGGTCGGAGGTTTGGGTTCGAACGGTTCTTGCATGGCCTCGCCTTGAATGGTTGGCGCGGACAGACTTAACCGACCGCACCAAAGGAGCAAAGACTAAACTCGCCCGCCGCGACGATAACAAGGCGCCACTGTGGATTTCAGGAAACGCTTGCCGAAAATATTCGGAACGCCGGCAACAAACACCACTGCCCGGCGCCGGGGATCAATCGCCTCCGACGATCTCCATGAAGCGGATGCGGTTGCCGAACGGATCGATGACCTCTACTTCCAGCCGGTCATCCACTTTTTCCAGTCCCGGCTTCATGTAGCGATAATCCTTCGCCGCCAGCTCGCGCTGGAAGGCTGCTATACCCCTCATATAGACGACCATGTTGCTGCCCGGACTGGCATCCCCGGAATGTTCGGACAGATGCAGCCTGAGGTCCGCTCGCGACACCTGAGTGTAGAGCGGGAAATTGTCGCCATAGCGGTGCTCCCAATCGACGCTGAAGCCGAGGAAGCCGAGATAGAATTCGTGCGCCTTGGCAACGTCGAAGATGCGCACGATCGGTACTGCCTGTTCGAAGACGATGCCGGCCTTACTGGCGGGTACCCCGCCCTCCCCGCGCTCGATCCGGGCGGACAGGATGTTCCAGGTCTCGAGTCCGAACTGACGGGCAACGACCTCCAGCGCATCGGAATGAGGGATTTCGATGTTCTTGGCGGCAAGCGCCTCGCGCATGGCTTTCGCCATCGCCTTGGCATCCAGGAATGTACGCATGCTCTGCGATCCTTCTCGTCGGGACGAAAAGCTTCACCGGGGCCCGCATTGCCGGTGCCTTCGTCCCAGGGACAAGGACCAGACTGGATCATCGCGACGCATTCGCCATACCTTTTCGAGGCGCGGACTGCCGGCTGCGTCAAGCCGTAACAAGACGCTATCGATGCCGCGCCACATCGTCAACCGTAGCAAAAAGCCCCCGAATCCTGGAACAGTGTGTGAACATTGCTGGCCTTTCTCGCCCGAATCACTACATTCGGAAGCGAAATGGCCGGCGATCACGACATGCCCTTCTTCGACGAGGACGACGCTCCGCGTTTCGACGCTGCGCGCGCATCTTCGCCACAGGCAGCCCCGTCCGGCATCGCCGCCCGCGCCATGGCGGCGCGCCAGGGCCACAACAACCCGCCCGAATATCTGAAGGGCCTCAACCCCGAACAGCGACAGGCAGTGGAGACCACCGAAGGCCCGGTGTTGGTTCTTGCCGGTGCCGGCACCGGCAAGACGCGTGTGCTCACCACCCGCATCGCTCACATCCTGGCCACCGGTCGCGCCTTCCCGAGCCAGATCCTCGCCGTCACCTTCACCAACAAGGCCGCGCGCGAGATGAAACAGCGCATCGCCGTTCTGGTCGGCGAGGCGGTCGAAGGCATGCCGTGGCTGGGCACCTTCCACTCCATCGGCGTCAAGCTGTTGCGACGACATGCGGAACTGGCAGGGCTGCGTTCCGATTTCACCATCCTCGACACTGACGACGTCACTCGCCTGATCAAACAGCTGATCCAGGCCGAAGGGTTGGACGACAAGCGCTGGGCACCGCGCACTTTCGCGCAGATGATCGATGGCTGGAAAAACAAGGGCCTCGGTCCCGACGAGATCCCGGAGGGCGACGCACGCGCCTTTGCCAATGGCCGTGGCCGCGAACTCTACCGCGCCTACCAGGCGCGCCTGACCACGCTGAACGCCTGCGACTTCGGCGATCTGCTGCTGCACCCGATCCGCATCTTCCGCCAGCATCACGACGTGCTGGCCGAGTATCATCGCAAGTTCAAATACATACTGGTCGACGAGTACCAGGACACCAACACCGCGCAATACATGTGGCTCAGACTTCTGGCGCAAAGGCCAAAAAGCTCAGGCAGCGTGCAAACGGCCGAAGGCCGCGAGCCCGACCGGGCGACCGAGCCGTCGCGAGGCCCTCGCGGAGCGCCCGCGCCGTCAGGCGCGGAACAGCGCGCGAGCGAAAACAAGGTCAATATCTGTTGCGTTGGCGACGACGACCAGTCGATCTATGGCTGGCGCGGCGCCGAGGTGGACAACATCCTGCGCTTCGAGAAGGATTTCCCTGGCGCCACCGTCATCCGCCTTGAGCGCAACTACCGCTCCACCGCCCACATCCTGGGTGCGGCCGCCCATCTCATCGCTCACAATGAAGGCCGCCTCGGCAAGACGCTGTTCACCGACCGACCAGACCCGGAAGACCCCAAGGTCAACGTGCATGCCGCCTGGGATTCGGACGAGGAAGCGCGCGCCGTTGGTGAGGCCATAGAGGCCCATCAGCGCAATCGTCACAAGCTGAACGATATGGCCATCCTGGTGCGCGCCTCCTTCCAGATGCGCTCCTTCGAAGACCGGTTCATCGAGATCGGACTCAACTACCGCGTCATCGGCGGTCCACGCTTCTATGAGCGCCAGGAAATCCGCGACGCCATGGCTTTCATGCGCGTCGTCGCCAATTCCGGCGACGATCTCGCGTTCGAGCGCATCGTCAATGTGCCGAAACGCGGTCTGGGCGATGCCACCATCCGCCAGATCCATGACACGGCCCGCGCGCTCGGCGTGCCGATGCTGGAGGCTTCCGCCCGCCTTGCCGAAAGCGACGAGCTGAAGCCTAAGCCGCGCGCAGCCCTGCGCGAAGTCGCCGCCAACTTCGCGCGCTGGCAGAGCCTGATCGATTCCACACCGCACACCGAACTCGCTGAGACGATCCTCGAGGAGAGCGGCTATACCGACATGTGGAAGAACGACCGCTCGGCGGAAGCGCCGGGTCGGCTGGAAAACCTCAAGGAGCTGATCCGCTCCATGGAGGAATATGAATCTCTGCGCGCCTTCCTCGAACATGTCGCGCTGGTGATGGATGCCGAGCAGAACGAAGGTCTCGACGCCGTTTCCATCATGACCTTGCATTCGGCCAAGGGCCTGGAGTTCGAAACCGTGTTCCTGCCCGGCTGGGAGGAAGGCCTTTTCCCACATCAGCGCGCGCTGGACGAAGGCGGCCGCTCGGGCCTGGAGGAAGAGCGGCGGCTGGCTTATGTCGGCGTCACCCGCGCCAAGAAGAACCTGCACATCTGGTTCGTCTCCAACCGCCGCATCCATGGGCTGTGGCAATCGACCATCCCTTCCCGGTTCCTCGATGAATTGCCGGAAGCACATGTCGAGGTGCAGGAAGGCAATGGCTCGAGCTACGGCGGCTATGGCAACCCCTATGGCGGCGGGGCTTTCGCTTCCGGCAGAGGCGGCTTCTCGGCCGGGCGCCAGAACCCGTATGGCGCCTCGCGCTTCGACAGCATCGGCTCGCCATCGGGCGGACGGGCTGCGCGCGGCGATCAAGGGGGCTCCTTCTCCAACAGCTACGCCACGCCGGGTTGGCAGCGCGCGCAGCAGAACCGCACGGAAGCGACCGACCGCAACTGGGGCACGCGCAGCGGCCACCAGGTCGAGCGCATCGGTTATGGCGAGGTCGATTCCGGCTATGGTGCGGGTCGCACCTCGGTGAAGGGCCGCACCATCGAGGGCGAATTGGTGGCGAAATCGGTTGCCGACGCGCCGTCAGCCTTCAAGGTCGGCGACCGCGTGTTCCACCAGAAATTCGGCAACGGCAACATCGCAGCGATCGACGGCAACAAGCTGACCATCGATTTCGACCGCGCCGGACAGAAGAAGGTGCTGGACGGGTTCGTGAAGGCAGTGTGACCGGCGAGCTCTTACCTCAAACAGTCCCAACGCGGCTGTTATCACCTGCGCTCCGCTTGCCTGAACAAACGCACCGGCTTCGTCGCGGCGCGACCTATGATGCCCTTTGCCTCGAGATCGAGCTGAACGGCTTTCAGCCACCAACCCGCTTTCGCGCCACCCGGCCATAGATCTTCGGACAGATCCGGCAGCAGCGCGTCCTTGGCTTCCGCCACCGTCAAGCCGGGCGGATTGTCCGGCAGGACGGCAAGCAATGCCTCGCGCATCGCCATGTATTTGGCGCGGTCCACCTTCTGCTTGTGATGCGGCGAGACGACGTTTTCGATCTCTATCCTGTCGGCGGGATCAGGCATGGATCTCACCGTTCACCGCGATCTTCGGACTGCGGAAGCCCATCGCTGCCCAGGCGCGGAAAAGGCGCCAGTAGAAAGCCAGCGATTGCTGCTTCAGGTTCGGCACGTCGTTTGGCAGCACCGACGCATCCGGCAGGTCGGCGGTCATCGTCCGCAGTTCGAGCGGCGGCAGCGCGCCTTCGGGCCACAGGCCGGCATAGAGGCTGAGCCAGTGCCCGCCCTTGAATTCGAGGAAGACCGGCGTGTTGCAACAGGACGCCACCACCCGGCGGGTTCCGGCTTGCGGCGTCAGACGGAATTCTTTCAGATATTCCGCGCCGCGTACGATCTGGACGTGATCCTTGCGGTGAAAAACGAACGGGGTCGTACCATTCGCATGCACGACCGGCTTGGCACCGGGAAGCTTTTCCAGCCGCGCACCCGCCTCGCGGCAGCTGTCGCAACAGCATTCGACGCTCATCATCGGCGCCGAACTGACTTCCAGCTCAACCTTGCCGCATGCGCAGCCAATCATGGTGGTCATGACGTTTGTCCCTCCTCCGGACGACCGAATAGCAACCTGATGTATTGATGGAGATGGTCGAGGCTTTCTCTGGCCAATGCCGGATCGTTTCCGGCCTTTGCCATGACGAAGGCACCCTGGAGCACGGTCTGCGTGTGTCGCGCCAAGCTCTCGGCTGTCCAACCGCCTGAAACGCCGTATTTTACGCGGGCAGCTTCGATGTCCGCCTCGAGCGTGGCGGCATGACCGAAAATGCTGCTCCCGCATGCCGCCCGAATGGCCGGGGATGTCGCATAAACCTCCTGCACCATCGTGCCGACGAGACAGCTGAACTGCGCAATCTCGCCCTCGATGATCGACTTGCGGAACGCGACATAGGCGAGCACACGCTCAAGCGGGTCGTCCGGCGCATGATAGGGGGCCGCGGCGAAGAAGGCCGAGGTTCCGGCCGACCAATTTTCAGCCGCGGCGATACCGAGCGCGTTCTTGCTTTTGAAATGATGGAAATATGCGCCTTTGGTCACCTCCGCCGCCTCGCACAGATCTTCAACGGAAGCTGCGGTGAAACCCTTGGTACGAATGACATCGCGTGCCGCATCGAGCAGCCTGCTTCGGGCATCACCACGGTCGGGACTTGTCTTGGTTGGTCTTGGCATAGGCCGTACATACCGTACGTATGGTATGTACGCAAGTCCAAATTGCGCGATGGATTCCCCCTCACCGCCGGTATTTCATTCCAAACCCCAGTGCCGTCAGCGCGAAGACCACGATCATGCCTGCGAAAGCGAGGCTGGCGGCAGTGGCGTTGACCAGCGTCGAGATCACGCCGATACCGACCACCGGCAGCGCATTGCCGCAGAAACAGCAGATGAAGTAGACCGAAGCGATCTCCGCCCGGCGCGCGGGCGGCGCGATCTGGTTCACCACCTGCAGGCTGCCGCGATAGCCGAGCGCGGCAGCAATTCCGCACAGCGCGGTGGCGATAAGCATGATGCTGAGCGAACCGAACCATTGGGCAGCCACCACCAGCGCCACTGCCGGCGGCATCAACGCCAGCGCTGCCAGCATGGCGTGGCGACTGGCCAGCCGACCGGTCAACGCGATGGTCAGCGCTGCCATTAAAGCCAACTCGAAAAACAGTGCACCGGCGGCAGCATGATTGGCGATGTGGAGGTCCCTTGCCAACACACCTGGGGCAAGTGCCGCAAAGAAGCCGACCAAGGCCATCGCACCGAAACCGGTGACGGCAGGCGCCACGAAATGTGCCCGCACCTCGGGCGGCAATCCCAATCTTGGCCGGAATGACACGTCCGCCAGATGACCCGGCTTGCGCACCGTCTCTGGCGTGCGCCAGACCATAACCGCCACGACACCAAGCCCCGCCAGATAGACGATAAACGTCAGCCGCAATGGCAATGGTGCGTATTCGGCAAGCAGCCCTGCGATCAGCGCGCCGATGCCAAGCCCAACGAAGTTCGTACCTGTCGCAATCATCGAGGCGAAAGTCTTGTCCTCCGTCGCGATCAGTTCGCTGAGCCAGGCGGTACCACTTCCCACGCCAACCCCAATGCCCAGCCCGCTCAGCACCCTGGCAATCTCCAGCGAGGCCAGGTTGCGGGCGAGAAGGAAGAGCACGGCGCTCATCACCGTCACGGCCACGGCAGCCAGCACCGTCGGACGACGGCCGATCACGTCCGACACACGCCCGAACAGCAAGAGCGCCACCAGATTGCCGATCACATAGATGGCGTAGACCAGAGTAAGCGTGACCTGCGAGAAACCGAACGCCTCCCGGTAGATGACATAAAGTGGTGTCAGTGCCGTGCTGCCGGCAAACAGCGCAGCGATCATGGCAGCAACCGAAACCAGCGGGACGACATCTTCGCGTTCCGAGGGGGCTGGATTGGTGATTGTTTTGTGGGTCATCGGATCGATATAGGGCAGGATGTAGATCCGTTTTGATCGTCTGCCCGATCTGCTGACAGATCTGTCAGGAATGGCCTGCTTACTCCCAAAAACCAAAGGTAACGCGCCTCACCCGCCTTCCCCTGCGTCATTTTTTCCACGCCAAAGGCCGAAAATTCTTGCCAGCGAGCGATTTTGCCGCTTTCCTGCCTTTTTAGGAGGGTTTTTCGCGGCGGGCTCCAATCCAACGAGGGGCGACACAGGGATTGGTTAACCATCTTTGTCCATCCTTTGAGATAATCGGCAAAGGACCGCCACGCGCGACCGGTATTCCGGCGGGCGAATGGGTAAGGCGGTTTCTGCGTGTTGCGCCGATTGAAGGAAGTTCGGTCGGTATGGCGTTCGTGCGTGAAAAATTCCGGGGCAATGATCCCGCCTCTGGTTTGAAGACAGTGCTGGCCCGTTCCGCACGGATCTCAGGCTGGGTGGTCATTCCCACGGCAGGCGCGGTGCTGGCGATCTGGTCGCTGGCGACCGTCGCCGGCGCTTATTCGGCCGCGACCTCGATCCGTGCCAACGCGCATTTCCTGCCCACACGCATCAGCGTGGCCAGTGCTGGCATGCAGTCGATGGAGGCTGCCTCCAGGCTCAAGCAGGCACTGGTGGCACACGAATGGAGCAAACGCCGCCAACTGGCAGCAGCGGCAGAAGCTGCCGACAAATCTGCGAGACTAGCCGCCGCCAATGCACCACAGGACCCACTCGACGAGCGTTTCGCACGCGCGCTGGGTATACCGGATGCCGACCGTTTCGGTCCCGGCCTTGCTGAGCCGGAACGCGCCGCGCGTGTCGCACTTGCCTTGTCCGCTCCGTCCACCATGGAGCTCGGCTTCGCGGATGCCGCCCCTACCCCCGATGCCGCCGTGCGCGAAGTTCTGGTGGCAAGTCTTGTCCTGCCAGACCAGGAAGACGACGCAGACGACGAGCAACAGCTCGCACTTGCCGACTCCGGCGAAGTGATCGAAGGTCCCGATTTCGCTGCCGTTCCTGAAAACGCACCGCTACCGGCTTACCGCCCCCGCGCGGAGGAAGCCACCAAGCCCGAAACCCGCCGTCGCGCCGATGCAGAGCCCGAGCGCGATGACGAACCGGTGCGCAAGCCGGCAAAGCGCATCAGCCAGCCGGCTCAGCCAGTGCTTGCCTACGCGCGGCCGGACAATCCTTCTGAAAGCGGCGGCCTGGGTCAGGCCTTCCGCAACCTGTTCTCATCGCCTGGCGGCTCAAGCGCCAGGGCAGGCAACGGCACCGCCGTTTACGATATCGCTTCCGCCACCGTCACCATGCCCGACGGAACCAAGCTGGAGGCGCATTCCGGCATCGGCTCAATGGCCGACAATGTGCGTTACGTGGGCCAGAAAATGCGCGGCCCTACCCCACCCGATACCTACAAGCTGTCGATGCGTGAATCTCTGTTCCATGGCGTCGAGGCGATCCGCCTCACCCCGGTGGATGGCAAGGTCAAGCACGGTCGCAACGGCCTGCTGGCGCACTCCTATCTGCTGCGTGGCGGGCGCGCGGAATCGCACGGCTGCGTTGCCTTCAAGGACTACAAGCGCTTCCTCGCCGCGTTCAAAAAAGGCAAGATCAACCGTCTGGTTGTGGTTGGCGGTGGTGGCGGCTCGCGGCCCAAGGCAACGACAGTGGCCGACAATGGCCGCGGCGCGTAAGCGCAGCTCTCGCGGCAATAGGATCATCTAACGTTGGCGCAGACCGATCCCGGATGATCAGCTGCAGGCGTTACCCGCGCATTGCCTTGAGCTTGTCGGCAACGGTCGCGGCAAGATCGGCATAGCGCTCCTCCAGGCGTTCAGCGGCGGTGATCACCGGGAAATCGTGGCCGAATTTCTCCAGTGCCTGCTTGAGCTTCTCGGCAAAGTCGGCCTGCTTGTCGAGCGCAGAGAACAGCGCAAGCACCTGCTCCGCACTGATGTCGGGATGCGCGAGCATATCCGGCACCTCGCGGCCCATGCGTTCGCCGGTTGCCGTTTCCTGTTTCAGCATCTCCAGCCAGTCGGTCACAAAACAGCCTGTCGTATTTTGGGGTCCACCCTTTTAACGGGTTTGGATCGGATACGCCAACCGCTGGCCAGAAAACCTTCTCTTCTTCGGAAAGAAAACAAAACCACCTACCCCGCAAGTTGTTGCGGGAATTCGAGGGCAGTTGAGCAAGTTCTTCTCTATTTCTAATACAGTACATGCGAAAAAGGTAACATATCCTTATCCATTCTATGAGATCCTGATCTTGCAGGCGATCATGCTTGCAATTCCGCCCTGAGCGGTACCTCAAGCCCCTTCCGTCTCGCACGCGCAGGCGGAAGGGGTTTGGGCCGCCTCCCCTGAGGATCGGTCGTATGTGGCTCGACATTCCAGCGCCGAAGCAGCCGGTGAGATTCCGGTACAAATGATGGCGAGAGCGCGCGGCGGGTTTCTTGTTGTCACCGCCGGCGCAGCATTCGGCCTCGCAGGCGCGGCAGCACAGGCTGGCGAAACAGTCGAACCCACCCTCACCACCAGCATCGAACGCCACTACACGACCAATGCGATGGAGAGCGACCGGCCGATCGCCGACTGGTATTCGCTGCTGCGTACCACTTTGTCGCGCAAATGGGGCGACAACGACGCTTACATTTCGCTGAACGCCGAAGGGCGGGCGACCCGACATGACGCGGTCAGCATCGAGGACGACACTGCGGGCGGCGTGCAGGTTCAGGCCTTTCGCCGCTTTGCCGGTGGGCTCGAACTGCGTGGTACCTTGGCCTACAATGCCACCAGGGACGGTGACCACATCGACATCGGTCCCTTCACCATTGGAACGCGCACGCTGAAGCAGGTTGCCAGCGGACAGATCCAGGTCGGCCTCGACCTGGGCAACCAGATGGCCCTCATCGTCGATGCCATGACCAGCCTTGAGAAGGTAGGTCTCACCCGTTTCGAAGACGACATTTTCCTGCCGGCCCGGCTGGACCCCGACAAGCGCAATGTCCAGATCGCGCTCAAGCTCATTCGCACCGTCGGCCAATTCACCTTCGGTGTTCAGGGTTCGGCGTTGCGTATCGCCGTTGAACGCTTGGGTGAGCCGCCCGTCGGCGTTTCCCTCAACCAGTTCGGTTTGCGCGGGGAGATCACCTATACCGGCACCGGCGGCGCCACTGCCGGCCTGGCATTGGGTGCGGAGCTGTTGCACGGCGCTGACGACACCTATTCGCGCATTCGTCCGGCCTGGCAGCTGTCCATCGTCAAGCCGCTGCCGAAAGGTTTTGAGCTGCGCGGAACCTGGTACGGCCGCTACGAGACCGCCGACAGCGACGATCCGCTGGCCTCCTGGGTCAACCGCGGCGAATTCGAGGTGTCCTACAAGCTGCGCGAGAACCTGAAACTGGCCTCCGGCGTCGCCTGCGAATTCAAGCGCAATCTGCTTTGGGAGAATGTCGAGCGTAAGCGCGTCTTTTACGCCGAGACCACTTATGATGCGAGCGCTAGGGCATCCGTCGTGCTGCGGGTGGACGTCAACCGCATCCACAAAACAGTGATCGACGTGGACGAGAACACGGTCGACACCTTCATCGGCCTGCGCGCCAAGATCTGATCGTCACGAGAGCGGTTCCGTTTTTCTCGGAAACGTGGAACGTTCCAGCCCTTTGTTTTTGCACAATTCCGGACGGAAAACCGCTACGCACTTTTCCTGGAATTGCGCCATCAAGTAAAACGGACAAAAGCGGAAGGGTTGCAACACCCTCCCGCCCCTTCGGCTGCCATATTCAGGCAAACCGCCCCTTATATTAGTGCCGGCCGAGCTTGTAGTTGTTGCCGCCACCCAGAATGCCGTTGGTGACCTTGCTGACACCGGTGCCAACGCCCAGGATGCCAACGCCCACGCCATTGAGGATGCCACCCACCTGGGTGTTGTTGCCGCTCAGGATCGGCGAACCGTTCAGGATGCCGATATCACCGAGCGCAATGCCGGGAGAAATGTTGATGAGCCCACCGCCCGAGTTATTGCTGTTGCCCCGGGAACCAAAACCGCCCGCATAAGCGCTGACGGTCGAGAATGAAACAACTGCAGCAGTGAGTACAAGTGCGAATTTCTTCATGACTTCTCTCCTAGTTACAACAGTGTTTACTTCCGCCCTTTCATCAGTACCTCTGAGATCGGATAGTACACATCGCTAAAAACCACACAAGGATGAGAAAGTCATAATCTACGAATACACAGTGTTTTCTATTTTTTAACTTTAATGTTTTACGTTAAGCAATTTGGTTACCATGAATGGTTAAGAAAATAGCCGCCATCAACTTCCACGAAAACTTCCCGAAAACTGTCATGGTTAAGAATGGGGAGCTGTGGAATGCCGGGAGCGACCAGAGCAATCCAGGAAAAGTGTGTAACGCTTTTCCGTCCGGAATTGCGTAAGAACAAAGAGTTAGAGCTTTTCCGTGAAAAACGGAAACGCTCTAGGCCTGAGTTTCCCAGCGGTCGAGAAAGGTCTCGATCTCGAGTACCTGCATGTCAGGGACAGCCCTAGCCAGTTTCTCCGGCGACCATTCCCACCAGGCCAGCGCTTCAATGCGTGTGGCAATTTCTTCGGAAAAACGCCGGCGCAGCGGTTTCGCGGGTATACCCGCGACAATTGTGTAGGCAGGCACGTCCCCGCTCACGACCGCATTGGCGCCGATCACAGCGCCATTGCCGACGGTCACACCGGGCAGGATCACCGCACCATGGCCGATCCACACGTCATGGCCGATGGTGACCGGTTTTGAGCGCCGACGCTCGCGGAAACCGCCATCCACGCCGAGCCAGCGGAAATACTCGTTCGGCCGGTAGCTGACCTTGTGTGTGGTCAGCCGCTCCATCGGGTGCTCGAGCGCATTGATGCGCGTGTTGGCAGCAATCGAGCAGAATTTGCCGATGGTCGTGTAAATCGCCTCGGCATGGCGCTCGAAATAGGAGAAGTCGCCGACCGTCACCTCGCGCAGCACAACACGCTCGCCGATCGCCGCATAGCGACCGACACGGCACGACTTCAGCTCCGCGGTCGAATGAATGCGCGGTTCCGGGTCCTTGGGCACGAGATCGTCGCTGCGGTCCATGACGCGGCTTTACGCGCCGCCTTCGCGCCTCGCAAGCTGTTCTATTGCGGCTTGCCGTTCTTCCAGGTGACGTTCTGGCCGTAGAGCGGCACGGTCGAGATTGCCATCTTGGCCGACCCATCCTGCACCTGACGCGAATGCGAGAGATAGATCAGCGTGTCATTGGCCCTGTCGTAGATGCGGTTCACCACCTGCTTCTTCCAGATCAGGCTGATGCCCTGCTTAAACACCTCTTCGCCGCCCTTGCCGAAATCGATGTCACTGATGCTGATTGGTCCGGTCTGCTGGCAAGAAATCGCCGAATCCGATGGATCCTCGAACCAGTTGCCCTTTTGCAGCCGATCGATGACGCCGCGGTCGAAATAAGAGACGTGGCAGGTCACGCCTTCGACCTTGGGGTCCTTGATGGCTTCGACCACGATGTCGTTGCCCAGCCAGTCAACGCCGACTTTGCCGACCTGCTGCGCCAATGCCACCCCTGCGACACCGACAAAACAGGCAACGAGTGCCCCGCCAATCAGTTTTCGTCCGGTCCGAGAGAACAAGAAACCCTCCTTGTGCTGGCGCGATTGTCCGGTTTCAGTTGGGATCAAGAGAGCCATCTTGCAAGCTTTTCGACGACAGGGTTGCGTCAATGACGCACTTTGCGCTCATTCCGGCAAGGCGATAAGGTTCCGCCGAACATGGTCTCGCCGCCGGGTGTTCTGCAGAATCAGGCCGGCGACGCCGAAATGACTTCTGTCCCGGATCGTTCTCATGATGCGCTCAATCCTCATCGGCATACTGGTTCTCATGGCTGCCGGCATCGGCTGGCTGACCTTCGACTGGTATCGCGGCCACTATGGCGGCCAGCCTTTTGGCGCCCCCTTCGCGCTCACCGACCAGGCCGGCAAGCCAGTGACCGAAGCCGCTTTCCGCGGCCAGCCGTCCGTCGTATTCTTCGGCTTCACCCATTGCCCGGAAGTCTGCCCAACCACGCTTTTTGAACTCGCCGGCTGGCTGAAGACGCTGGGCGAGGAAGGCAAGGACATCAAAGCTTATTTCGTCTCGATCGATCCAGAGCGCGACACGCCCGATGTCATGAAGAACTATGTCAGCAACTTCTCCGACCGTATCGTCGGCATCACCGGCGAACCCGACAAGGTGCGCGCCATGGCCAAGTCCTTCGGTATCTATTTCAAGCGGGTCGACACCGGTGACGGCGAATACAACATGGATCACACCGCTTCCGTGCTGATGCTTAATCGCAAGGGCGATTTCTTCGGCACCATCGCTTATGAGGAAAATCCGGAGACCGCACTTGCCAAATTGAAGCGACTGGCCAAAGACGGCTAATCAGCTTTTCAACGCGGCGCATGCCGCAAGACAGGTGCCCATGGGCCAGACGCGCCTTTTTCTGATCGCTTCCAAGGCCGAGGCCGACCGCATCTTCGCCGCCCTTGAATTCGCCTTCGAGGAAGACGGTTTGCCGCTCGCCGTGTTGGAACTCGACGAAGAACGAGATCTGCACGAAGTCTCGCTCTATGCCGATGGCGATATCGAGCCGATCGAAGCGCGGCTGAAGACCGAGTTGACCTCTCTGGGCTTCGCCAAGCAGGTTGAACGCGAGGTGCTGCCCGACGTCGATTGGGTGGCCCGTTCGCTGGAAGGCCTGAAGCCGGTGCGCGCTGGCCGCTTCCTCGTGCACGGCGCGCACGATCGCCAAAAGCGGCATGCCGGCGACATCGCCATCGAGATCGAGGCAGGGTTGGCCTTCGGCACGGGCCACCACGGCACCACCGCCGGCTGTCTGGCCATGCTGGAACGGGTCGCCATCCGCGAGAAACCACGCAACGCGCTGGATCTTGGCACCGGCAGTGCAGTGCTGGCCATCGCACTTGCCCGCCTCGCCCATATACCGGTGCTCGCCACCGACATCGACCCCGTCGCGGTCGAGGTTGCCGCCGCCAACGCGCGCCTGAACCATGTTGCCGGCCTGGTCGAAGCGGTGACCGCGCCCGGCTTCCATCATCCTGTATTCGGTTCTCGCGCCCCGTTCGACCTGATCGTTGCCAACATCCTGGCCAAACCTTTGATGAAGCTGGCGCCCGAAATGGCGAAGTATCTGACACCCGGCGGCTCTATCGTCCTTTCCGGTATTCTCGACCGCCAGCGCGATGCGGTTGTGGCGGCTTATGCAGGCCAGCAGTTCCGTCATGTACGCACCACCCGCCGTGAGGGCTGGGTGACGATCCATATGAAGCGCTGAACTGGACCACAGAGCGTTTCCATTTTTCATGGAAACGCGGAAACGCTCTAACTCTTTGTTTTTACGCAATTCCGGACGGAAAACCGTCACACGCTTTTCCGGAAATTGCTCTGGGGCGCCGATTGTCAGGTGCCTACCACGCGGCTACGGTCCGGCCAAGCAGTCAAACAATGACAGGTTTGCATCGATGTTCCAGACTTTCGACCCCGCTGGCGACCCCACAGTTGGCAAACCGCACGTCGCCAGACTTCGTGGATGGCTGAACGAAAATGGTCTCGACGGTTTCGTAGTGCCGCGCGCCGACGAGCATCAGGGCGAATATGTTCCGGACCGTGCGGCACGGCTGCGCTGGCTGACTGGTTTCAGCGGTTCGGCGGGAGTTGCCATCGTGCAGCGCGACCGTGCTTTCATCTTCGTCGATGGCCGCTACACGCTGCAGGTACGTGCCGAGGTCGATCTCGATATCTTCACCATCGAAAGCCTGATCGACAATCCGCCGGCCTCCTGGATCCCGGAGAATCTCGGCAAGGGGGCACGCCTTGGCTTCGATCCGTGGCTGCACACTGTGGGCGAAGTGAAAGCACTGCGGGCAGCAGCGACGAAGTCCGGTGCGGAACTGGTGCCGGTAACCGAAAACCCGATCGACATCATCTGGGACGATCAGCCCGATGCGCCGATCGCGCCGGTGGAGTTGCACCCACAGGCTTTTGCCGGCGAACTCGCCAAGGACAAGCTGGCAAGACTTGCTTCCGCAATCGCCAAGGAAGGCGCGACACATGCGGTGTTGACCGACCCCTCGTCGATTGCCTGGGCGTTCAATATTCGCGGCGGTGACGTCCCGCATACTCCGCTGGCGCTCGGCTTCGCCATCCTGGCAGCCGACGGCAAGCATCAATTGTTCATGGATAGCCGCAAGTTCTCACGCACGGTCGCGGCCTATCTCACCCAGCTCTGCGATCCGCACGAACCAGCGGAATTCGAAGGCGCAATCGTGGCCTTGGCAAAGAACAGCGCCAAGATCGCGCTCGACCCGGTGCTTGCCGCCGACAGGCTGCGCACGCTGGTGGAGGACAATGACGGCACCGTCGTCTCCACCGCAGACCCTGCCCGTATCCCGCGCGCCATCAAGAACCAGGCCGAGATCGCCGGCAGCCGAGCCGCCCATCGGCGCGACGGCGCTGCGGTCGCCAAACTGTTGTGCTGGCTCGATCGGCAGAAGCCCGGTACGCTCGACGAAATCACCGTGGTCAAGCAATTGGAGCAGGTCCGCCGCCAGACAGGCGAGGAAACGCAGATGCCGCTGCGCGACGTCTCCTTCGCTACCATTTCGGGCGCTGGTCCCAACGGCGCCATCATGCACTACCGCGTTTCGACCGAGACCAACCGCAAGCTCGCCAAGGACGAACTGTTCCTGCTCGATTCCGGGGCGCAGTATCAGGATGGCACCACGGACATAACCCGCACGGTTCCGGTCGGCAGGCCTACGGAAGAGATGCGCGAGCGTTTCACCTTGGTGCTGAAGGGCATGATCGGCATTTCGATGCTGCGCTTCCCGGCCGGCACACGGGGTTCGGAAATCGATGCAGTTGCGCGCATGGCGCTATGGCGCCACGGATGCGACTTCGCACATGGCACCGGCCACGGCGTCGGCTCTTACCTTGCCGTGCACGAGGGGCCACAGCGCATCGCCCGTACCGGCACGGAAAAGCTTCTGGCCGGCATGATGCTGTCCAACGAGCCTGGCTACTACAAGGAAGGCCACTACGGCATCCGCATTGAAAACCTGATCATCGTCACACCGGCGGAAGAGGTTGAAGGCGGCGACATTGCCATGCATGGCTTCGAGACACTGACCCTTGCGCCGATCGACCGCAGGCTCATTCGTGCCGATCTTTTGACCAAGGCCGAACTTGAATGGCTGGATGCCTATCACGCCCGTGTGCTTGCCGAGATCGGCCCGATGGTCGATGGCGAAACGGTGGCCTGGCTGGAAAAGGTGACCGCGCCTCTCTAGAGCAATTCCAGCAAAGCGCGTAGCGGTTTTGCGTCCGGAATTGCGTAGAATTAGAGCGTTTCCGAGAAAAGCGGAAACGCTAAGGCGCCATCTCAGTTTTGCGGAAGCCTCTTAAGCCATGAACTGCCGTGCCAGGATGAGCACGGCGGCTCCGGCAAGGAACATCGACAACAATCCACCGCGTAGCGACACCGCGCCCGCCACGATCAGCGCGGCCCATTCAGCAGGGCCTGCACTCAGGACTGCCGGTGCCACCAGCGTCGTCAGCACCGCTGCCGGCACGGCATTCAACCCTGCCTCGACGCGCGGATGCACCCGCTCGAAACGCGAGATGACGAGATGGCCACCGACGCGGGTGAGATAGGTGGCGATCGCAGCCGCGATGATGATCCAGAATGTCGTGCTCACAGCTGTTCCTCCGCCTCGGTGCCGGGTCTGGCACCGACACCGCTGTGATGCGGCGGCAGGATGACAGCGAGCAGTACGCCGGCGACCGCGCCGATCGAGACGTGCCACGGCGAGCCGACGGTTTTGTAGGCGATGATCGATGCTACGGCGCTCACTGCCACCACCGGCAACCACAGTGGCCGTTTGCGGAAACCCATGACCAGGCCGAAGAAATAGATCGGCAGCAGGAAATCAATGCCGAGCGAGCCGGTGTTGCTGATCAGCTTGCCGAAATAAGCACCGAGCGCGGTTTCCACCACCCAGAACACGTAGACTGGCAGACCGAGCCCAAGGTACCAGATGAAACTGACCGTCTGACCGTTTTCCGCCCTGCGCTCGGAAATGGCATATTGCGGATCGGTGAGGATGAAATAGCCGAGCACCTGCTGCACGATTGGCCAGTGTGTGATGCGCCGACCGATGCCGGCCGAATAAAGCACGTGGCGGAAGTTCACGGCGAAGATGGAAAGCACGATCAGCCAGGGCGCGACATGTTGGCCGAACAGTTCGATACCGACCATCTGGCTGGCACCGCCATAGACCGTTGCGCTCATCAAGGTCGCCTCGACGACCGAGAACCCGTTGTCGACGGCAAGCGCACCGAACAGCATGGCGAACGGCGCGGAAGCCACCACCACCGGCGTGCTGAGCCGCACGCCATCCCAGAATTCGCTTGCTCTGGACCTCTCGGCTATCGCTTCCGATGACATGAACTGCTCCCCTTAGAGGGCCGCGCGTCCATTCGGACGCGCAAAGGACGCTCTAACTCTTTGGATCGACACATCATGCTTGCCGAAAATCGATCGCGATTTTCGTGCCGATGCACCGGAAGGGAGACATGTAGGTAGCCAGCCGTCGGATGTCACACCAATTCGCTTGAGCCAAACGATCAGCGAAAATGATGCTTTCCGCCGTGTTTCAGTCCTGCGCGACTGGCACAATCGTGCCTTGAATTGCCCTGCCCCAGTCGAGCAGCGGCCGGGCGCGCTTCGCGAAATCCACCAGTGCATCGGCAAGTTCCGGCGCGTGGATGAAAGCCGGATCGACCTCCTGCCGCACAACGAAATGCCGGTTGCGGATCGCTGCGGAAAGATCTGGCTCGGCGACATGCTCGAAGCCACGCGGCATGCGCTTCATGGCATCTTGCGTGCCGAGCTCCAGCTTGCCTTTTTTCAAGGCGGCTACCAGCTTGCGGAATTGCTCCGGCTTCGTCTCGATCGAACGGCGCATTGCCTGCAGCATTGCGGTTTCCGGCTGCCACCAGGCAACCGCGGCAAAACAGGCGTCGAGACCCAGGCGAAAGAAGAAAACACCCTGCTCCATCTTTGTGCCGTCGGGTGACAGGATCGCGGACACATGCGTGGTGTAGGGGCGCTTGTCCTTTGAGAAACGCACATCACGGTTGATCCGGAACAGCGATTTCTTGCGGTCGCCGCGCAAACCGAGCCCCACTGCGCCAAAGCGCTCCGAAAGCGTCTCGACCAGATTGCCGAGCGGTTCACGCAGTTCGCTTTCAAACAGGTCGCGGTTTTCCTGGAACCACTCCCGGCTCTGGTGAAAATCCAGCGCCTTCAGGAATGGAATGGCCTTCTGGCCGAAGCCGGTGAACGTTCCGGTCATCACCCGCTCCGCCCGACCCTTTCGAACCAGGCGTCCTCGTCAATCACTTCGATGCCCAGCTCGCTCGCCAGCTTGAGTTTTGAACCCGCGCCCGGCCCGGCAACGACAAGATCGGTTTTGGCAGATACCGATCCAGCGACCTTGGCGCCAAGCCGTTCTGCCATCGCCTTGGCTTCCGATCGCGACATCTTCTCCAGGGAACCCGTGAACACGACGGTCTTTCCGGCAACCTGACTGTCTGCCGACACATTGACGATATAGGGCTTCGGGTGAACCTGCTGCAGCAAAGCATCCAGCACATCATCGTTGCGCTCATTGCCGAAGAAGTCGCACAGCGCGCCGATAACCGTATGGCCAATGCCGTTGATGGACGGAAAGACGGTATGCGGATCATCCGCCTTGGACGCTTCCTTGCCGACACGAATGAATTCTTCCGCGGTCGAAAAGGTCTTGGAGAGCGCTGCAGCCGTCGTTTCGCCGATATGGCGGATGCCAAGCGCGAAGATAAAGCGGTCCAGTTCCGGTTCGCGACGCGCATCGATGGCGTCGAAAAGTTTTTCGAGCCCGTCATAGGTACGCTCGTCGGCCGTCAACACCTTCTTGCGGCTCGTGCCTTTGGCCGCCTCGCGTGCCAGCGCCTGAGCCTCGCGTCGCTCGAACAGCGCCTGCTGCACCTCCGCGCGCCGGTCCTTCAGCCTGAAGATATCCGCAGCCGTCTCGAGAAGGCCGGCGTTGAAAAACAGATCGATGTTTTCGGCGCCCAGGCCTTCGATGTCCATAGCGCCACGCGACACGAAATGCCGTAACCTCTCGACCGCTTGTGCCGGGCAGATCAGCTCGCCGGTGCAGCGCCGGCGCGAATCCTCCTTGCCTGTTTTCTCGTTGACCTCGCGCGTCGCCGCCGACCCGCAGACCGGGCAGGTGTGCGGGAATTCATAGGCCACCGCGTCGGCAGGCCGTTTGTCGATGACCACGCTGACGATCTGCGGGATGACGTCCCCTGCCCGCTGGATCACCACCGTATCGCCGATGCGGACATCATTGCCCTCGCGGATCGGCTCGCCGTTGCTGTCGAAGCCCTTGATGTAATCTTCGTTGTGCAGCGTCACATTGACAACGGTAACACCTCCGACCGTAACCGGGTCGAGCCGGGCAACTGGGGCCAGCGTTCCGGTGCGGCCGACCTGGATGTCGATCTTGCGCACGATCGTCGTCGCCTGCTCGGCCGGGAATTTGTGGGCAATCGCCCAGCGCGGCTCGCCTGTGACGAAGCCCCAGCGACGCTGCAGCTCGAGCTGGTCGACTTTGTAGACAACACCATCGATGTCGTAGCCGAGCGAAGAGCGCTGCGTCTCGATCAGCCTGTATTGCGCGATCAGGTCGTCCACCGACTTGGCACGCACCATCAACGGGCTGATCTGCAACCCCCAGTCGGCGAATTTCTGCACAGACCCATATTGCGTCGGTGCAGGATCCTCGGAGGTGTAGCCCCAGGCATAGGCGAAGAATTTGAGATTTCGGCTGGCGGTAACAGACGGATCCTTCTGGCGCAGTGAACCGGCCGCCGTATTGCGCGGATTGACATAGTCCTGGCCGCCCGCCGCAGCGGAGCGTTCCTTCAGCGCCTGGAATTCGGCATAGGTCATATAGACCTCGCCGCGGATTTCGATGACTTCAGGCCAGCCGGTACCCTTCAGCCTGTGTGGAATGTCGGCGATGGTCTTCAGATTGGCGGTGATGTCTTCACCAACCGCGCCGTCGCCGCGTGTAGCGCCCTGAACGAAGACACCATTCTCATAACGAAGCGATGCCGAAAGCCCATCGATCTTGGGCTCCGCCGTGAAGGCGATGTCGAAATCCTTGTCGCGCTCGAAGAAGCGCTTCGCCCGCTCCAGGAAGTCGACCACATCCTGATCGGTATAGGCCTTCGCGAGGCTGAGCATCGGCACGGCATGGCGAACCTTGGCAAAGCCTTCCGCCGGCGCCGCGCCGACCGAGCCTGTTGGGCTGTCGGACCGTATGAGATCCGGAAAAGCCTCTTCGATCGCTGCATTGCGCCGCCGTAAAGCGTCGTATTCGGAGTCCGTAATGGTCGGCGCATCCTCGCCATGGTAGCGGCGGTCATGCTCCTTGATCTCGGCGGCAAGGCGCTCGAGTTCTGCAGCCGCTTCTTCTGCGCTCAGGGCTTCGATAGGCTTGTTCTGTTCAGACATGGCGTGACATTCCCCAACTGCGGGACCTAGAGCGTTTCCGTTATTCACGGAAACGCGGAAACGCTCCAACTCTTTGTTTCTACGCAATTCCGGACGCAAAACCGCTACACACTTTTGCTGGAATTGCTCTAGCGCATCGGCCCAAAAATCGGAATCGATTTTCGGAAAACACGATGCGTAGATAAAAAGTGTTAGAGCGTCCTTTGCGCGTCCGAAGGGACGCGCGGCGCTCTAAAGTCGGCAAATTCCCTCGAAAATAAACCGCTTCCGCCAGTCCTGGCGGTCACTCCAGACAGTTCACGACGCGACCGCATTTTCGCGCAACAGCCTCTCGGCCGCCGCCCTCGCTTCGTCGGTGATGCTGGCTCCGGCCAGCATGCGTGCGATCTCTTCCTGGCGCGCGGTACGGTCCATCTCGGCAATGCCAGTGGCAACGCGATCTGTGCCGGATTTCGAGATCAGGAAATGCGTTGCCGCCCGCGCCGCCACCTGCGGCGCATGGGTGACGGACAGAACCTGCACGCGCCTCGAAAGCCTCGCCAGCCTTTGGCCGATAGCGTCGGCCACCGCACCGCCAACGCCAGTGTCAATCTCGTCGAAAACCAGGGTTGGCGCAGAGCCTCGATCGGCCAACGCCACCTTGAGCGCGAGCAGGAAACGCGAAAGTTCTCCGCCAGAGGCTACCTTCATCATCGGGCCCGGCCTGGTGCCGGGATTGGTGCGTACCCAGAACTCGATCTGGTCGATGCCTTCCTCCAGCCGATTGGCGGGCTCACTGGAAATCTCGACGATGAATTCAGCACGCTCGAGTTTCAGCGCCGGGAGTTCGGCCATCACCGCCTTGGCGAGCCCCGAGGCCACGGCGTGACGGAGTGTCGACAGTTCGGAGGCGGAGAGGTCATAGGCCTCGCGCGCCATCGTTGCCTGTTTCTCCAGCGCACCAAGCTTCTCCTCGCCGGCGTCCAGATCGGCAAGGTCGGCGGCCATCGTGTCGCGCAGCTGAGCCAAATTGTCGACCACGACGTTGTGCTTGCGCGCGGCCGCACGCAGTGCAAACAGCCGCTCCTCGGCCTTTTCCAGCCGCTGCGGATCATATTCGGTCGCGCGCAGCGCGGCTTCCACACCCGACTGCGTGGCGTCGAGCGAAATCAGCGCTTCGTCCAGCGACTTCACCACGTCCTCCAGCAAGCCCGGCGCCTCGCCGGCCTTGCGCTGCAGACGTCTGAGCAAGCTGGCAAGCTGCGGCAGTGGCGAGGACGGGCCAGAGAGCACGTCCTGCGCATCGTGGATTTCGGTAGCGATTTTTTCGGCTCGCATCATGACCGAGCGCAGCTCAGCCAATTCGGTCTCCTCACCGGGTTGCGGGTCGAGCTTGGCAAGTTCCGCCACGGAGGCGCGCAGATAGTCTGCTTCCCGTGCAGCAGCCTCTACCTTGGCGCGGTGACGAGCGAGATCCTGCTCCGCTTGCCGCCAGTAGCGCCAGGCTTCGCCGGTACTGCGCACGAGGCCGAGATGACCGCCGAAGGCGTCGAGCAGATCGCGATGCGCGCCGGGGTCGACCAGGGCGCGGTCGTCATGCTGGCCGTGGATTTCCACCAGCGCGCGGCCAATATCACGCATCAACGTAACGGATGACGGCTGATCGTTGACAAAGACGCGCGTACGCCCGTCCGCCGTCTGCAAACGGCGCAGGATGATATCGCCATCATCCTCGATGGCGTTCTCGGCAAGAATCTCACGCGCCGGATGGTTGCGCGGCACATCGAACACCGCCGTTACCTGGCCTTGCGCCGCGCCATGCCGCACCAGCGAGGCATCGCCACGCGCCCCAAGCGCCAGCGACAGCGCATCAAGCAGAATGGATTTTCCGGCACCGGTTTCGCCGGTCAAAACGGAGAGGCCCGGCGCGAAATCAATATCGAGCCGTTCGATCAGGACGATATCGCGAATCGATAGCCTGGAGAGCATCGGCGCTCTATAGCATCAAGGATGACTGCGCGCGCCCCATGAGGCGCACAGTGAATGCCAGAACGTTTCCGTTTTACGGAAACGCTCTGGCTCTTTGTTTTACGCAATTCCGGATGGAAAACCGCTAAACACTTTTCCTGGAATTGCTCTATCAGGCGCCGCCGGTGATCAGCTTGCCAGCCTTGGAAATCCATGAGCCCGCATTCTCGCGTGGCTGCAGACCACCACTCTGCAAGAGCTTGTAGGAATCCTTGTACCACTGGCTGTCAGGGTAGTTCTGGCCAAGCACGGCAGCGGCTGTCTGCGCCTCGTCCACGAGGCCGAGCGCGTAATAGGCTTCGGTGAGACGCGCCAGCGCTTCCTCGATGTGACGGGTGTTGGAATAGTTCTCAATCACATTGCGGAAGCGCTTGATCGAGGCGAGATATTCCTTGCGCTCGAGATAATAACGGCCGACCTGCATCTCCTTGCCGGCCAGCTGATCATTGGCAAAACGGATCTTGGCCTTGGCATCCTCGACATACTCGGAATCCGGCCAGCGCGTCACCAGCTCCTGCATGGTCTGGATGGTGAGCTTGGCTTCCTTCTGGTCGCGGGTGACGTCTTCGATCTGTTTGTAATAGCTGAGACCGATAATGTACTGCGCATAGGCGGCTTCGTCGGTGGACGGATAAAGCGTCAGATAGCGCTTGGCTGCGCTGATCGCGTCGTCATACCTGCCTTGCCGGTAATTGGTGAATGCGCCCATCACCATCGATTTGCGCGCCCATTCCGAATAGGGATGCTGGCGATCGACGGCGGCAAATTTCTTGGCTGCCTCGTCGAGACGGCCGGCGTTCAGATTGGCAAGGCCCTGATTGTAAAGCACATCAGCCGGCTCGGTCTGATCGACATAGGTCGACAGGTCCAGATCCTTTTCCGAGGACATGCAGCCCGAAAGCGCCAGGGGAGCAGCAAGCATCGAAAGTGCTAGAAAAGTCACCGAAAACGGCGCCTTCAATTGGTCGGCCTGTCTGAAAAACATGATCGAAATTCGCCCTCTCGGCGCCATTGCCCACGTCGGCGAGCAGCCATAAACCAAAAACAGCGCGCGCGGCAACGCTATCGCCCTGCAATCGTGCAATTTTGTGGCGCAATCCGCCATGAATTGAGGATCGAGATTTCAAAGTGAAGGTGGTGCGCCCGTGCAACAGGCACACTTTCGAGCTGGAAGCCGACGAAATTCAGATCGTCCAGGGCGCGTATACCGGCGCGCTGATCGCGCTCATCTCGCCAGCGCGACCGCGGCGCGTCGCTTCGACCACCTCGAAGGCAGCGCGGTCCGACAGGAGACGGCGAAGCGCCGTCGCATTCAGCCGATGGCCGCCGCGATAGGATCGAAAGCAGCCGATGAAGCGGACACCGGCCAAAGCCAGATCGCCCATCGCATCCAGCGTCTTGTGGCGTGCGAATTCGTTGGGGTAGCGCAAACCCCCAACATTGATGACGCGATGGTCGTCGCCGATCACCAGCGAATTGTCGAGCGAAGAGCCTAAAGCATAGCCAGCCGCCCACAGGCGCTCCACGTCCTTCATGAAGCCGAAGGTACGCGCACGCGCGATTTCGCTGCGGAAAACATCGGCAGTGAGGTCGGTGGCAAAGCCTTGACGGCCGATTGCCGGGCTTTCGAAATCGATCTCGATTTCGAAACGGGTCCCCGAATAGGGACGAAATTCGGCCCAGGAGGCGCCGCTCTCGATGCGCACCGGCTTGAGGATGCGGATGAAGCGACGCTTCACCGGAAGGACTTCGATACCGGCTTGATCGATCGCCTCGACGAACTCGATCGAGCTGCCATCGAGGATCGGCACTTCCCGTCCATCGATCTCGACCACCATATTGTCGATGCCGAGCCCGAGCACGGCTGCCATCAGGTGTTCAACAGTGGCAATGTGCTGGCCGGCTGGATCGCCGAGCATGGTGCAGAGGTCGGTGGCGCCCACTTCCGAAACCAGCGCCCGGAACTCCCGCACCGGCTGGTCATCGTCAATCAAGTGGAAAACGATACCTGCGTCAGCGTCGGCAGGCAGAAAATGGATGGTGACCGTATTGCCGCTATGAACGCCGATACCGGTCAATGTCGCCCGCGATTTCAGGGTTGTCTGGTAGTCCTGCAAGCTGATCCCCATGTGCCCGTACGGCGCGGCCAATCGGTTTTTCGGTCGCTGCCCTTGATCTTCCAGTCAGTGGGGCACATCCCCAAAAAACCCACTGCCATCATTGCCCGCGGAAGATAGTGGCCGCCAAGGCATACTCCAAATCACGCTTTCTTACCCGATGTAACTGCCATGGGAGTGCAAAAGCGGCACGCAAGCATTTGTTTTTCCAGCACTATTAATGCCGACAGGCAGGCGGTCACCCGCCTGCCTGTTAACAACTGTTACAATCCGTTAGAAGATCAGTTGGCTTGCCGGCGCAAGAAGGCCGGAATCTCCAGCTGATCGTCCTCGTGAGTCGCACGCGGCTGCGTTGCGAAGCGGCCATGGTCGTCGGCCTGGCCACGCCGCGGCGCGTAGAGCTGTGCATCCTGCGGTGCGAGGCGACGCACTTCCGGAGCTGCCTGGCGCAACTTCGGCTCGCGTGGCTGTGCCGGCTGCAAGCGGGCAGGCTCTTCCTCGCGGCGGGTCAAACCGTTGGTGAGGCGCTTCAAAAGACCCATCGGACCACGGTCTTCGTGGTCGACTGGATGCTGCTTTGCCTCGACTTCGGCCCGCACCACCGGTGGGAAGTCCTCCACGCGCGGCATGCGCGGCTGGGCTGCAACCGGCTGCTGCGGGGCCATTTCATGCACGGGCTGCGGGGCTGGCTGCGGCGCCGCCTGCTGCATCACGGGATGCGGCTGAGGCTGGGCCGGAGGCGCCTGGAACAGCTTGCTCTGCGGACCGGCCTGGGCAACGCGCGGCTGCTGGGCAAACGCAGCCGCATTGGCTTCCGCCTGCTGGATAGCCTCCGCGACCGGATCAACAGCGCGCGGTTCCTGAAGTGCCGATTGCGGCACAGGAACGCTTCGCATCTCGGCGGCCGGAGCGGCCGCCGGGCGCGCCGGCATCTTCGGCTGCGCGGCGCGGATCGAGATCGGAGCAGCGGCGATCTGCTCGGCCGACTTGTCGATACCGGTCGCGACGACCGAGACGCGAATGACGCCTTCGAGATCTTCGTCGAAGGTTGCACCCAGAATGATGTTGGCGTCCTGGTCGACTTCTTCGCGGATACGGGTGGCGGCTTCGTCAACTTCGAACAGGGTGAGATCGCGGCCGCCGGTGATCGAGATCAACAGGCCCTTGGCACCCTTCATCGAGGTCTCGTCGAGCAGCGGGTTGGCAATCGCGGCCTCGGCAGCGGCCATTGCACGCCCCTCGCCGCTGGCCTCCCCCGTGCCCATCATCGCCTTGCCCATTTCGCGCATCACCGAACGCACGTCGGCGAAGTCGAGATTGATCAGGCCTTCCTTGACCATCAGATCGGTGATGCAGGCTACACCTGAATAGAGCACTTGGTCGGCCATCGCGAAGGCGTCGGCGAAGGTGGTCTTGTCATTGGCGAGCCGGAACAGGTTCTGGTTCGGGATGACGATCAGGGTGTCGACGCATTTCTGCAGTTCCTCGATGCCCAGGTCGGCCGTCTTCATGCGGCGCTGACCCTCGAAGTGGAATGGTTTTGTGACCACACCAACCGTCAGGATGCCCTTTTCGCGAGCCGCACGGGCCACGACCGGAGCAGCACCCGTGCCGGTACCGCCACCCATGCCGGCAGTCACGAAGCACATGTGGGTGTTGGACAGATAGTCCGTGATCTCGTCGATGCACTCTTCAGCGGCGGCGCGACCGACTTCGGGTTGCGAGCCAGCGCCGAGGCCTTCGGTAACGTGCGCGCCAAGCTGGATCAGCCGCTCGGACTTCGACATGGTGAGCGCCTGCGCATCGGTGTTGGCCACGACGAACTCGACGCCACGCAGGCCCGCCGTGATCATGTTGTTGACCGCATTGCCGCCGCCGCCGCCGACGCCGAACACGGTGATGCGTGGCTTGAGCTCGGTGATGTCCGGCTTTTTCAGATTGATCGTCATAGTCCTCGTCCTTTTGCCTTTACCGCCGCTTCGCCGTCGCGGCCGCTTATGGGGCTGTCCCCGTCAACTCAACTAAAAACTGTCTCTCAACCACTGACTCATGCGGTGCAGTCTCCCACCCGTTCCCGTCATCTTGAAACGGGAGACTCCAAAGGCAGAACCGCTCTCGAAAGAAGCGACCTGCGGATAGATCATCAGCCCGACCGCGGTCGAAAAAGCCGGTCCTTTTGCCGCCTCGGGCAAGCCGGCAACCCCGAGCGGACGCCCGACGCGCACGTTGCGTCCCAGCACGCGACGCGCAGCTTCCGGCATACCGGCAAGCTGGCTGGCGCCACCAGTCAGGACAACGCGTTTGCCCACGACGTTGCCATAACCGGACTTGCTCAGCCGCTCGCGCAACAGTTCCAGGGTTTCCTCGATACGGGCCCGAATGATTCGTGTCATCACCGAACGCGGAACTTGCAGCGGCGCCTCGCCCTCTTCGCCGATCGGCTGGATGGTGACGAGATCGCGATCGTCCGAGCTGCCAGGCAAGGCCGAGCCATGCATGACTTTCAGTCGCTCGGCCGCTTCCAGGGAGGTCGACAGGCCCTTGGCGAGGTCAAGCGTGACGTGATTGCCACCAACGGGGATGGAATCGCCGTAAACGAACTTGCCTTCCGAGAAGACGGAGATCGTGGTGGTGCCGCCGCCCATATCGATGCAGGCAGCACCCATCTCCAGCTCATCATCGACAAGCGCCGCGAGACCCGCCGCATAAGGCGTGGCGATCAGGCGTTCGACCGACAGATGCGAGCGGTTGATGGCGAGCTCCAGATTACGCAACGGCGCGGCATCTCCGGTCAACACATGCATGTCGACGCCGAGTGTGTCGCCGACCATACCGCGAGGATCGCGTACGCCGCGCTCACCATCGAGCGAAAAACCTACAGGCAATGTGTGCAGAACTTCGCGCTCGGACTTCAGCGCCTGCTTGGCACCGGCACCGAGCACCCGCTTGATGTCGTTCTCGTCGACTTCGTGACCGCCAAGATTGATGGTCGCGTTGAAAGTTTCGCTCTTCAGGCGACCGGCAGTCATGTTGACGATCAGCGAGTCCACGGTGAGGCCCGCCATGCGCTCGGCTGCGTCCACCGCCAGCCGGATGGCATGCTCGGCACGGTCGAGATCGATGACGACGCCCGACTTGACGCCGTGCGACTTCTGATGACCGATACCGATGACCTGGATGCGGTGCGAGCGGCCGCGCAGCAAATGACCTTCCTCGCAGGGCTTGAGCTTTGCCACCACGCAGCAGACTTTGCTCGAACCGACGTCGAGAACCGTCAGCACGCCAGATCGGCGCGAGGCTCCCTCATTGTTGCCGCCGAGCCAACTCATATCTGCTGCCCCGCCTTGCGCTTTGCCATCTTCGCCTGTTCCTTCAGCGCGGCCTCGCGCGCCGTCGCCGCTTCCTGCGTCAGTTGCACCGTCAAGCGATCGGAGAGGCGCATGTCGATCGAAGCGATGTCCCGCGACAGCAGCCCCTTCTCGCGATCGAGACGCACCAACTCGGCCATCGCCTGTTCGACATCGAACTCCGGCAGCTTGATGACGACGCCATTGTCCAACTTGATATCCCAGCGCCGGTCGCCCACGCGGATGTAGCCACGAACCTTGGAAGCAAGCTCGGGAAAGCCTGCCACCTTGGCCATCAGGGCCGGCGCATGCTCGGGCGCGCCCTGACCGACCAACAGCGGCAGCTTCGACTGATTGCCACCGGTGTACGGCGCGATGATGCGGCCATCTTTTTCGATCACTGAAAGTTCGGAGCCTCTTTGCCAGATGGCGAAAGCCTGACGCTCATCTATGCGCACTTCGAGGAGATGCGGGTAGATCTTGCGCACTGCCACCGACTGGATCCACGGCAGCAACGCGATACGCTCGCGCGCGCCCTCCGCGCTGAAGCCAACCAGCGAGGTCCAGCCGTTCAGATCCAGCTTGTCGAGAATATCGATTTCCGACGTCTCGCGATTGCCGACCACTTTGATCTGGTCGACAGCAAAGCCGGTACGGGCGGTGACATCCTGCACAAAGCCATCAAGATGGCCGCCGAGATAGGCACCGTAGGTCAGAGAGGAGGCAAGGAAGACAGCATTGATTGCAGCCGCAGCGAACGGCGGCGCAGCGAAATCGCCACGCGTCAGCCTTCCAAGCGTGCGAACGGGTTTGCGCAGCATCTTGGGCAACACGAAACGATCGAGCCATGAGGACGCGCCAAAACGGGCGCGCGGCATCGCACCCCTTCTTCCGCCTTGTCCCCAGTTCAACGCCGACACGACGCGTCCTCCACCATCCAACTCAACAGCTCGCCGAACGAATGCCCTGCCTGGGCGGCGATCTCAGGCACCAAAGACGTCGGCGTCATGCCGGGCTGCGTGTTGATTTCGAGCCAGACAACCTCGCCGTTTTCGGAATGACGGTCGTCGTAACGGAAGTCCGACCGGGAGACGCCCCGGCAACCGATCACTTGGTGAGCCTTAAGCGCCAGTGTCTGTATTTTTTGGTAAATATTTAGTGAAATTTTAGCGGGAACCTCGTGTTTTGAGCCACCCGGAACGTATTTTGAATCATAATCGTAGAAGGAATGGCCGGTCGGGATAATCTCGCAGACCCCGAGCGCCACATCGCCCATCACAGCGCAGGTCAACTCACGGCCATAGATGTAGCGCTCGACCATGACCTCCTCACCGTAACTCCATTCCGGCGACGAGATCAGTTGCGGCGGATGCGACTGGTCCTCTTTGACGATGACGACACCGAAACTGGAGCCTTCATTGACAGGCTTCACCACATAGGGCGGCCTCATCGGATGCTCATTCTTGACGGTGAAACGATCGATCACCCTGGATTCTGCAACCGGAATTCCGACCGCCTTCGCGACCCTTTTCGCCTGCTCCTTGTTCATGGCCAGCGCCGAGGCCAGCACACCGGAATGCGTGTAGGGAATCCCAAGGAATTCAAGCACCCCCTGAATGGTGCCATCCTCGCCATAAGGGCCATGCAGAGCATTGAAGACAACGTCCGGCTTTAACTCAGCCAAAACCAAAGAAACGTCGCGCCCGACATCGACGCGCGTGACCTGATAGCCTTCCGCCTCGAGTGCATCTGCGCAGGCTTTCCCCGAAGACAAGGACACGGGCCGCTCGGACGAAAAACCTCCCAGCAGGACGGCCACATGTTTTTTCTTCATCACCCCGTCATCCCTCTAGCGGCGGGCCTGCAATTCCATTTCCCAGACATGAATCATCCGCGTCCGGAGAATGACTTCCCCAGATGAAACGCGGCCCCACGCGTTGAACGACTCAAATCAGGAAACGCTGTTGGCCCAAAGAATCAGAGAGTTGATTCACTGACAAGCCCTTATGATTCCGGGGGATTCACTTTCTCGAAAAAAGTGTTTCGAAAGCCGGCTTTTGAGTCTTTCCAGCAACGGCATTTCGAGCCTCCGCGCAACGGACGCCGCGGCGGAAATCATCCGCTGGCAACGCTCGAAATCAGTTCACGTGGCGCGTCAGGAAGCTGGCCACTGTCCGCAACGACAGATCACAAAGCGCTGTAAGGCGCTCAGCTGAAACACCATCGCGCGCCTGCACCGAAAGCCCGTGCATAATGGCAGTCAGATAGTCGGCCAAACGTTCCACGTCGGCATCGTCGACGAACTCGCCGTCACGCCGAGCCTGCTCCAGCCGCCCGGCAATCGACGCGGTCTGTCGGCGACGCCGTTCTGCCAGCCAATCCTGCAAGCGGCTGTTTTCGGCGGCGCAGTTCGTCGCTGCCGTCACCACCATGCAACCCCAAGGCCTGCCGGGTCGCGTATAGGTCTCAACCGCCTCATACAGGATGCGCATGATTGCCCGGTGCGCCGCGGGCTCTTCGGCAAGCACACGATCGACGAAGCCACCCTCCCTGGCTTCGTAGAGTCCGATCGCCTCGCGAAACAAATCCTCCTTTGACCCGAAGGCGGCGTAGATGCGGGCGGAAGCAATGCCGAGCTCGGAAACGAGATCTGCCATCGACGTGCCTTCATAACCACGCCTCCAGAATGCATCGCGCGCCTTCGCAAGCGCCTCGTCGCGATCGAACTCCCGGGGGCGCGCCATCGGCTTCTCCATTCTTGATCGATCAACAAATAATTCGCTTGACAGCATGATGCAAGCTTTCGTTATTTGTCGATCGACAAAGAATCACCACAGGAGATAATGTCGATGAGTGCGTCAAACCAGGCCGTCTCTCACAGCTCCATGCCTTCCAGCAGCCGAAGTGGAGCAAAACGGGGCGTGACGCTCGCGTTGCTCGCCTTCGCGCAACTGATCATCGCGCTGGACCTGAACATCGTGTTCGTGGCCCTGCCTGAGATCGGCGCGGGCCTTGGCTTCTCGAACCAGACGCTGCAGTGGGTGGTCAGCGTCTACACCGTCTTCACCGGCGGCTTCCTGTTGTTCGGCGGACGCGCTGCTGACCTGATCGGCCAGCGGCGCATGTTCATCTTCGCGTTGTGGCTCTACGCACTATCCTCTCTGGTCGGCGCTCTCGCCTGGACGCCCGAAATCATCATCGCCGCTCGCGCAGTTCAAGGCATCGGCGGTGCCTTCCTGTTTCCTGCCACACTCTCGCTGGTCAACCGGTTGTTCGAAGAAGGACCGGAACGCAATCGCGCGCTTGCGGTATGGGGCGGCGCCGGCGCCAGCGGCCTCACCATCGGCTCACTGGCCGGCGGCTTCCTCACAGCGGCATTTGGCTGGCCGTCAGTCTTTTATGTCAATGTGCTTCTGGCCGGTATTGCCATTGTTGCGGCCTTTCTCGTCATTCCGCGAGATCCCAGTCAGCACGAACGCCGCAGCTTCGACCTTGCCGGCGCCCTCACCGTTACGGCTGGAGCGACCTTGCTCGTCTTTGCCCTCGCGCAGGGTCCGGAATATGGCTGGCTGTCAGCGTCCATTCTCTGGAGCACAGGGCTGGCAGTCCTGTTCCTTGTCGCCTTTGCCATCATCGAAGCGAAAAGCGCAGACCCGCTTATGCCCTTGCGACTCTTCCTCAACCGCAGCCTCGTCGCCGGCATGACGATCACCTTCCTCTACATGGCGACCTTCGGCACCTTGCCCTACTTCCTCACCGTGCTGTTCCAGAATGTGCAGGGTTATTCCGCGCTGCAGACTGGCGTTGCCTTCCTGGTGCCGTCGGTGGCAATCGCCACCGGCACGCAACTCGGAGCGCGTCTGTCGACACGCTTCTCCAATCGCTCCAGCCTGATCGGCGGCATGGTGATCGGCGCCGTCGGCACCGCACTGATGGTGCCGGCAACAACGCCGGACAGTTCCTACCTCGCGCTTGCGCCCGGCTTGATCATCTCAGGTGTTGGCCAAGGCATCGTCTGGACGGCCATGTGGATCGCCGCGGCTTCCGGAGTGCGCCATGACGAACAGGGGGTCGCCTCCGGCATGGCATCCACCACGCTCAATGTCGGTAACGCCATCGGGCTGGCCGTGCTGATCGCCGTTGCAAACCAGCATATCGGCGGCCTGAGCGGCGATGCACTGCGGCAAGCAACCACTCAGGGGATGCAGACAGCTTTCTGGATCGCGACCGCAGGCATTGTGCTTAGCATCCTCGTTGCGCTGGTTTCGCAACACAGGACACCGAACGGCGACGTGTCAAGCTGAAGACTGGAGCGTTTCCGATTTTCTCGGAAACGCGGAAATGCTCTAACTCTTTGTTTTTACGCAATTCCGGACGCAAAACCGCTACGCACTTTTGCTGGAATTGCTCTAGCGGGCGCGGTAGCCCTTGCCGAAATGGCTTTCCAGCCGCGCCTGCACCAGTTCGAACAGGATCGACAGGAACCAGTAGATCGCCGCCGCCGTCGTCAGCATCTCGATATAGCGGTAGCTGGAGCGGCCATAGGATTGCGCCACGAACATCAGTTCGGTCACACCCATCACCGAGATCAGCGAAGAATCCTTCAGCATCGCGATGAATTGCGAGCCGGTCGGCGGAATGGCAACGCGGATCGCCTGCGGCATCACCACCTTCACCATCAATTGCCAGGGGTGCAGGCCCAGCGCCAGCCCGGCTTCGCGCTGGCCGGCCGGTACCGACAAGAGCCCGGCTCGAAAAATCTCGCTCAGATAGGCGCCATAGTTCAGCGAAAGCGCGATGATGCCGGATGGAATCGCCGCTGGAACCGGCCCGATCTGCGGAATGCCGAGATAGATCAGGAAAATCTGCACCAGCAGCGGCGTGCCACGGAAGAACGAGGTGTAGAAGGTGGAAATGCCATAGGCGATGGAGCTCTTCGACAGACGACCCAGTGCTGCCAGCAGGCCCAGCACCACCGAAGCGATGATAGAGAAGAAACAGACATAGAGCGTGAGAACCGCGCCCTGGATGAACCCGGCGCGGCTCAGCGTAAAGCCAGCCAACGCCGGGAACTTGTCGGCAATGAAGGGCAGGTCGAGCCCGAAAGATAGAAAGAATGCGACGAAGAGCGCGAGCAGTACCAACCAGACGATGCCGACACGGACGCGAAACGCCTTGTCCACTGCGCCAGCTCGGCCGGTTGTTTGCTCTGCCGCCACCCCGACCGCCCTTGCCGTTACTGCTTGGCCGAGATGTCGCGGCCGACCCACTTCTCGGAAATCGTCTTCAAGGTGCCGTCGTCATACATGGCCTTGAAGATTTCCTTGATCTTGGCTTCCCATTCGGCGTCGCCCTTGTCGACGGCAACCCAGAGCGGCTCGATGAAGAGCGAGTCGTCGACGATTTTGAGCTTGCCGCCTGATTTCTTGACGCGCTCGGCGACCGTCAAATAGCCGGCCACGGCCGCATCGAGGCGCTTGCCGTCGCCAAGGCCGAGATCCTGGAAGGCGAAGTCCTCGGTATCATAGGGTTTTACAGTCACATCGCCGAACGGAAATTCCGGCTTGACGGGCTCCTTGCCCGGTACTTCGATGACAAGCTCCTTCTGCAGGTACTTCTCGTAAGGTGTACCGCCTTGCGTACCGACGTTCTTGCCGCCCAAATCCTTGACACTCTTGATGGTGGTGTTGTCGGAATTAACGGCAACCACCGCCGGTGCGCCATAATATTGGTTGACGAAATCCAGTACCTTGGCGCGCTCTGCGGTCGGCGACATCGAGCAGATGCAGACGTCCCAGCGGCCCTTCCAGTTGCCGGCCGTGATGATTTCCCATGACGGCGTCTCGACCTTGAGTTCAACGCCAAGGCGTTTGGCGACTTCGCGCGCGATATCGACGTCGAAGCCGACCACCTCGCCCTTGTCGTCGATGTAGGAGAAAGGCGGATAAGCCTGGTCGGTGACTTCGACCAGCACCTTGTTCTTCATGATGCGGTCGAGCGTCTCACCGGCGTGCGCCGTTGAGACCATGCCGGCCAAAAGTCCGCCGACGACCAGTTTCGCTGCGTTCTTCAATTTCATTGGATGCCTCCCTGCGGCCTCAGCCGACACCTATACAACGCCAAGTCAAAGCACAATCGTGCTTTAACGGCACTGGTCCAGCCTGTTTGATTGTTCCCCGGGTCGGCTGGTCCAGCTTGGCTTATGTATAGACGTAAAATGCTTCCGTTTGGACTGCAAGCGCGATCCCATGTTCTGGTACCGTCATTTGCGAATTGCCGAAGCCTACAGCAACTGCCCCTGGAATTCCTGCACCTCGCGACCAGGCCGGAACTTGCCGATACGCTTGATTTCCCAATGCAAGCGGATGCCCGAATGCTCCAGCACGCGTTGGCGCACGGTCTCGCCGAGATTTTCGAGGTCGTAGCCGGTTGCGGTACCGGTGTTGATCATGAAGTTGCAATGCATGGGCGACATCTGCGCACCGCCCACCATCAGCCCGCGGCAACCGGCTTTGTCGATTTCCTTCCAGGCCGAGGTGCCTTCCGGGTTCTTGAATGTCGACCCTCCGGTCTTCTCGCGGATCGGCTGCACCGTCTCGCGATGATGCTGCACGGCATCCATCGCTTCCTTGATGGCTGCCGTGTCCTCCGGATAGCCCTCGAACAGCACCGAGGTGAAGATCAGCCCCGCTGACGCCGAAGAATGGCGATAGGCATAACCCATGTCGGCATTCGACAGCACATGCACATTGCCCTGGCGGTCGAGTGCCCTAACCTCCACGACGCGCTCGCGTGTTTCGACGCCGTTGGCGCCGGCATTCATGCGCAGCGCGCCACCGATGGCTCCGGGAATGCCATGGTAGAAATGAAAACCGCCGATGCCGGCCTCAAGCGCCACTGCAGCGACCCGTTTGTCGGGAATGGCCGCACCAGCGCGGATTTGCGTTGGCGAAACCACTTCAGCCTCGCCGAACCCCTTGGCTGAAAGCCGCACGACAAAACCTTCAATGCCGCCGTCGCGCACCAGAAGGTTCGAGCCGACGCCGACAATGGTGAGCGGAACCTCCTCCGGCACTGCTTTCAGGAAAGCCGCCAGGTCATCCTCATCGGCCGGCTGGAAAAGTGCTTCAGCCAAGCCTCCGGCGCGGAACCAGGTGATCTTGTCCATCTCGGCATCAGGCGTGATACGCCCGCGCAAGCTCTTCAGCCTGTCGCCGAGTTTTTCCAGCAGCTCCGTGCCGCGTGTCATGACCCGGCTCCAGCAAGTTCCTTCGGCAATGCGTAGGCCCATTGCGTAATGTTGCCGGCCCCGAGAAAGATGACAAAGTCACCCGGCTTTGCCAGTTTGCGCACGATCGGTGCAACATCGGCCGGCCCTTCGATGTAGCGCGCGTCGCGATGGCCACCGGAGCGGATGCGCGACACCAGTGCATCCGAAGACGCACCGTCGATCGGGTCCTCGCCAGCCGCATAGACCGGCGCCACCATTACCGTGTCGGCGTCGTTGAAACAGGAAGCGAACTCATCGAAAAGATCGTGCAGGCGGGTAAAGCGGTGCGGCTGGGCGATCGCGATCACCTTGCCCTTGGTCGCATCGCGCGCCGCCCTGAGAACGGCCTTGATCTCGACTGGATGATGGCCGTAATCGTCGAACACCTCGACACCGCTCCAGGAGCCGGTATGGGTGAAGCGGCGCTTGACGCCGCCAAACGCCGACAGTCCCTTCTTGATCGCCTCAGCGGAGAGGCCAAGTTCGTTGGCAACGGCGATCGCCGCCGTCGCGTTGGAAACATTGTGACGGCCAGGCATCGGCAACCGAAGGCCAGAAATCACTGTCTCGCCGCTGCCTTTGCGGTTACGAATGGTCACGTCGAAGATCGAGACAGCTCCATCCATGTGATGGTTGGAGAAGCGCACGTCCGCCTGGGTATTTTCGCCATAGGTGATCACGCGGCGATCCTCGATACGACCGACCAGCGCCTGCACCTCCGGATGGTCGGTGCACATCACGCCAAAGCCGTAGAAAGGTACATTTTCCACAAACTGGCGAAACGCCTCACGTACCTTGTCGAACGAACCGTAGTGGTCGAGATGCTCGGGGTCGATGTTGGTCACGACCGCGATATCGGCCGGAAGTTTTAGAAAAGTGCCGTCGCTTTCGTCAGCCTCCACCACCATCCACTCGCCATCGCCCATGCGGGCGTTGGTTCCGTAGGCGTTGATGATGCCACCGTTGATGACGGTTGGATCGAGCCCGCCGGCTTCCAGCAGCGTCGCCACCATGGAAGTCGTCGTTGTCTTGCCGTGCGTGCCACCGATGGCGACGGCCTGGCGAAAACGCATCAGCTCGGCCAGCATTTCGGCGCGGCGCACGACAGGCAGGTTCCTCTCGCGCGCCGCCTTCAGTTCAGGATTAACCTTCTTGATGGCAGTCGAGACCACGACCACTTCCGCATCGCCAAGGTTCTCGGGCTTGTGACCGACGAAACATTCGATGCCCTTGTCGCGCAGGCGCTGCACATTGGCACTTTCGGCCTGATCGGACCCCTGCACCTGGTAGCCGAGGTTGTGCAGAACCTCGGCGATGCCGCTCATGCCGATGCCGCCGATGCCGATGAAATGCACGAGGCCGATCGTCTGCGGCATTTTCATGCGCGGGTTTCCTTCCTGAATTCTTCTATCGTCTTGCGCGACGCAATAGCCTCTGTGAGGTCAGCGAGCAACCGCGCGGCGTTTGGGCGGCCGACCGACTTCGCTGCCGCGGCCATCGTCCCAAGGCGTTCAGGCTCTTCCATTGCCGACCCCAGCAGAGCTGCAACCGTCTCGGGCGTCAGCGTCGACTGCGGATGAACTTCGCCACCGCCGGCTGCAGCAAGAGCCGCAGCATTCGCGGCCTGGTCATGATCAAGGGCGTGCGGATAAGGCACCAGCAGCGCCGGCCGTCCAATGACGGCAATCTCGGAAACCGTCGATGCGCCGGAACGTGAAATCACCAGATGGGCGGCGGCCATGCGCTGCGCCATATCGGTGAAGAAGGGCGAGACCTGCGCATCGATGCCCAGCTTGGCATAAGCATCCTTGACCCGGCCGACATCGTCGGCGCGCGCCTGTTGCGTAATGACGAGCCGAGCGCGCTGTGCATCGGACAACAAGGCAACCGCCGCCGGCACGGCGTCGGAGAAGAATTGCGCCCCCTGGCTGCCGCCGAACACCAGCAACCGGAAAGGATCGCTGCCAGCCGAGACGACATAAGGCGTCCTGGCCGCTTCCAGCACCGCCGGCCGCACCGGATTGCCGGTGGTTACCGTCTTGGCACCGGCAGCACTTGTGTCCTCCGGCAGAAAGCCGCCGGCTATCGCGTCGACCCGTGGGGCAAGCGCGCGGTTGGCGCGCCCCATGACAGCATTCTGTTCGTGGATGACAGTCGGCACCTTGCGCCGGGTGGCGGCGTAGAGTGGCGGCAAAGTCGGATAGCCGCCGAACCCCACGACCACCGCTGGCTTGATACGCTGGATAATGCCGGAAGCCTGCCGCACACCTTGCCAGATGCGCCACATGGCTCCCATCAATGCGATCGGGTTCTTCGATCCGAATGTCGCCGAGCGAATGGTGTGCGCCCCTTTCGCCGGAAAATGGTTGGCGTAGCGCGAGGCGCGGTCGTCGGTGGCCAGGTGTACTTCCCAGCCCCGTGTGATCAGTTCGTGCGCCAGCGCCTCAGCGGGAAAGAGATGCCCGCCGGTACCACCGGCCGCCAGTAGAATAGTCCCTTTGGCCATTGCGTCCCGTCGATTATTCCGCCGGCATGAAGCGCTGGTAGCCCTGCAGGCCGCCAAGTGTCTTGCGCTTTTCGGGCTTCTTGCGGGTCAGCGCCAACACCATGCCCATCGAGATCGCGATCGCGATCTGCGAGGAGCCGCCGTACGAAATGAACGGCAGCGTCATACCCTTTGCCGGCATCAGTTGCAGGTTCACCGCCATGTTGATGGTCGACTGCAGGCCGAAGATGGTCACGAGCCCCCCAATGGCATAGCGGGTGAAATCGTCGTGCTCCTTCAGTGCGGTGTTGAGGCCGCGCAGCACGATGAAGGCGAATATGGTCATGATGAAGAAACACATGATCAGCCCGTATTCCTCTCCAGCCACCGAAAAGACGAAGTCGGCGTGGCTGTCCGGGATTGCGCGCTTCACCGTGCCCTCGCCCGGCCCGACGCCGAGCCAACCGCCATTGATCAGCGCTTCCCTGCCCATGTCGACCTGATAGGTATCACCTTCGCCAGTCAGGAAGCGGTCGATACGACCAGCGACGTGCGGCAGTATCGTATAGGCGGCAAACACGCCGGTCATGCCGAGTGCGCCGAGCACGACGATCCACAGCCATGACAGGCCGGCCATGAAGAACATGATCCCCCATGTGCCTGTTACCAGCATGGTTTGGCCGAAGTCTGGCTGCGCCAACAACAGCGCGACGACAAGGCCCAGTATGATCATTGCCAGAACATTACCCGGGATATCGGGGTGACGCTTGTGCTCGGCAAAAAGCCAGGCGCAGAGGATCACGAAGGCCGGCTTGAGAAATTCGGACGGCTGGATGGAAACGCCGGCAAGCGAAATCCAGCGCCGCGCGCCCTTCACTTCAACGCCGACATAGAGCACCGCGACCATCAGCACCAGCATGATGCACAGCATGACGATGGACATGCGCCGGATCTGTCGGGGTTCGAGGAAGGAAACACCCAACATCACGCACAGCGCCGGGATGGTGAAGATGATCTGGCGTGTGGCGAAATAGAACGGGCCGAGGCCAATACGCTGCGCTACAGCGGGGCTGGCCGCAAAGGACAGAACGATGCCCAGTCCCATCAGGAGCAGGAACGCAGCCAGGAACCATCGGTCGATGGTCCACCACCAGGTTGCAACCGGGCTTTTGTCGAGACGACTGGCGGCCATTATCGTGTCCCTCCGATGGGTTTCACGCCTTCGATAGCAGCGACGGCTTGCCTGAAGGCTTCGCCGCGCACTTCGAAATTCTTGAACTGGTCGAAGCTGGCGCAAGCGGGTGACAGAAGCACCACCGCCTCGCCGCTCTCGTCCTTGGCTGCCTCCGCAGCCGCGCGCTCGACGGCGGAGGCCAATGTGCCTGCAATCTCATAGGGTACCGCCTCGCCGAGTGTTGCCGAGAAGGCGGGGGCTGCCTCGCCGATCAGGTAGGCCTTGGCGATCCGCGGGAAAAAGCCGCGCAGCGGTTCGATGCCACCTTCCTTGGGTAGACCACCGGCGATCCAGTAGATGCGAGGAAATGCGGAAAGCGCCGGCGCAGCCGCATCGGCATTGGTCGCCTTGGAATCGTTGATGAACAGGACATGACCCTTGCGGCCAACCTGCTCCATGCGATGCGCCAAGCCGGGGAAACTCTCCAGTCCCGATTGGATCTCGCCGAGGTCCAGTCCAACCTTCAGGCAGGCGGTTACTGCAGCCAGCGCATTCTGCGCGTTGTGCTGGCCCCTTAGCGATCCGATTCCTTCCAGGAAACCGACGCGGCTGTAGCGACCGTGCACGGCCTCCATCAGATTGGTGCCGTCAGCGAAATAGCCGTCGGTCAGCGGCAGCCGTTTGGAAATGCGGATGACGTCCTTGCCCGCACGCTCGAGCCGATCGGCGATCTGAACGCAAAAGCTGTCGTCAACACCGATGATGGCGGTATCGCTACCGGCGACCAGACGTTCCTTGATCGAGGCATAGTGCTGCACGGTGCCGTGCCGGTCGAGGTGATCCGGCGTCAGGTTGAGCAGGACCCCAGCCGTCGGATTGATCGAAGGGGCAAGGTCGATCTGGTAGGATGAGCATTCAACCACATAGTGACGGCCAGGAGTTGGCGGGGCGAGTGTCATGACTGCGCGGCCGATATTGCCGCCCATCTGGGTATCACGGCCGGCGGACTTCAGAATATGCGCCGTCAGCGCTGTCGTTGTAGACTTGCCATTGGTGCCGGTGATGGCGATGAAGGGCGCGTCCATCTGCAGTCGGTTGCGCTCACGCACAAACAGTTCGACGTCGCCAATCACTTCAACGCCGGAGACGCGCGCCAGTTCTACCACCCAATGCGGCTTGGGATGTGTCAGCGGTACACCGGGCGACAAGATCAGCGCAGACATGGTTGCCCAATCCGCTTGACGCAGATCGCTGGCGGGAACCCCTTGTTCGCTTGCCTTGGCCACGCTCTCGGGATTGTCGTCCCAGGCCTGCACCTCGGCACCACCTTCGATCAGCGCGCGCGCCGTGGCGATCCCCGAGCCGCCGAGCCCGAACAGCGAAACCCGTCTGCCTGCAAAGGAAGTTGCCGGGATCATGCGGTTCCTATCGCAGCTTGAGAGTGGAAAGGCCGACCAGCGCCAGTATTACGGCGATGATCCAGAACCGGATGACGACCTGGCTTTCGGTCCAGCCAAGCTTTTCGAAATGATGATGGATCGGCGCCATCAGGAACACGCGCTTGCCGGTCATCTTGAAATAACCGACCTGGATGATGACGGACAGGATCTCGAGCACGAACAGGCCGCCGATGATGGCCATGACGATCTCGTGCTTGACCGCAACCGCAACCGTGCCGATCAGGCCGCCGAGCGCGAGAGAACCAGTGTCGCCCATGAAGATAGCCGCCGGTGGTGCGTTGAACCACAAGAAACCGAGGCCAGCACCGATGACTGCGCCGAGGATCACCGCCAGCTCGCCTGTACCCGGCACGAAATGGATCTGCAGATATTCAGCGAACACCGCGTTGCCGGACAGGTAGGCGATGACGCCGAAGGAAGCCGCCGCGATCATGATCGGCACGATGGCAAGCCCGTCCAGGCCGTCGGTCAGGTTCACCGCATTGCCCGCGCCCACCACAACAAAAGCAGCGAACGGGATGAAGAAGAAGCCGAGATTGATGATCAGTTCCTTGAAGAAGGGAAAGGTCAGCGAGGACGAAAACGGCGGCTGGCCACTGCGCATGATGATCCATGCAGCGATGCCAGCGATGATGAATTCGAGCGCCAGGCGTGCCTTGCCCGAAAAGCCGAGGTGCGATTGCTTGGTGACCTTCAGATAGTCGTCATAGAAACCGATGGCGCCGAAACCCAGTGTCACGAACAGCACGACCCAGACATAGATGCTGGTAAGGTTCGCCCATAAAAGCGAGGAACCGATGATGCCGGTAAGGATCATCAGGCCGCCCATGGTCGGCGTACCGGCCTTCTTGAAATGCGTCTGCGGTCCATCGGCGCGGATCGGCTGGCCCTTGCCCTGACGCACACGCAGCGAATTGATGATCGTCGGCCCGAAGATGAAGACGATCAGTGCGGCTGTAATCAACGCGCCGCCGGTGCGGAAAGTGATGTAGCGGAAGACATTGAAGACCGTGACGTGGTCGGCAAAGTCGACGAGAAGCCAGAACATGCGTTTTCGTCCCCCGGACCCTTCAAATTTCCGTTTCGGCGGTATGCGCCGGAAATGTCTTGATGAGCGTATCGACCAACTTGGCGAAGCCGATGCCCTTGGATGACTTCACCATCACCACGTCGCCCGGCCGTAAGGCGCCCAGCAGCAAAGGCTTCAGTGCCTCGGTTGTCGGTTGGTAGGTGACGTTGGTGCCCGCCGGTAGCGCCTCAGCCAGCGCCTGCATCTCCGGCCCGGCCAGAAGCACCATGTCGGCTCCCGAATCCACAACCAGTTCAGCGAGCCCAGCATGCAGTTTTTGCGACTGCGTTCCGAGTTCGAGCATATCGCCCAGAACAGCGACGCGTCGGCCTCCCTCGGCGACCGGTGTGTCCCTGAGCAAGGTCAGCGCCACCTGCATCGAAGTCGGATTGGCGTTGTAGCTCTCATCGATCAACGTGAATGGGCCATCGGAAAGCGACAGCATATGGCGCGCACCCCGACCGGGCGCGGCAGAAAGATCGGCCAGGGCTTCTGCCACGCGCGTCACCTCGGCACCTACCAGATGGGCGGCTCCCAGCACGGCGAGCGCATTCTGCGCGATATGACGGCCCGGTGCTCCAACACGCGCAACCAGTTCCTTGCCTGCGATCTTGACGGTGATGATCGAATGGTCTGCCTCGACCACGCAGTCGATCATGCGGTAAGTCGAGCGCTGTGCTTCGCCGAAGCCGAAGACATGGGCGACACCGGCCTGCCTCGCCAACTTGGCGAGCAGAGTCGAGCGTGGATCGTCGCGGTTGAGCAGCGCTGCGCCCTCCGGCTCCAGTCCTTCGAATATCTCCGCCTTGGCGCGGGCGATCTCATCCAGGTTGCGGAAGAAGCCGAGATGAGCTGCGGCGATCACCGTGACGATCGCCACATGCGGGCGCACCATCTTCACCAATGGACGAATTTCGTCCGGATGGTTCATACCGATCTCGAACACGCCGTAGTCGGTGTCCTGCGGCATGCGTGCCAGCGTCAGCGGCACGCCCCAATGGTTGTTGAACGAGGCCGCCGAGGCGTGCACCTTGCCGACTGCGGACAAGACGTGACGCAGGGCCTCCTTGGTCGAGGTCTTGCCGACCGAACCGGTTACCGCGATAATCCTGGCACGTGAACGGGCCCGCGAAGCAATGCCCAGCTTTTCGAGGGCGGCGAGTACATCGGGCACCACGATCATCGGCGCAGTCAGCCGGCCGAGCGCCGGCAGCTTGCCCTCCGCGACGACCAGCACGCCCGCACCCGCCTTGATAGCCGCGGTGGCGAAATCATGCCCGTCCATCGTATCGCCCTTAATGGCGAAGAAAGCTTCACCCGGCTGCAGCGAGCGGCTGTCGATGGAAATGCCGCTGATACCCTCAGGCATGCTGCCGATCGGGCGACCGTCAACGGCGGCGACAAGGGCATCGGCGGTCCACAGATGGGTCATGCGGCGTGCTCCCTGAGCGCGACGCGCACTTCCTCATGATCGGAGAACGGCAGGGTCTGCGAACCAACCGTCTGGCCTTCTTCGTGGCCTTTTCCTGCCACGATCAGCGTGTCGCCGGCATGGAGCATGGCGACCGCTTCGTGGATTGCCTGGCGGCGATCGCCGATCTCGACGGCACCGGGCGCTGCGGCCAGAATAGCGGAGCGGATTTCCTCCGGCACTTCCGAGCGCGGATTGTCGTCGGTGACGATGACAACATCAGCCAGCCGCGTGGCGATCTCGCCCATGATCGGGCGCTTGCCGCGGTCGCGGTCGCCGCCGCAGCCGAATACCACCAGAACACGACCCGTGGTGAAGGGACGCACGGAGGCGAGCACGTTCTCCAACGCGTCCGGCTTGTGGGCGTAGTCGACATAGACCGGGGCGCCAGCTGCCGTGGTGCCAACCAGATCGAGCCGCCCAGGCGCGCCCTTCAGCTTTTCCAGCGCAGGCAAGGCTTTGGCGGCAGGCGTTCCGGTTGCGATCGCCAGACCCGCGGAAACCAGGGCATTGTAGATCTGGAAGTCGCCCGCCAGCGGCAGGTCGATCTCGTAGATGGCGCCGTCGGCCATGATTTCGGCGCGTTGACGGTGGCGCTCATGCTCGACACGCTTGAGTTCAAGGAAATTGCCGTGGCGACCGACGGTCAACACCGAAAGTCCGGCCGCCTTGGCGGCGGCGATCGTCGGTTCCGACCACGGATCGTCGGCGAAGATCACGGCCGGGGCACCCTTGGGCAGAAGCGTGTCGAACAGGCGCAGCTTGGCCCGATGATATTCCTCGACCGTCGGATGGTAGTCCATGTGGTCGCGACCGAGGTTGGTGAAGGCTCCGGCAGCGAGTTTGACGCCGTTCAGCCGACGTTGATCCAGACCATGGCTGGAAGCCTCCATTGAGGCATGCGTGACACCGGCGTCGGCAAGCTCCGCGAGCAGCCTGTGCAGTGCGACCGGATCCGGCGTCGTCAGCGAGCCATATTCGTTGCGCCCCGGTGCAACCACTCCAGTGGTGCCGATCGAAGCGGCGGCGAAGCCGGCATGCTCCCAGATCTGTCGCGTAAAAGCTGCAACCGAGGTCTTGCCGCTGGTGCCGGTGACAGCGACCATCGTCTCTGGCTGGCGACCGAAAAAGCGAGCCGCAGCGAGCGCCAGTGCCTGACGAGGATCATCAGCGAAAAGAACGGGAACACCAAGGCCAGAAATGTCAGCATTTCTTGCGGCAACGACAGCGCTTGCACCACGCTTAGCCGCTTCCACCGCATAAGCCGCGCCGTCTGCCTTGGTACCGACAAGGGCAAAGAACAGATCGCCTGGCTGCACCTGCCGGGAATCCGACGTGATGCCGGTCACCGCGATGTCGGAGGAAGCCTCGACAGGCAGGATACCGGCTAAATCTCTAAGCTTCATCGATCCCCAGTCTAACAAAACAGCGCGCTTTGGCCGGCGCGCCAAAAAGAATCACTCAGTAGGACACCAGCGTTGCAGCATTTTCTTGGCCGAAATCTGGCTTCACGCCAAGCATGGGCGCTGAGCGGCGGATGATGTTGGCCACCATCGGCGCGGCATTGGAGCCGGCCGTAGCGCCACGACCGGGCATTTCCGGCTTCGGCTCGTCGATGATGGTCAGCACGATATATTGTGGATCGTCCATCGGGAAAGCTGCCACGAAGGCATTGAAACGGACATCCTTGGAGTAGCGACCGTTGATGACTTTTTCGGCCGTGCCGGTCTTGCCGCCAACGCGGTAGCCGGGCACGCGGGCATTTTTGCCGGAACCCTTTTCGGCGTTCAGCGTATAGAGATAACGCATGCCTTCCACGGTCTTCTCGCTGACCACCCGCTTGGCGACCTCCGTCGCCTGATCCACGGTACGGGCCAGGAAGGTCGGCTCGATCAGGAAGCCACCATTCATCAGGGCCGCACAGCCGACTGCCGTCTGCAGCGGTGTCGTCGAGACACCGTGGCCGAACGCGGCGGTGATCGAGTGTACCTTCTTCCAAACCTTTGGTTCGGTCGGCTTTGCTACTTCGGGCAACTCAGTCTTCATTTTCTCCAGCACGCCCAGGCGGTGCAGGAACTCGCGATGGCCTTCGATGCCGACGACGTCGGCCTCCTTGGCCGAACCGATGTTGGAGGAGTAGATGAACACCTCCGGCACACTGAGTACGCGCCCCTTGCCGTGGAAGTCGCGAATGGTCTGGCGCCCGATGGTAATCGGTCGCGAGGCGTCGAATTTCGATTCCAGCGTCACCTTGCCGGAATCCAGCGCCATGGCGGTGGTGAAGCTCTTGAAGGTCGAGCCCATTTCATAAAGGCCGGCCGACATGCGGTTCAGCCTATCCTTGTCCTGGGCGTTATAGGGGTTGTTCGGGTCGAAGTCCGGCACCGAGGCCATCGCGACTACTTCGCCCGTTCTGATATTGAGCACGACACCGCCGGCGGCGATCGCATGATAGCGCTGCATGGCATCAGCAACCTCGTTGCGCACGATGTGCTGCACGCGCAGGTCGATCGACAGCTTGACGGGTTTCAGGTCCTTGGCAACGGCCAGGCCGGACTGTTGCAGATCGGCCAGGCCCTGGTCGTCGATATACTTCTCCATGCCGGAGATGCCCTGATTGTCGATGTTGGTCAGGCCGACAATGTAGGAGGCGGTTTCGCCCGCCGGATAGAAACGGCGTTTTTCGGTACGGAAGCCAATGCCAGGAACGCCGAGCTGCATGATCTCGGACTGCTGCTTGGGCGTCAGCTGGCGCTGCAGCCAGACGAAACCGGCGCCGCTCTTCAGTTTCTTGTAGGTCTGCTCGTAGTCGATCTCGGGCAGCACCGTGGCCAGCTTCTCGATCGCCTCATCGGCGTCCACGATGTGGCGAGGTTCGGCAAACAGCGAAGAAGTCTTGATGTCGGTCGCCAGCACCTCACCGTTACGATCAACGATATCGGGCCGCGAGGCGGTGACACGGCTGGGTGGCGGGCCGGAATCCGTCGGCCCCTGGAAGCCGAACCACACCAGCCTGCCGGTGATCGCGACATAGATTCCGAGGAACACCGCCATGGTCATGACCACGCGGGTGCGGGTCTTGCCGCCGGTCGCCTTGCGGGCGCTGTCCAATACGATCGAACCGTCCTTGCCGCGACGGGAGCGTTTCAGGAGCGTGTTGAGAATGCCGATCATTCGTCAGCTCCACCCTCGATCTTTTCCGCAATCTTGTCTGCCACCGCAACCTTAGTGTTGCTAGCCAGCTTGTCCTTGACTACCGGTTTCAGCTTGGCGCCCGCTACAATCGGCTTCTTGTCCCCTGCCTTGGCCTTGCCGGCGGCCTTTGGCTTGTCGCCAACCTTGTCCTTGGCGATCGAAGCGGTTTTTTGCTTGTCAACGCCTGGAGTACCGCTGTCAGCCATGATGTCCTCGATGGTCAGCGGCGGCTTCTCGGGCAATTCGTCCAGTCGCACGATCTGGCGTGCATCAGCCGTCTGCAGGCCCAGCTGGTCCTTGTAAAGATCAGAGAGCCGCTGCAGTCGCGACGGCTGCGTCAGCAGGCTCCAGTCGGCTCTCAGCAGGTCGATCGTGTCTTCCTCGATGCGGATCTGCGCCTGGATCTTGTAAACGGCAGTCTGCTGCACTTCAGCGTCGCGCTTGATCTTGTAGGTCATGGCGGCAGCCGAGACCATCACGGCGATCAGGATGATGTCACTGGTACGGAACACGTGCTCACCTCTCGCCCGGCAGTGCGACGCCGGGAAGCTTTGGAAGACCGAACTGGGCAAGATCGCCGGCGCGAACCGGCGCTTCGGTACGCGTCGCGGCGCGCAGTCGGGCGGAACGCGCACGCGGGTTGGCGGCGAGCTCGGCATCGCCGGCGGTCACGCCGCCACCCTGCTTGCGAAAGGTTGCCGTGCGTATCTGCGTCTCCGGCATATGGCGCGAGCCGGCTGCCTGCTCCGAGCGGTCGGCGATGAAGCGCTTGACGATGCGGTCCTCGAGCGAATGGAAGGTCACGACGACGAGCCTGCCGCCTGGCTTCAACACGCGCTCGGCGGCCAGTAGCGCTTTTGCAAGTTCTCCCAGCTCGTCATTCACGAAAATGCGTAGCGCCTGGAAAACGCGGGTTGCCGGATGAATCTTGTCGCCAGGCTTGCGGCCGATATGGGTTTCGATGGCATCGGCCAGATCGAGTGTACGCTCGAAAGGCTTCTTGGTGCGTCGCACTTCGATCATGCGCGCGATGCGACCGGAATGCCGCTCTTCGCCGAGGAAGCCGAAAATACGCGCAAGATCGCCCGATTTGAAGGTATTGACGACATCCGCAGCACTCACGCCGGCTTGTGCCATGCGCATGTCGAGCGGACCGTCGAAACGAAAGGAAAAGCCGCGCTCGGCCTGATCGAGCTGCATGGAGGAGACGCCGATATCGAGTACGACGCCGTCGACGGCCTCGGCATGCTGGTCGAGCGTCGAGAATGGTGCGTGGACCAGCTTCAGCCGCCCGCCCGCTTCCTGTTCCAGCATCCTGCCTGCGGCAATGGCGTCCGGATCGCGGTCGACACCGATGACGGATGCACCGCTCTCCAGTATCGCCTGCGTATAGCCGCCGGCACCAAACGTGCCATCAATGATGATGTCGCCCGGCTGTGAAGCAAGCGCCTCCAGAACCTCGGCGAGGAGGACCGGAATGTGGCGGGCCGGTCCGCCATCGGCGTGGAGATCATCGCCGTGGCCCACCGTCATTCCGGTCGCTCCCCTGGCTTCGTCCCCTGCCGAAGATGCAAGAGCCTGGCTCGCGCCGCCGCACCATAGGCGGCCAGCCGTGCCGGCTCCCAGATCTGGAAAAAACTGCCCCTCCCCACGAAGGCCACTTCGGTTGTTATTCCGGTATGCTCGCGAATGAAATCGGTCAACGTGACGCGCCCATCCTGATCCAGCTTCAGGAAGGTGCCGTCGCCATGGCAGAAGAAGGACATGTCGTCCGCCGCCTGCAGGAACGGATCCTCCTGAGCAATGCGTTGCTCGTAGCGGTCGAGCAAATCGAGCCCGCCGACATCCATCGCCGCCTGGTCGAGGCAGCGCAGCGCGTAAAGTTCCGCGTCGCCGCGTTTCTGGAGAACCGTGCGGAAATGCGCCGGCACGGAGACGCGCCCCTTGGCGTCGATCCGATTCACCGCATTTGACAGAAAACGGTCCATGATGCATCGCGGCCGCTTGCGCCGCCGCACCCTCCGACTTCCTCGTTACCATGCCGCCGCGGCATGATCCCTTCACCAACCTCTGCGCCTTGAACAAAGCGAAAATCGACGAACGCACAGCCGCCGCGACTGGCCGCTCGGCGCACGCTTCACCCTGACACGAAACGAAGGCTTGATTAGCGAGATGGGATATCATGGGGCATCATGGGCGTCAACGGGAACAGGCTTCACGAACCCCCTCGAAGGCGAGATTGCGGGCACTGCCGTGTTTATCCTCCATTAAGCCTAACGAAGTGTTAAGTTCCATACCGTCCCCATACAGGGATGATATCTTAACGGGTTGAAAAATCTCGTTATTCCCCCGGAAACTGGCCACCACCAAGACCGTCCCTCAAACGCACCTAATTCGG
>NZ_PJRO01000019.1 GCF_002858745.1 Mesorhizobium loti | reverse complement strand
CATTGCGCGCCACCAGTGCCCTGATCGGCTCCGCGCCGAGATCGTCCGCCCGAACCGAGGCAAGCACCCCGCCGAACCGGCCGATCGGCGTGCGAACATAGTCGCAGATATAGGCTTCGCTCATGTCAGACCTCCGGAACGTTCAGGTTGCCAATGTCACCCTCGACCAGCAATTCCGCGCCGGTGCGTTGCTGCAGTTCATCGAAGCTGAGGGCGGATAGTTTTTCCCGCAGAACGAACTGCGAATTCACGATGTCGATCACGGCAAGACTGGTGTAGACACGCGTCACGCAACCAACTCCCGTAAGCGGCAGGCTGCAGCGCTTGACCAGCTTGGGCTTGCCATCTTTGGTGACGTGGTCCGTTATGACCGCGACGCGCTTGGCGCCATGCACCAGGTCCATGGCGCCGCCAACTGCCGGGACCCCTTTCGGCCCTGTGCTCCAATTGGCGAGATCGCCCGTCTCGGCAACCTCATAGGCACCGAGGATCGCCACATCGAGATGCCCGCCGCGCACCATGGCAAAACTGTCGGCGTGATGGAAGAATGCCGCCCCTGGCTTCAACGTCACCGCCTTCTTGCCGGCATTGATGAGGTCCCAATCCTCTTCGCCGGCCGCTGGCGCTTCGCCGAAATTCAGGATGCCATTTTCGGTATGGAAGATTGCCGCACGCCCGGACGGCTGGAACTGCGCCACCATTTCCGGAAAGCCGATGCCGAGATTGACATAGGCACCGTCTTCGATGTCCTGCGCCGCCCGCCAGGCGATCTGAGCGTTGGTGAGTTTCATGCGTATTCCACTCCCTGCCTGATCAGAGCCTCTTCCTGCGCGGCCTCGGAGACCTTGACGACGCAGTCAACGAAGATGCCCGGCGTCACCACCCGCTCGGGATCGATGGTACCTGCCTCAACGAGCTCACGAGCCTGCACAACGGTCGTGCGCGCCGCCATCGCCATCAGCGGTGAAAAATTGCGGGCCGCCTTGTGATAGGTGAGATTGCCGTGATGGTCGGCCATTTCGGCCTTGATCAAGGCCACGTCGGCTTTCAGCCAGCGCTCCTGCACATAACTGCGCCCTTCGAACTCGGCGATCGGCTTGCCGGCCGCCAGTTCGGTGCCGTAGCCGGTGGGCGTGAAGAACGCCGGGATCCCGGCGCCACCGGCGCGAATGCGCTCGGCAAGCGTGCCTTGCGGCACCAGTTCCAGCTCGATCTCGCCAGCCAGGTATTTCTCGGTGAAAGCCCGCGGATCGGAGGAGCGCGGGAACGAGCATACCATCTTCGCCACCATGCCCTCGTCGATCATGGCGGCGATGCCGATGCGGCCATTACCGGCATTGTTGTTGATCACGGTCAGCCGACCTGGGCTGCCTGTCGCCCGAAACCGGTCGATGAGCGCGTGAATAAGTTCGATTGGCGCACCTGCGCCGCCGAACCCGCCGATCATCACCGTCGCACCGTCCTCCACACCGGCGACGGCCTCGGCAAGATCGGCAATTGTCTTGTCCATGCGATCATCCTCCGCAGATAAGCGAGCCTCGATCCTGAAAAGCAGTATGCGACGATGAAGGGTTTCATCAATGCGGTTTGTGCGATATCAATACTTTGTTGACTATTCGCACAAAACTGCTTGCACCGAGGAAGCCACGCGATGTCCCTCCAGGAACGCGACATCATGGGCGGGCTGGCCAAAGGCCTGTCCGTCATCGAGACATTCACAGCGGAGCGTCCACGCCAGTCGATATCGGAAGTATCGGCCGCTTGCGGCCTGGACCGGGCAACCGCGCGGCGCTGCCTGCTGACGCTGGCCCATCTCGGCTATGCCGACTATGACGGCAAGTTCTTCACCTTGACGCCTCGGGTGTTGCGGCTGGGCACGGCCTGTCTCGCCACCATGCCGCTCCCGCAACTGGTGCAGCCACTGCTCGACCGCCTGTCCGAGCAACTCGGGGAGAGCTCTTCGGTCTCGATCCTCGACGGGGCCGACATCGTCTATGTGGCACGCGCGGCGCAAAGGAAGGTGATGTCGATCGGCCTGATGCCAGGCTCCCGGCTGCCTGCCTATTGTACCTCGATGGGCCGGGTGCTGCTTGCCGGCTTGCCCGAAGCAGCAGTTGGAGAACGTCTCTCCCTCGCACCATTGCCGGCTCGAACCTCCCGCACGCTTACAGACCCGAAAGCGCTGATCGCCGAGTTCGCACGCGTCCGGCTGCAAGGCTACGCGATCGTCGACCAGGAGGTAGAGCTGGGCCTGCGCTCGATCGCCGTTCCCCTCTACAACTCGCGTGGTCAGACAGTCGCGGCGATGAATGTCGGCGTGGCCGCTTCGCGCACGGAAGCGGACGAGATGATACGTCTCTATCTCCCCGCCATGATCGGTGTTCAAGCGGAACTGCGAAAGCTGATGCGCTAGAGCAATTCCAGGAAAAGTGCCTGGCGGTTTTCCGTCCGGAATTGCGTAGAAACAAAGAGTTAGAGCATTTCCTCGTTTCTGTGAAAAACGGAAACGCTCTGATAAAAACCTCGCCCCGAACATGCAATCATGGCAGATCCGCGCGAGCGAGCCCGCTATGATGTCTGTGCGATTACGGGAGCGATCCAGGCGGCATGGACTGCCTCATTTCGGCAGATCGTGCGCCCATTTCGCAATGGCGTCCGCGACGGCCGCAGGCTGCTCGGGGATCAGCGCGTGCGAGGCGTTGGACACGGTGACCGTGGTGACGCGTTCGCCCAGTTGCTTGCGCAGTTCGTCCCAGCGATCGCGCGGTTTGAACGGGTCTTCCTCCGGGATGATCTCGAGAATGGGCGCTGTACCCGCCGCCCACCATACCTTCTTCGGCACCGGCTTTTCCGACTGCATCGCGGTGACCTCGGGATACCAGCCCTTCAGCCAGCCGGTCGCGTCGTGCCCCTTTGCGAAGAAAGCTCCCTTCAATGCAGCCAGACGCTGCTCATCCGGCAGGCTGAGGTTTCCAGCGAAATCGGGCGCCCACCAGACAAGGGGATTCCGTTCCGCCGTGTCGCTGGCAGAACCTGCTGCGACGACAACCCCGCGGACCTTTTCCGGATAGCGGGTCGCTGTCATGCGAGCAACGAAGTGGCCATAAGCATGACCGGCAACGACGGCGCGCCCATTGCCCAGCGCATCGATGACATTGGCGACATCCTGCGCGAAATCATAGAGATCCACGCTCTTCATCGGACCGACCGATTTGCCTATTCCTCTTGGCTGAGGCCGAAGGACCTTGAAGCCATCGGCGGCCAGTGTTTTGGAGAGCTGGTCGTAGTCGCCGTAGCTGTCCCTTCCCTGTGACGGGAGAACGACGACGGGCGGCCCCTCGCCTTCGACAAGCACTTCGATGGCGACATTGTCCTTGGTTACGATCTCCGTCCTGGGCTGCGCCATGACGATGCCTGACATGCAGGAAGCCAACACGGCTAAAGATAGAAAACCAGTTCGTGACATTCCCCTCATCTGTTCTTCCTCCTGGTCTGGTTGAAAATTGCGACACGACAGTGTGCTGGCGTTGCCGAACGGCAATCGCCGGGCAACAGCCACCCATCGACCGAACGGGCCGCTCAGCCTCGTTCGCATCAAAAGCCAGCTCCTGCTTGTTTGCTTGAGGCTTCAGCTCCTCGCAATATTATAGTTGATAATGTGAACTACATCGTTCACATTATCAACTATATGTCAACTGCTGCAGCAGTGACCACGCAACCCGAACCATCGCAGCCATGTCGCACATTCCAACCCACGGGCGGAGACAGCTTGCGCCCTTGACGCACCAGGACACCGGCCGAATCCTCGGCTTGACATCCAGCGCGTCGAGAGTCATTCAAACGGGTGCTAGGAGACTTCCTGGCGCCGCGCCCGAAAAGGCAGCGGTGCGATTTTCAAGGATTTCAGACCGGCGGATGTCATGGCGCTTTGCCACGGCAGCCGCCGGTTTTTCGTTTTGGAGGACTGGTCCGTGACCCAGACGCAAAACCGGCAACTGACCGGCTCTGCCGATATTCCGCCAACCATCTGCGAGGCGCTCGATCGGGCGGCGACGCTCCGGCCGCAGACGGAGGCGCTGGTCGGTAACGGCGACCGAATCAGCTTTGAACAGCTGCGGATCGAAAGCCTCAAAGTTGCCCGTGGCCTTGTTGCCTCGGGCATCCGTCGTGGCGACCACGTCGCCATCTGCGCCGGCAACAGCGTCGAATGGGCAATCCTGTTCCATGGCATCGTGCGCGTCGGCGCGGTTTGCGTGCCGGTCAACACGCGGCTGACGCCAGGCGAAATCCGCATGCAGCTGGAACGAGCCGACGCGCGGATGCTGCTTACGGTCGATGGCCTGCTGAAGATCGACTTCATCGCGGTGTTGCGCGAGGTCTGCCCAACGGTCGATACGGTGCTTCCTGCTCCGGAGCTGCCGCTTTTGACTGACATCGTCGTCCTCGGCAACACCGCACTCGGGACCTGCAGGCTATATGTCGACTTCCTCGCCAAGGGTGAAGGCGTCGAGCTCCCGTCCTTGCCTGAGCCGGATGATGTCGCACTGATCCAGTTCACCTCTGGCTCGACATCCTTCCCGAAGGCGGTGCTGCTCACACACGCCAACATGGCGACAGACGCCCATTTCCTCGGCAAACGCATGGGCGCTCGCGAAGGGGACCGTTATCTGTCGGCCCGCCCCTTCTTCCACGTTGCCGGCTCAACGCTCGCGGTCGTGCTTTCGGCCGTGCATGCGATCACGCTTGTGACCATGCATCGCTTCACCGGCGAAGAAGCGCTCCGGCTGATCCGGGAGGAAGCCTGCACCCTCACCTCCGGCAATGACACCATGTATCTGATGATGCTGGGCAGTTCGGACTTCGAACCGCGCTCCTACACGCTCCGCGGCGGATGGGCGGCAATCAGCCCGGCGATCATGCGCCGCGCCGTCGAGGAATTCGGCGCCGACAAGACTGTCACCGGATATGGTCTTTCCGAGGCATCGCCAAACATCATGGCCTCCGACCACGCCGATCCGGTGGAAGAACGCATCGCCGGCTGGATGCGCCCGCACCCTGGCCTGGAAGTCCGCATCTGCGACCCGGAGAGCGATGCCGAATTGACCCGCGGCCAGAAGGGCGAAATCCGCGTGCGCGGCTGGTGCGTGATGAAAGGCTACTACCGCGACGAACAGGCGACGCGCGAAACGATGACGGCCGACGGTTTTCTCAAGACCGGCGACATGGGTGTCATGCGCGAAGACGGTCGTGTGACCTTTGTCGGGCGCCTGAAGGAGATCATCCGAGTCGGCGGTGAGAACGTCGCGCCGGCCGATGTCGAAGACGTGTTGATCGGCCATCCGAAGATCCGTCAGGCGCAGGTCTTCGCACTGCCCGATCCTCGGCTCATCGAGGTGCCCGGGGCCTATGTCGTACCTCGTGACGGCGAAACGGTGACCGCCGACGAGGTTCTGGCCTGGGCCAAGTCACGGCTCGCCGGCTTCAAGCTGCCGAAATATCTCGCCGTCATCGAGAGCTTCGACATCGTCGGCCTCACCGCCAGTTCGAAAGTGCCCAAGCGCCTGCTGATCGAGCACGCCAAACGCCATTTCGGCCTCGACGAAAGGGAGAAGGCTTCGTGACCTCACGCTTCACCAGCACGTTCGGCGTCGCTCATCCGATCGTTCAGGCGGGGATGAGCTGGGCTTCATCGAATCCTGCGCTGCCGGCCGCCGTCTCCAACGCAGGCGGACTTGGCGTGCTTGCCGCCGGTCCGATGTTCGTCGAGGACTTCCGCAAGGCGCTGCGTGCATTGAAAGCTGCGACGGACAAACCCTTCGCGGTCAACATTCCGCTTTACCGGCCGCAGGCCGATGAAATCCTCGACATCGTCATCGAGGAGGAGGCGCCGATCCTGATTGCATCGCAGGGTGGCCCGAAAAAATACCTCGCCCGCTTCCAGGCCGCCGGCATCAAGTGTGTCCACGTCGTCGCTTCAGAGACGCACGCGCTGAAAGCGCTCGAAGCCGGTGTTGACGCGATTGTCGCTGTCGGCGGCGAGGCCGGCGGCCATCCACCGCCCGACCAGGTCTCGACGCTCGTACTGGTCCGCGCCATCGCCAAGGCCGCACCCGAAGCGATCCTGATTGCGGGCGGCGGCATCGCCGACGGAGCAGGCATCGTCGCCATGCTCGCGCTCGGCGCTGACGCGGTGCAGCTCGGCACGCGCTATCTCGCCACCAGAGAGGCGAGCGTGCACGACGCCTACAAGCAGAAGGTCATCGCGGCGGGAATTGCCGACACGGCGTTGGTCGGCCGGGGCATGAGCCCGATCCGCATGATCTGCAATGATTTCTCCACGCGGTTCCTGGACGCCGAAGCAGCCGGCGCCGACCTCGAAACACGGCGCTCGATCTTTGCCACCAGCTCGCTCAAGCTAGCCGCTCTCGACGGCGATGCCGACAACGGCAAGATCGAAGCTGGGCAGAGCGCCGGCCTGATCGACGACCTCCCTGGTGCCGAGGATCTGACACTGCGCCTGATCGCAGAATACCGCTCAGCCCTTGCCCGCCTGGCGAGCCTCGGCATAGCGCTGGAAAGCCGCCTGGAGCGCAGTCTGCAGGGAGTTCTTTGACGGCGTATGGATACGGTTTTCGATCAGCGCGGAGAGTCCTTCGAGCCCGTCGGTCAGGCGATAGCCCAGCACCGTGCGGCGGAAAAAGTCACGCGCCAGATCCGTCACGAATGTCGCGTCGGCCGCGACGATCTCGTGTGTCTTCAAGTCGATCTCCAGCACGACACCGATCCAGGTCATGGTTTCCGACATGCCGGTACCGCGCGGAGCCTGGGCGTAGCCGCTGACGAGCACGGTGCGGTTCTCGCTCATGTCATCTCCCTCCCGGTTCGTTTGTCGCGACAAGAACCAATCCCGTCTGCCCTGTCAACGCACATGCCAACGCTGCGACATGTCGTCGGCGCGGCACCCATGTTGACGACTTCCGTGCCTTCAGGAGCTTGAGCATGCAGGAAAGCAGATCCCGACAATTGGCGAAACGCGACATGGAAACGGGCAACATCCTGACAGCCCGTGTTCCTCGGCTTACCCCTGATGAACTCACGCGCCTGCTTGACGTCTACGGTCTGTCCGGCACCTTCACTCCCTTGTCCGGCGAGCGCGATCAAAACCTGAAGGTGACGGCCTCGGACGGCCGCCGGTATGTGCTCAAAATCGCCAATGCGGCCGAGCCCACGCAGGCGCTGGCCTTCCAGAATGCCGCACTCGACCACATCGCAACGGCCGACCCGGCACTGCCGGTGCCACGCACGGTCACCTCATTGGAGGGAGCGACGATCGTTCCGGTGCACCACGACGGCACGGTGTTCATGGCACGGCTCGTCACGCATCTGCCGGGCGAGCCCGCACTCGACTTTCGCGCCACACCCGGCTTCCGGCGCGACGCGGGTCGGCTTACCGGTCGGCTCGATCGTGCACTCTCCGGCTTCCGGCATTCCGGCGGCCCCGCCGACATGATCTGGGATCTGCGTCACGCGAGCACGCTCGAAGATCGCATCCATCACATAGCCAACCCGCAGCGCCGTGCGCTCGCCGAGACCGTCATGGCCAATTTCAAGGCCCGTGTCGTGCCGGCCTTTGCTGCGCTGCGCAAGCAGGTGATCCACAACGACATCCACCAGAACAACATCATGCGCGACCCGCGTTCCGGTGCGATCACCGGCATCATCGACTTCGGCGACATGGTAGAGACCTGCCTCGTCTACGAGGCGGCGATCGCGATCGCCCACCAGCTCTACCGTGAGCCGGACCTTCTCGGCGTCGCCTCCGAATTCCTGTCCGCCTATGCCACCGCCATGCCACTCGAACGCGCCGACATCGCCGTTCTCTTTGATCTTGTGAAGATGCGGCTGCTGTCCCGCGAGATCATCGCCGCCTGGCGCAACACCACATCAGACGGCCCCTCGCCCTACCGGGTCGATATTTCCGAAATGGGCTGGGAGGCGCTGTCGCGCGCCCTGTCGATCAGTCCCGAACACGCCACAGCACACCTGGAGAAAGCAATGACCGCCCTTGCAGCCACGCCTCGTTCGACCTCGACCGATCAAGCCTATGAAGACCTGATGGCACGGCGCAGGAAGGCCATGGGGCCGATGTACAAGGAATTCTACCAGCAGCCCTTCATGCCCGTGAAAGGCGAAGGCATCTGGGTGACCGATGCGCATGGAAAGCGTTATCTCGACGCCTACAATAACGTGCCGCATGTCGGCCACTGTCACCCGCAGGTCGCCGACGCGGTGGCGAGGCAAGTGCAGGTCTTCAATTCCAACACCCGCTATCCGAGCGAATTGATCGTCGAGTATGCCGAGCGGCTGACGGCCACCATGCCGGACCATCTCGACACGGCCATGTTCGTCTGCTCGGGAACCGAGGCCAATGAACTCGCCTGGCGCATCGCCACCGCGAATACGGGAGGCACGGGCGCCCTCGTCACCGACGCTGCCTTCCATGGCAATTCCACTATCATCGGCGCACTCGACACGGCAACGCTTCCGCATGACAGGCTCGAACCCTGGATTGGCACCGTCACCGCGCCGCGTTTCGCGGGCGCTGCCGGAGGCACCGGCGAGGCGCTATCCTCCAGCGACTATGCCGCGACCTATGCCGAAAGCATCGCCGGACTGGCGAGGCGTGGCCATCATCCGGCGGCCTTCTTCGTCTGCCCAGTCTTTGCCTCCGACGGTCTCTACTCGGTGCCGGCCGGCTATCTCGATCCGGCCATTGCCGAGTTCCGCCGCGCCGGCGGCCTCATCATCGCTGATGAAGTGCAGACCGCGCTTGGCCGCACCGGTACTCATTTCTGGGGTTTCCAACACGCCGGCCTCGTGCCCGACATCGTCACCATGGGCAAGCCGATGGGCAACGGCATTCCATTGGGCGTCGTCGTTGCGCGCCGCGCGCTGGTCGAGGGCTTCCTGCAGACCCAGCGCTACTTCAACACCTTCGGCGGCAACCAGGTCGCTGCCGCCGCCGGGCTCGCCGTGCTCGATGTGATCGAGAACGAGAAGCTGCAGGAGAACGCTCTCCGTGTCGGCGCCTACCTGCGCGAAAACCTTGCCGGCCTTATGGTCCGCCATGCTGCGATTGGCGACGTGCGCGGCACCGGTCTTTTTGCCGGTGTCGAGATTGTCGAGGCGGGCAAACCGTCACCGGCGAAAGCACGGGCTGTGATCGAAGACCTGCTCACACGCAGCGTGCTGGTCGGTCTTACCGGCGCCGGCAAGAACCTCCTGAAGATCCGCCCGCCGATGGTGTTCTCGCGCGAGAATGCCGACATGCTCGTCGAGGCACTCGACAAGGCGCTTGCCAAGGTCGGCTGAAAGGAATGCAGGACAGTCCCGGGGCCCGCCTCGGGATTGGGAAAGAGCAAACAAGAACCCCGCCGAATGGACTTCGGCGGGGTTCTTTTTTGTGCAGCAGTCGAGACGGGCAGATCGGGCGTGCTTCAGGCGGCGTAGACTTCCTTGCCTTCGAAGAAGGTCTTCACCACTTTCGTTCCGGCAATGGAGCGCGGCTCCACGGCATAGAGGTCGCGGTCGAGCACGATGAAGTCAGCCGAGAACCCCGGTGCCAATTGACCCGTCCGGTCGCCAAGGCCCATGCCTTGCGCGCCGTTACGCGTCATCAGCGGCAGCGCCTGATCCAGCGTGATCGCCTCGTTTGGCGAATGTACACCCGGCAGTCGGCCGGACGGATCGGCGCGGGTAAGTAGCCCTGCGAGCGATTGCCAGGGGTCCAGCTCGGGGAAGACCGTCATCCAGTCGGACCCCACCGCCATCGTGACGCCTGCCTCCAGCATGGTGCGGATCGGCCAGACAGTGGCGTAGCGCTCTTTGCCGACAACGCGTTCATGCGCAAGGCTTGCATGGTTGACGAACCACATGGGCGGATTGAGGTCGGCGATGACCCGCAACCGCTTCATGCGCGGGATATCCTCATGCGGGATGTACTGGCCATGGGCGATGTGATGCCAGGGGCCGTTGTCACCGTTTTCGGCGCGGACCCGCTCGACGGCGTCGAGCACGCGGCATATGGCGGCGTCGCCGACGGCGTGGACCTTCACGCCGACGCCTTGCCGGTCGTGCGCGGCGATCTCGGCGAAGAGCTCATCCGGCGACAGATACATTTCGCCATGCTCGTTCGTGCCGGGATAGGCCGCGATCATTGCCGCGGTCTTCAGCGACGGCACGCCATCTAGGAAGATCTTGGCGTTGCCGGCCACCATATGCGGGCCGCAGGCCGCTTCATGGCGGGTCAGGAAATCCTCCGCCGCCTTCGACCAGGTCGAACAGGTACGGCTGGCGGAGAGGTGGAATCCGGCCCAGGTCGAGAGTTCGCCGGCATCGTCGAGGGCGCGGAAAGCGGCGACCATTTCCGGCGTAGACTGCGCGTCGGAAAAGCCGGTGACGCCAACCGAATTGAAGTAACCGACGGCCGCGCGTGCCACATCCACGATCTCGCCATCGCCGAGCGCCGGAACAGCGCCGTCGACGATCCACATCGCGCTTTCCTCGAGCAGGCCCGTCGCCTCGCCGCCCACGCGCACGATACGTCCGCCGGCGGGGTCGGTAGTGGAGGCATCGATGCCCGCAGCGGCAAGTGCCGTACCGTTGGCGAAAGCGCCATGCAGGCTGCCATGGGTAAGCAGCACCGGGCGGCCGCCGCTCGCCTCATCGAGCAGCCGCTTCGCCTCGGTGCCGAGCTTCTCGATATCGGCCAGTGCCGTCGCGCCATAAGCGCTGCCGGTGAGCCAGGCGCCCTCCGGCTTTCCTTCGGCTGCCTTGCGCACACGCGCAAGCACGGCCTCGAAGTCATCCCCGGCGTCGATGGCGAAGGAGCGCAGCCGCGTCGTCATGCCGGAAATGACATGCATGTGGAAATCGACGATGCCGGGCATGGCGAAGCGCCCGCCCAGATCGACAACCGACGTGTCGGGGCCGGTAAGGTCCCGAAGCTCAGCCGTCGTGCCGACGGCAACAATGCGACCCGAGGCATCGGTAGCAATCGCCTCGGCTGTCGGGCGCGCAGGATCCATCGTCCGGATCGCGCCATTGGTGAAAAGCGTGGTGACGTTCATGTGCTCTGGCCGATCGATCAGGCTGCAGCCTTGGTATTGGCCCAAGCGAGTGTCTGATCGAGTGCTTCCCGGAACGTGTCGACGATGATGTCGATTTCCTTGGGCGTCACGATCAAGGGCGGCGAGAACGACATGGTCTCGCCGAGATTGCGCGTGATCAGGCCAAGCTCGAGCGCGAAGCGGGAACAAGCCGCGGCCGCTCCGACCGAGGCATCGAAAGGCGCCTTCGTTGTCTTGTCGCTGACAAGCTCGACACCAGCCATCAGCCCGATGCCACGCACCTCACCGACGATCGGATGGTCCTTCAGTTCGGCAAGCCGTTTCTGGAAATAGGCCCCGGTCTCGCGCGCGTTGCGGGTGGTGTCGAGCTCCTCGTAGCGGTTGAGCGAAGCCAGCGCGGCAGCTGCGCAGACCGGATGGCCGCCATAGGTATAGCCATGACCGAAGACGCCGACCTTGTCGGATTGTTCGCGCATGGCATCGACGATCTTTTCCGACACGATGACGGCCGAGATCGGCAGGTAGGCGGACGACAGCGCCTTGGCGCAGGTGATCATGTCGGGCTTGTAGCCGACCGCTTCCGCACCCCAGTAGGTGCCGGTGCGTCCGAAACCGCAGATGACCTCGTCCGAAACCGTCAGCACTTCGTATTTGTCGAGCACTGCCTGGATGGCTTCGAAATAGCCTTCAGGCGGCATGACGACGCCACCGGTGCCCATCACCGGCTCGGCGAAGAAACCGCCGACGGTTTCCGGGCCTTCCGCAAGGATCAGCTGCTCGAGTTCGTCCGCCATCCGCTGGACGAAATCGGCTTCGCTCTCGCCGGGCCGGCCCTCGCGGTAAAAATGCGGGCAGGTCACATGCAGGAAACGGTCGATCGGCAGATCGAACTCGCGATGGATGTTCGGCAGGAAGGTGAGACTGCCGGACGCAATACCGGTGCCGTGATAGGCGCGCTTGCGGGCGATGATCTTCTTCTTCTCGGGCCGGCCGAGCGCGTTCCAGTAGTACCAGATCAGCTTGACGGCGGTGTCGTTCGCTTCCGAACCCGAGCACTGGAAGACGACACGGGACATGCCGGGCGAATTCTGGATCAGCTTCTCGGCGAGATCGATCGACGGGTTGTTGGAGCGGTGCGCAAACAGATGGAAATAAGGCAATTCGTCGATCTGCGCTTTCACCGCATCCTTGATCGCCGTGTCGGAATAACCCAGCGCCACGCACCATAGGCCCGACATGGCATCCAGATAGCGGTTGCCGCTGTCGTCATAGATATAGGCGCCCTCGCCGCGCGTGATGATCATCGGACCATCCTTCTCGTGCTGGCGGATATTGGTCTGCGGGTGCACCTGATAGCGGATGTCGCGAGCTGCAGCGGAATTGGCGGTCATGGTCGGTCTCCTAAACATGATCCCGAAAAATTGGGGACTTTTCGGACAAGATCTTTCAGTTGGCGTCGGCGGTGCCGTTGCCGACATTCTGCAGGAAGCGGTCGACGCCGTTCTTCCAGCCATTGTCGGCAAGCACGCGTTCGATCGCGGCGAGTTCGATGCGGATGCCTGAATCGAGATCGGTCCGCGAACCGAGATCGACGGACTGCTTGGTCAGCGCGATCGAGAGCGGCGGCGCCTCGGCTATCTTGAGCGCGATCGCCGTGCCCGCTTCCGCAAGCGTCGAGGGTTCCGCCAACCGGGCCACCATGCCGAGCGCATAAGCTTCTTCGGCCGGCATCTCGCGACCGGTGTAAAGCAGCTCCTTGGCGCGCGACACACCGATGATGCGCTGCAGCCGCTGCGTGGCGCCGACCGTGCCCCAATGCGCTTCCGGGAAGCGGAAGCTGGCATCGTTCGCAGCGACGATGAAATCGCAGCTCATGGCGATCTCGCCGCCGGAACCGACCGTGGGACCCTGCACCAGCGCGATCACCGGCCGGGTGCAGCGCTCGATCATCGAATAGGCTTCAAAGGATGCGAGCCGGCGCTGCCGGATCCAGGCAGCATCGCGTCCCTTGCGCTCCTTGAGGTCGGCGCCGGCACAGAACACCGGCCCTTCTCCCTCGACGAGAACGACGCGGATATCGTGATCGCGGTCGATTGCCCTGAAAGCTTCGGTCAGCCCATGGCACATCGGCAGGTTGAGCGCGTTTCGCGCCTCGGATCGTGAAAGAACGACGCGGGCGACCGCTCCTTCACGCTTGACCTTGACCGGTCCCGACATCAGATCACTCCTTCGCCACGCAATCTGTCTATTTCCTCGGCCGGCAAGCCGAGCATCTCGCCGAGCACAACCTCGGTGTCGGCTCCGAGAACCGGCGGCACGCCGATCGAAATCTCGTCGTAGCCGGACAGCCTGATCGGAGTGCGCAGTGCGCCGACCCTACCTGCCTTGGGATGTTCGAAGGCAGCGACCATGCCGCGTGCTTCGACATGAGGATCGGCAAGGATCTCGGCGACGCTGTTGACCTCGCCCGCCGGCACATTGGCGGCACGCAGCGCGTCGGCAAGGTCGTGGCGTTCACGCCGGACGATTGCAGCCGTCATGGCCGCCATGACCCGCTCGCGCTGGACGACACGTTCGGAATTGCGGTCCAGCGCCCGGTCCGCTGCGAGTTCATCCAGGTCGAGTACTGCGCAGATCGCCGCCCAATGCTGGTCGGAGCCCGAGATATGCAGCCAGCGACTGTCCGCGCATTCGAACGCGGCGGAAGGAACACGGCCCGGATGTTCCGTCCCGGTACGCCTGGGATCCTCGCCGAGCAGGAACCAGCGCGCAGCGGCGATGGTCAGCATCGAGACCTGCACGTCGAGCATCGACAGGTCGACATGGCTGCCGCGCCCCGACTGCGCACGTCCGGCGATGCCTGCCAGGACGGAGATGGCAATCCAGAGGCCGGACGAGAGGTCAGCAAAAGGCACGCCGACCTTGGCAGGCGCTCCATCCGAATGACCCGTCAACGCCATGACACCGGACAGTGCCTGGAAGATGGTGTCATAGCCGTTGCGCTCGCTGTAAGGGCCGGTCTGGCCGAAGCCGGTACAGGAGACGTAGACAAGCCTGGGATTGTCGGCCGACAGATGTTCGTAGCCAAGCCCGAAGCGTGCCATTTCTCCCGGCAGGAAGTTTTCGACGACAACGTCGGCCTTGAGCGCGAGCGAACGGGCGATCGACTGGCCATGCTGCGACTTGAGATTGAGCGTCACCGATTTCTTGCCCCGGTTGAAGGCAAAGAAATAGCCGCTGTCGCCGCTGGCCACGCGCGGCTCGAACGAACGCGTCTCGTCTCCGGTGCCCGGCCGCTCGATCTTGATCACCTCGGCGCCAAGTTCCGCCAGGATCTGCGTTGCCATCGGGCCCGCAAGCACGCGGCTGAAATCCAGGATGCGGATGCCGTCGAGCGGTTTCACTTTTCCGTCCTCCGGAAGCCGCGCATCAGCGCATTGACGTCGCGCCCAGCGGCCATGGCTGCATCGAAAGGCAGATCGGCGACGCGATAGAACAGCGCCTTGGCGGCAGCCATCGCCATCGGATTTGCCTTTGCCCATTGGTTCGCGATTTCAAGCGCGGTGTCGATCACGACGTCCACCGCGACGACACGGTTGGCGAGGCCGAGCGTCTGCGCTTCTTCGGCGCCGATCAGCCGGCCAAGGCTCACCATCTCGAAGGCAGCCTTGCGTCCGAGCTGTCGCTGCAGCCCGGTCATGACGAGGGCCGGCACGATATCGTGCTTGAGTTCGGGATAGCCAAATTTGAGGTCGGCCCCGGCCACCATCATGTCGCAGCCGATCGCCAGGCCGGCACCGCCGCCCACCGCTGCACCTTGTACCGCCGAGACGACAGGTTTCTTCATTTCCTGCAGCCTGCATTGGAGCCGGCAGGTCAGGTCGGCTCGTGCAAGCACACGATGCTGCTGGTCCGGCGTCAGGTCCTTGAATTCAGCGAGATCGGCGCCGGCGCAAAAGCCCTTGCCTTCGCCGGCTAGGACGACCGCGCGGACTGTTTCGTCACCATCCGCCGCGTTCAATGCGTCGAGCAGGCCTTGGGTCAGCTCCGTGTTGAGGGCATTGAGCTTGTCGGGCCGGTTCATGCGGATGATCCGCACGACATCCCAGTCCTCGACAATGACGCATTCTGGCATATCGATCCTCTCATGCATTCTCATGGGCCTCGGCAAACGATGTCGCGAACCCAGCCCGCGCCACCTTGCTGTCGAGCTGGCGCCCAAGCACCTGCTCGCAGAGGCGCGAGGCAATCATCACCTTGTCGAGATCGAGCCCAGTCGAAATGCCCTCCATCTCGAACAGATTGACCAGATCTTCGGTGGCAACATTGCCCGCACGGCCCGAGCCGTAGCGGATCTTCGTCGGATGGCCGCCGACGCCACCGAGAGACGAATCGAAATGGCGACAGCCGGCTTCGTAGGCCGCGACACAGTTGGCGACGCCGACGCCGCGCGTGTCATGAAAATGACCGACGCAGGTCACGTCCGGGGCCGCCTGTTTCAGCAAACGGAAGAGCTGCGCGACCTTGCTCGGGGTACCAAGCCCGGTGGTGTCGCCGATCGTCACGATCCTGACGCCATGCCTTGCGAAGCGCAGCACATCGTCGACCACGCGTTCCGGTGTAACCTCGCCCTCGAACGGACAGCCAAGCGCCACCGAGATGACACCGACGAGCCGGAACCGGTCGCCTGCCGCCTCGACCATCTCGACGATGCGCGCCCACTGGCCTTCGCGCGATGTGCCGAGGTTGCGCTGCGTGTGCGATTCTGTGGCTGAGGCAAGCAGGCTCACCTCGTTGGCGCCATGCCCGGCAGCGAGATCGGCCACCGCTCGCTCGACGCCGGTAAGGTTCGGCGCCGTCGCCTTGTAGTACACGCCGGGACGCCGTTTGATGCCGGTCAGCACCTCTCCTGCATCGCCAAAGGCCGGAACCTTGCCGGGATGCGAATAGCTGGTCGCTTCGATACGCGGGAAACCCGCCTCGGTGAACGCATCGATCAACGCGATCTTGTCGGCAGTGGCGACAAATGCAGGCTCGTGCTGCAGACCATCGCGCGTGAAGCACTCGCAAATGACGACATCGGCGCTCATTTGCGATCCTCCCGGCCGCGCAGCAGATGCGAACCGACGAGCAGAATCATCGAGAGCCCGATCAGCAGCGAGGAAATCGCCGCGACGGTCGGATCGATCTGGTCGCGGATGTTGGCGAACATCAGCCGGGTCAGCGTCGCGTTCTGGCCGCCGGAGATGAACAGTGCGATCACGACCTCATCGAAGGAGGTGACGAAGGCAAACAGTGCACCCGACATCACCGAGAGACGAATCTGCGGCAGGGTGACGGTGAGGAACGCCCAGGGACGGGAGGCGCCGAGACTTTGGGCAACACGTTCCTGGTTCATGTCGTAGCTGGCAAGGCCGCTCAACACCGCGATGACCACAAAGGGCAACGCCAGCACCGTGTGCGCCATGACCAGGCCAGTCGTCGTGCCGTTCAGGCCGATCTTGGCGTAGACGAAGAAACAGCCGATGGCAACGAGGATCAGCGGCACCAGCATCGGCAGCATGAAAACGCCGCGCGCCAGCGACGAGGCCGCACCATAGGCCCGTGAGATTCCGTAGGCGGCAAGAGTACCGAATGTCGTCGCGAACACGGTTGTCAGCAGCGCCGCGCGCAGCGACACGAAGGTGGCCGCGCGCCACTCGGACGACCCGAGATAGGCCCCATACCACTGCAGGCTCCAGCTTCTGGGCGGAAACTCCAGATATTTGCTGCCCGAGAAGGACATCGGGATGACGATGAGGCAGGGGATGATCAGGAAGGCGAAGACCAGCGCCACCAGCATGTACAGCCAGATTCTCTGGAAATGCGTGATCTGGGTCTCGGTCGCGGGACGGTTGAGCATCAGCGTACGCCCTCGAAAGTGTCGACCCTGAAGAGCCGCTTGAAGGCGTAGAGGATGATCGCGGTGACCACGAGAAGCACGACGCCGAGCGCGCTCGCGGCACCCCAGTTGCCGTAGACGGAGATGTTGTTGGCGATCTGCATTGCCCACATCGCGACCCGCCCACCGCCAAGCAATGCCGGCGTGACGAAGAAGCCGAGGCAAAGCACGAAGACAAGCGCAATGCCGGCTGTGAGCCCGGGCAGCGACATCGGCAGGAAAACCTGGCGAAAGGCCTGCGACGGCGTTGCGCCGCAATTGGCGGCTGCGCGCATGTAGACAGGATCGATCGCCCGCATCGAGGCATAGAGCGGCAGGATCAGGAACGGCAGCATCACGTGCACCATGCCGATCACGGTGCCCAGCATGTTGTGCACCAGCGGCAGCGGCGTCGAGATCACACCGGCGTCGATCAGCCAGGTGTTGACCAGTCCTGTGCGCTGGAGCAGCACAAGCCAGGCATAGGTACGCACCAACACGGAAGTCCAGAACGGCAGCACCACGAAGATCATCAGCAGCCCCGCTGTACGCTCCGAAAGCTGCGACAGCAGATAGGCGACGGGATAGCCGAGAAGCACGCAGACGAGCGTCACCAGGCCCGCCACCTCAAAGGTGGAGATGAAGGTGCGCACATAGATAGGCTTCAGCATGCGTGCGTAGTTTTCCAGCGTCGCCTCCCCGGAAGGCCCGAAGAAGGAGAGCCAGAACAGCCAGCCGATCGGCAGGATCAGGACGAGGAAGATCAGGATCGCGCCCGGCAGCGTCAGTGAAGCCAGCGCACGGCGTTCGCGGCTGCCCCGTCGCTTCAAGGCATCTGCATTGGGCTCGGCATCCGCGATGCCCGGATGATTGAGCACCATCGTCATGACTTGTCCGCCACCAGGATCGTGTGTTCACGGTCGAGCCACAGCTGGATCGGCTGCCCGCGTTCCGGCAGGTCCTTGCCACCGAGATCCGGGCCTCGCCGCAGATCGAGCTCGATGCCATCGGGCATGCGAACCGTGATCAGGTAGCTGTCGCCCTGGTAGATGACGTCGGTCGCTTCGGCCTCGATCCGGTTAGCGGTCTCGGTCTCGTCGCCCTTCCAGCGCAGCCGCTCCGGGCGGATGACGAGCCAGGGTTTGTCGCTGTCGCCATCCTTCCAGTCGTCGCGCGTCCTGAGCGGACGGCCATAGAGAAGCGCTCCGGAAGTACTGGTCTCGACCGGCAGGAAACGGGTCTCGCCGATGAAATCCGCCACGAACTTGTTCTTCGGCCGATCATAGATCTCGTCGGGCGTTCCCAGTTGCACGATCTTGCCGCCGTTCACCACCGCGATACGGTCCGACAGCGTCAACGCTTCACGTTGGTCATGCGTGACATAGACCGTGGTGGTTCCCAACCGGTCATGCAGCCGCTTCAGCTCGAGCTGCATGTGCTCGCGCAGCTTCTTGTCGAGCGCCGAAAGCGGCTCGTCCATCAGCAGGATCGAAGGCTCGAAAACGATGGCGCGTGCCAATGCCACGCGCTGGCGCTGACCGCCCGAAAGCGCGTTGACGCCCCGGTCGGCAAGATGCGCCATCTGGACCAGGCCAAGCGCTTCCTCGACACGCCGGTCGAGTTCGGCGCCGGACACGCCACGCAGGCGCAGCGGATAGCCGACATTGCGGCGCACGCTCATATGGGGGAACAGCGCATAGTTCTGGAACACCATGCCCAGATTGCGCTTGTGTGGCGGCAACAGCAGGAATTCGGCGCCATCTATGGTGATCGAACCGGAATCCGGGCGCACGAAGCCGGCAAGAACGTTGAGAAGCGTTGTCTTGCCGGATCCCGACGGGCCGAGCAGCGTCAGGAACTCGCCCGGCGCGATATCGAGCGACACGTCGTCGAGTGCGAGAAAGCTGCCATAGGCTTTTTTGATGTTTCTGATTTCGACCCTGCCGGGCATCGCGGCCTCCTTGTAAACGGTCGGCATTCGCTACGCGCTCAAGCGTGAATGCAGCCAGGACGCATCTTGCGACCGACGACAGGACGCGTCGAGCGCTTCGGTCTGGCTCAGCGATCGGCCGGCTTTTCGCACAAAGGTCGTTGGCAACATCATTGACAATCCACCGATACAAAGACGTGTCAGAGATCGCCGCACCGATGGTGCAGCGTCAGATCCGGTGGAAGGTGGATCCCCGAAGACCCACCTTCCGAACTCTCGGAATGCGAACCTACTGGACGATCAGGTTCTTGAAGTCTTCCTGGACGTCCTGGATGTTCTCAGACCACCAGGTCGGTTGCATGGTGACCTGTTTTGCCGCGTTTTCCGGTGAGGCGTTCGACTGGGCGAGCACATCGGCAGAGAACTGCTTTGCCTCGAAGGCTTTCTTGTTCGATGGCCCATAGTAACCCATCATCGTCGGGATGCGCGCCTGGATCTCGGGCGAAACGATGTTGGCAACAAACTTCTGCGCAGCCGCCACGTTCTTCGAGCCTTTCAGGATCGCGACGCAGCCAAAGCCGATAACGCCGTCCTGATAGGTGAATTTGACCGGCGCTCCGTCAGCAATGACGCCTGCGATACGGCTACCCCAAATGGCTTCCATGTCGACTTCGCCATCCTTGAGAAGCTGCGCGGACTGCGCCCCTGAGGTCCACCACACCGAGACGCTGGGCTTGATCTTGGCGATCGCCGCCAGCGAGCGTTTTGTGTCGAGAGGATAGACCTGATCGCGTGCGACGCCGTCGCCGAGCAGCGCGATCTCCATCATCTCCTGCGGATAGACGCTGAGTGCGCGGCGGCCGGGGAACTTCTCGACATCCCAGAAGTCCTTCCAGTCCTTCGGCGGGTTGTCACCGTATTTGTCCGTGCGCCAGGCGAGCACGACGGAATAGGTGTTCGTGGCGATCCAGTTCTTGGCACGCACGCCTTCCGGAACACCCTCCCCATTGACGACCGAATAGTCGATCGGTTCGAACAGGCCTTCGGCGGCACCGATGGCGCAGTCCTCTGCGCCAAGATGCGCAACATCCCAGCCCGGCGCACCGGATTGCACCTGGACGCGCACCGCAGCGATGCCATCATGCGATTCCGTGCGAAGTTCGGCGCCGATCTTCTCCGCCGATGGCTTGAACAGCGTTGCGGTCAGGTCGTCCTGAACCTTGCCGCCGAGTCCCGCGAGCGTCAGCGTGTCGGCAGCCATGGCCGTGGTCGACAATACCACCCAGGCCGTTGCAGTGATAAGTCCGTGTTTGACAGACTTGTGCATCTTCAGCTCTCCCATTGATGACACACAATTGCGTTGATCGGCGATCAGTTCTTTCTGGTTTGAGGCTCAGGCCGCCGCGTCCTTGAGCCCCAGTTCACTGATGAACTTCGTCTGGAAGAAGGCATCGAGGCCTTCACTTCCACCTTCGCTGCCATAGCCGCTTTCCTTGACGCCACCGAACGGCGTCTCCGGCGCGGCAATGCCGAAGTGATTGATCGAGACCATGCCGGACTCCAGCTGCTCGCCGAGCAGCGTCGACGTACGCTCCGAGCGCGTAAACGCGAAAGCTGCGAGGCCATAAGGGAGGCTGTTCGAACGTGCGATCGCATCGTCCAGCCTGGAAAAGGAAGCGATTGGCGCAAGCGGTCCAAACGGCTCGTCGACCATCAGGCGCGCATCATCGGGCGTATCGACAAGCACGGTCGGCGCAAAGAAATTACCCTGGTTACCGATACGCTTGCCGCCGGCAAGCACTTTGGCGCCGCGGCTCTCTGCATCCGTGACGAAAGCCTGCATGGCATCGAGGCGGCGGGAATTGGCAAGCGGCCCCATCTGCACGCCTGCTTCCGTGCCCGGACCAACCTTGAGGCTTTCCGAACCGGCGACGAAGGCATCGACAAAACGCTTGTAGTGCCGCTCATGTACATAATAGCGGGACGGCGCCGCGCAGACCTGCCCGGCGTTGCGATATTTCAGGAACAGGCCGAGTTTGACCGCTTCCTCGGGGTCGGCGTCCTCGCAGACAATGAAAGGCGAGTGTCCGCCAAGCTCAAGCGTCGCGCGCTTGACGTGAGCAGCCGCCAGTTGGCCTAAGTGCTTGCCGACGGGAATGGAGCCGGTGAACGAGATCTTGCGGATCTGTGGTGCAGGAATGAGGTATTCCGAGATCTCCGCCGGTACACCGAAGACGAGATTGACGACGCCGGCCGGAATGCCGGCATCCGCAAAGCAGCGAACCAGTTCGATCGGCGAGAATGGCGTCTCTTCCGGACACTTGATGATGATCGTGCACCCGGCAGCCACCGCGCCGGCGATTTTGCGCACTGCCTGGCTGACAGGGAAATTCCACGGCGAGAAGCCGGCGACAGGACCGACCGGTTCCTTGATCACGATCTGACGCACACCAGGCGCACGCGCCGGAATAAGCCGGCCATAGGCGCGGCGTCCCTCCTCGGCATACCAGTCGATATGGTCGGCCGAGCCGACGGTCTCGCCAAGCGCTTCGGCGAGCGGCTTGCCCTGCTCACGCGTCATCAGCGCGGCGATGTCCGGTGCACGTTCGCGCAGCAAATTGGCTGCCTTGCGCAGCAGTTTCGAGCGTTCGTAAGGCGAAACCAGCCGCCATTCGAGGAAGGCGCAGCGGGCCGCGGACAACGCCCTGTCGAGATCGGCAGGGGCAGCATGCGTCACCGAAGCGAAGACTTCGCCGGTTGCCGGATCGATGACCTTGCCGGATCGTCCGGCACTTCCCTCGCACCATGCGCCATCGATGAACAGCTTCGCCCGTTCCATCCGTATTCCTCAATTCCAATTTAGTTGATTTCGTAAACTATGTAGTTCACATCGTCAACTATCTTGGATGAAAATATCTCAACTCCGCCGCATATTTTGCACGGTGGCGATCAAGCTGATGATTTGTCCGGGAACTTGGCGATGCGGAGAAAAAGGTGAGCGCCTCCGCTAAAGCGGAAACGCTCTATTGTCACTCTTCCTCGCCGAGATCGCCGCCGGCGGCAACGACCTCACGGCGAAGCTGGTCGTAATAGGTGATCGAACTCTTGAAGACGGCCTGCAGCGATTTCTGAAGCTGCGAACGCTCTTCCGAGGAGAGATTCGAGAGCATCATCTCGTTGCGGTGTTCGGAATCGGAGAGGATCTTCGCCACGATCTGCCTGCCCTCACCGGTGAGGCGCAGCAGGATGCTGCGGCCATCCTCGGGATTTTCGGAGCGGCTGATCAGGCTGCGATCGATGAGGCCGGACACGACACGGCTCATCTGGCTTTTCAGAAGACCGCTGTGGTTGGCCAGGAGCTGCAACGGCGCTTCCTTGAGATAGTCGAGCACGGCAAGTGCGCGCCACTCCCGAACCGTCAGCTTGTAGCGCGGGCTGATCGACAGGAAGGCAATGCGGCTCGAAAGCGATGCAAGACGCTGCAACTGGAAGGAAAACAGATCGCGCGCATCATGCGCCTCGATCAAATGTGCCATGTTCTCGGCATCGTCGACGCCGCTGTCCGGTCCACTCATTCCCTCGTCCCCTGCAGGCGCCCGTCCGCATCCGCCCAAAACGGGAAGCGCAATTCCACCTCAACCTGAAACGTCATCGGAAATCCACTCCTTTGTCACGTTACGCGCAACATGATTTGGTTGACAAAGTGAACTATGTGGTTCATCTCGGCAACTAAACTGTCATCTCGAATACTTCGGGCTTTGCCGCGCAACGCGGTGAATTGCAGACTTCCAAGGGAGGATAAAAATGACCAACAGCAACAAACTTCACAATCCGGCGACCATCGCACCGCCTGCCCGAAACCTCTATGCGCATGCTGTCGAGGTGCCTGCTGCCAGCCGCCATCTCTATGTCGCCGGCCAGGTCGGCGTGCGGCCGGACGGCACCGTGCCGGAGAGCCTCGAAGAACAGACCGAGCAGATGATGGAAAATATCCGCGCCATCCTCGCTTCCGCAGGCATGACCTTCGCCGATATCGTCAAATTCAACGCCTATTGCATGTCGGCTGAGGACATCATCACTTACGCCGGCATCCGCAATCGCGTCTTCGCCGGTGTCCAGACCGCAACGACAGCCGTTGTGGTGATGGGCCTTGCCAACCCGGCCTGGAAAGTCGAGGCGGATCTCGTCGCGGCACGACAGGACTGACACTGATGTTCTACCGTCCATCCGACGGCCACGGCCTGCCTCACGATCCGTTCAAGGCGATCGTGTCGCCACGGCCGATCGGCTGGATTTCGACCCGCAGCGCGTCGGGCGCGATCAACCTCGCGCCCTACTCCTTCTTCAATGCGCTTTCCATCGATCCCTACCTCGTCTGGTTCTCCGCCGACGCCGAGAAGGACAGCGTCGTCTTCGCCCGGGAAACAGGTGAGTTCGCCGTCAACCTGGTGGGTGAGAAACTCGCACGCCAGATGAACGCCACCTCCGTCGATGCACCGCGTGGGATCAGCGAGTTCGGCTATTCCGGGCTGGAAGCCGCGAATTCGAGGCTGATCGCCGCCCCGCATGTCGCCGGCGCTCCCGCCGTGCTCGAATGCCGGTTGACCGAGATCATCGAACCCAGGGGCCTTGATGGTCGCTGGGCCGGTGTCTTCGTGGTCATGGGCGAGGTCGTCGGCATCCATATCGATGACGCCATGCTGACCGACGGGCTCTTCGACCAGAAGAAAGCCGGGAATGTCGCCCGGCTCGGCTACATGGACTATCTCTCGACCAGCGAGACGTTCCAGATGCGCCGACCACGCTGGGCCGACGAAGATATCAATCGGTCCTGAGCACAAAGGCAGGCAACCGGGCCAGCTCACCGACGGCCTCCTGCATCACCCTTTTTGCGAAACAGCCTCTGCAGACAGTCGTTTTGCGACTGCCCGGCGCGCACTCGCAAACATTGGCTTGCGTTGATAGGGCGGCGTCAGCCACCGCTCGACCAGGCGCAGAAGGAAGATCAGCACCATGTTGATGAGCAGGTATATGAGCGCCACCATGCAGAACACTTCGATGACGGCGAAGGTCTGGCTCATCAGGTCCTTGGCGACTCCGGTCAGCTCCATCACCGTGATCGTGCAGGCGAGCGAGGTCGACTTCAACGTGACGACGATCTCATTGCTGTAGGCCGGAAGCGCGCGTCGTATCGCGATCGGTATTGTCACCAGCAGGAAGGTCTTGAACTTCGAAAGGCCAAGCGCCCGGGCCGCTTCGATTGCTCCCTGGGGCACGGCGGCAAGACCACCGCGCATCACCTCCGCCGTATAGGCGCCGGCGCACACGCTCATCGCGATCACCGCACAGGCAAATGGATCCTTGAGCACGATCCAAGCCGGGCTGGCGCGCAGCCAGGCGAACTGGCTGAGGCCGTAGTAGAGGACGAATATCTGCACGAGCAGCGGTATCGATCGGAATGCCAGCACATAGGCCGACGCAACACCTCTGAGGGCACGATAGCGCGAACGCCTTGCCCAGGTGGCGAGACCAGCAAGGATCAACCCAAAGGGAAGTGTCACGGCGGCAAGTGCCAGGGTGACCCAGATCGCCCCGGCGAGTTCGGTTGCCACATGAAGAGCGGTTTCGAGGTCCATGCTCAGGCCCAGCGCATTCTGGTTTCAAGGGCGTGGAATGCCCGTGAGGAAATCGCCACCAGCACAAGATAGACGAGTGCCGCCACGCCGTAAAAGATGAAGGGTTGTCCGGTCGTGCGTCCTGCGACGCCGACAACCCGCATCAGTTCGGCGAGAGAAATCACCGAAAGCAATGTCGTTTCCTTGATCGCCATGATCCAGACATTGCCGAGGCCCGGCAGCGCCAGCCGGAACATCTGCGGGATGATGACGGTCCAGAGCCCGGCGAAAGGACGCAAGCCAAGTGCCGTATAGGCCTCGAATTGCCCAACCGGGATCGCGGCATGAGCGCCGCGAAACACTTCCGAACTGTAGGCGGCCGAAACGAATGCCACAGCCATCACGCCGACGGTGAAGGCATCGACCTCGATGTAGCCGGTGTAGCCGAAGCCACGCGCCACCCACATCAGCGCGCCATTCGTGCCAAAGAAGAGCAGGAAGATCACCAGTAGCGGCGGCACGCCACGCAGTAGCGTCGTGTAGAGCGTCGCCGCCGCGCCAAGCCACCGGTTGCTCCCCAGCTTCGCAAACGCCACGGCCAGCCCGAGGACCACGCCCAGGACATAGCCGATGCATGCGCATGCCATCGTTACGCCGAGGCCGGTCAGCAGCGGCCTGGTCCAGCCATCGCCACCCCAGGCGAACAGGTCAATGATGGAACCGCTCGCGCCCATGCAGGGTCAGGCCCCGCACACCTTGGCATCCGGCTTGGTGGAAACGTCGAAGCCGAACCACTTCTCCGAAATGCTCTTGAGCTCGCCCGATGCCTTCAGCTCGCACAAGGCTGCGTCCCATGTCTTGCGCAGGTCCTCTTCATCCTTGCGCATCAGCCCGCCCACGCCGACACCGAGATAGTTGAACTGCTCAAAATCGATATTGGGAGACAAGATCTCGATCGGTTCGCCTTGCTGCGTGCGCGTCAGCGCGATCCAGGGGGAGCGCCCAGCGACGGCCGCATCGACCCGGCCGGCCAGGAGATCGAGGTTGAGGCTGTCCTGGTTATCGTAGAGCCTCACCGTCACCTCGCCCTTCAGCTCGTTGTCCACGAACTTCTGGCTTTGGGTGCCGGACTGCACACCGATCGTCTTGCCGGCAAGTGCGGCCTTCAGCTCCTGCCAGTTCGCCTTGCCGTTCAGGCTGGACGTTTTCGCCGCGGCGAAATTGATTGGCAGGTTGGCGTAGCTCTGCGTGAAGGCCAGCCGCTTCTGCCGTTCCGGCGTGATGGCAATGCCGCCGACGAGGATGTCGTACTTGCCCTGTTCAAGCGCCGGAATCTGCCCTTCCCAGGGTTGGGCAGTGAAGCGACAGCTGCGCTTCATGCGGTCACAGACCTGCTTGGCAAGGTCGATCTCGAAACCCGTGAGTTCACCCGACGGCGACGTCGACGTCCACGGCAGATAACCGCCATCGGTGCCGATGCGCACTTCCGCCTGATCTTGCGCCACCGCCGGTCCACACAGGATTGCGCCGAGCGCTAAAACCGACAACAGGCTCTTGATTGTCTTTTGCATGATTGAATTCCCTCCCCTTTGTTCGTTTATCAGAGACGCTCCGGCCGTCCCTCTGCACCAAGGTCCCAGAACAATCCGGCCATGATGGCGAGCCCCTCCTCGACCAGAGGCTGCAGCAGGTGCTCATCCGGAGCATGCTGCGAGCACCCGGAATAGGAATGCGGCACCCAGATCGTCGGTATCCCCAGGATGTCGGCGAAACAGTCGTTCGGCAGCGAACCGCCGGCATTCGGCAGGATCGTCGGCTCGATCCCGGTCGTTTTCTCGACCGAGGCTGCGGCCCAGCGCATCAACGGATGTTCCGGATCGAGGCGGGTCGCGCCCCATTCAGACTCCTGTGCCATAGGTTCGATCGTCACATTGTGGAAGCCGTTTTCGTCCAGGAAGGCCCGAAGGGTCGGAAAGAAGGCCGCAGGATCGACATCGACCGTGTAGCGGATCTGCATGCGGGCACGGGCATGCGGCGGGATCGCATTGATCGGCTGCTCGGGTCTTCCCGACGTCATCGCCAGGACTTCGAGCGCGGTCCAGCCGAAGACCCGCTCGGATGGCGTCAAGCCGGGCTCACCCCACCACGGATTGAGTTCAGGACCGTTTTCTTCAGTCTCGAGCTCGATCCTGGCGAGAGCTGTCCGCACGCTCTGCGGGATTTCGCTGGGCAGGATGCCGCGAACATTGATGCGGCCATTGGCCGAGACGAGAGCCGCGATCGCATTGGCAAGGATGACAGCCGGATTGGCGATCAGCCCACCCCAATTGCCGGAGTGATGCGCGCCGGGCCGCAGATCGCAAACCAGGTCGAAGTCCGCGGTTCCGCGCGTTCCGCCATCCAGCGTCGGGCGATGCTGCGCGAGACGCGGGCCATCGGACGCAATCAGCCAGTCTGCCCGCAGCTTGGAACGGTGTTCGGCGCAGATTTCGCGAAGCCCGGCCGAACCCGTTTCTTCGGAAGTCTCGATCAATGCAACCGTGTTGAAACCAAGCGAGCCACGGGTTGCCAGCACGGCCTCGAGCGCGAGCATGACGATGGTATGCTGGCCCTTGTTGTCGGCGGTTCCACGACCGTAGATGCGCTCGCCCTCGACCTTCACCTGCCAGGGGTCGCGGTCGTTCGACCAGGAACCTTCCATGCCCGCGACGACGTCGCCATGGCCATAGATGAGAAGCGTCGGCAATTCGTCGGATTCTACGCGTCGCGCAATCAGCAGTGGGCCGCCGGTCGGGTCAGGATTTTCGACCACTTCGCCGGTAAAGCCGAGCCGGCCGAAATCGGCGTTGATTTCATTAAGGTAGCGATAGCATTCAGGACGCCGTTCAGGCCTCTGGCTTTCCGTGGCGATCGCAACACGGCGCTGCAGGTCGAACAGGAAACGGCCGTCGGAGGCAAAGGACGTGGCAAGGGTGATGGTTTGATTCCGAGACATAATCCTGCTCATTTGAGTTCTTGACAGAACGATGTCACGCCAAAGAATATGCGAGCAAACCAAAAGTTTTCTCGGTTAGCCTCAATAGGATTAAGCCTCAGCAATGTCACGGCACCTGCCACCACTCCCCGCTTTGCGTGCGTTCGAGGCTGCGGCGCGTCATTTGAGTTTTGCCCGCGCGGGCGGAGAACTCGGCGTCACGCCAGGCGCCATCAGCCACCAGATGAAGCAGCTGGAGGACTGGGTCGGCGACTCGCTGTTCGAACGACGCGCGAATGGCGTTCGTCTCACCGAAACCGGACGCGTCTTTGCGACGCGTCTGGGCGCGATTTTCGACCAGATCACCTCCGCTGCGGTCGCGGCGCGTGCACCAGGCGGAACGAGCAGCGTGACGGTACGCTGCCAGTTTTCCCTCGCCTCGAAATGGCTGGCGCCGCGCATTGGAAGATTTCGCGCATTGCATCCAGACATCCAGATCGCCGTGCAGGCGCTGCCGCATCGCTGGAATGCCAATGAACGCGATCCCGATCTCGCCATCTACCACGGCCGCGGCACCATCCCCGGCGTCCGGCAGGACACGCTGATCGGCGGCCGACTGGTCGTCGTCGCCTCGCCGCAGCTTGTGGCAACCCTGCCGCCGGCGCCGACGCCCGCCGACCTGTTGTCGCGACCGTTGATCAAGGTGGATTTTGCCGAACCGGGCTGGCACGATGAAGGATGGGAGGCCTGGTTTGCCGCCACCGGATTCGGCCATCTCGAATTGCGCTCGACGCTTTCCTTCAATCTGGTGCATCTGGCGATCGAGGCCTGCAGCGCCGGCGCAGGGTTTGCACTTGTGCCGGACTTCATGGTCGAGCAGGAGCTGGAAAGCGGACGCCTCGTCGATGCCTTCGGCATTTCGCTGCCGATCCGCCAGCCCTATGTGATGATGACACCGGAGGCCAGCCTTGCGCGGCCGGAAGTGGCGATGCTTCGAAGCTGGCTGCTGGATGAAGGCATCAAGTCCGCCGCATGAACAACGAGGACCTTGTCCAGCCTGCTCTCGTGCGGCATTGCTGCTAACATCCTGAACGACCACAACAGATGACGGGGACGCGGCGATGCACACGGAACAGGGCGTTCTCCGGATATCGATCATCGTCACCTTCGTCCTTGCCGTGATCGGCATCGTGTTCGGCCTTCTGTCCGGTTCCTTCGCAATCGTGTTCGACGGCGTCTATGCGCTGACGGATGCAACCATGACGATCGTTGCCCTGCTCGTCGCCAATCTGATCGCCTCTTCGACAGCAGTCGGACCGGCCAGAAGCAAGCTGGTAAAACACTTCACCATGGGCTTCTGGCATCTCGAACCCATGGTGCTCGGCCTCAACGGCATCATGCTGTCAGGCGCGGCGATCTATGCCTTGATCAATGCGGTCGGCAGCATCATGTCAGGTGGGCGCGAACTGAACTTCGATCAGGCAATCATCTATGCGGTGGTGACCCTTGCGGTGACCATCGGCATGGCGATCTACGGCCACCGGGCAAACCGCACCATCCAATCGGATTTTGTCGCGCTCGATGCCAAGGCCTGGGTGATGTCGGCATCCCTGACGGCTGCCTTGTTCATCGCCTTTGTCTTCGGCTATCTGGTGCAAGGCACCAGCCTGGAATGGACGTCGCCTTATGTCGATCCGGTCGTGCTCGCTGTGGTCTGCGTGATCATCATCCCGATCCCGCTTGGCACGATCAAGCAGGCGCTGTCGGACATTCTTCTGGTCACTCCGGCTGACCTCAAGCGTCATGTCGATCGGATCGCCGAAGAAACCGTCAAGCGCCATGGCTTCCTGGACTATCGCGCCTATGTTGCCAGGGTTGGCCGTGGCAGGCAGATCGAACTGTTCTTCATCGTGCCATCGGATTGGCCAGCCAGGAGGCTGCAGGAATGGGATATCATTCGCGATGAAGTCGGTGAGGCCCTCGGCGACGAAGGACCGGACCGCTGGCTCACCATCGCGTTCACCACCGATCCGGAATGGGCCAACTAGAATAGGTTTTCCTTGCTAGCGCACCAGCGGCGCAACGGCGTTTTCGACAAGGCGCACGAGGCTGAGCGCGGTCATTTCCGAGGATTTCGGATTGGTGGCCAGCGGCTCGTTTTCGAGCGTCAGGTCGAGCCGGCCGAACGCACCGAAGGCCTCGACCCGGTGCGCATTGCGATGCGCGGCCGGATCGGCGACCAACACGACACGGGTGCGATCCAGGCCCATACCTGACAGTGCGGAGATCACCGCAACATTGGCATTCTGCGGGAATCGGTCGGCGGCCTCACGCGCGCTGCCGTCAAAGAACGGCGAAGCGACCGAAAGCGTCTCCAGATCGAGCATCGTTTCTGCCGGCGTGCCGCGCCAGGCGCGCGACGGCTTCACGATGGTATGGACCACCTCTTCCAGCGGCAGGATGCCGGCAGCGGCCAGCGCGCCGAGATCGCCCAGAGCGCCTGAAGGAATGACGATGCGGCTGCCCGTCTCCTTTGCCACCGAGACGAGCCGATCGAGCAGCGCGTCGTCGCAGAACGCGCTGGTCGACGAGACGATGAAGCTGGCGGTACAACGCAATGCCGCTTCGCCCCACATTGTGACGGCGTCCCGCCCTGCTGCCTCGATCACCATGTCGAGATCGAGCCCTGCCAGTTCGGCAGGCTCAGAGATCAGCTGCACGCCAGCAGGCAGATCATCACGATCACGATGATGATCGCGCAAGGCCACGGCGACAATGTTGACGCCTTGGGGATGGCGTTCGGCGAGCAGCTCGCCAACGCGCCGAGCAATTGCGCCCCAACCTATGAAACACAGGTTGAGACGCCGCTCAGAGGCCGACATAACCATGCACCAGTTCGGCGTCGCGTGTCAGATCCCGGCTGGTGCCGGACCAGACCGTGCGACCTTTTTCGAGAATGTAGTGGCGATCGGCCAGCCGCTTGAGGACATGCAGGTTCTTGTCGATCAGCAGGATCGATTGGCCCTCCACCTTCAGGGCTTCGATGCAACCCCAGATCTCGGCACGGATGACCGGCGCCAGACCTTCCGTCGCCTCGTCGAGAATGAGCAGCTTTGGATTGGTCATCAGCGCGCGGCCGACCACCAACATCTGTTGCTCCCCGCCTGACAATGTGCCGGCAGCCTGGCCGGCCCGTTCGCGCAGGCGCGGAAACAGCGCGTAGATGCGCTCCAGCGTCCACGGGTTTTTGCGCCCGAGCCGGTTGGCCGCCGTTGCAACGAGGTTCTCGCGAACCGTCAGCGTCGGGAAGGTGTGGCGCCCCTCGGGCACCAGCCCGACGCCAAGCCGCGCGACTCTTTCAGGCGCAGCTCCCAGCACGTTCTGACCGCCGAAATGCAGCTCACCCGAAAGCGGCTTCAGCAGCCCCATGATGGACTTGACGGTCGTGGTCTTGCCCATGCCGTTGCGACCGAGCAGCGTGACGACCTCGCCATCGCCGATCTCCAGCGCCACGTCGAACAGGACCTGGCTTCGCCCATAGGCCGACTGCAGCTTTGCAACCTTCAGCACAGCTCGTCCCCCTCTCCCAGATAGGCCGTGCGCACTTCCGGATTCTGCCGGATGTCGTCGACACTGCCGCTGGCGATGACGCGCCCATAGACCAGAACCGATATCCGATCCGCGAGCGCGAAAACGGCATCCATGTCGTGCTCGACGAGAAGCATCGAGACCTGGTTCTTCAGCCCGCGCAGGGTTTCGATCATCTGCTGGCTCTCTGCATGGCCGAGGCCCGCCATCGGCTCGTCGAGCAACAGCAGCCTGGGCCGCGTCGCCAGCGCCACGGCGAGCTCCAGCTGTTTCTGCTCACCATGCGAAAGATTGGCGACCAGCTCGTCCGCACGTGGCTCCAGGCCAGTGCCGGTCAGGAAGGTGGCAGCCTCGTCCCGGAGCGAACCATCCGCACGAACATTTTTCCAGAAACGAAAGGAGTGCCCCTGCCGCACCTGCACGGCCAGCGCGACATTGTCGAGCACGGTGTAGTCGGGAAGCAGGCAGGTGATCTGAAACGTGCGCGCCAGGCCCAGGCCAACGCGCTGCGCGGTCGGCAGGACATCCAGCGACTGGCCGGCCAGTTCGACGGTCCCTTCGTTGGGTTTTAACTCGCCCATCAATTGGGAAATCAACGTCGTCTTGCCGGCACCGTTCGGCCCGATCAGGGCATGGATCTCACCGGGCTGGACCGTCAGGTCGACATGGTCGGTCGCCAGCAATCCGCCGAAGCGTTTTACCAGTCCGCGAACGTTGAGGATCGGCTGGGTCATCAGCGCTTCCCCTTCAGGCGCAAGATCAATGCCTGGACACCGCCTTGTGTATAGAGCACCACAAACAGCAGGATGAAGCCGAGGGCCAGCTGCCAGTTTTCCGTCCACGCGGCCAGGGTGGTTTCCAGCACGATGAAGACCGCGGCGCCGATCAACGGGCCGAACAAGGTGCCGACACCGCCGAGAATAACCATCACCATCAGCTCGCCCGACTTGGTCCAGTGCATCATGTCCGGGCTGGCGAAACGCATGAAGTTGGCCATAAGCGCACCGGCAAGTCCGCAGCCCATGCCGGAAATGATGAACGCCGTCAGCCTGTAGCGATAGGCCGGCAGGCCGATTGCAGCCATGCGTTTCTCGCTCTGGCGCAGGCCGACCAGCACCTTGCCAAAGCGCGAATTCACAATGCGCCACAGCAGCGCGAAGAACGCCACCGTAATGAACAGGCAAACATAATAGACGGTCTGCTTGTCTCGCATGTTCAACCCCGGCAGCTCGTTGGTTCGGCGAATGATCAGGCCGTCGTCACCGCCATAGGTTTTCAGCGACACGAACAGGAAGAAGAGCATCTGCGCGAAGGCCAACGTGATCATGATGAATTGCACGCCGCCGGTGCGCAGCGACAGCGCACCGATTGCGGCAGCGGCAAGACCGGAGATCAGGATCGCCGCCGGCAGCGTGATCAGCATCTGGTTCGTGCCGGGAATGAAGCCGAAGAGAGGCTCTTCGAGCGAATAGTGCTGATAGAGGATGCCGACGACATAACCGCCGATGCCGAAGAAGGCGGCATGGCCGAAGCTGACCAACCCGCCGTAACCGAGCACCAGGTTGAGGCTGGCCGCCGCGATGCCATAGATCAGGATGCGCGTCGCAAGCGAAGTCATTGCCGAATAACCGGTAGCGTCCGCGATCAGCGGCAACGCGATCAGCACGATCAAAACGGCTGCGAGCAGTGCCGGGCGCTTGAAGGAAGTTTCGCTGTTCACAATCAAGCCCAATCAGGAATTGCGGATGAACAGGCCCTTGGGCCGGATCAACAGGACGATGGCCATCAGCAGATAGATGCCCATGGAGGAGATGCCGGCGCCCAGAGCATCGGCTTCCGGGCCGACCATCACCTGCCGCAGCAGCCCAGGCAGGTAGGCGCGCAAGCCCGTGTCGACGATGCCGAGGATCAGGCTGGCGAAGAAGGCGCCGCGGATGGAGCCGACGCCACCGATCACCACGACCACGAAGGTGGTGATCAGGATCTGCTCGCCCATGCCGATCTGCACAGCCAGGATCGGCCCTGCCATGAAGCCGGCGAGACCGGCAAGCAAAGCGCCGAGACCGAACACCAGCGTGTAGAGCAGCCGCACATCGACGCCGAGCGCCCGTACCATCTCGCGATTGGTGGAACCCGCGCGCACCAGCATGCCGATGCGCGTGCGGTTGATCAGCAGATAGAGGCCGAGCGCGACCAGCAGCCCGACCAGGATGATGGCGAGGCGATAGATCGGGTAGGACAGGCCCGGCAGCAGCTCGACCGAGCCATCCAGCAGCGATGGCATCTGCACGAACAGAGGCTGGCGGCCGAACAGCATGGTGACCGCCTGGTTGAAGATCAGGATGAGACCGAAGGTGGCGAGCACCTGGTCAAGATGATCTCGCCCGTACAGACGGCGCACGACCAGGAACTCGATCGCCACGCCGGCAAGCGCGGCAGCGGCCAGCGCTGCCGGAATGCCCAGCCAGAACGAGCCGGTCTCGGCCGCGATGAAGGTGCCGGCATAGGCGCCGATCATGTAGATGGAACCATGCGCCAGGTTGATGACGCCCATGATGCCGAAGATCAGGGTCAGGCCAGCGGCCATCAGGAACAGCATCACGCCGAACTGCACGCCGTTCAGCAATTGTTCGAGGAAGAGCGTCATACACGGTCACTTCGGGCAAACAGGAAAGCATAGGGAGACGGCGCACGGCCGCCTCCCGTTCAGTTCGGCAAAGCCACAGCTACATCTTGCAGTCGGCCGAATAGGCGTCGCCGTGATCCTTGAACACCTCGCCGACGGTCTTGATGACCGGCTTGCCGTCCGCGCCCTTCTCGACCTTCAGCGCATACCAGTCCTGGATCGGGTGCTGGTTCGGTCCGAAGGCGAACTTGCCACGCACCGACTGGAAATCGGCCTTGCGCAGGGCATCGCGGAAAGAATCGTCCAGCTTCCCACCGGTCGCCTTGAGTGCCGAAGCAATCAACTGGCCGGTGTCGTAGCCCTGGCTGGAATAGTAGGTGGCCGGACGGTTGTAGGCCTTGTTCCAGGCTTCCATGAACTTCTTGTTGGCCGGGTTGTCGAAGTCCGTATTCCAGTGCGCTGAAACATTGACGCCGATTGCCGCTTCGCCGACAGCAGCAAGCGTCACGCCGTCCATCGACGGCTCGGCCAGCACCATCGGGATTTCCTTGCCGAGACCTGCCTGCTCATACTGGCGAAGGAATGTGATGCCGAGGCCGCCCGGGTGGAACTGGAAGACGACATCCGGCTTTGCCGCGCGGATCTGCGCAAGCTCGGCGGCAAAATCGGTCTGGTCGAGGCGGGTGTAGACCTCACCGGCGATCTCGCCCTTGAAGAAGCGCTTGAAGCCGGCGAGCGCATCTTTTCCGGCCTGGTAATTAGGCGCCAGGATGAATGCTTTCTTGTAGCCGAGATTGGTGGCGAGCTGGCCGGCGCTCTCATGCAGGCTGTCGTTCTGCCACGAGACGACGAAGTAGTTCTCGTTGCAGCTCTTGCCGGCAAGATTGGACGGCCCCGCATTAGGGCTGATGTAGAACGCACCACCGTCGACGATGTCGGGCACGGTCGCACCCGCCACGTTGGAGAAGACGATGCCGGTGAACAGCTTAACGCCGCTTTCGCTCAGGAAGCGCTCCGCGATCTGCTTGCCCTGCCCCGGCTTCAGGCCGTCATCCTCGACCAGCAACTCGACCGGGACACCGCCCATTTTGTTGTCTTCCATCGCGAGCTTGAAACCGTCGCGCACGTCCTGGCCGAGATAACCGGCTGGACCGGACAGCGTCGTGATCATGCCGATCTTGACCGCATCCTCTGCCAGCGCGCCGAATGTCGTGGCCACAAGCGCCGAGGCAGCAAGCAGTGTCTTTCGCATAAGCATTGGTTCTCCTCCGTTTGTCGCCGTCTCGGCGTTTTTCTTGGCCGGCAGGTTAGACAGGACCTATCCGTATGTGAATAGGTCCTGATGCTTCGTCCCCGCTAGAGCGGAATTCGATCAAGATAAATCGGCATTCCGCTCTATCTCCTTGTTTTGCGCATGATCTTTCTCCGAAAAGTCTGCAACTTTTCGGGATCATGCACTAGAGCTTCACCCAGCCTTCCGGTGGCGTCTTGCCGGGATGCATCGCACCGCAGTTCGGGCAGGTGCGCGCCTTCTCGTCGGCATAGAAGGCCTGGTAGATGGGCGGCAGGTCGCGCACGATGCTCTTCAGCGAGACCTCGACCCGCTTGACCAGCGCGTTGCACTCGAAGCAATACCATTCGAAGGCATCGAGCAGGCCGTCATTTCGCTTCGGCTCGACGACAAGACCGATCGACCCTTCCTGCGGACGCTGCGGCGAGTGGCGCACATGCGGCGGCAGCAGGAAGATCTCGCCTTCGCGGATCGGCACGTCGTAGAAATTGCCATTGTCGACGACCTTGAGCATCATGTCGCCCTTGAGCTGGTAGAAGAACTCTTCGACCGGGTCGTCATGATAGTCGGTGCGCTTGTTTGGGCCGCCTACGACCGTCACCATGAGGTCGGCATCCTCCCATATCTGCTGGTTGCCGACCGGAGGCTTGAGAAGATGGGCGTGCTCGTCGATCCATTTCGAGAAGTTGAAAGCAGACAGGCGTCTGGTCATGGTCATTCCTCCCAGTAATGGCGCTGCCGCGCCGGATCCAGTCAGTTGGTGGTCTTCAAACCGCATGCTTCGAAAGCGGCACGGGTTGCCCGTTTCTCTTCCTCGGTGAGTTCGAGCAGCGGCGGTCGAACCCGCCCGCCGGTCTGGCCAAGCAGGTCCTGCCAGTATTTCTGGTGCGAATGCGGCTTCTCCGCCGGCCTTGTGTCCTTGAGCGCAGCGCGGACCAGATTCAGGCTGTCGCGCACGGCACGTGCCTTCTCGATCTCGCCCGCAAAGGCAAGGTCTGTGTACTGGCGCATCCGCGTGTCGTTTTTGGTCTGGATGAGATAGGGCGGCGAGGAGCAGAGATAGAGCTGCCAGCCGAGTTCGACGATGTTGTCCAGCCACTCTTCCTCGGAAGCGGTGCTGACCAGGATCCTGTCGCCGGCGAGACGGGTCAGATCCTTGTACATCGGGCGAGGCACGCTGTACTTGATGGCGACGACGTTCTCTATGTCGGCCAACTGGTTGCACAGTTGCGGGCTCATCAGGTAGCCGCTGTCAGGATGGCTCCACAACGCGATGCCGATGTCCACCTTGTCGGCGATGGTGCGGTAGTAGTTGAGCAGCGTTTCGTCCTGCGCCTTGAAGAAATGCAGCACCGGTGCATGCACGACGATGTAGTCCGCGCCAACTTTCTGAGCATGCTTGGCCAGTTCGATCACCACGTCCATGTTCTGGTCCGAACAGGACATGATGGTCTGGGCGCGACCGGCACAGGCCTCGACCGCCAGCTCGAAACTGCGCTTGCGTTCCTCCAGTGACATCGAGAAGAACTCGCCCTGCTTGCCGGCGATGAAGAAGCCATCGATCTTCAGATCGTCGATCCAGTGATCGACATTGCGGCGAAAGCCGTCTTCGTTGATCGACAGGTCATCCTTGAAAGGCATCAGCGCCGCGGCCCAGATGCCTTTCATCGTCGCCCGTGAATGGGCCTTGGCGGTCTTCTTGTCGTATTTCATCGGTTTGTGAACCCTTCAGATCGCCATGCGGTGCGAGACGGTTTTCACCACCATGTAATGCATGATGCCTTCCGCCCCGCCCTCGCGCCCGAAACCGCTCTCCTTGACGCCGCCGAACGGCGTTTCGGCGACCGAGGCCTCGAGCGTGTTGATGGAAACGTTGCCAGCTTCCAGATCGTCGGTGATCTGGTCGACATTGGCAGCAGAGTTGGTGAAGGCGTAGGCGGCAAGCCCGAAAGGCACCCCATTTGCCTGCTCGATCGCGTTTTCCAGTGACGGCACCGGATTGATCACCGCGAGCGGTCCGAACGGCTCCTCGCGCATCACCCGGGCGTTGGCCGGTACGTCCGCAAGGACAGTCGGCGGATAGAAGTAGCCGCGATTGGCCGGACGCTCCCCGCCAGTCAGCAGCTTCGCGCCTTTCGACACCGCATCGGCCACCAGTGCCTCCAAGGCTTCGACACGGCGATGGTTCGCCACCGGCCCCATTTCCGTTCCTTCTTCGAGACCATTGCCGGTCTTCACCGCGCGGGCGCGCTCGACGAATGCATCCGTGAACGGCTTGTAGAGTTTCTCATGCACGAAGAATCGCGTCGGCGACGTGCAGACCTGGCCGGCATTGCGCACCTTGCGGATGGCAGAGGCGATGCCTGCCTTCACCGGGTCCGCGTCGTCGCAGACGATGACCGGGGCGTGGCCGCCGAGTTCCATCAGGGCGGGCTTCACATATTGCGCGGCGAGGCCGGTCAGCCGCTTTCCGACGGCGGTTGAACCGGTGAAGGCAATCAGACGCACCTGCTCGTGCGGAATAAGGTATTCGGAGATCTGCGCCGGAACGCCGAAGACGAGGTTGAGCACGCCGGCGGGAAGACCGGCATCATGGAAGGCGCGGGCGATGTGGAGGCAACCTGCCGGCGTCTCTTCCGAAGCCTTGATGATGATGGAGCAGCCGGCAGCGAGCGCGCCGGCGATCTTGCGGGCCGGCTGGCTGAGCGGAAAATTCCAGGGAGAGAAGGCAGCCACCGTGCCGATCGGCTGGTGATGCACGACGTAACGGATGCCCGGCTCGCTCGGGATGACCCTACCATAGGTGCGCTGCGCCTCGCCGGCATCCCATTCGAAGAACTCGGCGCCGCGGATGACTTCGAGGCGCGCTTGCTGAAACGGCTTGCCATGCTCGCGGGTGATGTCGAGGGCGATTTCATCGATGCGCTCACGCAGCAGCGAAGCGGTCTTGCGGATGATCTCCGCACGTCGCGCCGGCGATGTCCTGCGCCAGATGGCAAAGCCGCGCTCGGCCGCCTCCAGTGCCGCGTCGAGGTCGTTTGTCGACGCCACCGGCACCGCACCGATCACGCTTTCATCGGCGGGATTGATGACCGGCAGCGTATCTGCCGTCTTGCGCCACGCGCCTCCGATATAGAGCTGAAGATCGGGGTAGTTCGACATAGGGGCGTCTCGGCTCCGTACTGGCATGAATTGTGGGAAGCCGTCGCGCAGCTCGAGCCGGCAACCTCCCGCACGCCAAGATCGATGGATTTCGATATATCGACAAGACGGATTTATCCGATAAATTAATATGGATTCTTATATGAATTAACTTCCTTTGAAAGCTGCGGGCATCCGGAGATCGGAACCTCCACGCATGAAGATCACCATCAAGCAAATCCAGCAGTTCCTGGCGGTCGCCGAACTCGGCAATTTCTCGCGCGCCTCGAAACGCCTTGGCACGGCACAGCCGGCGCTCTCGCAGGCGATCCGCGACCTTGAGGATATACTGTCGGTGCGCCTGTTCGACCGCACCACCCGCCGTGTCGAGCTGACCGATGCCGGTCGGGAGTTCCAGAACTCCACGACGAAGGTGATGGAAGAACTGGAACATGCCGTGGAGGGCGTTCATATGCTGGCAGAGCGCAGGCGTGGCCGCTTGCGCATCGCGGCACCGCCCTTGCTGGCTTCCGTCGTGCTGCCGCAGGCGATTGCCGAATTCCAGCGGAGTTATCCGGGTATCGCCGTGCAGCTCGCCGACGTCGGCACCGAGCAGATCGTCGAGGCTGTGCGCAGCGGCAAGGCCGATTGCGGGCTTGGAACCTTCTCGCCCGCCGAGGACGGTATCGAGCGCGTCGCCCTGGTGCGCGACAGCCTGATGCTGTTCTGCGATGACCGCTCCCCTTTTACACATGCAGCCACCACCAGATGGCGCGATCTGGCGGATCAGCCGCTGATCACGCTGACGCGCGAAAGCGGCATTCGCCTGCTGGTCGAAGTAGGCTTCGAGACCAGTGAGATTCCGCTCAAACCTGCATTCGAGGTCAGCCAGGTGACGACCGCCCTGGCGCTCGTCGAAGCGGGGTTGGGGGTGGCCGTGCTTCCAGCCTACGCTTTGGCAGCGGCGCGTCACCGCAAGGTCGTGGGCAAGCCGCTGGTCGACCCCAACATCGCGCGCGAGGTGGCCATGATCCACGCTACGGGACGTTCCGTCTCCCCAGCCACGCAGGCATTCGTTGCGGTCGTCAGGCGCTATGCACAGCGCCTCATCCCGCGCGAGAACAATTGACGAGGGCTACAGCTCGCCATTGATCAGGCGCAGCAACGCCTGGGAGAGCGCTGCCCGGCTATCCGCCAGATCGAGCACCACATCGAAATGATTGCGGTTGTCGATTTCCATCAGCGTGGAGGAAAAACCCGCTTCCCGCCACAGGCGGTGATATTCCGCCGACTGGCGTTTGAATCCGTCAGGCTCGCCCGCCGCATAGGCCGTCACGATGGGGCAGCCGACGCGTGGCAGGTTTTCAGCCGGACTCAACTGCCTGACGGAATGCTCGTCAAGCTTGATCCAGTCCTGCACGAACGACCGCGAGATCGGCGCCAGGTGGAACAGGCCGCTGATCGGCATGGCACCTTTGATGACATCCTCCGGCACATCGAACGCATCGTGCCATCCTCCGGCCAAGACCGCGCCCGTCAGATGGCCGCCGGCGGAACTGCCGCCAACAAAGATGCGGTTGGGGTCGATGCCAAGGCGCGATCCCTCACACCAAAGGAAACTGACAGCGGCACGGACCTCACGCACGATTTCGGCCAGGTCCACCTCTGGCGCCAGCCTGTAATCCACCACGGCGGTCGCGATGCCATGCCGCGCCAGCATCGCGGCCATGAAGGCGGAATCCTGCTTTGAAAGCATCCGCCAATAGCCACCGTGGATGAACATGAAAACCGGTCGCGGTTCCGCGCCGACGCCATAGATATCAAGTGTCTGACCGCTCTCGGCATCGTAGACGACGTCACGATACGAAGCGACATGCTTCACCGCCTCCGATCGGCTTCGATAGTTCCGCATCTCGGCCTCGAACACCTCGGCCGAGACCGAGGCGCGCGCGCTGTAGTCGCGGTCCAGAATCTCTCGCGGCCAATCGGCTTCGGCGGCTAGTCCGGCCATAAGATGCAGCTCCTAGCTGACAAAGGCCCGAATGGTCTCAGCGACCACCTTCGGCTGTTCGAGTGTCGGGAAATGCGTCCGGCCCGGCAGCTTGTTCGGCTTGTACCAGTCGTGTCCGGCGGCGAAATCGAGTTGCGCCTGCGCATATTCGGGTTCGAACGGCTGCGAGTAGATGTGCGTTATCGGGCGGTGCTCCTCCATCGCAGCCATGCGCTGCATCGGATTGCCCCATTTGCGATAGGCCCTTGCGATCTCGCGGCCGGAGCGAGCCCACATCTCGAAGCTGTATTTGGCCATCTCTTCGTTCACATGGTCTATGATGTCCGGGTTGTCGGTGTCGCCGATCCAGTAGTTGAAGAAATCGCCGCGACCATTCTCCCAGTTGGTGCGATCCTGGATGTGATCGATCATCGAGAAAAAGGCTTCGTTAGGCGTAGTCTGAATCCAGTCGACGACGACGGAGCGCGGCACGCGCGTAGTACCGAGACGGTCGGTCACTTCCATATTCGCCCAGCCGCCATGCGAGGTCGAAACCGGCACGACCTTGTCGATCTTCATCCGGTCGAGAAAAGCGATGACATCGGAAGCCTGATCGTCGGTGACAAAATCGCCATCGTGATCCCGATGCAGGCCGTGGCCACGCCAGTCCAGCCGGATGACACGGTGGCTGCGCGCAAGTTCAGGCGCCAGGGTCTTGAACAGACGATGGTCCTGGCACCAGCCCGACAACAGCAGGAGGACATCCCCCTCGCCTGCTTCGTCGTAGGACAGCGTGTTGGCTCCGATCTGGATGGACTGCATGCAAGAAACTCCGGAAATGCGAGACGAAGGGCGGCCCCTCGATGAAAGCGATCAGGCGAAAGCTTCGGTGGCCGTCGGAATATGGCGCGCGGTCTTCATGCGCACCGCGCCGATCTCGGCGGACCTGCCCGTGATCTTCAGAACCTGTGAGCGGATGTCGTCGGGCCAGAAATTCATATCACCCAGCCTTTCGGCCGTGTCCTGGGTATGCTCGGTCAGCGGACGTTCACGCGCTTCCCACTCCGCAAGGGCACTTGCAATATCGGGAGCATCCGTAGCGGCGGCCGCGAGCGCCAGGCCGTTCATCAGCGCGCAGCCACCACCCTGTCCGAGATAAGGCGGCATCGCATGGGCAGCGTCGCCCAGGATCGCAACCCGTCCTTTGCTCCACTGCTTGAGCTTCACGACCTCGAAGGCATCCCAGCGGCCGGCATCGCCGAAGCGCGCGACCAGGTTGGCGAGATGTGGGAAGGACTCCGTCCACAATTGGCGATCCGCGGGCACTTTAAGCGCCTTGGCGTCGTCGGCCGCACAGCACAAGGCAACATAAAGGTCGGAGGCGCTGGCCGGCGTATAGAGGATACGGCGCGAACCGGTGAAGTATTCGATGTAGCGATCACGGTCCTCGCTCGACACGTCGTTGTCGTCACGCGGGATCAGCATCCGGATCGCACCGTAGCCGAGATGCTTGCGATACATCATCAGGTCGAGCGAATCTCGCACATTGGAATTGATGCCGTCGGCGCCAACCACCAGATCCGCCTTGCGCCGGTCCCCGCCTTCAAGCAGCAGCTCGCCCTCCGGCGTAGCGCCGATAGCTGCCGAACCGGTCAGTATCTCGACACCGGCATTACGGCAGGTGTCGACCAGCGTGTTGATCAGCTGTTCGCGCAGGATGGTGATGAGCCGTGCATCACCCGGCCCGTTGATGGGGATTTCCTCCATCGTGGTGTCGTTGTGGTCGCGGGTGTGGAATTGCGGGCCGATATGCGCGCCAACGGTCGCCTGTTCGTAGGCGCCGATCGCCTTGAGCACGCGCAATCCATTGCTCCAGATATAGATGCCGGCGCCGAAGGTGCGGAGAGTCGGCGCACGTTCGTGCACGGTCACCGACCAGCCACGCTGCGCAAGCGCTGCTGCCACCGTCAATCCGCCAATTCCCGCGCCTGCAACCTCGGCACGGCGCCCGGCACCGGTTCGCTGCATCATCGCCTGACTTCCTCCCACCGGTGCTGACCGCACCTGTTCTTGATCTGGCCTCGCCGCAGATGGTCGCGCCAATATCTCCCCATCGGCGGGTTTGCGCCCAGCCGGTTCGTGACAAACTTCCAGCGATTGGCAATTCATACAAATGAATTCTATGGAATTTTCTATGAAGCTTTGGAATATCAGAGAGGATCCAACCAACGAACCGGCAACGCGCTCATGAAACTCGTCACCAGCCGCCTCACCATCCGCCATTTGAGAATGGTCGTGGCCATCGTCGAGGAAGGCAATCTCGTGCGCGCGGCGAAACGGCTTAACATGACGCAGTCGGCCGTCACCAAGGCGCTGCAGGAAGTGGAAGCCTTGACCAAGGCCCGCCTGTTCGACCGCAGCAATCGCGGCGTGGTGCCGACCATGTTCGGGGAAACGCTTGCCGAACATGCCCGCCTTGTCATCACCCAGCTTGCGCATGCGGAAGAGCATCTCGCCGATCTGCGCGACGGCACCGGCGGCCGGGTCGCCATCGGCACGCTTTTGTCCGCTGCCGCCGAGTTGTTGCCGACTGCCATCGCCCGCCTGCGCAAGGATCGCCCCAAGCTCGTGGTGAAGATCGTCGAAGGTACCAATGACGTGCTGATCCCGGCACTACGCGCCGGTGAACTGGACATGGTGGTCGGGCGGCTGTCGGAGCTCCGCGACAGGCTCAACGTCGTGCAGGAAGTGCTGATGGACGACATCGCCTGCGTCGTCGCACGCCGTGGCCATCCCCTGGCCGACGGGCGTGGCCTGAGTCTTGCCGACCTCATCGGCTGGGAGTGGATTTTGCCGCCGCAGGAAACCAGCCTGAGACGGCAGATCGATATTGCATTCCGTGAAGAAGGCCTCGAACCGCCGGTTCACGCTGTCGATTCCGTCTCCCTGCTTACCAACCGCGCCCTGCTCGTCGATGCCGATTATCTTGGCGTCTTTCCGGCCCAGGTCGCGCGCAGGGAGGCTGCCGCCGGTGCGATCACCATCCTGCCCGTCAAACTGCGTACAACCGCCATCCCGATCGGGATCACCACCCGTACCAACGCCAGGCTTTCTCCGGCAGCCGAACTGCTGGCGGAAATGCTCAGGAGAACGGCCATGGATCTTACGGCCTGATCATCGGCTGCCGGAGCCATTGCTATTCCCTGGCTTCATAGCTGGGAGATGAGTTTTCCATTTACGGCAAGAATGATTGGCCCAAGCTTGGCCGCGTGGACGACCTGCCGGCAACGGCGGGACGACTGTATGCAGGGGCAAGCCACAAAACCGCGACCCGGGATCGCGGACACTCTCCTGTATTTAGAACACAAACGGGAGGGACCTCTATGTCTTGCAAGGGAATATTGGCAGCCGCCACCTTGGCGCTGCTGGCGGGTACGGCTCATGCCGATCCGCTCAAGATAGGCATGATCACCACACTTTCGGGCCCGGCAGGATATCTCGGCCAGGACATTCGCGACGGCTTCCAGCTGGCGATCGACCAGAACAAGGGCAAGCTTGGCGGCGCTCCGGTGGAACTGGTGGTCGAAGACGATAGCCTCAAGCCCGGCAACGCCCGGCAGATCGCCGACAAGATGCTTTCCGAACAGGGCATCAAGGTCTTCACCGGCATGGTTTTCGCGAACGTTGCCTTTGCCGCCGTTCCCGAGATCCTCGACAATGACGCGCTTTATGTCAGCGCCAATACGGCCTCGGCCACCTTCGCCGGCAAGGATTGCCACCCGAACTATTTCGTCAGCTCCTGGCAGGACGACAGCCAGGGCGAAAGCGCCGGCGCACTCGCGCAGTCGCTGGGTTACAAGAAGGCATTCCTGATCGCCCCGAACTACCAGGCCGGCAAGGAAACCATGGGCGCCTTCAAGCGCTTCTACAAAGGCGAGGTCGTCGGCGAAACCTACACCAGCCTCGACCAGACCGACTTCGCCAGCGAGATGGCGCAGATCCGCGCCACGAAGCCAGATGTCGTTTATGAGTTCGAACCAGGCGGCCTCGGCATCGCCTTCATGCGCCAATACCAGCAATCCGGCCTGCTCAAGGAAATTCCGATGGTGGTGCACCCGGCTTCGCTCGACCAGGTCATCGTCCAGGCTGTCGGCGACGCTGCGTCCGGCGTGAAGGTGACCAGCCATTGGAACGACGACTTCGACAATGCCGTCAACAAGGCCTTCGTTGCCGCATGGCGTGTAAAGTATGGCGATCGTCCGATCACCTATTATGCGGCGCAAGGTTATGATGCCGCCCTGCTGATCGGTGCCGGCATCGAGAAGGATCCTGCCGGTGCGGGCGACATCGCGGCACTGCGCAAGGGCCTGCTCAGCGCGGAAATCCCTTCCGTACGCGGCTCCTTCAAGTTCGGACCCAACCAGCATCCCGTCCAGGACTGGTATTCGCTGAAAGCCGAAAAAGGTGCCGACGGCAAGATGATGCTGAAGACCGACAGCAAGGTGCTGACCGCGCACAGCGACAGCTACGCCGCCGACTGCAAGATGCCTGCCGAATAACAACCGCATCAACTGCTCGACGGCCATAGAGATAAAAGAAAAGCCCGGCGCAAGCCGGGCTTTTCTTTTATTGGGAATATCTCGTCCAGCGCTGGACCTGGAGCGCCGGCGATGGATTAGTGATCCATCGCCTTGACGATTTCCTCGGTCATCTTCTTGGCGTCGCCGAGCAGCATCATCGTGCCGTCCTTGTAGAACAGCGTGTTGTCGATGCCGGCGTAGCCCGAACCCAGCGAGCGCTTGACGAAAAGGCAAGTGCGCGCCTTGTCGACGTCGAGGATCGGCATGCCGTAGATCGGCGAGGACTTGTCGTCGCGCGCAGACGGGTTGGTGACGTCATTGGCGCCGATGACATAGGCGACATCGGCCTGTGCGAACTCGGAATTGATGTCCTCCAGCTCGAACACTTCGTCGTAAGGCACGTTGGCTTCTGCCAGCAGCACGTTCATGTGGCCGGGCATGCGGCCCGCGACCGGATGAATGGCATACTTCACCTCGACGCCGTTGGCCTTCAGCTTGTCGGCCATTTCGCGCAGCGCGTGCTGCGCCTGGGCAACCGCCATGCCGTAGCCCGGCACGATGATGACCTTCTGCGCGTTCATCATCAGATAGGCTGCATCGGCTGCCGCACCGGTCTTCACCGTGCGCTGGATGCCGTCATCCACCGCAGCGGCCGTCTCGCCGCCGAAGCCGCCGAGAATGACCGAGATGAAGGAGCGGTTCATGCCTTTGCACATGATGTAGGACAGGATCGCGCCCGACGAGCCGACCAGCGCGCCGGTGATGATCAGCGCGAGATTGCCGAGTGTGAAGCCGAGAGCCGCTGCAGCCCAACCCGAATAGGAATTGAGCATCGACACCACGACGGGCATGTCGGCGCCACCAATCGGGACGATGAGCAGGACACCCAGCGCCAGCGAGACGAGAACGATCAGCCAGAAGACGGCATAGCTCTGGGTGGTGACGAGCAGGATGATCAGCACGACGAGCGCCGCGCCAAGCACGATATTGATGAGATGGCGGGCCGGCAGCATGATCGGCTTGCCGGACATACGCCCGTCCAGCTTCAGGAAGGCGATCACCGAACCGGTGAAGGTGATCGCACCAATCGCGACGCCCAGGCTCATTTCCACCAGCGCCTGGCCGTGGATGGCACCCACTTCGCCAATGCCGAAGGACGCCGGCGCATACATGGCGGCTGCCGCCACCATCACGGCCGCCATGCCGACCAGCGAATGGAAGGCCGCCACCAGTTGCGGCATCGAGGTCATTGCGATGCGGCGGGCCGTGTAGGCGCCGACACCACCGCCGATGGCCAGTCCGGCCACGATCAGAGCAAAGCCGCCGAAGGAAGGCTTGGCCAGCAACAGCGTGGTGACGATGGCGATCGCCATGCCGATCATGCCGTAGAGATTGCCCTGCCGGCTCGTGGTCGGATGCGACAGGCCTCGCAACGCCAGGATGAAGAGAATGCCGGAGACGAGATACAGGAAAGAGGCGAGATTGACGGACATCATGGCTTCTTCAACGCCTCCATCGAGCCGGCTGGAAATTCCACCTCGGCGAATTCAGGGTAAACCTGGCGCATGACCGTCACCTGCTGGTCTTCGTTGATACGCAGCAGGTACCAGGCGCCGCCGTCGAGCAGCGCCAATGTCTGGGACTTCGCCAGGATCTTGTCGGCGCCACCCGCATCCATCACGACCTCGGTCGGGATCAGGGCGTAGGGCTCGCCGTTCGGCAATTCCTTGTATTCCACCTTCGACACATCCATGGCGAAGGATTCGATTTTCACAGTGGCCAGCGCCGCCTGCATCTGTTCGATGACGATGCCGCGCAGCGCATCGACCGTCATGCCGGAGGTCTTGGCCATATGGTCAAGCACGCGCGGCGGGATGGTCTTGACGACCGTCGCATAGTCGTTGCCGCGCATGGCGGCGTCGAAATTCGTCACCGCCTGAACCAGCGCCTTGCTCTCGGCCTCGGTCGCCGGCCGGGCCATCGCATGGCTGGCAATGACCGACAGGAACGCTGCGGCGAGGAAAAGCTTGACGAACTTCATCACCGGCCCGCGCTGTCCTTCTTCTTGTACATCGCCAGCATGCGCTGGGTGACAAGGAAGCCGCCGAAGATATTCACCGAGACCAGCACCAGCGCGATGAAACCGAAACCGGTCGCCGCGCCGGCAGCAGAAACGCCCACCGCCAGCAGCGCACCGACCACGATCACCGAAGAAATCGCGTTGGTGACGGCCATCAGCGGCGTGTGCAGAGCCGGCGTCACCGACCAGACTACGTAGTAGCCGACGAAGATCGCCAGAACGAAGATAGCGAAGCGAAATACGAAAGGATCAATTGCCCCGCCGGAGAGCGCATGCGCCGCATCGGCCACGCCCGGCTGATTGGCCGCATCCTGCAAGGCAAGGCGCACGGCCGCGCTAGCCTGGTCGAGTTGATCGAGTGCTTTCTGCAAGGCTTCCATCAGGCAGTCCCCTTCGACTTGGTCGCAGTGGGCTTCTTGGCTGCGGCAGGTTTCTTGGCAGCCGTCGGTTTGGCGGGTTTAGCCGCCGGTTCGGCCGAAGCGATCATCGTTGCCGGCTTGTCGGCGAAATTGGGATGGACGACCTTGCCGCCATCCGTCAGCAGCGTCGCCTTCACCAGTTCGTCGTCCCGGTTGATGGCGAGCGCCTTGGTATCCTTACCGACCAGCGTCTCCAGGAACGCGAACAGGTTCTTGGCATAAAGCAAGGACGCGGAAGCGGCGACACGACCGGGCACATTGAGGTGGCCGACGATCTTGACACCGTTTTCGGTAGTGACGGTCTTACCTGCTTCGGCGCCGGCAACGTTGCCGCCGCGCTCCACCGCGAGATCGATCAGAACCGAGCCCGGACGCATCGAGGCAACCATCTCGGCTGAGACCAGCCGCGGCGCCGGACGACCCGGGATCAATGCCGTCGTGATGACGATGTCCTGCTTGGCGATGTGTTCGGCGGTCAGAGCCGCCTGCTTCGCCTGATATTCCTTGGACATTTCCTTGGCGTAGCCGCCGGCCGTCTCGGCCTGCTTGAACTCGTCATCCTCGACAGCGATGAACTTGGCGCCGAGCGACTGAACCTGTTCCTTGACAGCGGGACGCACGTCGGTGGCGGTAACCACCGCACCGAGGCGACGCGCTGTCGCAATGGCCTGCAGGCCCGCAACACCCACGCCCATGATGAAAATTTTGGCTGCCGGCACGGTGCCGGCCGCCGTCATCATCATCGGCAGTGCGCGGTCATATTCGCCGGCCGCGTCGATCACGGCCTGGTAACCGGCAAGGTTTGCCTGCGACGACAAAACGTCCATCACCTGTGCACGCGTGATGCGCGGCATGAATTCCATGGCAAAGGAGGTCACGCCCGCCTTGGCAAGGGCAGCAACGCCGGCGTCATTGCCATAGGGGTCCATGATGGCGAGAACGGCCGCGCCCTTTTTGTAGTTTTTCAGTTCGGCGTCAGTTGGACGGCGAACCTTCAGCACGACATCGGCTTTCGTGACGTCCGCTGCCTTGCCGAGCGCTGCACCTGCCTTGACAAAATCGGCGTCTGGAATGCGCGAGGCTGCGCCGGCACCAGCCTCGACAACAACGTCGAGGCCTAGGGCAGTAATGCGTTTTACCGTATCGGGAGACGCCGCAACGCGTCCCTCGTTCGCATCAATCTCGCGAGGTATGAATACGACTTGTCCCACCGCATGATCCTTTCGGCTGGAACTCTGTTCTTTTGCGAACACCGGCCGAACGGCCGGCGCCGTCCCATGCGAAATGGGAAGATCTTATCGGAGAATGAAGCCGCCTACCGCCAGGATGATCACGAACAGGATCGTCCCCGAGAAGAACCCGCCGGCAAAGAAGCCGAAGGCCATGGCGATGAGCAGGGCGGCGCAGAAAAGCGATCCATATTTCGCGAGCGCGACAAAGCCAGTGTAGGTTCGCTCGTGCTCTGCATAGTCCATCTGGGCACCCAGTTCGACAGGACCAGTCGGCGCGTGATCAGCCATCAGTATTCCCCTCCGGAAACGTCTTAAGCGCACATAGCGAAAAGCGCCGCTGAGGGCAATGGCGCTGTTGCCGCACGGGCAGCGAGAACAGCGTCAAGATAATGTTGAAAGCCAGCAGGGATCCGCACCGTGAAATCTGTATCGGCAAACCGGTCAGCCAGCCAGGTTCGGAAAGAGCCCGAGCAGCCCGGCGACGATCAGATAAAGCGCGATGATGTAGTTCAGCAGCCTGGGCATGATCAGGATCAGCACGCCGGCAATCAGCGAGATCAACGGCGTCAGTGTTATGGCGGAAATGGTCATGGTCTGTCTCCCAACTATCGCGACATCTGAAATCAAGAGAGTCTTCGTGTCGGCGCCAAGGCGAACAACGAATCAATCTCAGGCGGCGTTGCGAAAATATTTTGCGGTTGGCAGGATCGTCAGCGGCGCAAGTTCGCCGGGCTCAGGTGGAGCAAAGAGCATACGCCGCTCGGCCGCGGTCGACCGAAAGAATGGAAACCGCGAATAGTAGCGATCTCGATTGGCGTAAGCGTCGGTACGAAACAACACGACACGCCTTTGAATACCAGGGTAAGAGCGTAGCTCGCTGATCTGTTCGGAATAGTAGACGCGTCTGTAGAAACCCGCGTGGTCTTCGCGCACGGTCGAAAGGCCGTAAGGGGCCTGGAAATAGAAGCAGGCCATGCCCGCCAGGCGCAAAGTCACATAGGCAAGTTGCGGATAGACGCGGGTCCAATCGGGATCCGAGGCGAAACGGCTCATGCAGACAAATGAGTCGCCCGCTTCAAGCATGGGGTAGATAATGTCGCCAAACGCCTTGGTCGACGGAGACAGCGGCGTCTCGAGAGTGACATGATGGATACGCATGGTGCTGACGAGACGCTGCTCGACGTAGACACCAAAGCGGTAGGCGTTTGGCACCTCATCCAGCTCGTCACTGATCGTGTGACTGATGTTGTCCGAAACCATATCACTGGATCGGAAGGCTTTATATCGAAGCCGATAGATGTCCTCCAGGTCTTCGCCCTTGTCGCAGCGCCGGTATTCGGACCTGTTGAGGAGTTCGAATACCTTGTCGCTCAGGCTCGGCCCGCTAAAGGCAACAGTCTTTGAATCACCGGCACCGCCGCCGGGCTCACCCTGCGTACTCATAACATTTCCCCGTACACCACCGCGGTCGGGAGACTATGCACCAGCCCTAACATGTAAAGTTCAAAATACGTTCAATTACATTTACCCTTTGTTAACCTTAACGCCTCGTCCTCGCTCAAAGATCCACCGATCCAGGACAACGGCCAAATCTCAATTGGCGCTCACCTTTGAACGAACAGCGTCCACGTTCGGTCGCTTGCGTGGCTGGGTGATATTTTCGACAAAAGGCCAGATCGTGCTCGACATCGTCTCGATGCCTGAGGCGCTCAACGCGGACCCAAACAAGAAACCCTGGACGAGATCCGGTTCGATCTGCTGCGACAGAATCTTGAGTTGTTCGAAGGTTTCGACGCCTTCGATGGTCACACTCAATCCTAGCGATCGCGAAAGACTGACAATGCCCTTCAGCAATTCCAGCGACCGTGGGCTCTGCACCACATCGATCAGGAACGATCGGTCGATCTTGACCTTGTCGAGCGGCAGCTTGTGCAGATAGCTCAAACTCGAATAGCCGGTGCCGAAGTCGTCGAGAGCGATACGCACGCCGAGCTTTTTGATTTCCTGAATCAACTCGCGTGTCTGTGCCTTGTCGTCGAGAAGCGCGGTTTCGGTCACCTCGATCTCGAGGCGATTCGGCGCCAGCTTGGCGGTTTCGAGCGCAACCCTCACCTTTTCGACAACATCGCTGTCACGAAAGTCCTTAGCTGAGAGGTTGACCGAAACCGAAATTTGATTCGGCCATTTCGCGCATTCGGCGCAGGCCGCTCTCAGCACAAGCTCGCTGATTTGCGAAATGATTCCCATCTCTTCCGCCAAAGGAATGAAGATGGCCGGCGAGATCGGACCAAGATCAGGATGATCCCAACGACAGAGCGCCTCGCAGCTGACGATGCGCATCGTCTCCATCGCAACAATCGGCTGATAGACGATGCGTAGCCCGTTGGCTTCAACTGCAGACCGCAGATCGGCCTTCATCAGCTGCCGGTTACGGAATGCAGCGTCCATGGAGGCTTCGAACAGTCGCCAGCCGTTTTTGCCGAGCTCCTTGGCCTTGTAGAGCGCAAGATCGGATTTGACGATCATCTCGTCGACAGTAGTGCTGTCGACACGGGAGAGAACGGCACCCGCACTGGCCTGGATGCGCAACGCATGCCCGGCCACATCCACTTCTCCCTGCAGTCCAGCGAAGATGCGCTCTACCAAAGTGGACAGATAGCTTTCGTCCTCTACCCGGTCGAAATACAGCATGAACTCGTCACCGCCGAAGCGGCTGATCGTGACGCCCGGGGAGGAAAATACCGCCAGCCGTTCTGCGGCAGCATAGATCAAGCCGTCGCCAACCGGATGACCGAGCGTATCGTTGATGCTCTTGAAGTCATCGAGATCGATCACGACCAGCCCGCATTGGCGGCTGCGGTCGCCTCCTGACATCGCCTCGCTGACCAGTTCGTGGAAGTAGGCCCGGTTCATCAGTCCCGTAAGGCTATCGTACCGCGCCATGAAACGGATGCGTTCTTCGGCAGCGACACGCTGGGTGACATCTTCAAAGGTGATGACACCGAGCTCCTGCGAGCCTTCTCGCGCAGAGAATTCATAGTGCTGACCGTTGGTCAGCGAAACGAGCACCTTGCGATCGCGCCCTTCCCGCAAGGCACGGGTGAGTTGCGCTTCGACATAACGGCAATCCTTTGCAGCGAGCAGACCACCTGCCACGCCCCTCATCAGCAAGGAATGGATCGAGCGACCAAGAAGCTGATCCGGCGATTTGAGCGACATGAGATGAGCCGCCTCGGCATTGGCGACCACCACCTTTCCGGCGGAGTCGAGCATAACCAGGCCATGCGACATCGTATTGAGCGCGCGGCCAAAACGCTGGAACAGGCGGGTTGCCTTTTTCTCCTCGGTTATCGCTGTAAACAAGATAGCGCGCATTGAGCGCGCGAGCTTGCTGATGGCGAACATGAACGGGATGATGAAGAGGCCCAGGACGACGTTGTAGAAGTCCCCTTTCATGATCAGGCCGATGGCGATCGGCGCTACGATTGAGAGCGTCAGGATCGCCACCATCTTGATCGAACCAAAGTTTCGGCCAGCGATGGTAACGGTGGTGGCCAGCACCATCGAGATGGCGGCGATCTCGCCGAACATGTCAGGCACGACATGGACGCTGACAAAAGCAAACAAGCCGATAGCAAGCCCGTGTGCCGTGCCCGCAATCACGTAGTAGCGTTCCCATCCGAGAGCGGAGCTGTAGGTCTCGATTGTGGTTGGATCGACCCGCCGAATAGCTAGATAGCGGCCAAGGCTGACCGCGATCATCAGAAAAGCGAGCGCGATGTAGATCGGGGCGCCGGTCTTCAGATAGACGAGAAAAGCGACTGCGCCTTGCGTAAAGGCGCCGACGATCAGCAGGCTTGCGTCGTGAAAAAGCGAACGAACAAAGCCAACATAGACGTCTTCAGAGATGTCGTCGGGTCGATCTACATTCATGGCCTGGGCGCCGCACCAGCCAATCTCATCCCATAACCGCCTTAAGAAAGGCTTAGAATAGCTAAAATTAGCTGTGTCTTAGTTGGCATGCAAATGCCGTTTCCAATCCTGATCCTGCCGCGGATCCTTATCGGATCGTGACACTTCATTCGGCGGCTTGCAACCTGGCTTCTTCAGTACCCGTCAGGCGCTCGATAAGCCTTGCCCGTTCGCCGGCTGCCTTCTCCATCGCGGCATGCCTGATATGGCCATAGCCACGTACCAGCGATGGCACCGAAGCGAGTGCGGTTGCTGCCTCGATCTTGTCTGGAGCGAGTGAATGAACGATCAGGTCGAGATCATTTTCGAACTGCTTCAGCAACTGCCGTTCGCGGCGACGCTCGGCCGTATAGCCGAAGACGTCCAAAGCAGTTCCCCTTATGCCTCTCAGTGCCGCAAGGACACCAAACCCCTTCATCATCCAGGGACCGAAACTTGACTTCCTCGGCTTGCCGTCCGCATCGCGGCGACCGAGGACCGGCGGTGCCAGATGAAACTCAAGCCTGTCATAACTCTCGAACTGCTGAGACAGCGAGCGCATGAACGAACCATCCGTGTAGAGCCGCGCGACCTCATACTCGTCCTTGATCGCCATCAGCTTGAACAGGTTGCGCGCAGCCGCTTCCGTCAAGGCGGTTGAGCCTGGAGCCATCCTGTTTTCATGCGTCCGGAGCGCGGCGATGCGATCGGAATAGCGCTTGCCGTAGGCAGCGTTCTGGTAAGCCGCAAGGAAGGCCACGCGGCGAGCCGTGATCTCCTCCAGCGTTTCGGCAACCGGTTGCGTGGCCCTGCCGAGCCGCTCGACCTGGTTGCGAACAAAATCAGGATCGTGTGCCGCGCGCCGGCCCCAACGGAAGGCGGCCACATTCATGGCCACCGCCTCGCCGTTCAGTTCGATCGCCTTTTCGACCGCCGCGGCCGACAGCGGCAAGCCGCCGTGCTGAAAGGCAAAGCCCAGCATGAACATGTTGGCGCCAAGCGAATTGCCGAACAGCGCCGTCGCCGTCCGGGTCGCGTCGAAGAAATGCGCCTTGTCTTCACCCGCGGCCTGGCGGATCACTTTTTTCAGCCGCTCTGTCGGAAGCGAGAAATCCGCTGCCCGCGTGAATTCGCCGGGCATGATCTCGGCCGTGTTGGCAACGAAGATCGTATGCCCTTCGCGGGCTGCAGCCAGCACCTTCTTGGCACCGGAAACGACCAGATCACATCCCAGGATCAGATCGGCCTTGCCGGCCGAAACGCGGATGGCTTGGATATCCTCCGGTGTGCGGGCGACACGCACATGCGTGAATACCGAGCCGCCTTTCTGGGCAAGACCGGCCATGTCGATCATGCCGCACCCCTTGCCTTCCAGATGCGCCGCCATGCCGAGGATCGCACCAACGGTAACAACGCCCGTGCCCCCGACACCGTCGATAATAGCCGCCCAGCCATCCTTGCCCAACGCAAAAGCCAACGGCGCAGGCACGCCTTCGAGAGGATCGGCCTTGCCGGCGATGCCAACAGCCTTGCGGATCTTTGCGCCATGCACGGTGACGAAGGACGGGCAGAAGCCGTTCACACAGGAAAAATCCTTGTTGCACGACGACTGATCGATCTTGCGCTTGCGGCCGAATTCTGTGTCCACCGGCTGGATCGAGACGCAGTTGGACTGCACTCCGCAATCGCCACAGCCCTCGCAGACCAGTTCGTTGATGAAGACGCGTTTATCCGGGTCCGGAAATGTGCCGCGCTTGCGCCGGCGCCGCTTCTCGGCGGCGCAGGTCTGATCATAGAGCAGCACCGACACGCCCCTCACGACGCGCAACTCGCGCTGAATGCGATCAAGATCGTCCCGGTGATTGATAGTCACGCCAGTGGGGAATTCGGCGCGGCCGGCATATTTGTCCGGTTCGTCGGTGACGACAGCGATCCGGTCGACACCTTCGGCACGGACCTGGCGCGCGATCATGTCGACAGTCAGCCCGCCTTCGTGCGGCTGGCCACCGGTCATCGCCACCGCATCATTGTAAAGGATCTTGTAGGTGATGTTGGTGCCGGCGGACAAAGCGAAGCGAAGCGCCAGCGTGCCTGAATGGTTGTAGGTGCCGTCGCCGAGATTCTGGAAGATGTGGTCGCGTTTTGAAAATGGCGCCTGGCCAATCCATTGCGCGCCCTCGCCGCCCATGGCCGTGAAGCCGATCGTTGAGCGATCCATCCACAAGGCCATGAAGTGGCAACCGATTCCCGCGGCTGCGATCGAACCTTCCGGAACCTTGGTCGACGAATTGTGAGGGCAACCGGAACAGAAGAAGGGCGTGCGCGAACCGATATCCTTGGTATCGGCGAGCATCGCCTGGAACTGCTTCAGTTTCGAGACACGCTGGGTGATTTCTTCTGACGGGCCGATAGTCCGGATGATGCGCTCGCCGAGCGCAATGGCTATGTCGTTCGGGTCAAGCGCGCCCTTGGCAGGGAACAGCCAATCGTCGCGCTCATCCTTCTTGCCGACGATGACAGGCTGGTTGGCGGTGCCGTACAGATTCTCTCGCAGCTGGACTTCGATCAGCGAGCGTTTTTCCTCGACCACCACGACCGTTTCAAGTCCGCGTGCGAAATCGGCAATATGCTCGAGATCGAGCGGCCACGGACAGCCGACCTTGAACAGGCGGATGCCGATTCGGTTCGCCACCGCTTCGTCGATGCCGATATCTTCCAGCGCCTGGCGCACATCGAGATAGCTCTTGCCGACGGTGACGATGCCCAGCTTCGCCTTGCGTCCGCCGGAGTAGATGATCCGGTTCAACCCATTCACACGGATGAACGCGGCCATGGCCGCGCGCTTGCCTTCATGCAGCCGCGCTTCCTGGCCGAGCTGGTCGAGCTCATTGCGGATGTTGAGACCGCCTGGCGGCATATCGAATTCGGGCAGGGCAATGTTCAGACGCGTCAGCGACGCATCGACCGACGCGGTCGATTCGATGTTGTCCTTCACACATTTGATTGCCGTCCAGGTACCGGCGAAACGTGACATGGCAAAGCCGAGCAGACTGTAGTCGATCAGCTCCTGGACGCCGGCGGGATTGAGCACGGGGATCATGGCATCCACGAAGGCGAACTCGGTGGCATGTGCGTTGGTCGACGATTCGGCGTTGTGGTCGTCGCCCATCAGCGCAAGGACGCCACCATGCCTGGACGAACCTGCGAGGTTGGCATGGCGGAATACGTCACCGGAACGGTCGACACCCGGCCCTTTGCCGTACCAGACCGAAAACACGCCGTCATGTTTGCCTTCACCCAGCAGTTCGGCCTGCTGCGCCCCCCAACAGGCCGTGGCGGCAAGTTCTTCATTGAGGCCGGACTGGAAAACGATATCGGCATGCGAAAGCTGATTCTTTGCCCGCCACAGCTGCAGGTCCAGCCCACCAAGCGGAGATCCACGGTAGCCCGAAACGAAGCCTGCGGTGTTGAGGCCAGCCAACCGGTCACGCTCACGCTGCATCAGGAGCATACGTACGACGGCCTGGGCACCCGAGAGAAAAACCCGTTCCTTGGAAAGATCGAATTTGTCGTCGAGCGAGACGTCGTGCAGCGTCATGGTACCTTCCCGTGCGAAACCGTCCGGATTCGCTACAGCGACTGGATCGGGCGCAGTCTTTCCGCCTCGGTATGTAACGTCAATTCAATTCGGCTACATCAAGGCCGAACTCGACGTCCACCACGATGCTTCAATCGCCTGTACAGGAGCGTTTCCGGTTTTTCGGAAACGCGGAAACGCTCTGACTCTTTGTTTTTCCGCAATTCCGGACGGAAAACCGCTACGCACTTTTCCTGGAATTGCTCTGGCACTCACCAGCCTGCAAAACGCTGCGGCCTGAGCCAGGCCTGCGGCGGATTGCCATCGCCGGAAAGCACCGCATCCACCAGCCAGCGTGCGGTTGCAGGCGCGGCATGCATGCCAATGGAACCCATGCCGCCGTGCAGATAGAGGCCGTCGATCGGCGTGCGTCCGGCCACAGGCAATCCATCCGACAACATCGGCCGGTTGCCCGGATAGACGTTTTTCACAGCAGGCGAACCCAGTCCCGGGATCATCCGCAATGCCCGGGCTGCGATGCGGCTGGGCATATCGGTGTTGCGAAGCAGGTCGCGGAAAGCCGGCTGCACAGAAGCGCCCAGACGCGCATCGCCCCCTCGCATGGGATTGAGGCAGATCGCCTCGACGCCTGGTCTGTCATCGTTGCAAGCCGCGACATCAGCCAATCCAGCCAAAGACAGGCGGCCGAGTTCGTCCTGATCAGGCCATGTCAGTTCTTCGACAATCCAGGGCAATTCGAAATCCAGCTTGCCGAGCTGGATCAACCAGCCACGTCCGGCCGTGAACGGAAGTCCAGGCAGCGGTCCGTCTCCCACCGTCCGGCGCAGCATGTCGGACATCCACAGACCATTGGCGATGAAAACCATATCGGCGGCAATGATGCCGTCATCGGTGAGTACGCCCTGCACCTTGCCGCCCCGTGAAATGACCTGTGCCGCCCGCAGGCCGGTCCGGAAACGGCCGCCGGCGAGTCGAGCCGCATGGGCGAAGGCGTGGGTGGCGCCCATAGGCTCCAGCGTCCACGCCCGTTCGGCGAAATAACCGCCGGCAACCCTGAAGCCAAGTCGCGGATAGTCGCGCGCCAACACGGTCCCGCTCACCTTCTCCATACCGACACCGGCTTCCCGGTAGCGCTGGGCAACGGCAGCGGCTTCTTCCAGACTCTCATCATCTTCCGAAATCAGCAGATGACCAATCCGTCCGAATTCGAAAGGAACCGGACCATCGGCAAGTTCCGCGTAGACTTCCACACTCTTGTCGAGCATCTCGACCACCGAGCGCTGTGGTCCCGAGAGCAGCGTGCCGGTATTTCGCCCCGATGATTCCGCGGCGATTGGCCCCTGCTCGATCACCGTGACGCCAATTCCTCGCAAGACCAGTTCGTACGCCAGCGTGCAGCCGGCAATGCCGCCGCCAATGACGACAGCTTCCGTCGTTCGCTTAGTCACCTTCTCCTCCATTCGTATTCTTGTATACGAGTATACAGATTCGATTTGACGAACAAGAGGCTTTGCGGCACGACAGACTTCACATTTCAGGACGGTTGCATGGATAGACTGAGCAAGATCGGCGAAGGCAGAAGCGTCAGGCCGCAAACGGCGGCAGATGGGGTGACAGCAATCCTGCGCGAGGCCATTGCCACCGGCACTTTGGCGCCGGGCGCTGCTTTGCGGCAGGATGAACTGGCCAAGGAATTCGGCGTCAGCCGGATGCCGGTTCGCGACGCGCTGCGCTACCTCGAAGCCGAAGGCCTTGTCGCCATCCATCCAACACGAGGGGCCGTGGTCGCGGCCATGAACGCAACCGATATCAGCGAGCTTTACGCGTTGCGCGAACTGCTCGAAGTGGAAGCGCTAAGACTTTCAATGCAAAAGCAGAATCCGGACAGTCTTCGCCACGCAGCCAGCGTGCTCGAACAGCTTGACCGCGAAACCGATGTCGGCCGCTGGGGTCAACTCAACCGCGAGTTCCACGTGGCTCTCTACCGCGATTGCGGCAACCGCCGCCTGCTGGACCTGATCGAAGCGCAGCACGCTGCCTCGGACCGCTATGTCCGCATCGTGCTGTCCAACCTCGACTACCGCGAACGATCGCAGGACGAGCACCGCGCCATGCTCTTTTCCTGCATGCAAGGCGATGAGAAGGCTGCGGTCGGTCACCTGACCCGACATTTCCGCGATGCCTGTGCTGCCCTGCTCGACTACATGACTTCGCGCGCACGCTAGAGCGTTTCCGGTTTCTCGGAGACGCTCTGGTCCTTTGTCTTACGCAATTGCGGACGCAAAACCGTTGCGCACTTTTGCTCTAGCGGTCAGACTTTCGGGCAGACCGGCTTTTCCGTGCCCGGCAACCTGCCGTCGGTATGGCCTGCCAGTTCCGGATTAAGCTCATAGACGGGGCCGGTCACCAGAGCCCGATCCGGCAGCACGCTCTGGTCTTCGCTCGAGATCAGCGTCGTTCGCAACGTCTGCAACAGCTTGCCGCTGAGGTCTTCGATCCGAATGGACACCGCATAGGGTTTGTCCTTGACCACGCATGTCAGTGCCGGGCTGGTAAGGGTGATGTGCCGCATCTTCGGCCAGACCGGCTGGTTCACGACAAAAGGCGCGCCGCCGGCAGGATTCTCGAAGGTTGCAACCGCCACCTGCCCTTCTTCCATCGGCCGCAGCGGGTTGAGTGTCACGACATAGGTGGCGCGAGCCAGTCGATAGTTGAATTCGAAAAGCCGGCCCGACACCTCGAAATATTGGCCGTCTTCGGATTGACGGCAGGCGCCGATCATTATTGTGGCCAGCAGCGCTGTCGCCAAGGCAAGCCTTCGCAAGATGCCAGCAGGTTCATCTCTCGCCATGGTCGGCCTCCCGCGTTTCCTTGCGGCGCTGATAATGACGGCTGGCCTTGCGGCGATTTCCGCACACCGCCATGTCGCACCAAAGCCGGCTCGAATTGCGGCTCCGGTCCATGAACAGCCAGCGGCAATTGGCACAGATCCTTAATCGGCGTGGCACGTCGCCGCTCAGCAGCGACAAGGCCGAGACAGCCAGCGCTGCCTCGAAGGCGAGCGCCGTCGCCGGATCGCCAAACGGTCGCGTCTGTCCTCCGATCTTACCCCGGGCAGCGGCGACGCCTCTCGAGCAAGCCTCCAGAAAATCCGACAAGTGGCTGCTTTCGAAGCTGCCCTGCAAGACAGCTTCGCGAAACAAGCGGTCCGTTGTCTCGCGGATATCCAGCACCACCGGCGCGATCCGTTCCGGTTCGGCGGCTTCCAGGCGCCGCCCACCCAGTTCGGCAGCCCTGAACGTGCCGGCGGCTTCCGCAAAGCGCGCGATTTCGGACGTATTCTCAAACCGGTCGAAACCACGGTCAGGATCGCCGCGCAACACAACCGTGTTGGCCGTATCGAGTGCGAGCACGCCACCCGCGAAGCGATGCTGGATCCAGGAAACTGTCATGGTATAAATCTAACCAGTATTATGCATTTGACAAGTTAGAATCAGAAAGGCAGCCTGCCCTCGCCTTGGGTTGTCCACGGCCGGTGGTTGGCATGCTCTATTTCCTTCAGCAGGTCCTGAACGGGCTGCATTCTGGCGCGCTCTATGCGCTGCTGGCCTTTGGCTACGCGCTGACCAACGGAATCCTGCACCGGACCAACCTGGCCTATGGCGCATTGTTTGCGTTCTGTGGGCAAACGATGATCCTTGCCGCTGTGTTCGGCTATCAGGTGTTGTGGTTGACACTGCCAGCCACCATCGTCTTCGGGACGGTTCTGGCTTTCGGCTACGCTGCGCTTGCCAGCCATCTGCTGGCCCGCTCGCTGTTCGAGCCGCTTGCGGATCGCTCGCCCAACACGATCGCCGCGGCAACGCTCGGCGTGGCGCTGATCCTGACCGAGCTCGGCCGTATCGCGGCCAACACACACGACGTGTGGCTGTCGCCGATGCTCGGCACTCCGGTTATCTTTGCGGAAGCCGGGGGCTTCAAGGCGACGCTGACCGTAATCCAGCTTTTGAACTGCATGCTCGTCGTGCTCACGCTGATCGCCGGATCGCTTGTCCTAGGCCGATCGCGCTACGGTCGGTTGTGGCGCGCCGTCTCCGATGATCCGCATGCCGCCGCCATGTGCGGAACCGATGTCCGCAGGGTTTTCCGCACTTCGGTGGTGGCTGGTGGGCTTTGTGCGGCACTGGCCGGCATACTTGCGGCACTCTATTACGGCAATCTCGGCTTTGGTGCCGGCCTGATCTATGGCCTCAAGGTCTTGTTCATCACTGCCGTGGGCGGCTACCTGTCTCCGACCAGAGCTGCGACCGGGGCCGCAGCTTACGGCTTGGCCGAATCGTTATGGACCGGATACTTCACCGTCGAGTGGCGCGACGCCTGGATGTTCCTCTTCCTGGTTGCAATCCTGGTCCTCGTCGGAGCCGGGCGCGACAACCGCCGGACCGTCTGATTTCATTAAACTTTCGTCGCATGACGCCGCTCGCAGCCAGCGAAAGCTGGGGGCTGGAATGATTCCAGCCTGCCGACGCCTGGTGGTTGTGTTGACCCGCTGGCCAGACGCGGCCTACCGTTGGTCCAAGCAGGCGCGGCGCAAAAAGGGGAGCAGCCCGACCTGTCCGTCAGGGAGGTTTGTATGGAAGGGCTTCTGGCTCTGTCCCGAGGTATTGATCGCCTCAACGAATTCATCGGAAAGTGGATATCCTGGCTGATCCTGGTGTCGATCCTGGTCAGTGCCGGCAACGCCATCATCCGCAAGCTTTTCGACGTGTCGTCGAATGCCTGGCTTGAGCTGCAATGGTATCTGTTCGGCGCGGCCTTCATGCTGGCGGCCGCCTATACGCTCAAGCAGAACGAACACATCCGCATCGACATCGTCTACGGCATGTGGTCACGCCGTGTGCAGCATTGGATCGACCTGATCGGCCACCTCTTCTTCCTGATGCCGTTCGTGCTTCTGATGGTCTACATGTTCGTGCCCTATACCCTCCACTCTTTCCAGTCAGGTGAGGGGTCGACGAATTCCGGCGGCCTCATCGTCTGGCCGGCCAAGGCCATCCTGCTGGTCGGCTTTTCCCTTCTGGCGCTCCAGGGCATTTCGGAAATCATCAAGAAGATCGCCATCATGCGCGGCGACATGGAAGACCCCAATCCGTTCGTATCCGTTCACGAACAGGCAGAACTCGAAGGCAAGGCGCTGGCCGAAGAGGTGCGCTCGTGATCGCCTTCATCGCGCAGAACATGGCGCCGATCATGTTCGCTTCGCTGATCGTCTTTCTGCTGTTTGGGTATCCGGTTGCCTTTTCGCTGGCAGCAACCGGCCTTGCCTTCTTCGCCCTCGGCGTGGAACTGGCGCCATTCTCCGGCGGTTCGATCAACCTGTCCTGGCCGCTGCTCTGGGCATTGCCGGAAAACTTCTATGGCAACAGGGTGATGTCGAACGATGTGCTGCTGGCCATCCCGTTCTTCACCTTCATGGGCATCGTGCTGGAACGTTCCGGCATGGCGGAGGATCTGCTCGATACCGTCGGCCAGTTGTTCGGCCCGATCCGCGGCGGTCTAGCTTACGCGGTCATCTTCGTTGGTGCCTTGCTGGCCGCAACCACAGGTGTGGTCGCAGCCTCCGTCATTGCGATGGGTCTGATTTCGCTGCCGATCATGCTGCGCTACGGCTACGACAGGCGCGTTGCATCCGGTGTCATCGCCGCATCCGGCACGCTGGCGCAAATCATCCCACCTTCACTGGTGCTGATCGTGCTGGCCGACCAGCTCGGCCGCTCGGTCGGCGACATGTATGCCGGCGCCCTGATCCCCGGCCTCGTCCTGACCGGGCTCTACATGCTCTACATCCTGGTGATGTCGATCATCCGGCCGAATTCGATGCCGGCTTTGCCTCAGGAGGCCCGCACGCTCGGCAAAGGCGTACTGTCCTTGATCGTCGCGCTGCTGGCAGCTGGTGTCATTGGCTACGCGGGATACCGCTACCTCGAGCCGACCCACGGCGCCAATGCCGATATCCTGGCCGCCTCCTTTGCAGTCATTGTGATCTACATCTTTGCTGTTGCCGACAAGACGCTCGGCTTCAACCTGATGTCGAGACTGGCGCAACAGGTGGTGATCGTGCTCATCCCGCCGCTGGCGCTGATATTCCTGGTGCTCGGCACCATCTTCCTCGGCATCGCGACGCCGACGGAAGGCGGCGCCATGGGCGCTGTCGGCGCACTCGTCATGGCTGGTTTCAAAGGAAGGCTTACCCTGGACGTCATCAAGCAGGCGCTCGCTTCGACGACAAGGCTGTCATCCTTCGTGCTGTTCATCCTGATCGGCGCTCGCGTCTTCTCGCTCACCTTCTATGGTGTGAATGGCCATCTGTGGGTTGAGCACCTGCTGATCTCGCTGCCTGGCGGCGAACTCGGCTTCCTGATCGTCGTCAACATCCTTGTCTTCGTGCTGGCCTTCTTCCTCGATTTCTTCGAGCTGGCCTTCATCATCGTGCCATTGCTGGCACCGGCCGCAGACAAGCTTGGCATCGACCTCGTCTGGTTCGGCGTGCTGCTGGGCGTCAACATGCAGACGTCCTTCATGCACCCGCCCTTTGGCTTCGCGTTGTTCTACCTGCGTTCGGTGGCTGCCCGTGTACCTTATCTGGACCGCATCACCGGCAAGCAGACCGCGCCGGTCACGACTGGCCAGATCTACTGGGGTGCAGTTCCGTTCGTCTGCATCCAGGTGCTGATGATCGGCCTGACCATCGCCTTCCCGCAGATGGTGATGCACTATAAGGGCGCCACCGTCGATCCGAGCACGATAGAGATTAAAGTGCCTGAACTGCCAGGCATGGGCCTGCAGCCGCTCGGTTCTCCTGGCGGAGATTCTGCGCCGGCGCAGCCTGCTGCACCCGGCACGGACTTGTCGCAGCCACCGAACTTCGGCGGCGACCAGCCTGCGCAACCGGCTCCGTCGACACCGGATCTTTCGAAACCACCCAGCTTCAATTGATCCAGTTGAGCGGCTGGCGCACGCCGCAAGACAAAACCCTCGTAGCTCGCTCGGGGGGCGTTTGAGAGGCAACCTGCCGCATGCTGCCTCAGACCAGATCCAGCGACCAATTGACGGCAACAAAAAAGCCCGGCAGCAAAAGCTGCCGGGCTTCATTCTTCAGCTTGTGATCAGGTCAGAGCTTGTTGCCCCGCTGCTGGATCATCATGAAGGTATCGTAGTTGTACTCGGCCACCTGCGCCCAGAGATAATGCTCCTTGCGGAAGCCCTTGATCGATTCCCAGATCTTCTTGAAGTCGGCATTGCCTGATTCCATCTCGGCATAGACCTCGTTTGCCTTCTCGAAGCAGGCCGCCAGGATCTCCTGGCTGAACGGCCGCAATTTGGCGCCGGATGCCACCAGTGACTTCACCGCACCGGGATTCACATAGTCATACTTCTGCAGCATGTTGGCGTCGGCTGCCTGCGCAGCCGTATGAACCAGCGACTTGTAATTCGCCGGCAGTTCTTCGAATTTCGCCTTGTTGAACAGCAGATGGACGGTCGGACCACCTTCCCACCAGCCGGGATAGTAGTAGTAGGGCGCCACTTTCTGGAATCCGAGTTTTTCGTCATCGTAAGGGCCGACCCATTCAGCGGCATCGATGGTGCCCTTCTCCAGGGCGGGATAGATGTCGCCGCCGGCGATCTGCTGCGGCACGACACCCAGCTTCTCGACCACCTTGCCGGCGAAACCACCGATACGCATCTTGAGGCCTTTGAGATCGGCAACTGTATTGATTTCCTTGCGGAACCAGCCGCCCATCTGCACGCCGGTGTTGCCACCCGGAAGGCCATAGAGACCTTGCTTGCCAAGGAACTCGTTGAACAGCGCGATGCCGCCGCCATGATAATGCCAGGCATTCATGCCGCGCGCGTTGAGCGCGAACGGTACCGCCGCTCCCAGCGCCCAGGTCGGGTTCTTGCCCCAATAATAATAAGCAACGGTATGGGCGGCCTCGACCGTTCCGGCAGCCGCTGCATCGGCCGCTTGCAAGCCGGGAACGAGTTCGCCTGAGGCGAAGACCTGCACGGTGAAATTGCCATCAGTCGCTTCCGAAAGCATTTTGGAGAACACCTCGGCACCGCCGTAGATCGTATCCAGCGACTTCGGGAAGGACGAGGTCAGGCGCCAGGTCACTTTCGGATTGGATTGAGCGATAGCCGGAGCCGCGAGTGTCGTGGCGACGGCCGCCGCTCCCGCACCGGTGACACCGGCTTTGCGGATGAACGAACGACGATCCATGAAGTTCCTCCCTTTTTTGGATCAACGGGCAAGTCTGAAAATAAAGAAAATTTCCCGATTTGACGGGTTGTACCGGGCAAGACAATACACGCCGTTCCCATCGTGTCCAGCGAGTGGCGGGAGCTCTGGAGCAGCCTTTTCCAAGCTCTGCGACTATAGTCTAACGACAGGATCGTGCATGGCTTGCGTGTCTTGGTGAAGCCATAAACTTGTCGTGGAAAAGTGTCCCGGCATCGCCTATTTTATAGGCACTCTAGCTTGGACCTTAACGGAACCCGTACCTAAAATGCAGCAGCCGCTTGTCGCCGTCTCGACCGATGTCCGCCAGTTCGACAACTACACCTGGCACGCAGCACCCCGGCAGTATCTGGAAGCTGCAATCGCCGGCGCCGGCGTGTTTCCGGTCCTGGTTCCGTCCTTTGGCGATCGGCTCGATCTCGATGAACTGCTGTCGTCGGTCGACGGTGTGATGATGACCGGCTCGAAGTCGAACGTGCACCCTTCGCTCTATGGCGGTGACGCCAGCGAAGCCAATGGCCCGTATGATCCCGACCGCGACGCAACGACACTTCCACTGATCCGCAGGGCAATAGAACGCGGCGTGCCGCTTCTGGCCATCTGCCGCGGTATCCAGGAGATGAACGTCGCCCTTGGTGGCTCGCTTGCCACAGAGATCCAGGAACGTGAGGGCTCACTCGATCATCGCGCGCCCGTCTCTGAAAATCAGGATGATCGCTTCGCCATCCGCCAGAGCGTAAGCATCAAGCCGGGCTCGTGCCTGGCAGGAGTCTTCGGCGCCGGTGACGTCATGGTGAACTCCGTGCATCGCCAGGCTGTCGACCGGCTCGGTGCGAAGCTGCAGGTCGAAGCAGTGGCGACCGACGGTACCGTCGAGGCGGTTTCGGTGCGCGATTCTCGCTCCTTTGCCGTTGGCGTGCAATGGCACCCGGAATATTGGGTAAAGAGCGACAGCGTCTCGCAGCGCGTCTTCAAGGCCTTCGGTGATGCCGTGCGTGTGCACGCCGCCGCCAGGGCCGCGACACGCGCCGCTGCCGAATAGCTTTCAACACTTTCGACAAGGTTGCTGGCGCAATTCCAGGAAAATTGCGTAGCGCTTTTCCATCGGGAGTTGTGCAAAAACAAAGAGTTAACGCGTTTCCGCGTTTCCGAAAAAACCGGAAACGCTCCAGCGTCAGCCATGCCTGCCTTGCAGATGCAGTGGCTCGCACCTGCGACCTCGACGCGCCGGACGGCTGAAGCGCGATTTCCGTCGCATTCTATTTTTCGGTTCGCTAAAGTAGACTGGGGTTGAGGGCGACGGGGTGGCATTCAGTGCGAACGAAATTGCCGGACATCCGGCCCTGCATCGTGCTGTTCGCAGCCAAGCGAAAGCGCTGCTGGCTGCGTATCAAAGCTCGCCACGGCTCTCTTCCGTGTTTGCTACGCAGCAGCGCTGGCTGCTGGCGCATGCTGGACTAGCCCTTTACTTTCGCCAGGGCGTATTGACGACCGCACGTTTTCTCCAGCTGGTCGAACAGCACTCCGTGGCCAGCCGGAACACGGCCGACGCCTTCATCAAGGAAATGCAGCAATACAACTACGTCGAGCTTCTTCCGGACAATACCGATCGCCGCTCGAATCCGCTGCGTCCAACCGCCCAGACACTGCAAACCCTGGCGGCCTGGGCAATGGTTCATCTCACGACACTGGACGGATTTGATGGCGGCAGGCGGTTGGCAACTTTTGCTTCCAGACCAGATGCGCTCGCCCGGCTGGAACCTTTGATCGCCGACGGCCTGCTCACGTCGGTCCCGGTACGCGTTCCTGAAAAAACCTTTTCATTGTTCACCTGGCTGAACAATGGTGGCGTGGTCATGGAATGGTTGATTTCAGGCGTGGAGCCTAGCGCGGCCGATCAGGATCATATTCCCACCGGCGTCGTTTCAATTGGCGAATTTGCCAATTTGTTGAAGCTCTCGCGTACTCATCTGACGCGCAAACTGCGTGAGGCTGAAGACCTTGGCAGCGTTGGCTGGCTGGGTCAGCGCGGCAACTCGGTCATGTGGGTGTCACGCGATTTCTATCGCGAATACATGGACGCTCAGGCCGTGAAGCTGGCGATCATCGACCAGGCGTTCGAGCAAAGCCTGGCCGACACAGCGGCGTAGGCACCCGACACTGGCCGTCTATCTGGTTAGCCGTTCGGCGTGCCACTTCAAATGGTCGTCCATGAAGGTCGAGATAAAGTTGTAGGAATGGTCATAGCCATCCTGCATGCGTAGCGTGAGTGCCATGCCAGCCTTGCTGCAGGCCTCTTCGAGCAGCCACGGACGCAGCCCCTCATCGAGGAAACCGTCCGTCGTGCCCTGATCGACCAGCAATTCGGGAAAACGATTGCCGTCCTCGACCAACAGCGTGGCATCGTAAGCACGCCAGGCCGTCTCTTCGGTACCAAGATATTTTTCCAATGCCGGCTTTGACCAGCCGGCCGTTGTCGGCTGCACGATCGGCGCAAAGGCCGAACAGCTCGTGAAGCGGTCGGCATTCTTGAGGGCAATGGTCAGCGCGCCGTGACCACCCATTGAATGGCCGAATATTCCCTGTCGCGCCACATCGACCAGAAAGTTTGCGGCAATCAACGCCGGCAACTCCTCGGTGACGTAGGAATACATGCGGTAGTTCCTGGCAAAAGGCTCCTGCGTGGCATCCAGATAGAAGCCGGCGCCATGGCCGAACTGCCAGTTGCCCTTCTCGTCCGGCACTGTTTCGCCGCGCGGGCTGGTATCCGGGCAAACGATCATCAGCCCGAGCTCCGCAGCCATCCGCCGATATTCGCCCTTGTCCATCACATTGGCATGGGTGCAGGTGAGGCCCGATAGATACCACAACACCGGCACGGGCCCGTCTTTCGCCTGCGGAGGCGTAAAGACTGCAAAGGTCATATCGCAGGCGCAGACCGCGGACGTATGCGAATAGACGCCCTGGATACCGCCATGCGACTTCGACGTGGAAACGGTTTTCATCGGCCCTGTCTTCTCATCAATCTGGACTTGGAAACACACGAGAGCAATTCCAGGAAAAGTGTGTAACGGCTTTCCGTCCGGAATTGCGTAAAAACAAAGAGTTAGAGCGTTTCCGTGAAAAACGGAAACGCTCTGGCGGCACCCGACGTGAGCGCCGGGCGCCTTAAACGGCCATGACAATGGCTTGCAGATCAGTAGACCACGACGCTCCTGATGCTCTTGCCTTCATGCATGAGGTCAAAGCCCTTGTTGATTTCCTCGAGCTTCAGCGTGTGAGTGATCATCGGATCGATTTCGATCTTGCCGTCCATGTACCAGTCGACGATCTTCGGCACATCGGTGCGGCCGCGGGCTCCGCCGAAGGCCGTCCCCATCCATGTGCGGCCTGTCACCAGCTGGAACGGACGGGTCGAAATCTCCTGGCCCGCTCCCGCCACGCCGATGACGATCGACTTGCCCCAGCCACGATGCGCAGCTTCCAGCGCCTGGCGCATCACCTTGGTGTTGCCTGTGCAGTCGAACGTGTAATCGGCGCCGCCGATCTGGTCGGCGCCACGCTTGGTCAGGTTGACCAGATAGGGCACGATATCGCCATCAACCTCTTTCGGATTGACGAAATGCGTCATGCCGAAGCGTTCGCCCCATTCCTTCTTGTCGTTGTTCAGATCGACGCCGATGATCATATCGGCGCCTGCCAGTTTGAGGCCTTGGATGACATTGAGACCGATGCCGCCAAGCCCAAAGACGACCGCGGTTGCGCCTTCCTCAACCTTGGCGGTGTTGATGACGGCGCCGATGCCGGTGGTCACGCCACAACCGATATAGCAGATCTTGTCGAAGGGCGCGTTCGGATTGACCTTGGCCAGCGCGATCTCGGGCAGCACGGTGAAGTTGGAGAAGGTCGAGCAGCCCATATAGTGGAAGATCTTGTCCTTGCCGATCGAGAAGCGCGAGGTGCCGTCCGGCATCAGGCCCTGGCCCTGGGTCGCACGGATCGCTGTGCACAGATTGGTCTTGCGTGACAGGCACGACGGGCAGGAGCGGCATTCCGGCGTGTACAGCGGAATGACGTGATCGCCCTTCTTCAGGCTGGTTACGCCCTTGCCGACATCGACGACGACGCCGGCACCCTCATGGCCGAGGATCGCCGGGAAGATGCCTTCCGGATCGGCGCCCGACAGTGTGAACTCATCGGTGTGGCAGATGCCGGTCGCCTTCACTTCCACCAGCACCTCGCCCTCACGAGGTCCCTCAAGATCCACTTCCATGATCTCCAGGGGCTTGCCAGCGGCAACGGCAACAGCGGCGCGGGTTTTCATGCTTCTTCTCTCCAACAGACTTTTTGGTCGGGCTTGCGCCCAACGGATTCGGTCGCACCCAACGACACCGCCGCTCGGAGAACCCAGCTCAAGCTAGAGCCCCCGTTCATCGAAAGCGGTCGTATCAGCGACGTGTCATCACACGGATACGAAACGTTCGATCCGCCTGACAAGCACAGTTGATTGTTAGCGGAGCGTGAATGACAGGGCCAGCCCGGTGGACAGAGCTGACATAGACAATTGGTGGGAACCACCCCACCAATCGATCAACAGTCCGGATCAAGCAACAACACGCCGGCCCGGTGCCAGCGGTGCCCGAAAGCGCTTCAGCCGCAGCGCGTTACTCAACACGAAAACACTCGACAGGGCCATGGCGCCGGCAGCCAGCATCGGCGACAGCAAGGTTCCGTTGACCGGATAAAGCAGACCCGCGGCCACCGGCACCAGCGCCACGTTGTAGCCGAATGCCCAGAACAGGTTCTGGCGGATATTGCGGATGGTCGCCTTCGACAGCGCCAGAGCATTGGCAACACCAACAAGATCCCCAGACATCAGCACGACGTCGGCACTTTCAATGGCGATGTCGGTGCCCGTGCCGATAGCGATGCCAACGTCGGCGGCCGCCAAAGCCGGCGCATCGTTGATGCCGTCACCCACGAAGGCGACCCGGGCGCCACCACAGGCCAGCCGCCTGATCGCCTCGACCTTGCCATCCGGCAACACCTCGGCGGCCACCTCGTCGATGCCGATCTGCCGAGCGATGGCCTTGGCGGTGTGGCGATTGTCGCCGGTCACCATCACGACCTTCAGGCCGAGCGCATGCAACGCCTGGATAGCCGCCGGCGTTGACGACTTGATGGGATCGGCGACCGCGATAATCGCGGCAAGCTCGTCATCGATGGCAGCGTAGAGTGGACTCTTGCCCTCCCCAGCCAGCCGCTCGACAACCGGGGCGAAAGCGGAGACATCAAGACCAAGTCGCGCCATCAGTCGGTCGGCACCGATTTCCACCTGACGATTTCCGACCCAAGCACGCGCACCGAAGCCAGGTATGGCTTCGAAGCCGCTGGCTTCTGCCAACTTCAGGTCACGCTTTTCCGCAGCCCTGACGATGGCTTCAGCGACGGGATGCTCCGAGCGCGTTTCGACGGCAGCGACGAGGCCTAGCACCTCTGCTTCCTCGAAACCATCGGCGACGATGAAGTCGGTGAGTTCAGGTCGCCCCACGGTCAAGGTGCCGGTCTTGTCCAGCGCAATTACGGAAGCATCCCGCAGTGTCTGCAGTGCGTCGCCCTTGCGAAAGAGAACGCCCATCTCCGCTGCACGACCGGTGCCGACCATGATCGAGGTCGGTGTTGCCAGCCCCATCGCACATGGACAAGCAATGATCAGCACCGCGACCGCATTGACCAGGGCAAAGGACAATGCCGGATCCGGCCCAAAGAAAAACCAGGCGCCGAAGGTGGCGACAGCTGCGGCAATCACCGCAGGCACGAACCAGGCCGTCACTTTGTCGACCAATGCCTGGATCGGCAGCTTGGCGCCTTGCGCTGTCTCGACCATGCGGATGATTTGAGCGAGCAGGGTTTCAGAACCCACCTTGGTCGCACGAAACGAGAAACTGCCGGTCTTGTTGATGGTACCACCCACCACCTCGGCGCCGATGCCCTTGGCAACAGGCACCGGTTCGCCGGAGATCATAGCCTCGTCGACGAAGGAAGAGCCCTCGACGACCTCGCCATCAACGGCGATCTTTTCTCCGGGCCGCACCACCACGATGTCGCCGGAGCGCACCTCCTGCAGCGGCACCTCGACGGCGACGCCATCGCGCATAACGCGCGCCGTCTTCGCCTGCAGACCAACCAGTTTCTTGATCGCTTCGCCGGTTCGCCCCTTGGCACGGGCTTCGAGAAAACGGCCGAGCAGGATCAGCGTCACGATGACGGCCGCGGCTTCGTAATAGACATTAGCGGTGCCGGTTGGCAGTACTTCCGGCAGAAAGGTCGCGACGACCGAATACACCCATGCCGCACCGGCACCCAGCGCCACCAGCGCATTCATATCGGGCGCGCCCTTGAGCAAGGCCGGCACACCTTTGGCGAAGAAACGCAGGCCGGGTCCGAACAGCACCAGCGTGGTCAGCACGAATTGCAACCGCCAGCTCCAGATACCCAGTGTAGCCATCACCCAGTGATGAAAGGCAGGCACCAGATGCGAACCCATCTCCAGCACGAACACCGGCAGGGTCAGGGCGAGCGCTATTGCCAGCGCCCGTTGCAAGGCAGCGATTTCCGACGCGCGATGGTCACCCCTCCGATCGTCGGCGGCTTCAGACACAATCAACCGTGCTTCATAGCCCGCACCGTGCACAGCCGCTTCAAGGGAAGACAGCTCAACCGCACCGGCTAAGATGGTCACCGTGGCCCGTTCAGTCGCAAGGTTGACACTGGCATTGGTAACACCAGACACCGCCTTCAGCGCGCGTTCGATACGTGCCACGCAGGAAGCGCACGTCATGCCTTTGATTGTGAGCTCGACCGTTTCGCTGCGTGCTTGATAGCCAGCACCTGCCACTGCAGCCAACACCGGAGCGAGATCGGGCTTGCCTGAAAAAGCCACCTCGGCACGCTCCGTCGCCAGATTGACGCTGGCGGAAGCAACGCCTGGTGCTGCCGCGATGGCCTTTTCCACGCGCCCCACACAGGAGGCGCAGGTCATGCCATCGATGCCGAGTTGAAAGATTGCGCCAGCCTTCGGCGCGGCGACAGGGAACATTTTCGGGGGAACGGCGTTCATGGCTGCAACTCTCTTCTTGAGTGGTTGCTCAGGGAGATAAAGCTTCCAGTCATGGGAAGGTCAAGGGGCTTCGCGATGTGTGACATTGCAGAAGCGGCGGCCTTTGTCGCCTGCAAAAAAGGCACTTGACCTTACCATGACGGGAAGGAGCAGATCGTAAAGCCTGAGTTTTTGATGAGCACGCCAAAAGCACGTCTGCAGCACAGTTGCAGCAGGAGCATTGGCCAGAGGAACAAGGGCGAGATGGCCAAGGAGCGCAGACCGGTTTCAGTATCGCACGGTGGCGAAAGCCCCTGGCGTCGTTCCGAGATATCGCCGGAAACGCCGGCTGCTGGCCGATCAGGCCTTGTCGCTGAGGCCGCCCACGGTGGCGATCACTTCCTCAGCCATGCGCTTGAAACGAGCGCTGGGGCCTTCCTGCCCCTCGCTTTGGCGGCTGATCCGTGCGCCTTCCAAAAGCAGGCCGAGCATATCGGCGGCCAGTTCGGGCTGATCAAGGCCAGCGCGGGCACAGAGCTTGGCCAGACAATTGCGGTGGTTCTTCTTGACCTCCTCGATCACCCGCTTCGCCGGATGATCGTCATCAGCCAGTTCGACAGCGGTATTGGCCATCTCGCAACCGCGCCAGTCGCCGCTGATGCACTCGGCCGCGTTCCCGATCCAGGCTCGCAACTGTGCCTTCGGATCACCGGGATGCTGCTGCTCCAGCTCATCCCACTTCAAATAGGATTCCTTGGCAGCGCGCTGCAGACACTCGACGATGAGATCGTCCTTGGAAGCAAAATGACGATAGAGCGTCATCTTGTTGGTGCCGGCGGCCTCGGTGATGGCTTCGATGCCCACGCCGCGCACGCCGTGCTGGTGAAACATCTCCCGCGCGGTGGTCACGATACGCTCTCGCGGTCGCGCACTCACACGATCGCTATGATCACTATTGTCAGCAGTCTGCAAAATTTGGTCGGTCATGGCTTGACGTTTGTGTTACCGGTCAGTAACTATCTGGCTGTTACCGAGCGGTAACATTTCAAATACCCTCCGTCAAGGTCGACCATAGGCCAAGTCGGACAAGATGATGGAACAGGGTGGAGGCCAAAAAGACGGCCTTCGCCGAGCGCTCTTTTATTGCCTGGACCAACCCGGGAGACGAACGATGGCATTCTATTCAAAGGCCCTGACCATTGACCAGTTGCTGAACGACCCGGTGACGCTTGCCGTCATGCGAGCCGATCGTGTCGATCCGGCGTCGCTCAAAGCTCTTCTTGTCCACACCGCCGCGCGACTGCGCGAAGCTGACGATCATTCCTCTTTGCCAAGCGCAGATCCTGCTTTCCTCCCCAAGGATCCGCTTGCCGCTACCCGAAAAGCCGTTTGAACATGGTCAATTTCTTTCTCCAGCGACCGATCTTCGCCTCGGCGATCGCCATCATCATGGTGCTCGCCGGGCTGATCGCCTATTATCTTTTGCCGGTTGCGCAGTTCCCCAACATCGCACCACCCCAGGTCGTTGTCAGCGCCGTCTATCCTGGCGCCAGCTCGCAGGTCGTCGCCGATACGGTCACGACCCCGCTCGAACAGTCGATCAACGGCGTCGAGGGCATGACTTACATGTCCTCGGCCAGCTCGAATGACGGTTCTTCGCGCATCACAGTGACCTTCGATGTCGGCTATCCGCTCGATATCGCAGCAATGGATGTGCAGAACCGTGTCTCGCAGGCTGCAAACTCACTTCCAGCCATCGTCAACCAGGCTGGTGTCACCGTCAAAAAGCAGAATCCGAGCTTCGTGTTGATCGTGAACCTGACCTCACCAGACGGTTCGGTCGATCCGGTCGCGCTCAGCAACTATGCCTATCTGCAGGTGGCGGATCCGCTGAAACGCGTTCCCGGTGTCGGCGATGTGCAGATCTTCGGCGAGCGTCGCTATTCAATGCGCGTCTGGCTCGACCCGGACAAGCTGGCCAATCTCGGCATCACCGCCGTCGACGTGCAGAACGCCGTCGCCGAGCAGAACGTTCAGGTTGCCGCCGGCAAGATTGGCCAATCGCCTGCGCCGGCGGGCACAGCCTTCGAAATGCAGGTTAATGCCACCGGTCGTCTCTCCGATCCCAAGGAGTTCGGCAACATCGTCGTCCGTGCCAATTCCGCTAGCGGTTCCCTGGTGCGCCTGCGTGACGTCGCTCGCATCGAACTGGGCTCGCTGCTCTACAATTCGTCCACTTATGCCAACGACAAACCGACCGTTGTCATCGCGACCTTCCAGATGCCGGGTTCCAACGCGCTGGAACTGAAGAAGAATATCGAAGCCAAGATGAAGGAGCTGTCGGCTCGCTTCCCGAAGGGCATCGAATATACGATCTTCTATGACACGACCAAGTTTGTGTCGGCTGCCATGGAAGACGTGGTCAAGACCTTGCTCGAAGCCCTAGTGCTGGTCGTGGCCGTCGTTTTCATCTTCCTGCAGAACTGGCGCACGACACTTATCCCAATCATCGCCATCCCAGTGTCTTTGATCGCCACCATGGTGGTGATGCTGGCGCTGGGCTTCTCGCTCAACATGCTCTCGCTTCTCGGCATGGTGCTGGCCATCGGCCTCGTCGTCGATGACGCCATCGTCGTGGTCGAAAACGTCGAACGCCAGCTCGAAGCCGGCCATCCGCCGCTCGAAGCAGCACGGCTGGCGATGAAGGAAGTCACAGGCCCGATCATTGCGACCACGGCAGTGCTGATGGCTGTGTTCATTCCGGTCGCCTTTATTCCCGGCGTCACTGGCCAGCTCTACAACCAGTTCGCCTTGACCGTCGCAATCTCTGTCGGCATCTCGGCCTTCAACTCGCTGACGCTGTCGCCCGCCCTGTCGGCCGCCTTCCTGCGCCATCGTCCGCCGTCGACGTTCTTCCTCTATCGCTGGTTCAACGACGGTTTCACCTGGCTGTCGCACGCCTATTCGGAGGCGGTGCGTGGCTTCATCAAGCTGCGCTGGTTGATGATGGGCGTGTTTGTCGCGCTGATTGCCGCGACTTATCTCGTCTCGACACGCATCCCGTCGGCCTTTCTGCCAGTGGAAGACCAGGGGTACTTCTTCAATATTGTGCAACTGCCCGACGGCGCTTCACTGGAGCGCACCGACGCCGTTGCAAAGAAAGTTCGCGACACCGTGCTGGCTACACCCGGCGTCGAATATGCCATCACGATCGCAGGCTTCAATTTCCTGACCTTTGCCAATCAGTCGAACTCGGCTGCAGTGTTTGCGATCCTCAAACCTTGGGAAGAACGCAAAGGACCGGGCTTGAGCGCAACGGAGATCGTCAATTCCGTACGTCCGAAGTTGTTCGGCATGCCCGATGGGCTGGCGCTGGCATTCGAACCGCCATCCATCCAGGGTCTCGGCACGACCGGAGGCTTTGAATTCCAGGTCGAAGATCTGGCTGGCCACGGCGCCAATGCCGTCAACGAGGCGACCCAGGCATTGCTCGCAGAAGCCCGCAAGCAGCCTGAACTCAACCCGCAAACGCTGTTCAGCACATTCTCGACATCGACGCCGCAGTTCAACTTCGACCTCGATCGCAACAAGGCCAAGCTGCTTGGCCTTGCCCTGCCGGATGTGTTCAACACGCTGCAGATCTACCTCGGCTCGCTCTATGTGAACGACTTCAACATGTTCGGTCGCACCTTCCGTGTCACCATGCAGGCGGACAAGGCATCGCGCGCCGAAGCCGCCGATCTGAGCAAGCTCTATGTGCGCAATAACACCGGTCAGATGGTGCCGTTGTCGACACTCGGTACGATGAAATCCATTGTCGGCCCTGAGACGGTGACGCACTACAACAACTACGGTTCTGCCCTCATCAACGGTAGCGCCGCGCCCGGTTTCTCTTCGGGGCAGGCGATCGAGGCAATGCAACGGGCAGCCGCAACGGCACTGCCGAACGACTTCGCCTTCGAATGGACCGGCATCACCTTCCAGGAATTGAAGGCAGGTTCTGTCGCGATCTTTGTCTTCGCGCTCGCCATCGTCTTCGTTTTCCTGATCCTTGCGGCGCAATATGAGAGCTGGTCGATGCCGTTCATGGTCATCCTGTCGGTGCCGACCGCCTTGTTCGGTGCGTTGCTTGCCATCTGGCTGCGTGGCATGCAGATGGACGTCTATTCGCAGATCGGCTTTGTCATGCTGATCGGCCTGGCGGCCAAGAACGCGATCCTGATCGTCGAATTCGCCAAGCACCTGCGCGAACAGGGCATGAGCATCGTGGAAGCGGCGATGGAAGCCGGTCGTCTGCGTCTGCGCCCTATCCTGATGACCGCCTTCGCCTTCATCCTCGGCGTCGTGCCGCTGATGCTGGCTACGGGGGCTGGCGCGGCCAGTCGCCAGTCGCTGGGCACCGCCGTGTTCGGCGGTATGCTCGCGGCCACCATCCTGACGCTTGCCTTCGTCCCTGTCTTCTACGCCATCATCGAACAATGGCGGGAGCGGAACGCGAAAGTCGAACATCCTGAAACACATACGCCGCATGGTGGCGAGCAGCCCTCGCCTATCCATGTTCCGGCGGCAGAATAACGGAGCCCCCTCCATGCGTCCCTGGAAAATCACCACAGCCGTCGCCGTGATCGCCGCGGCAGCCACCTACGTCCATTTCAATGGCGAGCCTGCCTTCCTGTCTGGCCTCATCAGCAAGCCGGCAGATGCAGCCGCGCCTGCACAGGCCATGCAGGCCATGCCGGTGCCCGTCGCCGCGGTCGTGAAAAAGACCTTGCCAGTCTTTCTCGACTACACCGCGCGCGCCGAGGCCATTCGCAGCATTGCGTTACAGGCCAAGGTCTCCGGCTATATTCTCGAGCAGGCAGCCGAAGACGGAGCCGACGTCAAGAAAGGCGACACGCTCTACCGCATCGACCCACGCGACTACCAGGTTGCACTCGACCAGGTAAAGGCGCAGGCGCAGCGCAACCAGGCATCGCTCGACTACACCAAGGCGAGCCTCACCCGCGGCAACAATCTGATCAAGACCGGCTTCCTGTCGAAGGATGGTTTCGATCAGCGCAACAGCACCGTGCAGCAGGGCGAAGCTACCCTTGCGTCGGACCAGTCGGCAATTCAGGCCGCCGAAATCAATCTTGGCTACACGACGATCCGCGCTCCCTTCGACGGCCGTCTCGGCCGTAATCAGGCGGCAGTCGGAACTCTCGTCAATGTTGGCGGCACGCAGCTCAACACGCTGGTTCAGGTCAGCCCGATCTATGTCACCTTTACGCCGAGTGAGGGCGATCTTGCCCTCATCCAGAAGGCAAAAAGCAACGGACCGATCGCGGCCGAAGTCACGGTACCGGGTGACAAAGCCCCGCCGCGCACGGGCGAACTCACCTTCATCGACAACAGGATCGATGCTGCGACCGGGACTATCATCGCCCGCGCCACCATCGCCAACGACGATCGTTCGCTGCTGCCCGGCCAGTATGTGAACATCCGCCTGCAGATCGGCGAGACGCCGGACACCTTGCTTGTCCCGCAGGTCGCGCTCGGCTCCAACCAGCTCGGCAAATTTGTCTATGTGATCGACGAAGGCAACAAGGTCGGAATGCGGCTGGTCGAACTCGGCCAGACCGAAGGCGAACTGATCGCCATCACCAAGGGCATCACTGAGAACGACAAGATCATCAGTGGCAATCTTCAGAAGATCGGGCCGGGCATGCCGGTAAACCCCCAAACGGCAAGCCCGACTCCGCCCCCGGCGTCCTGACCATCAGGGCACCGGAACGGTCCAGCCGGCCACTGAAATGGCCGGCTGGACTTTTTTATTGGTTCGAGAACGTGAGAGGGTATCGATCGCGGCTAGAGCAATTCCAGGAAAAATGCGTCGCGGTTTTCCGTCCGGAATTGCGTAAAAACAAGGAGTTAGAGCGTTTCCGCGTTTCCGTGAAAAATGGAAACGCTCTAACCTCCCTCAGATGACGAAGACCCAGTTCGCGATCAAGACCACTGCCAGGCCGGCAACCAGCGTCAGATATGGCAGGATGCCGGCCTTGCGCACCTTCAGATCTTCCTGCGAAATGCCGAGATCGTCGAGCATATGTTCCGGGAACCTACCGCCGTCCTGGATGTAGTGTCGGAACCAGAACACCGGGATGATCAGCGCGGCGGCGATGAAGCCGGCCCACAGCGCCCATGGGTTCCAGACCTTGGCGCCGGCACCCATGAAGATGGCATTGACGTAGGAGAGCATGCCGCCGACCGCGATCAACAACGTCGGCGCCCGCCACGGCCGATGGATATGACCGTTGTCGATGCGGTGGATCCAGCCGGAATTCAGGTTGAGGAAATTGAAGATGATGTAGCCGCAGTTCGACACGGCCAGCACGAAGAAGAAGCTGGTTGCATCGGCGGCGGCAACAGCAAGCAAAAAGACGTTGAAGATCAGGTCGGTCCACATCGCCCGCGTCGGCGCGCCGTGCTCGTTGGTGTGAGTGAGATAGCGCGGCAGCCAGCCATCGACAGAGCCCTGGTAGAGTGTGCGCGATGAGCCTGCCATTGCCGTCATGATCGACAGCATCAGCGCCAGGATCATCAACATCACCATGATCGATGTGATGAACCCTGCCCCGCCGACCATGTGAGCCATAGCCTCCGCGACACCTGAGCCGTCGACGATCGGCGTCGCCAGCATGCCGTTGAGACCCAGAACACCCTGGAACGTGAACGGCACCAGCGTGTAGAGCGCGAGGCACAACAGGCCCGAATAAAAGATCGCCCGCACGGTATCCCGGCCGGGATTCTTGAATTCGCTGGTGTAGCAGATCGCGGTTTCGAAGGCATAGGCGGACCAGGCTGCAATGAACATGCCGCCCAGCACTAGGGTCCAGCCGGCTACGTTCCAGGAACCTGGCTCAGGCGCGTAAGCCGCCGCCAGCGGGACCAGTGGAGAATAGTTCGCCCAATTGATCTGACCGGTGATGATCGGCACGACGCCGACGATCAGCATCGGAATGATGACAACGAGGCCGATGAATTTCTGCACGCTGGCGGTGCCGAGAATGCCGCGATGCTGGATCGCGAAGGTCACCAGCATCAGGATGACGCCGATGAAGAAGACGGAGTTGAGCGAGAAGCTCACCGGTCCGAGCGTGCCGTGGAAGAGTGTCCAGTTGCGGATGACGGGAGTCCCGGCCGCCGTCAGCGCTGCGATGGCGTCGGTCGCCGCCTTGCCGGCATTGGCCGGATCGGCCAGCCATGCCACAACTTCCGGCGATGTATCGGTAAAGCCCGGGATCGGCGCCAACGCGTTGAGGATGTAGGCGGCGGCGATCGAACAGCCGAGCGACAGCACCGGTGTCCAGGCAAGCCAATTACACCATACGGAGAGTGGCGCAATGAACTTCGAGTAGCGCAACCAGGCCGTTGCGCCATACACCGAGGCGCCACCCGACTTCGAGGGAAACAGGCCGGCGATCTCGGCATAGGTGAACGACTGGATCAGGCCGAGAATGATGGACGCCGTCCAGATCAGATAGGCTGGCGTGCCAACAGTGCCGGCAATGCCGCCGATCGAAAACAGCACCAGTGCGGGCACGCCGCTGGCGACCCAGAAGGCGCCACGCCAGTCGATGGTGCGATGAAGTTGGCCGTCTACGGCGTGAGTTGCAGCAGCAGCAGTTGTTATCGTCATTGTTCGGCTTCCCCTCAGGCTCTATCGAGCACTTCCCCTGGTTCTCGTGGAGAATCCCGCGCGGCTGTCTCAGCCGCACGGGATCAGTGGTCAGTCCGTGGTCAGAACACGAAATACCAGTTGGAGATCAGCACCACGATCAGCCCGGCAATCAGCGTGAGGTAAGGCAAGATGCCTGCCTTGCGCTCGCGCAAATTGCTCTCGGTCATGCCGAGATCGTCCAGCATGTGATCCGGAAACTTGCCGCCGTCCTGGATGTAGTGGCGGAAGCAGAACACCGGGATGATGAGCGCGACGGTCGCCAGTCCCGCCCACAGCGCCATCGGGTTCCACACCTTGGCGCCGGCGCCCATGAAAACGGCGTTGACGAAGGCGAAGATGGTACCCGCTGCCAGCAGCCAGGTCGGCGCGCGCCACGGCCGCTTGATGTGGCCGTTGTCGATGCGGTGGATCCAGCCGGCATTCAGGTTGAGGAAATTGAAGATGATGTAGCCGCAATTGGCGACGGCCAGGATGAAGAAGAAGCTGGTTGCGTCGGCCGAAGCAATTGCCAGCACGCCGAGGTTGACGATCAGGTCCGTCCACATCGCCCGCGTCGGCGCACCATGTTCGTTGACATGGCTGAGGTAACGCGGCAGCCAGCCGTCGACGGCACCCTGGTAGAGCGTGCGCGACGTACCGGCCATCGCTGTCATGATCGACAACAGCAAGGCCAGGATCATCAGCATGATCAGCAAGGTCTTGATGAGACCGCCACCACCGACCATGGAGGCAAGTGCGTCCGCGACACCGGAGCCGTCGACGATGGGCGTCGCCAGCATTCCGTTAAGCCCGAGAACGCCCTGGAACGTAAACGGCACCAGGATGAACAGCAGGATGCAGAGCAGGCCCGAATAGAAGATCGCCTTGAACGTGTCCGTTCCAGGGTTCTTGAATTCGCGTGTGTAGCAGACCGCGGTTTCAAAACCATAGGTCGACCATGCTGCGATGAACATGCCGCCCAGCACCAGGGTCCAGCCGGCGACGTTCCACGAGCCCGGCTCAGGCGCGTAGGCCGCAGCCAGCGGAACGAAGGGCGAGTAGTTGGACCAGTTCACCTGGCCGGTCAGGATCGGCGCGATGCCGACGATCAGCAACGGAATGATGACCAGCAGGCCGATCATCTTCTGCACATTGGCGGTGCTGAGGATGCCGCGATGCTGGATAGCGAAAGTGCATAGCATCAGCACGGCACCGATCCAGAAAGTCGCGTTGAGCGAGAAGGAAACCGGGCCAAGCGAGTGGGTATAGAGCGTCCAGGTGCGGATCGTCGGTGTCGCTGCGGCGGTTACCGCCGCGATGGCATCGGCAGCGCTCGATCCTGCATTCGCAGCGAGATAGGCGACCACCTCCGGCGACGTGTCGGTGAAGCCTGGGATCGGTGCCAGCGCGTTGAGGATGTAGGCTGCAGCGATCGAACAGCCGAGCGACAGGACCGGGGTCCAGGCGAACCAGTTGCACCACACTGACAGGGGCGCAATGAACTTCGAATAGCGCAGCCAGGCGGTAGCGCCGTAGACCGAGGCACCACCCGATTTGTTGGGGAACAGGCCGGCGATCTCGGCATAGGTGAAGGACTGGATAAAGCCCATCAGAATGGACACCGTCCAGATGGCGAAGGCGATGTTGCCGCCGACGCCGGCAATGCCACCGATCGAAAACAGCACCAGCGGTGGCACGCCGCTCGCGACCCAGAATGCGCCGCGCCAATCGATGGTCCGGTGCAGGTTCCCACTGGCTTCGGCCACGTAGGTATCGTCCATGGCACTCATGGCTTGGTTCCCCATTGTTGACAGTCTCGTCACCGAAATCGGGACGGTAAAGCATGCACTGCGGTTTTCCGCTTAGTCTTATTTGTTTCCCAATAGTGAAGATCATCGCAAACCCGATTTTCGTCAAGCGATTTTCGTGAACCCGGCAAATCAGCTGTGTTTCTGCGGTAAATCAGCCGTCTCGGCTTGAAAATTCGCCCTTTCGGCCAATCCCGGCACCACCCGAATGGGCGAGGAATCTACCCGTCCAGGCGTTTTCAGCGCCGGCGAAAGGAATATCCTAGTTCGATGCACTATTATGAAAAAAACATTCATGGTAGGAATTGTGCGCAGTGTTTGTTGAGGAGGCAACGGACATTCTCGATCTCGCGAAAATCGATAAAGGCTCGATGGCCCCCCCGGTCGCAAGCACCAGGGATGCCAGGCCAGTCGACGCCCGCAGCGACGTCCACGAGCTGCTTTTCCGGCTGCTTGTCTCGGTCGTCAGGGAACGCGAACCCGAAATCGCCGAGATCCTGGTTCGCCGTGGCTCACTCGGGAGTTTGGCGGAGGACCTGCGAATCCCTGCCCTGCAGGCAACCGGCATCTGGTTTCAGCTGATCGCAATTGCCAGCGAACTTCAGGCCGTGCGTACCCGGCGCGAGACCGAGCAGGCGGAAAGCCCCGAAGACGTCATCGGTTCCTTCGCCAATGTGATCGGTGAAATCGCCGCAGAAGGATATTCCGCCGAGGCCGTTCAGGAAGCGCTGGACAGCCTCGTCGTTGGTCCGACCATGACCGCTCACCCCACCGAGGCCAAGCGCGTCACCGTGCTGGAGATCCATCGCCGTATCTATCGCAAGCTGACGGAAATCGGCCAGCTGCGTTGGGCACCTCGCGAGCGCGACACGCTGATCTGCGACCTTAGAAGTGAAATCGAACTTTTGTGGATGACGGGTGAACTCAGGCTGGAACGCCCGACAGTGGAGCGCGAGATCGCCTGGGGACTGCACTTCTTTCGTGAAGTGTTGTTCGAGGCCACGCCACAGCTCTACGACCTTGTCGATGGCGCGTTGAAGCGTCACTTCCCCAACTACGCCCTCACCGTTCCATCCTTCATGCGCTTTGCGTCCTGGATCGGCGGGGATCGTGACGGCAACCCGAATGTCACCGCCAGCACGACTGCATATGCTCTTGCCGAAAATCGCGGCATGGCCATCCGTCTCTACCTCACCCAGGTACGTCGTCTGGTCACCCTGCTCAGCGTCAGCACCAATGTTGTCGACATGCCTGCCGATTTCGAACAGGCCCTGGCGGAAGCTCTACAAGCGAGCGGTTGCGGCGATGCAATCATCCATCGCAATGTCGATGAGCCCTTGCGGCAGTTTTCTGCGGCGATGCTCTGTCGGCTGGAAGCGATGACCGGCAAGGGCAGCGGTGTGCCCTACCCCACCCCTGAAGCATTCCGCGCGGATTTGTATTGCCTGGCCGACGCGCTAGACCTCCTTGGCGGCAAGATGATGGTGCACCGTCTCGTGCGGCCGCTACTGCAACAGATCGAAAGCTTTCGCTTCCATACCGTTGCCCTGGATATCCGCCAGAATTCAACGGTGGTGAACCGGGTTCTGGCCGAGCTCTTTGCCGGGATGGACCCGCAAAGCGGGTCGGTCTCGCCCAGTTCGCCGCAATGGTCCGCGCGTATTCGCGACGCAATCCGCAAGGGCGAGCGCATCGCGTTAGACCGGACCGGGCTGTCCGACGAGACCCGTGAACTGCTCGACCTGTTCGATGTGATCCGCGAAGCGTCCGCTGAAAAGCGCGGCGCCATCGGCGCCTTCATCCTGTCGATGACGCAATCCGCCGATGATATCCTGGCTGTCTACCTGCTCGGCCAGTTCTGCGGACTGGCAACGGCATCGGATGGTTCTGGAACGATCAATCTGAGGGTGGTGCCGCTGTTCGAGACCATCGCGGATCTGCGTGCTGCCCCCGCCATTCTGGAACAGCTTCTCGGCCACTCCATCGTGCGCCGCTCGATCCGTGATTTCGGCAATCGCCAGGAAATCATGCTGGGCTATTCCGACTCCAATAAGGACGGCGGCTTCCTGGCCGCGAACTGGGAACTCAGCAAGGCGCAGAAGCAGCTGACGAAGCTGGGCCGCAAGCACAAGGTGCGGATTTCCTTCTTTCACGGCCGAGGCGGTTCGGTAAGCCGCGGCGGCGCCCCCACTGGCCGCGCTATTGCCGCGCAGCCGGCCGATACGGTCGACGGCTCCATGCGCGTTACCGAACAGGGCGAAGTCGTCTCCTCCAAATTCGCCAACCGCGGCACTGGCCTGCATCAGCTCGAGATCCTTTCAGCAAGTGTCTTCGCGCACAGCGTGAAGTCGCCCAACGAAGCCGAACTGAAGGATATTCCCGAATTCGACGAGGCACTGGAAGCCCTCACGGGGATGTCGCTGGCTGCCTATGCCAGCCTGATCGGCGAGCCGGGTTTCATCGACTACTTCAACCAGGCGAGCCCGGTCGAGGAACTCGCTTTGCTGAAGATCGGCTCGCGGCCAGCGCGCCGCTTCGGCGCGCGCGATATCGCCGACCTGCGCGCCATACCCTGGGTTTTCGCCTGGAGCCAGAACCGCCATCTGCTCACGGGCTGGTACGGCATCGGCAGCGCCATCAGCTCCTTCGTCACGGTCCGTGGCGACGCCGGTCGCGACCTGCTGCGGCAGATGTTCGAGCGCTCGCGCTTCTTCCGGCTCATCGTCGATGAGGTCGACAAGACACTCTACCAGGCCGACATGGAGATCGGCCGGCTTTATGCAGGGCTCGTTGCCGACAGCAACACCGGCGGACGGATCTTTCGCAAGATCGAGGCCGAATACGACCTCACCAGCACCATGGTGCGATCAATTGTGGGGGACACCGACTTTGCCGCACGTTTCCCGGCCTTCAAGCGCAATTTCGACCGTTTAAGGCCGGAAATGGACAGCATCCACGCGCTCCAGGTGAAATTGTTGCAGGAAGTGCGCGACCAGGCCGCGAATGCTTCGCCGTCGAAGCGACCGGTCAACGCGCTCCTGCTTTCGATCAACTGCATCTCCGCCGGTCTCGGCTGGACAGGTTGAAGACAGGACCGGCGCCTGGCGCCAGAAAGGATTGGACGCATGAACATCCCGGCACGGCCTGGCCTCGGTGGCCTGAGCCAGTTCTTCCACAGCGGCGTTGCAACCACCGATCCTGCCGTCAGCGCCGCCATGGCGCGTGAACTCGGCAGACAGCGCGACGAGATCGAACTCATCGCGTCCGAAAACATCGTCTCGAAGGCCGTCCTCGAAGCACAAGGTTCGGTGCTGACCAACAAATACGCCGAAGGTTATCCGGGACGCCGCTACTACGGCGGCTGCCAGTACGTCGACGAGGTTGAGGATCTGGCACGCGAGCGCGCCCGGCAATTGTTCGGCTGCAGCTTCGCCAACGTGCAGCCGCATTCCGGCAGCCAGGCCAACCAGTCGGTGTTCATGGCGCTGATGCAGCCAGGCGACACCTTCATGGGGCTGAACCTGGCAGCCGGTGGCCACCTCACCCACGGCTCGCCTGTCAACCAGTCTGGCAAATGGTTCAATGTCGTTTCTTATGGCGTTCGCCAGCAGGACCAGCGCATCGACCTCGACGAGGTGCGCGACCTTGCCCGCCAGCACCGGCCGAAAGTGCTTCTGGCCGGCGGGTCGGCCTATCCGCGCTTTATCGACTTCAAGGCGTTCCGCGAGATCGCCGACGAGGTCGGCGCCAAGCTGTTCGTCGACATGGCGCATTTTGCTGGCCTGGTCGCCGGCGGTGTCCATCCCAACCCGCTCGAACATGCCCATGTCGTGACCACCACCACGCACAAGACATTGCGAGGACCACGCGGCGGCATGGTGCTGTCGAACGACGAAGAAATCGGCAAGAAGATCAATTCCACCGTCTTCCCGGGATTGCAGGGCGGACCGCTGATGCATGTCATCGCCGCCAAGGCAGTGGCCTTCGGCGAAGCGCTGACGCCTGAATTCAGGACCTATGCGGCCCGTGTCGTCGAGAACGCCAAGGTGCTTGCCGAAACCCTTGCCTCCGGTGGCGTCGAGATCGTCTCCGGCGGCACCGACACGCACCTGATGCTGGTCGATCTCAGACGCAAAAGTCTTACCGGCAAGGCGGTCGAAGCGGCACTCGGGCGCGCCCACATCACCTGCAACAAGAACGGCATCCCATTCGACCCACAGGGACCGGCGGTGACTTCCGGTGTCCGGCTGGGCACGCCAGCCTGCACAACGCGCGGATTCCGTGCCGAGGAGTTCCAGCTCGTCGGCCGATTGACCATGGAGGTGATCGACGGGCTGTCCGCAAATGGCGAGGACGCCAACAGCCGGATCGAGAACGAGGTGCGGGAGGAAGTCGAAGCCTTGGTACGTCGCTTCCCGATCTACGACTAGGCATGGTCCCGAACCGAAGGTCAGGAAAGCAAAAAGTTGCAGACTTTTCGGACAAGGAGGGCGGCATCCGCCGCCCGTCATGCGACGAAACAAGACGATAGAGGTCGCGCTGGAGCCTGTGTGAAGCCGATGACCGCTGTATGGAAAGTTCAGCATCCGGGTTGGGAGACCGATGTCACGCCCATGACGGGAGAGAAGAAGTTCAGGGTCCTGATTGCGGAACGCAATCCGCTGGTCGTCGCCGCACTCGGCGACATGATCCACCGCGACAGCCGCTTTGACATGGTCGGGTCCGTGCAGGCCGGCGAAGCGTTTCTGGAAACGGTATCGCGGGGAGAGCCCGGCTTCGATATTGCCGTGCTCGGCTGGAAACTGTCCGATATGGACGGAAGCGGCGTACTTGCCGAGTTACAGCGCCGCAACCTGCATGCACGTGTCGTCATTTTTTCCAATGACCACGACATCGCCATTCTCAAGCAATGCGTGCGCCTCGGTGTGCAGGGCTTCTGCTATCAGTTCGATGATCCCGCCATCCTGTTCGACACGCTGATCGCGGTCGCTCATGGCCGCATCTGCATTCCTTATGTCGACGTTTCGCGCATCAACGAAACTCCCCTTTCGCGGCTCACGCCGCGCGAGCGCGAATTGCTGGCGGTGCTGGCCGATGGCTGGACCAACCTGCAGATCGCCACGCGCACCGGCATCTCGGAGAACACGGTGAAGTATCACCTCAAGAATCTCTACGACAAGCTGGACGTGCGCAATCGCGCCATGGCGGTGGCGCTGTTCGCCAGCGAGCGCAGCCGAGGCCCGCATATGGGTCCGCAATAGCCACGCGCACCCCCATCAACGCCTTCTCGGACGATTTGTAACCACTGCCTTTCGCAGCGCAGCAGCGAACTGGTGCGGCGCAACATGCGCTTTTCCTTGACAGTTTGTCGCAGTTTCTAAATATTCCCCTTGGGCAAATAGTTTTCTGCAAAATCAACAATGATGCCCCGCAGTCGCGCAGCCTCAAGGGAGGGGAACATGGATGCGACGTCGACCCAGCACGCTGGTTCAAACACCTTGGACGAACGGATAGACAGGATGCACGGTCGTGACCGCCTCGGGGCGATCGCGTTCGTGGCAGCCATCTGGCTGACCATGCTGTTCGCCCTTTTCACCGTCTGGCCCTACATTGAAGTGCCCGGCATCCGTGCGATCCTGGCAGTCGCTGCAGTCCTCGTCCTCGGACTGAACACGGCAGCCATCGTGGCGATGCTGCGCCACTACGGCGACGACAAGCACTTCATCTACGGTCTCGACCTGAAGCATCTCGATGAGATGCGCAGACGCCGCGGCTAGAGCGTTTCCGTTTTTTACGGAGCCGCGAAAACGCTCTAACTCTTTGTTTTTACGCAATTCCGGACGGAGAACCGTTACACGCTTTTCCTGGAATTGCTCTTAGGAGAAACCGATGGCTTACAAACCTCCGAAACAGAGCCTTGCCGGACAGATTTTCGACGTCTTCGTGCTTCTCGTCCTGACGGTCGGCGCACTCTACATCCCGCTCTATATGGGGCTCGCGGGAGCAGCCAAGACACCGCAGCCGATCGCCAACCCGACCTGGGAGGCCCTCGGCCAGAACGCCACCGAACAGCAGCAGTGGGCCGCACTCGGCATCACTGACCCTGCCGCGGCGAGCGACATCATCACCGCCCGCTTCGACTACTCCTTCAGTTGGGTCGCACTGATCGTCATGGCCGTGTTCGTCATCGGCTATTTCGTCATGGTCGTGCGCCTCTCCGACAAGGAGTATCGCGAAGTCATCGAAGAACGCTTCGGCCCGAAACGATAGGAGCGCGCGATGGATATCTGGAACATCCTCGAATACGCCGCCTGGGCACTGTCCGCGCTGTTCGGCGCTTTGATGCTGATCGACCTGCTCAAGGTCGATACCACCTACGACAACGATCTGCTGACCTCCTCGCGTGAAGGCGAGATCGAGGCCACGGCCGAACGTCACACGATCTAGGGGAAACGGTGATGGCAAATGTGACTTCAACAGCCGCGCCGGAGCGGCTCCAACTTCTGCGCGTTCTGGGTCCCGCCCACGTCTGGGCGCTGGGCGTCGGCATCGTGCTTGTCGGCGAATATATGGGCTGGAACTTCTCGGTCGGCAAAGGCGGCATGATCGCCGGCCTCGTCGCCTGCTGGGTGGCCGGCCTGCTCTATACCTGCGTGGCCATGATCGATTCCGAGGTGACCTCCACGGTCGCGGCGGCCGGCGGCCAATATGCCCAGGCCAAGCACATTGTCGGCCCATTGATGGCCTTCAATGTCGGGCTGTTCCTCGTCATGGCCTACACCATGCTGGAAGCGGCCAACGCCATTACCGTCGGCTTCCTGCTCGACACGGTGGCGGGCATGCTCGGCCATTCCGGCCTGAACCAGAAACCCTTCATCATCCTCGCCGTCATGTTCCTGGCCTGGCTGAACTACCGCGGCGTGCTGGCGACGCTGACCTTCAACCTCGTCATCACGGCGATCGCCTTCGTGTCGATCATCGTGCTGTTCATTTCCGTGCAGTTCGGCGGTTCCGCCGTGCCGCTCGACTTCTCGGCCATCACCAGCGACCCGCTGCCCTATGGCTGGGTCGGCATCGTCGCGGCCCTGCATTTCGGGCTCTGGTATTATCTCGGTATCGAGGGCACATGCCAGGCCGCCGAAGAAGTGCGCTCCCCAGCCCGCTCCCTGCCTTACGGCACGATGGCCGGCATCATGACGCTGCTGATCGCGGCCACCCTGACCTGGTATGTCTGCTCGGGTCTGATCCCCTGGGAATATCTCGGCCAGGCAGGCACGCCACTGTTCGATGCCGCCCGCGTGACCGGTTCCACCGGCCTGATGATGCTGCTCTTCGTCGGAACGACGTTTGCGACGCTGGCTTCAGCCAATGGCTGCATCAACGATGCCTCGCGCGCCTGGTTCTCTATGGGCCGCGACCGCTATCTGCCAAGCTGGTTCGGCGCCGTACACCCGACCTATCGCACGCCATACCGATCGATCGTCTTCCTGGTTCCGATCGCGCTCATCTTCGCGCTCGGCGCCCCGCTCGACCAGGTGGTGACCTTCTCGATCCTGTCCGGCCTGCTCGGATACACCTTCATGACCTTCAACATGGTGATGTTCCGCAAGAAGTGGCCGCTGGACAGCATCAAGCGCGGTTACGTGCATCCGTTCCACCCGATCCCGGCGCTGCTGCTCCTGGTCCTTTGCGCCACCGCCTATGTCGCCGTCTTCCTCGGCTACGGTACGCAGCTCATCGCCATGATGTGCTTCTACATCGTCGCCTCGCTATGGTTCCATTTCTGGCGCTATCGCTTCGTCAAGCGTGGCGACCAGTTCACCATGCCGTGGCCGCGGCCGAACGGCTACTGAGATGATGGCGCCGCGCGACCGACCAAACCTGTCGCGCGGCGTCGGATCATGCCCATGATCACAAATCTAGCTCTTGTCCTGTTTGCTGCAGCTGCAGCCGGAGCCTTGGTGGCGGTTGCGTTGCGCGATCAGCGCAAGCTCGCAACGCAACGCCGGCACCTGCTCGATGGCGTAGCCAACATTCTCGACAACAGCCGGATCCGCCTGGCACGCGACGGATTTCCGATCCTCGATGGAAATCTCTCGGATGGCCGGCGGCTCCGTATCGAACTGATCGCCGATACGCTCGTCTGCCGCCGGCTGCCACAACTCTGGCTGAAGCTGACGCTGACCGAACATTCACCCCGGGACCGGCCATCGATCGGCGCGCTGTCGCGGCCGACCGGCGCCGAGTTCTATTCGCTGGTCCATGATCTGCCGGAGTGGGTGCCGCCGCCGCAGACCGATGCCTCCATCCTCGTCCGCAGCGATGGCACGGCGACGGCAGCCGAGATCGAGCGAAGCGGTTCGATCTTCTCGGCGCTGTTGCGCAATCCGGCGGTCAAGGAAGCCGTCATCACGGCGAAAGGCGTGCGCCTGATCCGCCAGGTCGCCGAGGGCGATCGAGGCGCTCACCTGTTGTTGCGCCAGGTTCGTTTTCCCGTCGAGGCAATTTCACCCGATCTCCTGCGCACGGCCATCGCCGAAGCACAGCTGCTGTCGGAAGCGCTCGCGGACACTGACACGAAAAGAAAAACTCCAGAGCCCATGGAAGCCGGAGAATGACCAAATCGATCAACCCCTATGTGGTCCTGGCTTTGGCGATCGTCTTGCCGGGCGCCGGCCATGTCGCCATCCGCGAAGCACCGCGCGGGCTGGTCTTCGCGTTCTTTGTGCTGTTCTTTTCCGTGCTCACCTACATGACCACGACGCCGGACCAGTCCTTCATCGGACGCCATGCTGGCGGGCTGTTTGTCTGGGCACTCTCCATCCCTGACGCCTATCGCCGGGCACGCATGAAATATGCGGCGGCCAATCGGATAGCCGGGACATCTGGTAACCGCTAGAACCGCCAAGTTTATCCGTCAAAAAGCCCGCCGGGTGCGCGGTGGGCTTTTTGACCTGCGTGGCTGTGCACGCAGGTCAGGTTCCGATCGACTGCCTTCACTCCGCGGCGACGGGCGAAGCCGTGCGCAGATAGGATTCGAGTGAATCGTCGAGTGCATCCTTCCACGGCGTATGATGCGCCGGCGCCATCGTGCCGGTGATGACCGACCGGTAGGAATGGTTGCGGAATTCCATGATGCCGTGCTTCTTGTGTTCCTTCCACTCAAAGAAGGCCTCGTTGGCGCCGTCCACGTCGAAGCTCGGATAGTCGGTTTCCGCGATCAGCTCCTTGACGTAGTCGCCCTGATATTCGATCGCATCATGCGCATCCTCGCCGGCGTCCTCGCGCGCCACGCGGTCCTCGACGTCGGCGATCATCTCCTGCTTGGCCGAAGGCATCTTGATGCGGCCGAGGATCACGTCACGTGTCCACCAGGCCTGTGCATCGAACATGTTGAATGTGAACCACTGATCCTGCATGCCGATATAGAACAGCGCCGGATTGTGGACATAGGCGACGCCTTTGTAGAGATCGGCAGTCGCCAGCCGGTTGGCTGTCCTGAGGCGCAGGTCGTCAGGCAGGAACGGGAAGTGGTGCTTGTAGCCGGTGCACAGGATGATCGTGTCGATGCGCTTCGTCGACCCGTCCTTGAAGGTGGCCGTATTGATATCGACCTTTTCCAGCAGCGGCTTCTCTTCCCAGTTGTCGGGCCATTCGAAGCCCATCGGCGCGGTGCGGTAGCAGTTCGTGATCGACTTGGCGCCATATTTCCAGCACTGCGAACCGATATCTTCGGCTGAATAGCTGGTGCCGACGATCAGGATGTCCTTGCCGGTGAATTCGCGGGCATCGCGGAAGTCGTGGGCGTGCAGGATGCGGCCATTAAAGCGGTCGAAGCCAGGGAATTCAGGGACATTCGGGGTCGAAAAATGGCCCGAGGCGACGATGACGTTGTCGAATTCCTCGGAGTAGCAATGATCTTTCGGCAGGTCCTGCACGGTGACGGTGAATTTCCTGGTCTGTTCGTTCCAGGTGACCAGGCGTACGACCGTCTCGAAGCGGATCCACTTGCGGACGCCGGCCTTCTTCACCCGGCCTTCGATATAGTCGAAGAGCACGGCACGCGGCGGATAGGAGGCGATCTGCTTGCCGAAATGTTCCTCAAAAGAATAATCAGCGAACTCCAACCCCTCCTTGGGACCGTTCGACCACAGATAGCGATACATCGAACCGTGGACGGGCTCGCCATATTGGTCGAGGCCGGTACGCCAGGTGTAGTTCCACAAACCACCCCAGTTGGCTTGCTTCTCGAAGCAGACAATTTCGGGGATGTCGGCGCCTTTCTCCGCGGCGGATTGAAATGCTCTCAGCTGTGCAAGGCCCGACGGGCCGGCTCCAATCACGGCGACGCGCGCTTTCATACGGAAACACCTCCCAGTTCATTTCCACAGCGAAAAAATTTTCACTGTCATGATAATAACGTGACTTTGCGGCTGTCAATAAGCTTCGTGCTCAACAACGCCGGCAAAGCTTGCTGGGCCTGGCATTCGTCATCAGGACTGGACGAAAGGAGGAGGCGCCAAATCCTGCGGATCGCATGCTCCGGTGAAAACCGAGGCTTGCGTGAAAGGACGAAACAGGTATTCTCTAGATTGAAATTATTTTACACACGGGCAAATTCGTGTGAGGTGGTCATGCAGCAGACAGCCTATCCCGCCGTGGTTGCCGGGCCACCCCGGCCGAGCCTGATCTTCCAGCCCGGACTGCTTCTGCCGGGTACCGAGCGCTATCATGTGCCGGGCGGCAGCGCGATCGTCATCGACATGGAAGTCGGCGACAGGATCACCATCCGCAATGCGGAGGGCGGCCAGCCTTGCGAACTGCTTGCCTTCGACCAATCCGGCCGTGCCGATACAGGAATCATCGGCGCCAAAAGCAACAGCAATGCCGCCGGTCTCAAGATCCTGCTGCTTGGCGGCGATGACAGCCTGCGCGCGTTGCGCAACGGGTTGGAACGCCGAAAGCTGCAGTTGGCCAATGCCGAGGCGCTACGCATCTTTTCCGGCACCACGCCAGCGGGCACAGAAGAAAGCTTCACCGCGACGCGCGAAGGTTCGCTTGTCGTCGCGGCTCCCGGCGGCCCGATGGCGGTGGACGAGCACGACACAGCGACACCGCTGGTGGTGATGGTGCGGCGCGCGACTATCCGCCCCAGAAGGAAGTTCGATCTGCCCGATCCGCTCGCCGATCCGGTGCTCGACCTACGAGTGAAGTCGCGCACGGCAGAAGCCTATTTCGTCAAGGCCGGCGACTTTATCCAGATCATCGACGTCGATGGTCGTCAGTGCACCGACTTCCAGTGTTTCTCCGCACGCAAGCTCGACAAGGGCCGCGACCTCGCACTCGACGTCACTGCAACACGTTCGCTGATGGGCCATGCCTATCCGATGCCCGGCCTGCATGCGAAATATTTCGATCAGGATTTCGAACCGCTGGTGGAAGTCGTGCAGGATACCTGCGGCCGACATGATGCTTTCGCGCTGGCGTGTTACGCCAAATATTACGACGACATCGGCTATCCGGGCCACATCAACTGCTCGGAAAATTTCAACGGCGCCCTGGCTCCACATGGCGTAACGGCCCGTGGCGGCTGGATGGCGGTGAACTTCTTCTTCAACACCGGAATCGACGCACATGGCGTCATGTTCTCCGACGAGCCATGGTCGCGGCCAGGAGATTATGTGCTTCTGCGCGCGCTGACCGACATTGTTTGCGTGTCTTCGGCCTGCCCCGACGACACCACGCCGGCCAATGGCTGGAACCTCACCGACATCCATGTCCGGACCTATTCCGGACAGCACAAATTCTCCCGTGCGATTGCCAGACGAGTGACCCCGGACGCAGAGCCAAAAATGACCCGCGAAACCGCCTTCCATTCCAGCTTCGCCAAGCACACCCGCAACTTCATCGAATACAAGGGCTATTGGCTCGCCAATTCCTTTGCCAAGGAAGGACCGCTGCAGGAATATCGCGCTTGCCGCGAAAAGGCCGTGGTGATGGACCTTTCCGCTCTGCGCAAGTTCGAGGTCACCGGCCCGGATTCCGAAGCGCTGCTGCAATACACCCTCACCCGAGACGTGAAAAAACTCGGCATCGGCCAGGTCGTCTATACAGCCATGTGCTACGAACACGGTGGCATGATCGATGACGGCACTTTGCTGAGGCTCGGCAAGGACAATTTCCGCTGGATCGGCGGTGACGACTATTCCGGCCAGTGGCTGCGCGACAAGGCCGAGGAGCTGGGCCTGAAGGTCCTGGTGCGTTCCTCGACCGACCAGATGCACAACATCGCCGTACAGGGCCCGAACAGCCGCGACATCCTGAAGGAAATCGTCTGGACCCCACCGCATCAGCCGGCATTGGAAGAGGTCGAATGGTTCCGCTTCACCATCGGTCGCATCGGCGATTCTCAAGGCGTACCGATCGTCGTTTCACGCACCGGCTATACAGGCGAGCTTGGCTACGAGATCTGGTGCCATCCGCGCGATGCCGAAAAGGTTTTCGACGCGGTCTGGGAAGCAGGTCAACCACATGGGCTGGTGCCGATGGGCATGGCAGCGCTCGACATGGTGCGCATCGAGGCGGGCCTGATCTTTGCAGGCTATGAATTCTCCGATCAGACCGACCCATTTGAAGCAGGCATCGCCTTCACGGTGCCGCTGAAATCGAAGACCGACGACTTCATCGGTCGCGAGGCCCTTATCCGGCGCAAGGAAAACCCCATCCACAAGCTCGTCGGCCTGGAAATCGACAGCAATGTCGATGTCGGCCATGGCGACTGCGTCCATATCGGCCGGGCGCAGATCGGTGTGGTCACCTCCTCCATGCGCTCGCCGATCCTCGGCAAGAACATCGCGCTGGCGAGGGTGGACGTTACCCATTCCGAAGTCGGAACCGAAGTCGAGATCGGCAAGCTCGACGGCCAGCAGAAGCGCCTTCCTGCCCGTGTCGTTCCTTTTGCCCACTACGACCCGCAGAAGACCAGACCACGTTCCTGAGGCCGTTTACAGGCGGATCGTTTCACTCCCTGGACGATCCGCCTTTTTTCTTTTCGGTGGCATGGACCATCCTGTTTCCAGACGTCGTTATCATGGTCGAAAGGTGGATGATTTCCACCGAAACACGCCTTGCCTGCCTTTTCCTTATGTGCAAATATCTTTCCCAAGATGCAAGGAACGATGTTCTAGATCCATCGCTCAAGCGTCGCGAAAGCTCACTCGAGACGATGAGGCAGCCGTGCCGAAAGTTTTGTATGACCTTCATCAAGGCCACGCTCCGATCACCCTCCATCAGGCCTTTCAGGATGCCCTGGATACGCTTGACGGAGACGACGGCAGGCAGGAGCCCGCGGTATTCGTCGAAGGCTGCGCGGTTCCGGTAACCGCCGTCTTCGGCGCCATGCTGGAATGCACCGACCTGATGCCTTTCCGCATCCGCGAATCCGTCAACGTCGTGCTTTCTGCGGCGCGCGAAAGTGCGCTGATCGACAGTGGCGACATCTACGCGCGCGGCGCGCGGCTGATGCTCTCTTATTGCCGCCAGCGCTTCGGGAATATCCCCTCGCCCGGCTGTCTCGACACTGGCGATCTTTCTCAGCTCGCATCGAACTGACAGGCAGCAAAGGACTTTCCATGAGCACGATCATCGACGGCAAGGCCGTCGCCGAAGAACTGGTCGCCGGCATCAAGACGGCGACGCAGGATCTAGTGGCAAGAACCGGAACACAGCCAGGCATCGCGGTCGTCATCGTCGGCGAAGATCCTGCCAGTCAGGTCTACGTTGCCTCCAAGGGAAAGAAAGCCAAGGAGTGTGGCTTCCATTCGGTCCAGCACACGCTGCCCGACAACACATCCGAAGAAGAGCTCGTCGCACTGATCGAGCGGCTTAATGCCGACGACACCATTCATGGCATCCTCGTGCAATTACCGCTGCCGAAACAGATCGATGCCGGCCGCATCATCCAGGCCATCTCCCCGGACAAGGACGTCGATGGCTTCCATTTCATCAATGTCGGCAAGCTCGGCGCCGGCGAACTGGAGACGGCTTTCGTGCCTTGCACGCCCGCCGGTTCGATGCTGCTGATCGAACGCGCGCTGGGCCGTGACCTTTCCGGCCTCAATGCTGTTGTCGTTGGCCGCTCCAACATCGTCGGCAAGCCGATAGCCAACCTGCTGCTGGCCGCAAACGCAACCGTGACCGTCGCGCATTCGAAAACGAAGAACCTGCCTCAACTCTGCCGCACCGCCGACATCCTGGTCGCCGCTGTAGGCCGCCCGGAAATGGTCAAGGGCGACTGGGTCAAACCCGGTGCCATCGTCATCGACGTCGGCATCAACCGGCTGCCCGCTGGCGAAAACGGCAAGGCACGCCTGGTCGGCGACGTCGCCTATGACGAGGTCCTGCCTGCCGCCGGCGCCATCACCCCTGTGCCGGGCGGCGTCGGGCCGATGACGATCGCGCTTCTCATGTCGAACACGCTGACATCGGCGAGCCGTGCCGCTGGTCACCAGGCCTAGGCACCCCGCGCGAGACGCAGGATTTTGACACAAGCCCGACGTTGCAGTTCGGGAAGCCGAAACAGATAGAGACAAGGGAGGAGAGCCCTCATGGCCGACTACAAGAGTGACATTGAGATAGCGCGCGGCGCGAAGAAGCAGCAGATTCAGGCGATTGGAGCCAAGATCGGCATCCCGACTGAGCATCTGCTGCCCTACGGCCATGACAAGGCGAAGATCTCGGCTGAGTTCATCAAGTCGGTCAAGGGCAACAAGGACGGCAAGCTGATCCTGGTCACCGCCATCAACCCGACACCGGCCGGTGAAGGCAAGACCACCACCACGGTTGGTCTCGGTGATGGCCTCAACCGCATCGGCAAGAAGGCCGTGGTCTGCATCCGCGAGGCCTCGCTCGGACCCAACTTCGGCGTCAAGGGTGGTGCTGCCGGCGGCGGTTATGCCCAGGTCGTGCCGATGGAAGACATGAACCTGCACTTCACCGGCGACTTCCACGCCATCACCACCGCCCACAACCTGCTCTCGGCCCTGATCGACAACCACATCTACTGGGGCAATGAACTCGGCATCGACATCCGCCGCGTCGCCTGGCGCCGGGTCATGGACATGAACGACCGCGCGCTACGCCAGATCATCGTCTCGCTGGGTGGTGTCGCCAACGGTTTTCCACGCGAGGCCGGCTTCGACATCACCGTTGCCTCCGAAGTGATGGCGATCCTGTGCCTGGCCACCGATCTGAAGGACCTTGAAAAGCGCCTCGGCGACATCATCGTCGCCTATCGCCGCGACAAGACCCCGGTCTATGCCCGTGACTTGAAGGCCGACGGCGCCATGGCGGTGCTGTTGAAGGATGCCATCCAGCCGAACCTGGTGCAGACGCTGGAGAACAACCCTGCCTTCGTGCATGGCGGTCCCTTCGCCAACATCGCCCATGGCTGCAACTCGGTGGTTGCCACCACCACGGCCTTGAAGCTCGCCGACTATGTGGTGACGGAAGCCGGCTTCGGTGCCGATCTCGGCGCCGAGAAGTTCTTCGACATCAAATGCCGCAAGGCAGGCCTGAAGCCGGCCGCCGCCGTCATCGTCGCCACCGTTCGCGCCATGAAGATGAATGGCGGGGTGAAGAAGGAAGACCTTGGCCAGGAAAACGTCGATGCGGTGAAGAAGGGCTGCGCCAATCTTGGCCGCCACATCGAGAATGTGAAGCAGTTCGGCGTGCCGGCGGTGGTTGCCATCAACCACTTCGTCTCCGACACCGATGCCGAGATCAAGGCGATGAAGGAGTTCGTGACAGCACAAGGTGCCGAAGCGATCCTGTGCAAGCACTGGGCACAGGGCTCTGCCGGCATCGAGGAGCTCGCCCGCAAGGTGGTGGAGATCGCCGAAAGCGGTGCCTCGCAGTTCTCGCCGCTTTATCCCGACGACATGCCGCTGTTCGAGAAGATCAACACCATCGTCAAGCGCATCTATCGTGGTGACGAGGCGATTGCCGACAAGTCGATCCGCGATCAGTTGCATCAGTGGGAACAGGCTGGTTACGGCCACCTGCCGGTGTGCATGGCCAAGACCCAGTATTCCTTCTCGACCGATCCGAACCTGCGCGGTGCGCCCACCGGCCACACGGTTCCGGTGCGCGAGGTTCGCCTTGCCGCCGGTGCCGGCTTCATCGTCGTCATTTGCGGTGAGGTCATGACCATGCCTGGCCTGCCCTCAAAACCATCGTCGGAGAAGATCTTCCTCAACGACCAGGGCCAGATCGAGGGGTTGTTCTAGCAGTGGGGCAGTAAGGCAATAGGGCAGTAGCGGCCCAACCTCACTGCCCGACTCCCCTATTGCCTTACTCCCTGCTTCAAGGAGCTTCGGCCAGATGATTTCGCCGGAGAAGCTTTCACTCTACGAAGCCATCGGTGGCGATGATGGCCTGGACAGGCTTGTCCGGGCGTTCTACGACATCATCGAGCAGGACGAGGACGCGCAGGAACTGCACCTCCTCCATCGTCGCGGTCACGGTGTCGCTCATTCCCGCATCGAGCAGTTCGATTATCTCTCCGGCTTTCTCGGCGGTCCCCAGCACTATGTGCAAAGGCACGGCCACTCACGGCTGCGCGAGATCCATGAGCATGTTCCGATCGGCCCGGACATGCGCGACCTCTGGCTGAAATGCATGACAAGGGCTGTGCTCGTGGCTGGCATCGCCGAACCGACCGCCAGCCAGCTCATGCAGCATCTGGCGCGGGCGGCCGAGATCGCCCGCAACCAGGACTAGAGCAATTCCGCAAAAGTGCGCAGCTCCGGCTGTTATCCGGAAATCGCGGCTCGCGCCTGCTCTTCCAGCCACGCCACCATCTTGCGGTATGGCACCGGCCCGTGGCTGATGCGGGCGACACCGAGCTCCGCCAGCTTCTGGCGCGGCGGCACATGCGCCAGCGCGATGATATTGACGGGCAGCGCAACCGCCTTGCAGAGTTTTTCGATCAGTGCCGGATCGCCGAGGCCTGGCGCGAAGAGGCCATGTGCACCGGCCTTCTCATAGGCCGCAGCACGCGTGATCGCTTGTTCGATCAACGCTTCGCTGTGCTCTTCCGGCTTGGCTTTCAGGAAGATGTCTGTGCGGGCGTTGATGAAGGCTGGGACGCCGCTTGCCTTGACCGCTTCCGCGGCCGCCTTGATGCGCTCGACCTGCACCGCGATCTCGTAGAGACCACCGCCGCCGACGATCTGGTCCTCGAAATTGAAGCCAACTGCGCCGGCCTCGATCGCCTGTGTCACAGTAGCCGCCACCGTCGCCGGCGCCGGTCCATAGCCGCTTTCGAGATCCATCGTGGCGGGCAGTTCCACCGAAGCGGCAATGCGCCGGAAATTATCCAGCGCCAGTTCCAACGGGATCTTCTCACCGTCGGGATAACCAAATGCTGCTGCGACCGGCCAACTGCCGGTCGCCAGCGCCTTGGCGCCGCCTTTTACGACAGCCTGCGCACTGCCGGGGTCCCAGACGTTGAAAAGCACCACCGGGTCGCCCTTGACGTGAAGGGCATGGAAAGCACGTGCGCGTTCGATCTGGTCGCTCATGGATTTGCCTTGTGCAGGATGTCGGACTGTAGCGACCCTAACGCGCGCCTCGCAGCCACGCCATGGCACAGATCGACAATGCTGACATATCCAACCGGCCTGCTGAGCGCGGCTGACGGCACAGGTTGCTAGCCCGATCAGGATAGCGGTGTGCGCGTCGCTTCGACGCCATATTCGGCCGCGGCATCGGCAAGCGTGTGCCAAAGGCTGTCAGCGAAACTGGTGAAGACGAGCAGGCTGTAGACCGGGCTGCCGTTGGCGGCATCAGATCTGCGCCATAGATTGACACCGGTGTGGTCGATCGACGTGGCTGCAGCCGCTCCAACCGGAAACACAGCGTCGTGCAGATCGATCGATGACACTTTGGCGAGTGCGTCGCGTACCCTGGCACCCGACAACCGGATCAGGCAGCGTCCACCGGACTGATCGCTGAGAGACGCCATGCCGTCGAAGATAGCCGCCAGCGGCGAGACCGGATCGGGTCCGTTGCCGACGCTCAGCACAAAGAACTGATCCGGACCGGTCCATATCAGCGTTGCACCTTTGCCGACAGCGGCTCCGGGCCTCTCCGGCGGCAGAACGCCCCAGGCCTTTTTGGCTGCCTTCGCAACATTAGCGACAAGGCCACGTCGCGCCATCACCTGCACCAGGTTGAAGTCGCTGATTTCCGTCATCGCGACGCCGGCATCGCCGGATGCCAGGCCGAGACGGCCCGGTGCAAACGCCTTGCGCAGCGGTGACTGTGCTTCCCAGGAATACTCAGCCACGCTGGCGCCCTCCTTCCGGATCGTAGAAGACCGGACTGGTGATCTCGACCTCCATGTCCTCGCCCCGCAACGGATCGTAGGCCCGCACGATCTCGCCATGCCGTTCGCGCCCGCGCTCGACCAGCGCCAGCGCGATCCAGTGACCGAGCATCGGCGAGTAGCAGACCGAGGTCAGATAGCCCTGATCCGTATCGGGACCGGGAGCTGCGCCCCTGGGGATGACATGCGCGCCCGAACGCAGCCGGTTGGCCTTGTTGACAGGCTTGATACCGACCACCACCTGCCGGTCCGGCGCCACCAGCGCCTCGCGCCCGGCCATAGCGCGGCCGATATAGTCCTTTTTCTTCGACATCATCTTGCCGAGGCCGAGATCGTCGGCCGTTGTGGTGCCGCTGAGTTCCGGGCCGGCGACATGGCCCTTTTCGATGCGCATCACGCCAAGTGCTTCCGTACCGTAGGGCGTGACCCCGAATTCCGCGCCGGCACGCATCAGGTTCTCAGCCATGGCTTCGCCGTAGCGCGCCGGCACGCCGATTTCGAATGCCATCTCGCCGGAGAAGGAAATGCGGTAGAGCCGCGCCCGCATGCCGCCGCGTAACGACACTTCGCGCACGCCCATGAAGGGAAAACCCTCGTTGGAGAGGTCTTCCGCCGGATCGCACAGGTTCTTGAGAAGATCGCGCGTGTTCGGGCCGGCGATCGAGAATTGCGCCCACTGGTCGGTGACCGAAGTCAGTTGCACGTCGAGTTCAGGCCACAAAACCTGCCGGCAGTATTCGAGATGCTGCATCGCGGGACCGGCCTTGGCGGTGGTGGTGGTGAGGAAATAATGATCCTCGGCCAGCCGTGACGTCGTGCCGTCGTCATAGACCAGCCCGTCCTCGCGCAGCATCAGTCCGTAACGCGCCTTGCCGACGGCGAGACTGGAGAAGGTGTTGATGTAGAGGCGATCGAGGAAAGTGCCGGCATCCGGGCCGCGCACATCGACCTTGCCCAGCGTCGAGACATCGCAGAAGCCGACGCCGTTGCGCACCGCGAGCACTTCCCGCGTCACCGACTCCAGCCAGTCTTTCTCGCCGGCGATGGGATACCACTGCGCGCGCTTCCACAGCCCCGTATCAACGAACATGGCGCCGCGCGCGGCCGCCCAGTGATGCGACGGCGTCAGGCGCCATGCGTGGAAATTCTCGTCGCGATGATGCCCGGCCAGTGCACCGATTGCCACCGGCGCATAGGGAGGCCGATAGATCGTCGTGCCGGTATCGGCAATGTTGCGCCCCGTCGCCTCGGCCATGAGGGCAAGGCCGTTGACATTGGACAACTTGCCCTGGTCGGTCGCCATGCCGAGCGTCGTGTAGCGCTTCAGATGTTCGACGCTCTCGAACCCTTCGCGCTGTGCCAGTTTCACATCGGAGGCGGTCACGTCGTGCTGGAAGTCGACGAAGGCCTTGCCCCCCTCGACATGCCATAGCGGCTTGATGGCAAAACCCTCATCCTCGCCCTGCGCAGCCGCGCCGGCCTTGCCCTTGGCGCCAGAGTCTTTGGCGGCATCGACGCCGGCCGCATGACCTTCACGCAGACAGGCAGCGAGCGAGAAATCACCGCCGGCCGCGCCCACCATGACCATGCCCGGAGGACACTGGCCCGGCGCAAAAGCCGCGATGTCATCGCGCCAGACCGGCCTGCCGCGATGGAATGAAGACAATGCCACGTTGGGATTCCACCCGCCCGACATGGCCAGGCAGTCGGCCTCTATCTGCTGCGTACGCCCCCCGGCATCGCGCACGACGATGCTGCGCACGCCGTCGACACCGCCATTCACCTCACTCACGACGCCGCCGAGCAACCTCAGATTGAGTCCGCGACAACCCTCGGGAACCACGCCACGGCTGTCGATCACAGCGGCGACAGTACCACCGGCGCGTTGCACAGCTTCGGCCGTACGCCAGCCGTCGTCATTGTTGGTGAAGAGCGCGACCCGCCGCCCGGGCATCGCCGCAAAACGGTTGATGTAGCTGCGCACGGCGGATGCCATCATCACGCCCGGCCTGTCGTTGCCGGGGAAGACGAGCGGACGTTCGATCGCACCGGCCGCAACGACGGCACGCCTGGCGACGATGCGCCACAGCCGCTGCCGCGGCTGGTGTGCAGGCGGCACGGCGATGTGGTCGTTGACGCGCTCGAGTGCGCCGTAAGTCCCGCCGTCATAAACGCCGAACACAGCGGTGCGGGTCATGACGCGGATGTTTGCCAGAGCTGCGATTTCGCGCTGCGCGCCCGCCAGCCATTCCGCCAAAGGCTTGCCATCGATCTCGCCATTCTCCGAGAGCAGTCGGCCACCGAGACGGTTGTCCTCCTCGGCCAGAATGACCCGCGCGCCGGCGCGGCCAGCGGCAAGTGCTGCGGCAAGCCCGGCTGGACCGCTGCCGACCACAAGCACGTCGCAATGCGCCCAGGCCTTTTCATAGTGATCCGGGTCGGCTTCGCCTGAAGCCTTGCCCAGGCCGGCGGCGCGCCGGATGGCCGGTTCATAGAGCTTTTCCCACAGCTTCGCCGGCCACATGAAGGTCTTGTAGTAGAAGCCAGCAACGAAGATCGGTGAGAACAGCGAGTTCACCGCCATGACGTCGTGACGCAGCGAGGGCCAACGGTTCTGGCTCTGCGCCGCGAGCCCGTCGTAAAGCTCGGCTGTCGTGGCGCGTGTGTTGGGTTCGCGCCGCGCACCGCTGCGCAGCTCGACCAGCGCGTTCGGTTCTTCCGCACCGGCGGTCAGGATGCCGCGCGGCCGATGATATTTGAACGAACGGCCGACCAGCTTGACACCGTTTGCCACCAGCGCCGAGGCCAGCGTATCGCCGGCGAAGCCGACCATCTTCTTGCCGTCGAAGGTGAAACCCAGCGGCTGCTTGCGATCGATCTGGCCACCGCTCGACAGGCGGTGCGATTGCGTACCTGCGGGAACGGATCGCGGCTGCCGGGCATCGGCAGCAGGATTGTCGTTGAAGGCAAGCGGCGCGGCGTCGCCCGAAATCCGGCCGGTTCTGGTCCCGCTCATGATGTCGCGCCTGCCTTGGCCGGCTTCTGCGCACCCGCGCCGGGTGCCGCGCCCACGGCCTTGATTTCATGTGTTGTCGTGTTGCGGGTGACGGTCAGCCACGAACGGCAGCCGCCGCCGTGATACCAGCGTTCGTCCATGTCGCCGGCGATGTTGTCGCGCAGATAGACGTAGTCGAAGAACAGGTCCTGGGCATCCGGCTGCTCGGCTCCGTCGGCAGCGAAAGCCGACGGCCGTTTCGGTGCCGCGTCGCCGAGGTAGGTGAACTCGCCGAGCTCGCGTTCTCCGCAGAATGGGCATGCTATGCGCATGGCGCCTTACTCGCTTTCAATGCAGGTTGGGTTGGGCGCCCTGGCCCTTCTCGTCGATCATCGCGCCACGCCGGAAGCGGTCGAGCCGGAAGCGTTTTGCTTCCTCATGCGGCTCGTCGCGAGCAAGCAGATGGGCAAAGACCAGGCCGGAGGCCGGCGTCGCCTTGAAGCCGCCATAGCACCAGCCGGCGTTGAGATAGAGCCCGTCGATCGGTGTCCTGTCGATGATCGGCGTGCCGTCCATTGACATGTCCATGATGCCACCCCATTGGCGCAGCAGGCGCACGCGCCCGATCATCGGCATCAGCGCCATGCCGCCTTCGCAGACATCCTCCATCACCGGCATGTTGCCGCGCTGGGCATAAGAATTGTAGCCGTCGAGATCACCGCCGAAGACAAGGCCGCCCTTGTCGGACTGGCTGACATAAAAGTGGCCGGCACCGAAGGTGATGACGCCGGGAATGAGCGGCTTGATCGCCTCGGATACGAAAGCCTGCAGCACGTGGCTTTCGATAGGCAGTCGCATGCCGGCCATCGCTGCGACGCGCGACGTGCTGCCGGCCACCGCCATGCCAACCTTGCCGGCGCTGATCGTGCCGCGCGCCGTTTCGACGCCGGTGATCTTGCCGTTCTGGTCGCGCGCGAAGCCGGTCACCTCGCAATTCTGGATGATGTCGACACCGAAGGAGTCTGCTGCGCGCGCATAGCCCCATACGACGGCATCATGGCGCGCCGTACCGGCACGCGGCTGCCACAAGCCGCCCATCACAGGGAAGCGGGCATTGTTGTAGTTCAGGAACGGCAAAACCTTGCGGATCTGCTCGCTGTCGAGCAGTTCCGCGTCGATGCCGTTGATGCGCATGACATTGCCACGCCGCGCGAAGGCATCCCGCTGCGCATCCGAATGATAGAGGTTGATGATACCGCGCTGGCTCACCATCGTGTTGTAATTGAGGTCCTGCTCCTGCCGCTCCCACAGCTTCATCGAAAGCTCGTAGAAACCGGTATTACCCGGCAGCATGTAGTTGGAGCGAATGATGGTGGTGTTGCGGCCGGCATTACCGGAGCCGATCCAGCCCTTCTCCAGCACCGCGACGTTGCGGATGCCGTATTCCTTGGCGAGGTAGTAGGCGGTGGCCAGTCCATGACCGCCGCCGCCGATGATCACCACGTCATAATGTTTCTTCGGCTGGGGATCGCGCCAAGCGCGCGTCCAGCCCTTGTGGCCTGAAAGCGCCGCCTTGGCGAGCGAGAAGATCGAGTACCGCATTTCAGTCTGTTCTGGCCTCTGTCCCAGGGCGTTTCCGTTTTTCATGGAAACGCTCTAACTCTTTGTTTTTACGCAATTCCGGACGGAAAACCGCTACGCACTTTTCCTGGAATTGCTACACGTCAAGCGTATGGTCGCGCTCCCACTGGGTGAAATGCGAAGCGTAGGAGTTCCACTCCTGCTGCTTCAGCCGGATGAAGGCAGCTGAGAACTCCTCGCCCATCGCCGCCTTCAGCGACGTGTCCTTGTCGTATTCGCGCAATGCGTCGAGCAGGTTGAGCGGCAGCTTGGCGCCGTGGGTTACGGTGTGGCCGTCCTTGTACATGTCGATGTCGCTGCGTGGACCCGGATCGGCCTTGCTCTTCATGCCGTCGAGGCCGGCGGCGATGATCACCGCCTGCATCAGGTATGGGTTGGCGGCGCCATCCGGTAGACGAAGCTCGAAGCGGCCGGGGCCCGGCACACGCACCATGTGCGTGCGGTTGTTGCCGGTCCAGGTCACCGTGTTGGGCGCCCAGGTGGCACCCGATATCGTGCGTGGCGCGTTGATGCGCTTGTAGGAATTGACGGTCGGGTTGCAGATGGCGGCCAGCGCCGAAGCATGTTTCATGATGCCGCCGAGGAAGTGGCGGCCCTGCTGGGAAAGCCCGAGTTCCATGCTCTTGTCGGCGAAGGCGTTGGTCTTGCCGCCAAGATCCCAGACCGAGATATGGGCATGGCAGCCATTACCGGTCAGGCCCTGGAACGGCTTCGGCATGAAGGTGGCACGCAGGCCGTGCTTCTCGGCGATAGACTTCACCATGAACTTGAAGAAGGAGTGCTTGTCAGCGGTTGCCAGCACATCATCGTAGGCCCAGTTCATCTCGAACTGGCCGTTCGCGTCCTCATGGTCGTTCTGGTAAGGCTCCCAGTTCAGCGAGAGCATCGCATCGCAGATTTCGGCGATCACGTCATAGCGGCGCATCACCGCCTGCTGGTCGTAGCAGGATTTGGCCGCTGTATCGTACTCGTCGGAGATCTGCTTGCCGTCCGGTGTCGTCAGGAAGAATTCGGGTTCGACGCCGGTCTTCACGCGGATGCCGAATTCGGCGGCTTCGGAAACCAGGCGTTTCAGTGTGTTGCGCGGCGCCTGCGCCACGCTCTTGCCTTCCATCAGGCAGTCCGAAGCCAGCCAGGCGACCTCCGGCTTCCACGGCAATTGAATGACCGAATCCGGATCCGGCACCGCCAGCATGTCCGGGTGCGCCGGCGTCAGGTCCAGCCAAGTGGCAAAGCCGGCAAAGCCGGCTCCATCCTTCTGCATATCCGCGATCGCCTGTGCCGGTACCAGCTTGGCACGCTGGCCGCCGAACAGGTCGGTGTAGGAGATCATGAAATATTTGACGTTACGCGCCCGGGCGAAATCCTTCAGCTCTGCGGTAACTGCCTTGCTGGCCTCGAAATTGGTTCCCATTGTTTTCCCCTGGGTTGTTCTTCTTGTTGTTTTTGATTGAACGAAGAAATTGCCTAGAAGCTGCCCTTTCCGGGTATCCAGCCGGTGCCGGCGAGTGGAACGCCCGCCATGGCCGCGGATTCGATTGTCAGGGCGCAGAGGTCCTCCGGCTCCAGGTTGTGTACGTGATTTTTGCCGCAGGCACGGGCGATCGTCTGTGCCTCCAGCGTCATCACTTTGAGATAATTCGCCAGACGCCGGCCGGCGGCGATCGGATCGACGCGTTTCATAAGCTCGGGATCCTGGGTGGTGATACCGGCCGGATCCTTGCCTTCGTGCCAGTCATCATAGGCACCCGCCGTTGTCCCGAGCTTCTGGTACTCGTCCTCCCAGCGCGGGTCGTTGTCGCCGAGCGCGATCAGCGCGGCCGTGCCGATCGAGACCGCGTCCGCGCCCAGCGCCAGCGCCTTGGCGACATCAGCACCGTTGCGGATACCACCGGAGACAATGAGCTGCACCTTGCGGTGCATGCCGAGGTCCTGCAGCGCCTTTACGGCAGGACGGATGCAGGCGAGCGTCGGCTGGCCGACATGTTCGATGAACACTTCCTGCGTCGCCGCGGTGCCGCCCTGCATGCCGTCGAGCACCACCACATCGGCACCCGCTTTCACGGCAAGAGCTGTATCGTAATAGGGCCGCGCGCCGCCAACCTTGACGTAGATCGGCTTCTCCCAGTCGGTGATTTCACGCAGTTCGAGGATCTTGATTTCGAGATCGTCCGGACCGGTCCAATCGGGATGGCGGCAGGCTGAACGCTGGTCGATGCCCTTGGGCAGCGTGCGCATCTCGGCGACGCGATCGGAGATCTTCTGGCCGAGCAGCATGCCGCCGCCACCGGGCTTGGCACCCTGGCCGACGACGATCTCGATCGCATCGGCACGGCGCAGGTCACGCGGGTTCATGCCATAGCGTGACGGTAGATACTGATAGACGAGCGTCTGGGAATGACCGCGCTCCTCCTCCGTCATGCCGCCATCGCCGGTGGTCGTCGAGGTGCCGGCAATCGTCGCGCCGCGCCCGAGCGCTTCCTTGGCCGGTCCCGACAACGAACCGAAGCTCATCCCGGCGATGGTGATCGGGATTTTCAGTTGGATCGGCTTCTTCGCATGACGGGCGCCGAGCGTAACGCTGGTGTCGCAGCGCTCGCGATAGCCTTCCAGCGGATAGCGCGAGATCGAGGCGCCGAGGAACAGAAGGTCGTCGAAATGTGGCAGCTTGCGCTTGGCGCCCGAGCCGCGGATGTCATAGATGCCGGTCGCCGCCGCCCGGCGGATTTCCGACATTGTATAGTCATCGAACGTTGCCGACCGGCGAGGCGTCGTCGGAGGATTGTGATAGGTCATTTAGGCGTCCCCTCAGTACGCGTCGGCGTTGTCGATGTTGAAGTTGTAGAGCGTACGAGCCGATCCGTAGCGTGTGAATTCTTCCGGCTTGACGTCGGTGATGCCAGCGCGGTCGAGCAGTTCCTTGAGCTTGGCGATATGCTCAGGCCGCATCTCCTTCTTGATGCAGTCGGCGCCGAGGCTCTTCACCTCGCCACGCACGAACAGGCGCGCTTCGTAGATGGAATCCCCCAGCGCATCACCTGCATTGCCCAGCACGACGAGGTTGCCGGATTGCGCCATGAAGGCCGACATGTGGCCGACGTTGCCGCGTACGACGATATCGATACCCTTCATCGAAATGCCGCAGCGCGAGGAGGCATTGCCTTCGATGACCAGCAGGCCACCACGTCCGGTCGCACCGGCATACTGGCTGGCGTCGCCCTTCACGGTGATCTGGCCCGACATCATGTTTTCGCCAACACCCGGTCCGGCCGAGCCATGCACGGTGATGCTGGCCCTGTCGTTCATGCCGCCGCAGTAATAGCCGACGCTGCCACGCACTTCGACGGCGATAGGCTGCGCGACGCCGGCAGCCACGGCGTGACTGCCCTTCGGGTTGATCACTTCCCAGCTCGGTTCGTCGGACGCATCCGTTACCTGATGCAAAGCGAGGTTGAGTTCGCGCAGCGGTGCCGCGTCAAGATCGAAGACGCGCGGCGCATAGTTGACTTCGCGTTGAGGCGCCTTGGCGAGAGTGGTCACGTTCATCGGCTCAGTGCTCCCAGAAGTAGACGGTTGACGGCTCCGGCTCCCACACCTTGGCATCCTCGATACCCGGCAGTTTGGTCAGCGCACGATATTCGGAGCCAAAGGCAACGTAGCGGTCGGTCTCGGCAAGCACGGCCGGCTTGCAGGCAATGGCATCGCGCACCACGCCGAAACCGTTCTTGGTACCGACCACGAAAGTGAAGAAGCCGTCGAGGTCATTGACGCTGCTTTCCAGTGCCTGGCCGAGGTTCTGGCCATGCGCGATCTTGGACGACAGATAAGCTGCGGCGACTTCGGTGTCGTTCTCGGTCTCGAACTTCATGCCTTCGCGGATCAGTTCGCGCCGCAGATTGTTGTGGTTGGACAAAGAACCGTTGTGCACGAGGCACTCGTCGGGACCGGTCGAGAAGGGGTGTGCTCCGAGCGTGGTGACCGCGGATTCCGTTGCCATGCGGGTATGGCCGATGCCGTGGGACCCGGTCATCTTGGTAACGTCGAAACGCTTCACGACATCGACTGGCAGGCCGACTTCCTTGTAGATTTCGATGGCTTCGCCGGCACCCATGATGCGCACGGATGGACGAAGTTCGGCAATCGCTTCGCGCGCCGCTTCGACCTTGCCGGCCGGCACGTCGATCACTGCATGTGTGGATTTGGCCAGCAGCTTGACCTTCGCGTCGATCTTCTTGCTGAGCTCGGCTTCCAGGCCGGCAAAGTCCGCCTCCGGCGAGGGTGACTGAATTGTAACCTTAGCCTTACCTTTGGTGGCCGCGCCGTAAACCGCGATGCCCGCGCTGTCGGGACCACGGTCGGTCAGCATCACCAGCATTTCAGAGAGCATGGCGCCGAGCTGCGGCTCCAATGTCTTGTCCTTCAAGAACAGTCCCACAATTCCGCACACGACGTTACCTCCAATGGCAGCAGTCCGATGATTGAACGCTAGCAGCTTTAAAAATCCAGTTCAACTGCTATGAATGTTTTTTTCCTTACAGAAAAGTCCAACGTCACATCCCGCAGCGGAACCGAGGTCTCGACAGAGGACTAAAGTCGGAACCAGGAAAAGTTGCCTATCAGTAATATTTCTTGCACAAAGATATTGCCCAGACGACGGAATTCGAGTCAATATGCGTCTGGCGAAAGCGCAGGCCGATAAGAAAAGAATGGCCGCTTTTCGAAGGTACCCTTGAGGAGAAGGACACCCACATGACAGCATCCTGGCGTTTCTCGACTTTGGCCGACCGCCATCGCGCCCTGGGCTCCAAGCTAGAAGACTGGAGTGGCATGGGCACGGCCTGGACCTATGACAAGGACGCCGACGAAGAATATGTCGCCATCCGCACCAAGGCCGGCCTGATGGATGTCTCCGGACTGAAGAAGGTTCACATCACGGGCCCGCATGCCTCGCACCTTATCGACCTGTGCACGACACGCGATGTCGAGAAGATCTACCCGGGCAAGTCGGTCTATGCCTGCATGCTCAACGAGGCCGGAAAATTCACCGACGATTGCGTCGTCTACCGCATCAGCACCAATTCCTGGATGGTTGTGCATGGCTCGGGCACGGGTCACGAAGAACTGACCCGCGCATCCATCGGGCGCGACGTATCGGTTCGCTTCGACGACAATCTGCATGACCTATCGCTGCAGGGCCCGACCGCCGTCGATTACCTGGCCAAACATGTGCCCGGCATCCGCGACCTCAACTACTTCCACCACATGCAGACCCAGCTTTTCGGCCTGCCGGTGATGATTTCGCGTACCGGTTATACCGGCGAGCGCGGTTATGAGATCTTCTGCCGTGGCCAGGATGCCGGAACGATCTGGGATCGTATCCTCGAGGAAGGCAAGTCGGAGGGTATCATCCCCTGCCGCTTTACCACGCTCGACATGCTGCGCGTCGAAAGCTACCTGCTCTTTTATCCCTACGACAATTCGCAGAAATATCCCTTTGCGAACGAAGGGCCTGGCGACACGCTGTGGGAACTTGGGCTGGACTTCACCGTCAGCCCCGGCAAGACCGGCTTCCGTGGCGCCGAGGAACATTACCGCCTCAGGGGCAAGGAACGCTTCAAAATTTTCGGCGTCCTGCTGGAAGGCACCAAGCCTGCCGACGAAGGCGCCCCGATTTACCGCAACGGCAAGAAGGTCGGTGTCGTGACCTGCGCGATGTATTCACCGTTGGTGAAAAAATCGATGGGCATTGCCCGCCTCGATGTCGACTGCGCCGTCGCCGGCACCGATCTTGAGGTCCGCAACGCGTCCGGATCGGTGAAGGCGACCGCACAGGCATTGCCGTTCGACGATCCGAAAAAGCTGAAGCGTACGGCGAAGGGCTGATCCATTGGACGGGATGCCGGCAAAGACGATCCTCAGTCGCCCGGTCTACGGAACCCTGTCGCCCCAGACCGGCAAGAACCATCTCTTCATCGCGGACGCCGAAGGCGCGGCCGCGATCCTCGATCTGGCGAAGAAGGCTCCGGACGGGTTCTTCGCCAGCGCGCACATCATGTTCATTCCCGAGATGGCCGGGAACCAGTTCCAGACTGCGCTCAGAACCCTGAAGCCTGCCCAATTCTATGAAGGCCCCTCCGTTGCTGCAGCCCTGCCGCGTCTCAGGCAGACGCTTGCCAATGCGCATATGGGCCTCAGGCTTTATCTCACCGGTTCCGAGGGATTGATTGGCCAGGCCATGCAGGTGGCGCTCGAAGCTGGCATCGACCATTCCTCGATCCAGACCGAACATCGTGGCTCATGGGCGCGCCGGGTGCAGTGTGTCCATTGCAAGGGCATCACCGAGAACGTCACCACACAGCCTGCCACCTGCGCCCATTGTGGTCTGCTGCTCCTCGTGCGCGACCACTATTCGCGCCGTCTCGCCGCCTTCCAGGGCGTGTGCATCAACGCCGAGGATCCGAGCGAGATCCCTCAGAAAGAGGAGATTTTCCGGTGAGCGCGGGAACCACGAAACTGAACGTCACCGTGACCGATGTGGTCGCAGTCAACGAATTGGTGAAGCGTTTCCATTTCGAGCGCACCGACGGCGGCGACTTGCCGACCTTTTCCGGTGGGGCCCATGTCGTGGTGGAAATGCGCGACGGCGACAAATCGCGGTTGAACCCCTATTCGCTGATGAGCTCGCCTCACAACACGCGCGACTACACGATCAGCGTGCGCCGCGACGATTCCGGTCGCGGCGGCTCCCTGTTCATGCACAACCATGTCAAACGCGGCATGGAGATGGTGATCTCCTACCCGGTCAACCTGTTCTCGCTCGACCTCAGGGCCAGAAAGCATCTGCTGGTGGCAGGCGGCATCGGCATCACGCCGTTCATGGCACAGACCGCGCAGCTTGCCGGCGAAGGCGGCAATTTCGAATTGCACTACACCTGCCGCACGCCGGCGCTCGGCACCTATGCCGATGTTTTGCATGATCGCTACGGCAAGCGGGTCAACATCTATTATGACGACACCAATGAACGGTTGCCGCTCGAACGCCTGCTGGCCTCGCAGCCGCTTGGCACGCACCTTTATGTCTGCGGTCCCGCCGGCATGATCCGCTGGGTACGTGAGACGGCGGCGGCACATGGCTGGCCGGACGAAACCGTGCATTACGAACACTTCGCCGCGCCGCAGCCGGGCCTGCCCTTCGACGTTACTCTGGCGCTCAGCAAGCTGCAGATCAGCGTCGGCGAAGAACAGAGCCTGCTCGAGGCGATGGAAGCCGCCGGCATCGACCCGCCCTATCTGTGCCGTGGCGGCGTCTGCGGCCAGTGCGAGACCAACGTCGTCTCCTATGACGGCACCTTCAAGCACAACGACCATTGGCTGACAGAAGCCGAGCATTGTTCGGGCAAGAAGATCATGCCTTGCGTTTCACGCTTCGAGGGCAAGTCCCTCGTGCTCGAGCGCTAGAGCAATTCCAGCAAAAGTGCGCAGCGGTTTTGCGTCCGGAATTGCGAAAACAAAGAGTTAGAGCGTTTCCGTGAAAACGGACACGCTCCGGCACGAAACCACGGGGAGGAACCTATGGGTATCAATTTCAGGCAGGAAACGTTCCGGGACGACTTCACCTTCAGGAACAGCCCGGAATTCATCCGGCGGTTTCCCTTTCCGTTCCATGAAGATGCCTACATGTATGCGGTCAACATCGAACCGCATGTGCAGGGCCCGAAAGGGACCGTGTTTGAAAATCTCATCGATGTCGACGAGCACTATGTCGCCGAGATGCAGGACCGCGCCAAGGTGCTCGCAGAGGACCCGTTGCGCTGCCAGTCTCTGCCGCATATGACGCTGGCCGGCTGGGATCTGCTCGAACTTCTGATGACCGAGCAGGCCAAGGGCTATCCCGAGCATTTCACGCTCACCCGCGACGGCGATCGCTGGCGCTGGATCAACCGGCCGCTCGGCATCGACGACACCTTCACATTCGGTGACCTTTCCACTTTGCCCTATGGGCCGATGGAATACATCACGCGCCAGAGCCAGGGCGATTTCTGCATCCTCGACCAGCGCGACGGCAATCTGTGGATGGATGCCGGGATGGTCACCACCCAGGCCGACTGGTCGCTCGATTTCGACATCGGCATGAACTTCTTCGAGTGGCACGCACCGGTGCCGCTTGCGCATGAAAAAGGCATTTTTACCCGGGCGTTGAAATTCCTCACCAACATCCAGCAGGGCAAGCCGGCGCGGCGGTTGAACTGGACGATGACCATCAACCCGCGCCTCGACACCAGTCCGGAAAACTATCACAAATGGGGACCGGACCGGACCACCGTCACGCCGGACAATGTCGGCGACAAGGTGCATCTGCGCGTCGAATTGCAGAGCTTCTGGCGCTTACCGCGCTCCAACGCGCTGGTCTTCCCGATCCGCTGTTACCTGATCAAGATGGAGGAACTGGTGACGGTGCCGAAATGGGCGCGCCGTTTCCATCGCGTCCTGCGCGACCTGCCGAACGAACTGGTCGAATACAAGGGCCTTACACGCTACCGGCCGGCCGTCATCGACTGGCTGTCGAAATATGACGACGGAACCCCCACCTCGCCTGGTTTCACCCCTGACTAGAGCAATTCCAGGAAAAGTGTGTAACGGTTTTCCGTCCAGAATTGCGTAAAAACAAAGAGTTAGAGCGTTTCCGTCAAAAACGGAAACGCTCTAGGCCTGGGGCGATGACCCTCTACCAAGCGAGACAATAGCGCGCCGAAAGGCGCGCTATTCGTTTCCGGATCCCTGCCTGTAAGAGATGATCGACAGGTACCGGATTGGCAGCGTCGTCAATTCGTCCGGACCGTGCGGCGCATCGGCGTCGAAGAACAGGCTGTCGCCGGGCAACATCCGATAGAGATTGCTGCCGTGGCGGTAAACCACCTCGCCTTCCAGCATGTAGAGGAACTCCATGCCGTCGTGCTGGAAGGCCGGAAAGACGTCGGAGTTTTCGGTCAGCGTGATCAGATAGGGCTCGACAGTTACCCCCGCTGTATTCGAGCTAATATAACCAAGCAGGTTATACTGATGGCCGGCACGAGTGCCTCGACGTTCAACGTCAACGCCCTCGCCAGCTTTCACGAAGACGGCGTTACGGTCTTCCTCGAAACGCCGGAAGAAAGAACTGAGCGGCACACCCAAGGCGCGCGACAAGGCCTGCAAGGTTGTCAATGACGGTGATGTAATACCGTTTTCGATCTTCGACAGCATACCAAGGGAAATATTGGTCGTCGCGGCAAGGTCGGCAACGGTTATGCCGAGTTTCTTGCGGAAAGCGCGCACTTCGTGGCCAATGGCGACTTCAAGAACCTTCTCGCGCGTATCGCGGACGGCATGCGGGTCCTGATGAAGCGGTGCTGCCTTGACCTGGGTTGCAGACGATATCTTCTTGGACTTCGTCGACTTGGCGGCAGCGCTGGCGCCCTTACCATCCTTGACGAGCTTATCCATTATATACCCCTGAAACTTCGCGTGTTCACCATAGGTAAACTTACTCGCCCTTTGGTTCAAGTCCAAAGACCAAGTGCGACGAAGTATGCGGAACTTGGAGAAAACCAATCCGCCCGAGCCAACAGATCAGCGAAGAACTTGCGCGATCAACCTCCTTTGAAATGGATCGGGATCAAACAACACGATCCGGTATCTCCTCTCCGGCAAAGAAGGAGCTGATGTTGTCGACCACCTTCATGCCCATGGCGACGCGAGTCTCTTCGGTCGCGCTGCCGAGATGCGGCAACAGCACGGTATTCTCCAGCCTGATCAACCGTTCCGGCACTTGCGGCTCCTGCACAAAAACATCGAGCCCGGCACCTGCAATCACGCCGCCTTCCAGCGCATCGGCCAGCGCGGTCTCGTCGACCACGTCACCGCGCGCCGTGTTGATCAGGAAAGCGCTCTTCTTCATGCGCGCCAACCGTTCAGCATTGATCAGGTTGCGGTTCTCGGCGCCGCCGGGGCAATGCAGCGACACAAAATCGGCCTCTCCCAGCACCGCCTCGATCGAGGGCAGTTGCGTCGCGCCCATCGCGCGCGTCTCCTCGTCGTCGACACGCGAACGGTTGAAGAAGACCACCTTCATCCCGAAGCCAAAATGCGCGCGGCGGGCCATCGCCTTGCCGATACGGCCCATGCCGATAATGCCGATCGTCTTGCCGGTCACCTTGGCGCCAATCATGTGGGTCGGGCACCAGCCTTTCCAATCGCCGGCCCGAAGCTGGCGTTCGCCCTCGCCAGTGCGGCGGGCAACGGCGAGCAGCAGGCTCATCGCGATATCGGCCGTGCAGTCGGTCAACACGCCCGGTGTATTGGTCACCACGATACCCCGCCGCTTCGCCGCGTCGGTGTCGATATGGCTGAAGCCGACACCGAAATTACCGATGATCCTGGCGCGCATTTCTTCGCCGGAGAAAATCTCGGCCGGCAGCTTGTCGCTGACTGTCGGCAGCACAGCATCGAAATTGAGCAAAGCGGCTTTGAGCTGCGTTGCCGTGAACGGAATGTCGCCTGCGTTGAGGGTGGTGTCGAAACGCTCGGCGAGCACCTGTTCTACGGCCGCCGGCCACTTCCGGGTCACGATCACGCGTGGCTTCATCATCTGCTCCTGCATGGCATGGTTGAGGCGGCGCCTGGACCGGCACCGCCCCTCGAGACGCTTGTATTGGCCTGTTTAGGCTGCTTTACGCTGCTCGGCCAGTACGCCTGCAACGGTCGGACCGAACGAGGCCGGGGTCTGCACGATGGTGACGCCGGCATCGCGCAGGATCTCGACTTTCTCCTGCGCGGACTCGCCGAACGCCGAGATAATTGCTCCGGCATGGCCCATGCGTTTGCCCTTCGGTGCCGACAGGCCGGCAATGTAGGCGATCAGCGGCTTCTTCATATTGGTCTTTGCCCACTCGGCGGCCTCCGCCTCCTGCGGCCCGCCGATCTCGCCGATCATCACCACAGCATCGGTCTCGTCGTCGTTCTCGAACAGTTCGAGAATGTCCTTGAAGGACGAACCGTTGATCGGATCGCCGCCGATACCGACGCTGGTCGATACACCAATGCCGAGCGACTTCATCTGCGAAGCGGCTTCATAGCCAAGCGTACCCGAGCGTCCGACGATGCCAACCCGGCCCGGCAGATAGATCGAACCCGGCATGATCCCCATCAGCGCCTGCCCCGGCGTAATGACGCCGGCACAGTTCGGGCCGATCAGCGTCATGCGATCCTCACGGCGGTAGCGCAGCATGTAGCGTTTCACCCGCATCATGTCCTGCGAAGGAATACCGTCGGTGATACAGACGCAAAGCTTGATCCCGGCATCTGCCGCTTCCATGATCGAATCCGCGGCGAAGGGCGGCGGCACGAACACGATGCTGGCCTCCGCACCGGTCTCACGCACCGCGCCCTTGACCGTGTTGAACACTGGGATGCCCTGTTGCGATTGGCCACCTTTGCCCGGCGTCACGCCGCCAACGACATTGGTGCCGTAGCGTTTCATATCCTCGGCATGGAAAGAACCGATCTTGCCGGTCAGCCCTTGGACGATAACCCTGGTATTGCGATTGAGCAGAACTGACATTTCGTCCTCCCTCAGCTGGCTTTCTTGAGTACCGACTGGCGCATGGCCGCGACTGCCTTCTCGGCGGCTTCGGCCAGCGTGTCGGCAACGATGATCGACTGACCCGATGCACTCAGGATACGGCGACCTTCCTCGACATTCGTGCCTGCCAGCCGCACCACCAGGGGCACGTTGACGCCGACCTCGTGGATTGCCTTCAAAACACCCTCTGCGACCCAGTCGCAGCGGTTGATGCCGGCAAAAATGTTGACCAGGATCGTCTCGACGTTCTTGTCGGCCAGCACGGCACGAAAGGCTTTCGCCACACGTTCCGGTGAAGCGCCGCCGCCGATATCCAGGAAGTTGGCCGGTTCGCCACCGGCGATCTTGATCATGTCCATCGTCGCCATGGCGAGCCCCGCACCGTTGATGATGCAGCCGATATTGCCCTCAAGCCCGACATAGGAGAGGCCGCGGTCACTGGCGAATGTTTCGCGCGGGTCTTCCTGCGACTTGTCACGCAGTTCCGAAATCTCCGGTCGGCGGAACAGCGCGTTCTCGTCGAACGACATCTTGGCATCGAGCGCCATCAGATTGCCCTCGCGCGTCACCACCAGCGGATTGATCTCCAGCATCGAAGCGTCATAGTCGCGGAACACCTGATAGCAGCCCATGATGGTGTCGGTCGCCTTGCCGATCAGGCTGTTCTCCAGTCCGAGCCCGAATGCGATCTCCCGCGCCTGGAATTGCTGCATGCCAACGCCCGGATCGACGATGGCGCGGATGATCGAATCCGGCTGCCGTTCGGCGATCTCCTCGATCTCCATCCCGCCCGAAGCGGAGGCCACGATCATCACACGCTCGGCTTTGCGATCGAGCACGAAGCCGAGATAGATCTCCTGGCGGATGTCGACGGTTTCCTCGATGTAGAGGCGCGAGACCAGCTTGCCGCGCGGCCCGGTCTGGTGCGTCACCAGCTTGCGGCCGAGCATCGCTTCCGCCGCATCGGACACTTCCTTGTCGGATTTGCAGATGCGGATGCCGCCGGCCTTGCCGCGGGCACCGGAATGGATCTGAGCTTTCACCACCCATTTGTCGCCGCCGATTTCGCGCGTGCGATAAGCCGCCTGTTCAGGGCTGTAGGCTAGCCCGCCGCGCGGAATGTGAACCGAATGGCGCGAAAGCAGTTCCTTGGCCTGATACTCATGAATATCCATGTCGAACTCCTCCTCAGTTCGGTAATGCCTGGCGCGAACGCGCCGACTGCTCGATTGCGTCGTGGGTCACTAGAACGTTGCGGGCCATGCGTTCGGAAGCAGCGTCGATCATCTTGCCGTCCAGTGCGGCAGCACCCTTGCCTTGCTCTTCTGCTTCCCTCAGCACCTCGATGATACGGCGCGCGCGGGTGACTTCCTTCTCGGGCGGCGAGAACACCGCATTGGCCAGCTCGATCTGCGAAGGGTGGATCGCCCACTTGCCTTCGATGCCGAGTGCGGCGGCACGACGAGCGGCCGCCATGTAGCCCTCCGGATCCGAGAAATCGCCGAACGGGCCATCGATGGCGCGCAGGCCATAGGCGCGACAGGCGACTGTCATGCGCGACAGCGCGAAATGCCACTGGTCGCCCGGATAGTCGGGATTGAGGCCGCCAATGTTGACTGTGCGGGCCTTGCAACTTGCAGAATAGTCAGCGACCCCGAAGTGCAGGGCTTCGAGCCGTCCACCGAAGGCGGCGATCGCCTCGACATTGGCCATGCCGAGCGCGGTCTCGATCAAGGCTTCCAGACCGACACGGGTCTTGTAGCCTTTGGCCATCTCGATCTGATTGACCATCGCCTCGACCATGTACAGGTCGGCCGGCACACCGACTTTCGGCACCAGGATCGTATCCAGCCGATCTCCGGCCTGTTCCATGATGTCGACGACGTCGCGATACATGTAGTGCGTATCGAGGCCGTTGATGCGCACAGACACGGTCTTGCCCTTGGCGCGCCAGTCGATGTCGTTCAGCGCCTCGATGATGTTGCGGCGCGCCCGCTCCTTGTCGGGCGGCGCCACGGCATCCTCGATGTCGAGGAAGATGAAGTCGGCAGCACTCGCCGCCGCCTTGCTGATCATCTCCGGATTGGAGCCCGGAACCGCAAGCTCGGAACGTTGCAGGCGCAGCTTGCGCAGGTGGTTGATGGTGTGGCTCATCGCGGGTCTCCTCCCTCCGGTGCGTCAGGCGGCCTTTGCAACCGCGGTGGGTTCGGCCAGGCGGAAATGTTCGAGTGCGGCTCCGACGCCAGAGCCCGGCACCACTTTCACGCCGCAGTCTCGCAATGCCATTTCAGCGGCCGACAGCGCGCCGCACACCATCACCTCGTTCAGCCAGCCGAGATGACCGATGCGGAACACCCTGCCCGCGACCTTGTTCAGGCCGACGCCGAGCGAGGTCTGGTATTTGTGATAGGCGCGCTTCACGATTTCCGCGCTGTCGACGCCTTCCGGCACATAAACGGCGCTCACCGTGTCGGAATGCCATTTGCGCTCCTTGGCGCAAAGCTTCAGGCCCCAGGCGTCGACCGCCTTGCGCACGCCCTCGGCCAGATGGTGGTGGCGAGCGAAGATCGCCTCCAGCCCTTCCGCCTCGATCAGGTCCAGCGAAACGCGCAGGCCGCGCAGCAGCTGCGTTGCCGGCGTGTAAGGGAAGAAGCCAGTGTCGTTGGCGCGGGTCATGTCCTCGAAGGAGAAATAGCAGCGCCGGCTTTTCGCGGTCTTGGCGGCCGCCAGCGCTTTCTGGCTGACCGACAGGAAGCCGAGGCCAGCCGGCAGCATGAAGCCCTTCTGCGAACCGCTGACCGCACAGTCGACGCCCCATTCTTCCTGGCGAAAATCGATCGAGCCGATCGACGACACGCCATCGACGAAGAGCAGTGCCGGGTGGCCGGCGGCATCGAGAGCCTTGCGCACGCCGGCGACATCGCTGGTGACGCCCGTTGCCGTCTCGTTGTGCGTGCAGAACACCGCCTTGATGCGATGTTCCTTGTCGGCCGCCAGCCGCTCGGCATAGGTCTCGACCGGCACGCCGGTACCCCACTCCACATCGACGACATCGACATCGAGTTCCAGCCGCTCGGCCATATCGACCCACAGATGCGAGAACTGGCCGAAGCGCGACATCAGCACACGGTCACCAGGGCTCAGCGTGTTGGTGATGCCCGATTCCCAAGCGCCGGTTCCCGACGACGGATATATGAAGACGCGACCGGTCTCGTTCTTGAACACCTGCTTCAAGCCGTCGAACAGGCCGTGCGTCAGCTGTGGAAAGGTCGAGGCGCGCATGTCTTCCATCGGCAGGTTCATCGCCTGCCGGACAGCTTCCGGAACGTTGGTCGGTCCGGGGACGAAGAGATGCGTGAAACCAGCCATGATGATCCTCCCGATCTGTCTGCGCCGGCTTCAAACGGGCCGGCAGGCATTCGGCGGGCTCCGCCGTGGGAAGAATAATCTTTTCCTGCGCAACGCCTCGCAACACCTGCCAAGGTGGAACCTTCCGCCATCAAGCGTCGGGCCAAACCTGCCTGCCGGGTAGGCAAAGCCCCACCCCGGATAGGCGAAGCGCCACCTGGAACGCAGATCTTGCGAAGACAAAGAAAAACGGCGGACCTCGGTCCGCCGTTCGTCAAACTCAACGTGGGAAAGCGATCAATCGATATCGAAAGAGACGCCCTGGGCGAGCGGCAGGGCCTTTGAGTAGTTCACGGTGTTGGTGGCGCGACGCATATAGGCCTTCCACGCATCCGAACCGCTCTCACGACCGCCGCCAGTCTCC
>NZ_PJRO01000018.1 GCF_002858745.1 Mesorhizobium loti | reverse complement strand
GTCACGGCTGATGTTCTCGCCTTGGATCAATTTCCTGAAATTCTACGTGGGCAAGCGCTATTTCCTGTGCGGCCGCCACGGCTATGTCCATTCGGCGATGGTTTTCCTCTATTCCTATGTGACCGAGCTTTTCGAGGCACGTGACGAAGGGCGGACTGACAAGGGTGCAGTCAAGGCCGGCGATTAGCCCGGACTTCTGCAAGGGCTGCCCGTTCCGCCATGGCGCCCATCCCGCCAACCAGGAACAGCCTTGACAACCCTGCCCGACGCCCGGCTTCGATATCGGCTTCCTTGTCGCCGACCATGATCGACCCGCCAAGATCGACTCTCAGTATTTCAGCGGCCCTCAGCAGCATGCCGGGATTGGGCTTGCGCATAGGGTGATCACCCGCCGCCAGCGCACCTTTTCCCGCCTCGTGATAGGCACAGGCCAGAACGAGATCGGCAGAACAGTTCTTCTCGCGCAGCAGTTCGAGCACGCGACCATTGACCGCTGCGAAAGCTTCCCAGCCGAAATAGCCACGCGCGATGCCGGATTGGTTGGTGACGATCACCACCGGCCATCCGGCGTCATTGGCGGCCTGGATCACCGGCAATATCTCGCCACGCAGCAGCACTTGCCGTGGATTGCTCGGATAGCCGGTGTCGACGTTGATTGTGCCGTCCCGGTCGAGGAACAGCGCCGGGCATCCCGACGGAAAGGTTTTGTCGCCGACCCGCTCTATCCACAGCCCCGGCTCTGCGAGTGGAGATGGGGCAACCGCCCCCGCCATCAGGCAGCAGGACCGGTGCTCAGGCGGATTTCCACCTCCTCGCACAGATAGTGATAGAGACAGATGTGGCCCTGCTGGATGATCGGCGTCGAACTCGATGGCACGTTGAGCAGGATATCGCATAGCGGCTTCAGTTTGCCGCCGCTATCGCCCGTCATGCCGATCACCGTCATGCCCATGGCGCGTGCCTGTTCCGCCGCCGCCAGAATGGAGGGCGAATTGCCGCTGGTCGAGATCGCCAGCAGCACCGCTCCCTCTGCACCGTGCGCTTCGACCTGCCGCGAATAAACCGTGTCGAAGCCGTAGTCGTTACCCCAGGCGGTCAGCACCGCTGCATTGGCGGGCAGCGCAATCACGTTGTAGGCCTTGCGCTCCTTCAGGAAGCGCCCGACCAGCTCGCCAGCGATATGGATTGCATCGCTGGCCGAGCCGCCATTGCCGCAGATCAGCAAAGCCTTGTCGGCAGAAAGAGCGGTGACAACCGCGTCGGTCGCACGCTGCATTTCGATCGAAAGATCGCGTTCAACCATGGCCGTGATCGCGGCAGCGGAGCGGACGAGATAGTCGTTCAGATTGGACATGGGCGTTCAGGTTCCGCTGCGGGTGCGCAATTTGCCGATGGTGCCGGTGGTGCTTTTCCCGGCGACAAGATCGATGAGGACGACACGGCCGCCCGCTTTTTGCACCACGTCGGCGCCTACCACCTGATCGACGGTATAATCCGCACCTTTGACCAGAATGTCAGGTTGCAGCGCCTCGATCAGTTTCAGCGGCGTGTCTTCTTCGAACACCACCACCGCGTCGATGGACGCAAGAGCTGCCAACACGCAGGCGCGGTCGTGCTGGTCGTTTACCGGTCGGTCGGATCCCTTCAGACGCCGCACCGAATCATCGCTGTTCAACCCCAGTACAAGCCTGTCGCATTGGCCTCGCGCGGCGTTGAGCAGGCTGACGTGACCCGCGTGCAGGATGTCGAAGCAACCGTTGGTGAACCCCACCGTCAGGCCTTCGTCTTTCCAGGTCGCCACCAGACGCTGAACAGCTGCCGTGTCGAGGATCGCATCCTTGTGGACAGCACCATGTGAGCGGAACAGCGCGCCGGTCAGTTCATCGGCGGTCAGGCGTGCTGTGCCGCGCTTGCCGACGACAACGCCGCCGGCAGCATTGGCGATGGCTGCCGCTGCGGCACGATCTGCACCTGCCGCCAGCGCGAGGGCGAACGAGGCAATCACCGTGTCGCCGGCACCGGAAACGTCGAACACTTCGCGCGCCTGGGTAGCGATGTGGCGAGCCGATTTGGCATCGACCACGCTCATGCCCTTTTCGCTGCGCGTCGCCACGACGAAATCGAAGCCGTTTGCCGCTATTAGTTCGCGCGCGGCAGCGGCGATGTCGTCATCGGTGAAGACCGACCGCCCCACAGCCTCGCCCAGTTCCTTGCGGTTCGGCGTCACCGCGGTGGCGCCGCGATACCGTGCGTAATCCCGTCCCTTCGGGTCGACCAGGATTGGCTTGCCGGCCTCTCGGCAGATCGCAATCAGCTCCTCGGCCACACCTTCGAGCAGTATGCCTTTGCCGTAGTCGGACAAAATGACGATGTCGGTCCTCAAGAGTGCGGCGCGGAAATCCGCCAGCAGTTTTGCCCGCTCCGCGGTATCCAGCGCGCGGATTTCCTCTTCATCGAACCGCAACACCTGCTGGTTCAGCGCACTGAAGCGGCTCTTCGAAGAGGTCATGCGGTCGCGCGTCTGGCCAATGCCGTTCGTATCGACACCAAGTTCCGTGAACATGCGCATGATGTTACGGCCGGCCGCATCGTCGCCGAGCACGGAAACGGGGACGGCCCTGCCACCCAGTGAAACGATGTTGGAAACGACGTTGCCGGCGCCGCCGATCGCGCTTGTTTCGCCACGACCGTGCAGGACCGGGATCGGCGCTTCCGGCGAGATGCGTTCGATCACGCCGCTGACGAAGCGGTCGAGGATCAGATCACCGACCACCAGCACAGTGACATCGGCAAACCGGGCAATCGCGCGGTGAAGGATTTCGGGAGAAGACAGGTGCAACTCGCTCATGCGCAAGCGGATATACCGCAAATCTGGGCAGTGCAACTGCTGCGACGCTCTCGGCCGATCATAGCAAGCGCTCTTGTCGACACGCCCGTTCGCCTCTCCTATAAGGACCGCGATCCGCTCAACAATTCGAGGTCCTGATGATCATCGTAACCGGCGGCGCCGGCATGATCGGCTCCAACATCGTCGCCGCGCTCAACGCGGAAGGCCACGACAACATCCTCGTGGTCGACGACCTGACCGACGGCCACAAGATCGTCAACCTGGCCGATCTCAGGATCGCCGACTATCTCGACATGGACGAGTTCCCGGCCGTGTTCGAAGCCGGCAAGCTCGGCCGGATCGAAGCCGTCTTCCATCAGGGCGCCTGCTCCACCACCACCGAATGGAACGGCAAGTTCATGATGGAGGTGAACTTCGCCTATTCGAAGCGCTTGCTGCACGCCTGCCTGGAGCAGCGCGTGCCTTTCCTCTATGCGTCCTCGGCGTCCGTCTATGGCGGCGGCTCCATGTTCCGGGAAGAGCAGGAATTCGAGCAACCACTCAACGTCTACGCCTGGTCGAAAAAACTGTTCGACGACTATGTCCGCCGCATCGTTGGGCCAGGGCACTCGCAGGTCGCCGGCCTGCGTTACTTCAACGTCTACGGCCCGCGCGAGCAACACAAGGGCACCATGGCCTCGGTCGCCTTCCATTTGTTCAACCAGGTCGGCCGCGGTGAAAATCCGAAGCTGTTCGGGGCCTATGACGGTTTCGGTCCCGGCGAACAGAGCCGCGATTTCATTCATGTCGGCGACGTTGCGGACGTCAATCTTTGGCTCTGGAAGCGCGGTGCCAGTGGCATCTTCAATTGCGGCACCGGTCGCGCGCAACCCTTCCGCACCATCGCCGAGACGGTTATCGCCTCGCTCGGCCAGGGCAGCATCGAATACATCGACTTCCCCGACCATCTGAAGGGCAGCTACCAGAGCTTCACCCAAGCTGATATGTCCCGCCTGCGTGCTGCCGGCTACAACGGTCAGTTCCGCGACGTGGAAACCGGTGTGAAAGACTATGTCGAATGGCTGAAAGCCCGACGATCCTCGTGATCGGTCCCCGTTGGGTAGGCGACATGGTGATGGCGCAATGCCTGTTTTCGGCATTGAAGCAGCTCTATCCAAATGCCGGCATCGACGTCATGGCTCCGACCTGGGCCGCCCCTCTGGTGGGCCGCATGCCCGAAGTTCGCCAGCAGATTGAAATGCCAGTGCCGTCCGGCAAGTTGGAACTCGGCGTGCGCCTCAGGTATGGCCGCATGCTCAAAGGCCGCTACGACATGGCCTACATCCTGCCAGGCAGCCTGAAATCGGCGTTGATCCCGTTCTTCGCCCGGATTCCGAAACGGGTCGGTCATTTGCGCGAGATGCGTTACGGCCTGCTCACCGACATCGTGCCGCAGCCCAAGAAAGAAAAGCGCCGTACCGCCTACGGCTTCTTTTCGCTGGCCCGCGGCGGCGCGTTCCAGGCCCCGAAATTGACGGTGGATGCGGCAAACCAGGCTGAGCTGCTGCAGCGCAACGGCCTTGCGGCCGGCACATTCGTGGCGATGATGCCCGGCGCCGAGTTCGGCCCCGCCAAGCGCTGGCCGAGCGCGTCGTATGCCGGCCTTGCCCGCGCCATGATGGCGAAGGGTTTTAAGGTCGCGCTCTTCGGCTCGAAGAACGACAGCGCAGTTACTGCCGAGATCACCACGCTGGCTCCCGGCTGTGTCGACCTTGCCGGCAAGACGCGTCTGGAAGACGCCATCGATCTGATCGCGGCGGCGAAGGTGGCGGTTTCCAACGACAGCGGCCTGATGCACGTCGCCGCTGCCGTCGGCACGCCAGTCGTCGCCGTTTATGGCTCGACTTCCCCGGAAAATACGCCGCCGCTCGCTGAAAGGCGCGAACTGGTATGGCAGCAACTTCCCTGCTCGCCGTGCCACAAGAAGGTCTGCCCGCTTGGCCACATGAACTGCCTCAACACGCTTGATGTCGAGCGCGTCGTCGAGGCCGCCGGCCGTCTGATTGAACAGCCGGCGGCGGCATGAAGGTCCTGATCGTCAAAACCTCGTCCATGGGCGATGTCATCCACACCTTTCCGGCCGTGCAGGATGCCTTGCGTTCGCGACCCGCCATCAGCTTCGACTGGTGCGTGGAGGAACCTTTCGCCAGCATCGTCGCCTTGCATCCCGCGATCGGCGCGATCCACAAGGTTGCGTTGCGCCGCTGGCGTAAGCAGCTGGCCTCGCCGGCCACCTGGCGAGAAGGACGTACCTTGCGCAAGGCCTTGCGTGCCGGTCGTTACGACCTGGTGCTTGACGCGCAGGGGTTGCTGAAATCAGCCTTCGTCGCAAAACTCGCTGGCGCTCCGATTGCCGGCTTCGACAAGGCGAGCGCGCGCGAACCTTCCGCCGCCCTTTTCTACGATCAGCGCTACGGCGTCCCGCGCGATCTGCACGCTATCGAGCGCACACGACGCCTGTTCGCGCTGGCTCTCGGTTACGAGCCCGACCTGTCGATACTCGATTCCGGCATCGCTGTTCCCTCCGGCCATGCGCCGATCCCGGCCGGACAGGTCGCGACCTTGCTGCACGGCACCAGCCGCGAAGACAAGAAGTGGCCGGTTCAGGAATGGATCGCGACCACCAAACTGCTGGTCAGCCAAGGGTTTGCACCGGTCACGACCTGGTCGAACGACAAGGAACGTGCCGTCGCCGAGGCAATCGGCAAGGCAGTGCCTGAAACGCTGGTCATCCCAAAATCACCACTGTCCGACATCGCCGGCCTGATCGGCCGCTCAACACTGGTGATCGGCGCCGATACCGGCCTCACGCATCTGGCCGCTGCTTTTGGCCTGCCCACCGTCGCCATCTTTGTGACAACGGAACCGGGCCTGACCGGCCCGCGCGGACAACGCGCATCGACGCTGATCGCCCAAGGTGCCACGCATGTGACACCACAGGCAGTCGTCGAAGAGGCGATAGGATTGCTGAAACTCAATAGATGACCCAGCCCCGGGGTCTATCGAGATTTGGGCCAGGCGGGAGTGCCCGAAGCTCAGAAAGCCGCCCTCTGCAGGTCGGCTTCACCTGAATATCGATTGATCTTAACCGAACTGGACCTTGACGATTTCGTAGCCGCGGGCACCGCCGGGGGCGTTGACCTCGATGGCATCGCCAACGCCTTTGCCGATCAGCGCGCGCGCGATTGGCGAAGAGATCGAAATACGGCCGGCCTTCACATCGGCTTCCTGGTCGCCGACGATCTGATAGGTCTTCTTCTCCTCGGTATCTTCGTCAACCAGCACGACGGTGGCACCAAACTTGATGGTGCTGCCGGAAAGCTTGGAAACGTCGATGATTTCGGCGCGGGCTACCAGATCCTCGAGTTCGCTGACGCGACCCTCATTGAGACTCTGCTGTTCCTTGGCGGCATGATATTCGGCGTTTTCCGAAAGATCGCCGTGCGAGCGTGCCTCGGAAATCGCTTCGATGATGCGCGGCCGCTCTTCCTGCTGGCGCCAGCGCAGCTCTTCCTTGAGAGCCTCGAAACCTCCGCCTGTCATCGGCACTTTGTTCATCATCTCTCCTTTCCTGTCGGCCCCTGGAGCGGGACCAACCCTATCGCTGGGTACAAAAAGAAAACGGTCCGGCAGCTTCTGGCTGACGGAACCGTCTCACCTCAGATTCCCGTAATATAGCAAGCTCCAGCCGATTTTCACCTCAAAAAAGCGGCTTGAATGCTCCCGTATCGGCAGGGTCTGCTGCCGGTTGCGACGTACGCCTCACTCCCAGGTCATGCGCACCGAGGCCAGTCGCACGCTCAGGCGGCCGTTTGCCGCAAAAGCGCTCAGCTTCGGTCGTAATGGTCGATCTGCTCGGAGAGCATGCCGTATTCACGAGATTGCTTGCCGGCCCGCTTCTCGATCTCGGCAAGCTGCTCGCGCGCGCCGGTAACATCGCCCATCTGCAGGTGCGCTTCACCCAGATATTCGCGTACCAGCGTGTAGTCCGGGTTCTGGCGCAGCGCTTCTTCGTAATAGCCTAGACCGACGACGATGCGGCCCGATTTGCGGTGCGAATAGCCCAGATAGTTGAGGATACGCGGATCCTTCTTGTTGGCCGCAAGCGTCAGCACCGCGATGGCCTCGTCATAGCGACCGGCCATGGCAAGGTCGTGCCCGGCCTCGTAGATGTTGTCGTCGTCCAGCATGCCTTGCTTGGGCGGCGCGCACTTTTTGGACTTGGTGTCGTAGACCTCACCCTTCTTGCATTTGGTGACGGTCGGGCTGGGTGTATCACTTCCGCCACCGGCCGCCTGAACCTGAACGGCAACAAAGGGCATGGCGACAAGAATGGCTGCCGCATGGATCAGAAGTCGCTTGTGCATCGGGAATTCCTCCTGTGCTATCGATGACAGGATAACGCCGGACGAATTCGATTTCATCCCGCCATGTCCAAATCTATCCCTTGAAAATGAAGGCAGCGCCGCCGGCGATCAGCGCGAAACCGATGGCGTGGTTCCAGGTCAGCGTTTCCTTGAGGTATAGCACCGAGAACACCGCGAAAACGGTGAGCGTAATGACCTCCTGCATCGTTTTCAGTTCTGCAGCAGAATAGACCTGGTTGCCGATGCGGTTCGCCGGCACCGCCAGCCAGTACTCGAAAAAGGCGATCATCCAGCTGGCGATGACAGCAATCCAGATCGGCGAGCTTTTGAATTTCAGGTGTCCGTACCAGGCGAAGGTCATGAAGACATTCGAGGCAATGAGCATGACGATCGGCAGGACGCGAGGCGAGAGAATCAGCGACATGGGGAAAATCCGGCGGAAGGAGGAACGTTCATTTCAGGCCACCGGCCTTGCCAGTCAACAGTCTTTGCCGACAACCCGAACGAGCCTTCTGCAACAATGCCGTAACCCATTGTGAACGAAGAGCTCTCGGCGCCAGGCAACCAACGGGCGCAGTTGTCGTTTGCGCTTCATGACGCTGTTCAAACGGCCGCTGGCGGCAATCGGATTGATACTTCTGGGAGCCGTCACATCGTTTGAAGGCGGTCCAGCCTGGGCAAGATCTCCCAATCTGCCGGCAACGGCGCCTGTTCCCGAAACCCTGCGCCGAGACATGGACGACGTTACGCCAGCACCTCCCGAAGACCTCGCGCCCTCGGCAGTACCGCTGCCACAGGCGCGCCCCGACAACACGGTGAAGGACCTGGATAGCCGCAGGCCGTTCCAGGGCCCCGAACTGCCACCCGGTTGGCAAAAGCCTGCCGCCGTAAAATCGGCGCCCGACCCCCGCTCCGATACAGTCCCCGCTGAAAAGATGCCGGCCGACGAAACGGCCTGTCGTGAGCGGCTGAAAGCGCTTGGTGCCGAATTCGAGCAGGCGAAGGCAAGGCACGATGACGCGCTTGGCTGCTCACTGCCCTATCCGTTGGTGCTGAAGAAATTGGGAAAGTCCGTCGAGATCACGCCTGATGTCGAACTCGACTGCGCCATGGCCGAAACCATGTCCCGTTTCGTCAAGGACGTCGCTGCGCCGGTTGCGAAAGCCGAACTCGGCGGGGAACTGAAATCGATCTCGCAGGCGTCCGGCTACGTCTGCCGGCCGCGCAACGGCAGTTCGAAGCTTTCCGAACATGCCTTCGGCAATGCTTTGGATATTGCTGCCTTCACGCTCGCGGATGGCACCACCGTGGAGGTCGGCAGGACATCATCCCAGCCCCAGGCGAAACTGATCGAAGAGATCCGCAAGGCGGCTTGCGGGCCGTTCAAGACGGTGCTCGGTCCCGGTAGCGATGCCGACCATGCACTCCATTTGCATCTCGACCTCGCACCGCGCCGAAATGGCGGCACCTTCTGCCAGTAGGCCGCCCCATTTCCACCACAGCAGTAAACCGCGTCGCTGAGCTTTCCTTTACCGTTGAGGCGTAAAAGCAGCTTCGGCTCGAGGGGCTTGCCCGAGGGACGGGAAGAACGATGGCCGGAGAAACTCACATCGCCGGGCGACCCAGGCGCCAGCCGTGGGCCGCGACAAGGCGGCTTGCTGCATTGTGCGTTCTGGCGACAGTCGCCGCCTGCACGACTGGCGATGTCTTCGAACTGAAGCCCGCGGTCGATGTCGGCTCGACAACGTCTGCGGTACCGAGGACGACGCCTGCCGCACCAGAATTGTCCGGCATGCAAACCCTGGTGCCGTCAAATCCCTACATGACGGCGGCCTATCCGCGGATGGACGAACCGATGTCCCCGGTGGAGGAACTGTCCGCCGAAGAAATAGACTGCCGCAACGAACTGAAACGGCTCGACGTCGCCTACACCGATCTTGCGCCGATCCGCGAAGGACAGTGCGGCATCGAGCATCCGGTCAAGGTGACCGCTATCGGCAATGTCGAGATGAAGCCGGCGGCGACGCTGACCTGCAACATGGCCGCAACCTTTGCCTCCTGGACAAAGCGCGAATTGGTCCCGACTGCCCGCTGGCGCTATCTCTCCGGCGTGAAGAGGATCCACCAAGGCTCGAGCTATTCCTGTCGCAGGATCGCCGGCGAAGGGGTACTTTCAGAGCACGGCAAGGGCAACGCGCTCGACGTGATGAGCATCGAACTCAACAACGGGGAGGATATCGACGTTCGCAAGCCCGGCTGGTTTGCCTTCCGCACCAGCGGCTTCCTCGATTCGGTGCGTTCCGACGGCTGCGATTACTTCACCACCGTACTCGGTCCCGGCTACAACTACGACCACCGCAACCATTTCCATTTCGACATCAAGAACCGAAAGAGCGGCTACCGCGCCTGCCGCTAGCGTGCCGCGCGTCCATCCTGACGCGCAGGGAACGCCCCATCGCGTTGGTCGGCATCCTCCATCAAAGTTCAATACGCGTTGGACAAAACGTCAGCTGCCGCTTTTCGAAGTGGCAGGCGGAATGCTATTGAGCGCGCATGCTTTACGCTGAAATCGCTATAGTGGTCGCTCTCATCTGCGTGAACGGCCTTTTGGCAATGTCCGAACTCGCCATCGTCTCCGCTCGCCCGGCAAGGCTCAAGGGGATGATCGATCGCCATGTCAGCGGCGCGGCACGGGCGCTGGAACTCGGCGCCAATCCAGGCAAGTTCCTGTCTTCCGTACAGATCGGCATCACGCTGGTGGGCATTCTGTCCGGCGCATTCTCGGGCGCCACGCTGGGCGAGCGGCTGGCCGACTTCCTGGCCGATTCCGGTGTTGGTCCTCGCTTCGCCAATCCCGTCGGCGTCGGCATCGTCGTGGCCATCATCACCTATGCCTCGCTGATCGTCGGCGAGTTGGTGCCCAAGCAGATTGCCCTGCGCGATCCCGAGCAGGTCGCTGCGCGGGCGGCCCCTTTCATGGCTGTGCTGGCCAAGGTCGCCGCTCCCATCGTCTTCGTTCTCGACATTTCCGGCCGCGCGGTCCTGTGGCTGCTCGGTTTTCGCGGTCAAAGCGAGGACAAGGTTACTGACGAAGAGATCAAGATGCTGGTGGCCGAGGCGGAACATCACGGCACCATCGAATCCGACGAACGCCGCATGATCGCCGGCGTGATGCGGCTGGGTGACCGCGCCGTGCGCGCCGTCATGACGCCGCGCACCGATGTCGACTGGATCAATCTTCAGGCCGATGACGCCACGATCCGCAAGCTTTTGATGGAAACCCAGCATTCGCGCCTGCCAGCCGGCGAAAACGTCGATGCGATGATCGGTGTCGTACAGACCCGTGATGTGCTGGCCGCCTTGCTGGCCGGCCGTGCGCTCGACCCGCGCAAGCATGTCAAAACGGCACCGATCGTGCACGATCAGGCCGACGCGTTGGATATCCTTGCCACGCTGCGCGGCTCCGACGTGCCGATGGCGCTGGTCCATGACGAATACGGCCATTTCGAAGGCATCGTGACGCCGGCAGACATCCTGGAAGCGATCACTGGCGTGTTCCGCTCCGATCTCGACGCCGGCGACGAAGAGGAAAGCGCTGTGCAGCGCGAGGACGGTTCCTGGCTCCTGGCCGGCTACATGCCAGCCGATGAGATGGCCGACCTGCTTGGCTTCGACCTGCCCGAAGACCGTGATTACGAGACCGTTGCCGGCTATCTCCTGTCGCATCTCGCTCATCTGCCGACCACCGGCGAGACCGTCGACGCGCAGGGCTGGCGCTTCGAAGTGGTCGACCTCGATGGCCGTCGCATTGACAAGGTCATCGCGGCGCGACTTGCCGGCGGGCAGCCCGTCGCGGCGCGATAATCCAAAATCCCGGGGATGAAAAGGCAGCAGGCTGCCTTTCATCTGCTAACAGCTTCAGGCCGCTTCGACGTCAGCCGTCGCCAGATCGGCATCGCGGGCCGCCTTCAGCGCATGCGTGTACCAGGAAAGCTGATTCAGCATATCGTCTGCCGCCTGGTTGACGTGCTCGAGCTCCGACAACTTGGTGCCCCCCTTGACGGCCATGTAGTCTGCCCAGACGATATGGACTGCTGTGCGAACGGGCACCATCTGCAGCTCGATGGCATGAAGGCGGAGCTGTTCGATCGCGCGGGCGCCACCGACGCCACCATACCCCACAAAGCCAACCGGCTTCTTGTTCCATTCGGTATAGGCGTAGTCGAGCGCGTTCTTCAAAACAGCGCTCGGCCCGTGGGTGTATTCGCTGGCCGTGAAAATAAAGCCGTCGAACTCGTCGACTTTCTTCTGCCACCGCTGCGCAACCTCGTTCCTGGATGGCGCCCAGAGCGAGGATGCGGCTTCGTCGAAGAATGGCATCGGAAAATCGCGCAGATCAACAAGCTCGACTTCCCATTCGCTGTGTTTGGCAGCAAGCTTGGTGATCCATTCTGCTGGCGCATCGGCAAAACGGGTTGCGCGCGTCGAACCGATCACGACGGCGATCTTGGGTTTTGACATTGGGAACTCCTTGTAAGGACGAACTGGGAGTATCATTTGGATACCGACGCTATATCTGATACTGTCAACTCGATTGGCAAGGAGGCACTTTTTTGAAACCGAGGCACCCGCATGTCACCGGAGACTGTCTGGCGGTGAGCGATATCCTGCAGCGTATCGGCGACAAATGGTCGTTGCTGGTTGTGCAGAACCTGGGTGAAGGCCCGCAACGCTTCAACGAACTGAAGCATTGCATCGGCAACATCTCCCAGAAGATGTTGACGACGACGCTGCGCAGTCTCGAACGCGACGGCTTCGTCACGCGAACGGTTTTTCCGACCATTCCGCCACGGGTCGACTATGAGCTGACCGATCTTGGCCGCGAACTGCTGATCCCGGTAAAGGGGCTGGCCGAATGGGCTATTGCCAATGCGGGCCGCGTCAGCGAGGCCCGCGCGCGCTTCGACGGCGTCAGGGCTGCCGCCTAGAGCGTTTCCGCTTTTTGCGGAAACGCTCTAACTCTTTGTTTTACGCAATTCCGGGCGCGAAACCGCTGCGCACTTTTGCTGAGATTGCTCTAAGACAAACCTTAGTGTTCGGCGGGCACCGCTTTCGGTTTGCCCTCGCCGTCGAGCGCAACCATGATGAAGTCGGCATGCGTCACCATCTCCATCAGGTCGGAGAGATAGCGTTGTGCCCAGGCTTCGACCTTCAAGGTCATTGACGTGCGGCCCACGCGCTCCACGACCGTGTAGATGCAAAGCGTGTCGCCGATCTTCATCGGTTTGGCGAATGACATTTCCTTCACTGCCGCCGTCACCACCCTGCCCTTGGCGCGCTCGGCCGCGCGGATGCCGCAGGCCAAATCCATCTGCGCCATGACCCAGCCGCCGAAAATGTCGCCCGCGGCATTGGCATCGGAGGGCATGGCCAGTGTTCGTAGCGTGAGATCGCCGGTCGGTTTTCCGTCCGCGTAGTGCACCATGCGAAAATCCCTCATGCCGAGTGTCACCATGCCGTAACCGCGCGACGGGAAAGCGTCAACGCCAACGATCAGGCACACCGCTCTTGCGGGAAATGAACAGCCGATATCGTTTCGGTCGCTTTTCTCACACCGCATGCCGGAAGTGCCGGTGATAGCGACGAATGCGACAGCTAGTCTGGCCAAAAGCAGCCCGGGCACCGCCATTCGCCATGCAGACTTATGATTTCATTGTCGTCGGTTCCGGCTCCGCCGGCTCGGTTGTGGCGGAGAAACTTTCGGCATCGGGGCGTTTTTCCGTGCTCGTTCTCGAAGCCGGCGGCAGCGACAATCGCTTTTTCGTGCAGATGCCGCTGGGCTACGGCAAGACCTTCTTCGACCCGACGGTGAACTGGAACTACAAGACCGACCCCGACCCCGGCCTTGCCGGTAACGCCGACCATTGGCCGCGCGGCAAGATCCTGGGCGGATCGAGCTCCATCAATGCCATGGTCTGGATACGTGGCGCCCGCGAGGATTTCGACGCCTGGGCCGCTGCCGGCAACCCAGGCTGGGGTTACGACGATGTCCTGCCAATCTTCAAGGCCATCGAAGACAATGAGGCCGGTGCAGACCAGTGGCGCGGTCGCGGCGGGCCGATCCACATCAGCGACAATCGCGCCCGTGTCCACCGGTTGACAATCCGCTACCTGAAAGCCGCTGAACAGGCCGGGCTGCCTGCCAACAACGACTTCAACGGCGCCGCGCAGGAGGGTGCCGGTATCTACCAGATCACCACCAAGAACGGGCGGCGCATGTCGACAGCGCGCGGTTTTCTCCACCCCGCCATGAAGCGCGCCAACGTCCGCGTTGAAACACATGCCCTGGCGACGAAAATCCTCTTTGAAGGCAAGCGCGCGGTTGGCATCGAATATGTCCAGAACGGCGAGACCAGAACAGCACGCGCCGGTCGGGAAGTGATTTTGTCCGGTGGCTCGATCAACTCGCCGCAGCTGCTGCAATTGTCGGGCGTCGGGCCGGCCGATATGCTGTCTGGCCTCGGCATTCCGCTGATACAAGCGGTGGAGAATGTCGGCCGCAATCTCCAGGACCACCAGGGCATCAACTACACCTGGAAAGCCAAATGGCCGACCCTCAACCAGGTCCTGCGACCATGGTGGGGGAAGCTGCTGGTCGGCCTGCACTACCTCGTGCTGCGCTCCGGCCCGCTGTCGATGTCGATGAACCAGGGCGGCGGCTTCTTCCGCACCGATCCCGACCAGCTCCGCCCGAACATGCAGCTCTACTTCCAGGCTTTTTCAACGGTGCTGCCGAAACCAGGCGAGCGGCCGATCCTGTCGCCGGACCCCTGGCCCGGCTTTTCCATCGGCCTCTCCAATTGCCGCCCGTCCAGCCGCGGCGAAATCATGATCCGCTCAAGAAATCCGCTGGATCACCCAAGGATCACACCCAACGCTTTCTCGACCAACGAGGATGTGTCGGAAATGCTCGATGCAGTGAAGTTCCTGCGCCGCATCGCAGCCCAGCCGGCACTCGCCGACGTCATCGCGGAAGAGGTTTTGCCAGGTCCTTCAATTACTTCCGACGCCGACCTGATTCAGGATTTCAGGAAACGGTCCGGCACCGTCTATCATCCAGTGTCGACCTGCCGCATGGGCCCGGACGCAGCGCGCGCAGTCGTCGATCCGCGCCTGAAGGTCCACGGCCTCGGCGGCCTGCGCGTCATCGACGCGTCGATCTTTCCCGACAACATCGCCGGCAACACCAACGCAGCCTCGATCATGACAGGCTGGAAGGGCGCTGAAATGGTACTGGAGGACAATCGATGAAAATCACCGACGTAAAGACCTGGGTCGTCGGCAATCCGCCACCCGGCATCGGCGGCAAATATTTCATCTTCGTCAAATTGACGACCGATTCCAATGTCGTCGGCTATGGCGAGGCCTACAACGCCACCTTTTCCGGGCACGTCACGGCCCGTATGATCGAAGACATGGCCGAGCGCTATCTGGTCGGCCGAGATCCGCACGATGTCGAAAGCTTCTTCCGACGCTGCTATTCGTCGGGTTTCACCCAACGCCCAGACGTCTCCGGCATGGGCTGCTTCTCGGCACTCGAAATGGCCTGCTGGGACATCATCGGCAAGGAGGCCGACAAGCCGGTCTACAAGCTGCTCGGCGGCCAGGTGCACGAGAAGCTGCGCTCCTACACCTATCTCTATCCGCATGAGGGCAGCGTCCACTCGGAGGATGCGCACGGGCGAAATGTCTACAATGATCCCGACCTCGCCGCCGAATGCGCGGCTCTCTACGTAGACCAGGGCTTCAACGCGGTGAAACTCGACCCGGCCGGCCCCTACACCGCCTTTGACGGCCATCAGCCACGCCTTGTCGACATCGATTTGTCGGCCCGTATGGTCAAGGCGATCCGTGCGGCGGTCGGCACCCGAGCCGATATCCTGTTCGGCACGCACGGCCAGTTCACGGCTTCGGGCGCGCTGCGCATGGCCCGCGCCATCGAGCCCTACGACCCGTTGTGGTTCGAGGAACCGGTGCCCCCCGATATGCCGGAAGTGATGGCGCAAGTGGCGCGCGGCACTTCGATCCCGATCGCGACGGGTGAACGGCTGACCACCAAGTTCGAATTTGCCCGCGTCATCGAGAACCGGGCAGCCACCATCCTGCAGCCCGATCTCGGCCGCTCGGGCGGTATCCTTGAAACCAAGAAGATCGCGGCGATGGCCGAGGCCTATCACATCCAGATTGCGCCGCACTGCTATTGCGGCCCGATCGTCGGTGCCGCCAACATCCAGGTCGCCGCGACACTGCCAAATTTCCTGATCCTCGAATCCCTGAAACAATGGGACGGCTTCCACGCTACCCTGCTCAAGAAGAAGATCGAATGGCAGGACGGCTGGGTCATTCCATCCAAAGAGCCCGGCCTTGGCGTTGAACTCGACGAAGCCGTTTGCGACGCGCACCCCTGGAGCGGCAAGCAATTGCATCTGGAGATGGCGTTAGACCCGCTGTTTCCATAAGGCGGACATGCCGGCCAGAGCCGAAAAAGAAGGCCATTTCAGCGGGTTGCTGAACCCTCCGGAATCATTTTGGCAGAAAGCGGATTCAAGACGCGAGGTGCTTGAATCAGCATCTCAGCTTCAAGGCGCGGGGCATGATCTCGAACTCGGCTGGAATGCGCCCTGGCGCTTCCCCGTCGATATCGACCAGCGCGCTGTTGCGATCCGCATCCCCCGCCGGCTCGACCAGCACACTCCGGCCACGCTGGATGGTGATGGCGGGATGGTTTCGATGCCGGCCGTCATAGAGCAGCCGGATGTCGCGCAGGAGGCCGATCTTGCTGGCAGCACGCAGGATGACGATCTCGAACTGTCCGTCGTCCAGCGAGGCGTCGGGGGCGATCATCATGCCACCGCCGAAGAAGCGCCCATTGGCAACAGCGACCAATGCGACACGCGCTTCGATCGGCTCGCCGTCATCGATCGTGATGACCACGTCCTGGAAGCGGTACCGCAAAAACTCCGTGACCGTGCGCCACAAAAACAGCGTCTTGGCCGCCATGCGACCCTTGCGCCTGTCGGCATTCACCGCGCGATCGACCTGGCCGGAGAGGCCAAGGCTGGCGATGTTGATAAAGTGCCGGCTGGCCAAGGCGCCACGATCGCCGATGTAGGAGATACGGCCGACATCGACATGGCGCACCTCTGCGCCAGCAATCCGCTGCACCAATCCGTCGACATCCCCCAGCAAGCCGAGCCCACGAGCGAAATCCGTGCCGGTGCCGCATGGCAACAAACCAAGCGCGGTATGATCGTGCCCTTCCCTCGCCGCCTGCAGCAGGCCATCAGCAACTTCGGAGGTGGTGCCGTCGCCGCCAGCGGCAATGACCAGGTCATATCCTTCAACTGCAAATTCGATCGCCAGCCGTTCTGCGTCTCCCTCAGCCAGCGTCTCGCGCATTTCGAAACTGCCAAGGTGACGTTCGACCGCAACAGCGGCATCGGCCCAGTCGCGCTTCAGCCGACCGCCTCCCGCAATGGGATTGAGAATGATGCCGACCTTCAACCGCGTCTCCCCTTGCGGTGGTCATTTGCCAGTATTGAAACGCCTCAATCAAAATTCGGCAAGAGCGGGCCGGTTGCACGCAACGTGCCTGGCCGAGGCAAAACCGTTCCGTTTACCCGAAAAAATCCCGCTTACCACCGGTTATTCCCGATAACCCCGGTATCCACAGGCCGTAAGCGGTTCCGAATGCCGGTGATCGGGCGTATGGTTAAGTCATCTCAGGCGGCCACGGATTGAACGGTCGAAAGACAACGGCAACCACGCGGAACTCCTGGGGCCTGCACCGCGCAGATCAGCAACGGGCTTGCTTGTTGCGAAATCGAGAGCCGCGAAGTGCGGGGCCGCGGAAAGCGTGCGAACGCCAACGGCGGACCGATGCGAGCCATGAAGGCCGGGCAAGACCTTCGATGGCACGTCGACCGAAGCCCGCAAGGGTCGAGATCGGCGTGATCCGGAATGGACGCGATCCTTCGGGGGAGCGGACGGACGGGTCGTCAAAATCAAGGCCGGCAGGTGCAATGGCCTTTGGACATTGCCGCCGCTGAACGGTCCTGGTCTGACAGGGAGGCGCTGGGAGAGATCCCGGCGCCAACTGTTTTTTGGACCCGCTTCGCATCCACGATTTCCAGGCCCGCCAACCACTTTGCGTGACCGCCAATGGCAGCTTGGCAAGCGTGGCTGCACAGGGCACCGGAATCGGCTATCGTCCCCTCGTCATCCGAAGAGAGGGACCTTCATGACGCTGATCCAGAAGCTCGCTTTGGCTTATGCCGTTTTGTTCTTCGCCGTCGTGGCGATTGGCTACGTTCCGGCTTTTAACGACGCCAACGGCTATCTCTTCGGCCTCTTCTCGCTGCAATGGTATGATGACCTGTTGCACGCCTTTTCAGGTGTCTGGGCGGCAGTTGCCGCGTTCATCTCGCATCGCCAGTCGGTGTTCTACTTCAAGCTGTTCGGCTCGGTTTACCTGTTCGACGGTGTCCTCGGTCTCGTCACCGGCTCCGGCTGCCTCGACGGCGGCATCTTCATCAAAGGCTTCCGTTCCTTCAACGACATCGAATTCCCGGCGCGCTTCTTCGCGAATCTGCCGCATATCCTGATCGGCGGTATTGCCGTCTATATCGGCTTCCGACTTGCCAAACGGGTGCACGACCACTTCGCGACGGCTTGAGCCCATGTTCGTGCTGCGTTGGCTGAAACGCATCCTGAAGACGATCGCCTGGCTGGTCGCCATCATCCTGCTCGTCCCGGTTCTAGGCCTCAGCTATGGCTGGCTGACCACCACCTCCCTCGACACCACCTCCCTGCCCGGTGTCGCAGAAGGCGCACCCCCCAGGGATTTGGCCGACAAGGTACGAGCCGAAATCCCCGGCTACCAGCGGCCGGAAGAATCGACCTTCCTCACCTATCCGGAATGGGCGATCGTCTATGCCGCGCGCGAATATGCCGGCTATGTGAAGGACAACCAGCCGAGCGGCTTTCCCTACTGGTCCTACATCGGTCGCTTCTGGCAGGACTACGCGATGGTGATCCGTGCCAGTTCCGCCTACCCGTTCAACTGGCAGAACCATCAGATGCTGGCGGTCATTGGCACCAGCCACACGATCGAACACGTGATCCAGTGGGCCTACGAGAACACGGCCGGCCGCATCACCGAAGCGATCGGCGGTCACCCAACGGCGGCTGACGTCTACCAGGCCAAGGTGGCAGCCGAATATGCCGCCTTCCTCGACCAAGTGCCGTGGTATCAGTTCCCCTATGCCGAAAAACGCACCGGCCTGTTTGCCGTCGAGCCTGCCGCCAACGACGGTGTTGTGCGGCCAAACGAACGCAAGCTCGCCTTCGGTCTGGCCGACACGATCAAGCAGACATATGCGGACCTGATCACACAGGCGCTCGCCGCCACGTCCGATCCCGCGCTGCTCGACATCCACGTCTGGGCCAAGGGACCGGTCGGCGAAGCAACGCGCGCCGAGCCCGATACCTTGCTGGAACGCGATCTCGATGCCGACGGTACCGTCTTCGTCACCAAGCGCTATCAGGTCTTCACGGAGATGATCCCGCGTTTGATCGAAAAGGGTGTTTCTTTCGTCGAGATCGGCGGCAATGACGAGATCATGGCCACCGTTCTCTCCAGCGATGCTGTGACCGTTCCGGAAGGTACGCTCGAATTGTTCGCTTATCAGCTACCGGCCGAACCTGCGCTACGCCGCACCGGTCTCATTATCGCCGTGCGCAAACTGCATATGGTGATACCAACCCTGATCAGCAGCGGGGCGAAACTGGAACACGTCTACGACTATTGATCTTGTCTCTGCCACGCTGATTTCACAATCGCAGCGAAATCCTGCCGCGTTCTCAAGCGATCCTGTCTGCGGATTTCGAGGGGCCGAAGCCGTGATCAAGACCGCACTTGTCGCCATGACCATTGTCGGATGCGACTGCGACGCCAAGCTTTGTGAATATATCGGCGAAACTCCGGCCAAATGGTCGACCATCGCCGATTGCGAAGCCGCGATGAAAAACCAGATGCTGCACCATCGCGAGGGCCTCAGTTATCCGGTGATTTCCGGCATCTGCCGCACCGTTCAGCCACAAACCGCGCTGACCGTTTCGACCGCTTCACCACAGAGTGCATCAACTTCGCTTGGCGACGAAATTGCAGCACTCGGCTTGCACCGGCCGGAAATCCCCATTGGCCTCCGCTCCCTGCAGGTCGTCGAGGTCAATGCGGAAACCCGTGAAACCAAGGTCGACGACGGCGACGCAGTTCTCTATCGGACAGAGAGTGGCTACACGCTGGTCAAGACCAGGCTGGACCGGACTTTCTCGAACACCGCCATGGTCTTGAAGCGCTCTGCCGGCTGGCTTTCGTCGCAATTGCAAGGTGGGTGGTAAAACCGCCTACTCGCCCATGCGAAGCTTCAGGCTTTGCCAGAACTGGTCGATCATCGGCCTGTCAGCTCCGGCATTATCGTCATCCAGACTGGTGATCACGATCACCCCCTGGTCGGTGGTTCCGTAGCTCATCACTTCGTAGGCGACCCGGTCGGTGCGGGTCTTCACCGTTGCCGTCAACCCCGTCAGCACCTTGCCGTCGGCCAGCTTTCGCGAACCGGCTTTTTGCGTAAGCTTACCGCCCGCGCGCACCGACTCCTTGGTGATTTCCTGTAGCATGAGCTGGTTGAGCATCACCGGGTTCATATCGGAGTATTCTTGGACGATAACCATCGAGCCGACCGCCGATGCCATCAGATGCTGGTCGATCCCCTTGGAGAGGTTGGTCTTCGTCACCGTCACCCCGCTCGGATGCACGAAGGAGAAGCTGCCGCCACTGAAGGTCGCGAATGCATTGCGTTCCAGCCTGACACGCGCCTTGTCGCCGTTCGGCAAAGTCAGGGTCGCATCTTCGCCCGGATCGATGTCGACGGAGACGCCGTCGACTGTGAGTTTGTAGGCCTTGAGGTCTTCAGAAAACGCAGGCGCGGAAACAAGCATGACAGAAACGAGAACCACTATCGTCGTGCCGTATCGCATCCTAGCTCTCCGCTGCATCACGTGGTGGGGCTGAGCGCCCTCAAAGCCCGGTAGAAAGTCGAAGAAAACAGCTCATCGGGATCGTAGCTGCGCTTGCGCGCCAGAAAGAGCGGCAGCTCCGGATAGGATACCAGCAACTGGGCGCTGGTGTAGTGCAACTGGTAAGGCAGAAAGAAACGACCGCCATGTTGCGTGGTCACGTCGATCAGTGCACGCGTCAATTGCCGCATTTGCGCGTTGCCATCCTTCGACGTCGGCTGGTTGATATAAAGCACCAGGGAGAAAGCGGGTTCGGGCGCATAGTTCAGCGCGATGTCTTCCTTGTGCACCACCCGCACCGAGGCGTTCAGCACCGGCAAGGGCTGGTTGCGCAGGATCGCGCGCACCTCGCCGATGTAGGTGTTGTAGGCAGCGCGCGGCACGAAATATTCGTGCAGGATGTCGGTTTCTCCAGCCAGATCGTTGAAGAGATATGGCACGGAATCGTGCATCGGGTTGTTACGGGTCACCAGACAGGCCTCGCCCTCTCCCATCGCCGCTGTCCGCGCCACCGTGCAGCTTTCGAAGCGTGGTTCCAGCGTCTTTTCGGTGAACCATTTCAGTTCCTGGAACGGAGCACCCCATTTCGCCAGGTTCATGATCAGGCGCTTGACACCGATCGCGCCGGGTTCGCCGATCGGTGGCTGGTCACTGGGCGGCTGCTCAGCCACCTTCTCGTAGCGATAGACGATCATGTCTTCGAGGAAGTTTCCCGGCGCCGTCGAAAGGTGCCCGTAGAACAGGCCGATCTCACGGTTTGGTTCCAGAACTTCATTGAAAAACCTCGGAAATTCCTCCGATTTTATGATTTCGCGGGTCGTGCGGTAGACGGCGTTGTCGACGATATCGAGCGTCGCCTCCAGCACCACACCGAACAGCCCATAGCCACCGACGACATGGCGAAACAGGTCGGCATTTTCGCCTGTCGAACACGTCAGCACCGAACCATCGGCCAGCATGACACGCAGCGACCGAATGGAACCGGCCACCGAGCCGGCCTGATGGTCCATGCCATGTGCATTGACCGACAACGAGCCGCCGACGGAAAAGATATCGGTCGATTGCATCGCCTTCACCGCAAAACGCGGATGCAGGATGTCCTGGATGTCGTGCCAGGTGGCACCAGGCTGTACCGTCATCGTCTTCGCCGCAGCGTTGACCGAGACCGCGTTGAACTTGCGCATGTCGAGGACCAGCGCATTGTCGTCGAAGGCATGCCCGCCCATCGAGTGCCGCACTGCGGCCATAGAAACCTTCAGGCCATTGGCGCGCGCAAAGGTCAGAGCGTTTGCAATATCCTTTTCACTGCTAACCTCGACCATGCCGTAAACGGGGGTGCGCGAAAGCCCGCTGGCATCGTTCACCGTTCCGCCTTTGCTCAGCCAGGTCAGGCTTGCATCATGGGCCGGCGCATTTTCCAGCGGCTTGAGAGGCAAATCGCGACCATCCACGTCCGCGATGCGCCCGGCATCCTTCGCAGAGGAAGGGTTGCGCATCAGTCGCGCCACCGTATTGCCACCCCACAAAACGGCGCCGCCAACCACCGCCGCGCCGAGCAACAATCGTCGGGTGGGTCGCCAGCCGCTTTGACGATTTCCCATGCCTTGCTCGGCCATGTCGCCCCCTCGTTTTCCAACCGATAGCGCGGGCCTTTTATAAAGACCATACCCGCGACGGCATGGTCCGCAACCTCGCTGACGTATGAAAGCCGCCCTGCCGGCCGGCTTTCTCTGAATGGTATGGAAGCTGGGAAAGAGGCGCCTTTCGCCCTGAGCTCAGGATGATTTGACGATTGATGTGACAATGCCGGTCTTGTCGTCGACGGTCACCGCCACCTTGATGCCGACCTGAAGTTTGTCGACCGTCGACTCGGCCGGAAGCTGATAGATCTTGCCATCATCGAGGGTGAACGACTTGGTATCCGGGTCGATCGATTTGATCGTACCTTGCACAATCGCGGCGTAGGCCGAGCCGGCCAGCGCAAACAGGGCGACGGAAGCAGTCGCGATAAGCATCTTGATTTTACTCATGTCAGAGCTCCGTTTTTGGGATCGGAAGCGTCCCGGTCGGGCTCAGCACGATAGCTGCAGCGTTGCGAAAACGACGGGACATCCGAAATTAAGGAACCCAAGGCGCCGTTACCAAATCACATTGAATAACTTTGCTAAACGAAATCATAGGCTTAAAGCGTTTTGCCTTGGTAGAAAAACGCCGTTTTTCGTTCTCCTTCAGCTGGTTAGGGCAAAAATCACACACACGGGACATTTTTACTTCGCCGCTCTCCGGTGAGCCCAATTCTTCTTTGGTCCAGTTCGCGCCTCTCTTCCCAAGAATCGCGCATTCTGGCATATTGGACCGGTTCAATCGGCGTCCCGGCCGATCTTTCTGAGAGTTTCCGTCTTGCATCCCTCGATCGAAATTATCGGTGCGGTCGCTGCCTTCATCACGACGGTTGGCTGGATTCCGCAAGTCGCCAAGATCGCCCGCGAACGCCGCGCCGGCGACATCTCGCTCGTCACCACCGGCGTCCTCGCGTTCGGCATCCTGCTGTGGGCGCTCTATGGCATCTTGATCGGCTCCTGGCCGGTCATCCTCGCCAATGGCTTCACCTTCATGCTGGTTGCCGCCATCGTTGCCATGAAATTGCGCTATGGCTGAGGAATTCCCAGCACCTTCGCCAACCGCGCTTCGACACGTCCGCGCAGCGGCCACGCAAGATCTGTCACTGGCACCAGTCGCTCGCGCCCACTCTCGCGCAGCCGCATGAAGGGATGCATCCGATAGGCTGCGACCTTGCCGAGGCTCTCCGGTTCGACGCTCACGTCTACGGTAAAGATCCCACCGATGCGCCCGGGCCAGGGCTGGCGAGCCAGCGCCGTGCCGAGGAAATCGCCCAGTCCATAGGCGATCGGCACCGGTCCAATGAGGCCTACCGGCTGCAGGACATGCGCGTGATGCCCGACGATCAGACCGAAGCCGTGTTCGACTAGCCTTCGAGCCTGTGCTGCCGTTTCGGGTCGCGGAAAATGCCGGAATTCCCAGCCCCAGTGTGGCACCGCACAGAACAGGTCGGCTTCCGACAGGCTACCGGCCGGCCAGCGCGCGGGATCACTCTCCGTCGACACACGACCTGAAAACAGCACCTCGGCGGCATTGCGCCATACAGTGAAAGCAGCAAAACCCATGGTGAGGCCGCCAGCATTCAACCGCTGCACGGAACCGCTTTCTGCCGTGCCGATGGTTTGGATGCCGAGGCGCTGCAGCACACCAACCGTCTCGTCGAAACCCTCGACACCCTGGTCGAGCATGTGGTTGTTGGCGAGCGACAGCACCAGCCTCTCGCGCGGAATGCCGACCGCGACCAGCGCATCGACGAGGAAAGCCTCTTCCATGGCATGGTGCGTACCGATCCATGTGCCGAGCTTCGCCCGTACGCGCTCGACGATCGGGCTTTCGCAATTACCGATCACCAGATCGGCGGAACCGAGCAGTGCCTTCAGCACGGGATTGCATATCGGCGCCTGCCTGGAGGCGACTGCCGAGATATCGCCGATGAAGGCGAGCCGCACGGTCCTGGCTGGTCGGGGTGCTATCAACTCCGCTCCCGCCGGCCCGAAATCCTTCGCACTGCCGTCGAGCGACGGCTTCAGGAAGCGCGGCAGCCAGGAAAGCTTGTAGGAAAGCGGATAGTTCGACACGCACGGCCCAGGTTTGTTTGCCCCGGTTTATACACTCGCCCGCAACGGGTGAAGTAGCGCTTCGCGAAGTCGGGCGAGAGCGCTACGCGGCCCGGCCGAAGAACTCCCGCCTTGCGCCATCGTCGACCAGCCGAAGCTTGCCCATATTGCGCAGCAGGCGCCGTGGTCGCTTCAGCGCTTCCCAGCTCAGGAAGTACTTGACCAGCAGGCTTGGGGCCTTGCTGTGCGAGCCGGCGTGGCCGACACGATAGACCGCGCCACGGAACGGCAGCGGCGCCAGCGGCGTGCCGTTCCTGGCCAGGATGTCGGCGATGCGGACATGGCTGCCCAGCATCGACTTAATCCAGTCCAGCGAAGCATCCTCGAAACGCTCCGGCAGGTCATAGAGAGCAGTGCGGATGATGAGCGAGGTTCCGCACAGATGGCTGAAGTCGTCATAACCCAGCAGGATCTTGCCGCCGTCGTCCCAGATGTAACCCTTGTCGATCGTCCACCCGTTGGCGCCCTGGTTTTCAGCCACGTGTTCAACGATGCGGGCGCTGACGAAATCGTCGTCGTCGACGATCATGAAGAAATCGCTGTCGCGCGCGGCCAGCATGCCCATCAGCACACGTCGCCCCTTGTCGGCACGGAAGGCATCATAGACATCCTCGACATTGGCCTTGTCGATCTCGTGCAGGACGTTCGGCGGGAATGTCACACGCACGACGCTGAAACCTTGCGGCAGCTCAGGCAGGTCCGCGCCTTCGTTGGCCACGATGATGCCTTGCCAATCACCACTGGTCTGGTTCGAAATCGAAGCGACGGTCTGGGTAAGGTTTGCCTTGAGCAGCGCCCAGTCACGGGCATTGTCCTGGTGGCGAACAGGGATGATGAAGGTAACGAGGCTCATCGCAGCTTGCCTCCATGGCTCTCCGACACCTGCGACCTCATGCGGCGATCCTCTGTCCTGCCTGGCCACGCGCCCAGGCAATGCCATCGTCGAGCGACGTTGCCTTGTAGGAGAGATCGGTTCCGCCCGAAAAAGCGTTCATGAAACGCCGAACCTTGCCATAACTGTTGTCCAGCACGGCGTGCGGGCGGCCGATCAGCAGCGAGCAGATATGAACATGCAGACGATCGGTGACGATGGCCTGCCCGCGCGCGATCTGGCGGATGCCACGCTGGAAGCGGTTGTGCGCCGCAGCGTCCAACTTGCGCAGCCTCACCTCGCCAGTCTTCAGCGTCAGCAAGCCGGATGCGGCGCCGATCGCCTTGGAGACGCGCACGCTGCGGGCGGATTCGTTCGTCCAGTCTTCGACCGGAATATCGCCATAGGCGGCCAGATCGAGATCGCCCGCCTTTTCCTTGTCCGACCGCAGCATGGCGAGAACCGGAAACTCGGCCGCGGCCGGTTTGATGGCGCCGATGGCGAAAGCCATGTCAGGGCACAGGCGCACCTGGCAGTCGAAGTGCTTCTCGGCGAATTCCTTCGATTCCTCGTCGCGCACCAGAAGCACGAAGTTCTTGTGACGCGCGATGGCGCGCGCGCTTTCCTCGATGCGCTTGGGCGACACATAGTGGATCGATTGCGGAAACTGGATGATCTGGCGGTTCGGAAAACGCTCGAGTATCCGCTCGCGGAAATCCTGGTGCGCGACCCAGATGTCGCCGAAATTGCCGCCGCCATGGATGAAGATCGGTCCGCTCGGCATCGCCTGTTCCAGCTCCTCCGCGGAAAAATCGTCGATGCGCGAGACATAGGCCGGCCGCTTGCCGTAGCGGTCCTTCAGATAGGCCATCTCCCCCAGCCAGATCGCGGAATCGCCACAGTTGCGGATGTCCGGAAAGTCGAGGATCGCCATTGGCTCGTCGACCGACAGATAGTCCTTGAGGCAGTCATGGATCCTGTCCTGCAATTCATTGATCAGGACCAGATTTGATTTCGGTGTCATGGATGTCTCCATCTGGCTTGTTGGACGGCCGCACGCCGTCGCCGCGTGTCGTCAGGCGGGGCGGACTTTCGAATAGATTTTGCCTAGGATTTTCTGGATCTCCGTTTCCGGCCCCTCGGGCCGTCGCATCAGGATCCAGAGCAGGAAGGTGGAAGCGCAGTACAAAAAGCCTCCAAGGCTCACCAGGATCGCCAGTTGCTTGGCGAGTTCGATCTTGTCGGTTGTGTAGTCCAGGTAGTGTGACGCCACCGCGACGCCGGCAGCCATCAGCGCGATGCTGGCAAGTGCCCGAACATTCGCCCAAAGCTGCTTCGAGACGCTGACGCCGATGAAACGGCGCACCAGGATCATGTTGACCAGCGCGCTGAACAGGCCGGTGAACACACGGCCGAGAATCACGCCCGGCAGGCCGGCCATGACCAGCCCGATCACCATCACCGGCACACGCACCAGCAGCATCTGGGTATCGCGGATGAACAAAAGCCGCGTCTCGCCCTTGGCCATGCCGAGTGGCTGCACCAGCGAACCCAAGGTCTGCAAAGCGAAGACGGACGCAAGCGCCTGGATGATGAAAATCACCGGTGCCCATTTTTCGCCCAATGTCAGCCGGACCAGTGGGTCCGCGATCACCGCGACACCGATGCCGGCAGGAAGCGCGATCGCCGCCACCAGTGCCTGCACGCGCTGATAGGCGGCAGCGAGACGCGCCGGATCATGGCGAATGCTGGCGAAGCCGGGATAGATCGTCTGCGTGAGCGGCATGGTAGCCTCACGCGTCGGCATCATCGCGAGATTGCTGCCCAGCGAATAGTAGCCGAGCGCAGAGCCGCCGAGCATCTTGCCGACAAGCAGGTAGTCGAAGCGCCAGTTGAGCGTATTCACGATCTGGCCCGCGGTAAGCCAGGCCGAGAAGGAGAAGAACTCCTTCATGTGCTGGAACGTGATCCTGGGCCGGAAGGGCAGCACCATGTAGGAAACCACCACATTGGTGGCCTGGCTTACCAGCGTGCCGATCACCAGCGCCCAATAGCTGTGATAGATGATGGCGATCGCTACTGCCGCGACGAAGCCCGTAAGCTTCTGCGAGACCGCGAGCACGAACTCCTGCCAGAAGATCAGGTCGCGCTGCAGCATGATCCGGCGCGGATTGATGAGCCCGCCCAACAGGATGCTGACGCCCAATGCCAGCATAACGCCTGTAAGCCGCGGCTCGTCAAACAGGAGCGCTGCCGGATAGGCGAAACCCGCGAACAGCAAGCCAAGCAGCAATCCGCGCGAGGCATTCAGCGTCCAGGCTGCGCTGAAATGCGATTCATCCGGCGCCTTGTGGCGGATCAGCGCTTCGGAAAGCGAAATCTGGGTGACCGTGTCGACGATCAGCAGCATCGTCGTGGCCAGCGCTACGAGACCGAAATCGGCCGGGGTCAGATACCAGGCCAGCACGAAGGTCGAGAGCGTCGCCAATCCATTGACGATCGCCCTGGACAGGCTGAGCCACATGCTTCCCTTGACGAGGCGTCCCGTGATGCTGCTCATGCGGCGACGCTGGCTCCACGGCATGATCCCGAAAAGTTGCAGACTTTTCGGACAAGGATCATGCGACAAGACAAAAAGCTGGAGCGGATTGCCTGTTCATCGCGATCGCTCTCCGCGCCAGCGGACAGAACCATGCTCATCGCTGCAAAGCGAACGGGTTTTCGCGACACTTCTAGCGCCGCGGGAGCGATGTCCGCCGGTACCAAGCCGTACTCCAATCGGAACCAGTCACGGCGGTAATCCCATTGGATTCCCGCACGCGTCTGCCTTTGCTCGCCCCTGCCGCTCACCAAGACGGCCGCAAATTAGGTTCCGCCATGCTGCACCGCAATAGGAACCTGATCACGGTTCATTTCAGGCCTTCGTTATGTAACATCCACAGCGGTTTAACCTCGCCCGGCGGCCGTCCAGCGGGGCCTTTCGTAGGCTCGAAATGTGTCAGCAATGGAGCTTGGCAAGTCAGACTCAGCGAATAGGCCCGCCACAACCCCGCTCCTCACGCGCTGATCGGCGGGCGTTTGTCCTTCCAGGGCATCGTCTGTTCGAGCTGGCTTGAGGCCGCCAGCACGGCGGCTTCGTCGCCATAACGGCCAACGAGCTGCACGCCGATCGGAATGCCCTCCTGCGACCAGCCGAGCGGCAGCGAGATCGCCGGCAGGCCGGAAATATTGAACGGATAAGCGAAACCGGCATCCGCCCACTTTGCATTGTAACGGTCGAGATCGGTCATCGACATGTCGTAGTGCCCCATCGGGCGAGGCAGTTGCGTCAGCGTCGGCGTGACGAAAATGTCGTAGGGTGAAAGGTCCTGCGCGATCGCACGGCTGAACTGGCGCAGCTTCTCGACATCGCGCACATGCTCGACCCCGCTGATCGACCGGCCACGCTCGATCACCGCCCACGTGATCGGCTCGACGTCATCCTGGGTGACGGGGCGTCCGATTGCATCAGCCAGGTTTTCGAACATCGCTGCCGTTTCGACCGGCCCCATATGGCAATAGGTGCGCCACGCGTCATTGCCGTCGAGCGCCATGTCATGCTCCTCGACATCATGCCCAAGGCTTTCCAGCGCCTTGGCAGTGGCCAGCACCGCTGCTTTCACCTGCGGATCGACCGATGTGCCGTTGTTGGAGGTGACGGTGTAACCGACACGCAGCCGCTTCGGCGCGCGCCGTGACAGTTCCAGCCAGCTTTCGACGGGTCTCGGCGGCACATAGGCATCGCCAGGCAGCGCGCCGGCCACGGCGTCGAGATAAGCTGCGGTGTCGCGCACCGTGCGCGAATGGCACAGGAAATAGGCGCCGCCGTACCAGAAATCGCCGTCGGGAGCGAGCGTGACGCGGCCGCGCGAGGGTTTCAGCCCGACGATACCGCAGCAGGCAGCAGGAACCCGGATAGAACCGGCGCCGTCGCTGGCCTCGCTGATCTGCACCATGCGGGATGCCACCGCCGCCGCCGTACCGCCGCTTGAGCCGCCGGCGGTGATGCCCTCCTTCCACGGGTTGATGGTCGCGCCGTAGAGTTTCGGCTCGGTCGAGATCGACCAGCCGTTTTCCGGGGCATTCGACTTGCCGACCAGGACGAGACCTGCTGCCTTGGCGCGGCGCACCGTCTCGGAATCCGCCTGTGCCAGCAGACCCTTCATATAGGATGACGAGTTGGTCAGCGGCGCGCCCTGCCAAGAGCTGCCAAGCTCCTTGGCCAGGAATGGAACGCCGGCAAACGGCGCCTTGCGATCGACCTTGGCCGCCGTCGCTCGGCCCATGTCGTAGAGCCGGTGGATGACAGCATTGAGCCGGGGATTGATCTGCTCGATCAGCGTGATCGCAGTCTCTACCACTTCCAGCGGCGTGACCTCGCCACGCTGTACCAGCTCGGCCAGGCCGAGCGCATCGGATTGGACATAGACGTCCTGCAGGTCTGTCACGCGGTTCCTCCTCCAGAAGAATGAAGCTGACCAAACGCCAGCCAAGTACAATCCAAATCCAGCCCTTCACCGTCCCCGAAGCTGAAAAGATAGGGTCGCCGAGCGGCGACTGAATGGAGCAGATAGGAGGAGTGTACCGGGCCAGCCTGACTTAGCGTAAACCAGCCAGGACCCAGGTCGTAACCATAGCGTCAAGCAGGACTGGCGACTGCATTCAAGCGGGCTAATATGCAGCGTCCGAATATTATGGAGGGGACTATGTTTCACAAACTGGTCACGGCTCTTGCCCTGCTTGGCGGGCTCGCAGCCGCGGCGCCAGCATTGGCCGCCAGCGCCCACACCACCGGCAACGTGAATGTGCGCTCCGGCCCAGGAGCCGGCTATGCCAAGCTCGGCACGCTGATGGCAGGCACCCGCGTAAACCTGCGTGGCTGTGAGGACAATTGGTGCAACGTGCGCGGCTCAGGCTTGTCCGGTTGGGTCTCGGCCAATTTCCTGACAAATTATGCCGGCAGGCCGCCCGCCGTAGTTATTGCGCCGACAATCGTCGTGCGCCCGCCGCATCGCCCGCCGCACTGGCAACGGCCACCGCATTGGCAAAAACCGCCGCATCGCCCGGGCTGGAAACCACGCCCGCCGCGGCCGCGCCCTGGAGACAACTGCAAGATCGCGCCAGGCTTCCCCTGTCCGTGATCCACTCCTGACAACCTCATGTCAGGAGCACCGCAGACATTGCCGCCGAACGGTCGCTCACGACCTTTCGGCTCTTCCCATTTCGGCGAACTCCTCCCATATTCGGAGCATGGCCAAATCCCCTGAAAAGAACCCGCCTCGCTCGGAGGATCGTTCCGCACCGCGCAAGCGCGGCAACGGCGTCACCGATTTCCTCGACGCTTCGGAACCATTGCATCGTGGCGGTTTCGACGAAGCACAGCAGGCCGAGTTCACTGGAGCACCTTTGAGCGGCTCGATTTCGGACTGGGCCGAGCAGATTTCCAAGGAGGCCGAAAAAGCCGCACCGAAACCCAAGAAAGTGCCGGAGAAAAGCGCAGCGCCGACCCGCACGGCGCGTGGCACCTCCATGGGTGGTGCCGCTTCCGCCAAGGAGCGCGCTGCCGCCGGCCTCAACCCGGTCGCCGGCCTCGACATCAGCCTTGAAGACGCTGCCTTCCTGTCCAATTCGGGTGTCACAGCGACGGTCCAGGCGCTGGCCGACCTGATCGAGAGCGGCAACCCGTTGCACAAGAACGGGGTGTTGTGGACACCGCACCGCCCTGAGCGCCCGGAGAAATCCGAAGGCGGCATCACCATCAAGATGGAGACCGAGTTCACGCCGTCCGGCGACCAGCCGACGGCCATCAAGGACCTCGTCGAAGGTGTCGCCAACGAAGACCGCACCCAGGTGCTGCTCGGCGTCACCGGCTCGGGCAAGACCTTCACCATGGCCAAGGTGATCGAGGAGACGCAGCGCCCTGCCCTGATCCTGGCGCCGAACAAGACGCTCGCCGCCCAGCTTTATTCCGAGTTCAAGAAGTTCTTTCCGGAGAACGCGGTAGAATATTTCGTTTCCTACTACGACTACTACCAGCCGGAAGCCTACGTTCCGCGAACCGACACCTTTATCGAGAAGGAAAGTTCGATCAACGAGCAGATCGACCGCATGCGCCACTCGGCCACGCGCTCGCTGCTCGAACGTGACGACGTCATCATCGTCGCCTCGGTGTCCTGCATCTATGGTATCGGTTCGGTCGAGACCTATACGGCGATGACCTTCCAGATGTCGATCGGCGACCGCCTCGACCAGCGCCAGTTGCTCGCCGACCTCGTCGCCCAGCAGTACAAGCGGCAGGACGCCAATTTCGTGCGCGGCTCGTTTCGCGTACGCGGTGACACGATCGAAATCTTCCCGGCCCACCTCGAAGACCGCGCCTGGCGCATCTCGATGTTCGGCGATGAGATCGAGTCGATCACCGAATTCGATCCGTTGACCGGCAACAAGACCGGCGACCTGAAGAGCGTGAAGATCTACGCCAACTCGCACTATGTGACACCGCGACCGACGCTCAACCAGGCCATCAAGTCGATCAAAGAAGAATTGCAGCATCGTCTGGTGGAGCTCGAAAAAGCCGGACGCCTGCTGGAGGCGCAGCGGCTCGAGCAGCGCACGCGCTTCGATCTCGAAATGCTCGAGGCGACAGGCTCCTGCGCCGGCATCGAAAACTATTCACGCTACCTCACCGGCCGCAACCCCGGCGATCCGCCACCGACGCTGTTCGAATACATCCCGGATAACGCGCTGGTGTTCATCGACGAAAGCCATGTCACCGTGCCGCAGATCGGCGGCATGTACCGGGGCGACTTCCGGCGTAAGGCGACATTGGCGGAATACGGTTTCCGTCTGCCGTCCTGCATGGACAACCGGCCGCTGCGCTTCGAGGAGTGGGATGCCATGCGCCCGCTCACCGTCGGCGTCTCGGCAACACCCGGCTCCTGGGAACTGGAGCAGTCCGGTGGCGTCTTCGCCGAGCAGGTCATCCGCCCGACCGGCCTGATCGACCCTCCGGTCGAGGTGCGTCCGGCCAAGAGCCAGGTCGACGATGTCGTCGGCGAGATCCGCGAGACCACCGCCAAGGGCTACCGCACGCTGGTGACGGTACTGACCAAGCGCATGGCCGAGGATCTGACCGAATATCTGCACGAGAACGGCATCCGTGTGCGCTACATGCACTCCGACATCGACACGCTCGAACGCATCGAGATCCTGCGCGACCTCAGGCTTGGCGCTTTCGACGTGCTGGTTGGCATCAACCTGCTGCGCGAAGGCCTCGACATTCCCGAATGCGGCTTCGTCGCCATCCTCGACGCCGACAAGGAAGGTTTCCTGCGCTCCGAAACCTCGCTGATCCAGACCATCGGCCGCGCCGCGCGCAATGTCGACGGCAAGGTTATCCTCTATGCCGACAACGTTACCGGTTCGATGGAACGCGCGATGGCGGAGACAAACCGCCGCCGCGAAAAGCAGATGGAATACAACACCGCCAACGGCATCACGCCCGAAAGCGTGAAGTCGCGCATCGCCGACATCCTGGATTCGGTCTACGAAAAGGACCACGTCCGCGCCGACATCTCGCAGTTCACCGACAGTGCCGGCGCGATGATGGGCAACAACCTCAAGGCCCACCTGGAGGCGCTCGACAAGCAGATGCGCGATGCCGCCGCCAATCTCGACTTCGAAAAGGCGGCCCGCATACGCGACGAGATCAAGCGCCTGCGCGAGATGGAACTCGCCATCTCCGACGACCCGCTGGCGCGCGAGGTTGAAGGTCAGAGCCCATCCTCGGGTCGCGAGAAAGGCAAGCACAACAAGGGCGTCGCCAAGCATCGTACGGTCGAGGAACAGGAACGGTTCCGCAAGCTCGACGAAGCGCGTGCCGCGGAAGAAGCAGCCAAGGCTGCCCGGCCCAATCTCTTCCGCAAGCCGCATCTCGACGAGATGGGTGCGGATGGTGCCGTGCCGGTGAAGAAGCCACTGTTCCAGAAGCCCTCCATCGACGACATGGGGCCTGGCACCGACCAGGAGACGCCGGCCGGCGCGATCTCGCGTTCGCTGTTCAAGAAGCAGACGGCTGCCGAGGCGCACGGCTCGGATTACGGCACGCCCGACGATGGCAAATCGCTGTTCCGAAAGAATTCCCTCGACGAGATGACGGTGCGGCGCACGGAAAAGCCGGTCGAGGGCACACGTCCGGTCAAACCGGAGGACGTCAAGCCGATCGTGCGTGAGCGCGCAGGCATCGGCTCCTATGAGGACCCGGCGGACAAGGCCAGGCAGAAGCGCCGGCCGGGCAAGACGGGCCGGCCAGGGCACTGATTGCCGGGCGTTTTCGAGCCTAGAGCGTTTCCGGTTTTGCGGAAACGCGGAACGCTCTAATTTTTTTGCGCAATTCCGGACGGAAAACCGCTTCCTACTTTTCCTGGAATTGCTCCAGAAAAAAAATTCTGACCCCTTGTCGGAGAGCAGTCGCGCCATTCGTTCCTTGAGTGTCGGCACAATGATGTCGCCGCCAACAAAGGGAGAATGCACCATGTCGATCCTGTCATCCATTGGTCGCATCGCGACCGAATACTCGGCGGCACGCACCCGCGCCCGGACCGAGCGTGTGCTTCGTTCGCTGCCGATCGAACTGCGCAAGGACATTGGCTGGCCCGAAACCGCTGATGGATGGGCAAACCGGCCGTTCGGCCTTATCGCCCGGGCCAATTCGCTGAACCCATAAGCTGACCATAAACGAGAGGAGAGCCCCATGAACGACACGACCAAACAGACCGAATACCCACGTCCGCAGGTGCTCGGCGGCCTGATCGCCTATCTGCAGGTGGACGGCGCCGCGAAGGCTGCCGAATTCTACAAGCGTGCCTTCGGCGCCGAGGAAGTCTTTGCCTATCCGCCGGACGAGCAGGGCCGCACCATGCACATCCACCTCTACATCAACGGGTCTTCGCTGATGTTGTGTGACGCTTATCCCGAGCACGGCCAGCCGCACAGGCCAGCTCAGGGTTATACGATGCAGCTTATCCTCCAGGCCGACAATATCGACAGCTGGTGGAAGCGCGCGGTGGAAGTCGGCTGCGAAATCGAGACCCCGCTGCAGGAAATGTTCTGGGGTGATCGCTGGGGCAGCCTGCACGATCCGTTCGGTGTCAATTGGGCGATGAACGCTCCAATCAAGTAGCCAGAGGCCGACCTTCCACCAGGCTGGCTTCCAACCGCCGGATCGTATCCCCAGACGATCCGGCGGTTTGTTTTTGAAGTTTGGGCGCGCCTCTTGGCGCCGACAGAGACCAATCGATCCTGTTCTGGCCTATCGGCCTTCGCCTTACTTCAGCCGCTCGATCAGCGGATCGAGCCGGTCGCCATAGCGCTTCCAGAGGTCGACGGATCCCTTGTACATCGGCTGGCGCACCTGGGCGGCCGAAGCCGTGCGCACCTGCCGCTCATTCTCGTGGAACGACAGCACCGCATCGCTCCAGGGCAGGCCGAGATAGTCGATCAACGCACGGCTCTGGACTTCCTGGTCGGCGACGAAATCCTCGTAACGCACATCGTGCACGACGCCCGGCAGAACCGAGTGCCAATGCGCCATCATGTCCACGTAGAGATTGTGGAAATCGGCCAGTTCGGCGAGATCGTAGCCGTAGAGATGGCCATCGCCGCGGAAATGCGACTTGAAGATCGACAGGCACGTCGCCACCGCATTGCGGCTGCAATGCACGATCTTCGCCTTGGGCAGCATCAAGTGCAGGAAGCCGACCAGCAGGAAATTGCCCGGCATCTTGTCAGTGACATGTTTGAAGCCCGGATAACGGGCATGCAGCATGTCGAGATAGTCGTGACCGGCATCGGCGAAGGCCTTGTCCGGCAGATCGGCGATACCGGCCGGAAACCCACCCTTCATGTCGAGCGGGAAACCTTTGCCCACTGCCGTCTTCAAGATGATCAACTCGCCGGCGCCGAACACCTGCGGATGGCTGGCGATGATCTGCTCGACCAGCGTCGTACCCGACCGCGGCATGCCGACGACGAAGATCGGTGCATCGTCCTCGATCGCGCTCGGCTTGTGTTTTTCGAAGAACTCCCTGGTGAAGGTCGCCTTCATCGCCTCGAATTCGGCACGCGTCCTTGCGGCATCGTAGGAGATACCCTTGCGGCGGATGGCGTTGCCCTCGGCGAAATAATCGAACGCCTTGTCGTAGACCTTGAGATCGTCATGCACCTTGCCGAGCCCGAAGGAAAGCTGCATGCGCGCCAGGCTGTCGGCCGGCGCCTTGGCGTGTTGCGCTTCCATGGCGGCCAGTTCGCTGTCGCGCTCGCGCTGCGGCTTCACCTGGGAAAGCATCATCCAGGACTTGGCCTGCGCCGGCTCCGCAGCCAGCGCGGTACGGAAATATTCAGCCGCCTCGGCCAGACGGCCTTTCTCCATCAGCCCGACGCCATAGCCGTGATTGAGGTCGGCATCCTTCGGACGGATAGTCAGCGCCTCGCGGAAAGTAGCCAACGCATCGTCCAGACGGCCAGCCTCCTGCTGTGTCTCGGCGAGCCCTGCCCTTGCGCGCATGTGGAAGGGATTGCGGCCGATCGTGGCACGAAACACGTCCTCGGCGGCGTCGAAATGGCCGATCTGGCGCAGCGTCGAGCCAAGGTTTTCGCGTGCCGCGGCGTGATCGGCCTTTGCCGCGACAGCCTTGCGGAATTGATCGGCCGCGGCGACGGCCCGGCCGGCATCGCGCAACACCGTGCCGTAATTGTTGAGGAAATCGGGGTTCCTGGGCTCGGCCCGCAGCGACTGCTCGATGAGGGCCGATCCTTCAGCGCTACGGCTGGTCTGGTGCAGCAGAAGGCCTAGAAAATGCGCCGCCGCCGCATGGCTGGCCTTGGCAGCGAGAACCTGTCGATAGAGACCCTCCGCTTCCTGCAGCCGCCCCATCTGATGCAGTTGCAACGCCTGTGCAACGGCACGGTCGAGATCGCCGCCGCGTGGGGGCTGCCCAGAGCCACCCGCTCCGCCTTTTGCGCCTTCGCGCCTTCTCAATGCCCGGTTGATGGGACACCTGCCATGTTCGTATGAGCCTGTTGCGACCTAGGCTATCCGCATGACGGTTTCAAGCTTGGCGTATCCATTCGTTCATTCCAGGCGCCGCCATGGCGGCGCCTGGAGCAGACAATCAGCACGGACCGTCGTCGACGATGCGCCAGCCGGCGGCGCGCGCTTCGCAACCATTCGGGAAAGTCTGCAACTGTCCGTACCTGCGTGCGCAGACCGGAGCATATTCGCGGGTGCAGAACTGCGGACGATCGCCACCATCATCCCAGCCGCCGCCACGGCACTGACCGTCGCCGATGACGCGATAGCCCTCGCGCCGCGCCATGCAGGCATTGGCGAAGGTTTGCCTGTCGCCACCGCGTCGCGCACAGACCGGTTCGTATTCGCGCGTGCAGTATTGCGGACCTGGACCCGGATAAGGCGGGCGCGGTCGAGGTCCTGGTCCCTCGTCCACGACGACGGTACAGGCCGCCAGCACGATCACCAGAACGGCGAGCACAAGGCTTTGCGGTCGCAAGAAGAATTTCAGAAACGTCATGGCCCTCTCTCCATCACCCCCACCGGCGTTTGCGCCGGGGACATAGCCTGGGTCCACGACCGCAGCAGCCATGTCAGCCGATTGAATAGACGTTGCGAAGGCCAACGCAAGCGCCGCCGCGTTCCTTGGTGAACGGCTCTGCTCTCAGCTCTGTGCCTATCTTTGCCGGCCTGTGGCAGATGACCCTGCCTTGCCGAAGGTCTAGTGCGGGCGCAAGCTGGGTTCTTGGTACCCGCCTCCAGCTTGCAACGATCACATTTCCGTGCGATAAATTCTGTGTTCGGGCATTTGCGACCCGGAGACTGGAACGTTTGCACGACCCTTTCCCCGATAATGTGAATCTCTGACAGCCCCGTTTTTCGGCGGGGGGTTTTGTCATGCGCAAATGCATGAGCGCCGAAAAAACCACCGGGAACTGCCCATCGGCGCAGGACGAAGGGCAGAACCCATCATTGAACGGGTGAGGAGTTATTCCAATGGCCCAGACCGGTACCGTAAAGTTCTTCAACTCCACCAAAGGCTTCGGCTTCATCACGCCCGACAACGGCGACAAGGATGTCTTCGTTCATATCTCCGCCGTCGAGGCCTCCGGCCTGCGTACGCTGGTTGATGGGCAGAAGGTCAGCTTCGAAGTCGAGCCAGATCGCAAGGGCAAGGGACCGAAGGCGGTCAATCTGACCGCAGCATAAGACGGCGCCCGATCAGCGAGCGGCAGCAAATCTGAAAGGCGCGGCGGTTTTCGCCGCGCCTTTTGTCTGACTGCCAAAGCATTCGCCGCTCGACGGCTAACCAACGGCAAAAGTTTTTCTTGCCGATACCGCCAAAATAAACGACAAATTTCCGCTCTGGGTCACCATGTGCCCAGAGACTGGACTGATGGGGTTCACAAGGAGTTTCCCATGCCGCAGACCGGCACTGTCAAATTCTTCAATCATGCCAAGGGCTTCGGCTTCATTACGCCGGACGATGGAGCAAAGGACGTTTTCGTTCATATTTCCGCCGTGCAGGCATCCGGGCTCCCTGGTCTTGAAGATGGACAGAAAGTAACTTTCGACACCGAGCCGGACAAGCGCGGCAAGGGTCCCAAGGCGGTCAACCTCACGGTCGGCTAAGCTGATCGGACACGGACGACCCTGACCGACTGAGCATTGCCCACCGCAGAATGGCGCGGTGGGACGTATTTGACGGAATTCGCGGTAGCGATTTCGTTCAGCCTCCGTTCAGCCACGACCGCCTATTACTGGCTGTAAGACCGGACGACGCCTCCGACAGAAGCGGGCGAACCGGAACGAAGGAGACCGTCATGAACCGATTTGTCAAAGCCGCCATCCTGTCCGTCGCCGTCGGCGCGACGACCCTGGCAACCTTTTCACCTGCAAGTGCTGATGACTGGCGCTGGCGTCGCCATCACCGCGACCGCGGCGGCGATGCATTGGCCGCCGGTGTTGTCGGCCTCGCTGCCGGCGCGATCATTGCGGGCGCCCTGTCGCAGCCGCGTTATCGCGAACCGGCCTATTACGACGACTATGACCCGTACTACGAGCCGCGTCCCCGCTATGTCGTGCGCCCGCGGCCTGTCGTCCGGCAGTATTATTCCTATGCCGGCGTCGAGCCATGGAGCCCGGAATGGTACAGCTATTGCTCGAACCGCTACCGCTCGTTCAACGCGCGTTCAGGCACGTTTACGGGTTATGACGGACTGCAGCATTTCTGTACTGCCAACTGATCCGCCACAGACTTTCAAGTTCCCTGCCTAAACCCAAAAGCGCCGCCCCAAGCGGCGCTTTTTCTTACCTCGCCCGAAAGGTCCAGGGTCGAGATATCAGACCAGGAACGGATTGGAGCGGCGCTCGTCGCCGAAGCGGCTGCCGGGGCCATGCCCGCACAAGAAGCCGATATCGTCGCCGAGCGGCAACAACTTTTCCTTGATCATGCGGATCAGCGTCTCGTGACTGCCGCCAGGAAGATCGGTACGGCCGATCGAGCCGTGGAAAAGCACGTCGCCGACATGGGCGAAACGAGCCTCGCGATTGAAGAAAACGACATGGCCTGGTGCATGACCTGGGCAATGCAGCACTTCGAAAGTGTGATCGCCAAAGGACACCGTCTCGCCTTCCTTCAGGAAACGGTCCGGCGTGCAATTGCGGATCGTATCGGCGATCCCGAAGCGGCGGGCCTGGTTTTCCAGATTGTCGAGCAGTGACCTGTCGTCTTCGTGCGGACCGATGATGTCGACGCCAAGCGCGTCCTTGAGGTCCATCGCACCACCGGCATGGTCGATATGGCCGTGTGTGATCCAGATCGCTTCGACCGAAATGGCGTTATCACGCACCGCTGCCAGGATACGCTCGACATCGCCACCGGGATCGACCACCACCCCAGCCTTGCTGTCGCCATCGAACAGGATAGTGCAATTCTGCTGGAACGGCGTGACCGGCACGATACCGGCATTGAGCTGACCCATAATGGCTCCTTGATCGCGTTCCCCTCAACTAGTGGGCGAACGCGTTCGCGTCCAGTTCGCCGAGGCGCGGGCCGACCGAGCTTCGGTAAATGAAATGGGCGGCCGAAGCCGCCCATTTCCAAACTCGAAATAGCTGCGCTTATTTTTTCATCGCGTTCATGACCAGGCCAATGATGCCGGTCAGGATCGCGCCACCGCCGGCACCACCAACGATGTTGTTGAGATTGAGCGCGCCGCCCAGACCCTGCACGGCAGCCGTTGCCGCAGCTGGATCAACCGCTCCACCGCCGCCGAGCAGGCTGCCGAGGATAGCTGCGCCACCGACGCCGCCAATCGCACCACCGAGTAGCTTGGGAAGCTGGGACATTGCCGCCTGCTGCAGCGCCGCACCCACCGCCTGACCGCCGATGATACCGGTGACCACCTGGACGATGATCGGAAGAAGTGTTTCCATTCTGTAGTCCCTCCTTAGGATGCCTACCGCCGCAGGTAGACGCAAAGATGAGACCGCGAATCTGCTGAAAGTCAAATGGCAGAAAAAAGCGCGTACAAAAAACCAGCGCAAAACTGCTTTTTGCCCATAAATCGCCGATTTTTCTTACACTGCAGCAACCACTTTTCTGGGCAACACCACATCCGCATAGGCCCGAACAAGCGTTCTGCTAACCGCTCCAACCGCGAATCGGTATTGGCCGACCTCGCTGATTGGCGTGACCTCCGCCGCTGAACCCGTCAGGAAACACTCATCGAAATCCGCCAGCTCTTCCGGCAAGATGGTGCGCTCGACGACCTCGATCCCGCGCTCCTGGGCCAGTCCCATGACTGTGCGCCGGGTGATGCCATCAAGGAAGCAATCGGCGGTCGGCGTGTGCAGCTTGCCGTCCTTGACGAAGAACACATTGGCACCGGTCGCCTCCGCCACCCGCCCGCGCCAGTCGAGCATCAGCGCATCCGCGTAGCCTTTCGCCTCGGCGAGATGCTTCGACATGGTACAGATCATATAGAGACCGGATGCCTTCGATTTCGACGGCGCGGTGCGCGGGTCCGGCCGCCGGTATTCGGCCCAATCCAGCCTCAAACCTCTCATCTTCAGTTCCGGGTCGAAGTAGCTCGGCCACTGCCAGATGGCGATCGCACAGTGAATGCGGTTGTTCTGCGCGCCGACCGACGTCTGCTCGCTGCCACGCCAGGCAATCGGCCTCACATAGGCGTCCTGGAAGCCCTGCATCTTCAGGAGCGAGCGGCAGGCCTCGTCGATTTCGGCCACCGAATAGGGAATGGTGTAGCCGAGGATACGCGCCGATTCATGCAACCGTTCGCTGTGTTCGGTCAGCTTGAAGATCTCGCCGCCATAAGCGCGTTCGCCTTCGAAAACGGCGCCGCCATAATGCAGGCTGTGGGTCAGTACATGAACTTTCGCGTCGGCCCATCTGATGAACTGGCCGTTCATCCAGATGAAACCATCCAATTGGTCGAAGGGAACAGTCGTCATGGAGTCCTCCCGTGCGCAGGCAGGCCCGCGCAGCGTTGTCACGTTGCGTTGCTGTCGATTCGGCTTGAGGGCGACCTGCGCGATGCTTGCGCAGGCTCGGATGCACGCCGCTGAAAAGTTCCGGAAGGCGTTGCAGCCTTGCCTTTTCGTGCGCAATCAGCCCTAAAGCTTATCGAAAATTACCACTGCCCGAAAAATACGTCAACAATACTGACATATTTTTTGACTAGACTCAGGACCATCATGGCTGACCGCAAGACCGTTCGAGGAACCCCGATCAAAACGCCGGTAGGCGAACAGGACGGCATTGATTTCAGCATCATCGAGCTGTTCTTCTTCGCCTATCGCGATTTCACCTCGGATCCGGATGAAATCCTGGCTGACTACGGCTTCGGCCGTGCACATCACCGTGTGCTGCACTTCGTCAACCGCAGGCCAGGCCTGACCGTTGCGGAACTGCTGGATGTACTCAAGATTACCAAGCAGTCGCTTGCGCGTGTGCTCAAGCAGCTCATCGACACCGATCATATTGTGCAGCTTCCAGGTCCGCGCGACCGCCGCCAGCGCGAACTCTACCCAACCGAAAAGGGCCGTGCGCTGGCGCTGGCGCTGGCGCGGCCACAGTCACGCCGCATCCATACGGCATTGGGAGATTCCGGTTTAGGGAACCGCGCTTCGATTGAGTTGTTCTTAAAAGCGATGGTCAACCCGGAATTGAGGGCTCAGATTGATATCTTGCCCGCGAATCCTACCCAGAAACGATCAGGGGACGATGATGGAGAACATTGAGAGGACCGACAGGCCGCCCGCTCCGGACGACGATGCGCCGCATCTCCTGGTGGTCGACGATGACACGCGCATCCGCAACCTGCTGAAACAATACCTGACCGAGAATGGCTTTCGCATCACCGTGGCCGGCAATGCCGACGAAGCGAGACGCAAGTTGATCGGTCTCGACTTCGACCTCCTGGTGCTCGACATCATGATGCCCGGCGAAAGCGGCGTCGACCTGACCCGCTCGCTCCGCACCGACAAGAATGTACCCATTCTGATGCTGACGGCGCTCTCGGAGACCGACAACCGTATCAGCGGACTTGAAGCCGGAGCCGACGACTACCTGCCGAAGCCGTTCGATCCGCGCGAACTCATCCTGCGTATCAACAACATCCTGCGCCGCGGTGGTCCCGCCACCACGCCGAAGGTCGAGCAGTTGGTGTTCGGCCCCTACACCTTCCAGATCGCCAAGCGTGAATTGAAGAAAGGCGGCGAGGCCTTGAAGCTGACCGACCGCGAACAGGAAATCCTGGCGATCTTCGCCGCCCGCGCCGGCGAGACGATCCCGCGCCATGAACTGGTCGGCGACGATTCGGAGGTTGGCGAGCGCACCATCGACGTCCAGATCAACCGTCTGCGCCGCAAGATCGAGCGCGATCCGGCCAATCCCGTCTGGCTGCAGACAGTGCGCGGTATTGGGTATCGGTTGAGCGTGGAATAGAATGCGATACTGCCGCTGAGCGGCAGCATTGCAAACCGGTAGGTGAATGGCGACTTCGGAATTGCAGAGACCGCAACCGCAAGACGGACGCATCACGCGCACGTTGGGAGCGTTGCCGCGCGGCTGGCGCAGGTTCTGGCGCCTCGTCTCCTTCTATATGCCGAAGCGGCTCTACGCCCGCTCGCTCATCATCGTCATCGCGCCGATGATCCTTCTGCAGTCAGTTGTCGCCTATGTCTTCCTCGAGCGGCACTGGCAGCAGATGACGCAGCGGCTGTCACAAGCGGTGGTGCGCGATATCGCAGCCGTCGTCGACCTGATGGAGACCTATCCGCGCGAGACCGACTACGCCAACATCATCCGCATGGCGCAGGACCGGATGCAGCTGAAGGTAGACCTGCTGCCACCCGATCCGCTACCGCCGCCAGGACCGAGACCTTTCTTTTCCATCCTGGACGACGTGCTTCCAGCCGAGATCACCCGTCAGATCAACCGTCCCTTCTGGATCGACACGGTCGGCAATTCCAACGTCATCGAGGTGCGCATCCAGCTCGAGGACAAGGTGTTGCGCGTCTTCGTGCGCCGCAGCCAGGCTTATGCCTCCAACACCATCGTCTTCCTGATCTGGATGGTCGGCGCCTCGCTGGTGCTTCTTCTGATCGCCATCCCCTTCCTGCGCAACCAGATCCGTCCGATCCTGGCACTCACCGAAGCCGCCGAGAGTTTCGGCAAGGGCCGGCCGATGCCGCGCGATTTCCGGCCGCGCGGCGCCGAGGAAGTGCGGCGCGCCGGCTTTGCCTTCATCCAGATGCGCGAGCGAATCGAACGTCAGATGGAGCAGCGCACGGCAATGCTGACCGGCGTCAGCCATGACCTGCGCACCGTGCTCACCCGCTTCAAGCTGCAATTGGCGCTGATCGGCGGCAAGCGCACCGATACCGAGGCGCTCAACCAGGACATCCAGGACATGCAGTCCATGCTCGAAGGTTACCTGGCCTTCGCGCGTGGCGAAGCTTCCGAGGACCAGGGCTATTTCGACCTCGAAACCTATTTCCAGAAACTGCGCGACGAAGCAGCGCTACGCAAACGCAAGCTGACCACCACTGTCAGCGGACCCAAGCTTGTGCATGTGCGACCGAACGCCTTCGAACGTCTGCTGTCGAATGTCGCCGGCAATGCCTTTCGTTACGGCAAGACGGTCGAGATCAAAGCCGTCAACAGCCGCGGCTCGCTGGTGGTGACGATCGACGATGATGGTCCAGGCATCCCGGCGGACAAGCGCGAGGAAGTCTTCAAGCCTTTCGTGCGGTTGGACGAAGCACGCAACCTCGATGCGAGCGGCACCGGTCTCGGCCTTTCCATTGCACGCGACATCGCCCGTACCCATGGTGGCGACATAACTCTCGAGGATAGCCCGCTCGGTGGTTTGCGCGCGATCATCAGAGTGCCGTCCTAACCCCCTGGAGCCTCGAGCAGCCACCCGGCTCGAATTCATCGCCACGTCATGAAAACATGGTCAAGAGCGGCCATGAAGCGCGCGATTGTCCATGATTCGATCTGGCGCCTGGATCCCGGCGTCCTGCCTGCCAGGCCGGACTGGCGCGAGGAATGGCCGCTGTGTCGCCTTCCCTTCCGGTCACGTGCGAACAAACCCCAGCGGCATTGCGGCGAGGTCCCATGCGCATCCTGATGGTCACTGACGCCTGGCGCCCGCAGGTTAACGGTGTTGTCCACACGCTGGAGCGGCTGTCCGAAACCCTGAAGGCGCAAGGTGTCGAAACACAGTTCCTGACGCCGAACACCTTTCGCACCTTGCCCTTGCCGACCTACCCTGACATCCGGCTTGCGTTGACCACACCGCGTCATGTCGCCCGGCTGATTGCGGATTCGAACGCCGATCACATCCACCTCGTCACCGAAGGCCCGCTCGGCATCATGGCGAGGCGCTATTGCCGGGCACATGGCCGCCCCTTCACCACCAGCTACCACACGCGCTTTCCGGAATATCTCAGCGCCCGCCTGCCCGTACCGGAAAGCTGGGCCTACAACTGGCTGCGCGATTTCCACAATTCCGGCCAAGGCACACTGGTTGCCACCCAGTCCCTGGCTGACGATCTTGCCTCGCGCGGCTTCAACAAGCTGAAGCCCTGGACACGCGGCGTCGATATCGAGCATTTCCGCCCCGACAAACGCGGCGACCTGCCCTTCCCGCGCCCGATCTTCCTGTCGGTCGGCCGCGTCGCCATCGAAAAGAACCTGCCGGCTTTCCTCGATCTCGATTTGCCCGGCAGCAAGGTTATTGTCGGCGATGGGCCAGAACGCGCCAAGCTGACGGCGCGCTATCCCAACGCGCATTTCCTAGGCCATCGTCCCAGCGGAGAACTCGCCGAACTCTACGCCTCCGCCGACGTTTTTGTGTTTCCCAGCCGCACCGATACCTTCGGCAACGTCATCATCGAGGCACTGGCCGGCGGAACGCCGGTTGCAGCCTATCCGGTGACGGGACCGATCGACATCGTTGGCGACGGCATCGGCGGCAAGGTCTCGGATGATCTGCGCCAGGCCTGCCTTGATGCCCTGACCGTCAGCCGGGCCGAGGCGCGTGAACGCGCCATGCGCTACACTTGGAAAGCCTGCGCCGACATGTTCATGGAGACTGTGAACGAGGCGCTCGGGAGACGCAAGAAACTCGCGGCCTGATCAGGCATTAGAGCGCCGCGCGTCCCTTCGGACGCGCAAAGGACGCTCTAACACTTTGAATCTACGCATCGTGCTTTCCGAAAATCGATTCCGATTTTCGGGCCGATGCGCTAGGCGGTCAGTACAGGCGGCCGCCGTCCGGCACCTTGCGTTCGATCGCGCCCAGCACGACGTCGCCGTCGGCATCGGGGAAACCAAGCGTCAGCACCTCGGACATGAACTTGCCGATCTGACGCGGCGGGAAATTCACCACCGCGAAGACCTGCCGCCCGACCACGCTCTCCGGCGTATAATATTTGGTGATCTGCGCAGATGATTTCTTCACACCGATCTCCGGCCCGAAATCGATCCTCAGCTTGATCGCAGGCTTACGCGCTTCCGGAAAAGGCTCAGCCTCTACGATCGTGCCGGCACGGATGTCGACACGGTCGAAGTCAGCGAAGGTGATTTCAGATTTACGCTCGGTACTGGCAGTCATTTTTCTCGGCGATCAGGCATTGCCATAGGTTTCAAACAGCACACTCGACAGCGCGTCCTTGGCCGAAGTGCCCGACCAGACGACGAACTGGAACGCCTGGAAATAGCATTCGCATGCCTCCAGCGCCGAGGAAAGCAACACTTCAACCTGCTGGCTCGATGGCTCCACGCCGCCGGCGAGCAGCAGCGACTGGCGGAACATGATCGCGCCTTCCTGCTCCCACAGGTCGAAATGGCCGAACAACATCTGCTCGTTGATCAGCGACAACAGCCGCATCACCTCCAGCGTGCGGTTCTCGGGAACCTTGATGTCGAAGGCACAGGCCAGGTGGAGCGCTTCGAAATCCTCCATCCAGGAAAAGGATACGTGATAATCGGTCCAGGTTCCGGTCACCGAGATCGAAATCTCATCGTCGCCGGCTCGCTCGAACGACCAGTCATTGTTGTGCGCCACCTGCTCGATCACATCGACCGGATGGATCTCGCGGGAGAATTCGAGTTCGAGAAGTTCCATGGAATGCTTCCTGTCGTTCTGGGAGCGCCACCGCACGCTCCGCGGGGGAGGCACGCACAACGAACAATTGTTCTAGAACTCGGACGGCCTGGACTGCTCGACGCAACAACCCATGACCGGACCCCACCGCCCGGCGCATGACCCGTTCCGAATCATGCAGCAAATTCAGTCTATTGATCGGGAGTCGCGTGACCAGCCCAATTTTTTGGGGCGGGCCATTCGCATGTGGAAAGCCGAGTCACAAAGAGTCACACGTCTCCGTTAAGCGATTCACGACAAAGCGCTTTTTCAGACGGCGGGTTGTGGAAAGATTTAACGAATTATTTTTTTGCGCGGGGCTTGGCAGTGGTGGCGGAGGTCGGCTTTTCGGCCTTGGGGGCAGCGGAGCCGCCAAGCTGCGCTTCCAGTGCTTCGATGCGCGCCGCGAGTCTGGCGTTCTCCTCGCGCGCCTTGGCCGCCATCTCGCGTACCGCCTCGAACTCCTCGCGCTGCACGATCTCCATGGAATTCAGCAGCCGCTCGGCTTGCGCACGGAATGCGGTTTCCATCTCACGGCGTACGCCCTGGGCGGCTCCCGCCGCATCGGTCACCAGCTTGGCGAATTCATCGAGGATGCGGTTCGGTCCGGTCGACATTGCAAAACCCCTGTTGGCTGATTTGACCTAATGAGCCCTATGCCAGAATGCAAGGTTGCTCTGCCTTGACCCCGCCAAAAGCCTGTCCCATGGTCCGCGCCCGAACGCGACCCGCATGGGAGATTTCATGAGCGACCTGCTGCCGCTTGCCGCACTTTCCTTTCCGAACATCGATCCGGTCATCTTCCAGATTGGCCCGTTCTTCGGCTACGGACCCCTGAAAGTGCATTGGTACGGCGTCGCCTATGTCGTCGGCATCCTGTTTGCCTGGTGGTACGCCAAGCGCCTCGTCACCAACACACGGTTGTGGCCGGACGGCAGACTGCCGATGAAGCCCATCGACGTCGACGACTTCGTCATCTGGGCCGCCGTCGGCATCGTCGCTGGGGGGCGGCTGGGTTACGTGCTCTTTTACAATTTCCCGCGCTACTTCAACAATCCGATCGAGATCTTCTACCTCCAGGATGGCGGCATGTCCTTCCATGGCGGCATTACCGGCACGATCCTGGCGATGTATTTCTTCGCCCGCTCGCGCGGCATCCATGTTTGGTCATTGTTCGACGTGGTGGCAGCGGGCGTCCCGGTCGGCCTTGGACTCGGCCGCCTTGCCAACTTCATCAACTCCGAGCTTTGGGGGCGGCTCACAACCGTGCCCTGGGCGGTCGAATTCCCCAATGGCGGCCCTTTCGCCCGCCATCCCAGCCAGATCTATGAAGCGCTGCTTGAAGGCCTCGTGCTCTTCCTGGTGCTGCGCTTCCTCACCCATTCGCGGCTGAAGCTGATGACGCCTCGCTTCGTCTCCGGCGCCTTCGTTGCCGGATACGGTCTCTCGCGCATCTTCGTGGAATTCTTCCGTGAACCGGACCAGCAACTCGGTTACCTCTTCGGCGGCTGGCTTACCATGGGCATGGTGCTGTCGGCGCCGATGGTTCTCATCGGCATATGGTGCATGGCATCAGCCAGACCCGTCACCCACGCGCAACCGGCATGACCCGGCTGAAACGCCGCATCATCGAACTGGTCACGACCGTCGGCCCTATCCCGGCCAGCGAATATATGGCGCTTTGCCTGTTCGATCCCGAGGCCGGTTACTACACGACACGCGAGCCCTTCGGCGCCGGCGGTGACTTCGTTACCGCGCCGGAGGTCAGCCAGATGTTCGGCGAACTTGTAGCGGTCTGGACCTATGAGGCCTGGCGCGCAGTCGGCTCACCGATGCCCGTTACCCTGGCCGAAATCGGACCGGGCCGCGGCACTTTGACCAAGGACATGCTGCGCACCTTGAAACGCCTCGACCCGGCTTTTGTCGCGGGTGCCTCGATCGCGCTCATCGAAACCAGCCCGCGCTTGCGTGAGATCCAGAAGGCTGCGCTGGCCGGCATCGCCGCAAGCGTCGAATGGCATGAAATGGCAACCTCCTTGCCCGACGCGCCGCTATTGATCGTTGGCAACGAGCTGTTCGATGCCATTCCGATCCGGCAATTCGTGCGAACTGCAGATGGCTGGCACGAACGTATGGTGGGGCTCGACACGAACGGTGACCTCGCTTTTTTCGCTGGGGCTGCGTCACTCGACCCTGCGCTTCTACCGCCCGATGCGGAGACCGCACCCGACGGCGCCGTCGTCGAACTCGCCCCGGCACGCTCGGCATTGATGCAGACGATTGCCGAGCGCATCACGACGCATGGCGGCGCGGGCCTGTTCTTCGACTATGGCCATTTACAGCCGGGGGTCGGCGACACCCTGCAGGCTTTGCGCAGCCATGAATACGAAGATGTACTGGCGAGCCCCGGCGAAGCCGATCTCACCTCGCATGTCGACTTCGCCGCGCTGGCCGCTTCCGCCCGAGCGGCCGGCCTGCGCGCCGACTTTACGACGCAGAGCTCGTTCCTGCTCGGCATGGGCCTGCTCGAGCGTGCCGGTCGGCTCGGTACCAATGCCGACGAAGCCACACGCGAGCGCCTGTCTGGCGAGGTCGAGCGCCTTGCCGACCCGCAGGCGATGGGCGAGCTGTTCAAGGTGCTGGCCATCGCGCATGAGGACATCGCGCTGCCGGTGTTCCGCAGCCGCGTCAGCTAGCAGTTCGGGCTGGGATGGAAACGATGCAGGAAACCGAACTCGACGCATTGAAGGCGGAGATCGTCGCCCATTTTCCCGACCTGACCGGATCCTGCTTCAGCCTCCTTACCCAGGGCTGGGATTCAATCGCAGTGGACGTCGACGAGCGGCTGATCTTCAAGTTCCCGCGCAACACGCTCGCGGAAAGGTCGCTGATCCGGGAGATCGGCCTTCTCGACGTGATCCGCCCCGCCATCGTCATGCCGGTTCCCGATATCCAACTGATCGCGGGTCCGCGGATCTTCTCGCGCCATCGCAAATTGAAGGGCAACTATCTGGAGACGCCTCATTATGCCCGCCTGCCCGCGGAAGCGCGCGAGGACCTGGCACTGCGTCTCGCCCGTTTCTACGTCGATCTGCACGGCCTCGACGTGGAGACCATGCGTGCTGCCGGCGCCGGACCGGTCGAAGCCTGGTCACAACCCGACGTGGTCCGCGACAAGGTGCTGCCGGTTCTGTCGGGCGATTTGAAGATCCTGGCCGAGCGGATCATTGCCTCATGGGCCGACTTGCCGCCGGACCCTTACGGCACAACCTACGGCTTCTTCGACGGCCACGGCTGGAACATGGCTTTCGATCACGAAACCAACCGCCTCAACGGCGTTTACGATTTCGCCGATTCCGGCTTCGGTCCATTGCATAGGGATTTCATCTATTCGAACTTCATTTCCACCGACCTGACAGAACGCATCGTCTCCGGCTATGAGGCCCTTTCCGGCTGTGTGCTCGAGCGCGAGCGCATCGAGGTGCTCACCGGCGCACACCGCTTGTGGGAGCTGGCGGAGGCTGTGGACGATCCACCACGAATCCCTTTCATGATCGATCATTTCGCTTATTGGGCGGCCGCATTGCGTTGATCCCACCCTGCAGGACCGCACCCGATCGCGATTGACTTCGCCCCCCGCCCTGCCCCACTGTCCGCGCTTCGAACCGTCGGCACCTCGCCTTGACGAATCCTGGCCTGACAAAGACAAGACAGACATGCTGAACGAAACGAAACCGGAGCCGATCCGGTCTCCGATGCTCGAAAAAGCGGCACCGCAGGGCATCCGCCATGGCTACTTCACCCGTGTCGGCGGTGTTTCCAGCGGCATCTATCGTGGCCTCAACATCGGCGCCGGCTCCAACGATGATCCCGAATTGGTGCGCGAGAACCGCCGCCGTGTCGCCGGCTGGATGGGAGTGCCCGCAACCCATCTGCTCAGCGCCCACCAGGTTCATTCGCCCGATGTCGTCGTGGCAAGAGCACCCTTTGACGGCGAGCGGCCCAAGGTCGATGCCATTGTCACGGATAGGCCGGGCATCGCCATTGCCGCCACGACCGCCGATTGCGGGCCGGTGTTGTTTGCCGATCCCGGCGCCCGCATAGTCGGCGCCGCCCATGCCGGTTGGAAAGGTGCCTTTACCGGCGTTCTCGAAAACACCATCGTCGCCATGGAAGGCCTCGGCGCCAGGCGCGAGAACATCGTCGCGGTTCTGGGCCCGTCGATCAGCCCGCGCAACTATGAGGTCGGACCGGAATTCGTCGACCGTTTTGTCGAGGCAGATGCCGATAACGAGCGCTATTTCGCGCCATCTGGCAAGGCCGGCCACGCGATGTTCGACCTCAACCACTATACGATCAACCGGCTCAGACAGGCTGGCGTGACCGCCGAGGCACTCGACCGCTGCACCTATGCGGAAGAGGATCTCTTCTTTTCCTATCGCCGCACCGTCCACCGCAATGAGCCGGACTATGGACGCCAGCTGTCGGCGATCGTGCTGGAGGACAATGGCTGATGGCACTGCATTTCGAACGTTCCGAATACGACGCCCGCCGCGACCGGCTAATGATCGAGATGGCCGAGAAGAAGCTCGACGCCATCCTGCTGTTCGCGCAGGAAAGCATGTACTGGCTGACCGGATACGACACGTTCGGTTTCTGCTTCTTCCAATGTCTGGTGGTAAAGGCTGACGGTTCGATGGTGCTGCTCACGCGCTCGGCCGACCTTCGACAGGCCCGTCACACCTCAACCATCGACAACATCATGGTCTGGATGGACCGTGCCGACGCCAATCCGGCAATCGATTTGCGCAACCTCTTGAACGATCTTGATCTGCTTGGCGCGCGCATCGGCGTCGAATACGACACCCATGGCTTGACTGCCTACAACGGGCGAAGGCTTGACGAGCAGTTGCAGACCTTCGGCCAGATCGCTGACGCCTCCGGCATTGTCGGCAGGCTGCGTCTGTTCAAGAGTCCGGCCGAGATCGCCAAGGCCGAAAAGGCTGCCGCATTGAGCGACGACGCGCTGGACGCGGCCCTGCCGCTGATCAAGCAGGGTGGCGACGAGGCGCAGATCCTGGCTGCCATGCAGGGCGCGGTCTTCTCCGGTGGCGGCGACTATCCGGCCAACGAATTCATCATCGGCTCCGGCCCCGACGCGCTGCTCTGCCGCTACAAGGCAGGCCGACGCAAGCTCACCAAGAACGACCAGCTCACGCTGGAGTGGGCTGGTGTCTTCCACCACTACCACGCGCCGATGATGCGCACGGCCCTCACCGGCAAGGTCTCCAAGCGCCACCAGGAGCTGTTCGATGCTTCCCATGCGGCCCTGCTTGCGGTCGAGAAAGCCATGACGCCCGGCAACAGCTTCGGCGATGTCTTCGACGCTCATGCCCGCACCATGGAAGCACATGGGTTGACCCGTCACCGGCTCAACGCCTGCGGCTATTCGGTCGGTGCCCGCTTCACGCCATCCTGGATGGACATGCCGATGTTCTACCAGGGCAATCCCGAGCCGATCGCACCCAACATGACGCTGTTCGCACATATGATCATCATGGATTCCGAGACAGAGACCGCGATGACGCTCGGCCGCACCTATCTGACGACCGAATCGCAGCCGAAGCCGCTTTCGCGCCATGATCTCGACTTGATCGTGCGCTGAATCGATGCCGGGAAGGGCATTTGTTCGTCGCCGAGGAGTTCGTCAGTCGATGAGGCGATCATGCCTGACCATCGCGCCATTGCTTGTTGCCATGGTGCTGTCGGCCTGCAACAGGGCAAATGACGCTCTGCAGCCGGCCCCCATCGCGCAAGCGACGACGCAACCCATCACGGGCACGCCTGCTCCGTCAACCGTACAGCCCGGCACTCTGGCAAACCCGATCGCCGGTGCTCCGGCGCCCGCAGCCGCTGGCACCACTCCTGCTGCCCCAACGCCGGCGCAGACGGCAGCAGTGCTCGGCAACACCCGGCTGCAGATTGCACCGATCGTCGGCGCCTCCGTGGAGGCGGCCACGCCGCTTACCCAGCGCCTCGCCGCGCGTGCCAAGGAAAGCGGCATCACGCTCGCCGGCAGCGCCGGCCAGGGTGCTACCCACGTGCTGAAAGGCTATTTCTCGACCATCTCGGAAGGCAAGAACACCACCGTCATCTATGTCTGGGACGTCTACGATCCTGCGGGGAATCGCCTGCACCGTATCAATGGTCAGCAGAAGGCACCAACCGTCAGCGGCACGGAGGGCTGGGCAGCCATACCGCCCATCACCATGCAGGCGATCGCCGATCAGACTATGGCCCAGTTGACCAATTGGCTGGCCGGGCGCCCCGCCGGCTAATTCTGGAACGTTTCCGTTATTCTCGGAAACGCGGAAACGCTCTAACTTTTTGTTGATGCAATTCCGGACGCAGAACCGCTACGCACTTTTGCTGGAATTGCTCCGGGAATCTAGCCGGCTAGCACCCCGAACCTCCTTCCGCTGGGTTAAACCTTTGTTGGGATTCAGCTGCGGATTCCTCAATACGGCGCTTGCAATACCGGCACGGCTGGTTAAAAGCCCCATAAACTCCACCACCAGGTACGGTGCATGAAACTCTTCGCGGGCAATTCCAACAGGGTGCTGGCCGAAGCGGTCGCCCGCTATCTCAACATCCCGTTGGGCAAGGCCAGTGTCAGGCGGTTCGCTGATCAGGAGATCTTCGTCGAGATTCAGGAAAACGTGCGCGGCGAGGATGTCTTCATCCTGCAGTCGACTTCCTATCCGACCAACGATCACCTGATGGAACTGCTCATCATGATCGATGCCTTCATGCGCTCGTCTGCCAGGCGCATCACGGCGGTCATCCCCTATTTCGGTTATGCCCGCCAGGACCGCCGTGCATCAGGGCGTACGCCGATCTCCGCCAAGCTGGTCGCCAACATGATCGCCCGCGCTGGCGCCGACCGGGTGCTCACCCTCGACCTGCATGCAGGCCAGATCCAGGGCTTCTTTGACATCCCGACCGACAACCTCTTCGCTGTGCCTGTGATGGCGCGCGATGTGAAGGCCAAATACAAGCAGCTCGGCAACGTCATGGTCGTCTCGCCTGACGTCGGCGGCGTGGTCCGCGCCCGTGCACTTGCCAAGCGCATCGACGCCCAGTTGGCCATTGTCGACAAGCGTCGCGAGCGGCCAGGCGAATCGGAAGTCATGAACGTCATCGGCGACGTGCGCGGCAAGGACTGCCTGCTGATCGACGATATCGTCGATTCCGGCGGAACGCTGTGCAACGCGGCCGATGCGCTTTTGGCCAACGGCGCCACCAGCGTCACCGCCTATATCACCCACGGCGTGCTTTCCGGCGGCGCGGCGGCCCGCATCACCGGCTCCAAGCTGCAGGAATTGGTCATCACCGATTCGATCCAGCCGACCCAGGCGGTCATCGACGCGCACAATATCCGCGTCATCTCGATCGGCGACCTGATGGGCGAAGCGATCTCGCGCACCGCCACGGAAGAATCGGTTTCCAGCCTGTTCGATTAGAGCAGTACCAGCAAAAGTGCGCAGTGGTTTTCCATCCTGAATTGCGTAAAAACAAAGAGCTAGAGCAGCTCACGTATCCATTCGGACGCGTAGGATGCTCAAGAACGTTTGAAACTGCGCCATTTACCGCAGTATCCCGTCCAGAACCGGCAGGCTGATGACCGCCGAAAGCGCGATCAGTCCGAAGCACAGCCTGCGAAAAGTCTGTTCGCTGGCGATGCCGAACATATGCGCGCCGAGCCACAGCCCTATCCCGTAGGCTGGTGCTGCCACAACGGCCAGCGCCACGATTGACGTGGTTATAAGGCCGCCCCAGAGATAGCTCGCCGCAGTGATGGCTGAAGAGACGGCAAAATAGAGGATGATGTTGGCCCGAACCGTGTTGCCGGTAAAGCCACCACCCAGCCAGTAGGCCACGACCGGCGGTCCGCCGACCTGCGCCGCACCCGAAAAGATGCCTGAGATCGCCCCGACCGTGACGGTCAGCAAAGCCTTGGGGCGGCCATGATAACGCCAACCCGACATCAGAAGCAGAAGAAGTGTAACCACGATGGCGATGATCGACCAACGGATCGTCAGCGGGTCGAGATGCGCGAGCGCATAAGTGCCGAGCGGCACGCCGACCACAGCGCCGAGCGCCATGACGGAGACATTGGTCTTGTCGGCCAGTCGCCATGCGTCCGGCACGAAACCGACGGTCATCACGCCATCGACCACCAGCAGCAGCGGCGCTGCGATCTTGGGGTTGATTACCGAACTGGCCAGCGGCACGAAGATCAGCGCCGCGCCAAAACCAGAAAAGCCGCGCGCCAGTCCAGCGATCAAGGCGATCGCAACGATAGCGAACACAGTCTGGTTCGAAATCCCGGTGAGAAGAGAGTGAAGCATTTTTGAGCGAAGTTTGACGACAGATCCTTGATCTTCGTATCTACCCCTTTCGCTGCTGGATAGGGCACAGAGCATTGCAGCAGATGGCGCAGAAGCCGTCCGGATCACTTCCGCCTCACCCGACCTCCCGCGCCCCTCGCAGATACCCGCGCGGCGAGATACCCAGCATACGCTTGAACATGGTGGTGAAGGCCGGAACGCTGTCATAACCGAGATCGAGCGCCACACGTGTCACCGGTTCGCCGTCGGTGAGCCGCGGCAAGGCTGCAAGCAGCAGCGCCTGCTGGCGCCAGGTCGACAGCGACAACCCCGTCTCGCGGTGGAACACGCGGGTGAAGGTGCGCCGGCTCATGCCGACGGTCTCGGCCCAATCGTCGATAGTGGCATGCGGCGACGGCTCGGAGACGAAGCGCCGGCACAGAGCTGCAATGCGGGGATCATGAGGGAATGGCAGGCCGAGCGGCCGTTCCTCCATGGCGGGGATCTCGTGCAGAAGCAGCGCCATCAGAAGAGCGCCGCGCTCGCTCGGTGGCTCGTCGGTCGGCAGCGTGACCGCCTCGATGATCAGGCTGCGCATCAGATCGCTGACGCCGACGACGCGCAGGTTCGTCGGCAGGCCGGCGACGGAGTCGGGCGCGACATAGACCGAGCGCATCGAGACGTTGCCCTGCATCTCCACCGCATGCTTGATACCGGCCGGGATCCACATGGCGTGATCAGGTGGAACCATCCAGCGGCCGAAATGCGTTTTCACCAGAACCACGCCGGTCAAGGCATGCAGAAGCTGGCTGCGGATGTGGCGGTGATCGGGCACCGTATAGCCGTCCGGATATTCCGACGGCAGGGCGACCACGAGGTCCCTGGTACGGTCGAGCCATTCCAGCCGCTCACGATGGCGGCGGTGCAGATCGGTGACCGGCGCTTCAAGATAGGAGACACTTGTCGGCATGGCTTTGGCCCACTTGCGTAAGAAATGGACCAAACCACGAAAGAAGCAGCGCCACAACAGGATTATAAGCGCCAGCGCGGCGACAGCTGTCGCCGCAACAGGGTGCGGCTAGATTCGAGCCAGGACGCGCCGAAAATGGTGAGCTTTCGAGGTCGCGAAGCGATGGGCGCAACATGCACTCTGGTACGTGCGCACCGGAACCGTGAAAAGCTACCATTTGCAGGCCGGCCTCGCTTGAAAATCAGCGCGCCATAGCAAGGAGCATGATCTTGACCGATACCGCAGCGACAGCCGGTCGCGCGACGAGCGCGGCGACCACTACAGCCTTCACCGTCATTCTGGCAGTGAGCTTCGGCCACTTTATCAACGACATTATGCAGTCGCTGCTTTCGGCTATCTATCCGCTCCTTAAGGACAATTACAGCCTCGATTTCTGGCAGATCGGCCTGTTGACCTTCACCTTCCAGGTCACAGCCTCACTGCTGCAGCCGGTGGTGGGCATTATCACGGACAAGCGGCCGATGCCGTTTTCACTGCCGTGGGGCATGGCCTCCTCGCTGGTTGGCCTGATCGTGCTCGCCTATGCCGGCCACTACTGGCTGCTTCTGCTCGGCGCCTCGCTGATCGGCATCGGTTCGTCGATCTTCCATCCTGAATCGTCACGCATCGCCAGGCTCGCGTCGGGCGGCAAGCACGGCCTTGCCCAGTCGCTGTTCCAGGTGGGTGGCAATTTCGGCCAGGCCATGGGACCGCTGGCAGCGGCGTTCATCGTCGTGCCCTTCGGCCAGACCAGCATCTCCTGGTTCGCCATCGGCTCGCTGATCGGTATCGTCGTGCTCTGGCAAGTCGGCAACTGGTACATCCGCTACCGCAAGGCAGTCGGCAATCGCCCTGCGGCGGTGCACGTCTCGCCCTTCTCGCGTGGTCGCGTTACGTGGTCGCTGGTGATCCTGACAGTGTTGGTGCTCTCCAAGAACGCTTATATCGCCAGCCTTTCCAGCTACTACACCTTCTACACCATCGAGAAGTTCGGCGTTTCCGTGCAGATGTCGCAGGTGCTGCTGTTCGCCTTCCTCGGCGCCTCGGCACTCGGCATCCTGCTCGGCGGACCATTCGGTGACCGTTACGGCCAGAAGGCGATGATCTGGTTCTCGATCGTCGGCGTGCTGCCCTTCACGCTGATCCTGCCCTATGCCAACCTGGAGTGGACGGTGATCCTCACCATCCTGATCGGCCTCATCCTGTCGTCGGCCTTCTCCAACATCGTGGTGTTCGCGCAGGAGCTGGTGCCGGGCCGTGTCGGCATGATCGCCGGCATCTTCTTCGGCTTCGCCTTCGGCATGGGCGGCATCGCTGCAGCCATCCTCGGCGTGGTGGCAGATGCCAAGGGCATCGACTTCGTCTACCAGATCTGCTCGTACCTGCCCCTGCTCGGTCTGCTCACCATCTTCCTGCCCAACATGAAGGAAGCGAAAAAGGCGGAGTAAGCCGGGAACAAAGCCAGGAAAGGCGGCCATGCTTGCGCGTTTGGCCGCCTTCCGCTATAGAGCCGCCACCCGCGTAGACACCCTTGGAGGCAACGCGGACGAGGGCCGCGGATTTCGCGGCTTTCGACATTTTCGGAACCCGGCTTGCCGGAAACCGGAAATGCTCCAGCAACGCGAAAGGAAATACCATGAGCCACGATACTTACGAGCTCAAGGCCGAGTCGCGCGAACAGGTCGGTAAGGGGTCCGCCCGTGCAGTTCGCCGCGAAGGTAAAGTGCCTGCAGTTATTTACGGCGACAAGCAGCCCCCTCTGGCTATCGCCCTGTCCTACAAGGACATCTTCTACAAGATCCATGGCGGTGGTTTCCTGACCACGGTCGCCACGATCGACGTCGACGGCAAGAAGATCCAGGTCCTGCCGAAGGACTATCAGCTTGATCCGGTCAAGGACTTCCCGATGCATGTCGACTTCTTGCGCATCGGCAAGAACACCGAAGTCAACGTCAACGTTCCGGTTCACTTCGTCAATGAAGAGAAGTCGCCCGGCATCAAGCGTGGCGGTGTGCTCAACATCGTGCGTCACGAGGTGGAGTTCCACTGCCCGGCCAACGCGATCCCGGAATTCATCGAGATCGATCTTGCTGGCGCCAACATCGGCGATTCCATCCACATTTCGGCGGTCAAGCTGCCGGCTGGCGTGAAGCCGGTCATTTCCGACCGCGATTTCACTATCGCCACCATCGCCGGCTCGGCCGCGATGAAGCCGGAGACCGAGGAATCATCGGAAGCCGCTCCGGCTACCGAGGAAGCCGGCGAAGAGAAGTAATTTTCGCAGCCCGGGAGGGCCGTTGCCATGCTTTTGTTCGCTGGTCTCGGCAATCCGGGTGCGAAATATGCCAACAACCGGCACAATGTCGGTTTCATGGCGGCGGACGTCATCGCCCGCCGCCATTCCTTTTCGCCCTGGTCGAGGAAATTCCAGGCCGAGATCGCCGAGGGCAGGATCGACGGCGAAAAGGTGCTGCTCATCAAGCCGCAGACCTTCATGAACCTCTCCGGCCAGGCGGTCGGCGAAGCGCTGCGCTTCTACAAGCTCGACGCCACCGCGGTGACCGTTTTCTACGACGAAATCGAACTGCCGGCAGGCAAGGTGCGGGTGAAAATCGGCGGCGGTTCCGCCGGCCATAACGGTATTCGCTCGCTCGACCAGCACATCGGCAACAATTACCGGCGTGTGCGCATCGGCGTCGGCCATCCAGGCGCCAAGGAAATGGTCCACGGCCATGTGCTGGGCGACTTTTCCAAGGCCGACCAGGAATGGCTGGACGTGCTGCTCGGTAGTATCGCTGACAGCGCCGACATGATCGCCAAGGGCGACGACAATTCCTTCATGAACCGGGTTACTCTGACGCTGCGCGATAAGCTGCAACCGACAGGTCCTGACGATACGCCGCCGGCCAAGGCGCCAAAACAGGCTGCCGCGCCCAAGCCTCAGAGCCATATCCGCCAGGCAAGGCCGCAGCAGCCCGCCGTCAAGGTTCCCGAGAACGGGCCGATGGCCGCGATGCTGAAGAAGCTGCTCGGCAACAAGGATTGAACAGCCCGCCGAGACATGGGGCGTCCTTCCCGACGGAACCGGGGTTTACGACAGGAACCCCGACTGACGACGGCCGCAATGCCGCTTGCGACGCTGAAAGACTTGACGATCCAAGGCGCTTTCGCCCATAGCCCTGAGCAAATTCCGAACTCCCGATAGGACCACATCATCATGGGTTTCAAATGCGGCATCGTTGGGCTGCCCAACGTCGGCAAGTCCACGCTGTTCAACGCGCTGACGCGCACCGCGGCGGCCCAGGCGGCCAACTATCCTTTCTGCACCATCGAGCCGAACACCGGTGAAGTGGCGGTGCCGGATCCGCGCCTGAGGAAGATCGCCGACGTCGCCAAGTCGAAGGAGATCATCCCAACGCGAATTTCCTTCGTCGACATCGCCGGCCTGGTGCGTGGCGCGTCGAAGGGCGAAGGGCTCGGTAACCAGTTCCTCGCAAACATCCGCGAGGTCGATGCCATCGTGCATGTGCTGCGCTGCTTCGAGGATGACGACATCACCCATGTCGAAGGCCGCATCAATCCGGTGGCGGATGCCGAGACTGTCGAGACCGAGCTGATGCTGTCCGACCTTGAGAGCCTGGAGCGCCGCATCCTCAACGTGCGCAAACGCGCGCAGGCCAAGGACAAGGAATCGCTCACCGTCCTGCCGGTGATGGAGCAGGCGTTGGCATTGCTGCAGGACGGCAAGCCGTGCCGCGTCCTGCTGAAAGGCATCGCACATGAAGACCTGAGGATCCTGCAGGACCTCAATCTGCTCACCGCCCACCCGGTGCTCTACGTCTGCAACGTCGCAGAGGCCGATGCCGCGACCGGCAACGAGCACACCAGGACAGTCGAGGCGATGGCAGCCTCCCAGGGCGCCTCCACGGTGATCATCTCGGCCGCCATCGAGGCCGAGGTCGCCCAGCTTCCGGACGGCGAGCAGAAGGAATTCCTGGAGGCCATGGGGCTGCATGAACCGGGCCTCGACCGGCTGATCCGTGCCGGCTACGAGCTCCTGCACCTGATCACCTATTTCACCGCCGGCCCCAAGGAGACGCGTGCCTGGACGATCGAGCGCGGCACCAAGGCTCCCGGTGCCGCCGGCGTCATCCACACCGATTTCGAGCGTGGCTTCATCCGGGCCCAGACCATTGCCTATGACGACTTTGTCACGCTGGGCGGCGAAGTGGCGGCCAAGGAAGCCGGCAAGGCGCGCGACGAAGGCAAGGAATATGTCGTGCAGGACGGCGACGTCATGCTGTTCAAGTTCAACACGTGATCGTCTGCACGGCATCGACCCGATAAGGCAGTAGGTGTGTCATGGGCTCAGCGGCAATCCAGCATGTGCGTATCTTGCAGCCAGCCCCCGATGTCTACGCCTTCTTTGATGGCCGCACCGAAAACCAGCGGTTCGCCGATTATCCGAACTGGGTGGATGACGGCGCACTTTCGCTCGGTATCGCCAGCTACGCGCTTGTCAGCGATGACGAGGCGCTGATCTACGACACCCATATCTCGCTCGACCACGCAGCACTGATCCGATCCACCCTTGAAGCCAAAGGTGTCAGGAAGTTCACCGTCGTGCTCAGCCACTGGCATCTGGACCATGTTGCCGGCACCGGCGTCTTCGCTGACTGCCCCGTCATCGCCAATCGCCGCACGGCAGCTCATCTTGAACGACAGAAGACGGAAATCGAGGCTGGAACGCTCGAGGGACCACCGTCCATCTCGCCGCTGGTGCTCCCGACCACCCTGTTCGAAGACGAAATGACGATCGTGATCGGCAAACACGAGGTCAGGCTGATCGAAGCCAACATCCATAGCGATGATGCAACGGTGCTGTGGCTGCCGCAAACGCGGCTGCTGTTTGCAGGCGACACGGTCGAAGACACCATCACCTATGTCGGCGAGCCGCAGAACTTTGCGCAGCATCTGGTCGATCTGGAGCGGCTTCGATCCTTGCGTCCTGCAGCGATCCTGCCCAATCACGGCGCCCCCGAGGTGATCGCCTCCGGCGGCTATGATGATACCCTGATCGATGCCACGGCCGCATACATCAAGGCCCTTCGACGCTGCATCGAGCAGCCGCAGCAACGCTCGTTGGACTTGCGCGCGTTTATTGCGCGGGAGCTGGAGGCGGGATGGGTTCACTATTTCGAACCTTATGAAGCCGTCCACGAGAAAAATATCGCCACAACGCTTGCACTCGCCCTGCCGTCGACTGGCTCCTGAGCGCTCCGGTCATGAGCCAGAACATGAACGCCATCTCCTTGCCGCAGCCATTCCTGGAGCTCGTCGGTGGCTACAGCTCGCTGCAGCAGACGGTTGGTCTCTCGAATGCCGGCGTCTTCAAGCTGGAAGCCGCCGATAAGCCCAGCCTGTTCCTGAAGATCGACGAAGCCGGCAACTTCGCCGAACTGCCCGCGGAGGTGGAGCGCCTGCGCTGGCTTGGGCAGCAGGGCATAAGCTGCCCCGAGGTCCTGGCTTTCGAGGCGCATGGCGATCGCAACTGGTTGCTGATGAGCGCCATGCCGGGCAGAGACCTGGAATCGGCAAGTTCCCTGCCCGCCGAAACGACCGTCACCATAATGGCCAGTGCACTGCGGACCCTGCATGCGCTGGACGTCCGCTCCTGCCCGTTCGACCACAGACTTGATCGGCGCATCGCCGACGCCAAAGCGCGTATGGAGGCCGGGCTCGTCGACGAAGAGGATTTCGACGGTGAACGGCAGGGCCGCACGGCACGCGATGTCTTTGCCGACCTGATCGCCTTGCGTCCGGCAAGCGAGGACCTTGTCGTGACCCATGGCGATGCCTGCCTGCCGAATTTCATGGTCGACGCTGACCGCTTCTCCGGCTTCATCGACTGCGGCCGGCTTGGCGTGGCCGACCGCTGCCAGGATCTCGCGCTTGCCTGCAGAAGCATCCACGACGATCTCGGCGAGGATTGGATCGCGCCTTTCCTCGCTCTTTACGGAAAATCGGACACCGATCCGCTGAAGCTCGCCTATTACCAGCTGCTCGACGAGTTCTTCTGAACGGGTGGTCGACGAAGGCCGCTCAACACGTTCCCGGCATCGCGGAGGCAGTTGCTCTTTTGCAGCTTGACGCGGCTCTGCCCCGGGTCTATCGCGCCCTTGCGTCGGCTGGATTTTTCCCCTCGGCGCCGTCATGAGCCTGTGCCCTTGGGGCCTCATATTTCCAACATGGAGACCACGCGATGATCAAAGCCTTCGTCGTGGACAATGACCGCCTGCGCCTCGCCGACGATCTCGAGCAGAACCGTGACGCGGTCGTCTGGGTCGATCTGCTCAATCCGACCAAGGAAGAAGAAGCCGCCATCGAGGCCCTGTTCGGCATCGCTGTGCCGACGCGCGAGGAGATGGAGGAGATCGAGATCTCCAGCCGGCTCTATGTCGAGGACGGCGGGTATTTCATGACCGCCAACCTGCCCTCTCAAACCGAAGGCGAGAAGCCGGAAATGTCGCCAGTCACTTTCGTGCTGGCGGCAAAACGCCTGATCACGGTGCGTTATCACGAGCCGCGTGCCTTCAAGACCTTCCCGCTGCGTGCCGAGAAAGTGGCCACCGGCTGCACGAGTGCCGACACCATCCTGCTCGGCTTGCTTGAAGCGATCGTCGACCGCCTCGCCGACATCCTGGAAAAGGCCGGCCGCGACATCGAGGCGATCTCGCGCGACATCTTCGAGGCGACGGCCACCCAAGCCTCCCGCCGCGACCGCGACTTCCAGGAACTCCTGAAGAGCATCGGCCGCAAGGAAGACCTTGCCTCCAGCGTGCGCGACAGCCTGACCTCGCTGCAGCGGGTGGCAGGTTTCCTTGCGCACGCCGCCACGCAGACCAAGATGGGCAAGGATACGCGCGCGCGTATCAAGACGCTGGCGCGCGATGTGCTGTCGCTCGCCGACCACGCAACGTTTCTCTCGCAGAAGATCAGCTTCCTGCTCGATGCCACGCTCGGCATGATCTCGATCGAGCAGAACGCCATCATCAAGATCTTCTCGGTCGCAGCCGTCATATTTCTGCCGCCGACGCTGGTGGCTTCCATCTACGGCATGAATTTCGAAATCATGCCGGAGCTGAAATGGGCGGTCGGCTATCCGTTTGCGATCGGCCTGATGATCATCTCGGCGATCCTGCCCTATCTCTACTTTCGCCGGCGCGGTTGGCTTTGAATATTTGAGACCTGCCGATGGTTATGCCATCCACAGGTCTTAAAGCGCTGAACCAAGGCCCGCATGGTCTTGCAGGAGTACAGGGCAGCAGTCACAATAATCGTACAAGCTTGAACGAGGTTGCGTGATGACCGGCAAGAAATGGGCCTATGAGGATTTCGAGGAAGGCGCCATCCTCGACCTCGGCACCAAGCAGGTGGCAGCGGCGGAAATCATCGAGTTCGCCTCCGAATTCGACTTCCAGCCCATGCATCTCGATGAGGAAGCCGGCAAGGCCAGCCTGCTCGGCGGCCTCTCCGCGTCCGGCTGGCACACCTGCTGCATGTTCATGCGCATGCTGTGCGACGCGTTCCTGCTGGAATCCACTTCGCAGGGCGCGCCCGGTGTCGACCAGGTCAAATGGAAGAAGCCGGTTCTTGCCGGCGACACGCTGACCGGCCGCACCACCGTGCTTGCCAAGCGCCTGTCCAGGTCGAGGCCGCGGCTCGGTTTCGTCACCATGCGCGCGGAACTGTTCAATCAGCGTGGCGAAGCGGTGTTCGAACTGGAAAACACCGGCATGTTCCTGACGCGTGCGGGAGGCGAGGCATGACGCTCGACGACTATTTCGGCATCGGTGTCACCGTCACGCTCGGCTCGCACACCTTCGAGCCGGAGGCCATCAAGGCCTTCGCCCGCAAATTCGACCCGCAGGTCTTCCATGTCGACGAAGAGGCAGCCAGAACCAGCCTGCTCGGTGGCCTGTGCGCATCGGGTTGGCACACCGCCGCGACCTGGATGAAATACAATCTGAAGACACCGAAGCGGCCTGATATCGTCTGGGATGGCCCGGGCCCTGAGCCGGAATACGGCCCCTCGCCCGGCTTCCGCAACCTCAAATGGCTGAAACCGGTGTTTTCGGGCGAGACGGTCACCTTCACCCGTACCGGCCTGGCTCACCGCGCGCTGGCTTCGCGACCAGGCTGGCGATTGCTGACCATCCTGTGCGAGGCTTTCGATTCCACCGGCGACAAGGTAATCGAATTCGAAAGCTCCGTGCTGGTGAAGGCCGAATAATCCCTGCAAAGCTGAGCACAGCCATCGCATCCTGACACCAAGGTGTCAGGATGGCTACGCTATCTGAACGCCTTGTTGGGACACGAGGTCCGCCATGGCGGCGCATCCGGGTCTGGGGGATGCGACCTATGGATACCAGCGCCTTGTGGCTCTATTTCGTTCTGCTTGTCGGCATTATCGTCGTACCAGGCATGGACATGCTGTTCGTGCTCGCCAACGCGCTCACCGGCGGTCGGCAAGCAGGCGCGGCGGCAACCGCCGGCATCATGCTTGGCGGCATCTGCCACACCATCTTCGGCATGGTCTTCGTCACAGGCCTGTCCACACTGCTGCCCGTCATAGCGCCCGCCATGATGGTAGCAGGCTCGCTCTACATGATGTGGATCGGCTTCACCCTCTCTCGCAGCACGATCGCCGTGGACACGGTCGAGGCGGCGGCGGCACGTCCGCTTGGTACGATCCTGGCGCAGGGTGTCCTTACCTGCGTGCTCAACCCCAAGGCCTGGCTGTTCGTGCTCGCCGTCTATCCGCAGTTCATGAAACCGATCTACGGCCCGATCTGGCTGCAGGCGCTGATCATGGGCACCATGACGATCGCCGTGCAGATGGTCATCTATGGCGGGCTGGCGCTTGCTGCCTTGCGCGGACGCGATGCACTGATCGAAAACCACGCGGCGACCGCCTGGATCGGCCGCAGCGCCGGCCTGCTCCTGATGGCTGTCGCTGCCTTCACGCTGTTCAGAGCCGTAAGGGGGATGTGAGGTCGGCCTTCACACGCGAGGATGCGCTCGCCCGAAAACGCCCCGGACTCGAACTTTCAATGTCCGTCGAAGGCGACCAGTGTTCGCACCGGCACGCCGAGCGCTTCGAGCTTTTTGCGTCCGCCAAGATCCGGCAGGTCGATGACGAAACAGGCGGAGACGATGTCGGCTCCGATCTGGCGCAGCAGTTTTACGGCCGCTTCCGCCGTACCGCCGGTAGCGATCAGATCGTCGACCAGGATCACCTTTTCGCCCTGGGCCACGCCATCCTTGTGCATTTCCATCTCGTCCAGCCCATATTCCAGGCTGTAGGCGACGCGCACGGTCTCATGCGGCAGCTTGCCTTTCTTGCGGATCGGCACGAAGCCAGCCGAGAGCTGATGCGCAATGGCCCCACCCAGGATGAAGCCGCGTGCCTCGATGCCGGCGATCTTCTCTATCTTCTGACCGGCATAAGGGTGCACCAGTTCGTCGATCGCCCGCCGAAAGGCGCGCGCATTGCCGAGCAACGTGGTGATGTCGCGAAACAGGATGCCCGGTTTCGGATAGTCCGGGATGGTGCGGATGGCGGAAAGCAGCGTTTCTTCGATCGACGGTGACATCAAGAATCCATTTCCTGTTCTCACCATCGATAGAGCAATTCCAGCAAAAGTGTGTAGCGGTTTTGCGTCCGGAATTGCGTAAAAAGTTAGAGCGTTTCCGCGTTTCCGTGAAAGACGGAAACGCTCTGGCGGCTGCGACAGGCAAAGAAAAGCCGGAAGCCGCTGCACATTCGACTTCCGGCGCGTGCCTGCCCGCAGACTATACCGCCAGCGTATCGGTCTCCGCCACGCGTTCATCATCCGGCGCAGGTGCTGCCTTGAGCAGGACCGCGATGACGCCCGCTGCGATCATGAAAGCTCCAACCACCCACAATCCCGCCTTCGGATTGCCCGTCAGATCGGTGAGCCATCCGGTCACATAGGGGCCGACGAAGCCGGCGAGATTGCCAAGCGAATTGATGAGCGCAATGCCGCCCGCTGCCGCGGCCCCTGTCAGGAACCGCGTCGGCAGCGCCCAGAAGGTCGGGAGCGCCGAACAGATGCCCATGGCGCAGATCGTCACCGCGATCATCGTCGTGAAGGGCGATTGCATGTAGAGCGCGACCGGAATGGCGAGACCGCCGACGATGGTCGGAATGGCCACGTGCCAAACCCGTTCGCCGGTGCTGTCGCCATGCCGTGCCCACAGATACATCGCTATCGCCCCGAAGGCATAAGGGATCGCGACGATGAAGCCCTGCTCGATGATCGAATACTCTGTATTGAAGGCCTGCTTGAAGCCCGCGATGATCGTCGGCAGGAAGAAGCCGACCGCATAGAGCCCATAGACGACGCCGAAATAGACGAAGGCCAGCGCCAGGATGCGAGGCTGCGTCAGCGCCTTTCTGAGCGGGTAGTGATAGCGTTGGCTGGTCTGGGCATGCTCGGTGTCCATCTCGTTCTGCAGCCAGTTGCGCTCCTCCGCCGTCAGCCAGGCGGCGTCCTGTGGCTTGTCGGTGAGATAGAACCAGCAAAGCACGCCGATCAGGATCGCCGGCAGGCCTTCGACCAGGAACATGAAGCGCCAGCCGTCCAGCCCGAATACCAACCCATGGCCGGCCGAGATCAGCCACGCGGACAGCGGCGAGCCGATCACGGACGAAACCGGGATTGCAATCATGAACAGTGCCACCGCGCGGGCACGCTCACGCTTGGGAAACCAGAACGTCAGATAAAGGATGATGCCTGGAAAGAAGCCGGCTTCGGCAATCCCGAGCAGGAAACGCAGGCCATACATCGACAGCGCATTGGGCACGAATGCCATCAGCGAGGCGACGATGCCCCAGCTCACCATGATGCGCGCGATCCAGCGGCGCGCGCCAACCTTGTTCAGGATGAGGTTGCTGGGCACTTCAAGCAGCAGATAGCCGATGAAGAAGATGCCTGAGGCAAGCCCGAACGCAGCCTTGTCGAAACCCAGCGCATCATTCATGCCGTGCGGCGCGGCAAAGCCGATATTGGTGCGGTCAAGATAATTGATGAAATAGAGCAGACCGAGAAACGGCATCAGCCGCCAGGCAACTTTTCGAACGACGCGCTCGCGTATGCCGGGGTCAACGGCAGTCGAGTGAGATGGACCAGCCACGGCTTTCCTCCCTAACGACGCCCCCCACCGCCACGTAAACATGTGGCAACGCCAACGTCCATCACGGGAACAGCGCATCGGGTCGGTCATGCACGACTGAGTGTAGGGCCAAACGAAAAAGGCGCCCGAAGGCGCCTTTCCAATTCTCTGTGCCGCTCGGCTTAGTGTGCGACGTTCGACCAGACCTTGCGCTTGGTAAGATACATCAGCACCGCAAAGAGCAGCAGGAAGATGACGACGCGGAAGCCGGTCTTCTTGCGGTCTTCCAGTTTCGGCTCGGCCGTCCACATCAGGAATGTAGTTACGTCTTCCGAATACTGCTCGACCGTCTGCGGCGTGCCGTCGTCGTAGGTGACCTGGTCCGCCGAAATCGGCTTCGGCATCTTCAGCGACACACCCGCGTTGAAGAACGGGTTGTAGTGCGTGCCTTCGGGGATCTTCATGCCGGAAGGCGGCTGCTCGTCATAGCCGTTGAGCAGCGCGTGGATGTAGTCCGGGCCGCTCTCGGCATACTGCGTAAAGATGTCGATGACGAACTGCGGGAATCCGCGCGTCAGACCGCGCGCCTTGGCCAACAGCGACATATCCGGCGGAACGGCGCCGCCGTTGGCGGCAGCCGCGGCCTTGTCGTTCGGATAGGGCGACGGGAAATAATCGGACGGCAGACCCGGGCGCTCGAACATCTCGCCGGCGTCATTCGGGCCGTCCTGGACGGTGTAACCGGCGGCGAAGGCCTTGACCTGCGCTTCCGAGTAACCAAGGTCCGAAAGCGTGCGGAAGGCCACTAATTTCATCGAATGGCAGGCCGAGCAGACTTCCTTGTAGACCTTGAGACCTCGCTGCAACTGCGCCTTGTCGTAGGTGCCGAAGGGCCCCGAGAAGGTCCAGTTCATTTCCTTCGGCTCGTGGATCGGGAAATGGGTCGGGTTGGCCTCGTGCGAGGCTTCGCCTGCCTTTCCGGCTTCCTCGGCATAGGCAGCCGCGCCGACGAACAGCGCCGAGACCGCGGCCAACGAAATGAGAATCTTCTTCATACCAATATCCCCTGGATTCTCTTCTCGCTCAGCCCTTGGTTTCCGGCGCGGCAGCCGCGCCCGCGGGATGTCCGGAGCCCGCCTTGTTCTTTTCCAGCACCGCCTCGGTAATGGAATTGGGCAGGCGACGCGGCGTCTCGATCAGTCCGAGCACCGGCAGAACGACCAGGAAGAAGGCGAAGTAGAACAGCGTCGAAATCTGCATGGCCGGGATATACCAGCCCTCCGCCGGCTTCGATCCGAGCCAGCCAAGGAAGATGGCATTGGCGGCGAACAGCCAGAAGAACAGCTTGTACCATGGACGATAGACTGCCGAGCGCACCTTGGACGTATCCAGCCACGGCAGGATGAACAGCATGGCGATGGCGCCGAACATGGCCAGCACGCCACCCAGCTTCGAATCGATCGGCCCGATGTTGAAGGTGACGGCGCGCAGGATCGCGTAGAACGGCAGGAAGTACCATTCCGGAACGATATGGGCCGGCGTCTTCAGTGGGTCGGCAACCGTGTAATTGTCCGGGTGGCCGAGATAATTCGGCATGTAGAAGATGAAGTAGGCGAACACCAGCAGGAACACCACCATGGCGAACGCGTCCTTGATGGTCGCATAGGGTGTGAAGGCAACGGTATCGGTCTTCGACTTCACCTCGATGCCGGTCGGGTTGTTCTGGCCGGTCACATGCAGTGCCCAGACGTGCAACACCACGACACCGGCGATCATGAACGGCAGCAGGTAGTGCAGCGCGAAGAAGCGGTTCAGCGTCGGGTTGTCGACAGCAAAACCGCCGAGCAGAAGCTGCTGGATCCAGTCGCCGACCAATGGAATGGCGGTGAAGAAGCCGGTGATGACGGTGGCACCCCAGAACGACATCTGTCCCCACGGCAGCACGTAGCCCATGAAGCCGGTCGCCATCATCAGAAGGTAGATGATGCAGCCCAGCACCCACAGAAGCTCGCGTGGCGCCTTGTAGGAGCCATAATAGAGACCGCGGAAGATGTGCAGGTAGACGGCGATGAAGAAGAACGACGCGCCGTTGGAATGCATGTAGCGCAAGAGCCAGCCGCTGTTGACGTCTCGCATGATCTTCTCGACCGAACCGAATGCGAGGCTCGTGTCGGAGACGTAGTGCATCGCCAGCACGATGCCGGTGATGATCTGCGACACTAGCATGATCGAGAGGATGCCGCCGAACGTCCACATGTAGTTCAGGTTGCGCGGCACCGGATAGGCGACGAAAGAATCATAAACGAGCCGCGGCAGCGGCATGCGTGCGTCAAACCAGCGTCCGAGGCCGGTCTTCGGCGAATAGGTCGAGTGTCCCTCGCTCATGGAAATTCCCCCTGCCTCAGCCGACGCGAATCTTGGTATCGGAGATGAATGAAAAGACCGGAACGGCCATGTTCTCGGGCGCCGGACCCTGGCGGATGCGGCCTGCGGTATCGTAGACCGAGCCATGGCACGGGCAGAACCAACCGCCATATTCACCCTGCTGGCCGAGCGGAATGCAGCCGAGATGGGTACACACGCCGATCATCACCAGCCAGTTTTCCTTGCCCTTGCCGGCGGAACGGTCGATGTCGGCAGCTGTGGCATCCGATCCCAGATTGGCGTTGCGGGCGAGCGGGTCCTTCAGATCTTCCAGCTTGACGTCCTGCGCGGCCTTCACCTCTTCGGGAGTCCGGTTGCGGATGAAGACCGGTTTGCCGCGCCATTTCACCGTCAGCGACATGCCCGGCGTCAGCGAGGATACGTCCACCTCGACCGAGGCGAGTGCCAGCGTCGACGCGTCGGGACGCATCTGATCGATGAACGGCCAGGCGACAGAAGCCGCACCAACCACGCCGGCCATGCCGGTGGCTATATAAAGAAAATCACGGCGATTTGGATCGTGGGTTTCGTCACTTGCGCTCACGGGTGCCTGGTCCTTTCGCCTCTTCCGTACCGAAAGGCGAGCCCCTGTCCCGCTTGAGCATCCCCGCTCAATTCGCACCGGCCCGACAGCGCATGGCAACAGGCTAGCGAATTCCTCCGGCATTTGGATTTCGGTTTATGCGTGCAGCCCGTTTTTGTCCAGTCGGGTGAGGGCCACAGGGCAGATTGTCGCGGGGAGAAATGCCGCGCCGGAAAATGATCTTATGCCGCGCCCAGTCTGACAAGCACTTCGCGCGGTATCTGCAGGTCGCGGATCACCGCGTCATGTCGGCGAAAGCCGCACAATTCGCGCTGGATGAACCAGGCATAGACAAGATTGGCCGTTTCCTTGAGCAACCCGGCTCTGCCTGCCTCGTCGCCGGCATAGGTCCTGAGTCGCAGAAGCGCCTTTTCAGCGCGTTCCCCTGCCCGGCCAAGGGCGGCAGCCTTCTCCGCCAGCACCTCGTGACCCAGTGCATCAAACATCGCTTCAGCCAGCGAACCGCCGGACGATCCAGAGTAACCAGAAGGAGGCCTGAGTGTCATTCAATCCATCCTTTCGCGTCTCGCCGAACAAATAGAGACGAACTGGGGGACAGCTCACTCGGCAGCACTTGCCGTGTCCAGTGAGTCGTCGCCGCTGAACAGGAAGCCACCGGATTGCCGTTTCCACAGTCGTGCATAGAGGCCGTCGGCCGCCACCAGTTCCTCATGAGTTCCTTCCTCGACGATTCGGCCCTTGTCCATCACGACGAGCCGGTCGAGTGCCGCGATGGTGGAAAGCCGATGTGCAATCGCGATGACGGTCTTGCCTTCCATCAACCGGTAAAGGTTTTCCTGGATTGCCGCCTCGACTTCCGAATCGAGTGCCGAGGTCGCCTCGTCCAGGATAAGGATCGGTGCGTCCTTCAACATCATGCGGGCGATGGCCACACGTTGCCGTTGTCCGCCCGACAGCTTGACGCCGCGTTCACCGACCTGCGCCTCGTAACCCTTGCGACCGCGCGGATCCTCGACATGGACGATGAAATCGTGCGCGGCGGCGCGCCTTGCCGCTTCGACAATCTCTGCTTCGGAAGCGCCTTCGCGACCGTAGCCGATATTGTCGCGGATCGAACGATGCATCAGCATCGCTTCCTGGCTGACAACGCCGAACTGCGCGCGCAGCGAAGCCTGGGTCAGCTCGCGGATGTCTTGGCCATCAATCAGGATGCGGCCCTTTTCGACATCAAACAACCGCAGCATCAGATTGACGATGGTCGTCTTGCCGGCCCCCGAAGGTCCGACGATCGCCACGCGTTCACCGGGGCGGATATGCAGGTTCAGGCTGTCGATGACGCCGCCTTCCTTGCCGTAGTGGAAGGAGACGTTCTCGAAACGGATATCGCCGCTAGCGCGCGGCATCACGGCCGCGTCTTGCGCATCACGGATCGAAGGCGTCACCGAGATCGTGCGCGTTGCGTCCTGCACAGTGGCGTAGTTGCGAACCAGCCCGTTGATGTTGAACATCATCCAGCCCGACATCTGGTTGAGCCGGAAGACCAGGCCGAGCGCAGCGGCGATCGCCCCTGTCGAGATGTGGCCTGACGTCCAGTTCAAAACGGCGATGATGGCGATCAGGCTCATCATGACGCCGTTGAGGATGGCCACGGAAGAACGCACGGTGGTGATCGCCCGCGTCAGCCGCACCACCGCGGTCAGGAAGCCTTCCAGCCCATCACGGATATAGGCATGCTCGCGCCTGCCGCTGTCGAACAGCTTGACCGCCACGATGTTGGTGAAGGCATCGACCAGCCGCCCGTTGAAGACCGAGCGCTGGTCGGCGGTTTCGCGCCCGGCCCGCCGCATCTCCGGCAGCAGGAACCAGACGATGCCGGCATAGCCTGCGAACCACAACGCCACGACCACACCCATCAGCGGGTCAAGCGACACAAGAATACTGATGGCCAGGATCAGGAAGGTCAGGAACGACCACATCGTCTGCAGCACATTGATGATGAAGTCGCCGACGGCTTCACCGCCCTGCATGATCTTGGTGGCGATACGACCCGCGAAATCGTTCTGGTAGAAACCGTAAGGCTGCTGGATCACGCGCCGGAACGCTTGCCAGCGCACCATCGAGTAGAAGCCCGGCACCACCACCTGCTGTTCGACCACCGCCGAGGCAATCATGATGACGGCGCGCACCACCAAGATCAGCAACAGCAGCCCGACCAGCGCCGGCCAGTGGTCGACAAGCAGCGTGGCGGGCGAGGACTTGTCGAGCAGATCGATCAGCCAGCCGACCGACCAGTACATGGCCGCGTCCACGGCACCAGCCAGCCCACCGGTGATCAGCAGCAGAACGAAGGCACCCTTGGCCTGGTTGGCGAAATAGAGAATGAACCGCCAGGCGTCCGCCGGCAGCACTTCCCGATCCGTGTCGCTGAACGGATCGATGGCCCCCTCGACGGAGCGCCAAAGGCGGTCACGGAAACCTCCGCTGCTCACGCGCCAGCGTCCTCGCTGTTGGCTTCAAGGAACTGAATCAAGACATCAATTGCCACATGCATCCTTTTGTTCCGATTCACGTCTTCGCGATAGATTGGAGAGCGGCTGCCGATGCAATTGGGGCCGGCATTGGGCCGTCGCCTGTCACGTCATCGCTCCACCCACCGCCTCGTCGATCACCTCCGCCTTTGCGCTGACGGCAGGCTCCTGTCCGAGATCGTCGCGCAGCAGGAAGCCACCCGACTGGCGCTGCCAGAGCTGAGCATAGAGCCCGCCCCTGCCGACCAGTTCGTCGTGCGAGCCTTCCTCGATGATGCGGCCTTGATCCATCACCACCAACCGATCCATCGCCGCGATCGTCGAGAGCCGGTGGGCGATGGCGATCACCGTCTTGCCTTCCATCAGGCGATAGAGGTTCTCCTGGATCGCTGCTTCGACCTCAGAATCCAGCGCCGAGGTTGCCTCGTCAAGGATCAGGATCGGCGCATCCTTCAGCATCACCCGTGCGATGGCGATGCGCTGGCGCTGCCCGCCGGAGAGCTTCACGCCACGCTCGCCGACATGGGCATCGAAGCCGGTCCGTTCCTCGCGATCAACAAGACCGGCGACAACATCGGCCATCTGAGCCGCATCCACCACCCGCGAGATGTCGGTATCTGTCGCGTCCTGGCGCCCGTATTTCAGATTCTCTCGCACCGAGCGATGCAGCAGCGACGTGTCCTGGCTGACGAACCCGATCGCGGCGCGTACGCTCTCCTGCGTCACGTCGCGCACATCCTGCCCGTCGATCAGGACGCGGCCATCCTGGATATCGTAGAGGCGCAGCAACAGGTTCACCAGCGTCGATTTGCCGGCTCCCGACCGGCCGACGATCCCCACCCTCTCGCCCGGCGCAATTTTCAGCGACAGGTTTTCGATGAGGCCGCCCTTTCCGTCCTTGCGCCCGTAGTTGAAGTTGACACGATCGAGCTCGATCGCACCCTTGATCACCCGCAGCGTCTCGGCGTCGGGCCTGTCGAGCATCCTGATCGGCTTGGCGATGGTCGTCATCGAGTTGCCGGCCGTGCCGATCTGCCGGAAGATGTTCCCGCCGGCATCCAGGATCCGGTAGGAGATGCCCGCGATCTGCAGCGCAAAGGGGATGGCCGTCGCCACCGCCGCGGCACTCATTCCGCCCGCGCTCCAGCGCGCCAGCGCCAGCCAGCTGATGGCAACCAGCAAGCTGGCGTTCATGATGAACAAAGCCGACCACATGCCGGTGAACACGCGCATCAGTCGATAAAAGGTTTCAGCGTGTCTGACCACGGCCTGCGAAACATACATGTCCTCATGTTCGCCGGTCGAAAACGTCTTCAGCGTCAGGATGTTGGCATAGCTGTCGACGATCCGGCCACTCATCACCGACCATTCCTCCGACAGGTCCGTCGAACGCCGCGCGATCAGCGGCATGCAGTATCTGAGCAACAGACCATAGAGCGCCAGCCAGACAGCAATTGCCGCGACCAGCGTGACGTCGAACCGCGCCAGCACGATGACGGCCACCACGACGAACACCATCGCATACCAGACAGTGTCGATGGTCAGGTTGACGGCGATCTCGATGGAATCGCCGCTCTGCATGACCTTGGTGCCGATCCGGCCGGCAAAATCGTTCTGGAAGAACGTCCAATCCTGCCGCGTGACATGCCAATGGCTCTGCCAGCGAATCAGATCGATGAAGCTTGGCGCGATCGCGTGGTTGCGCACGAGTGCATCGAGGATGATGGTGAGCGGTCGCAGGAAGACGACGCAGGCCATGACGACCAGCATCGTTCCGTGCTCGGTAAAAAAGCTGCGCGGATCGGAACTCGCCAGCATGCCGACGATGATGCCAACGAAGATCGGCAGCATCGCATCCACGATGGCGCCCGCCGCAACGAACAGCATGCGCAACGCGAAACCGGCGCGGAACTGCATGATGAAATAACGGAAAAAATTCCAGAGCCCCATTGGCGGCTGGCGGTCTTCAGCCAGCGCGACGGGGGAATAACGGGTCTCAAACCAGTCGAAGACTTTTGCGAACATCTTCTTCACTCATTCAGGTAAGGATCCTTGCTGGATCCCTCGAGACTCAGCGGACTCTACCGATGACGGACGCCATGGATTGGTCTTTTTCGAGCCAGCCCTTGGTTCTTTTTGTGACAGTCAGACAGACACCATCCGCTCCGGTTGGAGCGGATGGTGTGAAGCGAAACCTATTCTGCCGCCTCTTCCGTCACCTCGAGCTTCATCTTGGCGGCGGGCTCGTGCCCGGGGTCGTCATGCAACAGGAAGCCGCCCGACTGGCGCTGCCAAAGCTGGGCATAGAGCCCGCCCTTGGCGACCAGTTCGTCATGCGACCCCTCCTCGATGATGCGGCCCTGGTCCATCACCACCAGCCGGTCCATCGCAGCGATGGTCGACAAGCGGTGCGCGATGGCAATCACGGTCTTGCCTTGCATCAGCCTGTAGAGGTTCTCCTGGATCGCCGCCTCGACTTCTGAATCGAGTGCGGAGGTCGCCTCGTCCAGGATGAGGATCGGTGCATCCTTCAGCATGACACGGGCAATTGCGATGCGCTGGCGCTGACCGCCTGAGAGCTTCACACCACGCTCGCCGACATGCGCGTCGAACCCGTTGCGGCCCTTCGCGTCCGACAGCCCGCCGATGAAGCCGAGCGCTTCGGCACGTCGGGCCGCTTCCAGCACCGCCTCTTCGCCTGCATCGGGACGGCCATACAGGATGTTGTCGCGCACCGAACGATGCAGTAGCGACGTATCCTGCGTGACCATGCCGATATGGGCACGCAGCGAATCCTGCGTGACATCGGCGATGTTGCCGCCGTCGATCAGGATGCGTCCGCCTTCCAGGTCGTAGAAGCGCAGCAACAGATTGACGAGCGTCGACTTGCCGGCCCCTGAGCGACCGACGATGCCGACCTTCTCGCCCGGCTTCACCGTCAGCGACAAGTTTTCGATGACACCCTTCTGCTTGCCATAGTGGAAGCGGATGTCGTCGAAGCGGATCTCACCCTTGCTCACGTCAAGATCGCGGGCGCCGGGCTTGTCCTCGACCAGGCGCGGCATCGAGATGGAACTGATGCCATCCTGCACCGTGCCGATGTTCTCGAACAGGCCTGACACTTCCCACATGATCCATTGCGACATGCCGTAGAGACGCAGCACGAGGCCGACCACCACTGCCACAGCGCCCACCGTCACGATCTCATTTAGCCAGAAACCGATCGCCATCGCGCCAACAGCCAGCAGCAAGGCCGAATTCAGCAGGTACACCACGATGTAGAACTTGCTGATCAGGCGCCCCTGCGCATAAGCGGTGTCGAGAAACTCCGTCATGCCTTCGCGAGCGAAGTCGGACTCACGCCGGCCGTGCGAGAACAGCTTCACCGTCTGGATGTTGGTGTAGCTGTCGACGATGCGGCCGGTCATGACCGAGCGCGCATCGGCCTGCGCTTCCGACACCTTGCCGAGACGCGGAACGAAATAGCGCAGGGCGACGAGATAGCCGCCGAGCCACACCACGATCGGCGCAGCGAGACGCCAGTCAGCCGAACCGACGATGATCAGCATGCCGAGGAAATAGACCACGACATAGTTCAGCACCTCGGCGAATTTCAGCACCGTCTCGCGCACAGCCAGTGCGGTCTGCATCAGCTTGGTGGCGATGCGTCCGGCGAATTCGTCCTGATAGAACGCCATCGACTGCTTGAGTAGATAACGGTGTACCTGCCAACGGATGCGCATCGGGTAGTTGCCGAACAGCGTCTGGTAGGTGTTGAAGGACGAAAGCGTTACCGCGGCCGGCAGAAGGATAGCGATCACGAGCGCCATGCCCGCCAGCTTCCACCATTCGGTCTGCAGGAACGTTTCGCGGTTCTGCGCCGAGAGCCAGTCGACGATGTGGCCAAGGAAGCCGAACATCCAGACTTCCAGGAAGGCGATCAACGCCATCAGCACTGTGGCCAGCAGCACGAACGGCCATGCCGGCTTGGTGAAATACCAGCAGAAAGCCCACAGCGTCTTCGGCGGCTCGACCGGCTCTTCCGCCGGGAACGGGTTCAGTTTCTTTTCAAACCAGCGGAACATGGTTTCGTACTCTAATAAAGAATGGGATCGCGCGCAGCCTTATGCTGCGCGCGACAGGGTCATGATCTCGCGATCATCTTCGGTTCGTAGCATTGCCGGATCGAGGCTACGGGTGCCACCGATATGAGCACCCGAATGTTGCGCATCGACACCACCGCGCTCACCCTCCTGACAAGTTGCGGCAGAAGCTTCCGTCTTCACCAGGCGAGGTCGCAGCAGCCTGATGAAACGGCGCACCAGCGACGGTCGGCGAGGAACCGAAACGGCACATGAGAAGTCGACATCCGGCAGCATGCCGCGATGCGGCCTGCCGCGCATTTCGGCATGAACCGCCGAGGAACGGGTTTCGCCGACCAGCAACGCCCAGGTTGCCAGTTTGCGGTCGTGCAGGCTGCGGGAGCCAGGTATCTTAAAGGGATCGAACATAGGTCCGTCCTCCATTGAAAAGAACAGGTCGAAAGATGGATTGCGGCCTCCGGCGGAATGCGAACCGGAAGCGTCAAACGGTTGAAACTGAGCAGGCTCAGACGGGACCGGAGGTCCCTTGGACAAAAATGAAAACATCGCAGGATTCCCTTGATGGCCGGAAGGAAGGTCCGGCTGGGATCGGTGCGATTGGGCCTAAAGAGTTAGGAGAAACGTCGAACCGAGCCAGCCGTCGGGCATACGCCCCAGGCGAGAAAGCGTGCATTATGCATGGTCATCATTTCCATGAACGCCTCCGTCGGCTCGTGTTGACAATGCCGGCCTGATACACGCATTCGCAGAAAATGACCAGACGCCAGTCCAGAAATCGCCGAAACCACGAGGTGCCTGTGGCCGATCTGCCACTCATAAAGCGGGGTCTGCAAAAGTGTTCCGCGATTTTGCGGTCAGAACCTGCGACAAAACTTGAGAGGGCCCCGAAATGAACCACGGTCTGCGCGTCGCCCTCTACCAGCCGGATATCGCCGGCAACACCGGGACAATCCTGCGCTTCGCTGCCTGCATGGGGCTTGCCGTCGACATCATCGAACCGGCCGGCTTCGACCTCTCGGACCGAAACCTCAGGCGGGCCGGCATGGACTATCTCGAAATGGCGGCGCTGACCCGCCATCTCGACTGGGCAGGCTTCGAGAACTGGCGGCGAAGCGAGGCGCGCAGGCTGGTGCTGCTGTCGACCAGGGCTGCAATGCCCTATACCGATTTCGTTTTCGACAGGAACGATGTCGTGTTGTTCGGACGCGAATCGGCTGGCGTGCCGGAAGCCGTTCATGATGCCTCCGATGCCCGCCTGCTCATCCCGATGCAGGCTGGTGCACGCAGTCTCAATGTCGCGCTTTCGGTGGCGATGGTCGCGGGCGAAGCGCTGCGGCAACGCGGCTAGCTTATCGACAGCCGCCCTGCCCGTTCGCGCCAATGCGTCGACACCCGCTTTCCATTGCTTTGGTCCTGTGCCGTCCTGCCGTGGGTCGGTTCCAAGGTAGTTCTGCGACAGAGCCCGGCCTGTTCCACACATCGTTTCCACCTTCGTTCGCTTGTCGAAGGTCTTCTTTCTAGAAATTCAAGTTAACTTTAAGTCAAGCAATGAATCTACAATGAGTTCATCAGCGGGACGGCCTCGCGGGGAGCGGTCAGCGAAACTTCGATCGGATTTGATGTGGCGTCGGCGCTGCTCAATCCGCCGCCGGCAGCCTGCGAATGGTGAATTCGATCACGTCTCCCGGACGTTCGAACCAGCTTTCGATGGTGGTCCAGTAGGCCTGCTTCGGCCATCGTTCGAACCATTCTTTGGCTTTCAGCCTGGCGTCGGTGCGGGGCAGGACAAAGGTCTCGCGCAGGAAGCCATCGCGCGGGGTTACCTCGGCGCGGGCGCGATCCAGCCTCTTTTTGAGGCCATCCAGCGGTGGTCTTGCTGGAGTGCGCACAAAAGAACTCCTTGACCCAACTTCTCAAGAGATTAGGGATCGCGCCCGAAAAAGACGAGTCATTTGTCGGGCAACCATGCCCGCGAGCGGAGATGGCAGTTGGAAAGATCCGAGATACCGGTCGGCTTACCGGAAGACATCGAAGACAGGAAGAGACGGGCGCGCGCCTGGTTCGAGGAACTGCGCGACCGCATCTGCACCGCCTTCGAGACGATCGAGGATGAACTGACCGGTCCGCAGGCTTCCTGGGCTCCTGGCCGTTTCGAGCGAACGCCATGGCAGCGGGACGAAGGTGCGGGTGGCGGCGGCGTCATGTCGATCATGCACGGCCGTGTGTTCGAGAAGGTCGGCGTGCACGCATCCACGGTCCACGGCGAATTCTCGCCGGAGTTCCGCAAACAGATACCTGGCGCCGAGGACGATCCAAGTTTCTGGGCGAGTGGCATTTCGCTGATCGCCCATCCGTGGAACCCGAATGTGCCTGCCGTGCACATGAACACGCGCATGGTCGTCACCTCACGGCACTGGTTTGGCGGTGGCGCCGATCTGACGCCGGTGCTCGATCGTCGCCGCACCCAGGACGATCCCGACACGCTGCGCTTTCATCGGGCCATGCAGTTCGCCTGTGAAAAACACGCGGCGGTCGCCGACTACACCAGATTCAAGGACTGGTGTGACGAGTACTTCTTCCTGCCGCACCGCAACGAGGCGCGCGGCATCGGCGGCATCTTCTTCGACTGGTTGCATTCGTCGGAGGAAAAAGGCGGCTGGGAAGCGGATTTCCGTTTCGTGCAGGATGTCGGCCGTGCTTTCCTGGTCGTCTACCAGCACCTTCTGCGGGGCAATTTCAACGAGAACTGGACCGATGGCGACCGCGACGAGCAGTTGGTGCGGCGCGGCCGTTATGCCGAGTTCAACCTGCTCTACGACCGCGGCACGTTGTTTGGGTTGAAGACCGGCGGCAACGTCAATTCCATCCTGTCCAGCCTGCCACCGCAGGTGAAGTGGCCCTAAAGCGCCGCGCGTCCCTTCGGACGCGCAAGGACGCACCAGCACTTTGAACCTGTGCATCGGCTTTTTGAAAAATCGCTAGCCACCCGATCACAATATCCCTGCCTCGCCATTTTCAACGCAACCAAAGTGGCGGGCGCGTGTTATCCTGGACGTTCCAGATGACGAGATAGGAGGACTCCGATGAAGGAATTTCATTGCGGCTCGCTGGTCCCCGGCTGCGAATGGCACACCCGTGCCGAGGAAGAGGCAGAGGTCATGCGCCGTGCTGTCGAGCACATGCGCGAGACCCATGGCGAGACCATCATCCGCGAGACCATGATCGAGGCCATCCGCTCGCGCATCGACAAGGTTCGCGACGCTGCCTGATTAAGGCGTGTTGAACGCGCCTCAGGCGCGTCGAACCATGCCTTAGTCCGCCGCAAGCATTTCGGCGGCGCGTTCGAGCAGCGCGCCGCGGTCGGGTTGGAAGCCTTTGCCGACCCACTCCCCTTCAAGGTTTTTAAGCAGCGTTCCGAATTTCGGCCCGGGCGGTACGCCAAGCGCAGTCAGATCGGCGCCCTTGACCGGAAACACCGGCTTTTCCCATCTTTCTGCGAAGCCAAGCAACCGCGCATAACCGCCGGCGTCGGTCAGCGCTGCGTCGTCCGTTGCAACACGGGCGCGTGCTGAAGCAAGCGACAGTTTCAACCGATCGACAATGGCCTGGCGGTCGCCGAGATAGAGGGTTTTGGCCAGTGTGCCTTCCGTCGTCTTTGCTTCGATGGTCGGAGCCAGCGCCCAGCGCTGTAGCCGGTTCGATTCGTCGGTCGAAAAGCGCAGCCGTTCGCCAAGCGCCTTCATGCGGGCAGCGTCTGGCAGCACGATTGCAGCCAGCCTGAGCAGCGCCTGCGCCGGCCAGCCGAGGTCGCGTTCAGCGGCAACCAGCCCGTGAACGGCATCGATGCCCCATTTTTCGCTTTCCGGGAGCACGCGCGACAGCACTCCGGCCTGGCGCATCCACAACAGCGCCCGCGAAGGATCTGGAGCCGACAACAGCTTCTTGAGTTCCGTCCAGACGCGTTCGGCGGAAAGCAGGTCGAGCCCCTCCTTCAGGCGGGCACAGGCTTTCAGGCCTTCGGCGTCGGGTCGCCCCGCTCCATACCAGGCGAAGAAACGGAAGAAGCGCAGAATGCGCAGATAGTCCTCGCGGATACGTTTTTCGGCATCGCCGATGAAACGCAGCTGGCGGGCTTCGATGTCGGCGATGCCGCCGACCAGATCAACAACGGAGCCATCAGCCTTGGCATACAGGGCGTTGATGGTGAAGTCGCGCCGCTCGGCATCGGCTTTCCAGTCGCGGCCGAACGATACCTTGGCGTGGCGACCGTCGGTCTCGACATCGGCGCGCAGCGTAGTGACCTCGTAACCCTTGCCTGCTGCAACGACAGTGATCGTGCCGTGGTCTATACCGGTCGGCACGGCCTTGAACCCTGCCGCCCTGGCGCGCCGCATCGTCTCGTCGGGCAAGGTGGTGGTCGCGACGTCGACGTCGGCTACAGGCTCACCGATCAGTGCGTTGCGCACGGCGCCACCTGCAATGCGTGCATCCTCTCCATCCTCCGACAACGCTTCGAGCAGCCGCCTGAGATGCTTGTCGTTGAGCCAGTCGGCCTTATTGGCAATGGAGACCTGACTCATCAAACATAAAGCCTTTCATAAAGCGTGCGGATGATGCCGGCCGTGACACCCCAGATGCGCTGCCCGTCATAGGGCATTTCATAGAAAAACCATTCAAGATCGTTCCAGAAGCGGCTGTCACGGCGGTGGTTCCCCGGGTCCATCAGAAAGCCGAGTGGCACCTCGAAGGCGGCATCGACCTCGTCGTGGTTCAAGGTCAGCGAAAAGCCCGGCCGCACGACCGCAAGCACCGGCGCGATGCGGTAGCCACTGCCCGAAACATAATCGGGCATGCGACCGATGACTTCGATGAACTCGCGCCCAAGCCCGACCTCCTCGTCGGTTTCGCGCAACGCCGCAAATTCGGCGGAGCGGTCGCCGCTGTCGATGCGCCCGCCGGGAAAGGCGACCTGGCCGGTATGGCTGCGCAGTGTCTCTGCGCGTTTGGTGAGCAGCACCGTCGCCTGCGCACCCCGGTCGACGACAGGGATCAACACCGCCGCGTCCCGCAGCGGCTCGCTGCGCTTCAGGCGTGGATGACCTGGATTGAAGCGATGGTCGCCATCCTCTTCCGGATGGACGATGAAATTCTCTTCTCGCGCCGCGCGTGCCCGGAAATCGGCAGCCGAAAACAACGGAAGAACCGACTGATCCATCAGGCACTCAACTCCGCGAGCCGAGCCGCCGGCATGATCGGATAGGTTTCGTCGTTCGAGCGCACCGCAAACATCGAAACGCCATCGACATCGATCTCTTCGCCGTGCCCGACCAGTTCATACATCACGGGCCGCGACACCAGCGCCTCCAGCCGACCGCGCACCAGCACATAAGGCTTCAGGCCGCCGGTCTGCGCTTCGTCGACGAAGCGCAAGGGGTTGGACGGCCCGACCTCGACGACATCGCCGACATTGGTACGGAAGGTTATGACCTGGCCGTCTCCCTTGCCGGAGACGTTGACCTCGACGGCGACAAACGGCGCATCCGAAACCCGGATGCCGACCCGCTCGACCGGTGTGACCAGATACGTCCGGCCGTCGGCATCCTTGCGCAGCACGGTGGAAAACAGCTGTACCAGCGGCATGCGGCCGATCGGCGTGCCGAGATAGAACCAGGTGCCGTCCTGGCGGATTTCCATGTCGATGTCGCCACAGAAGGGCGGATTCCAGCGCTCCACCGGTGGCAGGCCTTTGCCGGCGCGGGCCGCGCGGGCGACCAGCGCCTCCAGTCCGCGCGCATCGGCGACGGCTGTCATGCTGTCAGGCGTTTGTCCGGAAGCATCGGTCATCGTCACGAAATAGTCACTGTTGTTGCGCTTGTCAGCCACACACGGTCAAATAAGCTCGGGGCCAGAGCCCGGCGATGGCCGAATCGCCGCATAATGAACGCTGGGATGATGCGGGCCCATGTTCACAACGACAAGGCTGTCCCCAACGACAAGGATCGATGCCTGATGAGCGTGATAGTCAAGGAAAGCCCGATCGACGAAAAGCAGATGATCGCCGAGGCGGAAAGGGCGCTCTCCGACATCTCGCGCATCCGCGACGGTGTCGGCAAAGTCATCTTCGGCCAGGAAAGCGTGATCGAACGCACACTGGTGGCGATTCTGGCCGGTGGCCACGCTTTGCTGGTTGGTGTGCCGGGCCTTGCCAAGACCAAGCTGGTGGAGACACTGGGCGTCGTTCTGGGCCTCGACGCCCGCCGCATCCAGTTCACGCCGGACCTGATGCCTTCCGACATCCTGGGCTCCGAAGTGATGGAGCAGGATGACATCGGCAAACGCTCGTTCCGGTTCATTCGGGGGCCGATCTTCGCGCAACTGCTGATGGCGGACGAGATCAATCGCGCGTCGCCACGCACGCAGTCGGCGCTGCTGCAATCAATGCAGGAATACCATGTCACCATCGCTGGCGCCCGGCATGACCTGCCCGCGCCTTTCCATGTGCTTGCCACGCAGAACCCGCTGGAGCAGGAAGGCACCTACCCGCTGCCCGAGGCACAGCTCGACCGCTTCCTGATGCAGGTCGATATCCTTTATCCCGAAATCGAGGCTGAGCGGCGCATTCTGCTTGAGACAACCGGCGTGGACGAAGCGAAGCCAGAAAATGTGCTCGACCCGGCAAGGTTGCGCGACATCCAGACCTTGATCCGTCGCATGCCGGTGCCTGAAAGCGTCGTCGAGGCGATCCTCAAACTGGTACGGTCGGCCCGTCCGGGACAGGGGGATGCCGAGGCCGACAAAAACATCGCCTGGGGTCCTGGTCCGCGTGCCAGCCAGGCGTTGACTTTGTGTGCTCGCGCCCGAGCACTTTATGATGGGCGTCTTGCGCCATCCCTCGACGACGTCAAGGCCCTGGCAGAGCCGGTCTTGCAGCACCGCATGGCGTTGACCTTTGCGGCACGCGCGGAAGGCATGAGTGTGCGTGACGTGGTGGCAAAGCTGGCCAAGGGACTTTAGGTAAAGGCCCGATGGCGAGGATAGGCGAGGCACAGGCACCGGTAGCCGCGCGGGATGCGCTGGCCAGGGGACGTCTGCGCGCTTCCCTGGTGCCGGATCTGCTGGTTGAGGCACGCCGCATCGTCAACACCGTGATCGCCGGCTGGCATGGCCGCCGTAAACGTGGCATCGGCGAGGATTTCTGGCAGTTCCGCCCTTATGTCGAAGGCGAGGCGATCGCCGCTATCGACTGGCGCCGATCCGCGCGTGACGACCACATCTACGTACGCGACCGCGAGTGGGAGGCTGCTCACACCGTCTGGCTGTGGGCAGACCCTTCGCCGTCCATGCTCTACAAATCGACCGGCGCCAAGGTTTCCAAGCAGTCACGCGCATTGGTGCTGTCGCTGGCGATGGCTGAACTGTTGTCGCGCAGCGGCGAACGTATCGCCTGGCCCGGGCTCATCGATCCGTTCATCAACCGCAATGGCGCCGAACGCATTGCTTCGCATCTGGCACAGGCCAGCGCATTGCCGGCCAAGCCGGACTTCTCCGGCATCCGTCGTTTTTCCGACGTCATCCTGGTCAGCGACTTCCTCGACCCGGCCGAAGAAACACTCGAATGGCTGGACGGGCTGGCGCGCCGCGGCGCTCGCGCGCACCTGATCGAGGTGGCCGACCCCGCCGAGGAAACGTTCCCCTATGCCGGCCGCACGGAATTCACCGATCCTGAAACCGGCGACAAGCTGACCGCAGGCCGCGCCGAGATCCTGGCCGACGAATACCGCAACCTCTATGTCGCTCGCCGTGAGGCGGTCGCTGCCTGGGCCAAACGCCTGGGCTGGAGCTACACAGTCAACCATACCGACCGCCTGGCTTCGGAAGCGCTGGTGAACCTGCATATGGCTTTGAGCTCCGAGGACAGCCATCTCGGAAGGATCGGCGCATGAGCTGGCTTCCGCTCTCCTTCGGCGCACCGATGCTGTTGTGGGGATTGATTGTCCTGCCCATCATCTGGTGGCTGCTGCGCTTCACGCCGCCAAAGCCGCAGACGGAGGTGTTTCCACCGCTCAGGATCCTGGCCAGGGTTCTCAAATCCGACGACACGCCGAACCGAAGCCCATGGTGGCTGACACTGCTGCGGCTGGTGATGGCGGCCCTGGTCATCTTCGCGCTCGCAGAACCAGTGTGGAATCCGCGTGAACGCATCCCGGTGGGCGGCAATCTGCTCGCGCTCGTCATGGACAATGGCTGGGCGAGCGCCCCCGACTGGGACAAGCGGGTCGCAACCGCGGGCCGCCTGATCAATGACGCCGAGAAAAAGGAGATGCCGATCATCCTGGCCTTCACGTCTGAAAAGGCCAACCAGGAAATCGGTCCCTATAGTGCCGGTGAAGCACGCAGCCGTCTCAATGCGGTCAGGCCGCGCCCAGTGCCGGTGGATAGAGAAGGTGTCTTCCTTGCGGTCGCCAACACGATCGGAGACAAGTCTGGCGTCACGCTGGCCCTGCTTACCGATGGTCTCGCCGCAAACGACGACGCCAAGGCTTTCACGCCGCTGCTCGAACGCAAGCTCGCCAACATCGTCTGGGCCACGCCCGACCGGCTCGACATGGTTGGCCTCACGACCGCCGACAACGGTCTCGATCGCTTCAGCGTAACGGCCGTACGCGCGCCGGCAGGCGCATCGCCTCGCCTTGCGACCGCCGGCGCCTTTGATGAAAAAGGTCGACGCATCGGCGACGCCGCCATCACCTTCCGCCCCGGCGAAACATCGGCATCCGGAGAAATCGTTGTCCCCTTCGAGTTGCGCAATGATTTTGCTTCCATCGCGCTCGACGGCGAAAATCACGCCGCTGGCGTAAGATTGCTGGACGGCACGGCAAAACGGCGTCGCGTCGGGTTGCTCTCGCAGGCACCGACGGACGACACCCGACAACTGCTCTCCCCACTCTATTACATCCGCCGGGCCCTGGAGCCTTCGGCGGATATCATCGAACCGAAAAGCCCGGATCTGCTGGAAGCCATCCCACAGCTTCTCGAACAGAAGCCCGCAGTCATTGTCATGGGCGATGTCGGCACGATACCGGACGCCACGCGCGAACCACTCATCAAATGGATGCAGAATGGCGGCACGCTGATCCGGTTTGCCAGCACGCGCCTGCTGAGTGCAGGCAACGACGAAGATTTGCTGCCGGTGAAGCTGCGGCTGGGCGAACGCCAACTCGGCGGTGCCTTGTCCTGGACCGAACCGCAGAAGGTGACAGAGTTCCCGCCAAACGGTCCGTTCGCAAAACTCGCTCCACCGGTGGATGTCACGGTGACGCGCCAGATCCTGGCCGAGCCGACGCCGACGCTCGCGGAACGCACCTGGGCCACGCTGGCCGACGGCACGCCTTTGGTGACCGCCGATCGCCGCGGCAAGGGCATCGTCGTCCTCTTCCACATCACGCCTTCGGCGACCTGGTCGAACCTGCCGATTTCAGGCAGCTTCGTGGAGATGCTGCGGTCGATCGTCCAGCTTTCGCGCAATCAGGGCGCAGCCGGAGCGACGGCAGAAGGCGCACCGGCCGCTTCGTTGCCACCATACCGGATGATTGCCGCCGATGGGCAGATCGGACCGCCGACCGGTGACGCAAAGCCGCTGCAGGCCGGCAAGGCGCCGCTTGCCGTGACCATAGAGAACCCGCCCGGTCTTTACGGCACCGAGGATGGTGTGTTCGCGCACAATCTGCTGACAGGCGACGCCACACTGACACCGATCGGCAAGCCGACGACATCGGTTCCGGTTGTTACCGAAAGCTACGCGGTCGACGAATCCCGCGACATGAAGGGACCGCTTTTGTTCGCCGCGCTCGCGCTGTTGATCCTGGATGGCCTCATTGTGCTCTGGCTCGCCGGTCTCTGGCGCCGAAACGCCAGGCGGATCACGGCGGCGGTCATGGCATTCGTCTTACTGCCGGCCCTGTTCTGGCCGATTCCTCCGGCATTGGCCAGCGACGCCAAGCCCGATGACCAGCAGGCGATCGAGGCCACTTCCGTCACTCGTCTTGCCTATGTTTTGACGGGCAACTCCAGCATCGATTCCGTCAGCCGCGCTGGCATGACGGGATTGACCCGGTTCTTGCGCGAAAAGACCGCGCTGGAGCCAGGCGAACCGACCGGCGTCAACGTCGAGAGCGACGACCTGGCTTTTTATCCACTCGTCTACTGGCCGGTCGACGCCAACGTTCCGGTGCCTTCGCAGGCGGCGATTGCCCGCATCGACGAATACATGAAGAACGGCGGCACGATCCTGTTCGACACGCGCGACCAGTACACCGCCTCGCTCGAGACTTCGACCGGTCCGGCGACCCTGCGCCTGCGCGAAATCCTCGGCAATCTCAACGTACCACCGCTGGAACCCGTACCGTCCGATCATGTGCTGACCAAGTCGTTCTACATCCTCAACGATTTCCCCGGACGCTTCGCAGGCAGCCCGCTCTGGGTTGAGGTTTCGCTGGAAGCGACAAACCCCGACAACCGCCCGGTGCGCACCGGAGACGGCGTTACCCCGATCATGATCACCGCCAACGATTTCGCCGGCGCCTGGGCTGAAGACGGCAGCGGCAGCCCGCTGCTGCCAACCGTGCCTTCGGACCCGATGCAGCGCGAACTGGCATTCCGCTCCGGCGTCAACATCATGATGTATATGCTGACTGGTAACTACAAATCCGATCAGGTCCACGTGCCGGATCTGCTGCAGCGGCTAGGGCAGTGACATGAACTGGTCGGTCGCTCTCGAACCCCTGCTCTCCTGGCCGCTGCTGGCGGCGATCCTCGCGCCGCTGGCGCTTATCGCGGCTGCCGGCCTGTGGTTCCGACAGCGCGGTGCCTATCTACGCCTTGCGGCGCTCGCCGCCTTCGCACTGGCGCTCCTGAATCCTGTCCTGCTCGATGAGGAACGCGAGGCTCTGAAAAGCGTCGTGGCTGTCATCGTCGACCGCAGCCAGAGCCAGGATATCGGCAATCGCGCGGCACAGACAGACGCCGCGCTTGCCGGCCTGAAGGAACGGCTGGCCCGCTTCAAGCAGTTTGACGTGCGCGTTGTCGAGGCTGGCAAGAGCGGAGCCGCCGAAGAGCGCACCGAAACACGGCTGTTCTCGGCATTGAACGGCGCCTTGCGCGACGTGCCACCTTCGCGTGTTGCCGGTGCGGTGATGATCACGGACGGCGAAGTGCACGATGTGCCAGCCGGACGCTCTGAACTCAACGCACCGCTGCACGCGCTGATTACAGGCCAGGAGGGCGAAAACGACCGCCGTGTCCGCTTCGACAAGGCACCGCGCTTCGGACTGGTCGGCAAGCCGCTTGACATGACCTATCGCGTCATTGCCACCGATGGCCAAACCGGTCCGGTCGAGGTGCGCGTTTCCGTCAATGGCCAGCAGGTGGCCGTCGAACGTGCTTTCATCGGCCAGGAAATGCCGCTGCAGGTTACGATCCCGACTGCCGGTCGCAACATCGTCGAGCTTGCCATTCCAAAGGAGGACGGGGAGCTTACCGACGTCAACAATCGCACGATCGCGCTGGTCGACGGCATCCGCGAGAACCTGCGCGTGCTGCTTGTCTCCGGAGAGCCCCACGCCGGCGAACGCACCTGGCGCAATCTGCTGAAATCCGACGCTTCGGTGGACCTTGTCCACTTCACCATTCTACGTCCGCCAGAGAAACAGGATGGGACGCCGATCAACGAACTGTCGCTTATTGCCTTTCCTGTCCGCGAATTGTTCGTGGAGAAGATCAACGAGTTCGATCTGATCATCTTCGACCGCTACCAGCACCGGGACGTACTGCCGACCCTCTACTACGACTACATCGCCGAATATGTCGAAAAGGGCGGTGCCCTGTTGATTGCCGCGGGTCCGGAATATGGTGGCCAGGCAACTATCGCGCGCACACCCTTGATGGGCGCGCTGCCCGGCATGCCGACCGGCGAAGTGATCGAGAAGGGCTACTATCCGCGTTTGACCGATCTTGGCGAGCGCCATCCGGTTACCCGTGGTCTCGACGGCTCACAGATCAATCCCCCACGCTGGGGCCGCTGGTTCCGGACCATCGGCATCGACAGACCGCAGGGCGAGGTCGTGATGAAGGGGGCCGACGACCGACCGCTGCTGGTACTCGACCGCAAGGGTGAAGGCCGCGTCGGTATGCTGCTGTCCGACCAGGGGTGGTTGTGGGCGCGCGGTTTCGAAGGCGGTGGTCCCTATGTGCAGCTTTATCGCCGCATCGCCCACTGGCTGATGAAGGAGCCGGAGCTGGAAGAGGAGCGCCTGACCACTGACGGCCGTGGCATGACGCTCGAAGTCCGTCGCCAGACCATGAGCGACGACCCCGGCACCGTACGTATCATCACGCCCTCCGGCAAGGCATTGACGATCACACTGCAGAAATCGGAACCCGGCATTTTCAGCGGCAGCGTCGAAGTCAGCGAGATCGGTCTTTATCAGGTCGCCAATGGCGATCTCACTGCGCTGGCACATGTCGGCCCGGTGAACGCACCGGAATTCGGCGATGTCGTCTCAACGGAAAGCAGGCTGAAGCCCGCAACCGATGCCACCGGCGGCAGCGTGCGGCGTGTGGCTGGTACCGGCAACGATGTTGCCCTGCCCTCGGTCGTGCCGATCAGGGACCAGGCCGAGGCAGCCGGTCGTGACTGGATCGGCCTGCGAACCACCGACGACAGCGTGCTGAAGGCGGTCTCGCGTGTACCGCTTTTCGGCGGCTTCCTTGGCCTGGGTCTGTTGCTCCTTGCGATGGGCAGCATGTGGTATCGCGAAGGCCGGTAGGCCGGAGGCAAAGGTAAGTCAGCCTCTGGTGATCAAGCTGCGGTCACGCGCACTGGGTTATCAAGAACAAGAAGGCCGCTCTCCGGATACCGGAGGCGGCCTTTTCTTTTCCCTTCGACAGGGAATGCTCAAGCCTTCTTGGCGGCCATATGGACGTGATGCCTGCTGGCATGATGCCGGCTGTGGTGCTTGCGAGCATGATGTTTGCCCGCATGATACTTCTTGTGTGCCACGCTGTGATGGCGATGGTGCTTGGTGTGCACGACATGCTTGGCGACTTCGGCTGCATTGGCGGAGGTGGTGCCGAGAGCCGGAACTGCGAACGCAAGCGCAACAGCGAGGCCGAGAGCCGAGAGGATGGACTTCTTCATGGGAGTTGTTCCTTGTTGAGCGGGCCTGTCCGGAGGCACGGCCAGAGCCGGCTGCCACCAGTCTTCGAGAACCCTGGTGCTGGGGGCGGAACAGCGGGCCAACCGTTCAGGCTTAACCCGTTCTGCGCCTCGAAGCGCCTTTTCCGCTGTGGCCCGCATGGCCGCGGCGGGTCCTGGGCATTCCAGGAAAAGTGCGTAGCGGTTTTCCGGCCGGAATTGCGTAAAAACAAAGAGTTAGAGCGTTTCCGCGTTTCAGCGAAAAACGGAAACGCTCTGGGTTGCAAGGCCGTCTTCGTGAGGGGGTTCGAAGACGGCCCCGAGGTCGCCAGGACGAATTACATCGTCTTCTTGGCTTCGGCCTTCTTGGCAGCCTTCTTGTGCTTCTTCACCTTCTTGACCGCCATCTTCTCGACCGGCTTCTTGGCGGTCGTGGTGGCGGTAGCCGTCGGAGCAGCAGCCGCCGGGGCAGTCGTCGTCGCCGTCGCCGAAGCAGCGTTGGCGGCGGAGGTGCCGAGGACCGGCATCGAGAAGGCGAGAGCAACGGCGAGGCCGAGAGCGGAGAGAAGGGGCTTTTTCATGATCAACTTTCCTTTGTTCGCAGGGTGGGTTTCGAGCTTCACTGAGTGGAATCGTCCGGTGTCACCCCAAGGAGCTTCAGTGCGTTGGCGAAAGTCCGGATACCCTGTGCCTGCTTGTGGTCGGCGCAATACCGGGTCGCCTTTTTCTGAAGCACCTTCGCCTGGGCGACCTGCACCGCCTGGGCATGGTTTTCGATGGCCTCGTCGAGCTGTCGACTTAGCCGGCTGCAACGTTCGCTTCGGGTGATCGCCGCTTCCGCGTTCGAATGTCCGACACCGAGCATGGCGAGCGAAATGCCGAACAGCGCTCCCATCCATCGTTGCGAACTTCTTTGCATGGTCGGGTCCTGATCTCCCGGTTGCGAGGCGCCACGACCGGTGTTCTGGCCGCTGCGGATATCGTTATGCCATTGATTTTTTTCAGGAGTTTTTCCGGTTTGTTGAATTTTGTTTCTGGATTGTTTCTGGGCGCATTTTGTCGGCCTGCTGGTCAAGACACCGGAGCGGCCCTATCCTATAGAATGCAAAACACCACCTGACGGTCGGCCAGAAGACAGGTACCGAGTGAAACCCGATCCGCATATTCTCATCGTCGACGACGACAAGGGCATCCGCGACCTGCTGCAGGAATTCTTCGAGAAACGCGGGTTGCGCACCTCGGTGGCTCGCGACGGCACCGAGATGGAAACCGTCATGCGGCGTGGTCATTGCGATCTCGTCGTCCTCGACGTCATGCTGCCGGGCCAGAGCGGCCTGGAACTCTGCCGCGAACTCCGAAGCGCCAACCGGGACATCCCCATCATCATGCTGACGGCGGTCAACGAGACAACGGACCGTGTTGTCGGCCTCGAAATGGGGGCAGATGATTATCTGCCGAAACCCTTCGACCCCCGCGAACTGCTGGCCCGCATCCGGGCAGTGCTGAGGCGCAACACCGGGGCCGTCGAAGCGAAGCGCCTGCCGCCGCGACAGATCTACCGTTTTGCCGGCTGGATCATGGATTGTTCGCGCCGCAGTCTGGTCGCACCCGGCGATGTACGGGTGGAACTGACAGCCGCCGAATTCAATCTGCTGCACACTTTCGCGAAGAGCGCGCAGCGCGTGCTGACCCGCGATCAGCTCATCGAGCTTTCGGGGGGCGACGGAGGGATCGCCTATGACCGCAGCATCGACATCCTTGTCAGTCGGTTGCGCCGCAAGATGGAAGACGATCCGAAAACGCCGAAGCTGATCCAGACCGTGCGCAGCGGCGGCTATCAATTCATCCCCGAGACCATCAACGAATGAAGCGACTCCTGCCCCAGACCCTGCCTGCCTGGGTCCTGTTGGTGGTGATCGCCAGCCTGCTCGTCAGCCAGGTTGCAACCCTTTACATCGTTGCGCGCGACCGGGCAGCGGCCTCCGACGTCGTTGATTATTACCGGCTGAACGACCGCGCCTTCGCCGTCGTGCAATTGCTTTATTCGGCAACGCCCGTGGACCGCAAACGTATGGCGACAGGTGTTGCAAGCACCAGCTATGCACTGACCGTTTCGGACACGCCCGTTGTCGCCTCCTCCATCGCCCAGGACGATCAACTGGCGGAGCTGGAAGATATCCTTGTCAGCCGCCTGTCGCGTTTCGGCGTCACCGAAGCAAGAGTGCGTCGTGACGCTGCCACCGAGTCCGAAAAGCCGCCGCGCAGGCCAGGCACCGACATCGGTCAGGTGGAAAGGGATCTGCTGACACTTTCTGCCGGTTTTGCGCACAGCGACAAACTGACCGCCTCGATCCAGTTTTCCGACGGTCAATGGTTGAATTTCACCGAGCCGATCATTCCCCCCGGACCTGTTTTGAGCCCAGAAAGCCTACCCCTCTACGGCATCATGGCCGGGTTGGTGGTCGTCATGTCGGTCTGGTCTATCCGTCGCCTGACTGCACCCTACAGGATCATGGAAACCGCCGTCAGACGTATCAGCAAGGACCTGAAAAGCCCTCCGATATCCGAAGCCGGCAGCCGCGAGATCAGAACCGCAGCACGCGCCATCAATGTGATGCAGTCGCGGATGCGAGAGTATGTCGAGGATCGCGAACAGCTGGCGGCTGCGCTGGCACACGACTTGCGCACTCCCCTCACGCGCATGCGCTTGCGGCTTGCTCTCCTGCGCAAGTCGAAGCTGCGCGAAGACCTTGCCAGGGACCTGGGCGACATCGAAGACATCGCCCGTTCTGTCGTCGACTTTGCCACTTTCGAGGTGGCCGATGAGCAAAGCGAACGTATCGATTTCGTGTCGCTGGTGGAATCGGTTGCCGATGGCTTTCCCGAAGTGACGATGGATGATGGCGGGCTGCCTCCGCGCGGATTGATCTGCAGGGCGAGACCGGTCGCGCTCAGGCGCTGCGTCACCAACCTCGTCCAGAACGCGGTGATCTACGGCCAGCGGGCACAGCTCAGCCTGCACCATTCGAACAACCAGGTTGCCCTGGTGATCCGCGATGAAGGCCCGGGCATTCCCCAGGCCAAGCTCGATGCGGTGTTCAGCCCGTTCACCCGGCTGGAAAAATCGCGCAACCGCGAGACGGGTGGCCTGGGCCTTGGGCTGACGATCGCCCGCAACATTGCCCGCGCTGCAGGCGGCGAAATTTACCTGTCAAACCACCCGGAAGGTGGGCTTCAGACCGAGTTGCGCCTGCCACTCGCCACATAAAGCAATTCCAGGAAAATGTGTAACGGTTTTCCGTCCGGAGTTGCGTAAAAACAAAGAGTTAGAGCGTTTCCGCGTTTCCCTGAAAAACGGAAACGCTCTAGCGACGCAGAACCGCCGAAAGCACGTCACGAATACCGATGGCACCCACGAACCGCGACTGGTCGTCGAACAGGGCCACTGGCGCTGTCTGCGAACGATGCATCGCCAGCATCACCGTCTTGAGCGACGTTCCCGGCGTTGCCCAGAACACTTGCGAGACCTCGTCTGGCTGACGTTCCACGTCGGCGCAGGAAATCCACACCGCCGGCTTGCCATCGCGTTCCGCAGCCGCCACCAGCCCGTGGCTGTCGATCTTGAACCGGGTTGTCTTGCGCCGGTCGAGCCAGATCCAGCCATCATCCGTTGTTTCAAGGTCCCGGCGATCGCGCATGACATTCCAGGCAGTCAGCACCGACAGCGGATTCACATTGGAGATGAACTCGCGCACATAGTCGTTGGCTGGTTTCAGCACGATGTCTTCCGGCGGCCCGGACTGCACGATGCGCCCGCCTTCCATGATCGTGATCGTGCTGCCGATCTTCAGTGCTTCTTCCAGATCGTGGCTGACGAAGATGATCGTCTTCTTCAGTGTCTTCTGCAGCTGCAGCAATTCGTCCTGCAGCTTGGTGCGGATCAGCGGGTCGAGAGCCGAGAACGGCTCGTCCATCAACAGGATCGGCGCTTCGGTGGCAAAGGCCCGCGCCAGACCGACGCGCTGTTGCATGCCGCCGGACAGCTCATGCGCATATTTCTTGGCCCACGGATCGAGATTGACCAGCTTGAGCTGCTTGTCCACACGCGCCTTGCGTTCACTTTCCGGCACACCAGCAAGTTCAAGACCTAAGCCGACATTCTCCTCCACCGTGCGCCAGGGCAAAAGGCCGAATTGCTGGAACACCATGGCCACCTGATGCTGACGAAGCTGGCGCAATGTCGCCTCGTCGCAGGAGACGACATCGACCATGCCGTCGCCATTCTTCACCATCACCTGCCCCCGGCTGACGATGTTGAGCCGGTTCACCGCACGCAAGAGCGTCGACTTGCCGGATCCAGACAGGCCCATCAGCACGGAAATCTCACCTTCGTTGACGGTGAGGTTGGCGCCGGCACAGCCCAGCACATTGCCGGTCTGCTCCAGAATCTCGGAGCGCGTCGCTCCCTTGTCGACCATCGCCAGCGCGTCGCGTGTATCCGGGCCGAAGACGATATCGACATTCTTGAAATCAACGGCGACGGTCATTTCTTGCCTCCCACGCCGATACGCGTCATGCGGTCGAGCACAATCGCCAGCACCACGATGGCAAGGCCTGCTTCAAGACCGAGGTCGATCTTGCGCGAACCAAGCGCACGGTTGATTTCGGTGCCGAGGCCACCAGCGCCGATCAGAGCCGCAAACACCACCATCGACAGCGAGAGCATGATGCACTGGGTCAGCCCCGCCATGATGGTCGGCAACGCCGCCGGCAGTTCGACCTTCCAGAGCAGCTGACGTTTGGTGGCACCGAAGGCTTCGCCGGCCTCGATGATCGCCTTCGGCACCGAGGTCACCCCAAGATGGGTAAGACGCACTGCCGTCGGAATGACGAAGATGATGGTGACGATGAGGCCGGGCGCGTTGCCAAGGCCGAACAAGGTAAGCACCGGTATCAGATACACAAAGGTCGGCAGTGTCTGCATCAGGTCGAGCACCGGCAGCATGATCTTGTAGACTTTTGGCTTGTGGGCAGCCCAGATGCCAAGCGGGACACCAATCGCCATCGAGGCTGCGGCAGCGGCCACGACCAGGACGAGCGTCTGCACAGTCTGCTTCCACAGGCCCTGGTTGATGATGAAGAGCAGGCTGAGCAGAACGCCGATCGCGAGCACCTTGGAGCGCTGCAGCCACCAGGCGAGCAGCGCGATCAGCAGGACGACGACCACCGGCGGCATCATCAAAAGCAGGTTGACGATGCCGTCGAGCAGCGTGTTCAACCCGTTTGAGAAGCCACGGAAAACACTGTTGAAATTGTCGGTAAGGAACGTGAAGAACGCCTTACCCCACAAGCCGACCGGTATTTTCCAGGCGACCAGGAAATTCGAAACGGGATCCATCTGCCCTCCCTCGTCATGCCTCCGTCCCACCCTCGGGGCATCGTTATCTTGTCATAGCCTGCAAAAAAGGGCAGCCCCCAACGGGCGGGCTGCCCCAATCTTATCGCCTGTAGAGGCGACGCCGATCAGCCGCCGATCACGCCCTTCACAGCCGCAGCCGCGTCACCGCCATCGAAAGTCGTCACACCGGCGAGCCACGGTGCTACGGCACCCGGGTTCTTCTTCAGCCAATCGGTCGCAGCTGTATTGGCGTCAGCACCCTTCAGGATGGCGTCCATCATCTGGCCTTCCATATCCAGATTGAATTTCAGGTTCTTGATGAACGCACCAGCATTCGGGCATTCCTGCAGATAGCCCTTGCGCACGTTGGTCGAGACGGTAGCTGCGCCGAAGCCGGAATCGCCCATGCCATCGAGATAGGTGATCTTCATGGCGCCCATCACCGGGTGCGGCGTCCAGCCGAGGAAGGCGATCCACTTATTATCCTTCATCATCTGCTCGGCCTGGGTCAGCATGCCGGCCTCAGAGGACTCGACCAGCTCAAAACCATCCAGCTTGTCAGCCGGGTTCTTGATCATGTCGAGGATGATGCGATTGCCGTCATTGCCGGCCTCGATGCCGTAGATCTTGCCTTCGAACTTGTCCTTGAACTTGCCAAGGTCAGTCAGCGTCTTCACGCCGCCTTCCGCGACATAGGTCGGAACGACAATGCCGTAGCCGGCGCCAGAGAGGTTCTCGGAAATGGTCTCGACCGAGCCGTCGGCGGTGTAATCCTTGATGTCATTGGTCATCGACGGCATCCAGTTGCCCAGGAAGACGTCGAGATCCTTGTTTTTCAGCGATGCATAGGTGACCGGCACCGACAGCTGGATGACCTCCGGCTGATAGCCGAGCGCGGTGAGCAGAACGGATGCAACGCCCGTGGTGGCCTGGATGTCGGTCCAGCCGACATCGGACAGGCGCACCTTCTTGCAGCTTTCGGCGTCGCCGGCCAAGGCCACCCCGGTAGACAGGAACGTCGCAAGGCTGAATCCTGCGATGATAGACTTCATGCGCGACATGAACTTTCTCCCATTGTGTTTGTTTGGCGAAGCGGAATCCGGCGCCTGGCCTTGTTATGTCAGCCAAACACCATTCTTGTGTTGTTTCAAGCACCAGGAGATACGATTGACGGCGCGCATTGGCCGATCAGCGACACGGCCAAGCTTTTTTGGTGGAAGGCCGGAAAGCGCCCCTCCCCGCCGCGTCCAACTTCTGCATAAAGGGTGATGGCCAAGCTTTATTTCAACTATGCAACCATGAACGCCGGCAAGACCACCATCCTCCTGCAGGCTTCGTACAACTACCGTGAAAGCGGTATGACCACGATGCTGTTCGTGGCCGGCCACTATCGCAAGGGTGATACGGGCTTCATCTCCTCTAGGATCGGCCTTGAAGCGGAAGCCGAAATGTTCCGCGGCGGCGACGACCTCTACGCCCGCATAGCCGAGCATCACGAACACACCACCGTGCACTGCGTCTTCGTCGACGAGGCCCAGTTCCTTGAAGAGGAACAGGTCTGGCAGCTCGCCCGCGTTGCCGACCGCCTCGGTATCCCGGTGATGTGCTACGGCCTGCGCACCGATTTCCAGGGCAATCTTTTCACCGGTTCGCGCGCACTGCTGGCCATCGCTGACGATCTGCGCGAAGTGCGCACCATTTGTCGTTGTGGGCGCAAGGCGACGATGGTGGTGCGTCTCGGTCCGGACGGCAAGATTGCCAGGCAGGGCGAGCAAGTGGCGATCGGCAAGGACATCTATGTCTCGCTCTGCCGCCGCCACTGGGAAGAAGAGATGGGTCGCGCCCAGCCGGACGACTTCATCGGCTTCACGCGCCCCTGAAACAGGCGCGCGGCATGTGGGCCATGAGCTGTGACCAAGAGTACCATGGTCGTTCGACCATGGCTGCTGATAGGCTGGCCGTGTCACTATCCATCCGAGGAACCATCATGAAACGCCAGGCACTCGGCCCAGCCATCGCAATGCTCACCACGCTCTTCGCCCTGCCCGCACTTGCGGACGGTGATGCCGTCGCCGGCAAGAAGGTGTTCAACAAGTGTATGGCTTGCCATGACGCGGCGTCGGAAAAAGACAAGCTTGGACCGCATCTGATGGGCGTCTTTGGCCGCACCGCCGGCACTGCCCCAAGCTATCTTGCAAAGTACTCGCAAGCGATGAAGGACGCCGGCGGCGCCGGCCTCGTCTGGAACGAAACCTCGCTTGCCGAATATCTGCGCAGCCCGAAACAGAAGGTGCCGGGCAACAAGATGGCCTATGTGGGCCTGAAGGACGATGCCGAAATCGCCAATGTCATCGCCTATCTGAAGGCCGATCCGAAGCCGTAACCCGGATATTGTCGCCGCCAGCACCGCTGCGGGCGATCATGCTCGCGGCGAAAGCAACGCATGCGTCTTTCAATCGCCAATCGCCCCACATATATTCGCCCCTGGCTGCCATGCGCAGTTTTTAGGTTTGCCACCGCTAGGGGGATCTGATGGCGACATTGCAAAACTTCGACACCGAAATCGCCAAGACCAGACAGGTCGTCGAAGACATGCGTTCAAAGATCGAGCAGTCCGGTACCGTGCTCGACACGTTCGCCAAGGCAGATCAGAAGATTGGCGATGCCAATTTCGACATCGAGAATGCCCGCATCCAGGATGTTCTCAAGCAGCAGAAGACGATGGAAGCCAACATCGCCGATCTCATCATCGGCCTTGAGGACGCGACCAATGTGTTCGGCTCCGAATTTGAGAGCATGAAGAACTATACCGGCTGGGAGAGCTTCGTCGGCATCTTTTCGGCGCAGAAGAAGCAGCGCATGCGCACAGATCGCGTCCGCAACATGTCGCTTGCCGGCAACCTGCAGGAGCTTCTGGCCAAGTCCGACACCATCGTCGGCATCCTGAAGGCGCAGAAGGAAGTTCTCGACCAACGCTACAAGACCTCCGAGGCCAGCCTTTCGCAGGTGATCGAGCGCCGCAAGGCGACCATGACTGAACTCGAAGCCGTGCAGAAGCGCATTCAGGAACTGAATCCGCTGCTGCTCGACATCGAAAACAAGATCGCCGCCTCGACCAGCCAGAAAGAGCGCACCGCACTGGAAAGCGAGCGCACCAAGCTTGCCACCGAATACAACGAGCGCCAGGCCAAGGAACAGGAACTGCTGGCCGCCAGCCAGACCCTGGAGCGCTACACTTCCATGTTCCAGACCTTCGTGGATTCGCTGAACAACCAGATCGCCGCGCAGTCGACGCTGATCAACAAGCTTACCATCGATACCGAGCAGCGCATCGTGCTCTACAAGGCGCTGGAGGATTCATTGAAGACGGCTGCCCAGCAGGATGTCGCACACAAGATCAACACGCTGGGTTCGCAAGTGGACACCACGGCCGAAGAGACCATGGCCGGCATCGGCGCCGCTGCCCAGAAACACATCGGCGACCTGCTCGAAATGCATGAAAAGAACATGGTGGCAACTGCCGACATCCAGCGCCGCAAGAAGCTGGCCGACGATGCATTCGCGCGCCGCTTCGACGACGTCATGAAGAAGCACAATTCAGCGAACTATGTGCAGTCCTGACCACTCAACGACAGGACTGTTCGCATTCATCGATGCCTTCTCGTAACCCCATCCGCTGTCTTTTTCCCTTCACATGCAAGGGAGAAAAGGCATGACCATCGAAACCGATGCGGCCGAGCGCTATTTCTCGGCCATAACGGCTGCCTTATCCGGTCTCGAGATCTTCATGCGAGACGATCGCTCGCCACTCTATCGGCATGGCATCGTCGCCAAGATCGTGGCCGAATACATCAGTCGCCTCGACAAGTCGTTCACCTGCTGGCGCAACCGCCTGGGCTTCATGGAGACCTTCAAGATCTCCCGTGCCGAAAGCGGCTATCCGGTGTTCCAGAACTTGCTCGAACTGGAGAACGACCGCCGGCAGGCCGATAGCCGGCTGGCCACCATCCCCTCCGCGCGCGAGCTGCGCTCCGAAATGGCCGACTTCATCCTGCGCCACAAGGAATTCCCGACGACGCTGCAAAAGTCGATGGCAGAACGGTTGTATCTGGAAGACATCAAGAGCGGCGAGACGTTCAGCCCGTTCTCACTGGCGCAGACCGCCAAGGTCTCCGTTAATCCTAAATCCGGCCTGCCTTATTATCTCGTGCATTGGGCAAGCTTCGACGGCACCGCCAACCTGCCGCTGGTCTACATGGTGACGGTGGAGGATTCCTCCGGCGACATCGTGCGCCAGTTGGTCGGCAAGGATGGCCGCCTCAATGACGACATCGAGATTCCGCTGCCGGTGGACGGTCTGCTCAATCCCGATCTTGCCCGCCGTTTCGACGACTTCACCGAAAAGAACTCATCCTATTCGCTCACCCCGCTGACCATAGCGGTCAATCTCGACAAGGATTTCGAGCCGCTGCACCCCAAGCAGTTGCGGCGCGTGGTTCTCGGCCCCTTCTATTCCGCGGGCATTACCGACAACAACTCAACGGTGACCGAGGTGCTGGCCAAGGTGCGCAAGCCTGAAAACGCCTGGTTGCTCACCTGGACCATCCAGGAAGTCTATTCGAAGGGCGAAAAGCCAGGTCGGCGCGGGCTTTTCTCCAGCGAAAAGACAACGCAGGAATTCTTCATCAACACCGACGATCTCGAGGCGACACGCCAGGGCGTTTCCAGTTTTGAGAACCACGCACTTGTGCCGCATGAGGCCTATCAGGCGCTCTATGCAGCCGGCGAAGCCCAGAAGATATTCGGCGGCTACAAGGTGCACATCCTGTCCGGTGGGCGGGTGATTTCCGACGTCTAGCATCCGCCGGACCGAGACTGCTTAACGAGGGACAGAATGGACACCGGGCTGACCACCATTCCCGAAGCCGATATCGAGAAGCACCGCGCCACAGCGCAGAGCTTCATCACCCGTGTCGTCGTGCTTGAGGATTCGTCCGGCGAATCCGGTACCGCGCTTGCCGGCACCGGCCGGCGCTTCGTCTCGACCGTTTCGACCGGGTCGCTACGCAAGACGCGCGAAGTGGAACTGCAAAAGACGGTCGCCTCCATACGACCGGACGATCAGCTGATGTCGATCCCGCAGCACACGCTGCTTTACCGCGCCCGGCGCGGCATTGCCGTGGCACTGGCGGTATCGGACATCTTTGCCCGGTCGACCGATCTTGAAGGCCTGCAGGCACAGAACGCACGCACGCCACTCGAGGGTGACCTGGCCACGCAATTCAAGAAGCTGCTTTCCGCCTCGGCCTATGTCGCAGCCTTCGCGCTTGCCTCCTACCTGGCTCAGCTCATCGACAGCGACGGCGAGGCACTGAACGACATTGCCGAGCCAGACTTCCTGTTCGACACGCCGCAGGATGCGGTGAAGTCTCTTGTCGCCGGGCTCGACAAGGCTCTTGCTGGCACCAAAGACGACGCCGATTTGTTGACCCGTGCGAAGACCTTCGCCCGCGTTGCAATCGATGGCCTGCTAGCGCGCAAGGGCCGCTTTGATGGCCTCGGCGCCTTCGACAACACACATCTGCGCATCGACGCCGACGACTTCACCATCGACGGCTTCGACGTCGCGCCTGGCAAGAAGTCAAAGCCGCTGGTGATGACCTTCAAGAAGCCGGAAGAGGTCGTCGGCAATCACATCGCCAAATACCAGTCGGTGAAACTGGCCAAGATGCTGATGGCCTACGATTTCGACCACGAACTGAACCCGTTTGTCGAACTCGGGGGTTTCCTGTTCACTTTCATTGGCGACGGCGCGCCTGGCACCGGCAAGACGACGCTGATCCAGATGATCGCCGGCCTGGTCAATGATTATTGCAAGGTGGCCAGCTATCCCTTCGCCTACGAGAATTTCGGCGTCGACCAGATCTCGTCCTATCAGGGCAAGTCCGGGCAGAACTGCCGGCAGTTCATCAACAATGTACTGAACCCCCGCGCGATCGGCTTCGGCACCATCGACGATATCGACCAGGTAGCCGCGAAGCGTTCCGATGACCGCGCCTCGGCCGGCCAGCAGGAAATCACCGGCGTCCTGATGGATGCCTTCGCCGGGGCCGGCACAGTGGTGCGCGGCAACTGCGCCTTCGGCATGTTTTCCAACTATCCCGAAAATGTCGACGACGCGTTGCGCCAGCGCGCCGGCGCCCGCTGGCTGGTCGACGGCCCGCAGAGCCGCGACGACTATGTCGACATCTTCGTGCTGCTTGCCGGCAAGAACCATAAAATTCCGCTCGGCGATCACGCGCTTTATGCCGCCCAGGAAATCCAGCGCGCCGTGACGGAAGCATACGAGGGTTATGACAAGCCGCATGAAGACGGCCTGATGAAGGTCTATGAACGTTTCATCAAGGAAAGCGGCCAGCCGAAAACGCTGGAAGATGTCGGCAGCTATCTGCATCTGATCAAGGAAGCCGAGCCCCGCTTCACCGGCCGCGCCATCAAGAACGTCACCGACGCCATCAAGATGCGCGCCATGGACATCGAGCTGCCCGATGAGTGGTTCGAGAAACCGGAAGCCTTCATGCACAAGAGCTACGACGACAAGAAGGCGATGATCGAGGAACTGCGCCGCCCGTTCGACATGACGATCATCATGCAGGAGATCAACCGTTACGCCGATTCCGAGTTCCGCTATGCCGACAAGTCCGACGATGCGGCAGTCGACCGGCTGCTGCGCGATGCTCGCCTGCGCGAACGTGCGGTCCGGGAAATGGAGGAACTGAAGAAGAAGGGGCTGTGGAACGCGTAATGGACCTCCTGCGCGACAACGAGCTTATCTACGGCCGCCTGCTGCCGATTGACGAGCCGCATCTCATCGATCGCTATAACAAGGCGCTGAAGGCGTTTGGCTTCAAGCCGACAAGGCGGAAGAGCTTTCACGTAGACCGCACCGGTTTCTCACCCGAAATCGCCGAGGAATGCGGTGATTACGGCTACCTCGACCCCAACGGCATCAACCGCCGTTTCATCATCCTGACGCCTGCACAGATCGACCTGCCGGTCGTTCACACAGCCTTCTCGAATACCTCCCAGCTGATGTTCGAATTCATGTCGAAGAACAGCCGGGCCATCGACGCGCTGACCATCAAGGACGTCATCTACGGTGAAATCGAAGACTCAGTCTCCACGGTGAACGACATCGAGGATTTGCTCTCCATCAACCAGGTGGAGTTCCGTGTCCTGTCGGCGGAGGACGTGCTCGGCAAGGCGTCGGAACTCGGCACGCTGGTTGACCGGCTGAAACAGGAGCCGGATGCCTGGCGCGACAACAAGATGCTCGAACGCATGGTGGAGTTGGTAAAGGTCACCGGCGACATTCGCGAAAATGCGCTGGTGCCCGATCAGGTCATTTTCCGCCACAACGCCTATTGGACGAGCCATTTCGGCGGACTCTACGTTTTCGTCGACCCGGATGTGACGACCGTCATCGGCGATCCAGCCGCCCCAGGGTTCCGGCGCTCGCGGCCATGGCAGGTCAGCTATCTGTCGATCAAGGACGCGGATGCGGTCTTCCGCTTTCTCGCTTCCAGCGGTCGCATCGAACTGCCGCGTGCCTCATGGGTGGAGAGCTCCGGCTATCTCGAACACCGCGCCGAAATGGTGGTGCGCAACCTGATCTGGCAGTCCGACCCCGACCGCAACCTCTCCAGTGTCGACAAGATCTGGCTGCAGACCTGGATCCACAACAACGCCTCAGTGATCAACCGCGACGGCGACTTTCCTTTCCTGAATGGCGCCAAGCGCGAGATCGGCCAGCTTGGCCAGTTGAAGATCGAGGATGTGCAACCCAGACAGCGTTTCCTGGTGGTCCGCGCAAAGCCGAGACATCCCGATGCCTGGCTGACCAATCGGCTGATCTCCGATTTCGTACCGTCGGACTTCGTTTCCCGCTACGTCTTCAACAAGCAGGGTTTCTACAAGGACTACGAAGGCTTCAGCGAGGCCTGGCGATCACATGTTGTCGACGTTCTGAAAACCACATATCTCAGGGACAAGGAGGCGTTCAGAAATCGTCTCTATGGCCTGACCGACTAGGGGTGCTGCCGCATGCTTGATCCGATCGTGAATTTCATCACCCGGATATTCCAGTGGATCGGCCGTGGCATCGGCCTCCTGATCGGTATCGTCTTGTGGCCGTTCATGTGGGTGGGTCGCTGGTATTTTCGGCGCGGCTGGATCTTGAAGACGGTGGTGGGCGTCGGCCTGCTCATCCTCCTCGGCCTCTACGCCAACTTCTTCTACGCCACGCAGTGGTGGAATAATTTCGACCCGAATTACGTCGACAAATACAAGTTCGAGAGCCGCAACGTTTCCGCCGGCGAGCAGGTGATCGCCGGCGGCGGCACCGACACGACCAAGTCCTGCGGGCGCTCCGCGATCGCCGACGTAACCGCCGACCTGACCGACTTCAACGTGAACCAGAACGCCTGGATCTCGTCGATGATCATCTACAAGGTCGGGCTGTTCGGCCTCGACTGGGACAAGACACCTTTCATGGACAACAAGGCTTCGTTCCAGCGTGGCATCAACCAAGCTGTGCGACGCACCGCCACCGAACTGGCCGACAATATGGGCCGCGTGCGCACCACCTCGCAGATCGACAGCGATTTGCAGGACGCGCGCGGCAATCTGCAGTTCGACGAATATACTTGGTATTTCGGCTTGAGCCCGTTCGGCCCCAAGACACCAACACCGAGCTATTATCGTGACGCGGTCAAGAAGCTGCGCGCATTCAATACCAAGCTCGCCAACTGCCAGGCGGTCTTTGACGCCCGCGCAGATAATCTCAAGCAATATATCGACCGCATCTCATCCGACATTGGTTCGACTTCGGCGATCCTCAAGGACCGGGCTGAGAATTACAATTACGGTTTCTTCGACCCGCGCGCCGACGATCGCTTCTGGTTCGCCTACGGGCAACTCTATGCCTATTACGGGCTGATGAAGGCGTCGCAAGCCGACTACGAGGACGTGCTCAAGCAGAAGAACCTGAAGAGCCTGTGGGATACGATGGACGCGCAGTTCGTCTCCGCGCTGCGCATCCAGCCATGGCTTGTCGCCAACAGCGACGAAACCGGTATCTTCGCCACACACCTGACGACGATGGGCTTCTATGTGCTGCGCGTCCGCTCGAACCTCGTCGAAATCAGCAACGTGCTGGCGCAATAGCGAATAGCGAATAGCGAATAGCGAATAGCGAATAGCGAATAGCGAATAGCGAATAGCGAATAGCGAATAGCGAATAGTGAATAGTGAATAGTGAATAGTGAATAGTGAATAAAGTTAGCCGGTTGTGGTTATGTCGCAAGCGGACCGGTGGATGCGGCAATACCCTCCCCTATTCGCTACTCACCATTCGCTATTCGCTCCAGGTACCCCTGTCGCATTTCGCGTATTGCGCGGCTGTTTTGAGACGGCGGGAATGGCCAACACTCGGCTTCTATGCCGCACGACACCGGCGGCGATTGCCGCGCCTGCCACCTGACGATTTTGGGAGATCACCTTATATGGCCGACTACAAGAGTGACATTGAGATCGCGCGTGGCGCGAAGAAGCAGCAGATCCAGGCGATCGGCGCCAAGATCGGCATTCCGACCGAGCATCTGCTGCCCTACGGCCATGACAAGGCGAAGATCTCGGCCGAGTTCATCAAGTCGGTGAAAGGCAACAAGGACGGCAAGCTGATCCTGGTCACCGCCATCAACCCGACACCGGCCGGCGAAGGCAAGACCACCACCACGGTTGGTCTCGGTGATGGCCTCAACCGCATCGGCAAGAAGGCCGTGGTCTGCATCCGCGAGGCTTCGCTTGGACCCAACTTCGGCGTCAAGGGTGGTGCTGCCGGCGGCGGTTATGCCCAGGTCGTGCCGATGGAAGACATGAACCTGCACTTCACCGGCGACTTCCACGCCATCACCACCGCCCACAACCTTCTGTCGGCCCTGATCGACAACCACATCTACTGGGGCAATGAACTCGGCATCGACATCCGTCGCGTCGCCTGGCGCCGCGTCATGGACATGAATGATCGCGCGCTACGCCAGATCATCGTCTCGCTCGGCGGTGTCGCCAACGGCTTCCCACGCGAGGCCGGCTTCGACATCACGGTTGCCTCCGAGGTGATGGCGATCCTGTGCCTGGCCACCGACCTGAAGGACCTGGAAAAGCGCCTCGGTGACATCATCGTGGCCTATCGCCGCGACAAGACCCCGGTCTATGCCCGTGACCTGAAGGCCGACGGCGCCATGGCGGTGCTGTTGAAGGATGCCATCCAGCCGAATCTGGTGCAGACGCTGGAGAACAACCCTGCCTTCGTGCATGGCGGGCCCTTCGCCAACATCGCCCATGGCTGCAACTCGGTGGTCGCCACCACCACGGCCTTGAAGCTCGCCGACTATGTGGTGACGGAGGCCGGCTTCGGTGCCGATCTCGGTGCCGAGAAGTTCTTCGACATCAAATGCCGCAAGGCAGGCCTGAAGCCGGCTGCTGCCGTCATCGTGGCCACCGTGCGCGCCATGAAGATGAATGGCGGGGTGAAGAAGGAAGACCTTGGCCAGGAGAATGTCGATGCGGTGAAGAAGGGCTGCGCCAATCTTGGCCGCCACATCGAGAATGTGAAGCAGTTCGGCGTGCCGGCGGTGGTTGCCATCAACCACTTCGTCTCCGACACCGATGCCGAGATCAAGGCGATGAAGGACTTCGTGGCCGCGCAAGGTGCCGAAGCGATCCTGTGCAAGCACTGGGCGCAAGGCTCTGCCGGCATCGAGGAGCTTGCCCACAAGGTGGTGGAGATCGCCGAGAGCGGCGCCTCGCAGTTCTCGCCGCTCTATCCCGATGACATGCCGCTGTTTGAAAAGATCAACACCATCGTCAAGCGCATCTATCGCGGTGACGAGGCGATTGCCGACAAGTCGATCCGCGATCAGTTGCACCAGTGGGAACAGGCCGGCTACGGCCACCTGCCGGTGTGCATGGCCAAGACGCAGTATTCCTTCTCGACCGATCCGAACCTGCGCGGTGCGCCGACCGGCCACACGGTTCCGGTGCGCGAGGTTCGCCTTGCCGCCGGTGCCGGCTTCATCGTCGTCATCTGCGGTGAGGTCATGACCATGCCTGGCCTGCCCTCAAAACCATCGTCGGAGAAGATCTTCCTCAACGACCAGGGCCAGATCGAGGGGTTGTTCTAGCAGTGGGGCAGTAAGGCAATAGGGCAGTAGCGGCCCAACCTCACTGCCCGACTGCCTTAGTCCCCTTAACTTAAGCCGCGATCAACGCACGCGCCTTCAGTATCTCGACACAAGCAAGGGCCGCTTCGCGGCCCTTGACCTTGAAATGCTCGAAGAAAAAGCGGTGATGCTCGGCGCCGTCATGGAAATTGTGCGGCGTCAGCACCGCCGAGAGCACCGGTACCCCGGTTGCAAGTTGCACGTTCATCATGCCGTCCAGCACCGCCTGCGCCACGAACTCGTGGCGATAGATGCCGCCGTTCACGACAAAAGCTACACCTAGAACCGCCGCATGGCGGCCAGTCTCGGCAAGCATCTTTGCATGCAACGGGATCTCGTAGGCGCCCGGCACGTCGAAGACGTCGACGACAAGGCTGCCTCCACTCAACGCCTCGACCTCCTTGACAAAGTTTTCGACGCATTGGTCGACGATGTCGGCATGCCAACGTGCACGAATAACGGCAACGCGGCGGGTTTCGAACTGTTTCTGGGATTGCTGATTCATGGGTCCTTCTTTCCGTTTCGAACCAGAATCAGGACGCACGACACGAAAAAGCGGTAGCTTGCGCCACCGTTCATCCGCTCGTTCTCTTCCATCCGGACTGTAACCGTCGGCTCCGGAATCACACCGGATCTGCTGACCTTTCCGGCAAGCCGGAAAGCGCTCGCGGGCTTGAGCCGAAACTCTTACCGCCGGTGGGGACTTTCACCCCGCCCTGAGAACATTAACAACGCTAGTAACGCGGCGGATGGCCTGCCTGTCAACCCGCAGGAACAATGATTTCAGCCGACTGGCCGAGCAGGACTGCCGACGACGGTGGCTCCCGTGGGCACGTCGCGGGTCACCACGGACCCTGCACCGATAATGGCGTTGTTGCCAATCGCCACGCCGCCGAGGATAATCGCGCCGCCACCGACCCACACGTTTTCGCCGATCGTCACAGGACGGCCGATTTCCAATCCAGCGCGCCGTTCGGCGGGCCTCTTGTGGTGTTCCGGGCAGTAAATCTGCACATGTGGTCCAAGCATGCTCGCTTTGCCTATGCGCACCGCGGCTGTGTCGAGAATGGTGCAAAAGGCGTTCAGGAACACGCCCTCCTCGAGGAAGAGGTTAAAACCATAGGCACAATGGAACGGCGCTTCGATGCGCGCGCCCTCGCCTGCCGACCCCAAAAGCGCGCGCAGAGCACGCGCAATGTTGCCACGCTGACGCGGCGGCAGCGAGCTGTGCTCGAAGACCGCTTCACTGGCCATGAGACGCAAGGCATCGAGTTCCGGGTCGACACAATTGTACCATTCGCCAGCGGCCATCTTTTGCCGTTCGCTTTTTGTCATTTCGGTCTCCGGAACACTTGCTGTCCATCTGGATTCGCGCCGATGTGCACTCGTCCCCCAAAGCGCGGCATGGTCAAATATCGACCATGTGATAGGTTGCCGGTCAATTGCTGTTACCGGTCATCAGGGGGATTAGATGCTTTATCTGCTAGCGCTGCTGATCGGTGTTGTCGCCGGCCTGAGAACCATGATGGCACCCACCGCAGTTGCATGGGGTGCCTACCTTGGCTGGCTGCCTGTGGTTGGTACCTGGGCAAGCTTCACGGGCCATTGGATCACCGTCGCTATTTTCTCCGTCCTTGCTCTCGCCGAACTGATCGCTGACCAGCTTCCATCCACGCCAAGCCGTAAGGTGCCGCAACAGTTCGGTGCGCGGCTGGTCGGTGGCGCCTTCGCCGGCGCTGTGATCGGCACCACTGGCGGCGTTATGGTTGGCGGACTGATCGCCGGCGCCATCGGTGCAGTCATCGGCACCTATGGCGGCGCTGAGCTGCGGGCCAGGATGGCAGCCGCATTCGGACGTGACCTCCCTGCCGCCCTGGTCGAGGACGTGATCGCCATCGTCGGAGCAGTTTTGATCGCAATGGCCGTCTCGTGACGAGCGCCGCCAAAAAATTCGACGCAATCGTCATCGGCTGTGGCCAGGCAGGTCCTTCGCTGGCAGGCCGGCTGAGCGCCGCCGGCATGACCGTCGCGCTGATCGAGCGCAAGCTGGTTGGCGGCACCTGTGTCAACACCGGCTGCATGCCGACCAAGGCAATGGTCGCCAGCGCCTATGCCGCGCATCTTGCACGCCGCGCCGCCGATTACGGCGTGACGCTTTCGGGCCCGGTTGGCGTTGATATGAAAGCGATCAAGGCGCGCAAGGACAAGGTTTCCAACGACGCGCGCAAGGGCCTGGAGGACTGGATTGCCTCGATGCCCGGCTGCACGCTGTTCCGCGGCCACGCCCGTTTTGAGGACCAGCGCAGCGTGCGCATCGGCGAGGAATTGCTCACCGCCGAAAGGATTTTCCTCAACGTCGGCGGCCGGGCCTCGGTGCCGGACCTGCCCGGCATCGCTGACATCTCATTCCTCACCAACTCTTCGATCATGGATCTCGACGTGCTGCCACGGCATCTCGTGGTCGTCGGCGGCAGTTACATCTCACTGGAATTCGCACAGATGTTCCGTCGTTTCGGCTCCGAAGTCACCGTCATCGAAAGGGCCTCTCGCCTGATCGGACGCGAGGATGAGGATGTTTCCGCCACCATCCTGTCGATGTTGGTGAAGGAAGGGATCGCGGTCCATCTCGGCGCCGAAGACATCTCCTTTGCCAGACAAGGCGACCAGACTGCCGTCACTTTCGCGCACGGCAAGCTTGCCGTGGTCGGTTCGCATCTGCTACTGGCACTTGGCCGTGTTCCAAACACCGATGACCTCGGCCTCGACAAGGCCGGCGTAACGGTCGACAAGCGCGGCTTTGTCGAGGTGGATGATCAGTTGCGCACCAGCGTGCCGCATATCTGGGCGATGGGCGACTGCAACGGCAAGGGCGCCTTCACCCACACCTCCTACAACGATTACGAAATCGTCGCCGCAAACCTGCTGGACAATGACGAGCGCAAGGTCAGCGACCGTATCGAAGCCTACGCACTCTACACCGACCCTCCTCTCGGTCGTGCCGGCATGACGGAAGCAGCCGTGCGGAAATCCGGCCGCCGTGCCCTGGTTGGCCAGCGCCCCATGACAAGGGTCGGCCGCGCGGTGGAGAAAGGCGAAACGCAAGGGTTCATGAAAATCCTGGTCGATGCCGATAGCGGTGAAATCCTCGGCTGTTCCGTGCTGGGTCCCGGCGGCGACGAAGCGGTGCACTGCGTGCTCGACCTGATGTATGCCAAGGCGCCGGTGAAGACGCTGCAACGCGCCGTGCACATCCATCCCAATGTCGCCGAGCTGCTGCCAACGATTGCGCAGGAGCTCAAACCGCTTGTCTGATACGGCGACGCCGGGTCTATCGCTGCGCGCACCGCCCGCAACACTGGACCACTCGACACACGCCCGTTCGCACGGCAACAACGGCAATAACAAGAGCGTTTCCGTTTTCTCGGAAACGCGGAAAACACTCTAACTTTTTATTTTTACGCAATTCCTGACGCAAAACCGCTACGCACTTTGCTGGAATTGCTCCAGACGGAGAAGACCATGGAAAAAACGATCGAGCGGCTGGCCGGCGACAGCGACGGCGTCGCCTATGAATTTCCGGTCTACCGTTTCAAGGGAAGCGACGCCAAGGCGCCGACCGCTTATCTGCAGGCAGCACTACATGCCGGCGAGCTGCCGGGCATGGTTGCCATCGATGCGTTGATGCCGTTGCTGACCAAGGCCGAAGCCGAGGGGCGCATCAACGGCTCGATTAGCGTTGTGCCCTGGGCCAATCCGGTCGGCCGCGCTCAATATGTCTTTGGCGAACTGGAGGGCCGTTTCCACTTGCCGAACCGCGTCAACTTCAATCGCGACTTCCCGCTGATCGATAAGCCGGATGTCTCGCTGCTGCCGGACGAGGGAGACCTGTCGACGATCGACCAGCGCCTGAAGGCGCGTTTGCTGAGGCTGTCGGTCGGCCACGACATCGTGCTCGATCTACATTGCGATGACGAGAGCACCGCCTATCTTTACGTGCCTGCCGTCCTTTGGCCCGCGATGCAGGATTGTGCTGCCGCAATGGGGGTGGAAGCTGTGCTTTTGTGGGAAGGCGAAAGCGGCGCGGCCTTCGAGGAAGCATCCCTGCAACCGCATCTGGCCAGCGGCAAGGAAAGGCTTGAGAGCCTTGTCGTCACTACGGTCGAATATCGCGGTATTGCCGACGTCGATGGGGCCACAGCCGAAGCCGATGCCGCAGGTCTTTACCGGCTGCTCGTCGCACGCGGTGTCATCACCGACACCACGGTGACGAAGCCTGGCCGCTTCGAAGGCGTTGTGGCACCGCTCGAAAACATCGACATGCTGCCCGCCCCCAAGGCCGGCGCTGTGCTTTACGATACAAAACCCGGCGACTGGGTAAAAAGGGGCGACAGACTGGCCACCATCGTGCATACGCCAGGTGAGCCCGGTGGCCGTACCGAGATTTTCGCTCCGCAGGACGGCTACATTCTGACCCGCCGCTCGCATCGCATCACCCGCAAGGGCGATGATCTCGTCAAGCTGGTCGGCAGCAAGCGCAGCGACGATGCCCGTGCCGGTGCGCTTGAAGCATGACCCAGGTTCGGCCCGCGCTGGAACTCAGGCGAGGTGGTGCTGTGGCTTGAACTCGGTCATGTCGTTGAAGGTGCAGAACGCCGGTACCTCAAGTTCAAATACCTCGACCTCCATCACCAGGCTACGCGTCAGCTCCGCCAGAGCCGGTAGATAAGTGGCCTCCGCGCCTGCTGGCAGCCATGCCTTCAGATAGGCAAGCGTGATGTGGAAGGTATAGCTGTCGTGATCGGGGTGGCTGTAACCGAAAGGCGCAGTCAACCGGTCGCGCAGCGCGCGAATGATCTGTTCGTCCCCAAGCGTGGCGCCGGTCACGACCACGCCCAGTGGCGTGACCTCGACAGGCCGCATGCGGAATTCTGACGCTTTGGGGAACGCTTTCAGGCGGTCGAGGAAGAATGTCGTGGTCTCGTCGATCGGCGCCTCGGAAGCGAGCTCCCGCGGCCAGTAGGCAGATTTGCGCCGTCCCTCGATCGTGCCTTGAAAGACGGTCATGTGCAGGCTGGAGACAGGCGTATAGGCGAAACGATCGCCGTAAGGCAGCACCTTCAGTGCCTCGCGCACACGCACCAGCGCCTGTTGCGTTGCCGAACCGTCCACGACATGGCTGACAACAGTGTTGCCCGGCTGAGGCAGGAACGTGCCGACCGCATCGAAGCGGCGGTTGAGATAATGGGGAGGTCCACTTTTGCCGGTCTCGACGAAGTTTTCGGCAAAAGCGTCGTTTCGTTCGTAAGCCACGGCTGCTCCAGGGGAAGGATGTTGCAGCAGCTCTGTAGGTTTCCGGCTTGAAGGCTGTGTGACAGCAGGCCGTGACAGCACGCTATTCGGCAGGAGAGATGGATGCCGCCCGTCCCGGGAAGCGCCATCCCAGACGCACGCTCAATGTCGCGGATGCGATCATGACCATGCCGATAGCCTGCGGCAGCCCGATCGGATGATCGTAGATCGCCCAGTCGATGAGGATTGCCACCACGGGATAGATGAAGGTCAGCACACCGATGACCGGAGTGGACAGGCGCGGATAGGCCGAGAACATCATCACATAGGCAATGCCGGTGTGCAGCACGCCAATGCCGATCAGCCAGCCCCAGGATGCGACTGCTATATTTTCAGAGAAACTCGCCAGCGGCGCCAGCATGACCATTCCCACCACTGTCTGGCACAGCACGGTCACTTCCGGTCGCTGTTCGCCGAGCCCTTTGGCGAGAACCGTCACGATCGCATAGAGCAGAGCACCGCCAAGAGCCATCAGGATGCCAATGGCCCAACTGGCCGTGATCACCGTGTTCGACGCAACAAGACCGCTCGCCAGAACGACGCCGACAAAGGCCAGAACCATCCAGATGATCTGGTCCGCGCTGACCCGCTCCTTGAGAAACGCAACGCCAATCAAAACCACGAAGAATGGCTGGATGTGATAGATGATGGTCATCACAGCGATCGATGTCCGGGCAAAGCCCGCAAAGAAGAAGATCCAGCTCAGCACCATGCACACGCCGCATATCGCCGCGCGCAACACCCGTGCCCGGGAAAGGCGAGGATCCGGTAGATAGCCGCGAACCAGGCACCATGTACCGAGAAACAGGGTAGCGAAAACACAGCGCCAGAACACGGTGGTGATGGCATCGACGCCGGCTTCGGTGACAAAAGCGCCGACGGTTCCGGCAATCACCATTGCGACTGCGAGGCTCAGGGCAGGAAATCGGTTGGTCTGCGTGTCTGTCATGAGGCCGCGTCCGGTCGTTTGGACAAACAGCAAGCCACCGCCATTGCATTCATGCAAACGAATAGATTTGGAAGAAGCTATTCGTTATGTTGATAGAACCATGGCCTTGCCCCTTGACCTCGATTTGTTGAGAACTTTCGTCGCGATCGCGGAGAGCGGCAGCTTTTCCAATGCCGCCCCGCGCGTCGGCCGCAGCCAGTCTGCCGTCAGCATGCAGATGCAGCGGCTCGAGCAGACGACCGGAAAGCAGCTCCTGATCCGAACGCCACGCGCGGTGATCCCGAACGCCGCCGGCGAGGAATTCCTGGTCTATGCCCGGCGGCTGCTGAAACTCTCGGATGAAGCATTGGCCAGCGTTACCCGCCCCGAGGAGGCAGGCAGCGTCCGGCTCGGCGTTCCGGACGATTACGCCGCCTATCTGTTGCCGCCGGTGTTGTCGCGGTTCTCCGCCGCGCATCCGCTGGTGACGGTGGAACTTGTCTGCGAGCAGTCGACCGCATTGGTGAAGACGCTGGAAGAAGGCCGGCTGGATCTCGCCATCATCACCCGTCTGCCGGACCAGGCGATGGAAGTGCTGCGACTGGAACGCTGCGTTTGGGTCGCGTCACCAAATCACGTCGCCTGGGAAAAGGACCCGTTGCCGGTCGCCCTGTTCGAACCCGGTTGCGCGGCGCGGGTGAACATGCTGCAGGTGCTGGCCAACATCGATCGTGCCTTCCACTGCACCTATTCCAGCGCCAGCCTGCTCGGCCTCATAGCGGTCGTGCAGGCCGGACTGGCCGTCGCTGGGTTGGCACAATTGAGTGTGCCGCCATCGCTGCGCGTCATCGGCGAAAACGAGGGCCTGCCGCCGCTTCCCGATCTGGAGATCGGCATCATGCGCAATCCGATGTCGGCGACGCCGGCTGTCGAACGGCTGAATGAGTTTCTGCGACGCGACCTGACTGAGCAATCTCAACCCTGTTGAACCTTTGCTTTCGCGATATCGACTCCGCCTTGCCGAGGCTGGGGATCTGCCCCAGGCAGGGAAAGATGTTGCCCGCACACCACATGGCAAAACAATCTGCTCTACGGCGCCCGCAGGCCACATCGTGGTCATGTTGAGATGAAGAAGAAAGCACGGCTTCCAGCCCACATTCCATATCCATAAAAGGCAACAAATCAGAAATGACTATCCTCTCGATGCTTCGGCGGTGCTTGCCGGGCATTGCGGTTCTGCCGCTCATGATCGCCGCCGGTTGCTCGCAGACCATCCAGGCCAACTCGAAAAACCCAGCTGTCTTTCCGCCGACGCCTACCGTCGCCGCGGCCCTGGCTCCAGCAAAGATCGAGCCGGCATCCTACCAAAGCAAGGACACGGAAAGATACGCGGCTATCGATGACGGTGGCTACAGCTTGCCGGCTATCGACGTCAGCAAAGTCGATCCCAAGTTTCTGCGCCAGCTTGTCGATGACCCGACGGGAGAACCGGCCGGGTCGATAGTTGTCGATACACGGCAGAACTTTCTCTACCTGGTTCAGCCGAACGGCAAAGCCATGCGCTATGGCGTCGGCCTCGGCAAGCAAGGTCACGCCTGGAAAGGGCGTGCGATCGTGCAGTGGAAGCGTAAATGGCCGACGTGGACGCCGCCGGCAGCCATGATCCGCCGCGATCAAAAACTGGAAAAATGGCGGCAAGGCATGCAGCCCGGCGTGTCCAACCCGCTGGGCGCGAGGGCGCTTTACATTTTCAAGGACGGCAAGGATACGCTCTACCGCATCCATGGATCGCCACAGTGGCGTTCCATCGGCAAATCAGCTTCCGCCGGCTGCGTGCGCATGTTCAATCAGGACGTGATTGATCTCTACGGTCGTGTTTCGGGTAAGGCCCCGCTGCTCGTGATGTAGTTTGGCTGCTCGTCTGCAAGCAAAGTCGGCCTCATGTTTGAGGCCGGCATGGACTTACGTATCCCCTGATTTGTCGCCTCGCTCGAACCTGACGGCATCCCAGGCTTTGATACGGTCGCGTGTCGCATCCCAGTCGCGCTCGGAGATGCTTGCGACCATGGCGTCGACAATCGCCAGTGCGCCGGCATAGCTGTCCCATGCAGTCCTGTTTTCGGTTGGCAGTGCGACGACTTCAGCCGCATAAGCGGCGGCCGGCGACATCCATTTATCCGTAACGAGTATGACGCTGCTTCCTGCCGATTGACGCACCTTGCTCGCCAATTCGACGAGGCGCTGCTGATAGCGGCGGAAATCGAAGATGATCAGCAGGTCGCGCGCGCGCATGCGCAGGATGTATTCGGGCCAGATCTCGGTATCGGGCGGCAGATGGAAAACGTTGCGCCTGACCTGCCGCAGGTGCCGCGAGAAGTGCTGGGCGATGGCATCGCTGATGCGCCCACCGACGATGTAGACGGCACGCTTGTCGTCGGCCAGCAGGTCGCAAATGCGTTCGAACTGGCTTTGCGTCAGGGATTCGCCCACGGCCCGGACGGCCTCAGCTGTCAGGTCCAGGAAAGACTGCAGGAAATCGACGCCGGCGCCGGCCATGCGTTCATGCAGATCGACCGGGGATCGGTGCCCTTCCTTCAATTCGCCGATCAGCCGTCTCTGGAAATCCTGATAGCCATGACATCCGAGTTTCGTGACGAAGCGCGTGATCGAGGGCGCCGACACGCCTGTCTGCTCAGCCAGCATCTGGATCGTCTGCAATCCGGCGAACGGATAGTCGGACAGCAGTACCGCGGAAAGCTTTCGTTCCGCAGGCGTGAGCGTTTCCGCAAGGCTGTCGATCTGTTGGCGTAGCTCCATGCTTCACCCTTCCATATAGAAATTTTTCAGTCAATCTCGATTTCTTGATTGACATTGATGGAATTTTTTCATCATCATTTGGAAAAAGAATGGGAACGAAAATTGAAAATCAATTTGCCATCAGCACTGCGCATACTGCGTGTTGAGGTCCCTTCGCCTAAAGGGATCGACAGCGCCGCGCAGTGTCTGTTTTTTCTTGGCGACAAGCCTGCTCTCCTGGCTGATCTTCGCAGCCCGGGTCCTGCCCCGAACCAATCCGCAGCATCGTATAACCCATTGCATCGGTGCAGAAAATCGTCAGCCGACCTGACCCGAGACAGCACGGCGACGGCGGGCAGCACGCGTGCAAGCAGCGTCATTTTCCCGCAAGAAACGGAAACGCTCATGAACACCGCTCGCAGCGGTGCAGCCAAGTTGGTGGCGGCACTGTGATACTCACCCGCAACGTGGCGCTTGTGCCCGAGCAGTCCGCCCTGCTTTTCATCGACGTCCAGAACTTCGGAGCCCACCGCAAGGGCGCGGAGTTCGCCGATCTCGACGAGGCCGAATTCGACCGGCAATACGGCTGGTTTTTCGGGGAACTCCGCAATCATGTCATCCCCAACATGCGGCTGCTGCAGCACGCATTCCGTCATCGCGGCATCGAAGTGATGTATACCACCATCGAGAGCCTGACGAAGGATGGCCGCGACCGCAGCCTCGACTACAAAATCACTGGCTTCAACGTGCCGAGGGGGTCATGGGACGGCAAAGTCGTTGACGAACTGGCTCCGGGCGACGACGAGATCTGCCTGCCCAAGTCATCATCATCGGTCTTCGTCTCCACCCATATCGACTACATCCTGCGCAATCTGGGCGTCCGGCAACTGGTCATCAGCGGCATCCTGACAGACCAGTGCGTGGAAAGCGCCATCCGCGACGCCTGCGACCTCGGCTATCTGGTGACCCAGGTCACAGACGCGTGCGCCACCTACACCAGCACAAGGCATAACAACTCACTCAGCGCCATCAAGGGTTACTGCCGCCAGGTCACGACCGACGCGCTGATTGCAGAATTGGGAGAGACAAGCCAATGAGCGACGGAACGAACGAAGTCTGGAGCCGCATCGACGCCGATCGGGACTATGTCGTCAACCTGGCACGTGACCTGGTCAGAATCCCTTCAGTCAACCCAAAATTCCAGGTCGAGCAGGGTCTCAACCGCGAGGCCGACGTTCAGGTGCTCCTCGACGGCCATCTCAGGGAACTCGGCTTTGAAACGCGCGGCTGGGATGTCTTCCCCAGCCGTCCGAACCTGATCGGCGAATGGGATGGCTCCGACAACAGGAGCCTGATCCTGTGCGGGCATATCGATGTCGTTCCCGTCGGCGATACGAGCCGTTGGACCCGCGATCCTTTTGGCGGCGAAATCGCCGAGGGCAAGCTGTGGGGACGTGGCGCCGTCGACATGAAGGCAGGCGTGGCGGCATGTGTGGCGGCGGCGCGCGCGGTGAAACAAGCCGGCATCAAGCTTGAGGGCCGGCTGGCCATCCACAGTGTCGTCGACGAGGAAGCCGGCGGCTTCGGTGCCATGGATCTCGTCAAGCGGGAAAAGCGGCTGGCGCGGCGCGCGATCATCGCCGAGCCGACCTGGGGCAACATCGTTCCGGCCGAAGGCGGGCTCACCTGGGTACGGGTCACCATCTTCGGAAAGCAGGCTCATGCCGGCTGGCGCTTCAATTCGATGTGGCCGCAGCCGCATGTCCAGGATCGTCTCGAGCCTGGCGTCAACGCGATCGAACTTGCGACGCGTTTCCTGATGGCCTTGCGTGATTTCGAGCAATCCCGCTGCCGCGACAACTGGCATCCGCTGACGCCTGCGGGCCTTGCCACGATCAACCCCGGCGTCATCCGCGGAGGAGCAGGCCTCGGTCCCGACGGCACGCCGCAGATCATGACCAATGCGGCGATCATTCCTGACATCGTTACGATAGACCTAGACTACAAGTTCATGCCGCAGGAACGGTTCGAGGACGTCAAGGCGGAGTTCGAGAATTTCGTCAGCCATTTTGCCCAGACGGATGCGTGGATGCGCGATCATCCTCCGGCGATCGAATGGGACCTGTTCGGACTGAATTTCCCGCCGATGAACACGCCGGTCGATGATCCTCTGGTCACTTCCCTCGCAGAGCGGGCCCGGCACGTGCAGCGCAAGGCGCCGGAGATCAAGGGGTTCGAGGCCGTCACCGACGCAGCCCACTACGCGGGTGCGGGCGTCACGCCGGTGATCTACGGACCCAGTGGCGACGGCTTCCACGGCGACAATGAATGCGTGGAAATCGAGAGCCTGATCGAGACGACGAAGGTGATTGCCGCTGCGATCATCGACAACTGCGGAACACGCTAAAGCAATTCCAGCAAAAGTGCGCAGCGGTTTTGCATCCGAAATTGCATAAAAACAATGAGTTAAGCATCTCCGCGTTTCCGTGAAAAACGGAACCGCTCCAGACACAAAAACGGCAAGGGGAACGACATGCTGACAAGACGTATTTTCATGGGCGCTGCATCCGCGCTCGCACTGGCTGCCTCGACCGCTTTTGCCAGCGCCGACGTGATCAAGCTGGGCATTCTTGCTCCCCTCACCGGTCCCGCCGCTGCGGACGGCCAGGAAGTGGCCAACGGCGTCAAACTCGCTGTGGAAGACCTGAACAAGGCCGGCGGCATTGCCGGCCACACCTTCGAGGCCATCGTGGCCGATGTCGGTGACGCCAGCGCCGACAAAGTCGCCACCGCAGCCGAACGCCTGCTCGGCGATCAGGCGACAGGCGCTATCTTCACCGGCTACGCGTCGACCAGCAATTTCGAAATCGACATGATGGCCGAGCAGGACATGATCTATCTGGTGTCGGGCAATTCCCAGCAGACGAAGGACATCGTCTCGCCCGATCCGTCCCGCTTCACCACCGTGTGGTCGCTGACGCCTTCTTATGACGCCTACAACACCGAAATCGTACCGGTCATCGACGAACTCGCCACAAGCGGCAAGCTGAAGCTGCCAAACAAGAAAGTAGCTCTGGTGGCATCCGATAATCCCTATTCGAAGGGTATCGCCAACGGCATGGCCGAGGCTTTCAAGGCCGCCGGCTGGGAAGTGACGCAGAATGATCTCCTGCCCTTCGGCGAGATCAACGACTGGCGGGGGTTCCTGGCCAAGGTGCGTCAGGATCCCCCAGCCTTGCTGATCAACACCGATTATGTCTCCGCGAATGCCGCGACCTTCATGCGGCAGTTCATGGAAAATCCCACCAACAGCCTCGTCTTCATCCAGTATGCGCCGTCGGTTCCGGAATTCCTAGAACTCACCAAGGAGAAGTCCTCGGGCATCGTCTACAACGCGCTCGGCGGCCCGGTGCGCGCAGCCAGCAACCCGCGTGCCGATGAAGTCATCGGCAAATACAAGGCCGCATACAATGTAGAGCCGGGTTCCTATGGCGTCATGCTCTACGAACAGGTGATGCTCTATGCCGACGCCCTGACCAAGGTCGGCGATCCCGCCAAGCGCAAGGAAATCGGCGCCGAGATCGGCAAGGCCGACAAGCAGACGGCCATGGGACGCACACGATTCGACCCGGCCACGCACCTTGCCGTCCAAGGCAAGGACGGGATGCCGATCCAGTTCTATCAGATCCAGGATGGCAAGCGCGTGCTGTTCTATCCGAAGGAGTATGCGGGCGGCGAGTTCAAGCAGCCGGTCTGGATGAAGTGATCCAGCATCGCCGCGCCTCAGAGCAATCCCAGGAAAAGTGTGCAACGGTTTTCCGTCCGGGATTTCTTGAAAACAAAGAGTTGGAGCGTTTCCGCAAAGAACGGAAACGCTCTGGACGCGGCACTCCCTCCACCGGGCAATACGCATGAGCGAAAACATTCTCGAGATCGCCGGGGCCTGCAAGTTCTTCGGCGGGTTGAAGGCCGTCAACGACGTCAGTTTCACCGTCGCACGCGGCGAAATCCTGGGCATTGCCGGACCCAATGGATCCGGCAAGAGTACGTTGTTCAACCTGATCACCGGCGTCCCGTTCGGCCCGACCTCCGGCGAGGTGCGTTTCATGGGAGAGCGCATCGATCGCTGGCCATCACATCGCATCTCGCGGGCCGGCCTGGTTCGCACATTCCAGAAAGATGCCGAATTCCCGGCACTGTCTGCGGATGAGACTTTGCTCGTCAGCGCCACCTACAATGGCGGGCTTTCCCGGTCCGAGGCCGAAGCCCGTATCGACGATGCCTTCCGCTCGGTGGACTTCGGCCGGATGCGTCGCTCGATCCCATCACGCGAGTTGTCCGTCTATGAGAAGAAGCAGCTCATGATCGCTTCGGCTTTGATATCCAGGCCCGCCCTGCTGATGCTGGACGAGCCCGCATCGGGGCTGACGAAGCCCGAGATCCAACGCCTCGACGATCTCCTGGTGGCCGTGAACGGAAGCGGCGTCACCGTGCTGCTCATCGAACATGTGCTCAGCCTGCTGTTGTCCGTCTCGCAACGCCTCATCGTGCTGAACCAGGGCAGCGTGCTTGCCGCCGGCGACCCGCACGATGTCGTCAGGAACCCACAGGTGATCGAAGCCTATCTTGGAGGGCGTAGTTGATGCGGCGGCTCCTCGATATCAACGGCCTGGAGGCCGGGTATGGCGCTGCCCGCGTCCTGAACGGTCTGTCAGTTCACATCGACGAAGGAGAGTCGATTGGCCTGTTCGGACCGAACGGCCACGGCAAGTCGACTTTGCTCAGGACCATTTCCGGCCTGTTGCGCCCGACCGCAGGTTCCATTGCTTTCGAAGGCAACGACATCACCACGCAACGCCCGCCCGCGATCGTGGCTGCAGGCCTTATCCACGCACCGCAAGGCAACACGCTGTTCGGCAACATGCGCATCGCCGAGACGCTGGAGCTGGCAGCCTTCAGCAAGCGCGCCAGGGCGGAAGCCGCGCGACGTATCGACGAGGTCTATGCACTGTTTCCACGCCTTGCCGAGCGCAAGCAGCAGTCTGCCCGCACACTGTCGGGCGGCGAGCGGCAGATGCTGTCGATCGGCTGTGCCCTGATGTGCGCGCCGCGCCTGTTGATGTTGGATGAACCGACGCTGGGGCTGTCGCCGCGACTGAAGGAAGAACTGGCGGCAGCCATTGCCAAGATTTCCAAGACCGGCGTGCCGCTGATCGTGGTGGAACAGGATGTCGAGTTCCTGCTGTCGCTAACCGACCGCCTCTACATGGTCGAGCATGGCGAGGTCGTGCGCGAAATCAGCAGCGCGAATGCACCTGACCATGAAGAGGTGATGCGCCTCTACTTCGGTGCGGAGGAAGCACACTGATGGAAGCCCTTCTTGCAACGCTCGTCTCTGGTCTGGTGCTTGGCTCGCTTTATGCGTTGATGTCGAGCGGCCTCAGCGTCGTGTGGACCACTCTCGGCGTCTTCAACTTCTCCCACGGCGCATTGATGATGGTAGGCGCGTTCGTCGCCTGGACGGTCAGTGAAGTCCTCGGCCTAGGGCCGGTCGTCGGCATCCTGTCAGGCACGCTTGCCGCCGGGCTCGTCGGCATCGTCATCGAGCGCCTCCTGGTCCGGCCATTCTACAGCAACCGCAACATGCTCCTGATCACGGCGATGACCACGCTGGCGGCCATGGTCATCCTCGAACGCGGCGCGCAAATGATCTGGGGCGCGCGGCTGAAGCAGCTGCCGCATCTTGTCCCAGGTGAAGTGCGAATCCTGGGCACCACCATTTCCGCGCATGAAGCTCTGCTGATCGTGCTGGCGCCGCTCATACTCGTTGCGTTGTGGCGTTTCACCGTCACGACCAATCGGGGCCGCAGCCTTCGCGCCGTCGGTCAGAACCAGGATTCGGCGGCACTTCTCGGCATAGATGTACCGGTTGCCTTCGCACTGGCATTTGGCATCTCCGCCGCGCTGGCGGGACTTACCGGTGCCTTGCTCGGTTCGATCCGCTTCGTCACCCCCACCATGGGCAGCGAGCCGCTGACCAAGGCAATGATCGTCGTCATCTTCGGCGGACTGGGCAATCTCGGCGCGACCGCCGGGGCGGCCTATCTCATCGGCTTCATCGAGGCGTTTCTGATCTTGGGACTGGGCCTCTACTGGACGCCGTTCGTGCTGTTTCTATTGATGATCCTGGTCCTGCTGTTCAGGCCAAACGGCGTGTTCGGAGGTAAATGATGGCCAACAAACCTCAACTCCTCGCGATAGTGGCCCTGTTTGCAGCACTTGCCGTCGTGCCGTTGTTCGTCACGGATAGCTATATCAGGCATCTGTTCATCATCGCTTTCGTCTACGCCGTCATCGCCTCGAACTGGAACCTCAGCCTCGGCCATTGCGGCGTTTTCAATTTCGGGCATCTGACCTTCTTCGGCATCGGCGTCTACACCGCGGCGATTGCCAGCAAGACATTTGGCATCAATCCCTGGATTGCCATGCTGCTGGGCGGCGGCACAGCCGCCATGTCCGCACTGCTGCTGGCGGCGCCGGTTGCGCGGTTGAAGGGCATCTATGTCGTCCTGGTCACCTTCGCCTTCACGCAACTCGTGCTGCAGTTGGTCCTCAGCCAATCCCAGATCACCGGTGGCGCGGAAGGCATGGTGCGCCTGCCCTTCCTCGAACTGGGCAGCTACAGTTTCCTGAAGGATTTCAAGTTCGGCTACTACTATGTCGGCCTGGTGCTGCTGGCGTTTTCCTGTCTCTTCCTGGCGTTCGTGAGCAACTCCTCCTTCGGCAAATCGCTCAAGGCAGTCCGCGATGCCGAGGATTATGCCGCCGCACGCGGCATCTCAGTTGCCCGCCAGCGTATCCTGGCGCTGACGCTGAGCGCCATTTTCACCGGCATCGCCGGTGGCTTCTACGCGATATACCTGCGTGTTGCCTCGCCCGAGGTCTTCGGCTTTGGAACGCTCTCGCTGGCCCTGTCGATGGTTCTGATCGGCGGCGTCAACACCGTCTTCGGACCCGTGCTTGCCGCGCTCGTTCTCACCTTCGCCACCGAGGCCATGGCCGGGCTGCAGGGTTTCGAGGACGCGCGCTTCATCGTCATTGCCGTGGCGATGATCCTGGTGCTCAGGCTTGCACCCGAGGGCTTGGTCGATCTTCTGGGCAGACTGCGGCTTCCGGCCAGCAAAGCAAGAACATGATCGCGTTCGAGCGGAGATCATTAAAGGAGGAAACAGATGAGCCAGTCATCGCCGATCGACAACAGCCTCGTTGAGGAAGCCACAGCATGGCGCCGGCACCTGCATGCTCATCCGGAGACTGCCTTCGAGGAGAAAGCGACCGCAGACTTCGTCGCCGCAAAACTCCAGGAGTTTGGCATCGAGGTGCATCGCGGTCTCGGCGGAACAGGTGTCGTCGGAACGCTGAAGCGCGGCACGAGCCCGGTTGCGGTCGGTCTTCGCGCCGACATGGATGCCTTGTTCATCCAGGAAGAGAACACGTTCGACCATCGCTCGAAGATCAATGGCAAGATGCACGCCTGCGGACATGACGGCCATACCGCCATGCTGCTTGCCGCCGCCAGCCACCTCGCCAGGAATGGCAATTTCGACGGCACCGTGCGCTTCATCTTCCAACCGGCCGAGGAAACGGGTGATGCGCATTGCGGCGGCAATGCCATGGTCAAGGACGGCCTGTTCGAGAAATTTCCCGTTCAGGCCGTCTTCGGGCTCCACAATTTCCCCAATGTTTCCGCCGGCCGCTTCATGATGCGAACCGGACCGATGCTCGCATCGATCGATACTTTCGAGTTTCACGTGCTGAGCAAGATTTCGCATCCCGCGACGCAGTTCGCCGTCGCGGATCCGTTGCTCACGGCTGCGCAGATCGTGCAGGAAATGCATATGTTCAAGGCGCGCTACCTGAACCCCGCGGAACCTGTCGTGCTGTCGATCACGCAGTTCCGCAGCGGCGACCCGAGCCATCGGCAGAATGTCCATGTCACGCCGGACGAAGCGGTCGTCCGAGGCACTCTCTATACACTCAACGACAGCGTTCGCGACGCTTTCGAGGTGGGTCTGGAGAAGATCGTACGCAACGCCACCGAGGCGACCGGCGCGGGACACAAGTTCATTTTCGAGCGTGGCTATCCCGTTCTCCACAACGCTCGAAAGGAAACGCAGTTCGCCGCGTCCATCGCGCAGGAGGTCGTCGGCGACAAGCTCGTGGATGACGAGATGCAGCCGATCATGGGCGCAGAAGATTTCGCCTTCATGCTGGGCAGCGTGCCCGGCTGCTATGTATTTCTCGGCGCGGCACGGGAAGGTGAACCGGCGCCTCGTCCTCTTCACACCGCCCAATACGACTTCAACGACGACATCATCGCGACCGGTGTGCGCTATTGGACAACGCTCGCGGAACGTTATCTGAGCGGGGCGTCAGGCAGGCACTAGAAGCCGCCAGGCTCATTTCCTAAATCGACTGTTCTCAGGCGGCGCCCTTGGCGCCGCCTTGCTTTTTTTCTGCCCTGAGCAGCATACCGAAGAGGTCGCGCGGTTCGTCGGGGTCGGCAAGCAGGTCGAGCTCTTCATAGAGGCCGGTCGCCTGCAGCTGATCGCGCACGTAGCGCAGCGCCGAGAAGTCCTCGGTAGCAAAAC
>NZ_PJRO01000017.1 GCF_002858745.1 Mesorhizobium loti | reverse complement strand
CATTGCGCGCCACCAGTGCCCTGATCGGCTCCGCGCCGAGATCGTCCGCCCGAACCGAGGCAAGCACCCCGCCGAACCGGCCGATCGGCGTGCGAACATAGTCGCAGATATAGGCTTCGCTCATGTCGTGATTCCTTCCCTCGCCCGCGCGGTAGGCGCAGACCCTCCGATCGCGTCGGATTTCTTGATTTCAGCCCACCAGGCGGCGGGCAGCGGTTTCGGCCATGGCCTCGGCAAGGCTCATCGACCACTGCGCGCGACAATAGGCGCGGAAGTCAAAACAGGGCAAGCCGGGGCAGACCTCGAATTCGATCAGATGAACGGTGTCGTCCGCATCGACACGCAGATCGATGGAAAAGACATCGCGCAGGCCAAGGCCATTCATCAGCTTTGAGGCGATGCGGCGGATTTCGCCATCCGCAACCGGTTGGGTAGCAGCGAGCGGCACAAGCTCGGGTTCGGCATAAACGCCGGTTGCCTTGGCCTCGGCGCCGGTGTCGCCGTAAAGCGCCAGACTATCGGCCATGGTCTGGAAATCCGCGCCGGACTCGACCAGGAAAACCCCCAGCGACGACATGTCGGCATGTCCCGTCACGTCGAGGAAACTTGCGCGCACGTTGCGGCCGGCGACATAAGGCTGCACGACGACATCGTCGCGGTAGTGCGAGAAGATGCGGCGGCTGAGCGCCAGTGCATGGTCGAGGTCACGACAATGCGAATCCGGCCAGATGCCGATCTTGGCGCCGAGCCGGTTTGGTTTCACGAACCAGCCGTTCTGGCAGGCCGGCGGCTCGACAAGCCAGCGGCCGTCGCGGGCCAGGCCGGCTTGCGGCACCGGCAGTCCGAGAGCGGAAAGCACGGCGCCGGAGCGGAACTTGTCCTGGCAAAGCGCAAAGAGGCAATCGTCTGCGCCGAGTGTTCTTAGGCCTGCAAGCCGGGCCAAGGCAGGGGCCGCGCCACCCCTGAAATAGGCAATGCCGTCGGTCAGCGTCCAGACCAGCGAGGTGGCGGGATCTGCGCCGGTGATCGCAGCAACTGCTTCGTCCAGCTCCAGTGGCGTAAAGGTGATGCCTCGTTTGCCCGCCTCACGCCAGATCTCGGCGAATTCGGGCGCGAGATCGGTCGATTGGGCGAGGTAGGATGATATCTCCGCCGCGCGTTCCCGCGAATATCCTTGCCCGACCAGCCGGTCGAAGCAGGCTTTCTCGGGTTCGTAGACAAGGAAAAGACGCGGCTGCGGCATAGCGGGCTGGATCCGTGAGGTTGGAGCAATTCCAGGAAGAGTTGGAACCTTCCCGCGTTTCCGAGAAAAACGGAAACGCTCTAGCCACCAGTCTCGCCGCTGGACCATCACCCGGTTCCGACGAAACCGACCTGCGCGGCAACGCCAGCGACCAGAGCGAAATGCGATCCCGATACGGAACTCCGTAACTTTTTTGCTTCACGGACTTTCGGTGCGGGGTCTGGCTGATCCGTTCAGATCAGAACACGTGGCTCAAACCGACCCCTGACCGGGAAATCGATCACGTAGGTCTTGCCGCCGTCGGGGTCTGCAGCCCGCTGCGCCTCGTCCTGATCGGCCCATGCCGAAGTCACCGCAAGCCGATCGGCTTGCACCCCGATGAAGGCGGGGCAGGACGGTTGTGTGACTGGCATGCGGATGGAACGCACCAGCTTGCCGTCCGGCGCATAGGCATTGACGGCGGAAGCACCCCAGCACGCGTTCCACAGGATGCCGTCGCGATCGACAACCGAGCCGTCGACATCGCCGACATTCTGTCGATGGTCGCCGAACAGCTTGGGTTCGCCCACCGGCAGTCCGGTAGCCGGGTCGCAATCGACTCGCATCAGCAGCTTTTCATTGCTGTCGACATAGTAGGCGACAGTCCCATCCTCGCTGAAGGCGATGGAGTTCGGGATGGTGATGCCGTCGTAGAGTTTGCGCAGCTCGCCCTTGAAGAACCAGTAGATGGCGCCTGCCTTCTTTTCATGGGTCTTGCTCATCGTGCCGAGCCAGAAAGCGCCACATGGATGCACGCGCGCATCGTTGGAACGGGTGCTTTTGTTCTCAGCCTCGATCGGCGTGTGAAGGGTCAGTTTGCCGGTCGCGGCGTCCCTCAGATGCAGGCCGTTTTCAGTGAAGACCAGCTGCCGCTTGTCATCGACAATGGCGATCGCGCTCGCCATCTGGCCGAGGTCGTGCACTTTGGTGGCGCCGCTGCGGCCGCGCTCCAGCAATTGGCCATGGACGATGTTGAACCAGAAGAGCTTGCCCGTTGTGGGATCATAGCTCGGGCCTTCGCCGAGTTCGCAGACATAGTCGGACAGGATCGAGACGATACCAGTCATTTCTGCTCTCCAAAAACCTGATCCCAGACGGCGACGGCAGCTTCGGCACGCGCGGTGACGTCCGCCACCGTCATGCCCGGCTTGAACAGGCTGGAACCCAGCCCGAAGACACTGACGCCAGCCGTCTTGTAGCCAGCGAAGTCCTTTTCCGACACGCCTCCCACTGCCCCTACCTGTGTGTCGGCTGGCAGGACTGCGCGCATGGCGGCGATGCCTCCCGGACCGAGCACGCTCGCCGGAAAGAACTTGAGCGCGGACGCACCAAGGCGGATTGCCTGGAAGGCTTCGGTCGGCGTGAAAACGCCCGGCATGGTGGCCAGGCCGTGATGGGTTGCACGACGCATGACATCGGCGTCGATGTTCGGGCTGACCAGAAGCCGTCCTCCGGCACGCTCCAACGCGTCGACATCCTCGGCGGTTAACACCGTGCCGGCGCCAACAAGTGCGTCATCCGGCAACGCCTTCACGATCGCCGCGATGGACGTGAACGGATCGGGTGAGTTCAGTGGCACCTCGATCGCCTCGATCCCGGCCTGGTAGATCGCCTCGGCAACGGCAACGGCTTCGTTCGGGTGCAAGCCGCGCAGGATGGCGACGAGACCACGCTTCAGTTTTGGGAATGGCGCGGTGAGGCTCATGCGGCTCCTTCCTGGCGGGCGATCATGCGGTTTTCTCGCGCTGCGGCGAACAGACCGGTACGAACGGCGGCATCGGCATCGACGGATCGAACCCGAAGTCCGGCCAATGCCAATGTCTCGGCATAGAGTGCGCCGAGCGCGCCCGACCCCACCAGCACGACCGAACCACCTGCAGTTGAAAAACGGCGCCTTGCCGAAGCGATCTCGCCGCCGATCAGCAGCCCCGACAGGCGAGCGGCAGCATCTTCCGCAGTCAGGTCCTGCAACAGCCCGGCGGCGCGGATGGCAAACAGCCGCGACGAGACATCGCCACCATCTTCCAGCGCTTGCAGGCACCAGTGGCGGAATTGCTCATTGCCGGCAACAACCGCGGCCGGGTGTTCGCTGAGAGAATGGCGCAGGATCGAATGCGTCGCCAGTATCGAAAACAGCTCACCGGTTGGCCAGGTGCCGAAACCGGTTACCGCGCCATCTTCCACCACCACCCACTTCGAGTGGGTACCGGGCATGCAGACGACATGCCGTCCCTCCGCTGGCAAGCCTGCGCCGGCCAGTTGTGTTTCCTCGCCGCGCATCACATCGGGCGCATCCGTGAGCCGTTGCGCCAAACCCGGGATGATACGCACGTCGCGGGCTGTATCCGGCACACGCAGAGCACCCTGCAGGATGGCATTGATGGGCGCCGGCACGTCGAGATACGGCGCCTCGATCCAGCCCTGGCGCGAGCCGGCCATGCCGCAGATGACCACCGGCAAAGTCGCCGGTGCCGCCATGGCGGCGAGGTGCCGCTCGAGCACGGTCGAAAAGCCGGTTTCGCGCGCCGTGATCAGGCCATCGTCACCGCGCTGTTCGGCCAGAACTTTGCCATCACCGGCAAGCAGCCAGGCGCGCAGCCGGGTTGTGCCCCAGTCGATGGCGGCAACCACAGGAACCGCGCTCACAGCAGTCCTCCGTCGACGATCAGCGTCTGCGCCGTCAGCATGGCCGACGCGTCCGATGCCAGGAACAGGCATGGCCCGACCATGTCATCGGGATGCATTTCGCGCGGGATGGCCTGACGGCCAATATGGGCTTCAAGCTTGCCGGGGGCGGCCCAGAGCTGGCGCTGGCGTTCGGTGATGACCCAGCCCGGTGCAATCGCATTCACGCGAATGCCGTCCTTGCCGTAGCGGCCGGCGAGCCCCTTGGTCAGGCCAATGATACCCGCTTTCGCCGCCGTATAGGCTGGCATGTCGCCGATGTTCAGCATGAAGGATGTCGAGGTGAAGTTGACGATGGCGCCGCGGCCCAATTGCTGCATTCCGGGCACGACCGCCTGGACGGTGAAGAAATGCGGCCTGAGGTTGATCGACAGATTGTCGTCCCATTCCTCGGCGGTCACCGTCTCGACGGCATGACGAATGTCGTTGGCGGCGTTGTTGACGAGGACGCTGATCGGCCCATGTTTCTGCTCTGCCGTCCGCACGGCCTGCCGCAGCGCCTCGATGTCGCGCAGGTCGGCATTGAGGAACAGCGGCTTGCGGCCAGTCAGACGTGCGACCTCATCGCACAGCGTCTGGCTCGGTGCCTCGGCGATATCGACAAAGGCCACCTTCGCGCCCTGGAGAGCAAAGCCTTCCGTCAATCTGGCGCCGATGCCCGTGCCTCCACCGGTGATCAACACCGACGCGCCTTCCAGATCGGCGAACCGCGCCGATGGCATCATTGTCGTTTCCTCCCTCACGCATCGGGCCCGAATGGATGCGCTGCGCTAGAGCAATTCCAGGAAAAGTGCGTAGCGGTTTTCCATCCGGAATTGCGTAAAAACAAAAGTCAGAGCGTTTCCGCGTTTCCGTAATAAACGGAAACGCTCTAGTCCAACGGCGCCGCATCCTAGCCAGCGGCTTGGCCGGGGCAAGCGCGAAAATGCCTATCGCATCATTTTGTCGGACAAATAGGAAACGGGAAGAAAAGCCGCCATTCCGCGTGGACATGCGGAATGGCAACGTTTCAGATTTCAGATCGCCTTGGCGCGCAATGCGCCGCGAAAGGAATCACGCAAATAGCCGAGCGTCGCATCGGCATTGGCTGGCTTGCCGAACAGGTAGCCCTGACCGCCGGCACAGCCGAACTGCACGAGGCGGTCGGCTTGCGCCTCCTGTTCGATACCTTCCGCGACGACGTCCATGCCCAGCCCTTCGCACATGGCAAGAATGGCGCGGATGATGTGCTCGGACGGTCGATCCTCGAGGATGGATGATACGAAGGCACGATCGATCTTGAGCTTGTCGAAATTGAATTCGCGCAAACGGCCGAGCGAGGACTGGCCGGTGCCGAAATCGTCAAGCGAAACACGGATGCCGACGCGGCGCAGATCTTCGACGATTTTTTCGGCCGAGATCGGATCGTTCATCAGGCCGGTTTCGGTGATCTCGATTTCCAGCCGGCGTGGATCGAAACCGGTACGATCGAGGATCGACAGGATGTGCAACCCGGTGTTCTGGTCGACGAGTTGCGACGGCGACAGGTTGAACGACAGGAACAGATCACCGGGCCAGCCGCGCGCTGCCTCGGTCGCCTTGCGCAGCACCAGCTGCGACAGCGGGCCGATGATGCCGCGTTCTTCAGCAATGGGAATGAAAACGGCGGGCGAAACCGGGCCGAGGTCCGGATCGGACCAGCGGGCCAGGGCCTCGAAGCCGATGGTGCGACGGGTGCCGAGATCGACGATCGGCTGGAAATGCGGCTCAACCTCGCCGGCCGAAACCGCGCGTCGCAATGCCTGCTCGATGCGGGTGACGCGCTTCGCCGCCTCCTCCATCTCACGGGTATAGACAACGACCTTGCCACGGCCGGAACGCTTGGCGTGATAAAGCGCAGTCTCCGCCTTGTTGAGCAGGATGTCGGTCGTCTCCTCGCCGGAGTAAAACAGCGAGCAGCCGGTGGAAGCCGAAAGCCTGGCCGTGCGTTCGCCGACGTCATAGGGCGCCGACAGGATCTCGATGAGCATACGCGCCCGCTCGGTGGCGGCCTCTTCGCTGAACACCATCGGATAGAGGAAGGCGAATTCATCGGCGCCGATGCGGCAGACCGTGGAATGGCTGTCCATCGAGGCGCGCAGGCGCATGGCAACCTGGATCAGGATGTCGTCACCAGCCTTGTGGCCAAACAGGTCGTTGATGGGCTTGAAGCCGTCGAGATCGAGTATGCCGACGGCAAAAGGGGCGGGGTCGTCCGAGCGGTCTGCAATAAGGCGTTCCACCTTGTCGAAGAAACGACGGTGGTTGCCGAGGCCGGTCAACGGATCGGTGAAAGCCAGATCCGTATTCTCCCTGTTCGTCTGCCCGGTGCCAAACGAGGTTTGCATCGGCGTCCCTGTTCTTATTCTGGAATTTCCCGTCAGAGTGACAGCAAACCGTTTAAGAAAGGTATCTCGAATATAAGCCGGCGCTTTCGTATCAAAATCGTGTCAACCCTAAGGTTAGCCGGATCTGACCCGATAGAGTGCGAGCGGTTTTCCAGCGGTGCCAGGCACGGGTTCCAGCCAGATCGGCAGTCGACCCTTGATGAGATCTGCCAGGAAACCGTCCGGCGCCACATCGGTGAGATAGCTTGTTTCGGCGTTGCCGCGACAAACGGCAATCAGGCCGACATGCTGGCCGCGCACGATTGCTTCCGCCGCTGATACCGGTCCGGTGAAAGCGTCCAGAACAAGAAGGTTACCTTTGACATTGCGGTGATATGGGCCGGCCAAGGCGCGATGATTGGTGTAGGCAAGGATCGGCGAGCCAAGATTGGAGACTGCCAGCACTGTGGTGACGGGCATGGTTGCCAGCGTCGCGTATTCGGCAGGCCCGTTGCATTCGCTTGCGGCGCTGCCGGCGCCGGTAGCCGCCGCAGTATCGGTCAGCATCGTCGCCAACGCCGTGCCCATGGTCCACAACGCATTGATCGAGACCAGCCAGACCAGCACCATTGCCATCGAAGTCCGCAGCGATGGTGATCTCGCGGTGCGCTCGCGCCAGGTCGCCACCCAGGCCGCGAGCGGAATGACCGCCAGGGTGATTGAAAATGTCATGCCCCGGACCTGCCAGACACTGATGGCAAAGGCGACGAAGAGCAGCGTGGTCACGACACAGACTTCGCGGCGTCGATCACCCCGAACCAGCCGAAACGCAAGGAGCACGAGTGCGATCAGCGGCGTAACATAGCTGCCGATCACGCTCGCGCGGTCGTTTTTCATGAGTTGGAACAGCGACTGCGCTTCTTCGATATTGTCCAGCCAAAGCGCGCGCAGGCGCGGATCGAGATTGGCATAGGGGTCGCGAAGGCACTGCGGGAACAGCAAGATTACGACGACAGCAACGATGCCTGCCAGCAGGACGAGCGAGCATAATCTTCGCGAAACGCTGGCATTGAACTGACCGGTTGAAGCGGCGGCAGCGAGCCCGACTCCAGAAATGACAGCAACGGCAAACTGAACCGCCGAGAAGGCATCACAGCTAGCCACTCCCCAGTTTGAAGGAGCAATCGTCGACACAAGGACCAATGCCGAGACGCCGGCGAAGCCTAGCCCGAAACCGGACGCCGTGCGTGCTTCCTGCCGATCCGAGAAGAGAAACAGCCCTGCCACGCACGCACCGATCGCCGCGACCAGTGGCGCGGTTTCCATGCCGATGGCCAGACTGAGCGCTGCGGAAGCTCCCGACAACAGCGCCGCCGGGCGCCAATCGGGCGCGGCCAACAGGAAATTGACGGCCGCCATAACGAGCAGCAGCTGGACATTGTGATGGTCGATGTTGCCGGGTGCGAAGGCGCCCATGAAGAACAGAGCAGCGCCAGCGATGACCATGGCTGGGAAGGTCGCGGCATCACCACCGAAGCGGCGGGCAGCCCGCACGACAAAGAATACGGTCAGCCAATAGGTCAGCGTCGGCCACACTGCCCTGGCGAAGCTTTCGGCAATCGTGGTGGATAGACCGAATGCCTCTGCAACCGATATCAGTGCGGAGAGCGAGGCATCGATGAGCCGCGACCAATGCATGAGGAACCCACCCTCAGGACCCATCCGGTACTGATGCAGGTCGAACCAGCCTTGGCCGGCCATGAAATCGCGCACTTCGACCAGCCTGAGCAGGCTGTCATTGTCGCCATTGCTGTTGGTCATTGCCTTGAAGCCGCCGCCGGCACTGATGGCAAACGCTATCAATGTGACCAGAAGCGCCCAGGCAAGATCGCGCTGCCACCCGACGACTGCTTTTACGGCCGCGCGCATCGAAAAATCCCCAAACCCCAGATGGGTCTAAACCTAGCCTTAACGGCTTCAATAAATAGTAAAGTCAGCCCTCCAGCGCTCGGTCGCCCGGGCCCCGTGAGAAGCTGTGATGGTACATGAAGTCCGCAATGAACCGACGATCGCGGTCTTGCTGCCTTGCTACAACGAGGAGCTGACCATCGCCGATGTCGTGCGGCGATTTCACGAGGCACTGCCCGCCGCGACCATCTACGTCTACGATAACAACTCGAAAGATCTCACTGCACTGAAAGCACGCGCCGCCGGCGCCGTCGTTGTGCGCGAACCAAGACAAGGCAAAGGCAATGTCGTGCGGCGCATGTTTGCCGACATCGATGCCGATATCTACCTGATGGCCGACGGCGATGGCACCTACGCGCCGGAGGATGCGCCCCTCCTTGTCAACACGCTGCTTACCGAACGCTGCGACATGGTTGTCGGAACCAGGCGCGGTGTTACGGATGATGCCGGCCGGCAAGGCCATGCCTTCGGCAACCGCCTTTTCAACAGTCTGTACAAACGTCTGTTCGGGCGCGATTTCACGGATATTTTTTCGGGCTACCGTGTCTTCAGCCGGCGTTTCGTCAAGAGCTTCCCGGCAGTGTCCGGTGGTTTCGAGATCGAGACGGAGATGTCGGTGCATGCTTCGCAGCTCAAGCTGCCGGTCAGCGAGATCGCACTAGACTACGGCCGCAGGCCGCAGGGATCATCCTCGAAACTATCGACATGGCGCGACGGCGCCCGAATCCTCTGGATGTTCGCCATGCTGCTGAAGGAGACGCAGCCTCTGCGTTTCTTCGGGGCTTTTGCCGCGCTGTTCATGATTGCAGGATTGATTTTCATGACACCGGTGCTGATCGAATATTTCGAAACTGGCCTGGTGGCACGTATGCCGACCTGGGTGTTGTCCGTGGCATTGGTTATCTTGTCCATGCTGATGGCGGTGAGCGGTTTGATCCTCGATTCGGTTTCCCGCGGTCGGGCCGAACAGAAGCGGCTCGTCTATTTGTCGCTGTCGATGGGCCGGCCGGCCGGCGGCATGTCGAAGCCCCACGCGCCGGGGCGTCCCCAGCAAGCGGCATGAGGAAACTGCTGTACTTTGGCCTGGTGGGTGGCGTCGGCTTTCTCGCTGATGCAGCAATGCTCGGCCTGCTGCTGGCTGCGACGTCGCTCGGCCCGATTATCGCCCGGCTGTTTTCGGTCGGTTTTGCACTTTCCGTCACCTGGCTGCTCAACCGGAACCTGACTTTTGCTCCCAGCAGCCGCGGGGCCATGGCTGAAGGCGCTCGTTATGGCGGCGTCGGTATCGCAAGCAGCGTCGTCAACTATGCCGTCTATTCGGCGCTGATATTGACAGTCCCTTCGATGGCCCCTCTGGTGGCTCTTGCCATCGCCTCCATTGTCGCCATGGGGCTTTCATTCCTTGGCTATTCACGGCTGGTCTTTGACCGCTGAGGCTGGCCTCATGCAGCGTGATTGGCATGAAGGCGGTGAGCCTGTACATGCTGGCGACAGACCTTCCTCCGGAGAGCCCTCATGCCGCTCAAAGTCGCCGTCCAGATGGACCATGTCTCGACCGTCAACATTGCCGGCGACACGTCCTTTGCACTCTCGCTCGAGGCACAGCGACGCGGCCACAAATTGTATCACTACACGCCTGACCGACTTTCATTGCGCGACGGCAAGGTCTTCGCTCGCATCGAAGAAATGCAGATGCGCGACGTCAAGGGCGATCATTTCACGCTCGGCGAGGCCGTGCGCACCGATCTGTCGGAAATGGATGTCATCCTGCTGCGCCAGGACCCGCCTTTCGACATGAACTACATCACCACCACACATATGCTGGAGCGCATCCACCCGAAGACCCTGGTGGTGAATGACCCTGCCTGGGTACGCAACAGCCCCGAGAAGATCTTCGTCACCGAATTCGCCGATCTGATGCCGGAAACGCTGATCACCAAGGATCCGCAGGAAGTGGCAGCTTTCCGCAAGGAGTTCGGCGATATCATCGTCAAGCCGCTCTACGGCAATGGCGGCGCCGGCATCTTCCACTTGCAGGAGGCCGACCGCAATCTCGCCTCGCTGCTGGAAATGTTCGGCCAGCTGTTCCGTGAGCCCTATATCGTCCAGCGCTATCTGAAAGACGTGCGCAAGGGCGACAAGCGGATCATCCTGATCGACGGCGAGCCGGTCGGCGCCATCAACCGCGTGCCGGCCGAATTCGAGTCGCGCTCCAACATGCATGTCGGCGGGCGTGCCGAGAAAACGGACCTGACCGCGCGCGAGCGTGAGATCTGCGCCCGCATCGGTCCGTCGCTGAAGGAGCGCGGCTTCATCCTCGTCGGCATCGACGTCATCGGAGACTACATGACCGAGATCAACGTGACCTCGCCGACCGGCATCCGCGAAGTGAAGCGTTTTGGCGGCGCCGACATCGCAGCCCTGTTCTGGGATGCGGTGGAAGCCAAGCGCGACTGAGCTTTCGCCACGCGCTTTTACTGGATTGCGTTAGCCTCGCGACAACTCGCCCACCAAAGCGGGTGCTCGTTTCAATGAGCTTTACAGATTGCTCATACGTTTGCACCACACCTATAGTTTGCGGTCTATAGGGGGCTTCATGACAATTCTTGCGCGGCTGATACGAATTGCATTGGTCACGGCGCTTTGCATCATCGTCTTTTCGGCTGTTTTCGAATTTTTGAATGTTGTTCCACACTATCTCTTTCCACCGGATTACATTCAGGACGTAGCCCGCTATCGCAAGAGTACTCCCCTTTTCGGGGCCTTCTTGTGGGGTGTCGTTTTTCGTGCGCCCGGATATCTTTTCCTGGGGTCAGTCCCTCTTCTGTTGATTTTTGCTGTCCTGGAACTCCTCTCCGTCAAAAACCGCTGGATATATTTGGGAGTTTGGGCTGGTGCTGCCTTGTTGGCGGTTGGCGCTCGCTTTCTCTCCAGCGAGCTGGTTGCTGCGCTCCTTTCTGCCGCTATCGTCGGGTACATCTATTGGCTCCTGGCGGGACGAACGGCAGGGGATTGGATTCACGCCTGGCGTGCGCGCGAGAGAGGATCCGGGCGCGGTTTTATGACCTATGCCTCTTATGCGGTGCTGGCGTATCTTGCCTATCAACTTGCGGGCTATCTCCACTACTGCGGCAAGCTGCTTTGGGTGAGTTCCATCTCGGAACCGGGCCTTGGCTCTCCTCCATTCCATGTGATGGGAAGGCGGGGCCTTACCGGAGCCCACAAGGTCGCATTGATGGATTTCCCTGACCCGCATTCTTGTCTGGAGAACGCGATGGAGGAGCTTTCGCCCGAAAACCTGAAAAGGATGGACTGGGATCGGATAGACAACGAGGCCGAGGCGGAGGTCTGTATGTTCCGGCTGCTCGGATCCTACGAAGACATGTCTTCCGCCACGGACTGGTTCGAAGCCCAGGGCTTTCGGGTTCCGGACGGCTTCAGCAGCGCGCGTCCCTATGCCGATCGTGACGGGACCCTGCGAGTTTCCGGCTCCTATTCGATCCGCAAAAACGGTCCAAAGTTTCCGACACGGGGTTTCGTGCGGCGGCTGTTTCATTCGATCCCGTACGGTATGAACGCAGATGCGACCTGGTCGTCAAACGGCAAGCAATTGCTTGGCGTTCGTATTACTTTCAACACTTTATAGCTGCTGAGAAACCGCGATTGTGCTCCAATTCTTGTTGGCTGTCTGCGACAGCGAAGAAGCAAGTGGTATCGCATCCAACAGTCGTTTGTTCCTGTATTGTTCTTGATCTGACCTGAAAACCATGCTTTTCTTGACCTCATGGCCGGTCCGGCCACGCGGGCAGGGTGTCTGCCCTGGGGGCTCAGATGGTTTCGCGCGTTCGCACGGTGGCGTTCCAGGGCATCGAGGCCGTGCCGGTCGACGTCCAGGTGATGATTGCGCCGGGCAAGGTCGGCATGTCGATCGTCGGCCTGCCCGACAAGGCAGTGGCCGAGAGCCGCGAGCGTGTCCAGGCGGCTCTTCATGCCTCCGGCCTGTCGATGCCGGCACGCAAGGTGACCGTCAACCTGGCACCTGCAGATCTGCCGAAGGAAGGCAGTCACTATGACCTGCCGATCGCACTCGGCCTGATGGCCGCGCTCGGTGCCATTCCCGGCGATATGCTGGCTTCCTATGTGGTGCTGGGCGAGCTTTCGCTGGACGGCACGATCGCGGCGGTCGCGGGTGCCCTGCCGGCTGCGGTTGGCGCCAATGCCGACGGGCGCGGGCTGATCTGTCCGCACGCTTGCGGGCCCGAAGCCGCCTGGGCCGGTCCAGACATCGATATTGTCGCGCCGCGCAGCCTGATTGCCATGGCCAACCATTTCCGTGGCACGCAGGTGTTGTCACGTCCGGAACCCGGCGTGCACCTGAGCGCGCGCAACCTGCCGGACCTCGCCGAGATCAAAGGCCAGGAGAGTGCCAAGCGTGCACTGGAGGTGGCAGCGGCCGGCGGGCACAACCTCTTGATGGTCGGCCCCCCGGGTTCAGGCAAATCGATGCTGGCACAGCGCCTGCCTTCGATTCTGCCGCCGCTGATGCCGAAGGAGTTGCTGGAAGTCTCGATGATCGCCTCTGTCGCCGGCGAACTTTCCGGAGGCAAGCTGACCGACAGGCGACCATTTCGTGCCCCCCATCACTCGGCTTCGATGGCCGCGATGGTTGGTGGCGGCCAGCGGGCGCGTCCCGGAGAAGTTTCGCTCGCTCATCACGGTGTTCTCTTCCTCGATGAATTTCCGGAATTCCCGCCGCAAACGCTCGATGCATTGCGCCAGCCGTTGGAAACCGGCGACTGCATGATTGCGCGCGCCAATCACCGCGTCACCTATCCGGCGCGCATCCAGTTGATCGCGGCCATGAACCCATGCCGGTGTGGCATGGCGGGCGAACCGGGCTATCGCTGCCTGCGGGGGGAACGCTGTCGCGTCGATTATCAGGCCCGCATTTCAGGCCCGCTGCTCGACCGCATCGATCTCAGGGTAGATGTACCGGCCGTCTCCGCCAGCGACCTGATCCGGCCGGATCGGGCGGAGCCGAGCGCAAGTGTTGCCGAGCGTGTGGCGCGGGCACGAAACATCCAGCGCAAACGTTTCGAGGCTCAAGGCATATCTGGTGTTACGCTCAATGCCCATTGTTCGCCGGCCATTATCGAAGCGATTGCAGCACCGGATGCCGCAGGGACCTCCCTGCTTAGGGAAGCCAGCGAAAAACTCGGCTTTTCCGCGCGCGCCTATCACCGCGTGCTGAAAGTGGCGCGCACTTTGGCGGATCTCGATGATTGCGAAACGGTCGGGCGCATCCATCTCGCCGAGGCGATTTCATACCGCATGGCATCGGGGCGCTTGTCGCAAGCGGCTTGAACAAGCTGTGCAGGGCGTGGAGGCCTACTGAACCGCGCCAACCAGAACCTGTTGGCCTTCCCGGATGGAAACCCAGCGGCCTGTGTTGTCGATGGCCTGTCGCTTCAGGAAACGATAACCGCTCTGATCCCAGGGCTTGACCTTGTCGGTCAGGTTGTCGAGCACGAAATCACCCTTGTCGGTACGCACGGTGAGCACCGCATGGCCTTCACCATCCGGCTTGCGAACCACCGTCACCAGCAGGTTTGCCAGCGAAACGCCCTGCCTGGCCAGCCGGCGGCGCTTTTCGAGCACATAGTCCTCGCAGTCGCCGACACCCTTGTCGGGATAGGCCCAGACCTCGTCCTTGCCGTAGATTTCCTGGTCGCTCAAAGGCTTGACCGCGGCATTCACCGCGGCGGTGACCCTGGCGAGCTTGCTCCACAGCGCCGAGGTCAATCTGGCTGGCGCAAGATCCTTGGAGCGAACTGAACATTCGGCCGGACGGGTCTTGCAGAATTCGTAGTGGCCAATCGGCTGGGTGGTCGCGCCGCCCGTTGCCATGGCGCCGGCTGCCGACGCGGAAGGCATCGCCCAGATCGCTGCCGCCAGCCCAATCGCCGCCGCAGCAAAGACACGCAAACCTTGCGTCGCTGGTGAGGAATTCATCGTCCCCCGCTCGCCCCTGTTATTAACGAAACGTTAATGAGGATTTACATGGCGTGTCAATTGATCCCTATGGCGGAATCACCAAAAGGGTTAATCACGTCACCGTCATTGCGCTGATTGCGCAACACCCGGCGATGCCGATTCCACTCAAAATCTGATCTGGCCGGAAAAATAGAGACGTCGCGGCCGGATTCTTCGAACCGTCCGTGCGCCAGCGGCGGCGAATGGCCGCCGCCTTCACAAATATGTGATCAAGCCTGAGCCGGCTTGGTGGCCTTCCGCTTCACAACGACTTCCTCGGCGCGGCCGTAGCTGGTGATGAAGTCGACAATGCGCGGTACGATCTCGGAGCGGAAGCGCGAGCCATTGAAGACGCCGTAGTGGCCGACAGCGGGCTGCACGTAATGCGCCTTCATGTCGGCTGGGATGTTGACACACAGGCGATGCGCGGCCTTTGTCTGGCCGAGACCGGAAATATCGTCGTTCTCGCCCTCGACCGTGAACAGGGCAACATTGTGGATCGCCCCTGGATCGATCTTCGTGCCACGATGCTTCATCTCGCCCTTCGGCAGGGCATGGCGCACAAACACCGTTTCAACTGTTTGCAGGTAGAACTCGGCGGTCAGGTCCATCACCGCCAGATACTCGTCGTAGAACTCGCGGTGCTTCTCGGCGCTGTCGCCGTCGTTCTTCACGAGGTGCATGAAGAAGTCCTTGTGGGCGATGATGTGCCGGTCAAGGTTCATGCTCATGAAGCCGGAAAGCTGCAGGAAGCCCGGATAGACGTCACGGCCGAAACCCGGCACCGGCCATGGCGCCTGCATGACGACGTTGTCACGGAACCAGTCGATGCCCTTTTCCTCGGCCAAAAGGTTGACCGCGGTGGGATTGCTGCGGGTGTCGATCGGACCACCCATCAGCGTCATCGTGGCCGGCGCGAAGCGATCGCCGCGCGCCTCCATCAGTGCCACGGCAGCCAGCACCGGCACCGAGGGCTGGCACACCGCCATCACATGGGTGTCTGGCCCAAGCTCGTGCAGCATGTCGACCACATAGTCGATGTAGTCATCGAGGTCGAAACGGCCGGCGGAAAGCGGGACCATGCGCGCATCGACCCAGTCGGTGACGTACACCTCGGCATGAGGCAACATCGCTTCCACCGTGCCGCGCAACAGCGTCGCATAGTGACCCGACATCGGCGCCACGATCAGCAGCTTCGGGTCGTTGCGGCGACCAGCCGGAACCTGGCGCTGAAAATGGATGAGGTTGCAGAACGGCTTTGACCAGACGACATGCTCGGTCACCGGCACCGTTTTCCAGTCGACGACGGTCTTGTCGAGGCCGAAGGCCGGCTTGCCGTAGCGGCGCGTTGTGCGCTCGAACAATTCAGCCGTTGCCGCGACCGATCGCCCCCAGGGCGTGTGCGAGAACGGGTTCAGCGGATTGGTGTAGAGGACCCGCACCGCCTCGGCATAGGCGCGCGCCGGCTGCAGGGCAGCATGGTTCATCTCGTAGAACTGGTAGAACATTAAATGGTCTCCGCTGCCCCTCGGAACGAAGGGCGACAAGCGGCCCAGCCGCTTCACTCTGTCGCAACGAAGTTAACAAGAAATTGTTGCGGCGCAATAGATCACGCAGGGTGAGTTATCCCCATACTTTAGGCCAAAGCCTTGAAAAAGATAGGGCGAGGGGCTCAGCCGGCTATGGGTGCAGGTGCGAAGACTGCAGGTTGCACGAGTGGTGGCACACCGACCTTCGGCGAATCAAAGAAAAAACGCCGCTTGCGCGGCGCTCTTCCCGTTGCTTCTCGGTGTGGAGACGCGATCAGACCCTGGCCATGCAGACAGCAGCATGGCCGGAGCTGACGAAGCCCAGCTGGTTGGCGGCACCGCGCGACAGATCGAGCACGCGACCCTTGATGAAAGGACCACGATCGTTGATGCGCACGACAACGCTTTTGCCGTTGTTTTTGTTGGTAACCTTGAGCCGGGTGCCGAAAGGCAGACTGCGATGAGCGGCAGTCAGGGCTGAAGGGTTCATACGCTCGCCTGATGCCGTCTTTGAGTGCAGGGCATACCAGGAAGCGCGGCCGCATTGGGCAGCGGCGGAGGAGGTGGACGCGCCGGCGACAAGGCCGACTGCGACGGTGACCGCGGCAAACGCGGCCTTCTTCTTGTTGATTGTCATTCCGAGGGAACGGCTCCGTTAATCGATAGGAGGCCGTAGGGCGAAATGCGGCGGCAAATCTGGCGCGTTTCAGGCGATTCCGTGGCAAGCGCACACGTTTTGAAACACCGGGAAACAGTTTGTCAGACTATTGTCCGACAATTTCGCAGTTCAGATTGCGAATCGCAGTGCCAGGAGACAGAATCGCATTACCGCGCGAGGGTCTGATCTCCAAGTACAATTCCGGGATTTGTCAGTGTAAGCTCAGCTGTCACCCAATCATGCTGTGGCCGCTACAAAGTGGATTTTCTACCGGCCTAAAATGGGTTTCGCTCTTCCATCGCTGGATAAAATCATCTGTCGAGACAGTTGGAGCGCCGACGACCTGGTCGTGGCAAGCGAACACGATGAGATTGGAAAATAAAAAAGCCCGGCATTGCCGGGCTTTTTTAGTGCTCGCTGCTTCGTGTCGAAGCAGCTGCGGAAAACTTGGTGCCCAGAAGAGGACTCGAACCTCCACGCCTCGCGGCACACGGACCTGAACCGTGCGCGTCTACCAATTCCGCCATCTGGGCTGGTGGGCGCTCATGTAAGCGGGCAGACCGACCCTGTCAACGCGCTTTTTTCAAGCGATGCAAAGGCGCGACACAAATGCCGCTTACTGGCGCCGGCAAATTGTCACAACGCGTCGCACTTGCCGGAAATCGGGAGCGATTTTTCGGCAAGTGCGACGTGCAGATCCAGGGCTTAGCCGGCCAGGACTTCCTTCGAAGCGACGGTCGAGTCGGCGTTGAGCTTGTAGATCACGGGCACGCCGGTACCGAGCTCCAGCTTGACGATTTCATCGCCTGTCAGCCCATCCAGCGCCATGATCAGCGCCCGCAGCGAATTGCCATGGGCCGCGACAAGGACAGTGCCGCCGGAGAGCACATGCGGCTGCAGCGTGTGCAGATAGTAGGGCCACACACGAGCACCGGTGTCCTTCAGGCTCTCGCCGCCGGGTGGCGGCACGTCATACGAGCGGCGCCAGACGTGCACCTGGTCTTCACCCCATTTCTGGCGGGCGTCATCCTTGTTGAGGCCCGACAGTTCGCCATAGTCGCGCTCGTTGAGAGCCTGGTCGCGCACCGTCTTCAGGTCGCTCTGGCCGACAGCGTCGAGGATGTGCTGGCAGGTCTTCTGCGCGCGCTGCAGGACGGAGGTGAAGGCGATGTCGAACTTCAGCCCGCGTGCCTTCAGCTTGGCGCCGGCTGCCCTGGCTTCAGCATGTCCCTGTTCGGTCAGGTCGACGTCGCGCCAGCCGGTGAACAGGTTCTTCAGGTTCCATTCGCTCTGGCCGTGGCGCACGAGCACGAGAGTTCGCGACATGTTTTCTCCTTTGCTGGGGCCTGAAAAGGTGCAGACTTTTCGGGCAAGTTCGGGCGTCAAATCAAGTGCGAGAGCGTCCTTTGCGCGTCCAAACGGACGCACGGCGCTCTAGTGGGTTCAGGCATTCCGGCCAAGGCCAAGCACGTCCCGCATGGAATAGAGGCCTGGCTTGCGCCCATTTGCCCACAGCGCCGCCTTGACGGCGCCACGGGCGAAGATGGCACGGTCCTCGGCATGGTGGCTGAGGGTGATGCGCTCGCCGGGACCGGCAAGGAACACCGAATGTTCGCCGACGACGGAGCCGCCACGCAAACTGGCGAAGCCGATGGTCTTTGCCTTGCGTGCGCCCGTGTGGCCGTCACGTATGCGCACGCTGTTTTCGGCGAGCGCGATCTCACGGCCGGCCGCAGCGGCCTCACCCAGCAGAAGGGCCGTGCCCGAAGGAGCATCGACCTTTTGGCGATGATGCATTTCGAGGATCTCGATGTCGAAATCCTCCGGATCGAGCGCCTTTGCCGCCTGTTCGACCAGGACGGCGAGCAAATTGACACCGAGGCTCATATTGCCCGACTTCACGATCGTCGCGTGACGCGCGGCGGCGGCTATAGCCGCGTCATCCTCGGCCGAACAGCCGGTGGTGCCGATGATGTGGGCAATGCGGGCCTGGGCCGCATAACCGGCAAACTCCACAGTGGCGGCGGGCGACGTGAAGTCGAGCACGCCGTCAGCCTTTGCAAAGGCCGGCAGCGGATCGTCGCTGATCGCCACACCGATCGGACCGATGCCAGCCAACTGGCCGATATCCTTGCCGACATGGGGGGAGCCTTGTCGTTCGATGGCGGCGGCAACGATTGCTCCGGGTATGGTGGCGATGGCACGGGTCAGGGCCTGGCCCATGCGGCCTGCGGCACCCACCACCACAAGCTTCATCTCGCTCATGCGTTATCTCCCGGTCGTTCCATCGGCTCTGTTTGCCATCGCTTCAGCCTCGCCGTCATCGACGAGGCCCAGTCCCTGCCCGCCTTGCAGATTGTGGAAGCGGGCATAGGCGCCGTTCGGTATGGCAAGTAGCTCGGCATGCGTGCCTTGCTCGACCAGACGGCCCTGTTCCAGAACGACGATATGGTCGGCATTGACCACTGTCGACAGCCGGTGCGCGATGACGATGGTGGTGCGACCCTGCATGATAGTGGTCAGTGCCTGCTGCACGCGCGCTTCCGATTCATTGTCGAGCGCCGAGGTCGCCTCATCGAGAAGCAGGATCGGTGCCTGGCGCACGATGGCACGCGCGATCGACAGGCGCTGGCGTTGGCCGCCGGAAAGCGTCACCCCATTTTCACCGACCGGCGTGTCATAACCCTGCGGCTGCTGGCGGATGAAATCGTCGGCCGCCGCCTGGCTCGCTGCGAATTGGATTTCGTTGTCGCTGGCGCCCGGGCGGCCGTAGCGGATGTTGTCGCTGATCGTGCCTTCGAACAGATAGGGCTGCTGCGAAACGAAGGCGACCGACTGGCGCAGCGACTGCTTGGTGACCTTGGAAATATCCTGGCCGTCGATTTCGATCGTGCCGTCGTCCACGTCGTAGAAGCGCTGCAGCAAGGCAACCAGCGTCGATTTGCCTGCACCGGAAGCGCCGACGATCGCGGTGGTCTTGCCGGCTGCCGCGATAAACGTAAGGTTGCGGATCACAGGTTGGTCGGGTGCATAGCCGAAGGTCACGTTCTTGAAGCGGATCTCGCCTGCGTCGATCCTGGCCTCCTTGGCTCCCTGCGCATCGCCCTGCCGTGGCTCGACGTCGAGCAATTCGTAGATCATGCGGGCGTTGACCATGGCACGCTCGACATTGACCTGGGTGCGGGCAAGGCGCCGCACCGGATCGTAGGCCAGCATGAAGGCGGTGATGAACGACATGATGTTGCCGGGCGGCTCACTGCTGTAGGCCGAGCGGTACACTGAATAGGCGACGACGCCGGCAATGGCGAAACCGGCCAGCATCTCGGTGACTGGCGCCAACCGCTCCGAAACCCGGGCGATCTTATTGTAACGGGACTCTGCCCGGTCAACCAGGTCGCCGATCTTGTGGGTCAGTTGCTCTTCCATGGTGAAGGCCTTCACCACGGCGATACCCTGCACGGATTCCTGCATGGCGCCGATCAGATGCGAATTGATCTCGACCGACTCGCGCGTGACCCGGCGTACGCGCCGCATGATGTAGCTGACCGCCCACACCAGCGGCGGTCCGATCAGGAAGATGCTGGCTGCCAGAAAGGGCGCCTGATAGACCATGACAGTGACCAGGCCGATCAGGGCAACGAGGTCGCCGGCGATCGATTTCAGCGTCATCGAGAACAGGTCGCGGATACCGGCGACGTTTTCGTTGATGCGCGCTGCCAGTTGGCCCGAGCGTGTTTCGGTATAGAAGTCGATGCCCAGCTTCATCAGATGGCCGAAGACACGCTTCTGATAATAGGCGACGATGCTGTTGCCGATCTTGGCCAATGTGACGGCGGAGCCGTAGGTAGCAAGGCCTCGGACCAGGAAGATGCCGATGATGCCGCCACAGATCCAGGGCACCTTGTCGTATCTATGCTTGTAGAAAAGCTCGTCGATCATGGGTTGCATGATCCAGGCTGCGCCACCGGTCGTCGCGGCCAGGGCAATCAGGCAAAATGCCGCCAGCCAGTAGGATTTCAGGTGACCGCGGCCTGCCTCGTCATAAATACGGCGCAGCACAGCGAAGACTTCGCTGGGGTCAGCCTTTCTTTTTGGTTCGTTGGAAGCCAAATGTCAGTCCGCTGCACTGCGTTCATCGGTCGCCTGATGGCGTCCGGCCCCTATTAGCCTCATCGGCGGTTCTTGCCTATGGCCAATGGGCAACGCGCCGAAAATGCTTGGCTAGAGCGTTTCCGGTTTTTTCGGAAATGCGGAAACGCTCTAATTCTTTGTTTTTGCGCAATTCCGGACGGAAACCCGCTACGCACTTTTCCTGGAATTGCTCTGGCTCAGGCGCTCCAGCGTCGGCCGTCGGTCTCGACGCCGAACAAGGATGGCGCCCGCGCATAGGCGGCAAGCCCGGCCAGCGCTGCCAGCGGATGGGTGATGACGTAAACCGGCATGGACCGCATCATCTCGCTGTGCGGCGCCTTGTCTTCGAAGGCAGCGCGGAAATTGCCGGCCTGCAGCGCCGGCACGATCTTCTGGGCGATGCCGCCGGTGAGGAAGACGCCGCCACGGCTTTTGAAAACCAGCGCCAGGTCGCCGGCCGTTCGGCCAAGGCAGGTGACGAAGAGCGACAGCGCTTCCTCGGCAACCGGATCGGATTTCGCCAGCGCCGCCGCCGTGATCTCCGCCGGTTTGGTGAAAGGAGCGGTCTTGCCGTCGGCTTCGGCGACAGCGCGGTAGACATTGACCAGCCCGCGCCCGCACAGGATCTGCTCGCCGGAAATACGGCCTTCGATCTTCTCGATATGCGGAAACACCTGGAAATCGCGCGGCGTGCGCGGGCCGATATCCATATGCCCGCCTTCGCCGGGTACTGGAATCCAATGGCCGAGCGCGTGGATCAGCCCGGCGACACCAAGACCGGTGCCGGGACCCAACACGACGCGGCCTGCATTCGGCTCGGGTTCGCCGCCGCCGATCTTTTCCATGTGCTCTTCGCCGAGCGCCACCACGGCAAGCGCCTGCGCTTCGAAGTCGTTCAGGACGACGACGTCGCTGAAGCCGAGGTCCCGCAGCATGACCTTGGGCCGGATCACCCAGGGGCAATTGGTGAGCGGGATTTCATCGCCGTCGACCGGCCCGGCGATCGCCAGAACCGCGGAATTCGGCCGCACCGAGGAGCGGTCCAGCACGGCAGCCTGGATGGCAGCGTCGATCGTCTCGAAATCCGCAGTCTGGACGATATGCGGTTCGCCGGCTTCGGCATTGGCGTCGAGCACGACGGAAAAGCGTGCGTTGGTGCCGCCGATGTCGCCGATCAGGATCGGAAATCTCAGCCCGCCGGTTCCGTCAGTCATTCCCATCCCCGGTTCGACGCGGCGATGGTTCGCCTTGCGTTCGCAACAATCCGCCTGGAGCGTCGCGCGTCCACTCGGACGCGCAAAGGACGCTCCAGCATTTCAGAGCCGCGCATCGTGCTTTCCGAAAATCGATTTCGATTTTCGGGCCGATACACGATTGCAGTCTTCACACCGATTCGGTTGCCTGCAACCTTCTCAATCGATTGAATGCTATAAACAAACAAAAGCGCCCCTGAAAGAGGCGCTTTTCAAGCCGCTGCCTAGAACCAATGGGTTTCGCAATCGATCCGAAAAGCGCCCGGGAAGGCTACTTTTCGCATTCGCTCGATGTAGTCGGCGTCAGTTGCCGGGACGCGGACGCGGCAGCGGAATGCCGATCTTCGGCGTTGGCGCGAAGGCATTGGCGGTCACCGGCGTGAGCGGCGCCTCGCCGATCGTGCCAGACGGGGCTGGAGCAGGCTCCGGCGATGCAGCCACTGCGACCGGAGGCCTGCCGCTGCCGTAATAGGTCGCGGCCTCCGCCGACATCGGCCCCGGCGCCTGCAGCACCAGCCGGCATTCCTTCGGCAGGCTCGCCATGGTCATGATATCGCGTGCCTTGGGAGCGTCCGGGTTCTTGTTCGGGCGCCATGGTTCCTCGGTGAACCACCAGGCCAGGGACTTGTCGCAGCCGTCGCCCGCCGTTGTTGCCGCCTGTTCCTTACAGCCATGCGATCCGGGCTGGCAGCCGATGCGGACATGGAAATGATAGTCATGGCCCCAGAACGGCCTGATCTTGCGCAGCCAGCTGCGGTCGCCGCTCACCGTATCGCAGAGTTTCTTCTTGATGCCGGGATTGACCAGGATGCGCTCGACTTCCGGATAGCTCGCCGCGCGGCGCAGCAACTGGGTGTGCTGGGCTGTCCACAACCGGTCGTAGACGCGGTGCGTCTTCGGATCGACCATCAGCGTGGCACTCTTGTTCTCGCGCTCGGCGACGGTCAGGTCGCGGCGCGGTTTCGGCGTCAGCCAGATGTCGGCATCGAGGCCGATCTGGTGCGAAGCGTGGCCGGTCAGCATCGGGCCGCCGCGCGGCTGCGAGATGTCGCCGAGCAACAGGCCCGGCCAGCCGTCGGCCTCGGCGTCGCGCGAGAATTTCTCGAGCAGCGCAATCATCGCCGGATGGCCCCAGCGCCGGTTGCGCGAAGGCCGCATCACCGTCCAGGTGTCGCCGTCCAGCGGGATGGCGACGCCACCGGTGAAACAGCCTTTCGAATAAAAGCCGAAGGATTGCGGCTCGGTCGCCGCCGGCAGCTTTTCGGCGCCGAACAGGTTCTTGGCCAGTTCCTCGGCCATGACCGGACGCGTGTCCAATTCGAGGGCGCCGAGAAACGTGGCCAGTCCCGCCAGAACAAAGGTCGCGTTGCGAGCGATGGTTCGCAGCCGTGTCGTCACTTAGCCTCTCCCTGCCTGCGCAGTCCCTTCAACCGAATCATACCACGCCGTGGCCGCTGCTTGCGATCACGAGCGCTTCATTGGGCTGCGCGCCGCTCCCTTACCCCAGTCTCCACTCGTCCACATGTGGTCGAAGGCTGTCTGATAGTCGGGAAAGCGGAACGAATACCCGGTGGCCTTGATCCTCGCATTGGAGACACGCTTGTTCTCGCCATAAAAGGACCGCGCCATGGGCGAAAGTTGGGCGGTGGCGAAATCGGTCTCCGGCGGTGGCGACACATTCATCAGTGTGGCAGCATAAGTCACGACATCCTGTGGCGGTGCGGGCAGGTCGTCGGTGACGTTGAAGAGGCCGCCGATATTGCGCCATGCAAGGTGCCGGAGAGCGCCGGAGATGTCGTCGCGATGGATGCGGTTGAAGACCTGGCCAGGCTTGATCAGTCGCTTGGCGGTGCCGTCCTTTAGATTGACGAAGGCGTTGCGACCGGGACCGTAGATGCCGGAAAGGCGCAGTACGGCGACGGGTAGCCCGATTTCGCGGCCGAGCCCCTGCCAGGCATGTTCTGCTTCCAGCCTCAAGGTGGAACGATCCGACACTGGTCGGCATTCGGCTTTTTCGTCGACCCAGGCACCGCCATGATCGCCATAGACACCGACCGTCGACAGGTAGCCGATCCAGTGCAACGCCGGCATCCGGGTCACGATCATATCACGAGCCGCTTGCAGCACGGGATCGCCAGCGGTCTCGGGTGCGATCGAGATCACGAGATGCGTGGCCTCGGTCAGTGCCGCCTCGATTTCCGATGTGGGCTTGCCGTCGAAGATCAGAGGCTGGATGCCGGCTTGCCGGAGCGCCTCGAACTTCTCCGGCGAACGCGTCGTGCCGATAAAGTCGCCGAAGTCGCGGTTCTGGCTGGCGAAGGCCTGGGCGGAGTAGCCTGCTCCGAAAATGAAGACCCTGCTGCCGGTCATGCCACCCTTCCACTGTTGTTTGTGTCGCCGAGAACCAGGCGCAATTCATCAAGCACGGTCGTGTCGTCCTCGTCCGACAATACTGCCGCTGCCAGCTCGCGCACTGTATCGCTTGCCATCAACCGCGACAGTGCCCACACCGCCGCACCCCGGACCAGCGGCGAACCATCGGCAAGCAGTTCCCGTGTCGGCGCGACAAGGCTCCGGTCGCCGGAATTGCCGGCGGCGATCAGCACATTGCGGATGAAGCGATCGCGGCCGATCCGCTTGACCGGCGAACCGGAAAAGAAGGTGCGGAAGCCCGCGTCGTCGAGTTTGAGCAGGTCAGCGAGCGCCGGCTCGCGCAGATCGGCCCGGGCGACGAGCTTCGCCTCGGAGGCGGCCTGCGCGAACTTGTTCCAGGGGCAGGCCGCCAGGCAATCGTCGCAGCCATAGATACGATTGCCGATAGCGGCACGGAATTCGTGCGGGATCGGCCCTTTGTTCTCGATGGTGAGGTAGGAGATGCAACGGCGCGCATCGAGCCGGTAAGGCGCGGGAAACGCATCGGTCGGGCAGGCGTCGAGACAGGCGCGGCAGGAGCCGCAATGATCCTCCTCGGCGGCATCCGGTTCAAGGTCGGCCGTCGTGAAGATGGTGCCGAGAAACAGCCATGACCCATGTTCGCGACTGACCAGGTTGGTGTGCTTGCCTTGCCAGCCGAGGCCGGCAGCCTCGGCCAGCGGCTTTTCCATCACCGGCGCGGTGTCCACGAACACCTTCACATCGCCGCCGGCCGCCGACACGATCTTGCCGGCTATTTCTTTCAGCCGACCCTTGATGACGTCGTGATAGTCGCGGTTGCGGGCATAAACGGAGACCGCACCCCGGTCCGGCTGTTGCTGAAGCGCTCGCGGGTCGTGATCGGGGCCGTAATTCATTGCCAGGACGACAATGGAACGGACATCCGGCCATAGAACTGACGGATCGGCGCGACGCGCGAATGTCTCGGCCATCCAGCCCATCGAGCCGTGATGGCCGGCCGCCACGAATTCAGCCAGCCGTGCAGGTGCCTGCGGAATGGCACCGGGCGTGGTGATGGCAACCGCGTCGAAGCCGGCACGCCGGGCCTCACGGCCGATCAGCGTGCGCAGCTTGGCCTTGTCAGAAATCGAGGTCCGCATAATGCGATACCGGTGACAGGCCGCGAACACGGTCGGCCAGCAGCGGACGGAAAGAGGGCCGCGACTTGACGCGTGTGTACCATTCGCGCGCCGCACTGTGTTCGCGCCAGTCGATCTCGCCCAGATAGTCGAGAACGGAAAGGGTGGATGCCGCAGCCAGATCGGCATAGGTGATGCGGCTTCCAGCCAGCCAATGACGCGTACCGGCCAGCCAGTTGGTGTATTTCATATGCTGGCGGATGTTGGCACGCGCCGCGCGGATGGCGGTCGAATCCGGCGAACCGCCGCCCGCATCCGTCGGCATGTGTGGCTTCAGCACCCGCTCGCGCACGAGATGGCGCGTCACTTCGCTCTCCGCCTTGATCAGATACCAGTCGGTGAGGCGGCGTATCTCCGCACGCTCCATCGGCCCTTCGACGAACAGACGCTTGTCGCGCTTCAGCACGCCGCGTGTCTCGTCGAGATATTCGGCAATCACGCCGGCGCCGATAATGGGCACGTCGCCTTCCGCAAGCAGGATCGGCAGCGTGCCGGCCGGGTTCAGCGCCAGGAATTCCTTGCGTCTGGTCCACGGTTTTTCCTCGATCAGCGCAAGCTCCTCGCCATACTCGCCGAAAGCGAGGCGGACGAAGCGGCAACTGGCGAACATGGGGTGGTGGAAAAGCGTCAGCATTGTCCGAATGATATATGCGCTGGCGAATCGCTGGCCGCGCCGATAAGTCTTAGTGCCCGATTCCACGGGTTGTCAGGGTGCTGCGAGCTATAGGAGCAGTTGGGCACGCTGACAAGCAAGCCCCGACGCTGCATTCGTCACAGTTTTGCAACTTTGGCAGTGTTCTAAGCGCCTGTTCTACAGATTTGAGCGCGAGCGGACGCAAAGACCAGGTCCCGCTTTGCCGATCGCGCCCTCCGCGAGGTACCCATGAATTTCCAGACTTTGGTGGAAGCGCTGCTGCTCGGCCTGCTTGAGGGGCTGACCGAATTCCTCCCCGTCTCCTCGACCGGCCATATCCTGTTGGCGGGCCATTTCCTCGGTTTCGAGTCCACCGGCAAGGTTTTCGAGGTGCTGATCCAGCTCGGCGCCATTCTCGCCATCCTCAGCCTCTATGCTGGCAAGATCTGGGCCTTCCTGCGCCGTCCGGGCGCTTTCGGCCTTCTGGTCGAGGCGGCGATCGGCTCCATTGCTTCGCTGATCTGGCTGGCCGGCTGTGCTTTCGAACTGGTTGCAGCCACCGTCAAGCGCCGGCGCGTCAACATGTTCGTGCCGCCGGAGATCTCCAGTGACCACAGCGTGCGCCTGCTGGTCGGCGTGTTCCTGGCCTTCCTGCCGGCAGTCGTCATCGGCATCTTGGCACATGACTTCATCAAGACGGTGCTGTTCGAAACGCCGAAACTGATCTGCGTCATGCTGATCCTCGGCGGCGTCGTGCTTTTGTGGATCGATCGCCTGGATCTGAAACCGAAATATCACAACGCTTCGGAACTACCGCTGTCGATGTGCCTGAAGATCGGCCTGTTCCAATGCCTGGCGATGATCCCTGGGACCTCCCGCTCGGGTGCCACCATCGTCGGTTCGCTTTTGATGGGCGTCGACAAGCGAGCAGCGGCGGAATTCTCTTTTTTCCTCGCCATCCCGACCATGCTTGGCGCTTTCACGCTCGACCTGATCAAGAACCGCCAGCTGCTTTCGAGCGGCGATTTTCCGATCATCGCCGTCGGCTTCATTGCTGCCTTCATCACCGCGGTCATCGTGGTGCGCAGCCTGCTCGGCTACGTCTCGCGGCATGGCTATTCGCTGTTCGGCTGGTGGCGGCTGATCGTCGGCGGTGTCGGGCTCGTCGCCCTGTTCATCTGGGGCTGAGGCAAGAACAATCCCAGGAAAGTGTGTGGCGGTTTTCCGTGAGGAATTGCGTCAAACAAGAAAAAGGCCGGATCGCTCCGGCCTTTTTTGATGCTTGCGGGATCGAAAAGGTCAGGCCGCGGGCCTGCGCTGGTCGAACTGTCCGGTGGCACGGAAGCGCCAGAGATAGCTAGGCAGGATCGCCCCGATCGTGCGCGGCGTGATGCCGGTCGCGGCAAAGGTACGGCCTTCCTTGACCGCCTCGTCGGACACGACATTGTCTGACTGCAGCTGCGTGACCTGATCGTTGGTGAGCAGCGGGTTCGGCAGCAGACCCAGGATCGACGCCTGCAGCCGGGCAACCCACCACGGTATCGACACCAGCAGGCGCTTGCGCTCGATCACCGCCAGCATTTCCTGCATGCATTCCTTGAAGGTCAGCACCTTCGGGCCGCCCAGCTCGTAGACCTTGCCGCCTTCGATGGCGCCATCGACCGAACGCGCGATCGCCTCCGCGACATCGCCGACATAAACCGGCTGCAGGCGGGTCTCACCGCCGCCGAGCAATGGCAAGGCCGGCGAGAGCCGCGCCATGGCGGCGAAGCGGTTGAAGAAACCATCCTCGGGTCCGAAATTGATCGACGGCCGATAGATCACCGCATTCGGCACGGTGTCGAGAACGGCCTTTTCGCCCAGTGCCTTGGTGCGGGCATAGTCGGATTCGGAATCGACATTGGCACCGAGTGCCGAAACATGGGTCAGGCCGGCGCCAACCGAACGGGCAGCCTCGGCGACAGCACGGGCGCCGAAATCCTGCACAGCGCCAAAACGCTGGCGGCCGCTCTCGTAGAGAATGCCGACAAGGTTGACGACATGGTCGGCGCCCTGAACTGCGTGGTCGACCGACCAGCGCACGCGTATGTTGGCCTGGACGGGCTGAATCTGGCCGACATTGCCGAGCGGCTGCAGGTGGCCGGCAAGGTCGGGACGGCGGCAGGCGACCCGGATGCGATAACCACGCTTGGCCAGCGCGCGCACCACATGCCGCCCGACGAAGCCGGAGCCGCCGAAAACGACGACAAGCTTGGGGGTTTGCAGGATTTCGGTCATGGCTGGCTCCGGCGCTCGAAAGCTTGGCTGAAGCCGTTTCATAGTCGGTTTCTCGCCAAAGGCAAAGGGCGACAGGAGGTCGCCGAGCTTGAGTGCGCCCTTCGAGGCTCGCCGGCAAAACACCGCGCCATGCCCTCGGTCGACATGCAGGCTCGCACCTCAGGATGAGGACCGTCGCAAGGCCTGCTCATGCCGAAACGTTACGGCACAGGAGAGGCTCGCACCAACCTCCCTCATCCTGAGGTGCGAGCGAAGCGAGCCTCGAAGGACGCACCCAAAGCACACCTCATTCTCCAGCCATTTCAGCCTTTGTGCCGTTCGGCGAAATCGGCGATGCGCTCGACGATTTCCTTGGAAACGGTAATGCCGCGCGCCGCGGCTTTTTCGGTTGCCGCTGCTTTCGAAAGGCCGGGTATGTGAACACCGTAGCGACGGTTCAGCCGGTCGAGCTGATCCTTCATGCGCTTTTCGAAATCGGGATCGAGCAGCTTGGGTTCGATGGCCAGCACGAACAGGCCGGTACCGGGGCTCTCTGGTCCACCGCTGAACCAGGGCGCGTCGAGCGACCAGTTGGCGCCGGAAAGCCCTGCCGCCAGCACTTCGACCATCAAGGCGATATTGGCGCCGCGCGCGCCGCCGAAGGCCAGCAGCGCGCCCTTCATGGCGGACGTCGCGTCGGTCGTGGGATTGCCATTGGCATCGAGCGCCCAGCCTTCGGGGATCGCCTTGCCGTCGGCGGCGGCCTTGCGGATGTTGACGAAAGCGGTTGCGCTCGACGACTGGTCGATGATCAGGGGGGCGCCGTCGGCCTGGGGGCAGGCAAACGACATCGGATTGGTGCAATAGACCGGTTTTGTCGAACCCGAGCCTGCAAGCACGGCCGGGCCGTTGGTGACGGCAAAGGAAATGAGACCCTGCTCGGCGAGACGGCCGGTGAAATAGCCGAGCGCACCGGCGGTGTAGGCGTTTTTCTGCGAAAAGATCGCCACACCGAATAGCCGCGCCGCCTTGGCGATGTCCTCGAAGACACGGTCGAAGCCGGTATGGGCTGCACCGCCCTGCGCGTCGGAAAGATAGATGGCGAGCGCTGGCCGACTGATCACCGGCTCGGCCTTGCCACGGATGCGGCCGGCCTCCAGCGCTTCCAGATAGTCGATGTAGTGCGACAGGCCGACAGCCTTGTTGCCTTCGGCTTCGGCCGCGATCGCGGCGGCGGCGATGGAACGGGCGGTTTCGTCGCTGGCACCGGCGCCCAGTGCCGCCATGCGGCAAAGTGCGCTGGCCTGTTCGAGACTGAGCTGCATTCCTTCCACCCCTAGAGCGTTTCCGCTTTTCACAGAAACGCGGAAATACTCTATCTCTTTGTTTTGACGCATGGCGGGCGGCGGATGCCGCCCCCTTTATCCGAAAAGTCTGCAACTTTTCGGGACCATGCTCAAGCTGCGTCCGTAGCCTGAACCTACGCCGCGATCCGGGCTGCAACTAGCCGAGCCTGGCCGGAATGCGCGCTTCGATCTTGCGGAACGCAAAGACGATAACCCCGGTAATCGCCATATAGACCAGCGCGAGCAGCAGCAAGGGTTCATAGGTGACGAAGGTCTCCTGTCGCACCCGCGATGCCACCGAGTAGATATCGACCATGGTTATCGTCGCCACCAGGGGCGTCGCTTTCAACTGCAGCACCGTTTCACCGGCCAGTGTCGGCAAGGCGCGCCTTAGCGCCTGCGGCAGCCAGATGCGCCGGAAGGCAGTCCAGCGCCGCATGCCGAAGGCGCGGGCGGCTTCAAGCTGCCCCTTCGGCACACCGGCGAAAGCGCCACGCATCACCTCGCCTTCATAACCGGCATAAGACAAGGTGAGCGCCAGAACGCCGTAAGGCCAGGCCTGCCTGAGATATGGCCACAGGAACGATTCCCGGATCCAGGGGAACTGCGGGAACAGCGAGCCGAGCCCGTAATAAAGCAGCCACAGTTGCAGCAGCAGCGGCGTACCGCGGATGACCGTGCAGAACACGCGCGCCGGCACCGCCAGGAATGCCGGACCCGCGGCTTGCGCAAAGCCGATCGGAATTGCCAGCGTGATGCCGAGTGCGGCGGTGACCGCGAGCAGCCAGATGGTGCGCCATATGCCCTGCAGGGCAAGCGGCAGATAGGCCGGCAGCCAGTCCCATCGCATGAAGAACACGCAGGCGAACACGATCGCCGCCGCCAATACGATGAGGACGATACGGTGCGGCTGCAGCCAGTCCGACGTGCGCGCGATCGTTGTGGTGGTGCTCATCAGCGCGTCTCCACCACGGAAGGCATGCCGCGCCGCGAATGACGCTCGAAGCGGGAAATGATCACGTTGGAGACCAGCGTCAGTGCCAGGTAGAGCACGCCGGCGGCGATGAAGAAGGTGAAATACGCCTTGGTGGCGCCGGCAGCCAGTCGTGTCGTCTGCGTCAGCTCATTGAAGCCGACGACGGCGAGCAATGCCGTGTCCTTGGTGGCGATCAGCCAGAGATTGGCGAGGCCGGGAATGGCGTAAGGCGCCATCGCCGGCAAGGTGATGCGCCTGAGCTGCAGCGAAGGCGACATGCCATAGGCGCGTGCCGCCTCGATCTGTCCCTGCGGGATGGCGAGGATGGCGCCGCGCAGCACTTCCGTTGAATACGCACCCTGGACGACGCCGAGCACGCAGATGCCGGCGATCAGGCCGTTGATGTCGACCGGCGCGTAGCCAAGCAGCGTGAGCAGCCTGTTCACCAGATCGGTACCGGCGAAATAGAGCAGCAGGATCAGCACCAGCTCCGGCACCGCGCGCACGATGGTGGTGTAGAGGCCGAACAGGTCGCGTACCATCGGACTGCCATAGAGCTTGCCATAGGCGCCGCAGATGCCGATCAGCAGGCCGAGGCCGAACGATCCGCACGCGATACCGACCGAGGCCAGCAGGCCGCGCAGCAGGTTGGCGCCCCATCCGGGTGGATCGAAGGCCAGAAGTTCGACAAGGCTGGCCGCCGAGGCCGAAAGGAAGATGTCTGTCAGCGTCGTCACTCCGACTGAGGCGATTTCGAAGAATTATTGCTGTCCGTTGAGCGCGACTTTTGGTCCAAAATCGATGCAAGAATTCTTCGAAATCGCCTTGAACAGCGCCGCGTACCGCCGCTGGAGGACCGCATCGGCCCGAAATCGCAATCGATTTCGGCAGTACGATGCGCAGGTTCAAAGTATTTCGAATGAGCCGGCGCGCCCCCGACGTGCCGGCTCACGATCCAGCCTGGCGCGAAGCGTCGGCCGGATGGCGCGACGCCTCTCGGGAGCGTCGCGCGGGACCTGTCACATCGGGTTGCTAGTTCGACTGCACCACTTCGCCGTAAACGTCGAAGTCGAAGTACTTCTTGGTGATCTCGCTGTATTTGCCGTTGGCACGGATGCCCTTGATGGCCGCGTTGATCTTGTCCTTGAGTTCTGTGTCGCCCTTACGCACGCCGGCGCCGACGCCGGGCCCGAGCACTTCGAGATCGGGAGCCACGTTGCCCTTCATGTCGCAGCAGGTCTTGCCCTGGTCAGATTTCAGGAAAGCGTCCAGCGCGATCTGGTCGGCCTGCGTGGCATCGATGCGGCCTGCGGCGAGATCCTGGTTGGCCTCATCCTGCGTCTGGTATTCCTTGATTTCTGCAGCGGTCGAAGCGAAGTGCTTCTTGGCATAGGCGGCATGGATGGTGGAAACCTGCACGCCGATCACCTTGCCCTTGAGGCCTTCAGGCGAGGCATCGAACTTCTGGTCCTTGGCACCGGCGATCGAGGTCGGGGTGTTGTAGTACTTGTCGGAGAAGTCGATCTCCTTCTGGCGTTCTGCCGTTATCGACATGGAGTTCATGATGGTGTCGATCTTCTTGGTCTTGAGACCGGGGATCAGGCCATCCCAAGGTATCGGCGTCAGCACGCAGTCGAGCTTGGCTTCGGCGCAGATCGCCATGGCGATGTCGACTTCCCAGCCACCCCATTTGCCGGACGAATCCTGCGAATAGAAAGGCGCATAGGCTTCCGGTGAAAAGCCGACCTTCACCTGGTCGGCGCTGGCTGCAAAGGTCCCCGCCAACGCGATCGCCGCAGCGGCAACCGCCGTCTTCAGAAATGTTTTCATGCCCTGTTCTCCCGTTGTTTTTGACTGTTCCCGTAGTCTTTTTCTTGCAGACGCCTGACCCTCAGGGGTCAGCCGACATTGCGCAGAAACTGCTTCAGCCGTTCGGATTTCGGCGCGCCGAAAACCTGTTCCGGCCGTCCTTCCTCTTCAACCAGCCCGTTGTGGAGGTAGATGACATGCGTGGCGACCTCACGGGCAAACTTCATTTCATGCGTGACCAGCACCATGGTGCGGCCCTCGCGCGCCAGGTCGCCAATCACCTTCAGCACCTCGCCAACGAGTTCCGGATCGAGTGCGGACGTCGGCTCGTCAAACAGCATCACCCTGGGCTGGATGGCCAGCGCCCGGGCGATCGCGGCACGCTGCTGCTGCCCGCCCGACAGGAAGTGCGGATAGACATCGCGTTTTTCGGCGAGCCCGACACGGGCAAGCAGCTTTTCGGCGGTGGCGATGGCCTCATCGCGCTTCACACCCAAGACATGCACCGGCACCTCGATGACGTTCTGCAACAGCGTCATGTGGCTCCACAGGTTGAAACTTTGGAACACCATGCCCAGCCGCGAGCGGATGCGCTCGATCTGGCGGCGGTCCGCCGGCACCGTATGGCCGTGACTGTCGGCCTTCAGCCTGATCTCCTCGCCGTTGACGCGAATGATGCCGCTGGTCGGGTTTTCCAGGCAGTTGATGCAGCGCAGCAGCGTCGACTTGCCCGAGCCGCTGCCGCCGATGATGGCCACGACCTCGCCATCGCGCGCCGACAGCGACACGCCCTTCAGGACGTGGAGCTCCCCAAAATTCTTGTGCAGGTTCTCGACATGGATGGCTTCGGCGGCACCGTTCGGCGACTCACCGGATGGGATTGCGGCAGCTCCGGCCGCGCTCACCGGGTGGTCTCCGTACGATCGACGGCAGTTCGTCGAACGACTATCCGGCTAATCAACATACGCTGTACTGTCCCGCTCCAGACTTCAGCATGGACCCGACAGCGCGAGCCCGTCAATCCCGCTCATTACGGCACTTGCGGCCTTGTTGTGCAAGTGTATAAATAGACTTTGATGAAATTTTCTCGGTTTTTTTCAGCTTAAAAGGGCATCGATGAGCGCTTTCGGATCACAATCCATGGCGGCGCCGCTGCGGCGCGTGCTGATGCGGTCGGCGACGAACGCCATGCGGGATGCCGACAGGGCGGCCTGGCACTATGGCCCGGGTTTCAATCCGACGAAAGCAGCAGCGCAGCACGCGAGCCTTGCCGGGCTGGTGGCGGCCTCCGGTGCCGAAATCGAATGGATCGAGGACGAGGTGGATGGGCTCTCGGACTCGGTGTTCACCCACGATCCGTCTCTGATGACGGATCGCGGCGCGCTGATCCTGTCGATGGGCAAGCCGCTACGCGCCAAGGAGCCCTCCCTGCACGAGGAAACCTACAAGAGACTGGGCATTCCGATCCTCGGCCGCGTCGAGGCTCCCGGACAGGTCGAGGGCGGTGATTGCGTGTGGGTGGATGCCCGCACATTGGCGATCGGGCGCGGTGTCCGCTCCAACCAGGAAGGCATCCAGCAGGTTTCCAACCTGCTGACGCCGCTCGGCATTTCTGTCTACGGCTTCGACCTGCCGCTGTGGCAAGGCGAAGAGGCCTGCCTGCATCTGATGTCGGTCATCAGCCCGCTGGCCGACGATCTCGCCCTTGTCTATTCACCACTTTTGCCGGCAGCCTTCTATCAGATGCTGAAGGCGCGCGGTATCCGGCTGGTCGAGGGCGATGCCGACGAGTTTGCCGCTTCCAACGGCCTCAGCCTGAACGTGCTGCCGACCAGCCCGCACAAGGTCATTGCGGTCGCCGGCTTCCCCAAGACCAGGGCCGCGATGGAAGCCGCCGGCTGCACGGTTGAAATCTTCGAAGCGGATGCGCTTTGCATCGCGTGCGAAGGCGGACCGACATGCCTGACACGGCCAATCCTGCGCCAATGAATGCGCCGTCCCGCCGCAAGTTCCGTCGCGAGGGCGAGGAGCGGCGGCGGCAGGATCTGATCGAGGCAACCCTGGACAGTGTAGCGGAACATGGCCTGCAGGGAGCTACCCTGCGCACCATCGCATTGCGCGCCGGCGTCACCGCCGGGCTGATCCGGCATTATTTCCCCGGCAAGGAAGAATTGCTGCAGGAGGCCTATACGACGCTGGTCGGCCGCATGACGGAGCAAGCTAAAGCGGCATTGGTCATGGAAGACGCCTCGCCGCGCCAGCGGCTTGCGGCCTTTATCACCGCTAACCTCAACGCGCCGATCATCGATGCGCGGGTGTTTTCGCTTTGGGCAACCTTCATCGGCCGCGCCAACGCAGATCCCGCCCTGGCCCATGCCCACCGCGAAGGCTATCTCGGCTTTCGTAACGAGGTTGAAGCGGTCGTGGCCGACGTGCTCGCCGCCGAGAGGCGCAAGGCGGACGCAAGCCAGCTCCGCCACCATGCCATCGCAATCAACGCAATCATCGACGGGCTCTGGATCGAAGGCTGTCTGGCCGGCGAGATGTTCTCGCCCGGCGAACTGGCGGCGATCGGCATCAGGGCTGTCGAGGCCGAGCTCGGCCTTGCGCCGCCAAAACATGATCCCGAACCGTAGGTCAGCGAAGCAAAAAGTTGCAGACTTTTCGGAAAAAGATCATGCGTCTCGCTCAAAAAGGAGAGAGCAAATGACCACCGTCGGCGAGGCATTGATTTCGCTGCTTGAAACGCATGGCGTGGATACCGTCTTCGGTATTCCCGGCGTGCACACGGTCGAGCTGTATCGCGGTCTCGCCGGCTCACGCATCCGCCATGTCACGCCGCGCCACGAACAGGGCGCCGGTTTCATGGCCGACGGCTATGCGCGCGCCAGCGGCAAGCCGGGCGTCGCCTTCGTCATCACCGGACCTGGTCTCACCAACACCATCACCGCGATGGGGCAGGCGCGGGCGGATTCCGTGCCCATGCTGGTCATATCCGGCGTCAATGCGACGGCCACGCTGGGGCGAGGCCTGGGCTACCTGCACGAATTGCCCGACCAGCGGGGAATGATGGCCAAGGTGGCGGCCTTTTCAGAACGCGTCACCGACCCAGCCCAATTGCCCGAGGTTCTCAACCGCGCCTTTGATCTTTTCCGCTCGGCCCGGCCCGGCCCCGTGCATATCGAAATCCCTCTCGACGTCATGGGTCTGCCGGCAGAGGGGTTGAAGGCATCGCCTTCCGGCGCACGGCCTCGGACGGCAGATCCCGCCACGCTCCAGAAAGCGGCAGGGCTTCTCGCCGATGCCAAGCATCCTCTCATGATTGTCGGCGGCGGCGCCCGCCACGCCGAAGCGCCGCTACGGCAGCTGGCCGAGCGCCTTGATGCGCCGATTGTCCAGACCGCCAATGCCCGCGGCCTCATGCACGGCCATGTGCTGACCGTTCCCGCCAGTCCGAGCCTCAAGGCCGTACGGGCGCTGATCGCCGACAGCGATGTCGTACTGGCGGCCGGCACGGAGTTCGGTCCGACTGACTATGACATGTATGGCGATGGCGGTTTCGTGATGCCTACCCGACTGGTACGCATCGACATCGACGCAGGGCAGCTCCAGCGGCATCCGGCCACAGTCGCCATCGAAGCCGATTGCGGGAACGCGCTCGAAGCGCTGGCCGCGGCAATCGATCGGCCGAGGGCTCCGGCCGGCGGCGCCGAGCGTGCTGCAGCAGCACGATTGGCCGCGTTTGCCGAGATCGGTCCTGCCATGCAGGCGCAGGTGGCTGCGGTCGCGACGATCCGCACGAGCCTGCCCGGCGCCATCATCGTCGGAGATTCGACGCAGCCGGTCTATGCCGCCAATCTTTATTACGACCATGATCGGCCCGCCGGCTGGTTCAATGCGGCTACGGGTTTTGGCGCACTGGGCTACGGCCCGCCGGCAGCGATCGGTGCAGCCCTGGCTGTTCCTGATGCGCCGGTGGTGTGTCTCACCGGCGATGGTGGCTTTCAGTTCACCTTGCCTGAGATCGCCGCGGCACTCGACGCGGACGCACCAGTGATATTCGTGGTCTGGAACAACCGCGGCTATCGCGAGATCGAAACCTCCATGCGCGATGTCGGTGTTGAGCCGGTCGGCGTCTCGCCTGCACCGCCGGATTTCTGCAAACTGGCAGATGCTTATGGTATCGGTTCGCAGAAACTGGAGGGGCCTGCCGAGCTTGCGCAGGCACTCGGCAAGGCGCGGGCGACAAAAAAGCCTTTCCTCATAGAGATTTCGGTTGAGTGAGCGCGCGAAAGGCGCGACTTTCGTATATCCTTCAAATGACTGAGCAGGAGTTGTCGCGGATGGCGGCTACGCTGGACCAAAAACATGTTGTCGTCACCGGCGGGACAGGCGCGCTGGGCAGTGCCGTGGTGGCGCTGCTCTTGCAGGAAGGTGCCATCTGCCACGTGCCGAACAGCCATGCCGCGGCGCCAGCGCATTTCCCCTTCACCAAGCATGACCGCGTGCATCTGGTGAACAACGTCTATCTGGAAGACACGGAAGCGGTCACCGCCTTCTATGCCGGCGTTCCGGACCTGTGGGCCTCGATCCATCTGGCCGGCGGTTTTTCCATGGGACCTGTCGAGAAGACCGAATCGGCTGCCTACAACGAGATGATGGACACCAATGCCCGCACCGCCTTCCTGTGCAGCCGGGCTGCGGTGCGCGCCATGCTCGCTTCCGGCACGCGTGGCCGCATCGTCAACGTTTCGGCACGCGCAGGGCTTGATCCAAGGCGCGGCGCCGGCATGGTTGCCTATGCGGCGAGCAAGGCAGCCGTGGCCGCAATGACGGTAGCACTTGCCGAGGAGTTGAAAGGCAAGGGCATCCTTGTCAACGCCATCGCCCCTTCCACGCTCGATACCCCGGCCAACCGAGCCGACATGCCCGATGCCGATTTTTCGAAATGGGTAAGCCCTGACGCCGCGGCCGAGACGATCGTCTATCTCGCCTCGCCGCGCAACGAGGCGATGAGCGGAACCCTGGTTCCGCTCTACGGGCGCGCTTAAGCAGCGCAACTCGAACCCATGGGTTCGCAAGGGCAACCGCCCGTCGGCCGTCAGGCCGCCCTATCGGAGCTTGAGCGAAGCGAACTGGCGTGAGATCAGGAAAACGGTGCGTCGATCATGGCTTCGATGTTGTAGCCATTCGGGTCGAGTACGAAAGCCGCATAATAGTTCGGCGTGTAGGCCGGGCGCGGTCCGGGCGCGCCATTGTCCGCCGCTCCGGCGGCCAGTGCCGCGTGATAGAAGGCATCCACCTCGGCGTGGCTTTTGGCGCGGAAGGCGACATGCACGCGGGTCAGGGGTCCGTCACCGGCCGATTGCATGATCTCGAACAGGCCATCACCGATATCGAAGGCCCAGAAGATACCTTCCTCCCCGAATGAAAGCTGGTAGCCGAGCGGCTCAAAGGCCTTCTCATAAAACAGCTTGCTTGCGGCGAGGTCACTGACCGCGACGGTGACGTGATCGATCATCTTGAACTGCTCCGGACCAACGCCAGCATCCCGCTGGCGACGAGGAATGTTCCCGGCGGCCTGTCGATTTGCAAGGCGGGGCATTCGACGCAGGACAACAAAAAACCCGCCGGATCGCTCCGGCGGGTTTTTTGGATTTTGGCTCCGTGCCGCGGAGAGCGGCGCGGGAGAGCTGCTTAGTTGCCGCCCTGCTTCTTGAGCGCGGCACCCAGGATGTCACCCAGCGATGCGCCGGAGTCGGTCGAGCCGTACTGAGCGACTGCTTCCTTCTCCTCGAAGATCTCAAGCGCCTTGATCGAGACCTGCAGCTTGCGGGTCTTCTTGTCGAAGGCGATGACGCGGGCGTCGACCTTCTGGCCAACGGTGAAGCGCTCGGGGCGCTGCTCGTCACGATCGCGCGAGAGGTCGGAGCGCTTGATGAAGGTGTCGATGCCGCTTTCAACCAGCCGCACGTCCAGACCACCATCCTTCACACCGGTGACTTCGCAGGTAACAACCGCGTTCTTGCGCAGTTCGCCAGAAGTGGCGGCTTCGCCGGCTGCGTCACGCTCGAGCTGCTTGACGCCGAGCGAGATGCGCTCCTTGTCGATGTCGACGTCGAGAACCTGGGCGCGCACCATCTGGCCACGCTGGTACTCTTCGATGACCTGCTCGCCCGGACGGTTCCAGTCGAGATCGGACAGGTGCACCATGCCGTCCACGTCGCCGTCGAGGCCGATGAACAGACCGAACTCGGTCTTGTTCTTGACTTCGCCTTCCACGGTCGAGCCGACCGGGTGGTTGGCGGCGAAGGCGTGCCACGGGTTCTCCAGCGTCTGCTTGAGACCCAGCGAGATGCGGCGCTTGGCCGGATCGACTTCCAGCACGACCACATCGACCTGCTGCGTGGTCGACAGGATCTTGCCTGGATGCACGTTCTTCTTGGTCCACGACATTTCCGAAACGTGGATAAGGCCCTCGATGCCCGGCTCCAGCTCGACGAACGCGCCGTAGTCGGTGATGTTGGTGACCGTACCGGTGATCTTCTTGCCGATCGGGAACTTCGTGCCGATATCCGACCACGGATCCGACTCGAGCTGCTTCATGCCGAGCGAGATACGGTGGGTTTCCTGATTGATGCGGATGATCTGCACCTTGACCGTCTGACCGATGTTGAGGATTTCGGTCGGATGGTTGACGCGGCGCCAAGCCATGTCGGTGACGTGCAGCAGGCCGTCGATGCCGCCGAGGTCGACGAACGCACCGTAGTCGGTGATGTTCTTGACCACACCCTCGACCACCTGACCCTCTTCGAGGTTCTGGACGATCTCGGAGCGCTGCTCTGCACGGCTCTCTTCAAGCACGGTGCGGCGCGAGACGACGATGTTGCCGCGGCGGCGATCCATCTTGAGGATCTCGAACGGCTGCGGGTTGTGCATGAGCGGGGTGACGTCGCGGATCGGACGGATGTCGACCTGCGAACGCGGCAGGAAGGCCACGGCGCCGTCCAGATCGACGGTGAAGCCGCCCTTGACCTGGTTGAAGATGACGCCTTCGACGCGCTCGCCCTTGGCGAACTTCTCTTCCAGCTTGACCCAGCTTTCCTCGCGGCGCGCCTTGTCGCGCGAGAGCATGGCTTCGCCCAGCGCGTTTTCGATGCGCTCGACATAAACTTCGACGGTATCACCGACCTTGAGGCCGCCTTCCTTGCCCTTGGCGCCGAATTCCTTCAGTGCCACGCGACCTTCGACCTTGAGGCCGACGTCGATGATGGCCATGTCCTTTTCAATGGCGGTGACGATACCGCGAACGACCTGGCCTTCGCCCGAGTGACCGTCCGAGAACGATTCTTCGAGCATGCTCGCGAAATCGTCGCGAGTCGGAATGGATTGAGACATACTTTCTCCTGAAAGCCTCTCATGGAGGCTGGCGCCGTGGGTTAGCGTTGCGATGACCTGCCGGTATTCCGGGTCAAGACCCTGTGCCGCTATGAAGCGGCGGTTCGGCGCAAAGAATGCTGGCAGGCCGGTTCTAGTTCATTGTTTGTCGCATGACCTCAGAGATCATGTTCCGGCTCGATATGAGTATTTTCGCGCGCCCCGCAACAGCGGGCGGCAAAAACGCCTTGATCAGGCCTTGTCTCCATCAGCCAGAGCGTCGTCAACGATCGCCTTGGCCGCCAGAAACGCGGCTTCTATAGACATTTGCGACGTATCTAGCAAGTGCGCGTCCGTGGCTGGGCGCAGCGGCGAGTCCGCGCGGCCCATGTCGCGCTCGTCGCGTCGGTTGATGTCGGCAAGGATGGTGGCGAAATCGCCGGTGCCGTCATTGGCCTCGATTTCTGCCAGCCGGCGCCGTGCCCGTACCTCTGCGCTCGCGGTCACATAAAGCTTTACCGCTGCGTCCGGGCACACAACGGTGCCGATATCGCGGCCGTCGAGAACCGCACCACCTGGTTGGGCCGCGAAAGCGCGCTGCTTCTCGACCAGGATGCGACGCACCTCCGGGATGACGGCCACTTTCGACGCGGCCTCGCCCACCGCATGCGCCGACAGCACCGAGCGATCAAGATTGCCGAGGTCGATCAGCCGCGCTGCCTCCACGGCATGCGGTTCGTCGCCGAGCGGCCAGCCCTTGGCAAGCAGTATCTGCGCCACGGCGCGATAGGTCAGCCCGGTATCGAGATGCGGCAGATGGTAATAGTCTGCCAGCCGCCGCGCCAGCGTTCCCTTGCCGGCGCCTGCCGGACCGTCGATGGCGATGGTGAGAAATTGAAGCATGGCCATGCTTCAAGCCGAGGCGCCGATAGAAAGCAAGGGTGTTCCTGGCCAAACCCGCATCGGGTCGGCAGAATGCCGGATCGACGGAATTTGGGCGGCCTGCGAGCCGTTATCGTCGTTGTTGCATTCTTTCCAGCATGCGTTTCCTGCGATGGAGGGCCGAATGAGGAAAGTCATCGTCACCGAATTCATCAGCGCCGACGGTATAGCCGAGGTCGAAAAGCTGACGGGCATTGCCTGGAATGCCGAGATGGACAGGTTCAAGGAAGAGGAGCTTGCCGACAGCGGCGCCATGTTGCTGGGGCGCGTGACCTACCAGATCTTCGCGGCATCCTGGCCGCACGAGACGGGGGATTTCGCCGACAGGTTCAACGCGCTGCCGAAATATGTCGCGTCGACCACGGTGAGGCAGCTCGACTGGAAGCCTGCTCAAAGGCTGGAGGGACCTTTGCCCGAGGCCGTCAGGGAGCTGAAAAAAGCCGCCGGCGGTAATATCTATGTCCACGGCAGCATCAGCCTGGCCCAGCAGCTGCTGCACCACGGTCTCGTCGACCGCATCCGGCTGCTCAGTTATCCTCTTGCAGTCGGCCAGGGAAAACCGTTTTTCGCGCCTGGAGAACAGCAGAAATTCGCGCTGATTTCAGCCGCGCCGTTCAGCAACAGCGTCGTGGCGCTGGAATATGCGCCGGCATAGGCACCGCCGCCGGAAGCTCTGATTTCCCAGAAGAGAGATCGTATGGCCCATGCCGGGTTTAACGACACCATTAAACGCGCCGAAACTTGGATCCCAACCACCAAATGAGCGCGCCTAGCGCATGACCAATGAAATAGGCGCAAAGCACGAAATAGATGAACATCGAAACGACCGCGAGCTTTCTTGCCGCTTGCGGCGATATCCCAGGGAGCAGTTGTGACGGCCAACTGAAGTTCAGGCCGTAGGAACAACCGATCGGGCTGCATATGGCATGGAAACTTGCAAAGGTTGCCAAAATCCATAGCAGCGAAACGATAGGCAGGCTCAACTGTCGGTATGTGCCGGCAAAGCGCTGGCGCTTCACGGTGAAGGCCAATGTGATACCGATGATGAAAACGGCGATCACAGAAAAAATGAGATTCAAGGGGCCGAACAAGAATTGCTTTCTCGCGTCAATGAACACGGGTAGCAATAACCAAAAGTAAATAACAGATCGTATTGGGTTTATATTGGGTTCGAGTAATTTACTCGATTGTCCTTTTATCCGCGCAGGCCCGGCGCCTCATGCCCTGTCCGCTCGACATATTCGGTGTAGCCACCGCCATAGACGTGCATGCCGTCTTCGGTCAGTTCGAGCACACGGTTGGACAGCGCTGCCAGGAAATGGCGGTCGTGGCTGACGAACAGCATCGCGCCTTCATAACGTGACAGCGCCTCGATCAGCATCTGCTTGGTGGCGATGTCGAGGTGGTTGGTCGGCTCGTCGAGAACCAGGAAATTCGGCGGATCGAACAGCATCTTGGCCATCACCAGCCGGGCTTTCTCGCCTCCGGACAGAACGCGGCACTTCTTCTCCACTTCGTCGCCGGTGAAACCGAAGCAGCCGGCGAGCGCGCGCAACGGCGCCTGGCCGGCCTGCGGGAAGGAATCCTCCAGCGATTCCAGCACGGTGCGCTCACCTTCGAGCAGCTCCATCGCATGCTGCGCGAAATAGCCCATCTTTACGCTGGGGCCGCGTGACACCGAGCCGTCGTCCGGCTCCGAAGCGCCGGCCACCAGCTTCAGCAGCGTCGACTTGCCGGCGCCGTTCACACCCATCACGCACCAGCGTTCGCGCCGACGTACCTGGAAATCGAGCCCGTCATAGATGGTGCGGCTGCCATAGCTCTTGGAGACATTCTTCAGCGTGGCCACGTCTTCGCCCGAGCGCGGCGCCGGCTGGAATTCGAAACGCACGGTCTGCTGGCGCTTCGGCGGTTCGACCTTGTCGATCTTCTCCAGCTTCTTGACGCGGCTCTGCACCTGCGCTGCATGCGAGGCGCGCGCCTTGAACCGCTCGATGAAGGCGATTTCCTTGGCCAGCATCGCCTGCTGGCGCTCGAACTGGGCCTGCTGCTGCACTTCGGCAACAGCGCGTTGCTGGCGATAGAATTCGTAGTCGCCGGAATAGCTCGTCAGCGCGCCGCCATCGATCTCGACGATCTTGCCGACGATGCGGTTCATGAACTCGCGATCGTGCGACGTCATCAGGATGGCGCCGTCAAAACCCTTGAGGAAGTTCTCCAGCCAGATCAGGCTCTCGAGGTCGAGATGGTTGCTCGGCTCGTCGAGCAGCATGGCGTCTGGCCGCATCAGCAGGATCTTGGCGAGTGCGACGCGCATCTTCCAGCCGCCCGACAGCTTGCCGACGTCGCCGCTCATCATTTCCTGGCTGAAACCGAGCCCGTCGAGCACTTCGCGCGCCCGGCCGTCCAGCGCATAGCCGTCCAGCTCGTCGAAATGCGCCTGCACCTCGCCATAGCGGGTGATGATCTCGTCCATGTCGTCAGCCCGGTCCGGATCGCCCATGGCGGCTTCCAGCTCGGCCATTTCGGCCGCGAGCGTGCTGACGGGGCCGACGCCGTCCATCACCTCGGCCACGGCACTGCGGCCCGCCATATCGCCCACGTCCTGGCTGAAGTAGCCGATCCGCACACCGCGATCGATCGCGACCTGGCCCTCGTCCGGCAGTTCCTCGCCGGTGATCATGCGGAAGAGCGTGGTCTTGCCGGCGCCGTTCGGGCCGACGAGCCCGACCTTCTCGCCGCGCTGGATCGTGGCCGAGGCTTCGATGAAGACGATCTGCTTGCCGTTCTGCTTGCCGATATTTTCGAGGCGAATCATGGTTTCTGGCTCGGAGCGTTCTTTAACAATGCCAGGCTGCGGTCGCAGGACCCGGCAGGGAATAGCGGAGGATGGGCCGAGCTTGTATCACCCGGTCCATGACAAGATGGAGGCGTTGCGGTTAGTCGATCACCGCGCCCAGTCGCGTCATCAGTCCCATGAATTCCGGGAAGCTGGTGGCGATCATGGCGCGGTCGTCTACCGTGACCGGCTTCTCGGTGGCAAGGCCCAAGACCAGGAAGCTCATGGCGATGCGGTGATCGAGATGGGTCTTCACCGCCTCGCCCTTTGCCTCGCCGCCGAGGCCCTTGCCACCCGGCATACCGCGCACGGTGAGAGAAGCCTCGCCTTCCGAGCAGTCGACGCCGTTGAGCTTGAGCCCATTGGCGACGGCGGCAAGCCGGTCGCTTTCCTTCACCCGCAGCTCTTCCAGGCCCTGCATCACTGTTTCGCCCTCGGCGAATGCGGCTGCGACTGCCAGAACCGGATATTCATCGATCATCGACGGTGCGCGTTCGGCAGGCACGGTGACGCCCTTGAGTTCCGAAGAGCGCACGCGCAGGTCCGCGACATCCTCGCCCCCGGCGTTGCGCGGGTTGAGGATGTCGATCCGGCCGCCCATCTCCTGCAGCGTCAGCAGCAGGCCTGTGCGGGTCGGGTTCATCAGCACGTTTTCAATGGTGATGTCAGAGCCCGGCACGATGAGTGCCGCCACCAGCGGGAAACCGGCGGACGACGGATCGCCCGGCACGGCAATGACCTGGCCGGTGAGCTTGCCCTGGCCTTCGATGAAGATGTGGCGCACGCCGCGCTCGTCGGTTTCGACCGAGAGGTTCGCGCCAAAGCCCTTCAGCATTTTTTCGGTATGGTCACGCGTCATCACCGGTTCGATCACCGTGGTGATGCCCGGCGTGTTGAGACCGGCCAGCAGCACGGCGGATTTCACCTGCGCGGAGGCCATCGGCACGCGGTAGGTGATGGGCGCCGCGTGTTTTGGCCCGCGCAACGTGATTGGCATGCGGTCGCCGGGCGCGGCCTGCACCACCTGCACGCCCATCTGACGCAGCGGTTCCAGCACACGGCCCATCGGTCGGCTGGACAGCGAGGCGTCACCGATGAACGTGGTTTCCATGTCATAGGTGCCGACCAGCCCCATGGTCAGGCGCGAGCCGGTACCGGCATTGCCGAAATCGAGCGGCGCCTCCGGCTGCAACAACGCGCCGTTGCCGGTGCCGCGGATCACCCATTCGTCGTCGTGCTTCTCGATATGCGCGCCCATCGCCTTCATGGCTTGCCCGGTACGCATCACGTCCTCGCCCTCGAGCAGGCCGGTAATGCGGGTTTCGCCGGAGGCCAGCCCGCCGAACATGAAGGAGCGGTGCGAGATCGATTTGTCGCCCGGCACGCGCGCTGTACCGGAAAGCGGCGGCGAGCGCCGCGCGGTCGCAGGTTGTGGTTTGGCGTCATGCGCCATGTCGGAATGTCCTGGATTTGTCGGGCCGAGCTAGGCTCAAGACCTTGGGGTGGTCATTTTTGCAAGGAAGTTCCTAACACGCCCGTTTCATGCCGTCATCCCGAAAAAGGCGACGAAACGGCACATTGGAACGCAGTGGCTTTTGGCTTTGACAGCGCCGCAAACTGCGATTAAGGGGACCAATCTTTCTGTACGAGGCTTGCCGTGGCAAAAGCAGAACTTGGCGCAAAACGCATTGACCCAGAGACGGGTCGAAAATTCTATGATCTGAACAAGGATCCGATCGTCTCTCCCTATACGGGCAAGAGCTATCCTCGCTCCTATTTCGAGGACAGCAAGGCTCCCGTGATCGAGGAAGAGGAAGAGGTCGAGGAAAAAGAACTCGACTCCGAGGAAGAAGGCGCCGAGGTCGTGTCGCTGGAAGACGCCGACGAAGAGGCGAAGGGCGACGACCTGCCGGATCTCGGCGACGACGATGACGACGACGTCGATCTGGGCGACGATGACGACGACACCTTCCTTGAAGACGAGGAAGAAGAAGACGACGACGTTTCCGACATGATCGGCGTCGGCGACGACGACGACGACGTCTGACATTGCGGCAGGCGCAGAGCGCCTGCCAGCTTTCGAGCCGGCTTTCCGAAAAAAGCTGTTTCGAAAGACTTGCTATTGCGGCAAGGCGGCGCTAGAAGCCGCCCTGCACTGACCCGGCGGGGTCCCAACTCCGCCAGAATATCCCGCTGGAAACGGCGGCCGGCCGAAGCCGGAGTGGGGCCATAGCTCAGTTGGGAGAGCGCTTGAATGGCATTCAAGAGGTCGTCGGTTCGATTCCGATTGGCTCCACCAAATTCTCCTTGACCGGTTTATTTTGAAATAAGCTAAGCGATTGGCAGGGGGCGGAGCTTAGGATAGCGGCTGCGCGGCTTTGCACTGCATGCCACGGGTTCTACGCTGACCTTCCTCGGCGCCCTTCGCTACGATCGCTTGACTGCGCCTTGCGTGTTCGACGGGCCATAACGGCCAGTGCTCAAACTACCTCGCAAATGCTGGATACGCTTTCCACCGAAACCTGAAATGTTCTAGGGCCGCGGGTAGTTCGGTGCGGTACTTTTCGATAGCGATCAAGCACGAAAGTGTTCGACTGAGGATCCCCCAAGAAAGCACGTGATCTCTATCAAAATGTCCTCTTGATTGAACGAAGATGCCTGTTTTAATTTTCACCCAGCTCAAGATTTTTTGAGGGGGAGACTATGGGAAAACTTGTTTCAAGGAGAACTTTTTTAGCAGGGTTAACTGGCGCAGCACTAACTGATCTAGCAAACTTGGAAAACGCTCGAGCGCTAACCGCTTGCCCATACTCGACGCCTCCAGGTGGCTGCTCCGCTCTCATCGATCCACAGCGCTTTCTCAGAGACAATATCAGCCAGAGGCAGCGGCAGAACCAATGGTGTTGGGCTGCTTGCGTCTCAATGATCTGCAATTGGCACGGTCACCCAATGTCACAGGCCAGCATTGTGAATGGGGTCTATGGCGGGCTGGTTAATCTTCCGGGGGACGACAGGGTCCTAACCAGAACCCTCAATCATACATGGACAGATGACAATGGCGGTTCGTTTACGATTTCCGCGAACACGTTTAGTCCGATGATGGGCACTGCCAACGTCACGAACCAGCAGATTATCGATGACCTCGATCACGACTATCCACTTCTCATCGGCGCGCGATCGCACGCCACTGTCCTGGCGAGGGTGGACTACCTGGCGCAAAACAGCGGTCCTCAGATCTTTCAGGCTCACGTCATCGACCCATGGCCGGGCGCTGCGCAACCACCCTACTATGCGCGTTTTCTAGCGCCGGACGAATTGGTTCCTGCTACCACAGGAGGCAGCCTGCGCTTCATCGCAAGTATTCGCGTGATGTGAAGTCACGCAGTCGACAGTGCGCGATTTGCAAAGGCTCTCGACAGTCATCTTGCGCAGCAGCCTGCTGTCACGCTTTGCTGGCTTCAACCGAATCGGAGCAGGTGATGGTCACGTTGAAGGCAAAAGGCATTTCGGTTTCGATCGACACAGCCGTCGGCCACATCGCGGACCTGACCATCGAGACGCGCGGCCGCACCCTCAGGCCGCTGCATCGGGCGCCTTGGATCGACGAGCCGCGGGAAACCATACCGCAAGGCTTGCCTGATGGGGTGACGCGGCTTTCCGGCGACTTCCTCTGCGCGCCGTTTTCGCGCAGCGATGTCGAGGAAGCACCACTGCATGGCTGGCCAGCCAACAGCCCGTGGGACCTTGTCGACAGTTCGGCGACGGTGGACGGCTGGCGCACTGTCTTCAAACTCCGGCGCCTTGTCATGGGCGCCGCCGTTGAAAAGATACTCACCCTGCGCGACGGTCATCCGTTCCTCTACCAGGAACATGCCTTCATCGGCGGTGCCGGCGCGATCTCGGTTGCGCATCATCCCATGACGGTGATGCGCGAAGGCGGGCACGTAGCCTTTTCGCCGAAGCGTGTCGCGGTGACGGAAGGCGACCCGCTGGAGCCCGATCCGGCGCGCGGCCGTTATCTGCTTGCCTATCCGGCCCGCAGCGAGGATCTGCATCGTTTTCCGAGCAAGGATGGCACAACCGTCGACCTCGCCGACTATCGATTGGACAGGCGCCACGAGGACTTCGTCACGCTGATAGAGGCCGACCATGGCGGCCCCGGCTGGACGGCAGTTTCGCGCGCCGCCGAAAAGGACGTCGTGCTGATCCTGAAAAACCCGGCCGAGCTGCCGATCACCATGTTATGGATCTCGAATGGCGGGCGCGACTATGCACCCTGGAATGGTCGCCATCGCGGCGTGCTCGGTATCGAGGATGGGCGCACCGCAGTCGGCCATGCCGCGTCGCTGGGCAACAACTGGCTTAAGCGAGAAGGCATAACGACCGCTTTCGAGCTCGGGCCGGATCGGCGCGTCACCTTCCGGCATGTCATCGGCGCTCTGCCCATGGACAAGGCGGTGGGCGATGTTTCCGCCGCCAGCGGCAAACTCCAGGTCACGACTTCTGCAGGCACCGTGCTTGATGTCCCTTACGATGCGGATTTCCTGCGCATTGGCAGCATCGGCTGAGCCGGACATTCTTCTGCCTCGAGAGATTTGAAAGTTTCACGGATGCCGGGCAAGATGCCGGTACCAGCCCATCAAGGGAGCGGCCCATGTCCGAGATCGCTACCATTGCCGCCACGATCTTCAAACGCGCGGCCAGGGCCAGGCGCTTTGTGGTGGCCATCGCCGGCCCGCCTGGCGCAGGCAAATCGACGCTTTCAGCGTCCCTGCATGACGTCCTGCCGGATGGCGTTGCGGAAGTGGTGCCGATGGATGGGTTCCACTACGACAATGTGATCCTTGAGAAGCGGGGCCTGCGGGCGCGCAAGGGCGCGCCGGAAACCTTCGACTTCGCCGGCTTCGAGGTGCTGCTCAAGCGCATTCGCGCCGGTGAACCGGATATCGCCATTCCGGTCTTCGACCGCAGCATCGAACTGTCACGGGCTGCTGCGGGGATCATTAGCGGCGAAACCCGTTTCATCCTGGTTGAAGGCAATTACCTGCTGTTGGACGAAGAGCCGTGGTCGCGGCTGGCGCCACTGTTCGATTTCACCATCTTCGTCGAGGTAGCCCGCGGCGAGCTCGAGCGGCGGCTGCGCCAGCGCTGGCACGAACATGGCCGCAGCGACGAGGACGCGATCGCCTGGATCGCGTCCAACGACATGCCTAATATCGAACGTGTGCTGGCCCGCCGCCGATCGGCGGACCTGGTCATCCAGCAGGATTGACGGCGGTCAGGCCGGCGTCAGGGCTTCGCTGGAATAGTGACGCCGCGCTGCACCGCCGGCCGCGCCAGGCCGCGCTCCAGCCAGGCGGCGACATTGGGGAAATCGGCGAAACCCACCAATTCGCCGGCTTCATAGAAGCCGACCAGGTTGCGTACCCAGCCCAGCATCGAAATGTCGGCGATGGTGTAGTCGTCGCCCATGATCCATTTGCGGCCTTCGAGCCGCTTCTCAAGCACACCGAGCAGGCGGCGCGATTCGTTGCGATAACGCTCGAGCGGGCGCTTGTCGGCAATCTCGCGGCCGGCGAATTTGTGGAAGAAGCCGAGCTGGCCGAACATCGGGCCCACCGCCGCCATCTGGAAGAACACCCACTGGATGGTTTCGTAGCGCAGCGCCGCATCTGTGGGCAGCAGCTTGCCGGTCTTTTCGGCCAGGTAAAGCAGGATCGCGCCGGATTCGAACAACGGCAGTGGTTTGCCGCCCGGTCCGTTGGGGTCGATGATGGAAGGGATCTTGCCGTTCGGGTTGAGCGACAGGAACTCGGGTGTCCAGCTCTCGTCCTGGCCGATGTTGACGAAATGGGCCTCGTAAGGCAGCCCGATCTCTTCCAACATGATCGACACCTTCACGCCGTTGGGCGTCGCCGTCGAATAGAGCTGCAGGCGGTCGGGATGCTGCGCCGGCCAGCGCGAATTGATCGGGAAAGCGGAAAGGTCGGTCATTGTTGCCTCGGGAAAAGGGCGGCGCGAACGCCCCGCCTGGGTGGGTTTGCAAGACTTAGATCCAGCGACACCGCATTCAGGTGGCGCCAAAGCAATTCAGCAAAAGCGCGCAGCGGTTTTGCGTTCGGAATTGCCTAAAAACAAAGAGCTGGAGCGTCTCCGTGGAAAACGGAAACGCTCCAGGATCAAACCGCCTTGAACGCGAGCACGGCGTTGGTACCGCCAAAGGCGAAGGCGTTGCTCAGCGCGGTGCGAACAGGGCGCTCTTTCGCAATGTTCGGCGTAATGTCGAGGTCGCAGTCCGGATCCGGCTCGCGGTAGTTGGCCGTCGGCGGCACGATGCCGTCGCGGATGGCCATGACGCAGGCGATCATCTCCAGGGCCCCGGACGCTCCCAGCGCGTGGCCGTGCATCGACTTGGTCGACGAGACCGAAAGCTTGTAGGCGTGATCTCCGAAGGCGCGCTTGATCGCGGCGGTCTCGATCTGGTCGTTGGCCTTGGTGCCGGTGCCATGTGCATTGAGATAATCGACGTCTTCCGGGTTGAACCCGGCATCGGCGAGACAGAAGCGCATGGCCGCTTCAGGCCCCTCGACGGTTGGCGCAACGATATCAGACGCATCCGCCGAAATGCCGACGCCGGCGATTTCACCCAAGATGGTGGCGCCGCGCGCCATGGCATGTTCGTAGCTTTCCAGCACGGCTATGCCGGCGCCTTCGCCCATCACCAGGCCTTGCCTGTCGGCAGAGAACGGCCGGCACGTATCGGGAGAGAGAACACGTAAGGCTTCCCAGGCTTTCATGATGCCCCACACCAGTGGGGCATCCGTGCCTCCGGCCAGCATGACATCGGCCCTGCCGAGCCGGATCTGGTCAACGGCCGAGGCAATGGCGTGGTTGGCGGATGCGCAAGCCGAAGTCACGCCGAAAACAGGACCACGCAGACCGAATTGCATGCTGATCTGGCCGGCTGCCGCACCCGGCATGACCTTGGGCACGGTAAAGATATCGGCTCGGTTTCTGCCTTGCAGAAGCAGAGCACGGTAATTTTCCTCGACCGTCTCCCAGCCGCAGACGCCGACGCCGACGGTTGCACCGATGCGATAAGTGTTCTCGGCACCGACGGTGAGGCCCGACTGCTGCATGGCCTCCTTGGCGGCGATGATGGCGAGGAGGCTGAACCGGTCCATGGTGACCAGCCGCTTGCGCTCCAGGCCATGTTCCGGCAGGGCCTGGATCTCACTGCCGACCTGGACTTTCAGCTGATGCAGATCCGCGCCGACAACTTGCCGGATCGCAGGGCGACCTGCCTTCATCTCATCCCAGATGGAGACGGCACTGGTGCCAAGTCCGCAAATACCGCCGATGCCGGTGATAACGACACGTGTGCGCATGAGGCCCCGGTCAGGCTTTCTTTGCAATCAGCGCGCGAACGGCCTCGACCATGTCACCGACATTCTTGAGGTTGCTCCAGGCGTCGACCGTGTTCATCTCGATTTCGATGTCATAGGCTTCCTCGAGATCGAAGATGATTTCGGTGAGCTCGAGCGAATGGATGCCGAGCGCCGTCAGCTCGGTATTGGTCGTGATCTCCTCGCCACCAGGCTCCGCGTGAGCCTTGATCTTAGCGATGATCTCGTTTGCCAATTCGTCAGCCATTCGAAGTCCTTCCCCCAAATCCGCATTTCGTGCCTGGGAGGCGTCTTGACGCCCCTGTTTTCGTTGCTCCTGGCGGAAGCATGTCGCGTAGAGCCGCCCGTTGTGGCGGCATCAAGGCCGACTCCTCTATAGAAACCGAAACCGGGCGAGGCAACAACCGATATGGACAAAGCCCTTCCATACTTAACTTGCAGGATCGCTAACTTTCCACGACAAAGGAGAAAGACCAGCTCCAGCCGCTGGAATCCGACGATCGGGAGAACGAAATGCTCGAACTGCGCCCCGGATGCGAATGCTGCGACAAGAATTTGCCGCCTGATGCCACCAACGCCATGATCTGCACCTTCGAATGCACCTTTTGTGCGGATTGCGTCGACACGGTACTGAAGGGCGTCTGCCCGAACTGCGGTGGCAATTTCTCGCCACGGCCGATCCGCCCGGCAGCGCTGCTGCAGAAATACCCGGCATCGACCAAGCGTGTGTTCAAAGCCGAAGGCTGCTCACCGCGCGCCGACGCGGCCTAGCCAGCTTCCGCAAAAAGTGTCCCACGGTTTTGCGATGAGAACCTGCGACAAAACAAAAAGCCAAGTGCGACAGACGCGAGGGATTTTACATGGCGATGAAGGCATACCATGGCAGCTGCCACTGCGGCGCGGTGAAATATGAGGCGACCGTCGACCTCGACCACACCATATCCTGCAACTGTTCACGCTGCGGCAGGTTGGGCAGCATCCTGACTTTCGCACCGGCAGAGAACTTCACCCTGCTTTCCGGTGAGGATGTGCTGACCGACTATCTGTTCAACAAACATGTCATCCATCATCTGTTCTGCCGGGTTTGCGGTATCGAATCTTTCGCCCGCGGAACCAAGCCCGACGGCACGGCGTCGGTCGCCATCAATGCGCGCTGTCTCGAAGGGGTCGAACCTGACGCGCTGACGCCGCAGAAGTTCGATGGACGCAGCCGCTAAGCGATACCGAACGCGCAGCAGAACGATGGGTGAGCCTTGATGGAGCAGCCTTTATCCCAAGTGCACGACGTTTTTCCGCATCTGCGCATCGTGATGGGCATGGTGATCGGTCTCGGCGTCACGCGCCTGCTGTCCGGTGTCGCCCGTATCATCCAGCACCCCAAGGCCTACAGGCTCTATCCGGTGCATCTGGCCTGGGTGGCCTCGCTGCTTCTGATGCTGGTGCATTTCTGGTGGTGGCAGTTCGGCCTCTTTGAGGTCGCCAATTGGACCTTCGGCAAATATCTCTTCATCATCGGCTACTCGGTGACTCTGTATCTGTTGTGCGCCTTCCTGTTTCCCGATTCGATGCAGGACTATAAAAGCTACGAGGATTATTTCTTCTCGCGCCGGAGCTGGTTCTTCGGCCTGTTGGCCGCGACCTATCTGCTCGATGTCGTCGACACCTTGCTGAAAGGCGAAGCGCATTTCGCGCGTTTCGGCCACGAATATCTGATCCGCACGCCGCTGTTCGTCATCCTGTGCGGCATCGCGATCTACACGACCAACCGGCGCTTCCACCTGGCCTTCATTATCTTCACAATGATCTATCAGGCGTGGTGGATCCTGCGGCTCTTCGACACCATCGTCTGAGCCTGCTTGGGCGCATGCCCACGATGGTCTAGACTTGTGATGTTTGGAGGGAGCGGCATGTACAAGGCTGTCGGATCGCGCGGATCGCGGGTTTCCCGCGTGGTGTGGATGCTGGAAGAGCTCGGCGAACCCTATGAGTTCGTTCCGGTGAAGCTGCGCTCGGCGGAAGCCTATGCGCTGAACCCATCCGGCAAGGTTCCGATCCTGATCGACGACGATTTCACCGTCACGGACTCTGCCGCGATCTGCATCTATCTGGCCGACAAGCACGCAGACAAAGGCATGGGCGCCAATGCCGGGCTTGCCGGACGCGCTGAAACGGATTCCTGGATGCACTTCGCGCAGTCGGAATTCGAAGCGCCGCTGTGGAACAAGCTGCGCCACCGCTTCATTCTGCCAGGCGACATGCGCGTAGATGTCGGTCCCGCCACGGCATACGACTTCGCTTCCGAGGTGAAGGCACTCGACCGCCGCCTGGGCGAAAAACAATTTGCGCTTGGTGACCGCTTTTCCGCGATCGACATCCTGCTGGGCGACATGGGCGCCTGGGCGCGTGCCGGCAAGTTCCCGATCGCGTCCGATCGCGTCAACGCCTATATGGATCGCGTGCTGGAGCGGTCTGCCCGGACACGGTCGCAAGCCGTCTGCGGTTTCCAGTAACCGCTCAATCCCATCAACAGCCTAATCCGAGCACACCGTCTATGATCGTCCTCGCCTTCGCGCTTTCTACAGTTCTGCTCGCGATTACCGCACTGCATGTCTATTGGGGCATTGGCGGCATCTGGCCTGGCCGTGACGCTGCCTCCTGCGCCCGAGCCGTCGTCGGAATGCGCGGGGTCAGCGAGATGCCCTCGACGTTTGCCTGTTTCGCCGTTGCTGCCTGCCTGGTTCTGGCGACCCTGTGGCCACTGGCATTGATGGGTGTTTTCGCCACGCCGTTCCCGCAGCAAGGTCTTGCCGCCACATCCGTGATGATCGCTTTCGTTTTCCTCGGACGCGGTGTGCTCGGCTTCACACCCTGGTGGCGTCGCCAGACCCCGGAACAGCCGTTCGCGCAGCTTGACCGGAGTCTCTATTCGCCGCTCTGCCTGTTGATCGGTGCCGGCTTCGTGATCCTGGGCATCTCGCAGTTCCCGACCTGATCCCGAAAATCTGGATCAGCCGTTTCCGGTTGCCGTGGCGTCTGGGGCACGTCATGTTCGCTTCTTCACGGAGGAAAAGACGATGAGCCTGGCACGTCTGCAGAAGGAAACGCTGACCAATCTGCCTTTCCATGACGAGCGGGTCGATCTCGCCTGCGCCTTCCGTTGGACCGCGCGGCTCAATATGCATGAGGCGGTGGCCAATCATTTCTCGTTGGCCGTCAACGAGGACGGCACGCGCTTCCTGATGAACCCCAACCAGGTGCATTTCTCGCGCGTCAAGGCGAGCGACCTCCTGCTGATCGACGCGAACGATCCTGAAACGCTGAAGGGCCCCGATGCACCGGATCCGACGGCCTGGGGCCTGCATAGTGCCATCCACCGCAACGTACCGCATGCGCGCTGCGTCATGCATGTGCATTCGATCCACGCCACCGTGCTGGCATCGCTGGCCGATTCCACCTTGCCGCCGATCGACCAGAATTCGGCTGCCTTCTTCAACCGCACCGTGGTCGATGAGCACTATGGCGGGCTTGCCTTCGAGGAGGAGGGCGAACGCTGTTCGCAACTGCTCGCCAATCCGAAGCACAAGGTGATGATCATGGGCAATCACGGCGTGTTGGTGATCGGCGATAGCGTGGCCGACGCCTTCAACCGCATGTTCTATTTCGAGCGCGCCGCCGAGACCTATATCAAGGCGCTGTGGACCGGCCGGCCGTTGCGGGTGCTTTCCGACGAGATCGCCGAGAAGACGGCAGCGGAGATGGACGACTATCCCGGTCAGGCGGAACGGCATCTGGCCGAGTTGAAGGCGATCCTCGATGAACAGGAACCCGTCTACCGCAGCTGATCGATGATCCATGCATGATCATACTGGGGTGCCCGGACGCGGAGCGCGCTAAAGCCCGAGTTCGGCGCGCAGCTCGTCCACGGTGTTGATGATGACCGCGCCGTCGGGACCCGCCATCGGCCTTTCCGGCCAGAAGATCGTTTTCATGCCGGCGGCCAGGCCGGACATTGCACCCGTCACACTGTCGTCGATTGCCACGGCCTCGCCTGGAGCGACATCGAACAGCCAGGCGGCGCGCAGGAACGGCTCGGGATGCGGCTTGCCTTCGCGCACGTCGTTGCGGCTCACCGTCTTCATGCCGGCATGGGAGAGACCAACCGCGCCGAGATTGGCATCGACGATCAGCCGGTCGGAGTTCGAAACCACCGCCTGCGGCACGCCGAGCGCCTTCAGCTCCTGGTAGATCTCGATCGCGCCGGGCCGCGGCTGCAGGCCGGCGACATTGGCCATGTAGTAATCATATTTGAGCGCGATCCATTGATCGAACGGCAGCGTCAGGCCGAATTCCTCGCGCATCATGTCGTAGACGAAAGCCGCGGTCTTGCCGAGCACACGCTCATGCAGGTCGGCAGGCGCCGTCAGGCCGACACTGCGCATCGCCGAAACCAGAGCGGCATCATGCAGCGGCTCGCTGTCGACGAGCGTTCCGTCCATGTCCCAGAAAACGGCTTTTGGCGTCATCGGTTATCCTTTCGCCGTTCTTTCTATAGGTTTGAGGCGACGTGACAATGTCGCCTAGTGCGGTCTAAGACCTTCACCGGAAGAAGACAAATCCGGCGATGAGGAAAGTCGGGAGCAACACAGCGCCCGACCATAGCATATAGCCGAAGAATCCCGGCATCCTGACGCCTTGATGACGCGCGATGGCGTAGACCATGAAATTGGGTGCATTGCCGATATAGGTGTTGGCGCCCATGAAGACGGCGCCCGCCGATATCGCGGCCAGCGTTGTTGCAAGCTCCGTCATCAGCTGGCGTGCGTCACCGCCGGCCAGCTCGAAGAAGACGAGATAGGTCGGCGCATTGTCGAGGAAGGAAGACAGCGCGCCGGTCAGCCAGAAATAGGCGAGATCATTGGGTGTTCCGTCAGCAGCCGTCACCAAGGCAACCAGTGGCGCCAGGGCACCATCCTTGCCGGCCTTCAGAATGGCGATCACCGGCACGATGCAGATGAAGATCGCGGCAAAGAGCTTTGCCACCTCGGCGATCGGCCCCCAGGCGAAGCCATTGGCCCTGCGGTATTCGCTGCGCGACACCGCCAGCGAAACGAAGGCGAGCGCCAGGACGATCGCGTCGCGTACCAGGTTCTGCAATTCCAGCATCACGCCGAATACCGGGATATCGATGCCCGGTTTCCAGGACGCCGAGAGCAGGATCGCCGCGATCACGCCGGCAAGCAATGGCAAGTTCGGCAAGCCGCGCAGGCGCACTTTGGAATCCGGAGTCGGGTCCTTGATCTTTGGCCGGCCTGCCTCGCGCCAATGCAGAACGAAGTCCAGCGCCAGGAAGACGATTAGCACCAGCGCGGTGACGAACAGCGTTTCCCGCCACAGATGCGCCGTCGTCCAGAAGAAATCGACGCCGCGCAGGAAGCCGACGAAAAGCGGCGGGTCACCGAGCGGCGTCAGCGAGCCGCCGATATTGGAAACCAGGAAGATGAAGAAGACGACGACATGGGCGTTGAATGGTCGGTTGTCATTGGCGCGGATGACGGGTCGGATCATGATCATCGAGGCGCCGGTGGTGCCGACCACCGAAGCGAGGATCGCTCCGATCAGCAACAGGCCGGCATTCGTCCATGGTGTGCCATGGATGTTGCCGGCAACGAGAATGCCGCCCGCGATGGTGAACAAGGCGAACAGCAGGATGATGAACGACATGTATTCAGTGAGCAGTGTGTGCAGCACCGCACCGAGGGAAAGGTCCGCTCCGAAGACCAGCGCCAGCGGAGCGACGACCAGCGCGGCCCAGCTTGCTGCGATCTTGCCGTAGTGGTGTTCCCACAGATGGGGAAACAGCAGTGGCCCGCTGGCAATTGACAGCAGCAGGCCGGCGAAAGGCAATGCCCACCAGAGCGACATGGCTGTGCCGGGCAGCCCCTCTGTAGCGAAAGCGGGAACTGCACTCCCGCAAAGCAGCGCAATAGCCGCCAGAACTTTTCTGAAATGCACTCTGCCCCTCAAACGCCTAAAGACTGATCCCGAAAAGTGGGAACCGGTTTTCGGAAAAGATCACGCTCCAACAAAAACTTAAACCAGCACCACGCCAGCGTCGCGCATGCGGACAAGCATTGCATCGAGCGAGCCGTTCAGATCGATGCCGCGGCAGGCATCGAGACGCACCGTCGTCGCAAAACCTTGGCTGACGGCGTCGAGTGCCGAGAAGGCCACGCAGAAGTCCGTTGCCAGCCCAACCAGCGTGATGGACCCGATGCCGCGCTCGCGCAGGTAGCCGGCAAGGCCGGTTGGTGTCGAATGGTCATTCTCGAAGAAAGCCGAATAGCTGTCGATGCTCGGACGGAAGCCCTTGCGAATGATCAGTTCGGTCTTGCTCCAGGCAAGTCCGGAATGGAAATCGGAGCCGAGACTGCCCTGGATGCAATGGTCCGGCCACAAGGTCTGCGGACCATAAGGCATCTCGATCATCTCGAACGGCTGCTTGCCCGGGTGGCTGGAGGCGAAGCTGGAATGACCGGCCGGATGCCAGTCTTGCGTCATCACGACATGCTCGGCGTTGCGGATCAGGTCGTTGACCAGCGGCACGATCTCGTCGCCGCCGGTCACGGCAAGGGCGCCGCCCGGGCAGAAATCATTCTGCAGATCGACAACGATCAGTGCTTCATCAGCCATGGCGTTTCCTTTCAGCATGCGGGAGTAGGTCGCCTGTGGTGAAACACCCTCGACGACCAGGGTGGAGAAACTCAATCAGATGGTCGCCCGCGTCAACCTTCTAAAGCGAGCTTCGAAGGACGCACCCTACTTTGACAAAGCCAGCACGACTGATATCATTTGCATACGAATGAATTTGCCGGCGATGCACCGGCCGATCTTGGCGCATGCCCCCGAAAGGATCATGTGCCAATTCAGGGGAAAAGCCTCCTTTGGGAGGAACCGGGAAGGCAGGCGTGATCCGTTACGCGAAACCCGCCACACTCGACGAAGCGCTCACGCTGCTCGGCGAAACATCGTGGCGCGTGCTTGCCGGCGGCACCGATTTCTACCCTGCCCAGGGCAATCGGCCCATTCGCGAGAACATCCTCGACATCAACGCTATCGGTACGCTGCGCGGCGTTGTCGAGGACGAGACGCACTGGGTGATCGGTGCCCGTACCACCTGGACCGACATCATACGCCAGCCTCTGCCTCCCGCCTTCGACGCCTTGAAGCAGGCTGCACGTGAGGTGGGCTCGCCGCAGATCCAGAATGTCGCTTCGGTTGCCGGCAATCTCTGCAACGCGTCGCCTGCCGCGGACGGTGTCCCCGCGCTGCTGGTGCTGGATGCCGAGGTGGAATTGCGCTCGGCCGAGGCGATCCGGCATCTGTCGCTCGCCGATTTCATCCTCGGCAATCGCCATACAGCGCGCCGGTCGGATGAGCTGGTTACCGCCATCCGTGTGCCCAAAACCAGCGCTGCCGGAACCTCGGTTTTCGCCAAACTCGGCGCGCGGCGGTATCTGGTGATCTCGATTGCCATGGCAGCTGTCCGGATGACCGTCGACGATAGGGTCATCCGGCATGTGGCAATCGCTATTGGCTCTTGTTCGGCTGTCGCGACACGGCTGCCGCATGTCGAACAGGCCCTGGTCGGCAAAACGCTCGACGGTGCATTGGGGACTGTCATCGAGACCGCACCGATGCCGCAACTCGCTCCCATCGACGATGTGCGTGGCTCCGCGGCCTACCGACTGCACGCTGCCCGTGAGATCGTTGCCCGTGCTGTCCAGGCGGTTGCCGGGCAGTCCCATCGCAGGGAGGCCGCAGCATGAGTATGGAGCGCGCGGACATAGCCTTCCAGGTCAATGCCGCGCAGGTGTCCGTATCCGTCTCGCCTGTTAGCCGGCTGTCATCCGTGTTGCGCGACGAACTGCAACTCACCGGAACCAAGGTGGGATGCGATGCCGGAGACTGCGGGGCCTGCACCGTGCTTGTCGACGGTGAGCCGGTCTGTGCGTGTCTGACGCCGATTGCTTCCGTCGATGGAGCAGAGATCACAACTGTCGAAGGGCTGGCCAACGGCCAACTGTCCGCGCTGCAGGCATCGTTTCTCAGGCACGGCGCCGCGCAATGCGGCATCTGCACGCCCGGCTTGCTGGTGACCGCAACCGCGCTGCTGGAGAAAAACCCGCGCCCCTGTGAAGCGGAGGTGCGCGATGCGCTGGGCGGGATTTTGTGCCGCTGCACCGGCTATCGGAAAATCATCACGGCGGTGCTGGAAGTCGCCGGTCCGGCCGGGCAGCACAACGGCCAGGGCCTGGACTTCCGTCTGCCGCTGGCCGGCAAAGCGGTCGGGTCTTCGCCGGTGCGGCTGGATGGCGTTCCGAAGGTCACGGGCGCCGAGAAATTCGGTGCCGACGCCTTCCCCGAAGATGCCCTGGCCGTCCTGGTCGTGCGCTCGCCTCACCATCACGCGCGTTTTGCATTCGGCGATCTCGCAGCCTGGCAGACAATGCATCCCGGCGTCGCCGCCATATTCACCGCCGCCGATATCTCGGGCCGGAACCTGTTCGGTGTCATCTCGACCTTCGCGGATCAGCCTGCGCTGGCGGAAGCTGTTGTGCGTTTCCGCGGCGAGGCGGTGGCCCTGGTTGCTGCCGAGCGTGCTGTCGCCGCCGATCTCGACCTCGCGGATTTCCCGGTCATGTGGACGCAAGGTCCGCACCTGCTCTTGGCGAATGAAGCCCAGGTCAAAGATGCTCCCGCCATTCATGCGGATCGCGCTGGCAATCTTCTGACGAAAGGGTTCGTCGAACGCGGTGAACCCGAAAAGGCACTGGCGGCTGCCTTCGTCACCGCATCGGCGACGATCGAAACGTCTTATGTCGAGCATGCCTACATCGAGCCCGAAGCGGGCCATGCCTATCTCGACGGCGACACCCTCGTCATCGTCGCCTGTACCCAGGCGCCCTACATGGACCGCGACGATACCGCGCGTGTTCTTGGGCTCGAACCGGACAAGGTACGCATCGTGCCGACGGCGACTGGCGGCGGTTTCGGGTCCAAGCTCGACATTTCCGTGCAGCCATTGATCGGTCTGGTCGCCTTGAAGACCGGTCGACCGGCGGCTCTTGCCTTCTCCCGCTCGGAATCGATGATGGCGACGACCAAGCGCCACCCGGCAACGATGCGAGCCGTAGTCGGCGCGGCGGCTGACGGCACGATCTCTGTCATGAGTTTCGAGGGCGATTTCAACACCGGCGCCTATGCCAGTTGGGGACCGACCGTCGCCAACCGCGTACCGGTGCATGCTTCAGGTCCGTATCTCACGCCACATTATCGTGCCGAGGGTCGCGCCATCCACACCAACGGCCCCATCTCCGGCGCCTTCCGTGGTTTCGGCGTGCCTCAAGCAACGATCATGCAGGAGGCCCTTTACGATCAACTGGCTGACCGGCTTGGCATCGATCGGCTGGAATTCCGGTTGAAGAACTGCCTGCGAAACGGCTCGGAAACGGTCACCGGCCAGAAGCTGGAAGCCGGCGTCGGCATCGTCGCGTGTCTCGAAGCCCTTGAACCGCACTGGGCGCGTGCGCTGGCGGAAGCGGACAGGTTCAATACCAGCGATCAAGCTGCCAGCCGCGCATTGAGACGCGGTGTTGGTGTCGCCTCCTGCTGGTACGGTTGCGGCAACACCTCGCTGCCCAATCCCTCCACGATTAAACTCGGCATCGCGCCGACGGGTCAAGTCATCCTGCATCAAGGTGCGGTCGACATCGGCCAGGGTTCCAACACCGTCATCGCCCAGATCTGCGCCGACGCGCTCGGTATCCCGCTGGAGAGCCTGAAACTGAAAGGTGCAGATACAGCAACCTCGCCTGATGCCGGCAAGACGTCCGCCTCCCGCCAGACCTTTGTGACCGGCAAGGCCGCTGAAAAGGCAGGACGTGCCTTGCGCGAGCTCATCCTGCGCTATGCCAATGTCTCTGGCGCCGCCACGCTCTCGTTCGAAGAAGGCATGCTTCTGATCCGTGAGGGCGATGCCACCCGACGCATCGATCTCGCCGCGCTGGCGGTGGATGATGACGGCTTCGTCTTTCGAGCCGAAGAGACCTATGATCCGCCGACGTCCAAGCTCGACGCCAAGGGGCAGGGCAAGCCCTATGCCGTCTATGGCTATGGCGCGCAGATCGCCGAGCTCGAGGTCGACATGCGCCTTGGTACGGTGCGGCTGATCAAGATCACCGCCGCGCACGATGTCGGCAAAGCGATCAATCCGGTGCTGGCCGAAGGACAGATCGAAGGCGGCATTGCTCAGGGCATCGGCATGGCGCTGATGGAAGAATATATCCCGGGCCGCACCGAAAACCTGCATGACTATCTCATCCCGACCATCGGCGATGTGCCGCCGATCGAGACGATCCTGGTCGAAGTGCCCGATCCGGAAGGACCCTTCGGCGCCAAGGGGCTCGGCGAACACTCGTTGATCCCGACCGCGCCGGCAATCCTCAACGCCATCCGCCACGCCACCGGTGTGATGATGGCAAAGGTGCCGGCGACGCCCTCGCGGATCCTGGCCGCAATCAGCGAGGCGGGCCGATGAGCGAACTCGCCGAACGTTTCGACACTCATGACCTGGGTGAAAAGCAGGTCGCCGAAAAGATCCGCTGCGACGCCTGTCCGGTGATGTGTTACATCGCCGAAGGCCGCACCGGCGCCTGCGACCGCTATGGCAACCGGGCCGGACGTGTGGTGCGGCTCGACCCGCTGACCATTCTCGACCATGCCGCCGAGGCCGGCCAGGCCGTGGTGCCCTTTGTCGCCGACGGCGAGGCGTGGACCGGCGAATTCGTCAACACCGGCCGGCGTTTCGTGACGGCAATCGGCGCCGGCACCACCTATCCCGACTACAAGCCGGCGCCCTTCATCGTCAGCCAGGAGGTGGAAGGGGTGGACCTCGTCACCGTGGTGACCGAGGGCATCTTCTCCTATTGCGGCGTCAAGGTGAAAATCGACACCGACCGTCATATCGGCGACGAGACGGCAACCGTGCGCGCCGGGGGCGAGGTGATCGGCCATGTCACCACCGGCGAATATGGCTCGCAGATGCTGTCACTGGGCGGCGTCCATCACCTCACCGGCGGCTCCAAGGCGGAAGGCCGTGCCACCTGCGACGCGTTGCTGGCATTGTGCAACCAGCAGCCGGTCGAACTTGCCATAGATGGCGGCGCCGCTCTTGTCGTGCAGGCGGGCAAGGCCCCGGTGATCGACAGCAAGCTGGAACAGCGCATGCGGGTCGGTTGCGGCTCGGCCACGATCGGCATGTTTGCCGCACAATGGCGTGGTCTGGTCGATGAGGTCGTTGTCGTCGACGACCACATCACCGGCGTGGTTTCCGAACATCAGGCCGGCAAGGTGCTCGGCTGGTCGGACACCGGCATTCGCATCATCGGCCGCCGTTCGACCCCGGGCCGCTATTTCAAGGTCTCGGAACCAGGGCTCGGCTGGGGCGGCACCGCCATCGACGATCCACTCTCGATCCTCGGCCCCTGGAATGCCGCAAAGGGTGCGCGGCCCGGCCTGTCGTTGCTGATGGTTTCCACCACCGGCGAGCAGTTTGGCTATTACGAGCTGGACGAAGATCTGAAGCCTCTCGAAAAGCCGTTCCCCGAACGGTTGCGCAAATCGGTATCGCTCATCGAGGAGAATTGCGAACCGGCGCTGTGCACGGTGCTGTTCGTCGGCGGCGCCGGCGGCAGCCTCAGGGCAGGCATCACGGAAAACCCCGTCAACCTTACGCGCTCCGTGCAGCGCCTGGAAACCTATGTCACGGTCGGCGGCGCGCCCGTCTATGTCTGGCCGGGCGGCGGCATCACCCTCATGGTCGACGTCACCCGTGTTCCGGAGGGCGCTTTCGGCTATGTGCCGACACCGGCGCTGGTGGCGCCAATCGAGTTCACCTTGCGTCGCGACGACTATCTCAGGCTCGGCGGCTACGAAGCCGAAATCCGCAGCCTTGCCGATATTTTCGCGCGCGGCGGTGAATATCTCAATCCGCGCAGCAACACGGGCGCGTCTGGCGCGAACCTCTGGCCGCCGCTGGCACAGCTCAGGCGCAGCGGAGGCGGTTTATGAACGGGCCACAGGCACATTGGCTGGCCGACGGCAGAAGGCTGCATTTGAATCATGGACCGATCGATCTCGTCATCGAGGCTTTCGGCGAGGCTGCCGAGGTGCGGGCGGCCTGTGAACAGGCGGTAGCACGCTTCCAGACCGTCCTGCCGGAACTGGTTGAAGAATTGCTGGCGTTGCGCCGGCCGGCTGCTGTCATCCCGCGTCCTTTCGCCGGGCCGACCGCGCGGCGCATGGAAGCTGCCGTGTCGGCCCTGGCTGAACGTTTCATCACGCCGATGGCCGCCGTCGCCGGCTCCGTTGCCGATGAGATACTGGCCGCGATGGTTTCAGGGCGAAAGATCGAGCGTGCCTATGTCAACAATGGCGGTGACAGCGCGCTGCATCTGGCCCCCGTTCAATCGATGAAACTTGCGATCGCCGGAACCGGTCACGGCCTCGCAGACCGCATCCTCGTTCGCGCCGAGGACGATGTGCGCGGTGTCGCCACCAGCGGCTGGCGCGGCCGATCGTTTTCGCTGGGTATTGCCGATGCGGTCACTGTGCTGGCCTCCTCCGGTGCCGCCGCAGATGCGGCCGCAACGCTGATCGCCAACGCCATTGACTTGCCCAGCCATCCTGCCGTCAAACGACAGCCGGCATTCGAATTTGCTCCCGACAGCGATCTCGGCGCGCGGCTTGTGACGGTCGGGGTCGGACTGATATCGCCTCGCGAAACTGCGCAGGCGCTACAAGCCGGCCTGGTCGTCGCCGAGGATTATCGCCGGCGGGGGTTGATCACGGCGGCAGCGTTGTTCCTCAACGGCGCGACCGCACTCGCTGGGGATTTCCCCACCTCTCGCAGCGATCGTCTGCATCCATCCGACCAAATCAAGGATCTCGTCCATGCCTGAATTTCCCATTCGCAAGATCGCCGTGCTGACCGAGGAAATCGTCCATGACGGCGGGCCGGTCGTGAATGTGCCACGCCGTCGCGCTGCCGCGATGGCCCTGGTCAGGAACCCGTTCGCTGGGCGCTACGTGGAAGACCTGCAAAGCGCGATGGAGGATCTGAAGCCACTTGGTCTGATCCTGACCGACCGGCTGATCGCCGCGCTTGGTGGCGATGCGCATGTCATCGACGGCTACGGCAAGGGCGCCATCGTCGGCAGTGCCGGTGAACTCGAACACGGTGCGCTCTGGCATGTACCGGGCGGCTACGCGATGCGCGAGCGGCTTGGTGAAGCCAAGGCGATCGTGCCTTCGGCCAAGAAGGTCGGTGGTTTCGGCGCCCGCCTCGATGTGCCGATCGGCCACATCAACGCTTCGTATGTGCGCTCACATTTCGATGCCATGGAGGTCGGTATCGCCGATGGACCGCGATCCGACGAGATCCTGTTCTGCCTGGTGATGACCTGCGGCCCGCGCATCCACAACCGCATGGGCGGGCTGGAGGCGAAGGACATCAAGGTCTGGGATGGTCAGCGATGACGACGGGCAAGACGCCGCTGGCTTTGGTCGGCGATGAGCTGGATGAGAGCTATCGCCTGCAAGATCAGGTCGGGTTCGTGTTGCGCAAGGCGCACCAGCGCCATGTCGCGATCTTCGCCAGCCGCATCGCGGACCTGACGCCGCCGCAATTCGCCGCGCTGGCCAGGCTCTACGAAGTGGGCGAGTCTTCCCAGAACCAGCTCGGCCAGATGATCGCCATGGATGCCGCCACGGTGAAGGGCGTCATCGACCGGTTGAGGTCACGCGGCTACGTCGATCTCAAGAAACACGACACCGACAAGCGGCTGCTGCTGGTGTCGCTGACGACAGCGGGGAACGATGCCGTCGAAGAGCTCATTCCCCTGGCCAGGGCGATCACAGAAGAGACGCTGGCACCGTTGACGGCGAAAGAAGCCGCGCAGTTCCTGCGCCTGCTCGGCAAGATCGCCTGAGCACGCCTCTCACGGAGCGCTCGCCTTCGCACCCTTGTCCGTCCACTCAGGAGGCGCGCCAAACTTGTCTGCGAGGACACCCAGCAGACCGGGCGTGCGACCGAAGGATTCGCAGACACCGTATTTCGGCTTGCCGCCCAGCCAGGATCGCATGCGATGGCGGGACGGCAGTGTCAGATCGATCGTGCGGGGTTCTTTGCCTGTCACAAGTATGCGCGAGAATTCGTTGCCGAATGTGGTTGCCAGGCTGTAGGCGTCGCCGACTTCGGACACACGCGGTTTGTTCGAAATCGAATTCGCGCCGCGTGCCCACAGGATCGCCGCGCGCTGAACGCCATTGCGATCGAGGGCTTCTGCTTCGACGGCAAGCCCACCCAGGCCGAAGGGAAGCCGTGGAATGCTGATCGGCAAGCCGGCGACGCTGCTGCCGAAGGTAACCGCCGTTGCCGCGCCTGCGATGGTCTTGTCGGTCGGAACAAGGTCGGTGACGACAGCCCGGACAGTCAGATCGGCAACTTGCCCCTTCGGCACGATGAGAAACTTGTCGCTCAAGGCGACGCAGACTTCGCGATCGAGGGCGTTTGCGACCAGCGCGCGATCCTTTTGATTTTTCACACGCAGGAGAGCATTGGGAGCTAGCGTCGTTGGGATAATGGCAACCGTCTTCGCGGGTGCCAAGGCTCTGGCGTCGACATAGACACGCGATTTCGAAAACGTGCCCTTCTGTGCGCCCAGCCTGTCGTAGGAAGCCAGCGTACCGGCCGATTTCAGCGGAACCGACGCACAACCCGCCGCCAGGAATGGCAGCATGAAGGACAAGGGTTTCAGAGGGAGCAGTTTTAACATCCCCAAGAGGAGCGCTGCTTGAATTTCAGCCACGTGTTTCGCTTTGTGAGCCCGGGTGGTTGGTGTGGAAAGGATGCGCGCAAGGGAAACGGTTCGCGGCTGCGAACTGCAAAATCTTGTCAAGGTCCGACTCCGAATTTAAGGTGCGGTGATGCATCTATTCGCGCTCTCTAATGAGAGTCAAGATACATTAATGCATCTTATTTTAGCCGTATTTTGGAGTGCGATTTATGGGGGAACGACGGCGGGGCGCCGATCTCGAGCGGGCGATCCTGGATGCCGCCTGGTCTGAATTGAGCGCGCGTGGCTACTCGGGATTGACGATGGAGGCTGTCGCGGAGCGGGCCGGCACGAGCCGCCCCGTTCTCGCACGCCGCTGGGACGGCAAGGCGCCGCTTACCGTCGCCGCCATCCGCCAGGAAATAGCGAAGTATCCGATGAACGTGCCGGATCGAGGCGACCTGCGCACCGAGTTGCTGGAATTCCTGGAGCAGGCGTCGAAACGCGCGATCGGGATCGCGGCCGTCTTCACCTTGTTCTCAAGCGAATACTTCGCGGAAGCGGCTTCGGTGCCGAATGATTTGCGTGCCGCGGTTGTTCAAGGCAACGGAACGATGCTGCCAGCCATTCTGGATCGCGCCGTTCAGCGTGGCGACATCGCGCGCGAGAAGCTCGTTCCACCTGTCGACGCATTGCTCGGAACGCTTTTCCGGGAATATGTCGTCATGAATTTCTCGGCACCGCCGCCAGACCTGCGCACGGCCTGGGTCGATCGCATTTTCCTGCCGCTCGTTCGAGCCAGCTAAACCGGAGCAAGAGGCGGTCGGCAAGGATCGCCCCATTAACCCGCCGCGGCTTCCTCGTCCTGCTTCGGCTCCTTTAGCCGGAACCAGGCCACGTAGAGCGCCGGCAGGAAGAGTAAGGTGATCGCGGTGCCGGCGATGATGCCGCCCATCATGGCATAGGCCATCGGCCCCCAGAACACTTCACGCGCGATCGGGATCAGTGCCAGCGAGGCGGCTGCGGCGGTGAGCGCGATTGGGCGCATGCGGTGTTCGCTCGCCTCGATCACCGCCAGCCAGCGGTCCTTGCCCTCTCTGACCAGGTCTTCGATCTGCACGATCAGGATCACCGAATTGCGGATCAGGATGCCGATCAGTGCCAGCACGCCGAGCAAAGCGACAAAGCCCATCGGCGAGCTGGACGATACCAGCGCGACGACCACGCCGATCAGGCCGAGCGGCGCCACCGCCACCACCAGGAACAGGCGTTGGAAACTCTGCAGCTGGATCATCAGGATGGTTGCCATGACGAACAGCATCAGCGGCACCACCGCGGCGATCGGTCCCTGGCTCTTGGCGCTTTCCTCGACCGAACCACCAGTGACGACGTTGTAGCCGGCGGGCAACTCGGCGATGAATGCGTTGACCGTCGGCTTCAGTTCGTTGACGACCGTATCCGGCAATGCGCCACCGACGAGCCCAGCCCGCACCGTCAGCGTCGGGATGCGGCTGCGCCGCCAGATCGTCGGCTGCTCCAGTGTGTAATCGAAGTTGGCCACCGCGGCGAGCGGGATGGATTCACCCGTGCCGGTCGGCAATTGCATGTTCTTCAGCGTTTCCAGCGAGCTGCGCTCGGCTTCACGCGAGCGCACCACGACGTTGACCAGATAGGTCGAGTCGCGCACCTGCGTGATGGTGACGCCGCCGACCACGCTGTTCAGCGCCGAGGCGATGTCCTGCGAAGTGATGCCGAGCTGGCGCGCCTTGTCCTGCAGCACATCCACCTTCAGCACACGCTCAGGCTCGTTCCAGTCGAAATTGGGCGCCGCCAGCTTGGGGTTGGAGGAGATGCGGCCGGCGAGATCCTGCGCCAGGCTGCGCACCACCTGCACATCCGGGCCGCTGACGCGGTACTGCACGGGACGGCCGACCGGCGGTCCGAGTTCCAGCGTCTTCACGAAGGTGTCGGTGCCGACGAACTCCTCGCGCAGCAGCTTGTCGATCGCCGCATGCACGCGGTTGCGCTCCTCGACACCCTTGGTGACGATGACGGTCTGCCCGTAATACGGATTGGATGGCTGCACGTCATAGGCGAGAACGAAGCGCACGGCGCTCTGGCCGACATAGGAGCTCCAGTGGTCGATGTCCTTGTTGCCGACCAGCGCCATCTTCTCGAAGCGCTCCATCTGCGCGCGCGTCTCGGCGATCGAGCTGTTCTGCGGCAGGTTCCAGTCGACGATCAGTTCCGGCCGGTCGGACGCCGGGAAGAATTGCTGCTGCACCAGTGTCATGCCGGCGAGCGAAGCCAGGAAAAGCAGGACGGTGGCAATGATCGTCAGCCAGCGCCGGCGCACCGACGCAAGCAGGACACGCTGGAAAAGCGTGGTGAAGCGACCCGGCTTGTCGTGATGCTTCTTCATCGTCGCGGGCAGGAAGGTGACCCCCAGCAGAGGGGCAAACAGCACCGCCACGATCCATGAAATCAGAAGCGAGACCGCGATGACGACGAACAGCGTGAAAGTGTATTCGCCGGCGGCACTCGAATTGAGGCCGATGGGGATGAAGCCGGCCACCGTCACCAGCGTGCCGGTGAGCATCGGGAAAGCGGTGGAAGTGTAGACATAGGTCGCCGCCTTGTTGAGCGGATCACCCGCTTCCAGCCGGGCCACCATCATCTCGACGGCAATCATCGCGTCATCGACCAGAAGGCCGAGCGCGATGATCAGCGCACCCAGCGAAACACGCTGCAGCGAGATGTCGAGATAGGTCATCACCAGGAAGGTAATGGCCAGCACCAGCGGGATGGACAGCGACACCACGAAGCCGGCACGCACGCCCAGGCTGACGAAGGAGACGGCAAGCACGATGGCGACCGCCTCGAACAGCGCGCGTGTGAAGCCCGAGACCGCCTCCTCGACGATCAGCGGCTGGTCGGCAACCAGATGCACGCCGACCCCGATTGGCAGCTCACCCTTCACCTCTTCCATCTTGTGTTCAAGCGCCTTGCCGAAATCGAGCAGATTGGCATTCGGCTTCATGCCGACGGCGAGCCCGATCGCGTCCTCGCCGTTGAAGCGGAACAGCGAGGCAGGTGGATCGGTATAGCCGCGCGTGATGGTGGCGACGTCGCTCAGGCGGAAGAAGCGGTTGTTCACCCTGAGATTGATGGCGCGCAGGCTCTCCTCGGAGCTGAACTGGCCGGTGACGCGCACACTGACCTGTTCGGGGCCGGACTGGATGACGCCGGATGGCGCAATCGCATTCTGCGCCTGCAGCGAGGCGATGATCTGCTGCTGGTTGAGGCCGAGTGCTGCGATCTGGCGGGTGGAGAATTCGAGGTAGATGACCTCGTCGCGTGCGCCGATCAGTTCCACCTTGCCGGCATTCGGCACCGTGAGCACCTCGGCGCGGACATTCTCGACATAGTCGCGCAACTGGCGTGGAGACAGTCCGTCGGACGTGAAGGCATAGACGTTGCCGAACACGTCGCCGAAACGGTCGTTGTAGAAAGGCCCGAGCACGCCTTGTGGGAACTGCGGCTTGATGTCCTCGATCATGTTGCGGACCTGAACCCAGGTCGGCACCACGTCGCGCGCCTTGGTGTTGTCCTTGAGATTGACGAAGACGATGGTACGCCCGGCAGTGGTGACCGAACGGGTGAAATCAAGCTTGTCGAGTTCCTCGAGTTTTTTCTCGATGCGGTCGGTGACCTGCTTGGCCTGTTCGTCGACCGAGGCGCCCGGCCAGTTGGCCTGGATCAGCATCGTCTTGATGGTGAATGAAGGGTCTTCCTCGCGGCCGAGATTGATGTAGGCGAAGACGCCGGCCACGATGAAGATCAGCATGAAATACCAGACCAGCGAGCGATGCTCGAGCGCCCAGTCGGACAGGTTGAAACGCTTCACGTGTCCGCTCCTACTGCAGCTTGATCTTTTGGCCGGGCGTCAGGCTGTGCACGCCGGCGGTCACCACACGTGTTCCGGCGGCCAGGCCGTCTGCCACGGTGAAGGTGCCGCCGGTGCGGGCGGTAACCCGGATATCTTGTGGCGCAACGCTCGCCGTCTTCTCGTCGACGATCCAGACTTGCGTCTTGCCGTCCTTTTCCAGCAACGCGGACAATGGCAGCTCGATTGCCGGCTTGATGGCGGACGCGCGGGTTACCGTGACGGTCGAACCCAGTCGGAACGCATCCGGCGGGTCGAGAAGGGAGAGCCTGACGCGGCGGCTGCGGGTGGAATCATCGGATTGCGGCGCCAGTTCGCGCAGCTTGCCCTGCGTCTTGAGCGACGGCAGCGACTGCAGCGCAACCTCGAACGGCGCGTCGGCCGTAAGATCACCCGTCAGCCAGTCCGGAATGTCGACAACGGCCTCGCGCGTATCGGCGCGCGCAACAGTGACGACCATCTGCCCCGGCGGCACGGTCTGACCGACCTCGGCGCCGACTGCCGTCACCACGCCATCGAAATCCGAAAACAGGCGGGCATAGCCCAGCTGTTCTTCTGATTTGGCCAGCGCGGCGCGGGCCCGTTCGACATTGGCACTGGCTGCCTGTTGCGCCTGATGGGCGGCGTCGTAGACGGCTTGCGAGGCGTTCCTGGAAGCGAGCAACTGCCGCATGCGTTCTTCGCTGGCATTGGCGTTTGCCGCCTGCGCCTCCGCATTGGAAAGTTCGGCCTTGGACGCCTGCACGGCAAGGTCGAGTGCGGTCGGGTCGAGCGCCGCCAGCGTCGCGCCCTTGGCGACCGTATCGCCGACATCGACGTCGCGGGCGACGACGCGGCCAAGCAGCCGGAAGGAGAGGCCGGCGCTGTAGCGCGGCTCGATGGTACCGGCGAAGCCGAAGCTCTCGGCCGCGCGCGGTTGCACGACAACCGACAGCACCGGTCGCGGCGCCTCTGCTGTCTTGTCGGTTTCTTGCGAGCAGCCGGCAAGCAACGCTGCGGCAGGCAATGCGGCCAGAGCAAATCCAGCAAAACGGCGCCGCGGTTTTGCGCTCGCAATTACGTAAAAACAAAGAGTTAGAGCATTTCCATGCTTCCGTAAAAAGCGGAAACGCTCCAGGATCAGCAAGCGTTTCATTGTGCCGCCTCCGTGGTCTCGACAACCAGCCCGGGGCTCAGCAATTGGCCACCCGCGGTCACGACGGTCTGGCCCGCCTTCAAGCCGTCGCCGATGGCGATGGTGGCTGTACCGTAGGCAAGCACGGTCACCGGAGCGATCGCTACTGCCTTGCTGGCAGGATCGACCACCCAGACCGCCGGCCTGCCGTCGCTGGAGGTAAGCGCCTGCCAGGGCAGCAGCACAGCCTGGCCATGCATGCCGCTGACACTGCCGACAACCGCGGCACCAAGTGGCATGGCCGCGGGGGTCTGGGGAATAGCGACCTTGACCCGCACTGAGCTGGACGCCGGATCGACCACCGGCGATATCTCCCGCACCACCCCTTGCGCGGTGACTTTCGGGTTCGCTACGAGGACCACGGTGACGGGCGGCGGCCCGCTGCCATGCACGCCGGCCACCAGCGTTTCCTGAACGTTGAAGACGGCGTCGCGATCGCCGTCCTCAGCCACGACAAAAACGGTCTGCGCTGCCTGCACCACTTGCCCGGCCTCGACCGTGCGGGCCGTGACGATACCTGGCGCGCCGGCGCGCAGCTCGGTGAAAGAGAGGTTTTCCCTGGCGTTGGCGAGCGCGCTTCTTGCCGCCTCGACACTGCCCTGCGCCACTTTTAGCGCCTGGTCGGCCTGATCGTAGTCGCGCCGCGTCGTATAACCCTGGCCGAGCAGCGTCTTCTGGCGATCGAAGGCTGCGGATGTCTGTGTCAACTGTGCCTGCGCTGCGTCCAGATTCGCCTGCGCCGTCCTCAGATCCGATTCCTGCTCCTGCAGGTCGATGCGGGCGAGCGCCTGCCCCTTGTCGACATGGTCACCCACCTCGACCAGCCGTTCCGCCACCCGGCCGCCGACCCGGAAGGAGAGGTTGTTCACGGTGCGAGCGGCAATCACGCCGGTCAGCGATACGGTGTCGGCATAGTCCGTGACCTCGGCCTTCTGTGTGGCAACCAGAACGGGCAGCTTTTCCGCTTTCTTGGCCTCCTGCCGCTGGCAGCCGGAAACGAGTGCGGCGGTAGCGGTGGCGGCCAGCATGACCGAGACGAGGCGCAACAAAGACGGAAGACGGTTTGCTGCGGGGCTGGACGGGACCGATCGTCGTGCTGCCATGGCTGGGCACCTGTGCGCGTGCGCCGCTTCGACATGAAGGGGCGCGGATTGAAAAGCAGGATATCGCGTGGCCCGGATTTTGAAATAGGTCATTGATTCCGTACCGCTGACGCGGCGGAAATCCAACAAACAGCGGCTTGCGCAGGCATAATGGCTTGGGCCAAGCTGTCGGCTTGAGTTGGGTCGGAAATAAAGCCAGAAGGCTAGCCGAAAGCTGAAGGACACAGGGGCAACGAAGCCCTCAAGGAGAGAAGCACGATGAGCAACGCGACCATTTCCGCCCGCAAGAATGCCGCCATATCGCGCGGCGTCGGCATGACGACCCAGATCTATGCCGAACGCGCAGAAAACTCCGAGATCTGGGACGTCGAGGGCCGCCGCTATATCGACTTCGCTTCCGGCATTGCGGTGGTCAACACCGGCCACCGCCACCCCAAGGTGATCGAGGCCGTGAAAGCGCAGCTCGACCGCTTCACCCACACCTGCCATCAGGTCGTGCCTTACGAGAACTATGTCCGGCTGGCCGAGCGGCTGAACGGCCTGCTGCCGGGCAAGTTCGACAAGAAGACCATCTTCGCCACCACCGGCGCCGAAGCGGTCGAGAACGCCGTCAAGATCGCGCGCCACGCTACCGGTCGCCAGGCGGTTGTCGCCTTTACCGGCGCCTTCCACGGCCGCACCTTCATGGGTATGGCATTGACCGGCAAGGTCCAGCCTTACAAGGCAGGCTTCGGTGCCATGCCGGGCGATGTCTTCCACGTGCCGTTCCCGATCGCGCTGCATGGTGTGACCACGGCGGATTCGCTGGCAGCGCTCGACAAGCTGTTTAAGGCCGATGTCGACCCGGCCCGCGTTGCCGCCATCATCGTCGAACCCGTGCAGGGTGAAGGCGGTTTCTATGAAGCACCGCGTGACTTCGTCTCGGCACTGCGCAAGATCTGCGACCAGCACGGCATCCTGCTGATTGCCGACGAGGTGCAGACCGGCTTTGCCCGCACCGGCAAGATGTTCGCCATGGAGCACCACGACGTCGCGCCGGACCTCACCACCATGGCCAAGAGCCTCGCCGGCGGCTTCCCGCTCTCGGCGGTCACCGGCCGCGCCGAATTGATGGACTCGCCGAATCCCGGCGGCCTCGGCGGCACCTATGCCGGCAACCCGCTCGGCGTCGCCGCTGCCAATGCGGTGCTCGACGTCATCGAGGAAGAAAAGCTCAATGATCGCGCCAATTTGCTCGGCTCCCGGCTGAAGCAGCGGCTGGAAGCCCTGCGCGACGATGTGCCCGAGATCGTCGACATCCGCGGCCCCGGCTTCATGAATGCCGTCGAATTCAACGATCTGAAGACCAAGCTGCCGTCGGCCGAATTCGCCAATAATGTGCGGCTGAAGGCACTGGACAAAGGACTGATCCTGCTCACCTGCGGCGTCTATGGCAACGTCATCCGTTTCCTGGCGCCGATCACCGTCCAGGACAATGTCATGACCGAGGCGCTCGATATCCTCGAAACCTCGATCCGCGAAGTACGGGCGTAAGCTCTGCTGTATCCGCTGAATAAAGAGGCCGGCGCCGCGCGCCGGCCTCTTCATTTTCCAGGCATCAGGTTCGGGCGCTGATCGTGGCGCCGACGCTGGCGCAGATGACGCAGGCGATGCCTGCGATCTGCTGCGGGCTCAGCGGTTCGTGCAGGATGAGATAGCCGGCAAGCGCACCGATACCGGGTTCGGCGCTCATGAGGATGCCGAATGTGGCCGAAGGCAGTCTGCGCAGGGCCTGCATCTCCAGCACATAGGGCAGGAGTGGGGTCAGGACCGCGAGGCCGACCGTTTGCACGACCATGCCCATGGGCAGGCTGAGACCTGTTTCGTAAAGGCCGAAAGGCGTGGCGATGAGTGCGGCCGCGACGAAGGATATGGCCAGGCCATCGAGACCCTTGAAGGCGCTGCCGACGCGTTTGTTCAGCAGGATATATGTGCCCCAGCCCGCGCCTGCCGTCAGGGCGAAAACCAGGCCAAGCAGATCGATTGTCCATCTTTCGAGGTTTCGCACCAGAAGCAGCACGCCGACGAAGGCGAGCGCCAGCCAGATCAGCCGCCAGCTGCGGGCAAAACCGAATGCCGCCACGCCGAGGGGGCCCAGAAACTCGATGGCGACGACAAGGCCAAGCGGCACACGCATGATCGCCAGGTAGAAGGTCAGCGTCATGACCGCGATCGTGGCTCCCAACGCCAAGGCGGCGGCGAGGTCTCGCGACGAGTAGTTTCGGATATCGGGACGCACGATGAGCCAGAGCAGGATCGCCGCCCAGGTGAGGCGGCCCCAGGTGACTGCAAACGGACCGAAGCTGTCCATGGCCGGCCGCGCCAGCGCCGCTCCCAGTTGCACCGAGATCATGGCGGCGACCGCCATCAGCACGGCCAGCCCTAGCTGTGAGGATGATTGATCCACTGCCGCCTTATCGGGTGCGTTCTGCAAGCTCGACCCTCACGGACGTTTCGACGCATCGGCCCGAAAAGCGGAATCGATTTTCGGAAAGCGCGATGCGTAGTTCTAACTGTAGCCGCATGGCGCAACCGGAAACCCCATACCGTGCCGTCCGGCATCCGCGCAGCTCCACGCGGCGCGTGAACCTGATCCAGCCTCCGGCTCGTCAGGGTCCGATTAAGCGGCCGGTTCGGTCTGCTGGTGCGCCGCCAGGGCTGCTTTCAGCGTATCGGTCCCTGCCAGGACCTGCTCGGGGCTTGGCGAGAAGCCGGCACCCAGCATCTTGCGGCCGAGCATATGATCGGTCGGCCGATTGACAGATTCGATAGCGATCAGCCGGTCGCCGCAGAAATGATAGACGGAGAGTTTGTTCTCGGAGGCATCGCCTGAGGCGATGTGCCGATCACCGGCGGCCGTCAGCCCGACCATCTGCAGCTTCATGTCGCCGATGTCGGACCAGAACCAGGGTACGGCCGAATAGGTTTCGTCGCGGCCCAGAATGGTGCGCGCGGCGAGTTTGGCCTGGTCGGTGGCGTTCTGAACGGATTCCAGGCGCACGTCGGTGTCCGTCGCCCAATGCCGGTAGTTGGCGACGTCGCCCACGGCCAGCACTTCCGGCAATGAGGTGCGCATCCTTGTGTCGATGCGGATGCCGTTGCCGATGGCGATGCCCGCCGTTTCAGCCAGTTCGACATTCGGCACCACGCCGATGCCGACGATGACGAGCTGCGCTGGCAGCCGCTCGCCGGACGTGGTGATTGCCGCTGCGACGTGGCCGTTTTCGCCATCCAGTCTTGCCACGCTCGTATTGGTCAGGATGCGCACCCCACCGGCGATCAACCTCTCATGGACATGGGCAGCGATCACCGGCGCCACAGCGCGGCCAAGCACCCGGTCAGCCGCCTCGATCACGGTCACCCGGCGCCCGCCGGCACTGAGTGTCACCGCGATCTCCAGCCCGATGAAACCGCCGCCAAGGATGACGGCATCGGACGCAGACGCGCTGAGTTCGCGGATCGCGCGGGCATCGTCCAGGGAGCGCAGGGAAATGACGCCCGCCAGGTCGCACCCCGGCAGAGGCAGCAATCGTGGTCGCGAACCGGTGGCCAGGATCAGCCGGTCGAAAGGGATGGTGCCGCCGCCGGCAACGTCGAGCGCGCGCGCACCGGCATCGATGCGCTCGATATGCAGGCCGGGACGCAGGTCGATGTTGTGGCCTGAATAGAAGGTTTCGCCGCGTAGCGGCTGTGGCTTGGCTTCAGTGTCCTTGATGAAGGTTTTGGACAGCGGCGGCTTGTGATAGGGCAGGTCCTTCTCGTCGCCGAGCAGCACGACAGGGCCGTCATAACCTTCCTCGCGCAGGCTGGCCGCGGCCTGGACCCCGGCATGCCCGGTTCCGACAATGACGACACCATTCTTCATCATAACCCGCCTTCGGATGGGGATTTTAGATCGAAGCCGCAAGTGGCGATTGTCCGCTTTCGCCGCAAGAGGCCACATCCGGGTCGCACCCTGGACAGCGCCCTGTCAATGCCGTTGCCAGGCGCGAACCTTGCGTAAACTTGATCGTTCTAGTTTAGAATAATTCTAAACTGTTGTTTTGAAAGGCTTTATTGCCGATTTGCGTTGACTTTCGCCGCTCTCGCAGCTTTATGGAAGCTCGCGCAACCCCGCGCATTCCTTTGATGTCTGGGCCTTGAACCCTTTCGATTGGAGGCAGTCCATTGCTTTTCCCGCGTGCGCCGCGCCTCTCGGCAGTTATCCGCTCGGCCTTTAGCGACAGCTGTCGCAGTGTCCGCACGCCCTTTTCTCACAGTTTGCGCCATCTGTCGGTCGAGCCTTGCTTCCCGGCACAGGTGGCAGGTCTTTAGATTGTCCCGAGGGAGACGTTTGAAATGCAGAACAACAAGGTGACGGCACGCTTCGGCGGCAAGATCGCCGCGATCGCCGCCACACTGGCGCTGACCACGGCCATTTTCGCACTGCCGGCCAAGGCAGAGACAGACCCGAAGGCGGTCATCAAGACCTATTCCGATATCGCGCTGGCCAAATATGAAGACTCGCTGACCACCGCCAAGGCGCTGGACGTCGCGGTCGATGCGCTGATCGCCAAGCCGTCGCAGGAAACGCTGGACGCAGCCCGTACCGCCTGGAAGGCGTCGCGCGTGCCCTACCAGCAGTCCGAGGTCTACCGTTTCGGCAATCCGGTCGTCGATGCCTGGGAAGGCCGCGTCAACGCGTGGCCGCTGGACGAAGGCCTGATCGACTATGTCGACAAGGGCTATGGCACGGAGTCCGATCAGAATGCGCTCTATACGGCGAATGTCATCGCCAACAAGGAAATCGAGATCGACGGCAAGAAGGTCGATGCTTCGAAGCTGACCAAGGAATTCCTGTCGGGCTCGTTGCAGGAGGCCGGCGGCATCGAGGCCAATGTCGCCACCGGTTATCACGCCATCGAATTCCTGCTGTGGGGCCAGGATCTGAACGGCACCGGTCCAGGTGCCGGTAACCGTCCCTTCACCGACTACGACCCCAAGAACTGCACCGGCGGCAACTGCGATCGCCGTGCCGAATATCTGAAGGCTGCCAGCGATCTCCTGGTTGACGACCTCCAGGAGATGGTCGGCAACTGGAAGGAAGGCGGCGCGGCGCGCAAGGCGCTGGAAGAAGGCGATCCGAAGGCCGGCATCGCAATCATCCTCACCGGCATGGGTTCGCTCTCCTATGGCGAACTTGCCGGCGAGCGCATGAAGCTCGGCCTGCTGCTGCACGATCCGGAAGAGGAGCACGACTGCTTCTCCGACAACACCTACAACTCGCACCTCTATGATGCTGTCGGTATCCGTGACGCCTATCTGGCCAGCTACAAGCGCGTCGACGGCAGCACCGTTTCGGGCCCTTCGGTGGCTGATCTCGTCAAGGCGACCGATCCGGCGCTCGACAAGGAACTCACCGGCAAACTGGAGACCAGCGTCGCCAAGATGGAAGCGATCAAGGCGCGCGCCGAAAAAGGTGAGGCCTACGACCAGCAGATCGGCGAAGGCAACAAGGACGGCAACGCCACTGTGCAGGCGGCGATCGACGCACTGGTCGACCAGACCAAGTCGATCGAACGCGTGGTGGCTGCGCTGAAGCTGGACTCCATCGCCTTCGAAGGATCGGACAGTCTCGATTCGCCTGACAAGGTGTTCAAGTAGCAACATGGTGCCCGCCGAAAGGCGGGTTTGAACAGAAACCCAGAAAGCCAAGCGGCGCCAGCGTGGCGTCGCCAGCCATCCAGAACCGTCGATGCTGATCTGTCATTGCAATATCATCACCGAAAAGGAGATCGAGCAGGCGATCATTGCCCTGCTGGATGAGGATCCGTGGCAGCTCATCGTGCCAGCCAAGGTCTATCATTCGATGCGCAAGCGTGGTCGCTGTTGCGGCTGCTTCCCAAATGTGGTGGAAACGATCATTCGGGTCACCGAGAACTACCACGCCCGCTCGGAGGCGGGCGGCGTGGATATCGTTTCACATCTGGATCGCGTGAGAGAACTGCGCGTCCAATACGGGAGCAAAACCCATGAAGGGCGAAAAACAGGTCATCGAGCGGCTTAACGAAGCTCTTTTCCTAGAGCTCGGTGCCGTCAACCAGTACTGGGTCCACTATCGCCTGCTGGAGGACTGGGGTTACACGAAGCTCGCCAAGAAGGAGCGGGCGGAATCGATCGAGGAAATGCAGCACGCCGACAAGCTGGTGGCCCGCATCATCTTCCTCGAGGGTCACCCGAACCTGCAGTCGGTCGCGCCGCTCCGGATCGGCCAGAATGTCAAGGAAGTGCTGGAATCGGACCTTGCCGGCGAGTACGACGCCCGCGCGTCCTACAAGCAGTCGCGTGATGTCTGCTACGAACACGGTGACTATGTGACCATGAAGCTGTTCGAGGAACTTCTGGCCGACGAGGAAGGCCATATCGACTTCCTCGAAACCCAGCTCGATCTGCTCGGCTCGCTCGGCGAAGAAAAATATGGCCTGCTCAACGCGGATGCGGCCAACGAAGCGGAATAGGACATGCGCGCATGCGGCGCATCGTAGAGTTGTTGCGCCGCACACGCGGATGGAAAGCTGAACAAACCGATCAACCCTTCAACGGGATGGTCGGTATTTATCGACCGTATGCTGGATGTCTCGTCCTTGCGGCATCGCTGGCAATCTTGTCGCCAACGGCTCTCGCCTTTGCGGGCGACGCGCCTGAGCTGCCCACCATGCGCACCGATCTTTCCGAGCAGGATCGCACTCGTGTGGAGGCCATCACCAGGCCGACGACCGACTTCTCCAGGCCGGAGGAGTATGAGTTGATGCAGGGAGGTGCCGGCACCTCCAGGAAACGCATTACCGCCGACGCTCTTTCGCAGTCTTCAGCCAACATCACTTTCGAGGAAGAAGGCACCTTCAAGCTCGGCAATGCCCTCTTCCGCAAGAACTGGGTTTCCTCGCCATCGTCCACACAGGCGTCGGACGGGCTTGGGCCGCTGTTCAATGCCCGCGCCTGCCAGACTTGCCATCTGAAGGACGGCCGCGGCCATCCGCCGGAAGGCAATCCCGATGCCACCTCGATGTTTCTGAGATTGGCGCGCGAGGCCTCGACCGAGGACGAAAAAGCCCAGCGCGCCGAGCGCAAGGTGCTGAATTTTCCCGATCCGACCTACGGCACACAGCTGCAGGATCTTGCCGTGCCCGGTCTTGCCGGCGAAGGGCGCATGCGCATCACCTATGTCGAGCAGCCGGTCACGCTGGGTGACGGCACCAAAGTGTCGCTGCGCAAGCCAAGCTATGGGGTCGACAATCTCGGCTATGGCCCGCTGGATCCAGCCACGACGCTTTCGCCGCGTGTGACCCCCGCGATGATCGGGCTTGGTTTGGTCGAGCAGATTCACCCGGTCGACATCCTGGCCAGGGCCGATCCGGACGACCGTGACGGCGACGGCATTTCCGGTCGCCCCAACATCGTGCGCGATGCACTCAGTGGCGAACTCACCCTCGGCCGCTTCGGTTGGAAGGCGCAGACGCCGTCGATCCGCCAGCAGTCGGCGGATGCCTTCGCCGGCGATATCGGCATCTCGACGCCGGACGTACCCAGGCATTGGGGCGATTGCACCAAGGCTGAGAAGGCCTGCCTGGACATGCCGAACGGCGTGCAGGAACGGCTCGGACCGGTCGAAGCGCCCTCGCCGGTGATGGACCTGGTCACCTTCTACTCGCAGAACCTCGCCGTGCCGGCCAGGCGCGACGTCAACAAGCAGCCGGTACTGGCGGGCAAGAAGGCTTTCTACGCGATGGGCTGCGTGTCCTGCCACACGCCGAAATTCGTTACACGCCGCGACGCACCCAACAAGGCGCAGTCGTTCCAGCTGATCTGGCCGTATTCCGACTTCCTGCTGCACGACATGGGCGAAGGGCTGGCCGACGGACAGGTCGTGGGCGACGCCACCGGCAACGAATGGCGCACGCCGCCGCTGTGGGGCATCGGCCTGACCCAGCGTGTCAGCGGCCACACCTTTTTCCTGCATGACGGCCGCGCCCGAAACCTCGCCGAAGCTATCCTGTGGCACGGCGGTGAAGGCCAGAAGGCCCGCGACCGCTTCGCTGCCGCAGGCGCCGAAGAGCGTGATGCGCTCATCAAATTCCTGGAGTCGCTGTGATGCTGAAACACCTATTTATCGCTCTCGTGTTGCCGCTTGGCCTTGCCGTTGCGGGACCGGCCAGCGCCGCCGTGCAGGCCTCGGATGTCGTCAACGGTGCGGTCGACGGGTTCATCCGTCCGGCCTATGCCTCTCTGCAGCAGCACACGGCTTCGACGGCGAAGGCCGTCAAGGCTCTTTGCGCGACGCCGTCGCAACAGGCTCTCGACGCTGCGCGGGTTGAATTCGCAGGTGCAGTGACGGCCTGGTCGACGATCGAGATCGTTCGCTTCGGGCCGATCACCGAGAACAACCGGCTGGAGCGCATGCTCTACTGGCCGGACCGCAAGGGGCTCGGCCTGAAGCAGGTGCAGGCGGCAGTGGCCGACAAGGATGCTTCGGCCGCGGACGCCGCCGGCATTGCCGGCAAGAGCATTGCCATGCAAGGGCTGGGTGCGCTGGAATTCGTGCTCCACGGTACCGACGCCGAAACGCTTGCCGGCAAAGATGGCGCCTATCGCTGTGCCTACGGCCTGGCCATTGCAGGCAACGTCGAGACGATCGCCACCGATGTATCCGCCGCATGGGCAAAGCCGGACGGTTTCGCCGCGCAGTGGGCCAGCCCCAGTCCCGACAATCCGCTCTATCGCGACGGCAGCGAGGCGGTAACCGAATTGATGGGCGCTTTCATCAACGGGCTTGAACTCGTGCGCGACCAACGGCTCAAGAGCTTCTTTGGTGCCAGTTCCGGCGAGGACAAGCCGAAGCAGGCGATCTATTGGCGCTCCGGCCTCACCGGTGCCGCGCTTGCCGCCAATCTCGACGGCATGAACCGCCTGTTCCAGGCCTCGAACCTCGGCGATGCGCTGCCCAAGGACGAACGCTGGATTGCCGACTCGATCGAGATCCAGCTGGTCAACGGTATTGCCGCAGCCGGGAAAGCGTCCGGTTCTGCCGCCGAGGTGCTGGCCGATCCGAAGCGCCGCGCCGCGCTGGAGCATTTCCAGCTCATCACCAGCAGCCTGAGCAACCTGTTCGGCACCCGGCTGTCGGCTGCCTTCGGCCTGACCGCCGGCTTTTCCTCACTGGACGGTGATTGAGATCGCCCATGCGCACGCCACTCATCGATCGTCGTGATTTCCTGAAGGCCGCAGGCGCGGGTTTCCTGGCGGCACTTGCGCCGAAAGCCTGGGCTGCGACGTTGCAGGCCGATGCCGTCTTTGCCACCGCCTATATGAAACGCGACGGCAGCTACGGTGCCGCCGTGCTCTCCGAAGCCGGCAAGATGCTACATGCGGTCGACCTGCCCGACCGCGGTCACGACGTCACCTTCGACCCGGTCTCGGGTCGTTCGGCGGTGTTTGCCCGCCAGCCGGGCACGTTCTTCGTCGTGTTCGACCACAAGGGTCGCAGCGAGCCGCTGACCATCGCCAGCCTGCCTGACCGGCATTTCTTCGGCCATGGCGCTTTTTCGACGGATGGCGCGCTGCTCTACGCCACCGAAAACGACTTCGACAACGCCGCCGGCATGGTCGGAGTCTACGATGCCAAGGGAGGCTTCAAGCGCATCGGCGAGTTTCCGACCTATGGCGTCGGCCCGCACGAACTTCTGTTGCTGGGTGATGGCCGCACCATTGCAATCGCCAATGGTGGCATCGAAACACATCCCGATTTCGGCCGTGCCGAGCTCAACATCGCCATCATGAAGCCGTCTTATGTGCTGGTCGACCGCGTGACCGGCGAGCTGATCGAAAAACACGAACTGCCGCCGGCGCTGCATCAGCTCTCGATCCGCCACATGGATCTCGACGCCAAAGGTACGGTGTGGTTCGGCTGCCAGCATCGCGGACCGGCGACGGAGCAGCCGCTGCTGGTCGGGCGCGCTGAGCGCGGCAGGGACCTGGCATTGCTCGACATGCCGAAGGATGTGCTGACCGGCTTCCGCAACTATATCGGCTCGGTGGCTGTCAATCCGGATGCCGGCACGGTTGCGGTGTCGTCGCCGCAGGGCAATGCTTTCACCGTGATCGAAGCGTCGAGTGGCAAGATCCTCAAGACCAGCAACCTGACCGAAGTCTGCGGTCTGGCGCCCGACCATAGCGGTTTCCTCGCCACCACCGGCGCTGGCGTCATCGTGCAGCCCGACGGCAACACGGTGAACGAGCCGGATTATGTCTGGGACAACCACATGCTCAGGATAGTGAGATAGTGAGTAGGAAATAGGGAATAGTGGGTACGCCTATACTTCGCTATTCGCGATCTCATTATTCGCTACTCACTTAGTAAGCCACTCATGCTCCACCGCATTGTGGAATTTCCAGGTTCGCTTCGGCCCGGCCATGACGTTGAGATAATAGAGGTCATAGCCGTGGCAGGCGGCGCAGGGGTGGTATCCCTTGGGCACCAGCACCACGTCGCCGTCTTCCACCGCCATCGCTTCGTCGAGGGAGCGCCCCCCATTTTCGTCGGCATCCGTATAGACGCGCTGGAAGGCAAAACCCTGCGGCGGGTTGAGCCGGTGGTAATAAGTCTCTTCCAGGTAGGATTCGGCGGGCAGATTGTCCTGATCGTGCTTGTGCGGCGGGTAGCTGGACGTATGGCCGCCCGGCGTGATCACCTCCACCACCAGCAGCGAATCCGCGGGCTCGCCTTCCGGCAGGATGTTGGTGACATAGCGGGTATTGGTGCCCTTGCCGCGCGTTTCCTGGCCGAGATCGTCGGGCCCGATCACCCGCACCGGCAGGCCGCCACCCAGCCCAGGCGCCGTGCAGACGGCGAGTTCCAGTTCGGTTTCCGCAGTGACCGACCAATGCGAACCCTGCGGCACATAGACGGACCACGGCTTGCCGTCGAAAGGCGACATGCGTTCCCCCAACAGGCCAAGCTCCTGCCCGCCGGCTGTCGCTTTGCCCTTGCCAGTGACGAACACCAGGCAGGCTTCCCTGCCTCCCGTCTCGCCGGATACGCTTTGTCCGGGCGCCAGCCGATGCAGGTCGAAACCGACATAGGCCCAGCCGGCGTTCTGCGGCGTGACATTGGCGACTTGGCCGTGGCCTTTCGTGGTCTTCACCAACAGTTTCGACATGGTCGGTTCCTCAATCCTCGGCCTTGGTTTCGCTGACCTTGGTTTCCTTGGCTGCCGGCTGCGAGACCTCATCGGCCGGCTTGTAACTGATCAGGAATGTCCACACCGCGTAGAGGGCCATGCCGGCGAGCAGGGTACCCCAGAACGGCGTGCCCACAGCGAATTCGGTCGCCGACCAGATCACGCACACAGCAATGACCGCGAGCCGGCGCCACAAGGGCCGGAAGAAGGGATGCTGGTTGTCCTTGTTCATCGCGATGTCCGTTCAGCTGTTGGGAAAACCCTGCGTCTCCACCGTATAGCCTGCCGCCATCATCACACGCATCAGTTCCTTGTGTCCGACCTGCGCCATTTTCAGCGGCGGATTCTTTTTCGGATCCTGCTCGGCCTCGACCACGAACCAGCCTTCATATCCATAGTCGGCGAACTTCTGCACGATCGCGCCGAAATCGAGCGAGCCGTCGCCCGGCACGGTGAAGGCGCCGAGCGCCACCGCATCCAGGAAGGATTGTTTCTGCCAGTCGAGTGCCTTGATGACCTCCATGCGCACATCCTTCACATGCACGTGGTTGATGCGCTTGTGGTGATTGTCGATGGCGCGCAGTACATCGCCGCCGGCGAAGGCCAGGTGGCCGGCATCGAGCAGCAGCGGAATGCCTTCGCCCGAATGCTTCATGAAAGCGTCGAGTTCGTGCTCGAACTGCACCACCGCCGCCATGTGGTGATGGTAGGAGAGCGGCATGCCTTGCCCGGCGCACCATTCGCCGAACTCCGTCACCTTGCGGGCATAGGCTTTCATCTCGTCGTCGGTCAGCATGGTCTTGGTAGCGAGTGGCCTCGAGCGGTCGCCCTGGATCGAACGGCCGACCTCGCCATAGACGATGCAGGGCGCGTTGACCGCCTTGAACAGCTCGATCATCGGCGCGATGCGGTCCTTGTTGGCCGCGAGCTCTTCGTTGACCAGCGTGCCCGAAAACCAGCCGCCGCACAGCGTGACGTCAGCCTGTCTCAGGATCGGCAGCATGTCTTCCGGCGTGCTCGGGAACCGGCGGCCCTGTTCCATGCCGGTGAAACCGGCCGAACGCGATTGCCTCAGGCATTCTTCCAGCGACACGTCATCGCTCAGTTCCACGAGATCGTCGTTCCACCATGCGATGGGGGACATGCCCAGTTTGGCTTTCAATTCAGAACTCCGGTCTCGATGATTGGGTCGTAAACTCAGTCGCCGACGCGTTGCAGCTTGCGCTTTTGCTCATAGCCCTTGCGAGCGGCGTTGACTTCCTCGCGGGCACTGACTTCCGGCACCGCCACATCCCACCAATGGCCGCCGGCCTCGGTGGAGATCAAGGGGTCGGTGTCGATGACGATCACCGTCGTACGGGTGTTCGTCTTCGCTTTCGTCAAGGCGCTTTCCAGGTCGGCGATCGAAGCGACCTTTTGCGCGATCGCGCCAAGGCTCGCGGCATGGGCGGCGAAGTCGATATCGGGCAGCGTCTGGTGACGCGCATCCTTGAGCAGGTTGTTGAAGTTGGCGCCGCCGGTCGCCATCTGCAGCCGGTTGATGCAGCCATAGCCGCGATTGTCGAGCAGGACGATGGTGAGCTTCAGGCCAAGCATCACCGAGGTGGCGATCTCGGAATTGAGCATGAGGTAGGAGCCGTCGCCGAGCATCGCGACTACTTCCTGATCCGGCTTCGCCATCTTGGCGCCGAGTGCGCCGGCAATCTCATAACCCATGGTCGAGAAGCCGTATTCAGCGTGATAGGAACCCGGCGCGCCGGCCTGCCACAGCTTGTGCAGTTCGCCCGGCAGTCCACCGGCAGCATGCAGCACGGTCACGCCGGAACCCAGCGTACGCTGGACCGCGCCGATCACCTGCGCGTCGGAAGGATAGGCTGCATTGGTGGGCGCCGTGACCTTGGCGGCAGCGGCCTGCCACGCCTTCTTGCCGTTGGTGGCATTTTCCGTCCAGCCTGCCGGTGCTTTCCAGCCCTGCAGGCCGGTCGCCAGCTCCGCCAGTCCTTCGGCCGCGTCGGCTACCAGCGGCAATGCCCGATGTTTGCCGGCGTCGAAAGGCTGCACATTAAGGCCGATGATGGTCTTGGCGGCGTTCTGGAACAAAGCCCAGGAGCCGGTGGTGAAGTCCTGCAGCCGGGTGCCAACCGCCAGGACAACATCCGCCTCCTCGGCCAGCCGGTTGGCGGCCGCGGTGCCGGTAACGCCGACGGCAGCCATGTTGAGCGGGTGGTTGTCCGGCAAGGAAGACTTGCCGCCTTGTGTCTCGCAGACCGGAATGCCGGCGGAGTCGACGAAGCCGGCCAATTCGGTGGATGCGCCGGAATAGAGTACGCCGCCGCCGGCGATCACCAGCGGCTTCTTGGCCGCCTTCAACGCTGTGATGGCTGCGTTCAGTTCGGCGCGGTCCGGCCGGGGCCGGCGCACCTGCCAGATGCGTTCCTCGAAGAAACGTTCCGGATAGTCATAGGCCTCCGCCTGGACATCCTGGCAGAGTGAAAGTGTCACCGGCCCGCATTCGGCAGGGTCGGTCAGGACCTGCATGGCGCGGGCCAGCGCAGGAATGATCTGTTCCGGTCGGGTGATGCGGTCGAAATAGCGCGAGACCGGGCGGAAGCAGTCATTGACCGAAACCGTGCCGTCGGAGAAGTCCTCGGCCTGCTGCAGCACCGGGTCGGGAAGGCGATTGGCGAAGACGTCGCCCGGTAGGAGCAGCACGGGAAGCCGGTTGACGTGAGCAAGCGCTGCTGCGGTGACCATGTTGACCGCGCCTGGGCCGATCGACGTGGTGGCAGCCATGAAACGGCGGCGGAAATGCGCCTTGGCATAGCTGATCGCCGCATGCGTCATGGCCTGCTCGTTGTGGGCGCGGAAGGTTGGCAGGTCGTCGCGGTGCTGATAGAGCGCCTCACCGATGCCGGCGACATTGCCGTGGCCGAAAATTGCCCAGACACCGCCGAAGATCGGCAGCGCCTCGCCGTCGATTACGGTCATCTGGACGGCGAGAAAGCGGGTGAGCGCCTGCGCCATGGTCAGGCGAACGGTCTTGGTCATCGTGCGGCTCCTCCGGCCGTTCTTATGCCGCCTTGCGGTCTCGCGCGGCAAGCCAGGCCTTGGTTAATTCCTCGAAGCGCCGAGCCATGTCGTCCACGGCCTGCTCGTCGCTCATTTTGCCGGCAAGCCATTGTTCGGCAGCGTGTACGAAGATGGTGCGTCCGACAGCAAAACCCTTGACGATCGGTGCGTCCACTGTTGCGGCGAAGGCAGCTTCCAGCTCGCTCAATGGTGCCTCGAGGCCCAACAAAACGATACCTCGGCAGAACGGATCGTTGGCGACGATGGTTTCTTCGATCTTGGCCCAGGCGCCCGCGGAAGCTTGCGGTTCCAGCTTCCACCAGTCGGGCCTGATGCCGAGTGCATAGAGCTCCTGCAGCGCGCGCGGAATGGTATTTTCGTCGACCTTGCCGTGCTTGCCGGCGATGATTTCGACCAGCAGTTCCCGGCCAGCCTTGCGTGCGGCCTCGAACAGCGCGCGCAGTTTCTCCTGCTGCTCCTTCTTGAGGGCCTCGGGATCGTCAGGGTGATAGAAACACAGGCACTTGATACAGTGGTCGACAGGCCAGTCGACCAGCTGTGAACCGATATCCTGGCTGAATTCGAAGCGCAGTGGCCGCGACCCCGGCAACTCGACCGGGCGGCCGAGCCAGGCGAACGGATGGCGGGCGAACTCGAACATCGCCTCGCGGCCATGTTTCTCGTCGATCAGCATGCCGTAGCCGTCGCGTCCGGCGGCGACCTTCGCAGCGGCTTTCACCGCCAGCACCTTGAAGGCGTTGATGCGCGAGAAATCCGCACCGGCTTTGGCTGCGATATCTTCCAGTTGCAGACGATGGTCGCAGGCCAGCGCCATCAGCAGGGGAATGTCGCGGCGGCGGGTGGTCGCCCAATGCACGTGGTTGATCGCCTCGTCCTTGCGCAGTGCGAGATGTTTCGAGCCATTCTTCAGGAAGAACTGCAGCTCCGCGAAGGTCGGATATTCGGGTGCGCAGAGCAGCCGTGACACCGCGAACGCCCCGCAGGCATTCGCCCAGGTGGCGGCGGTGGCAAAGTCCTCGCCGCCCATCCAGCCGCGCAGGAAGCCGGACATGAAGGCATCGCCGGCACCGAGCACATTGTAGACTTCGATCGGGAAGCCATCGCCGACGACGCCGTCTTCGAGATCGTCGCTGATCGCCCCGTCGTAGACGATGCAGCCCTTGGCGCCGCGCTTGAGCACAATGGTGGCGGCTGACAGCGAACGGATGGTTTTCAGCGCGGCCAGCAGGTCGCTTTCGCCCGACGCGATCAGCACCTCTTCTTCCGTGCCGACGATCAGGTCGCAATCGGACAATACGGTCTTCAGCTGCGAAGAAACGCGGTCGGATTTGACATAACGCCCAAAACCCTCGGCATGGCCAGCAAGCCCCCACAGGTTCGGGCGATAGTCGATGTCGAACACCACCTTGCCGCCATTCGCCTTGGCGATGCGGATTGCCTTGCGTTGGGCGGCATCGCTATGAGGCCTGGAAAAGTGCGTGCCGGTGACAACGATCGCTCTTGCCGAAAGGATGAAAGCCTCGTCGACGTCCTCCTCTGATAACGCCATGTCGGCGCAGTCGGAACGGTAGAAGATCATCGGCGAGACGCCCTCATCCTCGACCGAAAGCAGCACCAGGGCTGTCAACCGTTCGGGGTCGGTATGGACACCGTCGACATTGACCTTCTCGCGCAGCAGCTGTTCACGGATGAAGCGGCCCATCTGCTCGTCGCCGACGCGCGTCAGCAGCGCTGATTTCAGACCGAGCCGCGCGGTACCGACAGCGATATTGGCCGGGCAGCCGCCGACGGATTTGGCGAAGGACGTGATGTCTTCCAGTCGGGAACCTATCTGCTGACCGTAGAGATCCACCGAGGCGCGGCCGATGGTGATGACGTCGAGCGCCTTGTCGGCGCCGCGAGGGCTCGCCATGCTTTCCTCCCTGAAACGAAAGGTTCCCGGCACCATCAGGCGCCGTCGTCACTCCGCAATATGAAATGTTAATTCCACTGTATAGTCAATATGGAATACTTGTTCCCGGGTTATTTTACGCTGGTCAGGTCCCGCTGCGGCGCTCCGCCGTTGCCACGGCCAGCGTCATTGCAAGCGCCATGGTGGCAGACAAGGAGCGGAAGCCGGCACAATCGGCTTCGGCCACTTCGAACCAGATCCTGGCCGTCTGGGCGAGCGGCGAAAAGGCACTGTCGGTGATGGCCACCACCGGCACACCCTGCTCGGAGAGCATGCGGGCATAGTCCACGGTCTGCGTGGCATAGGGCGAGAAACTGATCGCCACCACGGCATCTTTCGGCGTTGCGAAGGACATGATTTCCGGATCGAGGCCGGCAGCGGATTCGACCAGCGCATAGCGGACCTTCAGCTTGCCGAGCGCGTAGGCCATGTAGGAGGTGATCGGGTAGGAGCGGCGGCGGGCAATCAGATAAATGGTCTCGGCCTTGGCCAGGATATCCACCGCGCGATCGAGCAGACTATCGTCAAGCGAGCGCGCTACCGCCTCCAGCGATCGTGTCGAGGCCTCCACGAAGCCGTCTAGAATGGCGCGGTTCTGTGTGGTGCCGCTTCCACGTAGCGTTTTCAACCGGTCTTCATAGGACACGGTGCGCTCGCGCAGCCGCTCGCGAAACACCGATTGCAGGCTGGTGAAGCCATCGAAACCAAGGAACTGCGCGAAGCGGATAAGCGTGGAAGGCTGGACGCCGGCGGAAGCCGCGATGCTTGCCGCCGTGCCGAAGGCGATCTCGTCGGGGTTGTCGAGTGCATAGGCCGCGATCTGCGCAATGCGTTTGGGCAATGCGGAGCGTCGTTCCAGGACGAGGTTGCGGAGCGATTCGTAATCTTGCGGCAGGCGAGGGTTCATGGCCCCGAGAATCCCCTGTTCCGTCCCCGATCGCAAGAGCTTAGCAGTCTCAGCAAGAGTTGTCACAGAAAATAGACTGTATGTTCCATCGTGTAAAAAAATGGATTAAAAAGTGCACTATGAACCTGCGCATGGAGGAGATTGCAGATGATCGGCGTCGGCTTGATCGGAACCGGTTTCATGGGCAAGTGCCATGCCATGGCCTGGACGTCCGTACGCACTGTCTTCGGTGATGTCGAACCGGTTCGGCTTGTTCATCTGGCCGAGGCCAACCCGGAACTGGCGAAGCAGCGCGCGGATGAGTTCGGCTTCGACAAGGCTTCCGGCGAGTGGCGCGTCCTGATCGAGGATCCGGCTGTCGAGGTCGTGTCGATCACCACGCCGAACCAGTTCCATCCGGAAATGGCCATTGCCGCGCTAGACGCCGGCAAACATGTGTGGTGCGAAAAGCCGATGGCGCCGTCCTTCGCCGATGCAGAAGCAATGCTGGCTGCGGCGCGCCGTTCCGGCAAGGCAGCAGTGCTTGGCTACAACTACATCCAGAGCCCGACGGTCCGGCACATTCGGATGCTGCTCGATGAAGGTGTTATCGGCGATATCAACCATCTGCGCATCGAGATGGACGAAGATTTCATGGCGGCCCCGGAAACGTTGTTCAACTGGAAGCATGAAGCAGCTTCCGGCTATGGTGCGCTGGACGACTTCGCCGTGCATCCGCTGTCGCTGGTCGAGGCGCTTTTCGGTCGTGTCGCCAGCGTGATGTGCGACATGGCCAAGCCTTACGCCGATCGCGTCGTGGCGGGCGGCGGGCGCCGCGCCGTCGAGACCTATGATATCGCCAGCGCGCTGATCCATCTCGACAATGGCGTGTCGGGTACCTTGCTGGTCAATCGCTCGGCATGGGGCCGCAAGGGCCGCATTGCAGTGCAGATCTTCGGTTCGAAAGGCTCGATCCTGTTCGACCAGGAGCGTTTCAACGAATTCCAGCTCTATGTCACCTCGGACCGCGCCACCGAGCAGGGTTACCGTACCATCCTGGCGGCACCTGTACACAAGCCCTACGACCGGTTCATTCCGGCACCGGGCCACGGATTGGGCTTCAATGACCTCAAGACGATCGAGTGCCGCGAGCTGATCCGCCGCATTCGAGGCGAGACGGCAAACCTCATCGAGTTCGAAGAGGGGTTGGAGATCGAGCGCACCGTGCATGCCATGGCGCGCTCGTTCGAAGAGAAACGCTGGGTCGCAGTGCGATAATGTAACCTAGCGGTGGAACGGAATGCTTCCACCGCCAGGCCTGTATCCTGCAATCACGCCGCGCCCGGCCTCCCGGCGACCATCGCATGGCGCGTCGCCCGGCGCTGTTCGACGGCGTCGGCAAGCCCCTTCAGCACCGTCTCCGTCGTCGTCCAGTCGATGCAGCCATCGGTGATGCTCTGGCCGTAGACCAGCGGCTTGCCGGCTACGACGTCCTGCCGGCCGGCGACGAGGTTGCTCTCGATCATCAGGCCGATGATACGCTTGTCGCCTGCCGCGACCTGGCCCGCCACATCGGCCGCGACCATCGGCTGGTTCTCCGGCTTCTTGCTGCTGTTGGCATGGCTGACGTCGATCATCAGCCGCGGCGCGATGCCGACGCGGACAAGCTCCGCGCTGGCCGCCTCGATGCTGGCCGCGTCGTAGTTGGGCGTCAGTCCGCCGCGCAGGATGACGTGGCAATCCTCGTTGCCGGTGGTTTCCGCGATCGCGCTGCGCCCGCCCTTGGTCACCGCCATGAAATGATGCGGGTGCGCGGCGGATTTCACAGCATCGGCGGCAATGCGGACATTGCCGTCGGTGCCGTTCTTGAAGCCGACCGGGCAGGACAGGCCGGATGCCAGTTCACGATGGATCTGGCTCTCCGTCGTGCGCGCGCCGATCGCGCCCCAGGCGACGAGATCGGCGATGTATTGCGGCGTCGTCATGTCGAGGAACTCGGTCGCCGCCGGCAGGCCGAGATTGTTGACGGCCGCCAGCACGTTGCGCGCCAGTCTCAGCCCCTTGTCGATGTTGAAGCTGCCGTCGAGATCGGGATCGTTGATCAGGCCTTTCCAGCCGACCGTGGTACGCGGCTTCTCGAAATAGACCCGCATGACGATCTCCAGCCGGTCGGACAGACTATCGCGCAGTGCCGCCAGACGATTGGCGTAGTCTATGGCTGCGGCCGGATCGTGGATCGAACAAGGGCCCACGACGACCAGCAGGCGGTCGTCGGTGCCGGTCAGCATGGCATGGATCGCATTGCGCGACGCGGCAACCGTGCGGGTCGCCGTCAGCGTGCGCGGTATCTCCTGCATCACCTGGTCAGGTGTGCTCAGTTCCTTGAGGTCCTTGACCCGAAGGTCGTCTGTTGTGGTCAACACGGCTTTCTGCTCCTGGTTGGGAGACCTGCCGGCTGAAACAAAAAAGCCGCCAGGTCTGGCGGCTGTTCGGATCTTTGTGCTGCAATCTTCAGATCAAGCGCAATCCTCCCGCCGCCAGCGAGCTACCGTAGCTAAAGTACCAAAACGAGGCGGTCAGGTGGATCATGGCGTGCCTTGTAGCCGAAGCAGCCGTGTTTGTCACGCCTGCTCTTACTCCCCGATAATGCCCGGCACATTCTGGTCGTAGTCGACCAGCGCTCCGGTCATGACGCCCGATTGCGGCGACAGCATATAGGTGATGAGCCCCGCCATCTCATGTGTCTTCACAAGCTGACCCATCGGCGCGGCAGCCTCGGCCCTGGCCAGCCAGTCGGCTCCGGCGCCATGGAACTTCGCCTGTGTGTCGGCCTCGCCCGGCGTGTCCATCCATCCCGGCAACACCGCATTGCAGCGGATGCGGTTGCGGCGATAGGCATTGGCGACGTTCTTGGTCAGCGTCGCCAGGGCGCCCTTGCTCGCCGAATAAGAGGACAGGAACGACTGGCCACCGTGCACGTTCACTGAAAGCACGTTGACGATGGAGCCGGGTTGCCTGGTCTCCAGAAGATGCCTGGCCAGCCCCTGCATCAGGAAGAACGGGCCGCGCACATTGATCGCGAACATCTCGTCGAACATGGTAGGCGTGGTTTCGACCAGCGACCCGCGTGCGGCCGAGGCGGCGGCGTTGACCAGGGCGTTCAGGCTGCCGAACCGCTTTACACCCGCTTCGACGGCCGCGAGGCAGGCAACCGGGTCGGCAAGGTCGGCGCTGACGAAGAGCGCTTCCGCACCCCTTTTTTCCAGCTCGGCCACAGCAATCCGGCCTTTTTCCTCGGAACGTCCGAGCAGAACCAGCGCCTTGCAACCTTCGTCGACGAGCTGGCGCGCCACGGCCAGTCCGACGCCCTGCGCACCGCCAGTGATCAGCGCGCGCGTCGCACTGTTGCGTGTATCGAGACTGCTCATTTCGGGCCTGCTCGTTGCGTTTCTACTTGTCGAGGCGGATTGTCTTGCCCTGTTTGGCGGATTTGAGCGCCGCATCGGCGATCTTCAACGCGATCAGCCCGTCAATGCCGCTCGGCGAGGCTTTCTCGCCGGTGGTCGTCGCCTCGATAAAGGCAGCGATCTCGTTGGCATAGGCATCGATGTAGCGGGTCATGAAGAAGTCGTGCAGCGGCGGACGGATATAACCCTTCTCGCTGGCCACTTCGATTGAGACGGGCCGCTGGTTTTCGGCAGCCACCATGCCTTTCGAGCCATGCACTTCGATACGCTGGTCATAGCCGTAGGTGGCTCGCCGCGAATTGGAGATGACGGCCTGTTTGCCCGACGCGGTCTCCAGGATGACGCTGACCGAATCGAAATCGCCGGCCTCGCCGATCTTCTTGTCGACCAGCACGGAGGCATGCGCCGACACCGCCACCGGTTCTTCGCCGAGCAGGAAACGCGCCATGTCGAAATCGTGGATGGTCATGTCGCGGAAGATGCCGCCTGAACGCTTGATGTAATCGACCGGCGGCGCACCCGGATCGCGGGAGGTGATCACCACCTGCTCGACCTTGCCGATGACGCCGTCGTCGATCGCCTTGCGCACCGCTGCAAAATGCGGATCGAAGCGGCGGTTGAAGCCCACCATGAGGGCCGCCTTGGTCTTGTCGACCACGGCCAGACATTTCTCGACGCGCTTGACGTCGAGATCGATCGGTTTTTCGCAGAAGATCGCCTTGCCGGCCTTGGCGAAACGCTCGATCAGGTCGGCATGCGTGTCGGTGGGCGTGCAGATAATGACGGCGTCGATGTCCGAAGCCTTCTCGATTGCCTCGATGGAGCGAACCTCGGCGCCATAGCCGACGGCCAGTTCCTTGGCCGTCTTCTCGAAGGCATCGGCCACGGCGACCAGCTTGGCCTGCGGGTTCGAACCGACTGCCCGCGCATGAACCTTGCCGATGCGGCCAGCACCGAGGAGACCAAAACGCACTGTCATGACAACCTCTTTGCTGGGCGCGCCAGTTGAGGTCGCACCGGCTTCGGAATGAAAAGGCCACGAAGGCTCAATATGAAATATTTATTCCATATCTCCTGAGGCCGTCAAGCACCAAGGCATTCCGGATGCGATCTCGAACACGAGCATGTATTGTTGGTGCAAACCTACCAACGAACCGTCCAGCTCGCGGGTCGGAAGCTAGAACAGCGCCTTCAGTTCGGCCAGCTTGTCGTTGACCAGCCAGCCGTAATAATTCTCTTCCGGCAGTTTCTCCGGCTCACCAGCGGCGCGGCGACGGTCGTTTTCGGCCTTCAGCTGTGAGGCACGCGCTTCCGGATTGCCGACATTGTAGAGCGTTGCGGTAAGGCCCGGATTCTGCGAAATGTCGAAGCCGGCGATGTTGCGATAGGCCTGGATCGAGGTCTTCACGATCGCGGCGACGTAGGGCAGCGTCATGTCGGGATCCATGATCGTCTTGTAGATCTCGTTGGGATCGTCGACGTCGAGCTTGGGCAGGCCCGACACCCTGTTGACCGTGTCGCTCATCTGCAATGCGGTCAGCGGGTTGAGCTGGCCGAGGCCAAAGGTCTGGCCGGCGTAATAGGGCTGGAAGAAGGTGGCACCGAAGCGGTCGTTGGGGAAGCTTTTGCCGCCCACGGTCTTGCCCCGGAACGAGCGGTTCCATACCTGTTCGCGACATTCCCAGATGTCGTTGCTGCCGGTTTCGCTGGCGCATTTCGCGAATTCCGGCCGCCTGATGAACTCGGAGATGTCCTCGCCCTGGTAGGCGAAGGTCAGCTTCGAGGAGAGGTAGGACATCGCCTTGACGTAATAGGTCTGCAGGCGGTCATAGGCACCGACATTATAGGTGTGCTCGCCGACCAATGCGCCGACGATGTGCATCGGATCGACGCCGTATGCTGCCGCGGCTTTCTTGATCTTGCCGCGCAATTCGCCGTCGTTCTGCAGCAGCGCATAGACCTTGCGGTATTTGGCGTCGAAGGAGGTGTTGGTCGCCTTGGTGCGCTTGGCAGAGGCACCGGGGATGGGCGGCTGCTCGGCATTGCGGTTGCCGGGTGGCACCAGCGTGGCCGCGCTCGCGACCGTCAACACCGCTACGGTCAGAACCGAAGCGAGAACGAAAGAGACCAGTTTTTTCATCAGCGGCCGCTCGAAATCGTGCAATCCGGGAATCCGCAAAAGTCCGGAACGGACCTCGCGCTGGATTTGCTCTAGGAAAAGCGAACGGACGAGTCGAGCCTTTCATGCCGGATTGCGGCGAAAGACGTAGGCCTGCTTCCATTTGGCCACACCGGGCATGAAGACGCGGGCACCCGGATACCCGCGCCTTGGCTGTTTGGCAGGCTACAGGATGAAGCGCGACAGATCAGTGTTCTTCGCCAGGTCCCCGACATGCTTCTTCACATAGTCGGCGTCGATCGTCACCTTGCTGCCGTTACGATCGGGCGCGTCGTAAGAGATTTCGTCCAGCACCCGCTCCATCACAGTCTGCAACCGGCGCGCGCCGATGTTCTCCACCGTCGCGTTGAGGTCGACAGCGATGCCGGCCAGTGAATCAATGGCATCATCGGTGAAGTCCAGGTCGACGCCTTCCGTCTTCATCAGCGCGATATACTGCTTGATCAGGCTGGCCTCGGTCTCGGTCAGGATGCGCACGAAGTCTTCCTTCTCGAGTGCCCGCAGTTCGACGCGGATCGGCAGGCGCCCCTGCAATTCCGGCAGAAGGTCCGATGGCTTGGAGACATGGAAGGCGCCGGAGGCGATGAACAGGATATGGTCGGTTTTCACCGGCCCGTATTTGGTCGCTACCGTCGTGCCTTCGACCAGCGGCAGCAGATCGCGCTGCACACCCTCGCGCGAGGGTCCGCCCGAAATGTCGGAACGCGCCGCGATCTTGTCGATCTCGTCGAGGAAGACGATGCCGTCATTCTCGGCCGCTTCCAGGGCACGGCGCACCACTTCGTCCTGGTCGAGCAGCTTGTCGGACTCGTCCTGGATCAGCAGCTCGTAGGATTCCTTCACCGTGGTCTTGCGCATCTTGGTACGCTTGCCACCCATGGCCTTCGACAGCATGTCGTTGATGTTGAGCACGCCGACGCCGCCCGGCATGCCGGGAATGTCGAAGCCGGGCATGCCGCCGGTGCCGGTGTCGGCCACCTCGATTTCGATCTCCTTGTCGTCAAGCTCGCCATCGCGCAGCTTCTTCTTGAAGCTCTCGCGCGTCGCCGGCGACGCGGTTTTGCCGACCAGGGCCTCAAGCACGCGCTCTTCGGCGTTGACGTGCGCGCGCGCCTTGACGTCCTCGCGCATCTTTTCGCGGACAAGGCCGATGCCGACCTCGACCAGATCGCGCACGATCTGCTCGACGTCGCGCCCGACATAGCCGACTTCGGTGAATTTGGTCGCCTCGACCTTGACGAAGGGCGCGCCTGCCAGCTTGGCGAGGCGGCGTGAGATCTCGGTCTTGCCGACGCCGGTCGGCCCGATCATCAGGATGTTCTTCGGCATCACCTCTTCGCGCATCTGGCCTTCCAACTGCTGGCGACGCCAGCGGTTGCGCAGGGCGATCGCCACGGCGCGCTTGGCATCCTTCTGGCCGATGATGAAACGATCGAGTTCGGAAACGATTTCGCGGGGAGAAAAGCTGCTCATGAAATTACACGTCTACGCTTGTTTGATGGGAGGGAGTTTGTCGAGCACGGATGTGGGGAGCGTGGGGCGCACGATCAAGCGCCTGATATGCTGCCAGCCAGCGCCGAAGGTGATGATCAACGCACCGACCACCAGCAGGATCAGCGCAAAGGGCGGGATGCCGGTGCTGTTGGCCGTGGAATTGACCAGATAGTAGATGCCGAGCGACCCGAAATAAGCAAGCGTCGGCACCAGCAGCGATCGCCGGTCGATGGCAAGCGCCACATAGACGAAGGCGATGATGAGAATGGCCAGCATGACCGTGGCGTTCGCATCAGGTTCGATGCGGCCCATGACGACATCCTGACCCGTGGCCATGATGAAAAGCGGGTGCACCAGCATCGGCGCCGACACGACATGAAGCCAGAACGCGCAATCGGACCAGATCTTGCGCCGTTCGCGGTCATACACATCCAGAGCGACGGCCGTGCCGAACACAATCAGACCGCAGATGAGCGGCATGTAGAGCGCTGCCCGCATCAGTTCCGGCATGTCTTCCAGCTGCGGCGGGGCAACCGCCCCGGTGGTCACCCCGTCGTAAAGCAGGAGCGCGGTCTGCAGGAAGGCGAGCAGTGTCGCGGCGATCGCGAAAAAACCCGCCAGAATGGGCACCCGGAAGCGCCAGAAATAGAGCGCGACCGCCGCCATGACGCCGCCGAGGAACAGATAGCCGGCACCCGAGACCTGCTGGCGAAGCGCCAGCAACTGCCAGATCGATTCCGGCTTCTGGATCGGATAGCGCGCGAAGATTTCCAACCCGAGCGCGAGGGTGAAGGATATGACGAAAAACAGGCTGAGCACTGTCGACGACAGTTTCATGCGGTGCTGGCGCGTGACGACTTCGGCGAGCCCCCAGGAGAACACCGCAACGAGCGCCGCGATCCACAATCGTTGGCCCGGCAGCAGGGTGTTGAGCACGAAATAGAAACCGACCGTCAGCAGAACGGTGCCGACGGTCACGAACAGATCGTTGCCGCCACCGATCAGCCGCAGGTTTTCCTCGGCCGACTCCGAAGCTTCTTCCGCGTTGATGGAGCCGCTGCGTTCCAGCGCATGAAGCCGGTCACGCTGCTGCGTCGTGATCACACCCTGGGTGACAGCGCTGTCTAGCGTTTCCTGGCTGATCACAACAGGTATCCTGTCATCATGCGGCCCCCTGCCAGTCTTTGATCCCATCCAACGGATAGACCAGCATCAGCACGTTGAGCGTGAGATTGTCGCGGATCATATAGCCGGTGCCGAGCTCGAACAGAATGGCAATCGTCACGACCAGCCATACGGGAAAATAGCGGGCGGCAGCAAAGCCTGCCACCATGGCCAGCGTGTCCGACACCGAATTGATGATGGAATCGCCGTAATAATCGAGCGAGATCGTGCCGGCACGGTAGCGGTCGATGATGACCGGGCTGTTCTCCAGGATCTCCCAGCCGCCCTCGATCATCAGCGCAAGACCAAGCCTGACCCAGATCGACGAGCGCGGAAACAGGAATTTCGCCAGCGCATAGAACAGGAAGCCATGGATGATGTGCGAAGGCGTGTACCAGTCGGTGATGTGCTGTGAGTTCTCCGAGCTCTGCACGACGCCATGCCACAGCTTGACATAGCCGCAGGTACAGATCGCCGGATGACCCTGGAAGTATAATACGAGCGCCTGGATGCCGACCAGCGCGGCTGCGATGGCGAGACCGGCCGGCCAGGCCAGCCGTCGATGCAGCGGCAGATCGCCGGCAGCGGTCATCCGGCGTCCGCTTCGTCTGGATTGTCGATTGCCATCAGCAAGGCTTCGCCGATGTCGGTCCTGAAACGGCGCACGGTATGGAAACCGACTTTTTCATAGGTCCTGACGGCAGCCTTGTTGGCCGGGTCGGGGTCGAGGATGACGCGCGGCGCTCCTTCCTCGAACAGCATCTCGACGAATTGGGTGATCAGCCGGGTACCGTGACCCTTTCCGATCAGATCGGGTTCGCCGATGAACTGGTCGATGCCGAGGGTGCCGGTGGGCTGATCCTGGAACGGGTTCTCCTCATCGTCGAGATGGGGGTCATAGCTCTGGATGAAGCCGATCGGCTTGCCATCCAGCTCAATGATGAAAGGCTCGGTGTCGACGCTTTCGATCGTCTCGGCGATGCCTTTCATCTCCGTTTCCTTGTCACCCCACCATGCCGCGACATGCGGCATGACGAGCCAGCGCGCAAGGAGCGGCATGTCCTCATGCGTCAGCGGGCGGAACCCGTAACTGGGCACCTTTGGAGAATTCACGATCAGGCGGCGTCCAGCGTTTCGACGACGAAATTGTGGTTGGTGTAGACGCAGATGTCGGCTGCGATCTGCATGGCTTTGCGGGCGATCTCCTCGGCGTCCTTGTCAGTGTCGATCAACGCGCGCGCGGCCGCCAGCGCATAGTTGCCACCCGAGCCGATCGCCATCACGCCCAATTCCGGCTCCAGTACGTCGCCATTGCCGGTCAGCGCCAGCGAAACATTCTTGTCGGCCACCAGCATCATGGCTTCGAGCCGGCGCAGGTAACGGTCGGTGCGCCAGTCCTTGGCAAGTTCGACACTCGCGCGCATCAACTGGTCGGGATATTGCTCGAGCTTGGCTTCCAGCCGCTCCAGAAGCGTGAAGGCATCCGCCGTTGCGCCGGCGAAACCGGCAATCACGCTGCCGCCCTTGCCGATGCGGCGCACCTTGCGCGCATTGCCCTTCATGATGGTCTGGCCAAGGCTGACCTGACCGTCGCCGGCGATCACCACCTTGCCGCCCTTGCGCACGGTGACGATGGTCGTGGAGTGCATGGAAAGTGCGTCCGACATGTCTTGCTCCGATCCCACGCCATCCCTTGCAAAGGCGATTGGCGCGTTACGAGTTGAGTTGCGGCATATGTATGCAGCGCCATCACGTTTGCAAACCCGGAATGGAGCCACGGCCAGCTTCACTCCACGTCTAAGCATAGACTCCAAAAGGCATATGTTCCGACTGGCGGTTTTGGCAACTGGCAATCGCCGGATCATGCTGTTAGAACGCACTCGTTTTCCTGTAACGAGGATGAGGTCATGGCGCCCCGTTCGGCCGAAATCAGCCGCAAGACCAAGGAAACCGACATCGTCGTGTCGGTTGATGTCGACGGCACCGGCAAGTCCGATATTGCGACCGGGGTCGGCTTCTTCGACCATATGCTCGGCCAGCTGTCGCGCCATTCCCTGATCGACATGACGGTGAAGGCGCAAGGTGACCTGCATATCGACGACCACCACACCGTCGAAGACACCGGCATAGTTATCGGCCAGGCGCTGGCCAAGGCGCTCGGCGAGCGCCGCGGCATCATGCGGTATGCCTCGATCGATCTTGCCATGGACGAGACGCTGACGCGCGCCGCCATCGACGTGTCGGGCCGGCCGTTCCTGGTCTGGAACGTCGCTTTTTCGGCGCCGAAGATCGGCACCTTCGACACGGAGCTGGTGCGCGAGTTCTTCCAGGCGCTGTCGCAGCATGCCGGCATCACGCTGCATGTGACGAACCACTACGGTGCCAACAATCACCACATCGCGGAAACCTGCTTCAAGGCCGTCGCGCGCGCCTTGCGTGCCGCGCTCGAGAGCGATCCGCGTCAGCCGGACGCGGTGCCTTCCACCAAGGGTTCGCTGCAGGGGTAGTGATGGCCAGTTTTATCGTCATGGAGCCGCCTTCCGACGGCCTCGGCACGAGGCTGGAGCGGACGCGACTGATCCGTGACGGGTTTTCCTGGCTGGCTTTCATCCTGCCGCCGCTGTGGCTGCTGTGGCATCGACTCTGGTTTGCCGCCGTGCTGGCTTTTATCGTCCTTGGCGCGCTGTCCTTTGTCGGCGAAAGCCAGGGACTGGCCATTGCCGGTTCGCTGCTGACCTTGCTTGTCTCCCTCATCGTCGGCTTTGAGGGCGCGGCATTGCGGGCTGCAGCGTTGCGCCGCCTCGGCTGGACCGAATGGGGTGTGATCGAAGCAGAAAACTTTGCCGATGCCGAAACCCGCTACGCTTTTGGGCGCGAGCCGTTCGAGCCTGTGGTTGAGCCAACGGAACCGCACCCGACGATCGTGCCGGCCGCCAATCCCGCGCGCTCGGTGCAGACTGGCATGGCGCTTGGACTTTCCCATCCCGGACGACACTGACATGCTGGTTGCCATCATCGACTACGGCTCGGGCAATCTGCGCTCGGCCACCAAAGCCTTCGAGCGCGCCGCGCACGAGGCAGGCATAGCTGCCGACATCGAATTGACGGCTGACGCGGAACGGGTGCGCCGCGCTGATCGCATCGTGCTGCCCGGTGTCGGCGCCTATGCGGATTGTGCTGCCGGCCTGCATGCGGTGGACGGCATGTGGGAAGCCGTGCAGGACGTCGCCGTCTCCAAGGGTCGGCCGTTCCTGGGCATCTGTGTCGGCATGCAGCTGATGTCGGAGCGCGGGTTGGAAAAGACGGTTACCCGGGGCTTTGGCTGGATCGGCGGCGACGTCAAGGAGCTCAAGCCCGCCGATACCGCGCTCAAGATTCCGCAGATCGGCTGGAACACGATTGAGGTGAAGCGTGAGCATCCGTTGTTTGCCGGCATCCCGACCGGGCAGGGCGGGCTTCATGCGTATTTCGTCCATTCCTATCATCTCCATGCGCGGAACCCGGGCGAGATGCTTGCCGAGGCCGATTATGGTGGGCCGGTGACGGCTGCTGTCGCGCGCGACAACCTTGCCGGCACGCAGTTCCATCCCGAAAAGAGCCAGGCGCTCGGCCTTGCCTTGATCGCCAATTTCCTGCGCTGGAAGCCGTGAGGAGGATATCGTGAGCAAGAAGGGCTACTGGATGGCGATGGTCGATGTCTGCGACCCGGGCGTCTACAAGACGTACATCGAAACCAATGGTGCGGCCTTCGCCAAATATGGCGCCAAATTCCTGGTACGAGCCGGCCGTCATACCGAACCCGAAGGTCCGACCGGCAACCGGCACGTGATCATCGAGTTCGATTCTTATGAGACGGCACTCGCCTGCTACAATTCGCCGGAATATCAAGAGGCTCTGAAGCATCGGCTGGCTGGATCGGTCGGCAAGGTCGCCATTGTCGAGGGGGCGTAAGTGATCCTTTTTCCGGCTATCGACCTGAAGGACGGCAAGTGCGTTCGCCTCAAGCTAGGCGACATGGACACGGCCACCGTCTACAACGAGGACCCGGCCGACCAGGCGCGGGCCTTTGAGGCACAAGGCTTCGAATGGCTCCACGTCGTCGACCTGAACGGTGCCTTCAAAGGCCAGAGCGTCAACAGCGCCGCCGTCGGCGCCATACTGAAAGCGACCAGGAACCCGGTGCAACTCGGTGGCGGCATCCGCACCTTGCCGCAGATCGAGGATTGGCTGGACCGCGGGCTCGCCCGTGTCATCCTGGGCACGGTCGCCGTGCGCGATCCCGAATTGGTCAAGGAAGCCTGCCGGGCGTTTCCCGGCAAGGTCGCCGTCGGCATCGACGCCAGGGGCGGCAAGGTGGCGGTTGAAGGCTGGGCGGAAGCCTCCAGCCTTGGCGTGGTTGAACTTGCGAAGAAGTTCGAGGGCGCCGGCGTCGCGGCCATCATCTACACCGACATCGATCGCGACGGCGTGCTGACCGGCATCAACTGGGATTCGACCATCGATCTCGCCGATGCCGTGTCGATCCCCGTCATCGCTTCCGGCGGGCTGGCCTCGATAGCCGATATCGTGCGCATGACCATGCCCGACGCTGCAAAACTCGAAGGCGCCATTTCCGGCCGTGCACTTTATGATGGCCGTATCGATCCCTCGGAGGCGCTGGCGGTCCTGAAGGGCAAGACGAAGGAGGCTGCCTGGTGAAACTGTCGATCATCTTGGCCTCATACGACAGTGGTCATTTCCATGGCGGTTGTGGCCAGGGGCCCGACGCGCTGATTGCCGGTGGCCTGGTCGAAGCGCTGACGCTCGCCGGTCACGAAGTCGACGTCGAAGATATCGGCAGGGTCGGCGACGAGCCGGGCCGCGAGATCGCAACGGGCTTCGCTGTCTGCACGGCAGTCGCCGAAAGGGTGCACGCGGTACGCGAGGAAGGCCGGTTTCCCGTCGTGCTGGCGGGCAACTGCCTGACAGCGTCAGGTGCGGTTGCCGGCGAGGACGCCGATTCCGTCATCTGGGCCGACCAGCACGGCGACCTCAACACGCCCGAGACCTCGATCTACGGGTTCCTCGACGGCATGGCGCTATCAACGCTGCTCGGCCTGTGCTGGAAACCGATGGCGCTGGAAATACCCGGCTTCAAGCCGGTCGATCCGTCGCGTTGCATCCTGGTCAATGCACGCGATCTCGATCCTGACGAAAAGAAGCTGCTGGAAACTCTGCCGATCATCCGCACCGAATGCGGTGGCGCCGTCGGAGCCGTCACCAAGCTGAAGGCGGCCGGCGCGATCCGCACCCACATGCATATCGACCTCGACGTGCACGATCCGAAGGAACTGCAGGCCAACCGCTACACGACGGGAGGTGGTCCAAATCCGGTACAGCTGCGTCGCGCGGCCTGCATCATGGCCAAGGACGTGCAGGTCGTCGGCATCACCGTCTCGGCCTACGACCCGGCTTTTGATGCGCAGGCCGAAGTGCCTCCCCTGGTCGGCCAGTTGCTTAGCGACCTGCTCGCCACGGTAGCGGAACCGGGAGCTCCCCTGTGACACTGAAGGCAAGAGTCATCCCCTGCCTGGACGTGAAGGACGGCCGCGTCGCCCGCAGCCGCGTAGCAGCGAGGACGCGCAATTCGAAAAAGGAGGCCGTCCTTTGACACTGAAGGCAAGAGTCATCCCCTGCCTGGACGTGAAGGACGGCCGCGTCGTCAAGGGCGTCAACTTCGTCGATCTGATCGACGCGGGCGATCCGGTGGAAGCTGCCAAGGCCTATGACGCGGCTGGCGCCGACGAGCTTTGCTTCCTCGATATCACCGCTTCGTCCGACAATCGCGAAACCATCTTCGATGTGGTCGCCCGCACCGCGGAACAGTGTTTCATGCCGCTGACCGTCGGCGGCGGTGTGCGCCAGGTCGCCGATATCCGCAAGCTTCTACTGGCCGGTGCCGACAAGGTGTCGATCAACACGACGGCCGTGAAGAACCCCTCCTTCGTGGCGGAAGCCGCCGACAAATTCGGCAATCAGTGCATCGTCGTTGCCATCGACGCCAAGAAGGTGTCGGCTGCCGGCGAATCCGATCGCTGGGAGATATTCACCCATGGCGGCCGCGAAAAGACCGGCATCGACGCAGTCGAATTCGCTCGCAGGATCGTCGATCTCGGTGCCGGTGAGATCCTGCTCACCTCGATGGATCGTGATGGCACCAAGTCGGGCTACGACATCGCCCTGACGCGCGCTGTCGCAGACGCGGTTCGCGCACCGGTGATCGCATCCGGCGGCGTCGGCAATCTCGATCACATGGTCGCTGGCATCCGCGACGGTCATGCTACCGCCGTGCTCGCCGCATCCATCTTCCACTTCGGCACCTACACGATCGCCGAGGCCAAGCAGCATATGGCTGCGGCGGGTCTGCCGATGCGACTCGACACGCTCGCCAAAGGGTCTTAAACGGCGATTATGACTGGCTTTTCGCTTTCCGATCTCGAAGCGACCATCCGCGAGCGCGCACATTCCGGCGACCCCGAATCGTGGACCGCGAAGCTTTATGCGCGCGGCATCGACAAGGCCGCGCAAAAGCTCGGCGAAGAAGCTGTCGAAACCGTTATCGCTGCCATCAAGAGCGATCGGCAGGGGCTCGTTTCGGAAAGTGCCGATCTTCTCTATCATTGGCTGGTGGTGCTCGGCATCGCCGGTGTGCCGCTGGATGAAGTCCTCGCGGAACTCGAACGCCGGACCGGACGTTCGGGTATTGCCGAGAAGGCCGCGCGAGACGGGCGGGGCTGATGCTGGAAAGGGCGGGGATCTCGATGGACCAGCTCACGCCGACCGAGAAATATTCTCCCTATCTTTTCTTTTCTGCCGAGGACTGGGCCAAGTTCCGCGCCGACACGCCCATGACGCTCGGCGAGGATGAAATCAACCGTCTGCGCTCGCTGAACGACCCGGTCGACCTGGAAGAGGTCACGCGCATCTATCTGTCGATGTCGCGCCTGCTTTCGGCGCACGTCGAATCCAGCCAGATGCTGTTTCGCCAGCGCCGGGCGTTTTTCAACAAGGAGAGCGTGGTCAAGACGCCCTATATCATCGGCATTGCCGGTTCCGTGGCGGTAGGCAAGTCGACCACAGCGCGCGTGCTTAAAGAGCTGCTCGCGCGCTGGCCGTCGAGTCCGAAGGTCGATCTGGTGACGACCGACGGCTTTCTCCTCCCCAATGAGGTGCTGCGCCGCGACCGGCTGATGGAGCGCAAGGGCTTTCCCGACAGCTACGATGTCGGTGCGCTGCTGCGTTTCCTCTCTTCGATCAAGTCGGGCGAGCGCGACGTGCGCGCTCCGCTGTATTCGCACCTCACCTATGACGTCCTGCCTGGCGCCTATGTCACCATCGACCGGCCGGACATCCTGATCTTCGAAGGCATCAACGTGCTGCAGCCAGGCAGGCTGCCGATGGACGGCAAGTTCGTGCCGTTCCTGTCGGATTTCTTCGATTTCTCGATCTACATCGATGCTGAAGAAGAGCTAATCCACGAATGGTACATCGCGCGCTTCATGCGGCTGCGCGAGACCGCCTTCCGCAACCCGGAATCCTTCTTCCATCGCTATTCGCAGCTGTCCGAAACGGCCGCCCGCGCCATCGCCGAGGGTCTCTGGGCAAACATCAACCTGAAAAACCTGCGCGAAAACATCTTGCCGACACGCCCGCGCGCCGATCTCATCCTCCGCAAGGGTGCCAACCATCTCGTCGAGGAAGTGGCGCTGAGGAAGCTGTAGGGCCAGTCGCCCAGGGCGCGCCCGGGTTTGTCCGATTAATTCGATGTTAGTGGGAAAATCTTACGATCCACTTCGTTTGACCTTTGGAGCGGGCAAGTGGTTCAACAGGCGACCGTGGAAACGGCTGAAAAAGTCCGTTATTCGCTGGTAATTCCAATTCATAACGAAGAAGCGGTTCTTCCTCTTCTTCTGCGTCGCGTCGCCCACCTGCTTGATCAGTTGGATGGCACCGGGGAAGACTCGTGGCATATGCTGCGGTTTGCATCGCCGTTCCGGCCCTCAATTTCATCTTGCTCAAGGGCTGGGTGTTCAGGAATGCAATGTTGCCGGACGATCGGTTGACCCCGATCCAGGTAAGGTCGCAATTCGGCTGGCCAATTGTGCTGGGCAGCCTCGCCTTGATCGTCCAAAAGACGATTTGGACCACAAATCCGGACACCAGTTGGCTGATCACCGTAACTGAGCGAATGAACTCCGGTGATCGGCTCTACACGGATATCATCGAACTCAATCCGCCCGGTTCGATCTGGCTTTATTGGCTCCCTGTGAAATTGGCGCATCTCCTCGCCCTGTCGCCGGAAGCCATCGTGGACGCCTACACCTTCCTGATCTGCCTGGCTTCGGTAGCAATGACCGGCTGGATCATCCACGCCGGAAAGCTTATGGCCGATCGCGCGCTGCCGCCGGCCATGGCCCTCATGCTTTTTTGCGCCATCGCTCTTGTCGGCAACTCATTCTCCGAGCGCGACCATATCGGGGTCGTTCTGTTGATCCCATTGATCGCGCTCGCCGCGTGGCGCAGCACGGGCTCGATCCGACCTGAACCGAGACACTGGCTCGTGGCCGGCGCCGCCGGTGGCGCGATCGCGATGGTGAAGCCCTACTATGCGCTTATCGTGATTGCTGTGGCCGGCTTTGTCGTCGTCAGAAAACGGGATTCACGGCTATTTTTCCTGCCCGAATTCCTGCTCGCTGGGACGGTGACTGTGGGATACCTTGTCGTCGCCTACATCATCTACCCTGACTTCTACGAAAAGTTGCTCCCGCTGTTGCGGGAGACCTATATGGCTTTCTCACAGCCATTCGGCCTGCTGGCAACTTTGCTGCTTCCGCTCCTGGTCCTGCCGCTAGCCTACTCGCTGTTTGCCCGGCGAGGAGGCCGCAGCACGCTGAGTGATCTCTTGATGATCTCTGCAGGTGTTGCGTTGATCCCGTTCTTTGTTCAAGGCAAAGGCTGGCCCTATCATGCCTATCCTGCCGCCTATTTGGGATCGGCCGCGGTCATCGTTGCCGCATGCAAACTGATCTTCCAACCGAGTTCGCCCGACAAGCGCCTGCTTGCAGTCGGTGGAATTGCAGGGCTGCTTGTGATTGCGTTGCTTGTCGCGCATTTTCGCTTTTTCCCCGACCCTGCACCTTCACGCTCTTTCGTCGCTTCAGTCAGAGCCGAGACTGCTTCATCAACCGTCGGCCTGCTCGGCGGCGACCTTGCCGCCGGTCATCCGCTTACCCGTATGATGCGCGGACACTGGATCGAACCGTATTGCAGTGATTGGATCGCGACATATGCCGTACGACTGAAAAACGACGCGTTGCGCCGAGGAGATGCGGCAGGAGCGGCATATTTCCAGGCGATGATGAACCGCTACCTCGAGGAGAAACTGGACCGATTGGAACGGTCTCCGCCGCAGATACTGATCGTTGATCGTGGCGATGGCCTTGTCACCGAGATGCTTGCCGAACATGGTTTCAGCAATCTGCTCGCGGACTACACGAAGTTGGCCAGTTACGACCGGCCAGGGTACGATGACCCGCTGGAAGTATACCGCCTGACATCCGGCAATGGTGCCACTCCGGCTATGTGACGCTTTCGGACACGGGCTTTGTCACCCGTCTCAGCGTCAGGTTGATCCGGCCGCTGTTTTTCAGCAGCGCCGAGGTCATCGGATAAATGCGATCGACGCCATGGAAGGCGAGGCGACCGTCGCTGCCCAACACAACGACGTCGCCTGATTTCAACCTGAACGAAACCGTCTTGCCATCGCGTACCGTCTGGCCGACACGGAACAGGCAATCGTCGCCGAGCGAGATCGATACCACCGGCGCGGCGAATTCCTGCTCGTCGCGGTCCTGGTGCAGTCCCATCTTGGCCTCCGCCGTGTAGAAATTGACGAGACAGGCTTCCGGCGGGTGCGGATAGCCTGAAACCTCGCGCCATAGGGCAAGCAGGCTTTCCGGAATGGCGGGCCATCGCTTTCCGGTCGCCGGATGCGTCGCCTGATAGCGATAGCCTCGCTCCTTGTCCGTGACCCAGCCGAGCGAGCCGCAATTGGTCATGCGCACGCTCATCTCCTTGCCGGTGCGCGGCATGGCCGGCACGTAGAGCGGCGCCTGCTGGACGACAGTGCGCACGGCTTCGACCAGGGCTTCCTGGGCCGGTCGGTCAAGATAGCCGGGCATATGGCGGACGCCTTTGGGCAGGACAAGCATGGGCAGGTTTCCGAATTCACGCAGCGGTGCAGGATAACAATGCATCCACCAATAAAAAACGGCGACCCGAAAGCCGCCGTCGTGTTCGTTGCCTGTTCCGCTGGATCAGGAAAGCGCAGGGATGCGCAAAACCTGGCCCGGATAGATCTTGTCAGGATGGGTGAGCATCGGCTTGTTGGCTTCGAAGATCAGCGGGTTCTTGGCACCATTGCCCTTGCCATATTGCGCCTCAGCGATCTTCCACAGATTGTCGCCCTTCTTCACCGTATAGAAAACCGGTGCGTTGGCGGGTGCCGCGGTAGCGGTATCGGCACCGACCTTGAGTTCGTCCGCCTGCACTTTCGAGACACCCAGCGTGTTGCCGACGGCAATCACAGCCTTCTCGAAGATCGACTGGTCCTTGACCTCGCCCTTCAATACGGCCGTATCGCCCTTGATTTCGACCTGGACGCCATCGGTGCCGAGCTTGTGCGAGTCCAGCTCCTTCTTCAGCGTGCCTGCATCAGGTGCCGTTTCCTCATCGTCGCCAATGCCGAGCTTTTTGCCGACGCCTTTGACGAAATCGAAAATTCCCATGGGAGGCCTCCATGCCTGTTGAGCGAGAACGCCAACCTTGCATCTGAATGAGCGGATGGGAAGTCACGTTGCGGAACTTGGCCGTTATTCTTCGCCAACCCTGCCGCGAAGTTTTTTGACTGTGGAACGCCCGGCCTTGCTTTTCAGGCGCCGCTCGACCGCGCCCTTGCTGGGCCTGGTCTTCTTGCGTGGCGGTGGTGGCGGTTCAGCAGCCTTGGCCACCAATGCCGTCAGCCGCGAACGTGCATCGGCGCGGTTCTGTTCCTGGGTGCGGAAACGGCCGGCTTCGATGACGATGACGCCGTCCTTGGTGGCGCGCTGGCCGGCAAAGCGGATCACCCGGTCGCGGACGCGTTCGGACAGGCCTGTCGCAAGCGCCGCGTTGAAGCGCAGTTGCACGGCGGTGGCGACCTTGTTGACATTCTGTCCGCCCGGTCCGGAAGAGCGGATGAAACTCTCCTCGAGGTCGTCCGGGTGGATGGTCGCCTCCGCGCTCACCGTGATGATGTCTTCGTTTGCCATGACACAGTGATGGCGCGGCCGCGGCAAAAAGAAAAGGCCCGACCTGGAGTACCGCGCGTCTCCTGGACGCGCAAAGAATACTCTAACATTGTGAAACGGCGCGGACCTCGACAATCGATTCTGATTGTCGAGGTCCGCGCTAGCCGGGTCTGTTGGAGTCAGAGCCGGGATAGGAAGCTTTGCGGAAGCTTATTCCGCTGCTTCCTGTATGCGGGGCGCAGCACCACGCACGGCCGCATCGACGTGATCTTCGAACTTGCCAAAATTGTCGATGAACATGCCGACAAGCTTGGCGGCCTGGCGATCATAGCCAGCCTTGTCGGCCCAGGTCGAACGCGGGTCGAGGATGGCGCCGTCGACACCCTCCACGGCCACCGGTACCTCGAAGCCGAAATTCGGGTCGGTGCGGAAAGCGGCCTGGTTGAGCGAACCGTTCAGCGCGGCGGTGAGCAGCGCGCGGGTCGCCCTGATCGGCATGCGGCGGCCGGTGCCATAGGCGCCGCCGGTCCAGCCGGTGTTGACCAGCCAGCAATCGACGCCGTGACGGGCGATCAGCTCGCGCAGCAGATTGCCGTATTCGGAAGGATGCCGCGGCATGAACGGCGCACCGAAACAGGTCGAGAAGGTGGCCTCGGGCTCGGTCACACCCTTTTCCGTGCCAGCCACCTTGGCGGTGTAGCCGGACAGGAAGTGGTACATCGCCTGCGCGGGCGTCAGCTTGGCGATCGGCGGCATCACGCCGAAAGCATCGGCCGTCAGCATGATGATGTTCTTCGGATGATTGGCGCGGCCGCTGGCGCTGGCATTTGGAATGAAGTTCAGCGGATAGGCACAGCGTGTGTTCTCGGTCAGCCGGCCGTCGTCGAAATCCGGCACGCGCTGGTCGTCGAGGATGACGTTTTCCAGCACGGTGCCGAAGCGCTGGGTGGTCGCGAAGATTTCTGGCTCTGCCTCGGCGGAAAGCTTGATGGTCTTGGCGTAGCAGCCGCCCTCGAAGTTGAAGATGCCGTGCGGTCCCCAACCATGCTCATCGTCGCCGATCAGCGTGCGCGAAGGATCGGCCGAAAGCGTGGTCTTGCCAGTGCCGGACAGCCCGAAGAACACGGCGGCATCGCCATCGGGGCCTTCGTTGGCCGAGCAGTGCATCGGCATGACGCCCTGTTCCGGCAGCAGGTAGTTGAGGGCGGTGAACACCGACTTCTTCATCTCGCCGGCATAGGAGGTGCCGCCGATCAGCACGATCATGCGTGTCAGATCGAGCGCGATCATGGTCTCGGTACGCGAGCCATGGCGGACCGGATCGGCGCGGAAGGACGGCAGGTCGATGATCGTCATCTTCGGCAGGAAACCGGCCAGCGCTTCCGTCTCGGGACGGATCAGCAGGTTGCGGATGAACAGCGAGTGCCAGGCGAATTCCGTGATGACGCGGGTCGGCAGGCTGAGTTCCGTGTCGGCACCGCCGACGAGATCCTGCACATAGAGATCCTTGTCGGCAGCATGCGCCAGGAAGTCGGCAAGCAGCGTGTCGAACTGGGCCGGCGTGATGGCCTTGTTGTTGCTCCACCAGACGGTGTTTTCCGTCTTGGCGTCGCGCACCACGAACTTGTCCTTGGGTGAACGGCCGGTATGCTGGCCGGTCTCGGCAACCAGGGCGCCGTGGGCGGTCAACTTCGCCTCGTTGCGGCGCAACGCTTCCTCGTAGAGCTCGGCCGCTCCGAAATTGTAGCGCACCGTGCCTGTCGTCTTCAGGCCGATCGCGTCGAGTCCGCATGCGGGGTTACGCTTGCCGCGTTCCGCCATCGATATTCTCCTGTTGATTGTCGCTTCGGTGGTTGCCCCAGGATCGGGTGATCCAAGCTTCAGAAAATGGCCAAAATCAGAAAAATCAAACGATATCAAATCATTAATCGATTTAAAAAATTTGAAAGATGTTTAAATCGTTTAAATGTGCAAAATTTGCGGGTTGTCCCCAAGGGGTGTCCAAAGGATCGGACAGCCTGCCTCGTCCAATCTTGGCGAGGTGATGGCGAAGGGCTCATGGTGGACACAAGCGCTTAGCCGATGTACGACGACTGGCGGCGTGCCACATTTTGTACCCAATTTGTCCTGCACAAGCCCCTTCCTACGGTATGAAGGGATACCCGCTTATGAGGGAGCCGGCTGAAATGGCGACTATCGCGCTGGTCGATGACGACCGCAACATTCTGACGTCGGTTTCGATTGCCTTGGAATCGGAAGGATACCGGGTCGAAACCTATACGGATGGCGCATCCGCGCTCGAAGGTCTCGCGGCGCGTCCGCCGAACCTTGCTATCCTCGACATCAAGATGCCGCGCATGGACGGTATGGAATTGCTGCGCCGCCTGCGCCAGAAGACCGATCTACCGGTCATCTTCCTGACGTCCAAGGACGACGAGATCGACGAACTGTTCGGCTTGAAGATGGGCGCCGACGACTTCATCAAGAAGCCGTTTTCGCAGCGGCTGCTGGTTGAGCGCGTGCGTGCGGTCTTGCGCCGCACCAGTGCCCGCGAAGCTGCGGCCAAGGCGCCGACGCAGGCATCGCGCTCACTGGAGCGCGGTCAGCTCGTCATGGACCAGGAGCGTCACACCTGCACCTGGAAAGGCGAGCCTGTCATACTCACCGTCACAGAATTCCTCATCCTGCATTCGCTGGCGCAGCGCCCTGGCGTTGTGAAAAGTCGTGATGCGCTGATGGATTCGGCCTATGATGAGCAGGTCTATGTCGACGACCGCACTATCGACAGCCACATCAAGCGGCTGCGCAAGAAGTTCAAGGCCGTCGACGACGACTTCGAGATGATCGAAACGCTTTACGGGGTCGGCTACCGGTTCCGCGAAGCCTGAGATTGACCGGGATCCGATGGCAGTAGAGGTGGAGCGGAACAGGCCTGCGGCCGCGCGGCGGTCGTCACGAATCCTGCCCGCAGCCTTTTCAAAGGTGACGGTGCCGATGCGCCGTTTCCTCGGCCATCACATCTTCTCCAGCCTCACCCGGCGCATCCTTTTCCTCAATCTTGCCGGCCTGGCCGTGCTGGTTGTCGGCATCCTCTACCTCAATACGTTCCGCGATGGCCTGATCGACGCCCGCGTCGAAAGCCTGATGACACAAGGCGAGATCATCGCCGGCGCCATCGCCGCCTCCGCCACGGTGGAGACCGACGCCATTCGCATCGATCCGGAAAAGCTGCTTGAGCTGCAGGCCGGCGAAAGCCTCGGCCCGTCAGCTGACCAGCTCGACAACCTCGATTTTCCGATCAATCCCGAGCGTGTTGCGCCGGTTCTGCGGCGGCTGATTTCGCCAACCCGTACCCGCGCCCGCATCTATGATCGGGATGCCAATCTGCTGCTCGATTCCAGGCATCTTTATTCGAAGGGCCAGATCCTTCGCTACGACCTGCCGCCGGTTGAGGAGGAGGAGCCCAGCCTCGCGGAACGGGCGCAGAAATTCATCTTCGATATTTTTTCAAACCACTCGCTGCCGGTCTACAAGGAGCAGCCCGGCGGCAATGGCGCCGCTTTTCCCGAGGTGGTGAAGGCGTTGACGGGTGGCCCATCGACATTCGTGAGGGTCAGCGAAAAGGGCGAACAGATTGTCTCGGTCGCGGTGCCGATCCAGCGCTTCCGCGCAGTGCTCGGCGTGCTCATGCTGTCCACCGAAGGCGGCGACATCGACAAGATCGTGGCGGCCGAACGCAAGGCGATCCTGCGCGTTTTCGGTGTGGCGGCGCTGGTGACGGCGATCCTGTCGATGCTGCTTGCATCCACCATCGCCAATCCGCTGCGCCGGCTGTCCGCGGCGGCGATTCGCGTGCGCCGTTCCATCAAGAACCGCGAGGAGATCCCGGACTTCTCCGAACGTCAGGACGAAATCGGCAATCTGTCGATCGCAGTGCGCGACATGACCAATGCGCTTTATGCCCGTATCGAGGCGATAGAAAGCTTCGCTGCCGATGTTTCGCACGAGCTGAAGAACCCGCTGACTTCGCTGCGCAGCGCGGTGGAAACCTTGCCGCTGGCCAAGAACGAGACTTCGCGCGGTCGGCTGATGGAAGTGATCCAGCATGATGTGAGGCGGCTCGACCGCCTCATCACCGATATTTCCGACGCCTCGCGTCTCGACGCCGAGCTGGCGCGCGATGATGCCGCCAGGGTCGATTTCAAGCAGTTCGTTTCCGATCTTGTCAGCGTTTCACGAGAGGCGTCCCACCACAAGAAGTCGGTCGAGATCGAGCTCAAGGTTGCCAAGCTGCCGCTGGGTGCCAAGAGCTACTATGTCCAGGGCCATGACCTGCGCCTTGGCCAGGTGATCACCAACCTGATCGAGAACGCCCGTTCGTTCGTGCCCGACGGCCACGGGCAGATCACGCTGTCGCTTGCCCGGTCGGGCAAGTTCAACATCCTGACGGTGGACGACAACGGTCCCGGCATCCGCGCCGAGAATATCGAACGCATCTTCGAACGGTTCTACACGGATCGGCCTGCCGGCGAGGCGTTCGGGCAGAACTCGGGCCTTGGTCTGTCGATCAGCCGGCAGATCGTGGAAGCGCATGGCGGCACCCTGACGGCGGAAAACATCCCGGGCACCAAGCCAGGTGAAATCAGGGGCGCCCGCTTCGTCGTCGCCCTGCCGGCCGAAGGCTGAGCGCTTTGGCCGAGGATGGGGTAACGTCCGCGCCGAACTTCCACGCCACCGGCCTTCTGGTCAGCGACCGCGGCATCCTCATCACCGGGGCATCGGGTTCGGGAAAGTCGACGCTCGCTCTCGCGCTGATCGGCCATTTTCGTGGGCAAGGCTTGTTTTCCAGACTGATCGCCGACGACCAGCTGTTCGTCTCCAACCTAGATGGCCGGCTGCTTTGTTCTGCGCCACCTGCCATCGCCGGGCTTGCCGAGGTTGCCGGTATCGGCCCGCAGCTGGTGGCATATGAGCGGCAAGCGATGATCGACTTGTGTGTCCGGCTTGTTCCGGATGCGGAAATGCAGCGGTTTCAGGTGGATGCAACCGTTGTCATTGCCGGTTGCGAAATCGCTGGGATTGAGGTTGCGGCCCGCAACGTCACCGCTGCTCTGGCGGCGATTTCGACACGGTTGTCGATCGCGTCTTTTCGATGACGTAGCGGAACTTTTATGCTGCAATGCGTCAAAATGGCTCGTACTGGCGCAAATTGGGGCTTGTCAACGCGACTTGCGTCGACAAGATAGCGCTCCCGCCGTCTGGACAGATGGCGAGAATAAGATGTGCCTGTGAAGGGGCCATGACGGGAGCCGCCAAAGAATGATCGGACTCGTGCTCGTAACGCACGGTCGACTGGCCGACGAGTTCCGCCTTGCCGTGGAACATGTCGTGGGACCGCAGGACAATTTCGAAACCGTCGCGATCGGTGCCGAAGACGATATGGAGCAGCGGCGCAGCGACATCGTCGAAGCGGTACGGCGCGTCGACACAGGGGCCGGCGTCATCCTGCTGACCGACATGTTCGGTGGTACCCCTTCCAATCTCGCCATCTCGGTGATGGAAGCGGGGCGCATCGAAGTCATTGCCGGCATGAACCTGCCCATGCTGATCAAGCTCTCCAGCGTTCGCAAAAGCGATAACATGGTTGCCGCACTGGATGAGGCGCAGGCCGCAGGCCGCAAATACATCAATGTCGCCAGCCAGCTGCTGACCAGCAAATGAACACCATGTCCTCCCATGCCGGTCATGTTGTCCGCGATATGCGGATCATCAACCAGCGCGGACTGCATGCCCGCGCCTCGGCCAAGTTCGTCCAGGTGGCCGGCAGCTATGAGGCCGATGTGCATGTCGAGAAGGATGGTACCAGGGTCGGCGGCACCTCGATCATGGGGCTGATGATGCTGGCCGCCAGCCCGGGTTGCTCGATCCGGGTCACGGCTTCCGGTCGTGAGGCGGCCCAGGTGATCGCCGCGCTCGATGAGCTCGTCGCCTCGAAATTCGGCGAAGAGATCTGACGCAAGCTGCTTTCGGGTTGGCAGAAAGCGTCTATGTCATATGCGCAGATAAAGATTTCTTTATATCCCGTTGTCTGTTTCGGCGTGATCTGCTAGGCAGTCGCCAACGCCGCGTTCATCTTTTGCGCCATCCGGCCGGACGCGTCAGCACACCAAATCATTCGGAGCACTGCCATGACGGGTAGCAAGGACTATGTGATCGCCGATATTTCGCTTGCCGGCTGGGGCCGCAAGGAAATCGAGATCGCCGAGACGGAAATGCCGGGCCTGATGGCCTGCCGCGAGGAATTCGGCGGGAAGAAGCCGCTCAACGGCGCTCGCATCACCGGCTCGTTGCACATGACCATCCAGACCGCGGTGCTGATCGAGACGCTGAAGGCTCTTGGTGCGGAAATCCGCTGGGCGTCCTGCAACATCTTCTCGACGCAGGACCACGCAGCCGCTGCGATCGCCGAGTCCGGCATCCCCGTTTTCGCCGTCAAGGGCGAGTCGCTGGAAGAGTACTGGGAGTACACCGACAAGATCTTCCAGTGGACCGATGGCGGTCTCTCCAACATGATCCTCGACGACGGCGGCGACGCCACCATGTACATTCTCATCGGCGCCCGCGCCGAGGCTGGCGAGGATGTGCTGTCCAAGCCGGGTAGCGAGGAGGAGGAAATCCTGTTCGCCCAGATCAAGAAGCGCTTGAAGGCGTCTCCTGGTTTCTTCACCAAGCAGCGCGAAGCGATCCGCGGTGTCACCGAAGAGACCACCACCGGCGTCAACCGTCTCTATCAGTTGCAGAAGAAGGGCCTGCTGCCCTTCCCGGCGATCAACGTCAACGACTCGGTCACCAAGTCGAAGTTCGACAACAAGTACGGCTGCAAGGAATCGCTGGTCGATGGTATCCGCCGTGGCACCGACGTGATGATGGCCGGCAAGGTCGCCGTGGTTTGCGGCTATGGCGACGTCGGCAAGGGCTCGGCCGCTTCGCTGTCCGGTGCCGGCGCCCGCGTCAAGGTCACTGAAGTCGACCCGATCTGCGCATTGCAGGCTGCCATGGACGGCTTCGAGGTGGTTACGCTGGAAGATGCCGCCCCGACGGCGGATATCGTCATCACCACCACCGGCAACAAGGATGTGGTGACGCTCGATCACATGCGCGCCATGAAGGACATGGTGATCGTCGGTAATATCGGCCACTTCGACAACGAGATCCAGGTTACGTCGCTGCGCAATCTCAAATGGACCAACGTCAAGCCGCAGGTCGACATGATCTCCTTCCCGGACGGCAAACGCATGATCCTGCTGTCGGAAGGGCGCCTGCTTAACCTCGGCAACGCCACCGGCCATCCGAGCTTTGTGATGTCGGCTTCCTTTACCAACCAGGTGTTGGCGCAGATGGAACTGTGGACGCAGCCCGGCAAGTACGAAAACAACGTCTATACGCTGCCGAAGCATCTCGACGAGAAGGTGGCTCGCCTGCATCTCGGCAAGCTCGGCGCCAAGCTCACCGAATTGTCTGGCGAACAGGCTGCCTATATCGGCGTGACGCCGCAGGGTCCCTTCAAGCCTGAACACTACCGCTATTAACCTTATCTGACTGTGGTACAAGATATGGAGGCCGGGCGATTGACATTTCGCCCGGCCTTATTTTTGCGGGATCGCCGCCTTCACGCAGATTCGGCGAGAAGGTATTGTGAGGTGATTCGCGAAGCTTCCTGCTCGCGCACGGCCGCGATCCGGTGCGGCTCTAGGCACGATGCGCGGGTTTTCCGGTAGGGGCGTTCTTTGCGTGTCCGGGACGGGCCGCGCAGCGCTTCGGATTCGGGACGATGTTGCGATCGGGGGCGTCTTGCATTCAGGCGGAGAGGACCAGCATATGCCGGGGGAAGACCCGCACGAGGCGGGACAGGCCGTAACCGGCGGCAAAAAGGATTCGGCGATCGGGGATCGCCTCGCGGCAGCCAACCTTTGGCTTTCGCCGCGCGGGCACCTTTCGCGCCTGCTTGCCGGCACGGCAGTATTCTTTCCCTTCGGCAGCCTCGCTGTCCAGGCCCAGGAAGTCGCCGTCAAGGCTTCCGGCGTGCCGATAGGCACCATCGAGGTCATCCAGATGGCCGTCACCGTCGGCGTGCTCGGCGCGGCACTTATCTCTGCTATCGTGTTGATCCGCGAGCGCCAGCGCACCGCAACCGAGAATACCGAGTTGCGCGCCCGCCTGGCCGATACGAATGCCTCGCTTCAGCGCTCGGAAGCGCTCCTCAACCTGCGTGACCAGCGCGTCGTCGTCTGGGCGGCAGACAACAGAAAGCCGGATATCGTCGGCAGCCTGCCGATCGAAACAGGTGCCCCGGACGAGCGTGCTGCCTTCCTCGCCTTCGGGCGCTGGCTGATGCCGCGTTCCGCTGCGGCGTTGGAAAATGCAATCGCCGCGTTGCGCGAGAAAGGCATCTCATTCGATCTCGTTGCCGAAACCCAGGCCGGCGCGCCGCTCGATATCCAGGGACGCAAGAGTGCCGCGCACGCTATCGTGCGGTTCGTTTCCCTGTCCGAGACCCAGCGCAATCTGGCGCGGCTCAGGCTCGAGCACCAGCAGGTTGCCGCCGAGCACGACACGATGCTCGGCCTGTTCGATGCGCTGAAGATGCCATTCTGGCTGCGTGGCACGGATGGGCGGCTGAAATGGGTGAACCGCGCTTACTGGAGCGCCGTCGAGGCGACAGATCGCGAAGCCGCCCTGAGGGATGGCCGGGAGTTCCTTGGAGGGCAGGCGCGAGACGCCATCATCAGCCAGCACAATCAACGCCCGGTGTTCGAACAGACGCTGTCGACGGTCATTGCGGGTGACCGGCATGTCTTCTCGGTCACCGACGTTGCCGGCTCGGAAGGGTCGGCCGGTCTTGCCTACGATGTCAGCGCTGCCGATACCGTGCGCGAGGAATATGAGCGCACCGTGCGCAGCCATGCCGACACGCTCGATCAGCTCAATACGGCCGTGGCGATATTCGACACCGACGAAAAGCTGCGTTTCTACAACCAGGCCTTCCAGAAGCTCTGGGGGCTGGATACCGCATTTCTCGTCAGCACACCGGATAATGCGCTCCTGCTCGACCGCTTGCGCAGTGAAGGCAAGATCGCGGAACAACCGGAATGGCGCCGCTGGAAAGAGGGTCTGCTCTCGGCCTACCGCTCGGTCGAGCCGGTCGAGCACTGGTGGCATCTGCCCGACGGCAAGACCATCCGCGTGGTCGGCAATCCGCAGCCGAAAGGTGGCGTCACCTGGGTATTTGAGAACCTGACTGAAAAGATCGATCTCGAGAGCCGCTACCAGACGGCCGTGCGCGTGCAGGGCGAAACGCTCGACAATCTCGCGGAGGGTGTCGCCGTGTTCGGGCCGGATGGGCGGTTGAGGCTATCCAATCCGGCTTTCGCCACAATGTGGGCTCTGCCGACCGACGCGACGCAGCCGGGCATTCACGTCTCCCTGATCCGCGACCTCTGTGCCACCCGTGCCGAGGACGGACCTTGGACAGGCTTCGTCGCGGCGGTCACCGGTTTCGATGACGAACGCCGCGATCGTCATGACCAGGTCACGCTCGCTGACGGCAGCGCGCTGCGTTATGCCGTCATCCATCTGCCGAACGGCCAGGTGATGATCACCTTCGTGGACGTCACCGACAGCGTCAATGTCGAGCGGGCGCTGAAGGAGAAAAACGACGCGCTGCTGAAATCGGATCAATTGAAGAACGATTTCGTCCAGCATGTTTCCTACGAACTGCGCTCACCGCTGACCAACATCATCGGTTTCACCGAATTGTTGTCACTCCCGGCAACCGGCCCCCTGAGCACCCGGCAGCAGGAATATCTCGACCATATCGGTTCTTCGTCTTCAGTGCTGCTGACCATCGTCAACGATATTCTCGACCTTGCCACCGTCGACGCCGGCATTATGCAACTCGAAATTTCCGAGGTTAAGGTGGAAAGCGCCGTCGCCGCGGCGGCAGAATTGGTGGCCGACCGCCTTGCCGAGCACACCATCCGGCTCGGCGTGGACATCGCTGCCGCGCCCAAGAGCTTCCATGGCGACGAGACCCGCGTGCGGCAGATCCTCTACAATCTGCTCAGCAACGCCGCTAATTATGCACCCGAAAAGAGCACAATCGCGCTGACCTGCCGTGAAACTGCGGAAGGCGTGGAATTCTCCGTCCATGATGACGGACCCGGCATGCCGCCGGACGTTCTCGATTCGGTGTTCCGTCGCTTCGAACCGCGCGTGAATGGTGGCCGCCGGCGTGGCGCGGGCCTGGGACTTTCCATCGTCAAGAGTTTCGTGGAGTTGCATGGCGGCACGGTACGCATCGAGACCGGTGAAAACCGTGGCACGACGGTGATCTGCATGTTTCCGGCAGCACCGAGCGGCATCCGCGCGGCGGCCGAATAGAATTGCCGATGCTGGAGCGGTTTCTTGGCGACGAAGCGGCGACGATGCGTCTCGGTGAAGATTTCGCCATGGCATTGCGGCCAGGCGATGTCCTTGCACTTCACGGCGACCTCGGCGCTGGCAAGTCGACGCTGGCGCGTGCACTGATCCGCGCGCTGGCCGACGATGATGGGCTCGAGGTGCCGAGCCCCACCTTCACCCTGGTGCAGAGCTACGACACACGCGTCCCGATCCATCACTTCGATCTCTATCGGCTGTCTTTGGCCGATGAACTGGATGAGCTCGGTTTTCCGGACGTGCTCAAGGACGGCGCGGCTTTGATCGAATGGCCAGAGCGGGCCGCCGATCGGTTGCCAGCCTCGACAATCGTCGTCGAGCTCGCGCATCGGGACGAGGGGCGCTTGGTGCGCATCCTGGGCGAAGGTGCCGGTTACGAGCGCATTGCGCGATCGCTGGCCATGCGCGATTTCCTGGACAGTTCCGGTTGGGGGACGGCAAGGCGGCGGCATTTCGTCGGCGATGCCTCGGCACGCTCCTATGAAATTGTCCTGCTCGCGGACCAGGCGCCGCGCGTCCTGATGAATTCGCCGCGGCTGGTGCTTGGTCCGCCGGTGCGCGACGGCAAGCCTTATGCCGAGATTGCCCACACCGCGCAGACCGTTGCCGCCTTTGTCGGCGTCGACAGGCTTCTCCGCGATGCGGAAATCGCGGCTCCTGAAATCCATGCGCAAGACCTCGACAATGGGTTCCTGCTTATCGACCATCTGGGAACCGAGGGGTTGCTTACCCCCGATGGAGCGCCCATCGCCGAGCGCTACGAGCTGGTCGCCGACCTGCTTGCCTTCATGCACGGTAAGCGCTGGCCGGACCGTGTTGTCGTGGCGCCGGATGCGTTCCATGTCGTGCCGCCCTTTGACCGTGACGCCATGCTGATCGAGGCAGAACTTCTGATTGACTGGTATTTACCTGCCATTCGAGGGTATGCGGCAAGCGAAGAGGAACGCAACGCGTTTCGCGTCGCCTGGAATGCCGTGCTGGACCGCATGGGTGAAGCGGAAGTCACCTTGATGTTGCGGGACGTGCAATCCCCCAACTTCATCTGGCGCCAAGACCGCACCGGCTTCGACAGGCTCGGTGTCATCGATTTCCAGGATGCGCTGATCGGCCCCTCGGCCTACGACGTTGCGTCGCTTGCACTGGACCCGCGCGTCACCATCGAACCTGCATTCGAGCGCGCTGTCGTTGACACTTATGTTGCTGCCCGAACCTCGGCCGGACGGTTCGACAGAGCAGCCTTCGAAGAAGCCTACGCCATCATGGGCGCGCAACGGCATTCGAAGATCCTGGGGATTTTCGTGCGTCTCGACCGACGTGATGGCAAGCCGTACTATCTGAAGCATCTACCGCGCATCCGCGGTTATCTTCGCCGGCTTCTGGTCCACCCAACGCTGGCGGAAGTGCGGGCGTTGTACGATCGCCTCGGCGTCCTTGAGGAGCCGGCATGATGGACGCTGAACGTCCTGTCACCGCGATGGTGCTGGCTGCCGGGCTCGGGAAGCGCATGCGGCCGATCACCGACACCATTCCGAAGCCGCTGGTGCCGATCGCCGGCAAGACCTTGCTCGATTGGGGACTGGACAGTCTCCAGCAGGTCGGCGTCGAAAAGGCAGTGGTCAACGTCCACTACCGGCCGGACCAGATCGTCCACCACGTCGCGGCGCGCAGCCAGCCCAGCATCGTCATCTCGGATGAGAGCGAGCGCCTGCTGGATTCAGCCGGCGGCATCGTCAAGGCGTTGCCCGAACTCGGCAGCAAGCCCTTTTACATCCTGAACGCGGATACGTTCTGGCTCGATACCGGCAAACCCAATCTCGAACGGCTCGCCCTTGCCTGGGATGGTTCGGCGATGGATATTCTGGTGATGCTGGCAGAACTCCCCTCCACGACCGGCCATTCGGGCGGCACCGATTTCCTGATCGCGGCGGACGGGCGCCTTGCCCGCGCGAAAGGCGATCCCACCGGGCTGATCTATGCCGGCGCTGCCATCGCCAATCCGCAGATCTTTGCCGGCGCCTCAGCTGAGCCGCATTCGCTCAACGCCTATTTCGACCGCGCCATAGCGGCCGGCAGGCTGTTCGGCATGGTGATGCAAGGCCATTGGGTCACTGTCGGCACGCCGGATGCCATCGCGCCGGCGGAGGCGGCGGTCAGAAGGGCTTTCGCGGACGCGCCCCGCGTGGACATGTCCCGCGCAGACAAACGATGAGCGGCTCACCCCGCGTCTTTACGATTGCGCCCGGCTCCCCGTTCCTGTCGACGCTCGCCGACGCGCTGATCGAAGGGCGCCTGATCCCCGGTTTCCGGCACGGCGGCGATCCGCTGGCTCTGGCCAGCGTCACCCTCTATGTGCCGACGCGCCGTGCCGCCCGCGCCTTGCGCGGTGTTTTCGCGGAACGTCTGGGCGGTGCGTCGACCATCCTCCCGATCATCAAGCCGCTCGGCGAATTCGACGAAGACGAAGCAGCCTTCGACCAGGAAGCCGAGGACGCCGGTGCAATCGATCTTGCGCCGCCAGTCGCTGCCCTGGAGCGGCTTCTGCTGTTGGCGCCGCTGGTGCGAGCCTGGAAACGCCAGTTGCCGGCACATGTCGCGGCACTGTTCGACGAGGAGGTTGTCGTTCCTGCCTCGGCAGCGGATGCGGTCTGGCTTGCGCGCGATCTCGCCCGGTTGATGGATGAGATCGAAACCGAAGGCTCCGACTGGGCAAGGCTTGCCGGGCTGGTCGAAGGCAATCTTGCCGGCTGGTGGCAGGTGACGCTGGATTTCCTCAAGATCGTTACCGAGGCCTGGCCCGGCGTCCTGATCGAGCGTGACCGCTCGAACCCGGCCGCGCATCGCAGCGCGCTGATCAGGCTGGAAGCGGAGCGCCTCAGGCGTACCCCGCCGGCGGGACCGGTAATCGCGGCCGGCTCCACCGGTTCGATCCCTGCCACGGCGGATCTTCTGGCGGTGATAGCAGGCCTGCCCAATGGCGCGGTGGTCTTGCCAGGGCTGGACACGACAATGGACCAGCCGTCATTCGACACACTCACTGCACCGGACCCGAGGCCGGCGCTGCTTGGTCATCCGCAATATGGTCTCGCCAAGCTGATCGGCAGGATCGGCATCCTGCGCGGCGACGTCGAGGAGATCGGCAGGGCCGACGATACTCTGGACCGGCGCGCCGCGCTGGTCTCCGAGGCGTTGCGGCCGGCTGAAACCACCGAATTGTGGACGCAGACGCGAGCTGGCTTCGATGAGTCTGATATCACCGCTGCCTTGCAGGAGGTTACGCTGGTGGAAGCCGCCAACGAGCGCGACGAAGCGGCCTGCATCGCGCTTGCCCTGCGCCGCGCGGTTGTTCAGCCCTGCCGCCGCGCCGCGCTCGTCACCGGTGATCGCGCGCTGGCGCGCCGGGTCTCCGCCGAATTGCTGCGGCTTGGCATCGTCGCCGACGATTCCGGCGGCAGGCCACTGGCCGACACGCCACCAGCAAGCCTGTTGAGGCTGCTGCTCGACACGGTGCTGCGGCCGGGCGATCCGGTAGCGATGCTGGCGCTGCTCAAGCATCCATTGCTCGGTCTCGGCCTGCCGCGCGCCGAGGTGCGGCGCGCCGCCGAGACGGTCGAACTGATTGCCCTGCGTGGCGGCACCGGCCGGCCGGATATCGCTTCGTTGGCCGAGCTGTTCGAAACCCGGTGGGTGCAGGCCGAGCAAGCCACGCGCCGACCGTTCTGGCAGTCGCGGCTGTCAGCAAAGCGCATCGAGGAGGCGCGGGCCCTGCTCTCGCGGCTGGCCGATGCTGTTATGCCGCTCGCAACCTGCCGCACCGAGCTGGAAAGCGACGTGGCAACCCTGGTGCATGCAAGCGTCGTTGCGTTGGAGGCGCTCGGCCGCTCCGAGAACGGCTCGCTCGCGGAGCTCTATGATGGTGATGCTGGTGCGAAGCTGGCCGAGTTGCTACGTGGGCTTGTCGGTGCGGATGCCGTCTTCACGCTCTCGCCGCAGGAATGGCCTGATGTGGCGATGGCGCTGATCGCGCCGGAAATGGTCAAGCCGGCGCGCGGCGCGGATGCCGCGATCGCCATCTGGGGCACACTTGAAGCCCGCCTGCTGCATGTCGACACGCTCGTTGTCGGCGGTCTCAACGAAGGTGTCTGGCCGCGCAAGCCGGAAGGCGACCGTTTCATGTCGCGGCTGATGAAGACCGGCATCGACCTGGAGCCGCCGGAGCGGAGGATCGGCCTTGCGGCCCACGATTTCCAGATGGCGATGGGCGCCCCAAACGTCGTGCTTACCCGTTCCGCGCGGGCCGGCGATGCGCCTGCTGTCACGTCGCGCTGGCTGCAAAGACTGCTCACCTTCATCGGCAAGGAGCAGGCGGAGCCGCTGCGCCGGCGCGGCAATGCGCTGCTCGCCTGGGCGCGCGCGCTCGATGCCAGCCCGAAGGTGGACTTTGCATCGCGGCCGCAGCCGAAACCACCATTGGAGAGCCGGCCGCAGCATTTCTCGGTGACCGAGATCGAGACGTTGCGGCGCGATCCTTATGCCGTCTATGCGCGTCGCATCCTTCGCCTGATGCCGCTGGAGCCGGTGATCCGTGACCCGGGCGCGGCCGAGCGTGGCACGCTCTTCCACGCCATCCTGCACAACTTCTCGAAGGCGATAGCCGATCCTCGCGCGCCGGAAGCACTCGGCGTGCTCATCGACACCGGCCGCGCCTGCTTTGCCGAGGCAGCACTTCCGGCCGATGTCGAAGCCGTCTGGTGGCCACGGTTCGAGAAACTCGCCTCCGGCATCATCGAGTGGGAACGCTCGCGTGCTGCCACCGTCGTGCGCCGGCAGTCGGAAGAACGCGCCGAGAAGACGATCGTCGGACAGTCCGGCATCACCTTGTCGGGTTATGCCGACCGCGTCGACCTGCTCGCCGCTGGCATGGCCGACATTCTTGATTTCAAGACCGGTTCATCGCCCTCGAAGGCTCAGGCGCATACCTTGCTGGCGCCGCAGCTGGCGCTGGAGGCTGCCCTCCTGAAGCGTGGCGCTTTCCGGGACGTCGGCGTCTACGAACCGGCCGAACTCGCTTTCGTCCGGCTCAAGGCCAATGGTGAGGTCGAGCAGGAATCGATCCTCGAATACAACCGCAAGCCACGCACGGCGTCCGACCTTGGCGAAGAGGCCTGGGCAAGGCTGGAAAAACTGCTTCTTCACTATGCCGATCCGCAGACGGGTTATCTGTCGCGTGCCCTGCCTTTCCGCGAAGGCGAGACCGACGGCGACTACGACCATCTCGCCCGTGTCCTGGAGTGGTCCGCCGGCGGTGATGGCCCGGGCGAAGGAGGGGAAGCTTGAAGAAGCTCTACCCCATCCCGTCAGGGACCGCCGAAAGCCAGGCGCGCGCTTCGGACCCGCGCACGTCCGCCTGGGTCTCCGCCAATGCCGGCTCCGGCAAGACGCATGTGCTGGCGCAGCGCGTCATCCGTCTGCTGCTGCGCGGTACAGACCCGTCGAAAATCCTCTGCCTGACCTATACGCGCGCGGCCGCAGCCAATATGTCGAACCGCGTCTTCTCGACCTTGTCGGAATGGACCGTCCTGCCCGATGCGGAGTTGGAGAAGAAGATCGCCGCGCTCGATGGGCGCATGCCCGACGGCGAAACCATGCGCCGGGCAAGAAGGTTGTTCGCGGAAGCGCTGGAGACTCCAGGAGGCCTGAAGATCCAGACCATTCACGCTTTCTGTGAATCGGTGCTGCACCAGTTTCCGCTGGAAGCCAACATCGCCGCGCATTTCGAGATGCTCGACCCGCAGATGGAACAGGCATTGTTGGCGCAGGCGCGGCGCGACATGATCAGCGGCGGCAGTGCGCCGGGTGGCGTGAAACTGGCCGAGGCCTTTGCCACCGTGCTGGAACGCGGTGGTGAGAAAGGGCTGGACGACCTTCTGTCCGAAATCATGCGCAAGCGCGACGGCCTGCGTGGGTTCATCGATGCCATCGGCGGCGATGGACGGGGTTTCCGCCCACTCTTCGACGAGTTCGGTTTCGGTCCTGGCGACACGGCCGCAGGCATTGCCGCTTCGCTGTGGCCGCTGCCGGGGTTCGAGCCAGCCTATTTCACAACCTTCGTGCACACCGCCGAGCTGACCGATGCCCGCGCCGTGCTCAACAACATCGTACCTTATGCGACACTCGGCTTTGCCGAGGCGGATCCGGTACGGCGGCTGCCGCTGCTGGCGAAGGGTTTTCTCCGTTCGGACGGCGATCCTTATGATGCTGTAAAGACATTCAAGAAAGCGCTGCTCGACCGGCTGCCGGACCTGGCCGAAAGGTACGAGACCGCCGCTTCGGCCATTGTCCGCACCGCTGACCGGCTGGCGCTGTTTCGCATGCTGGAAGGCACCGTTGCCGCGCTGACGGTCGCTGACTGGCTGATCAGCCGCTATGAGCAGCTGAAGCGTAGCCGCGGCTTCCTCGACTTCAATGATCTGATCACGCGCACCGTCAATTTGTTGTCGCGCCCGGATGCCGGCCCCTGGGTGCAATACAAGCTCGATCAGGGTATCGACCATATCCTGCTCGACGAGGCGCAGGACACCAGCCCGGATCAATGGGGCGTTGTCAGGCGACTGGCGGAGGAGTTTTTCGCCGGAGACAGCGCACGCGCCGTGCAGCGCACGGTTTTCGCCGTCGGTGATGAAAAACAGTCGATCTATTCCTTCCAGGGTGCGGCGCCGGATTCTTTCCATGAGAGCCGGCAATTGTTCGCCCGCCGCGTGCGGGAAGCCGAGGCAAGTTTTGCCGATCTGAAGCTGACCTGGTCATTCCGCTCGACCGGTGACGTTCTGGCGGCCGTCGATCGTGTTTTCGCTACACCCGAGACACGCCGCGGTATCAGCCACGATCCCGATCCTCTCGACCACAGGGCGATCCGCAATGACGCGCCGGGTTATGTCGAGGTCTGGCCATCGATCGGGGCGGATGTGGTCGAGGAACCGGACGACTGGACGTTACCGGTCAACCATGTCAGCGCGCCTGCGGTGCGGCTGGCCGAACAGATAGCGAGGACGATCAAACACTGGATCGACAGTGGCGAGATCATCGAGGGCAAGGGCCGCAAGCTGAAGGCGGGCGACGTCGTGGTGCTGGTTCGCAAGCGTGACCGCTTCGTGCATGCGCTGTCGCGAAGCCTGAAGGAAAAAGGCATTCCGGTTGCCGGCGCCGACAGGCTGAGCTTGCCTGGCCATATCGCGGTGAAGGACCTGGTGGCGCTCGGCCGCTTCCTGATGCAGTCGCAGGACGATCTTTCGCTGGCGGCGCTGCTGCGCAGCCCGATCTTCGACCTGACCGAAGAAAGCTTGTTCGAGCTTGCTGCCCATCGCGATGCCGGCACCTCGCTTCACAGGACATTGCGCGCCAGGGCGGACAGCGACGAGACTATGGCTAAGGTGGTTGCACAGCTCGATGGCTGGGCCAACGAGGTCGCCTTCAAGCCGGTGTTCGAATTCTACGCCGGACTGCTCGCGCGCGACGGCGTGCGACGCAGGATGATCGCCCGGCTGGGACCAGAGGCGGGCGACATCCTCGATGAGTTCCTCAATTTCTGTCTGGCGGAAGAACGCGCCGGCCTGCCCGGGCTGGAAGCTTTCCTGTCAACGCTGGAAAATGCCGGCCCCGAGATCAAGCGGGAGATGGACCAGACCCGTGACGAGGTGCGGGTCATGACGGTCCACGCCGCCAAGGGCCTGGAGGCTCCGGTGGTCTTCCTGGTCGATGGCGGCGCCGCGCCGTTCAGCGACCAACATCTGCCGCGCCTGATGCCGTTCGACGGCTCCGGCGAGCATTGGGCCGGCAAGGGTTTCCTGTGGCGGTCCGCTGCTGAAGTCGCCAACGGCTTTTCCCAGTCCGTCGCAGTGCGCGCCCGCGACCTGGCCGATGACGAATATCGCCGGTTGCTTTATGTCGGCATGACCCGCGCCGAAGACAGGCTGATCGTCTGCGGTTATCATGGCAAACGCACACCCAGTCCCGGCACGTGGCATTCCCTGGTGATGCGGGCTCTTGCCGTTGCCGAAGAGACGGAGAGCCGTCCGCACCCGGTCGACGAAGGAGACGTGTTTCGCTTCCTGTGGACGAAGTTTCCGCCGCTCGTCGCCATGGAAGCCGGCGGGCAGATGGAAGCCGAGGCCTTCGCTTCAGTTCCTGCATCCCTGTTTGAGCCGCTGCCCATGGTCGAAGACCTGCCGCGACCGCTGTCGCCATCCGGCGCGTCGGCTCTGATCGACGAGACGACCGAGCCGACCACCGACCGCCGCTCGCCGGTGCTGGATGCCGACAGCGAGCCCGGTATGGCGGTGCGGCGTGGCTTGGCCATGCATAAGCTGCTGCAGATGCTGCCCGACCTCACGGAAGAACAGCACATGGCAGCCGCCAGGCGCTATCTGGCGCGTGCCGGTAGCGACTGGACGGAGGCCGATCGCGAACAGGCTCTGGCATCGGTTGCCAGCATCCTTGCCGACCCGCTTTTCGCGCCGCTGTTTGCGCCCGGTTCGCGCTCCGAAGTGTCGGTGATGGGCAGCCTGACGGTGAGAGGCAAGCGGCGTGTCGTCTCCGGCAAGATCGACCGGCTGGCGGTTGGTGCGGACAGGATCTTCATCGTCGACTACAAGACCAATCGTCCGGCGCCCACGACAGTGGCCGAAGTGCCGACGGCCTATGTGCTGCAGCTTTCGCTCTATCGCGCCTTGCTCAAACCACTCTATCCCGGACGGGAGGTGGCAGCGGGGCTGCTCTTTACCGAAGCGCCGCGACTGATCGAACTGCCGGCGGCGGCGATGGACGATGCTCTTGCCCGACTCACCGAGGCGTGACACAAACTCTGCTTGAACATCACCACTTGAAGCACCACATCTGGTGCAACGAAACATCCGAAAGGAACTTTGGCTATGGCCACCGTCAAGGTCGACAACAACAATTTCCGTGCTGACGTGCTTGAGGCCAATGTGCCGGTCGTGGTCGATTTCTGGGCGGAATGGTGTGGTCCCTGCAAGATGATCGCTCCGGCACTGGAAGACATCGCCAGTGAACTCGGCGCAAAGGTCAAGGTCGCCAAGCTCAACATCGACGAAAACCCGGAACTCGCCGCGCAGTTCGGCGTGCGTTCGATCCCGACCCTGATGATCTTCAAGGGCGGCGAAGTGGCCGACATCAAGGTTGGCGCCGCGCCCAAGACCGCATTGTCGCACTGGATCAACGGCGCCGTCGCCTGATCCCTCCAAGACAGTGATCAAAAAGCCCGGCTTCGCGCCGGGCTTTTTTGTTTGTCCCCACGGAACCCCGTCGCTGGCTCTCGCGTCCGGGCGTCGTTTTGGCTTTCCCTGTTCCCTGGAGGAGAAGCGCATGACCGGAACCGCCAAAGCCACCGTCTTCATCGATAACGAGCGCGTCGTCGTCACCGAGTATCGCTTTGCGCCAGGCGCCAATACGGGTTGGCACCGCCACGGCCACGACTATGTCGTCGTGCCACTGATGGACGGCAAGGTGAAGCTGCTGACCAGCGACGGCGAGAGTTTTGCCGAGATGAAGAAGGGCGTGCCTTACTTCCGCGGCGAAGGCGTCGAGCACGATGTCATCAACGCCAATGACGGCGAGTACGCTTTCATCGAAATCGAACTGAAATAGGAGTGTTTTGATTCCAGTGGCCAGCTTGCGCGGTTCCATCCCCGCGTCGTACGGGATGTCATGGATCTAGGGCCTCTCGTCGCCTTTGTCGGTTTTGCGGCGGTCGCCGCCTATGTCCAGACCCTGACGGGTTTCGCCTTCGGTCTGGTCATGATGGGCGCGATCGCGCTCATCGGCCTGCTGCCGCTGCCCGACGCCGCGGCGATGGTCGGCATGCTCACCCTGATCAACGCCACGCAGATGCTGCTCCAGGGTGGCTGGCGCGACGTTGCCCACCGGGAATTGCGGCTGATCCTGGTCGCAAGCCTGCCTTCCTTGTTCGTGGGTTATGCGCTGCTGGAATGGCTGGCGGATACGCGGTCCGATCTGCTGAAAATCGGGCTCGGTCTGGTCATCATGCTGTCCAGCCTGCAACTCGCCATCAGGCCCGCCGGTTTGGCGAAACCATCGTCGGACTCGAGTTTTGTCGGCTTCGGCGTCATCTCGGGCCTGATGAGCGGGCTGTTCGCCACCGGCGGTCCCCCGCTCGTCTATCATCTCTTCCGCCAGCCCTTGTCGCATGAACGCATCCGCGAAACGCTGGTCACCGCTTTCGGCGTTGCGCAGGCGGTCCGGCTCGTCGTGGTGGTGGCGAGCGGCAACTTACCATCCATGTCGCCTGTCGCGCTCATCCTGGCCATACCGACGGTGATGCTGATGACCTACGCGGCGCGCCGTTGGCCGCCGTCGTTGTCACAACAGGCGATGCGAAGGATCGCCTTCGTCCTGCTCTTCCTCTCAGGCCTGTCGCTGGCGCTGCCGGCTGGCCTGCATCTTGTGGCTTAGCGGCTTCAGGTCGGCGGAGTGCCGTTTTCGGCCAGCACTGCACCGGCGAGGTAGAGCGAACCGCCGATCAGGATGCGCGGCGGGATTTCCTTTTCGTCCCAGGTGTCGCGCAGCAGCATCAGCGCGTTGGCCACCGAGCTGACCGGTTCCGCCGACAGTTCCGCTTCTGCGGCGCGCGCGGCGAGTTCGTCGTTGGGAACACCGGAATCGCTCATCGATACCGGCACCGTATAGACATGCCTGGCCAATCCCTTGAAGGCGCGGAAATAGCCGCTCTGGTCCTTGGTGTTGATCATGCCCGAAATCAGGAACAGAGGCCGTGGCGTCTTTTCTTCCTGCTCGGCGAGGGCCTCGGCAATCACCGTGCCAGCGCCCGGATTATGGCCACCGTCCAGCCAAATTTCGGCACCACGCGGCGCCAGATCCACCAGCCGTCCCTGTGTCAGCCGCTGCATGCGGCCTGGCCAGGCTACGTTGGTCATAGCCTGGTCGGCGTCACCTTCGCCGATCTCGAAACCGGCGGCCTTGATTGCGGCAATGGCGGCTGCGGCATTGGCGAACTGGTGTCGGCCAGGCAGGCGCGGTGGCGACAGGTCCATCAATCCGTCGCCGTCCTGATAGACCATGCGGCCGTTTTCGCCGAAGGCGAGGAAATCCTGGCCATAGACGGAGAGCGGCGCACGCAGCCGCTCGGCGGTCTCGATCAGCACCAGCTGCGCTGCCTCGAATTCCTGTGCGCCGACCACGACCGGGCAGCCGCGCTTGATGATGCCGGCCTTTTCCGCCGCGATCAGTTCGACGCGGTCGCCGAGATAAGCCTCGTGGTCGAGCGAAACCGGCATGATCACCGAGACCGCCGGCCGCTTGATGACGTTGGTGGCGTCGAACCGCCCGCCGAGGCCAACTTCCATGATGGCTGCATCCGCCGGATGTTCGGCAAACAGCAGGAACCCGACGGCGGTCAGGATCTCGAAGACCGTGATTTTCTGGCCGTCATTGGCTTCCGCCACACGGGCTATCGCGTCGGCGAAAACCTTGTCTTCCACCAGCCTGCCGCCGCCTTCGGCGCCAAGCCGGTAGCGTTCGTGCCAGTTCACCAGGTGCGGCGAGGTGTGCACATGCACGCGGTAGCCGGCAGCTTCGAGCAATGCGCGCGAGAAGGCCGCGCAGGAACCCTTGCCGTTGGTGCCGGCGATGTGGATCACCGGCGGCAGCTTGTCCTGCGGGTTGCCCAGCCGCTCCAACAGGCGGGTGACGCGGTCCAGCGAAAGGTCAAAGCCCTTCGGGTGCAGCGTCATCAGATGTTCGATCTGGCGTTCGGCGGAGAGTGTGGTCATGCGGAGGCTCCGCGCTGCACTTGAATAGAGTTATGCCTGCGGCCGTGCTTCCGGCTTGGTCACCACCGGCGGCAGGATTTCCGGCTCGATGGCCTTCTGTTCCGGCGGCAGCTTGAGCAGCACCTTGAGCAGGCCGGCCACGGTCTTCTTCAGGTCCAGCCGGGAGACGACCATGTCGACCATGCCGTGCTGCATCAGATATTCCGAGCGCTGGAAGCCTTCGGGCAGCTTCTCGCGGATCGTCTGCTCGATGACACGTGGGCCGGCAAAGCCGATAAGCGCGCCGGGTTCGGCGATGTGTACGTCGCCAAGCATCGCATAGGACGCGGTAACGCCACCGGTCGTCGGGTTGGTGAGCACCACGAAATAGGGCAGGCCGGCTTCCTTCAGCCGGTCGACGGCCACGGTCGTGCGTGGCAACTGCATCAAGGAAAGGATGCCTTCCTGCATGCGTGCGCCACCGGATGCGGCAAACAGGATCAGCGGACGCTTGCGCTGCAGGGCGACCTCGAAGGCGCGGATGATGGCTTCACCGGCTGCCATGCCGAGCGATCCGCCCATGAAAGCGAAATCCTGCACGGTAACCACCACGGGAAGGCCCTCGATGGTGCCGGTGGCATTGAGGATGGCGTCTTCCAGCCCGGTCTTGGCTTTCGCCTCCTTGAGGCGGTCGGTGTAGCGCTTCTCGTCGCGGAACTTCAGCGGATCGATGGGAACCTTGGGGTTCTCGATCACCTCGTATTTGCCGTCGTCGAAGAAGAATCTCAGCCGCTCCTTGGCCGAAATCTTCATGTGATGGCCGGAAGAGGGGATGACGAACTGATTCCCTTCCAGGTCCTTGTGGAAGATCATCTCGCCGGTTTCCGGGTCTTTTACCCAGAGGTTCTCGGGCACTTCCCGGCGACCCAGCATCGAATTGATCTTCGGGCGAACGAAGTTGGTAATCCAGTTCATCGCTTCGGCTCCTGCCGCATGATTGGGCGTCGTATTTGGAAAGAGGTAGGAATATTATTCGGCAGCAGCAAGGCGGGCCGAACGCACGCCTTGCGACAGGCCGCTCACCAGCGTGGCGACGGCCTCGGCTGGATCGGCGGTCTTCTCGCCTTTCGGACCGAGCACATTGGCCACCGCGTTGATGATAGCCGTGCCGACCACGACACCGTCGGCGGAGGCGCCGATGATGCGCGCCTGTTCGGCGGTCTTGACGCCGAAGCCGACGCAGACCGGCAGGCTGGTGTGTTGCTTGATGCGCTGGACGGCGGTTGCCACCTTGGTGGTATCGGCCAGCGCAGAGCCGGTGATGCCCGTCATCGACACGTAGTAGACGAAGCCCGAAGTGTTCTCGAGCACCTTGGGCAGGCGCCTGTCGTCGGTGGTCGGTGTCGCCAGGCGGATGAAGTTGATGCCGGCCTTCAGGGCCGGGATGCACAGTTCCTCGTCCATCTCCGGCGGCAGGTCGACGATGATCAGCCCGTCAATGCCACAGGTCTTGGCCTCGGCCAGGAAACGGTCGACGCCATAGACATAGATCGGGTTGTAGTAGCCCATCAGCACGATCGGCGTGTCGTCGTCACCCGTGCGGAAGTCGGCTGCCATGGCGAGCGTCTTCTTCAGCGTCTGGCCGCCCTTCAGTGCGCGCAGGCCGGCAGCCTGGATCGCCGGGCCATCGGCCATCGGATCGGAGAACGGCATGCCGAGCTCGATGATGTCGCTGCCGGCTTTTGGCAGCGCCTTCATGATCGACAGCGAGGTCTGATAGTCGGGGTCGCCGCCCATGAAATAGGTGACGAGCGCCGGCCGGCCTTCTGCTTTCAGCTTCGCCATGCGGCGGTCGATGCGGGTGGTCATGCCATGCCCTTCATAGTCGAATGGATCTGGGGTTTAGCGCCTGCGGAGCCATGCGCGGCGAAGATCGTAAGCATCTGTCTCACTCAGGA
>NZ_PJRO01000016.1 GCF_002858745.1 Mesorhizobium loti | reverse complement strand
CGTTCATGGCGTCCTTCAGCGTGCCGTGGCCGGCGCTCACCGGCCGCACCTCGGCACCCAGCAGCTTCATGCGGAAGACGTTGGGGCTTTGGCGGGCGACGTCGGTGGCGCCCATATAGACCACGCAAGGATAGCCGAAGCGGGCCGATACGGTGGCGGAGGCGACACCGTGCTGGCCGGCGCCGGTTTCGGCGATGATGCGCTTCTTGCCCATGCGCTTGGCCAGCAGGATCTGGCCGAGGCAGTTGTTGATCTTGTGCGAACCGGTGTGGTTGAGGTCTTCGCGCTTGAAGTAGATTTTCGCGCCACCGAGATAGCGGGTCAGGCCTTCGGCGAAATAGAGCTTGGACGGCCGTCCGGCATAGAAGGTCGACAGCGCCGAAAGCTCGGCCTTGAACTCCGGATCATGCTTGGCCTTGTTCCACTCGCGCTCCAGGTCGAGGATCAGCGGCATCAGCGTCTCGGCGACGAAGCGGCCGCCGAAGATGCCGAACATCCCCTGTTCGTCGGGGCCGGTGCGGAAGGAGTTGGGTTGAAACTGTGCGGTCATCGGAAGGTCCGGTTGTTGTCGCTGGATTGTCATCCGCCTCAGAGGGAACAAGTCAAGCTGCAGGGAACGGGACGATGTCGAAAAATAAGGTTAAATTACAATGCCTTGCGTGAGTGAACCCGAAAGACAGGTCGCCTGCTTGTGCCCCATATGCGGATAGACAACAGCTGGCGCCGAACCTATTCTTGTGCCGGATGATGCCAGATCTGACCGATATCTCCAGCCGCCTCGCACAAGCTCCCGGCATCCAGTCCGGCTCCGCGGACGGGGCCGTCGCGGCGCTGTCGACCAGCTACCGACCGCACCGGCTGCATCTGGCGAACGAAGCGTCGGCGCTCGATTTTCGCCACCACGCCATCGATTGCGAAGAGGCCTCCGTCAATTTCCTGCGCTACGGGCCGGAGCTGACTGTCGACGCCGGCTCCTTCGACACCTTCTACATGCTGGAATTTCCGGTGAGCGGGGGCGTGGACCTCGCTTATGGCGACAAGCGGCTGGATTCCCACGCCGGCACAGGGCTGCTCCTGTCGCCGGGCGCCTACATCCGCTCGACCTGGCGTGCCGACACATCGCAGGTGATGTTGCGTCTCAAGCGTGCTTTCGTCGAGCGCGCCTGGCAGCGCTATACCGGCGATGCGCAGCGCCGCACGCCGGTGTTTCGCGCCGAGATCGACCTCGGCTCGGTTGCCGGCAGACGCATCATGAGCCTGATCGGGCTGATCGTGACGGAACAGCTGGAGGCTGACGCGTCGCCGCCATCTTCGATGCCCTTGATCAACGCTGTTCTCCAGACCGTGTTCGAGCACGCGCCGGCGCTGGCTGCGCCAAGGGTCGAGAACACGCTTGCCGGCGCCGTGCCCTATTATGTCAGCGGGTTCCGCAAATTGCTGGACGACCCGGCCAATCTGCAGCTTGCCATCGCCGACCTTGCTGCCCTGCTGCATGTCACGCCGCGCACGCTGACCGCCGGCATGCGCCGGTTCACGGGTCTGTCGCCGCATGAATACCTGACCGGGCAGCGCATGAAGCATGCCCGCGCTTTGCTGAGCGATGGCGGCATGTCGATCGCCGAGGCGGCCAGAACAGTGGGCTACGCCAATGCGGGCCGGTTTGCCGCCTCCTTTCGCGCCCACAGCGGCATGAACCCGTCACGCTTGTTGCAGGACAGCTGACCGGACATTTTCGGAAATGTCTGTCCGTTTTCGGAAACCCGTTTTCGTTTCCCTCGCAAACAATTTGACAAAGCCCGGCATGAGGTCCGCTCCTGACGTGATGTCGGGAGGGGCAGAGTGAGCACCATACTGGTTGTCGATGTCGGCACGTCGGGGCTCAAGGCTGTCCTGTTCGGGCCGGACGGATCGATCATGGCTTCGGCCATTGAGCCGATCGCCACTCGGCATGGCATGAATGGCGAGCATGAGCAGGATGCCGAAGGCTGGTGGCGGGCGCTGGGCAAGGTGACCAGGACACTTCCGGGCAAGGTGATGTCGGTGGCGTTTTCCGGCTCGATGCAGAACCTGATTGCACTGCATGCCGACGGCCGGCCGGCCGCACCCGCCGTGCTTTACTCCGACCAGCGCCTGGACACCGGCGAGGTGTCCGCCCTGGCGGCGAAACTTCCGGCGGACTATGGCCGCAGGACTGGCAACAAGCCGGACGGCGCGCATACGATCCTCCGGTTGATGGCGCGGCAGCGCTACGAACTGCCTGGAAACGAGGTGTTCTGGACGTTCGGGGCCAAGGACGCGTTGACCTTCAGGTTGACCGGCCGGCTGGTGATTGACCCGACCGTCGCCTCGACGACGGGGCTGATGGATTTTCAAAGCCGCCGATGGGATCGCGAACTGCTGGCGATCGCCGGTGTCGACGAGGCATCCTTGCCGGCGATCAAGCCTGCGAACAGCATTGTCGGCTTGATCACCGCCGCCGCCGCTGCCGAAACAGGCCTCCCGGCCGGTATCCCGGTGTTCAATGGAGCAGGCGATGCCGCGGCGGCAACATGGGGCGCCATGGCCGACCAACCGGGTGCCGCCTACTGTTATCTCGGCACGACCGGCTGGGTCGCGGCGACCGTCCGCAGCGACGATAACGCCCTGCCGCGCGACATCTATACGCTGGCAGACCCGCTGCGGGCCGACTGCGCCATCATCATCTCGCCGTTCCTGACCGCTGGCGCCGCCATGGACTGGCTTTCGGCCACCACCGGCCAGACCATCGAACGGCTCTGCAAGCGGGCAGCGAGCCACGACGAAGCACCCGGCAAGCCGCTGTTCCTGCCCTATCTCGGCGGCGAGCGCGCGCCGTTCCAGGACCGCGACGTGCGTGGTGCGTTCCTCGGCCTCGAGCAGACCAGCGATGCCGGCGCGCTGGCGCTGGCGGTCATGGAAGGCATCGCCTTTGCCGTCCGGCACAATATCGAAGGAGCCGGGCTTGAAGGATCGGGGCTTGCGGGCGCCTTGCTCACCGCCATCGGCGGCGGCGTCCGGCATCCACTGCAACAGCAGATCCTCGCCGACGTGCTTGACCGGGACATCCGTATTCCGGCTGACAGCGAAGCGACAACTGCCGCCGGCATCATGCGCATGGTCGCAGACAAAGTCGGCATCGCTGCGGATGCGGTATCGCATGATCTCATCGTGAAACCACGCCCGCTGCGCGTTCAGCGCCATGCGCGGCGCTACCAAGCCTATCTTTACGCCTCGTCCATGGCACGGGCGGTCGAACTGGAATGAGACGCTGAATGCGCCGCAGGCGCAGCACCGAGGGAGGAAGGACATGAAGAAACTATTTGCGGCGCTCGTGGCATTGGCCATGAGCAGCACGATGGCCCTGGCGGAAGACGTCGCGGTGCTGACGCCTTACCTGAGTTCGGTCACCACCAATGAGATGATCGAGACCTACAAGAGCGAAGCCGCGTCGAAAGGCTGGACCATCAACGTCGTCGACACGCGCGGCGACTTCCAGCAACTGGCGAGCCGGGTCGAAGACGTCACCAATGCCGGCGTGAAAGCCATCGTGCTGGTCAGCGTCGATCCCAATCAGATCGTCGACCAAATAGAGGCAGCGTCGGCCAAGGGCATTCCTGTCATCGTGCTCGATGGTGCCGTGGCCAAGGGCGTGACCGTCAACATCACGACAGACAATTTCGCGCTCGGCACCATTCTGTCGGACTATCTGTTCAAGGCGATGGGCGACAAAGGCAACATCGTGAAATTCTTCCATTCCGCCCATCCGGGCGTCAGGCAGCGCGAACTGGCGCTCGACAAGGCGCTTGCCACGCATCCCGATATCAAGGTGATCGCCGAACATTATGTCCAGGTGCCGGGCCCGATCGACAATGCCCGCCAGGCCATGGAAACCTTCCTGCGCCAGCATGGCAGCCAGATCAACGGCGTCTGGGCCGCCTGGGACGAGCCGGCGATCGGCGCGTTGCTGGCGGTCCAGGGCGACGCGGCGGACTCCAAGATGCCGATCGCCGGCATCGACGGTAACCCGCAGGCGCTCGACCTGATCAAGCAATGCACCAACCTGGTGGCGACCGTTCGCCAGGACTTCCCCGCCATCGCCAAAACCGCGGTGTCCGAAACGGCTGCGGCGCTCGAAGGCAAAAAGCCGGAAAAGCCGGAGATTTTCGTCGAGGCCAAGGTGGTGGACCGGGCAAGCCTCGGCGTCACCTGCAACTGACGCGAGTGGGGAGAATATGGCAGTTGCCCTGACGAGCGCAGGGAATGCAAGGTGACAGGAGGGACGACGATGCTGGAAGTTGCCGGGCTGGCGAAGCGCTTCGGTGGCGTCAAAGCTCTCGACGGTGTCGCGCTCAACGTCGCCGCAGGGCGCGTGCATGCGCTGCTTGGCGAAAACGGCGCCGGCAAGTCCACTCTGCTCAAATGCCTCTCCGGCGTGCACCAGCCGGATGGTGGCCGCATGCTGCTCGACGGCCGCGCGTTCGCCCCGCAGACGCCGGCCCATTCGGAAAAGGCCGGCCTGCGCTTCGTGCACCAGGAATTGAACCTGGTGCCGAATTTCACCGCCTATGAGAATGCCTGGGTCGGCCGCCGCTATCCACGGCGCGGCGGATTGATCGACTGGCGCGGCATGCGCGCCCGGTTTTCCGGGACATGCCAGCGCTACGGCCTCGACATCGACATCGACCAGCCGGTCGGACGCATGTCGATCGGCAGGCAGCAGATCGTCGAGATATTGCGGGCGCTGATGGACGAGGCGCGCATCCTAGTGCTCGACGAGCCGACCGCGGCACTGAGCGAAAAGGAGGCGGCGGTTCTTCACCGCATCGTTCGCCAGCTCGCCTCATATGGCTGCGCCGTGATCTTCGTGTCGCACCGGCTCGAGGAGGTGATGGCGATCGCCGACGACTACACGGTGCTGGTCAACGGCGCGACAGTCGGTTCGGGGCGGATCGCCGATACCGACCGCGACCGGCTTGTCGCGCTGATGGCAGGCGGCGAGTTTCACACGCGGCCAGCCGCACAGGCGGTGGCGACCGGTCCAACGGTGCTGGCGCTGTCGGACTTTGCCGCGGCTCCCGGGCGCCGGCCCATCGACCTTACCGTCGCTGCCGGCGAAATCGTCGGCATCTACGGCATCGTCGGCAGCGGCCGGTCGAGCCTGCTCAAATCGATCTGGGGCGCCGCCCCGCACAGCCGGGGCGGCATTTCCATCGGCGGTCGTGCACTGCCGGCAAAAGGGATCGCGTCGCGCATCCGGGCGGGTGTCGCCTTTGCGCCGGAAGACCGGCGCTCGGCAGGCCTGGTGATGGATCATTCCATTCTCGACAATGCGCTGCTGCCGCGCCTGCCGCTCAACCGGCTGATGCGGGCATTGCCCTTTATCTCGTGGCGTTCGGCCCGCCGCGATGTCGGCCAGCTCCTCGCGCAGCGCGGCGTGAAATACGGCAACATCAGCGACCGCATGTCGACGCTTTCCGGCGGCAACCAGCAGAAGGCGCTGATCGGGCGTTGGGTGCGTCCAACCTGTCGCCTCTATCTGCTGGACGAGCCGACGCGCGGCGTCGATGTGCGCTCGAAAGCCGAGATCCATGCTTTGTGCCACGCTCTGGCCGGGCAGGGTGCCGCGGTTGTCTTCGCCACGTCCGACATCGAGGAACTGGTCACCCTGGCCGGGCGGGTGCTGGTGATGGCTGGCGGCGTCATTACGCTCGATAGGTCGAACCATGATATTAGCCGACGAATGATCGTCGAAGCGGCGGTGCAATCGTCGCGAGCAAACCAGGAGAGTCAGCCGTGACCTTGATCTCGCGTTTCGGCACGCTGCTTGGCCTGCTGGCCATCATCGCCCTGTTTGCCATCCTGTCGCCGACGGGCTTCGCGCAGGCGTCGAACCTGATCAACATCACCCAGCAGATGGCCCTGCTTGCCATCGTCGCGCTGGGCGTGGTGTTCGTGATGGCGGTGTCGGAGTTCGACCTCTCTATCGGCGCCATCGTCTCGATGGCCGGCATCACCAGCGTCTATCTGTTCGGCCAGGGCTGGGGCATCGTGCCGACCATCGCCGTCACGCTTGCCGCCGGCTTCGCGGTTGGCTGCGTCAACGGCATGGTTGTTTCGGCATGGCGGGTGCCGAGCTTCATCATGACGCTGGCGATGGGCACGATCATCGGCGGTTTCACCTTCTGGCTCAGCGCCGGTGCCACGCTGTTCGGCAACATACCGCCGGCATTCCGTGATCTTGGCCGCGGCTATCTCGCAGGCATTCCGGTGCCGACGCTCTGGGCCCTTGCGGCGGTGCTGTTCGTGACGCTGATGCTGGACTGGACCGAGCTCGGACGACGCATGCTGGCGCTTGGCGGCAATCGCGAGGCTGCGCGCCTCACCGGCGTCCCTGTCGTGCCGACCACGATCAAGGCCTTTGGCCTGTGCTCCGCCATGGCAGCAGCTGCCGGGCTGCTGCTGACGGCAAAGCTCGGCAGCGCGCACCCCACCGGCGGCAATGGTTTCCTGCTACAGGCCTATGCCGCGGTCTATCTCGGCATCACCGCGTTCCGCGACGGCCAGCCAAGTGCTGCCGGCACGCTGCTCGGCACCGCGATCATCGCCGTCGTCGCCAACGGACTGACCATTCTCGGCATCCCCAACTACATGCAGGATGTGCTGACCGGCCTCATCATCATCGCATCGGTGCTCGTGCGCAACGTGGGGGCTCGCGGGCGGTGACGGCGCAGGAGCCCGTGCCGGAATCGGTGCATGTGCGCATTGCCCGCGCGCTCACCGCGGAATTCGGCAACAGCCTGTGGCAGGCCAATGAACCACTGCCCTCCGAGACCGAACTCGCCCGCTACTTCAAGGTGACGCGCCGCACGCTGCGCAAGGCGCTGGCGATTGTCGAGGCCGAGGGACTGATCACCAAGAACCAGGGCCGCAATTCGCTCTATCGCGGCCGCTCCATCGCGCTGTCGCACGACACCATCGTCGATTTGCCGACGGCGGCGCGCGAAGCCGGCTTCCGATTGACGACGAAGCTGTTGCGCATGGGCGAGACGCGGGCCGGGCTGGCCGAGGCGCGCGCGCTCGGCGTCCGGCTCGGCGAAACGGTCGGCGAGATCTGCCGGCTCAGATTGCTCGATGGCCGGCCGGTGGTGCAGCAGCGATCGGTCATCCCGGGAAACCTTCTGGCAGGGATGCGGCCGGCCGACCTTGAACGCAATTCGCTCTATCAGGAGCTGCAACGCCGCCATGACATCGACGGGCTCACCATCGGCCGCGAACAGCTCATCCAGTCATCCGCAACGACGGAGGAGGCCGCCTTCGCCGGCGTCGCGGCGGGTCATCCCGTCGTGCGCGTGCTCCGGCTCGTACTGGCTGACGGCAAGCCTGTCGAATATTCGAACTCGATCCTGATCGGAGAGTATTTCAGGTTTTGAAAGGAATCTTGGGCTCGCCGCCGAAGCGCTTCGAGGCATCAAAATCGAACTGAGACCGGAAGCCTTCAGATCAGATGATGGCGTTCCATCATCTCTTTTGCACGCCGTGCCACGCCCGAGGCATCATTGTCGCGACGATGGCGCTTCACCGCTGGCGACGAAGTTGCGATCGCTGGAATTACAGCGGTCGTCGGCTTTTCCTGCAGTAAGCCCCATAGGTCGCGGCGAAGCTGGAACAGCGCATTTCTGCTTGTAGTGTAGAAAGAAGGCATCCTTTTCTCCCCGTTTGCCGGAGGCCCTGCCCGGGAAAAACGATGCACTCCCTGTGCTCCGCTGTCCATGTTTAATTTGAATATTTTTGCCAAGCCTTGTATTTGCTGCGAAATCGTTCTAAGTATTCCAAATCGATGTTGCCTGTTGAGCTTGTTTTCGCGTTTCGGCGCCTAACCGATCTTCCTATCAATTTCGAAGACTACGACGTTTGGCATGAAGTCAGGCGGCGAATTTCTATGTCAATTGAAAGGAAATTCTGATGGCTTCCGGAACAGTAAAGTTCTTCAATTCCACCAAGGGCTTCGGATTTATCGCGCCGGATGACGGCTCGAACGATGTCTTCGTTCACGTTTCGGCAGTGGAACGCGCAGGTATGCGTGGCCTGGCCGAAGGGCAGAAGGTGAACTTTGAAGTCGTCGCCGATCGGAAGACCGGTAAAAGCTCTGCAGAAAACCTGCAGGCTATCTGAGACAGGTCGTTTCTGGCTGCTGACCACGGATGTACTGGCACCGGCCATTGAGATGACTTTTGGAGAAGGTCGGGTTCGCCCGGCCTTTTTTCATTCGCGGAGATTGAAATGAACAAATCCGTTGCCAACGATATGTTCAAGGCGAAGCCGACGCGCACGGAATCGAAGGATGACAACACGTCGAGAGCCGCAAAGGCGATCATCAACGACGAAGCTGCCAAGCGTGCCGCCAAGACCGAGCGTCTGCGCCTAGCCCGCCTTGCCCAGGAAGCCGTGGCTGTCCCGGACAAGCCAAAGGCACCAAAGGCCCGCGCCAAAAAAGCCGGCAAGGCTTAAGGCCGGCGGCTAGCTTGTCGAATATGCGAACTCGATCCTGATCGAGGCGTATTTCCCTTTTTTGGAGAGTGTCCGGCTGGCTGCCTGGCGATCCCTCCGCGGCTATCGCATGGCTGTGCTTTGGCCGGGGTGGTTCCCTTCCTTCAGTGTTCCATGCCGGAATGCCGATGCGTGCAAGGCGGTGCAGAACTGACTTGCCCGCAGCTCCGTCACCGCGCCTTTCATCAATCGCAATAAGGCGTTAAGCTCCCTTCGGGTCGCGGGTCTACGAACTGTCATTCAACGGTCGGCATCTCATTCCTGGACGGCGCCATGATCATAATCACATCGCTCCTGCTCGCTCTGTTCGGTTTCGTGCTCGGTGCCGGCGGTATCTGGCTTGTCACTCTGGGCGGCAGTCCGTCCTATCTCCTGATCGGCCTGGCCTTCCTTGTGGTGGCGCTGCTTCTCTACCGGCGCAACCCTTTCGCGCTCTGGGCCTACGCGCTGCTGGTGATCGCAGCACTTGCCTGGGCGGTCTGGGAAGTCGGCTTCGACTGGTGGCAGCTCGGTCCGCGCGGCGGACTGATCATCCTTCTCGGGCTCTGGCTGCTCACGCCCTGGATACGCCGCTCGCTCCGTCCGGCAGACGGCACGGCACCAAGTCCCTGGCCATTGGCCATTCCGGTGCTGGCCGCCGTCGCCGTTGCCGCCTATTCGATGACCACCGATCCGCATGACATCCCGGGCGAGCTTCCCAAGTCGAGTGCCGCCGTCGCTTCGCTTGGCAATCTGGTGCCGCCCGGCGAGTGGCATCAATATGGCCGCACGCAGTTCGGCCAGCGCTATTCGCCGCTCGACCAGATCAACGTCGCCAATGTCGCCAGCCTGAAGGAGGCCTGGCGCTACCAGACCGGCGACGTGAAGCTGCCTGACGATATCGGCGAAACCACCTACCAGGTCACGCCGCTGAAGGTCGGCGACACGCTTTACCTCTGCACACCGCACAATCTGGCGATTGCGCTCGATGCCGAGAGTGGCAAGGAAAAATGGCGGTTCGACGCCAAGCCGGGCCTCAATCCCGACCGCCAGCACCAGACCTGCCGTGGTGTCACTTATTGGGCGGACAGCAGAGTCGCGGTTGACCAGCCCTGTGCCGCGCGCGTCTATCTGCCGACCTCCGATGCCAGGCTGATCGCGCTTGATGCCGCAACCGGCAACGTCTGCCCGAGCTTTGCCGACCAGGGTGTGCTGCATCTGGAAGCCGGCATGAAATACAATCCGGCCGGCTATTATTATTCGACCTCGCCGCCGGTTGCCGTCGACGACAAGCTGATCATTGGCGGCGCGGTCAACGACAATTATTCGACGCAGGAACAGTCCGGCGTCATCCGCGCCTTCGACATCCGCACCGGCGCGCTGCTGTGGAACTGGGATTCCGGCAATCCCGACGACACCAAACCGATCGCCGAAGGCGCCACCTACACCACCAACTCGCCGAACAGCTGGTCGGTGTTCAGCGTCGACGAGCGGCTGGGGCTGGTCTACATCCCGCTCGGCAACCAGGTGCCGGACCAGCTCGGCATGGGCCGCAGCGAAAATGTCGAGCGCTTCTCGTCCTCGATCGTGGCGCTGGATATCCTCACCGGCAAGCTGCGCTGGGTGCGCCAGACCGTGCATCACGACCTCTGGGACATGGACGTTCCGGCGCAGCCGGTGCTGTTCGACCTGACCAGGACGGATGGTTCCATAGTGCCGGCGCTGGTCGGGCCGACCAAGCAGGGTGACCTCTACGTGCTCGACCGCCGCACCGGCGAGCCGATCATTCCGGTGCGCGAGATACCGGCACCGGGCGGGGCGATCCCCGAGGACTTCACCGCGCCAACGCAGCCGATCTCGGACCTGACCTTCTCGCCGCCGCCACTGCAGGAGAAGGACATGTGGGGCGTCTCGCTGTTCGATCAGCTGATGTGCCGCATAGACTTCCATCGCCTGAACTATGAAGGTCGCTACACGCCGCCTTCGCTCAAGGGCACAATCGTCTATCCGGGCAATTTCGGTGTCTTCAACTGGGGCAGCGTCGCGGTCGATCCTGAACGGCAGATCCTGTTCGGCATGCCGACCTATCTCGCCTTCACCTCGCGCCTGGTGCCGCGCGCCGATATTCCGCCGAAGGGCAGCGATGAGAAGGGCAGCGAACAGGGCCTGAACCGCAATGAAGGCGCCCCTTATGGCGTCTATATGGGCCCGTTCCTCGGACCGCTCGGCATTCCCTGCCAGGCTCCGCCCTGGGGTTATGTCGCCGGTGTCGACCTGCAGTCGGGCAAGATCGCCTACAAGCACAAGAACGGCACCGTCACCGACATGACGCCGCTGCCCTTGCCCTTCAAATTAGGTGTTCCGGGCATTGGCGGGCCGATGCTGACGCGGGGCGGAGTGGCGTTTCTGGGGGCTGCCGTCGACGACTATCTACGCGCCTATGACGTCACCAGCGGCAGGGAACTGTGGCGGGCAAGGCTGCCGGCCGGCGGCCAGGCCACGCCGATGACCTTCGCCACCGCCAGCGGCAAGCAGTATGTGGTGATGGTTGCCGGCGGCCACGGCTCGGTCGGCACCAAGCCCGGCGATTATGTCATCGCCTACACGTTGCCATAACTGGCTGCGACACGCGACAGAGCCCGTCCCTGGTAGCCGGGCCGGGCCGTCCGGAATTGCGTAGAGATGAGCGGGCGCGGAGGTCTTGTCTGTCGCGATCTAGCCCCAGTCAGCGTCGCGCGAAAAGCCATCTGGTCGCTCTGGTAGCCGCGCGAATCCCGGAAGGGACGCTGGTTGAGCTGGGAGTTTCGTCGTCGACTGCTGTCGGGGCGGATTGCTCCAGGATGTCGCGATGCATCTGGTTTTCCGGGTCACGGATTCCAGCGGGTGTTGTCCTATCGGTCGACGCGCGACCGCCCCTGTCTTCCTCATCGATTTGTCGCATGGCCGTCAGCCATTGCGCCTCGTGCCTGTTCATAAGCCCGCCTTCCTCGGACCAGATCTCCGCGGCGCGCTTGATGATACGGGCATCTCGTTCGTTGCGTTCTTGCGTCATGGCGATCTCCGCCGTTGAAACGTTCCTGTTCTAGAACTGCGCTGCCGCCTGCCCTCAGCGGTGTCAGGCACTCGCTTGCGCTACGCGGACGGTCTTATGCCCATTCATAAAGTACGAAATAGGAAACAACGACAATGGATGCCGCAAATGCCAGCATTCCAAGCAGGTAGCTGTAATGATTGATTTTTTTTGCATGGATTGAATAGTTGGTCATGGAAATGTCCTCATATTGTTTCCGGCGAATTCTCCGATGCTGAGACGGCTTTGTTTCTGAGTTCGACCCCTTCGCGGTCGACGGGGTCGGTCTGAATAATTCTCGTGCATCTTGCCCGGCGAAATTACTCAGCTTCATGGCATCAGCCATTGTGTCCGGTAGCTGGCGCATGCCGTCAGCCTGCCTCGGAGATCGGCCTCAATGGGACTCTTTTTCTCGGTACTCGGAAGAAGAAAACGCGGCGGTTTTTCGGTTGAAATTGCGCCTGGAACTGGTTTCGCGAATGTCGACGAGCAACTGCTCGATCATGAGCATATCGCTTGTAAGGTAGAGGAAGACACGGCGTCCTCCTTTGTTGGGGCTAGGGCACGGTGGCCGCCCTCAATCGACAGCGCCCTTGAAATGGCCATCGATAACCAACCCTACGCCTTCATGCTGGGGAAAGCGAGGGCAATCTTTGCAACAAGCCGCGCTCCTGTGCCAGATTTACCAAAAATAAGTTCATATTCTTCGTCGATTTATACTGCAGTAAGTAATATAAAAATAAAATAATTCCGCTTATATTGAATTGAATGTTATAAAAAATCCAATTGTATTGCATGTCTTGCGCGTGAGAAATAGAGAAATTATTTCAAAATAATCTCCGGGCGCCTTGTTTAAAACCCAATCAAGGCGCATACATAAAATTCGTTGATTTGGCCGATTGGCTTCGCGGTGTCAGAGACCCGCCACTTACCACCGAATTATCGATAGCGAATGTTTATGTGCCGAACACGGCGCGGCGTGTCGCTTCATCTGAACGGAACGATCGCCGAGGCTGACCACGGATGTACTGGCAGTGGTCGGGGTCGTGCCTGTTCGGATGAGGCCGATACGGGATGTGCACAGGCGTATACCCACAGAGCAATTCCAGCAAAGGTGCGCAGCGGTTTTGCGTCCGGAATTGCGCAAAACGAAGAGTTGGAGTGTTTCCGCGAAAAGCGGAAACGCTCCCGGGGCCGACACCATGACCAATCGCACCAGGCAGACCGTAGTGCGTTTCTCTTCGACCTTCCTGCTGCCCGGTTTCGACGCGCCGCAGCCGGCTGGCGACTACCGTGTCGATCATGACGAGGAGCCGCTGGAGGGCATGTCCTGGCTTGCCTGGCAGCGTGTCGCCACATTCATCCATCTGCCTGCAATCGGCCAGTCAGGCCCGACGCGCCAGATGTTTCCCATCAATCCGGCGGACCTCGATGCCGCGCTGGAAAAGGACCACAACCCCTCATGACCAACGCAAATATTCTTCACCGCCTGGCCCGTCCGGCTCGCCGGGAAACCCTTACGCATCTGTTCGAGGTTGGGCAGGCGGTCCGGTTGAAGGGCAGCTTCGGCACCTTCCCGAAAACCGAAGACATCTACCACGTCACCGGCACGCTTCCTCCGCAGGGCGGCTCGCCGCAATACCGCATCCGCAATGACGACGAGCGCTACCAGCGGGTGACCACGCAGGACCATCTCGAACCGGTACGCATGTCGCCTGCCGGGGACGGCGCCACTCTCATTGAAAGGACATTCGGCCATGGCCAAGGGACAGCAACGCAGCAATCGCGAGATCAGAAAGCCGAAGCAGGACAAGCGCCTGCCTAAACCCGAAAGCCCGTTCGGCAAACCCGCTGCCGGTGGCGGTGATATTTTGCGCGGCAAGGGCAAGGCCTGACGGTCGTAACCCCGGAGCGGAGAGAGGATTGCCGATGAAAGTCGTAATCGAGTTCTACCGCACTCGGGAGGCCGACGACGCTCATGCCGTCGTCGGCCGCGAAATCACGGAAGCAGCCGATCTGGACGATGCCGTCGAGATCGCATGGCACCTCTCGCAGAGTCTGGACATGCCTCAGCATCCGGACGCCCTCGCCATCACCGATGAAGAGGGCAACAGGCTCTATTCCGGCGTGCTGTGCGCCCGAGCAATTCCAGCAAAAGTGCGCAGCGGTTTTGCGTTCGGAATTGCGTTAAAAACAAACAGAGCGCTTCCGCGTTTCCGCTAAAAACAGAAACGCTCTGGAGAGCTCCGAGGAGGGCTACCACCATGAACGCCCGTAGCAACGATACTGAACGGCATTCGCTGGCGATTGGCGTCTGGGACAATGAGGGTGGGGCACAGGTGCCAGACAGCGCGGACCGCCAGTATGGCCGGCGCATAGAGGCCGATCGGACATGGACCGTCTATCATGTCTTCACGGGCGTGCCCGCCTATGCGGACGGCCAGGCCATGACCGGCCTCAGCCGGTCGAAAGCCACCGACGGCATGGTGTCGCTCAATCGCCGTAACGACGCACGCCGGCTCGTCGAGCGAAAGGCGTCGAACAACCGTTGCTGAACGACAGGGTCTTGCAACGGCCGCGCAGAAAGCAGCGCGGTTTCGGAAATTCCCATGAAGACCCTGCCGGCGACGTTCCAGGACATTTTCTCAGTAGAAACGGGCGCGTGCCGAAACCGGCGCGGCAACCCGAGCACGTCTCCTGATCTGGTGGCCGAACAACTGGGTCGTCCGCTCCGGTCGGATCGCTTCCGGTTCGATGGAAGCGAGTTCCTGTGCGACACGCTCCCGCAGCCTTCTGCAATCCACGATCCGCCCCTGTTCGCGGGCTGCCATGACGAATGCGTCGAACGCGGCGCGCGGGCTGCACCAGCCCAGCTTGGCCTGTTCGAGGATGCAGGCAGCGTTGCGATAACTGTCAGCCGATTTGTTCGGCCACGACATGCCCATTGCCCGCTCCACGTCATACAAGGTCGTGACCGGAATCTTGTAGTCCCGGGTCGTGCAAAAGATCACTGCTTTGAATGGTGGCATCAACCTCTCCGACTTTGGTTTGCTTCCTGCCCTGGGTTCGAGATTGCCTCTTCCAGGGGACAATTCAGACCAGTCTAGAATTCCGTTGGAATGGTCCCGTTCCAAAAATCTGCAATGGCGCCTCAAACATGCACCATTCAGTGTTGCTCGCCGTTTTTCTGGCCGTTCGGGTAGACCCCTTTCAGCACGTCGTCGAAATGCCGGCTGACAGCGGCGTTGCATTCGCAGGCGATGGAGCGGAGCCGACCTGTCTTGTGCACGATGATGCGGCCACGCCTTGTTTCGATGATGCCGTCGTCGCGCAGTTCCCGGAAGACGCGGCTCAGATAGCTGCGGCCGACGCCCAGCATGGCGGCAAGCTGTTCCTGGGTCAGCGTCAGGTCGTGCTTGCCGGTCCGGTCCATCGCCGCCAGCAGCCATTTTGCCGTGCGCTGCTCGATCGAATGGGCTGCGTTGCAGGCGACCGACTGGAAAATCTGGGCCAGCAGACAGTCAGCGTAGCGGGCGAACAGGTGGCTCAGGCTCGGTGACTGCGATTTCGCTTCTTCAAGCTCCGCCAGGTCGATCCGCCAGAAAGAGCCGCCGACCTGGACCGAGGCCCGGGCAAAGGCCGGTAACCTGCCCTGACTGACGATGCCGCCGATCGCCCCTTCGCGTCCGACCAGCACCGTTTCGATGCCCTGGCCATCGCTGAGGTCGACAAAATAGGAAAGCAGGCTTGCGGCACGCGGAAAATAGGCATGGCGCACGGTATCGCCCGGTTCGTGGATCAGCGTTCCCGAGCTGGCGGACCAGTCTTCCAGATGGGGTTGCAGAACGGCCCAGTCCCCCGGCTTCAAGGCGCGCAGAAGATTGTTTTCGAGGTCTTCGAACAATACCGGCATGGCCATACATCCCTTCTTGCTTCGGTCTCCATGAGACCAACGCGAAAAGCCGAGATATGTTCACTAGTATGCAGACGGGCTTCCCCGTGTCTGTCTACAACAGCACACAAGGCGTGGTTCTGAAGTGCTTTTGAGGCTTCCGATCAATCCAGGCGAAGTTTTGCAGTCAGAGCGCTGTGCGTCCGGTCGGACGGGGTCACGCGCCAGCCCGGAAAATGCCTGAGAGCAATTCCAGCGAAAGTGCGCAGCGGTTTTGCTGGAATTGCGTAAAAACAAGAAGTTGGAGCGTTTGCGTGAAAAGCGGAACGCTGTGGTCGACGACTGGACTTCCGCGGGCGTAGCACTTTTGCCACGCCAAACAGCAGGCGTGACACATGACCATGGAACTTTGCGCTGACGCGCCGCTTCGGCTTCATCTCTATGTGGCGGGCGATACGCCTGCCATGCAGGCCGCCCTGGATTGCCGGGAGGTTCTCCTGCGGCGGCTGGGCGCCCGGATCGAGATTGCCGTTGTCGATATTCTTGCAGACCCTCAAGCCGCCCGAAGCGCCGGCATTCTCGCCGTTCCCGCTCTGAGCGATGACACGCAGGCGCCACCGCGGCGGCTGGTCGGTCATCTGGGCGTTCCAGACCAGGTCCTGGAGCACTTCGATCTGCAGGACGGAGGAACCAGGTCATGAAAGTTGTCGCGGGCGACTGTCACGCAATCTCTGCTCCGTCCCACTTGTCCGGTTTTAGAAGGCCTCGCGGGCAGGGCAGGGCGGCGCATCAGAGCGCCACCGACGCCGTTCTGGTCGTCGACGCCCAGGGCATGATCCTTTTTGCCAATGCCGTTGCCGGCCGCATGTTCGATCGTCAGCCCGACGAGTTGCTGCGGGCTGTGTTCGGCTGTCCGCTCACAAATGCCGCCGGCACCGAGATCGTCGTCGATAACCCGGTCCGGGGCGGCATTCCGGTCGAGCTGCGCGTATCCGAGACCTTGTGGGGTGGCCTGCCGGCCGTGCTCGTGCGGCTGCGCGACGTGTCGAGACGCAAGGCCAGGCAGGCCCGCCAGCGCAGGGCCCAGAAACTCGAAGCCACCGGCCGGCTGGCCGCCGGTGTCGCGCACGATTTCAACAATCTGGTTGCCGTTCTGGAATCCGGCCTCAGGCTGCTGCAGCGGCGTCTCGGCGGCGATCCGGCAACGGCGTCATTGATCGAGGAGATGCTCGGCCGCACCCACAATGGCGCAGCCCTTGCGCAGCGGCTGCTTTCCTTCGCGGGAGGTCAATCATCCGGGGTGGAGATGGTCGACCCGAACGAACGGATCGTTTCCATCGCCGGTCTGCTCAACCAGACTTTGGGCAAGGGCATCGAGATCAACACCGAGCTCGATCCCGGTGTGGAGGCCGTGCGGATTGATGGCGACCAGCTCGACATCGCTCTCCTCAACCTCGCCATCAATGCCAGGGACGCGATGGCCGGAAAGGGCAAGCTTTTCATCACCACTGCCGGCGGCTTGCTGCAGCCGGTGGGCGAGACAGGCGAGATCGCTCCATTCATCAGGATTTCGGTGACCGACACCGGCTGCGGCATATCGGGCGAGATCCTTGCCCAGGTCATGGAGCCGTTTTTCACCACCAAGGGGCCGGAACAGGGGACCGGACTGGGCCTCAGCCAGGTGTATGATTTTGCCCGGCAGTCGGGCGGCCATGTCCAGATCGAAAGCCAGGTCGGCGAGGGAACGACCGTCCATCTTTTCCTGCCGGTGCCCTCTACCGAAACTCCGGGCGGCACGCGCTGAACACAGGTCTGTTCGGTGTCCGGTCTGCAGAAATCCGGAACCCGACCCGCCGACGATGGTTTTTCAACCGTTGGTGGCTCAGGTCCCTCGGAGCCCCAGCCAAAGCGGACGTCGCTTTGCAGCCAGCCCGGCAGCCGCCAACTTCCATAGTCGTCGGGCTGGCTGATTTTCGCCGCGGCCACCCGGTCGCAGACAACGAGAACGGGCAATCCCGCCCCGGAGCACGATCCCGAACCGAAGGTCCGCGAAGCAAAAGTTGCAGACCATTCGCACCAGGATCATGCGCCAAGACAAGGAAATGGAGACACCCATGGACTGGAACCGCGTTGAAGGAAACTGGAAGCAGGTCAAAGGCAAGGTGAAGGAGCAATGGGGCAAGCTCACCGACGACGACATCGACCAGATCGCCGGGCAGCGTGATCAGCTGGAAGGCAAGATCCAGGAGCGCTACGGCATTGCCAAGGATCGGGCCAGGCAGGATGTCGATAGCTGGTTCGGCCGTCTGCCCTGAGGGATCGTCACCCGAATATAACCCGCTCCGTCGGAGCGGGTTTTCTTTTGCCGATCTGCGTTCGACTTCGTGGAACCTTTGTCGGATTTCTGCGTTGTTAAATGTCCTTCGTGGTGTTGTTGCGTTTTTCAGGTTCGCAGATGACAGGCAGCAGGGCTGCCAGGGTGGTCAGCGATGTGGAAACCACGCCAGGCCCGGGAAGGGCTTCATTTCAAAACCGTGGATCATTTCCCCGGCTCCGATAGCGCGGTCGCACTGCTTGCATTGATCAGTTCGGTCCTCCTGTGCGCTTCGGCTAGTGCACATGATGCACCTGCGGGCTGGACCTACGACATCGAGTGCTGCTCGGGGCTGGATTGTTATCAGGCCCCGGCCTCCGACGTGAAGGAAACCAGGGACGGTTATCTGCTCTCGACCGGAGAACTCATCCCATACAGTGATCGTCGCATCAGGCCGTCTCGCGACGAGTTCTTCCACGAATGCAAGCCCGGTGGCATGACCGGCTCGCTGCGCTCGCTCTGCCTTTACGTGCCGAACCGCGGTCTATAGGCGGCTGCCTTATCTTGAAACCTCTGTCCTCGGCCGTCGAAAGATCATGCCGCCGGTCTGCCGGGTCAACGCCAGTGCCAGTTCGGCAAGGCCAAATCCGAGGATGGCGGCAAGGAACCATGGCAGGCCGGCATGGACGATCAGCCATGCGCCGAGTGTCGGGAAGCCGAAGATGCCGACAAAATAGGCGATGACGAACCAGGTCAGCGCTGCGTTCCTGTGTTCGGCCGGTGCATCGTTGACGGCCTGCGTCTGGATCAGCGAATAGACCAGCCCGTATCCCAGCCCGAGCAGGATCGCGCTGGCGACCTGGACGCCAACGCCCAGACCGAGCCAGAAGGCTGCCGCGACGGCCGCGCACATCAGCATGAGCAGCACGATGGAGGCCTTGTCGCCATCGGCGCGGTTGAGCAGCGGCGCCAGCGTAAAGCGGGCGGCCACGACTGTGACGGCGTTGACCGCGAAATAGCTGCTGGCCTTCAGCCCCGTTCCTTCGACCAGCGATGTCTGGAAGGTCAGCATGCCGCTGAACACGCAGGCGCCCAATCCCACCATGACGATCGGATAGAGCGCCTTTGTCCGCGCGATCGACGGCAGCGCCGCCACCCAGTTTCCTCGGGGCGCGACGGCGGCGGCATTGCGGTCATAAGGTGCGATCCTCTCGAAGATCACCAGCAACAGCGCCGCCAATGCCGTCGATGCGGCGACGACCTCGAACGCCTGCGCCGTCGTCAGGCCGAGATGGTCGATCAGCGCGGTTGCGACGATCGGGCTGAAACCGATCCCGCCCATCTGGAACGCGCCGTAGCGGGTGAACCAGAAACCGCGGTCGCTGTCGGTGACGCGGACGGAAAGCGACATCGGCCCGGCCAGGTAAAACGTTCCCCAGCCGAGGCCGATGAAGAACCCGGCCACGATGATCGTGGGAGCGACGGCCGGGATCCATGCGAGGCCCAGATAACCGGCGGCGACGAGTGCCGCGCCGAGGGCCGCCATGCGCGCCGCGCCGATCCGGTTGGCGAACCAGCCGACCAGCGGCACCCCGACCAGCGTGCCGACCATCGCGCCGCTCAGCGTCGTGCCCGTGTCGATCTCGCTGCCGCCGAGAGCCTGGAAATGCATCGTCAGCAGGAATGTCGCGCCATAGCCGACCGAAGTGAGAAGCGTCGCGATGAAGAGCAGATAAGCGTGGGGGGACCGCATGCTGGCCAAAACCTCATGAAAAGCGGTCTTAGCATTTACGAGGTTTTGCAGATTTTACAGGTCCACTTCGTTTGTCCGGAGTGGACCGCTCTGGGGATGGCCTGGCGAGCTGGGCGCTCCTTTCTCCTCCGCAAGGGGGGAGATAAAGGGCTCGAATCCTCAAGCCACCGCGCGTATCGCCTCGATCCTGTCCAGGCCGCCCACGGTTCCGGCGAAGCTTTCCCAGACGCCCTTGGCGCCCTTTTCCCATGCGGCGCGGTCCTGCGGCTGCGCGACATGGCCGCCTTTCTCGGCGGCCTTGGCCACCGATACCGCCTCGTCCTCGACGATGAGCTGGTTGAAATAGGCGGCGCCTTCGCTGGCGGCGGCCTGGAACACCGCCTTCTGCTCGTCGTTCAGCCCGTTCCAAAAGCCGGTCGAGAAATAGACAACGCCCGATGCCCAGATATGGCCGGTCTCGGTCAGGTACGGCACGACCTCGTACAGCTTGAAGCCGGCATAGGCGGATTTGGTCAGGTCCATGGCGTCGGCGACGCCGGTCGCCAGCGCGTTGTAGGTCTCGGTGATCGGAATGCCGATCGGCGTCGCGCCGAAGGCGCTCCACAGCTTGGTGTGCAGTGGGCTCTGGATGACGCGGATGCGTTTGCCCTGCAATTGCTCCGGCCGCACGATCTCTTGCTTGGCGAGCAGGTGGCGGGCGCCGTAGTTGATGTAGTCGAGCGCGACGAAGTCCTGCGCCAGCAGCTTCTGCTTCAGCTCCTTGCCGACGTCGCCGTCGACGACCTTGCGCACATGGGCGGCGTCGCGAAACAGGAAGGGCAGGTCGAGAATCTGCAGTTCCGGCACCCAGCTGGTCAGCCACGACACGGTCGACTGGCTGGCCTGGATGGAACCCAGCCGGATGCCTTCGGCGACTTCCTTTTCGCCGCCCAGCGCGCCGTCCTTGACGATGTTGAAGTGGAACTGCCCCGGCAGCTTCGCCTCGACGAGGTCGCGGATTTTGAACCAGATTTTTGTCTCCGGCTTGTCGTCGCCGAACAGCGAGGCAACTGTCAGCTTCGTTGCTGCCTCTGCCCGGCCGATGATGGCCGGTGCGAACAGCGCGCCGCCGGCAACGGCGCCTGCCGTTTGGATGAAACTGCGTCGGCTAAGGAGGTTGCTCATGATAAAGATCCGTTGCTTGAGAATGGGTCAGAAGAGAAGGGCCCAGGCGCTGAGGATCGCCAGGGAAACCAGAAGCGCCGCGAGGTAAGGCAGGATGGCACGGAACAGCGTCGGCGCCGGAATGCGGGTGACGCCGGAGACGACATAGACCAGCATGCCGACCGGGGGCGTCAGCCCGCCGATCATCAGATTGACGACCAGGATGACACCGAAATGGATCGGGTCGATGCCGGCGGCAACTGCGATCGGCAGGAAGATCGGCGAAAACAGCAGGATCGCCGCGCCGATGTCGAGCACCAGTCCGACCACCAGCAGGATCAGGTTGATGGAAATCAGCACGCCGAGCGCGCCGGCGCCGAGGCTTGTCGCTATGCCGGAGACCAGCCCCGAAATGTCGTCGACGGCGAGCAGGAAGGCGAAGGGCGCGGCGCTGCCGATCAACAGGCCGATGGCCGATGCCTCGACCGCCGCCTTCCGCACGGCCTCATAGAGCGAGGCGGCGCGCAGGCGGGCAAAGAGGCCGAGCAGCAGCGCGTAGAGGGCGGCAAGTGCCGCCGCCTCCGTGGTGGTGACGACACCGAAGCGGATGCCGACCACCACCAGCACGCCGAGGCCGAAGGCGGGAATGGCGCCGATGGCGGAACGCCAGCGCTCGGTCGCGTCGGCGCGCGGCTGGGTGGTGTTTTCGCGTACGGTGAGGTGGATGGCGACAGCCAGGCAGATAGCCATGACGCCGCCGGCGAAGAAGCCGCCAACCAGCAATGCGCCGACCGAGAGGTTGGTTGCCGCTGCCAGGATCAGGAAGGCGATCGACGGCGGAATGACATTGTCCAGCACCGAAGTCGCGGCGATGATTGCGCCCGCCTGCGCCGGCGGATAGCCGCGCTTGACCAATTCCGGCTGGAAGGTGGCGGCGCCGAAGGCGGCATTGGCCACCGACGAGCCCGAGGCGCCGGAAAACAGCACGCTGGTCAAAAGCGCGGTCTGGCCGAGGCCGGCGCGGCGGTGCCCGACCAGCGCCGCAGCGAACCGCACGATCTGCCCGGCAACGCCGGAGATGGTCAGGAAGCCGCCGGCCAGCAGGAAGAACGGGATCGCCAGCAACAGGAACTTCGACAGGCCGGTGACAGTGGAGGAAACGATCGCCGCTTCCGGCAGGGTCGAGCCGAACAGGAGCGCGATGTAGGACGCGGCCAGGAAGGCATGCGGCAAGGGTGCGGCGACCACCAGGCCGACGGCGGCGATGACGCCGAGCACCAGGCTCGGCGGCCAGGAAACTTCCACGGAAAACCGTGTTGCGGCGAGATACAGTGCTGCGCCGATGACGGCGGCGAGGATGAACTGGCCGCTGCGCCCTTCAGCCACGCGGCTGAGCGCCAATGCCAGCAGCACCAGCGCACCGCCCGCACCGAGGAAGCCGAAGCGGATCCATTCCGGCAGGCCGAGCGATGGCGAGATGCCGCCGAGTTTGGCGACGATGGCGGCGCCGCCGAACAGCAGCACGAGGCCGGTCAGTACCGAGAAGACGTCTGCGACGACATCGGCGATGGCCTGGCCGGCTGCCGGCATCCGCCGCACGAAGATATCCAGCCGCATCGCCAGCGCGCTGTTGATGGCCAGCGGCGCGCCGGCCGCGATCAGCGCCACATGCAGCCAGATGCCGGCATCTTCGGCGCCGAGCAGGCCGGTGGAGAAGACATAGCGCAGCAGCACCGTGGCCAGTACCACCACCAGAAGCACGGCGAGCAGCAGCGCGCAGACCGCACCCAGTCCTTGTTCCAGCCAGCGCAACAGCCGCGCTGCCTGTCGTGCAGCGCCCGGGGCGGGGGTAGGTGCCGTAAGATCCAACGCGCTCATGGGTTCAGCCCGCGGACGCTTTGGAAAGGTCGCGGTCGAACAGGGTCGACCAGGTGAAGTTCTTGGCCTGGGAGACCTCGCGCTTGACGTCGAGGCGCGGCAGCACGCTTTCGCCGAAACGATAGGCTTCTTCCAGCAGTGGCATGCCAGACAGGATGAAGGTGTCGACCCCGGCGGCCTGGTAGGCTTCCAGCGTGCGGATCACCGTGTCGGGCGAGCCGACGATGGCTGTGCCCGGCCCTGGCCGCACCAGGCCGATGCCGGCCCACAGGTTGGGGGCAACTTCGAGCTCGCGCAAATCGTCGGGTTTGACGCCGCCATGCATCGCGCTCATCCGCCGCTGCCCGACCGAGTCGGAATTGGAGACGAAGCGCTGGTTGGCGGCGATCGCCCTTTCGTCCATGCGGGCATAGAGGTCGCTGGCCGCTTCCCATGCCTTGCTGTCGGTTTCGCGCACGATGACATAGAGGCGGATGCCGTAGTCCAGCGTGCGGCCGTGGCTCGCCGCCTTGGCTTTCACGGCATCGACCTTGGCCTTGATCTGCTCTGGCGTCTCGCCCCAGGACAGGTAGGTGTCGACATGCTTGGCCGAGACCTCGAGCGCCTTGTCGGAGGAGCCGCCGAACCACAGCGGCGGCGGTGCGATGCTTTCGCCGACCGGCAAAGCCAGCTTGGCGCCGACCGTGTTGAAATACTTGCCCTGGAAGTCGACCGTCTCGCCCTTGAACAGCCTGTGCCAGATGGTGAGATATTCGTCCGCCATGTCGTAGCGTTCGTCATGCGGCATGGTCATGCCGTAGGCGCCGAGCATCTTGGCGTCGCCCGAGACGATGTTGACGAGCAGGCGGCCTTTGGAAAACTCCTGGAACGTCGCCGCCATCTTGGCCAGCAGCGTCGGCGCGACCAGCCCGGGGTGGATGGCGACGAGGAATTTCAGCCGCTCCGTATAGGGCAGCAGCGCTCCCGCCAGCACCCACACGTCATGCGCGCCGGTGGCGAACAGCGCGCCGGTATAACCGAGATGGTCATAGGCCTGGGCGAGCTGGCGATAGTAGCCGTAGTCGACCTGGCGCGAGCCTTCCGGCTGCCAGGGATAGGCGCCGTCCGGCGCGCACATGTACCAGAGCACGTTCATGCCGGGACCTTTTCGTTGCTGGAGCCGAGTTGCACCGGCTGGTCGAGATAGCCGTGCCGATAGAGCGTATCGGCCTCGTCCTGTTGTTCCTGGATGATCGCGGCATCCGCCGCCACGATCGAGAAATCACGCGAGCGGATGACACGTTCCCAGGCCGTTGCGTCGCCGTCGCTGATGCGCGCGGCCGCCAGCAGTGCCGCGGCGCGCGCCGGATCGGCCTGCACCTCGCGGCCGACGCGGGCGAGTTCGGCCAGGATCTCGGCCCTGGCATCGTTGGCGTTCCGGCGCCCGGCGAGCGTCCAGAACACCGATCGGTTGGGGATGGTGTCGCCGCAGCGGGCGATCAAACGGATATCATCGCGCTCCAGCGCCTTTTCGAGCCGCGGTGCCATGGCGATCCAGGCATCGACGCGCCCGTCAAGCAGCGCATCCAGCGACTCCTCCGGCTTCAGTTCCACCGTCTCGATGTCCGGCAGGCGCAGCCCTTCGCTTTCGATGGCGCGCGCCAGAAGGTAGGTGTGGAACGAGCCGTCGATGAGCGTGACGCGTTTGCCCTTGAGGTCGCCGACGCTGCGCACGGCGCTGTCCTTGCGCACGAAGATACCGCCATTGGCCGGGCGCGGCGCCGAGGCGGCAAGGTAGGAGACGCGCAAGGAGTTGGCTTCCGACACGATCGGCGGGGTCGAGCCGGTGCCGCCGAAGTCGATGCGCCCTTCATGCAGCAGCCGGCCGGTGTCGCGGCCTTCCGGATAAAGCACGAATTGCGGATCCAGCGATGCAAAGGCGCCGGGCCAGGAGCGGGCCAGCATCAGGTGCAGGTTGGAAGGGTGAACGCCTATCTTCATAATTTCTATCGTATTTGTGGATTGCCATATCAATTTACTTTTTTATGAAGTGAATCCGAGTGCGCTCATGCCAATTGCATCGGGTGGAAAGGATTTTTATCGCGCCGATCCCGCCCGCAACGGCATTTCCTTTGCGGGGCATTCGAAGGGACGCTGCCGTGCTTGTGCCGTCAGTCGCGTCACTATACTTTTTTATGAAGCGTCAAATCAGGATCCCGGGTGAGGACCCATGGCCAAGCCGATATCCCCCAAACTCTGTCCCAGCGTCGGCGAGGCCAGCGAGCTGTTGAAGCATCTCGCCAATCCCAACCGGCTGGCGATCCTGTGCTTCCTGATGGAACAGGAAAGTTCGGTCAGCACGCTGGAAGAGGAACTCGGCATCCGCCAGCCGACACTGTCGCAGCAGCTCGGCGAGCTCAGGCAGGCCGGGCTGGTCGAGGGTCGGCGCGACGGCAAGTCGATCCTCTACCAGGTCGCCGACATCCGCGTCGCGCGTCTGGTCGGCATGCTGCGTGAGCTTTTTGCCGGCCTCGATGACGTCACCAGCCGGCGCGCCATGAATTCCGGCCTCTCGGTCGATGAAATGATGTTCGACTGATGATCGACCTCTACACCTGGATCACCCCCAACGGCCTGAAGATCTCGATCCTGCTCGAGGAACTCGGCCTGCCGTATCGCGCGCATGCCGTCGACATCACGCGCGGCGACCAGCACACGCCGTCCTTCCGCGCGGTCAGCCCTTCGGCCAAGATCCCTGCCATCGTCCTTGAAGACGGCAGCACGCTGATGGAATCGGGCGCGATCATGATCCACCTTGCGGAGCGCGCCGGCCGCCTGCTGCCTCAAGAGGCAAGCGCCCGGCTCAACGTGCTGGAATGGCTGTTGTGGCAGGTGGGCAATTTCGGCCCGACGCTCGGACACGCCCACAATTTCCTCACTTACAATCCGGGCAAGGCGCCTTATGCCGAAGACATCTTCCGCACCGAGACGCGCCGGCTTTACGAGACGCTGGAGGTTCGGCTCGAGGGCCGGCAATACGTTGCCGGCGACTATTCGATCGCCGACGTCGCCATCTGGCCCTGGGTGTCGCGTTTCGTGCGCCACAAGGTCGACCTCACCGACTTCCCCAATATCCGCCGCTGGTATCTCGAAATCGCCGCCCGGCCCGCGGTGATCCGCGGCTATGCGGTGCCGCACGCCACCGGGGCGATCCCGCTGCCGTGATCGCGACAACAAGGTTGAATGGAATGCCGGTCATATTCCTGTTGCCGTTGGGCGCTCTGCTGTCCTTTGTCGCGGCCTGGCTGACGAAGAGCCGCGCCCGCTATGTCTATGTTGCGATCGGCTGTGTTATGGCGGCCATCTGGCTGCTGTACATGGTGCTGCTGGTGAACATGGAGCTGCCGGACTGAGGCACGCCGCGGTGGAGGATCATCGCGATTGATGTGAGCATGCGCGCTTGTGCCTGCGCTCCCACAGCTCCACAGCCAGCTCGCGATAGGAGGTTAGCTCCTCGTTCGCTGCCTTGTTGATCGTCATCAACGCCAGCGCGGCGGACAGGACGATGATCTCTGTCGCCCGGGCATCGCGCGCGGCGCCCGACCACACCGCCATCCAGTATTCGAGGCTGGTAAGGCCGCCGATGCCTTGCGACACGGGTTCGGACTGCGCCGCGGTCATGAGGTCGACCGGCCTGCCTTCCACCAGACGATGCATCGTCATCGCCCGGAACGGATTGCATTCGGCGACATCGCGGCTGGAGGCGACGATGGAAAGATCGCCATGGCCAAGCAGCAGGGCGGTGTCCCTGTGCAGTTCCCGATAGGCCGGCTGCGACACGCCGAGCAGCATCGTGCGTGCGGCGAGCGGGTTGAGAAGATGCACGGCGGAATTGATCGAGCTGCGCGACTCGAACAGCGGATAAAGCGACATCAGGCCCTGCAGCCGCGCGCCGAAACCGGCCAGCGGCATGTAGACGATGTTCTTTTGCGAAAGTGCCACCCTTGCCTGGGCGGTCGACAGGGCGACGGGAATCCCGATCGCCTCCACGGCCCGCTCCAGCTTTCCGCCGGCATGTGACCCGTGCATCACCACCCGATGGCCCGCATCCGCCACCAGCAGCGCGGACTGGACGAACCAAGGTGTTCGCAGCGAGCGCGGCGAGGGGTAGGCAGGCCAGTCGAGGTCGGCGCCCGTCTTGGCTGCACCGCTGGCATGGAAGCTGTCCCTGGCCGCCCGGACAAGCCCGGCGAGTTCGGCGGCGGTTTCGCCGCGATAGCTGATCAGCCGCAGCAGCGCGCCGACCTGCATCGGATCGGCATCGCCCTGCAGGATCGTCGCGAAGGCATCCTGCGACTCCGTCAGCGTCAACGGCCGCGAATTACCCGATTTCCTGCCGACGACGGCAATGTATTTGGCAAGCCGCCGGCGCGGGTCGCCATCGTTTTCGATACCGGCCAACTGCCGCGCCAGGGCCTCGGGCCCCGGCTCGTCGTCGAGCAGGAAAGCCGGCCGCATCGCCAGCGGTGGCGCTTGCACCATCGGCTCGCGCTGCCAGCTCTCCAGCACAGCCGGATCCGGCTCTTCACGGCCGGCTCCCGGCATGTCACGGTCCATCACCCGCTCGGTTTCCGCGGCCAGTGCGCGCAGCCGCTTGCGCAGCGACTCCGCCCGTGGCGTCGGCACCAGCCGGCGGCCGGAGCGCTTCAGGAGGGGATCGCCGTAGAGCTCGCGGGCCTGGCCAAGCAGCCTGCTCACGGCGGCGGGGCTAAGCGCCAGGCGCTGCGCCGCCCTGGTGACGCTGCCTTCGACGAGCAGGCAGTCCAGCGCAACCAGCAGCCGCAGCTTGCCAAGATAGGACGAGGCGGGGTGCGTCGCTTCGATTGGCCGGCGTTGTGCCTTGGTGTCCGACGCCTTCAGGCGACCGTCTGGCATATCCGTGCCCGCGCTGACGAATTGGTCTGCCGCCATTTGCGTTTTCCTGAATTTGGAATCGTTCCGAAACATAGGCGTTGACCTTCTCGCGTCGCAATCAGAAAAGGCGACTAACTTACTCAAGTTTTAACGGGCGGGGAATTGATGGTGGCTGGGTGGGACATTTCGCGCGGCGATCGCGGCCTGGGGCGATCGCGCTTGAACTCGAAGCTGTGGTGCGGTGTTGCAGGCCTTGGCCTCATGGCCTTTTCTTCTTATGACGCAGCGGCCCAGACCGCTGCCGCCGCTCAGCCGGCCGAGAAGCCGACCTTGCTGGAGCGTATCGTGATCACGGCGACCGGCTTCGAGCAGAACGTCAAGGACGCACCGGCCAGCATCACGGTGGTGTCGCGCGAGGAACTGGAGAAGGGTTCCTATCGCAACCTCACCGACGCGCTGCGCAGCGTGCAGGGCGTGGCGGTCACCGGTGCCGCAGGCGAAGAGGACATTTTCATCCGCGGCCTGCCGGGTGCCTACACCTTGTTGCTCGTCGACGGCAAAAGACAGAGCACGCGCGATGCCCGCACCAACGGAAACTCCGGCTTCGAACAGAGTTTCCTGCCGCCGGTGGGCGCCATCGAACGCATCGAGGTGGTGCGTGGGCCGATGTCCTCGCTTTACGGCTCCGACGCCATGGGTGGCGTCATCAACATCATCACGCGCAAGGTTGCGGACCGCTGGACGGGAACCGCCACGGTAGACGGAACCGTGCAGCAGCATTCGCGCTACGGCAATTCCGCGCAGGGCAGCGTTTATGCCAGTGGGCCCATCATCCCCGGACTGGTAGGCGCGCAGCTGTGGGGACGCGGCCTGAAGCGCGAGGAAGATGCGTTCAGCGCCGGCAACCCGCAATACAAGGATACCGATCTCACCGGGCGCCTGACCTTCACGCCGAACGAGAACCATGACTTCGTCTTCGAGGCCGGCCGCACGGCCTTGCGGCGGGAAGCAAGCGTCGGCAACACCGCCACCAGCAACAGCTACAATTACAACGACCGCGACCACTGGTCGCTGTCGCATACCGGGCGCTGGGGCTGGACGACATCGGACTTCTCGATCTCGCAGGAATGGGCCGAGCGCACCAATTTCAACTGGGACGGCCGTACATCCAGGTTCATCGAGAACCAGCGCTCGCCGCAAATCCGCAACACGGTCGTCGACGGCAAGTTCACCACGCCGTTCGAACTGCTGGGCCAGCACACGCTGGTCACCGGCGGCCAGTTCATCGACGGCACGCTGACCGACCAGAATCCCGGCAAGCGCACGGGTGTGGACGAGAAGTTCAGCATCCGGCAGTGGGCATTGTTCGCCGAGGATGAATGGCAGCTGACGCCGGACTTCGCCCTGACCGGCGGGCTGCGCATGGATAACCACGAGATCTACGGGTCGCATTTCAGCCCGCGTGTCTATGGCGTCTGGCACACCACGGACCAGATCACCTTGAAGGGCGGCGTCTCCACCGGCTTCAAGGCTCCTGAAATCCGCACCATCGCGCCGGGTTATGCTTATACGACAGGCGGCGCCAACTGCACCTACGGGCCGCGGGGCACCTGCGGCGTCATCATCGGTGATCCCAATCTGCGGCCAGAAAAGAGCCTCAGCTACGAGGCGACGGTGCTGTGGGACAACCTCTCGAATTTCCGCGCCGGCGCGACCTATTTCTACACTGACTTCAAGGACAAGATCTCGAACGCGCTGGTCTACAATCCGGACGGTTCGATCGCGCGCTGGAAGGAGGATCCGAACTACCGGCTCTGGTACAGCTACAACATCGACGATGCCGTGCTGCAGGGCGTGGAGCTGACGGCGGACTGGCAGGTCATCGACACGCTGACCTTGCGCGCCAGCTACACCTACACCGATTCAGAACAGAAGACGGGCGACTTCGCCGGCCTGCCGCTGACACGCACGCCGACGCATATGGGCAACATCCGCGCCGACTGGACCACGCCGATCGACGGACTAAGCGCCTGGGCGGCCGGCAATTACCATGGCTCCGAGATCAATTCCGGCCTCCGCATCGGCACGCAAGGGGTGCCGGTCTACGGCAGCGACGGCAAGACCATCAGGGCCCGCAAATACGGCGCCTATCTCACCGCCGACATCGGCGCGTCCTACAGCTTCAACGAAAACGTCACCCTCAACGCGGCGATCTACAACGTCTTCGACAAGCGTGTCGAAACCAACGACTACAACGCCGTGGTCGAGGGACGGCGGCTGTGGATGAGCCTGCGGTCGACCTTCTGACAATGGCCGCGCGCAAGCTGAGATTGATGATCGGCCTGGGGGCTGCCGCATTGGCCACCTCATTCGCCGTCGCGACGTCTGCCGAGGGGCCGAGGCAATTGAGCTTCGACCTGGGCAGTCCCGACGCTGCCGTTCGCAAGATCTTCCTGTCCGTGCCCGACGGACCGCCGCCGTCGACGGGCTACCCGGTGGTCTATCTCATCGACGGCAACACGACCTTTGCCCTGGCGCAGGAAGTGCTCGCAAAAGAGCCTGACATGCGTGCCGTACTGGTCGGTATCGGCTATCCAAGCGACGATCGCAGCGAGATCGTGCGCCTGCGCTTCTTCGACCTGACGCCGCTGACGCCGGCCGCACTGATCCCTCCGGGGATGAACGCTCCGAAGACCGGCGGTGCCGATTCCTTCCGCGACTTCCTGGAGGCGACGCTCAAGCCCGAGGTCGAACGCCGCGTTCCGATCGACCGGACGCGGCAGACGCTCTTCGGCCATTCGCTCGGCGGGCTGTTTGCCCTGCACGTGCTGTTCTCGAAGCCGGATGCCTTCCAGACCTACATCGCGGCCGACCCGTCCATCTGGTGGAATGGACGCTCGATCCTGAATGAGATGGAGCAGTTCCTGCGCGACCCGTCTTCAGGCGAGGGCAAGAAGCTGCTGATCGAAACGAGCGGCAAGCGGGCGCAGAGACCGGGGGCGGACGCCACGACTCTCAAACGGATCGAGACGCTGCGCTCCGGGCCGAACGGCCACGATGTCCACGAGGCTCTGAAGGCGAGCGGGCTCGCGCTTGGCTATCGTCAATTCTCCGATGAAAGCCACGGCAGCATGCTCCCGTTCTCGGTCACTGACGCCCTGCGTTTTTCGCTGCACGGCATCAGCCCGGCTCCCGAAAACCCGGCTTCCATAACCAAAGGCTCGAAAGTCTCCGGCGGCAATTGAAAACGTCGCCGGCACAGGCGCACTTCGAAAAGGCAGAAACATGTTCAAGAAGATCAGTCCCCTCATCGCCTCGTTCGCCTTTATGGTGCTGGCGTGTCTGTCGCTGCATGCGGAAGAGATTACGGTCAGCCATGCGCAGGGCGAGACGAAACTTGGCTCGCAGCCGGCCAGGGTCCTGGTCTTCGATCTGGCCACGCTTGACACTCTCGACCGCCTCGGGGTCGCGGTGGCGGGCGTTCCCGGCGGGCCGAAACCGGCCTATCTCGCCAAGTACAATGCGGACGCCTACGCCAAGATCGGCACGCTGTTCGAGCCGGACTATGAGGCGGTCAATGCCGCCAGGCCGGATCTCATCATCGTCGGGGGCCGCTCCGCCGCCAAGTTCGCCGAACTGTCGAAGATCGCCCCGACCATCGATCTCACCAGCAACGCCACGGACTATCTCGGCTCGGTCGAGAACAATGTGAAGACCCTTGGCCGCATCTTCGGCAAGCAGCAGGAGGCCGAAAAAGCAGTCGCTGACCTCGACAGCGCGGTCAGCGCCGTGAAGGCCAAGGCGGGCAGCAAGGGCAAGGGATTGATCGTGCTCACCACCGGCGGCCGCATCAGCGCCTACGGCCCCGGGTCGCGCTTCGGCATCCTGCATGACGCGTTCGGCATCGTTCCCGCCGCCACCGGCCTCGACAACGGCACCCATGGTCAGCCCGTCTCGTTCGAATACATCCTCAAGACCAATCCGGACTGGCTCTATGTCATCGACCGCGACGCCGCGATCGGCCGCGAGGGCAGCCCGGCGAAGGCCTTCCTCGACAACGAGCTGGTCCGGCAGACGACGGCCTGGAAACAGCATCAGGTCGTCTATCTGGAGCCCGCCAACTGGTATCTTGTCGGCGGCGGCCTGACCGCGCTTCACCAGAGCATCGAGCAGGTGTCGAAGGCTTTCGACAAGCCGGGTGAGTGAGCTGGGGTGGCGCGTATGAGGTTCCCGTCTCGCCCATTCCGATGCAATGCGTCGTGCGCGGGCCGCAGCCATCCTTTCCGGAACGCGGACGAAGGTGCGGCGGTTCAGACCCCGGCTTCGCGTCGCCGCCATCTGCAATTGCCCTGGCGAATGAAACACATCGCCCTTCCACATCCCGGCCGGACATGAGCGGCCGGTTCCCCGAAAGCCTCTCCCGGAAATCGCGTTGAAGATAGCCGCCGCCATCCTGCTCGTCGCCTGCCTGGGGCTGGCCAGCCTTTTCGTCGGCGTCAGCGACATCTCGCCCTTTGCCCTGTTCGGCCAAAGCGGCGACAGCCAGGCCGCCGAGATCATGCTGGTCAGCCGTATCCCGCGCACTTTGGCGATCATGCTGGCCGGCGTGTCGATGGCGGTGGCGGGCACGATCATGCAGATGATGGCCCGCAACCGTTTCGTCGAGCCCTCCACGGTCGGCACGGTGGATTCGGCCAGCCTCGGCATCCTGGCCGTCACGCTCGCTGCACCCGAAGCGCCGATCTTCGCCAGGATGCTCGTCGCCTCCGTCTTCGCGCTCGCCGGCACCGCGATGTTCCTGCGCATCCTGCGCTCGATACCGCTGCGTTCGGTGCTGATGGTGCCGCTGGTCGGCATCCTGTTCGGCAACATCATCGGCGCGCTCGCGGCCTTCATCGCCTACCGTTTCGAGCTCTTGCAGGCGCTCAATGCCTGGACCACCGGCGATTTCTCCGGCGTGCTGCGCGGCCGCTACGAGCTTTTGTGGGTATCCTTCTTCCTGGCGGCGCTCGCCTATGTCACCGCCGACCGCTTCACCGCTGCCGGCCTCGGCGAGGATTTCTCCACCAATCTCGGCCTCGACTACAAACGCGTGCTGCGGCTCGGCCTGGTCATCGTCGCCATGGTCACCGCCGGCGTCGTTGCAACCGTCGGCATGATCCCCTTCGTCGGACTGGTCGTCCCCAACATCGTCGCGATGGTGCTTGGCGACAATGTCCGGCGCTCGCTGCCCTGGGTGGCGATCCTCGGCGCCGGGCTGCTGCTTGCCTGCGACATCACCGGGCGGGTCGTCCGCTATCCCTATGAAATTCCCGTCGGCACCATCATGGGCGTCGTCGGCAGCGCCTTCTTCCTGGTGCTGCTCCTGCGCCGGCGGAGGCAGCTTGGTTAGCCGTCGTCCTTTTTTGCCCATCGCGCTGCTGTCACTGCTGGCCCTGGCAGCGATGACGGCTTTCATGACACTCGGCGCGAACGGCAACTGGGGCTTCGTGCTGCCGTTTCGCGGCACCAAGCTGGCGGCTCTGCTGCTCGTCGCCTATTCGATCGCGGTGTCGACGGTGCTGTTCCAGACACTGACCAACAACCGCATCCTCACGCCTGCGATCATGGGATTCGACGCGCTTTATGTACTTGTCCAGACAGTCGTCGTTTTCCTGTTCGGCGCCGGTTACTCCAGCCTGGTCGGGCCGCGCGCCGTCTTCGTCATCGACGCCGCCGCCATGGTGCTGTTCGCCGCGCTCATCTACCGCTGGCTGTTGTCGGGCGAAGTGCGCAGCCTGCATCTGCTGCTTCTGGCCGGCGTCATCTTCGGAGTGCTGTTTCGCAGCCTGTCCACCTTCCTGCAGCGTATGATCGATCCGCTCGATTTCATGGTCCTGCAGGACCGCTTCTTTGCCTCCTTCAACACCGTCCATGGCGAGATCCTCTCCGTCGCGGCGCTCGCCGTGCTGGTCGCATCGGCGGTCGGCTGGCGCTTCTTCTCAACCTTCGACGTGCTGGCGCTGGGGCGCGAACATGCCATCAGCCTCGGCGTGGCGCACAGCCGCGTGGTGACGGTGCTTTTGATGCTCATCGCCGTGCTCGTCTCCGTCTCGACGGCGCTTGTCGGTCCGGTCACCTTCTTCGGGCTTCTCGTCGCGAACCTCGCCTATCATCTTGCCGGCACCTCGCGTCACAAGGTCGTGCTGCCGGTCGCCATCCTGCTTTCTGTCATCGTCCTGGTCGGCGGACAGACCGTGCTGGAGCGCCTGTTCGCCTTCAACACCGCGCTCAGCGTGTTGATCGAATTCCTCGGCGGGACGCTGTTCATCCTGCTGCTGCTTTCCGGAGCGAGACGATGATCCGCATCGACAAGGTGACGAAGGCCTATGGCAAGACCGTCGTGGTCGATGCGGTGACGCTCGACCTACCGCAGAAAGGCCTGACATCGATCATCGGACCGAACGGCGCCGGCAAGTCGACGCTGCTGTCGATGATGAGCCGGCTCATGGCGATGGACTCCGGCACGATCACCGTCAACGGCCTCGATGTGACGACGACCCCCGGCGACGTGCTGGCGCGCAAGCTCGCCATCCTGCGGCAAGACAATGCCATGACCTCCCGGCTCACTGTGCGCGAACTGGTGGCCTTCGGCCGCTATCCGCATTCCAAGGGACGGCCGACCGCGGCGGACCGCGACCATGTCGAGCGCGCGCTCGACCATCTCGAACTGGCACCCCTGGCCGACCGGTTCCTGGACGAACTGTCCGGCGGCCAGCGCCAGCGCGCTTTCGTGTCGATGGTGCTGTGCCAGGACACGGACTATGTGCTGCTCGACGAGCCGCTGAACAATCTCGACATGAAACAGGCGGTATCGATGATGCGCCTGCTGCGCCGGGCCGTCGACGAATTCGGCAAGACCATCGTGCTGGTGCTGCACGACATCAACTTCGCCTCCAGCTATTCCGACCACATCGTCGCCATGCGCGACGGCCGGCTGGTGCAGCAGGGATCGCCGGCCGCGCTCATGCGCCCGGAAGTGCTGGCCGAGATTTATGATCTCGACTTCGCGGTCATGGCTGTCGAAGACAAGCCCATCGGGCTCTATTATCGCGGCAACGTCCGGGGACTGATCCAATCCTGATCATGCCCATCGCGGCGATCATCATCTCAGCCTCGGCGGGAGGCGGAAGCGGCACTTACACGAAGCTTTCTCATTGCCGCCTCGTGTTCCCGCCGTTCTGCCGAATCTTCCTCGCGCCGCCTGAGCATGGCGAAGCCGATCAGGCCGGCAGCGACGATCGGCGCTACAGTGAGCAGAAGCAGCCAAATCTCATTGTGCAGCATTTGGACCTCCTGTTGCGATTGGCTGGTTGAACCATCTTCACGGAGCTCATTTCGCTCCGTTTGCAACCATGGCGCCGACCTCGACCTGACCGGCCTTCGGCACCATGTTGTCGTGGAGCGATAGCGAACGGACGAGCCGGATCGGGTCGAACACCTGCTGGCTGAGCGCCGGCTCTTCCTCGTTGTCACGCACGGCTGTGACGCTATCGACCGGAGCCGTCAGTTGCCAGCGTACGTGGCCGATGCCGCGGTCGATCTCCGCACTGCCGTCCAGTGCCTGCGGCGTGGCCCGCAGCAGCACAATGCTGCCGAAGCCGCGCGGGTTGCTCTGGTGGCAGGCCGCCGGTTTCCCGGCAAAACGTTCTTCCCAGCTGAGCTGCAGAACGGACGCCCCGGTCGCGTCGGTCGCGACTTTCCACGTCACCTCGATCGAGCCCCTCGGGCAGGCCAGCGCGCCGTATTTGGCGGAATTGGTGCCGAGCTCATGCAGGGCCATGCCGAGATATTGCACCGAGCGTGCGTTGAGCGTCAGCAGCGAGCCTGACACCCTGATGCGCTCCTCGTGTCCGAATGGCTTCAGGTGTTCCTGCACCAGTTCGGCGACGTTGGCGCCCGACCAGTCCGACAAGACTAGCAGGTCGTGCGAGCGGGAAAGTGCGGCGATGCGGTCGCGGACATGGCGCTCGAATTCTTCGGGCGACGTGGAGCGCCGGCTGGTTTCCTTCACCATGGCCAGGATGACGGCATACTGGTTTTTCACCCGGTGGTTGACCTCGCGCAGAAGCAGTCGGATGCGGCGCTCGTTCTCACGTGTCGCGGTGATGTCGCGGGCGATCTTGGACGCGCCGATGATCCTGCCGTCGGCGGTCTTGATCGGCGAGATGGTGAGCGAAACATGGATCGGCGTGCCATCCTTGCACAGCCGCACCGTTTCGAAACTGCCGATGCGTTCGCCGTTGCGGATGCGTTCGATGATCTCGTTTTCTTCGTTGTGCAGGCGTTCGGGGATCAGCATCAGCACGGATTGTCCGACAGCTTCCGCTGCGGTGTAGCCGAACATGCGCTCGGCCGCGGCGTTCCAGGTTTTGATGACGCTGTTGAGGTCCTTGCTGATGATGGCGTCGGAGGATGAATCGACGATGGCCGCCAGACGCGCCCGCGCCTCTGTCTCAGCCTGTGTCTCCGTATCGGGGAACGCACCACTGGAGTGCAATTCGATCAGCTTGTTTGCCTTGGCCGGCATGATTGCCCTCCGCTTGCGCTCGCAATACGTCTTCGGGACAAGCCGCTGGTCGCGCGTCGGTTCCAAAAATTTGCACCCGGCCGGATCTATCGACCTTTGTGCGTGAGGATTTCCACCTTGGGAGTGACTCTGGTGAGGTCGGGGGCCCGTTTTGGCCCCCGACACAGCCGGCGGTCACTGCCAGTAGGGATCAACCTTGTAGTAGCTGTAGGAGGCGTCGCGCGCCTTCAGGCCATCGTCTTCCGTCAGTTCGTTGACCGAGTAGGACGGTGCGGCCTGCAGCTGTTCCCTGTTGTAGGGAACGACATAGCCTCTCTTGCCCTTGTCATAGTCGAGCGAGGCCCAGGGGATGGCGTGATATTTCTCGCCGATGCCGAGAAAGCCGCCGAAGCCGATGACGGCGAACATGATGCCGTTGGAGGTCTTCTCCAGCATCACGTCCTCGATATCGCCGATGTGTTCACCGGCCGTGTTGTAGACATTTGTTCCGATCACGCGGCTGGCAGGGATGGCTTCGGTATGGCCTGTTGCTGTGGTCATCATGGTCTCCTTCTTCGAAAGTGGATGCCTGTAGAAACAAGCCTCCTGCTCCGGCGTGGTTCCAATTTTCTGGGGCCGCGCGGAAGCATCGCATTCAGCGTGTTGGCTGCTTCCCGATGAAGTCCAGCATCAGGTCGAGTGCCGGCCCGGCATGCGTTTCGAGCAGGAAATGGCTGCCGTCGAAGACATGAGCCTCCATGCGCGGCAGGTCCTGCATCCACGACAGCGTCTCGGCGATGTCGAAATACGGATCATGCCGGCCCCACAGCATCAGCGCCGGCGGCTGGTGTTGCCTGAGATAGTCGGCAACGGCGTCGAAGCGGGCAACGTGGTTGCCGTAGTCGGCAATCAGTGCGCGCTGCGTTTCCATGCGGCCGGGCAGGTTCATCACGCGCCAGTCCTCGACCCAGGGTTCGCCTTCGATCCTGGCCGCGACTTCGTCGGGCAAGCCGCCCGTATATTGCTCGCGCGTGAACTCGAAGGTCAGGTGCGACGTCGCCCTCCTTTCGTTCTCCGGTGTCGGATTTTTCCAGAACTCGAATGTGTCCTGCCACAGCGGCCCGAAGCCGGTGCGATGCTCGTTGGCGTTCTGGATGATGAGGCCAGCGACGCGCTCGGGCGCCCGCATGGCGAGATGTATTCCGACGGGGGCGCCCCAGTCGTGCAGGTAGATGAAGCGCTGCCCGATCTCGAGATGGTCCAGCAGTTCCTGGATCGCACCGCCGAGGGCCTCGAATGACGGTGTGGCCAAGGGCTCCGACTGACCGTAGCCGGGCAGGTCGGGCGCGATCACATCGGTGACGTGCGCCAGTTCGGGAATGATGCCTGCGAACGTACGTGCCGAGCTTGGAAAGCCGTGCAGGAGCAGCAGTGCGGGCTTTGCCGCATCGCCTGCCGTGATGAAGGAAAGCTCGGTTCCGCCGGAAAGCCGCAACTGCTGTCGCTTCGGGGACGTCATGCCAGCACTCCTTGTCTTGCTTCGGGGTACTGGTTCGCAACGTCCGGACGGCGGTTCGGTTGCAAGCGATACGAAAAGGTCTGCACGGCGCGGCGAGGTCCATTCGGCTGTTGACATCCATGCTATTCATTATTACTAAGTACCAGTAGTAAGCGACACTGAGTAGCTAAGGGAATACCATGGGCAAGCAGATGACGGAGATGCTCAAGGGGACGCTGGAGGGCATCGTGCTCGCGCTCCTGGCCGGCCAGTCGGCCTATGGCTACGAGATCACGGCGTGGCTGCGCGACCGCGGCTTTTCAGACATCGCCGAGGGCACCGTCTACGCGCTGCTCGTCAGGATCGAGCAGCGCGGTCTCGTCGACGTGGAGAAGATCCCGTCCGAGAAGGGGCCGCCGCGCAAGGTCTACTCCCTCAACGCCCAGGGGCGGGACTATCTCGACGAGTTCTGGAGGACGTGGGGCTTCCTCGCGGAACGGCTCGAACAGCTCAACACGGAAAGGAAATGATCATGGCCATCGGATGGATCGAGCTGGTTACCGGATCGCTCGAACAAAAAAAGCAGTACCGGCAGTGCCAGGCGAGGATCAAAGCGCTTCCCGCGAACTATCGCGCCGCCGCCGAGGCACTGGAGCGGTACCTGATATACGCGGGAGGGATCGCCAAGGGCGACGTGCTGGTGCGGATGCAAAGCGACCTCGTCGACCTGTTCGAGCAGAGCGCGGCGAATGGCACCCCGATCCGCGACATCTTCGGGAACGATCCGGTCGAGTTCGTGGAGGCGTTCGTCGCGAACTATTCGGATGGCCAGTGGATCGACAAGGAGCGCAAGCGGTTTACCGATGCCATCGACAGCCTCGCTGCGGAAAATGCCGGAAAACCGCAAGGAACTGCCCGATGACGATACAGCAGCAAGTCCAGACGATCCGCGTGCGCGGGCTCGAGAAATCCTACGACAAGCTCGATGTGCTGCGGGGCGTCGACTTCGACGTGGCGCGAGGCAGCATCTTCGCCCTCCTCGGTTCGAATGGGGCAGGCAAGACCACGGTGGTCAAGATCCTGTCCACGCTGCTCAAGGCGGACGCCGGCGCTGCCAGCATCAATGGCTTCGACGTCGCCACGCAGGCGTCGGAGGTACGCGAAACCATCAGCCTCACCGGGCAGTTTGCCGCCGTCGACGAAATGCTGAGCGGATGGGAAAATCTCGTTCTGGTCGCCCGGTTGCGGCACCTCGACGATCCGGACCTGATCGCGGACGAACTGCTTGCCCGCTTTTCCCTGACCGATGCCGGGGCGCGGAAAGTATCGACCTATTCCGGCGGCATGCGCCGCCGTCTCGACATCGCCATGAGCCTGATCGGCAATCCGCCGGTCATCTTCCTCGACGAACCGACGACGGGGCTCGACCCGCAGGCGCGCATCGAGGTGTGGCAGACGGTCAAGGACCTCGCCGAGGGTGGTACGACCGTGCTTTTGACCACGCAATATCTGGACGAGGCCGAACAGCTCGCCGACCGCATCGCGATCCTGCACAAGGGTCGCATCATCGTGAACGGCACGCTGGCCGAGCTCAAGCAGCTGCTGCCGCCGGCCAGGGTCGAATATGTCGAGAAGCAGCCGACGCTGGAGGACGTGTTCCTCGCTCTGGTGGGCAGCGGGGCCAAGGACAGCGCGACAGGCAATCACCGTATAAGCGAGGAAAGACCATGAACACGCATTTCTTCGGCGACACCGCCGTACTGCTGGGGCGATCGCTGCGCCACATCGCGCGCAGCCCCGACACCATCATCACCACCACGATCATGCCGATCGCCTTCATGCTCCTGTTCGTCTACGTGTTCGGCGGCGCTATCAACACCGGCGCGGCGTCCTATGTGAACTACCAGCTGCCCGGCATCCTGCTCATCACCATCGCCTCGGGTATCGCCTACACCGCGTTTCGGCTGTTCGTCGACATGAAGAGCGGCATCTTCGAACGGTTCCAGTCGATGCCGATCGCCCGCTCGTCGGTGCTGTGGGCGCATGTGCTGACCTCGCTGGTCGCCAACCTGATCTCGCTGGCGGTGGTCGTGCTCGTCGCCCTGCTGATGGGTTTCCGCTCCGGTGCGGGCGTGCCGGCCTGGCTCGCCGTTACAGGCATCCTGATCCTGTTCACGCTGGCATTGACATGGGTCGCCGTGATCGCCGGCCTTTCGGCCAAATCGATGGACGGCGCGACCGGCTTTTCCTATCCGCTCATCTTTCTGCCGATGCTGAGCTCTGCCTTCGTGCCGACGGCCAGTATGCCGGGTCCGGTGCGTGCCTTCGCCGAACACCAGCCGGTGACCTATGTCGTCAACGCGATCCGCGGCTTGTTCGCCGGGCAGCCAGTTGGTTCCGACATCGGGATCGCCCTGGTATGGTGCATCGGCATCCTGATTGTCGCCTATGCCTTCGCCATGCGCACCTATCGCCGCAAGGTGGCTTAACTGCCGTTTGGAACCTCCACAGCACCATTTTCAGGTTTGCGGTGCGTCCTTCGAGGCTCGCCCGCAAGACATTGGAGAGATGGCGAAATCCAAAGCGGGCGAGCCTCGAAGGACGCACCAAAGCACCGCCAGTGACGCGCTCTCTCGACGCAGGACGCGCGACGGTCGTCCGCTTCGCAGGACGGAGCGGACATTCGATAAGCGCTGCAAAACTATCGCTTCACCGTGTCCCTGAATACGACGGATAAGGTCTTGAGCGCTTTGCGCGCCCTGTCGTCGGCTTCACGGGTGTGCAGCACGACAGGCAAATACGGCAAATACGGCAGGTTCAGATGCGGTCCAACATCGCCGCCGCCGGCGGGCAACATGCGTCTCGCCAATGCCGCGACGCCAAGCCTGGCCATCACAGCGGCGGAAACCGCCGTCACGCCGCCGCCCAGGTGAAGTTGTCCAGGTCGACGATGGAAACGGAGGCGCGGGACCGCATCGATGGCGCGGGGCCTTCTGGGAGTGAACTGCCAAGCCCGGGCCTCGGTGAACTTTGTCCAGCCGGATGTCACGTTCGGCGACGGTCAATCGTCATGACATTGCGAAAACCAAAAAGGAATGCGCAATGTCTGTAAGACTCGATCCCCTTGCTGCCGCCCCTGCCCTGATGAAAGAGTGGTACGGCAGCTCAGTCAGACTCGTCGCCAAGGCTGATCCCAACCTCGCGGAACTCGTCAAAATCCGCGCATCGCAGATCAATGGCTGCGCCAACTGCATCAACATCCATACGTATATGGCTCGTCAGAACGGTGAAACCGAACAACGCATCGACCTTGTTGCTGCCTGGCGCGATGCACCTTGCTACAGCGAACGGGAACGTGCCGCGTTCGGCTGGACGGAAGCGCTCACGCGGCTCCCCGAGGCCCATACCCATGTGGAAGCCTATGAGGAGCTGAAGCAGCACTTCTCGGACGAGGAGCAGGTGGTCCTGACGATGACGATCATTGTCATCAATGGCTGGAACCGTATCGCCGTCGGCTTCGGCGGTTGGGCCGATCCGGCCGCGCTGAAGGCCCAGGCGGCGGCCGCAGCTTGAGCACGACCGGCAACAGTGCGGATGCGGCAGCGACATTCAGGCTGCTGCATCCCAAACTCGTCCGCGTTGCATATCGCATGCTCGGCTCAGTCCATGATGCGCAGGACATCGTGCAAGAAGCGTTCGCTCGCTGGATTGTAATCGATCGCAGCGATATTCGCGAACCAGAAGCCTTCATGCGCCGGATAGTCACGCGGCTCTGCCTGGACCAGCTCAAATCCGCACGCCGCCAGCGCGAAACTTACCTCGGCCCCTGGCTTCCTGATCCGATCGTTGGCGAGAACGAGGAGGAAGACGTCACTCTCCCGCTTATGTTGGCTCTTGAGCGGCTCACGCCGCTCGAACGCGCGGCATTCTTGCTGCACGATGTCTTCGGCCTCGCTTTCGATGAGATTGCACAGACTCTCGAACGGGACATCGCGGCCTGCCGGCAACTCGCGGCACGCGCCCGTAGTCATGTCCGCGAGGCGAGGCCGCGATTTCAGATCAGGAAGCAGCGCGGCCTCGAGATTGCGCAGGCATTCTATGCCGCGTCCCGAAGCGGCGATTTAACAGCGCTCGGGAAGATGCTCGCCGCCGACGTGACGGTGCATGCGGACGGCGGTGGCAAGCGTCCTGCAGCGGCGGCGCCCGTCTTTGGATACGAGGCGGTCATGAAGCTTCATGGCGGACTCGCGAGGCGGTTCGGAGCCAATGAATCGCGACTTGTTCGTCTCGCATTCATTTGCGGACTGCCTGGGTTCATCACAAGAGAGGCCGACGGCGAATTCTCGACGACGGCCCTGGATATCCAGGGAAACAGCATTACGGCAATTTACATCGTTCGAAATCCCGACAAGCTCAAACACCTGCACTAGAGCGTTTCTTCGCCGCTTTGGTCGGCCAAGGCGGCCAGCCTGAGTGCATCATGATCGACGCAACACAGCAGCACGGCCGCATGAGGGTCGCAGCTTGTCGGGAACGTCCTGTTGAGAAGGGGCAGCAGCCTAGCGGCTTGGGTTGCCGGCCCTGCCGTTGAACCTTGCTTTCCCGATTGCAGCGTTCAGCAGCATGGCCACGCGCCAGGGCTTCTCGGCAAGAGTTATATGCGTGGGAGCGGACGGGTCACTGGTCACCTGCTCGACCTGGGCCTGACCGTCGAACTGACGGATTTCGACGACATTGGCCGGATCCAATTCGACGACGGTGCCGTCCGCTGCTTTCAGCTGCACCCGCGACATTGAGCTTGAGCCTTCGTTTGGAAGCGCTCAGGGTAGCTTACCTGCATCGGGTCGGGAAGCAAATCTGCCGGGCATGATGGCGGGAGGCTGGAAAAAACGTCCGGCAGGAAGCCTGTTCTTGGTATGAGAATCCATGCCCTCAGGGAATAGGGGCATCGGAGTGAGTGAGCTGCCTGATCAAACTGCTTTTCGAGAAAAGGCGGCAATCTCGCCTGGGCCGCTTCCGATTTTCCCGCTCAGCGGGAAAGTCGTTGCCCGAAAGCGCGGCTACCGCCTTTCGGTTTCCCGCATATTCTCGCCTTCATGGTCATGGAGCCGGCAAGGCCACGTCAGCCAACAGATCTTCAGCAGCCTCGCGATGAAACGCGCGGCAGCCAATGGGAGAAGTCATGAATACGAAACATGTCGTGGAGCTTCGGGAACAGGGCTATGCCGTCATCCGCGGCTTCCTCAACAAGGACGAGGTCGCGCAACTGCGTCGCGAGAGCGAAAGGGTCTATGCGGAAGGTCTGAAACACCACGCCACCTATCGCGACAGGAACCTCTATTTCGAGGTGGTCAGCGATCCCGGCAACCAGAAGCGGACCGTGCCGCAGGCGCACTGGTTCTCCTGGATAAACCCGGCTTTCGAAGCCTATCGCCGCAGCCAGAAAGTGTTCGAGCTTCTGGCACCTCTGCTCGGACCGGACATCAAGCAGATCGCCAATCAGCTTCACTGGAAGGCGCCGGGCGGCAAGTACACCTATTACCGGATGCACCAGGACGTGCGCTTCCGTTCGCGGCCGGAACTCTTCGCCAACCTGGATCGCTATTCGCTCAACACGGGCCTCGCGCTCAACCGGCAGGATGCGTCGAACGGTGCGCTCAAGGTCGTGCCCGGCCATCACAAGCGCGGCTATCTTGGCCTTTCCGAGGATGGCGGCATCATGGTGGGCAACGTCGAGCAGGGCTCGGAACTGAAGGCCGTCGGCGTCGATCCGTCCGAGGTCGTCCAGCTTGAGATGGAGCCCGGCGACCTGGCGCTGTGGACGCTCTTTACGATCCATGGTTCGGGTCCGAACGTTTCCAGCGAGCCGCGTATCCTGCTCATCGACAACTATGTCCGGGCCGAGGACTCGCCGGAACGCGGCGAATGGGCTTTCCGCGACGGGCGCTCGATCCCGCTCGGTGCCGCGCCCGAGATCTGCAAATACGAGCAGCTGCGCGAAAATCCCGGTCCCTTCTACGTCGACGAGCAGTGGACGGATGAAGCTAGAGCAATTCCAGGAAAAGTGCGTAGCGGTTTTCCGTCCGAAATTGCGTAAAAACAAAGAGTTAGAGCGTTTCCGTGAAAAACGGAAACGCTCTAAGGGTGAAGGCAAGCAGAAGATGGCGGGTTGAGCCGCCACGTCGGGGGCCTGGCTCTGACCGGCCGGTGGTCGGTCAGCGCCAGTCTTTTCAATCGAGATCGGGGGAGAGTTCACGCATGAGGAAATCCACGAACACCCGCACCTTTGTCGCCACATAGGTCCGGTGCGGATAGAGCGCATAGATAGGGCTGGACGCCGGCCGGAAGCCTTCGAGCAAGGCTTCGAGCCGGCCGTCCTGGATTGCTTCGTCGACGAGCAGGCTGGGCAGGTTGCCGATGCCGAAACCACCCATCGTCATCTGATAGGCCGCCTCCACGCTGTTGGTGGATACTCGCCCCTTCACCGGCGTGGAGAACTTGCCTTCTTGCCCTTGGAACGGCCAGCTTCCCAACCGCTTGGCGAAGTTCGACAGCACGCAGGAATGGTTCGCAAGATCGCGCGGGTGCGACGGGCGGCCATGACGCTCCAGATAGCCCGGCGTTGCGCAGACATAGTTGCGCACCGTTCCCAACTGTCGGGCGACGATTTCGGCATCGCTCTGGCGCTCGAAGCGGATGGCGACATCATATCCCTCTTCGACAAGGCCGACGACATAGCGCGAGGTCAGGTTGAACTCGATCGAGACGAGCGGGTTCTGGTCGAGGAAGCGCGGGATCAGCCGGGTAATGCGGGTGTAGGCAAGAACGTTGGAACAGGAAACACGCAGCAGGCCGCGCGTGCCGCGATCGAGCCTGCGGGTGGAGTCCTGCAGTTCCTCGACCTCGTCGAGCAGGGTGCGCACGCGTTCGGCATAGTCGCGGCCGGCTTCGGTCGGGCTGAGGCGGCGGGTGGTGCGGTTCAGCAGCCGCACGCCAAGCTCGTCCTCCAGCTCCTTGATCACGCGGCTCACCGCGGTGGTCGACATATTCAGCTCGCGCGCCGCCGCCGACAGGCTGCCGAACAGGCAGACCCGGTCATAGACCTTCATTGCCGCAAACAGGTTCAACCACCCCTCCTGTTTTTTGCGATCGCGTCCGCTCGCCAAATCAAAGTGTTAGAGCGTCCAATACCCATCACCATCAAGCAAAAAAACATCGGAGGGAGAACCTGAATGACACGCAAGCTGCATCCTGCAATCGAAGGCTACGCCAGCGAGGCCCGCAACGGGCAGATGAGCCGGCGGGAATTTCTCGCCACCGCCAGTGCCCTTGGTGCCGCGACCGCGACCGCCTACGGGCTGCTGGGGCTTTCGGCTCCCGTCTCCGCCCTTGCGGCGGAACCGCGCAAGGGCGGCACCGTGCGGGTTTCCATGCAGGTCATGGCGCTCGACGATCCGCGCCTGTTCAGCGTCTCGCAGATGGGCAACATCGCCATGCAGTTCATCGAGCCGCTGGTGCGCTGGAAGCCGGATTTCACTTTCAAGCCGATGCTGCTTGAAAGCTGGGATGTCAGCGAGGACGCCACCGGATACACGCTCCATGTCCGCCGCGGCGTGAAATGGTCCAACGGCGATGATTTCGATGCGCGCGATGTCGCCTTCAACATCACGCGCTGGTGCGAGAAGGCCGTTCCGGGCAATTCAATGGCTGGCCGGATGAGCTCGCTGATCGACCCCGAAACCAAGAAAGCCCGGCAGGGCTCTATCGAGATGCGCGACGCCCACACCGTCGTGCTGAAGCTTTCCAAGCCCGACATCACCATCATTCCGGCCATGACCGACTATCCGGCGCTTATCGTTCATCGTGACTTCGATGTCTCGAAAAACACGCTGGCCAAGGATCCGGTCGGCACCGGCCCGTTCACGCTCACCGCGCATGATGTCGGCGTGCGCGCTTCCGTCCGCAAGCGGCCCGACGGCTCCTGGTGGGGCGGCAATGTCCATCTCGACGGCATCGACTGGACGGATTACGGCACCGAAACCGCACCGACGCTGGCAGCCATGGAAGCCGGCGAAATCGATCTGACCGCCCAGACGCAATCCTACGATGTGAAACCGCTCGACGCGATGGGCAAGAAGAAATCGGAGATCATCACGGCGGCCACCGTGGTGCTGCGCAGCAATGTCAACGCCAAGCCCTATGACGACAAGCGTGTGCGCAATGCCATCCAGCTGGCCATTGACAATGATGCGATCCTGAAGCTCGGCATAGATGGCCTGGGCGAGGTCGCGCAAAACCATCATGTCGGCCCGATGCATCCGGAATATGCGCCCTTGCCGCCGATCAGCCGCGACATCGCCAGGGCGAAGGCGCTGCTCACGGAAGCCGGCCAGCTCGAGCACGAGTTCGAGATCATCTCCGTCGAAGCCGACTATCGCAAGGAAAGCGCTGATGCGGCCGCCCAGCAGATGCGCGAGGCCGGCTTCAAGGTAAAGCGCACGGTGATGCCGGAAACCGCTTTCTGGAATGACTGGACCAAGCATCCGCTGGCGACGACCAACTGGAATGCGCGGCCGCTGGGGATCCAGACCTATACGCTCGCCTACCAGACGGGGTCCGCCTGGAACGAGACGGGGTTTTCGGATCCGCAATTCGACGCCAACATCCAGAAAGCCAATTCGATCGCCGATGCCGACACACGACGCGCCGTCATGAAGGAGCTTCAGCAGGCGCTGCAGTCCTCCGGCATCATCGTGCAGCCGTACTGGCGCAAGCTGTTCTGCCACATGAACCCGAAGCTGATGGGCTACCAGATGCACCAGGCCTATGAGCAGGATTTCACGACAGCCTGGCTCGAAGCCTGAGGATCGAGGCCGGGCCCCAATCCAACAGCGGGGTCCCGGCCTGCTGGTTGAATTGTGACTTGGGGTGCCCCCTCTCCGGTTGCGAAGCAAACGGAAACGCTCTTGCCCTAGCCCAGGGCAGGAAACAGCCAGCCGAGGATTGCCGTCACGGTCAACCCTGCGGCGATGATGACAAGTGCAAATCTCAGGAATGGAGAGGAATCCTCTCGGGCATTTCGCGGTGCCAGAGCTGCACGGCTTTGAGAAATCATAAGTGATACTCCCCAACACCACTTCTGCATCCAGACACTAGCAAGCAAACCCTAATATTGCATTAGAGCGTGTTCAGCTTGGAACGCTGGAGAAACGAACCCGGCCCGGACAGCCTGCCAGTCCGATCGACGGCTTCTCTCCGCTTCAGGCGCAAATACTCAGAACTTCACGCTGAGATCCGCCCTGAAGCCATGATCGCGCGATTGGGTGCCGATCTGGCCCTGGTAGGAGACGCCGAGCGTGGCGGCCGGAGTGACGGCGAAGTCGAGGCCAGCCTCGATGACGGCGGCGTCTCTTGCGATCGGCGCTCCCGCGACCTGGAAGGCATTGCTGCCCGACAGCGTCTGGCGGATCGTCGGGATGACATCGCCATAGGCATGCCGCCAGCCGATCATGCCGCGTGCGGTCGCCTTGGCCGAACCGAGTTCGAAATCGGTCGAAGCGCGCAGGCCGAGCGTGGTGAAGGTGACGTCGTTGGAGCCGCTGTAAACGGTCAGCGCCGCTGCTCCGCCCTGTTCGGTGAAGCCGCTGGTGCGCACATTGACGTAGGCCAGGTTGGCGAAGGGCTCGAAGGCGAGGTTGCCCGCCTTGATGCCATAGCCGAGTTCGCCGAACACCTGCGTGGTGCCGGCACGGTGGCTGCCGCTCTCGCTGCCGCCGAGGTCATAAAAAGCGAGCTGGCGGCCGCTGTCGATCTGGCTCCATGTATAGGCGAGGCCGGAACGCAACGAGAGCGCGTTCCACTGCGTGCCGCCATAGATGCCGAGGTGATAGTTCTCGGCTGAAGCCGAGGATCGCCTGTCGTCGACCTTGAACGAGGAATGGCTGTAGCCGGCGAGGAAGCCGAGCCGCCAGTCGCCATTGCCGACGAGCCCGTCGATACCGGTGACGAAGCCGCCGGTCGAGCGCGACAGTCTGCCGGCATTGCCGTCGCTGTCGGTCGAGCCCCAGGAGCCGAAGGCCGAGCCCCAGGCGCCGGAGCGTTCGGCAGCCTTGAGCGATGCCGTCGTGATGTCTTTCGCATCCTCGCCATAGGCCAGCAACGGCAGCGGTTGCGCGCCGACCGTCTCGAAGGCCGAGCGCAGCCGATCGTTCATCTGCGTTCCGATCAACTGGCTGTTCTCGATCAGGCCGGTGACGGTCGAGCCATGGACCTCGCCGGGCAACTGCCCAAACAGGCTGGCCGCGTCTTCGCCGTTCAGCGTGACGGCAAGGTCGTAGAAGGGCTGTCCGATGCCGAGGGCTTCGATGGCGCCGGCGACGGCAGCACCGTTGCGGCTTGCTGCCCTGTCTGCGAAAGCAACGTTGTTGCGGGCGACGTTGAGATGGACGGCGGTCGGGTCATAGGAAAGCTTGAGGTCGAGGAAGGCATAGCAGCCACAATCATCCTCGAAGCGCCCGCTGATGCCGCCGAGCGCGGTCAGCACGGTGTAGCGGGCATCGCCCTGATAGCCGCCCATCGGCACCAGCGCATCGACCCAGCCGCTGACGGTGGCGCCGCCGGTCACGTCGACGCGGCTGGTGCCTTGCGGAGCGCCGACCATGACCATCAGTCCAGCGTTTGCCGACTGCGTGTAGTTGCCGTCGATGGTGAGCGTGCCGCCCTGGCTGCCGAAGCCGCCATAGACGGCGCCGTCGTTCTGGACATCGCCATGGACGGTGCCGCCGCCGGAGAGCATGCCTTCAGGGCCGATGAACGTATCCGAGGTTATCGCACCATCGACGGCGAGCACGCCCCCGGCAATGCGTGTATCGCCGAGATAGGAGCTGTTGCCGGTCAGGATGAGCGCGCCATCACCGGCCTTGACCAGCCCGCCATAACCGGTGATGTCGTTTTCCCAGGTGCTGCGGCCGGATGGAACATCGGCGACGAAATCGCCCCAGTCGAACTTGCCGGGCCCGCGCACCGCCCTGCCGACATCGAGCAGGCCATAGCCGAAGACGGGGTCGACACCCGGATCGCCGAGATCGCGAGCCGTGCCGAGCAGCACCTGCCGCACCTGGCTCATCGTCATATACGGGAAGGCTTGCGCGACAAGCGCGGCCGCCCCGGCGACAAATGGGGTGGAGAACGAAGTGCCGAACCCCTTGGAGTAACCGCCTCCGGGGTTTGCGACGATGACGTCGTCATCTACCGGCCATTCCCATTCGCCGTTTTGCGGATTCCATTGCCAGCCGCCGCCGCCTGGCGCGGCGAGGCACCAGTTCATGGCGACGCCGCACCGGTTCGGCCAGTCCGGCATATAGCCGGGGCCTACGGCGGTGACGGCCAGCCAATTTTTTTCCAGTTCCGGATAGAGATAAGGCAACCCGGATTCTCCCATCGGTCCGGGCCAGAAGCTGTTGCCCGTTCCCCATACCAGCAGGGCATCGGCGTTGACGGCCTCACGATAGATATCGAGGGAAGATGCGCCATCGAGCGTAGGGAGCTCCCAGTCGTCGCCCCATTGGCCGCTGTCGATCGGGGTCTGTATGCCGTAGCTGTTGTTGATGATCCGAACGCCCTGGCCGACAAGGGTGCGAATTCCGTAGAGGGTAGCCGCGTCATCGTTGAACCCGTTGCCGGCGTCGGCGTTGGCCGCGACGATTGTCGCGCCGGGCGCCACTCCATGCATGCCCTTTCCGTCCCGGTTGGCGGCGATGATAGACGACACCTTGGTACCGTGTCCGTCCGCATCGACATCCCATGGCTTGCCTGGATCGAACGTGATGCCCGGATCGTACCGACCCTGGAATTCCGGATGGCCGACATCCAGGCCGGTATCGACGACACCGACCTTGATGCCACTGCCGTCGAGGCCACGCGCGTAGGCCAGGTCGGCATAGATATCATAGAGACCCCACTGCGCCATGAATTCCGGCGTGCGCCATGTCTTGGGATTGGCCGGATCGCCGATGCCTTGCGCAACGGCAAGAGCCGGCAGCGCCGTCGAGACGAGCAGGGCGGCAAGGACGGTACGGCGCGATTTTGCCAAGGCATTCCCCCAGTGCCCGCGCTGAAAGCGCATCCGTGCTGCACCATGTTGAAAGAAAACGAAGATTCGTGCGCGAGCGGGGGCAGGCTACGGATTCGGGCGGAAGGGTAAATACGGCAAATGCCGTATATCGGCACCGATCGTGCCCGGATGGTTATCGTGTCATGAATGGCCCGCATCAGTGCTGCCGCAAGCTCTGATCGGCCCGGACGCCCTGGCCGCCAAGCCCTTCGCGGGGCCGGTCGGCCATGCCGGTCAAAACCTCGCGCCGACCTGGAGCCGGAACTGCTGCGGGCCGATGCCGTTGCGGCCATCGACTGTAAAGCCGTAGTCGGCGCCCAGCGTCCAGTCCGCGCCGATCCGCATGTCGGCGCCGAGTGTGATCGCCGCACGGTCGCGTGCGCTGGCGTCGGTCGCAAGCAGATAGGACGGACTGCCGGTTATATTGACATAGGACAGAGAGAGGCTGCTGCCGCTGGCGAAGTCATGCCCGTATTCAAGCCGCAGCTTTGGCGTGAACACCCCCCAGTCGGTCGGGATCGCATAACCGAGCCGCAGGCCGAGCATGCCGGTGAACGTGTCGATGTCCTGGTCGCCATAGCGGATCGCCGACCAGGCCGCGCTGTTCTCGCTGAAGGCGTCGAGGCTGCTGCGCGACGCGCTCATGCGCAGATAGGGCGAGATGAACACGCCGTCGATCGTCGTCTCATAGCCCGCCGTCACCGATGCGAAGATCTGCCGGCCGTCGCGCGATCCGTCGAAGAGATCGCCCGTCTGGGTGTCGAATCGCTTCGAGTTGAACCGCAGCCAGCCATAACCCGCGACGCCGTCGAGGAAGACGCCGTTCGAAGGATGGTAGCTGCCATAGACCGCCGCACTGTAGGCAAGGCCATTGGTGCGCGTGCCGTTGTCGCCGATGAAGCTGCGGTCGGAGCCCATGCTGATGCCGAGCCCGGCGACGAAGCGCTCGCTGACCCGGTAGTCCATGCCGGCGCTCAGCCCGAACGTCGTGTAGTCGAAATTCCTGTCGGCGAAATCCGTCGATCCGAAATTGACCGATCCGCCGGTCCAGAACGCCAATGCGCCGTCGGCGAAGGGCGAGCAGTCGCCCGGTGCCTTGCCGGGTGCATCCCTGGCGTCGTCCGAAGCTCCGACCCGATCCGCCGCTCCCGGAGCCTGCGCCTCTTTCTCCTTGCCCGAGCGGGTGTCGTTCAGGTTGATGCCCCAGCTGTTGGCGAGACAGCCGCCGCCGTGCAGTCGTTCCAGATGGCTGTTGAGATTGTCGAGCGCCATCGCGGCGAAGCGCTTCGCCGCTTCCGCCTCGGCATTGGCGAGACCGGCAATGTCGCTGTCCTTGGTCGGGTCGGGCAGGGCGGCGACGCTGAACGAGACTGTCGCAGGCGCCGAAGTGGCATAGCGGTTGGACAGCGTATAGGTGGCGACGGCCGTGCCGGAGAAGGTCGGCGATGGGGTGAATCTCAGCTTGTAGCGGCGCGCCTCCATGAGCGACGCCATCATTGTCCCATCCGCATCGGCGGTGTCGCCGAGGATGATCGTCGCCGTTCCGGCCGAAGCCGGCGTCAGCGATATCAGCCGTGCGTCGGTGAAGGGCCCGCCGGTCGCGCCGGCCGTCAGGTCCACGGTGGTGTTGGTGCCGGCGACGACCGAGGCGCTGAGGGATGGCGCGCTGATCGCCGGTGCCGAGACGGCAAGCGTATAGCTTGCCGTTCCGCTGAAGCCGAGCTGGTCCGTGGCTGTCACGGTGATGTTTGTGGTGCCGATTTCGGTCGGCATTCCGCTGATCGTGCCGCTGGTCGCATCGAAGCTCAGTCCGGCCGGCAGCGTTCCTGACGCGATCGCATAGCTGTAGGGCGCGGTTCCGTTCGCGGCGGCGATGGCGGTCGCGTAAGCGCTGCCCGCTATTGCCTGCGGCAACGCGCCCGCGCCCGGTGTAAAGACGAGCGGCGAGCGTGGCTGGATGGTGACCGTCACCGTGGCCGGCGCGGAAATGCCGGCCGGGTTGGTCGCGGTATAGGTGAAGCTGTCGCTGCCGCCGAAAAAGCCTGCCGACGGCGTATAGGTCACAGTCTGGCCCGATATGGATATGCTGCCGTGCGCCGGCGCCGTCGCGACCGCCACCGCGCTGATGTCGGCGCCGCTGATCGATCCCGACAGGTCGATCGCCACCGCTGTGCCGTAAGGCGTGGTCGCGGATGTGCCGGCGGCGACGGGAAGCGTATAGGCGGAGTCTATCGAATAGCTGGCCGTGCCGGAAAAGCCGAGATCATCGATGGCCGTGATGGTGAAGCTCGTCGCTTCCGCCGCCGTCGGCGTTCCGTCGATAACGCCGCTGGCTGTATTCAGCCTCAAACCGGCAGGCAAGGTTCCCGCCGTGATGGTGTAGCGATAGGGCGCGGTCCCGTTCGTGACGGCGACCGTCGCCGCATAGGCCGTGCCCACGATCGCCTGCGGCAGGGCTCCCGCGCCCGGCGTGAAGACGAGCGGCGACCGTGGCTGGACGGTCACCGTTACCGTCGCCGGCGCGGAAGTGCCGCCAGGGTTGGTGGCCGTATAGGTGAAACTGTCCGTGCCGCCGAAGAAGGCCGGGCTCGGCGTATAGGTTACGACCTGGCCCGACACGGAGACGGTGCCGTGCGCCGGCGCCATCGCGACCGCTACCGAGGATATGCCGGCGCCGGTGATCGATCCCGACAGGTCGATCGGCGCCGCCGTGTCGTAAGATGTCGTCACCGATTTCGCTGCGACGACGGGAGGCGCATAGGCCAAGTTTATCGAATAGGCTCGCGAACCGGTAAAACCGTAGTTGTCGGTCGTGATGACGGTGAAGTTCGCCGGCCCAGCCGTCGCCGGCGTGCCGCTCAACACCCCGGATGGCGAAAGGGTGAGCCCCGCCGGCACTGAACCTGCCATGATCGCATAGGTGTAGGGCGCCGTGCCGCCGGTGGCAGTCAAGGTGGAGGTGTAGGCGGTCGCGACCCTGCCGTTGGGCAGCGTTGCCGGAGAAAGCGTGATGGCCGGTGCGTTGACAATAATGGTGTAGTTTTGGGAGGCGCTTTGTGTGGCTTGATCCGTGACTTGTATGGTGAAATTGTAAGGACCGCTGGAAAGCGGAATACCCGATACCGTGCCATTCGCGTTGTTCAACGACAAACCGTTTGGCAAGGAGCCGGCGGTTATAGAGAAGGTGTAGGGCTGCGCGCCGCCGGTGGCGACGATGGTCTGGCTATATTGAACGCCTCCTGTTGCCGGTGGAAGCGAAGTCGTCTGGATGGAGAGAGCTCCACCCGGCATGACGATCGAGAACGTCTGGCTCACATTGGCTGCAGCGTAAACAGCTGCATTGCCGGACTGGCTCGCCTCGATCGTGCAGGTTCCCGGGGCCTTGGCGAGCACCTGATTGACGTTTCTGATCTCGCAGATATTGGGTGTGCTAGACGTGAAGCTGACCGGCAGGCCGGAGCTCGCGGTGGCATTCAACGTCGTGGTGGTCCCGAACGGCAGGTTGCCCGGATTGGGGAAGGTGATCGATTGGTAGTCGACCGGCGTGAAGAGGGCGGAAACCGCGGAAGCCGGTCCTTCGCCGGCCGAATTGGTGGCGGTCACGACAAAGCTGTAGGCTGTGCCGTTGGTCAGTCCGGTCACGGTGATGGGGCTGGCGGCTCCGGTTTCGGAGATGTTGCCGGCACTGGCTGTGACTTTGTATGCCGTGATTGGCGCGCCGCCATCGTCTGCCGGGGCAGCGAAATACACCTTTACCGCTCTGGTGCCGTGGACGGATGAGAGCGATTGGATGGTCGGCGCACCGGGCCGGAGCGCATTCACGGAAAATGTTTGCGATACGGTGCCGGCGGGGTCGTAGGTTGCATCGCCGCCCTGGTCGGCATCGATGGTGCATGAGCCGCTGGTGTGGAAAGTCAGCGTGCCGGTGCTGGTGATCGTGCAGACGCTGGAGGTGCTGGATGTGAATGAGACCTGCAGGTTCGAGCTTGCGGTGGCCGTCAAGGTCGGCGCGGTTCCATAGTTCTGGGCCCCCGGGGTGGGAAAGGTGATCGTCTGCGCAGTCGCGGCGACCGCATGGGCCGCTGCCGCCAACACCCAAATCTGCATGGCGATGAAGACAAGCGCCTTCACAAGCACCGTCGGTGTCTTCGAAAAACGGGCCAAGGCATCCCCCAGACGCCCGCGCCGAGGCGCATCCGCGGTGCACTGTCTTGAAAGAAAACGGAGATTCGTGCGCGAGCGCGTCCAGGCTAGGCACTGGGCTGGACGGGTAAATACGGCAGATGCCGTATATCGGCGCCGTCCGGATGGTTATCAGGCGGCGCTCGCGGATATGTAAAATGCAAACGGATGGGCTTGAGCCCGCGGTGTTGGCATTTTGGCCCGCCAGGGCGACACCGCCACCGCACCGATCAATCCTCGGCGCCCACGGTCAGCTTCTTGCAAACGACAACAGGGGTGCAAAGTCGTGACGGTCACCCGCGCGAACAGCCGTGATGTAGGTCTTGCGAAGGGTATCGGTGTCAATCAGCCGTCCGCCACCCCAAGAGAAGCGCTCGCCGCCAAGGCTCACGACAAGCAAGTCGGCTGCAAGCCGCGCATGGCGACCATTGCCATTTGGAAACGGATGGATCCATGCGAGACGCACGTGGAATCGCAGCGCGATTTCGTCAGGGCCATAGGTAGAGTGCGTTATCCAATAACGGACGTCGTCAAGAAGTTGACGGAGATCCACGGCAATCCGGTAGGCTTCGACGCCGATATTGCGCGGCGTTTTCCGAAAGGTACCCGCCCATTTCCAAACGTCTCGAAACATCCTTTTGTGAAGATCTAGCAGGAAGCGTTCATCGAGCACGTCGCGCTTTCGGCTGAAGGCCCACCGATCCGCTTCGGCGATGCCAAGCTGCTCGACTTCATTCAGCTGATCCCGATTGGTGATGTAGCTGGGGATCAGATCGCGGTGTTCCCCAGGTGTCAGTGGAGTGGCGGCATCGTCCCCGGCGATGGGAGGATCGTTCATTGCTCGGCCCACAGGCGACGGTCATTCCTCAGCAATTCCTCCATCAGATTGTCGCGCGCACGCTCCTGGCGGCTTTTGCTGACGGCCTGGTTTTCCAGGCGCATCGTGTGATCGGTACGGGCGAGTTGCTGTTCGGCGATCCGCCGGGCGCGCTCTTGAACCATATCTTCGAGGGGAGTCCTGGGTACGAGGGCGTAAACCAGCTCGCAATCGAGTGCATCGGCGGCCTGGCGTAAGGTCTTGAGGGTCACGACCTCATTGGCTTCCGCGCGCTCGAGCGCTGCGATCCGTGGCTGGGAAACGCCCAGTCGTTTCGCGAACTGGCCTGTCGTCATGCCGATCGACTCGCGGATCGCGCGGATCCAGCCCCGTTCCGGGCGGACCAGCGGTTCCATCTTCCGTAAGGGCTTGAGCTGTATGTCGAGCGCCCACCGGGCTACCACGTTGAGGTTTCGTCTGTTGGAATTCATGGATTATCATCTCCAACAATGATGATAACTCTTGGATTATTAATTATCAATGTGTTTGGAATCTGTAAGTTATAAAAATCAAAAACTTTTAGAATCTATGGGTAATATGGGCTGGGAAGGACTTGGTGCGGTTTGACTGGCGGTTCGCGCATGCGGTGCCGATATCGCGATGGAACAAGCCGGTCCGGCGGGCCACATCGCCGAGAGGCAGTTCGTTCAAAGGCACTGGTGGGCGGGACGCAACATGGGGTCGCACCCCGCCCTTGCTGTCGGCTGGCTTGCGCTCAACCTTGTCTGCTCAGTGCTTCAACCGATCACGCATCGCGTACCACAGCATGCCGAGCACATAGAGCGGTCCGCGCAGGGCCGCCCCGCCCGGGAAGGGCATCGGATTGAGCCCTTCGAACAGCGCGAAGCGGCTGGTTTCGCCCGATATTGCCTCGACCAGCAGCTTGCCGGCGAGCGTCGACAGGATGACGCCCTTGCCGGAATAACCATGCGCGAAATAGACCTCGCCGTCGCGGCCGACATGCGGAAAGCGCGACGTGGTCACCGACACCAGGCCGCCCCAGGCATAGTCGATGCGGCGGCCCTTGAGCTGAGGGAAGGTCTGTTCCATGTGCGGGCGCACGAAGGCCTCGATGTCGGCCGGTGGGCTCGGCGTGTAGCGCTCGCCGCCGCCGAACAGCAGGCGTCCGTCGGCCGAGAGCCGGTAGTAGTTGACGACGAAACGCGAGTCCGAGACGGCGGCGTTGCTCGGAATGATCTCGGCTGCGTCGGCCAGCGGCTCGGTGGCGACGATGTAGTTGCCTACCGGCATGATGCGGCTTTCCACGCGCGCGTCGATGCCCTGCATCAGGGAATCGCCGGCGAGCACGGCATGGCGGGCACGCACCGCGCCCTCCGTCGTCTCCACCCGGATGCCTTTGCCGCGATCGATCCGCAGCGCCGGCGACGCCTCATGGATCGTCACCCCTGCCGCGACTGCCGCACGCGCCAGCCCCAGCGTGTAGTTGAGGGGGTGCATGTGGCCGCCCAGCGCATCGAAGAACGCGCCCTTGTAGGGTGAGGCGACCGCGTCGAGGGATTCGGACGCGGACAGGACGCTGGCATGCGGATAATCCATCACCGAGGCCAGGCATTCGACCTCGCGTTCGAACCAGGCCATGTCGCCGTCGCTGACGGCGCAGACCAGATGGCCGGTCTTTTTCAGATCGCAGTCGATGGCATGGCGCTCGATCATCTCCAACACCAGCCCCCACGCCTCGAAGGCAAGGTCGAACAGCGCCTTGGCGCGCTCGCGGCCGTAGAGCTTGACCAGCTCTTCCGCCCCCTTGCGCAGGCCGACGATCATCTGGCCGCCATTGCGCCCGGAGGCGCCCCAGCCGACGCGCCCGCCTTCCAGCAGCACCACCTTCAGGCCGCGTTCGGCTGCGTGCAGTGCGGCCGACAGCCCGGTGCAGCCGCCGCCGACCACGACGAGGTCGGCATCGACCTCGCCGGTGAGCGGCGCATGATGCGGCGCCGGACTGGCCGTCGCCGCATAGTAGGACCGCTCCATATCAAGACCCGAATTGAAGCCCATGATCACGCCCTCGCAAACAGGTGATCACGTTCCCAGGCGGTGATGACGCTCTGGAAGCTCTCGAGCTCGACCTGCTTCAGGCGCAGGTAAGCGTTGGTGAAGCTCTGGCCGAGCAGCCGGTGCACCGGTTCGCAACCGGCGAGGCGCGACAGCGCATCCTCCAGCGTTCGCGGCAAGGTCGGCTTCACCTTGTAGGCGTTGGCCGGTGCCTCAGGCTTGCGCTCGATCCCTTCCTCGATGCCGAGATAGCCGCACAGCAGCGAGCCGGCCATGGCGAGATAGGGGTTGGCGTCGGCGCCCGGCAGCCGGTTCTCGACGCGCCTGCCGATGCGTTTTGAACCCGGCACGCGCAGGCCGCAGGTGCGGTTGTCGCGTGCCCACTCGACATTGTTCGGCGCGCTGTGCGACGGGCGCAGCCGGCGGAACGAGTTCACATTGGGCGCAAACAGCGGCAGGGCCTGCGGCACATAGGTTTGCAGCCCGCCGATGAAGTGCGAGAACAGGGCGCTGTCGCGATCGTCCTCGTCGGCGAACAGGTTGAGACCGCTGGCAGCATCGACCACCGACATGTGCAGGTGCATCGAGCTGGTCGCCTGCTCGGCGATCGGCTTGGCCATGAAGGTGGCCGCCAGCCCGTGCTCGCGCGCTACCTGCCGCACCAGCCGCTTGAACAACAGCACCTGGTCGGCCAGCCGCAGCGGGTCGCCATGCTTGAAGTTGATCTCGAGCTGGCCGGCTCCGGTTTCGTGGATCATCGTGTCCAGCGGCAACGCCATCATCTCCGCCCGCCGGTAGATCTCGTCGATGACCGGCTGGAACTCGCCGAGCGCTTCCATGTCATAGGGTGCCGGCGAGGTCTCGGCACGACCGGAAACGCCGATGGGCGCGCCTGGCGGCACGTTCGGGTCCGGGTTCGGCGCGGTCAGATAGAACTCCAGTTCCGGCGCCATCACCGGCCGCCAGCCGCGCGCCGCGTAGAGCGCGATCACCGACTTCAGCACCTGTCGCGGCGCTGATGGCCACGGTGTGCCGTCCTGGGCAAAGGCATCGCAGAAGACATAGGCTCTTGTTGGGGCTTGGCCGGGCCGGGTTCCCGCCGCCAGGCAAAGGCTGGCAAGGTCGGGCTGGAGCCGCATGTCGGCATCCTGGTAGGCGCTTTCATCGTCGATGGCGCCGGTGTAATGGCCGGTCACCGCCACCATGAAGGCGCTGTTCGGCAGCATGATCGCAGCGTCGCTCGGCGGCGCCAGGAGTTTTGGTGCAGGCACGATCTTGCCGCGCAGCACACCGTTCATGTCAGGGACCAGGCACTCGACTTCCGAGATCGCCTGCTGTTCGAGCCACTTTGCGGTATCAGTCATGTCCCACCACCACGATCCGCCATGCCGTTATCTTGTCCGAGGTCTTGAGTGGCTTGGTCGGCAAAGGGCCGGGGCGTGGGCGCTGGTCGTCGATCTGCATGGTGTCCTCCTGGGATGGTTGGCCGGAATCGGCTGCGCGGAACCGCGCCGGAGTTTGTTGCCATGCCAGTCGTGGGGGCCGCAAGCCATGCGTGGATGGCATCGTGTGGTGCAGGGCGCTTCTATCTCCCCCCTTGCGGGCAGGGCAATCGCATGTGGCGTAAGGCCCCTCTCTGTCATGCCCTGCGGGCGTGCCACCTCTCCCTCATTCCGTGCTAAGGGATACACATATCTTTTGGTGCGTCCTTCGAGGCTCGCCCGGTTGAGTTTGCGCCAATTTTCCAATGTGTTGCGGGCTCGCGCCTCAGGATGAGGACCGTTGTAAAGCTACGCCCAAATTCAAAGACGTCTTCTCGTCTCGAAGCGGCACGACCGTCCTCATCCTGAGGCGCGAGCCCGCACAACACTGGAAAGATGGCGAAACCCGAAGCGGGCGAGCCTCGAAGGACGCACCAAAGCAGTCCACGGAAGATGTGTGCATCCCCAAGCCATTTCATGGGGGCGAGGAACCCAAGCTGGAAAGGCGCCGGCATTTTTACAGCGATTCCTCGCCCCTGCCGAAGGCGAGGGAGAGGTGGCTCGGGCGCAGCCCGAGACGGAGAGGGGGCCTTGGCGCCATGCCTTGTCCTTGCGGGGAGATGGCGTGCGCTTGTCTGCGCCCGCGCTCTTGAGAGAACGCTCCCGTCAGAACTTCACGTTCAGATCGGCCCTGACACCGTGATCGCTGGTCTTCGAGCCAACCTGGCCGTGGTAGGAGACGCCGAGCGTTGCTTGCGGTGCGATGGCGAAGTCGAGCCCTGCTTCGATGACAGCGGCGTCTCTTGCGATCGGAACTCCGGCGATGGAGAAGGCATTGGAGCCGGTGAAGGCCTGGCTGACCGTCGGCGTGACATCGCCATAGCCATGCCGCCAGCCGATCATGCCGCGTGCGGTCGCCCTGGCCGAGCCGATGTCGAAATCGGTCGAGGCACGGATGCCGAGCGTCGTGAAGGTGATGTCGTTGGAGCCGCTGTAGACGGTGAGCGCCGCTGCGCCACCCTTCTCGGTGAAGCTGTTGGTGTGCACGTTGACATAGGCGAGGTTGGCGAAGGGTTCCAAGGCGATGGTGCCGGCCTTGATGCTGTAGCCCAATTCGCCGAACACCTGCGTGGTGCCGGCGCGGTAATCGCCGGTCAGGCTGTCGGTGAAGCCGGGGAACGACACCTGCCGTCTCGAGTCGACTTGGCTCCATGTGTAGGCAAGGCCTGAGCGCAGGGCGAGCGCCCCCCACTGCGTGCCGCCATAGATGCCGAGATGGTAGTTGTCGGTGGAAGCCGATGACCTTCTGTCATCGACCTTGAGCGAGGAATGGCTGTAGCCGGCCATGAAGCCGAGGCGAACATCGTCGGTGATCAGGCCGTCGATACCGGTGACGAAACCACCCGTCGAGCGCGACAACTTCGCCGCATCGCCGTCGCCGCCGAAATGACCCCAGGAACCGAACATCGAACCCCAGGCGCCGTAGCGCTCGGAAGCGACGGCAGCCGTGGTGATGCCCTTCGCATCATCACCATAACCCATCAGCGGCAGTGCACCCACCGTCTCGAAGGCCGAGCGCAGCCGATCGTTGATGGCATCGCGCGTGAAGCGGCTGTCCTCGATCAGGCCGGTCACCGTCGAGGCATTGATCTCGCCCGACAGGCCGTCGAAGGCACCACGCGCTTCGTTGGTGGAAAGCAGCAGCAGCGTGTTGTAGAGCGCCAGCGGCGCGCCGCTCTGCTGCAGCGTATCCAGCGCGCCAGCCGTCTGCCTTTGATTGTCGGTGTTGGCGGCTTTGCCGAACACCGGATTGCCGCCCGGCTCCCCGGGTTTTTCCGGTTCCTGCGGTTTCTTGATCGAGATCTTCAGGTCGACGGCATTGGCGCTTTGGGCAAGCGTTGCATCGAGGAAAGCCGAGTGCGCCAGCACGGCCGGATCGAAGCCGCCACTGATGCCGCCGTTTGCCGTCAGGATGGTATAGGTCTGGCCGTCCTGGTAGCTGGTCTGTGGATCGAGCGCCGTCACTTCCACCTTGCCGCCGCCAAGCGTGGCCTTGCCGGTGGCGGCGATCCGGTCGCTGGTGCCGTTGCCGGCGATCTCGACCGCATAGGTCGACCCGGCGGCCAGCGACACATCACCGGCCACGTTCAGCGTGCCGACCGAGTTGCCCGGCGCGATGGTGCCCGCGACCGTGACGCTACCGACCGTGCCGTTGCCTTGCAGGCGTCCATTGGCCAGCACGTTCACCGTGCCGCCCAGCTTGCCGTCGACGGAGAGGATACCTTGATCGACCGTGGTCTTGCCGGCAAAGCCGGGACTGTTGCCGGTGAGCTTGAGCGTGCCGGCGCCGGTCTTGACGAAGCCGCCGGTCGCGTTGCTGGTGATGACGCCGCCATAGACCGTTGATGTGCCGTCGGCGCCGGTCGTCAATGTCTGGCCGTTCAGGCCAACCGTCCCGCTGCCCGCCAGCGAGCCGATCGTTTCCGACTGCATGATGTAGAGCTGCGTGGACGCGTTGACGGTCACCGCACTGGTGTCGGGGATGGCGGAACCGTTGTTGGCGCTCAGCACGCCGCCATTGATGGTGGTCGCGCCAGTGTAGCTGCTGACGCCTTGCAGGACGAAGACACCCGACCCGTCCTTGGTGATGCCGCCGGTGCCGAGCGTGACATTGCCGGCGCTGGTGTTGCCGGCGCCGCCGACGGTGAGATTGGTGTTGGCGCCAGTGATCGTGCTCAGGAAGAGCTGGTAGTCGTCCGAATTGATGCGGGTGTCCGAGCCGAGCGTGATTGGTCCGGGGACGCGGTTGTTCGCTCCCCCGATGTTGCGCAAGGCGCCGGCGCCGCCGACACCCGTGCCATTCAGGGTGATCGCATTGGCGATGATGATACCGCCCTGTAGTTCGAGCGCAGCACCCGCCATCACTGTCGCCGCCTGCGATCCGAGCGCGCCCGAATTGCGCAGGTTCAGCACGCCGGCGTTGATGGTGGTGCCACCGGCATAGTTGTTGTTCCCCGCCAGCGTCACCGTGCCGGCGCCGGTCTTGGTCAAGGCGCCGCTGCCGCTGACCACGCCGCCGAGCGTGATGTTTCTGGTTCCGCCGATGCCGAGATCGGCATTGAGCAGGACGGCGTTGGAGAGATCGACGTCGGCGAGCGCGCTTAAGGTCGCTGCACCGTCGACCGTCAGCAGGCCCTGGCCCAGCGAGGTGTTCGTTCCAACGATGAGGTCTCCGCCCTGGAGAGAGATTCCTCCTGTAAAGGGACTGGCGCCGCCGAGTGTAAGATCGGCGGTTCCGGTCTTGGTGATCATGCCGAATCCGGTCAGTTGGCCACTGAGCGTCAAGTTCCTGCTGCCGCCAATGACAAGGCCGGCATTGAGGATGAAATCATTCGCCAGGGCGACATCGGTATTGGAATCCAGCGTGCCGTTCGAGTTGACGGTCGCCGCACCGGTGCCCAAGGCGAGGTTGTTGCCGACGATCAGGGATCCGTCGTTGAGCGTGAAACCGCCCTGGAATGTGTTGGCGCCGTTGAGGGTGATGGTGGCGGTGCCGGCCTTGATGACGGAACCGTTGCCGGTGATGGCGTTGTCGACCGTCGTATTGACGCCCGACTGATCGAAGGTGAGGGTCCCGCCGCCATTGATGCCGATAGTGCCGCTGAGGTTGGAGCTGGTCCCCTGGAATGTCAGCGCATTGGCGCCGCTAGTGAACGTGATGGCATCGGCCTGCGCCCCCGCGCCGCCATTCGCCAGACCGCCGGCCACACTGCCGGCAGTGCCTATGGTGATCGTCAGGTCCGAGCCGAGAATGCCAGCACCGCCTGCGCCGGGGTTGCCGTTCGTCGGGCCGGTGCCGCCGACGCCACCGTTGCCGCCTGTCGCCTTGCCGTTGACGGTGACCGTAGCGCCGCCGACGATCACGACGCCCGCGCCGCCGCCGCCACCATGGCTGCCGGCTCTGCCGCCATTGCCGCCATTGCCGCCCCGGCCGCCATTGGCGGCAGCGCCTGCTTTGACGTCGAGCACGCTGGAACCGCCCTCAAGATAGAGCCCGGTGCCACCGCTCCCGCCGTTTCCGCCAAAGTAGAGCGTACTGTTGCCGCCCTTGCCGCCGGCGCCGCCGGTGACAGTCCCGTTCAAGAGTCTGACAGTACCTGGAGCCCTGCTGCTGACCACGCCCCAGCCGCCCGCGCCGCCGCCGCCGCCATCGCCGCCACCCGAGCCATTGCCGCCGGCGCCACCAGCGCCAGCAGCGCTACCGTTACCGTTACCGTGCGCGCCGCCACCGCCGCCCGCGCCCCCGCCGCCGCCAGAAAAGCCGGCCTGTCCATCCCAGTTCGCCGGAGTGCCACCGGCCCCGCCAGCTTGGGTGTGGACCGACGCGCCTGCGCCGCCGGTAGTGCCGGCGCCACCGCCGCCTCCGCTGAATCCGCCTGCTGGGCCGCTGCCATTGCCGCCCGTGCCTGTTGCACTATCGGCGCCACCCGGGGCGGCGCCGCCCCCGCCGGCCCCGCCCTCGGCGAATGCCGGCAGGCCCTGCACGGCCGAAAGCATGGTGCCGCACAGCAGCACCAGTGCCAGCCGGCGAGCGATGATCTTGCATAGGAAGGCATCGCGAATGCGCCGATCAACCATCCCAGCCGGCATTGCTGCCGGTCGGTCGCCACGCGCCCCCGTCTCGTGCATGGCCCAGTCCCCAGTCTCGGCGCTTTTGTCTGGGGCGACGTTATCGGCGCGACCTTGGCTGTAAAGGCGGGGGAACAACAATGAGAAGCCATGTCAAAAGATTGAGACGCCTTGCCAACTCGATGTGGCCAAGGCACGATCCCGCAAGGACAGGAAGCGAGGGGGAGCAGCCTGTGACGCAAAGCGCGATGCCAGCCCGATTCCGTCTCGACGTCTCCATTGCCGCGGGAAACGCGCGCGAATTCGACCTGCTGCGCGACGGCCTTTCACCCCTCTATGCGATGGACGCGGCGGATCGTCAGGCACGGTCTTCCTTCGGCGCGGCGATGACGAGCTATCAGTTTGCCGACGTCGCCATTTCGTCCGGCGCGGCTTCCGCCGCCCGCTTCGAGCGAACCACGCAGACCATCGCGCGCAGCGGCATCGACAGCATCTGCCTGCACCTCTATTCGCATGGCGGATGCGATCTCGACGTCGAAGGCCGCGCGCTCGAGCTCAAGCCCGGCGACCTGTGCTTTCTCGACATGACACGCCGCAGCACGGTGCGGGCGCCCGACTACGGGTCGTTGACGATCATGCTGCCGCGAAGCCTGCTGGCGCCGTTCGTCGCCGACCCGGATAATTTGCACGGGCAGGTGCTGCCGACGTCGGCTCCGCTCAACGCGCTGCTGACGGGGCACCTGCGCACCGTGCTGGCGCAGGCACCCGTGCTGGATGTGCCTGACGTCCTTGCCGCCTCGCGTGCGCTCGCGGCGATGGTGGCGGCTTTTGCCGGGGCTTCGGCCGAAGGCAGCGAGGCGATCGTCCGTACCGCTGCCGTGGTATCCCTGCAGAGCGCCCGGCGGATCGTCGAAGCCAATCTTCACGATCCGGAACTCGGTCCGGATTTCCTCTGCCGTAGGTTGGGCGTTTCACGCGCCAGGCTCTACCGGCTGTTCGAGCCGACAGGCGGCGTCAGCTACTACATCCAGCAGCGCCGGATGCGGCGCGCCTACCAGGACATCGTCGATCCGGCGTTTGCCCATGAACGGGTCGGCGAGATCGCTGCGCGTTATGGCTTCAGCAGCATCTCGGTGTTCAGCCGGGCGTTCCGGTACGCCCATGGCGCATCGCCATCGGAACTCCGCGGCGATTTCGGGCGCAATGCCGTTCCCGATTTTGGCCCCGGCTTCAGCGGCGACAGCGCCTTCGAGACGATGTCGCGCTGGCTGCTCGGCGCCGAGACCTTGCGTCGTTAAATCCCATGGCGCACTCGGACGAGCTCCAGGACCAGTCGACATTCAGGGTGCGGCTTGACGCAACTGGCTAGCGCCGATGTCGCCGCAATTCAGAACCGCACGTTCAAATCCGCCCGCACGCCATGGTCGCTTGCCCTGGAGCCGACCTGGCCGTGGTAGGAAATGCCGAGCGTTGCGGCAGGGGCGATGGCGAAGTCGAGCCCGGCTTCGATGACTGCACTGTTCCTGGCGATCGGCGCACCGGCGATCGAGAAGGCATTGGAGCCTGTGAAGGCCTGGCTCACCGTCGGCGTGACATCGCCATAACCATGCCGCCAGCCGATCATGCCGCGAACTGTGGCCTTGGCCGAGCCGATGTCGAAATCGGTCGAAGCACGAATGCCGAGCGTCGTGAAGGTGATGTCGTTGGAACCGCCATGAACGTTGAGCGCCGCTGCTCCGCCCTTCTCATCGAAGCCGTTGGTGTGGATGTTGACGTAAGCGAGGTTGGCGAAGGGCTCGAACGCGAGGTTGCCGGCCTTGATAGCGTAACCCAGTTCACCGAAGACTTGCGTGGTGCCTGCGCGGTAGTCGCCGGTCAGGCTGTCGGTGAAGCCGGGGAAGGCGACCTGGCGACTGCGATCGATCTCGCTCCACGTGTAGGTTAGGCCGGAGCGCAGGGCGAGCGCACCCCATTGCGTGCCGCCATAGATGCCGAGGTGATAGTTGTCCGTCGAGGCGGAAGACCTTCTGTCATCGACCTTGAGCGAGGAATGGCTGTAGCCGGCGAGGAAGCCGAGACGGATGTCGTCGGTGACGAGGCCATCGACACCGGTGACGAAACCTCCGGTGGAGCGCGACAGCTTCGCAGCGTTGCCGTCGCTGCCGAAGTGACCCCACGAGCCGAACACCGAGCCCCAGGCGCCATAGCGCTCGGAGGAAACAGAAGCCGTCGTGATTTCCCTGGCATCGTCACCATAACCCATCAGCGGCAGTGGCTCGGCGCCGACGGTCTCGAAGGCTGAACGCAGCCGATCGTTGATGGCATCGCGCACGAAGCGGCTGTCTTCGAGCAGGCCTGTTACCGTTGAGGCGTTGATCTCGCCCGACAGGCCGTCGAAGGCACCACGCGCCTCGTCGGCCGACAGCACCAGCAGCTTGTTGTAGAGTTCCAATGGCGTGCCGCTCTGCTGCAGCGTATCGAGCGCACCTGCCGTCTGCTTCTGGTTCTCGGTATCGGCAACCTTGCCGAACACGGGATTCCCACCCGGCTCCTCTGGCTTCGCGCCTTTTATGCTGATCTTCAGGTCGACTGCGTTCGCGCTCTGGGCAAGTGTCGCATCGAGGAAGGCGGAGCGCGACAGCACGGCCGGGTCGAAGCCGCCGGTAACACCGCCCGCGGCCGTCAGGATCGTGTAGCTCTGTCCGTTCCGGTAGCTGGTCTCGGCGTCCAGTGCCGTCACCGCGACCTTGCCGCCGCCAAGCGTCGCCTTGCCCGTTGCGGCGATACGATCGCTGGTGCCATTACCGGCGATCTCGACCTCATAGGTCGAGCCGGCACCCAATGTCACATCGCCCGCGACATTCAGCGTGCCGATCGAATTGCCGGGCGCGATGATGCTGCCATTGGCAACAGCGAGACCGCCAAGCGTGCCCTTGCCCTGCAGGCGGCCGCCGGCCAGCACATTGACCGTACCGCCGAGTGAACCGTCGACGGACAGGATGCCGTTCGCGACAAAAGTCGAGCCCGTAAAGCCTGAACTGTTGCCGGTGAGCTTCAGCGTTCCGGAACCGGTCTTGGCAAGATTGCCGGCACCCGAAATTACCCCCGCATAGGAAGTATCGGTAGCCTGGTCGAAGGTGAAGGTCGCGGCGGAGCCGATCGCGGCATTGCCGCTGAAACGTGTCGCCGCGGCGGTAAGGCTGCCGGCCTCCACCGACCAGTCGAGCGTGGAGGTGCCTGTCAGCGTCAGGCCGCCGGCGCCGCGCTTGATCATGGCGCCATTTACCCCGCCGAGGCCGGCTATGGTGCCGCCGAAGCTGGCGCTTGCCGCCTGGTCGAACACCACCGTGCCGGCATTGCTGATATCGCCCGGGATCGACGCCGCATTGCCAGACAACGTGCCGGCTGCGACTTCGGTGCCGCCGCGATAGCTGTTGATGCCGGAAAGCACCACCGTGCCGGTGCCGGCCTGCCTGACCTTGCCGCCGCCGGAGATGCTGCCGCCGATGACAAGCGTGCCCGAGCGGTTGAAGGCAAGCGTGCCCTCATTGGCGATGTCGCCGACGATCGAGCCTGTAGCGCCGCCATTGCCGATCTGCAGCGTGCCGCTGGCGATCGTGGTGCCGCCGCTGTAGCTGTTGTTGCCGGCAAGGATCAGCGTGCCGTTGCCTGTCTTGGTCAGCGACCTGCCGCCCCAGCCGGCATTGGCCGCCTGATCGGCAAGGTTTGCCCCGACCGTGAAGCTGTTCGAGGCATCGGCCAGCGTGAAGGTGCCGTGCGCCAGAATGTTGCCCGCCGTCCAGCTCAGGTCGTAGCTCGCCAGATATTGCTTGCCGTCGGCCGACTTGCGCGTGTTGACGGTCAGGTAGTCGACCGTGCCGCTGAAGCCGCCGATGCTCACCGTGCCGAAGTCGCCTGATATGCCGCCGCCCGTATCGATCAGCACCTTGTTGGCCTGGCTGGCATTGCTGACGCCGCTGAGATTGAAGGTGACAGCGTTGCCAAGCTTGAGGGCGTTGGCCTTGAGCGACGGCTGGCTGCCGCCGGCTTTGATCGACAGCGCGGTCGTGTCGCCAAGCTCGATGTCGCCGCCGACAGTGAATGTCGCTGGTGTGTCGAAGGCAAGCGTCCCGCCACTGACAGTGGCGGAGCCGATGAGTCCGGAGCCGCCATACGCGCCATCGCCGAACTGCAAGGTGCCGCCCGCAACCCGCGTGTTGCCGGGATAGATCGTGTTGCCGGTTAGCGTCAGTCTGCCTGTGCCCTGCTTGGTCAAGCTCCCCGTTCCCAGGATGTCGCCGCGATAGGCGGTATCCCCGGATTGATCGACTGTCAGGTTTGCCGCGCCCAGGAGAACACTGCCGCCAGTGCCCGACAGCGACGACATGACGAGATCGTAGCCGTTCAGGTCGAGCATGCCGCCGTTCACGGCATAGGCGGTGTGGTTGACGAGGCCCCCTGCCGCGCCTGCCTGCAGCGTGCCGCCGAAGTTCACCGTCGTGCCGCCACTGTAGGTATTGAGGCCGCCGAGCGTCTGGCTGCCGCCGGATATCAGCAACTTGCCGCCGGCACCGCCGATGACGCCCGAGAAGCTGCCGCTGGCATTGGTCAGCTCCAGCGTCCTGTTGCCGAGCGCCACAGTGCCCGTGCCCGAAAGGCTCTTGACGGAGGCACCGTTGCTTGTGGCGGAAATATCGAAGCCGGTGCCGCCGGCGATGCTGACGCCGCTCGAATTGGCGATGCTGCCACTGCCAGAGAGTGCCAGCGTGCCTGCATTAATTGCGGTGGCGCCGCTGTAGGTGTTCGCGCCGGTCAGGGTGAACGTGCCGGTCCCTGCCTTGGTCAGGCTTATGGCGCCGGCGCCATCCGTGATTACACCGTCAAAAACCGATGACGCGGAAGCTTTGCCGACCGACAGCGTCGTTGCCGCGCCGCTGTTGGTCACCATGCCGGAACCGAACAACCTCCTCACCTCCGTGGGCGAGCCGGCGACGTCGAGGGTTGCGCCGTTCGCGATCGAGACATTGTCCAAAAAGCCCAGAACAGCGAGGAAGTTCGTATCGCCGGTCATGGTGCCGTATTCGACTGCCAGCGCAGCACTGCCGGGGAAGGATGCCGATTGAACCACGAAGCGGACCGTTCCGGCATTTCCGATGCTGCCGATGCGGGTGGTGCCGCCGAAAGCGAGGCTGGTGGGGGCAATGGTGAGCGTCTCGCCGGTAGCGGCGCTGACGCTCGCATCGTTCCGGAACATGGCAGCCGAGTTGGCGAGTGTCAGGGTCGTCTTCGCCAGCAGGACGGCATTTGCGCCATTGACGTCGACGTAGCCCGTGCTCAGCGCGCCGCCATTGACGATGACGAGCGTCCCGTCCTCGATGCTCGTGCTGCCGGAATAGCTGTTGGCTCCGCCGAGGACGACGGTGTTGGCCGAGGTCTTCACCACACCGCCGGAACCGGCCAGATTTGCGCTGGCGGTTCCTTTCTTGAGGGTGAATGTGCCGCTCGATGTCAGCGTGCCGTTCTGGATCGTGCCACCATCCAGGCTGAGCCCGGCATCCTTCTGGTGAATGGCGCCGCCGAGATCGAGAACCGCGGTCGGGCCGTCGACGATGACGGCACCGCTGGTGGAACCGAGCACGCCGGCCTGTGTCGCGAGCAGGGTGCCGCCACGCACCTGCACTTGGCCCGTGAAGCTGTTCGCGACATTTGCCAGCCCGAGGGCGCCCGACCCGACCTTGGTCAGGCTAAGTGCGCCTGTCCCGTTCTGTATCTCACCGTAAAAGGTCGAATCCTGAGGGTTGCGGCCGACGGTCAAGGTTGCCGGATTTGTCCCGCCATTGAGGACGATGGCGCCGGAAGGTCCAGTGAGAGTGCCGATTTCCTGATCGAAGCCGCCGAGATTGAGTTTTGCGCCGCTGTCCACATAGGTGCGGCTGTTGGCGTTGAAGGCGTTTGCCGCGCCGCCTTTGAGTTCGTGCGATGCCCGGATGCTGGTGGAGCCGGCATAGGTGTTGAGGCCGGTGCCGCTGAGCGTCAGTGTTCCGCCATTGGCCAGGTTGCCATTGACCTGGAGGTCTCCCGTGCCGACGATGGCGCCTGCGAAATTGCCATTGCTGACGATCGCGCTGGCGTTCGCATCAGTCCGGCCGACGCGGACCGTACCGCTGCCCGACAACGTCGTCGCGCCGCCTGTGAGACTGTCGCCGATCTCGTAGGTCGCGCCTTGCGCGACAGTTACCGATGTGTTGCGGATCATGCTGGCACTGTCGCCGTTACCCGCCATCAAGGTGCCGCCATCGACGAAAAACGCGGTGCCCGCGCCTGCGCCTCCGAGCTGCAGGGCTACTTTGATTGTGCCTTCGGCTGTGCCGGCCTCGCCGAAATGAACCGCACCGTTGAAATAGAGGGCGCCACCCAGCGTCAAGGTCTTGCCGTTTGTCGCCGCGATCGTCGAGCTTGCCGCCGAGTTGAACTCGATGATGTTTCCCAGGGTAGCGGTGACATCGCCGACAAGGGTGCCGCCGTTGAGGCGGACGGTTCCGGTGCCGAGCGCTGCGATCCTGTCGATCCTCAGCGTGCCGGCGTTAATGGTCGTGCCGCCCGTATGGGTGTTGGTGCCGCTCAGCGTGAGCGTACCGGTGCCGACCTTGGTGATCGAGCCTACCCCTCCGGCGTCCATGAAACTGCCAGAGAATGTCGTGTCCGTTCCCAGGCTTCCGATCGACAGGTTCGTGGTGCGGTAGAAGCCGACGCCTCCGAAGCCTTGCAGCGCGCCGATGCTGTTCACGCCGTTTGTGTTGTTAATGACGATGCCAGCGTCAAGACCGCCAAGGGTGATGAGCGCGCTGCCGGCGGACGACGAATCGTTGAACTGCAAACCGCCGCGGTTGATCGTGAACGAGGCATTTCCGGCGCCCGCAGTGTTTGCAAACACGATGCCATGCCCCGGATCGCCGTTGATCACGAAATTCTGCGTCGTTCCGGAATTGTTGACGACGCCTGCTCCGCCAAGTTGCAGCGTCCCGGCGGCTCCGAGGACAACCGAATAGGTCTGGGCGCCGGCATCGAACCGCAGGCCATCGACAACGGCGAGCTGGTTGAGATTCACCGTGGCGGCTGCCGTGTTGCCCTGGAAGACAGCGGTCTGCGCCGCATTCGGTGCCCCGTTCGGGTTCCAGTTGGCTGCGGCGCTGAAGTCGGCGGCAGGACCGGTGCCCTGCCATATCTGCTGGGCAATAGCCGGTTGCGGCGCGAACACGCTCGATGCGCTTACCAGCGCGGTGCCCGCGAGCAGCAAAGCAATGCGCCGCTTGCCCGATCGGTTTACGGTGCTCACCATGATGCCCCCCCGGCCTATCCGTCACGCAAAGGACCCCTGCTTTGCGCAAATGCCCACCCACCCCCGCATGTAGCAGGCGAGCGCCTCACAGCAAATACGGCATATGCGGTATTTCGCATGTAAGGTTATCTACAGCTGATAACCTTTTCCCTGCGGTTTTGCGATGGGACCCCAAGACAATGAGACCCCAGGACAAAAAGCTAAGCCGACGAAGTGTGGGCTGGATCGCGCCGGAAAGTGCCCGCGGGCAACCGTGCGATGACGATCTGGGGCGCCGGGAGCAGGGGGGCTCCTTCCTTGAACCAAGGGCGGCATATCAGTTGCGGCTGGCGTCGTCGTCGCCATGTCTCCAGCGCCAGGACTGATCGCTCTTGGCCCAGGCCACGAACACGACGATCGCAGTCAGGCAGGCGATGATCGCAAGATAACGCCAGGGATGGTCTTCATCGGTGCCGGAGAGGGCGACACAGGTGACTGCGGCGGCATAGAGGGTGATGACTGTCCATCCCTGCCATCCATAGGGCAGGCCGGCGCCATAGCCGTATTTCTTTACCCGAAACCACGCCTTGCCCATCGAACCCCCGACCGCCTGTATCCTGCAGGTTCCCATGATCGTCGCGAAACATTGCGTCGAAATGGCGTGAGGCGGGCCTTGAAGTCCGTCGACCCGACCATCCGGATCAGTCGGGCAGATACTGCGTCGACCAGCCGGTCGAGGCGCGTTTCGACCGGATCAAGGCGTCGATCCTTTCGTCTCCATAGCCCAGCTCCTTGAGCACGCCGCACGTGGAAGCGCCGTATTTCTCTGCCGGCGGGAAACTTCGGATCGCGGCGTCGGCTGGCCGTATCGCGCAGGGTGCGAACAGGTCGACCGAGCGGCCGTCGATCGCGTGGCGCTGGAATGCATAGCTGCCGGCCAGGTCCAGCGCATTGCCGTCCTGCCTGTAGCGGTCGCGCAAATCGGCGATCAAGGAGGGGATGACCGCGCCGAAATCGAGCCCGCGCAGCAGCCCCACCCAGTATCCGGCGGGCTTCGTCCGGAACACGCGCTCGAGTTCAGCTTCATTGACATCGGTTCCAGGCAGGTCGAGCACATATGCCAGTTTGCGCAGCTCGCCTGCGTTGGCGCAGGCGACAAAGAACCATTCGTCGCTGGCAAGGTAGAAGCGGTAACCTGCCCATTCGCCGAGCGCATCCGGTCCGCTCGCTTCGTCGAAGGGGCCGCGTCCCCGAAAATCGAACATGAAGGGCAACTGGATCAACTGGCCGGCGGCGGTCAGCGACGAGCGCGCCCGCCGCACTTCGCCATGACGAGACCTCGACAGAAGTGCGGCGCCGGCCGCCGCCGCCGCCAGGAACCCACCCAGCACGTCGATGGTGCCGAAATGCGCGTGTTCCTCGGGGGTGTCGCGGCCGCCACCGAAACGGATCATCACCCCGGTCATCGCCTGGACGGTGTCGTCATAGCCGAGGTGGTTGCTCATCGGCCCGCGCATCGGGCCGCCGAAAGCGTCGACCTGGCACAGGATGGCGTCGGGATTGATTTTCCTGAGCGATGCTTCGTCGAAGCCGAGGCTGTCGACCTGCCTGTCGACGGCGTTGATGGTGATCAGGTCGGCCGAGCGGATCAGCGCGTTCAGGATCTCGCGCCCTTCCGGCGTGTGGATGTCGGCCAGGATGCTCTTCTTGCCGCGCCCGGCCTGCATCCCGAACACGATGGTGTTCCACGGATCGAATGTCGGCTTCACCGGATCGAATTTGATGATTTCGGCACCGAAACGAGCCAGAAGGGCGGCGATTGTCGGTCCGGCGATGACGTTGGTCATGTCGAGGATTTTGAGCCCGCTCAGCCACGGGCCATGTTTGGCATCGGAAGGTTTGCCTGCGAGCGTTTCGGCTTGCGGTGCGCTCTGGCCACCCATGGCGCCGAGCCAGGCAAACGGGCCGGGTGAACGCAGGTTCTTGAGTCCGGGGCGTTCGACGATCAGCCCAGCCTGCAAGGCATGGTCGGTGTTGAGCCATTCCTGCGTCGTGCGGTGAGCACGGGCGGGAACCCGGCCTTCGCCGAGCTTCATTTCCCAGGCAAACGCAGTATCGGTCAGGAAGACCTCCGCCATCCGTTTGGAGACGATATCGGCCCAGCGGCGCGACAGTGGATAATGGCCGAGCGCGCAATCGTCCGCCCATTCCCGCATCGGCCTGTACCAGTCCTCCTCCTCGGGAATGCCGAGCGACCTGATCTCCTCCAGCAGGCCGAGCGCGTCGAGACAGCGCCGGGCATGATCGATATGCGAGGCGCAGACGACATAGATCATGCGTCCGTCTGAACAGCGATAGCTGCGATAGAATGGATCGAGTAGGTCCTGCAGCGCTGCGTAGGACAGGTCGAGCGGCAGGCCCTCTGCACGCCGCCGCTCGATCTCCTTCTCGCGCGGCGACTTGTAGCGTTCCGGATAGTTTTCGACACGCTGGGAGTTGTAGGCGAGCCCCTCCATCAGCGCCGAGGCAAGCGGCACTTCGATGTGGTCACCCTTGCCGGTGCGGCGGCGGCTGAAAAGCGCGAACAGCACCGCGTTGAGACCCAGCGCCGCGCCGTAGGCCGAGGCGAGCGGGAGTGGGGAAAAGCTCGGATCGACGCCCATCAGCACCCGGTTGAGACCCATATCGGTGAACTGGCCCGATGCGGCCGAGATGATGGCCTCGAAGGCGCGCAGCTCCGCGCGCTCCCTGTCGGTCGAGGCGAAGCCCGGCAGCGACAGGTAGACCAGGCCGGGATTGGCGGTCGCCAGTTCCGCATAAGAGAGCCCCAGCCGCGCCATCACGCTGGGCCGGAAGTTCTCGATCAGCACGTCGGCTTTCTCGGCCAATGCCCGAGCCTGCGCAAGGCCGGCGGCATCCTTCAGGTCGAGCTCGATACTGGTCTTGTCGCGCGCCAGCAGATGCGCGGCCGGATGGTTCCAGCGCGGACCGCCGGGAGGTGTGATGCTGACGACGTCGGCACCGAAGTCGGCCAGCATCATCGCCACGGCCGGGCCGGCGATGTAGTGGCCGAAGTCGACGACCGTGTAACCGGCTAGGGGCTGGGTTGGCATTCAAGGCTCCGCTGTCTGGACAGCTTTGCCTACAGTGCCCGGCGCACCCCCGGTTGACGGTAGCGGAACAGGATTTGTCCGTTTGGGACTGCTTCCGCCTGGTGGGCGAGGTCTGCCGGCTAAACCCGGTAGACGACATCAGCCCATTCGTCGGGGATCCATGCTGGAACGTTGGTTGAGAGCAACGCCGGCCGCATCGGGTGTGAGGAATGCGGGCTAGGGTCGTGTATCGTGAACGGAAACGCGGACTGCTCTAACTTTGCTGGAGCACTCTAGGACTTCTGCGATGAATTCAGGCGGCTGCTGATCTCTGCGATACGTCGCGCTCGCGTGTCTGCCTTTTTCGCTCCGGTCACGGCCTCTGCATGTTCTCTCTGGTGCGTAAAGCTCAGCGCATCCCATCGCTTGCGTCCGGCAGGCGTGAGCGCGGCTTCAAGATCAGGCGGAACCTCGACGCTCCGCTCATCGGAGTCGAGTTCAAGTGTAACGTCCAATGTTTCTCCGCCTTCCAGGCCTGCCGCCTCCCAGTTGCTCTTGCGCAGTGGAAGACAGATCTGCCCTCCCATGGCTGCAATGGTGCTGCGGTAGGTGTAGCCGTTCAGTGTGACCTTGACCGGCGCGCGGACCTTGCCGAAAACCGGCTTCGGATCGAAATCCAGAGGGATGAAGCAGGTGGAGCCGTCTCTGAAGATGGTGGTCCTGAACGTCTTTGCAGCCATGCAGGCTCTCCGTGGTTTCGCGAAGTCCCCAATGCCATCTGACTTCCTGAACAAGGCGGCCGGCCTGCGCGCGGCCTTGCGGACGTGGCCACCACGCTATCACGAACCAGTACATTGGGCGATTTGTTGATGGTATCGTGCTGCGGTGGTGGGGAAAAGCGGCCGATACACCAGTGGCCGCATTGGGGCCGACCTGTAAGCGCATGGCAAAGTGCGCGATCGCGCAGGATGCTGTCGACCACTTCGTTTTCTTAACCAGAGCAATTCCAGCAAAAGTGTGTAGCGGTTTTGCGTCCGGAATTGCGTAAAAACAAAAAGTTAGAGCGTTTCCGCGTTTCCGTGAAAAACGGAAACGCTCTAGAGCATGATCCCGAAAAGTGGGAACCGGTTTTCGGAAGAGATCATGCTCCAACAAAGAGTTAGATCAGGAGGACGTTTCAACCGAACGTCATCCTGATCTAGCTGAACATTTGCGGAAGGCGCGTGCTGGTTCGTCGATCAAACAGATGCAAACCTGACGGATCAAAGGTGATTCCCACGCTGGCGCCCGGTTGCAGCGCGACACGGCCCTGCACCAGCGCCACAAGCTGCGTCTTGCCGGCTTGAAGCACCAGTTGGGTCTCGGCCCCGGTGGGCTCGACCACCAGCACCTCGAACAGTGATCCCTTGTCTGCAAGGCCGACAAGATTGGGCCGGATGCCCGCGGTCACCGGCCCTTCCGGCAGTCCGCCGGATGCTGCGATGCTGATGCCGTCATCATTCAGGAAGTGTCCACCCTCGATACGGCCATCGATGAAGTTCATGGTCGGGCTGCCCAGAAATCCGGCGACGAACAGGTTTGCCGGAGCGTCGTAAAGATCGAGCGGCGTGCCCACCTGCTCGATAATGCCGTCACGCATGACGACGATGCGATCGGCCATGGTCATGGCCTCGACCTGGTCATGTGTCACATAGATCGTTGTCGTTTTCAGCCGCTGATGCAGAGCCTTGATCTCGGCCCGCATCTGTACTCTGAGCTTGGCATCCAGATTGGACAGCGGCTCGTCAAACAGGAAAACCTCCGGATCGCGCACGATGGCGCGGCCCATGGCAACGCGCTGGCGCTGGCCGCCGGAGAGCTGTCCGGGAAATCGGTCAAGCAGGGTTTCAAGACCGAGCGTGCGGGCGGCATTTTCCACCTTGGCCTGCATCTCCTGCCTGGGAACACCGGCGAGCTTCAGGGAGAACGCCATGTTCTGCGCCACCGTCATATGCGGATAGAGCGCATAGTTCTGGAAAACCATCGCGATGTTGCGATCCTTCGGCGCGACATCGTTGACCACTTCGCCGTCGATGCTGATCGTACCGCCGGAGACATGTTCCAGGCCGGCGATCATGCGCAGCAGCGTGGACTTGCCGCAGCCCGACGGCCCGACCAGGATGACGAACTCGCCGTCCTCGATAGCGGTCGAAACGCCGTGCACCACCTGCACGGCGCCATAACGCTTCACCACATTGTCAACGTCGACGCGGGCCATCGTCAGCGCCTCTTGCCGGCTTCCACCGCCGGCCAGTTGTGATAGGGGCGCCGAAAGGCCGGCACCCGCTCAGTGACGTTCGGCAAGGCCTCGAACGGCTTGTGCGGCTCCGCCTGATACCAGAAAGCGACCGAGGAGATGTCGTCGGCGCGGCGGTTGGCGTGGCCGTGCTCGATGGTGACGCGGACGCTCTTCTGGAAGATCACCGGATCTTCGATATGCCAGCGATATAGCGTCACCGGCTCGGTCCAGTTCGGCCCGCCGGCGGCGATGATGCCGTGATAGGGCGCGTCATAATCCTGCGTCGGGCACCAGGCGGTGTTGAAATAATCCTCGGTGCCGGTGCCGTGCAAAGTGGGCGGCCAGGCATCGTTGGCGCCGGGCGCGGATTCGTGCCGATCCTCGATCGGCGCAGCTTTCGGCCCGATGCGGGGGTCCGGCTTGCGAATGCTGTCCGGCACGACAAGGCCAGGTTCGCCGTCGACGAAGATCATGTCGTCGCCTTCGCCATACCAGTCCCACACCTCGGCGCGGCGGCGCGAGTAGACGCTGTAGAGCACGCCGACATAGTGACCGTGGCCGGCGGCATCGAGAATGACGTAATTGTCCTTGCCGTCGACAGTCTCACCGCCGAACAGCACCTGCTCATTGGTCAACCCGGTCTCGTCGAAAGCTTCAGGCCGTTCCTGCCTGTATTGCGCGTGGAAACGGCCGAGATCCTCTTCCAGTTCGTCATGCAGCTCGAGGTCGATGTAGTAATAGAACAGAAGGTCGTGTTCGGCCTCGTTGGTAATGGTGAACTTCATGCCGGAGCCGAAGGGCATCGGAAAATAGCAGTTGAAAGCCTTGCCATCCTCCGGGCTCGCCTGCATCGGCAGGCTCGCATAGTTTTTCGTGCGCGCATGACCCATGCCGAAAAAGTCGCCGATCGGCGTCTCGATGCTGGGCTCCGCCTCGCCGTCCCACCAGGCACGCAGCACCGCCTTGCGCAGATAGCTTTCACTCTGGCACTGGATGGTGACCCAGATGTGCGTGACGATGCCGGCGCCCCCGTGTTCCGCGATGGTTACGGTCTGTCCGGGCTCGACATGCAGCCGGTCGTCATTTCCGCCGGTACGATCATAGCTGGAGAAACGCCTCGTCTTGGCCTTGCGCAGCTTGGCGAGGCCACGCAACGGGGAAAGCCCGGCATTGGTCATTCTGATGTCCTTGGCATTGTTCGCGGTCATTTCAGGCCGCTCGTCTTGATCGAGTCCATGATCTGCCGCTGGAAGATCAGGAACAGCACGAGGGTGGGGATGGCGACGATGGTCGACGCCGCCATCATGTAGTTCCAGGCGGCGGAATATTCGCTTTTGAAGTTGGCGATGCCGACCTGCACCACCCAGAGATTCTGGTCGGAGGCCACCGTCAGCGGCCATAGGAAGGCATTCCAGTTGGCCAGGAAGAACAGGATCGCCAGCGCCGCGAGGATGGGCTTCGACAGCGGCAGGATCACACTCCAGTAGATGCGCCAGTAGCCGGCGCCGTCGATCACCGCCGCCTCCTCGATCTCACGCGGGAGCGAGAGATAATATTGGCGCAGCAGGAAGATGCCGAAGGCGTTGAAGACCGACGGCACGATGATGCCGGCATAGGTGTTGAGCATGCCCATGGCGCGCACGATGATGAACAGCGGCACGATGATGACCGGCAGCGATACCAGCAGCGTCGAAAAGATGGCGAGGAAGATCAGCTCACGGCCCGGAAAACGCAGCCGCGCCAGCGCATAGCCCGCCATGGAATGGAAGAACAGCGCCACCACCGTGACGGTGGCGGAGACAAAAAGACTGTTCGCCATGTAGCGGACGAACGGGACTTCGGTGATCACATAGGTGAAATTCCCGAATGTCGGTGCTGCCGGCAGCAGCGTCGGTGAAAACGCATCCTGCGCCGTCTTGAACGAGATCGAGGTCATCCACAAAAGTGGGAAGATGATCATCAGCGCCAGGATCGCGGCGACTGTCATCCAGACCAGCCGCACCAGGGTGACCTGTGAGGCGCTGAAGTAGAGCGAAGGCTTCTTAGTCATAGTTGAAGCGACCTCCGCGGGTGAGCAGGAACATCAGACCGGTCAGCACCATCAGCGAGATGACCAGGATCGACGACATCGCGGCCGCATAACCGAACGCGCCAAAACCGAAGGCCTGCTGGTAGATGTAGACGATCAGCACGGAGGTCGAATTTGCCGGGCCGCCGGAGGTCATGACCCAGATGATGTCGAAGGCCTGGCTGCCGGCGACTGCCGCCACCATCGAGATCATGATGACGAAGAAGCTGGTCGGCTTCAGCAGTGGCAAAGTGATGTACCAGAAGCGCGCAAAAGGCCCGGCGCCATCCATCGTGGCCGCCTCATAGTACATCGCCGGAATGTCCTGCAGGCCGCCGAGAAAGATCAGCATGTAATAGCCCATCAGGAACCAGACGCTGACCGCCACGACCGTGAACAGCGCGAAATCAGGGTCGCCCAGAAGGGAGATGCCGGAAAATCCCAGCGCCGATGCCAGGCGGGTGAGCACTCCGATCTTGTCGACCACCAGGAACTGCCAGACCAGCGCCACGACCACGAGGCTGATCATGTGCGGTGCGAAGAACATCGAGCGGATGAAGCCGTTGAAGCGGTTGGTCTTTTGCACCAGCAGCGCCAGGCCCAACCCGCAGACATAAAGCAGAGGCACCAGCATGACGGCATAGAGTGCCGTCACCTTGGCCGATTGCCAGAACAGCCGGTCCGACATCATCTTGGCGTAATTGGCCATGCCGACGAAACGGTAGGAGCCGAAGCCATCCACCTCGTAAAGACCGAGCACCAGCGACAGAAGCATCGGCAGGCCGAGGAAAACCAGCAGCCCCAATGCGTCAGGCAGCACGAACAGATAGCCGGCTATCCATTCCTGGTGCCGGGAGGAGATTCGGCTGCGCTTGAATTTGGGTTTGGCTGTCGTGATCATGGGTCCGTGCAACGGCTCCGAGCCGGCGAACGCCTCCCCGCGGGGCTGGGCTGCGTTCGCCGTTCGGGAGGACATCAAAGGAGCGGCGCGCCGGAATAGGAAGCCAGATAGGCATCCAGCTGCTGCGAGGCGGCGGAGGCCGTGGCCTGCGGATCGGCGCCGCCCTGCATGGTCTGCTGGATCGCGTCGGAGATGATTTTGTACACCTCTGGCGGCACGCGCGGCTCGGCGCGCGTGCCGGGATGGATATCCCTGGCAAATTTGCCGATCATGCCCTCGCCAAATGCCGCTTCGCGCGCTTTCAGCGCGCTGTCGCGTGGCGGCATGTCGGACTTCGCCTCGGTGCACCAGGTGGCGACGCGATCGACGGAGCCCTGCTCGGTCGACGCCAGAGCCCAGGCGCAGAACTGGCCGGCGGCCTCAGGATTCCTGCCCTTGGCATTGGCCACAAAAGCCCAGCCACCACCGACTGTGACGTATTTGCCGTTGGCAGGCGTCGGCAGGCGGAACACGCCATAAGGAAAATCCTTGGCATTGTTCTTCAACTGCGAGATCGCCCAGATGCCGACATTCTGAATGGCGCAGTAGCCAGAGGCAAGATTGGCGACACTGTCATTGGCGCCATTGCCCAGGACCTGCCGGGGTGCGGCGCCCGAATTGACGGCGTCCTGCCAGAATTTCAGCGCCTGAACCGTGGCGGGCGAGTCAAAGGCGCTCTTGCCATCCGCGCCCTGGAACTCGCCGCCGCCCTGCCAGAGAAAGGGATACCAGGTGAAATTCTGATAATAGCCGGGCGCGGTCTGGAACAGCAGGCCATAACGCTCCGGAGTGGTCAGCTTCTTGCCGAGCTCCAGCAATTCATCCCAGGTCTTGGGAACGTCATTTTCGTTCAGCCCGGCCTGTTCGAAGGCCTTGACTGAATAATACATGGCCATCGGCTCGACCTCCATCGGCAGGCCGTAGATCTTGCCGTCGACCATGCGGGTGGCCAGTACGCTTTCGGGGAAATCGGCCCGGGCCTTTTCGTCGATATAAGGCGTCAAGTCCTGCAGCACGCCGCCATTGTAGTAACGCAGGAAATCGCCCGGCGAGATGATGAAGACGTCCGGCCCCTGTCCCGAGGCAAAGGCTGTCGCCAGCTTCGGGCCGTTGATATATTCCTTGTTGGGGACGAACTCGAGTTCGACCTTCTGCTCGTGACTGTCGTTCCAGTCCGCCACCATCTTTTCGAACCATTCTACCTGCGGCTTCACCTGGCCGCCGGGTGCGTAGAACTGCCAGAATTTCAGCGGCGCATCCTGTGCCCGGACCGGCAGTTTGTTGATGAAGGGAAAGCCTGAGACGCCGCTGGCAACACCGGCCGCGGCAAAGGTCGCGCTGTTGCGCAGGAAGCGCCGGCGGGACCAGCTGGACGGCACGAAAAGTTTCGGTTTGTCGCTCATCTTTGTTCCTCCCTTTTTTGGATTGAGACGGCACAGTTCTCCTCCCGCGCCGGCTCAGGCTTATGCGGTATCGAATTCCTTCAAGATGCAGGGCACGATTTCGCTGCGCGGCGCGCCGGCATAGGCGCCGCTCAGCCGCTCCAGCAGCATGCGCGCGGCCCGCCCGGCGAGTTCGGCCGGCGCATTGCCGACGCGGGTGATGCGTGGCCGCACATATTCCAGCTGCGGCTGGTCGCCGAAGACGCACAGCTTCACATCATCGGGCACGCGCAGGCCACGGTCATAGAACTCCGCCATGGCGCCGGAGGCCATCAGGTAGTTGCCGAAGAAGATCACCGACGGCAGCGCGCTAGCACAGGTTTCGAGCAGCCATTGCGCCGCGGCCTGGCCGGATGGCGCCAGATAGCTGCCTTCGAAGCGCAGGTTACGATCAGGCTCGACGCCATGGTCGCGCAACCCCTGCTCGAACCCGTCGGCGCGCTGCATCGCCTCGGTGAAGAAGGATGGCCCGGTCACATGCGCGACACGATGGTGGCCCTTGCGGGCCAGATAGGCGCCCATCTGGTAGCCGCCGTCAAAGTCATCGATGCGAATGCTGTCGACGGCACGGTTCGGCAGATTGCCGATGAACACCGCAGGGGCTTCCACCTGCAGCAACGCATCATGCATGCCATGCAGCGCAAAATCGCCAACGATCAGTCCGTCGACCCGCTTGCTGTTGATCTGGCGCAGATATTCCCGGCCATGATCCTGCGAGTGGCCACCTGGAACGTCGGTGTTGAAGATCAGCATGTCGAGCCCGACGGCCTCGAGTTCCGACTGCACCGTTTTCACCAGTTCCGGATAGAACGGGTTGCGAATGTCGGGGATCAGCATCGCGACAAGATTGGTGCGCCCGGTGCGCAGGCTCTGCGCCTGCGGGTTTGGCCGGTAGCCAAGTTCCAGGATCGCCGCCTCAACCCGCTCGCGCATCGATTTCGACACGCGTTCAGCATGGTTGATGACATGCGAGACCGTAGTCGGCGACACGCCAGCCTTCTCGGCAACCTTCGCGATAGTGCTCATTCCGTAGCGCTATCATGGTGTAAATCGATTTGCAAATCGATTTACAAATCGATTCATACCCTGTCTCGGCATCATCGGTTCCGGGCTGGCACGGAATGGTCTTTTACAACGGCGTAAATCCTCTCGCGCGCAGAGCGGGCGACAAGGCTTACTCGCTGGTACTGCCAGCGCTGCGGTTCGGTATTGCGGCTATCGCTGATCCCGGCATCGGGAACAGCTAGCTGCGGCTGAGATTGATCTGGCTGATGACAACGTTTTTCCCCGTCGCCGGATCCTTATCGATGGTCGTCAGGCGCATCCGGTTATTGGCGAGCTTTTCCAATCTCAGCTGCGCGGCGCGGTCGCCATTGACTTCTTTTGCCCAGCGAATGCCCAGGACCAATGCATCGCCTGCACGGTTGCCACGCAGACCGGAGGGACCGGTTCGGGAACCGGTGTATACACCGGTATAGGTTTTTCCATCGGTTTTAACGTCGGCGCCAATCGCTCGGGAGAAGACGACATATCCGGTGCATTTGCCATTCAACGACAGCGAGGTCTCAGTCGCACGCGACTGAAATTTGCAGTTGATCTTGATGGGCTTTGACCCGGTCTCGACTTCGACCGTGCCCTTGCCAGCCCAACTTCCGGCGAGCGACTGGAGAAAGGACGCGTCCGTGGCATGGGCAGGCCCTGCAAGACAAATCGTTGCCGCCGCCAGCCAGCCAATGGATCTTGTCATGATGGATACTCCTTTGAGCCAGCGTTGCTTCCGACATCTGAAACCGGAGTTCGCCCGGTCCTGATGCGGTAGACAACCCAACGGGTCCTGCTCGAAAACGGGGCGGATACCGTATGGTTCCGCTGTTTATTGAAGCTCCGCATGCCCAACTGAGCCTTTTGTGCTGCTCTCCTACTGCTGCACAGGGCCGCAAGGTCTATCGAATTCGCGTCCTTCCTCCGAACGGATGAATTCGTTTGAACGAAGTGCTGGATCGTTTGTTTTAAGCGAACCCGATAATTTCGGTGTTGCCCACAAACGAGGAAGCCCCCATGAAGCCTTTCGCGAAACCCGTTTCCATTTTCGTCGGTCTTGGATTTCCGCGCGATGTGGAATCCGTCGAAGAAGCCTTTGAAATCCTCAACGAATGGGTCGGTTCGCGAAGCCCTGCTCACGAACAGGCTCTTGCTGCAGCTCGCTCGGCTCTCATCGATGACAGTGTGTCTGGGGCACGCCTCGCGTTCGAAGCTTTCGCCAAAAAAACTGGCATCCTCGCCCCCGACGCGCTGGAACTGGCAGCCGCAAGGGCCGCTGATGAATGGCTGTCCGCATGACCTGATCCGGGCGGCCGTGCTCATGTGACCGCGCTCGCCACTATCTTGCGGCCGTCTCGGTCTTGTCGTCGTTTTTAACCGGAATGCGGAACCTCCGGCGGAACTCGCGCCTTCTTCCTCGCATCGTTCTTGAGAATGGCGCGCCCACCAGGTGTTCGGCATTGAGCTCGAACTGCATGCGAGCCGCCGGCATGCGACGAAGCAAAGTGAACGTCAGGCTTGAGGCAACCAGGATAAAGACGCCTTGCTGCTCGGAGTGAGCGGCCGCGCTACTTCTCTCGCTTTTCAATCTTTAGATTTGGGAGGTCGGGTCGCTTGGATACCACACCGGCCTCCTTCAAGGCTGTGTATCCAACTTTTTTGAGGAGCTTCTCTGTTTTGGCGCGCTCCCTGTCGAGAGCGCTCTCACGTTTGATCTTTGGCATCCGTCCTCCAGTTGGTTCATTGTCGTTCGCCAGCAAATGGATTGCCAGCACTATCGTCGACGATATCAGCTTTGAGGTCGCGGCAGAGACTACGTCACGTCCGAGATGAGGGTAGGAAGCTGACACCGTTGCTCAAATCTGAATGTCAACTTCTGGTTGACCAGGCATCCGTCCCTTTGGCCGGGTTAGGGCCGGCCGGCGGAAGCGGTCAGCCCGATAAATAGACGGCGCCGCTGTCGTCGATGGGACGCCGCGCGAATTCGCGCCGGTAGGCGCGCGAGAAGTCGGCCCCCGATGAAAAGCCGCAGCTCGAAGCGACTTCGGTGACCGGCATATCGGTCTGGCGCAGCAGATCCTGCGCGCGCTGCAGCCGCAGCCGGCGATGGTAGGCTTTGGGCGAGACACCGAGATGGGTCTTGAACAGGCGCTGCACTTCGCGCGCCGAGATCTTCTCGAAGGCGGCCATGTCGCTCACCTCGACATTTTCGGCCAGTGCCCTTTCGAGGAAGTCGAGCAGCCGGCGAAGGCGGGCATTGCGTGTGCCGAGCCTGTCGGCACCGGGGAGCCGTTGCGGCGATTGCGCCTCGCGCATGCGGTTGTAGATGAATTCGTCGGCGATGCGCGCCGCAACCGGCTGCCCCGCCTGTTCGGCGATCATGGCCAGCATCATGTCCATGGCCGCGGACGCCCCGGAGGCCGAGAACCGCCTGCGGTCGAATTCGAAAAGCCTGTCGGTCAGCTGCACTTCAGGAAATTCCTCGGCGAAGCCCGGTGCGTTTTCCCAGTGGATGGTTGCGCGATGGCCATCGAGAAGGCCCGCCCGCGCCAGCACATAGGCGCCGGTTTCCACCGCCCCGATCATGGCGCCCTGGCGCGCCTGCCGCCGCAGCCAGCCGAGCATCGCCGGCGTGACGTGCAGGTGCGGGTTGAAGCTGGAGCAGACGATGACGACGGGGCTGAAGGCAGCCTCCCGGATCGAGCCGTCCACCTGCAGCGCGAGCCCGTTACTGGCCCTGACCGGCGCGCCGTCATGCGAGACGACCGTCCATGTGTACAGCGGCTTTCCGGCCACCCAGTTGGCTTCCCTGAGCGGCTCGACCGTCGACGAGAAGGCGATCATCGCGAACTGTTCGAGGATGAGGATTGTCACCCCGAGAGGTTCGGTGTCCGGGCGGGAGAGGGGCATCGACGTCTCCAATCGCTGTCAGGCAATTGCTAAGCCGCCCGGTTTGAAAACGGAAGTGGCCGCGTCCCTTGTGGGTCGATCACTGCACGTTGTCGAGATAACGCCTGGCCACCGTGACCTCCGCCAGCAAGCTGTCGGCGCCTTTGCCCAGTCGGGCATATTCGGCGGCCGCCTGTTCGCGCGTTTCGATTTCTGCCTGCAGCACCTCGCGCACCTGCTCCCTGCTCAGCAACAGCTTTTCGGTTTCGGCCGAGCCGCTCAGGAAATCATGCTGCACAAGCGACAGCTGCTCCCGGCGCACGGGTGGCGCCTCGGCATTGTCGAGCGCGGCGATCAGTTCGCGCAGGATCGTCGCTTCGACCTTCCTGCCATGTTTGATGGCCGCGACCAGATCGGTCCGCAGGCGGGTTTTCATGCGATCGCTTTCCTGCATTGCTATCTCCATGTGGTTTCATCTAAGATGAGCTATTGCTCTATATCACTCCATATAATGCCATAATAGAGAATTTTAAGGAACAATTAAGAATATGTCTGAAATCCTTCTCAGTGTCGATCAGGCGGCCGAGCAGCTGAAGCTGCATCCTAAGACCGTGATCCGCTACATCCGCGACGGACGCCTGCCGGCGACGCGGATCGGCAAGTCCTACCGCATCGAACAAGCCAGGCTGGATGCCTTTGCCGGCGTGGCGAGCGGTCATGCCGCTGCCGAGGCGCGTGCCACATGCGTCATCGACATCCCCAATATGACGCTGCAGCGCGCCGAGCGGCTGGCGACTTTCCTGGGCGCCGCCGCGATGACGGGGGACGCCAGCACACCTGCCTTGCATCTCAGCACGGCTTTCGATCCCGCAGCCGGGAACCTGAAAGTCGTGCTGATCGGCAGCCCGTCCGATACGGCGAGCCTGCTGGAGATGATGCAACTGCAGCTCTCGCGCCTGTGACGAGCCAAGCCTTGCCTGTTGTCGTGCAGCTCGCGTAGGGTTCCGCCATGCCAGTTGCTCCTGTCGTCACCGTCGGCGCCCTGTTCATCAACGACGAAGGCAAGGTTCTCCTGGGCCTGCGTGCCGCCTGGAAGCGCGCCTGGCCGGCACATTGGGACACTGTTGGCGGCCACGTCGAACCGGGAGAGACGCTGGAGGCAGCGCTTGTTCGCGAAGCCCGGGAAGAGGTTGGCGTCACGCCGACCGCGTTCACCCTGATGGCCTCGGTCGAGGAGCGCCATCCCGAACTTTACGGCAAGGCCATCCATCATGTGTTCAGGGTCTCCGCATGGGAAGGCGGCACTCCCGCCAACATCTGCGATGAACATACGGAGCTGCGATGGTTCGACATAGCCGAGCTTCAGGCGCTCCCTAACCTTGTCGATTGCGACTACCCCAGGCTGGTACAACTGGTGACGCGTTGAATTCTTCGGATCGCTGCCGTGGTGGGGCGGGCTGGCGTCTCTGGTTTATTCGAGAAACGCCATGGCACCGTAACTCCAATGCTGTCGTATGCGTCGTTCGGGGTCTCCGGCGAGCCAGGGGCGCACGGATGGTCCGACCCAGACCTGGGGGGCGGGCCCGCCTGGATTGACGGAGCGTCCGGGTGCGGCGGGAGCGAAGGGCAGGTTCGGATTGTACCAGCGCAGGACGGAGTTGGCGTAGCGCGCCTTGATGAACTTCGACAACGACTTGTAGTGCCGTTCGACGCCGGCCGCTTCCCCGTCGTCGCGGTCCGTTCCGATCGCGATCGATCCCTCGGTGATCAGCGTCCCGACGATCTGCGAGCGCAGGAACTGGATCTTCTTCGTTCCGGAGGCACCGCTCCCGCCGTCACCGTTTGTGCCTGCGCCGCCCGGCTGCCGAAAGATGCCGCACCGACCGCCCGCAATGGCGTCGATGGACCGCAGCAGGAGCGGACCAGCGGGGTCGCTGGATCGTTCATCGATCAGGAATGTCCGGTCGTCCGACAGGACATGGGATACGAAATCCCGCTCGTCATCAGGGTGCATGATGAAGCGAAGCTGACTTCTCATCCTTGGCATCCTGAACGAATGTCAGCTGACACGACGGGCCGTCGCATCCCTCCTTGCATCTTTTTACGCCATTTCCATCATGTCTGTCAGGTTCCCACCTGGATGAGGAAGGATTCGCTTTGATGGCCGTATCGACGCCGCCCGCCGGTGAATTCGCCGGGCGTGAACAGTTGCGGGCGAGTTCCGCCGAATTCCGCAAGGAGGTCATCGAGATCACCAACGGCATCTTTGCCGCCGTCGGCTATTCGGCAAGCAACGTCACGCTGATCCAGGGCGACAACGCATCGATCATCGTCGACACCTCCGCCAACCCGGTCGACGCACAAGCCATCGTCGAAGCCTTTGGCGACCGCCTGCTGCGGCCCGTTGCGGCGATCATCTACACCCACAACCACCCGGATCATTCCGGTGGCGCAACGGTTTTTGCCGGTACCGACAGGCCGGAAATCTACAGCCACCGGACGCTGGTCGACGCCGCGCCCGAATTCGGCAGAGGGCCGCGCGACGGCGGCGATGCCTTTGGAACGAAGCTGCCCGACGCGCTGTTCATCAATGCCGGCACGCAGCTCGAATATGGCCGCGTCACGCCGCACACGCGGGAAGGCTTCCTGCCGCCAACCCGTACCTTCGATGGCGACAGCGAGACGATCGATGTGGCGGGTGTGTGCCTGCAACTCATCCACACGCCGGGCGAGTCGCCTGAGAACACCGCCGTCTGGATCGCCGGCAAGGGTGTGCTGATCCCCGGCGACGATTTCCTGAAATCCTACCCGAACCTGTCGCCGATCCGTGGCCTCAAGCTGCGGCCGCCGGAGCCCTGGATCGCCAGCCTCGACCGGATGCTCTCCCTGGACGCCGACGCCATGGTGCAGGGCCACATGCGCCCGATCCTCGGCAGGGACGAAGTCCGCAGGGCGTTGACCGATTACCGCGACGGCATCAGCACCGTGCTCGAGCAGACATTAGCCGGTATCCGGCAGGGCAGGACGCCGGACGAACTTGTGCAGGAGGTGCGGCTGTCGCCGGAGCTCGCCGCCAGCCCATACCTGCAGGAATATTACGGCAGCGTCGTCTGGGCCGTGCGCGGCATCTATGCCGACTATGTCGGCTGGTTCGACGGCAACGCCACCAACCTGAACCCGCTGCCGCCGGCACAGCATGCAGCCCGGATGATCGACATGGCGGGCGGCGCCGAGAGCATGCTTGCCCGCGCCGGACAGGCTGTCGAAACAGGCGACTTCCAGTGGGCCGCCGAGCTGGCCGACTGCCTGCTGGCGGTAGATCCCGCCGACGTGTCCGCCAGGCAGGTCAAGGCGCGCGCCCTGACCGAACTCGGCGAGCGCCAGCTCAACGCCACCGCCCGCAATTATTATCTCACCACCGCGCAATTCCTGTCGAGGGGCGGGGAGGGCGCTGGCGCTGCTATCTCCCCCCTTGCGGGGGAGAAAGGATTTTCACGATCTTAGCCGGAGCAGGCCGAAGGCCGTCGCGAGGCTAAGTCGTAGAAAATCCAAGAGAGGGGATTTTCAGCTGAGGGTTTCGTAGCATTCGTACGCTGGGGGTTACATGTCTCGTAGAGGCAAGAAGCTCCTTGTCAGCGTTGCGGCTGAAGATCCCCTCTCTTGCGATTTCTAGCACTTAGACTGCGCCGCCCTCGCTAAGATGCTGAAATCGCCACGGCCCTCGGCTATGGCCTCGGGCGTTCGAGCCTCGTAAGCCTGCGGCGAACCAGGCTCTCACCCTCCGCAAGGGGAGAGATAACAGCGCCCCACCTCACCCCAGCTCGAAATGCCGGGGAAATGCGTGGTGCAGCAGCGTCGCGATGGTCCTGGCCGGAACCTCGGACTCGCGATCGGGCGGATTGAGGTGGCCCCAGTACCATGCGCCCTGGACCAGATAGTTGAGGCTTTCCGACAGCGTCTTCGGATCGACGTCGCTGTAGTCGCCGATGCGCACGATTTCGGCCAGCAGGTCGCTGGCTTCGGCATTGTAGGCCAGGTCGCCGGGCAGGCCGATTTCCTTGTAGATCTGCATGCTCTTGCGATCGCTGCCGAAAATGACGAACACCGAAACCCATTTCGGGTGCTGGCGCGCGAACCGGCGCCCGCATTCGACCGCCCCCGTCACGCGCTGCACCGGCGACAGGCCGGGCGCGCGCACCATGCTGGTCCACAGCGCGTCATACTGGTCGCTGAGATATTGCAGGACGGCGCGAAGCAGGTTCTCCTTGTTGCCGAAGTGGAAGACCACCAGCGCGTTGGATGCGCCCGCCTGTTCGGCGATGCCTTGCATGGTGAGGCTGGACAGGCCTTCGTCGGCGATCAGTACGATGGCGGCGTCGATGATGCGCTGGATGCTCGCTTCACCACGTTCGCGCCGGCGGTCGCGGGTCGCCGCCGGCCGCTTGCCCGACGCGTTTTTTTTGTCTCTGCCGCGGCCGCCTTGCCTTGTGCCATCTTCAATCCTTGCCTGTCGCGCCCGGCCGGCGCGGGCTGCTTACAGCGACGGCCGTGTCGCGCCGTCGCCGTACCATTGGCCCCGTGCCGTTTCATAGGCCATTGCCGCGCGGAATACATCGGCATCGCTATAGGTGCGGCCGACAATCTGGATGCCTGTCGGCACGCCGTTTGTCGCCCGGCCAGACGGCATGGAAATGACGGGGCAGCGGCTCAGCATGTTGAACGGCGTCGTCATCACCCAGCCGAGCGACGGGTTCACCGTCTTGCCGTTGATCTGCACTGTATCCCTGGAATGATCGAACTCGGCAGGCACTGCCGGCAGTGCATTGGTCGGGCACAGCAGCACATCGTATTTTTCCAGCAGCGGCCCGAGGCTCTGGTACATCCGGCCCGCCACCTCCAGCGTTGCGACGAAGTCGGTGGCCTTCGATTTCTGCCCATCCAGCGCAAACCGCCGCGCATAGCTGGTCATGTCGTCGCCATGCTCCTTGAGCAGGCCGGCCAGCGAGGCGCCGAAGATGTGCTCGAGATAGGCCATGCCGGATTTCAGCACCTCGTCGCCCCAGCCGAGATCGACCTCTTCCACCGCAGCACCCAGCGAGCGGAACACGTCACAGGCGGCAAGCGTGTTCCTGCGCACGTCCGGATCCACCTCGAAGGAGCCGAGATCCATGGAAAAGCCGATCCGCCAGCCCTTGATCGGCTTGTAGTCGAGCGGCAGCCGAAGCTTCGGGCGCAAGGTGGAAATGTCGAGCGGGCTCGGCCCGGCCATCACGTTCTGCAGCAGGATCGCGTCGGTGACGGTGCGTGCCAGCGGCCCGGTGTGACAGTAGAAATCGAGGTTGAACGGCGGCTCGTCCGGGTTGCGGCCATAAGGCGGCTTGAAGCCGACCAGGCCGCAGGCCGAGGCGGGGATGCGGATGGAACCGGCGATGTCCGACCCGGTCGCGATCGCCGAGGTGCCCGCCGCAAGCGTCGCCGCCGATCCACCCGAAGAGCCGCCGGGCGTATAATCCGGGTTCCACGGATTGCGGGTGACCCCCCATCGCCTCGACCAGGTGTAGCCGGCGCAGCTGAATTCCGGTGTTGCCGTGCGTGCATGCACGATGCCGCCGGCCTTGATGATGCGCTCGTTGATCGTCGAGGTGTGGTCGCTGACGGCCCCCATGGTCAGCAGCGAACCGTGCGAGGTCGGTTTGCCCTTGATGTAGCTCTCGTCCTTGATGCCGATCGGCAGGCCTTCGAGCGCGCCGGTCCTGGCGCCCTTGGCATATCGGGCCTCGGCCTTGCGGGCCTGGTCCATCGCTTCGTCGAAATAGGTGAAGGTGAGGCAGTTGATCGTGGCTTTGGTGGCCTCGGCGCGGCTGATGGTGGCTTGCATCAGTTCCACCGGCGAAAGCTTTTTTGTCTTGAACAGCTGCAGCGCCTTGTGGGCGGGCATGTAGCAAAGGTCGAGGTCGGACATGCAAAGTCTCCGGCGATCGGACGATCGCGATTGTGGCCTGAAAGCAATTCCGGGAAAGTGTGTGCGGTTTTCCGTCCGGAATTGCGTGAAAACAAGGAGTTGGAGCGTTTCCGCGTTTCCGTGAAAAACGGAAACGCTCCAGGGATGGCTGTCCGGGCGGCGCGGCGCCCCGGAACCGGCTGGGTGAGGGCGCTACTTCTGGATATCGGTCCAGATCTTGGAGTAGAGCGCCATTACCGGCTGCGGGCAGATCGGCATGACCTCGCCCTTGGCGAGGAACTCGGCCGGGATGTCGACTTCCGGCGCGCCCTTCATGTCGGCGGGCATGAATTTCTCCGAGCCCTTGATGCCGTTGGCGTAGCGGGCAAAGGCGGAGATCAGCGCCGCGTTTTCCGGGTCCATGATGAAGTTCTGGAACAGCTTGGCGTTGTCGACATTCTTGGCGTCCTTCAGCACGGCGACATTGTCCATGAAGACCGGAAAGCCCTGCTTCGGATAGCCGTAGGCGATGTCCTTGTTCTGCAGGCGCTGGCGCAGCGAGATGCCGTTCCAGTTGACGCCGGCGGCGATGTCGCCGCGGCCCAGCCCATCGACGGCGGCATAGTCCAGGGAAAGCCACTTCGCCTTGGCCTCGACCAGCTTGTCGCGTACCTGCTTCAGCAGCGTCTTGTCGTCGGTGCAGAACTTGCCGCCGAAATAGGTGATGGCGAAATACATGATGTCGCCCATCTCCGGCACGACATTGATCTTGCCGACGAGTTCGGGCGGTGGATCGAGGAAGATCGCCGAGGTGTTGATGTCACCGGAATAGACGGATGTGTTGACCGACATGCCGGTGGTGCCCCACTGCCACGGCACGGTGTATTTGCGGCCGGGGTCGAACGGCACGTCGACCCAGCGCGGATCGACATTCTTGAAGTTCTCCATCTGGTCGGGGCGTGTTTCGAGCAGCAGCCCCTCGCTGATCCAGATCGGCATCACGCTGGCCGACGGCACGACGATGTCGTAGCCGGATGCGCCCTGGCGCACCTTGGCGAGCGCGGTGTCGTTGGAATCGTAGTCGGTGACGGTTACCTTGATGTCGTATTGTTTCTCGAACTTCTTGATCAGCTCGGGGCTGGTGTAGTTGCCCCAGTTGTAGATGTTGAGCACGCCTTCGGCGCGGGCTGCGCCAGTCACAGCCAGAAGTGACACACTGAGCGCAGCGGCTGCCATTTTCAGGTTCATGCGCATTCCTCCCTTTTGGAACCCTGCCGCCAGCCGGCGGGTCCGTTGTCGCCGCGACAAGCCACATGGCTGCCGGGCGGTCTCCTTCTCGTGTTCCCGGGCTGTCGTTGCCAGCCTATGCCGGCCGGCCGATCTTGTTCCCAGGCTGAAGAGTATTATTACTAACTATTTAGTCAATAAGTTTTTGGCGCGAATTGAAGTTGGCGCGAAGCGGCCCATTGAGTCTGCCATGCGCCGGCCATACGACAGGCAAAAAGCGCACCGTGCCGGACAGGCAGGGGCAGCGCGAAGGACAATTTACGGGAACCGGGCGTTCAGGGTTGCGTTTTCGAACGCATGGAAGAGTTCATCGATCGTTTCGGGCAGCCGACATGGCTACCTTTTTCCGTAGTGTCCGCCCGGCTTTTGCTGGCTGCAGCATTTGGCGCGGTTGTCGGCATGGAGCGCGAATGGCGCAACCGGCCGGCAGGCCTGCGCACCCATATCCTGATCTGTCTGGCAACGGCGATGATTGCCATCCTGACCATCGAGATCACCCATGTCGATGTCTTCGCCGGACAGGAGATCAGGATCGATCCCATCCGCCTGGTCGAAGCGACAACCGCCGGCGTCGCCTTCCTGGCTGCCGGCCTGATCTTCTTCGCCAAGGGCGAGGTGCAGGGATTGACCACCGGCGCCGGCATGTGGCTGGCCGGCGCCATCGGTCTGGCGGTGGGGCTGGGCTTCTGGCAGATCGCCTTGCTGGGGACCGTATTGGCCGTCGTCGTTCTCAGTCTTCTGCAACTGGTGCGGATCGACAAGGGATAGTGGTGGCCCGCGCGACTTGTACGTGCCTGCTATCGTATGATCTCACACGATAGCAGGTGTCGCTCTTGTAGCGCACGCAGACATATTCCTCGGTCGCAGCGGCTCCGCCCTCAGGTTCCCATCAACCCGCGAAGTAACCCGGCTGGTCGAGGTCGGCGATGAGGTCCGGGCCCTTCGGCTTCCAGCCGAGCAGCCTGCGTGTCTGCTCGGCCGATGCCGACATGTTTGTGCCCGCGAAATGCGCGAACCAGCCGAAATGCTCCGCCGGGCGTGGTTCGACGGGCAGGCCGAGCCGGCGGCCGATCACTTTGGCGATCTCCTTGAACGGCACGCTCTCGTCGGCCACCGCATGATAGGCCTGTTCGGTCACGCCCTGTTCGAGCGCCAGCCGGTAGACGCACGCCGCATCGGTGCGGCATACGCCCGCCCAGGCGTTCGAGCCGTCGTCGATATAGGCCGAAACGCCCTTTTCGCGCGCCATGCGGATGAGCAACGGCACGAAGCCGTGGTCGCCGAGGCCGTGCACGGACGGCGCCAGCCGCACCGTAGCGGCGCGGATGCCGCGTTCTGCCAGCGCTCGCGCTGCGACTTCCGATTTCCGGGGCGACCCCGGGTTGGGGATATCGGCTTCCGTCGCCCCGCGCGGCAGCCCGAGCAGGCCCGAGGTCACAAGGAGCGGGCGCTGCGATCCGGCAAAAGCGCTGCCGAGCGTCTCGATCACATGCTGGTCCTGCGCCGCGCTCTCGAGGAATCTCGAGAAGTCATGGTTGAACGCGGTGTGGATCACCGCGTCGGCGGCGGCGGCCGCGCTGCGCAGCGCGTCGTCGTCTTCAAGCGTGGCGCGCACCACATGGGCGCCCTTCCAGGCAAGTGCCGCCGCCTTCTCGCCGTCGCGGGCAAGGCCCGTCACCGTATGGCCTGCCTCGATCAGATCGTCGACGACGGCCGAGCCCACCCAGCCGGTGGCGCCTGTTACGAATACATGCATGGCAATAAGTCTCCGTTGCGCGCACCGTTTCCGGCGCGCCGCTTGTTGTGCTGATTGTTGAATTGTCCGAGGGGGCCTTGGCCTGATGGTTGGGAATGTCTGAGGTCGTCGAAGCTACCTGGGCTCAGCCTCTACCCACCCAGACCGACAGCTCGACATCCTCATCGAAGGGCAGGGACAGGTAGCCTTGCGCCGGATCGCGCACGCGCTGCAGGTATTCGGGGCACATGTCGGCATTGTCCGCCACCACGATGGCGCCCGGTTTCAGCCGAGGCTCCAGCAGGCTGAGCACTTCCGGATAGATCGACTTGGCGCCGTCGAGCAGGACGAGGTCGATCGTCTCGGGAAGATCGCTGGCCAGGGTCTTCAGCGCGTCACCTTCGCGGATCTCGACGAGGTCGCCGAGGCCGCCGGTGTCGATGTTCTGCCTGGCGCGCGCCACTTTGGACGGCTCGAATTCGGTCGTTATCAGCCGGCCGCCGCCATTGTCGCGCAGCGCGGCCGCCAGATGTAGGGTCGATATGCCGAACGAGGTACCGAACTCGACGATCGAACGGGCACCGCTGCCGCGGGCCAGCATGTAAAGCAGGGTTCCGGTCTTTTCGGAGACGGGAAGCCAGAGGTCCTTCATGCGGCCGTAGAGGTCGAGATATTCGGTCTTGCTGTTGAACAGCCGGGCGCGATCCGCGTCGCTGATGGTGGCTGCGCTCGAGCCGGATGTCTCCGCCTCGTTGAACAGGCGCTCCAGCAAGGGCGCCAGCGGGGTTGTCGTCAATGTGTTCACGTCTGTCTCCGATCGATATGTCTTGAACCTTGTTTCGTGGCCTTTAGGTACGATGCCCCGGCCGCGCCCGCTAATCGCATTGCCCTGGAGTGCCTTGGCGGGAAGCCAAGCAATTGGTTTCATGAATGAAACTGGCGCTGAACAACCCTTGAACCGCGCTTGCGGACGGATGCGTGGCTGGAATGTTCAGATTTGGCACGGCCTTGCGCGCCGCTCGCTATGGGCCTAGCTGTTTGGATCTTCATCGCCAGGACCGGCATGCCTCCACGACGCCCCACGATCTCGCAGACCAAGAAACCGCAGCAGGCCCGCTCGACCGAACTGGTGACGGCGATCCTTGAGGCCGCGGTCCAGGTGCTGGCGCGTGAAGGCATCAAGCGTTTCACCATGGCGCGCGTGGCGGAGCGGACCGGCGCCAGCATCGGCTCGCTCTACCAGTATTTCCCCAACAAGGCGGCGATCCTGTTTCGGCTGCAGAGCGACGAATGGCGGCAGACGACGGAGATGCTGCGCACCGTCCTGCAGGATCGGGAGAGGTCGCCGCTGGAGCGCTTGCGGACGCTGGTGCGGGCCTTCATCCGTTCGGAATGCGAGGAAGCCGAGGTGCGTGTCGCACTCGACAGCGTCGCCCCGCTCTACCGCGATGCGCCTGAGGCACGGGAAGCCCGCGCCGAGGGGGACGGCATCGTCGAAGCCTTCATGGTGGAAGCGCTGCCCGGCGTGCCGCAAGCCACGCGCGACACCGCCACCGATCTGGTCATGTCGACCATGGCGGCGCTGGGCAAGGAGTTCTCCGAAAGCCCGCGCACCGCTGCCGAGATCGATGCCTATGCCGACGCCATGGCGGACATGTTCTGTGCCTATCTCGAAACGCTTGGGCGCAAGGGCGGCTGGCTGGCGGGTGGAGGCGAGCCCTCGCGCGTCAGCCCGCGCGAGCGGGTCTGGTCGCGGTGATGCCGTCGATGCTCCACGGGCCGGGCCCGGCCACCGCGAGATACAGGAACGCGAAACCGTAGACGATCGCGAGCTTGCCGTCGTCGAAGAACGGAAAGAAGCCCTGCTGCGTCTGCGCCGTGACATAGGCGATGGCCGTGACACCGGCCAGCAGAAGCGCGACGGAGCGCGAAGCCAGGCCGAACAGCAGCATTGAGCCCAGCATGATTTCCACGATGCCGCTCAGCCAGACCGGCGTGAAGGGCTGCGGAATGCAGCCGATGCTGGTGCAGCCAAGCAGCTTGACCACTGCGTGCTGGGAAAATGTCAAAGCGATCGCCACGCGCATGATGCTGAGCAATTGCGGCTGCATGTCGAGGGGCATCGTTATCCTCGGTCGGAGATCATGCTTCGATGCTTATGCGAGCGCGCGATCACGCAACAATGAACTTGTCGAGAGATCGGCGTTGGTCGCGCCGCTCCGGAGCGCTCGAAGCGCTACGTTGCAAACGGTCCCGATCGCGGCATCGTGCAATCCCGCATTTCGACACCGTTCGCCATGTCCCAACTGGGACATTGACCGTGCACCCCATATTCCGGCTTCATCCGGCTTCGATTGTCGAAGAGGCCCGCATGTCGCGCACGCTTTCCACCACGCCGAAACAGGACGGGTTCCGGGCTCCGGGCGAGTTCGAGCCAAAGGCCGGCTGCTGGCTGACCTGGCCGGAGCGGCCCGACACCTGGCGGCTGGGCGCCAAGCCGGCGCAGCGGGAATTCGTCAAGGTGGCGGCAGCCATCGCAGAGAGCGAACCGGTCACCATCGCCGTGTCGCGCCGGCAATGGCTCAATGCCCGCGCCATGCTGCCGGACAACATCCGCCTCATCGAGATGGCCACCAATGACAGCTGGCTGCGCGACAGCGGACCGAATTTTGTCATCGACGACAAGGGCACGGTTCGCGGCGTCGACTGGACCTTCAATGCCTATGGCGGCTTCGACGGGGGCCTCTATGCGCCCTGGGACCTCGACGATCTCGCCGCGCGCAAGGTGCTGGAGACGGAGCGCATGGATCGCTACCGCTCGCCCCTGATCGCCGAAGGCGGCGGCTTGCAGTGCGACGGCCAGGGCACGCTGGTGACCACCGAGCAGTGCCTGTTGAACCGCAACCGCAACGGCCATCTGGGCAAGGATGCGGTCGAACGGCAGCTCTGCGACTATCTCGGCCTGGACACGGTGATCTGGCTGCCGCGCGGTTTCGCCTTCGACGAGACCGACGGCCACATCGACGATCTCTGCTGCTTCGTCCGGCCGGGCGTCGTCGCGCTGAGCTGGACCGAAGAGCGCGACGACCCGCAATATGAGATCGTGCGCGAGGCCGAGGACATCCTGCGCTCGGCCACCGATGCGCGCGGCCGCCGGCTCGAAGTGCATCGCATCCGCCACCCGCTGCCCATCGAGATGACGGCCGAGGAAGCTGCCGGCGTCGATCGTGTCGACGCCACTTGGGCACGACCCGAAGGCAACCGGGTCGCGGCCACCTACATCAACTATTATCCCGGCAACAGCGTCGTGGTGGTGCCGCAGTTCGCCGACGAAAGGCTCGACATCGAGGCCAAGGCAAAACTCGCCGAACTATTTCCGGGTCATCGTATTGTCGGCATCGAAAACTCGCGCGAAATTCTGCTTGGCGGCGGCAACGTCGCCTGCATCACGCTGCCCGTCTATGCCGGGCAGAAACCGGCCTGAAGAGAGCGAATGCTCCGCAGGCCACCACAATGGGAGATGACATGCACACATCCATGATCTCGGTATTTTTACTGGCAAGCTGTGTTTTTGCCGGTGCTGCGAAGGCCGAGGAAGAAAAGGTCGTCAACGTCTACAACTGGTCCGACTACATTGCACCCGACACGGCGGCGAAGTTCGAGAAGGAGACCGGCATCAAGGTCGTCTACGACGTCTATGACGGCAACGAGGTGCTGGAAACCAAGCTGCTGACCGGCGGGTCCGGTTACGACGTGGTCTATCCTTCCGCCTTTCCTTTCCTGAAGAACCAGGTGACGGCCGCGGCTTTCATGCCGCTGGACAAGACGAAGCTCGGCAATTTCGCCAAACTCGATCCGCAGGCGCAGAAGCTGGTCGGCAACGCCGATCCCGACAATGTCCATGCCGTGCCTTACATGGAGGTCACCGATGGCGTCGGCTACAATGTCGAGGCGGTGAAGAAACGCATGCCCGACGCCCCGGTCGATTCGCTCGACATGGTCTTCAATCCCGATGTGGTGAAGAAGTTCGCCGACTGCGGCGTCACCATGCTGGATGCGCCGGCCGAAGTCATTCCCATGGCGATGAACTATCTGAAGATCGATCCGAAATCGACCGATCCGGACGATCTCGCCAAGGTCGAGGCGCTTCTCACCAAGGTGCGGCCCTACATCCGCTATTTCCATTCCTCGAAATACATCAACGATCTCGCCAATGGCGACATCTGCGTCGTGCTGGGCTGGTCCGGCGATATCCTGCAGGCAAGGACGCGTGCCGCAGCCGCCGCCAACAAGCGCGAGATCGCCTATTCGATCCCCAAGGAAGGAACGCTGATCAACTTCGACACCATGGCGATCCCGAAGGATGCGCCGCATCCGCAGAACGCGCACGCCTGGATCGACTTCAACATGCGGCCCGACATCGCGGCCGCGAACTCCAGCTATATCTCCTTCGCCAATCCGGTGCCGGAATCGCTGCCTTTGGTCGACCCGGTCGTTGCCAAGGATCCCGGCGTGTTCCCGCCGGCCGAGGTGAAAGCCAAGCTGTTCGCGCTCAACCCGGCCGACGCCAAGCAACTGCGCCTGCAGAACCGGCTGTGGACGCGTGTCGTCACCGGGCAATGAGGGGCTATTGCTGATGGCGCCAGGACCCCTCTCCGTCTCGCCTTGCACCGGCGGCGAAGCCGCCGCGAAGCGGCGACGGAGAGGAGGAGCTTCAGCGACTGCCGTTGGGCATGACGGGACAAGCTACGGCAGGGTTGCCGGCTCGGCCACCCTTGCCGCCGCCATCAGTTCGACTTGCGAATGACAGCCGAGCTTGGCGTAGACCTTCTTGATGTGGTTGCGCACGGTTCCGGGCGAAATGGCAAGGCTGCGTGATATGGATTTGGCCGAGCCGCCATCGATGAGCAGGTCCGCGATCTGGCGCTCGCGTGTGCTGAGCCGTGACAGCCGCAAGGCGGAGCCGTTGCGCTCGTGATCGGCCTCTTCCCCGCAACGGATGGCCATCTGCTCCTCGCTGCGCCACTGCAGCCACAGCTGTTTCAGCACCAGGCGCGTCGCGCCGCTGATCGCTTCGGCGAGCGCGAGGTCTTGCGGGCCGAACGCCGGCGCGCCGCGAAACCGCAGGAAGGTGATGTAGCCCGCCGCCTTGGTGTCGAGGTTGAACACGCCGGTGATCTCGTCGAAGCTTTGCGACGGTTCATAGAAGTCCCGGTAATAGGCGGTCCGCTGGAAGTCGCCTGTATCGAGCGCGGCGAGCGGCAGCAGGAAATCCTGCCGCGTGTTGGCGAATCTCCGGAAGAACGGGTCCTGCCGGTAGAGATGCGCGTCGTAGTTGCGGTTCCAGGGATCTGGCCCGCGGTCGTCGATCGTCACGGAACTGTGGTCGCGCAGGTAAAGCCCGACATAGGCGCGGTCACAGGCCAGCAATCCGCTTGCGGCGGCGGTGAAGGTGGCCGAAATCTCTTCGGTCGAGCTGGCCATCGCGGCCGCAGCCACGCCCTGGCTCCAGCGTCCGAACTGCTCGAGCGAAATTCCAGCAAAAGTGCGCAGCGATTTTGCGTCCGGAATTGCGTCGGAACAAGGAGTGTTTCCGCGTTTCCGTGAAGAACGCAAACGCTCTTGGGAAAAAGCCGGCTGCATGTCCCGAACGATAGACGGTGCCGGCAGGATTTCAAGCCGATGCCAATCATCAATCAAGCAGCCTATAGGTCGGCCATAACAAAGGAGTTCGCCAGATCATGCGCAAGGTAACCATCGCCGCCACCCAGATGGCCTGTGTCTGGGACGAGAAGGACAATGTCGCGCGCGCCGAGAGGCTGGTGCGGGAGGCGAAGAAAAAGGGAGCCGATCTCGTCCTGATCCAGGAACTGTTCGCCGCGCCCTATTTCTGCCAGGACCAGTTCCACGGCTTCTTCGATCTTGCCCGGCCGTTTGCGGACAACCCGTTGATCGCGCATTTCTCGGGCCTGGCGCGCGAGCTCGGCGTCGTCTTGCCGGTCAGTTATTTCGAGCGTGCCGGCCAGAGCTATTTCAACAGCCTTGCCGTCATCGATGCCGATGGAGCCGTGCTCGGCAACTACCGCAAGAGCCACATCCCGGACGGCCCCGGCTACATGGAAAAGTTCTATTTTTCGCCGGGCGACACCGGCTTCAAGGTCTGGAAGACGAAGGCGGGCGTGATCGGTGTCGGCATCTGCTGGGACCAGTGGTTTCCCGAAGCCGCGCGCTCGATGGCGCTGCAGGGCGCCGAAATCCTGCTCTATCCGACCGCGATCGGCTCCGAGCCGCATGATGCGGGGCTCGATTCCAGCGCCCATTGGCAGCGCGTCATGCAGGGGCATGCCGGCGCCAACATCATGCCGCTGTTGGCTTCCAACCGCATCGGCACCGAACAGGGCCGCGCCGGCACCAGCATCACCTTCTACGGCTCGTCCTTCATCGCCGACCCGACCGGCGCCAAGGTGGCCGAGGCGGACCGCGAAACCGAAACCGTGCTGACTGCCGCCTTCGACCTCGACGCCATCGCCCATCAACGCCGCTCCTGGGGCGTGTTCCGCGATCGCCGGCCCGAGCTTTACGGGCGGCTGGCCACGCTGGATGGGACCTTGGCGGGCTGAGGTTTGGCATTGGGCGACTGTTGGGTCGTCGCCCACGACCTCAGGCGTTCCGGCATGGATCCCCGACACTCTCCAGTCGCTTCGCTCCCTACGAGGTCGAGGATGACGAGGGTAAGAGCGTCTCGGTCAATCTCCAGCGCTGGTGATGACGCCGACACTTCTGGTTAACGTTCGGTCCGGGTGACGTTGATGGTGGCGCCAGCGTTCGCTGTTTGCGTGCGGCAACGAAACCCCGTCATCCTCGACCTCGGAGCGACCGTAGGAGTGCAGAGTGTCGGGGATCCATGCCGGAAGGCCTGATGGCGAGGCGTCAAGTTCAAGAGACTGTACGACGCTTCACGGCCACCCAGCACTCACCCGCCCTCAGCCTCCCGCCAGTGCGGATAGGTGACATAGGCGGTGATCGCGCCGTCCTCATGCGCGCGAATGGTCACCCTGTCGCCCGTCGGCATGTGCACGATCTCGCCTGGGCCGGCGGTAACCTCGCCGGCCTCGCTCGTCACCGACAGCCGTCCCTTCAGCACCACCATGACGTCGTCGACGGCCAGCCTGATGTCGATGCTGACCTCGGGACCGTAGCGGCCATAGCCGATGGTGACCGGCGCGCCGTCGCGCTGGTCGACGAGGTTGCCGGTGAAGACTTCGCCATCCAGTCCGGGCACATGCTCGAACGAGGCATCGGACACGGAGAATTTGCGGACGGTCATGCGGGGCTCCTTTGCACGGGTTGGCATCGCTCAACGCCGCAAGCGGCCGCCCGGTTCAATCGAACGGCCACTTTCATGCATGGCCGGGAGCCCGTTGCGCCTCACACGGCCCGGATCGCGGCCACGAACCGTTCGATCTCGTCGTCGGTGTTGAAGTAGTGCACGGAAGCCCGCACCAGCGATGCCAGGCCTCGCTGGCCGAGGTCCAACTGCGCATAGGGCAGGATTGAAACGGAGACGTTGATGTTCTGCCCGCGCAGCCGCTCGGCGATCTCCTTGGCCTGCATGGAAGACTTCTGGAAGGTCACGATGCCGCATTTGACCTGCCCGAGGTCGTGCACGCCGACGCCGTCGATGGCAGCGAGTTCACCGCGCAGAGTGTCGGCGAGGCTTGATACGCGCTGTTCGATCGCCGGAATTCCAACCCCGCGCGCATAACGCACGGCCGCCGTCAGCCCGACCCGGCCCGCGACATAACTTTCGAAGTTCTCGAAGCGTCTGGCGCCACCGGCGAGCTCGTAGCTTTGCGGCTGCGTCCAGGTCGCGGAGAGAAGATCGATGAACGGCGGGTCGATCGTCTCGGCGATTTCCTTGCGCACATAGAGGAAGCCGGTGCCGCGCGGACCGCGCAGGAACTTGCGCCCGGTGCCGGAGAGGATGTCGCAGCCGATGGCCTTCACGTCGACGACCATCTGGCCGACCGACTGGCAGGCGTCGAGCAGGTAGGTGATGTTGTGCCTGCGCGCGATCCTGCCGACTTCGATCGCCGGATTGACCAGTCCGCCCTGGGTCGGCACATGCGTCAGCGCGATCAGCTTCGTCTGCGGCGTGATCGCCGCTTCCAGCGCGGCCAGGTCGATCTGGCCATGGGCGTCCGACGGGACGACGTCGATGACGATGCCGCGCCGCCTGGCCTGCTGCAGCAGCGCCAGATAGTTCGAGGCATATTCCGAGGCGTGGGTGACGACACGGTCGCCCGCTTTCAGCGGCAGGCCGTAGAAGGCCATGTCCCAGGCCCGCGTCGCATTCTCGACGAAGGCGATCTCCTCCGGCTCCGCGTTCAGAAGCTGCGCGAACTCGTCATAGAATGCGCGCAGCTCGTCGCCGAGCAACCGCTCCGCCTCATAGCCGCCGACGCTGTATTCCAGCTTCAAGGCGTTGGAGACCGCCTCGAACACCGGCAGCGGCATCAACGAAGATCCAGCATTGTTAAAATGCAGGACATCGGCGCATGAAGGTGTCTCTGCGCGCACGCGGTCGATATCGATCATGGTGTCTCCTCGGTCGGCGGGTTGGCAATTCCTCAGATAGAGATCATGTGCCAGGACAAACAGGTGGAGGCGAGCGAGAATCCGGAGGCGCGGCGACGCGGTCCTCGCGGGGCTCTCGAACCGCAAGATCGGTCGAGCGCATCATGACGCCTGGCGGCTATCTGGGGCCGCCACGGAGAAAGACGATGAAGACGGCGCTTCATAACTATCATGCCCGTATGCAGCGTGTGCTGGACCATATCGACCGCCATCTTGACGGCGATCTGGACCTCGACGCGCTGAGCCGGGTCGCCGCCTTCTCGAAATTCCACTTCCACCGGCAGTTCATGGCGACCTTCGGGTTGTCCGTACATCGTTATGTCCAGCTGGCCCGCATGAAGCGTGCTTCGCAGAGGCTGGCCGTTCCGGACGCCGAAAGCGTCACGGAGATCGCGATGGATGCCGGCTACGATGCGCCCGATGCCTTCGCCCGCGCCTTCCGGCAACGGCTCGGGCAATCGCCTTCGTCATTCCGGAAGTCGCCCGACTGGGAGCCGTGGCTTGTGGCCTTCGGGCCTCTCGACAACGCGAGGAGCAAGCTGATGAAGATCATTTTTAGCGAAGACGACGTGACGATCCGCGATGTGGAATCCACCCCGGTGGCGATCCTGGAACATCGCGGCGACCGGGCCATGCTCGGCACGACCAGCCAACGCTTCAGGGCCTGGGGCAAGGCCGCCGGCCTGTCGGCCGAGACGCGCTCGACCTTCATGGTGTTCCGCTCCGAACGCTGCCCCGCCAATCCGGCCGACTACGCGATGGACCTGTGCGTCGAGATCGACCAGCCGGTCGATCCGGACGACGCCCTGATGAAGGCCGGCGTCATCCCCGGCGGACGCTGCGCGGTGCTGCGCTACCCCGGCAACACCAACAATCTCGAACCCGCAGCAACCTACCTCTACCGCGAATGGCTTCCGGCCAGCGGCGAGGAGGTGCGCGACTTCCCGGTCTATTGCCGGCGCCGGCTCGCCCTCATCCCGGACGTGCCGGCGCATGAGGTCGTGGTGGAACTGTTCCTGCCGCTGAAATAGCCCCGGCAGGGACGCTATGTGCTGGTGCTTACGCCGCCAGCTTCTCGCCCCGCCGCAGCGTCAGCACTTCGACACCGGTGGCGGTGACGGCGACGGTGTGCTCGAATTGGGCGGAAAGCTTGCCGTCATTGGTTACAACCGTCCAGCCGTCATCGGCCGTTGTTACCCTGCGGGTGCCCTGGTTGACCATCGGCTCGATGGTGAACACCATGCCTTCCTGCAGCCTCACGCCGGTGCCCGGCCGGCCGTGGTTCAGCACCTGCGGTTCCTCGTGCATCTCGCGGCCGATGCCGTGGCCGCAATAGTCGCGCACCACCGAATAGCCGTTCTTCTTGGCGTGACGTTCGATGGCATAGCCGATGTCGCCGAGATGCGCGCCGGGCCGCACTTGCCTGATGCCCTTCCACATCGCCTCCTGCGCCACCCGCACCAGCCGTCTTGCCGTGGGCGAGGCATCCCCGACCATGTAGGTCTTCGAGGAATCGGCGATGAAGCCGTTCTTCTCGAGCGTGATGTCGAAGTTGACGATGTCGCCATCCTGGATGATCTCGGTCGCATCCGGCACACCGTGGCAGACGACATGGTTGATCGAGCAGTTCAGCACATGCTTGTAGCCGTACTGCCCTTTGCTCGCCGGGCGGGCGGCGAGATCCTGCGTGATGAAGCGGTCGACCAGCGTGTCGACCTCAAGTGTCGACATGCCGGCGAGCTCCAGCCCGTCCAGCATCTCGAAGACGGAAGCCAGCAGCCTGCCTGACTGGCGCATCAGCGCCAGTTCGTCCGGTGTCTTGACCATGTCAGGCTACCGCGAGGTTGACAGGATGCGCTTGCGCTCCGGCAAGTTCCCGCTTGACGATCTCGGTGAAGGGCAGCGTCGGATTGGCCTCGGCCAGCATGCCGATCTTCATCCAGAATTCGGCCTGCGCGTTGATGGAACGGCACATCACCGTTGAGGCGCGCCGCACCTCCTCATGCAGTTCCTCGTCGATCTTCACGATGCCCATGACTGTCCTTCAAGCCCGATGAATATACGGACCATATATGGTTCGTATGTCGCTGGGTCAACGGACACGCAGGACTGGATGGCAGCTCGGCATCCGCAAGCCGGTTTTCCGGGCGACTCCGTTCGGCCGCTGGCATGCTGCGCACTGGCCCACTGCTTCCTCGAGGTGCCGTCGAAATGGCATCTGGAGCAGCCCTTTCAGCACCGGATGCCGCGTGCTCGAATCCAAGAGATCGTGCGCTCCAGTCCAACACAGCCGCCGGCCGATCTGCCTACTCTATGTGCCGCAGGGGCAGGTCGGCTGCAAAAAAAGAGCCGCGAACAAACTCACCGCAGCCAGTCAGGCCCCTGCACCAAGCCGCCATTGCGGAGCTTGGTTTGCCACGTGGAGAGGAGGCACAAATGGCTGGCTCGGTGAGCACCGACACTGAAAATCTGGATTTCTCGACGCGGCCCGTGCCGCCCGAACATCGCATGTCCAAGACATCCCTCACCATGGCCTGGTGGGCGGTGTCGAGCGCCGTGTTCTATTTCGTCGTCGCGGCAGCACTTGCACAGGGCTTCGGAGCCCGCAACGCCATCATCGGCATGCTGCTTTCCGTCGTCGTCTACAGCGTCGTCAACTTCATCATATCCCGCTTCGCGATCAGGACCGGACTGTCGGTCGCGCTGTTCTCCCGCATCCTGTTCGGCAATGCCGGCGCGGCGCTCGCCACGCTCATCTTCTTCGTGACGGCGATCTATTATGCCGTGTTCGAGGGATCGGTGATCGCGGTCGGCATCCAGACCGTGCTGCCCGGCATCAGCTATGAATGGGCCGCCCTCATCGTCGTGCTCTACAGCGTGCCGATGATCCTGGGGTCGATCCAGCACTGGCTGGACAAGCTCAACGGCGTGCTTTTGCCGCTCTATCTGCTCGGCCTTGTCGCCGCCGTGGTCATGGCGATCGCCGAATATGGCTATTCCAACGCATGGTTGTCGGTCGGCCCAGCCGGCGGCGCGCCCGCCGATGGCTGGTGGCACTGCTTCGTCTATTTCATGGGGGTGTGGATTCTCATGATGTACACCTTCGACTATTCCCGCTTCGGCCGCGAAGAGGATATCGACTACCATTCCTGGATCAATTTCGGCACGCCGTTCTACCTGATGGCGCTGATCGTCAACGGGCTGTTCGGCATCTTCCTGGTCGGCACCGTGCCGATGGACGGTCCTTTGTCCGAGGTGTCGGTCCTGCTCGCTCTGCTCAAGCTGATGGGCATTTCCGGGTTGCTGTTCGTGTGGGTGACGCAGACACGCATCAACAGCGCCAACTTCTACCTCGCCACAGTCAACATGGAGACGTTCTTCGCGCAGCTGACGGGGGGCAGGCGGGTCGGCAAGGTGGTCTGGGCCATCGTCGTCGGCGCCATCGTCTATGCGCTGATGCTGGCGGACGTCTTTGCCTATCTGCTGCAGGCACTGGCCTATCAGGGCATCTTCGTCGTCGCCTGGGTGGCCATCGCGCTGACCCACATCCTGTCCTCGCGTTACGACAGGCTATTCGGCGGCGTGCTCGAATACCGCAGCGACCGCATCCCGGCCTTCAACCCCTGCGGCCTCGCCGCCTGGTTCGGCGCCGCCGCCATCGGTCTTGGCCTGCAGCAGATGGGCGGGCTGACCGCCAGCTTCTCTGCCCCGGCCACGGCTCTCGTCGCCGCCACCATCTATGGCGGGCTGCTGACGCAGGCCAAGCCCGGCTGGTTCGTCAAGGGCGCTGCCTGATCAGGCAGCGCACCCTTCTCTTCCCTGTGAAATCGCCTATCGGAGTCTATTGCCCATGACCTACCGTATCTCCGTCGACACCGGCGGGACCTTTACCGACGTCGTCGTCAGCGACAGTGCCGGCACCTTCACCATCGGCAAGTCGCTGACCACGCCGAGCCGCATCTTCGAAGGCATGCGCAATGCCATTGCGCATGCGGCGGAGCATATGGGCATCACGCTCGAAGATCTGCTGCGCGACACCGCGCTGCTGATCTACGGTACGACGCGGGCGACCAACGCCATCGTCACCAAGAGCGCGGCCAAGACCGCGCTTCTCACCACTGAAGGCTTTCCAGACGTGCTGGTGCTGAAGGAGGGCGGCAAGTTCAACCCGCACGATTTCTCGCAGGACTATCCGCATCCCTACATTCCGCGCCGGTACACTTTCGAGATCGAGGAACGCATCGATTCCGAAGGCCAGACGGTCATCCCGCTCAACCTGGCCGAGGCCCGCAAGACGATAGCCGGGCTGGCCGAACAGGGTTTCGAGGCCATCGCCGTCTGCTTCCTGTGGTCGATCGCCAACCCCGCCCATGAGCTGCAGGTCGGCAGCCTGATCGAAGAGGTCTTGCCGGGCGTGCCCTATACGCTGTCGCATCAGCTGATCCCGGTCGTGCGCGAATATCGCCGGGCCTCGGCGACGGCGATCGACGCTTCGCTGAAACCGCTGATGCAGGCGCATCTGCGCGACCTCGAAAACGACCTGCGCCTTGCGGGTTATGGCGGAGAGATCCTGGTCAGCACCGCCGCCGGCGGCTGCTCCAGCATCGACGGGCTGATCGAGAAGCCGATCTATACGGTCGGCTCTGGCCCTGCCATGGCGCCGGTCGCGGCGATCAACTACTCGCGCCTGGAACAGATGGGCGAGGACGTGATCGTCTGCGACACCGGCGGCACGACCTTCGATGTCGGGGTGGTGCGTGACGGCCACCTGACCTTCAGCCGCGATACCTGGCTCGGTCCGCGTTATACCGGCGACCTGCTCGGCATCTCGGCCGTCGACATGCGCTCGATCGGCGCCGGCGGCGGATCGATCGCCTGGATCGACGATGGCGGGCTGATGCGCGTCGGGCCGATGTCGGCGGGCTCCGTTCCCGGTCCGGCCTGTTACGGGCGCGGCGGCACCAAGCCGACGGTCTCCGACGCGGCGGTCGTTCTGGGCTATTTCGATCCCGATTATTTCCTCGGCGGGCGCATGCAGCTCGATGTGGACGCAGCCAGGAATGCCGTCAGCGAAGTCGCGGTTCGCATCGGCCTGTCGGTCGAGGAAACCGCCTTCCGCATCCTCAGCCTCGCCAGCGACCTGATGGTGCGCGCCATCGGCGACGTCACCATCAATGAAGGCGTCAATCCGCGCGAAAGCACCATCGTTGCCGGTGGCGGCGCCGCCGGCGTCAACATCATGCTGATCGCCAAGGAACTCGGCTGCCGCAATGTCGTCCTGCCCAACAGCGCCTCCGCCCTCTCAGCCGCCGGCATGCAGTTCGCGCACATCGTGGCGGAGGAGGCGCAGAGCCTGGTGATGCCGTCGAACCGCTTCGACAGCGAGCGCGTCAACGAGGTGCTGGACAAGCTCGACGAGAAGCTGCACGCCTTCCGGCGCCGACTTCCGGGCCGTGACGACGCCTATACGATCGAGCGGTTCGGCGAGGCCCGCTATCTCGGCCAGATCTGGGAACTCGACACGCCGCTGGCGACCGAACGCTTCGCCGGCAATGGCGATGTCCCGGCCTATCTCGACGCCTTCCACGATGTGCATGAGCGGGTCTTTGCGGTGCGCGACGCCAACAGCCCGATCGAGACGGTGAGCTGGAAGGCCCGCCTGATGGTGGCCCTGTCGGAGCCGCTGGTGCCTTCGCAGCCGGCGCAAGCGCGCGCCGCAAAGCCGAGCGCCACGAAGCGGCCCTGCTTCTTCGGCGACAGCACCCCGGCCGAGGTTCCGATCTTCAAGGCCGAGGACCTCGTCCGCGGCAGCCGCATCGAAGGACCTGCCATCATCGAGGAAACGACGACGACGCTCGTCGTTTATCCGGAGATGGCCGTCTCGATTAGCGGCAACGGCCATTACCTGCTCGAGATCGCCGAAGCATGACCTCGAAGGACCATGCGACGCTCGAGTTTTCCATTTGAGGACCATGCCATGACCAACACGACCGAAACCGATTTCGATCCCTACATGACGGCGATCATCGCCAACCGCATCGACGGCATCATCCGCGAGATGACCAACACCTTGCTGCGCGCCGCGCGTTCGGGCGTCATCAACGGCGCGCGCGATTTCAGCTGTTCGATCTGCACCGGTGACAACCGGCTGCTTGCCTCGGCCGAAGGCCTGCCCATCCACATCTTCGGCAGCCACATGCAGACCAAGGCGATGTGCGACTTCGCCGGCGACCAACTGCGCGAGGGCGACTGCTACCTGCACAACGACCCCTATTCGGGCAACACCCATGCCGGCGACCACACCTATCTTGTACCGGTGTTCGTCGACGGTGAACATCTGTTCACGGCGGTCGCCAAGGCCCACCAGGCCGATATCGGCAACGCGCTGCCGACCACCTACATGGCCGGCGCCAAGGACCAGTATGCGGAAGGCGCCTTGATCTTCCCGGCCGTGCGCATCCAGAAAGACTACCAGATGGTCGAGGATGTCGTGCGCATGTGCCGCTCGCGCATCCGCGTGCCCGACCAGTGGTATGGCGATTTCCTGGCAGGCATCGGTTCGGCGCGCATTGCCGAACGGCGGCTGAAGGAGCTCTGCGCCAAATACGGCAAGGACCAGATCAAGGCGTTCGTGCGCCACTGGTTCATCTATTCCGAACAGCGCATGATCCAGGCGATCCGCAACCTGCCGCGTGTGACGCTGCGCAATTCGGGCGCCCATGATCCGTTCGGCGAATTGTTGCCGGACGGCATTCCGCTGAACGTCACCATCGACATCGATCCGGCTGACGCGATGATCGAGATAGACCTCACCGACAATGTCGACAACGTCGAATGCGGCTTCAACGAAAGCGAGGCCTGCACCTCCGCCTCGACCATCACCGGCATCTTCAACGCGCTGGATACCTCGGTGCCGCGCAACTCCGGTTCGTTCCGCCGCATCCGCCTGAAGCTGCGTGATGGCTGCGTTGCCGGGCGCCCGCAATTCCCGCACAGCTGCTCGGTGGCGACGACCAACATCGCCGACCGGCTGGTGAACATCGTGCAGTCGGCCTTTGCCGAACTCGGCGACGGCTGGGGGCTGGCCGAGGGCGGCCTCGGCATGGGCGCCGGCTGCGCCGTTGTCTCCGGCAAGGATCACCGCGTCGACAATGCGGCCTATGTCAACCAGCTGTTCCTGGCCAATGCCGGCGGGCCGGGTTCGCCGCTCGCCGATGGCTGGATCACCTACGGCCTGCCGGTCGCCGCGGGGCTGATGTACCGCGATTCCGTCGAGATCGACGAGCTCAAGCATCCGATCGCCATCCGCTTCCTGCGCCTGATGCCGGGCACCGGCGGAGCCGGAAAATATCGCGGCGCGCCGGCCATGGAGGTAGCCTACGGCCCGAAGGAACGGCCGATGGAGGTGATCTGGCCCTGCGACGGCACGGTCTATCCGCCCAAGGGCGTTCGCGGCGGCCATGACGGCCTGCGCTGCCGGCACTGGAAGGTCGGTGCCAACGGCCAGGAAGAGGAATTGCCGAACATAGCCGTGCTCACCGTGCGCAAGGACGAGTATGTGAAAGGGAACCAGGCTGGCGGCGGCGGTTATGGCGATCCGCTGGAGCGCGATCCCAGGCGCGTGCTCGTCGATGTGCTTGAGCGCTACGAAACCCCAGACCGGGCCCGCGACATCTACGGCGTGGTGTTCTCGGGCGCGGATACCGACACATTGCAGGTCGACGATGCCGCAACCGCGGCGCTGCGATCGGAACTGCGTTCAGCCGCGTGATGGCTTGCCGGCATGCAGCCTGCGATATTCGCCGGGCGACATGCCGGTCTCCTGCCGGAAGACGCGGCTGAAATAGGCGGCGTCGAGGAACCCCGCGCGGTAGGAGATCTCTTCGACGGACCGCCTGGCGAAATGGCCGCTGCCCAGCAGCCGCTGCGCCTCCGCGACGCGGCGCCGGCGGATGACCTCGGTCAGGGTTTCGTCCCTCGCGGCGAAGATCTTCTGGATGTAGCGCGGCGACAAACCGAGATTCTGCGCGATGCTGGCGCTGGTCAGCGCCGGGTCGCAGACATGCTCCTCGATGTGGCGCAGGATGCGCTGGCGGTGCGCGAACCGCACCGATGTCTCGTCGGAGGCAACCGTCGCTGGCACGGTCAGCGCCAGCGCCAGCAGATCGAACAGCGAGCTGCGCAGGAAGCCTGCCTGAGGGTCGGACAGCGTCGTGCTGTTGCGCACGACAGATCTGAGGAAGTCCTGGAACAGGCTGACCAGCGGCTGCTCCTTCGGGCATTGCAGCGCCGTCATGTCGTCGATCCAGGGTATGCGCGCCCGCACCATGTCGGCGGGTAGCCGGATGGCTGCGACGGAATTGCGGGTCGGCTGCTTGTAGACATAGGGGTCGCCGGTGCCGATGAAGGCAAGATCACCCGGCCGCACCTCGCATTCGCGCCCGCGCTGGATGAGCTGCAGGCTGCCGGAACCCGGCATCGGCATCATGAAGAAATCTTCGCCATAGCGGCCGATATGGGTTGGATGCCTCTCCACGGTCATCGGGTCGCTATGCAGAACCCCGATCCGGATCGAGGCCACGTCCTGAACGGAAAGCCGGCCGACCTGAAACAGGCTGGCAGGCGTCGAGAGATCCAGCGGATAATAATAGGCGTTGAGGTAGTCGCGCCACGCCGAGAGGCGTGACCCGATCCGGCTGACCGAGCCGATATCGATTTTCGTCTCGGCCTCAGCAGACATCTGGCCACCGACGAACCGGCTATCGACGAAATCGAACTCGGTCCGATCGTCCATCAACGATTGCCTGCGGTTTGATGCCCAGTCATTGCGGTCAAAATAGTGTCAAGCCTCGACACCGGCAGACTAGGATCATTAGCCAGGTTTGGCAACAAAACGGGCGGCATGCGTGCTGTTCCGACCGGTCGGCGGTCTCATTCCATGCCCGGCCGCGATCCCCGTGCTGCTCTGCCGTGTTCTGCCCGGCAGGCTGGTCCGGATAGTCCTGCCGCTATCCGCTGCCTGCCATCACATCTGACCGTTGCATCGTCTGGTTCCCGAGTGGCGGCTGCCGGAGCCGGGTGCGCCGCACCGGGTCTCGCAGTCATTGAGGTCATGACCGGCGTTCACCAGCCTCCAGGCCGCGGCTAGTCGTCATCATCATCCCAGCCGTCATCGTAGATCGGTGGATAGCTCGGCGCGATGCGGATGATCGGGCGTGGGCGTTCATAGCGCCAGGAATAGTCGTCCTGCTGATAGGGCTCATAAGTGCGATAGACCGGCCGATCGTCGCGCCACTGCTGGCGTTGATGCTTGCGGTAGTGTTTGCGCGGCCGCACACAGTAGCCGTCGCGCGTCAGGTAGGCGCAGGTTACGTGAGCCTGCTGCAGCAGGCCATCCGACGCGGCTGCGTCGGGCTTCAGCGCGGGCGCGGCTTGTGCCTCGAACGCAGCCAGCGAGATCGCGCCGGCCAAAATGAGAAACGACAGTTTCATCTGCCCCTCCTTCCATCATCAACGATCCTTGATCAACGCGCGTGGATTCCGCGCGATTTGAGGCAACCGCGATCAAATTGTTTTTCCGGCAAACACAGACCGCAACACCGGATTGCGGGAACCGGGATGCCGCGTTGCGTCAGCGCATTCGCACATAACGCTTGACTTGCCTCCGGCTCGGGCAAATCATCCGGCCATGGGGATTGCGATCTCCCCACGAGGCTCAGGCCCAAGCATCGCGTCCACAAACCCGTGATACGGAAGGACGCGTCATGCCATCCCCGACCACCATCTCTATCGACAAGCTCGCCCGCCTGATCGGCACGCCGCAATGCCCGGCGCTGATCGACGTGCGCAATGACGAGGATTTCGCCCTCGATCCACGGCTCGTGCCGGGCTCATTCAGGCGATCCCACCGGGACGTCCAGACATGGCACCAGGCGATCGCCCGGCCTTCAGCCGTCGCGATCTGCCAGGCCGGCAGGAAACTGAGCGAAGGTTGCGCAGCGTGGCTGCGGCAACTCGGCCTGCCTGCCGAGTCGCTCGAAGGCGGCATCGAAGCCTGGTTTGCTTCCGGCCTGCCCGCGGTCCCTGCCGCCACGGTGCCGCCGCGCGATGCGGTGGGCCGCACCGTGTGGGTGACGCGGGCGCGCCCGAAGATCGACCGCATCGCCTGTCCCTGGCTGATCCGCCGTTTTGTCGACCCGCAGGCGGCATTCCTGTTCGTTGTCCCGCAGGAAGTGGCGGGTGTCGCCGACAGGTTCGATGCCACGCCGTTCGACGTCGAAAACGTCTTCTGGAGCCATCGCGGCGAGACCTGCACCTTCGACACCATGGTCGAGGAGTTCGGCCTCGCCACGCAACCGCTTCTCCGGCTCGCCACCATCGTGCGTGGCGCCGATACGGCCCGCTTCGACCTGGCTCCGGAAGCGGCGGGGCTGCTTGCGGCTTCGCTCGGCCTGTCGCGCCTGTATTCCGACGACCTGGCGCAGCTGGAAGCAGGCATGACGCTCTACGATGCCTTCTACCGCTGGTGCCGCGACGCGACGGACGAGCGCCACAACTGGCCGAGCGCCAAGCCGGGAGCCGCGACATGACGGTCGCGGCGCCCGACACATCGACGGCGGATCGTCCGGCAGCGCACGGCATCAGCTTTGCCGAAGCGGTGAAAGTGTGGGCCAGGATCGCCGCGCTGAGTTTTGGTGGTCCGGCCGGTCAGATCGCCGTCATGCACCGCATCCTGGTCGAGGAAAAACGCTGGATCGGCGAGACCCGGTTCCTGCATGCGCTGAACTACTGCATGCTTTTGCCCGGTCCCGAAGCGCAGCAGCTTGCCATCTATATCGGCTGGCTGCTGCACAGGACGAAGGGCGGCCTCGTCGCCGGCATCCTCTTCGTCCTGCCCGGCCTCGTCGCCATCATGGCGCTGAGCTGGATCTACGCCATCTTCGGCAATGCCGGCATCGTGCAGTCGCTGTTTTTCGGCCTCAAGGCCGCCGTGCTGGCGATCGTGCTGGAAGCTGTCGTGCGCATCGGCAGGCGTGCGCTGCGCAATGCGGTCATGGTGGCGCTGGCCGCCGCCGCCTTCGTCGCCATCTTCGTCTTCCGCATGCCGTTCCCGCTGATCGTGCTTGCCGCGGCGCTGGTCGGTTATGCCGGCGGCCGCGCCGGCTGGGCGGCCTTCACGGCCGCCGGCGGACACGGCAAGGCGGGAAAGGTGGCCGACGCCGATACCGCGCTTGGTGAAGCCATTCCGGCGCATGCCCGCAACGCCGGCAGATCGTCGCTCCGGATGGCGGCGATCCTGCTCGTGCTGTGGCTGGCGCCGGTGGCGGCCCTGCTGCTGTTCTACGGGCAGGAAAACGTCTTTTCGCAGATCGCCGTCTTCTTCTCCAAGATGGCGGTAGTCACCTTCGGCGGCGCCTATGCCGTGCTTGCCTATGTCGCCCAGCAGGCGGTCGACAGCTATGGCTGGCTGAAGCCGGGCGAGATGCTGGACGGGCTGGGCATGGCCGAGACCACGCCTGGCCCGCTGATCATGGTCACCCAGTTCGTCGGTTTCATGGGCGCCTTCCGCGCGCCGGGCGATCTGCCGCCCTTGCTCGCCGGCATGCTTGGCGGCCTGCTCACCACCTGGGTGACGTTCACGCCCTGCTTCCTGTGGATTTTCCTCGGCGCGCCCTACATCGAGGCGCTGCGCTCGAACAAGGCGCTGTCGGCGGCGCTCGCCACCATCACCGCCGCGGTGGTCGGGGTGATCCTGAACCTCGCCGTCTGGTTCGCGCTGCATGTGCTGTTCGGCGAGATCCGGGAAGTCCATGCCTTCGGCGCGGCCCTCGATGTTCCGGTCCTTGCCAGCGTGAACCTGGCCGCGCTGGCCCTGGCGATCGTCGCGCTGCTGGCCGTGTTCCGCTTCAAGGTCGGCATGGTGTGGGTGCTGGCAGGCTGTTCGCTACTCGGCGTGGTCCATGGGTTGGCGACAGGAATGGTCTGATCCCGACCCGAACCCACGCAGTCGCATGAGACGCTCCCGACGAAGCGGTCGTCGCGCGGCGATCGCACCGATGGGATTCGACAGCCGGGTCTGGGTCAAGCGCAGTCAAGTTGTGTTAAGCTGCGTAAATTCCTGCCGCCCGCGCGCGTTTGTGTCTTATGGGCACCGGCACGAATGGACGGAGTGCAATGAACAAGGTCCTCCTGATCGACGACGATCTCGAGCTGACGACGTTGCTGCAGGAATACCTGGTCGAAGACGGGTATGACGTGACCACGGGTACGGAAGGCGGCACGGCGATCGCTGCCGCCGCGCGCAACGCGGTTGACCTCATCGTGCTCGACATCATGATGCCTCGAATGAACGGGATCGAGGTTCTGCAAAGGATCAGGAAGCTGAGCCAGGTTCCCGTGCTGATGCTCACGGCGAGGGGGGATGACATCGACCGGATATCCGGCCTGAACCTCGGTGCCGATGACTATGTGACGAAACCTTGTTCGCCGGGAGAACTCGCAGCCAGGGTGCGTGCCATCCTTCGTCGTGCGAACCAGCCTCGGATCGGTGCGGCCACCGAGACGATAAGAGCCGGGCGGCTGCTGGTTCATCCAGGCAACAGAACCGCCGAATGGGACGGACAGCCGCTGGAACTTACCGGTACGGAGTTCAGCTTGCTTGAAGTCCTCGCTCGGAATGCCGGCCAGCTGGTATCGAAGGCGGACATCTCGAAACGGGCTTTCGGAAAGCCGCTGACCCCGTTCGATCGCCGCATCGACGTCCATATCAGCAGCGTGCGTCAGAAGCTCGGCCTCAGGGAAGAAGGGCAGTCCCGGATAAAGTCTGTCCGCGGCCAAGGCTATCAGCTTCTTTTAGACTGACATGCCCCGACTGTTCAAGAAATTCTTCCTGATAACCTGGCTGACGCTCGCCGGGTCCGTCGTGATCATAATTCTGACGCTCGACTTCTTCGAGACGCTCCCGTCCGCTTCGAAACTGGAAGGCCAGAAGCGGGAAATCGTCCTCAAACTGACGGAAAACCTGCTTGTCGAGGACGGCGAAGCGGCCGCCCTGCGCTTTGTCCGCACAAGCGACGACGCTGTGCCGGTTGGCCTCACAGTCTCCAGGATCGCGGATCCCGGTGCATGCACCGGCAGCGGCACGGCGGAGACAAGAACCGTCCAGAGGGACGGGATTTGCTACCGGATCTCCGCGCCTCGGCAATACACCGTCATTCCCGACACGCTCGGTCGCTTCGTACCGGGATTCGGTATCCTGATTTCGAGTGCGATATCGGCCGCGGCACTCGCCCTCTATCTGATCCGTCCTGTTGTGCACCTGCGCGACGGCTTGAGCGCGCTCGCCCAAGGTCGTTTCGACGTCCGCATCGGGCACAAGATGGCGGGACGGAAAGACGAGGTCTCTGCGCTGGCTCACGATTTCGATTCCAGCGCCGCGCGATTGCAGGACCTGCAGGATACGCAGCTGAGACTTTTCCACGACGTATCCCATGAATTGCGCTCTCCGTTGTCCCGTCTGCAGGCCGTTGGGGGCGTGCTTCGGCAAAGTCCCGCGAAACTCGATGTCATGCTGGACCGCATGGACCGGGAGGTCGAACGGCTCGATGCGCTGGTCGGCGAAGTGCTGACTCTCGCCAGGCTGACGGCCGGTTCCCGTCTTCCGCTGAAGACACAGACGCTGGACGTCATCGATCTGCTGAATGAAATCCTGGCCGACGCAGCGTTCGAAGCCCAGGCACGTAATGTGTCGATCACCGCCACTGTCGACGACAGCTTCCTTGCCGAAGTCGAAGGTGAGCTGATCTATCGCGCGCTGGAAAACGTCATTCGCAACGCCGTCAAATACACAGCCGAACATTCGCAAATCACCGTGCAGTGCGAGACGACAGGCGACCTGCTCAAAGTGTGCGTCGCAGACCAAGGGCCGGGCGTCGGGCGAGACGAACTCGAACGGATATTCCAGCCATTCTCCCGCGGGAACGACGCCGCACCAAGAGGCGGCTATGGTCTTGGCCTTGCGATCGCCAGACAGGCCATCGAGCGTCATGGCGGGTGCGTGTACGCATCGCCACCGGACGCCGGCGGCCTGGCCGTGATCCTGGAAATTCCGCGGCAGCCGAGCCTGTACAATTCGGCAAACGATCGCGCCTGATCGCGCCTTTTACCCAACTTTACACAGCCTTTACCGTCATTAGCGCTGGCATCGCTAAGCCGTTCTTCGAATTCGGGAGAGCAGGCTGATGTCGATGACCGTCGCGGTATTCCAGCAGGGCAAGAGGATGCGGTTCCTCTGGCTGGCCGTCCCCCTGCTTTTGACGCCGATCCTGTTCGCTCAGAGCGCGTGGCCGCCGCAGGCCCTTCCCCGTCACGTCATAGAGTTTGTGGGCGCCGCTCTTGTCACCCTATGTGTCGCTGGGCGGTGCTGGGCATCGCTGTATATCGGCGGACGCAAGAACCGGGAACTCATAGCGAACGGCCCTTATCGCTACACCCGCAACCCGCTGTACTTCTTCTCTTCCCTGGGGCTTGCCGGCATCGGCCTGGCGTTCGGCTCGCTCACGATTGCGGCTGTCTACTTCCTGTTCGGATATCTGGTGTTCGCCTATGTCTCCGCCCGCGAAGCGATTGCCCTGGACGGGCTCTTTGGCGAAGCCTACTGGAAATATTGCCGGCAGGTGCCCGCCTTCTTTCCGCGCTTCCGGCCAGGCGCCGGCACACATCCAGTGTCGATGACGTTCAATCCGGTTGCGTTGAAGCGGACGGCTGTCGACAGCTCCTGCTTTCTCCTCGCAGTCCCTGCGTCGGACTTCATCGAGGCTCTGCAGCTTGCGGGGTTCATCAAGCCGATGTTGCGACTTTTTTGACGGCTGGGTTGCCTGCCCGGCCAGCCAACCGCTCCGCAGCCATAGGGCGGCGGCAGCACCGTTAGAGCATTTCCGCTTTTCTCCAAATCGCGGGAATGCTCTAACTCTTTGTTTTGGCGCAATTCCGGACGCAAAACCGCTGACACACTTTTGCTGGAATTGCTCTGGGCTTGGCGCCTTCCGACAATCGGCAAAGCCTGACTTTTACCCAACTTTACACTGCCGTTACCGCCCTTAACGCCGGGGTCGGTAAGCCTCGATCCATCATCCCCGTTCTGATGGCTGACAATGATCTTGAAGCTCCGACGACTTGAAAAGCAGCCGCGAGCAGCGCTCGGCGTGGTTCTCTTCTCGTGTCTGGCCGCCTGCACCAGCGTGCCCTTGCCCAAGGGCACGTCCCTCAGTTCCGACGCCGGGATGAGTGCTTCGGGCGGCACCCTCACGAAAGCGAAACTGCGTTTGGATTCCACGCCGGTGCTCGCGGCAAGGACGGTGCGCATCGTGCCGACCTCGACACAGATCGGCGGCCATGGCTTCAACGCCCAGGACCTGGCGCTGGTGAGCAACGCGATCGACCGGGCGATCTGCACCAACCTTAGCGACCGTTTTCAGATCGTGCCTCCGAACCAGCCGGCAGACCTCGCCATCCACGCAACGGTCACCGACATCGTTGCGACCAATCGTACGGCGGCGGCGGGTTCCATCGCAGTGTCGCTTGGCGCCTCGGTGGCAGACCTCGGGGTCCCGGTCCCGCGCCTTCCGATCGGCCTCGGCGGGCTGGCCATCGAGGCGGAGGCGCTCGACAAGGATGGTTTGCAGAGGGCTGCCATGCTCTGGTCGCGCGGTGCCAACATGATCACGACAAAGGCCCGGGTATCCACTGTCGGGGATGCCTATTCCCTCTCTTCAGCCTTCGCCGCAGACTTCAGCCGCATGCTGGTCAAGGGCAAGGACCCGTTCAAGGGATTACCGGCCATCCCATCGATGCAAAGTCTACGGGTCTCGCTCGGCGGCAAGCCGAAATATGACGCCTGCAAGGCTTTCGGGAGGGCTCCCGGCATACCTGGGATCGTCGCTGCCCGATTTGGCCTGCCGCCCACCTGGACCGACAAGGGTGCCGCAATCCCCCGATAGACGCTGCAGATCGCAGCGGGATGGCGAACCGGAAATTGCGGAAAGTCCGCGATTGCCGAAGCTTCCACCACAGGCTGTCGTCGTAACGCGAGGCGCTGCTATCTCCCCGCAAGGGGGAGATAAGGTGCCCAGCTAGCCCCCGGCCAGCCTCGGCAGCAGGAAGATTTCCGCGCCTTCCGGCAGCTTCTTCGACCAGGTGTCGCGATAGATGGTGCCGTCGATGGCTACCGCGATGCCGCGGTCGATGAAGGGTTCGAAGGCGGGGTACTGTTCAGCGAGTTTCCTGAACAGTTCCCTGATGTCCTTGGCCTCGATGTCGACCTGGTTCTTGCCTCCGGCGACAGCGGCGAGCGATCCCCAGAGCGTGACGGCGACCATCAGCCGCCCCGTTTAGAGCGCCGCGCGTCCATTCGGACGCGCAAAGGACGCTCTAACACTTTGAATCTACGCATCGTGCTTTCCGAAAATCGATTCCGATTTTTGGGCCGATGTGCTAGCCTCTAGAGCCGCCAGGATGCGCGGCGGCGACATCGGGATGTGCGTCATGCGCACGCCGACCGCGTTCGATACCGCATTGGCGATCGCCGCCAGCGGCGGCACGATCGAGGTTTCGCCGACGCCGCGGATGCCGTAGGGATGGTTGGGGTTGGGGATCTCGAGGATCTGCGTGTCGATCATCGGCAGGTCCGAACAGACCGGAATGCGATAATCGAGGAAGCCGGCATTCTGCAGCCGCCCGTCCTTGCCGTAGATATACTCCTCGTTGAGCGCCCAGCCGATGCCTTGCGCCGCACCACCCTGGTACTGGCCCTCGACATAGGTCGGATGCACCGCCTTGCCGGCATCCTGCACCACCGTATAGCGCAACACCCTGGTCGCACCGGTCTCCGGGTCGACCTCGATGTCGCAGATATGCGTGGCGAAGGAGACGCCGGCGCCGTCGGCGACGAGTTCGCTGTGGCCCGCGATCGGCCCGCCGGTGGTGCCGGACTGGGCGGCGATCTCCTTCAGCGACAGCGGCGACAGGTTGCCGTATTTCTCGCCTTTGGCGAGCGCATGGCCCTTTTCCCAGACCACGTCGTCGGCAGGGATGTCCCACATCTGGGCGGCGCGCTCGCGCAGGACCTTGATGGCGTTGCGGGCGGCCGAGATCGTCGCCATCGACGAGGAGAAGGTGCCGCGGCTGCCGTCGGTCATGTCGTTGTAACCAAGACTGGACGTGTCGGCGACGATGGCCTTGACCTGGGCGTAGTCGATGCCGAGTTCTTCGGCCGCCACCAGCGACAGCGAGGCGCGCGAGCCGCCGACATCCACGGTGCCGACGGCGAGTGACACCGAGCCGTCCATGCCGATGTTGAGATCGACGCAGGTCTGGCCGCCGAAGTTGAACCAGAAGCCGCAGGCCATGCCGCGTCCCTGGTTCTTCTTGAGCGGCGCCTGCATGTGCGGATGGTTCTTCACCGCCTCCAGCGTCGGGCCGATGCCGATCGGGCCGTAGACCGGGCCGTAGGAGGCGCGCGTGCCTTCCTGCGCCGCATTCTTGATGCGGAAGTCGACCGCATCCATGCCGACCTTGCCGGCAAGCTCGTCGATGGTGCTTTCCACCGCAAACGCGGCCATCGGCGCCGACGGCGCGCGATAGGCAGCGGTCTTCGGCCGGTTGACCAGCACCTCGAAGCCGACCGTCCTGACGTTGTCGAGCCTGTAGCAGGCAAACGCCGTCATGGCGCCGACCTCGGCCCACATGCCGGCATAGGGGCCGCAGCTGTAGCGCAGTGTCGCTTCCGCCGCGGTGATGGTGCCGTCCTTGCGGGCGCCGATCTTGATATCGATGGAGGTGGCGCTGGTCGGGCCCGACGCCCGGAATACCTCGTCGCGCGTCATCACCAGCTTCACCGGCCGGCCTGCCTTGCGCGACAGCGCCAAAGCCACCGGTTCGGCCCAGACATGGGTCTTGCCGCCGAAACCGCCGCCGATCTCCGAGGAGGTGACGCGCAGCTTCGAGGCTTCCATGCCGAGCAGTTGGGCGCAGTGCTGACGGTAGACGAAGGGCCCCTGCGTGCACACCCACAGCTCGGCCATGCCGTCGGAGCTGACGCTCGCCACGCAGGCATGCGGCTCGATATAGCCCTGGTGCGTCTGCTCGGTCCTGAAGGAGCGTTCGATGACGAAATCGGCCTCACTGAACCCCTTGTGGATGTCGCCATGGCCGTATTGCGTACGCTTGTGGACGTTGGACGGTTTGACCGGTTTTTCCTCCAGTCCCTCGGTGAAGATGGCCTCGTTGATCAGGGGTGCGCCGTGCTGGAACGCTTCGTCGACATCGGTCACATGCGGCAGCACCTCGTAGTCGACCTCGATCAGCTTCAGCGCCTGCCTTGCCGTGCGGGCATCGATGGCCGCGACCGCTGCCACGGCATGGCCGTCATAGAGCGCCTTCTTGCGCGCTATGCAGTTGTCGAGGATGTCGTACAGGGCGCCATCGCCATTGGTGAGGTCCGGCAGGTCCGCCGCGGTGATCACCGCCTTGACGCCGGGCAGTGCCTCGGCCTTCGCGGTATCGATGCCGCGGATGACGGCATGGGCGTGCGGGCTGCGCAAGACGCGGCCGACCAGCTGGCCGGCCATGTTGAAGTCGGCGCCGTAGCGGGCGCGGCCGGTGACCTTGTCGATGCCGTCGGGGCGGATCGGACGCGTGCCGACGGAGGTGAAACTGCGGTTGGTCAGACGCGGATCGAAATTCATCGCCTCAGCCTCTCATCACGCTGGCGGCGTCCTGGACGGCGCGCACGATCTTGTCATAGCCGGTGCAGCGGCAGAGATTCCCGGCCAGCCCGAAGCGGATCTCCTCTTCGGTCGGATCCGGGTTCTTAGCCAGGAGATCCTTGGCCGCGATCAGGAAGCCTGGCGTGCAGATGCCGCATTGCAGGGCGGCATGCTCCAGGAATTTCTGCTGCAGCGGATGCAGCCTGTCGCCATGCGCCATGCCCTCGATGGTCTCGACCTGCCGCCCCTCCGCCTCCGCGCCCAGCACCAGGCACGAGCAGACCAGCCGGTTGTCGACGATGACGCTGCAGGCGCCGCAGTCGCCGGTGCCGCAGCCTTCCTTGGCGCCGGTCAGTCCGAGCCGGTCGCGCAGCACTTCCAGCAGTGTCTCGTCAGGCTGGCAGAGATACTCGACGTGATCGCCATTGATTGTTGTTGAAACCGCTACGCCGGCCATCACTTGCCTCCTGCACGTTGATAAGCGGCGGTGGCGGCCCGTCCGGCCAGCACGCCCGCGACTTTCCGTCTGAACTCGATGGTGCCGCGCTTGTCGTCGATCGGGCGGCAGGCGCCTGCGCAGACCTTGGCGAGCCGCTCCAGCGTGGCTTCATCCAGCCGGGAACCCACCAGCACCTCGGCCGCGTCTGCGACCAGCAGCACAGTGGGCGCTGCCGCGCCCAGCGCCACGCGCGCCGTCTTGACGACGCCCGCCTCGTCGAGCGTCAGGTTCACCCCGGCGCTGACCACCGCGATGTCCATTTCGGTGCGCGGGATGAAACGCAGATACGCATCGCCCGAACGCGGCGCTCTGCTGTCGAGCAGGATCGCCTCGATGATCTCGCCTTTGGCGAGTGAGGTCCGGCCAGGCGCGGTCGGCACGCTCTCGACCGCAATCGTGCGCTTGCCCGCAGGCCCGGCAACCACCGCCCTGGCACTGGCTGCCACCAGCGCCGGCACCGAGTCGGCGGCCGGCGAGGCGTTGCAGAGATTGCCGACGATGGTGCAGCGTCCCTGCACCTGCTTCGAGCCGATCAGCTTCGCCGCTTCGACGACGCCGGGCCATGCCTGCCTCAGGCTCTTGTGCTCGCCCAGCACGGCGCAGGGCACGGCGGCACCGATGCTGAAGCCTTCGGCTGTTTCCCGGATTTCGCTCAAGGCTGCGATCGCCTTGATGTCGATGATCAGCTCGGGTTCGACGAACCCGCCTTTCATTCTCACCAGCAGGTCGCTGCCTCCGGCGAGAATGGCGGCCGTGCCGGGTGAGCCGGCCAATTGGCCAACGGCATCCTCGATTGTAAGCGGACGTATGTAACGCATCGTCTCCCCTTGGCTATCGCAAGCTGAGCATAGTTATAGAGCGTCTTCCTGCAATGGCTATCCGCAAGCGGTGTTCCACACGCACTTCGCCTATGGTTCCAGCTCAATAAAGAGTTAGAGCATTTCCGCGTTTCCGTGAAAAACGGAACCGCTCTCACCGCATCCGAGCCGTATTGCCGCCACTACCGGTCTCTGTCGCCAGCCAGCCTTTCGACGGGCGGCAGAAGACCGAACATGCGCACCAGCTCGCGCTGGTTCTCGGTGCCTGTCTTGTGCAGGATGCTGGCGATCTGCGTGCGCAGCGTGTTATCCGAAACCCGGTGTTCGGCGGCATATTTTGCCAGCGAATGCCCGGCCGCCAGCGCCAGCGCAAGGCGTGCTTCCGCCGTTGTCAGCGGAAACAATTGCTGCAGGGCTGTGGCGTCGAGCGTCGTTGCGGCGCTTTCGGACCTGAGGGTGACGAGCACGTGCCCGGACTGGCCGCCGAGACGCACCGGCAAAGGCGTCGTCAGCGCGAACACCCGTATTCCATCCCTGGTGGTCAGGATAAGGGCGTCACCGGTGCCGCCGGCAGCGGTGGCGCTGATCGAGGCGGCGAGTTGCCGGGACTGTCCCAGGTTGCGTGCCTGGAGGCCCTGCCGCGCGGCCAGCGTGATGATCCCGCTCGCTTCCAGTGTTTCGGCTGCCTGGTTGGCAAACAGCACGTGGCCCGCTCCGTCGCAGATCACGCAGCCGAAGGCGAGCGCCTGCAGCGCTGCCAGCCCGGCATCCAGACGCAGACCGGAGGCCAGCCTGCAGCGCAGTTGCATCGCTCTTTTCAGGTGCGGCACCAGGCCTTGCAGGCGGATGACATCGTCCTCGCTGAAATCAGCGCTGCCTCGGGCCCGATGCACGCCGACCTGCAGCAGAAGGGCGGGGCCGATCGGAATGCCCGGCGCTCCCATGGCCCGGACCGTGTCATGCACCTGCATGAAGTCGGTGTAGAATTCCGTTCGCTCCAGGTCCGGCTCGGTGATGAGATCCGTGAAGCGGGAGATGCTGTCCGGATGGCCCGCCATCGCGATCGGGATGCACGGATTGATGCGGCGATAATAGGCGGCGTAGTCCTGCAGCGCCTTGTCCGGAAGATTATGGGTAGCCACTTCCTCCAGGGTGCCAGCGCGCTCGATGCTCACCGCGGCGCTGCAGCCCTGGCCGACCGCCATCACGATTTCGGCCAGCCCTCGAAGTCCCTGATCGAGAGCAGCATCGTAGATATCTGAAACAACCGCCGGCTGAAGTGCAAATGACCTGCGGACCAATCCCTTTGCAACAATACCCATTTTACCGGCCGCCCCCCGGCGGAGATACAAACTCGGCGTATCTACGGTGAAAAATAGCAGAATTCTGAATCTTTAGCCACATCAGGACATGGCCAGCGTCCATCCCGCTGGCCATGCAGTTCGAAAAGAGCTTCCGGCAGAAGTAGGGGGCGGAGGCGCGGCGCAGGCTAAGTGCTAGAAATCGCAAGAGAGGGGATATTCAGCCGCAACGTTGGTGATTTGCTTTTCGTATCCCTCACAAAGAAACGGCATCCCTCAAATATCAGCCTCTCAGCTGAAGATCCCCTCTCTTGGATTTTCTACGACTTAGACTGCGCCGCCCTTGCGGGCGTGCTCGCTAAGGTCGTGAAATCGCCCGGCCCTCGGCTATGGCCTCGGGCGTTCGGGCCCTTTGAAAGGTCCACCGGACCTTTCAATTCGCCTGCGGCGAACCAGGCACTCACCCCCCCGCAAAGGGGGGAGAAAGAAGCGCCCCGCCTTCTGAACAACAGCCGGCAACAGATCAATAATACTCCAGCTTCGGGTACCACTTCTCGCCCCGCCCTTCCGGCGTCAGGTCAAGGGCCGACCACAGCGGCGCGAAATCCGGGCCGCCGCGCGGATCCTTGCCGGCATCGGCCATCTCGCCGGTCATTTCGCCTTTCCAGAACAATCGGACGCCGTCGTCGGATTTCCGGAACACCGCCAGCACCGGATATTCCCAGCCCTTGACCGGGTCGAGGCCACGGAAATCAAGGGCATAGTCATCTCCGACGGTCTGGTGGAACTGCAGGTGATGCCAGCCGCGCTCGCGGGCGAACGCGACCTGGCGCTCCACCGGGCTGCGCCCGAGAATGGCCAGCGCCACGCGCTGTTTCAGGTCGTTGGCGTTGGCGTTCAAGGGCCCGAGCAGGTTGGTGCACATCGGGCAGGGCCGTTCGCGCTCCGGGCCATACATCCAGAAATAGGTGACGAGGGTCTGCTTGTCGCCGAACAGCTCGGCAAGGCCGACTTCCGCGCCGTTCACATCCCTGAACCGATAGTCCTTCTCGACCGCCGGGCCCGGCGGCAGCTTTCGCCGCTGCTCGGCCACGCTGTCGATGTGCCGCTGCAACTCGATTTCTTCCGCCAGCAGTTTCTGCCGCGCCTGCGCATAGGCTTCGGTTTCTCCGGGCAAGGTTCTGCGTTTTGTCGCCAGCTCGATGGATGAGGTAGACATGCTGCTGCACCTCCGGGTTGGTTTCCTGTGGAAGCGCCGGCCTCGATGCGCGGTGGCCAGCGTCCCGCATCCTATGCATAAAAACGTCTCCTGCGGGCGGCGCGTTCCAACACTCCTGCCCGTTCTTGCCAGTGACCTTTCATAGCCGAGGGGTTGGCCAAGGCACGGCGCAGTCTAAGTCGTAGAAAATCCAAGAGAGGGGATTTGCAGCTGAGAGGTTTCGCATGTGAGATCCCCCTCTCTTTCTTCGAGGCAGGAATAGCCGATTGTCGGTGGTGTGCCGGCATATCCCCTCTCTTGCGATTTCTAGCACTTAGTCTGCGCCGCCCTGCGGGCGTGCTCGCCTAAGGTGCTGAAATCGCTTTCTCCCCCACAAGGGGGGAGATAGAGGCGCCGGCGCCCGGCCTACCCCGCCGGGAGCTCGATCTCGAACGTCGCGCCCCGTTTCGCATCAACAAGTTCGGCGTCGGCCAGCCGGATCGTGCCTTCATGCGCCTTCACCAGCGCCGCCACGATGCTCAGGCCCATGCCGGTGCCGCCGCTTTCGCGCCGTGTGGTGAAGAAGGGCGAGAAGATGCGGCCGCGATTGTCCGCCGAGATGCCGGCGCCGTCATCCGATGCGGTCACCGTGACGACGCCGCCTTGATGCCGGGCGCTCAGCACGAAGCGGCTGGCGCCGTGGCGGGCGGAATTGTCGGCGAGATTGGAAAGCAGGATCGCCGCGTTTTCGCCCGACATCCTGAAGCGCAGCGCGGCGCCCGCCTCGATCGCCACGGCAACGCCGGGCTGCAACGTTCCCAGCGCCTCGCCAAGCGATGTCGTCTCGTCGGCCGTCACGGCACTCTCCGCCCGCGCCAGCTCGATCAGCCGGCGCACCAGCTGGTTCATGCGCTCGGCATCAGCCACGATGTTGTTCTGGAAGCGCGCACGGGTGGCGGCATCCATCTCCTGCCCGGCGTCGCGCAACAGCTCGGCCGCACCCTGGATCGCCGTCAAGGGCGATTTCAGCTCATGCGAGACATGGCTGGCGAAGGTGCGGATGGTGTCGGAGCGCGCCTGCAGCTTGCGCGCCATGTCGAGGAAGGCTTCCGACAGTTCGGCCATTTCGCGCGTGCCGTGATGGCTGAGCGGGCGGATCGCCTCCGTTTCGCCGGCGGCGATGCGGGTGGTGCGCTCGATCAGCTCATACATCGGCCGCGTGATGGCGCGCACGAACACGAAGCCGATGACCAGCGTGACGCCCGCCACGACAACCGCCGCGATCAGCGCGCTGTGCGGGGCAGCCTCCAGAAGCCGATAGGCGCCGAGGCCGGCCAGCGGCAGCACCATCACCGTCACTAGGATGGCCAGCACGACAAGGCTGACCGGGGGCCGCCATTTCTCGGTCACGCGCGGCATCGCCCCAGCCGGAAGCCGACGCCGTGCACGGTCTCGATAACATCGCTGCCGCCGGCGGCCGCGAATTTGGCGCGGATGTTGCGGATGTGGCTGTCGATGGTGCGGTCCGAGACATGGATGTTGGCGGCATGGCTGCCATCCAGCAGCTGGCCGCGCGTCAGGACATGCGCCGGTCGCCGCATCAGGCTTTCCAGCATCGCGAACTCGATAGCGGTGAGGCGCACTTCGTTTGCCCCGAGGAAAGCTTGCCGCTGCGCGCTGTGCAGCGTCAACAGCCCGTGGCTGAACGGCTCAACCTGAGCATCTTGCAGCTTCGCGGGTCCAAGCCGCCGCAGCACGGCATGGACGCGCGCCACCAGCTCGCGCGGGCTGAACGGCTTCGTCACATAATCGTCGCCGCCCATCTCCAGCCCGAGGATGCGGTCGATTTCTTCATCACGCGCGGACAAAAACAGGATCGGCACGTTGCTGGTGTGCCTGAGCTGCCGGCACACCTCCAGCCCGTCCATCTCCGGCATGCCGACGTCGAGCACGATGAGGTCGGCGCCCTTTTCCGCGAAGCGCCGAAGCACTGCTGCGCCATCGGCCACCGCGTCGCTGCTCAGCCCGGCTTTTTCCAGCGCGAAGCAGATGACCTCGCGGATATGCGGATCGTCGTCGGCGACAAGGATATGGCTCGGCATGGCGTGCCTTATGAGGCCGGGGCCGGCACCAGCGTGATAGCCGGAACCGGGTGAACATCCAGATAGCGCGTCAGCCGCCAGTTGCGGAAGCCCCAGGCGCGCCAGTTCTGCTGGCGGGCCAGGAAATCCTTCTTCTCGATCTCGCGCTCCATCACCATCCTCCCGGCCATCTCGGCCCCCGGCGCCTTTTCCAGGAAAAGGTCCATCGCAGGGATCGCCGCCGGCCCCAGCGAACGCAGGTACCACTGGTCCAGCGCATAGCCTTCGCCGGTCAGCTCGCGGCTATGCGTGACATTGTAGTTGGCGATGATTGTGGCGAAGTTGATGAAGCCGCATGCGTAAAGCACCGCGAAAAGCGTCGAAAGGTTGGCGCCGAGCAGCCATTCATTGCTGCGGGCAAGCGCGATGCGCGCCATGATCAGCACCAGGCCGGCGCCGACCAGGCCCATCCAGATGAAGGCGGCGACGCGCCAGTAGGTCAGCGAATAGATGCCGACATAAAGATCGAGCCGCAGCATCGACGAGACCACCAGCACGATGGTCTGCGCGATCCAGACATACACCAGCGTGCGGATCAGCCGGTTGCCCGACAGCGCGCTGCCGGGCCGCAACGTCACCAGCACGAACCCCGCCGCCAGCAGCGCGGTGACGATCAGCGGATAGGCGCCGCGATGCGCATAGCCGGCATAGGTCAGGCCTTCCGGCAGCGCGACGCCGCCCCACAGATAAGAAGCGTCGAGCACGGTCTGCACCGCGAACATCGCGTTGAACACCACAAGCGCGCGCAGGATCGCCCCTTCGCTGAAGATCACGTCGCGCAGCGTCGGCGCGGCGGCCTGCCCATCGAGCCGAGCCGCGGACGATGGTCCTTCCCGCGCTGCAGGCGGCATGCCCGCTCCCATGGCCGCTCCCCGCCTCAGCCATCTCGGCAGTCGCGCCAGGCGCGGCCTGAGCAGCGCCCACACCAACGCCGCGACCACCAGCCAGAAGATGATGCGCCCGACACTGAGCAGGTCGAACAGCAGCCAGACATCGAGCAGCGACAGCCAGTGGTCGATGATCGGGTTGGCCGCGCCGAACAGCGCCAGGAACACCGCCCCGAGCGCCACCGGCAAGGTCCAGATCGCCAGCCGGCCCGGCCGCGCGCTGATGCGGCTAACCTTTTTCGCCGCCTTGCGTGCACGCAGCATATCCCGCGGCAACCGCAACGGCGCGCCAAGCAGCAACGCCGCCACCTGGCCTGATATGCCGGCCAGGTCCGTCCGCAGCCGCCCGGACAGCGAAAGCGCGAAGGCGGAAAGCCCAAACAGCGCGATCGTCATCGAAACCGGGCTGATCGCCTCCACCAGCGGCACAAGCGTCACCAGCACCAGCGCAACGCACCGCGGCTGCACACCCCGCGCCGTGGCCGTCGGTTGGGTGGCCACCAGCGCGACCACGATCAGGCCGCAGAATAGCGCCAGCGCAATGCCGTCCGGCTGGTGGAACAACAGAAAATCGGCAGCGCCGACGAGGAGCAGGGCGGCGATGGCTTTGGTGGAGAGGGTGGCGGGGGACGGGGTCATGCGGGCGTGTCCTCGGACTGGTGCTGAGGGAGAGGCAATGGGGATCGCGGCTGCCGCCCGCGCGTGCCGCCCAGCCGTATTGGCGGGAAAGGCAGGATCACGGCTTCTCGGCGAAAAGACAGGCCGACCGACCGCCGCCTGAACGTCAGTACCTTGGCTTCGTGAACAGGTGGTCGCCGATACGGCAGCGTTTCGCGCGGTGGGGGGAATGGCTCGCGGCCTATTGGGCCCACCAGCCACCATCCGTCAGTCTGCAGTGTCCTGGGCAGTTGCATGCGCCAGTGATGCCGGCGCGCTGCGCAGATAGTGTGGCTGAGATCAGGCGATGTTCAGGAGAACGGTGCAGATTTTGTGCAGGTAGTGGGGCTTGTGCGAGTCTAGTGTTTGACTCATTTCCGCATGCGAGGGTGATGGTTTCAATCTACGCCTCCGCCTGAGAAGCGATGAAGTTTGGGTAGACATCGCGTGACGGCTCGTTGTTTCAATCCACGCCTCCGCACGGAGGCGTGGATCGAAACCTTGGAGGAAGGGCCGGTGGGGAGGGGGGCATCCAGTATCGCATCCCTTGCGGAAGGCGTGGATCGAAATCCGAATAACGGCGGTTTCAAGCCATTCGCCAAAGCGTTGCCCTCGGGGAGGCGCGGATGGAAACCTTGGTGGAAACGAGAGCGGCGCGGCCTGCTTCGGGTCGTCTTCCGCGCGGAAGTGTGGAGTGAAACGTTCATTTGATCTTCGTCGTTGGAAAATCTTCCTCTGGTGCAAATTGATTGGTGGGTAACCATCATCTACCCCACCTTCACCCTCTCCACCGGCACAACCGTCCGCAACTCCCGCCCCATCGCATTGATCAGCAGCACGATCCTGTCGTCGCCCACGCTTTCCACCGTGCCGTTCTGCCCCGTCAGCGCACCCTCGTGGAGCTTCAGCCTGTCCCCCGGCTTCACCGTCGCCCGGTCGACGCGCATCTCGTCGAACTGGCCGGCATCCTGGGCCAGGCGGATCGCCTGCACGTCGGCGTCGCTGATGCCGATCGGCGCGCCGGCGCCGGCATAGGTCTGGCTGCGCAGCACGCGCGTCACATGCTGGCAGTCGAGCACGCGCGACCAGTGTTCGGAGGCCAGCACCAACAGGTAGCCCGGCCACAGCGGGTAGTGCTGCCTTATCCACTTGCGGTAGCGGCGGTGGTGGAATTCCTTGCGCAGAGAGGGCAGGTACACCGTCTGGCCAAGTGCTGCGATCTCGGCGCAGGCCTGCCGTTCGGCCTGCGGGTGGCAGCTGACGATGTACCAGTCGCCGCGGTTGTCGTTATGCGGCGCGCTCATTTTACCGCTCCCTGACCCTGTGCTGGGCCCTGTTCGGGGCGGCGGCCGCCGCGCTTCTTCAGCGCGTGCAGGATGGAGGTGTGGTCACGGTTGAAGATCCTGCCGATCTGCGGCAGCGACATGTCGGGCCTGGCATCGGCCACCGCCTTGATGGCGTCGAAACGCGCCTGCACCAGCTTCTTCTCCAGCCGCGGGCCGGTGATCTCGTCAAGCCGGTAGCCGTGCAGCGCGCCGACACGGCTGATGATCTCGCGCGCCGGCATCCTGGGCTCCAGCACGTCGATGCAGCGATAGGCGGCCACGGCGGGGTCTTGTGGCTTGGGCTGGGGTCTGGCTTTGCGCGGCGCGGGCTCGATGCCTTTCGGCCTGGCGTTGCGCATGGTGTTTTCGTAGCGGGCAATGAACATGGCTCAAGCACTCCTGCGCCGGGCCATCTCCCGGCGTTTGATGAAGTTCTGGACGGAAGGGGATTGGCCGACGGCAAGCGACGGCGGGGAATCTAAGACTCTTGTCTTGAGTCTTTCCTCTGTATCAGTCGGCAGTCTTTGTTTGATTTCGTTGATAACATTGCGTTTTTCGGCGAGTTTCTGGCGGTTTTCCGCAGATTTCCCGTCGAGTCTCTCCCGGTTTTCGATTTCTTCGGAGACCGCCTTGGAGGTGATGACATCACCCTCGAGGGTAAGCTTTCCGCGCCGGGTCAGCGTTTCGAAAGCCTTCCGAAAACTGGATGGGCGCATGCCGCAGCGGCGCGCCAGAAGGTCGAGATCGGCACGGATCAAGATGCCGTCATGGTCGTAGAGTTCGCACAAAAGCGTGATGTAGGCAGCGATCTCGTTGGGGGTGAGTCCAAAGGTGCCGTCGCGCCAGCGCTCGATGTAAAGCCGGAACCAGCGTTTCTTGCTCATGGCCGTGCCCCGCGTTCGGCCGGAGCGTTGCTGTTTTTCGCGGAAACGCGGAGAGGCTCCGGCTTTTCCTGGAATGGCTCTTGCGCGCGGTAGTCGAAAGCCGCCTGCTGCAGCACTTGCAGTTCCTGGCGCTTCTGCTGGATCTCATGGTCGGGCCGCTTGCGGCGGCCGTGGCCGAAATCGGTCAGCCAGCCGGAGCATGACCCCGAAAAGTTGCAGACTTTTCGGACCAGGATCATGCGACCAGACAAAGAAGTCTTGCCATTCGCCATGCGCTCCAGCGCATCGGCCATGTCGCGGGCAGGGATGCGCTGGAAGGCGCCCCGGGGTTCGCTTGCGGGTTCCGTCATGGCGCACCCACCAGGCGGATCGAGCGGGCGCGGCGTGGCGCGTGGGTAAGAAAGCCGCGCTCTTCGAGCCCGGCGATCATACGGTGGATGCCGGCCTTGCTGGCCAGCCCGAGCGCGCTTTTCATCTCTTCGAAGGATGGGGCAAAGCCGCGTTCGTTTATGTAAGTTTTGACGAACATAAGCAGGTCGCGCTGGCGTGCGGTCATGCCGCCGGTTTTGCCGCGTGTCGGAGCGTTTCCGTTGTTCACGGAACCGCGGAAACGCTCTTTGTTTTCACGCAATTCCGGACGGAAAACCGTTACACAGTTTTCCTGGAATTGCCCCAGTTGCCGCGCCACTTCGCGGGCCAGCCGCGGCTCGGCCTCGATGAGGGCGCGGGCCTGCATGCAGAGCGCCTCGGTCATAAGGTCAGCACGCTCCAGGCGAAGCAGAAGAAGATAAAGGCGGTCAGCAGTGCTGCGGCTGCGCCCAGCCCGGCCATGACCATCAGATGCAGCCGCTCGGAAGGGTCGGGGCCGCGCAAATCGTCGTCGAAGTCGTATTTCACAGGCGGAACTCCTCGTTGTTCAGGCTCTGGGCCGTTCGGGCCGGCCGCTCACGGGGAAGAGGCAGCCGACGCCCGGGCGGCGGGAGGGGAGACCTGCCCAGGCGTCGGCCTCCGCGACAGGGCCGCGGATGGCGAGGCGCCGGCGGTGCGGCGCATGGCAAAAATCTGCGTTGTGGCGCTTGGCGGCTGGTGGGGTCACCGTCGCCAGGGGGCGCTGTTCATCATTCCAAATATCACAGTATGTGAATTTTTGGCAAGCCCCTATGCGTTAATTCTTTTCACGGCGTGACTATGGCAGAAAAGGCCATGGCTGATGGCGGGCGTTCCAATCAAGACATAGCGATGCGGCTGGCGGCGCTGCTCAAGGCGCTGCAGCGCAACCAGACGTCCTTTGCCCAGCTGATCGGCATCAGCCAGCCGGCGCTCAACAACTATCTGAAAGGTCTGCGGCGCCCGGATCTCGACGTGGCGATCGCCATCCAGTCGAAGACGGGCATCACTCTGGATTGGCTGTATCTTGGCGACCGGTCTGGATTACCCGCAAAGATGTTGGAGATTCTGCCCGACCTTTCCGATCGCCCGCAAAAGGCAGGATCGGCGCAGAGCGAGTGACCGCTTCCCAGTCTTCGCCCAGGCAGAAGATGATCTGGCGCACGTAACGCAGCACCAGCAGCGCCTCGCGCTTGTCTTCGGGCAGCTGCGTGTAGAGTTGGCAGGCCACCCGTTTCAGATGGCCGTCGGCGTCCAGCTTTGCATCCATTCCACCCACCCGCTGCACTCCTGATTGGAGCCGGTATTAGGAACCAATTCCTGTGCTGCTTGTCAAGAACGAAACAAGAACTTATACTCTTCTTGTGGGATGGCGGAAAAGCTGATCATGTCGCGGCCGGCCAGACGCATGGGTCCGAAAATCGGCAACGATTTCCGGAAAGTGCCGACGCATCAATTTGTGGGTGGAGCGTCCTTTGCGCGTCCTGATGGACACGCGGCGCTTGTTGTCAAAAGGGTGGAGCGGCCTTTGCGGGTCTTGACAGACACGTGGCGCTCCAGTGGGGGAATCGATGAAACCTTGGAAGATCGTTGTCGTTTTTCTGGTTGCGGTTGCTGGTTTTGCCATATCCGGAGCTTATTCGCGCTTCGTGAAACAGCCGGCTGTCACGGTGGCTGGCGTGGAAGCCGACGTCGACAAATCGGGGCTCACTTTTCTCAAGGCACTGAAAGAGGCGCTTCCCGCCGAATATGAGAAATTCATGGCTGAATATGTGGCCCTTGCCAATGAAGGCCGAAGCGCCGACGAGACGGCCGCTTTCTCGACGAAAAGCCTGGCCGATATCCGGCTCCGCCATGCCGCTTCCGTGCGGAAGGCGGACCCTGCTTTGGTCCAGAGCGTGCTGCAGGCCAAGACGGATCTGCTCGAGCTGGTGAAGGCGAATGAAACGCCGCAGGATTGCGCCGGCTGGATCATGGCGGACACCATGACCCCGGCGATGCAGGCGAAGTATGAAACCTACGGCGCTTCCGTCGATCGGTTCAATGCCGCTGTCGTGCGGGCCCAGGGCGCCGGCGAAAGGGCGCCGGTGGATATCGGCGCGGTGACGCCGGATGACTGGAAAACCGTGGCGGCGCAATTTGTCGCGAGCGGCGGAACCATGGCGGAGATGCAGGAGATGGCCGCAACCGGGTCCGAAAATCCGCGCGCCTGTGAGATGTTCCAGAAGCTCTTTCAGGTCCTGGCGGATGCGTCGGGCGATTCCGGGCAAAGGCTAAGAGCCGAATTCGTGCATCTGTTGATTTCGAAGTGATCCGGGAGCCCGCCTCGCGCGGGCTTTTTCTTGAGCCTTTCCGATTTGTCGCAAGAGGGTGGGGTGTCTCCACTTGTTTCGTGTGCCGTCCTGTCTTGTCGCCGCCGTCCTGTCTCGCCAACGCGGCTTCGCAAGAGCATGGTTTTCGGAAACGCTTTAGCCCTTAGGTTTTGAACAATTCCGGACGGATAACCGCTACGCGCTTTTCCTGGCATTGCTCCAGGCCGCCAAGGCGCGGGGCGATCTGGCCCGGCGGGAATGAGTCGGGTCTGAGCCGCTTTGCCGGCATCGATGTTCCGGCATGGATCCCCAACACTCTCCACTCCCTACGGTCGCTGCGAGGTCGAGGATGACTGGCTGCATAAGTGGCCGGTGCCAACTGTCTACGTTGGCATTTTGCATGATTCAATTGCCTGCGTCTTCTTGCATCTTGGCACTGATTGTTAGCAAGGCGGAAAAGGAAGTTGTCATCCTCGACCTCGCAGGGAGCGGAGCGAACGGTCGGGGATACATGCCGGAACGCCGAAGAACGCGCTTCGGCTGATCACTTCAGCGGCCCCATCCGATTGCATTGAGGTCGCCGGGCCTCGCCATGAAATGGAGGGGCGTGGCGCTGCCGGTGGCAGGGGCTGTCGCAGCCGGCAGCGGAAAGGCAGGCCTTATTGATATTCACACAATGTGAATTTTATGATTGATAAATTCACGTAACGTGATAGTTCTTTCCATCCCAATGGAGGGGATGGATATGTCCAGCCACATCGATGCCACCGGCGGCCTGGTTTTCCGCAAATCCGGCGAGAACCGCTGGCTGGTCACCATTGACGGCGCGCACGAACGCACCATCACCAAGGACGGCCCGTCCTTCATCGCCTGGATCGGCTGCCGCGACCGCCACTGGTCGTTCCAGCGCGCGCTCGACGCCTGCGCCGACCACGCCCGCTTCCATCATGACGCCTGCGCAATCGCCAAGGCGAGGAACGAGACGGCCCGCAACGCGCTCGCGGCCAGCTCGCCCGATCAGCGCGAACGCCTGATCGGCACCCTCGAAGCCGAGCGCGACCTGCTCGACTACGCCGACGCCCACATGGACGTGCCCACCCGCAAGGCGGCCATCGACAGCCAGATCGCGGCGATACGGGCGGCGTGAGTGGGCGGGAACAAGAAGATCGGAACTAAGATTTTTTAGGTCGGTTGACGCGCGGATTGATTGCATTGAAGACCTGATTGGCATCGAAGGCACCGAAGTTGTTCGGTCCAGTCAGATTTCCGATCTTTATCATCAAATCCTGACCTGGCTTGACGATCTGGTAGGTGCTGCCCGGCGTGTAGGTCGTGAAAGCGGTGTTGCCATAGACATTGGTTTGCATAACGCCCTGTGTCTGGCCGAACTCCTGGCGACTGGCATCCTGACTGCCCAGGATTACGAAATGAGTCTTGCCGGCCTGTAACGTCGTTTCAGCAGCTTTCAGGAGCACATAGTCCTGAATGAGGGTCGGATCGGTGTAGCCATTCCCTCGCGCCGATATTCGATACACGTCGCCGCCTATCGGCGCTGCGGTCACTCCGCCCATAAGACCCATGTCTTGATACGGTGTTTGACAGCCGGCGACCAACAACAGCGCAAGTATTGCGACAAAACGCTTCATCCCCAAGCCCTCCCCAGAGCAGGAACAAGCATCGCGCGCGCTTACCTGGCATGCAAGCCAGAAGTGGTGGACCGATCCGCTGCAAGGAGCGGAGTTCCCGATCAATGCAATGGCGACATCAGGAACATGAGCCGAAACCGCCGGAAGCGGGCAGTGGCCTCCTTCACGGTTTCCCCAGAAACCCATCCAGCGACGTCGCCACCTTTTCCGGGAACTCCCAGAACATGTTGTGGCCGGCCCCAGTGAAAGCTTCGAATTGTGCGGATGGATAGGCTTTCTTCAGCGCGTCCTGGTGCTTGGCGTCGAACAGCTGATCCTGGTCGCCCCAGAAGATCAGCATCGGCGCCTTGATCGTCGGGGCGAGATTGCTGAAGTCGTAGGCCGACAGGCCCCACAGCACGCCGCGCCACACCTTGATCGGCACCGCGGCGCTTTCGGCCCGCTCGCGCTCGATATAGCCGGTGTCGACCGGGTTGGGGTTCCAGTACCAGTCGGTCATGAACTTGCCGTTCGGGTCGATGGGCGGCTGCAGCGGCATGATGTTGTCCCACAGCCATGAGCCCGGCCCGCCGCCGGGTTTCAGCGATGACGAAACCAGCACCAGGTGATCGACCTTTTCGGGATGCGTCGCCGACAGCATCTGCGCCGTCATCGAGCCCAGCGAATGGCCGACGACGTCGGCCTTGTTCACGCCGACCGCGTCGAGGAACAGCGATGCATCGTTGGCCAGGTCGGTGATGGCGTAGCAGCAATCCGGCGCGGCGGATTTGCCATGGCCGCGCAGATCGATGGCGAAGACGTGCCGCGCTTTCAGAAAGGGCGCCACGAGCGACCAGCTGCGGCTGTTGTCGGTGTAGCCATGGATGAGCAGCAGCGGTTTGCCTTGCGTATCGCCCATCTCGACATAGGCGATTGTCTGGCCGTTCGGCAGGTCGACGCTTTTCTTGGCATCCGCCCATTCGGCCTGGCTCGGCACGGGTATTTCCCTGGCAACGGCCACCACCGGCTGCACCAGCAGAACCAAGATCATGACAAGGCTGCGAATGCACCTCATGACATCCTCCTCCGTTTTTTCGGGAAGGATGCTGGCAATCACCGCTCCATCCTGTGTCATCGGCGACATTGCCGGTCGCTCGGAACGCAATGCGCTCCGGCCGGCGGAGGAAAACGGCGACGCGGCTCAGTCCGCGCTTCCCTCTTCGCCGTTGCCCGACAGCACGCCGAATTCACGGGATTTGATGCCCTGGCCGCTGACCAGCATGCCTTCGGCCGCCAGCCCCATTCGCAGCAATTCGCGGATTGCGGCTGCACGCGAGGGCATGCGCTTTTCGTAGCGCCAGTTTTCGAGGGCTTCGAGCTCCTCGGCGCTCAACATGATCTGCAGCCGTTCGGCCCTTTCAAGATCCGCCATGCCAGCCCCCCTGCGCGTCCTTTCAAGCCAAAAATGAGTAAGTGACATACACTGTGCTAAATACATAGATCACTGTTTCCAGGCTGCAAGTGGAATCTGCACACAGTCAGCAGCCGGCACAGATATATTATACCGTGCAATATACTAACTACATGATTTTATTAAGATAATTTCGATTTTGGGTTGTGTTGCGCCGTTGTTGGGCGCACTATTCCGCCTTGCTCATGAAAGAAAGGAATCGGACCATGAAACGTCCCCTTCCAGCTCGGCTGCTCAGCGAAGCCTGGGATGCCGTCATCGAAGCCAAGGCCGCCTCGGGCTATGTCAACGTGTCGGCGATCGCGACGACGATCCGGCGCACCGGCCGCTTCCAGAACGTGCCGTTGCCGGGCATCGAAAAAGCGGTGCTGCATGCCACCCTGGCCGTCGGCGCCGTCATTGAATTCGACAAGGGCGAAAACCCCGCAGCCGCCTTGCGGCTGCCCGGTTCCGGCGCAACCGTCCAGAGCGACGGCGCCCAGCTCAGTATGTTGCAGGAAAAATAGCGCTACCGCTGACACTTGTCGGTTGCGCCTTCCTGCTTCGCCCGCAAATTCACGGCCGACTGCCGACTGCCGCCCCTGCAACATTTCGGAACCATTGCCGTCTCAGGCGGTTGCTGCTCCATCAACAATCAGGAGGCTCAGATGGATCATGGACGCAATGAGCGTTACTCGCGCATCCGCGCTCGGGCCGGCGAGATCTGGCTGCAGGAGGGCTGTCCGGCCAACCAGCATGAACGCCATTGGCTGCTGGCCCTGCGCGAGATCGATCGCGAGGATGCGGATCGCAAGCCTCTCCAAAGGAGAATAGTCCGCAGGCCTGCCAAGCTGGCCGTCGCCGAGCCGGCAGCCGCGGTCATCAGGCTGCCTGGGCGGGCACAGGTGACTGACACGGCTCCCGGCCGAATGCCGGTCGCGCGCACCCTCTGAACACCTCCATCTTCGCCGAGCCGCCGTCGGGCGGTTCAACAACTGGCCATCCAAGCAAGGAGGACCTGTCGATGGGTCGTGGTATTCTTTTGTGGCTGCTCGGTATTCCAATCCCGATCATCATCCTGATCCTGCTGTTCTGGCATTAGGGCGTTTCAAGGAACATGGTACACGACGCTACCTGGTTGAGAGCAAGCAGGCTGCATCGATTTGGTGCGTCCTTCGAGGCTCGCCCAACCGACATTGTTGCCATGGTTCCAACGTTCTGCGGGCTCGCACCTCAGGATGAGGACCGTTGTGCCGCTTTCTTCTGCACTTGAATTTCCGGACGCTTCAGAACCTGAGCGCACAACGGTCCTGATCCTGAGGTGCGAGCCCGCAGCCGGCTGGAAAGCAAACGCGACCCCGATCGGGCGAGCCTCGAAGGACGCATCGCGAGCGAGGCGACGACGAAGCGCCGCCTTGCCCTCTATCGGGCCCCCCTGCGGTAAGACGGGTAAAGCCTTAAATGAACGGTATTGGCGCTAGCGTCGTGTACTGTGTTCGGGGGAGCGCAGAACGCTCCAACTCTTTGTTTTTACGCAATTCCGGACGGAAAACCGCTACGCACTTTCTTGGAATTTGTATTAGCCGCCCTGTGGCTGTCAGTCGCTGCCACCCAACGGCCAGCGCGTGGTCCGGGACCGGATCGACATCTTCGTGTTCGATGATGACGGGTCGAGGAGTTCGTGCGCACCGATTATCGCAGCCCCTCAGGCAGCTCGGCGCCGCCGGCACATAAAAGCCGGCATCGTCGTTCAGGAACCATTCAGCGTTCCCGTTGTTGAGTGGATCAGGGACGCTTTTGTTGGAGGATCAAATGGAACGACGGCAGTTTCTGATGTCGGCTTTCGGTCTTGCCGGAGCCGCCGTGATGGTTTCCGCACTACGACCCGCCCAGGCATTGGCCGCGGCGCCCGGCCCGGGCATCCTGGACGAGCTCGACCAGGCGCAACCGGCGGTTCTCGACGGCGATGCCGAGGCGACGATCGAGCAGGTCGACCATCGCCGCTGGCACCGCCGCGGCTGGGACGACCGCCCTGGCTGGGACGATCGCGGCTGGCGCCGCCACCACTGGCGTGATGGCCCGCGTGGCTACGGTCCGCGCTGGCGGCGCGTCTGCCGCCGTGTCTGGCGTCGCGGCAACTGGCGCGTGCGCTGCTGGCGTGAGCGTGTCTGGCGCGGCGGCTGGTAAAGGCCGCGCTTGGCCGCCAAGCAATTCTTGCCCGATAGACTTCAGCCCGCCGCGCAACCAGCGGGCTGAAGACGTTCAGGCATCTGATGGCGGGCGCCCTATCCGGCCGTCGCCGCGCGCGCGATCGCCGCATCCTGCTCCGGGGCACCGCCTGACACGCCCAGCGCACCGATCAGCGTTCCGTCGGCATCGTGCAGCGGCACGCCGCCGCCGACAAGCAGCAGTCCGCCATGATGGATATGGTCGAAATGCAGAACCGGCTCGCCGATCTGCAGTGGCGCGTTGAGCGCTTCGGTCGGCGCCTGGAACATCACCGAGGTGCGGGCCTTGGCAATGGCCAGCTCGTTCGAAGCCAGCCAGG
>NZ_PJRO01000015.1 GCF_002858745.1 Mesorhizobium loti | reverse complement strand
ATCCCATTCCGAACTCGGCCGTGAAACGCTCCAGCGCCAATGGTACTTCGTCTCAAGACGCGGGAGAGTAGGTCGCTGCCAGGTCTGCTAAATGCACGTATATCTTCTCAATACTTCTCTTAAGGCCCGCTAACGGGACTTTGGGGCCGCGAAAGCGGCTTTTTCAGTTGGTGGCTGGAATTTGGGTAAGCGAAGGCTTATCTTTATATGGTTGACGCGGGATGGAGCAGCCCGGTAGCTCGTCAGGCTCATAACCTGAAGGTCGTAGGTTCAAATCCTACTCCCGCAACCAAATCAAACACAAACGGCCCGTCGAAAGACGGGCCGTTTGTGTTTTAGGGAAATCGTAGGAGGCTCTCAGCCGGATTTCCGCGAACATCGATCCGATGAGATTTAGCCAAAACGCGGATTGTTGCAATTTTCGGGCGAGCACCAGATCCGCTTTGGCTGCTTGCCTGACACGCTTTCCGGCATCTGCAAACAAGCAGCCATGTGAGTGCTCTGCCCTAGAGGCCTTCCAAGATGCGCTGGAGCGCAAGCTGGCCGGGATCGGCAAGGCCGATACTCTTGTCTGCGAACATGCGTGCGCGGCCAAGCTTGTTCGGCTGGGTTTTGAAGGTTTCAACGGTATCACGTGCCGCCTCGACCGCCTTCTCGATCATCGTGCTGGAAGCCGCACCGTCAATTGCCTTGACGATCGCATCCAGGCTGTCGAGCACGGTCTTGTCGCCAAGCGTGCCCTTGCCGCGCGCCATCATGGCATCACGTGCAGCAGCGATCAAAGCCGGTATCTCTCCAGGCTCTATCCCAGTCCTGCCTTTTGTCACCTTGGCAGCGGCCATGAAACCTGTCGCCACCAGCGTGCCGTAAGATGAGGAGGAAACGCGTTGGAACGCCTTGGCGACTTCAAGAAGCGCGAGGCCAAAATCGTCCGGCAGCGTTGCATTGGCGGCCTCGGCAAAACCTTCCGAAACGGTGATCCCAAGATCGCCATCACCAAGCGCGCCATCGGTCGCGCAAAGTTCAGCCGATGCGGCGGTCGCCGCTGTCGCAATGCGTTGCAGCGCCGAGAGGAGCATCTTGCTGTCGATCATTGTGGGCTACTCCCCGGAGCGGTTCAGAATCTAGACGCGCCAGAAGGCACATTCAGCCGGCGCCTTGAGCAGGCGTTCGAGCTCCTCGTCCAACTTGATGATGGTGATCGTGGCGCCCGTCATCTCCATCGAGGTGGCATAGCGGCCGACCAATGGCATGACAATCTCGACGCCGAGCGCATCAAGGCGCTTCCTGGCGTGGCGATAGAGGATATAGAGCTCTTCGGCAGGTGTCGCGCCGAGCGAATTGACCAGGATCGAGACGCGATCGCCTGCTGCAAGCGGCTGGTCGTCGACCAGACGCTCGATCATCTCGTCCGCAATCGCATCAGCGGGCCTGATCGCTGCGCGCCAGATGCCGGGTTCACCATGGATACCCATGCCCATCTCCATTTCGCCGTCGCCGATCTCGAAAGTCGGCTTTCCAGCCTGCGGAATGGTGCAGGGGGTCAGCGCCATGCCGATTGAACGGCAGGCGTCGGCTGCCTTCTGCGCGACACGTGTGACTTCATCGAGGCCAGCGCCGGACTCGGCATGCGCGCCGGCCACCTTGAAAGCATAGATCATGCCGGCTACGCCGCGACGCTTGGCGGCTTCTTCTTTCGGCGCCGAGACGACATCGTCGGCCAGAACCACGGTAGTCGAGCGGATGTCGTGCTCGAGTTCCACCATTTCGCCGGCCATATCGAAATTCATGACGTCGCCGCCATAGTTGCCGTAGAGCCGCAGCACGCCGGCACCGCCGTCCGCCAACCGGATAGCTTCGGCCATTTGCTCGGCCGAAGGGCTGGCGAAGACGTTGCCGATCGCGCATGCATCGAGCAGGCCCTTGCCGACATAGCCGGTAAAGACGGGCAGGTGACCGGAGCCGCCGCCGGTGACGATGCCAACCTTGCCCCTTGTCGCCCCTCCTGCGCGGGTAATCACCCGGCGCGCTGGCTGCGCATAATATTCAGGATGAGCCGCCACCAAGCCCTCCAGCATTTCATCGACGTAGTCGGCGGGATTGTTGAGAATTTTCTTCATCGCTGTTTCCTTCGGGATCATGCGCTGAGGGACCGCGAGATGCGCTCGCGATGGCGGGACAGGCGTTCGATGACGATCGGCAGGCCCGTGCCGACAATGATCAGGCCGCCAATGACGACCTTCTGCCAGTAGGAGGGGACACCTGCCATCAGAAGGGTCGTGTTGATCATGGTAATGACGAAGACGCCGAGCAGGGTACCAGTCACTGTGCCGTAGCCACCAGTGATGCGGGCGCCGCCGAGTACCACCGCAGCGATCACATTGAGCTCCATGCCGACGAGATCGAAGGGATTGGCCATGCGCGACAGCGTCACGTGGGTCATGCCAGCCAGGCCCGCTATCGCACCGGCAAGAACATAGATCATCACCTTCACGCGCTTGATCCTGATGCCGATGCGTTCGGCCGCTTCCTCAGAGCCGCCGATCGCGTAGATCTTGCGCCCAAACAGGGTGAAGTTGATGAGGATGGCAACCACCGCCGCGACGCCGACCAGCACCAGGAACGAATATGGCAGCGAGACCATCTGCCCGGCTGCATTCTCCATTCGAACCAGAACCTTTCGCGAGAAAGCGATGATCTCGCGCGGCACGGCTGTGATGTAGGTCGTACCGAGGAAGGTGAGCAGCACGCCGCGGTAAAGACTAAGTGTGCCAAGGGTCACGATCAGCGTCGGCAGGCCGAGAATGCCGATGAGCAGCCCGTTGAACAGGCCGAGCATGGCGCCGATCAACGCGCTGAGGGCGAAGAAAGCGAAGATCGGTAAATCGATGTCCACACCAAGCACGATCTTCATCGTGGCATACATGGCGAAGGCACCGATGGCGGTGCAGGAGACATCGATGCCGCCCGATGCCAGCACCATCATAACGCCGAGCGCGAAAATGCCGGTCACGAGCGAATTGCGCAGCAGGTCAATCAAGGTGGCGACCGAAAAGAAGGCTGGATTGATGATGCTGAGCACCAGTGCGAAGACGAGTACCGTGATGAGCACAACGCCCTGCGGCGTTGCCAGAACCCGGGAAAGAGGCTTGCTCATGCCCGGCCCTCCTTGATGACTTCGTTGTAGAGCTGGTCCTCGTCGACATCGTTCGCGTCGAAGCGACCGGTGATTTTCCCACGCACCATGACCAGGATCGTGTCGGACAGCGCGATCGCCTCGCTTATGTCGTCGGTGACGACCATCACGGCTTTGCCGGATCGGCTGAGCGCGACCAGCAGTTCGTGGATCTCGCGTTTCGAGCCGACATCGACGCCGACCGTCGGACCGTTGAGGATCATCAGCTTCGGGTCGCGCTCCATCCAGCGTGCCAGCACAACGCGCTGCTGGTTGCCACCGGACAGCGTGGCGACGGAAGGCGATACGTCCGGGGTCTTGATGCGCAATGCCTTGACTGCGTCACGAGCACGTTGAGCGAGAGCGCGCGCATCGATGAACCCTGCGCGCAGATTCTTCTCCAGGCTTGAGACGACGATGTTGTCGCGAATGGTCTGATTGAGGAACAAGCCTTCGGTCAGGCGATCTTCTGGGACATAAGCGATGCCGTGATCGATGGCGTCGCTTTCGCTGGCGAAAACAACCGGCAGGCCGCCGATCTCGATGCGTCCTTCGTCTGCTGTCAGGGTGCCGAACAGCGTAAGCGCCAGTTCGGTGCGGCCAGAGCCCAGAAGACCGACGACGGAGACGATCTCGCCAGGCCTGAGATCGATGTCCACATCGGTATATTCCCCGCGCCGGCCGAGTTTCCTGGCAGAGAGAAACGGTGCCGTCGGCTCAGCCTGGATCCGTGGCAGGCGCCGACTGTCGATCGAACGCCCGGTCATGGCCTCGACGAGGCTTGCGGCATCAAATTCCTGGATCGGCCCTTCGACCACCACACGGCCGTCGCGCAGCACGGTGATGGTATCGCAGATGGCGAAGACTTCCTCGATCTTGTGGCTGACGAACAGGAAGGCGACGCCTTCATCGCGCAGGGCGCCGACGATCTCCAGCAAGCGCGCAACCTCGCTGCGGGTGAGCGCCGTGGTCGGTTCGTCCATCACGATGATGCGTGCGTTGTTGGCAAGCGCTCGGGCGATCGCCACCAACTGCTTGGAGGCGACCGGCAGTCGCTCGACTGGCGTGTCGGGATCGATTTCGACGCGCATGCGCTTCAGCGTTTCGGTCGCAAGCGCGCGCCGCGCGCTGCGGCGATGCAACGTGTCGCCAGCCGTCACGGCGGCGAGAAATCCGATATTTTCCCAGACCGTAAGGTTCGGGAACAGGGAGAAATCCTGATAGATCACCGAAAGGCCGGCTGAGATCGCTGCCTTGGCGTCGTTGCCCTGCGGCCTGCCTGCGATGGTTACCGTGCCTGCATCGGCGCCGACGACGCCCGACAGGATCTTGATCAGCGTCGATTTGCCGGAGCCGTTCTCGCCGGCGAGGCAACGAACCTCTCCCTCGGCGAGCGAAAGGCTCACATCTGCCAGGACGCGTACCGGACCATACGCCTTGCGTATGGTCCGCATCTCAAGCACGGCCGGTTTGTCTTCTGCTTCTAATGTCATGGGGCCTCCGCCACAACCGCCGGGAATTTGGTCCCGGCGGTAATTGGCGTTATAGGGAGCCGAGAGGTCAGAACTTGTATTCGCCCATATTGTCCTTGGTCACGTCGACCCAGGCCTGGCCATAGATCACTTTCCCGTTGAGACGCACCTTGTTGTAGCCCTCGACGCCGAGATCCATGCCGTCGGTGATCTCCTTGCCTTCGATCGCCATCGCTGCGACCTTATTCATGGCGATGCCTGCCTTGGCCGGGTCCCAGAAGGAGATCATGTTGATCTCGCCGCTCTCCAGATAAGGCCCGGAGACCGAGACGAGGCTGGTGCCGACGATCGAGACCTTGCCGGTCAAGCCTGCTTCTTCCACCGCGAGGGCGGCGCCGACAACGTCTTCGCCGGCCGACCCCTGGATACCCTTCAGGTTCGGATAGGTGCGCAGCAGCTCCTTGGTCTTCTGGTAGGCGACCTGCTGCTGCTCGGTGCTTTCGATCTTGTCGGCGACCAGCTTCATCTTGGGGTATTTGGCCTTCTGGTAGGCGATCGCGGCATCCACCCATTCGTTATGGGTCTTGGCGCTCAGATTTCCGACGAAAACCGCGTACTCGCCTTCACCGCCCATCGCCTTGGCGAGTGCTTCCATGAGGTGCTCGCCATAAGCGGCATTGTCGAAGGCTTCGACGTCATAGGTGACGTTCTTGAGGCTCGATGCCTCGTGGCCAACGACCTTGATGCCTTGCCCCAGCGCCTTGGCCAGAACCGGTTCGAGCGCCTCGGGTGAATTCGGCACCACGGTGATGGCGTCGACTTTCTTGGCGATCAGGTCCTCAATCATTTGTACCTGAAGTGCCGCATCGGCCGAGGCCGGGCCGACCTGCGAGGCATTTTGCCCCGTGTCCGCCGCATACTGCTTGACGCCTTCTTCCATGCGGTTGAACCAGGCGATGCCGGAGAGCTTCACCACCGTGACGATCGTATGCTTGGCATCCTGGGCATTGGAAATGGCAACAGCGCTGCCGAGCAGAGCTGCGCCCAGCGCCGCTCCCAGCGCCATCTTCTTGAAATTGAACGTCATAGATCCTCCACCACTCTTTGTTATTCGCCCCGGCCGTCTGGCGTGCAGGGCTGTTTTCTACCTGCCGAGCCCCACCGTCAGATCCTTTGTCCTGGTGTAGAGCTCCTTGTAGGTCCGATAGCCGGATGCGTAGACAGACCGGTTTCGCGCGTCCGGCTCGATTTCGCGCTCAACCGGATTCCAGTTCTGGATATCGCCCCGCCGGGCATCGCCCACGGCAACAGCGGCCAGGAAGGCGTTGCCAAAGGCAGCGCCGATGGTCTTGGCGCACACCGCCTGTCGCCATCCGGTGACATCGGAGATCGCCTGCGACCAGACACGGTTCTTGGTGCCACCGCCGACAGCCGCTATGCGCCGCAGGGGCGCGCCGGCACTCTGGTACGTCTCGAGTATGTCGTTGACGCCGTAAGCGATGCCTTCAAGCAGACCGCGGTAGATGTCGGCGCGCTGGTGGGTGAGATCCAGGCCGAACACCATGCCCTTGGCGCGTGGATCGTGGACCGGCGTGCGCTCGCCGGAGAAATAGGGCAGAACCAAAACGCCGTTTGCCCCAGCCGGAGATGTCTCGGCTTCTTCCGCGAGCTGCCGCAGTGCGGATTGGGGATCGAGCTCGCGGGCGAACTGCTCTTGGAACCAGCGTGTCAGCGTGCCACTGGTCGAAGTGCCCGACATGCACGCATGCTGCCCCTCGAACAGCCAGGGCCCATACCATAACCTTGGATCCTCGACCCGGCTGTCGGCGACGAGGATGATGAACATGGTCGAACCGTACATCATCATCATCTCGCCGGAACCGAGCACGCCGACGCTGACAGCTTCGGATGCCGCGTCGATCGTTCCTGCGGTAACCGGCGTTCCAACCGCGAGCCCCGTCGCGTCGGCGGCAAACTGGTTTACCGTTCCAGCGATATCGGTCGTCCAGAGCAGCTCCGGAAGACGTTCGGGTGCGATGATGCGCTCCGCGTAGCGGTCGCTCCATTGACGCGTGCGTGCATCATAAAGCGGACTGGAGCTGGAGGCCGAGTAGTGATCGATCGCGTAGCGACCGGTCAGACGGTGGATGAGGAATGACGATGAGTTGAGAACCTTGTGGGTGCGCGCATAAAGATCGGGACGGTTCTTCTTCAACCACAGGATCTTCGGCCCGACGGACTGCGACGTGAGGGCGTTGCCGCCTGATCGGATCAGCTCCTCAAGGCCGATCTCATCCGTGAGTTCCTCGATCTCGAGTGTCGCGCGGGTGTCGACGCCGTACAGAACGGCGTTCATCAGCGGTTCGCCGTCGGCATCCACCGGCAGCATGCACGGGCCGATGCCGCTGGTTCCGACCGAGCGGATGTCGGCAGGCGCAACGCCGCTCGTTGCGATCAGTTCCTTGCTGATCGAGCAGAATTCGAGCCACCAGTCGCGCACGGCGTCGTGCTCGGCCCAACCCGGACGCGGCACCAGCATCCTGTGCGGCCGCGTTGCGGTCGCGGCGATGACACCGTGACCGTCGACGAGGACGCCCTTGGACTCGAAGGTCCCGATATCGATCCCAAGATAGTACGACATCAGGTGTAGAGATCGCGATCGAGGCTGAACTTGGAATCGATCCGCCGGATACCGGCGACGAGCAGTCTGGTCAGCCCTTCGAGATCGCGCAGGTCGCACATTTCGAGCGCCGTATGGGTGTAGCGGCAGGGGAAGCACAGATCGATGCAGGCAACCCCTTCACCGACCAGCTGCACGTAGGAAGAGTCGGTCAGTGCGCCGGTATGCGCCGTACGCTGCAGGTTGATGCCCTCGGCCCTTGCCGTCTGGTCAAAAAGACGTGGCAGCGACGGATGCGGGATCGTCCCGTTCAGCGTGCCGCGGCCATGGAAGGAATAGAGCGCCATGGCTGGTCCGTCGCCGAGTTCGACTTCGCCGCGATGAGCCATGTCGGGGGTATCGGAGTTGAGTGCAAGATCGAGCTGGATTGCGATATCGGGCTTGATCGCCTGCGCGGCCACCATCGCACCGCGTAGGTTGAATTCCTCCAGAACGGCGAAGACGAAATGTACGGTCGGCCGGACATCACTTTTGGCAAGTTGGCGGGCGACCTCCACAACAACGGCGCAGCCGGCGCGGTCGTCGACGGAGGTTCCGATCAGGCGATTTTCATTCAGATGGATGACGCGCGGATCGTAGACCACGGGCGTGCCGATCTCGATACCCAGAGCGCGCACTGCATCGGCATCCTGGGCCCCGACATCGATGAAAAGGTCGGCATAGGGCGTGACCTTGTACTTCTCCTCGGCGGGCGTGGCATGATGGCTTTTGTTGGCGATGACGCCGTGCACGTCCTTGCCCTCGCCAACGCAGAACAGAACCGCCTGCGCCGGCAAGGCCTTTTCCGGAATGCCGCCGAGCCGCTCGATGCGTATCAGGCCGTTGACCTCGATCTTGCGCACGATGAAGCCGAGCTGGTCGATGTGGGCAAAGAGCATCACGGAAGGTGCTGCCTCGTCACCCTCCAGTGTGGCGATAAGATTGCCGAGTGTGTCTGTGCGCAGTTTCAGCGGCAGGTCAGCAAGTTCTCGCGCGATCAGACGGCGCACGCGGTCCTCGTGGCCAGACAGGCCGGGAGTAAGCATAAGGGATTCAAGCAGAGAGCGGAGACGCGCCTTCATGAGGGCTTGGCCTTTCGTTGAAACAGCGTGGCAAAACCGGACGATCCGGTGGCCGCGCGCAGCGACATGACGGCCACCAAGAGGCCGCCGAAGAAAAGATCGCGCGAGAACGCGCTGAAGGAGAGGCTGTTCAGCCCGCTCGAAATGAACTGAAGGCTGATCACCGCCAGCATCACGCCGGCCACGGTGCCGAAACCGCCAGCCGGGCTGACGCCGGCGAGGATGTTGATGAGGATCACCAGCAGAAGATAGGACGAGCCGTAGTCGGCATTGGCTGAATTCACCCGCGCCAGCACGACAAGGCCGGCAAGCGCGGCGATGAACCCGGTGATGGCATAAATGCGGATCAGCAGGCCGCGTTCACGGATGCCGGCGAACTTGGCGGCAACGGGATTGGCACCGAAGAGCCGCAGCCTCAGACCAACCGGGGTTCGCCTCAGCAGCACGGAGAGCGCCACCGCGACGATGGCAAAGAGCAGCAGCGGCAAAGGCAGGACGCCGCCAATCGACCAGTTGCCGAAAGCCGTATACCAATCCGGCAAACCCGTGATCGCAGGACCGCGGGTGATGGCAATGCCGAAGCCGGCAAAGAGCTGCATGGTGCCAAGGGTTGCCAGGATCGGTGGCAGCCGCAGATAGGCGATGAGAAAGCCATTGAAGGCGCCGCATGCCGTGCCCACGGCCAGTGCCGCAGGGACGGCGAGCCAGGCCAGTTCAGGCGCGGCTTTCATGATGACGGCAGCTGTGATGGCGGCAAGGTTTGCGGTAGCCACCACAGAGAGATCGATGCCGCCTGATATCATCGTCGGCAGCACCGCCAGCGCCAGAAGCCCGAACTCGGGGAACTGGAAGCCCATCGAGTTCAGATTGGTCGCGGTCAGGAAGCTTGGGGAGGTCACGGCCAGCACGGCGAAGATCAGCACTGTCAGAACAGCGAGGCTCTTCAGGTAACTGTTCGTCGTGTCTTGCCTGGCGTTCATGTTTCCTCCCACTCGCCGCGCTCTGTCCCGGGCGCGTTACGCGCCCTAGTTGCCGCGCGCGGCCTTCACGATGTGCATGAATTCCTTGGCCCGTTCCGGATCGACAGCCTTCCAGGTGTCGCCGTCGATCTTCAGCGAAGAACCGACGATGCAGCCGTCCGCGATCTTGAGGATGTCGGCGACGGTGTTGTGGCGTACCCCGGTATTGGCGAGCACGGGCGTGGTCGACAGGACCGCCTTCACCGATTCCAGCGCGGTCATTTCCGCCGCCTCGCCAGTGATGGCTCCGGAGACGAGCACGGCGTCCGGGATGGAAGAGAAGACCGCCGAGCGCGCGCGATCGGCGAGCGCGCGGCGGTCAAGGGAATCGGCGAATTCAGCCGACACGTTGTAGAGCATCACCAGATCGTCGCGGTTCAACCTGTTGCGATAGCGCATCGCAGCGCCGGCATTCGGCTCCCACGGGCCCATATCGGATGCGTAGGTACCGGTGAAGATTTCGCGCACGAAGGACGCACCGGTAGCCGCTGCAAGCGCAACGGTGCTGATCGGATCCCACAGCACGTTGACGCCGAACGGCTTTTCGATCTCAGAGCGCAGTTGACCGACGACATAGGCCATGGTCGCCGTCGAGGCGACGTCGACCTTGAGTTCATAAGGGCGATCGTTCTCATTGCCGAACATGACGGCATCGACGTCGGCAGCCTGGAGTGCCTTGAGGTCGCGTCGCGCCGCTTCCACGATGCCGTCGATACCCGCCTCGGCATCATAGAGGGGGGTGCCGGGCAACGGGTTCAGGTGCACCATGGCGATGATCGGTTTCTTGCCGCCGAACAGCGCGTTGAATTTGCTCATTTCTGGTATTGCCTTTCTGCGTTGCGGGTGACGAGAGGTCACACCGTCTGGATGGCGCCAAACCGGCCGCGATAGGGAGTAAGCAGCGGTTCGGCGTCGGTATCGGTGATGAACAGGTTGACGGCTTCGAGCGGGCACACCGCCGTGAAGCTCCTGGTGTTGAGCTTGCTGTGGTCGGCGACCAGGACCGTGCGTGTCGCCTGCGCGATCGCAATGCGCTTCGCCTGCGCCTCGTCCTGCGTGGAATTGGTGATGCCGGTCTCATCGATGGCGTCTGCCGCCAGGAAGAACGTATCGGCGCGGATGTCCTTCAACGCGTCGGCGACCCAGGCCCCGACGATGCTGAAATAGCCATTGCGGACGCGGCCGCCGAGGAGATGCACTTCGGTGTCGCCACTCGCTGCAGCCTCCGCCACTTTCAGGTCCATCGTCACGATCGTCAGCGGACGTCCTGCCAAAGCCCGAGCGACGGCCAGCGCCGTGGTGCCGGAATCAAGGATCACCACCTTCTTGTTCTCAACCGTAGCCGCGGCGGCCACGCCGATGCGTTGCTTGAGGTTTTGATGGACGCGGAGTTTCTCGAGGAAAAGCGGCTCGGCAATGCTTTCGCCCACACCACGCGCCACCACACCGCCATGTGTACGTGCAACCAGGCCGGCCTGCTCCAGCACCGACAGGTCGCGACGGATGGTGGCGAGTGAAATGCCCAGGCGAGACGCCAGTTCGGTGGTGCCGACGCGCTTCAATTCCACAATGAGGTCGAGCATCTGCTGATGCCGTTCATGCGGAAACCGCGTTCGAGAGCCTTCCATTTCGTCCTCCTGGCTTGATTGATAATGATCGTTTTGGATGAGTCAAGCATTGGCGATCAAAATTGTGTTATTGCGCCAGGACGTGATCGCGCAACGCTACTGGGAATGGAACGCCTGTGTTTGGCCGGCACGCCAAATGGCAGAGCGACAGCCGGTCTAGCTCGAAGTTGCCGATCAGATGCGACTTGCCCTCGGTGTGCCCAAGAGCTTGGGCCGGATGGCCGCTATTTTGCGTTTATGAGAGCTCGTATCTGAGCAAGAGCAATCGAGGCGATTGCTTGCAACTCGGTTACCGAAGCGCCGTCTCGCGCCTGAACCGACATGCCCTGGATGATCGCCCCGACAAAACGGGCAAGGGCTCTTGCGTTGGTATCGGAGGGCAGTTGCTTTCCCGCGATGCCGCGCGTGATACGACCTTGCAGCGCATCGAGCGTGGCATTGCGCTGATCTTCGACCATTTCCGCGATGGGCTGATTTTCTTCAGCGCAGTTGAGCACTGCCGTCGAGATCATGCAGCCATGAGGTCTGCCGGGGGCCGAAAACTCGATGGCGGCCTCCATCAACAATCGCTCAAGGGCGATGCTCACATCAGGCTCTTCGAGCGCTGCGGTTGAAAAACGGCCGATCTTCGACTGATACCAGCCGAGAGCTTCCCTGTAGAGATCAGCCTTGCTGGAGAATGCTGCGTAGAGGCTTTGCGGCGTTATCCCCATCGCCTTGGTAAGATCGGCGATGGATGCGCCTTCATAGCCAAGTCTCCAGAATGTGAGCCCGGCGTGTTCGAGTGCTTCGGCGCGATCGAAAGCCCGTGGGCGACCTCTCGGACGATGCGTCCGGGTAGAGTTATTTATCACAACGATCACTCTTGAATTATCTTGGTGCTCCGTTAATTATGGAGCGATCATTCCTTATATGGTGGAACTACGGTGAAAAACAACGTTCTGGGTGCTCTTGCGGGTATTGCTCTCTCTGTCGCTCCAGCTGCGGCGCAGGAAGTTCGTTTCAACGAACGTCTCGACGCGGTCATCAATCGCGCGATTGCCGAAAAGCGGATCGTCGGTGCCGTTGTTCTGGTCGCTCAGGACGGCGAGGTGATCTATCAACGCGCAACTGGACTGTCGGACCGCGAAGCTGCGATCCCGATGAAAGAAGACACGGTGTTCCGGCTGGCGTCGATTACGAAGCCCATCGTCTCGGCGACATTGATGCGCTTCGTGGAACGCGGGCAGATTTTCCTGGATGATCCGGTCACGCGATGGTTGCCTGATTTCCGGCCGCATCTCGAGGATGGCAGCGAGCCAGTCATCACAGTCCGTCAGCTGCTCACACATACTTCGGGGCTGAGTTATCGGTTCGTTGAGGCTCCCGGTGGACCTTATGACCAGCTCAATATTTCGGACGGGCTCGATCAGCCGGGGCTGCGCCTCCAGGACAATCTCGATCGGCTCGTGAAGGCCCCCCTGCTGTTCCGTCCGGGCACGAATTGGCGGTACTCGCTCGGCCTTGACGTGCTTGGCGCGATCATCGCCAAAGCGTCGGGAAAGTCTCTCCCTGAAACCGTCAAAGAGGAGATTCTTGATCCGCTGCATCTGGAGAATTTGGGATTCGTGCCTTCGGATACAGCTCAGCTGGCGACGCCGTATTCGGATGGAAGACCCGAGCCTGTGCGCATGACCGATGGCATTGTCGTGCCGATCTTGCAGAGTGCCGCACGCTTTGCCCCAGGCCGTGCGCTGAATTCTGCGTCCTATCCGTCTGGCGGAGCAGGTATGATTGGCACCGCCGTTGACGTGCTGCGCTTTCTGGAAGCCATTCGGACGGGTGGCGGTGCCATCCTGTCTCGTCAAACCATTGCCGAGATGGTCAAAGATCAAGTCGGCGTGCAAGCACAGACCCAGGGACCCGGTTGGGGTTTCGGCTACGGCTGGGCGGTTCTCGACGATCCTGAACTCGCGCATTCGCCTCAATCCAGGGGAACGATGCAGTGGGGCGGCGCCTACGGCCACAGCTGGTTTGTCGATCCCGTGAGGAAGTTGACCGTCGTTGCTTTGACCAATACCGCTTTCGAGGGCATGTCGGGCGCGTTTCCAACCGATGTCAGAAACGCGGTTTACGATAGATAGCTTCTCGGGAGATGGCTTGCCGATTGTCGCGCCCTCCCACAACCCAAAATAGGGGCCCGGTTATCCGGGCCATCCCTATCTCGATTACTCTGCAGGTGGTGGCAGGAAGTCGACTTCGTGCTCAGCCGCGATGCGCACCACTTCCTCTGGATCGGGAACGCCGTGGATGCGCTTGAACAGCTCCTCGAGACCACGCGTCGGCGCGACCCAGAACAGGCTGGTGGCGGTCGTGCCGCCCTTGTTGAAGATGCCGTGCGCAATTCCCTGCGGCATGCGCACCAGGTCGCCGGGATTGGCCAACTGCTCGCGACCGTCCAGCCAGATGGTGTATTGCCCACTCAACACGTAGACGAACTCGTCCTGGGTTGGATGGATATGAGGTGGCACGAAAGTGCCGGGCGGAAACTCCGCATGCCAGGCCATGGAATGTTGCGAAACCTGTTTCAGCGTGTAGGTCTGTCCAAGAATGTTCCAGACGCTACCTTTCAGTGCTTCGAACGAAGTGGTGATGCCTCCCGGCATGGATGTCATTTAATCCTCCCTTGGATTTCAGATCAGCTTGCGAGAAACTCGGTGACCAGGCGTGCGCACTCCGGCCGCTCTTCGAACAGCAGGTGACCGGCACCCGGCACATGCTCCAGCCTGCAGTTCGGCAGTCTTCCTTGCCAGTATGGGGCTTGCGCCACAGGCATCAACCGATCGTGTTCGCCCCACAGCAGCAGGGTTGGCATGCCAATGCGATGCATCCACTGCCCCAGCCGAGGACTGCCCTGAGGGGAAGGGGCCAGCGCGCGTGCCAGCCCTCGCATTTCACGATTCAATCGTGCCTCGAAACCCGGGTCGGGCTGTTTCGGGAAGTAGCTGAGCACGACGGCTGGATCGTGCGTCAGATAGGCCGGCACCTCCTGCGACGCCACAGCGAACAGGTCCGGTGCCGGTGCTTGCTCCACCACCAGTCCCGCCGGGGCTGCGAGTACGAGCTTCGACAGCCGCTGCGGTTGGCGCATTGCGAACTCCGCTGCGATCCAGCCACCCAGCGAAAAGCCTGCCAAGGCAAATCCGTCGAGATCCAGCAGGTCGAACAGGTCCATGTAGTGGAGGACATGATCTTCCACGGTTGCTATCGCCTCATTGTCGCCGGACTCGCCGAAATTGGCATGGAATGGAATGATGACGCGGTGCGTACATGCCCATTCGAGAGCCGTGTCGAAGCCGGGGAAAGTGCCCGTGCCGTGCAGAAAGACCAGCGTTGGTCCGCTTCCTGCCGTCAATGCGACCACTTGGGTGCCATTGACCTCGTAGACCTCTTTGGTGAAGGAAACAGGTGCTTTCTTGGGATTGTCCATCATCGGACCCCTTTCATGACATGGTCGTTGCGGCCGGATTGCTGACCAGCGTTGCAAACTGCTGCGCGGCGTTGGTGATGCGCGCCTGCAGCAGTTCGGCAATCTCGCTGTCGGGGATCAGGTCCTCGGCGCAGGCGTAGATGGCGGTGGATACGGTTGCTGCTTCGAAGAAGCCGAAAAGCGGACGCAGCTGGTGTTCGACCACCAGCGAATGTCGCAGCCCACCACCCACCGCGGTGATGAGAACCGGCTTGTTGCGCAATGCCCGCGGCGAGACGAGATCGAAGACATGCTTGAACAGGCCGGGGTAGGAGCCCTGGAAGACAGGGCAGCCGATGATCAGCCCGTTGCACCGTTCAATCGTTTCCACGAGAGCCAGTGACCGACTGTCGAGTTCGGCGCGGGACAGCGTGCACAATGACGGGCCGGTGTCGGACAGATCGAGCATGTCGACGTCGAGACGATGCTTCTGCCGCAGCGTTGCCGAGACCTCGCCGACCAGCATATGCGCCTTGGTCCTGCGAGCGCTTCCGACAAAGGCGATCAGTTCGTGCGGCCGTGATGCGGCCGTTTCACCATCGTTTCCCCGCCCGGATCGGCCCCACATCGGCTGGGTTTCTAGTTGTTGATGCCGAAGACGGTCCATTTCGCTCCCTCCTCAGGCAAGCCGAGCAGGGCTCGCCCGCACTCCTCGACGATCTGGTCCGCCAGCAGGATGTGCTGGGTGCCGGCATGGATGTCGCGGTAGAAGCGCTGCATGACGGTGTTGTGCAGAGAGGCGCCGCGTGCGGCGCGGTGCGCGAAGGTGCCGACATCGGAAATGACATCGTGGATGTGGCGCAGCGACAGTTTGGCCATCGTCATTTGATCGAGCGAGGGGGCATCGCCCTGTGCCGTGCTGTCCGAAATCGCGGTCCAGGTTTCATAAACCAGTGCGCGTGCCGCCCTATACCTTGCCTGGGCCTCGGCGAACTGGAACTTGAAACTGGCGCTTTCAGACGACTTGCCAAAGGGGTCCTGGCGCTGACGGATGACCTTAGCCAGTTCATCGAGGACGCGCTTGCCGACGCCTGTCGCCCAGGCGGTATGCACCAAGGCGCTGTAGCCGGCGAGACCGAGATTGCCCTGCGCGCCGCCACGGCGAGGCGCCAGCACGTCGAAGTCGTAGAGCATATGGTCCGGGACGAACAATTCCTCGTCGCCGGCAAGCGTGTAGTCGAAGCTGCCCGTGGCACGCAGTCCCAGGACATCCCAATTGCCAAGCAACTTGATGGTTGAGCGGGGATGGTGCGCCACGATGATCTTGGGCGACCCGTTTTCCTGGATCACCATCTCCTTGCCCGCGGCATCCATCACGAAGCAGCCGGAATGGACGAACTCGGCATGGAAGATCGAGCTGCCGTAAGCCCAGTTGCCCTTGATCATGTAGCCGCCGTCGACGGGCCGTGCGAAACCGCGCGGCACCCCGTTGCCGGCGATGGTGATGTCGGGACGCTCGGCAAAGACATGGTCGATGCCCTTCTGATCGAGGTAGATCGCCATGGTGGTGCCTTCCATGTTGTTCACCATGGCGCACCAGCCGGCGGAGGCATGGGTGTGGGAAATCCGCTCCAGCAGGGAGACGACTTCGACAGGCCTCAACTCTGCGCCACCGACTTCGCGCGGAAACAGCATCGTGTAGAAGCCGCCTGCGCGAAGGATCGAGACCACCTCGTCCGTCATCCGCCCCAATTGCTCGGCTTCCTGGGCCTTGGCCTCGATGACCGGCAAGATGTCGTCCAGCCGCGCATGGAAAGAAGCGGCGTCAAGGATGTTTTCCTGTTCCTTGCGTGCAGTGGCTGTGCTCATTGCGTCCTCCCGTTCTGGCGATTGCAATGCCTCGCCATCGACCGGACGATATGTGACGCTTTCCGGCTCACCCAATCCCCCCGCATGGGGGGATGACTGCCGATGTGTCGGCTAAGAGAGGCGGCAAACTTGAACGCGGAAGTATCGGCGTTATGATCCTGCCGGAATGCGGCCCGGGAAGCCGACATTTGTTGCTCCTCGTGTGCCACGCCACGAGGGCAAATGCGGGAGGAAGCAATGACTTTGATCGATGCGCCGGATGCGCACATGATCAGTTTTGTCATGGCGATCGCTGAAAGCAGCACGCTGGAGGATCTGAGCGTCAACTGCTACCGCGCAGCTGCCGAACTGATCCATGCCCCGGTGCTCGGTCTTTACTTGATCCGGGACTGCACGCCGCATCTGCTCTACAGCCACAATGCGCCGCGTGGCTTTCTCAACGAATACCACAGGGAACTCGCCCAGCATGATCCGATGATCGAAATGATCATGGAGCGGCGACGCGCGGCTGCCGGTTCCACTCTCTTTCCCTCCAGGCGCTGGAACGTCCAGATCATGGGCGATCTTTTGCGCCGCTGGGGTTTTCGGGACAATATGTGCGGTCCGGTCTTTGTCGGATCTCAGCTTGCCGGCCTGATCTACATCGCCGATGTCGCGGAAACCATGCCCGATCCCGAGCGTACGCAGCGGCTGGATTTCATTTGCCGGTCAGCTTCGATCGCATTGCGCCAGATTGCGACGATGCCCGGCACGGGTGACGACAACGCCGATCAAAGCATCTTCGATGATGGGAAAAATGCCTTGGGGGACCTGCCTCCGAGACTGTCCCAGGTTGCCGCGCTTGTCTGCCAGGGCCGCACCAACAAGGAGATCGCCCGCAATATGGCAATTTCCCACCATACGGTGAAAGAACACGTTGCTGCCCTGTGCGCACGCTTCAGCGTGCAGAACCGCACCGAACTTGCCACCGCGATGCTGAGACGCTCGGAGAGGAAGGCGAAGGATCTCCCTGGGCGGATCGCAAACCCGTATCGAAGCTTCCAGTCCCCGGAGGCCGGCCCAGAGTATTTTTGAGATAGGGAAAGGCGACGCAACCGAACATCACTGATCAGTGGTGTTTTGCCAGGAAACCGAGCACCGCCTTGTTGTAATCGTCAGGCCGCTCCCAATACGAAGCGTGCGCCGATTCCGGGATCGTGACGAGTTCGGCATTCGGCAGGTGTTTGACGGCTTCGCGGTAGAGCGGCGGCGGGGCATAGTTGTCGGCCTCGCCCGAGATGAAAAGCATCGGCACCTTGGTATCTGCTATGCCCTTCAAGGTCGCCACATTTTTCTCAGGTTGACCGGGTCCCCGCGGCTTGACGCGGCTCGCGGTGTAGTTCTCCAGCCAGGTTTTCACACCCTCCGGATTGCCGGTACGGAACGATGCGGAAAGTTCCTGGAATTCGATCGGCATGTTGTAAAAGCCCTCGGGCCGCGGGCGCTTGATCATCGCGCTGTAGGTGTCGTTGTCCATGATGTCCATCGCCGCGTTGGAGACCACCAGACTGCGTACCCGCTTGGGGAAGGACAAGGTAAAGTCCACGCCGATATAGCCGCCGGCCCCCGTGCCGACGATGTGAAAACGATCCAGCCCCAGGCGGCGTGTGAGATCGTCGAGATCGTCGGTCGTCGTTCCCTGAAGCGGCGAAGCGACAGGGTCGTAACGGGTCTTGCCGAAATTGGGACGGTCATAAGCAATCACGCGATAGCCCGCAGCCGCGAACGCTGCGATCTGATGCTTGCGATACGCGTCGCTGCCGGCGGATGCTGGATGCATCAGGAGAACCGTTTCGCCATCGCCTCCCGTATCCAGGTAGTAGATGCTGACCGGACCGAGTTCTATCGTTCCTTCCTTGATGACAGGCGCCGTTTGTACGGTCGCTGCCACATTCGGGGAAATGGATAGGCCCGCCAGTGCTGCACCCACGACCGTGACTGCAAGCGTCTTTCTCATGGTACGCCAAAGCGATCCGCGCATGGTATCCTCCGGGTTGAGCGAAATGATGGATCACATCGCTGTTGGACCGATCGGGCAGGCCGCCAAGCCTGCTCAACGGACGGTCCATGCTGTTTCCCGTGAGATTGAATCGTCAAACGACTAAACGAGACGCCTATGTGATATTTTTTCAAATATTCAGCCGTGCAAACCGGGATTTCGTTCCTGGCCTGACGCTGCCTTGTTTCTCAAGTGTGGCCAGCCTGACTGGTGCAGGCTGGAGCAACTCCCGGAAAAGTGCGTCGCGGTTTTCCGTCCGGAATTGCGCCAAAACAAGGGTTAGAGCGGGTCGGCGTTTCCGTGAAACGGTGAACCGCTCTACGTCATTCAGTCGTGTGTCTCGCCGTCATACGGCGTGGCTTGCATGGAAGGGCGCTGCAGAAACTCCCTGAACCACTTCGACAGCCGCGGCCGACCCGTTTCGAAGTCGGGCAGGTTGCGGAATGCCAGCCAGTCGAGCGCGGTGGCGACAGCGATGTGGCCGATATGCGGCGGCTCATCGAATTCGGCCGACTGCTCGAGATAATCATACGACTCGACCAGTTTTGTTTTCATCCCTTCAGCGAGTGCGGGATAGCGGAGGTGCTCGGGCCGGCGCGAGGTGTCCCAGCGCAAACCGATGCCGGCTTCGCACATGCCTTGCGCGACTGCTTGCATGCGCAGGGCTGCCCAGCGCTGAGCGCCCGTAGTCGGTATCAACGAAGCCCGCTTGTTGAGCGTTTCAAGATAGTCGCAGATCACGACGGAATCGAAAATCGCCTCGCCATCGGCAAGAACGAGAACCGGAACCTTGCCAAGCGGATTGACCGCGAAGACCTCGTCATTGCGGTTGGTCGGGCTGGTTTCATGGTGGATGACACGCAGTTGTCCGGCGAGCCCTGCTTCATGCGCGAAGACCAGAACCTTGCGCGCATATGGGGAGTGGGTTTGATAAAGTAGGTCCATTGTCGATCCGATTGAGCGGTTGGGTGAGGCACATGGCACAATGCACGTGTCACACTCCTCCGTTCACCAACGGAGAAGCTGTCGCGTCCGGTCGTGTCTTCCCGTGCTGATGGAATAGTATTGCGCCGGAAGGGATATTGGCGCTGCTTTTGCCATTCATTGGCGAGCGAAAATTGCGCCAGAACCGATGCTGGCATGCGTCTTCGCTCGCGCGGCCAAAAAGAGCCGACGATGACTACCCGACGATCAATTGCGGCGTCATGTGCAGGTAGCGCGCCGCCTTGCGCTTGGCGGCGATGTCTTTCCAGACAAACTCGACCTGATCGATGGTCAGGCCAACGGCTTGGGCAACGTCCGATGCCGGCACCTGGTGATCCAGTGCATAGAGACAGAGGTCCATCTTGTCGTACGGCAGCACAAAGTAGAATTCCTCCTGTGTCTGCGGCAGCGAATAGGTGTCCGTCGTTGGCGGCCTTGCGCGGATATCGGCAGGGACACCAAGATATTCGGCCAGCTTGTAGACCTGTGTCTTGTAAAGATGCGCGATCGGCTTGATGTCGGCTGCGCCGTCGCCGTTCTTGACGAAGAAGCCCTGGTCGTATTCCAGCAGGTTCGGCGTGCCGATCACGGCATAGTTCAAGCGGTCGGCATGATAATATTCGAGCTGCTTGCGGGTGCGCTGCTTCATATTGGTGGCGGCGACGATGCCGAGATAGGCTTCCACCGGCAACCGCAGCTTCTTCTCCGCTCCATCTGGCGAGCGCACCACCAGAGACGAGAGATTGTAGCCACCGGTGGTGAGGCCGTTATCGAAAACGATCTTGGAGGCCCAGCCCGGGCCATAGTCCGGTTCGACCTGGCGGATGAAGGCGTCACGGCGCTCATAGCACCCCATCGCGGCCAGCATCGGCGCCATGTCTTCGACAGTGCGCTCGATGCCGAATGTATCGGCCACCAATGTTCCAAGCCGCCGGCTTTCGGGGTCGGAATCGGCTTCGGGCATCAACAGCGCAAAGACGTTGCCGGGGCCTAGCGCCCGCACCGCCAGCCCGGCGCAGACACTGGAATCGATGCCGCCGGAGAGGCCGAGGACGAGTCCGCGCCGGCGCAGATCCTTGCGCAGGCTTTCACGGATCACTGCAGCAATGCGGTCGGTCTCCGCTGCCGGATCGAAATCGAGCGCCGAGGCCGAAAAGCGGATGGTCATACGTCAGGCCCTTCTCTGGTGGAATGCATTGCTGCCGCCAGCCGGCGGCTGAGCTTGCCGCTGTCGGTCTTCGGCAAAGCGGCGACGAATTCGATCGCCTTGGGAACCATGTAGTCTTCGAGATGGCGTGCGCAGTGGCGCAGCACGTCGCGTTCGGTCAGCTTCGGATCGGCCAACACCACAAAGGCCTTGATGGACTGTCCGAGCACCGGGTCGGGGACGCCCGCCACGAGTGCTTCAGCGATGCCGGGCAGCGCATGCAGGACTGTCTCGACCTCCTTCGGCGCTACTTTTTCGCCACGCGATTTGATGATGTCGTCGCGGCGGGCAATGAAGGTGAGGAAGCCATCGGCGTCGGCGGTGAAAAGGTCACCGGTATGGAGCCGTAACGTGCCGGTTTCCGGATGTGGTCGAAGCGCCAGGTTGGTCGCCTCCGGTGCTTCCCAATAACCTTTCATCACAGTCGGTCCGCTCACCACCAGCTCGCCGATATCGTTGGGTATTGCCGGTTTGCCGGCTTCATCCACCACATAGGCCTGCATGCCAGGGATGGCGGTGCCGACAGAGCCGGGGCGTCTGTCCAATTGCTCGGGCGGTAGATAGGTGGCGCGAATGCACTCGGTCTGTCCGTACATCGAATACAGCTGGACGTCAGGTAGGAAAATTCTTAGCCGACGAATATGATCGACTGGCAACGGCGCGGCAGCATTGGTGACATACCGCAGGCTGGCGAACAGGGCCGGATCGAGATCTTTCATCTGCAGCATCATGGCGACCATCGAAGGCACCAATGGAAAGCCGCTGGCACGCTCGTCGCGCAGGCGCTCGAATACGGCATAGGGGAACGCAAAGGATTTTTCGAGAACGAGCGTCGCGCCGCTGAGCACCGTCGTCAGCAGTTGCGTCAGTCCGTAACCGAAGGATAGCGGCAGGACGCTGAGAATGATGTCGTCTGCGCTATTGCCGAGATAGGAGATGATGGAGGATGCAGCCGCCTCGAGATTGGCATGCGCCATCATGACCCCTTTGGGGTCGCCCGTGGAGCCGGACGTATAGAGAATTGCCGCGAGATCATCCTCCAGTCGACCGTCATCGGTTATCGACATCGGCTCGGCGAGCAGAGCGCTTGCGAAAAGCGCTGCGTTCGGCAGCGTGGCGTGTGGTTCCGTCAACAGGGTATGAATTGGTGCCGGAAATTGCTGGGTGGCTTCGGCAACGACTGGCGCCAGCCTGCCTTGCACCATCACGGCGGCAGGACGGCAGTGGTTGAGAAGGAAAGCGATGCGTCCGGCCTTAGCCGATGGATTGACAGGCACCAGCACCGCGCCGGATATCCATACGGCAAAGATGGAAAGCGCAGCTTCGAGGCCATTGTCCATGAAGACCAAAACGCGATCGCCACGACGCACGCCGGCGCCAGCCAGCACTCCGGCAAGGCACTCAGCCGATTGATAGAACTCGGCGAAACTTGTCCGCCGGTCGCCACAGACCAGCGCCGCTTTCTGGCCTGCATCGGCTGCACGTGCGCGAAGATGATCTTCGAGGCGCATCTCGCAGTTTGCCCTCACACGGCCCGTTTGCTGTCGACGTAAGCGAGGATGCGGGCGATCGAATCCAGATTGGCCGGAACGATCTCGCGATCCTCTACCTTGAAGCCAAACTCCTTCTCGATGTAGCCGACCAGTTCGAGGATGCCGGTTGAATCGACAAGGTCGTTATCGATCAGCGACATGTCGTCGGGCAACGGATGATTATCGTCGCCAAACAGAAAATTCTCGATAATGAAGGCGCGGATCGCCGCTTTGGTGTCATCTGCCATGGTCTCTGTCCCCGGTGTTTCCCATCAATCGGCCTTCGCGGAGAACGTGTCCAGCCAGAGCTGGGTCGAAACGACGCCGACAAAGGCGGTATCGTCCCGGAAGCTGGCTGTCTCCTGATGCAAGACCTTGTTTTTCAGTTTTTCGACTGCTGCGGAGTTGAAGAAACCGCCCTTGGCAATAGCTTCTTCGGAGAGCGCTTCTCCCAGATAATCTGGCGGTGTTGCCGCAAAGGCCTGGCTGTCAGGGGCGCGATAAGGCTGTTTCGGCCGTTGTATGATCGCCTCGGGCACCAGATCTTTCGCGGCCTGCTTGAGGATATGCTTTTCGCTCAGACCGTGCAGCTTCATATCCGGGGACAGGCCTGCGGCAAAGTCGATGACGCGCGGATCAAGGAACGGGAAGCGGCCCTCGATGCTGTTCGCCATCATGACACGATCACCCTGCGCTGAAAGGATGTAGCCCGGCAGCAGGAATGTCGTTTCCAGATATTGGGCCTGGTGCAATGGATGCCAGCGGGAAAAATCCGACGGCAGCATGGAGGTCAGTTCTGCGGTCGCATCATAGTCGCCGAGCTCCCGCTTGAGCTCGGGCGAGAAGAACAATTTGGCAGCGCTTGTCGAACGGAAACGTGGCCGATGTGAATAGAGGGGATCGTCGATACGGTCGTCACCGGCCCCGAAGAAGCGAGCCAGATATTCCGGCGATTGCCGTTGCAGGCCGGGCAAATAGGGGTAGAGCCGCTGGAAAAGCAGCGGCCGGAACTTTGAGCTTGGCTGGCGGCCGCAGAAGCGACGCAATTTCGCTTCGCGGAAGATGTCGTATCCGGCAAACAATTCGTCCGCGCCTTCGCCGGTAAGCACGGCCTTTATGCCACTGTCGCGCACCAGTGCCGAAAGCTTGGCGAGCGGTGCCGGCGCCGTGCGCAGGATTGGCCGTTCGACATGGCGGATGACGGATGGAAACAATCTTGAAATGTCGCCAGCCGCACAGCGAGTGGTGGTGTGTTCCACGCCGAGCGTCGAGGCCATCATGGCCTGCCATTCGCTCTCGTCATGTTCGTTGCTGTCAAAGCTGAGTGAAAAGGTCCTCAGCCGTTCGGGTCGCGCGCGTGCCGCGAGCGCCGACACAAAAGAAGAATCCAGCCCACCGGACAGATAGGAGCCGACTGGTACATCGGCACGAAGGCGAATGCGTGTGGCATCGTCAAGCAACGCCCTCAGTTCTTCGACTGCATCGGATCGCGGCCGCATATCACTGGCATCGGGATAAGTCTGCTGCCACCAGGCGCGCTGTTCGATGCGCCCGTCTTCCACGATCATCAGGTGACCGGGCGGCAATTCCGAAATGCCCTGGAATGCCGTGCGTGGCGCAAGCGGTGCCCATAAGGTGAAAATCTGGTCGAGCGCGAAGGGGTCGAGGCTGGCTTCGATGCCCGGCACAGTGAGCAGCGCCTTGATCTCGGAGGCGAAAAACAGCGTATCGCCGCGCTGCGTGTGAAAAAGCGGGCGCACACCCACGCGGTCGCGGGCCAGCACCATGCGTCTTCGCCGCGCGTCCCATAACGCAAAGGCAAAATCGCCGTTGAGATCATGGAGGCAGTCCAGTCCCTTCTCATCATAGAGATGCAGGATCACCTCGGTGTCCGACTGCGTGCGGAACCGCCGGCCTTTGGAAATCAGCTCGCTGCGTAACTCGACATAGTTGAAGATCTCACCATTGTAGGAAATCACCAGATTGTCGGATGGATCGGACATTGGCTGGTGGCCGTCGGCGAGGCCGACGATCGACAGTCGTCGGTGCGCCAACCCAGCTTCGCCGTCGACATGGATACCGCTGTCATCTGGACCGCGATGAGAAAGGGTCCTCGTCATGCGAGCCAGCAGCGCTCCGGCTTCAGCGGGCGCTACACCCTTTCCAAAATAACCCGCCACCGCGCACATCAGGCCACCGTCATGCGAAACGGTCGCCGATCAGGCGCGTCCAACCTTCTCCGGCGAGGCCGTTGATGAAGGCCTGTCCGCTCGTGAAGGCCTCGATCAGCTTCGGGTCGCGAGAATGAACGATGGTGGATGCGGCATGCACAAAGGCGATCTTTCGCCCCATCATGGCCCTGAGAAGCGCAGGCTGCGTACGCCCGCGCAATGCCGGCATATTGCGGGAGTCGGCATGGCGCATCATCCGGTCGAGGACTACTCCTTCGCGGCCGGGCAATGAGAGGATTTGGACGACCCGACCGAGATGTCCCTTGTCGCCATAGTAGAGAAACAACCCGATCGGCATGCCGTTCGAGCGGGCACGAACGACCCGCAACACCCGTTCGCCATGGATAACCTTCTGGCGGGATTCGCCCAGCATGTAGCGCAGGCGTTCGAAATCCCAGTGCGGCCGCAAAGCGAATTGGCGCAGGAACGTTGGGATAATTTCGGCGGCTTCGTCTTCGCTGATATCTGCGTCGGTGAACGCATCCGCGCGGCCGACCTCCGGCACATAACCATACCAATCCGATTTGGCGCGCTGCGCCAGCGCGTCGAGGGGGCGCAGAAGCGGCGTGACAAGCCTTGCGCCGGGCACACGCTTCGCGACACCGTTGGCGACAAAGGAAACGGGACGCAGGATGCGCAGCCATTCGAGACTATAGTCCGGCAGGAGATGCCCGTTCACCTTCTGCCATAGAGCTGTCGAGAGGTCGTTTGACGTTTCGGTGAAGGAGAGATCCTGCGGACCGGAAAGCACATCTCGCAACAGCCGCGCACCGGCAAAAGGGTCGTCCTCGCGGGCATCCACCATGAAGGTCCCGCAAACAGCCGCTCGCAGCCTCTTGCCCGCGTGTTCCATCGCAAGAGGGAAGATGCCGAAAAACCCGCTCACCGTGCCATCGTCGCGCACATGGACTTTGGAAGCCAGTTCGGGATCGTAGTTCGGGCCTTCGAGGAACAGCGTCTTCAGATAGTCGGCGAGGGCACGCGGATCCACGCCATTGCTGCGCAGGAGCTGCTGAAAAAGCGCGGCGACAGCCGGCAGATCCTGAGCCGTTACCGGTCTGATCTCAGGCATGGTTGTTGCCCCGGCCAATCTTAAACACGTCTACGCTTCCAATCTCGAACACAGCTTACCTACGGGCAGCGTCATATCAGCAACATCTAACCAAATCCTTGGCATCGCCTTTGTCTGGAAGAAGATGTGAAGCTTGGCGAACAGATGCTTAAGACGTTGCAAGAAGAGCAGCTTTCAAAAAGCCTCTTCGGTATCTGTTCTCATCTGGACGCGTGGACAAAAATGTCGATGCGGCTTTCAAATCACCGTCTGTGCCGGAGTGTCTGCGACGGTGTTTCGCCATATCTGCGGCGATAGGCTGCGGCAGCGCGGCCGAGATGCCCAAGGCCGGCAAGACCTGCCAGTTCGGTCACGGATTGTCTGTTTTGAGGATCGTTGAGCAGTGAGTGAAAATGGTCGAGGCGGGCGGCCTCGACCATTTGCACCAATGTCGTTCCATTGTGGCGGCGCACCGTCTCCTGCAGCGAACGCAGGCTGACGTCGACTGCGATGGCGATGTCACCAACGCTGAAGTCCCGTTCGATGTTGGCACGGATCCAATCCTGTGCCCGACCGACGGTGGATGATGCCGCTGCCGGAGCAGGCGTATCGAGAGCGGCCCGTTGTGAATGAGCAAGCGACGAAAGCAGCAAGGAAGACAGGCTCTCACCGAGTCTGGCCAGATAGGTGCCGAATGCGGCATTGCCGTTTTCAATGCTCTCCAGCATCAGGCCGACATGGTTGAGCGCGAGCCGCCCCGCAAGACTCGATAGGTCGACGACCGTCTCGAATTCAACCTTGTCGACGGCGCGGTCTGCCAGTTCGGCGCATTGCCGCTGCATGACCTCGCGTTCGATCAGCACGATCAATTTGGTGCAGCCATCGGACCAGCGCATTCGGGTCGGCAGTGTCGGCGACAGCAGCGAGGCCACATGGCCCGGATTTGCCAACGCCGTGGTGGTGCCGCAGCGCACTTCGGCCGATCCGGCAAGCGGAATCTGCAGCAGGAAGAAGGAAGAGAGTTCACCGGGATCAATCTCGACTTCCGAGCCGTAACCCACGAAATTCAGCGAATAGCCGCGCTGGCGCGAGGCGCGATGAACGGCGTGAAAGCCGGCGGCGTTTGCCTGCCGTGGCGACAGGAAATGCGGGCAGAAGATACGGCCGATCTCCTGGCGCGCTTCTTCCGGCGAAAACGTGTCCACCAGTGCGTGCCGGGCCAGCGGCGATCTCAGATTGACTGCATCCATAACGGCAGCCTTCCCATTCGCTCCATGCGGCCGCGCATTCTGGATAGTCTTTGCGCGTATTGGATTGCGGCCGCGGCGCTTCCACCTCAGTTTCAATCTAGTTGAAGTCTAAAAGAAACGCGAGTCCTGCCAGATGTAGGGCAACGCGTCGGACGGAGATATCTGGAGGAAACCATGTCATCCGCGCCTTTCATCGCCGGTATGCGCAAGGTCGCAGGTGCCGTTTCCGTGATCACCACGACGGGCAGCGACGGAGAACGACGCGGCCTTACCGCGACCGCCGTCTGTTCGCTGTCGACCGAGCCGCCATCGCTGGTCGCCTGCGTCAACCGCAAGACCTGGGTGGCGCAGTTCGTGCCGGATTCGGGCGTGTTCGCAATCAATGTGCTGTCGCATCTGCAGGAAGACGTTGCGCGCACCTTTGCCGGCCAGACGGAGCTTGCGGCGGGCGACCGCTTCAGCATCGGCGACTGGCATTCCGGGGTAACCGGCGTGCCGGTCGTGCGCGGTGCGCTCGCCTCATTCGAATGCCGGTTGGAACAGGCCGTCGAGCACACGACCCATGTGATCCTGATCGGTCATGTCGTGGAGACGGTGCTCGGGGACGGGCAATCGCTGGTCTATGTCGAGGGCGGTTTTTCGGCGGTGGGGCATGTCCGCTCAGCTGCTTGAACCGCTGGGTCGCGACGAATTGGGAGAAGATCAATGAAGGGTTTGAGTGGAAAAACGGCGATTATTTCAGGCGGTGCCACGCTGATCGGTGAAGGCTGCGCGGCGGTTCTTGCGGGTTACGGCGTCAACGTTGTCATCGCCGACATCAACGAGGCGGATGGTGAGGCGGTGGCCGGCCGGATCGGCACCAACGCAAGTTTCATCCGCACCGATATCACCAGCGACGAAGACATCAAGGCGCTGGTTGAAACGACGGTGAAACGTCAAGGTCGGCTCGACTTCCTGGTCAATGTCGCCGCCACCTATCTCGACAATGGTGCGGAAACCACGCGTGCCGAATGGCTGAAGGCGCTCGACGTCAATGTCGTCAGCTCGGTGGTGCTGATGCAGGAGGCGCGTCCGCATCTGGCCAAGGCCAAGGGTGCGATCGTCAATTTCGGTTCGATTTCGGCGCGTGTCGCCCAGGTCGGGCGCTGGGCCTATCCGGTTTCCAAGGCTGCGATCCTGCAGTTGACGCGCAACCAGGCGCTCGATCTCGCCGCCGACGGCATCCGCATCAACGCGGTGTCGCCAGGATGGACCTGGAGCAACATCATGCGGCAGCTGTCCAATGACAACCGGCCGAAGACCGACGGCGTGGCGGCTCCTTTCCATCTGCTGAGACGCACCGGCGACCCGGCGGAAGTGGCGGAGGCGGTTGCATTCCTGCTTTCCGATGCGGCGAGCTTCATCACCGGCACCGATATCCGCGTCGACGGCGGCTACACGGCGATGGGCCCGGAACGCATCGATCCAGCCATCCCGCTCCTGATGGAATGAGCCCGGAAAGCGCTGCAAAGACAGAGAAGGGAAGGGAACGAAAATGAGCAAGCGCATCACAATATTAGGGGGAGGGCAGGCGGGTCTGCAGCTTGCCTGCGGTCTGCTTCAGCATGGCGGCTATGAGGTGAAGGTCGTCCAGAACCGGACGGCGGAAGACATGCGTAGTGGCAAGGTGCTGTCCAGCCAGTGCATGTTCGATACCGCCTTGCAGAACGAACGCGAGATCGGTCTCAATTTCTGGGAAAAAGAGTGCCCGACCGTCGATTCCATCAATTTCGTCGTGCCGTCACCGGATCAACCCGGCGCCAAGGCAATCGACTGGAACGGCAAGCTCGACAGGCCGGCGCAAAGCGTCGACCAGCGGGTGAAAATCCCGGTCTGGATGAGCGAGTTCGAGCGGCGTGGCGGCATGCTGGAGATCAAGGAAGCCGGTATTGCCGATCTCGAAACTTATGCCGCATCGTCGGACCTCACCATCGTTGCGGCCGGCAAAGGTGACATCGCCAGGCTGTTCGAACGCGATGCGGAGAAATCCCCCTTCGACAAGCCGCAGCGCGCATTGGCGCTGACCTACGTCCATGGCATGACGCCACGCCCGGATCATTCGGCAGTCAATTTCAACCTGATTCCCGGCGTTGGCGAATATTTCGTCTTCCCGGCGCTGACCCATTCCGGTGGCTGCGAGATCATGGTGCTGGAGGGCATTCCCGGCGGACCGATGGATTGCTGGAAGGATGTGACCACGCCGCAGGAGCATCTGGCGCGGTCGAAATGGATACTCGACACATTCCTGCCCTGGGAAGCGGATCGCTGCCGCAACATCGAACTGACCGATGCCAATGGCATCCTTTCAGGCGCGTTTCCGCCCACGGTGCGCAAGCCGGTCGGGCGCCTGCCTTCGGGGCGGCTGGTGCTGGGTCTCGCGGATGCCGTCTGCCTCAACGATCCGATCACCGGGCAGGGATCGAACAACGCCTCGAAAGCGGCGAGGGTCTATATGGACGCCATTCTGGCGCATGGCGACCAGCCGTTCGACGCTGCCTTCATGCAGGCGGCCTTCGACCGCTATTGGCACTATGCGCAATATGTCGTGGGCTGGACGAATGCGATGCTGACGCCGCCGCCGCCGCATGTGCTCAACATCATGGGGTCGGCGCAGGCCTATCCGGCGCTCGCCAAAAGGATAGCCAATGGCTTCAACAACCCGCCGGACCTGTTCCCCTGGTTCGCCGTACCGGAAGAAGCCGACCGTTACCTGCAGCAACTGGCGGCTTGATTTTTGCGCGGCATGGCCGGGCTACCGGTATGCCGCGACTAAAAGGGTCACTCGAAGAAAACGCTGATCGTTCCATAGGGGCCGAAATCGGCGGCGATGGTGTCGCCGTGCCGCGCTTCTACCGGGCGCACGAAGGAACCTGACAAAACGACTTCTCCGGCGGCGATCTCCATGCCGTAGGCGTGCAGCCGGTTGACCAGCCAGACGATGCCCATGGCCGGATGGTTCAGCACGCCGGCACCCAGGCCGGTTTCTTCAACCTCGGCGTTGCGCGAAACGATGGCGCCGATCCAGCGCATGTCGGCATCGAGCGGACGGATCGGCCGTCCACCGAGCACGATGCCGGCATTGGCGGCATTGTCGGAAATGGTGTCGAAGAAGGTGCGAGCCTTGCCGGCTTCCTTGTTCATGCGCTCGATGCGCGTATCGAGGATTTCGAGCGCCGGCGTGATGTAGTCGGTGGCGTTCAGCACATCGAAGATGGTGACGTTCGGGCCACGCAGCGGCGCCTTCATGACGAAAGCGATCTCTGCCTCGATGCGCGGTTGGATGAAGCGATCGGCCGGAACCGTCCCACCGTCGGCGAAGAACATGTCATCGAACAGGATGCCGGAATCCGGGATGTCGATGTTGAGCGCCGACTGCATGGCCTTGGAAGTAAGGCCGATCTTCCAGCCCTTGATGGCCGCGCCGGCCTCGGTCTTTTTCTTCACCAGCGCCGCCTGCACCTTGTAGGCGTCATCCATGCTGGCGTTCGGAAAATCCAGGCTGAGCAGGCGGATCTGGCGTCGGCTGCGTTCGGCTTCGAACAGGCGCGTGGCGGCATCTTCGATTTCGGCGGGCGTCATGGTCGTCGCACTCACTCGTCAACAACTCCGTTGCGCAGGATACCGATGCCGTCGGCCTCGACTTCGATCACATCGCCCGGTTTCAGCCAGATCGGCGGATCGAAACGTGCACCGGCACCGGTCGGGGTACCGGTGACGATGACATCGCCTGGCACCAGCGTCGTGAAGGTCGAAATATAGGCGATGATCTTGCGGAAAGAGAAGATCATGCGGCTGGTGCGGTCGCTCTGGCGAACCTCACCGTTGACGCGCGTCTCAAGCTTGATGTCGGCGATCTGCGCCTCATCGGTGAAAGGCACCAGCCAGGGGCCGATCGAACCGGTGCGGTCGAAATTCTTGCCCTGGGTGACGTTGAACTTCGCATGCCGAACCCAGTCGCGGATCGTGCCTTCGTTGCACAGCGAAAGCGCCGCGATGTGGTCGAGTGCGGTCGCTTCCGGAATGCGGCGTCCGCCCTTGCCGATAACCATGACGATCTCGCCTTCGTAGTCGAGCTGCGGCGATTCCGGCGGGCGCACCAGATTGGCGCCCTGGCCGACAAAGGAACGCGGAAAGCGGATGAACAGCGAAGGGTTAGGCGGCGCGGTCTGGCCGTCCTTGTACTCTTCGTTGCGGTCGGGAAAGTTGACGCCGACGCAGATGAGCTTCTCCGGCATCGGCACCGGAATCTCATAGGCGATGTCTGACAGGGCGAAGTCAGCCGGCAAACCAGCAGCCTCTTCGGCCAGGCGGCGCAGGGCGTCGGCTTCTATGACTTCCCGCAGCGTCGGCCACTGGCTGCCATAGCGGCCGGAAAGGTCGACGGCACCGTTATCGGTGATCGCGCCGTAGCGCGTCTTGCCACCTGCGGTGAATGTGGCGATGCGTGTTGTCATGCCCGGCTCCTTGCGAAGGTCGATATCGGCGATGCCGGTCAGGGCGCGATGATGGGCGAAGCGGCGAGATCGGGATCGCGCGGCTCGACGCCGGCGAAAACGCTGCCTTCCTCGAACCAGGAGCGTGGCGCGGGCGCACCCCAGAGCGTCTGCCGCTGCGGATCCTTCAGGTCCCACTTGATCGGCTCGAGATCTGGATCGACCGTCTGGTAGTCCGAGCAATAGATCTCGATGCGATGGTTGTCGGGGTCGCGGACGTAAAGGAAGAAGGCGTTCGAAATGCCGTGCCGGCCAGGGCCGCGTTCGATGTTGCCGATGTAGCCGGTGGTGGCCATCAGATCGAGCAGGTCGATGATGTTGAGCGGCGTCGGCACCCAGAAGGCGACATGGTGCAGGCGCGGTCCACGGCCGTTGGTGAAGGCGATGTCGTGCACGCCGCCCTTGCGGTGCGTCCAGGCCGCCCACAGCTTCCCGGTCTCAGCGTCTTCCGTGTACTCGGTCACGCGGAAGCCGAGTTCATTGTAGAAGGCCACCGATTCATCAACATTCGGCGAATAGCAGTTGAAGTGGTCGATGCGCAGCGGCTTCACGCCCTTGTAGAGGGCGTATTTCTGATGGATGGGCGGCAGGCGGTCCATCTTCGAATAGAATTCGAGCGGAATGCCGTGCGGGTCGCGCGTGCGGAAGGTGCGGGATTGATAAGGCCGCTCGACCCACTCCACCGGCAGGCCCTTGTTCCTGAAGAAGTGTTCGGCCTTGTCGAGGTCTTCCTCGCTATACAGCTTGAAGCCGAGGTCGCGGGCTTCCGCCTTGTCGCCTTTCCTGAGGACGATGCAGTGGTGGCCACGCTCTTCCAGTGCGCGCAGGTAGATGGCGTCCTTGCTCTCGTCGGTCACCTGCAGGCCGAGCGTGTCGACATAGAACGCTCGGGATTTCGCCAGGTCCGTGACGGCAAGTTCGACATGGCTCAGCCGCACGATGTTGAAAGCGGGATAAAGATTAGGTTGCGGCAAAGGCATCAGATTCCTCCTCGTATGTGTCGCTGCGCAGCTTCGCCGCGCGGCACTGCGTCAGCCGCCAAGCTTCTGGATGGCGTGCGGCCTGGTCGCGAAAGCGATGTTCTTGGTTTCCATGTAGAAGTCGAACGACCAGTCACCGCCGTCCCGGCCGATACCGGAATTCTTCACGCCACCGAAAGGCGTTGGCAGATGGCGCACATTTTCGGAATTCACCCAGATCATGCCGGCCTCCAGCGCTTCGGTGAAGCGGAAAGCACGTGTCACGTCGGACGTCCACAGATAGCCGGTGAGGCCGTATTCGGTGTCGTTGGCGATCGCCAGCGCCTCGGCCTCGTCGTTGAACGGTATGGCGGTGAGCACCGGCCCGAAGACCTCTTCGCGGGCGATGCGCATCGTGTTGTTGGCACCGGTGAAGAGGGTCGGGGTGACATAGCAGCCGCCACCCGGGCCGTCGAATTTGGTGCCGCCGGCAGCGATGGTGACGCCTTCCGACTTGGCGATCTCGATATAGGAGAGCACCTTCTTCTCGTGCACGGGATGGATCAGCGGGCCGACCACAGTCTCGGGATCGAGCGGATGACCGATCTTGATACGCTTGGCCTTCTCGGCAACCAGCGCCGTGAACTTGTCGTGGATGGAAGCCTCGACCAGCAGGCGCGACGAAGAGGTGCAGCGTTCGCCATTGAGCGAATAGATCATGAAGACCGCGGCATCCGCCGCGCGTTCCAGATCGGCATCGGCAAAAACGATGACCGGGTTCTTGCCGCCCAGTTCGAAATGCACGCGCTTCAGCGTGTCGGCGCCCTGTTTCATGATCATGGAGCCGGTGCGGCTTTCGCCGACGAAACCGATGGCCTTGATGTCGGGGTGTTCGGTCAGCGACTTGCCGGCGTCTTCGCCGAGGCCGTTGACGAGGTTCCACACACCTTTGGGCAGGCCGGCTTCCTCGGCGATCTCGATCAGGAGGCGCGCGCTCAGCGGCGAGAACTCTGCCGGCTTGTGGACGATCGTGCAGCCGGCGGCGAGTGCCGGCGCGATCTTCCAGGTCGACAGCATGAAGGGGGTGTTCCAGGGCGTGATGATACCCACGGGGCCGATCGGCACGCGTGTCGTCATGTTGACCTGGCCGGTATCCTGCAGGGTGCGTCCGTCCCGTGCCTGGGGTGCGCGGTCGGCATAGAAGCGGAAGTTTTCGGCGCCACGCAGCGCTGCCTTGGCCATGAATTTCAGCGACTGGCCGGTGTCCATGCATTCGACAAAGGCGATTTCTTCGGCGCGCGCAACGATGGCATCGGCTATCTTGTGCAACAGCTTCTTGCGCGCATCTCCCGGCATGGCTGCCCAATCGCGGAACGCTGCCTTGGCTGCCTTGGCGGCACGGTCGATGTCCGCGGCCTTGCCGTGCGCCACCCTGGCCAGCGGCTTCAGGTCGACCGGCGAGATCGTCTCGAAGGTGGCGCCATCGGCGGCTGGCACAGCCTCGCCGGCGATATGATTGAGCACGCCGTCGCGCTTGAAGCGTTCAAGATAGGCGCTTGCCTTGCGCAGATTGTCGTCCAGTGCGCTCATGCTTTCGTCCTCGTTACTTGCCGCGTAGCCGCGGGTGGATCGCATTCTTCTTCCAGCTCAGTTCGGCATCTATCTCTCGGATCTCGAGCGACAGCGCGAAATGAGGTGTGGCAAACAGCTGCGCCAGCCGTTGTGAGACGGCAGCGAAGATAGCCTCGCCGGTACGCTTCTTTTCCTCCGCCGTGCGGCCTTTGCCGATGCGGAAATTCATGTCGATGAAGCCGTTCTGAGGCAGCCGGTCCGCGATCGCATGGGCTTCCGCCCGAAACGCGCGCACACGGATGGCGCCGATCTCGAACAGGCCCGTTTCCAGGATCGTCTCCGCCACCAGGGTGCACAGGCCCTGGATATCGACCGTTTCATCAAGGTTCGCGGAATATTCGATCGCCATGTGGGGCACGGCGGTTCTCCACCATTAAGTCGACTGTTTGTAATTAACATGTGAATTACATCTTGACTGATGAAAGTCAAGCGCTGTTGAATGGGTTGTGCCATCCGCTTGCGGCGGGATTGCCGGTGCCGCCAAAATCGCGGATATAGCGCTTAAAAGCCGACTACGCGTTCTGCGTGCGTCGGTTCGCGAAACAGACGGAACCAGAGCGGAGACTTCACCTTGCTGCCGCCTTCCACACGACGCTCCCTGCCGATGACGCTTCTGCGTGCCCGCGAAGTGATCATGGCGCATTTCCGGCCGATGCTGGCCCGACACGACATCACCGAACAACAATGGCGCGTTCTGCGTGTGCTGGCCGAGACCGGTCCGCTTGAGGCGACCGAACTTGCCAATCGCGCGTCCATACTGCCGCCGAGTCTGACACGCATCATCAAGGCGCTGGAAGAGCGCCAACTCATCACCCGCAATCGGGTGAAGGACGATGGCCGGCGCGCGCTGCTTGCCATCACGCCAAGCGGCGTGACGCTGATCGAAGATCTGGCACCCGAGCGCATCGCCATCTACGAGGCGATCGAGGGGCGATACGGCGCCGAGCAATACGAACAGTTGCTCGACATGCTGGAAAGCCTGATCCAGTCGGAGAGCAGCGAAGACTGAGCTTTTCCGGCTTCGTGGGCAGGCGAGGTGAGCCGCATGTGTCGCCCGGCTCGCCGCCATCGCCGTCTGCTTCTCACCCACCGAAACTGCCGAGCGCCTTCGGCTGCGAATAGTTGCGGTCGACATAAAGCAAAGCCGCTTCGCCACTGCCATGGCGGATGTCGATGACCCGGCCGAACATGACGTTGTGCGTACCCACCTTGTTGACGTCGCCGATCTCGCAGTCGAACGAAACGATGGCGTCGAGCAGCGCCGGCATGCCCGACGGCATGGTCTGCCAGTTCGCCGCCTGGTAGCGCTCGGCCATGTCGCGGATGGCGCCGGCGAATTTCGAGGCGAGATGCATATGGGCCTGGGTCAGCACGTTGACGCAGAAACGTCGGTTGTCGAGGAACATTGCCGTCTGTGCCGAGCGCTCGTTCATGCAGATGAGCAAGGTCGGCGGGTCGTCGGAAACACTGCACATGGCCGTCGCGGTAAAGCCGCCGCGACCGGCCGGTCCATCAGTGGTGACAATGTTGACCGGCGCGCAGACGCGCGCCATCGCGTCACGAAATTCCAGCCTCGAGACTTGCGGTTGCATGGCTGGTCCTCATGCCCGGCCAGAGCGCCGCGCGTCGTTTCGCGATGGACGCTCCAGGGGTTTTTGATTTGGCGCATGACTCCGAAAATCGATTCCGGTTTTCGGGGTCATGCGCTGGCGCCCAACGGCGGCAGCCAGGTGTCTCCGGTCCAGCCGTTCTCGTCATAGTCGGCCATGCAGGTATCGACGAGTTCTTCCATCTGTTTCAACCGACCGCCGCGCTCGGCGCCCTTCAGAACCTGCAGGCGTACTTCTTCCTGGGCGCCGGCATAATTGAGTTCGTAAAGCGCGTGGCGGCCGCCGAATTCCGTGCCGGTAGCGTCCCAGAGCAGCTTCATGATCTTGATGCGCTCGATGTGACCCATGTTGTCGGAACCCCGCACATACTGCGCCAGGTAGCGATCGATCTCGGGATTGCCGAAATCCTTGGCTGAGGACGGCAGGTAGATCAGGCCGGACGCGACGACCTTGCGGACCGTCTCGATGACGCGCGGATAGGCCTCGGACATGAAGGTGCGATAGGCCAGCGCGCTTTCCATGTTCGGCAGCACCGCGCCGCCAGCCCACGGGATCGGGTTGTAGGCCATTGCGTTGGAGAAGCTCCAGAACATGTGGCGTAGCGCGATCACCTCGCCCAGCGCTGCCTGGTTGCCGCGGAAGGCGTCGCCGCCGGTGGCGCGGAGCGCCTTGGCGAGCAGGCCGGCCAGGAAGTCGAGTTTGACCGCAAAACGTGTGCAGCCCTGGAAGCAGTAGCCATGCATGAAGCCGGAAGCGGGGTGAAAGGACAGGATTTTCTGCGCATCGCGCAGCACCAGCACGTCCTCCCAAGGCACGAAGACATTGTCGAGCACCAGGATGGCATCGTTTTCGTCGAAGCGTGACGACAGCGGGTAGTCGAAGGGTTGGGCAACCGTGTTGGCCGTCTGCTCATAGGAAACACGGCAGAACATCTTCACGCCCGGCGCATTCATCGGCACGATGAACATCACGGAAAGCGACGGATCTTCCGTCACGGTGGCGGAGCTCTGCGCCAGGAAATTGTAGTGGGTGAGTGCCGACGAGGTCGCCACCACCTTGGCGCCGGAAACCCAGATGCCGGCGTCGTTCTCCTTGGTGATATGGACGAACACATCCTTCACCTGTTCGGCCGGCTTGTGGCGGTCGATGGGCGGATTGACGATGGCATGGTTCATGAACAGGACGGATTCCTGCGCCCGCTTGTGCCAGGCTCGGGCGTTCTCCTTGAACGGGCCATACCAATCGGCATTGGCGCCCAGCGTGTTCATCAGTGCCGCCTTGTAGTCGGCGGTGCGCCCCATCCAGCCATAGGTCTTGCGAGCCCAATGGGCGATGGCACCCTGCTGCGCGACGAGATCGGCCGGGGAATGGGCGACGCGGAAATATTTGTGGGTGTAGCCGCCGGAGCCGGTGTCGGTCGGTGAGGTCAGGACCGCCTGCTGTGCGGGGTCGTGCAAGGCATCATAGAGACGGGCGAGCGAGCGTACCGAATTGCGCATCGCTGGATGGGTGGTGACGTCGGCAATCCGTTCGCCGTTGATGTAGACCTCGCGGCCGTCGCGCAGGCTCTCCAGATATTCGGCGCCCGTGAACGGGCGCGTCTTGTCGGCCCGGAAATCTTCCGCTCGCATCGTAATCCTCCCTTGGTGTCTTAAGAGTAGCGCCGGCCCGGGCAATGGTTTATGGACAAAAGTCGAAAACCGCTTGGATTTTTTCGGGCGCCATGAGCCAGGTTTCTATCCCGGAATTCTTCGTCTATGGCGAGCCGGCGCGCGCGCTCGACGTTGGTTTCTTTCATGTTGAAACCGTGTTGGCGCGTGAAGGTATCCATCGCGGCCGCGTACAGCCGCACAAACATCCGCAGATGGGCCAGATCACGTTTTGGACGAGCGGCCGCGGCAATTACCGGATCGAACAGTTTTCCGAGGGTTTTTCAGCACCCGCGGTGAGTTTCGTGCCGAGCGGCGTGGTACATGGCTTCATCATCGAGCCAGACACCGACGCGATCGTGGTCTCGGTTACCGACGACGCGCTTGCCGCGATCGGAGCAAATACACTCTTGCGACTCGACCGACCTGTTTTCATCCCTGGACGCGGTGGCGACACGCTGTGGCGGAAATTGGAAACCAGTATCCTGGCAATTCAGGCGGAATATGCCGATGCGCTGCCAGGCATGGACAAAATCCTGCCGTCGCTGATCGCCGTGGCGCTCTCCGGGATCGCGCGGCTAGGCAGCGGGCCACAGCCGATCGAACTTCCCGCAACCGGAGCACTGGCCGCCAGGTTGCGCCACCTCATCGACCGGAATTTCCGCGAAGACTGGCCGGTGGAGCGTTATGTCGAGGTACTGGGCACGACCCGACACCTGCTCGACAAGGCTGCCCAGCTGGTGCTGGGCACTGGGGTACGGCAAGCCGTCAACGAAAGACGTCTGGTGGAAGCCAAGCGACTGCTCGCCTTCACCATCCGGTCGGTCGAAGACATCGCTTACGAGACGGGCTTCAACGATCCTGCCTATTTCTCGCGTTTCTTCCGCAAGGCGACAGGCCGGTCGCCTGCGGCCTGGCGGAAGGAGCGGCTAGGCCCCTCCACCGATTGAGGCCAAGTGGCTAGGCTGTGACTGCTGCGAGGCCGGCATCGAGGCCTTCGGCGATCTTGGCGACGTCGGCAGCGGTGATGACGAGCGGTGGCGACAGGATGATCATGTTGCCCGATACGCGCAGCATGACGCCGGCGTCGTAGGCGGCATCCGCCACCTTGGCCATGGTCTTCTTGTCGGCCGGCTTCTTGGAATCGCGATCGGACACCAGTTCCAGCGCCGCCATCAGGCCCTTGCCACGCACATCGCCAACCAAGGCATGCCTGGCTTTCAGTGCCTCCAACGCCTTGCCAAGTTCAACGCCGCGTGCGGCAGCATTCTCATTGACGGCGAGACGTTTGGTTTCGGCAAGTGCGGCGAGGCCGGCGGCGCAGCCGACCGGGTGCCCGGAATAGGTATAGCCGTGACCAATGGCGCCGAAGCTTGTCTTGTCGGCTTCAAAGACGTCCGCCACCTTCTGTCCGATCAATGTGGCGCCGAGCGGGAAGTAGCCGCAGGTGATAGCCTTGGCGATGGTCATGAAATCCGGCTTTACGTTCCAGAGCCGCGAGCCCGACCAGGCGCCGGTACGGCCGAAAGCCGTCACCACTTCGTCGGCGATCAGCAGAATGTCGTGCCGGTCGCAGATCTCGCGCACCAGCGGCATGAAGGTTTCCGGTGGTACGATGACGCCACCGGCGCCCAGGACCGGTTCCATGATGAAGGCGGCGATGGTGTCGGCGCCCTGGAAGGCTATCTCCTCCTCGATGGCGCGTGCGCAGAGCTTGGCGAGGTTGACCGGGTCGGTCTCGTCGAATGGGTTGCGGTAGGTCCATGGCGCCGGCGTATGGAAGCAGCCTGGCAGCAGCGGCTCGTAGTTGCGGCGGAAATTGGCGTTGCCGTTGACCGCGGCGCCGCCGAAATGCGTGCCGTGGTAACCTTTCTTCAGCGCCAGGAATTTGGTGCGGTCGGCCTGGCCGCGGATTTTCCAGTATTGGCGGGCAAGACGCAGCGCAGTTTCGACCGAATCCGAACCGCCCGAGGTGAAGAAGGTTCGCACCATGCCTTCCGGCGCGAACCATTGCGAGAGTTCATAGGCGAGCTCGATCGACGGGCCGGTCGAGGTGCCGCGGAAGCCCGAATAATAGGGGAGGATGTCGAGCTGGGCTGCGATGGCCTGCTTGATCGGATCACTGCTGTAGCCGAGATTGACGTTCCACAGGCCACCGACGGCGTCCAGCACGGTACGGCCTTCGATGTCGGTGACATGGGCGCCTTTGCCTTTCATGATCACGCGCGGCGGCGATGCACGCATCTCCGCAGGATGCGCCATCGGATGCCAGATCGGCTTGGCATTGTTCTCTGCGAAAAAGTTGGTGTCGCGCATCTGAAGTCTCCAATTCCTAAAGAGTGAGGCCGAAATGGCCGAGCGCTTCGGCATAAGATCGAGCCGGGCTGGCCACATCGAAATGAACGGGCAGCATGCCGGCAGCAATCGCCCCATCGATGTTGCGTTGCTGGTCGTCGACGAACACGCAGGCATTGATGGGCAGGCCAAGCGCCTCGGCAACGAACTGATAGGCGCGAAGATCCGGTTTCAGGATCTTCGTATAGGTGGCATCGACGATCGCCTCGAACAGGGACAACAGCGGCAACCGGCCGCGGAAGTCAGCGCCGTAGAACAGGTCGAGTTCATTGGAGAGCACCGCAAGCCGCACCCCGGCGCCGTGGGCCTTGCGGATGGCGCGGTCGGCTTCCGGCCGTACCACTGCTTCCGGATCGGCGCCGCGGGCGCGGCGCACGAAGGTCTCCATCGCATCCCAGTCCTCGCCGACGAGCTTGCCGACTTCGTGCGTGCGGGTCTTCCAGTAGTCGCGTTCGCTGATCTCGTCTGCCTGCATGGACCGCCAGAGTGGGTCGGAAGCGAGGTCGAACGGTCCTTGCCAGGTCAGCGTACCCGGCTCGAGGCCGAGCGCCTTCTCCGTGAGCTCGTGCGTTTCGAACAGCGTTCTGGTGACGACGCCGCCGAAATCGAGCACCAGAGCCTTGGGCGTGCTCACGATCTCTGCTCCTGACGGATGCCGGGTGCGATCACCCCGCTTGCCGCCCAACGATCGAAGATCGCCAGAGCCGTGGTGGTGAACTCGGCGCTGTTGATGTGCCCCTTGATCTCGTGCAGTTCGACGGGAGCCTTGATGACGCCGCGTATCTCGTCGGAAAAGGCTGCGAGAGCGTCCGGTTCATGGAGCGGCTCGCCTTCCTGGTCCCATTGTTCGATGCCGCCAGCCGGCAGGATGAAAGCGACAGGGCCAGTGGCCAGAGCGAGCTTCTCGGAAATCGCTCGCGCGACATGGCGACGTCCGTCCTTTCCGGTGGTCACCGAGGCAAGCAGGCGATTGTGCGCGTGATAGGGCCGATCGGAAAGCCCTTGCGGAACCGGTTTCCAGGTCGGGAAATCGACCATGTCGACGGCACCGGGCGCCACGATCTGCGGGATGCCGGCGCGGCCGGCATTTTCCAGCCGATCGACGCCGGAAGAAACGACGCTGCCATTCAGATGGTTGGCGACCTCCTGCAGGCTGAAATCCAGCACCGCGACGAAGCGGTTGTCAGCGGCGAGCGATTCAAGGGCGCGACCGCCCATGCCGGTGGTGTGGAAGATGACGACTTCGTAGCCGCGTTTCTCAAGCTCGGGCCGCAGCGTCTTCATGTAGGAGAGACAGCTCGTGCCGAGTGACGAGATCGCCACGGTCGGCAGGTTCGGGCGCGGTTTTGCCGTGGTGAGCGCGGCACCGACGACGGCGCCGGAGGCCTGGGAGAGTACGGCCTTGCAGGTGTCGTTGAGCCCATAGAGACCGCCGGCCCACAGGATCATCATCAGATCCGGCGCGATCCGCTCCGGCGGGATCAGATGAGAGTAGGCGATGGTGGAGACGATGAATTTTGGCACGCCGATCGGCAGCGCGAGCGCAATATCGAGCGCAAGGTCGGTGCCCATCGTGCCGCCGATGGCAATGAAGGCGTCGATCTTGCCGGCAGCTTCGAGATCACGGACGAGATGTGAGGCGCCGCGCGCCATCAGCTCCATGGCGCTGTTCTCGTCGCCGGACTGCGCAATCGCCTCGATGGTGGTGCCGATCGCGGATGCCACGGAATGCTTGTCGTATTCGGGACGGTAGGGCGGATCGCCGAGCACGCTGACGTCGAGCATGACAGGCTCGCCACCGGCGCTGCGGATGCGTTCGGCCATGTAGAGAAGCTCGTCGGCCTTGGTGTCGCCGGTGCCGCAAAGAAGTATTTTCGGGATATGCGTTTTGGTCATTCGTTCCGCTCTGGTCGTGTCTTGTTCTAATCGTTGGCTGCCTTGGCGCGGCGGCCGGTCAGGCGCTCGCTGATCTGGGAGGCGGATTCGACAACGGCCGCCCCCAGGGCCTCCGTGTCGGGAGGCTCGATTCGGGCGCGGGGTGCTGCAATCGCAAGCGCACCGACGGCGGTACCGCGCGCACCAAGAATGGGTGCTGCGACGGAAAAAACGCCGTCTTCGTAGCCCTGCGCGCCGATGGAATAGCCGCGAGCATGGGCGGCCGAGACCAATTCCCGGATCGCCATTGGATTGGTGATCGTGTGCGGCGTGTAGGAGGCCAACCTGGCGTTCAGGGCCGCTTCCATGACGCGGCGATCGGCAAAGGCCATGAATGCGATGCCAGAGGCTGTGGCGTGCAGCGGCAGGGTTTCGCCAACCGGCACGGCAACGCGGTTGGCCTTGCTCGACTCCACCACGTGGACCGAGATCAGTCCGCGGCTTGAATGTTCGGAGAAATGCACGGTCTCACCGGTCCGGGCGGCCAATGCTTCGGCGATCGGGATCGCTGTTCTGAGAAAGGGGAACTGCGCTTCGCGCATCAAGGCGAGGCGCGCCACTCCGATGCCCAGCCGATAGAGGCGGCTGCCGCCGTCCTGCTCGACCAGCCCCTGGTCCATCAACGCCAGAAGCAGGCGCCGGGTCGTCGCCTTGTCGAAGTCGACCGAACGGGCGAGGTCCGCCAGCGTTCTTTCCGGCTCGCCTTGTCCCAGCACCTCCAGCAGGGACACGGCCTTGGCCACCGTGCTCATTGCGTTTGTCTCTCCTCCAGATACTTAACGCGCGAATTAACTTGACAGGTGCCGAGCATCTTTGCAAGTCTATATTCGAAATGTCGTTTTAAATAATGAAACGAAAACAGGCCTTTCGGCCATTCGGCATTTCACTGGGCTTTTTTGGCCCCGCTTTGCGGGGGCGGGCTTGTGGGCCCCGCGTGGCGGGGAAAGGAGGAGGAATTCATGACAACCGTAGTGGAATCCGGTGAGGCCAATCGGCTGAGAAAGAACAGCCTTGGCGTCGGCGCCGTGACATTTCTGGTGGTTTCAGCCGCGGCGCCGTTGACGGCGGTGGCCGGTGGCGTGCCGCTTTCCATGCTGATGGGCAATGGCGCCGGCATTCCCGGCACGTTCCTGATCGTGACCGCCGTGCTTTTGATCTTCGCTGTCGGCTATGTCGCCATGGCTCGCCATGTCACCAATGCCGGCGCATTCTATGCCTACACGGCCAAGGGCCTTGGCGGTGCGCTGGGTGGCGCTGCAGCACTCATCGCCATCCTTTCCTACAATGCCATGCAGATCGGCGTCTTCGGCATGTTCGGTGCGGCCACCGCCGGCCTGTTTGCCGGCTGGGGCATCAACCTGCCTTGGTGGCTGTGGTGCTTCATCGGCGTCGCGCTGGTCGGCGTGCTCGGCTATCGCCGTGTCGACCTGTCGGCCAAGATCCTGACCGTTCTGGTGCTGCTCGAATATCTGATCGTGCTGGTGGTCGACCTCGCCATCCTGTTCAAGGGGGGCGATTCCGGTCTCAGCATGGCGCCGTTCACGCCGACGCAGATCCTGAGCGGCGCACCCGCCATTGGCCTGCTTTTCTGCTTCGCCGCTTTCATCGGCGTCGAAGCCACCACGATCTATTCCGAGGAAGCGCGCGAGCCGCACCGCACCGTGCCACGCGCCACCTACATCTCCATCCTGATCATCGGCGTGTTCTACATGTTCACGTCCTGGCTGATGGCGAACGGCGCGGGTGTCGACAAGCTGGTGCCGTCGCTGCAGGCGCTTCAGGATCCGACGACGTTCCTGTTCACGCTCTCTGACCGTTATGTCGGCACTGCGGTGACGCAGCTGATGAGCATCCTGTTCGTGTCCAGCCTGTTCGCCGGCGTGGTTGCCTTCCACAATGGCGTCGCCCGCTACCTCTATGTCGCCGGGCGCGAAAAGCTCCTGCCCGAGTCGCTTGGCGTCACGCATCCGGTGTTCAAAAGCCCGCATGTCGGCTCGCTGATCCAGACGGCAATTGCCTTCCTGGTGATCGCGCTGTTTGCCGTCACCGGCCAGGACCCGGTATTGGCGTTGTTCTCCTGGCTTACCAATGTCGGCACGCTGGGCATCATCACGCTGATGGCGCTGACGTCGTTCTCGGTGCTTGCCTTCTTCAGCCGCAATCCGTCGCTGGAGGGCAATGTCCTGAAGGCCAAGGTAGCACCGGTCATTGCGGGCCTGGTGCTTGCCTATATCATTATCCAGATCGTGGCGAACTTTGGCAGCCTGTCGGGCGCATCGGGCACGCTGTCCTGGTTCCTGCCGTCGCTGGTGCTTATCGCTGCGGTGCTGGGCCTGGTGCTGGCTCTAGCTCTCAAGAGCAAGGATCCCGTTGCCTTCGCCCAGCTCGGCAGTGAGGTGAAAGAGTAGGGCGGTGCCATGACCTATGCGGACAGCATAACCGTCGAGGCCCTCGAAGCGGATCCCTATCCGATCTATGCGGAACTAAGGCGCACCGCGCCGGTGGCTTATGTTCCAGCCGTCGACCTCTGGTTCGTAACGCGCTGGAAGGATGTCGAGACGGTTGGCAAGACGCCGGACATCTTCTCGAATGTGGTTGGCACCTCGCCGGTGGAGCGTTCCTTCGGCAAGCCAACCATCCTTACCACCGATGGGGAGGTTCACAGGGAGCTTCGCACCGGCGTCGATCCCAAATATCGCCCCCGCACCGTCGCCGGCTATGCCGGCGATCTCGTGCGCGGTCTCGCGGAACCCCTTCTGGATGAGCTGGCCAGGCGGGGTTCTGCCGAGTTGATGGCCGAGTATTTCGAGCCGGTCTCGACCCTGGCGCTTGCTCATTCGATGGGGCTTTATGACGTCGATGTGCCGACGCTGAGGCGCTGGTTCTATGGGCTGGCGCAGGGCGCCATCAATTTCGAGAACGATCCGAAGCGCGACGAGATCGCCGATGCCGTCAGCGCTGAGGTGAGTGAAGCTGTGCGGCCAACACTGGAACGGCTGGCGCGAGAACCTGACGATTCCGCATTTTCGCATATGTTGCATGACGGGATGCCGTCCGGACAGACGCGGTCGATTGCCTTTCTGATGCCAACCATCAAGGTCATCCTCTTGGGTGGCATGCAGGAGCCCGGTCACGGCGCGGGTTCAGTCCTTGCTGGCCTGTTGACGCATCCGGAGCAGATGCGGGCCGATCCCGACGGGCTGGTGCCAAAGGCAGTCGACGAAGGCTTGCGCTGGGTTGCTCCGATCGGCACGCAGACCAAGCAGACCACGCGTGCGATCGAGCTCGGCGGCGCAACGATCCCGGCTGGTGCGCCGGTTGCCGCGCTGGTCTCGTCGGCAAATCGCGACGAGAGCCGGTTTCCTGACCCTGACCGGTTCGACATCCATCGCAACCACGGTAACCATGCAGCATTCGGCTTCGGTCATCACTTCTGTTCGGGCCGCTTTTTCGCGCGCGAACAGATGTGCCTTGCAGTGGCCTTGCTGCTGGCCCGGTTCCCCAATATGCGACTGGCAGACGGCGACACTCCCGTATTCCGGGGGTGGGAATTCCGCGCGCCAACCGCGCTTCATGTGACATTCGGAGACAAGACCTGATGGACCAGGCCACGATCGACGCGCTGCGGCAGAAACCTGTCGCAGCGCAAAAGCTTTTCATCGGCGGGGTATTCGCCGACAGCCGGGACGGGGAAACGCTTCCCGTGATCTCGCCGATCGACGGCACCACGCTGACCTCGATCGCCGATGCGGGGGCCGCCGATGTCGATCGTGCGGTGGCGGCTGCCCGCGCTGCCTTCGAGAAGGGAAGCTGGTCGCGTGCAGCGCCAACGGCGCGCAAGAAAGTGCTGCTGAAGCTTGCCGATCTGATCGAGAAACACGCGCTCGAACTTGCCGTGCTCGGCGTGCGCGACAACGGCACCGAAATCGGCATGGCCTACAAGGCCGAACCTTTGTCGGCGGCGGGCACGTTCCGCTACTACGCCGAGGCCATCGACAAGGTCTATGGCGAGATCGCGCCGACGGCGCCGGACGTGCTCGGCCTCATTCATCGTGAGCCGCTGGGGGTTGTCGCCGCCATCGTGCCGTGGAACTTCCCGATGATGATCGGCGCCTGGAAGGTTGCGCCGGCACTTGCCGCGGGCAACAGCGTGGTTCTGAAGCCGGCAGAAGTCGCGTCTCTTACCCTGCTGCGCCTTGGCGAGCTGGCTGCGGAAGCCGGCCTGCCGGAAGGTGTCCTCAATGTCGTCACAGGACGTGGCAGCGTAACGGGCGAGGCACTTGGCCTGCACATGGATGTCGATGCCATCGTCTTTACCGGTTCCGGCAGCGTCGGGCGTCGTCTGCTCGATTATTCGGCGCGTTCCAACCTCAAGCGGGTGCAACTGGAACTTGGCGGCAAGTCGCCCAACATCGTCTTTGCCGACGCGCCGGACCTCGATGTCGCGGCCAAGGTTTCCGCGAACGGTATCTTCCGAAATGCAGGCCAGGTCTGCGTCGCCGGCTCGCGGCTGCTTGTCCAGTCCTCGATCTACGATGCCTTCGTGGAAAAGCTGGTGGCGGCGACGACCAAGATGAAGGTCGGCGATCCGCTCGACATCAAGTCGGACATCGGTGCGGTGAGCAGCATGGAGCAGCTCAAGAAGGATCTCGGGCATGTGGCGACGGCAGTGGACGAGGGCGCCCAACTGGTCGCTGGCGGCCGCCGCATCCGCGAGGAAACCGGTGGTTACTACATGGAGCCGACCATCTTCGGCGGCGTTGCTCCCAGCATGACCGTGGCGCGCGAAGAAGTGTTCGGCCCGGTGCTGGCCGTGCAGCGCTTCGAGGATGAAGCCGAGGCCGTGCGCCTGGCGAACGGTACCGTCTATGGACTCGCCTCGGCGGTATGGACGTCGAACCTTGCCCGCGCGCACCGCATGGTGCGGGCGATCCGCGCCGGCGTGGTGCACGTCAACACCTATGGCGGCGCGGACATGACCGTGCCGCTCGGCGGCTTCGGCCAGTCCGGCTTCGGCCGCGACAAGTCGCTGCACGCCTTCGACAAATATTCGGACCTGAAGACGGCCTGGATTTCGCTGGCGTAGGGGGCTGGCGGCGCAAGCGCGGTCCTTCAGGATCGCGCTTGCGTGCGTTCATGTTTTGTTCTATTTTGAGTGTTTCGACCCTGCGAAGTGGGCGAAACATGTCCCAAGGTGTTTTCGATTTCGGCCAGTCAGAAGGTCCGCCTCGACCCAAGAAACCCGAGCGACTGATCCTGATGACGTTACTCGAAACGCCGATCGCCAGTCAGGCGCTGGAGATCGCGTCCGAGATACAGACGGCAAACGGGTTCCAGGCGAAATTGCGTCCGCTGACGCACCTGCACATCTCGCTCCAGCACATCAGGGACGACAGACGTTTGCGCGAAAAGTATGTGTTTGCGGCCAAATGCGCTGCGAATTCCATTAGCGCTGATGCGTTTGACGTTTGTTTCGATCGTATCGTCACCTTTCCCGCTGGTCGACCGGACAGACGAGCAACGGTGCTTCTGGGCGGAAGCACGCCGTTGATGGATCTCCAGCGTCGGCTTGGTGTTGCGCTCATCTCCAACGGATTGCGTGGGGTGCTAAGCTTCAAACCTCATATCACGCTTTTCTACAGCTCCCGGTCGGTCGTCCCCCAGCATGTGGATCCCTTGCATTTCACCATCCGGACCTTCTCGCTCGTTCACAGCGAACGAGGGCTGACAAGATACAACATCCTTGAATCCTGGCTGATGCCGGAGAAGTGGCACTAAAAGGCATAGCCTTTGGTTCGATGGCTTCCTAAGTTGGTCCGCGCTATGTGATGCGACCTGAACGTTGCATCGCCATCGCGGAGGAGAGGATGGATTTTTCGACGGTCGACCGCACCTATGCCAAGGCGCGTGCGGGATTTCGCCTGGAAATACCCGAACATTTCAATTTCGCGTTCGACGTCATCGACGATTGGGCGAAGCGGGACGACCGCACGGCGGTGATCGCCGTCTCGCGCGACGGAGAGACGATCGAGCGCATTGCCTATTCGCAGCTTACGGAAAGTTCGAACCGCTTCGCCAATGCCTTGCGCAAGCTGGGTGTCAGAACGGGGGACTTTGCCTGCCTCGTCATCGGCCGCGTGCCGGCCTGGTACACGGTGCTGTTCGGCTGCATGAAGGCGGGCGTCGTCTCGATGCCGGGCACCAACCTGCTGACAGCGCATGACATCGCCTACCGTGTCAACCACTCGAAGGCCACAGCGGTCATCGTCACCTCCGAGCACTGCGCCAAGGTCGATACCATTCGCGCCGAATGCCCGACACTGAAGACCTTCATCGTCGACGGCGAACGCGATGGCTGGCTGTCGTTCGACAAACTGCTGGCCGAGGCTTCGCCAGACCTGGACGCCAGGGCTTTACCGCCAAGCCGCGCCACCGACATGATGATGGCCTACTTCACCTCCGGCACGACCTCGCTGCCGAAGATGGTTCCGCGAGACCACGGTTATGCGCTGTCGCATGTGGCCACTGGCCTGTTCTGGATGGACCTGCGGCCCGGCGACGTGCACTGGTCGCTCACCGATACCGGCTGGGCCAAGGCGGCCTGGGGCATCCTGTTTCCGCAACTGATGCTCGGCACGCCAGCGGTGCTCTACAATGGCGACGGAGCCTTCGATGCCGACATGCATTTGAAGCTGATCGGCAAGCTGAAGGTCTCGACCTTCTGCGCGCCGCCGACGGTCTACCGTCTGTTCGCGCAGCAGGATCTGAAGCGCTACGACCTGTCCAGCCTGCGTCGTTCGCTGGGCGCGGGCGAGCCCCTCAATCCGGAAGTGATGCGCATCTGGAAGGAGGCGACCGGCACGACCATCGCCGATGGTTATGGCCAGACCGAGACCATCAACATCGTCGCCAATTTCCCCGGTGAGGAAGTTCGGTTCGGCTCGATGGGCAAACCGGTGCCGGGTTACGATGTCGACGTCGTCGACGACGACGGCAAGCGCCTGCCCGACGAGGAAGTCGGCCATATCGCGGTCAAGGTCACCGATCCGCACCCTGGTGGCCTGTTCCACGGCTACTACACCGGCAAGGCGCTGGACACCGGTTCGTTCCGCAATGGCTGGTACTATACGGGTGATACGGCCCGCCGCGACAAGGACGGCTATCTCTGGTTCGTCGGCCGCTCCGACGACCTGATCTCGTCCGCCGGCTACCGCATCAGCCCGTTCGAGGTCGAGAGCGCGCTGATCGAGCACAAGGCGGTCGCCGAAAGCGCAGTCATCGGCAAGCCCGATCCCACACGTGGGCAGATCGTCAAGGCCTATGTCATCCTGGCAAAAGGGTTCACGGCATCGGACGAACTGGCGCGCGATATCCAGGAGTTCTGCCGCAACCTGACCGCACCTTACAAATATCCGCGCGAGATCGAATTTGTCGCTGCGCTGCCCAAGACCATTTCCGGCAAGATCCGCCGGGTGGAGCTCAGGCAGGCCAACAAGGAATAGGCAGTTATTTGCGAACTCGGTCGAGCTGGAGGTGCGTCCTTCGAGGCTCGCCCGCTTCGGTAGTGCAATCTACCCAAGGTCATGCGGGCTCACACCTCAGGATGAGGACCGTTGGGTTGCCCGAAACCGTCGCTGGAGTGGCTGGCACCAATAGCCCTCATCCTGAGGCGCGAGCCCGCAGCAGGGTGGAGATAAGGGTGCAGTTCTCTATGGGCGAGCCTCGAAGGACGCACTTCGGGGCCATCAGGCCTGACTACGCGTCGCGGTCGGTGAGCGCTATGTGACAGCAGCCGCTGCCATGGTCGGGTGACCAAGTGACGTTGTCGAAACGCACGCCCGTGGCCTCGAACAAGCCGCGGTCGAAGGCTCCCGCGATGCGGCAGAGTGTGGTGAGCTGATCCTCGCCGACACCGGCCTCGACCCAGGCGTCCTTGAGCGGGCAACGTTTCACCTTAAAGGCGATGCGGTTTGTAGCGCGCTCGACATCGGTCGGATACATGCTCCCGCCATCCGGGCTGACGGAAAGGAAGGCCTCGCCGATGGCGCGCGCGTCATTGGGCCCGAACTTGCCGAAGGCTACGGCCGCCACTTCCTGGCCGCGCCTTTCGATGGCGCGCACCATGACCGCCTCGGCCTGCTCGGCGCCCAGTTCCGCCGTCAGTTCGTCCAGCATGAGCCGGTACAGATCGGCGCGGTTGCGGAAGGCGGCGTCGAGTTCGCGGGCGAGCTTTTCCGCGCGAGCCTGAGGGTCGGTCATGATCGGTCCTGTATCGTTGTTCTTGCCAGTCTGGGCACCGCGGCAACCAGCGCTTTGCCAATGGTCGATTGCGGGTTGTCGATGACCGCACGGGCGTCGCCTTGCTCGGCGATACGGCCATCCTCGAGAAGGATGACGCGATGCGCGAAGGCCCGCACCACACCAAGGTCGTGGGAAACGAAGAGATAGGCGATGCGTTCGGCGCGCTGCAGGTCGAGCAGCAATTCGAGGATCTGGCCACGCACTGACACGTCGAGCGCCGATACGGCTTCATCGAGCACGATCAGTGACGGTCTTGTGGCGATAGCGCGAGCGATCGCCACGCGCTGGCGCTGGCCACCGGAAATCTCGTGAAGATGGCGCCCGGCCAGATCCGGCGACAGGCCGACGCGTTTAAGAAGCGCTGCAATGCGCTCCGGGCGCTCGCTGCGGCTGGCAAGCGCGTGGATGCGCAGCGGATCGTCCAGAACACGCGCGACTGTCGCCCGCGGATTGAGCGCGGCCAGCGGGTCCTGGAACACCATCTGCAGCCGTGCCCGTCTGGCACGCAGTGCCGAACCGCGAAGGGCAAGGAAATTCTCACCTTCGAAATCCACCCGGCCGGCATCGGGTTCGATCAACCGCAGGATCAGACGGGCTATGGTCGATTTGCCGGAGCCCGAAGGGCCGGCCAGCGCCAGCGTTTCGCCGGGCGAAATGGACAAGGAAATCTCGTCGGAGGCAGTGACGGTTGTTCCGCTGCGGCGGAAGCGCTTGATCAGACCGGAGACGGCAAGCAGCGGCTCAGACATGGCCATGCCCTGTCGGTGCGATCATCGGCGCAGCGTCTAGTCCAATATGGGCGTCCAGCAGCTTCTTCGTGTAAGCATGCTGGGGTACCTGGATCACCGCATCAGTGCTTCCAAGCTCGACCATCTCGCCGCGGCGGAAGACCGCGATGCGGTCGGCCAGTTCGGCGGCAAGCGCGATGTCATGGCTGACGAACAGCAGCGCCATTCCATCCTCGGCCACCAACTGCTTGATGAGCGCGACGATGTCGGCCTGCACGATGGTGTCGAGCGCGCTGGTTGCCTCGTCGGCGATCAGCAATCTGGGTCCGGCGGCGATGGCGGCGGCAATCGCCACGCGCTGCCTTTGTCCGCCTGATAGCTGGTGCGGATAGGCGTGCAGTGCGGTATCGGGATCTGGCAGCCTGACGCGTCGCAACAGGTCGAGCGCGCGGCTTTCCGCCTGCGCCCGGCTCAGGTCGAGATGTGTGCGGGCAACCTCCGTGATCTGCCGGCCGACAGCCATTACAGGGTCGAGGCTCGCGGAAGCATCCTGGAAGACGAAACCGATGTCGCGACCGCCCAGTGGCAATTGCGGTTGTCCCGACCACAGGATTGTGCCTTTAACCGTCGCCGTCGACGGCAACAGCCCGGCGATGGCAAGCGCCAGCGTGCTCTTGCCGGAACCGCTTTCGCCGATGATTGCCAGCCGCTCGCCGACAGCGATGTCGAGATCGATATTGCCGAGCGAAGGCAAACTCGCGTCGCGCCGGTAAGAGACCGACAGGTTGCGGATCGAGACGAGCGAACCTGTCATGATAGGCTCTTCCTCACGGCCGTGCCTTCGACCACACCTTCGCCTGCGAGATAGACGCCAAGTACCGTCAGCACCAGTGCGATGCCGGGCACGATCGACAGGAACGGTGCTGAACGCAGGACAGTTCTGCCTTCCGCGATCATGCTGCCCCAAGTGACGCGGTTGGGATCGCCGAGGCCGAGGAAGGAAAGCGCTGCCTCGATCAGGATCGCGGAAGCGACGATGACGGAGGAGAGCGCCAGCACCGGCGCCAAGGCGTTGGGAAGAACCTCGCGCAAGGCGATCTCCAGCGGATGCATGCCGATGACCCGTGCGCCGGCAACGAAGTCGCGCTCGCGGATGGAAAGCACTTCGGCGCGTGCGACGCGTGCCGGCCCGGTCCATGCCGAAAGGGCGATGGCGATGACCACGACGGTGAGGGACGGGCCGACGACGCTGACGAAAGCCAATGCCAGCAGGAAGGACGGCACGGTCTGGAAGGCGTCGGTGAGGCGCATCAGCGCCTCATCGACAATGCCGCCGGCAAAGCCTGCCAATGTGCCGATCACCGCGCCGACAGCGATTGCCGCTGCTGCTGCGGCAAGCCCGACGGCCAACGACGTGCGGGCGCCATGGAAGAGTTCAGCCATCACGTCACGGCCGAGACGGTCGGTGCCGAGCGGCAGTGACCAATCCTGGAACGGCGACAGCAACGGCGCTCCCTTGATGGCGAATGGATCGCCCGGGAAAAGCGCGGAGGCCGCCAGCGCCATGGCCGCCAGTATGGCCAGGATGCCGAGTCCGACCAGCGCTTCGGGTATGCTTGCTAGCCGCCTCATGCGCCGGCCTCGCTGGCGCCAACGCGCGGGTCGAGGAAAGCGTAGGCGATATCAACCAGAAGGTTGATGAGAATGACCAGGACGGCGCTGACCAGGATGATGCCGAGCAGCAGCGGCGTGTCGCGCAGCGCCACCGCTTCCTGGGCCAGCCTGCCGAGGCCCGGCACGGAAAAGATGCTCTCGATGACGACGCTGCCCCCCAGCATCTGGGCGGATTGCAGGCCGAGCATGGTGACCAGAGGCAACAGCGCGTTGCGCGCGACATGGGCCAGCACGATGCGCCGGCGGCTGAGTCCCCTGGCGCGAGCGGCACGCACGAAGTCCAGCCGCCAGACCTCGGCCATGCCGGCGCGCATCATCCTGAGATACAGTGCCAGATAGATCACGCCGAGGGAGGTCACGGGCAGGACGAGATGGTGGGCGATGTCGGCGGCGTGGGCGAAGCCGGCCTTGCCGGACGCGATCGTCTCGAAACCGGAGATCGGGAACCAGCGCAGATCGACGGCGAAGGCGATGACGAGAACCAGCGCCAGCCAGAAGCCCGGCACGGCGTAAAGTGCCAGCGATGCCGTCGACAGGAAGCGGTCGCGCAAGCTGCCGGGTCTTGCGCCGGCATAGATGCCGAGTGCCGAGCCAAGGCCGAAAGACAGTGCCGTCGAGGCACCCATCAGGATGAGCGTGACCGGCAGACGCTCCAGGATGACGTCGCGGATCGGCCGCGAGAAGGCGACCGACTGACCGAGATCGAGATGCAGCAGCGCCCACAGATAGCTGGCCAGCCGCGTCGCAGCGGACTGGTCGAGACCCCAGCTTTGCCGCATCGCCTCGACAAGGCCGGCATCGCCACCGGTCGAGACGACATAGGCGTCGACTGCATCACCAGGGGCCGCCTCGAGCAGGAGGAACGTGCCGACAATGACGATCAGAAGCACGAAGATGGAGCCGGCAAGACGCCGGCGCAGGAGAAGGAAGGCACGTGACATGAGCACTGATAAACTTCGAGGCCGGGGCCGCCAGCTTATCCGCTGGCGGCGGACGACCTCAAGCGCCGATCCCGATTACTTCGCCAACCAGGTGTCAGACCAGTTGGACACTGCCCAGCGTGGATTGTCGGCGATGTTGCCCACCTTGTCGCTGGCAACCGAAATGAAGGTCCAGTCGGCGACATTGATGAAGGGCAGGTCCTCGACCACCTTCTTCTGAAATTCCTTGTAGAGGTCGGTGCGCGCGCTGGCGTCCAGCGTTTCGGCCGCCTTGGCGATGATGGCGTCGATGTCGGCGTTCTTGTAGCCGCCCTGGTTGGAGAAAGGTACGCCGTCGGGAATGCCGCTCTGCGCCAGAATGGTGGTGGAGATCGCCGGGTCGCCACGGAATACGGGTGGGCCGACTGCGAGGTCGAAGGCATGGTCGGTATAGACCGCCTTGATGTGCGCAGCGGAGTCGTTGTTGACCAGCTCGGCATCGATGCCGATGGCTGCGAGCGCCTGGCGCAGATAGTCGCCGAACTGTTTTGTCTCGTTGAAATAAGGAGCCGGCAAAAGCTTGAGCTTGAAGCGCTTGCCGTCGGCGCCGGGCTTGTAGCCCGCCTCGTCGAGCAGGGCGTTGGCCTTGGCGATATCGAAGGCGTAGTTCGGCACGTCAGCGGAATAGAACTGCTTGTCGTTTTTCGGCACCGGCCCGCTGGCGGTCTCCGCGTAGCCGAGGAAGATCGTCTTGACGACGAACTCCTTGTTGATGGCATGCGCGATCGCCTGCCGCACCTTCACGTCGGCCAATTCCTTGCGACGGTGGTTGATTTCCACGACGAGCTGATAGGTGAGGCCTTCATAACCCTTGGTGACGACCTTGAGGCCCGGAACCTTGGAGATGCGATCGAGATCGGCCAACGGCACGGCCGAAAAGGCCGCGAGCTGAATCTCTTCCGCCTCCAGCGCGTTGGCGGCTGCCGAGCGGTCCGGCAGCACCTGGTAGACGATCTCATCGAGATTAGGCTTGCTCTTGCCCCAATAGGCCGTGTTCTTCTCCAGCCGGTAATACTGGCCTGCCTTGTGTTCGGCGAATTTGAACGGTCCTGTGCCGATGGGTGCGGTGTTGGCCTGGTTTTCCTCGATCTTGCCATTCTCATAGATGTGCTTGGGCACGACGCTGGTCAGCGCCGGCAGCGCGTTGCGGATCAGCTGGAACGGCGTCGGCTTGGCGAATTTGAAGACGGCGGTGTGTTCGTCCGGCGTTTCGACCGCTTCGAGGTCCTTGAAGACGACACGGCCGAGGTTCTGCAGCGGCTTCCAGATCTGCAGGGCCGAGAAGGCGACATCGGCCGAGGTGAACGGTTTGCCGTCGTGCCAGGTCACGCCTTCGCGCAACTTGAAGGTGACGGACTTGCCGTCTTCTGAGCCTTCCCAGCTGACGGCCAGGCGAGGGCTCAGCCCATCCTTGCCTTCATAGTCGGCCTCAGCGAGTGGTTCGACGATCTTGGATGAGATGAAGAACACGCCGTTGGATGCAACGATTGCGGGGTTTAGGTTGCGCGGCTCGGAATCGGCCGCAACCGTCAGGCGTCCGCCCTTTTGTGGCTCCTGCGCCCAGCCGATGGTTGGGAGGGCGGTCGACGCAAGCAGCAATACGGCACCTGAAAGCACCGAACGCCTGTTGAGGCTGAAATCCGACATGACTGACCCCCAAAAATGACCCGCCGGGCGGATCTAATAATTCCGGACAGGCCTTGGCGCCTGTCTCCACCGTTCGGATTATGACCTTTGTCCGCGGTTTCGCCAGAGAAGGATTTGGCACGAAAGGTCCTGGCGTTGAAATTTCCATCCGCTGGACCAGCGGCCGTGCCGGCCAAAGGCGTTGCGGTTTGACTGCACGCGTGAGACAGCAAGGCTGCCTCCATTCAAATCAAGGTGAGATGCCGATGTCCTCAGCGCGCGATCGTCTCGAAGCTGTTCTGTCACGCCTTGCCGACCGCACGGCCGAGGAGAAGGTGTTCACCCGACTTTATCCCGAGGCAGCCCGCGCCGCTGCCGCTGCAGCCGACGCACGACGGAAGGCCGGCATCACGCTGGGGCCGCTCGACGGCGAGATCGTCTCGATCAAGGATCTGCTCGATGTCGGCGGCGAGCCGACACTGGCAGGCTCACTGCTCCGCCGCACTGCAGCGCCGGCGCAGGAGGACGCGCCGGTGGTGCGACGCCTGCGCCGGGCCGGTGCTGTCATCATCGGCAAGACCAACATGACTGAATTCGCCTTCACCGCGCTCGGCCTCAATCCGCACTATGGCACGCCGGGCAATGGGGCAGATGCCAAGCGTGTTCCCGGTGGATCTTCTTCCGGCGCCGGCGTGTCGGTAGCGGAAGGCACAAGCGCCATTTCGATCGGTTCGGACACCGGCGGGTCGATCCGTATTCCGGCAGCGCTGAACGGCATTGTCGGCTTCAAGCCGACGGCGCGCCGCGTGCCTCTGCTAGGCGCCTTTCCACTTTCCTTCGCGCTGGATTCGCTCGGTCCCCTGGCGCGCACCGTCGCCGAATGCGCGGCGGCCGACGCTATCCTGGCCGGCGAAGAGCCCGAGCCGCTTGTGCCGGCGCGGCTCGACGGCCTGCGCATCGGCATTCCGCGTGGTTATCTGTTCAACGACACCGAAGAGCCGATCGCCCGCGCTTTCGAGGACGCGATCCGCAATCTGGAGCGGTCCGGTGCGCGTCTCTTCGACATCGCCATCGACGATCTCGTCGACGCGATGAATGATGCCACCCAGTACGGCTCAATCGCGGGCATGGAAGGTGCCGCCATCCATGCCGACTGGCTGGAGGCTGGCACGGATGTGCCGGTCGATCCGCATGTCAGCGTGCCTTTGGCCCGTTATGCCAAAGCGCCGGTGTCGATCTATATCCGCACCATGCGCAGCCGCGCCGGGCACATTGTCGAGATGGACCGCAGGCTGGCGGATTTCGACATGCTGGCACTGCCGACTGTGCCGGTCGCGGCTCCGCTGATCGATGCAGTGATGGCCGATCCGAAATTCGACGACCGCATGGAAGGTCTGCTGCTGCGCAACACGGAGGTGTTCAACTATTTCGACCAGTGCGCGATCTCGCTGCCGATGCCGGCCACCGCGTTGCCATCTGGCCTGATGCTGGTAGGACGCAACGGACACGACCGCCGCCTGCTGGCAATCGCGGCTTCGGTCGAGGCGGCCTTGCTCAAGGGCTGAACCAGCCCCGTTGACGGCTACCGATAGAGCGGATGCATATCTGCTCTATCGGCGCTTTCCGCTATTTGCTGCCGCGCCGGCGCAGTCCGTCGAAATAGACGATGACGATGATCAGCACGCCGGTGATGACACGCTGCCAGAATGCGTTGACGTTGAGGAGGTTGGCGCCGTTGTTGATGGTAGCCAGGATGAAGGCGCCGAGCAGCGGTCCGTGCACCGAGCCGACCGCGCCGAACAGCGAAGTGCCGCCGATGACCGACGAGGCGATGGCCTGCAGTTCCCAGCCTTCGGCCTGGGTCGGGTTGCCGATGCCGATGCGCGAAGCGAGCAACACGCCGACAAAGGCGGCGCACAGGCCAGACAGCGTATAGGCCATGTAGATGGTGCGCTGGACGTTGACGCCGGACAGGCGAGCGGCCTCGGCATTGGAGCCGACCGAGAACAGATAGCGGCCCCAGCGCGTGTGGTGCAGGAAGATGTAGGCCGGCACTCCGACGAGGATGACCATCCAGAACAGGTTGGGCACGCCGACGAAAGAGCCGCGCGAGAACTCCTGGAAAGCGTCGTTGTTGATGGAGATCGAGTTGCCGTTGGTCATTAAAAGGCCGATGCCGCGCAACGAGGTCAATGTGGCCAGCGTGATGATGAACGGCGGCAGTCCCATCTTGACGATGCCGAAGCCGTGGAAGAGGCCGATGGCAACACCGATCAGCAAGGTGATCAGGATGGCGACGAAAACCGGCAGGCCGGAATTGATCAGCATTGCCGTCGTCACGGTCGCAAAACCGACAACTGCGCCGACCGACAGATCGATACCGCCGGTGATGATGACGAAGGTCTGGCCGACCGCCAGGATGGCGATCATGGACCCCTGGCGCAGCAGGTTGGAGATGTTGTTGGCAGTGGCGAAGCTGGATGTCGAGAAGGACAGCAGGATCCACAGCAGCACCAGCAGCGCCAGCAGCGTCAGCCCGAACAGCGCATTGTAATTGCGCTTCGGCTTTTCGGCGGGGATCGCCTCGGTGCTCATGGTTGTCCTCCCGGTTTTTCCTGCTTCTCGGCGAGCGCCTGGGTCAGGATGTCTTCGTGGCTGGCGGTGTGGAAGCCGTGCGTGGCGACCAGCTTGCCGCGCCGGAAAACATGCAGCGTATCCGCCAGTTCATAGACCTCGGGCAGGTAAGACGAGATCAGGATGATGCCCGCGCCCTGCGAGAGCAGCGTGGAGAACAGCCGGTAGATTTCCGCCTTGGTGCCGACGTCGACGCCGACCGTCGGCTCATCGAAGATGAACAGCTTGGCGCCGTGGTTCAGCCACTTGCCGATGACGATCTTCTGCTGGTTGCCGCCGGAGAGGCTGGAAGCCAACGCATGTCGCCCGGCCGTCTTGATGCGCAGGCCGGCAATCTGCTGTTCTGCGTGTTTTGTTTCTTCACTGCCAGAGATCAGCAGGCCTTTGCTGATGCTCTTGTAGATCGGCAGGTTGAGGTTCAGCCCGACCGGCAGGTTGAGGCAAAGGCCCTGGTCGCGCCGGCTTTCGGGGGCAAGTGCCATGCCGAGTTTGATCGCATCATGCTCGGAACGGATATGCACTTCCTTGCCGTCCCACAACACCGTGCCGGAGGATTTGGCATGGCGACCATAGAGGGTCGTCACGAATTCGCTGCGGCCAGCGCCGATCAGGCCGTAGAGGCCAACGATCTCGCCTTCGTGGACGGTCATCGAGACATTCTCGAAACCCTTGCCGGACAGCTGTCTGGCTTCCAGGATCGTCTTGCCGATCGGGAACGCATCCTTGTGGTAGATCTGCTCGATCGTGCGATTGATCATCAGTCGCACCAGCTCGGCTTCGTCGGTCTCCTTGATGTTGCGGGTGCCGACATAGGTACCGTCGCGCAGCACCGAGACACGGTCGGCCAGTTCGAAGACCTCTTCCATGCGGTGGCTGATGTAGATGATGGTGACGCCTTCGGCCTTGAGGCGGCGGATCAGCGCGAAGAGCTGGTCGGCCTCCTTGCGGGTGAGGTAGGCTGTCGGCTCGTCGAAGATGAGGAACTTGGTGCCACGCACGGTAGCGCGGGCAGCCGCTATCAGCTGCTGTTGGCCGATGGTGAGGTCGCCCAGCATGGCATGGGCGGGCAGGTTGAAGCCGAGATCGTTGATGATCTTCTGCGCGTCACGCACCATGGCGCGTTGCTGGAGCAGGCCGTAGCGGACATTTTCCTCGCCGAGGAACATGTTGGCGGCGACGGTAAGATGTCGGCACAGCACCACTTCCTGATGAACGGCGTTGATGCCGAGCCCCATCGCCTCATGCGGCGTGGCGAGCGCCACCGGATCGCCCTCCCAGATGACATCGCCGGAGGTGCGCGGCATCACACCGGTCAACAGCTTGATGAGCGTGGACTTGCCGGCGCCGTTCTCTCCAACGATCGCGTGGATCTCGCCCGACCTGAAGGCGAGGTTCACCGGTTTCAGGGCATGGGTGCCGGGATATTTCTTCTCCAGGCTGCGTAGTTCCAGGATCACCTTGCCGGGCTCGAGTTCCGGGGCGGGATGCTGGTGCAGTGTCGCCGATGTCATGACAATCCTCCCGATTGGCACGCTTTGGACAGCTTGTGCAGCCTAGCGCATGAGACCCGAAGCGGACAGGCCTTGCTGCCGCTGTCGAACTCAGGAAATGCTCTCGCGAGAGCGGTGCCGCTTCGAAGGTCTCCAGGGCCGAGGTGGCCCCGGAGATATTACGCTACCGAGGCTCAGTTGAGCTTCGGATTGAGGAGCGCGTCGATCTTTGGCTCCTTCATGTTTTCCTTGGTGACAAGGTTGGCGCCGGTGTCGACGAAGGTCTCGACCTTTTCGCCCTTCGAGGCTGCGAGCGCGGTCTTGATGCCGTCATAGCCCATGCGATACGGGTCCTGCACAACGAGGCCGGAAATGACGCCGTCATTGAGGAACTTGATCAGCTTCTCATCGCTGTCGAAGCCAATCAGTCCGACCTTGCCGGAAAGGTTGTTTTCGGCGATCGCCTGGCCAACGCCCTGAGCCATGATCAGGTTCGAGGCGAAGATGCCTTTCAGGTCCGGATTAGCGGTGATCAGGTCGGTTGCGATGTTGAGGCCGGTCGTGGCCTGTCCGTCGGCATATTTGTCGGCGACCACCGTCAGGCCCGGATACTTGGCCTTGACCTGTTCGAGGAAGCCCTCGCGACGCTGTTCAAGCGAACCGGCACCTGGAAGTGCCGTGATGATCGCCACTTTGCCTTCGACCTTGCCACCATTAGCGGCGCCGATTGCAGCGGCCAGACCGTCAGCCGCAACCTGGCCGCCGACCTTGTTATCGGTGGTCAGGAACGACGTGAAAGCCTTGGAGTCTGCCGAGGAGTCGATGCCGATGATCTTCACCTTCTTGGCGGCTTCGTCGATCGGCTTGCCGAGAGCCTTGGCCTCGGTCGGAGAGATGACGACGGCGGCCGGATTGCCGGCGACGGCGTTTTCGAGGATCGATATCTGGCCGTTCACGTCGGTCTCGGCCTGCGCGCCAAGCTCCGGCACGTTGACGCCGAGGTCCTTGCCCGCCTTGCGGGCGCCGGCAAGCACGATCTGCCAGTAGAAGGAGGTGGTGTCCTTCACGATGATCGGAATGGTGGTGTCGGCGGCGGCGGCCGGCCCCGGCTGGAATGCGCCGGCCAGCATGGAAGCGGCGGCGAGCGCCACGAAAGCGCGGCGGTTAAGTATGCTTTTCACGAATTTCATAGGCTTCCTCCCAAAGTCGCCCGGTCGATTACGCGAAGTCCCTTCTGGATAGGCGAAGTCCAATCAGGACTTTATAGATAAAAAACAGCACTGCGATTTTTAGTGGAATGCAACTGCGCTTGCAAGTGCGGCACTTCCTCCGTCGTCCCTCACTGCCTTTCCGATATGAAGCATCAATTCCAAAATAAGGTCAAGACGGAATATTCATTCCATATCACTTAAACGCACTTCCGAAATCAATCCTGCTCGGTGCGGACCACACCCTTCTTGAGCAGAATGTTGGCATAGGCGGCACGCTCGCCGGAGGCGACGATATAAGCGGCCTTGGCGGCGCGCTCGTAGAAGGCGAACCGTTCCAATGGAGCGATGACAAAAGACCCGGCTAGACGGTCGACGATCGACTGATAGGACCGGCAAATCACGGGAAGACTATCGGGATCCTCAACAACTGCCATCCGGAACGCGGCGGCCGGCGCATAGGTGTCGAGTGGCATGTGGGTGAGGATCGCCTCGAGCAATGCTTCGCCGCCCAGCCCGTCGGCACGCACGACCTTCGGCCCCTGCGTGCTTGCCGGGAAGTTGCCGTCGGCAATGACGATCTCGTCGCCATGGCCCATGCTGCGCAGCGCGTGCAGCAGATCGGGTCCGAGAAGGGGATGAATGCCACGCAGCATCAGGCAATATCCTTCCGAGGCGGGCCTGCAATTATCCGGTCTTGACGCGCTACTGGGTTCATTCGCGCACGGCTCCCGTCAGTGGTGGCTGCACAGTCGTATAAGGACGATATTTTTCGAATTCCGTTTCCGGAACCTGGATATCGAGCAGGTCCACGTTGCGCATCAGGCTGGAAGCTTTGGCGGTGCCGATCAGCACCGTTGATACCGCTTTCTCATGCAGGGGGAACTTCAACGCTGCCGCGGCCAGTGGGTACCCGGCCTCGGTGGCGATCGTTTCCATGACTGAGACCTTCGACAGGATCTCCGGCGAGGCCGGGCCATAGTCGAAATGCGAACCGGGTTTTGCTCCTGTCGCCAGAATGCCGGAGTTGAAGACGCCGCCAATGACCAGCGTGGTGCCGCTTTGATGGCAGAGCGGCAGGAGTTCCGCTTCCGCCGAGCGGTCAAGCAGCGAGTAGCGGCCGGCAAGCAGGATGCAGTCGAGCGGCGCGCGGCGCATCACCTCCACGCAGATCTCAACCTCATTGACGCCGAGCCCATACGCGGAAATGACGCCGCCTGATTTCAGCTCTTCCAAGGCCTTGATGCCGCCGCCCAGCAATTGGCCGAGATGCACCTTGGTGAGTTCGGTGCCGTGCGTGTAGACGCCGATGTCGTGCACATAGAGGATGTCGATGCGGTTGAGGCCCAGCCGCGCATAGCTGAACTCGACCGAACGCATGATGCCGTCATAGCTGTAATCATATTCCAGCTTGAACGGCAGCGGGTTGAAGAAACCGAGATTGGGAACCTCGTTTTCCGGCGCCGGCTTCAGCAGGCGGCCGACCTTGGTGGAAAGCGCGTAGCTGTCGCGGGGTTTGTCGCGCAGGAAATCGCCGAAGCGGCGTTCCGAGAGCCCGAAGCCGTAATGGGGTGCCGTGTCGAAATAGCGGATGCCGGAACTCCATGCCGCATCGAGCACCGCTTCGGCGTCCTTGTTCGGAACCGCCTGGTAGAGATTGCCCAGCGAGGCACCGCCGAAACTGATCTCGGTGACGTCCAGTGCGGTTTTGCCAATACGGCGGGTCTTCATGCAAAAACTCCCATTCGCAGCTGTTTCTCAGCCGTCTGCCTTTGTCGAAGCTACAGCGTTGCGCCGAGATGCCAAGGCACGAACTCGTTGTCGCCATAGCCGAACTGTTCGCTTTTGGTCTTCTTGCCCGAGGCGGTCTCAACGATTAGTTCGAAGATATCGCGGCCCATCTCGGCGATCGTCCTGTCGCCGGAGGCGATGACGCCGCAATTGACATCCATGTCTTCTTCCATCGCTTCGAAGAGCGTGGTGTTGGTGGCAACTTTGATCGAAGGGGTCGGGTGGCTGCCGAAGCAGGACCCGCGCCCGGTCGTGAAGACGATGACGTTGGCGCCACCCGCAACCTGGCCGGTGGCCGAGACCGGGTCGTAGCCCGGTGTGTCCATGAAGACGAGGCCGCTGCCGGTGACCTTTTCGGCATAGGCAAAGACGCCGTTGAGTGGGGTCTGACCGCCCTTGGCCACAGCCCCGAGCGATTTTTCCAGAATGGTGGTCAGCCCGCCGCGCTTGTTGCCGGGCGAGGGGTTGTTGTCGATGGAAGCGCCGTGCATGGCGGTGTGGTTTTCCCACCATTTGATTAGCCCGTCGAGCTTGGTGGCTATCTCGGGCGTGGCGGCGCGATAGGCAAGCAGGTGCTCGGCGCCGTAGATTTCGGTGGTCTCAGAGAGGATGCCGATGGCGCCGACACCGGCGAGCAGATCGACCGCGGCGCCAAGTGCCGGATTGGCGGTGATGCCGGACATGCCGTCCGAGCCGCCGCATTGCAGGCCGACGACGATCTCCGAGACCGGGATCGGCTCGCGCTGCAGTTTGCCGACTTCCTCGGCGATTTCGGCCAGCACACCCATCGCCTTTTCGACCGATTTGCGCGAGCCGCCGGCGTCCTGGATGTTGAAATGCCGCTTGCCGGCGGCAACGCCTTTCTGGCCGTAGAGGGTAAGCTGGTTGACCTCGCAGCCCAGTCCGACCATCAGCACGCCGCCGAAATTGGGGTGGCGCGCGTAGCCGGCCAGCGTACGGTGCAGAACCATCATGCCATCGCCGGTGGCGCTCATGCCGCAGCCCTGGCCGTGCACGATCGGCACGAAACCATCGATACCGGGATACAGCGGCAGCAGGCGGCGATTGGCCTCGTCGGCAATCGCGTGGCAGACGGTGGCCGAACAGTTCACGCTGGCGATGATGCCGACAAAATTGCGGGTACCGGCGCGGCCGTCTGCGCGGCGATAACCCATGAAGGTGCGGACCTTGTCCGTCTCGGTGGCTTCCAGTGGAGCCGAGGGTGGCACCACCGGCATGCGACCGGATTCGAAGACCAGATTGTGCGAATGCACGTGCTCGCCTGCCGCGATATCCTGTGTGGCGCGGCCGATCGCCTGCGCGTATTTGACGACGGCGGAGCCGGCCTGGATCGGCCTTATCGCCACCTTGTGGCCGGATTCGATCGCATCGGCTGTGGCTGCGCCGCCCGGAAGCGCGGCCCCTTTTTCCAGCCGGCCGTTGGCGACGACGACATTGTCGGAAGGCGAGAGCACGATCGAATTGGCGGCGGTCACGGCGGTGGTTCCTGGGATTGGGATTCCTGGGATTGTCTTGGGCTCCTGCCGGATTGACAGCGGCAATCCTGCAGTTAATGTCTTTTATCGTAAAAAAACATTTGAGCGTCAATTGGCATTTTCGGCTAGAGCGCTTTCCGGCAACGGCGCGCAGGCCAAGAGAACAGAATGTCGAAGAGCAACAACGTCTACAAGGATGCTTACAACCGCTGCCTGCGGTTGCTGGAGGAAACCAGCAACCTGCCCTCGGAGCCGGAGCTTGGAGCGACGCTGGGAGTGAGCCGCACTACGGTGCGCGGTATCCTGGCCCGCATGGCTGAAAACGGGCTGATCGCCTGGGACAAGCGCGACAAGACCGTGCTGCGTACTCCGAAGGAAGAGGACTTCTTCCCGGAAGAGGAAACCGACTCGCTGTCGCAGATCATCGAGCGTTCTTTCATGCGGCGCCTGCTGGCTGAAGGTGCTGAAGCCGGCATGCAGATCAACGAGCTGGAACTGGCACGCGAGATCGGCGTCGGCACCACCAGCGTGCGTGAGTTCCTTATCCGCTTCAGTCGGTTCGGCCTGATCGAGAAGCGCCGCAACAGCCATTGGGTGCTGAAGGGTTTCACCCATGCCTTCGCGCTGGAACTGGCCGACATCCGCGAAATGTTCGAGCTGCGCTCGGCGGCCGCGTTTGTTGCCTTGCCGGACGACAGCCCAGTCTGGGCCGATCTCGACCGCCTGGAAGGCGAGCACCACGCGCTGGCGCGGGATATTGCCAACCGCTATCCCGAGTTCTCGGAACTGGACGAGCGCTTCCACCGACTGATCCACAGCGCCTCGCGCAATCGCTTCATTGTCGATTTCTACGATGTCATCGCGATGATCTTTCACTACCACTATCAATGGAACAAGGCCGGCCAGCGCAGCCGCAACGAGACGGCGGTGGCCGAGCACCTTGCCTATATCGCGGCACTCAAGTCGCGCGATGCAGCGAAGGTGGAAGCTGCCTGCCGCAAGCATCTGACATCGGCACGGCAGACCCTGCTCGATTCGACACCCGAAGGCCGACAGAACGTCCTGGCGAAACGTCCCGCGGCAACCGGCCAGTACATCGTCTGACGCTCATCTCCCGTGATGGGCTTGTTGCCGCAGCGGCCATTTGGCGGTTTGCCGGCCCTGTGGCTCGTGGTAGGTCTTTGAAGATTGGCAAGGGAGTGCGCGACGCCGTGATCGCCGGGCGCAGGAGATGGAGCATACCGGCGGCCCTGGCTGTCGCGTGGCTGCTCGTCCTGCAATCCGTTCTAGGTGCTTTCGCCGCCGGCGCCGGTCCCAATCCGGCCCAGCTTGATGCTTTCGGCAACGTCATCTGTACGCATGATGGCGCGGCGCAACTGCCGCCTGGCGAGCAACCGCAGCAGCACCAGCAATCATGCTGTGTGCTGGGCTGCAACATGTATTCATCGGCCTTCGGCGCGCCGCCGGAAGCCTCTCCTCTGTTCGACGGCTTGGCCTTTGCCGCCAACCTCCTCGTTACCTTTCCCGCCCGAGATGTCGCTGGCTTCAGCCATGACTGGTCGCCGGGCAATCCGCGTGCACCACCGGTCTCTGCCTGACTTTTGCCGTTGCGGCTGGCCCTTGGCCGCGCCACGGTTTCTCTTCCCTTATCTCATCTTCGCGTCCGACAACGGCGCGTCTGCCCATGGAGCAATCCCATGCCTGTTTTCAACGGCGTTCTTTTGCCTGCACCTTCCCTGGCCAATTCATTGAAGTCCGGGGCGTCCGTTCTTGGACGACTTGGTCTTCTGTCCGCCACCTTCGCTGTGTTGCTTGCCGGCGCGCCAGCTGCGTTCGCGCATGAATTCAAGGTCGGCAGCCTCGAGATCGATCATCCGTGGTCGCGTGCCACGCCACCTGGCGCCAAGGTGGCCGGCGGCTATCTGACCATAAAGAACAGCGGTGGCGAAGCGGACCGCCTGGTCTCCATCGCCTCGGATGTTTCGCAGAAGGCCGAGGTGCACGAGATGTCGGTCAAGGACGGCGTCATGACCATGCGCAAGCTCGACACCGGCCTCGACATTCCGGCCAACGGCAAGGCGGAACTCGCGCCTGGCGGCTACCACCTGATGTTCATCGGTCTCAATCGCCAACCCAAGCAGGGCGAGAAATTCGCCGCGACGCTGACCTTCGAAAAGGCCGGGCCGGTCACGGTTGAGTTCAATGTCGAGGCCGTTGGTGGTGCCGCGCCCAAGGCGCATGGCGACCACGCGAACTGATCTTTCAGAATCACGATTTTAGAGGAACTAAAATGTTCAGGACCATGATCGTGGCCGGCCTTTTCATGGGGGCCGGCATGGGGGCAGCCTTTGCCCACGTCTCGCTGGAGACCAAGGAGACATCGGTGGATTCCACCTACAAGGCAATCTTCCGCGTTCCGCATGGCTGTGACGGTAAGGCGACCACCGCCGTGCGTATCAAGATTCCGGAAGGCGTCATCGATGTGAAGCCGATGCCGAAGGCCGGATGGAAGCTGGAGACGGTAAAAGGCAAATATGCCAAGGCCTACTCCCTGTGGGGTGAGGCGGTCAGCGAAGGCGTGACCGAGGTCAACTGGAATGGCGGCAACTTGCCGGACGAATTCTACGACGAGTTCGTGCTGCGGGCGCGATTGACCGGCAATCTGCCCGCCGGTGAGACCTTGCGCTTTCCGGTCGTGCAGGAATGCGAAGGTGGCGGCACTGCCCGCTGGATAGAAATCCCGGCCGCCGGCCAGGATGAGGATGCACTCGAGCATCCAGCGCCGGGCCTAAAGCTTCTGCCGAAGAAATAGTCGCCTGCGGCGCGCCTGTTATGGCGCGCCGCAATCTCTCAGGTATCTCAGTCCATGCAGCATTTGGCCCTTCACAATCCGCGAGCAGGCGTTCAACGCCTGGCTTGTGCAATTGTCGTGCTGTTTGGCATGTTCGCTATTTTCGGGACCGGTCAAGCCTCAGCGCATGCCAGCCTGGTCAAGACCGAGCCGGCGGATGGGGCGATGTTGCAGCAAAGCCCAAGCCGGTTTTCGCTCGCATTCAGCGAACCGGTTTCGCCACTGGTGCTCACCCTGGTGCGGCCAGACGGCACGCAGCAGCGGCTGACGTCATTTCGCAGCGACGGACAGACGCTCGACATCGACAATCCCCAGGCGCTTGGCAAAGGCACGCATGTGCTGAGCTGGCGCGTGATTTCGACTGATGGGCACCCGGTCGGCGGTTCGCTCTTGTTTTCTATCGGCTCGGTGAGTTCCGCGCCGACAACCGGCGAGATTGTCGATCCCTGGCTGCATCGGGCTATCTGGGCGGCAAAGCTCGTGCTCTATCTCGGCCTGTTCCTGGGCGTAGGTGGCGTATTCGCTCTCAGCTGGCTGGCTGGCGGCGCGCGCGGCGGCGAGCGCTTCGTTGTCGTGATGCTGCTCTCAGGATTGGTGGCGGCATCCGTATCGCTCGGCCTGCAAGGCCTCGATGCCCTGGGCGCGCCGTTCGAACAGTTCGCGGAAACGATCGTCTGGAAAACTGCCTTTGCCACCAGTTTTGTCTGGACGGCATTGATTGCCGCCATCGCGTTGGGGCTCGGACTTCTGACGCTGATCATGCCGCGTGTCGATGCCAAGCCCTTTGCCGCTGTGGCGCTGGTTGCGGTCGGGGTCGCGCTTGCCGCCAGCGGCCATGCCAGTGCCGCCGCACCGCAATGGCTGACACGACCCATGGTCTTCCTCCATGGCGCGGGCATCGCTTTCTGGGCGGGTGCGCTGGCGCCCCTGGCTGTGACACTGAAGCGTCAGGCGCCAGGTGCGGACATATTCCTGCACCGCTTCTCGGCGGCCATTTTGCCGGTGGTCGTGGTCCTTGTGATTGCCGGCACTGTGCTTGCGGTAATCCAGGTAGAGACGTTTTCGGCGCTCGTAGACACCGATTACGGCCGGCTGCTGCTGGCAAAGCTCGCGCTTGTGGTCGGCCTATTCGCACTCGCTGCCACCAATCGCTGGGTGCTGACCCATCCTGCCGAAGCAGGGCAGACCGCGGCGCGGCACCGGCTGGTGCGTTCCATCTTGGTCGAGACCGCCATCGTGCTGGCAATTTTTGGCATCGCCGCCGGTTGGCGTTTCACGCCACCGCCACGCGCGTTGGCGATTGCTGCGGCCGAGCCTGTCGCGACGCATATGATGACGCTGCAGGCGATGGCTGATCTCACTGTGACGCCCGGCAAAGCCGGGCCGGTGTCGGCCAGCATCATGCTGATGACTGGCGATTTCGGACCGCTCGACGCCAAGGAGGTGACGTTGGTGCTTTCGCGGCCTGAAGCGGGGATCGAGCCGCTGAAACGCATCGCGACGAAGCCCGGCGACGGCACCTGGCTGGTCGACGGTCTGGTCATCCCGTTCCCGGGACGCTGGACGGTGCGGCTCGATATCCTGGTCTCGGATTTCGAGATGGTGAAGCTGGAAGGCCCGATCGACATCCGGCCCTGACATCAGCAGGCCATTGTTCATTCGACTGAAGCTTAATCGATTGAAATTTCCGCTGAGCGGACAGCTGCCCCCTTGTTGACGAAGCGGGTGCCTGAGGCCAATCATATCACCTCTACGGCGCAGCCGTTATTCGCAGACAGGAACGACAGCATGGAAAAAGCCGAAATCGGCCTGATCGGCCTCGGTACGATGGGCTCCAACCTCGCCCTCAACATCGCCGAGAAAGGCCACCGCATCGCGGTCTACAATCGGACGCCGTCGCGAACCGATGATTTCGTCGCCAAGGCCGGTGATCTCGCCAGCCGTGTCGTGCCTTGCGAAAGCCTTGCCGATCTCGCCGCCGCCATCCGTCCGCCACGGCCGATCATCATCATGGTGCTGGCCGGTAGCCCCGTGGACGAGCAGATCGCGGCGCTGCGCGGCGAACTGGCCGCCAACGACATCATCATCGATGCCGGCAACGCCAATTTCCGCGACACGATGCGGCGCTTCAAGGAGCTGGAGGGCTCGGGCCTGACCTTCATCGGCATGGGCGTTTCGGGCGGCGAAGAGGGCGCACGGCACGGCCCATCAATCATGGTCGGCGGCAAGGAGGACTCCTGGCGCCGGGTCGAAGGCGTCCTCACCGCGATCTCTGCCAAGTTCAAGGGCGAGCCCTGCGCGGCCTGGCTCGGTCCGGACGGGGCAGGCCATTTCGTCAAGACGATCCACAACGGCATCGAATATGCCGACATGCAGATGATCGCCGAAATCTACGGTATCCTGCGTGATGGGCTCGAGATGGCGCCAAAGGAGATCGGCGCGGTCTTCGCCGAATGGAACAAGGGCCGGCTGAATTCGTATCTGATCGAAATCACCGCCGAGGTGCTGAAGGCCGACGATGCCAGGACCGGCCAGCCAGTGGTCGACATCATCCTCGATCGCGCCGGGCAGAAGGGCACCGGAAAATGGTCGGCGATCGAGGCGCAGCAACTCGGCATTCCCGCAACCGCCATCGAGGCGGCGGTGGCGGCGCGCGTGTTGTCGTCGCTGAGGGATGAACGGCTGGCAGCGGAGAAAATCTACGGCGGCGGGGTGGCACAGATCACGGCGCCGCGGGAAACGCTGCTCAAGCAGCTGGAGCTGGCGCTGTTTGCCGGCAAGATCGCGGCCTATGCGCAAGGGTTCGCCGTGATGGCTGGCGCTTCGAAGGAGTTCGGCTGGAACCTGCCGATGCCGACGATCGCCAAGATCTGGCGCGCTGGCTGCATCATCCGTTCGCAGATGCTGGACACGATGGCCGAAGCCTTTGGCGCCGGCGCCGCCACGACCAACCTCCTAATGGCACCGGATTTCGTGAAGATGATGCAGGAAGCGCACCCGGCGCTGCGGCACGTGGTGGCGCTGGCCATGGAAGCCGGCGCGCCGGTACCCGCGCTGTCTTCGGCGCTTGGCTATTTCGACAGCTATCGCCAGGGCCGCGGTACCTCCAATCTCATCCAGGCGCAGCGCGATTTCTTCGGCGCGCATGGCTTCGAGCGCATCGACGAGGCAGGCGCTTTCCACGGGCCGTGGGGGCAGGATTGAGGCTCTCTGTTCGTAAAGAGGAAGGCTGAAGTCGGCTACCTTGGCGCGATCACATCAGTAGGCACCACCAGCCGCTGCATCGGCGCCGCCGATTTGTCGTCGATCCGGCTGAGTACGGCTGTAGCCAGATCGTGTCCGGCAAGCCGGAAGTCCTCTTCGACGACATGGATTTCTGGACGCACCAGCTGCAGCAGATTGAACGGTTCCTTGGCAACGAGATCGATATCGCGCCCAAGCTTGAACCCCGCCGCCTCAATGCCGGCGATGAGGGCGAAGGCCGGGCCGCCGGCGCCGCAAACGATGCCATCGGGCCGGCCGGTCCGCTGCATCAGTTCTATGGTGTGGCGGCGGATGTCGTCGATGACGTTGTCGCTGCTGACGGCCGAGAACGGAACCTCGCTCTGTCCGTGCCTGTCCATTTCGTCGAGGAAGCCGCCGCGCATATGCTGGTGGTAGGTGAGGGCTGTCGGCGGCGCCAGAAGCGCTAGGCGTCGGCGTCCGAGTTCGGCCAGCCGCCGCACGGCTAGCCGCGCGAAGGTCTCGTTGTCGAAATCATGATAGGCGTGCTCGATCCCCATCGCCGTGCGGCCATGTGCTGCAAAGGGGAAACCACGCTCGGTCAGATAGCGAACACGCGGGTCGCTCGGCTCGGTGCGCGAGATGATGATGCCGTCAGCGGAGCCGGTCTCCACGACATAACGGATCGGCTCCATCGGATCGTTGTTGTGGGAGTAGGGCGCGACAACCAGATGGTAGGGCGTCGCCGCTAGCCGTTCGGAAATGCCGTAGATGAAATCGGACAGGAAGCCGCCGATCTGCTCGGTCGTGTTGAGCACGACGGAGATGACGTTGGTTTTGCCCGTGCGCAGGCGCACGCCGGCACGGTTCGGCCGGTAGCCGATCTGGCGTGCGACGAGCTGCACGCGCTTGCGCGTCTCGGCACCGATCTCCGGGGCGTCTTTCAACGCTCGCGAGACGGTGGTGACACCAAGCCCGGTCATGAAGGCGAGCGTCTTCAGCGTTGGCCTGCCGGTCTCCGCTTCTTCTTCGCCTTTGTTGCTGCCCGATTTGTCCATAATCCCGCCCACAGCGCGCATATCAGCCAGTCCTCGTAGGCACAATGACCGAATTCGCCGGTACGAATCCCGCGCTGTCGTTGTCTGAGTATATTGAAACGTTACAGATTTGCCAGATAGACCTTGGTGGCTGCGTTCTGGCCGAGGGGGAAGCGCCGCTTGCGTTCCGCATTTTTGCACTGCAATGCTGTTTTTTGCACCGCAACAACCAAATTTTCCGATTTTCGAGCTCTTGCCTGCTTATTTTGTCGAGCTTCGAAAAATAGTTTGATCCGATTTCTGATTGGGGATTGCCACGTTCGAACAATTGCCGTATCGAAAATCTGTAACGTTTCAGATTTTGGGAGGAATCGGAATGCGACGTATTTTGACAGCTGCCGTTCTGGCAGCCGGGACGGCTCTCGGTTTTGCTGGCCCCGCTTTCGCCACGGACCTGGAAGTCACGCACTGGTGGACATCGGGTGGCGAAGCGGCAGCCGTTGCTGAACTCGCGAAGGCCTTCGACGCCACCGGCAACAAATGGGTGGATGGCGCCATCGCCGGCTCTGGCGGCACGGCACGCCCGATCATGATCTCGCGCATCACAGGCGGCGACCCGATGGGGGCTACGCAGTTCAATCATGGCCGCCAGGCCGAGGAGCTGGTGCAGGCCGGGTTGATGCGCGACCTCACCGACATTGCCACCAAGGGCAAGTGGACGGACGTCGTGCGGCCGAAAGGGTTGCTCGATTCCTGCACCATCGACGGCAAGATCTATTGCGTGCCGGTCAACATCCATTCCTGGCAATGGCTGTGGTTGTCCAATGATGCCTTCGCCAAGGCTGGCGTAGCGGTGCCGAAGACCTGGGACGAATATGTCGCGGCTGCGCCGGCGCTGGAAAAGGCTGGTATCGTGCCGCTCGCCGTGGGTGGCCAGCCCTGGCAGTCCGCTGGTGCCTTCGACGTTCTCCTGCTGGCGGTCGGCGGTACCGACGCTTTTCTCAAGGTCTACAAGGACAAGGATGGCGCATTTGCTGGCGGATCTGAGATCGCAAAAGTGTTCAAGGCGGCTGACGATGCCCGCAAGATGTCCAAGGGCACCAATGTGCAGGACTGGAACCAGGCCACCAACATGGTCATCACCGGCAAGGCCGGCGGACAGATCATGGGCGACTGGGCACAGGGTGAGTTCCAGGTAGCCGGCAAGGTGGCCGGCAAGGACTATACCTGTCTGCCTGGCCTCGGCATGAACAGCGCGCTCGCCACCGCCGGCGACGCTTTCTATTTCCCGCTGCTCAAGGATGCCGACAAGGCCAAGGCGCAGGAAGTGCTTGCCGAAACATTGCTCGACCCCAAGACGCAGGTGGCCTTCAACCTGAAGAAGGGCTCGCTGCCGGTGCGCGGAGACGTCGATCTCGCCGCCGCCAATGACTGCATGAAAAAGGGTCTCGACATCCTCGCAAAGGGCGACGTGATCCCGTGGACGGATCAGTTGCTGTCGCAGGATACGCAGAAGCAGAAGGAGGACCTGTTCTCCGAATTTTTCGCCAAACCGGACCTGACCGTCGACGAGGCGCAGAAGCGCTTCGCCGGCATCATCTCCAGCGCTGACTAGGCCAGGATCAGATAGAGGTCCTGACCCTGCCCTTGTTTCCCCGATCCTCCCGGGTTCCGGTCCTGCCAGGTGCTTGGCGGGGCCGGAATTCCCGGAGGACTACCGTGCGGCATTTCACCATGAGCAGTGCAGCCAGGCGACCGAGCAGACTGTTTCGCAACTTCAGCGCCAAGATAGCTTCGGTGCCGATGATTCTCACCGCGCTGGTGGTGTTCGTCGGTGGCACGCTGTGGACGGTGCTTTATTCCTTCACCAATTCGCGACTGCTACCACGGCTCAACTTCGTCGGCCTGGATCAGTATGAGCGGTTGTGGGCAACGCCACGCTGGCTGGTGTCGATCGAGAACCTGGCTATCTACGGCATCTTGTCGCTGATCTTCTCTCTGGTGATCGGCTTCGTGCTGGCGGCGCTGCTCGACCAGAAGATCCGCTTCGAGGACACACTCCGCACCATCTTCCTCTACCCCTTTGCGCTTTCCTTCGTCGTCACCGGCGTGGTCTGGCAATGGCTGCTCAATCCGGACTTCGGCGTGCAGGCGGTGGTGCGCTCACTGGGCTGGGAAAGCTTCGCCTTCGACCCGCTCTACAATTCGAGTATCGTCATCTACGGCGTGCTGATCGCGGCGCTGTGGCAAGGCACCGGCTTCGTGATGTGCTTGATGCTGGCAGGCCTGCGCGGCATCGACGAAGACATCTGGAAGGCCGCGCGGGTGGACGGCATTCCGGCGTGGAGAACCTATCTCTTCATCGTTCTGCCGATGATGCGGCCGGTTCTGGTCACCACGCTCGTCATCATCGCCGCCGGCATCGTCAAGGTCTATGACCTGGTGGTGGCGCAGACCAGCGGCGGGCCGGGCATCGCGTCCGAAGTGCCGGCCAAATATGTCTACGACTACATGTTCTTCGCGCAGAACCTCGGCCAGGGCTTCGCCGCCTCGACGATGATGCTGTTGTCGGTTGCCATCGTCATCGTGCCCTGGGCCTATCTCGAATTCGGGCGGAGGCGCTGACCATGGCGACGCCGCAGACGCTAGAGCAATTCCAGCAAAAGTGCGCAGCGGTTTTGCGTCCGGGATTGCGTAAAAACAAAGAGTTAGAGCGTTTCCGCGTTTCCGTGAAAAACGGAAACGCTCTTGCCGCAGACGGCCCACGCGGGCCGAAGCCGCGTCACGCCTTTTCCAAACGCAATATCTTCATCTACGGCACGCTGTTCGTGGTCGCGGTCTACTACCTGCTGCCGCTCTACGTGATGGTGGTGACGTCGCTGAAAGGCATGCCGGAAATAAGGCTCGGCAACATCTTCTCGCCGCCGATGGAAATCACCTTCGAGCCCTGGGTGAAGGCCTGGGCGACGGCTTGTACGGGGCTTAACTGCGATGGGCTTTCACGCGGTTTCTGGAACTCGGTGCGCATCACCGTGCCTTCGGTGATCCTGTCGATCGCCATCGCCTCGGTGAACGGCTACGCGCTCGCCAACTGGCGCTTCAAGGGCTCGGAGCTGTTCTTCACCATCCTCATCGTCGGCGCCTTCATCCCCTATCAGGTGATGCTTTATCCGATCGTCATCATCCTGCGCGAAATCGGACTCTACGGTAGCTTGAGCGGGTTGGTGGTCGTGCATTCGATCTTCGGCATGCCGATCCTGACGCTTCTATTCCGCAACTATTTCGCGTCGTTGCCAGAGGAGTTGTTCAAGGCCGCACGGGTCGACGGCGCCGGCTTCTGGAGCATCTATCTGCGCATCATGGTGCCGATGTCGGTGCCGATCTTCGTCGTCGCTGTCATCCTGCAGATCACCGGCATCTGGAACGATTTCCTGTTCGGTGTCGTCTACACGCGCCCCGACACTTATCCGATGACCGTGCAGCTCAACAACATCGTCAACTCGGTGCAGGGCGTGAAGGAATACAACGTCAACATGGCGGCCACGCTGCTGACCGGCCTGGTTCCGCTCATCGTCTATTTCATCTCCGGTAAACTGTTCGTGCGCGGCATCGCCGCCGGCGCGGTGAAAGGGTGAGCATGAGCGCGACCGCCAATCCCAGCGTTTCCATCCAGGACCTGACGCTCAATTTCGGTATTGTGCCGGTGCTGCAATCGCTCGACCTCGACATCGCCGAGGGCGAGTTCATCGTGCTGCTCGGGCCGTCAGGCTGCGGCAAGTCCACGCTGCTCAACTGCATCGCAGGCCTGCTCGACATTTCCGACGGCCGCATCTTCATCAAGGGCAAGAACGTCACCTGGGAAGAGCCCAAGGATCGCGGCATCGGCATGGTGTTCCAGTCCTACGCGCTCTATCCGCAGATGAGCGTGGAGAAGAACCTGTCGTTTGGCCTCAAAGTGGCTGGAACCCCGAAGGCAGAGATCGACAAGCGCATCGCACGCGCGGCCGAGATCCTGCAGATCGAGCAGCTGTTGCAGCGCAAGCCGGCAGCGCTTTCCGGCGGCCAGCGCCAGCGCGTTGCGATCGGCCGGGCCCTGGTGCGCGATGTCGATGTTTTTCTCTTCGACGAGCCGCTGTCCAATCTCGACGCCAAGCTGCGCTCGGAACTGCGCGTCGAGATCAAGCGGCTGCATCAGCGGCTTGCCAACACCATGATCTATGTCACTCACGATCAGATCGAGGCGATGACGCTGGCCGACCGCATCGCGGTCATGCGCGGCGGCGTGATCCAGCAGCTTGACGAGCCACAGGCGATCTACAACCGCCCCGTCAACCGGTTCGTCGCCGGTTTCATCGGCTCTCCTGGCATGAACTTCATCGAAGGCGGGCTGGAAGAAAGTGGCGGCGACTGGCGTTTCGGCTCCGGCGATCTGAAGGTGCCACTCTCGACCTATGTGTTCGACCAGCAACCTGTCGCAGGCCCGGCTGTGTTCGGAATGAGGCCCGAACATATCGGTCTCAACTCAGGCTCTGGCTGGCCGTTCTCGGCGAAGGTCACTGTCGATGTCGTCGAGCCGATGGGGTCCGACACACTCGTCTGGGTCCGGTTAGGGGCGCAAAGCCTATCGGTGCGTGTGCCTTCCGAGCGTGCCCCCAAGACCGGCAGCCAGGTCGAGATCGGCTTCGATCCGATGCGTGCGTCGCTGTTCGGCGAAGACGGTAACCGGCTGTGACGGCCAAAGGAATCCCCACCAAGCATCCCCAAGCAGAATGGACAGATAGAATGGACTGGTCATTTCAACTCTACAGCGCCCGCAACTTCCAGCCCTGGAACAAGGTGCTGAAACTGCTGGCCAGCCTCGGCTACGCGCAGGTCGAAGGTTATGGCGGCGTCTATGACGACCCGAAAGCCTTCCGTGCGGAGATCGACAAGAACAAGCTCACCATGCCGACCGGGCATTTCTCGATCGAGGCGCTGGAGACGGATTTCGACGGCGTGCGCAAAACGGCCGACGCGCTCGGCATCGTGCTCCTGGTCTGCCCCTATCTGGTTGCGGACGCGCGCCCAACCGATACTGCCGGCTGGCGTGGTTTCGGCGAACGGCTGGCCAAGGTTGGCGAGACGGCGAAGAAGGCCGGCTACGGCTTTGCCTGGCACAACCATGATTTCGAATTCAAAGCGCTGCCGGATGGTTCGATCCCGCAGGAGCATATCCTGTCGACGGCGCCCGATATTGGCTGGGAAATGGACGTCGCCTGGGTGGTGCGCGGTGGCGCCGATCCGCTGCCCTGGATCGAACGGCACGGCAGTCGCATCGCCGCCGTCCATGTCAAGGATATCGCCAGGCCCGGCCAGGGGCTGGATGAGGACGGCTGGTCGGATGTCGGTCACGGCACCATCGACTGGCCAAAGCTGACCAAGGCGCTGAAGGAGCGTAGCGGCGCCAAGTATTTCATCATGGAACAGGACAACCCGAACGACATCGAGCGCTTCGCGCGCCGGTCGATCGAGGCCGCCCAGACTTTTTAGGAGAACAATGATGGCGAAGAAACTCGGGATCGGCGTCATCGGCGCCGGCAATATTTCGGCGGCCTATTTCAGGCTGGCGCCGCTGTTTCGCGGCATTGAGATGCGGGCTTGCGCCGACATCAACATGAACGCCGCAAAAGCACGGGCAAAAGAGTTCAAGCTGCGCGCTGAGACGGTGGACGATCTCTTGAAGGCCGACGATATCGACATCGTCGTCAACCTCACGATCCCCGCCGTTCACTACGATGTCTCGAAGCGGGTGCTCGACGCCGGCAAGCACGTCTATTCGGAAAAGCCGTTCGTGCTGTCGCTGCAGGAAGGGCTGGATCTGCGCAAGCGCGCCGAGAAGAAGGGCCTGCGCATAGGTTCTGCGCCCGATACGTTCCTTGGCGGTGCGCATCAGCTGGCGCGTAATCTCATCGACGAAGGCAAGGTCGGCGCGATCACCGGCGGTACCTGCACGGTGATGAGCCATGGCATGGAGCACTGGCATCCGAACCCGGATTTCTTCTTCCAGCCAGGTGCTGGTCCGGTTCTCGACATCGGACCCTACTACGTCACCAATCTGATCCAGCTGGTTGGACCTGTGAAGCGGGTCGCCGCCTTTGCCTCGATTCCGGCCAAGGAACGCGTCATTTCCTCGAAGCCACGCGCCGGCGAAAAGATCCCGGTCAACACGCCGACCACCATCCACGGCCTGCTCGAATTCGCCAACGGCGCGGTGGTGACATTGAACACGAGCTGGGACGTCTGGGCCCATGGCCATGCGCCGATGGAACTCTACGGCGAGAAGGGCACGCTCTATGTGCCGGACCCGAACTTCTTCGGCGGCGACGTTGCCTATACCAAGGAAAGCAAGCCGGCAAAGGCACTGCCGAAATGGCCACACCCGTTCGGGGTGCCCAACGAAAAACACTCGCAGGGCATGATGGCGAACTATCGCACCGCCGGGCTTGCCGACATGGCGCTGGCCATCATGGAAGGCCGTCCGCATCGCTGTTCGATGGAACTGGCGCTGCACGCGGTGGAAGTGATGACCAGCCTGCTGAAATCTGCTGAAACCGGCAAGTTCGTCGCTATGCAAACAAGCTGCGAGCGGCCGGCGGCACTCGGCGTCAAGGAGGCCAAGGCGCTGCTGACGAAAAAGTAGATCTTCATCGAGCGGCGGTTCGTCTGCACCGCCGATTGAATGGAGCAGGCAGCCATTTCACCGAAACGGTGACCTGCTCCCTCTCTTTGTTCTGGCGCAATTCCGGGCGGAAAACCGCTACGCACTTTTGCTGGAATTGCTCTATAGCTGCGTCCTTCGAGGTTCGCTTCGAAGGACGCATTCGTTTGCGTGAAACCCGCCAAAGGACCGAGATATGCCCTACGCTCCCGCCGCCGACCGTTACCAATCGATGACCTACAACCGTTGCGGCCATTCCGGCCTGAAGCTGCCGGCCATCTCACTGGGGCTGTGGCACAATTTCGGGGAAGATACGCCGCACCGGGTCAAACGCGCCATCTGCCAGAAGGCATTCGACCTCGGCATCACCCATTTCGATCTGGCCAACAACTACGGCCCGCCGCCCGGCTCAGCGGAGGTTGCATTCGGCGAGATCCTGCGCAGCGATTTCGCCGGCTATCGCGACCAGATGATCATTTCGACCAAGGCCGGTTACGACATGTGGCCTGGGCCATATGGTGAGTGGGGCAGCCGCAAATATCTGCTTGCCAGCCTCGACCAGAGCCTGAAACGCATGGGGCTCGACTATGTCGACATCTTCTATTCGCACCGTTTCGATCCCGACACGCCGTTGGAAGAAACGATGGGTGCGCTCGATCACGCCGTGCGCTCGGGCAAGGCGCTTTATGCCGGCATCTCTTCCTACAATTCGCAGCGCACACGCGAGGCGGCCGACATCCTCAAGCGACTGGGCACGCCCTGCATCATTCACCAGCCCAGCTATTCGATGCTGAACCGCTGGGTCGAGGATGATGGCCTGCTCGACACGCTGGAAGGGCTTGGCGTCGGCTCGATCGTGTTCTCGCCACTGGCGCAGGGCATGCTCACCGACAAATATCTGGGCGGCGTGCCGGAAGGCAGCCGCGCCACGCAGGGCAAGTCACTGCGCCAATCCTTCCTCAACGAACAGACGTTGGCCAACATCCAGGCGCTCAACGGCATTGCCAAGAAGCGTGGCCAGACGCTGGCGCAGATGGCGCTGGCCTGGGTGCTGCGTGGCGGTCGCGTGACATCGGCGCTGATCGGCGCCAGTCGCCCGGAGCAGGTCGAGGATTGCGTTGGTGCGCTCAAGAACCTCGACTTCAGCGAGGCGGAGCTTGCCGAGATCGACGGCTACGCACGCGAAGCCAACATCAATCTCTGGGCTACCTCGGCCGAGAGGACGGGGCCGACGCGCAAATAAGCAGCGTCAACTTTTGGAGACGGTCCGGCCATGCCCTGGACCGTCTCGTCCACCATCGTGCCTGCCGGAAATCGGTCCCGATTTCCGGGCCGATGTGCGAGACGATGGCAAAACCGTCAATTCATGCTTATTTCTGAGCCAGACGGTTTGCCAGTCTGTATGGCGAGCTGGCTGACCGGCGCATGATGTGCGGCGCTCAAGGGAATCGAAAGCGGGATCATGACGGCAAGGGACGTGCTGACCAAGAACCAGCGCAGCGTGCTGGAAAAACTGGAAACGGCCAATGCGCCGCTCAGTGCCTACACGCTGCTCGACCAGTTGCGTGAGCGCGGATTCCGCGCGCCGCTGCAGGTCTATCGCGCGCTCGATACGCTGATGAAGGAAGGCTATGTGCACCGGCTTGAAAGCCTCAACGCCTTCGTCGCCTGCTCGGATCCGCACGACCATGGTCATGCCCATGGTCACAGCCACGGCATGACCGCCTTTGCCATCTGCGACAATTGCGGCCAGGTCACCGAGTTCTGTGATGAGAAGATCGGCGAGCGGCTTGGCGAATGGGTCGGCTCCGCAGGTTTCGTTGCCAAGAAGGCGGTGATCGAGTTCCGCGGCACCTGCGCCAAGTGCCGGGCAGAGGCCGCCTAGACTTTATTGCGGCGGGAACCTGACGATGATCGTGACAAGCGCTGTGATCAGTACCGGCCCCAGCGCGTAGAAGAAGGTTCTCCTGGCGTTATAGCGTGCCTTGGCGGGCACGAGCGCCGACACATTCCGTGCATTGAGCAAACCAATCAAGGCACCTGCCGCCGCCATGCCGAAAGTGGCAAGAACGACTAAGCCGGCAAGGCGCTGACCTGAAGGCGGTGGCGCAAGGGCCGACCACAAAGCGACGGCCAGGAAGCCGAAGCCCAGGCCGAAGAACGCGTGACCAAGGACAATTTCGAAGCGCCTCGTCATAACCACCCAAATCATTTCATGCTTGAAATAGGTTGCGCCTTCTACCAGAGAGCGAGATAGTTTTCTAGTTAAGAGTGTGGGCTGCCGCGCGCTACAATCAGATTTGGTGAATACAATATTGCTACAACCAGGCGGCGAACCATCATCGTCCGGCGACGGTGATGTTGCCTGGCTGCACCGGACTATTCGACAGCGTGTTCCTGATATTGCGGCAAGTCGTCGGTGATGACGAACCACGACGCTTTGGAGCCGACGAAGATGTGATGGTTCGGACGGATGGTCGGCGCGTCGATCAGCGTGCCCATCGGGACATGCACGAAGGCGCCATCCCGCACCACCGAGTAGAGTAGCGAGCCACATCGGGCGCAGTGGCAGTCCTGGGCGGTGTCGTCGCCGTAGATCAGCAGCTCATCTTCATTTGTGACGAGGCTAAACTTCTCCCGCTCGATGCCGGCGAAGGGTTTGAAAGCCGAGCCTGTGGCACGCCGGCAGCCGGAACAATGGCAGTTGGCTGCGTAGATGAATGCGTCCTCGACTTCGTAGCGGACGGCGTTGCAGAAGCAGCCGCCGCTCAGCCGGCGGGCTTTCTGTGCAGCCGCGCTACCCGTCAATGTGCCTCATCCCAGTTGTTGGCAGCGCGGGCATCGACCTGCAGCGGCACTGACAACGAAACCGCCGGCATGGCTGCATTTTCCATGACATCGCGCACGACCGGAATGGTCGCCTCGACTTCGCTCTCGACGGTTTCGAAGATCAGTTCGTCATGCACCTGCAGCAGCATGCGGGCGGAAAGCCCAGCGCTTTCCAGCGCCTGGTCGACGTGGATCATCGCGCGGCGGATGATGTCGGCGGCGGTACCCTGCAAGCGGGCATTGGTAGACGCACGCTCGTTGAAGGCACGGATGGACGGGTTCGACGACCGGATTTCCGGATAATGGATGCGGCGGCCGAAGATGGTCTCGACGTAGCCCAATTCGCGCGCCGATGCCTTGGTGGATTCGATGTAGTCGCGGATACCCGGGAAACGCTCGAAATATTTCTTGATGTAGTCCGAGGCCTCCTCTCGCGGGATCGAGAGCTGGTTGGCCAGGCCGAAGGCCGAAATGCCGTAGATGATGCCGAAATTGATCGCCTTGGCGCGGTTGCGGATTTCGCGCGCCATGCCTTCGACCGGCGTATTGAACATCTCCGAAGCGGTCGCGGCGTGGATGTCGTCGCCATTGGCGAAGGCCTGCTTCAGCTGTGGGATGTCGGCGACGTGGGCAAGCACGCGCAGTTCGATCTGGCTGTAGTCGGCCGAGATCAGCTTGTTGCCCTTGTCGGCGATAAAGGCCGTGCGGATCTTGCGTCCCTCGGCCGTGCGGATCGGAATGTTCTGCAGGTTTGGCTCAGACGACGACAGGCGTCCGGTCGTGGTGGCGGCGAGTGCATAGGATGTATGCACGCGTTTGGTCGTTGGGTTCACATATTCCGGCAGCGCATCCGTGTAGGTCGATTTCAGCTTGGTGACCTGGCGCCAGTCGACGATCTTGCGCGGCAGCTCATGGCCTTCCGCTGCCAGCTCCTCCAGAACCTGTGCCGTGGTCGACCACTGGCCCGATTTCGTCTTGGTGCCGCCGGGCAGTTTCATCTGGTCGAACAGGATATCGCCAAGCTGCTTGGGCGAGCCGATGGTGAAACGCTCGCCGGCGACCTGGTAGATTTCGTCCTCAAGTGCGGCTGCGCGCTGCGCGAAATCGCCAGAGAGCCGAGACAACATCTGCCGGTCGACGGAGATGCCGCGCTCTTCCATCTTTGCCAGTGTCTCCACCAGCGGCCGTTCGAGCCGCTCATAGACCGAGGCAACACGCTTGGCCGCGAGCTGAGGCTTCAGCACCTGCCACAGCCGGAACGCCACATCGGCGCCTTCGGCGGAATAGGCCGTCGCACGGTCGATCTCGACGAATGCGAAAGTCACCAGCTTCTTGCCGGAGCCGACCATGTCCTTGTAGGGCGTCATGGCGCGTCCGAGCCATTTGTCGGCCAGCGAGGCGATGTCGTGGCCGCCCGCCGTGCCGCCATCGAGCACGTAGGACAAGAGCATCGCGTCGTCATAAGGTTGCAGCAGCAGGCCATGCCGACGCAGCACCAGCCAGTCGTATTTCACGTTGTGACCGATCTTGAGCACCGACGGATCGGCGAGCAGGGGAGCGATCGCCGCGCGCGCGTCCTCGAACGATATCTGTTGCGGCGCCATGCCGCCGCCGAGCAGGTCATCTTCGGCGCTTCGATGCGTGAGCGGCACATAGGCGGCGCGGCCGGGCCGCGTTGCCAGCGAAAAGCCCACCAGATCCGCCTGCATCGGATCGAGCGAGGTTGTCTCGGCGCGGAAAGCCACGGTGCCGGCCTCCCTGGCTTCAGCGATCCAGGATTGCAGCGTGGCCGTATCGCGGACGCAGACATAGCCAGCCGGGTCGAATTTCGCCACTGCGGCTTGCTGGATGCGGGCCGCGACAAGCCCGGCCACGGTGCCTTCGACATTGCCCAGCGTGGCCGCTACCGCCGCGGTCGGCTCGGCAGCCGGCTGCTTCTGCACGCCGGCTCCGACGTCAGGCCCATGAGCGGTCTCGCCCGTTTCGACCGTCAGTGCCGCCGCATCGATGGCAGCAACATCAGTGTCCGTCGCCTCGGCGACACGCCGTGTCAGCGTGGTGAATTCCATCGCCTTCAGGAAGCTGATCAGCCGTGGACCATTCGCCGGCTGCAACACCAGGTCGTCCAGTCCCTCGGCCACCGGGACATCGTTCTTCAGTGTCACGAGATCGCGCGAGATACGGGCCTTGTCGGCGTTGTCGACAATCGACTGACGGCGCTTGTCCTGTTTGATCTCGCCGGCGCGGGCGAGCAATGTGTCGAGGTCGCCGAACTGTTCCAGAAGCTGCGCCGCCGTCTTCGGACCGATGCCGGGCACTCCCGGCACATTGTCGACCGAGTCACCGGTCAACGCCTGCAGGTCGATCATCTTTTCCGGCGGCACCCCCCATTTTTCGATGACTTCGGGAATGCCGATCTGCTTGTCCTTCATCGGGTCGTACATGCTGACGGCGGGTCCGACGAGTTGCATCAGGTCCTTGTCGGAGGAGATGATGGTAGCGTCGGCGCCGGCCTCGCGCGCCAGGCGTGAATAGGTGGCGATGAGGTCGTCGGCTTCGAACCCTTCCATCTCGATGCAAGGCAGGTCGAATGCGCGGGTGGCCTCGCGGATGAGGCCGAATTGCGGGATCAGATCTTCAGGCGGCGCCGACCGGTTGGCCTTGTATTCCGCATAGAGTTCATTGCGGAAGGTCTTGGACGAATAGTCGAAAATAACGGCGAAGTGGGTGGGCGTGATGCCGACATTGGTGTTGCGCGCATCCTGCATCAGCTTCCACACCATGTTGCAGAAGCCGAGCACTGCGTTGGTGGGCAGGCCGTCCGACTTGCGGTTCAGCGGCGGCAGAGCGTGATAGGCCCGGAAGATGTAGCCGGAGCCGTCGACTAGGAAGAGATGATCGCCTTTTTTCATGGCGATACGGGTAGCCCGGCAACAGGCGGCTGTCCATGGTTTAGGCCGCTGTGCCGCCGTCTCCTGACATCATGCGAACAGCTTTTGCGCCGAGGGGCTTCTCAGGCCGTGACGGCCGCCTGCGCTGCCTCGACGCCGGCTTTGGCGGCCCTGCGGTTCTTGAATTTATGGCCAATCTCGATGATCGCCTGGATGGCCGGCATGAATTCGGCGCCGAGATCGGTCAGCCCATATTCGACCGAGGGCGGCGAGGTTGGCATCACTCGCCGCCACACCACACCTTTCTCTTCCAGATCGCGCAGCCTGGATGTCAGCACCTTGGCCGAAATCGCCGGGATGTCGGCCCTGAGTTCGCCGAAGCGGCGCGGCTCGGCGCTCAGGCACCAGATGATGTTGGGCGTCCAGGCGCCACCCAGCAGCGACATGCATTCGCTGAGCGGGCAGGAGTAGGGCGGCGCGACGGCCTTGTTCTTGCGGACCTTGAGCATCGTCATTTCCAGTTACCGTGGAGATACCCGATTCAGTCAATCACCTCAAGTTACGTAGTTTCCCTGGGTTACTGCATTTGCTAGCCGTTCGGACGTTCATTCCTGAAAGAGGACCCTTCATGAAACTTTATTATTCTCCCGGTGCCTGTTCGCTGTCTCCGCACATCGTGCTGCGCGAACTTGGCCATGATTTCGAGCTCGAGAAGGTCGATATCCGCGCCAAGACCACCGAAAGCGGCGGTGATTTCCGGACGATCACGCCGAAGGGCTACGTACCTGCATTGCAACTGGACGGCGGCGAAGTGATCACCGAGGGCGTTGCCATCGTGCAGTACCTGGCTGACGCGGCAGGCGCACGCGCGTTGGCGCCAGAACCGGGAACCTTGGCGCGTACGCGGCTGGTGGAACATCTGAACTTCATCTCAGCGGAACTGCACAAATCCTTCGGCCCCTTGTTCCATGCTTCATCGGACGAGGCGAAAGAGGCCGCGCGGACGAAGGTGAGCAGCCGCCTCGACCTTCTGGAGCAGGTCTTTGCCGATGGGCGCGATTTCCTGATGGGCGACAGCTTCTCGGTCGCGGACGCCTATCTGTTCACCATCGTCAACTGGGCGCATCCGACCGGCATCGATCTTGCCAAATGGCCTCGCGTCGCCGCGTTCGTCGAACGCGTTGCGCAGCGTCCGGCCGTTCAGGCGGCGATGGCTGCCGAAGGATTGGGAAAGGCTGCATGAGCGCCGAGTTTTCTCATAGCCCTGCCTATGCGGATGTCGCTGATGCGCTCGCCGATTATTTTGACGGACTTTATTTCAGCGATACGGTAAGGCTCGGCCGCATCTTCCATCCACAGGCGATCTACGCCTGCGCGACGGAAGGCAAGCTCCTGCATCTGACGATGCAGGAGTATTTCCCGATCGTCGACAAACGACCATCGCCGGCCAGCCGGAACGCGCCGCGCGCCGACCGCATCGTGTCGATCGAGTTCGCCGGTCCGGTCACGGCGTTCGCCCGGCTCAACTGCGCCATCGGCCCGAAATTCTTCACCGATCTGCTGACCCTCGTCCATGTCGACGGGCGCTGGCAGATCATCTCCAAGGTCTTTCATTTCGACCTGCAATCTTCCTGAAACGAGGAGGGCACCATGCCCTATGTCAACATCAAGATCACACGCGAAGGCGCGACGGCTGAACAGAAGGCTGCGCTGATCAAGGGAGCGACCGATCTCCTGGTCGAGGTGCTGGGCAAGAACCCTGCCACAACGGTCGTTGTGATCGACGAGGTCGAGATGGAGCATTGGGGTATCGGTGGCCTGCCCGTCGAGCAGTACCGGCAAAAGATTGCAAGCAATCCGCCAAAAGGCTGAACAGCCTTCCGGCCGCGGTCGCGCACCGTTGTCGGCAAACGGCTTTGTTCCGGCCCGAAACGGCCGATGGTTGCCGATCACGACCCATCACGGGCATGTTACGAAAGTGTAATGTTCGTGCCCTTGAATCGCCATGTTCGCCTACACAAATAAAGGTCATCGGCAGTTTTCGCCGAACGTCCGGAACAAGGCCCGTCCCCCGCCTATGCCGGACATCTGCGGCAGCCTTTCCCCCTCTCCGGGCTGCCGCATTGTTTCGAGTAGCGCCGCCGTGGTTCCCCCTCCACCACGGCGGCACTTTTTTGGGAGCAGGATCATCACAGAAACCCAACAGAAGACGGCGAGCCGGAAAACCACAAAAGCCCGGAAGCGGCGCGCACTGTTGCTCATCAATCAGAAAGCCCGGCGCGGCGACACGCCGCTCGATGGCATTCTCGAAAGGTTGCGGGCAGGTGGGCTGGACGTGACGGTCGAGCCGTTCTCGGCGCTGCCGGAACTCGCCCGCGACATCACCCGGCTGCGCGAGCAGGCTGACTGCATCATCATCAGTGGCGGTGACGGCACCGTTTCCTCCGGCGCCATGGCCGTGATGGAAAGCGGGCTGCCGATGGGCATTCTGCCGATGGGCACAGCTAACGATCTCGCCCGCACGCTCGGCCTGCCAATGGATATCATGCAGGCCGTCGACGTTATTATCGGCGGCTACGAGCGGCGTATCGATCTCGGCTCGGTCAATGGACACGCTTTCTTCAATGTCGCCAGCATCGGGCTCTCCACACAATTGGCGCAGGGCCTGAGGCCGGAGATCAAGCGCCGCTGGGGCCGCCTCGGCTACGCGATTGCCGCTTCGCGGGTGCTGTTCAAGGCGCGACCCTTCACCGCCTGGATCCGTGAGAAGGGCGAGACGGTGCGGGTCAAGACCTTCCAGATCGCCGTCGGCAATGGTCGCCATTACGGTGGCGGCAATGTCGTGGAGGCGAGTGCTGCGATCGATGACGGATTCCTCGACCTCTACAGCCTCGAGATGAGCAATGTCTGGAAGCTGGCGCTGATGCTGCGCTCCTTCCGCTCCGGCACGCATGGCGCCTGGAATGAGGTTCGGACGGCACGGTGCGTGCAGTTCGATGTCACCACCAAGACCCCGCAGCCGGTGAACACTGACGGGGAGATCGTCACGTCGACACCGGCCTCGTTCCTCGTGCATCCGGAAGCGATCGCCGTCTATGCGCCTCCGGGCACCGACGACTGACGATAGAGCCAATCCGCCAGCCGTGGTTTTCTTTGAGCGACGCTTCCTTTAGGGTCGCCGCGGAATCGCGCTTTTAGATCAGAAGGCCACGCAATGACCGCTCTCAATCCCGTCCTCGACCGTCTCGACAAGAACCTCGACCAGAGCCTCGATCGTCTGTTCGACCTGTTGAAGATCAAGTCGATTTCGACCGATCCAGCCTTTTCGGCCGACTGCCGCAAAGCCGCCGAATGGCTCGTGGCCGATCTGAAGTCGATTGGCTTCGATGCCTCGGTGCGCGACACACCCGGTCATCCGATGGTCGTTGCTCATCATGACGGCCCGGCAGGCGCGCCGCATGTGCTGTTCTACGGCCATTATGACGTGCAGCCGGTCGATCCGCTCAACCTGTGGCACGACGATCCGTTCGCACCGGCTTTGAAAGAGATCGAGCCTGGCCGCAAGGTCATCACCGGCCGTGGTTCGTCTGACGACAAGGGGCAGTTGATGACCTTCGTCGAAGCCTGCCGTGCCTGGAAGGCCGAACATGGTTCGCTGCCGTGCCGCATCACCATCCTGTTCGAGGGTGAAGAGGAGAGCGGCTCGCCGTCGCTGAAGCCGTTCCTCGATGCCAATGCCAAGGAACTGAAGGCGGATTTCGCGCTGGTCTGCGACACCGGCATGTGGGACCGCGAAACCCCGGCCATCTCGACTGCACTGCGCGGTCTTGTCGGCGAGGAAGTTGTCATCAAGGCAGCCGACCGGGACCTGCATTCTGGCGAATTCGGCGGCGCCGCGGCCAACCCGATCCGGATCCTGGCCAGGATCCTGGCCGACATCCATGACGAAAACAGCCACGTCACCATCCCGGGCTTTTACGATGGTGTCGAAGAGACGCCATCGCAGGTGCTGAAGTCGTGGGAAGCGCTGGGCGAGACGGCAGAGACCTTCCTCGGCCCGATCGGCCTTTCGGTTCCGTCCGGCGAAAAGGGCCGTTCGGTGCTGGAGCTGGTATGGGCGCGCCCGACCGCCGAGTTCAACGGCATCAACGGCGGTTATACGGGCAAGGGCTTCAAGACGGTGATCGCGGCGGAGGCCTCGGCGAAGGTCTCCTTCCGTCTCGTGCACAAGCAGGACCCGAACAAGATCCGCGCTGCCTTCCGCAAATTCGTCGAGGACCGCCTGCCAGCGGATTGCTCGGTCGAATTCCACCCGCATGGTGGCTCGCCGGCCATTCAGCTTTCTTATGACTCGCCATTCCTGACCAAGGCCAAGAACGCCTTGTCGGACGAATGGCCGAAGCCGGCGGTGATGATCGCCATGGGCGGCTCGATCCCCATCGTTGGAGACTTCCAGAACTTCCTCGGCATGGAATCGCTGCTGGTGGGTTACGGCCTGTCGGACGATCGTATCCACTCGCCGAACGAGAAGTACGACCTGAGCTCGTTCCACAAGGGGCAGCGCTCCTGGGCGCGCATCCTCGACGCGCTGACCCGTTGAGAGCGCCGGCCATGAGCACCATTCGCTTCCACAAGAACGACCTGCCTGATCTCAGCCATTACGAGGTCGACGCGGTTGCCATCGACACCGAAACGCTGGGCCTCAACCCGCACCGCGACAGGCTTTGTGTCGTGCAGATATCGCCCGGCGATGGTTCGGCTGACGTCATCCAGATCGCACCTGGCCAGAAAAAGGCACCCAACCTGGTCAGCCTGCTGAAAAATCGCAAGGTCACCAAGCTGTTCCATTTCGGGCGCTTCGATCTTGCTGTGCTCTACAACGCCTTTGGCGCCATGCCGGAGCCGGTGTTTTGCACCAAGATCGCATCGCGGCTGGTGCGCACCTACACCGATCGCCACGGATTGAAGGATATCTGCCAGGAATTGCTCGGAGTCAGCCTGTCCAAACAGCAGCAGTCTTCTGACTGGGCAGCAGAGACGCTTACGCCTGAACAGCTCGAATATGCTGCGTCGGACGTGCTTTATCTGCACCGACTGCGCGATGTGCTGGCCGGCCGACTGGATCGTGATGGCCGGACCAGGGAAGCGGATGCCTGCTTCCGCTTCCTGCCGACGCGTGCCAAACTCGACCTCATGGGCTGGGACGAAGAGGATATTTTCGCCCACAGTTGAGCACCGCGCTGAATTGGGCAATTCCAGCAAAAGTGCGCAGCGGTCTGCGTCCGGAATTGCGTAGAAACAAAGAGCAGAGCGTTTCCGCGTTTTCGTGAAAAACGGAACGCTCCAGTGCCGTTGGAGGCTGGAACCATGGCTGCAAGACAACCGATCGAGACCGCGCCCAAAGATGGGTCCAAGGTGACCGTCTACTGGACCGACGGTGATGGGGTGCTGAACGAATCTATCGCGCAATATCGTTCAGCCGAGAGGCTCAAAGCCCTCGGCGGCGACGTCAACCCCGGCGATATTGGGTGGTGGGCGGCGATCGATGGCCATACCCAGAAGAAGATAGAACCAACGACCTGGCGCCCAGCCTCCGACGACGAGGATGACGACGCCTAGCGGACGCGTGCGCCGCGCTTGGCTTTTCTTGTCCGGTTGAACTATCGTCCCCGCATTGCAACCGGGGCCGATTCGCAGCTTCGCCTGGTTTCGGCCCATGTTTGAGAGGGACTACCATGGGTGTCGAAAGTCTGATTGTCTTCCTCATCATCGGCGCGGTCGCTGGCTGGCTCGCTGGCCTGATCGTCAAAGGTTTCGGCTTCGGCCTGATCGGCAACATCGTCGTCGGTATCGTCGGCGCCTTCATTGCGGGCTGGCTGTTCCCGGCGCTGGGCATCAGCCTGGGTGCGGGTATCATTGCCTCGATCATTCACGCCGCAATCGGCGCGATCATTCTTCTGGTGCTGATCAGGTTGGTCAAACAGGCCTGAGCGCCTGCGCGGCAGAAAAAGCATGCTCTCCATTCCCAGGGACATCCCTGGGAATGGTTTTCAAAACAATGTCCTGCCCGGATCGACCTTGGAGCGTTTCCATTTTTCGTGGAAACGCTCCAACTCCTTGTTTACGCAATTCCGGGCGGAAAATCGCTGCGCACTTTTCCTGGAATTGCTCAAGCGCTTCTGCGCGCCGGCCTTTCATGGCTGTGATCGACCACATAGTGGCCAATCCTCTCATCGACGAGCATGCCGCTGATGCGGATGAAGCCGGCAAAGGAGCGACGCGCATCATCGGTACTGATCTGGCCGCCATCGGCGGCGAGGCAGCAGTTCATCGCGCAATTGAAAACCGGGCCGCGACGCCCTGCAGGCCATTCACGCAAGAATGCAATCGCTTCGGCAACGCCTTCGATTTCTTTGATCGGATGGCCTGGTCCACGCGAAAGCCGCACCGGCACGACAAATTGCAGGCGGTTCATTGGCTACCTCCCAGACATTAGAACGCCGCTCGTCCATGCGGACGCGCAAAGGACGCTCTAACATTGAACCGGCGCATGATTCCTTCCGAAAATCGGACCCGACTTTCAGGGTAGGGTCACGCACAGGAGCACTCTACAGTACTCCTTTGTAGGTAGAGCGAACAGGGCGCGCACGCAGGATTGATCGCTGGATTCAAAAATTGATTAGGCAGCACTGCGCAAAAATTGAACGGCTCGCTGCAGGGGGTGTTGCAACGAGCCGTTTACAGGACATGGAGGGACATGCCTGACTTCGAGCGGACGAAAACTCCGCAGGAAGTGCCCATTAACGGGCTGTTCCGGGCAAAGTTCCCTTGAAAATAATCACGAAAGAGTGACGCGGTCTGCTTTCACAGAGTAGTTGACGAAGCGAACGGCGTTTGACCGCGCGGCCCCAAGAGGCATGCCGGTGAGCGCCATGAAACGGTGAACCGCCCTACAGCAATTCCAGCAAAAGTGCGCAGCGGTTTGGCGTCCGGAATGGCATAAAAACAAATGGTTAGAGCATTTCCGCAAAAAGCGGAAACGCTCTAAATGGAATGCGCCGACGGTTCGGTCCGGGAACAGAAGCGTTGCCCCTGGTGCTGCTTCTGTTTCCCCGATTACCAGCCGCAGCTCTTGCCTCGGTTCTGTTCCTTCAGCCAGGCTTGCAGCGGTGCGAAATAGGCGATGATCGCGTCGCCCGAGATTTCGCGTTGGCCGGTGAAGGCCTCCAGCGCATCCGGCCAGGGTTTTGAAGCGCCCATTTCCAACATTGCGTTGAGTTTCTTGCCGACTTCCTTGTTGTTGTAGAACGAGCAGCGATGCAGCGGCCCCTTCCAGCCGCTCTGCTCGCATGCGGCCCGGTAGAACTGGAACTGCAGCACGTTGGCAAGGAAATAGCGCATATAAGGTGTGGTCGCGGGGATGTGGTACTTCGCGCCGGGGTCGAATGATGCCTCGCTGCGTTCCACCGGCGGCTGGATGCCCTGATACTTCAAGCGCAAGTCGTTCCAGGCCGCATTGTAGCCTTCCGGCGTCACCGAGCCGTCGAAAACGCCCCAGCGCCATTTGTCGACCAGCAAGCCGAACGGCATGAAGGCGATCTTGTCCATGGCTTGACGCAGCAGCAGGCCGATGTCCTTGTCGCTGCTCGGCACCTTGTCCTTCGGCAGCAGGCCGATTTGGACGAGATATTCCGGCGTGATCGACAGTGCGATCGTGTCGCCAACCGCCTCATGGAAACCGTCATTCGCGCCATTCATATGCAGGAAATCCTGCGTCTTGTAGGCACGCTGGTAGAAGTTGTGGCCGAGTTCGTGATGGACGGTCACGAAATCCTGCGCGTTGACCTTGATGCACATCTTGATGCGCACGTCGTCCTGATTGTCGATGTCCCATGCCGAGGCGTGACACACGACGTCGCGGTCGGCTGGCTTGACGAACATCGACCGCTTCCAGAACGTTGCCGGCAATTTGTCGAAGCCGAGCGAAGTGAAGAACGCTTCGCCAGTTTCGACCATCTTCTTGTCGTCGTAGCCGGCCGATTTCAGCAATTCGGTCGGGTCGTAGCCGATGTCGCCGGCACCCGCGGGTGCTACGATGTCGTAGATGCCGGTCCATTCCTGCGCCCACATGTTGCCGAGCAGGTCGGCACGGATCGGGCCAGTCTTGGGTTGCACGGCGTCGCCGTATTTTTCGTTCAGCTTGCCGCGCACGTAGCAGTGCAGGTCGTCATAGAGCGGCTTCGTGTCCGCCCAGATCTTGTCCGTCAACTTGGCGACCTCATCGGCGGGCATGTCATATTGCGAGCGCCACATTGCGCCGACATTCGGGTAGCCAAGCTCCCTGGCCCCGGCATTGGAGATCTCGACCAACCGCTGATAATCGGTGCGCATTGGAGCGCCGAGCTTGTCGTGCCAACTGGTCCACATCTCCTTCAGCTCTTCGGGATTGCGATTAAGCGACATCTGCTCCTCGATGTCGGAGCCGTTGATTGGTTTGCCCCGCAGTGTGCCTTCGCCCTTGCCATAGGCCGACTGCAGCTTGGTCGAGATGTTGTTCAACTGGTCGGCGGCACCTGCCGTCGTCGGCGCCGGCAGCACGATACCGCCTTTCAGGATGTTGAGCTTGCGTTTGACCTCGTCGCTGAGGCCTTCGACCTTGTCGAATTTGGAGGCTTCGAGGGCGAGACGAACCGAAAGCTCGGTCTGGCGGGCGCCCGCTTCGGCCGCCAGCGCATCGGTGTCTTCGGTGAGGAACGTGCTGTTCACCCACTGGATCCGGTTGACCCGAACCGATTCGGTATTCAGCGCGGCCTCAGCATCCTTGAGGAATTTTTCCGTATCCTCGATGGTCGGGCTGGTTGACTGGGCAAAAGCCGGTGCCTGCAGGAGCAGGCCGGCCGCTGCCGCGGCTGCAAGAAGGGTGCATCTCATAGACATGTCCTCCACGTCCCCGCCCGCCGCGGCCGAAGCTACGGCAAGTATGGGCCGGGTCAAGAGGGCATCACGCTCGTATCTCGCGGCTCGCAATGACGAGCCAGCCGGGCGCACGGGTATCTTCCCTTAACCCGCCTTTAAACCGCCTCATCTAGTCTCCACCGAAGCGCCATCGGCATCGGGACTATCGGCAACGCATGGCGGACCGCAGGGACAGACGCATCGAGCCCAGTTTCGACGGGCCGTCGCAGACGGCTTCTTCCACGGGATTCTCGGTACGGGAAGAGGACCGCGTCGTGCCGGGAAATCGTAAATCCTCCAGCAAACGCAGCGCGCCCAAGGCGAAGCCGGCCCGCGGCGGTCGGCGCAAGCGCAGCAAGACCGGTCTGTTCGGGCGGTTGCTTTATTGGTGCTTCGTACTTGCTATCTGGGGCGGCATCGCCGGCATCGGCGTCGTCGTCTACTACGGCGCCAAGATGCCGGCTGCCACCACATGGTCGGTTCCGGACCGTGCACCCAACATCAAGATCGTCGATGTCGATGACCAATTGATCGCCAATCGTGGCATGAGCGGCGGCGAGGCGGTCGGTCTCAACGAGATGTCGCGCTACATTCCCGAGGCCGTCATCGCCATCGAGGACCGGCGGTTCTATTCGCATTACGGCATTGATCCGATCGGCTTTACCCGCGCGGTGGTAACCAACCTCATTGGCGGCCACCTGCGGCAGGGTGGTTCGACATTGACCCAGCAGCTTGCCAAGAACCTGTTCCTGACGCCGGATCGCACCCTGGAGCGCAAGGTGCAGGAGGTGCTGCTCGCCATCTGGCTGGAGCAGAAACACACCAAGGACCAGATCCTCGAAATGTATCTCAACCGGGTCTATTTCGGCTCCGGAGCACATGGCGTCGAAGCGGCCTCACGTCGCTATTTCGGCAAGAGCGCACGCGATGTCACCTTGTCCGAGGCCGCGCTTCTCGCCGGCCTGCTCAAGGCGCCGTCGCGTTTCTCGCCGGCTCGTGATCCCAAGGCTGCCGAGCGTCGCGCGCAGCTGGTGCTGGGTGCCATGCGTGAAGAGGGCATGATCAGCGACAAGGAATTGAAGACGGCAATGGCGGCGCCGGCGGTGCGCGCGCCGTCCTACTGGACCGGCTCGGAGAACTACGTTGCCGACACCATCGTCGAAGAACTGCCTGATCTGATCGGTGACGTACGTGGCGACATTGTCGTGGAGACGACAGTCGACCTCACGCTGCAGAAGCTGGCCGAGAAGTCGATCCGAGAGCTGATCGATGCGAAGGGCAAGAAGCTCAATGTCACTCAGGGCGCATTGGTGTCGATCGACAATTCCGGTGCGGTGCGAGCCATGGTCGGTGGCAACGACTATTCGACCAGCCAGTTCAACCGCGCTTCGGAAGCGCGCCGGCAGCCCGGCTCTGCCTTCAAGCCCTTCGTCTATATGACGGCACTGGAGGCCGGTCGCACACCAGACAGCGTCCGCAATGACGCGCCGATCCGCATCGGCAATTGGTCGCCCGACAACTTCAAGGGCAAATATTACGGCAAGGTCACGCTTGCGACGGCGCTCGCCAAGTCGTTGAATTCGGTGGCAGCGCAGCTCACCATGGAAGTCGGTCCCAACGCGGTGATCGATACCGCGCACCGCATGGGCATCCAGTCGGACTTGCAGAACAACACGGCGATCGCGCTCGGTACATCGGAAGTGACGCCGCTGGAATTGACCTCGGCTTACGTGCCCTTCGCCAATGGCGGGTTCCGGCCGGAGGTGCATTTTGTGCGCCGCATCACCGACGGCAACGGCAAGGTGCTCTACAAAGCCAAGGAAGGCTCGGCGCCGCGTGTGGCGCGAACCGAAATCATCGGCATGATGAACTCGATGATGTCAGGCACCGTTGAGGTCGGTACGGCGAAGAAAGCCGCCTTCGGCTGGCCTTCCGCCGGCAAGACTGGCACCAGCCAGAACTCGCGCGATGCCTGGTTCGTCGGCTACACCGCCAATCTCACCACAGGCGTGTGGTTCGGCAATGACGACGGCACGGCGATGAAGAACGTCACCGGGGGGGCGCTACCGGCACAGGCATGGCACGAATTCATGATGGCCGCGCATCAGGGCGTGCCGGTAAAACCGCTGCCCGGTACCTGGCGCTCGACGCCTTCCGATACCATCGTGCAGGACGATATCCCACTCGACCTGACGCCACCGGCGCCGGTGCCGGGAGGCGTGCCGTCGGCCTCGGTCGACCAGCCGGCGCAGCAGCGCGCGGTGCGACAGCAGGCCCAGGACGCCAGCCCGGCCATGCCGCGTGATAATGGCAGCACCGCCTCGATCGATCATCCGGTGCCGCCGGGCGATGTCGGTGGGCCGACGAAAAAGCGCGGAACCTCGATCCTGGATATCCTCGGCGGCGGTTAAGTTGCCGCAGCCGTTTTCGAAAACGCTCCCGCGCTACTCTTCCGTGCGAGTGCCGCTCAACTTCGTCAGAATCGACACGAGTTGCGGCGCCATCGAGTTGATCTCATCCAGATGGATACCGGAAAGCGACTGTAGGCGTTTTTCGCTTTCCGGTGTCAGCGTCAGCAGCACCCGGCGGCCATCATTCGGATCGGGCAGGCGGCGCACGAGCCCCGCTTCTTCCAGCCGGTTGGCAAGTTCTGCGGCCGTGTGCTGCCGCACCAGCAGCCGTGTCGCCAGCTCGCCGATCGACAAGCCGTCGGCTTCGCCCACGCCCTTGATCGTGAGCAGCGCCTGGTGCTGTTGCGCCGTCAGGCCGGCTTCGCCCGCCGCAGCTTCGCTGAAGGCCAAGAACCTGCGGATCGCATACCGGAACTCGGCGAGTGACCGATAATCCACGCTTTGCGAGCCGCCGGAGCGGACGCGCCTGGAGTCTGCTTTCGGGTTTTTGATCACCGGGTCATTTCCTTCTCCGAATTTATATCGTAGTACGATATAAATTCATCAACAGCACAGACATCATGCCTACATCGACCAAGACCCTTAAGCCAGCCAATGCTGGGCTGGGACATCCGCCGCACTTCTCGTCGAGGCATACCGTGCCGAGGCCGGGCGATTTCACCGCCGACGCGCGCGTGCTGATGCTGATGGCAATCGCCGTCATCGTCGGGACCGCCGCCGTGGGGACTGCATGGGTCCTGCTCAGGTTGATCACGCTGTGCACCAACATCGCCTATTACGGCCGTTTCTCCCTGGAAGCCTTGCCGATCGCTGGTTCGCCGCTCGGATGGGGAATGGTCGCCGTGCCGGTTGTCGGCTGCCTGATCATCGGCCTGATGGCGCGGTTCGGCTCGGAGAAGATCCGCGGCCACGGCATACCGGAGGCGATCGAGGCGATCCTGATCGGCCAGAGCCGCATCAGCGCCAAGGTCGCCGTGCTCAAGCCGCTGTCGTCGGCCGTCTCCATCGGCACCGGCGGTCCGTTCGGCGCGGAGGGCCCGATCATCATGACGGGCGGCGCCGTCGGCTCGCTGATCGCGCAGATGATCCATCTCAGTTCGAGCGAACGCAAGGCGCTGCTGGTGGCGGGCGCCGCCGCCGGCATGACGGCGATCTTCGGCACGCCGCTTGCCGCGGTGCTTTTGGCGGTCGAGCTGCTGCTTTTCGAGTGGAAGCCGAGGAGTTTCCTGCCGGTGGTCGTCGCTGCCACCGTTGCCGCAGCCGAACGCACGCTGTTGCTCGATCCGGCACCGTTGTTTGCCTATGCAGGCCAGATGACACCGTCGCTGCCGGCATTCCTGTCGTGGATGCTGGTTGGGCTCGCGATGGGGCTGGGCTCCGGCCTGCTCACGGCCATGGTCTATGGCACTGAAGACCTGTTCGAGAAGCTGCCGATCCACTGGATGTGGTGGCCGATGTTAGGCGGCCTCGTGATCGGTCTTGGCGGACTGATCGAGCCGGCGGCCCTAGGTGTAGGCTACGACAACATTCGCCACCTGCTTGCCGGCGATATGGCTTTCAAGGCCGTCCTGCTGCTGCTTGTGGTCAAGGCGATCATCTGGGCGGTGGCGCTTGGCTCGGGCACCTCTGGTGGCGTGCTGGCGCCGCTGTTGATCTTCGGTGGCGCATTGGGTGCGCTGTTGTCGCCGCTGTTGCCGCAGGCCGACGGTGGCTTCTGGGCGCTTCTCGGCATGGCGGCGATGATGGGCGGCACGATGCGCGCACCGCTGACGGCAACGCTTTTCGCGATCGAGCTGACGGGAGATCAGAACGCGCTGCTGCCGTTGCTGGTTGCCTGCGCGATCGCCTATGCCACCACGGTGCTTCTGCTCAAACGGTCCATCCTCACCGAAAAGATCGCCCGCCGCGGCCTTCATATCACACGCGAGTATCAGGCCGATCCGTTCGAACAAGCCTGGGTGAAGGATGTCATGATCAAGGAGCCGGACGCGATCGAAGCATCCTGGACTGTCGCTCAGACAATCGACTACTTCATGAGCGCCGATCATCGCCACAAGAGCTATCCCGTTGTCACTGCGGATCGGGTTGTCTCCGGAATGGTTTCGCGCGCGGACGTATTGGCCTGGCTTGGCGAGAACAGCAGCATTGATCGAACCGCCAGCCTTGGCGACGTGCTTGTGGACGAACCTCTGTTCGGCAGGCCGGATGAACTGGTTGGCCATCTGGCCGATCGCATGGCGGAAAACGGCATCGGTCGCGTGCCGGTCATCGATGAGTCAGGCAAGCTGGTCGGCCTGGTCGCCCGCAAGGATCTTCTCGCCGCCAGGGCGCGCCGCGTTGCAGAGGAACGTGACCGCGCAAGATTGCTCGTGCGTCGGCGAGTAGTTCGCAAAGCACCGAGGGCGAAAATCGCCAGTCCCAGATAGCTGGCTAGGTCGTCGGTGAGGGCACGGCTGCGGGCAGGTCCTGTCCCGGTTTCAGCACAGCCTCGACAATGCCGCGCGCGATTTCGCGCTCGCCCATGATGACCGTATTGGCCCCAAGCCCTTCGAGATGCTCCACCTCGGCATCGGAATGGGCGCGGGCGACGATCTCGATCGCCGGATTGGCGGCGCGGGCCAGGAGCGCAATACGGCCGGCCTCGAAGGCGTTCGGAATGGCCAGGATAAGCCGCTTGGCCAAGGTCGGGTTGGCTGCGGCGAAGACGTCTTCCTTGGCGGCGTTACCCGTCACGGTCTCGATGCCGTCCGCCTTCAGGCGGGCTATCGTCTTGTCCGCATCTTCCACGACGAGGAATGGTTCCATGGCCTGTTTCAACGCGGCGCCCACCAGGCTGCCGACACGGCCGTAGCCGATCAGGATGGTATGGTCGGTCAGAGTGGTGGGCGTGGGGGCATCATCCTCTTCCGGCCTCTCACCGGTCGTGGCAACCTGCCCAACCGTTGTTGCGGGACCGATCGGGGTCGTGGCGATCGCCACGCTATCCGCGCCACGCCGCTGTTCCAGCCATGGCTTCAGCCGGTCGACCACCAGGAACATCACCGGATTCAGGATGATGGAAAGGATTGCGCCCACCAGGATCAGGTCGCGGCCTTCCTCAGGTAAAAGCTTCAGGCCCACCCCGAGTTCGGCCAGGATGAAGGAGAATTCGCCGATCTGCGCGAGACTGGCGGAAATGATCAGCGCCGTCGCGATCGGATAGCCGAACAAAAGCACGATGGCGAACGCCGCCAGCGATTTGCCGATGACGATGATGAAGAGGGTGCCCAGAACCGGCCAGATGTGCTGTATCACGCTGAACGGGTCGAACATCATGCCGACCGAAACAAAGAACAGCACCGAAAAGGCATCGCGCAGCGGCAGCGATTCCTCGGCGGCGCGATGGCTGAGTTCGGATTCGCTCATCACCATGCCAGCGAAGAAGGCTCCGAGCGCCAGCGAAACCCCGAACAGCTTGGCAGCACCAAAGGCGACGCCGAGCGCCACGGCCAGCACGGCCAGGCGGAACAGTTCGCGCGAACCGGTGTGGGCGACGTAGTGCAGGATCCAGGGGATGACCCGGCGCCCGACCACCAGCATCAGGACCACGAAGGCGACGACCTTGGCCAGGGTGACGCCGACCACGCCCCAGACGCCATAGCCGGCAGTCAGACCGTAAAGACCTCCTGGGGGAGGAGCCTGATCCACTCCGCCGAGCACGCCGGCCAGTGCCGGCAAGAGCACCAGCGTCAGTACCATGGCGAGGTCTTCGACGATCAGCCAGCCGACGGCGATGCGGCCCCGCTCGGTCTCGACCAGCCGGCGTTCCTGCAGCGCGCGCAACAGCACCACGGTGCTGGCCACCGAAAGCGCCAGGCCGAACACCAATCCGGCGCCGAGCGACCAGCCGAGCATCCAGGCCAGTCCCCAGCCGAGCAAGGTGGCGACGCCTATCTGCACCACGGCGCCGGGCAACGCGATGGCGCGTACGGAAAGCAGGTCCTTCATCGAAAAATGCAGGCCGACGCCGAACATCAGGAGAATGATGCCGATCTCGGCGAGTTCGAGCGCAAGGCCCTGGTCTGCGACAAAACCGGGTGTGTTGGGTCCGACCAGGATGCCAGCCAGCAGATAGCCGACCAGAGGCGGAATGCGGAAACGATTGGCTATGGCGCCAAAGACAAATGCCAACCCCAGACCGACGACGATGGTAGCGATAAGGGGAGTGTCATGCGGCATGGTCGATGGAGCGCCCTTTTTGATCTAACGATGTAGGATGAGCGCCGCCCTGAGCCGCCGCCTTATTGCACTATGGGGATGGCAACGATGCCGTGCAACCCCGCGAGGTCTTTGAAATGCATGCGGAATGCACGAGTGGGGAGATTTGATGGCACCAGCACGTCCTCCGACATCCCGGCGTTAATTCTACTAAATAGATAGAAATTAGAAAAATGTGGTTTGCCGCGTGTGCTCGCGGGCGCTAGAAGAGCGGCCAGAATGAGAAAGGGCTGATCCCGTTGGCCCGCTTTTCGAGGTCGAGAGAAAAATTTTTCTCCGACCCCTCGTGCTTTCAGAAAAGAGATTGCATCCAAAACGAAGGCGCGCGAGTGCGTTCCTTCTGATATTCCTCGCATGCGCGTAGAAATGCCAACCTGTTCAGGGTCTTACCGCAATGCCGCATGCCACCCCCAAGCTCAATGCCTTTCCCGTCTTCATGCGGGTCGAGGGCGAAGCCGTGGTCATCGTCGGTGGTGGTGAGGAAGCGTTGGCCAAGGCACGGCTGATCGGCCAGTCCAGTGCCCACCTGCATATCGTCGCTGAGCGCTTAGAACCGGCCCTGTTTGCCTGGATCGCTGAAAACGGTGCCAACCACATTGCCGAAACCTACCGCAGCGCGCATCTGGCTGGCGCGATGCTGGTTTTTGCCGCGACCGGCGAGGAAGCATTCGACCGTCGGGTTTCGGAGGACGCTCGCGCTCTGAATATCCCGGTCAACGCCGTCGATCGGCCGGAGCTGTGCGACTTTTTCACGCCCGCTTTGGTTAATCGCGCGCCTCTGGCCGTCGCCATCGGCACGGAGGGTGCCGGCCCGGTGCTGGCGCAGATGATCCGCGCCCGCATCGATCAATTGTTGTCGCCTTCGCTGGGACCGCTTGCGGCCCTTGCCGCAACCTTCCGCGAGGCTGCCGAGCGTATCCTGCCCAGGGGCAATCGCCGCCGTCGTTTCTGGGCGGATTTCTTTGCCGGTTCGCCTGCGCGGGCCGTCGAGGCTGGCAATCTTTCGGCAGCCCATGATGCTGCCTCCAGGCTTCTGCTCTCCAATACCGCCTTCAGCGGCCATATCGCACTGGTCGGTGCCGGACCGGGCGCGGAAGATCTGCTGACGCTGCGCGCGCAGCGTCTTCTCATGGAAGCCGATGTCATCGTGTTCGACGCACTGGTGCCGGAAGCAGTTGTCGCCATGGGCCGCCGCGATGCCGTGCGTCTGCCCGTCGGCAAGCGCAAGGGCTGTCATTCCAAGTCTCAGTCCGAGATCAATGCCCTGCTGGTCGCGCTTGGCCGCGAAGGGCGGCGCGTGGTGCGGCTGAAGAGTGGTGATCCGCTGGTGTTCGGCCGCGCTGGCGAAGAGATGGCCGCTCTGCGCGAGGCCGGCATCTCCTATGAAGTGGTGCCCGGCGTTACCGCGGCTTTTGCTGCTGCAGCCGATTTCGAATTGCCGCTGACCCTGCGCGGTGTGACCTCTTCCATGGTGTTCACCACCGGCCACGACCTCAAGGGCGGCACGCTGCCGGACTGGGCGAAGCTTGCCATCTCCGGCGCGACAGTTGCCGTCTACATGGGCCGTAGCGTTGCCGCCGATGTCGCCGGCCGCCTGATCGAAGCCGGGCTTTCGCCTGATACCGCGGTTGCCGTCGTCGAGAATGCCAGCCTGGCCAACCGCCGACGTTTCCATGGCACGCTGGCCGATCTGCCGTCGCTGGAGGCACGCAGTGATCTGGCCGGTCCCGTCATGACCATCATCGGCGATGCGGTTGCCGGTGCCAATTTCAACCATTCCGAGCCGCTCGCGGCCCGCAAGTACAAAGAGGCCGAGCCTCCGGCCGTCCAGGGAGCCGCATCATGAAGATCCTGACCGCGAACCGTCTCACTGATGGCGAAGCCGTCTGGTATGCCGGTGGCGCCTGGGCCGAGACGATCGACAGTTCTGAACTCGCTGCCGACAAGGCTGCAGAGGAGCGTCTGGAAACGATCGGCGCCGCCTCTTTTGCCGCCAACGAAGTGGTCGACGTCAACCTGATCGACGTCGACGTTGTCGACGGGGCCATTCATCCGCTGCGCCTGCGGGAAAGGATCCGCGCTGCCGGCCCTACCAACCGCAACGATCTCGGCAAGCAGGCACGCCCGAACGCAGCCTGACCACGACAAGCGGGCGCTTCGGCGTCCGGAGGACAAGACATGTACCGCTACGATGAGTTCGACCATCAGTTCGTACAAGCCCGGGTCGCCCAGTTCAGCGACCAGGTGGAGCGCCGCCTTGCCGGTGAGATCACCGAGGACCAGTTCCGGCCGCTGCGCCTGATGAATGGTGTCTACCTGCAGCTGCATGCCTATATGCTGCGCATCGCCGTGCCTTATGGCACGCTGTCGTCCAAGCAGCTCCGGATGCTTGCCCACATCGCGCGCAAATACGACAAGGGCTATGGCCACTTCACCACGCGCCAGAACATCCAGTTCAACTGGCCGGCACTATCGGATGTTCCGGCAATCCTGGCGGATCTTGCCTCGGTCGAGATGCATGCGATCCAGACCAGCGGCAACTGCATCCGCAATGTGACGGCCGATCATTTCGCGGGCGCAGCCGCCGACGAGGCCGCCGATCCGCGCCCCTACGCCGAAATCCTGCGTCAGTGGTCCTCCGTGCATCCGGAGTTTTCCTACCTGCCGCGCAAGTTCAAGATCGCGGTGACCGGCTCCGAGCGCGATCGCGCCGCCATCCAGACCCATGACATCGGCCTGCATCTCAAGAAGAACGCGGCCGGCGAACTCGGTTTCGCGGTCTATGTCGGCGGCGGGCAGGGGCGCACGCCGTTGGTGGCCAAGAAGATCCGCGACTTCCTGCCGGAACAGCATCTTCTGTCCTACTGCACGGCGATCCTGCGCGTGTACAATCTCTATGGACGCCGCGACAACAAGTACAAGGCGCGCATCAAGATCCTGGTGCATGAGACCGGCGTCGAAGAATTCACGCGCCAGGTCGACGCTGAATGGGGCGAGCTGAAGGATGGCGAGCTGACGCTGCCGGAAGCGGACATCAAGGCGATCGACGCCTATTTCGCGCCGCCGGCGCTGCCCGCGCGACCAGAAGGCGACGAAGCGATCAAGCTGGCGCGGCTGGATTCACGCAGCTTCTCCGAATGGCTCGATCAGAACGTCGTTACCCACCGCAATCCCGACTACGCGGCGGTGACGATTTCGCTGAAAGGCATCGGCGAGGTGCCGGGTGATGCGTCCGACAGCCAGATGGATGCGGTTGCGGACCTCGCTGAAAAATATGCGTTCGATGAAGTGCGAGTCAGCCACGAACAAAACCTGATCCTGCCGCATGTGGCGCGCGCGGACCTGAAGGCAATCTACGACCGTCTGGCAGAGATCGGTCTGGCGACCGCAAACTCGGACCTGATCTCCGACATCATTGCGTGCCCCGGTCTCGACTATTGCGCGCTCGCCAATGCGCGCTCGATCATCGTGGCGCAGAATATCTCCAAGCGTTTCGCTTCGCTGGAACGGCAGCGCGACATCGGCGAGCTTAAGTTGAAGATCTCCGGCTGCATCAACGCCTGCGGCCATCACCATGTCGGCCATATCGGTATCCTGGGTGTCGAGAAGAAGGGCGCGGAACTCTACCAGGTCACGCTCGGTGGCTCGGCCGACGAACACACCTCGGTCGGCGAAATCATCGGCCGCGGTTTTGGTCCGGACGAAATCACCGACGCCATCGAGACGGTTGTCGAGACCTATCTCGCCATCCGCCTCGACAGGTCGGAAAAGTTCCTCGATGCCTATCGTCGTGTCGGCCCGGCGCCTTTCAAGGAGGCGCTCTATGCTGGCGAAGCCAAGGCCGCTTGATCAGGCCATTCCGGGAGAAAGTGGCGTGGCGGCGCAGGCGGCTGCCTTCGAAGCGCTGCACGGACATCTGAGCGCGCACGGGATCATCGAACGGGCTGCCTCGGCACTGTTTCCCGGCGAGCTCGCTGCCGTGTCGTCCTTTGGCGCGGATTCGGCGGTGCTTTTGCATTTGATCGCCGAGGTCGATCGGCACCTGCCGATCATCTTCCTCGACACCGGCAAGCATTTCGAAGAAACGTTCGATTATCGCGACGCACTGGCCGCCGATTTCGGGCTGACCAATATCCGGGTGGTGACGCCCGACGAGGCAGCGCTTGCCCGGATCGATCCGACCGGCAAGTTGCACGAGACCAACACCGACGCCTGTTGCGATGTGCGCAAGGTGGAGCCGATGGCACGGGGCGTCGAGCCGTACCGCGCCTGGTTCACCGGCCGCAAGCGCTTTCAGGCGTCGACCCGCGCGGCGCTGCCGGCGTTCGAAGCCGTTGGCTCGCGCATCCGCATCAATCCGCTCGCGCGTTTCACGACCGCCGACCAGGCAGAGTATATGCGCCAGCACGCGCTGCGCGAAAATCCGCTTGTCGCCTATGGCTATCTGTCGATCGGCTGCTTCCCATGCACGCAACCCGTGCAGCCGGGCGAAGATGCCCGCTCCGGCCGCTGGGCCGGCCACGCCAAGACCGAATGCGGCATTCATCTTTCAGGCTTGGAGAAGTCGCTGACGGATGCGTCGCTGTGAAAAGAGGGCAGTAGGCAATAGGCAGTAGGATATGCCAACCACTGCCTACTCCCTATTGCCGACTGCCTGACTTCCCCACATCACCACTGGAAACCAACGCAAGAATAAGCCATATGCTCGCCTTCATGACCGAGACCGCAAAGCCCGAGACGAGCGCCGCGCCGGCGTCGCGCCTGTGGACCCCCAACGGGTTCCGCGAAGACGACTGGACGCATGCCGAGACCGCCGACGCGCTCTCTGGAAATGGACGTTTCATCCTGCCACTGCAGGCGTTCCTCGATCTCGATCCACAGATTCGGGAATCTGCCAGGGAGCGGCTCGGCGTTTTGTTGCAGCCGGGCGATCAGCTCGACAAGATCGTCGAGCTGCTCGACCAGCTTTCGCTGGTCGCACTGGCCTTCCCGGCCTTTACCGATGGCCGCTCCTTCTCCAAGGCATCGTTGCTGCGCAGCCGCCATGGTTTCGAAGGTGCGGTCAGGGCAACAGGGCAGGTGTTGATCGATCAGCTGCCGCACATGCTGCGCGTCGGTTTCGACGAATTCGAAATCTCGCATCCGGTTCTGCTCAAGCGCCTGGAAGAAGGCCGCCTGGACGGCATTCCGGTCCACTACCAGCCGGCAGCGAAAGCGTCGGCTCCGACCGGCACCTACAGCTGGCGTCGCACCCCGACAAATTGAGCGAACTGCGTTCCGCGAGGATTGCAGGCGACTGATCGGTGGCAAGCCACCCAAAGTCCAATCTCGACAGCCGGTTGTATGCCTTTACAGCCCTGGCGTTTGAGGCTTCTCTTTGCCGACCGGACGGAAACATCCGCCGGCAGCCCGGGGAGGCCACCATGAAGTTCGACTATGTTATCGTCGGCGGCGGCTCGGCGGGTTCGGTGCTTGCTGCGCGGCTCTCGGAGGATCCGTCCGTCAGCGTCTGCCTGCTGGAAGCCGGAGGCGAGGGCAAGGACATGCTGATCCGCGCACCGGCCGGCGTCGTGGCGCTGCTGCCGGGCCGCCCCAGGATCAGCAACTGGGCACTGGAAACCGTGCCCCAGCCGGGTCTTAACGGACGCAAGGGTTATCAGCCGCGCGGCAAGGCGCTGGGTGGCTCCAGCGCCATCAATGCCATGCTCTATGTTCGCGGCCACTCGGCCGACTATGATGACTGGGCAGCTGCAGGCTGCGCGGGCTGGTCGTGGAATGAGGTGCTGCCCTACTTCAAGCGTGCGGAGGGCAACCAGCGCGGTGCGAGCGATCTGCATGGCGGCGACGGCCCACTGCGGGTCTGCGAACAGCAAAGCCCGCGCGCGCTCAGCCACGCCTTCGTGGCAGCATGCAGCGAGAACCAGATCCGGCCGAACGAGGATTTCAATGGGCCGGAGCAGGAAGGAGCGGGGCTCTACCAGGTCACCCAGTTCTGGGGCGGAAAACGCAATGGCGAACGCTGCTCGGCGGCGGCCGCCTACCTGCATCCGGCGATGAGCCGCAAGAATCTCACCGTGGTCACGGGAGCCCATGCCACGGGCATCGTGCTGGACGGCAGGCGCGCCGTCGGCGTCCGCTACCGCACCGCCAATGGCGAGACCTTTGCCCAGGCCGGCCGCGAAGTGGTGATTTCAGGTGGTGCTTTCGGGTCGCCGCAACTTCTGCTTCTGTCCGGCATCGGCCCTGCCAAGGAACTCTCGGACCAGAATATTGTGGTGGCGCATGATCTGCCGGGGGTCGGTAAGAACCTTCAGGACCATCTCGATTTCATCATGAGCTGGAAATCGAAGGAAACCGACATGATGGGCCTTGGTTTGAAAGGCACGATCAATCTGGTGAAACACGTCCTGCAATGGCGCAAGGACGGCACCGGCATGATCGCGACGCCTTATGCCGAAGGCGGCGCCTTCATGAAATCAGAGCCATCGCTGGAACGACCGGATCTGCAACTGCATTTCGTTATCGCGATCGTCGACAACCATGGCCGCAAAATGCACATGGGCTATGGCTTCTCATGTCATGTCTGCGTGCTCAGGCCGCATTCGCGCGGCGAGGTGACGCTGGCAAGTGCCGATCCGCTGGCCGCGCCGCGCATCGACCCACGCTACCTTTCCGACGAGCGCGACGCCGCGCTGATGCTGAAAGGGGCCAAGATGATGCGCAATGTGCTGGAGGCGCCGGCGCTGGCAAAGTATCGCCACAGGGAGATCTATACCGCAGGGGTGACCGGAGATGCGGAGCTGATGGAGCATATCCGCGCCCGCGCGGATACGATCTATCATCCTGTTGGCAGTTGCCGGATGGGCTCGGACGACATGGCAGTGGTCGATCCGCAACTGCGTGTGCGTGGTTTGTCCGGGCTGCGTGTGGTCGATGCCTCGGTGATGCCAACTCTGGTGGGCGGCAACACCAATGCGCCGACAATCATGATCGCGGAAAAGGCGGCCGACCTGATGAAAGTAGCTGCCGCCTGACGGGTTCCCATAAGAGCGGAAACGCTCTAACGGCTGCCAGTGCTGTTTTCCTGTGTTTCGAGCCTTTCGAGCAGCGTGCGCAGCGGCTCGGGAATCTCGTTCACCACCTTGAAGGTCGGCAAGCTGTGCAGGAACCGCTGGTTCGACCGATCGGAAAACTGGCGCCTGATCTGCGTCGGCAACTGATCGCGCTTGATTGCATTGGTACGGGACATGGTCTCAAATCCTTAGTCGGCCTTGAAACCTCCCCGCCGGTGAATCGTTCCCATATTGCGTCAATTTGGCAAGCGAGGAACGAAAACAGCGTAAAATTTGATTTAATTTGGCTGTAGCGGGCGCTTTTGACGATACACATCATGATGCATCCGGAAATGCCCTTTCCCCTTGATTTTTGAGTTCCAAACCTCGATATCGGGCACAAATCCAGAACCAACCGGCATGACGGGAAATGGCGATGAGCGACCAGGCAAAAGACGAACGCGCGCCTGAAGAAATCGAAGCGGTGGAAGCCGAGATGGAGCGCGCCGAAGGCGGCGTCGACGGCGACTATGAGGCGCTGGTTCGACTGCTGAAGGAAAACGAGGAACTGAAGGACAAGGCGCTGCGCACAGCGGCCGAGATGGAGAACCTGCGCCGTCGCACCGCGCGCGACGTTCAGGATGCCCGCACCTATGCGATTGCCAATTTCGCGCGCGACATGCTGTCGGTGTCTGACAATCTGGCTCGGGCGCTGGAAGCCATCCCGGCCGAAGCCAAGGCGGCTGCCGATGCGGGCCTGAAGGCCCTGATCGACGGTGTCGATATAACCGAGCGTGCCATGCTGAGCGCGCTCGAACGCCATGGCGTCAAGAAGCTTGAGCCGCAAGGCGAGAAGTTCGATCCGAACTTCCACCAGGCCATGTTCGAAGTGCCCAACCCGGATGTTCCGGCCAACACGGTCGTCCAGGTGGTGCAGCCCGGCTATTCGATCGGCGAGCGGGTGCTGCGCCCGGCCATGGTCGGCGTGTCCAAGGGGGGGCCCAAGACGGCGGTCGAGCCAACCGAACCTGGTCCGGTCAACGAGCAGGCCGAGAAGGATGCGTGAATAGGCAGTCGGCATTAGGCAGTCGGCAATAGAGACAAGGGCGCCGGGTGAGAACCTTGGCGCTCTTAGCTTTTGCCTTGCGCGGCACATAGGCTTCGACATACTGCCTACTGCCTACTGCCTACTGCTACTGCCTACTGCCTACTGCCGCCCCTAGCCTCAGGCTTCCGATGTCCGCCATTACCTTCATCGATTATGCCGGCGTTGCGGTGTTCGCGGCGACGGGCGCGTTGGCAGCATCGCGCAAGCAGCTCGACATCGTCGGCTTCGTTTTCCTCGCGGCGGTGACCGGCATCGGCGGCGGCACCTTCCGTGACCTGATCCTCGGCGTGCCGGTGTTCTGGATCGGTAATCGCGACTATGTGCTGATCTGCACCGTGGTGGCGCTTGTAGTGTTCTTTGGCGCACATCGCGTCGAGTCCCGCTACAAGCTCCTGTTGTGGCTGGACGCCATCGGCCTTGCTGTCTTCGCCGTGATGGGGGCTGCAAAAGGCATGGCGATCACCGGTTCACCCGCGGTCTCGATCATCATGGGCATGTTGACCGCCTGTTTCGGCGGCATCCTGCGCGATCTGCTTGCCGGTGAGCCTTCCGTATTGCTGAGACCCGAAATCTACGTGACGGCTGCCATCATCGGCGCGGGTGTCTATACTGCCTGTGAGCTCCTTCATATGCCCGGTCGTGTCTCTTATCCAGCGGGCGTGCTGGCGGCCTTCGTCGTGCGAGGCGGAGCCCTGAAGTTCGGCTGGTCGTTTCCGTCCTACAGGAGCCGTCCGGGACGGCGACCGGAAGATATTCCGTAAGCTGAAGGTCCCGACCGGTGCCATCTACCGCTTGCGGGAAGTCTTTTCCCGCTCGGCCAGCCACGCCTCCGCCTTTGTTTTTGGAACCTGCGCCAGCCAGGTCCGCTCCATACGATGACGTAGCTCTTCGTCCGACACCACAGTCATGCGCACAAGCAGCGCCGGCCAGCCTTTGTAGTGATCCGTCTCGAAGTAGATATCGGATGCGGCCTGAAGCAGCATTTCCTTCTCGTCGAGCGGGCACATCACCACCGCCGTTTCCGCATCCTTGACGCGGGTGAGCAGTTTCTTGCCGGCTTTCAGCGCGGGCGTGCCATAGGAGGTGGTCTCGACGATATCGGGCAGGCCCCGAACCGCCCGTTTCAGGCGTCCGAAGACGGTGGAAAAATCACCACCCATCGCTGTTTCTAGGCAGCGAAACGCTGCCCTTCGCCGCCATAATAATTCAGGTAGCGGGCGCCGATTTCGCGCACAGGCAGCACGATGAAGACGTCGACGGTCTTGAAATCATGATCGATGACGCAGCCGTCGCCGATGCGCGCGCCAACACGCAGATAACCTTTTACCAGCGTCGGCATCGCGGCGATCGCTGCCTTGGCACTGACCGCTTCGATCGGCATCAGATCCATGGAGCAATAGCGTCCGTCATTGGCGCGGATGTCCCATGCCGGACTGGTGCGGCAGTGATGCGCGAGATAGGTGAGTGCCTCGGCATGCGCAGCCGGCACGATGCCGTGGAAGGAAGCGCAGCCGGTCAAAACGCCGATGTCGTAATGGGTGAAGTAGGCCCACAGACCCTGCCAAAGCGCCTCGATCGTGCGCTTCGAGCGGTATTCAGGCAGCACGCAGGAACGGCCGAGCTCAAGGAAGCGCTGGCCGGGGTGCTTGGCAATGAGCCGCCTCAGTTCGAATTCGTCTTCGGAATAGAAACCGCCGGCGCGGACCGCCGTTTCCTGGCGCAGCAGCCGGTAGGTACCGACGATGCGGCGATGGTCCGGGCCGGGCAGGGCGTTGTCGAACACCAAAAGATGGTCGCAGACAGGATCGAAACGGTCGGCGTCGCGGCGTTCAAGTGACTGCAGCCGGCTCTTGCGGGCACCGAGCTCGTCATAGAAAACACGATAACGGATTTCCTGGGCGGCGGCGATTTCCAACTCGTCCCGGGCCAGCCGCACTTCCAGGCTACCGATCTTGCCCAAGGTGCCAGTGATGGACTCGATCGTCCTCATCCTCTGGATCGCGCTGCCTCCGGTGTTCCCCTGCATCTCACCTTGCGGCATCGCTGTATGCACGAGTGATTCTCCTTCGAGCCATCCCTCTTGGCGTCGGGATACGATGTAGGTGCTACAGGATTGTGACAGTACCGTGATACAAAGTGGGGAGCAAGGGGAGGACGCTAGGCGATCTCTCGCTAGCCGGCTTACCTACAGTAATTCCAGGAAAAGTGCGCGGTGGTTTTCCGTCCGGAATTACGCGAAACAAGGAATTGGAGTGTTTCCGCGTTTCCGATAAAATCGGAAACGCTCCAAGGGTCGAAAGTGGTGGAATCAGGCCGCCGCCTGGCTCTCCACGGCATGCACCAAAGCCTGTGGATCAAGCGGTTTGGTGACAAAACCGGAGGCGCCATGCGCCAAAACGGCATGGCGTGTCCTTTCCTGACTATCCGCCGACAGCACCATGATCGGTACCGGCGCCACGCCGGACGCCTCCTCATGGCGGCGAATCGCTGCGATCGCATCCATGCCGTCCATCAGCGGCATATGCAGGTCCATCAGCACGACATCATAACGTTTGGCGGGGCTTTCAGTCGCGACGGCATCGACAGCAGCGCGGCCATTGTTGACGATATCGACATGATGCCCTGCTTTCTGCAGTGTTGCACGCGCGAGCATGGCGTTGATGTCGTTGTCCTCGGCAATCAGCACCGAAAGACTGCTTGCGGTGGCTGCACGTGTGGTCACGACCTGGGCGGAGCCGGGCAATGGGCCGCCGACGGTAGCTTGTCCTGTGAGAAGTACCCGCAGCAGGGTTTCGCCGCGGATAGGTCGCGCCAGAAAGGTTGCGTACCCCCCGGCACGGAACTCGACCAAAGCGCCGCGGTCGGATGGGGCGATGAGCGTCACGGCCTCGCAGGCCATGAACCCTGTCTGCCGCAGCCGCTTGAGCGTCCGGCATTCACTGTCTTCCTGGCGTGCGTCAATCAGAAGGACGTTGCAGAAGCCAGCGAAAGGCAATGCCTGGGCTGCGTTGGCGGCTATTTCGGCGCGCCCGCCATGCGCGCGGATGGTCCGGGCAATTGCTTCGGCCTCGACGGAGTTTTTCGAAACGATGACAGCGCGGCGATCGGCCAGCATGCCGGCGCGATCGTCGGTCGGCTCGATTGCTTCCCGTGCCGGCAGTTCAAAGATGAACTCCGAGCCTTCGCCGGGTGCGCTGGAAACGCTGATCGTGCCATTCATGGCAGCTGCCAGCCGCTTTGAAATGGCAAGTCCGAGACCGGCGCCGCCGTGCTTGCGGGTCGAGGTGCCGTCTGCCTGCTCGAAATCCTCGAAGATGCGATCCATGTCGGCTTCGCTGAGGCCGGGGCCGGTATCTGTGATGGAAAAGACGAGGCGGTCGCCGCCGCTGGCGTGCAGGCGGGTGACGTTGACCAGCACCCCGCCCGTCTCGGTGAACTTGACGGCATTGCCGATCAGGTTGAGCAACACCTGCCGAACGCGACCGGGATCGGCCATGATGATCTGTGGTACATCCGGCGCGACATGGCAAGCCAGGCCGATATCCTTGGCGAAGGCGCGAGCTGCCAGGAGCTCCACGACATTGTCGCCGATCTCGCGTGGCGACATCGGCTGCGGTTCAGGCGCGAAGCGGCCGGCTTCGATCTTGGAATAGTCGAGCAGATCCTCGATCAGCGCTAAAAGCGCGCTGGCCGATGTCGACACTGCGCCAACATAAGTCCGCTGCTCGGGCGTAAGTCTGGTGTCGATGAGAAGCTTGGCCATGCCCATGATGCCATTCATCGGCGTGCGGATTTCATGGCTCACGGTGGCGAGAAAGCGCGACTTGGCCTGGCTGGCATACTCAGCCCGCTCGCGGGCGTTGATCAGTGAGGATTCAGCCTGTTTGCGTGCCGTGATGTCGCGCGCGATCGCCCTATGGGAAACCTCGGCGCTGTCCTTGTCGCGCATCGACAGTTCGATCCACGAATACCAGCGCGGACCGTTCTGTGTACGAATGGCGACGTCGGTCGAACTCAGGCAGTCGTGGTCGGAAAAGGCGGCGTCCGGGACGATGCCGATGTCGATGCCGAGTTCCATCAATGTTGCGCCGGCCAGATCGGTCTGGTTTTGCCCGACCAGTTCGGCGAAGACACGATTGGCATAGACGATCCGACCGTCGCGGTCGCGGTGGACCACCAGGTCGCCGAGTGCGTCGATGAGGCCACGAAAGCGCTCTTCGCTTTCCTGCATCTCCCACATGCGATCGGCCATGGTTTCGATTTCGGCGCGGCTGCGGGCCGTGGTGTCGTCGAGGATCGAGATGGTGTTGTGTTCGCTGCGCCGGCTGCGCAGGAAGAGGACCAGGCCGGCGAGGCTGGTCACCAGAACACCGAAAGCGATAAAGGGCGGCGCGCCAGTGAGATGGGAAAGGCCGGCAAGCACGACAAGCGCAACGAAAATCGCGAAGGGCAGGCCTTCGTGTTCGCGCTTGTCAAGTGTAGGCACCAGCGGTGGTGTCGTGGTCAGCACGCGGCGCGGGGTTGCCGTTTCAGCCGGGTTCGCCTGGTGCTTCACCGCCACCTTCATTGCAGCCCTGTCCCCAATCATGCAGCTATCTTAGCCGCAGATAAATTATGGAAGACTGCGCCGAACGGTTCGAATTTTAGAGATTGCGGGCTTTCCTCGTACGATCGACGGCATACGCGCGAACGCGGAGTATTGAGGGCTCCGCAACCGTTGTAACATCGGTCCGATGATCGAGATTCGTTTGCTTCGTCAGTTTATTGCCGTTGCCGAAGAGTTGCATTTCCACCGTGCGGCGGAGCGGCTGCACATGGCTCAGCCTCCACTCAGCCAGGCCATCCGGCGGCTGGAGGCCGAAATTGGTGCGCCATTGTTCGTACGCAACAACCGCAATGTGGCTTTGACGTCTGCGGGCATCTCGTTTCTGGATACGGCGCGCACCATACTCGAGACGCTTGATATGGGTGTCGAGCAGGCGAGGCGGGTCGCGTCGGGAACAAGCGGCAGCCTGAAGATAGTGTTTGTCGGCACGTTGCACTTCAATTTCCTGCCCAAGGTGGTCCAGGCTTTTCGGTCTCGTCTGCCCGATGTTGAATTGATGTTGCGGGAGGCGACCACCGCCGAACAGGTTTCTACCCTGAAAGCAGGCTTGGCGGACATCGGCCTGATGCGGCGGCCAGGAATCGCGGTTCCGGAACTGGTTTTTGAGCATATCGCCCGCGAAGAGATCGTGGTGGCTTTGCCGGAAGATCACGCACAGGCGGCCAGACCGCAGGTTCCTCTCGCGGCTTTGGCGCAAGACGACTTCATCGCGACCCCTCGCTCCGAAGGCATGGGCTTCTACGACCAGGTCATCGCGCTCTGCAATGCGGCAGGATTTTCCCCTCGCATCGTGCAAGAAGCCCGGCAGATCGAAACGATCGCGGGTTTGGTCGCAGGTGGGCTGGGTATTGCTCTTGTGCCGGCCTCCATCAGGCATGGACGGCGAGACGGCGTCGTCTTCCGCCAGATTGCAGTGGAGGGAATGGAAGCTTCCCCATTCCTGGATGTGCTCGCAGCCTGGGATGCATCGAAGCCAGCGCCCGCGCGGGACAAATTTCTCGAGATTGTGCGGCAGGCAGGCAATTTGATATCCTAGAAGTATCAAATTGCCTCATATAATATATTTTACCTGCTTCATTCGATCACTCATTCTGTTCACGAAGCCAGAGCGGAGTGAACCTTGAGCATCGGCGAGAAATCCCTGCACGATGGAGGGACCAAGACAGGTTCCGGCCACCCATTGTGTGTCAACCGCCGGGAAATTCTGGCAGTTATGCTTGTCTTGGCGTCGCCCATGATCTCTCCAGCTCTGGCTGAAAAGCAGAAAGGAGATTTCCGAGTGATCCACCAATTGCGCATCTATGAGATATTCGAAGCGAACAAGGAGGCATTCCATGCCCGCTTCCGTGACCACGCCATCCGTATCATGAAAAGATATGGCTTCGACTTCGTCGCCCTGTGGGAGACGCAGCCGCAAGGGCGAACCGAGTTCGTCTATATGCTTCGCTGGCCGGACGAGCAGACAATGATCGGTGCCTGGGCGAACTTTATGGCGGACAGCGAATGGTCCGAGATCAAGGAAAGAACCGCGGCTGAAACCGGCAATATGGTCGGCCAGATAACCGAGCGTGTGCTGCGTCCGACCGACTATTCCGCGGCGATCTGACGAAAGCTCGTCGCCTCATGGTCCGGCGTCGTCGTAAGCGCGTCGGCTTTCTTCGATGCGGGGCAAATTGTCCTGTATCCAGAAGTTGAGGCCTTCAAGCGCCGACAAGATGCCTGCGCCCATCTCGGCCAGCTCATATTCAACGCGCGGCGGCACTTCAGGAAAGTAGTGGCGCACCACAAGGCCGTCGCGTTCCAGATTACGCAGCGCAAGCGTCAGCATGCGCTGCGTAATGCCGTCGATCTCGCTCTTGAGCGCTGAAAAACGAAGCCGCCTCCCAGGTGCGACCGAGAGGCGCCACAGGACCTGGACGGTCCATTTGTCGCCGAGCCGGGTGCAGACCCCATTCGATGGGTACGGTTTGAAGTGGCGACCACTCTCTGCGATGTCATTGGGCCTGCCAGGGCGGGATTTGTCCAAGCGTATCATCCTTGTGCCCGAGGCTGGAAAATGTGCCGTCTTCCAGCAGCGTTCCAGCAGTATATATGGGAACCCTTGTTCAACACGAGGGTTCCCGAATGGAGAAACTTCCAATCCTGGTGTTCGGCGCGACGGGCCGGCAGGGCGGATCGGTCGCCCGGGCTCTGCTGAAGGCACATCGGCCCGTTCGTGCACTGGTGCGGGACACCGCCGCAGCAGAGTCGGTCGCGCTTCGCGACGCAGGTGTCGAACTCGTGCAGGGGACGTTCGACGACATCGAGACGATCCGAGCCGCGATGAAGGGCGCGTATGGCGTCTTCAGTGTGTTGCCGGGCAATCTGGCTCAGGGAGAGGAAGTGCGCGCCGGAATCGCCATTGCGGACCTGGCCATTGAGAGCGGCGTCGTGCATTTCGTCTATTCCTCGGGTGCCAGTGCGGGGGACAAGCTGACAGGTGTGGCACGTTTTGACGCCAAGCCGCGCATCGAGGCGCACATCCGCAACCTGCCCGTCGCAGCAACCATCGTCAGGCCGATGATCTTCATGGAGATGCTGGTGAGACCCGGGCTTGGGTTGGAGGAGGGGCGCTACACATTCTTCCTCCGACCGGACCAGTCGATGCAGCTCATCGCTGTGGAAGACATCGGCAAGTTCGTAGCTGCGATCTTTGCCGACAGGACGCGGTTCGGTGGCAAGACGCTAAAGATCGCCGGTGATACCGTTACCGGCAGTGAGTTGGAGGCCATCCTCACGCAGGTTGCCGGCCGCCCAATCGCTTATGCGCGCTTTTCTGAAGAATTTCTCGTGGCCAACCCCGATCTCGGGCACATGGCCGCGAGTCTGGACGCAGGGCCGCTTGCGGACCATGTCGACCTGGATCTCATGCGTGAGATCAATCCAGAAATGCTCTCGTTCCGGTCCTGGCTTTCCGGGAGCGGATACAGGGCCTTCGAGGAGATCCTCCGGCGGGCGGCAGGCTGAAAACACGGATCAAGTCCAGCAATCGATGGACTACATGTCGACGACGACCCGTCCGCGGATCTTGCCGTCGACGATGTCGGTGGCGGCGGCAATGATGTCGTCGAAACCGATCGTGGTGGAAAGCGCTTTCAGTTTGGCCAGATCGAGGTCGCGGCCGATTCGCCGCCAGGCTTCGAGCCGCACTTCCTTTGGCGCCATCACGGAATCGATGCCGAGCAGCGAAACGCCGCGCAGGATGAAAGGGGCAACCGACGAGGGCAGGTCCATGCCGCCGGCCAGGCCGCAGGCGGCGACGGCGCCGCCATAGGCGGTCATTGAGAGCACGTTGGCCAGCGTCGTGGAGCCGACAGCGTCGACGCCGCCGGCCCAACGCTCCCTGGCGAGCGGTTTTGCCGGTCCTGTCAGTTCGTCGCGGGCGATGATCTCGGCAGCGCCGAGGTTGCGCAGGTAAGCTTCTTCCGAAGCCCGGCCCGTCGAGGCTACAACGTGATAGCCGAGCTTCGACAGGATCGCGATGGCGACGGACCCAACGCCGCCAGCAGCCCCGGTCACAATCACCGGGCCACGCTGCGGCACGATGCCGTGTCGCTCCAGCGCCATCACCGACAGCATCGCGGTGTAGCCCGCGGTGCCGACGGCCATGGCATCGTGTGCCGTGATGCCTTCCGGCAGCGGCACCAGCCAGTCGCCTTTGACGCGGGCGCGCTCCGCATAGGCACCGTAGTGGGTTTCGCCGACGCCCCAGCCGTTCAGGATGACACGATCGTCCTTGCGCCAGTCGGCATGCTCGGAGCAAAGCACCGTACCGGCGAAGTCGATGCCGGGCACCAGCGGCCAGCGGCGCACCACGGGTGCCTTGCCGGTGATCGCCAACCCGTCCTTGTAGTTCACCGTCGTGGCCTCGACCGCAATGGTGACATTGCCTTCCATCAGATCGGCTTCGGTCAGCTCGGTGACCGCGACCGACTGCTTCTTGTCCTCATCGCGCGAGACGAGAATGGCTTTGAAGGTGTCCGGCACGGTCTGCTCCCCGATCTTTGGATGAGGAGGTCAGGCTAGTTCGAAAACAACTGCGGTCAATCATCTTGGAGCGTTTCCGGACGCAAAACCGCTGCGCACTTTTGCTGAAATCGCTCTAAGGTCGCGGTTGCCGCCGCCAGGAGAGGAATTCGTCGAGCACGACGGCGGCAGCACCGACCGAAATGAAGATATCGGCCAGGTTGAAGATGGCGAATGACCAGACCGGCGTGTGGAACAGGATGTAGTCGATGACATGCCCGTAGACGGTGCGGTCGATGACATTGCCCAGCGCGCCGCCGACGATCAGCGCAAAGCCGATGCGTGCCAGCACCTGGTTGGGTGGAGTTTTCAGCGCCAGATAAAGCACGAAGACAACGACCACCGCGGCAACGGCAATCAGGCCGGTGTCGCTCAAGGACGAAAACATCGAGAAGGCGATGCCGGTGTTGTAGGTGCGGAAAAGCGCCAGGAACGGCAGGAGATCGATCTTTTCCTGGAGGGGCAGGCCGGTTTCGACCAACTGCTTGATCCACTGATCGAGCGTGATGGCAACGATGGTCAGCAGGGCATAAGGCGTCAGCGATTTCAGGATCGGTCCTCCAGCGTGAGCGCGCCGCGGCGAATTTCGAACAGCATGACGCCAGTCGCGACCGCCAGGTTCAGCGAGTCCGCGCGTCCGGCTTGCGGAATACGCAGCAGTCTATCGCAACTGGCAGCAAGGTCGTCCGGAAGGCCCTGCTGTTCATTGCCCATCAGGAGCAGCACCGGCCTGTTCGAAAAATCGACCGAACGGTAGTCGACGGCACCTTTGAGATGCGTCCCGGCCACCAGGCCTTGAAAACCCTTGCGCCAGGAAAGAAAGGCGTCCGCTGTTGTCCTGGCGACAGGCACGGCAAAGACCGAACCCATGGTGGCGCGCACGGTTTCCAGCGAGAACGGGTCGGTGGTGTCGCCGATCAGGATGACGCCCTTGGCGCCGACAGCATCGACGGTGCGCAGAACTGTGCCGAGGTTACCGGGATCGCGCACGCGGTCGAGCGCCACCCAGACATCGCCATTCTTCGGGCGGATGTCCTTCAGAGTGATGTATTTCTGCGAGAAGACACCCACCACCATCTGCGGATTGTCTCGGCGGGTGATGGCCGACAGCACTTTTTCCGAGACCTCCAGCACAGTGCCGCCTGAAGCCACGGTACGGGCGGCGACTTTTTCGACGGCCTGATTGCCGCGCCCGGCTTTGGCGAAAACCAAGGTCCTGATCTGCCAGCCGAGGTCGAGCGCGTCGATGATCAGCTTCAGGCCTTCGGCCAGGAAGGCATTCTGGCTATCACGGAATTTCTTCAGCGCCAGCGCCTTGATGTCTTTCACCAGCGGGTTGGCCAGGCTGGTGACTTCCTTGACCTGGCCTACGGCGCGGCGGTTCTCATATTCCGTCATTTTCGGCTCTTTTGTTTCCGCATGATCCCGTCCGAAAACCGGCTTCCACTTTTCCGGATCATGCGGAGACCCAGCGCGAAAAGAGGGAGGTGGAAAGCGCCCGTCCGGCCGACTGCTCGCGGATGATCAGTTCGCCCGACTCCACACGTCCGCCCATGCCAGCAAAGGTATCGCGCATCAGGGCATGGGTGGCGAAGAAAGAGGAGCGGATCGAATAGGCCGTCAAAACCACAGCCAGTGGCTTCGGCGTCAGGATCGAGCGGCAGATGTCGGTGAGCGCCGGCAGATTTTCGAACAGCTGCCAGACTTCGCCCTTCGGCCCGCGGCCATACGCGGGTGGATCGAAGAGGATGATGTCGTAGCGGCTGCCGCGGCGCTCCTCGCGCTCGGCGAACTTCATCGCGTCCTCGACGATCCAGCGGATCGGCTTGTTACCCAGGCCGGCCATTTCCTGGTTCTCGCGCGCCCAGCCAATGGCTTTCTTGGAAGCATCGACATGGGTGACCTCGGCGCCTGCGCGCGCCGCCACCAGCGAAGCGAGGCCCGTGTAGCCGAACAGGTTCAGCACCTTGACCGGTCGTCTGGTGTTCTCGATCAGGTGGGCCATGTGGTCCCAGTGCGAGGCCTGTTCCGGAAAGACGCCGACATGGCGGAAGGACGTGAAGCGGCCGAGATAGTCGATGCCGTCATGTTTCATCGGCCAGGTCTCGCCAAGCGGCTGGCGTGGGAACCGCCAGCGGCCCATTCCTTCCTCGTCGGTGTCGCCTGTGAAAATGGCGTCGACGCGGTCCCAGTCCCTGGCCGGCAGTGCCGGCTGCCAGATCGCCTGGCCTTCCGGGCGCACGATGCGGTAAGGGCCGTATTGTTCCAGCTTCTGACCGTTGCCGCTGTCCAGCAGCGCATAGTCTGCATTGGGCGCCACTTCGAGAATCAATGGCAGCTTTTCAGCCGGCAGCACGCCTTCGCGGCGCGTCAGCACGCGCTGCGTGGTTTCGCTCTTGGGCTCGGGGTGCGCTTCGCTTCTTTGTTCGGTCGGCCGAGGGGCGCGGTTTTCCTGACGCTCGTTTTTTGGCTCGTGCCGGGGTACCGGCTTGTGTTCCTGGCGATGCTCGGTCTTGCGCTCAAGACGGCTGTCGCGTCCTCCCGCCTGCGCGCGCGGCGACTGCGCGCTGCCATCTCTGCGGCCTGTTTTGTCCCGGCGTTTGTCGCGCGTGAATTTCAAGAAGGACGCTCCGCGTTTCGTGCTGCTTTTGGCATAGGGGCTTCAACCGCGCAACATGAAGGCCGGCGAGGCAAATTGCAGCGGCAATGCTGACAAATTCAAGGCATGGAAAAGGCTCGCGCTATATAAGTATCCCATGTCGCGCTCCGAACGCCTGCTCGATCTCATCCAGACCTTGCGTCGCCATCGCCTGCCGGTCAGCGGCCGCACTTTGGCGGGCGAACTCGGCGTGTCGATCCGTACGCTCTACCGCGACATTGCCACGCTGCAGGGGCAAGGCGCGCCGATCGAAGGCGAGGCAGGGCTGGGTTATGTGCTGAAACCCGGCTTCATGCTGCCGCCGCTGATGTTCACCGACGAGGAGATCGAGGCGATTGTGCTTGGCTCGCGCTGGGTGGCCAAGCAACCCGACAACCGGCTGTCGAAGGCGGCCGCTGACGCGCTGGCCAAAATCGCCGCCGTGCTACCGGACGATCTGCGCGAGGATCTCGATGCGTCAACGCTTCTGGTCGGTCCACGCACCGAAGCCAGCGAGGGCATCGATCTGGCCGTCGTGCGCCAGGCGATCCGCGACGAGCAGAAACTTGCCATCACCTACAGCGATGCCGGCGGCGCCGGCAGCGAGCGCATCGTGTGGCCCTTTGCACTTGGCTTTTTCGACAAGGTGCGGGTGATGGTGGCCTGGTGCGAGATGAGGCAGGATTTCCGGCATTTCCGCACCGATCGCATCGCAAGGCTGGACACGACCGAAATGCGGTATCCCCGACGGCGGCAGGCATTGCTCAAACAGTGGCGCGCGACGTTGGAGGATGCACCGCAGCGGTGATGGCTGCTGCCAGAATCTGACAGTGGTCTCGGCTATGATCTCTCCATCGCAATATGGAGAGCAACCATGCAAAGCCCCAACTTCGTCATTCTCTATGCTGAGCAACCGCAGGTGAGCGGAACTTTTTATCGGGCACTTTTCGACCGCGAGCCGGTCGAATCCTCGCCAACCTTCGTGCTGTTCGTGCTGGACAATGGGTTCAAGCTTGGCCTCTGGTCGCGTCACACTGCTCTACCGGCGGTGGAGTCTACCGGCGGTGGCTCCGAGATCGTTTTCCAGCTCGAAACGCCTGAAGCGGTCGATGCAAAACATGTAGATTGGGCAAGTCGCGGCCTCTCTATCCTGCAGACGCCGACCGATTTGGATTTCGGTCGAACTTTCGTGGCGCTCGATCCCGACAATCACAGGCTGCGCGTCTATTGGTTGAATGACGCGGCCCAGTCATGACGCGGTATTGGCTCGCGGTGGCTTCGGCCGCGCATGTCCGGCGCGGCCGAGGGGAAGGTTTCATGCAGGTGAACCACGGCAAGGCCGCCCCTCTGCGTCGTATCGAGCCGGGCGACGGTGTCGTCTATTATTCACCGAGCACGGTTCTCGGTGAAAAGGACGGCCTGCGCTCTTTCACCGCGATCGGCCGGGTACGCCCCGGCGAGCCTTATCAAGGTTACATGGGGGACGGCTTCCAGCCGTTCCGCCGCGATGTGGCCTGGGCAGCGGGTCACGAGACACCGATCGCGCCACTGCTCGACCATCTGGAGTTGACCACTGGGAAGTCCAATTGGGGCTATCAGCTGCGGTTTGGGCTGATCGAGCTCAGCGACCATGACTTCGCGTTGATCGCCGAGGCGATGAGGGTCGCGATCAACGGTCGGAGCGCTGCCTGAACAGGAGATACAACCGAACCGATCGATCACTCGACCAGGATACGGGCCTCGCGGGCGGCCTCGACGAAGGCCTCCCTTGCGGTGTCACCAGAGGCGCTTCCGTTGATGACGGCCTGGGAGGCACGCTTGGCATCGAGATGTTTGCGCGTGCCTGCATCCGGCCAGTGATTGGTGAGCAGGTCGATCGCCTGTCTTGCATTGGAAATGTGACGGATGTCACCCAGTATGCCGGTTGCTACCGGCACGACTTTCGAAAACCAGCCTTCGTTCATGGCTTCGGTCCTTGGCTGTTGCTGCCGGCAACAAACGCGCAGCTCCACAACCGGTTTCCCGAAAACGAGGGCGATAACCGAAGCGTGATCGTGGGTCAGGACTTCAAGGCTTTGTACACGGCAATGCCGGCTGCAAGGTCCTCGAGTGCCGCGCCAACCGACTTGAACAGGGTGACTTCCTGCGCGCTTTCGCGCCCCTTCTTGTGGCCACGCGCCAGCTCGTGCAGGTCCGCGATGATGGCATCGGGCTTGAGCACACCGGAGGCGAGCGGCTGGACGATGTCGCCCGCTTCCTTGGTGGCGCCGGCGCGGGTGTCGACATAGACACGGGCGCGGGTGATGGCCGCATCGTCGGCCTCGCGCATCGTCGGTGTGAATCCACCAACCAGGTCGATATGAGCTCCCGGCTTGACCCGGGCGCCTTTCACCAGCGGTTCGTTGGAAATGGTGGCAGAGGAGACGATGTCGGCCTCCGCGAGTTCGGCGTCGAGATCCGCAGCTGCTTCTGCCGGCAAACCTTCTGCGCGCAGAGCGGCCGCGACCTTTTCGGCATTGGCCAGCGTGCGGTTCCAGATGCGGATCGCCGTAATCGGCCGAACCGCGGAATGCGCCTTAGCCAGGAATGGTGACAGCGCGCCGGCACCGATGATCAGCAGCCGCGACGCGTCCTCGCGCGCAAGATAAGAGGCGGCGAGCGCTGAAGCGCAGGCGGTACGCCATTGTGTCAGGCGTTGGCCGTCGATCAATGCCTCCGGCTCACCGGTCTTGCCGTCCAGAAGCAGGTAGAGTCCCATCACGGCAGGCTTGGCGATGGCATTATTGTCGGGCGACACGGTGACGATCTTGACACCGATATGGCCATCCTTCGAGGTGCCGGCGGCGTTGAGATCGGTCCAGGCCGGCATCAAGAGGAGCGTTGATGCAGCGCCGTCAGGCCGCTCGACCGTGTGATGGTGGCGCACCGGTTGTACGGCACCGTCGTGGAAAGCGGTACGCAGCGTCTCGACCAGGCCCGAAAAAGTCAGCGCGTGATCGACCTCGGCGGCTGAGATGGTCAGCATGGGATAATCTCCGTTCAATACGTCGGTCCCGAAAATCGGAACCGATTTTCGGAGAGCACGATGCGTGGGTTCAAAGTGTTAGAGCGTCCTTTGCGCGTCCGGATGGACGCGAGGCGCTCAAATGAAGCGCTGGTCAGGTGGTTGGCTTGGGCAGGCTCGGGCCCTGCCCGGTGGAAGGCGTGCGCGCGATGGCCTGACGCAGGCTCTCTGCTTCGACCCCGCGCTGGCGCGCAAGCTTGCGGTAGCGGCCCTGGCGCATCCAGGTGGCAAAGGAGCCGACGAGGATGCCTACGGCCAACGCCAGGAACAGCATGACGAACAGCGGCAAGGTGAGCGTCAGTGCTGGATTGCCGGGATTGAACGGGTCAAGCGTGAAGGCAACCAGTTCGCGGTTCGCCACAGCCAGCGTGATCAGCACGATGGCCAGCGGAACGAAGATGACGATGACAGCGAAGCGATTGAACATGGCATCTCCGGTCGGAAGGCTGGTTGCGGCCATCCGCCTGGAGGCCAGCTTGGCGGCTCAGGCGATTTCAAATCGCCTTATTTGTCACCGTTCAGCCTTTCGCGCAATTCCTTGCCGGTCTTGAAGAACGGCACCCACTTTTCCTCGACCTCGACCGATTCGCCCGTACGCGGGTTGCGGCCGGTGCGGGCAGGACGGTTCTTGACCGAGAAAGCGCCGAAGCCACGAAGCTCCACGCGGTTGCCATCTGCGAGCGCATCGGTGATTTCGTCGAAGACCGCGCCGACGATGTTTTCGACATCGCGCAGGAACAGATGCGGGTTGCGGGTGGCGATGATTTGGACGAGTTCGGACTTGATCATGCGGACGGTCCCCGTAAAGGCGCGGCGGCCAATTTTATGCGGATGATTTTATTCGCTTTTTGACTTATGCCCCACGCCAGATCAAGGGTGCCAGACCGAAACGAGACCGTCAAGGAACAAGCGGTCGGCGCCGATCTCGCGCAGTACCTCTTCGCTCTCCACCGGCAGGCCAAGCGCGCGGCCGATCTGGCGCACCATCGCGTTGGGAAGGAAGAAGCTGCTGCGTTCGGTGCTCTTCCATTCCACGACCTTCAGTTTTTCGTCGACACCTTTGGTGCCGAGCCACTTCACGGCCTGTTCTTCGCCGCCAAGTGCATCGATCAGCTTGTTGGCGACAGCCTGACGGCCGGTGAAGATCGAGCCGTCGGCAAGCGCCAGCGCCTGCGGTCGCGGCAGCTTGCGGCGCTCGGCGACGATGTCGACGAACCAGTCATAGCTGTCCATGATCAGCTTGCGCACCATGGCGCGTGCTTCTTCGGTGGTCGGCGCGAACGGCGATGGCGATGCCTTGAGTGGCGAGGATTTCACTTCCTCAAGCTTGACGCCGATCTTGTCCATCAAACCGGTCACATCGGGATACTGGATCAGCACGCCGATCGAGCCGACAATCGAGGTCTGGTGCGCGACGATATAATCCGAAGCGCTGGCGATCATGTAGCCTGCGGATGCGGCCAGCGTGCCGACTTCGGTCACGACCGGTTTTTCGGCGGCAAGCTTGCGCACGGCCTCGTAAATGGTTTCGCCACCTACTGTGGTGCCGCCCGGTGAATTGACGAGCAGGATCACGCCTTTGACATGCGGCGCCTTGCGCACCGCCTCGATGCGGCGGATCAATTCATCGTCCTGGGTGATTGTGCCTTCGATTTTGATCTTGGCAATGTGATCGACGCCGCTGCCCTCGCCGCCGCGAAAAAACCAGGCAGATAGCGCGGCCAGCCCGATCAGCAGCACGGCGATGGCAGCAATGCGCCAGAAGGTCAGCTTGCGCCGCAAACGGCGGCGGTCGATCAGGTCGTCGGCTCTCAGGGTCATGTCAGCCTCATTTTCGGGGCACGCAGGCAGACGCTTTTAATGCAACCGCCAAGTCAGGGCTACCGCTTTCGAGCGCCCGTGCCATGCGGCATCATCGCAGCAAGCATCCCGGAAGGGCGGCGCAACTTTTCGTTAGCGATCTGGCAATAATGGGCAGCGTGATAGTCGAAATGTAGGCATGGCGGCGAAAAAGGCGCCATGCTAATCTTGATGGAACCCTTGGCGATTTTTCGGCGCTGCGGGGCTAAGTCATATTTTGCGATTTTTCTTCGCATGCGCTTGCTTGGGCGCGAACCCGCACCAAATAAGGCGCGGGGTTCGGCGGGCAAAAGGACCAGAAGGTTTACATGTTGGCACGAACGACCGACCCGGAGGGTAAGGACGACATTGTTGTCGCCCCGAAACGCGGTGAGATCCCGTCCGAGCGTGCGGTCGCCTTCGACAACGCTCAGCGGCATTCTCGCCGTGTCCGCATCCTCAAATTTGCCTTGCCGGTCGTGGCCGGCATCATCGCGATCGCGTTCCCGGTCTATTCCTATCTGAAAACCCCGCCTGCCGCCCCAGTGCAAGCCGATGGCAGCGCCTTCTCCAATGGCAAGCTGGTGATGGCCAACCCCAAGCTCGAGGGTTTCACCAAGCAAAACCTGCCCTATTCCATGAAGGCGCTGCGGGCGATACAGGACGTCGCCAAGGAAAGCATCATCGGGTTGGAAGGCATCGACGCCAAGATCCCGCTCGACAAGGATACGTCGGCGGTGGTCGGAGCGAAGGAGGGCGTCTACAATCGTGATGCCAACACGCTGGAGTTGGCCAGGGACATCACCATGACCACCACAAGTGGAATGGTGGTGAAGATGAAATCAGCCTTCCTTGATATGGCGAAAGGCAATATGAAGACGAACGACCCGGTCGACATCGTCACGCGCGGCTCGCACATCCAATCCGACTCCATGTCGGTGGAAGACAGCGGCAAGGTGCTGGTTTTCGAGAAGCGGGTGCGAGTCAACCTGGAGCCTGGCGTGCTGAAGACGACCAGCGACAAGAGCGGAGAGCCGAATGCGGCCGAATAACATCAAGTGGCTTGCTGCTGCCGCATTTCTGGCAGCTGCGGCCGTGCCGGCTTTCGCCCAGTCGACCCAGACCAATATGTCCGGCCTGAAACTCTCCGGCGACAAGCCAATCCAGATCGAGAGCGACAAGCTTGAAGTCAGGCAGGAACAGAATCTTGCCATCTTCACCGGCAATGTCAGCGTCGTGCAGGGCCCGACCCTGCTGAAGGCCGGCATCCTTAAAGTTTACTATTTGAAGGACAAAGCTGCGGGCAAGGACGGCTCCAAGAGTGCTGCCATGGCTGGCCCGGCGCTGGGCGGCTCCACCAACATCGATCATCTAGAGGTCGACGGTACCGTCTATCTCAAGTCCGACGACCAGATCGCCACCGGCGAGCGCGGTACCTTCGACATGAAAAGCCAGGTTCTGGTCTTGACCGGCTCCAAGGTGGTGCTCAGTCAGGGCGACAATGTGCTTACCGGCTGCAAGCTGACCGTGCAGATGAAAACCGGTCTCGCCAATGTCGACGGCTGTTCCGGTCGCGTCATGATGCAGATCAATCCGGACGCGGCCAAGAAACCCTGATCGAAAGCGCGACGCAGTTGCTGAAACAAACCGACGCCAAGCCGGCCGCGCCTGCCATTGCCGGCGGCGAAAAGGTCAAGCTCAAGGGCACGCTGATGGCCCGGGGCCTGTCCAAGAGTTACAAGGGCCGGCGTGTGGTCAACGGTGTTTCGCTCGGCGTACGCGCCGGCGAGGCTGTGGGCCTGCTCGGTCCCAACGGCGCCGGCAAAACCACTTGCTTCTATATGGTGACAGGGCTGGTCCCGGTTGACGAGGGCACGATCGAAATCGATGGTTTCGACGTGACCTCGATGCCGATGTATCGACGCGCACGGCTTGGCATCGGCTATCTGCCGCAGGAAGCTTCGATTTTCCGGGGCCTCAACGTCGAGCAGAACATCCGTGCCGTTCTGGAGGTGGTGGAAAAGAGCCGCAAGACGCGCGAGCGGGAGCTCGACGCCTTGCTGGAGGAGTTCCACATCACGCATCTGCGCAAGGCACCTTCCATGGCGCTGTCGGGTGGCGAGCGGCGGCGTCTTGAAATCGCGCGTGCTCTGGCCACGCGCCCCGCCTACATGCTGCTCGACGAACCCTTCGCAGGCATTGATCCGATCGCGGTAGCCGATATCCAGCAGCTTGTTCGCCATCTGACGGCTCGCGGGATTGGTGTCCTGATCACAGACCACAATGTGCGCGAGACACTGGGTCTGATAGACCGTGCCTATATCATCCATGCCGGCGAGGTGCTGACGCACGGCCGGGCGGAAGAGATCGTCGCCAATCCGGACGTGAGGCGGCTCTATCTCGGCGAAGCTTTCACGCTTTAATCCGGTCGCTGCCGCAGGTGCCTGGCAGTGTCCGGGTCCTGCGCGCGATTTTTCACGACCTGTCTAACCTCCCGGTAAACCGGGGGCGATAAGGTTCGTTGCCTTGACAAGCAAAAGCTGGGCCATTTGATAGCAGGGCTACCGACTGTTCCATCGCATAAGGATTTCGCACCCAGAACATGGCGCTTGCTGCCAAATTACAGCTGAGACAATCGCAGTCGCTGGTGATGACGCCGCAACTGATGCAGTCGATCCGACTGTTGCAGCTTACCCATGTCGAGCTCGAACGCTTCATCGATGAGGAGATCGAGCGCAACCCCTTGCTGGAGCGGGCCGATCCACAGCCGGATATTCCGGCTGAGCCCGCACAGCAGAGCGAGAGCGAGCGCAAGCCTACAAACGCCGACGAATGGTTCGAAGCCGAGACCGCCTGGAGTTCCGAAGCGATGTCGGAAAAGCTCGATTCATCGCTCGAAAACCTGTTTCCGGACGATCCAGGCGTCAGCGAGCGTGTCGGACCCGACCTTTCGCAGCAATGGAAATCGGCGCCGGGCAATGGCTCCGGTACTTCCGAAGGCTTCGACATGGAGGACATGGCGGCGGCAGCTGTCACGCTGCGCGACCATGTCGGCGAGCAGATCGCATTCACCTTCCTTGATGCCGGCGAGCGGCTGATCGCGGCTGAGCTGGCGGATGGGCTGGACGAAGCCGGCTATCTGCATGCCGAGATGGACGAAGTTGCCGAGCGCCTTGGAACGGATGCGGTTTCGGTCGAACGCGTTCTTGATACCTGCCGTGGCTTTGAGCCGTCCGGGCTGTTTGCGCGCGATCTGGCCGAATGCCTTTCGCTCCAGCTTGTGGCGCGCGACCGCTTCGATCCGGCCATGAAGGTCTTGGTCGCCAATCTGGAGCTTCTGGCAAGGCGGGACTTCCAGACGCTGAAGCGCCTGTGTGGCGTTGACGAAGAGGATCTCCTGGACATGCTGGCAGAGATCCGGGCACTGGATCCGCGGCCGGGGCTGGCCTTTTCCGGTGGTGCGAGCGATGCGATCGTTGCCGATGTCGAGGTAAGGCCGGCTGCCGACGGCAGTTGGGCGGTCGAGCTCAATGCGGATGCGCTACCGCGCGTCCTGGTCGACCAGGTTTACTTCTCCCAGGTATTCGGCCAGGCCAGAAAGCAGGCAGAGAAGGACTTCCTGTCCGAATGCCTGCAGAATGCCAACTGGCTCACTCGCAGCCTGGATCAGCGCGCCAAGACCATCCTCAAGGTGGCTTCCGAGATCGTGCGCCAGCAGGATGCCTTCCTGGTGCATGGCGTGCGCCATCTGCGGCCGCTCAACCTGAAGACGGTGGCAGATGCCATAGGCATGCATGAATCGACCGTCAGCAGAGTGACGGCCAACAAATATATGCTCACCCCGCGCGGCGTGTTCGAACTGCGTTACTTCTTCACCGCCTCGATCGCCGCGGCCGATGGTGGGGCCGCGCATTCTTCGGAAGCGGTGCGGGATCGCATCCGGCAACTGATCGAGGAAGAAAAGGCAGACGACGTGCTCTCCGACGATACGATCGTCGACCTGCTGAGGGCCGACGGCGTCGATGTCGCTCGCCGGACGGTCGCCAAGTACCGGGAAGCAATGAACATTCCGTCCTCGGTGCAGCGCAGGCGCGAAAAGCGCGCGCTGGCTGGCGCCGGCCGTTGAGAAGCCGCGGATTTCCACAGTTTTTCGTTTCGTTGACAAGCGCCGGGGAGTTGGCTAGAAGCCCGCCCGCATAGACGGGCTACGGCCCGGAAGTGGTCGGTCCGTTGTGAAGGTGACCTGGGGGCGGTCAAGGAACGGTCCATAGCCAGTGACAAGGTTCGGTTACAAAATCGGGCGTGGAAGGTGCCGCGAAGCTTGTCTGCGCGGACCACAGGTATAAACTCCAGACAGTGTGAAGCCTGAGCGGGAAAGGTCAATTACCAGATGACGCTGCGCATTTCGGGGAAACACATGGACATCGGCGACGCGTTCCGTACGCGTATCACCGATCGGATCGCGGAAGCTATCGGGAAATATTTCGATCGTGGCTTTGCTGGACATGTGACGGTGGTGAAAGCCGGTTCGCGCTACACCGCCGATTGCATGATCCGCTTGGATTCCGGTACTGCGCTGCAGGCGACCGGCGATGCCCAGGAGCCGACGGCAGCCTTCGAGGCGGCGGCGGACCGTCTGGAGACCCGCCTGCGCCGTTACAAGCGCCGTCTGAAGTCGCATGCTTCGGGCGCCGGCAACGGTGCGGCCACCGATATCGCCTATACGGTGATGGCGCCGCTCGCCGATGACGACGAGGAAATCCCGGAAAATTACGCCCCCGCCATCGTTGCGGAATCGACCATGGCTCTGAAGACCATGTCGGTCGCTTCGGCGGTGATTGAACTGGATACCAAGGACAGTCCCGTCTTCGTTTTCCGCAACGCCGGAAACGACCACCTCAACATCGTCTACCGCCGGCCGGACGGTAATATTGGCTGGATCGACCCTTCGACAACAAAAGTCGCACAGGGATAACGACCTCCAGCCGTGCTTCAGCGCGGCCAGGGGTGGTGGGCGAAAAAGGGATTTTTCAGCATGGATCTGAGTGATCTGATCGACGTTCCGGCAATCATGCCGGCGTTGAAGGCGAACTCAAAGAAGCAGCTCCTGCAGTTGCTCTCCGAGCGCGCCGCCACGATCTCCGGCATTCCGGAGCGCGAGGTTTTCGACATCATCCTGCAGCGTGAGCGGCTGGGCTCCACCGGTGTCGGCAACGGCATCGCCATTCCGCATGGCAAGCTGCCGGGGGTAAAGCGTATCGCCGGCGTGTTCGCGCGCCTGGAAACGCCCGTCGATTTCGAATCACTCGACGACCAACCGGTCGACCTGGTGTTTCTGCTGTTGGCGCCCGAAGGCGCCGGCGCCGACCATCTCAAGGCGCTGTCGCGCATCGCGCGGCTGCTGCGCGATGCCGACACGGTTGCCAAGATCCGCGGCACGCGCGACGCCAATGCCATCCTGGCGCTGCTTTCGCAGGCACCGGCTTCGCATGCTGCCTGAGGTCTCGGAAAATTAAAGTTCCCACGGGCGGCGAATGCCGCCCTTTTCCATTCCAACCAGATAACCGCCGTTAGAGCAATTCCAGGAAAAGTGTGTAACGGTTTTCCGTCCGGAATTGCGTAAATACAAAGAGTTAGAGTGTTTCTGTGTTCCGTAAAAAACGGAAACGCTCTAATGAATGGCGACAGTGGTCAGGTCGTTCTCCATCGCGCCGGCAAGCGCGCGGTCGCGGGCGTCCGACAACAGGATCGGTTGGCCGTTGGCGGCAAATAGCGCCCACAGCTCCATGCCGGGTTGGATTTCCTCGAGGCCGGGGAAGCGGCCGCGCAGGTCATCGCTCGACACTTTTCTGAGATAGGCGACCGAGCCCTCGCCGAGATGGGCGAGTTCGCTGTTGGTCATGGTCAGTCTTTCGATAGTTCTGGGCATTTTAAGCCTCCTTTCAGCGAGGCGCCTGTCCAGGGCCGCCGCGCGCAAGAGCCATCGGCAAAGTCAGTCTTTCACCGATATGTTTATTTTTCGTACCAGCCTTTCGGCTTCCGGCCGGTCGAGGTCGATCGACAGAAGACCGTTCTTCAACTCCGCCGCCAATACCCGCATTCCGTCTGCCAGCACGAAACAGCGCTGGAACTGGCGGGCCGCAATACCGCGGTGAAGGTATTCGCGTTCGGTGTCATCGTTCTGGCGCCCACGCACCACCAACTGGTTTTCTTCGGTGGTCACGTCCAGATCGTCTTCCGCGAAGCCGGCAACCGCCAGCGTGATGCGCAGCCTCTCGGCGTCGCCTTCGCTGCCATGCAGCCGTTCGATGTTGTAGGGCGGATAGCTGTCGCCGGACTTCGCCAGGCGTTCCAGCGTCTTTTCCATTGCATCGAAACCCAAAAGAAGCGGGCTGGAAAAGGGCGTCATTCGACTCATCGTACCGTTGTCCTCCAAGAGCGACATGAACCGGTGAAAACCCGACTGGCATTTTCCCGGTCTTCATTGATATGGTCCGCCGCGCGGGCGAGTTCAAGCCATCAAAAGACCTGCCAACCAAGGACACAAAATGCCGGATAAACGCAAGATCATCATCGACACCGATCCAGGTCAGGACGATGCCGTAGCCATATTGCTGGCGTTGGCGAGCCCCGAACTGGATGTGGTCGGCATCACCGCAGTTGCCGGCAATGTGCCGCTGAGGCTCACTGAAAAGAATGCCCTCAAGATCTGCGAGCTGGCTGGCCGCCCCGACGTCAAGGTGTTTTCAGGCGCCATTCGACCACTGGTCCGGCAACTGGTCACCGCCGAACATGTGCACGGCAAGACCGGTCTCGACGGCCCCGACCTGCCGGAGCCGACGATGAAGCTGCAGGAGCAGCATGCCGTCGATTTCATCGTCGAGACGCTGATGCGCGAGGAACCCGGTACGGTAACGCTGTGTCCGCTCGGTCCGCTCACCAATATCGCGCTGGCCTTGGTCCGTGAGCCGAAGATCGCCACGCGCATCAAGGAAATCGTGCTGATGGGCGGTGGGTTCTTCGAGGGTGGCAATGTCACCCCGGCGGCCGAGTTCAACATCTATGTCGATCCGCATGCCGCAGACGTCGTGTTCCGTTCCGGGGTGCCGATCGTGGTCATGCCGCTCGACGTGACCCACAAGGCACTGACGACGGCCGCGCGGGTCGAGGCGTTCCGCAAGATGGGTTCGAAAGTGGGTGACGCAACCGCCGCACTGCTCGATTTCTTTGAGCGTTTCGACGAGGAAAAGTATGGCACCGACGGTGGGCCGCTGCATGATCCTTGCGTCGTCGCCTATCTGCTGAAGCCCGAACTGTTCAAGGGTCGCCATTGCAACGTCAGCGTTGAAACGGCCTCGGATCTTACCATGGGCATGACGGTGATCGACTGGTGGGGCGTGACCGACCGGCCGAAGAACGCCACCGTCATGCGCGACATCGACGCGGACGGTTTCTTTGCGCTGCTGGCGGAGAGGCTGGGACGGCTTTGACGTTGGAGCAGTTCCAGGAAAGTGCGTAGCGGTTTTCCGTCCGGAATTGCGTAGAAACAAAGAACTAGAGCGTTTCCGAGAAAGACGGAAACGCTCTAGTTAAACGGAATTTGTGTGTTGTTCGCCTCTCCAGATCGGACTGTTATCTCGCCCGCGTGAAGGCCAGCCACAGGCCGCCGCCGACCAGGAAACCGCCGCTGATCCTGGAGAGCAGTCTGATGCGGTTTGTTGACAGCAGGCGCCCTGCGCGGCCCGCGGCGAGGGCGTAGCAACTGTCGGAAACCGCAGCGAAGGCCAGGGCTGTCAGGCCCATCACGGTCATCTGCAACGAAAAATTGCCGCTCGGGTCGATGAATTGCGGGAAGAAGGCGCCGAAGAACACCAGTGTCTTGGGATTGCTGATGGCAACCAGCACACCCTGCAGCACGAAGCCGCCACGCGGCTTCCTGACCGAGCCGTCCGGGTTCAGGCTGCCCTTGTTGCGGAACATCTGGATGCCCATCCAGATGAGGTATGCGGCGCCGAGGAGGCGAACCCATTCGAACCAGTGCCCCATGCCGGCAATCAGCGAGGTCAGGCCGATGGCGACGACGCCGATGGTGACAGCGAGCCCGATCTGTGTGCCCGCCACATTGGCAAGCCCTGCACGCGTGCCGTGACGGATCGAATTGGCAATGATCAGCGTCACCGTCGGTCCCGGCACAAGGACGATGACGATGCAGGCCACGACATAGGCGGCGTAGAGTGAAGGCGACATGGACGATCTCCCAATCCGATGCCGGCGTCAGCCGGCATTGCGATCAATGCACGCGGCCTTTGGAGGTGCAAGGGGAGCGTAGGCACGGCACGGCCGCTTCAGGCACTGGTTGCAGGAAACCAGGTCCGTGGTCAGGCCTTCTTCGACTTCTTCCCTGCCTGCGAGGTATTCACAGCCACGGCGGCGCGGATGAGCGCCTTGAAGGCTTCTTCGTCAATCACATCGTCCTTCTGAAAATCGATCGCGCGCCTGGTGTTGCCGTCGAGGCTGGAATTGAAGAGGCTGGAAGGGTCTTCCACCGAAGCGCCTTTGGCAAAGGTCAGCTTCACGGCTGCCTTGTAGGTCTCGCCGGTGCAGATCATGCCGTCATGTTCCCACACCGGAACCCCCAGCATCGAGTTGGACGGCTTTCGCCACTTCACCTCTTCGACAACATCGGGATCGGCTTGCCTGATCAGCGCACGCAGCCGGGCGAGCGTTTCGCCGCGCCAATCGGCCAAGGCTTTGATGGTCTGATCGATGAGTTCGGAAGGGGAGGGATCTTCAGAGGCGCTCGTGTTCTTTGTCATGGTCTATACCTGAACGGGTCGAATCTCGATGCCGCCATATTGTACGCCGGGTACGCGCTTGGCGAATGCGATCGCAGCGTCCTTATCCGCGACCTCTATGAGAAAGAAGCCGGCAACCCTGTCTCCGGTCCCTTGATAGGACCCCTCGGTGGCAAGCGCCTTGCCGTCCTGCGAGCGGATGGTCGTAACGCCAGCGGGCCATGTAGCTGTCCCGCGCAAGGCGCCGCTTTCGGCAAGGAATTTGTTGAATTCGCCATAGTCGCGCCCGATGGCTTCCTTTTCCTCGGCTGTTGCCGTCGCCATTTTCGCGTCGTCCTGAAAAATCAGCATCAGAAAGAGCATTGTCCGTCCTCAATCGTTTCGTTCATCTTGTACTGGAACTGGTGTGCGGTCGTGATCGTGACCCGCCGGCTACATCTTCTCTCCCGGCAACTGGCTGGCTTGCCTTACCCAATCGGCAAATTTTGCTTCGTCGAGCTTGTCTTCGTAGACGTCGTAGTAGCGCACCTCTTTGTGTTTGGAGGCGCCGGGCGGGACCGGGTGCAACGACACGCCGCGGAAGAAGGACACTTTCACATATTTGGCGAAGAGATGGATGCCGAGAAACCAGCCCATGCCTTCGTCGGCGACACCATAGAGGGGCGAGTTCCATTTCACGGCCTTGCGCACGCCGGGAACGGTGTTCTCGATGATCGTGTCGAGGCGGCGGGTGACATCGCTCTTCCAGCCGGGCGCTGCGGTTATGTATGCCTGCACCGGCGCATCGCCATAGCCCTTGGCGATCTGAGGATTGCCGCCGGAAAGCAGAACCGGCTTGTCCGGGTTGATCTTGGCGGCTTGCTTTGCGGTCTTTGCCGTTTTCGGAACTTTTCCATCTGGCATCACTGTCGATCCTACCCGCTGGTCGGCTGGCCGTCGCCGCCCTTGGCGACGTAAGGCAGAACGAACATGTAGAGCCCGCTGAACAGCAGCAGGAAAAGTGGAAGCAGTGGCGAGTAGACGATCCAGGCCGGAGGTTGTCCCATCGCCATGGCGATGAAGTTGGCGGCGACGGTGGTGGTAAAGATGATCGACAGCCATCGATGGAGCTGTCGAATCCATTTGTTCCAGATCATGGTTCCCTCTTTCCAAAGTAAGTGAAGCGGTCTGCCGGGCTGGGGACCTAATCGTCCTTGGCCAGGAGTTGTTCGAGATTGGTGAAGAACTGCTGCCAGCCAGCCTTGGCGCCACCGAAGGCCTGCTTCTGGTCCGGTCGGAAGCCGGACTGCTCCATGCGCAGATGCGTGCCCTTCGCCGTGGCCGTCAGCGTAAAGGTGACCACGCTTTTCATCCCGTAAGCCGGGTCGTCATGGATGAAGTCCCAGCTATACGACAGTATCTTTTGCGGCTCTATGGCGAGCACTTCGCAATCTAGCACGCCGCCCCATTCGCCGCGCAGATTGAACCGGTGGCCGACAGCGGGTTTGAAGTCGTTCTTCATCAGCCACTCCTCGATCAGGTGCGGTTGCGTCAGTGCGCGCCACAGCTTTTCCGGTGGAAACGGGATTTCCCGTTCAACGACAACGGTGCGTGTTTGGCTCATTGATCCATCCTCCTCAGCAGGTCCTCGAGGTCGTCGAAACGACTTTCCCAGAAGCTGGCCATCTCCTTTGTCCAGTCGACCAGCGGAGCCAGTGCGCCAAGTTGCGCGCTGTAATGCGTCTGGCGACCCTCGTGACGATCGCGCACCAGACCCGCGTGTTTCAGGATCCCCAGATGTTTCGAGACCGCGGGTTGCGAGACGCCGGCATGCGTTGTCAGGGCGCCAACAGTCTGCTCTCCACCGCGGCACAGCCGCTCGAAAATTGCCCGGCGGGTCGGGTCGGAAAGCGTTTTGAACAGCAGGTCGTGCGCGTCCGTCATCGAAAATCAATAACCCGTTGGCTATGGATTGACGTATAACTGACGAGCTATGAGTTAGTCAAGCGTGTCTTTGAGGCCTAATTCTCGGGCGAAGCGCCGGCTTTCCAGGGCAGGGCGGCTTCATAGGCTGCCGCGGCGCGCAATACGGCAAGGTCGCCGCGCGGCCGGCCGATCAGCTGCATGCCCATCGGCCTGCCTCTGGTATCGAAGCCTGCGGGCACATTCACAGTCGGACAACCGCCGAGTGTGGCGAACGCCGTGACCTGCATCCAGCGATGATAGCTGTCCATGTCGCGCCCTGCGACCTTGTGCGGCCAGTGCGTGGAGACTTCGAAAGGAAAAACCTGCGCCGTTGGCAGTGCCAGCAGATCGTAGTGCTCGAACAGCGCCAGAAGCGTGTGGTGCCAGGCGGTACGCCGCATTGCTGCGGCGTGGATCTGCGGGGCGGTGAGCTTGGCGGCGCCTTCCGCTTCCCAAATCGCTTCAGGCTTCAGGAGCGCCCGCTTTGCCAGGTCGTCATAGAGCAGCTTCAGTCCGCAGCCGCTGGAGGATTGGCGCAGCGTCACGAAAGCCTGCCACAGCGCCTCGAAATCGACATCTGGCAGCAGCGGTTCGACCTCGAAGCCGATGCCGGCGAGCCGCCGCAGTGCTGTCTCGCAAAGATCGAGGATGCCATCTTCCATAGGCAGATGGCCGCCGAGATCAGCCATCCAGCCGATTCTGCCACTGGCCGCCGGTCCGTCATCGATCCCTTTCAGGAACGATCCCTGTGGATCGTACGACAGCGGTGCATGTGGATGGTAGCCGGCCTGCACGTCGAGCAGGAGCGCCAAGTCGCGCACGCTGCGGCCCATCGGTCCTTCCACGCCCATTTGCGCGTGGAAGACCTCGAAGCCTGGACCGCCCGGTACGAGGCCTTGTGAAGGGCGAAAGCCGAAGACGTTGTTATAGGCGCCGGGGTTGCGTAGCGAGCCGCCGAAGTCGCTGCCGTCGGCCAGCGGTACGAGGTCGAGCGCCAGAGCGACAGCGGCGCCGCCGCTGGATCCGCCTGCCGTCCAGGTGGGGTCGAACGCGTTGAGCGTCGGTCCAAAGACGGGGTTATAGGTGTTCGACCCGAGGCCGAATTCCGGTACATTGGTCTTGCCGATGACGATGGCGCCGGCCTTGCGCATACGCTCGACAAAATACTCATCTGCCTCGGGCACGAGATCGGCGAAGATCGGCGAGCCGAATGTGGTCTTGAGGCCCTTTGTCTGCGCAAGATCCTTGATGGCGATGGGCAGGCCGAACAGGCTACCTGTTGTGTCGCCGGCGGTGAGATAAGTATCCGCCGCATCAGCCTCGGCCAGGAGATCGGTGCGATCGCGCAACGAGACGATCGCATTGACCTTCGGGTTGAATGCTTCGATACGATTGAGAAAAGCGGTTATGACTTCGCGCACGGCAAGCCGTCGCTCGCGGATCGCCGCGGCGAGATCGACTGCGCTCAGGCCGCAGATATCACCGGCCGGTGCAATGGCATGCCGGCTCGTCGGGCGTATCTCCGTCATGTCAGTGGCTGTCCGTGTTGAGAGCTGCCTCGACTTCGGCCGCCAGCGGGATCGCTGGCTGGGCGCCCGGCTTCAGGCAGGCGAGCGAGCCGGCTGCGGCGGCCCGTGTGAGCGCTGTCTTCAGCGGCAGGCCGCTTTCCAGCCCCGCCGCCAGATAGCCGCAGAACGTGTCGCCGGCGCCCACCGTGTCCACCGGAACGATCTTGAGAGCTGGCACTTTCAGGAAGTCGGTGCCGGTCGCTGCCAGAACGCCTTCACCGCCGAGCGTGACAACAATGGTGTGGCCGGTCTTGCTTGCATAGGCGCGCATGCGTTCGCTGCGATCCGCTGCGGTCAAGCCGAGCGGTTCGCAATAGAGGTCGAACTCGGTTTCGTTGGCCACGACATAGTCAGCCTTGGCGAGCAGCCCGGCGGCTTCGATGCGGGCGGGTGCGGTGTTGAGCACGGTGATCGCGCCAGCCTCGCGTGCCCTATCGAGTGCGGCCGCCACCGTCTTCAGCGGGATTTCGTGCTGCAACAGCACGACGTCACCTTTCTTGAGCGGAGCCTTGGCGATGTCGCCGGGCAGCACGGCATCATTGGCGCCGGCCACCACCGCGATCATGTTCTCGCCGTCGCCGCCGACCAGGATGTGGGCGGTACCAGTGGAGCTGTGGGTCCGGGCGACCGCCGACAGGTCGACCTTGCCGGACTCCAGCAGCGCCAGTGCTTCACCGGCGAAGCCATCCTTGCCGACGGCGCCAACCATACGCACCTCGGCGCCAGCGCGTGCAGCGGCCAGCGCCTGATTGGCGCCCTTGCCGCCGGGCGCCGTGGTGAAGGAGGTTCCGGGCACCGTCTCACCAGGGCCTGGCAAGCGCTCGACCGTGGCGATAAGGTCCAGGTTGATGGAACCGATGGTGACGATCAAGGCGGGCCCCCTCGAGAATATTCTGATCTTATTTTGGCGCGGACCCTAGCGTTTCTGCATATCGAAAGAAACTGATTTGCCGACAGGCGAGCCCTCCTTTCCCCGCGTAATTCTTCGAACAGAGAGAGTGATACACCCGATAAGCACGATACCTTGCGGATTCGTCGCTGGACGAGTAAAATAGAGTAATAAATTCAATTATTTAAATGATCCCATCAGGAAAGTTGAACCATGCGCCTGCGTCATCTTCTGCTGGCCCTCGGGATCGTTTTCATCTGGGGCGTCAACTTCGCCATCATCAAGCTGGGGTTGAGACAGGTTTCGCCACTGGCGCTGGGCGTGGCACGTTTTGTGCTCGCGGCTTTCCCCTGGGTGTTCTTCATTCCGCGCCCCAAGGTGCCGTTGCGCCTGATTGCACTCTACGGCCTTTTGATCTTCGCCATGCAGTTCGGCTTCCTGTTCACCGGTATGAAACTTGGCATGAGTGCAGGCCTGTCCTCGCTCATCCTGCAATTGCAAGTGTTCTTCACCATTGGTCTGTCGGTGCTGCTGCTCGGCGAACGACCGACAATATGGCAACTGGCCGGCGCATTGCTCGCTTTCGCCGGTGTTGGCGTGGTGGCCTTCAATGTCGGGGGCGACGTCAGCGTCGTCGGCCTGGTCCTGCTTGTCGCAGCGGCGGCCTCCTGGGGCGCGGGCAATATCGCCTCAAAGCGGATTTCGCAGCTTTCTACAACGCCCAACGTTCTCGGGCTGGTGGTGTGGGGCAGCCTTTTTGCGCTGCCGATCCTACTGGCGGTGGCGCTGGTGCTCGATCCAGATCACCTGATATCCAGCTTCACCAATCTCGACTGGGTGTCGGTCGGCTCCATCGCCTATATCGTCTACCTGTCGACACTGCTGGGCTTTGCCGTCTGGGCGAGCCTGCTTGCGCAATACCCGGTATCGACGGTCGCCCCGTTCACGCTGCTGGTGCCGGTGTTCGGCTTTCTCGGCTCCGCCGTGCTGCTCGGTGAGCCGCTGCAAGGCTGGAAGCTTGGCGCGTCCAGCCTTGTCATTGCGGGTCTGTGCATCAACCTGTTCGGGTCGAAGCTGAGAGCGCTGCGTGTCCGGTCGGACGCCCAAAGAACGCTCTAACTCTTTGTTTTTAAGAAATTCCGGACGGAAAACCGTTGCACACTTTCCTGGAATTGCTCTATGCGCGGGGTGCTTGCCCCGTAAATTGCTTCCGATTTCAGGCTGCGCCGACCGAAAGCTGGCCCGCTTCCCAACCCAGAATAGCGCGCTTGCGGGTCAGACCCCAGTGATAGCCGGTCAGCGCGCCGGACTTGCCGAGCGCCCGGTGACAGGGCACCACGAAGGACAGCGGGTTGGCGCCGACCGCAGCGCCCACGGCCCGGCTCGCAGTCGGCTGGCCGATCTCAGCGGCGATCGCTGAATAGGTACAGGCCTTGCCCATCGGGATACGCAGCAGTGCTTCCCAGACGCGGATCTGGAAATCCGAGCCGATCATCACCACCCGCAGCGGCTGCTCGGAGCGCCAGTGGGTCGGGTCGAAGATGCGCGCGGCATAGGGTGCCGTGGCGCTGATGTCTTCGACATAGTTGGCGTTCGGCCAGCGGCTCGACATGTCTCTGAAGGCGGCCTGCTCGCTGCCTGCGTCATTGAAAGCCAGGCCGGCCAGACCACGATCGGTGACCATGATCAGCGCGACGCCGAAAGGCGAAATGTGATAGCCATAGCGAATGGTCAGTCCTTCGCCACGGGTCTTGTAGTCGCCCGGTGACATTGCTTCATGTGTCACGAACAGGTCGTGCAGGCGCCCGGGGCCGGACATGCCGACTTCGAGGGAGGTTTCCAACAGCGGCATGCCTGAATCGAGCAATCTGCGGGCATGATCGAGTGTCACGGCCTGGAGGAAAGCCTTCGGCGACAACCCAGCCCAGCGGGTGAACAACTTCTGCAATCCGGTTGGCGTTTCGCCGACCTCTTCGGCGAGAGCCTCCAGCGACGGCTGGTCGCGATAATCGAGGCTGATTTTTTCGATGGCGCGGCGCACGACCTCATAGTCACTGCCGTCCGGCGTGATGTCCTTCTCGAGGGTCGGAGCGATCTTCATCGGCATTTTGCTATTCATAGCGAGATGAGCGTTCATGGCAATTTCTCCCGGGACGGAATGCTATGCATTCCGCTCCATCTTCTTGTTTCATCGCATCATCTTGTCCGAAAAGTCTGCAACTTTTCGGGATCATGCTTCAGAACGCGAATATCGGGATTTCCGGAGGCAGTCTCCACCCGTTTCCTGCGAAGATCAGCGCGCTTTGACGGTGGCAAGCGCGCGGGTGAATGCCTTGGCGAAGCTCTCGCGGTCGTCCGGGTTCAGGAAGCCGCCGATCGGCACGCTTTGACCTCGCGACTCGACGGCCATTGCGGTGATGCCGATCTCGGTGTGACGCGCCACCGAAAAGCGCGACCAGAACGGGTTGAACCGATGTTCTTCGGTTTTCCCCGAGGGGGCGGTCTTGCGGATGTCGAGCGCCGTGCGCGACACCGAGACTTCTTCACGCGCACGCGCGGCCCGGTAGTTGAGCCGGAAGGCGACATAGATGGCCAGGATGTCGAGACCGAAGAAGCCAAAGACCGGCCAGGCACCGTTGGCCAGGAAAATCACACCCGTCACCGCCCAGCACAACAGCAACGCACCAATCAGGATCGCGAAACCGACGCGGCCAAGCGAGCGGTGCGGCATGAGCAGAGCCTGAAAGATCGGTTCGTCAGCGGCGAAAGGGACATTTGTATCGCTCATGGCCTGATATTATAGGAAGCGTATGGCAGCCCCCAAGCTCAAAGATCGTCGCAGTCCGGAAAATCAGCCCGCGCCCAAGCGCAGCGGGACGCCACGGCCCGTCGCAAAGGAACCACCACGCAGCAAATCAGCTTACACGCCGGCTGAAGTACACGAAATCTTCCGCCGTTTCGCTGTGCAGCGGCCCGAGCCCAAGGGCGAACTCGAACATGTGAATGCCTTCACCCTTCTGGTGGCGGTGGTGCTGTCGGCACAAGCGACCGACGCCGGCGTCAACAAGGCGACCCGGCCGCTGTTCAAGGTGGCCGACACACCGGAGAAGATGCTGGCGCTGGGCGAGACCAAGGTGGGCGAATACATCCGCACCATCGGTCTGTGGCGCAACAAGGCCAAGAACGTGATCCTGCTTTCAAAGGCCTTGATCGCCGACTATGGCGGCGAGGTGCCTGCCAGCCGCGACGAGCTCATCAAGCTGCCTGGTGTGGGCAGGAAAACCGCCAACGTCGTGCTCAACATGGCCTTCGGCCAGCACACGATGGCGGTGGATACCCATATTCTGCGCATCGGAAACCGGCTTGGCCTTGCGCCCGGCAAGACGCCGGAACAGGTCGAGGAAGGGCTTATCCGGATCATTCCGGACGAATACATGCGGCATGCGCATCACTGGCTGATCCTGCACGGCCGCTATGTCTGCAAGGCACGCAAACCCGACTGCCAGGCCTGTATCATCGCCGACATCTGCAGGGCTGCCGAAAAGACAAATGCCATTCCGGCACCGCTGGTCGAACTGGCGCCGCTCGAACCGGCCAACGAAGTGCTCCAAGCCAGCCGGTCTCAGAGACCGTAACCACGTGCCATTGCGGCAGCGAAAGCCGGGATTGCCAGGAAAAGCAGTGCCTCCAGCCAGACATTGCGGCGTACAGCGGAGAGCTCGTGCGCTGGCACCTGGAATGCACTGTTCGCAACCACCTGCCGGTTCCAGGCGATGAAACGGATGGTCGGTCCAATGGAGAGCAGGCCAACCGCCGCGAAGATCGCCATCTTCACCCAGAACACCCAGTTGTAGACATAGAATTCCCAGCCCTTGAGGCCGTGAAAGACCCGGCCGATACCGACAAGGATGATCAGCACGGCAAGCAGGCCGTAGTGGCGGTCAACGCGGGCGAGGCGCCGTAACGTGGCGGGCGTCAATTCGTTGCGTATCAGCACGAATTCGGCAGCGATGACGCCAGCCAGCGAGAAGGCAAGCAGGTGATGCAGAATGGCCAGGACGAGATCGGTGGTTTCCATCTGCGTTCCCTCTTCGTGATCTCGCGTTTCATACGATGTCAGCAGAGAAAAGCCCAGCGGGCTTGATCGAGCATCGCTGAATTGACCTGCATCCGCGGGCGACTAATGTTGCCGAATGACCAAGTTGACACGTGCCATCAATCCCATGCCGGATGATATCCGGGCCGCTCTCGATCAGAGTGGGCTCGATGCTGCTTATGCCGCGCGGCCCGACTACCAGAAGAACGACTATCTCGGTTGGATCGCGAGAGCCAAGCGCGAGGAGACGCGGATGAAACGCCTCAACCAGATGCTGGACGAGCTGAAGACCGGTGGCGTCTACATGAACATGGCCTGGCACGGTTGAACCTGGCTGTCCTGTTTTGTTCAGTTGAAGTGTCGAGACCGGTTTCTGGCTGGGGCCTGTCGCGTCGACTGGCCCTTGCTCTCTATGTACCGCCTGTTAGGTGCGGCTGAGATCAAGAGGCAACGATGACCATAACAATTCGCACCGCACCGATCCTCGAGACCGAAAGAACCATCCTGCGTGCTCACGCCTTGGATGATTTCGGTGCTTATGCTCAGATGTGGGCCGATCCGGTCGTATGTCGTTTCATCGGTGGCAAGGTGCGTACGCGTGAAGAAAGCTGGATGCGCTTCCTGCGACATGCAGGCCTATGGTCCCTGATTGGCTATGGCTATTGGGCGATCGAAGACAAGGTGACTGGACGTTTCATCGGCGAGGCCGGTTTTCACGATATGAAGCGCGATATCACGCCCTCATTGGAAGGCACGCCCGAAGCCGGTTGGGCGTTGTCTTCCGAAGCACATGGCAAGGGTATCGCCGGTGAAGTGGTTGCGTGCATGGTCGCCTGGGCCGACGAGACGCTCGGAACGGGCCGAACCGTTTGCATCATCGACCCGGATAATGCCCCTTCACTCAAAGTGGCAGGCAAGGCCGGCTACGCTGAGGTGCTGCGTACGACCTATCATGGGGAGCCTACGATCCTTTTCGAGCGGCTGCCGCAAGCGAAGTAGGCGTTCGCGCGGGGAAGCATCCGCGTTGCGTTTTCTGCGATGGCTATTCTGCAGGAAGGCGCAGCGTCTTCAAAAGTGTCGCCAGTTCCGGCTCGTCGATCAAAGTTGCGGCATCATCTGCTTTGAGCCAGGCCCGTTGGCGGGTGCTTGCCTCGGGCCAGTTCGCAAGCTCGTCGCTGACGGCAAGCAGATAGACAGTGACGTTGACGCGCGCGAAGCTGGACGTCAGGCGTTTCCAGTAGGAATAGCTGCCTGCAGGCTGCTTCAACGTCTTGCCGATGACGCCCGCTTCCTCCTGGGCTTCTATGGTGGCGGCCTTGCGGCCGCTCTTTCCCGGCATCGGCCAGCCTTTGGGGACAATGAAACGTTGCGTCTGACGCGATGTCACCAACATCACTTCAATCCCACCATCTGTTCCCTGGCGAAAGGGGATGGCAGCAACCTGGCGAATGGTTTTGCCCTTCTTGGCCTGCTCGACCGCTTGTTTTTTTGGCAACGGTTTTGCGACCGACGGTTTGGCTGCGGTCGGAGCGGTATTTTTCCTGGGCGCATTCTGGCGCCCGCTCTTTTTCTTGGTTGCCGCCATGGCACTTCCATTCAAACCCGCCTGGCGGTTCAGGCAGGCTTTCAAATAACACAAAACATCGACAACGAGCGCTGCGGCTCGCTTGCAGCAGGTATATTATTTATAATAGACGGCTAAGTAAATTGCACTGTTCTGTCAGCGACAGCCACCCACTGCGCCACCGCCATTGGACGAGGTTTGACAGGGTTGCCGCAAGGAGGGTGCGACAGCCTGTGGCGGGGTAATGACCTGCCTGTCGATCTCGCGATAAATCTGCTGCTGCTGCTGGAATTGCTGGCGCTGGACCTGGTTGCGCAATGCCTGGAGATCGGCCTGACCAACCGAATTGGTTTGCGGCTGCACCTGCGCGAGAAGCGTTTCGCCCGCCGCCAATGTTGCGGTGACCGGCATCAGTAAAGTGGTGCCGAGACAAATCGTGAAAATGAGGTGGCGCGCCATCATTCGCCGCTCCGAGTTTGCAGCCTTGTTGGCTGCACCCGGATATATAGTGCAAGTGGTGGCAGGGTCCAGAGACAGGCGCACTCAGTGGCGGCTTACAACCGTCATGGTCCAACAAAAGTCAGGCGACCGAAAGTGTTTTGGGGCGCCATGGCGCCCCAAAATTTGTTTTCGAATATCCGAATGGATTTCGAAAGCTTGCCAGCTCGATTGTTAGAGGTTTCCGTTGCCGGAGGTCGCCAGCTTGCTGGCAATGGCGTTGAACTTGTTGTTGATCGTGTTGCCGAGGAAGCCGGCACCGGTAACGATCGCAAGTGCGATCAGAGCGGCGATCAGGCCATATTCGATGGCGGTCGCGCCGGATTCATCCTTGAAGAAGCGCGAGAGAAGGTTGGTCATGGTGGTACCCTTTGCCCGGTTGTGACGTTCGTTCGACGGTCTCTTTGCGAACCGTGGCCTATTTTGTGAGGCTTCGATTGCGGACCGGTTAAGCCAAATGGTAAACAAAGTGTAGATCGGGCTTTTGCTTAACAAAGGCACAACACAGGCTAGAAGAAATTTAGACAAATATTGAAGATTATTTGATGCCGAGATGGAGCCGATGCCTGTGCTGTGAGAAGTTGCAATACAGGGCATCGTTGGCATGCCAAAGCGGTCTACGCGGGAGCGACGGCCGCCGACGGTCTGCCGCCCGCGAAGGTGGTCGTCACATCAGGTTCACTTAGCCGAAATAGGGTCCCCTTGAATTTTGCTGCACTGCAAAAGGAGCGGGACAATGGTGGATTTAACCTCAAGTGAAATAGGAATTCCGCGACCCGAGCATCCGCTCGATGGACCCAGCATGGTCGGCAAATGGTTCACGCCGGTCTTCCTGGCAATCGTGATCGGCGGGCTGATCTATGTCGGCTACGCGCTGAGCCAGGATCTGACAAGCGCCGTGGCCGTGCCGTGGATTTTGCTCGGCCTGGCGCTGCTGATCGCGCTCGGCTTTGAATTCGTCAACGGCTTCCACGATACCGCGAATGCGGTGGCAACCGTGATCTACACACATTCCATGCCGGCGGAACTCGCTGTCATGTGGTCGGGTTTTTTCAATTTCCTCGGCGTGCTCACGGCCAGCGGCGCGGTCGCCTTCGGCATCATTTCGCTGCTGCCGGTGGAACTTATCCTGCAAGTCGGCTCAAGCGCTGGTCTTGCCATGGTGTTTTCGTTGCTGACGGCAGCGATCATCTGGAACCTCGGTACCTGGTATCTCGGCCTGCCGTCCTCTTCCTCGCACACGCTGATCGGATCGATCGTCGGTGTCGGCCTGGCCAACCAGTTCCTGGCGCCTGCCGGCAGCGCCACCAGCGGCGTCGACTGGACGAAGGCAACGGAAGTCGGCATGTCGCTGTTGATCTCGCCGCTGTTCGGCTTCGGCATGGCAGCGTTGCTGCTTCTGGTGATGAAGCTGCTCGTCCGCAACAAGGCACTTTACGAAGCACCGAAAGGCAATACGCCGCCGCCGTTGTGGATCCGCGCGCTGCTCATCTTCACCTGTACGGGCGTGTCCTTCGCGCATGGTTCCAATGATGGCCAGAAGGGCATGGGCCTGATCATGCTGATCCTGATCGGCGTTGTCCCGACCGCGTTTGCGCTGAACCGCACGCCGGATGTTAACTACCTGGAAGCCTACAAGACAGCCGCCGCTCAGGTGGACACGGTGCTTGGAAAGTATGTGAAGCCAGGTGTCACCGTCAGCGACGCCAAGGCCACCGTCAGCGAGGCGGTGCGTACCAAGACCTGGACCGACCAGACGACTCCCGCGTTGCAGACGTTCATCGAGCAGACCAACACGCTGGTGTCGCCTTATCCGTCGGTTGAAAAACTGCCGATCGAACTGGTCAGCAACGCGCGCAATGACATCTACCTGATCGGTGAAGCGCTGAAGCTGATCGACAAGAAGAAGCTGCTGCCGATGGAGGCCGATGATCTCAAGGTGGTGACGGCCTATCACAAGGCCGTCGACAACGCGACCAAGTTCATCCCGCTCTGGGTCAAGGTCGCCATCGCTTTGGCGCTTGGGCTTGGCACCATGGTCGGCTGGAGACGTATCGTTGTCACCGTTGGCGAAAAGATCGGCAAGACGCACCTGACCTACGGCCAGGGTGCTTCGGCTGAGCTCGTTGCAATGGGTACGATCGGTGCCGCCGACATGCTTGGGCTGCCGGTCTCGACCACCCATGTTCTGTCGTCGGGCGTTGCCGGCACGATGGCGGCAAATGGTTCCGGTCTGCAGTGGTCGACAGTGCGCAACATGCTGCTCGCCTGGGTACTGACCCTGCCTGCCTCGATCGCGCTGGCTTTCGGACTCTTCGTGGTGATGCGCGCGCTGTTCTAGCCGCGGGTTCTTGTCGTCAAAGCGAGGGCTGGCGCGGTCAAACCTACCGTGCCAGTCTTTCTCCAATCAAGGCCGTGCCGTCTATGAATGAAGCACCGCGTTTCAATCTTCCGGGCAGCGAAAACACCGATCAGGTGCCGGGCCTGATCTTTGCCTACCGGGCATTGCCCGGCCGGCCTGCGACGGTCCTGACGCAGAAGGATATCGAAACCGCCCTTGCCGCCGAAGAAGGGTGGGTGTGGCTGCACGTTGATCTGGTCGACCAGCGCGCGCATGGCTGGGTGGGGCACGCCTGCCGGCTGCCGCATGCCTCCCGCGCCATCCTCGAAGGGCATGACAGTCTGGTGCTGGGCCATGAAGATGGGGTGGTGCATGGCGTGTCGGCCGACATGCACAAGGATATCGAACGACGTTCGAGCACGATCGGCCGGCTGCATTTCGCAGTTACCGAACGCGTCCTGGTGACGGGACGTCGACATTCGCTGGAGGGTGTCGACCAACTGCGCCGTGCGCTGGGCGATGGGTTGAAGCTGCCCACGGCCTTCGATCTGTTCGAGGCCATTGTCGGAGCATTCTGCAAGAACACCGGCCTCAGGCTTGCCGAAGCGGCGCGAAAGCTCGACGAGGTGGAAGACAATCTGGTTACCGAACGGCTGAGCGACGAGCGGCGGCGGCTCAAGGAAGTGCGCCGACTGGCGGTCTCCCTGCACCGGCCGGTTTCTGGCATGGTTGCGCTGTTCGAAGACGAGGACCGCGAGGAATGGCAGCTTTCCTCAGCTGCTCACACCGTGTTGCAACGCCTCTCGACGCGAGTTGAACGACTTGACCGCGAAATCGTCATGATCAACGATCGCGCCAGATTGCTGCAGGAGGAAATGGCAGCTGAACTGGCCGACGAATCCAACCGCAGTCTCAAAGCCATGGCGGTGATGAGCGCACTGCTCCTGCCCGGTACACTGGTGGTGGGTGTCTTCGGGATGAATACGGCCGGTTTGCCGTTCACCCACGCCGACAGCGGTTTCTGGTGGGCGGTGGCACTGGGCATAGGCGCTACAGCGCTGTTCTATTGGCTGTTGCGCCGCGCCGGCGTCAGCCTGCGTTTCTGACGACCCAAACCTCAGGATGCCTGGATCAGGTCGGGTCTTCGCGATGCAGATCGTGGATGGCCACGCCCTCTGTATTCGTCGGTGGGGTCAGCCACTGGTGGTGCCGTAGCGTACGCTGTGTATCCTCGAGCCCCGTGTCCCAGTGTTCACGCATCGAGGTGCCGGAGAATTCATAATCCTTGGCGTGTCCCTCATACCCCTTGTGCTGGTAGATGAGGTGGATGATGTTGACCACGCCCGCGTCGGAATAGTCGGCAATCAGCCGCTCTTCCTCGGGTGAGCGCATTTCGGCAGGAACGCGCTTGAGAGCATCCAGAAGTTGCATCTTCAAATCATGGATGCGCTTGAAATTGTCGGTGTTCTGGCGCGTACGGCTGGAATACATGATGTCCTTGTGACGCGACAGCACGTCCGGCATGCCACGCGGCAGCACGCCGCGAGCGCTGAACAGATCGACCTGGAAAACCAGCGAGCTGCGGTCCTCTTCCTGGTCGAGCAGATATTGCAGCGGCGTATTTGAGACGATGCCGCCATCCCAGTAGTATTCGCCTTCGATGCGGATTGCAGGAAAGGCCGGGGGCAGGGCCCCGGAGGCCATGATGTGCTCCGGCCCGATACGCACCTTGTCGGTGTCGAAATAGACGAAGTTGCCCGTGCGTACGTTGACGGCGCCGACGCTCAGGCGTTTGCGGCCATCGTTGAGCACGTCGAAATCGATCACTCGCTCAAGCGTGTCTTTCAACTCTGCCGTGTCGTAGAAGCTGGTCGCACCCTCGGCACCTGTCTGTTCCAGCCATGGATTGGGGAAGCGGGGCTTGAAGAAGCCGGGCTGTCCCATGGTCATCGTCATCCACGAACTGGTACGGTTGCGGATGTCGCGATAGATGTCGCCCTCTGGCGTGTAGGCCCAGATCTTGCGGCCGGAAATCGTCTGCCAGAACTGTTCCAGCCGCTGCAGGCGGCGGCTCGGCTCATTGCCGGCGATGATCGAGGCATTGATAGCCCCGATCGAAACCCCGGAGAGCCAGGTCGGCTCGCAACCGGCATCGGACAAGGCCTGATAGACACCCGCCTGATAGGCACCGAGCGCGCCGCCACCCTGCAGCACGAGCGCGACGCGGTCGTATTGGGAAGCGATTTCTTGGATGGTGGCGATGTTCGCCTTCGTTCTGTTGCGGTCCAGCACGGTCAACTCCGGCACATGATTGAAAAAGGTCAGCGTGCGCCGGTGAGGTAGTCGTGGACGACCTCGCCGAGGCCGAGGGTGAGGTCGGCTGTGAAATGCAGCGCCGAAACGACTTCGAGCACTGGCAGGCGCGCCACATCGGCTATGACGTGCGGGCGCAGGTCGAGCGCAGCGGGGGCGGTCCAGGCTTCCTTCAGCATGATGTCGGTGAGGCGATAGCGTACGAGCTCGCAGATGCGCGGCGTGCCATCAACGTGCGGAATGATCTTGACCAGGAAATTGGGCGCCGTCAGTGCAGCCATCACCTGTTCACGGTTGGCCTCGCGGTGCTTGTAGCCCATCGTGCCGGTGGCGCAGAGCACCGAACCATAATGCAGGGTGCCGACGACCACTTCGCCTTCGTTGACGATTTTCGGATTGGCCAGTTTTTTTGGAAAGCCCCACAACTCGCGCCCGCCTGCGATCGGAGCATCATCGTCCAGATACATGGAATGGACGTAGACACCATGCTCACCGTTGAAACGCACGGGAATGACCTGGCCGCTTTCGGTGTAGTCACCGAAGCCCGTTGAGTCCGGCATGCGGATGAATTCGTATTTCACCAGCGGCTCGCCGTCGATTTCCAGTGGAGCCGGCACCACCGCCTCCAGCGCTTCGCGCGTGGTGCGGTAGGTGATGATGACATATTCGCGGTCGAAGAAACGATAAGGGCCGGGTGGGAAGGAAGGGTTGGTCAGCGGCATAGCGTAAGCGCGCTTCACGACGTCTGCGATTTCCAAGCTGTCACCTCGGGATTGACGGATGTCACATCAGGAACAACGGATGTCATGTTGCATGGCAGCATGACGGGTTTGTGTCGGGTCGATGAACGATTTCAGTCCTTTGTCGGTTCCAGAATGAAATCGACACATGTTTGTGATGGAAACTTGCTGCAATGCACCTAGTTAGAATGTCACTGCAACTGCTAGCCGAGAGATCATCATGGGTTCCCTGACTTCAAAGAACGCGCTCGTCACCGGTTCGACCAGCGGCATCGGCCTTGCCATCGCCCGGGCCTTCGCCGCCGAGGGCGCCAATGTCACCATCAATGGGTTGGGCGATCCTGCCGAGATCGAAAAGGAGCGCGTGGCGATCGAAGCGGATTTCGGCGTCCAATGCCGTTACTCTGGCGCCAACATGCTGAAGGGCGAGGACGTGACCGCCATGGTGCAGGAGGCTGAAAAGGCCTTTGGCAGCGTCGACATCCTGGTCAACAATGCCGGTATTCAGTTTGTCGCGCCGATCGAGGAATTCCCCGACGACAAATGGGAAGCGATCATCCGCATCAACCTGCTCGCGGCGTTCTACGCGATCAAGGCGGCACTGCCCGGCATGAAGGCGCGCAAGTGGGGCCGTATCATCAACACTGCCTCTGCGCATGCGCTGGTCGCTTCGCCCTTCAAGTCGGCCTATGTCTCGGCCAAGCATGGCATTGCCGGCCTCACCAAGACGGTGGCGCTCGAGGCCGCGCAGGATGGCGTGACGGTCAACGCGATCGCGCCGGGATATGTTTGGACGCCGCTGGTCGAGAAGCAGATCCCAGACACGATGAAGGCGCGCAACATGACGGAAGAGCAGGTCAAGCATGATGTGCTGCTTGCTGCCCAGCCGACGAAGGAATTCGTGACGGTGGAAGAGATCGCGGCGCTATCGGTATTCCTCTGCTCGGATGCAGCCAAGCAGATTACCGGCACGACGCTGCCGGTTGATGGTGGCTGGACGGCACAGTAAATCCTTCGCCGGCCAGGAGATTTGCCGGCGCGGGCGGTTGAACCGGCGCCGGGTATGAGCGGCCAATCACTGATCGGACGAGGCCAGCAGCGGCGTCATTGCCTCATTGATCCATTGCCATTCGTTGCGAGGTTCCTGGTCCGGCTTCTCACCACGCAGAATGGCAAGCAGTTCCTGGTAGCGCGCCGAGCGGGCATGATGCTTGCGGTACTGGCCAAGATGCCAGTCCAGGAAGGCGCGGTCGGGTTGGCGACGCATCGCCGTCGCTGATTTTTGCAACCATTCTCTGGCGATGGCCGTGCCGGTCGGGGAGAGCGGGTTGCTGCCTTCATCGATCGCTACCCTGACCTTGGCCAGGATTGAATTCGCTGCGTCCGCATAGGCGGCCGCATCGAATTCTCCATTCCACATCGTGGCAGTGTCGGTCTGCATTTCTGCCAGGAAACTCTCATCGGTGATCATCGCCGTGATCTCATTCCAGGCGTCGATCTGTCGTGACGTCGGCTCGTCCGGCAATTCCGGCATGGAAGCGTCGATCATCTGCCGCTTCCAGTCTTCGCCCATGTCGGCGCGCACGGCCACCTTGTCGTAGAACCGTTCCATTGCGGCTCGCATCTGCGTTTGGGACAGGATTGTCATCGTCCAAAGTCTCCTCAAGTCGGTTTCGGTTGGCTGGTCGATCTTGAGCGTGATGCGCAGCACGGCGGCGATCCGACGGCGAGAGGCGATCTCGGCCTCCAGTGTTCCAAGCCGCATCGCCAGGACCTCTTTCAGCGAAAGATGCCGGGACAGGAGCTTGCGGATGGTGGCCAGGCTGATGCCGGCTTCCCGCAAGGCTCGGATCAAATCGAGGCGGGCGACGTCGGCATCGAAATAGACGCGGTAGTTGCCGAGCGTCCGGGTGGTCGGCGGCAACAATCCCTTGTCCGAATAGAAACGGATGCGCCGCACCGAGATGCCGCTCAGCCGCGAAAGGTCACCGATCGTGTGCATTTTCTCGCTCATGGAACCGTCCTACCGTCTCCACCAAGTGGAGGGTCAAGCGCGTCGATGAGGCTTTTTTGCGCTGGTTCGCGCCAGAGCGGTTCCGTTTTTTCTCACAAACGCGGAAACACTCCGACTCTTTGTTTTTACGCAATTCCGGATGCAAAACCGCTGCTCACTTTGGCTGGAATTGCGCCAGGTCGGGTTACGGCTTTCTAGCTGACGATCGCCGTGGAATTGCGCACGACAAGCACTCCGGAAAGCAAATCGTCCTTTCCAGCGGCTACTCCGCTCCTGTCGATTGCCGCAGCTACGGCCCGTTTGGCAATCTCTTCCACAGGCTGGCCGATCGTGGTGAGCCGAGGGGTGATCAATCCGGCCAAAGGGATATCGTCGAAGCCGATGACGGAAAGTTCGTTCGGCACATTGATGCCGAGATCGTCAGCGGCGCGCAAAAGGCCGATCGCCTGCTGGTCATTGGCTGTCGCGATCGCCGTCGGCCGCCTCGCTGGTGCGCGGTCGAGCAACTGGCGTCCGAGTGTCTCGCCGGAAACATAATCGAAATGGCCTTCGATAATTTCCGGTTGGATGCCTGCGGCAATCAGGTGTTCAACGAAGCCGGCGCGGCGCGCCTGCGAGACGGGCGCGTCGGCTGGGCCCGCGATGTAAGCGATGCGACGGTGGCCGAGGCCGATCAAATGGTCTGCGGCAATGGCTGCGCCGCCATGGTGGTCGACTGACAGCAGGCCATGGCCCGCAAGACGGCGGTCGACGACGACGGTGGCCGTTTCACTACGCCAACCCTGTGACTGGCCGGACTGGATCGGCACCACGATCAGGCCCGTGGGGCGGCTTTTCAGCAGGCTTTCGATCTGCGCCACTTCGATCTTGGGATCGTCATTGGTGATCGACAGGAGCACCGACAGGCCGGCGCGGAAGGCAATGGCTTCGACATGTTTTGCGAGTTCGGCGAAAAAGGGATTGGTGATGTCGGGGATCACCAGACCGATCATGTCGGTGCGGCGGCGGCGCAGGCCGCGCGCCACATGGTTCGGCTTGAAGTTGAGTTCGCGGATCGTCGCCTCGACCTTTTCGCGCAGTGCGGCGCCGACAGTCTCATTCCTGGCCAGCACGCGCGATACGGTTCCGATCGAAACCCCCGCCTGCCGGGCGACGTCCTTGATATTGACCACGCTGTTCCCACCCGACTGTTGCGGCGACTAGGCCGCCTCAGGCTTTCGTTAGCCTTTCGCGATATTTGTCAAGGACGACGGCGAGGATGATGACGAAGCCGGTGATCATCTGCCGCATGAAGTCGCTGAGGCCAAGCAGGATAAGGCCGTTGGCCAATACGCCGATGATGCAGGCGCCAAGCAGCGTACCGATGATCGAGCCCCGGCCGCCGCTCAGGCTGGTGCCGCCGATGATGACGGCGGCAATGGCGTTGAGTTCGAAACCGATGCCGATGATCGGGCTCGCGATGTTGAGACGCGCCATGTAGATGATGGCGCCGATGCCGACAGCGGCACCGCAGATGGTGAAGGCGGCCACTTTGTAGAAGAACACGTTGTGGCCGGCGAGCCGGGTCGCTTCCTCATTGTTGCCGATGCCGTAAAGCACGCGTCCGAACACTGTACGGCTCAGCACGAACCAGCCGATCGCCACAAGCAGAAGTGCGATCAGGAACAGCACCGGCACGCCGTAGATCGTCTGCGAGCCGAAGGCGTTGAAGGCGGCCGGGAAGGAATAGATGGTCGAGGCGCCGGTGACTTGCAGTGCGGCGCCGCGTGCGATGTTCAGCGTTCCCAGCGTGACGATGAAGGACGGGATGCCCCACCAGGCACTCACCAGGCCATTCAACAAACCGAACAGGATGCCGGCCGCGACAGCACTCACTGTTGCAAGCATGACGGCAACAGTGGGGTCGAGGCCAGGCAGCGTCATCACCGTGCCGGCAACGACGGCGGCGAAGGCGAGCACCGAGCCCACCGACAGATCGATGCCGCCGATCAGGATAACGAAGGTCATGCCGATCGAGAGCACGAGGTTGATCGTCACCTGGGTCAGGATGTTGGTGATGTTCGCCGAAGTCAGGAAATGTTGGGTCGTCAGCGAAAAGACGATGATCAGCACGATCAGCGCAATGCCGATCCCGGCTTCCCGCAGCACGGTCTTGGCGGTGTTGCCGAGCGAGCCAGCCGAGGCGCTGTTGATTTCAGTGGCGTCCATGATTGTTCTCGTCCTTGTAGGCGAGGGAAAGGATGCTCTCTTCGGAGAAGTCCTCGCGTGCGACCTCGCCGGCGATGCGGTGTTTCGACATCACCAGGATGCGGTCACAGAGCGTGATCAGTTCGGGCAGTTCCGAAGACACGACAAGCAAGGCCAGGCCCTTGTCGGCGAGACTGCGCAAGAGCGCGTAGATTTCTGCCTTGGCGCCGACATCGACGCCGCGTGTCGGCTCATCCAGCAGCAGGATCTTGGGGTCATTGGCCAGCCATTTGGCCAAAACCACCTTCTGCTGGTTGCCGCCCGACAGCGTTGAAGCCGGGTCGGCGGCCTTGCCGTATTTCAGCTTGATCTCTTTGCCGAGGCTTTGCGTCAATCGTGTCTCCGCGTCTGCGTCGAGCAGGCCCGCACGCGAGATCTTGCCCAGACTGGCAAGACTGACATTGGCAGCGATAGACATGGCAAGGATCAGGCCTTCTTCCTTTCGATCTTCCGTCAGGAAGCCGATCCCGTCGCGGATCGCCGCCTTGGGGCTGTTATAGCGGCGTGGCTGGCCGTCGCGCTCGAGCGTGCCCGACAGCGGCAGATCGGCGGCGAAGATCGACCGCAGCAACTCCGTGCGGCCGGCGCCGACCAGGCCGGCGATGCCGAGGATTTCGCCATAGCGCAAGTCGAGCGAAACGCCATCGGCGTGCGGCGATGCCGGGTGGCGTAAATTCTTCAGCGACAGTGCGATACGGCTGCTGGCATCCAGGTTGCGTGTCTCAGCCATCTGTGCGGCAAGCTGGCGACCGACCATCGAGGCGACCAGCTTCTCCTGCGTGGTATCGGCAATGTCGGCGGTCATCACGGACTCGCCATTGCGCAGCACCGTGACGCGATCGCAATTGGCGAAGACCTCGTTGAGATGGTGCGACACGAAAACGATGGCGACGCCTTTGGCACGCAGGCCATTAATGATTGCGAAGAGGCGTTCGGTCTCACGCGCCGTCAAAGTCGCAGTCGGCTCATCGAGAATCAGGATACGGCTTTCGCCCATCAAGGCTCGGGCAATTTCGACCAATTGGCGATGCGCGACGCCGAGCGTTTCCACCGGGCGTCGGACATCGATGTCGTCGAGGCCGATACGAGCGAGCGCGTGGCGGGCCTTGTCGTAGACGGCCTTGTAGTCGACGATGCCGAAACGTTTGCGCGGGATGTCCTCGAAACAGATGTTTTCCGCCACCGACAGATAGGGCAGCAGATTGAATTCCTGATGCACGACCTGGATGCCATGCGCCTTGGCATCGGCGGGGGAGTGGGGTTCATAAGGTGCCCCATCCAGGACGATATTGCCGTCGTCCCGCTTGACGATGCCGCACAGGATCTTGATGAGCGTCGACTTGCCGGCGCCATTCTCGCCGACCAGCGCGTGCACCTCGCCGGCTCGCAGCGAGAAGGAGACGCCGTTCAGCGCGACGACGCCGCCAAAACGCTTGCGCACATCCGACAGTTCGAGCACGGGACGCACGTCGGCAGCGGCTGTCCGGGCGGCAGCACTTTGCATTGGATTTGCCATGGGTTGTTCCGTCTCCTGCTGCCGCGCTTGGTAAGAGGCGCGGCAGCAGGTCGAGGAGGTTACTTCACGTCGTCCGAGGTGACGAGCTTGATGTCGGTCTTGACCCAGCCCTTCAGCGGCGCGCCGCCCTTCAGGACGCCGATCGCCTTGTCGATGGCGTCGGCCGCCATCTGCTGGCCGAACTGGTCGACGGTTGCCAACATCTTCTTTTCCTTGAGCAGTGGCTGCACTGCCGGAATGTTATCGAAGCCGACAACCTTGATCTGGCCGGTTTTGCCGGCAGCCTCGATCGCCTTGACGACGCCGACGGCCATGGAGTCGTTGGCAGCCATCACGCCCTTGATGTCGGGATTTGCGGTCAGCATGTTGGCGAAGACCGAATTGGCTTCCTCGGTTTCCCAGTGAGCGGTGCGGGAATCGATCAGGCTGAGCTTGCCGTCCTTGATCGCATCTTCAAAGCCGAGCTTACGCTGCGCTGCGTTGTCGGCACCGGGATTGCCCTCGATGATGACGACCTTGGCGCCTTCGCCAAGCTTCTTGGCCAGCGCGTCGCCGGCCAACTTGGCGCCGGCGCGGTTGTCAGGGCCGACAAAGGCGAGTTCGACGCCTGCTTCCTGCTTGGCCTTCTCGTCGAGCGCCACGTCGAAATTGACCACGACGATACCGGCTTCCATGGCGCGCTTCAGCGGTGGCACCAGGGCGCGGGAATCTGCAGGTGCAACGACAATTGCGTCGACCTTTTCGGTGATGAAGCTTTCGACGGCATTGATCTGGGTTTCGATGTCGGTCTCGGACTGCATGCCGACAGCCTTCAGCGTATAGTCGCCACGCTTGGCCTCATGCGCCTTGGCGCCTTCGAGCATATTCTTGAAGAATTCGTTGGCGAGCGACTTCATGACCAGACCGACAACGGGCTTGTCGGCGGCGAAGCTGACGGCAGGCACGGTCAGCGAGACCGCCAGGATTCCGGCGGCGATGATCTTTCCGAATTTCATTCTATCCTCCACGATTTTACCATCGCGCTCTTTCCTCCCGAGCGTGATGAAACGTTTCATCGCAGACTTTCGGCAAAGCTGTCAAGGATGTCCGGCTGGGCAAACGCCGCGGTTATTTGTGGAACAGTCGCCCCTGGCCGTTCATTGAGAACTGGGAAAGGACATGTTTCCCTAAAGAAAAAACCGCCGGCAAAGCCGACGGTTTTCGACGGAACTCCGAGCATCAGGCGGAAAGCAAAGCGCCCAAGCGATCCCAGCTGCCGATGGCTCCGGCCTCTGCGCCCGACTGCACCATGCCGTCCCGCGCTTCAACGGATTGGAACACCGACTGCGCAACGATCCTGGTCTTACCGCCGACGTCCTCGAAAGTGACGGTCTCGAGCAGGACATGGCCAGGCATGCCTTCAAATTCAAAGGTGCGCACCATACGGGAAGGGGCAACGATTTCATGGTGAACGCCGTAGAACGCATATTCGTTGCCGGCTTTGTCGCGTTGCACGAAGCGCCAGACGCCACCTTGCCTTGCCTCAAATTTGTCAATCGTTGTCGTCAGCCAGCTCGGACCCCACCAATTCGGGATCGCCTTGGGATCCGTGTAGACGGCGAAGACCTGTTCGCGTGGCGCATCGAACGTCCGCGTCATGACGATCTCGTATTTGCCCGTTTCTGCAGTAAAGGTGGTTTTGGACATGATGGTAGCTCCATTTCAGAACAAAAACAGTGAGTTGGTTGGGATGATGGGTTGTTGCTAATTCTTGCTGGCTTTGCCCGCTGCCTCGATATCGCCCAGAAAAGCGTTGAGCCGGTCGAAGCTCTCCTCCCAATGCGTGCGATAGCTCCAGACCCAGTCGGCCACTTCTTTCAGGGCCTTGGCCTCGAGATGGCAGTGTCGGCGCTGGGCCTCACGCGTCTGGGAGACCAGCGAGGCTTCCTGCAGCACCTTGAGATGCTTGGAGACGGTGGGAAGGCGAAGGTCGAATGGCTCGGCCAATTCGTTGACGGTGGCGTCGCCACTGGCCAGCCGCATCAGAATGGCGCGACGGGTCGGGTCGGAAAGCGCGTGGAAGGTGAGGCTGAGCTGGTCCATTATTTTTCCGATTGGCTAATTAGCTGATCGGTAAAATAAGAAAGAAACCGCGATTGTCAAGCGGATGCCGCAATGCTGCTGGACAAGGGGATTCATCTTTCCAGATCAGCGGCTTGCGTGAGCTCCGGTAGCGGCGTCGAACGCAGATGGCCGCGGATGATCCTCATCAAGGCTTGTCGATGGGGTCTGCGGTAAGGTTAATAGTTGGTTTCCAAGCAGAGGCGCGGCAAACATGATGTATGGGAACCGGGTGACAAAAGCCTCATGCGGGGAAATGGTATTGGGATGTGCTGGTGGCATCGTATTTGGAGACGATCTCGGATATTGAACCACGCATGTTGAAGCCCTTGGCAAAGGACATCGTCATTGACGCACGCAGCGGGCGCATAGAGGGCGCCGGTCTGCACGAAACCGTGGCCTTGTGGACATTGCGGCTTGCCATGCGGGTGCTGTTGCCCCTGCGCCAGTTCGGCTTTTCCTACGTGGCGCGCGCTGTTCGCGCCTTATTGCCCAGCAAACGGCCAATGGTTTTCAACTTGACGCCTGGCGCGTCGATGCGTGTTCCCTACTGCGACCCCTACTGGTCGATCCTGCTTCTGCCCGATTATTCCTATGAACGCTCGATGCTGACGCTGCTCGATGCAGCGCGCGATGTCGACTACGGCTTCATCGATGGCGGTGCCAACTACGGCTATTGGTCGATCCTTGCGAGTGGTCCCGAAGCTGGCAACAAGCCTGCGGTGGCGATCGAGGCGGCGGCGGATACGTTCCGCCTGCTGGACGACAACCGTTTGCTCAATGGCGGGCGCTATATTGCCTTGAACCGAGCGATCGGAGCGGTAAGCGGCGAGCATGTGCGTATCTTCGGCGCAAAGCATGAAGCGCGCACCACCGTCGATCCTGATGACGGTTCACAGCCCATTCTCGAATGCGATACGATCAGCGTCGATGATCTGGCGGCATTGCCGCTGTTTGCCGGGCTCGACCGATTCATCGTCAAGCTCGATGTCGAGGGTGTGGAGATCGCCGCGTTTTCGGGCGCCACAAGACTACTCGGTGCCGACACCGTATTCGTCTATGAGGACCATGGGTCCGATCTTGACCATGCCACAACACGTCACGCGCTGGACGTGCTGAAGCTGCGTGTCTTTTGGCTGGGGCATGGCCGGCGCCGTGAAATCACGGCACCGGAGCAACTGGTGGATATCAAGAAATCGCGGCGTTTCGGCTATGATTTCGTCGCCACGCGCAGTCCATTCTGGATCGAACGGCTGGAGAAGCTGATCGTCGCATAGCCAGGATCATCGTGGAAACCAGTGCCGGGCCACCAGCAAGTCCGACCTGGCATCAGGATTGGCTTATTCCAGGCCCTTGGCCCGGTTCCATGCCTTGGACCACATTTTCAAAGTCTTCTGATCAAGCGCCTTCGGCAGATGAAAGCGTTTCTGCGCCTCCTCAGAGGGATAGAGGTCTGGATCAGCGCGAAGCTTTTCATCGAGCATTGCAAGCGCTGCCTTGTTCGCCGTCGAAAAGCCGGTGTCCCTGGCAGCCGAAGCGGCAATATCTGGCCGCATCACGAAATCGATGAAGGCATGCGCGGCTTCCGGATGCGGCGCATCGCTTGGTATTGCCAGCACGTCGGCCCACATCAGATTGCCTTCCATCGACAACCGATAAGTGATCGAGAAAGGCCGTTTCGCCTCCTTGGCGCGGATGTCGGCAATGTGCATGTCGCCGGAGAAGCCGAGCGCCACGCAAGCATCGCCCTCTGCGAGATCGTTGATGTAGCTGGAGCTGTGGAACTTGCGCACATAGGGGCGGATCCTGGTGACGACGTCCACCGCCTTCTGCAATTCGGCGGGATTGGTGGTGTCCGGATCGAGGCCGAGATAGATGAGTGCAAGCCCCAGGACCTGTTCGGCGTCGTCGAGCATGGTGACGCCGCAAGGTGCGAACTTGGCGACGATCTCGGGATCGAAAAGCATGCGCAGCGAGTCGACCGGCGCGCCGGGCATGATGGCCTTGATCTTGTCGATGCTGTAGCCGACGCCGGTGGTCCCCCACATCCAAGGCACGCCATGTGCACTATCCTTGTCGACCTCGTCGACACGCGTGACAACAGCCGGGTCGAGGTTGCCCAGGTCGGCAAGCTTGCTCTTATCCAGCGCAGCCCAGACGCCCACCGGCAGTTCACGCTGCAGGTGTGGCGACAGGTTGATGGTGATGACATCGTATCCGGACCCGCCGGTGAGGATCTTGGTCTCGACCATGTCGTTGGAATCGAACAGGTCATAGCTGACCTTGATGCCGGTCTCCTTCTCGAATTTCGAAATCGTGTCGGGACCGAAATAAGATTCCCAGGAATAGAGGTGCAGCACTTTTTCCTCCGCCAGAGCCGAGGTCGCAAAAAGGCATGCCGCGGCAAGCGCGAGCCAATTCTTCATCATTTCCTCCCTTGGTGAACTCCAGATCGTTGCTGGAGGCCTTCAATCAGAGCATCACGCGGACCTTGTGGACGCTCTGGCAGTCTTCTCGGCATATGCCCAAAAAGCGGTATCGCATTTCGGATCCAGGCTAGGCCGCATCTTTGGCCAGCAGGCGTTCCGGTGTCGGTTCCAGAAGTGCGTGGTAGAGATCGGGACGCCGATCGCGGAACACGCCCCAGCTGCGCCGGGCGGCTGCGATCTCATCGAGATCCAGGGCGGCCGTGATCACGCTGTCGGAAACACGGTCGGCTTCGGCCAGCTTGGCGCCTGTATGGTCGGTGATGAAGGACGAGCCGTAGAACGCCACCTCACTTGCTTCGCCTTTCTCCACGCCGATCCGGTTAGCGGCGATGACCGGAGTGAGATTGGCGCCGGCGTGGCCCTGCATGACGCGCTGCCAATGATCCCTCGAATCCCAGCCGGGATAGGAAGGCTCGGAGCCAATGGCGGTCGGGTAGATCAGTACCTCGGCACCCATCAGCACCATGGCGCGCGCTGCCTCGGGAAACCACTGGTCCCAACAGACACCGGCGCCGATCTTGCCGGCGGCGGTTTCGAAGACCCTGAAGCCGGTATCGCCATCGGCGAAATAGAGCTTTTCGGAATAGCCAGGGCTGTTTGGGATGTGGCTCTTGCGATAGTGGCCGAGCACCTTGCCGTCGGCGTCGATCATGACCAGCGTGTTGAACAATCCCGAGCCATCGCGCTCGAACAGGGATACTGGCAGGACGGTTCCCGTCTCGCGTGCCAGCGCCGCCATGCGGGCAACGGTGGGATGGCTTGCAAGCGGGCGGGCACGGACATTGTGGCGCCTGTCCTCGTCAATGCAGAAATAGACGCCTTCGAACAGCTCCTGCAGCACGACAAGCTGAGCGCCGCGCCTGGATGCTTCGCGGACATGATGTTCGAGTTTGTCGAGATTGGCTTCAACCTCATCGGTGCAGGAAATCTGGACAGCGGCTGCAATCAACTGGCGCATGGTTCACCTCATGAAGGTTGTTGTTGGGTGACGCAGTGGATACCGCCACCATTTTCGTAGATGCGGTCCATGTCGAGCTGCACGATGCGACGTTCCGGATGCAGCCGGCCGAGCGTTTCCTTGGCCAGGGCATCGGCTTTCCTGTCGCCGAACTGTGGCGTGTAGAGCGCGCCGTTGCCGACATAGTAGTTCGCGTAGCTGGTCAGGAAATCATCGCTCCTGGAACGCGCGTTCGTGGAGGATGGAATGGATATCACCTCGAATTTGCGCCCATGCGCGTCTTTCGCTCTGGCCAAGATGGCGAGAGCTTCCTTGTGGGCTCGGCCCCATTCGGATGTATCGCCCGGCCAATTGCTGGCGACGAGCAGTCCAGGCTTTACGAAACGGATCGAGCCGTCGATATGGCCATCAGTGATGTCCTTGCCGCGGACGCCTGGAACCCAGATCACGGCCTTGACGCCGAGCACCACCTTGAGATGCTGCTCGATCTCGGCGCGGCTGGTGCCCGGATTGCGGTTGTCGTTGACCCAGCAGCTCTCTGTCAGCAGCAAGGTGCCGTCACCGTCATATTCGATGCCGCCGCCTTCGCCTCGGACCGGGGAAACATGGCATTTGGCTCCAACATATCCTGCGACATTGGATGCAATCTTGGCGTCGTGCACATGCGCCTGCTTGTTGCCCCAGCCGTTGAAGCGGAAATCGACTGCAGCAATCGCATCGTTTGCTGTGCGTACGAACACCGGTCCGGAATCGCGCATCCACATGTCGTCGGTAACGATATCGACGAGTTGAACCTTTGGACCACAGAGCTCCGCCGCAAGGGCATGATGTTCCGAAGGAGCCGCCATCGCCACCGGCTCGTTTTCGGCGATCGCCGCTGCAAGCCGACCCAGTGTCTCCTGGACGCTTTCGTAATAGGCACCCGGCCCGCCATAAACGGCTGGTGTGCTCGGCCAGGCCATCCAGGTTCTTGAATGCGGCTCAGCCTCGGAAGGAATGGTCGCCTTCCAGTTTCCTGCCAGAGCCGACTTGACCGAGATCTCAGGCATGAGCGCCCATCCCGCGGTAGCCATGAGAAGGTGACGACGTGTCCATGATGTCCTCATTCGACGGCCTGTTACAGTGGTTGTTCCTGCGTGATGCAGTGGATGGCGCCTCCCGCCGGCACCACGGCGCCGACATCGACCGTGACGATGCGCCGGTCCGGGAAGGCGCGTGCGACTGCCGCCTTGGCTTCTTCGCCGGAGGGTTGGCCGAAGGTCGGCATGACGATGCCACCATTTGCGATGGCAAAATTGATGTAGGAGCGCGCGAACACGTCACTGGTCGCTTCGACATCATAGGCTTCGGGGATGGGAATGACTTCGAAGCTGCGTCCGCGCGCGTCGGTCTGGCTGCGCAAGGCGGCAAGATTGTCGGCAAGGATGCGCCCATGCAGGTCGGATGGGTCGGGGTTGTATTCGAACATCACCACGCCCGGGCGCACGAAGCAGCACATGCCGTCGACATGGCCATCCGTTTCAAGATCCAGCGGATCGCCCGGCAACCACACCACCTTCTCGAGGCCGAGCATGCGGATGAGCTCTTTCTCCACCCATGCCTTCGACAGGCCAGGATTGCGGTTGGAATGCAGCAGGCTGGTTTCGGTGGCGATCAGCGTTCCTTCGCCGTCGGTTGTCAGCGAGCCGCCTTCGCAATGGAGGAACGAACGAAGAGCAAGTGCATCCTCGCGAGCAAGGATGCGTTCGGCCAACGCGTTGTCCTGGTCGTAAGGCTCGTGCTTGCGGCCCCAGGCGTTGAAGCGCCAGGACACGCCGGCCAGGCGGCCGTCGGCGAGTTTCAGGAAGGTCGGGCCGGAATCGCGGATCCAGCTGTCGTCGATCGGGATCTCGACGATTTCGATGCCATTTCCAAGCATGGCGCGGGCCCCGTCGGCATGATCGGGATGAGCCACCATGCTGACCGGTTCGAACTGGGCGATGGCTTGGGCGACATCGGCATAGGCCTGCTGCATGGCGGGCAAGGTGGCGCCATACATGTCTTCGCGGTGAGGCCAGGCCATCCACGTCCGCGCATGGGGTTCGAATTCGGCGGGCCGACGAAATTTCAGCTGCTGCGCCGGCCACTCGAGGGCATTCATGCAAACTCTCCATTCATGTACAGCGCTCATTGTTAAGCTGATACACCTCCCATACAACTGAGAAGGATTCCTGCTCTCAGTGAATGGAATTCATGAATGGCGAGATTTCGACACATTCCCCCGACGCAGTTCCTGAAAGGGTTCGAAGCGGCATCACGGCTCGAAAGCTTCAGTCGCGCAGCCGAAGAACTCGGCCTTACCCAGTCTGCGATCAGCCACCAGATGCGTCTGCTCGAAGGCCATATCGGACAGCCCCTGTTCCTGCGTATCGGCCGCGAGGTCCGGTTGACGGATGCGGGGCGCGACTATCAGCGCACCGTGCGCCGCTGCCTCGAACTGATGGAGGAGGGCTATCGGCGTCTGGAACCCTATCGAAAGCCCGGCAGCGTCGTCATCTACGCGCCGCGCGATTTCAGCCGTCGCTGGCTGCTGCATCGCCTGCCTGCCTTGCAGGCGGCCGTGCCGGCTTGTGAGCCCTGGCTCGACACCAGCGGAGCGGCGATCGATTTCAAGACGATGGAGATTGATCTCGCGATCATCCATGCCCAAGCGCCGCCCGAAGGTTGCGAGTGCCAGCTGATAGCGAAGGATATCCTGTCGCCGGTTGCAACCATGGCATTGGCGAAGGGGCTGGATGAGCCCGCCGATTTGCTCGGTGTCCCACTCATTCACGACGAACGTCCCGTCGGCTGGGCTGATTGGCTGCAGGGTGCCGGCGTCGAGGCGAACGGCAGCTGGCATGGGAGCAACTTCAGCGACAGTGATCTTGCGCTTGCCGCGGCCGAACTCGGCCAGGGCGTGGCGCTGGGTAGCCTGCCGCTGGTCGAGACGGCCATAGCGGCACGGGCTCTCGTGCACCCCTATGGCCATATCCTTGAAACGGGCCGTGCGTGGTACGCCCTGTCGACGCAGGATCGACTCAAGGATGTCGACGTTCAGGGAGTTTGGGATTGGTTTGGTGAGCAGCGCTAGGTCATGAAGCCGAACGAGGGCAGGGGCGATAGGCTCTGTCGAAGAGAGGCATCGTGCAGCTCGGATGCACACCAAAGCCGCATGTCAGTGCCCCAGTTCTCGCAGCCATTTCTCGAAAGTTGGCGTCGGCGACTGATCGGCACGAACAGCGGTGGGCAACTGGCCGGTGGCTGCCTTTCGGACTTCACTCGGGCTCAACCTGAATTCGTGGATGAACGCACGCGTGAAGTTCGCGGCAACATCGAAACCCGCCTCTTCGGCGATGTCCAGTATACGCTGGTTGTTGGTCGGGTCGCTGAGCGCCGCATAGGCATCCTGCAGGCGCTGCTTGCGAATATAGTTCAGAACGCCCCCGCTTGTCTCGAACAGCTGGTAAAGCCGGGTGCGGGAAATGCCCATGGCACGAGAGATGCTTTCGGGATTGAGATTGGGTGCGCCGAGGTTGCTGTGGATGTAGTGGTGCACCCGCTCCATTGCGCTCAATGTCGACTGGTTGACCCCGTTTTGGTTGTTGGCCGCGGCCTCCGTCAGGCACGTGATAAGCATGTCTCGTATCGTATGCGCGATCTTTGCCAGGTCGTCGGCCACCAGCGTCGGCAGTCTTTTTTCAACGCTGCAGATATAGTCGATCAAAAGGGTCGCGTAGTTGCCAGAGAAGACTGAGTTGTTGGCTGCGACCAGCATGCCTGCATGACCGGCGAAAAGATTGTATGGCATGTAGAGCAGGGTCACCTCGCTTTCGGTGGCCCGTCCGCGGTAGGGATGGCCAAGCGAGCGGAAGGTGACCGTGTCGCGACGACTTTCCACGACGTGACCATCGACCTCGGTCCAGGCATGTCCCTTGTGTGGGATGCCGATGTACCAATGGTCTATCGAACTCGAACGCAACTTTTCCGCCGATCTTGTATACCGATATGCGGCGGTGCGCTGCTGCACGAGCAACATCTTGCCGAGGTTCCAGGCGGTATGCTCGGCGGTAAAACCGTCCTGCGGCGTCACCCCGTCGGGCAGGCCGACCTCGACGATGGGCTCCAAATGCGAGCGCCAAATGGTGAACTGTTCCGCAGGTTCAAACGATGCTGTTGAAAAACGCAGCGGCGTGAGAGCTGGCGGCGTAGAAGCCGCATCGTTTGTGGAATCGGGTTCTCGGGGCCAACGCCTCCGCTCCACACGAGACGCCCCAACTGGGTCGGGCGCCACATTCAACCTAACAGGCTGGTCCGAACGATCGCTCATTCAGGTCCTCCAACCCCAGATCACCTTGCCGGGTAAACGTTGCAACCTTTCAAAAAGTTGCAGCGCAAAAACTTATTTCTCGTGCCAGCCTTCAGTTTTTTGCAGCGATTTGTGCTGGCACAACCATCTGAAGTGAGCCGTATTTCGCGCACGTGCCTCCTCCTGTTCGATCAAGAGAAATGTACACCGGGATAATTTCCCGGATTCAAAGATAACGACACTTTCCTGAACATATGCTCTAAATATTTAATGATGAATTACTAATTCACGATGTTAATTATTGCAGTAAGATGGAGATATAAAAAATAATATTGAGTTGGATTTTCTGGTTAAAAAAATAAACCAGACAAAACTGGTCGTTTAGAGTTCGTTGGAGGCGTTTGTGAGTAAAGTTACCAATAATTTGTTTCGTTCCGAGCCGGCAAATGTTGAGCCGGCTTGGAACGACATTGCGACGACGCGACGTCCTAAGTCTTCAAAAACGATTCTCGTTGCTGGTGGTGCGGGCTTTTTGGGCTCGCATTTGTGCGAACAGCTGATCCGGAACGGACACCGGGTCGTCTGCGCCGACAATTTTTCGACGGGCATGCCGGAGAACGTTCGGCATTTGAGATCGTCGGGCGCCTTTACGCTGCTTCGCCACGACGTCGTTGATCCGATCGATTTGAGGGTCGATGAGATCTACAATCTCGCCTGTCCGGCTTCGCCACCGCACTATCAGGCCGATCCGATCCATACCACCAAGACCAGCGTGTTCGGCTCGCTGAACCTTCTGGAACTCGCTTTTCGTTATGGTGCGCGCATTTTCCAGGCCTCGACTTCAGAGGTCTACGGCGACCCAAACGTTCATCCGCAGGTTGAGACCTACTGGGGAAACGTCAATCCCTTCGGTCCACGCTCCTGCTACGATGAAGGCAAGCGCTGCGCCGAGACGTTGTTTCACGATTTCAACAGGGTTCGCGGTGTCGAGATCAAGATCGTCCGGATATTCAACACCTATGGGCCGCGCATGCGACCCGACGATGGTCGCGTCATTTCCAATTTCATTGTCCAGGCCCTCAGGGGTGAGGACATCACCATCTATGGCGACGGCTCCCAGACCCGCTCCTTCTGCTTCGTCGATGATCTGATCGACGGTTTCCAGCGCATGATGGCCTCGCCACCTTCGCTGACAGGGCCGGTCAATCTGGGCAACCCTGTCGAGTTCACAGTCGCCGAACTTGCCGATCAAGTGCTTGCCTTGACTGGGTCGCGATCGCGCATCGTTCGCCGACCGCTGCCGACAGACGATCCACGCCAGCGGCGTCCCGACATTTCGCAGGCGATGCGTCAGCTCGGCTGGCAGCCCAAGGTGGTGCTGGCCGAAGGGTTGAAGCAAACGATCGCTTACTTCGACGCCGTTCTCACTGCCAAAAGGCACAGGATTGCCGAGGTGGCATGATGACCGGCCCGCGTGTCCTCGTCACTGGTGGCGCCGGCTATATCGGAAGCCATACAGCCAAGCTGTTGCGGTCGAGAGGACTCGAGCCTGTCGTCTATGACAATCTGGTGACGGGAAACCGCTCGTCGGTGCGCTGGGGGCCGTTCGTTCACGGCGATGTACTGGACACGGTGCATCTCATGCGTGCGATCAAGCGCTTTCAGCCGGTGGCCGCGATTCATTTTGCTGCCTCAGCTTATGTCGGCGAGTCCGTCGAGGACCCGTCCAAATACTACCGCAACAATGTCGCGGGAATGCTGTCCCTGCTTGATGCTGCTCTGCAGGCCGGGCTGGACAAGATGATCTTCTCCTCCAGCTGCGCCACCTATGGTGTGCCTGCCAAGCTTCCGATCGCCGAAACCATGCCGCAGGTTCCGATCAATCCCTATGGCAAGACGAAGCTCATCGCGGAACATATGTTGGCCGACTATGCCGCCGCCTTCGGCCTGCACTACGTGGCGCTGCGCTATTTCAATGCCTGTGGAGCTGACCCTGAAGGCGAACTCGGCGAGTGGCATGATCCCGAAACGCATCTCATTCCGAGAGCGCTGTTGGCCGCAGCTGGGCGGATCGAACGGCTTGAAGTCTTCGGCGACGATTACGACACCGCCGACGGCACCTGCGTGCGCGACTATATACACGTCAGCGATCTCGCCTGGGCCCACGTGCTCGCCTATGAGCATCTGGCACGGGGTGGCGGCAATCTCGCCGTGAATCTCGGCACCGGTCGTGGTGCCTCGATCCTCGAAATCCTCGAAACAATCGATCGCGTCACCGGGCACAGCGTTCCGATTGCCATCCAGCCGCGCCGCGCCGGCGACCCGCCGGCGCTCTACGCGGATCCCAGTCTCGCCCGCTCGACGCTCGGCTTTTCGCCGCAATATTCGGATCTCGATACCATCGTGCGCACGGCGGCCCCCTTCTTCGGATTGGGGGTATAGTCGTGACGAAGCGCCCCATCGACGAAACACGCTGCGATTGGCTTGCCCGGAAGCCGCTTCTGGCACCGGTGCTGAAGGGATATCGCCGTACGGAATACTTCATGGGTGTCGCATTGTGGCTCGCCGCCCTGTTCTATTTCTGGGCCTGGTGGCTCAAGCCGTCTCATCATTTCAGCCTGTTCGGAAGCGCTCTGACCACCTACGAACTTGCCTGGATTACACTGATGCCGATCTATCTGCTCGCTGTGTTCGCGCGTGCGCGGCAGCCAGCCGGCCTCTTGCAAATACCTACCGATAGCCGCGTCGCGATGGTGGTGACCAAGGCGCCCTCGGAACCGTTTCCCATCGTTGCCGAGACGCTGCGTGCGATGCTGGCTCAGACTGTTCAACACGACACATGGCTTGCCGATGAAGACCCATCTCCGGAAACGATCGACTGGTGCCGCCGTCATCGCGTCTTCATTTCCACCCGCCGGGGCCGGATAGACTACCATCGCGCTACATGGCCGCGACGCACGCGTTGCAAGGAAGGCAATCTCGCTTTCTTCTACGATCACTACGGCTATGACCGCTACGACTTCGTCTCGCAACTGGACGCCGATCATGTACCGGAGCCCGATTATCTATGGCATATGCTGAGGCCATTCGCGGACCCGTCGGTGGGCTACGTTTCGGCACCGAGCATCTGCGACCGCAATGCCGATCAGAGCTGGTCGGCGCGAGGGCGGCTCTACGCGGAAGCAAGCCTTCATGGCGCAATGCAAGTCGGCCACAATGCCGGCCTGGCTCCACTCTGCTTCGGGTCGCACTATGCGGTGCGTACGGCGGCGCTCAAGGAAATCGGTGGCCTGGGGCCGGAACTGGCCGAAGATCATTCCACGACGCTGATGATGAATGCGCATGGCTGGCGCGGCATCCATGCGGTGAACGCGATCGCGCATGGCGATGGCCCCGGCACTTTTGCCGATCTCGTCACGCAGGAATTCCAGTGGTCGCGCAGTCTGGTGACGTTGCTGTTGCAATATTCGCCAATCTACGTGCCGCGCCTGCCCGGGCGCCTGCGGTTCCAATTCCTGTTTTCTCAGCTCTGGTATCCGCTCTTTTCATCGCTGATGGCGCTAATGGTGGCGACACCGATCATTGCGTTGGTGCGCGATGAGAATTTCGTCGCCGTCACCTATCCGGCTTTCCTGGCGCATTTTCTGCCGCAATGGCTGGTCCTCATCGGACTATGCGTCCGGTTACGTGCGGCAGGCTGCTTCAGGCCTATGGATGCCAAAATCTGGAGCTGGGAAAGCGCACTCTTCCTGCTGGCGCGTTGGCCATGGGCGTTGGCAGGGAGCATTGCCGCTCTGCGGGACTGGATGACGGGAACCTTCGTTGATTTTCGCGTTACCCCCAAGGGTACGTCGGAAGTCGATCCGTTGCCGTTCAGAGTGTATGCGCCATACGTGGCGATCGCCGTAGGCTCTGCTCTGCCAGCCTTGTTGGTCGAAGACGCCGGCGCCAGTCGCGGTTTCTATCTTTTCGCGATCATCAATAGCGTTTTCTACGCCCTGCTGACGGTCATCATCCTGGTCAGGCATGGTCGCGAGAACCGTATGAAGGCGGTCAGTCGGTTTTATCGCCCGGCGGTGACCGCAGGCATTCTTTCGATGGTTGCGCTGCCTGCTTTTGCCGCCGTCCTGCATGGCCGCGAAAGTGTCGAGGTTCTCGCCTGGGGTGCGCAACATCTGCAGCTGTTCGAGGAGCGCTATTCGGCCGCCGGCGCAGGCGTTGGCCGTACAGAACTGCGCAAGACGGCGTTCAGGCCGCATTGGCGCTGGGCGACCGAGAACACGACGGAATGAGTGTGAAACGCGTAACAGGGGGCGCCGCTAGGCGTTGGGTGCCATGAAGATCGCAGTCGTTGGAACGGGTTATGTGGGCCTTGTCAGCGGGACGTGTTTCGCCGAGTGGGGCCATGAAGTGATCTGCGTCGACAAGAACGCCGACAAGATCTCTGGTCTCGTCAAGGGACGGTTGCCTATTTACGAACCGGACCTCGACAAGATGGTGGCGCGCAATCAGGCGGCGGGAAGGCTCGCCTTTACCTGTGATCTCGCCGCGGCGGTCACGAACGCGCAGGTGGTGTTCATCGCAGTTGGCACGCCATCGCGAGCGGGGCAGGGCGACGCTGATCTTTCGTTCGTCTACATGGCGGCGCGCGAGATGGCGCCTTTCCTGGCCGAAGGCGCCGTGGTCGCGGTCAAATCGACGGTCCCCGTCAGCACGGGCGACGCGGTGGAGAAGATCATCGCTCACGCGCGCCCGCATGGATCGTTTTCGGTTGCCTCCAATCCGGAATTCCTGCGTGAAGGTGTGGCGATTGGTGATTTTCTAAGGCCGGACCGCGTCGTCATCGGCGTCGAAGACGGTCGTGCGCGGGCTGTAATGGCAGCCCTCTACAAAGGGTCTCTGGGCGACACCCCTCTCGTCTTCACCGACAGGCGCACGTCGGAGCTCATCAAATATGCGGCCAACGCATTCCTGGCCACCAAGATCACGTTCATCAACGAGCTGGCGGACCTGTGCGAGAAGGTCGGCAGCAACGTCGGCGAACTGGCGCTGGGGATCGGGCTGGACCGGCGCATCGGCACAAGCTTCCTCAATGCCGGTCCGGGTTACGGCGGATCTTGTTTCCCGAAGGATACGCTGGCGCTGCTCAGGACCGCCCAAGACTACGGCGTGGTTCTGCGCATCGTGGAGGAAACGATCGTCGCCAATGAGGCCCGCAAACGCAAGATGGCGCTCAAGGTCATCGAGGCTGTCGGCGGTGACGTCGAGGGTTTGACGATTGCCGTGCTTGGGCTGACCTTCAAGCCCGATACCGACGACATGCGCGAGGCGCCTTCGGTGCCGCTGATCGAGACATTGCAACGGTATGGCGCCGTCGTTCGTGCCTATGATCCGGTAGGGCTGCAGAATGCTGCGCGCCTGCTGGAAGACGTTGCCCTTCTGGACGATCCTTACGAATGCGCCCGTAATTCTGATGCGGTGGTGGTGCTTACCGAGTGGGACAGCATCCGCCGCATCGACCTAGGCCGTCTCAGGCGGCTGGTGCGGACGCCAGTGCTCGTCGATCTGCGCAATGCGTTCGAGCCGGGCGCGGCGTCCGCCGCAGGCTTCCATGTTTCGGTAATCGGGCAACGGCCCGAGCATGCGGAATGGGCGGACCACACAACCGACGAACCGGATTTTGAAAAGGCAGGTGCCGGTTTGCCTCGGATGATGCGCGGAAAGTGAGGCCCAGATGAGCCACATCGGTTGCTTCTGGCGCAGCTGTGTCAGCGACAGAATCGGGCTGTTCGCGGTCGCGGCCTTCGGTCTCTCGCCATGTTGTGGACCGACCTTTGCTGCGGAAGCAATAGCGGTACCTGCTCAAGCAAGAGCGATGACCGCGCTTGAGCTGCATGACCTTTATCGGGACAAGACCTGGCAGTGGAGCGACGGCGCGGGACGCTTCCAGGAAGAGGGACGCATTTTCCGCGCCTGGTCTGGCGACGGGGCCAAAGCCAGTTGGGCAGAGGGACGTTGGATCCTGACCAATGACGGGCAGTTGTGCCTAAGGGCTGTATGGCACAGTCCCGGCGGCAGCTCCCCCAACAAGACCTGCTTCCGCCACCTGCTTCATGACGGCACGGTCTATCAAAAGAAGGAGCCGTCCGGCGCCTGGTATGTGTTCAAGCACGCGGCGCCTGACAAGGACGACGAGTACGGCAAGCTCGTCGAACAAGACACGGTGAGCGCCAAGGTGATGGCTTATCGGCCGGTGGCGCAAGCGACGACAACCCCAAAATCCGTACCGCTTCCGACGCCAGCGCCGGTCGGTGCGCAATGATAGCGGAGAACGACAATGAATAGGAAATTAGCAGTTATCGCGCTTTCGTGCGCGGGACTGATGCTGAACGGGGCGGGCCTTGCGGCCAACAAACGTCCCCTCGGCGTCCCCAATGAAAATTCGGCGACGGCAACCACGCCTTCCGACAAGCGTCCGGTGATCACGCCGGCGTCCATCGGCTTCGGAGCTTACGATCCTCACGGTGATTTCGGCGTCGATCCCAACTCGAAGATCGAACATCTGTTCCTGCCCTGGGAGGACGTCGACCTTCGCACTCTCGTGCTGGCCGACGACTATGCACAGAAGCGCGGGCGTTCGCTGCTGATCAGCGTTGAGCCATGGTCGTGGTCCCCCAACTGGCGGCTGTCTTCGTCACAATTGTTGCAGAGCATCCTGAGCGGTGAACGCGACGGCTACATGGCTGCTGTCTGCTCTGAAGCCGCCAAGCTGAAAAGTGATGTCACCATCCGGTGGGCACAGGAAATGGACGAGACCGACAACCAGTTCACCTGGGCGCACTGGAACCCGCCGGACTATGCCAAGGCCTATCAACGCATGGTGACGGTGTGCCGTGAGAACAACAAGACCGCGAAATACATGTGGTCGCCGAAAGGCAATGAAGGGTTGGAAGCATTCTATCCCGGAACCAATTTCGTCGACATCGTAGGCCTCTCGGTGTTCGGCTACCAACCCTACGACCAGGGCGTCATTGGCCATGAGACGAGTTTCGTCGAGCAGATGCGGGAGAAGTATGCCCGCGTCAAAGGTTTCGGCAAGCCGATCATGGTTGCGGAACTCGGGTATGAAGGGGATGCCGGCTACGTTCGGGATTGGGCACAGAGCGTTGCCAAGTCCTATCCTGAATTTCCGGAGCTGAAAGCCATCGTCTATTTCGATGATCGTGAGGTCTACCCCTGGCCGAAAGGCTACGGCCTGCCCAACTGGCGTGTCGTGCAAACGCGTGAAGCATCCAATTGAATAAAGGCTTGGGTGGGAGAAAGAAGATGACCATTGCAAACAGACTGATCATGGTTGCAGCGCTGGTCGGCATGGCAGGTGTTGCACCGGTTGCCGCTTCAGCTGCACCAAGCGCTGCCACGATCAAACAGGCAGAACCGCTCAGCAATGACGACCTTTATCGACTGTACAGCCAGCGGTCGTGGGTATGGAAAGATGGCGCCGGTTATTTTGCCGTGCCACAGCGCCGTTTTTCAGCCTGGACGGGGAAGGGCAGGGGCGCTTCCTACGGCGTGGGGAGCTGGTTTATCGCCGATTCCGGGCGGCTTTGTTTCAAAGCCGACTGGTATGCCAAGAGTGGCATGGCGCCGGCCCTCACTTGTTTCAGCCATCGCAAGAAAGGCAACGTCATATTCCAGAAGCGCGAGCCGATGGGCGACTGGTACGTCTTTGCAAATGCGCCGGTCAGGAAAGGTGACGAAATCACCAAGCTGCGCCGGGGCGACTATGTCGTCGCGAAGTTGAGCAAGGTCGAGGACAGGTTGGCAGCCAAGCGCTGATCGGAACCGGCAGCTGTTCGGACAGCTGCCGGTTCTGCCTCGAGGAGGTCTGGTCCGTCAGGTCCGAAGGAAGCAGTGCGAAGTCTGCCCGAAGCCGCTTGGCGAGCAGATATGCGGCGCACGGCCATAGAACCGCGCGCTATCGGAAATTTTCTGCGTGTTCCTCGCCACCACTGTGCGGCGGCTGGCAACCGCGACCTTGCCTTTGGGCTTGATCACCTCAGCCGTGAAGGCATGGCTCGTCTGTGCGGTGATGGATGTGGATTTTACATTGCTGTCGGTTATGGAATTGCAGCCCGATAGGGCCACCGTCACGATTGCAGCACAAAGCAGCGAAACCGTGTGAAGCTTACTGCTGTCCCTGGAAGGAGCAGCCTTCGAAATAGAAGCCATGCTGTCATTTCCTCATTGGTTGGGGCATGCACGTATGCAACCAAGAGATACACCGAGTCGCTTAAGGCGCCGTGGAAGCGACCCTGCAAATGCACAGCTTTTGCGGAGCCTGTTCTTAACGACTTGCGGGGAAATTTCGAGTGGCCGGCGGTTCCGTATCGCTACAGTGGCGCCGTCTTGATTACCGGGGCCTTCTAGCGTCGCTTTCCCTTGCCTGACAGTAAAAAATAATCGCAGCGCGAAATAATCGAAAAGCGACGGGTCGATGTTGGAAGAAGCGTCCATCCGCCGTGGTCACGGCCGCGTGCGCTGCTTGAATGGCAGGATCTCGGCAGATTTGTGTACGAATTCCTTCGTTGCAATGGCTTCGATCAGAAGATCGATCGCGTACCGCACCTCGGTGCTGAGGTGGTCATTGCCGCGCAAATGATCATAGGCGCTTGCCAGATGAAGTCGGGCTGTGGGGAAGTCGCTGGCCATCTCACCATCCAGTAATCACCCTCAGCTGGCAGCATGGTCCCCAAGTGTAAATGATTGAGAACCGGCCACGGTTCTATTTTAACAAATATTCAATCCAGGCAGGCGCTGCTCTGAATCTATCCGCAATGATGTCGGCGCAAAAATCATTCTGTATGGACGGCGGAGAAAGAGGCGATTTTCTTTCCCGCAATCTCAATCTCCATAAGAATTATCGACGTTGAAACGTTGCTTGGGCGACCGGCTCTTCCCAGTCGTGCATCGCTCAATCGGATATCGGACCGTTTCCGGCTTGAGCCCCGGGACAAGTACGCTCTGCCGGAGAACAGGATATTCCCTTGACAACGACTGACCTGCAAAAACCGCAGCTTTTTCTGCTTTCCCCAGATTTCGAGGATGCAGCCTATCCGGAGCAACGGTTTTTCTGCCGCCATTCCGCGCTTGTCGAAGGCGTTATTGCCTCATTTCCATCGCTCGAGAGTTTACTGGATATCCGCAGGATCGACTTCAAACGACCGCGTGCGGAGGTCGTCACCCTGATCGGAGAGGCGAACCAGGCGTTACCTGTTCTGATATTGCCGTCTGGCGAAACGTCCGGAAAGGCCTCCGGCGAGGCGAGTGGCAGACAGTTTGTCGTCGGAGCGGAACCGATCATCTTGGCTCTGGTCGAGCGTGAGGTCATTCCGCCGCCTCATCCATAGAGACAGGCTGCGTGGCCATCGCCAAGGCGGGCGGAGCATTCCGGATTTCGCTCGCAGGCTGAAAGGCTTTTCTCCACATGCGGTCAATTTCGCCAAATAATCTATAAAGTCTATGGAATTAATCGACTAAAATCCCAAGCTATACGGTGACGAAAAAGGGGATGACATGTCCTACGTTTTGAGTGCCCTGGATAAAAGCCCGCTTGTCGGCCAGGACAGCCCGACAGATGCCCTGAAGCGCACCATCGCGATGGCGCAACTGGCAGAACGCCTAGGCTATCATCGTTTCTGGGTGGCGGAGCATCACAACGTTTCCGATCTCGCCAGCTCGTCGCCGGAGATCCTTATTTCCCATCTGCTCGCCCACACCAGCCGTATCAGGATCGGCTCGGGCGGTGTCATGCTGCAGCACTACAGTCCCTATAAGGTGGCGGAAAACTTCAACCTGCTCGCCTCGCTGGCGCCCGGTCGTGTCGACCTCGGTGTCGGCAAGGCGCCGGGCGGTCTGCCGCTTTCGACCCGCGCACTGCAGGCAGACCGCGATCCATCCCGCAAACCCGACTTCGCGCAGCAGATCGCCGAACTGGGCGCTTACCTCGATCGAAAGGGGCCGGTGGAAGGGTTGGCCGCGACGCCGCTGCCAACGGTTGCGCCGCAGCGCTTCCTGCTTGGCGCCAGTGTCGAGAGCGCCGAGCTTGCTGCTGCCCATGGCTGGGAGTTTGTTTTTGCGCGCCACCTCAACGGTGACGATGCTCTGCTCGACGCGGTCGCCTCGACCTATCGTAACGTTGCCGGCAGGGCGCCGATCGTCGCCGTGTCCGCGATCGTCTCGGAATATGCCGGCGAGGCTCTTGCAGAGGCGGAAAACACGAAGCTGTTCAAGGTGCATGTGCCCGGTGCCCAGAGCGTGACAGTCGGCAGCGCCGAGCAGGCCGAAGAATATGCGCGCCAGGTGGGTGCTGCAGAATACCGCATCGAGCCGAAGCAATCGAGCGTGATCGCAGGCACGTCTGACCAGGTAGGGTCCGAGTTGGATCGCCTGGCCGATCGTTACGGCATTGCTGAATTCATCGTCGAACCGGCCGTCAACGGCTCCTGGCGTCTGGCCACACTGGAGCTTCTGGCGCGTCGTCGTTCGGCTGTCGCGGCGTAAGACGCGACGCGGCCGGGAAAAAGGATTTTGCGCCATGACTGAAAAACGCATTCCATTCGGCATCATGCTGCAGGGCCCCGGCGGCCACATGAACGCCTGGAGGCACCCCAGCGTGCCAGCCGACGCCAGCACCAATTTCGACTATTATGTCAGGACTGCCCGACAGGCCGAGGCCGCGGGCATCGCTTTCGCGTTCGTGGCTGACGGGCTCTACGTCAACGAGCAGTCGATCCCGCATTTTCTCAACCGGTTCGAGCCGATCGTGCTGTTGTCGGCACTGGCCGTCGCAACCGACCGCATCGGCCTGGTCGGGACACTTTCCACGTCCTACAGCGACCCGTTCACGGTCGCGCGGCAGTTTGGCTCGGTCGATCTGGTCAGCGGCGGTCGCGCCGGCTGGAACGCCGTTACGTCTCCGCTCGAGGGTTCGGCCAGGAACTATGGCCGCGACAAGCATCCCGAGCACGCGTTGCGTTACCAGATCGCTGCAGAGCATATCGAGATCGTCAAGGGTCTGTGGGACTCCTGGGACGACGATGCCTTTGTTCTCGATCGCGAGACCGGCCAGTATGTCGATTTCTCCAGGATGCATCGTCTCAACTACAAGGGACGGTTCCACTCGGCGGAAGGACCGCTCAATCTCGGCCGATCTGCGCAGGGGCAGCCGGTCCTGTTCCAGGCTGGCGCTTCCGAGGACGGCGTATCACTGGGCGGCCGTCACGCCGACGCCGTCTTCGCCGGCGCCGACTCCTTCGAGGAAAACAAGGCGCTTTCCCGACGGCTCAAGGATGCCGCGGTCGCGCGTGGACGCGGTGCCGACGACATCAAGATCTTCCCGGGCATTGCACCGATCGTCGGAGCCACCGAAGCTGAAGCCGAGCGCAAGTATCATCAGATCCGCGATCTCGTCAGCGTGCCGGAAGCACTGCGTTATCTCGGCCGGTTCTTCGATCATCATGATTTCGCGGCCTATCCGCTCGACGAGCCGTTCCCCGATCTGGGCGACATCGGCCAGAACAATTTCCGCTCGACCACCGATCGCATCAAAAAGACTGCCCGGGAACGCGGCCAGACACTTCGGGAGATCGCTCTGGAAGTGGCTACGCCGCGTACGAAGTTTATCGGCACGCCTGAAAAGGTGGCCGACGAGATCATTCGTTGGGTCGATGGCAGTGCCGCCGACGGCTTCGTTCTTTCCTTCCAGGTGATCACCGAAGGCCTGGACGATTTCGCCGAGCATGTCCTGCCGCTGCTTGAAGCGCGAGGTCGCCATAGCCACGAGTTGACGGGCAGCACGCTGCGCGATCATCTCGGCCTGCCTTTCAAGGAGAGCCGCTACCAGCATTCCGAAGCGGCGACGAAATCTGGAGCGGAGCGCGCAGCCTGATGACCATTCATCAAGCCGCGCCGGTCAAGGATGACGTCGCTTCGACCCTTCTTGCCTATCGCGACGAATTCGTCGCGCTGCGGCGCAAGCTCCACAGCGAGCCGGAAATGGGCTTCCGGGAGGTGAAAACATCGGCGCTGGTGGCCGAGCTGCTGGAGACCTGGGGTTACGATGTGACGCATGGCGTCGGCAAGACTGGCGTCGTCGGCACATTGCGCAACGGCGATAGCCATGCCTCGATCGGCATACGCGCCGACATGGATGCGCTCCCCATCGTGGAGGCAACCGGCCTTGCCTATGCCAGCACGACATCCGGCACGATGCATGCCTGCGGCCATGATGGTCACACGACGATCCTTCTGGCTGCTGCGCGGTATCTTGCCGAGACGCGGAAATTCTCAGGAACGTTCCGGGCGATCTTCCAACCCTCGGAAGAGGGCGGCGCCGGCGCCCGCGCTATGATCAACGACGGCCTGTTCGATCGGTTTCCGGTGGATGGGATTTTCGGACTGCACAATTGGCCGGGCGTTCCGACCGGTCAATTCGGTTTTCGCTCCGGTCCGACGATGGCTTCGGTCGACCTTGTCATTATCCGTGTCATCGGCAAGGGAGGCCATGGTGCAAAGCCGGCGCAGACGGTCGACCCGGTCGTCGCGGCGGCTTCACTGGTGCTGGCGCTCCAGACGGTTGTCTCGCGCAATGTCGATCCGCTCGAGACCGCGGTCGTGACCGTCGGCACCATCAATGGCGGCATTGCTGCCAATGTCATACCGGATAGCGTCGAGCTGAAGCTGACGGTGCGTACCTTCAACGAAGCCGTGCGCGAGCAGATCAAGGCCCGCATCATCGCGTTGGCCGAAGCGCAAGCCGGTAGCTACGGCGCGCGTGTCGAGATCAGCTATCCGCGCGGTTATTCCACGCTGGTCAATCACGAGCAGGAGACGGCGTTCGCGCGTCAGGTGGCGTCTCGACACTTCGGCGAACGGCGGGTGGAGACGGATTTCCGGGCGATCACCGCCAGCGAGGATTTCGCCTTCATGCTGCAAGAGCGGCCGGGCAGCTATCTGTTCATTGGCAATGGCGACAGCGCCGACCTGCACAGCCCGCGCTACGACTTCAACGACAACATCCTGGTCGATGCCGCCCGCTTCTGGGTGCATCTGGTGCAGGACTATCTGGCCGATCGCAACGGCAAAAATCCAACCTTATCGGCTGAAGGATCCGACGCTCCATGACCGACGGCTTTCTTTACACCACGCCGCTCGATCCGCGCGCGCAACCGCTGATCGAAGCCCTCACCTGGGAATATGAGACGCGTTACGGCAATTATTGGGGGGAACCGGCCGGTGCGGAAATGGCGCGCTATCCCGCCGAACTGTTCGCCCCACCCCATGGTGCTTTCGTTCTCCTGATGCGGAATGGCGCAGCCATCGCCGGCGGCGCCTTCAAGCGGTATGACGAGCGCACCGCTGAACTCAAGCGGGTGTGGACACATGTCGATCTGCGCCGCCAAGGGGTGGCGCGTATCGTCCTGGCGGAACTCGAGGCGCAGGCCGCACGGCAGGGCTACAGCAGGATCTATCTGACGACCGGCTTTCGCCAGCCCGAGGCGGCGGGCCTTTATCTCAACAACGGCTACACGGCCCTGTTCGACACAACGATTGATCCCGAAATCCATGGGTCGCTTCCGTTCGAGAAGGATATCAGCGCACTGGTCGCTGCCTTGGCCGACCGCGAGCCAATTCGGAAGGCCAGCTGAGCAGATCGATTCAACGAAGAATTGGGTGGTTGAATTTGAATTTTGGATAGTAATGTCAATCCTATATCAAAAGTTGAAAAAACTTATCGTGACCGAATGAAAATAATTCTGAATATGATTTTTAATTATCTGAGAAAAACTCGCGAGAATTATATATTTCTAGAGAGGCGGAATCGAAATGACAACAGTTACAGATGTTGGTGAGATTTCCGCCGCCAGGCGATCACGATCCATCGAAAGCCATACAGGCTACAGGGTTGTGCCGGCCAAACACCACTGGCGAACGGTTGGAACGGTGGTGGCGGTTCTGTTGATTGGCGTCACGCTGCACTCTGTTCTATCCAATCCGCGCTGGGGTTGGGACGTTTTTGCGAAATTCTTCTTCTCCGAGCCGGTTCTGGTCGGCCTTGGCCGCACCCTGCTTCTGACGGTACTGGCGTCGGCGCTGGGCTTCCTGCTCGGTACGGTCCTCGCGTTTGCCCGTGTGTCGACATCGCCGCTGCTGTCGGGTGTCTCCTGGGCCTATATCTGGTTCCTGCGCTCTATCCCGCTGATCGTATTGCTTCTGGTGCTGAACAATCTCGGCTACCTCTATCCGACCGTGGACGTCGGAGTGCCGTTCACCAGCATCCTGTTTGCGCAGTACAACACCGTCGAGGTTCTCAGCCCGTTCGCGGTGGCACTGATCGGGCTCAGCCTCAACCAGGCTGCTTTCTCGGCAGAGATCATCCGCGGCGGCATCCTGTCGGTTGACCATGGGCAGCATGAGGCAGCCGCGGCGCTTGGCCTGTCGCGGCACCGACAGGCCCTCAATATCGTGTTGCCACAGGCGATGCGTGCAATCCTGCCCAGCGGTTTCAACGAAATCATCGGCCTCGCGAAATCGACCTCGATGGTCTACGTGCTCGCCTTGCCGGAACTGTTCTACACCGTGCAGGTCATCTACCGCCGCAATCTGGAGGTCATTCCACTGCTGATGGTGGCTACGGTCTGGTATCTGGTCATCATGAGCGCACTCTCGCTCATCCAGATCGCGATTGAGCAATATTACTCCAAAGGTGCCACTCGCAAGGCACCCAGTCCCGTGTTCAGGAGGATCTCCGCATTCCTGTCGGGCCTGCCCTTCGGACCGGTGTTCGTCGAGAAGCAGGCCGTGACCGAGACAAGACAGCCTGTCATGCGCAAGCCACTCGCAGCCGTCAACCTGGGTGATCGAGGCGCCGGCCGCATCGAGATCCGCGACGTCAGCAAGCGTTTCGGTATCCTGACCGTGCTCGACCAGGTCAACTTGAGCCTGGCGCCGGGAACCGTCACCGCCATCATCGGGCCATCGGGCGCCGGCAAGTCGACCCTGCTGCGGACAATCAACCATCTTGAGCGCACCGACGAAGGTTTCATTTCGATCGACGACGAGCTGATCGGCTACGAGCGGGATGGCAATGTGCTTTATGAGTTGAAGGAAGGTGCCATCCGCCGCCGCCGTTCGTCCGTCGGCATGGTGTTCCAGAACTTCAACCTGTTCCCGCATCTGACGGTGGTGGAGAACATCATTGAGGCTCCAGTGTCGGTGCACGGTTTGCCACGCGCCGAGGCGATTGAAACAGCCCTCGATCTGCTGGCCCGCATCGGCCTTTCCGACAAGGCCAATGCCTATCCGCGCCACCTGTCGGGTGGCCAGCAGCAGCGCGTGGCGATTGCCCGGGCACTGGCGCTGAGGCCCAAGGTCTTGTTGTTCGATGAGCCGACCTCGGCACTCGATCCGGAACTTGTCGGTGAGGTCCTCGACGTCATCAAGGAACTGGCGGATTCCGGCACGACTCTGGTCATCGTCACCCATGAAATCGGCTTCGCCCGCGAGATTGCCGACACTGTCGTCTTCATGGAAAGCGGCAAGGTGGTCGAGGTGGCGCCGCCGGCGAAACTCTTCAGCGACCCGGCGCATCCGCGCACCCGAGCCTTTCTCGCAAAGGTTCTCTAGGCCGCATCTCTTCCGCGCCGGTCATATGTGCGGATCGCCGGCGCGCCCGTCCCCTTGTGTCGGGCAAGCTTTCGCACGTCTCGAAACAGGAGCAGGCACATGACATTCCATCGCAGTCGATTTTCCTTTGTGGCAGCGGGCCTCGCCGGTCTTGGCCTGTGGGCGACAACGTCCCTGGCGGCCGAGTTTGACCTCAGCCCGGAGCAGCCAACCCGCGTTCATGCCGAGAAGAGCGAAAAGGCGATCGCGGCGATTCCGAAAGACTACAAGTTCGTCGAGCCCGGTGTTTTGACCGTTGGCATCAATCCGTGGGATCCGCCGGTCGCCACCTATGCGACTGACGCCAAGGCAGTGGTCGGCACCGACCCGGACCTGGCCGTACTGCTTGCCGAAACGCTCGGTCTCAAACTCAACCTCGTCGCCGTCGCATGGGAAGATTGGCCGCTTGGCCTGTCTTCCGGCAAGTTCGACGCCGTCATCAGCAATGTGACGGTGACGGAAGAGCGCAAGGAGAAGTTCGACTTTTCCACCTACCGGCAGGACGTGCTTGGTTTTTACGTGAAAAAGGACAGCCCGATCACGTCGCTCAAGGAGCCGAAGGATGTCGCCGGGCTGAAGATCATCACCGGGGCCGGTACCAACCAGGAGAAGATCCTGCTGGAGTGGGACCGCGAGAATGTCGCCGCCGGGCTGAAGCCCGCCGAGATCCAGTATTATGACGACCGCGCGGCAAGCCAGCTGGCGATCCAGTCGGGCAGGGCGGATGCCGAATTCAATCCGAACGCCACCCTGGCCTATGGCGCGGCGGTGAACAGTGGAACCAAGTTGGTCGGCGTCGTCAGCGGCGGCTGGCCGCGCACGGCGGAGATCGCAGTTGCCACGCGCAAGGGCAGTGGGCTGGCCGATTCCTTCACGGCTGCCGTCAATGAACTGATCGCCAGCGGCAAGTATGGCGAGGTCCTGAAGAAGTGGAGCCTGACCGAAGAGGCGATCGACAAGTCGGCCACCAATCCTCTCGGCCTGCCCAAACCCAATAGCTGAGCAGGGGTCTGAAGGCCGCAGGTGCTCCGCGCGCCTGTGGCCGGCTCGCGGTCCATTTTTCAAAACGAGTTACATCATGCTCTCCAGAACACGCCTTCTTGCCCCCGTTTTCCTTGCGGCGCTCCTTGTGGCTGCGGGCGCTTCAGCCACGGCTCAGTTCGACCTCAGCCCGGAGCAGAGCGGTCGCGTGCGCGCCGACAGGGACGATGCGCTGGTCGCGAGCATTCCGAATGACTTCCATTTCGTCGAAGAGGGTGTGTTCACGGTGGCGGTCGCACCGTCCGGCGTGCCGCCGATCGCCAGTTACGCAACGGATGCGGCCACCATCGTCGGTGCCGACCCTGATATTGCGCAACTTGTCGCCGATAAGCTCGGTCGACCGCTGAAGCTGGTGGCCGTCGCCTGGGAGGACTGGCCGCTCGGCATCGTCTCGGGTAAATTCGATGCCGTCATTTCCAATGTTGGCGTGACCGAAGAGCGCAAGCTCAAATATGATTTTTCCAGCTACCGGCAGGGCCTGCACGGCTTCTATGTCCGCAAGGACAGCCCGATCCAGAAGATCGCCGAGCCGAAGGACATTGCCGGGCTGAAGATCGTCACCGATCCGGGAACCATCCAGGAAAAGATCATCGTGGAGTGGGATCGGCGCAACCGCGAGGCCGGGCTGAAACCGGTCGAGGTCATCCTGTTCGACGACGAGGCGGCGTCGAACCTGGCGCTACGCTCCGGGCGCGCCGACGCTGTCTTCAGTGTCAATGCGGTGCAGTCCTACCAGGCGGCAATGACAGGCGATGCGCAGCTGGTCGGCACTGTCAACGCCGGCTGGCCGCTGACCACCGATGTCGGGGTGGTGACGCGCCGCGGCAGCGGCATCGCCGACGTCGTCACGGCGGCGCTCAACGAAACGATCAAGGACGGCAAATACAAGCAGGTTCTCGACAAGTGGAACCTTGGGCCTGAGGCGATCGAGCAGTCGCGGACCAATCCGCCCGGCCTGCCGAAATATTGAGGCCTGTTCAGATGCGGAAACATGCAGCCTGCCGTGAGCCTAGTCGATGAAAAAACCTGCTATCCAGCGCCTCGCCTTTCTCACTCCCGGCAATTATCCGGATAACGATCCTGCCGCCGGCTTCGAGAAGACGCTGCAACTGTTCGAATTCGGCGAGGATATCGGTTTCGACGGTGCCTGGGTACGGCAGCGTCATCTGGAACCCGGCATATCCTCGGCAGCGGCCTTTCTGGCGGCGGCGAGCCAGCGTACGCGCAGGATCGAGCTCGGCACGGCCGTCATCCCGATCGGCTATGAAAGCCCTTATCGACTGGCGGAAGATCTTTCGACAGTCGATGTCCTGTCGCGCGGCCGGCTCAATGTCGGGCTCAGCGCCGGCACGCCGCCGCATGCCGAGACGCTGGGGGCACTGGTGTTCGACGGCGATTGGCGCAATTTCGATTTTTCGCATGAGCGGGTGTTGCGTTTTGTCCGCAATCTCAAGGGTGAACCAATCGGTGCACCCGGCGCGTTCGTCGAGTTTCCCGGCGGTCGGGTCACGCCAAGGCTTCAGCCTTATGCGGCAGGCCTTTCAGAGCGGATCTGGTATGGCGGTGGTTCGTTGCGATCCGCCGAATGGGCGGGTCGTAACGGTCTCAATCTGTTGATCGGCAATGTGACCTCGGGCGAAGACACGGACGATTTTTTCGAAGCCCAGCTTCGGCAATTGGAGGTCTTCAAAGCACAGGCGGGTCACGGCCGCGTCGCGCTCGGGCGGGTCATCGTACCGTTCGACAGCGCCGACCCTGCGACACGCCAGCGTTATCGCGCCTATGCCGAAGGCCGGAACGAAAGAACGGGCAAACCGCATGGCGAGTGCCGCACATTGTTCGCGCGCGATCTGGTAGGGCCGTCGGAAGCAATCGTGGATACACTGCTCGGCGATCCCGTCTTCGCCGAAGTGGAGGAATTGCGCCTCGAGCTGCCTTACAGCTTCCGCCACGAGGACTACGAGCAGATCCTGTCTGATGTCGTCGAACGCATTGCGCCGGTTTTCGGATGGGCTGAAAAGCTTGCCGACACGAAGCCGGCACGTTCTGCGGCTCGATAGTCAGCTGTCGCGACCTGCACCCTGACGGACGGCGTCAGCAATTGTCGGCGTCATCGCGTTCCTGGCTTTCGCCCGAGACGGGCGGGGCCATTCGATCATTGTGGTCATGATCGAATGCTAGTTTGCGCTCCCAGGGATCGAAAAGCTTGACGATCGAGCGCTCTGTCTTGCCGTCTTGGCCAAAGTGGTTTTCTTTCATGCTGAACATGGCGCAGGTTCCCCTTCTGCGTTACTCGCCTGGAAAGCCGCCCAGCCGATAGGACATCAAATCGGCTGGGCTTGCCTTGCAGTGCTCGACACCCCCGCGCACCATCAAGGCAGTTTACATGTAAACAGGCGAAGATGAAGGCGCGTACCCCATTTGGGGCATCAGCCGTGACAAATCCGTGGTTGTCCTCCACGCATTCTGCAGAATGCTGTGCTCAATCGCAGAACGTGACGGAAATGCCGGGGCACCACGTCGAACGACGTCACCAGCCAGCAGATGTGGCCCGGCGTCCCAATTGCTGGCTGGTCTGAACTCGAAGAATTTAAAGGCGGTTTTGAGGGGAGGCGCGTCCGCCACTACAACCGGTTGCCCGCCAGATGAGCGAGCTGGGCGCCGGCCTCGTAATAAAGCTCTTTGACGCCGCGCAGCGGGGCTGGTTTCATACCGCTCATCGGCAGGATCATGTCATGCGCCTGCTTCTTGCCGAGGATGTGCAGCGCCAGTTCACGACCGAACACGGTGCCTGGCGAGATGCCACGCCCATTGTAGCCGAATACGCCGAGCGCTTCGGGGCCGAAGGCGTGCAGGCGCGGAACCGCGTCGTTGGTCATGCCGATCTGGCCATACCATTCGTGCTCGAAGCCGATGCCCCGGAGTTGCGGGAACAGCCGTGCCAGTGCCCGTCCTGCCCATCCTTTGTGGATGGCTGTGCCGCCAGGCCGCAACGCGCCCACGGATCCGAATACCAGTCGACCGGCGCGATCGAGCCGGAACGAGGACAGGATGGTCCTGGTGTCCCACACGCCTTCTTTGCGGGGCAGGATCGTCGCCAGTGTCGCACCGTCAAGAGGAGGGGTGGCAAGATTGAAATAGGGCAGGCGCACCTGGGCTTCCCGCGTGGCGCGCCAAGGTCCCATGCCATAGGCATCGGTGGCCACCACCAGCCAACGCGCCTCGACATGGCCCTGCCCGGTTTCAATCCGCCACCGGTTGCCGCGCCTTTCGGCCTTTGTCACCGGGCTTGCGGTGTGAAGCGTCGCTCCTGTTGTAAGTGCGGCGTTGGCGAGGCCACGCGCATAGGCAAGCGGTTGCAGTGTGCCGGCGCGCTGGTCGAGCAAGGCGCCGGCATAGGCGCTGGTGCCGACCCGTTCGGCCGTCTCACGGGCATCCAGCAGGCTGACCGGTGCCCCGCGCAGTTGCCATTGCTTCTCGCGCTGGCGCAATTCCGCCAGGCCGCCGGTGCCGACCGCGCAATGCAGCGTGCCGTTGCGTTCAAGCTCGCAATCGATGCCGTGGCGGTCGATCAGCGACATGACCAGCGCCGGCCCGTCGCCCAGCGCCGCCAACAGGCGTCCGCCATGGTCCGCACCGACAACTGCCGAGACATCATCCGGCATCAGCCACAGCCCGGCATTGATAAGCCCGACATTGCGGCCTGAGCCGCCGAAGCCGAATTCATGAGCTTCGAGTAGAACCACCGATCTGCCGGCCTCGGCCAGATGCAGTGCGCAGGACAGGCCCGTGTAGCCGCCGCCGACAATGACGACATCGGCTTCGCTGGCGCCTGCCAGCGGCAGCGTCGCGGGTGCGGGCGGAGCAGAGGCCTCCCACAGGCCGTGCGAGCGCGGATCGTTCAGCATCTTGTCTCCATCCTGTCCGGTCTTTCAGACCATGAGCGCGGCGCAGGCGCCGGCGATGCGGGCCAGCGCCTCTTTCAGTTCAGCCTCCGAGGTCGCATAGGAAATGCGGAAGAAGGGTGTGGCGCCGAAGGCTGAGCCTGGCACCACCGCGACCTTTGCCGCGTCCAGTACATAGGCACAAAAATCACGGTCGCTTTCTATCCTGCTGCCCTTTGGCGTCGTTCGACCGAGCAGCCCGGCGCAGCTTGCGAAGGTGTAGAAGGCGCCTTGCGGGCGAAGACACGCGATACCGTCGATGGCGTTGAGGGCGTCCACCACCAGATCGCGGCGGAGGCGGAAACTGTCGCGGCGTTCGGTCAGGCAGGCCTGCGACCCGGTCAGCGCCTCGATTGCTGCAGCCTGGCTGATGGAAGACGGATTGGAAGTGGACTGGCTCTGGATCACCGCCATGGCCTTGATCAGCGCCGCTGGCCCTGCGCCGTAGCCAATGCGCCAGCCAGTCATCGCATAGGCCTTGGAGACACCGTTGACGGTCAGGATGCGGCCGCGCAACGCCGGCTCCAGCGCGGCCGGAGTGACGAAGCGGAAGTCGTCATAGACGATGTGTTCGTAGATGTCGTCAGCCAGCAGCCAGACATGGGGATGCCGCAGGAGCACGTCGAGCAGCGGGCGGTAGTCGGTTTCCGAATAGGCCGCGCCGGTGGGGTTGGAGGGCGAGTTCAGCATCAGCCAACGCGTCGCCGGTGTGATGGCGCGCTCCAACTGCTCCGCCTTCAGTCGGAAGCCATTTGCAAGGTCGCAGGCGACCAGCACCGGCGTGCCGCCGGCGACACGGATGATATCGGCGTAGGAGGTCCAGTAGGGCGTCGGCACGATCACTTCGTCGCCGGGATCGAGCGTGGCCATGAAGGCGTTGAAGATGACCTGCTTGGCGCCGGAAGCGACGCTGATCTCCTGCGTCGAAAATTCGAGCCCGTTGTCGCGGCGGAATTTTTCCCGCACTGCCTCCTTCATGACGGGCGAACCGTCGAGCGCGGTGTATTTGGTCTCACCGCGCTGCATGGCCCTTACTGCCGCTTGCTTCACCGGCTCGGGCGTGTCGAAATCGGGCTCACCGGCACCGAGTATGATCACGTCCTCGCCTGCCTTGCGCAGGGCGGCGGCCTGCGCGCCGATCTGTAGGATCTCGGAGACGCCGATATCGGCAATGCGGGCAGCCGACCTGAATGGCGCGGCGAGGGTATCCGGTTTCGCAAGCATGGTGCCCTCTCAATCGATATCGAAAGAGACGCCCTGGGCGAGCGGCAGGGCCTTTGAGTAGTTCACGGTGTTGGTGGCGCGACGCATATAGGCCTTCCACGCATCCGAACCGCTCTCACGACCGCCGCCAGTCTCC
>NZ_PJRO01000014.1 GCF_002858745.1 Mesorhizobium loti | reverse complement strand
GCCTTGCCGAAGACGCTTCACACATCAACCCGAATGGCGGCGCCATCGCGCTCGGCCATCCGCTCGGCATGAGTGGCGCCCGCATCACCGGCACGGCTGCGCTGGAACTGAGGGAACGCAACGCCCGTCTCGCGCTCGCCACCATGTGCATCGGCGTCGGCCAAGGCATCGCCATCGCACTCGAAAGGGCGTGAGCTTGACAAAATTACAGCCGAGTTGATCGATGATCTTTTCGATGCACACCGGATGCGATGCGGTGTGCATCGATTGATTGTTGCTTGCCCGTCCGTGAACTTTGTCTTGATCGAACGTGAACTCCCTGAGGTTGTGCCGGAGCATCTGCTTGTCAGGAAGTTTTGCATTTCGACAATAGCTGCTAGTATCAGCTTGTCGTTCTCAGTATGACAGCCATACACTGTTGACCGAAGGCTGTTGCTCAGCCGGGAGCAGACACCAATTTGTCCACCAACATGCCGAGGTAGCGGCTTTGGCTCAAAGGCAAAGACAGATCGCATCCCAGGAGAGCGAGGAGCGGAAACTCCGCTACCTGCACGTCTATGACTGGATCCTCGATTTCATCGCCAAGAACAATCTGACCGGCGGTGACAAGCTGCCGAGTTCGACCGAGCTCGCCAGGCTGACAGGTGTCAGCCTGATTTCAGTGCGGCATGCCCTGGACAAGCTGGAACACGCCGGCAAGATCCACCGCCACCAGGGGATTGGCACCTTCGTCGCCAAGGATCGCATCGTAAGCGAACCGAGCAGAACAGGGCGTCTGCTGGAAACGCTTTCCCCATCCGGTGGGCCGGAACTCGCCACGGAAGTGCTCGCCATCAACATCGGCTTGCCGGGGCCGGAAATCGCCAAGGCGCTGTCGATCGAGATCGGCCAGCCCGTGTGGGAGATCGTGCGGCGACGCAGCCTCCGGACAACGCCGGCGATCCTGGAACAGGCGGTGCTGCCGCTCAGCCTTGTCCCGGCCATCAACGAGAGTGATCTCCAGGCAGGCGACTCGCTCTACACGCTGCTTGCCGAGCGTTACGGACTGCGCGACGACTACGCCGAACAATCGCTGGAAGTGGACAAGCCGACCGCCGCGGAACGCGACGCACTGGATCTCGGACCGCGCGATCAGATAGTGCGTATCCGGGGCGTTTCCTTCACCGCCGACGGCAAGGCGTTCGACTGCTATCAGCAGACCTACAAGGCCTCGGATTTCGTGTTCTACACGTCTGGTTCAGGAAGCCGGCATCTCCTGCAGCCGACCGATATGAAGCAGTGGGTCGTGCTGCCGCTCCATGCCGGCAAGTCTGCAGCTCCGGTGAAAAAGGCGACCGGCCGCTCAGGTCGATAAGTCTGCCAAAGTCGAGCGGTTCGGGTCTGGGTGGGGAATGCTGGCGAGCAGCGCTCGCGTGTAATCCGCCTTCGGCGAGCGGACAACAGCTGCAGCGGCACCTTCTTCCACGATCCTGCCCTGATGCATGACGGCAATGCGGTCCGCATAATGTGCCGCGGTTGAAAGGTCATGCGTGATCATCAGGATGCCCATCCTGGCATCGGTGCGCAGTTCGTCGAGAAGTTCGAGCACGCCAGCACGTACCGATACATCCAGCATGGAAACTGGCTCGTCCGCCAAAAGCAGTTCCGGCTTGAGCACGATTGCGGAGGCGATTGCCACGCGTTGGCGCTGGCCACCCGAAAGCTCATGTGGGAAGCGGTTGAGATAACGTTCGACAGGGGTCAGGCCGACGCGTTCGAGCGCGGCACAGATCAGGCCGTCGCGTTCCTTGGCCGTGAGGCCGATACCGTGGACGCGCAGCGGTTCCTCGACTGTCGAGCGCACGCGGTAGCGCAGGTCGAGGGATTCGTACGGGTCCTGGTAGATCATCTGCACCTGGCGGCGCAGCGGACGCCACTGCCCGCTGCTCAGGCCGGTGACGTCGCGCCCGTTGAGATGGATGGAGCCGGCGCGCGCCTTGACCATGCCGAGGATGGCTTGCAGCGTCGTTGTCTTGCCGCTGCCAGATTGTCCGACGAGTGCGACCATCTCGCCGGGATCGACGCGCAGCGAAACATTCTCCACCGCGGAAGACGCTTCCGGCTCGACGCCACGCAGCATGTCGCGGAAGCTGCGGACGCGCGGATAAGACACGCTGATGTTTCGCACGTCGAGCAGAGGCGAGGCGGGCTCCGTTTTCTTTGAGGCTGGAGAGGTTCGAACAGGAGCCTCCGGCGTGGTGAACACATCGGGCGTCGCCTCGAAAAGCTTGCGCGTGTATTCGTGTTTGGGGCGATGGTAGAGATCGCCGACGTCTCCCTGTTCGACGACTTCACCTTTCAGCATCACTGCCGCGCGGTGGCAGCTCTGTGCGACGATAGCGAGGTCGTGCGTGACGAGGACGAGCGCGAGGTTCAGTTCCTTGCTCAGCCGGACCAGCAATTTCATCACCTGGTCCTGCACCATGACGTCCAGCGCTGTCGTCGGCTCATCGGCAAGCAGGACCCTCGGCTCGCATGCCAATGCCATGGCGATCATGGCGCGCTGGCGCATGCCGCCCGACAATTGGTGAGGAAAGCGTACGGCATGGTCGGCAGGGATGCCGACCAGTTCCAGCAGTTCGCCGATCCGGCGCGTCATGGCGACGCCACGCGCGACGCCATGCATCTGCATGGCTTCGGCGATCTGCCAGCCAATGGTCCTGACCGGATTGAAGGCACTCATGGCGCCCTGGAACACCATGGCGATGTCTTTCCAGCGGTGAGGCGCGATGCTGGCCTCGCCGCCATGCAGAATATCTGTGCCTCCCAGCAGGATGCGTCCGGAGACTTCGGCATTCGCCGGCAACAAACCCATCGCGGCCAGAATGGTGGTGGTCTTGCCTGATCCGGATTCTCCGACCAGCCCAAGCCTTTCGCCGGGCGCCAGTTCCAGATTGACGTTCTTGACCACATGGAACTCGGCGCGGACGTTGCCGGTATTGGCGCCGAACCAGATGTTCAGGTCTTGGATTGCAAAGGCGCTGCTCAAGCTGAATTCCTTGTCAGATAGCATCCGGTCCGCGCCCGACGAGCGGGCGCAGTTTCCAGCCATGCAGTGAGAGATATGAGACCTTGAGCCGGGGGTTCAGCCCGTCCTCGATCGAGCGGCCGAGCATGTAGCAGCCCATGATCAGCACGGCGACGGCAACGCCGGCGGGCACGATCGCCCACCAGGCGCCGCTGCTGACTGCGGCGCGGTCAAACGCGTGTTCCATGATGGTACCCCAGGTGATCGCCGTGGGATCGGACAGACCGAGGAATGCCAGCGCGGTCTCGTTGAAGATGGCGACGGTGATGGCCAGCACGGTGTTGGCGACCAGAAGCGGGCCGATCTGCGGAAGGATGTGACGGATGATGATGTGGAAGTGGCTGGCGCCAAGCGCCTCGACACGTTTGACATAGACACGCTCGCGCAGGCTCTTGACCTGGGCCCGGATCAGCCGCGCGGTGCTTGTCCACATCAAGGCGCCGATGACGATGATGACATGGGACAGGCTCGGTCCCCATACAGCGGCGATCACGATCATCAGCACGATCTGCGGGATGACCAGGAAATAGTCGGTGATGCGCATCAGTACCGTATCCACCCAGCCACCGAAATAACCGGAAAGGATGCCGACTGTCGCGCCGATGCCGATGGCGATGAACGTTGCGATCACGCCGACGATCATGGAGATGCGGCCGCCGCGCAGCACCAGACTAAAGACGTCGATGCCGCCATCATCACAGCCGAACCAGTGCTGCCACGATGGCGGCTCGAACACCGCGCAGGTGGCTTCATGCACACTGTAGGGCTCGATCAATGGCGAGATGAGCCCAAGCAGGACGAAGACCGTGACGATGGCGAGGCCGGCAAGGGCCGACGGCTGGTGCAGCACGTCGTTCAATACCGGCCAGAAGCCGAGCCGGGTCTCGGCTTCGGGGGCGGCTGCGCCGGGCAAGGAGAGGGTCATGTCGTAATCCGGGGATCGAGCTTGTAGTAGATGAGATCGGCGATGAGGTTGAAGGTGATCACCACCACGGTGATGGCCAGGAACCCGCCTTGCAGCATCGGATAGTCGCGCTTGAGCACCGCCGTGTAGAGCGCCCGGCCAATGCCCGGCCAGGAGAAGATGACCTCGATGAGAATGGAGCCGGTGACGACCGCGCCAAGCGACATTGCCACCATGGTGACGATGGGCAGCATGGCGTTGCGCAAGGCATGCGCGCGGATGAGCCTGCGCCGCGGCACGCCCTTGGCCTTGGCGGTCAGGATATAGTCCTCGCCCAGCGTTTCCAGCATCGCGGAACGCACGATCAAAGCGTTCTCGGCATAAAGCGTCAATGCCAATGTCGTCACCGGCAGGACCATGTGCTTCAGCGCATCGAGGAAAGTATCCCACCCCGAACCGCCGATGGCGAACGGGTCGTTCATGCCGGCCGAAGGCAGAACACCTGCGAATATGATGAGCAGCATCATGCCGAGGAACTGCGTCGGGAACGCGTAGAACAGGACAGCGATGTTGGTGCTGAGATGGTCGGTCATGCTGCCGCGGCGCACGGCTGAAATGACACCGACGACAACCCCGAGCGTCAAAGCCAGGATGGTGCCGGCCGCCACCATCGGAATGGTGTTGGAGAAGGCCTCGATGAGATTGTCGAGAACCGGCTGGCGGTTCATGTAGGAGACACCGAAATTGCCGCGAAACGTCTGCTGCAGATAAAGCAGGTATTGTTCCCACAGCGGCTTATCGAGGCCGAATTGTGCGGTGAGCGCCTGTTTCAAGGCAGGCGAAGCGTTCGGGACGCGCGAGATCTGGCTGACCGGTCCCCCTGGGAGCACGCGGAACAGGATGAAATTGAGCGTCAGGGCCACAAAGACCGTGACGACAGCGAAAACTATCCGCTTCCAGATATAGGCCGATCCCCGCAACGCCTCTGCTCCTCCCAAGCGGCTTGACATGCACTCATCATACTCAGTAGCCTGAATATGAGGCAAGTCCCCATTTTGGAGAATCTTGCGTCTCGGGAGATGACAATGAAAAAGAAACCTCACCAGAGCTGGAATATCCGCGTCCTGGCGGTCGCCGCGGCGGTCGCCGCGGCGATCGCAGCGGCAAGTGTTTTTCAGGCGCCGCTCGTGCCTTCCGCCTCCGCGGCCGAAATCCTGCGTATCGGCGCGACGCAGCCGATCGACTCGCTCAATCCGTTCGTCTCGGACTCCGATTACAGCTCAGTGTTTTACCAGTATGTGTACCCACATCTGACTGAGTATGATGCCAGGCTCGAGATCGTGCCGTCCTTTGCGACCAAATGGGAAACGTCGGCCGACGGCAAGGTCTGGACTTTCCATACGGTTCCAGATGCCAAGTGGTCGGATGGTGAGCCGCTGACCGCCAAGGACGCCGCCTTCACCTTCAATCTGATCCGCAAATTCCAGAGCGGCGCCACCGGCAAGCTGGCCGGCTGGGTCGCGCATATGGAGGATGCCAAGGCCACCGACGACAACACGCTGGTGCTGACCTATGCCTTGCCGGTCGCCAATGTGCTGACGCAACTGCAGGCTTTGCCGATCTTGCCGCAGCACATCTGGGAGCCTCTGGCGGAAGGCAATGGTGAGCAGATCTCGACCTTTCCGAACGCTGCTCCGGTGGTCGCAGGTGGCCCATTCGTGCTGACCAAACACGAAAACGAGCAGATCGCGCTGTTCGCCCGCAATCCGAACTGGTGGGGCGAGAAGAAGCCGGTCATCGATGGCTTCGGTCTGCAGTTCTTCGCCAATGACGATGCCATGATCACGGCTCTGGTCACCGACAAGCTCGACATGATCGGCGAGCAGACCCCGCCGACCTCCGTCGAAACCCTGAAGAAGGCCGGAATGACCGTGTTGAGTGGGCCAGGCGTCGGCATGAAGACACTCATCATCAACACCAGCGCCGACAAGCCGAAGAACCGTGAACTGCTCGATCCGAAGGTGCGCGAGGCCCTGGAATACGCCATCGACCGCGACACCATCGACAAGATCGTCTGGCTCGGCTTCTCGACTCCGGGTTCGACCATCGTCGCACCCGCGAGCGGCTACCATGACGAGGCCATCAAGCCGTTGCCCTACGACACCGACAAGGCAAACCAGATCCTGGACGAGGTAGGCTACAAGAAGGGCGGCGACGGCATCCGCGTCGTAGACGGCAGGCGCATGGCCTACGAAGTGATTTTCCCGACCGAAGAGAACGGAACCGGCGACCGCGCCTTCCAGATCATCCAGGCCGGCTTCAAGAAGATCGGCATCGAGATCACCCAGCGCAAGATGGACCCAGGTGCCGCGAGCGAAGCCATCCAGGCGCCGGAGGCCAAATATCTCGACTATGATTTCGCCATGTGGAGCTGGGTGCCGCCGGTGGAACCTGATTTCATGCTGAGCATCGTCACCTGCGCGGCACGCGGCGGCAATAGCGACAGTGGTTACTGCAATGCAGACTACGACAAGATGTATCTGAAGCAGGGTACATTGCTCGACAGCAAGGAACGCCGGGCCGAGATTTCCGCCATGCAGAAGCATATCTTCGAAGCTCGGCCCTACATCGTGCTCAACTATCCCAATGTCATCGAGGCCCATAGTCCGAAATGGGAAGGTTTCGTGCTTTCGCCTCTCGTGGGTTCTGTCAACAATCTGTCGACCGAAACGCTGATGAATGTCCACAAGGTGAAATAGCATGACCATCATACGCCTCGGCAGCGACCGCTCCGTTCTGGCAACAGCGGACATTCTGGTGATGCCCGCCTTTGCTGGGGGCGGTGGTTTTGAAGTTGCCGATGCCGAGTTGGCGGGGAAGGCGGCGCATGGTGGGCAAATTGCCCACCATGCGCTCCGTCGGGATCCATTGTTTCGGGGCAAGGTCGGACAGCTTTCGGCGCTTCTGGTGCCGTCGTCGGATGAGCCTGCGATTCTCCTGGTGGGTGTCGGAGCGCGCGAGACTTTCACTGCAAACACGTTGCGCGACGCCTTGATGCCGGCCGCCTGCTTCCTGCGCGAAAGAGGCCGAAGCGTAGTCGCTTTGAATGGGTTGAGGGACGACATGGCGTCTGTCGTGCGGGCGGCAGCGGAAGCCTGCCTGCTTGGCGCCTATGTTCGAGCTGACAAGGCCGAAGTCACGATCGAGCTTCTGGTGTCCGATACGACGGGATTGCACCGCGCCTTCGAAATCGGCATGGCTGCCGGCAAGGCTGTCAATTGGGTGCGCGAACTGGTCGAAACGCCGGGTGGTGATCTGGTGCCGGCACGTTTTGCGCAGGTGGTGGCCGATCGTGCGCGTGAATTGGGCATCGCCGTCGCAATATGGGACGAGGCCGATCTGGCCAGGAACGGGTTCGGAGCAACGCAGGCGGTCGGCCGCGGCAGCGCCAACAAGCCTTGCGTGGTGCATCTCTACCCCAACCGCCAAAGAGCGAACCTGGGCCTCGCAGGCAAGGGGATCACCTTCGATTCCGGCGGCATCAATCTGAAACGGAATGCACAGGAGATCGCCTGGATGAAGGCAGACATGGCCGCTGCGGCGGCCGTGGCCGGCGCCATTTTTGCCGCTGTGGAACTCGGCGTCGATCCGGATGTGACAGCCGTCCTGCCAATGGCGGAGAACATGCCTGGTGGTCACGCCTTGCGCCCCGGCGATGTCGTGAGCCATCCCGACGGCCGGCGAACAGAGGTCGTGGATACCGACAGTGAAGGCCGGCTGGTGCTGGCGGATGCGGTTGCTTATCTCGCCAGGAACAACGTGACCGAGATCGTCGATGTCGGTACGCTGACCGACGGAGGTGGCGTTGGCCCGCTGCTTTGGGGATGCTGGTCAACGTCGGATTCGCTTGCCGATGCGCTGTGCAATGCCGGCGAGCTTGCCGGCGAGCCGGGCTGGCGACTGCCACTCAGAGCGGAATATGAACGCCTGATCGAATCGAAAGTCGCCGATATCGCTAACGCGCCCTTGTCGGCGCCAGACAGTGGCCAACTCGCGGCCACCTATCTGCGGACATTTGCCGGCAAGGCTGCCTGGGCGCACATCGACAACGGTTCGAGCGCATATATCGAGGATGATTTCGAGCCGTGGCCAGCGGGTGCGACAGGCTCGCCTGTCCGGGCTTTGCTGCAATTGCTGCTCAATAGAGCTGGTGAATAGGTTCTGACCGCTATGACATCTATTGAACTCGTGGCGCAGCGGCTGCACGCACTGGCTGAGGAATTCACGCAGCATTGGCCAATCCCCGGCGGCATGATCGTTGCCGTTTCACGCGGCGGGACCATGTTCGAAATTCCTTTTGGCCTCGCCAATGTCGATGCGCGCCAGCCCGTCACGCGCGACCACCTGTTTGCCATCGGCTCCATCAGCAAAGCCTTTGTCGGCCTGACTCTGCTGCAGCTTGCCGAGGAAGGGAAGGTCGATCTCGATCACCCCGTCACGCAATATCTGCCCTGGTTCAGCGTTGGCTCGGACTATCCGATGTTCACGCTGCGCCATCTGCTGAACCATTCCGCCGGATTGCCGGCCGGTACCGACTCCTTGCCAGACGAAATCGGACAAGGCTGGTGGCTGCGGGAGCTTTCGACGGGCTTTGTCCCCGGCAGTGCGTTCCACTACTCCAACATCGGCTACATCCTGCTCGGCCTTGTGGTTTCCGCCGTCACCGGGCAGCCGACCGTCGAGGTCTACAGGGAGCGGCTGCTCGATCCATTCGGGATGGCGGCCAGCACGCCCTGCATCTCCAACAAGGATCGGCATCGTTTCGCGATTGGTTATGCACCTGCGGCTGACGACCGCCCTTGGCTGCCGGGCGAAGCCCTGGCGCCTGCGACATGGTTTGAGACCAACACCTCCGACGGCAACATTGCCGCGACCGGCCCGGATCTCGCACGCTTCGTCCAGATGTTGCTGGGATCGGGACGACTGGGTGGAAAGACTGTTGTCAGCGGGAAGGCATTCGAACAGCTGACCGGCCTGCTGGCGCCGTATGGAGAGCCAATCGTCGAGTTCGTGTCAGACGCCGGGGTCGAACGGAGCGTCTACGGCCTCGGCATCAATGTCGAAACCATCAGGGGCAGCCACTGCCTCACCCATGGCGGCGGCATGGTGGGCTACGCCACCTTCGTCCTGGCTGATTTATCCCGCGATATCGGGATCGCGGTCCTCACCAATGCCAATGGCGATTGTCCGGGCGCGCAGGTGATTGCCCGCGCGGCGCATGCCTGGCTGACAGGCAACGAGATTAAACTCCCGCCGATCAAGCTTGACCTCGACGCGCTCGATCCGGTTGCCTTCCAGCCCAGGATGCTGGGCGATTTTCTTACGCAAGATGCAGCCGGCGATACGGTTGCAGTCTCCTTCGCCACTGATGACGACGGCAAGGTCAAGCTTTCGAGTGGTGGCATCCAGGGTCGCGTCTTCAAGACGTGGTCGTCGCGCTACGCGACCGATCATCCTGCCTTTGCGGTGTTCCACCTCACATTCGAAGTTGGGGCCGATGATGGGGAAGGGGGGTGGAATTATGGTCCGCTCGAACTGCGCCGAAAGCCGGCTCCTTCGGGGCGTGGCCGGGTTTCAATGGCCTGTGTCGGACATTATCGTTCGCATTCGCCCTGGTTCACGAATTTCCGCCTCGTGGCGCGCGGGAAACGCCTGTTCCTGATCGCGCCCGGCGGCGTCGAGGCCCCGGGTGAGGACCTGGAACTGGTTGAACTTGAGCCCGGCATCTTCCGGATCGGAGCCGAAACCCACGCGCCCGAGCGCCTGGTTCTCGGTCCTGCAATCGAGGGAACGGTCGTTTCGGTGACGCGGGACGGCAATCGCTATTCGCGGACCTTCACCGACTGATCCCAGCCTGAAGAACGGATGACGGTTATCTTCTCCGTCGTCGTTGACAGGATATCATACTCATTATAATAAGTATGCAAACTGGTTCTCTGAGGAGAGATTAATGCCTGCATACAAGACACCCTCGCGTTCCACCCGGAGTCGCGATTATTTTGCTCGCTCCAGCGAGATCATCCCGAGCGGTGTCAACAGCACGGCGCGTGCGGTCTGGTCTGGCTGGGATCCCTATCCATTGTTTGTCGACCGCGGCACCGGCTCGCGTCTCTTCGACGTCGACGGCAACGAGTACATCGATTACCTGCTCGGCCTCGGGCCGATGATCCTCGGCCACCGGCCGCAGAAGATCACTGACGCGGTGGTCGACTTCATCCAGAACCGCGGCACGGTTTTCGCCATGCCGGCGGCCGAAGAGATCACGCTGTCGGAAAAGATCATCGCGGCGGTGCCGGCGATCGAGCAGGTCCGCCTGTGCAACACGGGAACCGAGGCGGTTCTCTATGCCGTGCGTCTCGCCCGTGCCTTCACCGGCCGCAAGAAGCTCATCCGTTTCGAGGGCATGTATCACGGCTTCTCCGACGGCGTTTACTGGAGCAAGCATCCGATGCTGGAAACGGCCGGTCCGGACAAGACCCCGAAGGCCATTCCGCAGGGCCCTGGCATGCCGGCCGGGCTGGATGATTCCCTGATCATCCTGCCATGGAATGACGTCGAGGCGCTTCGCGAAGCGATTGCCCGCGAGGGAGACAGCATTGCGGCCGTGATCACCGAAGCGGTGATGTGCAACACCGGCTGTATCCTGCCGGAGCCGGGTTATCTTGAAGCGATGCGCGAGCTGACCGCAAAGGCCGGCATCATCCTGATCTGCGACGAAGTCATCACCGGTTTCCGTCTCAGCCTGGGCGGCGCGCAAGGTTATTACGGCCTCCAGCCCGACCTCTCCACCTTCGCCAAGGGCCTCGGTGGCGGCTTCCCGGTCGCGGCACTCGGTGGGCGCAAGGACATCATGGCACTTGTCGCGGACGGCACTGTCTCGATGGCGGGTACCTATGCGGCCAACGGCATAGCGGTAACGGCAGCGAATGCCACCCTCCACCATCTGGCGACGCCCGGCCTCTATGACACGCTCTATCAGCGTTGCCAGAAGCTGTTCGACGGGTTGGAGAAGGTAATCGCCGACAATGACATCCCGGCCTATGTAACCGGGGTTGGACCTGTCATGCAGCTCTGGTTTGCCGACAAGCCGATCCGCAACTATCGCGATGCTGCCCGTTATGCGCGTCACGACGTTTTCCGGACATGGTGGGAAGAGATGCTCGACCGTGGTGTTCTATTCCATCCCGGTGCGTTCGAGAACCTGTTCATTTCCTTCGCCCATACCGAGGACGACATCGCGCAGACCATCGCCATTGCCGGCGAGGCGATGCGTGCGGTGAAGGCAAAGCACTAACTTCCGGCAAGGCGCCTTTGCATGCAGGCATGAAGCCTGCAAAGCTGAGGCGCCTTTCCCCGATCAGGCATTGCGATGAAGAACGATAACGTCATTCTCGGCATCGATCTCGGCACCTCGGCCGTCAAATGCGTGGCGATGTCGGTGTCGGGCGAAGTTGTGGCCACCACCGAAGCGGCATTTCCTGTGACAAGGGAGTTGCCCGGCCAGGCCGAGCAAAATCCGCTCGACTGGGTGACTGCCCTGGAGACTGCGGTAAGGCTGTTTGACAGAGATGTTGCGAAGAACGTCTCTGCCATCGGCTTGACCGGCCAATTGCCGACTTTGGTCTGCCTGGAGGGCGACAAGCCTCTTCCATCCGCAATCACCTGGATGGACAGCCGCGCCGATGCCTGGGCGTCAAGCTTCCTCGATGAGCCGACTCGGCAGACGATCTACGAACGGACGGGCATGCCCATTGACGGGCGTTATCTTGCGCCGATGTTCCGTCATCATCGCGACTGCTTCGGCAACGGTGTCAACGTGATCCTTTCCGCCAAGGATTTCCTGCACTACGCGCTGACGGGAGAGCTGACGACCGACCCGTCGACGGCTGCGGGATACGGTCTCTACGATCTCGACAGGAAATCCTGGGCGCATGAATTGTGTGCGGTGTGGGGTGTCTCGGAGCGCTTGCTGCCTGCAGTGCGGCCGGCCGAGGCCACCAGTCCGCTCCGCGGCGATGTCGCTGCTCGTCTCGGACTGCCGGCAGGATTACCTGTGGCCGTGGGCTGCGCTGACTCCGTTGCCAGCGTCTACGCCATGACCGGCCTGGGCAGTGGCACTATATGTGTCACCACCGGTTCCAGCACCATCATCATGGACAGCTTGCGCGAGCCGCTGCGCGACCCTCACCGGCGCTACCTGCTTACCCCTCATGCCGTCGAGGGTGTGTTCGGTCGCGAAATGGACCTGCTCTCGACCGGCACCAGCTATCGATGGCTGAATGACCTTCTCGGTTGGGACAACGGCCGCATCGACAGCGCGGCAGCGATATCGCAGGCCGGTGCCAACGGCCTGATGTTCTCGCCCTATCTTGCCGGGGGTGAGCAGGGGGCCTTGTGGAATCCAAACCTGCGCGGCGTGCTGCATGGCCTGACCGTACAGCACAAGGCGCAGGATATCGCCCGCGCCTATCTGGAAGGCGTGCAGTTCGAAATCAGGCGCTGCGTCGACATTCTGGCGGAGACGTCGAAGATCGAGCGCGTCGTCCTGGCCGGTCACGCCGTGTCGCACCCCTCGACGCGGCAGATGCTGGCCGACATCCTGGGGCGCCCGGTCGTGGGCTACCATCACTCCTCACCGGCGGCGATCGGTGCCGCGCTGTTGGCTGTGCCGCCGGATGAACGTCCGGCGCCGACAATGTCACAAACGGACGTGATCGCTCCTTCCACCACCTCCACGAGCTATGAAAAGATCTATCGGCGCTATTCAGCGCTGTTCCCCGCGATTGCCGAGGCCTCAGACTGACATGACAAAATTGAACGTGACCTGGGCGGCGGATCGCGCTGCCATGGCGGAGCTTGCCGCGAATTATGTTAGTGCCGCGCTACTCGACGGCTCGGCGACGAGCCTCGCCTTGCCGACCGGCGATACGCCGATCAGCATGTATGAAGAGCTTTCGCAGCGTTGCCAGCGCGGCGAAATCAGCTTTGGCGGCACCAAGCTGTTCAATCTCGACGAATATGTCGGCATGTCGCCTGACGATCCACGCAGCTATCATGCCTTCATGCGTCGCCATCTGATCGACCGCATCGATGCAACCGAAGACCAGGTCAATCTCCTGCGCGGTGATGCTCCCGATGCCGACGAGGAATGCCGCGCCTTCGACCGCGCTATCGCTGCAGCCGGCGGGATCGACCTTGCCGTTCTGGGATTGGGCGCCAATGGGCATATCGCCTTCAACGAGCCTGGCGTTTCCTGGAATCTCGATACGCATGTGGTTTCGCTGGACGACAGGACGCGGCAGGCGCATCGTCCCAACTTCCCCGATGAGGCCAGTGTGCCGAGCACCGGCGTGACCATGGGCATCAACACGCTGCGCTCTGCCAAAAAGGTGCTGTTGCTGTGTGCCGGCGAAAGCAAACGCGAAGCGATGGCCGCGCTGCTGGCTGGCCGCGAGGATCCGGCCTGGCCCGTCACCAGCCTGCTTGCACACAGCGACCTGGTGATCGTTGCGGAAGAAGCACTGATGCCATCCTGAGGGCGGTCTGTGTGGAACAGGCCGCAGTCAGTCCGACAAGATCAATGAATGGGAGCCGAACATGACCTGGACTGGTGTCTTTCCTGCCGTAACGACCAAGATGGACGCCTCGGGCGTGATCGATCTCACTGCCACCCAGGCGAGCATAGATCGCCTGATCAAGAGTGGTGTATCGGGCGTCATCGTTCTGCCTATGCTGGGCGAAAATGCCTCTCTTACGCAGGCCGAGCGCGACTCCATCGTCCGGGCAGCCAGGGAAGTGGTCGCGGGGCGGGTACCGCTCCTGTCAGGGCTGGCGGAACTCTCGACCGATAACGCCGTTGCGGCGGCCCGCAACTATCAGAGGCTTGGCGCGGAAGGGTTGATGACCTTTCCAAGTCTCGCCTACCGCACCGATCGTCGCGAAACGGCAGCCTGGTACAAGGCTGTCGCCGAAGCGAGCGATCTGCCCATCATGATCTACAACAATCCGCTGGCCTATAAGGTCGATGTCGACGTCGAAACGCTGAAGATGCTGGCCGACGTTCCGGGCATCGTTGCGATCAAGGAAGAAACCGGCGACATCCGCCGCGTGACGGATCTCTTCAACGCGTTCGGCAATCGCTTCGATATTTTCTGCGGCGTTGACGACCTTATCCTGGAAAGCCTGGCGCTCGGTGTTGTCGGCTGGGTATCGGGCATGACCAATGCCTGGCCTGCCGAATGCGTGAGGTTGTTCGAGATCGCCAAGAGCGGTGACTTTGCCTCGGCGTTGCCGCTGTACCGCCTGCTGACGCCAGCCTTCCATCTCGATACCGACGTCAAGCTCGTCCAGTACATCAAGCTGGCCGAGCATCTTGTCTACGGCGCTCCGGAGCATGTCCGGATCCCACGCCTGCCAGTAATCGGGGAAGAGCGAGCGAGGGCGGAGGCGATCATCAAGGAGACGATCGAGGCCCTGGCCTCGGCGAATTGATTGATCGTTTTGAACTCAGACAGGCGTTGCCGGCCCGCAATGCCTGTCTTTCAGCATAGCTGAATCCTCCAGCTGTGCGACGCTTCACAGCCCTGTCTCTCAAACGACTCGGAGATAGCTGGTCATGCCGGTCTTCTGGTGTTCGATGATGTGGCAATGCAGCAGCCAGTCGCCGGGATTGTCGGCCACGAAGCCCAGTTGCACCTTCTCGTCTGCCTGGATCAGGTAAGTGTCCGAGATCTGCGGCTGGACCGGTCGCTTCGAAGAGGAGAGCACTGTGAAACTCATGCCATGGAGATGGATGGGATGGACCTGTGGTGTCAGGTTCTCCATGTCGATGACGTAACTCTTTCCCAACCTCAACTCAGCCAAAGGCGCGGTCGGATCGGGTGTATCGCCCGGCCAGGGCACCTTGTTTATCGCCCAGAAGCTGTAGCCGAGCGAGCCGCAGATGCTGTCCTTCGATGCGTTTTCAGCCGTCGCGCTGAGCGCCAGCCGGATGCGCTGAGCGGAAGCTATATCGACATGGTCGATCGGATTGGGTTCGAGCGGAGAGAGATCACGTACATCGCGCCGCAGCGAGGCTCCGACGGAGCGCAGCGTCGCCAGAACAGCAGGCTTCGTCCCGCGAATATCCTCGAGACTGCCAATCGCCCCCTCATTGTCGGGCATGCGCACCGCCAGTTCCAGACGCTGGCCGGGGCCGAGCTGGATCAGGTCGAGCGGGAACGCCTGCGGAACCGGATTGCCATCGATGGCGATCACCGTCGCATCCGCACCTCGAACACGAAACGAATAGATTCGGGTGACGTCGGTGATCGCGACGCGCAAGCGCACCAGTCCCCCGGACGGCGCGTCGTATTGCGGCTGCTCGATCCAGTTGGCTGTGCGCACCGTGCCGAAGGTTCCCGAGCGTGCGGCATCGCGAGGCCGATACTGCTCGATGAATTGCCCGTCGCCACCAAGTCGCCAGTCCCGCAGGTTGAGCACCACTTCCGCGTCGAATTCAGGGTCGCGGGGATTCTCGACGACGATCACGCCGGTCAGGCCGTGACCCATCTGGATCAGTGTGTTGCAATGCGGATGATACCAGAAGGTGCCCGCATCCGGTGGCGTGAAGACATAGTCGAATTGGTCGCCGGTGTAGACATAGGGCTGGACGAGGAACGGCACGCCATCCATCTTGTTGGGGACGCGGATGCCGTGCCAGTGGATGGTGGTCGGCTCGTCGATGCCATTGACCAGCCGCGCCGCAAAGGCCTCCCCCTTTTTCATGCGCAACACCGGCGGTGGCCCTCCGTCGCTATAAGAGAGCAGATCTCGGGTTGGGTCCGTGCCTGTCAGCTTTGCCTGAACTTTTCGGGGTTTGAGGATCCGTGGTTCCGGAGCAGCTGGTGCTGAGCGAATGAAATTGCCTGTCCAGCCCAACCCGAAACCACATGCAACCCCTGCCGACGCCTTCAAGAAAGCGCGGCGCGTGACTTTCGACATGGGCGCTCCACAACGCGATTTTGACTGACGCCCTGAATAGGCAGGATGTCTATGCTCGGCCAGCTATCGGCATGAGCCGCAGGTCCGCTGTACGACGGCGTTCGCAGGCTGCCAACAAGGCGGAGCTTAGGATTTCCATATCGGTTTTAGGGTTGGGTTGCCAGCCGCAGGGGCAAGCATCGACACCGGAATGCGCGTCCGCCATTTCCCGATAGATGGTGCCGATCGATCGTGCCACCAGTCGCATCACTGCCATAGGCGGCAATCCGGCACGGTGCATGACCTCGCAAATCTCGTTCATCACTGTGGTGCGGATATGTGCCTCGGCGTCGGCATGGCGATTTTCTACTTCGATTTGTGACACGCGTTAACTCTCTGCATTGTCGTTTGAAGGGATCGCTGGCGTGGCTGTTCGCTGCGTCGCGCTTCTCAGCATCGCACGGCCGTTCCACTCTCAGGCCTTGGAGGAACTGCAACCCTATCGTGCGACGGTGACAATGAAAACAGAAAACTTGAATTCTTTTGTCATATTTTGAGCGGCATCTTCTATTCGAGAGGCGATCGCGCGGACGCAAGGCCGGTGTCGGTGTACCTGAGCACGGCATCGCGGGCATCGGTGTCGACAGCCGAGATCTTAAACGTTTCGGCTGTCTGACACGGCCAAACGATTGCGTTGCGAACAAGCTTGGAAGTTTTACTGCCTGTGGGTCTTTGGCGGTACTATAGGCCTTGCATGACCATCGATACCGAGTCGCCCTCCCGCCTTGCCGTCCTTGCCAAGCCGTCGCAGTGGCTGGTGCTGCTCCCGTTGACGCTGGTGTTGATCACGCTGCTGGAATTGGTCCGCCTGCCGGCGGCGCTGTTGATCGGCTCGTTGGTCGCGGGGATCGTGGCGGGCGTCAATGGAGCAACCGTGCGGGTGCCGCGCATGGCATTCGCGTCGGCACAGGCCATCATCGGTTGCCTGATCGCGGGATCGATCTCCCTCAGCATCTTTTCGACCCTGGCCGAGGGATGGGTGCTCGTGCTGGGTGTCGTGCTGGCGACGCTGACAGCGTCCAGCCTTCTCGGCTGGCTGATCAGCCGTCTGGACATTCTGCCAGGAACGACCGGCGTCTGGGGAGCTGCGCCAGGTGCGTCCACCGCAATGGTGCTGATGGCGGGCGCGTTCGGGGCGGACCAGCGCTTGGTCGCTTTCATGCAATATCTGCGTGTGGTGATCGTGACCATTGCCGCAGCTGCCGTGGCGCGGCTGTGGGTCGACAAATCAGGCGTGGCCGAACCGGCTATCATCTGGTTCCCGCCGCTCGATTGGGCGGCCTTCGGCCTGACTCTGGTCGTTGCTGCGGTTGGCGGTTTCTTGGGCCGGACTGTGCGTTTGCCGTCGCCGTTTTTCCTTGGCGCCTTCATTCTGGGCAGCATCGTCCATCTGGCATTTGGGCAGACGATGCAGATCCCGGAATGGCTGCTGGCGCTGAGCTATGTCGCCATCGGTTGGACCATCGGGCTGAATTTCACCATCCATACCGTACGGCATGCTGCCAGGGCTTTACCGCAGATCGTTGCCGCCATTCTTGTGCTGATGGGTTTTTGCGGGCTGATGGCCTGGCTGATCGTCATGATGTTCGATGTCGATCCGCTCACCGCCTATCTGGCGACCAGCCCGGGCGGCATGGATTCGGTGGCAATCATCGCTGCGGCGTCGGACAAAGTTGATCTTTCCTTCGTAATGGCGCTGCAGGCAGCACGGTTCCTCGTGGTTCTGTTGGCTGGACCCAGCATCTCACGCCTCGTTGCTCGGACGCTGAAGTAAGAAGGCTGCATCGCAAACTTCAGGCGAGCAGAAAGCGCGAATTGGTGTTCGCCGATGCCGCAGTGTTCCGTCTGAACAGGTTCGTAGACCGCACCAAATCGATCGGGCAGGGGGCGACCGCACCTTATTCTTCGCGTGCCAGTTCGATTGATCGGCTTCGTGCAGCCTCGGTGGCCTCAGCAATCAGCTTTTGAAGTCTCCCGTCCGTCATCAGGACGGAGAGGGCTGCGGCTGTGGTTCCATTTGGGCTGGTCACTTGACGCCGCAGTTCTCCAATCTCCCCAGTGCTGGTGTTGGCCAAGGCTGCTGCTCCGTAGACCGTCTGGAGGGCAAGGAGTTTCGCCGTATCGGCGGGCAATCCCATCCCTGCTGCTGCGGCGGCGAGGCATTCGACGAAATGGAAAAGATATGCTGGGCCAGAGCCGGATATGGCAGTTACAGCATCCATCAGCGTCTCGTCGGTGATTTCCACCACCTTGCCACCCGATGCGAGCAACTCGCGTATGAGGGGCGCAGCTGTTGTACCGACATTTCGGTTCGCCACGGTCACCATCATGCCTTCGCCGATGGAAACTGGCGTGTTGGGCATGCACCGAACTATCGCGGCATCCTTGCCCAGAAGGCGCTCGAAGGTCGCAATGGGGGTGCCAGCGGCAAGGCTGACATATATCGCATCGGACTTGAACCGCACGTAGTGTGGAACAACTATCTCGATAGCGTGGGGTTTGATGGCGAAGACGATCCAGAGGGATGGGGCGGTGTCGGTGATACCGTTGGCATCAGCCAGTGCCAAAGCGCCCAGCGTGATGGCTTTTTCCCGCAGCATATCTGCCGGTTCGACCACCAGTATCTCTTCGGGTTTTAGCCTGCCTGATCTGAGCCAACCCTTCAACATGGCGTGCCCCATGTTCCCGCAGCCCACTAGAACAACTTTTGGCATCGTGACGTGACCTTCGAACGCATTTAGGGTCGACGCCCTGCTGCTCACCGTTTCTATGGAAGAGCCAACGTGCTGGCCGTCAGGCGGCGACTACCCGCAAGGATTGCTTCTGCCGAAATCGAACGGTGAAGATCATTTCCAGGACACAGCGAGCAGGACCGGCTGGCTATCGTTAGTGGATCTCGCCAATTGCGGTCAGCATAATGTCGAGCCCACGCTCAATGGTGCTGCTGTCGGTGGCGAAGGACACCCTAACGGTGCCTGGCGCGCCGAACACCGATCCCGGCACTGCGGCGACATGCCGATTTTCCAGGAGCCACTCGCAAAAAGCGGCATCCGGGGCTTCATGCGCTCCGAATTGCTTGCTCTCCCTTAGAGCGTCTCCCATGTCCAGCAACGCGTAAAAGGCTCCATCGGGTCGCTGCAGACTTACCGCCGACTGGCTGCGGATCATGTCGACAATCAGATCCCGGCGTTGCCGATAGGCGCTCACCATAAGCTCGATCGCGTCGCGGGGACCTGACAGGGCCGCAACCGCGGCAGCCTGGCTGACCGAACTAGGCCCCAGCGTGGTTTGAGCCTGCAGATTGGCCATGGCTTCAATGATGTCTCTTGGTCCCGCGCCGAAACCAAGCCGCCAGCCGGTCATTGCGTAAGCCTTGGAAACACCATTTACCGTCACGATCCGGTCCGCCAGATCGGGGCAGACGGACAAAAGCGACTTCGGCGGTTCGGCCGTATAGCGAAGGTGTTCGTAGATCTCATCAGACAGAACGAACACATCCGGAAAATTCCTCAGTACCCTGCCCAAGCCTTCCAGTTCAGACTCTGAGTAGATCACTCCGGCGGGATTGCTAGGGGTGTTCAAGACCAGCCAGCGCGTGCGGGGATTGATCGCAGCGGTGAGATCGTCCGGGCCTAGTTTGTATCCATTGTCCTTGGTTGTCTGCACGAAGGCCGGCACCCCGCCGGCTGCGTATGTCATGCCGGTGTAGGCTGCCCAATAAGGGACGGGCAGCAACACCTCGTCGCCCTGCTGAAGCGTTACGGCCAATGCGTTGAAAATGACCTGCTTTGATCCGGTCCCGACGATGGTTTCCTCATCGCAGAACTCAAGGCCGTTCTCGCGACGGAATTTCTCTCTCACCGCCAGCCTCAGGGCATGCGACCCGCGTACCGGCGTATAGTGGGTATCGCCGTCCATCATTGCGCGCGTTGCCGCTTCGATGACGTGGCGAGGCGTATCGAAATCCGGCTCTCCTGCCGTCAGCGAAGCGACCTGAATGCCGGCAGCCTGCATGTCGGCTACCTTGGCGATTGCCTCGTAGATCTTGGAGGTTGTGACATTGGCCATTCGAGGCGCAATGCGTGCCTTTCGAACGGTTTCAAGTGGCTGACGAATGTTCATTTTATTGGGCCTCCAACAGTGCAAGCGCCTGGGCAAGGCGAGAGTGCGTGACATGCTTGGCCTCCTCCAGGGGCAGCCTCACCGAACCATTTCCTGTGCCCCGCAACTGCAGCGCGGCCTTCAGACCCACAGGGTTCATTTCGGAATACACCGCATCAATCAGCGGGCCGAATTGCGCGTGGATGCCAAGCGCTTCTCGCATCTGGCCCGCCTGAACGAGGGACAGGATCCGTTGCCACGGCGCGGGGTCGATGTTGGAAATGGCCAGGACCCCACCTTTGGCGCCGAGTGCAACCTGGGCCGGGAATAGTGGCTCTTCACCCGAAAGCACCGCCATGGCATCGCCAGCCCTTTGGACGATGCGGGTGAATTTGTTGAAGTCATAGCCACTGTACTTCATGCCTATCACGGAACCGTCGGTCACCATGTTCGCAATGGTTTCCGCTTGCAGTTCCATGTTTGTCCGGCGCGGGATTTCATAGAGCACGATCGGCAGATCAACGGCGCGCCGATAGCGATCAAAATAGCGACGAATCCCGGCATCTTCGGCGAGCGTGTAGTAGGGCGTCACCACCATAAGCGCCGATGCACCAGCCGATTTGGCCGCAAGGCCTGACTGCAGGGCATCTTCATATCCGGTCGCCAGGACGCCGGCGATAACCGGCACCCGACCGCTTGCAGCCTCCACGGTCAAGCCCACCACCTGCTCGCGTTCGCGGAATGACAGCGCAGGGTACTCGCCGGTTCCACCGAGCGGAGCGAGGCCAGAGGTTCCACGTTTGATGAGGAATTCGACATGGCTGCGCAGCTCTGCTGCATCGAGCTGTCCATCGGCCGTGAAGGGGGTGACCGTGGCCGTGATGATTCCGCCTATGTCCCTGTGAGTCAGTGCCATCGACAAAGTTTTCCTATCGTATTAATTGCATTGTAATTTAATTTGATTGGGATATACTGATATACGAGTAAAACTAGAAAGGCAAGATCGTGCGTCTCGAAAGCCGAACCACTAGTCGGCATTCACCAGTGACCGGCGGCGATCCGCGAGCCAGTTCGCGCGCCGATTGACAGCCGGACAAACCTGAACCTATGAAAATCAACTTGATTGGATTGCAATTCAGCTAAGTTCGCCCGACGCCGTTTGTCGCGCATCCTTGGCGCAAGCTCATCTTTGCCAATGCAAACGCATTGGCATGCAAGTCGAAGACTCGGGGATTCGGGTCTCGGGTCAAAACGCACTACAGGAATGATCGATGACTGAGGCCAAGTCGGATACGGAAGACCACTTGCTCGTCGGGAGCGTGGTCAAGGCGTTTCGGGTCCTGGAGGCTTTCGATCGATTGCATCCAAGCATGGGATTTTCAGAGATCGCCCGTGTCACTGCGCTGGAAAAGAGTGCGGCTCAGCGCGCAGCGCATACGCTTTGGCGGCTCGGCTACCTCGAGAAGGCCGCGGAGACGGGCGAGTATCGTCTTTCTCTCAAATGCCAGGATCTGGGCATGAGCTTTGCGGAGACGAACCGTATCGTTCTTTCCGTATCGCCCTACATCAAGATGCTGAGGCGCAAAACCACCGCTTCCGTAAATCTGACCATGCTCGACGGAACCGAGACGGTATTCGTCCAGCGCCACACCAGCCCGGAACAACTTGGAAATTCGGTCGTGGTTCGCGCGCGACTGCCGGTTTATTGCACGGCAACCGGAATCGCGATGCTTTCTCAACTGCCGGATGACCAGATCCGGCACATATTGGAACGCAGCGATTTGAAGCCACGTATGCCCAACACGGTCTGGCAGATAGACAAGATCATGGAGCGAATTGCCGAGACCCGGCTCCAGCGCTACGCATTCGGCCTGGAAGAGGATGTCGCGAGCGATATCACCCTTGCCTGTGGCTTCACCGACCCGTCCACCGGCGATGTTGCTGCGCTGGGATTGAGCTATTTCAGCGGTTCTGTAACGGTGTCGGAAGCGGTCGCCGAGTCCCGTGACCTGTTGATCGGCCTGGTGGGAAATCTCTCTTCCGAGCTGTCCGGAAACTGACCTGGCTGCAGGGCGAGGTTTCACCCTCGCGGTCTCCGGGGTGAGCTCTTGCCGGGTCGTGCGCAGAGGCGTTTTATCGACGCGCCGCTCACCGCGTTTCATGTTTCCGTCCATCGTGATCGCAGCGCTCTGCCGTTGTGCCTGGCCCCCCCATTCAAAGCCATGTCCAGCCCACGGATCCGCGAGCCTTGCGGAGACCATTTTTCCCTCATGGCTAATTACAATGCAATTCGATTAAAACGTATTGCGATTATAATGAAGTTGAATTATTGTTCGATGGCTTGATTGTCGGCATCGAGGTGCAACTTGAGCCAATCCAAGCCAATGCAACTTGTTGAGGGAACGGTCATGAAATCGAGATTTCTTCTTGCGCTGCTGGGCGGAGCAGTTTGCGCCGCAACCGCAGCGGCAGCACCAGTCGACACCCTTCAGAGCATCAAGGCCAAAGGGAGCTTGGCCTGCGGCGTGTCGACGGGTAACCCGGGCTTTTCCGCAACGGACGACAAGGGTGAGTGGAAAGGTCTCGACGTCGATTTTTGCCATGCAGTGTCTGCTGCTGTGTTGGGCGACCCGTCAAAGGTGAAATACAATCCGCTGTCTTCCAAGGTCCGCTTCACTGCCCTGCAGTCAGGCGAAATCGACATCCTTTCGCGTCAGACCACCTGGACGGCCAGTCGCGAGGCGGGGCTCGGACTGATGTTCGCGGGCGTCATGTATTATGACGGCCAGGGTTTCATGGTGAATTCCAAGAAGGTGTCCGGTGTCACATCGGCAAAGCAACTTTCTGGCGCGACGGTTTGCGTGCTCACCGGCACGACCGGCGAACTCAACATGGCCGACTATTTCAAGGCCAACAAAATCGAGTTCTCGCCCGTCGTCTTCGAAAAGATCGAAGAAGCGAAAGCCGCCTACGATGCAGGGCGTTGCGACGTCTACACCGACGATCAGTCGAACCTCTACAGTGCACGGCTGTCGCTTGCAGCACCAGCCGATCACGTGGTGCTGCCGGAGATCATCTCAAAGGAGCCTGTCGGGCCCGTGGTTCGCCAGGGCGACGACAGGTGGCTAAATGTGGTGAAGTGGACATACTTCGCGCTGGTTCAGGCTGAAGAGTTCGGCATCACCCAGGCCAATGTCGAGGAGATGAAGAATTCTTCCAACCCCGAGATCAAGCGGCTTCTGGGACAGGAAGCCGGCGCGACCATCGGTACCGATTTCGGGCTCTCGAGTGATTTCGTCGTCAACGTGATCAAGGCCGTAGGCAACTACGGCGAGATCTTTGAACGCAATATCGGCCAGCAAAGCCCGTTGAAGATCGAGCGCGGCAAGAATGCACTGTGGACGCAGGGCGGTCTGCAATACGCGATGCCTTTCCGTTGATTGGACTTCTGAAGGGAGGATCGCCGTGATCCTCCCTTCACGCTGATGCTGCAGCAAGCCTGGCGTATCGTGTCTGCCCCGCGGGTGACGCTTCGCCCGCCCAGCATGTTCTCCCAAGGACCTGGATCATGTCTGTCCATAACCGCATGAGCGTGCTCATGAACAATTCTGCTTTGCGTGGCGTGGCCATTCAGGTGCTTTTGGGCATGGCGATGTTGAGTGTCGCCTGGGTGATCGCCCAAAACGCCGCCGGCAATCTGCAGCGTGCAAACATCCGGTCCGGTTTTGACTTTCTCGACGCGCGCGCCGGATTCGAGATCGCGCGTCCTCTCATTCAGTACACCAGCGACTCCACCTATGGCCGCGCTCTGGTCGTCGGCCTTTTGAACACCATGCTCATCGCGGCGACGGGCATCGTCGCCGCAACGATCATCGGGTTTCTTGTCGGGATCGGCCGGCTGTCGAGCAACTGGCTGATCGCAAGACTATGCGCGCTGTATGTCGAGGTGTTCCGCAATCTGCCGCCGCTGCTGCTCGTGTTTTTTTGGTATCTCGGTATCCTTTCGGTACTGCCGCAGCCACGAGAATCCCTACGTTTGCCACTCAATCTGTTTTTGAACAATCGCGGCCTGACCTTCCCTGCTCCTGTCCCCTCCGAGGGGCTTGGCGGGGTTGCCGCCGTTTTCGTGGCAGGCCTTTTGCTGTCGTTCGTCCTAGCGCGCTGGGCGCGCATCCGACAGGCTAAAACGGGCAGACGGTTTCCCACGCTGTTGGTGAGCGTCGGTCTGGTCGTTGTTCTGACCACCGTAGCGTTCGTAGCCGCAGGTGCGCCGCTTTCGTTCAATTATCCGGTTGCTGGAACTTTCAACATAACAGGCGGAACTGTCCTTGGCCCTGAATTCATCTCTCTTTTTATGGCGCTCTCGTTCTACACCGCGTCTTTCATCGCAGAGATCGTGCGTGCGGGCATACAAGGCGTACCGAAAGGGCAGACGGAAGCTGCCAAGGCACTCGGATTGAAGCCATCGGCAGTCATGTCGCTGATCGTCATCCCGCAGGCCTTCCGCATCATTATCCCGCCATTGACGAGCCAATATCTGAACCTCACCAAAAATTCCTCCCTGGCCATCGCAGTTGGTTTTTCCGATCTCATCGCAGTCGGTGGAACCACTTTGAACCAGACAGGGCAGGCTATCGAAATCATAGCCATCTGGATGCTGATCTATCTCACCTTGAGCGTGATGACCTCGGTGTTCATGAATTGGTTCAACGCCAAAGTGGCGCTGGTGGAGCGATAATATGGCCGAGACGTTTGTTCGAACCTCCATGCTTGCTCCCAGCCAAATGCCAATCGCCCAGGTGGGAATGGTCAGCTGGATCCGTCGCCACCTGCTGGCAGGCCCTAAAGATACCATTCTGACGATGCTGGCCTGCGCATTGATTTTTTACACCGTGACCCACCTCATCAACTGGCTCCTTGTCCAGGCAGTCTGGGTCGGAAGCGATCGTACCGTCTGTGCCACGATTGCACAGGGAGGACTGCAGCCTGATGGATGGAGCGGCGCTTGCTGGGCCTTTGTCGGTGCGAAATTCGAGCAGTTCGTTTTCGGCCGATATCCGCTTGAAGAACGCTGGCGGCCGATATTGGTCGCTGGCCTGCTCGTCTTTCTTCTCGCGCCGATGCTCGTTCCAAGTATACCCCGCAAGGCACTGAACGCGCTTCTGCTTCTTGTGCCATTTCCCGTGATCAGCTTTTTCCTGCTTTACGGTGGCTTGGGCCTGCCCATCGTGGAAACGCCGCTTTGGGGCGGGCTGATGGTGACGCTGCTTCTTTCGTTCGTCGGTATCGCCGTGTCGTTCCCATTTGGCATCTTGCTCGCGCTGGGACGTCAATCGCAGCTGCCTCTGGTCCGGTGGGGTTCGATTGCGTTCATCGAAGTCATCCGTGGCGTGCCGCTCATCACGGTGCTGTTCATGGCAAGCGTGATGCTGCCGCTGTTCCTGCCGGTGGGATGGACTGTCGACCATCTGCTGCGCGCCCTTATCGGCGTGTCGCTTTTCGGTTCGGCCTACATTGCCGAAGTCATCCGTGGCGGCCTGCAGGCGGTTCCGAAGAGGCAGTATGAGGGTGCGGAATCTCTTGGCCTGAGTTACTGGCAGAAAATGTGGCTCATCGTCGTGCCTCAGGCCATAAAACTCGTCATCCCGGGGATCGTGAACACATTCATCGGAATGTTTAAAGACACATCCCTGGTTTCGATCATCGGTATGTTCGACCTTCTTGGTATCGTGCGCCTGAATTTCGGCGATCCTGTCTGGGCCACTCCCGTAACTCCGATGACAGGTCTGCTGTTTGCTGGGTTCGTGTTCTGGCTCTTCTGCTTCGGCATGTCGAAGTATTCAGGCTTTGTCGAGCGGAAGCTGGACACCGGGCGTAAAGGCTGAAAGTGGGAGTGAATTCATGTCGAGATCAACATCGGGAAAGATGCCGGCGTCGACCGGCGAAGTCGCCGTTAAAATCGCGAACCTGAACAAGTGGTATGGCGACTTCCATGCCCTGAGGGACATCGCTCTTACGGTAATGAAGGGGGAGCGCATCGTCATCGCGGGGCCGTCGGGATCGGGGAAGTCGACGATGATACGTTGCATCAATCGGCTCGAAGAGCATGATCAAGGGCAGATCACGGTTGACGGCATCGAACTGACCAACAACTTGAAGAAGGTCGATGAGGTGCGCCGCGAGGTCGGCATGGTGTTCCAGCACTTCAACCTGTTTCCCCACCTGACCATTCTTGAGAACTGCACGCTCGCTCCGATCTGGGTGCGCCGGATGCCGAGGAGGGAAGCCGAGGACGCCGCCATGCACTACCTGCGACGCGTCAAGATCCCGGAGCAGGCCAACAAATATCCGGGCCAGCTCTCCGGCGGCCAGCAGCAGCGCGTGGCGATAGCTCGGTCGCTTTGCATGAAGCCGAAGATCATGCTGTTCGATGAGCCGACCTCGGCCCTGGACCCGGAAATGGTCAAGGAAGTTCTCGACACCATGGTCTCGCTCGCCGAGGAGGGTATGACCATGCTGTGCGTCACGCACGAGATGGGCTTTGCTCGCCAGGTCGCCGACCGGGTCATTTTCATGGACCAGGGCCAGATCGTCGAGGAAAGTTCGCCAGCCGAGTTCTTTGCAAATCCCCGGCATGAGCGCACAAGGCTGTTCCTCAGCCAGATATTGCACTGACCGGAAAGGCTATCGATTGCCACGCCGGCAGAGCGACAGGGGAGAACGCTGCCGACGGCGAAAGCGGGATGGTCTGTCAGATACCGAGGTGTCGGACCGGTGGACTGGCTAAATAGGAAGGGCCGGGAAATTGTGAAAAAACGGGCTGGAAAAACAGGTTGCTTAGGGCCAAAACAGAACCCGCGCTCTCTGCGCCAGATCGCAAGGAAATGAATCTCGGGTCGAGGACGACAGTTGCACGGTTCGGTATTGCGATCCTTTCGACTGCTGGTTTTTTTTCTCATTCCGCTGTGGTTTGCCGCTGGCGCGCAGGCCGCCGAGCCGAGCAAGCTGACGATCGTCACGTCCTATCCTCCTGCGTTCTTCGAGCCGTTCCAGAAGGCGTTCGAGCAGAAGAACCGCGACGTAAGCATCACGATAATCCAGCGAAACACTGCGAGCGCCAGCCGCTTCATCATTGAAAAGAAGGAACAGCCGGCGGACATGTTCTGGGCGTCGGCCGCCGATGCCTTCGAGCTGCTCAAACGCCACGGTGGTTTGAGAAAAGTCCATTCCCGTATCACGGGCGCGCCTGAAAAGGTGCTCGGCTATCCGCTGAATGATCCGGACGGCTATTATCTCGGTTTTGCCTTGTCGGGGTATGGCATCGTCTACAACGAAGCATACCTCGCGCAGTATGGACTGGCGCCACCGCGCGAATGGCAACAACTGCTCCAACCTGCCTATTCCGGTCATATCGGCATTACGACACCCTCGCGTTCCGGCACCACCCATCTGATGGTGGAAGCATTGCTGCAGACCTACGGCTGGGAAAAAGGCTGGGCGATGCTCTCGAATCTCGGCGGAAATCTCTCCACCGTTACCGCGCGCAGTTTCGGTGTTGCTTCCGGCGTGGCTCAGCGTCGGTTCGGCATCGGCATAACGATCGATTTTCTCGCCCGAACACCCAGCATCGGCGCCAATGATGCGGTTTTTGTCATGCCGTCCGATACAGTGTTCGTGCCTGCCAGCATAGGCATCCTGTCACGTGCGCGAAACGTTGAGGCTGCGGAACGCTTCATCGATTTCATCTTGTCGGAAGAGGGCCAGCGCATCCTGCTGACGCCGCCGATCGGGCGTATTCCCATCATTCCGTCCCTCAACAGCGGACTGCTGCCGGACGCCAATGCGGGGCTTCTCAAAAATACGACCTTTGATGCGGGCCTGTCGGCGCAACGATACGGCCTCGTCAATGTCATGTTCGACGACTATATCGTCCGTCGCCGTGCGGTCCTGGCGCGGCTGTGGAAACGCCTGGCCGAATTTGAAGCAATGAACATTGCGTCGCCAAAGACGCAGAGCCTGTTGTCGCGCGCGCGACGCAGCCTCGAGGCACCGCCCATCCCGGACAGCGAAGCGGATCGGCTCGACAGCACCCTGAAGGCCGAGTGGCCCCGTCGCATTGCGTGGTCGCCATCGCAGGTCGAATTTGCCGCTCGCCTGCGCGGCAATATCGAGCGCAAGCTGGCCGAGGCCGAAGCCATGATCGCCGAGATATCCGAGGACCAGGGATTCCGATGGCGGCGATAACCGATACGATCGCCGCACGTGGCTTGCCGCGCCGCTGGCGTCTTGGCATCGGCGGGCGCCTGTTTGCCGCCTTCGTGGCCATCGTCGGGCTGGCGGTGGGGGCCTGCGTCGTCGGCTGGTTTTCCTACGCCAGGCTTTCAGGGGAGCTCTCAGCAATCGTTGAAGCCCAGATGCCACGGCTTGCCTTCGCTTCGCGGCTGTCGAAAGCCGGCGCGGACATCGGCTCGGTGACCGCAGTCCTGACCGGTGCCGGTACACGGGCGGAGTATGACGACGTGCGCGGCGTCTATGCGCAGCGCCTGAAGGGTTTGCAGGACCTGCTCACCCAGCCTGAGGCAGTACGCGACGTCGCCCAGATCGGTCCGGTCGCCCGAGCCATCGGTGAGAACCTGAGCCGGATCGATATCGCCGCTGGCAAGCGATTCACATTGCTTGAGGCGATGCGTGCCGACATCGATGAATTGCGGTGGTTGCAGGCAGACCTGATCGAGGAAGCAGATCCGCTCGTCGACGATATCCGTTTTAACATCGAGGCCGAGGCGCGAAAGTTGGGAGGTTCGAATGCACTTGGCGAGCAGCGCAAGAGCGAGGCGCTTTTGATGGCGCTTTCGCAGGCGAACCTCGCCACAGGCCTGATCGGCCGGCTGGTCAATGCGACCACCGTGGCGGAAATTCAGGAGACCAACGCATTTCTTGGCGACAGCGTCGATGAACTGGCTACGCGGCTGGATACGCTTTCCGGGTGGCCCGACAGCATCACGCTGCGCCAGCTCGCCCGTCGGATACTCGATCAGGCGGATGTGCGCACCGGCATTCCAAATCGCAAGAATTCCGAAATGGCGCAGGCCGCCAAACTGAGCGAATTGGCGCAGGAAAACGCGCGGCTTGTGGAGACCCTTGGCCGTAACATCGAGGCCGAGGTCACCGCCATCGAAGCAAGCGCGACCGGCGCGAGCCTGCGTGCCGCGCAGGCCATTGATACCGGCCGTAAATTGCTGGCTGCGATCGCGTTGCTGTCGATCATTCTGGCAACCGCCATTGGTTATTTCTACGTGCACCGCAATGTCCTGTCGCGTATCCGTCAGTTGGCGGGTGCAGCGGGCAGCATCGGCGAAGGACGGCACTCGGTCCAACTCCCACCCGTCGAAGCAGACGAGCTCGGCGATCTTGCGCATGCGCTGGAGCTGTTTCGTCAGACGCGAGATGAACTCGTCCAATCGGCCAAGCTGGCGGCCCTTGGCCAGATGGCGGCAGGGATCGGACACGAACTCAACCAACCACTGGCTGCGATCCGGGCCCATATCCATAGCGGCTCGACATTGATCAGCCGCGGCAACAGCGAGCAGGCGCTGATCAACCTGGAAAAGATCAAGGTGCTGACGGGGCGTATGGCGGACCAGATCAGCCACATTCGCCGTTTCGCCCGACGCCCTGAAGCACAATTGCGGCCGGTCGACCTCAAGGTTGCGGTGGGGGACGCCCTCAGCCTGCTTGAACATCGTTTCGAAGAGGAGCAGACGGCGCTTCAACTGGATCTTGCCGATGAAGCGATGCCGGTCATGGCCGAGCCAATCAGGCTGGAGCAGGTTGTCGTCAATCTCGTTTCAAACGCGCTCGACGCCGTGAAGGAGACGGCACGGCGCAATGTGATGATAACGGCCAAACCGACCGCAGATGGCGCGAGCCTGATCATCGCCGATACCGGACCCGGGATCGCCGCAACAGATTTGCAGGCGGTTTTCGATCCATTCTTCACCACCAAGCCGGTGGGGTCCGGCCTCGGTCTCGGGCTCTCAATCTCCTATAACATAGTCAAGGACTTCGGTGCCGACATCACGGTGCTCGAGAGCGGGCCGGAAGGCACACGCTTCCAGGTCCTGCTGAAAGGATCCGAAAGATGACCGATGTCATCCTCGTCGATGACGATGCCAATGTGCTGGATGGTTACCGCGAGGTCCTGGAGCTTGAAGGCCTTGAAGTCGCCGCCCATGGCTCCGTGGCAGCAGCCGTTGCCGATCTCAGGGCTGATACCGGGGCTGTCATCGTCTCGGACGTGCGTATGCCCAGATATGACGGCTTCGACCTGATTGCTGCCGTGCGTGGCATCGACCCCGATATTCCGATCGTGCTGATGTCCGGTCACGGCGACATCCCGATGGCTTTGCGGGCAATGCGCGAAGGCGCCTGGGATTTCATCGAAAAGCCGGCCGATCCGCTCCGTCTCATCGAGACGGTCAAGAGAGCGCGTGCACATAGGCAGCTTCAGTTGGAGAACCGGCGTCTACGTCTGTCGACTGACACTGATGGCTGGGAGGCGCGTCTCATTGGTCATTCGGCACCGATCGTGGCGCTGCGCGAGAAGCTGAAGCGCGTTGTGGGAGTTGCCACCGACATCCTTGTCATCGGCGAGACCGGAACCGGCAAGGAGGTCGCGGCTCGTGCCCTGCACGATTTCAGCAACCGCAAAGGCAATTTTGTCGCTGTCAATTGTGGCGCCATTCCAGAAACCATGCTGGAATCCGAGCTCTTCGGTCATGAAGCCGGCGCCTTTACGGGCGCACGCGAAAAGCGCATCGGCAAGATCGAACACGCCGACGGCGGCACCCTGTTCCTTGATGAGATCGAGTCCATGCCGATGGCCGCCCAGGTTCGCCTGCTGCGGGTTCTGCAGGAGCGTCTCATCGAACGGCTCGGCTCGAACACGGAACGGCGGGTTGATCTCCAGGTGGTGGCGGCTACGAAGGCCGACCTGCATCAACTGGCGGTGCAGGGGCGGTTTCGTGAAGACCTTGCCTATCGGCTCGATATCGTTCGGATAGAGCTGCCACCGCTCAGTGTCCGCAAGGGCGATGTCGGCCTCCTGTTCCGGCATTTCCTGGCGCTCGCCGCCAGGCGTCAGGGGCGAATCCCTCCTCAAGTGGGTACGGCATTCCTGACCGATCTCGACCGTCGAACATGGCCGGGCAACGTACGGGAATTGCGCAATGTCGCCGAACGCTTCGTGCTTGGCCTGGAGGAAGCCGGGGAGATCAGGAACTTCGATGGAGCATTGACCTTGGAGGAGCAAATGGACCGCGTGGAGCGCACCATCATCCTTGACGGTCTATCCGCCCAGGAGGGGCGTGTGGGAGCCACAGCCGACGCGCTCGGCATCTCACGCAAGACGCTCTACCTCAAGATGCGCAAGCACGGCATAGCCACGCGCGGCGAGGATGGCGACGTTACCTGAATTACCCATGCTGCGGCGTGGCCATGTTACCGTTCTGACCCAATCTCCGCTGAAGAAGCCCGGAATTGCCGGATTTCCGCAATTGGCATGCGGCTTGCTCAGTCTTTAGCGGCCGCCAAAACCTGGCGGTGATCGGGAGGAATTATCTATGTTGAAGACCATTGCCGCGGCGATGCTGATCTCGGCTGCCGCCATCGTTGCCGCTCACGCTGAAGGGGGCGGCAAAGTGACCATTGTCACGTCCTTCTCCAAGGATGTGACCGATCCATTCAAAGCCAGCTTCGAGGCGGCTAATCCCGGGTACACGCTGGATGTTCAAAACAAGAGCACCAGTTCCGGCGTCAAATACGTCGACGAAACCAAGGGCAACAACCAGACCGACCTGTTCTGGGCTTCAGCACCTGATGCCTTCGACAGCCTGAAGAGCCGAAAGCTGCTGACCAGGTTCACGCCGTCCGTCACCGGCTTGCCGGACAAGGTCGGATCCTATCCGGTCAATGACCCGGACGGCTTCTACTTCGGCTTCGCAGCGTCCGGTTATGGCATCATGTCGAACGACCGCTATCTCGAGGCCAACAACATCCCCAAACCGTCCGAATGGGGCGACCTGACAAAGCCGGAATATTACGATCATGTCGCGATCGCGGCTCCTTCCCGCTCCGGCACCACGCACCTGACCATTGAGACGATCCTTCAAGGGGAAGGTTGGGACAAGGGCTGGGGCACGCTCAAAGGCATCGGCGGCAACCTGCAGCAGGTCACCGAGCGCTCGTTTGGCGTGCCGGATGCCGTGAATTCGGGCCAGACGGGCATCGGTATCGTCATCGACTTCTTCGCTTTTTCGGCGCAGGCCAGCGGCTTCCCGGTCAGTTTCGCCTATCCGTCGGTGACAACGGTGGTTCCAGCCAATATCGGAATCGTCGCCAATGCTCCCAACCAGAAAGGGGCCGAGGCCTTCGTCAACTATCTGCTTTCGGAAAAAGGCCAGACTGTCCTGCTCGAACCGACGATCCGTCGCTTGCCGATCAATCCGGCGCTCTATGAAAAGGCTCCCGAGGGTTTCCCGAATCCATTCAAGGATCCGCGTTTTCAGTCGATGATCACCTTCGACGCCGATGTCTCGAAAAAGCGCACCGATGTCGTCGACACCTTGTTCGATCAGCTGATCTCGTTCCAGCTCGACAAGCTGAAGGGCGCGACCAAGGCTGTCCATGCCGCCGAGCAGGCATTGGCCAAAAGTGACAATGCTGAAGCCCGCGGATTGCTCGAAGAGGCTCGTTCTCTGATTGCAGCGATGCCGATTACCGCAGAACAGGCGGCAAGCCAGGAAGTCCGGGATGCCTTCACCGGCGGTGACCAGAAGACCGCTCGCCAGGCCGAGCTCGAGCAGCAGTGGGCGGCATTCGCAACTGAGAAGTATGCCGGCGCCCAGAGCAAAGCGGAAGCCGCGCTGGCCCTCATCGACTGAGCGAACCGGCGCGTAGGCCGCCTGCGCGAGCAGGCGGCCGTTTTCGATCACCCATGTCTTCCGTTCCGGCCACATTGATCGGTTCGGCACGATGAATTCATCCGGAGACCGCCATGGCATTCGCTGCCGCAATCCCGATAAACCGTATCTCAGCCAAGCCCGGTCAGATCGCCGCGGTTGCCTTGATAGCCCTGTTTCTTGCCATCTTCCTGGTGATCCCTGCGGGAACCGTGATCTACACGGCCTTTACGGAAAAAGGCACGGGTGCGCTCACCATCGTCAATTTCCAGGACTTCTTTCGCACCAGGCTGTTCCAGCAATCCTTCTTCAACTCGGTCTATGTCTCGGCCATGTCGGTGGTCTGGGGCACGCTGATCGCCCTGCCTCTGGCCGTGCTCACCACGCGCTTCGAGTTTCGCGGCTCGCTTCTGATCCAGACACTGGGGTTCATTCCGCTGATCATGCCGCCATTCGTCGGGGCGGTCGCCATGCAGCTGCTGTTTGGCCGCAACGGCACAGTCAACCTCCTGCTCAACGACTGGCTGGGTTTCCGCATCCCTTTTATGGAGGGCCTGAACGGCGTCATCTTCGTGCAGTCGCTGCACTATTTTCCGTTCATCCTGATCAATCTGTCGACCAGTCTGCGCAACATCGACCGGTCGATGGAAGAAGCAGCCCAGAACCTGGGCTCCTCAGGTTTTCGCCTGTTTCGCCGCATCGTCTTCCCTCTGGCGATGCCTGGTTATCTCGCAGGGGCTTCGCTGGTTTTCGTCAAGGTTTTCGATGACCTGGCCACCCCGCTCCTGCTTAATGTCAAGGATATGCTGGCGCCGCAGGCCTATCTGCGCGTCACCTCGGTCGGCCTCACCGATCCGATGGGCTATGTGATCTCGGTCATCCTTATCGTCGTCTCGATTTTTGCCATGTGGCTGTCGGCAGTGGCGATGCGTGGCAAGGATTACTCGACTGTCCAGCGCGGCGGCGGCGGGCTGTCCAAACGCCCGCTCCGCCGCGGGGAAGCGGTTCTGGCTTATGGCGTGGTTGGCCTGATCCTGCTTCTTGTGCTGTCACCGCATATCGGTCTTTTGCTGTTGTCGCTGGCCACGGTGTGGTCGTTCAGCCCACTGCCTGACGGCTTCACCGTCGCCCACTACACCCGCGTCTTTGGCGAAAGTTCGCTCTACATCAAGAACACGCTGATCTACGCCAGCCTGGCCGGTCTCATAGACGTCATCGTCGGCGGCGCCATCGCCTATCTTGTGCTGCGCACCAAGGTGATCGGCCGGCGCTGGCTCGACTGGGCTGCGACCGCCGCGCTGGCAATCCCGGGCGTGGTGCTCGGCATCGGCTATCTTCGCACTTTCTACGGCATCAGCCTGCCTGACGGGACCCCACTTGCGACGCTCTGGGTGATGGTTGTGATGGCACTTGCTATCCGCCGCCTGCCTTATGCGCTGCGAGCCTGCTACGCCGCGCTGCAACAAGTGTCGCAGTCGCTTGAGGAAGCAGCGGAGAACCTCGGCGCCACCAAGCAGCGTACCATCCGGCGCATCGTCCTGCCGCTTATGACCGGCGGCCTGCTCGCGGGCTTCGTCACGTCCTTCTCGACTGCGGCCGTCGAGCTTTCCGCAACGCTGATGCTCATCCAGAGCAATTCCGACGCGCCCATTGCCTACGGCCTTTACGTCTTCATGCAGTCACCTGCCGGGCGCGGGCCGGGTGCCGCACTCGGCGTCATTGCCGTCATCATGGTCGCAGCCTGCACGCTGCTGTCCCACTACGTGGTCGAGCGCCGTCAGAAGACGCTCGGAATGAACAAATAGGAATTCCAGAACGATGAATATGGAAATCAGGAATGAAGCGGGTTCCCGGGGAGCTGCGAAGGCCATCAGCATCACTGACGTCAATCTCTACTACGGCGAACAGCATGTGCTGAAGGATATCAACCTGGAGATCAAACCTGGTGAGTTCTTCGCTTTCCTCGGCCCGTCAGGCTGCGGAAAGACGACATTGCTCAGGCTGATCGCGGGTTTCAATCATGCCCGCCAAGGAAAGGTGGTGATCGGCGGCGAAGACATCCTCGATATGCCGCCCTGGAAACGCGAGATCGGCATGGTGTTCCAGTCCTACGCGCTTTGGCCGCATATGACGGTGGCGCACAATGTCGCCTTTGGCCTGGAAGAACGGCGGCTGCGTAAGGCCGAAGTCGAGCGCCGGGTCAACGCTGCGCTCGATCTGGTCGGTCTCAAGCACCTGGCCGAGCGTCGTCCAGCGCAACTTTCAGGCGGCCAGCAACAGCGCGTGGCGCTCGCCCGCACCATTGCGATCGAGCCGAGAGTGCTTCTGCTCGACGAGCCACTCTCCAACCTCGACGCCAAGATGCGCGTGGAGGTTCGGCGCGAGCTCAGGGAACTGCAGCAGCGGCTGCAGCTGACGACCATCTTCGTCACCCATGATCAGGAAGAGGCGAACACCGTGTGCGATCGTATCGCCGTTTTCAACGAAGGCCGTATCCAGCAGGTCGGTACGCCAATGGGGCTCTACGAGAAGCCGGCAAATTTGTTCGTTGCCAATTTCCTCGGCACGGCAAACATCCTCGACGGAAAGGTGACTGGCGACGGGAACGCACGACGTTTCGAGGTGGCCGGCGCGGGCTCCATCCCAATTCCGGCGGGTGTGGATGTACCCGAAGGCGCTAAGCTGGTGTTGCGTCCGCAATACGCCAGGATCGGCGTCAATGAGCCGGGTTCCGTGTCGTTGCCGGGCAGGATTGCTCATCGCGAATTCCTTGGGGCTACAGTCCGTTACGGTGTTCAGGTCGGCAGTGCGACGATGCTCATCGACGCGCCGTTCCATTCGGGCGATTCACTGCTCGAGCCGGGCCGAGAGACCATGATCGGCTTCAAGCCGAAGTCGGCGCTCTGGCTGGCGAACTGATCATCCGATACCGGGCGGGCGGTCATGACCGCCCGCTATATATCCCGCTCGTTCCGGGGCCGGGCGACTGAAAGCGCTGCAAGGCGCATCGAAAGCCTGTATCAGTATACAGTTTATTGGGTACTTTTCGGTCAATGACCGTGCCAAAACTGGCAATTGATCTGGATTTGTCAACAAAAAGACGGATGCCGTATTCGTATCGGGCGATCTGGGGATTTTTTACGAGCTCCGTCAGAAAATTTTATGCTTGAACTGTATACTGTATCGTGCGTTATTGAACGAACGATAGCTGCGTCCCTGTAATCAGGGTCGCCCTGAATGCGCCAGTCGAATGGGAGGAGCCATGATGATTGCCCGCAACACTTCGCGTGTCCGTTCGACCATCTGCCATGCGCACAGGGCGGCCGGGGTCGCTGTCTTCTCCCGCTACTCAGCGCTCAAGGCGCGAGGCGAATGATCACGGCTTTCCAACAGCATTGAAACCAGCCCTCGGAGAAACCCGATGGGGGACTCCGGGACAAGAAAAACAAGAGGAGGAGAAGATGGCAATACGGGTAGGGGGCTTCGGCAAAATGTCGAAAGTGCATCGACTGTTGGCATCCTGCGCTTTGATGGCGGGGTTGATGGCGGCTCCGGCACAATCGGCCGAGTTCAAATGGGCCGCGCCGCTGGATGCGTATACGCTCGATCCGCATGCCGTCGACAATACGTTCGTGCTGTCGGTGCTAAGCAATGTCTATGAGCCGCTGATCCGGCGCGCCGCCGATCTTTCGCTTGAGCCGGCTCTTGCAACCGAATGGCATCAGGACGGAAATGTCTGGCGCTTCAAGCTGCGCGAGGGCGTGAAGTTCCAGAACGGTTCCACCTTCAATGCCGACGACGTCGTCTTCTCATTCAATCGTTCGCAGCATTCCGGCGTTGAAGGCATGCTGGCGACGGTCGAGTCGATAACGCGCGTAGACGACTACACGATCGAAATGAAGACCCGGGGTGTCGACCCTATCCTGCCACTCGAGATCACCGAATGGCTGATCATGGACAAGGAGTGGGCGGAGGCCAACGGTGCCGTCAAGGCGGCATCGGCCGACAACAAGGACGAGAGCTTCGCGACGCGCAACATGAACGGCACCGGTCCGTTTAAGGTGACCGAGCGCGAGCCTAACATCCGCACGGTGATGACCGCCAACCCCGACTGGTGGGACAAGCCGCAGCACAATATCGATAAGTCGACCTTCTTCGTCATCGCCAATCCGGCGACCCGCGTTTCGGCGCTGCTGTCCGGCGAAGTCGACATGATCCAGGCCGTGCCACCGCAGGACGCCGAGCGTGTCGGCAGCACCGAAGGGTTCCACGTCATGTCGGGGCCGGACGTGCGGGTCATCTATCTGCAGATGGACGTTGCGCGCGATGAGTTGCTGTTCTCCAGCGTCAAGGGCGCCAATCCGTTCAAGGACCAGCGCGTGCGCGAGGCGTTGCGGCTGGCCATCGACAGCGAGGTCATCCACAAGAAGGTGATGCGCGGCTTCTCGGTGCCGACCGGCACGCTGGTTGCCAAGGAAGTCAATGGCTACAACGACGCGGTCGGCGCACCGACCGTGCCGGACGTGGAGAAAGCCAAGAAACTGCTGGCCGAGGCCGGCTATCCGAACGGCTTCAGCGTGACGCTGGACTGCACCAACGACCGCTTCGTCATGGACGAGGCGATCTGCATCACCCTGGCCGGTCTTATGGCGCGGATCGGCGTCGACGTGCAGCCGCGCGCCCAGACCGTCGGCCGCTGGGCGCAGCAGATCAACCCGCCGGAATACAAGACCAGCTTTGCCATGGTTGGCTTCACACCGGCTACCTATGATGCTCACAACATGCTGCAGACCATCATCGGCACGCGCGATCCGGCAAGCGGCCGTGGCATCTTCAACATCGGCGGCTATTCCGACAAGAAGGTCGACGACCTCATTGCGCGCATCCAGGTTGAGACGGATGCCGACAAGCGGCGCGGACTGATCGGCGAGGCGCTCGCCATCATCAAGGAGTCGGCAGCCTATATCCCGCTGCACCAGCAGATGGTGATCTGGGGCATCAAGAACGGCATCGATCTGAAACAGCGCGCCGACGGCGGTTTGCCGCTGCGCCTGATCCATCTGCAGTAGCCGTCGCCGGGAGCGCAATCATGGCAGAACTTTCCGTTGCCGATCACCTGGCCAGGCTTGTCGGTTTCAACACCATCAGCGAAGCCTCCAATCTTGGGCTGGTGGACTGGGTCGAAGAGTTCTGCCGGCCTTACGGCGTGCGTATCCGCCGGTTTCCCAACCAGGCTGGCGACAAGGCTAGCCTGCTGGTCAGCGTCGGGCCGGAGCGGCCGGGCGGCATCGTCCTGTCCGGCCATACCGATGTGGTTCCAACCACCGGACAAGACTGGCTTGCCGACCCATTCGTCCTGCGCAGCAGCGAAGGCCGGCTGATCGGCCGCGGCACCACCGACATGAAGGGGTTCCTGGCCTGCTGCCTGGCGATGCTGCCCGCTTGGGCGCGGACCGATCTGCAAAGACCGGTGCATCTTGCCTTTTCCTATGACGAGGAGGTTGGCTGCACCGGGGTCGGGCCGATGGCCGAATGGATCGGACAGTCGGCGATGAAGCCGCGCTTGGCCATCATCGGCGAGCCATCGTCGATGCAGGTCATCAATGCGCACAAGGGTGGTCTGATTGGCTGGGCGACGGTCACCGGCAAGGCAGGTCATTCCTCGCAGCCGGATCGCTACGTCAACGCCGTGATGATCGCGGCCAAGTTGATTGCCTTCATCGAGGATCTGCGCGCGGAAATGCGGACGGGGCCGTTCTTCGAGACACTCGATCCGCCCTACAGCACTATCCAGGTGAACACCATCCAGGGCGGCAGCCATGGCAACATCGTCGCTGCGGCCTGCCGGTTTTTCTGGGAAATGCGCATCATTCCCGGCCAGGGTGATCATGCTGTACTCAACCGCATCGTGGACTACGCGCGCCAGGAGCTCGAACCGGCGATGAAGGCGATCGACCCCTCTTGCGGCATCGCCTTCGACATCCAGGCACGCATTCCGGCTCTCTTGCCCAATGCCGACCTTGGTCTCCAGGACGGGGTGATGGGCTTGCTCGGTCAGACCGTGCCGCAAGCGGTGTCGTACGGATCCGAAGCAGGCATATTCCAGGAAGCGGGTGTGCCGGCGATCATCTGTGGTCCCGGCGACATTGCCCAGGCCCACCAGCCGGAGGAGTTCATCGAGCAGTCGCAGCTCGATGCCTGCGTGACTTTCCTTGAAAGCCTGACCGCCACGCTCACTGACACTGAGGCCAGGGCCGCGGAATGATCCTCTATTCGCTTTCGCGCCTGGCACAGGCTCTAATCGTGCTGGTCTGCATCAGCCTGATCGGCTTCCTGCTTGTCTCAAACCTCGGCGATCCGCTGGCGACGCTGTTGCCGTCGGATGCCACGCAGGCGCAGCGCGACCAGCTGATCCAGGCGCTTAATCTCAATGCCGGGGTGGTGGAGCGTTTTGGCCTGTTCCTCAACGACATGGTGCATGGCTCGTTCGGCATCTCCTACCGTACCCATGAGCCGGTCTCGACGCTCATCGCGCAGCGCTTGCCGGCGACAGTGGAACTTGCCCTGGTCAGCCTGGCGATAACAGTCGTGCTTGGCGTCTCAGGCGGCGTCTATTGTGGCGTTCACGCCAAGAGCCCGGTTGCCAAGGCAATCATGTTCTTTTCCCTGGCCGGTGTGACGCTGCCGACATTCGTGCTCGGTATCCTCCTGATCCTGGTGTTTTCGGTCAATCTCGGCTGGCTGCCGTCATTCGGGCGCGGCAACGTCGTGGCGCTGGGCGACTGGTGGACGACCGGTTTTCTGACCGCTTCGGGCTGGCGAGCGCTGGTGCTGCCGTCGATCACCCTGGCGATGTTTCAGGTCACGTTCGTGCTGCGCATGATCCGCAGCCAACTCCTCGAAATTGGCCAGACTGACTTTGTCCGCTTTGCCCGGGCGAGAGGCCTGCCACCACGCTCGATCTGGTATGTGCACGCGCTGAAGAATGCCTTGGTGCCGGTCGTCACCATCACCGGGCTGCAGCTCGGCAACATCATCGCTTTCTCGGTGGTGACGGAATCGGTTTTCGCCTGGCCGGGTCTCGGCCTGCTGTTCCTCCAGTCGATCCAGTCCGCCGACGTCCCGGTGATCTCCGCCTACCTGATCCTCATCGGCGTCATCTTTATCGTCATCAATCTGCTGGTCGAGCTGAGCTACCCGCTGCTCGATCCGCGCGTGCTGCGGCGAGGAACATGACCATGGCATCTCCGACGACAGGGGCATTTCGCCAGCCGCGATTTCCCCTCCTGGCCCAGTTGCTGCGCTCACCCGGCTCCGCCGCAGCCGCAGTCGTCGCCATTGGCCTGATCGCAGCAGCTTTTCTGGTGCCGCCTTTGATGGCGCAGGATCCGTTTGCCCCGGGCGGCGCCGCCATCTGGGAAGCGTTCACGCCGCCGGTATGGATGGACGGCGGCAGTTCAACCTATCTGCTCGGCACCGACAATCAGGGGCGCGACATGGTCGCCTCGATGCTGTTTGGCCTCAGGACATCACTGGTTGTCGGCTTCCTCGCCGTTGGGATCGGGCTGGTGCTCGGAGTGACACTCGGGCTGGTCGCGGGATTTGTCGGTGGCGTGGTCGATGCCGTCATCATGCGGCTGGCCGACATCCAGCTCGCCTATCCTGCCCTGCTTTTGGCGATGATCATCAGCGGTGCGGCCGGCACGGTCACCGGGCCGCAGCGCAGCGTGTCGGCGGCGATTACCATCGTTGTCGTCTCGATCGGCGTGTCGTTCTGGGTCCAGTATGCCCGCACCGTCCGCAGTTCGGTACTGGTCGAGCGCGATCAGGACTATGTGGCGGCGGCCAGGATCACCGGGCGTTCGTCGGTGGCAATCATGTTCACCCACATCCTGCCGAACGTCATGGGCCCGGTGCTGGTCATCGCCACCATCAACCTGGCGATCGCCATCATCACCGAGGCGACGCTGAGCTTCCTCGGCATCGGAATTCCACTGACCCAGCCGTCGCTCGGAACCATCATCCGCAACGGCAACAGCTATCTGCAGTCCGGTGAATGGTGGATCGTGGTGTGGCCGTGCCTGCTGCTCATCGTCTTCGTCATTGCCATCAATGTGCTAGGCGACTGGATGCGTGACGCGCTCAACCCTCGACTGAAGCGACGGGGCTGATGATGGACGCTTTGCTAGAAGTTCGTGACCTGACGGTCACCTTGCGCAGCGGCTCCGGCGAGGTAACGGCGCTCGACCAGCTGAGCTTCAATGTCAATCGCGGTGAAGTGCTCGGTCTTGTCGGCGAATCCGGTGCCGGCAAGTCGTTGACAGGCGCGGCCATCGTCGACCTGCTGGTGCCGCCGCTGAAGCGTACAGGCGGCCGGATATCGCTCGGCGGGGAGCGTCTCGACGGGCTATCCGAAGAGGCACTTGCCTCCATCAGAGGCAAACGGGTCGGCTATATCTTCCAGGATCCGCTGACCAGCCTGAACCCGGTGCTGACTGTCGGCTATCAGCTGGCGGAAACGATCGCGATCCATACCGGTATGGATCGGGCGGCGGCAAGGCAGCGTGCCCTGGAATGGATCAGCAGGGTTGGCATATCCGATCCGGAGCGGCGCTACGCTCAATATCCACATCATTTTTCAGGTGGTATGCGCCAGCGTCTGGTGATCGCACTGGCACTATGCGGAGAGCCGGACCTGGTGATCGCAGACGAGCCAACGACGGCGCTCGATGTTTCCGTGCAGGCCCACATCCTCACCTTGTTGAAGCGCCTGCACGAGGAGACTGGCACGGCCATCATCCTGATCACGCATGACCTTGGTGTTATCGCCAAGATGGCCGATCGCACGGGAGTGCTCTATGCCGGGCGGCTGGTCGAGATCGGACCGACGTCGCAGGTTCTGCTTGCTCCGCGCCATCCCTATACGCAAGGCCTGATGCGCGCGACCCCGGATCATCGTTCCACCACTGCTCGGCTCTCGCCGATCCGCGGCTCGATGCCGGGGTTGGGGCGGGCACCGTCCGGCTGTCCGTTCCGGACGCGCTGCGATCACGCCGAGGCTGATTGCGCGGCTACCCGGCCGGAACTCGTGCTGCACGGCCTGTCCGACGCCGCCTGCCACCATCCGCTCGGGCTGGGTGTTGCCACATGAACTCGCTGATGCAGAGCCCCGACCTTCTGGTCGTCGACGATGTGCGCAAGACCTTCCAGTCTTCGCAAAGTTGGTTGCACCGGCTGACCGGCCAGGTGCCACCGCGTGCGATGGCGCTGGACGGTGTCAGTTTCCATATCCCGCGTGGCACCACCTTTGGCCTGGTTGGCGAAAGCGGTTGCGGCAAGTCTACCCTGGCGCGCATCATCGCGGGATTGATGCAGCCAGACAGCGGCAGCGTCTCACTGCTGCAGGCGGATGGGCGCCGGCCACGCATGCAGATGATCTTCCAGGACCCGTTCTCTTCACTGAACAGCCGCTGGCGCATCGATCGCATCATCGCCGAACCTATCCACGCTCATCGTCTCAGAAGCGGCAAGGCTGTCCGCCAGCGTGTTGACGAACTGCTCGAGCATGTCGGCCTTTCCCCCGCTGATGCGACGAAGTATCCGCACGAATTCTCCGGCGGTCAGCGCCAGCGCATTTCGATCGCGCGTGCTCTTGCCGGCGAGCCGACATTCCTGATCTGCGATGAACCGACGAGCGCACTCGACGTTTCGGTCCAGGCGCAGATACTCAACCTCCTGAAGGACCTTCAGGCCGAATTCGACCTGACCTATCTGTTCATCACCCACAATCTGTCGGTCGTTCGGGTGATGGCGCATCAGATCGGCGTCATGTATCTCGGGCAGTTGATCGAGGTCGCCGAGCAGAATGCGCTGTTCGACCAGCCGGCGCACCCCTATGCGGAAATGCTACTCAAGGCAGTGCCGGATCTCGATGTCGAGGCACGAGACCTCCATCCCATTCCTGGCGAGGTGCCTAGCCTGCTTGCCTTGCCGACGGGTTGCCGTTTTCAAAACAGATGCCCCTGGATGCAAGCACGCTGCGCAGAAACGCAACCTCCAATGAGCCGTGCCGGCAACTCGTCGGTTCGTTGTTTCATCCCGCGCAACGCGCTGGCGTCCTGATGGGCGATTTCAAAAACAGGGAAATATTCGCGTCTACCCTGGAACCCGTCTTGGCCATTCTCCGGATTTGACGAGTTGGTTGCAGGTCTGGATGACCTGGCGTGCGACCGCCTGTGTAGCAGCGTCGTCCGCATATCGATGCGCGATGCTCAACCGGGCGGTGCGTGAAATTGTCGGCTGGACGATCGGGAAACCCCGCATCCGCCCGGCGGACCACTCCGGCAGGAATGCCGATGGCGCGAGGATGGAGAAGCCACGACCCGCCGCGACCTGCTCCAGGATGTTCCACAGGGAATCGATTTCCAGTTCGATCTTGAGCGCCACGCCGAGGCTTTCGGCGACTTCGCCGATGATGGTCGCCGGACTGTGCCTGCCGGTCGGCAGCAGCAGAGGCAATCCGGCAATCTCGCTCAGAGATATGGTATCGGCCGATCTGTCGAAACTAGTGGGCGCAACAAGATGAAAGTCTTCATGCGCCAGGATCGGCTCCACCCCGCCGATGTCGGCGCGTGCGTAGGTTACCGCCATGTGCAATCCGCCGGTGCTCAGCCAGTCACGAAGATAACCCGTCATCGCCTCCGCTATGCGGATCGTGACACGGGGCAGGTTGTTATGGATCGCCTCCAGCAATGGGGTGACAAGCACGCGGCTCGCTCCGGAAGGGATGCCGATGGCCACTGTACCCGCCGGGGTGTTTCGATCGGTTTTCAGCTCATCCTGCGCGAGCGCCAACTGCCGCAGGATGATGTTGGCGTGATCCAGGAGTTTTTCACCGGCCTGTGTCAGCGTCACGCCTTTCGGTTCGCGATTGAACAGGCTCACTCCCAGATCGTCCTCGATCCGTCGAATATGAAGGCTGAGCGCGCTTTGAGCGACATTCATCCGCTCGGCAGCGCGCGAAAAGCTTCCAGCCTCGGTGACACCGACGAAATATCTCAATTGCCGAATGTCCATGCGCCCTCAATCCCGAAACGTAAGCTCCCTACGCCATAACGAATATCAATACCTATCTCGAATCAAGATGGCATCTGCCGCAATACTCTATTGGTTTATGGGTATCTGCTTATGCAAGATATCGTGAAATTGGATGGGGAGATCAAAGCAGAAGCAATGTCGGCTGTTGGTTCGTGAAGGCACGGCATCGCGAGTGAACGAGGCGCCAAGCTTGGAGGAAAGCGGGCGGATCTCGATGCGACTGGTTCGGAAATTCAAAATCAAGGGGAGGAATATCTTGAAGAAAGCACTTTTGACATTTGCTGCGATCAGCGCGCTGGTGTCGGCAACGGCTGCTCGGGCCGAAGACGTGAAGATCGGAATCGTGCTGGGGTTCACCGGCCCGCAGGAATCCATCATGCCGGGGGTGGCGCAGGCCGCAGAGACCGCGCTCAAGGAAGTCAACGACAGTGGCAAGTTCCTGGATGGCAAGAAGCTGGTGCCGGTGCGAGGCGACTCAACCTGCGTCGACGCCGCTGCGGCCACGGCGACCGCCGAACGTCTGGTGCGATCCGAAAATGTGGTGGCCTTGATGACGGACTGCTCGCCCGTCAGCACCGCCATCCTCAATGGTGTGTCGATCCCCAACGGGGTACCGCAATTGTCTCCTTCGGCAAGTTCGCCCGCTCTGTCCACGATCGATGATCATGGCCTGTTCTTCCGTACCAGCGCCTCCGATGCACGCGCAGGGCAAGTGCTCGCCGACGTCATCAAGAGCAAGGGTTATGGCAGCGTCGCCATCACCTATACCAACAACGATTATGGCAAAGGCTATGCCGATGCACTGAGCGCCGCGTTCAAGGAACTTGGCGGCAAGGTCACCGTCAGCGTTCCTCATGAGGATGGCAAGGCGGACTATTCAGCCGAGGTTGCGACGCTTTCGGCAGCTGGCGGCGATGCCTTGATCGTGCTTGGCCTCGCCGATCAGGGCGGCCTTGGTGTCATCAAGGCATCCGTCGAACAGGGGGCCTTCAAGGTCTTCGGCCTGGGCGACGGCATGTATTCCGACGCAGTGCTCAAGGCGGTCGGCAAGGATATGACCGGCTCTTTCGGAATTTATCCGTCGGCCGAAGGCGAAGGCAATGATGCATTCGCCAAGGTTGCCGCCGCCGCAGGGTTTGAACCGGAGAAGGCTTACCGCGGCCAAAGCTACGACGCGGCCGCGCTGATGGTGCTCGCCATGGCAAAGGGTGGCAAAGCCGATCGCGCCACCATTGCCGCAAACATGCTCGACGTCGCCAATGCGCCTGGTGACAAGATCCTGCCGGGCGAACTGGGCAAGGCCTTGGATATCCTGAAGAAGGGTGGGGACATCGACTATGTCGGCGCCACCAATGTCGAACTGATCGGCCCGGGGGAGGCCGCTGGAAGCTATCTCGAATACGAGGTCACTGACAGCAAGTTCAAGCCGGTTGGCACGCGCTGACCTCTGATCCCGCGGATAGAGTGTGGCGTCGGCTCATCGTCGACGCCACGCAGGATGAAGACATGATCAGAGTTGAAAATCTGCATATGCATTTCGGCGGCATCCATGCGGTGGATGGGGTTTCGATCGCGATCAAGAAGGGGTCGATCACCGGTTTGATCGGTCCCAACGGTGCTGGCAAGACGACCCTCTTCAACGTCATGGCCGGGCTATACAAACCGACGTCGGGGCGCGTGATACTCAACGGCGAGGATGTGAGTGGTGTCGCGCCTCACCAGCTGTTCGGCCGGGGCCTGTTGCGCACCTTCCAGCTGCCGCGTGCATTCTCGAAACTCACCGCGCGCGAAAACCTGATGATGGTACCCGCCAATCAATCGGGAGAGACGCTCTGGCGAGCCTGGTTCAGCCGACGCATCGTGGCCTTGGAAGAGCGCCGCATTGCCGAGAAGGCGGACGAGGTGCTGGGTTTTCTCGGCCTGAAACACGTCGCCGACGAACTCGCCGGCAACCTCTCGGGTGGGCAGAAGAAGCTGCTCGAGCTTGGACGCACGATGATGGTCGACGCCAAGATCGTGTTTCTCGACGAGATTGGTGCGGGCGTGAACCGAACCTTGCTCGGCACGATCGGCGACGCGATCCTCAGGCTCAGGCAGGAGCGCGGATACACCTTCTGCCTGATCGAACATGACATGGATTTCATCGCGCGGCTTTGCGACCCCGTCATCGTGATGTCCGAGGGCAAGGTTCTGGCCGAAGGCCAGGTCGAACAGGTCAAGGCCGACGAGCGGGTCATCGAGGCCTATCTCGGCCGGGGGCCGGTACGCCGGCGCAAACCCAGTCTTCACCGGGCGGAGGTCGCCGCATGAGCCTGCTTACCGGTGAAGCGATGTGTGGTGGCTATGGCGGAGCCGATATCCTCCACGACTGCACGATCCAGGTCGACAAAGGTCAGGTCGCCGTGATTGTCGGCCCGAACGGTGCCGGCAAATCCACCGCGATGAAGGCGCTGCTGGGAATGGTGCCGCTGCGGACTGGAAGCGTGAGGCTCGCCGACAACGACATCGGCAAGCTGTCGCCACAAGAACGTGTCTCAGCCGGCATCGGCTTCGTTCCACAGACCGACAATGTCTTCACATCCCTGACCGTCGAGGAAAATCTCGAGATCGGCGCCTATCTGCGCCGGGAGAATTTCTCGACGGTGGCTGCCGAGATCTACGAACTGTTTCCGGTGCTGAAGCAGAAACGCCATCAATTCGCCGGCGAGCTTTCGGGCGGACAGCGCCAACAGGTGGCAATCGGGCGGGCGCTGATGACGCGTCCGCAAGTGCTGCTTCTGGATGAGCCGACGGCCGGCGTAAGCCCGGTGGTCATGGACGAGTTTTTCGATCGCGTCGTCGATATCGCCGAAACCGGGATTGCCGTTCTCATGGTCGAGCAGAACGCGCGGCAGGCGCTTGAGATCGCGGATCTTGGCTATGTCCTTGTGCAAGGACGCAACCGGTACACGGATGCCGGCGAGGCGCTGCTCGCCAATCCGGAAGTACGGTCGAGCTTTCTTGGGGGGTGATGGTGGACGGGTTTCTCAATGCAGCTGTGCTGTTCGCCAATTTCGTGCTCGTGCCCGGCATCGCCTATGGCGCCCAACTTGCCCTGGGGGCGCTCGGCATTACGCTGATCTTCGGCATCCTTCGTTTCGGTAATTTCGCTCATGGCGATCTGATGGCTCTGGGTACGGCCGTCACGATACTGGTGACCTGGTGGCTCCAGGCGCACGGTGTTTCACTGGGGCCGCTTCCGACCGCACTTTTGGCCCTGCCTATTGGTGTGGCTGCAGCCGTGGCCGTTGCCTTGGTCTCCGACCGGCTGGTCTTCCGCTACTATCGGGTCACCCGGGCGACGCCGGTCACCTTCATGATCGCGTCGGTAGGCGTCATGTTCGTCCTGAACGGCGCTGTACGTTTTATCATCGGCGTCGACGACCAGAATTTTGCCGATGGGACCCGCTTTCTGATCACCGCCAATGGCTTTCGCGAAATGACGGGCCTTGCGGAAGGACTTGCCATCCGCTCTACGCAGGTGCTCACACTGATTGTCGCCATTGTCGCGGTCGCAGCGCTGTTCTGGTTTCTGCAGAAGACGGTGACCGGCAAGGCGATGCGGGCTTTCTCCGACAACGAGAACCTCGCCAGGCTGTCGGGCATCGAGCCGGGCGTCATTGTTGCCTATGCGTGGATCATCGCAGCGACGCTGGCGACGCTTGCGGGCGTGCTCTACGGCCTCGACAAGAGTTTCAAGCCGTTCACCTATTTCCAGCTTTTGATGCCGATGTTCGCGGCGGCGATCGTGGGCGGCATCGGTCAACCGGTCGGGGCCATCGTTGGTGGGTTCCTCGTGGCTTTCTCGGAAGTCGGGCTGACCTACGCCTACAAGAAACTGCTGGCCTATGTCGTGCCGGACAGCTGGGCGTCCGATGGGCTGATCCAGCTCATAGCGACCGATTACAAGTTCTCCATTTCATTCGTCATTCTCGTTCTGACACTGCTGGCGCGCCCCACAGGCCTGTTCAAAGGAAAGGTGATCTGAGATGTCGCGCTCCGATAGCCGGATGGTTTTGTGGGGGCTCATTGTTGCCTTGCTGATCGCGGTCGCCATGTTTCAGGATGTGGCGGTGGCGCTGACGATTGCGCAGCTGTGCCTGATCTCGGCGTTGATGGCATTGGGCATCAACCTCCAGTGGGGGTATGCCGGCCTCTTCAACGCAGGCGTCATGGGTTTTGCCGCGCTCGGAGGGCTCGCTGCGACACTCGTCTCAGTGCCGCCGGTCAGGGAAGCCTGGGCATTGGGCGGCGCAGGTATAGCCGCCGCGGCGATCGCTTTTATCGCCACCGTTGCCGCTATCGTCCTGTCGAACAGAAAGATGAGCGGGTGGCCGCGTGTTGCCGCAACGCTGATCTTCGCCGTGGTGGGATACGCGATCGTCAGCCATTTTCTGGCACCCGCCATCCTGGCGGTGGAAAGCCATGATGCGGCACAGACCGGTTATCTCGGCGGACTCGGTCTGCCTGTCATGTGGTCGTGGCCTGTCGGGGGACTTCTGGCCGCAGGCGCAGCCTGGCTGGTTGGCAGGATCACACTCGGTTTGCGGGCGGATTACCTTGCAATCGCGACACTCGGCATCGCCGAAATCATCATTGCGGTGCTCAAGAACGAGGAATGGCTGACGCGTGGCGTCAAGAACGTCACCGGCCTTTCCCGGCCTGTGCCTTTCGAGATCGATCTGCAACAGGAGCAGTGGTTCCAGCCCCTGGTGTCGCTGCTTGGCGGCGATGGAATAACCGCCGCTGCCATCTTTGTGAAACTTGCCTACCTCGTGCTGTTCGCCCTGGTGCTTGCCGGCGCCTACTTCCTGGCGGAGCGTGCATTGCATTCGCCCTGGGGCCGCATGATGCGTGCGATACGCGACGACCGCGAGGCCGCCGCGGCCATGGGCAAGGATGTCTCGGCCCGCCATCTGCAGATCTTCGTTCTCGGCTCGGCACTGATCGGCATAGCGGGTGCGATGCTGACCACGCTGGACGGCCAGTTCACACCGGGGGCTTACAATCCGCTGCGTTTCACCTTCCTGATCTGGGTCATGGTGATCGTCGGTGGTGCCGGCAGCAATATGGGGGCGGTGCTCGGGTCTTTCTTCGTGTGGTTCACCTGGATCGAAGCGGAACCGCTTGGCCAGTGGCTCGCCAATGCGATCGTCGCGGGCTGGCCTGCGGATTCGCTGCTGCGCATCCGCCTGCTCGACGTTGCACCGCATCTGCGGCTGGTTCTGATGGGCCTGGTGTTGCTGCTGGTCATGCGGTTCCGGCCGGCAGGGCTCATACCAATGCGTGGTTAGCAATTGCCCGTCGCATTACTCCCATCCCCAAAGTTTTCATCCGGAGGACGTCTCCCGTGAGCGAAGAGCAGAATACCTCAAACATCGCTTCCTTCGTCGACAGCCGCATTCTTGCAGGCCTGTCTGTCGATCGTCGGGCCAGCGTGGCGCGGGAGGTGATGGATGTCGCTGATGCGGTGGCCCAGACGCCACTGCCTCCTGATGCCGAGCCATCGTCCTATTTACGGACGATGGCCAGCTATGCCGCGAAGGCGTCGTGATGAGGACGCTGGCCGAACTCTCGCATGCCATGGATGCGCGGCTGATTTCCTCGCAGGAAGTTGTCGAGCTGGCGTTGGCCGCCGCGCAAAGATGGCAATCACGTATCAACGCGTTTCGCGCAACCTATGCGCAAACAGCCTCCGAGGCAGCGCGACTGCGCGACCGGCAAGCCGACAAGGGTGCAAACGGGCCGCTGTACGGCATTCCACTCGCCTACAAGGATATGTTCGATTGGCCGGGACACCGGTCGAGCTACGGTTCCAGAATCCCACAGGCGAAAGCGCCGGAAGTTGCCGCCACCGCTTTGGCCCGGCTCGAAGCCGCAGGGGCCGTTACTGTCGGCTTTCTGTCCATGTCCGAATTCGCGCTGGGGCCGACCGGCCACAATGCCCCGTTCGGCCATTGCCGCAACGCTGTCGACCCGCTCAGGATTGCCGGCGGTTCTTCCGCCGGCTCAGCTGCCGCGGTCAGCGCAGGCATCGTGCCTGCGTCGCTCGGCTCGGATACGGGCGGCTCGATCCGTATTCCTGCTTCGGTCAACGGCGTCACCGGGCTCAAGCCCACGCAAGGCCGCATCAGCCGGGCTGGGGCGATGCTGCTTGCATCCTCGCTCGACTGCGTCGGACCGATTGGCCGCAGTGCCGAGGATTGTGGATTGATCCTTGCCGTGGTGTCGGGAGCCGATCCACGGGATGCGACGGCGCTGGGACCAGCCTACAGGCATCAGGCTTTGCAGGGCCGCAAAAGATTGCGCCTTGGATTTCCAAAGGATTTCGGCGCAGAGCAAACCGATGCCGATGTATTGGCTGCGGTCGTCGATGCCGTCCGCACACTGGAAAGGGAAGGGGCTTCGGTTGTCGATGTCGACTTGCCGGAGATCGGACTTCTGCACAGGCTTGCCGACGCGATCCAGAAACCTGAATCGGCCGCCGTTCATCGCGGACGGCTGACCGGGCAGGCCGCGGCCTATACCCCGCATATCCGCCGGCGCATCGAGGCAGGCTATTTCGTTCCGGCCGTCGACTACATCGATGCCCTGGCACAGAGAGAGCTGTGGTTGCGGCGGTTTGTCGACGGGGCTCTGGGAGACGTCGATGCGCTGATCGTGCCGACAGTCGGTATTGCTGTCCCCACGATCGAAGAAACCGACGAAGAGGCGCGCGGCGCCATGCCCGATCTGGTGGGGCGCATGACGCGCTGGACACGCTGGCTCAATTACCTTGGCGTGCCGGCACTGACGGTACCGTGCGGGCGTGATCGCAACGGCATGCCCGTCGGCATGCAGATCGTCGGCCGTCCCTTTGCTGAAGCGCAACTGATCCAGATCGGCATGTTGTTTCAGTCGCTCACCGAGTGGCATCTCCAGGTGCCAGATCTCTTTTCCGAGCCGCCGCAGGTCGCCCGGCCCGCAAACACACAGGATCGCATACAGGCATGAAGATCGAAGACGTACTCTTTGCTCCGGGGCTGGGGGCATTCTTCTATGATGACCAGGCTGCGATCCGTGGTGGCCGGGATAATGACGGCTTCTTCTACCTGGGAGAGCCGGTGACGGCCGGCTTCGATGCAGTGCGCAAGCCGGCCACCTCGCTCGGTATCGGGCTTGTCCTGTCGAATGGCACGACTGCCTGGGGCGACATGATGAGCGTCCAGTATGCCGGTGCGGGCGGCCGCGACCCGCTTTTCGATGTCGTCGCGATGCAGCAGCTATGCGAAGCAGTCTTGGTTCCGAGACTGCTCCAACAGGACGTCGCGGATTTCCGTGCCGCGTGCAGAGCCGTGCTGGCACCACATCAGGACGGTCGGCGATTGCCGCTGGCTCTCGAATATGGCGTGAGCCAGGCACTGCTGGCTGCCGCGGCGGCGGTGCGAAACAGCACCATGGCCGAGGTCGTGGCCGAAGCGTTTTCCACGCCGCTGATTGCAAGGCGCATACCGATCTATTCCCAAAGCGGAGACGAACGAAAAACCAATGTCGACAAGATGATCCTGAAGTCGGTCGACATTCTGCCGCACGGCCTGATCAATGCGCGTTCGAAGTTCGGCGAAGGTGGCGAAGTCTTCCTCGATTATGTGGATTGGGTTGCACGTCGTATCGAGAAGCATGGCCGGGCCAGCTACAAGCCCGTCCTGCATTTCGACGTCTATGGCTGGATCGGGCTGGGCCTGGGTCTCGAGCCCGGCACCATCGCGGATTTCATCGCACGGGTGGCCGAGCGTGCGGCGCCGTTTGAACTCCAGATCGAAAGCCCCGCGGATTATGGCAGCCGGGACGGTCAAATCGACGGATTTATCCGCATCATGGATGCGCTCTCGCGCATCGGCTGCAATGCCAGGATCGTCGCTGACGAGTGGTGCAACACACTCGAAGACGTGCGGGCGTTCACGGATGCCAAGGCCGCGCATCTCATCCAGATCAAGATGCCCGATGTCGGAAGCATCGCAGACAGCGCCGAGGCGGTTCTCACCTGCAAGAGAAATGGCATCGGCGCCTATCTGGGCGGCAGCTGCGTCGAAACCGACCTTTCAGCACGCGCATCGGTGCATATCGCGGTGGCAACCGGCGCGGACATGATCCTCGCCAAACCGGGCATGGGCGTCGACGAGGCGATATCGATCGTCGGCAACGAACAGTCGCGGCTGCTGGCGCAGCTGGCACGGCGGCGGGCAGTGCCGTCGCGGACAAACCAATAACAGGACGAGCAATGCAGGACGATCTCAGAGGCCTTACCGTTGTGGCCATCGAACAGGCGGTTGCCGCACCTTATGCGACGTGTCGTCTCGCCGATGCGGGCGCGCGCGTTATCAAGATCGAGAGGCCGGATGGCGGCGACTTTGCGCGTCATTACGACAGGCTGGTGGAGGGGCAGAGTGCCTATTTCGTCTGGCTGAACCGCGGCAAGGAGTCCGTCTGCCTTAACCTGAAGTCCCCGGACGATGTGGCTCTGCTCAGGACGATGATCCTCTCGGCCGACATCTTCATCCAGAACCTGAAGCCCGGCTCCCTGGACAGGCTTGGTTTTGGATCGAACGCCTTGCGGGAGCAGAACCCGCGCCTGATCACCTGCGACATCACCGGCTTTGGCACAACGGGTCCACGTGCCGGCCTCAAGGCCTACGATCTCATCGTGCAGGCCGAAAGCGGCCTCGCTGCCATCACAGGCACGCCCGAAGGACCAGCGCGCGTCGGCGTTTCGGTCTGCGATATCGCAGCCGGCATGACCGCGCATGCGGCGATCCTGCAAGCTGTCGTCGGCGTCCATCGTACCGGCAAGGGCCGTGCGATCCAGGTTTCCCTGTTCGACAGCATTGCCGACTGGATGAACGTGCCAATCCTGCAATTCCTTTATGGCGGGCACAACAGCGTGCGTGCAGGCGTGGCCCACCCGTCCATCGCGCCCTACGGGGCATTCCGCTGCCGTGACGGTGCGAACATTATCTTTTCGATCCAGAACGAGCGCGAATGGCTTCTGCTGTGCGATCGGTTTCTCGAGCGTTCGGAGTTCGCGTCTGATCCACGCTTCCTGGACAATACCCGCAGGGTGGCCAATCGAGCCGAGCTCGACGAACTCATCGCGGAACACTTCTCGACGCTGGATGGAGAGGATGCCGTGCGGCTGCTCGACAGTTCGGGTATCGCCTATGGCCATCTCAACGAACTGCATGAAGCGGCGGCCCACCCGCATTTGCGTTTTGTCCAGGTCGCGACCGAGCAGGGTGAGATAAGGGTGATCGCCCCGGCGGCGATTGCGAACGACGCGCTGTTCGATGCGCGTCCGGTTCCTTCGCTGGGACAGCACACCGAGACCGTCCGCCGGGAATTTACGGCAACGGTACCCGCATGATGCAGGACGCTCCCGCGCTGGCCAGCGAAAGGTCCTCGTGGCGGTCGCTTTTGTTCGTGCCGGGCAACGACAAGCGCATGCTGGCCGGCGCAGGTCGACGTGACGCCGACGCTTTGGTGGTCGATCTTGAAGACAGTGTCCCGGAAGCAGAAAAAGACCTGGCTCGCGAGAACATTGCAATCGCCTTCGATGGGGTCGGTTCGGATCGAAGCGGCTTTCTGGTTCGCATCAACAACGTGCCGGACAGGCGCGATGCCGATATCCGTGCGGCCATTGGAGCAGGGGCCAAGACCATTGTCGTTCCGAAGGTGGAAGATGCCGCGGCTCTGATCGCCATTCTGGAAACCATCGGAGCCGTCGAACGGGATAGCGGCCTGGTCCCTGGTTCCGTCAATCTGGTGCCGCTCGTTGAGACCCCAAAAGGCCTGTTTCGCCTTCGAGAGATTGCGGCCGCGCCGGCGGTTGTTGCGATCGCCTTTGGCGACGAGGACCTGGCGCTTTCACTCGGCTGCCCGTCAGATTCCGCTACGCTTGCCACATTCAAACATCATCTTGTCGTGGCGGCGGCCGAGGCTGGTCGCCAGCCGCTTGGCCTGGGTTGCAGCATTGCGCAGTTTGGTGATCTGCCGGCATTTCAGGCGGGTGCGATGCTTGCCAGGTCCTGGGGAATGACCGGTGCGTTCTGTATCCATCCCGCTCAGGTCGCGATCCTCAACACGGTGTTCGCGCCACGGGAGGAAGACATCGTGCAAGCCCGGCAGATCGTCGAGGTCTATGAAGCGGCTCTTGCCAGTGGTCGCGGTGCGGTTGCACATGTCGGAACCATGATCGACCGGCCGATCGTCGAACGCGCCTATCGCACGCTCAAGGCTGCAACAAGTGCCAGCGATGGCAAGGCCCGGGGAGGGCTGCACTCGTGATTGTCATACATGACGATGACCTGCGCCGCAGCATAACCGATGCGTTTCAGCTGATCTCCTTCGCGCATCCACGGGATTTCGTGCGTCATCTCACGCATGCGTGGGGGCGCGAGGAAAGTGCGCTCGCCAAAAATGCGATGGGTCAGATCCTGGTCAACTCGCGCATGGCGCTGCTGGGCAGGCGCCCGATCTGTCAGGATACAGGCGTTGCCAGCGTGTTCCTTCGTGTCGGAATGAATGTTCGTATCGAGACGGATCGATCGATCGAAGAAATCGTCAATGAGGGCGTGCGGGCTGCCTACCGCGACGAGGCCAATCCACTGCGGTCTTCCATCGTCGCGGATCCGCTGTTCGGCAGGCGCAACACAGGCGACAACACGCCGGCCATGATCCATACCGAATTGGTCCCTGGCGATACGATCGAGGTGTTTGCTTCAGCCAAGGGCGCGGGATCGGAGAACAAGACGAAGTTCGGTGTGCTTCTGCCGCGGGACGACGTCGTTTCCTGGGTGGTGGACCGCGTGGCCGAGATGGGCGCCGGATGGTGCCCGCCCGGCGTCCTCGGCATTGGTGTCGGTGGCAGCGCTGAGCGCGCCATGCTCTTGGCCAAGAAGGCGCTTTTCGATCCACTCGACATGCACGAACTCCTTTTAAAAGGACCGTCAAGCAAGGTCGAGGAAATGCGGCTGGAGATTTACCGCCGTGTGAACGCCCTTGGCATCGGTGCTCAGGGGCTCGGAGGTACAACGACGGTGCTCGACGTGAAGATCCTCACGCACCCGACGCATGCGGCATCGCTGCCGGTCGCGCTTGTCCCCAATTGTGCGGCGCATCGGCATGTGCATTTCACGCTCGATGGCTCAGGTCCTGCCAATCTCGTCGCGCCTGGTGTCGAAGACTGGCCGCAGATCGTGCTCGACCAGGCCGAGATCAACACGCGGCATGTCGACCTTGGCACACTGAACCGCACTGACGTGCATACGTGGCGAGCCGGCGAGACCTTGCTGCTCTCCGGGCGCCTGCTGACCGCGCGCGACGCGGCCCATCACAGGGTGGTCGGATTGATGAAAGACGGAATGCCCTTGCCCGTGCCGCTGGAAGGACGGGTCATCTATTATGTCGGGCCGGTGGATGCGGTTGGTGATGAAGTCATCGGTCCGGCAGGACCGACGACGGCCAGTCGCATGGATCCGTTCATGGATAGCATCCTGGGTGCTGGCGGCGCCTTGGCCACGATCGGGAAGGGTGAACGGGGGCCGGAGGCCATTGACGCGATCAAGCGACATGGCGCGGCCTCGCTGATTGCCGTTGGTGGTGCTGCCTTCCTGATCTCGCAGTCTATCCGCTCCGCGCGTGTCGTGGCCTTCGAGGATCTCGGCATGGAGGCCATCCACGAATTCGAGGTGCGCGATCTGCCGGTTGTCGTGGCCGTCGACAGCACGGGCCGTTCCATCCATGAAGATGGTCCATTGCGGTGGCGGCGGATGGAAGCTTAAGTCGATCTCAACTCGGCAGGCTCATCGCCAGGTCCCAGAACGCCTTGACCAGCTTGCCGCTGGAACGTTCGCGCAGGCAGATCAGCGCTTCGTCCATCAGCACTTCGGGCGCGTCGATCTGGATCGGCTTCAGCCTGCCGTCATAGCCGAACTCGGCCCTGGTGACGAAGCCGACGCCGGCGCCCGAGGCCACGATCTCGCGCACGGCCTCGCGCCCTTCGGCCTCGATCGCCGGCTTCAGATCGACGCGCATGTCGGCGGCCAGCGCCTCCAGCTTGAAGCGGGTTTTCGAGCCGCGTTCGCGCAGCACCAGAGGGTGCGTGACGATGTCGGCCAGCGGCAACTTCTTGGCGCTGGCCAGCGGGTGGTTGTGGGCGACGAAGGCGATGATTGGCGAGGAATTGAGCTTCAGGATCTGGAAGTCGGAGCTCTGCGGAATTTCCCCCAGCACGCCCATATCCGCCTCATAGGCATAAAGCCCGGCGATCACGGTTTCGGTGTTGCCGGCGCGTAGCGTCACCTGCACGCCCGGATATTTGGCCCGGAAGGCAGCCAGCACATGCAGCAGGTGGTGCGCGGCGTCGGCGATGATGCGCAGCGTGCCGGCACGCAGTGCGCGCGACTCCGAAAGCAGGTCGTTGGCCTGCTGCTCGCTGTCGAACATGCGGTGCGTGATCTCGAGCAGTCTTTCCCCTTGAGCTGTCAGCGTCACCTGCTTCTTGTGGCGGTTGAAGAGCAGCACGTCATACTCTTCCTCCAGCTTGCGCACCTGATCGGAAATCGCCGGCTGGGTCAGGAACAGGGCCTCGGCCGCGCGCGAGAAACCGCCGCAGACGGCGACATGGTGAAAGGCCCGCAATTGCACGTATCGCATCGCATCTTTCCATAAGTATGGCCGATGAAATCATAGAAACTAACGAATTGACTTATGTAAAGCCCCCGCCGATCTTTTTCGGGCCACGGGATGCCGGCCATGCATTTTTCCCTTCTCCTGCTTCATCTCGCCGGAGCGACCCTGCTTCTGCTTTATGCCGTGCACATGGTGCGCACCGGCATGGAACGCGCTTATGCCGGCCTGCTGCGCCGGCTGTTCGGCGAGGCGAAAGGCGGCACCATTCGCGCCGTAACGGGCGGTGCCGCGATGGCGGTGATGCTGCAGAGCTCGACGGCGGTGGCGATGATCGCCTGCGGCTTCGTCACCAGTCGCCTGCTCGCCGTGCCGGTCGGGCTGGCGCTTTTGCTCGGCGCCGATTTCGGTTCGGCGCTAGTCGTGCGCATCCTGTCGTTCGACCTCGGCTGGCTGGTTCCGGTCTGCCTGGCTGTCGGCGGCATCATGCATCTGAAGCTCTCCAGCCAGAGGCTGCGCGAAACCGGGCGCATGGTGCTGGGCATCGGTTTCATCCTGTTGTCGCTCAGGTTCATCGGCGAAGCCACCGGCCCGCTGCGTCATGCTCAACTGCTGCCGGTGATCTCCGGCTATCTGGCGGGTGACGCCATGATGGCCGTGCTGATCGGCGCGCTGTTCACCTGGCTGATCCATTCCAGCGTCGCGGCCATCCTGATGATCTCGGCCTTCGCCGCCCAGGGTGTCATTCCGCTGGAAGCCGGCCTGCCGCTGATCCTCGGGGCCAATATGGGCAGCGGGCTGATCGCCTTCTGGCTGTCGCGCTCGATGGACAGGCCGGCGCAGCGATTGCCGCTCGGCAATCTGCTGTTTCGTGTGGGGGCGGCCGTGGTCGTGCTGATCATGATCGAAACCCTCGGCGTGCCCGCCATCCTGCGCGGGCTGGATCCGGCGACGGCGCTGGTCGATTTCCACCTGGCCTTTAATGCCGTGCTGGCCCTGGTCTGCCTGCCCTTCGTCCAGCCGGTGGCCCGGCTGGCGGCGCGCGTGACGCAGGAACCGGAGGGCGAGGCGGAGATCGCCCGCCAGCGGCTCAGCGCGCTCGACCGTTCGGTCATCGCCACGCCGACGCTGGCGCTGGCCAGTGCCACGCGCGAACTGCTGCGCATGGGCGAACTCGTCGAGCAGATGTTCCGGCCGGTCATGGACATGTTCCGGTCGGGAACGCCCGAACAGATCGCCGGCCTGCGCGGCATCGACGACGAGATCAACGGTACTCACACCGGCATCAAGCTCTACATCGCCGAGGTCAATCGCGGCATGCTTACGGCTGACGAAGCGCGCCGCGGTATCGAACTCACCGATGTCGCCATCAATTTCGAATATGCCGGCGACATCGTCGCCAAGAGCCTGCTGGTGCTGGCATCCGAGCGGGCTCAAAAGGCGCTGCAGTTCTCCGCCGAGGGCTGGCGCGAACTCGACGAGCTGCACGGCCGCGTTGTCGAGAACATGCAGCTGGCGCTCAATGTGCTGATCTCCAACGACGTCGCTTCGGCGCGCCAGCTGGTTGCCGAGAAGGAACACATCCGCGCCATGCAGCGCGTGAGCCATGAGCGGCACCTGCGCCGCCTGCAGTCCGGCAAGATCGAGAGCATCGAAACCAGCGACATCCATCTCGAAGCCGTGCGCGCCTTCAAGGAGATCAACTCGCTGCTGGTCGCGACCGCCTATCCGCTGCTGACGCACACCGGCGACCTCGCCAGCAGCCGGCTGGTGCGGGTGGGGTGAGGGGGTGGACTCGGCCGTGCTTGCCGTCACCGAATTTGAGGCTCAGTCTGGACCGCAGTGCTCTTCGTCTGCGTTCCGGCATGGATCCCCGACACTCTCCGCTCCCTTCGGTTGCTCACGAGGTCGAGGATGACGGAGTTCCCTGTTCGCCTGCGCTAATCACCAGCGTGGGTTCCCAACCCCAGATCCGCGGGACGGCTTGCGATTAGAGCGATATGCGAGCGAGTGCGAGTGGGGGCACGGACTGGCTGTGTATGCCAAGCACCAGCGGTGACAGTTAGCGCGGACTGCCAATGCAGTCCGTCATCCTCGACCTCGTGAGCGACCGAAGGGAGCTGCGAGTGTCGGGGATCCATGCCGGAACATAGACGCAGGCAGAGCGGTCCAATCGAACTCTACAAGCCGACCCCGATCACTTAGTACAAGGATTCATAAATAGAACTTATGCTCGGATACAAAATAACGATTTTTCAGATATCTCGTTCTCTGCAACAATCCTCACATCGAAACGCCATACCGTAAGCGCCGTGGAGGACAGTCGATGCGAGTTTCACCCGTAGAAGGTTTCGACCCACCGGCGCTCGGCGAGCCTTATCTGCTGACGCCCGGACCGCTGACCACGTCCTACGCCGTCAAGCAGGCGATGCTGCGCGACTGGGGGTCTTGGGACGGCGACTTCCGAGCGATGACGGCAGATTTGCGCCGGCGCCTGCTCGCGCTGATCGGTGACACGAAATCCGAATATGACTGCGTGCCGATCCAGGGCTCCGGTTCCTTCTGCGTCGAAGCCATGCTCGGCTCCTTCGTGCCGAAGGACAGCAAGGTGCTGGTGCTGGCCAACGGCGCCTACGGCTTGCGCGCCGCGCAGACCATGCAATATCTCGGCCGCGCCTTCACGCTGATCGACAAGGGCGACTACCTGCCGCCGCGCGGCGACGAGGTCGGGGCGGCCCTCGATGCCGATCCGGCCATCACCCACGTGCTGGCCATCCATTGCGAGACGAGTTCCGGCATCCTCAATCCGGTCGCCGAGATCTCCGAGGCCGTCTACGCCAGGGGCCGCAAGCTGCTGGTCGATTCCATGAGTGCTTTCGGCGCCATCCCGCTGGAAGTCGGCAAGATCCGCTATGAGGCAATGGTGTCCTCGGCCAACAAATGCATCGAGGGCGTGCCGGGTTTCGGTTTCGTCATCGCCAGGAAGAGCGAGCTGGAAAAGGCCAAGGGCAACAGCCACTCGCTGTCACTCGACATCCATGCGCAATGGGCCGCGATGGAAAAGACCGGCCAGTGGCGTTTCACGCCGCCGACGCATGTGGTGGCAGCCTTCCTCGAAGCCTTGCGCATGCACGAGGCCGAAGGCGGCGTCGCCGCCCGCGGCGCGCGCTACATGAAGAACCGCAACGTTATGGTCGAAGGCATGCGCGCCCTCGGCTTCGAGACCCTGCTGTCCGACCGCTGGCTGTCACCGATCATCGTCACCTTCTTCTGCCCGTCCGACGGCAACTTCGTCTTCGAGCATTTCTACGAGCTGATGAAGGGCAAGGGCTTCATCATCTATCCCGGCAAGCTGACGGTGGTCGATTCCTTCCGCGTCGGCTGCATCGGCCGGATGGACGAACATGTCATGCGCCGCGTCGTCGAGGCCGCCCGCCAGTCGCTGGCCGAAATGGGCGTTGCCGATGCCGCACCACCCCAGGCAGCGCTTGCCGAACGCGCCAAGCTCGCCGCCTGATCGAACCCTGGAGCGTTTCCGTCTGGAAACGCGGCAACGCTCCAACTTTTGTTTTACGCAATCCCGGACGCAAAACCGCTGCACACTTTTGCTGGGATTGCTCCAGAACCCGAGGACCCCCGATGAACCAGATGTCCCCCGTCACCGTCTCCGCCAATGGCCGCGACTATGCCTGGCCGCGCGTGCCGGCCATCGCCATCTGCCTCGACGGCTGCGAGCCCGCCTATCTCGACGCGGCGATCGAAGCCGGGCTGATGCCGGCGCTGGAGCGGATCAAGCAGCGCGGCACCGTGCACACCGCGCATTCGGTGATCCCGAGCTTCACCAACCCCAACAACCTCTCCATCGCCACCGGCCGCCCGCCGGCCGTGCACGGCATCTGCGGCAACTACCTCTACAACCCGGAAACGGGCGAGGAGGTGATGATGAACGATCCCAAATTCCTGCGTGCGCCCACCGTCTTCAAGGCGTTCTACGACGCCGGCGCCAAGGTGGCGGTGGTGACGGCGAAGGACAAGCTGCGTGCGCTGCTCGGCCACGGCCTTGCCTATGACGACAACCGCGCGGTCTGCTTCTCCTCCGAAAAGTCGGATACCACGACCAAGGCCGCCAACGGCATCGACAATGCGTCGGCCTGGCTCGGCCGCCCGGTGCCGGAAGTCTATTCCGCCGAACTGTCCGAATTCGTCTTCGCCGCCGGCGTGAAGCTGCTCAAGGAGTTCCGGCCGGACGTCATGTACCTGACCACCACCGACTATGTGCAGCATAAATATGCGCCGGGCGTGAAACAGGCGAACGACTTCTACGCCATGTTCGACCGCTATCTTGCCGAACTCGACGCGCTGGGTGCCGCCATCGTCGTCACCGCCGACCACGGCATGAAGCCCAAGCATCATGCCGACGGCACGCCCAACGTCGTCTATGTCCAGGACCTGCTCGATGAGTGGCTGGGCAAGGATGCCGCCCGCGTCATCCTGCCGATCACCGATCCCTATGTCGTGCATCACGGCGCGCTGGGGTCCTTCGCCACCGCCTATCTGCCGAAGGGCGCCGACCGCGCGGACATCATGGCCAGGCTCGCCAAGGTGGAAGGCATCACCGTCGTGCTCGGCCGCGAGGAAGGCTGCGCCCGCTTCGAGCTGCCTCAGGACCGCATGGGCGACATCATCATGGTCTCCGGCGAGAACAAGACCATCGGCACCTCGGAACACCGCCACGACCTGGCAGCCCTCGACGAACCGCTGCGCTCGCATGGCGGCCTCACCGAGCAGGCTGTGCCCTTCATCACCAACCGGGTGCTGGCCAATCAGCCCGAGGCCCCGGCGCTGCGCAATTTCGACGCCTTCTACTACGCGGCGATGGCAGCCGCTCTGCCGGGGTGAACGGGCAGGGGCTATGGCACGGCATCTGCTCTCCCGCTCCATCCCGGAACTTTGCAGGATGTCCTCGTGCCGGGCGCCGGCGCCCAGACCACCACATGTGTTTTCCCTCCCCTTGAGCGGTGAGGGTAAGGAGCCCTTCGATGACCAAGCCCGAAACCTCCATCAAGGTCCGCCACGAGCCGATGCGCATCGCAGGCCGCAAGGTCGATGCCGACGATGTGCTCGAGGTGCGCTACCCCTGGGACGACACGGTGGCCGGCACGGTGCCGGCCGGGGGTGTGGCGCATGCCAGAGAGGCCTTCGAGATCGCCGCCGGCTACACCTCGAAGCTGACACGCTACGACCGCCAGAAGATCCTGTTGAAGACCGCCGAACTGCTCAATGCCCGCAAGGAGGAGATCTCCGATCTGGTCACGCTGGAGCTCGGCATCTCCAAGCAGGATTCGCTCTACGAGGTCGGCCGCGCCTATGACGTGTTCACGCTGGCTGGCCAGATGGCGATCCAGGATGACGGCCAGATCTTCTCCTGCGACCTCACCCCGCACGGCAAGCAGCGCAAGATCTTTACGCTGCGCGAGCCGCTGAAGGCGATCTCGGCGATCACGCCGTTCAACCATCCGCTCAACATGGTGGCGCACAAGGTGGCGCCGGCGATCGCCACCAACAACTGCGTCGTCGTCAAGCCGACCGAGCTGACGCCGATGACGGCGTTGGTGCTGGCCGACATCCTTTACGAGGCCGGCCTGCCGCCGCAGATGCTGTCGGTCGTCACCGGCTGGCCGAAGGACATCGGCGACGAGATGATCACCAATCCCAACATCGAGCTGATCACCTTCACCGGCGGCGTGCCGGTCGGCAAGATGATCGCCTCGAAGGCGGGCTACCGGCGCCAGGTGCTGGAGCTTGGCGGCAACGATCCGCTGATTATCCTCAACGATCTCTCTGATGACGATCTCGCCAGGGCGGCCGACCTTGCGGTCGCCGGCGCAACCAAGAATTCCGGCCAGCGCTGCACGGCGGTGAAGCGCATCCTGGTGCAGGAGAAGGTGGCCGACCGCTTCGTGCCCATGGTGCTGGAACGCGCCAAGAAGATCGTGTTCGGCGACCCGATGGACCTTGCCACGCAGCTCGGCACCGTCGTGCACGAGCAGGCTGCCGTGCAGTTCGAGAAGCGTGTTCACATGGCGGCGGAGCAGGGCGCCGAGGTGCTCTACAATCCGGGCCGCAAGGGCGCGCTGCTGCCGCCGATCGTCGTCGACCGCGTGCCACATGCCTCCGAATTGGTGATGGAAGAGACCTTCGGGCCGATCGTGCCGATCATCCGCGCGCCCGATGACGACGATGCCCTGATCGCCCTGTCCAACTCCACCGCGTTCGGGCTCTCGTCGGGCGTGTGCACCAACGACTTCCGCCGCATGCAGAAATACATCTCCGGCCTGCAGGTCGGCACCGTCAACATCTGGGAAGTGCCCGGCTACCGCATCGAGATGAGCCCGTTCGGCGGCATCAAGGATTCCGGCAATGGCTACAAGGAAGGCGTCATCGAGGCGATGAAGTCCTTCACCAACGTCAAGACCTTCTCGCTGCCCTGGTAGTGGAGTTGAGCAGGAGCGGCAGGGCGCGCCTGCCGCCATTCGGGAACTTGGGAAACGGCCATGGCGATCGTGCACACCGAAGGGGAGTCCAACAAGGCGCGCGCCCGCAGGGACTGGGACGCGCGCCAGGACCATGCGCCGTCGCGTGAACTGCTCAGGCGCGACGCCGACGCCTTCCTGCACCAGTCGCTGTCCAGCCCGTGCGTGTCGACCATTGCCAAAGCCGAAGGCATCTGGGTCGAGGACCTGGCCGGCCGGCGCTATATGGATTTCCACGGCAACAGCGTCCACCATATCGGCTATGCGCATCCGCGCCTGATCGCCGCCATCAAGCGGCAGCTCGACGATCTCTCCTTTGCGCCGCGCCGTTTCGCCAACGAGCCGGCCGTCGAATTGGCCGAAAAGCTCGGCCAGCTGGCCCCGGCCGACCTGTCGAAAGTGCTGTTCACCACCGGCGGCTCCGACGCCATTGAGGTGGCGTTGAGGATCGCCCGCGCCGCCACCGGCCGCTTCAAGACGCTGTCCTTCTGGGATGCCTTCCACGGCGCCGGTTTCGGCGCGTCTTCGGTCGGCGGCGAGGCGACGTTCCGTTCGCAGATCGCCGGACCCTTGATTACGGGTGCGGAGCATGTCGCGCCCTGGGCAAGCCGCAACTGCGCCTATGGCCACGACAGTCTGGAGGCTTCGGCCAGGGCCTGTGCCAGCATGATCTCCTATGTGCTCGGCCGCGAGGGCGACTTCGCCGCCGTCATCGCCGAGCCGATGCGCGCGACACCACTCGTTCCCGCCCCCGGTTTCTGGCAGGCCGTGCGCGAAGCCTGCAACCGCCACGGCACGCTGCTGATCTTCGACGAGATCCCGACGGGGCTCGGCAAGACCGGCAAGTTCTTCTCGCACGAGCATGACGACGTCACGCCCGACATATTGGTGCTGGGCAAGGCATTGGGCGGCGGCGTGCTGCCGATCGCCGCGGTCATCGCGCGGCGCGCGCTCGACGTCGCCGGTGATTTCGCCATCGGCCACTACACGCATGAGAAGAACCCGGTGACGGCGCGTGCGGCGCTCACCACCATCGCCATCATCGAGGAAGAGGGGCTGGCCGAACGCGCCGCCGAACTCGGCGCCTATGCCATGGACAGGCTCGCCGAACGGATCGGCCGCTCGCCGCATGTCGGCGAAGTGCGCGGCCGCGGCCTGATGATGGGTGTCGAACTGGTCGAGGAGCGCGGCAGCTACAGGCCGGCGCGCGAGCTGGCGGAGCGCGTCTACTACCGCTGCCTGGAAGAAGGGCTGAGCTTCAAGATCAGCTCCGGCAATGTGCTGACGCTGTCGCCGCCCCTGATCATCGACCGCTCGGATCTCGATCGGGCGCTCGCCATCATCGAGCGCGCCATCCTGGCCGGGTAGGAACAAGCAGCAAGCATGGAGACGACAGTGGCGCAATATGACTTGGCGGTGGTCGGGGCCGGGATCGTGGGGCTCGCCCATGCGCTCGCCGGGGCACGGCGTGGCCTGCGTGTCGTGGTCATCGACCGGGATGCCCAGGCCAACGGCGCCTCGATCCGCAATTTCGGGCTGGTCGTGGTCAGCGGACAGGAGCCCGGCATTTCGCGCACGCGTGCCGAACGCAGCCGAGCCATCTGGCTGGATCTCGCCGGCCAGGCCGGGCTCGATGTCCTGCATCGCGGCAAGCTGGTCGTCGCGCGCAGGCTGGAGGCGCTTGCCGTGTTGCAGGCCTTCGCGGCGACGCCGGACGGCGCCGAATGCGAGCTGCTGTCGTCGGCGGAAGTCGTCGCCCGGCTGCCGGCCCTGCGAGGCGCGGAAATCGCCGGTGGGCTCTACAGCCCGTTCGAACTGCGCGTGGAGTCGCGCGAGGTGCTGCCGAAACTGACGGCTTTCCTGGCTGAGCAGCTTGGCGTCGAATTCCGCTTCAGCGTCGCCGTCACCGCGATCGAACAGGGTAGGGTCGTGACCAGTGCAGGGCCTGTCCGTGCCGCCAAAATCGTGGTGTGTCCGGGCGACGATCTGACCAGCCTGTTTCCGGAGCGTATCGGCCGGTATAATGTGCGCCGCTGCAAGCTGCAGATGCTGCGCCTCGCCGATCCCGGTTTCCGGCTCGGCGCGGCGCTGGTCTCAGACCTCAGCCTGCTGCGGTATGAAGGCTATGCCGCGCTGCCCGAGGCGGCGGTACTCAGGCGCCGGCTCGAAAACGAGCAGGCCGGGGAGCTCGCCAACGGCGTCCATCTGATCGTCACCCAGAGCGCCGACGGTTCACTGGTCATCGGCGATTCCCACCACTACGGCACGACGCCGGATCCTTTCGGCTCCGAAGAGGTGGACCGGCTCATTCTGGGTGAATTCGCCAGGTTGTTTCCTGCTGCGCAGCCGACGGTGACCGCGCGCTGGACCGGTACCTACTCATCCGCCAGCCACGCCGCATTCCGCGATGCGCCACATGACAACATCCGGCTGGTCATGGTCACCTCCGGCACCGGCGCCAGCACCGGCTTCGCACTCGGCGAAGAGACGGTGGCCGAGCTGTTCGGCTGACACAGACCGTTTCAATTGATGATGCGGGGCTGCAAATGACGAACCACCGCGCTCGGATGCTCACATACTGAGGTGCGCTCCGCTTCGCTGCGTTTTTTTCATTTTTCGCTTCAGGCGATCATGTGAATGATCTCCGGGGGTGCCTGGTACGCCTCGGAGGCGAGGCACTTCACGCCGGTGAATGGCGCTCCGAAGTCCTCCATGACAACCCCGTGACAAATATCAGCTCAGTCTATTTCATCATAGGATAAATAGATTTCACTTATCGTAGTGGCCTCCTCTAGAGTGACTCATGGACGACGCGAGCCGGCATTCTCTGGGCCGGTTCGATGGAGAACCGGCGTCCCAATGCATCGCAGAATGTGTCACCAGATGGGGAATCCAAATCATGAAATCTCGCATAGCATCCGTGCTTGCCGCGCTTGCCGCAACCTTTGCCGCCTCCGCCGCGATCGCCGAGACCAATCTGACGGTTTACACTGCGATCGAGGCCGTCGACCTCGATCGCTACAAGGCAACTTTCGAAAAGGCTTATCCGGACATCAAGATCAACTGGGTGCGCGACTCCACTGGCGTGATGACGGCGAAGCTGCTTGCCGAGAAGGACAATCCGCAGGCCGATGTCGTTTGGGGGGTGGCCGCGACCTCGCTGCTTCTGCTGAAAAGCGAGGGCATGCTTGAGCCCTATGCACCGGCTGGTGTCGAGAAGCTCGACAAGCGTTTCGTCGACAGCGCCAATCCGCCGTCCTGGACCGGGATGGACGCCTATGTCGCCGCCATCTGCTTCAACACGGTGGAAGCGAAGAAGCTCGGCATCGCCGCCCCCAAAAGCTGGAAGGACCTGACCAAGCCCGAATATAAGGGCCATGTCGTGATGCCGAACCCGAATTCCTCGGGCACCGGCTTCCTCGACGTCTCGGCCTGGCTGCAGATGTTCGGCGATAAAGATGCCTGGGCCTTCATGGACGGCCTGCACCAGAACATCTCTGCCTACACCCATTCCGGCTCCAAGCCGTGCAAGATGGCCGGCGCCGGCGAGACGGTGGTCGGCATTTCGTTCGAATTCCCCGGTGCGAAGGCAAGGTCGGCCGGCGCGCCGATCGACATCATCTTCCCGCAGGAAGGTTCCGGCTGGGAAGCCGAAGCCACAGCCATTGTTGCCGGTACGGCGAATCTCGAAGCGGCCAAGAAACTGGTCGACTTCGCGGTCTCGAAAGAGGCCAACGAGATGTACAATCAGGGTTATGCCGTGCTCGCCTACCCAGGCATCGCCAAGCCGGTCGAGCACCTGCCCGCCGATGTCGCCGACCACATGATCAAGAACGATTTCGAGTGGGCGGCCACCAACCGCAAGGCCACGCTGGCGGAGTGGGCGAAACGCTACGACGCCAAGTCCGAGCCGAAGAGCTGAGCATTCCAGCCGGGCGCCGCCAGACGCGGCGCCCGTTTTGCCAGAACCTCAACGATGGGCCGCGAGATGAAACACGAGATCGTAGCCGGGGCGGCCGCCGCTCCGACGCGCTTTGAGCCGCAAGCTCCTGCCAGGCCCTATCTGGCGATCGACCAGGTGTGGAAGGCGTTCGGCGAGTTCGTCGCGCTGAAAGGCGTTTCGCTGGAGATCCAGGAAGGCGAGTTCGTTTGCTTTCTTGGACCTTCAGGCTGCGGCAAAACCACCTTGCTGCGCGCCATTGCCGGCCTCGATCTGCAGACGCGCGGCACCATCCGGCAGGCTGGCAGGGACATTTCCAGCCTGCCGCCGTCGAAGCGCGACTACGGCATCGTCTTCCAGTCCTATGCGCTGTTCCCGAACCTGACGATCGAGAAGAACATCGCCTTCGGCCTGGAGAATGCCCGGCGGCCGAAACGGGAGATACAGGCGCGCGTCGCTGAATTGCTGGCTTTGGTCGGCCTGTCGGAACAGGCGAAGAAATATCCGGCCCAGTTGTCCGGCGGCCAGCAGCAGCGCGTAGCACTGGCCCGCGCCATGGCGGTCTCGCCGGGCCTGCTCCTGCTCGACGAGCCGTTGTCGGCGCTCGACGCCAAGGTGCGCGTCCATCTACGCCACGAGATCAAGGAGCTGCAGCGCAAGCTCGGCGTCACCACCATCATGGTCACGCATGACCAGGAGGAAGCGCTTTCGATGGCCGACCGCATCGTGGTGATGAACCACGGCGTCATCGAACAGGTCGGCACGCCGACCGAGATCTATCGCCATCCGAGTACCCTGTTCGTGGCCGACTTCATCGGCGAGACCAACCAGTTCCCGGCAAGGATGATCGAAGCGGACAAGGTAGGGCTCGTCGGCACGGAACTGGCCTGTGCCTCCTGCGAAGTGACGACGGGCAGTGACGTGACGGCCGTGATCCGTCCGGTCGACATCATCCCCCACTCGCTTGATGGGCGCGAGGACATCAAGACCCCGCAGAACCTGATCGATGTCACCGTGACGGAGATGGAATTCCTCGGCGGCTTCTGGCGCTGTCGCCTGGCGTCTCCGCGCTTCGGAGAGCGTGTGCTGGTCGCGGATTTCTCGATCAACGCCGTCCGCCGTTTGGGCATCGAGAAGGGTGGTGCCATGCGTGCCGAACTGCCGCAGAACCGCGTACTCGTTTTCCCGAAGGCGGCTTGAGATGAGCGCGGTCGTCTCTGTCGTTCCCGTCGGCCGCGCGCCGCGCCTGCATCTGTCGTCCGACGATCTCGTCAAGCGCGGGCTGATGCTGGTCATCGCGCTCTATCTGGTGCTGGCGCTGGCTGCTCCGCTCTATGTGCTGTTGTCGAAGTCGATGTCGACCTATCGCTTCGATCTTAACGCCTTCGAGATCACGCGCAGCGATGAAAGCGGCACCGCCTTCGGCCCGGCGCAAACGGTGGCCGCGCTCAATGCTGACGCCAAGGCGATCGGCGATGCCCAGCTCGATACCGGGTCCGACGGGCGGCTGGCGCTGACCAAACTCTACGAGGACTTCAGTTTCCGCAGCCCGGTCAAATACCGCATTCGCGGCACGAGCGGCGATGCCGCCTTCCTGGTCGGCTCGGAGCTGAAGCGTGGCACCGAGTGGGTGGAGGTCGATTCCAACACCTTCCGCCGCGTGGTGCTGCGCCCGGCCCGCACCGTCGGCTTCGACAATTTCGTCGCCTATTTCTCGACGCCCTCGCTGGCGCAGGCGATCTGGAACTCGGTGCTGATGGGAGCGATCAGCACCGTTCTGGTCATCGCCATCGCCTTCGGCCTCGCCTATGCGCTGAACCGCAGCCGCATGCGCTTCAAGGGTTTGTTCCGGCTGGTGATGACGGTGCCGATCCTGGTGCCGTCGCTGCTGCCCGGCATCGCGCTCGTTTATCTGTTCGGCAACCAGGGCCTTTTGAAAAGCTGGATGATGGGCCATTCGATCTACGGGCCGATCGGCATCGTCATCGGCTCGGTCTTCTTCACGCTGCCGCATGCGCTGCTCATCATCTCGACGTCGCTCAGCGTCGCGGACGCCCGCCACTATGAGGCCGCAGCCGCTTTGCGCGCCACCAAATGGCGCACCTTCTGGACGGTGACGGTGCCCGGCGCGCGCTACGGCGTCATCTCGGCGGCCTTCGTCGTCTTCACCATGGTCATCACCGATTTCGGCCTGCCCAAGGTCATCGGCGGCCAGTACAACATGCTGGCCGTCGACATCTACAAGCAGGTCATCGGGCAGCAGAATTTCGAGATGGGGGCGGTGGTCTCGGTGCTGCTCATCGTCCCGGCCATCGCCGCCTTCTTCGTCGACCGCACCATCCAGAAGAAACAGGTGGCGCTGCTGTCCGCCCGCTCGGTGCCTTACGAGCCGAAGCCGAACCGTGGTTTCGACTGGGGCTGCTTTGCCTATTGCGCGCTGATCGCGGCCTTCATCCTGACCATGATCGGCGTGTGCCAGCTCGCCGCCATGGTGAAGTTCTGGCCTTATGATCTCACGCCGAGCCTGAAGAATTTCCGCTTCGACCTGATGGATGGCGGCGGCTGGGCCTCCTATGCGAACTCCATCAAGATGGCGCTGCTGACCGCCTTCTTCGGCACCATCATCGTCTTCACCGGCGCCTATATGGTGGAGAAGAGCGACGGCTTCCGCGCCGGGCGCTCGCTGTTCCAGTTCCTCGCCATGCTGCCCATGGCGGTGCCCGGCATGGTGCTCGGCCTTGCCTACATCTTCTTCTTCAACAATCCGGCCAACCCGCTGCATGTCATCTATGGCTCGATGGCCATACTGGTGATCTGCACCATCACCCATTTCTACACCGTCTCGCACCTCACTGCGCTCACGGCGCTGAAGCAGATGGACCGTGAGTTCGAGCCGGTGGCGGCTTCGCTGAAGCAGCCCTTCCACAAGCTCTTCTGCCGCGTCACGCTGCCGGTCTGCCTGCCGGCGATCCTCGACATCTCGATCTATCTGTTCGTCAACGCCATGACGACGGTTTCGGCCGTGGTGTTCCTCTATTCGACGCAGACGCAGCTCGCCTCGGTCGCGGTGCTTAACATGGATGATGCCGGCGACGTCGCCCCGGCAGCCGCAATGGGCATGATGATCTTCTACACCAACATCGCCGCCCGCCTGATCCACGCCGCCGTCTCGCGCTTCCTGCTATCGCGGACGCAGGTCTGGCGGGGGAGATAAAGAGTGGAAACTGGGTGTGCTTTATTGCTCAGAAAGCTGTGATCTGCTGTCTGCAGCGGAATCTCACGTCGGCCGATGAGATCAATCGTTGACCATGCTGGGGCCGACATTTCGGCCCCCAAGAGCGGTCCGAGCTTCGCAGGGGCTCTCATTTGCTGGAATTCAGATCTCCTAATCCCGCTGGTGGTCTGCTGAACCGCTGGCCGACGTTGGGCGCATGGGGGAGGAGGTGAGATGACGCATTGCCAACTGGAGCATCGCGCGGCCGCCGCGCCTCGCCAACAGCAGGGCCAAGGGGCAATATCGCATTGAGCCGGGTGCATTGCCTGCAGGTGGCACCTCGATCGCCCGCGCCGATCTCGCGACGGTGCTGCTCGACGTTATCGAGAGTGGCACGTACCGGTCTTCGATCGTCGGTATCTCCCGATAATCTCGGAAGGCGTGCTGCTTCCTCGCGCACTTGACGTAATCATCACTTGATACTAATCATTAGTTATGGCTAATTATATTGCACGATTGGCTGCCCTAGGCGACCCAACTCGCAGGCGGATTTTCGAGTTGGTGGCGGCGCGACCTCGCTCTGTCGCTGAACTCACGCGGGAAGTGACGGTCTCCCAGTCGGCCGTTTCACAACATCTCAAGGTGCTGCGCGAATCGCAGCTGGTTCGGGCCGAGCCTAAGGGAGCCAGCAACGTCTACCATATCGACCCGGCAGGGCTTGGTCAGATGCGCGCCGAGCTCGATCGGTTCTGGAACGGAGCTTTGGCGGCGTACGAAGTGGCCGTCGAACAACCAGTGGAGGAGCAGGAATGAACACCGGTATACCAGTTGCGCCTATCAGGCAGTTCGTCGTGGTCGAGGCGCCAATCGAGCACGCGTTCAAGGTCTTCACCGAGCAATTCGGCAGCTTCAAGCCGCCCGAACACAACTTGCTCGCTGTTCCAATCGCTGAGACGGTGTTCGAGCCTCGGGTCGGTGGTCACATTTATGATCGGGGTGTCGACGGCAGCGAGTGCCGCTGGGCGCGCGTGCTGGCCTACGAGCCGCCCAAGCGGGTGCTCTTGAGTTGGGACATCAGCCCGCAATGGCAAATCGAAACCGATCCAGGCAAAACCAGTGAGTGGGAGGTTTGGTTCACTGCCGAGACGGCAAGCCGGACTCGTGTGGAGCTAGAGCATCGGCATCTGGAACGCCATGGCCTGGGTTGGGAAAGCGAGCGCGACGGTGTTGCCGGTGATCAGGGCTGGCCGCTGTACCTCAAGCGGTTCGCTGATCTGGTTTCCAACAAGGCCTGACGGATGCTCGCCGGGTTATCCCAAGCAATGGAGATTAGTATCGAAACCTACGCCCTCAACATCACCAGGGTGCTTGCGCTTTGTCTTCCGTCCATCCTTTTGGCGATGGACGGTTCCTGATGTCTGCTGTGTATGGAGAAACGTCGTATTGTATTGCGAAACGGGCTTTGTCTGACTATCATACAGCTCTGGAGGTTCGATATGGTAAAGCTTCATTGCCGCATCGGTTGCTTCGAGCTTGAGAATTTTGCTCAGCCGCCTGGCTCCTACGCGCGAAAGCAGGACACGAGCATCGCCATGGCGACCGGGCTCAGCCGCGCGTCCAAGTCGGTGTCGTTATGAATGAAGAACACTGCGGCCGGGTCGCCACCATGCTGGTTGGCTGGCAAAAGCAGTAAGTCCGATGTACATCGACTACCAGTATTTGCTTGCAGGCGTCGCGCGGCCTCTCCACTACAGGGCGGCAACCGCTTCCCACATCGAACGGCTTTTGGGACAAGCAAAAGGCTGCGTTGTGGGGCGGCAGGGCGGTCACCCTTTTATCGACATCAATGTCGATGGCATTTCACATCGCGTTAAATTCGATCGCGATGCGGACTTGAAACAAGTGCTGGCGAGAGTTGAGGCGCTCGAAATCCCAGTTTATCGCGATCGCGAGGTTGCGCTGGCGATACTGATCCTCGGCGCTGTTCTGATGCTGGCGATTACGGTGGCCCTCTGCCTGAGGCTTTGATCCTGAACAAGCAGCCGTCGATCGATGGTGCCGTCATCCGGCAGTATTTTGAGAATCCTAGCCTGACTGCGTAGCAGGTGGAATGGCAACCGGTCAGCTTCTCCCAACCACGGCGCGTTACTCATCTTTGCTTTGCAGCAATGGCGGAAGCTGAGCCGTATATCGAAGATAGCCCTGCGGCCAATTTGATTTTGACGGGCGTAATCGCTTCAAATCAAGAAGCGGCAGCTTCCGTGCGCTTGCGCGCGTCGATAGCGCCACGGTCATAGCCGAGATTCCAGGAAATGCGAAGGCTAGCCTTGAGCACAGCCTCGATCTGGATTTGGTCGGGGGCTGGCTTGATATTCTGTACGGAACCGACAATGGCGACTGTTCCCGCAACGTTTCCCATGCGGTCGAAGATTGGCGCTGCCACGGCGTTGATGCCGAACGTCTCCTCGTTGGGGGCTGTGAGAAAACCCTGCGTCCGGGCCAGCTCCAATTCGGCTTCGAGCTTTGCCTGCTCGACAATGGTGTGATCCGTCAGTCGGGGGAGCCCTTGACGCAGAACATGCTGCAGCAGTGCGCGGTTGCTGAAGGCAAGTGCAACCTTTCCCTGGGCGGTACCATGCAGGGCCAGTTCACTGCCTTGGCGGACGCCTATCTCAAGGTTGGATTTCCCGAATACCGTGCGCAGGACAACAAGCGTCCGGTTGCGTAGCTCCGAAACCACCACCGTCTCGCCGATATCATCGCGAAGCGAGGCGATGGCATCCGATGAGGCAGTCAGCAACTCGATGCGGCCTGCCGCAACCTGGCCGATGAGGTAGGATCTGGTGCCGAGCTTGTAGCGAGCCGAAACCGTATTCTGGTCGACATAGCCGCGTTCGACGAGAGTTTGCAGATGACGAAAAACCGTTCCCTTCGTCGTACCAAGCAAGGTTGCCAATTCGCTGACCCCAACCTCGCCTGGCGCAGCAGCCACAGCCTCTAGCACGTCGAAAGCGAGCTGGACCGATTTCACACCACCGTCAGATCGAGCCGTGGTCATGTATTACCTTTCTTCACGTCCCGTTCCGCCAGCTTGAGACATCGTTTGCTACCGCGACATGTCACACAACACAAGGTTCGTGCAAAATCGCCATCGGACGATCAATGTTTCGCGTCAATGGAGAATCGTCTTGCAGTACGAAACGCTCGAAGAAAGGTGGCCGTTCAAAAGGGTACTTTCGCGGATCGTCGTTGGCATCAGCCTGGGTCAATCCGCGCGAGGTAATCAATTTCGCCACGTGATGCAGCGACAGTAAGCGGAGGAGGCGGCCTTGGCCTGGATGAGCGACGACCTGCGAACTCCGTCCTACCGTCCGATGGCCAAACCTACTTCGCTCTCGCGGCGAACACAGATAATACCGAGCGCAACAGATGGCCCAGCTCCGATACCGTATAGCCACCTTCCTGCACCAGTATCGTCGGCAGCCGCAGTGCCACCAGACGGCGGGCGATCTCTACAAACCCGTCCGAAGTGACGCCGAGTGAGCCAAGGAGGTCGCTTTCGTGTGCGTCGAGCCCGAGCGAGACGACCAGGCAACCGGCGTCGAACCGCGATATACGCTCGATGGCAATATCGAGGGCCGACAGATAAACTGAGTCTCCGGAGCCAACCTTCAGCGGAAGGTTGAGGTTGAAGCCGTTGCCCCTGCCGGCACCTACCTCATCTGCATGTCCGGTGAAGAAAGGGTAGGTCAGGTCAGGCTCGCTGTGCAAGGAGCAGAAAAAGACGTCGTCACGGTCGTAAAAAATATGCTGCGTGCCGTTGCCGTGGTGGACGTCAATGTCGATCACCGCGACACGGGTATGACGGGTCCGCGCCACCGTGGCAGCGATTGCCGCGTTGTTCAGGAAGCAGAAGCCCTGTCCCATGTCACCGTGGGCGTGGTGCCCGGATGGGCGGCACAAGGAGTAGGCGACCGGCTCGCCGGCCAGCACCAGGCTTGCAGCATGTGCGGCGCTCGATGCGGAGCCGAGTGCCGCTCCCCAGGTCTCTGCCGTCAGCGGCGAGACCATGTCGCCGAGATAATATCCGGCTTGGCCGAGAAAATGCCGGGGACGGCGCGCAGGGAAATGTCGCGTCGGGTAGATGTTGGGCATCAGCGAGGTCAGGCCCGGCATCATCTCCGACCACCGATGAGGCGCCTTGGCAAGGAATTCGAGATAACCGCGATCATGGATGCTCTCCAGGAGCGTATCGGCGATCACGGGTGGCTCGACCAGCTCCAGTCCCATTTCCTGAACTACCGAAACGAATGCTTCCAGACGCTCGGGCGTGTCCTGGCTTTCGATGAGTTTGCCGCGGAAAAAGGCCGGTGCGGACTTGTAGCCGCGTTGCGACGAGGAGACGACGGCGCGCATGATCTTCCTTCCCGATGAAACGGACAGTTTGCCGAGGCGGTTAATCGTTCTTCGGTACCGGAGCGTATTGTGGTCGTGCCGGCGTGAAGACGTCGATATTGATGACCTCCTGGTCGCCGACGACCACCGCATGATGCATGATGTTCGGCGGGATGACGATCAGGCTACCTGGCCCCATGCGTTGGACATCGTCGCCGATATGGAAATCGACGATGCCGGAAACGATATAGGCAATCTGCTCGTAGACATGTTTGTGAGGCCTCGGCTCGTGGTCGGGCTGAAGCCGGTGCATCGCGATGGTGGCGCTGTTACCCGAGAAGGCCTTCTGTTCCACGCCGCTGCGGATCGTCTTCCATTCGATCGCGCTCCAGTCGATGCCGTGGATGGTCATGATCAGTTACCTTTCCGTTGTTGTGTCTGAACGGCCTGCGGTTGCGATGATGGGGCGCCTGCGATCTCGATCAATTGCAGATTCGGCGTCTTCCAGACCGTTCCGCTGTCATGTTGCGGGGTGCGGAATCTGCCGCAGATGCTCATTTTTCAAGGCCGACGAAACGAGCCGCGTTGTCGGCGGTCATCTTGCGCACGTCCGCATCTGAATATCCGAGCTTGAGCAGCAGTTCGATCATCTGACGCATTCCCTCTACCGGGGTCGGGTTGTTGTTCTGGCCGAGGTCGGAGCCAAAGAAGGTATTCTCGATGCCTGCGGCGGCGATCACCTGTTTCAGGTGGTCCTCGTCGAAGAGATAGAAGGTCGAGGGAACGAACATGCAGATGGAATGCTCGATCATTACCCCCATGTCGACGAGCGCGCGCACCTGATCCATGGATGCGTCGTTGACATAAGTCGGGTGGTTGAGGAACATCCGTGCGACGCCGCGCTTTCTGGCTTCGTCATAGAAGGGGAAGGCCTCATCGATGTGGTGGTGTCCGGCGGAGACGCAGGCATCGGCTTCCGCGATCAGATCGAGGATGACCTTGACCTCGTCCAGCACCACCCCGTGCTCGTCGACCAGGCGCAGGCCCGCGGCCTCGACCGTCTTCTTGGTGTTTTCCGGAAACTTGCCCTTGAGGTCCTTGGCAGTCTTGATGATGTGGTTCTCGGCATGGGCGGTCGGCATCCACACGATCCGTGCGCCCTGCTTGAGCGCGTAGTCGACCGCCGACGGGTTGAAGCCGCCCAGCGGGTGGTTGAGCACGATGGCGCTCAGCACCTTGGTGCTCTTGCCCATATTGTTGTTGAGCAGCGTCGCGATTGGCATGGTCGGGTAGTAGTGATCCTTGAGCAGGATCGCGCGCATGCCAGCTTCGTCGGCGGCGCGCAGCGCTTCGATATGGTCGATCTTGCGCGGATGCATAGAGGGACCGGAATGGATGTGAAGGTCGACAGCCCCCCTTACGAGAGCATCGATCCGTGTCTGGTCAATCTCGGTGGTCATGTCCTGGCTCCTGTGTCATGCGCTCGCGAGTGGGGCGGGTACGTGGTCGCGCCACCGTTCGTCGAGTTCGGGCATATCGGCAAAGCGCTTGCGAGCGTCGGCGGCGCGACCGATGAGGTCGCGGGCGGCCATCGATTTCGTATCGCAATAGGTGTCGAGGTCGGCGACGGCGCGGGAAAGCACGTCCCAGCCGCGCAGCATCACTTCGGAAGCCATGCCGACGGCGGAGGCACCCGCCAGCATCATGCGGGCCACGTCATGGCCGCTGGTGGCGCCGTTGATGCCGATCAGCTGGCGTCCGGCGCCAAGCACGGCACGCGAGTTGGCCAGCCAGTGGCAGGTGAGGGGAAGGTTCCAGAAGCCGCCGATGCCGCCGCTGGTGGAGAGCACGGGCGCCTGGGTTTCGAGGTCGGGCAGCATGCCCAGTGCGCGGCCCGCCATGACCACGCTCTCGGCACCGGCAGCGAAGGCTGCGGCGGCGAGATCCGGCACGCGCTCGCTCTGGCCGGTAATCTTGATCCAGACCGGGATGCCGAGCGCCTCTGTCATCATCCGGGTCAGCGTCCCCACACGCTCCGGCGACAATACTGTCGAGACCGCGCCCTTCGCGGCCTCGCTGGCATAGGGCGTTCCGATGTTGAACTCGAGGACGCGCAGGCCGGCAGCCTCGATCCGCAGGGCCATGTCGAGCGCCGGCTCCTCCGCCGCGAGGATGATGGATGGCACGAAGAGGCAGTCATGCGTGCGTGCGAACGCGTCCATCGCCACGGCCTGGGCCAGCCAGGCGTCGAAATCCACCGATGGCAATCCCGAGCGTGACAGAACAGTGGTTCCAACAGGTGCCGCTGGCCCCCACGGCACTTGCGACCAATCCGGACCTAGGGCGGCGTATTCAGCGCGGCGCAGTTGCGATTTGGCGGCGAGCGATTCGTTGATCGATTTTCCGACCACCGCGCCGGCGCCGGCCAGGATGGCGGAGCGGATTCCCGCCGCCTCGATCAGATGCTCGCCCGGGGCTGCAATGACCGGGTTCTTCAGCGAGGTCCTTCCGACCTGGACACGAAGATCTGCCATGTCGTCACCTCGTTCGGCAGGACGCCCGGGCGCGGCTGTATTTGCGGTGTGCCGCCCGTGTGGCCGGTTCGCGTAACATTATTCCTGCTCCGCCTCGGTGACGCGGCTGAGCGTCATTTCCAGCGCGTCCAGCACCTCGGCCATTTCTTCCTCGGTGACGATCAGTGGCGGCGCTACGACCAGCGTATCGCCCAACGCGCGCAACAGGATGCCTTGTGCCTGGAGATCGGCGGCGATTTTGGCGCCGACCCTGCCGGGCTTCTCGAACGGCGTCTTGGCATCCTTGTCGGCGACAAACTCCAGCGCGCCCATCAGGCCGACCCCGCGAACCTCGCCGACGAGCGGGTGATCGACGAAGCGCCGGATACCGTCCTGTAACTGCGCCTGGCGGGCGCGAACCATGCCGACGATGTCGATCTCATCGTAGATGTCGAGCGTTTCCAGCGCGACGGCCGCGCCGACCGGATGGCCGCCATAGGTGTAACCATGACCGAAACCGCCGAATTCGGCGGTGCGGTCCGCCAGCACCTGATAGATCTTGTCGTTCATCATCAGCGCGGAAATCGGAAAGTAGGACGCTGAAAGGCCCTTGGCGCAAGTGAGCATATCGGGCGTCATACCGACGGTCTGCGAGCCCCAGTAATTCCCGGTGCGGCCGAAACCGCAGATGACCTCGTCGGCGACCAGCAGGATGTCATGTCTGGCCAGCACCGGCTGAAGCAATTCGAAATAGCCTTCGGGTGGCACCACGACGCCGCCCGTGCCCATGATCGGCTCGGCGAAGAAGGCCGCGATGGTGTCGGCACCCTCGCGTTCGATTGTCGCCTCGATCTCCGCTACGAGACGGACCGCGAAATCACGTTCGCTCTCGCCTGGCGCGGCGCCGCGCCAATGGTGTGGACGCGACAGGTGGATGAAAGTATCCATCGGCAGGCCGAAGCCGCGATGCATGTTGGGCAGGCCGGTCAGGCCGGCGGAGGCGATGGAACTACCGTGATAGCTGCCTTGCCGGGACAGGATCTTGCGGCGGCGCTCGTTGCCCTTGGCGGCATGGTAGTACCAGGAGAGCTTGATGGCCGTGTCGACGGCCTCCGAGCCAGAGGCCTGGAAGATCACCTTCGACATCGGCGAGGGCGCCTTCTCAATCAGCCGGTTCGCCAGTTCGATCACCGGCGGCGTCGAGCGATGCGCGAAGGTCTGCTGGTAAGGCATGGTCAGGAGTTGCCGATGGGCGGCATCCGCGAGGCGCCGATTCGAGAAGCCGAGCGATGCGCACCACAGTCCCGAGACGCCCTCGATGTACCAGCGGCCGTCGGTGTCCTGCACGCGGACGCCGTCGCCCTGCTGGATGATCAGCGGCCCGAGTTCCTCGTGTCGCCGGAAGTTGGTCTGCGGATGCAGATGAGTGGCAATGTCGCGGTCACGGAGCAGATTGGTCATGGCGATCGTTCTTCTCTACAAAACATCGTTACTTAATACGAAACGTATTTTTGTCGCAACCCCCTTTCGCGAAAGACATCGTCCTCAGAAGGTCTTGCGGTAGGAATCCTTGAGCGTGATCAGCCCATCGCGAAACTCGTAAAGATCGAGGCCGCGGATCGTCTTGGTTTTGCCGTCCGGCATCAGCTTGTCGATGGACCATTCCATCAGGCCGATTTCGCCATGCGGGAAGAAGCGCCCGCATGCGAGTGGTGAAATGCTGGTGTCGGCGAAGATCTCGGTTAGTTTCGCCCGGATCGCGGGCTTGCCGACATAGGTTGTCCCTGGCTCTGGTCCGATCGCGGCGGCATATACAGCATCGTCGGTGAGGCATTCCATGCAGCCGTCGAGATCACGCGCCGACCACAATTCGCCAAAACGCATCATAAGTTCCAGGCACATCGTATCCTCCCTGCTTTTCCGCTGCTGGCGCGGCCTTTGACGCGCACTTTTATGCGTTCAGCTGGCTGACGAATTTCGGTGTCAGGTAGGCCTGGATGCCTTCCGACCCGCCCTCGCTGCCGTGGCCGGAGTCCTTGATGCCTCCGAACGGGGTTTCGGGCGCAGCGATGCCGAAATGGTTGATCGAGACCATACCGGCCTCGATGCCGCGCATCAGGCGGTCGGTGCGATCCACTCGCCGCGAGAAGGCGAATGCGGCCAGCCCGAAGGGCAGGCGGTTGGCCTCGGCGATCGCGTCTTCAATCTCGGAGAAACGGTTGATGATGGCGACCGGCCCGAACGGCTCGTCGTTCATGATGCGCGCCGAAAGTGGGACATTGGTGAGCACGGTCGGCTCGAAGAAGAAGCCTTCGTTGCCGATGCGGCCACCGCCGGTGCGCAGTTCGCCGCCGTCTTCGACGGCGTCGCGTACGAAGCCGGCCATGGCGTCCAGTCGGCGCGCATGGGCGAGCGGACCCATCTGCGTTCCTTCCTTCGCGCCGTCGCCGACCTTTAGCCTGGAGGCGCCGGCTACGAATGCTTCGACAAAGGCGTCGAAAACTTCGTCCTGAACCAGATAGCGCGTCGGCGCGGCGCAGACCTGACCGGCGTTGCGGAACTTGAGCGCGACGCCTGTGGCGCCGACGGCGACCGGGTCGGCATCATCGCAGACGATGAAGGGGGCGTGGCCACCCAGTTCCATGGTCGTGCGCTTGAGGTAGCGCGCCGACAATTCGCCCAGATGGCGGCCGACCGGCACGGAACCTGTGAAGGAGACCTTGCGGATGACGCTGGAGGTGATCAGATGTTGCGAGATATCGGCGGGAATGCCGAACACCAGGTTGAGCGCGCCAGCCGGGACGCCTGCTTCCTCGAAGCACTTCACCAGTTCGACAACACAGGTTGGCGTCTCCTCGGGTGCCTTGGCGATGACGGAGCAGCCGGCCGCCAGCGCGCCGGCGATCTTGCGCACGATCTGCCCGATCGGGAAGTTCCACGGCGAAAAGGCGGCCACCGGGCCGACCGGTTCTGGCAACACCATCTGCAGTGTGTTGGGCGTGCGCGCCGGGATGACGCGGCCATAAGCGCGGCGCCCTTCTTCGGCATACCAGTCGATATGATCGCCGGCACCGCGCGACTCCATCAGCGCTTCCGACAGCGGCTTGCCCTGTTCTCGCGTGATGGCGCGAGCGATGATCTCAGCCCTCTCGCGGGTAAGGTTCGCGGCCCGATGCAGGATGGCCGCGCGCTCGTAGGCGGAAACGCGGCTCCAGGTGCGGAAGCCTTCCTCGGCTGCAGCCAGCGCGGCGTCGAGATCCGCCTTCTCGGCGAAGGCGACCTCGCCGATAGTCTCGCCTGTCGCCGGGTTGAGGACCTCTCCCCGGCCAGTGCCCGAACCCGCTGACCATTTTCCGTTGATGAAGAGATTTGCCGACATGCGATCCGTTCCGCTTGATGTGACGTCGCCGGGCAACGGCCGTTACTGGCCGCGTCAACGGCCGGAAACCGAAGCGGCTCCGTTCGGGAGTACAGGAAATGGGGTTCACGCCCCTTGTAACGGGTGGGGAAACTAACCCGCACAGCCCATCCCGTCAATTCTTTTGGAACGCATAACAAAACGCTGTTACGCAATACGGAATATCTGGAGTGCCTGGAAATGATGACTGCCGCTAAGAGGCCGCCACTTTCTTTGCCGCCACACGACCACCTTGGGCTTCGAACGGAAGGTTCCCGACGTAGCCGAGATTCCAGGAAACTCTTTGCGCTGCCCGCAACACCGCCTCGATCTGTTCAGGTGTTGGCTCGCGACCGATGTTTTGGATTGAGCCGACAATGGCGATCGAGCCAACCGTCTTGCCGGAGCCGTCCATCACCGGAGTGGCCAGCGCGCTGATGCCGAGCAGCATTTCTTCCGCCGCGGTCGCATAGCCTTTCACGCGCACCACTTCGAGCTGCCGTTCGAGTTCGTCGATCTCGGTCACGGTATATGGCGTCAGCCTGGTGAGGCCCCGGCGTTGCAACTGCTTGATGAGACCTTGATTGTCGAAGGCGAGGACCGCCTTGCCCTGGGCCGTTGCATGCGGTTCCAGCATGCTGCCCACCTTGACGCCGATTTCAAGCGGCGACTTGCCGATCATCGTGTTCATCACGATGTTGCCCCGGTTGCTGAGGCTGGAAACGACCACGGTCTCGCCGGTTTCGTCGCGAAGCGAGCGCATCGCATCCTGCGAGCCGGTTATGATGTCTACGCGTTCGGCCGCCGCACGGCCGATCAGATAAGCTCTGGCGCCAACCCGATAGCGCTGCGTCGACGCGTTCTGGATGAGATAGCCCCTCTCCACCAGCGTTTGCAGATGGCGAAACACGGTTCCCTTTGTCGTCTGCAGCTTGTTGGCGAGTTCGCTGACGCCGATCTCGCCAGGCTCGAAGGCCACTGCCTCAAGCACTTCGAATGCCAGATGGACCGACTTTACCCCAAGCTTTTGGTCCTCGGATTTGGTCACGGTGCGCCTTTCGTTGCGTGGCTGTGCGGACTGGCTTTCGTCCGGCGGCCTTTCAGTCGATGGTTTTTCTGTTCGTCGAGGCGTGCAGGATATTCCGCCGCACCAGCGAGCCTTCGCCACTGGCAGTCGTGCCCGAAGGCGGTTGTTGACGTGACATTTTCCGTATCATAATACGTAACACGGTTTTCTCAAGAGGAACCAGGTGAAAATGCTGACCGGTCAGGATGCGTCCACTCCAATGCCCCTTGACGCATGCCTTGGCATGGCGCCATGGGCGTTTCGGGAAGGTTGTTTGGCGCGGAGGCGGAGGGCATGCGCAAGTGGCCGCGCCGTTTCGCCGGCGCGGCGGGATAGCTGACGCGTCATGGCGGGAGAGCCGATTGTACCCCGCTTTTCGCCACGAGACGCCGAACGGCTCGCCTTCGACTTGTTTGCTGTTTCGGGATCGGCTCGGATACTGACCAGCGAGCGCGACCAGAATTTTCGTCTCATCGTAGCCGATGGCCCGTCGTTCATTCTTAAGATCGCCAATGCAGCGGAAGACCGACAAGCATTGGCAAGCCAAAATGCGCTGTTGTTGCATCTCGCCGAAGTCGCGTCGGAACTGCCTGTCCCGCGGCTCATCAAAGCAGTGGACGGTGCGGCGATGCCACAGGTTGCGGGTGAGGGCGGGCACATGCATTCGGCCCGGCTGCTGACTTGCCTGCCGGGCGAAGCCGCTGCTGCGCGACCGCGCGGAATTGCTTTCCGGCGACAACTCGGTGGCGTCGCGGCACGGCTCGATCGAGCGCTGGCGAGTTTCAACTGGCGCGTGCCGGACCAGGGTTTGATCTGGGACCTCAAGCACACGACCTTGCTGCGGCCGTTGCTGGACCATTTCGAGGTGCGGCCGCGCCGACTCCTGGCCGAACGTGCGCTCGACCTTTTCGAAGCGATCGTAACGCCACGGCTGGACCGTCTTCCGGTCCAGGCCATCCATAACGATCTCAATGGCAACAATCTGCTGGTGGATCCGGCCCAGCCGGACGCGGTGTCGGGCATCATCGATTTCGGCGATGCTGTGCGATCGGCGCGTGTGTTCGAAGTGGCTGTCGCGGCCGCCCACCAGACTTTCGGCCAGGCGGATCCTATCGCCGCCGCGGCCGACGTGACAGGCGGCTATTTCGAGATGGAACGACCGACGGAAGACGAGGCGATCGCGCTGCCCGTGCTCATTCTTGCTCGCCTGGCAGTACGTATGGGGATCATCGCGAGCCGCCGGCTGACGCATCCCGACAACACTCACTTCGATCCATCGGTCGACGCATCTGTATGGCGCACGATGGAAATCATCGCGAACAGCGACCTTTCGGCCGTAACGGCGCAGCTGCTCGGCCGCTGAGACAGTCAGGAGCACAGCCATGGACAAACAAGACCAATTCAGCTTATCCGAACGCCGCCTGCGCCTGCTTGGCCCCGGCATGCGGCAATTCTACGATTTTCCGTTCCATCCTGTATCGGGGCAGGGTGTCTGGCTCGTCGACGGCGAGGGAAAACGCTATCTCGATGCCTACAACAACGTGCCGCATGTCGGGCACTGTAATGGTGTCGTCGTGGAGGCGTTGTCGCGGCAAGCGGCGGCGCTCAACACCAACACCCGGTATCTGCACGAAACCATCCTGGATTATGCTGAGCGCCTGCTGGCAACCATGCCGCCCGGATTGGACACCTGCATGTTCGTCTGCACCGGAACGGAAGCCAACGATCTGGCATGGCGATTGGCCCGCGCGTATACGGGCAATGATGGAGCGATCGCCACCCGACACGCCTATCATGGCAATTCCACTTTCGTGTCTGCGCTAGACTGCTCCACGCGTACGCCGGAGCGACCCAATCATTGGCTGGCAACGGTACCGGCACCCCCGGACGGGACCAGTCCGGGTCAGGATGCTGACGCCTATGCCGGCAATTTCGACGCGGCGATCGCTGCGCTCGCCACTCATGGACACCGCCCGGCGGCGTTTTACATGGACAGTTTATTTGCCACGGACGGCCTCGATTTGCCCGCATCGGGCTATCTGGACGAAGCGCTGCGCCGTCTGCGCGCGGTCGGCGGCCTATGCGTGGCCGACGAGGTGCAACCCGGCCTGGGCAGGACCGGCACGGCCATGTGGGGCTTCCAGAATTTCGGAATCGTTCCCGATATCGTCACCACCGGCAAGCCGATGGGCAATGGACACCCCCTGGCGGTGTTGGTGACGCGGCGAGAGATCGTCGATGCCTTCTTTGCCGGGGACCGGTATTTCAACACGTTCGGCGGTAATCCTGTGTCGGCTGCGGTCGGCCTTGCCGTGCTCGACGTGCTGGAACACGAAAAGCTCAGCGATAATGCGCGGGTCGTTGGCTCCTACCTCAAGGACGGTCTGGGCAAACTGGCCGCTGACAGCGGCGCGATCGGCGCGGTGAAAGGCGCCGGTCTGTTCCTGGGCGTCGCCATCGTGGACCCTGTGTCAGGGCAACCCGATGCCGGTCGCGCGCGGCGTATCATCAACGAAATGTGTCGCCGCGGCGTTCTGATCGGCCTTACCGGTCCAGCATCCAACCTGTTGAAGATCCGTCCGCCGATGGTCTTCGCTCGATCCGATGCCGATTTTCTGATCGATACGCTCGATGCGGTTCTTAAGGCCGGCTGATCGCGTCAGCTCGTCTAACTAGTTGTCTTGTTGTGAGATACGTCGTTTCTCTTGACAATACGGAAGAAGGAATCATAGAAGGAGATCTGGATTGAACGACCTGCCTGGGAGATCGTGCCTTGACCCTAGTTATTTGGGGCGGTGGTAGGTGGGTGCCGGGCAAATCCGGGGAGGCATCGGAGACGGTGCCCTCAGCCGGCGAAGCCTGCGAGACTTCGAAAAGGGAGGAGCTGGAAGAGTGGTGCATGCGCGCAGCGGTGCCGTCCCGCAAAGGAGATTCGTCGAGTTTGCGGGCGTCCAGAAGAGTTACGGCAGTGTGAAGGTCGTGTCCGACCTCAACCTTGGCATCGAGCGTGGCGAGTTTGTCACCCTTCTTGGGCCGTCCGGCTCTGGCAAGACGACCTGCCTGATGATGCTTGCCGGTTTCGAGAGCTTGTCGGCGGGCGACATCTTCCTGGATGGTGCATCAATCGGCTCGATGCCGCCGCAGAAGCGCAACATCGGCATGGTTTTCCAGAGCTACGCTCTGTTTCCGCATATGACCATCGCCGAAAACATCGCTTTTCCGCTCCAGGCACGACGCATCGGCAAGGCCGAAACGGCTGAGCGGGTGGCCAGGGCGCTGGCGATGATCCGCCTCGACAGTTTCGGCGGCCGGCTACCGGGGCAGCTCTCGGGTGGCCAGCAGCAGCGCGTGGCGCTTGCCCGCGCGCTGGTATTCGAGCCGTCGCTGGTACTGATGGATGAGCCGCTTGGCGCGCTCGACAAGCAGCTGCGCGAGGAGATGCAATACGAGATCATGCATATCCAGCAGCGGCTCGGCGTCACCGTGGTCTATGTGACCCATGACCAGTCCGAGGCGCTGACAATGTCCAACCGCGTAGCGGTGTTCAACGGTGGCAAGATCCAGCAGCTGGGCCCGCCCAAGCAGATCTACGAGGAGCCGGTCAACACTTTCGTCGCCCGCTTCATCGGCGAGAACAACAGGCTGGACGGAACAGTAAGGGCAATCAGCGACGACGGCTGCACGATCGACGCTGGAAGCGGCCGGAGCATTCGTGCCGTCGCGGTCAACGTTTCGGCAGCGGGAGAGCGGACAACGCTTTCGATCCGGCCCGAGCGCGTCGTCGTGGGGCCAGCTGCTGCGAACGCCGAGAACTGCTTCGACGCGACCATCGACGAAGTCGTCTTCCACGGCGACCACCTGCGCATGTCGGCGACGGTGTGCGCGCAGCCCGGTTTCATCGTCAAAATTCCGAATAGCGCGGGCATCAGCATGGGTTCGCCCGGCGATTCCATCAAGATCGGGTGGGCGGCAAGCGATTGCCGTGCCCTCGACCACGGCTGACAGCAAAGGCCGTCAAGCTTCATGAAAAGAAACAGGGGAACGAAAATGAAGAAATCGAACTGCTTGCGTGGTCTGCTGGCCGGCCTGGTTCTGGGAGGGTGCATAAGCCACGCCTTCGCCGAGGATATCACCGTTGCCACCTGGGGCGGCACCTATACCGAGAAGCAGCGTAAGTCGATCTTCGACCCGTATACAGCGAAGTCAGGCGATGCTGTACTCGACGCCGTCTACACCGGCGGCCTTGGCCAGATCCAGGCGATGGTCGAGTCCGGCAATACCACCTGGGACGTCATCCAGATGGGCGCACCCGAAACCTTGAACGCCTGCGCGCAGGGCCTGATTGAGGAACTCGACACCAGCAAGCTCGCCTCGGCAGCGGACTTCAGGGCTCCCGGCATCACCAAATGCGCCGTCGGCGCGATCGGTTGGGGCATGGTCATCGCCTACAACACCAAGGCGACCGGCGATCAGCCCAAGAGCTGGAATGATTTCTGGGACCTGAAAAAATACCCTGGCAAGCGTGGCATGAAGCGGGAACCACAGAACAATCTCGAGGCCGCCCTTCTGGCCGACGGGGTCGCTGCGACCGACGTCTATAAACTCCTGGCCACGCCGGAAGGAGTAGACCGCGCTTTCAAGAAGCTGGACGAGATCAAGTCCAATATCCAGTGGTGGGAAGCCGGCGCGCAGCCGCCCGAATGGCTCGCCAACGGCGGTGTGGCCATGTCCACGACCTTCGTCGGCCGTATCCTTGAAGCACAGGCGGAAGGCGCGCCGATCAAGTTCGGTTGGTCGGGTTCGCTCTATTCGGTCGACTACTGGGCCATCGTCAGCGGCACCAAGAAGAAGGACGCGGCCTATGCCTTCCTGAGCTATGCGACCTCGCCCGAGGCGCAGGCGGAATTCTCCAAGATTCAGCCGGTGGCGCCCGTCAACCTCAAAGCCTCCACGCTTCTGTCGCCGGAACGGATCGCCATCATGCCGGTCGGCGACAACCTCAAGCAATCGGTGCCGACCGACAGCGGGTTCTGGAACGACAATCTGGAAGCGCTGACGGAGCGGTTCAACGCCTGGGCGTCGAAATGATCCTTGCTGTCTCGGTGCGGTTTGCCGCGCCGGGACAGCGGCAAATTGCATTGAATAGTTGAGCGAGCGATTTCCAGACAATGGCCACCACATCGATCTCCATGGATGGCGGGCGAGCCGGCCGTACAGGCTTCGCCGGGTTCGGCCGGTCTCTGACGCGGCACGGGCTTCTGTTACCCTGCCTGTTGTTCATGGCTGTTGTCTTCGTCTGGCCGATCGTGTCGCTGTTGGCCAAGGGTGTCTATAGTCCGGAAGTGCGGGATACGTTGCCGCAAACCGCGGCGGCAGTGCTGGCATGGGACGGCGCGGGCGATCCGCCCGACATCGTTTATGGCGCGCTGGTGGCGGATCTGAGTGTCGCTGATCGCCGGGACGTCGCAAATGTCGGCCGCCGGCTCAACTACGAGATCCCCAGCTATCGCAGCCTCCTGGTCAAGACCGCGTCCGCGTTGCGGAAGGATTCGACCGAACCGCCGCGACAGCAACTCATGGCGATCGATGCCAAATGGCAGGATAGGACGTTCTGGACGGCGATGCGCCGAGCGGCGCCCGCCCTGACGCCCTACTATATGCTCAAGGCGTTGGACCTGGAGCAAAAGGACGGCGGCGGTATCGGCCGCGTGGCACCGGAAGAAGCCACTTTCCTCGACGTGCTGGCCCGGTCGCTGTGGATCTCGGCCGTGGTGATGGCCATCTGTCTGGTGCTCGCCTTCCCAGTCGCCTTCAGGATTTCTGCCGCTTCGCCCCGCTGGCGCGGCCTGCTGCTTTTGCTGGTGCTGCTACCGTTCTGGACGTCCCTGCTGGTGCGCACCAGCGCCTGGGTGGTGCTGTTGCAGGACAATGGTATCGTCAATTCGCTGCTGTTGTGGAGCGGTATCGTGGACCAGCCGATCCACCTCATCTTCAACCGCATCGGTGTCTACATCGCCTTCGTGCATGTCATGCTTCCGTTCATGATACTGCCCATCTACAGCGTCATGGTCGGCATTTCGAAGGACTATACGCGCGCTGCCTACAGCCTCGGTGCCAGTGGGCCGCTAACCTTCTACAAGGTGTATCTGCCGCTGGTGTGGCCCGGCATATGGTCGGCTTGCCTGCTCTCCTACGTCATTGTCGTCGGCTACTACATCACCCCACTGCTTATTGGCGGCAGCCAGGACCAGATGCTCAGCTACTTCATCGCCTTCTACACCAAGCAGACGGTGAACTGGGGGCTGGCCTCTGCGTTGGCGATCCTGTTGACGGTCTGCGTCCTCGTGCTGGTTGGCCTCTACGGCCTGCTCGGCCGCAAATCCCAAATTGTGGTAAAGGCTTGAGTGTGATGTCCAGTCCGTCAGCGCGCAAATCCAAGGCCGACATCTGGCGCACACTGGCAAGCGTGATCACTGTGCTGGTGTTCTTGTTTCTGCTGCTGCCCATCGCTGCCGTATTGCCGCTGTCTTTCAGTTCCGGCTCCTTCCTCGCCTATCCCATGCCGGGTTTGTCGTTGCGCTGGTACGAGGAACTTCTGACCAATTACAAATGGCTGCTTGCGCTGAAAAACAGTGCCGTCGTCGGCATTGGCGCGGCAGCGCTGTCCACTGTTCTTGGTCTTTCGGCGGCTATCGCCATGAGAGGCCTTGGTCCCAGGGCGCGCAGCATCGTCAACGGCTTTCTCATCGCCCCGCTGGTCATGCCTGTCATCATCATGGCCGTCGGTCTCTACCTGTTCTTTTCGAACCTCGGCCTGGTCGGCACGATCCCGGGCATGATTCTGGCCCATACCGTGATCGGCACACCCTATGTGGTCATCTCGGCCGGTGCTGCATTGCAGAACTTCGATATGCAATTGATTCGTGCGGCCAAGAGTCTTGGCGCCTCGCCCTGGATGGCCTATCGGCGCGTAATGTTGCCGGCAATCCGCCCTGCAATCGTCGCCGGCGCGCTTTTCGCGTTTGTTGCCTCGTTCGATGAGGTCGTGATCGTGCTCTTTCTTGCAGGACCCGGCCAAGTGACGCTGCCGGTGCGCCTGTTCGAAGGCATTCGCGACGAACTCACGCCAGTCGTCATCGCGGCAGCGATGATCATGATCATGATCTCCGTCGGGCTGATGACTGTCATCGAACTCCTGCGCCGTAAGTCTGTCGCCAGGCGCGGCATGGAGTGACGGAGACCAGTGTAGCCGGCTTCCATCTGATATGGTTTTGGACCAGCATAAGATGCCTTCTTTTTCGCTGCAGTGCTTGCGACGCCGCTGAAGGCGAGCGCATCGTCATGATCCAGGTCGTGGTAGGGGCGGGATGTTCTGGTGCCTCGGATGGGCGATCTGGACGCGGTCAAGCATGACGATCGCTCCTGACAAGAATACGCGAGCTGTCGTGTTATGGTGCATCAGTTTTTAAGGGACCTGCTCCGTTAGAGGAGAATTCGCCACGTCCAGGATCAATCGCCGCGCTTTGCTTCTTCAATCCGGCGGTGCAGTCGTCGCAACAACTGCTGGAGCGATGGCTCTCGACGCACCGCGCAGGGATAGAGAACCAAACGTCGAATTGGTGGCGCTGATCGAAGCCCACAAATCGGCATATACGGCGCTCCGCAAAACAGTCGAAGAAATCAGTGGCAGCGGCAGCATTTTCGACAATGCCTGCCGAACTGAAGAAAACGCGCTTATGGCGATCTGCGCCTATCCTGCGATCACGGAAGGCGATCGCTTGGCCAAGGCCGGTTACCTTTTGCAGATTGAGGCGCGAGGCGAACTCGACCTACCGCAACACATGCAAGCAATTCTTCGCTCGACGATGGGTTAGGTTAGGCAGCGGGCACGGGTAGCTGGACCATGACCCGTAGCCCACCGGAGGGGCGAGGTGCAAGAATCAGGGTTCCGTCGTGAGCTTGGGCGATGCTTTTGACGATCGTCAGACCCAAGCCGACTCCAGCGTGTCCCGTGTGTATGCGCCCGGTGCCGCGTTGAAACGGCTCGACAAGCGCCGAAACGGAATTTGGGGGAAGGTCCTCGCCCGTATTTTCAACGACAAGCATCACATACCCAAGGTGAACGCTGGTCGTGACCCACACGGCGCCGTGTTCGGGAAGATTATGCACGATCGCGTTGTGCAGAAGGTTTGTCACCAGCTGCAAAAGGAGTGTGTTTGAGCCGAAGACGCGAGCCGTGTCGCAGTGGGTTTCTAAGGTGACGCCGCGTTTTTCCGCCAAAAGGAGAAGTGTTTCGGTCGCTTCTTCCGCCACGAGGGATAAGTCGACCTGAGCTTTGGCGAACGCACGTTGATCTGCGCGACTGAGAATAAGCAGCGCTTCGGTGAGGTCGATCGCTCGGGCGTTGACGTCCCGCAGGCGCTTCACCAACTCGTCGGTGTCGCGGTTCGGATCATTACGAGCAACGTCCAGAAGGGTCTGCGTGATGGCGAGTGGGGTGCGCAGTTCGTGGGAAGCATTGGCTGCGAACCTCTGCTGTTCCACGACATGCGCTTCAATGCGCGCGAGCATGGCGTCGAAGGCATCGGCGAGTTCGCGGAATTCGTCTTGGCGGCCCTGCAATCCTATTCGGTGCGATAGTGATCCTTCCGCTACCATGCGTGTGGCATTTGTGATGCGCGTCAAGGGGGCGATCATGCGCCCGGCGAGAAGCCAGCCTCCGAGCAAACCGAACATCAGCAGGAATGCCATGACTGCGACGGCCGCTGGACCGAATATGATTGGACCGAAGTTGGTCGGGTCGAACGCACGCAACAGGTTGGAGGGGACGGGAACAAATATGCTGATGGACGCGCCCCGCAGCAAGAAAACCCACACCACGGTGAGCAGCAAAGTGCCACCCACCATAAGGAATGCGGCATAGCTCAAGGCGAGCTTGAGGCGAACGCTCAAGCCAGGCGTTCTGTCCATGGCTCCCCTCTCCAGGCTAGAGCAATTCCAGGAAAAGTGCGTAGCGGTTTTCCGTCCGGAATTGCGTAAAAACAAAGAGTTAGAGCGTTTTCGTGAAAACGGAAACGCTCTAGGTATCGCGTTGCGTGACGATGCGGTAGCCAACGCCGAGCACCGTATCGATCAACCAAGGTTGGCCGAGGCGTTTGCGCAATGCCGAGACAGTGATGCGCACGGCGTTGGTGAATGGGTCCGCGTTTTCATCCCATGCCCGCTCCAGCAGTTCTTCGGCGCTGACCACACCTCCCTCGGCGGCGACGAGGACCTCAAGCACCGCGAACTGCTTGCGCGTGAGTGCAACGTAACGACCGTCGCGATAGACCTCCCGTCGGAACGGATCCACTCGCAGCCCTGCGATTTCTTGCACCGGAGGCCTGTTGCGCGCTCGTCGGCGGTCGAGAGCTCGGAGCCTGAGCACGAGCTCTCGGAATTCGAAGGGCTTGGTGAGGTAATCGTCTGCGCCGATTTCAAATCCTGAGGCCTTGTCATCGAGGCGGGCTGCGGCGGTGAGCATGAGGATCGGAACGCCACTGGCCGAGGCGACGATGTTTTTGGCAACCTCGTCGCCTGAAGGACCGGGGATGTCTCGATCGATGATGGCGATATCGTAGACATTGATGCCGAGCAGTTCCAGGGCTGTGTCCCCGTCGCCAGCAATGTCGGCAGCGATTGCTTCCAACCGCAAACCATCGCGGATGGCTCCTGCCAGATAGGGTTCGTCTTCCACGATCAAAATGCGCATCACACCTCGATACTAGGGCCTGGAGTGTATCGTCTGCATATCGAAAACCGCATACGTCACCAGAACACTCGGCACCTTAGGTTGAAATCTCCATCAACCCTGTCTTGGAGAAAACACGATGCTGAGAACTTACATGAACCGCAGTGGGACGAAGGTGTTGCTTTTGAACGCGGCGGTGATCGCGGCACTGTCCATTTGGGAAAGTCCGGCAGATGCCAAGGACGTAGGGAAAGCCGTCGCCTATTCGCAATGTATGCGCAAGAACGGTTTTCCCGATTTTCCCGATCCAGACGCTGAAGGACGCATCCTTCTTCGCCAGCGGCTCGATGATCGATCGGCGCCTGCTTTCCGGACGGCTCACGCAGCCTGCAACGATCTGGCGCCAGAGGGCTGGGCATCGGAGCGCCCGGACCCTGAGCGGAGGACGAAGTTGCTCGGCTTCGCGCAGTGCGTGCGGGACGAGGGTATCGCCGATTTTCCAGATCCAAGCCGCGAAGGGCAGTTTGACTTCGCCACCATCACGGACAGCCCGAAACTGAAGTCCGCGATGGAAACCTGTCGGCAAGCCAAGGGCGTCACCGTCGGTTTTGGCGGCTAACGCAGCCCTGGGAATTTGGTTATCGTCGCGCCGACCCTAGAGCGTTTCCGTTTTTCACGGAAACGCGGAAACGCTCTAACTCTTTGTTTTTACGCAATTCTGGACGGAAAACCGTTACACACTTTTCCTGGAATTGCTCTAGTCGGCGCGACGGCCTCCAGGCCGTGCGCACCGGGCGAAAGCTTAATGCGTATGTAGCGGTCGTCCCGCAGAGCGGCGGGTTCAAGCTCGAACTGCAGGGTAGATTGGTGCTGCCGATGCAAGCTTCAAAATTCTATCCCGACATGCGCATCGCAGCGTCGGGGGATCGATGGTCACGGGAAACCGCTACCATTGAAAGACTTGTCTTTTGTTACTCGGTTTGGCACGCCCTTATCCACTGCGGCGCAGTGCTAGCTCTTCTCTGCGATTGATGGACAGGGTCGTCACTTTATCGATGACCTAGACGAAGCGATGCGTCGGGAGTGGGCTCGTTCCGGTATGCGCACCGTGACGTGTCGCCTGTGGGACGTGCTCTATCGTTGTCGCCGAGGGCACCTAGCTCGGGCTGATTGCATCAATCGGCGAAGTAAACTACGCCATGGCTGGACGAAGGGCTCGAAAAGATGTCAGCGACGTGGCGTATTGGCATTCTGTTTTCTCGCAGCGGCATCACTGCGGTCACGGAATCCGAGCATTTCCTGGGAACGGCGCTGGCCATCGAGGAGATCAACGCCGGCGGCGGCGTCCTGGGACGCCAGATCGAGCCGATAGCTTATGATCCGGCCGGCGACCCCGAGGCCTATCGTTCTTTAGCCCGCAAACTGCTTACCGAAGACGACGTCAACGTGATTTTCGGCTGTTCGATGTCGGGAAGCCGAAAGGCAGCGCTGCCCATCGTCGAGCGACACAACGGTTTGCTCTGGTACCCGTCTATCTATGAAGGCTTCGAATATTCCGAAAACGTCCTCTATACGGGCGCTACCCTCAACCAAAACACATTCGCGCTCGCCGACTTTATCATGCAGCGTTGCGGGCCGCGCATCTTTATGGCCGGTTCCGACTACATCTATCCGCACGAATCCAATCGGGTCATGCGGGATTTGCTGGAGTGCAAAGGCGGCGAGATCGTCGGCGAACATTATGTGCCGCTGGACGCCGATGAGCGCACGATGCGGCGGCTCATGAAAGAGATCGAGAAAGCTGAGGCCGATGCAGTATTTTCGACCGTTATTGGACGTAGCGCCCAGAAGCTCTACGGCATGTATGCCGATGCCGGTATCGATCGGGAAAAGCGTCCGATCGCGAGCCTAACGCTCGCTGAAAGTGAAATCCGTGTCATCGGTCCCGAGCGATGCACAGGTCACGTCCTGTCTGCTCCTTACCTCGCCACGGTCGAAAATGATGAAAACCATCGCTTCATTCGAGCGCTGACGGCTCGTTTCGATGGCAATGCCATGGCGACGATGTGGTCGCAGACCGCCTATGCCCAGATTCACCTGTTTGCGCGGGCATTGGAACTGGCGGAAACCCTCGACACCCACCGGCTCGGGCAGGCAGCGCTGGCGGTCGACTACATGTCACCGGAAGGTCGCTTGCACTTTGACCCGGAAAACCGGCATGTCTGGTCCACCCCGCGTATCGGGGTTGCTAATGCAGAGGGGCAATTCGATATCGCCTGGGAATCGCAGGTTCAGATACGACCCGACCCCTATCTCGCCTCCATTCGTTTCGAGGAACCTTGGCTGCAGAGTTGATAAGGTGTCGACATTGAAACGGATCCTCGACGATCTACGCCAGGCGCGGGTTCTGGTTTTGCACCCGCGTGACGAGGACGGGTCGGCGTTGGTTGACCATCTCAAGCGGTTGGGTTGCGACGTCAAGGCGATGTGGCCGCCGCCATCTACGCTTTCAGCTGATATCGACGCCGTTTTCCTGCAGGTCGGCGATACGGCGATCGATCCGTTGGTCGCGCTGCTCGAGGGTAGCAAGGCGGCGGTCATAGCCATTGTAACCTATGAGAGCCCAACTTCGCTGAAAGCGATTGTCGATCTCAATGCGCATGGCGTCCTGACCAAGCCGCTGCGTCAGCTTGGCGTGCTGACCCAGTTCGCTTTGGCGCGCTATCGCGTCGGCTACGAGAGTCGATTGGCCAACAAGGTCCGCAAGTTGGAGGATACGCTGAAAGGCCGCCGAGCGATCGAGAAGGCAGTCAAAATCCTCACCGAGCTGAATGGCATCGAGGAGGACGCGGCCTACAAGCTCATCCGAGATCAGGCGACCTCCAAGCGGATCGCGATCGTCGCCGTAGCCGAGAGCATTATCTCTGCAAGCGAGGCAATGCGGGCTTTTGGCCTCACCGTATCGGGGCCGTTGAAAGCCTGACGGTTGTCGGCTTCGGATCCGGTATGCCGAAGCATGCGGTTCCTGCTTTTCCCACCGCTCTATTTTTGCCGCTTGACGAATTCTGCCAAACTGTGTTTGCTTCATCGAGAGAGCAGGTTTGCTCGGCGGCTGGAGAGCCGCTGAAATTTTGGCTGTGCAGCCCTTGGCTAGCGGATTGAATTCCGCGCCAGGGGTTTTTTGCGTTTGGAGATAGACTTGACCATACCGACGGAAGCGCTTCGACCCGATTTCAACGTCGCCTGCATCCAGTACGAGCCGCTCATCGGCAGGGTCGATGCCAACCTGGCCGCCATGGAGATCCGCATCCGCGAGGCTCACGCCGGTGGTGCCAGCCTGGCTGTGCTGCCCGAACTGGCCGATACGGGCTACGTCTTTGAAAGCCGCGAGGAACTTGCATGCCTGGCTGCGCCCATTCCGCACGGATTGTCAGCGCAGCGTCTGATCGCATTGGCTCAAGAACTCGGCATTCACATCGTCTGCGGGCTGGCGGAGAGAGATGGCGATCTCTTTTACAACTCTGCCATCCTGTGTGGCCCATCCGGCTATATCGGCAAGTTCCGCAAGCTCCACTTGTGGAACCGCGAGAAGCTCTTCTTCGAGCCTGGCGACATTGGTCTTCCGGTGTTTGACACGGCCCTAGGACCGATCGGATTGGCAATCTGTTACGACGGCTGGTTCCCGGAGACATTCCGCCAACTCGGGCTGAAGGGCGCCGAACTCGTCTGCGTACCGACCAACTGGGTGCCTATCCCCGGTCATGACGGGGCAGACGTGCCGATGGCCAATATCCTTCATCAGGCAGCGGCTCATTCGAACGCGATATACATCGCCTGCGCCGACCGTATCGGAACGGAGCGTGGGCAGCCGTTTATCGGCAGCAGCATCATCGTGGGGCCGAATGGCAGGCTGTTGGCAGGCCCAGCCAGCCGAACTGGGGACGCCATTCTCATGGCTAACGTTTCGCCTGGCATCGCAGTGCAAAGCCGCATCGTCAGCGAACGCAACGATGTAATCAATGATCGACGGCCGGACGTCTACGGCTGACCGACGCGAGTCCACCAACCACAACCATGAAAAAAGGGGAACCAACATGGATAGAACGACAAGGAAGCTGCTTTTCGCGATGGCCGGCGGGTTGCTGGCAACTGCGGCATGGGCCGAGGACCCGATCAAGATCGGCATCCCGGTTGGCCTGTCTGGAGCCAACAGCGTGGTCGCGCCGTCGGTAGTGCAATCGGCCGAGCTGGCGGTCGAAGAGATCAATGCAGCGGGCGGGGTTCTGGGCCGCAAGCTCCAGCTTGAGATCGCCGACGATGCCTCCGGCGCGGCGGGGGCGCAGAAGGCGTTCGACTCGCTCGTTTTCCAGAAGGAGGTCAACGCCATCATCACGATGGAGACCAGCGCGGCCCGAAATGCTGGCCTGCCGATCGTCGCGAAGGGCGAAGTTCCCTTCATCTACACGTCTTTCTACGAAGGGCGCTCCTGCAGCCCCAACCTCTTTGTGAATGGCTGGGTGCCCGAACAGCAGGTGCCACCCATCGTCGACTATTTCGTGAAGAAAGAAGGCGCCAAGAAATTCTTCCTGGTGGGCAGCGACTATGCCTTCGGCCGGGGCATGCTTGAATTCGCCCGGACATATCTTGAGAAGGCTGGCGCGCAGGTCGTGGGTGAGGAGTATCTCCCCATCGAAGGTACCGACTGGACGGCCATCATTTCCAAGCTGAAAAGTTCCGGTGCCGATGCCCTGATCACATCGACTGCGGGGGGCGCTCCGAATGTCACGCTCACCAAACAGCTGCGGGGCGCAGGCATAAAGCTGCCTTACGGCAATCTCGCCGTCGACGAGGGGACGGCCAAGAGCATGGGCCCCGACGCGGCAGGCATCTACATCGCAGCCTCCTACGTGACTTCCATCGACAGCCCGGCCAACAAGAAGTTCCTCGAGGCCATGCAAAAGAAGTTCAGCGGTGAACTGCGCACGCCCAATGATCTCTCCGTACCGCAATATGAAGGCATCTATCTCTACAAGGCTGCGGTCGAGAAGGCGGGGTCGACCGATGCTTCCGCTGTGCTTTCGGCTCTGGGCGAAGTCTCCGTTGCCGGTCCGCGCGGTACGGTTTCGATGAACAAGCAGCACCATGCACCGCTGACGATGTATCTCGGTCAGGTCCAGGAAAACGGCTCGGTAAAAGTGGTTGAGACATTTCCGGATGTCGATCCTGGTACTCAGTGTCCCAATCTCTGACATCGATCCGATCGAAAGGGGCGGCTAGCTCCGCTCCTTTCGACACTGGGGAGAGATCATGACCATTCTGCTTGACGTTATCACGACCGCAGCCATCCTGTTTGTTGTGGCGGCCGGACTGCTGGCCATCTTTGGCGTGCTCAAGATCATCAATTTCGCCCATGGCGCCTGGCTGACGGTTGGCGGCTACTGCGCTGTCGCCACCACGGGAATGGGCCTCAATCCATGGTTGGCGCTGCCTGTCGCATTCGCCGTCGGCTCCGCCCTCGGTGGCATCACCGAAGTGCTCGTGGTGCGACCACTCTACCGGCGGCCGCTCGATGCCATCCTCGCCACCTGGGGGCTCGGTATCGTCGTCGGTCAATTGATCACGCTCTGGTTTGGCCGTGACGTGCAATTCACGCCGAACCTGCTCTCGGGAACGATCAATGTTTTCGGTCTCGATTACTCGTTCTATCGGCTCTTCATGGTCCTGGCGGCCTTGGTGGTCGGCCTTGGTTTCGCAGTCCTGCTTGAAGGAACCCGTCTTGGCCTCTCTGCCCGCGCCGTCATCATGAACGAAACGCTGGCACGCGCGCTGGGCATCGACACGGCGAAAGTGCGCTTGACCACCTTCATGATCGGCACGGGACTGACAGCCTTGGCCGGAGTGCTCTTGACCCCGCTAACCAGCGTGGACCCCGACATGGGCCTGGCCTGGCTCATCGGCGCCTTCATGCTGGTCATGGTGGCCGGCTCCTCGTTTGGTGCTCTGGCCGTAGCGTGTCTGGTTTTCGGCGGAGCGCAGACGCTGGTCAGCACATTCGTCAGTCCGGTCCTTGGCGGTATCACGGTCGCCGTCCTTTGCGCGCTCGTGCTGCGTATCAGCCCGAAAGGCTTCGCTCGTGCCTGAATCCAGATTGCCCAATATCCGAGTTTGGCTGCTCGGGGCGCTCGTCGTCGCGTCGCTGCTCATGATTGCATTCGGTCCGGTATTTCTCGACCGCTTTGCCCTCAACGTGCTCAGCCGCTCGATGATCTATGCCATGTTGGCGGTGACCGTCGATCTCCTGTGGGGGTACGCGGGCGTGCTGACTTTCGGTCAGGCCGCTTTCTTCGGCATCGGCGCCTATGCAACCGCCATGGTTTTGACCCACCTGGGCAGCAGTCCCGAACTGCTGCTGCTGGCTTTCGTCCTGGCCATACTGGTTCCGCTTGTCCTGGGTGTCGTGGTCGGTTGGCTTTCATTCGGCTACGGCACCACGCCGCTCTACGCCACCGTGATCTCCCTCGTTCTGCCGATCGTCGTCACGCAGGTCGCGTTCTCCGGAGGGCAGTGGACGGGGTCCAGCAGCGGACTGGTGGGGTACGCCACCCTGCCGCTCAGTCTGGCGGGATATTTCCGGCTTACCGGCATCTGTCTTCTCGCCGTTGCCGCCGCGGCCTGGATTTTCGTACGTTCGGATGCAGGCAAGGTGCTTGTCGCGATCCGCGACAACGAGGCACGCTGCGCCTATCTTGGCCTCAATGCCAGCCGCATCAAGATCGCCCTTACCGCCGTTCTGGCTGGCGTGACTGGTTTGGCGGGCTTTCTCTTTGCCAATGCTTCTGGGGTTGTTGCACCCGAAAACACCGGTTTCGTGTTTGGCACCGAACTGGTCATCTGGACGGCACTCGGCGGTCGAGGCACCATCCTGGGCCCGGTGCTAGGCACCATCGGGATCGACTATCTTTCTGCTAGCCTTTCGGGCCAGTTGCCGTTCCTGTGGAAGCTTGTCGTCGGTGCCCTCTTCGTGGCGATGATCATCCTGTTGCCGAACGGCCTGGCCGGCCTGGTCGGGAAAATCCTGCCGCGCAGCAAGGGCTCTCGGGGAGAAGGCGGCCCTCTGCGCCAGGCGCAAGTCATGCAGGTACCCCAGGACGTTGTCGACAAGCCGCCGCTTTTGACGATCCACGATCTGGGGAAATCCTACGGTAGCCTGAACGTCCTGCAAGGTATCAACCTGACGGTGCAACCAGGCGAACTGGTCAGTCTTGTTGGGCCTAACGGGGCAGGCAAGACGACGCTGATGCGTTGCCTTTCCGATGGTACTGAATCGATCAGCGGCTCGGTGTCGGTGCGCGGCGCCAACATTGCGGGTCTTGCTCCAGACGCCATCGTAGCCTTGGGCGTTGGTCGCAAGTTCCAGGTCGCCAGCGTGTTCGACAGCCTCACCGTCGCCGAATGCCTGCGCATGGCGCGCGCGGCACGATACCGCCCGAGCCTTGTACACAGTTCGCAGGAACTGGATTTGCCTTCGGCCGCGGTAGAGATCCTGAAACTGACAGCGCTTGACGGAATGCTCGATCGACCGGTTTCCGCACTGTCGCATGGCCTGAAACAAAGCCTTGAACTGACGATGGTCGTAGCTCTGGAGCCGCAGCTGATCCTGCTCGACGAGCCGACAGCAGGCTTGACCAAGACGGAACGGATGACCATCGGAACGATCCTCAAGAAGTTGACAGGTGAATTGGGGCTGGCGGCCATTCTGGTCGAACACGACCTCGATTTTGTCCGGGAAATATCGAGCCGCATCGTGGTGCTCCATCAGGGCCAGCTCGTGCTCGATGGAACCGTGCAAGATGTCGTCAATTCCGAACTTGTGAAGGCAATCTATTCAGGAGGCGCACATGACTGAAGCAACCGCGCCTGTTCCAAAGCTGTCTCTAATCGAGGTCTGTAGCGGATACGGCACCGTCAACATCATCGACACGTTATCGATGACCGTCCCGCAGGGTCAGATATTTGCCTTGATGGGCAAGAACGGCATGGGCAAGACCACGCTGCTGAAGACGATCCTCGGCTTCGTGGCAATGCGATCGGGTCGGATTGATCTCGATGGGCAATCCATAGCCGGCGTGTCACCTGCATCGCTGATTGCTGCAGGCGTCGCCTATGCTCCGCAGGAACACGCGCTGTTCCAGGACCTGACCATCCGCGACAATCTTCGTCTGGCCTTGCACACGGACAAAGAGCTCAAACAGGGGATCGAGCGGGTCTGTCAGCACTTTCCTTTTCTCCGTGAGAGGGTGAACCAGAAGGCTGGAACTCTTTCGGGCGGAGAGCAGAAGATGCTGATCCTCGGCCGCGCCTTGATGCTTCAGCCGAAGCTCCTGCTGATCGATGAGATATCAGAGGGGCTCCAACCCTCGGTGGTCGAGCGGATCGGACGGGTGCTCGTCGAGGAATGCAGGGCAAACAACACGACCGTATTGATGGTCGAACAGAATCTCGACCTGGTGCTTGGCGTTGCCAATCGCTGGGCCGTATTGAAACTCGGCCGGATCGATGACTCCAGCGAAATGGACACTGGGTCGCGTGCACGGATTCTTGCGCATCTCAAAATCTAGGGCACATGCCGGAAGGTTCAACGACAACGCTCGCGGTTCGATCGCTACCCAACATGAGTAGCGCAGTGGCAGGGGGAACGATGGTAGCGGGAGACCGCTACCGCCGATCCCCCCGGCAGGATGAATTACTGTTTGCCCTCGAATTGGAGCACACCCAAACTTGACGCCGGACTCTTCTAGCCAAATGGAATGGTAGAGAGAGCGTCTTCTGCTGAGCTGCAACGCATCAGGAGAGTTACGCTGCCGCCCGAGCAGATCGTTCGGTCACCTGCTCGCGATTGGTGCGCCACCATTCGACCAGGCGGGTCAGGCCCTCGTCGAGGTCGATGGTCGCCTTGAAGCCCAGCATCTTCCCTGCCTTTGACGTGTCGGCCAGGCGCCGCGAGACGGGGTTCACCTTGCGCTCGGGCCCGTACTCCGGCTGGAGGTTGGAGCCCATCACCCGCAGGAGCGAGGCGGCAAGGTCGTTGAGGCTGGTCTCCACGCCACTGGCGACGTTGAACACGTCGTCTTCCACATCCGACAGCAGGGACAGGATGTTGGCTCGGGCGACGTCCTCGATATAGACGAAGTCCATGGTGGTGGACCCGTCGCCGAGGATCAGCGGCGGCTGGCCGGCGGCGATGCGTTCCATCCAGCGGATCAGAACCTCGGTATACTTGCCGTGCACGTCCATGCGCGGGCCGTATACGTTGAAATAGCGCAAGGCCACGTAAGGCAGGCCGTACATGTCGTTGAACGAGCGCAACAGGCCTTCCAGCATGACCTTGCTGGCGCCGTACCAGGTGCGGTTGTTGTACGGGTGGTGGCTCTCTTCGGTCGGGAAGAGGTCGGCCAGGCCGTAGATCGAGGCCGAGGAAGCCGCGCAGATCTTCTTCACGCCCTTGGCCTGGGCGGCTTCAAAGACGTTGTAGGTGCCGTCGCACATGACGCCAAGGGCTTCGCGAGGCTCGGCGGCGCAGGCGATGACCCTCAAGGTTGCCATGTGGATCACGGCGTCCATGCCGTCGGTGGCCCTGTGGACAGCCTCCACGTCACGAATGTCGCCTTCGACGAGTTGGACGCGCGGGTCCTGCAGGGCGTCCTTGACGTTGTGCAGGCTGCCGCGGACCAGGTTGTCGAGGATCACGATCTTTTCAGGTGCGTGATCCTTCAGCAGCAGGTCGATGGTGGTCGAGCCGATCAGACCGCAGCCGCCGGTCACCAGGATGCGAGAGCCCTCAAGTTTCATCGTGTTTCCCCCTTGTCGGTTGGAGATGGCCTCCGCAGGCCTGTTTCAGCTTAAGCGAGATCCTGCTCGTCAAACGCTTGCTTGCAATTCCTTGACCGCAGCCACGACCACGTCCTGCTGCTGCTCCGTGAATTCCGGGAACATGGGTAGGGACAGAACCTCGGCGGCGGCCTTTTCGGCGTGCGGGAACTGGCCTCGCTTGTAGCCGAGGTCGGCGTAGGCGGGCAGCAGGTGTACAGGAATGGGATAGTGGATGCCCGACTGGATCCCTTGAGTGTTCAGCGCCTCCTGCCAGCGGGCGCGGTCAGGCGTGCGGACGGCGTAGATGTGGTAGACGTGGCGCACATCGTCGCGGACGAAGGGGGTCGGCAGGCCGGTGCCGGCGAACATGGCGTCATAACGGGCGGCCGAGGCGCGGCGTTTCTCGGTCCACCGGTCCAGGTACCTGAGCTTCACGCGCAGGACGGAGCCCTGGAGGCCTTCCAGGCGGTAGTTATAGCCCTTGAGTTCGTGATGGTACCTCCGCTCAGCGCCCCAGTCGCGCAGCATGCGGACCGCGCGGTTGTGGTCGGGGTTGTCGGTGGTCAGCATTCCGCCTTCGCCATAGGCGCCAAGGTTCTTGCCGGGATAGAAACTGAAAGCCGCCATGTCGCCGATGGCGCCGACGCGCTTGCCCTTGTATTCCGCGCCGTGCGCCTGGCAGGCATCTTCCAGCACCACGAGGCCGTGCTTCCGGGCGATGGCCATGATCGGGTCCATGTCGGCCGGCTGGCCGTAGAGGTGGATCGGGATGATCGCCTTCGTGGCCGGCGTGACCGCGGCTTCGATCTGAGCCGGGTCGATGGTGTAGGTCGCAGGATCGATATCGACGAGCACGGGAGTCGCGCCTGTGTAGTAAATGGCCGCCACCGTCGCCACGAAGGTGAAGGGGGAGGTGATCACCTCGTCGCCCGGCCCAATCCCGGCGGCAAGCAGGCCCAGGTGCAGGGCGCTGGTGCCGGTGTTGACGCCGGCGCCGAAGGCCGCTTGCGAATAGGCGGCGAATTCCTTTTCGAATTCAGCGACTTCGTCGCCCAGAGTGAACAGGCAGGTCTCCAGGGTACGCTGAATGGCGGCATCTACCTCAGGCTTGATCGAGGCGTACTGGGTTTTCAGATCGACGAACGGGATCATGTTAAGCAGCCCCTTTGCGTCGCAGGTGAATGGTCTCGCCACGCCCGCGCATGGAGCTGGTGGCTGCTTCGATGATCTCGACCACGCGCAGGCCAAGCTGACCATCGGCGGTCGGAACCTTCTTTTCGATGATGCAGTCGATCCACTCGTGGCCGGCGATGCGGAGGGCCTCCGCGGAGTCGAGCTTGGGCGCCCACATGTCGCCCGTCCGATAGCCGACGCGCATCTCGTGGATCTTGGCCGGGTCGTCGGTGAAGGAGACGCCCTTGTCGTAGACCTTGACCTTCTCGGATGGCTCCAGATCGTCGTAGGTGATCATCTTGTTGGAGCCACCGACCAGGATATTGCGCACTTTCACCGGAGCCAGCCAGCTCACGTTGATGTGTGCAATCATGCCGGAGTCGTAAAACAACGAGATGTAGGCCAGATTTTCCGGGGTGCCGGGGAAATGGTTGACACCGCTGGCTGAAACCGCGGTCGGATGCTCTTCGAACAGATGGTCGATGATCGCGAAGTCGTGGACCGCAAGGTCGGAGATGACGTTCACGTCCTTCTGGAAGAGGCCCAGGTTTACCCGGGTGGCGTCGTAGTAGTAAATCTGGCCGAGGTCGCCAGCGGCGACGATCTCGCGCATCTTCCGGACTGCACCGGTATAGATGAAGGTGTGATCGACAATCAGGGTCAATCCGCGCTTGTCGGCCTCATTCACCAGCATCCTGGCTTGTAGCGAAGTTTCGGTCATCGGCTTTTCGAGCCAGAGATGCTTACCAGCCTTTAGCGCCGACATGCCCAGTTCGAAGTGGCTGTTGACCGGCGTCGCCACGGCGATGGCGTCGATCTCGGGGTCTTGGAACAGGGCCTGGACGTCGCTGGTGGTCTGGACACCCGGATAGCGGCGCTCCACCAACTCGCGCTTCTTAGGGTCCAGGTCGGCGACTGCGCGGACCCGGGCGTGGGGAAGCTCCATGAAGTTGCGCAGGAGGTTCGGTCCCCAGTAGCCGTAACCGATGATACCGATATTGATGATTTTGGCTTGCTCTTCACCCCACCCCCGCTCGACGGAGTCCTGGAGGTCCCGTTGGACACCTGTTGGGTGAGAGGGGAAGCGCCCGTCGATCGTCCAATGTCGTGCCATCTCGACCTCTTCAAGCCATCTCGGCCCGCTTCAAATTGTTAGTTTGAAGCCGTGAAGTCACTATGGCCGTTGGGTCATCAGGACCCAACCAGGGTCATCCAGCCAGGCGAGGGCAGGCGCTGGAACTACCTCAAACGATATCTCTAACTACACCAAAGATTGCAATTCGGCGTACGAAACCATCCCGACAGGGGAAGTCAGCCAGCCTTTGCGGTTCTTGCGTCTCCGACTACGCGGGCCGGCACGCCGGTAGCGATGGCAAAGTCGGGGATGTCACGGGTGACGACGGCGCCGGCACCGATCAATGCCCGCTCGCCGATGGTCACGCCCGGCGTGATGGTGACGTTGGAGCCGATGGAGGCGCCCTTCTTGACCAGTGTGGGTTCGACCTTCCAGTCGGCTTCACTCTGGGCGCTCCCGTCCAGGTTGGTGGCTCGGGGAAGGCGGTCGTTGGTGAACATCACCCCATGGCCGATGAAGACCTCGTCCTCGATGGTCACGCCCTCGCAGATGAAGGTGTGCGAGGAGATCTTGCAGCGCTCACCGACGTAAGAATTCTTCTGAATCTCGACAAAGGCACCGATCCGCGAGCCGTTACCGACCTCGCAGCCGTACAGGTTCACCAGATCGGGGTGGTGGACGACGACCTCGCCACGCAGCACCACACTGTCCGAAATCGGCATCGCTTCCCCCGTGGAGCTGTCTGTCGGCGGTGACAGATTTTATGTAACCTGCCTTGTTGGCTGGCAAGCTTTGGACCCTCAGGATAACAAGTTTTAGGGCAGGCTGCGACCGTGGGGGAACGATGCCGGAGACGAAGCAATCTGAAACCGTGCCCTCCGAGCCCGAGGTGGCGCGTATGCGTCACAACTACGAAGAGTTTCAAAGCCTTCGGGCTGAGGCTGAGCGCTGCCTGGACGCTGGCGACTTCAACTCCGCGGCGGCCTATGTGGAGGCGGCGGTCACGCTTGCACGGAAGCGGCACTGCGGCTTCTATCGGTCCGAGCCGCTTGAGCACATACTGATCGAGATCGCGCGACGGACGCTCGCCGCGAAGGTCGAAGCTGCGCGACCGGCGCGGACGAAGATCGGCCGCGTGCTGCACGTGGCCACCGTTCTGAACGAGGTCGGCGGCCTGACGCGGATGATGCGCCGCTGGATCGTCGCCGACGAGGGGCGTCATCACTCGCTGGCCCTGTTGCGCCATCCGGGGGTGCTGCCGTTGTCGGTGCGCCAGGCCGTGGAGGCTCGTGGCGGCCAGATCCATATGATCAGCGCGACGCGCGGCGGACCGGTAGAATGGGCCAGCGCACTCCGGAAGTTGTCGCTCGATTTTGACCTGGTCGTCCTGCACGTCAGCAACGAGGATCCGACGCCAGCCATAGCCTTCGCAGATGAGCGCAATCGACCGCCCGTGGTGCTGGTCAACCATGCCGACCACGCTTTTTGGGTCGGTCTCTCCGGGTGCGACCTGATCGCCAGTTCGCGCGTTTCGGGCGAGCGACTGGTGGTAGAACGGCGTGGGATCCCGGCGGAGCGTCACGCCATCTTGCCGATCCAGATCGATCCGCCGATGCGCAAGCACGGCCGGGCCGAGGCACGGCAGAGGCTAGGCCTTCCGGCCGGCGGTCCGCTTCTGGTTTCGGTGGCCCGCGGCGTGAAATACCGCACGATGGGCAGGGTCTCATTCGCCGACATGCACGTCGAGGCGCTCCTGGTCCATCCCGATGCGCGGTTGTTGGTCGTAGGCCCGGGGGAGCCGGCCGACTGGCAAGAGGCCATAGCGGCGACCGGCGGGCGGATCATGGGGCGGCCGGAGACGCCAGATCCCTCGCTCGCCTTCGAGGCGGCGGACGTCTACCTCGACTCCTACCCCTTCGTATCGGTTACCTCGATGCTGGAAGCCGGCGGGCTGGGCGCGCCCTGTGTAACGCTGTTTCCCTATCCGTCGGATGCGAACGTCATGAGCACCGATATGCCCGGGTTGGCACCGACCATTGGCTTCGCCACCTCGATGGCGGACTACAACCGCATCCTGGCGGACTGGCTGGCTGACCTCGAGGCCCTGCGTCGGCGGGGCGATGAGACGGCGGCCAACGTCAAGCGGCTGCACACCTCGCCAAATTGGCTCGAAAGCCTGGAGGCGCTCTACGCCAGGGCCCTGGAGATCCCGCCAGTCACGCCGCTGCGCGAGATGGGAGCGCCTGCGGACGAGGAGTTCTACGACGGCTATCCCGACATTCTGCTGAACAAGGTGTTCGGCGAGTTCGACGGCGTCGAAGCGGTCCTGAAGCGTTCTCTGCGCCTGATGTCGCTGCCGGAACGGCTACGGGTATGGTGGCGCCTGGCGCGGACCAAGACCTTCGATGGCCCCCGCGACGCGGCCCGCAACCTGCTGCCCGAATGGCTGCCTCGGTTTGTAAGTCGGCTGAGGGGCGGCAGCTAGATGTGAGGTTTCAACAGCATGGTTTGCCCCGAGGGCGCATCATCGGCCTGCGACGCTGGAACAAAGACTGATCCTCAGGAGCGACCAGCACCACCTTATTCCCGATACTACGCAACCTTAAGCACGATAGCCTGAAGTGGCTGACAGTTCAGGCAGCCATCGCGCTTTACACTTTTGAGTTAGCGCCTTCGTTCGACGGGATAAGGCTATGGGCGCTGGGGTTCAATATGGTGGCGTTGGCGCCGGACGCCATAGCGAGTATGAGGCTTGCTGTTCGATAAAAGAACTGAGGGCGAAAGTGGGTACGCTTGGGCGAACACCGAAGCTTCTGAAGCGGGCTGTCCGCGCGTTCGGTGTCGAAAGGCGTCATCTGGTCGGCCCGCGCATGGTTCTCGAACGTGAAGGCATGTCCGTCATTGGCCGACGCGTGCGCCGTTCAGGAGGCCGGATCCTGGCCTACCACTCGGTCGGCCAGCCGCTGATGAATCATAACGACGTGCCGCCGAAGCTGTTCCGGCGCCAGTTGGAGTGGGCCGCGGCGCGGGGCTACCGGTTCGTCCCAGCCTCGGAGATTGCGCGAACGGGGGGCGACTCGATGGATCTCGCCGTCACCTTCGACGACGGCCTGCGCAGCGTGATGACCGAGGCTGCGCCGATCCTGAAGGACTTCGCAGCGCCGTGGAGCCTCTTCGTGGTCACCGACTGGAGCGAAGGCGCCTCGCCCTGGACCACCGACGAGGTTCTGGGCTGGCGCGATCTGGAGTGCCTGGCCGCCAACGGTGCCGAAATCGGCAGCCACTCCGCGACCCATCCCGATTTTGGACAGCTGGACGGCCCCGCTGCCCGCGAGGAACTGGACCGCTCGCGCGCTATGATCGAAGCCCGGCTCGGCTTTGCGCCGACGTCGTTCGCAATCCCGCTCGGCCAGTCGGCCAACTGGACGCCGGCCGCCATGCAGGAGGCCAAGGCAGCAGGCTATGATCTCGTCTACGCCCAGGCCGAGGAGACGCGTTCGGCCGGAACCATCGCGCGGACCTTCATCACGCGTTTCGACAACATGCGGGTATTTTCGGCGGCCCTGTCGGGCGTCTTCGATCGGTGGGAGGAGTGGGGGTGAAACAGGCACGCATCGTTTCGGTCGTCGTCCCGACCCGCGACCGACCGCAGTTCCTGGACCAGGCGCTGGCGAGCATCCGCGCGCTGGAAGGCCCGGACCTGACCTTCGAGGTTCTGGTTGGCGACAACGGCTCTAACCACGACGCTACCCGCACAGTGACGCAGGCCCGCGGCGCGCAGCACCTCATCGTGACGACGGCGGGCGCCGGTGCCGCGCGCAACGCAGCGATGCGGGCGGCCACGGGGGAGTTCCTGGCCTTCCTGGACGACGATGACGTCTGGACCGAGCAACATGTACGGCCGCACTTGCAGCTCTTCGATCGCCACGCGGAGGTCGAGGCGATCTTCGGTCAGGTGGTGATGACCGATCCTGATCTGCGGCCGATCGCGCCCCCCATCCCCGATGACGTCCGTCCCGACGGCGACCATCTGAAGATGCTGCTGGACGGCTATTTCCCGCAGATCGGCGCTACGATGGCGCGTATCGGGGTACGCGACGCCTACGGCTATTTTGACGAGACCCTGCTGGCCGACCAGGACTGGGACTGGCAGCTGCGCGTCGCCGGCGGGGGGCATATGGAGCATGTAGCCGTGCCTTGCGTCTTGTTTCGCCAGCGCCCGTCGGGATCTTATGATGCCTTGGTCCTGAGCCGGATTCCCTATACGCGCAAGGTGTTCATGCGGCACGCCATGCCCGTCTGGCGCAAGTGGCGCTCGCCAAAGGAGTGGCTGCATTCTTATTTCGCCACGCTCCTGGGATTCTACATCTATTTCGCCGATGCGGCGGTAGAACGGGCAGCCAAGGGAGATGCGAAGGGTGTGCGGTTCGCGGTGCGCCATGCGCTGCTGGTGTTCCCGTTCCGGGCGGTAAGACAGCTCATGATGCCGACGCCGTTGCGCGCGGCGTTCTTGTGGTCGATCGGCCTGGGCGCGCGCCCATTGGCCGCCGAGGACGCGGAGCTGGACTGAACAGACGTGGAGCTTAGGGATCAGATGGGCATGCAGGACGCCAAGACCGCCCCGAAGATCAGCGCCGACGCTCCGGTCATTAGCATCGTCATCGCCACGCACAACCGCAGCCATGATGTCCTGGAGAACGTGGACGCCCTGCTGCCGCAATGCGTGGATCAGCCGGTGGAGGTCATCGTCGTCGACAGCGCCTCGGCGCCAGCGCACAGCAAGGTGCTGGAGAACCTGAGGGCGCGCGAGGGATTGAGCCTCATACGGCTCGACGAGCCCGGCGTTGCCCGGGCCCGCAACGCGGGTTTCGAGGCCGGCAGGGGCGAATGGATTGCACTGTTGGACGACGACGCTGTGCCGCGCCCCGGCTGGGTAGAGGCGGCGATCACCTACGCGGCCCGCTGTGACGTTCAGACCGCCATCTTGGCCGGGCGTGTGATCCCACACTGGCCCCACGACGCCGGCAACCTTGAAATGCCCCCGAGCCAGCTTGGGCCGCGCGCGCGCCTGTTGTTGTCGGTGGTCGATGAGGACGGCTTCCGGGACACGACCGATCATCCCATCGGCGTCGGCGCCAACCTGCTGTTCCGCCGCGACGCACTGGAAGCACATGGAGGGTTCGACGTCACGACCGGTCGGGTCGGCTCGAATCTGGCCAGCGGGGAAGAGGCCCAGAAGATGACCGACCTCATTGGGGCCGGCTATCGCTGCTGGTACTCGGACGCCTTCGTAGTGGACCATAAGGTCCATGCCGGCCGTCTGACGCGGGCATGGCTCGCAGAGCGTGCCCGCAAGGAAGGCGAGGTGGAACTCAGGGGCTTGAAAACCCCAGGTCAGAAAATCGCGCGCGCGATCAAGATGCTCGTCGCCACTCCGATGCTGGTCGTGCTGCAGATGCTCGATCGGCCCGAACACGAATATTACCTGCGCCTGAATCACAACCTCGGCCTGCTGCGAAAGCTGTTCGCCCCGGCAGGCTAGGGGGCTCAGGCGATGGCCGGCGTGGCTTTCTGCGTCATCCGGTGAGCCCAGGCCATGATTGGTCGTTCGAAGAATTGCCAGGAGACGGTCGCAAGGCCGACGGTCACGACAAACTCGATGGGGACAGGAATCCAATCCGGCGTTTCGAGCATGACGCCAAACTTCCGGACTGCCGCTTCGATGTCGTAGAAGTGCACGAACTCGTGGAAGATGTAACAGCCGTAGCTGATGCGCCCCAGGCTGCGCAGGGGCCAGGTCTCAAGAAGGGCGACGAAACGCGAGGTCTGGTTCCCTGCGATCTGGAGGACCAGAAGCGCAGCTGTAGCCGCAACTGCCGGCGCATAGACGCGCCAGACGATCTCGTCCTTGAGGACAGTGAGAGGCACGATGAGAAGGGCGAGCGCGGCTATGGCCTGGGCCGGCGTGGAAACCAGCCATGCCGGCACCCGCCGGTCGAGGTTTTGTCCTGCCAGACCGCCCAAGGCTAGATAACCAAAGCCGGTCATGGGATTTAGGCCGATGACCTTGGTCGATACTCCGGCCCATTCGAGGCCCGCCTGAGTGACGAGACCCAGAACGACGAAGGCAACGCAGATGTGTCTGGCGGTCTTGCTGGGGGTGAACAGCAGCAAGGGTGCAAACAACAGATAGAATTGCTCTTCGATCGCCAGCGTCCAGAAGTGGTTGAAATGGCCCACCCAGTGGCCGGTCGTGAACACATAGATGTTTGTAGCGTAGAGCAGCATGGCCAAGGGCGCGCCGCCTTCGAAGCCATTGAAGTGAACGAACAGCGAGGCAATCAGGAAGCTGCCTATCGTCGCGTAATAGATGGGGAATATCCTGGCCGAGCGCCGAAGATAGAAGCGCCCCAGACCTGCGAGCGTCGTCGTCTCGCCCGCCTCGATCGCCACCCGCGTGCGAGCCAGGATACGGGTGATCAAGAGGCCGCTGAGCGCGAAGAAGAGCATTACCCCGTCGCCGCCGAGGGATCCATAAGTCCCTTGATGGAATTTGTGACTGATGAATACGAAGATGAAGGCGATCGCGCGCAGGCCGTCGAAACCCCTGATGCGGCGTTCGTCGTCGAGTCGCATCGGCCGAAGTTCCGCCCGCATCTATCGCATGGCCTTTTGACTGCCCGGGGACAAGGCAGCGGTCGCGCTGCTGGCCTCGGCGCCCTCCCGCGCGGTCAATCTCGCGCCCAACCGCAGTATCGGCCGCTCGAAGAAATGCCAGGAGAGCGTCGCCAGCGCGACGGTGATGAAAAGCTCCAGGGCCAGTTGCACGGCAAGCGGCGCGTCGATGCTCATGTGAAGTCTACGGAAGACCGCTTCGACCTCGTAGAAATGGATGAACTGGTGCAGCACGTAGAAGGAATAGCTCACCCGTCCGAGCGAGCGCAGCGGCCACAGGTTGAGGAAAGCCACGACTGGCGTCTGCTGATTGCGGGCGATCTGGAACAGGAACAGGCCGGCAACCAGGCAGGTTAGTGGTCCCCAGACGTTCCATGTGTCGCGGAAGTATCCAAAGACCAGCGGGATCGCGATCAGCGTCAGGCCAGCCGCCGCCTGCGCTTGCGCACTCACCAGCCAAGCGGGCGGCTTGAGGTTTTTCAAGGAAGCGACGAAGCCGCCGACGCCGAGCATGCCGAAGGCGATCAGCGGATCGACGTGGATGGCGTTCGGGTGGGTCTTCACCGACACCAGCCAAGCCAGCATGGCTGCGCCTGCGAGCATGAAGCCGATACAGATCCGAGCCAGATATTTGCGCGGGGTGAACAGCAGGATCGGCGCGAAGAGCAGGTAGAACTGTTCCTCTGCCGCCAGCGACCAAAGGTGACCGAAATGGCCGTGGTCCGCAGTCGGCGTCATCTCAATATAGATGTTGGTGCCATAGAGGGCGTAGATCGTCGCTTCCATGCGCGAGAAGCCGACGAATGAAGTGAACAGCGACCCCAGCGCGAAAACGCTGAGACAGGCGTAATAAAGTGGGAAGATGCGCAGGCTGCGGCGAAGATAGAAGTCGCCCATCGACCGCCAGCTCGACTGGGTCCCGGATTCGACCTTTCCACGCATCTCCGACAGGATCGAGGAGATGAGCATGCCGCTGAGCACGAGAAAGAGCCAAACGCCGACGGAGCCATAGGAATCGTGATGCGGCAGGGTCGTCTTGTGGCTGATGAAGACCATCAGGACGGCGACCGCGCGCACACCGTCGAAGCCGGCGATACGGTCTTCCGCCGGCCGGGCGACCGCCTTGGCAGGCTGGGCGGCGAAAATCGCATTTTGATCAACCGTTGCCATGGATCAATACTCGAGCCGATGCTCCCCCATATCGAACAGTTTCACGCAGCGAAGTCACAGAAGTCCGAACCGATAGAGCGCGCTGACGGCACGTGGGCGAAAGATCGCACCGTAACGCCCGGTCACAGCCTCACCCCAACTCTGCTTGTAGTCTTGCCCGGAACCGAGATCGAACTGGCGATGCCCAGCGCTTGCCGCCCATTTGATCGATGCCTCCATTATGCGGACACCGACCCAAAAGCGGTCGTATTCGGGGTCGCGGACGATGCATTGGCCGAGCGCGACGCCGTCCTTGCACATCAGGACGACGCCGGCCGAGCGCCGATTGCCGTCGAGCAGATGCAGGGTATGGAATTGGATCGGACTGTCGGCGCTCTGCTGTTTTACGAAGGCGCGCCAAAACCGCAAGCGATCCTCGGCGGCGACGGTCTCGCCAGCGTCGGCGCCTTCCCACGTGCGTTTCCACTGGGCGCACGACCATTCCAGGTCGCCCACATTGTCGATGCGAAGCCGCATGAACTCATCGCAACGTTTGCAGGCCTTGCGTACATTCTTGCGGTGGTTGCGGCTCCAGCGCGCCTCATAGTCGCCCCGCAGGTCGACGCGGTAGTTGTCCGAGGACCAGTGGCATCGCGGATTGAGATCCACGACGCTCTTGTCGAGCCCCGCCTCGACCCGCACCTCGACACCCAAGGCGTGCAGCGCCCGGCCAAGGGCGGCTGGAGAGGACGCCGGCGCGATCACGCCTGGAAGCGCCTGATAGGTGACGGGCTCCCAGTATCGGCGGCGGCGGCGCAGGGAGATGAGCGCGGTCGGTCGGCCGTTCTCCGTCGCCAGGGCGTGGCGCTTTCGGACGCTCGTGGGTTGGGTGAGCTCGCGATAGAGCTCTCGCGCGCAGCCGGGAATGGCCGGCAGGGCGTCCAGGGCCTGGTCGAGGGTCGGGTTCCAGACATCGAACCAAGCGATGTGGACGCCCCGCGTCGTCAAGCGGGTGACGATGCGGGCAGCGGAGATCACGGCGGGCGCGGCAACATAACCCAGCGCATTCTCGAAGCCTGAGCCGGCAGCGTTGGTGCCGGGAGAATCTATGGTGTCAAAGTGGCTCATCACCGATTCCTCCTGTTTTGCCTGCTTGTGGCCATCCAGGCGATCGTTCGAAGAGGCGGCCTGACCGCACTTTGACCACCGACCAAACAGATTGCGCGCCATCCCGACCGCCCACAGTATTGATTTCGCTGTCCGCGTCGCCTGATGCAGGCGCCTGTCCCTGTTCGGCGGCCTCACCCAGGAAGCGCCGGATGAGGGCGAGGGAGGCGTGCAGGCGCGCAGGCGCCAAGGCCTGGGCCTTGCCCACCAGATAGGCCAGTTCGGCGGCGAAGGGATGACGGGTCCAGCCCATGGCCAGGAACCAGAATATGCCGCCAAGCCCGCCGCCCAGGACGGCCTGCAAGACCGATATGTTCATGTCGAAGCCGTTCAGCCCGATGACGATGAGTGGGCCTATCGTCGAGGCCAGGGTGACGGCGGCGCTGGGCATCAGCGCGCGCAGATATTCGCCGACGCTCAATGTCAGTCGACGCATCAGGAACCAGAGGCCAACGCCCACCTGGATCGGCGTGGTGGCGAAGATCGAGAGCGCCAGGACCAGGGGGCCATGCTGGGCCGCCAGGATCATGATCAGGCTGGTGATCGGCAGAGAGATCATCCAGGCCTTGGCCGTGTCGCGGATCCCGCCTGCGGCCACCAGGGCCGGGAACATCAGGGGGACGGGGAAGTAGAGCATCGTGGCCGCCGCCATCACCTGCACCAGCGGGATGGTGGTGTCCCATTGCGGCCCCAGCATGGTGCGCACCAGGGGATAGGCGAAGAGGATGACCATCGCCAGGCCCGGCCAGTGGAACGCGGTCAGGCTGGCGGCGGCTTTGAGATAGGGGTCCTTGAGGGGACGACCCGTGCGCGCATGGGCGGCAAACCCCGGCAGGGCTACCGCCGAGATAGCCGATATGACCAGGCGGCTGGGCATCTCCGTCACCTGTTGGCCTCGGCTGTAGAGGCCGACATCGGCGCTGCCGCTGGCCCGGCCCAGCATGAAGGTCGGAATGACCCCGCCGAGGGCGGTCAGGAGGCCGGTCGCAGTGTTGAAGCCGCCGAAGGCCAGAATCTCGCGCCATTTGGTAAACTCGATCCGGAAGATGGACAGGTCCGGACGCATGAAGATGGCGAAGACGAAGGTGGAGAGCGGATAGCTCAGCGAGCCCCAGGCGAAGCTCATATAGCCGACGCCCATCATCACCAAGCCGGTGGTGGTGATGTTGCCGACCAGGGCCGAGCCCAGGTTGATGGCTGCGATGTCCCAGAACTTCAGGTCGCGGCGAAGCAGAGCCACGATCGGCGAACCGATGCTGGAGAACAGATACCCGAACGCCATGGTGCGGACGAAGTTCTCCAGACGCGGTTCGTGGGCGAAGTCGGCGTAGAGACCCGCCGTCGCGAAGAAGGCGGTCGTAAGGACGATGGCGACCGCCAGCATCAGGGTGAATGAGGTGCGTATTTCCTGCTTCGAGAGGTTTTCGGCGTTGACGATGTAGTTGGTGACGCCGAAGTCCCGCAGACCCTCGGCGAGCGCGACGAGGCTGGCGCCAAGGAAAACAGCGCCGATGTCGTTGGGTGTCAAAAGCCGCGACGAAACATAGAGCGTCGCGAAATTGAGGATGAGGGTGGCGTACTTCTCGAAATAGACCGCGACCACCGCGCGCCGAACGCTCGCCATTTCCATCGCTCACTTTCGATAAGACTGGCTCCCATACGAGACCGCCATATCTCGCCGTGAATCCCAGAGTTGGAGTCTTGGGCTGTGGATTTTGAACCGGGTGGCCTCGATCAGGGTCGAGGCTACCTTCTGTTGATCCTCGTCGGTCATTTGGGGATAGAGCGGAAGGACGATGGCATGATCCTGCGCAGCCTCCGACTCCGGCAGGAACATGCGCAGGGGTTGCGAGGCATAGACGTCTTCGCGGTGGGCGCACATGATACCGCGCCGGGTGGCGACACCGGCGTCCAGCATAGCCTGCATGACGGTGCGCTGGTCGGCGGAAGCCGGCAGACGGACGCAGAAGCTCTGCCAGTTGGTGCGCGCGTAGGACGGTTCGCGGACCAGGCCCAGCCACGGCGCCTCGCCGAGCAATTCGGCGTAGCGGGCGGCCAGCACACGGCGGCGGACCACGATGCCAGGCAGGCGCTTGAGTTGCTCGCGGCCGACAGCGGCCTGGATGTCGGTCATCCGATAGTTGTAGCCGAGCACCGGGTGGGTCTCGAATATCACTTGGGCGGAGCCGTGGCGGACCGTGTCGGGTACGCTCATGCCGTGCTGGCGCAACAGCTTGAATTTGGCAGCCCAGTCGGCGTGTTTGGTGGTCAACATACCGCCGTCGCCGGTGCTCATGATCTTGCGCGGGTGGAAGGAGAAGCACGCCACGTCGCCGTGCACCTTGCCGACCTTCTCCCATTGGCCGTCCCAGAGGATCTCGCTGCCGCTGGCGCAGGCCGCGTCCTCGATCACGGGCAAGCTCTTGGCCTTGGCGATGTCGACCACCGCGGCCATGTCGCAGGGCAGGCCCATCTGGTGGACGACCAGGATCGCGCTGGTCTTGGCCGAAAGCGCCTGCTCTATCAGGGCCGGCTCGATGTTGTAGGTGGCCGGATCGATGTCGACGAAAACCGGGGTCGCGCCGCAATAGGCCACCGAATTGGCCGTGGCGATGTAGGAGTGGCTGACCGTGACCACTTCGTCGCCGGGCTTCACCCCGGCCGCCAGTAGGGCCAGGTGCAGGGCCGTGGTGCAGTTCGAGACGGCCGTAGCGTGCGGCGCACCCGTGAAGGCAGCGAACTCCGTCTCGAAGGCTGCGACCTCGGGGCCTTGCGTGACCCATCCGGACAGGATGACACGGCGCGCCGCTTCGGCTTCAGCCTCATCCATCGTAGGCTTGATGATCGGAATCATGTCAGGTCCTCAGCTGAACGAAAGTTCTACCTCGGCGCCAGAAGGTGCGATTGTCGTATCACGATAAAGCCGGTCGCTCACCTTGTCCTAATGTGGGATGTAGACACCGACGGCCGGCGAGCCGGGCGTATCAGTATATTGGGGGTGGCCGACGATACGGATACCGCTTTCGGTCAGCGGACAGGTCACCCAAGCCTGATGCTTCTCGGCTTCGAACCAGGAAAGCGTGGCCCGTGGTGACAGGAGCCGGGTCGATAAGGGCGACAGAGCCGTCCAGCAGAAATGTCAGGACAGGCGCGTCGCGGGTCAACGCGCGATCACCATGGCGTCGGTCAATATCGTCATCGATCGCGAGGAGGTGAATATCGCCTTTGAGTTTTATGAGGCCCAGAGCTCTAGCAGGATGAGAATTGGTCCATCGCCCCCAGCGAGCACAGGATTTTCTGAGGTGATGAGGATGCTGGGGAAGATACGAGGCTCCAATGCGAGTCGTTCGGATTTCTCAGGTCCTCATCGGTGGCGGGATCGATACCCGCAATAGAGTTCTAAAGAACTCTTTAGGGAAGCTGACGCTCAACTCTCGATATATTCGCCGTCGAAACCCGCGAACTTCATCAGACTCGCATGATCGAGTAGGCGAACATGGCCCTGCCGAAATTCAAGAAACTTCCGCTCGCGCAGCTCTCGCAGCATCCGGTTTACATGGATCGGGGTAAGGCCAAGGGCATCCGCGAGGTCATACTGGGTCAGCGGGCATTCAAAGCTGTTGTCAATTACAGAGCCAACTCTTTGCAAACGTGCCGTCAGTTCGAGCAGTAAGTATGCTGTCCGCTCCAGCGCGTTGCGCCGTCCTATATTGGCGAGATGTTGAGCTATCACCGCACCATTGTGTGCCAGGGCCTCAACGATGAAAGAGAAGAGATCAGGTGATTTCATCGCGGCAACCGTGAACGACTTGATGGATGCCATCGACAATGAAAGTTCGGTTTGCGCCAGGAATGTTTCAAGAACACCGCCCTCATGTGGCTGGGGCAGGATGACATCGCCGGTCAGAGTAAAATCCAGAATTTGGCGCTGTCCGGTGGCAAGCTCGTGTGAAATGCAACCCCAGCCTGACTCAACAATGTACATGCGATCGTTTTCGTCGCCTTGACTGAAGATGACCGAGTTGGCTGGGTATCGCTTCGACGTGAACCCTAGAGTCTTCATAAGCGCCGCGTTGTTACCGTTAAGTCCAACGAGGGACGAACGGGACGCATCCCATCTCAAAAGCGAACGTGAAGCATACGTCATCCTTACCGCCGTGCGAGTTACACCTTCTTCATATACCTCATTCACAAAAAAATGGCCGGCGGTATTGCGCAAAGTCAAATGACGCGTTCTTGAACACCCCGCGATTTGCGCCGGATGAAAACTCTGGCGCCTCGAATCCGGGACAGCATGGCGGATCAACTCACGCCCGGCCGGGTGGCTCTCCTCTTTGAATTTGGCTTGCAGAATATCGCAATTTGCTATGGTGACAAAGACGCAAAGGGATTACCTAATTAGCGGTAGTCGGCAAGTGGCGCAGTTGATTGGATTCATCATGAAATTACTTCGAAGCTGGTATCGTTATGAAAAATAACAGTTGTCACTACAGCGTGCGCTCCGCAGCAGAGGTGGACTTCTTTAGCCGTAACTCTTCTTAAGAGAGGACCTTTCATTTTCTTGTGCAGGCAGCGGGAACAGTTCGATCTGTCCCCCTGTCTTGTCGAGATACTGCATCAATGCAGTCACAAGATGGTAGAATATGCTGGCAGGAACCTCGGTAGCCAGGGACCGTCCGCGCTCGTCAATCCTGTCCACCCAGAGCCCGAGCGGTGCCGGGTCAATATGCCATCTGAAGAGGCGCGCGACCCGAGCTTCGATCTCGGGTTTCAGATCCGGCCCACCAACGTCGTCCAAGGCAATTGCCGCCTTGATGGCCTCGCATTGCGGCCAACTGCGCGAAAGCCTGTCGAAGGGCATTCCCTGTCGCGATACGGCTGCGTAAGCGAGACCTGTAGCTCGGTTCAATCCATTGGCGACCGCCGACGAGTAGAGTTTTCTCGCATACGCAGCCAGATCTTTCTGCCCACTGGCCCGGGCAAAATCGACGAGGAGCGAGGCCCATTCGAAATGATGCCCCGGTTCGGTCCACTGGCCCTTCTCTCCGGGCGTCGGAAGCCAATCGGCGTCGAAATATTCCCCAAGCGTCCAACTATCCTGGTCAAAGAAATGGCAGCGGAAGAGATCGATAATGCGAGCCGCCCGACGAAGATATGTGCGATCGCCGGTCACGCCATACCAGGCAAGGAAGGATTCAAGCATGTGCATGTGTGGGTTCGAGGACCGCACTCCGTTCCAGCCGGGAGTCTCGAGAAAACCATTCAGACTTCCGTCCTCAAGGTGTGAGTCAATGAAGTTGAATGTCTCCCGTGCGAGCTGCAGTGCCCCTTGGTGACCGCATCGATGGGCATGGGCAAGCGCCAGGAGCACACAGGAATGGTCGTATGCATCCTCTGCCGGATCAGCCATGCTGCCATTTGCATTCAACGCGCGAACCCAGCTGCCGCGGTCTGTCCGGCCGTGTTGTGCGATGAAGTTGATGCCGTGGTCGATGAGCCTGTCGGCTGGTCCGGTCCAGCCGCGTTCCTTGGCCACCGCGAAAGCATAAATCTGACGAGCCATCGTCCGCATACGCTTAGGCTTGCTCAACGGCCTCGCATCGAAACCGAGAGCCTCATGGAAGCCACCATGCACATTGTCGACACCCGCAGTGGACCATAGCGGCAGCGTCTCCTCGAAAAGCCAGTGCTCGACGCGCTTTCGCCATGATCCGCTGATGATAATCCGGTCTTCCGATGCCGTGAATTTCGTCTCGAGGCGCCCGCTTTTCTCCAGCTGTTCGACGACTTTCTTCACGTTCTGGCTGTGGCTGACGGGAGCGACGAATATCGCATCCGGTGTCGCCACCACCGCGACATTCTTCATTCCGATGACGGTCAGCAGCCTGCCCTGGCTTCTCAGGTAAGAATCGTCACAGTTCATGGCAACGACATCACCCATCACCACGTTGCCGTTGTTGTCCGTCGGACTGGCTTCGAGCAACGATTGCCACGATCCAAGGTCATTCCAACGGAACGAAGCCGTCACCATCGCGATGCTGTGCGCATGCTCCATGACGGCATAGTCGATCGACGTTGAGGGTACAGCAGAATAGAACCCTTGGGGTAGGTAGAGACCCGAGACGTCGACCCTGGCGGTTCCGTAGGCTCGTTCAGCAGTCTCCCAGATTTGCGGCTGAAACTCCAGCAACGCCTCGCGCATTGTTTCGGCACGAAAAAGAAAAATGCCCGCGTTCCAGTAGAATCTTCCCGACGACAAATACGCTTGGGCCGTCTCGATGTTCGGCTTTTCGACAAAGCGCGAAACTACGGCCGCACCGCCACCATTGGCGGCAACCTCAATATATCCATATCCGGTCTCCGCATGAGTGGGCGTGATGCCAAACACCACAATGCTTCCGGAGTCGGCTGCAGGTATGCCCGCCTCGACCGTTTCCCAGAACTGGGTTTCGCTCGAAATCTCATGGTCCGACGGCACCACGAGTATAAGCGCATCGCGTTCGTGTTCAGAGATCGTCTGCAGTGTGGCGATGGCCACTGCTGCGGCCGTATTGCGACCTAGGGGTTCGAAGATCGGCTTTCCTCCGTTCAAGCCGAGCGGACTGATGTCCGAGATGACGCGTTCGGCGTGTCTTTCCGACGCGATGAGGTAGATCGGCGTCTCGCCATTCGGCCACGCCTTGAGGCGCCGGACCGTCTTCGCAAGCATCGAGCCATCCCCGGAGAGATCGTGGAATTGTTTGGGATTGTCTTCACGTGAGAGTGGCCACAGTCGTGACCCGACGCCTCCGCTCATGACAAAACTGATGATCCGGCGTGGCATGCTCCAGCTCCCCTCAGAATGTCTGGTTATAGGCTCCGACCTCTGGATTGCGGCGCAGGACGGCGTCGAGCGCCTCGAACATCTGTCGGCGTCGCTCCGACGAGACAGGGCTCTCGACGACGACGACAATTTCGGGCTTGTTCGATGATGCTCTGACCAAGCCCCAGGTGCCGTCCTGAGCCACCACGCGCACCCCGTTGATGGTAACCAGATCAGCCAGCGGCTGGCCTGCAAACTTGGTCCCGTCCACTTTCATTTTCATGAAGTCACCGACGACCTTGTCGACCACGCCGTATTTGACTTCATCGGGACAGTGAGGGGACATCGTCGGGGTGCCGAACGTGACGGGCAGGGCGCGATAGAGTTCGGCCAGCGTCCTTTCCGGATTCCGGTCGAGCATCTCGCAGACGGCGATCGCTGTGACGAGCCCATCATCATAACCACGCCCGATCGGTGGGTTGAAGAAGAAGTGTCCCGACTTTTCGAAACCGGCGATTGCATCAAGTTCGGCAACCCGTCGCTTGATGTAGGAATGCCCTGTTTTCCAATAGTCCGTCCTTGCACCGTTTTGCGCGAGAACGGGATCTGTCATGAAAAGCCCGGTCGATTTCACGTCCACGACAAAGGTGCATTGTGCATGTTGGCTGGAGATGTCTCGCGCCAGCATGACACCAACCTTGTCGGCGAAGATCTCGTTACCTTCATTGTCGACCACGCCACAGCGGTCGCCGTCGCCGTCGAAGCCAAGCCCCAGATCAGCACCGGTCTCCAAAACCTTGTCCCGGATTGCGTGCAGCATCTCCATGTCTTCAGGATTGGGGTTATAGTGCGGAAACGTGTGGTCGAGTTCAATGTGGAGGGGGATCACAACACAGCCGATGCTCTCCAGTACCTGCGGCGCAAAAGCACCCGCTGTGCCGTTACCACAGGCAACCACCACCCGCGGTTTTCGGTGAAGGCTCTTTCCGGCAACCAAATCTTCGATGTACGTCTCCCGAAGCCTGGGCATGAACTGATAGCTTCCACCACCGACCAGGTCGAAGTCGCCGTTCAGCACGAGCGCCTTCAGGGCCGTCATCTCGTCAGGTCCGAACGTGAGGGGTCTTTGCGCCCCCATCTTCACTCCGGTCCAACCGTTCTCATTGTGAGAGGCCGTGACCATGGCAACTGACGCAGCGTTGAGTGCGAATTGGGCGAAATAGGCGGTCGGGGAAAGTGCCAGGCCGATGTCCTTGACACGCGCGCCAGCTGCCATCAGCCCTGAGACCAGCGCCATCTTGATGGACATGGAGTAGCTGCGAAAGTCGTGACCGGTGACGATCTCCGGCCCTACGCCCATTCGGCGGATCAGCGTGCCAAGACCCATGCCCAGTGCCTGGGCCCCCATCAAATTGAGCTCGGGTTCTTTTTCTGAGTCTGGATGGCCGAACCACCAGCGTGCATCATATTCACGGAAGCCAGTCGCTTTAATGAGAGCATTGTTCTCGAACGCGAAAGTATTCGGCTTGGCCTGGTCGACTATCTTTAGGGTCACGGCAACCGCTCCGATATTGCGGTAATATTTCTAGCATGCTGGAAGCCCCGGGCCCCTTCATGAATTCGGGTAGCCTTACCCCCCGGTTCGGGCCTCTTCATCCAATAGGTGATACCGGTCGATGATCGAAAGGATGTATGGCGATCGGCTATCGTGGAGGGTCATCCGCATCCAACGCTACTTCGGGTGTCATGCCCAGGACATCACAGGATTCTCTTTTTGGAAGACGCCGATCGTCGGCGTTTCAAAAAAGCGCTCCGCGCTCGACTGCGTTTCAGCCAGAGGTCGAAAGCCGACCGGAGCGACTTCGCAGTTGGGTCACGAAGGATGGACGGTGCCGTGCTTTTCCTGAAGACGGCGCAAAACAAGGAGAAGAGCGAGCGCATGTCGGGAAGCTGGATGTCCTGGCCGAGGAGCCTGCGGCCAACCGAGTACGGCAGGTGCCGCTCGGGCGGCAGAAGTCATTTCTAGCCAGTGGCCGTTTGCCGCGTTCTTCACTCTCATAGGGGGTAGGCTTACGCCAATTGGAGGCGTTTACCTTCCCCTGTGCCGGGATAGTCTTTCTCGCAGCTTGGGATTGCTGGGCCCCTGCGCGCACATGAGAACTTCGGTCGGACGCCATGGAACTCCTGTGTCAGGCCTGCGTGCACGCCTGCGTCAGGCCTGAGTTCACGAGGGATACTCCTTCGCGTCAGCCGGAGACGTTAGATGAATCGTTTGTTCGCCAGCCAGTGGCCTTTGGTGGCCAATCAGCAGGCCAATGCGGGCCAGGATTTCATTGGCCTATCGGACATAACCGGATTTCTGAGACATTACGTCGGGACAATCACGGCCTGTCTTGCCGCTGCACTCTTGATAGCGTGGTTCTACAATTCAACCACAGACCAGGTTTTTACAGCCAGCGCGCAGATCTTGATCGAGCCGAGACTGCCACAACATTTGCAAGAAGGTGCAGAAGTAAATCTTTCGTTGGATACCGCGCAAGTGGAAAGTCAGATTGCAGTGATGCAGTCTGAAAAGATTGCATCGACGGTCATCGATCGGCTGAAACTGATTGAAAACGCGAATTTCAATCGCCCTCGGGCACCGATATTGATCGAGAGGTTCAGGAAACTAAAGGACAACATGGCTGAGGCCCTAGGATTTCAGAAAAGCGCCTGGGCCTCAGAGGCGATCGCGAAACTGACCGACTACCAGAAGTCTCGCCTCACCATGTTGATTTTTCGCAATGGCCTCGACGTGCGAAGGGTGGGTGTCTCCTACGCAATCGACATATCCTTCACCACGGCCGATCCCGAGGGCGCCGCAAAGATTGCGAATGCAACCGCTGACGCCTTCGTGCACGAACAGATCGAAACCAAAGCCGACGCAGCAAAGGAAGGCGGAGCATGGCTGGAAAAACGCCTGCAACAGCTGCGCACCGAGATGAACGAGGCGATGGCGAAGGCCCAAGAATTCCGTTCTCGGCACGACTACAGCGTGGGTGTTGGCGGCGGTGTTGGCGTGAATCCGGAACCGACCCTCGAAGAGCTTGAGGTGACGGCAGACACCTATCGGAAAATGTATGAGAGCTTTCTGCAGGCCTATACGAATTCGGTGAGCCAGCAATCCTATCCGGTTGCCGATGCGAGAGTGATCACGGCCGCGACAGCGCCACTTTCTCCAAGCGCTCCGAGGCCGAAGCTGGTATTGGCCTTCGCGGCTGTCGCAGGCCTCATTCTTGGTATTGGCGTTTCTTTCGCGCGGCATTCGCTCGACTGGACTATACGGTCGCCACGTCATATCCGCGATAATTTGGGAATTGAATGCGTCGGTGAATTGCCGCCTTTGGGTAACCGGAGGGAGTTCGGAGACATCGAGGAGGTGTCCAGACGCCCTTGGTCGCAATACAGCCAGAGCCTGAGGAAAGCGCGAACCGAAATCAGCCTTGCTGAAACGAACCACCCGGTGAGGTTCCTGGGATTGACCGCTGTTTCAAACAACAGCCAGAAGAGTATCGTCGCAACCAATCTCGCCACGCTTTACTCAATGTCGGGCCTCAAGACGCTGGTCATAGATGCCGATCTTCGGAGACCGACGATCGCCGCACGGCTGCCAGACCATTCGGGTATGCTGGGCAAGGAGAGCAAGGATCTTGTTCGGCTCATCATTCGCACTCCGGGGCGGTTCGACGTGCTTTCAAGATCGACGGTGGATGCGAGAAATCTGCTCGTGCCGAAGAACATGCAGGCACTCCTCTCCGAACTGAATGCCGACGAAGTGGCTACTTACGACAAAATCATCATTGACCTGCCGACACTTGAATCTGGGGCCGACGACCTAATCGTTGGATCCGTCCTTGACGGTGTCGTGATCGTTGCGGAATGGGGAAAGACGCACGTCGACACCTTGCAGGAACTTGTCAGGACACTGCAAGCGTCCAGGACGCCGATACTTGGCGTGCTTCTCGCAAAAGCACGGGTAATGACGTCCAAGCACAGATGGGTGCGGCTAGGCATGGCATTTCCGGTAGTCGTCAATGCGTATAGGGCAATCATACGTCGGGATTAGGGGGTAACCTCGAGGGTATCGCGCTACCTCCTTTGCATTTCTTGCCGACGCGTTCCGTCCTTGGAAGACTATCGAAGTCAAACATCTAGAGCGGCGACCGTCACATGACAAACGCCTTTGAAAAGCATCCGCAACGGGGGAGGGCGACCTGGGATCATCCAGTTGTACCGGCGGCGATCGAGAACAGGGTGGTTCTGCATATCGTTGCCCCGCGCGGCTATGCCAGTACCGGAGCAGTGTTGAACGATCCATCGAGTGTCATCAGCACAGGAACTACAACTCCCCCCATTGGGGGCCTCCTCAAACGGATCATGGATATTGTCATAGCCTGCCCAGCGCTCATTTTGGCTGCGCCTGTCATGATCCTCGTGGGCTTGCTGATCAAGATTACGGCCGGAGGCCCGGCAATATTCTCGCATAGTCGAGTTGGCTTCGGTGGAAAGCTGTTCGATTGCTACAAGTTTCGCTCGATGGTTGCGAATTCAGACGAAGTTCTGAAGACATATCTCGATGCAAACCCTGAGGCGCGGAAGGAGTGGGGAGAGACTCACAAGATCAGGAACGATCCCCGCGTTACGTTCTTCGGACGAATGCTGCGCAAGTCCAGTCTGGACGAGCTGCCCCAACTCATCAACATACTGCGCGGTGACATGAGCTGCGTGGGTCCAAGACCAATCGTCGAGGACGAACTCAGGCGTTATGGCGAACACCAGGCAGAGTACCTCGGAACGAGGCCGGGGCTCACGGGCCTTTGGCAGGTGAGCGGAAGAAGCAGTTTGGATTACGAAAACCGCGTCGCGCTGGATAGCCAATATGTGCGGAACTGGTCGATCTGGCTCGATCTCGTTATCTTGCTCAGGACTGTCGTTGCGGTCATGCGGGTCGATAGGGCTTCCTGAAGCACCTGCGGTGTCACTCTTCGTGTCGATTACGAAACAGCGATAGAGACAAGCCCACGAGGTAGCCGCAAGCCGAGAAAAACATCAGGATCAGGGATTTGCCCACGGTCACATGACCCGGAAATTCCAGGCTGTTCCAGGCTAAGATACCAATGAGAAGCACTGCGGTTGCCGCCAGCAGCGCTGCGGCCTTGAACCGTAGGCCGAGGAGTATGCCTGCCACCGACACGGCGAGTATGCTCGTTAACACCGATATCTCCAGTGACACCCGCAAAACCAATCGGCCTTCTGCGGCAGAGAGTCCCGTCAAACCTAGAGCAATTCCAGGAAAAGTGCGTAGCGGTTTTCCGTCCGGAATTGCGAAAAACAAAGAGTTGGAGCGTTTCCGCGTTTAATGTGCGCCAAACTGATATGCGGCCTCGAAGTGCAAGGCAAGCGCTCGAGGCAGTGGTTGGGAATGCCGTTCGAAATATCAACACCAGACTCGTCGAGCCGATGTTTTCCAGCCATGACTGAGGGCATCGCCGCGCGTGACTGCGCCAAGAAACACCAAGTAGCGCAACGATTTGGCTCAACGCGGATCAGATCAGTTCGTATTCCGAACAGCGCTCGTCTCCGCCCGGACGCTTGCATTCGCTGGGGGTAAGCCATCCAGACCCGACTGCGGCAGCGGGATTTCGACCTTAACGGTGTCGCCCGGCTCGACAAGGGTTGTCTCCTCGGCGGCAAGCTCTTCCGTAACGCTGTCTTTCGGCCTCACAATCTTGAAAATCGGCTTGGCCCGTTGAGCGCTTTGCCTGAGGGCCAGCAGAGCAGGAGCCGCAATTTGTGTTTCCTGCAGCAGCTGTGCCGCGGTATCGGATTTGCTGGTGACTTCGTTGAGCTGCTGCTGCGTCTCGCGCAAGCTCTCGGCGATCTCGCTGGAACGCTGGTTGCCGAGGTTGAGGATTTCAATGTCGGTCTTGCTCATCTCCTGCCTGACACGCAGCATCGAAGTCTCAGCCGCCAACCTATCGCTCTGCATCCGGGCGACGGCCCCCTCCAGAGCAAATTCGCGTGGTGCAACCGCGAGGCCCTTCTGCACGAGACTTGAGACGCCCACGAGTTCCTTTTGGATGAGCTCGATCTGTTTGTTATGGAAAGTCAGCTGTTGCTCGAGCGAGGCCAGTTCCTTTTGCAGGAAATCCCTCAGTTCGCGTAGTGAACGGAGCTGAGTTGCGAGTGCATCCTTTCGAATAGCGAATATCTTGCGCTCCTGATCCATTGCCAGTGCAACGGTCTCGTTCGATGCCCGGTCCATCAGTTCGGAGGGGAAAGCGACGTTGTCACCGCCGGCCAGTTCTGCTTGCAACCGTGCTTTGCGGGCAATCAGGCTGACATTGTTCAGAGCCAGGAGCCCGATATCGCCTCGGCCCGAGATGACCTCTCGTTCAAGCCGGGACATATCATCCTCGCGTATCGGCAACCCGCCGGCGATACCCAGAGCCTGAAGCACCGTGAGGCCAGGCCTGTAGGGAAATTCGCCGGGCTGCTTGACGTTGCCGACGATATAGAACGGCCTGTACTGGGCAATCTCCACGGCCACATCTGGCTGCCGGCCAAGACCCATGCGCTGCATGAGCCGGTCCGCTATGGAGCGGGCAAGATCCCCGGGAGCGGTACCCTGAGCACGTATCTGTCCGACAAAGGGCAAGAAGAGCGTGCCGTCCGCACCGACATCGAAACTGTCGTTGAGAGCAGTCCACTCGAAGATCACATCGCGTGATGCGCGCCATTCGTAGACTTTGAGCCTGACCTTGTCTTGCGGTCCAAGCAGATATTCTGCGGCAGATGCCGACAGGGGGCCGACAGTCGCTGCCAATGAAATGCCTGCCATTGTTGAAAGCCACTTCCGCATTGTCGCGACCTCGTCAGATCTTCAAGATATATTCGGGTTCGATCCGGCCCATGGCGACATGCGCGATCGCGAGCACGTTGCCGCTGAGGCGGCCTCTGCGGTCGACATACGGCTCGGGCCAAAGGCTTTTGGCGAGATTGGCTGCAACATTCCGAAACATGAGGGGAAGTACGAAAGAGGCTGGAACCGTCCCTTTCCGTATCAGGTAGATCGCATTGGCGACCTGCGAGTAGCCGAACCGCTTTCCGCTCACGCGTCCCGCCTTGATTCCAAGATGAACGCCTGTGATCGACGTCACGCATACGACGCGACCCCTGGATCTCATTTGACTTGTGAAGTCGATGTCTTCCTGCCAGCCGTAGAGGACGAGACGCTCGTCGAAGCGCAAATCGCCAACCAGCGAAGCGCGCAACGACATGTTGCATCCGTAAGCCCCAACATGGTCGACCACCGGAGGCCCACTGTGTTCCTGCGCTTCTGCATCTCTTAGCGCAGCTTTTGCATCGTCCCAGGTGAGACCGGCATTGTTGGCGCCGTCCTTGACGACCCTGCCCATCACAACCGCCCATTCGTCATTTTCAGCAAAGGCCTTCTCGATCTGCTCCAGGTATCGCGCGGACGGAACGAAATCGTCATCGAAGAATGTGATGATGTCGAAGCGATCCAACGACTGCGCGAGAGCCGTGTTGCGTTGGGCAGACGATCCTATAGGACCGAAAACACTCGACAGCGGGAACGGGCAGCTATCCGGGAGTTCGATGTGCGTTGCGTCGGGTGCCGACAGTATGACCTCATCGGGAAGTCTCGTCTGGCCACCCAGATATTCCAGCAGGCGAGCAACCTGCTCGCTGCGGCCGAAGGTTGGGATAATCACTGCAAGTTTCATTGCTTGTCCAGGCGTCACTCCTTCTAAGCCTATGACGAGGTGAGGGCTCAAACAGCCTGCATAAAAGTGGGTCCGACTGGCTCCATCTACCTCCGAGTACATGCTGTCGACGTATCTCCTGCGTGCGGCTCACAACCATAAGCAGTAGGCAGACATTCGACGGGAGCAATCTGGGATCGATCGGACAACTTGCGAGGGTGATGGGACGAAACGGAAACTGGGAACCTCACGGAGGAAGGGAAGAATCATGCTCCATGAACGCTCTTCCGACCTGGCGATCGCCGCCAAGGTCGAAATGCCCATTGAGGAATTTCCTGCTACTTCGGCAGGCGCTGTCGACAGATATGGCAGGATCGCGGTCGTCCATGACTGGTGCCCAAATTTTCGAGGCGGCGAGCGCGTTTTGGCGCAAATCTGCAAGCAGTTCCCCAATGCAGAGGTGTTCACACTTTTCGATTTCCTCCCGGCTGAGGTGAAGGAGCAATATTTCCGCGACGTGGAATTCCACACTTCTGCGGTCAACCGGATTCCGATGATCGAGAAATTCTACCGGTCCCTCTTTTTCCTCTGCCCCTTCCTGATCGAGCAGTTCGACGTTACCGGTTATGACACCGTGATCTCGTCTTCGGCCGCATTTTCGCGGGGGGTGATTACAAGACCCGATCAGCCGCATCTGTGTTACGTGCACAGCCCCGTCCGCTATGCCTGGGACGAGCAGTTCTCTTATCTTCAGCAGGGCAAGCTTGGTTTCGGGCCAAAGGGAATGCTCTACCGCTACATGCTGCATCGTCTGAGAACGTGGGATACGAGAACCGCTCACGGCCCGGACCTGATGCTGGCAAATTCAAACTATGTCCGCTCCCGAATTCAGCATATCTATGGGCGTGACGCGCGTGTTGTTTTCCCGCCGGTCTGCCTGAAGGAACTCCCCTGCGTCGAGGACAAGGATGACTACTACGTCTCGGCGTCGTTCCTCGCTCCCTACAAGCGCACCGACCTGGTGATCAGAGCCTTCAATGAGATGCCGTCGCGACGGCTGATTATAGTCGGAGAGGGGCAGCAATCAGCCACTCTACGGTCACTGGCCGGTCCGAATATCACTTTTTCGGGGTTCCTTCCTCGCAAGGAATACGTTGATACGCTCGCTCGGGCGAAGGCGATGGTCTTCGCCGGTTGCGAGGACTTTGGCATAGCGCTTGCCGAGGCGCAGGCCTGTGGAACGCCGCTGATCGCATTCGGTCGAGGCGGCGCCGCCGATATCGTCCGGCGCCTAGGGACAGATCCTGACCCAACCGGCATACTATTCAAGACTCAAACCATTGAAGACCTGAAAGAGGCGATCGAGCGGTTCGAGGGAAATAGTCACCTCATCACGGCGCAAGCCTGCACCAGGAACGCACAGCGTTTCTCGGAAGAGAATTTCGACCGGGCCTTTTTGGAGTCGATCGGAGCCGTCCAAGCACTTCACGGGATCATGTGAACTCACGTAACCGAACGATTCTGGTTTCGGTGTCGATGCCGTCAGCAACAGCCATCGCCTCTAGGTAACGCAAGGCGCTCGTCCTCCAGCAATATGCCAAGGCTCTGGCTTTTCCCTTTGCCGTCAGCTGCAGGCGCAGGGCTTTGGAGTTGCGGAGGCTCATGAAACGATCGAGCCATGCGTGCGGGTTGTCGGCTGGGGCATACAGTGCCGCATTTCCGCAGACTTCCGGGAGGCTGGCGCGATCGGACACCACCACCGGGCAGCCGAGGGCCATCGCCTCGACAACCGGCAGGCCGAAGCCTTCGGTAAGTGAAGGAAACGCCAGGCAAAGCGAGTCCATCAGCAGCGCGGCCAACTCGCTGTCGCCAATGCGTCCGAGCCAATGGATGTTTCGAACTTCAGCCCTGGCCGCTCCTGTATTGAAAACACGCGAATCCGACATCCCGACAACCGCGATCTTCAGGCCAATTTTTCCAAGGCGGTCGGCCAGGCCCAGAATGAGATCCACGTTCTTGTGAGGCGCGGCGCTGCCGATCATGACGATGGTATCGCGCGAGGCGACCAATCTTGTCGCCGCCGAGTGTTCGGGTTTCCACTTCAAGGCGTGTTCATGGCCGTTGGGAGCAACGAAGGTCTTGCACAAGGGGACAATGTCGCGCCGAACCAGTTCGGTCCGCGAAAAATGGGAAACCGTCGAAATATTGCATGCCGTTTTGCCGAGGCATGGGAGCAGCGCCTTGTACGAAGCCCTGAAGCCAAGTGAATAGCTATGGGGGGCATTCCAGACGTTTGCATCATGAATGCAGACTATATGCTTGCGTGACAGGAGCGGCCCCGTATTGCACAGGCTGAGCAGCCCGCCGCCGTGCGACGAGGCAGCCAGCTTGGTCTGCTCCCACAGATGCCCACCCGTGCCGCCGATCTTGCAGTATTCGATGGAATTGAGCGGGAAGTCCGAACTGCCCGGTGGGCAGTGAAGCCTGAGCTCAAGTCCATGGGTGAGGGGAACTCGCTCGGCGACCAGCGCATCCAGCGAGCGGACGATCTCTCTTGCGTAACGCTGAACGCCCGTCGTCGGCTGGGAAAGGAAACGTCCGTTGATCGTCCAGTACCGTGCCATATCAGCCTCGCGATGTCCTTAGTTTGAAGCCGTGATCGCGTGGGGTCACTACGGCCATTGGGTCATCTGGATGCGCTGAGGATCATCCAGCCAGGCGAGGACAGACGGTAAACTACCTCAAACGTTTGAGGGCCGCTGTGTTTCCGGGAGTGCTAGTCTCGCTGCTGGTCCGGCAAGGCGGAGGAAGGTGATGGGCAAATCCGAACTCAATGCGGTGCCGGTGGGGCGAGGCGGGCATTTGAACGGAAACAGCGTTGCCGCAGCATCGGCACGGTCGCTTCCTGGGGTCTCCCAATATCTGATTGATCATTGCGACCGGACATTGATGGACTTCGAGCTGCCCAGACGGCGCTGGACAATAAACGGAGACTTCACCCTACTTCGACGCAATGGGATAGCGCGTTACGCTCGCGAGGTGACGATGGCACTCGATGCCCTCATTTCAGAAGGGCATCCCCTCAGCCATGACCTGGAAATCGATCTCGTGGTGCCACGTCCACTGGCCGAACCTCTTCCACTGAAGGCTATACCGGTGCGGGTCGTTCCTGAGTTCAACAGGCCCCGACTACCTCAGTTCTGGGTTCAGGCACAGTTGCCCTGGCATGTGCCCGGGGGACTGCTAAGCTTTTGTAACCTCGCACCAGTCGTGCTCAGACGTCACATTGCATGTATCCATGACATGCACACAAGACTGATGCCCTCGAGCTACGCGCGAGGATTCCGTTGGGCGCACCGCATCGTTCTTCCGCTGCTGGGTAGGCGGGCCGCACGGATCACGACGGTTTCGCAGCTCTCACGCAGGCACCTGGTTGAGTTCGGGATTGCACGCGAGGAAAACATCGTCGTTACCTACAACGGCAGCGATCATGCGAAGAAGTGGGATGCAACAAAATCTACCTTGGCCGTCAATCGGCGCAGACCATATGTCCTTTGCCTTGGCCGAGGAGATCAGGAATACAAGAACATGGGGCTTCTTGCTGAACTTGCCCCGTTACTGGACGAAATGGGTCTCGACCTCTGGATGCCAGGCGATGTCGACGAGACCGCGATCCTACGGCACGTCCCGGAAATGCCGGCGAACATCATTCTTCTTGGGCGCATAAGCGATGACGACTTCAAAAAGGCACTCGAAGGCGCCCTTTGCTTCCTGTTTCCATCACGGATCGAAGGTTTTGGGCTGCCCGCTGTCGAGGCGATGGCTTCGGGTTGCCCGGTCATAGTGTCGACTTCACCTTGTCTGCCTGAGATCTGCGGAGACTCGGCGCTCTATGCGGATCCTGACGAGGTCTGTTCATGGGCCGAACACATTCGCCAATTGATAGTCGACCCTGACCTGCGCCAGCGAATGGTTGACAAGGGGCATGCCAGGGCGAGCAGTTATTCCTGGCGCTGGATCGCGTGGAATTATCTCGAGCTCATGATCCAGGTCGATGCGGATTTCGGGGAATTCTACGAGTAATCGATCGCGCGGTTCAGTTGCCCTGTTACCGGGGCGCTTATCAATTCGCTTCATCTTAGGCAGCCCAACACGTCTGGGGGCTGAATCGGGGCAATTGCAGTCAAAAGGCCATGCCGCCTGATGGCTAGGTCTCCGCCCTCAAAAGAGGTACGCGGAAGCTTTACATGCCCATATAGGCAAATTGCTTCCGCCCCCCGCAGTTCCGACTATTCAAACATCGAATGTCGTGTAGGGAGGCATGATTGCCATGTTTCGTTTCGCAGCCACTGCTGCTGTGTTGCTGACAGCGTCCGCGCCGGCGTCCGCCGATTTGCTCTGGGGAGTGAATGGCCATCCGGTGATCTCCTACCCGGACGTTCCAATCGAAAAACAACTCGATTTCGTCAAAGACCTCGGCCTGAAATCATACCGGGTCAACGTTACCGCGGCAGATGAAGCGGATAAGCTTGCCAGCGTCGTGAAGGCTGGGAAAGAAAGAGGGATTGAAATCCTTCCCGTGATTACACCCGGACTGGATTTGGAAAAGCACAACCCGGATCAACTCTATACTGAAGCGCGGAAATTGGCGGTCACCCTTGGCTCCAGGTTCAAGAGCGATATCCGCGTTTGGGAACTCGGCAACGAGATGGAGATCTACGCGCTCATAAAGCCCTGCGAAAAACGCGATGACGGATCGCAATATCCTTGTGCGTGGGGCACTGCGGCTGGCACTGAAGTGCTCGACTACTACGGCCCGCGCTGGGTGAAGGTGAGCGCCGTACTCAAAGGTCTGTCAGACGGAATGACGGCGATTGACCCGACCATAAGAAAGGCAATGGGCACGGCTGGGTGGGGCCATACCGGCGCCTTTGCGCGAATGAAGCAGGACGGAATCGCCTGGGACATCTCGGTCTGGCATATGTACGGGGAAGATCCTGAATGGGCTTTTCGCGAGATTTCCTCTTACGGCAAGCCCATCTGGGTCACCGAATTCAACAACCCCAACGGAAGTCAGCGCAGCGAGCGGCAGCAGGCTGATGGCGTCAAGCAAACAATGACGCGGCTGGCCGAACTTCGAGACAAGTACAAAGTCGAAGCAGCGCACATCTACGAATTGTTGGATGAGACTTATTGGGCTCCGAGCTTTGAAGCCAACATGGGGCTGGTCAGACTTGCCGCCAACAACCGTGGCAAATGGATAACGGGTGAACCGAAACCTGCCTACATGGCCGTTCGCGACATCACCCGGGGTCCGCGGCCGCTGCCCAAGCCGGAGCGGCACTGCGATGCCGATGCCAAGTCTGCCGATGGATCCAACCATGTCCGGCAGGTGCATTTTGTTTATTGCCTAGTCCTTGGCCAAGACGGCGACGCCGCCAGCTTGAAGCGTTGGTCTGACGCACTCGAGAGTGGAGATGCCGGGGTTGTCGACATGGTCATGGAAATCATCCGCTCCAAGGAATTCGAGGCCAAATACGCCGCGATCGGCCTCACGGATCGCGCCTATGTCAGCTTTCTTTACCTGCTGTTGCTGAACCGCCCAGCAGACAATTACGGGCTGGAAACTTATGCCCGCCAGTTGCGGAAAGGATCAATGACGCGCGATGCGGTCGCTTTGGGCATCGTCAATTCAAGCGAATTCAAATCCCGGCATGCTGCCATGCGGGAACCCTCGGACATGCCGGCACCCGGTTGAGGCGCGTCCGCCGGCAGATCGTGTCCAAAAGGATTAATCCGGGCCCAAAGGGCGAGCCCCGGTTCGGCAGCGCGGGCTTTGGTCGGTGCTGGGGGCAGAAGTCTTCAGGAATGACTTCGACGTGCTTGCTCTGGGTGCTTAAATCCTGGTGACGGGCAGCACTCGATTTTACCGACGGCCGAGCGCTCGTGTCTGTCGTTTAAAGCGTCGACAGCCGCTGCCTGGTTGAAAGGGCAAAAACGGCCCGTCGAGGGAAGCCCTCGGCAGACCGTCTCAATCACCATTAATCTTGAGCAGGCGCTCCTTCACCGAAAAGGTCGTTGACCTTATAAGCGACCTCGGTCCTGTTGGTCGCCTTCAGTTTCCTCATGATGTTTCGAATGTGAACCTTCACAGTGCTTTCGCGCAGGTTCAGTTCGTGAGCTATAATCTTATTCGCCTTACCACGCCGGAGCGCCTGTGCCACTTCCGCTTGCCGATGCGTGAACATCGTCGTCAGCGAACGCGTGTCGCGGCTGCCTGAAGCGATCAGATGCCTCATCGGCAGCACACTGCTGGCCGGTACGAAAATGCCACCCGCCGCCGCAAGGTTGACGGCTTCGACGCAGACATCGATGCCAACGGACGTCGGGATGTAGCCGCGTGCACCGCATTCGAGGGCCGTTAGTATCTGTGCCAGGTCTTCTGTGTCAGCCAGCAGTATCACCGGAACTGAGCTGAATTCTGATGAGATTAACTTGATCTCATTCGCATTGCTTTGTTCGGTGATTTTGCGTCCACCAAGGTTGAATAGAATGGCAGTTAAGGGAGGGTATGCACCCTTCTTTGTGCGCCACTCTTCGATCGTGCCCATGGCAGCAATTGTCATGCCAAGGTCATGGTCCTCAAGGGCACCAGCCAGGCATTCCCGGTCCAAGGCCCTTCCGTCCAGAATAAGAAGGCATTCTCTGTCTGCTTGTTCGTTGCCTCTTCCAGTACTGTTCGACGAGATTTCTGATTGATTTGTCGAAACGAAATTATGCAGTCCGATTGCAGAACTCATACTAATACCCCATTTTCGCCCATACGGGTCGCCATCATGGCGGCCCGTTATAACCTCCTCAAATTCCCGGATATTTTTGAAGTTTTCTAAGCAGCCCGTGAATACACAGTCGGACTTATGCAACTTAAAGCGCCCGCCCGCTTCTCCCTACGCCACCTAGAATTGAATAGTTTATGCTTAACAAACGGTCGCTAACCTAAGTTAATTTTGTAAAAAAAAAAACTTTAGGCTGCCGCAGCCGCGAGGAGAACTACGGGTGTTGGGCTGACAGGCTCAGTTCGCAAACCAGCATGCAAAGAGAGCCACTATGTTCATCCGAAGGGCGGATGATAGGCCGAGTGGCCTCTGCGGCATCTCAGCCCAAAGGCTTCGTTGACGGCATACGTCGGCCGAGACGAACATCAGTGTGCCTGCGTCTGCCCGGGTGACGGGGTCTGTCTACGGATAATTCGAGACAGGATAGGGGGGCCGCCCGTCCAGCCCCCGAGTGGCTCCCCTATCGCTCCGATGTGACCGGATCAGATGGAATCCGCCTGCCGGCATCGCCGTCAGGCGGTTGGACGTTGACAGAAATTTGCCTGGACGTCAGGCGTTTCCCTGTGGATCGATCTCATTCAGCCAGCGTTGGCTTGTTTCTTCACTGCGAGTTGCAGCTTCGAAGGCATCGATCAACTTCCTGGCGGCTTTGTTGGCAACGTGGGACTCGGGATACCGAGCCGTCACGGCCCGCGCCCGTTCGTAAATTTCCCTGAGTTGCTCCACCTGCTTAGGGCCAAATGCGCGATGCGCAACTTGGGTGGTCATACCGCTTAAACTCCTCATGCCGGAGCCTGGAGAACCCAGCCCATACCCAGAACTCGATCAGTCTCCAATTAACGTCATCCAACGATTGTATGCAGAAACGCGCCTGCAGCCACTGTTTAAGCTTGGCATTCCCCGCCGTCGAGGCGTTCTTTAGTCGGCGCTCGCGAGCTTGGGGTCAGCCGTTTGCAGGATAGGGCCGGCTGGAGTCCGAAAAGCCGTCGAAGCATTGTCAACCGTCGGAAGTGCGACCTCGCGCGCTCCGTCCAACGTGGGACCTTTTGCTCTCGTCCAAGTGGCCACAGTCTCAACGCTATGCGTAACGCCGCGTCGCGCTGGTTGGAAAAGGCCTACGACTTCTTGCGGAACGCAGGGCTACCTCGTTTGACTCACTTGCCGAGCATGCAGGCGTGTCGAAAGATGCGTCGTCGTCGAGAAGCGCCTTACGTCAAGATCATCGGGGTCAGCCGAGCGAGAGGCTCAATCAGCAATGCAGGTGTCTTTGCCGGGTCTGCTGGTGTGCGTGGCTATTCTGGCCATTGCTTACTATGCCCGGGGCATGTTGATGGTCGGGCTGATCGCGTCCCAGGCATTCGGAGCGACAGCAGCCGTGACCCTCACTTTCCTGGGTGGGGCATCTCCGCTGATCTACACCATGTTTGAGGCTTTGCTCATCGTGGCCGTCGCTGCGAGACGTCGCATTTGGCTCGACCTTGGAAGTGTGTTCGGGGGCATTCGTCCAATCTGGATTCTCGCGAGCCTCATGGTTTACGCCATAATCGGAGCGTGGCTTTTTCCGCGGTTCTTTGCGGGGCAGACGGTCGTCTTTGTCCAATCGAAAATCCGCGGTATCGTCGTGGAAGCTTCGCTGACCCCGGTCTCAGGCAATATCTCTCAAACCGGTTATTTCATTCTCGGTGGGCTTACGACCATCGCGCTTTGCACCCTGCTGTTGCATGGCGAAAGGATCGACCAGATACGCCGGGGTTTCTTCTTATGGTGTGGGCTGCATGCCGGCATGGGGGTGGTCGATTTTGTCGGCAAGAATGCAGGGATCGGCGATATGCTCGCCCCAATCAGAACCGCCAACTATGCGATAATAAGCAATGCCTATGAGGCTGGCTTCGCCCGCATTACAGGGCCTTTTTCCGAAGCCTCTTCGTTCGCCGGAGCTTCCCTGGCTTGCTTGGCATTCTCCTATACCTACTGGAGACGGACCAAGTCGCGTCTTTCCCTGTGGCTGTCCGTCATCCTGCTTTTTTTGACCACTCTATCGACATCTTCGACGGCCTATGTTGGCCTTGCCCTGCTGTGCATTCCGGTCGTGATCTCAATGTCGGCATCCGTCCTCCGCGGTAAAATAGAGCGCGAGGAGATATTGATTGTCCTGCTCATGGTGGTGGGTGTGGTCGGCATCATGAGCGTCAGTCTTTACCGCGATGACGCGCTAGATCCCTTCGTCAGGCTTATCGACAGCACCATCATCAACAAAGCTGGTTCCGCGTCTGGACATGAGCGCACCTATTGGAACGTCAAAAGCCTGCAGTCTTTTGTCGATACAGGTGGCCTTGGAGTTGGTTTCGGCAGTTCGAGGGCATCGAGCTGGCCGATCGCGGTGCTGTCTCAGCTTGGCCTCTTTGGGTCGCTGATGATGGTGATGCTGCTCGGCGTCCTGATCCGGGGGTTGAGGGGCGTGCAGGACTGGGTGGCACCCGGGACGGCTGCTGTCGTAATGAGCATCAGGAATGCCTCAATCGCTGGCATGATTGCCAACTCGGTGTCGGGTGGCAGCGCCGACCCCGGCGTCCTCTTTTTCATTGCAATCGCCGTTGTCTCCGCCACGAGGATCAAAGCCTTGCGCGCCGCGGCTGACTTTGCGCGAAACCGTCCGTATCGGGCGGTGCAATCCACACCTGCTTTCGATATCCCCTAGGGTAACTGCGCTCTAGACGCCACTCGGAGAGTTCCCTTCGTGCCAATCGTTGCGCTGGCGATGATCAAGTGGCGGGGGCCAATTGTTTCATCCACGACAGTGGTCTTGTTGCTGCCGCGGCCCTCCGACCTCACTGTGCTAGCAGAAGCTCTCTCCACCTCTGCAAGAAGCGCTCCTTCGACGCGCGTGTGGCAACCTCCCGCAGCCTGCGGCTGGTCTCCGCCTTTTCGGCTGAAGTCCGTGAAAGGGCGTGCCGCATAGCCCCTCCGATTGCAGCCGCGTCCTTGGGCGGTATTTGCAAGCAAACACCCTCCACGGCTTCCACCAACGCACTTTGTTCGGAGACAATGGGTAACAGGCCCATATAAGCAGCCTCCAACGCGGGCATGCCGAACCCTTCAAGCAGGCTTGGCAGGACGAACGCTTCGGCATGCGTGTAGAGCCAGCGCAACTGGCTATCCGGGACATATCCCGGCACTACGACGCCGGGCACCGATTTCGCGAACTCCATGATCTTGTCGCGGCCCTCGCCGCGCGATCCGCATAGGACGTATTTGACGCCCTGCTGATAGAACCCACCGTCCCGATACGCCTTAAGCGCAGCGATCTGGTTCTTGCGGGTTTCGAAGGCACCGACCGTCAAGAAGAAGACACCGTCGAGCCCAGGAAGCGCCTCGAGAGAGCCTTCAAACAGGCCCGCGCGCACGTACAGTGGAATCGTGGTCAAGAACCGGAAGTTCAAACCGTGGATTGAGATGAAACTGTTTTTTGACCAGTCGCTGACGAAAACAATGGCCGGCCGGTGCCTGCGGATTTTCTCATACGCAATGCGATAATTCTCGACGGTCACGGCATCATAAAGGTCGCTGTGACTCAAAGGGCCGACGTCATGGCAAAGGACGATATCCCCTTCAGCCAGTTCCGACCTCAATACAAACAGTGGATCGAGAAAGACCCGAGTGGTCTCCTTGGTGGCCTTGGAGCCGATCAAACATCGTCGACTGTCTTTAAGCCAGTTGATTTCCATCATCATCAACCGGGCGGCGATCTTGCGGGCCAGTCCCTCGGGAGCATTGCCACCAAGGCGCCAGTACCGAACCTGAGCGTGTTCTGGCACGAACTCCTGACAAAGGTCCTTGGCAATGTGCCAAGCCCCAGTTCTGTTCAATATCGATAGGGAGTTTTCAAAAAGCGAGCGTTTAGCGGCTGGAGCCGCGAGAGGCACCGAGCGGGCCGGTCGCACTCTTGCCGGTTCGTCTTGTGGACCTTGCGGCTTTTCGATACCCAGCAAACCGTTCACCCGATTGCAGTCCTCGGACTGTCGGCGGCTTTCATCCAATACACAGACCGTATCGGGAAAATCGTCGTAAGTTTCAGTTTGATCGCCAAAAACCTATCGATCGGCGGCTTTTTTTGTCAACAGAACTGCGTGGCAAGAGGGTCGCCAAAAAGGACAGTTTGGTACTAAGCTTATCGGATAGTTCAGTTGCGCCCGTCGGCCTACCGAGGAAGAGACGGCCCCGGTAAAGACCTAGGTGACCGCTTGGCTGCCGAGCGTTGGGGTGCCGCCAATGCTCCGTTAGCTTCCTTTGCGGGAATCCGTTGATGCGAACGACGATCGTCCGCGAGCAATTCCAACATCTCACTGCGCGAAAACCGCATCGTGTAGCGGTAGAGAGATTTGTCGTCGTAAAGGCAGCCGGCGCAAAAACACAGTTGGACCTCATCGCCGTTGACGTCCACCTCGATCAGGTTGAGTGGCTGTTTAAAGATTGTCTTCTCAACCCCTGGTCGCTTTGCTGGTCCGATCTTTATGTCCATGACGAGTTGCCCCTGCCGACCCAAATAATGTGACTGGACGAGGGGGCGCTCAACACGCCCCAACTCTCACAAATGTTGCCATTTGCGTCCAACCCAGGCCGGATGAACTGCCCCATCGAATGAGGCCCACGTACATCTGGGGCGATATAAGAATAATAGGATATCCCTTCGTCAGCTTGAGGCCTAGCCCCGTTTTGGTTACTCCCAAAGGCGTAGACGGCCCACTTGGCACGCGATCACCACGGTCAACGCCTGTCGGGATGATCCGGTGTTCGCTGCGCCGAGCGGCCGACACGGTAAACGGCAGCTCGAGACGATTCGGCGAGTAGTAAGCGACAAGCGTGCACGTCGCGCCAAACTTGAAAACCAGCTCGGCGTGATACGGCGATCAACCGATCGGTTGCGGGCCGACTACGAAGCAGAACGCGTTACAATGGAGGTCGCTGGGCCGAAATTGACGGAATTGCACGCGCAAAAGACCGCGATTGAGGCAGAGCTTTCAACGCCGCCGGAAGAGGCGATCGTTGGGTTGCATCCCGCCGCGCTGCATCAATACGAGGAGCAAGTGGCTGATTTTCAGGCCCGTGTTTGGACAAGGTCTGTCGCAGGACAACAGAGAACCCGCCGAGAAAATCCACAAGCTGATAGCGCATGTAACGGTTATCCCGCAGAGCGACGGGTTCAAGCTCGAACTGCATGGGAGATTGGCGCTGCTGATGCAAGCCCCGAAAGTCTACCCCAACATGCGAATATTCGCGTCGGGGGGGCGATGGTAGCGGGAGAGGGACTTGAACCCCCGACCCCAGGATTATGATTCCCGTGCTCTAACCAACTGAGCTACCCCGCCATCGGGCGGCGCCAAGTCATGGAAGCCACTTTCGAAGTGGGCCATGAGGTCAGCGCCAAGGTCGCGCGGATATAAGGGGGGCGTGGTAATCCTGTCAAGCACGGAGAGGGTAGAGAGAAGAGAAATGAGCGTGCGTGTCGCACAAGCTGTTGGACCGCCTGGTAGCCGAATGAAGCGGGCTGTTTTGAGTGCAATTACAGATGAGGCTGCGTGGGTCCGCAGGCTTCGACTGGGGCCGGATCAAGTGAACTCGTAGTGTCGGCTCATCGAAAAGCGGTGCACCGGCGATGTGACCAATCCATCTGGCGAAGGTGACGGGGTTGAGTTCGGCGAAGGGCACCGCTATGTCTCAACCACGATTTTTGCGCGAAATGCTTGAGTTCCTATTTGATGAAACCGCGTATAGCAGTCCTCGGATGCGGGTACTGGGGCAGCAACCATATCCGGACGCTGAAAGGGCTGGGCGCACTCCATGCGGTTTCAGACCTCAATCTTGCGCGTGCTGAAGGTTTTGCCAGCGAACAGGACTGTCTCGCCATAGCGCCGGACGACCTCTTCAAGCGCGAGGACGTCGACGCCATCGTCATGGCGCTGCCGCCACAATTCCATGCCGATCTCTCGATCCGTGCCGTCGAGAATGGCAAGGACGTGCTGGTCGAGAAGCCGATCGCGCTGACAGTGCCGGATGCTGAGCGCTCGGTTCAAGCGGCAAAGAACAATCATCGCGTTTTCATGGTTGGTCACGTTCTGCGTTTCCATCCTGCCTTCGAGAAACTGAAGGCACTGGTCGACGCTGGCGAGCTTGGCGAAATCCGCTACATCCATTCGCATCGTCTCGGACTTGGCAAATTTCATACCGAAAACGATGCGTTATGGGATCTGGCGCCGCACGACCTGTCGATGATCCTTGCTCTTACAGGCACCGAGCCACTGGAAGTACGAGGAGAAGGGGCGGCACTGCTCGACCATCTCAGCGATTTCGCGCATCTGCATATGCGCTTCCCGAACAATCTTAGAAGCCATCTGTTTGCTTCGCGGCTCAATCCTTATCGCGAGCGTCGGCTGACGGTGGTCGGCGACAAGGCCATGGCGGTTTTCGACGACGTCGAACCCTGGGAAAAAAAGCTTGCCGTCTACCATCACGCCGTTTGGCAAGACAGCGGCCAGTGGGCCGCCACCAGTAACGAGCCGACCTATGTCGCAGTCGAACAGGGAATGCCGTTGACGCGCGAACTGCAGCACTTCCTCGAGTGCATTGAAACACGCGCCGAGCCGCGCACGGACGGGGAAGAAGCGATCCGGGTATTGCGCATCCTGACCGCAGGCACGGTCGCCCACGGCCGTATCGCCGGCTGATATCCTCGAAAAGAGCTTGAGGCCGGCGCTCTTATTCGGCGGCGATAGCCGAAGGCTTCCCGGTCAGGCGCTTCAGCATCGCTTCAGCTTCGGCACCACGCTCCGACCGCTCGATAAAGCCGCCGCCAAAGACGCGGGCCTCATTGCCGTCATCGGAATAAAGCACGCAGGCTTGACCCGGCGCGATGCCGGACTCGCCATCCACAAGTTCGACCCAAGTGCTGCCGCCACGATGGTGCAGAACTGCAGGCCGCGGCGGGCGTGTCGAGCGCACCTTGGCGAACAGTTCGAGGCCGCTGGCGGGAATGCCGGCAAGGGCACCGTCGCCCAGCCAGTTCATGGACCGCAGATAGATCTTGTGCGTTTCCAGTGCCTCGCGCGGACCGACGATGACCCTGGAACGATCGGCGTCGAGATGAACGACATAGAGTGGCTCGCCGGACGCGACGCCGATGCCGCGGCGCTGGCCGATGGTATAGCGCAGGATACCGTCATGCCGGCCGAGTACCCGGCCATCGATGTGAACGATGTCGCCAGGATTGGCAGCTGTTGGCTTCAACTTGGCGATCACGTCGGAATATTTGCCCTGCGGCACGAAGCAGATGTCCTGACTGTCCTGCTTGGTGGCAACCACGAGACCCATCTGTTCAGCCATCGCCCGCACTTCCGGCTTCGGCAGGCCACCGAGCGGAAAGCGCAGATAGTCGATCTGCGCCTGTGTGGTAGCGAACAGGAAGTAGCTCTGGTCGCGGTCGGCATCGACCGGTCGATAAAGTGCGCGATGGGCACCATTGGCCCCGGAACGGATATAATGACCTGTCGCCAGCGCATCTGCGCCAAGATCCTGGGCGGTCGCCAGAAGATCGGCGAACTTGACGGTCTGGTTGCATGAGACGCACGGGATCGGTGTTTCGCCGGCAACATAGCTCTCGGCGAATGGATCGATTACCGCCTTGCGGAACCGCTCTTCATAATCGAGCACGTAGTGAGGGATGCCAAGGGTCTCCGAGACCCGGCGTGCATCCTCGATATCCTGGCCTGCGCAGCAGGAGCCGGCGCGATGGGTGGCCGCACCATGATCGTAAAGCTGCAGGGTGACGCCAACAACATCATAGCCTTCGCGTTTGAGGAGACCGGCAACGACCGAGGAATCGACGCCGCCAGACATGGCAACGACAACACGCGTGTCTTCTGGGCGTCCGGGAAGGTCCAGGCTGTTCATCATGTCAGTTCCGAAATCCAGCCGCTAACAAACGGCCCCGACTATATAGGGCATAGGTTCCGCATGCGCCAGCACAAGCGGGAGTGTCTGGTGGTTCTTTGATTACCGTCATTTGTTCAAAGCGTCTGGTCCAGCCGGATGCAAATGCCGGATAGAATCTGGCGCGTCTGACGCAAGAGCCGGGCAATTGTTTCAAAAGCTTACGAAAAGCCTAACGTGACGTTCACGAACATTACTTATCCATGAGTAACCGCTTAGGCAATTTTTAAAGCTGTGGCGGTACTGTGGCAGGGATTGGTTCTGTGAGTTTTCAGTAGAGAGTACGATGACCGATCTGGTTAGACCGCGAGTCAAATATGTTATAGGGCCTGACGGCAGCCCTCTTACGATTGCCGATCTGCCGCCGACGAACACCCGTCGTTGGGTTATTCGGCGCAAGGCGGAAGTGGTTGCTGCGGTGCGGGGCGGGTTGCTCAGCCTCGACGAAGCTTGTCAGCGCTACAAACTTACCACGGAAGAGTTTCTTTCCTGGCAGGCCTCCATCGACGAGTATGGCCTGGCCGGGCTGCGCACCACGCGCATTCAGCAATACCGGCACTGACGATCTGGTTCGAAGGATGGAAAAGGCGCGGATACCGCGCCTTTTCGTTTGATGCGGCTTTTTTCGCTGCTTCATACGTCGAGTGCGATCTTGCCTGCGGGTCTGGTCGCCAGAAACGCATGAGCCGCGCCGGCTTCCGCCAGCGGGAATGTCCTGGCGACATGCACGGCGAGCCTGCCCGCATCGATGAGCTTGGCCAGTTCCCGCAAGACGGCCTGATCTGGAACAACTGAAATATGTGCGTGGTGAATACCGCGCGCCTTGGCGTCGGTCTTGGCTTTGTCGGAAATTCCGAGCAGCGAGACCAGCGTGCCGCTGTCTTTCAGGGTTTTGAGTGATCGTTCCGCGTTGTCGCCGCCAATTGGCTCCAGCACGATATCGATGTCGGACGCGACGTCGGAAAAACTTGTTGTCGTGTAGTCGACGACCTCATCGGCGCCAAGACCGCGAACAAAGTTAAGTTTGGAGGGGCTGGCGGTTGCCACGACATAGGCGCCGCGGGCCTTCGCGATCTGAACGGCGAGATGCCCGACGCCGCCCGCGGCGGCTTGAATGAGAACGCGTTGGCCCGCCCTGATTTGCGCCGCTCCCACCAGCGCCTGCCATGCCGTCAGCCCCGCTAAGGGGAGGGCGCCAGCATGGACATGGTCGATTCCTTTTGGTTTCAGGACGAACTCATCGGCTGGAGCTGCCACAAGCTCGGCATAGGCCGCGGCCTCTTTGGGGAATCGCGGCATACCGAACACTTCATCCCCCACTGCAAAACCAGCCGTATCAGGACCAAGTTTCTCGATGACGCCGGAGATATCCCAGCCGACCGTGAACGGTGGTTCGCCAAGCAGTGGATAAGCGCCGCTGCGGACGGCTGTATCCACCGGGTTTATGCCTGCCGCATGCACCCGCACGAGCACTTCTCCTTTGTTCAGGATCGGTTCAAGCCGATCCGCAAGGGTCAGTACCTCCGGGCCGCCGACGCTGGTCTGGACAATGGCACGCATGGGTATCTCCTGTTTGAATGACACTATACAAAAGATAGTGCCTATCCATTGTCTAGTACGTACCTTTTTGATATATAGGCACCCCATGTATAGCGATGAGCGCGAACCCTATGGCTACGACGCGTTCCGGCGGACCTGTCCGTCGCACGCTGTCCTGGAGATGTTGTCGAGCAAATGGGTCTATCTCACCGTTGGCGCATTGCGGCGTGGCCGCATGCGTCATGGCGAGCTGGCGCGGAAGCTGGAAGGTATAACGCCCAAGATGCTGACCCAGACGCTACGAACGCTGGAACGAGATGGGCTTGTTCAGCGCGAGATTTTTCCGGTCATTCCGCCGCGTGTGGAATATGAGTTAACGGCCCTGGGGCATGACCTTGCCCGTTTACTCGACCAGATCCGCACGTGGTCGGAACTGCACGTGCCCGATATCAGAAGCGCGCGTCTCGTGGCGGAAGAAAACGGCAAGCAGGCAACAGCCCGCTGATCGATGTCAGAGGCCGGCTTGCCAGATCGAAGTCGTACAATCGGGAATGGTGATCGCCTGATCAGCCGATCATTGCGCTGCGACCGCTGGTTTCGGGCTCACGCACCCGCGAATCACGTGATTCCAGCATTTCCGCCTTCGCCAGTTCGGTCTCGGCTTCGTTAAGCAGCGCTTCGGCGGCGCTGCGCTGTTGAGCGAGATCCGCTTGCGAATTCCTTAGATTGTCGCGCCGCAGCCGCGCTGCCTTGGCGAAGGTCGGATAGGCGAAGTGATTGATGTCGGTGATGCCGGCTTTCTTTTCCTCGGCGGTGATCTGGAACTCCAGTTCTCCAGCCATGCGCTCGAATTCGGCGATCATCATGTCCAGCTGCAGAAGCTGCCGGCGTTTCTCATTCACCTGAAATTGCTTCAGCCGAACGAGGTTCTCGCGTGACTTCATGATTCGGTACTCCTGCCAACGCACACTGCACTATCGCCTCGCTGGCCTTGCGAGGCTCCTGCGTCGCCCGTGTTCCCCCTGATTTTCGGAACTCTATGGAAAACAAATTCCTAAAGAATTTTCCGAACGGTAACCATTCGTTTACGGGCATTGTTAATCATACGGGTCAGGGCTTAAGGCCGGGTAAAAATTTCGGCCGGGCACGGGACGTAAGAGATGAGTCCGTTGAGTCGGTTACGGCGCTTTCTTAAAGTGCCGAATCAAAATTTGACGCGATGAATCGTCTTTAGATTCAAGTGTGTGTGGAAAGAGGTTAAAAATTCTGATATCGCTTCGAGCGGAAATTAGGATTTGTTAACCATTCGGTGGCAGCTTCGGCTCAGGCAATCACTGCTCCGGTCCCGGACGGGTCAGGTTCGGCAGCAGAAAGGGGAATGAAATGCGCGTTCTGCTGATAGAAGACGACAGTGCAACTGCTCAGAGCATCGAACTGATGCTCAAGTCCGAAAGCTTCAATGTCTACACCACCGATCTCGGTGAAGAAGGCGTCGATCTCGGCAAACTTTACGACTACGACATCATTCTCCTGGACCTGAACCTCCCGGATATGTCGGGCTACGAAGTGCTGCGCACTCTGCGCCTCTCCAAGGTCAAGACGCCGATCCTGATTTTGTCAGGTATGGCTGGCATCGAGGACAAGGTGCGTGGTCTCGGTTTCGGCGCCGACGACTATATGACCAAGCCATTCCACAAGGACGAACTGGTCGCCCGCATCCACGCTATCGTGCGTCGCTCCAAGGGCCATGCGCAATCGGTCATCGCGACCGGTGAACTGATCGTCAACCTCGATGCCAAAACCGTCGAAGTCGCGGGTCAGCGCGTGCATCTGACCGGCAAGGAATATCAGATGCTGGAACTGCTCTCGCTGCGCAAGGGCACCACGCTGACCAAGGAAATGTTCCTCAACCACCTTTACGGCGGCATGGACGAGCCGGAATTGAAGATCATCGACGTCTTTATCTGCAAGCTGCGCAAGAAGCTTGACGCGGCCTCCGGCGGCCAGAACTACATCGAAACGGTCTGGGGGCGCGGCTACGTGCTGCGCGAGCCGGAGGAGATTCGCGAAAGCGCCTGATCGCGCTTACAGTCGAATATCGAAGGACCCGGCCTGTGCCGGGTTTTTTGTTGAGGCCGGAGTTTTGGTGCGTGTCGTGTCCCGGTTGGCCTGCAGTGCGCGGAAGCGATCGAGCAACTGGATGCGGTTGAAAGGCTTCAGCAGATAGCCATGTGCACCAGCGCGCTTCGCCCGCATGATCGTGCCAAGATCGAGTTCCACCAGAAGGGCAACGATCTGTGGAACGACCGGGCTTCCCAGCGAGCGGATTTGGCCGATGAATTCGGCCAGTTGCATGTCTTGCAACGACACATCAAAAACGATGATATCCGGCATTTCGGCCGAACATAGGTCGATAGCTTCCCGACCAGCGCTAGCCTCTATGACCAGCATGCTTTCGCTGGTGAGGATGCGCTTGGCGACCTTGCGGATCACGCTCGACTTGTCGACGAACATGCAGCGTTTCATGCCAATCCCCTTTCCCGCACCCGATGCGGGGTCTGCCCGTTGCCGTAGATAATAGGGCAGGGCGTTTAAAAAGCGGAAAAGGCAATGCGTAAAATTTGCACGAGAGTTCCACCCTCGTGCAAATGGTGCGCCATGCTCGCCGGCGCGAACGCCGCCAGCGAAGCTGGATGGCGCGTGCCGTAAAGATTATGCTGCCAGCAGAACGATCTCATCTGCCGTGGCGCGGATCGTAATCGTCATGCCTGCCTCGCGCGCGAGCAACAGCGTGTAATACGACTGGACCGAATGGGCATCGATCGGCTCGTCAGGCTTGCCGCCCGAGTGAAGCTCGAGGAATTTCGGCGGAACACGCAACATCGGGCCGCTTGCCGCAAGGGTGAAACGCGGTTCGGTTTCCAGCTCTTCCAACGTGATGGAAAGCCTGCCGCCTCGTGGAATGGCCGCGTTGGCAATCAGAACCAGGTTCAACAGCAATTTGACCTTGTTTTTCGGCAGCAGTGCGCGACCACCTGTCCAGGTCAATTCTGGTTTTTCGTTTTTGAGGTAGGCGATTGTCACCGCTTCCGCATCGCCGGTGTCGATGAGCATGCCGGCTGAACCGGCGGCACCATAGGCAATCCGGGCGAACTGCAGGCGGGCCGAAGCATTGCGGGCGCTCTGTCGAATAAGGTTCATGGCGTCTTCGTCGGCGCCACCTTCATCGAGCAATTCCAGGCCGTTGTTGATCGCGCCGACCGGCGAGATGATGTCATGGCAGACCTTGCTGCAAAGCAGTGCGGCAAGCTCGGAGGGTGTAAGGGTGAAAAGGTCAGCCATGAAAACCTCGAGAAAAGATGCAATAGCGCTTGGACATTCGTCCATCGCACCGACCACGCGAATCACGCTCTCCCCAGTTCCGTCTGGATATACGGCGCGTTCGGGGGGAGCAACCAGTCCAGGAGATGGTGCCTATGGCCATTGTGCCGGCGCGATCGGTAGAAACGTTCCGACCGGCCTTCGAACTGCCATCATCATGTGAGAGCTTAATGGTTGAAAAAGAATTACGGCATAGTTTGCCAGGGAATGGCACCGGAAGCGGCCGATTGAGAGTCGCAGGTGCGAGGCGTCGGCGAAGGTGCTCCCAGACGGAGATTGGAAGCATGCATTCCCGATTTCGCGATTGGCGCGTTTCCCGCGCTCTCGCTCTGACGATCGCCCTGATGGGCTTTTTCACCCTTTCGCTCCAGGCTTCGTACGCTCAGCAGTATACGTCGCAGGAAATCGTTGATTCGGGCCACAAGTTCTTCGGCGAAACCTCTGGCGGTCTCGCCACAGTCGTCGAGAAGATCTTCTCCACTTACGGCCTGCCGAACGGTTATGTGCTGGGCGAAGAAGGCTCAGGCGCCTTTGTTGGCGGTCTTACCTATGGCGAGGGCAAGCTCTACACCAAGAATGCCGGCGACCATAAAGTCTATTGGCAAGGACCCTCTCTGGGCTGGGACTTCGGCGGGCAGGGCTCGCGGGTCATGGTGCTGGTCTATAACCTCGACGACGTCAGCAACCTTTACAACCGCTTCGCCGGGGTTGCGGGCTCCGCCTATGTGATAGCAGGCCTCGGCTTCAATGTGCTCAAGGCGGGCAACGTGCTCCTCGTGCCGATCCGCACCGGTGTTGGTGCCAGGCTTGGTGTCAATCTGGGGTATCTGAAGCTCACCCAGCAGCCGACCTGGAACCCTTTCTGATCCGGTCCGATTGATACTGAACAGCGGGTTGTGAAAGAGGGAGGCTCAATCCGCTGAAGTCCTGGCCGCTGAAGTACTGGCCGCCGAAATACCGGCTATGGAATACTGGATTTTGCCTGTTAGACCATGCAAAGCTTGGTTTCCCTGGCACGAGCAGCCGAACCTAACGGATAGACCATCTTGGTTCAGTCGATCCTCTTCTTCCTCCTCGGCTTTTTGTGTGCCGGGTTTTTGGTCATCCTGATTGCGCCCGCCGCCTGGCGGCGGGCCGTTGCCCTGACAAAAAAGCGGATCCAGGCGGCCATGCCGCTCACCTCCACGGAAATTACCGCGGACAAGGATCGCCTGCGTGCAGAGTTTGCCGTGACTGCGCGCCGGCTGGAGATGGATGCCAAGGCCTCGAAGGAAATGGCCAATGATCGTTTCATAGAGATCAACCGCGTCCGCGAGGAGTTGAAGCAAGCTGCGAGCGAAGCGACCCGGAAGGCGGAGAGCATCGCTGCCTTGGAAACGACCGGCGGTGAATTGCGGGCGCAGCTGCAACAGCGTGCGGTCGAAATCGAGCGCTTGTCGGAAAAGCTTGTCAAGCTCGAGGCAGATACGGCGAAACAGAAAGATGAGATCGAGAAACTCGATGGGCTCTATGAAGAAGCCAGCTTCTCATCCTCGAACAGGCAAATCGAACTGGTCGCGCGCGAATCCGAAATCGAAAAACTGAACAACGATGTTTCAGTGCTGCGGGCTCAGCGCAAGGAAGTGGACAAGCGACACCAGGATATCGTGGCGGAAGGCAAGGCCGCCATCGACGCATTGGCAAACGAGAAGAAGAAGCTGGCGGATCGGGAACAGAAACTCGAACGCCTTCTGTCGACATTGGCGGATCGCGATGAAACGCTGGATCGACGCGAGCGTGAGTTGACGAGGCTGAAGGACGAGATGAAGAAGAAAGGGCTGCAGACAGAAGTTCTTGCCAAGGGACAAGATGCTGCGGTCCACGACGGGCAGCGTCGGCGGGAGGATCGCGCGGCGATGCAGCTATCTCCCCTGCTTTCCGGGGCCACTGGCGGTGACACCGAAAAGGCGGTAGCCAAGCTTAACAACGACCGGGAACGGCTGGAGGCGAGGCTCACGACGCTTGTTCGCGAGAACAAGAAGCTTCGAGGGGGGGCTTCTTCCTTCGAAACCGGCCGGCGCGACGGCGGGACAAGAGAACAGCGGGAGGGTGCGCTTCTGCGCGAGCAAATGCAGGACCTCGCGGCTGAAATCATCACGCTCACGGCCGCGCTAGAAGGGCCGAATTCAGAAGTCGCCAAGGCGCTCGCTGTTCCGGAAGGCAGCGGAAACGCAACCGAGGGCGGCGCTGCAGTCCGCAGCATTGCCGAACGCGTGCGGGCGCTGCAAAAGCCCGCCTCGCCGGGCTGACATTCCTGGTACCTGAAACCGCGATGCTCCGCCGCCGGTCCCGTGAGCAATTCCAGCAAAAGTGTGCAGTGGTTTTGCGTCCGTAATTGCGTAAAAACAAAGAGTTAGAGCGTTTCCGCAAAAAGCGGAAACGCTCTCGGTTCAGCGATCGTTTGCGGAGAAGTGATGCAGGGCGATGGCCGAGGCGGCTGCGACATTTACGCTGTCGAAGCCGCTCGCCATGTCGATGCGTAGCGTTCGCATCCGCGCCAGCAGAGCGGCCGGAAGTCCTTCTCCTTCCGTGCCGAGGTAAATGGCGGTTTTCTCACTCGGCTTGACGCTGCGAATATCCATTTCGCCACGCGGCGACAGCGCGAAACTCTCGAAACCTCGGACCATGAGGTCTGCCGCTAGGCTGGCGGGGTCCAAAACAGTTGCAAACGGTACCTTCAGCGCGGCGCCAACCGAGACCCGGATCGCTTTGCGATAAAGAGGATCGCAGCAAGTCGGGTCGATCAATACCGCATCGGCACCGAAAGCAGCCGCGTTGCGGAAGATCGCGCCTAGATTGTCATGGTTGGCGATGCCGACGGCCACAACGATCAAAGCCTGTTGCGGAAGTGTATCGAGGACGTCGTCAGTCTGTAGCGGCGTGCCCTTCTGCCCTACAGCCAATATGCCGCGGTGAATGGGAAAACCGGCGATACGATCCATGACCTGGCGGGTGGCCACATAGACCGGCAACCGGATGCGCGCTTTTTCGAAGGTCTCGTCGAGGCCAGAGAGGCGGTTTTCCAGCACGAGAATGGATTCTGCATGGAAACGACTGCTGCTTAGAAGCACGTTCAGGACGACTTTGCCTTCGGCGATAAAGCGGCCTTGCCTGCCGACGAGATCGCGCTCGCGAATGTCGCGATATGGGGCGACCCGGGGATCTTCCGGGTCATCGATTCGAATGGTTTCCATCAGCGACCGGGAGAGCAAAAAAGATTTCTTGTCTTCACCGATATCCGGCTCAGACGCTTCGGTCGCTATAACGGGATGGGCTTCATTTCGGAAGCCCACATGTACAGCCTCTCGTGGCTGCACGCTATTCCGAGTCCAAGGTCAGGTTGCCACGGTTGGACCATCAACACAACTAGGGCGATCTACTGCGTTCAGTTGCTCGCGCTGAAAAACCGCGAATGCTGCTGGGGTTCGGAACTGCCTCCGAAAATCGTGCCCAGGGTGCGAAGCAGTTGGCGAACGGCGTCCGAGCGGCAAGAATAGTAGATCATCTGTCGGTCGCGCCGCGTCTGGACGAGACCAAAGGCACGCAGCTTTGCGAGATGCTGCGAAAGAGCAGATTGGCTGAGATCCACCTTTTCGGCGATCGTTCCCACCGTCAATTCATCATCGATGAGATGGTTCATGATCGCGAGCCGCTTCTCGTTGCCCATGAGCGTGAGAAACGCAGCTGCGGTTTCGGTATCGGAGACTTGGTTTTCTTGAAGCATCAGATGCCCACCTTTCTTCAACACAGAAGCCATGGGGGCAATGGCGATGATGAATCACTCATACACTAATTTTATTAAGTGATGCAAGTGTCAGATGCAACCTTAGGTCACAGCTCCGTGATTGTAGGTTGTCGTTCGTTTAAGACTTGGTGGTCTCGTGCTCCATGGAGGCGCGGCCGGCCTTCGCCATCTCGACCAGCGTCTTGCGTAAATCCTGCGGCGTTTCCAGCGGCTTGGGAAAGAAGATGCGTTCCGTCCGGTCACCACTGACCAGATCCATTCCGTCCGCATCAAACCCGGCCAGCGTCCAGCCGCCGCCTTCTGCCTTCGCGTAATGGTGGGCATAGACCGCAACCGCGTCGAGATGTTCGCTGTTCATGTGGTCGAGCGCGGATTGCTCGCTTTCTGCCAATGCGTCATTGACGGCACCGTTCACGATCAGATCCGAATGATCCAGCAGATAGGCCTTGCCGAAGCCACCGTTGAGCGAGGCGCGTTCGACCTCAAGCCTGAAGAAGGAAAAATCCCCGAGGCCGACGTAAAGCTTGGCTTTGGGATTGCGGTTGAGGTAGCGGCGTTCCGCACGCTTTTGTCCGGGCGTGCCCCGCTCCAGCTGGGTGGAGCTGCAAACCAGCGTCATGCGCGGGTGGGCGAGAGCATCGCCTTTGCCAGGTTCGCCTACCAGCAAGGAACAGCGGGAATCAGCAAGCAGAGCTCCCGTGTGGGGGGCGAGCATGGAGATCAGGATGAGCGGCGTACCATCGATGTCGGTGGCGACACCAACGCGGCTGGCAAGCGGTGCACCCGAGGCCGGATCGATGACGGCAAGCGCGCCATGGCGCGCTGTGCGAAGCAGAGTTTTGGCCAGCTGGATAGACTGGGCGTCGGTTTCCCGGATGACGTCTTTCTTCGGTTGTTCCACGGCACTCACCACAATAAGCTGAATGTTGTTATCCACTTATCAGCCGATGGCACCGGTTTTGACAAGGGCCTCCGCTTCGTCTTCCCGAAAACCGAAGCGCGCCAGGATCGAGGCAGCTGTTCGGCTGCTTGCCGAAGGCGGCTCGCTCGCTGTGGACGGCGTCGCCGAAAAGCGTGGAGCGGGAGCTGGCCTGATGAAGCTGCCGACATCAACGAAGGCCTTGCGCGCACGATTGTGTGGATGCTGCTTCGCTTCAGCGAAAGATAACACCGGCGCGACACAGGCATCGGTCCCGGCAAACAGCTGATCCCATGCGTCGCGGGATTTTTCCTGAACCCGAGCAGCTATGGCCTCGCGCATCTGCGGCCAGAGTTTCTGATCATACTGACCTGTCGCGAACCGCTGATCGAGTGGCAGCAGACGGGCAAACTCGGCAAAAAACTGCGGCTCCAGGCACCCGATGGCGACATGGCGGCGGTCGGCGGTTTCGTAAGTGTCGTAGAAGGGGCAGCCGGAATCGAGAAGGTTGACGCCACGCCGGTCGCTCCAGTGGCCAGCAGCCATCGCCGCCTGAAGGGGCAGGGTGAGCATGGAGGCCCCTTCGACCATCGCGGTGTCGACGACCTGCCCCCTGCCACCGCGCGAGCGTTGGAAAAGTGCCGCAAGCAGCCCCGCGATCAGCATCATGGTTCCGCCGCCATAGTCGCCAACCAGGTTGAGCGGCGGCACTGGTCTTCCACCGTCGTGACCGATGGCGTGCAGGATGCCGGAATAGGCGAGATATGTGATGTCGTGGCCGGCGCGATCGGCAAGGGGGCCGTCCTGTCCGAAACCCGTCATGCGGCCATAGATCAGTGCCGGGTTGCGTGCCAGGACCGCCTCTGGTCCGAGGCCGAGACGCTCCATCACGCCCGGGCGAAAACCTTCGATCAGAATGTCGGCCTTCTCGACAAGCCGCAGCACCAAATCGGTGCATTCGGACCGCTTCAGGTCCAAGGCAAGGAGTTCGCGGCCATGCCGGTCCAGGTCATTTTCGGCCGGCAGCGGCATGAATTGCCGGTTGGGACCGCTGCGCTCTATGCGAAGCACTGTCGCCCCCATCTCGGAAAGCATGAGAGCAGCAAGCGGGACGGGACCCAGCCCTGCCATCTCGATCACAACAAGTCCGGCCAGCGGCCCGCGTTTGATTTCCTGCGGCGCGGCTTCTGTCATAAGCCTATTTCGGTGCCATGCGGATGGCGCCGTCCAGGCGGATGGTCTCGCCATTCAACATCTGGTTTTCGACAATATGCAGCGCCAGCGCCGCATATTCGGACGGCTCACCGAGCCGGGAGGGGAAAGGCACGGCAGCGCCGAGCGAGTCCTGGACCTCCTGTGGCATGCCGGCCATCATGGGTGTCTTGAAGATGCCGGGTGCGATTGTACAGACGCGGATACCGGAGCGGGCAAGGTCGCGTGCAACCGGCAAGGTCATGCCGACCACGCCGCCTTTGGAGGCGGAATAGGCGGCTTGCCCGATCTGTCCGTCAAAAGCCGCAACTGAGGCTGTGTTGACGATGACGCCGCGCTCGCCACCGGTCAGCGGTTCGAGCCTGGCGGCGCGATCTGCAACCAGCCGGATCATGTTGAAGCTGCCGATCAGGTTGACCTCGATCACCCTGCGGTACTGGTCGAGGGGATGTGGGCCGTCCTTGCCCACCGTCTTCACGCCGATGGCGATGCCGGCACAATTCACCAGGATGCGCGGCTCCCCGAGCGATTTCGCGACCTCGGCCACCGCGGCCGCCCCGTTCTCGGCGCTGGAGACGTCGCATTTGACCGCGATGCCACCGATGTCCGCCGCCACCTTGTCGGCACGATCGATGCTGACATCGAAGAGGGCGACCTTGGCGCCCTTGGCCGCAAGCGCGCGCGCCGTCGCTTCGCCGAGACCCGAGCCGCCGCCGGTCACGATTGCGATCTGGCCGTGTGGGTTCATGCGCTGTTCTCCTCGCTCGTCTGGGTATGCTAGGGGCCTGCGGCAAGCGCTGCAACAGGCAAGGCAATCTGGGGCCGATGCCCTCGCGTTATGCCGGTTCGCCGACGCCAACCTGGTCTGCGTGATGAACCATGCCGGTCAGTTTGGCTACTGAACCGGGTTCGATTTCGTGTGCCAGAAGGCGATCGAGGTCGACCGGGCGTGGCATGGAAATCTGTCCGCGCGGGATCCGCTTGAAGCCAAGTGGGCCATAGTAGGGTTCATCACCGACCAGGACGACGCAGGCCGAGCCGGTTTTTGCGGCGGCTTCCAGCGCCATAGCCACGAGTTTGCGGCCGATGCCGAGATTCTTGAAGGCGGGCCGCACTGCCAAAGGGCCGAGAAGGTGCGCTTTGCCGGAACCTGCCTCGATACGTGTCATGCGCACCGAAGCGATCACCGTGCCGCCGTTCATGGCTACGAAGGAGAGGTCGCGTTCATGAGGACCGCCTTCGCGGATCTTGTAGGCGGCGCGAGCGAAGCGCCCGGGCCCGAAGGCTTCTTCGTTGATGGATTCGATCTCGGGATCGTGTGCCAGGGTTTCCGGCAGGTAGGTCACGTCGGCAAGGCTCATGGTCTTTGCGTTCCGGTATGCAAGGAAAGGTTGCTGCAAGCGGCAGCGTTCGCCAGTCAGCGCTTCAAGCGCGGGCGATCTTTCGTCGTCGGTCGAACCGGATCGTTGCAAAGTCGAACATGCGGATTGTCCGCTAGCATCAAACTTTCTGGATCGCAATCGATGTTTTGAGTGGCGTTGCGCCAGCATTTGACAGTGTGTTCAGCCAAAACGCGTTCCCCAGGCCCGGCATGCCCATTAGATTGAAATTGGAAGATAGGAGGATGTGTCGATGGGATTGCTTGTCGATGGCCAATGGCAGGACCGCTGGTACGATACCACCAGCAGCGGTGGCAGGTTCGAACGTTCTCAATCGCAATGGCGCGACTGGATAACCGTCGATGGCAAGCCGGTGGCGGGCCGTTCGCGAGGTTTCAAGGCCGAACCCGGTCGTTATCACCTCTATGTTTCGCTTGCCTGTCCCTGGGCGCATCGCACGCTCATCTTCAGGGTGCTGAAAAAGCTTGAAAAGGTGATCTCAGTCTCAGTCGTGCACCATTTCATGGGCGAGAATGGCTGGACTTTCATGGCGGAAGACGGCGCAACGGGCGATGCGCTCTATGGTCTCGACTTCCTGCATCAGATCTACACAAAGGCAGATTCGACTTATTCCGGCAGGGTTACCGTGCCTGTCCTGTGGGACAGAAAAGAACAGACGATTGTCTCCAATGAGTCTTCCGAGATCATCCGGATGTTGAACTCGGCTTTCGACGAATGGGGGGATGGCACGGTCGATTTCTATCCACAGAAACAGCGAGCCGAAATCGATACCGTCAATGCGGAGGTCTACAAAGCCGTCAACAATGGCGTCTATCGCGCTGGCTTTGCAACTGAACAGGCTGCCTACGAAGAAGCGTTCGCAGACCTGTTTGCGGCGCTTGACAGCCTGGAGGCGAGGCTATCGCGCCAGCGCTATCTCGTCGGCGACCACATCACCGAGGCGGATTGGCGTCTCTTCACCACGCTTGTTCGTTTCGATCCGGTTTATGTCGGCCATTTCAAATGCAACCTGCGTCGCATCGCGGACTACCCGAATCTGTCGAACTACCTGCGCGACCTCTACCAGGTGCCGGACGTGTCAAACACGGTCGATATGCATCACATCAAGGCGCATTACTACGCCAGCCATCGCGGCATCAATCCGACCGGGATCATCCCGCTCGGGCCGCAAGTCGACCATCTGGCGCCGCACGACCGCAGCCGATTCAGGAAGGCTGCATGATCTACCAATAGGGCGAAGCCACCGCGCCGTGGAATGTCTCGGCGAGGCGTCTCAGGGTCGCCGGCGTCGTGCCTTCGGGCAGTTGGTCGAGCGGGAAGAAGCCGGCTTCGGCGATCTCGTGGTCGGGATGTTTGGGCCCGGTCTGACGGAAGGCCTCGATCAGGTAGAGCCCGACATGGTCACGCGGGCTCGAGATCCTGTTGAAGTGGAAGGATTTCAGCGCTGCCGGCGCCGAAATTGCGATGTTGCCTTCCTCCTCGAGTTCGCGGGCCAGCGCCTCTTCCATTGTCTCGCCTTTTTCGACACCGCCGCCCGGCAATTGCCAACCGGGAACATAGGTGTGACGGATCAGGAAAACGCTGTTCTTCGCACGGTCATAGACAAGTCCGCGCACGCCGAGTGTCATCGGTCGCCTGAGCAGGAACAGGGTGTGGAAAAATTTCGTTCTCAGGCGGGGCCAGCCGGTCTGGCGGAAGGGCTGTTCGGGGTCGCTGCCAGTCATTTCAGGTGAACCATAGGTGGATTGCGGACGATCGGTCGCCTATGAAGATTTCATGTTCAGGCTTGCGCATCTCTCCGACGCCCATCTCGGCCCGCTGCCCGGTGTATCGTATCGCGATCTCGCCTCCAAGCGTGTGTTGGGCTACGTCAACTGGCAACGCAACCGCCGCCGTACCATGCACGATGCCGTCATCGACACGCTGGTGGCCGATCTCAAGGCAAGTGGCGCCGATCATATTGCGGTGACCGGCGATCTGGTCAATCTGGCGCTGGACAGCGAAATCGAAATGGCCCGACTGTGGCTGGAAATGCTCGGGTCGCCGCGCGATGTTTCCGTGGTTCCGGGCAATCACGACGCCTATGTACCCGGTGCATTCGACAAGGCGTGCCGCGCCTGGGCGCCGTGGATGAGCAGCGATGGCGCCAACATCCAAGTCGATCGCCATAGTTTTCCCTATCTGAGGCTGCGCGGCGAGGTCGCGCTGATCGGGGTCTCCACCGCGCGCGCGACTGCACCTTTCATGGCCAACGGTTTCTTCGAGGAGAGGCAGGCTGCACGCCTGGCGGAGCTTCTGGACGAAACCGGCAAGCAGGGCCTGTGCAGGGTGATCCTCATTCACCACCCGCCGATACGCGGCGCGGTGGCGCAGACCAAGCGGCTTTTCGGCATCCGCCGGTTCCAGAATCTCGTCAAGCGACATGGCGCCGAGCTTGTGTTGCACGGCCATTCACACGATCCGACACTGTTCTGGATCGGGCGTGTCCACCGGCTGCCGGTCGTTGGCGTTGCTGCCGCGGGGCAGGGGCCGGGAGGGCGTCACCCTGCTGCCCAATACAATCTGATCGAAATCGAGAAAGCTGCCAGCGGCTGGCGCATCGGGTTGACGCGTCGCGGCCTCACCGGACCTGCGCTCACCGTCGCCGATCTTCAGACGCTGGAACTTGGCGCCGAGCCGGAAAAATCTACGGCCTGAGGTTTTCGATCAACGGTACGAGACGATCCCAAAACAGGGCCGCTGAGACCCCGAGGCCAACGAGGGCACCAACCAGAACCAGACCAAACCCGCCAAGGATCGTGCGTCCGCGCGTCTGGCCGCTGGTGTGAGACTTGGCTTCCGCTTCCGAACCAGCCTGAGGTGCCGGCTGTTCCACTGGTTCGATACCGCCTTCCATGAGGCGCTGCCGTTCAACCAGACGCTCGGCGATGTAGCGGGTGACCTGATCGCCAACGACCTTCATATCCTGGGATTCGGCCAGGACGACGCGGCCAAGGCGAGTGTCTTTGACGAAACGATAAGTTCGACGATCACGACCCATCGCGACATGGCTGACCGCGTCGATCCACAATCGCGGCTGCAGTCCCGAGGATAACGCGAAATCGAAGTAGTCGATATCGGAGGGCACGTCTGCAAACACAGGCGCCAGTTCCGAGGCCAGCAATTCCAGGCGCATGCGATGGGCCTCGCGCATGTCGACGACAACGTCGTCACGGTCGGCCAATGCGTTCTTCACATCGCGAACGGCCTCTGACAGCTTGCTGCGCGCCTGGTTGATGGGGGTTACGCTTTCGCCTGTTTCCAGCATCGCCTTGCCTCGCGGTTTGGTAAACAACCGGTTAACACGAACCGGGACAGATTTCATCTGCCGCAATTGTGTCGGAATGATCTCAGGCCTGATTCCGCAAGATGCCGCGCAGCAATTCGACAATCAGCCCGGGTGCTTCGTCGATCAACATGTGGCCAGCGACGGGCACGAGGTGCAGGTCGAAATGGGCAGGCAGGTTATCGGTCTGACCGACGGGCAGGACGGAATCCAGGACACCCCAGACCACGGCCACAGGCATCGCAAGACCTGCGACCAACTCGGCAGGAATCACGCCTTGCCGCCCACCACGGGTGATGGCCATGACGATCTCGGCGAGCTTTTCCATCTGACCGGAATGCGCCCGCATCGCCACGCCATCGGCAATCGCCTGGTCGGACACGAGGTGCCCGGGGCCCGACATCGCGGCAAGGCATGCCCGGATTTCATCATCCTGGGAGGCCTTGGCAAATCGGCGCAGCAGCGCGGCATCAATCTCTTCGCCATAGCCCCCTGGCGCCAACAATGTCAGCGATGCAATGCGCCCGGGAGCCGAAAGTGCGATCAAGGTCGCGACGGCGCCGCCCATGGAATGGCCGACCAGATGGATGCGGTTGGCGTCGCGTTCCACGATATCGGCAAGAACAGCCTCGGCCATCTTTTTGGGCGAGCGCGCTCCTTCGACCTCCAGCGAGGCACCATGGCCGGGCAGGTCATAAGCGATGATCTCAGCCTCGGAGGCAAGTTGAGGTCCGATCTCTGCCCAGATGCTGTGTGAGCCACCAAATCCGTGCAGCAACACAATTGCTTCCGGTCCGGTTCCTTGTTTGTGGGCGAAAAGGCTCTTGGAAGTCATCAAGTCGCGCCGCTTAGTCCCGCTGTCCGAAGGGCTCCAATGAACTTTTCTACCATATCGGGCGGATAGTTGCGCTTGGTAAGAGTTGCCCGTGGGTCGGAGACGTATGTCGGAAAATTTGCTTCCAGCTGATCGATGATGTCTGTGACCAGACGCTGATTGCCACCTTCGGATGCGACGATCAATCTGCCGGTGAGAAAAAGCGGGTTGGGAGCCACGGTTGCGAGAGGCGCAACCGCCCTGGCCGCCAGCTCCCTGTCACCTTGCATATAGGCACTTGCAAAAAGGCCGTAGTCCCACCACGCGGCATGAGCGCCGTTTGCGGCTTCGATCGCCTGAGCCATGATGGTCGTGCCCCTCGCGTAGTCGCCGCTGAAAGTCAGAGCATACGCGTAGGCTGCGATCGCCTGAGGGTCGTACGGATTCATTTCGTACGCCTTCGTCGTCCACTGCACTGTGTCCGTCCATATGCCCAGCCGGTTCGAGATATAGGCCTTGGCATTGTAGGCGCGAGGACTCGAGGAATCCGCTTGTATGGCGCGTTGTGCGAACTCTCCGGCCTTTTCCAACGAACCATCAGGCGGGTAGGCGTAACGCCAGATCAAGCCGGTCGTCGTTAAAGTCGACAAGCTCGAATAGACGATTGACGATTTGGCATTGCTATTGGCCAAAGCCTCGAAACATCGATAGGCACTTTCGTGAACCTTGGCATTGGCTTCCAGTTCGAACGCGTTTTCCTGAACCAGGCAATCAACCAGGCCCTTGGCGAGGCCGTTCCGTGCCATGAAGGTGTATAGGGCGCCCGAGGCCGGTGCGGCATCTCCGAGGATTTTCCCGACCTGCAGCGTGATCTGCGATGTGGTCGTGTCGAAAGCTGCCAGATTGCGGGACAGAACAACCGTACCGCTCTGCAGGTTTTGTACTTCAACAGCCACAGTGCCTGCCGTGGAACCTGGCTGGACATTGAAGACGAAGCTCGTTTCGTCTGCCGCTCTGTTGCGATCCTGCGTTGGCTCCCGGCCGACAAAATTTATGGTTTCGAAATGTGCCAGACCTGAGCGCAAGGCAGTGACGACGCGCTCCACCGCGGCGTCGGTTCCTTTCACCGTCAGATACACAACCGGCAGATCCTCCGAAGCCGGGCCGACGACAGCAGGGGCAGGCTGCTGCTCGCGCGCAGCGGCGTTGCGTGGCAAACCGGCAGCCCACAACGCTTGCAGCAGTTTTTCGCTCATATCGGGCGGATAGTGATTTTTGAGGAAGGTTGCGCGCGGATCCGCTGCAAATTCCGGGAATTTGGCGTTGATTTCCGTAAGGATCCGCCCTGCTTCGGTGTTGTCGCTGTTGCTTGCGGCCACGACAAGCTGCGCGGCAAGATACTCCGGCTGAGGCTCGACAGCCGACAGTGCCATTGTCGCCCGCTTCTGCAACTCCAGATCACCTTCCATGAAGGCACCCTGGAAGAGGGCATAGTCGAGCCATTTGCTGTGTGGATTGGCAAGGTTGAGACTGCGCGCCAGGAGCGCCGTGCCCTCCTGGTAATTTCCCACCATGACCAGTGCCCAGCCATAGTGGTAAACGGCTCTCAGGTCGTAAGGGGCTGCATCAAAGGCCTTCTTCGCCCAGCGAACTCGTTCTTTCTGGTTGCCAACGACCCCTTCGGCATAAGCGGCCATACGGTAGGCGCGTGAACTGGTCGGATCGATCTGTATGGCCTTGTTCACAAGCGCCATCGCCTCCTGCACGCTTGGATTGGGCGGATAAGGATAACCCCAGATGATGGCGTCCAACTGCTGTCCCGCAAGCAACGCATAGATCAACGCCGATGCCTCGCCATGGGCGACCAGGTTCTCAAGACAGCGGTAGGCCGCTTCGTGGTTCTTGGCGCTCTGGTTGGACGGGTAGGTCTTCGACAGGATGATGCATGTGGTCAAATCGTTCTGCAGCCGATTCTGTTCGATGTAGCCATAAATCGAACCAAACGGGCCCGTGACGTCGCTCAGAATCTTGGCGACATGATCGGTCGCCTGCGAAGCAGTGGTTTCGAACGCCGTCAGCGTTTCCGAAGTGAGGATGCGTCCGGTTTTGAGATTTTTGACTTCAATGGCCACGCTGCCGAGAGTAGCGCCTGATCCGAGATTGAAGGCGAAGGTCGTCGGCTCGTCTGCCTGAGCTTTGTCGTCGTCAGGCTTCCGGTCAATGAACTGGATCGTTTCCATATTGGAAAGACCAGCTCGAAATATCGTTTCGATACGCTGGGTCTGAGGTGTCTTCTCCGAGAGCACCAGATAGACAGCTGGCAACTTCTCCAACGTTGCCGCCGCCGAACTGCTGGCTGTGATCCCAGCGGTGCCTGAGGCACCTTGAGCCGTTTCTGGCCCGTAGGTTTGGCGCAGCATGAGCACCATAAGGGTGATCATCACGATGAAAAAGATCGCTATTGCGATCCAGAAGGCATGCAGATGCCTGAACAGGATAACCGAAGCACCCGACAGGTCTTGCAGTCCGGACGCGGACGCCGCTTCCACTGCCGCCATCACTGGCGTCTGGCCCGGAATGGTGGGGGCCTGCCGCTGTGTCGGCTGCTGCTGGATCGGAATCCCGACCCCGTTCGGTGCGTAACTTGGGATATAGCTGCCGCGTGGAATGATGATGCGGATCGGCTCGCCGGCCCCTTCGCTGGTAAAATACTGATCGAGCAGTTCTCTCAGCCTGCCCGCCTGCACACGCACCACTGCATCGGTGGAGGGGTCGAACCCTGCATCCTTGCCGAAGACATCGACGGCGATGGAAAAGCCCTTGAGCTTGTCGGCGTCGCCGGACTGCTCTCGCTCAACAAGATAGCGCAGCAATTCGCGCGCGCGCTCTGAGCGTCCAAATGTCTGGCTCGCCAGGAGTCTATCAAGCGTTTCGCGCACTGCGGGGGCGGCAGGCGTGGAATGCTGCAAGTATCGAACCTCTCAAGCCGGCACAGGTCGCACAATATTAGCCGCGATATTCGCACTTCCGCGCCAATATCGCCCCAAGCCCGGCTGAATCATTACAACCCCGGTTGGAAAAATCCAGCCGGGGTTTTCGCAAAGCGAGGAAATCAGCGGGTTTTGAGACCGATTATACGATTCGCCGCGGAGACGACGGCCTCAAGGGAAGCTGCGACGATGTTGGTGTTGATGCCGGCACCGAAAACCTTGCCGCCATCATGCTCCATTTCGACATACGAGACTGCCGAGGCGTTCGAGCCACGCTGCAAGGAATGTTCGGAATAATCGAGCACCGACATCGCGATACCGACATGGCGCGAAAGCGCGTCGACGAACCCGTCGATAGGGCCAGTGCCAGTGCCCTTGATGATGGTTTCCTTGCCTTTGTCGAGTATGACCGCCTCGACAACACGCCGGCCTTTTACCGTGGGATCCGGGAAGGTCTGATGATCGACAAACTTCAGCCGTCCGCGAGGCTGTTCGACATATCTGTCGATGAAGCGATCGTAAATCCGCTTTGCCGACACCTCCTTGCCCTCGGCATCGGTGATGGCCTGGATATCCTGGCTGAATTCGATCTGCAGATTGCGCGGCAGGTTGATCCCGTAATCGGCCTGCAGCACATAGGCGATACCGCCTTTGCCGGATTGCGAATTGATGCGGATGATCGCTTCATAACTGCGGCCGACATCCTGCGGGTCGATCGGCAGGTATGGCACCTCCCATACCTCCTTGTTAGCGCTCTGGATCGCTTTCATGCCCTTGTTGATGGCGTCCTGATGCGAGCCCGAAAAGGCGGTGTAGACCAGTTCGCCGACATAGGGGTGGCGTTCAGGAATCCTGAGCTGGTTGGAATACTCATAGACATCCTTCATGCGGTTGATGTCGGAGCAGTCCAGGTCAGGGTCGACGCCTTGCGTGAACATATTGAGCGCCAGCGTGACGACATCGACATTTCCGGTGCGCTCACCGTTGCCGAACAAAGTGCCCTCGACGCGATCGGCGCCGGCCATCAGGCCGAGCTCGGTGGTGGCGATGCCTGTGCCGCGGTCATTATGCGGATGCAGCGAGATGATCAGGTTGTCGCGATTGTCGAGATGTCGGATCATCCATTCGATACGGTCGGCATAGACGTTCGGCGTCGACATTTCGACGGTCGAGGGCAGGTTGATGATCAGCTTGTTCTCAGGCGTCGGCTTCACGATTTCGGTCACTGCGTTGCAGATTTCCAGAGCCACCTCCAGTTCGGTGCCGGTGAAGCTTTCCGGCGAGTACTGGAAGCGATAGCCACCGCCGGCTTTTGCGGCCATGTCGGTGATCATCTTGGCGGCGTCGGTGGCGATCTGCTTGATGCCGGTTACATCCTTCTGGAAGACGACGCGGCGCTGCAGCTCGCTGGTCGAGTTGTAGAAGTGCACGATCGGCGTCTTGGCGCCTTCCAGCGCCTCGAATGTGCGGGAGATCAGTTCCGGCCGGCACTGAACCAGCACCTGCAGATCGACAGTGTCGGGCACATTGCTTTGCTCGATGCACCAGCGAGCGAAGTCGAAATCGGTCTGCGAAGCGGATGGAAAGCCAACCTCGATTTCCCTGAAGCCCATATCGAGCAACAGTTGGAACATGCGCGCCTTGCGCTCGTGGCCCATCGGGTCGATCAGGGCCTGATTGCCGTCACGCAGGTCGACGGAGCACCAGATCGGCGCTTTTTCGATCTTGTTGTTCGGCCATGTACGGTCGGTGAGGCCAACCAAGGGATAGGGTTCGTATTTGCGTACGGCATTCGGCATGCCTTTGGGGGCGAAAGCTTGGGGCATGTCGGCCTCGACGCTCATTCGTTGTGTTGAATTCATCTTTCAGTCTCCCGGCTGCTGGCCGGCATTGCCGAAGCACAAGCAGCGCCTTTGGGCTAAGTCAATCGGTTTGGTGACTTGAGGAGCTTGCCTGGCAATAAGCCCTGGCGGCAACGACCGCCGGGCGCTCCTTCAGCGGACCCGGCGATCGCCGATAAGGCCGAGAAGAAGTAGGGTCGAGGAAAGCGCGCGCACGGTCTCGCCGGCGAGGCCGGTCGGACGGAAAGCAAACGATGCTGGGCGCGTCTTCATGGCCGTTCTCATACAGGAGCGTTTTATTGGAGGCAAGCGAGACGTCGTGACGTCGAAGCTCCGGAGCGCCAGCGCGGTTTCTCTTTGCGGTTTCACACAAATGCGGCAGAGTTCACTGATCGCGTGGTGGGGGCGTGGCGACCAGGAGGACTGATCATGAATTTCGTGTTCTTCTCGCCGCATTTTCCAGCCAATGGCGCCGATTTCTGCGACCGGTTGAAAAAGGCGGGCGCAACGGTGCTGGGGATAGGCGACACGCCTTACGAAGCGCTGGCGCCCCGGCTCAAAGACGCGCTCGGCGAGTATTATCGCATCGCTGATCTGGAAGACTACGACCAGATTTATCGGGCGATGGGGCACTTCATCCACAAATGGGGGCGCATCGACCGGTTCGAGTCGCTCAACGAACATTGGCTCGATCTGGAAGCCGGCATCCGCACCGACTTCAACATCGAAGGCATCAAGCTCGACTATGTGAAGAACATCAAACGCAAGAGCCGGATGCGGGCCTCCTTCCGCAAGGCCGGCGTCAATGTGATCGCTCAGCGCAAGACATCCGATCGCGCCGGCGCCACGACCTTCCTGCGCAAGGTCGGCTATCCGGTGGTGGTGAAACCCGACTCCGGGGCGGGGGCAGCACACACCTACAAGATTTCCAACGTCACCGAACTGGAGGAGTTCTTCCGTATCAAGCCGGAAGGCATGAGCTTCGTCATGGAGGAGTTCATCGACGGGCTGGTTGTGACCTATGACGGCCTGGTCAATCGGGACGGCAAGGTCGTCTTTGCCGCGAGCACCAAATACGACGACTCCATCATGGACGTCGTCAACAAGAACAGGCACATGAGCTACACCTGCCGTCCGGAAATCCCGGCGGAGGTGGAGGAGGCCGGCCGCAAGATCGTCAAGGCATTCGACCTCAAGGAGCGCTTCTTCCATATCGAGCTGTTCGAAACCAGGCAGGGCCGGATCATCGCGCTGGAGGTCAATATCCGTCCGCCCGGTGCCTGGATGCCGGACGCCATCAACTACACCTTCGATATCGATATCTATGCCGAATGGGCCAATATGGTGGTCCGGAACGAAGTGGGCGGACCGTTCAAAGGCAAGTATTTCACCGTCTACGCCAGCCGCAAGAAGCACATCCGCTATCGCCACAGCCATGCCGATGTGTTAGCCGCCCACGCCGACAAGATCGTCCACCATCAGGAGATCGAAGAGGTCTTCAGCCGCGCCATGGGAAATTACGCATATCAGCTGCGTTCGCAGGATCGTCAGGCGCTGCGCGCGGCGGTTGACTACATCCATGCCGAGGAGGCGTGAGCAATGGATATCTCCTATCACAAGCGCTGGAGCGGCAAACTCGGCCGGGACATGGAATACAAGCGTTACGGCTATGCTGGGCGCCCGGTCATCGTCTTTCCGACCTCGCAAGGACGTTTCTATCAGTTCGAGGATGCCGGCGGGGTTGGCGCGCTCACCGAGTTCATCGAAACCGGCCGCATCCAGATATTCACGGTCGATGGCATCGACAGTGAGAGCTTCTTCGACAAGCATGGCGCCCCGGCTCAGCGGATCGCCAGGCATGAAGCCTATTTCCGTTACTTGCGCGAAGAAGCCTTGCCGGAATTCACGGCCATCTCTTCGGAAGCCAATGGCGGGCGCTCGCTGAAGCCGCTGTTTTCGGGCTGTTCGATGGGCGGTTATCACGCGTCGAACTTCGTGTTCCGTTACCCCGATCTGGCGGCAGGCGTGATCTCCCTGTCGGGGGTCTATTCGACCCGAGGTTTCCTCGGAGATGGCCTGGCGGGCGATATCTACTTCAACTCCCCGCTCAACTATCTGCCCGGCTTGTCTGACGACGCGCTGCTGGCGCGGCTGCGCTCGTTGCGACTGATCTTCTGCTGCGGACAGGGCGCCTGGGAAGAACAGATGCTGGTCGAGACGCATGCCCTGGAGCGCGTGTTGCGAGACAAGGCGATCCCCGCCTGGGTCGACTATTGGGGTGGCGATGTCGACCATGACTGGCCGTGGTGGCACAAGCAGCTTCCTTACTTCTTCAGCCGCTGGCTGGACGAGGATCTGAAACACCGTCTGGATTGAGGCTGTCTCCTCGCATCCTCACTCCTTGTTGTCTGCCTCGTTCGATTGTCGTAACCAATTCGGGCGCGAGGCGCGCAAGGGGTGAGGATGAGGAGGAACAGCATGGCATTTTCTAAATTCACACGTCGCGCCATCCTGGCGCTCGGGCTGTCGGTGTTGCCGCTGTCCGGCATGGTATCGCAGTCGATCGCGCAGGAATTCCCCAACCGCACAGTGACGCTGGTGGTGCCATTCGCCGCTGGTGGCTCGACCGACCTCGTGGCGCGCATCATCGCGCAGAAGATGTCGGATGATCTCGGCCAACAGGTGATTGTAGAGAACGTCGCTGGCGCAGGCGGCAATATCGGCGCGGACCGCGTCGCGCGTGCCGATCCGGATGGCTACACCATCCTGATGGGTACGGTTGCCACCCATGCCCTCAATCCACTGATCCTCAAAACCAAACCCTATGATCCCGAAAAGGATTTTTCGCCGGTTTCACTGCTGGTGATTGTGCCCAATGTTCTGGTGGTCAATCCGGAATTGCCAGTCAAGAACGTGCAGGAACTGGTCACGCTGCTGAAGGCCGAGCCTGACAAGTACTCATACGCCTCGTCAGGTATCGGCACGCCTCTGCATCTCTCGGGCGAACTGTTCAAGATCATGGCCGGTGTCGAGATGCAGCACATCCCTTACAAGGGAGCCGGCCCCGCGCTCAACGATGTAATCGCCAACCAGGTGCCGATCATGTTCGACAACCTGCCGTCGTCGTCCTCGCATGTCAAGGGCGGAACGCTGAAGGCGCTCGGAGTGACGACGGCCAAGCGCGTACCGTCCTTCCCGGACCTGCCGACCATCGCGGAATCGGGCGTACCGGGTTACGAGACCTATACGTGGAACGCACTGTTTGCGCCGCCCGGAACGCCGAAGGCGATTGTCGATCGCCTCAATGCGTCGGCGAACAAGGCGATGAAGGATCCCGCCGTGATTGCCAAGATGGGCGATTTCAGCGCCACCATCGTCGGCTCGACGCCTGAAGAACTTGGCGCCCATGTCAAGTCTGAGCTCGCCAAATGGGAGCCGATCGTCAAGCAGGCCAAAATCCAGGTCGAGTGATCAAATTGCTCTCAGTTAGAGCGTTTCCGTTTTTCACAGAAACGCTCTAACTCTTTGTTTTTACGCAATTCCAGACGGAAAACCGTTGCTCGCTCTCCTGGAATTGTTCCAGGCGGATGTGCAGGGCGTCAGCTCCGCGCATCCGCGTCGTCCAGCTGGTTCAGCCCGTAGCCGCCGGCCGGCTCGGTTTCGAACTGGAAGTCGAACCCGGCTACCATGGGGCGGGCTCTGGCGATTGCTTCCTGCACATGCGGAAGCTGGAGCGACGCTTTGTGGCTCGCTGCATCCACCCAGACTTCGGTAACCCAGATCGCCGTAGTGTCAGCGGGATCGCGGGCGACGATGTAGTTCAGGCAGCCAGGCATGGAATCGGTGGCCTCGAGCAGGAGCTGAAGGAGCTCCTCGCGTTTGCCGGGAGTTGCACGCATCTTTCCGATCAGGCCATACATCAGGCACTCCCTTCGATCGCCACCCTCTGTGGTGATCATCGGATGAAATCAGGCCCGGTATCAAGGCCTTAGATAAGCATAACCCGCGGCTTGCAGCTCGGCGAGTTTCACGACCCCACCGGCATCGGCGCTGGCGAAGCCTTCGAACAGATCAGGCAATGCGATGTCCATGCCGTGCATGGTGTTGGCGCAGGCTTGTGGCATCATCCCTTTTTTCACCAGCCCGGCAAAACGGCTGGAGACCGCCGCCGAGGCACCCTCGCGTTTGAACGCAGCAAGTGCCGGGCCGTGCACCACCAGAACGATATCGACCTCGCCGCCGGTACCTTCATAGTGGTTCTTGATATTGCCAAGCACGAACGCGACCTTGTCGAGATCGTCGAGATGATAGGCAACCTTCTGCCTTGGATATGATACCGGCGCGGCCGTCGCGGTCTTTAGCCCCAAGACAGCCCCGGTCGAGGCCAGAAAACCGCGGAAAATATCCCTGCGAAGCATGAAAATCGTCCCGTTTCCGGCAGTATAATGCGCGTGGCCTTCGACAGGTTCCTAGCATAAAATCCACGACAGCGGATCTCGGTTGGAGGGCCCGATGATAACGTTGAAGAAGATCGCAGGGGCAACAGCCGGCATGGTCAGCGTGCTTGCCCTGGCAGGAACTGTCGAGGCCGATGAGCCGCGGATGCTGAAGGAGCTCAGCCCGGATGGCGGAGCCGCCTGTTTCAGCCGGATCTATGATGTGAGCCATCTGAAAGCTCATCCGCATCAGAAGGTTGCGCGCATCTTCTTTTATCATGGCGCCGACCCGATCAGCCGGCCAAGTGAGGATCCTTACGGTGAAACGGGCTCTGCCGGCTACAATGGCTTCATGACGACGACCGTGCGTGGCGCGTCCAGGCCCGAATGGGTCGGCGGCTGGTGCAACACCTCGGGAGAGGGCGAGGAGAAGGGATCGATCCATTGCGGCATGGAGTGTGATCGGACGATGGCCGATCTCAGCCTGGACGCGAAAGGGCGGCTCAAAGTGGATGCCTTCGACCGTGACATCTATCTGGACGCCGGCGCGGAAGACGAACTCGGCAAAGCGGGCTACGAACGGCAGGCGCTCGGATCCGATGACAACGGTTTCCTGCTCGAACGAAGGCCCGTGGCGGATTGCAAAGCCGAATTCGCGCGCATCGACCCTATCAACCCCGCGCTGGGCGATCCGCTGCGTGTGCGGTTGAAGCCCGACCAGCCTTTTTGCTTCGGTCGCGACTATTCTGCCGAACATTTCGCGTCACATCCTGAACAGGAGACTCAGACCATCCGTGTTTTCCGCGGCAAGGCTGAACTCGCTTCTCTCGCAGCCAAAGGGAAGATTTCCGACTGGCCGAACGGGGCTGACCTCGTCGTTGCCATGACCACCCGCAAGGGGGCGATGAGCACACAAGCCTATTCCTGTGAGGGCGAAGCCGATCAGTGGCGCTGTGTAGCGACTGCCGCAGCCGGAATGTCCTGTGACCTGTCGCAGAAGGAAATCTATCTGCGCCGTGGCGCCAAAGGCACCATCATGCTGGCCAATCCGAACGAAAGCCTGCCGCTCGCCGATCTTTGCCAGGCAGACGGAAGGGCTGAGACAAGATCGGATGACAAGGTTTTCCGCCTGGAAGCGATGCAGCAGTCGGACTGCGCTGAATAACAGTCCGGCGTCAGGCGAAAGGCACTGCCGCCGTGCCCTTCGGCAATTTGGCTTCGTTGTCCGGCTCGACGTGGATGGTGATGCGTACGGACGGGATTTCGGCCCTCAACGCGTCTTCGATGCGATCGCAGATGAGGTGGCTGTCGCCGACCGACATGTCCGCATCGACCACCATGTGAAATTCGATGAAGGTGGCGCGGCCGGCAATGCGGGTCCGCAAATCGTGGACCTCCAGCGCACCCTTGGAATTGGCCGAGATGATGTCACGGATGCGCATGTGTTCATCCATGTCGACGGCGCGATCCATCAGTCCGCTCATCGATGATCCGATGACATGCCAGCCCTGCCACAGGATGTTCAGCGCCACGATAACGGCGAGCGCCGGATCGAGGAAGCGCCAGCCGGTGAAGACAGCGCCGACGAGGCCAATGAAGACGCCGACCGAGGTGACGACGTCGGTCATGATGTGCTTGCCGTCGGCCACCAGGGCGGGGGAGCGCTCGGAGCGTCCGATCCTGATCAGCATCCAGGCCCAGACGGCGTTGAGCAAGGTCGCCAGGCCGTTGACGCCCAGACCGGTCCAGGGCTTTTCGAGTGGCGCCGGATTTTGCCAGGTGCGCCAGACCTCGTTGAGGATCAGCATGGCGGCAACCACGATCAGCACGCCCTCCAGCACGGCCGAAAGATATTCCGCCTTGTGATGGCCGAAGGGATGGTCCTGGTCCGCAGGCTTGTGACTGATGCGGATCGCCCAGAAGGCGGCGGCCGAAGCAATCACGTTGACGATCGATTCCAGCGCATCGGAATAGAGCGCGACCGAGCCGGTGATCAGCCAGGCCACGAGTTTCAGGCCAAGCACCACAAAGGCCACCACGATCGACCAGAAGGCGAGCGTGGCGACTTTCTGCTTGGAAGCGTCCTTGGCCGTTACTGCGGTCATTTCGGTCTAGGCAGCCTTTTCCTTTGCCTTGCGTGGCAGATGCGCGACGACATTTTCGATCATGCGCATGCCTGCATTGTGACCGAGGGTCATGATCGATTCGGGATGGAATTGCACCGCGGCAATCGGTTCTTTCTTGTGTTCGAAGGCCATGATAACGCCGTCCTCCGTCTCTGCCGTGACGATGAAATCATCAGGCAGGCGAACCGGGTCGGCAAAGATCGAATGATAGCGGCCCACCGTCACTTCCTTCGGCAGGCCTGAGAAGACGACACCGGGTTTTGAGACGCGGATGCGGGACGGTTTGCCGTGCATGGGGATGGCAAGTTGTCTCAACTCGCCACCATAGGCTTCGGCCAGTGCTTGCAGGCCGAGGCAGACACCGAAAATCGGCAGTTCGCGTTTTCTCGCCTTCTTGATGGTGGCGGCGCAGTCGAAATCCTTCGGTGTGCCGGGGCCGGGCGAGAGAACAACGAGATCCGGCTTGAAGCTGTCGAACACTTCTTCCGGCACCGGTGTGCGCACGGTGGAAACGTCGGCGCCGGTCTGGCGGAAGTAGTTCGCCAATGTATGGACGAAGCTGTCCTCATGGTCGACGAGCAGGATACGAACCCCTTCGCCGACGCGGGCGGTCTCACGTTCCGTGCCGGCGGAATTGCCGGCCTTGGCGTCACGGATGGCAGAGAGCATGGCAGAGGCCTTCAGTTCGGTTTCGGCTTCTTCTTCCTCGGGAACGGAATCGAACAGCAGCGTTGCGCCGGCGCGCACTTCGGCGATTCCGTCCTTGATGCGGATGGTGCGCAACGTCAGGCCGGTGTTCATGTCGCCGTTGAAGTGCACCATGCCGATGGCGCCGCCATACCAGGCGCGCGGGCTCTTCTCGTTCTGCTCGATGAAGCGCATGGCCCACAGTTTAGGAGCGCCTGTGACCGTCACCGCCCAGGCGTGGGACAGGAAGGCGTCGAAAGCATCCATGCCTTCGCGCAGGCGGCCCTCGATGTGGTCGACCGTGTGGATCAGCCGCGAATACATCTCGATCTGGCGTCGGCCGATAACGCGTACCGAGCCCGGCTCGCAAACCCGGGACTTGTCGTTGCGGTCGACATCCGAGCACATGGTGAGCTCGGATTCATCCTTCTTGGAATTGAGCAGCTTGAGGATCTGTTCCGAGTCCGAAATGGCGTCGTCGCCGCGCTTGATGGTGCCGGAGATAGGGCAGGTCTCGACACGGCGTCCATTGACGCGCACGAACATCTCCGGCGAAGCGCCAATCAGATATTCGCCTTCACCGAGGTTGATGAAGAAGGAATAGGGCGAAGGGTTGATTGTCTTGAGGCGGCGCGAGATTTCCGAAGGGGCCGTCTCGCAGCGTTCGTAGAACATCTGGCCGGGCACGACCTCGAACAGGTCGCCGCGCTTGAAGCTGTCCATCGCGCGGCGCACCAGCTTGGCATATTCGCCGGGTTCATGGTCCCCACGTGGCGGGATGCGGTCCGCCGGTTTGAAAGGCTCCGCGACGGAGGCGCGCGGCAGGCCCTCGGTCGAAAACCCGTCGCCGGCATAGTCGTAGCGGTCGGTCCAGGCCTTGGCGGAATAGTGGTCGACGACCAGGATCTCGTCGGGCAGGAACAGCACGAGATCGCGCTGGCTTTCCTTGCGTTCCAGCTTGAGCTCGACGGGGTCGAACTGGAAGGCGAGGTCGTAGCCGAAGGCGCCATAGAGGCCGAGATTGCTGTCTTCAGGGCTTTTGAACAGGCCCGTAATGGCGCGCAGAACGGTGAAGACCGAGGGCATCCGGCTGCGCTCTTCCTCGGTGAAGACGCGCCCGGGTTTCTCGACTTCGAGCCTGGTCAGCGCTTTCGTGCTTTCGATGAGCGCTATTTCTGAAAGACCGGCCAATACCTTGTTGATCGTCGGCAGAAGGACTTCACCGCGGGTATTCAGCGCTTCGATCTTCATCGCGCGGCCATGTGAGGAGATGACGAGTGGCGGGTCAATGATGGCGGTGTCCCAGCGCGTATAGCGGCCGGGATATTCGTAGTTGGACGAGAAGACCGCGCCGCGTCGCGCATTCAGCCCATCGAGGTAGGCTTCGATAGCCCCCTGATAGGGCGTGTCGTGCCGCTGGCGCGTAATCGCGATACCGCCCGCGGTTACGAACCGCTCGGCGCCATTTTCCAGGATTTCCACCGTCATTGCCATCTCCCTGTTCCGCCGCGGCGAGGTCTGGAGGCATTTCTGGAAAACAAAAGGCCGCCCGGACTTCTCCTGCGGCCACTCTGGTCTTTCACGCACACGCGTTTCGAGGGGCCGCTCTTAGCTGGCCCACCACCAAATGGTCTTGATCGAAAGCATGTTCATGGCGAATTCCTTAGCGATGAATGGGTGTTCGTGCAACCGGATTTGCGTGCTTGACCCTCACGCGGCGTGAGAGCGTATCTGAGTGAGGTCACGAGGTGTGGTCGATGGAAATCTATACGGTCAGCGAACTGGCAGAACTTGCCGGCATCTCGGTACGGACGTTGCATCATTACGATGAGATCGGGTTGCTTAGGCCCGCGCGCGTCGGCGACAACCGCTACCGTTACTACGGCGAGGAGGAATTGCTTCGGCTGCAGCAGATCCTCATCCATCGCGAGCTCGGGCTGTCGCTCGGCGAAATCAGCGCAGTGCTCGACGATCCCGCCTTCGATAGGCTGGAATCGCTCATCAAACAGCGCGATAGGCTGGAAGCCGAGGCGGGACGCCACCGCCGCATGTTGAAAACAATCGACCGCACCATCGCCAAGCTGAAAGGAGAAAAAGCGATGAAGGATACCGATCTCTACAGCGGTGTGGTCTCGCCGCAAAAACAGGCCGAATATGAGAGTTGGCTGATCGAGCGCTACGGTGAGAACATTCGGGGCGAGATCGAAGCGAACACGGTCAAGACACAGTCGATGTCTCCGACCGATCACGCCGGCCTCATGCAGGAGCTCAAGGAGATCGAGGACGCATTGGCGCAGGCAATGCAGGATGGCGCTCCGCCGCAGGCGCGATCGCTCGATCCACTGATCGAGCGGCACCGAAGCTGGGTTGCCAGGACATGGAGCAAGCCATGTACACCGGACGCCTATGCAAACCTGGCCAACCTCTATGAAGCCCATGCCGACTTCGTCGAGCGTTATGAAGCGATTGCCAAAGGCTTCGGCGCCTGGCTGCCTGCGGCAATGCAGTCCTGGGCGAAGCGGCAGGAACAAACCTGCTGATTGCTTTCTGTCGACTTAGAGCGGGAGGCGATTAGGCCCAGCCATCACGAGGAGTGAACGAACTCTTCGTTGAAGATCGCGGTGGCCTGAAGGTTACGCGCCAGAAGTGCACCACGCGCTGCGTTCACCATTGCAGGCGGCCCGCAGAGGTAGGCCTCGGTTCCGGCATCGAGTGGGATGGTGCGGACTTCGTTCAGAGCCGCGACTGGATTGCCGACAAAACCCTTCCAGGCGCCTCCGGCCCTGTCGGCAGCCAGAACCACCTCCAGAGGCAGCGTTTCGGCGAGCGCGAGCAGAGCCTCGAGCGCATAGGCGTCTTCGGCATCGGCAAAACCGGCAATCACGGCCAGAGGTGGCGTGGTGGCGGCGTCGATGCTGGACAGCAGCATCGAGATGATCGGTGCCAGGCCGGTGCCTCCTGCGACGAACAGTTTGGGCCGCGCGGTCGAGCGCAGGTAGAAGACGCCGAAGGGGCCGCGCACCGTGAAGGCATCATCGGGCTTTGCCCTTTCGTTGAGATAGGTGGACATGGCGCCGCCGGGCAGGTCGCGCACATGCAGCACCTGCTCTTTCAGTGAAGGCGGGTTTGCCATCGAAAAGCGGCGCGGGGCGTCCATGCCGGGAAAATGCACCTCGACATACTGGCCGGGCAGGAAAGGCAATGGAAACTGGAGCCGGTAACGGATTTCCCAGACTGAACGTGAAACACGCGAAAACGCGTTGATCTTGGCGCGCCGCAAGGAAGGGGGCGTCACGTCAGTGCGCTGGTAGGGCAGGTTGAGGGCCATGCCGGGCTGCGCCGGCGTGATGCAGAGCAGGACTTCGTTGCCGTTGGCGTCGCGCGCCATGCAGGTGCGGCATGTTCCTTCCCGGCAGTTGCTGGCAAGCACGTTGCCGGCTTTTTCGGCCGAAGTGAGGATGGACTGGCCGTCAAGCGGCGGGAAGTGCATTGCCTCGCCATCGGAAAAGGTAAGGCTGATGTGATCTGAGCTTTCCATCAGAAATCGTCGGATACATAGCCGGTCGAAAGCCCGTCGATGCTGACGACGTTGTTGGCGAGACGATAGGCCTCGATCTGGTCCTCGCTCTGGGCGCAGGCCCATTTCACCAGCTCATCACGCTCCTGCATTTCACCGACGACAGGTATGCTCCAGCCGCAGGAGGTTGCCACGCTCTCGACGTTGAGCCGGAAGAGCTGGCGTACGCCGGGCAGGTCGGGATACGGCGCGCGCAGGGCTGGCCATTCCGGATGGTCCGGCCGGATCAGTTCTGCCCTGCCATACAGGCGCAAGGTCATGGCTTTGCCTGCAAAGGCGCAGAACATCATGGTCATGCGTCCGTTTTCAGTGACATGGGCTGCGGTTTCGTTGCCCGAGCCGGTCAGATCGAGATAGGTAACGGTGCGCTCGTCCAGCACCCGCAGCGTGTCCAGGCCTTTCGGCGACAGGTTCACGCGGCCATCCTGCGGCGCCGTCGCGACGAAGAACAGTTTCTGCGCCTCGATGAAGGCACGCATGTCGTCGGGGATCGTGCGCCAACCCAGTCCCATGGCTCTCTCCTCACCACATCATGAAGGAAGCGACATCCGCATCGGCGACCTTGCCGGCGGTGACGTCGGTTATCGCCTGGTCGACGACGGCGACGCCTTCGGCGGCTTCGTCCTCGGTCAGCGTCAGCGGCGGCATGAATTCCAGCACATTAGCCTTCAAGCCGACATAGGTGAGGGCCGCGCCCAGTTCGTAGCAGCGATAAATGATCTTGGCCGTGGTCGTTGCCGGCACAGGCTCGCGAGTGACACGATCCGTCACCAGATCGACGCCGATGGCGAGGCCGCGACCACGCACCTCGCCAATGATCTCGTGCCTGCCGGCCAGCGCGCGCAGCCCGTCGGCGAACAGCTTGCCGATGCGGGCGGAACGTTCCGCCAGGCGCTGGTCCTCGATTGCCTTGAGCACCGCGCCGCCGGCCGCCGCTGCGACGGGGTTGCCGGCTGTGGTCAGCAGGGCAAAGGCCGGTGCGTGATCCATGATCTCCTTCGGCCCGACCACGGCCGACAATGGCAGGCCGCCGCCGAGCCCCTTGCCGAACACCACCATGTCCGGTGTCAGGCCTTCGTGTTCGAAGCAGTGCATCAGGCCGCTGCGCGCCAGGCCGACCTTGACTTCGTCGACAACGACCTTGATGCCATGCCGGCGGCAGCGCTCCTGCAGCGTTTTGAAGAACCCCGCGGGCGGCACGATCAGGCCGCCATCGGACATCAGCGGCTCGATAAAGACGGCCGCGACCTGATCGGGTGGACAGGTGGTCTCGAACTGATAGTCGAGCATGGACAAAACGGCCTCGGCGCTGAAGCGCGGCCGGTAGGGATCGGGATAGGGCAGCAGCAGGACGCCGGGCCTCGGCAACGTATGGGTCATGGCGGTGTGGCCGCTGATGCCCATCGAGCCAGATAGATTGCCATGGTAGGAGCCGATGAAGGAGATAAACCGCGACCGGCCGGTGGCGGCCGCCAGCACGCGCAGCGCGCAGTCGTTGGCGTCGGAGCCGGAATGACCGAACCAGACCCGGCGCTCGCCTTTGCCCGGCGTGACCGCCAGCAGCTTCTCGGCCAGCGAGACGGCTGGCTCATTGGGATAAAGGAGCAGACTGGCGCCCGCCATGTTGCGGATGGATTTCTCCACCGCCTCGACTATGGCGTGATGGCCGTAGCCGAGCAATGCGGGGCCTGCCGAGCCGGACAGGTCGAGCACTTCACGTCCACCTTCCTCGATCAGCCGGTTGCCGCGGCCGCCGATGAGCGAAAGTGGCGAGAAACGCAGCCGCCCGATTTCGGCGATCGCCCGGGCGTCGCGCTCGCGCAGGCCCTGATTGCTCATGTCCGGGCCTCATCGAGGCCCACGAGCGCCGCAGCCATTCTTCCGGCCCATTCATCGATGCCGGCTTCACTGGCGAGAAGATCCTGCCGGATCTCGACCAGCGCTGCCTCGATGCCGCGCTGGTCGCCGTGGATCGGAACGGCGTAGTCCGCATCCCCGCTGATGACGTAGGGGACATTGGGCGCGACGTTGAGCGATGGATCGAGACGCAGCCCGTCAAGGATTCCCTCGCCGAGCTTGGTAGCCCGATCAAAAAGCACGCCGGCGTGCCATGGGCGGCTTTCACCGAGGAAGACCGGCGTGAAGGAGTGGATCGTGACGATCTTCGTCGATCGTCCGGCCGCCTGCCGTATGTCCAGGTGGCGCGCAACCTCGTCGTGAAACGGCGTGAACATAACCGCCGCGCGCCGGGCGCGCTCAGCGTCGTCCATACCGGCATTGCCGGGAATGTCGGTGTCTTCTGAACGCACAGGGATACTGCCCTCCGACCCGAGAGGCCGATTGAGGTCGATGAGCAGGCGCGAGTAGTTGCTGAGAAAGGCGGGCGCGTCCAGCTGCGCCGACAAACGCCGGGTCACCGCTGCCGCGCCGATATCCCAGGCGATATGGCGCTGCAGATGCGGCGCTTCCAGGCCCAGCCCGTGATAGCGGGCTGGCATGTGGTTGGAAGCGTGTTCGCACAGAAGCACGATGCCGGAGCGGCCGTCCTCGTTGAGGACATCGACGGCCTGCGGCCAGTCGTGTTCGGGTTCGGCGTCCATATTCAGTAGAGCTTTCGATACAGGTCACACACGTCGACGGGGTCGAGGTTGGCGAGACGCTCCACTTCATGGCGTTTGACACCGACGAAGGTCTCCACGAAAGCTGGCGCGAACCAGCCGGTGACGGTCTCGTCGGCAAGCAAGGCATCCACTGCCGCGGGAAGGCTTTCCGGCAACCGCTTCAGGCCAAGTTTCGCCTTTTCCGCGTCGGTCATCTGTTCCGGGTCACCCGTGACAAGCGGCGGCGTGGCGAGACCAGCTTTGATGCCCTCCAATCCGGCGCGCACGATGGCGGCCATGGACAGGTACGGGTTGGCGGTTGCATCGGCTGCGCGATATTCGATGTTGTACTGCCGCGACGGGTCGCGTCCGCCAATCGTCACCGTCGGGCAGATGCGCAGGGAAGCTTCGCGGTCGCGGTCGGCAAGCCAAGTGTAAGAAGAACTCCAACTGTGCGGCTTGAGCCTGTAGAAGGAAGGCACGCTCGATGCTGTCAGCGCGGTGATGGCCGGCAGATGTTTCAGGACACCCGCACAGAAGGCACCGGCAATATCAGAGAGGCCGCCCGGCTTGCCGGCGTCGTAGGTCACCGGCTTGTCGGCGGCGTCGGTGAAGCTGAAGTGGATATGCACGCCGTTGCCGACGCCATCCGGCACGGATTTCGGCGCGAAGGTCGCATGCCAGCCATTGTTGCGGGCAAGTTCACGGGTGATCTCACGGATCGCCACGGCACGGTCGGCGGCGGCAAGCGCGTCGGCCGGGGCATGTGTGACCTCGAACTGTTCATCGCCGAATTCGGCAATGATGACCTCCGGTGCAACGCCGGCTTCCTCCAGCGCCGCCATCAGCGTCGGCGCGAAGGGATCAGCACGCCGTAATGCTGCGAACGACAGCGAATGGGCGGGCACAAAATCGGCACCGGAAATCTGGAATTCCTGTTCGAAGGCGCCTGTGAGGCTGAGGCCGGTAACGGCCTTCAGTTCGGCCAGCGCATCGATCAGCATGGTGCGCGTGCAGCCGAGCCAGGGCGTGCCGTCGAGTTCGACTATGTTGCCGGCCACCATGTCGAATGGCGTGGCGGAGCCGGTCAGCGCGGTGCGAAAGCGCGCCTTGCTGTCTGGAACAAGGCGCAGGTCACCCGACGAACCCCAGGGATTGGGCACGACGATGGAGTTGAACGGCGTGAGCGACAGGTTCGCCTGCAGCCAGCCGACGCCGGTGGCGGCGATTTTGTCGAGCCGGCTTTCGGCGACCGAGCGACCGCGTGTGATTGCGGCGAGATCTGTCGTGACGACCGCGACGAGGGATTCGACCGGCGTCGTCATGCGGCTTTCCCCATCGCTTCGATGCGGGCCACGGCGGTATCGGTGTCGGTGAGCCAGCAATAGCCTCCGAAGGCCTTGAGCGCGATCGCATGCCGCTCCGGCGTGCGGGTGGCGCAAGCATCCGATATGCAAGTGACGAGATAGCCGCGATCGGCGGCATCGCGCACCGTCATGTCGACGCATTGGTCGGTCAGGACGCCGACTACGATGAGGTATCGAATGCCGAGGTTCTTCAACAGGTAGTCGACATTGGTCGAGTTGAAGATGCCGGAGGAGGTCTTAGGCAGCATGATCTCGTCACCGACCGGGGCGAGCGGCGCTATCGGGAGGCCTTCCGGCAGGCTCGGCGGAACATGGATGGGGGTAAGCTTGTGATCGAGCGAGCGGTCGCGGCCGTCTTCGGTCAGGCTCTGGATGATTGTGTGCAGCACTTCGACCCCATTGGCACGTGCTGCTTTCAGCAGCCGCTCCTGGTTGGGGATCGTCTCAGTCGCCGTCTGGCGGTAGAAATAGTCGTCAGGGCCAAGTTCCGGATGGTCGGGGTCGGCGCCCGGCTCCAGCCAGATCCGTTGCATGTCGACGAGCAGGAGCGCGGTTTCGCCGCGCCGAAATGGCTCGTCGCGCCTGGGGAGAGACTGGGTCATTATCTGCGGTCCTGCCTTGATGATTTCGGTCCGGGGTGTGTCTTGGCGCCATCCTGTGACGGCTCGCTGTCGAGAGTGACGGCATTGGCGTGCCGGACCTCCTCCAGCCGCTCGATACGAGCGCGCCCGTCATCTCCCAGTGTCGAAAGGATGTGGGCCGTGAGCGCCTCCATCTGGGCGATGGCCGGTGCCAGGGTGTCATAGGGAGAGGCGACTTCAAGCGGGCTGACGATCGTCGTTTCCGCGAATTCGGCGACGGGCGATAACCATTGGTCGGTGAACAGCACGACGCGCACGTCGCGTGCGGCTGCCTGCCGGGCAAACGAGACGACATCGAGCTGGTAGCGGCGATAGTCGAAAACGACGAGTACGTCCTTTTTTCCCATGTCGGCCAGGACGTCGAAGGACTGGCTGGAAAGGACGCCGATGTCGCGAATATTCTGTCGGAATTGCAGGAGATATCCAGCGAACATACCCGCGACGTGGCGGCTGAAGCGGCCGCCGACGAGCACGACTTCGCCCTTGGCTTCCATGATGAGCCGGGCAGTGCGGTCATAAGAAGTCAGCGGCGTGATCCCTGCCGCCTTTCCCATCGCCTGATCCACCGATGCCAGGTACGCCAGAATAGGATTGTCCTCGGCGCCGGACGGGCGCTTGGCTTCCATCATCAGCAGCGGCGAATGCAGTCTCGCCTCGACCTCCGCCAGCAGCTTTGCCTGAAAATCCGGATAGCCGTCGTAGCCCAGTTTCACGGCCAGCCGCACCACGGTGGGATCGCTTACGCCGGCGCGGCGGGCGAGGCTCGATGCACTGCCGAGGCCGGCACCCGGATAGTCCGTGAGCAGCAGACGCACAATCTTCTCCTCGGAAGGAGTAAGCGCAAGATCCTGCCGCATCAGAACGTCGCGTATCGCCATCTGCCTCCCCTGGCGGCTCTTTTTATCGTTGCAGAGTTTATTACAGAAACTGATTTATCGGTCAACAATGAAGAAATATTGACATTGCTTCCGATGTCGTCTTAGCTGGCCATAAAGCAGCGACAGACTGTGGGGAACGACAGATGAAGAGTGGTGGTGACATCATCATCGTGGGCGCCGGCATCGTCGGATCGAGTGCGGCAATGCACCTGGCTGGCGAAGGTGCACGGGTAACGCTTGTCGAGCAGACACATCCCGCGGGAGGGCCGTCCGGCAAATCGTCCGCGCTCCTGCATGCCTTCTACCTGATACCGGAGTTGTCGCAGCTCGCCATTCGCGGTCGGGAAATCCTGGTCGCCCTTCCGGAGATCGCCGGGGAGGGATCCTTCGTAACCCAGGTCGGCATGATGTGGATTTGTGGCGAGGAGAATGCCGCAAGCTGGTTGGCCGCCGCGGAACGCATCCGGGGCGAGGGCGCCCGAATGGAGACATTGACACCGGCCGAATTCGCCGCCGAAGCGAGCGGCTTTTCCACCGACGGTGTGGCGCTTGCCATCTGGGAGCCGGAATATGGCTATGCCGACGCTTTCGGGGCCACCAACGCGATAGCCCGCGCGGCGCGTGCGCGCGGCGCAAGGATCATGCAGAACACCGAAGTGACCCGCTTGTTGCGCCAGGGTGACCGGATCACCGGCGTCGCGCTTGCCGATGGAGCCGTGCTCGAAGCCGACACGGTCATTCTAGCAGCCGGGCCTTGGACACGCCGCCTGCTCGCAACGGTCTCGCTCGACCTGCCACTGCATGTGGAGCGCCATCCGATGGCCGTGCTGAATGCCAACGGCAAGGCGCGCCAGGTCATGCCGTGGGCCTGGTGCGACGACATTTCCCGCAACTATGCGAGGCCTGACAATGATGGTGTGATCCTCGCCGGCACCTGGGCCGGTGGCGGCACCGGGGTGCGGCATGAGGAGGCCGTCAGGCCGCGACTGGTCGCAGATCCCGACCATTATATGGAAGGGGTCGAGGAGGCAGAATCCGTCGATATCCTCGAGACCTTCGCCTCCCGCGTTCCGGCGATGATGGAGCTCGGGATCAGGCCCGGCTATGCCGGTCTCTATGACATGAGTCCGGACGATCTGCCGGTGATCGGCGCCATGCCGGGTATCGAGGGGCTGATCGTTTCGGCGGGCTCGTCAGGGCATGGCTTCAAGACCGGGCCGGCGGTAGGCGAAGCCGTCGGCAAGCTGGCGCTGCATGGTGCCCAGCCCGTTCTGGCGCCGTTCTCCCCGCTTCGTTTCGGAGCCGTGTGATGGCCGTCATGACGATGGAACGGAGTACGTCTCGCTCGATCCTGCCGACGGCATTCCGTAATGCCGGCGTCGATGCGCTGGCGATGATAGCCGCGCTGGTGCTGGCGGTATTGGCGATCTACCTCTTCGGCAATGCCGCCATGCAGCGTGTGGTCACCTATGCCGCGATCATGCTGACGGCAGTGCTCGGCCTTCAGATGTTCTCCGGCAACACCGGCATCGTTTCCTTCGGCCATGCCGCCTTCGTTGGATTGGGTGCTTATGCAACAGGCATCCTGACCCTGCCCGCGGCCCTGCAGCGCACCGCTCTGCGCGACCTGCCGCAATTCCTGGCCGGGTACGAAATGTCCTTTTTCGCGGCGCTCGTGGTGGTGCTGGTGCTGGCCGTCCTGATCGGCCTGGTCACGGGTACACCTCTGCTCAGGCTCTCCGGGTCGAGTGCTTCGATCGCCACGCTGGCCTTGCTCATCATCGTCTACACGTTGCTTGTCGCCGGACGCGAGATCACGCGAGGCAGCCAGCCTTTCTATGGCGTGCCGCGCGAGGTCGGGCTGTGGACTGCGGTCGCGGTCGCGGCCATGGCGATCGCTGCGGCGAGGCTGTTTCGAGAAACATCCTTCGGCCTTGCCGCACGTGCGGCTGCCGATGACGAACGTGGCGCTGCTGCAGTCGGTGTCGATCACCGCATCGCGAGGCTGGCCGCGTGGGTTCTAGGGGCAGTGGCGGCGGCGGCGGCCGGTGCGATGATGGCGCAGTTCCTCGGTGCTTTTTCGCCCAAGGATTTCTATTTCGACTTTGGTTTCACCATGCTCGCCATGCTGATCGTCGGTGGCATGGCATCCTCGCTTGGCGCATTCACCGGCGTCGTCGTCACCGTGCTGGTGGTCGAGGTGGTACGCCGCTTCGAAGGCGGCGGCATGCTGTTCGGCCTGGAGATGCCGGTGCTATTCGGCCTGACGCAAGGTGTGCTTGCGGTCGCCATGATCCTCGTCATCTGGCGGCGGCCGACCGGCCTGTTCGGTGATCGCGAGCTGAACCTTCTACGCCGCTCCCACGCAAAAGCGGAATTTTCCAAGCTAGAGGCGGTACCAGCGCGCGCAGCTGGCGGCTCGATCTCGGTCGATCGCCTGTCCCGCCGCTATGCCGGGGTGGTGGCGGTGGATGATGTGACACTGTCCTTCCAGCCCGACAGCATCACCGGCATCATCGGTCCCAACGGCGCTGGCAAGACGACGCTGCTCAACATGATCGCGGGTGATGTCACGCCGAGTTCCGGCACCGTTTCGGTCGGCACATCAGCCCGGCAGGCAAGCGCGTTCCGTTTCGCCCGCGCGGGCATCGCCCGCACCTTTCAGAACATTCGTGTCTTTCCGCGCATGACGGTGCTCGAAAACGTTGTGGTGGCAGCGCGCGTAGTCGAACCTGGCCTGGCGGCCGCCGAGGCCGCTGCCAGGCGCGAACTTGCCCGTATGGGGTTGGAAAGCTTCGCCGACCGTCCTGCGGCCAGCCTCGCTTACGGCCAGCGTCGCCGGCTGGAGGTGGCGCGTGCGCTGGCACTGAAGCCGCGCTTCCTGCTGCTTGACGAGCCTGCCGCAGGCATGAATGCGGTGGAAACAGCCGAGCTTGTTTCGATCCTGGCGGCGGTGCGCAACGAACGACACATCGGCGTGATCCTCATCGAGCATGACATGCGGCTGGTGATGAACCTATGCGAGCGCATCGTCGTGATCGATCGCGGCCGCGTGATCGCCGATGGCACACCAGGTGAGGTGCAGAACAACCCCGCGGTCGTCGCCGCCTATCTCGGCAGCCGCACAGCACGCGCCCGCCAGGGAAACGACGTCCAATGAACAAGAACAACCGGGCATCAAGTGGGAGAATTGAAATGAGGCATATTCGGAATCGCTCAGCACTATTCGCAGCCATATCCGCCATTTCCGTCGCGACAGCTGCGCCGGCCCTTGCGGAAGAGATCATCATCATCGGCGCCGCCAGTGCACAGACGGGAGGGCTGGCACCCTATGACCAGCCCGCACTGGCCGGGCTGCGCATGGCAATCGACGACCTGAACGCCAAAGGTGGCCTTGCCGGCAAATACAAGGTCAATCTGATCATCAAGGACACGCGCAGCGATACCGCGCAGACGGCCACCGTCACGCAGGAGTTGATTGACGCTGGCGCCAAGATCATGATCACGCCCTGCGACGCCGACCCTTCGATCTCGGCCGGTCAGCTCACCCAGCCGCTAGGCATTCCATCGCTGACATTGTGTGGTTCCGCGCCAGTGCTGACCCAGGCGGTCGGCGACGTGATGTTCGGCACCTATCCGGCGGACAATCTGCAGGCGACCGCTGTTGCGGACTTCGCGATTTCCGAGGGCAAGCGCAAGGTCTTCCTGCTGACGTCGCCCGACGCGACCTATGTTGCCAACCTGCCGGAATATTTCGGCAAGGTCTTTGAGAAGAAGGGCGGCAAGATCGTCGGACGCGGTACCTTCACGATGAACCAGCCGGACTTTTCGGCCGAGATCACCAACATCAAGGGGTTGGCCGAGCAACCCGATCTGATCATGACGGCAGCCTATGAACCGGACTTTCCGGCCTTCATCCAGCAATTGCGCGGTGCAGGCATCACAATACCGGTCTACGGCGCCGATGCGATAGGAACCCCGACCATCAAGGCGCTCGGCAAGTTGGTCGACGGTGTGGTCTACACCGCTGCCGGTTATCCGGAGGCGGGCAGCAAGCTGGAAGCCTTCAACGCCGCCTTCACCAAATACGCCGGTCACGCGCCGGAATCGACCTATGAGGTCAATGGCTATGAGATCGGCCTGATCCTGGACCAGGCGGTGAAGATAGCCGGTTCAGATGACCCAAAAGCTATCCGTGACGCCATCGCCAATCTCAAGGACTTCGAAGGGATTACCGGCAAGATCACCTATGCCGGCACCGACCGCATGCCGATCCGTCCGGTGGTGCTGATGCGCTATGATGGCGGAGAAGCCAAGTATGTCGAGACTGTCGTGCCGGCGGCGGCCGACGTTCCCGCTCCGTGATGCCATGCTGAACGTCGAATCCCTCAGGATCCGGTACGGTGAAGTCGAGGCGGTGCGCCATGTCGATCTCACCGTCGGCACCGGTGAGATCGTCGCGCTGGTCGGCGCCAACGGTGCCGGCAAGAGCTCGACGCTCGGGGCCGTCGCCGGGCTGGTGCCGGCTGCCGGCGGCAAGGTGCTGCTGGAAGGCAAAGACATCACCAATATGCCGGCCGAAGCGATTGCACGTCGTGGCGTGGCGCTGGTGCCGGAGGGACGACGCATTTTCGCAAGCTTGACCGTCGCCGACAATTTGCGTCTTGGCGGCGCGGTGCATCAGACTGCGTCAGACGCGAAGGCGCGGGAAGAGGAGATGCTCGAGCTCTTTCCCATCCTGCGCCGCTACCATCAGGTGAGGGGTGGAAACCTTTCCGGCGGCGAGCAGCAGATGCTTGCGATCGCGCGCGCGCTCATGGCGCGGCCCAAGCTCATCCTGCTCGACGAGCCGTCGCTTGGGCTCGCCCCGCAGATCATCGACACGGTATTCGATCTTATCGCGCAGCTACGCCGCAACGGGCTGACGGTACTTCTGGTCGAGCAGAATGTCGCGCTCGCACTCGAGATCGCCGACCGCGCCACGGTGCTTGCCAATGGCGAAGTCGCTTTGACCGGCACTGCCGCCGAACTCGCCAGTTCCGATCTGGTGCGGCAAGCCTATCTTGGAGCCTGATCATGATCGCGCAGCAGATCATCAATGCAGTGAGCCTCGGCGGTGTCTACGCGCTGCTCGCGCTCGGCCTAGCCATCGTCTTTTCCATCGTCGGTCTCATCAATTTCGCCCATGGCGAGCTGATGACGCTGACTGGCTATGCGTTGCTTGCGGCCCTCATAGCCGGCGTGCCATTTCCAGCAGCAGTGCTGCTCGCCGTCATCTGTGCAGCGATTGCTGCGGTCGCGATGGAGCGTATTGCCTTCCGGCCGATGCGCGGCGCCAGTGTCACCAGTCTTCTTTTGACCAGTTTCGCCGTCTCGGGCCTGCTCAAGGTTATTTTCCAGAACGGCGTGTCGGCACGCCCGCAGGCAGTCGCCATACCGGGCTGGATGACCGGCGCGTTCTCCTTCGGTGATTTTACCATCGGCGTCGGGCCGACCATTTCGATCGCGGTCTCCATCCTGGCGCTGATCGCGCTGGAATTTTTCCTGCGGCGCACCGTGACCGGTACGGCCATGCGCGCGGCGGCAGAGGATTTCGACGTCGTCCGGCTGATGGGCATCCCCGCCAATCGCATCATTGCCACTGCGTTCCTTTTGTCCGGTCTGCTTGCCGGGCTCGCAGCGATGTTGTGGGTAGCCAGCCGCGCCTCGGTCGACCCGCTGATGGGCTTCACCCCGGTGCTCAAAGCCTTCATCGCCGCCGTGGTCGGCGGGCTGGGGAGCCTGCCGGGAGCTGTGGCTGGCGGCTTCCTCCTCGGTGTCATCGAAGTGCTCCTGCAAGCGATGCTGCCGGCAGCCCTCGCGCCCTACCGCGATGCCATCGTGCTGTCAGGTGTCATCGCGGTGCTGCTGATCCGGCCCCAGGGCCTTATCCCGGCCGTGCGTGTGCAGAGAAGCTGAGGTCTGCAAGCAGCATACACCAAGCCGGAATTCGCGCCGTTTTATCGAGGCGGATTCGTGACCTGGTCTGGGCGGCATGGAGGGGCACCTGCTCCACATTGCGGCTGAACGCCTGGCATCGGTGCAAGAACAAGGAGATCGCGGCATGACCGCAGCGAAGCTGAACATCGTTCCGTTCGTGAGCGTGGATTCCATGATGAAGCTGGTGCTTGCCATCGGCGTCGAGCGCTTCCTGACCGAGCTTGCCACCTATATCGAGGAGGACTTCCGCCGCTGGGAGCTGTTCGACAAGACGCCAC
>NZ_PJRO01000013.1 GCF_002858745.1 Mesorhizobium loti | reverse complement strand
ATCCCATTCCGAACTCGGCCGTGAAACGCTCCAGCGCCAATGGTACTTCGTCTCAAGACGCGGGAGAGTAGGTCGCTGCCAGGTCTGCTAAATGCACGTATATCTTCTCAATACTTCTCTTAAGGCCGATGCTCGATGTGAGCCGGCTGGTTAGAACACCAATTTCAAATCAGCAAACTGCTCGGTTAACATATGTTTCTGCTCAACGCAGCGGCCTCGCTGTGTTCGGCAGAGGCGCGCATGGCCGAATTGCTTTGATTTGTTAGATGCCTGTGACCGCAAGCTGCGTTCGAAGCAGCTCCGAGTTCTCACCGGACAGCTGCCTCAATTTCCATCGACACCATGATCCTTTCGCTGCTCTACGGCTGAAGCTGGAGGAGTGCGGCCCCATCTTGATCTATGACGGCGGTGTCTTCGTCACAGGAGAACTGCGCCTGGCCTGCGCGACATCGACGTCTGGCGCTATCAGAAACGCTTTAGTCGCTGAACATCACCCGCATGCGCGGGTATTGCCCCGGAATAGCGAACGGAGACATGAAGGATGCGGATTGTCGTTGCCCGGCTGAACCACGAAACCAACACGTTCTCGCCGGTCGTGACGACACTCACCTCCTTCGATCCGCAATGGGACGAAGCGGCCCGCATATTCGGCAAGGGTTCGAACACCGCGCTCGGCGCATTCCATGCTTATGCCGAGCGAATCGGCGCCGAACTGGTAACGCCACTGGCCGCGACAGCCAATCCCAGCGGGCCGGTCGACAACCAGGCTTTCGAGACGATGGCGGAGGCGATTCTGCGCGCGGTGGGCACCGGCTGCGACGCGATATTGCTTGATCTGCACGGGGCGATGGTGACGGATCGTTTCGACGATGCGGAAGGGGAGCTGCTTGCACGCATAAGGCAGAGAGCGCCGCGGGTTCCACTCGGCGTTGCGCTCGACCTGCATGGCAACGTCACGCAGCGCATGGTCGACAACAGCGATTGCATCGTCGGCTTCAAGACTTACCCTCACGTCGACATGTATTCGACCGGTGAGCATGTCACGCGCATCATCGACGCGATGCTCAACGGCGCCGGCAGCCCATGCCAGCACTGGGTTCACCCGCCCATGCTTGCCGCGACATTGCGCATGAACACCAACGTCGCCTGCGCGATGACCGACATTGTCGATCTGGCGCGGGAAGCGGAAAAGCGCGAGGGCGTCCATGCCGTCACACTGTTTGGTGGCTTTGCGATTGCCGACATGGCGCAGACCGGTGTCTGCGTGGTGGTCGTCGCGGACAACGCCGCCATTGCCAAAGCGGTTGCCGACGAAATGGCAGCGCAGGCCTGGCGGCGCCGAGCCGAATTTCTCTATGACGAGCTGCCGCTGGCAGCATCTCTGGCGGTTGCAGTTGAGGCCTCTGTCGGGCCGGGGGAAGGGCCGGTGCTTCTGCTCGATCACGGCGACAACTGCATGTCGGGCGGTACCTGCGATACGATGGATGTGCTTGAGGCCATGCTTGAAGCTGGCCTCGATGGAATTGTCGCCGGCCCGATCTGCGATCCGGCTGCGGTCGGGGCCCTGATTGCTGCCGGCGTCGGCTCGGTGGCCACCATCGAGCTTGGCAACAAGATGAAGGCGCAGGGCTTTGTCTCGCCGCATGCGCCCGTGACACTTGAAGGACGGGTCGCCGCGATCAGCGATGGCAGCTATGTCGTCTCTGGACCGATCTATACCGGCCAGCTTTGCAGGATGGGGCGAGCGGTCAAGTTTGTGACCGCCAACGCGTCGATCCTGATCACCGAATTGCCGCACGAGCCTTGGGATCTCGGCGTGTTCCACTGCACTGCGCTCGATCCGCTGGCTGCGTGTTATCTGCTGCTCAAGTCACGCATGTATTGCAGGCCGGTTTTCGAGCCGCGCAGCAAGGCTGTCGTCGAATGCGCCAGCTGCGGCGTGACGAGTTCCAATTACGATCTGTTCTCGTTCCACAAGCTCGCTCGGCCGATCTATCCGCTGGACGCCGATACCGATTGGCCGCCGGCGTTGTAAGCATAGTGCCGACCTGGAGCGTTTCAGCTTTTCTCGGAAACTCAGAAACGCTCTAACTCTTTGTTTCTACGCAATTCCGGACGGAAAGCGGCCGGTTATCATCGCGTTCCAGATGATTTCGCTGCCGGGCGCTATCCAGAGTTGATCTAAGCTGCCTGGAGTTTACTTCCAGCGGGCGTCGAGCGTGCGGAGGCGGCCAAGTTGACCCAAGCCTTGATCGGGAGATGGTCGGAGGCCAGGCGCGCCAGGGGCGTGTCGTGGGCAATGATAGGCGACAGGATTTCTCTGCGGTTTGAAATCAGCCGATCCAGTGCCAACAATGGAAGCCGCGACGGGAAGCTGGGGACGGCAGGTGGCAAATCCCCGAAGGCGGTCTCGAACATGGCGAGTGCAGATCGGCCGTTGAGGCGCCATTCATTGAGGTCTCCCATCAGCAATGTCGGTGTCTCACGCCTGTCGTTCATGATATCCAGGATCGCGCGGACCTGTCGGGTTCGCGAGCGGCGAAGAAGGCCGAAATGCGCTGCCACGATCCGGATGGCGCCGCCCGCTTCCAATTCGATCTCTGCAATCACCGCACCGCGCGGTTCCAATCCTGGGAGCTTGATCTGATGGACGTCGCGCACGCTGCCGCGCCTGAAAAGCACGACATTCCCATGCCAGCCATGTGCCTTGAGTTGACCCGGAACCGGTACAGCCGTGAGCCCTGCTTCGCGCTCCAGACGCGGGAGATCCAGCAAGCCATTACGGTCGCCGAAACGCTTGTCCGCTTCCTGGAGAGCGATGACATCGGCGTCGATCTCGTGGATGACGCGCCCGGTGCGTTCCGGGTCGAACTTTCCGTCGGTTCCCACGCATTTGTGGACATTGTACGAGGCTACGAGGACACCCGGTTGTTGGTTGCCTCCCGTCACCGGCTCCGCATGATCCCGACGCACGCGAATGCGCTCCAGGATGTTTGCGGGAAGGCCGCCGCCCAGCCTATGCATGATGCTTCTCGTCTCCTTGTCGATCGTCAGCCCCGGGCCAGCGTCGCCTTTTCTAGTTAGGTAAACCTCAGTCCCCCTGCAACCGGCGCGAGCCCAAGGTGCCAGGTCATAGATAGGGCGAGCCAAGCCAAAGGATACGATCGATCAAGCGTACAAGAAATGGACGTTGGCGCAATTGCGGAAGCGTTACTTCCTTCGCCGAGCCGATTGCGGATTCGATGCGCGCCTCGATTTTTTCGGCAAAAGCCGGATCCAGAACTTCCAGGTCGATCTCGAAATTCAGCCTGAGTGACCGCGGATCGAGATTGGAGGAGCCGATGAAAGCCCAGGTGGAATCAACGACAAGCAGTTTGGAGTGATTGAAAAGTCCTTGTGCGCGCCAGACCTTGCAGTAGCTTCTGAGGACCTGGTCGAACTGGGCTGTCATGGCGCGGTCGACGAGAACGAGATTGTTGGCAGACGGCACAACGATATCGATGTTGACGCCGCGCCGTGCCGCGGTGGTCAGCGCGCTGATCAATTCCCGGTCCGGCAGAAAATAGGGCGACATGATGCGAATGGACTGGCGGGCAACCGAAAAGGCAGCCATCAGCATCTTGTGATTGGCTTCCAGGCTGGCATCGGGTCCTGAAGGGAGCGCACGCATGAGCATCGGCGAGCCTGGATCTCCGGCTGCGTCAAACGCGATATGCCAGGTATCGCCCTGCAGCCGCTCGCCGCTGGCAAAATACCAGTCTTCGGCGGCAACGGAGAAGATGTCGGCGACGACCGGACCATCGATGCGGAAATGTGTGTCACGCGCCATGTTCGTGCCAGCGAATTCGGCGGTGAAGGCTTGCCTTATGTTCATCCCGCCCATGAAAGCCACGGTACCATCCGCGACCAGGATCTTCCGGTGGGTTCTCAAATTGGCATAGGGCAGGCGTAGCCCCATGATGATGCTACCGTTGAAGACGTCGGTTGGGACACCGCCCTTTTGCAGATAACCAACGATGCTGGGAACCGAGTAGCGGGCACCGACTGCGTCGATCAACACCCGCACGGCAATGCCGCGTCGCGCGGCTTCTATCAGGGCGTCAGCGACGCGCAGCCCGATCGGATCGCGATCGAAGATGTAGGTTTCCAGGATGACGCTGCGCTGTGCGCTGGCGATCGCCGCGATCATGGCGGCATAGGCCTCGTCGCCGCTCTCGATCATGGTGACGGCATTCGCCGTCGTCAGGACGTGGTGGGTTATCCGGTCGCCAGCGGTCTTGAGGGCAACGAAACGCGGACCGAACCGGGCGTCGATAAAGCTGTCGGTTGCATCGAAACGCGTATGCTCCAACACGGCGCGCCCGGCCGCTGCCCGTTCCGCCGCGAGTGAGACACCTCTGATGCGGTTTATCCCGGCGATGGCATAAAGTGCTGCGCCGATGAATGGCGACAGGATGATGATACCAACCCAGCCGATGGCCGCACGCACTTCATCCTTGGTCATCGCCGCATGAGCGGCAGCGACCGCAGCAATCACCATGGAGACGATTGCGAGGATTTGGCCCCAATGGGTCACGATCAACGTCCACATGGCGGACATCTATGCAGTTATCCTGAACGCCGTCGATTGGCAGGGTGCACCGCGACAGGCTTTTTCGTGCTTCTCCGGGAAAAGGAGATCGGAAAAGCAAAAAAGCGCCTCGGAGGGCGCCTTTTCTACATGCTTGGTTTTCCTGAGGAAAACTGGAGCGGGTGAAGCGATTCGAACGCTCGACCCCAACCTTGGCAAGGTTGTGCTCTACCCCTGAGCTACACCCGCTCACACGGCCTTGGGCCGCAAGCCGGGCCTATATGGCCGAAGACTGCGCCGAATGCAACAGGGAAAAATGCGCTTTTTGCATCGTTGGCAAAACTGACCAAAACGCCTTGGCTTGCAGGCTCTCTCTGCTCTATGGGTCAAGCGGATACACGGTCAGTGGCCCGTGAGCGGCCACGTCAGGCGCTTGCGCAGCAACAGGGTGGAGCATCATGGCCAAAACAGAAGACGAGCTTTTCGCTTTCCTGGCCGGATTGGGCATCGAGATTTCGACGCGCAGGCATGCGCCGCTCTTCACGGTTGCCGATTCGCAAGCCTTGCGCGGCGAAATCGCCGGCGGACACACCAAGAACCTGTTCCTCAAGGACAAGAAGGACAATTTCTTCCTGGTGACGGTGGATGAGGAAGCGGAAGTCGACCTCAAACAGATCCATCATCTGATCGGCGCGGCCAGCCGGGTTTCATTCGGCAAGCCTGAGAAGCTGATGGAGTTGCTCGGCGTCGTTCCAGGTGCTGTCACGGTGTTCGGGCTGATCAACGACATCGACAATCAGGTCAAGATCGTGCTGGATGCGCCGTTGATGGAAAATGCGGTCATCAACGCGCATCCATTGACCAATGAAGCGACCACATCGATCACTTCCAGCAATCTGATCAGATTCATCGAGGCAACCGGCCACGAGCCTGTTATCTTGAAAGTCTCGGCATGATCGCCACATTGGTGCCAAATCAGCCCCTGCAGAACAGGGCCGCCGTTTTCACGTGGCGACCCGAAAGGACAAGACGATGAGTGACCAAAATCCGTTCGGCGGCGTGGGCAACGCATATACGACAACCGTGCAATATGGCGGGCAGAACGGCGGAGCCGCGCCGGCGAATGGTGCGGCTGGAAACCTGATCAAGGACACGACCACGGCGACCTTCAGCGCCGACGTCATCCAGGAATCGCGACAGCAGCCGGTGCTGGTGGATTTCTGGGCGCCATGGTGCGGGCCGTGCAAACAGCTGACCCCATTGCTGGAAAAGGCGATCAATGCTGCCGGCGGCACGGTGAAACTCGTCAAGATGAACATTGACGAGCATCCTTCGATCGCCGGACAGCTCGGCATCCAGTCCATTCCGGCCGTCATCGCCTTCAAGAACGGGCAGCCTGTTGACGGCTTCATGGGCGCCGTTCCTGAAAGCCAGATCCGCGAGTTCATCGAACGTGTGGGCGGCAAGGGTGGCGGCCAGCCGCAGCTTGCCGAGGCCCTGGCTGCCGCAAGCGAGGCTCGTGGGGCGGGCGATGTTCAAACTGCTGCCGACATCTATCAATCGATCCTGGAACAGGCCCCAGATACGGTCGAGGCCGTGGCCGGCCTTGCTGAAATCCTGTTCGATGCGGGCGATACTGCCGGCGCGGAAGCCGTTCTTGCACAAGTCCCTGAAGGCAAGGCGGATGTGCCGGCCATCAGCGCCGTGCGAGCGCGGATAGCGCTTGCCGCGCAGGCGTCTGACCTCGGCAATCCCGCGGAACTCGAGAAGCGCCTTGCAGCGGACCCGAAGGATCACCAGGCTCGTTTCGACCTTGCCATGATCCAGAACGCCATGGGCGAGCGCGAGAAGGCCGCAGACAATCTGCTGGCGATCGTCAAAGCCGATCGTGCCTGGAACGACGATGGTGCCCGCGCACAGTTGTTGCAGCTGTTCGAAGCCTGGGGGCTGACCGACGAGGTGACCCTGTCGACGCGCCGCAAACTGTCGTCGCTGCTGTTTTCGTAAAACGTGGCGCAAGACTGGGCGACCCGGCAGCGCCGACAAGGATGGCGGCAGGTCGGTTCGCAGAAAAGTGACTGGACGGGAAAAGGAATGCGAGCGGGAAACACGCGATATCGGCTTGAAACCGATTTGCCTGCTTCGATCGCGGTTTTTCCGCTCGAGGGGGCATTGCTTTTGCCCGGTGGACGCTTGCCGCTGAACATTTTCGAGCCGCGTTACCTGCAGATGGTGGATGACGTTCTGGGCGGCTCGCGGCTGATCGGCATGATTCAGCCGAGCCTCGATGGCGCACTGCGTGACGATGGCGAGCCGGAACTGAGCGGCATCGGCTGTATCGGCCGGTTGACCTCCTATATGGAAACCGGTGACGGCCGCTACGTGGTGTCGTTGCAGGGCATCTGCCGGTTCCGGGTCACGCAGGAACTCGCCGTTCGTACGCCATTCCGACAATGCCGTGTGGCGCCGTTCCTGGCGGATCTCGAGGAGGACCCATCGGCAACGGCCGTCGATCGTACGGCCCTGCTGAAGGCTTTCCGGGCTTATCTCCAGGCCAATGAGCTGGAGGCGGACTGGGAGAGCGTAAGCCGGGCCGACAACACCATGCTTGTCAATGCATTGTCGATGATGGCCCCCTATGGCGCGGCGGAGAAGCAGGCTCTTCTAGAGGCGCAGGATTTGAAGAGCCGGGCCGAGACGCTGATTGCAATCACCGAGATGACACTGGCGCGCGAGAGCGAGGATTTCGGTCCAAGCCTGCAATAAGGTTATTTGGAGACGCAGGGCATGGGTGAACGGGAAAGCAAGAAGGTCGATGTCGATCCGAAGCTTTTGGAGCTCCTGGTATGTCCCCTGACCAAAGGGCCGCTGACCTGGGACACCGAACGCGGCGAACTGGTCTCGCGGGTTGCGAAGCTGGCCTATCCGGTACGCGACGGGATCCCGATCATGCTGCCTTCCGAGGCGCGGTCGATTGCGCCTGGGAAAGGCTGATTCTTGTCTGGGGCCGTTGCCTGGCTGTGCAGTCACCACCAATTTGATGCGACACCGCGTCAGTGAAAGTTACGGCCTTTTGGCATGACACTCTGCGCATCGTCGGCAAGAGTGCGGAAATCCTGTTCAGACGGTTTTTGCCGCCTCTCGGATATGCCGGTATGATCTTGTCCGGTCGGCCTGGTCAGGATCTTCCTCCCATCTGCCGATCTCGCAAGGTCCGGATGCGCTTCTTCCAGCAACGACGACAGCCAAGGTGTCAGATCTTCGATCGTGTCGGCGACGATATGAATCACATCGGATTCGCATTGCAGCTTGCCTGAGACACGTACGAAGCGAGCGCCCATGATGACTGGCCGAAAGCGGGCGAAAGTCGATTTCCAGAAGATCACATTCGCCACGGTTTTCTCATCTTCCAAGGTGAGGAAAATAGCATTGCCATTGCCTGGGCGCTGACGCACCAGCACAAGGCCGGCAACGGTGACACGCCTGCCGTCTGGCACCGAAGACAGCAGCGCATTCGGCGTGACGCCGCTCCGGGTGAGCCGTTCGCGCAGGAACGAAACCGGATGCGCCTTGAGCGACAGGCCGATCGAACGATAATCGTGAATGACGTGCTCGCCCGGACGCATCGTCGGCAGTTTCGTCGCCGGTTCCAGATCGGGAAGCCTGATCTCGGGCTGATCGAACAAGGGTAAGCGCTCCGTAGCCTTGCGACCGTCGAGCGCGCGCACCGCCCAGAGGGCATCACGCCGGCTGATACCGAGCGAACGAAATGCATCGGCTTCGGCCAGCTTTTCGATCTCGTCGGTGTCGAGGCCGGAGCGCAACCAGACATCGCGCACGGATTCGTAGCCGTCGCGGCGCCGCTCGATGAAAGTGGTCATTCTCTCTTTTGATAAGCCTTTGATCTGGCGAAAGCCCAGTCGGACGGCATGATCCGTTACGATGACGCTCCGCATCCCGGCGTGCCGATTAACGATGCGCTCGGCATCGAAGAACGATTTTTCGAGCGTGCAGTCCCAGACGGACGTGTTGATGTCGACATCGCGAACTTCGACACCGTGATCGCGAGCATCCCGCACCAGCTGGGCGGGCTGGTAGAAACCCATCGGCTGCGAGTTGAGGATGGCGGCGCAGAAGACATCGGGATAAAAAGTCTTGAACCAGCAGGACGCATAGACGAGCAAAGCGAAGGACGCAGCATGGCTTTCGGGGAAGCCATATTCGCCAAAACCTTCGATCTGCTTGAAGCAACGTTCGGCAAATTCCTTGGGGTAGCCGCGCTCGACCATGCCGTTGATCATGCGGTCGCGGTAATTGCCGATGGTTCCGGTGCGCTTGAATGTCGCCATGGCGCGGCGCAACTGGTCGGCCTCTCCAGGCAGAAAGCCGCCGGCGACGATGGCGATCTTCATCGCCTGTTCCTGGAACAGGGGTACGCCCAGGGTCTTTCCTAAGATGCCCTCCAGCTCTGGCTTCGGATATTCAGGAAGCTCCTTCTTCTGTCTGCGCCGCAGATAGGGGTGCACCATGTTACCTTGAATGGGGCCGGGGCGGACGATCGCAACCTCGATGACGAGATCGTAGAAAGTGCGTGGCCGCAAGCGCGGCAACATCGACATCTGTGCGCGGGATTCGATCTGGAAAACGCCCAAGGTGTCGGCACGGCAAATCATATCGTAGACGCGTTGATCGCTCTCGGGGAGCGTTGCCAGGGAGTAAGGCCGGCCGTACGTGTCGCGCGCGGGATAATGATATTCCAGCAGGGTAAAGGCACGCTTCAGGCAAGACAGCATGCCGAGTGCCAGCACATCGACCTTGAGTATCTTCACCGCATCGAGATCATCCTTGTCCCATTCGACCATCTTGCGTTCGTCCATCGCCGTCTTGACGATGGGTACGATCTCGTCGAGCCGGTCCTTGGTGATGACGAAGCCGCCGACATGCTGGGTGAGATGGCGCGGAAAGCCCATGATCTCGTTGGCGAGATCGAGGACGTGCTTGGTCAGCGGATCGGTCCGGTCGAGACCACCTGCCTGGGCCTCCCGCTCACCAAGTTCAGACGAATACCAACCCCAGATCGAGCTCGACAAAGAACTTCGAATATCTTCGGAAAGGCCCATTGCCTTGGCGACTTCGCGCAAGGCCGAGCGGCCGCGATAGCTGGTTACGGCAGCAGCGAGTGCCGTGTGCTTCTCTTTGTACTTGTCATAGATATAGGCGATGACCTCGTCCCGCCTCTCGTGTTCGAAATCGACATCGATGTCGGGGGGCTCGTTTCGTTCCTCGGAAATGAAGCGCTCGAAAAGCGTATCGATTCGCTCAGGCCCCACCTCGGTAATTCCGACGCAGAAGCAGACGATCGAGTTGGCGGCAGAACCCCGCCCCTGGCAGAGAATTCCCTCGCCGCGCGCAAAGCGCATGATGTCGTGGACCGTCAGGAAATAGCGCGCATAGTTGAGGCGCTCGATAAGCGCCAGTTCCTCGAGGATGCGCTTGCGCACGCTGGTTGGAACGCCAGCCGGGTAGCGGCTGGCTGCACCTTCCCACGCCAGCCTGGCCAATTCTTCCTGCGGTCCAAGACCCGATTGGGTCGGTTCGTCAGGATAGTTGTATTCGAGTTCGCTCAGTGAAAAACGCAGCGTCTCGCCGAAACGCCGCGTCTGCACCAACGCCTCCGGATATCTGCGGAAAAGTCGGGCCATTTCGGCAGCCGGTTTCATATGGCGTTCGGCATTTGCCGCCAGTTCGAAACCGGCTTCAGCAACCGGGACATTGAGACGGATCGCGGTGACCACATCCTGGAGCGGGCGGCGTTCAGGCGTGTGATAGAGCACGTCGTTGGTCGCCATCAGAGGCAGGCCGGCCGCGGCGGCCAGGGCTGCTGCCTGTTCCAGCCGGAAGCGGTCGTTGCCTTGATAGTTGGGAGCAGCCGCCAGCCATAGATTGCCATCGAAGCGATCCTTCAGCTGCCGCAGCAAGGTCAGTTGCGTTTCACCATTTCCCAGAAGATCAGGCAGGACGGCAAGCGACAGGCGATCGCCCCATTCGAGCAGATCGACCCGTTCAAGCAGTGTTGCGCCTTTTTCCGTCTCGGGACGGAGATTGGCCTGGGTGAGCATACGGCACAGATGTCCCCAGCCTTCGCGATCCTGCGGATAGGCCAGGATGTCGGGGGTGCCATCACCGAAGACCAGCCGGCAGCCGGGATGATAGCTGATGCCTTCGACCTTTGACTGCTGCCAGGCACGCACGACACCAGCGACCGTGTTGCGGTCGGCCAGGCCGATTGCCGAAAAGCCATGGAGTTTCGCGGTGACCACCAATTCCTCGGGGCGTGAGGCGCCACGCAGGAAGGAAAAATTCGACTGCACGCCGAATTCGGCAAAAGGCGGTGCGTGATGGGCAATCAGATTCATCCAAAAACCCCATGCATGAACCAGCGCGGCGGTGGCTTCGAAGCGTCGTAGAAGCCCTGGCGATAAAGCCAATAGCGACGGCCATCGGTGTCCTCGATGCGGAAATAGTCGCGTGTCGGTTCTTCCTTGCGCCACCATTCCGCTGCGACGCGCTCAGGCCCCTCGACCTTGGCGATACGGTGGAGCGCCCGCCGCCAGCGGAATTGCCGCGGAGGACCATCCGGAATTTCCGATGCGGGGACTTCGACGGGCTCAGGCGCCTGAAACAATCGAATGGGGCGTTCCGGCTGAAACGGTACAGCGGAAGGCAGTTCCTTGGGTCCGGCTGGTTTCTTTGGCGGCGAAATCCGCTGCGGTGCATCTTGCCAATAGGGAATTACCGCAACGGCGCGTTCCGGCAGATGACTTTCGACAGCAATCGGTTTCAGAACGGCACCTTCGCCCAGGCGCGCACGGATGCGATCGGCGAACAAGGCAAGGTTCTCCTCGCTGTCCTCGACTGCGTCGGTCAGGTCGGCCTGATGCATGTCGAAAGGAGCGGTCGCCAGAATAGCGAGACGAACCAGATCGAAGCCGTAGCCGGCGTCGAAATCCTCGGCGATCGCCGTCAGCTTTTCCTGGAACAATTTCAGGATCAGCCGAGGCTCGCGCATCGACCGCGATGTGCCGACGACAAGACGGCTGACCACGCCATCGACCCTGAAGAGCAGGAGAGCAACCGTCCTTGCGCCTTCATCTCGCCGCTCGAGATCGGTTTTCAGTGCTGCTGCAAGCAGAAACACCAGCCGTTCGATGTCGTCGATCAGGATGATGGGCTCAGCAAGGTGACGCTCGACTGAAAGCGGGGCGATGGGCAAGCGCGGCGAGACGGCTTCGTTCTGCCGCCCGAGCGCCTGGTCGATACGCAGGAGCAAAGCGGCCCCGAAACGGCGCACCAGTGGTGCGCGTGGAGCCGCTAGGACGGCACCGACCGTGCGCAGACCAACGCTTTCCAGGCTGCCGCGGATGGTCGGTTCAAGGCGCAGCGCCGCAAGCGGCAGCGGCGCGAGGAGGGCTTCTTCCTCTCCTAATTTGACGATGCAGCGACCGCGAAACCTGGCGGCAGCCCAGGCTGCCCCTGCGGTCGAAGCGATGCCAGTTCGAACATCGAAGCCCTGGTGGAAGAAGCGGGCCAGAATTTCGTCCAGCATGGCATGCTCGCCGCCAAACAGATGCGTACAGCCTGTGATGTCCAGAAACAGGCCGTCGGTATTGTCCAGCGCGACCAGCGGCGTGTAGCGGTCACACCAGTCGGCCAGGCTTTCGAGCAGGCGCAGATCGGCCTGTGGGTCGGCCTCGACAATATCGAGCGTCGGATGCATGGCGCGCGCATCGGCGATGCCCATGCCGGGTTTCAGGCGCAACGCTTCGGCCCGTTCGTCAAGCGCGGCGATGCGCTGGGCGTTGCGGTCGCGATGGCTGATCACCAATGGGTGGTGGCTGGCGGGGCGGGAACGCCAGGACCGGCCGTGCCGCTGCCGCAGGATCCGTTCCGCTGGAAGGTAGGGGAACCACAGCGACAGGATCCTCTGCCCGTTTCTGAATGTCCCATGGCTGCTGGTGGGTAGCGCCCGCATGTTTTCGATCCAGGAATGTGCGTTCATCGGGGTTCCACTCCAGTGTGAATTGTCCAGGCTGTGCGGCGCGGCTCTTGCTGATGGCAACAGCGATGCCCTGGCGGCCGATCGTACCCTCCAGGGGGCCGGCCATGGTGTTGCGCAATGTTGCCGGTGCCGGGGCGACGACGAGGCGGACGGGCGCTGCGGTCGGCTCGGCAAGTGCCGCCTGGCGCAGCAGGAAGACCGGCCGTCCTGCAGCTTGCGCGCGGCGGTGCAGCCGGCGCGTGGCGGTAAGGTCGAGCCGGTCGGGATTGCCGCGCAGTTCCAGCACGACGGCGGAGAGCGCGGTCAATCCTGCCGCTTCTTCGGCGATCCACAAAGCGTCGGTGACTTTCGGCGCCTCTGCGTAAAGCAGGTTTTCCGGCGCGATGCCGAAACCCGTTTCAAGCCCGCGCGCATAAGGAAAGCCGGCCTCGCGAAAGATCTCAGCGGTGCCGACCCATAGAACGGGCGCCGGTGTTTCCGCGGTTTTCAGCAGCAGACCGGCGAGAGCGAGCGCAAAGCCGGCAACGATGCCGGCATCGCGGGTCTCGGCGCCGTGGAATTCTGTCAGGGCAGCCCTGGGCAATCCGCCATTCAAGGCAGCGTCGAAATGATCCGCGCCGGTGGCGAGCAAGCCATGGCTTTCGGCCACGCCGCTGCGACGCACCAGCATGCGGTCCGCGTCGAGGCCAGCCGGTGCCTCCAGGCGTTCCGACAGCGTTCCTTCAATCTTCGCGATCTGGCGGCGCAAGGCAAAAACAGTGTCCCGCGCCACGGCGTTTATCGCCATGTCGGTCAGCGTCCAGTCAGTATGTTCCTGTTATGTTCTTATAGATTCCAGAGGGTGAGATGAGAGTCAAGCGGACTCATGGAGAATTTATTCCTCTCCTGTCATGGCAAAACGCCGTCGAACGGGCTGCTATTTGCCGATCCTACCGCAACAGCCTATATGCCGGGGTCAAAGGACAAAGAATGGCCCGTATCTACAAGACCCGCACCTGGCACAACGAGCTTTCTCCCTCCCTCGAGGAGCTTGAGCTGCTGGCGCTGGAATCCTACGCACATCTGCCTGAGGAATTCCGCAAGCTGACCGGCGAGATCGTCATCCAGGTGGCTGAGTTCCCGACCGACGAGATCATGGACGACCTCTCGCTGGAGACGCCCTTCGACCTGCTTGGCCTGTTCGAAGGTCGCGGTATCGCCGAACGCTGGAACCCCGCGACCGGTGAAGGACCGAACCGCATCACGCTCTACCGCCGCGCCGTTCTCGACTACTGGGCCGAGAACGAGGAGACGATGGGCGACATCGTCACCCATGTGCTGATCCACGAGATCGGCCATCATTTCGGCCTCTCCGACGACGACATGGAGCGCATCGAGGCGTCGGCGGAATAGCTCTTGCTAGAGCAATTCTAGGAAAAGTGCGTAGCGGTTTTCCGTCCAGAGTTGCGTAAAACAAAGAGTTAGAGCGTTTCCGCGTTTCCGTGAAAAACGGAAACGCTCCAGCGTGGATTGGAGGCGGCTGGCTCTACCAGTCGCTCAGCTTGGTTTCGCCGGCCACGTATTCCTGGCCATCGACGTCCTTCACCACGGCCTGGCCGCAGCGCATCACCTTTTCCTTCTTGTCATAGGCATAGGTCGGTGAGCCGTAGAGATGCCAGCCCTTGTTCAGCGCGGCTGTCACCTTGTGGCAGAAGGTGGCGTCGTCAACGGCGGTGAGGAAACGGTAGAGGCGCATGGACCTGTCCTTAAAACTGCTGCCTGATCATGCGCCGATGCCGGCAGCTTTCGCCAGTAATTTTTCGGCCTGGACCAGATGGAGACGCTCGACCATTCGGCCCTCCAGGGCGATCACACCCTTGCTGGCGTTCTCCGGCTCGGCAAAAGCTGTGACGATGGCCCTGGCCTCCGCCAAAGCCTGCTCCGAAGGGGAAAAGGCGACGTTGGCAGCCTCGATCTGCGATGGATGGATCAACGTCTTGCCGTCGAATCCCATGCCGGCTGAATTGGCACATTCGCGCGCGAAGCCATCCAGGTTGCGGAAATCATTGAAGACCCCGTCGAGCAGGGCGATGCCGCCGGCGCGCGCTGCCAGCACCATCTGCATCAGCCAGGACATCAGATAGCGGCGGTCCGGGGTGGCCAGGATGCCGGTTTCCTTGATCAGGTCGTTGGTGCCGGCAACCAGGCAGGCCAGCCGCGAAGCGGGATCGCGGCCGAGCTCGGCGATGGCGGCGATGTTGATCAGTGCCTTTGGTGTCTCGATCATCGCCCACAGTTTCACCTCGTCGGGCGCATCGGCCTCGTCGAGGGCATCGCCGGCCTCCAGGATGTCGCGCGGCGTATTGATCTTGGGCAGAAGGATGCCGTCCGGCCGGCAAGCGAGCGCCGCGGCCAGATCTTCCGGCCCGCCTTCGCCTCCGAAGCGGTTGATGCGTACCACCATCTCGCAGCTCCGCTGCGGGCGATTGCCGAAGATCGTGCCGAGCCTGTCGCGTGCGGAGGCTTTTTCACCGGAGGCGACGGCATCTTCAAGGTCGATGATGACGGCGTCGCAGGCAAGCGTCGCGATCTTGGCCAGTGCCCGCTCGTTCGCGGCAGGAATGTAGAGAACGGAGCGGCGTGGATGATAGGGATTTTCAGACATCTGGTCTTCTTGCCCGCCAAAGCTGGCCCTTGCAAGGGTAGAGAGTGAGTAGCGAATAGCGAGTAGGGAAGTAGAGTAGTATGAGGCCGATCGTCGGACCCCAGCCGGCACTATTCGCTACTCACTATTCACGACTCCAATCCGGAACAGACTTCATGGCGCAATATGACATCGTGATCATCGGCGGGGCTATCGTTGGCGCCTCGGTCGCCTATTACCTGCGCGAGGAAGGCTTCAGCGGCTCCATCGCGCTGGTCGAGCGCGACCCGCAATTCGCCCACGCCGCGACGACGCTGTCCTGTGCTTCCATCCGCCAGCAGTTCTCCATTCCGGAAAACATCCGCCTGTCGCAGTTTACGCTGAAGCTGTTCCGGCGACTGAAGGAAGAATTCGGCGAGGATGCCGATATCGGCTTCCGGGAAGGCGGCTATCTGATCCTGGCCGGCGAGAACGGCCTGCCGATCCTGAAGGCCAACCACGACGTCCAGGTGGCCGAGGGCGCCGATATCGTGCTGGAGGACGCCGAGGCGCTGACCCGCCGTTTCGCCTGGCTGTCGGCGGAAGGCATCACCGCTGGCGCCTACGGCCGCACCGGCGAGGGCTGGTTCGACGCGCACGCCTATCTGCAGCTGTTCCGCAAGGCATTGCGCAGCAAGTCGATCGACCTGATCACCGCTTCCGTCACTGCCATTGCCCGCCAGGGCGGCCAGGTTCAGTCGGTGACGCTGGACAATGGCGAGACGCTGCAGGCGGGCATCGTCATCAACGCCGCCGGCCCCAATGCCGGCAAGGTCTCGGCCATGGCCGGGCTCGAACTGCCGGTCGAGCCGCGCAAGCGCTCGGTGTTCGTGTTCGAGGCGCGCGAGCGCTACGAAGACCTGCCGCTGCTGGTCGACCCGAGTGGCATCTATGTGCGCCCGGAAGGTTCGGTCTACATCACCGGCGGCGCCGAACCGGAGGAAGGCGAGCTTGCCGCCGACCCGACCGATTTCGAGCCGGACTGGTCGCTGTTCGAGGAAACCATCTGGCCGGTTCTGGCCACCCGCATTCCCGCTTTCGAAGCGATCAAGATGACGCGCGCCTGGGCCGGCCACTACGACTACAACACGCTCGACCAAAACGCGGTGATCGGCCCGCACCCCGAGGTGAAGAACTTCATCTTTGCCAACGGCTTCTCCGGCCACGGCCTGCAGCAGGCGCCGGCGGTCGGTAAGGCGCTGGCCGAGCTGATCCTGCACGGCAGCTACCGCAGCATCGACTGCTCGGCTTTCGGTTACGCCCGCGTGGCGGAAGGCCGTCCGTTCCGCGAGCTCAACGTGATCTGACCGCCACAACCGGGTCGAACTTCGCCGCCGGCCCTTTGCCGCGATTGACTCTTTGCGCAATCAGCGTAAAAGCCGGCACCGAACAGGAACGTCTTCATGCGCGGCCTTATCATGGCTCTTTTCGCATTCGACTTCCCCGGCCATGGCACCATGGTTGCGGGCAGACGGCAGCGCGCGCTCCTGTCCTCGACCAAAACTATGGCCAAAAAAACCACCGTCACCACGGTCTGATCTCCCTTGGCCTTCTCGCCCTCTCCCCGGGTCTGGCCCGAGGGAGGCGAGACCCGCAGTGGCCGGCGGGTTTCTCCAAGCAAAGCGAGCGGAGAGCGACAGGAGAATTTTTCGATGGGTTTCAAGGTTGCGGTAGTCGGCGCCACGGGCAATGTGGGCCGCGAAATGCTGAACATTCTGGAAGAGCGCGGCTTCCCGGTGAGCGAAGTGGTGGCACTCGCCTCGCGACGCAGCCAGGGCACCGAGGTGTCCTTCGGCGACAAGACGCTGAAGGTGAAGGCGCTGGAAGGCTACGACTTCTCGGATACCGACATCGCCGTCATGTCGGCCGGCGGCAACATCTCCAAGGAATGGTCGCCCAGGATCGGCAAGCAGGGCTGCGTCGTCATCGATAACTCGTCGGCATTCCGCTACGATCCGGACGTGCCGCTGATCGTTCCGGAAGTGAACCCCGACGCGATCGAAGGCTTCTCCAGGAAGAACATCATCGCCAACCCGAACTGCTCGACGGCGCAGCTGGTCGTGGCGCTGAAGCCGCTGCATGACGTGGCCACCATCAAGCGCATCGTCGTGGCGACCTACCAGTCGGTGTCCGGTGCCGGCAAGGAAGGCATGGACGAGCTGTTCACGCAGACCCGCGCCGTCTTCGTGGCCGATCCGGTCGAAGCCAAGAAGTTCACCAAGCGCATTGCCTTCAACGTCATCCCGCATATCGACGTGTTCATGGAAGACGGCTCCACCAAGGAAGAGTGGAAGATGGTGGCCGAGACCAAGAAGATGCTCGACCCCAAGATCAAGCTGACGGCCACCTGCGTGCGCGTGCCGGTGTTCATTGGCCATTCGGAAGCGGTGAATGTGGAGTTCGAAAAGCCGATCACGGCTGACGAAGCCCGCGATATCCTGCGCGAGGCACCCGGTTGCCTGGTCATCGACAAGCACGAGGACGGCGGTTACATCACCCCGATCGAATCCGCTGGCGAAGACGCCACCTATATCTCGCGCATCCGCGAGGATTCGACGCTCGATAACGGCCTCAACATGTGGATCGTCTCCGACAATCTGCGCAAGGGCGCTGCCCTGAACGCCGTGCAGATCGCCGAGCTGCTCGTCGAACGCGGCCTGATCCAGCCGAAAAAGAAGGCGGCTTAGTTTCGCTTACGGGCCGTAACGCCGCCCGCTGGGCGGCTGGCCCTCCGCGGGGGCGCCGGACGACCGGCGGCCCGCAGTCGCGGGCTTAAAACATCTTCAAAGAAAAGGCCTCGGCAGAACCTGCCGGGGCCTTTTGCATTGCGGAGGATCGCTCCAAAAACGATCAGTTCCAGTCGCGGATGTCGACGAAGTGACCAGCGATCGCCGCGGCGGCGGCCATGGCGGGCGACACCAGGTGCGTGCGGCCCTTGAAGCCCTGACGGCCCTCGAAATTGCGGTTCGAGGTCGAGGCGCAGCGTTCATGCGGCTTGAGGCGGTCGTCGTTCATGGCCAGGCACATCGAGCAGCCTGGCTCGCGCCAGTCGAAACCGGCTTCGATGAAGATCTTGTCCAGGCCTTCCGCTTCGGCCTGTTCCTTCACCAGGCCGGAGCCTGGCACGATCATGGCGTTGACGGTGGCTGCGACCTTCTTGCCCTTGGCGACGGCTGCGACGGCGCGCAGGTCTTCGATGCGGCCATTGGTGCAGGAGCCGATGAAGACACGGTCGAGCTTGATGTCGGTGATCTTCGTGCCAGGTTCGAGGCCCATATATTCAAGCGCGCGTTTCTTGGAATTGCGCTTGTTCTCATCGCTGATCTCGTCCGGATTCGGCACGACGCCGAGCACCGAGGTCACGTCCTCGGGCGAGGAGCCCCAGGTGACGATCGGCGGCAGCTTGCCGGCATCGAGCACCACGATCTTGTCGTAGTGGGCGCCCTCGTCCGACTGCAGCGTCTTCCAGTATTCCAGCGCCATGTCCCAGGCCTCGCCCTGCGGCGCGCGCGGCTTGTCCCTCACATAAACGAAGGTGGTCTCATCCGGCGCAATCAGGCCGGCGCGGGCGCCGCCCTCGATCGACATGTTGCAGATGGTCATGCGGCCTTCCATCGACAGCGACCGGATCGCCTCGCCGGCGTATTCGATGACATAGCCGGTGCCGCCAGCGGTGCCGATCTCGCCGATGATGGCGAGGATGATGTCCTTGGCGGTGACGCCTGCCGGCAGCTGGCCGTCGACACGCACCAGCATGTTCTTGGCTTTCTTCTGGATCAGCGTCTGGGTGGCGAGCACATGCTCGACTTCCGAGGTGCCGATGCCATGCGCCAAAGCACCGAAAGCACCATGGGTGGAGGTGTGGCTGTCGCCGCAGACGATTGTCATGCCTGGCAGGGTGAAGCCCTGCTCCGGGCCGATGATATGGACGATGCCCTGGCGGCGGTCCTTCTCGGAGTAATATTCGACACCGAAGTCGGCAGCGTTCCTGGCCAATGCCTCGACCTGGATGCGGCTTTCTTCGTTCTTGATGCCGTTCACGCGATCCGGGGAGGTCGGCACGTTGTGGTCGACTACGGCCAGCGTCTTTTCCGGGTGACGAACCTTGCGGCCGGCCATGCGCAGGCCTTCGAAAGCCTGCGGGCTGGTCACCTCATGCACGAGGTGGCGGTCGATCCAGAGCAGGCAGGTGCCGTCGACCTGGCGGTCGACCACGTGTTCGTCGAAAATCTTGTCGTAGAGGGTGCGCGGTGCGCTCATGTGCGTAAATCCGTCGATATGAAGCTGGGAAGATGCGGGATGCGCCGGCCGGGAATGGGCGCAGTCGGCCGTCAGATAAGGCGATTTCCAGGAAATCGCCTTAGTCGGCTGGTCAGCGCGCCGGAAATGCGGGCGAAAAAGCGTGCAGGCAGGCGCTTCTTGTCCTGCAGCACGAAGCCCTTGTAGGCCGGATCGCCGAAAAGCTCTTCCATCACCGTTGCCATAGCAATCTTTTGGCTTTTCGGCAATTGGCGGCGATTAGAGCGCCGCGCGTCCGTTCGAACGCGCAAAGGACGCTCTAATACTTTTGAACCTGTGCATCGTGCTTTCCGAAAATCGAAGCCGATTTTCGGGCCGATGCCTTAGAGCGCCGCGCGTCCGTTCGGACGCGCAAAGGACGCTCTAACACCTTTGAACCTGCGCATCGTGCTTTCCGAAAATCGAAGCCGATTTTCGGGCCGATGCGCTAGGCCGCAAATATGCCTGAAAGCTCGATTGCCTTGAGCGGTAAAACGAGGAGGCCTCATGGTCGATCGCCGCACTGTTCTCAAGTCCATGGCGTTGGCTGCCTGCCCGGTGCTGCTGGCGCGCCCGGCATCTGCCGCCCCTGAAACACAACCCTGGACCACGCGGCTGGTCGACGCGGCGCTTGGCCAGGTCGGCGTGACTGTCATCTACGACCCGGCTTATGTGCGGCTCGACTATCCAGGTGGCGATGTTCCAGCCGAGCGCGGCGTGTGTACCGATGTGGTGGTGCGTGCCTATCGCGAAGCGTTCAAAATCGATCTGCAACGGCTGGTCAACGAGGATATGCGGGCGGCGTTTTCCGCTTACCCGAAAATTTGGGGTCGGAAGCAGCCGGATCGCAACATCGATCACCGCCGTGTTCCCAATCTGGAGACCTTCTTCAAACGAAAAGGCGCGGCGCTGGATATCGTCGAAGATCCGGCGGCCTATCGGCCTGGCGATCTGGTGACCCAGCGACTACCCGGCAATCTGCCTCATATCGCCATCATCGCCGGCCAGATGACATCGGACGGCCGGAGGCCGCTGGTCGTGCACAATATCGGTGCCGGGGCCAAGGTGGAAGATACGCTGTTCGCCTTCCGCATCGTCGGCCATTTCCGTTTCTCGCCTGACCCTTGAATTACGCCAGTGGGACTTTGCGGTTTCCACATGAGGACGGAACGAATTTTGGCGCTACAGCACCTCGAAGACGAAGGTCTTCACCTTCGCATTGGGGTCGGCCACGGCATAGCAGCGGAACCAGGGGCTTTCTTCAAGCGGCCGCCATTTGCCGGTCTGCTCCAGTTCGGTAAAGACTTCGCGGAAGCCACCTGTTTCGAACACCTGGTCGCGCACGGTGAAGATGGCATGGCCGCCGCCTTTCGTGATGCGCACCAGTTCATGCAAACCGGAAGCCGGCGCATGCCCGATGGTGAAGACCCCGGTGGAGAAGAAGGCGCGGAACTGTCTGTCCGGCCAGGGCAGCGGACCGCCGAGCATGGCCTTTCTCAGTTCGCCATAGGTCTGCCTGCCCGCGGCGACCTGCAGCATCTCGTCGGACAGGTCGAGCCCGGCAAGGTCAAAATAGCCGAGCGCCTTGAGCTGCGGGCCGGTGAGGCCAGTGCCGCAACCGGCGTCGAGCAATGGACCTTCACCTGCCGCGACATAACGTGTCACCCAGGCCGTGATCAGGAAAGGCAGCAGGTAGCCGAGCGAGGCGGTTTCGCTGTCATAACTTGCCGCCCAGGCTGCGTAGGCAGTGTCCAGGGCAGCGGGCGTACCGGCGCCGTAGACGGAATCCAGCGCCGCATGCGCCTTGTCGGTGTCCATCGCCTTCTCCCTGCAGCCATCTCCTGGCCAGCGTGGAAGTGAAAGGCATCGACGTCAACCTAGAGCGTTTCCGTTTTTCACGGAAACGCGGAAACACTCTACGGGTTGTTTCTACGCAATTCCGGACGCAAAACCGCTACGCACTTTTGCTGGAATTGCTCCAGGGGGCGTCAACCCAGACGCTGGCTGCGTCGCATCCGCTGTTCCAGGGCTCTGAGCATCAGCGACAGGCTGACGGTAAGGGTCAGGTAGATGTACGCGACGATAGAATAGGTTTCGAAGAAGCGAAATGAGCCCGAGGCGTAGATCTTGCCCATCTGGGTGATGTCAGCGACGCCGAGCACCGATACCAGCGAGGAATCCTTGGTGATCGCGATGAAATCGTTGCCGAGTGGCGGCAGGATGACCCTGATCGCCTGCGGCAGGATAATCAGCCGGAAACGCTGCCCGCGGCTCAAGCCAAGTGCCTTGGCGGCCTCGATCTGACCGATATCGACCGACTGAATGCCGGCGCGGAAGATCTCGGCGATGAAAGGCGAATAGCCGAGGGCGAGTGCGATGATGGCGCGCCACAGCAGCGAGACCTCGCGCACCAGCAATGCATCGGTGTAGCCGGCCTGTTGCAGTGGCAGCGTAATGAAATTCCAGCCTGCGACGAAGGCAGGTACGCCGGCGAAGGCGATCCAGAACAGAAGCACCAGCACCGGAATGCCGCGCATGATCTCGACATAAAAGCGCGCGGCCTGCCGCGGCCAGATCGATCCCGACAGCCCCATCAGTGCGATACCGAGGCCGATCGTCGCCGCCAGCAGGAAGGCGACCAGCGCAACGAAGATGGTGATGCCGATGCCTTGTGCGACGGTGGCGAAGACCTGGGAGTAGATTTCGCTCGTGGCAATGGCGACGGCTGCAATTGCCGCGATGGCAGCAGCCACCGCCAGCCACCAGGGAAACTCCTTGGCCTGCTTGCCAGGCGCGGTCGGGGTCAATGTCGCGGCTCGCGAAAAGAGGAAGGCAGCGCCTCGAAGCGATCGAGAATGGCGACAAGCTGGCGGCCACCGTCGGACAGTGCGTAGACGACGCCACGCGGAAAGGTGGAGACCGCGTCGCGTTCGATAAGCCCGCGCTGCATCAGCCCAGCGATCCGTTCCGACAGCACTTTTGCGGTAATGCCGGGCAGGCGACCCATCAATTCGCCGTGCCGCCTGGCGCCGGTGGACAAGTGCCACAGCACCAGCGCGTTCCAGCGATGGCCGAGGAAGGCCAGCCAATCTTCCACCGGGCACAGATCCGGCCGTCGTGGTGCGGGCATTTGCAAACTGGCTTCGGCCATCGCCGGTTTGGTCATGTTGGGTTCCCGTTTGGATAGTTCTGAAACGACATGCTTCTGTTCTCGAAACAGGAGCAAGCCAATGTCAAGAAAAGTCTATCAGCCGGCTGAGATGAATGGAGTTTTTGCGGCCACCCGAAATGCTGGAAATCTTGGCGAGCTGCTGTCGCTCTATGAAAACGGTGCGCAGTTGCTGGTTGATGCGAGTGGGGTCAGTCTCTCGGGTAAAGCGGCGATTGCGACAGAGTTGCAGAAGCTCATCGAATTGCCTGGCACGTTGGTCTCGAACAACACGTTCTGCGTGGAGCATGGAGACCTGGCGCTGCTGCGCGCCGATTTCACGCTGACCGATGAGAAAGGCGTCGTCCTCTATTCCGGCTTCACCGCCGAAATCATCCGCAAGCAAGCCGACGGTTCGTGGTGCTATGTGATCGATCACGCCGGCGCCAGTCGGTATGGCGCCGGCTGATGCTATCCGAAGTGATTACTGGCCGACCTTGTAGTCGAGGAACCACTTCTTGTTCAGGGTGTCGATGGTGCCGTCGGCCTTGATGGCTGCGATCGCCTCATTGACCGGTTTCACCAGATCGGAGCCCTTGGCGAAGATGAAGCCGAAGTCCTCTGTGCCCAACGGGCCGCCGACAAGCTTGAGCTTGCCTTGCGAGGCGTCGACATAACCCTTGCCGGCGGTGGAATCGGTGAGCACCACGTCGACGTCGCCAGTCTTGAGTGCCTGTACGGTTGCTCCGAAGGTCTCGAACAGTTTGATGCGCGGGTTCTGCTCGTTGCCGTCGAGAACCGAATAGACGGCAGTGTAGAAAGGCGAGGTCCCTGGCTGTGCGCCGATCAGGCCATCCTTGAAGGTACCGAAGCTCTTGGCGTCGTTGAAACGGCTCTCATCGCCACGCACCAGCATGAACTGCTCGTTGCGCATGTAAGGGTCGGAGAAATCAACCTTGGCCTTGCGCTCGTCATTGATGGTGATGCCGGTCATGCCAATGTCGTACTGCTTGTCGGCAACTGACTGGATCATCGCATCCCAGGACGTGTTCTGGTACTCGACCTTGAAGTTCAGCCGCTTGGCGATTTCATTCATGAAATCATATTCCCAGCCGATCTGCTTGCCGGACTTGGGGTCGACGAACTGCAGCGGCGGGTAGGCGTTTTCCGTCACCACAACGACCTTCTTGCCGGCAAGATCCGGCAAGGTCTGGGCAGCGGCCGCTATCGGCGCGAGAAGGCAGGCGGCAATCGCGGCCAGCACGAGTTTCGATCTGATCATGAGACTTCCCCCAAGGAACGAGGACCGCACGGCCATGCCGTCGGCGGTCGAAAAGGATCGCCGACATTAGCCTTCCGGCGTGGTCATGCAAGCTGCCGCGCCGCAGCTGGAGCGAAGAAACTGAAATTCGATACCGGCAAGTGGCCGGATTCAGGACGAATTATCTCTCACTGCCCTGTTCGATCGCCGCCGCCTTCGCTTCGACGGCCCGCAGCTGGCCAACCAGACCGCTCAGTGTGTCGCGCAGCCCGGCCAGTTCGGCCGGTTCAAGCGGCAGCTGGCAGCCAAGGGCCTCCTGGATGCCGCTGGCCGCAGCGCGCAGCTCTTCACCCTTGGTGGTCGGCTGCACCAGGACGCGCCGCTCGTCGGCAGGATCGCGGCGGCGGCTGATAAGCCCACCCACTTCCATGCGTTTCAGCAGTGGCGTCAGCGTGGCAGGATCGAGACCGAGCGTATCGCCTAGTTCGCCGACAGTGCGCGGCGCTTTTTCCCACAGCGCCAGCATGGTGAGATATTGCGGATAGGTCAGTCCAAGCGGTGCCAGCAGCGGACGGTACAGCTTTGTCATCAACCCGCTGGCCGAATAGAGCGCAAAGCAAAGCTGCCGGTCGAGCCGGGGTGTTTGCGCCCGGCTCACAGCAGCTTTTTCGCTGGTCGTGTCTGAGATGGTCATCCGGCCTTCACCGAAAGAGCGACGTCGACATTGCCCCTGAGTGCATTGGAGTAAGGGCAGACCTTGTGCGCGGCGGCGACCAGCGCTTCGGCCGCAGCCTGGTCGAGGCCCTTGGTCTCGGCGATGAGCGCGGCGCCGAGCCGGAAGCCGCCCTCGCCGTTCGGCAGAAGGTCGATGTTTGCCGTCACTGCGGCATCCGCGAGCGGCAGTTTCTGCTTGCCGGCAATGAAGCGCATGGCGCTTTCGAAACAGGCGGAATAGCCAGCCGCAAAGAGCTGCTCGGGATTGGTGGCGCCGCCCTTGCCGCCCAACTCCTTCGGCATGGCGAGGTCGAGGCTGAGCAGGCCGTCACTGGATTTCACATGGCCGGCGCGGCCGCCAACTGCGCGGGCTTCGGTGGAATACAAAGCGGACATCGTCATCTCCATTTGATTTGTACACTAATTGTTAGTACGCAAGTCAAATCGAGTCAACTCCGTATTTCCTGGTCAAGCTTTCCGATCATCGCTGTGCATGCGGCGGACGAAAGCGGGAATGAAAAAAGGCGGCCGAAGCCGCCTTTTTTCATTCAGTGTTGTCCGAAGATCTTATTCAGCAGCTGCGGTTTCTGCAGCAGCTGCCTCGGCAGCAGCCTTCTTCTCCGCTGCTTCCTGGGCGGCCTTCTCGGCAGCCAGCGCCTCGGCGGCAGCGATCTTCTCGGCTTCGATCCTGGCCTTCTCGGAAGCGAGCGCTTCGCGCTCCTCGTCGTTCAGCTTGCGGGCGCGCACGCCGGTGTTCTCGGAGATACGAGCCGACTTGCCGCGACGATCGCGCAGATAATAAAGCTTGGCGCGGCGAACCTTACCGCGGCGGACGATCTCGACCGCTTCGACCATCGGCGAGTAGACCGGGAACACGCGCTCCACGCCTTCGCCGTAGGAAATCTTGCGGACGGTGAAATTTTCCTGGAAGCCGGAGCCGGAGCGGGCGATCACGACGCCTTCATAGGCCTGAACGCGGGTGCGGGTGCCTTCGGTGACACGCACCTGGACGCGCACGGTGTCGCCGGGCTGGAATTCGGGCAGCTTGCGCTTGGCTTCGATCTTGGCGGCCTGTTCGGCCTCGATCTGACGGAGAATATCCATCTCAAAAATCCACTTCTTGTTCTTCCGACAGCCAGAGCGCCCTGCACTTGCCTCGCAGTCGCCCAAAAACATACTCGGGGACCGCTCGGCTATGCCTTCCATCCAAGGATGTCCGGCAGGGGCGACTACACCGCCATTGTTGACGGGTCCGGACGATGCTTGTCCGGTTCGGCGCGGCACATAGCGCTATTTCGCGCTCTTGTCACCTGTCCAACGTTATTTTTTACCGTGGCCGGTTGGTCAGGCAGTCTCCCGATGCCAAAAAGATGGCCCAAAGGGGAGCTATGCTCATGACCGAACCCTACCCTATCCGCTTCGCTCGCACCACCCTGCTCGATATCGCCTATGAGGAACATGGTGAACCAGGAGGCGATCCGGTCATCCTGCTGCACGGCTTCCCGTATGATCCGCACGGCTATGACGCGGTCTGGCCATTGCTGGCAGCTCGTGGCCATCGCGTCATCGTGCCTTATCTGCGCGGCTATGGGCCGACGCGCTTCCATTCGGAGGCCGGGATGCGTTCGGGCCAGCAGGCCGCACTCGCGCAGGACCTGATCGACCTGATGGATGCGCTGTCGATCGGCAAAGCGGCGCTTGCCGGCTATGACTGGGGTGGCCGCGCCGCTTGCATCGTTGCCGCGTTGTGGCCGGAACGGGCGCGCTGCCTGGTAACCGGCGACGGCTACAACATCCAGAACATTCCGGCGTCGGTGAAGCCGGCAGCGCCCGAAGCCGAATATCGTTACTGGTACCAGTACTATTTCCATTCGGCGCGCGGCGTGCGCGGACTGACCGAGAACCGTGAGGCGCTGGCCCGGCTGTTGTGGAAGCTGTGGTCACCGAGCTGGACCTTCAGCAACGACGATTTCGTGCGCAGCGCAGCATCCTTTCACAACCCGGATTTCGTCGACATCGTCATCCATTCCTATCGCCATCGCTACGGCTATGCACCCGGTGATCCGCTGTTGCAGGCAATCGAAGACCGGCTTGCCAGGCAGCCGCTGATTTCCGTGCCGACGATTTCACTGTGCGGCGCCGACGACGGCGTCGGTCCGCCGGACGAGGACGACGGCCATCAATTCTCCGGCTCGTTCGAACGCCGGATCCTGCCGGGCGTCGGGCACAATATTCCGCAGGAGGCACCGAAAGCGACGGCGCAAGCCTTGCTGGAGCTGATGAGCAAGGCCTGAGTTTGCTTGCGTGCTGGCGGCAACGCCCCTAAACCTGCCGGATACGTATTCGACAGGGCCAGCCTTGACGTTCATCGACGCCGCCATTCTTTTTGCCGCCGGCCTGCTGTCGGGCATCGTCAACGCCGTTGCCGGCGGCGGTACCTTCCTCACTTTCGGGGCGATGAGCGTTCTGGGCATTCCGCCGATCTCAGCCAATGCAACCTCGTCGATCACGCAGTTTCCTGGCTACATCACGTCAACGCTGGCCTATTGGAGCGACATCCGCGCCATCTGGCGCAGCGCCCTGCTGCTTTGCATCGTCTCGGCCATCGGCGCGCTGGGCGGCGCGCTCCTCCTTCTGGCCCTCGACAACCCATCCTTCCGCGTCATGGTGCCCTGGCTGCTGATCGCCGCGACCGCGCTGTTTGCCGCCGGGCCATGGCTGAAGCCGAAACCGAAGCCTGGTCAGCCCGCTGCGGTCGGCACCGTGCCGGGCGCTCTCATGCAGTTCGCCACCGCCATCTATGGCGGCTTTTTCGGTGCCGGCATGGGCGTGATGATGCTGGCGACACTCGGCCTGACCCAGAGCGGCGATTACCATCGCCTCAATGCGCTGAAGAACATGTTCTCCATCGTCATTGCCGCCGTCGCCATTCTGATCTTCGTCTCTGGCGGTGTGGTGTCCTGGCCCCAGGCGGTCGTCATGATCCCGGCGGTCGCGGTCGGCGGTTATGTCGGTGTCTGGATTGCCAAACGCATACCGCAGAACGCGGTGCGGGGCTTTGTCATCGCGGTCGGGCTGTTCCTGGCGGCGTATTATTTTCTGAAAGGGTGACAGGCGTGTTGGTGTAGATGTCGAGGTCGAGCAGCAACCCTCTGTCTGCAAGCATTCTCATCACAGCCGGGTCAATTTCCATACCGGGTTTGCCTATCTGCCAGACACCGCAGAACATATCGCTTTCAAACCGCTCAACGAGATCGCGCCACACGGCCAGATCATCTGTCAGCGAGTTCAAGATAGTGGCAATCTGATGAGACAACTGATCTCCTTTCTGAATCTCAGTCGATATCAGCCATAGGCCAGTCTTTGCTGGCTTGCCCGTTTTTTCCGATTGTCCCTTTTTAATTGCCTCGGTTGGGTTGCCTCCCAAAGCTGTTGTGAGTTCGCTTGGGTCGAGCTTGTCTCCAAAGAAGCGCAGGCAGGCATTCGTTTCCACAGTTCGCCCGTTACCCAACAGATCCGGCCGTCGTTCCGCCGTCAGCTTCTCTGACTGATCGTGCCGCCATGCGGCGATCCTGGCGTGGTTTCCCGAGGTCAGCACGTCGGGAATGGGCCGGCCCTCGAACTCCTGCGGCCGCGTGTAGTGCGGGTGTTCGAGCAGGCCGTTCTCGAAACTCTCCTCGTCGCCGGAACGCTCATTGCCCATGACACCCGGCAGAAGCCGTACGACTGCGTCAAGCAGAACCAGTGCTGCCGGCTCGCCGCCGGACAGGATAAAATCACCGATGGAAACCTCTTCGAGATCGCGTGCCTCGATCACACGCTGGTCGACGCCCTCGAAGCGCCCGCACAGGATGACGACGCCCGGTCCCGCCGCCAGGTCGCGCACGCGCGCCTGCGTCAGCGGTTTTCCGCGCGGGCTCATCAGCAGCTTCGGGCGGGGATCGCCGTCGGGCGCGGCGTGGTCGATGGCACGCGCCAGCACGTCGGCGCGCATCACCATGCCGGCGCCGCCACCGGCCGGCGTGTCGTCAACGGTGCGGTGTCTGTCCGTAGCGAAGTCGCGAATCTGGATCGGTTGCAGGGACCAATCGCCGCGTTCCATCGCCCTGCCGGCCAGCGAGAGGCCGAGCGCGCCCGGAAACATCTCCGGATAAAGGGTCAGAACCGAAGCCGAAAAACTCACCGGTTGCCCCCGGCGTCCTTCGGACCGCGCGGCCGGCGTTTCGCATCGAAGCCGTCGTGCCCGGGCGTCGTTTCGCTGTCAGGTTCGCCATCGCCGTCTTCATCTTCGACCAGACCGGCCGCGACCGGGTCGATGCGCACGAAGCCGCCGTCGACCGAAACCTCCGGCACGGCTGCCTGGGTGAAGGGGATCAGCACGCCCTTGCGGGAGCCGAGCGTGATGTCGAGGATATCACCGCCACCGAAATTCTGCACCGACACGACTTTTCCGATGGTGGCGCCGGTGTCGTCCTTCACGGCGAGGCCCATCAGGTCGGTATGGTAGAATTCGTCCTCGTCGCCATCGTCGGGCAGAGCCGAGCGGTCGACGAAGAGCTCGACATTGGTCAACGCTTCGGCGGCGTTGCGATCATCGACGCCCTTGAAACGCACCACCACGACGTTGCCGGCCGGGCGGATGTCGGTGATCTCGAAAGCACGACCGTCCTTGGCGTAGAGTGGGCCGTAGTCGGCAAGCGCCAATGGATCGCCGGTGAAGGTTTTCACGCGCAACTCACCCTTGATGCCATGGGCGGCGCCGATCACGGCCATCTGGATGGGATTTTTTGGTTTGCTCATCGGCCGCGCTTCATTGCTTGGTAACCTGAGAAGTAAATGCTTACTTATTCAACCGGACCCGCTCTGCCAATGCAGGAATTCCTCATCGCCGCCAAACCGGACCTCCAGGCTGCCCGCGAAAGCTGGCTGAAGGCGTTGGCTGGCGAGCGCCGGCTGTCGGCGTTGACGGTGGAGGCCTATGAGCGCGATACGCGCCAGTTCCTGCAATTCCTGACCGGTCACGTCGGCGGCCCGGCAGGCATCGCGGATATCGCCGGTTTGCGCCCTGCTGACCTGCGCGGTTTTCTCGCCCAGCGCCGCAATGAAGGCGCCGGCGCCCGCACATTGGGGCGCGGGCTTGCCGGGGTGCGCTCGCTGCTGCGTTTCCTCGAACGGCGGGGTTTGGCAAATGCCGCCGGCGCGGCAGCGCTGCGCGCACCGAAACAGCCGAAATCGCTGCCGAAGCCGCTGACGGCCGCAGACGCGAGACGGGTCGTCTCGGCCGGCGAGCAAATGGCGGAGGAACCCTGGATCGCGGCGCGCAACGCCGCCGTCCTCACTTTGCTCTATGGTTCGGGCCTGCGTATTTCCGAGGCGCTTGGCCTGACCGGTGCTGATCTTGCGCATGCTTCGGAGGCGGTGCTGCGTGTCGCCGGCAAAGGCGGCAAGGTCAGGCTGGTGCCGGTGTTGCCTGTGGCGTTCCAGGCGATCGCCGCATACCGCCGCCTCTGTCCCTATCATCTCGGCGCCGACGGACCGTTGTTTCGCGGGGCTCGCGGCGGGCCGCTCAATCCGGCGATCATCCAGCGTGAAATGGTGAAACTGCGCTCGGCGCTGAACTTGCCCGAGACTGCCACGCCACACGCGCTGCGCCACTCCTTCGCAACGCACTTGCTGGGACGCGGCGGCGACCTGCGCACCATCCAGGAACTGCTCGGTCACGCCAGCCTGTCGACGACACAGATCTATACCGGTGTCGATACCGCCCGCCTGCTCGACATCTACGAGGCAGCACACCCTCGGGCGTGAGTCCGTCCTGCCTGGGGCGATGACAATTTTCATCGCCTGGTTAACCGTTTTGCTGCCTTTGGCGCCTAAAACGGCTGGCATGGATTTCGTCCCGACCAAAGCCGACCGCATTGCGCATCTGTCGTTGAAGCTGCTTGCGGCAATCAACGTGCTTTTGTTCCTGTCTTTCGTGATGGTATCGCTGCTGGCCACCAGCCGAGCGCATGCCGAGGCAGTGACCTGCAGTGGAGCGGACATGGTCGCCGCGCTTCAGAAAGACGATCCGACGACTTATGCGTCGATCGAAAAGGAAGCGGCTGCCGTGCCCAATGGCAAAGGCTTGTTGTGGAAACTCGAAAAGCCCGCCGAAGAGCCATCCTGGCTGTTCGGCACCATGCACATGACCGATCCGCGTGTGGTGACCTTGCCGAAAGCCGCGCAGGCAGCCTTTGATGGCGCCGATACCGTGATCATTGAAACCACCGATGTGCTTGACCAGAGCAAGATGATGGCGGCGCTGGCCAAGGAGCCGGAGCTGATGATGTTCACTGACGGCAAGACGCTGAATGCGTTTCTGTCGCCGGACGATGTCAAGGCGCTGGACAAGGGCCTGGATGCGCGGGGCATTCCTTCTGCTTCCGTAGCCAAGATGAAACCGTGGATGCTGTCGGCGATGGTTTCACTGCCGGCCTGCGAAATGGCGCGCAAGAATGAAGGAAAGCCGGTTCTCGACGTCAATCTGGCCGAACAGGCCAAGGCGGCAGGCAAGGACCTGCAAGGGCTGGAGACGGCTGCGGACCAATTGCGTGCCATGGCCTCGCTGCCGATGGAACAACACGTCAAGGGCCTGCTTGAGACGCTGAAACTGGGCGACAAGATCAACGACGTGTCGGAAACGATGATCGTACTCTATCAGCGCGGCGATACCGGCATGATCTGGCCGCTGTTTCGCGTGGCTCTGCCGGACGCGGCAGGTGACGAGGAAGGCTATGCGGCCTTCGAGGAAGCCATGATCACCAAGCGCAACAAGACCATGGCCGAACGCGCTCTGCCGATCCTGGCCAAGGGCAACGCATTCATGGCGGTCGGCGCGCTGCACTTGCCCGGCGCGGACGGGCTGGTCGAAGGTTTCCGCAAGGCGGGCTACACCGTCACTGCCGTTAACTGACGGCTCTCAGGCAACCCGCGACAGCATCGCCGGCACGATGACGCGGTGGAACGGCATGACGATTGCCAGATAGGCACGGCCGAGCAGATTGTGCGTGGCAACGAAAGTCGTAGCGCTGATCGACTGCCGGCCGCTACCGAGTTCATCCACTTCGACCAGCAGCCGAAAATCGAGATGCCGGTCATCAAGCCCGAGAACCACGGTCGATGGGCTTTCGTCGATCAAGGGGAAAAATCCGATCTGTTCCCGTCCGGCTGGGATGTCGGTAGGCCCGGCCTTCAGGCCGAACGGACGGACCATGAGGTTGCGCAATGCCATCAGCCAGCCGATCCAGGCGGGCCTGCGCAGTATCACACGTTCCGCGGCGGTGCGTGCATCAAGGTGCTGGCCATCGACCTCGATAGAATACCGGTCGAAGAACTGCGCTGCGGGCAGGACGCCTTGATGTCTGGAGAGATCGTGCATGTCAGCCATCTCCTGTTGTTCCGAGGTTGCAAAAAGCTACGGAGCAACTTCAATTCTAGCGCTACTGCAGCCGCAGAATCAGCTGACCAAATGTCGCTGTCGCGGTACCGCGAAGGGCATCGACTGCACAATTTTCGATAGTAAAAAGCCGGCTATAGATTTGGATGCATCGATTTTACCCGGCCTGAGGTCAAAAAAGCTGGGTGATTTGCTGATTTTAGCGCCACTGTCGTTGTTTTGACGCCTTGCGGCTTCTAGATTCAAAACACAATCACGCGTTGCGCGTCGATTGGCGTTGATTGATAACTTTCTCCCAGGAGGACTTCCATGGCGGATTCATCCAACAGCTCTCCAAGCTCTGGTGGTGGCGGCAGCGGCTGGCTGATCGCTCTCGTTATCGTCGTTCTGGCCGTCGTCGCGTATTTCGTCTTCGGCCGCAGCGGTGGTGAGGCTCCGGCACCTGCCGAAGCTCCGGCGGCCAGCACGCCAGCTCCGGCTCCGGCGGCACCTGCAGCAGAACCGGCCAAGCCAGCCGAGCCTGCGAAGCCGGCAGAACCTGCTCCGGCCACTCCGGCTCCGGCTGCTCCAGCCCAATAACCGGACACGTCACGAAACAAACCGGCCCGCCTTTTGGCGGGCCGGTTTCATTTGATGGATGATGGCAGCGCTGCGGCCGCGTCGTCTCAAAGATGGATTGGCTTGAAGAAGGTGGCGAGCGCCGCTTCCTTGACCGCTTCCGACATGGTCGGATGCGCGTGGCAGGTGCGGGCGAGATCTTCCGACGAACCGCCGAATTCCATCAGCACGGTTGCCTCGTGGATCATCTCGCCGGCGCCGAAGCCCAGAATGTGCACGCCGAGCACGCGGTCGGTTGCCTTGTCGGCCAGGATCTTCACGAAGCCGTCGGTGTGCAGCATGGCGCGCGCCCGGCCGTTGGCCGTGAACGGGAACTTGCCGATTTTGTAGTCGATACCCGCTTTCTTCAGCTCTTCTTCGGTCTTGCCAACGGAGGCGACTTCCGGGCTGGTGTAGACGACGCTCGGAATGACGTCGTAGTTCACATGGCCAGCCTGGCCGGCAATGGTCTCGGCCACGGCGACGCCCTCGTCCTCGGCTTTGTGTGCCAGCATCGGGCCGGCCACAACGTCGCCGATCGCGTAGATGCCGGGCACATTGGTGCGCAGATGGCTGTCGGTCTTGACGCGGCCGCGCTCATCCACGTCCACGCCGGCCTCCTTGAGGCCGAGTGCGTCGGCGTAAGGCCGGCGGCCGGTGGCGATCAGTACCGCATCGGCTTCGATGGTTTCGGCGGCACCGCCCTTGACCGGCTCGAAGGTGACGGTCGCGCCCTTCTTGGCCTTGGCGACCGCCGTCACCTTGGCGCCGAGCTTGAAGTCGAACCCCTGCTTGGCCAGCATGCGCTGGAACTGCTTGGACACTTCGCCATCCATGCCGCCGAGGATAGTGTCGAGATATTCGACCACGGTGACCTTGGCACCCAGGCGACCCCAGACTGAGCCGAGTTCGAGGCCGATGACACCGCCACCAACAACGACGAGGTGACCCGGCACCTTCTCCAGCGACAGTGCACCGGTCGAGGAGACGATGACCTTCTCGTCGATATCGACCTTCACGCCCGGGATGCCGGCGACGTCGGAGCCGGTGGCGATGACGATGTTCTTCGCTTCGATTTCCTGCACCTTGCCGTCTTCGCCGGTGACGGAGACCTTGCCGGCCGACAGCACCTTGCCGGTGCCACGGAAGGCATCGATCTTGTTCTTCTTGAACAGGAAGGCGACGCCGTTGACGTTGGAGGCGACGGTCGCGTCCTTGTGCGCCAGCATCTTCTTCAGATTGAGCTTCGGCGTGCCGACCTCGACACCAAGCGTGTCGAAGGAATGCTGGGCCTCGGCCAGCATCTCGGAAGCGTGCAGCAGCGCCTTGGACGGGATGCAGCCGATGTTGAGGCAGGTGCCGCCATAGGTCTCGCGCTTCTCGATCACGGCCGTCTTCAGACCAAGTTGCGCGGCCTTGATGGCGCACACATAGCCACCCGGGCCAGATCCGATAACGATGACATCATAAGCCATGATCTTGTCCTTCCTGCCTGGCGGTCAGCGGCCGCCGCTTACGTTCACAATGGAGCCCGTCGTATATGATGCCTCGTCCGACAAAAGCCAGAGCACGGCGTGGGCGACTTCTTTTGCCTTGCCTTCGCGTTTCATCGGCACGGTATCGCGGATCGCCGCCACCCGACCCGGCTGGCCGCCAGAGGCATGGATTTCGGTGTCGATGATGCCTGGCCGCACGGCGTTGACGCGCACGCCTTCATTGGCCACTTCGCGGGCAAGCCCGATGGTGAAGGTATCGATGGCGCCCTTGGAGGCGGCATAATCGACATATTCGCCGGGCGAGCCGAGTGTCGCGGCGGCCGAGGAGAGATTGACGATCGAACCACCCTTGCCGCCACGCAGCGTCGACATGCGTTTGACCGCCTCGCGGGCACAGAGGATCGAGCCGATGACATTGATGCGCATCATGCGCTCCAGCCGCTCAAAGCTCATCTCGTCGACGCGCGCCTTGCGGTCGACCACGCCGGCATTGTTGACGAAGGCGTCGAGGCGTCCGAAGGTCTTGTCGACAGCTTCGAACATCGCGATCACATCGGCTTCATTGCCGACATCACCCCTGACAGCAAAAGCCTCGCCGCCACCGGCCTTGATCTCTGCTGCAAGCGTCTCCGCGGCAGCTGCGTTCGAGGCATAGTTCACCGCTACACGGTACCCGGCTCCCGCCGCGAGCAGGCACACGGCAGCGCCGATGCCACGACTGCCGCCGGTGACAAGCAAGACTCTTCCGGCAACGGTCATTCCTGGCATCCTTTCATTGCAAAGACGTCCCAGGGCAGCTTGGGCAGCTTGTCGTGGATGGCGGAACGGCCGAGCTGTCCGGCGAGATCCGGGAAGATCAAGGTGCCGGGCGCGTCCTTGTGCTCGTTGGGCAAAAGATCGACCGTGCCGGCGGAATCCGTTGTGTAGATGACGCCCTCCCAGACGGTGCAGGCCGCGAGTTCCTCGCCGGTGACGTCGCCTTCCGGGCACTGGTGCATGAGCGTGCCGTGCGGGCGGGCTGCGTCGCTGCTCCACAGAACCACGCCGTCCAGCACGACATCCTTGCCGAGCAGCATCTTGAAGCTGTTGGTGGTCGTGGCAGAGCCCATCGTGGGTCTGAAATCGATCTCCGCCACCTGCTCGCGTTCGCCATAGATGGCGAGCTCGACCGGGCAGGCCGCCATGGCCGGCGAGACACCGAACAGAGCCAGGGCAATTCCAGGAAAAGTGCGCAGGGCGTTTCCGTGTTTCCGTGAAAAACGGAAACGCTCTAGAGACGGGAGCAGGGCCGGCAGTCGCATGTGTGAGCTCAGTTCGCCTGCTGTGTTGCCAGGCGGACGCCGAGGCCGATGAAGATGACGCCGGTGATGCGGTTGAACCAGCGACCCCAGGCGACGAAGCGTTCCCGGACAGAGCTGACCGTGAAGAAGGCTGAAACACCCACGAACCACAGGATCAGCGTTGCCGCCATCAGCAGGCCGTAGACCGCCTGGATCGAGGCTGGCGTGTCATGGCTGACCAAAGCCGTGAACAGCGACAGGAAGAACAGCACCGGCTTGGGGTTCAAGGCATTGGTGGCGAAGCCGATCAGGAAGCAACGCAGTGCCGAGGGTGGCGCCGCCGGTGCCGTCTGCGAGGCCGCTTTTTCGTCGGGCATCTCGAAGGCGTCGGCACGCAGTGACTTCCAGCCGAGATAGATGAGATAAGCAGCACCTGCCCATTTCAGCAGGCCGAACAGGAACAGCGATTGGGCGACGATGATGCCGATGCCGAGAATGGTGTAGCCGATGTGGAACAGCAGCGAGGCACCGATGCCGAAGCTGGTGATGATGGCCGCACGCCGGCCATGCACCAGGCTCTGGCGCACCACCAGCAGGAAATCGGCGCCCGGCGAAACCACCAGCACCGAAAAGACCGCCATCAGGCCGAGAAACTCATAGACATAGTGCATCGGACGGTGCCCCTGTTGCGATCGGTCTAGGCCATCAGCCGGACCACCATCAGCGCGAGGCCGAGGATGGAAACGAACCAGACGAGTGTCCGCAGAACCGGAACGCCGGCTGCGTAGAGAAACACATAAACGATACGCGCTGCAAACCAGAGCCAGGCGCCGGTCGCGCCGAGGTCGCCGGTCCGGCCGGTGACGGCAAGGGCAAGCGCCAGGCCGACAAAAGCCGGATAGGTCTCCAGCAGGTTGCTGAGTGCGCGCTTCAACCGGCCAGGTAGGACATTGTGGGTTTCCTTCGGCTGATCGCGCGGACCAAGCAGATATTTCAGGCCGAGATCGCTCGACAGGTCGAGTGAAAGGGCCTGGACCAGAATATGCACCAGCAGGAAGACGACGCTCCACCCGAGCACGGTGATTTCAGCGGATGCGGCCGAGACTTCCATTTCCAATCCCCAGTCCGATGCTCATTGCAGGCTCTTGAGAGGGCTGCCGCCCCGGCGACCGTCGGCATTCTCGATGACGCCGAAGTCGGTCATCAACACCAGCGGTTCTCCCTGCGCGTCAAGTCCCCAATAGGATGCGTAGAAGCCGTCACCCCATCCGCTCCAGAACATGGCGATATTGGCGGGATCGCCGGCGACAGGCCGATGCATGACAAAACGGTCGGCATTTGGCGCAAATTCAGCTGCCAGGACATCGTCATAATAATTCCTGTCGCTGCCCAGCCTGGCCTGCGCCTGCGTCAGCAGGGCCATGGCCGTCTTGTCCATGAAGGAGCCGAGCCCGGCGTCGACAGGATAGCCGAAAATTTCATCCTTCTTGAGTGTCGAGGCATCCTGGCCGGGCAGCACCGCCATCTCCCATCGGGAAGGCTTTCCAGACGCCAGCCGCAAGACCGCCAGACCCACCCTGCCCTGTGCTTCGAACAGCGCCACCGGATATCTGCCGGGTTTGACCTTGCGTGCCAGCGCAGGCCAGTCGGGACCGGTCACCAGCGGATCGCAGGCAATGATCTCTCCCGTCGGCAGATCAAGCATGCCGATGTCGGTCCGCTTGATCTCGCGCCTGTCGAGTTCTTCAGGCGGGAGCGAGACCACCTCGGCACTGGGAGCCGTCGGAGGAGCAGCCCGCGCCATCACCGGTGACGCCAGGCCAATCGCCAACACCGCAGCGAGACCGTGCAGCCGGGGCATGATGCCCGCCTTACAGATCCAGCACGAGACGTTCCGGGTCCTCCAGGCTTTCCTTGACGCGTACCAGGAAGGTCACGGCTTCCTTGCCGTCGACGATGCGATGATCGTAGGAGAGCGCCAGATACATCATCGGACGGATGACGATCTGCCCGCCGACGACCATCGGACGCTCCTGGATCTTGTGCATGCCGAGAATACCGGACTGCGGCGCATTGAGGATCGGGGTCGACATCAGCGACCCATAAACGCCGCCATTGGAAATCGTGAAGGTGCCGCCCTGCATGTCGGCGACCGAGAGCTTGCCGTCGCGCGCGGCAATGCCGAGGCGGCCGATTTCCTTCTCGATCTCGGCGATCGACATGGCGTCCGCGTTGCGCACCACCGGCACGACGAGGCCCTTGTCGGTGCCGACTGCCACGCCGATATGGGCGTAGTTCTTGTAGATGATGTCGGTGCCGTCGATCTCGGCGTTGACCGCCGGGATTTCCTTCAGCGCATGGGTCACCGCCTTGGTGAAGAAGCCCATGAAGCCGAGCTTCACGCCGTGCTTCTTCTCGAAGATGTCCTTGTACCTGGCGCGCAGGTCCATCACCGCCTTCATGTCCACCTCGTTGAAGGTGGTGAGCATGGCAGCGGTCGATTGCGCATCCTTCAGGCGGCGCGCGATGGTCTGGCGCAGCTTGGTCATACGCACGCGTTCTTCGCGCACCGCATCGCCTTCGGCCGATGGCGCACGCGGCGCTGCCGGTACCTTCGGCGTTTCCACCGGCTGGGACGGCGCGCCCTTGGCGATGGCGTCGAGCACGTCACCCTTCAGCACCTGACCGCGCTTACCGGAACCGGAGACCTGGTCCACCGCGATGTTGCTCTCGGCGAGCAGCTTGGCGGCGCTCGGTGCCGGCGGCATGGTGCGTGCTTCGATCGGGCCTTCGCCGGCGACCTGATTGCTCTGGGCGGCGGCTTCCTTGACGGTCGAGGCCGCGGTTGGCGCCGAAGCCTGGGCAACCGCCTCCGGCTTGGTGGCGGGGGCGCCCGCGCCAGCACCGATCGTGCCGAGCAGGGCGCCGACGCCGACCGTCTCGCCTTCCTTCACGGTGATTTCAACCAGCGTGCCGGCCGCGGGAGCGGGCACTTCCACGGTCACCTTGTCGGTTTCCAGCTCAACCAACGGCTCGTCGGCGGCAATGGCATCGCCAACCTTCTTGAACCACTTGCCGATGGTTGCTTCGGAGACCGATTCGCCGAGTGTCGGGACTTTGATTTCGGTAGCCATGTGCCTGTCCGTTGTTGTCGGTTGGGTTCGGTACGCCCGGCTCAGCCGCCGAGCGCGTCTTCGAGAAGGGCGGCCAGCTGCGCCAGATGCTTCGACATCAGGCCGGTAGCCGGCGAAGCGGCAGCCGGGCGGCCGGTGTAGCGCACGCGCTGGTGCTTGGCGTCGATATGGGCGAGCACCCACTCCAGATACGGGTCGATGAACGACCAGGCGCCCATGTTCTTGGGCTCCTCCTGGCACCACACCATCTCCGCGTTGCGGAAGCGCGACAGCTCGGTAATCAGCGCCTTGGCCGGGAATGGATAGAGCTGCTCGACGCGCAGCAGATAGATGTCGTCGATGCCGCGCTTCTCGCGTTCCTCGTAGAGATCATAATAGACCTTGCCGGTGCACAGGACGACGCGGCGGATCTTCGAATCCTTGACCAGCTTGATCGCCTGGTTCTGCAACAGCTGGGCATCGTCCCACAGAAGCCGGTGGAACGAGCTTTCGCTCGACAGCTCGGCGATGGTCGAGACCGCGCGCTTGTGGCGCAGCAGCGACTTCGGCGTCATCAGGATCAACGGCTTGCGGAAGTCGCGCTTCAGCTGCCGGCGCAGGATGTGGAAGTAGTTGGCCGGCGTCGTGCAGTTGGCGACTTGCATGTTGTCTTCGGCACAGAGCTGCAGGAAGCGCTCGAGGCGCGCCGACGAGTGCTCCGGACCCTGGCCCTCATAGCCGTGCGGCAGCAGGCAGACGAGGCCGGACATGCGCAGCCACTTGCGCTCGCCCGACGAGATGAACTGGTCGAACACCACCTGGGCGCCGTTGGCGAAGTCGCCGAACTGCGCTTCCCACAGGGTCAGCGCCTTCGGTTCGGCCAGCGAGTAGCCATATTCGAAACCGAGCACGGCTTCTTCCGAGAGCATCGAATTGATGACCTCATAGCCAGCCTGCGCCGGTGACAGGTTGTTGAGCGGAATGTAGCGGGTCTCGTCGCGCTGATCGTAGAGCACGGAGTGGCGCTGCGAGAAGGTGCCGCGTTCCGAATCCTGGCCGGAAAGACGGATCGGGTTGCCGTCGAGCAGGATTGCGCCGAAGGCGAGAGCCTCGGCAGTCGACCAGTCGATGCCTTCGCCGGTCTCGATGGCCTGGCGACGGTTCTCGAGGAAGCGCGCGATGGTCTTGTGCGCCTCGAAATCCTTCGGCACTTCGGTCAGCTTCTTGCCGATTTCCTTCAGCGTCTTGACCGGCACGGCGGTTTTGCCGCGACGCAGTTCGTCCTGCTGGTCCGCCGAGCGCAGGCCAGACCAGGCACCGTCGAGCCAGTCAGCCTTGTTCGGCTTATAGGCCTGGCCAACTTCCCATTCGCTTTCCAGATGTGCGCGCCAGTCGGCCTTCATCTTGTCGAAGTCGGCCTGGGCCATATGGCCTTCGGTGATGAGGCGGTCGGCATAAAGCTGCACGGCGGTCTTCTGCGTGCGGATCTTGCGGTACATGATCGGCTGGGTGAAGGCCGGCTCGTCGCCTTCATTGTGGCCGAAGCGGCGATAGCAGAACATGTCCACCACCACCGGCTTGTGGAATTTCATGCGGAATTCGGTCGCCACCTTGGCAGCGAACACCACGGCTTCCGGATCGTCGCCATTGACGTGGAAGATCGGCGCTTCGATCATCTTGGCGACGTCGGACGGATAAGGCGACGAGCGCGAGAAGCGTGGGTTTGTGGTGAAGCCGATCTGGTTGTTGATGATGAAATGCAGCGTGCCGGCAACGCGGTGGCCGCGCAGGCCCGACAGGCCGAGGATTTCGGCAATCACGCCCTGGCCGGCGAAAGCGGCATCGCCATGCAGCAGCAGCGGCATGACCTTCGCGCGCTCCGACAACGGCACGATCTCGCCGCGCTCGCGACCGGCGAACTGATCCTGCTTGGCGCGGGCCTTGCCCATTACCACCGGGTCGACGATTTCCAGATGCGAGGGGTTGGCGGTCAGCGACAGGTGCACCTTGTTGCCGTCGAACTCGCGATCCGAAGAGGCGCCGAGGTGGTATTTCACGTCGCCGGAGCCTTCGACGTCGTCGGGAGCGTAGGAACCGCCCTTGAACTCGTGAAAGATGGCGCGGTGGGGCTTGGCCATCACTTGCGAGAGCACGTTGAGGCGACCGCGATGGGCCATGCCGAGCACGACCTCCTTGAGGCCGAGCGAGCCACCACGCTTGAGGATCTGTTCCAGCGCCGGGATCAGCGATTCACCGCCGTCGAGGCCGAAACGCTTGGTGCCCTTGTACTTCACGTCGAGGAACTGCTCGAAGCCTTCCGCCTCGATCAGCTTCTGCAGGATCGCCTTCTTGCCTTCGGCGGTGAAGGTGATTTCCTTGTCGGTACCTTCGATGCGGGCCTGGATCCAGGCCTTTTCCTCGGGATCGGAGATGTGCATGAACTCGACGCCCAGCGTCGAGCAATAGGTGCGCGTCAGGATCTCCAGCATCTGACGGATGGTGCCGAATTCAAGGCCCAGTACATTGTCCAGGAAGATTGGACGATCGTAGTCGGCCTCGGTGAAGCCGTAGTTCTGTGGCGACAGCTCGTTGTAATCTTCGAGCGGGTTGGCGATGCCGAGCGGGTCGAGATTCGCATGCAGGTGACCGCGCATGCGGAAAGCGCGGATCATCATGATGGCGCGCACGGAATCGCGGGTCTGCTGGTGGACATCGGCCTCGGAGATGGCGACGCCATTGGTGGCGGCCTTTTCCTTGACCTTCTTTTCGATCGTCTTTTCAACCAGGCCCCAATTGCCGTCGAGCGCGGAAACCAGTTCGCCATTGGCAACCAGCGGCCAGGAGGGCCGCGCCCAGGATGCGCCCTTGGCGTTCTTCTTCACGTCGGCAGCGTCATCTTTCAGCGCCGCGAAGAAATCCTGCCATTCCGGATCGACCGAGGTCGGATTGTCCTCATAGGCAGCATAAAGCGCGTCGATGTAGTCGGCGTTGCCGCCATAGAGGAACGAAGTGAGGGAAAATTGGTCGTTGGCCTGATCTTGTCGTGCCATCTGCCTTATCGGAGCTCAGCTCCGTCTCCTTTGTGAGGGGAAATAGGGCAATAAGGCAGTAGGGGAGTGGGTTGGTCTTCCCAGGTGCCTTACTGCCCTACTCCCTTAACCTTTGATCGCCTCGACCAGCGTCGTGCCGAGACGCGCCGGCGACGGCGACACGCGAATGCCTGCCGATTCCATCGCTGCGATCTTGTCCTCCGCGCCGCCTTTGCCGCCCGAGATCACCGCGCCGGCATGACCCATGGTGCGTCCGGCAGGAGCCGTGCGGCCGGCGATGAAACCGGCCATCGGCTTCTTGCGGCTGCGCTTGGCCTCGTCCTTGAGGAACTGTGCGGCATCTTCCTCGGCCGAACCGCCGATCTCGCCGATCATGATGATCGACTTGGTTTCGTCGTCGGCGAGGAACATCTCCAGCACATCGATGAATTCGGTGCCCTTGACGGGATCACCGCCGATGCCGACGGCAGTGGTCTGGCCGAGGCCAACATTGGAGGTTTGGAACACAGCTTCATAGGTAAGCGTTCCCGAGCGCGAAACAACGCCCACCGACCCCTTCTTGAAGATGTTGCCGGGCATGATGCCGATCTTGCACTGTTCCGGCGTCAGGACGCCGGGGCAGTTCGGGCCGAGCAGCCGCGACCTGGAATTTTCCAACCGGGCCTTGACCCGCACCATATCCAGGACCGGGATGCCTTCGGTGATGCAGACGATGAGGGGGACCTCGGCGTCGATCGCTTCGATGATCGCCTCGGCGGCGCCTGCCGGCGGCACATAGACGACCGAAGCGGTAGCACCGGTTCTCTCTTTGCCTTCGGCCACTGAAGCGAAGATCGGCAGGTTTTCACCCTTGGCGCCGGTCCAGGTCTCGCCGCCCTTCTTCGGGTGGATGCCGCCGACCATCGGCGTACCGTAATAGGCCAGCGCCTGTTCGGTGTGGAAGGTGCCGGTCTTGCCGGTCAGGCCCTGAACCAGGACTTTGGTGTTCTTGTCGACGAGAATGGACATGGAGCTCCCTTAGAGTCTCTTGAGGTCCGTGACCGTGAGGTCACTCTTGGCGTTTCCGGTGTTGAGGGTCGTGGTCGGCTCGAACATCAGAACGATTGGCTCATTCGTCAGTGAGCGTGGCCGATGTTCGACCCCTCGCGGGACGACGATGAAATCGCCCTCGTCAAGCTCGACCGGGCCGTCGCGGAAATCGATGGCGATCTTGCCGCGCAAGACGAGGAAGGCTTCGTCTTCCTTTTCATGCGCGTGCCACTCGAACTCAGCGCCGAACTTGGCGACTTTGGCCTGGCTGTCATTCACATCGCCTGCGACATGCGGGTCGAAGACCCTTTCGATCTTCTTATCAGCCGCGGAAACGAGGTTTATCTTGCGGGGAGGCACGATGTCAGCCCTTCACCGCGGCCACAATCTTCTGGGCAGCGTCGTCGAGATCATCGGCTGGCGTGACATTGAGGCCACTCTCGCGGATGATCTTCTTACCTAGCTCGACATTGGTGCCTTCTAGGCGCACCACCAGCGGCACTTTCAGGCCTACTTCCTTCACCGCCGCGACGACGCCTTCGGCAATGACATCGCACTTCATGATGCCGCCGAAGATGTTGACGAGGATGCCCTCGACCGCCGGATCCTTGGTGATGATCTTGAAGGCGGCCGTAACCTTCTCTTTTGAAGCGCCGCCGCCTACGTCGAGGAAGTTGGCGGGCTCGGCGCCATAAAGCTTGATGATGTCCATCGTTGCCATGGCAAGACCGGCGCCATTGACCATGCAGCCGATGTTGCCGTCGAGCGCGACGTAGGCGAGGTCGTATTTCGACGCCTCGATCTCCTTCTCGTCCTCTTCGGTCGTATCGCGCAGCTCGACCATGTCGGCGTGGCGGAACAGCGCATTGTTGTCGAACGACACCTTGGCGTCGAGCACGCGCAGGCGGCCATCCTTCATGACGATGAGCGGGTTGACCTCGAGCAGGCTCATGTCCTTCTCGGTGAAGGCCTTGTAGAGCAGCGGGAACAGTGTTTCGCCATCCTTGGCTGCATCGCCCGAGAGCTTCAGCGCGGCATTGAGTTCGGCGACATCGGCAGCCGTCACACCCGCCTGCGGATCAATCGCAACCGTGATGATCTTTTCCGGCGTGTCGTGCGCGACGGTCTCGATGTCCATGCCGCCCTCGGTCGAAACGACGAAGGCGACGCGGCCGACCGAGCGGTCGACCAAGATCGACAGATAAAGCTCGCGGTCGATGTCGGCGCCGTCCTCGATGTAGAGGCGGTTGACCTGCTTGCCGGCCGGCCCGGTCTGCTTGGTCACCAGCGTGTGGCCAAGCATCTCGTTGACGTTGCTGACCACCTCGGCGATCGACTTGGCCAGCCGCACGCCACCCTTCGCGTCGGCAGGCAGTTCCTTGAACTTGCCCTTGCCGCGGCCACCAGCGTGGATCTGGCTCTTCACGACATAGAGCGGTCCGGGCAAGCGCTTGGCGGCGGCTTCCGCGTCACCGGCCTGGAACACCGGCACACCTTCGGCAACCGGAGCGCCGAAACCCTTGAGAACCTGCTTGGCTTGATATTCGTGGATGTTCATTGGAACCGTCCCGCTTACTTCTGACCGAGTTGCGGCGCGATCGCCACGCAAGCCTCACACAGGCCCTTCACGGCCTCGATCGACTTCTCGAACATCTTCTCTTCGGTCTTGTTGAAGTCGAGTTCGATGATGCGCTCGACGCCACCGGCACCGATCACCACCGGCACGCCGACATAGGTGTCCTTGAGGCCATACTGGCCGTTGAGGTGGGCCGCGCAAGGCAGCACGCGCTTCTTGTCCTTCAGGTAGCTCTCGGCCATGGCGATCGCCGAGGCGGCCGGAGCATAGTAGGCCGAGCCGGTCTTCAGCAGGCCGACGATCTCGCCGCCACCCTTGCGGGTACGCTCGACGATGGCGTCAAGCTTCTCCTGGCTGGTCCAGCCCATCTTGACGAGATCCGGCAGCGGAATGCCGGCGACGGTGGAGTAGCGGGTCATCGGCACCATGTCGTCGCCATGCCCGCCGAGCGTCATGGCGCTGACGTCTTCGACGGAAACCTTGAATTCCTCGGCCAGGAAGTAGCGGAAGCGCGCCGAGTCCAGCACGCCGGCCATGCCGACCACATGGCTCTTCGGCAGGCCGGAGAACTTCTGCAGTGCCCAGACCATGGCATCGAGCGGGTTGGTGATGCAGATGACGAAGGCGTTCGGGGCATATTTCTTGATGCCGGCGCCGACCTGTTCCATGACCTTGAGGTTGATGCCGAGCAGATCGTCGCGGCTCATGCCGGGCTTGCGCGGCACGCCTGCGGTAACGATGCACACATCGGCGCCCTCGATCCCGGCATAGTCGTTGACGCCGACATAACGCGTGTCGAAGCCGTCGACCGGCGAGGATTCAGCGATATCCAGACCTTTGCCCTGAGGAATGCCTTCCGCGATGTCGAATAGGACGACGTCGCCAAGTTCCTTCAGGCCGATCATGTGAGCGAGCGTGCCGCCAATCATGCCGGAGCCGATGAGCGCTATCTTGTTGCGTGCCATGTGAGGATCAATTCCCTTGTCTAAAGACGGCGCCATTGCGGCGTCGGAGGAGAGGCCGGTAGGATCGGGAAACCCGCGAGATTTCGCCGCACCCAATAGTCCCGTTGTGGAAAAAATTCAAACGATTATTTTGAGGCTAAATATTTCAATCGGTTAGATTGTTTTAGATTTACGTAAACGTCAAAATTCGAGGCCGCTTATAGAAGAAACTTGCCCATAGAGATCAGAAGATTGTTGCCGGGTGATGACGCCTTGCCCGGCGACCTGGCCGAGGAGGTGTTCGAGGGCATGGTCGAGCTGGATCGGCGGCGCCACAGGCTTCAGCTGGCCAGGGCCTGCTTCGCCTGTCTCTCGGACCACGCTTCCAGCCAGTCCCTGCTCTGCATTTCGATGAGGCGGGATGCGGTGCGGTCGAATTCGAATGCTTCGGTCGTTCCGGTGCGGCCGGCATAGAGCTTGTCCGGTGTCGCTTCGGCGCTCACGACCACACGCTTCTTCGTGTCGTAGAGCGTGTCCACCAACAGGATGAAACGTTTGGCGGGGTTGCGGCGTGTCTGGTCGAGCACCGGCACGTGGTCGATGAAAATGGTGTCGAAACGACCGGCAATGGCCAGATAGTCGCGCGCGCCGAGTGGCGCATCGCACAGGTCCGCGAAAGAGAAACGTGCGTTGGAGCCGACCGCAACGGGAACCGTCACATGCCGGCCTTTGAGCGGGATCTCGACCACTGTCGAGGCATGGCCGCGGGTGATGGCATGCCAGGCTTCGTCCATCCTGCGGTCGGTCTCTTCGCCGAACGGGTTCATGTAGACCGGCAGCCGGTTGAGCTTTTCCAACCTGTAGTCGGTGTCGGAATCCAATGTCACCACATCGGCATGGCGTTCCAGGATCGCAATGAACGGCAGGAAGAGTTGCCGGTTGAGGCCATCGCGGTAGAGGTCGCGGGGTGCGACGTTGGATGTGGCCACCAGCACGATGCCGTTGGCAAACAATGCCGAAAACAGCCGCGACAGGATCATGGCATCGGCGATGTCGGTGACGGTGAATTCGTCGAAGCACAGCACCCACGATTCTTCGGCCAACGCTTTGGCGACCGGCGGGATGGGATCGTCTTCCTTGATCTTGCCTTCCTTGCGCGCCTGCCGGTGCTTCTGGATGCGATCCTGAACGTCGGCCATGAAGTCATTGAAATGGACGCGTCGCTTGCGCCTGACAGGCACGAGCTCGTAGAAAATGTCCATCAGCATGGTCTTGCCGCGGCCGACGCCGCCGTAGACATAGAGACCTTTCACGACGGCTGGCGTTCGCGGCCGCTTGGCGAAGAGCCAGCCCAGCGCGCTGGACTTGTGCGCCAGCCGCTTGTCGGCGATCTCGTCGATGAGGCGGTCAAGCCGCCCCACGATTCGTTCCTGCGCCGGGTCGCGCGCGACCGCGCCGGTCTCGACGAGATGATCGTAGCGCTGCCTGACGGTCGCGTGGGTCTGGAGGCCGTCACGCACATGCATGATGTATGGTCACCGGATGGGGATAGGGAATGCCTATCCCAACTGGTCTTATCTGGAAAGCGAGATCGGCTGGCCGTTGGAGGTCTGGCCGTCGAACTTGGTCGCGCTCGAAGAATAGAGCCTGGCCAGCGTACCGCCGTCCTGATCATAGAGGGTCAGCTGCTTGCCGGCGACATTCCACGACTTGACGTTGTCGATCGGCGGCGGGCAGCGCAACGGGCCGGCGCGGTAGCCCTGGCCGAACTTGGTCTGCGGCGTTGCCACTTTACAGCTCTGGCCGGCCACCGAGGCACTCCATACGCCGGCGATCGCCGAAGCGGTAAGGTCGGGCGCATTGGCGGGTGGGTTGGCGGCGCCACCGCCTGCCGGCAGCGAAGCCACCTGGGTACCGCCTGGCGCCGTCGGGAATTTGGAGGCGTCGGTCGGAGCCGGAGTGGCCGGGGGCGGCAACTGGCTGGAAGAGACGGTACCGGAAGGCTGCGGCTCGAGCGGGGCGGGCTGTGAGTCCTCGGAGCCAAAGCGCGTGCTGGTACAGCCGCTGGCGACGAGTGCGGCAAGCGATACGGCAACAAGACCGGATCTCGAAAGGATCATGGCAACCTCCGCGGCCCGAAACGGGCGCCGTCCAAAGAAAATGCGCCTTCCACCAAAACGGCGAAGGCGGCAGAATTTCAACCCGATATGGTTAAAATAGGGTTTGTGCCGGCGTCTGTTGCATTTTTATCGCAACCGGAAGCAGTGGTGCGGCGTAGATTGCACCGCTTTCCGGCATTTCGGCGCCCTCATTTCCCGGAACCCTGCATTCCAAGCCGCGTTTGATCAAGGACGCTCATCGATTGCGAGGGTAACCGAATGATCAAATGGATCCTCATCCTGCTTATTATTGCCGCCGCGGCCAGCCTGCTCGGCATGCCTGCACTGGCTGGCGCCGCGGCTACGGGCGCGCGCATTCTGATCGCCATTGTGCTGGTGCTGTTCCTGCTCATACTGCTCGGCGTCTTTGCCATCACCTGACTGGCGCCGTTCCGCGGCCGGACTGGTAATTTCCGGCCGTTTCCGCCATATAGCGCCAAACAGACGTGGAATTCAGGACCGTTATGGCTGGCGCAGCTCCCTTCGCCAAAATGAATGGCATCGGCAACGAGATCATCGTTGCCGATATGCGCGGCCGCGCCGACCGGGTCACCGCGGCGGCAGCGATTGCGCTGAACGCCAGCCCTGCGACGCGTTTCGACCAGATCATGGCGATCTACGATGCAAAGACACCCGGCACCGCCTATTTCGTCGAGATCCTGAATTCCGATGGGTCGTCGGCGCAGGCCTGCGGCAATGGCATGCGTTGTGTGGTGCAGGCGCTTGCGGCCGAAACCGGCCTGACGATGTTCACCTTCGAGACCGTCGCGGGTATTCTCAACGCCAAGCAACATGCCGACGGGCTGATCTCGGTCGACATGGGCAAGCCGCGTTTCGGCTGGCAGGAAATCCCGCTGGCGGAAGAATTTCGCGATACCCGCATGATCGAACTGCAGATCGGGCCGATCGATGCGCCCGTGCTGCATTCGCCCTCGGCCGTCTCGATGGGCAACCCGCACGCGATCTTCTGGGTGGACAACGACGTCTGGAGTTATGAACTCGAACGCTTTGGCCCGATGCTTGAAAACCATCCGATGTTTCCGGAACGCGCCAACATCAGCATTGCCCAGGTGACCTCTCCCAACAGCATGATCATCCGCACCTGGGAGCGTGGCGCGGGCCTCACCAAGGCCTGCGGTTCCGCCGCCTGTGCAGCCGCCGTTGCCGGCGCGCGCACCAAGCGCACCGGACGCAGCATTGATCTCACCGCGCCAGGTGGCCAATTGCATGTCGAATGGCGCGACGACGACAATGTCGTGCTGACCGGCCCGGCCGAGTGGGAATTCTCCGGCACGTTCGATCCGGCCAATGGCGCCTGGACACGCGATACCGAGAGCGCTGCCTGATGCCCGCAGCGCCCGCCAAGGGGATCGAGGTCGTCACCTTCGGTTGTCGGCTCAACACCTATGAATCCGAGGTGATGCGCCGCGAGGCCGAGAGCGCCGGCCTTGGCGCATTGAAGGGTGGCGCCATCATCTTCAACACCTGCGCCGTTACCGGCGAGGCGGTGCGCCAGGCCAAGCAGTCGATCCGCAAGGCACGGCGCGAGAACCCGGAAGCGCGCATCATCGTCACCGGCTGCGCTGCCCAGACCAAGCCGCAGGATTTCTCGGCCATGGGCGAGGTCGATCTCGTGCTCGGCAATGAGGAGAAGCTCAAGGCGCATAATTATCGCGCCCTGCCGGACTTCGGCGTCAATGATTTCGAAAAGGCCCGCGTCAACGACATCATGTCGGTGAAGGAAACGGCCTCGCATATGGTCGATGCCATCGAGGGTCGCGCGCGTGCGTTCGTGCAGGTGCAGAATGGCTGCGATCACCGCTGTACGTTCTGCATTATTCCTTATGGGCGCGGCAATTCGCGTTCGGTGCCGATGGGTGCCGTGGTTGAGCAGATCAAGCGGCTGGCCGGCAACGGTTATGCCGAAATCGTGCTTTCCGGTGTCGACATGACCAGCTATGGCGCCGATCTGCCAGGGGCGCCGCGGCTGGGCAAGCTGGTGAAAACCATTCTGCGCCAGGTGCCGCAGGTGAAGCGGCTGCGCCTGTCGTCGATCGATTCGATCGAGGCCGATGACGACCTGCTCGAAGCGATCGCCACCGAAAACCGGCTGATGCCGCATCTGCATCTGTCGCTGCAGTCGGGCGACGACATGATCCTGAAGCGCATGAAACGACGCCACCTGCGCGACCAGTCGATCCAGTTCTGCGAGGACGTGCGAAAGTTGCGACCCGGCATCGTCTTCGGTGCCGACATCATTGCTGGCTTCCCGACCGAGACTGACGAAATGTTTGAGAATTCGATCGCGATCGTCGAAGAATGCGGCCTTACCCATCTGCACGTCTTCCCGTTCAGCCCGCGCGAAGGCACGCCGGCGGCGCGCATGCCACAGGTGCGGCGCGAGGTGGTGAAGAGCCGCGCGGCCCGGCTACGCGCAGCCGGCGATGCAGCTTACGCCAGGCATCTGGCGCTCCTGGCCGGCACCACGCAGTCGCTTCTCATCGAGCGCGAAGGTCTCGGCCGCACAGAGGGCTTCACGCTGGCGGCGATTGCCGCCGGGCAGCCCGGCGAAATCATCGAGGCCGTTGTGACCGGTCATGACGGCGCCCGGCTTGAAGCCGCGCCGCTGACTGCACGCGCAGCCTGAAACGAGCGGAACGCATGGCATTCGGGTTCATCAAAAAAGTCTTTTCTTTCGGCAAGAAGGAAGTGGTGGAAGAGAAGGTCGATGAGACCGCGCCGCTGCCGCCACTTAATTTCGATGCGCTGGAAGCGCTCAAGCCCGCCGCCGAACAGGAAGTCCCTGATTTTCTGAGGCGCGAAGAGCCGGCCGACGCGACAACGGCTCAAAAGGCGGTCACACCTGCCCTGGAGAAGAGGCCGGAGCCTGAAAAAGAGGAGCCGGCTGTCCCTGCCGAAGCCAGGGCGCCTGTCGAAGAACAACCGGTCGAGACTGCGGCTGAACCCGAAGCAACGATCGAGGATCTGCCGGAAGAGCCGACAGTCGAACAGCCGGCTGTTGTCGAGGCTGTGCCCGAACCCGTCGAGGAAAAAACCGCTGCGGACTTCGCGGAGCCTGAGCAGGTACCGGAATCGGAACTGCCCGAGCCAGCAAAGGAAATCGGCGAACCCGAACAGGTTCCAGCCGCGCCGATCGAGGCTGGGCAGCCGGGGGTTGTTGCTGAACCTGAGCCGGCGGCGCCTGTCGTCGAGCCGGTCGAACCGGAACCTGTCGCCGAAGTCGAGGCAACGCCTGAACCGGAAGCGGATACGGTAGCCGAGCCAGTTGCTGCAGCGCCGGAAAGCGAGCCGGAGGTTGAACAACCCGAGCCGGAAAGGCAGCCCGAGACACGAGAGGCCGAAGAAGAGCCTGCAACGGCGGTCGAGCCCGAGACAGTCGTCGAAGATGTGCCGCAAGCGGAATCCGAGGCTGCAGCGGAAATAGCTGAAGTCGAGATGGTCCCTGAGACCCCTTCGTCCGAACCGGCGGAAGCGCCCAAGGTCGAAGTGACCGAGCAGCCTGCATCTGTTGCGGAACAGGCAGCAGCACGTTCAACGGCTGGCAAGGTTACAGTCAGCAAGAAGGTCGAGCAGAAAACCGAAGCCGAGAAGGCGCCTGAACCGACGCCGAAGCGCTCGTGGTTCCAGCGCATGCGCGAGGGGCTGGCCCGCTCGTCGCGCGAGCTGAGCGGCAACATCGCCGGCGTCTTCACCAAGCGCAAGCTCGACGAAGAAACGCTGCAGGATCTGGAAGACGTGCTGATTCGTGCCGATCTTGGCGTGGAGACGGCGTTGCGCGTCACCGATTCGCTGGCTTCCAGCCGCTATGGCAAGGACGTCTCCGACACGGAAGTGCGCGCGGTGATGGCCGCCGAGGTGGAAAAGGTGCTGGGGCCGGTGGCGAAGCCTCTGGAACTCGACCTGTCGCACAAGCCGCATGTCATCTTGGTCGTTGGCGTCAACGGCACCGGCAAAACCACCACCATCGGCAAGCTTGCCGCCAAACTCACCGACGGTGGGCTTTCGGTGATGCTGGCCGCTGGCGATACGTTTCGTGCGGCAGCCATCGAGCAGCTCAAGATCTGGGGTGAACGCACCAAATCGCCTGTCATCGCCACCAAGCTTGGCGCCGATGCCGCTGGCCTCGCCTATGACGCCTTCGAAAAGGCCAAGGAAGCCGGTTCCGACGTCCTGATCATCGACACGGCCGGCCGCCTGCAGAACAAGGCCGAACTGATGGCGGAACTGGAGAAGATCGTGCGCGTCCTGGGCAAGCTCGATCCTGAGGCGCCGCACACGGTGTTGCAGACGGTGGATGCGACCACCGGCCAGAACGCACTCAACCAGGTCGAGATCTTCCGCAACATCGCGGGCGTCAACGGGCTGGTGATGACGAAGCTGGACGGCACCGCGCGCGGCGGTATTCTTGTCGCAATCGCCGCCAAACATAAGCTGCCGGTCTACTTTATCGGTGTCGGCGAGCAGGTCGACGACCTTGAACCTTTTTCCGCCAGCGATTTCGCCAAGGCGATCGCAGGCGTTGGATAGATGATGAACGAACCCATTCTCGAACAAGACCCGTCCGACCCACGCAAGAAGGCGTTGAATCCTGGCCTCAAGTTCCTGCTGGAGCTTGGGCCCGGTCTTGTCTTCTTCTTCACGACGTTGCGCGGTGAGTGGCTGGCGCAGAAGTTCCCGGTGCTGGCGGAACTCGGCGAGCCGATCCTGATCGCTACCGCCTTCTTCATGGCAGCGACCGCGATCTCGCTGACCGTTTCCTGGCTTTTGACACGCAGCTTGCCGATCATGCCGCTGGTCTCGGCCGTGGTGGTTTTTGTGTTCGGCGCGCTGGCGATCTGGCTGCAGGACAAGACCTTCGCCTTCATGAAACCCACCATCATCAATTCGCTGTTCGGGGCGGTGCTGCTGGGTGGGTTGCTGTTCGGCAAGTCGCTGCTTGCCTATGTCTTCGACACCGCTTTCAAGCTCGATGCCGAAGGCTGGCGCAAACTCACCTTCCGGTGGGGCCTGTTCTTCTTCTTCCTGGCCGTGGTCAACGAAGTGGTATGGCGCAACTTTTCCGAGAGCACCTGGCTGTACTTCAAGGTGTGGGGCATCATGCCGATCACGCTGCTGTTCACCTTCAGCCAGATGCCGCTGATCATGCGGCATACGATCGAAGAACAGCCCGAAAAATAATCGTTCAATCGATTAATTCGACATTAACCGGCCATGCACGGGGCGCAATGCTGCAATGCAGCATCTTGTTTTGCAACGCACACAAACTATGTCATGTTGGTAATTGAAAGGGAGGACTAACCGCCGCGTCAATGCGGCAATTGAGCGTTTCCGCAAAACGGAAACGCGGAAACGCAATTCCGGACGGAAAACCGCTACGCACTTTTCCTGGAATTGCTCAAGCGAAGGAATTTCGCCATGATCCTCAATATCGTTTCCCGTGCCCGTGACAGCATGGCCAAGCGCAAGCGCTACAACCAGCTCGTCAACGAAATCCAGAGCCTGACCGACCGCGACCTTGCCGACTTCAACGGCAACCGCGCCGAGATGCTCTATAACGTCCGCAGGCAGATCTACGGCTAAGCCGTCTATCGCTGGTCTTCCGAGGAGGAATCCTCGGCGTCCGGCAGTGGAAATTGTTGGAACCCGAAAGCCGGCCGGCTTTCGGGTTCTTTGCTTATCGGGATGGCTTCTCTGCAGCCGTCGGTTCGGTTTGAGCCCGCTTCAGCCAATAGCCGAAGATCGCAGCCGTAACGAAGGCGATGACCCCGTAGATGGCGGCCGGCACTGCCATTGTCGCATTGTTGAGCAAAAGCGGGCTGAGCGCGATGGCGATCGCCAGCGTGCCGTTATGGATGCCGATCTCCATGCCGATGGCGGTCGCCTGCCGTCTGTCGATACCCGCAGCACGCGGTACGCAATAACCGACCGCCAGACTGACGAGGTTGAAGGCGAGCGCGGCCAGGCCAACCACCGGACCCCAGGCTACGGCCGTCTCCCACTCCTGAACCAGCGCCACCACGACCACCGCAAACAGGAATACCATCGACAGTATCTTGACCGGCTGCGCCATGCGTGCGGCGAATGCCGGGAAGCGGCTGCGCAGCCACATGCCGATCAGGACCGGTCCGAGCACGATGACGAACACCTGCAGGACCTTCGCGAACTGCAGCGGGATCGCCTGGTCACCGGTCATGAAATGCGCGAGCGACCAATTGACGATCAGGGGCAGCGTGGCGATCGACAGCGCCGAGTTGATCGCCGTCAGCGTGATGTTGAGCGCCACGTCGCCGCCGGCGAGATGGCTGTAGAGATTGGCTGACGTGCCGCCGGGGCTGGCCGCCAGCAGCATCATGCCGACAGCCAATGCGGGTTCGAGTTCGAACAGATAAACGAGAGCCAGGCAGGCCAGCGGCAGGATCAGCGTCTGGCAGAGCAGCGCGACGATCACGGCTTTTGGTTTCTGGAGAACGTTGCGGAAATCCTGGAGCGTCAGCGACAGGCCGAGGCCCAGCATGATGACGCCGAGTGCAAGCGGCAGAAAGATGGTCAGCGCGGAACTGTCCTGCATCGAAGTCCCCTCCCTTTTCAGGCCGCGAGCGCCGTTGCGGCGCCCTCCCTTGCGGCCATTGAGGGAAAGGTAATCGAAAAGCCGCTTGTTTGCCTATCAGGCAGGCAGACAAGTCGGCTTACCATGGGTCAAGTTGGTCAACCCGCAGATTCAGGTGCAAAGCGTCCTTTGCGTCCAGTTAGGGCGGGGCGCTTTAGTCTGCCGCCAGCGCCTTTTCGATTTCCGGCAGAAGCAGTGCCTTGGCGGTCTGCGGGGTCAGCGGGCCGACATATTTGAAGGCGACCTTGCCATCCTTGTCGATCAGGAAGGTTTCCGGGACGCCATAAACACCCCAGTTGATCGCGGCACGACCGTTTGCATCGACACCGATGACGTTGAACGGATTGCCGAGTTCGCCGAAGAAACGGCGGGCATTTTCCGGTTTGTCTTTGTAATTCAGCGCCGCCATCACGAACCGCTTGTCCTGGGCAAGGCCCATCAGTACCGGGTGCTCTTCACGGCATGGCACACACCACGAGGCGAAGACATTGAGCAGTGTGACCTGGCCTTCGAATTCGGACGAATCCAGGCCCGGCAGGTTGCTGCCTTCCAGGGGTGGGAGGTTCGTCTCCGGCGCGTCCTGGCCGATCAGCGCCGAAGGGATGGCAGAAATATCCCGCCCGGACAGCAATTGCGTCAGGAAAAGACCAGCGAGTCCGAGGAAGATTGCCAATGGCAGCAGCAGGATCGGTTTGAAACGGCGGCGCCCAGGTGTTTCGGTCTGTTCGCTCACGTTAGCACCGCTTTCATGATCTGCCGGCCTTGTCGGAACGACGGCGGACGCCGGCGGCCTCCAATTCGGCGAGTTCCCGGTTGCGGGCGCGCTGGTCGAGCAGGATCCAGCCGATCAGGCCGGCCAAGGCAATGGCGGTGATGCCATAGGCAGCAGTTACATAAAGAGCGTGTGCACTCATGCTTGGCCTTTTGCGATCATGCCTACCCTTAGTCCTCGCCCTTTGACGGCGCAATCAGGCGCCGCGCCGCACCCTGCCGCAAATTCAAAGTGTTTCCGAACGGACGCGTGCGCTCTAATGGCCGTCAATCACCGTTGTGGCGCAATGCCAGGGCGGCGGCGACCGGCCCGATCACCGCCAGAAACAACGTCAGCGCGGCAAGAATGAGGAAAGGCTGAAAAAAAGGATCGGGATCGTTGACAGCGCCATAGCTGGCCGAGACACCAAAGATCAGCACCGGAATGGTGATCGGCAGAACCAGCACCGAAATCAGCAGGCCACCACGCGGCAGTGCCACAGCCACGGCCGCGCCAGCGGCACCGATGAACGTGATGGCCGGGGTGCCGACCAGCAAGGTCAATGCAGTTGCGCCGATACCGGTCGGGTTCATGTTCATGAACAGGCCGAGCAAAGGCGCGGCCGCGACCAGCGGCAGCACGCTGACGGTCCAGTGTGCCAGGCATTTGACGAAAACGGTGAGGGTCAGCATGTGGCGATCGCCGCCGAGCACAAGCAGATCGAGCGAGCCATCCTCGCGTTCGGCCTGGAACAGGCGATCCAGGCCAAGCAATGAAGCAAGCAAGGCGCCGATCCAGAGGATCGCCGGGCCGATGCGGGCAAGCAGGTTGAGGTCCGGGCCGACACCAAAAGGGATGGTGGCGATGACGGCGAGAAAGAAAATGACGCCGGTCAGTGCGCCGCCGCCGGCACGGACACCCAGTTTGAGGTCGCGGAGATAGAGGGCAAGCATCAGGACGACCTCCCCATCTCCAGCGTCTTTGCCCTTTCCAGTCCCAAGGGCTGATGGGTGGCGGCTATGACGATGCCACCAGCCGCGCAATGGGCACTCATCAGGTCGGTGAAGCGATGTTCGGATGCCTTGTCGAGGCCTGCGGTAGGCTCGTCCAGCAGCCAGACCGGCCGGTGCGAGACGAGCAGCTTGGCAATGGCGGCGCGTCGGCGCTGGCCGGTGGAGAGATAGCCGAAAGGCAAATGGCCGATGCCGCCCAATCCGACCGCATCGAGGGCCTCGCCGATCCCGAGCCGGCCCTCGCCGCAGAAGCGTTGCCAGAAGGCAAGGTTCTCCGTCACCGTCAGTGCCGTCTTCATCGCGTTTTGATGGCCGAGGTAGTGGCAGGCGGATGCCACGCTTGGAAAAGCCTCTTTACCTTCTGCGATTCGCACACCGCCGGCGGCGGCAGGCAGGAAACCGGCGACGACACGCAGCAGGGTTGACTTGCCCGAGCCGTTGGGCCCGGTGACCACGAGGCTCTCGCCGTCTTCGACGGAGAAGCCGATATCTTCGAAAACCGGCTCGCCGCCGCGCTCTCCGCTCAGATTTTCGGCGATCAGCCGCATCATGTCCCCTTCGTCGAAAGTCCGAATGGCAGCGCGTTCGTCGCAGCAAAAAATGCCGTTTCCGTGTCTAGAGCGTTTCCGCTTTAGCGGAAACGCGGAAACGCTCTAACTCTTTATTTTTACGCAATTCCGGACGCAAAACCGCTGCGCACTTTTGCTGGAATTGCTCTAGAACTATTCAAGGATCTTCTCTATATGCACCCTTACCAACCCCAGCGGTCGGGGAAGGCAAAATGAATATGCGCCGAACCAGCGCACGCGCCGCCTTGAACGGCTCGGGTTGCTTGGGAGCGGACAGCGGAAATGGCCGTACCCGCACCTTTGCGCGTGATGAGCATGCCCATCGGAGTCCGTTCCCTTTCAGGCTGAACAGACAAGGATGGATCGCTCGTGTCCCAATCACTAGACAGTTTCAATTGCCGCCGCACGTTGACCGCAGGTGGCGGAGAATATGTGTATTTCGACCTGACCGAGGCCGAGAAGAACGGCCTGGCCGGAATATCGAAGCTTCCCTATTCGATGAAGGTTCTGCTGGAGAACCTGCTTCGCAACGAAGACGGCCGCTCCGTCACGAAGGAAGCGATCCAGGCAGTCGCCGCCTGGCTGGCCGACAAGGGCACCGCCGGCGTCGAGATCGCCTATCGTCCGGCGCGCGTTCTGATGCAGGATTTCACCGGTGTTCCGGCGGTGGTCGACCTTGCCGCGATGCGCGACGGCATTGCCGCACTGGGTGGCGATCCGCAGAAGATCAATCCGCTCGTGCCCGTCGATCTGGTCATCGACCATTCGGTCATCGTCGACGAGTTCGGTACGCCGCTGGCGTTCGCCCGCAACGTCGAGCTGGAATATGAGCGCAATGAAGAGCGCTACAAGTTCCTGAAGTGGGGCCAGCAGGCGTTCCGCAATTTCCGCGTCGTGCCGCCCGGCACCGGTATCTGCCACCAGGTCAATCTCGAATATCTCGGCCAGGTGGTGTGGACCAACGATGAGGATGGCGAGACGGTCGCCTATCCGGACACCTGCGTCGGTACCGACTCGCACACCACCATGATCAATGGTCTTGGCGTGCTTGGCTGGGGCGTCGGTGGCATCGAAGCGGAGGCTGCCATGCTTGGCCAGCCGGTCTCGATGCTTCTGCCCGAGGTCATCGGCTTCAGGCTCACCGGTAAGCTCAAGGAAGGCGTGACCGCCACCGACCTGGTGCTCACTGTCACTCAGATGCTGCGCAAGAAGGGTGTTGTCGGCAAGTTCGTCGAGTTTTTCGGCCCCGGCCTGTCCAACATGACGCTGGCCGACCGTGCCACCATCGGCAACATGGCGCCCGAATATGGCGCGACCTGCGGCTTCTTCCCGGTCGACGGCGAAACCATCCGGTACCTCACCATGTCCGGCCGCTCGGAAGACCGCATCGCGCTGGTCGAGGCCTATTCGAAGGCGCAGGGCATGTGGCGCCATGATGGTTCGGCCGATCCGGTCTTCACCGATATGCTCGAGCTCGACCTCGGCTCCGTGGTGCCGTCGATGGCTGGCCCGAAGCGTCCCGAAGGCCGTGTCGCGCTCGAAGACATCCCGGCCGGTTTCGCCAAGGCGATGGAGACCGAATACAAGAAGGCCGCCGAGATGCATAAGCGTTATGCGGTCGAAGGTACCGACCACGACCTCGGCCATGGCGACGTCGTCATCGCCGCCATCACTTCGTGCACCAACACCTCCAACCCCTCGGTTCTGATCGGCGCCGGCCTGCTTGCCCGCAACGCAAACCGCCTGGGCCTCAAGCAGAAGCCGTGGGTGAAGACGTCGTTGGCGCCAGGTTCGCAGGTCGTCGCCGAATATCTGGAAAAGTCCGGCCTGCAGAAGGAGCTCGACCAGATCGGCTTCAACCTTGTCGGCTTCGGCTGCACCACCTGCATCGGCAACTCCGGCCCGCTGCCGGGTCCGATTTCCAAGACCATCAACGACAAAGGTTTGATTGCTGCCGCGGTCTTGTCCGGCAACCGCAACTTCGAGGGCCGCGTGTCGCCGGATGTGCAGGCGAACTATCTCGCTTCGCCGCCGCTGGTGGTTGCCCATGCGCTCGCCGGCACTGTCACCAAGGACCTCACCACGGAGCCGATCGGCGAGGACAAGGACGGCAAGCCGGTCTATCTGAAGGACATCTGGCCGACCTCGGCCGAGATCCAGGAATTCATCGAGAAGAACGTCACACGCGAGCTGTTCGCCCGCAAATATGCCGACGTCTTCAAAGGTGACGAGAACTGGCAGAAGGTGCAGGCCCCAAGCGGCCAGACCTATGCCTGGGACGACAAGTCGACCTATGTGCAGAACCCGCCTTACTTCGCCGGCATGGGCAGCAAGCCAGGCCAGATCAGCGACATCAAGGGCGCGCGGGTCCTGGGCCTCTTCGGCGACAAGATCACCACCGACCACATCTCGCCGGCGGGTTCGATCAAGGCAGCCTCGCCGGCCGGCAAGTACCTCACCGACAATGGCGTCGGCGTTGCCGACTTCAATCAGTATGGCACACGTCGCGGCAATCATGAGGTGATGATGCGCGGCACCTTCGCCAACATCCGCATCCGCAACCACATGCTGGGCGAAAATGGGCGCGAGGGCGGCTACACGATCCACTATCCGTCCAAGGAGGAGATGTCGATCTACGACGCCGCCATGGAATACCGGAAGGAAGGCGTGCCGCTGGTGATCTTCGCCGGTGTCGAATACGGCAATGGCTCCTCACGCGACTGGGCGGCCAAGGGCACCAACCTGCTCGGTGTGCGGGCTGTCATCGCCCAGTCTTTCGAACGCATCCACCGCTCGAACCTGGTCGGCATGGGCGTCATCCCTTTCACGTTCGAAGAGGGCACATCCTGGGCCTCGCTCAACCTGAAGGGTGACGAACTGGTCGAGATCGACGGACTTGAGACGATCAAGCCGCGCCAGAAGATGGTCGCCAAGGTCACTTTTGCCGACGGCACCGTCAGGAACGTCCCAATCTTGTGCCGGATCGATACGCTCGACGAGCTCGACTACTACAAGAACGGCGGCATCCTGCAGTATGTCTTGAGGGATCTCGCCGCCTGACAACGGTTGAAACATCCAAGAATAGGCCGCCGGAACGAAAGTTCCGGCGGTTTTGTGTTCTGAATTGCGTAAAAACAAATGCTTAGACCGTTTCCGCGAAAGCGGAAGCGCTCTGGCGGGAAGACTGTTTGTTAACCTGAGAATTTCACTGCAACGTGACTTCCCGTTGACCGCGGCTTCTGGCAAACAATTTGCCAAACACGAAAAGCCGGCCCGGCCGGCAGGACCAGGAATATGTCCTCTCTGAAATCACTGCTGCTGGCGGCTGCCGGGCTGGCGGTTTCGATGCTTGCAAACTCGGCCCAGGCGAAGGAAACGGCGCGGCCACTGGGAGTCGTCGAACTGTTCACCAGCCAGGGCAACAAATCCTGCCCGCCCGCTGACCGTTATCTGGCGGAGATTGCCGCCAAGGGCGATGTGATCGCGCTCGCCTATCATGTCGACTATTGGGACTATCTCGGCTGGCAGGATTCGCTCGCGCGCAAGGAGAACACCGAGCGCCAATACGGCTATATGCGCGCCTTCAATGGCCGATCGGTCTATACGCCGCAGGCTGTCATCAATGGCCGTGCCGACGTCAACGGTGCCAGCCGCGAGGCCATCAGCGGTGCGCTAACCCGGTTGAACAAGACCGGCGAAGGCATGCGCATCGATATCACGGTGACCAACACCGGTGACGGGATCTCGATCGAGGCCGGCAGTGCTCCAGGCGATTCCACCGGCATTCCGGTCAAGGCGCATGTCGTCATCGTCTATTTCAACCCGCCGCAGGTGGTGAATGTCGGCAATGGCGAGAACAATGGCCGCAAGATGACCTATTGGAACGCCGTTTCCAACGTCCAAACCGCCGGCATGTGGTACGGCAAGGCACAGCGATACGATCTGCCGGCTAGCGAGATCACCAAGGCGGCAGGCTCCGCCGTGCTGCTGCAGTCGGTCGGCCGCGATGGCGAACTCGGTCCGATCATCGGTGCCTCGTTCATCCGCAGGCCATCCGTCTGATCGTGGCCAGGTCGCGTCATACGGGTGACGGCGTGACCACCGAACCATGGCCGACGATAGCCACCCCGCCGCCGACCTTTACCGAAAGGACATTATCCGGCGTCCCGTGCGGCTCGACAACGAGTTCACTGGGTCGTCCGGCAAAGCGCCCTTGGTTCAGCGTGAAGGCTTTTCCCGATCGTGCGCCACAATAACGAAGACAATAGGCGCCAATCGTTCCAGCGGCACTTCCAGTGGCGATATCTTCGATGATGCCGTCGTTGTTCCAATGCCGTATTTCGTGTGCTGCTCCGTCGAAGAGCACGGCAAACTGAGCTCCCCTGGCTGCGAGGAGCCCGGTGATATCGGTCCTGATCTTGGCCCGCGGCAAGACTTGCGGACGCACCGGCACGATCAGGTAACGCAGGCCGGTACTCACCACCGCCAAGGGCAGGTTGTGGTCAAGATCGGCAAGGGTCAGGTCGAAGGCGGCGGCGATCTCGTCGCACGCCGGTACCTCGCCAAGGAATTGAGCGGGACCTTGGTCGAGCAAGCCGAAATAACCCGAGCCGGTCCGACGCGTGGCGACCGTGACGCTCTTGTCCTGGAGGTCGAATGTCCATTGCTGGTCTTCCCCACGATCCACTGTTTCGTGCAGAGCGGCTGCGGCGCCGATGATGGGGTGGCCGGCAAAGGGCAATTCCTCGAACATATCGAAGACGCGGGCACGATAAGTCCGGGCGTCTGGTCCGGCTTGCAGGAAGATGGCCTCGAAATGCCTGAGTTCACGCGTGATCGCCAACATCTGATCGGCGTTCAGGTCGGCGCTGTCGAGGAATACAGGCAAGCTGTTGCCGGCATAGGCTTGCGGCGCGAACACGTCGACATGCAGATAGGACGGCATGGAAACCTCAAATTAGAGATCGTTGGCGAGACCGGTGGTGAAGCGGGCGATCGCCTGTTCATTGCGCCGATAAAAGGTCCAGCCCTTCTTGCGGGTGGCAATGAGAAGGTCGCAGTCGGCCAAAAGTGTCAGGTGACGCGAGGTGGTTGCGGCTGCGATGCCGAGTTTGTCGCGCAGAAAGTCGGCGCAGACGCCGTCAGCGATGAGGTCGCCATCTTCTTGCGCGGGAAAGTTCGCAACGGGATCCTTGAGATAGCTTAACGCAGCCAGCCGCACCGGACTCGCCAGCGCCTTCAAGATCGCCAGACGGCGTTTCGGGTCAATATCTATTTCGCTATTTCGCATAAATACGAAATATACTCGAAGAAATGCCAAGGTCAAGACTGTGCGACGGATATCGCCGACGGTCTCCAACTGGAGGACAGGACAGGAATATGGCGCGCGACCGGCCGGTTCGGGTCGCGATTTGCGATCGGGCCAAGTCGTAAACACGGCTCGAAAATACAAACGGGCCAAGTCGTAAACACGGCTCGAAAATACAAAAACCGACATCAGCTCAAGTCCGACGTCGGTCCAAAACACCAAGATTATCGCCACGGCTTCCTTTCCGGAAGGCGAGGTTGGTTCGATCCGACTCAGACCCGTGGGCGGGGGGCTTGGGGTTTACGAGCCAGTGCCGGACCGAACCGTCTCAGGCAACACCTGCAAGTTCGTCGGATATTGGGGCGACAACGCGGATAAAAGACGGCGAGAATGTGGCAGTGAATCACCAATTCCAACACATCGTTTGCAAATGTGAGTAGACGCGGCTTCCATTGGTGACGGCTGCTGACGCCGCGACAGATTCGCTAGCGCCCTTGCAATTGCCATCTGAAAGCGCGACCCTGTTGCCAGCAAACGATTCAGCCTGAGGACAAAGGCATGATGGACCGTGGTGGCGGGACGGAGGATGGGGAAGCATCCGCGATACTGATCCCGCTGCATGAGGCGCGACGCGAACGCCTCGATCTTCCGGTTGCCTTCGAGCGACGGGAACTCGACCTTATTCTTCGCCTCTATGGACGTATGGTTGCAGCCAATGAATGGCGCGATTATGCCATCGACCATCTTACCGACCGGGCTGTATTTTCCGTCTACCGCCGTGCTTCCGAAGTGCCCTTGTTCCAGATCGTCAAGGACCCGAAACTGGCGCGGCGCCAGGGCGCCTTCGCCGTCATCGCTGCTGGTGGCCGGATCCTGAAGCGGGGCCATGAACTCGCCCGCGTACTCGGCATCTTCGATGCCGGGCTGAAGCTGGTAAAAGCCTGAAAGCTGTTATTTTTCAGCTGGATATTCGCGATCAGCTGTGCCTGAATTTCTGTTCCGGCAGCGATGCCGGATCCGGCGGAAGCGAAGCGCCGCCGTTCAGTTCGAGCTGCATGAACACGGTGTCCAGCCAGCGTTCATGTTTATAGCCCGAACCGACCAGGCGCCCGGAATGGCTGAAGCCGAGCCTCTCATGCAGTTTCACCGAAGCGCTCTCAGGGTGGCCGTCGCCGATCACGGCGACGATCTGCCGGAACCCCAGTGCCCGTGTTGCCTCGATCAGGCATTCCATCAATTGCCGGCCGACACCCTGCCCCTTTGCTTCGGGCGCGACATAGACTGAATCCTCGACAATGAAGCGGTAGGCCTGGCGCGGCCGGAAAGCACCGGCATAGGCGTAGCCAAGAACGGTCCCTTCCGAATCAGTGGCGACCAGATACGGGAAGCCGCCGGCCCGCAGTGATTCGTAGCGCGCGCCCATTTCCTCTCGGCTTGGTGGCTCAAGTTCATAAGATGCGGTGCCGTTGGAAACAGCGTCCTCATAGATTTCGGTTATCCGGTCGAGATCGGTGGATTGCGCGTCGCGAATGGTCAGATTGCTCATATTTTATGCACTCATAGTTTCTGCCTTCAATAACAGCAAAACCGGATGCAAAAGAAAAGGGGCGGCCGTTAGGCCGCCCCTTCGATTTCGCTGGTCCAAGATGTCGCCTAGCGCTTTGTTTGCCGCATGATCTCTGTCCGAAAAGTCTGCAACTTTTCGGGATCATGCTCTAGCGACGGTCACCCATGAACTGCAGCAGGAACATGAACATGTTGATGAAGTCGAGATAGAGCGACAACGCGCCCATAATGGCCTTGCGGCCGGCGACGAGCGTGTCGTCGTTCTCGTAATACATCTCCTTGATCTTCTGGGTGTCGTAGGCGGTGAGGCCGGCGAACACCAGCACGCCAATCGCCGAGACGGCGAAGGACAGCGCGGACGACTGCAAGAAGATGTTGATCACAGACGCGATGATCAGGCCGAACACGCCCATGATCAGGAACGAGCCCATCGCGGTCAGGTCACGCTTGGTGGTGTAGCCATAGAGCGAAAGCGCACCGAAGGCGGCCGCGGTGGCAAAGAAGGTCTGCGAGATCGACGCCGTCGTGTAGACGAGGAAGATCGACGACAGCGACAAGCCAACCAGACCGGCATAGACCCAGAAGGTGGTCCGCGCGGCCGAAACGCTCATCGACTGCACGCGGAACGACAGGAAGAACACTGCAGCAAGCGGGGCGAGCATGACGACCCAACGCAGCGGCGAGGCGAAGATGGCGTAACCGAACGAAGTCAGCATGTCGCCGTTCGGCAACGTGGCGACGGCCGAGGCCGGATCGGTCGTGGTGGCCAGCATCACGGTGCCGACAGCGGCAAGGCCGGTGATCAGCAGGCCAAGGCCCATCAGGTTGTAGACCTTGAGCATGTAAGCGCGCAGACCTGCGTCGATGCCGGCGTCGGCACGGGTTCCAGCCGGCACGCTACGCGTTTGATAGTTGCGGAAGTCAGACATGGATTCCTCTTTGCTCTGCCCCGTCGGGTGTCAGGTTCCTCGAACGAAACCCAGGCGCCGCTGGCGGGACTCCAGCATGCCTGCACGAAATATGAGGGTTATTGTCGACAAGAACAAGACCGTAACGGTCTGCAACGCTTCGTGACTGCCCAAAGGGCCATCGTTTTTCGCCAAAACAGGCTATTTCTTACCGAAAATTAATCAAAATCTCCGGCAGGCCGATCCGGCTCTAAAGACTGCGCAGCACTGGCGCTGCCTTCTGTCCGAGAATCCGCCATGTGCCGATGAGGCCGATACCCACGGTAACGATCAGCGACAGCAAAATCGTGCCGATCGCCACTTCGGGCAGGAAAGTCCAGGGCAGCGTCATGACATTCGAGATCACGAACCAGGCCGCGATGCCTCCGGCAAAGAGAGCGAAGATCGCAGTAGCGAGGCCGATCAGCATGTATTCCAGTGAAAACGCGGCGATCAGCGTGCGCCGTGTGGCACCCAGCGTTTTCAGCACAACCGCATCGTGCACGCGTGCGCGGTTGCCGGCGGCAAGGGCACCAGCCAGTACCAGCACGGAAGCGACGAGTGCGACGCCGGCCGCGGCACGGATCGCCGTGCCGATCTGGCCGACCAACTGGTTGACGACGTCGAGCGCGTCCTTGACCCGAACCGTCGTCACCGTCGGATAGGCACGTGTCACCGCATTGAGCAGGCGGGCATCGTCGGCAACGGTTGCCGATTTGTCCGACAGCGTGGCCAGCCAGGAATGCGGCGCGCCGGCGAAGGTGTTGGGCGAGAACACCATGACAAAATTGATGCCCATGCTTTCCCATTGCACGCGGCGGAAGCTGGCGATCCTGGCTGCGATGTTGCGGCCGAGCACGTTGACCGTCACGGTGTCGTTAAGTTTCAGGCCCAGCGCCTTTGCCTCATCTGCGGAGAAGGAAACCAGCGGTTCGCCCTGATAGTCGGCCGGCCACCAGGCGCCTTCTATCAGCGTGGCATTTTCGGGTTTGGCAGGGGCATAGGTGACGCCGCGGTCGCCTCTCAGCACCCAGGCGCCTTCCGGCTGTACCTTGACCTTGTCCACGGGGACACCGTTCAAGGCCATGAGCCGACCACGCAGCATCGGTACCTTGGCCAGTGCGCCTGCGGGAGCCTCCTTGCTGATCAACGCGGCGAAGGCATCGACGTCGGCTGCCTGGATATCAACGAAGAAGAAATTGGGTGCCCGTTCAGGCAGGCTGCCGCCGATCTGCCGCCGCAGGTTGCCGTCGATCAACGCCAGTGTCACCAGAAGCGTCAGCCCCAGTCCCAGTGACAGCACGACCGAAGGCGTCAGTGCACCTGGGCGATGGATATTGCCGACGGCGAGTCGCATTGCTGTCGAGCGCATGCGCGGGCTCTTCCGGGCAAGGAATTGCACGAGCACGCTGACGATGCGCAGCACGAGGAACGAAAATACTGTCGCGCCGACGAAGATCGCGGCGATACGGCGGTCATTGGCCATGAATATTGCCAGCGCCGCCAATGCGATCGCAATGACAAGCGCCATTGCGACATAGGACAGCCGTGGCAGGCCGCGGCTTTCGAAACCCATTTCCCGGAACAGGGCAGTGGCGGGCACGTCGCGGGCGCGGCCTAGCGGCAGGAGCGCGAAGACAAGTGTCACCATCAGGCCGAACAGCGCTGCAAGCGCGAGCGAACAGGGATAGAAACCGCCTTCCGCGGGCACTGGGATGATGGATTGCAATGCCGCGCTCGCCGCAAAGGGCATCGCCGCGCCGAGCAGCAAGCCAGCCACGATGCCCAGCCCGGAAATCATCAGGATCTGAACCAGATAGACGGCAAAGACAAAACCACCGGATGCGCCAAGGCTCTTGAAGGTGGCGATTACCGGGCGCTTGCCATCCAGATAGGCACGCACCGCGTTGGCGACGCCGACACCACCGACCACCAGCGCGGTCAGTCCCACAAGTGTCAGGAACTGCGAGAAACGCTCAATGTTGGAGGACAAGGCTGGTGCTGCATTGGTACGATTGCGGATCGACCAGCCGGCTTCGGGGAATTTTTCGGTCGCCTGCCGGCGAACGGTTTCGATATCAGCTTGGCTGGTATTCTCCGGCAAGCGCACCTTGTAGGCGTTTTCAACCAGGCTGCCCGGCTGAACCAGGCCTGACGCCTTGAGACCCTCCTGGGAGATGAGCAGACGAGGCGCGAAACCGAAGCCATCCGAGATCGCGTCCGGCTCGCCAATCAGTCTGGCACGCAATTCGAAGGTGGCGTTACCGAGTTTGACGCGGTCGCCAGGCTTGAGATGCAGCCGCTGAAACAACAGATCAGGCGCGACCGCGCCGAAAGCACCAGCGGCCTCGCCAAGCAGTGCATCGCGTGCGAGAGGTGGTTCGGTCTGTAGTGCCCCGTAAAGCGGATAGGCGTCGTCAACCGCCTTGGCCTCGACCAGCGCCTGGTCGGCACCGTCCGGCAGGCGCGCCATCGAGCGCATGCTGGAGCTTTCTGAAACAGCACCCAATCCGTTGAGGAAGGCCCGTTCCGCCGGGTTTGCCTCGCGCTGGTTGAGCTGGAAGCGGATATCGCCGCCGAGCAGCGTCTGGCCCTGGGCTGCGACGCCATCTGAAATCGAGCGGGCTACCGAATTGACGCCACCGATGGCTGCGACACCGAGCGCAATGCAGGCGAGAAAAATAAGAAAACCGGACAGGCCGCCACGCATCTCGCGCAGCGAAAAACGGAATGCCAGGGCCAGGGTCCTGGTCGGTGAAATCGTGTGTGTCGTTGCGTTACCCATCATCCGTCGGTACTCAGGCCAGGATCTTGACCGGAGTGGGATCAGCTTCGATACGGCCGGAGCGCATCGCCACCTGCCGGGAACAACGAGCCGCCAGCGAAGGATCGTGGGTGACCAGAACCAGCGTCATGGCGCGCTCGGCTGCCTTGGCAAAAAGCAGATCTGCCACCTGCTTGCCGGTGGCCTGGTCGAGATTGCCGGTGGGTTCGTCGGCAATCAGGATACGCGGCGAGGGCGCGAGTGCACGAGCGATCGCCACGCGCTGCTGTTCGCCGCCCGAAAGTTCGCCGGGGTAATGTGTAACACGGTCGGCTAGGCCGACAGCAGCCAGTTCACGCGCTGCGACACCGAACGGATCGGCGGCGCCGGCCAGTTCGAGCGGAACGGCTACGTTCTCAAGCGCGGTCATGTTGGGAATGAGATGGAAGGACTGGAAGACGATGCCGACATTGCGGCCTCGAAATGCCGCGATCTGGTCTTCGCTCTTTCCGTTCAGCACTTCGCCGGCGATACACACGGTACCCGCATCCACACGCTCCAGCCCGGCCAGAACCATCAGAAGCGTGGACTTGCCAGAACCGGACGGACCGACGATGCCGGTGGTTTCACCCATCGCAACATCGAGACTGATGCCCTTGAGCACGTTCACCGAGGAAGCGCCCTCACCGAGGGTCAGTGAAACGTCCTTCAGCTGAATAGCGGCTTCAGTCAAAGCGAAACTGTCCTATATGGAGGAAACGTGGGCGGGATTGCCCCGGTGATATGGGTTCTGCCGCATGGCTTTCAAATATCTGGCTGCTTTTGTCGCGCTTTTCCTTGCATTCGCGCTGACTTCACCCGTTCGGGCCGAACAAGTCCAGATCGTCGGGTTCGGTGATAGCCTCACCGCGGGCTTCGGCCTTGCCCCGGGCGAGGGCTTTACCGACCGGCTGCAGGCGGCGCTGCGCGCCAAGGGATATGACGTTGTCGTCGCCAATGCCGGCGTTTCGGGCGATACATCGAGTGGCGGGCTTGCCCGGCTCGACTGGTCGGTTCCCGATGGCACCGGGCTGGTTGTCCTCGAGCTCGGCGCCAACGACATGCTGCGCGGCATCGATCCGCAAATGGTCGAGGACAATCTCGACAAGATGTTGGCGCGGCTGAAAGAGCGTAAAATCCCTGTCCTGTTTGCCGGCATGGTGGCCGCCCCCAATCTCGGCCATGCCTATGGCGAGGCGTTCGGCACGCTCTATCCGCGGCTGGCCGAAAAATACGGAGTGCCACTCTATCCGTTCTTCCTGGACGGCGTTGCCGGCAACCCTGCCTTGCAGTTGGAGGACAAGATGCATCCCAATGCAAAGGGCGTCGACGTGATTGTCGAGCGCATCCTTCCGGCGGTCGAAAAGGCGATCAAGGCACTGCCCGCGAAGTCCTGAGCCGGCTGCGGGATCGGCAACAGGCGTTGGGGTCTCCAAAAATAACCCCTTGCTCCCGCCGCTTTTCAGTGATTCGCTGTGAATCGAGAGTTCGATTCGAGGACAGGAGGCTTGCCATGCCACGTCTTTTCACGGCCCTCGAAATTCCGCGTGATGCGGCGCTTTCGCTCTCCCTGCTCAGGGGCGGCCTGCCCGGTGCCCGCTGGATCGATGTTGAAAATTACCATCTGACGTTGCGCTTCATCGGTGATGTCACAGGCCATGTCGCCGACGAGGTCGCCAATGCGCTGGACCGCATCGACCGCTCCTCGTTCTCACTGACTCTTTGCGGTGTTGGCGCGTTTGGCCAGAAGAAGCCGCATGCCGTGTGGGCCGGCGTCATCCCATCGCCCGACCTCAACCTGCTGCAGGCCGACATCGACCGCATCTGCAAGCGCCTTGGCGTACCGACGGATCCGCGCAAATTCACGCCACATGTGACGCTGGCGCGGCTGCGCAATTCCAGCCCGCAGGAAGTTGCCCGCTATCTCTCGGCGCACGGCAATTTTGCCACCATGCCCTTCAGGGTCGGCCGATTCGTGCTGATGTCGTCTCGCGATTCGGTTGGCGGCGGGCCCTATGTCGTCGAAGAGGCATGGCCGCTTTCGGATGCCGCCACGCGCCCGTCCAACCGGGTGGCAATTGCCTCCGATGCCTCGCGGATCATGCGGTAAATAGAGGCAAAGCCCTCGGAGCCGCCATAATAGGGATCCGGTACCTCACGGCCGCGCTCACCCGCGAATTCCAGGAAGAGATGGATGCGATCGCGGGCCTCCTGCGGGGCGGTTGCCTTGAGATCGGCAACGTTCGACCGATCCATGCCGAAAATCAGGTCGAAGCGCGAAAAATCGTCAGGAGAAACCTTGCGCGCCTTCTGGCCGGCAATGTCGATACCGTGGCGCGCGGCGATTTCGATCGAGCGTGGGTCGGGCGCCGAGCCGGCATGCCAACCGCCTGTGCCGGCCGAATCCAGCCGAAATCGATGCTCCAGTCCGCGCGTGGTCAGCACATCTCTGAAGACGCCTTCCGCCAGCGGCGAACGGCAGATGTTGCCGAGGCAGACGAAAAGGATTGATTTAGGGGGTTCCAAGCGCATCCGACGCTACGTTATCCTGCCAGTTCTGATGCACGTCGCGATCTTTCGGATTCGCTCCTTGCGCATCAGGTTTTGTTTTTGCGCATGTCGTTATCGCAAAACCGCTGGGCACTTTTGCGCGACATGCTTAACCGCGATAGCACGGAAGCAGGTCATGGCGAGAGAAAAATTGGACGGGCAGGCCGTTGCGGCGCTTCTGGCCGGACTCGAGAACTGGGCCCTTGCCGCTGACGGGAAATCGATCCGCCGCAGGTTCGAATTCAAGAATTTTTCGGAGGCCTTCGCCTTCATGACGCGTTCGGCGCTGGCGGCCGAGAAACTGGATCACCATCCCGACTGGTCGAATGTCTACAAGACCGTGGACGTCACATTGAACACGCACGACGTCGGCGGACTGACGGCGCTCGATTTCGAACTGGCCAGGAAGATGGACCGCTTCGCGGGCAACTGAGTCGACTGAAACGGTTGCATCTTGCAGTGGATTGCAACGGTCACCACATTTCGCACCGAGGCACGAGGGAAACCACCGATGGTGCAGGGCAGCAATTACGAGTTCTTCGGACCCGACGGCAAGGCTATCGGCGAGGACAATGTGCGCGCCAAATTCTGGCGCACCGCCAAGAAAGCGGCGCGGCAGGTTCCGTTCATGGAAGATTTTGTCGCGGCTTATTATTGCGCCCTGGACAAGGAAACGCCGCTTAAGGTCAAGGCGATCCTGTTTGGTGCGCTCGCCTATTTCGTGCTGCCGGTGGATGCCATTCCCGACATCGTCGCGGGTATCGGATTTACCGACGACGTGGCGGTTCTGACTGCTGCGATCACTGCCGTGCGCGCCCATATCACGCCCGCTCACAAGCTTGCTGCCCGCAAGGCGATCGCCGAACAGGATTGACGCGACGTCACCACACTGCCTGGCCAGTACGATCTCGATCTGGCAAACCCAGTCAAATTCTTGCCGTTTTCCTGCTCTCCAAGTCGGCGCCGGGACACCGTGTCGTTGTCCGAAGGGTGGCCAAGGCGCGGAATTGGCGGCGGTTTCCGAAGGTCATGTTCTTTTCAACGGAAAGTTCACCCTTTGGTAACCCAGATTAAATCAAACTGAAGCGAACCGGCGGGCGGGGGTCCGCCTGGCCCCGCACCGTATGGAATACAGGGAATAAGATGCGCGGATTGATCCTCACAGCCACCAGTCTGGTCTTGCTAGCCGTTGCCTCGCCGGCGCTGGCGCAGCAGGCAACCAAGATCGGCCAGCACAACGCCTGGGGCACCTACAGCTACAAGGCGCAGACCGGTAAGGTGTGCTACGTGTTGACCGTCCCCACCGACAAGCAACCGCCGACGCTCGACCATGGCGACATGTTCTTCTTCGTCAGCCAGCGCCCGGGCCAGCAGGTTTCGTACGAACCGCAGTTCATCGCAGGCTACACCTTCCAGCAGAATTCGAAGGCCACCGTCACCATCGACAACAAGTCGTTTTCGATGTTCACCCGCGGCAAGTCGGCTTGGGTTGAAAACGCCGCCGAAGAGCCGGTGCTGATCGCGGCAATGAAGACCGGCAAGGACATGAAGGTCACCGCCAAGTCCGGCCGTGGCAATCCAACCTCCTACGTTTTCTCGCTGAAAGGCATTTCGGCGGCGCTGCAGTCGATCGCCAATTGCAAATAGGGTCTGAAGTCCCAATATTCGAAGGCGGGCCGGGTCAGTACCCGGCCCTTTCTGTTTCGGGGAGCGCGAGGATCCTGCAATGATGCGCATCGTTGTCGACGAGACTGGCGAACATCTCGATGCGGCAGCGCAGATTTGGGCTGAGGCAACCAGTTGGCGCGACAACGACAAGGACGTGCCGCCACTCGAATTGTCGCGCCCCGTCATCAAACGGGTGCTGGAGATTTCGCCGCGTTCATTCCTGCTGATGGTTTTCGAGGACGCCGACGACGGGCGACCGATTGCCTTCACGGCGAATGCGCCGGTCCCCGGGGACGAAACCATGGCCGAACTGCACTATTTCGGGGTCGAGCCACCTTCCTGGGGAAGGAGTTACGGCGCTGTGGCGCTGGTGACCACGCAGGATGCATTGCTCGAACGAGGCTTTGCGGTGGCCAGGCTCTCTGTCTACGTCGACAACGAGCGTGCGGTCCAGTTCTACGAACGTTGGGGCTGGAAACCGCATGGAAAGGCGGTGCCGCATCCGCGCACCGGCAAGCTGGAACAGGAATACCGATTTATTCTTGAGCCGATCCAGCGATAGGTTGGCCATCGTGACGCCATGCCACAGCTGTGATATGTGGCCCCTGAACCCTATCTAGCCAGGATTGCTCTGTTCAAGCCAGATCCGCCATGACCTTTTCTATCGACATCACCGATGGCAACACGCGCGCCGCCCTGGCGGCACGTGCCGCTGCGCCGCAAAAAAGCTCGCTGATCGGCCTCGGCCGCGCCGAGATGGCCGAGGCGCTTGTCGCCGCCGGCATCGTGCCGGAAAAGCAGGCCAAGATGCGGGTGCAGCAACTCTGGCATTGGCTCTATGTGCGCGGCGTCTCCGAATTCTCGCAGATGTTCAACATCTCGAAGGATCTGCGCACCGCACTCGACCAGCATTTCGCGATTACCCGGCCAGAGATCGTCGAGGAGCAGATTTCGTCGGACGGTACGCGCAAATGGCTGTTCCGCTTTCCGCCACGTGGAGCCGGCAGGCCGGTAGAGATCGAGACGGTCTATATCCCTGAAGAGGGGCGCGGCACGCTTTGCATCTCCTCGCAGGTCGGTTGTACGCTGACCTGTTCCTTCTGCCATACCGGCACACAGAAGCTGGTACGCAACCTGACGGCGGAAGAAATCCTGGCGCAGCTGCTGACGGCCCGTGACCGGCTAGGCGATTTTCCGGATCGCGACACGCCGGCTGGCGCCATCGTGCCGGCCGAAGGCCGCAAGGTTTCCAACATCGTCATGATGGGCATGGGCGAGCCGCTCTACAATTTCGAGGCGGTGAAGCAGGCGCTGCTGATTGCGTCCGACGGCGACGGCTTGGCCTTGTCCAAGCGGCGTATCACGCTTTCCACATCGGGCGTGGTGCCGGAAATCTTCCGCACTGGCGAAGAGATCGGCGTGATGCTGGCGATTTCGCTGCATGCATCCAATGACGATCTGCGTGATCTTCTGGTGCCGATCAACAAGAAGTACCCGCTGAAGGATCTGATCGATGCCTGCCGGAAATATCCGGGCCTTTCCAACGCACGCCGCATCACTTTCGAATATGTAATGCTGAAGGACGTCAATGACAGTCTGGAGGATGCCAAGGCGCTGATTCAGCTGCTCAAGGGCATCCCGGCCAAGATCAACCTGATCCCGTTCAACCCTTGGCCCGGCACCAACTACCAGTGCTCGGACTGGGAGACGATCGAGAAATTCGCCGACTTCATCAACAATGCCGGCTACGCCTCGCCGATCCGGACGCCGCGCGGCCGCGACATCCTCGCTGCATGTGGGCAGCTGAAGTCGGAATCGGAGCGGCTGAAGAAATCCGAGCGCCTGGCGCTGGAAGCGATGATGATCGCGGGACATGGCGAGTGAACCGCTTCGCGGCCTATTTCATCCGCTGCCTTGTCATTCTGTTCGGTTACGCAGTCGCCGCGATTGCGGCGAGTGCCTTCATCAATGTCCTGTTCCTGGGTGCGATTGGGTTCAGTGCCGAGGAAACCCGCTGGATGGCGAGCGGGCCACTCATCGTCACCATTCCGCTTCTGGCGGTCTTCGTCGCCTATTTCGCGTTTGCACCTTCAGCGCTGCTCATCCTGCTCGCCGAAGTGCTGGCGCGGCGAGACTGGCTGTTTTATGCGCTGGGCGGCGGCGTGATTGCGGGTGTCGTCCTCGGCGTTGCCTGGCAATCCGGTGATCCCGACTTCGCGGTCACCGATACGCGTCTCATCCTGGGCATTGTCGGCGCCGGAATGGTCGGCGGCATCTTCTATTGGCTCTGTGCCGGCCGCTGGGCGGCCAGCTGGTGGTCGGAAGGCAGTCCGCCTACTTAGCCTGGGCCGTCAGGATTTTGAGCGCGAAGGCCGAGAACACGCCAGCAAACAGAAAGTCCACGGCGCGTGTCACGCGGGGGCTTGCCTTCATCGCCGACGAGAATTTTTCCGCGGCGAACACCATCGGTGCGGTGACCGGAATGGACAGCACCACGAACATCGCGCCGAGGAAGAACAGCTTGCCCGGTGCGTGAGGGTCGTGTGCGGAAACGAACTGCGGCAGGAAGGTCATGAAGAACAGGATGATCTTCGGGTTGAGCAGGTTGACGCCCAATCCGGCCGCCCAGGCGCGAGTCAGTGAGATCTTCGGCCCGACTTTCTTCTCGGGCGAGAAAGCCGATCCCTTGGCGATGGCCTGCCAGGCAAGGAAGACGAGGTAGCCGGCGCCGAAGATCTTCAGCACAAAGAACGCCATCGGCGAGGCAACGATGAGCGCGGAAATGCCGACTACCACAAGTGACGTGTGGATCAGCGTCCCGGAGAGCGCCCCCGCCATCGAGGCGAAACCGGCGGCACGTCCTTGGCTCAGCGTGCGGCTGACGAACAGCGTCATGTCAGGTCCGGGCGTGATCGCCAGGATGAAGGTGGCGATGGCGAACTGGATCAGTGTGGTGGTGTCTGGAACAAACGACATTGCACGGTCCCCAAAGGCAGGCCAAGCCATAGCCGATAAACCCACCATGCTCCAGGGACAGCTGGCCGCCTGCTATCGACCCAGGCGTTTGAGCTCCGGGAGCTCGCAAAGGGACATTTCCGTAGCCTCTTCGGGGATATCGGGACCGAACCTGGCCTCGATGATCCTGACGAGCGGTTGAGGACGGCCAAGCAGATATCCTTGCGCTTCGTTGCAGCCTTCTTTCTGCAGGATGGAAAGCTGGACCTTTGTCTCGACACCCTCGGCAAGCACCGGAATCTCGAGGCTGCGTCCCAAAGCCAGCACGGCGCGCACGATGGCCTTGGCCTGCGGGCTCTGTTCGATATCGCCCATGAACGAACGATCGAGCTTGATCTTGTCGAACGGGAAGGAGCGCAAAGTGTCGAGCGAGGAATAACCGGTGCCGAAATCGTCGATCGCGATGGTGACGCCGAGCGCCTTGATCTGGCGCAGCGCGTGCAGGGTTCGTGCCTTGTCGGCGATGATGGCGGACTCGGTCAGTTCGAGTTCCAGCCGGCGCGCCGGCAGGCCGGTCTCGAGCAGAATCTCGTGGACCAGCTTCGGCAGGTTACTGTGCGACAGCTGTTTCGATGACAGGTTGACCGCGACCTTGTGCTCATTGTGCCAACCCGCCGCGTGCCGGCACGCAGTGCGGAGAACCCACTCGCCGATCGCCTGGATCGAGCCGTTTTCCTCCGCGATCGGAATGAATTCCGACGGCGGGATCATGCCCCGTTCGGGGTGGCGCCAGCGCAGGAGCGCCTCATAGCCGGTTACTGCGCCAGTCAGCAGGGAGGCCTGCAGCTGATAGTGAAGGGCCAGTTCGCCACGCTCGATCGCCTGCCGCAGGTCGTTTGCAAGCGCCCGCCGGTCGCGGGCGGCCTCGTCCATGGCCGATTCATAGAAACATACGGCCTGCTGCACATCTGCCTTGGCACGGTACATGGCCAGATCGGCATTGCTCACCAGGCGTTCGCTGTCTTCGCCATCGTGCGGGTAGACGGCGACACCGATGCTGGCGCCGGTGACGATTTCGAAATCGTCGAAACGCAGCGGCTGAAACAACGCCTTTTCCAGCCTGGCAACGAAATCAAGCAAATCCCCCTGATCCGAAAAACGCTTGATGGCCGCAAATTCGTCGCCGCCCAGGCGGGCGGCAAATTCACCATCCTTCAACAAGCGCGCCAGGCGGCGCGCCACGGTCTTCAGCGCCTGATCGCCGGCTGCATGTCCACGCAGGTCGTTGATCTCCTTGAAGCGGTCGAGGTCTATGCCGACGACGGCAACCTTTCCGGCAGCGTCTTCGCTCGCCCGCTCGATTTCGTGGGCCAGATAGTCGTTGAAGCTGGTTCGGTTCGGCAGGCCGGTCAGTGCATCGTTGAGGGCGAGATGTTGCAGGCGCTCATAATTTTCGAAACGCGTCCGCTCGTCGATGAGATGGCTGACGGCGCCCGTACCAGCGATGAGCAATCCAACGATCGCGACCGAAACGGCCATGGCTTCGAGGACGCTTGGGTTGGTACCACCCGTGACGAAGGACATCGGCGTCACGGATACGGCTGCCATGCCGGTGAAATGCAAGCCAACGATCGCGAGGACCAGACTGGCTGTGCCGATGAGGAATGCCTTCGGGCTCTGTCCATCAACCCACTGCTTCAACGCCAGGGCTGCTGCGGCTATTGCGATAAGGACGGATGCGGTGACATAGGCGCCATCCCATTCAACGATGCCAGCGACGTGGTACGCGGCCATGCCTGTGTAGTGCATGGCCGAGATCGCCAACCCGACCAGAGCGCCGCCGGTCATAGCCGCGAAACGGCGGCTGCTTGTTGCCCAGGCAAAGCCGACACCTGTGCCGACGATGGCAATGATCAGCGACGCCATGGTCAGCAGCGGCTCGAAGAAAATCGGCGCGCCGGGGTCGTAGGCCAGCATGGCGACGAAATGCGTGCACCAGATTGACGAGCCGGCGGCAACGGCGGTCAGAACCAGCCAGCCCTTGGCCTGGACTCCTTCGGTTTTCCTGACACGCTGGAAGAGGCCGGAGGTGACCCAGCTGCCGGTAACGCAGAGGAATGCCGCAAGGAAGACGAGCCACAGATTGTGTTCCATGGCGATGCAGGAGATGACGCGCATCGGATTCAGCAGCCTTCGAAGGGAAGCGATCAGGAAAGTTAGGACCGACTAGCGGTTGAATCGTGAAAGCCGGTTTAACTCACCGGTCTACAAGGCGAGTTCCCTGCTCCGTTGAACGGTACGGTCAATGAAGTGTTTCCGCCGGACGTCGGCTGCCACGCAAAAAGCGTGGTCAAACGTCATTGCTGCCAAACAATTTGCCATGTTTGGCCGCTTCCCCCGGGATCGGAACCGCACTAATAGTGGCGCCGAAAAAGCGGTTCTGACCAACGCAGGAAGGTTGCCCTCCAAGATGTCAAAGTTCAAAGACGTAAAGAAGGTGGTGCTCGCCTATTCGGGCGGCCTCGATACCTCGATCATCCTGAAGTGGCTGCAAACCGAACTCGGTGCGGAGGTGGTTACCTTCACCGCCGACCTTGGCCAGGGCGAAGAGTTGGAACCGGCGCGCCGCAAGGCCGAGATGCTTGGCATCAAGGAGATCTTCATCGAGGACGTGCGCGAGGAATTCGTACGCGATTTTGTCTTCCCGATGTTCCGCGCCAACGCCGTCTATGAAGGCGTCTACCTGCTCGGCACGTCGATCGCCCGTCCGCTGATCTCCAAGCATCTGATCGAGATCGCCGAAAGGACTGGTGCTGACGCCATCGCGCACGGCGCAACCGGCAAGGGCAACGATCAGGTGCGTTTCGAGCTGTCGGCTTATGCGCTGAATCCGGACATCAAGATCATCGCACCGTGGCGCGACTGGTCGTTCAAGAGCCGCACGCACCTGCTCGAATTCGCTGAGCAGCACCAGATTCCGGTCGCCAAGGACAAGAAGGGCGAGGCGCCGTTCTCGGTCGACGCGAACCTGCTGCACTCCTCATCAGAGGGCAAGGTGCTGGAAGATCCGTCGGTCGAAGCACCTGAATATGTCCATATGCGCACCATTTCGCCGGAAGCTGCCCCCGACAAGGCGACCGTCATCAAGATCGGCTTCGAGAGGGGTGACGCGGTTTCGATCAATGGCGAGCGCCTGTCGCCGGCGACGCTGCTGGCCAAGCTCAACGATTACGGCCGCGACAACGGCATCGGCCGCCTTGACCTGGTGGAAAACCGTTTCGTCGGCATGAAGTCGCGTGGCGTTTACGAAACGCCTGGCGGCACGATCCTGCTCGCTGCGCATCGCGCCATCGAATCGATCACGCTCGACCGCGGCGCGGCGCACCTCAAGGATGAGCTGATGCCGCGTTACGCAGAGCTGATCTATTACGGTTTCTGGTTCTCGCCGGAGCGGCAGATGCTGCAGGCAGCGATCGATCTCAGCCAGAAAGACGTCGAAGGCGAGGTGACGCTGAAGCTCTATAAGGGCAATGTCATGGTCATCGGCCGCGAGAGCCCGAAGTCGCTGTATTCCGACAAGCTGGTGACCTTCGAGGACGACCAGGGCGCCTACGACCAGAAGGATGCCGCCGGCTTCATCAAGCTGAACGCGCTGCGCCTGCGGACACTCGCCGCCCGCAACAAACGCGGTTGATTGTGCGCGCGGCCCTTTGTTCCGTCGCCGGCTTTGTGCTGCTGGCGACAAGCGTGCCCGCCACCGCTCAGGATTTCGATCCGGCTGCACTGGATCTGCCTGCATTGGTCGAATGTCGGGCGGATGTGCCGACTTACAACAGTCTCGCTTTGTGGCTGACGGGCGAATCCGATGCAGCCGGAAAGCTCGGTTGGCGCAAGGTCGACAGTGGCAATCCTTTCCTGTCGCAGTATGAGCTGGAAAAGCCGCTTGCTGCCTTCGGCATGGCAACGAAAACCCTGGTTTTCACGTCCAGCGGTCCGATGGCAGTGTTGGATGGTACTGCCGCGACCGATCTGGCGAAGAAAATCGGTGTCGAGCCGATGATTTCCAACCCGCAGAAGTTCCTCGGGGAAAAGGTTGTTTCGGAGAACACCGAGACGTCCGAGGGCGTGACGCTTGCCACACGAATCAGCCTCAACGTTTCCACGGTCGAGACGCATCCAGGCAAAGTGCTGGCGGGATGCTCCTACACGATGGAAATCAAGTAGAAAAAAGCTAGTTGAGCTGACGAATTCGGCTGCGAATTGTATTCAAAATACCAGGTATTCCTGACCAGAGACCGTCAGGCAAAACGCTGCTGCGACTTGATATCTTGCATCTCTTGTCCAGAGCGTTTCCGCTTTTCGCGGAAACGCTCTAACTCTTTGTTTATACGCAATTCCGGACGCAAAACCGCTGTGCACTTTTGCTGGAATTGCTATAGGCTCCCCGCTCTATTCGCCGGGGGGGCTCTCGATGAAGAAATATCTTTTAGCGTTGCTTGCAGCGGCCATTGTTCTAATGGGCAATCAAACCGTCCGGGCAGATAACAGGCCAGACTTCAAAACTGGCCTAGAGCGATGCATGAGGGGTTATCCTTCAATTCCGATCTCCGCGAAGGAGGAAATCAGGACCTTCATGGGCGTGTCGAAAGAGCGCGCGCCCGCCGTCTTCTGTCAGCGTTCGGCTAAAGCTATCGCAAGCGGACGAATTACGCTGTCCGACATCAATCGGCTCCAGGAGAGCCGTTCCACCGAAATCTGGAAGGTTATCAAGGGGCGGTAATTGAGGATCGCCTCGCTGGCGATCCTCTCGAGGAAAAGTTCGAGCCGAGAGCAATTCCAGGAAAAGTGCGTAACGGTTTTCCGCCCGGAAATGCGTAAAAACAAAGAGTAAGAGCGTTTCCGCGAAAAACGGAAACGCTCTGCACTCGAACCGATTTCCGTCAATCGTTGTCGATGGCCGAGGCGATGCGGGCGATTGCCTGCTGGTAGACGCTGGCGGAATTCCAGCCGGCGATTGCGCCCATATTTCCCTCGGCGCCTACACCGGACTGCCAACCATGCCCCTTGAGGAAGTTAGCGGTCGACGCAAGCGCGGTTTCCTTGTCGCGCAGGTTTGCACCGCCGACGCCATATTTCAGGACGTTTCCAGGCAGGAACTGGGTATGACCGATTTCCCCATGCATCGCGCCAACCGAGCTGGCGGTCAGCGAGCCGCGATCGACGAGCTTAAGTGCGGCGATGGCGTGAGGATAGAAGAACTCGGGGCGGCGGCAGTCGTAAGCGAGGGTCAAAATGGCAGAGACGGTGTTCTGCTTGCCCATGGCGGCGCCGAAACCGGTTTCCATGCCCCAGATGGCGAGCAGCACGCCCGGCTTTACACCGTAGGTGCTTTCGATCCTGTTGAAGAGCGCCGCGTTGGCTTTCTTCATGGATTTGCCACGCGAAATGATCGTTGAAGCGCCACGACGCTTCATGAAATCTTCCACCGAGCCGCTAAAAGCCTTTTTGACCGCCCGGTCGGCCCTGATGGTTGCCGAGGCGTATGTTGCGCCTTCCAGCGCCGCAAGGCCGCGGCCCTTGACGCCCGCGGCCTGTGCGTCCCTGGCGAACTCCGCCTTCCATTCCTCGAATCCGGCAGAAGTCTTGCCACACTCGGCCGCCTGGGTGGCGCCCGTCAGCAGCCAAAGCGCCGCCGCGGCTGCGAAAACCTTTCCCTTGGCACGAAATGCCATTCTCATCTCCTGGTTGCCTGAATCACCTCGCGAGGCGAATTTGCCAGCGAAACCCGCGCTTGTCACCGACGTTTGCCTGGCGCCCGCCATGTTCCGGCTAAGAGGCCAGAACCCGGTGCCGATCAAGCGTTTTCTGCAAATTCCGGCCAGTTGGGCAGTCGATGTGCGAGGACCTGCGGCTCACCTGCAACGACAGGGCGGAACAAAGCGTGAGCATCCGTCAGAACTTTAGCCGGAACGCATGGAGTAGAGAGGCGTTTCGACCCCGAGGGACGAGAACAGAGGAGCAAGACAATGAGGACATTGCTGTTGCCCGCGATCGCGGGAACATTTGTTGCCATGTCAGGCTCGGCATGGGCGGATACGCTCGTATCGGCCGACAGAGATCTCAATATGCGCGCCGGGCCTGGTTCGCGCTATCCTGTGGTTGGTGTGCTGGCGGCAGGACAAACCGCAGTGCTGGATGGCTGCCTGCAAGGTTCGAAATGGTGTGCCGTCGGCAATGCCGGTAACCAGGCCTGGGTCAACTCGGACTACGTGACCAGCGAATTCTCCGGCGGGCGCGTGGTGCTTGCAGAGCGGCCGGTCGATTCAGGCGTGACCGTGATCGAGACACCGGGCATCGTTGCGGATGATGACGTGTCGACGGGTTCGATTGTCCAGGACGACGACATCGACGCGCCGGTACCGCCGATGGAAGTGCGCAGCTATGTCAGAACGAACGCGATCGATCCGATCTACATCCAGGATGAGGTTCGGACCGGCGTCGTGTTGCCCGATTCAGTCGTGCTACGCGAAGTTCCCGGCTACGACTATCGTTATGCCTATGTGAACGGTGAGCCGGTGATCGTCAGCCCGTCATCGCGGCATATCGTCTATGTCGGGGACTAGTGTCTTCAGGCCACCAACAAACTTAATCTAACCTTCGCAGCGTAATTGCGAGGTTTTCGAGCATCGCCTATAGCAATTCCAGCAAAAGTGCGCAGCGGTTTTGCGTCTGGAATTGCGTGGAAACAAAGAGTTGGAGTGTTTCCGCGAGAAGCGGAAACGCTCCAGTCATGGCGATGCCCGATCACGCGGGTCAATCGAGAGAACCCGCATGGCCACCGAGCTGACAGCTTTCGAGCGCTATCATTCGAGCCAGAATGGCAAGACGACGCTGTTGCGTCTCCTGCTGGGCACTGTTGTCATCGTGCTTGTCTGGACGCTATCGACCTTTGCTATGGTGCGGATTGGCTGGGGTGTCGTCGCGCTCGTGCCTGCTTCGTTGCGGCCGGATGGCTATGGAATGGAAGCTTTCCTCACCTCGCCCATCGGCGTGCTGACAGCGCTCCTCACATTCTGCGGTATCTGGGCCGGTGCATGGCTGGTGATGCGGTGGATCCACCGCGAGCCACTCTCCACACTTTTCGGCAACAGCCATCGGATTTCCCGATCCGATCTGCTCAAGGGATTTGCTGCCGTCATCCTCACCTCGATCTTTTCCGAGGTGTTGTTGTATCTGATCGATCCCGTCATCCAGCGTGGCTCGATAGGCTTCGCCGCCTGGCTGCTGGCATTGGTGCCGGTGGCGCTGCTGGGTTTCGTCCAGACGTCCTCGGAAGAGCTTCTGTTTCGCGGCTATCTGCCGCGCGGGCTGGCCAGGCGTTTCCGCAGCCCGCTGGTGTGGGCGCTGCTGCCGACGCTGGTCTTCACCACCCTGCACTGGAGCGGAAGTTCCGCACCCGCGATGAATGCCGCTGGGCTGATCTCCATCGGTGCCTTCGCGGTGGTCCTGATGATGCTTGTCTATTCGACCGGGAATCTCGGTGCTGCCTTCGGCGCGCATCTCGGCAACAACCTGTTCGGTTTCCTGTTGATTTCGCATCAGGCCAATCTTTCCAGTTTCGCGCTGTTCGAGGCGCGGTCGCTGGAAGGCGCCGGCTGGGCTGGCATCGATGTGATCCTGATCGCCGGCATCGGTATCGCGTCCAGCCTGTTGACCGCCCTGCTTCTTTTGCATCGGCGCTCGCCGCTCAGGGTGGTACCAGATCGAGGCTGAATGGTCGAAAACGCCGATTTCCGCCGTTTCCCTTGACTCTCGGCCATTTTTCCTGTCAAACGCCGCCAACTTCCGCGACGATCATCTTCGCGAAGCCGACCGGGACATAGCAAGCGTTGCAAGATGCGCTTCAGACGGATCCCGGAGGCCAACACCCGGCAGCGCTGTGCGCCCCCGGGTGCTTTTTGGTTTTGGGCTTTGCTTGGATGATCGATACGGACGTATTACCTCTCGGGTCTGACCATCCGGGATCGAAGGAAGAAGCATGTTCGAATCGCTGCAAGAGCGACTTGGCTCAATTCTGAACGGCCTCACCGGCCGCGGCGCGCTGTCGGAGGCCGATGTTTCGGCTGCGCTGCGCGAAGTGCGCCGTGCGCTGCTCGAAGCCGACGTCGCACTGGAAGTCGTGCGCTCGTTCACCGACAAGGTGCGTGAGAAAGCTGTCGGCGCGGCGGTTCTGAAGGCGATCAAGCCCGGCCAGATGGTCGTCAAGATCGTGCATGACGAATTGGTCGAGATGCTGGGCGCCGAAGGCGTCGCCATCGATCTCAACGCAACGGCACCGGTCGTCATCATGATGGTCGGCCTGCAGGGCTCCGGCAAGACGACGACCAGCGCCAAGATCGCCAAGCGATTGACCGAACGCCAGGGCAAGAAAGTGCTCATGGCCTCGCTCGACACGCGTCGCCCTGCCGCGCAGGAACAGCTTCGCCAGCTCGGCGAACAGACCAAGGTGGCGACGCTGCCGATCATCGCCGGACAGACGCCGGTCGACATCGCCAAGCGCGCCGTGCAGGCTGCCAAATTGGGCGGCCACGACATCCTCATTCTCGACACCGCCGGACGCACGCATATCGACGAGCCGCTGATGGTCGAGATGGCCGACATCAAGAAGGCCTCGACTCCGCACGAAATCCTGCTGGTGGCCGACTCGCTGACCGGTCAGGACGCTGTCAACCTCGCCAAGAATTTCGACGACCGCGTCGGCATCACCGGCCTTGTGCTGACCCGCATGGACGGCGACGGCCGCGGCGGCGCCGCGCTGTCGATGCGCGCCGTCACCGGCAAGCCGATCAAGCTCATCGGCACCGGCGAGAAGATGGACGGGCTGGAGGAATTCCATCCCAAGCGCATCGCCGACCGCATTCTCGGCATGGGTGACATCGTTTCGCTGGTCGAGAAGGCCGCCGAAACCATCGACGCGGAAAAAGCCGCGGCGATGGCCAAAAAGATGCAGTCCGGCAAGTTCGACCTGAACGACCTTGCCGACCAGCTTGGCCAGATGCAGAAGATGGGCGGCATGGGCGGCATCATGGGTATGATGCCCGGCATGGGCAAGATGAAGGACCAGATGGCCGCATCCGGCCTCGACGACAAGATGTTCGGCCGTCAGCTCGCCATCATCTCGTCGATGACCAAGGCCGAGCGTGCAAATCCGGACGTTTTGAAACACAGCCGCAAGAAGCGTATCGCCGCGGGCTCCGGCACTGATGCCGCCGAGATCAACAAGCTCCTGAAGATGCATCGCGGCATGGCCGACATGATGAAGGCGATGGGCGGCAAGGGCAAAGGCGGCGGCATGATGCGCGGCCTGATGGGCGGGCTTGCCAGCAAGATGGGCCTTGGCGGCATGATGCCCGGCATGGGCGGCATGCCCGATCTTTCCAAGATGGATCCCAAGCAGATCGAAGCCTTGCAGAAGCAGGCGGAAGCCGCAGGCCTTGGCAAAGGCCTGCCAGGCGGAATGCCCGGAGGCTTCCCTGGCCTGGGCGGGGGCGGCTTGCCTGGCCTGCCGGGCGGCCTGAAGCTTCCTGGCCTCGGTGGTCCAGGCGGCTTGCCGGGTCTCGGCAAGAAGAAGTGAGGCGGCGATGAGCGAAGAAAAAGCAATGGAAGCCGCCCGCACCCAGCTCGCCGGCTATCGCGCCTCGATCGATAATATCGATGCCGCGCTCGTTCACATGCTGGCGGAGCGCTTCCGCTGCACCAAGGCGGTTGGTGTGCTGAAGGCCACGCATGGTCTGCCGCCTGCTGATCCCAAGCGTGAGACCGAGCAGATCGAGCGGTTGCGCCGGCTTGCCAAGGAAGCGCAGCTCGATCCCGATTTCGCAGAGAAATTCCTGAACTTCGTCATCCGCGAAGTGATCCGCCATCACGAGCAGATCGCCGCGGAAACGGCGCAAGCATAACCGGGCCGAACCCGGCCGTAACCGATCAACAAGAAATCAGAACTTTAGGAGAAACAAAAATGGCACTGAAGATCAGACTGGCCCGTGCGGGCTCGAAGAAGCGTCCTTACTACCACATCGTCGTCGCCGACGCGCGCTCGCCGCGCGACGGCCGCTTTATTGAGGCGATCGGCGCCTGGAACCCGCTGCTGCCCAAGGATGGCGAGCGCATCAAGATCGATGCCGACCGCGCCAAGCATTGGCTGGGCAACGGCGCGCAGCCGACCGACCGCGTTCTGCGCTTCTTCGACGAAGCAGGCATCGCCAAGCGCGAAGCCCGCAGCAACCCGACCAAGGCCGAGCCGGGCAAGAAGGCGCAGGAACGCGCCGCCCTGCTCAAGAAGGCCCAGGATGACGCCGCTGCCGCCGTGGCTGCCGCTGCCGCCCCGGCCGAGGCTCCAGCCGAAGCCAGCGCCGAGTAAATATTTCCGCCAACGCGGAAGAAAACGGCGGGCCCTGCGGCCCGCCGTTTTGCGTTTCAGGATGGGAATTTCTATTTCCCGGTCGGATTTCCTTGCGCCGGGCACCCGCTGGCGGATTTGCGATCAAGCCCGTTAAGTCCATGACACTTATATGACATTCGGCTTAAGTAAGCAGTAAGTAAGCCACCGCTAACGTGGCCGACATGGCGCGCTGTCCAAGGACGTTGCGCGGGCAGATGCCGTGACGTCGAGCCGATTTCTGTTCGGCATGTGCTGAAAATCGATGCGACTCTGCCTTGAAGCCTGGCGCAGGCCGGGCCGTGGAAGCGTCGCGGCAATGGCGGGCTGGATGATGTCGATTGCAGTGCGGGTCAAAGAACTGGATGAGCTTGCGAGGCAGCAAAAGCCGGTCGAGCAAACTCCGTCGGGACAGTCCGATCGCGTATTCCGGATCGACACCGAATTCGAAGATGTGCGGCTGATGTTGCGCCGCTGGCAGGCGGCATGCATCGATGGCGCTCTTCCGCCCTACGAGGAACTGGCGCTTGGCAGCGTCGGCCGTTTTGCCGATGAACTGGCAGTGGTGCGGCTTTCGGAGGGCCGCGAGGGTTTTATCCTGCGCGCTGGCGCGCGCTTCTGTGGTCTGGCCGATATCGCGGAAACCTCGGTCTCTCTTTCCGCTCTGCCGTTTGCCGTATGGCGTGCGGTGACAGACGCCATCGATTTTGCGCGTCTGGCTGCCCGCCCATATTTGACGCTCTGCCGATCGATTATCGACGGCATGGTGTCGACCATGGAGGTGCTGGCACTGCCACTGTCCTGCCGCTGGCCAGGCGAGTACTTCCTGGTGTTCGCAAGGCCGCGCAAAAGCCAGGTCGATCTTGCCCGTCTGCTCATCAATTCGACTGATGAAGGCATCCTGGCGCTCAGCCCGCTTGACGGCGTCGGCGCCGCGCCGCGCGACTACCAGGTGCTCAGCATAAACAATGCCGCCGCGCGGATGCTGGGCGCGTCGGCGGAAAATATGCGGTTCCGCCTGTTGTCGGAGGTTGGTGCGGCGGAGCGCCTGGCACGCTTGCTCGACCAGCACAGCCGCAACCGAGCGCAAGGTTTTGCCGCAGCTTCGCTCGAACTCGAATACGAGCTCGCCGGCGAAGCCGTTTCGCTGCAGGTTGGTGTTGCCGAGACTGACGGGCTGCTAGCGGTGACGCTGACCGACGTGCGGGAAATCCGCAATCGCGAGGTGCTGTTCCGATCGCTGTTCGACGACAATCCGGTGCCGATGTATGTGCGCGAGGTCGCAACCGGCGTCTTTCTCAACGCGAACGCCGCAGCTCTTCATCTTTATGGACATGATCGCACCGCGTTCCTCGCCCTGGACATTCGCAATCTCGAGCCGAATTCCGTGGCGCGCATCGGCTCCGCCGGCGAACGTTTCGCGCGCCATCGCACGGCATCCGGAGCCGAGCTCGACGTCATCGAATACACACGCGCCATCACGGTCGGCGGACAGGCAGCGACGCTGTCGACCATCGTCGATGTGACCGAGCGCAAACGGGCGGAAGAGCGCATCTCCTTCCTCGCCCACCATGATCCGTTGACCGGTGTCGGCAACCGCACGACTTTTTCGCAGGAAATCGAGGAGGCCGTGGCCACAGCGGTTGCCGGCCACCAGCCGTTCGCGCTGGTCCTGATCGACCTCGATGACTTCAAGGCAGTCAACGATACGCTGGGTCATGCCGCCGGCGATTCATTGCTGATCGAAACAGCGGACAGGATCCGTCGGCTGCTGCGTCGGACGGATCTCGTCGCACGGCTTGGCGGCGACGAATTCGCGGTGCTGCTGCGTGGATCGCTGAGCCCGGACGATGTCCGGGTGCTTGCAGGGCGGATCATCCAGGCGATCGCGCAGCCGCATGGCTATGACGGGCATAAGCTTTCCATCGGGGCCAGCCTCGGCGCTGCCATTGCGCCTGTTGATGCGCGCGATGCTGGTACGCTGCTGAAATGCGCCGACCTCGCGCTCTATCGCTCGAAGCGTGAGGGCAAAGGGACATTCCATTTCTTCGAACCGGAAATGGATGCCCAAATGCGGGAGCGCCGGGAGCTTGAGCTGGAACTGCGTGCTGCTGATTTCGACCGCGAACTGGAGCTGCATTACCAGCCGATCATTTCCCTGCGCAGCGGTGACTTGCGTGGCTTCGAGGCGCTGGTTCGTTGGCGAAACCCACGACGCGGCATGGTGTCTCCGGCGGAATTCATCCCGCTTGCCGAGGAAACCGGCATGATCGATGCCATCGGCCGCTGGGTGCTGGAGGAAGCCTGCCGGCGCGCGGCCGCCTGGCCGCAGGATCTCATCATTGCGGTGAACGCCTCCGCGGTGCAGTTTCGCCAGGGCCGCTTCGCCGAGACGGTCAACCAGGCAATCGCTGCATCCGGTCTCGATCCATCGCGCCTGGAGATCGAAATCACCGAATCCGTGCTTCTTGCCGATACCGGCGCCAATCTCGCTTTGCTGGAGAGGCTGAAAGATGCCGGCGTGCGTGTGGCGCTTGACGATTTCGGCACAGGCTATTCCAGCATGAGCTATCTCAGGCGCTTCCCATTCAGCCGGTTGAAGATCGACCGTTCGTTCATCCGTGACATCGGTTCCAGCCGCGAATCCATGGCGATCGTCAGGGCCATCATTGGCCTGGGTGCCAATCTCGGCATCGATACCACTGCCGAGGGCGTCGAGACGGGCGCGCAGCTTGAACTGCTCAGGCAGGAACGTTGCGGTGAAATCCAGGGTTTCCTGTTCAGCCCGCCGGTCGACAGCGACGGTGCCTTGCGTATCATCGACAGCTATCGTGGTGACGAAAGCAAGGTCGCCTAGGAGAAATTCCAGGAAAAGTGCGCGGCGGTTTTCCGTCCGGAATTACGCAAAGACAAGAAGTTAGAGCGTTTCCGCGTTTCCGAAAAAAGCGGAAACGCTCTAGGAGCAATTCCAGGAGAAACGCATAGTTCGGGGACCTCAGGAGTAGAAGAAGTCCTCCGCCTCCAGCATCGGCGGCGCGGGTTCGCCAAGCGCCTCGAACACCGACACTTCGCAGACCCGGCAAAGCGCGTCGAGCGCAAGGTCGTTAGCCTCCGTGCCGAACGGGTCTTCCAGTTCTTCCGACAAGGCGTCGAGCCCGAAGAAGGTGTAAGCAATCAGCGCAGTGAAAAGCGGCGTCACCCAGCCGGCAGTCGCCGCAAGCCCAAAGGGCAGGAGCAGACAGACGATGTAGGCTGTCCTGTGCAGCAGCAAGGTGTAGGCGAAAGGCAGTGGCGTGCCGGCGATGCGTTCGCAACCGGCCTGCATGGCGGCGATCGCCGACAGACGCTCGTCGAGGATACGATAGCCGATGCTGTCGATAGCGCCGCTTTCACGCAAGGTTGCCACCCGCTTGCCCATGCGCCGCACCATTTCGTCCGGCCGATTGGCAAAGGCGGTGAGGTTGTCGGCAGCTTCGCCGATGAAAGGTCGGGCATCGGCGGCGCTGTCGATCCGGCGCACTTGTCCGCGCAGCAGATGGCAGAAGGCCAGCACGTCCATGAGCAGCGAACGTTGTTCTTCTCGCGGTGAAATCAGGCCGGTGGCGGCACGGGCGAGATTGCGCACATCATAGACCAGCTGTCCCCACAGCTTGCGTGCTTCCCACCAACGGTCATAGGCGGCGTTGTTGCGGAAGCCGAGATAGATCGACAGCGTCACGCCCAGCAGGCCGAAGGGGGCGATGGTGAAGCCGCTAAGGTCAACGCCAAGATATCTTACCAGCGCGACCACGGCAGCCGCATAAGCGGCAAAACCGAGGATCTGCGGTAGAATTCGCGGTACGATCGACCCGCGCATGATGAAGAAGAGCTGCCAGAGCCCCGGTTTCGGCCGCACGATCATGACAAGCCCATCCTAAAAAGCGTCCGTCCCGGCGGACTAGCTGGGCATAGAATGGGAAGCGGCGGCTAGCAACAGACGGCCGCGACAAGATGCGTCGCGACCATCGCTTCAGGCGCCGCTTGCAATCGCCCGTCAGTAGCCGGGGCGAGAGCGATAGTCGGGATCGTCGTTGTAGTAGCGGCCGCCACGATCCGGACAGCGGTCAACGAAGACGCGTCCGTAGCGGTCGCGGTAACGGCATTTGCCGCGCTCGCTGGCGTTGCCGATCAGGGCGCCGGCTACCGTGCCGACAGCGCCGCCGATGACGGCGCCTTCGACCGGGTTGCCCGCAACAGCGGCACCCACCGCCGCGCCACCCAGTCCGCCGATCGCAGCGCCCTTTTCCGTCTGCGAACAGGCGGCGAGGGGCAACAACACCGCTGCCAGGATCAAGACGTTCTTCATGATCGTTCCTTTCGAAAGCGACATGCCGCCCGCCTGATCCCAACGTTCCAGCATTCGATTCGATCCAAACGATCGCTGGAGCCATTCCAACAAAAATGTGCAGTTTTACGTTCGGAGTTGCGTAAAAACAAAGAGATAGCGTGTTTCTGCGAAGAGCGGAAACGCTCTAACGGGAGAGCAGCAGCAGCGCTCGCAGCCGCTGGTCGCGCAGCCACAGCCCACCCCACAACAGCAGCCCGAGATAGATGCCGAAGAAGGTGTGCGAGAACAGCGGATTGCCGATCCTGACCTGTGTGGCGATTGCACCGCCGAAATAGGCGGTGAGCAGGATTGCGCCCAGGACAGACGTGCGCGGCAGGGCATAGAGCGCTGTGGAAATGAGGCCGATGATGCCGAGTAGGCGCGCGGTACCGATATCGGCGGGCCAGCCGAGGTCGGCCATAGTCTGCGTGACGACGTCGAGCGGCGGCAATTTGATGACACCGTCGAAGATCATGAAGAGGATGACAACACCGCTCATGATGCGGCCAGCCCACAAGGCGCGGGTCGAGACGGTTTCGGTGTTCGATGTGTTCATCTGCGAGATATTGGACACGGTTATTCCCTCCGGTTGCTTCGTGGGCCTGGAGTTGTCCGCGGCCACCTGCGAAGTTACGTCTAGGACGGACGAGCCAGCACAAACCCGACACGGAGCCGCAACTTTTTGCCGCCGAACCAACCTGCGAGGAAACCATGAGTGGCGAGACCGACCTGAAGACGCTGCTGGGCTCGATGCGGCCGCAATTGCAGCCGGACACCTACGTCTTCGTCACGCTTCCACTCGACCAGAGCTTGCCGGACGGCGTGCCGCCGCTGATGGTGTTCGGCGAAAAAGAGGGCTGGACCTGCATCGTCAGCGAGGAGGCCGCCGGTCAAGCCGGGCTTTCCGGCACCTTCCCATGCCGCATGATCACGCTTTCCATCCACTCGTCACTGGCGGCCGTCGGTTTTCTCGCCGCGGTGCTGCCGCGGCTTGCCGCGGCCGGGATGGGTGTCAATCCGGTTTCGGGCTTCTACCACGATCATCTGTTCGTGCCGGCCGATCGTGCGGAGGATGCAATGCAGATCCTTGCGGAACTGGCCGCGACAAGCAGGAGCTGACAGCCTTTGGAGGCCACTTAACGCGTTGTTTGTCCCTTCGCGATAGTGTGGAAGGGAACATTCGGGCGTGGCGGTGAGTCAGGATCTTTTCATCTCTCTTCTCAACCCAGTGCTGTCGATGGTTCTGTCGACGGCATTTTTCGTGTTGTGGTCCTTCCGGCGCGAAAACCGCTACGTGCTGCAGCTGTGCATCTGCTACTTCGCGGTGGCAGTTGGCTTCACATTGCAATCCTTCGATCTCGGCGCAGGTCCGGCCACATCGAAAGTGATTTCCAATCTTTTGTTCTTCGGGGCGCTTCTGCTGCTCGTGGCGGCTGTCACCACCCGCCAGGGCGTGCGCGTTCCCTGGGCGGCGTCGCTTGTGTGCATAACGGCGGGCATGGGTGGTTTGCTCTGGTTCTTGTTCATGCAACCCTACTTTCCGGGGCGGGTGTTCTCCGTGAACTACGGATTGGGCGCGCTATGCATCGTCGCCATGCTGCGGCTGCGCCAATCCAATCGGCGCTCGGTGATCGACCGCATGATCGTGCTGATGGCCGGTCTCAGGGCTGCGGACTTTTTCATCCGCCCGCTGCTGGTTGCACTGCTGAGCGGCGTCGACGCCGGCCGCCCGCCATACATGACTTCTCCCTATTGGCTGACCACCAGTCTTTCGGTGATGGTCTTCTCGCTGCTGATTGCGCTCACCCTGCTGACCGCCGTTGCGCTGGACACCATCAAGGAGTTGCAGGCCGAGTCTGAGACCGATGCACTGTCGAAGCTGCTCAACCGACGCGGCTTCGAGCAAAAAGCCGCGTCGGTGCTGGAGCGCAGCGCCCGCACGGGGGTTCCGGTGACTTTGGTGCTGGCTGATCTGGATCATTTCAAATCGGTCAACGATCGTTTCGGTCATGCCGTCGGGGACCAGGTCATTGTCGACTTCGCCGCTCGGCTGCAGGCCGCGGGTTCACGCGCGGTCGTTGGCCGTATCGGCGGCGAGGAATTCGCGGTGCTGATGCCGTCGACCGATCTTGTTGCCGGGCGTCTCTTCGCCGAGACAGTGCGCGAGGCCTTCTGTTCGGAAACGATTGAAGGTGTGCCGCCCGGTGTCAGGCTGACAGCCAGTTTCGGCGTTGCCGGCCGCTTCGGGGGCGAGGAGCTTGCACCCTTGATGCTGCGTGCCGACGAAGCGCTCTACAAGGCAAAGCAGAACGGACGCGACAGCGTCCGCATATCGTTTCAGAGGCAGCCGATGGCTGCGTTCACGGAATTGCCAGCAGCAAGCTGAGATCCGTCGCTCGGTTAACCTGTTCTTCGTTTCACATCGCTACGATTGCATCTTGCTGAAATGATTGAGTTGATGCGACCGGAACCGAGGCTACGGATAGATTTCTCGCGATGAGCGGTGCGAACTTCATCCTGGCGATCAACCTTTTTGTCGCTGGCCTGCTGGCGGCGGCTTTCATGACTGTTGCCGCCTATGACGCGCGCCGCGTCGCAGCGCGCTGGCTGGCGCTGGGTTACGCCGTTGGCATGGCCTATTTCGTCGTCGAATTCTCGATTCCGGCCTTCAATTACGCGACGCCACCCGTGGTGGCAGCTTTTGCGGTGTTTCTTGCGGCAACACTCATCTTCAACGTCGGGCTGGCCCATAAATACGGCATAACCCCACCTTGGCAGGTTATGATCGCCTTTCTGGTGATCACTTCGGCAATCGTCTATTTCGTGCAGGACCTTCCCAGGCATTCCTTCCCGCGCATGATGGCCTACCAGCTCCCCTATGCGGCAGCCCAGCTCATTGGCCTCTGGATTGTCTGGTCGTCACGGCAGCGGCGCGAGAAGCTTGATATCATCCTGATGGTGGTTCTTGCAGCGAGTGCGTTGCAATTCGCTTCGAAGCCGTTGATTGCCCATGCGCTGGGCGGCTGGGGTGCCGATCCGCAAGCCTATCTGCAAACGAACTATGCGATGGTCTCGCAGTCGCTGGGCACAGTGTTTGCGATCGCCATCGCGCTGCTGCTTCTGGTCATCCTGGTGCGCGACGTGCTTGCCGAAGCCACATCGAAGTCGGAAACCGATACGCTGTCCGGCCTGCTCAACCGCGGCGGGTTCAAGCGTCATGCCGAAATTGCGCTGCGCGATGTTGCCCGCCAGGGCCTGCCGGTGTCGCTCGTCATTGCCGACCTCGATCATTTCAAACTGGTCAACGACAATTTCGGCCATGCCTGCGGCGATCGTGTCATCGAAACCTTCTCCAGTTTCCTGCGTGATGCGGCTGGCCAAAGCCATCTTGCCGCGCGCCTCGGCGGTGAAGAATTCGCTGTGATGCTGCCCGGCACAAATCTTGCCGCTGCGCGGCTTTTCGCAGAAGGCGCGCGTAGTGCCTTCGGTGCCCTGCCGATCAAGGGATTGCCGCTTTCCTATCGTTGTACGGCAAGCTTCGGCGTTGCCGAACTAAGGCCAGGGGAAACCCTCTCCGAACTGATGCGCAGAGCGGACGAGGCGCTCTATGGCGCGAAGAAAGGTGGCCGCGACCAGGTCCGCGTCGCCTCCGGGCCGATCGCCATCGTGGCGAAGCCCAACGGCAAGCCGGCTGGCAACGGCTTCAACGGCAGGGACTGATTTCCGGCATTTCGCCGTCTGCAAGGCCGTACATATAGGAACGGCCTTTGACAAAGGCCGGCGGCCGATAGCAGTCGCGCCCGTCGGCATAGCCGTTGGTTCGATCGAGATAGAGAACCCTGGGCTGGCCGGCGCTGGTGTAGTCGGCCATTTTCTTCGCCATGGCGCCTTCACCGACGAGGATGCGTTTGTAGCCCGTTGCACTGTCGATGACGAGGTTGCCGAAGGAATCGGCATAGGCACGATCGTGCTGGCTCGACCATGCAAGCGCAGGCATCGCCTGGCCGAAGGTCGTGATGGCAAATACGAGACCTGCGAAAGTCCTGCGGGTCAGATGCATGGCGCTCCTCCATCCGGAAACGAGGGTGCCTCCTCGAATCGCAGGATTAACCTTTTCTTAACCTTTGTTAAGAGGGCGAAGCAGGTCAGGCAGCGGCTTTGCTTAACATGGTTAATATCGTGGCTTGATCGGCCGGGACGATCGCGACTAGGTTGGCGCAGCGCATGATCCTTTCCGAAAATCGGAATCGATTTTCGGAAAGGATCATGCGCCAAATCAAAGTGGTAGAGCGACCCTTGCGCGTCCGAAAGGACGCGCGGCGCTCTAGCGGAGGATTCGTATGGCGCTACGCCGAATTTCCCGGGCGACGCCCACCCTGGAGCGCTTTTCGCGGGAGCGCGGAAACGCTCCAACCCCCGACGCAATTCCGAACGCAAAACCGCTGCGCACTTCTGCTGGAATTGCGCTGATGGCGCTTTTGGCGCTTGCCGCCTGTGTTTCGCAGCCGGGCAAAACTGGCTTGGGCGTCAAAACCGCGCAGGGGCAGGTTGCCGCTGCGGCCTCCGCCGCGCCGGATCCGCAAACCGCGACCACGCTGGTTGAAAAGGATACGCCGCAGCCGCGTATGGCAACCTACAACTGTGCCGACGGTGGCAGGATGACCGTCGAGAACATCGGTACGGCAATCCGTGTTCTGGGATCGGATGGCGTCAACGAGGAAATGCCCGCAGTGCCGGCCGGCCAGAACAGCCGATTCGGCGTTGATCATGACGCAATCGTGATCGATGGGCGCGAGGCGCTGGTCATGAAGGCCAATGCTACTCCAGTTGCCTGCAGGCGATGATCCTTTCGGGCAGCATCCGATAGGCCAGTCGGGTAGTGGTATTCGCAGCCGCGAGGAAGTTCAATCGGTTGAAGGCGGTGGCACCACTATTCGTCAGACTAAATGACTTTTCCGAAACGATTTTCTGGCTTTGACGCGGTGCAAAAAGCGTTTTAGAACGCCGCTGTCCATAGTCGCATTCCGAAGCGTCGATGCCGCGTTTTGCATCGCCGTGACGGGTGCCGAACGGGGAAGCCATGAGCCACTCACCAGCCACCCGCGACAGACCGCTTTCGCCGCATCTCACGATCTACCGGCCGGCGATCACCATGACGATGTCGATCGTGCACCGCATCACCGGCGGTGCACTCTATTTCGGCACGCTTCTGGTTGCCTGGTGGTTGACGGCAGCGGCTGGTCCGCAATCCTATTTCGATTTCGTCAACGGTATCTTCGGCTCCTGGTTCGGCCAGCTTGTGCTGCTCGGTTACACCTGGGCGCTGATGCATCACATGCTTGGCGGTATCCGCCATTTCGTGTGGGACACCGGCGCCGGGCTTGAAAAACACACTGCCTCGAAAATCGCCTGGGCGACGTTGGTCGGCTCGGTCATCCTGACGATCCTGATCTGGGTTGTCGGCTACATGGTCAGGGGAGGCTGAGCGATGAGCGCGAGCAAATCCGACATGCGCACGCCACTCGGCAAGGTGCGCGGCCTCGGCTCCGCCCGTGAGGGTACCATGCATTTCTGGCGCCAGCGGCTGACGGCGATCGCCAACGTCCCGCTGCTGCTCTTCTTCGTCGGTTTTCTTATCGCCACCAATGGCGCGCCTTACGAGGAAGTCCGTGCCGCGCTGGCCAACCCGTTGGTCGCACTGGTGATGATCCTGGTGCTAATTTCCGGGCTCTTTCACATGCGGCTCGGCATGCAGGTCATCATCGAGGACTATGTCCACGGCGAGGGTAACAAGCTCGCCCTGCTCATCCTCAACACCTTCTTCACAATAGCGGTTGGCGTCGTTTCGATCTTCGCCCTGCTCAAGCTGGCATTCGGAGGCTGACGCTTTGGCCAAGGACGCAAAAAGCGGCAGCACAGCTTCCGCCTATACTTATGTGGACCATAAGTTCGACGTGGTGATCGTCGGCGCCGGCGGTGCGGGCCTGCGCGCAACGCTCGGCATGGCCGAGCAGGGCCTGCGCACGGCCTGCATTACCAAGGTCTTCCCGACCCGCTCGCACACTGTGGCGGCACAGGGCGGCATCGCTGCCTCGTTGCAGAACATGGGGCCTGACAGCTGGCAGTGGCATCTCTACGATACCGTCAAGGGTTCCGACTGGCTCGGCGACGTCGATGCCATGGAATACATGGTGCGCGAAGCGCCTGCCGCGGTCTACGAACTCGAGCATTATGGCGTGCCGTTCTCGCGTACCGAGGAGGGCAAGATCTATCAGCGCCCGTTCGGCGGCCACATGATGAATTACGGCGACGGTCCGCCCGTGCAGCGCACCTGTGCCGCAGCCGACCGCACCGGCCACGCTATCCTGCACACGCTTTACGGGCAGTCGCTGAAGAACAATGCGCAGTTTTTCATCGAGTATTTTGCGCTCGACCTGATCATGGACGACGACGGCACCTGTACCGGTGTCGTCGCCTGGAATCTCGATGACGGCACCATTCATCGCTTCTCGGCAAAGATGGTGGTGCTGGCGACCGGTGGTTATGGTCGCTCCTATCTGTCGGCCACCTCGGCGCACACCTGTACAGGCGACGGCGGCGGCATGGCGGTGCGTGCCGGCCTGCCGTTGCAGGATATGGAATTCGTACAGTTCCATCCGACCGGCATCTATGGCGCAGGCTGCCTGATCACCGAAGGCGCGCGTGGCGAGGGTGGCTACCTGGTCAATTCCGAAGGCGAGCGCTTCATGGAGCGTTACGCGCCTTCAGCCAAGGATCTTGCCTCGCGCGACGTCGTCTCGCGCTGCATGACGCTGGAAATCCGCGAGGGCCGCGGCGTCGGCAAGATGAAGGATCACATCTTCCTGCATCTCGACCATCTCGATCCGGCCGTGCTGCATGAGCGCCTGCCCGGCATTTCGGAATCGGCGAAGATCTTTGCCGGCGTCGACGTGACGCGCGAGCCGATCCCCGTCCTGCCGACGGTGCACTACAATATGGGCGGCGTGCCGACCAATTATTGGGGTGAGGTGCTGAACCCGACGGCGAAGAGTCCGGACCGTGTATCGCCCGGCCTCATGGCCGTGGGGGAGGCCGGCTGCGCTTCGGTGCATGGCGCCAACCGCCTCGGCTCCAACTCGCTGATCGACCTGGTGGTGTTCGGCCGTGCAGCAGCGATCCGTGCCGGTCAAGTGGTCGATCGCACCTCGGCGGTGCCCACGGCCAATCCGCGCTCGCTCGACAAGATCATGGACCGCTTCGACCGGTTGCGCCACGCCAATGGCGGCACGCCGACTGCCGTGCTGCGCGACAAGATGCAGCGCGCCATGCAGGAAGACGCGGCCGTGTTCCGCACGCAGGAGTCGCTGGAGCAGGGCTGCAGGCGCATCTCGGCGATCTGGGGCGAATTGAAGGACATCAAGGTCTTCGACCGTTCGATGATCTGGAATTCGGACCTGGTCGAGACGCTGGAACTGGAAAACCTGATGGCCAACGCTATCGCCACCGTCTACGGCGCCGAGGCGCGCAAGGAGAGCCGAGGCGCTCATGCCCGCGAGGATTTCTCGGCGCGCGACGATGCCAACTGGCGCAAGCACACGCTGGCGAAAGTCAGCGAGGATGGCAAGGTGACGCTGACCTATCGCGGCGTCCACACCGAAACCACGCTGCCGTTGGACAAGGGTGGCATCGACCCGGCAAAGATCGCGCCGAAGGCGCGGGTGTACTGACGATGGCGGCGGCGCTGGCCACGGCTGGCTATTCCGGTACGCCGCTTGCGGCGAAGCTGGGACTGAAGGACGGCATGCATGCCGCCTTCCTGGCCTTGCCGGAACAGTTGGTGCGTCTCAGCGAAGCAGTCCGCTTTGCCACGGTGAAGCGTTTCGCCGTCTGGGCGGATATCGAGGCCGACGCAGGCTGCGATATGGTGCATGCTTTCACCAAGCAACGCGACGAGGTCGAGGGCTCGCTTGGTCGGCTGCAGGCCGCGATCAAACGCGATGGCATGATCTGGGTATCGTGGCCGAAAAAGGCGTCCAAAGTGCCGACAGATGTGACCGAGGACGTGATACGCGCCGAAGCGCTCAAGCTCGACCTTGTCGATGTCAAGGTCGCGGCAATCGATGAAATCTGGTCCGGGCTGAAGCTCGTCATCCGAAAGGACCGCAGGTAATGGTCGAACTCGCACTCCCCAAGAATTCGCAGGTCAAGCAGGGCAAGACCTGGCCGAAGCCGGAAGGCGCCACGAACCTGCGCGAATACCGCATCTATCGGTGGTCGCCGGACGATGGCGAAAACCCGAGTATCGACACCTATTTCGTCGACATGGACGATTGCGGCCCGATGGTCCTGGATGCGCTGCTCTATATCAAGAACAAGATCGACCCGACGCTGACGCTGCGCCGTTCCTGCCGCGAAGGCATTTGCGGCTCCTGCGCCATGAACATCGATGGTTCCAACACGCTGGCCTGCACCAAGGGCTGCGACGACATTTCCGGCGCCGTGAAGGTCTATCCTCTGCCGCATATGCCGGTGGTGAAGGATCTGGTTCCTGATCTCACCAATTTCTACGCCCAGCATCGTTCGATCGAGCCCTGGCTGAAGACGGTTTCGCCGGAGCCGGCCAAGGAATGGCTGCAGAGCCACGAGGATCGCCAGAAGCTCGACGGCCTCTACGAGTGCATCCTGTGTGCCTGCTGCTCGACCTCGTGCCCGAGCTACTGGTGGAATGGTGACCGCTACCTCGGCCCGGCCACCCTGCTGCAGGCCTACCGCTGGCTGATCGATTCCAGAGACGAAGCGACCGGCGAGCGCCTGGACAACCTGGAAGACCCGTTCCGGCTGTATCGCTGCCACACCATCATGAATTGCGCGCAGACCTGTCCGAAGGGTTTGAACCCGGCCAAGGCGATCGCCGAGATCAAGAAGATGATGGTGGAGCGGCGAGTCTGAGGCGACAGCGCATATGAACGCAGAAGATCTCCCCCATCTCAGCCCTGCCGAGGCCCGCGTGCTCGGCTGCCTGATCGAGAAGAAAGAGCTTACCCCCGACGTCTATCCGATGACGTCGAATGCGCTGGTGGCTGCGGCCAACCAGAAGACCTCGCGCGATCCGGTGATGGCACTGGAGATGGTCGAGATCATGCGGACGCTCAGCACACTGCAGGCCAAGGGCCTGGTGCGCCAGCAATTCGCGTCGCGCGTCGAGCGCTACGAACATCTGATGGCTCAGAAGTTCTCATTGACCCGCAACCAGAGCGCGCTGATCGGTCTGCTTCTGCTGCGCGGCCCGCAGACGGTCTATGAATTGCAGGCTCGTGCCGAGCGCATGGCCAATTTCGCCGATGCCGATGCCGTGCGCGGCGAACTTGATATGCTGATCGGCCGCAGGCCGCCTTTGGTCAAGGAAATCGGGCGTGCGCCCGGCCAGCGCGAAGACCGTTTCGCGCATCTGCTTTCGGGTGACGTCGAGGTCAGTGCGGTGGTTGTGACCAGCCATGCGCCAAGCATCGCGACGTCTGCCGTTTCAGAGCTCGAGGAGCGTATCCGGCTTCTGGAAGAAGAAGTGGCGGCCCTCAAGGCGCGGCTCGACGCAGCAGGCGCGTAAGCGTGGTCGAGCCGCGGGCTGACGTTTCGACGAACATTATCTTCAAGGTCGACATCGTCGTCATCGGCGCTGGGCAGGCCGGCCTGTCGTCGGCCTATCATCTCGGAAAGCTGGGCTTGGCCGTCGGGCGACAGTTCCTGGTGTTGGACAGCAACCCGGCGCCTGGCGGTGCCTGGCAGCATCGCTGGCCCTCGCTGACGCTCAGCACCGTCAACCGGGTGCATGATCTGCCGGGCATGCAATTTTCCGAAGCCGTCGACACCGGCGACGGCGACGTCAAGGCGTCGGTCGCGGTGCCCGAATATTTCGCCAGCTACGAGCGCAGGTTCAATCTGCCGGTCTACCGGCCAGTCACGGCCAAGGTCGTTTGCGACCGGTCCGGACGGTTGCGGATCGAGACCAGCCGCGAGACTTTTTCGGCACGCGGCATCATCAACGCAACGGGAACCTGGGAGAACCCCATCATTCCCATCTATCCCGGAGCAGACTTATTTCAGGGACAGCAGCTCCACACGCACGACTATCGTGGCGCGGATGCATTCGCGGGAAAACATGTCATCGTGGTTGGCGGCGGCATTTCCGCATTGCAGCACCTCGATGAAATTTCCAAGGTGACCAGCACGACCTGGGTAACCCGCCGCGAGCCGCAATTCCGGGAAGAACCCTTCACGGTGGAAGATGGCCGCGCGGCCGTTGCTTCGGTCGAAGACAGGGTGCGACGCGGAATGGTTCCAGGGTCCGTGGTTTCCGTCACCGGCATCTCGCTGACGCCGGCCTTGCGAGCCGCCCGCGATCGCGGCGCGTTGAGGCGCCTGCCGATGTTCGACAAGATCACCAAAGATGGCGTTCGATGGTCGGATGGCTCCGAGCAAAGGGCGGACATCATCCTCTGGGCGACGGGTTTCCGCAGCGCGCTCGATCATCTCGCGCCGCTGCAGCTGCGCGAAGACAATGGCGGCATCGTCATGGGCGGGCGGCTGGCGACGCAGGTTGAGAAGGATCCTCGCGTCCATCTGGTCGGTTATGGGCCGTCAGCCTCCACCATCGGCGCCAACCGGGCCGGGGCCGCTGCCGCGCGCGAGCTCGCAAGCCACTTCGGCCTGATCTGACGGGCACATCTTACTGGCGAGATGTGTCAGCAAAGGCATTGCCCTGCCCTTGAACAGGCCATCTCAGCCCCCTCTATATGAGGCTTGGCAAATGTACGATCCGGACTGCGTGGCTCGCGCACCGTGGCGTTCTTGCCTCAACGCCTTGTCGGCACGCCTGCCGTCGATAGCGATGGAGGGGTCAATGGCGAATCAGACACAGAAAGCGACACGCCGCGAATGGATCGGGCTGGTGGCGCTTGCGCTGCCTTGTCTGCTCTACACGATGGATCTGACCGTGCTCAATCTGGCGGTGCCGCATCTGGTCGCCGACCTCAAACCCAGCGCCGTGCAACTGCTGTGGATCGTCGACATCTATGGTTTCCTGATCGCCGGCTCGCTGATCACCATGGGCACGCTCGGAGACCGTATCGGCCGCCGCAAGGTGTTGCTTACCGGAGCCGTTCTCTTCGGTGTCGCTTCGGTGATTGCCGCGTTTTCCACCTCGGCCGAAATGCTGATCGCGGCCCGGGCGCTTCTCGGCATTGCCGGTGCCACGCTGGCGCCGTCGACGCTTTCGCTGATCCGCAACATGTTCCACGATGCGAATGAGCGCACCTTCGCCATCTCGATCTGGGCGACCAGCTACTCGGTGGGTGCGGCTCTCGGCCCGTTGCTCGGCGGTGTGCTGCTGGAATACTTCTGGTGGGGTTCGGTGTTCCTGCTGGCCGTCCCTGTCATGGTGCTGCTTCTGATCGTCGGGCCGATTCTGCTGCCAGAATATCGCGACCCGAATGCTGGGCGGCTCGATGTCACCAGCGCCGTCCTTTCGCTGGCGGCGGTGCTGGCCATAGTCTACGGCCTGAAGCAGATCGCCTCGGACGGCGTCGCCTGGCTGCCCATCGTGGTGGTCCTTGCGGGTCTCGCCATTGGTGCGGCTTTCGTGGTGCGGCAGCGTCACCTGGCCGATCCTCTGCTCGATCTCAGCCTGTTCCGCTCGCGTCCGTTCAGCGCAGCCCTCATCGTCAATGTCGTCGCCTGCTTCGTCGCTTTCGGGCCGTTCGTTTTCATCGCGCAATACCTGCAACTGGTGATCGGATTGTCGCCGCTGGAGGCGGGTCTCTGGACATTGCCGTCGTCCGTCGGTTTCGTCGCTTCGTCGATGATGACCTCCTGGATCGTCGCGCGCATTCCGGCGCCGCGTGTGATTGCGGGCGGGTTGGCTCTGGCAGCACTCGCCTTCCTGTTCCTCACCCAGGTCAGCAACGGTCATCCGCTGGCGATGATCGTCGCGGCAACGGTCGTCATGTCGCTGGGGCTTGGGCTCGTCTTTACACTGACCACCGATCTGATCGTGAGTGCGGCACCGCCTGAACGGGCTGGTGCCGCCGGGGCGCTTTCGGAAACGGGCGCGGAATTCGGCGGCGTGCTGGGCATTGCTGTTCTGGGCAGCATCGGCATGGCGATCTATCGTGGGGCCATGGCAGGCGGTGTTCCGGCCGGTGTGCCGGAAGAGGCGGCACATACCGCGCGCGATACGCTCGGCGGTGCGGTCGCAATCGTGCCGCAACTGCCAGATGGGCTTGCTGATGCGCTGCTGGTCGTGGCTCGGGGTGCCTTCACCAGCGGCTTTGAGCTGATAGCGACGATCTCGACGGTGTTGACCGTCGTCGCCGCGGTCGTGATGCTGCTGATGTTCCGCAAAGGCGGGCCGACCAAGCCGTCCGATGAGCCTCAATCAGCCGCCTTGCAGAAAGCCGCGTAGCTCGGAGTGGAATGCTATTCATCCGGATCGCATTCCACTCTGTCTTTATTTTATCGCATGGTTTTTCGGATCAGGCATTTGGCGGCAGTGCGGCCAAATGCCTGTCCTGGTCAAGCAAGCTTGGCGTCAAGGCCAACCTTGATGGCGCCCAGTGCTCGTGAAACCGGGCATTCCGCCTTGGCCTTGGCGGCGAGTTCCTGGAACTTCCCGTCATCGATGCCGGGGATGTCGGCAACCAGCGTTAAGTTGCTTTCGGTGATGCCGGTGCCGGGGATGAGCTTTACCGCCGCGGTCGCTTCCAGTTTTGCGGCCGGCGTGCCGTTTTCGGCCAGGAAATGCGAGAGTTGCATGGCGTAGCAGCCGGCATGGGCGGCCGCGATCAGCTCTTCCGGGTTGGTGCCGGATTTGCCGCTTTCGTCCTCGAAGCGCATCTTGAACGAATAGGGCGTGGCCCTGAGAGCGCCGCTCTGGGTGTCGATCGTGCCGCCCCCTTCCTTCAGGTTGCCTTTCCAGACGGCCGTTGCGGTGCGATCCATGGTCTTTCTCCTGCTGGGATTGAGCAACAACTATAGCGCTGCAACCTGACAAGACCACAACATCCTTGGCGACGTCGGGTCGACCGGGAAATCGTAGCGCAGGAATGTCGGTTTCGGGCGAGCTCAGCCGTCCTGTGGTCAGCGCCATATCGGCACGCATGAACACCACGATGGGGAACGAACGATGAAATATCTCTGCCTTGTCTATCATGAGGAATCGGCACTGCGTGCCTTATCCGCCGAGGATTCCAGGAAACTGAACGTCGACTCGCTTGCCTACGACAAGGTGCTGGAAAACAGCGGCCATCTGATTGCCGCCGAGGCACTGCAGCCGGTGAAGACGGTGAAGGTGGTGCGCAAGCGCAAGGGCAGGACATTGGTTACCGACGGTCCGTTTACTGAAACCAAGGAGCAACTGCTCGGCTTCGTCCTGATCGAGGCGGACGATCTCGAAAAGGCACTCGCGCTCGCCGCCGATATTCCGCTGGCAGAGATGGGCATGATCGAGGTGCGGGCCATCTACCAAATCCCGCAGCGCTAAGGCGGCAAGCCGTCAATCCTGCACTGCAGGCACTGGTGCCTGGCAGACATCGACCCATTCTGCGCCGACAAGCGATGCCATGCGTGCGGGATCAAGCCGTACGGCGGCATTTGTAGCACCGGCCGCAGGGACCACTTCGGCGAAGGCCTTCAGCGAAACATCGCAATAGACCGGCAACGGATCCGGCAGGCCGAAAGGACATACACCGCCGATCGGATGGCTGGTCAGGGCCACCACCTCTTCGGCCTCCAGCATGCGCGCCTTGCCGCCGAAACGGTCCTTGAACTTGCGATTGTCGAGCCGTGTCGTACCGGCGGCGACCACCAGCATCACCGTATCGCCGACCCTCAGGCAGATCGTCTTGGCGATCTGGTCGGGCGCCACACCATGCGCCTCGGCGGCAAGCGCCACCGTTGCCGAGCTTGCCTCGGTGACAATGACTTCGATGTCTGGGGCTTTGGCGGCGAAGAAGGCGCGGACGGATTCGAGGCTCATATCAGGACCATAGGTGCGGCTCGTCGGGCAGGCAACCGGCCTCGATCTCCAGCTCGGGCGGCCAGTTCCGATATCAATTGGTCCTGAACCGTTGGCCGATCGATGATCCTGACCTAGATGGCCTCGCCCTTGAGCAGGCGCGGTGTCCCATTTGCCAGGCCCGACGCTTGCCGGATGAAAAAATCCTTCAGACGGGGCATGCGTTCGACCAGACCGAGACCGATATCTCGGACCGCGCGTAGCGGCGCGATGTCGTTGGAGAACAGCCGGTTCAACACATCGGTGGTCACACCCATCTGCATCGTGTCGAAACGACGCCATTGCTGGTAGCGCCCCAGCACGTCGAGCGCGCCGATATCCTGCCCGAGCCGATCCGCTTCGACGATCACCTCGGCAAGGGCGGCGACGTCCTTGAAGCCGAGATTGAGACCCTGTCCGGCGATCGGGTGAATGCCATGAGCTGCGTCGCCAGCCAGCGCAAGGCGCGGCGCCACGAAGGCTCGAGCGAGCGTCAATCCCAGCGGCCAGGCGCGCGGCTTGTCCATCGCGCGGATTTCACCAAGCTTCAAGCCGAAGCGCTGCTCCAGCTCGACCTCGAAGACCAGATCGTCGCCTTCGACCAGCTTATTGGCATCTTCGGTACGTTCCACCCAGACGATGGATGAGCGATTGGTGCCGTCTTTGTCCGGTTTCAGAGGCAAGGTGGCGAAGGGTCCCGCGGGGAGGAAATGTTCTTCCGCGCGGCCATTGTGCGGCCGTTCATGCGCGACGGTGCAGACGATGCCGGACTGGCCGTATTCCCATCGCACGGTCTTGATGCCGGCCATGTCGCGCAATCTGGAATTGACGCCGTCGGCTGCGACCAGCAGGCGGGCGCTGAGGGTCGCGCCGTCGGCCAGATGAACGGTCAGGCCGGTGGTGCTGGTGTCGAAGGACTGGACGGCCACGCCTTCGATCAGGTCGATGCCCAGGCGCTCTGCCTGGTGGCGCAGCGCGCCGTTGAGGTCACGGTTGGCGACCATGTGTGCGAAGGGTTCGCCGGGGGCGACCTCGCCGTCGAAAGTCAGGAAAATGGGGCGCACCGGATCCGCGGTGCGCGAATCGGTGATGATCATCTGGGTGATCGCCTGTGCTTGCGGGGCGATTTCGGCCCAGATGCCGAGCTGGTCGAGCATGCGGCAGGCAGCGGCCGCGATGGCCGAGGCGCGACCATCCTTCTGCCACACGCCGGCCGGAGCGGCATCGACAACGGCAATGCGCAGGCTGGGGCGTGCCTGCTTGAGCGAAACGGCGGTGGCGAGGCCGACATAGCCTGCACCGGCGACCAACACGTCGAGCCGTGTGCTTTCCGGTGCTTCCTGCCCTAGTCCTGTCGCCATTTCAGCCACCTTTCCCGCCCGCTCGTTGCAGGCCAAACCCGCTTTATGCCTTGACTGCCCGTCGCCACTGTCCGAAACCGCGCCGACAATTGCGAGGAACGGATGCATGACGCAAGCCATGAACGAGCTTCTTGGCATTCTCGACCTGGAGAAGCTGGAAGACAACCTGTTCCGAGGTCGCAGCCCCCAGACCGACTGGCAGCGTGTTTTCGGCGGTCAGACGATCGCGCAGGCACTGGTGGCCGCACAGCGAACGGTGGAGCCGGACCGGCACGTGCATTCGCTGCATGGTTATTTCATGCGGCCGGGCGACACCAAATTGCCGATCATCTACGAGGTCGATCGCATTCGCGATGGCTCATCGTTCACCACGCGGCGCGTCGTGGCAGTGCAGCACGGGCATGCCATCTTTTCGCTGGAAGCCTCCTTCCAGCTGGATGAAGGCGGGCTTGAACACCAGATTCCGATGCCGCTCGATGTTCCCGAACCCGACACCTTGATGACGCAGCGCGACGTGCTCGAGAAATTCGGCGAAGCGGTGCCGGAAGGCATCAAGCGCTACTGGCAGCGCGAACGGCCGATCGAGATGCGACCGATCATGCTCAAGCACTACACCAGTCGCGAACGGCTGGAGCCGAAGCAGAACATCTGGATACGCACCACGGGGCCGGTGCCGAACGATCGCGCGTTGCAGGCCGCCGTCCTGGCTTATCTGTCGGACATGACGCTGCTCGACACCTCGACCTTCGCGCATGGCCGCGCAATCTTCGACCGCGATATCCAGGCGGCCAGCCTGGATCACTCGATGTGGTTTCATCGCAGCCATCCGTTCGACGACTGGATCCTCTACACACAGGATAGCCCCTCGACACAAGGCGCGCGCGGCTTCACGCGCGGATCGCTGTTTGCCCGCGATGGCACGCTGATCGCTTCGGTAGCCCAGGAAGGGCTGATTCGCTTGAAACGATCGCCCGCAGAATAGGCAATCGTTTCATTTTGCCTATTTAGTAGGCACTTTGTGAATACGGCAAGCGTGGCCCATTTGGCTGGCGTGTGGATAATCCTATTGTTTTCTAGGACTTAGGTCGTCGTTCCGGCATTTGGCACGGAGCTTGAACTGCCATGGGCACTCGCTGGCCCGTGTCGAGGCTGGTGATGTCGCGTGGAACGCGGGGACCGCAACGAACAAAGGGCGAATCCTGATGAAAATCGTGATGGCTATCATCAAGCCGTTCAAGCTGGACGAGGTGCGCGAAGCGCTCACCGCCGTCGGCATCCAGGGTCTGACCGTCACCGAAGTCAAAGGCTACGGGCGTCAGAAGGGGCATACCGAAATCTATCGCGGAGCGGAGTATGCCGTCTCCTTCCTTCCCAAGATCAAGATTGAAGTCGCGGTCTCGGTCGACCTTGTCGAAAGGGCCGTCGAGGCGATCGCCAATGCGGCCAAGACCGGCCAGATCGGCGACGGCAAGGTCTTCGTCTTCGGCATCGACCAGGCCGTGCGTATCCGCACCGGCGAAACAGACACCGACGCGCTGTGAGCGGGTCAAGCATTGTTATGGAGAGATCGATGAACAATCTTCCTGCCTTGAAGAGAGCGGCCGTGCCGCTGGCCGCCTTGGCCGGCCTGCTCGCAGCGACTTCAACCTACGCGCAAGAGACGACAACGGCCGCCGCGCCGGTGCCAGCACCCGACACCGGCAACACTGCCTGGATGCTGACGTCGACGGCGCTGGTGCTGATGATGACCATTCCGGGCCTCGCCCTGTTCTATGCCGGCATGGTGCGCAAGAAGAACCTGCTCGCCACCGTCATGCAGAGTTTCGCGGTCTGCTGTCTGGTCACGGTGTTGTGGTTCGTGGCCGGTTATTCGCTGGCATTCTCGGACGGCGGCTCGCTCAACGCCTATGTCGGCGGTTTTTCCAAGTTGCTGCATCAGGGCATCACGGTCTCGTCGCTGTGGGCGCCGGGGGTGGCGAACATTCCGGAATTCGTCTTCTCGATGTTCCAGATGACCTTCGCCATCATCACGCCGGCGCTGATCGCCGGCGCCTTCGCCGAACGCATGAAGTTTTCGGCACTGCTGCTGTTCAGTGGTCTCTGGCTGCTCATCGTCTACGCACCGATCGCGCATTGGGTCTGGGGCGGCGGCTTCCTCGCCTCCGCTGGCGTGCTCGATTTCGCCGGCGGCACGGTGGTGCACATCAACGCCGGTGTCGCCGGCCTGGTCTGTGCGCTGGTGCTGGGCAAGCGCGAGGGTTACGGCACCGTCAACATGGCACCGTACAACCTCGTCTATGCGGTGATCGGTGCCTCGCTGCTGTGGGTCGGCTGGTTCGGCTTCAACGCCGGTTCCGAGCTTGCTGCCGACGGTCTTGCCGCTGCGGCAATGCTCAACACACAGGTGGCCGCTGCCGCCGCCGGCCTCGCCTGGCTGTTCACCGAATGGCTGATCGCCAAGAAGCCGTCGGTGCTCGGCATCATTTCCGGTGCTGTCGCCGGCCTTGTCGCAGTGACTCCGGCCTCCGGTTTCGTCAATCCGACAGGCGCCTTCGTCATCGGTATCGCGTCCGGCATCATCTGCTACTTCGCGGCGGTGAAGCTCAAGCACGCCCTCGGCTATGACGACTCGCTCGATGCCTTCGGCGTGCATGGCGTCGGCGGCATTGTCGGCGCGCTGCTTACCGGTGTGTTCGCCGATCCCGCCATCAACGCGCTCGGCAAGGACGCCACGGTGCTCAAGCAGCTCTACGGCATCGTCTTCACAATTGCCTGGACCGCGGTCGCCAGCTTCGTGATCCTCTACGTGGTCAAGGCGCTGGTCGGCCTGCGGCCCAGCAAGCAAGAGGAAATCGAGGGGTTGGACGTCACCCTGCACGGCGAGGTGGTGCAGTAAGCACCACGCCGCGGTGGTCTTGTCCGCCCAAGAAAAACGATCCCGTCGTGAGCCGCTGCGAACGCGCTCGCGTCACTTGGGCCCGGAGCGATCCGGGCCCTTTTTTACGTGTGTGGTCGCCAAACGTCATACCTCGTCCGCATAGTTAATGCCGCCTTAACCATCGCCTCGATAGTCTGGGTTTCGAATCTGCCGGAGTGCGTCCCGCATCCGGCCCAGGCAATGACAGACGGGGAAATGCATGCGTTCAGGGGCATCGGCACCGCTCGCGCTGACTGGCACCGGACACGGGTTCCAGGCGTTCCTGCGACGCCAGGCCGGCCGGCTTGCCGGCGGTGCGCTGTTCGTTTTCGTCGCTTTCGGCGTGGCTGCGCTGGCGACGTGGAACGTCGCTGACCCATCCTTCTCGCATGCCACTGACAATCCGGTGACCAACGCCATGGGATACCCCGGCGCGGTGTTTTCCGACCTTGCCACCCAGTTCCTCGGTCTCTCTGCCGTCGCCGCGCTGGTCCCGGCACTGATCTGGGGCTTCCTGCTGTTTTCCGCCCGTGGCGTCGACAAGATGCCGCGCCGTGGCGTCTCGTGGTCCGGTTTCGCCCTGTTTGCCGCAGCCATGGCTGGCTGCGTCGTGCCGCCCAAGACCTGGCCACTGCCAAGTGGTCTTGGCGGCGTCTTCGGCGACATGGTGCTGAAGGTGCCGGGTATCTTCCTGGGAGGTTATCCGACCGGCATCGCCGCCAGCGTCATCGCCATCCTGCTCGCCGCCCCCGCACTCTGGCTGTTCGCCTATGGCTCGGCCCTGATTGCCCGCACCAACGGTTTTGCCATCATGGACGAACCCGAACCGAAGCGCCGCGAAAAGGGAGAGGATCGCGACGCCATCCTGTTCGAAAACGAAGACGACGATGACGACAATGGCGGGTTGCTGGCACTCGGCGCCGTTACCCACTGGTGGTTGTCGTTTCGCGCATGGCTGCATCGCCGCGCCGCCGCTCGCCGGCGTGAAGAGGAAGGCGAGTTCGATTTCGCCGAAATGCCGGCGCGCGAAAGCGCCTGGCGCCGCGCTGCCGAACGTGTGGAATCGGCCGAACTCGCCGAGGCTCGCATGAGCTCAAGCGGCCGTGCCCGCGTCGAACCCGAGTTCTTCGCAGCGATGGTCAACGATCGTCATCCATCGGTCGATCCCGCTGCTGCTCCGTTCGAGACCGACGATTTCGACAATGACGATTTCGGCGAAGCCGGCTTCGTGCGCGACGAAGACGATTACATGCAGGACCAGGCCGCAGGCTCGTCGCGCGCAGCCTCACCGGCTGGACCCAACACACAGGTGCGCAGTTTCCGCTCCGATGCCGCTACCCGCGTCGTCGCCCCGGCACCCCGGCCCACCCAGGGCGCACGCGTCCAGCGCGAGGCCCAGACTTCGCTGATCGCCTCCAGCAGTTTCGAGATGCCGTCGCTGCATTTCCTGTCGGAGCCGAAGAGCGTGGCCCGCGATCCGAGCCTGTCCAAGGACGCGCTGGAACAGAATGCGCGTCTGCTGGAAGGCGTGCTGGAGGACTTCGGCGTCAAGGGCGAAATCATCCATGTCCGGCCCGGTCCCGTGGTCACGCTCTACGAGCTGGAGCCGGCGCCCGGCATCAAGTCGAGCCGCGTCATCGGTCTGGCCGACGACATTGCCCGTTCGATGAGCGCGATCGCTGCCCGTGTCGCCGTCGTGCCCGGCCGCAACGCCATCGGCATCGAGTTGCCCAACGCCAAGCGCGAGATGGTCTATCTGCGCGAGATCCTGGCCAGCCGTGATTTCGAGGAGAGCAAGGCCAAGCTCGCGCTTGCGCTCGGCAAGACCATCAATGGCGAGCCGGTCATCGTCGATATCGCCAAGATGCCGCACGTGCTGGTGGCCGGCACCACAGGTTCCGGCAAGTCGGTGGCCATCAACACCATGATCCTGTCGCTGCTCTACCGGCTGAAGCCGGAAGAGTGCCGCCTCATCATGATCGATCCGAAGATGCTGGAACTCTCCGTCTATGACGGTATCCCGCACCTGCTGACGCCCGTTGTCACCGATCCGAAGAAGGCCGTGGTCGCGCTGAAGTGGACGGTGCGCGAGATGGAGGATCGCTATCGCAAGATGTCGAAAGTCGGCGTGCGCAACATCGACGGCTTCAACCAGCGCGTCACGCAGGCCGACAAGAAGGGCGAGAAGATATCGCGTACCGTCCAGACCGGTTTCGACCGCCAAACTGGCGAAGCCATCTATGAGACCGAGGATCTCGATCTCGAGCCGATGCCCTACATCGTCGTCATCATCGACGAAATGGCCGACCTGATGATGGTTGCAGGCAAGGATATCGAAGGTGCCGTCCAGCGCCTCGCGCAGATGGCGCGCGCTGCCGGCATCCACGTCATCATGGCGACGCAGCGTCCGTCGGTCGACGTCATCACCGGCACGATCAAGGCCAACTTCCCGACCCGTATCTCCTTCCAGGTGACCTCGAAGATCGATTCGCGCACCATTCTCGGCGAACAGGGCGCGGAGCAGCTGCTCGGCATGGGTGACATGCTCTACATGGCCGGTGGTGGCCGCATCCAGCGCGTGCACGGTCCGTTCGTGGCCGACGACGAAGTCGAGAAGGTGGTGCAGCACCTGAAGCTGCAGGGCGTGCCCGAATATCTCGACGCGATCACCGAGGACGACGACGAGGACGACGACGAACCGTCAGGCCGCGGCGGCTCCGGTGGTGGTGGCGGCAACCTTGATGATTCCGACGACCCGTACGACCAGGCGGTGGCCGTGGTGCTGCGCGACGGCAAGGCCTCGACCAGCTACATCCAGCGCCGTCTCGGCATCGGCTACAATCGTGCTGCCTCGATCATCGAGCGGATGGAGCAGGAGGGTATCGTCGGTGCGGCCAACCATGCCGGCAAGCGCGAGATCCTGGTGCCGACGGAAGAAGACAAATTCTGACGAAAAGGGCGGTCAAACTAAAGCCCAACTGAGGGTTCACCACCTGTCCGGAATAACGACACGAGAGTAATCGGCATGAAAGACGACCTTATCGCGGCGACAACCGGTCTTGCCCTGACGCGGCGGCGGTTGCTCGGGCTTGGGCTGATGGTGGCGGGCGCCGCCGCTGCCAATGCCGTGCCGGTTTTCATGCCCGTTGCCGCCGCCCAGGCCAGCGCACCGCCGGCTGCCCAGAAGATCGCCGATCATTTCTCGTCCGTGAAGTCGATGACGGGCGAGTTCGTGCAGTTTGGTCCGAAAGGCGAGCAGACGGGTGGCAAGTTCTTCCTGGAACGCCCGGGCAAGATCCGCTTCAACTATGACGGAGCCTCCAATTTCAAGGTGATTTCGGATGGCGAGTCGGTGGTGCTCCTCAACAAGAAGATGCAGACATCCGACCTCTACCCGCTGTCGAAGACGCCGCTGAAGCTCCTGCTCGAAGACAGGATCGACCTGTCCGGCGACCGCGTGAAGAATGTGAAGGAAGAGGAAGACCTCATCACGATCAAGCTGTCGGACAAGCAGGTGTTCGGCAATTCGACCATCACCATGATGTTCGATCCGAAGACCTATGAGCTGCGCCAGTGGACCATCACTGACGCGCAAGGCAAGGACACGACGGTGATGATCTTCAACACCAAGGAAGGTGTTTCCTTCGCGCCCGACACGTTCAAGATCGACTACACCGCCAACCGCGAGCTCAATGCCAAGAAGGGCTTGCGCTAAGGCTGACTGCGGCAGTTTCGTCCCGACTGCCGCCATTTCCTGAACTCTCTGTGGAAATTCCGCACACTGTGGCCTTGTGCGATGCGTCGTCTTGTTTTTACGGACCCGGGCTGGCAGGTTCCGCGCAAATTTATCGCATGGATGCCTTCGCTTGAGCCTGCCGGCTTGACGGGCACGGGTTCGGAACACGCATGACTTTTACCCTGGCAACCTGGAACATCAATTCGGTCAGGCTGCGCATGCCGTTGGTCGAGCAACTGATCGCGGAGCGCAATCCCGACATCATCTGCCTGCAGGAAACCAAATGTCCGGATGATCTGTTCCCGGCGAATGCGTTCCGCAAGCTGGGCTACGAACACATCGCCATCCATGGCCAGAAGGGTTATCACGGCGTCGCCACCGTCGCGCGGCGGCCGATCGAGATCGTGGAAAAGCGCCGCTTCTGCGAGATCGAAGACAGCCGCCATATTTCCGTGCGTTTCGAGGCCGGCGGCAGGAAGATCGTGCTTCACAATTTCTACGTGCCGGCCGGTGGCGACGAACCCGATCCGGCGATCAATCCGAAATTCCGGCACAAGCTCGATTTCGTGCAGGAGATGAACAGCATTCGCGCCGATGAAAACGAGGGCGCGGGCTCGATCCTGGTCGGGGACCTCAACATCGCGCCGCTCGAACATGACGTCTGGTCGCACAAGCAATTGCTCAACGTCGTCAGCCATACGCCGGTCGAGACGGAGAGTTTCGAGGCCATGCGCAAGCAGGGTGCCTGGGCCGACCTGATGCGCCTGAACGTGCCCGCCGAACAGAAGATCTATACCTGGTGGAGTTATCGCGCCGCCGATTGGCAGGCGTCGGACCGTGGCCGCCGGCTCGATCACATCTGGTCGTCGAACAATCTCGTGCCCGCTTTCACAGGTTACGAGATCCTGCGCACGGCGCGGGGCTGGGAGCGCCCGTCCGACCATGTGCCGGTGATTGCCCGATTCGATCTCTGAGGAGTTGCCGCGCCCTAGCAGCTCGCTTCCCATTCGGGACGCAGCAGCGACATCACTAGCTCATCGCGATATTCGCCACCGAAGTAGGCGCTGCCGCGCGAAATGCCCTCGGCCTGGAAGCCGATTGCCTCATACATGCGCCGGGCGCGCAGATTGTCCGGAAACAGGCCGATGACGAGGCGATGGACATCTGTCTCGTGGAAGGTGCGCGCGACGGTGGCGGCAAGCAGGCGTCGCCCCTGGCCCTGACCGGGATTGACGACGGCGACGCGGCGCACCAACGTCGTGCGTTCGACCGCGTTCCAGAAGCGCAGCATGACGAAGCCGGTCGGTGTCGCGCCGTCGCAGCCAATGAAATAGGCATGACTGCCGTCGACAAAGGCATCGCGATGCCTTTGTTCCTCCCAACGACCGACAAGCCGGTCATAACCCTCCTGCCGTTCGGTACGCATGATGAAGGGGAGGTCGTCAGGCCCTGCCCGGACAAGGCTGAAGGATGTGTTCATCGCAGAGAGCTTTCGTCACTCGCCGAAGCGCGGTGCCAGCGCCTCGATACGCTCGATCAGTGCCTGCAATTCCTCGACGATGCGCTGATGCAATTGCACGGCCAGGTCTGGATATTCCTCGAGAATGCGCCGGAACATCTTGCGGTTGAGGCGCAGAACCTGCGAATCGATGGCCGCGGAAGCACTGGTCAGGCGTTTGGTGTCGGCGATCAACGCCAGTTCGCCCAGGATCGCGCCGGGCCCGGCGGTGCTGATGACGACATGATTGCTGTCGGCTTCGCGATAGAGGGCGATGCGGCCGCTGATCACGACATAAGCCGAATCGGCTTCGTCATCCTCGCGATAGAGCTTCCTGTCCGCCGGCAGTGAGGTGGTCTCGGCGCCGAAGGCGAGCAGACGCAATTGTTCCGGCGTGAAGCCCTCGAAGAGCCCCACGGCGGACAGGATGCGGATGTCGTCATCCAGCGCCATCAGCTATGTCCCCGGACCGACAGGTCGTTCCCTCCGTTTTGCGACCCCACCCAAATCGCTATCCGGTCAACTACACTTAATTGACCAATAATATAGAGCCTTTAACAGAATCTGTTCGGACAGGGGAGCGGATCGAGAAAAGGCAGCCCGGCTGCGGGCCACTTCACAATAAAACGGCCGGGAAAATCCCGGCCGATTGCGAAACAGGCGCATGGGCTTGCCAGGGCAAGCAAGCGTCAGGGAACCAGCTTGTAGCCACCGCTCTCGGTGACGAGGATCGCCGCGTTCGAGGGGTCGTGCTCGATCTTCTGGCGCAGGCGGTAGACGTGCGTTTCCAGCGTGTGGGTCGTGACACCGGAATTATAGCCCCAGACCTCCTCCAGCAGCACATCGCGGGTGACGACCTTCTGCTCGGCGCGGTAGAGGTATTTGATGATGGAGGCTTCCTTTTCGGTCAGCCGCACCTTGCCGCCGCGCTGGTCGATCAGAAGCTTCTGGCTCGGCTTGAACGTGTAGGGGCCGACCGTGAAGGTGGCGTCCTCGCTCTGCTCGTGCTGGCGCAGCTGCGCGCGGATGCGTGCAAGCAGGACGGCAAAACGGAACGGCTTGGTCACGTAGTCGTTGGCGCCGGCTTCCAAGCCCAGGATCGTGTCGGAATCCGTGTCATGCCCGGTCAGCATGATGATCGGTGCCTTGTAGCCGCCCTTGCGAAGGATCTTCACGGCCTCGCGCCCGTCCATGTCCGGCAGACCGACGTCCATGATTAAAAGGTCGATCATGCCCCCACGTGCCGTTGCCACGCCTTTGGCCGCACTGGTCTCCTGCAGGACGTCGAACTCCTCGTAGAGCGACAATTGCTCTGCCAGTGTGGTGCGGAGATCTTCGTCGTCATCGACAACCAGGATGGTGCGTGAAGTCATGGGTCAATCCGTTGTTTCAAAATTACAAAATGATAGGTGTGCCGTTGATGGGCATCCGTGTATGCGGATGTTGTGGCCTTAAACAGCCGATCACGGTAATTTGTTCCATGACAGCATCATATCCGAAAAACCGTGTGCGCAATGGGGTGGAAAAGTCATTGCGCACAGGCCTGCGAACGCTGGTCGTGCGCGCCCGCCCCGGCGATGGCACCAAGGGGCTGCTGCAGGCAGGAAAACTTGTGTTTCCCTGTGCGCTGGGCAGCGGCGGGATTTCGTCGAACAAGCGTGAAGGTGACGGCGCGACGCCGCTGGCGGCGATGCGGATTCTTTCGGGCTATTTTCGAAACGATCAGTTTGCCGGCGCGCGGCGGACGCGGCTTGCGATGGCACCCATCGGTCAAGATCTTGGCTGGTGCGAGGTTCCCGACGACCGCAACTACAACCGGCCGGTCAGGATTCCTTACGGTGCCAGCCATGAGCGCATGAAGCGGGATGACCGGCTCTACGATGCCTGTCTGGTGCTCGACTGGAACATCGCGCCGCGCCGCCGCGGGCGCGGCAGCGCCATCTTCTTCCATCTGGCGCGGCCTGGCTTCACGCCGACGCAGGGCTGCGTGGCGGTAACCGCGCAGACCATGGCGCGGCTGCTGCCGCTGTTGTCGGACCAGACCGTGGTGAAGGTGGTTCGCTGAGAGGTCGGAGCAGGATCAGCGGCGCTTGGGTCGCTGAGGCGCCTGCCAGCCGAGATCGAGCAGCCCAAGGCGCTGCGGGGCCTGGGTGACCGTGCGGGCAACGTCTTCCCGACGCAGGCCGATATCACGCAGGTAGGAATCGGAGAGGGCTTCGGCGTTCTGCAGCGGGAGCGAAGCGGCGATGCGGGCCTGGCGCAGCCAGTCCAACACGGGCTGGATACGGCTCGGCCGCAACGGCTGGGATTTCAGGACAATCGCGGACATGACGAGGTTCTTTCAAAGCAGCGAAGCTTAAGCTCCGCTTGGCAATTTTCGACTGATCTCAGTATCTCTCATTGAAACGTAAGGGGGAAACGAGTAGTTCTTGGCGGATCATCAAGGGGCGCTTGAAGATAGTCATGTCCCGCCTGCTGCCTGGAACCCGTGCCTTGCGGACGCTGGAAGCGGCAGGGCGACATCTCAATTTCACGCGCGCGGCTGACGAACTCGGGCTGACACCAGCGGCGGTCAGCTATCAGATCAAGGAAATCGAGGACCAACTCGGCCTGATCCTGTTCACGCGCACCAGCCGCAGCATTCGCCTGACCGAGGCGGGGCTCACCTTGGTGGATGCTTCGACGGATGCGCTGGAAACGCTCAACCGGGCGGTGGCCAAGGCAAAAAAACTTTCCCGAGGGACGGCGCTGCTGAAGGTGACAGCCAGCGCGGAATTCGCCACACGTTGGCTGTTGCGGCGTGTTGATGGCTTCCGCAAGCTGTACCCCGATATCGATCTGCGTTTCGACATTACCTATGACGTGCGCGATTTTGATCGTGACGACGTCGATATCGGGGTGCGTTTCGGTACTGGCAAATATCCGGGGCTTTGTGCGGACCGACTGTTCGAGAACGTCATCATTCCGGTCTGCAGTCCCGAACTGCTGCGTCAGGGACCTCCGCTCAATGAGCCACGCGATCTGCTCAAACACACGCTCGTTCACATCGAATGGGTGCGACAAGGTATTGTCTGGCCGAACTGGCGCATGTGGATGGCAGCAGCAGGCGTAGACGACTTCGACGACAGCCGTACCGTGGTGATGACAACTTCCACGGATGCGATCGCGGCTGCCGCGGGTGGCAATGTCGTTGCGCTGGCCGATTTCGCGATGGTCGCCAATGACCTGTCGGAGGGCCGGCTGGTGCGGCCATTCGAGCTGGGTATCAAGGTGCCGCCGGAATTCGCCTATTTCCTGGTCTATCCGGAAGCCGCTGCACAGGATGCGCGTATCGTCGCTTTCAAGGATTGGCTTCTGGCCGAGGCACACGCACCACTGGCCGATGCGGTCCGATCGAGCTGGGACGACTTCTAAACAGTGACAGTGAGCGCTTTATGAACTGGGTGAACCGAACCAGCCGATAACAGCGCCCATGATCAGCATCACGCCCAACCAGTGGCCGGCGTCGATCGCGGTAAGGGCCCAAATGGAACCCTGGTAGCGGTGGTTGACCGTCAGTGTCGTGGCAATGAAACCCAGCCACAACACAAAGCCGAGGACGACGCCGGCAATGACGCTGGGTGAGCCGCCAGTCATCGCGGCAATGACCAGGGCTATGATGATTGCCATGACAAATTCGCCAACGAAGCCGATGATGAACGGCGAGATGGATCTGCTCATCTTGGCTGGGTCGAGCTGAGCAGCCTTCAGCCATGGCTTGCTCAAGGTCATGTACCAGGCCGCGCCGAACAGCCATGCGAGAATGGCGGCCACGGCGACCGCGAGCCAGTTGATGGCAGAGAAATCCATGATCCCCTTCTTCCTCTGCGGGGATGGAACGCCTGTTCCGTGCTGGCGTCAAGTGAAGCGCAGGACGGTGGTGCGCTTGACCTCGGCATCCTCGAGTGCCCGTGTTACCGGCACTTCATAGGTTGCCAGCCGTTCCAGGCCCGTCCTGGGCAGATAGGCGCGGCCGGGGTCGCCGATCAGGATATCGGCGCCACGAGCCTTCAACATGGAGAACCATGGCAGCAGCCGGTCGGCAAATGGCTTTTCGTAAAAGACATCGCCGGCGAGCACTGTGTCCCATCCGCTATCGATGCCGACCTGATCCAGACCGTTGAAGCCAATCGTCACACCATTGGCCATCGCATTGAGGCGGATCGCGGTCTCGCAAAATGGATCGATATCGGCGGCCTCGACCGAACTCGCCCCAGCTTTCATCGCGGCGATGGCGACAAGGCCGGAGCCCGAAGCGAAATCCAGCACGCGGCGACCGCGTACGATTTCAGGATGGTCGAGCACGTAGCGCGCCAATCCCTGTCCGCCGGCCCAGGCAAAAGCCCAGAAGGGCGGCGGCAGGCCGATTTCAGTCAGTTCTTCCTCGGTGCGCCGCCACAAATCATGCGCCTCATCAGCAAGGCGCAATGTGATTTCGGGTACGTGCGGCGGCGCCATCAGCGCCGTGTTGTCGAGAATGAAGCGCTCTGCGGTTTGCGGTGTCAGTGTCACGGTGCGGGGTTGAGACCGCCCATGCGACAGACTTCCTTCCATTCCTCAGGTGTCACCGGCTGCACCGACAGGCGCCCGAGCCTGACCAGCGCCATTTCCGACAGCTTCGGATTGGCCTTGATGTCGGCCAGCGTCGGCGGAGTGGGCACATCGCGAACCGCGCGGATGTCGACGCATTCCCAGCGCGGATCGTCGGTCGTCGTGTCGTGGTGCGCCAGCCCGCAGACTTCGGCGATGCCGACGATGTCGAGCCCCTCATTGGAATGATAGAAGAAGCCGAGGTCACCGATCTGCATCGCCTTCATGTTGTTGCGCGCGGCATAATTGCGCACGCCGTCCCATTGCGTGCCGGCCTTGCCTTTCTCCTTCAGCATATCGAAGGAGAATTTGAACGGTTCGGATTTGAAGAGCCAATAGTTCATCGTGGTCCCTCTGCTGCCGGATATGTTTTGCTGCTCAGCCTTCGGCCGGCTTGTTGAACACCCAATTCCACGGCTTGACGTCGACGCTCTCGAAAAGGCCCGCCTTGGCGTAAGGATCGGCCGTAGCCAGCGCCTCGGCAGTGGCAAGGTCGGCAGCCTCGATGACGACAAGGCTGCCATTCGGCTTGCCGTCGGCGTCGAGGAAGGGGCCGGCAAAGGCGAGCTTCTTGTCGGCATTCAACCCGTTGAGAAAGTTGACATGATCGGGGCGTGCGTCGAGGCGCACCTGGAGATGGCCGGGTTTATCCTTGCAGATCAACGCAAACAGCATCGTGGCTCGGGTCCTCAGTCGGTTTCGGTTTTTAGGGGCCGTGTCATCAGCATGGAAACGGCTTCGCCAATGGTGATGGCGCCTTCCAGGATGGCAGCGACGGCGGAGATGATCGGCGCGTCGATGCCCTGCTCGGCGGCAAGGCGGGCGGCGATCGCTGCCGTCGGTACGCCTTCAGCCAGGGGCCGTCCGGCAAGCGTTTCGCCTCGTCCCAGCGCCAACCCATAGGCGAAATTGCGCGACTGCGCCGAAGAACAGGTCAGCATGAGATCGCCAAGGCCGGAAAGCCCCATCAGGGTCTCCGGCTTGGCGCCAAAGGCTGCGCCAATGCGGCGCAGTTCGACAAAGCCGCGTGTCACCATGGCGGCCTGCGCACTGGCGCCGAGGCCCGCACCGTTCACGGCGCCGGCAGCGAGAGCGAAAACATTCTTCAGCGCGCCGCCGATCTCGACGCCGACAAGGTCGTCGCTGGAATAGCAGCGCAGATTGCGGGCGGAAAACAGCGCTGCAAGCTCGGCTGCCAGAGCCTCCTCACGTGCCGCGACGACCACGGCGGTCGGCAGGCCCTTGGCAACGTCCGTGGCAAAGCTTGGCCCAGACAGGGCGGCGATCGGATTGTCGGGCAGGATCTCGCCGGCAATACTCGAAAGCAGCGCGCCGGTGTCGCGCTCGATACCCTTCGCGCACAAAACCACTGGAATGGTGGCGGCGAGGTACGGTTTTGCTTCAGTCAGAACCTGGCGCAGCGATTGCGCGGGCGTGACGGCAAGAATGCAATCGGTGCCGTCCAGGACCTCAGCCAAAGATGAGCTCGCCTCAATGCCCTGGTCGATGGCGATGCCAGGCAGGTAACGCGGGTTTTCGCCTTGCCGGATCGCCGCAACCATGTCCACGTCGCGGGCCCACAACGACACCTTGTGACCAGCGCGCAGCATGGCCTGCGCCAGTGCGGTACCCCACGCTCCGCCACCCAGCACGGCTATGTGACGGACGTTTGCCTGCAGTTCGCTCATGCCTTGGCTCCTCGCCTGCCCGAACCCACCACCGGCGTCGAAATGGCATCGAGTGGCCAACGCGAACGCGGCACGAAGTCGAAGGCGTTCTCCTCCTCGAGGCCCGCGTTCAAGTGTTCGATGCCTGCCCAGGCGATCATCGCCGCATTGTCGGTGCACAGTTTGAGCGGCGGCGCGACAAAGCGGAAGCCTGCCTTGTCGCAGAGCACTTCCAGCGTCGCTTTGATCATCTGATTCGCTGCAACACCGCCGGCGACAACAAGGGCAGGCTGCTGCTCGTGCGGAAATTCTGCCTTGAAACGGGCCAGTGCCCGCGAAACACGGTCCGCAAGCGCATCGGCGACGGCTGTCTGGAACGAGGCGCAGACGTCGGCGACATCCTGCTCGGTCAGCGGCGCGATCGCGTGGGCGGCCTGGCGCACGGCAGTCTTCAGCCCGGAAAAGGAGAAGTCGGGCTGAGCGGAACCCTTCATCGGCCTTGGAAAGGCAAAGCGGGTGGGCTCGCCCGTCGCTGCAGCTTTCTCGACGTTGGGACCGCCCGGATAGGGCAGGCCGAGCATCTTGGCGGTCTTGTCGAAGGCTTCGCCCAGCGCATCATCGATGGTGGTAGCCCAGCGCTGGTAGTCGCCGACGCCGGCAACGCGCACGATCTGGGTGTGTCCACCGGAGACAAGAAGCAGCAGGTAAGGAAAGGCAAGGCCATCGGTCAGCCGTGCCGTCAAGGCATGGCCTTCGAGATGGTTGATGGCGAGCAAGGGCTTGCCGGCGGCGGCGGCAATGGCCTTCGCGGTCATCAGGCCAACAATCAGGCCACCGACAAGGCCGGGACCGGCAGTCGCGGCGACGGCGTCGATATCACGCAGGTCGGTGCCCGAATCGGCCAGTGCCGCCTCGACGATGCCGTCCAGCGCCTCGACATGAGCGCGCGCCGCAATCTCGGGCACGACGCCGCCAAATGCTGCATGTTCAGCGATCTGGCTGAGCACGACATTGGAGAGAATCCGCGGCGCGGAAGCGCCGTCCAACGCCACGACGCTGGCCGCTGTTTCATCACAGCTCGTCTCTATGCCCAGAACGCGGATCAATTCGCCGCAAACCTCGATGATTGCCGATCAGCGACTTCCCCGTTAGGAGAAGGCTGGATATGCGGAGCTCAGGCTCCGAGCCGGGGTTATCACGGACCGCGCTTGATGCAAACAACCTTGAAGATTGGAACCCGAGGCAGCCTGCTGGCGCTCGCACAGGCGCATGAAACGCGCGACAGGCTGATGGCAGCGCATGGCTTGCCGGAAGAGGCGTTCGAAGTGGTCGTCATTTCGACCAGCGGCGACCGCATCCAGGATCGGCCGTTGTCGGAAGCCGGCGGCAAGGGGCTTTTCACCAAGGAAATCGAAGAAGCGCTGCTGGACGGGCGCATCGACATCGCAGTGCATTCCTCCAAGGACATGCCGACGACGCTGCCAGACGGTCTGGAGTTGTCTGCTTTCCTGCCGCGTGAGGATGCCCGTGAAGCGTTCATCAGCCCAAAAGCGGCGCACATCGCCGACCTGCCGGCGGGAGCAAAGGTCGGCTCCTCGTCGCTCCGGCGCCAGGCCTTGATCCGCCGGATGCGGCCCGATCTCGATGTGGTGTTGTTCCGGGGCAATGTGCAGACGCGACTGCGCAAGCTGGACGAGGGTGTCGCTGACGGCACCATTCTCGCGCTGGCCGGGTTGAAGCGGCTCAATCTGGAGCATATCGCTACGGACGTGATGTCGCTCGAGGCGTTCCCGCCGGCGCCGGGGCAAGGTGCGATCTGCATCGAAAGCCGCATCGGCGATGCGGCAACAGGCGCCATGCTGGCCGCCATCCATGATGTTCCGACGGGGCAGGCGCTGGCCTGCGAGCGCGCTTTCCTCGCTGCGCTTGACGGTTCGTGCCGCACGCCGATCGCCGGCTATGCGACGGTGGTCGACGGTCAGCTGTCTTTCTCCGGCATGATCCTGACACCGGACGGCAGCGATATCCGTGAGGTGACACGAAACGGGCTCGGCAAGGATGCGGCGGCGGTCGGCGCCGAGGCCGGGGCGGATGTGCGGGCACGCGCCGGCATCCACTTCTTCGAAGGCTGGAATTGATGCTCGTCCAGCCAGGACGGCGCTGAATGAAACGCGTGCTGGTGACGCGGCCGGAACCCGGCGCCGGCCGAACGGCGGCGCGGCTCCGCGAGCTCGGCTTCGAGCCGGTGGTCCTGCCGCTTTCCGAAACGCGTGCGCTGGCTGTTGCGCTGGAACCCTTGCCCGAGACAGCAGCGGCGCTTTTGGTGACGAGCGCCAATGCAATCCGCCATGCGTCGGCTGATGTGCTGCGGCAACTTGCGGATCTGCCTTGCCATGTTGTCGGGCCCAAAACAGCTGCCATGGCACGCGCAGCCGGACTTTCGGTTGTCGAAACGGGATCGGGCGGTGCCAGGCAATTGGCCGGGGTGATCGCGCCCGCGCTCGCTGGCAGGCCTGTCGTCTATCTGTGCGGCCGCGTCCGCTTTCCCGATTTCGAGATGTTTCTTGGCGCGCAAGGTATTGAGGTACTGCCGGTCGAGACCTATGACACGTTGCCGGTCGATTATCCCGGCAATGTGGCTGCGACACGTCTTGCCGGCCGGCCGGTGCAGATGGCGCTGCTTTACTCGGCCAGAGCGGCGCAGGCCTATTCTATGCTGGTGCAGCGCCCCGAACTCGCGCGCTATTTTGAAGAGACGCGCGTTCTTGCACTCTCAGCGCGTGTTGCGCATGCCGTGAGCGCCGTTTTTCCGGGACGGTTGGCGGTCGCCACGGCGCCGGACGAAGAAGCATTGCTGGCACTGCTCGGCGCTGCGGAATGAGGCTGCTTCATCATACCGCCCCTTTTCACAGCTTGGAGGTGTGGTAGACCGTTTTAGCCTGCCGCCTGACGGTCCGAACCATTTGGGGAGCCGAAGCATGGTCAAGACGCCCAAGACGCGCCATTCCCGGAGCCGTCGTGAACCGGTGACGATCGATCTCGATCCCGCCGATGTTTCGCGAGTGGGTGGCAGGGATCAACCCGACAACGACAAGCAACCGGAAGAGGTTTTGGCGGTGCAAGCGGAGACGCCGGAATCCGAATCAGAGAAGCAGCAGTTGGTAGGCGCTCCCGAATCGGTTCGCGAGGCCACGTCGACCGACGACACTGTCTCCCAATCCCGCAATTTCGACTATGATTTTGGCGAGAGTCATGCCCGGCCAGAGGCGCAACAAACTGCACCGGAAGCGACGAAAGCAACCGACGAAGGCAAGACGAGTGGGGGCTTTGTGAACAGCCAGCCCGCCGAACCGAAACGGGGCGGCATCGGTGCCCTTGCCGCTGGTCTCATTGGCGGCGTTGTGGCCCTCGCCGGCGCGGGCGTCCTGCAGGGCGCTGGTCTGGTCGGTTCCTCCGATACGGCTGCGAGCAGCGAGATTGCGGCGCTCAAAAGCGAGGTGGCGGCGATCAAGTCCAACCCCGCTCCGGATGCATCGGCGCAGCTTGCTGCGGCCCTTGACCAGGTGAAGGCCGATGTCGCCGCGCTGAAGGCGGCACCGCTAGCCTCGGGCGCTGAAGAAGGACGGTTGAAAGCGCTTTCAGACCAGGTCGCCCAGTTTGACACGGCGCTTGCCACCTTGCGCACCGAAAGTGGCGCGGCAGCCATCGATCTTGGGCCGCTGAACAGCAAGGTGACAACGCTGGATACGCAGATGCAGTCTGCGGAACAGGCCGCCGCGGCGCTCGAGGGCCGTCTCAGCGCCGTCGAGCAACAGGCCTCGCAGCTTTCCGGCAAGGTGGATGCACAGGCCTCGCAGCCCAAGATTGCGCTGGCCATCGCTGCCTCGGCGCTCAAGGCAGCGCTCGATCGCGGGGCACCGTTCACCGCGGAGCTTGAGACATTCGCGGCGGTCCGCCCAGATGCGCCGCAGATCACAACCTTGCGTGCCTATGCTGAAAAAGGCATCCCGACCCGGGTCGATATCACAAGCAGCGTGGGCGATGCAGCCAATGCGATGATTTCGGCAGCGACGCCGGTCGACCCCAACCAGGGTATAGTCCAGCGCCTGCTGACCAGCGCCGAATCACTGGTGAAGGTACGCCCGATCGGCGCCGTCGAAGGCAAAGGTGCACCGGAAACAGTGGCGCGCATGGAAGTCGCCGTGAACCAGGGCGACTATGGCAAGGCGCTGTCCGAGTTCGAAACGCTGCCCGATACGGTCAAGGCAGCCGGGGCCGATTTCGCCGGCAAGCTCAAAGCCCGACAGGAAGCGGAAGCGGCGGTGAACGAGCTGGTGTCCGGCGCGATGAAGGGGTGATGAGATGATCCGCATCCTCTTCTATCTTGCCATCATATTCGCGCTCGGGTTGGGTTTTGCGTGGCTGGCCGACCGACCAGGCGAAATGGTCGTCACCTTCTCTGGCTACCAGTACCAGGTCAGCCTGATGGTGGCGGCGGTCGCAGTGGTGGCAGTCGTTGCCGCCGTGATGCTTACCTGGTGGCTGCTCAAATCGATCTGGAACAGTCCCTATGCGATCGCCCGGCACTTCCGGGTGCGCCGCCGCGACCGCGGCTATCAGGCACTGTCGACCGGCATGATTGCCGCTGGCGCCGGCGACGCTGCATTGGCGCGCCGCAAGGCCAAGGAAGCGGTCAAGCTGATCCGTTCGGATCAGGAGCCGTTGATCAACCTGCTCGATGCGCAGGCCTCGCTGCTGGAAGGAGACCATGACGGCGCCCGCCAGAAATTCGAGGCCATGCTCGATGATCCCGAAATGCGGCTGCTTGGCCTGCGCGGGCTCTATCTCGAAGCTGAGCGGCTGGGTGATCGCAACGCGGCTCGCCACTATGCCGGCCGCGCCGCTTCGGCGGCGCCGCAACTGGCCTGGGCTGCCGAAGCGACGATGGAAGAACTGGCCGCTCGTGGCGACTGGGATGGCGCGTTGCGGCTGGCTGATGCGCAAAAATCGAGCCGGCAGACCGAGCGCGCCGCCGCCAACCGCCGTCGTGGCGTGCTTTTGACGGCCAAGGCGGAAGCCCTGATCGACGACGATCAGGGCGCTGCCAAGGCCGCAGCGCTTGAAGCGAACAAGCTGCTGCCGGAATTCGCGCCGGCGGCAATCGTTGCAGCCAAGGTGCTGTTCAAGCAGAACGATCTGCGCAAGGGTTCGAAAATCCTCGAAGCCGCGTGGCGGGCGGAACCGCATCCCGATCTCGCCGATCTCTACATCCACGCCAGGCCGGCCGACGCCATACTCGACCGCCTTGCCCGCGCCCGCAAATTGCAGGAGATGAAGAAGAACCACGTCGAATCCTCGCTGGCAGTGGCGCGGACAGCGCTCGACGCTCAGGATTTCGCATTGGCCCGACAGGAGACCGAAGCGGCCATTCGCATGCAACCCAGCGAAGGCGCTTATCTCCTGCTTGCCGACATCGAGGAGGCCGACGGCGGCAACCAGGGCAAGGTGCGGCAGCTGCTGTCGCAGGCGGTGCGTGCGCCACTGGATGCCGCCTGGGTCGCTGACGGCGTCGTCGCCGAGCGCTGGGCGCCGATCTCGCCGGTGTCCGGGCGGCTCGACGCATTCGAGTGGCGCGGACCTGTGGAACGCGCGGGCAGACTGATCGAGGCAAGCCGTCCGATTCCGGATGTTGTGCCGCCGTCTCTTGCCGGACCCGAGCGCGAAGACGTTGTCGTGGAGGCAGAGGCAATATCCGTTTCCAACGGCGCGACAGCCATTGCGCCGACGCGTACCCCCGCGCCCGACCCGGTGGCCGGCGAGGCGTCGCATCAGCCGGACGATCCCGGCGTGGGAGCTGAAGACGAGGTTGAAAAGCCGCGCCGTTTCCGCTTGTTTTGAAAAACCGTGACTTGATCGCGCTCCGGAAAGGACCAGATTAACCTTATGTTTGACCGTGTTCTGTCTTTTCTGAAAGAGCTTCCCGCCACCGGCGCACGTACCCATGCCAGGGCGGATGATCCACGTGTTGCAGCCACCGCGCTGCTTTATCATGTCATGAGCGCCGACGGCGTGCGCCAGGACGTCGAGTGGGAGCGGTTCAAGGCCATCCTGGCCGAGACCTACTCCGTCGAGGGCCACGAGCTGGAAGCGTTGGCGGAAGCCGGCGAGAAGGCCGACAACGAGGCGATCGATCTCTACGCCTTCACCAGTGTCCTCAAGCGCGATCTCGATCCTGAGCAGCGCAAGGCCTTCATCGGGCTGTTGTGGGAGATCGTCTACGCAGACGGCGAGTTGCACGAGCTCGAGGACAATACCGTCTGGCGCGTGGCGGAACTGCTCGATGTCGAGCGGGCCGACCGAGTCGCGGCAAGGCGCAAGGCTGCCGCCGAGGTTCCGGGAGCCAAGGGCAGCGCAAACGACGAATGAGCTGGGCCGGACGTTCGTGAAAACTGATCAGCGGCCCCGGATATTGATCGTCCTGCATCAGGAAAGCTCCAGTCCCGGCCGTGTCGGCCACATGTTGATCGAGGCAGGCTACGAGCTAGACATACGGCGGCCGCCGCTTGGCGATCAGCTTCCGCAAACGCTCGGCCAACATGCCGGTGCGGTCGTCTTCGGCGGCCCGATGAGTGCCAACGACCATCACGAGGAATTCGTGCGGCGTGAGACCGACTGGCTGGCGGTCCCACTCAAGGAAAACAAACCGCTGCTGGGCATCTGCCTGGGCGCGCAGATGCTGGTCAATCATCTCGGCGGCAAGGTCGACGGGCATCGCGATGGGCTGGTCGAGATCGGCTGGTATCCGTTACGCGCCACCGAGGAAGGCAGGAAGCTGATGCACTGGCCGGAAATGGTCTACCACTTCCACCGCGAGGGCTTTTCCCTGCCCAGGGATGCGACGCTGCTTGCCACTTCCGACAATTATCCCAACCAGGCGTTTCGCTACGGCGACAAGGCCTGGGGCATCCAGTTCCATGGCGAGCTCACCCGCATGATGATGCAGCGCTGGGTGGTGCATGGCGCGCATCGTTTCGAATTGCCGGGTGCGCAGCCCGGCCGCGATCATCTCGGCGGCCGGTTGATCTGGGACATGCATTTGAAACGTTGGCTTGGCGAATTCCTGGAAACGATCTTCGGTCGCCCCGCGGCTCGCTAGAGCATGATCCCGAAAAGTTGCAGACTTTTCGGATAAAGATCATACGAAAAAAACAAAGAGTTAGAGCGTTTCCGCGGAACGCGGAAACACTCTGATCGGGCGAGCCTTGACGGTCTATTTCCGAATGTCGAGGCGGCGCACCTTGCGCAGATCAGGAAAAAGCGCTGCCCAGATGCCGGCCACCAAAATCGCGCCGACGCCGCCGATGACCACCGCCGGCACGGTGCCGATCAGGGCTGCCATGGTACCGGCCCGGAATTCGCCGACTTCGTTGGAAGCGCCGACAAAGACCTGGTTGACGGCATTGACGCGGCCGCGAACCTCGTCCGGCGTCCACAGCTGTATCAGCGTCTCACGGATATAGACGCTGACCATGTCGGTGGCGCCGAGCAGCGCGAGCGCGACGATCGAGAGCCAGGTGATGGTGGATAGACCAAACAGCGCCGTGACGGCACCGAAGACGGCGACGAAGAACAGCATCACCGCGCCGGCGTGGTCGCGCAGCGGATGGCCAGCCAGCCAGACTGCGACGCAGAGGGCGCCGATGCCCGGAGCCGAGCGCAGCATGCCCAGTCCCCAGGGACCGAGGTCGAGGATGTCGCGGGCATAGACCGGCAGCAGCGCCGTGGCGCCCGAAAGCAACACCGCCACCAGGTCGAGCGAAATCGCGCCCAGCACGACTTTTTCGCGCCAGATGTAGTGAAAGCCCGCAAACAGGCTCTCGAGGCTGGGTTTGTCAGTTTCGCTGCGCTGGGCAGGTTTCGGGATGCCGAGGATAAGCAGAAGCGCGAACAGCATCAGCACGGCGGCAGTGCCATAGGCGGCCTCGGACGAAAGACCGTAGAGCAGGCCGCCGGCAACGGGGCCGATGATGGTGGCGGTCTGCCACGCAGATGAATTCCAGGCGATTGCGTTGGCGAAATCATGAGTCGGCACGAGGTTGGCGACCAGCGAAGCCGAGGCAGGACCGAAGAAGGCGCGGGCAATGCCGAACAACACAAGCACAGCAAAGACCGGCAACGGCGAATACAGCCCGTGCCATGTCAGAAGCAGCAGTACCAGTGCGCAGGCCGCCTCCATCAGCGTTGCCAAAGCCATGATCCGTCGGCGACCGAAGCGGTCGGCAGCGACGCCGGTGACCAGAACCAGGAGGAGCGACGGCAGGAACTGTACGATGCCGACCAGGCCAAGGTCGAACGGATCGCGGGTGAGGTCGTAGATCTGCCAGCCGACCGCAACGGAAACGACCTGCGTGGCGAAGGTCATGAGAAAACGAGCGGCCCAATAGTTACGGAAGGCCGCGTAGCGGAACGCAGCATAACGCTGATCCGGAGACGGTCGGGATTCGGAAGACATGGAATTCAGCCCTTGGTGGTTTACGTAGGCCGGCCGGGCTCTTCCACCATGGGCGCTGTTCCGGTAGTCGAGCTATAACTTAGTTTACCACGCTGCGCGCGCATAAATTTCGTGCGTATCTGGTTGGGACGTTCGCCCCGTCAGTCGCGCAGCGCTGTCGAGATCGCGGCAAGGCCGCCGCGAAGCTCGTCGGCTGTCGGCCAGCCGAAGCCGACGCGAAAGAAGTTTTTCGGCATTTCGAACCAATGACCGGGGCCGACATAGGTGCCATGTTTCTCGAGCAGCCTGACGTAGAAGCCGTCGAGATCGAAATCAGGGACAACATCGATGCGCGGGAAACCGACGACGCCACCTGACGGCTTCACCCAGTCGACCAGGGGTTCGCCGTCGATCCAGTCCTGCACGATGGTACGTCGCGCCGCCATCTCAGGCAGTAATCTGCCTAGAAAGGCGTCGCGCTGCTCCAGCATGGTGCGGGCGATCGCCTCGTCGATGACGCTGCCGCAGATGCCGATCTGCTCCTTGGCGGCCAGGAACCTTTCCTGCAACTCGGCGTCGCGGGTGATCAGCCAGCCGATGCGGATGCCGGGAATGCCGAAAGCCTTGGACAGCGAGGAGACGCTGATGGCGCGCTTGCTCAATGAAGCGGCTGCCGGCAGCCTGGTGCCGTAGCTGAGGTCGCGATAGGTCTCGTCGACCAGAAGGTAACAGCCGTGTCGTTCGGCAAGGGCGATCAGCCGGTCGAGATCGGCACGGCTCATCATTGTGCCGGTCGGGTTGTGCGGGCAGGTGACACTGATGTAGCGCGTCTCGGGTCGAAGTGCTGCGGCGATGCGCTCGACATCGACGGCGAAACCGCTCTCGAAGGCGAGATCAATGTAGCTGATGGTGCAGCCGATCGCTTTCGGGGTCTCGATATTGGTGGCGTAGTTCGGCCGCACCACGACCAGATGGTCACGTTCCGACAACAGTGACGTTGCGATGATGAAAAGCGCGCCGGCGGCACCGGCGGTGACCAGCACATCATCGGACGACAGGTCTTTGTCCTGGGCGGCGATCAGCTCCCGCAACGATCGGTCGCCGCGATGTTCTCCGTAGAAGAGGGTGAGATCGGGCAGCTTCAACCCGATGTCGGAAAGCTTCTGGTCGGCGATGGAGCTTTCGGAGAGGTTGTAGCGGATACGGTCGTAGCCGTATTCTTCCGGCGCTTCCTTCTCGATAACCATCCGTGCGTAGTTCACGACAAGCCTCCACCCCAAGGAGCGCACAGGACGCTCCAGCACTTTGATTTGACGTCAGCCTAGGAGAGAAGGCTTGTGCGAAACAATCCGGTTGCCATGTTTTTCGGCTAGTTTCTCGGCTGAAGGCCCGAAACGACAAGGGCGTAATATTGCAGGGCGAAGTCGGCGGCGCGGGTTTTGCCTTCCGGCCGGAACCAGCGCACCATCCAGTTCATCAAAGACAAAACCGCGCGGGCAGCCGTCGCGATATCGTCGACGGCAAAAGCGCCGCTGGCCTTGCCGTCGGCGAGCAGCGTGCGCAGCAACGTTTCGTAGCGATCCCGCAGCGCCAGCTGTTGCTCCGTCCAGTGGTTCTTCTCGATGCCACCAAAGCCATGCAGCATGACGACGAACGCGGGGTGATTGGCTTCCAGGAATTCCGCCTGCGAGCGCATGAAAGTCTTCAGCTTTTCCGCGGGGCTTTCCGCCATCGTCACTTCAGCGCTGACGGCGGCGTATTGCCGTTCCAGAAGGTCGATCATCATCTCGTCGAAGATGTCCTTCTTGGTCGGGAAGTAGTGATAGACGGCTGCCTTGGTGACGCCCACCGCCTGCGCCACATCGTTCAGCGAGGTACCTTCGAAGCCGTGCGCGGCGAACAGCTTCGCAGCGGCGTCCAGTATGGTGGTGCGTGGTGCAGGTATGCTTGGCGGCCGGCCGACCGGAGCTTTCGCTGTCTTGATCTGATCGGACCGTTGACGAGGCATGGCACAAGTTTTATTACCGGCCAGCCGGTTTGTAAATATGAACGATACCGCCTGCGCGAGTGAGAAGAGGTGCGATCATGACTGAGGCAGCATCATCCGAAAACAAGGTGAGCATCGAACATCGCGGCGGTGTCGCGATCGTCACGATCGACAATCCTCCGGTGAACGCGCTGTCGTTTTCGGTGCGAAAGCCGCTGCATGACGCGCTTGTCCAGCTGCGCGACGACGCAGCCACTGCCGCTATCGTGGTCACCTGCGCCGGCCGCACTTTTATCGCCGGTGCCGATATCACCGAATTTGGCAAGCCGATGCAGGATCCCGATCTGCGTGCGCTGATCGCGCTGCTGGAAACGATCGAAAAGCCGACGGTTGCCGCCATTCACGGCACCGCTTTGGGCGGCGGGTTGGAACTGGCGCTCGGGTGCCATTTCCGGGTCGCCGACAAGGCGGCGAAGCTCGGTCTGCCCGAAGTGAAACTCGGGCTGCTGCCGGGTGCCGGCGGCACGGTGCGCCTGCCGGCTCTGGTCGGTCCGCTGAAAGCGCTGGATATGATCACGTCGGGCACGCCGATTGCTGCTGCCGAAGCGCTGGAAGCAGGCCTTGTCGATACGCTCGCCATCGACGGGCTGGTTGCTGATGCCGCTGCCTTTGCAGCGGTCAAAGCCGCCGAAGGTGGGCCGTTCGCCGCTGTGCGGAGCCGGCGCGACAAGATCGGAGCCGCTGATCGCGAGCAGCTGGAAGCCCGGATCAAGGCTATTGTCGCCAAAGCCAAGGGCTTGCGGGCGCCGGTCGCCTGCACGGAAGCGGTGCGCAACGCCGTGCTGCTGCCCTTTGATGAAGCCCTAGCCGCGGAACGTGCGCTGTTCGTCGAACTGGTCACGTCGGATCAGTCCAAGGCGCAGCGGCACCTGTTCTTCGCCGAGCGCGAAGCCGCCAAGGTTGATGGCGTCGACAAGTCGGTGAAGCCACGGCCGATCCGTCGCGTCGGCATCATCGGCGCCGGCACCATGGGTGGCGGCATCGCCATGGCTCTCGCCAATGGCGGCATTGCGGTCACGCTGGTCGAGGCGGCACAAGAGGCGCTGCAGCGCGGGCTCGAGCGCATTGAAAAGAATTATGCGATCTCGGTTTCGCGCGGTTCTTTGACTGACACTGCCAAGACGGCGCGCATGGCGCTGCTTTCCGGCAGCACGGACTATGCGGCGCTGACCGATTGCGACCTCGTCATCGAGGCCGTGTTCGAAGACATGGCGGTCAAGAAAGAGGTGCTTGCCGCCATCGACAAGGTGGCGAAGCCGGGCACGATCATCGCCACCAACACCTCCTACCTCGATGTCAACGCGCTGGCCGCCTTCGTCAGCCGGCCGCGGGATTTCGTCGGCATGCACTTCTTTTCGCCGGCCAACATCATGAAGCTGCTGGAGATCGTGCGCGGCAGGGAAACGGCGCCTGATGTGCTGGTGACGCTGCTGTCGCTCGCCCGCTCAATCGGCAAGGTGCCGGTCGTGGTCGGTGTCTGCCATGGTTTCGTCGGCAACCGCATGCTGACGGCGCGTGGCGCCGATGTCGAAGCCTTGCTTCTGGAAGGCGCCAGCCCGGCGGACGTCGACAAGGCGTTCACCGATTTCGGCTGGCCGATGGGTCCTTTCCAGATGTGGGACCTCGCCGGGCTGGACATCAGCTGGCGCAACCGCAAGGCGCTGGGCAAAACCGCGCTGATCGCCGACTGGCTGTGCGAACAGGGCCGTTTCGGCCAGAAGACGGGTCGAGGCTTCTACCTCTATGCCGATGGCCGCACCGCGCAACCCGATCCGGAACTGGCTGCCCACATAGCCGATGAAGCGAAGCGGCTCGGCATCGCGCCGCGTGTCATCTCGGCAGAAGAGATCATCGAACGCACGCTCTACCCACTGATCAACGAAGGCTCGCGCATCCTGGAGGAGGGCATTGCCGCGCGCGAATCCGATGTCGATCTGGTCTGGGTCAATGGCTATGGCTTCCCGCTTGGCAAGGGCGGACCGATGTTCTGGGCGCGTCAGAAAGGGCTGGCAGGGATTGTCGATCGCTTGACACATTGGCACCAGAAGACCAGCAAGGACGTGTTCAAGCCGTCGGAATGGCTGAAAGCGATGGCCGCTGACGCGTAGTGGAAATTCCGTTGGTGGAACTGAGGTTCACCGAGCGTCCATCCGGTATCATCCCTACTTCTGAATGGGGATAGAAGTGGGATGGCGGTAATCCAACTGTCTGATGTGGCTGTGAAGGCGGCGAAGAAGCCAGGGTGACATTCCGACGGCGGCCTCTATCTCGATGTCTCCCTCGCTGACCCTGTAGCGGTCTTTGTCGGGAACAAAAAGGCCCTCAACGGCTCTGAAATGCCTCACCCCAATCACGCAGACTGATCAGAACCGGCTCGAGCGTTCGCCCGAACGGCGTGAGCTCGTACTCAACACGCGGCGGCACTTCAGGATACACGATCCGCCGGATGACTCCGTCGGCCTCCAGTTCGCGCAGTTGCAGCGTGATCATGCGCGGCGTCGCGTTCGGCGTCAGCCGGCAAAGCGCGTTGAACCGAACTCGGCCGTCGAGAAGATGAAACACCAGAACCGGCTTCCACAGGCCGCCGACCACGCTCATCGTCGCCTCGACCGCGCAGCCCGTCTTTGTCGCCCGGCGGCGCGTGCCGCTGACACTATCATTCATGACAGTACATGTCCTTTTTGTACGTACTTATGCTAATCGCCATGAACCACTATGTCGACCTCGCATCACCAACCGAAGAGAGACGCCATGCGAGCATATCGACTGAATGGAGCAGCCGCGCCGTTGAAGCGGGTCGAGGAAGCAGACCTGCTGCCAGGCCCGGGTGAACTGCTGATCGAGCTGAAGGCCACAACCCTGAATTACCGCGACTTGATCGTACGCGAGGACCGTTATGGCGGCGATCAGCGCGCCGATCTCGTTCCCTTGTCCGATGGCGCGGGGATCGTCGCGGCGGTCGGTGACGGCGTGTCGCGAGACCGGATCGGTGAGCGCGTCGCCATCGGTTTCATGCCGAAATGGACCGAAGGCCTGTTCAGCGCGGCCAAGCAGGACGGCGCGCTGGGCGGCGGCTTCGTCGATGGCGTTCTCGCCGAGCGTATCGTGGTTCCGGCAGGCGGGGTCGCCCGGCTGCCCGATGACTGGTCCTTTGTGGAAGGCGCCGCCTATCCGTGCGCGGGCGTGACCGCATGGAACTGCCTGTTCGGCGGCCGCGGCATCCGGCCGGGCGACACGGTGCTGGTCGAGGGCACCGGTGGCGTCTCCACCTTCGCGCTGCAGTTCGCGCGCGCCGTCGGGGCGAGAGTCATCGTCACCTCGAGCTCCGACGAAAAGCTCGCGGAGGCCCGCAAACTCGGCGCAGACGCCGGCATCAACTACCGCGAGACGCCCGACTGGGGGATCCGGGCGGCGGAGATCGCGGGGGGCGAAGGCGTCGATCACGTGGTGGAAGTTGGCGGGTCCGGCACGCTCAACCAGGCACTTCAAGCCGTGCGCCTCGGCGGCGAGGTGTCGTTGGTCGGCGTGCTCACCGGCTTCGGCGGCGATGTCAACACCGGTGCGATCTTGATGAAGGCGATCAGCGTCCGCGGCGTCTATGTCGGATCGGTCTCGGATCTGTCGGCCGCGCTGCGGACCGGCGTTCGACCGGTCATCGACGAGGTCTTCTCGTTCGAGAACGCCGATGAAGCCTTCGAGCGACTGCGCAGCGGCCGGCATCGCGGCAAGGTTGCGGTCCAGATCGCGGCTTGAAGCGCGCAAGGTAATCCGAATCCGGGCGGCCAAGACAGGCCGTCCGACAGTCAATCAATCCGGTGCACGGAAGCCTTTCACAGCGACAGTAGCTATCGAAGTGCCACAATTAGACAAAGCAGCAAGAGAGTGAGGAATGAAATTCGCGCGCCAAAAAGACAAGAAAAATCAAAGCTATCATTATCGCCGTTGGTGGAGCTGAGGGGGATCGAACCCCTGACCTCGTCATTGCGAACGACGCGCTCTCCCAGCTGAGCTACAGCCCCGTCCAGCGGATGGGGCATTTATGAGGCGCCGCGCTTTCCTGTCAAGCGAGGTTTTGAGCGCAAGCCTGCCATTGATGCGTGTTGAATGGCGCTTGATCTTCGGTGCTGTTGCCATGGCTGCAGGGTGGCGACTGCTCATTTACGAGTTCAAAAATTCCGGGAAACTGCCGTAAGCTCGCCCGGCTCTTGCCGCATCCGCGCGCAATGGCTACATGTCGGCAACACTTGGAGACCTGCATGACCGCCCTCATTCAAACCGTCATTCTGGCGCTTGACCTCTACTGGTGGATCATCATCGCCTCGGCCATCTTCTCTTGGCTGTTCGCCTTCAACGTCGTCAACCCGCGCAACCAGGTGGTCAGCACGATCGGCAATGCGCTGTACCGGCTGACCGAACCGGCCCTGCGACCCATTCGCCGTATCCTGCCGGATCTTGGCGGCATAGACATTTCGCCGATCATTCTTCTGCTGATCCTGTTCTTCCTGCGCCAATTCATTCTCACGACGATCTATCCGGCGCTCGTCTGAGCGTTGCGATGGGCGAAACCTTTCGCCTGCGTGCCGACGGCATCGACCTGTTCGTACGGCTGACACCCAAAGCGGCGTCCGACGCGCTGGATGGCGCTGAGACAAGTGCCGACGGTCGTTGTTACCTCAAGGCGCGCGTGCGGGCCGTGCCGGAGAAGGGGGCCGCCAACAGTGCGCTGGAAAAGCTCCTTGCCAAAGCTCTTAGCGTTCCGGCATCATCCGTTGCGGTGGTGACGGGTGGCGCGGCACGGTTGAAGACGCTGCGGGTCAGAGGCGATCCAGCCGAGCTTACGCGGCGCGTGTCAGGCCTGGCATAGGCGCCCTCGGCATTTGCCGATATGCTACGGACGCCCCAACCGGAGGTCGTCATGCGTAGCGCTCTTACCATTCTCGTTCTTGCCGGTTTCTGCCAAGGCGTGTCGGCGGGCGAGATCACAAGCGTCTATACGGATCTCGTCGCGGAAAAGGATTGCCTGACTTATGCCAAGGCCGGCGATGGCGATGGCGACTGGGCCGATCTCTCCTGTTCAGGATATCGTGGCTATCCGGTCTTGCTCGGTTATGACGATGCGCGCGAATCCGTATTCTACGGCTTTCCGCCGACGGACATGACGTCGAGCTGGGAGAGTTTCGTCGGTTTCAACAGCGCTGGCCCGAAGGTGGAATGGCGCGTCGAAACGAATGGCGATGTCTCTGTTCCGTTCGCGGCAATCAATCGACGTTCCGTCAGTGGCGACGACGGCACGACGAAAACCGAGGTTCTGGTGGTGGCGAAGGTTGCCCAGATGGAAAGTCGCCAGGGCTGCACGGTCGCGCTCGTTGCCGGCAGCAGCCCCAACGCCAACGACGAAGCCCGCAAGATAGCCGACGAGAAAGCGCGTTCCTTTGCCTGCGGCAAGGATACGCGCATCACTGTTGGCACCGTCCCGGCGTTCGGACGGGTCGACAATTGAAAGTTCCGGTGACCCAAAGGAACACCGGAACCTGAAAGCGCTGCCTATTTCTTGGCTGCCTTGGCGCGCTCGATCGCCTCGACGATCATCTTCCTGGCGTAGGCAGCATCGTGCCAGCCGCCGATCTTCACCCACTTGCCGGGTTCGAGATCCTTATAGTGTTCGAAGAAGTGTTCGATCTGCTTGAGAGTGATCTCCGGCATATCGGTGTAGTCGAACACCTTCTCGTAGCGCTGGGTGATATGCGGGGATGGCACCGCGATCACCTTCTCGTCCTGACCGGCATTGTCTTCCATGATCAGCACGCCAATCGGGCGCACATTGATCACGCAGCCCGGCACCAGTTCGCGCGTGTTGCAGACCAGCACGTCGATCGGGTCGCCGTCACCGGACAGGGTGTGCGGCACGAAGCCGTAATTTCCGGGATAACGCATCGGCGTGTAGAGGAAACGGTCGACGAACAGCGTGCCGGCTTCCTTGTCCATCTCGTATTTGATCGGCTCGCCGCCGACCGCTACTTCGATGATGACGTTGACGTCTTCCGGTGGATTCTTGCCAATGGATATCGCCTCGATACGCATGGGTTACCCTCTCTTTGGCGCTGTCCTGGTTGCGGGTCTGTCGTCAGGTCACGCGCTGAATGGACTGGCTTGCCGAACCCACAGCGCCTCGTATGGCGCATAGGTTCGACAATCGCGCACCGAATAGCGGGCGAAACAGCTTTGTGCAATGCGGCAATGCATACGGAAGGCGATGGGTAGCAGGCCGGGGCCAAGCTCAATCCCAGACGAAAGCGACCTTCTTCAGTGCCTTCTGCTCGAAGACCTCTACGCCCTCGGCGACATCGCGGCCGCCCTCGCCGGTATAGAAGGCAAGCGCGTTCTGGTTCTCTTCAAGCGCCCATACCACGAGACCGCTCAGACCATGATCGGCAAGCTTGCGGCGTGCGGCCGAAAACAGGCGGCGGCCGAGGCCGATGCCCTGATATTCCGGGCGCAGGTACAGCTCGTAGATCTCGCCCTGCTGGCGCAGCTCGCGGGCCCGGTTGCGGCCGACGGTTGCATAGCCCGCGATTGTTCCGCCGATTTCCACAACCAGTACGGTTGCGGCGCGGCGGATAGCATTTGCCCACCAGTCGGAACCACGGCGGTTGATCATCGCCGTCAGCGTCTTGTGCGGGATGATGCCACTATAGGCACCGCGCCAAGCCTCGAAATGCACGTCAGCAATCCCGGCCGCGTCATGCGGCTCTGCCTTGCGGATATCGATGGTCAACGTGTTCATGGTTTGTTAACCATAGACCCGGTCGGCAGGCTTGCAAAGAGTCCGACTTGCTTTCGCACAAGCGAAAATACTGGGCCACGCATCGGCCCGAAAATCGGAATCGATTTCCTGGAAACACGATGCGTGGAACCAAAGTGTCAGAGCGTTCTTTGCGCGTCCGAATGGACGCACGCTGCTCTAAAGGCCGGGGGCTAGATCTCGACCAGATGGTCGTCGAGTTCATTGATGTCGCCGTGGCCGATCGGAAAATGTTCCGCCAGGACCACACCGACCGCGTCGATGGCACTCACAAATCCGTCGGCGAGTCGGTCATCGCCGGCGTGGGCAGTCAGGTTGCGCACCACGCCGTCCCAGACATGCTGGCCGACCTTGGCATCGATACCGCTGTCGGCCACCACCTCGGCATAGCGCTCGGCGATCGAGACGAAGATCAGCACGCCGGTCCGCGCCGCGGTGCGATGCACGTTGCGGGCGAGGAACTGCTTGACCGCATTGGCATGCGCGGCCTTGTAGCGCTGGCGGCGCGGCACGAAATGAATGCGCAGGCGCGGCACCAGCCACAGAAGGATGAACAGGCTGATGGCGGCCACTGCCTGCACGATGAGGAAATGCGGCAGGCGCACCGTTAGCCACAGCGCCTCCAGCACATAGGCAAAGGCGATGCTGACGGCGAGCAGCGCAAGCGTTGCCGTGAAGGCAGCCTGGAAGAAATAGCCGTCGCTTGAACGCGCCACGACGCAATAGATTTCGCCGCTGGTCTTCTGCTCCGCAGCACGGATCGTCGCTGCGATGCGCTCGTGATCGGCCTTGGTGAGGGTGCGTGTTGCCATTGTCACCAGCTTCCCGAGGATCCGCCGCCGCCGGACGAGCCACCGCCGCCGGAAAATCCGCCGCCACCGCCACCCGAGGACCAGCCACCTCCACCACCGCTACCCGAGGACCAGCCGCCGCCGCTGCTGCCTGAGGAGCTCCGGTTGGTGTCGAAGGTCATCCCCAGCCAGCGGTAGCGGCCAGGACCGATCTTGGTGCCGAAGATCGGCGGCAGGATCGCCATCGCAAAACCGCCAAAGAACAGCACCACCCAGATGGTGATGAACAGCGCGAACATCAGCTGTTCGGCGTCGTATTCGCTGAAACTGTCCTGCTGGTGGCGCCTGCCGCGCGCCTCGAGCTCTTCCGGATTGCCCTCCAGCACCATGATCATGTCGTCGACGGCCTTGGTGATGCCGCCGGCAAAATCGCCGCCGCGGAAGGCCGGCACCATGTCGTTTTCGATGATCAGCTTGGTGTGCAGGTCGGTCAGCGTGCCTTCCAGCCCGTACCCGACCTCGATGCGCATCTTGCGGTCGCTCTTGGCGACAAGCAGCAGCGCACCGTTGTTGTCGCTGGCCTGGCCGAGCTTCCAGGCGCGGAACAGCCGGTTGGCGTAGGGCTCGATCTCCTCGCCGCCAAGGCTGTCGATGGTGGCGACGACGATCTGGTCGGAACCCTTCTTTTCGAAATCGGCCAGTTTCTGTTCCAGGGCCGCCCTTGCAGCCGGATCGAGCATGCCGGCATTGTCGACGACACGTCCGGTCAAGGTCGGCAGGTCGTCTGCGAAGACGGTCACGGGAATGAGCAGCAGACACAATACTGCGAGGATTGTCCGCAGCCATTGCGCCGGCGCGTTTCTTTTTGCCTCTGGAGCGACCCGCCGGGAAGCCATATGCGATTGCTCTGTCAGGAGTGCAGCCTAACTTCAGCCACCCTGCCCTGCGGGCTTGTTGGTGCCGAAATCGACCTTCGGCGTCTGCATCTTGTCCTCGCTGATGGTGAAGTTCTGGAAAGGCTCGTTGGAGCGGAACCAGAAGGTGGCCCACAGCACGGAGGGGAAGGTCTTCAGCGTCAGATTGTAATCCTTGACCGCCTGGATGTAGTCGCGACGCGCAACGGCGATGCGGTTCTCGGTGCCCTCAAGCTGAGCCTGCAGCGCGATGAAGTTCTGGTTGGCCTTGAGGTCGGGATAGTTCTCGGTGATGGCGAGCAGCCGCGACAGCGCACTGGTCAGGCCCGACTGGCTGTCCTGGAACTTCTTGAAAGCCTCGGGGTCCTTCAGCGTTTCGGGTGTCACCGTTATCTGCGTGGCCTTGGCACGTGCCTCGACCACGGCATCCAGCGTGTCCTTTTCATGGGCGGCATAGCCCTTCACCGTTTCAACGAGGTTCGGGATCAGGTCGGCGCGACGCTGATACTGGTTCAGCACCTCGCTCCAGGCCGCCTTGGCGTTTTCTTCCGCCGTCGGAATGGTGTTGTAGCCGCAGGCGGACAGAAACGGCAGCAGCAGCGCCATCAAGAGGAAAGCCGGCAGGCTGCGGGGAAGCGAAGACAGGCGCTGGGTGTACATGAGCGGTCCCTCGTTTGCTCGATTGGTGAAGCAATACCATAAAGATCATCGGAGAAAACGCTTTTGCGTGAACCGGACCGAATGCCTGCGTGGCGCAGCTTCGCCGTCAACGAGGCCCTGTCACCGCGAAGAGGATCGGTTTAGGATCAGCGAAACGAGGGAGCATTCATGGCAGGCCATGCCGACAGGGACAGCGAGCACGAATCGCGCCGTATCCTCGACCGGATCGCGCGCGAGACCGAGCCCGGCGGCCTGCCATCCGATCGGCACGGACATGACCACAGTGATTTCGACCCGATCGAATATTGGGGCACCCGCATCGGCCGCGTCTTAGGCCTTGTCTTGACGATCGCGATCGTGATCGCCGCCGGCTATTACATCGCCCGCCATCTATAGGACCATCATGAACACCAGCCAGGTCGAGGCGCCGCGCGCCGTCATCGTCGTGTCCAGCCACGTTGCGCGCGGTTCCGTGGGCAACCGCGCCGCTGTCTTCGCGCTGGAGACGCTGGGTTTCCCGGTGTGGGCGGTACCAACCGTTATCCTGCCCTGGCATCCTGGTCATGGCCGCGCAACAAGGATCGTTCCACCTGCGGAACAATTTGCGGCCCTAATGGCCGATCTGGCGCGCGCGCCCTGGCTCGGCGAAGTCGGCGCGGTTCTGTCCGGATATCTAGGCGAGGCGAGCCAGGCCGATGCGATTGCCGAGCTGGTCGGTGCGGTAAAGGCCAGGAATCCGGGCGCTCTCTACGTCTGTGATCCGGTGATGGGCGATTCCGGCGGGCTCTATGTGCCTGAGGCGACCGCTGCAGCCTTGCGTGACCGGCTGATGCCGCTGGCCGATATCGCCACGCCGAACCGCTATGAACTCGCCTGGATGGCGGGGGCCGACCTGCCGGATCTGAAATCGACCACCGCGGCCGCGCTGGATGCCGGCCCGGCAACCATGCTGGTGACGTCGGCGCCCGCCATGATGTCGGGCAGTACCGGCAATCTCCTGCTGGATTCCAGTCAGGTGGTGCTGGCCGAGCATCGCTTGATCGACCGGCCGCCGAATGGTCTCGGCGATCTCACCGGCGCGGTTTTTCTGGCGCGCACGCTTTCGGGCCAGCCGCCGGCCAAGGCGCTGCAATCGACGACCGCGGCTGTTTACGAGATCCTCGCCCGCACTGCCAAGCGTGGCGGTGACGAGCTGCAGCTGGAAACCGACGCGCAGAGTCTGTCACAACCGATGGCCATGGTGCAGATGCGCCATCTCACGCATCCGGGGCGAGGTCGCACCGCGTGACGGGCATCACCCTGGCCGGGGTCGATGGCTGCAAGGCAGGCTGGATTGCGGTGCGGCAGGATCCTGGCGGGTCACCGATCGTCGGCGTCTATCCCGGCTTCGATGATCTCCTAATGGCCTTGCCGCCTGATGCAATCGTGGCAGTCGACATGCCGATTGGCCTGCCCGAGGTCTCAGGCAAAGGCGGGCGCGGACCCGAGGCATTGGTGCGCCCTCTGCTTGGCGAGCGGCAATCCAGTGTCTTTGCCATCCCCTCGCGCGCTGCCGTTTATGCCGACACGGCAGCATTCAGCACGGTGGAGGCCTGGTACGACGCGCATCGGCGCGCGAGCGCCGTGGCAGCAACAACATCCAATCCACCGCGCGGTGTTTCCATCCAGGCTTTCGGCATCTTTGCCAAGATCCGCGAAATCGACGGGCTCCTGACGGGGCGGCCGGAACTGCGAACGCGCGTGTTCGAATCGCATCCGGAGGTGGCGTTCTGGCGGCTCAATGACGGCTGCGCGATGCGCTTGCCCAAGAAGATCAAGGGCGCGGTCAATCCAGCCGGCGTGGAAGAGCGGCGTGCCTTGCTCGTCTGTCACGGCTATGAGCGCGCCTTTCTCGATCGGATGCCACCGAAGGGCGCCGCTACGGACGATTTCCTCGACGCAGCCGCCATGCTCCTGATCGCCGGCCGCATCGCGCGGGGCGAGGCTGTCCCTTATCCGAATCCACCATTGGTCGATGGCAGAGGACTTCCCGTCGCAATTCACGTTTGACGGCTTCGCCCGCCGAGCTATGCGCAGTGCATGGCTCCAACGATCGAGCTTTGACGATTTCGCATTGATTGCAGCACCGATTTGCCGTTAGTGCCATGCGCAGCGGAATAGAGCCGCCGCCGTCCAGCCTGGAAAGGTCCTCACCGCCAGATGCCGCATCTCCCCGAACATCTCATTGCCGGTTATCGCAACTTCATCAACGGCCGCTATGTGGCCGAGGCAGATCACTACAGGTCACTGGCACGCGAAGGCCAGGCACCGGAGACCATGATCGTTGCCTGCTGCGATTCACGTGCAGCCCCCGAGGTGATCTTCAATGCCGGCCCCGGTGAACTGTTCGTGCTGCGCAATGTCGGCAATCTGGTGCCGCCTTATTCGCCGGATGGCGAGTATCATTCGACCTCGGCCGCACTGGAATTTGCGGTGCAGAGTCTGAAGGTCAAGAACATCGTCGTCATGGGCCACGGCCGCTGCGGCGGCATCCGTGCCGCGCTCGATACAACCTCGGCACCGCTGTCGCCCGGCGACTTCATCGGCAAGTGGATGAGCCTGATCGCGCCGGCGGCGGAGGCCGTTTCGGCTTCCACGATGATGACTGCCAGCGAGCGGCAGACGGCGCTGGAGCGCATCTCCATCCGCTACTCCATTGCCAATCTGCGGACCTTTCCCTGCGTCAAGATCCTCGAAGGCAAGGGCAGGCTCGCCCTGCATGGGGCCTGGTTCGATATTTCCACCGGCGAATTGTGGGTGATGAACAGCGAAACCGGCGACTTCGAGCGGCCGAATATCAGCTGAGGACAACAACCTTCCCTTCCCCTCCATACAGGCCTAGGTTGTATGGAGGAGGTGTCGCGTTGTGCCTGTTGTCGGCTCGTCGAAACTCTGTACGGTCGCCCTTTACGCCCTGATGCTGCTTTCAGCGCGGGCAGACGACAATGCCATCATCGGCCGCTGGTATTCCGCACTGCTGGTTGCAGACCGCGGCAGCCTTGCCGACATGCTGGCCGATGATGCCCGCATCCGGCTGCAGGATGTGGATACCGAGCAGGACAAACAGCAATTCCTTGCATCGATGGATGAATGGCAGGGAGCGGTGGCGGGTGCAAACATCCGGCACCGCATCGAGAGTGCCGACAACGGCCTGGTTACCGTGGTCGTCTGCTATGATTTTCCCGGCAACGATCTTCTGACAAGAGAGGTTTTCGCACTGACAGATGAACGCATCACCGCATCCTCGCAAGCGACCATTGCGGAAAATTGCGACGGCTTCTGACAAACCTGCGCAGGGCGCTTGATCGCTGGCTATCTGCTGCTGGTCGGCAGGACTTGTCGTTGCACCGGCGACCCCGTCGGCCTACATCGGGGAAGTACTGCCGTTCCGTTCTCTTCATGTTTAGCGAAAGTCCCGCCATGTCCGTATCCGATCTCACCGCCCATCCTTTGACCAGTTGGCAGGGGCCGCTCGGGCTTCCGGATTTCGCGAAAATCGGCGATGGGGATTTCGGATCGGTGTTCGACGCGGCGCTGCAGGCGCACGAAGCAGAAATCGATGCCATAACCGCCAACACGGAACAGGCTACCGTCGAAAATACACTGCAGGCGCTGGAGCTCGCCGGCGAAGCGCTGGATCGCGTCTCCTCGATCTTCTGGTGCCGCGCCGGTGCCCATACCAACGATGCGATCCAGGCCATGGAACGCGAAGTTGCGCCGAAGATGTCGCGGCATTTCTCGGCGATCTCGATGAACGAGAAGCTGTTTGCCCGCGTCGACGATCTCTATCAACGCCGCGGCAGCCTGGAGCTTGATGCCGAAACGTTGCGTGTGCTGGAGCGGACCTGGAAAGGTTTCGTCCGGTCCGGCGCCAAGCTTGATGCCGATGGCAAGAAGCGGCTTGCCGCGATCAACGAACAATTGTCCTTGCTGGGCACTTCCTTCGGCCAGAACGTGCTGGCCGACGAGCGCGACTGGGCACTGTTTCTCGATGAGGCCGACCTTGTCGGCCTTCCCGACTTCCTGAAAAGCGCGATGGCGGAAGCCGCCGAGGCGCGCGGCCAGAAGGGCCGTTATGCGGTGACGCTGTCGCGGTCGATCTACGAACCCTTCACCACCTTCTCCGAGCGCTGCGACCTGCGTGAAGCAGCATGGCGCGCCTTCACTCGGCGTGGCCAGAACGGTGGCGCCAGCGACAACACCGCCGTGGTGCGCGACATGCTCAAGCTGCGCGCGGAAAAAGCAAAGCTCCTGGGCTATGGATCCTTTGCCGCACTGAAGCTCGACGACACCATGGCCAAGACGCCGAAGGCCGTGCACGACCTGCTCGACCCGGTCTGGGAAAAGGCACTTGAGAAGGCGGCCGTCGACCAGAAGGAACTGGAGCGGCTGGCAACCGCCGCCGGCAGCAACGAGCAATTCGCCGCCTGGGACTGGCGTTTCTACCAGGAGAGGCTGCGGGCCGAAAAATTCGCTTTCGACGAAGCCGAGCTGAAACCCTATCTGCAACTCGACCATGTCATTGCGGCTTGTTTCGACGTGGCGACGAGGCTGTTCGGTCTCACCTTCGAGGAGAAGAAGGGTATCGCCGGCTGGCACCCGGATGCGCGGGTGTTCGTGGTGAAAAATGCCGACGGATCGGAGCGGGCGCTGTTTCTGGCCGATTATTTCGCCAGATCGTCCAAACGTTCCGGCGCCTGGATGAGTGCGCTGCAATCAGGTTACAGCCTGGGCAAAGGTGCGAAGCCGATCATCTACAACATCATGAATTTTGCCAAACCGCCGGCTGGCGAGGCGGCCCTGCTGTCAGTGGACGAGGCCAAGACGCTATTCCACGAATTCGGTCATGCGCTGCATGGCATGCTGACCGACGTCACCTGGCCGTCGGTTTCGGGCACTTCGGTCAGCCGCGACTTCGTCGAGCTGCCTTCGCAGCTCTACGAACACTGGCTGACGGTGCCGGCGGTGTTGGAAAAACACGCGCTGCACGTGAAGACAGGCAAGCCGATGCCGAAAGCGCTGCTCGACAAGATGCTGGCGGCGCGCACCTTCGGCGCGGGTTTCGCCACGGTCGAATTCACCGCTTCGGCACTGGTCGACATGGCCTATCATGCTCGACTGGATGCGCCGGCCGAACCGCTGGCTTTCGAGGCGGAGACACTCGCGCGGCTGGCGATGCCTGACACCATCGCCATGCGCCATCGCACCCCGCATTTCAGCCACGTCTTCGCCGGTGATGGTTACTCGGCCGGCTATTATTCCTACATGTGGTCGGAGGTGCTCGACGCTGATGCGTTTTCGGCCTTCGAGGAAACCGGCGATCTGTTCAATCCGGCTTTGGCGAAAAAGCTACGCGACAATATCTATGCGGCCGGTGGCTCGAAGGATCCGGAAGAGCTCTATACCGCCTTCCGCGGCAAGATGCCGACAGCGGATGCGATGATGGTGAAGCGCGGTCTGGCCTGAGCCCCGATTTTCTCCTGTCGGTGGGTGAGGCGCTAGCTTTCCAAGCTGGCGCCGATTAACAGCTCGGCCTGTTTGGCGACTGACTGCGAGGGACCACCCGGGCCGAAGATCTGGCTTGAGATATAAGCACCTTCGATAAGAAGCAGCAGGCCGTCGCCCAACGTGCCGGGATCGGCCGCGCCCATCTCCTTCGCAAGGGCTCGCAGGCGGCGGCGCAATTCGCGCTTGTTTTCTTCGCTGACCACGCGTGCGGGATGGCCGGGTTCAGGATATTCGACCGCCGCATTGGTCATGCCGCAGCCGCGGTAGCCCTGTTTCTGCGAGCGTTTGCCGATGCGGGCCAGGAAAGCGATGATCTGCGCGCGCGGATCGCCTGGATGCGCCACCACTGCTTCGTCAAAACGCGCCCAGAAATCGATGTCGTATTTGCGCAGATAGGACGCAGCCAGCTCATCCTTTGATGGGAAGGAACGGTAGAGGCTCGGCTTGGTAACGCCTGCCTTTTTGACGATTTCATCGACGCCGACCGCGCGGATGCCTTCACGATAGAAAAGCTCATGCGCGACGCCGAGGATCTTCTCGGCCGCCGGGGGCAGGGCAGCTTCTCGTGAAACGCTGGGTTCAATATTTTTGTCAGCAGGCATGATGCAATCCAATTGACATGTTACTAACCGGTACGTACACATTCGGCAACTGCAACGTACCGGTCAGTAACATGATAGTCCAGTCCCGTCCGCTTGGCCAGCGCTACGCATTCGTCGTCGTAGGGGTCATCTTTCTCTCGCTTCTCATCGCCGCAGGCCTGCGTTCCGCGCCTTCGGTGATGATGCTGCCGCTCGAACAGGATTTCGGCTGGCGCCGCGACGTGGTGTCGCTGGCTGCCGCCATCGGCATTTTTCTTTATGGCATGACCGGTCCTTTTGCCGCTGCTCTGATGGAACGCATCGGCTTGCGCAAGACGGTGATCGGGTCGCTGGTGGTGATGTCGGCATCCACGGCGCTTTCGTTGTTCATGACGCAATCCTGGCAGCTGATTGCCACCTGGGGTGTGTTCTCGGGCGTCGGTTCCGGCGCGGTGGCCACCGTGCTCGGCGCCACCATCGTCAATCGTTGGTTCAAGACCAATCGCGGCCTGATCATGGGCCTGATGTCGGCCTCCAGCGCCACCGGCCTGCTGATCTTTCTGCCGTTCCTGGCATGGCTTGCCCAATCGGGCGGCTGGAAACCGGTAGCGCTTGTCATCGCCATCGCAACCGCAGCACTCGTGCCGCTGGTCTGGCTGCTGGTGCCGGAGCGGCCGGCGTCGATCGGGCAGGTGCGTTTCGGCGCCGAGCCGGATGATGTGCCGCCGACACCACCGGCCGCAGCCGGCAATTTCATTTCGCATACGCTCGGCACGCTGCGTGAAGCCGCCAGAACGCGCGTGTTCTGGTATCTCTTCGCCACCTTTTTCATCTGCGGCTTCACCACCAACGGCCTGGTCGGCACACATCTGATCGCCTTCTGCGCCGACAATGGCATCAACGAAATCCAGGCTGCCGGCCTGCTTTCTCTGATGGGCATTTTCGACCTCATCGGCACAACGCTGTCGGGCTGGCTGACCGACCGTTTCGACCCGCGCAAGCTGCTCGGCGTCTATTATGCCATCCGTGGCCTGTCGCTGATCTACCTGCCTTATTCGGGTTTCTCGGCGACCGCGCTCATCGTCTTCGCCATCTTCTACGGGTTGGACTGGATCGCCACCGTGCCACCGACACTGCGTCTGTCCAACGAAGCCTTCGGCGATGCCAAGGGACCGCTGGTGTTCGGCTGGATCGTTGCCGGCCACCAGGTCGGCGCGGCCACGGCCGCCTTCTTCGGCGGAGCCATGCGCGAAATCCAGGGCAGCTATGAACTCGCCTTCATCATCGCGGGCATGACCGGCATCATCGCTGCCTGCCTGTCGCTGCTGATCAACACCAACCGTCCGATGCTGGAGCCGAAGGGTCAACCCGCCTGACGCGGAAACCGGAAACGCTCTAACTTTTGTAACTTTTGTTTTTACGCAATTCCGGACGCAAAACCGCTACACACTTTTGCTGGAATTGCTCTGGCGTTGGCGACCTGTGGATCGTCAAAAAAGTTTCACGTCTCCGAAATGCGGCTGAAACAATGGCCAAAGACCTTGGCGGCTCCCTATTCGCCGCCAAGGAGCCAGCCATGAGCCAGCCTGCCAGCATCAGCCGCCGCGTCTTCCTCGCCTCGACAGGTGCGGCCAGCCTGGTCGGGCTGTCCGGCCTGGCCATGCCCTATTACTCACGCGCGAACACCCGCCCGGTTTTCACCCACGGTGTCCAGTCGGGTGACATCGACGCGGTTTCCGGCATGATCTGGACCCGTGCCGATCGGCCATCCCGCGTGCAGTTCGAAGTGGCGACAACGGAAAGCTTCACCAATGCCGAACGCCTGGCGCCGCTCAATGCGCTACCCGACAGCGACTACGCAGTGAAGCGCCTGCTTGCTGATCTGGCGTCGGATCAGGACATCTTCTACCGCATGACGCTCACCGACCTGAACGACATCAATGCCGTGTCCGAGCCGATCGTCGGTCGCTTCCGTACCGCGCCGACGTCGCGCCGTTCAGTGCGGTTTGCCTGGTCGGGTGATACGGCCGGCCAAGGCTGGGGTATCGATGAGGTCGGCATGAAGACCTATGCGACGATTGCCAGGCACACGCCTGACTTCTTCCTTCATTCAGGCGACACGATCTATGCCGACGGTGCCATGAAGGACGAGGTCGATCTCAAGGACGGCAGCAAGTGGAAGAACGTCGTGCTCATCGACGAGAAACGCAAGGTTGCCGAGACGCTCGACGAATATCGCGGCCAGTGGAAATACAATCTGCTCGACAAGAACCTGCTGGCAATGAACGCGGCACTGCCCACCTTCTTCCAGTGGGATGACCATGAGGTGGTCAACAACTGGTCGAGCTCGAAAGGCCTGACCGCTGACGACCGTTACAAGGAAAAGTCGATTGCGGCGCTGTCGGCGCGTGCCGGCCGCGCTTTCCATGAGATGACACCGATCCGCTTCACGCCGGCAGAACCCGGCCGGGTCTATCGCAAGATCGCCTATGGTCCGCTGGTCGATGTCTTCTTCCTCGACATGCGTTCCTACCGCGGCGCCAACGGTCCAAACTTGCAGTCAGAACTCAATGCCGACTCACGCATATTGGGTGAACAGCAGACCCGCTGGCTGAAGCGCGAGCTCGCCAATTCCAAGGCCACCTGGAAGGTGATTGCCGCCGACATGCCGATCGGGCTTGTCGTGTGGGACGATGGGGCCAACAAAAAAGGTTCGGAGGCGGTCGCCAATGGCGATAACGGTCAGGCCAAAGGGCGCGAACTGGAATTTGCCGACCTGCTGCGTTTCATCAAGAACGCCGGCATCACCAACACGGTCTGGCTGACGGCGGATGTGCACTATACGGCGGCCCATTTCTACAGTCCTGACAAGGCCCAGTTCCAGGATTTCGAACCGTTCTGGGAGTTCGTTTCCGGACCGATCCATTCAGGCACCTTTGGCCCCAACGATCTCGACATGACCTTTGGCCCCGAGCTGAAATTTATAAAAGCGCCGAGCGCAGAGCAGGGCCAGAATCTGCCGCCTTCGGCCGGCCTGCAATTCTTCGGTCTCGTCGATATCGACAGCAACACAGAACAGCTGACGGTCAGACTGATGGATCGCGACGACAACGAACTCTACAAGACGACGCTCGATCCGGTGCGGGCAGCGTAGCGGAGGGGTTTAGTGCTCGAAGCAGGCGGCAGGCACGTTCGGCCAGACCGCCTTGTCGCAGCCGACATCGGCCTGGCGTTGCTTGAAAGCGGCGCTGACCGGGCCGGTAACGATCGGATCGACACCGTCCGGAGCATCGGGGAAAAGCTTCTCCGCCTGCGTCGAAACCACCGCCATCGGCTTGTCAGCAGGCGTCGCGGCCGACCAGGCGCCGCCCAGCGCAAGCAATGCGGCCAGCGTTGCCGACAGGAAGATCATCACGAACCGGTTCAGACTGCGTATCATGGACGCCCGAATGCTCCACAGCGGAAAAGGTTCCGCGCTTGGTTAATGAAATTCTACGCTCCTGCCACTTAACAAAAGATGACCAAGCAATTGCTGGCACGCCGCCCCCTTTCGCAAATGCGAAAAACCCTGTATGAGCCGCGCAACCGAAAAAGGCGGCGTCTCGAATTGACTATCCGGGCGTGCTGCCTGTGCAACCTCCGAGACCCAGCATGAACCTCCGCAATATCGCGATCATCGCGCACGTCGATCATGGCAAGACCACGCTCGTCGATCAGCTTCTCAAGCAATCCGGCTCGTTCCGTGAGAACCAGCGCGTAGCCGAACGCGCGATGGATTCGAACGATCTCGAAAAGGAACGCGGCATTACCATCCTGGCCAAGGCGACTTCGGTCGACTGGAAGGATACCCGCATCAATATCGTCGACACTCCCGGCCACGCCGATTTTGGTGGCGAAGTCGAACGCATCCTGTCGATGGTCGATAGCGCGATCGTCCTGGTCGACGCCGCCGAAGGCCCGATGCCGCAGACCAAGTTCGTTGTCGGCAAGGCGCTCAAGGTTGGTCTCAAGCCGATCGTCGTGATCAACAAGATCGACCGTCCCGACGGCCGTCACCAGGAAGTCATCAACGAGGTGTTCGACCTGTTCGCTGCCCTCGATGCCACCGACGAACAGCTTGATTTCCCGATCCTGTACGGTTCAGGCCGCGACGGCTGGGTCTCCGAGAACCCGGAAGGCCCGAAGGACCAGGGTCTTGCGCCACTGTTCGACCTCGTGCTCAAGCACGTTCCGGCGCCGACTGTTCATCCCGGTCCGTTCCGCATGATCGGCACCATTCTCGAGGCAAACCCGTTCCTCGGCCGCATCATCACCGGTCGTATCGAATCCGGCACGCTCAAGTCCAACCAGCCGGTCAAGGTTCTGCACCATGACGGTACGTTGCTGGAAACCGGCCGAGTCTCGAAAATCCTGGCCTTCCGCGGTCTTGAGCGCCAGCCGATCGAAGAAGCCCAGGCAGGTGACATCGTCGCCATCGCCGGCCTCTCGAAGGGCACCGTCGCCGACACTTTCTGCGACCCGGCCGTGACCGAACCGCTGCATGCGCAGCCAATCGATCCGCCGACTGTCACCATGTCCTTCATCGTCAACGATTCGCCGCTCGCCGGTACCGAAGGCGACAAGGTGACCAGCCGCGTCATCCGCGATCGTCTGCTCAAGGAAGCCGAAGGCAATGTCGCGCTGAAGATCGAAGAATCGGCCGACAGGGACTCGTTCTACGTTTCCGGCCGCGGTGAACTCCAGCTCGCCGTGCTGATCGAGACGATGCGTCGCGAGGGCTTTGAGCTGGCGGTTTCGCGTCCTCGCGTCGTCATGCAGAAGGACGACAACGGCGAGCTGATGGAGCCTGTCGAAGAAGTCGTCATCGACGTCGACGAGGAGCATGCCGGCGTCGTCGTGCAGAAGATGTCGGAGCGCAAGGCCGAGATGGTCGAACTGCGTCCTTCGGGCGGCAATCGCCAGCGCCTGGTGTTCCATGCGCCGACCCGCGGCCTGATCGGCTACCAGTCGGAACTGCTGACGGATACACGCGGCACGGCCGTGATGAACCGTCTGTTCCATTCCTATCAGGCCTACAAAGGTGAACTGCCCGGCCGCACCAACGGCGTTCTGATCTCCAACGACCAGGGCGAATCGGTGGCATTCGCCATGTGGAACCTCGAAGATCGCGGCCCGATGGTCATCGACGCCGGCGTCAAGGTTTACCAGGGCATGATCATCGGCATTCATAGCCGTGACAACGACCTTGAGGTCAACGTGCTGAAGGGCAAGAAGCTGACCAACATCCGTGCTGCCGGCAAGGATGAGGCCGTCAAGCTGACGCCGCCGATCCGCATGACGCTGGAACGTGCGCTGGCCTGGATCCAGGACGACGAGCTGGTCGAAGTGACGCCGAAGACCATTCGCCTGCGCAAGCTCTATCTGGACCCGAACGAGCGCAAGCGCTTCGAAAAGTCGAAGGTCAGCGCGGCCTGATGTCAAAAAAGGCGGGGATTTCCCCGCCTTTTTGTTGGAGCAGGGGTTTACCCGCCTGCTTCACGCAAGATCACGTCAGCTTCTTCCACGGACAGGTCGATCTCGACTCGACAGCCATCCCGCGCCGGCCGGTTGAGGGCGGCTGTTGTGATGATGTGCCCCGCCTCCATCATTGCGCCGATCCGGGCACGGGACAGGCCGAGTTCTGCGGCGAGCAAACGGTCGAGCCGAATGGCAATCGGGATTGCCATGGAGAGACCGATCTCCAGCCGCTCCGGTGTGTCCGGTCGGTCTAACAGCATCTCTTTATGCGCGACGCTTCCGGCGAATTCCTCGATGCGATGCGCGACCCGGCGCAGGGACGCGACATCGAAAGCGAAGCGGCCGACCAAGGCAGGATCATTGGCCTCCAGGGCCGATAGCAGCTCCGGGTGGAGATCGCGCGTGTTGCGCCGCTCGAACAGCGTGTGGTTCCAGGTGTCGTCGCAAATGACGCACTTGTAGACGAGCCAGGCATCGAGCCGCCGGCCATTGGCGTTGAGGCGGAATTTGCCGCTGCACGCAAAGGCGCGCTGCACGCCGCACCGCGAACAGGTGCGCCATGGGCGGGGAAAACGGTTTGCAGTGAGAGTCCATCGAACGCGGAGCGTGCACGACATGCCGGTTGGTCCTTCCCGTCGGGAAGTCCGTCCAAGCGGCGATAAACGAGATGCCTCGAAGCGAGGCGCGGATTGGCGTTCGTATGGGAATCAGGCGGGCTGCCTCAGCGCGTGCTCCCAAAATCGGATTCGATTTTTGAAAGGATCATGCGCCAAATCAAGGCGTCGTCCGGCGCTGGAGCGCTGGCCAAACCGGTCTCGAACCACCACAGGAACGAACGCAATCATGAAAACAGCAACGCTTGCACGCTGCCATGCGAGTTCTGGGAGAGCTGACGAGACCGGCGGTTACGATGGCAAAGTCGGGAGCCTGGGGCTGATGGAGATGCGGCGTTCTAGCGAGCGGCGCGGACGAGATCAAGTCGCGCTTTGCTTTGCTGTCTTCGCCGCAAGGAGGGACAGAATGGGAGAAGACGTGTCGATTGTTCCTTGCGATTGCATCGAGACGCATTCGCCTTATGCTTCGGCGCCTGCCCGACGGAGCGCGCCATGACCTTCACCTCTCTTCTCATTTTCGCCGGCGCGTTGTTCGTTGCTGCCGGCTCTCCCGGCCCTTCCATTGCCGCACTGGTGGCGCGGGTCATTGCGAAAGGGTTCCGCGACGTGCTGCCGTTCCTGCTCGCCATGTGGATCGGTGAAGCGATCTGGCTGTCCTTTGCCGTGTTCGGGCTGGCGGTGGTGGCGCAGACCTTCCATCTCGCCTTCGTCGCCATCAAATGGCTGGGCGTTGCCTATCTCGCCTACCTCGCCTGGAAGATGTGGACGGCGCCGATAGAAGCCACCGAAGGCTCGCTGCCGAAGGAAGATTCGCCGGTGAAGCTTTTTCTTGCCGGCATGGCGGTGACGCTCGGTAATCCCAAGATCATGATGTTCTATCTGGCGCTGCTGCCCACCATCATCGATCTTGCTTCGGTCACAATGCTTGGCTGGATGGAGCTGACGGCAACGATGGCCGTGGTGCTGATCGTTATCGACTTCGGCTGGATCCTGGCAGCGGCGCAGGCGCGCAAGCTCCTGAAAAGCCCGCGAGCCATGCGCTTTGCCAATCGCATCTCGGCCGGCACCATGGCTGGTGCCGCTGCGGCGATCGCTGCAAGGTCTTGAAGGATAACTTATCCAGCGACTCGACTCTTACTTTGAAGTGAGTCACGAATCCTTGTGCCCATGATTCGGGCACAAAAATAGCGCCGAGGCGGCAACCTCGGCGCTGCTTTGAAACTTGTTACGGTTTCAATGGATGAGCAGTGGTCGCTACTCACGCATCTGCATTCAAGCAGAAGCGCCCATTGCCGTCCAGCAGAAACGTGACTTCTAAACGAAGGAAACAATCTGATGGCCGCACGGCACCGCATTCAATGCATAAATAAAACAGACCGATACGACCCACACGATCGCATTAAAAATGTTGGTGGAAGCAACCCCGACGGCACGCGATGGAAACTTGCTCAGCCTGAGGCGATTGCTGGTATCGAAGCTGGTAAGTGGGAATTCTACGTATCCGTAGACGGCGTCAGCGTCGATGTTATCGTCGCAAGTCGACTGGGGCACAAATACTTAAAGACAAGAAATGATGGAGATCATCCCAACAATCTCTTGTCTCTCCCGGAGTGCCCTTAAGTTTTACGCGGGGTTTCGGCCCCGCGTACTACCTCGCCATTGCGTGGTATTCAGCGTTCGGGCGCATGTCGATGGCTGCGGCGACGCGGTTCGACATGTTGAAGAACGCGGCCGTCGAGGCGATGTCCCAGATGTCGCGGTCGCCGAACCCTGCCTTGCGCAGTGCCTCGCGATCGGCCTCGACGATCTTTGCCGGCTGTTCGGTCAGCTTGACCGCGAATTCCAGCATGCTGCGTTGCTTTTCCGTAAGGTCGGCGGCGCGGAAATTCATCACCATCATCTCGCCGAATGCCGGATCGCCTGACAACTGGCGTACCGCCGCACCGTGCGCGGTCAGGCAATAATAGCAATGGTTGATCGATGACACGGCGACCGCGATCATTTCGCGTTCGAGCTTGGAAAGTCCGGAATCTCCCAGCATGAGGTCGTTATAGGTGTCGGTGAAAGCGCGCAGCTTCTTTTCGTCGAACGCGTAGGCCTTGAGCACGTTGGGCACGAGACCGAGCTTTTCCTCGCATTTGGCGAAGTAGGCCTTGGTGGCGTCACTCAGCTCCGCCTGAGGCAAGTCCAGTGCGGTGATTTTCTCGCTCATCACGGTCTCCTTTCGCCGGCGTCTGCAAATTTTCTATGCAGGCAGCATTTTTCTTAGGCAGCCGTCAAACCTTTGTCGCCAAAAGGCGATCATCTGCTACGATAGTCGCAATGCAGCCTATGGCGGAGGTAAATCGCATCATGGCCAGCCTGAAGTCCGCAACCAAACCAAAGAAACCGGTGGTGAAGGGAGGCGGAAAAGAAGGTCAAAGGCCAGGGCGACTGGCGGATCATCTGCTGGCGAGGGCTCCGTCCGAAGATGTTGCCGCCTATGACGCGGCCGATCTCGCTCGTGCCGCCGAACTGGCCGAGAACGCGGTTTCCCGTCACAAGAAAGGCGAAAGCATCGTCGCCATCGAAATGGCATCCGGCGTATCGCGCCAGGGGCGGCCGATGACGGTGATCACCGTCGTCAATGACAATATGCCTTTCCTGTTTGATTCGATCCTCGGCGAGATCACCGAGGCAGCGGGCGAGCCGACCCTGGTCACCCACCCTGTGATCGCGGTCAGGCATTCGAAGACGGGGGTGGCCGAAATCGTCGGCGACGGCGGCCTGGTCAAGGAAGATGCCGGTCTCGACAAGGTCAGTGTCGTCCACGTCCATATTGGCAGGCTTTCGGAAGAGGTGGCCGCCGGTCTCAGCGCGCGGCTGACCAGGATGCTGGCGCAGGTGCGCGCCGCCGTTGCCGACTGGAAGCCGATGCTGGCGCGGCTCGACCAGGCGATCTCGGAATTCCGCTACGCGCCTGTACCCCTGGACAAAAAACATGTCGCCGAGGGCATCGCTTTCCTCGAATGGCTACGCGACGACAATTTCACCTTCCTCGGCATGCGCGAGTTCAAATATTCCGGCGGCGAGAAGAGCGGCAGCCTGGAACGCGCCGACAAGCCGGGACTGGGCATTCTCGCCGATCCGGATGTGCTGGTGCTTCGGCGCGGCACGGAGGCGGTGACGACGACGCCTGAAATCCGCGCCTTCCTGCATGGGCCGGAACCGTTGATCGTCACCAAGGCCAACGCCAAGTCGGTCGTGCACCGGCGCATCTATCTCGATTACATCGGCATCAAGACCTATGACAAGAACGGCAAGCTGGCGGGCGAACTGCGCATCGTCGGCCTGTTCACCTCGACTGCCTATACACGTTCGGTGATGAAGATCCCTTATCTGCGTTCCAAGGCAGAAACGGTGATCGCGAAGTCCGGCTTCAACCCAGACGACCATTCCGGCAAGGCGCTCATCAATGTGCTGGAAAGCTACCCGCGCGATGAGCTGTTCCAGGTGCCGATACCCATCCTGCGCAAACATGCCGAAGCGATCCTCGGCCTGATCGAACGGCCGCGGGTGCGTGCGCTGGTGCGCGCTGACCAGTTCGACCGCTTTGTCTCCGTCCTCGTCTTCGTGCCGCGCGACCGTTACGACAGCGTCGTGCGCGAAAAGGTCGGCACTTACCTCAAGACAGTTTTCGACGGTCGTTTGTCGGCTTTCTATCCTGCTTTTCCAGAAGGTGGTTTGGCCCGCGTACACTTCATCATCGGCCGCTCCGGCGGCAAGACGCCCAAGGTCGAGCAGGAAACGATCGAGGCGGCGATCCGCGATATCGTTCGCACCTGGGAAGATGCGTTGGCGGAAGCCGCCGAGGCCGGCGGCAACGATCCGGCACTGAAGGCGATCGCCGCGCGGTTCCCCGAAAGTTATCGTGACTCCTTCTCGCCGGCGGTGGCGCTGGTCGACGCCGGGCGCATTGCGAAGATCTCGGCCGAGAACCCGATCGACATCGACTACTACCGCGAAACCGGTCAGGCGCCGGAGCAGGCATCGCTGAAAATCTATCATCACGGCAGTCCGGTCGCGCTGTCCCGACGCGTGCCGCTCCTGGAAAACACCGGTTTCCGGGTAATCAGTGAGCGGACCTTCGAGATCGACAAGGAAGACGGCAATCGCGTCTTCATCCACGACATGGAGCTGGAGAATGCCTACGGCCAGCCGATCGACCTCGCCGATGACGGCACGCTGTTCGAGGATGTGTTCCTGGCGGTGTGGCGTGGCGATGTCGATAATGACGGCTATAACAGTCTTGCCCAGACCGCTGGCCTTAAGGCGACTGAGATCCTGGTGCTGCGCGCCTATGGCCGCTATCTGCAGCAGGCCGGCATTCCGCAAAGCCAGGACTTCATTGCGGCCACGCTGAACCGCTATCCTGATGTCGCGCGGGGCCTCTATGCGCTGTTCGTTGCGCGGAACGGACCGGATGCCGCGGGTGACGGCGTGACCACGGCCAAGCACCTCAAGGCGAAGATCAAGGACGCGCTGGAAGATGTGCCCAGCATCGATGACGACACCATCATCCGTCGTTATCTCAACCTGATCGAAGCGACGCTTCGAACCAACCATTTCGTCGATGGCAAGAAGGAGCGTGGCCAATCGCTGGCGATCAAGCTCGATTCGCGCGCCGTCGACGGGCTGCCCGAACCCAGGCCATGGCGCGAGATCTTCGTCTATGGTTCAGAAGTGGAAGGCGTGCACCTGCGCTTCGGTGCCGTGGCGCGCGGCGGTCTGCGCTGGTCGGATCGCGCCCAGGATTACCGCACCGAAGTGCTGGGCCTGGTCAAGGCGCAACAGGTGAAGAACGCTGTCATCGTGCCGGTGGGCGCGAAGGGCGGCTTCTATCCGAAGCGCCTGCCACCGGCCAGCCAGCGCGACCTGTGGTTCGAGGCGGGCCGTCAGGCTTACATCAACTTCGTTTCCAGCCTGCTGTCGATCACCGACAACATTGGCATCGACCATGTCGTGCCGCCGGTCGGTGTGGTGCGCCATGATGCCGACGATCCGTATTTTGTCGTCGCCGCGGACAAGGGCACGGCAACCTTCTCCGACACCGCCAATGCGATCTCGGAAAAACACGGCTTCTGGCTGGACGACGCTTTCGCCTCCGGCGGTTCGGCGGGTTACGACCACAAGAAGATGGGCATTACCGCCAAGGGTGGCTGGGAAGCGGTCAAGCGGCATTTCCGCGAGATGAACCGTGACATCCAGACATCGGCGTTCACTGTCGTCGGCGTCGGCGACATGTCTGGCGACGTGTTCGGCAACGGCATGCTGTTGTCGGAACACACGAAGCTGATCGCCGCGTTTGACCATCGCGATATCTTCATCGATCCAGAACCGGACGTGGTGGCCTCTTTTGCCGAGCGCAAGCGCATGTTCGACCTGCCGCGTTCAAGCTGGCAGGACTACGACAAATCGAAACTGTCGAAGAGCGGCGTCATCGTCTCGCGCAACCAGAAGTCGATCACGCTGCCGCCGGAAGCAGCAGCGGCGATCGGGCTTGCGAAGACGACCGCGACACCGGCCGAGATCATGACCGCCATCCTCAAGGCTCCGGTCGACCTTCTCTGGTTCGGCGGCATTGGCACCTATGTCAAGGCGGCCTCGGAGACCAACCAGGATGTCGGCGACCGCGCCAACGATCCGATCCGTGTCAACGCGGTGAACGTGCGCGCCAAGGTGATTGGCGAGGGTGCCAATCTCGGCGTCACCCAGCGCGGCCGCATCGAGTTCGGTCTGGCCGGCGGGCGCAACAATTCAGACGCCATCGACAATTCCGGCGGCGTCAACTGCTCGGACGTCGAGGTCAACATCAAGATCGCGCTGGCATCGGCCATGCGGAAGGGCTCGCTGGCACGGCCGGCGCGCAACAAGCTGCTGGCTGAGATGACTGACGAGGTCGGCAATCTGGTGCTGTCCAACAACTACGAGCAGACGTTGGCACTTTCGCTCGCGCGCAAGCGCGGGCTGGCCGACATCGCGCATCAGGGTCGCTTCATGGCGGCGCTCGAAGCGCGTGGCCTGCTTGATCGGGCCGTCGAGACGCTGCCGTCGCCGGCGACCCTGGCCGAACGGGAAGCGCGCGGCGAGCCGTTGACCCGGGCAGAGCTCGGCGTCCTGCTCGCCTATGCCAAGATCGTGCTGTTTTCGGACATCGTCGCTTCGGACGTGCCGGACGATGCGCATTTCAACACCGATCTGACCGGCTATTTCCCGGAACGGATGGTCAAGAAATTCAACGAGGAGATTCACGGTCACCGGCTGCGGCGCGAGATCATCGCCCGTGTCGTTGCCAACGACCTGGTCAATCGCGGCGGGCCGTCCTTCACCAATCGGCTGATGGAAGCGACCGGCCGCAGTGCAGCCGACGTGGTGCGTACCTTTGCGGTGATCCGCGACGGTTTCGGCCTGCCGGCGCTCTATGATGAGATCAACGCGCTCGACACCAAGATCGACGGTCAGGTTCAAATCGACCTTTACCAGATCGTAAGCCGGCTTATCTTCGTCACTGCAGGCTGGTATCTGAAGAATGATGCCGGTACCGCACCGCTCAGCCAGCGCATCGCCGAGTTGCAGGAAGCCCGCAAGGTGCTTGAGCCGAAACTGGTGTCCCTGCTGTCGGATTTCTCTCGCGAACGCGTGGAAGAAAAACGGCACGGCCTGTTCAAGGTGGGTGCGCCGGACAGACTGGCGGAACGACTGGCATTGGCCGACGCCGCGGAGCTGATCCCGGATATTGCGCTGGCAGCCCGCCTTGCCGGTTCGGATATCGTGGCGGCTGCCAAGGCATTCTTCGCGGTGAGCGAGGCTTTCCGCATTCCGCGCATCGAGGAAGCGGCACGCTCGGTGACGCCACCCGACTATTACGACCAGCTGGCTCTATCGCGCGCCACCGACACGATCGGCGCGGCACGGCGTGGCATCGCGGTGGCGGCGCTCGCCCAACATGGCAAGGCAGCCGATCCGGTTGCGGCCTGGCTGGAAGCCGGTGGTGAACGTATTGCCCGCGTGCGCGACCGGCTGCAGGCCCTGACGGAAGGGGGTGACATCACGGTGTCGCGTCTGTCGGTGGCGTCCGGCCTGATGAGCGACCTGATCGGGGCATAAGCCCCGTTCCTTGCTTTCTTCAGCGAGGAAGGTTTTTAGGCTGCCAGAGCGTTTCCGCTTTTCGTGGAAACGCTCTGGCTCCTTGTTTTCACGCAAAACCGCTGCGCATTTTTGCTGGAGTTGTTCTAAGCCACCAGCCGTGTCCGCGAGAGGCCCTCGCGGATGTGGCGGGCGAGCTCGAGTGTGGCGGGTGGTGCATTGCGTTCCGGCAAATGCAGGTTGATCGCGAAGGATGGCAGCGGCGGCAAGCCGGCCTCCGCTGGCAGGATGTCGAGATGTGATGGCACGGTGAAGGCGAGCCACGCCGTCACCGCAAGATCCGTTGCCACGGTGGCGGTGGTGGCGTCGATGCTGCCATTTTCGAACACCGTGCGCCATTCGCGACCCTGACTATTCAGCGCCGCTAGAACCGCGGGCCTGAAAGCGCAGGTTTCGGCTACCATCGAAACCGGCAGCGGTGTCTTCAGGTGCGCGACACCACCCTTCGCACCGACCCAGACCAGCCGGTCAACGGCGAGGCACTCACCTTCCGAGGCGCCGAGTGGCGCCTCGACCAAAGCCAGATCGATCTCGCCCCTGGCCAGCGCATGCGCAAGATCGGGCGAAGCGGCGCAAAGCAGGGAAATCTCGACCTGCGGAAAGGTGTCCGCAAAGCCTTTCAGGACAGGCGCGATGAGAGGCCCGGCAAGGTCGAAGGGTACGCCGAGCCGGACTGGCCCTTCGACACGTCGTGTCGTCATGTCGGCCCAGATTTCATCGTTGAGGCCGAGCAGCCGTCTTGCCTTGCCTTGCAGCCGCTCCCCCGCAGTGGTGAGCCTCAGGCCGCGTCGGTCACGCGAAAACAGCTCGTGGCCGAAAGCCTGCTCCAGCCTTGCGATCTGTTGGCTGACGGCACTTTGCGTGAGGTGCAGCGCATTGCCGGCAGCCGTCATGTTGCCGCGTTCGGCGACGGCAAGGAAGGTCCTGATCACAGCCAGGTCGAGATTGCGGATCATGCGAACATTATGACTGCTAATGATAACCATAATCAACATGCGTTTCTCTAATGATTGGTCAGGCGCTAGCTAGGAGGCCGCCGCGCTCTTCCGGAGAAATGCATGTCGCCCGAAGCCATTTTGCCGTTGGCCATCTTTGCGCTGGTCTCCACCATTTCGCCGGGCGGGGCGACGACGCTGGCCACTGCTTCGGGGGCTCATTTCGGTTTCCGCCGCTCGATCCCGCTGATGGGAGGCATCGCCGCGGGACTGGCCAGCATGGCAGCCGCCGCCGCGGCAGGGCTGGCTGGAGTGCTGGAGGCGATGCCGTCGCTGCAATTGGCCATGAAGGCGATCGGGTCGGCCTATCTGTTGTGGCTGGCCTGGAAGGTTGGCCGTTCCGGTCCACCTCGCCTCGATAAGGACATGGCGCGACCAACCAGTTTTGCCGCCGGGATCTGGCTGTTGTGGTTCAATCCCAAGGCCTGGGCGATGACGCTGGGGGCCGCAGCGTCCTTCGCGGCATTGGCCAGCGGCCCGGCGCGGCTTGGTGCTCTGCTGGCGCTTGCTTTCGGTGTCGCGGCCACCCTTTCGTTGTCGCTGTGGTGCACTGCCGGCCTGTTGATGGCGCGCCTGCTCCGGACCGAAGCGCAATGGCGTGCGGTCAACATTGTGCTTGGGCTCCTGCTGGCGCTCTCGATCGTGCCGATGTGGCTGTGATGGAGGTATCGAACGTGCGGACAGGCGAGGAAATCGGCTTCATCGGTCTTGGCGTGATGGGACAGCCCATGGCGCTCAATATGGCGCGGGCGGGAACGCCGCTGCTGGTATGGAACCGATCATCCGAGCGGAGCGCATTATTGCGCACGGCCGGTGCGAGTGTGGCGACAAGTCCCGGCGAGGTCTTTGCCAGGACGCGCATCGTCATCCTGATGCTGGCCACCGAAGAGGCGATCGATACGGTGCTGGCGCGCGGTACGGTCGATTTCGCCAATCGCGTGGCCGGCCGCACTATCGTGCATATGGGCACGACCTCCGCAGGCTATTCGCGCGAGCTGGAGGCCGACATCCGCGCCGCTGGTGGCCTTTATGTCGAAGCGCCGGTTTCCGGTTCGCGCAAGCCCGCTGAAGGTGGGCAGTTGGTGGCAATGCTGGCTGGGGATACAGGGGCGGTCGAAGCGGTGCAGTCCCTGCTCCGGCCGATTTGCCGGGATATCGTGACGTGTGGGCCTGTGCCCAACGCTCTTCTGATGAAGCTCGCGGTCAACATCTTCCTGATCACCATGGTGACGGGCCTTGCTGAGTGCGTCCATTTCGCCGAGCGGCATGGACTGGACCGGGCGCGTCTGACGGCAGTTCTCGACGCGGGTCCGATGGCGAGTGACGTTTCGCGCATCAAGGTGGCGAAACTTGTTGCGGGGGATTTTTCCGTCCAGGCAGCGATTACCGACGTCTTCAAGAACAACCGGCTGATTGCCGAGGCGGCGCGTCAGGCGAAGGTTGCTTCGCCTCTGCTCGATGTCTGCCATGCGCTCTACGGCGAGACCGAGGCGCTGGGGTTCGGTCAGTCTGACATGGCTGCTGTCATCCGCGCGATCGAAGAGCGCACGATGGCGGTGCGGACTACTTGACCGGTATCCAGATCTCGAACCCGCCCGTGCCCGTGACGGGATCGAAATCCTCGCCGTAACGCTCAAGCAGATCAGGGATGTCGCCCGGCGTCAGCCCGGCTTCCGGCAAGGCCTGCGAAAAGATGGCGTGGATGGTGGCCGAGATCGTCGTGATATGACCGTCCTGGCGGGAGACAGCCCAACGCTGCGCCGGCAGCCGGATTCCCGTCAGGCCGGCATCCAGATCATCGACGTCGCGAACCTCGACGCCCGCAAGATAAAAATAGCTGTCGTCGACGCCAGCCCCGGTCACAAGACCATAGGCGGCCGTGCTTCTGCGGCCGGGAATTGTGTCGAGATGCGGCGCGAATTCCTGCCAGAGTGCTGGAATGCCAGCAAGATCGTCGCAGGCAAAGCGACGCCCGATGCCGGCAATGAGCAGTGGGCCGGGTGTCTCGACGCGAGGCAGTGGCAAGCGCACCGTGACATTCGGGTCTTCGCGCAGCGGCTCGAGCAAGGTGATGCCTTCGAGATGTCCCCGCGTACGGAGTTCAGCCGGTGTCAACCCAAACTGCTCACGAAAGGCGCGCGAGAAAGCCTCGTGCGATCCGTAGCCGGCTTCGATGGCAACAGCGAGGATATCGGGAGCGCCGGCGGCCAGCGCTCGGGCTGCCTCTGTCAGCCGCCGTCCGCGCAGGTAACCGGTCACGGAATTGCCGGTTGCATAGGAAAACAGGCGGGACATCTGAAAGCGTGAAAGATCGCAGACCTTCGCGACGTCATCGAGCGTAATGTTGCCAGCAAAGTGGCTTTCGATGAACCAGATGGCTTTTTCAACCGGTGTCGGCATGACGACGATCCGTCTTTAGGGCGCAGCGCGGCCTTTCAGGCGCGCAGAGGATGCTCTAACACTTTCCGAAAAACGGTTCCGATTTTCGGGTCGATGCTAGTCTTCCAAGACGTCTTCCTGACGCTGCCGTAGGGCGTTGAAGACCGAATGCGGCAGGGTGAGAGCGCCATCATTGGCAAAACGCCGGCGCATTGCATCAAAATTCGCATCTGGATCGGTAGTCAACTCAGCGACCTCGTCGAAGAGGGCGATCTCACCGGCTGAAAGCTCGGCATCGACGGCCGGCTGCGCGCCCCACACATCCCACGGCAGGATTTCGCATCCGTTGAGGGTGGCGAGATCGCGGACCAGGCTGCCGGCGACGAACCACAGGCCGCGCAGCTGCGAGAACTCGATGCCGAACAGGTCAGCCCCCAGGCTTCCACTGCGGCACTTGCGCCATGCGTCAGGTGATGTAAGGAATTGATCGCGCGGGACGTCGACAGGGTCGAACTGGATCGACAGATTGCTGGTGAAGACGGCGTCAATCTGGCTGTCGAGCAGGACCCAGCGACCTTCATCCGCCTTCCAGTACTCGCAGACCCAGTGGTCTTCATATTTCGGCGGGTTGAAATAGGCGCCGAAGCCGCCCCGACCCCGTGCCGGAATGCCATGGTGGCGGAAAATGGCGATGGCAAGCAGCATGAAATGCCGACAGATGCCGACAAGCCGGTATTCTGGTCGGCGAGTGACCGAGAGCGGCCGGCCGTCGAGCGCCAGCAACGTGTCGATGATTTTCTCGATCGGGCGAATGTGGCTTTCGGCGCGGCGTGCATCGTCGATCGGGCAGCCATAGAAGGGTTCAGCGACGTGTTCGTAGATGAGCAGGCCCTGGATGGCCCGGGCGATGCCGGCAGGATCAGACGGCAAGACGTCGAACAAAGCGGCATGGCGGCCTGGCGTGCTGAAGGCAGACTGCCGGGTATAGTATTCGAGAACGGATTCCGGTTTCGGGTTGGTAGAATGTGAGGCCAGAGCTGTGGCGGTCATGATCGTTTCCCGTGATCGAGTGGCTATCGCGATGTTCTGCCGCAAGATTTTTTCGTCCGCTTGATCGTGTTTGCAGCCGCGCGACCATCGCCCTCGGGCGAAGTCACGGTATCAGACCTGTATCGGGTCTTTGCAGGGCCCTGAAAAACGTGCAGACATGGGCCACCGCGAGCGGGACGAAAGCGGTGGAGGACAGATGAGCGACGTGACCATGCAGCGCGCTTCCGGGCGCGGCATCTGGGGCTGGATGTTCTTCGACTGGGCAGCACAGCCCTTCTTCACGCTCGTCACCACCTTCATCTTCGGCCCCTATTTCGTCTCGCGCCTGTCGGCGGACCCCGCCATGGGCCAGGCAGTATGGGGTTATGGGTTGGCTGCGGCAGGGTTGGTGATCGCGATACTCTCACCGATCCTCGGTTCGATCGCCGATCAGACCGGGCCGCGAAAGCCGTGGATTGCTTTCTTCGCGACGATCAAGATCGTCAGCCTGTCGCTGCTGTGGTTCGCGGCGCCGGGCTCGAACCTTTTCCTGATCGTGCTGTTTTTCTCGCTGGCCTCGGTGGCGGCGGAATTCTCGACCGTCTTCAACGATTCGATGATGCCGCGCCTGGTGCCGAAGGCCGAGATCGGCAAGATCTCCAATGTCGCCTGGGGGCTAGGCTATCTCGGCGGAATGGTGGCGCTGATCTTCGTCGTGGCATTGATGGCGGGATCGCCGGAGACCGGCAAGACAATTATCGGCCTCGATCCGATCTTTGGCCTTGATCCCAAGCTCGGCGAGGACGCGCGTGCGACCGGACCGCTCTCGGCGCTGTGGTATTTCATCTTCATCCTGCCGATGTTCTTTTTCACGCCGGACGCGGTGAAAGGCATGCCGGTCGGCCCGGCGGTCAAGCAGGGGCTGGCAGAGCTGAAATCGACGCTGGCCGAAGTGCGCAAGCGCGTCGGCATCTTCCGCTTCCTCGTCGCGCGCATGATCTACCAGGACGGCGTCAACGCACTGCTTTCGCTCGGCGGGGCCTTTGCCGCGGCGATGTTCGGCTGGTCGATCACCGAGATCGGCGTGTTCGGCATCATTCTCAACGTCGTCGCCATTCTTGGCTGCTGGGTCGCGGCACGGCTCGACACCGGGCTTGGTTCGAAGGTCGTGGTGATGATCTCGCTGGTGTTTCTCACCATCGCTACCGTCGGCATCATCTCGACCGGGCCGGGCTACACGCTGTTCGGCTGGTTGCAGCTGCCTGGCATCGATACGGGTAGCCTGTTCGGCACGCCGGCCGAGAAGGCCTACATCGTCTATGGCCTGCTGATTGGCCTGGCGTTCGGGCCGGTACAGGCCTCGTCGCGCTCCTATATGGCGCGCAGCGTCACCGCCGAGGAATCCGGCCGCTATTTCGGCATCTATGCGCTGGCGGGGCGTGCGACCAGCTTCCTGGCGCCATTCCTGATTGCCACTGTCACGGCGACAACCGGTTCGCCGCGCCTCGGCATGGCAATGATCATCCTGTTCCTGGTCGCCGGCATGGCGATCCTCGCCGGCACGCCCTATCCAGCGGACAAGAGGGAAGGGTGAGGCAGCCACTTCCTCGTCTGCCTACCGAGTATCGCGAACCTGGAAGATTCTAGCGCGGCCTCGTCCGTCCCGTCGTGGCACTCCCTCCCCTGAACGGGGAAGGAAGGGGGTCAATGCCGGAAATGCCTCGTCCCGGTGAACACCATGGCGATGCCATGCTCGTCGGCCGCCTTGATGACGTCATCGTCGCGCATCGAGCCGCCGGGCTGGATGACGGCCGTGGCGCCCGCTTCGACAGCAGCCAGCAGCCCATCGGCAAACGGGAAGAAGGCGTCCGATGCGACGACCGAGCCCCTGGTCAGCGGTTCGGCATGGCCAGCGGCTTCCGCGGCATCCAGTGCCTTGCGTGCGGCTATGCGCGAGGAGTCGACACGGCTCATCTGGCCGGCGCCGATGCCGACCGTGGCGCGGTTCCTGGCGTAGACAATGGCGTTTGACTTCACGTGTTTGGCGACGCGGAAGGCGAATTTCAGGTCGGCCATCTCGACATCGCTCGGCGCACGCCTGGTGACCACCCTGAGGTCGAGATCGTCGACAACGGCATTGTCGCGATTTTGCACCAGCAAGCCGCCGGCGACCGACTTCATGGTCATTCCAGCCTGGCGAGGGTCAGGCAGGCCATTCGTCACCAGCAGGCGGAGGTTCTTCTTGGCGGCGACGATGGCCGCGGCCTCTTCGGAGGCCTCGGGCGCGATGATCACCTCGGTGAAGGTCTTGACGATTTCCTCCGCCGCCTCGGCGTCCAGCAAGCGATTCAGCGCGACAATGCCGCCGAAGGCCGAGACCGGATCGCAGGCCAGTGCCTTGAGATAGGCCTCCTTCAGTGAGGCGCCTTCAGCCACACCACACGGGTTGGCATGCTTGATGATCGCGACCGCAGCGGTGCGGGCAGGATCGAACTCGCCGGCCAGCTCGAAAGCGGCGTCGGTGTCGTTGATGTTGTTGTAGGAGAGTTGCTTGCCCTGCAACTGGCGCGCGGTGGCGACGCCGGGACGGCTGTCGCCGTTGACATAGAAGCCCGCCGATTGGTGCGGGTTCTCGCCGTAACGCATGACACTTTGCAGGCGTCCGCCGAACGCGCGCCAGGTTGGCTGCTCGATCTTCAGCTCTTCGGCGAACCAGCCGGAGATGGCTGCATCATAGGCTGCCGTGCGGGCGAAGGCCTTTGCCGCCAGCTGCTTGCGGAAGTCGAGTGGCAGCGCGCCGCCATTGGCGCCGAGCGTCTCCAGCACGGCGGCGTAGTCTTCCGGCTCGGTGACGATGGCGACGTAGGCATGGTTCTTGGCCGAGGCGCGCACCATCGCCGGGCCGCCTATGTCGATGTTCTCCACGATCGCGGCATAGCCGGCGCCGGACGCGCGTACCTGCTCGAACGGGTAGAGATTGACCACAACGAGATCGATTGGCTGAATGGAATGGTCGCGCATGGCTGCGGCGTGTTCAGGATCGTCGCGCACCCCGAGCAATGCGCCATGCACTGAAGGATGCAGCGTCTTGACGCGGCCGTCCATGATCTCGGGAAATCCGGTCAGTTCGGAAACGTCACGCACCGCGATGCCCGCAGCGGCGATCGACTTGGCGGTGCCGCCGGTCGAAACCAGTTCGACGCCGGCCTTGGCGAGTGCCGCAGCGAAATCGATCAGGCCGGTCTTGTCGGAAACGGAAAGCAATGCGCGGCGGACGGGGACGAGATCCGGCGCGGGAATGTTCTTGGCGGCAACGGCCATGGCTGGCGGCCTTTCTGCGGGCTGAAGACGTTGGCCCGGGCCGTAGCACAAGGAGGCTCAAAATCAAGCATGGTCGGCGCTGGAAGGCGCATCCCGCACAAACTCAGGCAGGGAGCGCGTCCATCTTGTCACGCCAGAAGGACAAGCGCTCCTTCAGCGCCGCACCCTGCGGCTGGACATCATCTGCGAAATGCTCGACCACCTCGATGGCGATGCCATCCTGCCCGTGCTGGTTAAAGGCCGCCTGGAGTTCGGCCGAGCGATGGCTGCCCAACCGGAGCGTGAACCACAGCCGGTTTGGCATCGCGTCCAGATCCGGCGAATGGCCGATCCAGCGTTGACCTGTCCCGTCGCAAGTCAGCGCAAAGATGCCCGCGGGCGCCTCGCGTTTCTTGTACGCCGCGATGGCGGCCTTCCTGTCGACATTGCCCATGATCGAAAACCTTTCGGAGCCGCATGTAGGAGCAAGGAACGGCTATGTCAATTATACCCGGGTAATATTTGACATCGAGACTCAAATCGGTGCATGAGAGTGGCGCCAAGGAGAGCTGTAATGCCTTTGTCTTTGACTGCCGCCTGCACTGCGTTCGCGGGCGCTCGCCGTATCGCCAGCGGACCGCTGGTTGAGGTGACGCTCGCCGTGAAAGCGCATGGCGATACTGCGGATGTTGCCGTCCTGGTCTTCGATGACACAACGGGTGCCGTCGTCGATCTCGATCTGCGTGGTTCGGATGCGGAGATCATTGCGCGGCTTGCTGAACGATTTCCACCGATCCGGGCAGCAGAGCCCGCCGCCGAGGAGCTGTCTGCCTCGGATGTCGGAGCGCGCGGCCGCGGCCGCCCAAAACTCGGGGTGGTGGCGCGCGAGATCACGTTGCTGCCGCGGCAGTGGGAATGGCTGGTTGCGCAGCCGGGTGGCGCTTCACAGGCGCTGCGCCGGCTTGTCGATGCCGCACGTCGCGCCGACGGTGACGAGAGCGACCGTCGGGCCCGACGTGAAGCGTCCTATCTTTTCCTTTCGGCTGTCGCCGGAAACCTGCCCGGTTTCGAAGAGGCATCGCGTGCCTTGTTTGCCGGCGACCCGGAGAGGTTCGCGCGCGAAATGGCAAACTGGCCGGTGGATCTCAGAACTTATGCTCGGAAGCTTGCAGGCTTCGCGCCGGACCAATGAATCGGGCGAGCCGGGATCAATCCTTCGGAGCGAAACCGGCTGGACCTGTGCGTACGAACTGCCAATGCACCTCCGCCAGGGACGTGGCCTGGAAATGCAGTGCAATCTGCCGGCTGCGGCGCGGCCCGACGATGCCGGCGAAGAAGATCGACTCCTCGACCTCGGGCTGCACTTGCGGAGAGGTGAACACCCAGATGTCACCGCCCTCGGCGGCAAGCACCAGCCTGTCGTGCTCGTCGCGGAACAGGCTGGCGTCGGGATGGATGTGGAAACGGACCGCGACGGTATCACGGCCATCATTGCGGATGTTGCCAGCGCGCAGGAAACGGTCGCGGCCAGTCAGCACATTGCCGTTTGCCGATAGAACCAGTTCGCGTTCATGCAGGATGCCGAAACGTTGCGCATAGCCGTCGTGGCGGGCAACGAAGCCTTGGCGGCTGCCGTCGTCGAGCCGTTCGCTCGACACTTTGCGCGGGCCGCCGAGCAAGGGTGAACCTGGCAGGCCGCCGACGCGAATCGACAGGGCGAAACGCGCGGATGATGTGTCGTTGAGCGTTGCCGTGGAATGCGCGGCGGTGGCGCGCGCCAGCGGACGGAACTCCGCAGCGCCATAGGTGTCGACACCGGCATTGACGATGTAGTGCTGGCGGCCGGACGAGAGCTCGAAAGACAGGCAGCCGGCATGAGCTGAATTGGAAACATCGATGGGTGGCGGTGCGCCGGTATCGGCAATCACGGTCACGTCGCCCATGGCCAATCGCTCGTAACCGGAATGGGGCGCATGCAGCAGCGGCGCGCCGGCGGTGTCGTCGTGGCGCAGGATCGCGGCGATACGGTCCTGGATGGTGGCGCCCATGCCGTTGAAGCGGGCAAGGCTGCCGTCGTGATGGCGGAAGAAGCGCAGCGCCGGCAGCATGCGGTCGATGGCACCGATCAATGCCGCCGGCGGTGTCTCTGCCTGATTGGCGTAGGTCTGGCGCAACGGCAGGAGATCGGCCAGGATTTCCAGCACCGTCAGTGGATTGCGCGAGATATGGCCGCCATCGGGAAGGATCTGGCGGTCGAGTTCTTCGCCTAGATTGCGTGTAGCCGAACGCAGCGCCGCGGCTGATGCAGGCAGGGACAGCGCGGCAAAGGCTAGAGCGACGCGGGCGCGCAGCACGTCCTTGCCGTCCGGCATCTCCCGCGCCAGCGAACGCAGGTAGCGGATCTGCACCGCAAGCGATTTCAGGAATGCGCGGTAGAACGGAAATTCGGCACCCTGCAGGACGACGGAGGAATGCTGCTGCCAAGCGATGATGCGCTTGGCGGTGGTGGCCGGCTCCCACGCCGGGCCAGCAATGCGATTGCCATGCTGGACGATCCAGTCGGAGACCAGCGCACGCGCATTGGCGGCAGCGAGATCGGTTCCGGCGGCGCGCATGTGACGCAGCCAGCGGAAGCCGTGCAGCGAGCGCACCCAGCCGTCATGGGTGACATCGAGCTGAAACGGCGACAGGCCACCGGTCTCGACCAGATGGCCGGAGAGCGGGAAACGTCCGTAATAGATCTCGTGCGCGATCTGCGGATCGGCCAGCCTGAGGTCGGGCGGCGCGATCAGCACGCGTTCGGGCGTGCGGCCCGAATAGCGCCAGCGGTAGACCGGCCCGGCGCGCAGGCGTCGGCGCGCCTTGCGCCAAAACTCCTTCGCGACGAGCGTCCACAGACGCGTCGTGTCGTCGGCAGCGAGTGCCAAAAAACCTCCTCGATTATCCCGTCCGCCAGCGTGAATTATAGGATGGAGCACCATCCTTGAAAGCAAATTCCGCCGAAAGCCCACAGATCAGGGTTGCACCAGACCTTTTTTGGAGGGTTCGGAGGTATTTTGCCGCGACAATAAAGTCGAGGGGCGAGATCAGGGCTTTCTACGGAAGCGGGCTGCAAAGAAACCGTCGAGGCCGGAAATTGCCGGTTCGCCAAATTCGAAGCCCGCCGGTGTCGTGCGCAGCGTGCCCTGTTCCGTCACGAAGGACCCAATGCCGGAGATCTCGTCTGCTCGAATCGGATCATCGGTGACATCCGTCGCTTCGGCCAGGAAGGAGCGGTGCAATTCCTCACCCTCGAGTGGATCAAGAGAGCAGTTGGAAAAGACAATGTGGCCGCCTGGTTTCGCCAGCGTGACGGCTTTTTCCAGAAGACGTCGCTGCAAGCTGGCAAGCTTCTCGATGTCGGCTGGCGTTTTGGTCCACGGCACGTCGGGATGTCGGCGCACCGTCCCGGTGGATGAGCAGGGCGCGTCCAGCAACACGGCATCGAAAAGTTCGGTTGGACTGTAGTCGAACAGATCGGACTGGACGATCTCGGCACTCATGCCGAGCCGGTCGAGATTTTGGCCGAGCCGCGTCAGACGGCTTTTGGACGTGTCGACCGCTGTTACCTTGGCTCCGGCCAGAACGAGTTGTGCCGTCTTGCCGCCGGGAGCCGCGCAAAGGTCGGCGACACGCTTGCCGGCGATATCGCCGAACAGCCTGGCCGGCAGGGCGGCGGCGGCGTCCTGCACCCACCAGGCACCCTCGGCGAATCCGGGTAACTCAATGACGGGGGCAGGCAGTTTCTCCACGCGCACCGTGCCTGTTGGCAGGACGATGCCACCGAGGCGCTCTGCCCACAGCGCTAGATCGGCCTTCACTGTGAAGTCGACGGGTGCCTCGATCCGGTGCGCGGCCAGGATGGTATGGGCCAACGCAGGACCGTAGGCCTTGCGCAAGCGGTCGCCGAACCACGACGGCGCGTCGTCGGTGGTCGCAAGTGCCTGCGGCAACTCGGCATCCTTGGCACGAACCAGAGCGCGCAACACACCGTTGACCAGGCCGGAGAAACGCGCAGTGCGTGGATCGGCCTTGGCGTGGGTAACGGCGAGATCGACGGCGGCGCTGTCTGGAACGTCCAGGAACAGCACCTGCGCTGCCGCGACATGCAGGATGTGCGAAAGCGTGGTGGCATTGGCTGGCAACGGCTTTTCCAGCCGGCGTGAGAGCAGGCCGGCAATGGTCATTCGATAGCGCAGTGCCGTCACCAGAATGGCGCGCACCAGGGCGCGGTCTCGTCCGTCGAGTGCCCGGTACTGCGGGTGTCCGTGTTCGTTGTCGGTCAGTCCGTCGAGCGGCGTGTGGGCATCGATAACGGCGGCCAGCAGTCGCGCGGCCGCCTGGCGTGCGGCCAGGCCGGGTGCTTGCGGCAGACTGTCGGAACGATGGAAGGTTGGCTTGCGGGCAGCCCTGCCGTCCTGGCTCACGACCATGGGCCTTTCGGCCCGGACGGGTTGCGACCCCACGGATTGGATTGCGGCGCTTCGGGCTGCTCGTGCTGATCGGCGTGTGGTTCGGGGTCGCCGTCCCACGGGCCGGCGGCGCCGGGCTGGGCATGGCGTGGCGAAGGTGCAGCCTCCGGATATGCCGTTTCGCCAGCTTCCCGCGCCTGACCCATCTGCTCGGCGAGGGCCTGCAATGCTGCAATACGGTTTTCTGTATTCGGGTGGGTAGAGAAGAGATTGTCCATGCGCTCGCCGGATAGCGGATTGATGATGAAAAGATGCGCGGTGGCAGGATTGCGCTCGGCATCGTCGTTGCGGATGCGTTCGGCGCCGCGCGCGATCTTGTCAAGGGCAGAAGCCAGCCACAGCGGATGGCCGCAGATTTCGGCGCCACGCCTGTCGGCCTCATATTCGCGGGTACGGCTCACCGCCATTTGCACGATCATGGCGGCGAAAGGCGCGACAATCATAGCCACCAGCACGCCGATGAAGCCGAGCGGATTGTTGTTCTCGCGGTTGCCGCCGAAGAAAAAGGCGAAATTGCCCAGCATCGAAATGGCGCCGGCAAAAGTCGCCACGACAGTCATGGTAAGAGTGTCGCGGTGCTGCACATGGGCGAGCTCATGCGCCATCACCGCGGCGACCTCTTCATGCGACAGGTGCTGCAGCAGCCCGGTCGAGGCAGCGACAGCGGCGTTTTCGGGATTGCGGCCAGTGGCGAAAGCGTTGGGCTGATCGGTGTCGATCAGGTAGACGCGCGGCATTGGCAGGCCGGCATTGGCAGCCAGGCTTTTCACGATCGCGTAGAATTCAGGCGCGCTGCGCTCGTCGACTTCGACGGCGTGGTTCATCGACAGCACCATCTTGTCGGCGTTCCAATAGCTGAAAAAATTGGTGGCGATTGCGATGATCAACGCAATCATCATGCCGCCGGAGCCGCCGATCAGGAAGCCGACACCCATGAACAGCGCCGTCATGGCGGCCAGAAGCATGGCTGTGCGCATCGTGCTCAAATGTTTCTCCATCGCCTGGCAAGGGTCGATCCCCAGCCGTGGTTTCGCTATATGATGGTAAGAAGCCCAAGCCGTTTCAATCCATCGGAAGAAAAGCATGCCGGACGAAAACCGCAAGCCGCAGCAGATGCCGGGCGAAGCAGGCCAAGATAAGGCGCTGTCACCGGCCGCCAAACGCGCGCTGGTCGAAGCCGAGGCCCGCCGCAAGACCTATCGCCAGGCCGAGGCCGCACTGCCGAAAGAAATCGGCGGGCGTGGCGGCAACGATCCCAATCGCTATGGCGACTGGGAGGTGAAGGGTCTGACCAGCGACTTCTGACGGAGACGGCACCGGACGCTCCTGAGCTATTAAGGCACAGACACCTGTCCCCGGGAGAGACAGGGGGCTGCTGTTGCTAACCTTGCCGGAGCCAGCAAGGTTAGCGTTCGATGAACAGAGCGGCCTCTCTGCCCGGATATTTACCCGATATTTACCTTCGTTACGGTTCGGCGCCTGGAAATGCCGGGCTTTTACCAAGCAATCACCAATATTGGCACAGATGCCGCTCCATCCGGCTGGAAACCTGCATTGACGATTTCAGGTTCCGCAGGGCGGGGAAGGGCAATGGCAGATTTCGGCAGGCTTCGGCGACTGATTGGCAGGTTCGGCAAGGACCGCGGCGGCAATTTCATGGTCATGGCCGGCGTCGTGATGGGCGTGCTGGCGTTGGCCGTGGGCTTCGCTGTCGATGTGGGGCAAATGATGAATGCTCGCTCGGCACTTGGAAATGCCATCGATGCGGCGGTGACCTCGACGGCGCGAGACCTCACGACAGGGACGGCGACCGAGGACGAAGCGAAAAAGATCATCAAGGTCTATCTGGACGCCAACAGTACCGGCGGCACTTTGACCAACAATCAGATCGTGATCGACAAGGTGACCCTGGATCGTTCCAAGTTCACGCTTCAGGTTGAAGCCCATGTCGACGTTCCGCTTTATTTCCCCTTGTTTGGGACGGAGAAGACGCGGCGGGTGTCGCAAACGGGAGCCGCTGTCTTCTCATTCCGTCAGATCGAGATTGCAATGATGCTCGACCTGACGGGATCGATGAAAGATGGCACAAAGGTCCGGGATCTCAAGAACGCTGCAAAAGATGCGATCGATGCCATTTTCAGAGATCAAAGTCCAACCCGGCCAAGGGTGCGCGTGGCCCTGATACCTTATGCAAATTCGGTGAATGTCGGTAGCAGCCTAGCCGCAAGCTCCGTTTTCATTGAAACAAAGGAAAGTGAACGCAAGCAGGCGCCAGGTAACAATGAACCGCGACTGCCGGCGAATTCGAGCAACAGCACGAATAATAAATACAACTGCGCCACTGAGCGTAAGGGTGAATACCAATATACCGACGATGGCCCCGAACAAAGCATGGTTAATCGGGATGTATTCATAAAGACTTATTCCGGTGGATCTGCTGGCTTTTCCGCCAGTATTATGTGTCCTAAAGCGGAAATAGTGCCGCTCACGTCCGATGCCCAAGCGCTGAAATCCCGAATCGAATTATTTGAGTTTGAGGGCGGTACGGCCGGTCATATCGGCGTGCAATGGAGCTGGTACCTGCTCTCGCCGAACTGGGCGGGAGCGCTCCCCGAAGCGCAACGCCCAATGGACTATGACAATACCAAGATAGGCAAATATGCGATCTTGATGACGGACGGCCTGTTCAACCTTTCCTATTTCGACGCTTCCACCGACAGAGGGGTGTATAAGGATGGCAAGGCCCCGCCACGTGATGCGGCCATCAAGCTTTGCGAAGGTATGCGTGCCAAAGGCATCGAGATCTACACCATCGGATTCGATCTCTATAACCGCGATATCAGTGCTGATTCTCGGGCCAAGGCCATCGACTTACTGCAAAAATGCGCCACCCCCGACAGTGGCGGGAAGCATTTCTTTGACGCCTCTACCGGGCCAGAACTGAAGGCGGCCTTCGATAAGATCGCCAGCAACATGAACAAGCTGGCTCTGACAAAGTAGCAAGTCTGCCTGACTGCTCCACCACAAACGGAAAAGGCCGCCACATCTTGCGATGGGCGGCCTTCCGTGGCTTTCGTCCAGGGCGCGGCCCGTGGCCACGATCGCTTCGGATCGTGCGCCGCGCGTCACGCGCTTCAGCGGAGAGACTGCTCTCCGTGAAGGCGATCCGCCGGGATCACGCTCTGGAAAACGAAATCACTCGACATCGGATCACCTCCTTTCAGTTCGTTGAACACGCGCACAAGGTGGGATGTTTTGCACGCAAGCGCAAGTGCAGGATCGCAACAGTTTCATGCTGCCGCGACAAGCGCCGGAATTCCGGGCTTCGCCAGATGCAGAATAGTGTAGGCTGAGCCCCGCTCAGGCGTGCTTGCCGCCTCGGCGGAAAGCTGGAAGCGCGACAGGCGCCAGTTGGCCAGGTCGATGGCCGTGACGGCTGCAAAGATGCCTGGCTGTTTGATGATCGAGGTGTTGCGCTCGTTTTCGCTGCGCTTCAGGGCTGCAAAATGGGTCGCGGGATCGATCAGGATATCTTCGCGCGTGACGGAACGTGCGCCGGTTGCCGATCCGAGATGGACGTCAAGCGGCAACCATGTCTCGATGGCCGGGCGGCCGAAACCGTCGATCACCTTCTGGAAACGCTCGCCGGTGATGAAGTCGCTGGCGGCCTCGTCGTCCAGCCACAGATAAAGCGAGGAATAGGCGTTGTTGATCGCGCCGTTCTCGCCGTGCTGCTGCGCAATGAAAGCCTTGAAGCCGAGGCCGGGCGTGTCGTCCCAATCCGGACCCAGGCTGGCCGCCCGCCTGGCGAGCTTGTCCATCTCGTAGTCGGCGGGAAGACGGTGGATGTACTGCATCATCAACATGGCTGTGCTCCTTGGTTTTGATGCAGCTTGCCACTTTGCATTCATTATGAAAACATATCTATGGATATATCAATCATAAGACTTGAAAATGACAGATCCAACTCGAACGCTCGATATCGATACGGTTCAGGCTTTCGTTCTGGTCGCGGACCTTGCCTCCTTCACACGGGCGGCAGAGGTGCTCGACACATCGCAGGCGACGATCAGCCTCAAGCTGAAGCGACTGGAAACCCGCCTCGACACCCGCCTGCTGGAGCGTACACCACGTCATGTCCGGCTGACCGCGCAGGGTGAGCGGTTCCTGCCGGCGGCACGCAATCTGCTCGAAGCGCATGAGCGTGCGCTTTCCAGTACCCGGGCAGCGGTACCCAGCCGGCTGACGCTCGGCATCAGCGATCACGTCGCCGGATCGGAACTGCCATTGCTGCTGGCAAGGCTGAATGCCTATGACCCGTCACTGGTTGTCGAGGTGCGGATTGCTTCCTCGCGCGACGTCGTCGCCCGCTATGGTCATGGCGAACTGGACGCGGTGATCGCGCGACGCGGCGACGACAATGCTGATGGCGAGATCCTGTTTCGCGAGCCGTTTCGCTGGTTCGCATCGCCGTCGTTCCAGCATCGGCCGGGCGAGCCGCTCAGGCTGGCTGCTTTGGCCGCGCCCTGCGGCATCCGGGCGCTCGCCATTGATGCGCTCGATGAAGCGGGTCTGCCGTGGACGGAAGCCTTCGTTGGCGGCGGTGTTCTGGCCCTCGGTGCCGCTGTCAGTGCCGGTCTGGCCGTAGCGGCACTTGCCCAGAGGGTCGCGCCAGCCGGTGCCATCGATGTCGGGGCAAGCCTTGCGCTGCCGCCGTTGCCGGGTCAAGACATCGTGCTGATGACGCGTCCGGGTCGGCGCGAGGCACGCGAGATGCTGAAGGTTCTCGCCGCCGCCTTCAGGAGTGCGGCAGGACGGTGACGGCTCTCCTGCGAAAGCGCTTCAGTCAGCTGCGGTCATCCGACAGCCACGCTGCTCGGGTAATAACGTGACGCTGATGGAGAAACTGAAATGAGCCACCCCACCGACCGCGATATCGACAAAATCTATCCGAGGCAGGAATTCGTGGCCAAGCTACGCCGGCTCGCAGATGCGCTCGAAACCGGGAAGAGGTTCGAGATCAGTATCGGTGGCGAAAAGATCCGCGTTCCCGCCGGTGCGGTGGCGAGCGTCGAACACGAGCGTGGTGACAGCGAAGAAGAGATCGAATTCCAGCTTAGATGGAGCCGTGAAGTCGCCGGAGACGAGAGCGCCTCCGGCGATTGATCGATCTGGGCAGGATCGGAGTGCCTGGAGCGTTTCCGTTTTTCACGAAAACACTCTAACTCTTTGTTTTTACACAATTCCAGGAAAACCGCTGCACACTTTTCCTGGATTGCTCTAGGCTTTCTTGTTCTGCCTGTTGCTGACCAGGTCGTCGACGACGGCGGGGTCGGCGAGGGTGGAAGTGTCGCCGAGCGCGCCGAAATCGTCCTCGGCGATCTTGCGCAGGATGCGGCGCATGATCTTGCCTGAGCGTGTCTTGGGCAGGCCCGGCGCGAACTGGATCTTGTCGGGCGAGGCAATCGCTCCGATCTCCTTGCGCACATGCGCGATCAGTTCCTTGCGCAGGTCCTCCGTCGGCACAACGCCGGCCATCAGCGTGACATAGGAGTAGATGCCCTGGCCTTTGATGTCGTGCGGATAGCCGACGACGGCGGCTTCCGACACCTTGTCGTGGGCAACGAGCGCGGATTCCACCTCGGCCGTGCCCATGCGGTGACCCGACACGTTGATGACGTCATCGACGCGGCCGGTGATCCAGTAATAGCCGTCATCGTCGCGGCGGCAGCCGTCGCCGGTGAAATATTTGCCCTTGTAGGTCGAGAAATAGGTCTGCACGAAGCGCTCGTGGTCACCATAGACGGTGCGCATCTGGCCGGGCCAGGAGTCGGTGATGCACAGATTGCCGTCGGCAGCACCCTCCAGCACTTTGCCGTCATTGTCGACCAGTTGTGGCGTGATGCCGAAGAACGGCCGCGTCGCCGAGCCAGCCTTGAGATCGGTGGCGCCGGGCAGCGGTGTGATCAGGATGCCGCCGGTCTCGGTCTGCCACCAGGTATCGACGATCGGCACCTTCTTTTCGCCGACGACGTTGAAATACCATTCCCAGGCTTCCGGGTTGATCGGCTCGCCGACCGAACCCAGAACGCGCAGGCTCTTGCGCGAGGTCCTTTTCACCGGCGCCTCGCCGGCGCCCATCAGCGCGCGGATGGCGGTGGGAGCGGTGTAGAAGATGTTGACCTTGTGCTTGTCGACCACCTCCCAGAAGCGCGACACCGACGGATAGTTCGGTACGCCTTCGAACATCAGCGTGGTGGCGCCGTTGGCGAGCGGGCCGTAGAGAATGTAGCTGTGGCCTGTCACCCAGCCGACATCGGCCGTGCACCAGTAGATGTCGCCGTCATGGTAATCGAAGACATACTGGTGCGTCATCGAGGCGTAGACGAGATAGCCGCCGGTGGTGTGCAGCACACCCTTCGGCTTGCCGGTCGAGCCCGAGGTGTAGAGGATGAACAGTGGGTCTTCCGCCTTCATCTTCTCGGGCTTGCATTCCGCCTTAACCGTCCGGACCTCGTCATGATACCAGAGGTCGCGGCCCTCGACCCAGCCGATCTTGCCGCCGGTGCGGCGCACCACGACGACAGACTTTACGGTTATCTTCTGCCTGGCAGCGATCTCGACAGCCTTGTCGGTGTTTTCCTTCAGCGGAATGCTCTTGCCGCCGCGAAGGCCCTCATCGGCGGTGATGACGAAGGTCGAGGTGGCATCGACGATGCGGCCGGCCAGCGCATCCGGTGAGAAGCCGCCGAACACCACCGAGTGGACGGCACCGATACGGGTGCAGGCCAGCATTGCGTAAGCTGCTTCCGGGATCATCGGCATGTAGATGGTGACACGGTCGCCCTTCTTGACGCCTTGCTTCTTCATCACATTGGCGAGCCGGCAGACATGCTCGTGCAACTCGTTGTAGGTGATCTTCTTGTCATCGTAGGGATTGTCGCCTTCCCAGATGATCGCCACTTGGTCGCCGCGCTTCTTCAGGTGCCGGTCGATGCAGTTCACCGAGACGTTCAACTGCCCGTCCTCGAACCACTTGATCGACACCTTGCCGTCAAAGGAGGTATTCTTGACCTTGGTATAGGGCTTGAACCAGTCGAGGCGCTTGCCGTGTTTGCCCCAGAATTTGTCGGGGTTCTTCACGCTCTCTGCGTACCACTTCACATACGTCTCATTGTCGATCAGCGCATGCTTCTTCCACGCTGGCTGTACGCGGTGGACCTTCGCCTCGGTCATGTCTTGGTCTTCCTCCTGAGATCATCCGCCGGGTGGCGGCGTTGCGGCCTGCGGGCCGCGAAAATCGCGGGCATTATTATCAGTTCGGACGTTACGGCAATATTAGACATTGGGTTTGCTCGTCCGTAACGGAAAATTGCGCGCAATCGCACACGGTGAGGTCGAACCGGAAGCCCGGTTCACACGTTTAAAGGCATGGTTAACGTTCGAGGCGCACAATTTTTCCGGGAGGACCGGCAGGGGTGTGTTGAGGTTCAACACACCCGAGATCGACTTGCGAGGGCTGCCATGCGCGACCATTCCGAACTGGAACTTCTGCTCAAAGGCTATGGACTGACCACGGCCCGCATCCTGTACCACTATCCCGATCATCCGCATCTGCTGCAGACCTACGTCTGGCAGGATTACGATATCGCTCCGAAATTCCCGATTTTGGGCGCTTTCATCACATTCTGGCGCGAGAAGCTCGAAGGACCGCTCCACTCCGTCTGCTTCACGCACAAGAAGCTGATCTCACCCAATGAATGGCGCAAGGTCGACGGCGAGATTCTGCTGCACTGATCGGCTGGGAAATCGGCTAGCCAGACAATCGTATCTGGATCGCGAGGCAAACGCTGTGCTCGATTTGTCCCGCTCCCAGGGGGCGCCTCCTGTTTCGAAATTGTCCGGTGGCTGGCGATAGACATGCCAGGCTGACAGCGGCAAGATGACGCTGACCACCGGCAGATAGTCGATCGCCTCCGGTAAAGCCAAACCCACGATTCCGGGTCAATCGGAGCGTTCATTTCTGGCCCAAAAGCCCATCGGCTTGGCGGCTCTGGCTGATTGCAAAAGCCACGTCACGCCGCTAAGCGCGGGGTCAGGCTATCGGTCGAACCCGAAGCTGTACACTTTGCTCTAGAGGTTCGCTTGAGGAGGATTCCCGTGAATACGAAAAAACTGCTTGCCAGCGTTGCATTCGCAGCTTCCGTGATGGTCGCGGCAACCGCTGCCCGCGCCGACATCGTCATCGGCCTTGTCGCACCGGTGACCGGCCCGGTTGCCGCTTACGGTGACCAGGTCAAGAACGGCGCCGAAGCCGCCGTGGACGTCATCAACAAGGAAGGCGGCATCAAGGGTGAGAAGGTTGTGCTGAAGCTCGCCGACGATGCCGGCGATCCGAAGCAGGGCGTTTCCGCCGCCAACCAGCTGGTGGGTGAAGGCGTGAAGTTCGTCGTCGGTCCGGTCACTTCGGGCGTGGCCATGGCCGCTTCCGATGTGTTCGCCGAAAACGGCGTGCTGATGGTAACGCCAACCGCAACCGCGCCGGACCTGACCAACCGTGGTTTGACCAACGTCCTGCGCACCTGTGGCCGCGACGACCAGCAGGCGGAAGTCGCCGCTGCCTATGTGGTGAAGAACCTGAAGGACAAGAAGGTCGCCGTCGTCGATGACAAGGGCACTTACGGCAAGGGTCTGGCCGACTCCTTCAAGAAGGCGATCAACGCCGGCGGCGTCAAGGAAGTCAGCCACAACTCGCTGACTCCCGGTGAAAAGGATCTCTCGGCTCTGGTTACCCGCCTGAAGTCCGACGGCGCCGAAGTGATCTATTTCGGTGGCTATCATCCGGAGGGCGGCCTGCTTGCCCGTCAGCTGGCCGACGCCGGCATCAAGGCGCTGATCATCGGCGGTGAAGGCCTTTCCAACACTGAATATTGGGCGATCGGCAACCAGGCGGCTGCCGGAACGCTGTTCACCAACGCCACCGATGCGCTGAAAAATCCGGACTCGGCACAGGCTGTCGAAGCGCTCAAGGCCAAGGGTATCCCGGCCGAAGCCTTCACGCTGAACGCCTATGCTGCCGTTCAGGTGCTGAAAGCAGGTATCGAGAAGGCCGGCAAGGACGATCCGGCTGCCGTCGCCACCGCGCTCAAGGGTGGTGAAGCCATCCCGACCGCCATCGGCAAGCTGACCTATGGCGAGACCGGCGACCTGTCCAGCCCGAGCTTCTCGCTGTTCAAGTGGGAAGACGGCAAGATCGTCCCGGCCGAGTAAGCTCTGCCGGGCTATTAAAGTGGGAAGGCCGGGAACTTCCCGGCCTTTCTTTTATGATCGGGAAGGGAGTCCGGTTTATCGGTGGCCGAAGATGGCCGAGCCGACCCGGACCGAACTGGCGCCGAAGGCCACCGCCAGTTCGTAGTCGCCGGACATGCCCATCGACAGTTTCTCCACGCCTGCCTCGCGAGCGAGTTTTTCCAGAAGCGCAAAGTGCGGGCCGGGGTTCTCTTCCGCGGGCGGGATGCACATCAGCCCTTCGATGGCGAGGCCGTGCACGTCGCGACAACGGGCGACGAAAGCCACGGCATCCTTCGGTTCGATACCCGCCTTCTGTGGCTCCGAGCCGGTGTTGACCTGCACATAAAGCTTTGGCGCCTTGCCTTGCCGGTCGATTTCCTTCGCCAGTTCCGACGCGATCTTTTCGCGGTCGACCGTTTCGATGACGTCGAACAGCGCGACCGCCTCTTTCGCCTTGTTGGACTGCAGCGGACCGATCAGGTGCAGCTCGATGCCGGGAAATTCCTGGCGCAGCGCGGGCCATTTGCCTTGCGCTTCCTGCACGCGGTTTTCGCCGAAGACGCGCTGGCCGGCGGCAAGCACCGGGCGGATGGCGTCGGCATCGAAGGTCTTGGAAACCGCAACCAGGGTCACGGCTCCGGCCGGCCGGTCCGCTTCGTGCTCAGCGGCCGCGATTCTCGCCTTGACCGTTTCGAGTTGCTGAACCGCGTCACTCATGTACCAACCTGCCCTGATCCTGCTGTTTTTGCCGGGCCCTGCTGCCCATATGGTTGACGGGTTCCCGAAAGCATGGTGAAGACCCGGACCATGTCCTTGAACCGCCGGACCAACCGGTGGTTTCCCGCATGCTTTGTAAGTGAAAAACCGGCCATGGCAACCGAACGATACAACCCCCGCGCAGCAGAGCCCAGGTGGCAGAAGGCATGGGACGAGGCCAAGCTCTTCGAGACGAAGAACGAGGATCCGCGGCCGAAATACTACGTGCTCGAGATGTTCCCCTATCCATCGGGGCGTATCCATATGGGCCATGTGCGCAATTACACGATGGGCGACGTCGTCGCGCGCTGGCGCCGCGCCATGGGCTACAACGTGCTGCATCCGATGGGCTGGGACGCCTTCGGTCTGCCGGCGGAGAATGCGGCGCGCGACAACAACGTCAACCCGCGCGACTGGACCTACAAGAACATCGAGACGATGAAGGGCCAGCTGAAGACCATGGGCCTGTCGCTCGACTGGGCGCGTGAAATCGCGACCTGTGACCCCAGCTACTACAAGCACCAGCAGAAGATCTTCCTGGACTTCTGGAAGTCCGGGCTGGTCGAGCGAAAGTCGGCCAAGGTCAACTGGGATCCGGTCGACATGACCGTGCTGGCCAATGAACAGGTCATCGACGGGCGCGGCTGGCGCTCCGGCGCACCGGTGGAGCAGCGCGACCTGACGCAGTGGTTCTTCAAGATCACCTCGATGAGCCAGGATCTGCTGGACAGCCTGGACACGCTGGACAAGTGGCCGGAAAAGGTCCGCATCATGCAGGCCAACTGGATTGGCCGCTCCGAAGGCCTGCTGGTCCGCTGGGCGCTGGCCAATCCGCCTGCCGGCGAAACCGAGCTCGAAGTCTACACGACGCGTCCGGACACGATCTTCGGCGCTTCCTTCATGGCGATCGCTGCAGACCATCCGCTGGCCAAAAAGGTCGCAGCAAGCAATCCCGAGCTCGCTTCTTTCATCGAAGAAGTGCGCCACATGGGCACTTCGGCGGCGACGCTCGAGACGGCCGAGAAGAAGGGCTTCGACACCGGCCTGCGCGTCGTTCATCCGTTCGACGAGAACTGGACGCTGCCGGTTTATGTCGCGAATTTCGTGCTGATGGACTACGGCACCGGGGCGATCTTCGGCTGCCCGGGCCACGACCAGCGCGACCTCGACTTCGCCAACAAATATGGCCTGCCGGTCACCCCGGTGGTGCTGCCGGATGGTGTCGATGCCGCGAGCTTCCACATCACGGAAGAAGCCTTTGTCGACGATGGCGCCATGATCAATTCGCGCTTCCTCGACGGCATGCGTTTCAGGGAAGCCTTTGACGAGGTGGCGACCAGACTGTCCGGCGTGACGATCGGCAATCGGCCGCAGGCCGAGCGCAAGGTTCAGTTCCGCCTGCGCGACTGGCTGATCTCGCGCCAGCGCTATTGGGGCTGCCCCATCCCCGTCATCCATTGCGAGGCCTGCGGCGCGGTGCCGGTGCCGGCAAAGGATCTGCCGGTCGAACTGCCGACCGATGTTACCTTCGACAAGCCAGGCAATCCGCTCGACCATCATCCGACCTGGAAGCATGTCGGGTGCCCGCAATGCGGCAAGCCAGCCCGGCGTGACACCGACACGATGGACACCTTCGTCGATTCGTCCTGGTATTTCGCCCGCTTCACCGATCCGTGGAACGACAAGGCGCCGACAACGCTTGAGTATGTCGATGGCAAGAACGGCTGGTTGCCGGTCAGGCAGTATATCGGCGGTATCGAGCACGCGATCCTGCATCTGCTTTATTCGCGCTTCTTCACGCGCGCCATGCAGGTCACCGGTCATCTCAATGAGGTGAAGGAGCCCTTCGAAGGCATGTTCACGCAAGGCATGGTGGTGCACGAAACCTATCGCGCAGGTACCGGCCCGAACGCGTACTGGGTGCAGCCTGTGGACGTGAACATCGTGGATGTCGACGGCAAGCGCAGCGCCACGCTGATTGCGGACGGCAGCCCGGTCGAGATCGGCGCCATCGAGAAGATGTCGAAATCGAAGAAGAACGTCGTCGACCCCGACGACATTCTGGCGAGCTACGGCGCCGACACGGCGCGTTGGTTCATGCTGTCGGATTCGCCACCGGAACGCGACGTCATCTGGACGGAGGCCGGTGTGGAAGGCGCGCACCGTTTCGTTCAGCGTATCTGGCGGCTGGTGTCCGAGACGGCGCCTGCACTGACAGGCGTTGCAGCTGCAGCTGCCGGCGATGGTGCTGGTGCGGCGGTCTCCAAGGCTGTTCACAAGACGGTGAAGGCAGTCGGTGAAGACATCGAACGCCTGTCCTTCAACAAGGCGGTTGCCCGTCTCTACGAACTGGTCAACACGATCCAGCCGGCGGCGACTGCGCTTGTCGACGGCAAAGGCAACCAGACAGATGCCGCCGCGCTGCGCGAGGCTGTCGAAGCACTTGTCGTCATGATTGCACCGATGATGCCGCATCTGGCGGAAGAGTGCTGGTCGGCGCTGAGCGGCGAGGGTTTTGTCGCGAATCAGCCCTGGCCGCGCTTCGACCCTGCACTGGTGGTCGACAACGATGTCGTCTATCCGATACAGATCAATGGCAAGAAGCGTGGCGATTTGACAATCGCCCGCGACGCAGACCAAGCTCAGGTCGAACAGGCCGTCATGGCCCTGGACTTCGTACAGAAGGCGCTCGAGGGCAAGGCGCCGCGCAAGGTGATCGTCGTGCCCCAGAGGATCGTCAATGTCGTTGCCTGACCATCGAAAGACAGCGGCTCCGTTCGCGCGCCGTGCGGCATTTTTTGGCTTGCTTGCCGGCATGGCGCTGGTTTCAGCATGCCAGGTGCGGCCACTCTACTCGAACCAGCCGCTCTCGACCGGTTCGACGGTGAGCGCGCGCGAAGAGCTCGCCTCGATCGCCGTGAAGCCGGTTTCCTCGCGTTACGCCCAGCAGGTGCGCAACAACCTGATCTTCTCACTGACCGGCGGCGCTGAACGGACGACCACACCCGTCTATTCGCTGACGCTCAATGTCACGGAGTCAGTGATCTCCACGGCAAGCATCCAGGTTGCCAAGGACCAGGACCAGCCGACTGCCGGTACCGTTATCATGACGGCGGCCTACACGCTGACCGATGCCAAGACCGGCAAGGCGGTGGCCAATGGCCAACGCTCGATCTCGTCATCCTTCGACAAGCCGGGTCAGGAATTCGCGTCCTATCGTGCGCAGATCGACGCCGAGAATCGTGCGGCGCGCGAACTCGCCGAACTCCTGCATCTTGCGGTGGCGCAGGATCTTGCGAAGCCCGGCGCCAAATAGCGGGCGGTCTGTGGCCAGAGCGGAATGCGATCACTATGAATCGGCGTTCCGCTCCATTTTTTGTTTGTCGCATGATCCTGGTCCGAAACCATGCGCCTAACCGGGCTTGTCGCTGAAGGTTACCGGTCGCTCAAATCGATTCGGCTTGAGCTGGGACAAATCGGGCTGTTCGTTGGCGAGAACGGCGTCGGGAAATCCAACCTCTACCGCGCCCTGCAACTGATCAAAGCTGCAGGCGAAGGCTCGCTCGCTCGCGCGATCGCCGGCGAAGGCGGCATGCAGTCGGCCCTGTGGTCCGGCGCACGTCGCCTCGGACGGCCCGCGCGGGTCATCTTGCAGGCGGATATCGAAGACGACGAGACAGCTGCTCGGTTTTCCTATCGGGTGGAAATTGGTTTGCCGCCGCCTGGTTCAGCGGGATTTGCCTTCGAACCTCACATCAAGGAAGAGACCCTGACGGTCGAGACCGGACGTCGACCGGTGGAGATGATGAGCCGCAAGGGGCCAGTGGCCTACGGCCGCGACAGTGATGGCAGGCGTGTCGAACATCCCGCAAATCTGCTCAATTCAGAGACGGCATTGGCCGTGCTTGGAGCCTCCGGCCGGTATCCGGAGACGGGGGACCTGCGGGCCGCTGTCTCGGGCTGGCGTTTCTATCACGGCTTCCGCACCGACGCCGATTCGCCCGTCAGGCAATCGTCGCTGGCGATCACTTCAACACTTCTCGATGAGGATGGCGGCAACCTTGCCGCTGTGTTCGCAACGCTTGCCCACATCAGGCAGGATACCGTCGATCTAGACCGCGCGCTGGCGGACGCGCTGGGAGCGAAACTCGAGGTGCCGGCGCCCGGCGAGACCGCGACATTCGGATTGCGCCTGCCGGATTTCCCGCAGCGGCTGTTCCGGCCGCAGGAACTCTCGGACGGACAGATCCGTTTCTTGGCCTCGGCGGGAGCGCTGATGTCCTATCGCTTGCCGGGGCTGATCGCGCTTAACGAACCGGAAGCCAGCCTGCACCCGCGTATGTTGCCTGCGCTGGCCGACATGATAACCAAGGCTGCGGAACGAACGCAGCTTTGGGTGGTCACGCATTCACGCGAACTGGCGGATCTAATCGCCGACCGCACCGGTGTGCGAGCGCTTACCGTGGTGCGGCCGGATGGGGCGACAAACATCGAGGGCCTCAGGCTCACCGGTCAGATATCGAATGATTAGCGTGCTACGGGAACGCTGGCGCGGGGCTTGATGAGATTCCAGCCCAGCGTCATGCCTGCGGCGGCGATCAGGATGGCGGCGGCGCCAACCAGTTGCAGCGGATGCAGGCGCTGCCCGAAGACCACGAAGTCGGCAATGATGGCGACGACCGGGTAGATGAAGGACAGCGCGCCGACGAGGTTGGTGGGCAGCTTCTGGATCGCGCCATAGAGCAGGATGTACATCAATCCGGTGTGAACGACGCCGACAGTGGCGAGCAAAGCCCAGGTGCGAGCGTCTGCCGGCAGGTCCGCGAAATTGGCGAACGGTATCAGCATCAAGATACCGACCGTGACCTGGATAAGAGCAATGAGGTGTGGCGGCACGCCCTTCAGCTTCTTGGCGACGATCGCGGCAATTGCGTAGAAGAACGCCGCGCCGAGGGCCAGCAGGATGCCGATGAGATAGTTCGATCCGGTGTGCGCGGCATCCGGTTTGGCTTGCACGATCAGCAGCATGCCGGCGAAGGCAATCGCCAGCCACGTTAGTTTGGTGAGCGTCAGGCGCTCGCTGAACAACAGCGCGCCCAATGCCACCAGCATGAATGGCTGGGTGTTGTAGACGGCCGTGGCGATCGAGATCGAGGCTCGCGGGAAGGCGGCGAAGAGCAGCAGCCAGTTGGAGACGATGGCGATGCCGCCGATGATCGCATAAGCGATCTGCTGGCGCGAAATCACGTCGCGCCTGAACAGGCCGAGAGCGCCACAGACGATCAGCAGCGTAATAGCGCCGAAGGCGCAACGCCAGAACACCACGTCCATCACCGGCTGCCCGGACAGGACGACAAATACGCCGATCGTTCCCGAGACCACCATTGCAGCGGTCATTTCGACCGTTCCGCGCGCATTGTCCGACATGATCCGACCTTTCCTTGGTTCTGGCCGTTTGTACGCCCCCAAAGATCTGGAATATATGCGTCTGGGAAGGAGTTTGCGGGATTCGTCCTAATGCTGTAAGGTCCGTCGCATCAAATACCTAAGGATGAACGATGTTGGACGATCTTGACCGGCGTATCGTCGAAATCCTGGTCGATGACGCACGTATTTCGCTGAAGGAATTGGCGGCTCGCGTGAACCTGTCGTCCCCGAGCACTTCGGAGCGGCTGCGACGGCTGGAGGAGCGCGGCGTCATCCGCGCTTTCACGGTGGATGTCGACCCTGCAGCGCTCGGTTATACGCTGCAGGCGATCGTGCGCGTCAAGCCGCTGCCGGGCAGGCTGCACCAGGTACAGAAGCTGATTGAGGAAATCCCCGAATTCACCGAATGTGACAAGGTGACCGGCGATGACTGTTTCATCGGGCGGCTGCATATCCGCTCGATCAGCGACCTCGACCGCATCCTCGACAAGATCACCGACAAGGCCGAGACCAGCAGCGCCATCGTCAAGGCACAGCCGGTGAAGCGCCGTCTCCCGCCATTTGCCTGAATACCGCTGAACATAAAAAAACCGGCGCCGTGAGGGGCGCCGGTTTTGTTCAACCGAAATCTGGGATCAGCCGATTTTCTGGCCGGTCTTTGCCCAGTCGGCGAGGAACTGCTCGAGGCCCTTGTCGGTGAGTGGATGCTTGACCAGGGCCTTCAGCGTCGCCGGCGGGACGGTGGCGACGTCGGCGCCGATCAAAGCGGCACGCTTGACATGATCGGGCGTACGGATCGAGGCGGCCAGGATCTCGGTGTCGAAGCCGTAATTGTCGTAGACTTGGCGGATCTCGGCGATCACCTCCATGCCGTCGAAGCCCATGTCGTCGAGGCGGCCGATGAAGGGCGAGATGAAGGTGGCGCCGGCCTTGGCGGCAAGCAGCGCCTGGTTGGCCGAGAAGCAGAGCGTGACGTTGACCATGCGGCCTTCGGCGCGGATGGCGCGGCAGGCCTTGAGGCCGTCGAGGGTAAGGGGCACCTTGATGCAGACATTGTCGGCGATCTTGGCCAGCACCTTGGCTTCCTTCATCATGCCATCGAAATCGGTGGCGGTGACTTCGGCCGAAACCGGGCCTTCGACGATGTCGCAGATCTGTTTGGTGACTTCATCGATCTTGCCACCGGACTTCAGGATCAGCGACGGATTGGTGGTGACGCCATCGAGCAGGCCCAGTTCGTTGAGTTCCTGGATTTCCTTCACATCAGCGGTGTCGACGAAGAATTTCATGGTGGTCTCCTTGGGAGGGAATGAGGCACTGCGCCGGGGGCTTGGCGTTGCTCTTTGCTCTAGACCAAAGTCGGGGCAAGGTCACGCGTCATGAAAGAAGATTCGCCCTCCACGAAGGCTGTGCCGGTCCTGGTGCCGATGCCAGCCGAACGAGCCTACACCTATGCAGTGCCCGAACGCATGCGCGTGGTGCCGGGTTCCATCGTGCGTGTGCCTCTCGGGCCGAGGCTGGTGGCCGGAGTCGTGTGGGATGGCGCGCTCGAACATGTCGAAGCCAAGAAGCTCAGGCCGATCGACCATGTCTTCGATTGCCCGCCGATCGATCACGACATGCGGCGTTTCGTCGACTGGATCGCGCAATACACGCTGACCCCGCCCGGTCTCGTCGCGCGCATGCTGTTGCGCGCGCCCGAAGCTTTCGATCCCGAACCGTGGATCGAAGGCCTGCAGCGCACGGCGGTCGCTCCGGATCGGATGACCGGGGCCAGGTCGCGTGTGCTGGAAACCGCCGATGGCGGCCTGGCCTGGACACGGTCGGGTCTGGCGCATGCGGCAGGTGTTTCTTCCACCGTCATCGACGGGTTGAAGGCACAGGGCGTGTTCGAGACGGTGATGATCCCGCCGCGTCCCGTTGTGGCTGTGCCTGATCCGACCTATGCGCGGTCCGAATTGACGCCGGATCAGGCGGCGGCAGCTGAGACTTTACGCGCCGGCGCGTCCGCCGGGACTTTTGGTGTCACGCTGCTCGATGGCGTCACCGGGTCAGGCAAGACGGAAGTCTATTTCGAAGCGGTGGCGGCCGCGCTCGACAAGGGCAAGCAGGTGCTGATCCTGCTGCCGGAAATCGCGTTGACCCACGCTTTCCTGGAGCGGTTCCAGTCACGTTTTGGCGCCAAACCGGCGGAGTGGCACTCCGATCTTGCGCCGAAGATGCGAGAGCGTGTGTGGCGGCAAGTTGCGGAGGGCACGGTGCGGGTGGTGGCCGGGGCGCGCTCGGCGCTGTTCCTGCCATTCAAGGAGCTCGGCCTCATCGTCGTCGATGAGGAGCATGATCCCGCCTACAAGCAGGAGGATCGTGTCTTCTACAACGCCCGCGACATGGCGGTGGTGCGCGGCCATATCGGCTCGTTCCCGATCGTGCTTGCCTCGGCCACGCCGTCCGTTGAAAGCCAGGTCAATGCCAATCAGGGGCGTTATGGTCGCGTTGACCTGCCCGCACGCTTCGCCGAAGCCGCATTGCCCACCTTGCGCTCGATCGACATGCGACGCGCACCGCCAGCGCGTGGCAGCTTTCTGTCGCCGCTGCTGATCGGTGAGATGGAAAAGACGCTTGCAAGGCAGGAGCAGTCGCTGCTGTTCCTCAACCGGCGCGGTTATGCACCCCTGACCCTTTGCCGGGCGTGCGGCCATCGTTTTGGCTGCCCGGTCTGCTCGGCATGGCTGGTCGAGCATCGCTTCCGCGGGCAACTCGTTTGCCATCATTGCGGTCACAATGAGAGACGGCCAGACGCCTGCCCGGAATGTGGCACGCTCGATCATCTGGTGGCGTGCGGACCGGGCGTGGAGCGCATCGCCGAGGAGGTTGTCGCCACGTTCCCGGATGCACGCACCATCGTGCTTTCCTCCGACCTGGTCGGCGGGGTGCGGCGGCTCAGGCTGGAACTGGAGGCCATCGCGAAAGGCGAGGCCGATATCGTCATCGGCACGCAGCTTGTCGCCAAAGGCCATAATTTCCCGAACATGACGCTGGTCGGCATCGTCGACGCGGATCTCGGGCTTGCCAATGGCGATCCGCGCGCGGCCGAGCGCACCTTCCAGCTTTTATCGCAGGTGACGGGCCGTGCCGGGCGCACAGGCAAGAAAAGCCTTGGGCTGCTGCAGACCTACCAGCCAGACCATCCGGTCATGCGGGCGATCGTCTCGGGCGACGCGGCGGCGTTCTACGAGCGCGAGATCGCCGAGCGTGAGCGCGCGATACTGCCACCGTTCGGAAGGCTCGCCGGCATCATCATCAGTGCCGAAACGCGCCAGGAGGCGGAAGCGCATGCGCGGGCCCTGCGACGGGCGGTTCCTGAGGCTTCGGACATCTTCGTGCTGGGACCTGCCGAAGCGCCGTTGGCGCTGGTCGGTGGCCGCCACCGTTTCCGCCTGCTGGTGCATGGCGAGCGCCGCTCCGACATGCAGGGTTTCGTGCGCCACATGCTGGCCGAGGGGCCGAAGGTACGGGGATCGGTACGGGTCAGCGTCGATATCGATCCGCAGAGCTTTTTGTGAGGCCTGCGTGATCGGAGCCGATCGGAGCGATTTCGAATTCCATCCCCTCAACCGAGAGCAGCATAGCGGGGCCGTGGCGGCATTCTACGAGCGGACTGGCGATTATGGGCTGATGGAGCGTGGTGAGCTTCCCGATGCAGCGACGGTTCAAGGCTTCTTCGGCGATTGTCCGCCAGGTTGCGACCCGAACCAGTCCCTCAAGCTGGCCTGTCTTGACGGGCCGGGCGGTATCATCGGCATCGCGGACATGGCGTTCGGTTTTCCCGAAACGCCGGACGCCTATATCGGGCTGCTGCTCATTGATCCCAAGATGCGAGCGCAAGGCATAGGCCGGCGTTTCCTGCATCATCTTGTTGGTCAGGCTCAGGCGCGTCACTGCACGCGAATGCTGGTTGCCGTGCTTGACGAGAACATGCGGGGCCGCAGTTTCTGGGAGCGCGAGGGTTTTGTGCTGGAAAAGACTTTCGAACCGCGAGACATCGGCTCGAAAAGACATGTGCTGCATCGCCTGATCAGGCCGTTGTGAGCGAAGCCTGTCAGAACGGGCTGGCTGTCGCCAGCAACAGCGGCGCCTGTTCCGCCCTGTCGGTTGCCGTTACCTGCCATCCAGCCGCCTCGAGGTTGATGCGGAGCCTGGCGCTGATCGATTCGATCTGGCTTGCCGATGGCGGCTCATAGGCGAGGACAAGCCTGCCGTCCGGCTTGAGCAGACCGCGGACGGTTTCGAGTGCTGCGCCCGCATCGATCCAGAACAGGTTCACATTGATGGCGAAGACGATGTCGAAGCGATCGACGCCGGCGTCGAAGCTTTCGATGGCGGTTTGAATCAGCCGCAGCCTGCCGGCACGTTCATCAACCTGGTTGAGCGCGCGCGCGGCTTCGATTGCCGTGCCGGAACGGTCGATGCCGACCAGCCTGCCGGTCGTCAGTTTTGACAGGACGAGTGCGGCGGCAATGCCGCGGCCGCCACCGATTTCGAGCATCGTTTCATTGCCCGCGATGCCGAGCCGGTCGATTGTCCAGGCGAGCCGTTCAGGTACGTTCATTTCTGTCCGCGTACTCAACATCAGAGGTTCAGCGATATCTGAGGGGCAGACCGAGGCACTGGCAAGGGTTGTCAGGATAGACATTGAAAGTTTCCGTATACGGAAACTTTGGGTTGCTTTGCTAGTTCCGAGACAATAGTTTCTGTCAGCGGAAACTATGAAGGATCGCTGATGTCGCTGACCCTGTACCTGCACCCGCTCGCTGCATTCTGTCACAAGGTGCTGATCGCGCTCTATGAGAACCACGTTGATTTTCGCTCTGAAACCGTCGACCTCATGGATCCCGGTTCGGCGGCGAGCCATCTGGCGCGATGGCCGGTGGGCAAGATCCCGGTGCTGCATGACGCTGCCCGCAACCGCGTGGTGCCGGAAACCAGCATCATCATCGAATATGTGCAGCAACACTATCCAGGCCCGCTGCCGATGCTGCCGAAAGAGCAGGACGCGCGGCTCGACGCTCGTCTGTGGGAGCGCTTTTTCGATCTTTATGTCAGCGAGCCGATGCAGAAGATCGTCACCGACCGGCTGCGGCCGGAGGGCGGTAACGATCCTATCGGTGTTTCCCAAGCCAGGAAGACGCTGGATACCGCTTATGCGGTGATCGACGGGCAACTGGCGGGAAAGGAATGGGCGATCGGTGGCGACTTCACCATCGCCGATAGCGCCGCGGCGCCCTGCCTGTTCTTTTCCTCGATCGTGCACCCGTTTGCCGCCGACCACGGCAATCTTTCCGCCTATTTCGACCGCTTGCTGGCGCGACCGGCAGTCAAGAGAACACTTGAAGAAGCACGGCCATTCTTCTCAATGTTCCCTTACCGTGAAGCCATGCCGGAGCGTTTTGCAAGCGGCGCGGCGTTTGTCTGAGGTTTTTCCATGCAGCAAGCCCAACCCCTCGACCGCATCTTCCTGGCGCTCGCCGATCCAGGCCGGCGCGGCATGATCGAACAGCTGGCGCGCGGCCCGGCAACGGTGAAAGAACTGGCGCGGCCGGCCAATATGCGGCTGCCATCGGCGGTGAAGCATCTCAAGGTGCTGGAAGAAGGCGGCATCGTGGTTTCGCGCAAGGCCGGCCGCACCCGCACCTATGCGATGCGGCGCGAAGCATTCTCGCCCGTCAACGACTGGGTGAGTGCGCGGGAGACCGCGCTCAATGCCGCGTTCGATCGCCTCGCCCAGGCGATCGCCGATATGCCCGAAGAGGAACAACCATGAGCGTCGAACACAAGACATTTGTCGTCGAGCGCGAACTGGCAGCCAGCCCGAAGCACGCTTTCCGCTTCTTTTCGGAGCCGGCGCTGAAGGAGCGTTGGACCTCCTGCCATCCAGATTGGACGCTGCTCGAGGAGGAGTTCAATTTTCGCGTTGGCGGCATCGAGGCCAAGCGCTGGCGCACTGAGGAAGGGCACGAACAGACCTTCCTTGCCCGTTATCTCGATATCGTGCCGGCGCGGCGCATCATCTATGCCTTCGACATGGGCTTTGCCGGGGAACGGCTATCGGCTTCGCTGGCGACCGTCGAGTTCTTTGCCGAGGCCGCCCGAACGCGGATGGTCTTCACCGAGCAGATCGCCTGGCTTGGCGATGCGGGTTCGTTGCAGTTGCGCATTGCCGGCACCAGCGAAGGGCTGGATCTTCTTGCGGACATCATCGCGATGGATATCACCGGCGCGCATTAGCGCGCTTTCAGATTGTCATCGCCAGGAAGAGGCCGCCGATAACGGCAATGTTGATGATGAAGGCGGAACGCAGGCCCCGTCTTTGCGGGCCGGAGTAGCGCCAGAAATTGAGCGCCAGCGCGCTCGCGGCAATGGTGAAGACGACTAAGGCAGCCGCGGCATAGGGTCTGTGGAAACCGAGGACCACGCACAGGCCGGCGGCGATTTCAAGCAGGGAGCCGGCGGCAAGCAACGGCACGGGTGCCGGGAAGCCTTGTTCACCCAACTGCCCGGTGATGGTGCGGAATCGCAGGAAATGTTCCAGTCCCGCCCAGACAAAGACGCCGCCGAGCAGGATCAAGCCAATGTGCTGAATGAAGGGGTTCACGGCAGACCTCATCATCGTATGAACGGGTCACACCATGGGCAATCGCCTCGCCGTGATCTTGAACAAAACGGCCAAACAGCCGCTAGCTTTCCGGCGTGCCCGCTGTCACGGCAGCCAGCCAGCGGCGAACGATCTTTTGTTCGGGCTCGGAATATCCGGCGGCGAGATCGGCTTCGAGCAGGCGGACACGGACGCGTGCCTCGGCGTAAAGCGCCTCGCCTTTTGCGCTCAGTTCCAGTTGACGGATGCGCTCGTTGGTGGCGTGGCGACGTTTCACGATCGTGCCGGCCTTTTCGAGATTGGCCACGATGACGCTGAGCGTCTGCGGCGTCAGTAACGCCGCGCGCGCCAGATCGGCATTGGACAGGCCGGGATAGGCGCCCAGCATCGCCATCACCGCGAATTGCGGCTGGGTGATGCCGAGGTCGGCAAGTGTCGCTTCCATACGGTAACGATAGGCACCTGCCGCCTGGCGCAGCAGATAGCCGAAATAGCCGTCCTCACCACGCTTACCTTCGCCGGCACGCGGTATCAGCTGCTTGGGATCCGGTCTGGTTATGGCGTGTCTCCTGTCAATTGGCATGGCCATCGTGTTCGTCGGGCAAAAGCACCGTCAAGGGGCCGCAATTCTCGTCCGCAACGAACATGGCAAGCAAGGATGCGGGCTCGGTCTTGCTGGCGTTCTCCGCGAAAAGATGGATTGCACCCTTCGGCTCGAACCAGCTCTGTCCCTCGGTGTAGGTCATTGCCGGCTCGCCGGCGAGCTGGGAGTTCAACGTGCCCTTCAGCACAAAGGCGGTGACATTGCCGGGGTGGTGATGGCGCGGCGTGTAGGCGTCCGGTGGAAAGTTCACAATGGCCACGGTCACGGCCTTGCCGGGAATGTCGGGCAGAGGCGTGCAAGAGATCGGTTTGATCTCGGTTGTCGGCCTGCTCAGGGCTGCAGCTGGTATGGTGCGCTCGGCCATGTGGTTGGTCGCGGGCCGTGGGTCTACTGTCGTCCAGTAGAGGCCGACCAGGGCTGTGCCCACCGCAGCGACGGCGGTCAATGCGAGGGCGTATCGCCGTTTCGACAAACCGCGGGGAATTTTGTCGTTGAAGGCCTGGCTGCTCATGTCCCGGATCTCCTGAAGTCGGCGTGCCATCCAAGGTCTGCGATGGCTCTATCGGTGGAAACCTGGTCGTTTGCTTCCGCGACGTTGTAGACGCCGGTGCCGCGATCGACGGCAAGCAAGGCAGCATAGGCCGCAGCATCGATATGCACGGAAGCCCCCGGTTTCGGCGCATCAAACCCTGTGCCCGGACCGTAGAACTGCCCGTAGCGCAGGACGATCGCATGCATCGGCGCTTCGAGGACCCGGCGCTCGAGGGCGATAACGCCGTTCATGCTGATGGCGCGCGGCCCTTCCGCAGCGATATCCAGCGGATCCTGTTCGTCATGCGGCAGCGGGCCAGGCGCGTAAGCCCAGGCGATGCTCTGCGCGATCAGCCGCGTGGTGCCTGCCTGCCTTGCCGCCTCGATCAGATTGCGGGTGCCTTCGTCGCGGATGCGGGCGTTGCGTATGATCGCTTCGCCCATCAGCGCCGGATCGAGATTGCTCGGCAGGTCGGTCAACTGGTGGATGACGATCTCCGGTCTGATTTCGAGCAGGGACGCCGCCAGCGCGCCGCTGTCGAACACATCGACGACCACGGCATTGGCGCCCACCGCTTGCAATACCGCCGCCTTTGTCGCGGAGCGCGTTGTGCCCGACACCAGGTGACCAGCTTCCAAAAGCATTGGCGTGAGACGTTGCCCAACGGCACCAGTGGCGCCTGCGAGAAGAATTCTGCGACCCATATCGGCTGCCTTCTTATTATCAGTGCTTTGATATCAGCGCACTGATAATAAGTCAAATGGCGAGCGCGATGCCCGCCTGGCACGTGGCTACGCGCTTGACTTCCAGAAACGATGATCTTCAATGCGGTCTCGTTTCGAGGGGACCGAAGCAAATGGAATTTTCATTTCCCTGGCCGACCACGCAGGGTGAGTGGCTCGCGTGGTCGAGCGCGGCGGTCACGCTGCTGTTCGGTCTGGCGCTGTTCTTTGCGCCCGGGCTTTGCTTCAAGCTCCTGCGCCTGCAGGCCAAGCCGGAAAAACCAGAGGCGATCGCGGAAGGGCGTGCCCGCATGGCTGGTTTCTATCTCGGGGTCGGGCTGTGTGCGATTCTGCTCGCCCAGCCGCTGCTCTACATGGCGCTCGGCTTTTCCTGGCTGTTCACCGCCTTCGGGCGAATCCTTGCCATGATGTCCGACGGCGCCAATACGCCCTACAACTGGGCGGCGGTTGTGGTGGAGCTCGTGCTGGCTGCATTGCCACTCGCCTTTGCCTTCGGCTTTTTGCCCTGAATCGCGATGAATCCGCCGCCAGCCATTGAACTCGGCCGTCGGATGCGACAAAAGTGCCTTGAAAGCATGTCCGTGGACGCATTGCGGTCCTGAAAAGCCTGTGCTAGACGGCAACCGACTTTCGACCGGGGGACTGCGGAAGCCGCGTCCCTTGGCTTGAAAAAATGCAGTAAGGTCAAAGATTTAGCCAGAGTTTTTGCTCGCGCCAACGATCTGCGGCCTCTCAGACAAGAGAAAAGACGGTCCGTGGCCCAAACGTCCTCGCCAATCTCCGCTGTCGCAGAACGCTATGCGTCATCGCTTTTCGAGCTGGCGCTCGGAGCGAACTCCGTCGCCAAGGTCGAAGCAGACCTCAACAGCTTTGAAGCTCTGCTTGCCGGCAGTGCGGATCTGAAGCGCCTGATAGAGAGCCCGGTGTTCTCGACCGAGGAGCAGGTCCGCGCCATCTCGGCCATCGCCGACAAGGCCAAGATCGTCGGCCTCGCCGGAAATTTCCTGCGCGTCGTGGCCGGCAATCGCCGCCTGTTCGCCGTGCCTGGCATGATCAAGGCGTTCCGCCGCATCGCCGCCGAGCATCGTGGCGAGACTGCCGCCGAGGTGACGTCGGCGCATGCACTGACTTCGGCCCAGGAAGCCGAACTGAAGACCGCACTGAAAGCTGTCGCCGGCAAGGACGTTGCGATCACCGTTACGGTCGATCCTTCGCTGCTCGGCGGCATGATCGTGAAGATGGGCTCGCGCCAGATCGACACGTCGCTTAAAACCAAACTCAATTCGCTCAAGCTTGCACTGAAAGAGGTCGGCTGATGGACATCCGCGCCGCGGAAATCTCCGCAATTCTGAAAGACCAGATCAAGAATTTCGGCAAGGAAGCCGAAGTCTCCGAAGTGGGTCAGGTCCTGTCGGTGGGTGACGGTATCGCCCGCGTCTACGGTCTGGACAATGTCCAGGCCGGTGAGATGGTCGAGTTCCCCGGCGGCATCCGCGGCATGGCTCTGAATCTCGAAGCCGACAATGTCGGCGTCGTTATCTTCGGTGCCGACCGTGACATCAAGGAAGGCGACACCGTCAAGCGTACCGGCGCCATCGTGGACGTTCCGGTCGGTCCGGGCCTGCTCGGTCGCGTCGTCGACGCGCTCGGCAACCCGATCGACGGCAAGGGTCCGATCAAGGCCGTCGAGCGTCGCCGCGTCGACGTGAAGGCCCCGGGCATCATTCCCCGCAAGTCGGTGCACGAGCCGATGTCGACCGGCCTCAAGGCCATCGACGCACTCATCCCGGTCGGTCGCGGCCAGCGCGAGTTGGTCATCGGTGACCGTCAGACCGGCAAGACCGCCATCATTCTGGACACCATGCTGAACCAGAAGTCGGTGCACGAAGCCGGTCCCGATTCGGAAAAGCTCTTCTGCGTCTATGTCGCTGTCGGTCAGAAGCGTTCGACCGTCGCGCAGTTCGTGAAGGTGCTGGAAGAGCGCGGTGCGCTCGATTACTCCATCATCATCGCTGCCACCGCTTCGGATCCGGCGCCGATGCAGTTCCTGGCGCCGTTCACCGGCTGCACCATGGGCGAATATTTCCGCGACAACGGCAAGCACGCCCTCATCTCCTATGATGACCTGTCCAAGCAGGCCGTTGCCTACCGTCAGATGTCGCTGCTGCTGCGCCGCCCGCCGGGCCGCGAAGCCTATCCGGGCGACGTCTTCTACCTGCACTCCCGTCTGCTCGAGCGCGCTGCCAAGCTCAATGACGACAACGGCAACGGTTCGCTGACCGCGCTGCCGGTCATCGAGACGCAGGCCAACGACGTGTCGGCCTATATCCCGACCAACGTGATCTCGATCACCGACGGCCAGATCTTCCTGGAAACCAACCTGTTCTTCCAGGGTATCCGCCCGGCTGTGAACGTCGGCCTGTCGGTTTCGCGCGTCGGTTCGTCGGCCCAGATCAAGGCGATGAAGCAGGTCGCCGGCTCGATCAAGGGCGAGCTCGCGCAGTACCGCGAGATGGCGGCCTTCGCGCAGTTCGGCTCGGACCTCGATGCCGCCACCCAGCGCTTGCTGAACCGTGGTTCGCGCCTGACCGAGCTCCTGAAGCAGCCGCAGTTCTCGCCGCTCAAGACCGAAGAGCAGGTCGCCGTGATCTTCGCGGGCGTGAACGGCTATCTCGACAAGCTGTCGCTCAATCAGGTCAGCAAGTTCGAGCAGGGTCTGCTCTCGCATATGCGCAACGCCGGCAAGGCGGTTCTCGATGCGATCCGCAAGGAGAAGGCGCTGTCGGACGATCTGCGCGGCAAGCTCAAGGCCGAGATCGACAACTTCGCCAAGACGTTCGCGTAAGCGGCGGAAGACGGGACCGGGTTTGAAGCATGCCTTCACTAAAAGACCTTCGTAACCGTATCGCCTCGGTCAAGGCGACGCAGAAGATCACCAAGGCGATGCAGATGGTCGCCGCGGCGAAGCTGCGTCGTGCCCAGGAGGCTGCGGAAGCGGCGCGTCCCTATTCCGAACGGATGGGCGCGGTGCTCGCCAACATCACCCAGGCGGTCGGTGGCGGCGGTGACGCTCCGGCGCTGATGACCGGCACCGGCAAGGACGACGTGCATCTGCTCGTCGTCTGCACGGCCGAGCGCGGCCTGTGCGGTGGCTTCAATTCGCAGATCGCGCGTCTGGCGCGTGACCATGTCCGCAAGCTTCTGGCGGCCGGCAAGCAGGTGAAGATCATCTGCGTCGGCAAGAAGGGCTTCGACATCCTGCGCCGCGACTACGCTTCGCTGATCCTCGACCGCGTCGACCTGCGCGAGGTGCGTACGCTGAGCTTCGTCAATGCAGACGCCATCGCCAAGAAGGTGATCGGCCTCTTCAACGAGGGACAGTTCGACGTCTGCACGCTGTTCTATTCGAACTTCAAGTCGGTGATCAGCCAGGTCCCGACGGCGCAGCAGATCATTCCCGCAGCGACGGAAGTGTCGGGTGAAGCCAGCAACGGCGCCGCCGTCTATGAATACGAGCCGGAGCCAGGTGAAATCCTGTCCGACCTCATCCCGCGCAACATCGCGGTGCAGATCTTCCGTGCGCTGCTTGAAAACGCAGCCGGCGAGATGGGCGCCAAGATGAGCGCGATGGACAGTGCGACGCGCAACGCCGGCGATATGATCAACAGGCTGTCGATCACGTACAACCGTCAGCGTCAGGCGCAGATCACCAAGGAACTGATCGAAATCATTTCGGGCGCCGAGGCGCTCTAAGCGTGAACCGCGAGGGCCGATGGCCTTCGCACGGAGCACGCGGTAACCAAACGGACGAAAAAGGGTAAACACGATGGCGAAAGCAGCGACCCCGAAGAAGGAGGCACCGGTGAAGGCCGCGGCTGCTTCCAAGGCGCCTGCGGCGGCAAAGACCGCCCCGGAAAAGAAGGCGGCCGCTCCCGCAAAGGCAGCGGCACCGGCCAAGACTGCAGCTCCGGTGAAGGCTGCGGCTCCAGCCAAGGCTGCCGCGGCAGCGAAGGCCCCAGCCAAGACCGTCGCGGTCAAGGCCACTGGCTCTGCTGGTAAGGTCCGCCAGGTCATCGGCGCCGTTGTCGACGTGCAGTTCGACAACCACCTGCCGGCGATCCTGAACGCGCTGGAGACCGAGAACGTCGGCAACCGCCTGGTTCTCGAAGTCGCCCAGCACCTCGGTGAAAACACCGTGCGCTGCATCGCGATGGACTCCACCGAAGGCCTGGTTCGTGGCCAGTCGGTCTATGACACCGGTGCGCCGATCTCGGTTCCGGTCGGCCCGGGCATGCTCGGCCGCATCATCAACGTCATCGGCGAGCCGGTTGACGAAGCCGGTCCTGTCGACGGTATCGAAATCCGCTCCATCCACCAGCCAGCTCCGGCCTATGTCGACCAGTCGACGGAAGCGCAGATCCTCGTCACCGGCATCAAGGTTCTCGACTTGCTCGCGCCTTATGCTCGCGGTGGTAAGATCGGCCTGTTCGGCGGCGCCGGCGTCGGCAAGACCGTTCTGATCCAGGAACTGATCAACAACGTCGCCAAGGCGCACGGCGGCTTCTCGGTATTCGCCGGTGTTGGCGAGCGTACCCGCGAAGGCAATGACCTCTACCACGAGTTCATCGAGTCGGGCGTCAACAAGAAGGGCGGCGGCGAAGGTTCGAAGGCAGCGCTGGTGTACGGCCAGATGAACGAGCCGCCGGGAGCCCGCGCCCGCGTCGCTCTGACCGGTCTGACGGTCGCCGAATACTTCCGCGACCAGGGCCAGGACGTGCTGTTCTTCGTCGACAACATCTTCCGCTTCACCCAGGCGGGTTCGGAAGTGTCGGCTCTGCTCGGCCGTATTCCTTCGGCGGTGGGTTATCAGCCGACGCTCGCCACCGACATGGGCGCGCTGCAGGAACGCATCACCACCACGACCAAGGGCTCGATCACCTCGGTGCAGGCCATCTACGTGCCTGCCGACGACTTGACCGACCCGGCGCCGGCTACCTCTTTCGCGCACCTTGATGCGACGACGGTGTTGAACCGCGCCATCTCGGAAAAGGGCATCTATCCGGCGGTCGATCCGCTGGACTCGACCTCGCGTATGCTTGATCCGCTGATCGTCGGTGACGAGCACTATCAGGTCGCCCGCCAGGTGCAGTCGATCCTTCAGCGCTACAAGTCGCTGCAGGACATCATCGCCATCCTGGGCATGGACGAGCTGTCGGAAGAGGACAAGCAGACCGTTGCCCGCGCCCGCAAGATCGAGCGCTTCCTGTCGCAGCCGTTCTTCGTCGCCGAAGTGTTCACCGGCGCGCCAGGCAAGCTGGTCGACCTCGCCGACACCATCAAGGGCTTCAAGGGCCTTTGCGACGGCGACTACGACCATCTGCCGGAAGCCGCCTTCTACATGGTCGGCAACATCGACGAGGCTGTCGAGAAGGCCCAGCGTCTGGCTGCCGAAGCGGCTTAAAGTAAAGCGAATAGCGAATAGGGAGTAGCGAATAGGGGATCGAATGGGCGGCAGATCGCGAGTTTCTATTCGCTATTCGCTATTCGCTATTCGCTGATTGAACATGGCTAAAGCTTTCAAATTCGAACTGGTCTCGCCCGAGCGCCTGCTTGTCTCGGAAGAGGTCGAGTCTGTCGTCATTCCGGGCGCGGAAGGCGAGATGACGGTGATGGCGGAACACGCTCCGGTGATGAGCACCATCAAGCCGGGTGTCGTCACGGTGAAGCCGGTCTCCGGCAACGTCCAGCGTTTCGTGGTGTTCGGCGGTTTTGCCGATATCCTGCCTTCGGGCTGCACGCTGCTGGCGGAATCCGCTGTGGCCGTCCAGGACATCGACCGTGCCGATATCGCCCGCCGCATCCAGGAAGCGCGCGAGGATATCACCGACGCCAAGGATGATGCGTCCCGCACCAAGGCCGAGCAGTTCCTGCATCAGCTGACCACTCTGGAAGGCGCCATCCTTCCAGCTTGATGGGATCTGTTGAGACAAATTGAAAAGCCGCTTTGCCCGGCTTTTTTTGTTGCTCGGGGGGCAGAGCGCCAGCACTGCAGGGTCGGTTTTTTAAACTGACAGCTTTTCGGGCTGCGCACTTTTCTGAAATTGCCCTAGACACCCCAGATGCGTTTCGCATTGGCCGACAGCAACTTTGTTCGCTCGGCAATGCTCGCGTCGGCAAGCAAAGCGTGCGTGGCAGCCACCCAGGTCGAGAGCCCGCCGCCCAGCGTGCAGACCGGCCAGTCGCTACCCCAGACCACGCGATCCCAGCCGAAGCTTGCTATCACGTGTTCGGCATAGGGCCGCAGCGTCTCCATGGTCCAGTCATCAGGGTTTGCATAGGCGACGATGCCGGAGATCTTGGCGACCACATTCGGCCGGCGGGAAATTTCGACTATATGCTCGCGCCAGGGGTGCTCGACATCGCCCTTGATGTCAGGCACGCCGCAATGATCGAGCACGAAAGTCGTGTCGGGGGCGAGGTCGGCCAGCGCAATCGCCTTGGCGATCTGATGCGGCAACACGCAGAGATCGAAGGTGAGGCCGCCGCCGATCCGCTGGATGTTTTCGCGAAACAGGGCCCCTTCGGAGACGTCATCCGGCACGACATGCAGGACGCGCCGGAAGCCTTTGACGAAAGGGTCGGCGCGCACGCGCTCCAGATAAGCGGGGAAGCCGGGCTCTTCCGGGCGACAGGAAGCGATGACGCCTCGTACCAGGCTCCGCTTATCTGCCGCCAGTGTCTTCACGTGAGCGGTTTCGGCTTCGATGTCGGCTGGATGGACATCCACCTCCATGTGGAAAGCAGCTTCGATGCCGGCACGACGCGCCTCGGTTGCGTATTCCTCATGCGAGAAATCACGGTTGAGTGCCGGCGCGTTGCCGAGCCAGGGATAGCGTAGCGCCTGCCTGTCGATCAAATGCAGATGGGTGTCGAAGATCACGGCGCGTTTCCCCGGATGTGGCGGCGAAAACACGCCTTGCTTCGACCATGAGAGCATCATTCCGACGGGAAGGAAATGCTTCTTGGCGGGAAGTTTTTTTGCCGCACCGGCGGCAAGACGCAGTGGTCAAGGCAACTGCCCTTCCCTAAGGTGCGGTCCCGAGTGCCGAGGCAGCCAGGATTGCAACGGTGCGCCCGAAAAGGAAGACAACACGATGGGTTCACTCGACGGCAAGACGGTGGTCGTAACTGCAGCCGCGCAAGGTATCGGCCGGGCAAGCGCAATTGCTTTCGCCGAGGCCGGTGCGAGTGTCGTGGCCACTGACATCAATGAACCCCTGCTTGCTGAACTGGCCAGGATAAGAGGCATCCAGGTCCGCAAGCTGGACGTGCTCGACGATGTGGCGGTCAAGCAGGCTTTTGCTGAAATCGGCCGCGTCGACGTGCTGTTCAATTGCGCCGGCTTCGTCCACTCCGGCTCGGTTCTGGAAATGAAGGACGGCGATCTCGATTTCGCCTTCGATCTCAACGTCAAGGCGATGGTGCGCACCATACAGGCCG
>NZ_PJRO01000012.1 GCF_002858745.1 Mesorhizobium loti | reverse complement strand
CAACGACATCCTGGCGCGCGAATATGCTGCCTTCGGCCTGCAGATGCGGCCGGTCGAACCCTCGGCGCTCTATCATTATGTCGCGATCTGGCAGAAGGGCAGGGTGTTCTCGGATGCCCTGAAGGTCGCGCTCGATGCGATACGCTCGACATTTGCGGCGGGCACTTCCGGCTGAACGGTGCGCTGGAATGGCTTTCGGATCTGCACGCGACTGGTTCATTGGGCGCCGATCAAGCGATGCCTGATGCCGAGACAAGATCGATCTCAAGAGGCTTCGCGCTTTCCCGTCAATGCTCCTTGAGAACTTCCATCTAAACACCCAGCTTCCGGTACCGATTGACCTCTTGCTTGGCGAGCATCTCCGAAGTGGTATCCAGGATTTGCTTCCGGCTCCCATTCTCCTGCAAAGCATACAAGAACCAACGCCAATGGGCGGCATTCGGCTTCTGCCGGCTATCGGCGACATTGCCCCAATCCCTCAGCCGCTCGACCAATATCTTCTTTGGAAGCGGCTCCTTTGGGGCCTGAGGCGTGGTGTGCTTGACCGTTGCCGAGAAAGCCTGCCTCGGCGCGTGGAGTTTTGCGCGCATCCGCTGTTCCAAATCCGCAAGCTCATCTTCGTCACTCATAGTTTCTCGCAATGCCTTCTTCGTTTCCTGGCTGTACGGAGCTTCTTCCGGCTCTTGGGATACATAGGTAAAATCGTCCGGCGCGCATGTGGTCAGTCCACGCGGCCAGCCCTCAAAAGGATTCAGTCGGCCCCGCTTTTGGGTCGCCAGCGGACAGGATCGGCAACCCAGAGGTCGACTTCGGATTCATGCCAACCGGCGCCATTGACGCTGATCCTGATCTGAGCCGGGAAGGAGCCTTCGGCGATCTTGCGGTAGAGGGTGGAGCGGGTCAGCCCCGTTCGAGATAGGACGGATTTCAGGCGAATGATACGATCTGGTTCTCGCATGGTCGTTCTGCCTCCTGCTGGTTGTCTCTGGCCACCATGAGCCCAGATGAGCAGGACATTGCACGACCGCAAGGCGCATAATCTTACCGTGCGGCCATAGCGAAGCAGCGGCTGCAAATCGGACGGGTCAACGCCCGATGCCACGTCCCCTGCCGAGATCGATACCGTGCGTGAAGGCGAGTTCGGCGCCGAGCCGGCGGCCGGTTTCCATCCCGATGCCGAGCGCCTTCTTGTGATTGGCCAGAATGGATTCGAGCTGCGGATCGCGTTCCAGGCTTTTGGCCATGTCGCCCATCTGTGAGCGGGTCGCCCGGTAGCTGGCCATGTTACTGGCTTGGTACTGACGCTGACTGGTCTGATTGAGCTTTTGCCAGCGTTCTACGAAGCGCGCGGCTCTGGCGTTCAGATCGAGGCTCGCATCGTTGCTGCGTCCGGTGCGGATCTCCGTTTCGAGTTGCAGCGCGCGGATGGCGCGATTGACCTTGCCTGTGGCCGCCTCTTGGGCGAGTTCGGGATGTCTGGCATAAGCCGCCTCGGCATCGCGCCAGCCATGCGGCCGCACTTTCTCGAAGGCCTGGCGCGCCTCGTCGAGTTCGCGCAAGCGATCGGGACCGATCTTGTCGTTCGTTTCTCCAGCGATGAGGATTGCGTCGATGGCACGGGCATGGCGAGTGAGGGCCTCGGTGCGGGCTTTGCGCATCACGGCTTCTGGATCTTGCGCCGCGGTTATGTCCGGTTTTGCAAAATCACTCTGCGCTTCTTCGCCTGCATTTTCTCTTGTCGGCTCGCACCGACTTTCCTGGCTCGACGAGAGCAAGCCGCTGATGCGTTCGCGCAGCCTTTCCGGCAGAATGCGCCTTACGATCTCAGCGACACGTTCGGTGAAGGTGATGCCGCGCCGTTCGGCATAGAGCCGGGCCGGATCCACCGTCTCGTAATCGGACGCCATATCCTTGGCGCGGTCGCGCGACAGCGTGCGCGCGAGTCGGTCTGGATTGGCAAAGTCATCGCTGCCGTAATGTAAGGCCACACCTTCACGATGGCGCGACAGGGCGACGTAGGCGCCATGCGCATCCATGCCCGGTGTCGCAAGCACATGAGTGCGATCAACCGTCATGCCTTGCGCCTTGTGAATGGTCGCAGCATAGCCATGGTCGATGCGGTCATAGTCCTTGAAGTCGAAGGCGACAGAACGGCCATCGTCGGTGCGCACCGTCATGGCCCGCGTGTCGACCTCTTCGATGGTGCCGAGCGTGCCGTTCTTCACGCCAAGGCCGCGCTCGTTCTGCAGGAACATGACGCGATCGCTGCTGGCGAAGTGGCGCACGCCACGATCGACGGTGACGCGGACCTCATCGCCTAGATCGCTGGCCTCACGCATGCGCTCACGCGCTGCCTCGTTGAGTAAACGAACCTCATCATTGGTGTGCGTGAGGATGATGCGGCTTCGGTCTGGCTGCAGCTGCCGCTGGCGATCCCAGCGTTCAATCAGATCCTCTCGAGCCTGCTCGCGACTTGCCGCCTCGTGCACCATGCCGTGAGCGCGGTAGGCTTCAAGTGCATTGCCGATCCTGGCGGTTGCCAGATCGCGTGTGGCCTCGCGTTGCCAGTCGTCACGCTGGCGGCGCACATCGCCGATCTCTGTGCCGCCATGACGCTCGTGGATCGAGCGCAATGCCGCTCCCGCTTCGATGGCCTGCAACTGTTGCGGGTCACCGACCAGCACGATCTTTGCGCCGGCCTCGGCTGCATGGGAAAGCACGCGCTCCATCTGGCGCGTGCCGACCATGCCTGCCTCATCGATGATCAGCACATCATGCTCCGACAGCAGATCGCGGTCCTGCTGCCAGCCATGCTCCAGGCTGGCGATGGTGCGCGACGTTATTCCCGATCCGCTTTCGAGATTCTCTGCGGCGATGCCGGAAAGGGCGGCACCGCGGACGCGATAGCCGGCAGCCTCCCACGCCTCGCGTGCCACGCGAAGCATCGCGCTCTTTCCCGTTCCGGCATGGCCGATGACGAGCGCGAGATCTCGCCCATCCGTGATGTGAGACAGCGCGTCCTGCTGCTCGCCGGACAGTCTTAGACTGTTCGCCTCGGCCCGTGCCAAGGCTATGTCTCGATCCAGAACGCTAACCGCATGGCGCTCGCGCTCGGCCATGCGTTCCGCTGCTGCGTACAAACGCTGCTCGGCCGCGATCATGTCGCGTGTTGTGAAGCGCTCCATGCCGCGGCCGTCGCTGCCGAGTTCGACCAGATCGCGTGAACTTTCCAGTACGTTCATCACCGCATTGAACTGCTCCAGTCCATCACTGTGGCGGTGTGCGAACAGCGCCATATCGCGGCGCGTGAAGGTCGATTGCTGCTGCGTGATGGCATCCAAAGCCAGGGCGGGATCGGCGAGGATGCGCGCGCCATTGTTGCGCGCGATCTCGCGATGCAGTTCGGCGCGGTTGGCAACGTCGAGAGCATCTTCGACACTACGTGTCTCAATACGCTGTGCAGATGCGCCGATCTGGCTCTGCGGTTCCAGCTCGATACCCTGGGCTTCCAGGCTGCGATGATCGATGCGGGCGTCGATGTCGAGATCAGCCAGGCGCTCATTGGCTAGCTCGGCCCAGCGTTCGCGCCAGCGCTCGATCATCTGCGTGCTGTTCCAGTCGCGCACCTTCGGACCAAAGCCGTCCTCGTCGACCGAGCGCATGGTGAGCATGACATGGGCGTGGGGTTTGGGCATGCCATCCTCGCCGACATCCCAATGCACGTTGAGATCCGCAATCATGCCGGTATCGACGAACTGCGCCTGCACGAAGTCGCGGGCGAGTTCGATGCCTTGGGTCTGGGTCAACTCGCGGGGGAGGGCGAACTCCACCTCGCGAGCAAGCTGCGCGTCCTTGCGTTTCTCGAAGGCTTCGACATCGTTCCAGAGCCGTTCGCGATCGCGCAAGTGCTCAGGTGCATCCTCGGGCAACAGCACCTCAGAATGCACGACGCCGCGTTTGGCGGAGAAGTCATGGCTGCGCTCGATGCGCTCATCGTGCAGCCGCGAGGCCGAGCGGTAGGCAGCGGACGCCACTGCACTTGAGCCGCTCTTGCGGCCAATGACCTTGACGTGAAGATGATAGATCGCCATCGCGCTCCAATCATCAGCACGATCAAGCGCACGTCGGAACGACGTATAAGCGCGCCCTCCCTCGAAAAAATCTCGGGATGGACCGGCGTGTCTCAGACCGTTCCGGCAACAGCGCTGCCGTCTGTGGCGCGCGGGATTATCATCACGCCATGGGCAACCTGCCTCAGAGAAGGAGATCGTTATGCGCAAGCCACGTGACTACGACAGCGAACTGAAGGCGCTGGAGGACAAGGCGAAAGAACTCAAAACCCGCAAGGTGCAGCAACTTGGCGAACTGGTGATCGCCACCGGTGCCGACAGTTTCAGCGCCGATGAACTCGCCGGTGCGCTGCTGGTGCTGGCCGAGACAAAAGATGCAGCCAAACGGGAGGCATGGGCCAAGCGTGGCGCTGCCTTCTTTCGCGGCAGATCACGGCGATCTGCGACAGCGTCTGACCGCGACACTGGCGGCGCTCAGGCGCAATCGGGCGGTACGCAATCGCCAGCAGGCGGCACTGGCGCGGCATGACATGCGGATGTGGCAGGTCGAACGCCGCAAGCGCACTCGGCACCTCATCGAACTCGGCGGCCTGATTGTGAAGGCAGGCATCGTCGAATTGACCAATGACGATCGCGCCATGATCTATGGGGCGATGCTCTGGGTGGCGGCCAAGCTCAACAGCGAGGAGAGCGAACGGGCACGAGCACTTTGGGCGGGGAAGGGGAAAGAAGCCTTCAAACAAACTGGAACGAGGAGTTAAGCGCTCGCGAACATATCGATGTTTTGGACGGCGCGAAGCTTCAAACGCAATGCGCGACAGGTTCGGAACGTGCTGTGGCATCAACTCATGGGCTTATGTCGATGTCGCGCAGCGCCGTCAGACCATGGCGCAGGTCCCAACTGGATAGTCATCCCAGGCCGAAGAGTACGGCGTCCAACCGCGGCTTTCTAATCGCCATGGAGGCTTCGGACTGAATTGCGCGCAGGCTGGCAAAGAGGGCTGCTGTCCTACGCGCCCGGTTACGGCCGCATCACTCGCTGGTGCTGATCATTGGACTGCCAGATGGAGGCCGGCCAGTAGGCAACCGAAACCGTCACAAGGTGTACGAAGGCATTCGGCCGTAACGAGACCGAAGCAAATTGCCCATCGAAATCACTTTCCAGAGTGGCCGCGGCCCGTCGCCATGGCGTGCATGAGTTCAAAACTCCGGGGCCGCACCTTTATGGCGCGCTAGCCAATGCCAATAGCCGTCTTGAAAACCTCCGGCTGACGAAAGCAGCCTGAGAATCGATCCGACAGTCATCGCCGCTTTCTCGCGTCTCGAACTTTGCATAGTCTGCCAAGTATTCGGCGGAGAACCAAAATGTTCATTGAAGTGAATGGCACCAAGCTTTTCTTCGATGTCGAGGGAGCCAGCCTGGTACCCGATGGTCCAAGGATGAAGTCGAAGCCGACTCTCGTGCTTCTTCATGGCGGGCCTGGCTTTGACCATTCGCTTCTGAAGCCCGCTTTTTCGTCGTTTGCCGACATCGCGCAGGTTATTTATCTCGATCAGCGTGGCAGTGGCCGTAGCGCAAAGTCCTCCAATGAAACCTGGAACCTCGCCCAATGGGGCGACGACGTTAAATCCTTTTGTGATGCACTGGGCATCGTGAGGCCCATCGTGTTTGGGGTTTCGTTCGGCGGTTTTGTCGCGCAATCCTACGCAACGCGATATGCCAGCCATCCAGGCAAGCTCATTTTATGCAACACCGCGGCGCGGATGGATTTTCCGGTGGTCTTCGAAACGTTCAAGCAATTCGGCGGGGCCGAGGCCGGTGTGGTGGCAAAAGCCTATTGGCAGGATCCGACACCTGACAACTGGGAACGCTATGCAGCGACCTGTCTACCCCTCTACAATCGACGCCCCGCGGGCGAGGACGACTGGAAGAAGCGGGCGGTTGTCGCAAAAGAGGTCGGCGTGCATTTCAACGGACCCGGCAATGAGCACGGAGCAATGGATTTTCGCGAGGCGTTGAAAAAAGTTACCTGTCCCACGCTTGTGCTCGCAGGCGACAAGGATCCAATTACCCCGATCTCGTTTGCTGAAACGATTGCCAGTTGCCTTCGTCCGGATATTGTCAGCTTCGAGCGCTTTGCCGGATGTGGCCATCCCGTTTTTGTCGACGATCCGGTCCGTGCCTTCTCCATAATGAGGGAATTCATACTGCAGACAAATGATCACCCGTCGGGGATCGACTGATCCTCAGCCGCGCCAGAATATCGGACCACCTCGTCTGCCCTTTTGACCGCAGGGAATTGGTGGCATCCTGGCCGAGAAAATGCCGCCATTGGAACTAGCGTTGATACGTTGTATCACGCAATGGCTGCCAAAGAGGCAGCACGCGCCGGCAGGATAGCCGCCATAGCTGCCGCCCGTGATCGCGCTGCGGGGCGAGATCGCCGATACCTTGAGAGATTGCCCAGTCCACGGTCGTCATGCATCTTGCCGCCCCATTCCATATTGGCGGCATTGATGAAGGCCTTTCCCAAGCCCGTCGAACCACACCGGCGCCGTGCCGTTCTCCATCGGCCGTGAAAGATAGCAGGGAAGCTCAAGTCCGTCGCGTGCGCGCACCGTGATCGGCTCCATCGGCACAAGCGGACCATCCTCCAGCCGGGGCTGCGCCGAGAACACCCTGCCGAACTGGACAGCCTTCACTCCGGCTGGATGCCTCATGCCGTCGCATGCTGTCTGAATCAATAGCATCCTGCATGATGGGCTTTTTGGTGGGTAGGTTCTAAACTTCTCTCTAAGTTATTGATTTTGTTGATAAGTTGGCGGAGAGAGCGGGATTCGAACCCGCGATACGGTTCCCCGTATACACACTTTCCAGGCGTGCGCCTTCAACCACTCGGCCACCTCTCCGTCGTTGCGCTGTCGCGGCCGGTTTCGCCACGCCGGTCCAAGGGAGCGCATCCCTTTTGGAAAAGCGGACTCCATCCGCTTCGGACTGCCTTGACCGCGGGCAGTTCTTTTCCAGCGCCCTGAGCCGTCAAAGCTTCGGGTGCGGGGCTCATCTAGTCGATCCGGCGACGAAAGCCAAGTCATATCGGCGGTAATCCCGATGCATCTTCGTGCTTTCTTTCGCTGATCTCAAATGGCCTGCAGGCTCGCACGGACCGAGGAGCGGAAACGCGGCTGCTCTCCTGTTTTGGGAAACATCACATTGCCGGTTTCGCCGGGCATCCAGAAAGCGAAGAAGGACGGAGGCAAAGGTAATGTTTTAGCCCGGTGCAATTGCGTGGCACGGCGTCACGCCATATCTGTAGGGCAAACAGACGCTGGAAAGGTCTGCATGTTCCGTTTCCTGTTCAGACTTGCCGCCATGGTGGCGCTGGCCGTTGCCGTCATCATGGCCGTGCTCGACGCAACCCGCACCGTTGCCGCCTCGCATCTGGTGATGACGCCGCTCAAGGTGAGCTGGAGCGCGGTTTCGCCCGACACATTGGCCAAGACGGAAGCGTTCGTGCGCGAGAAGGCAGGTGCCGTCGCCTGGGATTCGGTGGTCGACAAGGCGCTTGACCTGCCTGGCTTCGTGCTGTTCGCCGCGCTGGCTTTCCTGCTCTACGCGATTGGTTACCGCAGGCGGCGACGCGGGGGGAATTTCGCGGTCAATGCGTAACATTCCAGTGTCTGCAGCGAACTAGAAGTCGACGAAACAGGGAGACATCTCATGTTTTTCCTCAGTGACATGCTGAACAAGAAGATCAATCTGCCGAAACCTGAAGAGGCGTTGCCCGGCCGTGACCGGCCGATCCCGACTGCTTCGAAACACTACGTCTCGAAAAGGCCGCTGAAAGGACCTTATCCCGAAGGGCTGGAAACAGCGCTGTTCGGCCTTGGCTGCTTCTGGGGGGCGGAGCGGCTGTTCTGGCAGACCGAAGGCGTGTGGGTGACGGCGGTCGGTTATGCCGGCGGCGTGACGCCGAACCCGACCTATCAGGAAACCTGCACGGGGCTCACCGGTCATGCTGAAGTCGTGCTGGTGGTGTTCGATCCGAAGGTCGTTTCCTACGCAGAACTGCTGAAGATATTCTGGGAGGCACACGACCCGACGCAGGGCATGCGCCAGGGCAATGATGTCGGCACCACCTACCGTTCCGCCATCTACACCTTCTCGGAAGTGCAGCATCAGGCTGCGATCGCCGCGCGCGATGCCTACCAGGCATCCTTGCGCGCAGCCGGTCGCGACAAAATCACGACCGAGGTCGCGTCTGCGCCCGAATTCTATTTCGCCGAGGAGGATCACCAGCAATATCTGGCGAAGAACCCTTACGGCTATTGTGGGTTGAAGGGTACGGGCGTGAGCTGCGCCATTCCCGCTGCTGCCGCGTCAGCCTGACAGCGGGCGGCAAGAGGCGGCCATAAACTACCGCTAGCCTCCTATTCAGAAACGGTTTTCCATGGCGCCGCATCGGCGCCATGCTTTTTCCAAAGGGTCAAAATTCCACGTGAGTTTTGTTCCGAGCCGTGCAAGATAAAGCTTGAGCGGGAGGGAACAGCTCCTGCCGGACGTCGCAAGCCGGGCCGGAACCCGGATCTGCGGCAGACTGGAAAAATAAACCTCAGGGGTGTGGATCCTATGAAACGTATCGTTCTTGGCCTTCTGGCTGCAACCGCGCTGGCCTTTCCGGCCATGGCCGAAGACATCAAGCCGGCGCTGCTTTACGATCTCGGCGGCAAGTTCGACAAATCCTTCAACGAGGCCGCCTACAACGGCGCCGAGAAATTCAAGAAGGAGAGCGGCGTCTCCTATGTCGAATTCGAGGTCTCGAACGCCTCGCAGCGCGAACAGGCCCTGCGCCGCTTCGCCGAAGACGGCCGCAGCCCGATCGTCATGGCCGGCTTCTCCTGGGTCGATTCCCTGACCAAGGTGGCCAAGGAATATCCGGAATTGAAGTTCGCCATCATCGACGACCAGGTCGACCTGCCGAACGTGCGCTCGCTGAAGTTCAAGGAGCAGGAAGGTTCCTACATCGTCGGCCTGCTCGGCGCGATGGCTTCCAAGAGCAAGAAGGTCGGCTTCATCGGCGGTATGGACATTCCGCTGATCCGCAAGTTCGGCTGCGGTTATGTCGGCGGTGCCAAAGCGAACGGTGCGACTGACGTGATCTACAACATGACGGGCGACACGCCGGCGGCCTGGAACGATCCGGCCAAGGGTGGTGAAATCGCCAAGACCCAGATGGATCAGGGCGCCGACGTGATCTACGCGGCGGCCGGCGGGACCGGCGTCGGTGTGCTCCAGGCGGCGGCGGATGCCGGCAAGCTCGGCATCGGCGTCGATTCCAACCAGAACGGCTTGCAGCCGGGCAAGGTGCTGACCTCGATGCTCAAGCGCGTCGACGTTGCCGTCTACAGCGCGTTCATGGATGCCAAGGACGGCAAGTTCACCGGCGGCATCAACAATCTCGGCCTCAAGGAAGGTGGCGTTGATTACGCCCTGGACGACAACAACAAGGATCTCATCACGGCCGACATGAAGGCGGCGGCTGACAAGGCCAAGGAAGAGATCATCGGCGGCAAGATCGAAGTGCACGACTATTCCAGCGACAACAAGTGCCCTTACTGATTGGTTGCTGAACCAGGAATGCGAACCGCCGGGTGAAAACCCGGCGGTTCTTTTTTGGGCTGCCGGTCGCGGTGGTCCACCCACCGGACGTGACGTGAACCTTGTCGTGCCGGACCGATGCGGGCAGATGCCCACGGCAATTTGCCTGCGACCGACCGATGCGAGCTGCCATGCCCCCGATGATCCGAAAGATGCGGTGTTCCGATCTCGCGCCGCTCACGGCACTGCGTCATGTAGCCTTCTTCGATGACGGCAAGCATACGCAGCAAGCAGATGTGACCGCGCTGGCGAAGCTGATCGACGGTGACAGCTTCGAGGCAGGCTTTGTCGCCGAGGTTGACGGCGAACTGGCCGGCTCATGCCTGTTCGTGCGCGAGGAGATCGAGCCGCTGCATGATGTCTCGCCATGGCTGGCCGGACTGGTCGTCGCGGAGCCTCATCGTGGGCGGGGACTCGGCAGTGCACTGGTCGAGACTGTCGAGAAACATGCCCGGTCGGTCGGCTGCGATGAACTCTATCTCTATACCGACGCCGCTGAGGCGCTTTACGCCAAGCTCGGATGGGCTGTTGCTGAGCGAATGATCGCCGATGGCCAACCGCTGGTGCTGATGAAACGGGAACTTTAGCGTGCTTAAAGAAGCCGGCTATCGACACATCATAGGCGACCCCTGATGTGTTAGAGTCATTGCCATAGCGATGCTGCAAGGGGAGAGACGGCATGGCAAGGGTAACCGGCATCGGCGGCGTGTTCTTCCGCGCCCGTGATCCGAAGCTGCTGGCTGAATGGTACGAGAGCCATCTCGGCATTGATGATATCGCCAAAACCGTATGGCGGCAGGATGCGGGTCCCACCGTGTTCAGCCCGTTTGCCGAAGACACCGAATACTTTGGCCGTGCCGAGCAGCAGTGGCTGATCAATTTCCGTGTCGACGATCTGGATGGCATGATCGCCAGACTGAAGGCGGCAGGCATCGCGGTTGAAACGCGTGGCGAGTGGGATTCGGAAGTCGGCCACTTTGCCCGTATCCACGATCCGGAAGGCAATCCGATCGAATTGTGGGAGCCGTCGGTGGATGCCACTGCAATGGCAGGCGAGGTGAGCACCACCTGATCGTGGCTGCCTACATCAACCCAGGCTCATGCGACCGACAAGATAACCAAAGGCGAAGGCGAGGATCAACCCAGCGGCTATCGTGATGGCGAGCCGACCAGGCAACACATGCAGGCCGATACCAACCGGCGTGCGCGGGCCGTCGATGACCTTGGCGCCTGCCTTTGCATTCCCCAGTCCAGGCGGCGACATTTGCGGCAACTCTGCGATGCGGGCCGCGACGTCGTGCCAGGGACGGTTGGTCGGCCCCGTGGTGGCGTGGTCGAACAGGTGCATGCGTTCTGCCAGTTGCACCACGGCGTTGCGAAAGGCGGGATCGATCTCAAGGTCGCGCTCCGCCCGGTCGCGGTCGCGATCGTTCATCAGCCCGAGCACATAGTCGCTGGCGCGGGCGATGCGGTCGCTCTCTCCGGTCACTCTGCGCTCTCCTTCCCCTCGGACGGTTGGCCTTTACCAGTGCGGCGGCTTGGTCACCGGAACGTCCGCTGCTGTCTGCTCCTCGAGTGCCAGAAAACGGCTGGTCAACGCGTCGAGTTTCTTCTGCAGACGTTCGATCGTCTTCCACTGTTCGACGATCTGGCTGGACAGCTCCTCGATGGCCTTGTCTTGTTCGGCGACGTGGATTTCCAACGTCGTCAGTCTTTCCTCGGACATGTCAATTTCCTTAGAGCGCCGCGCGTCCATTTGGACGCGCAGAGGACGCTCTAACATCTTTTAATCTACGCATCGTGCTTTCCGAAAATCGGTTTCGATTTTCGGGCCGATGCGCTAGGGACCCTGCTTTGGCGGGCTTGAGTTGCGTTACAGTGCCTGCCAATGGCGCATGCCCGTGTGTTCGAAATTGACAAGCATGCCGGGATTTGTCGAGAGTGGATGCCATAGCCGGCCAATTGGCAGGGGACGGGCGCCGTGCTAGTCAATTTGACCAAACGATAAAAAAATCTATGGGAACGATCGCATGGCGGAAGCCGCAATCGAGCTGATCGGCATCAACAAGAGTTTTGGCGCCGTGCGCGCCAATCGTGACATCAATCTCGAGATCGCGCGCGGCACGATCCACGGCATTGTTGGCGAGAACGGCGCCGGCAAGTCGACGCTGATGTCGATCCTCTACGGCTTCTACCAGGCCGACAGCGGCGAGATCCGCGTCAATGGCAAGCCGGCTGCGATCAAATCCTCCAATGATGCCATCGCGACCGGCATCGGCATGGTGCACCAGCATTTCATGCTGGTCGACAATTTCACCGTGCTCGAGAACATCATCCTTGGCGCTGAGAGCGACGCGCTGCTCAAATCCTCGATCGCCAAGGCGCGCTCGGAGCTCGAGCGGCTGGAGCGCGAATACGGGCTGGAAGTGGAGCCCGACGCCATTATCGAAGAGCTGCCGGTCGGTCTGCAACAGCGCGTCGAAATCCTCAAGGCGCTCTATCGTGGCGCCGAAATCCTGATCCTGGACGAGCCGACCGGCGTGCTGACGCCAGCCGAAGCCGACCATCTCTTCCGCATCCTCAGGCAGCTCAAGGATCAGGGCAAGACGATCGTGCTCATCACGCACAAGTTGCGCGAGATCATGGCGATCACTGACTCCGTCTCCGTCATGCGCCAGGGCACGATGGTGGCGACACGGGAGACCAAACAGACGACGGTCGAGGAACTGGCCGAACTGATGGTCGGGCGGCGTGTGCTGCTGAGGGTCGAGAAGGGCGAAGCCAAGGCAGGCGAGGTCAAGCTCTCGGTCAAGAACTTGGTGGTGAAGGACCAGCGCGGCGTCACCATGGTCGATGACGTCTCGTTTGACGTTCGCGCCGGCGAGATTGTCGGCATTGCCGGCGTCGCCGGCAATGGCCAGTCGGAGCTGCTGGAGGCGATCTCGGGTATCCGCAAGGCGGTTTCCGGCAGTGTCACACTGGACGGCAGGCCGATCGACCTGACCGGCGCTGCCGACCCTGGCGAACTGCGCCAGCGCGGGCTGGCACATGTGCCCGAAGACCGCCATCACGTCGGCCTGGTGCTGGCATTCGAGGAAAACGAGAACTCGATCCTCGGCTATCACAACGACAAGCGCTACCTTAAAGGGCCGCTCCTCGACGTCGATGCCATCATGGCTGATGCCAAGGACAAGATCGAGAAGTATGATATCCGTCCTGCCAATCCTCGCCTGAGGACCGCCAACTTCTCCGGTGGAAACCAGCAGAAGATCGTGCTGGCGCGTGAGATCGAGCAGGATCCAGGTGTGTTAATCGTCGGCCAACCGACGCGTGGTGTCGACGTCGGCGCCATTGAATTCATCCACAAGCGGCTGATCGCCATGCGTGACCAGGGCAAGGCGGTGTTGCTGGTCTCGGTCGAGCTCGACGAAATCCGGTCGCTGTCCGATCGCATCCTGGTGATGTTTGCCGGGCGGGTCGTCGGCGAGCGCGGGCCCGAAGCCAGCGAAGGTGAACTTGGCCTGCTGATGGCCGGCGTCGAGCAGAAGGAAGCCGCCGAATGAGCACGCCTTATGCCAAGCTGCCGGCCTGGGCCGATTACGGGCTGATCCCGCTGATCAATCTGGCCGTTGCCTTCATCGTCGCGGGCCTTGTCGTGCTGCTGGTCGGTGAAAATCCATTCCGCGCGGCTGTCATTCTTGTGGAAGGAGCGTTCGGGCGCGGACAAGGTATCGCCTACACGCTCTTCTACGCGACGAACTTCATTTTCACCGGCCTTGCCGTTGCGGTCGCCATGCACGCCGGGCTGTTCAACATCGGCGGCGAAGGCCAGGCCTATGTCGCAGGCCTTGGCGTGGGGCTGGTCTGCCTGGCGCTCGACAGGGTCGTGCCCTGGTACGTCACCTTCCCCTTCGCTATTGCCGGCGCTGCGGTGTTCGGCGCGGCATGGGCATTCGTCCCGGCCTATCTGCAAGCCAGGCGCGGCTCGCATATCGTCATCACCACCATCATGTTCAACATGATCGCGGCGAGCCTGATGATCTATGTGTTGCGCGACATCCTGAAGCCGGAGGCGATGCAGGAAGTAAAAACCCGCATGCTGGAGGCCGGTGCGCAGTTACCCAGGCTGAACTGGATCATCGAACTGTTCGGGACAGCCAAGATCCGGTCGGCGCCGTTCAACGTGTCCTTCCTGCTGGCGCTGGTGATGGCCTATCTGGTCTGGCTGCTGATCTGGCGCACCAAGCTCGGCTACGAAATCCGCACCTTCGGCTTCAGCCAGAAAGCGGCGCGTTATGCCGGCATATCGGAAGTGCGTGTCACCATCATCGCCATGCTGATTTCAGGCGCGCTGGCCGGCATGATGTCGATCAATGCGATCATGGGCGACCAGCACAGCGTCTATGTCGATCTGGCTGGTGGCGCCGGCTTCATCGGCATTGCCGTCGCGTTGATGGGGCGTGCCCACCCCGTCGGCATCATCCTGGCCTCGATCCTGTTCGGCATGCTCTATCAGGGCGGCGCCGAACTTTCCTTCGAGATGCCGGCGATCAGTCGCGACATGATCGTCATCATCCAGGGGCTTGTGATCCTGTTTGCGGGCGCGCTCGAACACATGTTCCGCCCCTATATCCAGACGCTGTTCGCTTCGATCAGTCCGAAATCGGTCGGCTTGGCCGCGGTGAAGGGCGAGGGAGCCTGAGATGAGTTTCTTCGACGTCATCATCCAGACGCTGGACTCAACCATTCGCCTGTCGGTGCCGCTGTTGCTGGCCTGCCTGGCCGGTCTCTATTCCGAGCGGTCCGGCATTTTCGACATCGGTCTGGAGGGCAAGATGCTGGCCGCGGCCTTTGCGGGTGCGGCTGCCGCCTCGGTCTTCCACTCGGCGTGGATCGGCCTCGGCATGGCGATCCTGGTCTCGGTGTCCTTGGCACTGGTACATGGCTTTGCCTCCATCACGCACCGCGGCAACCAGATCGTTTCTGGCCTGGCGATCAACTTCGTCGCCGCTGGCTCCACCATCATCCTCGGCCAGGCCTGGTTCCAGCAAGGTGGCCGCACACCGGCGCTGGCACCGAACGAACGGTTCGAGGCGATCAAGCTTCCCGGCGCCGACGCGTTGCGCGATGTGCCGATCTTCGGACCGATCTATTCGGAGCTGATCTCCGGCCACTCGCTGCTGGTCTACGTCGCCTTCCTTGCCGTGCCATTCACCTGGTGGGTGCTGTTCCGCACGCGCTTCGGCCTCAGGCTGCGCGCCGTCGGCGAGAACCCGGCCGCGGTCGATACGGCGGGTATTTCGGTCGCCTGGCTGCGTTACCGTGCGGTGATCTGCACCGGCATCCTCACGGCGATTGCCGGTGCCTACCTTTCCATGGTGCAGAGCGGCGGCTTCGTGAAGGACATGACGGCGGGCAAGGGTTACATCGCGCTTGCCGCACTGATCTTCGCGAAGTGGCGGCCGGTCAATGCTATGTTCGCCTGCCTGCTGTTCGGTTTCCTCGACGCGCTGGCGATCCGTCTGCAAGGTGCGCCATTGCCGATCATCGGCAAGGTTCCGGTCCAGCTCATGCAGGCACTGCCTTACATCCTGACCGTGATCCTGCTTGCCGGTTTCATCGGCAAGGCGATCCCGCCGCGCGCCGGCGGCGTGCCTTATGTGAAAGAACGCTGATCGATGTCGCATGACCTCTACCTCGCCGCCAAGGCGGCCATGGCCAAGGCCTACGCGCCCTATTCGAAGTTCCCGGTCGGAGCAGCGCTTCGCACCGAAGACGGGCGGGTCTTTGCCGGCGCCAACATCGAGGTGGCTTCCTACCCAGAGGGCTGGTGCGCGGAGACAACGGCGCTTGGCCACTACATCATGGGCGGCGGCGGCAAGATCGTGGAAATCGCCGTCATTGCCGAACGTATGGCGAAATGCTCACCCTGTGGCGGCTGTCGCCAGCGGCTGGCGGAGTTCACACGGCCCGATACCAAGCTCTATCTCTGCGACGAAACAGGCGTGGCCGAAACCGTCACCATGGGCGAGATGCTGCCTTATGGCTTCAGGGGTGATATCCTCAAATGAAAGACGCGATCGATCGTCTCGTTGAACGGCTGGATGGCCTCGCGCCGAGTGTCGCGCTGGTGCTGGGCTCGGGGTTGGGCGGGCTTGTCGATGAGGTCGAGGATGCCGTGCGCATTCCTTACTCTGAATTGCCGGGTTTCCCGAAAAGTGGCGTTACCGGTCATGCCGGCACGGTGGTAGCAGGGCATTTTGCCGGCAAGCCGTTGCTGATGCTGGCGGGTCGAGCCCACTATTACGAACATGGCGACGCCGCGGTGATGCGCCCGGCGATCGAGACGCTGGCCGGTATAGGAATCACCAGGTTGATCCTCACCAATGCCGCCGGTTCCGTCGATCCCGACATGCCGCCGGGATCGGTGATGCTGATCAACGACCACATCAATTTCTCGGGCTCCAATCCGCTGTTCGGCGAGCCGACCGACCGCCGCTTCGTCGGGCTGACCGAAGCCTATGACGCCAGCATGCGCGCAGCGATCGAGCGGGCGGCAAAAGCCACCGGCACCAAGCTGCATCAGGGTGTCTACATGTGGTTCTCCGGACCGTCTTTCGAAACGCCGGCGGAAATCCGTATGGCGCGCATCATGGGCGCCACTGCGGTCGGCATGTCGACCGTACCTGAAGTGATCCTGGCGCGTTTCTTTGGGCTGAGCGTGGCTGCATGTTCGGTGATCACCAACCTGGCCGCCGGCATGACAGGTGCCGAGCTCTCGCACACCGAGACCAAGGACATGGCGCCGATCGGCGGGGCGAAGCTCGCCAAGGTGCTGAAGAAGGTGTTCCAGGACGGACTGCTGGACGGGGCTTGATGCTGCCTCAGGAGATCATCCGCAGGAAGCGTGACGGGCTGAAGCTGTCCGCCGAGGAAATCGCGGCCTTCGTTTCGGGCGTGACCACCGGTGCCGTCAGCGAAGGGCAGGCTGCGTCTTTCGCCATGGCCGTCTTCTTCAACGGCATGAACCGCGACGAAGCGGTGGCTTTGACCACGGCAATGCGCGATTCCGGCGATGTGCTCGACTGGTCGGACCTGCCCGGTCCCGTCACCGACAAGCATTCCACCGGCGGTGTTGGCGACAACGTTTCACTGATGCTGGCACCGATCGTGGCGGCCTGCGGCGCTTATGTGCCGATGATTTCCGGCCGTGGTCTCGGCCACACCGGCGGCACGCTGGACAAGATGGATGCGATCCCCGGCTATGTTAGCCAGCCGGACCTTGCCTTGCTGCGCAAGGCGGTATTGGAAGCGGGCGCAGCCATCATCGGCCAGACCGGCGATCTCGCTCCGGCCGACAAGCGGCTCTACGCGATCCGGGACGTCACCGCGACAGTGGAATCGGTGCCTTTGATCACGGCCTCCATCCTGTCGAAGAAACTCGCAGCCGGGCTGCAGTCTCTGGTGCTGGACGTCAAGGTCGGTAACGGCGCCTTCATGGAAAAGTCGCGCGACGCGACCGCACTTGCAACCAGCCTGGTCGAGGTGGCCAGTGGCGCAGGGCTGAAGACCAGCGCGCTGGTCACCGGCATGAACGAGCCGCTCGCTTCGGCTGCGGGCAATGCCGTCGAGGTGCAGAACGCGGTCGATTTCCTGACCGGGCGCGGCCGTGACAAGCGCCTGGAGGCGGTGACGTTGGCGCTTGCCGCCGAAATGTTGCAATCGGCCGGCCTCGTCGCCTCCAACCAGGACGGGCTGCAGCGCGCCGCTGAGGCACTGACCAGCAGCCGGGCAGCGGCAGTGTTCGGCCGCATGGTTTCGGCGCTGGGTGGTCCAGCGGATTTCGTCGAGAACTCCGCAAAATATCTGCCCCGGGCGCCCATCCAGCTTGAAGTGAAGGCCGATCGCAAGGGCTTTGTCACCGGTATCGCCACGCGCGAGATCGGGCTTGCCGTTGTGGCCTTGGGCGGTGGTCGGACACGGCCCGAAGACAAGGTAGACCATGCGGTTGGTCTCACTCGCCTTTTGCCGGTCGGCGCGGAAGTGCGCCCTGGTGAAGCGATCGCGCTTGTCCATGCGCGCTCGTGGGGGGAGGCCGAGCAGGCTGCCGCCGCTGTTTCGTCCGCCTATACGGTTGGCTCCGCCAAGCCGGCCACGGAGAAGGCGATTCTGCGTCGTGTTGCGGCGCGCAGCTAGAGCGTTTCCGTAAAAAAACGGAAACGCGGAAACACTCTAACTTTTTGTTTTTACGCAATTCCGGACGGAAAACCGTCGCGCATTTTTCCTGGAATTGCTCTAGATCACAGCCGACGCTACTGCACCATCAGCAGCGCACCATCCTCGACAGCGTATTTGCCCAGGCGGCTCAGGAAACTCATGCCGATCAGATTGGTGCTGAGCGCCTTGTCGTCGATGACCACCGCGTCGATGTTGTCCAGCGCGATCTTGCCGACCTGCAGGCTGGAAAGTCGCACCAAAGCCACCTTGACCGGGCCATTGGCAGTCGAGACCTGCTGTGTGAAATCGGAAGGGCTGATCGAAAGCCCGACACGCCGCGCCGTCGAGGTGTTGAGCGCAACCAGCGTCGCGCCCGTGTCGATGAGGGCATCGACCTGCCGGCCGTTGATCTTGAAGGGCGAACGGAAATGTCCCGTCGCATCGGCCTTGATCAGCACCTTGCGGCCGAGAGGTTGCTGCGCGGTCTGTCCGGCCGTGCCTGAACTGCCGGGCAGGTTCACTGCAGCGGCAGGCGTGTCGCTGCCTCTGCCGAGGAGAGTGTTGAGCAGATCGGGGTTCGATTGGAAAACGGAGGGGATTGCCGCCGTGCCGCCGGCAAAAACACCCAGAATGACCAGTTTGCGCAGCATGGAAGGCCCCCACTCAGGGCGATCCTAGGCAGCCTTGGTATCTGGCGCTTTAATTTCAGGCTCTATCGGCCCTGAGATGACCCGAAACCACGCAGATGCGTAAACAAAAGGTAAATGCCTATTTCGTGCCGAACATGCGATCGCCAGCATCGCCGAGCCCCGGCAGGATGTACCCTTTTTCATTCAGCTCGCGGTCGATGGAGGCTGTGTAGACCGGCACATCGGGATGGGCGGTGGTGAAGCGTTCGATGCCTTCGGGGGCGGCAAGCAGGCACAGGAAAAGGATGTTGGTCGCGCCGCGCTCCTTCAGCTTGTCGATCGCCGCGATCGCCGAATTGGCGGTGGCCAGCATCGGATCCACCACGATGATCAGACGGTCGGCGAGATCGCTCGGCGCCTTGAAGAAATACTCCACCGCTTCCAGCGTTTCATGATCGCGGTAGAGGCCGATATGAGCGACACGGGCGGCAGGCACCAGATCGAGCAGGCCTTCCAGCAAACCGTTGCCGGCACGCAGCACGGAGGCGAAGACCAGTTTCTTGCCTTCGAGCGTGGGAGCTTCCATCGTCTCCATCGGAGTCTCGATGGTGGTCTTGGTGAGCTCCAGGTTGCGTGTGACCTCGTAGCCGAGTAGCAGCGAGATCTCGCGCAGCAGCCGCCGGAACGACGCCGTCGACGTCTCCTTGTTGCGCATGATGGTCAGCTTGTGCTGCACAAGCGGGTGGTCGACGACGGTTACGCCCTTCATGGTCTTCTCCTCGATACTTGGAACGACCCTAGCGGCTTCGCTCTGGCCAAGAAACGCCCAGACGTGCGCCAACCACAGTTTTTGCGGGCTTTCAGCGCGCGCTGGCTTTGTCCAGCCGCGCGATGAGGGCCGCCTTGGTCTTTTTGTCGACGAAAGCCGCTTCAATCGCCGTGCGGGTCACGGCGGCCAGCGCCTTGTCGTTCATGCCGAAGTGCTGGGCAGCGATATCGTATTCGCGTTTCAGCGACGTCCAGAAATAGGGCGGATCGTCGGAATTGAGCGTTACCTTGCAGCCGGCAGCCTTCAGCGTTGCAAACGGATGCTCTGCAAAGCTGTCGAACACTTTGAGTGCGATGTTGGAACCTGGGCAACATTCCAGCACCACGCCCTCGCTGGCGATGCGGCGCACGAGGTCCGGGTTCTCGACAGCGCGCACGCCATGGCCGATGCGCGCGGGGCGAATCTGATCGAGTGCAGCCTGCACACTTTCCCAGCCCATCAGTTCTCCGGCATGGATGGTGATGCCGAGACCCGCTTCGCGGGCGATCTCGAAGGCACGCACATAATCCTCGAAATCGCCCATGCGCTCGTCGCCGGCGACACCGAATCCGGTGACCAGCGGGTGGCCACATTTGGCGGCGAAACGGGCAGCTTTTTCGATCGCTTCGACGCCGACATGGCGCACTCCGGTGACGATCATGCGCCCCTCGATGCCGGTCTTGGCCTTGGCGCGCGCCATGCCTTCGCCAAGTGCGTTGGTATAGGCCTTGGGCGACAGGCCGGCGCGCACGGCATGGTCCGGAGAGGTGAATACTTCGGAATAGATGGCTCCGTCGCGGGCCAGGCTGGTCAGGTAATACTCGGAAAGCAGCGCATAGTCCTCTTCGGTGCGAAAAAGGTCGGCAGAAAAGTCGTAGGCGGCGAGGAAAGAGGTGAAGTCGTGCCAGACAAAGGAGCCGTCGCGAATGAATGGAGACGGGTCCTTGTCGTATTTCCGGGCTTGCTGGATGACCAGTTCAGGCGCTGCCGCCCCTTCGATGTGGCAGTGCAATTCGGCTTTCAAGACCATGAGGCATTCCTGTGAACGGGCCGGCGGACGCGGCCGAACACCGCGCCTTTGACAATAGCGTCGCCTACTGCGATCGGCTATGGTCCGGCCGATTTTATGGCGGATCGAAAAGATGTCTGTTGAGAGAACCACTGTTACTGGCGGCATGGAAACCTCCTACGGCTTCCGGCAGGTCGGTAGCGGCGAGAAGCAACCGCTGGTCAATGAGGTGTTTCACAAGGTCGCCAAGCGCTACGACCTGATGAACGACCTGATGTCGGCCGGCATGCACCGCCTGTGGAAGGATGCCATGGTTACCTGGCTCAACCCGCCAAAAAGACCGGGCTGGAAGGTGCTGGATGTGGCAGGCGGCACCGGTGACATCGCCTTCCGCATTGTCGGTGCCAGCCAGGGCCAGGCTCACGCCACCGTGCTCGACATCAATGGCTCGATGCTGGCCGTCGGCCGTGAGCGGGCGGAAAAGCGCGGGCTGGCTGCGAATATCGATTTCATCGAAGCCAACGCCGAGGACCTGCCATTCGCCGACAATTCCTTCGACGCCTATACGATCGCCTTCGGCATCCGCAATGTGCCGCGCATTGAAGTTGCGCTGGCCGAGGCCTTCCGGGTGCTCAAGCCCGGCGGCCGTTTCCTGTGCCTCGAGTTCTCCGAAGTGGAGATGCCGCTGCTCGACAAGGTCTATGAAGCCTGGTCGTTCAACGCCATTCCCAAGATCGGCAAGGCGGTGACCGGAGATGGCGAACCCTATTCCTATCTGGTCGAATCCATCGCCAAGTTCCCGAACCAGCAGAACTTCGCGGCGATGATCGGCAAGGCCGGTTTCGGGCGCGTCAGCTTCCGCAACTACGCTGGTGGCATCGCGGCCGCCCATTCGGGCTGGAAGCTTTGAGGCAGGTGCGTTCATGACTTCTGTCGGTGCGGCTTTCCGGCTCGTTCGGGCCGGCTGGGTGCTGGTGCGCGAGGGCGTCGTCGCCGCAATCCCAGGCGACCAGCTGACCGGGATGCCGAAATTCGGCTGGCGGACGGCCAGGCTGTTCACGCGCCGTCGCGCCTTGCGCGAGGGCCGCAGCGATCGCATGGCGCATGCGGTGGCACGGCTGGGGCCGTCCTACGTCAAGCTCGGGCAATTCCTGGCGACGCGACCGGATGTGGTGGGTAACGACATTGCGCTCGATCTTGCCCTCTTGCAGGACAAGATGGGCACTTTCCCGCAATCCCAGGCCGTGGCGGCGATCGAGTCTTCGCTTGGTCGCTCCGTTTCCGAACTTTATGTCCGCCTGGAGGAACCGGTAGCGGCCGCCTCGATCGCGCAGGTGCATGAGGCCGAAGTGCTGCATGATGGGATCCCGACCAGGGTTGCCGTCAAGGTGATCCGCCCGGGCGTGCGCAAGCGGTTCCACCATGACCTGGAAAGCTACTTCCTGGCGGCGCGGCTGCAGGAAAAATACATTCCGTCGTCGCGGCGCCTTCGCCCCGTCGAAGTGACCGAAACGCTGGCCCAGACCACCAAGATCGAAATGGATCTGCGGCTTGAAGGCGCTGCACTTTCAGAGCTGGGCGAAAATACCAAGACCGATCCCGGGTTTCGCGTGCCGGCGGTCGATTGGGAGCGTACCGGCCGCGACGTGCTCACCATGGAGTGGGTCGACGGTGTCAAGATGAACGATATCGCCGGTCTTGCCGAAGCAGGACATGATCTCAAGGCAATTGCCGCGAACCTGATCCAATCCTTTCTGCGTCACACGCTGCGCGACGGCTTTTTCCATGCCGACATGCATCCGGGAAATCTGTTCGTAGAGGCCGACGGCACGATCGTGGCGGTGGACCTTGGCATTGCGGGGCGCCTCGGCAAGAAGGAGCGGCGGTTCCTGGCCGAAATCCTCTATGGTTTCATCACCCGCAATTACCTGCGCGTGGCGGAAGTGCATTTCGAGGCCGGTTATGTGCCGCACAAGCATGATGTCGCCGCCTTTGCGCAGGCGATCCGGGCCATTGGCGAGCCGATCCATGGACAGCCGGCGGAAACCATCTCGATGGCCAAACTGCTGACGCTGCTGTTCGAGGTGACGGAATTGTTTGACATGCAGACGCGACCGGAACTGGTTCTGCTGCAGAAAACGATGGTGGTCGTGGAAGGCGTTGCCCGTACGCTCGACCCGGCTTTCAACATGTGGAAGACGGCTGAGCCGGTGGTGGGCGACTGGATTCGTTCCAATCTCGGTCCGCTTGGCATGTTTGAAGATGCTCGTGAGGGGGTGGGTGCGCTTGTCTCGCTGGCCCGGCAGGCGCCGGACATAGCGGCGCGCGCAGAGCGGCTGTCGCGCGAGATCGACCTGATGGCCGAACACGGCCTGCGGTTCGATGACGCTACCGCCAGGGCGATTGGGAAGGCTGAGGCCCGTCACACGCGTTCGGGGCGCGTTGCGCTGTGGGTGATCGCGCTGACCTTGATCTTCATTGCATGGAAGCTAATCTGACGGCATTGCTGCTGAGAGCAAAGCATGACCCTTTCCGGAAAACGCGTCCTTCTCGTCATCGGTGGCGGCATCGCGGCCTACAAGTCGCTGGACCTGATCCGGCGGCTGCGCGAACGCGGGGCCGCCGTGCGTTGCGTCATGACGGCAGCAGCACAGGAATTCGTCACTCAGCTTTCGGTTGGCGCGCTCTCGGCCGACCATGTTTTCACCGACCTGTTCGATCGCCAGGATGAGCACGATGTCGGTCATATCAGGCTGTCGCGTGAGGCGGATCTGATTGTTGTGGCGCCAGCAACGGCGGATCTTATGGCCAAGCTCGCCAACGGCCATGCCAACGACCTTGCCTCGACGGTGCTGCTTGCCACCGACAAGAAGGTGCTGATGGCGCCGGCGATGAACCCCAGGATGTGGGCGCATCCGGCAACGCGGCGCAACCATTCCACGCTTCTCAGGGACGGCGTGGCCTTCATAGGTCCGGCCAAGGGCGAGATGGCCGAAAGCGGCGAAGCCGGCGAGGGCCGCATGGCCGAGCCGCTGGAGATCGTCGCGGCGATCGAGGCACAGTTCGACAGCCTGCCGAAACCGCTGGCCGGCATGAAGGTCATCGTCACGTCCGGTCCGACGCATGAGCCGATCGATCCCGTGCGTTACATCGCCAACCGTTCCTCGGGAAAGCAGGGTCACGCCTTGGCCGGCGCTCTCGCGAGGCTCGGTGCCGAGGTGCATCTGGTCTCCGGTCCGGTAACGATCGCTGATCCTACGGGTGTGGCGACGGTGCATGTCGAGACTGCGCGGCAGATGCAGGCCGCTGTTGAAGGGCTGTTGCCGGCCGATGTGGCGGTGTTTGTCGCTGCCGTGGCCGATTGGCGTACGGCTAACTCCGCCGGCGAGAAGATCAAGAAAGTGGCAGGCGAGGGCCCTCCCGCACTGCAGATGGTGGAAAACCCCGATATTCTGGCCGGTGTTGGGCATCATGCGAAGCGGCCTCGCCTTGTGGTTGGCTTCGCTGCCGAGACACAGGACATCCAGAAGAACGCAGCAGTCAAATTGAGTAAGAAAGGCGCCGACTTCATTGTCGCGAACGATGTCTCGCACGACAGCGGTGTTGGCCCGACTGGTGTCATGGGCGGTGACCGCAACCGTGTTCGTATCGTCTCGAAAAATGGCGTCGAGGAGTGGCCTGAGCTTACCAAGGACGAGGTGGCGTCGCGTCTCGCGGGGCTGATCGCAGAGCGCCTGAAGGCAGTCTGATCTGTCGCTCTGGAGGAGGCTTAAGCCTCCTGCGGCTGTCCCGGCTGTCCTGGTACCGAGAACAGTTTGAACGCGGCGATGGCACCGAGCAGGCCGAGTGGCACGAAGGCCAGGAAGAGCCAGACCCCGGCATTGGCCGCAGCCGCGCGGGTAAGACCTTCTGAAAAACCGCTGGCGTTGGCAACAATGCCAGCACTTGCGGCACCCACCGCATAGCCGATGCGCTGCATGGTCGGCACGGCGGACGAGGCGATGGTCTGTTCGCTGGCGGGCGCGGAGGCAACGATGATGCGCGTCACGAAAGGCCAGGCGATGCCGAAGCCGCCACCTTGCAGCAGCGCGCAGAAAAGGATGAGCGGGATCGAGCCATGCGGGATCGTATAGGCGAAGCCGGCAACGCCTGCGGCGATCATCAATGCGCCGCAGGCGATGATGGCCCGTTCTCGCTTCGGCGGCGCATTGGCGACCAGGATCGACAGGATCGACCAGGCGATCGACTCGGCGGCGATGATGTAGCCGGTGGTCAGCATCGAGATGCCGTGCAGATTGGTCAGGATCAGCGGTCCGTAGACCGCAAAGGAGCAGGTCGCGACCGAGAATGCGGCAATCATCGTCATGCCGCTGCCGACCGGTGTGCGCCATGAAAACAGGTTTGCCGGAAACAGCCTGGATTGCGGCTTCAGCGCATCGATCCGGAAGAACAAGGCTAACCCCGCAAGCCCCAGACCAAGCAGCAGGCTCGAGCGCAGCAAGGCGACATCGACGCCCGCCGAGGCGATCAGGATCACACTGACTGCCAGGCAGGCCAGTGGTGCGACAGGGAAAGGCGGTAGTTTTGCGCCGCTACTTTGCGCGCGCCGGGCCTCCGGCGTATTCAGCACCGTCAGGCTCGCCAGCGCCATTACGGCGCCACCGATGACGAAAACACCGAAGGCCCAGCGCCAGGACAGCAATTCGGCCATCAGCGCCCCGAGCATCGGGCCGCTGAAGGCTGCCACTCCCCAGATTGCCGACATGATGCCAAACAGCTGCGGCCAGATCGCGCGCGGAAACAACCGTTCGACCGAAACAAAGGCGAGCGAAACCAGTGCGCCGCCACCAAGGCCTTCGATCAGACGGCCAGCGAGGAAAGCCTGCATGGACGGTGCCATGGCGCAGAGGAAGGCGCCGGTCGAATAGAGCAGGGCGGCGACCACGACATTGCTGCGCAACGCGACATAGCTGACCATCCGCCCTGCTGCGGCACCTGCGACGATGGCGCCGAGTTCGTAGATCGCCAGCGACCAGCCGACCAGTTGCACGCCGGACAGATCGCCGACCATGGCAGGCATGATGGTCGCCACCATCGTCTCGTTGGTGGCGTGCAGCAGGATGCCCAGCGAAATGAAACAGAAGCGCGCGAGGTCGCCGCTGGCCCACAATGCGCGCCAATCCACCTGGTTCACCCTGTCTTGTGTCATGTGCGCTCGTCCGAAGCCGCCAGCTGCGACTGGCACGGTATTTTCCAAGTGTTTACTTGTAAAACCTCAAGTGCGGTTGAATGCAAGCGTTATTTTGCGGCTCGCCAACGGGGTCCTGACTGCGTCCTGCCCGTTGCCGGATATCTGGCTTTCGTTCATCACATCGCCACGAATAGTCTGCAGCGTCGCCGAATCTGATGAAACGAGGTACTCGATGCGTCTTTTCACCCTCATTCTGCTCGGAGCAACCGCGATGACTGCCCCTGCTCATTCTGCCGATCTTGTGCTCAAACGAGCGGTCCTCGGTACCGGGGGCGTCGGTTATTTCGAATATGAAGCGACGGTCACCGGTAAGGAAACGCTGACCTTGCGATCGCGGCTTGACCAGGTCGACGACATTCTCAAAAGCATGATCGTCCTCGATCCTGCCGGCACGGGTTCGGCAACGCTGCCGGGCAAGGCGGGTGCCGACGAAGCCTTCAACGCGCTGCCTTTCTCGCGCTCAGATCTGGACAGCATGCCGTCTCTGATGGCGGCCCTGAAGGGCGCGGAGATCAGGGTCTCGGCGCCACGCAGTATGGCGGGCCGCATTGCCAGCGTCCAACCCGAGCAGGTCATGGACAAGGACGGCCGGACAATCACGCGGACGCGCGTCTGGGTATTTTCCGGCGCTTCGATGGATCAGTTTGTTCTTGAGGACGCGCAAGGTCTTGAGTTTGCCGATGCACGGCTGGGCGAACAGGTTTCCGGCGCGCTGACCGCGCTGCGCGGCGCCCAAGATCGTTCCGGGCGGGACATCTCCATCCATCTGGCTGACGGTGCGCAGCGCACCGTGCGCATCGGCTATGTTGCTGAAGCTCCCGTCTGGAAAACCGCATACCGTCTGATCTTGCCGAAAGCGGGCGAGGACAAGGCACAACTGCAAGGCTGGGTGGTGTTGGAGAATATGACCGGCGATGCCTGGAAGGATGTTGCGGTGACGCTGTCGTCGGCCGCGCCCGTTACCTTTCGCCAGGCGCTTTACGATCCCTATTATGTCTCGCGCCAGATCATTGCGCCGCCGGTGAGCCAGGCTGCCTTGCCGCGAACCGATCAAGGGCAGGTCGCGCTCGGCGGTGTGGCCAACTTTGCCGAGATACAGGCGCCTGCGCCTGCACAGAAGCGGATGATGGCTCGCAACGCAATGGCCGACGTTCAGGATGAGATGATTCAGCAGACCGATGCTGCGCCGGCGTCTACCGAAGAAAATGCCGCGGGCGCCAGCTTCACGCTGTCGGTTCCGGTCAGCGTTGGATCCGGTGAAAGCCTGACCATACCGTTTGTCGACCAGAAAGTACCGGCGGAAGCCGTGGCCTGGTATCAGGGCGGCGGGCGCAATCCCTGGCAGGGGATGACCCTCAAGAATGATGGGACGACGTCGCTGCCTGCCGGATCGGCCACCATTTACGAGGCTACCGACGCGGGGCCGCTGTTTTCGGGTGAAGCGCAGTTTCCACTTCTGCCGGCGGGCGATTCCCGCCTTGTCGGTTTCGGTGCGGAACAGAAAATCCTTGTCGACCGCGAAAACCGGACCGCCTCGTCCGTCACCAAGGTCAAGTCGGTCGATGGTGCATTGCAGATCGAAAGCAAGGTGCGTGAGACAACACTCTACCGTGTCAAGAACATCGCCGCTGAGGCGAGGCGCATGGTGATCGAGCAGCCGCGCGTGCAGGATTGGCGTCTGGTGCTGCCGAAGGCCGAGGAAGCGACGCTAGCCGGTTCCGCCTACCGGATGCGTTTTGAGGTCGAGCCCGGCAAGACCAGGGAATTTCCCGTGGTGATGGAGCGGCCTGTCGTCGAGACAGTCGCCATTCAGGACGTGAGCGCCGAGCGCATTCTCGCATTGATCGCCAGCACGGAGCTTGATGCCGAAAGCAAAGTGCGGCTTGCCACGATCGCGGATGCGGCCAAGGCGAGTGATGAGGCAAGCCAGGCTTTGGCGAGCCTTCAGGAGCGCCGCGGCGGGATTACCGCCGATCAGGGGCGGATTCGTGAGAACATTGGCGCTTCCCCCGAAGGATCGGATCTCGCGCGCCTCTATGCGCAGAAGATGCTGGATCAGGAACGGGCGCTGGAGCAACTGGACAAGAATATTGTCGATGCTCGCACGAAATATGAAGAAGCACGCCGTGTGCTGGGCGATCGGGTGCGGGCGTTCTGAGCCCGATCTGTCCGACCAATGGCTGCGAGGCAATCGCAGTTGGAAATCTTGGAGCGTTTCCGTGTTTCTGTGAAAACGGAAACGCTCCAAGACTGAAAGTCAGCTTCACTTCAGCGAATGCTGCAGTTCCAGTGAGGTCACCGCGGCCGCAACATTGAGGCCGGTCTGCGCCTGTACCGAGAGCGGCTGCAGTGCATAAGAATTGTCGAAGCCGCCGAGCAGTACGTTAAGGCCACCGCCGGTCACCACGCTGGCTTCGGCGTTGACGCCGAAATACTTGCCGGCAAGGGCGCCGGAATCATAGCTGCTCGATGCGGCGAGGACCGCCCAGGACAGTTGACCCTGGTGAGTCATGCCGAGGTCGACGCCGAGCTTGGAGATGACCCCGGTATAGAGCTCGGACTTGCGGCTGTTGTAGGGACGATAGGTGCAGGTGACGCCCTTGTTGGAGGCGACGATATAGGACTGGCCGCCGTCGATGACGCAGTCGAGAACGCCGAGCTCAACCTTGCCGGCGCTCGCCGGCGCGGCAAAGGTCGTCATGGCCAGGGCGGCTAAACAAGCAAGTTTTTTCATGGTGGCGATCCTTCTGTAGTTCATGCCGGACAACGGCTCAGTACCAAGAGCGTTCCCTCAAAACCGTGGCGCGATGGTGGCGCAATCGTGGTCGAGTTGTCGCGTGGTTAAAATGAGGGGATGCCGTTGCCGATCAGCCACGGTTTAAAAGCGCAGCGCTGTTCAAACGCAGATATGCTGGCGCTTTGATCCGATGTCTGCCGAGCGTCCGCGCAGCTTGGCTCAGGCGCCGCCCACGCGCGACAGGCCGTCGCGTGCCGGCTGATAGGTTGGCGCCAGCCGGGCGGCTTCCTTGTAGGATTTTGTCGCCTTGGCCTTGTCGCCCTTGCGCTCGTAGATGAGCCCCTGGTTGGTCCAGGCTTCGGCGTTCTTGCCGTCAAGCTTGATGGCCATGTTGAAGTCGGCGAAGGCGTTGTCGTCCTGGTTGAGCGCCAGATAGGACAAGCCGCGGCCGTTGTAAGGTTCGGAGGCGTCAGGCGACAACGAGATCGCGGTCGAGAAATCCTCGATGGCGAAGGTGTGCTGGCCCTGGCTCTGATAGATCAGTCCGCGGTTGTGATAGGCGCGGGCATCGGTGGTATCGAGCTGGATTGCCTTCTGGAAATCGTTGAAGGCATCCTGCGTGCGGCCGGCTTTGCGATAGAGGTTGCCACGGCCGATATAGGCAGCGTCGTAATTCGCGTTTATCTGGATGGAGCGATTGTAGTCAGCCAGTGCCTTCTGCTGGTCGCCGATGAAACGGTAGATCAGCGCGCGGTTCGAGTAGGCCTGGTAGAAATCGGGTTTCAGCTGAATCGCGGTGTCGAAGTCCTTCAGCGCTGCCTGGTAATTGCCGCCGCGGCCGTAGGCCGAACCGCGCACATTGTAGGCTTCAGGGTCGCGTGGGTTGCGGTCGACGACCGAAGAGAGCGAAGAGATGTTCTGGCTCGACCCCTGGGCCTTGTCGATTGCATTGAGTTCGCCTGTTGGGGTGGACTGGCAGCCGGCAAGCGCCAGGCCGGCCAGCAAGGCGGCGCTCAAGACAAAACCATTCAAGGAGTTTTTGCGCTCCGTGGTCAAAACATGCATCGGCTGCCGTATCCTCAACATCGACGCCCGGCATCCCGGGCTATCGTACCGGCCCCTGTCCCGCCGTCCTGCGTTATACAAATATCAGCTTGCGTCAAACAAAAAGGTGGCGGCGATTTACATCGCGCCACCTTGGGTATCCTTCGAAAAGGACGAAGTGCAGGCAGGATCAGCGCGGAGCGCGCGCTGCACCGGGACCGGTCGGGGTCGGGCGCGGGGTCGACGGCAGCAGGCCTTCGCGCTGGGCGCGCTTGCGAGCCAGCTTGCGGGCGCGGCGCACGGCCTCGGCCTTCTCACGCGCACGCTTCTCAGACGGCTTCTCGTAGTGACCGCGCATCTTCATTTCACGGAAGATGCCTTCGCGCTGCATCTTCTTCTTGAGCGCGCGAAGCGCCTGATCAACGTTGTTGTCGCGGACGAGTACCTGCACGGGCGATCCTGTCTTTACAATTTGAAATCACTAGGCAAAGTGGCAATAGCCACAAGCCTCCGCGGCGCTTCCACCACGAATTCCGGCGGCTGATAGCAGAATCAGGACTGATTGTCCACTGTTGCTTGCCGGGCTTGTGCGGTTTTTGCCGCGCCGCGCGGTTCAACGCCGCCAACCCATTCAGCATGAAGCGCCCGGAGGCAACCGTCAATTCAAACAGTTGCGATTGTGCCCGGGCGTTTCGTCGCTGTCCTGTTCCTCGCTCAGGTTCTGTTGATGGAGACACCGCCGTCGGCAAACAAGGCGGTGCCAGTAGTGAAGGAAGAGGCGTCGGAGGCCAGATAGAGGGCCGAGCGGGCGATCTCCTCCGGACGCGCGATGCGTTTCAACGCATGCAGGCCCTCGACGAAGGCGCGCTCGTCGGCGGTCTTGAAAGTCGCGGCCGGGGTGTCGGTGCCACCGGGCAGCAGTGCGTTCACACGGATGCCATCGCGGCCGTATTCGGCCGCCAGTACCTGGGTAAGTCCGACCAGGCCGGCCTTGGCGGCGGCGTAGGCGGCCATGCCGGGCATGCCGACGGTGACGCCGACGAAGCTCGAGGTGAAGATCAGCGAGCCGCCACCACGTGCCAGCAGGGCAGGGACCTGATGCTTGGCGGCGAGGAAGGCGCTAGTCAGGTTGGTATCGAGGATTTCGCCCCAGGTTTTGCGTGGCATTTCCGGCACCGGTCCCATTGGGCCGACGGCGCCGGCGTTGTTGAAGGCGATGTCCAGTCCGTCGAAGCGGCCCAGCGCCAGTTCCACCAGCGCCTTGGCATAGGCTTCGTCGGTGACGTCGCCGGCAAGCGCCACTGCCTCACCGCCTTCCTCGGCGATTTCGGCAACCAGCGCATCGAGTTCAGCCTGTCGGCGCGCGGCGGCAATGATTTTGGCGCCCTCGGTGGCAAACAGCAGCGCGGTGGCGCGGCCGATGCCGGAGGATGCACCGGTGACGATGGCGACCTTGTTGGTCAAAGCGAGCATGGTTGTGTTCCTTTCCGAGAGTGGATGGCGCTTGCTCGCAGATCGATGGAAACCAAACCACCCGAAACCGGCCAGGCGGATCGAGTCAGGACACGGCGCAAAACGGCAATTGCTGTCGTAAACAGTGCAAGGATGGCAGCCAGGTTTCGCTAGTGATATTTCTCGCGCGTCGGACGCCCGATTGCCATACGCGAGGCCAGGTAACGTGAAGAAATATTCAGTATTCGCCATCGCCCGCGAGGCCATGCGCGGCCATAAGGGCTGGGAAGAGCAGTGGCCTTCGCCCGAGCCGAAGAAGAGCTACGACGTCCTTATCGTCGGGGCCGGCGGACATGGGCTGGCGACAGCCTATTATCTGGCCAAGGAGCACGGCATCACCAATGTCGGCGTGATCGAGAAGGGTTGGCTCGGCGGCGGCAACACCGGCCGCAACACCACAATCATTCGTTCCAACTATCTCTATGACGAGAGTGCCGGCATCTACGACCATGCCGTCAAGCTGTGGGACGGGCTTTCGCAGGACCTCAACTACAACGTCATGTATTCGGCGCGCGGCGTGATGATGCTGGCGCACAATGTGCACGACGTGCAGGTGCTGAAGCGCCATGTCCATGCCAACCGTCTCAATGGCATCGACAATGAATGGCTGACGCCGGAAGAGGCCAAGGCCTATTGCCCGCCGCTCAACATCTCCCGCAACGCGCGCTATCCGGTGGTGGGTGCCACGCTGCAGCGGCGTGGCGGCACCGCACGCCACGACGCGGTTGCCTGGGGCTATGCTCGCGGGGCAGCGGCGCGGGGTGTCGACATCATCCAGAACTGCGAGGTCACCGGCATCCGGCGTGACGCCAGCGGTGCGGTGACCGGTGTCGAGACATCGAAAGGTTTCATCGGCGCGCGCAAGGTCGGCGTGGTCGCGGCCGGCCATTCCTCGGTGCTCATGCAGATGGCCGATGTGCGCATGCCGCTCGAAAGCTATCCGTTGCAGGCGCTGGTATCCGAGCCGGTGAAACCGGTGTTCCCTTGCGTCGTCATGTCCAACACCGTGCATGCTTACATCTCCCAGTCCGACAAGGGCGAACTGGTGATCGGCGCCGGCACCGATCAATATGTCTCCTATTCGCAGACCGGTGGATTGCATATCCTCCAGCATACGCTGGACGCGATCTGCGAAATGTTCCCGATGTTCACGCGCATGAAGATGCTGCGCTCGTGGGGCGGTATCGTCGACGTGACGCCGGATCGTTCGCCGATCCTGGCCAAGACGCCGGTCAAAGGGCTCTATGTCAATTGCGGCTGGGGCACGGGCGGTTTCAAGGCGACACCGGGTTCGGGCCATGTCTTTGCCCATACGATTGCGCGCGACGAGCCGCACGCGATCAACGCGCCCTTCACCATCGAACGTTTCCGCAGCGGGCGCCTGATCGACGAGGCGGCCGCCGCCGCCGTGGCGCACTGATGCAAGCGCTGGCCGCGACCATGGCTCTGGCTGCGCCCTTTGTGCTGACCGGCGAGAAGGGGATGTTCCATCTTCCGGATGTCAGCGAGGTGCGACTGCAGGATATCAGCCGTGCGGCGCATGAGGACGATTGGCCGTTCTCGGTTTCATCCGGCTATCTCGGCTGCGTGTGGAGTGCCGGGCACAAGACTGTTTCATTTGTCGAGAAGCGCACGTCTTCCAGTGAAGAGAACCTTGAGGATCCTCGGATCGTCATCGTTACCACCGACCCGTTCCAGCTCACCCTGCTCAACATGGCCAATCGCGACCTTTTCGCACCGGCGGACTCGGTGGAGACGCTGATCAAACGTGTCGCGCCTTTCGAAATACTCGGCGAGAAACTCTGCGATCAGCCGCAGGGTGCTCGTATCGGCGACGGCGAACTCTAGGATCAAGACAATGCTTCTCATCCGCTGCCCCTATTGCGAGGAAGAGCGTCCGGAACTCGAGTTCCGCAACGCCGGCGAGGCGCACATCGCGCGCCCGACCGATATCGCCGCCATCAGCGACGACGATTTCGAAAAATTCTTCTTCATCCGCCAGAACCCGAAAGGGATCATCTACGAGCGCTGGCGGCATCTGCATGGCTGCGCGCGCTTCTTCAACGCGGTGCGCGACACTGTCAGCGACAAGTTTGTGATGACCTACAAGGCCGGCGAGCCGAAGCCTTCGAAGCTGCCCGGAGTTTCCAAATGAGCGGGGCCTTTCGCATCAGCAATGCCGGCCGGCTGACGCCGGCCAGGACGGCCCGCTTCACCTTCGACGGCAAGGCCTATACCGGTGTCGAGGGCGATACGCTGGCTTCGGCGCTGCTCGCCAACGGCGTGCATCTGGTCGGCCGCTCGTTCAAATACCACCGTCCGCGCGGTTTCCTCTCCGCCGGTGCGGAGGAACCGAACGCGCTGGTGGAGATCGCACGCGACAGCGCCCGCAAGACGCCCAATGTGCGCGCCACCGTGCAGGAGCTCTATGACGGGCTCTCGGCCAAGTCGCAGAACCGCTGGCCGTCGCTGTCCTTCGACGTGGGTGCGGTCAACGACGTGGCTTCGCCCTTCTTCTCGGCCGGCTTCTACTACAAGACCTTCATGTGGCCGAAGTCGGCCTGGAAGAACCTCTACGAACCGAATATCCGCTCGGCGGCAGGCCTCGGTGTCGCGCCGGATCAACCGGACCCCGACCACTATTCCTCGCGCTTCGCACATTGCGACGTGCTGGTGCTCGGCGGCGGTGCGGCAGGTCTTGCAGCCGCACTCGCGGCGGCCGAGACGGGCGTGCGTGTCATCATTGCCGATGAACAGGCCGAATTCGGCGGCGCGCTGCGCTTTGAAAGCGGCGCCCGCATCGAAGGCCAGGGTGGCTGGGCCTGGGCACAGGGTATCGTCGCTCAATTGAAAGCCATGGGCAATGTGCGGGTGCTGTCGCGAACCACGGCCTTCGGCTACTACGCGCAGAATTTCGTCGGGTTGGTGGAGCGCGTCAGCGAGCATCTGGCTGACCCCGGCCACGATGTGCCGCGCGAGCGGTTGTGGCAGGTGCGCGCCAAGCGTGTCGTGCTCGCCACCGGCGCGATCGAGCGACACATGGTGTTCGCCGACAATGATCGTCCAGGTGTGATGCTGGCTTCTGCGGCACGGACCTATCTCAATCACTATGGTGTCGCGGTCGGCCGCAATGTCGGCGTCTACACGGCCAATGATTCCGCCTATGGGGCGGCGATCGATCTGAAGAAGGCGGGTGTCAATGTCGCCGCCATCGTCGATCTGCGCGACAATCCCTCCGGTACATTGATCGACCAGGCCCGTGCCGCCGGCATAGAGATCCATGACGGCCGCGCGGTCACGCGCGTCGGCGGCAAGCTGCGCGTCTCGTCCATGACCGTGCAACCGAAGAATGGCGGCGGCGAGCGTACGATTGCCATCGACGCCCTGCTGATGTCGGCTGGCTGGACACCGTCGGTGCATCTGTTCTCGCAGTCGCGCGGCAAGGTCGCCTTCAATGAGGACAAGCGGTTCGTACCCGGCACCTATGCGCAGGATTGCGTGTCGGTCGGCGCCTGCAACGGCACTGACGGTCTCGCCGCGTCGATGGACGAGGCCTATGCCGCCGGCACCAAGGCCGCGAAGGAGGCTGGGGGCAAGGCGACCAAGGTCAGCAAACCCAAAGTCGATGCCGACGAGATCTGGTCGCGCGGCATGCTGGGTTCCGCGCCCGGCGCCGGCCCGGACACGACGGTGAAGGCCTTCGTTGACTTCCAGAACGATGTCACGGCCAAGGACATTCGCCAAGCAGTGCGCGAAGGCATGCGCTCGATCGAACACGTCAAGCGCTTCACCACAAACGGCATGGCGACCGACCAGGGCAAAACCTCCAACATGCACGGTCTGGCGATCGCCGCCGACATGCTGAGCAAGCCGATCCCGGAAGTCGGGCTCACCACGTTCCGGGCGCCTTACACGCCGGTGACCTTCGGCGCCATCATCTCGCACGCCCGTGGGCCATTGTTCGACCCGACGCGGCGGACGCCAATGCATGGCTGGGCCGAAAAGCATGGCGCGGTGTTTGAGGATGTCGGGCAGTGGAAGCGCGCCTGGTATTTCCCGCGCGCCGGCGAAGACATGCATGCTGCCGTGAACCGCGAATGCGTGACGGTGCGCAAGACAGCAGGCCTTTTCGATGCCTCGACGCTCGGCAAGATCGAAGTGGTCGGGCCCGATGCCGCCAAGTTCATGGAGCTGCTCTACACCAATCCGTGGGAAAAGCTCGAAGCCGGCCGCTGTCGCTATGGCATCATGCTGCGCGAAGACGGGTTCATCTATGACGATGGCGTGGTCGGGCGTCTTGCCGCCGATCGTTTCCATGTGACGACGACGACGGGCGGTGCGGCCCGTGTGATGAACCATATGGAGGATTATCTCCAAACCGAATTCCCGCACCTCAACGTCTGGCTGACCTCGATTTCCGAGCAATGGGCGGTGATCGCGGTGCAGGGCCCGAAGTCACGCGACATCATCGCGCCACTGGTCGAAGGCATCGACATGTCCGACGAGGCGATGCCGCATATGTCGGTGCGCGAAGGCAAGATCTGCGGCGTACCGACCCGGCTGTTCCGCATGTCGTTTACCGGCGATCGCGGCTTTGAAGTCAACGTGCCGGCCGACTACGGACAGGCGGTCTGGGAAGCGCTCTGGGCCGAAGGGCAAAAGCACGGCGCCGCAGCCTACGGCACCGAGGCCATGCACGTTCTGCGCGCCGAGAAGGGGTACATCATCGTCGGTCAGGACACGGACGGCACCGTCACGCCGAACGATGCCGGTCTCGACTGGGCGGTCGGCAAGAAGAAGGCCGATTTCGTCGGCATCCGCGGCCTGACGCGGCTCGATCTCGTGGCCAAGGGACGCAAGCAGCTTGTCGGCCTCAGGACCAAGGACCCGAGGGTCGTCCTGGAGGAGGGCGCGCAGGTCGTCGACAACCCGAACCAGCCGATCCCGATGAAGATGATCGGCCATGTCACGTCGAGCTACTGGTCGGAGAATTGCGGGCGCTCGATTGCGCTGGCGCTGATTGCCGGCGGCCGTGACCGCGCGGGTGAAACCCTTTATGTGCCGATGCCGGACAAGGTGATTGAAGTGGAAGTCACCGGCATGGTGTTCTTCGACGAAAAGGGAGAGCGCCTCAATGGCTAAAGCTGCCCAGAAAACTGGCATTGTCGAGGCGGAACGTCATCCCGCTCTGGCGGGGCGCAACGCCTCGGCTGCCCACGTTACACTGACTGCGCTGGAGCCGGCTGAACGCATTTCGCTGCGCGCGCCGGAAGCTTCGCTCGCTGCCTTGTCCAAGGCCCTTGGGTTGACGCTGCCGAAGAAACCGAAGACCTCCACCTCGAAGGGGGGCCGCACTGCGCTGTGGCTGGGGCCGGACGAGTGGCTGGTGATCGACGATGCGGGTGGCGACCTGCTGGCCGATTGCGCCAAGGTCAAACAACTGCATTCGGCGGTCGGCGTGTCGCACCGCAATGTGGCGATCGGCGTGACGGGCCCGGGCGCGGAAACGACGCTCAATGCGGGTTGCCCGCAGGACTTGTCGCTGGCGGCTTTTCCCGTTGGTGGCTGTTCGCGCACCATCTTCGGCAAGGTCGAGATCGTGCTCTATCGCACGGCTGAAGACGCTTTCCGCGTCGAATGCTGGCGCTCCTTCTCGGATTATGTCTTTACTTTCCTTTCCGAGGCAGCACGCGACGCGGCGGCATAGAGCCGCGCGCCCGTAAGGACGCGCAAAGGATGCTCTAATACGACGAGCGAGGAACCAAAGGCTGGTCGCGCCGTTCTGCCCGAACACAGGGAGTTACCATGGCCAGTCCGTCGAAATCCGCCGCGTCGCCCAAACCGGAAAAGACAGAGGCGGTGCGTTCGTTCGAACACGAACGGCACAGTGAGCACGATGCCGAAGAAGAACTGGAAGAGGGGCTGGAGGATACATTTCCGGCCAGCGATCCGGTCGCAGTGACAAGCACTTCCATTTCGGGAGCGCCTGCGAGACCGGGCAAGCCGAAGCAATAAGAAGCCGCCTTCCGGCTTCGCTTTCGTCGAAGCTTCTTTCCGTAATTCAATAGAAAAAGGGCGGCTGGATATCCAACCGCCCTTTTTTGCCGTTCAGCCTGTAAGGGAGGGGGGGAGCCTTACCGGATGGCCGGCATAGTCCATGGGCTACCATCGAGGCCAAGGCGCGGCCCGTTGGTCTTGCCGCTGGCCTGCTCGATCGAGCCGGTTGAGGTGTAATCTACCTTACCCTTGACGGTGGTCTCGACATGGGTGGCGGGGGCATGGGTCTTCACGGTTTCGCCGGCAAAGGCGGCGCCCGAAAGGGCAACCAGGGTGGCGAGGGCAAGAGCTGTCGTTTTCATCGACTTTCTCCGGTTCAAGATATGAATTATTTCCGTACATGTACGCTGCATCGCACATGTATGCCTCTCACCGACAAAGTTCAAGAGAAAATTGTACATGTACGGAGAATTTCTTTGAACGTAGTTGGAGTGCTGGCCCTGGTCCCGTGCGCACATCGGAGCCAAGTCATTGGAAAGACGGATTGAAGGTGCCCAGATTTGGTGCGGTTTGTAGCAGGCGCGGGGCCGTCCGATCACCGCGCACCGAAACCAAAAAATGCTCACAGAGGATGGCCGGCAGCAAACCCGGCGCCTTAAGAGGTCGAGTGCCCTGCTATCGCCTCAGCATTTCTTGGGAGGCTGGTCACCGAGCGGAGGAATGTCCTGACCCTGCAACGCTGCCAGGCCGAATTCGCACATGCGCTTCACGAAAGCCTGCTGGTCGCCGAAATGATAAAAGGGGAAAGTGATCAGCAGCGAGATCGTGCCGTGACCGGTTGCCCACAGCATGGTGGCGATGGCGTGGGGATCGCCCTTCAGCTTGCCGGCAGCGACGCAGGCTTCGACGCGGTCGATGAGCAGTTTCATCGCCGGGTTTTCCTCGTCGAGCTTTTCGAATGAGCGGCCTTCGGGCAGCTTCGTCTTCTCGGTCATGAAGACGGTGCGGTATTCGTTCGGATTGCCTAGGCCGAATGCCGCATACTCGGTCATGACCGCTCGCAGCGCATCGATCGGATCATCGGGGGCATTCTGCTCGATACGCCTGGCCAGTATCTGGAAAGCGTCTTCGGCCAGGGCAAACAGGATGTCCTGTTTGTCGGCGAAATACGAATAGACCGACATCGGCGCATAGCCGACCATCTTGGCCAGCTTGCGGATGGTCAATCCCTCGTAGCCTTCCTCCTGCACCAGCTTGTGAGCTGCGGCCACGAGTTCGGATCGCAATGCCGCCTTTTGTTGTTCGCGGCGTGTTTGCGCAGTCTGGGGCAATCTTGTTGCCTTTCTTTTTTTGTTTTGCTCCCATTCCCACTCGCGCACAGTATATACTCAGCACAGCCATCCGCAAGATATCGTTAGGGAAATTGCCTTCCAGGAGCTTACTCAGATGGCTCCAATGCCACCGTCGACGGCAAGCGAGTGGCCTGTCATGAAGGTGTTTTTTGGGTCGGCTGCAAAAAGCATCGCCTCGACGATCTCTGGCACCTCGCCGACCCGCTTCATCGGCACACCGCGTGCCAGTTCCGAAAGTGCCAGCGCTTCCGGAGCACCCGACAGTTTCACGAAATCATCGACCATTTTTGTGCGCGTATGCGCCGGACAAATGGCATTCACCCGCACGCCCTTGGTGGCGTATTCGGCGGCAGCCGATTTGGTGAGGCCGACCACGCCGTGTTTCGCCGCGGCATAGACCGACAGCTTCGGTGCGCCGACCAGCCCTGCAATGGAAGCGATGTTGACGATGGCGCCGCCTTTGCCAGTCGCCTTGAATTGCCGTTCCATCTGCGGGATTTGATGTTTCATCGCGTAGAAGACACCGAACAGATCGATTTCGAAGATGCGGCGAGCCTCATCTGAAGCAACCTGTGGAAGGCGCACGAAACTCTGAGCGATGCCGGCATTGTTGACGGCAATGTCAAGCCGCCCGAACCTTTCTATCGCGAGTTTCACCAGCGCCTCCGAAAGTGCTTCGTCGGCTATGTTGCCGGCCAGCGTTGCCGTTTCGGTGTCGAGCGTCGCGGCAAAGCGCTCCAACGCGTCGTTATCGACATCGGAAAGGACCAGTCGTGCGCCTTCCGCCGCGAAGCCTTTTGCGGCACCTTGACCGAGACCGCCGGTGGCGCCCGTGATGAGCACCGTAGCTCCGTCAAAACGGCCCATGGTTATTTTCCTTTTTCGATCAGTTGCGCGGCAAGGTGCGTCAGCAGCTTGACCGCATCGGCATAGACCTTCGCTTTGGCCGGATTGGAAGCGTTGCCGTCCAGCGCGCGCTTGTAGACACCCTGGCAGATTGCGGCGAGCCGGAAGAAGGAGAAAGCAAGCAAAAAGGTCCAGTTGTCGATGCCGACAAGGCCGCGACGGCGGCAATAGGCGGCGACATAGTCTTGTTCCGACGGCAATCCGATCGCCGCACGATCGACGCCACCGAGCCCCTTGAAACCGGATTGATGCGGCAGCCGCCACTGCATGCATTGATAAGCGATGTCGGCAAAGGGGTGACCGAGTGTCGACAGTTCCCAGTCAAGCACGGCGATTACGTCAGGGCGATCCGGCGCGAACATCATGTTGTCCAACCGGTAGTCGCCATGCACCAGGGTGAGCTGTCCGTCGTCTGTCGGCTTTTTCGTCTCCAGCCAGGTCATCAGTGCCTCCATCTCGGCATTGGGCTCGGTTTCGGAGGCTCGATACTGGCTGGTCCAGCGTCCGAGCTGACGCTCGAAATAACTGCCGGGCTTGCCGTAGTCGGCGAGACCGATCGAGCCGATGTCGACATTATGAAGCGCCGCCAGCGTGGCATTCATCGCGTCGTAGACCGCCGCCCGCTCTTGCTTGCCTGATGCTTCCGGCAGGGCCGGATCCCAGAAGATCCGGCCGTCGACAAAGGCCATGACATAAAACATGCGCCCGATCGGCGAGTCGTCGCCGGACAGATGCAGCATGCGCGGCACCGGTATATCGGTATCGGCAAGTGCCCGCATGACGCGGTATTCGCGATCGACCTGATGCGCCGATTTCAGTAACTGTCCGGGTGGCTTGGCACGCAACACGTAGCGACCGCTTTTCGCCGTCAACAGATAGGTCGGGTTGGACTGGCCCGACTTGAACTTCTCGATCGACTGCAGCTTTGAAAATCCGTGGATTTCCCGCTCCAGATAAGGGGCAAGCAGCGTTGGATCGAGCGTGTTCGGATCGGTCATGCGTCCTGCGTTTCGGGCTCCACGAAGGTCAGCGTCAGCCAGCGTGCTGTGAGCGCCGGTTTCAGCGAGCCTTCGATCTCGATGGTGACGTCATGCGAAGTCTGCACCCAGCCGGACGGCCGCGCCTTCACGTCGGCCAGCACGAAACGGGTGCGGATGCGGGCCCCGGTCTTGACCGGTGACAGGAAACGCACTTCGTCGAAGCCGTGATTGACACCCATCTTGCCCTTCGCGAGTGGCGGCAGGGTTTCGAAGGTCATGGCCGACAGCAAGGACAAGGTGAGGAATCCGTGTGCGATCGTGCCGCCGAAAGGCGCCTCTGCCGCGGCGCGTTCCGGATCGCAGTGGATGAACTGGTGATCGTCGGTCGCGTCGGCGAACTGATCGATCATGGTCTGCGTGACCACGCGCCAGGGCGAGAGGCCGACTTCCTTGCCGACGCTGGCGAGCAATATATCGAGACTGATGGGTTGCACGGGTATCTCCTGGCGCCGTCGCGGCTTTATTCCTTGAACAGGGTCAGGCCGTGCTGCACCGATTGTCCGCCATCGATCGGCAGGATCGCGCCGGTGACATAGCTGCCAGCCCGGCTGCACAAATAGAGCGTGGCGCCGCCAATGTCATCCGGTTGCCCGATGCGGCCGACGGGAACGTGTCCGCCGATATGTTTGGCCTTTTCCTCGCTGCCGGTGGCAAACGCGGTCATGCGGCTCTGGAACGGCCCAGGGGCAAAGGCGTTGACTGTGATACGCCGGGCGGCCAGCTCAATAGCGAGCGTGCGGGTCAGGTGATGAACGGCGGCCTTGGAGGCCGTGTAGGAATAAGCGTCGTCTGCCAGCGGCTGCGTGCCCATCACCGAACCAAGATTGATGACACGCGCGGGGTCGGTATCGGTGGCCGCCTTTTCCAGCAGCGGCAGCAACTCGCGCGTCAGATGGAAGACGGCTGTGACGTTGACCCCGAATACCTTGGCCCAGGCGTGGTAGGGAAAGCTCTCCAGTGGCGCTCCCCAGGAAACGCCGGCATTGTTGACGAGAATATGCAACTGGTCGGCGCGCGCCTTCACCGCTTCGACCAATGCCGCGATACCTGCTTCGGACGAGACGTCGCCGGCGAAGCCTTCGGCGCGGCCAGATGCGCCAAGAGCGTTCAATTCGTCTGCGACCTTGGTGCAATCCTCGCCTTTGCGCGAGGCGATCATGACAGTGGCGCCACCAAGCACCAGCGCAGTTGCAGCCATTCGGCCGATGCCGGTCGCCGCTCCCGTCACCAGTGCTGTCTTGCCGGCCACCGAGAACAGTTCTTCGAGATAGCTCATCGGTCCTCCCGCTGTCTTCCGCCCGGATCAGACTTAACCGTCTTCGGATTGACAACATACCGAGTAGTATGTTGAACTTCGATCCTTGTAAAGCCGGGAAAATCGAGGGGCAATGGCAGCGAGACCGCACTTGGCGGAGCGGGAAGAGGAGGCCAGGGCCGTCGGCGGCGCCAGCGTTGCTGACGGCTCCCGCGCCGCGATCCTCGATGCCGCTGCTGCCTGTTTCATGGCGCGAGGCTATGCGGCGAGTTCGATTGACGATGTTGCGCGCAGTCTCGGGTCGACCAAAGGCCGCATTTATCATCACTACCCATCTAAGGGAGACCTCTTCGCCGATGTCTTCCGGGTCGGCATGGACATGAACTATGCGGCGATTGAACCGGTGCGTGACACTGCCGGATCGGCGGTTGTGCGTTGGCGGCAGATGGCCGTGGTCCACGCGCGCCAGATGATCGTGACCCGGCCCTATCAGCGTGTCGTGTGGGAGGGCGTCGAACTTTACCTGCGTGGTGCCACCACGCCGGAGCAGCGCGAGGAGTTCGCGCGGCTGATGCAGTACCGCAACGATTATGGCGCCATCTTCCGGCAGGTCATCGTTGCCGCGCGCGCGGCTGGCGACATGCGTTTCGACGATCCTCGTATCACCGAACAGCTGATGTTCGTTTCGCTGAATTCGCCGCTGTTCTGGTACACGCCGCGTCCCGGCGAAAGTGAACGCGATATCGAGGTTATCGTGGCGCAGGTCGTCGACTTCACCGCGCGTGGATTGGGTATCAGGGAAGGGAGCTTGTGATGGCCGCCATGAATCTCGGCATGACGGAACGGCTGAAACCGATCCATGCTCAGGTCGCCGCGATGGTGCGCGACGAGGTGATGCCACTGGACGAGGAATTCCTCGCCGAAGTCGGCAAGGCCGGCGATCGCTGGGTCTATACGAAACGCCAGACCGAGATCCTCGAAGGGTTGAAAGCGAAGGCGCGCGAGCGCAGTCTGTGGAATTTCTGGCTGACCGGCTCCGAGCGCGGTTATGGGCTCACCACGGTTGAATACGCCTATCTCGCGGAAGAGATGGGCAAGGCGCATCTTGGCGCCGAGACGTTCAATTGCTCGGCGCCCGACACCGGCAATATGGAAGTGCTGGAACGCTACGGCTCGCCTGAGCATAAAAAAACGTGGCTGGAACCGTTGCTGGCGGGCAAGATCCGCTCGGCCTATCTGATGACGGAGCCGGATGTCGCGTCCTCCGACGCCACCAACATTTCCATGCGCTGCGAACGCGACGGCGACTCCTATGTTCTGAACGGCGAGAAATGGTGGGCATCCGGCGCCGGCGATCCACGTTGCGCCATCTACATCGTCATGGTGAAGACCGGTGGCGACAGCGAGCCCAGGCACAAGCAGCATTCGATGATCCTGGTGCCCGCCGACAGCAAGGGCGTCACCAAGGTGCGTGCCATGCAGGTCTATGGCGACGATGATGCCCCGCATGGTCACATGCATCTGCGCTTCGAGAGTGTACGGGTGCCGGCGGCGAACATGATTCTCGGCGAGGGCAGGGGCTTCGAGATTGCGCAGGGCCGACTGGGGCCAGGCCGCATCCATCACTGCATGCGCGCCATCGGCCAGGCCGAAATGGCACTGGAGCTTCTGTCCAGGCGGTCGATGCGGCGCGAGGCATTCGGCCAGCCGCTGGCCAGGCTCGGCGCCAATTTCGACATCATCGCCGAGTGTCGCATGGAGATCGAAATGGCAAGATTGCTCTGCCTCAAGGCCGCCTGGATGATCGATCAGGGCGATGCACGCGCCGCCGCGCCCTGGATCAGCCAGATCAAGGTGGTCGCGCCGCGCGTTGCGCTGAAAGTGGTCGACGAGGCCGTGCAGATGCATGGCGCGCAAGGCATCAGCCAGGACACCCCCCTGGCGCGTGCCTGGACGCATCTTCGCACGCTGCGGCTGGCCGACGGTCCCGATGCCGTGCATCGCCGCCAGGTCGCACGCGAGGAGCTCAAGAAGTACACTCAGGAAAAGCTTTAGGCGTTCGTTCGGAGTGTAAAGCTAAGCAGGTTCCGCAAAAGTGTCCCACGGTTTCGCGATAAGAACCTGCGACAAAACAAAAAACTAAGCAGGCCAAGTGTGGGCGAAGCCACGAAAGTCTGCTTAGCCGGGAGGAGAGCATGAAAGCCATCATTGCCCGAGCCTTCGCGCCGCTCGATCAACTCGAATACGGTGATTGGCCGGAACCCGAAGCAAAGGGCGATGCCGTGGTCATCGAAGCCGAAGCCATCGGCGTCAATTATCCCGATGGGTTGCTGGTCCAGGGTCTCTACCAGATGAAGCCGCCGACGCCTTTCGTGCCGGGCATGGAGGTGGCGGGGCGGGTTGTCGCCATCGGTCCCAAGGTGACGGGTTTGAAGGTCGGCGACAGGGTAGCCGCCCTCACTGTCGTCAGCGGTTACGCCGAAAAGGTGGCCGTGTCCGAAACCATGACGATGAAACTGCCCGATGCGATGAGCACGGCGGACGCCTGTGCGCTTGTCTGCGGCTATGGCACGTCTCATCATGCCCTGAAGCAGCGTGGCCAACTCAGACCCGGCGAAACACTTTGTGTGCTTGGCGCGGCTGGTGCAACCGGCACCGCTGCCGTGCAGATCGGCAAGGCGCTCGGTGCCAAGGTTATCGCCGTCGCGTCTTCGCCCGAGAAGCAGCGCATTGCCCTGGAAGCTGGTGCCGATATCGCGATCGGATACGACAATCTGAAGGAAGCGCTGAAGGAAATCACCGGCGGCAAAGGTGTCGATGTCGGTTTCGATCCGGTTGGCGGTGATGCGTTCGAGGTGCTGGCGCGTGCGATGGGTTGGAACGGGCGGCTGCTGGTCATCGGTTTTGCCTCCGGCGCCATCCCCAAGCTTGCCGTCAATCTCACCCTTGTGAAGGGTTTCTCGGTCGTCGGCGTCTATTGGGGCGATTTCACCGTCAAGGAACCGCAAGCCTATGCCGAAAATATGCGCGAACTGGTCGCGTGGTATCTCGCCGGCAAGGTCAAGCCGGTGATCGAAGGCATTTATCCTTTGGCCGATGCAGCCAATATTTTGAAACGTGTGCTGGGGCGTGGCGCCTCCGGCAAACTCATCCTCAAACCGTAACCCAAGGCAAGGAATGCTGCGATGACCATTCCCTCCGAAATGCAGGCGCTTCTTCTGGTCGGCGACGGCTATGCGCGTGAGCCGAGCGGCAGTGCGCTGGAAGCAATGGAGCCCTATGTGCGGTCCGGCATCATCGGAGTTCCGGTGCCGGGTGCAACGCAGGTTCTCATCAAGGTGAGCCTGGCCTCGATCAATCCTTCCGACGTGATGTTCGTGAAAGGGCTGTATGGTCAACCGCGCGCGCAAGGCCAGCCAGCCGGCTTCGAAGGCGTCGGCACGGTGGTTACGGCAGGTGAGGACAGCTATGCGCAGAGCCTTGTCGGCAAGCGCATTGCCTTCGCCACCGGCCTCACCAACTGGGGCGCCTGGGCCGACTATGCTTTGGCCGAAGCACTCGCCTGCATTCCCTTGATCGACAGCGTTCGTGATGAGGATGCGGCCGCAATGATCGTCAATCCGCTGACCGCGATCGCCATGTATGGCATCGTCAAGGACGAAGGGCACAAGGCTTTCGTCATGACTGCCGGCGCCAGCCAGCTCTGCAAGCTGATTATCGGGCTCGCCGAGGAGGATGGTTACCATCCGATCGTGACAGTCCGCCGTGACGACCAGATCGCACCGCTGAAGGCATTGGGCGCGGCGCATGTGCTCAACGAAAAGGCGCCGGATTTCGCCAAGACGCTGCGCGAGGTGATGAGAGCGGAGCAGCCGCGCATCTTCCTTGATGCGGTCACCGGTCCGCTCGCCTCGCTGGTGTTCGACGCCATGCCGAAGCGCTCGCGCTGGATCATCTATGGCCGGCTCGACCCGTCGGACACGTTGATCCGGGAGCCTGGCCAGCTCATCTTCCAGCAGAAACAGGTCGAAGGTTTCTGGTTGACCGACTGGATGCGCAAGCACAAGGACCGCCGGGGTACGGCAGCACTTGAAGTGCAACGGCGCTTCTCCGATGGCCGCTGGTCCACCGACGTTACCGCTGTTGTGCCGCTGGCAGAGGCGATGGAACGCGTTCCGGCAGAACTCGCAAAGCCCAACGGCAAAGTCTTCATCCGGCCCTGATCGCAATTCTGCGGCAATGTTGGTTGCCTAGACAGCTGCCTCAATGATCACCAGCGCGGGATACTGGTGCGTGGACTGTACCGCGCAACCCAGGCCATGATATGCCCGCGCCGGACAACCGGCGGCTCCGGATTTCATGAAGCTGCCAACATTGGGCAATGTTTGGTAATGGTAAAAGTCAGGCGGTCTTGGGACTGGGGTGGTCTTGCCCTGTGGATCGGCGGCTTTGTCGCGATTTTGGTCATGGCCGGAATGGCGCCCGACCACCGGTCGGTGATGCGCAGCTACCGTGTTGCCAGCGATATGTTCCTTGCCGGCCAGCCGCTCTACGATCTCGACGTTGCCATGGGCTATCTCTACTCGCCGGCTTTCGCTGCGCTCTATGTGCCGTTCATGAAGCTCGGCCCTGTGCTCGGCGACAGTTTGTGGCGTATCCTGAGTTTTGCCGTGCTGACCTATGCCGTCTGGCGGCAAGTTCGCATGATCGATCCGGCAAACCGTCTCTGGATGTTCTCCTACGCGCTTTTCCTGGCCGTGCCGATCACGGCTGGGGCGCTGCGCAACGGCCAGGCGACCATTCTGCTCGCTGGCGCCTGCTGGCTGCTGGTGCTGTCGGCGCTGGAAGGCCGGCGTGCGGAGACCTTCCTGTGGGCGACGGTGGCGGTGATCGCCAAACCAACCGCCATAATTGTCTTTCTGCTGGTCGGGGCACTTCGATTGCGGCTTATCCCGATCCTTGTGCTGTCACTGCTGTTCGTACTCGCACTCCCTTATGCCTTCGCACCGGCCGACTATGTCAACCAACTCTATCGCGACTTCGTCACGTTGATGACCTCGATGTCGGTCGACAAATCCGCCGCCTTCGAGACGGCTGATTTTACAGCTCCCTTCTCGGCACTTGGCATGCCGATCCCCACCCAGGCAGCAACTTTGATCCGGATCGTGGTTGCTCTGCCGACGCTTCTTCTGGTGCTGTGGTACGATCGCAATCTCGACCGCCGGCTTGCTGGCCTGGCGGTTTTCCTGACTGCTGCTTTCTACATGAGCCTGCTCAACCCGCGTGTCGAATACAATACCTTCGCCCTGCTCGCGATGCCGGCCGGTGTGGCCCTGGCCGCGATCTGGGACAATGAAGATGGTGGCATTTTGCGCAGCATTCTGGCCATAGCCTTGTTTGCCGCTGGTCTCAGCGGCATCAACCCGCATCTCCAGGAGGCGTTGCGTCTGTGGTTCCGCCCCGTTGCCATGACGGCAATCACGCTTCCAATCCTGTGGTGGTTCTGGTTGGCAGCGCGAGGAAAGTTCAAGCGTCTTGAGGCGATGGCTCATGTCTGAACACAAGCCGACGCTCGACATCGTTGCGCCGTTCCTGAACGAGGCAGCTTCCGTGCAAGGTTTCGTGCGGCTGCTCTCCGAACTCGAAGCGGAGGTCTCGCGACGTTTTGGTCTCGAGACACGTAAGATCCTGGTCGATGATGGCAGCACCGATGACGGTGCCGACCGCTTCGCCAAGGCGCTGAAGGGCGATTGGGAAATCGTCCGCCTCAGCCGCAACTTCGGCAAGGAGGTGGCGGTTCTGGCCGGTCTCGACAGGACGCGCGGCGACATGGTTCTGATCATGGATGCCGATCTGCAGCATTCGCTGGATGTAAGCCTGAAACTCATCGCGGAGCTGGTCGAGAACCCGGACATCGACGTTGTCTACGCCCGCACCAATCGCGAGGGAGCGAGCTGGAAACGCAGCCAGTTGGCCAAATTGTTCTACAGCCTGATCAACTCAAGCCAGCGCTTCGACATTCCCGAAAATGCCGGCGACTTTCGTGTCATGCGTGCGCCGGTGGCAAAAGCGCTCACGCAACTGCGTGACAAGCGGCGCTTCAACAAAGGTCTCTACGCGTGGGCGGGGTTTCGGCACAAGGCGCTGACCTACACGCCGGCAGATCGCGCCAGCGGCACCAGTAAATGGAGCCGGCGCAGCCTGCTTGCTTTTTCGCTCGAAGGCATCGCCTCCTTCTCGGTGGTGCCGCTGCGTATCCTCAGCTTGTCAGGGCTGGCAACCGCCCTTGCCGGCGGCATCTATGGCCTCAAGATATTCTTCGAGGTGTTCTTCTACGGGATTGCGGTGCCTGGTTTTCCGAGCTTGCTGATTGCCGTCGTCGTGCTTGGCGGCTTCAACCTCGCACTGCTTGGCCTCATTGGCGAATATGTCTGGGTGGCGTTGAGCGAGAGCAAGGACCGACCCGTCTATATTGTGCGCGATGTGGTGAGCCACGAGATGGATAGCAAAGAGCGGTGACACGGCAGATCCGCCTGATCGCTGACGACTATGGACTGGCGCCTGGAGTGTCGGACGCGATCCTTGACCTGCTGAAAAGGGGGCGCCTTACGGGCACCGGCTGCATGACCGGATTTCCGGAATGGCAACTAGCGGCGACAGGCGTCGAACCCCTCATAGGCCAGGTTCCGGTCGGACTGCACCTCACCCTGACTGACCAACCTGCTTTGACGGCCGGTTCCAGCTTGGTGTCGAAAGGCCGATTGCCGTCACTCGGTTACCTGGCCGCGCCATTCGGGCGGCGGCGTATCAGGACAGACGATGTTCACGCCGAGCTCGATGCGCAGCTTCGCCGTTTTACCGATGCACTCGGCCGCATGCCGGATTTCATTGATGGGCACCAGCATGTGCATTTCCTGCCAGCTGTTCGCGATTGGTTGAAGAGACGCTTTGCCGATTCTGAGAAGCCGATGTTGCGTGGCGCGCCGGCGGTGCCACGCGAGGTCGGCGTCACCGCCATGAAGACAGCGGTCATTGCGGCCCTCGCGCGCGGTTTCGACCAGACCATGCAAGCGGCGGGATTCCCGCTCATGAAACCGCTCGCCGGCATCTACGACTGGAAGCAGCCGGACGATTTTGCGCCGACCTTGCGAGCGGCCGTTTCAGCCTTGCCGGAGGACGGCGTTTTCATGTGTCATCCGGGTCATGTCGATGCCGAGCTTGTCGCGCGCGATCCGATGCAGAAGGTGCGCGAGGTCGAATACGCCTTCCTCGCGTCGGACGAATTCGGCGCGGTCCTGGCCGCGAACAATACCAGCGTGCGGAGTGGCGTGTCGTGAGCGGCAAGCCAAGCCGTTCGCTCGGCGGCAAGATGATCCGCTTCGCCGTCGTCGGGCTGGCGAATACGGCAATCGATCTCGCGGCCTTCACAATACTGCTCTGGCTGGCCATGCCATCGCTGGCGGCCAATGTCGGCGCCTGGCTGGTCGCGGTCGCCTTTTCCTTTGTCGCCAACCGTTTCTGGTCCTTCGAGCGCGACCGTTCGATCCCGCTCAGTCATTCGGTGTTCCGCTTCATCTCATTGGGCGCATTGGTTTCGCTTGGCGTATCCAGCGCCTTCATCGTTGGGTTTGCCGGTTGGATTGGCATCTGGCCAGCCAAGATCGCCGGCATCATCGTGGCGGCAGCGTTGAACTTCCTCGCTGCGCGCTGGTCGATCGAGGGTCGGCTGCTCCGATAGACAGTTGGAGCGTTTCCGCGAAAGGCGGAAACGCTCGGGTCAGCGCAGGCCTTCCATCTCGCGGATGCGTCTTGCGCTATCCGGTTCCATCTGGCGCGTGACCGCACCGATCAAGGTCTCGGCGACCACGAAAAGGGCAGCGGACGAGTCCCAAGGGGAGGGGACGGCGGTACGCCCCGCAATGACGTGGCGGGCGAACCGTGCAATCGGCGACAGCCACTGGTCGGTGAACAGCACAATCTGCACGCCGCGCTGGTGCGCTTTCTCGGCGAAGCGGATCAGGCTGTCCTGATAGCGGCGGATGTCAAAGATCACCAGCACATCGCGTTTGCCCATGTCGATCAGCCGGTCCCGCCACATGCTTTCCTGGCCGACAAGGTGGAAGACATTGGGACGGATGATGGCAAGATGGGCGGCCATGTAGCGCGCCAGCGGATCGGTGAAGCGCCCGCCGATCAGAAACATGTGGCCGCGGTGATCCGCCATTTTCTCCGCGATCTCGTTCAGCTGCTTGTCCGAGAGGTGGCGGAAGGTCTCGCGCAGATTGTCGAGCGTCGCCTCGATCATCGGCGAAGCGGCATCGCTTCGGTTTGGAGCCGTGGTCGTGCGCGAGGCCGGCGATTGCAATTGCGCGGCGAGTTCGTCCTGCAGGGCGGATTGGAACTCCGGATAATTCTGGAAGCCCAGCCGGGCGACAAAACGCAGGATGGTAGGCGAGGAAACGCCCGCCTGCTGCGAGAAGTCGGCCACCGTCTTCAGGCCGATGACCGGATAGTTGGCGACCAGCGTCTGGGCGGCACGACGTTCGCCCGCCGGCATGGAATCGATACGATCCGCGATCAGTTCAGCGATGGACGTGGTCGTCGTCTGCGTTCCCACCCGATACCCCCCAAGCTTTTCAGAAAAGGCGTTTGACAAAGACAAACAAAGTGTATGAAATCATTCATGGGAGCGCAATGAAACAAAATACGTAACATACGATACGCTCCCGGGGACGGCGGATCGAATGGAGAGGACAGGCCGGAACGGGCGTGCGAATGCGGATTCCGTCAGGGTAACGAACCCCGACGGCGCAGGCTCCTTTGTTTTCACCTGTGATCATGCCTCGAACTTCCTACCTGCCGAATTCGGTACGCTCGGTCTTCCTGTCTCCGATCTTGCGCGCCATATCGCATGGGATCCTGGCGCACTGCCGGTGGCGCGGATATTGAGCGAACGGCTCGATGCGCCTTTGGTCGAGACTTGTGTCTCGCGCCTGGTGTTGGACTGCAATCGTCCCCTCGGCGCGCCCGACCTGATCCCGCCCCTCAGCGAAACGACGGTTGTTCCCGGCAACGAGAAGCTCTCGGCCGAAGCACGCCAGGCGCGCATCGACCGTTGCTGGAAGCCCTTTCACGAAACGATCGAAGGCCTGATCGAGGCGCGAATAGCGCGCGGGCTGGAGACGCGACTGGTGTCGGTGCATTCCTTTACGCCGGTCTACAAGGGCATCGACCGTCCCTGGCATATCGGCATCATCCACGACGAGGACACGCGGCTATCGGCACCGCTGATCGCCGCACTCGAACGGGAAGGCGGCTTCGTCGTCGGCGCCAACCAACCCTATTCACCGGCCGACCGCGTCTATTTCACGCTGGAACGGCATGCGCGCTCGCGTGGCCTGTTGTGCGCGATGATCGAAATTCGCAACGATGAGATCCGGGATCAAGCCGGACAGAAAAAATGGGGAGAACGGCTGGCGGGCATCTTCACCGGCCTCGAACCGGCGCGGCTGCCGAAGCCGCCACCTCTGAAAACGGTACGAACGATCGAAGGCACTATCTGAAAGTAAAAATAAGGGAACACTCTTATGGCAGCGCCTGGTTACTCTGAAACTGACAAGAGCGAGGACGTCAAAGTCCTCCATTCCATGGGCTACGCCCAGGAACTTCAGCGGTCGATGAGCCGCTTCTCCAACTTTGCGATCTCATTCTCGATCATCTGTATCCTGTCGGGCGGCATCAACTCGTTTGCGCAGGCGATTTCTTCGATTGGTGGTGCCGGCGCCGGCATCGGCTGGATTGTCGGCTGCATCATCTCGGGCATGTTCGCGTTGTCGATGGCGCAGATCGCGTCGGCCTTCCCCACGGCAGGCGGCCTCTACCACTGGGCCTCCATCCTGGGCAATCGGTTCACCGGCTGGCTGACCGCCTGGCTCAATCTGCTCGGTCTGATCACGGTGCTCGGTGCCATCAACATCGGCACAGCATTCTTCTTCCAAGGCACGTTCGGTTCCTGGGTGGGAATGGACACGTCGGCAGGACATGTCGTCGCCTTTGTCGCGCTGATCACCGTCATACAGGCGCTGTTCAACCATCTCGGGATCAAGGTCACAACATTCCTGACGGACATTTCCGGCTACATCATCTTCGCGACCACGGCGGTGCTGGTGCTCGCCTGCTTGTACTTTGCGCCCGCGATAGACATCTCGCGGTTATGGACGTTCACCAACTATTCGGGTGATGCCGGCGGGGCCGTCTTCCCGCAGAGCGACAGCATGGGCTACCTTTTCCTGCTCTGCCTTCTGCTTCCGGTCTATACAATCACCGGATACGACGCCTCGGCCCACACCTCGGAAGAAACCAAGGGTGCCGCACTCTCCGTGCCAAAGGGCATCGTCTCGGCAGTGCTGTGGTCGTCGCTGGTCGGCTGGATCATGATTTGCGCCATCACCCTCGCCATTCCTGACATGGCTGTTGCTGCAAAGCAGGGCTGGGGCATGTTCTTTGGCACGATGGATGCCATCCTGCCCGCCGGGTTGAAGAACGTCGTTTATTTCCTGATCTTCATTACGCAGCTTCTGTGTGGCCTCGCGACCGTAACGTCTGCTTCGCGCATGTTGTTCGCCTTTTCGCGTGACGACGGCATGCCGGTGGGTTCGAAGGCACTGTCGACGGTTTCGCCGAAGTACCGGACACCCGTTACGGCCATCTGGACGGCGGCGATCCTCGAGATCGTCTATGTGTTCGCAGCACAATTCGTATCGATCGGCGGCACCAACCTCTACACCATCGTCGTCAACTCGACGCTGGTCTTCCTGTTCCTGTCCTTCACCATCCCGCTGGTGCTGGCGATGTTCGCCTATGGCACGGCGAAATGGCCGAATCCGGGTCCTTGGGCGATGTCGGCTGGACTCTATAAGCTTGTGACTTTCCTGTCGGTGATCGGTATGGCGGTTATCTTCTACATTGCGATTCAGCCGCCGAACGACAAGGTGCTGTGGATCGTCATCGGCTTCGTGGTGCTGGCTGCGATCCTCTGGTTCGCGGTTGAAAAGAACCGCTTCCAGGGCCCGCCGATCGGCGATGAGATCGCCAAACGAAAGGCTGTCATCGCCGCTGCTGAACGCGCGGTCGGCGAGACAAGTTGAGCTCATCAAGCCTCGCAGCGGCGACCGTGGTCGTTCTCCGGCCACGGTCGCCTTCGCAAGATCCTTTCCAAAAAAATGAAAGCCGGAGTGCTCTAAGAATGGCAGGCAACCTTTCGTTCGATCAGTTGAAGAAGACGGTTCAGGCCGGGGAGATCGATACCGTTCTCGCCTGCGCCGTCGACATGCAGGGCCGCCTCGTCGGCAAGCGTTTCCTGGCGCAGTATTTCGTCGATTCCGCGCATGACGAGACGCATGGCTGCAACTATCTGCTGGCGGACGACATCGATATGGAGCCTGTGCCCGGTTACAAGGCGGCGAGCTGGTCGAAGGGTTATGGCGACTTCGTCATGAAGCCGGATCTGGCGACGCTGAGGCAGATACCGTGGCTTGAGAAAACTGCGCTGGTCCTGTGCGACCTGCTCGATCACCACAGCCATGAAGACCTTGCCCATTCACCGCGCGCCATCCTGCGTAAGCAGGTGAAGCGGCTGACGGATCGTGGCTATATTGGCTATTTCGCTTCCGAGCTTGAGTTCTATCTGTTCAGCGAAACCTACGACGCTGCCCGCAAGAAGCATTGGCAAGGTATCGACACGGCGTCGCCCTATATCGGCGACTACCAGATCGGCATCACGACCAAGGAAGAAGGCATCATGCGCCGCCTGCGCAACGAAATGCAGGCCGCCGGTATTCCAATCGAGAACTCCAAGGGCGAATGGGGACCGGGCCAGGAAGAGATCAATGTGCGCTATGCCGAAGCGCTGGAGATGGCCGACCGTCACGTCATCCTGAAGAACGGCGCCAAGGAGATCGCCGATTCCGAAGGCAAGGCGATCACCTTCATGGCCAAGTATAATTACGGCCTGGCCGGCAATTCCAGCCACATCCACAATTCGCTGTGGAGCGCGGACGGCAAGACACCGCTGTTCTACGACAAGAAGGGCCCGTGGACGCTATCGGCGCTCGGCCAGGCCTGGTCGGCCGGTCAGCTCAAATATGCCAAGGAATTCACCTGGTTCCTGGCGCCTTACATCAATTCCTACAAGCGCTTCCAGTCCGGCACCTTCGCGCCGACCAAGATCATGTGGTCGGAAGACAACCGCACCGCCGGCTTCCGCCTGTGCGGCGAAGGCACCAAGGGCATCCGTATGGAGTGCCGCATCGGGGGCGCCGACCTCAATCCTTATCTGGCTTTCGCGGCGCTGATCGCGGCCGGCCTTGCTGGTATCGATGAGAAGCTGGAGCTGCAGAAGCCGTTCGTCGGTGATGCCTATCAGGCCTCGCGCCTGCCGGAGATTCCGAAGACCCTGCGCGAAGCGACCGAAACCATGGCCAAGTCGAAAATGCTGAAGACGGCGTTCGGCGAGGAGGTGATCGAGCACTATGTGCATACTGCCCGCTGGGAGCAGTTCGAATATGACCGCCGTATCACCGATTGGGAACTGCACCGCGGCTTCGAACGGTATTGAGAGCTGTTCCTTTCCGGCGACGGAGAGGCGATCCGCATGGGCCGGGCAGGGCTGTTTGACGAGAGGCATTTCGTTTAGACGCTGCTCGGCTTATCCCGTTCGCTGGCATCTTCAGGAAGCGGCGGACATTTTGATATGAAGGACATCGACATGACCGAGACGGTCAAACTCACATCCCCCATCGATGGCTCGATCTATATCGAGCGGCCGGTCGCCACAGACCAGGCCGTCAGTGCCGCCGTGGAGCGTGCCCGCACCGCGCAGGCCGACTGGGCACGGCTGCCGGTGGCGGAGCGTGCCAAGTACATGCTGAAGATGCTGGAGGCGCTGGTCGGCATGGCTGACGAGATCGTGCCGGAACTGGCCTGGCAGATGGGACGCCCGGTGCGTTACGGCGGCGAATTCGGCGGCGTCAGGGAACGCACGCAATACATGGTCGAGATCGCCGAGCGCGCGCTGGCGCCGGTACCCGCATCAAACCCGAAGGACGGCTTCCGCCGCTATGTGAAGAAGGACCCGCTCGGCGTCGTCTTGGTGATCGCGCCGTGGAACTACCCATATCTCACCGCCGTCAACACCATCGTGCCGGCATTGATCGCCGGCTCCACCGTCATCCTCAAGCATGCCGCGCAGACGCTGCTGGTCGGCGAGCGCTTCGCCAAGGCTTTTGAAGCTGCCGGCCTGCCGAAATATGTCTTCCAGAACATCGTCCTCAATCATGCTCAAACCGAGAAATTGCTGGGCTCGGGCAAGATCGATCATGTTAACTTCACAGGTTCGGTCGCTGGCGGGCGCGCCATCGAAAAAGCGGCTGCAGGCACGTTCATGACGCTCGGCCTCGAACTCGGCGGCAAGGACCCGGCCTATGTGCTGCCCGACGCCAAGCTCGACCATGCAGTGGCCAATCTTGTCGAAGGCGCCTTCTTCAATTCCGGCCAGTGCTGCTGCGGCATCGAGCGCGTCTACGTGCACGAGAAAGTCTATGACGATTTCGTCGAAGGTTTCATCGCAGAGACCAAGAGCTACATGCTCGGCAATCCGCTCGATCAGGCAACCACCATGGGGCCGATGGCGCAGGCGCGTTTTGCCGACTTTATCCGTGAGCAGAAGGCCGAGGCGCTGCGCAAGGGTGCCACCGCGCACATGAACACCAAGGATGCTGCGGACAAGGCCGGTTCGCCCTATCTGCCGGCAGAGGTGCTGACAAACGTCGATCACCAGATGAGCGTGATGCGCGAGGAAAGCTTCGGCCCGATCGTTGGCATCATGAAGGTGCGCAACGACGAGGAGGCGATCGCGCTGATGAACGACAGTCCCTACGGGCTGACGGCATCGGTCTGGACGGCCGACACCGACCGCGCCATCGCCATCGGCGATCGCGTTGAAACCGGCACCGTGTTCATGAACCGCTGCGACTATCTCGATCCGGCGCTGGTCTGGACTGGTGTCAAGGATACCGGCAAGGGCGCGGCGCTGTCACAGATCGGCTATGACAACCTGACCCGGCCGAAGAGTTATCATTTGCGCGAGAAAGTATGAGCCAAGACGGGCCAAATCCGAACCTGATCGTCGGGACTTCCCGGGCGGATGTGAACCATCCTTTCCCGGACGGTCCTGTCGGTCTGGGCGGTTGGCTGATCCTGCCGATCATCGGACTGGTGGTAACACCGCTGCGCGCTGTGTTCCATCTTGCGGGTTATGGAGAGCTGCTCGCGTCGATGCAGCACCTCACAGGCGGTCTGTCGGCCTTCCTCGTGCTGGAGTTTGTCGGCAACATCATTGTCCTGCTTGTGCTGCCCATTATCCTTCTTGTGCTGCTCTTTCGACGGAGTGCCTCCTTTCAACGCTTGTTCGTCATATGGGCTGCCGGAGGCCTCGCTTTCATCGTCCTCGATCTGATCGCGACACAGGTCTTTTTCGGCGATGTCCTGGTGGCAACCAATCAGCCGTTGCTGGACGCGCAAACGACAACGGAACTCCTGCGTAGCGTGGTCTTTTCGGTGATCTGGATACCGTACATCAGGCTCTCGCGACGCGTCGCCAACACGTTCACCAATTGAATTCATCCAACAGGCAAACAACACATGTCCAAACTCGTCTCGAAATGGAATTACCCGACCACCGTGCGTTTCGGCGCCGGCCGCATCTCGGAACTGCCAGACGCGCTGGTTGCGACCGGCATCAAGAAGCCGCTGTTCGTCACCGATCCGGGTCTCGCCAAATTGCCGGTGGTGGCCTCTACGCTGAAGATCCTCGACGAAGCCAAGGTCCCCTACGGCGTGTTCTCGGAAGTGAAGCCCAACCCGATCGAGTCCAATCTCACCGCCGGCATCGCCGCCTTCAAGAAAGGCAAGCATGATGGCGTCATCGCCTTCGGCGGTGGCTCGGCACTCGATCTCGGCAAGTTGATTGCTTTCCAGGCCGGCCAGAGCCGTCCGGTCTGGGACTTCGAGGATATCGGCGACTGGTGGTCGCGCGCGAACTCCGACGCGATCGTGCCGATCGTTGCCGTGCCGACCACCGCCGGTACGGGCTCGGAAGTCGGTCGCGCCGGCGTCATCACGCACGAAGAGAGCCACACCAAGAAGGTGATCTTCCACCCGAAGATGCTGCCGGGCATTGTCATTGCCGATCCCGCGCTGTCGGTCGGCATGCCTGCCTTCATCACGGCGGGTACAGGTATGGACGCGCTCGCCCATTGCCTGGAGGCCTATTGTGCACCGGGCTATCATCCGATGGCTGACGGCATCGCGGTGGAAGGCGTGCGACTAGTGTTCGAGAACCTGCCCAAGGCCTATGCCAACGGCAAGGACCTGACCGCCCGTGCGCACATGATGAGTGCCGCCGCGATGGGCGCTACCGCCTTCCAGAAAGGCCTCGGCGCAATCCATTCGCTGTCGCATCCGATCGGTGCGCTCTACGACACCCATCACGGCATGACCAATGCCGTCTTCATGCCTTATGTGCTGGCCTTCAATCGTGACGTCATCGAGGGCAAGATCGAGCGCCTGGCTGCTTATTGCAGCATCAAGGGCGGCTTCGACGGCTTCGCCAAGGCCATCATCAAACTGCGCAAGGAATTGAAGGTTCCGCATACGCTCGGCGGCCTCATCAAGGGCCTCGACATGGACAAGAAGCGCAAGGCTTTGATTGCCGACATGGCGATCGTCGATCCGACCGCGGGCGGCAATCCTGTTAAGCTGACTAAGAAGGCGGCACTGTCGCTGCTGGAAAACTCTTTGTCGGGAACGGTATAAGAGACGCGCGAGGCAGGTGCGACTGTCTTTCGAAGACTTGCGAAAAATAAGAAAAGCAAGGGGAACGAAAGGGCTGGGAGGAGGCGCCAAAAAGTTTAGCCGGAAAATGATTGGGCACCCGATTGCGGGTGTCCGGCAGTTGTAGTTAACTTTTTCCAGCCCTTCGGGGCGCGGGGGCGGTCCGCCTTCATCGGACTGTCATATATCGAGGATACCAGCCAGTGGCTGGCGTCCCACGGCGCAGTTCAACGGAGAGACAAATGTTCAGATTCACGGGAAAAGTGCTTTCCCTTACGGCAGTGGCCCTGATGGTCACGACGGCGATCTCGTCGGCCGAGCCTTCAGCTGAGCTCGTTGCCGCGGCCAAGGCCGAAGGTCAGCTTACTACGATCGCGCTGCCGCACGACTGGTGTGGTTACGGCGCTGTCATCGACGCCTTCAAGGCGAAGTATCCGGAAATCAAGGTCAACGAACTCAACCCCGACGCCGGCTCGGGCGATGAGATCGAGGCGATCAAGGCCAACAAGGACAACAAGGGCCCGCAGGCGCCTGATGTCATCGACGTTGGCCTTTCCTTCGGTCCGTCGGCCAAGAAGGACGGCCTGATCCAGCCGTACAAGGTCTCGACCTGGGACTCGATCCCCGACAGCGCCAAGGACGCCGAGGGCTTCTGGTACGGCGACTATTACGGCGTGCTGTCGTTCATGGTGAACAAGGATCTGGTCAAGAACATTCCGGCCGACTGGGATGATCTGCTGAAGCCGGAATACGCCAACTCGGTCGCACTGGCCGGTGACCCGCGCGCGTCCAACCAGGCGATCCAGGCTGTCCATGCCGCTGGTCTCGCCTCCGGCGCCGCTGCTGGCAAGGCCGCTGGCGAAGCAGGCCTCGAGTTCTTCAAGAAGCTCAACGGTGCCGGCAATTTCGTTCCGGTCATCGGCAAGCCGGCGACGCTGGCCCAGGGCCAGACGCCGATCCTGATCAACTGGGATTACAACAACCTGTCCGGCCGCGACACGCTAAACGGTAACCCGCCGACCGAGATCGTCATCCCGGCCAAGGGCGTTGTCGCCGGTGTCTACGTGCAGGCGATCAGCGCCTACGCGCCGCATCCGAACGCTGCCAAGCTCTGGATGGAACACCTCTATTCCGACGAAGGCCAGATCGGCTGGCTGAAGGGCTATTGCCATCCGATCCGCTTCAACGACCTCGCCAAGAACGGCAAGGTTCCGCAGGATCTGCTCGACAAGCTGCCGCCGGCTGCTGCCTATGAAAAGGCCGTGTTCCCGACGCTGGACGAGCAGGGCGCAGCCAAGGAAGTGATCACCAAGAGCTGGGACGCGGCGGTTGGCGCCAACGTCAAGTAGGGTGCTGATATCATCCGGGTGGCCTCGCGCCGCCCGGATTCTTCTTTAGAAAAGACAGGCCGGCATGACTGATATCAGCCTTTCGGGACCGGCGGCTGCCGGGAAAACCCTACCGCCGGCGCAGGCGAGCGCGATGCGATTGCCGACGCAATGGCTGGGCGTGGCGCCGTTCATCATCTTCGCGCTGATGTTCCTGATCCTGCCGACACTGTATCTGATCCTCGGCGCATTTCAGAACGTCGATGGCGCCTTCACACTGGAAAACATTGTCGAGCTCGCACAGCCGACGATCCGCGCTGCCTACTGGATCTCGATCAAGGTCTCTGTCGCGTCATCACTTCTTGGGGCTTTCATCGGTTTGGCAATCGCCATCGCGATTGTGCGCGGTGGTCTGCCCAATTGGACCCGTTCCGCGACGCTTACCTTCTCTGGTGTCGCCTCACAATTCGCCGGTGTGCCGTTGGCTTTCGCCTTTCTTGCGACGCTCGGTCGGCTCGGCCTTGTCACCGTGCTTCTGCGTTCGGTCGGCGTCGACCTCTACCAGTACGGCTTCAACGTGCTCTCCTTCTGGGGGCTGACGCTTACCTATCTTTATTTCCAGATTCCGCTGATGGTCGTCATCATCACGCCGGCCATTGATGGCATCAGGAAGGAATGGGGCGAGGCCGCCGCCACGCTCGGCGCCACCCAATGGCAATACTGGCGCATGGTCGTCATCCCGGTGATCTGGCCGAGCTTCCTCGGCACGGTCATCCTGCTCTTTGCCAATTCCTTCGGAGCGATCGCCACCGCCTATGCACTGACCGGATCGTCACTCAACATCGTGCCCATCGTACTCTATGCGCAGATCCGCGGTGACGTGCTGCACAATGCCAATCTGGGCTATGCCATCGCCTTCGGCATGATCTTCATCACCGGGCTCGCCAATATCTTCTACATCTGGTTCCGGACCCGTTCGGAAAGGTGGCTGAAATGAAATCGGGCAAGTTCTGGGCCTGGGTCACCTTCATTCTGGGCGCCGCCTATTTCTTCATTCCGCTGATCGCGACCATGGAGTTTTCCATGCGCATGAAGCGCGGCGAATATTCATTCGAGGCCTACAGGGTCGTGCTGGGCGACCCGCGCTTCCAGGAAAGCTTCACCTTCTCTGTGGTGGCTGCTGTGTTCACCATCATTCTTGGCGTGTTGCTGGTGGTGCCCACTGCCTACTGGATTAGGCTGCGCCTGCCGCAGCTTCGCCCGGTGGTCGAATTCGTGACGCTGCTGCCTCTCGTCATCCCGGCCATCGTTATCGTCTTCGGCTACATCCGCATGTATGGCTCGAATTCGCCGCTGCCGTTCCTGTCGAGCGACATGGGTACCAATGCGCTGCTGGTCATCGGCTACGCGACATTGGCGCTGCCTTACATGTACCGCGCCGTCGACACAGGCCTCAGAACCATCGATGTGCGCACCTTGACCGAGGCCGCGCAGATCCTTGGCGCCGGCTGGACCACCATCATCAGCCGCGTCATCCTGCCTAACGTGCTGATTGCCGTGTTGTCGGGCGCGTTCCTGACGTTTGCTATCGTCATCGGCGAATTCACCATTGCGAGCCTGCTGAATCGCCCCGCTTTCGGCCCGTATCTGCAGAATATCGGCGCCAACCGTGCCTATGAGCCGGCGGCGCTCGCCATCATCGCCTTCGTCATCACCTGGGGCTGCATGTCCGTCATCCAGGTGCTTTCCCGTTTCGCGCCGAAATCGGCGAACCGCCCGAACTGAGCCCTTAGAAAGTCCAGCCCATGGCCGATCCTTTCCTTTCGATCCAGCATGTGAAGAAAGCCTTCGGCCCCACCACCGTGGTCGAGGACTTCAACCTCGATATCGAGCGCGGCGAATTCGTCTCTTTCCTCGGGCCCTCGGGCTGCGGCAAGACGACGGTGCTGCGCATGGTTGCCGGCTTCGAGGAACCGACCGCCGGCTCGATTATCGTTGGGGGCAAGGATGTCACCCGGCTGAAACCGAACCAGCGCAATGTCGGCATGGTGTTCCAAGCCTATGCACTGTTCCCGAACCTGACCGTGGCTCAGAACGTCGCCTTCGGCCTTAAGGTCGCTGGCGTGGCTAAGGCAGAGAGCGACCGGCGCGTGGCCGAGATGCTTGAGCTGATCAAGCTGCCGCAAATGGGCGATCGTTATCCCTACCAGCTTTCCGGCGGCCAGCAGCAGCGTGTGGCGCTGGCCCGCGCCTTGGCGCCGAAGCCGAAGTTGCTCTTGCTCGACGAGCCGCTGTCGGCACTGGATGCCAAGGTGCGCGTGTCGCTGCGTGACGAGATTCGCGCCATCCAGAAGGAGCTCGGCATCACCACCATCTTCGTCACGCACGATCAGGAAGAGGCACTGTCCATTTCCGACCGCATTGCGGTGATGTATGGCGGCAAGGCTGAGCAGGTCGGCGCGCCGTTCGAAATCTACAATCGTCCGGCTACCAAATTCGTCGCCAATTTCGTCGGTACGCTCAACGTGCTGGAGGGTGTGGTCAGCGATGCCGGTTCGGGCCGTGTGCGGATCAATGCCGAGGAAATCGGTCTTAAAGGCAAGCTAAATGGTTCGAAGACCGGCGACACTCTTTCGCTGGCGCTGCGCCCTGAAGCGATCGCTCTCGGACCCCGTCCTGGCCACGACGCGACGCTGTCCGGTGAAATCGCCGATGTGCATTTCCTGGGTTCGGTGATCCGTGTCAGGGTCGGCATCGGCGGTTCGAAGATCTCGCTTGACACCTTCAACAACTCCTCGACGCCGCCGCCGAATGTCGGCGACAAGGCGGAGATTTCCTTCTCCTCCGGCGACGTGCTGGTTCTGCACTGAGATATATCGCACCGGCGTCTCAGAGATTGACCGAGGCGCATCCGCACTCATCCGGAAGTGTGCTCCCCGTGAGCTGTGAGGACACGGGCAGATAGCCGGCCGTTCTTTTGACGGAGCTCGGGTTTCGCCCTCGAGGGGTTACGCTGTCACCGATCCCGAGATCGGCTGTTATCTCATCTCGATAACGGTTGCGGCGAGCGACTTCGCAGCATCTGGTCCAAGCTCTTGTGCGCCGGCTGTACATTGCGGCCGGCTCTGCAAAGGCGTATTTCGGGCGGAAGAGCTGAGCCGGGTAACGAATTTCGTCCCGATCCAGCGACTGCCTGCGCGTCCGAAATGAGGGCGCGTGCTGCCTGAAAAGGGGCTGGATACGAATGAGCCTTGCCGTCTTCCTCGCCGTGCTGGCAGCAGCTGCCATGCACGCAACCTGGAACGCGATGGTGAAGGTGCATCTCGACCGTTTCTTGTCAGTGACGGTCCTGACGCTGGGCATGGCGACGATGGCGCTGCTGGCAGTGCCTTTCGTCGAGATTCCGAAGGCCGAAGTCTGGCCGTGGATCCTGGCCTCGACCCTGTTCCACATGGGCTACAAGCTCTGCCTGATCGGTGCCTACAAGGCCGGCGACCTTGCCCAGACCTATCCGCTGGCGCGCGGCACCGCACCCTTGCTCGCCGCCATCGGCGGCATCTTCGTCGTGTCGGAAGTGCCGGGACCGCTGTCGATCATCGGCATCGTGCTCTTGTGTGCCGGCACGCTGGTGATGTCGTTTCGCGGCGGCGGCCATCTGGAAAAGCTTAATCTTCATGCGGTTGGCTACGCGTTGGCCACCTCGGTGTTCATCGCCAGCTACACTCTGTCTGACGGCAGCGGGGCGCGGTTGGCGGTCAGTGCCTCAAGCTATGCTGTCTATCTGTTCCTCGCCGATGGCATCTGGTCACTGATCCTGTTTCTTCTGGTGCGTGGGCCGCAATCGCTGCCGGCCATGGCGCGCGACTGGAAGCTGGGCCTCATCACCGGGGGACTAAGCGGTACTGCCTATTGGATCGTGATGTGGGCGATGACCAAGGCGCCGATCGCTTCGGTGGCCTCGCTGCGTGAAAGCTCAATCCTCTTTGCCATGCTGATTTCCGTCTTCGCGCTCGGCGAAAAGATGACGGTTTGGCGCAGCGCCGCCGCGCTTGGCATTGTCGCTGGTGTCGTGGCTTTGAGGTTGGGTTGAGCATTCTGCTCAGCTCAGTCTTTGCTCACCTCCAGATCGAACACCATCAATCCTTCCGTGCCGCCCTCGATCGCCGCGACCAGACGCGCGCCGGCTTGTCTGTGCGCCTCGTGCACCAGATAGGCGTCGCGGGCTGAGGCATCGCTGAAATCGATGGTGAAACCATGTGTGAAGCCACGGGCAAAGGGCTCGGGGCTGACATTGCCGTTGAAATGCACTGCGCCCATGCCATCGATCACGCTGCGTAGCGCCGAAAGATCTGCATGGATTGCGGATCGTTCTGCCGCCGGAACATCGCTGCGGAATTTCACGAAAACACAGTGGCGGATCATGGCGTGTGTCACGCGATCCTTTCCTGTGTCGCCGGATCGAAGAACACCGCCTTGGTCAAGTTGAAGGTGAGTGGCGCAGTGGCGCCAGGCTTGATGTGGGCATCGGCGCGCAAACGGGCAACCACGCCCTTGCCGCCCAGATTGGTAACCGCGAAGGTGTCGGAACCAGCAGGCTCGACCACTTCTATGTGGCAATCGGTTGTCACCAGATGTTTCGCATTGCGGTCGGCGCCGTCGGGGTCGGTCAAGGCTTCGGGGCGAATGCCGAACACCACTTCCTTGCCGCGATAGGCCGACAAGGCGTTCGATGCGCCATTGAGCGCGAGCGAGACGGGTGTCGAGCCGGCGCGGGTGAGTTCGACAGTGGCTTCGCTGCCGCTCTGGCCGATGGTTGCGGGGACGAGGTTCATGGCCGGCGAGCCCATGAAGTCGGCGACGAACATGTTGACCGGATTGTTGTAGATCTCCGCCGGCGTGCCGAACTGCTGCAGGACGCCGTCCTTCAGGACCGCGATCTTGGTCGCCAGCGTCATCGCCTCGATCTGATCGTGGGTGACGTAGACGATGGTCGTTTTCATACGCTGGTGCAGGCGCTTGATCTCGGTGCGCATGTCGATGCGCAGCTTGGCGTCGAGATTGGACAGCGGCTCGTCGAACAGGAAGACCTGCGGCTTGCGCACCAGGGCGCGACCCATGGCGACGCGCTGGCGCTGGCCGCCCGACAGCTGGCTGGGCTTGCGGTCAAGCAGATGGCTGATCTGCAAGAGCTGCGCCACATCGGCAATCGCCTTGTCGCGCTCGGGCTTGGGAACGCCGCGGATCTCCATGCCGAAGCCGATGTTTTCGCCAACCGTCATGTTGGGATAGAGCGCGTAGGACTGGAACACCATGGCGATGTCGCGCTTCGACGGGTGCAGCTCGTTGACCCGTTTGCCGGCGATGCGAATCTCGCCGCTGGTAATCTGTTCCAGCCCTGCAATGGTGTTGAGCAGCGTGGACTTGCCGCAGCCGGAAGGGCCGACCAGCACGAGAAAGCCGCCTTCCTCGATGCCGAGCGTGACACCTTTCAGGATCCTGGTGGTGCCGAAGGACTTTTCGAGGTTGTCGATTTCAAGAAAAGACATTCTTGTCTTAGCCTTTCACGGCGCCGGCCATCAGGCCGCGCACGAAATAGCGTCCGGAGACGATGTAGACGATGAGGGTGGGAAGGGCAGCCAGGATCGCGCCGGCGAAATGGACATTGTATTCCTTCACACCGGTCGAGGAGTTGACCAGATTGTTCAGCGCCACCGTGATCGGAATGGAATCGACGCTGGAGAAGGACGATCCGAACAGGAAGTCGTTCCAGATGTTGGTGAACTGCCAGATCACGGTCACCACGATGATCGGCCCTGACGAGGGCAGCAGGATGCGCCGGAAGATCTGAAAGAAGGAGGCGCCGTCGATCTGCGCTGCTTTGACCAGTTCGGTCGGGAAGGCCTCGTAATAGTTGCGGAAGAACAGCGTGGTGAAGCCGAGACCATAGATGGCGTGGATCAGGACCAGGCCGGGCACCGTGCCGGCGAGACCCAGAAGACCGAGGATACGGGCCGAGGGGATGAGCACGATCTGGAAGGGGATGAAACAGGCGAGCAGCATCATGCCGAAGACGATGTTGTCGCCCTTGAAGCGCCATTTGGTCAGCACATAGCCGTTCAAGGCGCCAAGCACGGTCGAGATCGCCACCGCTGGTACCACCATCAACACCGAATTCAGGAAGTACGGTTTCAATCCGGTCGGCGAGACGCCGATCTGGGCCGTCGACCAGGCCGACAGCCAGGGCGCGATGGTCCATTGCTGCGGCAACGCCAGCATGTTGCCCTGGCGGATTTCGTCGAGGGGTTTGAGCGAATTCACCACCATCACATAGAGCGGCAGCAGGTAGTAGACCGCGAACAGGATGAGCAGCACATAGACCAGCGCGCGGACGAAAACGCCGTTGCGGGTGGCCACGTCTTGCGAGGGTGCGCTCATTGCTTCTTCCCTCCGAGTTCGGAGTAGAGATAGGGCACGATGATGGCGAAGATCATCATCATCATGATGATGGCGGACGCCGCTCCCATGCCCATCTCATTGCGGCCGAAGGTGAATTTCTGCATGAACAGCGCCGGCGTCCAGGTCGCGGTTCCCGGACCACCGTCGGTCATGGCCACCACGAGGTCGTAGGACTTGATGGCGAGGTGGGCGAGCACAACGAAGGCCGACAGGAAGACGGGCCGCATCAGCGGGATGATGATGCGGCGGTAGATGACAAAAGTGGAGGCGCCGTCGATCTGGGCCGCCTTGATGATTTCGTTGTCGACGCCGCGCAGGCCGGCGAGGAACATCGCCATGACGAAGCCTGAGGACTGCCAGACCGCGGCAATGACGATGGTGTAGATCGCCATCTTGCCGTCCTTGATCCAGCGGAACGAAAAGCTTTCCCAGCCAATCGACTGCATGACGTGCTCAAGGCCGATGCCAGGGTCGAGGAACCATTTCCAGGCAACGCCGGTGACGATGAAGGACAGTGCCATTGGGTAAAGGTAAATCGGGCGCAGCACGCCTTCGCCACGGATTTTCTGATCCAGGAAGATGGCGAGCGCTAGGCCGATCACCGAGCAGATGACAATGTAGAGGATGGAGAAGATCGCCAGGTTCTTCAGCGCCACCATCCAGTTGGGGTGGTTGAACAGGCGCACATAGTTGCCGAAACCAACCCAGGTCGAGAAATCCGGCAGCAGCTTTGAGCCCGAAAAGGACAGCACGGCCGTAAAAGCGATGAAGCCATAGACGAAGATCAGGATCACCGCGAAGCTCGGTGCCAGCACGATCTTTGGCAACAGGTCCTGCAAGGTAGCACGCGGATTAGCTACGACGCTGCGCGCGGTCGTGGTGGCGTCGGCCATGGTTCGCCTCGGTTCGGAAAGAGTGGGTGCCCCGGCCGGAGCCGGGGCACGACGTTTACGTGTTATCAACCCTTGGCTGCTGCAACCGCTTCGACCAGCGCTGCAGCGGCGGCCTTGGAGTCCAGCTCGCCGTTGAAGTGGCGGGTGATCACGTCATACATGGCGTTCTTCACCGCCGCCGGCACGGCATAGCCGTGAGCCATCGAGCCGAACAACTTGCCGGATGAATTGGCTTCGGCCAGATCCTTGATGCCCTTCTTGCCGCAATCGTCGAAGGCAGTGTCCGGCACGTCGGTGCGCGCCGGCACCGATCCTTTGACCACGTTGAAGGACGACTGGAAATCAGGGCTCTCGATGTCGGACGCCATGGTGAGCTGCGCCGCCTTCTTGTCGTCGCCGACCTTGAACATCATGAACATGTCGGAGTTGAAAGTGACAGACCCTTGAGTGCCTGGGAAGCGGATGCAGACGAAGTCCGAGCCCGGCTTCTGGCCGGCCTTGAGGAATTCGCCCTTGGCCCAGTCGCCCATCATCTGCATGCCGGCCTTGCCTTCGATGACCATGGCCGAAGCCAGGTTCCAGTCGCGGCCGGAGAAATCCTTGTCGACATAGCTCTTGAGCTTGGCCATGCGATCGAAGGCTTCGACCATCTTCTCGCCGCCAAGGGCTGCGGGATCGTTGTCGATCATGGAGGACTTGTAGAAGTCGGTGCCGAGTGAAAGTACGACAGCATCGAAGATGGTTGCGTCCTGCCAGGCTTGGCCGCCATGGGCGAGCGGCGTGATGCCGTTGGCCTTCATCTTGTCGAGCACTGCAATCAGCTCGTCCCAGTTCTCGGGCGTTTTGCCGCCGGCAGCGTCGAGTGCCTTCTTCGAGATCCAGACCCAGTTGGTCGAGTGGACATTGACCGGGGCCGCGATCCACTTGCCGTCATGCTTGGCGAAGTTCTGCAGCGCGGTCGGCACCACCTTGTCCCAGCCTTCCTTGTCGGCCACTTCGCCGAGATCGCCGACGACGCCCTGCTTGGCCCAGTCGGTGATGTCGAAGCCGAGGGCCTGCACGGCGGTCGGCGGATCACCGGCAGTGACGCGAGCGCGCAATGCAGTCATGGCCGCTTCGCCGCCGCCGCCAGCCACCGGCATGTCTTTCCAGGTGACGCCCTGGCTTTCGAGCTTCTTCTTCAGAACGTCGAGCGCGGCGGCCTCACCACCGGAGGTCCACCAGTGCAGGACCTCAACCGAGCCGCCAGCGGCATAAGTTGATGCCGCATAGCCGGCGGTGAGCGCCGAGCCGAGCATCGTTCCGATAAGCAGTTTGCGCAACATGAACTTCCTCCCTTGTTGCAGTCACATGACCGGCTGTCGCCGGCTACCTCCCAACTCAGCTCGCGCACCAGAGGTGCGCGGACCGTGATGAAACTTGAAGATCTTTCTCCGGTGTCATTCCACAGCCCGTGCTTGGGCCGGCCGGTCATCCCGATGCGCCCTCCCTGATCGCGTTAGGATGTCTGGAACGTTGTGAATCCGATCGATCGCGAGCATCGATCGGAATTATTCATGGAGTATGATCAATTCCGAAATGCCTGGCAAGAGCGGCATTTGATCATTCTCATTCGACGCCGCAGAACATGTCGTTTGGTTCGTCGACAAAGTCGCCTTAGCCGGTTTTTCCGGGGTAGGGTTGGAACCTTGCCACCGAGGGATTGACTCAGATAGCCGGCGTGAACTCTGATCATGCGTGAGGCGTCGCACCGTTGATGCCGGACAAGAACCGCAGCCCCACCAAGATCGCATCGATGGCAAGCAACGCCCCGATCACCTTTGCCGCCCTGGTGTTTCCGCAGTTTCCGATGATGGCGTTCAGCTCGATCATCGAGCCGCTGCGCGCCGCCAACACGCTGGCGAAGAAGGAGTGCTATCGCTGGATCATTGTCGGCGCCGATCGCGGGCCGGTCGAGGCCTCCAATGGCGTCGTCATCCAGCCAGGCTCTGGAGCAGCGGCCAATCCGAAAGCAGACCGCATCGTGGTCTGTTCCGGCGGTAATGCCGACCATCTCGTCGCAGCAGATGCCGTCAGTTGGATCCGCAAGAGCCTGCGTGGCGGTGCGCATCTTGGCGCCGTGGCCGACGCGGCCTTCTTCCTCGCACGGGCCGGCCTGCTCGATGGACACGCCTGCACCCTGCACTGGACAAGCCAGGCGGCATTTACGGAAGCATTCCCCGAGATCGACCTTCGGCGCGACCTCTATGTCATCGACCGTCGGCGTTTCACATCCGCGGGGGGGGTGGGCAGTCTGGATATGATGCTGGAAATCATTGCAGGCGACTATGGTGCGGAGCTTGCAGCCGGCGTCGCCGAGTGGTTCGTGCACAGTCCACTGCGTTCTAGCGTAGACCGCAAGCTGATGCCGTTGCGGCTGCGCACCGGCGTGCGCAACGAACTGGTGTTGTCGGCCATCGCCATCATGGAAGACGCAGTCGAGGAACGGCTCGCCATGGCGGATCTGGCGGATCGGCTCGGCGTCTCGCCGGACCGGCTGGAGCGCAGCTTCCGCGCCGAACTCTCCACCTCGCCCAATAGCTACTATCGCAAGCTGCGCCTGAAACGTGCGGCCGATCTGCTGGCGCATTCGACGCTTGCTGTGCGCGACGTTTCGCTGGCCTGTGGTTTTGCCTCGATGTCGAGCTTTGCACGGGCATTTCGCGAACAATATGGCCATACGCCGAAGGGCGCGCGACGAAACTAGCATGGCGGATTGGTGCACGATCCCTGCGGCTTTCTGCACAATCCCCGTCGATGGCTTGGCTCATTGTCCAAGGCCTCAGAGCAATTCTAGGAAAAGTGCGTAGCGGTTTTCCGTCCAGAATTGCGTAAAAACAAAGAGTTAGAGCGTTTCCGCGTTTCCGAAAACCGGAAACGCTCTAGGGAGGCAGACATGAGCATTGTGGTTTTCGACCCCGACAGCACCGACGACGTCGATTTCAAAGATCGCATGCGGCACCCGGCGACGGCAGACCCGGCCGGTGGCATGTGGCTTTCCGACACCGAACCTTCCTTCATCGATGCGGTGGCGCTGAGAAAAGAACGGCTTGAGCGATTGCGCGTCTGGATGCGTGAGGCCGGCTATGGTGCCGTTGTGCTGTTCGATCCTTACAATCAGCGCTACGCCACCGGCTCGCGCAACATGTTCGGCTATTTTCTGCGCAATTCGACGCGCTACTTCTTCATTCCGACTGAAGGGCCGATCGTGTTGTTCGAATATCCGCAGAGCTATCATGTCTCCATGGTGCTCGACACGGTCGATGAAGCCAGGCCCTCGAAACTGGTGTGGTCCTCGGTCTCGGGCCGCGATGATGAAACGGCAGGTCCGTTCGCCGACGAGATTGCTGATTTATTGAAAACCCATGGTGGCGGCTCGATGAAGCTCGGGCTGGACCGCTGCAGCCATCTGCAGGCACTGGCACTGCAAAAGCGCGGCTGTGATGTGAGGGATTGCCAAGGTGAGATTCTGGCGGTGCGCGCGATAAAGACGCCGCAGGAGGTAAAGTGCCTGGTTGCCTCGATGGCCGGTGCGGAGGCCGCGGTGTCGGCGGTGCGTGAAGCGATCAAACCCGGCGTTGCTGAAAACGAACTCTTTGCCATCATGTATCACGAGGTGATCCGGCAAGGTGGCGAGTTCATCGAGACGCGGCTTCTGACCTCCGGCCAGCGCACCAATCCCTGGTTCAACGAGGCGAGTGGTCGCAAGGTGCGGCCTGGGGAACTGGTAGCGCTCGATACCGATACGATCGGGTGTTACGGCTATTATTCGGACTTCTCCCGCACGTTCCGCTGCGGGCCAGGCAAGCCCAGCGACTATCAGAAGATGCTTTACCGCATGGCCTACGACCAGGTGCAGCACAACATTTCGATCGTGAAGCCAGGCATGGCGTTCCGTGAGATCGCCGAAAAGGCCTGGAAAATCCCCGACCGCTTCGTCGATCAGCGCTATACTTCCGTCATGCACGGGGTGGGCATGCACGGCGAAACGCCTTTCATCGCGCATTCCATGGACTACGAAACCTATGGCCGCGACGGCATCATGCAGCCAGGCATGGTGGTTTCAGTCGAAAGCTATATCGGTGAGAAGGGTGGACGCGAGGGTGTCAAGCTGGAGGACGAGGTGTTGATCACCGAAACGGGGACGGAATTGCTGTCGCGCTTTCCCTATGAGGATGAATTCCTTGAAGGGCACGCTTGATGAAAGCGCCTGTTTCGATCCGGCGTGGCACGGCTGCTGCTGTCTTCATCGACCTCCAGGAGGAGCACCGCAAGGACAGTCGCTATCTGGTCGAGGGTTTTTCCGATCTGCTCGCCAATGCGCAGCGGCTGCAGGCTGCGGCACGCGCGAACGGCTTGCCGCTCTATCATTGGGCCTACGTCGTCGATCTCGACACGCAGGAGCGGCCGTTTCATCCGCTGGACGAAACCGGCAAATCGGTTTTTTCCAGCAAGAACGATCCCCTGACGGCAATCTGTGCCGAAGTGGCGCCGGGTGATGACGAAACGTTGCTGATCAAGGCACATGCAAGCGCCTTCCGCACTGCCGAGACGGTCGACCTTATCAAGGCCAATGGCATCGAATGGTTGATCGTCGCCGGGGTTTGGACCGAAGCCTGCATCGACGCCACGGTGCGTGACGCGGTGACTGCCGGCTTCCGCGTGCTTCTGGTCAAGGATGCCTGCGGCAGCGGCAGTGCCGCCATGCATCAGACGGCGATCCTCAACCTTGCCAACCGCCTCTATGGTGGCGCGGTGGCAGACACCGACGCGGCCTGCCGGTTGATGGCCGGTGAGGAGGTGGCAGCCTGGCAGGTCGAGGGTTCGGTGCCGATGCGTTTCACCTACGAGAACGCCGCGGAACTCTACCGGTCGCTCTAGAGAAACAATGGGATGGCCGCGGTGACGCCATACCGAGCTTGAGAGGACAATGGACCGCGGGAAATACGCGACGCTGCTCGACCCGGAATATTGGGTCTATATCGACCGGGTCAATGCCAGGCATTCCCCGGCGGTCGTCGACCTGCCGGTCGAACAGGAACGTGTGCTCTATGACGAGATGGCGGCCGCCTTTCATGTCGGCCGGCCTGCCGGTGTCGAGACCGAGGATGGCAAGATTACGTTGGCCGATCGCGCCATTCCGTTTCGCCGTTACCGGCTGGATGGTCGCCTGCCGCAGGCGGCGGCCATCCTCTATTTCCACGGTGGTGGCTTTGTGTTCGGTGGGCTGGACAGCCACGACGACATCTGCGCCGACCTCTGTGGCGAGACCGGCTTTGCAGTGATCTCCGTGGATTACCGTCTGGCACCGGAGCATCTGCACCCCGCCGCCTTCGAAGATGCCGTTGCTGCCTTCGACTGGCTTGAGGCCGGAACCGAGCTTCCGATCGTGCTGTGCGGCGAGAGCGCCGGTGGCAACCTGGCCGCCGCGGTGGCGCATGCGACACGCCGCCGGGCGAGACCGGCCGTCGGCCAGGTATTGATCTATCCGAGCCTTGGCGGTGATCACTCGACAGGATCCTATGTCGAACATGTTGAAGCACCGCTACTGTCGACGGCCGATCTCGACTTCTACAAACAGGTGCGCACCGGCCATGCGCCCCAGCCGGACGATGCGACGCTGGAACCGCTATGCGACAGCGACTTTGCGGGATTGCCGCCGACCGTGATCATTACCGCCGAATGCGATCCGCTGTCGTCGGATGGCGAAACCTATCGCGACCAAATTCTCGCCGCTGGCGGCGAGGCGGCATGGCTCAATGAAAAACGTCTCACGCACAGCTTCCTGCGTGCTCGCAAGAGCGCTCCGCGCGCTGGTGAGGCGATGGCCGACATCGTGGCGGCGGTTAGGGCGCTTGGAGAGGGCCGCTGGCCTTATTGATCTGCCTGCATTGCCTGTCGGCTGTTGCTTGCCACAGGTGAGGTGATTCCATCTGCGGAACAACGCACAAGATTTACGGGAAACGGAACATTCCCGATCCTGTTCCGGACTTATCCTTCGCCCCTACCAAGAACGCCCGGCACTCGTCAAAGCCATCAAACAAGCCGGGGTCAGGCAGGGGAGAGCCATGATCAAGCTGATGTTGACCGACCGGCCGCTGCATCCGCGCGCCGAGCCAACCGCGCACGACTTCAAGAATGGCATGATGAACCGGCGCGAATATTTCGCTGCCATGGCTGCACTTGGCGTGAGTGCAGCCGGCGCTTTTGCGCTGGGCGCGATCGCGCCGACACCGGCGCGTGCCGAGGAGCCGAAGAAGGGTGGCGTGCTGAGGGTCGCCATGAACGTCAAGGGTTTCAAAGACCCGCGTACCTTCGACGGTGTCGAAATGTCCAACATCGCGCGCCAGTGCAACGAATATCTGGTGCGCTGGAACCGCGACTTCAGTTTCGAACCATGGTTGTTGGAAGCCTGGGAGATGAGCGACGATGCCAGGACGCTCACGTTGAAGGTGCGCAAGGGCATCACCTGGTCGAATGGTGATGCCTTCAACGCCGACGACGTCGTCCACAATCTGAACCGCTGGTGCGAGGCCGATGTTGCCGGCAATTCGTTGGCCGCACGCATGGGTGCGCTGGTCGATGCCAATTCCAAGAAAGCCGTCGCGGGTGGCATCGAACGTGCCGATGACTATACCGTCCGCCTCAACCTTCCGAAGCCGGACATTTCGCTGATTGCCGGAATGGCTGACTATCCTGGGCTGATCATGCACCGCTCCTATCAGGGTGATGGCGACCCGAAGAAAGCTTTGGCTATTACCACTGGTCCTTACGAACTGGTGAGCTGGGACGCCGAGACCGGCGCCGAGGTCAAACGCAAGGAGAAATGGTGGAAGGGCGAAGTGCATCTCGACGGCATCAGATGGGTCGACTATGGCTCCGACCCGAGCCCGATGCTGTCGGCCTTCGAATCCGGCGAGATCGACACCAATCACGAGACTTCCGCCGATATCCTGTCGCAGACAGAGTCGATCGGGCTCGGCCAATCCGAGATCGCGACCGGTTCGACGATCGTTGCGCGTTTCAATGTCAACAACGCGCCCTATGACGACGTCAAGGTCAGGCGCGCGGCGCAGCTTGCCGTCGACAATGGCGCGGTGCTGAAGATCGCGCTCGACGATCGCGGCAAGCCGGCCGACAATCATCATGTCGGACCGATGCATCCTGAGTATGCCGATGTGGGTCCCGCCGTGCGCAAGGTCGACGAATCCAAGGCGCTGCTGAAGGAAGCCGGCAAGGGCGATCACGAATTCGACCTGATCTCGGTGGATGTCGAGTGGCAGAAGTCGAGCGGCGACGCGATCGCCGCACAGATGCGCGATGCCGGGCTGAAGGTGAAGCGAACCGTGCTGCCTGCTGCCACCTTCTGGAACGACTGGAGCAAATATCCCTTCTCCTGCACAGAGTGGCTGGGACGGCCACTGGGTGTGCAGGTGCTGGCGCTTGCCTATCGGTCGGGCGCCGCCTGGAACGAAAGCGCCTATTCCAGCAAGGAGTTCGACGAACTGCTCGACAAGGCACTGGCGATGCCGGAAGCCAAGCAGCGGCAGGAGGTCATGGGCAAGATCGAGCAGAACCTGCGCGAGGCCGGCATCATCATCCAGCCCTACTGGCGTTCGGTCTATCGCAGCTTCCGCGATGGCGTGCACAATTGCGAGCAGCACCAGGCGCTTGAGCAGCACTTTGAAAAAGTGTGGCTGGAAGGGTGAAGGTTGCGCAAGGTCTGCGCGATATGTCACAAAACTCGCGTGAGATTTGATGTAAGGGCGCTTCGGGGGAGCGTTCTCATCGAGAGCTGTGGCGCCAAGGCGTTTCTACAGCTGGACCAATAGAGGAACGATGGACGCCCTAAAGCCGCCAATGTTAGCGGCGCATTAGGTGTTGCGCATATATGTTAGTGCGCTGGGGTGTGGGGTCGATCGTGCAGGCGTTGAAAGTGCTTTATGGGCGCAGTGGGTTCCTGCTGTGGCTTCTGACGATCGTCAGTGCGGTCTGTCTGGCTGCCCTCAAACCGCAATCGCATTCGGTGTTGCCAGCCTATGAATTCGGGACGGCGATGTTCCAAGCGGGACGTCCGTTATACGATCTCAACAGCGCGATGGGGTATTTGTATACGCCGGCATTCGCCGCACTCTACACCCCGTTCGCGTGGCTCGGATCTGAAGTGGGTGGGATATTGTGGCGGCTCCTCGGCGTCAGCCTACTCACTTTCGCGATTATCAAGCAGGCACGTGTTTTCGACAAAGTCAAAGCGGAGGAGATTGCGTCGCTGGCCTTTTTCCTGGCCATTCCCTTGTCGCTTGGCGCCATCCGCAATGGACAGGCCACGGTGTTGCTTACGGCGGCCTGCTGGTTGTTGACCTTGTCCGCCCTGGGCAATCGTCGTGCCGAAACGGTGCTTTGGGCACTCATCGCCTTGATCGCAAAACCGACTGCAGTCGTCATGGTTTTGCTTGTTGGGGCGATGAGACCGCGCCTCATTCCCTTCCTTGCCCTGGCTGTCGGTCTGGTGTTTGCAATTCCTTATGCGTTTGCCCCGGTGGACTATGTCAACGCGCAGCATGCCGAATTCTTCAGGCTGCTGACATCGATGGGAGCAAACCGATCCGGAACCTTTGAAGCCGCCGACTTCACCGGGCTCTTCGCTGCGCTGGATATTGCCCTTCCGGCAAGCGTGACCACGGTCCTGCGACTGGCGGCCGCCGGTGCCGTTCTGGTTGCCGCGCTTTGGCTGGACAGAAAGAACGACCGCCAGTTGAGTGCGTTCACCGCTTTTCTTCTGGCCGCTTACTACATGACTGTTTTCAACCCCAGGGTCGAATCCAACACCTATGTCATGCTCGTCGCGCCAGCCGCGCTTGCCATTTCGCTGATGAGAGCCAGGGACGAAGCCTGGAACCTCATATTGATCCTCGGGGCAGTGGTCTTCATGTGCGGATGGACGGGCATTGACCGCGGCCTGCACGCAGCGCTGAACCCGTGGTTCAAGCCGCTGGTGATGACGCTGGTTCTTATCCCGGTGTTCCATTGGCTTTACCGGCAGGTGACCGCCCGCGCATATCTTCAGCCACCGGCCGCGCTGTCGCTAGCCAAGACAGGGTAGCCAGCGCGCTTATCGTTGCCAGAAGGGCAGTTTGGCGATCTCTTCCTCGACCTGCTCTTTCGTCAACCCGATGTCATCAATCAGGTAGGGAGTGTCTTTCGCCAGCCGCTTGAGTTCCCAGCGAAAATGCGTGCGCTCGCGCCAGGCCGCGATGGTGCTGAACAGGTTCACCAGGCTGTAGCGCCGGTGTGATATCCGTCTGGCGGACGGTCTTGCCCGCTTTGTCTGCGCGGGGCCGACGCAAAGGGTGTTGTTGTTCATGTCAACCTCCGTACCGTTGGAGGGCAGGGCCCTCGTCCAGAAAGAGATCGAATTCTGCCGGACACGGACGGCTTCGTAATTAAGGCCTCCCAAATAGTTCTCAAAACTTCCAAATGGGCTAGGTTTGCAATCTCGAAGGCTCTGTGTGGGATCTCTGCAAGCGACTCCGTCCCGCACATCCTGAAGCTCAGCGAAACCATCATCACGACGATCGAGACATGACCACTTCGCTATCTTTTCTCGGCCTCCCCAATCATCTCACTGATGACCGCATGCCCCGCGCGGTGATCTTCGGAGCCGGTCATGGCAGCACCTATCCCGGCAAGGACAGCAGTGGTTATGTCTCTGCCGCCGATGCGATCCGCACTGCCAGCCAGGACGATGCCGCGCTTGTCGAGCATTGGGATTTCGATCTCGGCGGTCCGCTGTTCGATGGCAAGCCAGTCTGCTGCGTCGACGCCGGCAATCTTGCGACCACCATGCATGACAACGCCGGCAACCGGGCCCGGATCGAAACGAAGACGCGTGAGGTTCTGGCGGTGGCGGCTGTACCGGTCCTGCTTGGAGGCGACGATTCCGTGGTCATTCCTTTCCTGGCCGGCTTTGCAGAACATGGGCCGGTCTGGATCCTGCAGATCGACGCCCATATCGACTGGCGCGACGAGGTGCATGGCGAGCGCCACGGCTATTCGAGCCCGATGCGCCGGGCAAGCGAGATGCCGCATGTTGCCGGCATGGTGCAGGTTGGCCTGCGCAGCGTCGGCAGCGCAAAGTTGACCGAAATCGAAGCGGCGCAACGCTATGGCAGCCGATTTGTGACCGCCCGCGAAGTTCACGTTGCGGGCGTCGATGCCGCTCTGAGGCATATCCCCGAGCGCGCGCGGGTCGTCGTCACCCTCGACTGCGACGGCCTCGATCCCTGCATCATGCCCGGCGTGGCTGCACGTACGCCCGGCGGCCTTACCTACACGCAGGTCATCGACCTGATCGCGGGCCTCGGCCAGCGGGCCAGGATCGTGGGATTTGATCTTGTCGAGCTCTATCCTCCCGCCGACATCGATGGCCTGTCGGCCCTGACTGCCGCACGGCTCCTGGTCAATGCGATTGGCACCATCGTCCGGCAGAAGTGAATTGGCGTTCTCAAACGCTTTGCCCGAGGCGTGGTTCTGTCCCCGACAACAGCCTTCGAATATTGGCGCGATGGCGCATGACCACGTAGATGCCGCCTGCGATCACCAGTAGCCGATAGGGCAGCGGCTGTTCCAGGACACTGACGAGCACGATGGCCATCAAAGCCGCGAGCATCGAACTCAATGAAACGATCCTGGACAAGGCTAGCGCAACGACAAAAACTGCTGCTGCGCCCGAGCCTATCGGCCAGGACATCGCCAGCAATACCCCCAGCCCCGTCGCCGCTGACTTGCCGCCGGTGAAATTCAGCCAGATCGAACGGCCATGCCCCAACAGCGCGGCAAGCCCGGCCAGACAGACAATCCAAGGTGCCCAGCTTTGTGGTTCAAGCGGTTGCGACGGCGTAGCGGCCGGCCATGAAGAAAGCCAAAGGCAAACCCAGCGGGCAAAGACGACTGCCGCCGCACCTTTCAGCACATCCACCAGCAGAACCGCCAAGGCTGGCCCCTTTCCGAGCGTTCTGAGGACATTGGTGGCCCCGGTCGATCTGGAGCCGTGCTCCCGAATATCGATATCCTTGAGCAGTTTGCCTACCAGATAGCCCGTGGGGATGGAGCCGAGGAGATAGGCGGCGATTGCCAATCCAACTGCACTCGTTCCCCAGAAAACCATCAGTACTACCTCCATGTCCGATGGCGGAGATTGCTGGATCGCTGTCTCCATCAAAGATGACTTACACCGGTGCACACGCGCGACACCATGCGCCGCGAAATCAATTCGTCTCTCTGGAGGTTGTGTGCAGACTTGAACCTGGATCAACTGGCCTCCGCAATGCGGTTCCATCCCTGCTCGAAAGGCTCTAAGGATGCGACATGCAGGGGTTGCGTTTTGCCTTTGGTCCGTTCGTGCTTGATCCGGATGCGGGAACGCTCACCCGGGACGATACGCCCGTTGCGATAGGCTACCGCGGACTGAAGCTGCTTGCCGCATTTGCAGGTCGGCCCGGCGAAATCCTGACCAAGGCCGATTTGATGGATGCAGCCTGGCCGGGCACGGCTGTCGAGGAAGGCAACCTTACCGTCCAGATCGCGCAGCTCAGGAAGCTGCTCGGCCCAGCCGATGATGATGGCAACGGGGGAGGTGAATGGATCGCCACGGTGCCGCGCGTCGGTTACCGCTTCTCGGGAGCCGTAGAACAACTCGACAGCGCTCGGCGCAAACCCGTGCGGCTGCCCGGAAAGCCTTCCATTGCCGTGCTGCCATTCGTCAACGTCAGCAATGATCCCGAACAGGAAGCCTTCGCGGATGGACTGACCGAAGACCTGATCACGGACTTGTCCAGGGTCTCCGGCCTCTTCGTCATCGCGCGCAACTCGGCCTTCGCCTACAAGGGAAAGGCGACGGATGTACGCGCCATCGCGCAGGATCTTGGCGTGCGCTACTTGCTGGAAGGCAGCGCAAGACGCGCGGCGGGAAGTGTGCGCATCAACGCCCAACTGGTCGATGCGGTGAGCGGCGAGCATCTTTGGGCCGAGCGCTTCGATCGGAGTTTCGAAGATATCTTTGCTGTCCAGGACGAGGTGACCGCCAAGATCGTCGAGGCATTGCTTGGTCGGCTGCGCGCACCACCGCCGCGTAACCAGCCGAACAACATCGAGGCTTATGATCTCTGCATGCGGGCACGCAAGCTGATGGATGATTCTCCGCAGATGGCGCGGGAAGTGCATCTGATGCTGACGCGTGCGGTTTCGCTCGATCCGGAATACGCCGAGGCCTATCGATGGCTGGCCATGAACCACTGGATGGGATGGGTGCACTGGGGCGGGCCGACCGAAGCCAACCGTAACGTCGCCCTGGAATTGGCGCGCAAGGCTGTCGCGATCGACCCCGAAAATGCCGGTTGCCGTTGGGTGCTGGCTTATCTGCTGGCCTATGAGCGCGACTTTGCGGGAGCGGATGCGGAATTCACCAAGGCGATAGAACTCGACCCGAGCGAGGGTGACATATGGATGGCGCTGTCTGACATCGCGGTCCTGGCCGGGCAGGTCGAAGAGGGCCTGGAATACATCCGCAAGGCATTCCGATTGAATCCGTTTCCGACCAGCGGGTACTATTTGACGCTCGGCCAGGCGCAATATGCAGCCAGAGACTATGAAGCCGCCGTTGAGACGCTGCGCAGGGATGAAACCTATCGCACGAGCTCGCGCCGTTTCCTGGCGGCCAGCCTTGCGCAACTCGGCCGGCTTGATGAGGCGCGGGCGGAGGTCGAACTGTTCCTCGTCGGCAACCCGCACTTCACCACCAGTCACTGGATCGCGACCGAGCCATTCCGCGATGCGGCAGTGCTCGATCATTTCGTTGATGGTTATCGGAAGGCGGGTCTTCCTGAGTGAGTGGTCGCGGCGGTCGTCAAGGACAATCAGCGATTGCCCTGGAATTGATCGGCCCCGGGGAGCGCGTGCAACCACGGCTCGCGACGCGGCGTCCAAAGTTCATATTGCGGCACGAGATCGGATGGCGCCTCATCGAGCGTGCCGGCCATGATCTCGGCCTCGGTGTCGCTGAGCGCAAAAACCTGGCCGCCGCAGGTCGGGCAGAAACTGCGATCTTTATAGTGCGACGTCTCTCCCTCGCATTTGAACGCTGCCAGCGGCCAGATTCCGTAGAAGGTGAAAGCCGAGCCGCTGGTGCGCCTGCAGTCGGTGCAATGACAGAGGCCTACGCGCAACGGATCGCCTGACACGGAATAGCGAATTCTGCCACACGCGCAGCCGCCACGATGTTCTGTGGTCATCACCGCAGCTCCCAATCGGTTTTGCTTTGACCTACGTATCGGGACGTTCGCGCCGTTGGCAAGGCGGACAACGCATCTGACGGCTTTTGGATTGCGCAGCCGCGGGGGCAGGTTCCCTGCAACGATCAAATTCAGCGGAACGGCCGCGCTCTAGACATTCATTTGGAGTGGATGGTGGGCGTGACAGGGATTGAACCTGTGACCCCTACGATGTCAACGTAGTGCTCTCCCGCTGAGCTACACGCCCATCCGACGCCGCGCATACACCACTTTTGTTTCGACGCGTCAATAGCGAGAAACACCGAAAGAAAGCCGACATCCAAAATGTCGCGATGCCGCTGTTCCTCCATAAGGTATGCGGCTGCCCTGGCGGTCGCATTCCGCCGTTGGAAGTGTGATTTTGGAGAAAGCCGGGTTAGGTCGGGACCGAATCGACCACTGACGGGCTGGCGTGCAACAGCCGTCGGTTTTGAAACGATCGCGATGTGCGTCGCAGTCTTGTCCGCCGCTTACGCGGCGTGCAGCATCTTCTCGACCTCGTTGACGAGGTCGCGCAGGTGGAATGGCTTGGACAAGACCTTGGCGTCGCGCGGTGCCTTCGAATCGGGGTTCAGCGCAACGGCGGCGAAGCCGGTGATGAACATCACCTTGAGATCCGGGTCGATCTCGGTGGCGCGGCGTGCAAGCTCGATGCCATCCATCTCGGGCATGACGATGTCGGTCAGGAGCAGCGAGAACGGCTCCTCGCGCAGCCGCTCATAGGCGCTGGCGCCATTGTCGAAATCACTGACCTGGTAGCCGGCGCGCTCAAGCGCCTTGACCAGGAACCGGCGCATATCGTCGTCGTCTTCCGCCAGCAGGATGCGTGTCATTCTCGTCCCGTCCGAATCATCCCCCGAGATTGTGGAGGAACAATCCCGTTAACCATCACGTATATGGAATCGTGAGGGTAAACATCAAGTGAATGATGGGCTTCTGTCCCGTACGCATCGACCTGAAAATCGGAATCGACACTCGGAAAGCACGATGTGCGGGTTCAAAAATGTCAGAGCGTCCTTTGCGCGTCCGAATGACGCGCGAGGCTGTTGCGTCAAGCCGATGGAAGCCGCCGAAACGCTGGACACGGGATCGACACGGTGGCACGTTGGAGCCATGAGAGACGCGTTCCGATGGGTTCCTGAAATTTGACGTCGCCAGCCGAGGATTTTGCGACCGTCCCGCCCTTCGAAATCCGCTCGGGCGCAGAACAGCGCGTTCCTTTCGTCTTCAATTCCCCGCATAGCGGCCGTCACTATCCCGACCGGTTCCTGGCGATGGCCAAGCTCGACCGCAGCAGCATCCGCCGTTCGGAGGATTGTTATGTCGACGAGTTGTTCGGTTCAGCCATCATGCTCGGCGCGCCGATGCTGGCCGCTAACTTCCCAAGAGCCTATCTCGATGTGAACCGCGAGCCGTGGGAACTCGACCCGCGCATGTTCATCGAACCGGTGCCGCCCTATTGCAATATTCGTTCGGCGCGTGTGGCGGGCGGGCTCGGCACCGTGCCGAGGCTCGTGGGCGAGGGGCTGGACATCTACGCCGCGCGGCTGCCGATCACGGAGGCTTTCCAGCGCATCGAGCTTGTCTACAAACCCTACCACGAGACGCTGAAACGATTGATCGCCGGCACTCATGCCCGTTTCGGCTATGCGGTGCTGATCGACTGCCATTCCATGCCGGCCAGCGTGCGCACCAGCGAGCAGGGCATGCGGCCGGACTTCATCATCGGTGACCGTTTCGGCACATCCGCCGCGGCAATGCTGACGCAGGAGGCGATCTCGCTCCTGACCAGCATGGGTTATTCAGTCGCTTACAACAAACCCTATGCCGGCGGCTTCATCACCGAGCACTATGGCCGGCCGCTGCGCAATCTGCATGCGCTGCAGATCGAGGTGAATCGTGGCCTCTATATGAACGAGCGCACCTTCCAGAAGTCGGTGGGGTTCGATCCGCTGATCGAGGATCTGGCGCGCTTTTCGGCGAACCTGATGGCGATGCCGGACCATCACTTCCTCGACCTGCCGGAGGCGGCGGAGTGAGAGAGCAGTCAATAGTGAGCCTGGAATAGTGAGGGTGGCCGGATGTCGGGACCGCCTTCAGTTTCTGACAGTGCACTACTCACTATTCGCTATTCCCTACTCGCTAAAAAAAGACCGCATCGTTGACACGACGCGGTCGAAGTCTAGGGAGGAAACGCCCAAGATGGGCATGGACAGGAGAACCTGTCCGCCTTCGAGGTTATTGTGCATTGCACAAAAGTCAACCTGATTATTAATTCAAAATGAAATAGGAAAGGCTCGGCCAGCAGCGCGCGTGACATTCCCGCAACGCTTTTGTTATGTACCGGTGGCGGTCGCAGTCTGGCCGGCAGTTCCAGGAGAGGCACTTGAACATTTCCCCCGATTTCATGCGGCGGATTGCCAGCGCGGCCGCGGCCGAGACCTTGCCGCGCTTCCGCAGCCAGGGCGCCGTGGTCAACAAGCTGTCCGGCGGCTTCGATCCTGTTACCGAGGCCGACCGGGAGGCGGAACGGGCCATCCGCGCGCTGATCGGTGCGGAGTTCCCGGATCACGGCATCCTGGGCGAGGAACATGGCAGCGAGAACCTTGCCAGCCGGCATGTCTGGGTGATCGATCCGATCGATGGTACCCGCGCTTTCATTTCCGGTCTTCCGGTCTGGGGCACGTTGGTGGGCCTGACGGTCGATGGCGACGCGGTGGCCGGGCTGATGTCGCAGCCTTTCACCGGCGAACTGTTCTACGCCAATGCCGATGGCGCCTTCTACGAAGGGCCTGGTGGCCCGCGCAAGCTTGCCGCGCGCAAGACGACGAAGCTGGAAGATGCCACACTGTTCACCACCACACCGGCATTGTTCCAGGGCGAGGCACGCCGCCGTTTCGACCTGTTCGAGACCAAGGTGCAGCTGTCACGCTATGGCACCGATTGCTACGCCTTCGCCATGGTGGCGGCGGGCACGGTCGATATCGTCGCCGACCCGGGACTGAAGCCCTACGATATCGTGGCATTGATCCCGATCATCGAGAAGGCCGGTGGTGTCGTCACGACATTCGACGGGCGTCCTGCCGAAAATGGCGGCGACATCCTGGCGGCGGCGACGCCCGAATTGCACGAGGCGGCGATGGCGGCGCTGCGGGGCTAAGAAGCGTCAGCTGACGCTTTTTCATCGCTGCCTGGAATGAAGGCATCAAAGGCTGCAAGGAGCTGCTCGCGATAGTAATCCTTCTCCTGCAGGATCTCGTGTTTGGCACCGTCGATCATCAGGAAGGAGCCGAGCCGGATGTGGCGGGCGAAATGCTCGACCGCGCGGGTCGAGACGACGCGATCGTTGCCGGCGCCGATGATCAGTGACGGGATCTTCATCCTGGCCATGAATTCGGGGTCGCGCACGGTTTCGGTAGCGATAGCCGCGGCGCGCAGCCAGCGCACTGTGGGGCCACCCAGCGCCAGTTGCGGGTACGCCTGGTAAAGCCCGGTGTTGCGGCGATAGCGCTCGGGATCGCTGGTCAGCAGATTGCGCTCGAATGGGGTCGGCAGCGCCTTCCGCGGGCCCCAGGCTGCATAGAGGCGGCCAAGACCGATATAGGTCAACACGCTGCCGAGGCGACGCACCGTCGTCATCGAAACGCGCTGATCGGGCAGGTCGAGAAAGGGCGCGATCAGCACCATGCGCTGCACGCGGTTGACCATGTTGGCGCTGGCGATCAGCGCGACAAGAGCACCTGCGGAATGCGCGAGGATGTAATACGGTCCGCGGCAGTCGGGCAGGACTACTTCCATGAACAACTGCTCGAGATCTCCGGCGTAGTCCTGGAAGCTTTTGACATAGCCGCGCTGCGGGTTCTTGAGCAGTCGGTCGGAAGCACCCTGGCCGCGCCAGTCAAGCATGGCGACACCGAAGCCCCGGCTGGTCAAGTCGCGAACGGTCTCGAAATATTTCTCGATGCACTCGTTGCGGCCGGGCAGGACCACCACCGTGCCTTTCAACGGCCTGCCGGTAGCGGAAAATCTGGCGAAGCGGATCTGCTTGCGGTCGCGCGTGGTGAGAAAGCCGGAAAAGGCGTTTTTTGGGACCGGATTGCCGTCAAGTTCGTAGAAGAGATCCGTCATCAGGCGCTTCGAGCGGTTCGCGCCCGCAGGCGGGCCAACCAGCAGGTGATAGAAGCTATTGGGTAAAATGCAAAGCAAAACCGGCGAGGCGTCCGGTTCTCAAAATGTCTGAAGCCGGAAGCGCATAACGCAGCGCCTCCGGCTCCTGTCGATCCGGGAGGAAGGGACGTTGCACCCGGCTCGGCTTCGTCGCGGCGTCGATTTCGCCGCTGGTCGTGATGTTGGAGCCAAGGTAGCGACGGCGATCTGAACGGCGGCAGAAGGGGCGGTTCATCTGACGTTCATCTAAGAGACCGTTCCGACATTGATGATGCCGGGCTGCAAATGACGAGCATCTGCGTTCCGATGCTCACGGACTTGAAGTACGCTCTGCTTCGGTGCTCGCTTCTCGTCCTTTTCGCCGCGGCCTGATCAGTTTCAGAACGGTCTCTACGAACTCTCCCTGGAATATCTCCTTGAAACCCTCTTCCAGGACCCCCAGATGACTGCTGTGGCCGCCGATGTCGGGGCCGCTGGTTCATTGGAAACGCCTCAAGGGTTTCGCCTGAACCATTACGCAAACCATGTTGCTCAACAGGAGAACACACCATGCGTCATGTCGACTTTTCCCCGCTCTATCGCTCGACTGTCGGTTTCGACCGTCTGTTCACGATGCTCGATTCGCTGGCTCAGCCTGAAGGCGGTCAGAGCTATCCGCCCTACAACATCGAGCGCACCGGTGAGGATTCCTACCGGATTTCCATGGCCGTCGCCGGCTTCTCGGATGATGAGATTTCGATCGAAGCCCATCGCAACGTGCTGACCATCAAGGGTGAGCGCAAGGACGAGACCAACGGCGAAGGTTCGGAAGTGCTTTATCGCGGCATTGCCGCGCGCTCCTTCGAGCGCCGCTTCCAGCTTGCCGACCATGTCGACGTCGTCGGCGCCGCTCTCAAGAACGGCCTGCTTCACATCGACCTGAAGCGCAACATTCCCGAAGAGCTGAAGCCCCGCAAGATCGCGATCTCGGCCGCCCCTGCCAAGACAAAGCAGATCGAAGCCAAAGCGGCCAACTAGAGCAATTCCAGGAAAAGTGCGTAGCGGTTTTCCGTCCGGAATTGCGTGAAAACAAAAGTTGGAGCGTTTCCGCGTTTCCGTGAAAAACGGAAACGCTCCAAGGCTGCCGGGCTCGGCAAGTCTCCCTCCCGAGACGAAAGCGGCGCCGCAGGGCGCCGTTTTTTTGTGAGCAGGGATGAAGTGCCTGCGCCTACACGCTGCTTTTGCGATTCAAGGCGATGACCGCGCAGATGATGGCAAGTGTCGCGAGCCCGCAGGCTGCTGCGAGATAGGTCTCCTGGTAGCCAGCGGCCTCGATCAACGGCTGGCTGGCGAAAGGTGAGGTGAAGTGGCCGATGAACATCGAGGCCGTCACCATGCCGGCCAGTCGCCCACGCGTCGAAGGGCTTGCTTGCGCGATGATGCCCGACATCAGATTGGGTATGGTCAGGCCGAGACCCGCGCCAGCGATCGCCATGGCGAACAGCATCGACGGCATCGTCGTCGAAAAGGCGACCCATACAAAGCCCAACGTCATCAAGCAGAGACCGATCACAAAAATCGCCGGAACGGAAAGCATGGCACGCAGCCGACCATAACCAAGGGCAGAGCCAGCCATGACCAGATTGTGCAGGCCGAGCGCGAAGCCGGCGTTGCTGGCGGCGCCAATGCCGATGGCTCGCAAATAGAAGGGCAATTGTGACGGGATGAAATAGAAGATCATGTTGACGAGGAAGGCGACCGCGCACAGGGCCGCGACCGGCAGCCAGCGAACCGCGTGTTCGGTCACGGGATCAGTGGTCTGCTGGCTATCCGGCGCGTGGCGCGAGGGCTCCGTCAGGAAAGCGATGGCAGCGGGGACGATTGCGAAAGCCACCGCATAGATCACGAAAGGCGCGCGCCAGTGATAGTCGGCGAGAAGACCGCCGGCGGCAACGAAGGCGACGCCGCCGATGCCGGTGAACGCTTGTTGCAGACCCAGATAGCGCTCGCGCTCGCTGCCGCTGAAATAATCACCGACGAGCGCGGTGGTCAGCGTCATGATGCCACCGATGGCGATGCCGAGCACGGCGCGACCGACCAGCAGTGCTGGCAGGCTTTCGACGAACAGGCCTGAAATGCCGGAAAGCCCATAAAGCAGGATCGAGCCGATCAGCAGGCGCAGCCGTCCGTAGCGGTCGGCCAGGCTGCCGATCAGCGGCGCGCAGAGGGCTACGAACAAAGCGGGCAGCGTCAGCACCATGCGGCTGAGCAGCTTGACACCGTTGACATCGGCAAAGTTCGCCTCGATGGCCGGCAGCGAGGGCGAAATCGTGGTGCCGGCCATGATGGTCAAGGTCGCGATCATGAGCAGCGTTATCTTGCAGGCGCTCACCGATCGCGCAGCCGTTGCGGGAACCACCGATTGCACCGTTGTCATGCCTCGTCTCCATCCTGCCGGGCTGGCTCGCTTGTGCTCGAACGTGCAGCTGTGCCCTTCCTGGCAATTGCCCGGGAAGCAGCCTGGCGGCGGTCCGGGTCGATTGCGCGACGGTTCTACAAGTTCAAGTAAACTTTAAGTCAAGAGGGCGTGAGCGGGAATTTAGCTGTGCGGGCCGATCTCCCTGCAAGGGATGAGTTAAAGATTCAGGTCCGCTGCAGCGCCAGGTGTGTGCCGAGCCCGACCAGCAGCGCGCCGCCGGCGCGGCGCATCAGGCGCTGGGCACCGCTGGAGCGTTTGAGGCGCGTGACGATGACGCCGGCGAGCAGAACGCAGACGACATCGGCCGAGGAAAAGATCAGGTTGGCGAGGCTGCCGAGGATAAGAAATTGCACCCAGACCGGGAAGGTAGCCGAGGCGTCAATGAACTGCGGCAGGAAAGCCAGGAAGAACAGCGCCGTCTTCGGGTTGAGCACCTCGACCGTGATGCTTTCCACGAAGGCGCGGCGGCCGGATTTCGCACCGATGGCGTGCGGATTGATTTCGCCGCCCTCAGATCTGGTGCGAAACATCGAAATGCCCAGCCAGACGAGATAGGCGGCACCGGCGAGCTTCACCACAAGATAAAGAACAGGGACTGCGTGGAAGAGTACCGAAAGCCCGGCGGCCGCGGCTACCACATGCACGGTGCAACCGAGATGGATGCCGATCGCCGCCATGAAGCCCGACCAGCGGCCGCGTGCGATGGTCTGCGCCGTCGCATAAAGCATCGCAGGGCCCGGGATATAGGCAAAAACCGACGTTGTGATGAAAAAGGCAATGAGGAGCTCGGTGGAGGGCATGGTCTGTTCCCTAAAGCCGTCAACTGGTGGTGTTTCTACACAAAATGCTGCCTGAGCGCATCATGGCAGGTAAATTTCCGCTTTCATGAAAGTCACGGCCTTGCCGGTGATCAGCACGCGATCGCCGGCCAGTTCGCACAAAAGATGACCGCCGCGCGCCGATGCCTGAAACGCCGACAGGCGTGTCTTGCCGAGCTTGTCCGCCCAGTAAGGCACAAGTGTCGCGTGGATCGAGCCGGTCACCGGATCTTCCGGGATGCCGACGCCCGGCGCGAAGTAACGTGAAACAAAGTCGTAGCCGTCGCTTTTGCCGGTGATCACCAGTCCCTGCAGGTTCAGGGTCGCAATTCTTGTCATGTCGGGCACGAAGGCGCGGACAGCCGCTTCGTCGGGCAATTCGACGAAGATGTTCTCGAAATTGCGGAAGGGGTGGTGGTCGATACCGGTGAACAGTTCAGCGATCGGCCCCGGCAGATCCGCGAGTGGCTCGGGCAGAAAGGCCGGCAGGTCCATGCGATATCCGCCATCGATACGCGCCACGCGCAGTTCGCCGACACGGGTCGAAAAGGCCATCTCGCCGGTCGCGTTGTGATGCTCGGCGAGTACATGCGCTGTCGCCAACGTGGCATGTCCGCAGAATTCGACTTCATGGACAGGCGTGAACCAGCGCAGGTCCCAGCCCTTGCCATTCGGTCTGGCAAAGGCGGTTTCGGCCAGGTTGTTCTCGGCCGCGATGGACTGCATGACCTCTTCGGCCAGCCAGTCGTCGAGAATAAGAACGGCGGCGGGGTTGCCGCCGAAGGCCCGATCCGAGAAGGCATCGACCTGGTACATCGCCGACATGCAGTCACCTCCCGCCATGCTTGCCGCTTACGCCTTGAGCAGCTCGGCGAAACGGTCGACGTCCTTTTCGGTGGTCGCGAAACTTGTGACGAACCGGTAGAGCCCTTCGTTTTCGCCGACATGACCGTCGAAACCGTGCGGTTTGTGCCAGTCGTAGAAGGCGGCACCTGCAGCCAGCAGCCGCTCGGCCTTCTTCTTTTCGAGGATCGCAAAGACTTCGTTGGCCTGCGGCAGCCAGGCGAGCTTCGAGGTTGCGTCATCCTCGATCGCCGCCGCCAACCGCGCCGCCATGGCATTGGCATGATGGGCGGTTTCCATCCAGAGGCCATCCTTGAAATAAGCGCCGAACTGGGCGGCGATAAAGCGCGACTTCGAAAACAGCTGGGCGGCACGCTTGCGCAGGAAGGCAAGCTCCTTGGCGCGGTCGAGATCGAACAGCACGATCGCCTCGGCGCACCAGCAGCCGTTCTTGGTGCCGCCAAACGAGAGAATGTCGACGCCGCGCTTCCAGGTCATTTCGGCCGGGGTTGCCTCGAGGGAAGCGAGCGCGTTGGCGAAACGGGCGCCATCCATGTGCAGCGGCAGCTTGTACTTTTGGGCAATCTTCGAGATGGCGTCGATATCGTCCAGGCCATAGATCGTACCTGTTTCGGTCGACTGGGTGATCGAAATCGCCATGGGGCGGCCGGCGTGGACGATTTCGTCGGCGAAACGTTCGATCGCCTGCTCCAGCGAGCTCGGGTTCATGCGGCCAAGCGCGCCGTCGACGGGCCTCAGCCGTGAGCCGCCGGTAAAATATTCCGGCGCACCGCATTCGTCTTCCACGATGTGCGATTCGCGGTGACAGAAGGTCAGCCCGCCAGGTTTGTTGTAGGCGGTGAGCGAAAGCGAGTTGGCGGCGGTGCCGGTGGCCACGAAGAAGACAGCGACCTCGCGTTCGAAAATCTCGCCGAAGCGTTGCGCGACCGCCTTGTCGAGGTCGCTGTCGCCATAGGCGGCGGCAAAGCCGGTGTTGTGTGCGTTGAGCGCGGCAGCAACCTTGGGATGGGCACCGGCCCAATTGTCGGAGGCAAAAAACATGCTTTCGGAGCCCATTTCCTGGCAATTCGGGGAAGGCGCGAACCTTGACTGCATTCTGAGCCGCTCTGCAAGGTCCAGCGCTGGCCAGTTGTTTGGAGCCAGCGGCCATTTATGCTATCGGGCCAGAAAGTTTCCGTGGCGGTCGATTGTGTGTAATTTTCTTTCGTCAATCGGCTGGAAAATTTTCGAATCGATCTTGTGTGGTATCGGGATTTCTGCCATAGAAATTTAGGACAGCATTGCTGTCTTATTTACCGATACCAACCAGGCTGGATTGGCGTATGATTGGCGCTTGTCCGGCTGCCGCCCTGAGTGGCGTGCGATGACAGGCCGAGCCCGGCCGGACGACGCCCGGCATGGTTCGCCAGGATTTCGCGACAGGTGCGAGAAAACGTAAACAGGGAAGCGCCAAGCTTCCCATGGAGAAGAAGCGTCCGAGTGGCGCAGAAAAGAGGATAGGACGATGACGGAAGTGACGCCCTCTGTGACGACGGTTTTTGCCCCGATTGCACAGACGAAAGCGGCCACCGTCAAAACCGCTCTCCGAACCACCACCGCACCGACCACCGGACTTTTCGATCGATCGCCCTCGGCCCAGGGCATGTATGATCCGCGCAACGAACATGACGCCTGCGGCGTCGGCTTCATCGCTCAGATGAAGGGCGTGAAGTCGCACCAGATCGTCAAGGACGGTCTGTTCATGCTGGAGAACCTTACCCATCGCGGCGCGGTGGGCGCAGATCCATTGATGGGCGATGGCGCCGGCGTGCTGGTGCAGATTCCCGATCGCTTCTTCCGCGAGGAAATGGCCAAGCAGGACATCGAGCTGCCGCCGGCCGGCCAATATGGCGTCGGCCACTGGTTCATGCCGCGGGATCTGGAACTGCGTGCCCATGTCGACGCGATCATTATCGAGTCGGCGCAGTCGGAAGGCCTGCCGCTCATCGGTTTCCGCGACGTTCCAGTCGACAATTCATCCTTGTCCAAGGCTCCCGACATAGCGGCTGCCGAGCCGTTCCATCGCCAGGTGTTCATCGGCCGCACGCCGGACATCGACAATGACGAGGAATATGAGGCGCGCCTCTATCTCCTGCGCAAGGTGATCTCGGGCCGCATCTATGCCGAGCACAACAACAAGGACATCGGATCCTACTGCGTGTCGCTGTCGGCGCGTACCATCGTCTACAAGGGCATGTTCCTGGCCTACCAGGTCGGTACCTACTACAAGGACCTCTCCGATCCGCGCTTCGAGACGGCGTTGATCCTGGTCCACCAGCGCTTTTCGACCAACACATTCCCATCGTGGAAGCTGGCGCATCCCTACCGCATGGTGGCCCACAACGGTGAAATCAACACCGTGCGTGGCAACAACAACTGGATGGCCGCGCGCCAGGCCTCGGTCGATTCCGAGCTGTTCGGCAACAACATCTCCAAGCTGTGGCCGATCTCCTATGAAGGACAGTCGGACACCGCCTGCTTCGACAATGCGCTCGAGTTCCTGTTCCAGGGCGGCTATTCGCTTGCGCATTCGATGATGATGCTGATCCCGGAGGCATGGGCCGGCAACAAGTCGATGGATGCCGGCCGCAAGGCTTTCTACGAATACCATGCAGCACTGATGGAGCCGTGGGACGGCCCGGCCGCTGTCTGCTTTACCGATGGGCGCCAGATCGGTGCGACGCTGGACCGTAACGGCCTGAGGCCCGCGCGCTACATCGTCACCGACGACGATCGTGTCATCCTCGCTTCCGAAGCCGGTGTTTTGCCGGTTGAGGAAAAGCACGTCGTCCGCAAGTGGCGCCTACAGCCGGGCAAGATGCTGCTCATCGATCTGGTCGAGGGCCGCATCATCTCCGACGAAGAGATCAAGAAGGAGATCGCCGCCCAGCATCCCTACAAGGATTGGCTGAAGCGCACCCAGCTGGTGCTGGAGGATCTGAACCCGGTGGAGCCGCGCGCCCTGCGCAAGGACGTCACCCTGCTCGACCGGCAGCAGTCCTTCGGCTACAGCCAGGAAGACCTGAAGCTCCTGATGGCGCCGATGGCTGTCACTGGCCAGGAGGCAGTGGGCTCGATGGGCACCGATACGCCGATTTCGGCGATGTCGGACAAGTCGAAGCTGCTCTATACCTACTTCAAGCAGAATTTTGCCCAGGTCACCAACCCGCCGATTGATCCGATCCGCGAAGAATTGGTGATGAGCCTGGTGTCCTTCATCGGACCGCGCCCGAACATCTTCGATCTGGTCGGTTCCTCCCGCAAGAAGCGGCTGGAAGTGCGCCAGCCAATCCTGACCAATGGCGATCTCGAGAAGATCCGCTCCATCGGCCACACCGAGGACCGCTTCGACACCAAGACCATCGATGTCACCTATTCGATCACCGAAGGGGCAGCGGGCATGGTTGGCGCGGTCGAGCGCCTGTGCGACCGCGCCGAGGCAGCGGTTGCCGGCGGCTACAACATCATCATCCTGTCGGATCGTCAGGTCGGGCCGGACCGCATCGCCATTCCAGCGCTGCTGGCGACGGCGGCCGTGCATCATCACTTGATCCGCAAGGGGTTGCGCACTTCGGTCGGTCTTGTCGTGGAGTCCGGCGAACCGCGCGAAGTGCATCATTTCTGCTGCCTGGCCGGCTATGGCGCCGAGGCGATCAACCCCTATCTCGCCTTCGATACGCTGCTCGACATGCACAAGAAGGGCGATATGCCGGAAGAGGTCGATGCCTCGGAAGTCGTCTCGCGCTACATCAAGTCGATCGGCAAGGGCATCCTCAAGGTGATGTCCAAGATGGGCATCTCGACCTACCAGTCTTATTGCGGCGCGCAGATCTTCGATGCCATTGGCCTGAAGAGCGACTTCATCGAGAAGTACTTCACCGGTACGGCGACGCTCATCGAAGGCGTCGGCCTCGACGAAGTTTCGGAAGAGACGGTGGCGCGCCATAGCGACGCCTTCGGCGACGATCCGGTGCTGCGCACCAGCCTGCAGGTTGGCGGCGAGTACATGTACCGCATGCGCGGCGAAGCCCACATGTGGACGCCGGATGCAGTGGCCACGCTGCAGCACGCGGTGCGCAAGGGCTCATGGTCGACCTTCAAGGAGTTCTCGCAGCAGATCGACAGCGAGACGGCACGCGCCCAGCAGATCCGTGGCCTGTTCCGCATCAAGCTGGCCGGGGAGACCGGCCGCAAGAAGGTGTCGCTGGAAGAGGTGATGTCGGCCGCCGATATCGTAAAGCGCTTCTCGACGGGCGCGATGTCGTTTGGCTCGATTTCGCGGGAAGCCCACACCACGCTGGCGATCGCCATGAACACGATCGGCGGCAAGTCGAACACTGGCGAAGGCGGTGAAGAGCCGGATCGCTATTTGCCGTTGCCTGGTGGTGGTCGCAATCTCGAGCGTTCGGCCATCAAGCAGGTGGCGTCTGGCCGTTTCGGCGTGAGCGCCGAATATCTCGTCAACTCCGACATGATGCAGATCAAGGTGGCACAGGGCGCCAAGCCCGGTGAGGGCGGCCAACTGCCCGGCCACAAGGTCGATGCGACCATCGCCAAGGTGCGTCATTCAACGCCGGGCGTCGGCCTGATTTCGCCGCCGCCACACCACGACATCTATTCGATCGAAGATCTGGCGCAGCTGATCTACGACCTGAAGAACGTCAATCCGGCAGCTGACGTGTCGGTGAAGTTGGTGTCGGAAGTCGGGGTCGGTACAGTCGCTGCAGGCGTCGCCAAGGCGCGTGCCGACCACATCACCATCTCCGGCTATGATGGTGGTACCGGCGCTTCACCGCTGACATCGCTCAAGCATGCCGGTTCGCCATGGGAGATGGGGTTGTCCGAAACGCACCAGACGCTGGTGCTGAACGGCCTGCGCTCCAGAGTGGCGCTGCAGGTTGACGGTGGCCTGCGCACCGGGCGCGACGTCATCATCGGTGCGCTGCTGGGCGCCGATGAATTCGGCTTCTCGACCGCGCCACTGATCGCGGCCGGCTGCATCATGATGCGCAAGTGCCATCTCAACACCTGCCCGGTTGGCGTCGCCACCCAGGATCCGGTGTTGCGCAAGCGCTTCAAGGGCACGCCCGAACACATCATCAACTACTTCTTCTATGTGGCTGAGGAGGTGCGCGAGCTACTGGCCGAAATGGGCTACACGCATCTCGACCAGATCATCGGCGACACCGACCTTCTGGAAAAGCGCGAGGTCATCAACCATTGGAAGGCACGTGGGCTGGACTTCTCGAAGATGTTCTACAAGCCCGAAGCGCCGCGCGAGGCGATGCACTGGACCGAACGCCAGAAACACCCGATCGACGACGTGCTCGACCGCCAGATGATCGAACAGGCCAAGCCCGCTCTCGAGGCGCGCCAACCTGTCGAGATTGCTTTGCCGATCCGCAATGTCGACCGCTCCGCCGGCGCCATGCTGTCGGGCGAGGTTGCCAAGCGCTTCAGGCACAAGGGCCTGCGTGAAGACACCATCAAGGTGACGCTGACCGGCACTGCCGGCCAGTCCTTCGGCGCGTTCCTGGCACGCGGCGTGTCGTTCGAGTTGATCGGCGCCGGCAACGACTATGTCGCCAAGGGCCTTTCGGGTGGCCGCATCGTCATCCGTCCGCCGGAAGACGCCAGGATCGTCGCCGAGGACTCGATCATCGTCGGCAACACCGTGCTTTACGGCGCCATCGAGGGCGAATGCTATTTCCGCGGCGTTGCCGGCGAGCGTTTCGCTGTGCGCAATTCGGGTGCTGCGGCGGTCGTCGAAGGCGTGGGCGACCATGGCTGCGAATACATGACAGGCGGGGTTGTCGTCGTCATCGGCAAGACTGGCCGCAACTTCGCTGCCGGCATGTCAGGCGGCGTGGCCTATGTGCTGGACGAAGAGGGCGATTTCGCGCTCCGCTGCAACATGGCCATGGTCGAGCTCGAGCCGGTCCCGGAAGAGGACGACCTGATGGAGAAATTGCTCCATCACGGCGGCGACATCGACCATAAGGGCCGTGTCGACGTTTCCGGCGACATGACCAGCCATGACGAGGAACGCCTCTACCAGCTGATCTCGAACCATGTGCACTTTACCGGTTCGACGCGGGGCAAGGAGATCCTCGACAACTGGGCAAGCTTCCGACCGAAGTTCCGGAAAGTCATGCCGGTCGAATATCGCCGCGCGCTGCAGGAGATGGAGCGCGCCCGCATGAGCGTGGCGGCCGAATAGGCATCTGGTCGGCCGGGAGGCAAGTGCTTTCCGGCGACCGTCACAACGCAGCCAATCATTGACCCGATCCCGCGGTTGCGCTTGCGACCGGATGAGGATAACGGGTGCGGCGGTAACCCCGCCACGTGCTCTACAGGAACCGAGACATGGGCAAGGTAACAGGTTTTCTCGAGATCGACCGGCAGGTGCACAAGTACCAGCCGGCATCTGACCGTATCCGGCATTTTCGCGAATTCACGCTGCCGATGTCGCAGCCTGAGGTCGAGAAGCAGGCCGCGCGCTGCATGGATTGCGGCATTCCGTTCTGCCATGGGCCGACGGGCTGTCCGATCCACAACCAGATCCCGGACTGGAACGACCTCGTCTACAATGGCGACTGGGACGCCGCGATCCGCAATCTGCACTCGACCAACAATTTCCCGGAGTTCACCGGCCGCATCTGTCCCGCGCCCTGCGAGGAAGCCTGCACGCTGAACCTGGAAGACATTCCGGTCGCCATCAAGACGGTGGAGCAAGCGCTGGCTGACAAGGCCTATGAGACAGGCTACGTCCGTCCCTATCCGCCAGAAAAGAAGACCGGCAAGAAGGTAGCCGTCATCGGGTCCGGCCCTACTGGCATGGCGGCTGCACAGCAGCTCGGTCGTGCCGGCCATGACGTGCATGTCTTTGAGCGTGAGAGCCGTCCCGGCGGCCTGCTGCGCTTCGGCATTCCCGACTTCAAGATGGAAAAGCACTATATCGACCGCCGCGTTGAACAGATGGCGGGCGAGGGCGTGACTTTCCATTGCGGCGTCAATGTCGGCGTCGACAAGAAGGTCGAGGAACTGCTCGCCGAGCATGATGCAGTGCTCTATTGCGGCGGTTCGGAAACGCCGCGCCCAGCTGGCATCCCGGGCGACGATCTCGAAGGCGTGTATGATGCGATGCCTTACCTCGTCCAGCAGAACAAGCGCGTCGGTGGTGAGGACATCCAGTCGGTCGCCTGGGCGTCGCAGCCGATTGTGGCATCCGGCCAGCATGTCGTGGTGGTCGGCGGCGGCGATACCGCTTCCGATTGCGTCGGCACGGCATTCCGTCAGGGTGCGGTGCGCGTCACCCAGCTCGATATCCGCCCGCAGCCGCCGGAGAAGGAAGACAAGCTTGCGGTCTGGCCCTACTGGGCAACCAAGATGCGTACGTCTTCGAGCCAGGCCGAAGGCGCCGAGCGCGAGTTCCAGGTCGCAACGCTGGAATTCATCGGCGAGGAAGGCCAGCTCACCGGCGTGAAGTGCTGCGAAGTGGACGAGAAGCGCAAGCCGATCCCCGGAACGGAATTCGTTATCCGCGCGGATCTTGCCTTCATCGCCATTGGCTTCGCCGGTCCGATCGACGGCGCGGTGACGGCTGAACTGGACGGCAAGCTCGACATCATCACCGATGTGCGTCGTTCGAGGAATGTCGCGGCCAACGATCACGACTACCGCACCAATATCGACCGGCTCTATGCCGCCGGCGATATTCGTCGTGGCCAGTCGTTGGTGGTGTGGGCGATCCGCGAAGGCCGCCAGGCAGCGCGTGCCATCGACGAGGCGCTGACCGGCGCGAGCGTGCTGCCGCAGTAAAAGAGCGAATGGTGAGTAGCGAATAGCCAGTAGGGATACGACCTATATTCGCTATTCGCTATTCGCTATTCGCTATTCGCTATTCCGCTTGATCGCATTGGTCGTCTCTCGTGCCGGCACGCTCGCCGCTGGCCCACCGAAGTCGTCGGCGCGGCCGGGCGATGCAGCAGGGGCAATACCCTGGACGGCCAGCTTTTCGCCTGGAAGTATGAGGGCAGGCTTTGCCGGTGGCGTTGCACCCAGCAATTCCGTTCCCCCGTCGAGCGCCGGATCGCCAAGCGCGATCGGTTCGGTGCGGTCAACGGGCATGGGCGCGGCTGGTGTCGCCGGTTGACTGGAAGGCAACGGGCCGGTCGGCAGGGACGCCGGCGCTGTCGGTGTGGACAAGCCGAGGATCTTCATCACGGGTTTTTCGGCATAGAAGGCCAGCTTGCGTTTGCCGCCACGGGTCAGGTTGATGCCGTCGTCGGCGCGCAGGCGCACCGGCTGGCCGTTGACGTCGGGACCGGTCGAGACAAACGCGCCGTTCTCGTCGACGAAACCATCCCAGATGTCGACGAACTCGCCACCATAGGTCTCTGCGGCCGCGCGATAGATGCCGTTGAAGGCAAGCATGTCGGCGGTCATTTTCTGCGTCTTGAAAGCCGGCATGCCGACCCACAGATAGGGGATCCTGGAACCCGCCAGGGCTTTTGCCAGCGCCTCGGTGCGCAGCTCATAGGCCTTCGTCCAGACTTCGGTGCGTGGCTGCTCGCGTTCTTCTCCTACTTTCATTTGCTGGCGGTCGTTCGAACCCATCATCACGATGATGGCAGCCGGCTTCTCGGTTGCCAGCAGTGCCGGGATTTCCAGAGGCCAGTTGTAGACATCGTCGCGAACGAAGCCGGAGGAGCCCTTGGCCTTGTCGGCGACACGGATGGCGGGATTGTTGGCGAAGACCTCGTTCAGCCCTTCGGCAAGGCCGCTCGCCATGAAGTCACCGATGACCAGGATGGTGCGGGCATCGGTGGTCTTTTCGACAAGCGGCACCTGTGGCTCGGCTGGCTTGCGCACGACGGGCTTCTTCTTTTTCGGCCGGGCCGGGAAGCGGTTCTCCGGCGGCGGTGCCACTCGATCGCTGCGGCGAGGGAAGAACAGGTCGCGCAGCGACCAGGGCCGCGCTTCTTCTTCCTGAGCGAAGGCTGGGGCATGGGCCGTGGCAGCAATGCCGACGATCAGAACGGCCACCGCGACGAAGAGCAACGGCAGCCGGCGTAGTCTTGCCATCAAGCGCGTTGCCGCCGCCAAGCTGCCTCTCCGTTTCCGACATGGGCGATCCGATCAGGCCGGATCGCTCCTTCTTCAGGTACCAGCGGCTGTTTTTACCTTGTCGCGTGATCTTTGTCCGAAAAGTCTGCAACTTTTCGGGATCATGCTTTAGCGCCGCCGCAGCGTCTTCAGCACTTCCATGCTGGGATTGCCGTCCGGGGTCAAGCCGACCTTGGACTGATAGGCCATGATGGCGTCCTTGGAAGCCTGGCCGATCTTGCCGTCGAAATTGCCGGCGTAATAGCCATGGTCAGCCAGGCGCTGCTGCAGTTCCTGCTTTTCGGCGAAGCTCAGCTTGGTGAAGGGGCGGCTCCAGTCGTTCACCAGCGTTCCATAGCCCGCGATCTGGTCCGCAAGCAGCCCGACAGCGAAAGCGTACTTGTCGGCGTTGTTATAGCGCTTGATGACGGAGAAGTTGCGGGTCACCAGGAACGCCGGGCCCTCACGGCCACCCGGCAGTTTCAGGTCTGCCTTGTCGCCGCCATTGCGGAAAGCCTTGCCGTTGGCGCGGGCAACGCCGAGTGACTGCCATTTGGACAGCGATATCGAGCCGCCCGGCATCTTGCCGTCGGGCAGGGTCACCTCGTAACCCCAGGTCTTGCCGGCCTGCCAACCGTTCTTCTTCAGGAGATTCGCGGCGGTGGCCAGCGCGTCCGGTACGGAAGTCCAGATGTCGCGGCGGCCGTTGCCGTCGAAGTCGACGGCATAGGCCTGGTAGCTGGTCGGAATAAACTGGGTGTGACCCATGGCGCCGGCCCACGAGCCTTGCAGGTGGCTTTCATCGATGTCGCCGGTCTGCAGGATCTTGAGTGCTGCGATCAACTGGGTGCGGGCGAATTTCGACCGCTTCTTGTCGCCATAGCCAAGCGTCGCCAGCGAACGGATGACGTTGCGCATGACATCATCGCGCTTCAGCATCTCGCCGTAATTCGATTCCATCGACCAGATTGCGAGCAGAATGTAGCGGTCGACGCCGAAACGGGCCTCGATCTTGTCCAGCCACGGCTTCCATTTGCGGGCCATGGCCTGACCGTTGGCAATCGACTGCTCGTGCACGCGATTGTCGAAATAATCCCAGGCCGGAGCGGTGAATTCGGGCTGGAAACGCGCCTTCTCAAGCACTTCCAGGTCGGGATCCTTGATGTTGCGGAACGCGTCATCATAGACGGCGCCGGATACGCCAGACTGAACGGCGGTGGCGCGGAACGAGGCAATCCAGTTGCGGAAGCCGGCATCGGCCCACGCTGGGGCCGCAGGCATCAACAGGGCAATCGACAGCGCCGAGGCAGTGGCAAGACTGGCAAGGCGCTTAGAGCAATTCCAGCAAAAGTGCGCAGCGGTTTTGCGTCCGGAATTGTGTAAAAACAAAGAGCTAAAGCGCTTCCGCGTTTCCGTGAAGAACGGAAACGCTCTAGCGGCGGTGCGAAAGGGCATCATGTCCTCCATTTTCATCGCAGGAAGAGCATTCATCACCGAACCCGGTTAGGATTTGGTTTACCATAGAGCGGCCGGGCTACAAAAAAACACGACCGATGGAAATTTTGACAGGAAGCCCCTGGCCGTTCACTAGTCTTCAATTCCGGCGTGAAAGTGTCCCGGCAAAAGTATTGTCACCGCAAACGGATGGTGGATCGATGAAAAAAGTCAGAAAGGCAGTTTTTCCAGTCGCTGGCCTCGGCACGCGCTTTCTTCCCGCAACCAAGGCCATTCCGAAGGAAATGCTGACCGTCGTCGACAAACCTGTCATCCAGTATGTGGTCGACGAGGCGCGGGAAGCCGGCATCGAACACTTCATTTTCGTCACCGGACGCAACAAGGCGGTGATCGAAGATCATTTCGATGTGCAATTCGAGCTTTATGACACGCTCGCCCAGCGCGGCAAGGATCAGGTGCTGGAGCGCTTGCAGCGCCTGCAGCCGGCGCCGGGGCAAACCTCGTTTACCCGCCAGCAGGTGCCAATGGGACTTGGTCATGCTGTCTGGTGCGCGCGCGAACTGGTCGGCGACGAACCTTTCGCACTCTTGCTGCCCGACATGATCATGCAGTCGCAGAAGAGCTGCATGAAGGACATGGTCGAGCTTTACGAGGAGACCGGCAACAACATCATCGCGGTGCAGGAATGCGATCCCGCCGAAGCGCATAAGTACGGTATCGTCGGCCGCGGCAAAGATACCCATACCGGCTTCCATATCACCGAGATGGTTGAGAAGCCGAAGAAAGGCACCGCACCGTCGAATTTCTACATCAACGGCCGCTATATCCTGCAGCCGGAGATATTCCGGATCTTGGAAAGCCAGGAGCGCGGCGCCGGCAACGAGATCCAGCTGACCGATGGTATGCTGAAGCTGATGAACAAGCAGTCATTCTACGGCTATCACTATCGCGGCCGTACCTTCGATTGCGGCTCGCCGGAAGGTTTCGTCGAGGCCAATGTCGCCTTCGCATTGTGGCGCGAGGGCACCGACAGCAGCATGGCCGGTGTCATCCGCGCACTGCTGGACGAATTCGAGAGCGTCGGGATCAAGACTTCCGCTGTCTGAGGATTGTTGCCATCGGCCGGGTTCGGCGCCCGGCCGGATGCTCTTTGCGGCGAGTGGCAACGGTGACGTCGACCTTACCGCTGGACGGTGAGGCCGAGATACACGCTGTTGGTCTTGCTGTCGCGGTTCTCGATGCTGCTGGTCAGCCGCTCGTGACGCACATAAGATGTCAGTCCGAGATAGCGGTTGAGCCACCATGTCGCGCCGACCTGGGCGCTGTAGATCAAGTCATGGTCGCCGATGCCCTTGTAGTCACGATAGGACAAACCCAAAGCGGCGTTGCCGGTGAGATTGGCCCGCATCTCGCGTTGCAGGGTGATGCCCGATGTGTAGAGCACTGAACCACTCTGGCCGGGCGTGGTGGTGTCTTCCAGGACAGTTTGGCCGTTGAACCCGATGATGGTGCCGCGTACGGGCGACCAGCGCAGGTCCGCGGCCACCGTTGCGCCTGAAACCGGAAGCAGGCGGCTGTCGTCGAAACTCTGGCGCAGCCAGCCGACGGACATCTCGCCGTTCAGCTTCTCGCCCATGTCGAGCTCCACGCCACCGCGCAGACCGAGCCGTTTGGATGAGCGCTCATAGCCGCTGAGATCGACCGTTTCGTCAAAGGCGCGCCGGCCGATTTCGACCTCCGCAAAGGGGGTCAGCGCCGGCGATATCTGGTAGCCCCCGCGCAACGTGGTGGTGTAGAGCGTCGAGTTGCGTGTTTCCTGGGACTGGATCGTACCGTCGCCAAGCGTCGCATCGCCGAAGATGCTGCGCTCGGCTGCACCGGTCAGGCCGAGGCGCAGCTTGCCGACTTCCTTCTGCAGAGCAAGGCTGCCCTCGAAGGTCTTGCGCTGCGGTTGCGTGATCGCGCCCGGTACGCCTTCAGGTGAGGTCGCTCCTTCCGGAGCGGTATCGAAACCAAGTCTGCCAATGGCACGCCAGTCGTGATCGAGATCGACATTGAGCGTGCCTTGCAGGTTACCGCGCCATTCCTTGAGCTCCTGGCCGGAAAGACTTTTTTGGTAGTTGAAATTGCCGTCGACAACGGCCGAATTGGTGGCCCAGTCGGACGTCGCGTTGAGGCGCAGGGTGCTTTGCGAGATAGTCGCCGATTCGCCGGAGGCACTGTTGTTGGCATTCGAAGTGGCAAGCACGCCTTGCTCCAAGGAGGGCCTCAGCGTGAAGGTGCCGACCTTGATGCCGAGCGGAGCATAGGGCGTGTCGTCCCGTCGGAGGACACCGCCTTCGATTGCTCCGGTGCGGGCCGCGCGTGGATCGAGCGGAGCGCGATCTGCCGCATCAATCGTTTCGGTGCGAACGTTGCGGTCGACTTCCGGTTCCGCCGCCGTTGCGGCTGCCGTCGCTCCGGGTCGGCGGGCTGCGTTGCGCCGTGTTGTGGCCCGATTGCCCTGTTCGCCTTCTTGTGCAGTTGTCGCATTGCTACGGCCGCGTTGTCCGGCCGGAGCTGTGCCCTGGAGATTGGCATCTGCAGGCCGTCTTCCTGCAGCGGTGCCCGCCTGGCGCCGGGTTGCCGAGGCTGCCGGGTCCGCGAAGGGATCCGCGGCCAGTGCTGTGCCGAGCCCATTCGCTCCGGCTGCTCCAGGCTGAACCGGATTGCCGGCGGCGTTCAATTGGCCGGGACCGTCAAACGGCGCGGCACCCAATGCGTCGGGGTCGTCCGGCAGTGCGCCCGGGCTGGCAGGCTGATAGGCTGGGTTCGGGATGCCTGCTGCCGGTGCCATCGCCGGTGGCAAGGCACCCGGTGTGCGATTAAGCGGCGGCAGGCCGTTGGCGCCGGGCTGGCCCGCCGGCGGCAAACCGCCAGGCTGGTTCTGCGCGACGAACTGCTCGTTGAGCGGACCACGCAAATTGAGTTGCTGGGCAGAGGCAGGTGATGCCACCAGCAAGGGCAAAGCCGTTGCGGCCAGCAGCAAAGCGCTGGCGGCCGTCTTTCCTTGGCTGCTTCGGTCAGGCTGGGCCCGCGACATCGTTACCACACGTTTGCGACGCACACCCCTGGCGCCATGCTTACCGAACCGTAAATTGGGATGGTTAATGGAGTGTTAGGTTCGGGTGCCTTGTGGCCGGCAAACGAATGAAATGGACAGACGGAGCCGGAAAGGATAATCGCTTCGTCCATGCATGCTGCAAGCTTGAAAAAGAAGCCGGCGGATCGTCAGGCCGCCATCGCTTCGGCGCTCAGAACGGTCGCCACCGAACAGGCTGGCCTGGCTGCGCTCAGCGCCGTGCTGGAGAACGGCCTTGCCGAGCCTTTCGCGCAGGCTGTCGATATCTTGTCGCGGATCACCGGGCGCGTCATCGTCACCGGCGTTGGCAAGAGTGGCCATATCGGTTCCAAGATCGCTGCCACGCTCGCCTCCACCGGTACGCCGGCCTTCTTCGTGCACGCTGCCGAGGCGACCCACGGCGATCTCGGCATGATCGCGCCGGATGATGCCATCATTGCGTTGTCCTGGTCGGGCGAGAGCGCGGAGCTGAAAAGCATCATCGCCTACTCACGGCGCTTTTCGATCCCGCTGATCGGGCTGACATCGGGCGAGAAGTCGGCCCTGGGGCGCGCGGCCGATGTGGTGCTGGCGCTACCGAAGACACCGGAAGCCTGCCCGCATGGATTGGCTCCAACCACTTCGACGCTGCTGCAGCTGGTTATGGGCGATGCGCTGGCAATTGCGCTGCTGGAGGCACGCGGCTTTACCCCCGATCACTTCCGCACTTTCCATCCGGGCGGCCAGCTCGGCGCCAATCTGACGCTGATCTCCGAGATCATGCGTACCGGTGATCAGGTCCCGCTCGTTCCGCTCGGCACCAAGATGCCGGAAGCGGTGAAGACGCTGGCGGACAAGAAAGTGGGTTGCGTGTGCGTGACAGATGGCGCCGGTAAGCTGGTCGGCATCATCACGGACGGCGATCTCGGCCGCAATCTGCACCGTAATCTCGCCGAGACCACCGTTGACGATGTCATGACCCGTTCACCGAAGACAATCGAGCCCAGCCTGATGGCAGGGGCGGCGATCGGCTTGATCAACAAGCACAATATCGGTGCGCTGGTGGTGGTCGAAAATGGGATGCCGGTCGGTCTCGTGCACTTCCACGATCTGTTCCGCATCGGTGCAGCCTAATTTATTACGTCGGCGACATTGCTGCCGCGCTCGAACGCAGCGGCCCTCTGCGCGACTTCGTGCGCGAAACCAATAAGGGCAAGTCGATCTGGTTCGTATCCGATTTCGAAGCGCTGCGGGAAAAGCTCCTGCGCCAACTCGACGTCGCCGGATTGGCCAGCAGGTAGTCAGATCTTCTCGACGGTCAGTTCCAGATCGGTTTCCGCTGCACCCGTTACCCGCACACGTTCACCCGCCGGCAGATCAGGTCCGGAGACACGCCACAGCGTATCACCGAGCTGAATGCGGCCACGACCTTCGCGGATCGGCTCGGTCAGTGTGGCTGTACGGCCGATCATCTGTTCACCACGCCGGTTGAGCAGCGGCTGATCACTGCCGTCGCGCGCGCTGCTGAAGAAGCGTTTTCCGGCATAAGCCGACAAGAGTGCCAGGAGGAGGAAAGACAGCACCTGCGCCTGCCAGGTCCAGAAGGCGGCATCCCAAAGGACAAGCGATGCCGCGCCAATCAGCAGCGCGGCTATGCCGATCCATAAAAGGAAGACGCCAGGAGCGAGGATTTCCGCCACCAGCAGCACGAAACCGAGAACCATCCAGTTCCAGGGGCCGAGTTCGAGGACAAGACGCTGCAGCATGGGTCAGGCTCCGCGGTCAGCTATCGTTCGGGCGCACCAGCGGCGGGCGTGCCGCCTGCCTCTGCGTGCCCGAGCCGTCGCCCTTGAACACTTCCTTGGCGATCTCACCGATGCCAGCCAGCGTGCCGATCAGCGACGAAGCCTCCATCGGCATCAGAACGATCTTGGAATTGCCGGCCGTACCGATCTTGGCCAGCGCCTCGGTGTACTTCTGGGCTACGAAATAGTTGATCGCTTGCACATCGCCCTTGGCGATGGCTTCCGACACGACCTGCGTGGCGCGTGCTTCGGCTTCAGCAGAGCGTTCGCGCGCCTCGGCATCGCGGAAGGCAGCCTCACGCCGGCCTTCGGCTTCCAGGATCTGCGACTGCTTCAAGCCTTCGGCAGCCAGGATCTGCGCACGCTTGTCGCGTTCGGCCATCATCTGCCGGGCCATCGAGTCGACCAGATTGGCTGGCGGATTGATGTCCTTGATCTCGACACGCGTGATCTTGACACCCCACGGGTGTGCGGCTTCGTCGACCACACGCAGCAGGCGCTCGTTGATGGCATCGCGGTTGGAGAGCAATTCGTCCAAATCCATCGAGCCCATCACGGTGCGGATGTTGGTCATGGTCAGATTGAGGATGGCATTTTCCAGCCCCGACACCTGATAGGCAGCCTGGGCTGCGTTGAGGACCTGGTAGAAGGCAATGCCGTCGACGCCGACGATAGCGTTGTCGCGGGTGATGATTTCCTGGGTGGGAACATCAAGCACCTGCTCCATCATGTTCAGCTTGGCGCCGATGCGCTCGAAGATGGGGTTGATGATGTTGAGCCCCGGCGTCAGGGTCTTGGTGTAACGGCCGAAGCGCTCAACCGTGTGGTTGAAGCCCTGCGGCACCGTGCGGATGCCCTTGAACAGCAGGATGAGGACCAACGCGACCAGAACGACGATCGCGATATCGAAACCCGTGAAACCGCTGAAATCCATTCGGCTCTCCCTCAATTGCCGACAAGTGGCAAGGCCAGCGCATCGGCCCGAAAATCGGAATCGATTTTCGGAAAGCACGATGCGCCGCTTCAAAGTGTTAGAGCGTCCTTTGCGCGTCCGAATGGACGCGCGGCGCTCTAATGCCTCACGAAACACTTAAGTGTGTTTCCGTGCCGTTACAATCGGGGGAGGTGGTTCTGCTGGGGATGCAGCTTTGTCAGGCCTGGATACTCTATCGTCTGAGATCAGATCCAGCCGGCCAATTCGCGCCGCGACAGGGTCTCGATCACGTCCATGCCTTCCGGGCTGTCGTTGAGGCAGGGGATATGAGCGAATGTCTCGCCGCCGGCATGCAGGAAGATTTCCTGAGCCTCCTGAGCGATCTCTTCCAGTGTCTCGATGCAGTCCGAGGAAAAGCCCGGATTGAGGACGGCGATGCGCTTCACGCCTTCCTTGCCCAGCCGCTCCATCGTCTTGTCGGTGTAGGGCTGCAGCCATTCCTGCGCGCCGAAGCGCGACTGGAAGGTGGTGATCAGCTTCTTCTCGCTCCAGCCGAGCCGTTCGCGCAGCAGGCGCGTCGTTTCCAGACAGTGCTGCGGGTAAGGATCGCCCCTGTCTGCATAGGGCTTCGGAATCCCGTGATAGGAGGCGGCAACCACTTCCGGTTCGAAATCCAGTGTGGCGAGATGCTTTTCGATCGAGCGGGCGAGGGCGTCGATGTAGACCGGTTCGGCGTAATAAGGCGGGACGGAGCGGACAGCCGGCGCGCGCCGCATCGTCATAAGCGCGCGGAACAACTGGTCGTTCGCCGTGGCTGTCGTCGTTGCCGAATATTGCGGATACAACGGGAAGGTGAGGATACGGTCGCACCCTTGCGCGACTAGCCTTTCCACCACCGAGCGCGTCGACGGATTGCCGTAGCGCATCGCCCAGTCGACACTGACGTTGGTGAGATCGCTGAGGCGCTGCATCAGCTTCTCACCCTGTCCACGCGTGTAGGTGCGCAGCGGCGACTCATTTTTCTCGCGGTTCCAGATCTTGGCGTAATTGGCGCCGGACTTCTTTGGCCGCGTCGTCAAAACCAGGCCGTAGAGGATCGGATACCAGAGCCAGCGCGGCATCTCGATGACGCGTGGGTCAGAGAGGAATTCGCGCAGATAGCGCCACATCGGCCCGTATTCGGTACCATCGGGGGTGCCGAGATTGACCAGCATCAGCCCGACTTTTTCAGGGCTGTTGTTCGTCATGCTGCCTGCGGGCGAGGAGCCCTCGAGTTCGGGTTCGGTAGCGAATGTCATGGGCATCTAATTAACAGCCGTAGACGCGGTTTCAATGCCGCGTCTGGCCGCACCCCGGAGCGCCTATATCCCTCGCGAAAGAGGGGGGCACTCATTTCGCCGGTATCTTCAGCTCCGTCCCCACCAGCAGCCGATGCGGTTCCTGGCCGGGATTGGCGCGGGCGATACGCCGCCATTTGGTGCCGTCGCCATAAGCTTTTACAGCGATGTCCCAATAAGTGTCGCCCTTGGCGATGGTGTGGGTACCACCGGCCTGGATCGATGTCGCGGCCTCGGCCGGCTTGGCGGCTTCCGCTGGAGCGGCTTCGGTTGGTTTTGCTGCCGGAGCCTCGACCGCTGGCGGTGTGTTGGCGATGTCGTTGGACGCGGCAGGCGGGGCGGGCATTGCCGGTGCTGTTTCAGCGGGTGCCGCTGTGCCGGCTTGCGCCGTGTCTGCTGGTTTTGCGGCCTCGGCCGGCTGCCCGGCACCGCTCACCTCGGTGATGCGGCCCTCCAGCTTCGGCGTGTAGGGGCTGTGGGCGCCGATGTACTCGGCCACCACCTGCTCAAGGCTTGGGCCGTAGTCGTAGGCATCCTTGCCGTCGATGAACAGCTTGTAGCCGTCGCCACCCTGGCGGACATAGTTGTTGGTGGCGACGATGTATTCCTTGGCCGGATCGATCGGCTTCCACTGGCCGCCTTCCATGACTTCGACAGACTTGATGCGGCCACCATTGGCTGGCGCCGACTTGTCGAAGGCATATTTGAGACCAGCTACCTGCGGGAACTGGCCTTTGCCTTCCTCGACCGCCGAAACCCCGTGTTCAAGCGCGCCGACCACGGTCTTGCCTGGAATCCTGAAGGTGGCGACGGTGTTCTGGAACGGCAATACGGTCAGCACCTCTCCCATCGAAACCTTGCCCTGGTCGATCGAAGCGCGCAGGCCGCCGCCATTGGTGAAAACGATTTCCACGCCCTGGCCCTTCACGCGGTCGAGCACGGCATCGGAAACCAGGTTGCCCATCGCGCATTCGCGCGTCCGACAGTTTTCGCGGCTGCCGTCGATGGCGGCGGTGGTTTCGCCAACCTGCTTGGCTTTCAATTCTTCGATCGGTGCGCCGAGTTCCTTGATGCGGGCGAGCACCTGTGGATCGGGTGTGATCGACTTGTCGAGCGGGATCGGGTTGCCGCTGGCTTCCTTGACCACGCCGTTGTCGTCGAACACCACCTTGAACTCGCCGAGCAGCTTGGAATAGGAGGCGGCCTGCGTCACCGGAACCTTATAGCCGTCCGGGTTGTCGACCATCGTCGGGTAAGGGCCTTCGGCCTTCGGATCGGTGTTGGACAGCAGCGAGTGCGAATGTCCGCCCACCACCACGTCAATACCGGGGATCTTGGCGATCATCTCCTTTTCGCGCGGATAGCCGATATGGGTCAGCGCGATGATCTTGTTGACGCCCTGGCCTTTCAGCTTCTCGACCTCGGCCGTGATGGTCTTGATATCGTTTTCGATGGTGATGTTGGGGCCGGGTGTGGCGAGATCGGGCGTGTCGTTGGTGACGGCGCCGATGATGCCGATCTTCTGGCCACCGAGCTCGATGACGACGGACGGCTTGATGCGATCGCCGACCTTGGCGGCGGCACTTGCCTTCACATTGGCCGAAAGCACCGGGAATTTGATGACGTCGAGGAACGGCGCCAGCGCATCCTCGCCATCGTCGAACTCGTGGTTGCCGACGGTCATGGCGTCGAACTTCATCTGGTTCAGGAACTCGGCCTCAGTCTTGCCCTTGTAGGTCGTATAGAAGAGCGAGCCCTGGAAGTTGTCGCCGCCATTGAGCAACAGCACGTTCTGGCCTTCTAGTTTCTTGCGCTCGGCGGCAATCGCCGTGACGAGGCGGGCGGCGCCGCCAAAGCACTCACCCTTGGTCTCTTCCTCGGCGGAACAGGTGGATTCGTACTTGTTGTTGCTTTCGATGCGGCTGTGCCAGTCATTGATATGCAGGATGTTTAGCGTGTAGTCGGCAAAAGACATGCCGGTGCTCATGCCGAGTGCCGAGGCTGAAAGTGCCGTGACAACAGCGATCTTCTTCATTCCTGCTCTCCCGTTGCGTTCGTGGTGCCTCGCCTTGACCAAGGATCGCGTCGATCCCGGGAGCGATGCGGATAGCCTGCCATGGGGTTGTAGACGCCCTGCTTGACTGGAGTTTTACACGCCCTCGAGGGGGCATGTTCCCATTGCCTTTCCGCCGTTGCAAGCGGATTCACCGCCGGGTTTTGCCGGCGAAATGTGTTGCGCAAACGGAAACGGCCGCATCCAGACGATGCGGCCGTTCGATAAAGGATGCCGGTCGTTTGCGCCGCAGCGCCAGCTTCGATCAGCTGCGGCGCGTCAGCACGAAGTTCTGGCCTGCCTGGCTGGTGCAGTTGAGCTGGTTGATCGAAACGAGCAGGCAATTGAAAGCGATCGGTGACTGGCGGATCAGCGACGTGCCGTTGATCTCGATCGAAGTCTGGCTGGTCATCCGATAGCTGCCGTCGGCGAGCTTCTGCCCGGTATCGGTCGCAACCGTCTGGAACTTGCCAGCCGAAATGGTTGAAAGCCCGGTCCCCTGCGCATCGATCCAGGAGCCTTCCACGCCCTTCGGCGCAGCGGAGGGCGGGGGTTCGCCGGGGCCACCGCCGGTCTGACAGGCGGCCAGTGCCATGGTCGCGGCTACGGCAAGGCTGCCCGTAACAAGTTTGCGCGCTGTGATCATCTCGTAAAACCTCTCCTCGGTCCGCGCCTCTTCCATCGCTCGAATTGATGATGAAAACAAGGCTCGCCAATAGATGCGATGCGTGTAGCGTGACCTGCCGGCAACAGTTCGGCGGGGTATCGCGGTCCACCGCTTTGTCAGGGCGCCCGATTGACAGCCTCTTGAAAGGCTGTAACTTTCGTATATCGGAGAACACAAATGTTCTTGTGGTGACGCGCCGGAAACAACCGGGCGTTCTGGGGAGGAAAAATGGACATCTTTTTGACCGGCCTGAAATCGGCCGTGGATACGCTTGGCGCGACGGTTCTGTTGCCCATCGTCATTTTCATCATTGCAGTGGTGCTCGGCGCCAAGGTGGGCAGGGCATTTCGTGCCGCCGTCACCATCGGCGTGGCTTTCATCGGTATCAATCTGGTGCTTGGCCTGATGCTCACCTCGATCGGTGACGTGGCCAAGGCGATCGTCACCAACACCGGCATCCAGCGCGATATCGTCGATGTCGGCTGGCCGTCCGCAGCGGCCATCGCCTTTGGTTCGTCGGTTGGTCTCTGGGTGATCCCCATCGGCATCGCCGTCAATGTTGCGCTCTTGCTGCTGCGTCTCACGCGCACGCTCAATGTCGACGTCTGGAATTTCTGGCACTTCGCGTTCGTCGGCTCGCTGGCCACGGCCGCCACCAACAGCCTGGCTTATGGCTTGATCGTTGCGGCCCTCGTGGCGGCGCTGGCGTTGCTCTTCGCCGACTGGTCGGCGCGCGCGGTGCAGCAGTTCTACGGTATTCCGGGCGTCTCGGTGCCGCATCTGGCTTCCGCCCAGATCCTGCCGATCGCGATCGTGCTCAATTGGGTGATGGACCGTATTCCCGGCATCAACAAGATCAACATCAGCACCGAGACGATCGAAAAGCGCTTTGGTGTGTTTGGCGAGCCGGTGGTGCTCGGCCTGATCATCGGCCTCGTGCTTGGCCTGATCGCCTACTACAACGCCGGCGATTTCGGCACGGTGTTGTCGAAGGTGCTGTCCACCGGCATGACGCTTGCCGCTGTCATGCTGCTTCTACCGCGGATGGTGAAGGTGCTGATGGAAGGGCTGTTGCCGGTGTCCGATGCCGCGCAGGAATTTGTGCGCAAGCGCACCGGCGACCGTGAGCTGCTGGTCGGCCTCGACTCGGCGATCCTGATCGGTCATCCGGCCGCGATCTCGTCCTCGCTGATCCTGGTGCCGATCGCCATCATCCTGTCGGTGATCCTGCCGGGCAATCGCGTCATCCTGTTCGCCGATCTCGCGGTCATCCCCTTCATCGTTGCGATGACCGCACCGCTGCTCAAGGGCAACGTCTTCCGCATGGTCGTGGTGGGCACCATCACGCTGGCACTCGGCTTCTACGTTGCCAATGCGCTGGCGCCGCTGTTCACCAGTGCAGCCGTCGCGTCGGGCTTCAAGATGCCCGAGCATGCGGTGCAGATCACCTCGGTGGTCGACGGCTTCCTGTGGATCCCCTATGTGATCATCGAAGCGATCCAGGGTCTTGGCGTTGCCGGCCTTGCCGTGCTGGCGCTGGTGATTGCGGGTGCCTTCGTGCTCTACCGCCGCAACACGCTGGCCTGGGAGCGGGCCGCCGGTGCCGAGGACGAAGCGGCCTGAGGCCGGATTGGACGCGTCTGCCGCTCACCTGAAGCGGGTTGCATCCACCTGAAATGAAACATGGGGCCGGTGGCGATGATCGCCGCCGGCCCCAGATCTGGAGAACAAAGCATGGCGCAAGCCTTGATCGACCATATCGACCCTGAAGCGATCCTGCTTGGCGTGAATGCCGACAGCAACGAGGCGGTGATCCGCCAGCTGGCATCGCGGCTGGAGGCCCTGGGTTATGTCAAGCCGAGCTATGCGGATGCCGTTGTGAAGCGCGAGCAGACCATGCCGACCGGCCTGCCACTCGGGCTCGCCGAAAACGTCGCCGTGCCCCATACGGACCCCATCCACGTCAACAAAGCGGGTGTTGGGCTGGCGGTACTGGCGAAGCCGGTCGACTTCGCCAACATGGAAGAACCGGACGAGGCTGTCTCCGTCGGCATCGTCTTCCTGCTTGCGATCAACGACAAGGACAAGCAGATAGAAATGCTGCAGAAGATCATGGGTACCATCCAGAGCCCCGAAGCGCTGGCAGCCCTGAAACAGGCTGCGAGCGTGGACGACATCAGAGCAGTATTGAGCTAGCGGTAAAGGACATTCGATATGGCCAGACAGAAGACCATTCTTTTCGCTTGTGGCACCGGCGTCGCCACCTCCACGGCGGTTAATGCCACGGTGACGGAAGCCATGAAGGCACGGGGATTGACCTTCAATGCCATGCAATGCAAGGCGACCGAAGTGGCCAGCTTGGCCGAGGGTGTCGATCTGATCATCTCGACCACGCCGATCTCGGCTTCGGTGACTGTGCCCATCGTCAAGGGGCTGGCCTTCCTCACCGGTATCGGCAAGGACAAGGCGCTGGACGATATCGAAGCAGAGCTGAGGAAGTAACGACGCTCCTGGTGTGCCAGCAGCCGTTTCGATCCGTTGAATGAAAAGGGCGCCGATCGGCGCCCTTTCTTGTTTGCGAACCCGCTTGTCAGCGCACCAGGATGTTGCGGAACTGCCAGGGATCCTTCTCGTCAATGTCTTCCTTGAACAGGCCGGGCCGGCCATCCAGCGGTGTCCAGTCGGTGTAATATCCCTTCACCGGACCGAGATAAGCTTTCTGCACTTCCAGGCAGCGGTCGAAGTCCATCTCGTCGGTCTCGACGATGCCGGCTTCCGGATTTTCCAGCGCCCAGACCATGCCGGCGAGCACCGCCGACGATACCTGCAGGCCAGTCGCATTCTGGTAGGGCGCGAGCTTGCGAGCCTCTTCCAGCGTCAGTTGCGAGCCGTACCAGTAGGCATTCTTCTTGTGACCGTAGAGCAGCACGCCAAGCTCGTCGGAACCGTCGACAAGTTCGTCCTCCCCCAACACATGCTGTTCCGGCTGGGCCTTGCCAGCCGCGCCGAACATCTCGTGCAGCGACAGCACCGCATCGTTGCACGGATGATAGGCGTAGTGGCAGGTCGGGCGATAGGTTACTTCGCCATGCTTGTCGCGCACGGTGAAGAAGTCGGAGATCGAGATCGCTTCGTTATGAGTGACCAGGAAGCCGTACTGCGCGCCGAGAGTAGGCACCCAGGTGCGCACGCGGGTGTTGGCGCCGGGCTGCTCCAGATAGATCGCCGCTCCGGAGCCCTTCTTGTGCTTCTTGGCGTTCTTCGGCATCCACTTCTCGTGGGTGCCCCAGCCGAGCTCGGCCGGCTGCAGGCCTTCCGAGACGAAGCCCTCGACCGACCATGTGTTCCAGAACACGTTCAGCGGCTTCGGCTTCTTGGTGCGCTGGGTGTCGCGCTCGGCGATGTGAATGCCCTCGACACCCGCCTTCTTCATCAGCTTGGCCCAGCCATCGCGGTCATGCTGCGCGGGTGTTTTGAAGTCGAGGCCAAGCTCCCTGGCGAGGTTCACCAGCGCCTGCTTGACGAACCAGGACACCATGCCGGGATTGGCGCCGCAGGTGGAGACTGCGGTCGGCCCGCCCGGATGCTTGCGCTTTTCCGCAAGCAGGCTTTCGCGCAGTGCATAATTGGTGCGCGAGGCGTTGTTGGCCTCGGTGTCGAAATAGAAGCCGAGCCATGGCTCGATGACCGTATCGACGTAAAGCGCGCCGAGCTTGCGAGTGAGCCGCATGATGTCGACCGAGCCGGTGTCGACCGACAGGTTGACGCAGAAGCCCTGGCCGCCGCCATTGGTGAGCAGCGGGGTTAGCGCTTCCTTGTAATTGTCCTTGGTGATGGCACTCTTGATGAAGGTGATGCCGCGTTCGTCCGCCAGCTTGCGGTTCTTCTCGCTGGGATCGATGATCACCATGCGGGACTTGTCGAATTTGAAATGGCGCTCGAGGAGCGGAAGCGAGCCACGGCCGATCGAACCGAAGCCAATCATCACGATCGGGCCGGTGATCTCACCATAGACGGGCCATTTTTCATTCGCCATTTTTTACGGCACTCCTTCTTTGTCGTGTGACCTCACAGAAAAGCCGGACGCGGATGCGCCCGGCTGCAACTGCTAAACCATACATGCTTGTCACAATAAAGCGAATCCGGTCGCTGGCCTTAACGACCCGGACCGCTGTGCGTCAGCCGTTGGCCACGCCATCGAGATACGTCACCAGCCGGTCGCGATCGGCAATCAGGCCCTTGTAGTCGAGCTGTGCCTCGTCCAGTTCGCCGAGTTGCACGGCAAAACCCGCGGCGATACGCGCTCGGTCAGGATGACGGGCGAGCATGGCTAGCGGGTCGAGATAGATGCGGATGGTGAAGAGGATGTCACGCGAAACCGGCAGCTTGCGCAGCGTCTGGCGCTCGACACGGATGAAGGCATGCGCGTTGATGTCGCTGTCTGGAAAGTTCGAGCCGCGAAGAGCGGAACGGGCTATGCGCTGGCGATCCGACAGAGGGTGGTAGAGGGCATCATTGGCCTGGACCGACCAGTTGAAACGCTCGACAGCCTGGCCCTGAAGATTGTCGAACATGCGGCTGATAATGTCGGCCGGCCGGGTGCCGGTCCCGAAACCCGGAACAGGATCATGAATTTTGTGCAGCGGCTTGCCGAATTTTTCCGTCAGCGACCAGGACGAGGGAAAACACAACGAACCGGCGGCGAGGCGCCAGCCATCGTCACTTCGGCGCATCAGGATGAGATCGTCCTGCGTCATTAGCGAAGCGGTCACCAGCGGCGCATCGGCCAGCGCACCGGATCCGGTGGTGCCCAGTGTTCGTGCTTCGAGCAGCGCCGGCGCATGGTATTGGCCCATATGCGTCTCGACGAACTCCAGCACCTCCCGCTGTGCGTCCCGTGTATCGGCCTCTTCGACAAAGACCTTGTCGGACAGTTCCCTGTAGAGGCGATGCTTTTCCGCCAGTTGGGCAGCGAAATAGCCGTCGATCTCCAGCCAATGGTCGAGCTCCAGCGGCTTCAGGCCGATGGCGAAGGGTTTCGACGAGCCGTCATAAGGCGTGTATGGGGGCAAGGGACGTTGCACGGTCGTCAATCTTTCAGCGCCTCCAGCCCGGCAGCGGCGCTTGTCGCCGCAAAGTCGATCACATCGTAGTCGGCGACATCAGCCTTGGTGAATGGATCCTGTGCCAATCGTGCATCGAGCGCTTCGCGTGTGCCGCGGGCAAGGATGACGCCGCCGGTGCGTGGGCGCTTGGCACCGGAGGCGATGAAGACACCATCCGCATAACCTGCCCTTACCCATTCCATATGTGCGTCTCGCAGCTGGTCGATCTCGGCTAGCGGTGCCTTGTAGGTGAGGTTGACAACGAACATGTCTTCTCCGGTCTGTTGTGGCTCAGGCCAGCCTTGCAGCGATCAGTCCGCGCAGCGAGTTCCCAACGTAAAGCTGCTTTGCAGCGATAAGATCGTGCAAGGTTAGAACCGCTTCGCGTGCCCTGCCTTGATCCAGCAATTCGCCGCGCAATATGCCTGGCAGCAGGCCGCACGTCAGCGCAGGTGTTAGCAGAACATCGCTACGGTCGATCTCGACGAAAAGGTTGGTGATGGTGCCTTCGCAGATTTCGCCGCGCTCGTTGGCCAGCAGCACCTCATCGGCTTCCGCGGTGGCATATTCTGCGCGTGCCTCCTGGTAGATGTCACGGCGGCTGGTCTTGTGACGCAGCAGCGTATCTTGCGAGGAGAGTTGCGCACGAGCCAGCCGCAAGGTCCAGCTGGTGTTGTCCGGCAGGGGTTGGAACGGCTGTGCGGCTGCTTCCACGCTGCCGTCGGCGATGAGTGTCAGCCGCACGCGCTGGGGTGCGGATGCGCCTTCGACAGCGTCTCGCAGCCCGGTTCCAGCTCCAGCCGGATCGTAGCGGAAACCAAGCGTCTTGGCAGAGGCGGTCAATCGCGCAAGGTGCCGGCCGAGACGTACGAAGCCGGTTTGCGGCTCCCAACGCAGCGTCTCGATCAACGAGAAGCCGGGAGCGTCCCCGTTGCATAGCGGGCTTTCAGCAGACACTCCTCATACTCCTCCTCTGCCGTGGAATCGAACACTACGCCGCCGCCGACATTGTAGACGGCCTCGCCACTGGCAAAGAGCGAGATGGTGCGGATGGCGACTGAAAAGCGCATCGTTCCATTGGGTGCGATCCAGCCGATGGCGCCGCAATAGGCATCGCGCGGCGTTCCTTCCAGCTCGCGCAGGATCTCCATGGCGCGGATCTTCGGCGCGCCGGTGATCGAACCGCAGGGAAAAAGAGCGGCAAAGATGTCTCGGATGGTGAGATCGGGCAGCAGCCTCGCACGCACTGTCGAGACCAGCTGGTGCACGGTCGGGTAACTTTCGATGCGGAACAGGTCCGGCACATCGAGCGTGCCGACTTCGGAAATCAGCGAGATGTCGTTGCGCAGCAGATCGACGATCATGCGATTTTCCGCCTGGTTCTTCTCGTCGTTGCGCAGGAATTCCTTGAGCGCGGCGTCTTCCTCCGGGGTCTTGCCGCGGGGAGCGGTGCCCTTCATCGGATGTGTCTCGATCCAGCCGCCAGCGTCCACCTGGAAGAACAGCTCCGGCGAGCGGGACAGTACCGTTGGACCGGCCAACGAGACGAGAGCGCCGTATTTCACCGGTTGGCGCGCTACCAGTGCGTTGAAGGCGGCAAGGGGATCACCCGACCAGTGCGCATTGATGGGAAAGGTCAGGTTGCCCTGGTAGCAGTCGCCCTTGCGCAGATGACGATGCAGGCGCGCAAAGCGCTTTTCGTAGTCCTGATATGACCACTGCGCCCGGGCGTCGAAGATCGGCCCATTGGTGGCGGCCTGGGTCGAGGGCAGGATGCGGTCGGATGGCCCATCAAAGATACCGAGAGCCACCAACGGCGCCCGTCGGCCTTCGGGCAGCAGCGGCTTCAGCTTCGGTTCGAGCAGATAGCCGGCCTCGTAGGAAAAGTAGCCGGCCATCCATTTGCCGTCACGACGCGCGGCTTCGGCCTGCTTCAGGGCGGGCTCGAAATCCTGGGGGGCGTCGGCAACAATCAACGCCGACGGCTCTTCGAACAGCACGTCGCGACCGGCCGGGTCGTCGCGGAAAAGTGCGAAAGGGGATGTCGTCAATTTACCTTGTACCCCCGAACCCTTTCCGGCTCCGCCATGCAAGGCATGATGCCAGAAATCGCTTCCGACTCTCGGCATCATGCGCCAGACCGAACCGGAAATGCTCTAGTCCAGGGCTTCCAATTCGTCGATCAGGTTGGAGATCACGCCAAGTCCGATCTGCCAGAAGGCGGGGTCGCTGGCATCCAGGCCGAATGGCTTCAAAAGCTCGGAATGATGCTTGGTGCCGCCGGCGCGCAGCATGTCGAAATACTTCTCCTGGAAGCCGCGCTCGGCGTTCTGGTAAACCGCGTAGAGCGAGTTCACCAGGCAGTCGCCGAAGGCGTAGGCATAGACATAGAACGGCGAATGGATGAAGTGCGGGATGTAGGTCCAGAAGGTCTCGTAGCCTTCGCGCAGCTTGATTGCCGGCCCAAGACTTTCGGCCTGCACTTCCAGCCAGAACTTGCCGAGCTGGTCGGAGGTCAGTTCGCCGTTCTTGCGCTCGGTGTGCACCTTGCGCTCGAATTCGTAGAAAGCGATCTGGCGCACGACCGTGTTGATCATGTCCTCGACCTTCTGGGCGAGCATGGCCTTGCGCTCGCGCCTGTCCTCGGTCTTGTCGAGCAAGGAACGGAAGGTCAGCATCTCGCCGAACACCGAGGCGGTTTCGGCCAGTGTCAGCGGCGTGGAGGCCATCAGCGCGCCCTGGCCGCCGGCCAGCACCTGATGCACGCCATGGCCGAGTTCGTGCGCGAGCGTCATCACGTCGCGCGGCTTGCCCATGTAATTCAGCAATACGTAGGGGTGTGCAGACGGCACCGTGGGATGCGCGAAGGCGCCGGGCGATTTGCCGGGCCTGACAGGGGCATCGATCCAGTTGCGATCGAAGAAGCGGCGCGCGATGTCGGCCATCTCCGGCGAGAAGCGGTGATAGGCTGACAGCACTGTGTTCCTGGCTTCGTCCCACGATATGGTCGCTTGCGGCGTTTCGGGCAGCGGCGCGTTGCGGTCCCAGTGGTTCATCTCGTCCATGCCGAGCCAGCGCGCTTTCATGCGATAATAGCGGTGCGACAGGCGCGGATAAGCATCGCGAACGGCGCTCGCCAGCGCATCCACGACGCTGCGCTCGACCCGATTGGCGAGATGGCGGGAATCGGCGATGTCCTCGAAGCCGCGCCAGCGGTCGGAGATTTCCTTGTCCTTGGCCAGGGTGTTGGTGATCAGCGTGAACGTGCGCAGGTTCTTGGCGAAGGTGGCAGCCAGCGCTTCCGACGCCTGGCGGCGGACCGCGCCATCTGCATCCTGCAGCCGGTTCAGTGTCGGTTCCAGCGTCAGCTTTTCGCCATCGATGTCGAAGCGCAGTTCCGTCATCGTCTCGTCGAACAGGCGGTTCCAGGCGCCACGTCCGGTGACCGATTTTTCGTGGAACAGCTGCTCGATACGGTCTTCCAGCTGGAAGGGCTTGTCTTTCCTCAGATCCAGCACCCAGGGCCGGTAGTGGCCGAAGCCAGGCTCGGCATCGAGCGCCTGCTCGATCGCCTGGTCCTCGACGAGGTTCAATTCCAGGCCGAAGAAAAGCAGATGGGAGGACGCATCCGTCATCTTTTCCTGCACGTCGCCATAAAGCTTGGCGCGCTGCGGGTCGGAGGTGTCGCCGGCATAGACGAGGCCGGCATAGGAGACGATTTTGCCGACCAGCTCTTCCAGCGCCTCATAGGCCTTCAGCGCCTCGCCGAGTTTGCCCTCGGCGCCACGTGCGGCCTCCGTGGCCAGCGTACCCTTCCAACGGCTCTCGAAAGCGGCAGCATCGGCACCGGCCTTGTCGATGTCGCGCTTCAATTCCGGGGCATCCATGCCGGGATAGAGGTCGGCAAGGTTCCACTCAGGCAGATTGCCGAGCTCCAGCGCTTTGCGACCGGATTGAGCCGGCGCATGCAGCCGGCCGAAAAAAGTATGCATTCCAACACCTTCCGGAAAAGTCGCACGAAGCCGGTCAACTTCTAAGCAATTCGTTCACCGGCTTTTTTGAAAGCTTATTTAGAACCCTGTGCCAGGATGATCCATAGGGCAAGACGCAGGCTCAGAGCGTTTCCGTTTTTACGGAAACGCGGAAACGCTCTAATTCTTTGTTTTAACGCAATTCCGGACGGAAAACCGCTACGCACTTTTCCTGGAATTGCTCTAGGGGCGAATTCGCTACACTCATGACAGGTTCCATCCTCATCGTCGACGACGACCCGGTTCAGCGCAGGCTTGTGGAGGCTGCGGTCGGCCGTTTTGGCCATTCGGCGCTTACCGCTGAAAACGGCGAGGCAGGCCTGGTGGTGTTGGACGGCCCCGATGCGCGCGAGGTTTCGGTGGTGGTGCTCGACCTCACCATGCCTGGCATGGACGGCATCGCCGTCCTGCAGGCAATGCGCGAGCGTGACATCCGTATTCCCGTCATCGTGCAGACCGCGCAGGGCGGTATCGAGACGGTGGTCAAGGCGATGCGTCATGGCGCCTTCGACTTCGTCGTCAAGCCGGCCTCGCCGGAGCGTTTGAATGCGGCAATCACCAGCGCGCTTAAGGTCGAAGAGGTCGAGGTTGCGGTGAAGCGCTCGTCGCGCCGTCTCGGCCAGACGCTTACCTTCAAGGATCTCGCCACGCGCAGCTCGTCGATGGAGCGGGTCATCCGGCTAGGCCAGAAGGCTGCGGCATCATCGATTCCAATCCTTATCGAGGGCGAATCCGGCGTCGGCAAGGAAATGGTGGCCCGGGCCATCCAGGGCAGCAGCGACCGCAAGACCAAACCATTTGTCACCGTCAATTGCGGCGCCATTCCCGACAATCTGGTCGAATCGATCCTGTTCGGCCATGAGAAGGGCTCCTTCACCGGCGCTACCGAAAAGCACACCGGCAAGTTCGTCGAAGCCCATACCGGCACGTTGTTCCTGGACGAAATCGGCGATCTGCCGCTCGATGTGCAGGTCAAGCTTTTGCGCGCGGTGCAGGAAGGTGAAGTCGACCCGGTTGGTGCGCGTTCCACCGTCAAGGTCGATATCCGCCTGATCTCGGCGACACATCGCGACCTGCTGCAGCAGGTGAAGGACAGCCGTTTCCGCGAGGATTTGTTCTATCGCCTCAATGTCTTTCCGATCCTGGTGCCGCCCTTGCGTCACCGCAAGGAGGACATCCCCTTTCTCGTGCGGCATTTCATGGACAAGGTGTCGCCGGTTGGACCGCGCCGGCGCCTCACGATCTCGGATGCCGCGCTTGCCATGCTTCAGGCCTATGACTGGCCAGGCAATATCCGCCAACTGGAAAACGCCATCTATCGCGCGTCGGTGCTCGCCGAGGGCGAGGTGCTGACACTGGAGGAGTTTCCGCAAATCCGTGCTCAGGTGGACGGCACAGTGGTGCTGGAGGATCCCGCCCCGTCGGTGGTGCCCGATTTGCCGGGCGACGTCGCCATCGAACCGGAGCGGCTCCCGGAGAGACCAATTGCCGCGGAGGCTATCGGCGATCGCATGCCGAGGAACGAACCAAGGTTTGGCACGCTGACCGCCCTCGATGAGCGCGGCAATGTGCGCTCCCTGGCCGCCGTGGAACTGGAGATGATCAGGTTAGCCATCGATCACTACAATGGCCAGATGAGCGAGGTGGCCAGACGGCTTGGCATCGGGCGTTCTACGCTGTACAGAAAACTCAAGGAGTACGGCATCGACCCGGAAACCGGACGCGTGGAAAAACTGGCTTCCTGAATCCTGCGCAAGTCTCGGGCGAGTTTCCTGGTTTAAACCAGTGGTTTACCACGAGCTGAAGAGCTGCATTTTGGGCGGGATATCGCCATGGTGTTACCGCATTTCAGCTTCAATAAGCGTCGATTAACCATTAGGATCGATTATCGGGTGTGAATCCAACCGCATCCGTTTGATCAAATCCGGGGACAAACGGCAGTCTGCAAGGCCATTTGATTTGAGCAGAATCGAACGACACCAGAACAGGCGTCCATCCTCATCGAGCGTCTGGCAGAAGTGGCTGACCGGCGCGGTGATGGCTGTTGGCCTGCTTGCCGTCTCGGCGGGAACCGCCAGCGCAGAGGTCCGCGCGCTCAAGCTGCGTAACCTGCACACCGGCGAAGTCGACGAGATCGTCTTCAAGCGTAACGGCCGCTATGATCAGGCCGGCCTCAAGAAGCTGAATTTCTTTCTGCGCGACTGGCGCCGCAATGAGCCGACCAAGATGGATCCGCGCCTTATGGATCTGGTCTGGGAGGCCTACCGGCAGAGCGGTTCGCGCGGTTACATCCAGGTGATCTGCGGCTACCGCGCACCGTCCACCAACGCCATGCTGAAATCGCGCAGCCGTCGCAGCGGCGTCGCCGAGAAGAGCCAGCACATCCTCGGCAAGGCGATGGATTTCTATATCGAAGGCGTGCCGCTGAAGAAGCTGCGCGACATCGGCCTCAAGATGCAGGGCGGCGGCGTCGGCTACTACCCGACCTCCGGCTCGCCCTTCGTGCATATGGATGTCGGCAATGTGCGCCACTGGCCGGGCATCAGCCGGCAGGAGCTGGCGCGTCTGTTCCCGAACGGCAAGACGTTGCACGTGCCAAGCGATGGCAGGCCGCTGCCTGGTTACGAGCAGGCGATGGCCTCCTACAAGGCTCGTAGATCCGGTGGTACGCCGAACATCGAACTTGCCAGCGCTGGCGGCTCTACCCACAAGTCGGGCGGCTTCCTGGCTGCCTTCTTTGGCGGCGGCGAGGACGAGGAAGACGATTCGGCCGATGTCGCCATGGCTCCGGCACCGAAACCGAAGGCGGCGATGAAGCCGGCCGCGTCAGCCAAGAGCACTCTCCCGGGCATAGCCATCGTTTCGCCTGAGAACGCACAGCGCGTCGACGTGCCGGCAGGCGCAGAAGCGGAAGAGCCGCAGGTGGCTGAAGAGCCGAAGCAGGAGACGCCGGAGACGATCCTGGCCGCATTGCCTGCACGTGCCGTTCCGTTGCCCGGCGCAGCACCACGCCCGAAGGCTGATGTCGGCTTGCAGACGCCGCCGAGTGCGCCGACGCCTGAAACCGTTCCGTTTGGTGTCGCTGACGCCAGCGCGGTTCAACAGGCGGAGCCTACCGTGATAGCGGCCGCTGCACCTGTCACGCCTGAGAATGTGCCTTTTGGCAAGGCCGATCCGAATGCGGTGGCTCCGACCGCGGATGCGGTGCCTGCCGCTGAGCAGACCGTAGCGGGCAACGTTCCGGTGCCGACATGGCGTCCCAAGGCGCCAGGCACGGCCGAGCCCAATCAGGAATCGGTTCTGCTCGCATTGGCCGATACCGCCCGGCGTGACGGACAGCAGACGGCAACCGATGCGTTGGCGATGTTGCCAACCGAGCGTCCTGACGAGGTCAAGGCGGTTCTCGAGCAGGCTTCGACCGATACCTATCAGGTTGCGGCGTTGCCGAGCCCACGTTCGGCCTTCAACGATCCCTCCGGTGTCGATGCGGCAACGCCGCGCGCTGCCGTGGCAGGCCGTCCTGCCGGGTCTGATCCCGCTGCTGCCATGGGCGGCAATGTCAAGACGACACGCAAGGCGGCCCGCGCCAGCGCGCAGGATGCCAAGCCTGATCACAAGTCGGTTGTCGTTCCGGCCGCACCCAAGGTGGCGCGCTGGGCCCTCCAGGGCAACGAGCAGATCGCCAAGGTGACGGATTCCACCACTGCGCCGCGGATGGCGTACAACGTGGTCCGCACGGCGCCGAGCGAGGTTTATACGGCTGGCTTCCAGACCGGCGCCGAGCTGACCGATTCAAACAAGTTCAGTGGCAGCGCTGTGAAGTTCATGTCGGTTGCACGCTTCCCGATCAAATAGGTCGTAGGGTTCCTGAAGCACAAAACCGCGCCATGTGGCGCGGTTTTTTGTTTTTAGGCGTGCCGCAAGCAGGCTTGCTGGTTTATTCTATGACTTGCGCAGCTTGCTCGCTTCGCGCGCCAGGGCCTCGATGCCGTCCCAGTCGCCGGCCTTGACCATCTCGTCGGGAGCAACCCAGGATCCGCCGACGCAGACCACGTTGGACAGGCTCAGATATTCGTTGGCGTTCTTGGCACCAATGCCGCCGGTCGGGCAGAATTTCACATCGGCGATCGGTGAAGCCAGCGCTTTAAGAAAGGCTGCGCCGCCTGCCTGCTCTGCCGGGAAGAATTTCAGGAAGTCGAGCCCGGCCTCGCGCGCGGTCATGATCTCACCTGGCGTGATCGCCCCGGGCAGCAGCGGCACCGGGCTGTCGGCAGCGGCTGACAACAACTGGTTCGTGACACCCGGGCTGACGATGAATTGAGAGCCAGCCTTGGACGCTTCCTCGAACTGGCGGGCGTTCAAAATGGTGCCGGCGCCGACGATCGCTTCTTCCACCTCCGCTGCCGCGCGGCGGATTGCCTCGAGTGCGGCATCGGTGCGCAGCGTGATCTCGATCGCCCGCAGGCCGCCACGTGCCAGCGCGCGCGCCAGCGGCACGGCATCCCTGGCATCGGCAATCTTGATCACCGGAATGACCGGCTGGCCGTCGAGCAGCGATAGGAGTTTCTGGGTTTTGCTGATCATGACATTCCGCTCTCTTGCCGTTTTCAATCGATTTAACAGACCGTGTTTCCCAAGTCTACGGACTCACGATGACACTCTCTTGGCGCGCTTTGGCTGTCAGCAAATCACGCACGACGTGATTTCCAAATCCAGCCGACAAGCCTTGCCAGCCAGTCCCAAAAAGACGATCCGTCCTTGGCTGCCCGCAACGCCTTGTCGACGGTTGCCTGGGTCGCCTGACCGGCAATGCCATCGGCGGCGAGACCATGTTGTTCCTGAAATCTGCTCACTGCACTGGCCGTTCCAGGTCCGTAGATGCCGTCCGTGTCGACAACATAGCCTAGGGCAACCAAAGCTTCCTGCAACTCGGTGACCAGTTCGCCGCGCGAACCGATCTTCATCAGCCGATCGCCTGGCGCTGGTCCTTCGATCTGCTGCCTGTAAGCATCTGCGAGTTTCAGGTGGTAGCCATTCTTGGCAAAACCGGGACCATTGTAGCCATGGCCAACGGCCTCCCAGTCGTGGGCGTTCAGCGCCGCGGTCAGCCCGGATTTGTCGATATAGCGCGCCATCAGCCGCGCCTGGCCGCCGGCTCCGGAGCGCGCTTCTTCGACAAGGCCGTCGACGGCATCGAAACCCAGCCACTGCCAGTGCGCGCCCATGACCTGTCCGAGACCCCAGGATGTTGATTCATAGGCAGCCTGACGGTCGATCTCCGCTGCCTGTTCGATCAATTGCCAGCGTGCAGCCTGGCTGCGCGGATTGGCGACCATGCCGGCGGTGGGAGAGGCGAGGCCTGCCGCGCGCGCCCCTTCCTGTCTGGCGCCCGAAAGCCGGCGATCAAAATAATGCCCTTCGAACCGGATCAGCGGTTCGTTGCGTCCCTCGATCTTGGCGAAGACCTGACCGGCACTTTCCACCTCGGCAATGGCAAGCAGAGCTTTGGGTTCGAGCCCGAACTCGCGCGCCGTCTTTTCGATTTCGTCCGCTGTGTGCTTGCTAAACATGCGATTCTTACTCTCTCTGACGAGAGCCGTTGTCAAACGACCTGTCGATCGCGGATGACTATCGGGCCGATGGCGGGCTACGGTGGTCGATGCACCTGTAATCCTTGGTCTTTCCGGCTTGCATTGAAAATTTTCGACCAAGGCGGTAGGGCAGCTGATATGAACCTGTCCACTTCCCCTTTCCGCGTTGCCGCGCTTTATCGCTTTGCGCGCTTCGATCGCCATGAGGCGTTGCGCCAGCCGCTGGCCGCCTTCTGCTGTGCGCGTGACATCAAGGGCACGCTGCTTCTGGCGCATGAAGGCATCAACGGCACCGTCGCCGGCAGTGAAGAAGCGATTGCCGAACTCATCGCCTATCTGGAGGCAATGCCGGAGTTCGTCGGCCTGGAGGTCAAATATTCTTCCGCCGAGGAGATGCCGTTCCATCGCATGAAGGTGCGGCTGAAGCGTGAAATCGTCACCATGGGCGTGGAGGATATCGACCCGCTTGGCGCCGTTGGCACTTATGTCGAAGCGGGAGACTGGAACGCCTTGATTTCCGATCCGGGCACCGTCGTGATTGACACGCGCAACGACTATGAAGTGACGCTCGGCACCTTCGAAAATGCGGTCGATCCTCATACCAGGAGTTTCCGCGAATTCCCGCAATGGGCGCGCGAGCATAGCGCGGAACTCGAAGGCAAGAAGATCGCCATGTTCTGCACCGGCGGCATCCGCTGCGAGAAGGCGACAGCCTATGTGAAGTCACTTGGCTTCGATGAGGTGTTTCACCTCAAGGGCGGCATTCTGAAATATCTGGAAGATGTGCCGCGGGAAGAGAGCCTCTGGAGAGGCGAGTGTTTCGTCTTCGACGAGCGCGTCTCGGTTTCGCACGGGCTGGAAGAGGGCGAGGCGGAGTTGTGCCGGGCTTGCCGGCATCCACTGACACCGCAGGAGCGCACTTCGCCACACTATCAGCCTGGCATCTCCTGTCGGCATTGCCACGAAGCGCGCAGCGACAAGGACCGCGCCCGTTATGCCGAGCGCCATCGCCAGGTGGAACTTGCGGAGCAGCGTGGTGATCGCCGGCATATCGGCAGCTAGCAGCGCTTTTTGTCGGCTGCCGACAGGGCCGAGTTTTAGAACGTCATTGTAATGTCGCCTTGACGGGCCTACCTCTGCTGGATCAACGCCGAGACAAGCTGGAGCCATTGATGTTCGACCCCAAGAAACTTCTCGACGATCTACTGAGTTCGCAGGTCCCCGGCACCGCCGGGACAGTACGCGACAAGGCAGGCCAAGCCGTGCAGATGGCGAAGGACAATCCGCTCGCTGCCGGCGCGCTGGCGGCCGTGCTGCTTGGCACCGGCGCAGGTCGCCAGGTCACTGGAACAGCCGTGAAACTGGGCGGTCTCGCCGCCATTGGCGGGCTCGCCTACAAGGCCTACCAGAACTACAAGGCAGGCCAGCAGCCAGCCGAAGCAAGCAAGCAGCCGGAACTTCTGCCGCCGCCGGCCGGCGACAGCTTCGACCCGGCGCAGGCGCCGCAAGGCGAGGGCGAGTTCGCGCTCACCATCGTGCACGCCATGATCGCCGCCGCCAAGGCCGATGGACGCATCGACGAGGAAGAACGTGGCAAGATCATCGACAAGGTCAGCCTTTCCGGTCTCGGCGCCGAGGCAACGGCCTTTCTGAAGGAAGCGCTGGCGGCACCGGCCGACATCGACGCGCTCGCCTCGGCTGCGAGGAACGAAGCGCAGAAGATCGAACTCTACACCGCCTCGCGCCTGGCCATCGAGCCGGATACGCGGGCCGAGCGCGGTTATCTCGATATGCTGGCAGGAAGGCTCGGACTGGACGACAAGCTGGTCGACCACATCGAGGCGACGGTTTCGGCCGCGAAAGAGCCTGAGTCGGCACCTGACGCCAACACCAAGTGGTAGGTGCCGTTGTTGCGCAGGAGCCTCCGAAGGAAAGGTGCGTCTTCGCCTATTGCTGAGGCGCCCTGCCATCGGTGACGAACACAATCGAAAGCGGCTTATCTTGCGCCGTGCCTTCGCAACTGAGTGTCATTTTTCCCGCGAAGGGATTGTTGAAAGTACATTGGCCAAGCGCCTCCGTTCCACTTGGTGGAACTCCTTGGGTACCCAAATTCAGCTCATAGCGAACCAGCTTGATCTGGTCGGTATCGTCGGTCGGATTTGGAAGATCGGTACCGACGATGGTCAGGATCGCCCTGTTTTTAACCGCAAACTGAAACTGGATGTTATCGACTGAGGGGCTGCTCGAAATCAGTATTGGCTCACAACCAGACGTGAGATCTCTTCCGGAAACAACCAATCGCAAGCATTCGCCGCGCAGTATGATTTGCTGATCGGCGTCGCTGGCGGTCGCATCATGCACAACCCCTGCTGCAAACATGAGAGAAGCAGCGCAATAAATAAGCCAATTCTCCAAGGCAAATCCCCTCGCAGGCGGTGTGCCTGTCCCAAACAGGCTTTGTTCCTGTTATGTTCTAGCAGATGCGCTCTTTAGAAGCAAGATGAAACCGATCTTGAGACTGTGGTACCCACACCGTTGTTGTTCATGACAAGGCTTATTCACTTCTCGTTAACCAGTCAGGCGCATCATTTTAATTAGTCGGATCGGCTTTCCTCCTCCCAAGCTGGTTCAGATAGGGGCGGTCGCCAATGACCGCCCTTTTTATTGATCTGCTCATAGCCCTGCAGCCGCTTGTCATCGCAGGCATCATTTGCCATGCCTTTTCCATCCTAGAGCGTTTCCGCTTTTCGCGGAAACGCTCTAACTCCTTGTTTTTGCGTAATTGTGGATGCAAAACCGCTGCGCATTTTTGCTGAAATTGCTATAGGAGGACGACATGACAATCAAAGGCACGGCAATCGTCACGGGCGCTGGCACCGGCATCGGCAAGAGCGTGGCTACCGCCTTGCTGAAGGATGGCTGGAACACGGTGTTCTGCGGTCGCCGCAAGGCGCTGCTGGACGAGGCGATCGCGGCAGCCGGCAAAACCCAGGCCGGGGGATTGGCGGTGGCCTGCGATATCACCCAGCCGGACCAGGTCGAAGCCCTGTTCAGGGAAACCGTTACTGCCTTCGGGCGTGTGGACCTGCTCTTCAACAATGCCGGCATGGGTTACAAGTCGACGCCGATCGACGAAATTCCGGTCGAGGTGTGGAATGATGTCGTGGCGGTCAATCTGACCGGCTCGTTCCTGTGTGCGCGCGCGGCCTTTGCGGTCATGCGCCGGCAGACACCGATGGGCGGCCGCATCATCAACAACGGATCGGTTTCGGCGCAAGCGCCACGGCCGGGTTCAGTCCCCTACACGGCCACAAAGCACGCAATCACCGGCCTTACCAAAACACTGGCGCTGGACGGCCGCCCCTTCGACATCGCCTGCGGCCAGATCGATATTGGCAATGCGCTGACCGATATGGCGGTGCCCATGACGGTGGGCGTGCCGCAGGCCAACGGCACGATTGCGGCGGAAGCGGTGATGGATGTGAAACGTGTCGCGGAAGCAGTTGTCTACATGGCGAGCCTGCCGCTCGACGCCAACGTGCTGTTCATGACGGTGATGGCGACCAAGATGCCATTGGTGGGACGAGGATAGTCAGCAACTTTCCGTGCTCACTCAGGATGAGCGGGTCAGCATTCCCCATCCTTGAGCTTCGCGGTTCCTGTTGCGCGGCGTGCGCAGTCATTGCCATAGCTCTTGCCGTCGCATCCGCAGACCGGCCGGTATTCCTCCGTGCAGACCTCAGGCTTGGGCATGCACGTCCCGATGCGGTCAGCGCGGCCGCACTGGGTTTCGGCCGGAAACTCGCAGAACTGGCCGGCATCGCAGGTGAGACCCCTTATGCCGCCACAGACCCTGACCGGCTCGTCGGCAAGGCTCGGAAGGATGGTCGCGCCAAGTAAGGCGAAAGCCGCAAATCCGGTGGCTACGATGCGTCTCATGTTGTGGCCTCCTAGGGCTTGGCGTTCGCAGCAAGGAAGTCACCGATGCGCTCCAGCGCACGGAGTATGTTCTCTTCCGAATTGGCATAGGACAGCCGCATGTAGCCTTCGCCGAGCACGCCGAAATCCGGCCCGCCGATCAATGCCACGCCGGCTTCCTCCAGCAGAGCGGAAGCCAGTTTCTTGGCCGGCCAGCCGGTGCCGGCAATGCTGGGGAAGGCGTAGAAGGCGCCTTTCGGCGTGATGCAGGAAATGCCCGGCAGCGTATTAAGGCCCTCCACCACCATCTTGCGGCGGCGATCAAAGGCCCGCATCATGGTTCCGACCTCGTCCTGCGGGCCGTCTATGGCCGCAATGCCCGCATATTGGCTGGGTGCATTCACGCAGGACCAGCAGTTGACCGCAAGCTTGCGCACCTTGTCATAGAGATGCGCGCCTTTTTCTCCATTCGGCCAGATTGACCAGCCCATCCGCCAGCCCGTCATCGCCCACGTCTTCGACCAGCCGTTGAGCACGATCAGCCGATCGCTGATTTCCGGGAACTGGAGCAGCGATGTGTGTTCCTCGCCGTCGTAAGTCATGACGTCGTAAATCTCGTCGGAGAGGACGGCGACGTTCGGGTGCTTCTCCAGCCCTTTCACCAGCTTCTCGATCTCGGCGCGCGGGGTAACGCCTCCGGTCGGGTTGGCCGGCGAATTGAGGATGAGTAGGCGCGTGGCTGGTGTGATCAGCGCCAGCGTCTCCTCGGCCGAAAACGCGAAGCCGTTTTCCTCGCGGATCGGTACTGGAACAGGCCGCGCGCCGGTGAATTCGATCATCGACCGGTAGATCGGGAAACCGGGGTCCGGATAAAGGATGTCGGCGCCGGATTCGCCGAACATCAGGATGGCGGCGAACATGGTCGGCTTTCCACCGGGCAGGATCATCACATTGTCCGGTGAAACCTCGACTCCGGTCGTCGTCAGCGTGCGGCGTGCGACGGCTTCGCGCGTGCCGGGCAAGCCGGTGGCCGGCGTGTAGCCATGATGGCCGTCGCGCAATGCCTTGATTGCCGCCTCGACAATGTGCCCAGGCGTGCGAAAATCCGGCTGGCCAATGCCGAGATTGACGATGTCGCGTCCCTGTTCGGAGAGCGCTGTGGCGCGGGCAAGCACGGCGAAAGCGTTTTCTTCGCCGAGGCGGTCGAAAGCAGGGACTGTGTGGATCATTTTGTTGGTCCAGCTGGTGCTAGTTGCGGGCTGATGTTTTTTGGAAGGGTGGAGAGGCCCTGTCAAACAAGGTGATTTCGAAGAATTATTGCATCGATTTAGACCAAAGGTCGCATCACAGATGGTTTGTGACCACCCATAGATGCGATAATTCTTCGAAATCGCCTAATATGGAGCCGATGGTGACCGAGGACCTGAAGAACTGGCAGCCGCGTCCGCGCCCCGCGCGCAAGGTGCTCGAAGGGCGTTATGTGCGCCTTGAACCGCTCGATGCCGCTCGCCACGGCGACGGATTGTTCGAAGCGTCTTCCGTCAGCGACGCCGACGGCCGCTTCCGCTGGTTGCCAGAATTCGCGCCTGAGAAACGCGAGGACTTCCAGCCCTGGCTGGACAAGGCGGAAGCCAGCGCGGACCCACTGTATTTCGCGGTGATCGACAAGGCGAGCGGCAAGGTCGCCGGACGTCAGACACTGATGCGTATCGAACCGGCCCATGGCGTCATCGAAATCGGCCATATTTATTGGGGACCACTGGTCGCGCGCAAACCGGCGGCGACGGAGGCGCAGTTCCTGTTCGCGCAATACGCTTTCGACGATCTGGGCTATCGGCGCTACGAATGGAAATGCAACAACAACAATGCGCCCTCAAAACGGGCGGCGGAGCGATTCGGCTTCAAGTTCGAGGGTATTTTTCGCCAGAACCTCGTCGTCAAGGGCGAGAATCGCGATACAGCGTGGTATTCCATCATCGACAAGGAATGGCCAGATCTGAAGAAGGCTTACGAAGCCTGGCTCGATCCGAGCAATTTCGACGACCAAGGCCAGCAAAAGTGCCGTCTGGAGGATTTCCAGGCCTAGATATATTTAGGCTTCATAATGTGTTTTTGTTAGCCGGGAAAATTTTTGCACAGTTCAGTGTATGACCATCATCCGATACTTTAATATCCAAATGGATTGAATTAAGTTCGGCGCCCAAAGAGGGGTGACCGATGGGTCGTGAGCATCATTCCCACACAGACGGTGACCACAATCACGGTGGTGCAGGACATCAGCACGAAACTTCAGACAAGAAGCGCGTGCTGATTGCTGCAATACTGACCGGTGGATTCATGGTCGCCGAAATAATCGGCGGGATGCTCACGGGTTCTTTGGCACTGCTTGCGGATGCCGGCCACATGTTCACTGACGCCATTGCGCTGGCGCTGGCGTGGTATGCCTTCCATCTCGCCGACAAACCAGCCACAGGCCGGCACACCTATGGTTATGGCAGGGTCAAGACACTCGTCGCCTACACCAATGGCCTTGCGATTTTTCTGGTGGCCATATGGATCTGCTATGAGGCTTGGCAACGATTCCAGGTGCCAGCCCCCATACTGGGGGGGCCAATGCTCGTCGTCGCCATACTGGGACTTGTGGTCAACGTCGCCAGCTTCGTCATCCTGCACGGAGGGAGCCGCGAAAGCCTCAACATGCGAGGCGCTCTCCTGCATGTGCTTGGCGATCTTCTTGGGTCGCTGGCGGCAATCGTTGCCGCGTTGATTATTCTGGCGACCGGCTGGACGCCAATCGATCCGATCCTGTCGGTTCTGGTGGCGGTTCTCATCCTGTCAACGGCTTGGAGCCTGATGCGCGCCGCCGCGCATGTGCTGCTGGAGGGCACGCCGGCCGGTCTTGACAGGGATATGATCGTTCAGGACCTGCAGACGGCCATCAAAGGTATCCGCGACATTCATCACGTGCATCTGTGGTCGATCGACGGCGCGCGCAGCATGGCAACCCTGCATGCCAGCCTGATGGATGGACTGGACGCGCATATTGCCGTCGATGCCATCAAACACCGGCTGCTCACCAAGCACGGCATCAGCCATGCGACCGTGGAAATCGAATTCGATCGCCGCGCCGAAGATGGTCGTTCGCGCGACCAGGTCCGTGGCGTCACATCGCAGCCCAGGCACCTGCATTAGAGCGTCGGCTGTGCTACCAATCCGGGCGGGAAGTGCAGGTTGGTCCGGAGTGATGATGAGTCCTGAAAACAAGAGCGCTGCAATCGCGGCGCTGGCGATCATGCTGCTGTTCGGCGTGACTGCTTATTATCTGCCGACCATCATGCTGGCGATCGGCCATTTCTCGACGGCGCTGGCTGGCGTTTTCGCAGTTCTGTTCGTCGCCGCCTTCTTCATGGTGTTCTGGCTGCGTGGGCGCAGTCAGGGGAAGGATTGAGGTGCGCGTGCTGATCACCGGCGCGGCTGGCATGATCGGCCGCAAACTCACCGGGCGGCTGGTCAAGGATGGGATGCTGTGCGGCCGTAAGATCAGTCATCTCGACCTGCACGACATCGTGGCGGCCGAGACGCCTTCCGCAACGGCCATCACGACCAACACCCATATCGGCGATCTCGCAGTTCCCGGAGCGGCAGAGGCACTCGTCGAGGCGCGGCCGGACGTGATTTTCCATCTGGCGGGTGTCGTTTCGGGCGAAGCAGAAGCCAATTTCGACCTCGGCTATCGTGTCAATCTCGATGGTACCCGCGCCTTGTTCGACGCGCTCCGGCTGGCTGTCTACAATCCGCGCCTGGTGTTCACTTCCTCCATCGCCGTGTTTGGCGCACCGTTCCCGGAAATCATACCAGACGACTTCCACGCCACGCCGCTCACCTCCTACGGCACCCAGAAGCTGATGGGTGAAGCGCTGCTGTGCGACTATTCGCGGCGAGGCCTGTTCGACGGCATCGCGATCCGGCTGCCGACGATCTGCGTGCGTCCGGGCAAACCGAACAAGGCTGCATCCGGCTTTTTCTCCGGCATCATCCGCGAACCGCTGAAGGGTGAGATCGCTGTGCTGCCGGTACCACGTTCCGTGGTGCACACCCATGCAAGCCCGCGTTCGGCGGTGGGCTTCCTGATCCGTGCAGCCGAGATCGATGGCGCGGCCGTCGGGCCGCGGCGTGCGCTCAATATGCCTGGCGTCGGTGTCAGCGTTGCCGAGCAGATCCAAGCCCTTGGTCGTGTCGCAGGGAGCAAGGCGGCCGCGCTGATCCGCGAGGAGCCCGACCAATCTGTCTGGGCGATCGTGAAGAACTGGCCGACGCGCTTTGAAGCGCACCGCGCACGGGAACTCGGTTTCGTCGCTGAAACCAGTTTCGACGACATCATCCGCGCTCATATCGAGGATGAAATGGCTGGGGGTTCTTCCCCCATCCAATAGGAGCAGAGATCAAGCCCCGAGGCTGGCGGTCAGCAGGATCAGTCCGAACAGGAATACCAGCGCCGCGCCGCCGATTTCGATGGCTGAATGCACGCGATTGCCGAGCCGGCCGTCACCTGCCAGCGCCACGGCCCAGTCCTTTGCCGTCACCGCCAGCGTTGCCAGGATGGAAACTGTGATCGCGGTGCCGACCGCCATCGCCAGCACGGACAGGATGCCGCCGGCCCACAGCCCGTTGAGGAAGGCGAATGACAGCACGATCAGGGCGCCGGAGCATGGTCGGATGCCAACCGCGGCGACAGCCGTCCAGGCAGTGCGCCAGTCGAAGCGATCGCCGGAAAGCAGCGTTGGATCCGGTGCATGCGAATGCCCACAGGTTTCGCAGACCTCGCCCGGCCCATGGTGGTGATCGTGGTGATGATGACCGCCATGACCGTGGTCATGGTGCTCGTGGTCATGGTGATCGTGATGATCATGTGCGGCGTGATCATGGGTGTGAGTGGCGTGGGCATGACCACCATGCGAGTGGCCGGCATGTGCGGCCGACAGGCTGTAGCCGGGTGCCGCTCCAAACATCCGCATCAAAGATGGGCCAAGCTTGCGCCACAGCAACCAGGCGCCGAAGACCGTGACAAAAGCGTAGGAGGCGATCTCCAGGAACCAGGCGGTGTCGGTCATGGATATGGACGTGCCGCGCAGCACGAAATAGGCCAACAGCATCACCACGATTGCGGTGAACGCCTGCAGGAACGCGGAGATGAATGAAAGCAGGATGCCGCGCCGCAGAGCCACCTCGTTGGCGAGCATATAGGAAGAAATCACCGCCTTGCCGTGACCGGGGCCGGCGGCGTGAAAGATGCCATAAAGAAACGACAGGCCGATCAGCAGCCACAGCTTCGAACCGTCTTGACGCATCTCTTTGATGGCGTCGGCCAGGGCATGGTAAAACCGCTGCTGGTGCAGGTTGACCCAGTTCAGGAACCCCGCGAACAGCCCGGTGGTTGGCGTCATGGCATCATTGGTACCGATGCCGAGCGAACTCTGCGCATGGACATGGCCGGCCGCGGTGATGAAGGCAACGCCGAGCAGGCAGAAGATCAGGCGTGTCGTCGTCCTGTTCATCAAGTCACCCTTCCATGCGGCAGTTCAGCTCAAGCTTGGTGGCGAAGATCTTGCTCATATCGGTGCCTGTCGGGTCATTGAAGAAGGCCTCGGTGAGCGTCTTCTGGTTCTGCGCGATCGCCGTGTCCGGATCGGGGCGCAGCACCGTGCGTGCGCAGGAGGCCGGCAGATCCTTCACCGATAGATTGGCATCGTCGGTGAAATCGATGGCGGTGTAGAAAGTCGGGTCGTAGACGCCGAGGTCGATCTTGCCCTTCAGCTTGATCGGCTCCTGCGGCTGGTCTTCGAACAGCACGATCAACTGGTTGTTGTCGAAGGAGGCGACGATATCTGCCGGCGCCTTCATCTTGATGTCCTTGCCGTCGAGCGTGACCATCTGGAAATAATTGTATTCGGCGAGCGATGCCTTGATGGTGTTGGCCACTTCCTTGAGTTCGGCATCGTCCAGCTTGAGATCTGAATTCTTGTCGAACTCCATCAGCACGGTGGATGAAAACAGCTCGTCGAAGCGCCACAGATGACGCAGCGCGGCGATGGACCGATGATCAGGAGAAAGCACGACGTCCAGCCGGGCTTCGGCAAAGACGTGCGGATGGACAAGGGCCGGTGTCGTGCCGGCGAGAAGCGCGCCCAGAGCAATTCCAGCAAAAGTGCATAGCGGTTTTGCGTCTGGAATTGCGAAAAAACAGAGAGTTGGAGTGTTTCCGCGTTTCCGAAAAAATCGGAAACGCTCCGAAGTTGCGGCCATGGTAGCTGTTGATGCCCGAAGCTGCATGGCCGGCGGCGATTCCCCAATGTTGGTACGGCCTGAGGGTTAGCAGAAACCGGGCGAAAATGGGACCGGGCTACAAAAATGTTATCACATTTCGTGCGCCGCAGGTCGTCACGACGTTTCGTGCGTCTTGAACCACTGCACCATGAAGTCGACGAAGACGCGTACCTTGGCCGGCAGGTAGCGGCGATGCGGATAGACAGCGAAGATGCCGCCATTGAAGTCGATACGGTCTTCCAGCAGCGACACCAGCCGACCGCTCTTGATTTCTGGCGCGGCGATAAAATCGGGCAGCAGCGCAAAACCAAGTCCGTCCAGCGCTGCCATGCGGGTAGTGATCGGGCTGTTCACCATCATCGGGCCGCTGATCGGAATGCTGGTGATGTCGCCATCGTCGCCACGGAACGGCCAGTTCGAAGCCCAGCGGCCATTGGTGTCGACGACACAGGGCATATGGGCCAGATCCTGGGGGCGGGTCGGCTTGCCATATTTGGCGATCAGTTCCTGCGAGCCGCACAGCTTGAGCGAGAAAGGGGCCAGCTTGCGTGCGATCAGCGAGGAGTTTTCCAGTCGCGTGATACGGATGGCCAGATCGAAACCTTCTTCAACGAGATCGACGAAACGGTCGTCGAGATGCACCTCCAGCGAAACATCCGGATATTGCTTGGCAAAGTCGATCATGGATTGGCCGACTGCGGCGTCGGCCATGGTGCGCGGTGCGGTTAGCTTGATCCTGCCGCGCACGTCGCCGGAACTGTCGCGCACTGCGTCTGATAGGCTGTCGATCTCGCGCACGATTTCGGATGCGCGGCGATAATATGTGTGCCCCGCTTCCGTCAGCGAGAATTGGCGCGTGGTGCGGTTGAGCAGCAGCGCGCCGAGTTCGTCTTCCAGCTCGCGCACATATTTGGAAAGCAGCGCCTTGGAGCGGCCGATCTTGCGGCCGGCCGCCGAAAAGCCTTCCGCCTCGACCACGTCGATGAAGGCGCGCATCCGGGTGAGCGTGTCCATGGCGTCAGGCCTTTCCGACCGTTTCGAGAATGCGCCGTCCGAGTCTGATCAAGGCAAGATCGCTTCCGGGAGGGCCCAGCAGGGAGATGCCGAAAGGCGCGTTGTCAACCGTGCCGAGAGGCAAGGTCAGCTGAGGGAAGCCGGAGAGACCAGACAGGCAAAGCAGATGCAGCGCGCGCTCGCGATAAGTCTGGGTTTGTTCGAAAGGCGAGGCGGCAAGCGGTGCTGCTCCCGGTACGGTCGGCAACACAAGAATGCCGTCCGTGGCGAGGCGCGCGGCCAGTTCAGCGCGGAAGCCGTTTCGATAGGTGGTCTGTTCTTGCGCCGTGGCCGCATCGATGCCTGCCCCGAACGCGAAACGCTCCTTCACACCCGGGCCGAGGCGGCGATCCTTTTCGGAGATCCAGGCGCCGTGCGAGCCCCAGGCTTCGCGCGCCTGCAGCTTGCGGAAACACCAATAGAGAGCATCGAGATCGTGACTGAGGGCTGGAGCCTGCTTCGGCTCGCCCATGATCGCGGCGATTGTCTCGACCATGCGTTCATAGGCCAGCGCCTCGCTGTTGCCGAGTAGCAGGGCGTCGAGAGCAGCAAGGCGGAATGCGCGGGAGGGGAGTGCAGCGTCGTTTTCTCCGAGCAGGACCAGCGCCACTTTCTCATAAAGCGCGATATCGCTGGCGAACCAGCCGAAGGTGTCGAAGCTCGGCGCCAGCGGCATGGTGCCTTGCAAGGAGATCGCGTCATGCGTGGCGCGCAGGCCGACCAGGCCGCAGAAGCTGGCGGGGGCGCGGATCGAACCACCGGTGTCGGAGCCGGTGGCGATATCGGCAAGCCCGCCCGCAACCGCCGCCGCCGAGCCGGAGGAGGAACCGCCGGTGACGCGGTCAGGCGCGGCAGGGTTCACGGGATGCCGGAAATGCGCGTTCTGGCCCATCAATGAAAAGGCAAGTTCATCGGTCTGCGTCTTGCCGACGAATCGCGCGCCCGCATCCAGCAGCCGCTGCACCGTCGGCGCCGTCGAATGTGCCGTCTGGCTGGTTTCGGCCCTGTCCGGATTGCCGCAGCCGGTGACATAACCGGTAACGTCGAAAATGTCCTTCACCGCCAGCTTCAGTCCAGCCAGCGGTCCGGATTGTGCATGAGAAACAGTGGTTTGGCCGAGATCGAGGAAAGCGTTGAAGCGGTCGTTCTGCTGGGGCATCGTTCAATATCTGGATACAGTGCGTCCACAGTCGTTCGACAACGGAATTTTTTCAAGCCGGGGTTCGATTTTTAATTGATTGTGAAAGCATGCGCGCCTATATCGCGCTTGCCCAAAGTCGCACGTGCCTGTGGGCGTCCCCCGACCCTCGAATGGCGAGGATATCGGGACGGTACCCGGGAAGTAACGAGCCCGGTCGGTTCAGCGGCCAACCGCCGATCCGAGGACGTCTTGAAGCAACGACGGTGCGGGCCTTTCTGGTGTTTTCCGGTTGTCCATAGACCGGGGTTACTGAAGAGGCACACCCTCATTGCCGGCAGTGCGGTTGGGAACTCCCATCCAAGCCAAGGCAGACAAAGCGGATCATAGCCGGGCAAGGCTAGGTCCATCGCCGCGAGACGGCTTTCGATGGCTCCGGGGTCTCCACCGGCTGGCGCTATCGGATTTTCGTCCCGCCTTTGTTTGACCGCGTGTTCGCGAGGCCGAGGCCCGCGTCCCGCACCTTTGCACGTGCCGCAAGGCGCGATGGAGAGTCCCATGGCTACGCAACGTGTTCTCGATTTCCTCGCCACCCGACGTCCGGAAGGCCCCTGCCTCGTCGTCGACCTCGACGTGGTGCGTGACAATTTCCGCGCCTTCGAGAAGGCGCTGCCCGATTCCAAGATCTATTACGCGGTGAAGGCAAACCCGGCGCCGGAAATCCTGCGCCTGCTTGCTGCGATGGGCTCGTCCTTCGACACCGCATCGGTTGCCGAGGTCGAGATGGCGCTGGATGCGGGTGCAACCGCGGACCGCATCTCCTTCGGCAACACCATCAAGAAGGAGCGCGACATTGCCAAGGCCTATGCGCTCGGCATCCGTCTCTACGCCGTCGACAGCGTCGAAGAGGTCGAGAAGGTTGCCCGCGCCGCTCCGGGCGCCCGCGTGTTCTGCCGTGTGCTGACCGATGGCGAAGGTGCCGAATGGCCGCTGTCGCGCAAGTTCGGCTGCGTGCCGGCGATGGCCGTCGACGTTCTGCGTCATGCCAGGAAGCTCGGTCTCGATGCTTATGGCGTGTCGTTCCACGTCGGCTCGCAGCAGACCGACCTGACCGCCTGGGACCGTGCCCTGGCCGACGCCAAGCGCGTGTTCGCGACGCTGGCCGAGGAAGGCATCGTGCTCAAGATGGTCAACATGGGCGGCGGCTTTCCGACCCGTTACCTTAGGGATGTGCCGGCAGCGCAGGCCTATGGCCAGGCGATCTTCGGCGCACTGCGCAAGCATTTCGGCAACGACATTCCGGAAACCATCATCGAGCCGGGTCGCGGCATGGTGGGCAATGCGGGCGTCATCAAGTCGGAGGTCGTGCTGATCTCGAAGAAGGCGGACAACGACAATGTGCGCTGGGTCTACCTCGACATCGGCAAGTTCGGCGGTCTCGCCGAGACGATGGACGAGGCGATCCGCTACCTGATCGTGACCGCGCGTGACGAGGACGAGAAGGCACTCTGCGTGCTCGCCGGCCCGACCTGCGATTCGGCCGACGTCATGTACGAGAAGGCGCCGTACCCGCTGCCGCTCTCGCTTACCATCGGCGACGAAGTGCTGATCGAGGGCACCGGCGCCTACACGACCACCTACTCGGCGGTTGCGTTCAACGGCTTCGAGCCCCTCCGATCCTACGTGATCTGACGGGCGACAGCCCGTCAGATCACCCCGTTCGCCGGTGCCCCTGGTACCGGCGGTGGGTTCGCTTGTGGAACAGTTCTCCGCTCGTGAAGGATCGCGGAAATGGACATTGCCAAAACCCTGCCGGCAGCCTCGCCTGCCATCATCATCACCGCTGAAACCGCGGCCGATATCGCTGCCCGTGAAGCTTTGCTCGACCGCGCCATGGGAGCAGGACGCAAGCGCAAGTCGTCGGAGAAGCTGCGGCGCGGCCGCCGTCCCTCCGAAGGGCTGGCTTTCGTTGCACGCGACCAGGGCGGCGCAGTCGTTGGAACCGTGCGGTTGTGGGACGTCCGCCTGGGTGACAACGGTGGCGCCGCGCTGCTGCTCGGTCCGCTCGCCATCGATCCGATCTTCAAGAGCGCGGGCATCGGCTCGGCCTTGATGCATCACGCTGTTGCTGAAGCAGCCCGACTTGGTCACCGAGCCATCCTGCTTGTCGGTGATGCACCCTATTACGCGCGTTTCGGCTTCTCGGCCGAGAAGACCGGCCGGCTGGCGATGCCCGGTCCTTATGAACGCGATCGCTTCCTGGCGCTGGAACTGGCGCCGGGTGCGTTGGATGGTGCCCGAGGCACATTGAAGGCTTCGGGGCGTAAGGCAGGCGAGCGCGCGGCGATGCAGGTCGCAGCAGCCTGAAACGGCGGGGGCCGGACGGCGGCAGGCGAGTTTCGGCTCACTCTGCCGCCGTTGCCATCAGACGGGCTCTGATGACCGCGAGCGCCGCGCGTCCATTCGGACGTGCAAAGGACACTCCGGCTTTGAATCCACGCATTGACCCGAAAATCGATTTGATTTTCGGGTCAATGCGCCAGAGTAGAACCGTGGTCGGTATCGCGGTGATTTTTTTGGAGGTCAGCCGATCAGTTGGCTGAGCGCCATGGCAACCGACATGTCGCCCTCGATCTTCAGCTTGCCGGTCATGAAGGCCATGGTCGGGTTGAGGTCGCCGGCGATCAGCGATTCCAGATCGTCAAGCGAAAGCTTGATGGTGCAGTCAGCCGGCGCATCCGCGGTCGAGATCGATGCACCGTCGATGACGATGACACCGTCCGCGCCGGTGTCAAATTTCACCGACTTGTCGAAGCCGGAGCTTTCGACCTTGGACTTGAGGCCTGCCGCGATTTCCTGAACGCCCATGATTGTCTCCCAGTCTTTTGCGCATCGCGCGTGTTCGTTTTTGTCCGGCCTTGCCGGACGCCGCGGCGCGCAAGCCTCGCGCAAAACGCGTTTCAAGGAGGCATCGTCGCCGATGCTCGTTCTATAACCCTTGGTTGACGTTTACGTCAACGTGATTTCTAGGTGTCTTGAGATGGTGGCGAAGATCTGCCGATGCTGGAACTCCACGCGCCGTGTTTCGCGTAGCGCATCTGCATCTGGATGATCAGATACAGGTGCATCTGTTTCGATCGATTGGCGGCCATTACCTTCAACTCGCTGACAAGACCTTTGATGGCGGCGTTCTGAAAGTACCGGGCAGAGACCACGGTTTCTCTCGTGCAACAGGGAGGCTCGCATGGTGACGAAACTTAGAGACAAGCTAGGCGCCGGACTAAGCGATCAGAAACCGATTGAGGGTCCGGGCATCGGAATCATTGTGTCACTTGCTCTCATCATCGCGATGTCGATGTTCGGGATCGCCTATCTGGCGATGTCGATATTCTAGAGCAATTCCGGGATAAGTGTGTAGCGGTTTTCCGTCCGGAATTGCGTAAAAACAAAGAGTTGGAGCGTTTCCGCACTTCCAAGAAAACGGAAATGCTCAGGTGTTCGGCGGTACGAATGCATCAGTGCAACTGATGCAACCGCTTCTATCGAACCGCGACAGACAAAAACTACCTTGATGCCCTGACGACCATTTCCTCCTGGAAAATCAACGAATGGAGGCATCGTGCGCAACGTTGTTTTCGATCCCTTTACAATAGAGTTGCCCGGCCAGGGCAGCATTGTCGTGCGTAACGCCGATCAGGCCGCCGAGATCCTTTCCTGTCGTTGGCACGGCGTCAAAGGCCCAATGTATCTGTTGGCTGTGCAAACCTCAATGGAACATATGCTTGCAAGGCGGCTACCGCGGGAGGTGCGCCATGCCGTGCTCGCGGCCGCGGAAGAGGCCCGGTTTCCGGTCTCCTATGATGCTCCAGGCGAAGTTGCAGACGGACGTTTTCGCGGGGGCTCCAAACGAGCTGGCTCGAACGGGTGATACAATTGCATCATTCGTTCTGATCCAGGCGTGTCTTTTGAAGCAAGGCCGGACTTCATAATTTCCAGCTTTCCGAACACATCAATCAACGGTTCGGGTCAATCGTCTGGAGAAATATCATGGACAAGGATCGCATCACAGGTGCCGCGAAACAAGTGAAGGGCACCATCAAGGAAGCTGCCGGCAAGGTAACCGGGGATACCAAAACTCAAGCCGAAGGTAAGGCCGAGAAGGCTGCCGGAAAAGTTCTCAGCTCGATCGGCGGCGCCAAGGATGCCGCGCGCGATGCGCTGAAGAAATAGCGTCGAGCCGCAGCATCACCTTCCGTATCCACAGACCCAAATCAAAGGATTTCTCATGCGCAATATACTTGTGGGCGCCGTCCTGCTTTCCGCCGCCGTCGTTCCTGCTTTTGCCCAGACCGCAACGCCGGCAACTGAACCGCGCTTCGTATCCGTCACCGACACGAGCGTGCTTTCCTCCAATGTTGTTGGACTGAATGTCCTCAACGCGGGAGACGAGACCATTGGTGAGATCAAGGATGTCGCGGCTTCCAAGGAGAACGGAATCGAGGGATTTGTTGTGTCGGTGGGCGGCTTCCTCGGCATGGGAGAGCACTATGTTGTTGTCGATCCTACAGCCCTGGCGATCAGCTATGACACTGGCAGCAAGAAATGGCAGGCCAGGATGAATGCAACGGCAGACCAGCTAAAAGCAGCCCCAGCCTTCACCTATGAAGGCAAGTGGAAATCCTAACACGCGCCAATTCTGACGCATGAAGCGCTTCCGACCTTGCTCCTTCATGCGGCAATGCTTCGCGCGCGATGCATGGTCGGCTGGCTCGTGCCGGCCAGCCATGTTTTTCATGCAACAACCACGGTAAGGTCGGACGCATGGGTTCTGGCATTGATGACGAAGCGATTCTTACAGAGCAGGCGGATCGTCGACAGTTGCAGGAGATTGTCGCCGGTCTCGGCGAAGGTATCCTGTTGATCGACCCCACTGGGGATATCGTCTGGGCGAACCAGCAGGCACTCGTTCTGCACGATGCCACAGACCTTTCCGAGATTGGCCCCACGGCAGCAGACTATCGCAAACGCTTCCTGCTCAAATATCGAAACAACCATAAGCTCACACCGGACCAGTATCCGATCGATCGGCTGCTTGAAGCGGAGGCGTTCGAGGATGTGACGGTCGAAGTCACCAAGGTGCCCGGGGATGAAGAAAACCCCTGGCGGTGCTTCCATCTGTTGCGAGGGATCGTGCTGACCGACATCAAGGGAAAGCCGGAATCCTACGTGCTTGTCATCCAGGACATGACCGAACGCTTCACAGCCGAGGAGCGCTTTGAGCGCACCTTCAACGCCAATCCAGCGCCGGCCATTATCTGCCGGCTATCCGATCTGCGCTATGTCAAGGTCAACCAGGGCTTTCTGGAAATGACAGGCTATGCCGCTGCGGAGCTGATCGGACGTTCGGCGTATGAGATCGACGTGCTGGAAGGTGCTGCAAGCAAGGATGAGGCGATTGCCAGCCTGCGCGAAGGCAAGACGATCCCGCAGACGGAGGCGACGCTAAAGCTGCCGCAAGGCGGCTCGAAGTTCGTGATCGTCGCCGGTCAGCCGATCGAGATAGGGGAAGAAGCGTGCATGCTCTTCACCTTCATGGACCTGGAACCCCGCAAGAAAGCGGAAGATGCGTTGCGGCAAAGCGAAGAACGCTTTGCGCGCTCGTTTCGTCTCACGCCGGTTCCGACCCTGCTTGCCACACGTGAGGATTATCGGATCCTCGACGTCAACGACGCCTTCACATCCGTGCTTGGTTATGCCGAAGAAGAAGCGATCGGCCGCACAGGACCGGAGCTGCCGATCTGGATGAGCGGTGCGTCGCGCCGCCAGGTAGAGCGGGAGATTGAGAGGACTGGCGGCTTTCGCGACATGGAAGTCCAGCTGCGCGCGAAGAAGGATGAGATCCTCGACTGCCTGCTGTCGGCCGAACCTGTATCCATCCAGGGCCAGGAATGTGTGCTGATCGTCATCCAGGACATTACCGAGCGCAAGCGCTCGGAGGTGGAACTGATCGCTGCAATCGAGGCGGTGATGCAAGATACGTCATGGTTCAGCCGCACGATCATCGAAAAGCTCGCCAGCCTCCGGCATCCCGGTCAGTCGAACAAAGGTGTCTCCGGGCTTTCCGATCTGACGGCCCGCGAGAAGGATGTGTTGGGGCTGATGTGCCAGGGCCTGAGCGATGCCGACATTGTCAAGAAGCTGGGACTGACCCGCAACACGGTGCGCAACCATGTCGCGCGGATCTACAACAAAACGGGGGTCCATAGCCGGACCGCAGCGGTCGTCTGGGCACGGGAGCGCGGCTTTACGGGAGCCGCAAGCGGCAATACTTCCCGTCGCCTGCTCTAGACGCGCTTCCGCCTCGGTCCCCCGACAATCCATGGACGTCACACCCGTAAAAGAGACCGATGAGACGTTGCTGGAGATTCTCCAGCGGCGCTCGTTCGCTTACTTCGTGCAGGAGACCGATCCCGGGACCGGCCTGGTGGCCGACAGGAACCGATCCGGTTTTCCTGCAAGCATTGCCGCCACAGGCATGGGGCTCTCGGTTTATGCCGTTGGCGTGGAACGTGGCTGGATAAGTCGCGAGGAGGCCCGCAGGCGGACGCTCACGACCCTGCGCTTTCTCTGGGGCTGCCATCAAGGGACGGAACGGAACGCGACCGGCTACAAGGGTTTTTTCTATCATTTCCTCGATATGAAGACCGGACAGCGTGCTTGGAATTCGGAACTATCCACCGTGGATACGGCACTCCTTATGGCGGGGGTCCTGAGCTGCGGCGTCTATTTCGATCTGGATTGTAAGGAAGAGCAGGAAATTCGCGCGTTGGCCACCGCGCTCTATCGCAGGGTCGACTGGCATTGGGCACTGAATGGTGGCGTCTTGCTCAGCCACGGATGGAAACCGGGTCGGGGCTTCCTGCCCTATCATTGGAAAGGATATGACGAGGCATTGATCCTTTACGTGCTGGCCCTCGGCTCGCCCACACATTGCATAGGACCGGAAAGTTATTCCGCGTGGCTTTCGGGTTATCGCTGGAAGACCATCTATGGGCACGATTTCGTGTACGCGGGCCCGCTGTTCATCCATCAGATGTCACATCTGTGGATCGACTTCCGCGGCATTCGTGATGCCTTCATGCGTGACAAGGGGCTCGACTATTTCGAAAACAGCCGGCGCGCGACCTTAATCCAGCGCGAGTATGCCATCCGCAACCCGCGGGGGTTCGAAGGCTACAGCGAGAATTGCTGGGGTGTGACGGCCAGTGATGGGCCGGGAAAGCGACGGGAGACCATCCGTGGCACCGAACGATATTTCCATGGCTATATGGCCCGTGGTGTTCCGTTCGGTCCCGACGACGGTACACTCTCGCCATGTGCGGCACTCTCATCACTCCCCTTTGCGCCGGAGATCGTGCTGCCGGTCATGCGCCGCTTCCAGGCGATTGATCCGGTCCGCGACAATCCCTACGGCTTCACCGCAAGCTTCAATCCGACTCTCAAAACAGAGCAAGGACATGGCTGGGTTTCTGAAGACCATGTCGGGATCAACGAGGGACCCGTCGTGATCATGTTCGAGAATCATCGCTCCGGGTTGCTGTGGCGTCTGATGCGACACTGCCCCCACGTTGTTATAGGGCTGCGGAAGGCTGGATTTGCTGGTGGCTGGCTCTAGTCGGGTGCCCCGCATTTTTCGCTGGTGAGGTCTGCCGGGTGGCCTGCGCAAGCCGTTGCGCAGGCTGGCAGGGGCGTATCGCGGAAAAGCGACCCCACAAGGGACGACTGTCGTCGTCTTCTCGCATGGAGCTTGACTAAAACTCGATGTCTTCCATGCCGCCGTCGTCAACCCCAGCATCCTCGACGGCGGGTTCTTTCGCCGGCTGTTCGGCCGCCTGGGCTTCGTTGGCGCCGAACATGCTGCCGACAGCATTTGCCAGCAGCATGCCGCCAGCGACACCCATTGCGGTTTGTGATGCTCCTGCAAGGAAGCCGCTGCCTGATCGCTGCTGGCCGAAACCGCCGCTCTGGTGGTAGGGCTGCTGCCCCACTCCTGAGGAGTATGCGGCATTCTCGCCGCCCTGTGCGACGGAAGCGCGACGCGGTTGCCGGCTGCCGCCGAACAGTCCACCGAAAAGACCTCCGCCCGACGAGCGAGAAGCTTCGGCTTCAAGCTGTTCGATATGGGCATGGGCGGACTGCAAGGCCTGTTCCTGCACCACGATGGTTTGCGCCATATAGTACGGTGCGCCCGGCTGGGATGCGATCTTGTCGCGGATGAAGGCCTCGGCTTCGTTGTCGCGCGGCGACGATTGCTGTTCGACAAGGGCAAGCTTGCCGAAGAGCTGATCGATCGCCTGGCTGTCGTTGCGGTCCATCTTGTTCTCCTTGACTGTGCCGAGTCTGCGCGCGCGCTTACTCGCGCTCGCCCGTGAAGTTCAGCAGCAGCTGGAAGATGTTGACGAAGTTCAGGTACAGCGAGAAAGCGCCCCAGACGGCCATTTTCTGCCGCGATTCGCTGTCGAAGTTCTCAGCGTACTGCTCCTTGATGTTCTGCGTATCCCAGGCGGTCAGGCCGAGGAAGACGACGATGCCGATGACCGAGATCGCGAACTGCAGGGCCGATGAACCGAGGAAGATGTTGACGATGCTGGCGATGACGACGCCGATCAGTCCCATGATCAGGAAGGACGAGAACTTCGTCATGTCGGTCTTCGTCGTATAGCCGTAGAGGCTCATGGCGCCGAACATCGTGGCGGCGATGAAGAAGGTGCGCGCGATCGAGGTGCCGGTGAAGACCAGGAAGACCGAAGCGAGCGACAGGCCCATCACCGCGCAGAATGCCCAGAACATCGCCTGCGCGCCGGCAGCCGACATCGTCTGGATGCGAAACGAGAACAGCAGCACGAAAGCGAGCGGCGCGAGCATCACCACCCATTTCAGCGGGCTCGAGAAGATCGGCACGTAGAGCGCGGGAACCGAGCTTACGGTGAAGGCGATGACGCCTGTCAGGACGAGCCCGAGTGCCATGTAGTTGTAGACGCGCAGCATGTGCTGGCGCAGGCCCTCGTCGAAGAGGACGGCACTCTGCTGGCCGAAGCCGGCCTGTTGACGGTAATTGGGCGAGTTCATGTCATGTCTCCTTGGGTGGATGATCAGTAAAGGCTGTCGGCAAGCTTCCTGGCCGAGGCGCTGAGTTCCTTCGGATTGCCGCGTCCGACCAGCGCGTAGGCGACGTCGCCGATCTGGAAATAGCTGGACGCGGTGCCGCTGACGTCTGTCTGCGTGGGCTTTACAACGTCGAAGGTTCCCGGACGCACCGCGAACAATGACGCGTCGCCGATGGAATCCGAACGAATGGCCAGTTCGACGCTCGGACCGAAACGAGACGGATAGATCTGGACATCCCTGACGCTCCAGTCCCTGGGCAGCGCCGGCATGGTGATGGCGGTGGCCGACAGGATTTCGGCCGGATCGTAGTCACGGACTTTCGGCTGCGAAGTCATGGAGGCGCGCAGCAGGCTGGTGCCGTGGGCGCGGACGGCCTCCTCGACATACGCCGGAGGTGGAACCGAAGCGATCGACTGGCTGACACCAAACGGTCCGATCGCCTCATGCGCGATCCAGCCGGCACCGACGAACATCGCCACTGTCGCCGCGCGCTGGAGCACGGCGGAAATCCGGCCTCGGAGAAGACCACGCTGGAGCCGTCGCGCGGCTTCCGTCGTGCTCGACCGGACCGCGCGTGACGGCACGGACAGGGCCAGGCGAAGTTCATCGTGCAGCCGCAGGTCCGCCATCACGCGGGCGGCTTCTTCGGGGCGGGCGGCAAGGTAGGCCTCGACGTCGATCCGACGCGCTGTGTCGAGCTGATCGTCGACATAGCTGAGGATATCGGTGTCCGTTACCGGGTCCGTCACGACGTTCCTCCTACGATCCTGAGATGCCCGGGCCGGGACGAAGGGTTTTCTTCCATTTCACGCAACGCCGCGCGGGCTCGTGCCAGCCGTGACATCAACGTGCCCACCGGAATGCCGAGCGCGTCGGCAGCTTCCTGGTAGGAGAGCCCCTCGATCGCCACGAGATGGATCGCGGCCCGTTGTTCCTCGGGCAGCGCGAGGAAGCTCTCTCGTACCTGGGCAAGACGAGCCGAATGTTCCTGTGGCGCTCCCATGGACGTGTCGGCGAGCTGGGCTGCAGCATCCATCCGTCGCTGTTCGGCGCGAGCCGAGCGCATGCGGTCGATGAAGGTATTGTGGAGGATCGAAAGCAGCCAGCCGCGCAGATTGCCGCCAGAGCGGAAGCCCGAGCGGCGCTCATATGCGCGCACCAGCGCATCGTGGACGAGGTCCTCCGCGTCCGCGTCGTTGCGCGTCAAGGACCGCGCGTAGCGACGCAGCGAACCGAGCTGGGCGAACACATCAAAGGATGACCGTCTGGCCTTCATGCGAGGTATACGGTGCCTGTCTGGCATTTAATCCCTCGTGGCGAAAAAAAATCTTCAGGGGTTCATCGCGGTTGCCGGTCCCCAAAGGCTTGCCGGATGCTCGATATGTGGCGAGCGAGCCGTCAATGGCACCACCAGGCAAGAGCTGAGGATCCGAGACAAAAGCGGAAATCCTGCGAAGCAGGATGCTCCCGCAGGACGTATGTCACGCGGGCCTGCATCTGTCCGCTTGGCAAGGATCAGACTGTCGGGGGTGCGCAGGCGTTGTAGGCGTCAGCCAACCCAACGGGTATGCAATGCCCGGGATCCGTCGTGCCTACGTCGGTTGTCGCGGGCGGAGACAGCGCGGACACAAGCAGCTGGATCCCCGCCGCGTCGTTCACGCTGTCTTTCAAATGCAGCGGTCGATTGGTCTTCGTCACTGCGACGGGCGTGTGTTTGGAGATGCTAGGGCGTGTCGGAGCCATGTCCATGGCCGTCGCCTGAGTCGAACCGGACGGTGACGAAAATGGGAGCTGGCCAAAGGCGAAGATCGCGGCCAGGAACAACATCGCGGCTGACAGCAATGTCAGTCTCGGCTGTCTGTTGTGTCCACAAGAATTCATGAAGCTCCGTCGGTCGTAGGCTCGATCGGCCGAACATCCATGTAGTGATACCAGCCGCCCATTCCCAGCATCGTCGATCACATTGCCGCGCGGGCTCGATTGCGGGTGTTGCGGCATGGGGCGGAATACCTTAGATGGCCAGCCGGCTGTGGCATGTCTCAATGCAACGGCGGGCAAGGCCGCAAGGGCGCGGCCGGAGGCGTCATCAAGCATCGGGGCTTCATGCGCTTGGGGGTAATCGCAACATGTCCGGTTTCCTGGTTCTGCTGGTGCAGGCCTCTGTCTATTTCGTGGCGATGGCGTTTGTTTTCCGTGTCAGGACAAGCCTCGGCATGGGAGTCTTTTTCTGCACGCTTGGAGCGATGCACTTCCTGGAGACCTATCTCGCGGCTGTCTATTTCATCCAGCTGCCATTTGGGCTGATCTCGCCCGGCTCGACCGTCATGTTTGCCGGCAAGCTCGCGTTCTTCCTGCTGCTCTACATCAAGGAAGATGCCGAGAGCATGCGGCAGCCCACCTATGGCCTGCTCATCGGCAATCTGCTGATGGTGGTGCTGGCCCTGCCGCTGAACTACTACAGCGATCCGGCGCAACTCGCCTGGCGCCAGCCGGAGATGCATTTCATCAACCAGATCGGTTTCCTGATGGTCTGGGGAACCGTTCTGCTTTTCGTAGACCTGATCGGCATGGTGCTGCTCTTCGAGCGGCTGGGAACAATCGTCACAAACACCATACTGGGCCGGATGTTCATCAGTCTGGCGATCGTCCTGAGTTTCGACCAACTGTTTTTCTATCTGGGCCTGTATCTCGTAACCGGGGTTCCTCTGTCCGCCTTCTACGGTGGATGGATCGCCAAGATCGGCTCGGCACTCTTTTTCAGCGTGATGCTGGCGCTTTACCTGCAGTTTGTGGAGAAAAGCCCGCTTCCTGTCGGCGTGAGACGAGCCACCGACGTATTCGACAGGCTCACCTACAGGCACCGTTACGAAAAGCTCGTCGGGCGGATCGGCAAAGACCCTCTGACAGGCCTCCAGGACCGTGGCCAGCTCGATGAAAAAGGCCCGGCCATGTTAACGGAAGCGCTCAAGTCAGCGCTTCCGCTGAGCTTGATGATGATCGACATCGATCATTTCAAAGCCATCAATGACAATCATGGACATGCCGAGGGCGACGGGGTTCTTCAGACCGTGGCGGACGCTCTCCTGAGTGCCAAACGGGAAGGTGACGAACTCTTTCGCTATGGCGGTGAAGAATTCGCGCTGCTTTGCCCAGAGGCGTCGGCGGGGGCATTCATGCTCGCCGAACGCATGAGGGCGGCTGTTGCCAACACGGTCCATCCCAAACTGAACCGTTCGGTGACGGTGAGCATCGGCATCGCGACTTGCCCTGCCAACGCCGAGGATTTTCGTGAGCTTTTGACGTTCGCCGATGCCGCATTGTACGAGGCTAAGGCGCAGGGCAGGGACCGGGTATCCATTTCGACCGCGGTCGCAGGCGAATATCGGTGAATTTGAACTTGGACATAACCGGGTAGCCGTGATGCTACCATCCGACCTGACGGCCGTCGAAGGCCAGGAATGCTCCGCTGCATTCCGATTTTGCTGCAGCAATGACCATTCGCAATGCTTTTGCGCTTTCTTCCACTGGCAGGACGGCGTTCGCGCCTCCCATGTCGGTCTTCACCCAGCCGGGATGCAACGATAGAACGGTGATGCCATCCGGCTGCAGATCCCGCGCAAGTTGGACAGTCGCCATGTTGAGCGCAGCCTTGGAGCAGCGATAGGCGTAGTCATCGTCATCGTCGTCCAGCAGACCTTCCGTCATCGAACCGGCACGCGAGCCGATGTTGGCGACGACCGGATCGCCACCGAGGCGCAGGTTTGCCCGTAATGCCCGCGTCAGCAAGACCGGGCCAAGCGTGTTGATGCGCAGCACCTCGAGGAACTCGTCCGGCCGCAGAGGATCCAGGCCGGGGACCGGGCTGCGCACGCCCGCGTTGTTGACAAGCACGTCCAGCGGCCGGCCGGCGAGCCGCGCCGCCAGTCCGGAAATCGATGCCGGATCGGCGACGTCGAGCGGTTGGAACTCGACAGCGGACTTGAGGCCACTTGCTGGAAGGTTGCGGCTGCAGGCGATCACCTGCCAGCCGCTTGCTGCGTACTGCCGCGCCAGTTCGCGTCCAAGTCCCCGCCCGGCACCGGTGACAAGGACGGTTCTACCCGCCAATTGCCATGCTCCGCGGCTTGATGGCTGCCTCCTGGCGCGCGATCGCGGCATAGATTTCACCGGAGTATTTCACCGTCCGCTTCTGTGTCTGGTAGTCGACATGGGTGATGCCGAACGGCGTGGTATAGCCATAGGCCCATTCGAAGTTGTCCATCAGCGTCCAGGCGAAATAGCCGCGTACTGGCACGCCTTCATCTGCCGCCTTTGCGACCTGCTCCAGGTGTTCGACATAGTAGGCGGCGCGCAATTCATCCCAGACATGCCCGTCCGCGCCGACCGTCTCCGGTCGCGTGGCGACGCCATTCTCGGAAATGTAGATCTCCTTCGGCGCGTAGTTGTCGTTCACATAACGCAGAACATCGTACATGCAGCGCGACCAGATCTCGTAGCCGACGGCAGAGTAGAGGCCTTCCGGCTGGACGCGCCGATAATTCAGTGGCGCCAGTTCCGTGCCTTCGGCGATGACCGAGCGGCGATAGATGTTGACGCCGAGATAGTCGACGGGCGCGGCGATGACAGCGTTGTCGTCGGCGTGGATCGCGGGAAGCAGATCGCCATACAGGTCAAGCATGTCCTTGGGGTAACTGCCCTTGAAGACGGCATCGAGGAACCAGCGGTTCTGCGCGCCGTCGAAACGTCGTGCGGCGGCGATATCGCGTGGGTCGGCACTGGCGGGTTCCGCTACGTTGAGGTCGAAGACGATGCCGACCGAGGCGTCCGGCACTTCGGCGCGGATGATTGGAACCGCCTTGCCATGACCGAGCAAAGCGTGATGGCTCGCCGTCACGCCACCCCTGGTGCCGTCGCGCAGTCCCGGTGCGTCCTCGCCCGAGGCATGGCCGGACCAGCAGAAGGTCCATGGCTCGTTGAGCGTCGTCCATTTCTTGACGCGGTCGCCGAAGCTGCGCGCGGCCAGCCCGGCATAGTCGGCCAGCGCATCGGCGGTGGCGCGATTGTACCAGCCGCCTTCGTCCTGCAATGCCTGCGGCAGGTCCCAATGGTAGAGTGTCGCGTAAGGCTCGATGCCAGCGGCCAGGAGATCGTCGATCAACCGGTCGTAAAACGCTACCCCGTTGGGGTTGGCTGTACCACGTCCCTCGGGCAGCAGTCGCGTCCAGGCGAAGGAGAAACGGTAGGCGCCAAGCCCGAGCGCCTTCAGGACGGCGATATCGTCTTTCCAGCGATGGTAACTGTCGCAGGCGACGTCGCCGCTGGTGCCGTCGATGATGACGCCGGGCACCTCGCAGAAGCGGTCCCAGATGCTCTCGCCCTTGCCGTCGGCCATCGGGGCGCCTTCGATCTGATAAGCGGCCGTGGCGGCGCCGAAGACGAAACCTTGCGGCAGAACGAGCGAGGCCGCGCGGGCGTCCAGGATGCGCCTTTTATCGATGCTTGATGTCATATTTTCTCTCGACTGTGCTGACCAGGCTGGCCGCCGCCAGCGTCAGCAGGATGTAGAAGATGGCGGCGGAGTTGTAGGGAGCGAACGGCAGGAAGCTCGCCGACTGGAATTCGCGCATGCGCTGAGTGATGTCGCGGATGGACAGGATCGACAGCAGCGAGGTGTCCTTGAGGATGGCGATCAGTTCATTGCCGAGCGGCGGGATGATGATGCGGAAGGCCTGCGGCAGGATGACAAGGCGCGCCGTCTGCCAGCTGTTGAGGCCGAGGCTGCGTGCCGCCTCGATCTGGCCGCGCGGGATGGCGTTGATGCCGGAGCGGAAGATCTCGGCCAGGTAGGCAGAATAGGCGAGTGCCATGGCTGCGATGCCGCGCGCGAGATTGGGCGGGTCGAACACGCCCTGAGTGGCGTCCTTCAGCGCGCCGGCAAGTGGCAAGCCGACATAGAGCACGATGACCAGCATGGGGATGCCGCGGATCGTGTCGACGATGAATTCCGAGCCGACCGAAAGCGGGTGGCGGCGATGAATATGACCACCGAAGGTGAGCAGGCCTGTTATGATGGCGAGAACCGCGAGGGTGATGCCGGAGGCTTTGTCGGAGTCCTTGAGGGCGGCGGTGCGCCACAGCACCGGCAGGTCGGCTGGCGCTGCAGCCACCGGCAGAAGTGCTGCGCTGACATCGGCCTTCTTTTCGAGTGCAGCTATGGCCTCCGCAGGGCCCTTGAAGGTGCGCAGCGGCACCTCGTCACCCGGCGCTCCAGGAAACTGGCCGTAGCGAACAGCGCCGATCGTACCGGCTGGCGTGCCGGACACGATGGCGACCTTGCCGTCCAGCTTGCCGGCCAGTACATAGTCTTCGCTCGGCTGGAGCAGGAACCATGCGGCGGCACAGGCAAGCAGCGCGGTCAACGCAACGAAGATGAAATTTGCACGCCGGTTGTAGTCGAGCTTCAGCAAGCCGACCCAGACGAGACCGAGCAGTGCTGCAAGGATGTAGGCGGCGACAGCGGCGCGGATGGTCGTGGCGACGCCAGCGGCGAATGCCATCGGCGCGAAGAACAGGATGACGACAAGGCCGAAGCCGTTGACTGCAAGCAGCGTTGCTCGGCCGGCTTTCTTCGCGCGAGTTGCTTGTCCGCTGAAAAAGAAAAGCGCGAGTGCCGCAATGGTGACCGCCAGGTAAGCCCAGAAAAGCACTGAGGCATAGCCTTGCACCATCGCGTCGGCGGCACCGGTGAGCCGGCGTGGCGTCACGCCCTGCACCACCAGTTTCGAGGTGAAGGGATCGACCGCATTGGCAACGACGGAAGCCACATAAGGGCGAATGATGTCGGTGCCGGCAGCGGCTATTGCCGTCAGCAGATTCAGTGCGGCGCAGATCTTGGCGAGATGCGGCCTTGGCGCCGATGCGCGCGAAAACAGGACACTGCCGACGCCTGCCGCGAAGGCTATGACCAGAAGCAGGAAGCCGGGAACAAAGACCGAGGAACCATGCTCGACGCCGACGATGGCGCGCAGCGAGCGCTGGTAGTCCGCCGAGCTGGCAAACAGGTAGACGATGAACGGCAGGGCGGCTGCGATGATCAGGTTGCTGGGCCGCAGGCGCATAAGGTAGCGCATCTCTATCCGCCCTCCTTCGGAAAAACGGCTCCGGCGCGGCGTCACGCCGGAGCCCGTGAAGCAAAGCCGCTACTTGGTGCCCCAGTATTTGGTGATCAGCGCGTCCAAGGTACCGTCCGCCTTGATCGCCGCGATGCCCTCATTGAATGCGGCGACATTCTCGTCGCCTTTGCGAAAGACGAGGCCAAGCGGATCGGACTGCAGGTTGCGGATGGGCACCACCAGTTCGCCGGCAAACTCCTTCTCGTAGGCTGCGGCGTTGGCGCCGTTGATGACAACGCCGTCGACATCTTTGTTCTTGAGCGCGATGAGCGAGGCTGCGAAGCTGTCATAGGCCGTGACGTTATCCTTGCCGGCAATGCCCTCGGCCACCTGGGCGTCAGTGGTGTTGGCCTGGGCGGAGAGTTTTTTGCCCTTGGTCTTGAAGTCTTCGGCGGTCAGCCCCTCATCCTCCACCCGCATCAGGATTGCCTGGCTGTTGACGATGTAGGGCTCGGAGAAATCCATCGCCTTCTTGCGTTCGTCGGTGATGGAGACGCCGGAAGCGACGAGGTCGAAATTGCTCTGGTCGAGCGCGGCGAAAATGCCGTCCCAACCGGTGGTGACAAACTCCGCCTTGCAGTTGATCTTGGCGCAGATGGCGTTGACGACGTCGACATCGAAGCCGACGATCTGGCCGCTCGTCGCATCGACGCTTTCCATCGGTGGGGAGGTGGTGTCGGATCCCACCTTCAGCAGTTTGCCGCCGAGATCGGCTGCGTGTGCCGCGCCGGACGCCAGCAGCGCCAGGACGAGGCCAGTCAAAATTCTCTTCATGCTCTTTCCTCCCTTTTTGAGCTTGATGATCGGATCAGGAGCGGCCCAGACGGCCGCCAAGATTGTCGGGCTGCCGGCCGATCAGTTCGGGCCGGAAGACTTCGGCAAGTTTCGCCGCACCTTCATCCACCATGCGCAGCAGCAGGAATTCGCCGAGCCGACGGCCGAGCAGTTCGATCGGCTGGTAGAAGGTGGTGATCGGTGGGCTGAAATAGGCGCTGACGTTGATGTCGTCATAGGCGATGACGTCGACATTCTCGCCGACACGAAGGCCGAGGCTGCTCAGCGCGGAAAGCACGCCCAAAGTGGTAGCTTCGTTCACGCAGACCAATGCCGTTGGCGGCGACGGCTGCTTGAAAAGCTTAAGCGTGGTGTCGCGGCCGAAACGCGCGGTGAGATCGCCGCCAATCACGAGATCCAGCGAGGGCTCATTCCCTGCTTCCCGGAAGGCCCGGTTGAAACCGTCGATCCTGTCCAACGCATAGGAGAGGCGCGGCTCGGCATTGATGAGTGCAATGCGCTGGTGACCGCCGGCGATCAGCCGTGCGGTCGCCGCATAGGCGGCCCATTCATTGTCGACGTCGACATGGGCATAGACGAGCTGCTGTCGGCAGCGGCCAAGCGATACGAAAGGAAAATCTGCCTCGACCAGCATGGCAATGCGCGGATCGTTCGCCAGAACGCCGGAGAAGATCAGCCCGTCGGCGAGGCGCTGATCGGCAATGCGGCGAGCGACGGCACAGGCATCGTCGAAGCTGCGGTAGCCATAGACGGAAAGCTGGTAGTCACCCCCGTCCAGCGCCTGCGAGATACCGCTGAGGATCTGCGTATATTCGACGCCATCCCATTCGTAACCGGCGGCCGAGGTTATCGGCATCAACACTGCGGCTTGATAGGTCTTGCCCGTGCGCAGTGCCATGCCGCGAGCATTCGCCTGATAGCCGAGTTCACGGGCAGCGGCCAGGATCTCTTCGCGGGTGGCATTGGTGACGACCGGCGAACCGCGCAAAGCCTTTGAGATGGTGCCGATCGAATAGCCGGTATGCGCAGCCAGCGTCTTGATCGTCGGCAAAGTGCGATCGGATACAGACTTGGCTTTGGCCATAAGCGTCGCTCGCTTCCCTTTTTTGAGACGTTATCAAGCGATAAAAACGATTTCAAGGAAAATAAAAACGTTTTTATTGCACGTTGATAAACTCCGACGCCAATGTGACTGCAAGCTTACATTTGCGTGGGAAGGAGCTTGGAGGACCAGAACCGAGCTCAAAGAGCGATGATGCGAGACTTCGAAAAGCGTGGTCGCGGCATGCGAACTCGCAAGCATGCCTTGAACATCAGTCGATGTCGAAGGACACGACTCTGGCCAATTGCGAGCAGCTCAACATCAGGTGGCGCGGTGCGTCGGAAACCGCAGCACGCCGGTTGAAGGCCTCGCCGGGATGCTAAGCCGGCATCAATGCCCGGCGGGTTTGGCAGGCGCTTCTGCTTGTGGCTGCATCGGCTTCAGGATCGGTTCAACCAGCCCGCTGCCGCGCCGCTTGATGGCATTGTCGCGGACGTCGTCCTTGCTGAGATAGTTGACTTGGTTGACCAGCACATCGCGGATGAGCTCGATGCCGACACGGGCATTGACGCTCTCGCGGATCGAATTGCGGAACTTGTCGAGGTCGACCGTCTCCTGCTTGGAGAAATCGATCTGCGGGTTGGCATAGAGATAGGAATAGACCTGGTCGGTGATCAGCGCGACCGCCGGCACTGACAGCTTCGCCAGTTCCTTCGGTTCGACCGTATAGACCAGCTTGGTCAGGAAATAGCCCTGTACCACCGAACTGCGGATGATCGGCACCGAAATGATTTCGGTCGAGACATAATCCAGCCCGCCAAGCAGCGGCTTCGGCGCCGGATCATCACCGCGCGCGCCGGCCGCCTGGAAGGCGTAGAAGGTCGCGCCGACGGTGGCGGCGACGATCCAGAGCGCTGCGATGATGAATTTGATCATGGCCTGTTACGACTTGGCCCAGCCGAATTCGCCGGCGGAATAGGTTCCATCGGTCTCGGCGTGCTGGATTGCGTTCTTCATCAGGTTTGCGACTTCGCTGACGGCGCTGAGGTGGGCGAGCAGGGCGGCTTCGTTACGCTCCAGCTTGCCGCGCAGGCGCAGGAGGCCTTCCTTGTGCTCGTCGACGAGCTCCTCGGCGGTGATGTTCTTTATGGCGCGGTTGAGCTCGTAGAGGCAGCGGCTCTTGCGTGCGTTCGAGGCCTTTAGGTCGAAATTCATGTCGGTGCGGATGGCAGCCGTCTCCGTCTCGACCGCTTCCTCGATGCGATTGATGATGGCGGTCAGGCTGCCGACCCTGGAGATGATGAGATCGGAATGTGCCATGAGGCCCGAATTGTGCTCCAACTGATCCATGGTCGTTCCTAAACCTTCGTCTTCGTTTCAACCGGCGCCGCATCGCCGTCTAGCGAGCGGACCATCCGCCGCTGAATTTCCTGCACAAGCGAATCCGACAGCCGGTTCTGTTCGTCGATCGTCGCTTTTTCCGGCCCGCCTGTGACGGGACCGACCGGTACGCTGCGTTCGCCGTCACGATAGTGGTCGACCAGCATCGAGCGGGCGATGCCGATGCCGCCGCGTTCCGCCATGACGTCGGCCATATGCTCGGCAAGCTGCGATTTCCACATGTCTCCGGCCAGGCCCTTGCCGTAGACGCTTTCAGTGTCCTTCGGCAGCATATTCTGGATGAAGGTCTGCAGAACCATCGCTTCGAAGCGCTTGAATTCCTGACCGCGATCCGTCCCGGCTGGCGGTCCCGCTGGGCGTGACCCCATATCAGCGTCCACCGCAAAGGCAACGGAGGCGCCGCCGGCGCGCTTGGTGAGCGCGGCGCGTGCGGCCTCGACGTCCATAGGCTCGGCGGCGCGGGCCACGTCCAGGACGATGTCGCTGGGAGGGGAGATCGCCAAAAAGCTGTACCTTCCTGCTTGAGCAACTCCAGGAGAACGCGGTTTTCCGCCCGGAATTGCGTAAAACAAAGAGTTAGAGCGTTTCCGCGTTTCCGTGAAAAACGGAAACGCTCTAATGTGCGTTGAGTAATGATGGCCGAACAAGCTTGCCGCAGGCTTGCGGGGATGGTGTTGGCCGTCTTCGTAATGTCATCTTCATTTCTCCGCCCCGCGCTTTTGCTCAATCAGGTCGAGCCGTTCGCGATCGGAGCGCTGGCGCTCGTCTTCGCGGCGCGCGTCGCGATAAGCGCGCTCGACCATGTTGGTGCGCGCGGTCGCGGTGGCGAGGCTGCCTGCCTCGCGGCGCGCGTTGTCGAGGTTGCGGTCACGGTCGGCGCGGGCTGCCGCGATGCGCTGCTGATAGATTTCCGGGAACAGCGTCGAAAGCGAATCCGGCGCGTCGAAACGCGCGGCGATTTCCGACGCCTCCTGCTCGGCCGCAACGGCCTTCGCAAGGAAGCCGGCTCTGCGCATCTCGTGTAGCGCTTTCAACTGCTCCTGCACCTCCACAAGATTCTTCAAACGGTCCTTGCGGGTCGTCATCGTCTCACCTGGCCAATGTGGTTTCGATGAAGCCGTCGCCGAACAGCGACAGCAGCGTCGGGATGGCAAAGTAGAACAGGATCAAGCCGCCCGCGATGACGAAGGGAAGCGAGATAAAGTAGATCGGGATCTGCGGTGTCAGCTTGTTGACGAAGCCGATCGCCAGGTTGATCAGGATGGCATAGGCGACGAAAGGACTGCCCAGCCTGAGCACCAACAGGAACGATTCCGAAAGCGTGTCGGTAACGTCGACCAGTGATGCCTGTGCGCTGAAGAAGACGTTCACAGGCGCCACATCGTAGGAAGTGATCAGTGCGCGGATGACCTCATGGTGGAAGTTGAGCGCGAAAAGCAGCATCAACGCTGAAAAAGAGATCAGCGCGGCGACCGCCGCCTGCGGCTCGGGCTCTTCGATTGCCGGCCCGCCTGCACCACCATAGCCGATCAGCATGGCGATACCGGCACCGATGAAGCGCAGTGCCTCCATATAGAGACGTGTCATGGCGCCGATCAGCCCGCCCACCAGAAGTTCTGAAACGATCATCGGCACGAAGATGGCAGGCCGCATGTCGACGTGGGGATAGATCTTGTCCCACAAAAAGGCGAGCAGACCGACGGTGACCGCAACCGCGGTGAACAGGCGAACCTGCAACGGCAGGCGGATCGAGGACAGCCCCGGCATCAACATGAAGCAGGCGCCGACGCGGCAGAAGGCGAGGAACGCCGCCAGCACGAAGCCTTGCGTGACAGCTGTCAGATCCATGATCAGGAAATGGTCCCGAGAACCCTGATCTCGACACCCTTGGCGATCTCGACATGGCTGAGCACCGGCAAGGTGGTGAACAACCGTTCGATGATCATGCGCACATAGGGGCGGGCGTCCGGCGCAGTGACGAGCACGAAGCGCTCGCCAGCCTCCATGTGCTGGCGGATCGCCTTGGATGCTTCCTGACCGAATTCTTCCAGCTGGCGCGGATCGATATCGAATTCACGTATTTCACCCTTGCCATCGCGCTTGAGGCTCTGATGGAAGGCGAGGTCCCAGCGGTTGCCAAGCCGCAGCACCTTGAGGACACCACCTTCCGACAGGTCGCCGCAGATCTGCTGCGCCATACGGATGCGTACGTGCTCGACGATCTGTTCCGTGCGCCGCACATGCGGCGCGATCTCGGCGATCGCCTCGATGATGAGGTGCAGATTGCGGATAGAGACACGCTCGGCAAGCAGCAATTTGAGTACCGCCTGCAGGCCAGGATAGGAGATATGCGAGGAACAGACCTCGTCGGCAAGCTTGCGATATTCCGGATCCTGGCTGTCCAGCAGCGTCTTCATGTCCTTGTAGGAGAGCAACTGCGGCAGGTTGTTGCGGACCACTTCGGAGAGATGGGTGAGCAGCACGGACATGTTGTCGGCAAAGGTGTACTGCTCGCGTTTCAGGTCCTCGGCGAAAGCTTCCATAACCGAATAGGCGCGCATGCCGAAGGCTGGTTCGCGCACCTCCTCGCCTGGGATATCGGGCAACTCGCGGGTGCCGAGCAGCACCATCAGTTCACCGACCCGCATCTGGTGCTCCGCCACGACGGTGCCGTGGATCTTGATCTGGTAGCTTTTCGGCGGAATGCCGAAATCGTCGGTGAGTTTCACTTCCGGCACGACGAAGCCGTATTGCGTGGCGAACTTCTTGCGCATCTTGCCCATGCGGAAGGCGAGTTCCTGATGTGAGGTGAGCAGTTTGGTCGAAAGTTGCTTGCCAATCAGCAATTCGATTTCGGCGGTGGCCAGAGAGGACTTCACCGAGTTCTTTTCTTCCTCGACCTTGACCGCAGCCTCGCGGTTGAGCGCCTCTTCCTGTTCGGCCAGGCGGCGGTTCTGGCGCAGCGGAATGATGTAACCCATGCCGGCCATGGCCGCCCCCAGTGTCACGAACGGGAACATCGGCAGGCCGGGCATTACAGCAAGCAATCCGAGCAGGGCGGCCGCTACATAAAGCGCGCGCGGATGGGCGCCAAGTTGGCCGAACACCGCCTTTTCGGCGGAGCCGCGCGTGCCCCCCTTGGAGACGAGGAGGCCAGCTGCAAGGGAGACGATAAGGGCGGGGATCTGGGTGACGAGGCCGTCGCCGACCGAGAGCTTGATGAAGACATCTGCAGCTTCACCCAGCCCCATGTTGTGACGCAGATAACCGATGGCGATGCCGCCGACGATGTTGATGGCCGTGATGATCAGGCCGGCGATGGCGTCACCACGCACGAATTTCGAAGCACCATCCATCGAACCGAAGAAGGAGGATTCTTCTTCCAGCTCGCGGCGACGCAGCTGTGCGGTCTTTTCGTCGATCATGCCGGCGGAGAGGTCGGCGTCTATCGACATCTGCTTGCCGGGGATGGCGTCGAGCGTGAAGCGGGCGCCGACTTCCGCGATACGGGTAGCGCCCTTGGTGATGACGATGAAATTCACCACGACCAGGATCAGGAAGACGATCAGACCGATGACGAAGTCACTCGACATGACCAGCTTCGAAAAGCCCGAAATCACGTAACCGGCGGCGTGGGTGCCCTCATTGCCGTGGGAAAGGATCATGCGGGTCGTCGCGATGTTCAACGACAGGCGCAGCATGGTGGCGATGAGCAGCACGGTCGGGAACGACGAGAAGTCGAGCGGCCGCGGAATCCACAAGGCTACCATCAGGATCAGCACCGAAAGCGCGATCGAAAAGGCGAGACCGACGTCGATCAGAAAGGCCGGGATAGGCAGAAACAGCACCGCCAGGATGACGACGATGCCCAGCGCGAAGAAGATATCGCGGCTGTTGCGCGGCATTGCGTCTGCCGAAATGCTTTCGCTGATTGCCATATCCACCTCGCATGCAATGCTTCCCGGTCCTGAAACGGCAGTCCGGGCCATACACAGTAACCGGCCAAGCTTGCGCGAGCCTCGAAAGATGCAACCGTCAAACTCGCGGCGCAGGCAGACAAGATGCGTCGGACTGCGCGGTTGCCATGCCGCCATGCGGGGCGTATCAGGCGGTCGAGGGCGTTGCCCATTGAGACATTCGCGAGCCGTCCGTTGTCTTCGACCCACTCCTTGCCTGTCCAAGCCCGTCGTCTGCGTGCCCTGCTGGTCCGTTCGGTTCCCGTGCTGGAAGCGCGCGGCATCATCATCGTCCTATTGGCCGCGGTGGTCGGTGCGTTTTCGGGCCTTGCGGTGACGGCGATGAGCGCTTTCGTGCAGGGCATGCACTGGTTGCTGTTCGACGTGCCGGAGGGTGGCCGGCTGTCATCGATGTTTTCGCTCAGCCACCCGCTCCAGGCGGCGATGCCAGCGGTCGGGGGGCTGCTGCTCGGACTGTCCATCATCTGGCTGCGCAAAAGCCGATTCCGCACGCCAGTCGACCCGATCGAAGCGAATGCGCTTTATGGCGGGCGCATGTCGCTGACCGATACCTTCATCATCGCCGGGCAGACGATGCTGTCTTCCGGCTTCGGCGCATCGGTGGGCCTCGAGGCCGGCTACACGCAGGTTGGTGGCGGTTTCGGCTCGCGGCTGGCGCGGTTCTTCCGCATGAAGCGCAACGATGTCCGCATTCTCGTCGGCGCTGGCGCTGCCAGTGCCATCGCTGCCGCCTTCGACGCGCCCTTGACCGGAGCCTTCTATGGCTTCGAGCTGATCATCGGCATCTACTCCATTGCCAATGTCGCGCCGGTGATGACGGCGGCAATCTGCGCGACGCTGGTGACAGGCTGGCTGGGCGGGGCACCGTTCCCGCTGGAACTCAGCGCCGTGCCGAAGCTGAGTGCCAGCCAGTATCTGCCGTTTTTGGCGCTCGGGCTCATCGCCGGCGGCGTTTCGGTCGCCATCATGTATATGGTGGCTGCCGTCGAGCGCGGCCTCAGCCGACTGTCGATCGACTCTTCGCTCAGACCATTCTTTGGCGGTTGCGCCGTTGGGCTGCTCGGGCTTGTCACGCCACAGGTGCTGTCCAGCGGTCACGGCGCGCTGCATAGAGAATTCGCGATGAGCTACGGGCTCACCGTGCTTGCCACTGTGTTCCTGCTCAAGATCGCGGCTTCCGTCATTTCGCTCGGCTCCGGTTTCCGCGGCGGCCTGTTCTTCGCCTCGCTGCTGCTTGGCGCACTCCTGGGCAAGATCTTTGCTGCGATCGTGCTGGCGATCGCACCGGCTTCAGGCATCGATCCCGCTGTCGCTGCCGTCGTCGGTATGAGCTCGATGGCGGTCGGCATCATCGGTGGGCCGCTGACAATGGCCTTCCTGGCGTTGGAATCGACGGGCGACCTGACGTTGACCGGTGTGGTGCTGGCCGCCGCGATCATGACGTCGATCCTGGTGCGCGAGACCTTCGGCTATTCATTCTCGACATGGCGCTTTCATCTGCGCGGCGAAACCATTCGTTCGGCGCAGGACGTCGGCTGGATGCGAAGCCTGACCGTCGGCTTGATGATGCGCAAGGATGTCCGCACCATCGCCGCCATGACGACCGTCACTGAATTCCGCCAGCAGGTGCCGCTCGGGTCGGCACAGCGTGTCATCGCTGTGGACGGCGAACAGCGCTACATTGGCATGATCATCGTCTCGGATGCCTATGGTGACCAGCCCGACCCGGCAAGCACAGTTTTGACCCTCACACGCTTCGGCGATTCCGTGCTGGTGCCATCGATGAATGTGCAGTCTGCAGCCGAGACCTTCCATCGCGCCGGTGCCGAGGAACTGGCGGTCGTCGAGGATTTCGAAAGTCGCAAGGTGGTCGGGTTGCTCACTGAGGGACATCTGTTGCGCCGCTATGCCGAGGAACTCGACAAGGCACGGCGCGATCTCTCAGGCGAAGGGTGACGCAGGGGTCCGGTCATGGCGATCGGATCAGTGCTCCTCATGCGGCTTCGGCGTGCCGTAGTAGCCGATAGGATTGGTCGGACGCTCGATCATCCGCCGCACCCTGGGCCGTTCGATGCCGGAATGCAGCGCTCGTATGCGTTCCGTGATTTCCGCATCCGCATGTGTGGCGCGTGTGTTATGGCGGATGTAATCCAGCCAGGTTGGCGTGTGATAACTTTCCATCCAGATTTCGGGATGTTCGAGATCGCGCGCCAGCACCCAATTGCGGGCTCCGTCGCGCCGGCGCACGCGCGCCCGATCGGTCATCACCTTCAGGAACTCGGACACGTCCTCTTCCTTGATGACGTATTCGATCGTGATCTCGATCGGCCCCGAGCGCGGCTTGAGGTCGAGTGCCAGCATGGGTTCGCGCCAGCGGTCGAGCGGATCGAGATTGGGCGCAATGTGCTGCGGCAGCGGCAGGATAAAGCCGATAGCTGCACCTGCCAGCATTGTAACGGCCGCAGCCAGAAGGGCGACGCTGGCGCCGTGATTGTCGGCGGTCACCCCCCAGATCCAACTGCCCAAGGCGATGCCGCCGAAGGTCGCCATCTGGTATATGGAAAGCACTCGCCCCACCACCCAGCGCGGGGTCGACATCTGCACGGTAATGTTGAAATGCGAAAGCGCGGTGACCCAGCACGCGCCGCCCACCAGGAGACCGAGCGCCACCTGCCAGGCATGGGGGCCGACGGCGGCGACGGTCGCGCAAAGCGCGAAGCCAAGAAAGGCCGAGCGGACCATGGTTTCGCTGGGGAGAACTTGTCTCAGCCGTGCGCTGGTCAGCGCGCCGATAACTGCGCCGATGCCGAAGGCGCCCAGCATGACACCGTAGGTGAGCGCGCCACCCTTGATGAGGTCGCGCGTCACCAGTGGCAGGAGGGCAAGCACGGCGCCCGCACTGAAGCCAAAGATAAAGCCGCGTACCAGCACTTTGCCGATGTTGGGCGACATGGCGACATAGCGCAGCCCGGCGCCCATCGCAGCTCCCAGTGACTCGCGCGGCAGGTTTGATGCCGGCAGGTTCGGCTTCCAGCGTGCCATGACGATGATCAGGCCGACATAGCTGAAAGCGTTAGCGGCGAAAGCGGCAGCGGCGCCAAGCGTCGCCACGATGATGCCGCCCAGTGCGGGTCCGACACTGCGGGTCAGGTTGAAGCCCATCGAGTTCAGCGCCACCGCTGCCGGCACTTTGTTGCGTGGGACCATGTCGCCGACGGAAGCCTGCCAGGAGGGGCTGTTAAGTGCCGTGCCGCAGTCGATCAGGAAGGTGAAGGCCAAAAGCAGCCACGGCGTGAGCAGGTCGAGTTGGGTGAAAAGCATCAGGAGCAATGACACGACGAGCATGAAGCTCTGTGCGATCAGCATAACCTTGCGGCGATTGTAGCTGTCGGCGATGGCGCCGGCGATCAGCGCGAACAGCATGATCGGCAACGTCGTCGAAGCCTGCACCAGCGCCACCTGGTAGGGAGAGGTGGCGATCTGCGTCATCATCCAGGCGGCGCCAACGCCCTGGATCAGGCCGCCCAGATTAGAGACCAGGCTGGCACTCCACACAGCGCGAAAGATGCCATGCTGAAAAGGCGCCAGCGCGGAAATGCGTTGGTTACTCGGCTCGTCCTCGATTGTGGGACCGTTGTCGTGAGGCATGGCTCGTCTCGTGAATCGCTGCTCTCGCTGGCAGCGTTTGCCGACAAAGTTAGACGAGACTGCGGAAAAGGCGAACGGCTTTTGGAATTTGCACTGGTCCAGGCGGGGGATAGAATCCCGCCAAAGGCCAATGCGTAGATTCATAATTTTAGAGCGTCCTTTGCGCGTCGCAATGGACGCGCGGCGCTCTAAGCAATCAGAAGCCGTGCTGAATGCGCTCGAAGACGACGTTGGTAAAGGCCGAGATCTGACCGCCCACGAACGGTCCAGTCAGCGCCACCACGAGCATGATGGCGACGATCTTCGGCACGAAGGTCAGCGTGATTTCCTGGATCTGCGTCAGGGCCTGGATCAGTGCGATGCCGATGCCCACCACCATGGCGACCAGCACGACCGGCGCCGATGCCGTCAGTACCGTCCAGACCGCGAACTGGACGATATCGAGTGCGTCGGCCTCATTCATCGCGCGTGCCTCAGGCTGCCGGGGCCTGCTTGACGACGACGCCGGGCAGCACCGGTACTTCCTTGCCATCGTTCAGCACCGCGATCAGGCCATCGCTGGCCAACCGCACTTCCTTGACGACACCGGTGGTCTTGCCGTCGGCGGAGGTCAGCTGGCGGCCAATGAGCGAGTCCGCCTGCGATAATGCCGAAGACTGCAGGATGTATTCCAGCTTGGTGTTCATCTGCACCGACTGCTCGACCTGCGAGAACTGGGCGAGCTGCGCGACGTACTGGGTCGAGTCCATCGGCTTGGTCGGGTCCTGGTTCTTCATCTGCGCCATCAAAAGCTTCAGGAAGGACTGGTAGTCGACCGATGTCTTCGACTTCTGCTGCGTCTGCGGCGTGCCGTTGCCGACGTTGTTGTTGACGTTCATGTCGACGGCCATGATCAGCGTGCTCCCATTGCCAGCGGACGCGGGGCGTCCTGGATTTCAGTCTGGTGCGCATCGAGCGCGAGCTTTTCCAGCGGATAGAGCGAGCGGATCGCGCGCAGCGCTTCATAGACATGGCCTTCCGAGACCATGCGGTCGACATCCTTCAGCGTCGAGCGGATACGCTCGTTGTGGAAGGAGGCCAGCAGCAGCGGCAGCGAGTGGCGGAACATCTCGCGTGCTTCCTCCGCGCCTTGCGGATTGATCAGCATGATCTGCGCCACGAAATAGAGCTGCCTGAGTGGCGTCGAGGCGTCTTCAGCCTGGAGGACATGGCCTTCCAGCAGGAACTGCACATCGTTCAACAGTTCCAGCGTGACCTTGCGGTCGACACGGATGACAGCGCCGTTGAGATAGATGCGCTCACCGGGTTTGAGCGAGAGCTTCAGCGTGCTCTTTACCGGCGTCATTGAATACCGTCCCGGATGATCTGCGACACTTCAATCAGTCCATCGAAATTGTTGGAACGACCCTGGCGGATATCTTCGGTTTCACGCAGCAGCCACATGCCGATCGAAATCAGATTGGCGCGCAGTTCCTTCGGCAAGGCGTTTTCATTCGAGGAGAGATCCTCAAGCAGCGCCGTCCATACGCGGTTGGTGAAATGCAGGGCTTCCACCGCCTGCATGGAATCTTTGCCGGCGTTCGCGGCATCGATCAGAAGATCGATCGACCGCGTCAGAAGGTGTCGCTCGCGGTCCTTGGCGTCCGCTACGGAGTCCGTCTGGATGTCGGCGTAGGAAAATTGATACATCGCTTGTCCGATCGCCGGTTACTTCAGGAAGTTGATCAGGCTGAGCTGCTGGATGCGAGCGGTGAGCGCAAACGAAGTCTGGATATGCGACATCAGATCATTGACGCGATTGGCGGCCTCATAGGGATCGACACCTTCGAGGTCGAGCACGTGCTTTTCGAACAGGTTGATCTGGGCCTTCATGCGGTCGCTCGCATCGCTCACCCGCTGCTCGATGATACCAGCTTGCGATTGTGTCTGCGCGATGCTTCCGACGGCTTCGCCTGTCAGCGTTAATGCTCTCTGCGCAACCGCCTTCTTGGCGTCGGCACTGAGATTGCCTGAGAACAGTGCCGTCACGATAGTGGCGGCCATAGCAAGTTTCTTGACGCCGTCGGTGTTGGCGCTGACGGAGGACTCTGTCGTTTCATTGAGCGAAATGCGGCTGACGATCTGCTGATCAGTGGCATTCGACCAGTTGGCCTTCCAGTTGGGTCCGAAAAACTGGGGCGTCACGTCGGTGGTGATGAAATTGTCGATCTGTGCAGCCGTGAGGCCGGCCGCCGCAGGATCGGTCGAAGGGAAGCCGAAACGCGCTAAGAAGGCCGCGTCGAAGGCAGCCTTGGCCGGTGATCCGGCAGCGGTAAAGTCGTTGATAGGCTTTACATCGGTATTGGTACCGGCAAACAGGTACTCGCCGTTGATGCTCGAGTTGAGGATCGAGGTCATCGACTGCAATGCGGCCTTGCCGGCATCGCGCGTGACGTTCGAGCCCGGATCACTGCCGACGGCGGTGGTCACGGCGGTCAGGAGCTTCTGCGCGGCATCGCCGAGCTTGCTCAGCGCGTCCTGCGTGGTCGAGAGCCGCGACGAGATCAGCTTGTTGGAATCGACGATGGTGTTCAACCGTTCCAGGTCGCGTGCAAAGGTGACCGATTGTGACGTGCGTGCGCCGAGTGCCAGACCGAGATCGGCGACACGCAGCGTGTCCATTTCCTTCTGGCGCTTTATGAGTTCGACCTGCATGCGCGATTGCGAATAGCGCATCGCGTTGGACATGGCAGAGGACGAAACCGAGGTGGTCTTCATGACTTATCTCACCGCTGCGAGGAGAGCATCGAGCATCTGGTTGACGGTGGTCAGGATGCGCGCGGAAGCCTGGTAGGTGTGTTCGAGATCCAGCATCAGCGACATTTCGTTGTCGACGTTGACGCCGGTGGCGTTGGAGAGGGCCTCACCTGTGCGTTGCGCCAGTGCTTCCTTGGTGTCGGCGAGGTTCGATGCCTGCTGGCGCACGCCTTCGAACCAGCCGATGGAGCTGGCGGCATAAGAGACGACACTGGAGTTGGCGGTGATGCCGGCACTCGGATCAAAAGCCATTGGCTTGGTGAGTTTTTCACCATAGGCGATCAACCTGTCGGTATAGGAGGCGCCGCTGCCGGCCGGATTGGGGTTGGTGCGATAGACTGCACCGTTGATGCCACCGTCACGCAGCAGGGCCGGATTGCCCCCGGCTGCCGGATCGACCGCAGCATTGATCTTGATCGTTCCCGCGAGCCCGTTGATCAGCGTGCCGGCAGGTGGGATTCCTGGTGCGCCTGGCCAGGAAAAGAGGCCGACGGCGTCCGGCTGACCGGGAGCCGTTTCGGCAAAAGCGGTAATGAGGCCGCGGGCGATTTCATCCAACTGCCGCTGCGTGGTGACGGTGACGTTGTCGCGCAATTGCAGCATGCCGGCCAGTTTGCCCGCTGCTTCAGTTGTACTGGGGACCTTCAGCGGGACCTTGTCGATATAAATCTGGCCGCCTACCGCGCCTGGGGTGTATCCGGGCGAGGGCGTGAAGGTCACCGAGCGCGGGATAGTCTCGAACAGTGTGGTGCCGTCACCGGTGGTGATGACCATGTCATTGCTGCCACGGGTGTAGGTGGAGATTGGAACGAATTCCGAAATCTTCTTCAGCAACGCATCACGTTGATCGAGAGCGTCGGAGACATCTTCCCCCGAACGTGTGCCCGTGACGACGGCCTGGTTCGCGATTTCAAACTGCTTGAGCAGGTCATTGATATCGGCGACTGCCGTGGCGATCTCACCATCGGTCTTGGTGCGGAAATCCTGGAGGGCGTTGGTGCCGTCATTCAAGGAACGAACGACCTGGCGCGCCGACTCGATCAGGCTGGTGCCGAGATTCTGGTTCGACGGCGTGGTGGCATAGAGCTGGAGCGCTTTTTGCAGATTGCCGATCGCGGTGGAGGCAGACGATGCATTGTCGACACCGTTTACCTGCAATTCGAGCCGATCCATGCCCTGGGCCAGTGTTCCCTGGCCGCTCCAGGATGAAAGCGCGCTGAGGTTCTGCCGAAACAGCAGTTCATTGGCGGCGCGATGGATCTTGACCGCGCTGACGCCGGGGTCGGTATAGGCGAGCATCGCAATGCGGCGCGAATAATCCGGATTGGAGGCATCCGCGACGTTGCGTGAGACGATACTTGTCTGCCGCGACGTTGCCTTGAGCGATGACTGGGCGATGCTGAGTGCGGTTGACAACGACATGCGGGTCTTTCAGGCAGTGATGCGGCCGAGGCCCGGTCGACCATCGACCGGGCCTCTTGGCCGCGCCTCATCTCTTCAGGTTGACGAGGATGTCCATCAGTTCAGAACCTGTCTGGAACACCTTCGAGTTGGCTGTATAGCTTCGCTGCGAGGAGATCATGCTTGTGAGCTCTTCGGCGATATCGACGTTGGAGTTCTCGAGTGCGCCGGAGACGACCTCGCCACGCTTGCCTTCGCCGGGGAAGCCGATCTGAACCTCGCCTGAATCCGGGCTTTGCGTGAAGACGTTGCCGGACTGCTGGAGCAGTCGGTCCGGGCTCGGCACCTGTGCCAGCGGAATCTTGTATAGCGCCTTGGTCGAGCCGTCCTGATACTGGGCGTAGATTGTGCCGTCCTTGCCGATCTGCACCTTTTCGATGTTGCTCGGAGCGTTGCCGTTGACCTGGCCGGTGACGGTATAGCCGGCGCCGATCTGGCTGAGACCCTTCAAGTCGAGCTTGAGCGATTGTCCGCCGGGAACTGTGAAGGTGACGTTGTTGTTGGTTCCGGTAAGCTTACCCATGTTGTCGAAGGTAAGCGTGGTGCTTCCGAGCGGGCTGCTGCCCGCTGCTCCATAGGGAAATGGTCCACCCGCCGCCGCCTTCGACTGATCGAAGACGGCCACGTCCCAGGTGGCCTCGCCGGTGGTGGCGTTGACGCCGGTCTTGGTGAAGTAGACGTCGAGCATCACCTTGTTGCCGAGATTGTCATAGGCAACCATCGAAGACTTGTTGGTGTACTGGGCGGTTGCCTGGTTGGCAGAGGGCGCCGTTGCCGGCGCGACGATGGCGTTGGCGCCGGAGGGCAGGTTGCCGCTGAAGGTTCCCGAGGTCGAAGGCGTGGCCGTCATCTTGCCGTCCGAAATCTGGACGGGGACCAGGCCCTGGAAACCGTTGACCGTCGCAGCCGGCACGCCGTTTTCATAGCTGTAGGCCATCAGCTGGAAGCCGGCGGCATTGACGAGCCTGCCCTGGGCGTCCGGCACGAAGGAGCCGGCGCGGGTCATGAAGGGAGTGCCGGACGAGTCCTGCACGACGAAGAAGCCATCGCCGCGAATGGCGAGATCCGAAACCGAAGTGGTGCCCCTCAAAACGCCTGGAGCCGAGACAGCGGAACGGATGGTCGAGTTGACGCCGCCCGATTCATAGGAAGCGCCGGTGCCCGGCATGACCAGGCTGGAGAACTCCACCGAGGCGCGCTTGTAGCCGGTGGTGTCGGAGTTGGCGATGTTGTCGGCGACGGTGGACAGGCGGTTGGCCTGGGCGTTCATGCCGGAAACGCCGGTCCGCATCATTCCATAGAGGCTCATCGCAACGTCTCCGTTATGCGCATGGGGTCGCCGGCCAAGCTAATCGTGTTGTCTTGCGCGAGGCTGGCGCGGTTGGGCGCATCAGGCGACCAGCCGGTAGCCGAGGAAGCGTTTGGAATCGATCGGATCGTGACCAAGCCGTTCGCGCAGTTTCTTGCGCAGTTTGGAGATGTGGCTCTCCACCACGTTCTCTTCCACCTCTTCGTCGAAGATGCCGTAGATGGCATTGAAGACCTGGGTCTTGGTAACCCGCCGACCGCGGTTGCTGGCCAGATATTCGAGGATGCGACGCTCGCGACGCGGCAGCGGCATCGGCTGGCCATCGATCTCGGGGTCTCGACCATCCATGAAGATGCGCATCGCTCCGATCTCGGTAAAGGAGGCATCCTCGTGAGCGCGGCGGCGGATTGCGCTAATGCGCGCCAGGATTTCGCGGATATGGACCGGTTTGCGCACGACGTCATCGACGCCGGATTCGAAAAGGCGCAAGGTGTTTTCGAGGGAGTTGTGGTCGCTTAGCGCAATGACAGGAGCACCGCAGCGATCCCTGATCTGGCGTGGGGAGACAGCGCCCTCGCGGCAGTCGCCGATCAGAAAGGCGCGAACCGATTTCAGATCGTCTTCGGCTGCACTGGAAACCCAGGCGTCGAATTCGCTCGGCGCGAAACCGGCGCTCGCCACACCTTCCCGATCGAACATCGAGCTGTAACCATCAGTTACAAGTTCGCGTTCGTCCACGATTACGATCATCGCCCCAGCCCCCGAATCAGTTCATCTGCCCCGTGCGGAAAGGCGTAGTCTTCGTCACGAATCCTGACTAACCGTTATTTCTTGTGACTGCATTCTTGGGAGTCGGGAATCGCGATGGTTGTACCGCGTACAATCTGACGGCGATCCGGACCGAATCCCCCGACAAAAACAGCGTCACCCCCGTGCCCAGACGCGCGGCGGCCGCCTTGTTGCAGATACAACCTATCGGGTGCAGAAACTGCGCGCGTTGGCGGTCCATTTGCCAAAGCCGACGGCCACCATGTTGGCAATGACCCGGCAAACGTAACGCTTCTGAGCAGGATCATTGTCAGGGCCGGCGTGGTAGCGCGCCACGGCCATGGACCATGTTTCATGTCTTGCATGCAACTGCGTGAGGAAACGCGCAGCATACTCGACGTTGCGGCGTGGATCGAGCATATCCTCGACACTGCGGAACTGGTCGCCATGGTAGCGATGATTGATCTGCATGCAGCCGAGATCGATCAGCGTCTTGCCTTCGCGGCGCGCAGCCTCGAAGGTAAGAAGTGCTTCCGAACGGGAGCGAGGAAATACAGCTTTTCCTTCTATATTCAAGGCATTGGGCTGAAGGCTGCCTTTGTTTCCCGTCTCCGTCAACCCAACTGCATAAAGGATGCCGGCAGGAATTTGGTAGCGGTCGGCCGCGCGCAGGATCTCGGCTTCGCACGGATTGGTAGCCGCCGCTGCTGTCCCGGCGATCAGCGTGCTAGATAAACAGGCCGTTGCCAGAACGCTCATGAGAAGGCTGCGTCGGACGCTGGTCCTGATGTCTGTCATCGCCGCGGTTCCTTCCTGACTGCCCGCTCGTACCGTCACCATTTCCGCCGGAGCTGCCTGGCTGGAAGGAAGACTGATCGCGTCCGGGAGGCGCTCCAGCCTGCGGTGCGTCTGCCCGTGCGGCCGGTGTTGCCGCTACCGATGGTTGCAGTATCGTCACCTTGTCGATGTCGAAACCGAGCGACTTCAGCGACTTCACGATCGCCTCGCGATCCGCACTCAATCGACGATGCGCTTCGTAGGTTTCGGGCTTGAGTTCAATCGACAGTTGCTCGCCGACCAGGCGCAGATTGGCGGTAACGGCTCCGAGCTCTGCCGGATGCAATTCGATCTTCAATATGTGTGCCGGAACTGCAACAGGGGAGCCGTTTTGGGCGACCGTAGCCGCTGCCGATGCTGCCCTTGCAGGTGCGCCGTTGCCTACGATTGCATCGATAACGTCATGTGCCGCCTGGCTGGTGTTGTGGAGGGCAGGCGCCGGAAAATTCTGCTCGGCCACGACCGTCGCGCGCGACGCGCCTGATTGCTTCAGGGCTTCGTTGGTAGCCCGACGGTCATTCTTTGTGATCTCCAACGGCTCAACCTGGGCTGCGCCGCTATCTCCAGGGATGGTTTCTGCGACCGAACCGGCCGACGTGGCGGTGTCCTCTGGTCTGCCGGCGATGAGATTTTGCGCATTGGCTTGTGGCGCAGGCTGTACACCACCCACGCCGCGCGTAGCAGCTGGTCGATCGACATGGATCTTCGGCAATTGTTCCTGATCGCCTTGGCCAGTGTCGACGCCTTTTGCAGTTCGTCCCACAACCGCTCGTTTTGCCTTGTCCGCCGACAGGGGATCGGTTTCCGCTTCCGCCGTGGCCGGCTCGACCTGGGTTTCTTGGTTGTCAGGTTGCGATCGGCCCAACCCATGCAGGGTTATGAACAGGGGCAAGCGGTCGCGCGCACCCGCCGTTTGATCCTGTGAGTTGGCTGACTGTTTGTCACCCAGCGGTTCGTCGCCGCTTTTCTCGTCGACCTCGTCCGAGCTTTCCTCTCCCTGCGCGGGAGGTTCACCGCTGCTGAAGGAGAAATCGGCACGGATTTTTTCCCAATGCGAGGCGTGTGGCGCGCGTTGGGTCACTTTCTCCCTGGCCGAAGTTTCGCGATTGGTGAGCAGATCATCGAAAGCCGGACCGTCTTCGCCGGCCTTGCTACCGGATTGCTGGCTACTGGACCGTGGCAATGCGGTACCTGGAAGGTTCTGGCCTATGCTTGCAGTCATTGAGGCGAAGCTCCCAGCAGAAGATCGATCTTGTCGAGTTTGCGTTTCGTCTCCGCAATCGCGGTATCGGTGGTGTCCGAAGCGGCATTCGCAGATGCAGGTAAGAGGGTCGCTGACGACTGTTCTACCGCCGCATTCTGCTGCACCGGTACGGTTTCCTTTGCCGGCTTTGCAGCCGCTTCGGTTGCCGGCCGCTCGGACACCGCGTCTTCGACGGGCGGAAGATCGGAGCCGTTGTCTGCGGTGGCCTCGGATGCTGTTGCGACGCCAGCCTGGCCGGTTGCGGGCTTGGCTTTCTCCTGCGCTGCCACGTTGGAAGCCGGTTCCGACCTGGCGGGTTGCTGTGCCGCGGAAGGCGGCTGATCGAAGACCGCCGGTATCGGCGGTGCAATGACTTCCTGGGTGATCTGCTGGGCCGCATCAAGCAAGGAACGATCACTTGGCGACAATTGGCTGCGGTCGATCATCTTCAGCTTGCCGCGAATGTCGTCGACTGTCGCCGAGGTGATGCTGGACAGGCTGGCGTAAAGTTCTGCGCGCGGATCGTCCGCCTTCGTCGCACCCTTGTCCTGGGGGATGGCTTTGGCGGATGCGAAGGCGGACAAGTCGTTCAATCCGTCGATGGCAGCGCGGCGCGCGATCCGCAGATAGATGACCCGTTCGCGCTCAGTGTCCATCATCGAGGTGATGTCGGCCAGTTTGTCCTGGCTCAGGGCCAGATGTAGCGTAACCACGCCGGCGACAAAACTGTCGGCGAACTGGCTGGCATAGGGCGAGAGCAGGTAGCGTTCGACATATTGCGTGGAGGCCTGTGCGAACCGGGCCGCGTCGCCAGTGGTCGTCGTGATCGCCACCGACCGGCGCAGTGCGGCTTCCTCCACCAGTGTGCCGGGACTGAGCAGGCGAGCCTGATCGAGCAACGTCAGCGCCTGAACCGGATCTTCGATCGCCAGCAGAGATCCCTTGATCAGGGCGACAAAGGCGCCGATGTCAGGCGGCAGCGTCATTGGATCGATCGGCTGCAAAGCCTCGATGGCCGGCCCGGGCTGTCCGCCGAGATAGTCCAGAATGCCGTCGACGATCGCCTGGTTGGTCTGGTCGAGCTGGGCACGGCCGGCTGCACTCTTGACTGTGGCGGGATTGCCGCCACTCATGCCGTAGACAAGCAGGGCACGCAGGTTCCTGGGCTCGTTGAAATCGTCGGCTTTCGACGCACGGAAACGCGCGTCAACTATTTCGAGCAGTTTGTTCTGCATCGGTAGCGCCGCATGGTCGCCCGACGCCAGCCTGTCCTGTACGAGTTGTAGCGAGCGTACCATTTGATAAGGTTGCAACGGATCTTGGGCGAGGGCGGTGGTCACCATCCCCAGGCCAAGGGTGAGTCCCAACACGCCGATGCGCGCGGCGCGGATCATCCCCCCGTCTCCAGGAGAATCTCGATGCGCCGATTGGCGGCGGCGAGCGGGTCGGCCTTGTTCTTCGGTTCACGGTCGGCGAAACCAGCGACCTCCTTGATACGGCTTTCATCAAGGCCGCCGCGCACCAGCATGTAATAGGCCGAGTGCGCGCGGGCGGTGGAAAGCCGCCAGTTATCATAGCCGCCCTTGAAGGGGCGAGCGTCGGTATGGCCCTGGATGGCAACCGTTCCTTTCTGTTCCTTGACGATGCGGCCGATCTTTTCCATCGCAAGCACGAGTTCGCGGCGCGGCACAGCCGAGCCGATTTCGAACATGCCAAAATTGAAGCTGTCGGTGACGGAGATGACGACGCCCTTATCGGTGGCTTCCACGCTGACGCCGTCGGCGATAGCCTCGCCCGGCTTGAAGGCCTCGGTAATCTTCTTCCTAACCTCTTCGGCCGCCTTTTCCGTGGCTGCCGTCGGAGCCTTGTCCTGCTTGGTGGCCTCGATTTCTTCCTTGGCAGTTTGCGGCTTGGCCATGGAAGGATCCGTGCCCGCCTGCTGTTCCTTGCCGGCTGGCTGGTCTTTGGCCACCTGCTTGGCGGATTGCTGATCCTTGGCCGCGGTCTTCGCTTGTTTGTGCGATTGCTCTTCCGGCTTGGCTAGTTCGGCGCTGGCCTCGGGCAGGGGAGTTGATACCTGCTGTGACCAGAAATCCGGAGCGAATGGGTCACGGTAGGAATCACCGCCGGAGGCGCCGGTGGCTGGGCCCGCAGTCTGTGCCCCGCCTTCGCCCTTGGTGCTGACATTCTGCCTGGTGCCAGTCTCGGCGGCGATTTCGGCCAGAACGGCGTAGGGATCGGCAAACAATTTCTCGTCAGCGTTCTTGGCTTCTTCGGCCTTGTCCTGCTTTGCGTTCTGACCGCTTTGTTCGTCCTGCGCGCTGCCGGGATTGCCCTTGCCGTTGTGACCTTGTTTGGCTGTTCCCTCCACCGGATCATTGGAGGTGTAGCCGGGTTCATCTGGCCCGTCGCCGATATCCTGCAGGCCCTTGCGGCTGGCACTCCGGTCGATGAGTGGAACCGGATTGAAATAAGATGCGACTGCCGCCCGCGTCTGTTCGTTCGCAGCGTTGATCAGCCACATAACGAGGAAGAAGCACATCATCGCGGTCATGAAATCTGCGAAGGCGATCTTCCAGACGCCACCATGGTGAGCGTCGTCATGGTCGTCATGGTTGCGGCGGACAATGATGATTTCCTGCCGGTGATCGGCTCCGTCTGCCGCGCTCATGAAAGGACCTCCGACAAGGCTGCGGACCATTCCGAAATGCGGGTTTCGACGACGGTTTCGTTGACGACAAGGGTCAAGTCGACCGTCGTGGCTTCAGCGAAATCAAGGCTTGCCGCCCGCTTGCCGAGCGTGGCCTTCAGAGGCTCGTACAGGGATAGCGGTCCGCGGATAGAGATGCGGGCAGCTTCGTTATCGGCAAGCGTGTCGCGAATGACTTTTTCCAGCGCGAGAAGGGACCGCTTCTGCAGATCATCGCTGAGCAGGCCGCCGATAATCCGCGCAACCGCGTCGCCCATCAGGTCATGCAGGTGTTGTTCCATCTGTTGCATGCGTTGATCGACAGCCTGGCCGATTTCACCGCCCAGCCCTTCGGTCAGGGCCCTGGCCTCCTCCGCCATAGTCCGGCGTTCTGCCTCGATCTGGTCGGCAAACGCCGCTGTCAATTTGGTCTCGAGCGCGTCCTCGGCCTTGGCAACAGCCATCGCGATCAGCTTATCGATATCGATCGCAGGAGGACCATCGGCAAAGGTGGGCGACTCGGCAAGCGCATGGGCTGGCGCGCCGCCATGAAGGGACGGCGCACCGAAATCGGGCAGCAGGTCGGAAAGGGATGCCTGTCGCATCAGCCCACGGCTTCCTGGGCCGTCCATTTGCGCAGGATGTTGGCGGTGCGCTCTTCATTGATGTCGACCATACGGGCGAGCCTGTCTTGCGGGGCCGGCCGCAGTTTCCGGCGCAGGTCATCGAGCGGCGCCGGGCGGCTGTCGGCCAGCGCCGGAGCGGGAGTTTCTGCGTCACTTGCGGTGCCTGGATTGGGCAGCGAGCGCTGGACATCATCGAAGCTTGGGCCGGCAAGTGCGGCCGGCTTGTTCGTTAGGGCCGCAGCCATCGGGCGCAGGCCGAAGAAGGCGACCAGGAATACGACAACGATGAAGGCGACCGCATTGATCAGGCTGCCGGTGTAGCCTGCGACAGCGTCGAGGATACCGGGCGCGGCGAGTTCCTGGCCATCCAGCCCATCGATGAATTCTACCGCTGACACATCGATGACGTCGCCGCGCTTTTCATCGAGGCCGGTAGCCGATGCGACCATCTTCTTGATATCGGCGACGCGTTGGGCAATCTGCTCGGGCTTGGCATCCTTACCGAGCACCGACATCAGGCGTTGCTGGTTGACGACGACGGCGATCGACATCTTGGTGACCGTGTAGCCGTTGGAAACCGTGGCGATCTTCTTGGAGTTGATTTCGTAGTTGGTGATCTCTTCCTTGCGGTCGTTCCGCGAGCTCGACTGCGGACCATCGGAGGCGGCTGCCTGCGTCTCCGGCAAGTTCTGCTCGACCGTGGCCGGGGTTGCGGCCTGGCGCTGGTTGCTGTTCTCGTTCGCCTTGACGGTTTGAACGGAGCGTTCGACGCGCGATTCCGGATCAAAGATGGTTTCTTCGGTTTGGCGTGTGTCGGTATTGACATCGGCCTTGACGCTGGCGCGGAAATTGTCCGGACCAAGATAAGGTGTCAGCGCGCGGCGGATGTTATCCTCGATCTGGCTCTCGACCGTGCGCTCCACGCCCAGCGAACGGACGGCGCTGGTGTTGGAGGGATCGTCGCCGGCAGCCAGCAGGTTTCCGGCGGAATCGAGCACCGTCACTTTTTCGGCCGACAGGCCAGGCACGGCTGCGGCGACCAGATGGCGTATAGACATGGCAGCCTTGCCGCCATCGATGCCGGCGTAACGGATCACAACGGAAGCGGACGGCTGCTGCTCTTCACGGCGGAAATTGGCACGCTCGGACATGACAATATGCACGCGAGCCGCCTTGATTCCGGCCAGCGACTGTATGGTGCGAGCAATCTCGCCTTCCAGCGCGCGCACACGGGTCACCTGTTGCATGAAAGAGGTGAGGCCAAGCGAGCCGACCTTGTCGAACAGCTCATAGCCGGCGTTGGCGCTGGTCGGCAGGCCCTTCTCAGCCAACAGCATGCGGGCCTTGGCGGTCGTGCCGACGGGTACCAACACGCTGGTGCCGTCGGAGCCGACGTCGAAATTGAAGCCAGCCTCGGAAAGAACCATGCCGATCTGGTTCACGTCGGAGCGTTCAAGGCCGACATAAAGTGTCTCATAAGAGGGACGGTTGAGATAGACCGAGCCGATACCGATGACGGCGAGCGTCAAAAGCGCAATACCGGCCATGATGGCCAGCCGCTTGGTGCCGAAATCCTGAAGATTGATGACGATGCTTCTAAGTTGTTCCGGCACGGGTCGAGGGTCCCTGCATGATTGCCCGCTGGAACACTAGACGCTGAAGCTTGTGCGAAAATGGTATCGGGCCGCGCTTGTGGCGCGGCCCGACCGGAAAAAGGAAAAACTGGCGACCGATCAGCTCTTGAACAACGACAGGATGCTCTGGGCATTGGAGTTGGCGATCGACAGAGCCTGGATGCCGAGCTGCTGCTGGACCTGTAGTGCCTGCAGGCGGGTCGATTCACGATCCATGTCCGCATCGACGAGCTGGCCGACGCCGCGGTCTATCGAATCAGTCAAGTTCGACAGGAAGCTCTTTTGTGTATCGATACGCGACTTGGCTGCACCAAGCGTGGCTGCGCCGTCCGAGAGTTTGACAAGCGCGGTTTCGACTGCGCCCAGTGCCGTAGTGATGGCGGCGTCGGTAAGCGCGGCCGCGCTGGGATCGAAGAAGCCGGTTGCAAGCAACCCGCCGACAAAACCGCCTGTACCGGCAACATCGAGCACCTGCGTGTCAAGCGCAGCCACATTGATCGTGTCGATGTTGACGGTTGTTCCGGTTCGATTGTAGGCGGCGATGATCTTCAGATCCGAGGCGGCGGTGCCGTCTGTCTGCAGCATGTTCGTGCCGGCATAGGTGGCATTGGCGACCGACGATTTGATACCGGATTGGATCGCCTTGATTTCGGTTGCGATCTGCTTCTGGATGTCCTGGCTCTTGCCCATGGCGGCAAGCAGTTTGGTCTTGATCTTGTCGACCTGGGTTTTGACGTCGACGATCGCGGCATAGGCGGTGTCGACCTTGCCTGCGCCGAGCCCGAGCGCGTCCTGCACGGCCGAGTTGGCTTTGTTGTCCGACCGCATGGTCGTGGCGATCGACCAGTAGGCGGCGTTATCGCTGGCGGTTGCTACACGAAGGCCGGTGGAGATACGGGACTGTGTCTGTTCGAGTGCCTTGTTGGTGGCGCTGAGGCTCTGCAATGCGGTCAGAGCTGCAGCGTTTGTCATGATGCTGGCCAAGTTAACTCCCCTTCTCCAATGGCTGCATGCGCAGAGGCATGCCGATCTTTTCACCGGCACCGTTGCTTAGATGGAGATGCAGCGGTGCCAGGTGGTTAATCCTATCTAACCAGACATGGTTAACGAGCCATTAAAGGGAGGGCTAATATGGCGGCGCAACAAAAGGCAGGGCCGCGCATATGCGCGGCCCTGCCACTAAGTTGCTGTTACCTGAGATGGTTCGGATTAGCCGCGGAAGAGCGACAGGATCTGCTGCGAGGAGCTGTTGGCGATCGACAGCGCCTGGACGCCGAGCTGCTGCTGAACCTGCAGAGCCGACAGACGAGCCGATTCCTTGTTCATGTCGGCATCAACCAGCTGGCCAATGCCGCGATCGATCGAGTCGATCAGCTTGCTGGTGAAGTCCTTCTGAGCATCGACGCGGGTCTTGGCGGCGCCGATGGTGGCGGCTGCGGTCTTCATCGCGTCAAGGGCGGTTTCAGCGGTCAGCGTATCCGTCACGGTGGCAGCTGCAGCTTCGAGGTCGTAAGCAGCGACGGTCATCGTCGTCGGTGCGGCACCCTTCTGATAACCCGTCACGACGGCGGCGCTGGAGCCACCGGTCTTCAGCATGTTGACGCCCTGGAAGTCAGCGTTCTGGGCGTAGGAAACGACCTGAGCCTTCAGCTGGGTGATTTCGGCGTCGATTGCGGCGGTGTTGGTGCCAGGCGTGGCGCGAGCCACATATTTCGCCAGGATGGTCTTGGTGGTGTCGATCGCCTTGTCCAGCGCGCTGGAGGCGGTGTCGAGCACGGCGGCGCCGAGGCCGAGAGCGTCCTGAACAGCGCCGAGGGCGCCGGTCTGGGAGCGCATACCGGTCGCGATCGACCAGTAAGCAGCGTTGTCCGAAGCGGTCGAAACGCGCTGGCCGGTGGCGATGCGGTTCTGGGTGGTTTCGAGGTTCTTGCCAGTTGTCTGGAGGGTCTGCAGAGCCGTCATAGCGGCGGCATTGGTCAGAAGGCTAGACATGAGCCTTGTTCCTTTTACACATACTTTTTACAGGAACATGCCGGATCGAGCCGGCTGGGAGCGGAGCGGCATCATGCCTGTGACCATCTGTTCTGGCCATTCGCTCTATGCCGTCATCTATGCGGGGGCAGTTCCTATGGAAGCGCTAAGGAACGTGGTTAACCAATGCTAAAATACTGATTTTTTTGAAGTTTGCGTGCATCTGGATGTGTGCTTGCAACCGCAGCGCGCCGTGTTGGCGGGCGGCAAAACCTGTCGCGAATTGAAGATTTCGATTGTCAGGCCGCTGCGGCTAACTGAACGATCTTACCAGGCTGCCAACCAGCAGGTTCCAGCCGTCGATCAACACGAAGAACATGATCTTGAACGGCAGCGACACTACCGTCGGTGGCAGCATCATCATGCCCATGGCCATGGTGATGGTGGCCACGATCAGGTCGATGACCAGGAAGGGCAGCACGATCAGGAAGCCGATCTCGAAGCCGCGACGGATTTCAGAGATCATGAAGGCCGGCACCAGGATGCGCAGGTCGACGGTTCCTCTCTCCACCGTCTGGCCGCGCTCGCGGGCGAGGTCGGCAAACAGGTCGAAATCCTTGTCGCGCACATTGTTCAGCATGAAGGTACGGAACGGGTCGGAAATGCGCTCCAACGCCACCTGCTGGCTGATCTGGTTATCCATCAGCGGCTTGACGCCGTTGGCCCAGGCGCGGTCGAAGGTCGGCGCCATGACGTAGAAAGTCATGAACAGCGACAGCGAGATCAGGATCAGGTTCGCCGGCGTCGACTGCAGGCCGATGCCGGCGCGCAGGATCGAAAAGGCGATGATGAAACGGGTGAAGCTCGTCACCATGATGAGCAGGCCCGGCGCTACTGAAAGGACGGTGAGCAGCCCGAACATCTGGATGATGGTGGCGACCGTTGTGCCGCTCGCCTGGCCTATGCCGCCGAGATCGATCTGCTGGGCGCTCGCGGCCGTTGCCGTCGCCGCGAAAACGGTCAGGAAGACGAGGAGTTTTTTCATTCGAACAACAGCGTCCTGACCAGCACTTCCTTGACCTTGCCGCCGCTGCGGATGGCGGCACGCTCCTGCAGATCGGCGCGCAGATGCTGGTAGCCGCTGGCGCCTTCGACCTGATGCATCTTCACGGTGCGCAGGAAGGCAAGCAGATCCTGATGCACATCTTCGGCCATGCCGGCCGGTGGCTGCCCATCGAAAACGAGGGAAAGCTGCACACGAGCCCAAACTTCGGCAGGTGCCGCCAGATTGGTGGTCATCGGCGCGAGGTCGACCAGCGTCGGTCCTGCTTCGCCTTCTTTTTTGGCCTCGTGAGCTGTTTTCTTCTCATGGCTTTCCTTGGCCGGCAGCGCCGGCTTGTCGGAATTTTTGAGATAAGTGCCGGCGAACCAGCCGACGCCCAATGCCGCGCCGGTCATGGCCAGCAGCATCGCCATCTGGATGATGAGCGAGGGGCCTTTCGGCGACGCTATCTGCTCGGTGTTGGCCACGATCTTCTTTCCAACCTAGAGCGCTTCCACTTTTGTGGAAACGCTCTAACCCTTTGTTTTTACGCAATTCCGGACACGAAACCGCTGCGCATTTTTGCTGGAATTGCTCTAGAACGGCAGTACCTGGTCGAGAACCTGCTGGCCGTATCCCGGCTGCTGGACCTCGGAGACGCGGCCGCGACCACCGTAGGAAATACGGGCCTCGGCGATGCGGTCGTAGGCAATGGTGTTTTGTGGTCCTATATCGGCTGGGCGTACGATGCCGGCGATGGTCAGGACACGCATCTCGTAATTGACGCGTACTTCCTGCGAACCGGTGATCATCAGATTGCCGTTCGGCAGCACGTTGGTGACGACGGCGGCGACATTGAGCTCGATCGTTTCTGAACGTTCGATGGCGCCGTCGGCATTGGTCTTGGTCTTCGATTCCATGCTGCCGTCGAGCTTGCCGCCGGTGCTGGCGCTATCCCATTCGGCGTCGGCCTTCAGGCCTAGCGAACGGCTGGCGGTGCGGCTGCGATCATTCTGGTTCTTGAACTTGGCCCTGTCGTTGATCTTGATCATCACCGTCAGGATGTCGCCGGCCCTCAGGGCGCGCGGATCGGTGAACAGACGGCTCTGGCGATCGTCCCACAGCGAAAAGCGGCGGCGCTGCGTGGCAGGTGGTTCGGGATATTGATAGACCGGCGCTGCCTGGCTACGGATGCCCGAACCCACCGGCGACATCCGCGGTTCCTTGTTGACATCGCGAAGGTCTGAAGCGCAGCCAGCGAGGCTGGCGGTGGCGATGAGGATCAATGCTTTGCGGATCATGTCGGGTCTACCCTGCGGGCGGCGCTGCCCATGATGCCGGTGAGCGCGGCAGCCGCCTTGGTGTCCATTTCGTTCAGTATGACGCTTGCCTTGCGCGCATCGAGCTTCATCAGGATGGCGGCGGCGAGTTCGACATTGGTTCCAGCCAGCCGCTCGGCTGCGGCGTCGGGTTTCATGCCCGAATAGATTTTGACGAGGCTGTCCTCGGCGCGCGCCAGGAAGACTTCGCGTCGTTTCAGCCATTCCTCGTATTCGGCGCGCTTTTCCTCGAGTGCACCGATGCGTTTATCGACTTCGGTTTGCAACTGCTTGAGCTCAGCGGCCTGTAGCGAATAGCGGCGGTCGCGCGCGGCGTCGGCAATGTTGGAACAGAAGCGCTGGACCTCGCTTTCGTCACTCGGCGGGGCGATTGTTCCCGTGGTGACGGGAACGACGTCTTCCTGCAGCGGCAATTGCGGAGCCGGTTCGGTCAATTCTACCCGTGGTGCTTCGCGGGTCAGGCTTTGCGCGGCAACTGCATCCTGGCTTCCGGGCAGCACCTGCCGTACTGGCTCTTTGGCATGCACCGGTCCGAGCGCTGCCAAAAGGGCGACAAGCGCGCCTGCCTTGATGGTGCGTGAAGGGGGCGGGGTGCGGCGTGCGTTGTTCATCGGACAGCCTATTGGAGCACGAGGTCGGCTTGCAGCGCGCCGGCCGACTTGATGCCTTGCAGAATGGCGATGATGCCGTCGGGCTTGACGCCCAGGCGATTGAGACCGGAGACCAGCGTCTGCAGGTCCGGGCCATCGAGAACGGCGACGCGGGCATTCGGCTGGCTGATATCGATTGCGGTGTTCGGCTCCACCGCCGTGACGCCGCGCGAGAACGGTTCCGGCTGCACGATGGTCGGTGCCTCGGTGATACGCACGGTCAGCGTGCCGTGGCTGATTGCGACGCGCGAAATCTTGACCTTGTTGCCAATCACGATCGTGCCGGTGCGTTCATCGATGACGACGCGGGCAGGGGTATCGGTTTCGATAACGAGATTTTCGATCTCGGCGTAGAAGCGCGCCGCCGCTATACCCTTGGGTTTCTTGATGGAGACGGTGCGGCTGTCGCGCTCCGCGGCGACACGCGCGCCGAAACGCTGGCGGGTATAGTCGTTAATGGCGTCCGCGATACGGACGGCAGTCGAGAAGTCCGCATTGTAGAGCTGTAGCGTCAACATCGACTGGTCGCCGAATTCTGCCTGCACCGCACGTTCGACGATGGCACCATTCGGCACGCGGCCTGCGGTCGGTACACCCTGCGTTACCTGCTGTGCCTGTCCCTGCGCGGTGAAGCCGGAGACCACGACGGAGCCCTGTCCTACGGCGTAGATTTCACCGTCCGCCGCTTTCAGCGGTGTCATGATCAGCGTGCCGCCCTGCAGCGAAGTGGCATCGCCCATCGATGAGACATTGACGTCTATGCGGGCACCGGATTGCACGAAGGGAGGCATGTTGGCGGTTACGATCACCGCTGCGACGTTCTTGGCGCGGGCGTTGGTGCCCTGCGAGGCGATGCCGAGGTTTTCCAGCATGGCGCGGATCGACTGCTCGGTGAATGGCGAGTTGCGCAGTGAGTCGCCGGTGCCTTGCAGGCCGATGACGAGGCCATAACCGACGAGCTGGTTGTCGCGCGCACTTTGCAGGCGCGCAACATCCTTGATGCGCGAAGCAACCTGGCCGGGCGGCAGGGAACTTGGGCCCGGTGAAACCTGGAACATACGGCTCGCGGTATCGCCGTCGTAGTTTGGATCGTCGAACTGTCCACCCTCGCGCGCTGCCTTTGCGGCAAGCTCGCGCTTGGCCTTGGCGTTCAGGCCATCGGCCAGAACAGGCTGTGCACTGAGCAACGCCGCAAGCACAATGGAAAGTGTACGCTTCATGTAGCGGAAACCTGGATGGAGCCGTCAGCCATTACGGTTCCGGAAAGTATCTTGCCGCTGTCGACATTGCGGACCTTGATCAGGTCGCCGGCGGAGCCGGGCTGCAAACTTACCGCAGAGGCCGAGATGGTAAGTACCCCGGCCGTAAAGAAGACCTGCACGGTTGCACCTTGTTCGACAAGCCAAGCCTCGCGCACCGAGTTGGCCGGGATATAACGGCCGGGCAACAAGGTGCGTTTGGCGACCTTGCCGTCGAGTTCTGTGGCGATCGTGATCATGCCGTCGGGCTTGCGCCTGCCCGGGGCGAGCGTGACTTCCTTCAAGGCAGTGAGGCCGATCGTTTCTCCGGGATAGATGACACGATTGGGGATCAGCACGACCTCGCCGGCAAACGCCGGCGCCGCACCCAGGACCAAAGCCAGGGTGAGTGCCAAACGGTGGGTAGCGGAGCCGAGAGCGTACCCGATCATTGTCGTTACCGGATGTTCTTGGAGACGACCGCGGCCATTTCGTCAGCTGCCTGGATGACCTTGGAATTCATCTCATAGGCGCGCTGCGCGGAAATCAGGTCGGTGATTTCCTTGACCGGATCGACGTTCGAGTTTTCGACGTAGTTCTGACGGATGGTGGCGAAGCCCGGATCACCCGGAACGCCGACATTGGCCGGCCCCGACGCCTCCGTCTCCTGGAAGAGATTGTCGCCAAGCGGGGCAAGGCCTGCTTCATTGGCGAAGGTGGCCACGGTCAGTTGCCCAAGGTTCTGCAATTCCAATTGGCCGTCAACGCGGGCAAAGACCTGGCCCGACTTGTTGACGATAAGTTCCTTGGTATCGAGCGGCACGGTGATCGCGGGAACGATCGGCGCGCCATCCACAGTCACCATCTGGCCGGTGGCGTTGGTGTTGAAGGTGCCAGCGCGGGTGTAGAACGTCTGGCCGTCGGCTCCTTCGATCTGGAACCAGCCCTTGCCGTCGAGGGCGAGGTCATAAGCGTTACCGGTGTTGGTGAAGCTGCCCTGGATGTGGACGTTGCGCACGGCACTGGTCTTCACACCAAGACCGACGGATACGCCTTCGGGCACAATTGATGTATTGCCACGATCAGGCACGCCCTGGGTGCGGTCGACCTGGTAAAGCAGGTCGGAGAATTCCGCACGGGCGCGCTTGTATCCGGTCGTGTTGATGTTGGCGATGTTGTTGGCGATGACTTCCAGGTTGGTCTGCTGGGCATTCATGCCGGTGGCGGCGATAGCAAGGGCTTTCACGGATGCGTCCTCAGATGCTCATACGGCTGACTTCGAGATAGGCCGAGACGATCTTGTCGCGGATGGCGATAGTCGTCTGAAGCGCCTGCTGCGCACCCATCACGGCATCGACGACCTGCCGGGTATCGACATCGCCCTTCAATGCCTGGATGGAAACCTGCTCGGCATTCTGCAACGTGTTGACCGTTTTCGTAGCTGCCTGGTTCAGCGCCTCGGCAAAGGTGGACGCAACCTGCGTACCGCTGGGTTGGGTGGCGGTTGTGCCGAAAAGATCAGTCGAGGTTTCCGAACCGCCGATGGCGGGTTTCAATTGGATTGCGCCGATACCGCCAATCATGACTGGTTCCTCATAAGGTCTATGGTCATCGAGATTAGGTCGCGAGCCTGTTTCACGACCTGCAGGTTCGCTTCGTAGGAGCGGTTCGCTTCGGTCATGTCGGCCATTTCAATCAGCACGTTGACGTTGGGCATCTTGACGTAGCCCTTTTCGTCGGCGGCCTGGTTGCCAGGCTGGAATTCGACCGGGAAATCAGATGGATCTTGGGCGATCGAATTGATCTCCACCGTCGAACCGCCGGAAGCACGGTCGAGTTCCGAGACGAAGGAGATCGTCTTGCGCCGATATGGGTCGGCGCCCGGCGCGGTACCGGTGGATTGCGCATTAGCGAGGTTTTCGGAAACCACGCGCATCCGTTCGGACTGGGCGCCGAGGCCGGAAGCTGCAACTTTGAGAGCGGCGGTGAGCGCATCCATCGTGTCAGCCCTTTACCGTCGTCATCATCATGGTGTGGAAAGCTTTCACGATGGCTGTGTTCAACTCGAACGAACGGCGGATTTCGCCGGCTTTCATGAGTTCGTTTTCCATCACCACCGTGTTCTTGGACGGCATGGCGGGACCTGTCGGCTCCTGCGGCTTGACGGAGAAGGCGGCATCGGTGACGCCGCCGAGATGGCCGCTTTGCGTCGCGCTCAGGCGAACGGCGGTACGGTCCAGCACCTTTTCGAAAGGTTCGACGTCGGTGGCGGTGTAGCCTGGCGTGTTCGCATTGGCGACGTTGCCAGCAACAGATGACTGCCGCACCGACAGCCATTGGGACTGTCTCGTCGCCAGGTCGAAAAGGTTGACGGGCTCCATGGGAATCTCCGGATCGTTAACCGGAAATTAGGACACCAGTCTTGCGCGGGCCTTACGCGTGGCGGCAAGGCCGGATGGCAAGCTTAATTGGAGATCTCAAGCACGCGATCGGTGTTGGTAACCAGAACCCATTTGCCTGAGCGCTGCTCGATCGATTTCACGCGCGAAGAATCCGGCAGCGTCGAACCCGTCTGCACCACCCATAGGCCAGAATTGTCCTCGATCATGGCGCGGCCGTTGGCGATATGAACCAGACGGAAGGCCACAGCCTCGACGGGATAAGGTTGTTCCTCGACGCCCGGCGCCTGCTCAGGCGCCAGGGGGCGGCTTTGCAGCGTGGCCGTGAAGGACATATCGAGGTTCGGTTCCAGAGCCGCGACCTGGCCCGGCATCGGGTTTGTGCCACCGCCGTCAGGGACGACCATCATACGACCTGCGTTCTCGCCACGGCCGCCGAATTTGATGCCCTGCACGCCAAACTGTTCCGGATTGAAGAAGATATACCAAGGAAAGAGCGCGCAAACGAGGCCGAGCAAGACGCCCGAAGCCGCCATGGCGAAGTCGCTGCGTCTGGTATCCTTCTTCATCCTCTGGAATGGCTCGCTCGATTGCAGGGGCCGATTGCCAAGGAAATCGGTTCTGGCTGTCTTAGCGGGTCGCCGGCTTAGATTTGGTAAATGAACCTTTGGCTCAGGCGTGATATCTGGCGGCGCAAACAGTTCGGCCAATGCATCGCTGCTGCCGATTCCTTGTTCTGCATTGTTCGATCTGGCGGCCGATGTCCGCCTGCGCCCCAGCCTTGGAAACGGGCTCGGCAGCCTGGACAGCAGCCTCTTTTTTGGACGCGCTCGCTGTTCGGCTGCCGTTGCTTCGGCAAGCATCTCGTACAGCAGCGCCTCGGTCTGCTGCAAATCAGTCTGCCGGATCGGCATTGTGCCTGCCTCTCAGATGATGGGCGAGATCCGAGAAGGGATCAGGCGACGCGCCGTCCTTCGGCGATTGTGTCAGGGCTTCGTAGATCAGCGGTACCTGGCGCACGGCCATGTCGAGTTCGGGATCGGCACCACCTTGATAGGCGCCGAGCAAACGGATGTCGCGGGTGTCCTCGAAGCGCGAGATCATCGCTTTCAACCTGGTCACCAATGTCTGCTGATCCGGCGTCCAGGCTTTCGAAGCGAGGCGCGAAATGGAGGCCAGCGGGTTGACTGGCGGATAGCGGCCTTGTTCCGCGATCGAGCGATCGAGCACGACGTGGCCGTCAAGAATGCCGCGTACGGAATCGGCGACCGGGTCGTTGTGATCGTCACCATCGACCAGCACGGAGATGATGGCTGTGATCGAGCCGCTGCCTTCCAGACCAGGACCAGCGCGTTCAAGCAATTTTGGCAGGTCGGTGAAGACCGAAGCCGGATAACCGCGCGCCACTGGCGGTTCTCCGGTCCCTGTCGCAACCTCGCGAAGGGCATGCGCAAACCGCGTGATCGAGTCCAGGACCAGCAGCACGCGATGGCCCTGGTCACGGAAATATTCGGCGACGCGCATGGCGGTATCAGGCGCGCGTCGCCGCATCATGGCGCTCTCGTCGCTGGTCGCGACCACCGCCACGGTCTTGGCCATCGCTGTTGCGCCGATTGTATCCTCGAGGAATTCGCGCACTTCGCGCCCACGTTCGCCGACGAGGGCGACGACTACGGTATCAAAAGCATCGGCGCCGGCGAGCATGGCGAGCAGCGTCGACTTGCCTACGCCTGAGCCGGCGAAGACGCCCATGCGCTGGCCGAAGCAGAGTGGGGTGAAGATATCGATGACCCGCACGCCAGTCATGAATGATGTGCCGACTCGCTGCCGTGCCATGGCGCTTGGCGTGGCATCAGGCGGAAATTCGACCTCGGCCTTGCGCAGAAGCGGCGATCCACCATCGATCGCACGCGCAAGTGCGTCGATAGTGCGGCCGCGCCAGGACGTATGCGGGGTCACCGCAAGTGGCCCCCGCCGGAAGACGGTATCGCCTATGCCTGCATCCGGGCTGCGTTCGAATGGGGCGACAACGATGTCGTCACGACCGATATGGACGATCTCGCCGCGGCGATTGCCGCTGCGGCTCCGATGTTCGACGATGTCACCGAGTCTTGCGATGTCCGATAGACCACGGACCTTGTAATGCGTGGCTGAGACTTCTGCGACGAGGCCGCCGCGCTTCAGCATCGCCTCGTCGCTGTCGAAGCGGCGCCAGACATGTTCCAGCACAGCAAGCCGGTTCTCAGGTCTGGCATCAGGTTCGGTGGTGCGGATCAAGGACCGGTCGGCGGCCATCACGAATTACTTCGAACCCAGCGTCTTGATCGCCTCGTCGGTCGAACTGCCGGCTTGGCGGACCATCGCCGCGACATTTTCGAAGGCACGCTGCACCTGGATCAGCCGCATCATCTCCATCACCGGATTGACGTTGGATTCTTCCAAAAATCCCTGCGCCACGCCGACATCAGAACGATCAGTGACCGGTTCCGGCGCCCGCGGCGGCACAATGCCGGAATTGCCGTAGCGGGTGAAGTTGACGCCGGGATCGAAGGTGAACAGGCCGATGGCGCCGACCTGGCGGTCGCCCTGATGCAGGGCGCCGTCCGAGCCGACCTTGGGCGGTCCGCCGCGAGGATCGAGTTGGATCGGGGCGCCGCCGGCGTCGAGCACAGGATGACCTTCGATTGACATCAGTTCGCCATTCTCGTTCATGGAGAAGCGGCCGTCGCGTGTCATGATGGTGCCCGATGGCGTCTGGATGCCGAACCAGGCATTTCCTTTGACCGCGAAGTCGAACGGATTGCCTGTTTCCTGCATGCCGCCATTGGCGCCGGAAAGAAAAGTATCGCCGGTCGAGGCAAAAGCTACAGACCGCTGCCCCGTGCCCGCGACGACATCTTCGAACTTTACGCCTGTTGCGCGAAAGCCGATGGTGGAAGCGTTGGCGACATTGTCGGCGATCGTGTTGAGGCGCTTTTCCAGCGCGATCTGGGAGGACAGGGCGACGTAGAGGCTATCTTGCATGATGTCAGAACTTCAGCCGCTGCATGGTAAAGAGGAGATCAGTGGAAACACCGGCCGTGGTCGGACGGGGAAATAGAACGCTGACCGCGGACGCTTGCGGCGAAGAAGGATTGTTGAGCTCATACATCGTGGTGAAGCGGGTGAGGAATTTGGCGAGCTTCACAGGGTCCGCGAAATCAGTGATCTTCAGTTTCTGCTCGAACGCTCGCACCTGCATATCGACATCTGCTTTGGCCATGGATTCTGGCAGGCCAAGAGCAGTACGCACCACGGCTGCCATCGCCTTGTCGCCGAGCACTTGGTACCAGTTATTCAGTGCAGGCGCCTTGCGTTGGAAATAGAGCGCCAGCCGAACACCGTCGTTCGTCTGGCCGGCATCCTGTTCGAGCGTCTGGCGCACATAATTGTCGGTCGCCGGCTGCTGCGCCAGCGAGCGTGTTGTCGCCTTCTCGCCATACTGGGCGAAATTGAACGCAGTCACGAAGGCAACATAGGGCTTGCTGCCTGACTTATTGACCGAGCTGTTCGGATTGGTGATGCCACCCTCGAGCATTTGCCGGATACGCGCCGGCGTTTCCTTCGCCGGGTCGAGACCATAGGCCGTCAACGCATAATTCAGCAGGCGCTTGTCGGCCATCAGGTCGTCGATGGAGCGCAGCTTGACCACATTGGCGGCGTAGTAGGCGGCTTCGGCCGCGACATAGTCGGAACCGGGTTTGATCAGCCCGAGCTGACTCTTTGTGGTGTAGAGCTTCAGCGTATCCTTCTGAACGGCATCGCGGGCAGTCGTACCTTCGCCATATTGGACGAAATTGAAAGCCGTGACGAAAGCCGCATATCTCTTGTCCGGCAGTTTGTTGGCCGGGCTGTTCGGATCGGTAACGCCGCCCTCCAGCATCTCGCGGATCTGCTTCGGACTCTGGGCATCGACATCCAGGCCATAGGCTGACATCGCCGCACGAAGCAGGCGTTTGTCGGCAAGCAGATCGTCGATCGATTTCACCTTGCCGATGTTGGCAGCGTAGTAATCACTCTCGGCCTTGGTGTATTCGGCGCGCGGTATGATGGTGTTCAGGCCGGCGTTTGCAAGGAACTGCTTGGGTACGATGGTCTGTACCGCATCCTGCGCCGTCGTGTCGGCGCCGTATTTGGCGAAATCGAAGGCGGCGACGAGATTCGCGTAACGCTTGTCACCGAGATCGCCAAGTTTGTTGGCCGGACTGTTCGGGTCGCTGATGCCCCCTTCCAGCATTTCGCGAATACGGGCCGGTGTCTCGGTTTTGGCATCAAGGCCGAATGCGCCCAGGGCGATATTCAGCAGCCGGGAGTCGGCCATCAGGTCGTCGATCGACTTTACGCTTGAGATTTTGCCGATGTAGTAGCTGACTTCGCTGTCTGCAAAATCGAGGCCTTGCTGCGTGTATGTGAGCCCGATCTGCAAGTTGAAATTCTTCGGCACGTCGTGCTGGGCACTGTTGTAGCTGGTTGCGAGATCGCCGTAGCGTACGAAATTGAACGCCTTGACGAACTCGGCATACCGCTTGTCAGACAGCCTGTTGGCGAAGGAGTCGCTCTTGTCGATCCCTTCGGTCAGCGCCTTTTTCATGAAAGCCTTGGCATAGGCCATGTCTTCAAGGCCGAAAGCTTTCATGGCGTATTTGAAAAGGCGGTCGTTTTTCAGGAAATCATCGATCGACTTCACCTTGCCGATGTTGTCGAGATAGTACTTCGTTTCGCGTGAGACCACAGGTTGCTTGCTCGTCCGATCAAGCGATCGGGCCAGATCCTTGGCGATTAATTGATAGTCCAGATACGTATTCACATACGCCTCCCGCTGAAGCACTTCGATACAAAATAAGGCAACTTCCTTGCGCGAGGCTGAATCACATCGATTAAAATCGACATGGATCAGGTTCCGCGATTCAAGCCTCACACAAGGCACGGCGTCTATTGCGTGGTGCAGTTGAATTTCGGAAGGACCGGCAGTGGGCATTTTGATCGGCTTGGTGGTGACGCTCGGTTGCGTCCTCGGCGGCTTCATGGCCATGGGCGGGCACGTGCAGGTGCTGATCCAACCATGGGAGGCTGTGATCATCTGTGGCGCGGCGCTGGGGTGTTTCCTTGTCGCCAACCCGATGAAGACGGTGAAGGACACCGGTAAGGCTATTTTGGAAGCCTTCAAGCAGTCGGTGCCGAAGGAGCAGGATTATCTCGAGACGCTTGGCGTGCTGCACTCGCTGATGCGCGAACTGCGCTCAAAATCGCGATCCGAAGTCGAAGCCCATATCGATAATCCAGAGGAGTCGGCGATTTTCCAGGCGTTCCCGACGGTGCTCAAGAACCACGACCTCACCCATTTCATCTGCGACTATTGCCGCATCATCATCATCGGCAATGCCCGTCCGTTCGAGATCGAGGCGCTGATGGATGAAGAGATCCAGACCATCAAATCCGACAAGCTGAAGCCCTACCATGCGATGGTCGCCATAGGTGATGGCCTGCCGGCGCTCGGTATCGTCGCGGCCGTGCTGGGTGTGGTCAAAGCCATGGGTGCGCTCGACCAGTCGCCGGAAATCCTGGGTGGTCTCATCGGCGCTGCGCTCGTCGGCACTTTCCTCGGTATTTTCCTCTCCTACGCCGTGGTCGGCCCCATCGCGACGAAGATCAAAATGGTGCGCGAGAAGAAGAACCGGCTCTACATCATCGTGAAGCAGACGCTGCTTGCCTATATGAACGGATCGTTGCCCCAGGTGGCCATCGAATTTGGCCGCAAGACGATCTCGTCTTATGATCGTCCGTCAATCGACGCCGTTGAGCAAAGCACGCTGAACACCGGCGCCGCGGACAAGAAGGCGGCGTAAGAATGGCGTGCACGAGCAACGATGTGATGGCGTCATGAGCGGCCTTGCCACCATGGATGACAGTCGCGCGCTGATGATCGAACGTCTGGTTGGCGACAGCGGAGAAGCGTCGCATGTGATCGGCGCTGGCCGGTCCATGGGCGAACGCATCGTTTCTCCGCTGCAGAAACGTTTTTCCGGGGAGATCGGCGCACAGGTGACGATTGACCTGCGTGCGGTCGAAGTCTCCCGCACCACGCAGGCACGCTCGCATGCAGGCGATAATTTCGCCATGACAGTCGTGCCATCCATGGTTTCGTCAGATGCGCTGACGATGGTGATGGATGCTCAGGCTGTGGCAGTCATGGTCTGCGCCCTTTTCGGCGGAGATCCGGAAGCCGCGATCTCGCCGATCGAGCGCGACCTCTCACCACTCGAAGCCGATGTCGCCACACTGGTTTTCGAAGAAATTGCGCAGGCGCTCAATGGATCGGGCAAGCGTTCGCTCGATCTGCGCTTTCCGGTTCCGCGCGCCATGTCCGGTCAGGAAGCCAGGCGCCGCGTGTTGCGTGATGGCGCGGCCGTGCGTCTTGTCTTTGGTCTGTCGACCCCGACCGAGAGTGGCACGATAACCGTGATGATCCCGCAGCGCGTGCTTTTGGTGCAGCGCAACGGCGCTGTGGCCGACGAGGAGACGTCTTCGCAAAGCGAATGGCACGAACGGTTCTCCGAAGAGGTGATGCGCTCTGCAGTCTCCCTCGAAGCGACGATGCCGCTGGCAAAAATGACGTTGCGCGATCTCGCGCGACTTCATGTCGGGCAGGTCCTCGACATCGAGGAGAATGCGCAATCGCAGGCGCAACTGTCGGCGCGCAACAAGACGCTGTTTGTCTGCGAGTTTGGCAAGCTCGGTCAGAACTACACGGTACGCATCAAGCAACCCTTTGATGCCGGCCAGGATTTCATCGACGGGTTGATGCCTGGCTGATGCCGGGAAGGTATTTGGAGACGACGCATGAGCAAGACCAACCCGGAAGCCGACCTCGAAGCCTCGGACGATCAGCTCAACCGCGCGATCGAGGAATTGCGCGGTGTCCTGCAGGAAGAAGAGCAGCGAGCTGGTACCCCGGCGCGCGAGGCCGCGACCAATCCCGGCGTCATCCTTAACATCCCGGTCGATGTCCAGATCGTGCTCGGCAGTGCCGAGATGCAGGTGTCCGACCTGATGGCCCTGCAGAAGGGATCGACCGTGGCACTCAACCGTCGCATCGGCGAACCCGTCGATGTTGTCGTCAATGGCCGGCGCATCGCGCGCGGAGAGATCACTGTCCTTGAAAACGACCCGTCGCGCTTCGGTATACGCCTGACCGAGATTGTGACGGCCAAAAAGAGCGGTTGACCGGACATGCGACCCGCCAGGCAAGCAGCGAGGATGAGGGGATGAGCACGCCGCTGACGCTGACCCGTGCGCAGAAGGCCGCCGCAATCCTGGTTGCGATGGGAAAGCCTTCGGCGAGCAAGCTGCTGAAGTTCTTCAAACAGGAAGAGCTCAAGGCGCTGATCGAGGCAGCCCGACTGCTGCGAACCATTCCGCAAGCCGATCTGGAGCGCGTCGTCGCCGAGTTCGAGGCGGAGTTCACGGAAGGGGCAGGCCTGCTCGATTCCGCCGACAAGATGGACACCATCCTCAACGAGTCCTTATCGCCCGAGGAAGTCGACGCGATCATGAGCGGCAAGAAGGCGGAAGCCGAGCCTGCCGGTCCGCCGTCGATATGGCCGCAACTGGAGAAGCTGGAACCACAGCGGTTGGGCAGCTTCCTGGCCGGTGAACACCCACAGACTTCCGCTGCGGTCCTTTCGATGCTGGCGGCGCAGCCGGCGTCGGCCGTGCTGCTCACGCTGGACAAGCCGCTGCGAAGTGAGATCCTGCGGCGCATGGTGACGATGAGCGTGGTTCCCGAAGCGGCGACGAGGATCGTCGAAAGCCAGATTCGGGCGCGCGTGCTGGCCGAAACAGCGTCTAAGGATACCACGGCCGGCCAGATTCGCGTCGCAAGCCTGCTCAATGAAATGGACAAGACCCTGCTCGACGAGACGATGCTGGATCTGGAGGCCGCTGGAACGCCCGATCTCGAGGGTGTGCGCGCTCGTATTTTCAACTTCGACGATCTGCCACTGCTCACTCAGAAGGCACGCGTTCTCGTCTTCGACGGTCTGTCGAGCGAGGTGGTTACGCTCGCCCTGCGCGGCACGCCGCCAGCCCTCACAGAAGCCGTGCTGTCCTCGATCGGCCAGCGTTCACGCCGCATGATCGAGGCAGAGCTCAGCCAGGGGTCGGAAGGTGTCCCGCTGGCCGACATCATGGCGGCACGCAAGAACGTTGCAGCGACAACGGTGCGCCTGGCACGCGAAGGCGCTTTCGACCTGCCGGCGGCGCAGAGCGCTGCCGACGCGGCCTGACCCGAGCTAGTACGGCAGGCGCGGCATGGCTGAAGCCGAAGACAAGGATTCCAAAACAGAGGAACCCACAGAGAAGAAGATCCGCGACACGATGGAGAAGGGCAAGTTGCCCCACTCCAGAGAGGCAGCGCTCCTCACTTCTTTCGTGGCCATCCTGGTTTTTGCGATTTTCTACGCACGCGAAGCGACGGTAAACCTCAGCGTTTTCCTGGCCTCATTCCTCGAACGGCCGGAATCCTGGTCAATCGACACCGAGACTGACGTTATCCATCTCTACGGAATGGTGATGACCGAGATCGGCCGCGCGGTTGTCGCCCTGTTGGTACTTCTTGTTATCGCAGGCGTCGGCGCCTCGGTGTTCCAGAATGTGCCGCAATTCATTGGCGAGCGGATCAGGCCGCAATGGTCGCGCATTTCGCTGGCCCAAGGTTGGAAGCGGCTGTTCGGGCTGCAAGGCTTCGTCGAATTCCTGAAGTCGCTCGCCAAGCTCGGCTTTGTCATGGCTGTGCTGATTTTCACGCTGTCACAGGACCATCGCCGGCTACTCAACGGCATGATCACCAGTCCTATAGAATTCAGCCTGGTCATCCGCTCGATCGCCATCCAGATCCTTGTGGCAATCGTCTTCGTCATGATGGTTATTGCCGCGGCCGACTTCGTCTGGTCACGGTTCCATTGGCGACGCGATCTGAGGATGAGCAAGCAGGAAATCAAGGACGAGTTGAAGCAGTCGGAAGGCGACCCGATCGTCAAGTCGCGATTGCGCTCGCTGGCCCGTGACAGGGCAAGGCGGCGCATGATGACTGCCGTTCCCAACGCCACACTCATCATCGCCAATCCAACCCATTTCTCGATCGCCCTGCGTTACGTTCGCGACCAGGATTCGGCGCCGGTTGTGCTGGCCAAGGGGCAGGATCTGGTGGCGTTGCGTATCCGCGAAATCGCGCGCGAGCACAATATTCCGGTTTTCGAAGACGTTGCGCTTGCTCGCTCCATGTACAAGCAAGTTTCGGTTGATAGCGTCATCCCATCACAATTTTACCAGGCAGTCGCCGAGCTGGTACGCGTTGTTTACTCGAAAAAGGCAGAGCGCCGACGGACCTCATGAACCGACAGCCGCACACACTTTCGCGCGAAGTTATCGTAGCCCGTGCCATCGAACAGGTGGTGGCGGAACTCAGGCTTATCGATGTCGCTGACTACATCGCCTTTATCCGGCTCGAGCATTTCGCCTGCCTGTCGGACCTGGTGGATTCAGCATCCGAACTGTTCTTCGTGCCGGGCACGCTGCGGCTCGGAAATGGCGGGGAGGCGCATGTCGACTGGAGCGGCTCACCACGCATCGTGCTCGACCTGGAACTCAGGCCGCGCGGGGTGACGGTCTATTTCCAGCTTACGCTCACTGAAAACGAAGCCTCGGTGGTGTTGAATTACATCTCGTTCGAGAAACCGGACGAGGATCCGGAGCGAAACACCGAGATGCTGGAGACGATGCTGGAGAGCTCGCGCATCCGGCGTCCAGAACCGATCGGATAAAGCCGATTCAGTCGATGAGGCCGAGACGCAACGCCTTGGCGACCGCCTGCGTGCGGTTCACGGCGTCCAGCTTTTGCGCGGACTGGGTGAGATACTGGTTGGCGGTGTGGACCGAGAGCTTCAAAAGCCGTGCGATCTCCTCGCTGGTGTAGCCGTTGGCGGTGAGCTTCAGGCATTCCAGTTCGCGCTTCGACATGGTTTTCGCCCGGCCGGTGTCACCGGGCCGGATGCGGGATACCGCATCGAACAACGTGAAGCAGCGGGCGTGGATATCATAGATGGTGTCGCCCAACTGCGGTGTGACGTTTGTGCCGAAGAAAACCACCAGTCCGCTTTGACTGCGCTCGGCATGGACCGGAAAGGCTATGCCGGTCGTGTCGGGGACCAGGGCCGCCGTGTGCCCGATCCAGGGAAAGGTGTTGGCCTCTCCGAGGCTATGATTGACTTCGGCCGACCAGCATCGCGGGCCCGTGGAATGGCGCACGTGCTGGATAATCTCTTCGCTAGCCGTTGCGGAGATATTGCGGGTAGCCCCAGACAGACCTGGATAATCGGAATCGAAACACGACATCAGCCGTGGCCGATCAACTGACGGTGAGATGAAGTAGAGTCCGAAAGCGCTGGCATTGATGTCCATGGCGATCCAGCGGCAGCGGCGCACGGCATCGGGAATGGTGACAGTGAAGAGATCGGAGTTAGCCGCAGCAGCGCCGAACGGATTGCGATGCGCAAGGAACGGATCGTCGGCAATCCCGTGTGCGCGAGCGTGTGTCAAATGATGCCGCTCCTGATCGCGGTCGCAATCGCCATCGCCCGATTGGAAGCGGAGAATTTCTGGATGGCGTGGGTGATGTAGCTGTTGACCGTGTTGGCGGAGACGCCGAGGATGACGGCAACCTCCTCTGTGGTCTTGCCTTCCGAGACCCAGAACAGGCACTCGCGTTCGCGGTCGGAAAGCGGGTCCTGGAGCGTTGCGGCGATGAGAAGCTGCGGCACTTGCGAGAGTGCGTAACAGCACTTCAATTGGGCTCGGTTGAGAGCTTCCAGTTCGATGCTGCCGGCCTCCGCCGAGGAGAACAGCACGAAGAGGCGCTGCCGGCCGACGTCGAGACGTAGGGAATAAAGCTCCGCATGCCCTAGCACGTCGAGCAGTTTGGCTTCCTCGCCACTCAGCAGCCCCGTTGCCGTTTCTGCATGGGAAGCAACGAGCGCGCGCGGGCGATTGCCTGGAGGAGAGGTCAAGGGACCATAGGCAAGAGCGGCGATCAGGTGTTTTCCGATCAATTCGATCGCGTCATACAACCAGTTCGACGCGACGATGCGGGCATCGTTGCGGTCCTCGTCATGGATGATCGCCACAAGCATGTAGCTGTCGGCACCGATCTCGTCGGAGAGTTGGGTGAGAAACCCGGTCAGGTCCGCGCGAGAGGCCAGACGTGTTCCGATCGTGTCGGAAGCTATAGGCGCTGCAAGGGCTGTCATAGTCTTCAGGCCAGAATCAGTTCTTATGCCCGGTGCTGGTTCAACAGCGCCGGACGCCGGTACGCGTCACATTCACCTAAAACACACTCTCGGCGCAGAACGGCGCCTTTCGGCCGAATCCGGCAGGGAACGCGAAACCAGTCGCGCCTTGTGCCGGAAAACTCCGGTACAACAGGACTTTGGATGGTTCGCCGCGCCCCCGTGGAACGGCTGATTCGGGGTTAATTTAGCTGTTGATGAATCCGACTTCAAACGGGAATTGACAGATCAGGATTCAGCGGACTCGCAAACGCGACTCAGGCCGCGCATTTGCTGGATTTCGGGCTATGAAAAAAACGCCTCGCCGGCTGCAGCCGGCGAGGCGGAGATCGTTAGCGGCCCTCGAAACCAGTCAGTACGCCAACCGCATTCACGCCGATTTCCTCGACGGCATAGCCGCCTTCCATAACGAATAGTGTCGGCAGGTTCAGCCTGGCGATGCGCGCACCGATCCTGGGGTAGTCGCTGCTCTTGAGTTTGAACTGGCTGATCGGGTCTTTCTCGAAGGTATCGACGCCGAGCGAAACGACGACGACGTCTGGGCCATAGGCCGCAAGTTTCGCGCAGGCGTCGTCCAACGCCGCGTTCCAGGCCTCCCAGGTCGTGCCGAAGGGCAGCGGATAGTTGATGTTGAAGCCTTCGCCGGCACCTTCACCGCGCTCGTCGGCATGTCCGAGGAAGTACGGGTATTCGACCATCGGGTCACCGTGCAGGTTCAGCACCTGCACGTCGGCGCGGGAATAGAAGATCTCCTGTGTGCCGTTGCCGTGGTGATAATCGACGTCGAGGATGGAGACACGTTTGGCGCCCTGGTCGAGGAGCCATTGTGCGGCAACCGCCGCGTTGTTGATGTAGCAGTAACCGCCCATGAAGCCGGCCCCGGCGTGATGCCCGGGTGGACGGCACAGTGCGAAGGCTGGTTCGCCATTCCTGACCAGTTTGGCGCCTGTCAGCGCCACGTCATAAGATGATTTGATCGCTTCCCATGTGCCTTTGACGAACGGTGCGCCGGCGTCGAAGGAATAGTACCCAAGCTTGGCGTCGATGGTGCCGGGCACAACGTCGCCACGCAGGCCGCGCGTCGGCCAGGTGTAGGGTATGGCCGAGCCGGAGCGGCCAAGCGCCTCCCATTCCGGATAAATGGTTGGCAGGAAATCGATGTAATCGGCCTTGTGGATGCGCTTGGCGGCAGCAAGGTCATGAACCTCCGGTGCCAGGATCGGTCCCAATTTTTCGCTTTCGACGCGGGCCTTGATGATCTCGGCGCGGGACGGCTTTTCGAAACCGGGTACGATTGCCCCCGACATCAGCTCCATCGTGCCGGCATGGCCGGCATGAAGAGGCGAATAGACAGTTTTCATGAAGTTCCTTCCCTGGAAATGGTTGTCAGTTGAGGTCGAGGTAAGGGGTGACGAGGGCGATCCACATGGTCTCGACATCGTCCTCGAGGAGATCGAAGGTCCTGCGATCCTTCTTGAGGCCGACAAGGCGGCAGACGTGCCCGACCTCCATCATCACCACACCCAGTCGGTTGGCGACATCTTCCTGCAGGGCAGGGTTCACGTGCCGCAGCCAGGCTGCGTAGAGCGCAATGATCTGCTCGTCATATTCGTTCTGGATGGGCCTCAGATCCGGGTTGCCGGTGATGGCCTCGATGACCGGCATCAGGTTGGCGTTCTCGAGATAGAGCCTGGATGTGTCGATGAAGAGCTCGCGAACTTCGCGCCGAAATGCATCGCGGGTCGTCGGGCGCGGGGTTCTTGTGCGCTTTTCGATCACCTGGGGAAACGCTCCGAGCCAACGCCGGGCGAGGTCGAGAAGAATGGCTTCCTTGTTGGGGTAGTATTGATAGACCGAGCCGACCGACAAGCCAGCGCGTTGAGCAATGGCGAGTGTCGTCGGCGTCCCTGTCCCCTGTTCCCTGGTCAGGGTCAACGCAGCATCGAGAATCCGATCGACTACCTTGCTCGAGCGTTCCTGTCGCGGTTGCTTGCGCGGTTCTAGCGCTATCTTGGTCTTGTGTTTGAGATCGCGCTTCACTGCTTGAATTCCTCGTCTCCCATCCGTTCTCAGCATACGTGGGGAGTGCTGTCCACAAGGCATCCGAGATTCCACATATTGACAAACGCGAATAAATAGTCGCATTTTTTCCCTACGCTGTCTTTAGGGAAACTAAGGGGAATTCCGGAGGCGGCGAACCGGCATCAATTCCTGTCCGAGCTGACCGTTCCAGCGGAACGGTCAGGCGTGAGGTGGCAGGGTTGGAACGGTCTTGGTCAGTCAAAAGCGCGGAGTCGCGATGTCTGTCACTGGTGCGGTTCATCAAGCCGATCTGATCGTCGTCAATGGCCGCGTGCTGACCATGGATGACGTCGACCCGATTGCCGAAGCCGTCGCTATCAAGGATGGCTCCATCCTCGCAGTCGGCAGCCGCGCCACCATCGAAGCCCTCAGGGGATCAACCACCAAAATCGTCGACGCCAGGGGCGGCTCGGTGCTTCCCGGCTTCATCGAAGCGCATATGCATCTCTTTTCCGGAGCTGCCGAACTGGCGCATTTGCAGCTTGCCGGTGTGCACGGGTTCGAAGCTCTGAAAAAGGCGGTCCTTGCTTACGCCGCTTCCCAACCTGACGCGCCGATGCTTGTCGCCCAGAGCGCCGACTACACGATTCTCGGCGAAGAGCGGGTGACGCGGCATCATCTCGACGCGATCCTGCCCGATCGACCGTTCTGCATGGCTGCACCCGACCACCATACGATGTGGGCCAATACCAGGGCTCTCGAAGCCGCCGGGGTGCTGCATGGCCGCACGCTCGGTCCCGGCAACGAGATCGTCATGGGCGAAGACGGATTGGCCGAGGGTGAACTGCGCGAAGGCGAAGCGTTTGGGCCCGTGCTGGCGCTGGCCGGCGAGGAGCGCGTGCGGCTTGGTCTGTCGACCGGTGGCGAACCGGACCCTGCGCCGACGCCGGAGCAACGTGCCGCCGACCGCGACATCATGCGACGTGGTCTTGCCTGGTGTGCCGAACACGGTATCACCTCGATCCAGAACATGGACGGCAACTTCTACCAGCTCGAACTGCTGGCTGAGATCGAGGCCGAGGAAGGGCTATCCTGCCGCGTGCAGATACCTTTCCATTTCAAGAATTTCATGAAACTCGACGTTCTGGAGAAAGCCTCGGTGATGGCCGAGCGCTACGATAGCGAGTGGCTGTCGTCCGGTATCGTCAAGGTCTTCTATGACGGCGTGCTGGATTCGTGGACGGCCGTGATGATCGAGCCTTATGCGGATCGCTTGGACTGGGTTGGCGAGCCGCTGTTCACGCCCGACGAGTTCAAGGCTTTGGCCGTCGCTGTCGATGCACGTGGGCTGCAGATCGCGGTGCATTCGATTGGTGATGGCGCCGTGCAGGCAGTGCTCGACGGCTACGAAGCAGCGGCGAAAGCCAACGGAAAGCGCGAGAGCCGCCACCGCATCGAGCACATCGAGGTTGTCGCTGCTTCCGATATTCCGCGGTTTGCCGAACTTGGTGTGATCGCCTCGATGCAGCCTCCGCATCCGCCGGGCGCAATGGATTTTCCATTGGAGCCAACGGTGTCACGCATCGGCAAGGTTCGCTGGCCGTTGAGCTACGCCTGGCGCACGCTGAAGGACGCCGGTGCACATGTCGTCTTTGCGTCCGACTGGCCGGTCTCGCCGATCGATCCGATTCTTGGTGTCCAGGCAGCAGTCCTGCGCAAGCCATGGGCAGACGACGATCCGGACCAAAGCTTCTCGCTCAGGGAGTCGCTCGCCGCCTATACCGTTGAAGGCGCCTATGCTGAGTTCATGGAGCATCGCAAGGGCAAGCTGAAACAAGGGTTCCTGGCCGACCTGGTGGTGCTTTCACAGGATATCGAAGCAGTGGATCCACAGCGGTTGCACGAGGTGCGGCCCGTCACGACCATTTGTGGAGGCAAGGTTACCCATCAGTCCTGACGGTGAACATTCGTTTCGTCTGATGAACCGATATTCGATCCGATTGTTGCCAAGCTCGGCGGCTTGTGGTGACAATCTAAACTAGAAGAAAAAGGCCTGCTTTCGAGGCAGGCCAAAAACAAAAGAGGGGCTTGAGTGCCGGAACAACCGGGTAAAAACGCGATCGAAGTCCGCGGTGTGCGGAAAGTCTTCGGTGCTGGGGACGCGGCGGTTGCCGCATTGGATACGGTCTCGGTGTCGATCCGGGAGAACGAGTTCTTCACGCTGCTGGGACCTTCCGGCTGCGGGAAGACAACGCTGCTTCGGCTGATTGCCGGCTTCGACTATCCGAGTGCGGGCGAAATCCTGCTCTATGGCGACGATATTGCGCTGCTGCCGCCGTTCAAGCGGCCGGTCAACACCGTCTTCCAGAGCTATGCGCTGTTTCCGCATATGACGGTGTCGCAGAACATCGGCTTCGGCCTGGAAATGCTGGGCAAGCCCAAGGCCGAGGTCAAGGCCCGTGTCGCCGAAATGCTGAAGCTGGTGCGCATGGAGCATCTGGCTTCACGACGTACCAGCCAGATTTCCGGCGGTCAGCAGCAGCGTGTTGCACTGGCTCGTGCGCTGGCGCCGCAGCCGAAAGTACTCCTGCTGGACGAGCCGCTGTCGGCGCTCGACTACAAGCTGCGCAAGGAAATGCAGATCGAATTGAAGCGACTGCAGAACCAGACCGGCATCACCTTCATCTTCGTCACACATGATCAGGAAGAAGCGCTGACGATGTCCGACCGCATCGCGGTGATGTCGTCGGGCAAGATCCTGCAGGTCGGCTCGCCTTGGGACATCTATGACAAACCGGCGGACCGGTTCGTCGCCGACTTCATCGGCGAGACCAATTTCCTGACAGCCTCCATCGCAGGCATCGAAAACGGCAAGGCGCGCGCAACCTTGAAATCCGGTGCCACCATCACGGCCAGCGTTGCCGATGGTTTCCAACCGAAAGGCGAAGCCACGGTGGTGGTGCGGCCCGAACACGCCAAACTGGTCAAGGGCAAGGCGGAGCTTTCGGGCACGGTCGAGAATGTCGTCTATTTCGGCACCGACACGCATATCCATGTGCGGCTCGACGGCAGCGATGACCTCTTCATCGTGCGCCAGCAGAATGCACGCAGTGCCGGCTGTGGTTTCGAAACGGGCGACAAGGCCGGCATCGCGATCGGTGACGACGCAGCGCAAGTGTTGAGGGACTGATGGCTACCGCCGAGGAAATCGCCAGGGCGGCCGACCAGCGCGACATCCGTAACCGCTGGTACCTTTCCGCGCCTGCCATGCTCACCATCTTCTTCGCCGCAGTCGGTCCGCTGGCGATCGTGCTTGTCTATTCCTTCCTGACGCCTGGTTCTTATGGCGACGTGAAGTGGCAATTTTCGCCCGAGGCCTGGGTTTCGGTGCTGTTCGAGCGCGACATCTTCGACGACACGCTGTCGCTGGCGGGTGCACATATGAGCATCTTCTGGCGCTCGGTGAAGCTCGCGATCGTCACGACGATCATCACATTGGCGATCGGCTTCCCTACCGCCTACTTCATGGCGACGCGTAGCGAAAAGACACGTGATCTGTGGCTGTTCCTGATCACCATCCCGTTCTGGACGAACCTGCTCATCCGCACCTTCGCGGTTCTGCAGATCATCCGTAACGAAGGCATCGTCAACACCGTGCTGATGAAGCTCGGTATCGTCTCGGCGCCGATCCAGATCCTGTATACCGACGTCGCAATCCTGATCGGCATGGCCTATGTCTATCTGCCGCTGATGGTGCTGCCGGTCTATGCCTCGATGGAGAAGCTCGACTTCCGACTGGTCGAGGCTGGCTATGATCTCTACGCCTCGCGCTGGCAGGTGCTGCGCCGCATCATCTTTCCGCTGGTCAAACCTGGCGTCATCGCCGGCTCGATCCTGGTCTTCATCCCGGCCATCGGCGCCTATGTGACGCCGAGCGTGCTCGGTGGCGGCAAGAACATGATGCTGTCGAACCTGATCGAACTACAGTTCGGCCAGGGCCGCAACTGGCCACTGGGCTCGGCGCTGTCGATCACCGTCATGCTCATCGTCATGGTGGCGCTGCTGGTCTATGTGCGCAATGCCGGTTCGCAGGAGGTACGGCATGGCTAAGAGTTTCTCCATCCGTCACCAGCCGGGCTTCACGACGATCGCGGCCGTGTGCTTCGTCGCGCTCTACATGCCGATCATCGTGCTCGTTGTTTATGCCTTCAACGAAGCGCCATCGACGTCGGAATGGGGCGGTTTCTCGCTGAAGTGGTTCCAGTCCGCTTCGCAGAACGCGCAGGTCATCGACGCCACGTTGCGGTCGTTCCAGATCGCCGCGATCGCTGCGACGCTAGCAACGATCGCGGCAACCATGGCGGCGCTTGCGACGACCCGTACGCCGCCCTATCCGGGGCTGACGTTCAAATACGCGATGATCAACCAGCCGCTGATGGTACCGGAAATCGTCACCGGCGTGGCGCTGCTGATCTTCTTCTCGCGCATCAAGATCTTCACCGGTTATTCGGGCCTGGGTTACCTGATCGCCGCACACACGGCCTTCTGCATCCCCTTCGCCTATCTGCCGATCCGTGCGCGGCTCGAAAACATGGACCTGTCGCTGGAGCGGGCGGCGGCGGATCTCTACGCTACGCCGTGGCAGGCGTTCCGGCGGGTGACGCTGCCGCTATTGTGGCCTGGCATCCTTGCCGGCCTGATGCTCGCCTTTGTCATTTCGCTGGACGATGTCGTCATCACCGAATTCGTCAAGTCGGGTGGCCAGGACACGTTGCCAACCTACATGCTCGGCCAGATCCGCCGAGGCATCACGCCTGAAATCAACGCGATCTCGACGGCTTTCCTGCTGCTGTCGGTCGTCATCGTCACGTTGTTTTTCTTTGTCAGCAGGAAACGCGACTGAGGCCGAAAGCCGAGGTCAAAACCAAAAAGCAATAATGGGAGAACAGAATGAACTGGAAGACCACCGCGACGGCCGTTGGGCTGGCGCTGCTTGCCTCGTCGGGCCTCGCCCACGCAGAAGGCGCGCTCAACATCTACAACTGGGGCAATTACATCAGCCCCGACATGATCAAGAAGTTCGAGCAGAAGTACAGCGTCAAGGTCACCGTAACCGACTACGATTCCAACGACACTGCGCTGGCCAAGGTGCGCCAGGGCGGCACCGGTTTCGACATCGCCATTCCGTCTCAGACCTTCATCCCGGTCTGGATCAAGGAAGGTCTCATCCAGGAGACCAATCCCGGCAAGATGGAGAACTTCAAGAACGTCGCGCCGGAGTGGGCCAATCCCGATTTCGACCCCGGCCGCAAATATACCGTGCCGTGGGCTTGGGGCACGATCGGCGTTGTCGTCAACACCGATGCCTACAAGGGCCCGGCCAACAGCTGGGGTATCATCTTCAACACGCCTGACGAGTTGAAGGGCAAGGTCAACGTCGTTCCCGAGATGAACGATGTGATCTTCGCTGCCATCAAATATGTCGGCGGCCAGCAGTGCACCGATGACAAGGCAGTGCTGAAGAAAGTGCGCGACACGTTGGTTGCAGCCAAGCCGAACTGGATCGCGATGGAATACAACACCATCGAGAAGATGGGCGCCGGCGATTTCAAGGCGACCAGCGACTGGAACGGCTCGGCGCTGCGCCAGCGGCTGGCCAATCCGGCCATCCACTATAACTATCCGAAGGAAGGCTACGGCCTCTGGAGTGACAACGTCGTCGTGCTCAAGGAAGCCAAGAATGTCGAGAACGCCAAGCTGTTCCAGAACTTCATGATGGATCCGGAAAACGCGGCGCTCAACTCGGCTTTCCATCGCTATGCCAACGGCATCGCGGGTTCGGAAAAATTCATGCCCGCCGACATGAAGGACGCGCCGGAAGTCAACATCCCGGCCGACGTGAAGTCTCTCGGCGAGTTGCAGCGCCTGTGCTCGCCGGAAATCCAGGAGATCTACAGCAAGATCTGGACCGAGCTGCAGAAATAAGCAGCTTCAAAACCCGCCAGAGCAATTCCAGGAAAAGCGCGTAGCGGTTTTCCGTCCGGAATTGCGTAAAAACAAAGAGTTAGAGCGTTTCCGCGTTTCCGTTAAAAAACGGAAACGCTCTAGCACGAAGCCGGGACCGACAAATCGGTCCCGGCCGTCACAAGTTTTTTGCCCGAAGCAGGCAGAAACATCGCAGATTGGAAGAAGGAGCCCTGTCATGAACTCAAGATTGTTTGCCGCGACGGCGGCGCTGGCGCTGCTGGCAGCGACGGGCCTGGCCCGCGCGGAAGGCGCGCTCAACATCTACAACTGGGGCAACTACACCAACCCGGACGTGATCAAGAAGTTCGAGGAAAAGTACAAGGTCAAGGTCACCATCACCGACTACGATTCCAACGACACGGCTCTGGCCAAGGTGCGTCAGGGCGGCTCCGGTTTCGACATCGTGGTGCCCTCGCAGACGCACCTGCCGATCTGGATCCAGGAAGGCCTGCTGCTTGAGACCAATCCGGGCGGCATGGAAAATTTCAAGAACATCGCGCCTGAATGGGCCAACCCTGATTTCGACCCCGGCCGCAAATATTCAGTGCCATGGGCCTGGGGCACAGTCGGCATCGTCGTCAACACCGATGTCTACAAGGGTGATATCAACACCTGGGACATCGTCTTCAAGACGCCGGACGAACTGAAGGGCAAGGTCAACGTCGTTCCCGAAATGAAGGACGTGATGACCGCAGCCATCCGCTATGTCGGCGGCGAGCAGTGTACGGCCGACAAGGAAGTGCTGAAGAAGGTGCGCGACCTGCTGACGGCTGCCAAGCCGAACTGGATCGCGATGGAATATGGCGCCGTCGACAAGATGGGCGCCGGCGACTTCAAGGCCTCGTCGACCTGGAACGGCGCCGGCCTGCGCATCCGCCTCGCGCATCCGCAGGTTCACTATGGCTATCCGAAGGAAGGCTTCACCTACTGGTCCGACAATGTTGTCGTGCTGAAGGACGCGAAGAACGCCGAGAACGCCAAGCTGTTCCAGAACTTCATCATGGATCCCGAAGTGGCAGCGGGGCTTTCCGCTTATCACCGCTACGCCAATGGCGTGGCAGGCTCGGAAAAATTCATGCCGGCCGAGATGCGCGATGCGCCAGAGATCATCGTTCCGGCCGAGGCCAAGCCACACGGCACCATGGCGCTGATGTGCTCGGAAGAGGCGGATACGCTCTACAAGAAGATCTGGACCGAACTGCGCAAGTAAGCGGTCCTAGAGCAATTCCAGGAAAAGCGTTTTCCGTCTGGAATTGCTTAAAGCAAGAAGCTGGGGCGTTTCCGTGAAAACCGGCAACGCTCCGGCGTCCGGCGGTGATTGCTGCCGGACGATCCGTCTGGCGGCTGCCGGCGCGCCAGTGTTTCAAGAACTCTGAAATGTCGCAGGAGGCGCTTCTCATGCAGCCCTACCGCAACAGCGATCCCCATCCGTTGATCATGCAAGGCTCGCCGCCGGCATTGGTGCCGCCCCGGTTCGACTGGGACAGGGCACCGTGGAACCGCTGGGCTTTCCAGAACATGCGCCAGATCGTGCCGACCGTTGAGGTCTGGCGCGGCCCTGGTCCCGTGAGCGAATTGCCATACGCCGAGACCGATCTCGACGGTCTGCCGGTGACTGACAGCCTTGGCCGGGCCTCGACGCTCGTAGGTCTGCTCGACGAGACCTATACCGACGGCTTCCTGGTGCTGAAGGGCGGCGCAATTGCCTATGAGCGTTATTTCAACGGCATGACGCCGCGCTCGCTGCATCTGTCGCAGTCGATGGCCAAGTCGGTGACGGCGGCGGTCTGTGGCATCCTGGTCGGCCGTGGCCAGATTGATCCGGAAAAGCCGGTCATGCTCTACCTTCCCGAACTTGCGGAGACCGGCTGGGCGGGTGCGACGGTCCAGCACATGCTCGATATGACGACCGGTGTGAAGTTTTCGGAAGCCTATACCGATCGTTATTCCGACATCGGCCAGGTGGATGTTGCTTCCGGCTGGAAACCGGTGCCGCCGGACAGCGATCCTGCTTTCTCGTGGCCGACGCATGTGTGGGAACTCATCCTTCGTCTCAAGGAAACCACGCGGCCACATGGTGCGGCTTTCGAATACCGCTCCATCGAGACGGATGTACTCGCTTTTGTCATGGAGCGCGTGACCGGGCGCAGGCTGGCAGAGCTTGTTTCGGAGGAGCTCTGGCAGAAGCTTGGTGCGGAAGAAAGCGCATGCTTTACCGTTGACAGCGCCGGCTATGCGCTGGCCGACGGCGGGTTCAACGCCACGCTTCGCGACTATGCACGTTTCGGCCAGATGATCCTCGACAACGGCGCCGGCATCGTTCCCGCCGACTGGATCGATGCCACCCGGAATGGTGTGCATGGCGACAACTTTTCCGAAAGCCTGCCGGAAGGCAGCTATCGCAACCAGTTCTGGATCGAGAATCCGCGTTCGCGCGCACTCATGTGCCGCGGCGTCTTCGGCCAGCTCATCCATGTGGACTGGAGCAGCCGGATGGTGACGGTGAAGCTCTCGTCCTTTCCGGATTTCTCGAACACGCCTTACGCCGTGGCGACGCTGAAGGCGATTGCGGCGATTGCGGCGGAGCTGGGCTCCGCCGCCGAATAAGGCGACTTCGAAGTCGCCTTGATCAATCGATACGGAAAACGGGCGATGGCGATCGTGGATCGTCTTTGCCATGGGTACTAGCCAGGAAGGACAAGACATGACCAACCGGACGAAATTCGAGGAAGCATACGGCTTCCGTCGCAGCGACGTCGCCCTGGCGAACTGGCGCATGGCGCCATTCAATCGCTGGTCATTCCAGAATGTCGGCGAGCTGGTACCGAGCGCGCACATCGAAGGTTCAGCGGGCACGGAACCGGCCATGGCTGATTTCAGCGGTCTGCTGGGGGAAACGCTTTCGCTTTTCAACGGAACCGAAACCGTCGCGGCATTCCTTGATCGCTCCAGCGCTGATGCGCTGGTCGTCATGAAGGGCGGAAGGTTTATCGGCGATTGGTTCGCGCCGCATATGCAGCCCGGAAATCGCCATATCATCTTTTCGATCAGCAAGTCGCTGACCGCGATCCTTGCCGGAATCCTGGAAGGCGAGGGACGTTTCGATCCGGAGGCGCCGGTGACGGCCTATATTCCGGAAGCGACCGGTTCGGCCTATGGCGATGCGACGGTGCGCCACGTTCTCGACATGACGGTAAGCCTCGATTTCGAGGAGGCCTATCTCGACCCAGAAAGTGCCTTTGCCCGCTATCGCCGGGCGACGCTGTGGAATCCTGGCGGTGGTGACGAAGGGCTGGAAGAGTTCCTGTTATCGATCAAGCGCAGGCCTGAACCGCATGGCGAAGTGTTTCGCTACCGTTCGCCGAATTCCGATTTGCTCGGCGTTTTGGTCGAAAGGGCCTCCGGCAAGCGTGTGCCGGAACTGTTTGCCGAAAAACTATGGGCGCCGCTGGGCGCCTGTGGCGAAGGTGCTATCACGGTCGATCGTGCCGGCACGGCACGAACTGCCGGCGGTGTCTCGATGACGCCGCGTGATCTCGCCCGGGTCGGCGAGATGATGCGCCAGGGCGGCATGGCCAATGGCAAGCGTGTGGCACCGGAAGCCTGGGTTCGCGACACAACGACCGCTGGCAGTCTCGATGCCTGGAAGCGGGGTGACTTCGCGCATCTGTTTGCCGAAGGGCGTTACCGCAACAAATGGTATCAGAGCGGCAAGGGTTCCTATTGCGGCATCGGCATCCATGGCCAGTGGCTGTTCGTCGATCCGGCCAGTGAGGTGGTCATCGTCAAGATGTCGTCGCAGCCAACGCCGGTCGACGATCCGCTCGACCATGACAATGTCGACTTCTTCGAGGCGCTCGTGGCGATGGTGTGAAGCGCCGAGCGTTCTTAGCTGTCAGTTGCCAGGTCGGTTTGTCTCATGGCCCGAAGTGTTCGGTCGAGGATACGAAGCAGTTCCCCTACGCGTCCTCCGCCGGCCGGCGCCAGAGGATAGCGGAATAACACTTCGACGACTTTCGGGTCTGCTCGCCGCGCGGCGTGCCTGAGATGGTCGGTTGCGATATCCGCAGCACCTTCGGCCGCAAGCTCGATCGCGTGTGCCGCGTGAGCAGCCGCGCCAAGAATGTGCCTAACTTGAGTGGAGCTGGCCAGCGGATGAAGATAGGGCGCCGAAGAGGCGCACATGGCGGCTCGTGCGGCCTGGCTCGCGGCTGCGTCGTCGCATTCCTGGGCTGCCCTGAGGGCAGCCCAGGCTGCATCGCGCAGGGCCTTGCCGCGCTTGCCCCCTCGCGCAAATGTCCAGGCGGCGTCGATGGCGTTGCGTGGACGAGAATCCGGGGAATGCGATGTCTCGAAGATCTCCAGAACATCCCAGGCGCTTTCGGCGGCAAAAGCCGTAACTACGCGCAGATCGTCCATGCTCAGGATGATTCCGTCCGTCATCGTTCGGCTGTGCCGAAGTCTGCCTGCGGCAGTTTGGTGAGCAGCCAGTTGCGGAAACTGGCGACTGGTGGGTAGAGCCGCTTTTCGTTGGGTACCACCAGATAGTAGGCGCTGCGGCTCTGCATCGCGCGGCCTGGCGCTGGCACCAACTGGCCGCGCTGCAATTCACCCGAGATGAGAAACAGTGGCAACAGCGCAATGCCGAGACCGGCGATGCAGGCCTGGGCAGCGGTCGAGAATTGCTCGAACTGCATGCCCGGGCCAGTAGGGGTGGCCAGCCCCTGATGCTCGAACCACTCCGCCCAACCGCCGGGGCGAGAAGCCATATGCAGCAGCGGCAGCCTGCCAAGGTCGTGTGGTTCGGCCACCGCGTTTGCCTTGAGGAACCCGGGAGCTGCGACGGGCGCCACTTCCTCGCGCATCAGAAGGGTCGACGTTGCGCCCGGCCAGTCGGGCTGGCCGACATGAATGGCTGCGTCCAGCCGCTCACGCGCGAAGTCGAAACGGCCAATGCGGGTGGCGAAGTTGATGGTGATGTCCGGGTTCTGTTCGACGAATTCCGGGATCAGCGGCATCAGCCATCGCGTGCCGAAGGTGGGCAGGATGGCGAGGTTCAAGACGCCACCATGCCGATTGCTCATCAATCCAAGTGCTGCCTCGCGCAGTTGACCTAGCGCTGCGCGCACCGTTTCGGCATAGATCTCACCTTCGGGCGAGAGCTGGACATTGCGGCTGTCACGCTCGATCAGCCGCTTGCCGAACTGGTCCTCCAACAGCTTGATCTGCCTGCTGATGGCGCCCTGCGTCAGCGCCAGTTCCTGCGCCGCCGCGGTGAAGGAGCCCAGCCGCGCCACCGCCTCAAAGGCGGCAAGCGCTCCAGTGGTCGGCAACAGTCGGCGTTGTACACTCATGATCCATTACTAATCGTCATTGATATGCGAGGCAATTTCATTTGCTTTTTTTCGGGCATGGGCCGATAAGCCCGGCATTCTGCGCCTTCTGGGAGAAATACGCATGGCTGCCGACAAGAACGCCTTCGTCTGGGAGGATCCATTCCTCATCGAGGATCAGTTTTCGGAAGACGAACGCATGATCCGCGACGGCGCTGCGGCGTTCGCGGCCGACAAGCTCGCGCCGCGCATCGAAGACGCCTACATGGAAGAAAAGACCGACCCCGCGATCTTCCGTGAAATGGGCGAGGCTGGCCTGCTGGGTATCACCGTTCCGGAAGAATATGGCGGGCTCGGCGCCAACTACGTCACCTATGGCCTTGTCGCCCGCGAAGTCGAGCGCATCGACAGTGGCTACCGCTCGATGATGAGTGTGCAGTCGTCGCTGGTCATGTATCCGATCCACGCCTACGGTTCGGAAGAGCAGCGCAAAAGGTACCTGCCGAAGCTCGCTTCTGGCGAATGGATCGGCTGCTTCGGCCTGACCGAGCCGGACGCCGGTTCCGATCCGGGCGGCATGAAGACCCGCGCCGAAAAGACGGCGAACGGCTATCGCATCTCCGGTTCGAAGATGTGGATTTCCAACGCGCCGATCGCCGACGTGTTCGTTGTCTGGGCAAAATCGGCCGCGCATGACAACCAGATCCGCGGCTTCGTGCTGGAAAAGGGCATGAAGGGCCTGTCGGCGCCGAAGATCGGCGGCAAGCTCTCGCTGCGTGCTTCGATCACCGGTGAGATCGTCATGGAAAGCGTCGAGGTGGGCGAAGAGGCGCTTCTGCCCAACGTTTCCGGGCTCAAGGGGCCGTTCGGCTGCCTCAACCGCGCCCGCTACGGCATTTCCTGGGGCGCTTTGGGTGCCGCGGAAGACTGCTGGCATCGTTCCCGCCAATATGGCCTCGACCGCAAGCAGTTCGGCAAGCCGCTGGCCGGCATGCAGCTCTATCAGAAGAAGCTCGCAGACATGCAGACAGACATTGCGCTTGGCCTGCAGGGTTCATTGCGCGTCGGCCGGCTGATGGACGAGGGCAAGATGGCGCCGGAGATGATCTCGATCGTCAAGCGCAACAATTGCGGCAAGGCACTCGATATTGCCCGCATGGCGCGCGACATGCATGGCGGCAATGGTATCCAGATCGGCTACCACGTCATGCGCCACGCGCAGAACCTCGAAACGGTCAACACCTATGAGGGTGCGCATGATGTGCACGCGCTCATTCTCGGCCGCGCCCAGACCGGCCTGCAGGCGTTCTTCTGAGATGATATACGCCTTCTCCCCGTTGCGGGGAGAAGGCGTCCAAGCTTAGCAAAGCTCAGGTGATAGCCACCGGGCGTTTCTCTCCGCTGCTGAGAAAAGCCGCGTCGATCAGTTTCTGCATATCCGCCGCACGACGGAAAGACGGGTCACCGTTGACGCCTGACAGCAGGGCGTCAACGAACCGGCGGGCGTTGCGTTTGATTTCCTGCAACGCGATATCGCTCCAGACGACAGCATCGATGTCTTTGCCGAAACAGCCCTTCAGGGATGAAGTCCGGCCGTCGGTCCGCACGCAAAGCGCGCCCTTGGTGCCATGCAGCTTCAGTTCGAGGTCGTTGAGATGGCCGGTGGCGTAACGGGTGGCGACAATGGTGGCCAGCGCGCCGGAGGCAAAGCGCGCAGTCATCGCCACGCTGTCATTGGCATCCAGTCGATATTTTCCGATCTGGTCGCCTGGGGTCTTGGGGAAGGTGACCAATTCGGCGTTGAGACTGGCGATATCGTCGGCAGCGCCATAGGTGGCGAAATCGAGAATATGGATACCGACATCGCCGAGCACGCCGGTCGATCCGTGTTCGGTCGATAGCCGCCAAAGCCATTGATCGGCCGTGCGCCAATCGCCCCAGGCTTTTCCGACCAGCCAGCTCTGCCGATAGCTTGCCTCGACATGGCGCAGTTCGCCGAGCTCGCCGGCTTCCACCATCTGTCGCGCACGCTGTATCGCTGGCGAGTTGCGATAGGTCAGGTTGACCATGTTGATCAGGCCGGCGCGTTCTGCGGCGTCGGTCATCTCCAGCGCATCGGCGTGGTTGGGTGCCAGCGGCTTTTCGCAGAACACATGCTTGCCGGCGGCAAGCAGCGTGAGCGTCGTTTCCTGGTGCACGCCATCCGGCGTGGCATTGATGGCGGCGTCGAAATCGCCCCAGGCAAGGGCTGTATCCAGGCCGTCGAAAGCATGGACGATGCCGTTCTTTTCCGCGTAGGCTGCAGCCCGGCCCGGCAATGCATCGGCGCAGGCAACGATGCGGCACTCCGGCACCTTGCCGAATTCCTCCATATGCTGGCCGGCGATGCCGCCGGTACCGAGCAGAAGCAGCCGCTTCATCAGCGCAGGCCCTCGTCGCCGTCCTTGTGCAGCTTGGGTCCTTTCTCGACCAACGGTTCCTTGGCCGCCGAAATCGGCACGTTCGGCGCATCCGTAATCGTCGTCCAGGCCGGTGCCGGATTGTGCGCCCACTGCACGGCGTTGCGCAGCACAGTGTGCACGTCCGGATGATGATACGTCGGGTAGGTCTCGTGGCCGGGGCGGAAGTAGAAAATGCGGCCGGCGCCGCGCTGATAGGTCAGGCCGGAGCGGAACACCTCGCCGCCCTCGAACCAGGAAACGAAAACGGTCTCCATCGGTTCGGGCACGGTGAAGGGCTCGCCGTACATTTCCTCGTTAGGCAGCTCGATGCATTCGCCAAGGCCCTTGGCGATGGGATGATTGCGGTTGACCACCCAGATGCGCTCGCGCTCGCCGGCCTCGCGCCATTTCAAGGAGCAGGGCGTGCCCATCAGCCGCTTGAAGATCTTCGAGAAATGGCCGGAATGCAGGACGATCAGCCCCATGCCTTCCCAGACGCGCTTCTGCACGCGTTCGACGATGGCGTCGTCGACCTTGCCGTGTGCGGCATGGCCCCACCAGACGAGTACATCGGTCCTTGCCAGGCGCTCCTCGGTCAAGCCATGTTCGGGGTCCTGCAGGACGACCGTTTCCGTTGCGATGTCCTTGTCCTTGCTGAGGGCTGCGGCGATGGTGCCATGCATGCCAAGCGGGTAGATATCCGCAACGACGGCACTTTCCTGTTCATGCACGTTCTCGCCCCACACCAGTGCTCTGATCGGCATGCCGCATCTCCGTCGAAAATCAATGATTGGATCGGTTCAAAATACAGCATCCGGGGCCGGTTGCAAGAACGTTGCGGTTCTTTTCCCATCGCAACTCGGGTGGCGGAAACAGTGGTGGTATCAGCCCGGCTGCTTTCGCAGCGGGGTCACTTCGCTATCAGCGAATCCAGCCGGCGCAGCACTTTGTCCAAGCGAGCCCGTTTGGCCGGCTGAGGAATGGCGTCTGCGCGCATCCGAACCACTTCGGCCAAGATCGAAGCGTCCTGAACGGGTGCTGCGCGCAACGCCTGTTCGGCATACATGGGCGTCTGGTTGTCTGCGCTGGTGCGCAGGATGGCAAGCAACCTCTGCCAGGCGAAAGAATTGCCATTTACAGCCAGTGTCGCCAGCATGGAAACCGCCTTGTCCTTGGCGATGACGCTGCCGCGGTCTGCCGAGTCCAGAATATCGGGCAGGTGCGTGGTAATGACGTCTGGCACGGTCGTAGCCAGGGTGTCGAGCGCGGTCAGCGTGCCCCAAACGATGCGGTTGTCGCGGCTTTTGAGCGCCGCCAGGAATGCCGCCACGTGCGGAGCGATCAACTCCGGCCGCAGAGCGCCGATCTCGTAAAGCACCTTGATGGCATCGTGACGGATCGGCTTGGTTGCGGTTGCGAGGGCATGCGCCAGAACGGCAATCTCGTCGGCGCTTCCACCGGCCGCCAGATCGGCGGCCAGTTCCTGGTTGGGTTTTTCGTCGCCGCGACCGAGCGCGCTCGCCAACCGGGCAAGCACGCCGGCGGGCTGAGCGGTGTCGCGACCCGAGACCATCGTCAGGCGAAGAACTTGGCGATGATGGCGTTGCCCATGGCAACGGTGCCAACCTCGATTTTGCCCTCGGACATGATGTCCTTGGTGCGCAGGCCGTCATCCAGAACGGCGGCGATTGCGGCCTCGAGGCGGTCTGCTTCGGCCACCATGCTGAAGGAATAGCGCAGGCACATGGCGAAGGAGGCGATCATGGCGATCGGATTGGCGATGCCGCGGCCTGCAATGTCAGGCGCGGAGCCATGCACGGGCTCGTAGAGCGCCTTGCGTTTGCCGGTCTTGGCATCCGGCGCACCGAGCGAAGCCGACGGTAGCATACCGAGCGAGCCGGTCAGCATGGCGGCCACGTCCGACAACATGTCGCCAAACAGATTGTCGGTGACGATGACGTCGAACTGCTTGGGCCAGCGCACCAGCTGCATGCCGCCGGCATCCGCCAGCATGTGGTCGAGCTTGACGTCGGCATACTTCGCCTTGTGGGTCGCGGTTACGACCTCATTCCACAAGACGCCCGACTTCATGACATTGCGCTTTTCCATCGACGTCACGTGGTTGTTGCGGGTGCGGGCGAGCTCGAAGGCGACGCCGGAGATGCGTTCGATCTCGAAAGTGTCGTAGACCTGGGTGTCGATGCCGCGCTTCTGGCCGTTGCCGAGGTCGATGATCTGCTTGGGCTCGCCGAAATAGACGCCGCCGGTCAGTTCGCGCACGATCAGGATATCGAGACCCTCGACCACTTCCTGCTTGAGCGAGGAAGAGGCGGCAAGCGCCGGATAGCAGATCGCCGGGCGCAGATTGGCGAACAGCTCCATGTCCTTGCGCAGGCGCAGCAGGCCGGCTTCCGGGCGCACCTCGTAAGGCACGCTGTCCCATTTCGGGCCGCCGACGGCACCGAAGAGCACGGCGTCGGCGGCTAGAGCCTTGCCCATGTCCTCTTCCGAGATCGCCTGACCATGTGCGTCGTAGGCACAACCGCCTACCAGGCCTTCATCGATGGCAAAGCCGGCACCCTTCTCGTTCATCGCCGCGATCAGTTTCTTGACCTCGGCCATGGCCTCTGGGCCGATGCCGTCGCCGGCGAGCAGGAGAAGTTTTTTCGTTGCCATATGAAGGACCTTCCACGGGTTCGGAGAATTGCAGCCTTGCTAACGGCAAGGCCGTTGTGGCGCAAGCCCGTTGCCATTGCGAAACCCTTCCTGGACCGGACAAAGCGCGCCTCTGGAGGGAAGCTGGACGATGTCGTGCGATATAGTGGTATGTCGGTAAAACAGCCTGAGGCATTCGATATGAGCAAGCGCATAGGTCTGGGCATCATCGGTCTTGGAGCGATGGGAACCGAGCTGCTGGAGGCGGCCGCCAGGCACCACGACTTCAAGGTCATGCTTTGCGCCGATGTCAACGAAACTGCGGTTGCGCGCGAACGCGGCAAATATCCCGATATCGACTTTACCACCGAGCCGGGAGCTGTCGTGGCCGCGGAAAACCTCGATGTCGTCTACATCGCCACGCCTCCACGCTTTCACGCAGCCTATGCGATGGCAGCGATGCGTGGTGGCAAGGCCGTGTTCTGCGAAAAGCCACTTGCGGTCGACTTGGCCGAGGGACAGGCCATGGCCGAGCTTGCCCGCGCGACGGGTGTAGTGACGGCAGTCAATTTCGCCCTGGCCGATCGTCATGCCACGCTGGAAATCGAGCGTGCCCTCGGCGTGGGAGAGCTCGGAAACGTAGGCGGCGTCGAGATCAGGCTGGCTTTTCCGCAATGGCCACGCGCATTTCAGGCTGACGCAAGTTGGCTGTCTGGCAGGGAAGAGGGCGGGTTCGTCCGAGAAGTTTTCTCGCATTTTGCCTATTTGACCGATCGGCTCATAGGCGAACTCGAGCCGGTGTTCGTGTCCCTGGATTTCCCCCGGAGTGAAAAGACGAGCGAAATCTCGGCCTTCGGCCTGTTTCGAGCAGGCGACGTCCCGGTGCGTGTATTCGGCCAGGCCGGGCTTGCCGTCCCTGAGAGTTATGAGTGGACCGTTTCCGGCAGTAGTCGTTCCTATCGCCTCCACGATTGGGGCGACTTGCAGGTCTCGGATGGCAAAACCTGGCAAGACGTAGCTCTCAAAGGCGAACGCGGGTCGGAATACACAAGGCTGTCCGCATTCGCGCGGGCGATCCGTGGTGAGCCACGAACCAACCTGGCTGACTTTGCCGCAGGCCTCAGGGTCCAGCGTGCGGTGGAGGCATTTCACGCCAAGGCGAACTGAGTTGGGACCGATGCGCTAGTCTAGGAAACCCAGCGACTCCCCAAAAAGGCAAACGGCCGGTCTTTCGACGAGCCGTTTGTGCCACCATTTGGTCGCGGGAGGACGCAACCGCGGGAACTTACGATCCAATAAGGAAAACTGATACCTGCGGACGTCACCGTCAACGAGCGTCGCTTCGGGGCCAGGCAGAAGATAGCCGCGCGCCAACATCACCCTGCCTGACGATCGACGCCGTGCAGCGGCCTTCCTTAACCCATAGGTTAATGAAACACCGCAAAATATTATTTTTACCGCACCAAAACGTCATGCAATGTGGCTGATGAGGATCGGAGCCAACGTGGTTCGGCGGCATCGGCGTCTGGTACCTGGTCGGTCTGGCGCCTGCTTTCCGTCGGCTACCACGTCAGGCCTCCCGCCTACTCAAGGGAGTCGGCCGGCGGGACCGCCGCTCCGGCACCCACAACGACACATGGGGAGAAAGCGTGAGCATTCTGTTCGGCAAAACGATCCTCATCACTGGCATCGCCTCGGGCATCGGCGCCCGGACCGCGGAACTGGCCGGCCAGCTCGGCGCCGACGTGATCGGTGTCGACCGGCGCGAGCCGATCGGACACCAAGGCGTCTTCGTCCAGGCCGATATCTCGTCCAAGGCCGGTGTCGATGATCTCGTTGCACGGCTGCCGCAGCGCATCGACGCGCTCTGTAACGTCGCGGGTCTCTCCGGCAACACCGGCGCTGCGCCGACGGTTGCAGTCAATTTCTATGGCCTGCGTGCGCTTTCCGAAGCGCTGGCGCCAAGAATTCGCGAAGGCGGAGCTATCGTCAACGTCGCCTCGATCGCGGGCTTCGGCTGGCGAGCCAACCTCAATCGGACGGCCTCGATGGTGAGCGTTGTAGGCTTCCCGGATGTGGCCAAGGTGATCGCCGACCACGCGGTGAAGAATGAGGAAGGCTATCCGGTCTCGAAGGAACTGTTGCTGCTTTGGACCTTTCGCGCCGCGCATCAGGAATTGTTCAAGAGCCGCGGCATCCGAGTCAATGCGGTGAGCCCCGGTCCAGTCGAGACACCGATCCTGAAGCAATTCCGCACCGTGCTCGGCGACGCCCGCGTCGACAGCGACATTTCGAGGGTCGGCCGCGCGGGCACCTCCGGCGACATCGCGCCGGTCGTGCTGTTCCTGTGCTCGGACGGCGCTCGCTGGATCAACGGTGCCAATGTGCCGGTCGACGGCGGCCTTGAAGCGTCAATCAACGCCGAGGTGCTCGGCTTCTGATTTTGTAACGCTCCACCGCGAGCGAGGAGACAATTATGGATATCGGACTTCTGATCGACGGCGATGAACGGGCGGCGGCGGAAAAAGCGTCCTTTGAGCGCTTCGATCCATTTACCGGCAAGTTGGCGACCCGAGCCGCTGCCGCAAGCGTCGCCGATGCCAACGCCGCCGTCGAGGCCTCCGCCGCTGCTTTCCCGGCCTGGTCGCGGATCGGTCCCGGCGAACGCCGCGCCTTGCTTGTAAAGGCGGCCGATGTCATGACCTCCAAGGCCGGTGAGTTCACCAAGCTGATGACGGAAGAGACCGGCGCGACCGGTCCCTGGGCGAAGTTCAACGTCATGCTGGCCGCGAACATGCTGCGCGAAGCGGCAGCGATGACGACGCAGATATCAGGCGAGATCATTCCCTCGGACAAGCCAGGCACGTTCGCCATGGCGATCCGCCAGCCGGCCGGCGTGTGCCTCGGTATCGCGCCATGGAATGCGCCGGTCATTCTCGGTACGCGCGCGCTGGCCATGCCGCTCGCCTGCGGTAACACAGTGGTGCTGAAAGCCTCGGAAATGTGCCCTGGCACACACCGGCTGATCGGCCAGGTGCTGGTCGAGGCTGGCCTGCCCAGGGGCGTCGTCAATGTCGTCACCAACGACCCGAAGGACGCGGCGGCAATCGTCAAGGCACTGATTGCGCATCCGGCGGTGAAGCGCGTCAACTTCACCGGTTCGACCAAGGTCGGCCGGATCATCGCCGAACTCTCCGGCCAGCACCTCAAGCCGGCGCTGCTCGAACTCGGCGGCAAGGCGCCGCTCGTCGTGCTGGACGACGCCGACGTCGATGCGGCGGTGCGTGCAGCAACCTTCGGCGCGTTCATGCATCAGGGCCAGATCTGCATGTCCACCGAACGCCTGGTCGTCGACGAAAGGATCGCGGACGAATTCGTCGCCAAGCTCGCTGCCCGCGCCTCGAAACTGCCGGCCGGAGATCCTCGCGGTCATGTCGTGCTGGGCTCTTTGATCAGTAGTCAGGCGGCCGACAAGATGGAAGAACTGGTTGCCGACGCTGTTGCCAAAGGCGCCACGCTGGCGGCTGGCGGCAAGCGGACGGGCACTGTTATGGAGGCGACGCTGCTTGACCATGTCACCCCAGCCATGCGCGTCTATTCGGAAGAATCCTTCGGCCCCGTCAAGCCGGTCATCCGTGTCAAAGGCGAGGACGAGGCCGTGCGCGTTGCCAACGACACCGAATACGGACTTTCATCGGCTGTCTTCAGCCGTGACATCTGTCGCGCCATGGCCGTCGCGGCGCGCATCCAGGCCGGGATCTGCCACATCAACGGACCTACCGTAGGCGACGAGGCACAGATGCCATTCGGCGGCATGAAGGGGTCAGGTTACGGACGGTTCGGTGGCAAGGCATCGATCGCCGAATTCACCGACCTGCGCTGGCTAACGATCGAGGATCCGGGCCAGCCCTACCCGTTCTGATGAACCCGGCTGGTCGGTCAGCGCCGGGTTCAGGCTAGTCTAGTCGTGTTGGAGGATGTTGATCAATTTGCCGAAGGGGTCGCGCACGAAGAAACGGCGGACGCCCCAGGGTTCGTCGGACGGGCCATATTCGATGGTGAAGCCGGCTTTCTTCATGCCGGCGAGCACTGCGTCGACATCATCCACCTCGATGGAAAGGTCGGGCACTGGCGTATCGGCGCCCCCCTGCTCGGCGAACGAGACCTGCACGGTCATGTGTTCACCGTTACCGTAGGTGGCGATCCAGCCATGGTCCATGAGGATATCGAGGCCGAGCACGTCGCCGTAGAAGCGCCTGGCCGCCGCGACATCGGTCGTGGCGATGTTGGCGACGATGCGCTTGACCGTCATAGGCCCGCTGCGCCGCGGCGCAGCGCGGTGACCTCGATCTCGATCTTCATTTCCGGCTTGTTGAGCAGGCAGGTGATCATGGTCGCGGCCGGGCGGATGTCGCCGAAATATTCGCCGAGGATGGGGAAGATCTTGTCCACGTCGTTCTGGTCGGTGATGTAGTAGTGGGCGCGCACCACATCGGCCAATTCGAAGCCGCCTTCCTTCAGCGCCTTGGTGATCGTTTCCATGCAGTTGCGGGCCTGCGCCTCGACACTGTCCGGCATGGTCATCGTGGTGTAGTCATACCCCGTGGTTCCGGCGACGAAACACCAGTCTCCCTGCACGACGGCGCGCGAATACCCTGCCGTCTTTTCGAAGGGCGAGCCCGTCGAGATCAGTCTGCGCATTGATAATCCTCCCGAGCGCCGCGGCGGACGCTATTGCGGTTGCTGGAACGCCTTCTTCAAGGCGTCCTTCATCTCTTCCGGCCAGTCCTTCAGCGCCGGCCAAGCGTTCGGTTCCGGCTTGTCGGTCTGTTGGGCGAAATAGAGCGCCTTGTTCTTGACGTCGACTGCCATGAAGCCGTCGCTGCCGCCGCAGGCATGCGGCACGCAGCCGCTGGCGTAGAAGGCGCCGGATGGTGTCTTTTCCGTGCCGCCGCCGACCAGCAGGCTCGTCGCGACATTGCCCATCTGGTCGCCAAGCAGTTTTTCGGCAGCCTTGTAGACGGCTTCGTTGTGGAAGGCGTCGATGATGTTCTGGTACTTCGACGGGTCGACGTCGTTCCAGCCGGTGTTGAGTTCGGGCTTGTAGGTCAGTTGGCCGGCGATCTGCAGGCCATCCTGAGGCGACCACTGCAAGGCGTCCTTGGAATCGCCGGGCATGAGATAGGGCACGAAATAGATGGTGTTGTCGGCAATGGCCGTTGGCGGCGCTCCGCAATTATCCTGGTCGATCCGCACACTCTGGAGCGTGGTGCCGGTTTCCGGCTTCCAGGCAATCAGGGTCGAGGGTCCACATTGGTTACCGCCGGGGCCGATTGCGAACAGCGCGACATCGGTACCGGCGACCTTCACGATCTTGTCGAAAAAGACGTCGTAGTCGCGGGCAACCTCCTTGCCATCAAAGGCTAGGATCTTGTCCATCTCCGGCTGCTCGGTGATGGTGAAAGTGCCGCCGGCGAAGGGTACCGGCACAGGCTTTTCGTCAGCATCGGTGGCTGTGGGTGCGCTGGTGTCGGGAACCGTCGTGGCCGGTGCATCTTGTTGGGCAGGGGCCTGTTCCTGCGCAAAGGCAATTCCGGCCAGACCGACCGAGAGAAGGCCTGCCGCCAGAAGGCGCGAAAACGGTCCCATTGCGACAGTGCGCGAATGGCCTGCCGTCTTTTCGAAGGGCGAGCCCGTCGCGATCAGTCTGCACATTGATGGTTCTCCAAGGGAGTGATGGGCGCTGCTACAGGGATATCTTCTCCAGCTCTTCCTTGATTTCCTTTGGCCAGTCCCCCAGCGCCGGCCAGGTCTGCAATTCCGATTTGTCGCTCTTCCAGGCAAAATAGAGCTTTCTGCTCTTCACATCGACCGCCATGAAGGCTTGGCCATCGGCGCCAGCATGCGGCTTGTTACCGCTGCCATAGAAGACGCCGGATCGGGTTTTCCTGACCCCGTTGCTGATCAGCAGGCTTTCGGCGACGTTACGCAATCGGCCGTCGAGCAGTTTTTCGGCGGCCTTGTAAACGGCCTCGTTTGTGAAGGCGTGGACGATGCCCCATCCACCCGACAGGTCGATATCGTCCCAGCCCGTGTTGGGGTCGGGCGCAAAGCTTAACCGACCGGCGGTCGCCAGGCCACCCAGCGGCGTCCACTGCAAGATGCTCATGGAATCACCCCCCGGCAACACATCGGGCATGAAATAGATAACGTCATCGGCAACGGCCATCGACAGTTGGCCGCAATCGTCCTCTTCCGACCGTTTGCTCTGGAGCGTGGCGCTGCCTTCCTTCTTCCAAAGGATCAGGACTCTGGGTTTGCATCCGGCGCCGCCGTTTTCGAGATTGAACAGCGCTACATCGGTGTCGTCGATCTTGGCGATCCGGTTGAAGGAGATGAAGAAGTCGTGCGCGATTTCCTTGCCTTCATAGGCGAGAACCATGTTCTGGTCCGACTCCTCATGGCTACCCTCAGTAACGGTAAAAGTGCCGCCAGCAAAAGGGGCGGACGGCGGTTCTTCGGGAGCATAAAGGGCGCGGCGCGTCGTTGTTGGCGGCGCCCCTTGAGGCGCTTGTTCCTCTGCGAGGGCGATGTCGCCCATGCCGGTCAAGAACAAGCCCACCGTTAGAAGGCGTGAAAAAGGTCCCATTGCAGCCCCCATTGTCGTGGCAGCGGCCATTCCGCTGCTGCCTGGGCTAGCCGATCATGATTCTACCCCAGGCGGAAGCCCCGGCTCAGGTCGCCAGCGTGCCTTTCTGGCTATGGCCTCAGGCCCAGGGGCGCTGCTCGGCGTTGCGCTTTTCGAAGCTGGCGATGGCGCCGGACTTTTCCATGGTCAGCCCGATGTCATCGAGGCCGTTGAGCAGGCAGTGACGCTTGAAATCATCAAGGTCGAACGTCACGACGCCGCCATCCGGACCGCGGATTTCCTTGGCTTCGAGATCGACCGAGAGGGTGGCGTTGGCACCACGTTCGGCATCGTCCATCAGCTTGTCGAGGTCTTCCTGGCTGACGGTGATCGGCAGAATGCCGTTCTTGAAGCAGTTGTTGTAGAAAATGTCGGCGAAGGAGGTCGAGATCACGCAACGGATGCCGAAATCGAGCAGTGCCCACGGGGCATGCTCGCGGCTTGAACCGCAGCCGAAATTGTCGCCGGCAACCAGAATCTGCGCCTTGCGGTAAGCCGGCTTGTTCAGCACGAAATCCGGATTCTCGGAGCCGTCTTCATTAAAGCGCATTTCGGCAAAAAGCCCTTTGCCGAGTCCGGTGCGCTTGATCGTCTTGAGATAATCCTTCGGGATGATCATGTCGGTATCGACGTTGACGATCGGCAGGGGAGCGGCCACGCCGGTGAGCTTAGTGAACTTGTCCATGGCTTTTGCCCATCTTGGGAGTTTGCTGGCATCGCTTTACACAAGGAGACGGGCAAATGAAAGGCGACAGTTGCTGCATCGTTGAGGCCAGCCAAGCCTTGATGAGCAAAAACGCATGTGCGGTTCTGGCGGCCGCGAGGCTTGACCTCATGCCCCAAGCAACGTTCTAGATCGCTTATGGCGAGCGGGAATCAGCAGCGAGCAGGAGAGACCGGGCAGGTGCACAGCCTGCTTGAGCATTATCGGCCGATCGACGGCGTCGTCGACGAGATGGTCGATGCCACGGGCAATCCGCGCCCGCTGTGGAAGCCGTTCATTGCATCACTCCAGGCCCTAGGTCCCGAAAAGCTGGCGCAGCGCTTTGCCCGGGCGGACCAGTATCTGCGCGATGCCGGTGTCTATTACCGTGTCTACGACAAGGCCGGTGCCAATGAACGCGCGTGGCCACTGGCGCATGTGCCGCTGCTCATCGATGACAACGAGTGGTCGGAAATCAGCGCAGGCCTGATCCAGCGAGCGGATCTGTTTGAGCGGATCGCCGCCGATATCTACGGGCCCAACAGGCTGGTGGAATGTGGAGTGCTGCCGCCCGGGCTGATCGCAGGCAGTCCGGAATATCTGCGGCCATTGGCGGGAACGACGCCGGCCGGTGGGTATTTCCTGCATTTCTGTGCGTTCGAGCTCGGACGTGGGCCGGACGGGCGATGGTGGGTGCTGGGCGACCGCATGCAGGCGCCGTCTGGCGCCGGCTTTGCGCTGGAGAACCGCGTTGCCACCACACGTGCGCTGTCCGAGCTTTATGGCGAGCTGCACGTGCATCGGTTGGCCGGTTTCTTCCGTCGCTTCCGCGACGCCCTGAACTCGTCGGCGGCGGCCTCGCGCGGTCGCGTCGCCATCCTGACACCAGGGCCACTCAACGAGACTTACTACGAACACGCCTACATCGCGCGTTATCTAGGCATCATGCTCCTTGAAGGCGAGGATCTCGTCGTCTCCAAGGGGCGGCTTATGGTGCGTACCGTGGCCGGCCTTGTGCCGATCTCGGTGCTGTGGCGACGCCTCGACGCCGCCTTCGCCGATCCGCTGGAATTACGGACGGATTCGCAGATCGGGACGCCGGGGCTGGTCGAGGTGGTACGGCAGGGGGCGGTCACGACAGTGAACGGTCTGGGGTCGGGGTTGCTGGAGACGCGTGCGCTGCTCGCCTTCCTGCCGCGTATCAGTCAGGAATTGTGCAAGGAAGATCTGCTTTTGCCCAGTATTGCGACCTGGTGGTGCGGACAGGAAGCCGAACGCAAGCATGTGCTGGCCAATCTCGAGCGAACGATTGTCGGCCCCGCGCTGTCGACCCGCCTGGCCTTTGAGGATGATGGAGCCAGTGTCCTGGGGGCTTCGCTGTCTGCGGAAGCGCGGGCAGATCTGGCGGCGCGCATCGAGGCTGAGGGCAGCGCGTTCGTGGGGCAGGAGGCGGTGACGCTGTCGACGACCCCGGTCTATGTCGACGGGCGGCTGGAGCCGCGCCCGGCCAGTCTGCGTGTCTATCTGGCGCGCACGCCAGCCGGCTGGACGGTGATGCCAGGCGGGTTTGCGCGAGTCGGTTTCTCACTCGATCCGACAGCGCTGGCCATGCAACGCGGTGGTCAGGCGGCTGATGTCTGGGTGGTCAGCGACAAGCCCGTCGAGCGCGAGACGCTGTTCCCGCGTGACAGCGAAGGCTTCGACCGCACCGTGCCGGGTAGCCTGCCAAGCCGGGCGGCGGAAAATCTGATGTGGCTCGGCCGCTATATCGAGCGCGCCGAAGACACTGCCCGTATCCTGCGCGCCTATCATGTTCGGCTGGCCGAAACCTCGGATCCGGCTATGCCTTTGCTTGCCGAGTTGCGCGCTTATCTCGATCCGATCGGCATCGATGTCACCGATCCGGTGCCACACGGCCTGCTCGATATGATGGACAGTGCTGTCTACAGCGCCGGCCAGGTGCGCGATCGGTTCTCGCCGGACGGCTGGCTGGCGCTGAAGGACCTGTCCAAGACGCTGCATCTGTTCGAGAAGACGGTTTCGCGCGGCGACGATGCCACGCGCGCCATGACGGTGATCCTTCGCAAGCTTGCCGGCTTTTCCGGTCTGCTGCACGAAAACATGTATCGCTTCACCGGCTGGCGCTTCCTGGAAATCGGGCGGCGGCTGGAACGTGGTATCCAGACGGCACGCGTGCTGGCGCGGCTGACGCGGCCGGACGCACCGGAAGGGGCGCTCGACATGATGCTGGAGATCGGCGACAGTGTCATGACCCATCGCCGGCAATATCCGGTGCAGGCGGGGCGCAGCACTGTTGTCGATCTCCTGGTACTCGATCCGCTCAATCCCCGTTCGATCTTTTTCCAGATCGAGCGGCTGAAGGCGGAGATAGGGTTGCTGCCAGGCGAAAACGGCAGCGGTCATCTGTCGCCGGTAGCCAAGGATATCCTCAAGCTCAACACGGCGCTTGCGGTCAAGGAGCCGTCGGACATGACGGCTGCGGCACTGAGCACACTGGCTGATGAAATCGGCGGGCTCTATGGCAGCCTTGCCAAGGCTTATTTCAGTTGAGGCGCGGTATGCTCTACGACATTCGCCTCAACCTGCATTACGACTATGAGGCAGCCGTTGGCGGCGGACGTCACCTGGTACGGGTGTTACCGGCCAATCTCGGTGGCGGGCAACGTGTCGTGGCGGCATCGTTGTCTTTCTCGCCTGCGCCTGGCGAACGAGCGGATTTCCAAGATTTCTTCGGCTCAAACGTGACAGCTATCGCGTTTCGCGAAGTTCACCGTACGCTCGACGTGCGTATGAGTGCACGCGTTTCGGTTACAAGGCCGGAAACCGGGCTCGATGTATCGCTGGGCATTGCTGGGCTTGCCCGCGAAATCGCCACCGTGCGCTCTCTCGAACCCGATTCACCGCATCACTTTCTCGCCCCCACCGATTTTGCGGATCTCGATCCTGCCATCACCGCCTACGCCCGTGAAAGTGGTGATGGCTCGGTGGCTGCGACCGCGGCAGACATATGCAACCGCATCCGGCGCGACTTCACCTATGACGGTACTGCGACTGACGTGCAGACGCGCGCGTCCGATGCCTTTGCGCTGAAGCGCGGTGTATGCCAGGATTTTTCGCACGTCATGATTTCCGGCCTGCGCGGTCTGGGCATCCCCGCCGGCTATGTGAGCGGCTTTCTGCGCACCATTCCACCTGCCGGTCAGGAGCGGCTGGAAGGCGCGGATGCCATGCATGCCTGGGTACGGGTGTGGTGCGGGCGTGAGGCCGGTTGGCAGGAATTCGACCCGACCAACGGCATGCGCGCCTCCAACGACCACATCACCGTCGGCTATGGCCGCGATTATGGCGATGTGGCGCCGATCGTGGGTGTGCTCAAGACCACTGGCGGACAAGCCGGCGCCCAAGCAGTGGACGTCATTCCCGTCGCCTGAACAGCTGTATAAAAATCGCAGATTTTTTATCGACGTGGTGTCGGGAAGCGCCTAACTCTTTCGTCCTCTGAGACAGAAAGGGCCTTCCATGCTTTATGCCGTTCTTTGCTACGCTTCCGAAGATGTCGTCGGTTCCTGGACCAAGGAACAGGACGATACGGTGATGGTCAAGCTGCTCGACGTTCAGCAAAGATATGCTTCAGCCGGCAAACTTGGCCCGGTAGCGCGGTTGCTGCCAACGACGGCAGCGACGACGCTGCGCAAGGTGAAGGGTGAATCCCTTGTCATCGACGGGCCGTTTGCCGAGACCAAGGAGCAGTTCCTCGGCTTCTACACGGTAGATGTGGAAAATCTCGATGAGGCGTTGCAGTTCGCGCGCGAACTTTCCGAGGTCAACCCCAGCGGCGGCTCTTACGAGATCCGGCCCGTTTCCATATTCAGTCCTGCAACGGTAAAATCATGAGCGACCTGTCCTGGATCAGCAATGTCATCAGTGCCGCGCGGCCGCAGGCCATGGGGGCATTGCTGCGCTACTTCCGCGACCTCGACACGGCGGAAGAAGCTTTCCAGGACGCATGCCTGCGCGCCTTGAAGAACTGGCCGCAGAACGGGCCGCCGCGTGATCCGACAGCCTGGCTGATTTTCGTCGGCCGCAACAGCGGTATCGACGCGGTGCGCAAGAGAAGCAAGCAGACGGCGATGCCGGACGAAGACCAGGTGTCGGATCTGGAAGACGCCGAGTCCGACATCGCCGAGCGGCTGGATGGTGCGCACTATCGCGACGACATCCTGAGACTGCTATTCATCTGCTGCCATCCAGACTTGCCGTCCACGCAGCAGATCGCAGTGGCGCTGCGCATCGTCTCCGGCCTTTCGGTCAAGCAGATCGCCCGCGCCTTCCTGGTCGGCGAAAGCGCCATGGAACAGCGTATTACCCGTGCCAAGGCACGTATCGCGGACGCCGGCGTGCCGTTCGAGACGCCGGGGGCGGTCGAGCGGTCGGAGCGGCTCGCTGCCGTCATGGCAATGGTCTACCTCGTCTTCAACGAAGGCTATTCCACCAACAGCAGCGAAGCACAGGCACGGGAGCCTTTGTGCGAAGAAGCGATCCGGCTTGGCCGGCTGTTGCTGAGGCTGTTCCAGACGGAACCGGAGGTGATGGGCCTGCTGGCGCTGATGCTGCTGCAGCACGCCCGTGCGCCGGCCCGTTTCGATGCCAATCGCGAGATCGTGCTGCTCGAAGACCAGAATCGAGAGCTGTGGAGCGGCAAGATGATCGAGGAGGGGTTGGCCCTCGTTGACAAGGCTTTGCGCCATCGCCAGCCCGGCCCCTACCAGGTGCAGGCTGCGATCGCGGCGCTCCATGCCCGCGCGGCCAAGGCGGAGGACACCGATTGGCAGGAGATCGACCTGCTCTACAGCCTGCTGGAACGCATGCAGCCTTCACCGGTGGTGACGCTGAACCGCGCGGTGGCGGTCTCCAAAGTGCGCGGACCGGAGGAAGCGCTTGCCATGATCGAGCCGCTGGCAGACCGGCTTTCCGGCTACTTCCACTTCTTCGGCCTGAAGGGCGGGCTTTTGATGAAGCTCGGCCGCAACGACGAAGCGCGTGTCGCCTTCAACAGAGCGATTGCGCTCGCCAACACCGCAGCCGAGGCTGCGCATATCCGCATGCATATCGACCGGCTCAAGGCCGAGGCCGCACAGGGCAAATCCGAAAAAGCGGGCTAGACCGCTTTCTGCCGAGTGCTCTCTTACCACTGGATCAACGGCAAACGCCGCCGGCTTGGACCATGCCGGGGTGGCGGATTGTGCGCGAAACAGGTAATGCCACGCCAAAGACCTGCCTGACGAGCGGCAGGTGGCAGATGGCCCTGGCTGTCGCCATATCAGCACAGATTTGAAAGGTGAATGTGATGACGGTAGCGAAGGAAACGGCAGATCTGCTTGGGAAGCTGGGGGTTGCCGGGGATGTGCTTTCTGGGGGCGACCTGGTGGTGCGCAGCCCGGTGACGGGTGAGCAGCTGGC
>NZ_PJRO01000011.1 GCF_002858745.1 Mesorhizobium loti | reverse complement strand
CGGCGCGATCGCAAGCTCACCTACCTGATGGTCAGCCACGACCTCGCCGTCATCAACCACATGTGCGAGCGCCTGATGGTCATGCAGAACGGCGAGGCCGTCGAACAGCTCACTGCTGCCGACCTCGCATCCCACAACGTCGCACAGGGCTACACCAAACGCCTGCTCAAGGCCTCGGAGGGATTCGTCAGGGCGGGATGAAAGCCGCTCCCCACCATCTAGTTTACCCGAACAGCCGGCTCGCCTCCTCAGCCGTGTAATACCCCATCGCCACGTCGTGCCTGACGGCCTCGGTGGGCCGGTCAAACGGATTGCCATAGCCGCCGCCGCCCGGTGTACCGACACGCACTCGGTCGCCGGCCTTCAGCGGGATATCCTGCTCCTTCGAGAGATGCAGAGGGACATGTTCCTGGCCGTCGCGGATGACCGTTACCGTGTTGACGGCACCGTCCTTGCCGCCGAGCGCACCTTGCGGGCCGAAACGGCCGTGATCCATGACGAAGGAGGCACGGGCTTCACCCCGCAGCAGTTCGACTTCATAGGCGAGGCCGAGACCGCCGCGATGCCTGCCAGCGCCACCGGACCCTTCACGCAGTGCATAATGCCGGTAGAGCACCGGAAACGCCTGCTCCATGATCTCGACAGGCGGCGACTTGGAGATACCGATGGTGGAGCAGCCATTGGACAGGCCATCATGCCAGGCGTTGCCGCCATAACCGCCACCGGAAATCTGGTACATGACAAAGTCGCGGCCCCGAACCGGATCGTGGCCGCCGAGCGCGAAATTGCCGCTGGAGCCGGCGGGAGCGGCCGTCACCTTGTCCGGCAGCGCCTGCACCATGGCCGCGAACACCGCTTCTGCGATGCGCTGTGATACTTCCGCCGCACAACCCGAGACCGGGCGTGGATATCTGGCATCCAGGAAGGTGCCTTCCGGACTTTTGACCACAAGCGGCTCGAAGGCGCCGGCGCTGATCGGCACATCCGGGAAAATGTGGCGCATGGCGAGATAGACGGAAGACAGCGTTGTCGCCAACACGCTGTTCATCGGCCCGGCACAGGGCTTCGAAGATCCCGCGAAGTCGAAGGTGAGTGTTTCGTCCTTCTTTTCCACGGCGAGAGAAATGGTGAGCGGTTCGTCGACCACGCCGTCGGAATCGACAAACGCCTTCGAACGATAGATCCCGTCGGGAATCGCCGCGATATTGGCGCGCATCTGTTCGGCGGCGCGCTGGCGCAACTCGCGGATCGCCGCCGAGACGGTTTCGTCGCCATAACGATCGAGGATTTCGCCGAGCCTGTCTTGCCCGACCAGCAGGGCAGCGGCCTGCGCCTTGATGTCGCCAATGCGCTGGTCGGCCACACGGATGTTGGAGCCGATGATGGCGTAGATCTCGGGATCGAGCACGCGCTGCTTGAACAGCTTCACCGGCGGCAGGCGCAACCCCTCCTGCTCGACGGCGGTGGCTGAAGCGGAAAAGCCGCCCGGCACCGCGCCGCCGATATCGGGCCAATGGCCTGTGTTGGATAGCCAGCAGAAGATGTTGCCATCGCGATAGACAGGCATGGCGAAGCGCACATCCATCAGATGCGTGCCGCCGAGATAAGGATCGTTGACGATGTAGATGTCGCCGGGTTGTGGCGGCAGGCAGCGACCGGCCGCGATCATCTCGATCACCGTCCTAGTCGAGTGCTGCATGACCCCGACAAAGACGGGTAGCCCCTGCGAGCCTTGCGCGATCAGTGAACCGTCGACGGCGGAATAAATGCCGTCAGAGCGGTCGTTGGCCTCGGCGATAACAGGAGAAAAAGCAGCGCGCGAAAAGGTCAGGTCCATTTCGTCGCAGACCTGCTGCAGCGCCGCCTGGATCACCGAGAGCGTGATGGCATCGAGCATGGTCATCGACCGCCAACCTCCACGATCAGGTTGCCGTCCGCATCGCTTGTCGCCCTGTCGCCTGGCTCGAGCACGGTGGTGGCGTCCATCTGTTCGATGATCGCCGGACCTTTGATGACGGCTTCGAGCGGCAGTCCGTCGCGCGCGTAAACAGGGGTGTCATGCCAGGTGCCGTCATACCAGACCGGGCGGATTTCCAGTCGCGACTTCTTCAGTGTGGGAGCCCGGCCAGCCGGATCGATCAGCGTCGAAAGGTCGACCTCCGGGCGCACGCCGATGACGGACGTGTTCAGATTAACGAGATTGGCGCGGATCTCCGGCAGCTCGACCTTGAAGCGCGCGAAATAAGCCTTCTCGAACAGATCCTGCAGCGTGCCCCGGTCGACCCTGGACGATGGCAACGGCACATTGATCAGGTGGGTCTGGCCGACGAACTGCATGTCGGCGGAATGGCTGATGCGGATCGCCTGCGGTTTCACCGCTTCCTTGGCGATCAACGCCTCGCCCTCGGCGCGGTGACGGTCGAGAACGGCATGGACCTGATCCTCGTTGAGGGTGGCGACCGGCCGGTTCAGTGTGTTGACGAAATCGTGCCTGAGATCGGCCACCACACAGCCCAGTGCATTGGTGATACCGGGCCGCGCCGGCACCAGCACACGCGGTAGGCCCAGTTCGCGCGCCAGCGCACTGGCATGCAGCGGGCCGGCGCCTCCAAAAGCGAACAGGGTGAAATCGCGCGGATCGTGACCGCGACCGACCGAGACCATACGGATCGCCCCGGCCATCTTCATGTTGGCAAGTCTCAGCACGGCGCCGGCGGCTTCGACACCGGAGAGGTTGGTGAACAGTCCGATCCTGTCCTCGAACACCCGTGCAACGCTTTCCACCGTAACCGGATTATCGACGGCCAGCAGCTTGTTTGGCGAAAGACGGCCGAGCACCAGATTGGCATCGGTGATCGTCGGTTCGGTGCCACCGCGGCCGTAGCAGATCGGTCCCGGGCTGGCGCCGGCACTTTCCGGCCCGACGCGGATGAGGCCGGCGGCGTCGACGCGGGCAATCGACCCGCCACCCGCACCGACGGTGTGCACCGCCACCATCGGTACGTGGATCGGCATGGCATATTCGAGTTCGATCTCGTTGGAGACCGCCGGCTCGGCATCACGGATCAGCGCCACGTCGGTGGATGTGCCGCCCATGTCGTAGGTGACGAGATTGCGATGGCCGGAGCGGCGCCCGGTGTAGGCAGCGGCCATGACGCCTGAGGCCGGACCCGACATCACCGTCTTGGCAGCCTCTCGCGCCACGAAACGCGCCGAGATCATGCCGCCATTGCCGTTCATGATCAGGAAGTCGCGTTCGTAGCCTTGCGCCGCGAGCTCATTGCGCAGGCGGGCAACATAGCGCTCCAGGATCGGCTGCACGGCAGCGTTGACGGAGGCCGTCACGCCACGTTCGAACTCGCGCGCTTCCGACAAAAGCGTATGACCGGCGGTGATGTGATCGTTCGGCCAAAGTTCCTTCGCGATCTCGGCGGCGCGGCGCTCATGCACCGGGTTGGCATAGGCATGCAGGAAATGAATGACGAGGGATTCGCAGCCCGCCGCCAGCAGGCTTTGCACGGCGCGCCGTACTGCCGCCTCGTCCAGCGGCACACGCACCGAACCGGACGCTTCCATGCGTTCCGCGACCTCCAGCCGCAGGTTGCGGGGTATGACCGGCACGAAAGTCCCGGTCATACCATAGGCGTGCGGGCGCGTGCGGCGGCCGAGTTCGATCACATCACGGAAACCTGCCGTGGTGATCATGCCGGTTTTGGCCAGCCTGCGTTCCAGTACCGCGTTGGTGGTCGTCGTCGTGCCGTGAACGATCAGGTCGATGGCGGAAGCGGAGAAACCGGTCGCCCCGAGCGCTGAAACAACACCAAAGGCCTGGTTGTCGAGCGTCGTCGGTGTCTTGGCGATGCGGACCCTGCCGCCGTTGCGGCCGTCGATCAGGATCAGGTCGGTGAAGGTGCCGCCGACATCGATACCGGCCACGACCCCATTTGATTGCATTGGGTCCGACTGCGCCGGAACTTTCTCATCCATTGCCAAAATCCGAAATGTCCCAACTGCCGATAGGGGCTAGTTTGGAAAGGCGTTCCGCGGCTCGATCTTGACGCTAAGTTCATTTGTATACTAATAGATTTCCGACACAAGAGCCCGCCCTCCTGAACAATGCCAGGGCATATCGGGACCCGCAAAGCGGGCACGCAGGACGGCTTAAGCATCAGGAAAAGGTTGGTTCGATGAGCACCGCTTCCGCCCCCAGCACGGACGCCGCCAAGCCGCTGGAATTTCCGATTCCGGCCAATGTCTATGCCGAGAAGGTCGTTTCGGTGAAACATTACACCGATCGTCTGTTTGCCTTCCGCATTACCCGGCCGCAGTCGCTGCGTTTCCGCTCCGGCGAGTTCGTGATGATCGGCCTGCCGAATGCCGAGAAGCCGGTGTTCCGCGCCTATTCGGTGGCAAGCCCGGCCTGGGACGAAGAGCTGGAGTTCTTCTCGATCAAGGTGCCCGACGGTCCACTGACCCAGCACCTTCAGAAGATCCAGCCCGGCGACACCGTTCTGATGCGCCAGAAGGCGACCGGAACATTGGTTCTTGACGCGCTGACCCCGGGCAAGCGCCTGTTCATGATCTCGACCGGCACCGGCATCGCGCCTTTCGCCAGCCTGCTGCGCGATCCCGACACCTACGAGAAGTTCGAGCACGTCTATCTCACCCATACCTGCCGCGATGTCGCCGAACTGGGCTACGGGCAGGAACTGGTGGCGTCGCTGGCCGAGGATCCGCTGATCGGTGAGTTCACCAAAGGCCGTGTCACGCTCTACAATTCGACGACACGCGAAACCTCCGAGCGCATGGGCCGTATCACCGCACTGGTGGGTTCGGGCAAGTTCTATACGGACCTCGGCATCGAAGCGCTGAACCCGGAAACCGACCGCATCATGATCTGCGGTTCGATGCATATGCTGAAGGACGTCAAGGAAATGGCGGAAAACCTCGGCTTCGTCGAAGGCTCGCTCAGCACTCCGTCGAGCTTCGTCGTGGAACGCGCCTTCGTCGGCTGATTTTCAGGTTCAGCAGTTAAAAAAATGGCGCTGGATGGCGCCATTTTTGTTTCAGTGACTTGCCTTATTTCACCGTCTTGCCATCCGCATCGAAGCGGTAGGTCCTGGCCGCATCCGGCGTCGCGTAAAGCGTCGAGCCCGGCTCGGCATCGTAGACGCCAAAGATGCGCACGGTGATCAGGCCGGCCTTCTCGCAGTCGAGATAGACATTGGTGTCGGCGCCGAGATGTTCGGTGTGAACCACAGTCCCCTTCCAGCTGCCCGCCTTCGGATCGACTGTCAGATGCTCGGGACGTACGCCGACCGTCTTGACGCTTTCACCCAGTCTGGCACCGTCGACGAAGTTCATCTTCGGCGACCCGATGAAACCGGCAACGAATTCATTGGCCGGCGAATGATAGAGTTCCATCGGTGCGCCGATCTGCTCGATACGTCCTGCATTCAGCACCACGATCTTGTCGGCCAGCGTCATCGCCTCGACCTGGTCATGGGTGACATAGATCATCGTCGCCTTGAGGCGGCGGTGCAGTTGCGCGATCTCAAGGCGGGTGTTGACGCGCAGCGCCGCGTCGAGGTTCGAGAGCGGTTCGTCGAACAGGAACAGCTTCGGCTCACGCACCAGCGCGCGACCGATGGCAACGCGCTGGCGCTGGCCGCCGGACAGTTCCGCCGGGCGACGCTTGAGATAAGGCTCCAGCGACAACATGGTGGAAGCGGCGGTGATGCGCTTTTCGATCTCAGCTGCCGGTTCACCGGCCTGCTTCAGGCCGAGCGCCATGTTGTCGCGGACAGTGAGGTGCGGATAGAGCGCGTAGGTCTGGAACACCATGGCGATGCCGCGCTTGGCCGGCGGCGTTGCGGTGACGTCCTGACTGTCGATCAGCACCCTGCCAGAGGTCGCGTCCTCGAGACCGGCGATGACACGCAGCAGGGTCGACTTGCCGCAGCCCGATGGGCCGACGAAGACGACGAATTCGCCATCCTTGACGTCGAGGTCGATGCCCTTCAGCACATCCACCGGACCGAAGGATTTTTTGACATTCTCGATCTTCAGAGAGCCCACGGCTGTTCCTCGCTCGATTGTTAGAGTTTGACGGGCTGGCCGGTGCGTACGCTTTCGTCGGCTGCAAGGCAGACGGCAAGCGAACGCACGGCATCGTTCATGTGACGGGTAAGGTCGATGTCCTCGCGAATGGCCTTCAAAACAAAGGCCTGTTCGAGGTCACAGAGTTCCTGGTGTCCCGGTTCGCCTTCCATGGAAAGCAGTTCGTCTGGTTTCAGGAACTTGCCGTCCGGACCGGTCGCGGCCCGGTGCAGGCGAATGGTCGAAGTCTTGGTGTGGGTGTCGATGTCGTCCGACTTCACACCCTCTGCCATGACGATCGACACGCAGCCCTTCGGCGACATCACGTCCTTTACGAAGAAGGCGGTCTCCGAGATCATCGGGCCCCAGCCGGCTTCATACCAGCCGACCGAACCGTCCTCGAACAGCACCTGGAGGTGGCCGTAATTGTACATGGAAGGCGCAACCTCGTCGGACAGCCGCACACCCATGCCACGCACCTCGACAGGGGCTGAATCGGTGATCTGCAGCATGACGTCGAGATAATGCACGCCGCAGTCGACGATCGGCGATGTCGTCTGCATGAGCTGTTTGTGCGTCTGCCAGGTATGACCCGACGACTGCTGGTTGAGGTTCATGCGGAAAACATAGGGACCGCCCAGATTGCGGGCTTCGGCAATCAGCCGCATCCAGGACGGGTGGTGGCGCAGGATGTAGCCGATCACCACCTTCTTGCCATTGGCCTTGGCGGCATCGATGACGCGCTGGGCATCGGCAACCGTCGTGGCCAGCGGCTTTTCGACAAACACATGGCAGCCTGCCTCGAAAGCCTTCACCGCATAGTCGGCATGGCTGTCCGAGTAGGTGGCGATGCAGGCCAGCTCCGGCTTCTCGTCGCGCAGTGCATCTTCGAAGGAACGGCGGATTTCATGACCGGCCAGACCACCCGGAAGCGGCACGTCGGAGCGGTTGACGAGGGCCGCGATCTCGAAGCCCGGGTTGTTGTAATAGGCCAGGGCATGGCTGCGGCCCATATTGCCCAGACCGGCAACAACTACGCGTATGGGTTTCGTCGAAGTCACTGTGATGTCCTGTATTGGTTTTCTTCGTTCTTGGGTTTGAAACCGGCGTCTACTTCACCGCGCCCGAGGTGATGCCGCGGATGAGCTGGCGCGAGAAGATCAGGTAAAGGACCAGTACCGGCAGGATCGCCAACGACAGGGCTGCCAGGATGGCGTTCCAATTGGTGACGAACTGGCCAAGGAATATCTGGGCACCCAGCGTCACGGTTTTGGTCGCCTCGGATGGCGCCAGGATCAGCGGGAACCACAGATCGTTCCAGATCGGGATCATGGTGAAGACCGCGACGGTGGCCATGGCCGGCCGGACCAGCGGCAACACCAGCCGGAAGAAGATCGTGTATTCGGATAGCCCGTCGATGCGGCCGGCGTTCTTGAGGTCGTCCGAAACGCCCTTCATGAACTCGGACAGGATGAAGATGGCGAGCGGCAGGCCTTGCGCGGTGTAGACCAGGATGAGAGCCGTCAGCGTGTTGACCAGCCCGGAAGCCACCATCAGCTGCAGGATAGCCACCGTGCCGAGGCGGATCGGGATCATGATGCCGAGCGCGAGATAGAGCCCCATCAGCGTGTTGCCGCGAAAACGATATTCCGACAGCGCAAAGGCAGCCATGGCACCAAAGAGCAGTACGAAGAACAGCGAAACAACCGTCACGATCATGCTGTTCTGGAAATAGAGAAAGAAGTCGCCCTGGCCGAACACCGTCGTGTAGCCGATCAGGTCGAACGTCTTCGGTGTCGGCGGCGTCAGCGGCTGCTGGAAAATCGCCTGGCGCGACTTGAACGAGTTGATGACGACGACGAAGACCGGGAACAGCGCGATGATGGTGTAGGTCAGCAGGATCGCGTGTGCGCCGATCGTCCGTGGCAGGGAGGCGGTGGCCTTGCTCATCGTGACACCTCAGAACTGGTAGCGGCGCAGGCGCCGCTGCACGAGGAAGAGATAGAAGCAGACGCCGATCAGGATGATCAGGAACATCATGGTGGCGATGGTGGCGCCCATATTGGGATCGCCGACCTGCAGCTGGAAACCGAAGAAAGCGCGATAGAGGAATGTGCCCAGGATATCGGTCGAATAGTTCGGCCCGGCCAGCGCGCCCTGCGCGGTGTAGATCAGGTCGAAGGCGTTGAAGTTGCCGACGAAGGTCAGGATCGAGATGATGCCGATGGCAGGCAGGATCAGCGGCAGCTTGATCTTCCAGAACTGCGACCAGCCGGTGATGCCGTCGCATTCGGCAGCCTCGATCACCTCTTCGGGGATGGACAGCAGTGCGGCGTAGATCAGCATCATCGGAATGCCGACGAACTGCCAGACCGAAATCAGGCTGAGTGCGGTCAGCGCATACTGCTCCTTGCCCAGCCATGGCGTGAACAGGCTCTTGAGGCCGACCAGCCACATGAGATCGGGAGCGACACCCCAGATCGGCGACAGGATCAGTTTCCAGGCAAAGCCGACAATGACGAAGGACAGAATGGTCGGGATGAAGATTGCCGTGCGGTAGAAGGCGGTGAAACGCAGCTTCGGGCTGGACAGAAGCGCGGCCAGCATGACGCCGATCGGGTTCTGTACCACCATGTGGATGATGAAGAACCAGACGTTGTTCTTCAGTGCATTCCAGAAATTGAAGGACCAATTGGGATCGCCGAACAACGTGCGGAAATTGGCCAAACCGACAAAGGTCTGTACCTGCTCGACGCTGCGAAACAGCGACAGTTGCAAGGTGCCGAACAGCGGCAGGATCATGATGGCCGTGTAAACAAGCACCGCCGGCGCCAAGAAGACGCCGATGTGCCAACGGAACGGTTTATTCGATGCTGCAGCCATGAGCTCGGTCCTTGCCGCCTCGGGTGATGCCGTCAAATTGTCGGAATGCCGCCCCTCGCTTGCCCACCGCATCGTGCCCCGGTCTTCGAGGAAGCGGTGAACATGAAGCCGGCGCCCCTTCTCCAGTCTTCAAAGGAAGAGCGTAAGGGCGAGGAACCGCGCCGACAATTGGAATTTAGTTCGGGACAGGCCGGGCCGCGGTAAACGCGGCCCGGTTGCTTCGCAATCTTACTTCGCCGGCTTGTACCAGCTGTCGAGACCCTTCTGCAGCTTCTCGGCTGCGACTTCCGGGGTGTCGGTGCCGTTGATGACATTGGCCGATTCAACCCAGGTTTCGTTTTCCAAGTTCGGCGTGCCACGCGACAGGACCTGGTAGGTCGAGCGGATCGACGGCTTGCACTTCTCGCGCCAGGAAACGAATTCCTGTGCCAGCGGGTCTTCCATCTTCACCGGAGCGGAGTTCAGGCTGAAGAAGCCCGGCAGCGCGTTGGCGTAGATGGTGGCGAATTCCGGCGAAGCGACCCAGGTCAGGAAGGTCTTGGCCGCGTCGGCGTTCTTGCTCTTGGCATTCAGGCCGATGCCGATATCGGTATGGTCGGAGATGTAGCAGGTGTCACCGGCCTTGCCGACCGGCGGCGGGAAGGCGCCCATCTTGAACTGCGCCTGGGTGTTGAACAGGCCGATTTCCCACGAGCCTGCCGGATAGATGGCGGCGCGACCGAGCGTGAACAGGTTCTGGCTGTCCGGATAGGTCTGCGCTTCGAAACCGTCACCGAGGTAAGGCTTCCACTTGGCGAGTTCGGCATAGGGCTCGACCCAGTCCTTGTCGGTCAGCTTCTGCTCGCCCTTGATCAGCGCCAGACGGCCGTCTTCGCCCTTCCAGTAGTTCGGGCCGATGTTCTGGTAGCCCATGGTCGCGGCTTCCCAGAGATCCTTGGTGCCCATGGCCATCGGGATGTAGGTGCCGTCAGCCTTGATCTTGTCGAGAGCTGCGAAGAACTCGTCGCGGGTTTCCGGAACCTTCAGGCCGAGCTTTTCGAAAGCGTCCTTGTTGTAGATGAAACCATGGATAACCGAGGCCATCGGCACGCAGAAAGTGGCCGAGCCGTCGTCCGTAGTCCAGGCCGACTTGGCGACATTGGAGAAATTCTCCATGCCGGACAGCTTGGTCAGGTCGGCGAGATCGCCCTTCTTGTAGAGCTCGAGCGACTTGTCGAACGGACGGCAGGTGATCAGGTCGCCAGCCGAACCGGCGGCGAGCTTGGCACCGAGTGCCGCGTCATATTCGGTCGGAGCCGACGGTGCGAACACAACCTTGATGCCCGGGTTCTTCGCTTCGAAGGCCGGGATCAGCTTGTCTTTCCAGATGGCGAGGTCGTCACCGCGCCAGCTCTCAACGTTGAGCGAAACGTCGGCGGCGGAAGCGACCCCGGCAAAGCCGAGTACGCTGGAGCCCAAAAGCAGTGCCGTAAGAAATTTCGTCTTCATTCTCAGTCTCCCTATTGACCTTTTTCAGGTTCGGTTTTGACGAGACGGGAGGCTTTGACCCCCCTGTTCTCCTCTGATGGCGGAAAGGGCCGGCCGGAGCTTCTGGTCGGTCTTCTCCAATATTCCCTCGGCCGCATCGATGCTTTCAGCACCGGCGGCGAGCAGAATGGCCGTCTTCACCACACCACCGCTCTGCTCGAGCGAGCGGTCGGCGACATCGCGATCAAGCCCGGTGATGGCAGCGACGATACGAGCGGCGCGGTCACGCAGCTTGGCATTATCGGCGAAGAGATTGACCATATAGCCGTCATGGACATGGCCGAGATGGATTGCGGCCAGAGTAGACAGCATATTGAGCGCGATCTTCTGGGCGGTGCCTGCACCCATGCGCGTTGAACCGGCGATAACCTCCGGCGGGGTCTTCAGCAGAATGGCGACATCGGCGGCGTTGAGCAATGGCGTGCCGCCATTGTTGGCGATCGCAATCGTCGCGGCACCGCGCTGGCGTGCATCGAGCAGGGCTCGAACTGCATAGGGGGTCGAGCCGCTGGCCGAGAGGGCAATGACGCAATCGGCAGAGGTAACGCCCGCTGCGGTGACCGCCTCAGCGGCCTCTTCCTCATTGTCCTCGGGACCGCCCGCCAGATTGCGGAAAGCCTGCTCGCCGCCGGCGATAAGAATGATGACGCGATCACGCTCGATGCCGAAAGTACCGGGGAGTTCGAGGGCATCGGCGACGGCCATCAGGCCGGAACTGCCAGCAGCGGCATAAACGAGCCTGCCACCGGCCTTGAGGCGCGCGGAGATCAGTGCAGATGCAGCGGCAATGGCAGGAATGGCTTCGCGCACGGCGCTGGCAGCCTCGATCTGGGCCTCGGCCAGCGACTTCAGTATGGCCTCGGGCGCCTGGATATCCAAGCCCTCGGCATCTCGATGCTGCGCTTCAGTGCGCTTCTGCGCCATTCCGGTTCCTCCACCTTCCCTGACAATACCAAAAAAATACCACTTGTCCACTGGCATTAGTGATTTCGTAACGGCTTCATTTTCCAGCACACAAAATCGCCAATAAATTCAATAGAGTGTCAGCAATTGAATCGAACCATAATTTTATCCTTGGCTATTGGTATTTTATTGGTATTATCCAGCAAGAGGAGATTTCAGCGTGACTTTCGTGCTCGGCATCGACGGCGGCGGTACAAGCTGCAGGGCAGCGCTCGCAACAACGAGCGGCGAAATCCTCGGCCGCGCCAAATCAGGCGCCGCCAACATCCGCAGCGACCTGACGGGCGCGCGCACCAATATCGTCGATGCGGCCAGGCAGGCGTTTCTTGATGCCGGCGAAGACCCCGACCTGATCACGCAGACGCCAGCCATATTGGGTCTCGCCGGCGCCAATGTCGGCACCTACAAGCAGCAGCTCGAAGCCATCCTGCCGTTCAGCCGCGCAAGCGTGGAGACGGATTTCGAGATCGCGCTCGAAGGCGCGGTGGGTTCGGGCGATGGCGCGATCGCGATCCTCGGCACCGGCACCGCCTACATGGTTCGCAAGCAAGGCAAGTCGCGTTCGGTCGGCGCTTGGGGTTTCCAGGTCGGCGACCAGGGCAGCGGCGCGCGCATCGGCCGCGATCTCCTGGAGCAGACCCTGCTTGCCTATGACGGCATCCGGGAAGCCTCGCCCCTGACCCGCGAAATGATGGGCATCTTCCGCGACAACCCGCAGGATCTGGTCGAATTCACCACGCATGCAAAACCCGGCGATTTCGGCGGCTTCGCGCCGAAGGTGTTCGATAATGCCGCCAAGGGCGATGCTGTTGCGACATGGATCGTCGACAAGTCGGTTGCCGACGTCGAGGCTTCGCTCGGCGTGCTCGACCTCGAAACAGGCGATCCGCTGTGCCTGCTCGGCGGCCTGGCCCCTCTCTATGCACCACGCCTCTCCGAGCGTTATCGGGCATTGCTGAAGACGCCACTCGACGATGCGTTGGGTGGCTCCGTGCGGATGGCGGTACGAAAATTCGCCGGCGCGGCGGAGGCGGCACGATGAGCGAAGCGGCGGACGTCATCTTTGCCTCGCTCAAACAAGCCTCGCAAAGCGGCGCGCCGCTCTATCTCCAGCTTCGCCGCAGCATCGAGGATGCCGTCAATCGCGGCCTGATCCGTCCTGGCGACGCCTTGCCCTCGGAGCGCGACATCGCCTCCATGGCCGACATCTCACGTGTTACCGTGCGCAAGGCCGTGCAGGATCTGGTCAAGGGCGGCATCCTGGTACAGCGCCACGGCTCTGGCACTTTCGTGGCACCGAGGATGGAGCGCGTCGAACAATCGTTGTCGCGGTTAACCTCCTTCACCGAAGATATGGCGCGGCGCGGCAAAACGGTTCGGTCTGCCTGGCTCGATCGAGGGCTCTACGCGCCTTCCCCCGAAGAAATGATGGTGCTCGGCCTCGCCGCGAGCGAAATGGTGGCCCGGGTGGCGCGACTGCGCATTGCCAACGACACGCCTTTGGCGATCGAACGCGCTTCGCTGTCGGCCGGTGCCTTGCCGGACCCAAGCGTTGTCGGCTCATCGCTCTACGCGGCGCTGGAAGAAACCGGCAACCGACCCGTACGGGCGGTGCAGCGCATCTCGGCGGTCAATCTCAATGAGGCAGATGCCCGGTTGCTTGAAGCGCCGACCGGTTCGGCCAGCTTGCGCATCGAGCGCATATCTTATCTCGCCAGCGGTAAGGTGATCGAGTTCACGCGCTCGGTCTATCGCGGCGACGCCTATGATTTTGTCGCCGAGCTGAGGCTTGGCGTGACCAGCGACGACAACGGAGTGCGGCAATGACAACAACAAAATCCCACATGCGCCGTGAGGTCGAGGAGATTCCCGAGGCAACCGCCCGCCTTCTCGAGGGGTCCGGCAAAGTGCTGAGCGAAGCCGGACGCGGTATCCGCGAGCGCGATCCCAACTTCATCATCACCGTGGCACGCGGCTCTTCCGACCATGCCGCCACCTTCATGAAATACGCGGTGGAACTGACTGCCGGCCTCGCGGTCGCTTCCGTCGGTCCGTCGGTCGCATCGATCTATGGCGCCAAGCTGCGGCTGAACGGTTCCGCCTGCCTCGCCATCTCGCAATCCGGCAAAAGCCCCGACATCGTCGCCATGGCCGAAAGCGCGCGCTCGGGTGGCGCGCTGACCATCGCGCTTACCAACACCGCAGATTCGCCGCTGGCGCGTGCGGCCGACTATGCTGTTGACATCCTGGCCGGACCGGAACTCAGCGTCGCTGCCACCAAAACCTACGTCAATTCGGCCGTTGCCGGGCTGGCGTTGATGGCACATGCCACTGGCGACGAAGCGTTGATTGCCGCTCTGAAGCAACTGCCCGAACATTTCAGCAAGGCTGTCGCCTGCGACTGGAGCCAGCTGACCGCAGCGCTCGACGGGCACAGTTCCTTCTTTATCCTGGGTCGTGGCCCTTCCTTCGCCATCGCGTCGGAAGCAGCGCTGAAGTTCAAGGAAACCTGCGCGGTGCACGCGGAAGCCTATAGCGGCGCGGAGGTCATGCACGGCCCGATGGCGCTGATCGGTCCGAAATTCCCGGTGCTGGCACTTGCCGCCCGCGACGCTTCCGAGCCGTCGCTGGCCGCCGCCGCAGACACCCTGGCTGCAAAGGGTGCCGCCACCTTCATCACATCGACGCTGGCCAAGAACGCCACCACGCTGCCGCATGTCGCCACCGGACACCCGCTGACCGATCCGCTGACGCTGATCGTGTCGTTCTATGCTTTCGTGGAGTCCTTCGCCCGCCACCGTGGTCTCGACCCCGATACCCCGCCGAACCTGCGCAAGGTGACGGAGACGGTATGAGCACGCATCTCGCACTCACCGGCGCCCGCATTTTCGACGGCGCCGACTGGCACGACGATGCCGCCTTGATCATCGCCGGCGGGTTGGTCGAGGCGATCACCAAGCGCAGCGCCATTCCATCTGGTGTCGAGGTCGTCGACCTCGGCGGCGGCATTCTGGCGCCCGGCTTCATCGACCTGCAGGTCAATGGCGGCGGCGGCGTCATGCTGAACGATCACCCCGATCTTGCTTCCATCGAGACGATCTGCCGGGCACACGCGCCCTTCGGCACGACCGCGCTGCTGCCGACGCTGATCACCGACACGCCCGAGATCACGGCCGCGGCAATCGCCGCGGGCGCAGAAGCGGCGCAGCGCAAGTTGCCGGGTTTCCTCGGACTGCATCTGGAAGGTCCGCATCTGTCGCTGGCACGCAAGGGTGCGCACGACCCCAAGCTGATCCGGCCGATGAACGATGCTGACGAGGCGGCCCTGATCGCAACGCAAGCAAGGCTGCCGGTTCTGCAGACCACCGTTGCCCCTGAGTCGGTCACCGCCGCCCAGGTCGCAGCGCTGGCAAAGGCCGGTGTCGTTGTTAGCCTCGGCCACTCCGACACCGATTATGCCACCGCAACTGCTTATGCCGAGGCAGGTGCCTCCATGGCCACGCATCTGTTCAATGCCATGAGCCAAATCGGCAACCGTGAGCCGGGCCTGGCGGGAGCGGCGATCGACAGCGGGACGGTCTTCGCCGGGCTGATCGCCGACGGCATCCATGTCCATCCGGCAACCATCGAAATCGCGCTGAAATCCAAACAAGGCCCGGCGCGTATCTTCCTGGTCACCGACGCGATGGCGACGATCGGCACCGACATGACCGAGTTCACGCTTAACGGCCGCACCATCTATCGCAAGGACGGCAGCCTGCGGCTGGGCGACGGCACGCTGGCCGGCGCCGACCTCGACATGATCTCGGCCGTTCGTTTCATGCACAGGATCGTCGGCATCGATCTGGCCGAAGCCTTGCGCATGGCTTCGCTCTATGCGGCTGAAGCCGTCGGCCAGTCGCACCGGATCGGCCGTTTCGCCAAGGGCACGGCGGCCGACATCGTTGCCTTGAGCGACGATCTTGCCATGAGAGGCACGTGGATCGGCGGCGACCGGGTCTTCAGCTGATAGCGGGGCGGTGCTGGTTACCGTGCCGCATCGTCGCCTCTCTCTGGCGTGACGGTGCGTCCTTCGAGGCTCGCCCTATCAGGGTGCGCCTGCATTCCAGCCGCGTGCGGGCTCGCACCTCAGGATGAGGGCCGTTGTGCAACGAAGCCCAAGTTCTGAGACGTCTCGGAATTCCCGTCTCGAAACGGCACAACGGCCCTCATCCTGAGGTGCGAGCCCGCAAGACATTAGAAAGATCGTAAAAAATCGGGCGGGCGAGCCTCGAAGGACGCACCGCCCAAAGAGCAACGCAGGTCAGAGCGCTGCCCTGTCCGCGGCCGTCCTGATCGCCGCGATGTTGCTGCGATAGGCATCGACCGTGCCGCCCTTGAATACGGCGGCACCGGCAACCAGCACGTTGGCTCCCGCGGCGGTGACCAGCGGTGCGGTTTCCGGCGAAACGCCGCCGTCGATCTCGATGTCGATCGGCCGGTCACCGATCAGCGCCTTGACCCGCTTCACCTTCTCGACGACCGCCGGGATGAAGGCCTGCCCGCCAAAGCCCGGATTGACCGTCATCAGCAGGACGAGGTCGAGGCGGTCGAGTACATATTCGATGACGCTTTCCGGCGTGCCAGGATTGAGCGCGACGCCGGCTTTCTTGCCGAGATTTCGGATGGTCTGCAGCGAACGGTCGAGATGCGGGCCTGCTTCGGCATGCACGGTGATGCCGTCACAACCAGCGTCGGCGAAGGCTACGAGATAAGGATCGGCCGGGGCGATCATCAGATGACAGTCGAAATAGGCCTTGGTGCGGTTGCGGATCGCCTTGATGACCGGCGCGCCGAAAGTGATGTTGGGCACGAAATGGCCATCCATGACATCGAGATGGATCCAGTCGGCACCGGCTTCGATGATCGCTTCGACCTCGTCGCCGAGCCTGGAGAAATCGGATGACAACACCGAAGGCGCGATAAGGGTTTTTCCGGTCATGGCCGCTCCCGCAACTCTGTTTGCCACCGCCTAACTGCAGCCGCGCCTCTTGTCGACAGGAATCGCCACCTGCCGATCCACAACTTCGGGTCAGCTTGACCCGCGCAGGGCGCAATGCCAGCTTCGCCGGGCAATGCGGCTCTCAACGGAAAGGTATAGGTGCTCAAATTGAGCGAATCAGAACAGTTAAAGACATGGATTGAAAAAAATGGCCCGATCGAAAGCGTCCAGGCGGTGGTCTGCGACCTGAACGGCATCATGCGCGGCAAGCGCATTCCGATCGAACAGGCATCCAAGGTTCTCGGCGGCGGCATACGCATGCCACTTTCCATCGTCGGCGTCGACGTGTGGGGCGAGGACATCATCGGCAGCACGCAGGTTTTCGCAACGGGTGACGGCGACGGCATCTGCGAGGCGACGGGACGCGGACCGCTGCCAGTCAGTTGGACCTCGCGGCCGAGCGCCCTCATCCCGCTACAGCTGTCGCTGGAAGATGGCCGCCCGTTTCTGGCCGACCCGCGCCAGGCGCTGGCGGCGATCGTTGCGCAATATCGCGAACTGGGCCTGAGGCCGGTCGTGGCGACGGAAATGGAATTCTACCTGATCGACCCCGAGCCTGACGGCGCCATGCCGCCGATCTCGCCCTATACGGGCAAGCGGCTCGATTCCGACGCCATTCTCTCCATCGACGAGCTGGATGATTTCGGCGAGTTCTTCTCGGACGTCTACAAGGAATGCGCCAGGCAAGAGGTGCCGGCCGACGCTGCGATCGCCGAAAACGGCATCGGCCAGTTCGAGATCAATCTGCTGCACACCGATGATCCGCTGAAGGCCGCGGATGACAGCGTTTTCTTCAAGCGCATCGTCAAGGGCGTTGCCCGCAAGCATGGGCTGGCCGCAACATTCATGGCCAAGCCCTACGGCACGCGTTCGGGCAACGGCATGCATGTGCATTTCAGCCTGCTCAATGAAAAGGGCGAAAACGTCTTCGACGATGGCACCGCCGAGGGCTCGCCGATCCTGAAGAACGCCGTTGCCGGCCTGCTGCGCGGCATGGCGGAAACGACACTCATGTTTGCGCCGCACTATAATTCGTACCGTCGCCTGCGGCCCGACACGCATGCACCAACCTCGATCTCCTGGGGTTACGAGAACCGGACTGCGGCGATCCGCATTCCGGGCGGCAACCCGAAGGCACGGCGCATCGAACATCGCGTTGCCGGGGCGGATTCCAATCCTTATCTCGTTCTCGCGGCGATCCTCGGGGCGGCCCTCGTCGGCATCCGAAACGGCTGGAAACCCGCTGCACCACAGACGGGGCGGGCCTATTCGGCCAAGAAGCAGCGCAAGATCCCGGCGGAATGGGGTCAGGCGGTGGACGCGTTCGAGAGCGGCCCGATCGCAGCCGAAATCTTCGCGCCCGTGCTCAGGCAAATGATGGTCGCCTGCAAGCGGCAGGAAATCGCCGGCTTCGCCGAACAGGTGACGGACTACGAGTTCAGCGCCTATCTCGAAATCGTCTAGAGCAAGTCGAGGAAAAGTGCGTAGCGGTTTTCCTCGACTTGCTTAAAAATAAAGAGTTGGAGCGTTTCCGTGAAAAACGGAAACGCCCCAGGTTTCGGCTCTATGCCCTTACCCCGGGCATACGGCCTTCGAATAGGTCGCGCTCGCGGACCAGTCCGTCACCGACCTGTTCGAAGAACGCACGCACCCGCGCCGTCCGTTTCAGGTCGGCATGGGTGACGATCCAGAACTCGCCTTCAAGATCAGCCAGGGGTTCCCCTCGCACCCGCACGAGGCCGGGATCGCTGTCGCCAAGATAACAAGGCAAGAGCGCTATTCCGATACCTGCCTTTGCCGCCACCGATTGGTTGACCAGGCTGTTGGTGCGGTAGACGAAGGCGCTGTCCGGCGCGGCGCGTTCCAGCCATTCCGCTGCCTGGATGCCGGCCGCGCCTTCCTCCCAACCGATCAGATCTTGCCGGTCACCGATGTCTGCAACCGGGCCATCCATTGTTTCCAGATAGGCGGGCGTCGCGAAAAAGGTCCAGGCAGCAGCACAGAGCTTGCGTCCCCAAAGGTCGCCTTCCTTGGGGCGCACCGGACGCAACGCGATGTCGGCCTCGCGCCGTGACAGGCTAAGCACACGATTGTCGATGAGCAGCTCAACCACGATGCCCGGATTCGTTCGGCGAAACGCCGCCAGGTGGCTGGGCAGCCGGCTGTAGGCCAGAGTCTCCGAAGAGGTGACCCGCAAGCGCCCCGAAAGGCGATGATCGGAGCCGGCAATGTCGCGATCCAGCGCCAGCGTCTCGTCCTCGACACGCTCGGCAGTTGCTGCCATGCGCTCGCCGGTGACTGTTGCCTGGTAGAGGCCGCCCGGCAAGCGCTCGAACAGATGCACGCCGATGCGCTTCTCCAACGCGTTGAGCCGGCGAAAGGCCGTCGAATGATCGACATTGAGGGCTTTCGCCGCACCGGTCAGGCTACCTTCGCGTTGCACCGCCAGGACCAGCCGCAATTCGTTCCAGTCATCCATGCCGGGAAGGTAGCACTTGTCATGCTTGCAGTCTTGCAAATGCAGCAGGCAAAATACCAATGAGCAATGCGTGGGCGCCAACCCTATTCTTCATGACGGAAGGTGCCGTCGCTGTTGACGGCGCGCCGATCCCCGGAAGGATTTGCCATGAAACTCTACTACGCCACCAGCACTTGCTCGCTGTCGCCACACATCGTTGCACTGGAAGCAGGCATCGAGCTGGATTTTGAGAAGGTCAACCTCGCCAGGACCCCTCATCCGACCGAGACCGGAGCAGACTACACCTTGGTCAACCCGAACGGCTATGTGCCCGCGCTTGAGCTGGACGATGGCTCGGTGCTGACCGAGGGCGCAGCTATCGTGCAGTATCTCGCGGATCTCAGGCCAGAATCCGGTCTCGCGCCGCGCCCTGGGACCGCGGAACGCTACCAGCAACAAAGCTGGCTGAACTTCATCGCCAGCGAACTGCACAAGATGTACAGCCCGTGGCTGTTCCATCCAGAATACGGGTCTCAGGCACAGGACGTCGCACGCAACATGCTCGCCAGGCGATTGACGTTCGTCGAGAACCACCTGGCGGAATCGGGCCCCTATCTGACCGGCGAGCAGTTCACCGCTGCCGACGCCTATCTTTTCACCATCGTTGGCTGGTCTGCCTTCACCAAGGTCGATCTCACCGCCTTCCCGCGCCTGCGCGCCTTCATGGATCGTGTCGCTGCGCGCCCGAAAGTGCGCGAGGCGATGCAGGCCGAAGGCATGAAGATCGCGGCTTGAGGAGGACTTCGATGCAGACGCTCACCCTCGTCAGCCATCACCTGTGCCCCTATGTGCAGCGCGCGGCCATCGCGCTCGCTGAAAAGGGCGTGCCTTTCGAAAAGGTACTCATCGACCTTGCCGACAAACCGGCCTGGTTCCTCGCCGTGTCGCCGCTCGGCAAGGTACCGCTGCTGATCGTGCGGCAGCCCGATCGACCGCAGGCCGTGCTCTTCGAAAGCTCGGTGATCTGCGAATACATCGAAGAGACGCGAGCCGGTCCCAAGCTGCATCCGGCCGATCCGTTGGCGCGGGCACAACATCGCGCCTGGATGGAGTTTGGCTCGACCATCCTTTCCGACATCTGGGGATTGGAGACGACGCCTGATGCCGCGATCTATGAGCAGAAGCGCGCAACGATCGCAGGGAAGTTCGAGAGACTGGAAGCGGTGCTCGGCAATGGACCCTATTTTGCCGGCAGGGATTTCAGCCTTGTCGACGCAGTCTTTGCACCGGTGTTCCGCTATTTCGACCTGTTCGACACGATTGCCGAAACCGCCATTTTCGCCAACACGCCGCGCGTCCGCGCCTGGCGTGCCATGCTGGCGGAGCAGCCAAGCGTGCGACAGGCGGTCGGGTCCGACTATCCGGAACGGCTGCACGCCTTCCTGCGCAGACATGACGCCTATCTGCTCAAGGCAGCCTAGCGTCTTGGACAGGGAGGCGCCGCGGCAACGCGCCGCCTCCCATTCCGTCGATCAGGCGGTGACTTGTTTTGCCGCGCCGAGCAGGCGCAACGCGTTGATCGTCACCAGAACGGTGGCACCTGTGTCGGCGAGGATCGCCGGCCACAGGCCGGTGAGACCGATCACCGTGGTCACCAGGAACACCGCCTTCAGGCCGAGCGCGATGGTGATGTTCTGGCCGATGTTGGCCATCGTGCGCTTGGACAGTTCGATCATTCCGGCGATGTCGCCGACGCGTCCATGCAGCACCGCCGCATCGGCCGTCTCGAGTGCAACGTCGGTGCCGCCACCCATGGCAATGCCGACGTCGGCTGCAGCAAGCGCCGGCGCGTCGTTGATGCCGTCGCCGACCTTGGCAACCGAATAACCCTCACGCTTCAATTCACCGACAATGCGCTGCTTGTCCTCGGGCAGCAGTTCGGCGCGCACCTCGATGCCGAGCTGCTTGCCGATGGCGGCGGCGGTGCGGGCATTGTCGCCGGTCAGCATCACGGTCCTGATGCCGCGATCGGCCAAGGCCTGCAGGCCGGCCCGCGCATCGGGGCGTGGTTCGTCGCGCATCGCCAGGGCACCGGCGAGCTTGCCACCGGCAAGCAGCAGCGACACGGTCTTGCCTTCGTCGTTCAGCGCCGCGATGCGGCTCGACTGCTCCGCGCTAAGCGGCACGCGTTCTGCTACAGCCTGCGGCGAACCGAGGAAGATTTCGGTGCCGTCGACGATGCCCGAAACACCCTTGCCGCCGAGAGCCTTGGCGCCGGAGGCCTGCGGCGCCACGATGCCATCGGCTTCGGCACGGCCGAGAATGGCCTTGGCGAGCGGATGGGACGAGCCCGTCTCCAGCGCCGCCGCCAGCCGCAGCACCTCGCCGGCCGGCAGGCCGAAACCGTCGATATCGGTCACCTTCGGCTTGCCCTCAGTCAGCGTGCCTGTCTTGTCGAAGGCGACAGCTGTCATCTTGCCGAGGTTCTCCAGCACCGCGCCGCCCTTCATGAGCAAGCCACGCCGTGCGCCGGACGAAAGCGAGGCGGCAATCGCTGCCGGTGTCGAGATGACCAGCGCGCAGGGGCAGCCGATCAGCAGAATGGCGAGGCCCTTGTAGATCCACTCGTCCCAGGCGGCGCCCATCGCCAGCGGCGGGATGACGGCAACGAGGGCCGCGAAGACAACCACGCCCGGCGTGTAATATTTCGAGAAGCGGTCGATGAAGCGCTCGGTCGGCGCTTTCGATTCCTGCGCCTCCTCGACGAGGCGCACGACGCGGGCGATGGTGTTGTCGGCGGCGGCCGCCGTCACGCGCACACGCAGCACGGCATCGCTGTTAACCGTGCCGGCATAGACCTTGGAATCGGGCACCTTGCGCACCGGTACACTTTCGCCGGTGACCGGTGCTTCGTCGACGGCGCTTTCACCCGAGACGACGATGCCATCGGCCGGGATGCGATCGCCCGGACGCACCATGATGACGGAGCCGACAGCGAGTGTCTCGGCCTGCACTTCGCTGACCTTGCCGTCCCGTTCCAGCAGTGCCGTCTTCGGCACCAGCGCGGTCAGCGACTGGATCGAGGCACGCGCCTTGCCGGCAGCGACGCCTTCGAGCAATTCGCCGATCAGGAACAGGAAGACGACGGCTGCCGCTTCTTCCGTGGCGCCGATGATAACTGCGCCGATCGCGGCGATGGTCATCAGCATCTCGATGGAAAAAGGCGTGCCGACGAAGGCAGCCATAGTGGCGCGGCGTGCGATCGGCACGAGACCGACCAGCATGGCAACGGTGAATATCCAGGTTTCGTAGCCCGGAACCAGCTTGCCGATGCCGTAGGCAACAGCCAAAGCGAGGCCAGCGGCGATGGTCATCTTACCTTTACCGGACTTCCACCATGGGCCGCTGTTCGGGCCATGATCATGTCCGTGCAGCCCCTCGACACTCGGCTTTGTTGCCGGGGCAGACTTGGCTTGGCCGTGAGAAGCGTGATCATGCCCTGAATGGTCATGGTCCGCGTGGTCGTGATCGGCATGATCGTGACTGGAATGGTCATGATCCCTGTGATCGTGCTTGTCATGGGCATGGTGATCGTGACCGCAGCCGCAGGCGTCTTCCTTGACGGCGATCGCAGGAACCTGAGCCGTCGACGGTACCAGCGCGAGCTTGTAGCCGAGGCCGGTAACCCGCTTTTCGATCGCCGGGGCCAGTTCCGCACTGCCATCGTGTTTGACTGTCATCGTGCCGCGCGTCACCGAGACGGAGACGTCCTCGACGCCTTTCAGACGCCGCACGGCGGTGTCGATTTTCGATGCGCAGGAGGCGCAATCCATACCGTCGACGCGGTAACGCATCTGCTCTGATGCTCGTGCCATGATCATTCCCTTGATTATGTTCGAGCAGACGCTACATCCTCTAGCGACTAGAGGAGCAAGAGAAAAAATGAAGTCCGAATTGACGATCGGCGATGTCGCCAGAGAGAGCGGCGTGAAGGTGCCTACAATCCGCTATTATGAGCAGATTGGACTGCTGCCCGAGCCGCCGCGCACGGACGGCAATCGGCGCTTCTACGATCAGAAGGGGCTGCGCCGGCTTGCCTTCATCCGCCATGCCCGCGAACTCGGCTTCGAAGTGTCCGCCATCCGCACGCTGCTGACCTTGCAGGACGATCCGGCCCAGCCCTGCGCGACGGCCGACGGCATCGCCAAGGCTAGGCTCATCGAGGTGGAACAGCGCATTGCAAGCCTGATGGCGTTGAAGGCGGAACTGGAGGTGATGGTGGAAGAGTGCCGGCACGGGCGCCTTGCCGAATGCCGGGTGATCGAGGTGCTGGCCGATCACGGCAAGTGCATGCACGACCATCACTAGATAGGAAAGGCACCGCCGGTCGATACCGGCGGCAACCCGATTACATACGCATCAACAGGCCACCGTCGACGGCAAGTTCGATGCCGGTGATATAGCTCGCGGCGTCAGACAGCAGGAACAGCGCGGCATTGGCCATGTCCTGCGGCGTGCCGATACGGCCGAGCGGCGCGTAGTTGGCAACCGCCTGGCGCTTTTCCTCCGTATCCCAGCGCGCCTGCAACGGCGTCAGCGCCATGCCCGGGCATATGGCGTTGGAGCGGATGCGCTCCGCGGCAAGCTGCATGGCCAGGGATTTCGAAAGCGCGCACACGCCGGCCTTCGACGCCTGATAGGCATCCTGCGGGGCCGGATCGCCGCGATACCACTGGATCGTCGAAAAATGCACCATGGCTCCACCGCGACCGCTCGAGCGCATGAAAGGCACCACCGCGCGCGCCGTATGGGCGAATGACTTCAGGTTGATGTTGAAGACCTGGTCCCAGACGTCGAGGTCCATCTCCAGCACAGACTTGTCGCGGCCGAACCACAGCACGCCGGCGACATTGGCGAGATAGTCGACGCCGCCACGCGCCTTTCCGGCCGAGCCGACGACTTTCTGGACAAAGGCCTCGTCGGTCAGGTCACCCTGTTCGAAGGTGAGCTTGTCGCCGAAGGAAGCCAGCGATGCCGGACGTTCCTTGACGTCGATTGCCGTCACCGCCGCGCCGGACTGGAGCAGGGCCAATGCGATTGCCTCGCCCATGCCACCGCCAGCACCCGCAACAACCGCATGCCTGCCACTGAAATCAAACTCGACCATCAGGTATCCCTCCTCCGTTCAGCGTCTGCCGTTGGAGCGGACAATAGGAGCGGACACACGATCCATCAAGCCGGAATAGAAAAAATTTGCCAAAATGGAAAATCTGGATATCGTACCGGGAATAACCCCTCCCAGCCGGCGGACATCACACCATGAACCTGCACACCGACATCCGGTCTTTTCCTGTCACCTCTCCCATCGACGGCTCCGTCTATGCGCATCGCGACTATGCCGACGGCGCTACCATCGACGCAGCGATGGCCAGGGCCCGTGCCGCGCTGACCCCCTGGCAGGCAACACCACTTGCCGAGCGGCTGGCGATCCTGCTGAAATTCGGCGAGGAGATGAAGGCGCGCGCGGGTCAGCTCGCCGAGATGGTTGCATGGCAGATCGGCCGCCCACTGTGGCAGGCCGACGAGACGCCGCGCCTGGCGCTGGTCGGTCAGCTGCTGGCCGAAGCCGCCGAAGAGACGCTGGCCGACCTGCCTTATCCTTCCGACGAGAACATCCGCCGTTATGTGCGCCCGACACCCGGCGGGCTGCATCTTTCGATCTGTGCCTGGAACTATCCGACGGCGATGCTCGGCTATCTGGTAACGGCGCCGCTGGCGGCCGGCAATGTGGTGATCTTCAAGCACTCGCCTCAGACACCGCTGATCGCAGAGGTGGCGGAAGAGGCCTTCCGTGCTGCCGGCGGTCCCGAAGGCGTCTTCCAGAGCCTGCATCTCGACCATGCCGATGCTGAAAAACTGATCGCTTCGGGCGCCTTCAACGCCGTCAATTTCATCGGCTCCGTCAATGGCGGCCGGCGTGTACACGCAGCCGCTGCCGGCACCTTCACACAGGTGCATCTCGAACTCGGTGGCAAGGATCCGACCTATGTGCGCCCCGACGCCGATCTCGACGCCACCGTGGCGCAGATCGCCGAGGGCACCTACTCCAATGCCGGCCAATCCTGCTGCTCGGTCGAACGCATCTATGTGGACCGCTCTATCCACGACCGTTTCGTCGAAGCGCTGGTGGCCGAAACGGCGAAATGGACGATCGGCCATCCGATCGAAGAAAAACCGATGGTCGGCCCGGTGGTGCGCGCGACGGCGGCCGAAACGATCCGCGGCCTGACGGAACAGGCCGTTCGCGCCGGCGCCAGGCGATTGATGCCCGACACCGCCGCAAAAAAGGCCACAGCGCTTGGCGTCGCCTATGTTGCGCCCGATGTGCTCGTCGGCGTCGATCACGCCATGCCGATCATGCGCGATGAGCTGTTCGGGCCGATCGCCTGCGTCCAGGCAGTCGCCAGCGACGAACAGGCCATCACCCTGATGAACGACAGCGACTACGGTCTCAGCGCCAGCATCTGGACGCAAGACATCGACCACGGCACGGCGCTACTCGACAAGGTCGAAGCCGGCACGGTCTACCTCAACCGCTGCGACCACGCTGATCTCTATCTGCCCTGGGGTGGCATCAAGAATTCAGGCATGGGCCGTACCAATGGCCGCTCGGGCCTGATCGAATCGACAGCGGCGAAGTCCTATCATGTCCGCTCCAAGATCGCCTGAGATCCACCTGGACCCCGCCAAGGCAGCGGCGCTTGCGGCTGACGCCGTCGAATGCCTGCTGCCTGAAGCGATGAGCCCCTATCTGCTGATTGCCGAGCATGCCGGCAATCAGGTGCCTGCGCCGTGGCGTAACCTCGGCCTTGCAGCGCCCTATCTTGCAACGCATTTCGCTGTCGATCTCGGCATCGATGCGCTGACGAGAAGGTTGTCGCAACGCCTTCAGGCACCTGCGGTTGTCGCGCATTATTCGCGGCTTTTCCTCGACTACAATCGTCCCGTCGAGGAATGGGACCACATGCGTCCTGACCTCGGCGGTATCCCGGTGCCAGGGAACCTCGACGTCAGCGAGAATGATCGCAAGCTGCGCCGACAGGTCGGCTGGGAACCCTTGGAACACGCAATTGCGGATGGCGCGCGGGGACGAAAAGCCCTTGTCTCGATCCACTCCTTCACGCCTGTGATGGGTGGCGTGCGACGCAACGTCGATATCGGCGTCCTCTGGCGTGAACCTTCGCCTTTCGTCTCCGCTATCCTGCAGACGGTACAAAGCAGAGGCCATGCAGCCGGACTGATTGTCGGCGACAACGCACCCTATGACTGGCGCCAGGCCATCGGCTACACACTCAACCGGCACGGCCTGCAGCAGGACCTGCCTTCTGTCTATCTCGAGGTCCGCAACGACCTGCTCACGGAGCCCGACCATTTCGAGCATGTAAGCCGAGTACTTGAGGATAGCCTTTCGGAGATGGCGAAAACCCTATGGCCGGAGCGCGCGGTAGCCGTCTAGAGCGTTTCCGCTTCTCGCGGAAACGCTCTAGCTCTTTTGTTTACGCAATTCCGGACGCAAAACCGCTGCGCACTTTTGCTGGAATTGCTTCAAGCGCTAGACGCCCGCAGGCGGCCTCGCTACAGCTTGTCGGAGGCGATTTCGGAGAATTGTTGCATCGCTTTTGGACCAAAACCGCGCTGAACGGACGATAGATGCAACAATTCTTCGAAATCGCCTGAATGGAAACACACCAGCCAAGGGCGCGGACGATGCAGGGCAATGTGGGATCCAAGATCCGGGATGCGCGCAAGCAGCAGAACATCACACTGCGCGAGCTCAGCGAGCGTTCCGGCCTTTCGGTTTCGCAGCTGTCCAAGCTCGAGAACGGCAAGGCCAGGCTGACCGTCGACGTGGCACTCACCATCGCAGGCGTGCTGCACGTGCCGGTGGCATCCTTCCTGTTCAGCCCGAAACCGGGCATGCAGGCGAGACGCTCGATCACCCGGGCGGGAAGCGGCGTGCTGCACGAAGGCAACGCCATGGTCTTCGAGGTGCTGTGCAGCGATTTTCGCGACAAAACCAACATCTTCTGGCGCGTCACGCTGCATGCGAAGTCGTTCGAGGAAAATGGCGGCTGGCGCAGCCATTCGGGTGAGGAATTCATCCATGTCCAGAGCGGCAGCCTCGAGTTGCACACTATCCACTATGATCCGGTGATCCTGCAGCCGGGCGACAGCATCCTGTTCGACGGCGAGATGCAGCATGCCTATGTGTCTCTGGGCGACGAGCCGGCAATCATGCTGATGTCGAATACCGTTCCGCGCGACAGCGTTCCGAATGCCATGGCCGGCTGAGCAACAGCCGGGTGCACACCCCGGCAAAGCAATTACTTTTTCCAAAATGGAAAAAAATGCTTGTTATGGAAAAGCTGCGGGTCTAGCATCCTGAAGACCAGCCGAAGGGAGCAAACAACCCGCGGCCGGAACGGGAGGCGAAACCGATGTTGTCGGTGGAGGCAGTCAGCAAGACATTCGGCGGAGTGCAGGCGTTGCGCCAGGCCTCGCTGTCTTGCGCCACAGGCGAAATCCTCGGCCTGATCGGCCCCAACGGCGCCGGCAAGTCCACCCTCGTCAATGCAATTTCCGGCGTGTTGAAGCCGGATGCCGGTAGTGTGCGGCTGGCGGATCGCGATCTGACGGGACGTGGCCCCGAAGAATGCGCCCGCGCCGGCATTGGCCGTACCTTCCAGAATATCCGCCTGTTCAAGGAACTGACCGTCCGCCAGAATGTCGAGGTCGCGCACATCACCTGCCGTGACGTGCGCCCCGACGCCGCCGGCCGCATCGATATCGACAGGCTGCTCGAACAGTACGAACTCGAAGCGGCGGCCGACGTGCCGGCCGGAACGCTTTCCTACGGCAGCCAGAGACGGCTGGAAATCGCGCGCGCGCTGGCGCTCGGACCCTCGCTGCTTCTGCTCGATGAGCCGGCGGCTGGCCTCAATGAAAGCGAATCCGAGACGCTGGCCCAAGCGATCGAAGCCATCCGCCGCGACTTCGGCTGCGCCATCATCGTCATCGACCACGACCTGCGCTTCATCAACCGGCTTTGCGACCGGCTCTGCGTCATGGACCAGGGTCAGGTCATCGCCTCGGGCGATACGGCGGAGGTCTGGCGCGATCCGCACGTCATCGAGGTCTATGTCGGCCAGGCGCAGCCGTCGTGACGGCCGCGGTGTCCACACAACAAGAACACGGGAGGGTTCGAAATGGATAAACTGACTTTGGGAGCCGCCGTCCTGACGGCTGGGCTGCTGCAGGCAGCGCACGCGGGAGCGACCGAGCTCAAGATCGGCCTGGCCGTCGCCATGACCGGCACCTATGCGCCCTACAGCGAAGCGGAAGGCGCGCGCTGCATGGCAGACAAGCTGAACAAGGCAGCGGGCGCGAACGACCCGAAGATCCAACTGATGATCGAGGACAACCGCTCCGATCCGCAGCTCTCCGTCTCGCTCGGCCAGAAGTTCCTCGACGCCGGCGCGCAGGTGATCACCGGCGTTCCATTCCCGGATGCCTTGATCCCAACCGCCCAGATCGCCGAGCCCTATGGCGCGACTGTCTTCTCTGCGCCCAACACACAGCTCGAGATGCAGCAGGCCGGGCTCGACAATTTCATAGCCGGCGCCGTGCCTGATCCGATCAATGCGGCTGCGACCGCCAATGCATTGTACGGCAAGGGCGCGCGGACGGTGGCGTTGCTGGTTTCACCCGACGCCGGTTCCTATTCGGAAAAATTGCCGGAATGGTTCGGCGAGGTGTTCGAACATCTCGGCGGCAAGGTGGTCTCCAAGCTCAACTATTCCTGGGGCACAACCGACTGGTCGCCGCAGATCGCCTCGATCAAGGCGCTGCCGCAGAAGCCGGACGCGATCCATATCTGCGGCGTGCTGCCAGACGTCGGTATTCTCGTCCGCCAGCTGCGCGCCAACGGCTATGATGGCTGGGTCGCCGGTTGTGATGCCTTCGACGACAAGTCGCTGGAGGGAACCGTCGGTGATGTGGCGGCGCTCGAGAAGGTGATGTTCACCACCCACGGCGCCACCGGCATCGACGGACCGATCGACCACTTCCTCGCCCAGTGCAAGGCCGACGGCTACAAGGTCAACGGCATCTTCGACGCGCTTGGCGCCGACATGGTGCAGGTGACCTATGAGGCGGCGAAGAAGGCCGGCACGACGGACGCGGCGCCGTTGCGCGAAGCGATCCGTGCAGCCGGCGGTTATCCCGGCACCACGGCTCCAACGATCTCGTTCGCAGAAAAGAAGGGCTATCCGGTCAAGGCCGTCCCGGTCATGGGGTTCGCCAATGGCAAGCGCGTGCTGATCACCGATACGCCGCCGACTTACGTTCCTGCCCTGAAGTAACGGACTGCCCTGCCATGATATCGCGCGCCGCCCCGCAAATCCGGATGCCATCGTGCTGACGGTCGAGAACCTGTCCGTCCGCTACGGTGCGGTCGCGGCCGTGCGCGAATTGTCGCTCGAGCTCGGGCGGGGTGAACTCGTCGCCCTGCTCGGCCCGAACGGTGCCGGCAAGAGCTCGACCATCAATGCGTTGACCGGCCTGGTCACACCGACAGCGGGACGGATCGTCTTCGACGGCAGGGACATCTCGCGCACACGCACCGAAGACCGCATCCGGGGTGGCCTCACCTCGACGCCGGAAGGCAGGCACATCTTCGCCAACCTGACCGTCGGCGAAAACCTGCGGCTTGGCGCAGCGACACGCCGCGATCCGAAAGGCGTGCGCGCGGACACCGATCGTTTCCTGGCGCTGTTTCCTGTCCTGGCGGAACGCTACACCCAGGCAGCCGGCACGCTTTCGGGCGGCGAGCAACAGATGCTTGCCATCTCGCGTTCGTTGATGTCGCGGCCGAAACTGCTGTTGCTCGACGAACCATCGCTTGGGCTGGCGCCACGCATCGTTGCGCAGATCTTCGACTTCATCGGACAGCTGAAGACGGAAGGGCTGACCCTTCTGGTGGTCGAGCAGAACGCCACGCAGGCGTTGCGCTTCGCCGACCGCGTCTATGTCGTGAGTTCGGGCGCACTGCGTTATGACGGGCCGCCGGCAAAACTTGCCGACGAGCACGGCCTCCTCAACCTCTATCTCGGCGGGTAGGCCATGGATTACGCCCTGCAGCAGCTGCTCAACGCGCTGGCTTTTGGCGCGGAATATTCGCTGGTGGCGCTCGGCCTCGCCGTGGTCTTTTCGATCATGGGCCTGGTCAACTTCGCCCATGGTGAGATTATCGGCGTGTCGGCCTACAGTGTGTTCCTGGCAGCAGCACTTGGCCTGACTTCGCCGATCGTCGCGGTGCTGCTTGCCGTGGTCGCCGCAGCGCTTGCAGCCGTCACTTTCGAACGCGTCGCCTTCCGCCCGGTACGCTATGCGCCGACGACGACGGGCCTGCTCACCGCCTTCGGCGTTTCGATCGTGGTGCAGAACCTGTTCATGCTGCTGATCTCGCCAAAACCGCAATCGGTCTCGATCCTCAACAGCCTCAACCAGATGTGGTTCTTCGGACCATTCGCGGTGTCGTCGCTGCAGGTCCTGGAACTGGTGGTCTCGGGTCTCACCATCCTTGCACTGGTGCTGTTCCTCAACAAGTCGACGCTCGGCCTCGCCATCCGCGCCGCCTCGCGCGACTTCGCAACGGTCCGGCTGATGGGCATCCGCGCCAACCGGGTGATCGCTACAGCCTTTGCCATTTCGGGCGCGCTGGCCGGCATCGCTGCCGTGTTCATCCTGGCGCGACGCGGCTCGGTCTCGCCGGACCTCGGTTTCGGCCTCGTGCTCAAAGCTTTCGTGGCCTGTGTCATCGGCGGCTTCGGCTCGCTGGCCGGAGCGGCCGCCGGCGGCATGCTGCTCGGCTTCATCGAGGTCGGCCTGCTGGTGGCGCTGCCGCAGGAATATGGAGGCTTCAAGGATGCGCTCACCTACGTGATCATCGTCGCACTCCTGGTCTACCGGCCGGAAGGCCTGCTCGGGCAGCGGATCGAGCTGGGCGACAAGGAGATCTGATGTGAGCGAGAGCGCAGAGATCATGGCTGCCCGTCCATCCGATACCGCGCCGCGCGCCGGCAACCCCCAGTTTCACCGCTCGCTGGTCGGCGGGCTGATCACCGCGCTGCCGGTCGTCGCGATCGGCCTTACCATCCTCGCCTTTGCACCGGCCTACTACACGCATCTGTCGCTGGCAGCGTTCGTCAACCTGATCATCGTCGTCGGTCTTCAGGTGTTCATGGGCAACAGCAACATCGCCAATCTCGGCCACAGCGCCTTCGTCGGCATCGGCGCTTATGGTGTGGCAGTGCTGTCGACGCCGCTGGCGATGAAGAAGCTGTCCATTCCCAACGCACCGTTCGGCCTGGCTTTGGTTGAATTCAATCCGCTGCTTGCCGCGCTGCTGGCGCTCTGTGTCGTCGGTATCATTGCTGCGATCAGCGGCAAGATCATCAGCCGGCTTTCAGGCGTTGCCGCCACCATTGTCAGCCTGGCGCTGCTCATCATCGTGCATTCGGTGTTCCTGAACTGGACGGACCTGTTCAAGGGCAACCAGGCTTTCTTCGGCATCCCCAAGGTGATCAACCTGCCAGCGATGCTGGTGGCATCGGTCGTCGTGATCGTCATCGCCCGCCTGTTCAAGGACAGCCGCTGGGGCCTGCAGCTTCGTGCCAGCGCCCAGAGCCCGCAAGCCGCGGCCGCCTTCGGCATCGACGCCAGGCGCCTGCGGCTGATGGCATGGGTCTTGTCCGCTTTGATCTGTGGGCTGGCCGGCGTGCTGTTTGCCTATTTCGCCGGCACGATCAGTCCGAAGCTGTTCTACTTCCAGCAGATCTTCATCACGCTCGCCATGCTGATCCTTGGCGGCATGGCAACAGTAACGGGCGCCGTCACCGGCGTGGTCGTGCTCTCGATCGGGCTCGAATTCATTCGCAGCATCGAATCCGGCGTAACGATTGCCGGCATCCAGTTGCCGCAATTGCTCGGCCTTTCCGGCGTGGCGTTGGGTGTCGTCATCGTGCTCTGCATGGCCTTCAGGCCAGGCGGCATCAGCGGACGGCTCGAACTCGACGAGCAGCTTTCCAGGCTTTTCCGGCGCAACGCCCGCTAGGCGGCGCTGATCTTTTCTCAGGGTGGAGGACAAAGTGGAGTTTCAGGACAAGGTCGCCGAGTACGGGCCGAAGCTGGAGGCATTGCAGGAGAAGCTGGCCTTGGATGGCGTCGAATTCATCCAGGTGCATACGGTCGATACATCGGGCGCCTTCCGTTCGAAAATCACACCGCTGAAACTTTCAACCTATGGCGAGGCCATCAACGCCATCCTCTACTGCGTGGCACATGGCGACGGTCAACCCATGGGCGATGTCGCCTTCGCCTCGCCGACCGCGAATGAAGAAAACGGCTTTCCCAACATCAAGGGCATCATCGACCCAGGCACCGTGGTCCAGCATGGCTGGAAGCCGGAATATGCCTCTGCGATCACCTTCTCCTACATGCTCGACGGCTCACCTTGCCCTTATGACCCGCGCGGCGTTCTCGCCCGTGTCGAACAGCGGGCAGCGGCGCTCGGCTACGAGCCGCGCTTCGCGCTCGAATACGAGTTCGGCATCTTCCACGCCGATCACGACCTGATGCGTGCCGGCCGCTACCGCGAGCTGAAGCCCTGGGGCCATTCGCTGACCAACTACGATCTGGTGCGCAGCGGCGAATACCAGGACTTCGCCGCCGAATTGATCCGCCGCATGAAGAGCATCGGCATCGGCATTGCTTCGCTGGTCACCGAATACGGTTTCGGCATGTATGAATATGCGCTGACGCCGAAAACGGCGTTGCAAGCGGCAGACGATGCCATGCGCGCCAAGCTGCATCTGCGTGAACTCTGCGCGGAGCGCGGACTGGTTGCCACCTTCATGACCCGCTTCCAGCCGCCCGGCAAGGAAAGCGCGTGCGGCGCGCACCACCATGTCAGCCTGTGGAAGGACGACAAGCCGGCCTTCGCCGCCGGACCCAACAGGCTGACGCCTGTGGCCGAGAAGTTCCTGGCCGGTGTGCTCAACCGCATGCAGGAAACGCATCTGCTGTTCCGGCCGACCGTCAACTCATACCGCCGTTTCGACCGTGGCGCCTGGTCGCCGGAAGACGTTGCCTGGGGCTTCGAAAACCGAACGGCGCCGATCCGCGCCATCACCACGCCCAATGACGGTGCCTGCCGCTTCGAACACCGGGCGCCGGGTGCCGACATCAATCCTTATCTGTCGGTCGCCGCCATCTTGGCCGCCGGCTGCGAGGGCATCGAAAAGGACCTGGTTCTGGAAGCACCGGTGAGCGGTGATCTTGCAACGCAGGGCAAGCCCAAGCTGCCGCGGACACTGAACGGCTCGATCGAGGCCTTCGCGAATTCCGACTTCTGCGCCGAGGCTTTCGGCGAAGCCTTCCGCGACAATTACGCGGAAAGCCGCCGTGCCGAGCAGGCCGCCTTCGAAGCCTGGCAGGCGTCGCACATCACCGACTTCGAATGGCAGCGCTACTTCATCAACTGACCCGACTGCACGGACGCTGGATGACGGCGTCCGTGCTGGCACCACCGATTGCCCGGGCGCTTCCAGTGTTGACATCGCGTGATCCGGCAACAACATGCTGACGGCTGTTCGGCTTCGTTTTCCTGTGCCCATGCACTTAAAAACCAAAGTCGACAGATCCAGCCGAACTTCCCCGCAGCTTTTCGATATTCGCGAAAATCGCGAAACTGTTTGCGACAAAGCGGCCCGATTGGCCCCTTGCGCCGAGCAAATAAGCGGAAGTACTTCAAGATAACTTGAGCGGGCGAGTACGCCTCATGTCTGCTTGTCGATCACTCTTGTCGGAGAGATCGACATCATGCGCCGGCAAACCGGTGCATCCAGACTGTCAGCGTCCGACGAAGGTCAAGACCGCGTCCCGTGCCATGCACAGCGCGGCATCGTGTTGCGGACGGCAAGGGGGCCGTGCGCAGCCGATGAGGAGGAAACGGGCAGCGGAGGAAAAGCTATGCTCGAGAAGTATTTCGAACTGAAGGAACTGGGGACGTCGGTGCGGATCGAAGTGATCGCCGGCCTCACCACCTTCCTGACCATGTCCTACATCATCTTCGTCAACCCGGAGATCCTGTCGACGACCGGCATGGACAAGAGTTCCGTGTTCGTCGCCACCTGTCTTGCGGCGGCACTCGGCTCGCTGATCATGGCGCTGGTGGCCAAGTGGCCGATCGGCATGGCGCCGGGCATGGGCCTGAACGCCTTCTTTGCCTTCGGGGTTGTCGGCGCCATGGGTTTCACCTGGCAGCAGGCGCTGGGCGCCGTGTTCATCTCGGGCGTGATCTTCCTGATCCTGACCGTGACCGGCATCCGCAGCTGGCTGATCGCCGGCATTCCGCATTCGATGCGCAGCGCCATCGCCGCCGGTATCGGCATGTTCCTGGCGATCATCGCGCTGAAAAGCTCGGGCATCGTCATCGCCAGCGAGGCCACTTTCGTGACCCTCGGCCATCTGACGACAACCGGCCCGCTGCTCGCCATCCTCGGCTTCTTCATCATCGCGTCGCTGGACGGCCTCAAGGTCCCCGGCGCCATCCTGATCGGCATTCTGGCAATCACCATCCTGTCGTGGATACTCGGCGTCAGCCAGTTCCAGGGCATTGTCTCGATGCCGCCATCGATCGCTCCGACCTTCCTGCAGCTCGACATCGTCGGCGCCATGCACACCGGCCTTGTCCACGTCATCCTGGTGTTCGTGCTGGTCGAGGTGTTCGATGCCACCGGCACGCTGATCGGCGTGGCCAAGCGCGCGCGCCTGATCGAAGAAGGCAAGCCGAACCGCCTCGGCCGCGCCCTGCTGGCAGACAGCAGCGCGATCGTCGCCGGCTCGCTGCTCGGCACGTCGTCGACCACCGCCTATGTCGAAAGCGCTTCCGGCGTGCAGGCCGGCGGCCGCAGCGGCCTGACTGCCCTGGTCATAGCCGTGCTGTTCCTGGCCGCATTGTTCATCTCGCCGCTCGCCGCATCGGTTCCCGTCTATGCGACGGCTCCGGCGCTGCTCTACGTCGCCTGCCTGATGATGCGCGAACTGATCGAGGTCGACTGGACCGAGATCACCGAAGCAGCACCAGCCGCGCTGACGGCGCTGATGATGCCGTTCACCTATTCGATCGCCAACGGTCTCGCCTTCGGCTTCATCAGCTACGCCGTGCTGAAGACGGCAACCGGACGGTTCCGCCAGGTGCACCTGGCGACCTGGCTGGTGGCGATCCTGTTCGTCATTCGCTTCGCCTTCGTCGAATAGTCCCCGACGGAGAAGAAAGAGCCGCGGCCGGATGCGGATCCGGCCGCGGCTCTACTATTTTGGCTGAGAATCCTGAGTCAGACGTCGAACGTCAGCACGGCCTCGACTTCATCGTCGTACATGTCGCCGGTCTCCTTGAAGCCCAGCCGCTTGTAGAAACCCTCGGGGCTTGCCAGTCCGAGACCGTAACTGGTGTAGAGTTCGCCGATGCCGCGTGCCTTCAGGTCGCGGGTGACCAGACCGATCGCCTTCTCGCCAAATCCCTTGCCCTGGAATGGACCGCCGATCATCAACCGCCACAGGAACACGCCGGGGCAATCGATGCCGTCATCATGGTCGGCACCGATGTGCAGCATGATGAAGCCGACCAGTGTGTCGCCGGCATAAATAGCGCGGAACCATGTGGCTGGTGACCGTGAAGGCAAAGGGCAGCATGCCGAGCAGGTTGGCCATCAGCACGAACATGAAGAGCGAGAACACCAGCGGAAAGAACCGCATACCTGCCTCGCCGGCATTGTCGCGCAGGGTCTTGGCCACGAAATCGTAGATCAGTTCGGCACTCGATTGCAGGCGTGACGGGACAAGTTCACGCCGCAGCGTGGCGCCGAGCAAGAAGAGGCCGCCCAGAAGCGTCGCGGCGACCATGTGGGCAGCGGAATTTGTGAAGGCAATCTCCTGCCCCGCGATCTCGCCGAAAATCACGATCGGCTTGATCTCGAATTGCTCTAATGGGCTGGCCAATCTAGGCCTCCTCTTGCTGTTGGCGGGAATGGTTCGGCAAAAGGCGGACGCGCGCGAGGGTGCTGCGGCTTATCGCGCGCGGCATGCGTTGGCCCGGAATGGAGAATGCGGCGGTGGTCCGCGGCAGGACGATCAGGTTTGAGCAAGGCGCCATCGCTCGGGTTTTCCGAAACAATGGGGCCGTCCCCGATACGAATCCGATGGCGATGGTCGTCCAGCGCAGGAGCCTGATAGCTTCTGCCGACGGCGATAGCTACCCGGTCCCGGCGACCCAGATTGTCGCATCCCGGGCCGCCGGCGATCTCTATCTCCTGGTTGATGGCCTGCCGCGTTTTCTGCCGAAAGCGGCAGAGTTCTGCTGTCTGGCAGCGGCTTCCTTCCCCGAAAGCGCGGCAGTGATCGCTTCCCTGAGATCATCGCCGCTGACCGGTTTATGCAGGATGCGGAAGCCGCTGGCCGTCGCCTCCCGGATACGCGACGGCGAGGTATCACCCGTCACGACAATACCCGGCACCATGCGGCCGAGATATGCCGACAATGATTTGATCGCCTCGACGCCGGTGGCGTTGTCCTTCAGGCGGTAGTCAGCCACGATCAGGTCGACCGGCGCCGGCCCCATCCTGGCGGCTTTGCTGTGAGCAGCTTCCACCTCTGCGGCGGATTGCCCCGCGTAGATCCGGTGACCCTCGAGGGCGAGCAAGCCCACCATGGCATCGAGCACATCCCGCTCATCGTCGACGATCATCAGGCTCGCCGTTGTCTGAACCTGTGCCATGCTGTTGACCGGCAGGACAGGTGCCGCGACATGGACTGAAGGCAACGTCACCGAGAACATCGAGCCCCAACCTGGCGCCGAGTCGAGTTTGAGCGGATGCCGCAGCAGCTCGGCGGTTCTGCGCACGATCGCCAGGCCAAGGCCGAGACCCTGGGCCTTGTCACGCGCCGGATTGTTCAGCTGGACGAACTCCTCGAAGATCGCCGCCTGCTGATCCTCCGGTATCCCGAGGCCGGTGTCCCAGACCTGGATTTCCACTGCCGATCCACGTCGGCGGCAGCCGAGCAGCACGCTGCCGGAGTTGGTGTAACGGAAGGCGTTGGTAAGAAGATTGTCGAGGATCCGCTTCAGCATCATCGGATCGGTATCGACATGGACAGACGTATCCACCACGCGCCAGCTCAGGCCCTTTGACTGCGCGGACGCGGAAAACTCACCGTGCAGGTTGCGGAAGAGTTCGCCAAGGTCGACATTTTCCCTGGCCACGGTAACGACGCCGGCATCGAGCTTTGAAATGTCGAGAAGCGCATTGAGCAGGCCGCTGAGATTGCCGACGATTGCCTTGGCTGAACTGGCCAGGCCGCGTGCTTCGCCGGATGGCACGTCGCCACGGCGACCTAGCACCGACAAGGTCGAAATCAGCAGCCCGAGCGCGTGGATCGGTTGGCGCAGATCGTGGGAAGCGGCTGCAAGGAACCGCGTCTTGGCACGGTCCGCGGTCTGCGCGCGATCCCGCTCCTCCTGGAGGTGCCCGATCAGCCCGACATTTTCCAGGCGCAGCCGGATCATCTCATGCAGCATGCGATAGGCGATGCGGCCATAGTAGATGTTGATCGCGATCAGGCAGGCGAGCAGGAACAGATAGGCATCGCCAACAGCACCCGGCATTGTCGTGAAGCGGGCGGCAACCGGTAGCGTTGTCGCGAGGATCGAACCGATCAGCGCCGGCGGGAAGGCCGACATGGATGGAATGGTGCCGCTGACCAGACCGGCAAGGATCGCGACGATGAAGGCGAACAGGTGCGGCTGGTCGGGCACGTAGCCGATCCAGGTCAGCGAGCCCCAGAGCAGGCCCGAAATCCATGAAAAGCCGGCAGCCGTCCAGGCCCATCTGCGCAGGGAAGCCGGCGTCCGGGGATGTTTCCAGAAACGTCGCGCCGCCAGGACACGCGCGGCGATCAGGGCATAGACGGCAACGATCCAGGGCACGAGCCAGTTCGTGGGAACAGAACCGTAAAGCACATAGATGATGCCCAGCGAGATGGTGACATTCGAAATCACCACCCCATAGGCATTGCGATAGAGGTGCTCGATCAGGGCTTCCTGGATCTTGTCTTCCTGCATCGAACCCTCGCGCCATCGGCCAGTCCCGGCTGGCTCTTTCCCCGGCTTGCTGCTTGATCTATCGCCTGCGTGTTTCCCATACGTTAGCAATCGCCAAACTAAGCTGCCGTGCCCAGGACAGAGACACCATGCATCGCCCGCTGACCGCCATCCTCGCCGACGACCACGCCATCATGCGCGAAGGCGTCAAGCTGCTCATCGGCGCGATGGAGAACGTGTCGGTGGTGGCGGAAGCGGCGGAGGGCGAGACAGTGCTCAAACTCGCGCGCGACACCAAGGCCGACCTGCTCGTTCTTGACCTCGGCATGCCCGGCGTTTCCGGCGTACCCTTCATCGCCGAAATAAGGGAATTGGCGCCACGGCTCAAGATCATCGTACTGACCGCCAATGTCGAGCCCCGGACGGTTCGGTTGGCGCTCGAATTTGGAGCGAACGCCTATCTTACCAAGGATGGCGACCCTGAAGAACTCGGTGCGGCGATCGAGGCGCTGCGGCAGGGCGAAACCTATCTCGCGCAAACCGTACGCTTTGCGGTCAGCGAACCGAACAGGAAGAGCCGGATGCCTGACGCGCAGGAAATCATTTCGCCGGTGCCTTTGACGCAGCGGGAACGCCAGATCCTGCTGCTGGTGGCGCAAGGCATGACGGCGCGCGAAACCGCCGAGCGGCTCGGCATCAGCCAGGCAACCGCCCGCAAGCATCGCGAAAACCTGATGCGAAAGCTTCAACTCCACAATGCCGCCGAACTGACCGCCTATGCGGTCCGATTGGGATTGCCAGCGGGCTGAGCGAACATCTGCCCGGCGGCTGGTAACAGTGACTTGACCGTGATCACCGTAACGGCGCCGAACGCGCACGGAAATACGGCATATGCCGTATGTCGCCACCCCGCGGCTCGGCCGTCATCCTCTACGCACATCGTCGAACTAGAATTCCCCGACATGGCCGTGCCATGCTGACTTTTCGCATGCTTCCTTGCTAGACTGTTCAAGGGTGAGGGATCGCATGCGGCGGCTGGAGGGCCGCAGTCCACTCGGGAGGAACCATATGGCGATGATCTCACGCGCGCTTGCAGTCGCGTTTCTGGCAAGCGTTTCGTTTCCTGCAGCCGCACAGCAATTTTCAGACAACAAGGTCAAGATCGGTATCCTGAACGACCAGTCCGGCGTCTATGCCGACTTCGGCGGCAAGTGGTCCTATGAAGCGGCCAAGATGGCGGTCGAGGACTTCGGCGGCAAGGTGAAGGACGTGCCGATCGAAGTGGTCACCGCAGACCACCAGAACAAGGCGGACATCGCCTCCAACATCGCGCGCCAATGGTACGACACCGAACAGGTCGACGCGATCATGGAACTCACCACATCGTCCGTCGCGCTCGCGGTTCAGGGCATTTCGAAAGAAAAGAAGAAGATCGACATCGTCACGGGTGCCGCGACATCCGAACTCACCGGAAAGTCCTGTTCGCCCTACGGTTTCCATTGGGCCTACGACACCCATGCGCTCGCCGTCGGTACCGGCGGTGCGCTGGTGCAGCAGGGCGGCGACACCTGGTTCTTCCTGACCGCGGATTATGCGTTCGGCTATTCGCTGGAGGAGCAGACCTCGAAATTCGTCACCTCCAAGGGCGGCAAGGTGGTGGGTTCGGTGCGCCACCCGCTCGCCACCACCGACTATTCGTCGTTCCTGCTGCAGGCGCAGTCTTCCGGCGCCAAGGTCATCGGCCTCGCCAATGCCGGCCTCGACACCGCCAATGCGATCAAGCAGGCGGCGGAATTCGGCATCGTCTCGGGCGGCCAGCGCATGGCGGCACTTCTCTTCACCCTTGCCGAAGTGCATGGGCTCGGTCTCGAGGCCGCTCAGGGGCTAACGCTGACGGAAGGCTTCTACTGGGACCGCGACGATGAATCCCGCGCCTGGTCGAAGAAATTCATGGATCGCACCGGCCGCATGCCCAACATGATCCAGGCCGGCACCTATTCGGCCGTGCTGCAATACCTCAAGGCCATCGACAAGGCCGGCACCGACGAAACCGAGGCGGTCTCCAAGAACCTGCACGAAATGCCTGTCGAAGACGTCTTTGCCCGCGGCGGCAAGGTCGGGCCCAACGGCCGCATGATCTACAATATGTACCTGATGGAAGTGAAGAAGCCGTCGGAGAGCAAGGGCCCGTGGGATTACTACAAGGTTCTCGCGACCATTCCAGGCGACGAAGCCTACACCAAACCTGCGGAGTCCGGATGCCCGCTGGCGCAGTAGGGCAATGTCGCAACCAGGGACGGGGGTTTCGGTGAGCACCGCCCCCCAACCGAACCCGCCCGTCCTGTCCGCACGCGGCCTGCGCCGCGATTTTGCCGGCTTCGTTGCCGTGAAGGATGTCGATCTCGACGTCCATCACGGCAAGATTCATGCCCTGATCGGCCCGAACGGGGCCGGCAAGACGACCGTGTTCAACCTTCTGACCAAGTTCCTGCAGCCCACCGCAGGCACGATCACGCTGGCCGGCCACGACATCACCAAGGCGCCGCCGGCCAAGGTGGCGCGGATGGGCGTCGTGCGCTCGTTCCAGATTTCGGCAACCTTCCCGCACCTGACCGTACTCGACAATGTGCGGGTGGCATTGCAGCGTCCGAATGGCCTTGCCACCCAGTTCTGGCGCTCACTTTCGGCACTCGACCAGTTGACGCCGAAGGCCATGGAACTGCTGCAGGCCGTCGGCCTGGACAATGCCCGGAACAGGCTGGCGTCAGACCTTTCCTATGGCCGCAAGCGCGTGCTGGAGATCGCCACCACCCTGGCCCTCGACCCCAAGGTCCTGCTGCTCGACGAGCCGATGGCGGGCATGGGGCATGAGGATGTCGGCGCGATCTCCAAACTGGTCCACACCATTGCCAGGGACCGCGCGGTGCTGATGGTGGAGCACAATCTTTCCGTTGTCGCCGATATCGCCGACTGGGTCACGGTGCTGCAGCGCGGCCAGATGCTGGCCGCCGGCGATTACGACACGGTCAGCAAGGACGAGCGCGTGCGGGTCGCCTATATGGGAACCGAACATGAGTAGCGCGGCTCCCCTGCTTTCGGTTCGCGGCTTGAATGCCTGGTATGGCGAAAGCCATGCATTGCACGGCGTCGATCTCGATATTCACGAAGGCGAGACGGTCACGCTGCTCGGTCGCAACGGTGTCGGCAAGACGACGACATTGCGGGCGATCATGGGGCTCATCCGCAAGCGAACCGGCCAGGTGACGTTTGCCGGCAAGGACCTGATCCGCATGCCTCTGCATCATACGGCCCGCGCCGGCATCGCCTATGTACCGGAAGAGCGCGGGATCTTCGCCACGCTGACGGTCGACGAGAACCTGATGCTGCCGCCGGTGGTCGCCAAAGGCGGCATGGGCATCGACGAGATTTTCGACCTGTTCCCGAACCTGAAAGAACGGCGCAACAGCCAGGGCACCAAGCTCTCCGGTGGCGAACAGCAGATGCTGGCGATCGCGCGCATCCTGCGCACGGGCGCCAGGACGATCCTGCTTGACGAGCCTACGGAAGGGCTGGCGCCGGTGATCGTGCAACGCATCGGCGAGCTGCTGGCAGAGCTGAAGCGCCGCGGCATGACGATCCTGCTGGTCGAGCAGAACTTCCGTTTCGCCAGTCGCGTCGCCGACCGCTTCTACCTGATGGAACACGGCAAGGTGCTGTCCGAGTTCCCTGTCGGCGAACTCGAGAACCGTATGGATGAACTGCATGAAGTGCTGGGGGTCTGAGCGGTGATTTTCGGTATCCCCATCCAGGCCTTTGCCGGACAGCTGCTGGTCGGGCTGATCAACGGTTCGTTCTACGCCATGCTCTCGCTCGGCCTTGCCATCATCTTCGGCCTGCTGCGCGTCATCAACTTCGCGCATGGCGCGCAGTACATGCTCGGCGCCTTCATCGGCTATCTGGTCCTTGCCAAGCTCGGCATCGGCTACTGGCCGGCACTGATCCTCGTGCCGGTCATAGTCGGCCTGTTCGGCATCGTCGTCGAGCGCCTGGCGCTGTCACGGCTCTACGAGGTCGACCCTCTCTATGGCCTGCTCTTCACCTTCGGGCTCGCCTTGGTGCTGGAAGGCGTGTTCCGTTATGTCTATGGCGTTTCCGGTAATCCCTATCCGGTGCCGCCCGCCCTTGCCGGCGGCGTCAACCTCGGCTTCATGTTCCTGCCGATCTACCGCGGCTGGATCGTCGTGGCGTCGCTCATCGTCTGCCTGGGCGCCTGGCTGCTGGTCGAAAAGACCAAGTTCGGTTCGTATCTGCGCGCCGCGACCGAAAACCCCAAGCTGGTACAGGCCTTCGGCGTCAATGTACCGGTGCTGCTGACACTGACCTACGGCCTCGGCGCCGGGCTGGCCGGGCTGGCCGGCATCATGGCCGCCCCGGTCTACCAGGTCAGTCCGTTGATGGGCTCCAACATGATCATCGTCGTGTTTGCCGTGGTGGTGGTCGGCGGCATGGGCTCGATCCTGGGAGCGATCCTGACCGGCTATATGCTCGGCCTCGCCGAAGGCCTGACCAAGGTGTTCTACCCGGAAGCCTCGAGCATCGTGATCTTCGTGATCATGGCGATCGTGCTTTTGATCCGCCCTGCCGGCCTGTTCGGGAAGGACGCCTGATATGGCAGACACCACCGCCCCGACGGGCAAAGCCGGAACCGCCAACCGCCTGGAACTCGTCCTGATCGGGCTCGGCGTGGTGGCGCTCCTGGCGCTGCCGTTCTTCGTCTACCCGATCTTCCTCATGAAGATGATGTGCTTTGCGCTGTTTGCCTGTGCCTTCAATCTCCTGCTCGGCTATACCGGCCTGCTGTCCTTCGGCCATGCCGCCTTTTTCGGCGGAGCCGCGTATTTCACCGCGCATGCCGTCAAAGTCTGGGGCCTTTCACCGGAGATCGGCATCCTCACCGGTGTTGCCGGCGCGGCGCTCCTCGGCCTCGTCATCGGTTTCTTCGCCATCCGCCGCCAGGGCATCTATTTCGCCATGATCACACTGGCGCTTTCGCAGATGTTCTATTTCTTCTGCGTGCAGGCCAGTTTCACCGGCGGCGAAGACGGCATCCAGGGCGTGCCGCGCGGAACCTTCCTCGGCGTGTTCGACCTGCATGACGAACATACGATGTATTACTTCGTCGCTGCCAATTTCCTGCTCGGCCTGTTCATCGTCTGGCGCATCGTCAATTCGCCCTTCGGCCTCATCCTGCGCTCGATCCGCGAGAATGAGAACCGTGCCATCTCGCTCGGCTATTCGGTACAGAACTACAAGCTCGCCGCTTTCGTGATGTCGGCAGCCCTTGCCGGACTTGCCGGAGCGATCAAGGCTCTCGTCTTCCAGTTCGCCACGCTGACCGACGTCGCCTGGCAAATGTCGGGAGAGGTTATCCTGATGACGCTGCTGGGCGGCATCGGCACGATGGCCGGACCGATCTTCGGCGCCGGCTTTGTGGTTGCCCTGCAGAACATGCTCGCGACCTCCGACTTCCCCGTCACCATCGCCACCGGCCTGATCTTCATGATCTGCGTGCTGATCTTTCGGCGTGGCATCGTCGGTGAAATCTACGCGTGGCTGGATCGTCAGCGCGGGGAAAGGCCCGAGTAATGCAAATTCCAGGAAAACCGTTTCACACTTTCCTGAAATTGCTCAGGCTCGCGAACTCATGACGTAATCCGAGCCGGGGGGTCCAGCACCAGTTCGAGGCACTGGCGCTTCAGGCTGACGATGTGCGGATCATCCCGCAATCGGGGCCGATCAAGACCAACGTCGATGACGGAGTGGATCCGGCCGGGATTGGCCTCAAGAACGATCACCCGATCACTGAGGTAAAGGGCCTCCTCGATGTCATGGGTCACCACGACGATCGAGACATTGTTGCGATCCCAGATGCGCAGCAATTCGTCCTGCAGGCGCAGCCGCAGCAGCGAGTCCAGGGCGCCGAACGGCTCGTCCATGAGCAGGATGTTCGGCTCGGAGACGAGCGCGCGTGCAATGGCGGCGCGCTGTGCCATGCCGCCTGAGAGTTGTTTGGGATAGGCATCGATGTAGTCGGACAGCCCGACGAGATCGACATAGTGCCGGATGCGGTCGGCCTTCTCCTTGCCCGGCAGATCGAGCGCCTCGAGTGCCAGGCCGACATTGCCGGCAACAGTCAGCCACGGGAACAGGCGATGATCCTGGAAGACCATCGCCACGTCGCGGTTCAGACCCCTGGTCTCCTCGCCGGATACGGCGATGCGGCCGGAGTAATCCTGGTCGAGGCCGACGATCAGCCGCAAAAGAGTGGACTTGCCGCAGCCGGAAGCGCCGAGGACGCCGACGATTTCACCCTTGCCAACGGTGAAGGAGACATCGCGCAGGATCTCGCGTGGACTTCCGTTGAGGCTGAACGACTTGCCGACACGGCCGATCGACAGGGCGGCTGTTGCTGGAGCGTTCCCGTTGTCTTTACGCAATTCCGGACGCAAGACGGCTGCACGCTTTTGCTGGACTTGCTCTAGGGTCATCGGGCTACTCCTTTGCCCATGGAAACAGGATGGCAAACAGACGTTCGCAGGCATGGTTGAAGATCACGCCACCGGCGGCCAGCACGAAGACGCCGACCAGCACGATGTCCATGCGGAACTGGTCGCGGGCGCTGGCGATGAAGCTGCCGAGACCGCGACCGTTGCCGATCGCATATTCAGCGCCGATCGTGCCGATCCATGCTGAAAGCACGGCGATGCGGAAACCGACCTGGATGGTCGGCAGTGCCGCCGGAAGATAAAAACGGAGGAGCCGCTTGCCAAAAGGCAGATCGAGTGTCCGCGCGACTTCCTCCAGCGCCTTGGGCGTGGAACGGATCCCGCGCTCGGTTGCCAAGAACACGGGGAAGAAGGTCGACAGGGCTGTGAACACCAGTTTCGTCGCCTCGCCATTGCCGAACCAGGCCGTGAACAGCGGAATCCAGGCGAAGACGGCAATCTGGCGCGCAGTATGGATGGTCGGCGCGACGCCGAGCGAAGCAACCCGCGAAAGGCCGCACAGCATGCCGAGGACCAGCCCGAGCAGGACGCCCGTCAGACCGCCACCGACGACGCGCAGGATGCTTGCGCCGAGCGCGGCCCAGACTTCCTGCCCATCCGGATCGGCAAACGGGACGCGCAGGACCTCGAGTGGCGAGACGAAGAGCGGGCTCGCGGCGACGCCGCTGCCCGCTGCGAGCGCCCAGGCCGCCAGCAGGCCCAGGGGAACCCAGGCCCCTTTGGGAACGGTCGCCAGGATGCGGGGAACCGAAACCTCAGCCATGGCGCAGTTCCGGGGCTGCGAAATGCGCTTCGAGCCGACGCAGGAGGACGTCCAGCAAGAAGCCGGCAACGCCAACGACCAGCATGCCGACAATGACGATATCGAGCTGGAACAGCGTGCGGCCCCACACCATGAGGTAGCCGATGCCGTCCGTTCCCGCGAGCATCTCAACGACGATGAGGGAGACGAAAGCCTGTGCGGTCGACAGGCGCAGGCCAGTAAAGAAGAATGGGACGATGGCCGGCAGCGTCAGCTTCAGGAAACGGGTCCTGGGCGGCAGCGCCAACACATCCGCCACCTCCTTGAGAGCGGGCGGAATGTTGCGCACGCCTTCGGCAATGCCGATCGCCATCGGCACGAAGCACGCCTTGGCGAGGATGACGATCTTGAGCGATTCATCGATGCCGAGGAGCAGGATCAAGATGGGCAACCAGCCGAGCGACGGCACGGTGGCGATCGCCCGGAAGGTCGCGCCGAAATACTGGTCGGCGCGTCGGGAGAAACCGATCAGCAAGCCGAACAGGAAGCCCAGCGACGCCCCGATCAGCAGGCCGTAGGCAATGCGGGTGAAGCTGATGGCGACGGCCGAAACGATTTCGCCGCCACTAACCAGGTCGAGAGAGGTCTGTAACACCCAGGCAGGTGGCGGCAGGACCTGTGCCGAGACCCAGGCCCGATCTGCAGCAACCTGCCAGAGAAGTCCCAGCGCGACTGGCAGTGCAGACGCTACGAGCAGTCTGGCAATGAGCCGACCGGCTCGATCGGCCTGTGCCCTCAGCCAGACGGCTGTGGGCGCAGGCTCACCGAAATCGCGCGCAACGCCTGTTTTCAGATCGACCGAAGCCATCGCCCTGCTCTCGACTAAAGCGTTTCCGTTTTTCACGGAAACGCGGAACCGCTCTAATTCTTTGTTTTACGCAATTCCGGACGGAAAACCGCTGCACACTTTTCCTGGAATTGCTCTAGTTGGTCGCAACGCCGGCGGCGTCACGATCGGCCCAGAAACCATCCAGCTTCAGGCCGGAAATGGCCTTGTCGAGGTAGGATGGATCCGCCCATGTGGCGAGATCGACGTCGCGGCGGGTGAGTTTCTGCTCCTTGTTGAAGGCGATGGCGCTCGCGTAGCGGGCCTTGAAGAATTCATCGAGGCGCGGGTTGTACTTGCCCTTGAGCGCGGTGCCTTCATTCGATCTGGTGATCGTGGCAACCGGTGTTCCAGCACGAGACCAGATCTGGAATGCTTCATCGCGGTTCTTGTCATCGGCCAGCCAATGGGCTGCAGCGACAAAGCCGGTGATAACCTTCTGTGTGGCCTCGGGATGCGCCTGGCGGAACTTGTCGGTGACGAGGAACGCACCAAAGCCATCGCCGGACGGACCGGCGGCAGACGATTTGTAGAAGATCCTGGCGATGCCCTTGTCTTCCAGCGGCAGCAGGAAGTCTGCGCCAAACACGGCGTCGACGCTCTTGGCGGCAATCGCGGCGAGCTGATCGGCATTCTTCAAATCGGCTATGGTGACATCCTTTTCGGAAAGCCCGGCGTTCTTGAGAGCCTGGATGAGCGCCCAGTGAATGATCGTGGCCTTCTGGACAGCGACACGCTTGCCCTTGAGGTCGGCGACCGTCTTGATGTCGACGTCCGGACGGGCCGCGCCGAAAATGATCGTGCCGCCGTAGGAAGCAACCAGCACCGTATCGAGGCCATTGGATTTGCCGATGATGTTGGGCACGGCGCCATATGAGGCAAAGTCGAGCTGGCCGTTGGACAAGGCTTCGTTGATTGCCGGTCCGGTGCCTGTGAAATAGGTGAATTCGACCTTGGTTCTGGTGTCCTTGAACTGGTCGGCGATGAAACCTTTGGCGTCCGCAATCGCCAGCAGGCCGACGCCGAACGGCTTGCCGAAGCCGAACCCGACATCGCCGATGCGGATGGCTTCCGGAGCATCCTCGGCCTGTGCCGGGACAACGCCGAACAGCGCTGCCGCGGCAATCATGAGCATTGTCAGATATTTTCGCATTGGTATCTCCAGCATTTGAGCTAGGGCCGATCAGGGAACGATCGCGCCGCTTTCGAACATCCGGTAGCTGAGGTCGGCGCCGGTGCCGTAGGGTTTGGCGTTCTTCCAGCCCATCTCGCGCCGGAAGCTTCCAAGCAGGCCGCTTGCCGCGAGATCGGCCTCGCTCCGGCCTTCGATCGCATCGATCAGCGGCGATACGTAAAGGGCGTCGACCGGGCAGAAGAGCTCACACAGAAAACAGGTCTGACAGTCATCCTGGCGGGCAATGACGGGAACGCCATCCTTGACGGCGTCGAACACGTTGTCGGGGCACGCCGCGACGCAGATGTCGCATTGGATGCAGCGCTCCGCACTGACAAGCTCGATCATGATGCCGCCCTCACCGCCTGATCCCGCATGAGGTCATAGGTAGCCCAGGGCTTATCGAGGCCGCCGCTGACGATGCGCGTCGTCAATGCCGGATCGCTTGCGGGAGCATCAGTACGGCGATGGACGCCGCGGCTTTCCCGCCGCAGCAAGGCGCTGGCCGTCACCCAGCGCGCCGTGGCGATGAGCGCTTCGGCTTCGCGGATGCGCGCTGCGTCGTACGCATCGCCGGGACGACGCCATGTTTCGTCTTTCCACAAGGCGTCCAGTTGCATCGCGTTGCGGTTCAGGCTGTCTTCGGATCGGAAGAACCCTCGATCGAGAGGCAATGTCTCGCTCTTGATGTGTTCGATCACCTGTTTGATTTCGGCCTTGCGGCTGTTGCCGTCTTCAACTGGGCGGACGCGGGACGGACGGACAGGCCTCGACACCTGATGGGCGCCAACATGCCGCGCATAGGCGGCTGCGTCTTCGCCGGCCCAGGAGCCGGTGGCCAGTGCCCAGGACGCGTTGGGACCGCCGCCACCGCTCGTCGCGCCCGACATGCCTTCGCGGGCGACGGCATCGCCTGCAGCGAAGAGGCCGGGAACACTGGTTGCGGCGCGTTCGTCGATGACGATGCCGCCAGTGCCGCGCACCGTTCCTTCGTGACGCAGCGTGATCTGGAAGCGCTCCCTGAACGGGTCGATGCCGGCGCGATCGAAGGGAACGAAGATATTGGGCTGGCCTTTGCGGAAACCTTCCTGCAGTCGTGGCGAAACCTTGTCCAGGATCGCGAAGACGGGGCCCTTCATAAGGTATTTGGCCACGCTCTGGCGATCGCCGGGCAGCACGATTTCATGGCCGTCCGCTTCCGAGAACGTCGCCCAGAAATAGACGATGCCTTTGGTGACGCCGGAGAAGCTCGGGGCAATGCCGTATTGGCCCGAGAACTCCATGCTGGCCAATGTCGTGCCCGCTTCCGCCGCCATCAGGTAGCCATCGCCGGTCAGATTGTTGGTTCCGATCGCTCCGCTGAGGAATGCGCAGCCTCCGGTGGCCAGGACAACAGCGGCCGAGCGGACTTCCAGCAGACCCCGACCGTTGCGGTAGCGAGCGCACACCCCGGCGACCGCGCCATCCTGCGTCAGGAGAAGCTCTTCGGCCGGGCAGTGATCGATGACCCGCACGCCGGCCTTGATCAGCCGCTGACGCATGAAGCGCAGGCAATCGGGGCCACGCAGCATGCCGCGATAGGGCCGGCCGTCATCGTCGACGGGAAAGGCGTAGCCCCACTGCGCGAGCAGATCGAGGTTGATGCGGGCCCTATCCAGAACGCTTTCAAGCAATGGTCGGCGAACCAGGCCAAGACCGCGGTTGATGCGCTGGTTGACCGTAAAGTCGCGTTCCTTCGTGCCGCGTGCCGTGTCGATTGTCGTGTTGTTGCCGGCGGCCATGGCGCCGCTGGTGCCGACGTAACCCTTGTCGATGAGGATGACCGATGCGCCGCTGGCGCGCGCATTCCAGGCGGCCCAGCACCCGGCCGGGCCTCCGCCAACGACAATGACGTCCGCTGGTGCCGTTTCGATTGGGACGGCCTGCGCCATAGTTTCACCCGCAAATGATCGATGCGAGTAAATCTATAAATTAGCTATACATTATCGAGAAAACCCATGCTCAATCCGAGCGCGAAAGCGGTATTGATGTCTCCCATTCACTGGCGAACGGGTTGTCCGCTGCGCTTGGGACCGACCGAACACGGATCCTACCGGTTCTGCCCGGTGCAACTAAGTTGCACCCGATAAGTGGCACTGCGCGCAATTGCCTGGCTCGTGATGCCCAATGCGATCACGCGGGTTCATCTTCGATTCAGGCCGTGCGACAGGCCAACTCACACACCTACAAACTTGGATGCGCTGTAGCCGAAGAGTTCGAATTGCCCTCCGGCCCATAGCCTATTTTTTCTGTCCGACTGCGGACATTTCGTCCGTATCGAGTGTGGTCAGCTGATATTGCGGGCGCCCCGCAGGTCGATATGTCTGCACGGTGATGCCAGCAGAGATGATCCGCGACGTTATCAAGTCGAGGGCCACGTCTGGTCCGCTGGTAGGGAACAGCCGCGTGCCCTGGCCGACGATGATCGGATAGGTGACCAGATCCAGTTGATCGATCAGATCGTTTGCGAGAAGCCAGCGGACCAACTCGCCGCTGCCTGGCACAAGCAATGTGCCTTGGCCGTCCGACTTCAGGTCGCGGATCGCCTCGGCGATGTCACCGGTCAGGACCTTGGAGCCCTGCCACTGTGGGTCTTTGAGCGTGCTCGACACCACATATTTCGGCCGGCTGTTCAGTGCCGTCGCGATCGCGCTCGTGCCAGGGTCGTCGAACTGCCCCCAGGAGCCTGCGAAAATCTCGAATGTGCGACGGCCGAAGAGAAACGCGGCCGCGCTGCCGTAGACCTCGTCGAGATATGCCATGGTCTCGGCGTCGACCAGCGGAATTGCCCAACCGCCCCGCTCGAACCCGCCGCGCGGGTCCTCGTCGGCCCCGCCCAGCCCCTGCATCACTCCATCCACTGTCACGTTGGTGGTCGTTACCAATTTCATGATCGCGTCCTGTTTCTAGCGTTGGCGCGAGAATCCGCCGGCTGCGGCTCGCTTTGCCAGCCTAGGACGAATGGACAGAGGCCGTCCCGACATGCACGTGGCGTTTTCCTGGTCCATTTCGCAGCGCCGGCCGCAAGATTTGGCAGAGCCGATCATTGCTGCACCAAATGATCCAGAACACATTCAAGCTGTGATCGCGGCGCTCGTCTCACCCTGCGGCAGCGCGCGGCATCGACGCCGGCACGCTCATGGCGCTGGCATAGCTCGCTGGCGAAACCCGCCAGTACAGCGCCGCGACGAGGACGACCGCGCCCAGATGCAACAGCCAGCCGGTGACGAAGCTACCGGTGGCGTCGTGCAACGCGGCGACGATCCAAGGCGGCAAAGCCGTGATCAGGAAACCGCCACCCTGCATCAGTGCCGACAGCGTCCCGGCCTCGGCCGGATCCGGCAAATGGTCGAGCGCGACGATCATCGACAGCGAGAAACAGCCGCCCAGCCCGCTGCCGAGCAGCATCGCCGAGGCATAGGGCGCAGCTTCAGGCAGAAACGCCAGCGCCGCGAAACCAACCGCTTGCATGGCAAGCGTCAGCCAGAGCCACGGCCGCAGGTCCTTACCCCTGGCGAGCATCGGCAGCAGGAGGGCCGCCAAGCCCTGGAACACCGCCATGATCGCCAGCAGGCTGCCGCTGGCGGCGGCACTCCAGCCGTGGTCGCGATAGAAAGGGGCCAGCCACGCCACGACGCTCGAGTAGCCGCCATTGACCAGACCGAAGCAGGCCATCAGCAGCCAGACGCGCGGCCGCCAGAGCAAAGCCATTGCACTGACACCACCTGGCCTGGCGGCCTGATCGCGCGGCAGGCTGTAGATCGCAAGCAGAAGCGCCAGCACTGCGGGGATCGCCATCCAGGCCAGGCCGAAATGCCAGTCGCCGGTGGCCGACGCAATCAGCGGCGCTGCCTGCGCGCCCAGGGCGCCACCACCCATCAAGGTGGCGGAATAAAGCCCCATGACGACGCCGACATGGTTCGGAAACTGCTTTTTGACGATACCGGGAAACACCGCCTGGATAACCGCCACGCCCAGACCGAGCAGGGCCGCGGTTCCTATCATCTGCCAGCCGGTCGTCGCAAACAGGCGCAGCAAGGAGCCGGCGACAAGCACGAGGAGTGAGGCGATGACCGAACGTCGCGCCCCGATGCGAGATTGCAGGAAAGGGCCTGCGAAGGCGAAGACCCCCATCAGGAACATCGGCACCAGGGTCAGCAGCGAAATGCCCTTCAGGTCGAGGCCGGTCTGCGCGCCGATGTCGGCAACCAATGGACCGATGCCGGTGATGAACGGCCTCAGATTGAGGCCGACCAGCGCGACGGCCGCCAGCAGCGACACGCGCGCGGCATATGAAGGCCCTTCGGCAACCATACCCTATTCCTGCCTGTTCCTGGCCTCGGTCCACTCGGCATAGAGGTCCATCTCGCCTTCCGGCCGCACCGGCACATAGCGGATGGCCATGGACTGGTCGGCGAACGGCTTGGCGAGGTCCTCGTAGATCGCCGCCGTGGAGAGCCCGAACGGCGCGCCATCATCGTTGGAATAGGCGTAGAAGACCTTGTCGACGCCGGCCAGCCGCATCGCCGCCATGCACATCGGGCACGGGTGGCCGCTGGCATAGACGGCACTTCCCTTGAGATCGGACGTGCCGCGTTTGCGGCTTGCGGCGCGGATAACGTTCATTTCCGCGTGGGAGGTCGGGGCATTACTGGTGTGGATTTCGTTCACAGCCGTAGCGATGACCTTGCCGTCCTGCACCAGCACTGCGCCGAAGGGCCGCCCACCCTTTGCAATGTTGGCGCGCGCAAGGGCGATGGCTTCGCCGAGAAAACGGTTTTCGTCAGTCATCATGATTCCTGCTTCAGAGCAACTCCAAGAGAAGTGTGCAACGATTTTCCGTCTGGAATTGCGTAAAAACAAAGAGTTAGGGCGTCTCCGTGAAAACGGAAACGCTCTATTGAGCGCCGGCTGCCAGCAAGATCGCTTCGATCTTCTTGTCGCCGCCCGAGCGGGCGTGCTGGAGTGGTGTTACGCCATCATTATCGGCAAGATTGACGTTGGCCCCCGCCTTCACCAGCAGCGCAACGATCTGTTGGTGACGCTCGCCACCATCGCCAAGCATGATCGCCTCCAGCAGCGCGGTCCAGCCGAGTTTGTTGACATGATCGACATCGACACCGGCCGCGATCAGCGTGCGCACTGTCTCGACATGGCCGCGTTCCGAGGCCGGGATGAGGGCGGTGCCGCCATAGCGGTTGATGCTCTTGAGGTCAGCGCCGTGCGCGAGTGTCATCTTGAGGATTTCGAGGTGACCTCGTGCGCCGGCATACAGATAGGGGCTGTCCTCGATATTGTCCTTGGCGTTGACGTCGGCGCCGGCGTCGATCAGGGCCTTGGCAACCTCAGGCTGGTTGGCGTGGGTGGCCACCAGAAGCGCGGTCGCGCCGCTGCCGTCGCGCGCATCGATCCTGGCGCCTTCGGCGATGAGCTTCAGGACGGACGCGACGTCACCGCGCGTTGCGGCAATATTCAAGGCGGGTTCGCTCATGGTTTTCCCTGACGCTACGAGTGGGGCAGTTGCCAGCAGAAGGCTGGCGACACCCAGAAGAACGGATCGGCGAAGCATTTCCCTGTTCCTGTTCTGACGGATCCAACCGGATTGGCGACCGCGACGGTCGCGGATCACGATATCCAGATAGGATAGTCGCCAGCATTTGAAAATTAAATGTTCAGATCGAATAGATTACGATTATGAATACTCCGACACCGATGTCGGACGTAAGCATGCTTGATCCACGCCTTCTTCGCGCCTTCTCCGCTATCGTCGATGCCGGCAGCTTTACGCTCGCGGCGGATCGGCTTCATATGACGCAATCCACCATCAGCCAGCAGCTTGCCCGACTCGAAGAAACGGTCGGCTCGATGTTGATCGACCGGGCCGCGCGGCCCGTTGAGCTGACGGCTGCCGGTGAACGGCTGCTGGGTTACGCCCGGCGAATCCTGGCCCTTCAACAGGAGGCGGAAGCCGCCCTTCGCGATCCGGCGGGCACGACTTCCATCCGCATCGGCGTTCCCGAGGATATCGTCAGCACCGCAATGGCAAAGGTGTTCGGCGACTTTGCACAGGTCCATCGCGGCATCCAGCTGGACGTCACCGCCGGATTGAGCCGCGACCTGACCCGACGCTATCGCGCTGGCGATTTCGATATCGCGATCGTCAAGGAGCCCGAGGCCGAACCCGATTGCCGCGCGACATTCCCGGAAGCCATGGCCTGGTTCGAAAGCGCGGATGCGCCGGCCAAGTGGCCCAACCCGATCCCGCTGGTCGCTTTTCCTCCAGGGGGCCTCTATCGCGAGGCGATGTTCGAGCGAATCGAAAGCGAGGAACTTCGCTGGTACATCGCCTTCTCGGGCAGCAGCCTTCACAACGTCCTGGTCGCCGTGGAGGCCGGTCTCGGCTTGTCCCTTCTGCCCCGGAGCGCGACAGCCGGCTACCGAGTCCGGCAATACGCGCCTTTCGGCATGGGCCCCGCGATGGCAGTCTCCATCTATTCCTGGGAAAGTGCCGGGCCTGTGTCAGAGCTGGTCCAGCGAATGGGAGCGGTGCTCGCTGCCAGTCGCGTGCTGTTGCAGGTGCAGTGAAGGGAGTTGGTGCCGGATTCGAGCTGACGCGGAAAGCGATGACGATAGTCGGCGGCGGATTTCCGACCTCGTGAGCACAGAGTAGGCCATTTCGGCGAATGCCATCCGCCGCAGCCAAAAGATGCGTGCCACGGTCGTTTTGGTGAAGGCGGCAACACATGGCGTCAGGCGTATCTAATGGGATGGTCAACAGTATTCCAAAGCAGGTGTGACCACCCGTCAATCTGGCTGGCGCGCTAGAAAGAGCTAGCGCGCGTTACCAGGTTTCGGCTAACTCGACTACGCAAGGGGGAACGGCACTGAAGGTGGCTATCGACTCGCGTAACAAGCGGTGTGAAGACGTGGCTTAGTTGTAGCCAACAGCGCGAGCGTCTTTTCGCGACAAGCATCCATGGCCTGAGCAAGTCCAAATGCGCCAGCCAGCATCCACAACTCGGGAGGCAAGTTGCCGCTGCGAACGCAGACTTCTAAACTCAATTCGATCCACAGGTGAGTTGCCGGCATCAGCTCTCCAATTCCGGCAAAATTCTCATGTAATTTCGCGATAGCCCACTTTCTTGAAATCTAATAATTACCTTCCCAGATTCCAGTTTCTTTCCAGCCCTCAGAGTCGCTCAGATGACGTTTCCTCACGGATTTGACCCCACGTCCTCAATCCTATTTTTAGGTGCTGGTTTCACGAGAAGCGCAACGAATATTGTAGGCGAAGCGCCTCCAACCGGTAACGAACTAGCATCAAAGATAAAGATGCTTTGTGGTTTACCGATGGATGACCCCGCCGGAATACAAGACTTATCGAAATACGCCGCAGATCAAGGTAAAGACATTTTTGGATTACTTACTGATTTGTACACGATAAAGAAATTGGAAAAGTGGCACAATTCCATTCTATCTAAGCCATGGTTGCGAATATATACGACAAACTACGATGACTCTGTTGAATTTAACTCAATAGTTGAAAAAAATATTCGTAAGGAATCTTACTCATTTTCGGACCCGACTCCAAATCAAGTTCGACCTAACGCGATTATCCATCTTCATGGGTACATCCACAAATGCCAGCCGAGTAACTTACTTCAGCAGCTTGTACTATCGCATTTCTCATACGCGCAACAACGAGCGCTACAATCACCTTGGTGGCAGGTGTTCGAGCGCGACATTAGAGTCTGTGAAAACCTATTTTTCGTAGGATACGAGTTAGGAGATTTCGAGCCGGCATCATATCTCTCGGTAAACCCGGCGCTTGTGAAGAGAACCCATTTCATATTGCGCACCACTTCGAGTCCCGTAGTGAGCAGTCGGCTGCAAGAGTATGGGACCAGGCATGATATGGGCGTGGAAGGGTTTGCAAATGAATGCGAACTCGCGGTGGTGGGACAAAAGCCTGACCATGCAAATTCTCTTCGCGCATTTCGTTTTTTCGAACTTGTTAAAGATGATAAAATTTCAGGCCCGCCAACGCCGGCGGAGATAGAATCTTTATTTGCCCTGGGCAAATATGATCAGCGTAGGCTTATTTCTACGTTTCCAGACCCAGTTTATGTCTTCCCTCGAAACGAGTTGACCAAATCCATTATTGCTTCTTTTGATCATAAGAGAACATTTGTTATTCACTCCAAAATCGGAAACGGGAAAACCTTATATAGACATGCGCTTTGCATGGCACTATCTCAAAATGGCCACTCCTGCTTCGAAGTTAGAGAAAATGTAACACCGCCAGCAGAAGAAATCGATTTCCTACGCAGAATTACTAAAGCTGTCATCATATTTCCGAGTTACGATACTGCATATTCTCTGATGCACCTTTTCACTGACATGAAAGAAGATACAAGATTTATTGTCGAGATCAATACCGGGACTTTTCAAGTAAGAAACAATGAGATATACTCAAGACTAAAATCTCCAGTTGAGAGAGTTGATTTAAATAAACTATCACGCAAAGATTGTGATGACATATATGAGATCCTCGATAATGCTGGAATTGCCCCAAGAAATTTCCGAGAAAGATTCAAAAGTGGTGCTGAAATACGGGATATAGTTCTTTCAATATTTGAAAACGAGTCGGTGATAGCGAGGATTGACGCTATTGTTAAGCCAGCCCTGCTAAAATCGGACGTGAAAGTTGTACTGCTGTGCTCGGCAATACTGAAATCCGCGGGTATTGAAACGGACCCTTCGTTTCTCAGGGCGATATCGAGAATCGATCCTTACCAAATTCTGACGGAAGCGGGGGAAGGCGCATTCGAATTTGTGGATTTCACGCTTGATAAAATCGAGCCGCATTCGGCTATTTTTTCTGACTTTCTAGTGCGGCGCTACTTGCCAGCAGAAGAATTGGTGGGAGCAATTTTTAGAATGGCTGTGGAAGCCGCTCGGCGAATGAACGAAGAGGAAGGTACACAAACCTTACGCGCGAGAGAGGCTCGTTCGACGCTTGGCGCATTACTCCGGTTCAGTTTTCTAGATGACTTACTCAAGACTGTTCCGGAAAGGACTGAGCACATTCGAGCCGTTTACGAGCATGGACGTCAGAATACTTACATTCAAGGAGAGCCGCTGTTCTGGCTGCAGTACAGCATCTTCATGCAAGATTTAGGCCGATTGGATCTAGCTGAACGTCACATGGAGACCGCATATCGACGCGGTGAGGCAAGGACGGGCTTCCTAACCTATCAGCTAGACACCAATTATTTGGGCCTTCTAATGCAGATCGAAGTGGCCGAAACAAAGGCCAGTGCGGTTAAGCGCATTGTTCAAATTCTTGAACTTATCGAAAAGATGCGCGGATTTCTGGGTGAAGGAAATCATCGGGGGCATGTGTTGAAAGTGCTCAGTGAGGTTGAGCATTTCCTGCGAACAAGACGGCCCGGTCTCGCGCAGAGCGAAGCAGCGGCATTCACCTACCAAATCAATCTGCTGATTGACTATTTGACAAGCCTTCCAGCGGAGGATCGAGCACTTTTTGGAACAGATACCGTGAATGCCAGCCTCAAACGCGGCATTGCAATTCTAACCGCGACCTGAACCAAGAAGCCGTTTCAAAGGTAGTCCATAACTCGTGCTAGGCAGATTGGTTTCCTACGGGTTGAAGTCAAATGGCGCAGGAGAGCTTCATCCATCGTCGTTAAGGAAATTGCGCAAGCCGTAATTTCTCTAGCGCCAAAAGCCTCGTCCGAAAATGCTCCTGAAATTAAAGCGCACGGCCTCGCTAGTGCACCGTGTTTTGTTATGGTTGCAGGCGGAAGGTTGTTCCCGAACAGGTCGCCGACAGCCGCCGCTAGAATGGAGGCATTGCGGAATTTGAAGTCACGGCCCGTGCCTACATCTACATGGTGCGCTTGAAATAGGCTGGTGCTTTAGGGCGGAAATTCGAACATGTGTGCTAGCGCGCCCTCCGGATCGAAGCGAGGGGGCCTTTGAATACCGAACGCAGAACATTTCCGCCGTGATGGAGGCAATGAATTTGCCGACGTTGCCAGATACAAGCTTGCAAACAATATCGTACCAACAAACGAAGCGCGTCTTGATCTAATCCTGAGAAAATGCCGGCCTGTGTCGGCGCTGGCCGAGCAGATAGGAGCAGTGTTCGCCATCACTCGAACGCCGATGCAAAACGGCTGAACAAGAGCGGTTATGGCGTTGTCACGTATAACCTGTATCGAACAGGTCAGCACCTAGCGGCCGTTGCGACAGTTCGTCGATCAGATGGTCGGCCACCACCCGGACGGAGGGCAGCTGCCCGCGACGATGCGGCATCAGCAGCGTTGTCGTCACGCCTCGCACTGTCCAACCTGGCAGAATGCGGACAAGCGCTCGGGATTCGATCAGCGGCGCACAGAAACTGCTCGCCAGGCAAGCCACGCCGAGTCCCGTTTTGGCGGCTTCCAGCAGGGACACGGTTTCATTGGCGACGTAACGCGGCGATGGCATGACGTCGGCAACAGCGCCTTCCTCATTGTGAAGCGTCCAGACCCTGTCCGACGACGATGCCATGAGCCCATCGAGCTCGTTCGCTGCCTCCGGTCGAGACGGCATGCCCTTCTCCTCGATGTATCCGGGCGACGCGACGAGCCAGGCGGGGTCGTAGTGAATGCGACGCTGCACCAGATCGGTATCGGGCAAGGGCGCGAAATGGTTGCGGATGGCGATATCGAAGCCCTCCTGCACGATGTCCACAAACCTGTCGGAGACGTCGAGCACGATGCGGACCTTCGGATAGCTTACCGCGAGGCGCGGAAGCAGCCGCGCCAAACGGAACTGGGCGATCGGCAGCGATGCCGTGATCCGCACGGTTCCACTCGGCTCGGCCAGACGCCCCTTGATGACATCTTCCGCCGCCGCCGCTTCGATGAGCATTGCCGCGGCATGGCGATGAAAATCGCGGCCGATCTCGGTGACAGTGAAGCTGCGCGAGGTCCTCTGGATAAGACGCACGCCAATCGCCTTTTCCAGCTCGGAAAGCCGCTTGCTGAGGGTGGACTTGGGGATGCCCAAGGCGCGCCCCGCCGCAGCAACGCCGCCGTGGTTCACCACCTGAACGAAAACGAAGAGGTCGTTGAGATTCATCATCTGTGGCCCAGTCGTTCCGATATGTGGACGATAGGTCCACAGATAGCCCACTACCACTCCTGCGTCCAAGTTTGCATCTCTTTGCCGTCGCCACAGTGAGCAGGCAGAGACAGCAAATATGGAAGGACGCACATGGCCAACATCTCGATCCTCGGCCTTGGAGCCATGGGACAGGCACTCGCCGCCCGTTTTCATCAACAGGGCCACACGGTCACGGTCTGGAACCGCACACCCGGCAAAGCCGGCGCACTGACGACCAAAGGCGCACGCGAGGCGACGTCCGCCGCTGATGCCGTCACTGCCAGCAACATCGTCGTGATGTGCGTGCTGGATTACGCCGCGTCGGGAGCGGTGATCGACGATACCGCTTCGGCGCTCTCAGGGCGCGTGCTGGTCAATCTCACCAACGGCACGCCGGTTCAGGCGCGCGCGGCGGCCGAGCGGGTCGCCGCACTGGGTGCTGCCTATCTCGACGGCGGCATCATGGCGACACCGCCGATGATCGGAGGCGAGCACGCGCTGATCCTGTACAGCGGATCGAAAGCAGCCTTCGATGCGCATGCCGACGCGCTCCGGGACCTTGGCGCCGCCGACTATCTGGGTGCGGACGCGGGGCTGGCATCCCTGCATGACCTTGCGCTTCTCAGCGGCATGTATGGTCTTTTCGCCGGCTTCTTCCACGCCAGCGCGCTGGTGGATTCCGAAGGCATCCGCGCGGGCGCATTTCTCAAGCTGCTTGGCCCGTGGATGACGGCAATGATGGGTGAACTGCCTGGATATGCCGAGAAGATCGACAGTGGCCGTCACGACTTGAATGTGGTGTCGAACCTCGGCATGCAGACCGCCTCGCTGGACAACATCCTCACCGCCACACGCGAGCAAGGCGTCGCGACCGATCTGCTCGACCCCATGCTGGGCTTGTTCCGCAAGCGGGACGGTGCCGGATTCGGAGACGAAGACATTTCAGGTGTCTTGGAGCTGATCCGGCGAAAGCGGATCGCCGGGGGCTGAGGGCGTCGAGGATAGCGTGATCCGGGGCGTGTCGGCGCTGATTTGAGGGCATCACCGCTTGGCCGAGAACCGCAGCGCGATGCCGCCCAGCGGCAAGGGGTCCATGCTCGTTGTCTCAAACGCGATTTCTTTGTCGACATTGTCGAAGAGCCGGCGCCCACCGCCCAGCAAGACCGGTGCGAGATCGATCTCCAATTCGTCGACCGCGCCTTTTTGCAGCAATGCCTGGATAAGAGATGGTCCGCCAACCACGGTTACCTGCTTGCTGCCTGCTGCAGCCTTGGCTTGGGCAATCGCGCTATCAAGTCCATCCTGGACGAAGGTGAAAGTCAGCCCGGAGCCCTCCCTTGGATGTTTGGCCGGTGGGTTGCGCGTAAGCACAAAGATCGGCACCTGAAATTCATAGTTGCCGGCATAGAGATCCGGGTCGTCCGCCATTTCAAACGTCTTTCGGCCCATCATGACCGCGCCGGTCGCGGCAATGCATGCCTTGCCGCGTTCGGTGTTGCGAAAGTCGTCTTCGCCGGTGGAAAGCGCGGCCGAACTTCCGTTAGCATCCTGCATGAATCCGTCCAGCGACATCGCCATTCCGGTGACGATCTTGGCCATGCGAAGCTCCTCCTTGGCTTTCCGATACTGATTGCGTTTCGCAATCAGTATCTTATTGCGCGACTGATTTCAATATGCAATCAGTTTCACTGGGCGAACACAGATGCCACGAGGTCGATCCCAAGCACATTCTGGCCGACCGCCTGACGCACCAGGAGAAAGCCGGTCGAAGGAGTTCGCGCGACGATCCGGTTGAAGATGACCGCGCAGGGCGGAGTTTCGCCTCACAAGCCCGCCCGCTTCACGTTCCCATTGCCGCTGTGTCGACATCTTTTCACTGATCGCTGGGATTGACTGCCGTAGCCAACCAATCCCGCGGATGCCGCACCGAGTTTGTTCCCCCTTACCGGCAGGTAACCACTAACGTTTTCGTGCGTATTGGCGTCGCGTTTCTCCAATCATAGCTTTCGCGAACGACAAGCGGGTTCGGGCGCAGCGCCGATCAAAATGTGGGTGTCGGAATGAAGCCTGCAATCCGTGTCCAAGGGGCCGGGTGTCGTAGCAATAAATGAGTTGAGGCAACCCCAGCCTTCATCATCAACCAATCATGGAACGACCGCGAAAGGCGACCTCCTGCTTCGCCGGCGCAGCGGCCGTCTCATGATCAATGGGATTTTCAGGAGAAGAAGAATGACGAATGCAAAACCGGATACAATGCAGGCCGCCGCCATCGACCGGTTCGGTGGAGCCGGACTGATTACCGTGCGGACCGTGTCCGTACCCGAGGTCGGGGCTAATGATGTGCTGATCCGAGTTGAAGTGGCGGGCGTGGCCTCGTGGGACGCGGTTGAGCGCGAGGGCCACTACGACGGAGCGTTTGGAATGCCGTCGACATTCCCTTACGTGCTCGGCTGGGACTGCTCAGGCACAATTGCAGCGGTTGGCGGCCAGGTTAGCCGTTTCAAGGAAGGAGACCGGGTGTACGCTGCCTCCATGCCGCTTCCCAAGGGTGGGACCTATGCCACGTACGCAGCAACGGATGCGAGCAACGTGGCGCTCATCCCCGCCAAGCTTACGATCGAACAGGCGGGCGTCATGGGCTGGGATGCGTTGACCGCCCTCAGCGGCCTGGAAGAGGTCGGTCTAAAGCAGGGCGATGCAATCATGATCTTCGGTGCCAGCGGTGGCATCGGGCACATGGCCATCCAACTCGCAAAACGGATGGGTGCCCGCGTGTTCGCGGTGGCTTCGGGCGATGACGGCATGGCGCTATCGTATCGGCTTGGTGCCGACGCCGTCGTCAATGGGCGCAAGGACGACGTGGCAGCGGCCGCTCGTGAATTCGCCCCTGGCGGCCTGAACGCTGCCCTTGTCACCGCCGGCGGTAAGGCCGCCGAACATGCGTTGTCGTCCATGCGCGATGGCGGTCGGGTCGCCTGCCCCTACGGAGTGACGCCCGATCCACATGTCAGGCCCGGCGTGAAGCTCATCCGCTACAACGGCGCCCGCGGCGAGGACGCCACCGACAAGCTCAACCGCCTGATCGAGTCTGGCCCGTTCCATATCCATGTGGCCGGTACATTCCCATTCGACCAGGTTGTTGATGCGCACCGGGCGCTTGCCACCCACTACGTCGGCAAGCTCGCGTTGCGGGTGAGCTGAGCAAATGGTGGATTCCATCAGACTTCACCAGCGGTGGCGACGACGACGCCTTCGGCGTCGCCAAGCGCAGCACATTGGTCGTCGATAGTCCGGCGCATGGCGCAGCAACGTACCCGCTTGGCCAGTGCCAGAGTAATGATCTTGTAACTAAGCTGGATCGATTTAGTGTCTTGGCAGGCTATCGGCGTCACGCTTAGCGTCCGATTCACTTCCTGCTAATTACTGTCTCCGAGCCATCATGACGCAAAGATATTCTATTTCTTCCATAGAGGTATTACTTTGCGAAAACATGAAATCATTGACAGATAGATCGTTGTAGGAAAAACTGCATTCTCATCCAGATATTTCTTGCCGGGGGGACAAGAATGAAACAGGATTCGTTCCTGATAGCCGCATTGGTCGGCTTTATGTTTTCGCTGCCAGCATCATCCCAAACTCTTCCTGGTGACGGGTTTAATACGTACATCCTAAAGGCGGTCGATCATTTGTACGCGAAGTATCCGAGCAAGGGATACAACATCAGCAGCGCCTATACGCACGAGTTCCAGTACGGAGATGGAACCGTGAAGTCGAACAATCCACCGAAGACGATGTGCGTGGCGGCGGTCGCTGAAGTCATTTCTTATGCACTGAAGTTTTACGTGGAGGAGACCGGCGACAAGACCGTCATGGAATATTTGCCTGTGGCAACGTTCAACAGAATGCGCCCTACTGATTTGAGGTCACATTTATGGGTCGATTCCCATTTGGCATCATATGGTACGGCGGATGCGTTGGTGACTTTCGGAATAGGAAAGCGCGTCAAATTCGAAGAACTTGCGCCCGGCTCATTCCTGAACATCAATCGCAATAGACCGGGGAAACCCCCAAGTGGCCATGCCGTAGTGTTCATAGCTTACTTGGATAAGGACGGAAGAGAACTGACATCTTACAGTAAGGCAGCCGTGGGATTTAAATATTGGTCTGCTCAAGGGTCGGGGACCAATGGAGATGCTGGTTTCGCCTATCGGTACGCTTTTCTCAACACCTTACCCAATCAGTCGGGATATTGCCCCGACCTTGGAGCCGGCAAGAAGGTTGATTGCTGGATCCTAAATTCACGCAGCTCTAAAATGCTCAACATGGGCTACATGTTAGCTCCGGCGAAATGGGACAAGGCGAAACGCGACGAGAACTTCAAGAAAATACGCGACGGGCTCTACCAGCAGGTGAGATCGAAAGCTCCAGGAGCGTTGCCATTTGATGATAACATCTCCTTTGCCAAATTTGTGGCCAGGCTCGACGACGTCGACACGATGCAATTGAACGAGAAGTTTGCTGTCGAAGGAGCAAACGAATAGCCGATGCGCGCTCTTCTGCAGCGTTATCTGCCAACGCTGGCAATGTTGCTGGTGACAGCGACAGGCAGTTTTGCGGCTGAAAAATACGTCACAGACGCGACAAAGATCGATCCGGCTTTCGTGGCGGATGACGACGGTCGTGAGGAGCAGCTCTACTATGGAAGCTACGCTTTGCTCATTGGCCAATCTAAATACACCGAGTTGCGTCCTCTTCCTGAGGTCAAGCAGGAAATGGAGCAGTTGACGACGACGTTGGAAGAGCAAGGCTTTGTTGTAACCCGTTACTTGGACCTCGATGCGGCGGGCATCCGTTCAGCCATAGAAGAGTTCGTGGCTCAGTACGGCTATTCACGAGACGCAAGGCTCGTGTTCTATCTGAGCGGGCACGGCGTGACGCGCCAGGTGCAAGTTCCGACAGACAGCAACTATGAAATATTGCGGCGAACCGGCTACTTCCTGCCTATCGATATGCCGAAGATCCCCAACGACCCTACCAGCACCCTAGTGGCCGAAAAAGCGATTCGGCTCAGCGAATTCCTAGAATGGGCCGATGCCTTGGAAGTCAGACATGCGCTGTTTGTCTTTGACAGCTGTTTTTCGGGTTCGATTTTCAACACAAAAGGGGAATCTGGCGCCTACACCAAGGCCCTAGCTGCGAACTACGTATTCAGCGAAGAGGCTAGACTGCCGGTGAGGGAGTTCATTGCGGCAGGTACGGACGCCCAAGAGGTGCCCGCTCAGAGCAAGTTTTTGCAGGTGTTCAATCAGGCCTTGCTGGGGCGACGTCCGGGCGCGGATTCGAATTTGGATGGGTTCCTGACAGGAAGCGAACTCATTGCCTATCTGAAAGGAGCAGTACCGCAGGAAAACCGTAAACAGACACCGACCTCCGGACGGTCGCAATCCAGCGAGTTGAGCCGGGGTGATATTGTTTTCCGACCAAATTCAACGAAGGTCGTGGACAGACCTGCGGCAGAGCACGCACCGGACTCGGTGACGCTGCGCGCCTTGATGCTCGGTACCGAGGGAGCAGACAACACCACGATTGCCGAAGCCTATCAGGCTGAGCGCGCCTTGAATGTGGGTGGCAACGAAGAGTCTCGCGATCCCTCCGCTACGGAGGATATTGAGATTACTTTGCCAATGCCGATCAATCTGCCAGCGCAGGCGACATTCTCGAACCCCAGGCTCAGTTGCGGTGGAAATTGCACGGCAAAAGTCGATTACACCATCATCTCACGCACCTCGTTAAGCCGCGACAAGCGCCTGGTCAGCGCCACAATCCGCGTGGGACCCCGCTTTGCAACCTGGCGGCTGGTCGCTGACGTGCTCGTGCCTGTGGAAGGCAATAGAGCCACCGTGTTTGATCTTGCCAGTGCCGAGATTAAGAAAGTCAGTCTGGAAACGTTGCAGACCGTAGCGCGAATCGAACCAGAGACCGTGCCCTATAAACAGGCCAAGGACGCAATCCTGAAAATGGCCGAGAACGATACGCCTTCTGTTCGAAGGAATGCCCGCAGTGAGTTGACCAAGCTCATCCAAGCTCAGGAGGCGGACTATCGATTGACGACGGAATTGATACGGGGACTGCCGACTGGAAGCTATCGGTACAAGCTCGCAATATTTGAAGCGCTGGCAGCGCAACCCTTGGGTTGGACGTCGAATGAGTCGATATCAAATTCCATTATCGAAGACGAGTTCAAGGCCGTCAATGACAAGACCTTGCGAGACCTGATTATTCGGACGAGCAACAATCACGGCGTCTACGTCTTTTATGAGGTCGTGGACGGAAAACTCACCGACGCGGGCCAACTGACACCGAAGGGCGTGACGAAAACACCCTATCCGGCGGTAACAGAACTCAATGCAGGTATCGAGTTACGCGCCAATTCGGCGGTCAATATGCGCGTAGGGGCAACGTCAGGCACCGGAACGGTGGGGGTGCTGCCGCGAGGCTCTTGCGTTCGACTGGTCGGAGACAAGATCGAGAATCCTGCAAAAATTGACGGAAAAATTGTCGGGGCATGGCTGCGGGTGAAGAGGACTTGCAAAGCCTAGTATTGTCACACCTTCGTGTTTGGAGTGCGGCTCAATCCCCTGTCCTAGCGCTCCGCTGCCTGTTTCTGTTGGAGATATCCAACCGCGCGACCGGCCGTGTTCTCGATTTTCCGCAGACTAATCCGTCGTATTGGTCTGCGGAGCGGTGCTAAGTGACTGAGAAGATGGCGCGCCCGAAGAGATTCGAACTCCTGACCCCCAGATTCGTAGTCTGGTGCTCTATCCAGCTGAGCTACGGGCGCGCAACAGGCTTTGCCTGATACCGATCGGGGCCAGCTTTCGGGGCCAGCCGCGATGCGAGGTGTTCCCTAACGACTCAAATTCCGAAAAGCAAGCCGATCAATGCAAAAGTTTTGCCGTCGTTGCGAAAGGCGACCCGAAGGCTCCATCAGGCCGAGCGCCTGAGACCGCGGCGAGCGCGGTCGAGACTGACGGGCTGGTCGGGGATACTCACCGAAAATACAGTACGGCCGCCGATGCTCTCCAACAGTTCGAGCTTGCCGCCATGGGCACGGACCAGCTCATGCGCGATGGCAAGGCCGAGGCCGGTGCCGCCGCTGCGCGCCGAACCCCGAAAGGCCAGGAACAGATTCTCCCGTGCCTTCGGCGGCAGGCCCGGCCCTGTGTCGGTGACCAGGATCTGGCTCACCCCCCCGGTCCGATCCGCCGATATGACCAGGCGCCGCACCACCGCACCCTCGGTGTCGGCAGCCATGGCCTGCACGGCGTTGCGCGACAGGTTGGTCAACACGCGAAACAGCTGTTCGGAATCCGCGTCGATCTCGAAGCCGTCGTCGACGCCGTTCTCGAAATCGATGCCGTCGCCCATATCGAGCAGGCCATGCACCTCGTCGACCAGCAGGCGCAGGCGCAGCATGCGGCGGGCTGGCGGCGCCTCCTGCGCACGTCCATAGGCCAACACGCCTTCCGTGTAGGAGACGGCGCGATCCAGAGACTTGAGCAGTTTGGGTGCAAACGCCTGGACGCTGGCATCCTTCACCTGGAGCAGGCGGTCCGACAGGAGCTGCGCCGACGCCAGCACATTGCGCATGTCGTGGTTGATCTTGGATACGGCGAGACCAAGGTCGGCGAGATGCCGCTGTTCGGCGAGCATCTTCTGCAAGCGTAGCTGCATCTGCGCCAGTTCGCGCTCGGCAACGCCGATTTCGTCATCGCGGTCGGCCGGACGGACGATCCGGCCAGGATCGTCCGGTGCCTCGGAGAAGGACAGCATCGAGCGCGTCATGGCACGCACGGGACGGATCATGATGCGGTCGACCGCGACATAGACGAGCATCGCGGAAAACACCGAAATCAGCAGTCCGATGAGGGCAATGTTGCGCGAAAAGGACAGCATGGCCGCGCGCAGGCGATAGTCCGGCATGATAAGCTCGAATTCACGACCCTGCTCGCCGACCGGGCCAAAGATACGCAGCGTGCGATCTCCTCCCCAGAACAAGGTTTCAAGCGCATCCGAAAGCTGCGCGAACATGCCCGTGTTGGCGATGTCGATATGCTCGTCAACCTTGGGCGGCATGGCCGCGACCGCCAGCAGGCGTGAGGCATCGCCGTCCCGGATCGCGATCGCCTTTGCGCCGAGCGCCATCAAGAGATCGTCCTGGGCCGTGCGGGACAGTGCGCCGGGGTCGCCTTCCACGAGGACGACCGACACGGCCGCGGCCGTATTGAGACGCTCGTGCAGCCAGCGCATCCTGTAGTCGGCGATCGAAGGCAGGAAGATCAGCACTTCGGCAAGCAGCACGAAGACGATGGTGAGCAGGATGAGCTTGGCAGACAGGCCGCGCGCCAGCGGCACGGCCCGAGCCAGGGCACCGGCTAACGGCCGCGCGGCTTCCGTACTCTCAATCGTGGAAGGTTCGACGCTCATACACCCGGTACCGCCATGCCTTCCCATGCAAACTAGGCAATTGTGACGGAATTTCCAGCTATATGACGTGATGGGCCATGTCGCACGAATCTTTGCCGCGGAGTCGGATTGACTTCCAAAATCCTTCTACCTATAAGCCCCGCTCACGCTCGGGCCCCAGAACCCGGCGCGGTTTCGATCGCGCTAAACAGGGCCCAGCCAACAAGCTCCTGTTACACAGTGACAGACACAAGAAGGGCCGCACGCCGCGGTATTAAAACAAATGAAGCGCACCTACCAACCATCCAAGCTCGTTCGCAAGCGTCGGCACGGCTTCCGTGCTCGCATGGCCACCAAGGGTGGCCGCGGCGTCGTCGCTGCTCGCCGCAACCGCGGTCGCAAGCGGCTGTCCGCCTAAGCGGACGCCACGGCCGTTGCCCTCGACCCGGCCAATGGGACAGGCACCCAAACGGCTTCTGAAGCGCGCGGATTTCCTGACCGTCCGGCGCGGCGAAAAGCGGCGCGGGCGGTTTTTCCTCGTTGAAGTGCTCAATCGCGGCGATAGTGAAGCGCCGCGTGTCGGGTTCACGGTCACCAAGAAAGTCGGCAACGCCGTCGTGCGCAACCGGGTCCGCCGACGGCTGAAAGAAGCCGTGCGCACTTATGCCGCCGCTGACATGGAAAGCGGCCATGACTATGTCATCGTGGGGCGCGAGGATGTCCTCACCGCGCCATTCGGTGAATTGAAAGCCGAGCTTTCCCGCCGTATCCACGCAAAACGCTAGCGCGACAGGCCAAGGTCTCGATGGAAAACAACCGCAATTTCTTCATCACCATTGCCTTGTCGGTGCTGATCCTGACGCTGTGGCAGGTGTTCTACATGAACCCCCGCGTCGAAACGCAGCGCGAGACGGCACGCATCGAGGCAGAGCGCCAGGCCAAGACGGCACCGGCTGCTGGCACACAAGCCCCCGCACAACAGTCGGGCGCCGTGCCGAGCCTGCCAGGCACCGATGGTGCGACCCCGGCCGGCCGCGAACAGGCGCTCGCCGCCACCAGCCGCATCAAGATCGATACGCCCAGCCTCGAAGGGTCGATCAACCTCACCGGCGCGCGTCTCGACGACCTCAAGCTGAAGCGCTACCGGCTGACTGTCGACAACAATTCGCCCGAGATCGAGCTGCTCAATCCGTCGGCCCTGCCGAACGGCTACTATGCCGAACTCGGCTTTGTCGGCAACGAAACGACCGGCAAGGTGCCAAGCCCGGATACGGTGTGGACGGTCGACGGCAACGCGACATTGACTCCGACGACGCCGGTGACGCTGGCCTACACCAACGACAAGGGCCTGACCTTCAAGCGCACCATCTCGGTGGACGCGAACTACATGTTCAAGGTTTCGGACACCGTGCAGAATGCCGGTTCGGCGGCGGTCACCCTGTCGAACTATGGCCGTGTCACCCGCTTCGACAAGCCGAGCACGCCGTCGATCTATGTGCTGCATGAAGGCCTGATCGGCGTGACCGGCGAGGAAGGCCTGCAGGAGCACAAATACGCGTCCGTCGAAAAGGACAAGCAGTATGTGCCCGCCAAGTCGACCAATGGCTGGCTCGGCATCACCGACAAATACTGGGCGGTAACGCTGGTTCCGACCGAAAAGCAGCCGTTCCAGCCGCGCTTCGCCTATTTCGACGACGGCCGTCCGCGCTATCAGTCGGACTTCCTGACCGATCCGATCACCGTCGAGGCCGGTCAGTCGGCCACGGTGGAATCGCTGGTCTTTGCCGGCGCCAAGGAAGTGTCGAAGATCACCGCCTACGAGAAGGATCTCGACATCCGCCGCTTCGATCTCCTGATCGACTGGGGCTGGTTCTCCTTCATCACCAAGCCGATGTTCTGGCTGATCGACACGCTCTACAAGTTCTTCGGCAATTTCGGCCTGGCGATCCTCGCCACCACCGTCATCGTCAAGGCAATCTTCTTCCCGCTCGCCAACAAGTCGTACAAGTCGATGGCGAACATGAAGAAGGTACAGCCCAAGATGCTGGAAATCCGCGAGAAGTACGCGGATGACAAGATGAAGCAGCAACAGGCGATGATGGAGCTGTACAAGACCGAAAAGATCAATCCGATCGCCGGCTGCTGGCCGGTGCTGATCCAGATCCCGGTGTTCTTTGCGCTCTACAAGGTTCTCTACGTCACCATCGAAATGCGGCACGCGCCGTTCTTCGGCTGGATCCACGACCTGGCAGCACCCGATCCGACGTCGCTGCTCAACCTGTTCGGCCTGTTGCCTTTCGCCACACCTGCCATGCTGCATATCGGCATCTGGCCGCTGCTGATGGGTGTGACCATGTTCCTGCAGATGCGCATGAACCCGGCGCCGCCAGATCCGACACAGGCTGCGATCTTCACCTGGATGCCGGTGATCTTCACCTTCATGATGGCAGGCTTCCCGGCCGGTCTGGTTATCTACTGGGCCTGGAACAACCTACTGTCGATCCTGCAACAGGGTGCGATCATGAAACGGCAGGGCGCCAAGATCGAGCTGTGGGACAATCTGGCCGGCCTGTTCAAGAAGAAACCGACGCCCGCGGAATAGCGGGCCTAACCATCTCTTTGGAAAAAGGCCCTGGCATAGCCGGGGCCTTTTGCTATTGGCGAAAGGATTGGGCTATCTTCGAGATCCGCCGCAATCTCGACGGAGATCACAATGAACGGCCCTAATCCCAACACCAAACATCCGACGCTGCATCACAATCGGGTCGGCTTCCTGAAGCCGATCGTCAACGCTCCCAACATCGAGATCGGCGATTACACCTATTACGACGACCCAGCCGGGCCGGAGAGTTTCGTCGAGACCTGCGTACTGCACCACCACGCCTTCATCGGCGACAAGCTGATCATCGGCAAATTCTGCGCCATTTCCGAAGGCGCCCGTTTCATCATGAACGGCGCCAACCATGTCATGGGCGGCTTCTCGACCTATCCCTTCAACATCTTCAGCCACGGCTGGGAAAAAGGTTTCGATGTCGCGACATGGAAAGCCGAACTGCGCGGCGACACGGTGATCGGCAACGACGTCTGGATCGGCATGAACACCGCGATCATGCCGGGCGTGACCATCGGCGACGGCGCGATCATCGCCGCCAAATCGGTGGTGACGCGCGACGTGCCGCCCTACGCGATCGCAGCAGGCAACAGCGCCAAGGTGGTGAAGATGCGCTTCGATGACGAGACCATTGCGCGTCTGCAGCAGATCGCCTGGTGGAACTGGCCGGCAGACAAGATCACCCGCAACCTCGATGCCATCCGTGGCGCCGACATCGACCGGCTCGAGGCATCGGCGTGACCGAAGAAACAATCACTGCGGTCGGCGAGGACATCTTCACGCGGCCATGGGTCTTCATTCGCGGCGTCCCCGCCATGAAGTTCCTGCCGCCCGAAGGTCCACCCGAAATCGCCTTTGCCGGCCGCTCCAATGTTGGCAAGTCGTCGCTGATCAACGCGCTGGTCGGCCAGAAGGGACTTGCGCGCACGTCCAACACGCCGGGGCGCACGCAGGAGCTCAACTATTTCGTGCCCGACGGATTTTCCGGCGAAGGCGCTGACCTGCCGCCACTGGCTCTGGTCGACATGCCGGGCTACGGCTACGCCCAGGCACCGAAAGACCAGGTCGACCAGTGGACGAAGCTTGTCTTCGACTATCTGAAGGGCAGGGTGACGCTGAAGCGTGTCTATGTGCTGATCGACGCACGGCACGGCATCAAGAAGAACGACGAGGACGTGCTGACGCTGCTCGACAAGGCGGCGGTCTCCTACCAGATCGTGCTGACCAAGACGGACAAGATCAAGACCGCCGGGGTGCCGCGGCTGATCGAAGAGACCCTGGCGAAGATCAAAAAACGACCGGCTGCCTTCCCGGGCGTGCTGGCAACGTCATCGGAGAAGGTCGACGGGCTCGAGGAACTGCGCGCAGCGATCGTGCTGGTGGCCAATGGCGGATAGAACTATCGGTCAGTCGATACGCCTGGCCCTGTCCTGAGCAGCAAACGCTTCCGTGCCATAGGCTTTCAGGAAGACATCGACACCCGACCGCACCACATACCTGATTTCATGCTCGGCGGGCGACTGGCGGCGATAGCCGTACAGGCGCTGCCTTAGCAGGCCAGCCATGCAGAGTTCGGAAAGCTGGTAGGCGGCAAGATCAACGTCGGAAATATCGAGCAGGCCTTTTGCAATCGCCCGGTTGAGGAACGCTTCCACCTTGGCGTGACCTTTCTTCGGACCTTCCTCATAGAAACGCAGGCCCAGCTCCGGAATCCGCTCCGCGGCACCGATGACGGTGCGCTGCGCCATCACCACCTTGTCCGAGGTGATCTTGTATGAGAGGGCCAAGCCGAAATCTTCAAGGACATCCCTCAGATTGTCCTCGCGATCCAGAACCTCATAGAGATTCTGGAATATCTTGCAGCGCTCTTCCTCGACCAGAGCCTCGAACAGCTCTTCCTTGTTGTCGAAATAGACATAGATCGTGCCTTTGGAGACACCGGCCTCGCGGGTGACATCGTTCATCGAGGCTGCGTCGAAGCCCTTGTCCATGAAGACGCGGCGGGCGCCCTCCATGATCTGGTCGCGTTTGACCGGGTCCTGGCCGGCGGCAGGCCGGCCGCGCGCCGCGGCTTCGTCGGCTTTGTCCAATTTCGCTTCGGTATCTATGAGTGTCTCGCTCATTTCCTGTACGCGTAAATAATTCGAACCGATCGGTTCGATCACTCTTGATATGAGCTTGTTCTTACGTTAAGTCAACATCGAACCGAACGGTTCAGTTCGCAACTCACAAGAGCATGACCATGTCGAACTCTTCTACACCGACCACAGCTGAGGTGCATCCGTTTCCAAACGCCAAGGCACCATCCGCCGAAGCGCCGACCGCGCCGGTGGAAAACGCGGCCGGAACCCCGGCACCGGCAAGGAAGAAACGCTCGGTGCGCTCGTTGCTGCTCCCCATCATCGGATTGGGGTTGGTGGGCGCCGGCCTCTGGTACGGCTATGGCTACTGGACAGACGGCCGTTTCATGATCTCGACCGACGATGCCTATGTCCAGGCCGACATGGCTTTCGTGTCGCCGAAGGTTTCGGGCTACATCGACCAGATCAAGGTCGAGAACAATCAGCATGTGAAAGCCGGCGATCCGCTGTTCGTCGTCGACGCCGGCGACTACCGCATCGCCGTCGACCAGGCTGCCGCGCAGATCGCAACGCTGGACAAGACGCTGGCGCGCATTGACGCGCAGGTCACCGCTGCGCACGCCTCCCTGCAGCAGGCGGAGGCGCAGAAGAATTCAGCGCAAGCCGCCGCCGACAACGCGCAGCGTACCCAGGGGCGCACCGCGCAACTGGTGAAGACCCATGTCGCCACGCAGGCGCAACTGGATGATGCGCAGACGGCGGTCGATCAGACACGTGCTTCGCTTGCCAGTGCCGATGCACAGATTGCGGCGGCAAAGGCCAATATCGGCGTGCTGGAAGCGCAACGCGCGGAATCGGCCAGCACGCAGGCATCGCTGCGCCTGACCAAGGACAAGGCCGAGCGCGACCTCGACTTCACCGTGCTGCGGGCTCCTTATGACGGCGTCGTCGGCAACCGCTCGGTCGAAAAGGGCAATCTCGTCAGCCCCGGCCAGAAGCTCGCGGTTATCGTGCCGATGAACAAGCTCTATGTCGTCGCCAACTTCAAGGAGACGCAACTTGCCCGTCTGGTTCCGGGCGAAAAGGTGCGCATCGCGGTCGACGCCATGCACAATGAAACAATCGAAGGGACCGTCTCCTCGCTGGCGCCAGCCTCGGGTGCGGTCTTCTCGATGCTGCCGCCGGAAAATGCCACCGGCAACTTCACAAAGGTGGTGCAGCGCGTGCCCGTGCGTATCGACGTGTCGCCCGAAGCCATCGCAACGGGCAAACTGCGCGCGGGTCTGAGCGTCATTGTCGACGTCGACAGCCGCACCGCACCGGCTGCAACGAGCAAGTAGCAGGAAGCCACCATGTCGAGCATCGACGCCGTTGCCGCGGCAAGGCCAGTCGATCACATCGAACCACGGCGCATCATCGCTTTCCTGGCGATGGTGTTCGGCATGTTCATGGCGATCCTCGATATCCAGATCGTGTCGGCGTCGCTGGCTGAGATCCAGGCCGGCCTCTCCGCCAGTTCCGACGAAATCCCGTGGGTTCAGACCTCCTATCTGATCGCGGAGGTCATCATGATCCCGCTGTCGGGGTTCCTGAGCCGCATGCTGTCGACGCGCGTGCTGTTCACGATCTCGGCCGCCGGCTTCACCGCCGCCAGCGCGCTGGCCGCCACCGCCACCAACATCGACCAGATGATCGTCTATCGTGCGATCCAGGGCTTCATCGGCGGTGGCATGATCCCCTCGGTCTTCGCGGCCGCCTTCACCATCTTCCCGCCGTCGCGCCGCGCCATCGTCTCGCCGATGATCGGGCTGGTCGCCACGCTGGCGCCGACGATCGGCCCGACGGTCGGCGGCTATATCAGCCATGCCATGTCCTGGCATTGGCTGTTCCTGATCAATGTCGTGCCCGGCATCATGGTTGCAACGGCAGCCTGGACGCTGATCGATTTCGACAAGCCAGATATGAGCCTCCTGAAGAAATTCGACTGGTGGGGCCTTGCCGGCATGGCTGCCTTCCTCGGCTCGCTGGAATATGTGCTGGAAGAAGGCCCCAATCATGACTGGCTGCAGGAACAGTCGGTCTTCATCTTCGCCATCGTCATGACCGTCGGCGCGATTGTGTTCTTCTGGCGGGTGTTTACCGCCGAGGAGCCCATCGTCGACCTGCGCGCCTTCAGCAACATCAACTTCGCCTTCGGCTCGCTGTTCTCCTTCGTTATGGGCATCGGCCTGTACGGCCTCACCTATCTCTACCCGATCTATCTCGGCCGTATCCGCGGCTACGATTCCATGATGATCGGCGAGGCACTGTTCGTGTCCGGTCTCGCCATGTTCCTGACGGCACCGGTCTCCGGCATCCTGTCGAACAAGCTCGACCCTCGCCTGATGATCGCGCTCGGCTTTGTCGGTTTTGCCGCCGGCACCTGGCAGATGACTCATCTCACCGCTGACTGGGATTTCTGGGAGCTGTTCGTCCCGCAGATCCTGCGCGGCGCTTCGATGATGCTGTGCATGGTGGCAATCAACAACATCGCGCTCGGCACCTTGCACCCATCGCGGCTGAAAAATGCGTCAGGCCTGTTCAACCTGACCCGCAACCTGGGCGGCGCGGTGGGACTGGCGCTGATCAATACGATCCTGATCGACCGCAATGCCTTCCACTACGCCCGCCTGTCGGAACATGTGCAGTGGGGCAGCGAGGCGGCACAGGACAAGCTGCGCAACATGACGCTGAATTTCCAGACACAGGGTGGACTGGATGCCAACAGCGCCGCCCTCTCCAAGCTGTCGGGCATCGTGCACCAGCAGGCGGCGCTGCTGTCGTTCATGGACGTGTTCTACCTGCTGACGATGCTGTTTGCTTCGCTGGCCGCCTTCGTGATGGTCATCAAGCGCCCGCCCACTGCGGCGGGTGGTGGAGGCGGCAGCGGCCACTGATCCCGCGTGGAACGTCAAGCCGTGGCGGATTTGAAATTCAGGGCAACGCCATTGATGCAATGGCGCTTGCCTGTCGGCGGCGGCCCGTCGTCGAAGATATGACCGAGATGGCCGCCACAGCGGCGGCAATGGCATTCCACCCGTAGCATGCCGAGCGTCCTGTCTTCGTTGGTGCCGACGGCATTGGGCAAGGCCTGCCAGAAGCTCGGCCAGCCAGTACCTGAATCGAATTTCGTCTCGGACGCATAAAGCGGCAGCTCGCAGCCGGCACAGCTGAAGACACCCTTGCGATGCTCGTTGAGCAGCGGGCTGGTGCCTGGATATTCCGTATCCTCTTGGCGCAGCACGCTATATTGCTCGGGCGTCAGCTTCGCTTTCCATTCGGCATCGCTTTTCTGGATTTCGAAAGTCTCGGCTCGCGCCGGCTGCGCGCTGCCAAGGCGCGAAAATGCCCAGGCGCCTGCACCGGCCGTCACAGCGACCACAGTGCCAAGAAGGAAATCACGCCGATCCATAAGCCTCATTCCTTTTTTCGTATCCTGCACGGTTTGGCATCGATCGCGAAATCACTTGCGGTTGAGCGCATCACAAGACCAGCCAGACCCAAGTCAGAGCGGCCGCGCGCTGTTCTGGGACGCGCGGCCGCCTCTTCCAGCTTTTCGCCGGAAACCGGCCTGCCGTTACATCTTGGGCAGCAGAACCTTGTCGATGACATGGATGACGCCGTTCGACTGCTCGACATCGGCGATCGTGACATGGGCGACATTGCCGCTTTCGTCCGTCACGGTGACCTTGCCGCCCTTGTCCTTGAGCGTCAGTTCACAACCACCGGCAGTCTTGACCTTGTGCGCGCCGCCATCGGCCTTGACCATCTTGGCGACGTCGCCGGACATCGCCTTGGCGGCAACGACATGGCAGGTCAGAATCTTGGTGAGCTTGTCCTTGTTTTCCGGCTTCAGCAGGGTTTCGACCGTACCCTTGGGCAGGGCGGCAAAGGCCTCGTTGGTCGGCGCGAAGACCGTGAACGGACCCTTGCCCTGAAGGGTCTCGACCAGACCGGCTGCCTTGACCGCGGCAACCAGCGTGGTGTGATCCTTCGAGTTGACGGCGTTCTCGACGATGTTCTTCTCGGCATACATCGGCGCACCGCCGACCATCGGATTTTTGGCATAGGCAATGCCGGCGAGCGTGGATAGGGCTACGGTGCCGGCGAAAAACAGCTTGGTGATCTTGCGCATATTTCAATCTCCTCTGGTTCCAACCCTCTTCGGGGACGCAAGGAGATACGGGGCGCGATCTTTCAGAGTTTCAGCCGATTGAAACTTTTTCTCGGCGCCGCTCGGATTGGGCGCTCAGATATTTTTCAAATCGCCAGCGGCAACCACGGGTCCAGTCGGTTGCCCGGTTGGCGAGCCGCCTTTCGGTTCGAGGCTGATGGCGAGAACCGCGCCTTGCGCCAGCTTCTGCTGGACAGGCGCCGACGGAACCAGTCGAGCGGTGGCACCCGCGGGAACGACGCCGACCGACACCGGCGCATTCTTGCCTTCGATCAGCCAGAGTTCGAAATCCTTGTCCGGTGCCAGTTGACCGGCGAGGCGTGACAGCCGCACCTCGTTGCGGCCCCCGTCATACACCGCAACGTATCGGACATCGCTGCCTTCGGCGGCAAGCGAGGCGACCAGTTCCGTCTGCGGCTGCGAAGGCGGTGTGCCCAGGTAAGGTACGGCGGTGGCCAGCACAAGCGCTGCGACGGCAGCGGCAGTAAGGCCGCGCCAGAAGGCAAGGCTGGACCAGAGGCCTCCTCGATCCTCTTGGGCAGCGCCCCTCGTGAACAGCCGACGGTCGATCGCTGCCTTCACCGAAACCGGTGCCTCCACCTCGGCATAGCCGGCAGCAAGGGGCGAAAGCCGGCCCTGCCAGGCATCGACCAGCCGCGCGAAGACGGGATCCCGTTCGACCCGCTGCGCTGCCACCTGACGCTCGTCCGCCGACAGCACGCCGAGCACATACTCCGCGGCCAGGGCGTCGTCGTCGCGTTCCGGTCCGGTGTGATCGCTTGCCGTCATCGCTCCAGGCATTCCCGTAATCTGATCAGGCTGCGCCGCAGCCAGGTCCGCATCGTGTTGAGCGGAACGCCATGGCGCTCCGCAAGTTCGACATAACTCTCTCCCTTGAGGTAAGCACCCCGTATGGCATCCGCCCGATCCTGTTCGAGCTCCTCCAGGCAACGGTGGATGCGATCGGCCTCGCCGCCCGCCACCGCCATTGCCTCGGGTCCCGGCGCCGGATCAGCCACATCGAGCGCAGCGTCGATGTCGGCGGCGGGCCGGCGACGCGCCCTGATGCGATCGATGGCATGGTTGCGCGCCACCGCGATCAGCCACGACATCGGGCTCAGCTCCGAGATGGCGAAGCGGTCGGCCTTCGTCCAGACCTTGACGAACACCTCCTGCAGCGCCTCCTCTGCCTCTCCGCGATCACTCAAGACACGCAGGCAGACGCCAAAAAGTTTCGCGCTCGTCTGCCGGTAGAGCAGATCGAACGCTGCCCGATCCTTCAGTGAAGTCCGGACGATCAGTTTGGCGATGTCCTCTGGCGTCATCGCCGCCAGACTATGATGGCCGCTGCGCCTTGCCTAGTGGAGCGAATCTGACCGTCACTTCGGCGCCAATTTGCAAAGGCAGCTGCAGCCCGATAGCCTTTTCCTCCAGCCTGGGAGGGCGGCATGTCTGTCGAGCGGACGCTGTGGGAAAACGATGCGACAGGCCTGGCGGCTCTGATCCGCAACGGCGAGCTATCACCACTCGAACTCGCGGATGCCGCAATTGCGCGCGCCGAGGCGACTCGCGGTGAAATCAACGCCATTGCCGAACCGCTCTACGACGCCGCGAGACAACGGGCGAAAACAATCGACCGCACCCTGCCACTGGCCGGTGTGCCTTTCGCGATCAAGGACCTCGGCATCGCCATCCAGTGCGTTGCCACACATGGCGGCAGCCGGGTGCCGCCTTTCGTTCCCGATTTCAACTCGGTTCTGACCGAGCGTTATCTGGCCGCAGGTCTCAACCCGATCGTCACCAGCACCACGCCGGAATATGGCTTGCGGCTGATGACGGAATCCACCGCCTTCGGGATCACTCGCAGCCCATGGAACACCAACCACACCACTGGAGGTTCCTCCGGCGGAGCTTCAGCGCTGGTTTCGGCGGGCATCGTGCCTGTGGCGCACGCTTCCGACGGTGGCGGTTCGATCCGCGTGCCGTCCGCTTGCACAGGCCTGGTCGGGCTCAAGACTTCGCGCGGTCGCGTGCCGCTGTCACCGCTGACGTCGGAAAGTTGGTACGGTTTTGTGGTCGACCATGCCGTGACACGGTCCGTGCGCGACTGTGCGCTGCTGCTTGATCTCACCCATGGTCCGGACCCGCTCGCACCCTATGCCGCGCGACCGCCACGCGGCACCTTCGCCGCAGCCGCCACCCGCCAGCCTGGAAAGCTCAAGCTCGCTGTGTATCGCAAATCGCCGCTCGATCTGCCCATTTCAGCCGAAACCATGCAGGCACTCGACAAAGCGGTGGCGATCGCGCGTGACGGTGGTCATACGGTGGAAGAGATCGACCTGCCGATGATAGACCGTGCTTTCATGACCGCCTTTGCCATGTGTGTCTCTTCGGCAGTTGCCGGGGCGCTTCGCATGGAAGAAGTCCGCAACGGCAGGTCGGTCACGGGCGACGTCGAACGCGCAACGCGCCTGCTTGGGCGCTTCGGCGAACTGATGTCCGGCGGCGAGACATATACATTGCTGGAGCGGCTCCATGCAGCCTCCCGGCAGTTGATCAACGCTACCGCCCGTTATGATGCCGTGCTGATGCCGATCATCGCGCATCCTCCGCTTGCCTGCGGTGCGATGAGCCCGAAGGGCATGGATGAATTCATCGAAACCATTCTGGACAGGCTGCATCTGACACGATTGCTCAGGATACCGGGTTTCTTCTCGCAGCTGCTCGACAAAAGCCTGTGGTTCACGCCCTGGCCGGCGATCCAGAATGTCAGTGGCCAGCCATCCATTGCGTTGCCAGTCCATGTCACCGATGGCGGCTTGCCGCTCGGCATCCAGGCTGCAGGCCGCCCCGGCGACGAAGAGACGCTGCTGTCGCTGGCGGCACAGATGGAAACGATTTCCGGCTGGCTGAAGCGGCGCGCGCCGCTGCGCGTGCCGCAATAGGAGGTTCAGGCCTCGCGGCAAAACGTGCCGAAGTGGAAATGCTGTGTCGCGCCCCAAGGCGTGACGTGGTCATAAAGCCTGCCGTCGATGGGCCGGAAGCCTGCACCGAGTGCAGCGCTCAGGGATTGTGCATCGTAGCGCTGCACCGTCAGGCCGCTGCATTTTTCCGGACCGTCCGGTGCAAAGGTGCCGATGACCACATGACCGCCGACGGGCAGAGCCGAGCGCAGCCGCTCGACATAGGCGGCCCGGCTGCTCTCCTCGACCAGGAAATGGAACGCGGCACGATCGTGCCAGATGTCGTAGGAACGTTGGGGACGCCATTGCGTGACGTCCACGACAATCCAGTCGACCTTGGCGGCAGCGGCGCCGAGTCGTGCCTGTGCGGCCTCAAGTCCAGCCCGAGAGATATCGAGCACGGAAAGATCGCGATAGCCGAGCGCCAGAAGCGTGTCCGTAAGGATCGAGGCGCCGCCGCCAACATCGACGATGCTGGTGTCGGGTTTGGCGCCCACCAATTGCAGCAGATCGAGGGAAGGCGCCGGTGTCTCCTGATACCAGCTCACAGCAGTCGTTGCCTTGTTGGCATAGACGTCCTGCCAATGGGTTTTTGAATCGAACCCGGTCATCGTGACACCTGCTTGACGGTTTCACCGCTGTTCACGAACAGATGACGCCGACGTCACGCCAAAACAAGACTTGCCTGCCCGTATCGATTGCTCCCCTCGCAGTTTCCCGCTAAGACCTCGCCGTTTCTTTCCAGTCAGCCGGGAAATTCGCCATGACGGACGTCGCCGCCACCGCCGAAATGCAGGCCGCGCTGCTCTCGAGGGCACTGCCTTACATGCAGCGCTACGAGAACAAGACGGTCGTGGTGAAGTATGGCGGTCACGCCATGGGCAATATCGAGCTTGGCAAGGCCTTTGCCCGCGACATCGCGCTTTTAAAGCAGTCCGGCGTGAACCCCATCGTCGTGCATGGCGGCGGTCCGCAGATCGCGGCCATGCTCGCCAAGATGGGCATCGAATCGCGCTTCGAAGGCGGCCTGCGCGTCACCGATGAAAAAACGGTCGAAATCGTCGAGATGGTGCTGGCCGGCTCGATCAACAAGGAGATCGTTGCGCTCATCAATGCCGAGGGCGAGTGGGCGATCGGTCTGTGCGGCAAGGACGGCAATATGGTCTTCGCCCGCAAGGCCCACAAGACGATCAAGGACCCGGATTCCAACATCGAGCGTGTGCTCGATCTCGGTTTCGTCGGCGAACCCGTCGAGGTCGATCGTACACTGCTCGACCTTCTCGCACGTTCGGAAATGATCCCGGTGCTGGCTCCGGTGGCGCCCGGCCGCGACGGCCACACCTACAACATCAACGCCGATACGTTCGCCGGTGCCATCGCCGGCGCAGTGAAGGCCACGCGCCTGTTGTTCCTCACCGATGTTCCCGGCGTGCTCGACAAGGACAAGAAGCTGATCGACGAGCTGACCGTGGCTGAGGCCAAGGCATTGATCGCCGACGGCACGGTTTCCGGTGGCATGATACCCAAGGTGGAGACCTGCATCGAGGCGATCGAACGCGGTGTCGAAGGCGTCGTCATCCTCAATGGCAAGACGCCGCATTCGGTGCTGCTTGAGCTCTTCACCGAACATGGCGCCGGCACGCTGATCGTGCCATAAGGCATTCGGCCCCCGTCAGTCCGGCTGTTCGCCAGTCTTCAGTTTCCGCAATTCGTTGTGCTGAAGGTCGGCTGCGGCGGTCATGAATTCCAGGAGCGTGCCGAGTTCGCTGTCGCTGAAGGTGCGCAGCATCTTTTCGCCTTCGCGTGCGATGCCGCCATAATAGCGCGCCGACAGGTCCCGCGTCTTTTCGGTGGCCTCGACCACCACCTTGCGCCGATCCTCGGTGCTGCGCGTGCGGGTCAGAAAACCGCGCGCCTCCAACCTGTCGATCAGCGCCGTGACCGCCGCCGGTGTCAGCCCCGAGACCCGCGCAATGGCGCCTGCCGATTGCGGCCCATGGTACAGCAGGCTGAGACAGCGGCCTTCGGCGCTGTTGATGCCCATTTTCTCGCGCACCGCCTCGTCGAAGCTCTGCGTCTCATCCTGCCAGCGCATGATGGCGCCCAGCAGGGAGCCGAGCAATTGGTCCCGGTTTGCGGTTGACGGTATTATTTCGATCATCTAAATATCATTCTATCGAACATTTCGACTGACGTATCATTAAATCAAAGCCGAGATGCCGACAAGCTGAACCCACAAGGAAGGAGACACCCGATGGCCCAACCGCAGAACACTTTGTCACGAGAAGAAGAAATGCGCTTCGCCGAACGTTCCATGGAATGGCACGGCTGGGGATCGCCGATCGGCATGGGCGCGATGATCGTTGCGCTGGCAATGGCGGCGGTATTGCTGCGCATTGCCATCTACGGTTTCTGAGGCACTCAGGCCGCGCGAGACACCGCGGCGCCGACAATCACCAAGTTGCGGCCACGCTGCTTGGCTTCGTAGAGACGCACGTCGGCGCTGCGCATGAGGTCGGGCAACGACATCGTTTCCTGGAAGAGTGCGCCGCCGATCGACACCGTCAGCCTTACGGTTCGTTCCACCGGCCTGAACAGGATCAGCTCGACCTCGGTGCGGATCCGTTCGGCGATGCGGGCAGCTTCCCGCTCGTCGGCGCCATGCAGGAAAGCGGCGAACTCCTCGCCACCGATGCGGCCAAGCACATCGCCGCTGCGCATCGCACGCTTGATGGCATCGGCAATCAGCAACAACGCCTCGTCACCGGTGAGGTGGCCGTAGCTGTCGTTGATGGCCTTGAAATGATCGGCATCGATGATGAGCAGTGCGCCTCCCGTCTTCTCCTTGGCGCTTTCCAGCGCCGCGAAAAAACTTTCACGGTTGAGCATGCCGGTCATGTCGTCGCGGCTGGCTTTGTGGGAGAGGCGCCGATGTGCCACGGCAAGTTGCGCATGGGTGCGGGCAAGTTCGCGGTGCGCCGCCTTCAGCCTGTCGCTTTGCGCAAACATATAGGCGCTGGTCGGCCCGGCGATCAGCAGGGGACAGATGGTGCCGATGATCCAGGCGTCGAGACCAATGAGATCTCTGGACAACGAGCCGAGAGCGAGAACGACCAGAAGCGAGGCGAGGACCGCAGCCCCGGCGACAGCTGCGGAACGCACGACTATGCTGGTCATCACTGCCCTCCCTCCCCGCTGGCGGCCTTATGACGGCAAGACTTGAAGGTCTTCTTTAAGCGCTGGCTAAAATTTGAATGATCGCGCGAATTCCGCCCCAATCGATCTGCAAAAGCGATCGACAAAGCTGCTTCCGCTTCGCTGGTTTCATGCGATAACTGCGCCATGACCGAATCCCCAGATCCCGCTCGTTTTGCCCATGTCACCGATTGGGTGTTCGACCTCGACAACACGCTCTATCCGCATCATTCCAACCTATTCTCGCAGATCGACGCGAAGATGACGGCCTATGTGTCGGAACTGCTCACGCTACCGCGCGAAGAGGCGCGCAAGCTGCAAAAAGAACTCTATCTGGAATATGGCACCACGCTGAACGGTCTGATGGAGCGCCACCAGATCGATCCGGACGACTTCCTGGAGAAGGTTCACGACATCGATTATTCCTGGCTGGTGCCGGATCCGGTCCTGGGAACGGCGATCCGGCAGTTGCCGGGACGCAAGTTCATCTTCACGAATGGCGATCGCGGTCATGCCGAGCGTGCGGCGCGCCAGCTCGGCATCCTCGATCATTTCGATGATATTTTCGACATCGTCGCGGCAGGGCTGACGCCGAAGCCGGCGCGAGAGACCTACGAGAAGTTCGCGGCGCTCCACGCGGTCAGCGGCCCGCATTCGGTAATGTTCGAGGATCTGGCCCGCAACCTCGCCGTGCCAAAGGCACTTGGCATGACAACCGTTCTGGTGGTGCCGCGCAATTTCGAGCCGACCTTCTCCGAGATCTGGGAGCGCGACCCGGACAATGCCGACGATGTCGACTATGTCACCGACAATCTCGCCGGCTTCCTCTCGACCATTGTCGAAGCGAACGCTTGAGACGTTTCACGTCCGTCGAGGCATTCATCGACGCCGCTGCCCACCGCGTGCTGGACCGGTTGCAGGCGCGCGGCCTTTCCGGTGCGGCGATCGAATTCCTGGTCTTCGGCCTGAAACAGGGCTAGGCCTGCCTGTTCGGCGGAGCGATGCTCGCCCTGATCATGATCACCAAGTTCTGGTGGCCCGAACACGCCTGGCTTGCCCGCTACGACTTTCTGTTCCTTGCGGCACTGACGATCCAGTTTGCGATGCTTGGCCTTAAGCTCGAAACCTGGTCCGAGGCCAAGGTCATTCTGGTTTTCCACGTCGTCGGCACGATCATGGAAATCTTCAAGACCTCGGCCGGGTCATGGATTTATCCCGAGGACGCCTTCTTCCGCATCGGCGGCGTGCCGCTGTTTTCCGGCTTCATGTATGCCGCTGTCGGTTCCTACCTGGCGCGCGTCAGCCGCATCTTCGACATGCGCTACATGCGCTACCCGCCGCTATGGGCAACCGCGCTGCTCGCCGCGGCGATCTACGTCAACTTCTTCGCGCATCATTTCACGGTCGACATCCGCTACGGCCTGTTCGCGGCGACGGCCATACTCTTCTTCAGGACGACTGTGCATTATCGCGTCTTCCGATTCCGCCACCGCATGCCGCTGCTGCTCGGCTTCCTGCTGGTCTCGCTGTTCATCTGGTTCGCCGAGAACATCGGCACATGGTCGCGCGCCTGGATCTATCCGGACCAGAGCGAGGGGTGGGCGCCGGTCTCCATCCAGAAACTCGGCGCCTGGTATCTGCTGATGATCATCTCGTTCGTGCTGGTGACGTTAGTCCATAGGCCACGGACGATGGACGAGATCGCGGCCGCGCCTCAGAGCGTATAGAAGCGGCGGATGATGTCCCAGGCTTCGTCAGCGGTGTCGACGAAATCGATGATGTCCTGGTCGCCTGGCGTGATGGTGCCCTGCTCGGCCAGATAGTCCAGATCGATGGCACGCTGCCAGAACTCCTTGCCGAACAGGATCACCGGCACGCGCTCCATGCGTCCGGTCTGGATCAGTGTCAGCGTCTCGAAGAACTCGTCCATGGTGCCGAAGCCGCCAGGGAACACCGCCACGGCCTTCGCCCGCATGACGAAATGCATCTTGCGGATGGCGAAGTAGTGGAAATTGAAACAGAGCTCCGGCGTCACGTAGGGGTTCGGCGCCTGCTCGTGCGGCAGGACGATGTTGAGACCGATCGATGGCGCTCCGACATCGTCGGCGCCACGGTTGCCGGCCTCCATCACGCCAGGGCCACCCCCGGTGACGACGACGAACTCGCGATAATAGGATGCAGCCGAATGCTGCGAGCACAGGCGGGCGAACTTGCGCGCCTCCTCATAATAGCGGCTGTTCTTTTCAAGGTTGCGCTTCTGCGTCTCGTTCTTGGCCGCCCAGGCCTCGCCGCCCGGCTCCGGAATACGGGCGCCGCCGAACAGGATGACGGTGGAGCGGATGCCGCGCTCGGCCAGGATCATCTCCGGCTTCAGCAGTTCGAGCTGCAGCCTGACCGGCCTCAGCTCGCGTCGCGTCATGAACTCTTCGTCGTTCCAGGCGAGGCGATAGGTCGAGGCGCGCGTCTGCGGCGTGTCGGGCACGCTTCGGGCACGTTCCAGGTCTTCGTCAGAGTGAGGCAGGGGCGTCCAGCCCGTCTTTTCCATTGGGTTCATATCCACCCGTCCAAATCCCTTTCAAGCGTCGTCCCATGACGCAGCTGCGATTGACCCTCACATTCCCTTCAAATAGGGTCCGCGCGGCTTTCAAACAGGTTAAGAGCCTGCCCTTCACAGCATTGTAACGGAGCATTTGATGTCGAAGCCCGATCTGGCGAGCCTTGAAAAGACCCTCGACAAGGCTTTCGAGGAGCGCGACGGCATTTCGACCGCTACCCGCGGCGAAGTGCGCGACGCCATCGAATCAGCGCTGGAACTGCTCGACAAAGGCACCGCACGCGTCGCTGAACGCCAGATCGACGGGCAATGGAAGGTCAATCAGTGGCTGAAGAAGGCCGTTCTGTTGTCGTTTCGCCTGAAGCCGATGGAACTGATTTCGGGCGCGCCCGGCGGTGCCTCCTGGTGGGACAAGGTTCCTTCGAAGTTCGATGGCTGGGGTTCGCTTGAATTCGAAAAGGCCGGCTTCCGCGCCGTGCCTTCGGCGGTGGTTCGCCGCTCGGCCTATGTCGCACCCGGCGCCGTGCTGATGCCTTCCTTCGTCAATGTCGGCGCCTATGTCGACAGCGGCACCATGGTCGACACCTGGGCCTCCGTCGGCTCCTGCGCGCAGATCGGCAAGAACGTGCATCTTTCCGGCGGCGTCGGCATCGGCGGCGTTCTGGAACCGATGCAGGCCGGCCCGACCATCATCGAGGACAACTGCTTCATAGGCGCGCGCTCCGAAGTCGTCGAAGGCTGCATCGTGCGTGAGGGTGCGGTGCTCGGCATGGGCGTCTTCATCGGCAAGTCGACCAAGATCATCGACCGCGCCACCGGCGAGGTTTTCTACGGCGAAGTGCCGGCAAACGCGGTTGTCGTCGCCGGCTCGCTGCCGGGCAAGCCATTGCCGAATGGCGAACCGGGCCCTAGCCTCTATTGCGCCGTCATCGTCAAGCGCGTCGACGCCAAAACCCGGGAAAAGACTTCCATCAACGAACTGCTGCGCGATTGACGGTGATAGTGTGAGTCTCCAGCAGACGCTTTGGACGTTTTTCGGTTTCAACGGACGGCTGAGCCGGCAAGCCTTCGCGCTTGCCGGGCTGTTGCTCTACGTCATCCGCTCCTATCCGATCTACCGCCTCTATACAGCGCCCGATCAAGCCACCATGGAACAATGGGCTTCCATCTTCCTGGTTGTGCTCGGGGTGTTGATCCTCTCTCATCTGGCGCTCGCCGCGAAACGGCTGCATGATTTCGACAGAACCGGCTGGTACGGCCTGTTCTTCATCATCGGCGACATCATTGTGTTTATTCTGCTCTGCCTGCCGCAGGGAACACAAGGCGCAAACCGCTATGGCCGCGAGACGAACGCTCCGGCCTGACAACACATCGATATTCTGATCTCTATTCTTGTCTGCTATACAGGGGTCCTAAGAGATTCTTAGGTCATCCGTGCAAGATAGAGCGGATATTGTAGCGACATCTCGGGGCGAACGATTGTCAGACCCGGCGAAAGTTCTCAACAGCGGCCTCCCAGGACAAGCGGCGCGCCTTTTTGACTGGTTCTCGACCCCATTGGAGAACGAAGCCACGGCTGTTCGCTCTCGTTTTCTCGAAACAACCTACGATCGCAAGTTTGCCATCCTCTTCGCCAGCCTGAGCGTCCTCGTCGTTGCGGGGACGACCCTCCTGCTGACAGGCGCCAAGTGGCCGTGGCTATGGATCGTGGCTGAACTTGTTTTGCTGGCTTTGCGATTCACCTTGATCGTACGCTGCGAGACAGCACGGCTGAATGGTGGAAACCCGCCTCTCAGTGCCCTGATGATGGCGGGTGGTGTCTGGTCTGCAATCTTCGGGCTAGGTTGTTTCGGCTGCATCGCAAGCGAAAACCTGGTGCTTTCCGTGCTTTCCGGGCTGAATGTCGCCGGCGTGGTCGGCGTGGTCTCATCGCGCAACGCCGCCACACCACGCTATGCCATCCTGGTCATGTTGCTTATCAGCCTGCCTTTCACGGTAGGCGCGCTGCTTTCGCCGCAGCCGGGCATGTGGGTGGTCGGCCTCCAGATGCCGTTCTATGTCGCCGGTATCATCGGGGTTCTCGTGCACAACCATGCGATCAGCGTGCGTATGATCCGTGCGGAGCTCGACAACCGCGACCTTGCGGTGAGAGACGCGCTGACAGGTCTGCCCAACCGCATCCTCATGCAGGAAGAACTGCAGCGGATGTGCAGCAAATTGGCCAGCCCGGCAGCCAATGGCGGCAAGCCCTTCGTCGTGCTGAGCATGGACCTCGACGGCTTCAAATACATCAATGACAGCTATGGCCACACCGCCGGCGACCGGCTGCTGCGTCTGGTCAGCGAACGGCTGAGAAAAACCTTTCGTACCACCGATATGGTGTTCCGGGTCGGTGGCGATGAATTCGTCGTGCTTTTGCCCGGCACGTCGGAAATCGAGGCCGCTCATCTTGCCAAGCGGGCGATCGACGCTGTTTCCGAGCCTTTCGACATCGAAGTTGGAACGCCAGCCTATATCGGCCTTAGTGCGGGCAGCGCACGTGCACCAATGGACGGGGATACGCCGGAGAAACTGCTTACGTCTTCCGACCACGCGCTCTATGAAGCCAAGCGCGCCGGCAAGGGTCGGCACCGGGCTCACTTGCCAAGCACTGGTTGAACAACTGCCGCCTTCTATGCCTTTTCGATCTCGCTGGCGGCCAGCCTTGGTGAACCTTCGCCCCGTTCTTCCGCTTCCCGCACCAAGGCGGTGATCCGTTCAGCCAATGGCGCTCGCAGTCCGCTCCTGACAGCAAGCCGGAGGATGGCGCCCTGCAGCTCGTCGATCTCCGTCTTGCGCCCCCGCTGCAGATCTTCCCACATCGACGAGCGCGCCTGAGGGTCGATCGCCAACATGCGCTTCGCCAGCCGCAGGAACAGGAAGTCGGGCAGTCTCAGGATCGCTGGCAGCAGCGCGGGCGGCGGACCGGCGACGTGGCCAGGCTTGATGCCCGCCACCTTCATCACCGCCAGCGCCTCAGCGATCTGCGCGGCCAGAATCGAACGCCAGCGTCGATCCGACAATTCGGTCGCCAGGGGCAGATCAGACAAGGCGACAAGTGCATTGTTAAGATTGAAAAGCAGCTTGCCCCATTGCACCGAGCGTATGTCGGCATGAGTGGCAGTTGTGAACCCTTCGACGTTCAACAAACCCGAGATGCCCGGGACACCGCTTTCGATCAGAACTGTTCCCTCACTGGCGCGATGTGCCCTGAATGGTGTCTCATCTTCCAGTTGTACAACATTGAAAGGAACCATACCGGCGAGCACACGCCGCCCGCCGACGGTCGCGGCCAAACGGTCGGCGTTGTCGATACCGTTCTGCAGGCTGAAAATAATTGCATGGGCGGGCGCATACGCCGCAATCTGCCGGCCGATTTCCTCGGTTGCACCGCTCTTGGTGGTGACAAGAACAATGTCGGCACCATGGAGTGCCGTTTGCGCGTGCGTCTCAACTGCGAACGCTGCCTGGCTCAGTCGCCTGTCGCGCTTTTCGAGATCGGTGACACGCAAGCCGCCACGCAACAGGGCCTGCGCAATCCGCGGCCGAACCAAAAGTGTCACCTTGCGTCCCGCCAGCGCCAGGCAACCGCCGGCGTAGCAGCCGATGCTGCCGGCGCCGGCAACAACGACGGATGCGTCGCGCAACGTCATCGCACAATCTCCGAGCAAGGTGGCGTCGGTTATTTGTCAGGCGAGCTCATGGTCATTCATATCAAGCGGTTTCGCCAAAGATAGCAATCCGCGCCGATGTAAGGGCCGTGACACGATCCCATGTTTCGAATAACGCTGCGCATATGACACTGCCGACCGACCCTGCCCAGAATCTCGCCACCCTTATCCGTTGCCCGTCCGTAACACCGGCGGAAGGCGGTGCGCTGTCGGCGCTTGAAACCATGCTGGAACCACTCGGTTTCGCCATCGACCGGCCGGTCTTCAAGGAAGACGGCACGCCGGACGTCGAGAACCTTTATGCGCGGCGCTCCGGCAACGGCCCGCACCTGATGTTTGCCGGCCATACCGACGTCGTACCCGTCGGCGATGAAGCGGCCTGGACGCATCCGCCTTTTGCAGCGGAAATCGCCAATGGTGAGATGTATGGCCGCGGTGCCGTCGATATGAAGGGCGGCATCGCCTGTTTCATAGCCGCTCTTGCCCGCCACATCGCTGAAAAAGGCGCACCCAAAGGTTCGGTCTCGCTGCTAATCACCGGGGACGAGGAAGGCCCTTCGATCAACGGCACGGTGAAGCTTCTGGAGTGGGCGGTGGCCAAAGGCGAGACATGGGATGCCTCGATCGTTGGCGAGCCCACCAATCCGGACGTGCTCGGCGACATGATCAAGATCGGGCGGCGTGGCTCGCTGTCGGGAACGGTGACCGTCAACGGCCGCCAGGGCCATGTCGCCTATCCCCATCTCGCCGACAATCCGGTGCGCGGGCTGATGACGCTCACCGACGCGCTGCTCAATCCCGTCTTCGACAAAGGTACGAAGAATTTTCAGCCAACCAATCTCGAAATCACGTCGATCGATGTCGGCAATCCCGCTACCAATGTCATTCCGGCCAAGGCGAGCGCCACCTTCAACATCCGCTTCAACGACACCTGGGATGCCGAAACGGTGCAGGCCGAAATCCACAACCGGCTCGACACCGCCAGCGGTCGCAAGAAATATCGCAAGGGCCGAAAGGAACCGATCGAATTCGATCTGACCTGGAAGGACAGGCCGAGCCACGTCTTCCTGACACGCGACGACAAGCTGATCGAGACGCTGAGTGGCTCGGTCGCCGCCGTCACAGGCCGCAAGCCGCAACTGTCGACATCAGGCGGCACGTCCGATGCCCGCTTCATCAAGGATTATTGCCCGGTGGTCGAGTTCGGCCTTGTCGGCAAGACCATGCACATGGTGGACGAGCGCGTGGCGGTGGCCGATCTGGAAACGCTGACCTTGATCTATCAGCGTTTCATCGAAGACTGGTTCGGGTAAGCGGGCCGAGGGTCAGGACATGCTTTCGGCCGATGAAATCCAATCGTCGCTGAACGGCGCCTGGCGCATGATGCTGGGTAAGGCCGATGGATTGCGCCTGCTCGACCTTTCGGTGGACGGGTTCTGGAATTCCTTTGTCGCCATCGCCGTTGCGGCACCTGCCATGATCGTTGGCTGGGTCGGCTTCGCCAACACGGCAGGCGAGACCGCCGCCAGCCGATTCGAATTGCTGTTGAGGTTGGCTTTCGTCGACATCGGCACCTGGATCTTGCCCGTGCTGGTGCTGGCGATCATTGCTCCCCGAGCCGGGATTGGCGGGCGCTTCGTGCATTATGTGGTGGCCAGCAACTGGGCTTCCGCGATCATCGCCTGGCTGATGCTGCCGGGGGCACTCATGCGGCTGCTTTTCCCGGCCGCCGATCAGGCAAGTGGCCTTGTCTCGCTTGTGCTCTTCTTTATCTCGCTGGTGTTCAGCTGGCGGATGACCAACCAGGCCATCGCTAAAGGAGCGGCAATGGCCACCGCCGTGTTTGCCGGCATGTTCGTTGTCTCGCTGATAGTGCTGTTCGCGCTGCAGTGGCTGGTCGGCGTCTCCATGTTCGAAGCTTAGCGCGCGTCCGATGGACGCGCGCTCTAATCGGGTGATCCAGCGCGGTTTCGCGATTGCCAGCTTCCGGCAGCCGCTGCAATCAGCATCAGGACGAGCGCCGTCGCGGAAGTGAAAGCAAATCCGCGTGTCGCGTAAAGCGGGCCGAAGCCCATGGTCCCGGCAAACACTGCAAGATAGGTGACGGCGCTGTTCAGCCCCATGATGGTGCCGCGACGGGCCGGATCGATCGCTGCGAGCCGCATGATCAGAACATTCAAGCCGAGGTGATTGGTGAGACCCCACAGGAAAGTGAGCACCAGCACTCCAGAGAAGCTGCTGCCCGCCAGCGCGAAGCCGAGGTAGACGGCTCCCACCGCCATGAACGCAAACGGCATGACGCGACGAGGCCCCAGCCGATCGACGACACCGTCGAGAAGCGCGGCCATGCCGAAGCCGATGCCATAGACCAGTGCCACAACGCCATTGGCGCTCACCGGCTCGCCGAGACCGCTGTGCAGATGATCACCCAGGTAGCCGTAAACTCCATAGAAGGCGCTCATGAAGGCAGCGCAGGCAATGAGCAGCGGCTTGACGCCAGCGATACGCAAGGCGGCGAGCGGCTGCGGCGCCGCACCGGCAGCCGGAACATCTCGATATCGGCTCAGTTTCAATGCCGCGCAGGCAACAAGCGCCAACACTACGACGACCGCGTAAACCGCGCGCCAGTGAACATAGTCGGCCACAACAGCCGACAAGGAAACGCCGGCAACCATGCTCAGCGTCCAGCCGGTCAGCACCAGGCCAATGGTCCGGCTCTCGCGTCCGGCCGGCGCCACCGCTGCGGCGCTGGCGTAGATTGCCGGCAAAGCAATACCGGAAGCGATGCCAGCCGCCAGTTGCGCGCCAGCCAGCGCCGGAACGGCCGGTGAAAGCGCACTCAAGGCCAGCGATGCCGCCAATCCAAGAAGCGCCCACAACAGCATGCGCCTGGCACCGAACCTGTCGACATGACGCGCCACCAGAAGCGCGCTGGCCGCCGTACCCAGCCCAAATGCGGCCGATGCGGACATGACCAGCGCAACGCTTGCGCCGAGTGTCCGCGCCACCTCCGGCGCGATCGGCCCGAGCACCAACGAGTTGGACCCGATGACCGCGATGCAGAAGGTCAGCACGTAGGCGACCGTCGGCAACCGCGCAGCAGGTTCAGCAAGCAGGGGAGATGATTGATCCGTCTTCGTCATGGATGCATGATGACGGAATGGCATTCCGCAACAAGAGGAATTTTGACCATGAGGCAAGAAACAGATGACGTTCGGCGAAACAACGTTCCGGAACGGGACCTGGACGAGATGGACCGAAAACTATTAGGCGCGCTGTGCGAAGACGCCACTGTCAGCTACGCCGAACTCGGCGGGAAAGTGGGGCTTTCAGCGCCGGCCGCGCATGAACGGGTGAAGCGGTTGCGCCGCAGCCAGGCGATCCGCAGCACGTCGGTGCTGATCGACCCGGTGGCCGTCAACAAACCATTGCTCGCTTTCGTCCACGTCGATACACGCGGCTGGGGCAAGACACCCGAGCTGATGGCGATTTCCGCCTACCCGGAAGTCGAGGAGATCCATTCGGTCGCCGGTGATGCCTGCATGCTGCTGAAGGTTCGTGCCAAGGACACGCGTGCACTGGAGGGCCTGCTGGCGAAGCTCTATGACACACCAGGCGTCATGGCCACACGCAGCTATGTGGTGCTATCGACCTATCTGGAACGGCCGGTGCAACCCGGCTCGACAAAGGTGTGGCCGATGCCGAGCCACATGGCGCAGCCGATCGAGCATCGGCGCAGCGTCAATGTGATTGCCAGCGGCGAGTAAATTCCGCCCCTGACGAGATTCAGGATGCCGGGTAATCGACGCCGGTGAGGAACAGGCCATCGGGTGGAGCGACCTGGCCACAGGCGGCGCGGTCACGCGCTTCCAGCGCAGCCTCGAGATCGGCTGCGGTCCAGGCGCCTTCGCCGACGCGTTTCAGCGAACCGACCATGGAGCGCACCTGATTGTGCAGGAAGGAGCGTGCCGAGGTGCGGACTTCGATCGTCTCGCCCTGCCGCGTGACATCCAGCCGTTCCAGCGTGCGCAGCGGGCTGTTGGCCTGGCACTGCGTGGAACGGAAGGTGGTGAAGTCATGGCGCCCGAGCAAGACCTTCGCCGCCTCATGCATGGCTTCGGCATCGAGCCGCTTCGGCACCCACCATACCTTACCCATGTCAAGCGCGGGCGGCGCGCGACGATTGGCGATGCGATAGAGATAGTGCCGTCCGATGGCCGAAAATCGGGCATCGAAATCATCCGGCACTGCAGCCGCGCCTAAAATCGTGACACGTTCGCCGGCCCGCTGCAGGTAGGCGTTGACGGCGTCGCGTACCGTATCGGCCGGCCAATCCTTGCTCAGGTCCGCATGCGCGACCTGGGAGGTGGCATGGACACCGGCATCGGTGCGGCCAGCGCCCCGAATTGAGATCGCATCAGCGCAGAAACGCTCGATCGCCTGTTCGATCGCCGCCTGGACGGAATGCTGGCCGGCAGCCTGTCGCTGCCAGCCGGAATAAGGCCCGCCGTCATACTCGATGTCGAGGCGATAGCGGGGCACGTCTGAACGCTACGCCGCCAGCGCAGTGCCGAAAGCCGAAGCGTAGACCAGTTCGCCGGTCTGAGGCGCTTCGCCCCAGGCCTGCGCCTGCAGCGCTTCGCCCTGATATTCGCTGGCGAAACCGGCGGCGCGCTCGTGGCTATAGCCGAAACGGCCGTAATAGGCCGGATCTCCTAGCACGATGGACAGGTTCTCGCCGGCATCCTTCAGGCGAATATGGGCTTCGCGCACCAGCGCGCCGCCAATGCCCGTGCCGTGGAAATCCGGTTCCACGGCAAGCGGCGCCAGCGCCACGGCTGGGAACTGCTTGCCACCATTCTCGACATAAAGGCGCGAGAACAGGATATGGCCGACAACCTGGCCGTCTTCTTCTGCGACCAGCTCCAGCACGGCGACGCCCTCGGTGACGATCGCATCGACAAGACCAGCCTCGGTCTGCTGGCCGAAAGCATGTTCTTCAACGAGGCGGATCGCCTCGCGATCCCGCAGCGTCGCCGCGCGTATCGACATCATGCTCATGACAATTTCATTCCTTCTTCCAACTTTGCCCCGCGCAGGAACTCCTGTGCGGTGACGGGCTTGCCGCCCGCACGCTGCACTTCGACCAGCCTGACCGCGCCTGCCCCGCAGGCGACCGTCAGCCGGTCATCGAGAATTCCTCCCGGTTCCCCCGCACCTTCGGCAACGGTCGAACGCAGCAATTTCAGCCGTTCGACACGACCAGCGATCGTGACCTCGCACCATCCGCCAGGGAAGGGCGAAAGGCCGCGAACATGGTTGTGGACCGCATCCGCGGGACGGGTCCAGTCGATCCGGGTCTCCGTCTTATCGATCTTCGCGGCATAGGTCACGCCCTCGGCGGCCTGTTCCACAAAGCTCAGCGTCCCGGCCTCCAGCCTTGCCAGGGCCTCGACCATCAGTCCGGCACCTGTTCCCATCAACCGGTCATGCAGGTCGCCAGCGGTCATGTCGGGATCGATCGCCAGCTTTTCAACCAGTCCGACCGGTCCAGTGTCCAACCCCTGTTCCATTCTCATGACCATTATGCCGGTTTCGGCATCGCCGGCCATGATGGCGCGCTGGATCGGTGCTGCACCACGCCAACGTGGCAAAAGCGAGGCATGGCCGTTGAGGCAACCGAGGCGCGGCGCATCGAGGATCGGCTTCGGCAACAGCAAACCGTAGGCAACAACAACGGCGACGTCAGCGTTTAGATCACGAAATGTCGCCTGTTCTGCCTCCCCCTTCAGCGAGGCCGGTGTGTGCACTTCCATGCCGAGCAGCTCGGCCTCGCGCTGCACGGGCGAGGGCGTGAGCTCCAGGCCGCGCCGGCCGGCCGCACGGGGCGGCTGTGTGTAGACTGCAACAATGTCATGCCCAGCCTCGGCCAGCACGCGCAGCGTCGCGACCGAGAAATCGGGCGTGCCCATGAAGACCACGCGAAGCGTCATGAATGTGTCCCGGATCAGCCCACCAGGCGGCTCGGCGCCTTGTCGCGGGCAAGCTTCTTGAATTTCTTGACCACCATGTCGCGCTTCAGCTTCGAAATGTGGTCGATGAACAGCACACCGTTCAGATGATCGATCTCATGCTGCAGGCAGGTGGCCATCAATCCTTCCGCCTGCATCTCCTGCAAGCGACCCTCGCGATCCAGGTAACGGACCCTAACTGTGGCCGGTCGCTCGACCTCGGCATAATAGTCAGGGATGGACAGGCAGCCTTCCTCATAGACCGACCGCTCGGTGCCACTTTGCAGAACGTCTGGATTGATGAAGACATGAGGAGCTGGCGGCTCGCCTTCCTTGGCGAGGTCGATCACCAGCATGCGCAGCGGTTCGCCGATCTGGATTGCAGCAAGCCCAATGCCGGGAGCGTCATACATCGTCTCCAGCATATCATCGGCCAGCTTCAGCAACGGCTCATCAACACGCTCTACCGGTTTGGAAACCTGGCGCAGGATAGGATCGGGAAGAATGATGAGCGGCTTGATCGACATATCGCTCACCTAAAACCTTGCAGGGAAAGCGTCAACCGCACTGCCGTCAGCATGTTCATGGTTTGATCTTCTCCTGTCACAAGAATCGTTTATGCTGCGCTGATGAACGACCTCAGCTCCATCCTTTCCGAACCCGTCGCCCGGCTCGGCGCGACGACGATCACGCTTGGCCAGGCACTGGGCTTCGTCCTGTCTGCCGTCCTTGTCCTGTTCGTTGCACTGATCATCGCGCTGTGGCGCGCAGCCAAGGCACGCAGCATTGCTGCTGCGGAAGCGGCGGACCACGCACGTGACGCCGAAGCCCGCATGGCTGGCATCCTGCAGTCTCAAGCTGAAATGCAAGGGCGCATGGGAGCGCTGGCGGATGTGTTCGGTGCACGCCAGGCAGAACTGACGCAGTCGATCGGCCAGCGGCTGGACGCCATGACCGGGCGCATCGGCCAGACCATGACCGAGCAGACAAAGTCGACGCATGAAAGCCTCGCCAGGCTGCAGGAGCGGCTCGCGGTGATCGATACCGCGCAGGGCAACATCCAGTCGCTTGCCGGACAGGTCGTGCAATTGCAGGCGATCCTCTCCAACAAGCAGACGCGCGGTGCCTTCGGCCAGTCACGCATGGAAGCCATCGTCGCCGATGGGCTGCCGCACGGCTCCTACGAATTCCAGGCGACCCTTTCCAACGGCAACCGGCCGGACTGCCTGGTAAAAATGCCGAACGCGGCGCCATCCCTGGTCGTCGACGCCAAGTTTCCACTCGAAGCCTGGAACGCCATCCGTGCTGCCGAAAGCCCCGAACTGCAGAAGGTGGCTGCGCAATCCTTCCGGCGCGATATCGAGGTGCATATCCGTGACATCGCCGAAAAATACCTGATCCAGGGCGAGACGCAGGACACCGCCTTCATGTTCGTACCCTCGGAATCGATCTTTGCCGAGATCCACGAGAATTTCGAGGCGCTGGTGCAGCGCGCCCATCGCGCCCGCGTCGTCATCGTCTCGCCGTCACTGCTGATGCTGTCGATTCAGGTCATCCAGGCGATCCTGAAGGATGCGCGCATGCGCGAGCAGGCGCACCTGATCCAGGGCGAAGTGATCCGGCTGATGGAGGATGTGTCACGCCTGGATGAACGAGTGCGCAAACTGCAGATCCATTTCGGCCAAGCCTCGAAGGACATCGACGATATCCTGGTGTCCTCCTCCAAGGTCACCAAGCGCGGTCAGAAGATCGAGGCGCTTGAGTTCGGTACGACGGAAGGCGCCGACGATACCGACAAGGCGGTGGGGCAGCACAAAGTCGAGGCCGCGCCACGCACAGCGGATTCCAAGACCGGACAGCTTAGGCTACGCGTGGTCGACCCTGACGACGCTTGATTGTTTCGGGCAACGCCGCCTACTGCCCCTCGGTCGTCGTCTCGACACTCTCGAAATGTGGCAACCAGCGTAACGCCGACCCGTGCCATTTTTCCGACCGCGGCACGAGATCCTGCCGCTGGCGGGTGGTACCGATCCTGATGCCGTAGACCTTCGGCCCGTCGCCCGCGCCGACCACGTAAAGGTGCGAACCGCACTCGCCACAGAAAGCCTGCAGACGCTTGGCGCCACTGCTGCCGGTTTTCGCATAAATCTTCGGCTCGCCCTTGATGAGTCGGAACTGCGCTTCCGGCGCGGGAACCGTGAGGCGAAAAGCCGTGCCGGTCAGTTGCTGGCAGTCGGCGCAGTGACAGATCGAGGTTGCGCCGGGATCGACCTCCGCTTCATAGGCAATCGCGCCGCAATGGCAGCTACCGTCGATCTTCATGGCCTTTTCTCCCGATGTTTCCGGCAATCTAGCGCCACGGAGCAGCCGGGCAATGCCTGTTTGTGGCTGGCATCATCAGTGTTAGAGCGGAATGCTACCAGCGGAGCCGGTATTCCGCTCTATCCCATTGTTTTGCCGCATGATCTTGGTCCGAAAAGTCTGCAACTTTTCGGGATCATGCTTTGGCAGGTGCCTTGCTCTTTCCGAAATCTGTTGTTTCATTGCTTCCTGTCCCAACGGAGGAGCGAATCATGGCTAAAGGTTCGATGAGGCCGGGCAAAGAGGCCCGCAAACCCAAAAAAGACGCCAAGAAGCCCGCAGCGGCGCCAGCGATAAAGGCAACGCCCGTGCAGGCGACACGCATCAAGGACAAATGAGGTCGCAAGCACGCAACCAGGACTTACAGCCGGCGCTGCTGCGCCGACTGTAAGCTTGTTGGTCCGAAAAACGAGGGTCACACCTCACGCAGTCCGCGCCGGAACGCGGCCATGAACGGTTCCATCAGGTAAGCAAGCACCGTTCGCTTTCCTGTCACGATCAGCACTTCGGCGGGCATGCCGGGCATCATGACAACGCCTTCGTCCAGTGTTTCCAGCTCGCTTTGCGGCACCTCGACCCTCGCAAGATAATAAGACTGGCCGGTTGTTTCGTCGGTAACCCTGTCGGCGGACACTGATTTGACCGTCCCCGTGACGCGCGGCATGCCGCGGCTGGAATAGGCGGTCAGATGTACGGTCGCCTGAAGACCGGATGCAACCACGTCGATATCACTTGGCGAAACCCGCGCGTCGATCAGCAGCTCCTCATTGGTCGGGACGATGTCGAGGATGGCCTGACCCGGTCCGATAACGCCACCTGAGGTCTTGAACTTGAGGTTGGCGATCTTGCCGGTGACAGGTGCGGTGATGACTGTCCGATCCAGCACATCCTTGCTGGCATTCAGCCGTTCGGCCGCATCGATATAGCTCGCGCGCGCCTTCTCCAGCTGATCGGCGATGTCGGCCGACTGCGTCGCCTTGAGCGACATGCTCTGGGTATCAAGCTCGCCTATCTTCTGTTCAACCTCGGCGATCTGGCCGACAAAGTTGCCACGATCGCCATCCAATGCCGCCTTTGAGCGCTCCAGCTTCAAGGTCTCGGACCGTGCCAGCAGTGCCTTGTCGACCAGGCTCTTCTTGACGCTGTGCTCCTGTTCGGTCAGCGCAAGCTGAGCGTCGACACTTGTCACCTGTGCCCGCAGCCCTGAGAGCTGTTCCTCGAACTGCCGCTTGCGTGCGTCGAGGATCTGCAACTGCGCATCGAGCGAGGAGCGTCGCTGGTTGAACAGCAAAGTCTGGCCGGCGATGATCTTCCTGGCGCGTTCGTCAGCGCTCGCGAGAAGATCCGACGGAAACACTATTTCGCTCTTGTCTTCCTGTTCGGCATTCAGCCGGGCCTGGGTCGCTTCCAGCGTCCTGGCCTGCTCCAGATAGAGATCATAAAGGGCGGCCGCCTGCGTGCTTTGCAAGGTGACCAGTTGATCGCCCGCACGAACCAGGTCGCCATCCCGCACCTTCAATTCCTTGATGATACCGCCCTCGAGATGCTGAACCGTGCGCCGGCTGCCATCCGGGCTGACAATGCCGGTTGCCGTGGCTCCCTCCGCCATCGGCGCCAGTGCCGACCAAACAATTCCGCCGACGATGAACATGTAAGCAAGCGCCATGCCGTAGCGGGCGGGCGTTCGGACAACGTCCTTCAGTCTCGGCGGTTCGATCCTGGCGTCGATGACGTTGGGCGAATTCCTGACGAGTGCTTGCGACTTGACGGACTGAGGCTTCGACATCCCGCTCTCTCCTTGAAGCATCCTCTGCATTGCGATCAGGCAATCTGCTCGATCTGCGGCGCAGGTGGCCCTATCTTCTGCGGTTTGGAATCCGCGTCTTCGTCGGCCTGTGTTTCGTCGGAGGCCCTGACCACGTGAAGCGGCGTGCGATCCCCTTCGTTGGCGATGGAACGCAAGCGGGCCAGGACTTCGTCACGCGCACCGAACAGATGCAGACGGCCGTCGCGCAGGAAAAGCACTTTGTCGGCTTGCGCGAGCGTCGACGGGCGATGGCCGACGATGATCAAGGTCGTACCCTGCGCCTTCAATTCGGCAATCGCCGCAGCCAACGCCGACTCGCCGATCTGGTCCAGATTTGCGTTCGGTTCATCGAGCACGACGATCCTGGGCGATCCGAATACGGCGCGCGCGAGCCCAATGCGCTGGCGCTGCCCGCCCGACAGGCGTGAGCCGGCATCGCCGATCGGCGTCTCGTAGCCCTGCGGCAGGCGCTGGATCATGCCATGAGCATGCGACAGCATGGCCGCATCGATCACCGATTGGTCCTCGGCTTTGGCCATGCGCGAAATGTTGTCGCGCACGGTGCCGGAAAACAGCTCGACATCCTGCGGCAGGTAACCCATCGCTTCGCCGAGCTGTTCGCTGTTCCAATGCTGGACATCGGTGCCGTCGAGGCGGACAGTTCCAGAACTCGCTAAAACGATACCGGCAATCAGTCTGCACAACGTGCTCTTGCCGCCGGCGGAGGGGCCGATGATGGCGACAGCCTCTCCGGGTTGGAACGCAACGCTCAGATTGTCGATGATGGCCGGCCGGCCAGGCTGGGCAAAATAGGAGACGTTTTCGAGTGTGATGCGCCCTTCGGGCTCCGGCAGGCGGATCCGGTAGGGCTCCGCGCTGACATTCTGCAGGCGCTCGCTCAGTCGCGCATAGGCGATGCGCGTCTGGCCGAGATTGCGCCAGATCGCCATCAGATGCTCGACGGGCGCCAGGGCGCGGCCGAGCAGGATGGATGACGCAATCATGACGCCGCCCGTTGCCCCACCCTGCAACAGCAGATAGGCGCCAAGACCAAGCGTTGCCGACTGGACGAACAGCCGCACGAATTTGGTGATCCCGATGATCGTTGCGCCGCGCTGCGAGGCCAGGTCGGAAGCGCCGAGGAAAGCATCGTTGCTGGTCCGAAAGCGCTCCAGAAGGCCCGGCAGCATCCCCATCGCCCGGACCACTTCGGCATTGCGGATCGCCATGTCGGCGTGCTGGAGGGCCTGGATCTGCGAGGTATTCGCTACCAGCGAAGATTTCCGCGTCACCACCTCGTTGAGCACACCGAGAAGGACGAGGAGTATCGTCGCGGCAAGTGCGAACGCACCGAGCGCCGGGTGCAGCAGCCAGATCAGCAGGAGGAAAACCGGCGTCCAGGGCAGGTCGAACAGCGCAGTCGATGCCTGCGACGACAGGAAAGACTGCACCTGGCCGAGATCACGCAGTGGCTGGGTACCAGCCTGGTCGCCAAGCAGGCGCGCGCGGACGCTGCCGGCGATGATGACAGGGCTCAGGCGATCGCTCAGCCAGGTCGCGGCGCGTGCCATGACGATGTTGCGCAGCATGTCGAGCAGGCCGAGCGCGAGTAGCGCCGCGCCGGCCATGATCGTCAGCAGCACCAGTGTTTCCAGATGGCCAGTGACCAGGACGCGGTCATAGACCTGGAGCATGTAGATGGGCGATGCCAGCATCAGGAGGTTGATGGCAAGGCTGAAGACCGCAACGATGATCATCGCGGACTTCACCTGCCCCATCGCATCGTCCAGCTCCGTCTTTCTCGCCTTGCGGGCTCGTGAACCGACGATTGCCATTACATCACTCCGTTTTCAGGTAGCTCAAGCCAGAAGCGCGGGATCAACAAACAGATCGTGCGAGACGAAGCTGCTGAACGCGTTGGTTATGGCGGCGTCCGGATTTGTGGTCGTGCGTTCGCCAAGCACCACGAAGGTCGAGCTCTCCATGCCGGGAGCCGTGCTGGCGACCCGCGCGACCCAGTAGGCCAGGCCGCTGACGGTCAGGGATGCCAACGATGCCGCGACGGCTCCCGGGTTGGAGCGGACGAAGACGTCTTCGCCGGCCTGGTAATCGAAGATCAGGTTGTTGGTGCCGCCGAGCACGCGGAACGTGTCCTGGCCAGCCACGCCACCGTCGCTGACGCCATCGCCGAATACGGTCTTGGTACCGGCACCGGTAATCGAGAGAATATCCGCGCCACTACCGCCACGCATCTGGTCGTTGCCGCTGCCGCTGATCAGCCGATCATTGCCGCCGGCGCCAACCAGCGTGTTGGTCAGCGCATTGCCGACGAGCAGGTCGTTGAAACTCGACCCGGTCAGGTTCTCGATGCCGCTCAACTGATCGCCCTGCGCATGGCCGCCGACGCCAGTCGCTGCCCCGGTATTGTCGAGTTGCACGAAGACACCCGCTGTGGAGCTGGAATAGGAAGCGGTATCGACACCGTCTCCGCCGATCAGCGTATCGGCCCCACCGCCTCCGGTAAGAATGTCGTTGCCGGTGCCCCCTTCGAGGCGATTTGCGCCCGAAGCTCCGATGAGTTCATCGTTGAACGCGGACCCGATGATGTTCTCCACCGCGACCAGCACGTCGTTCTGTGCATCGCCGCCGACGGAAAGCACGCCGGAAGTTGCACCGTCGGAGAGAATCGCGCGCACTGCCGCAGCAGAAGTCGAATAGTCGGCGGTATCGATCCCGTCACCGCCGATCAGGAATTCGTTGCCAGTATTGGCTCCACCACGAAGGAAATCGTTGCCGGCACCGCCATCGAGACGGTTGGTCGAGCCGTCGCCAATGAGGGTGTCGTCGAAAGCCGAGCCGATCAGGTTTTCGATGCCGCTCAGGATATCGCCCGCCGCATCGCCGCCGCTGGCCGTCGCGCCGGCAAGATTGACCGATACGGCTGCAGACGAGGTCGAATATTCGGTGGTGTCGTTGGCGCCCAGGCCGCCATCGATGCTGTCCGCGCCTGCGCCACCGACAAAGATGTCGTTCAGTTCGCCGCCGACCAAGGTGTCGTCGAAGGCCGAACCGATGATGCGCTCGATCAATTGCAATTGATCGCCTTCGGCGTCGCCACCGGTGCCTGTCCCGATCGCCAGCGGATCGGCGACGGTCGTATTGAGATGGATCGTTATCGCCACCGCAGAGGTGGAATAGTCGGCCGTGTCGACGCCACCCTGACCGATCAGGGTGTCTGCGCCGCCATTGCCGGTAAACGTGTTGGCATTGGCGTCGCCAACCAGAATGTCATTCTGCCCGGAGCCGATGACGTTCTCGATGCCGATCAGCTGATCGCCTGCCGCGGCGCCACTGACGGAACCTGTCGCAAGGTTGATGCCGATGGCCCCGCCTTGCGAATAGTCCACTGTGTCGGCACCCGTGCCGCCATCCATGTAATCCGCACCGGCATCGCCTTGCAGTGTGTCGTTGCCCGCTCCACCGAGAAGGCGATCGTCGCCGGACGACCCGATCAGCCTGTCATTGCCATCACCGCCATCGACCAGATCGTTGCCGTCGCCGGCTTGCAGGTCGTCGTCGCCGCCTTCACCGAACAGCTGGTCGTTGCCGATCGATGCGGCGAGGAAATCATTGCCTTCGCCGCCATGCATGACGTCCTCACCGAGGCTGCCGATCAGCTCGTCATTGCCACTGCCGCCATCCATGAAGTCGTTGCCGTCGCCACCGGTGAGCAGGTCGTCGCCCGCACCGCCATAAAGCGTGTCGTTACCAAAGCCGCCGATCAGGGTGTCATTGCCGCTGCCTGCGAACAGGCGGTCGTCACCGAAGCCGCCGTCGAGCGTGTCATTGCCACCACCGGGGGCATCGATTCCATCCGGGATTCCGTCTCCGTCAAGATCGTCGGCAATGCCGTCCTGGTTGGCGTCATTGGCGCCATCGCCGATCAGAACATCGTTGCCATCCATGCCACGCAAAAGATCGTCGCCAGCATTGCCGATCAGTTGGTTGTCAAGCTTGTTGCCGGTCAGCGTGTCATTGAAAGCCGAGCCGGTGATATTCTCGATACCGCTCAGCACATCCAGCGCAGCGTCTCCGCCGGAACCGCGCGCGGTGCGCTGCGGATCCAGCGGCAATGCCACCATCACTTTCAGGCTTGACGCCGAATAATCTGCCGTATCGATGCCATCGCCACCGTTCAGCGTGTCCGCGCCGGCACCACCGCGCAACAGGTCGTTGCCCGCACCGCCGTTGAGAACGTCATTGCCAACGCCACCGTCGAGCACGTCGTCGGTGGCAGCCGCGTTCAGCGTGTCGTTGCCGGCGCCGCCATCGAGGTAGTCGCCGCCAAGAGAGGCCGCAGCAACCGTAATAACATCATTTCCAGCCAGCCCTTCGATGCGATAGCTGCCGTCCGCTGTCTGGCTGAAATTGTCCGCATTGCCGGAGAGCTGAATCAGCACGAAAGGATCCGCTGCCAATGCAGTCATTCCCGCCGATATGCGCGGCGCGGCCGGTGCCGTCGGTACTGCGGACGTCGATGCAGCCTCGTTGGCTGCAGCGGTGATCTTCTGGCTGCCGATCTGACGGGATATGGATATCTTGCGCATCTGAGCCTCTCTCCGTCTGCCCCTTTTGCGCAGACAGGATTTCTGCGAGGGCACCCGACTGGAGATTAGCGGCGAAGCGGCGCCGGCGGCACAACGCTTAGGTGGAGTTACACTTCAGGCGTAGACCGGGTCCTCTTTGGTAGGATCGGATCCGCCTCTCTCGGCGCTCAGCACGAGCCCTGCCCTGCCCTGCCGCTGGAGCGTTTCCGTTTTCGGAAACGCCGAAGCGCTCTGACCCTTTGTTTTTACGCAATTCCGGACGGAAAACCGCTACGCACTTTTCCCGGAATTGCTCTATCGCCCAATAAAAAAGGCCCCGCACGAAGCGGAGCCTTTTTCGGTCAGGCCGCAGCGGTGGGAGGATGCGCCGCAGCCGACTGTGAGGTTTATCAGCCGGCAGCTGCGTAGCCGGTTGCCGTGATGCTCGACCACTCGTTTTCCTGAACCGCAACGACGAGATTGAGGTCGGTCGCGGTGTCATGGCCATAGGCCTGGACGTCGATCGCGAACGTGGCTTCGTTGCCGTTGATGTCGACGCAGACATCGATGTCGTGGTTGACGTCGAGGTTGCTGTCGATATCGGAATACAGGTCGAAGTTGACATCGATGTTGGAGTCGAAGTCGTACGAAGCGTCCAGGTTCACGTCAGAAGGATCACAGTAGAAGGTCATGTCACTCTCCTTGTCGTTTGATGATGTCCGGTACTCAGGTCCGGCGCATCTGAAGCCTAGGCCTCCTCGCATCGATCATCAAATATTCAAGCGGCGTAATCTCATTCTCTTGCAGAGTAATACTTTTGATATGCTTCCGATACAACTTGACTTAACGCAACAAAAACGAACGCTCACCTCAAAGAGGTGAGCGTCTAAAAGCGTTATATCTGGAATATTTCAGCCAAAGACAGCCAGCAGATCACCCAGCTGGAAGGTGAGTTGCACATCCATTAACGCAGGGTTGGCTTCGGCATCCACGGCAATGGCATGCATGATCGTGGCGGTTTGCTGTGCGCTGAATGTCCCTCGCGTTGGCATCGTGCCGAATTCGGGATTGTTGGCGAAGAATTCATCCAAAGTAAGCGTCGAGCGTTCACCGTCCAGGCGCAGCGTCACGACAAGATCATCGCGGTCGCCCCGATCGCGCTCCATCGAAACGGCTCTCGAACCCGCGCCAAGCAAGGCGTCGAGACCTTCGATGGCAAGGCGGTCTCCGCCGCCGATCGAGAAATCGGCGATGGTATCGTCATCGAACGCTCCAACGATGAGATAGGTGTCGGCATCTGTACCTCCCCGCATCAGGTCGTCACCCTCGCCGGGAGACGAGCCCAGCCGGAAGACATCGTTGCCGGCGCCGCCCGAAATGTCGTCGCGGCCGTCGCCACCATCGAGCAGGTCGTTGCCGTTTCCGCCTATGATCAGATCATTGCCATCGCCACCGACGATCAGGTCGTTTCCGGTGTCGCCCGACAAGGTGTCTTTGCCATCGCCGCCGAACAACCAGTCGTCACCGTTGCCGCCAGCGAGATTGTCGCGACCATCGCCGCCAAAGGCCGTGTCGTTGCCGCCGCCGCCGCCGATCCGGTCATCGCCTTTGCCACCAAACAGCCAGTCATCGCCATCGCCGGCACGGATGGTATCGTCGCCACGGTCTCCCCGCACCAGCGAGTCGCCATTGCCCGTCACGATGGTGTCGTCCCATCTGGTGCCGGAGTATTCAGTGTAGACGACCTCGGTATCGACGGCCGACGTCGCCGAAACGACGCTTGAGGAATATTGATCGTCCAAGGCGATGGCATCGGCCTGGAGGTCGACGAAACTGTTCTCGCCCTGAGCGGTCACATTCGCCTCAAAAGTTGCCAGATTGCCTTGCAGGGAGCCGACACCCGACCGACAGGCCTCGACCGCAACGTCGTTGACCTGATGAGCAGGAGCCAAACCCGTTTCGAAAGCAAAGCTGGCGCCGATGGCCGAAACGACGGTCTGCTGGCCCATTCCGTGCATGTCCGAGCCGGTGACAGTCCTGCTGTTGGTGACCGAGATATCGGCATTGGTCATCGTGACCGCGGCAGAAGCCATCGCGAATGGCGATTGATCACCGGTGGCGTGTGCAGCAGCCTCCGCGCCAACCGCTGCGATGGCAAACGATGCGAGACCACGATCGATCGTGGTCAAATGGACCTGCGTGTTGGAAAACGTTGATTGACCGAAGGCGTCCGCACTCACCTGCGCGGAAACCCCTATTGCGCTCTGCGCCGTCACGGTGCGCACCTGCACGGTTTGTGACGGATGGCTGCCACAGCTGTGCTGGTGGCCTTTGCTTGAATTCGACGCGCCCATGGCGAACTCCTCCATTGCGCGCCAAGCATAGTCCGCATGGAGGCGCCGGAAACGGCTTCATAGCGCTGATCGCCTTGATTGCAGATCTACGACTTCCGGCTGAGCACCGTTGGAGCGGAAGGTGCGCCTAACGTGGGTCTTGTAATTTATTCGACGGGGTAAGCCACGGAAGCTCAAGCGAATTCGGCTGCTCGTCCGACGTCCATATCGGCACTTTCGACGAGCTCCCATCGCATGTGAAGCGCCTCACATCGGAGGCGTCGTCATTGCGATACGACTAGATGAAATCGATACGGAAAGAGGGTTCCGGCGGCGCACAGGCAAGCGCCCACAAACCGAGGAGACTAAAATGACTGGGGATGCACAAAAGGCGGTTGTGCTGGTAGTTGATACTCTGGCGCTGAGATGCGCTGGCATCACGACTTTGATCAACGAATGGGTCAGCCCTCTCGGCAAATCGGCCCATGCGATAGAACCGGAAAACATCGGTTTCTATTCTCAACCAGGCAACATCGTTTCACTGATTGTCCTGAACGTAGGTGGCTCATCGCTGCACGATCTGCAGATGCGGACGGTGTTGCGGAGCGTGCGGGATCAATTCCCGACAACACCCTGCGCCATTCTTTCGGACCGGACAGAAGCGGAAGAGGCCGTTGGCGCGGTGAGCTTCGGCTTCCAGGCTTTCATTTCGACCACCACGCCATTGGCTATGGTTCACCAGGCGCTTGCCTTCATCATGAATGGCGGCGCGTATTTCCCTCGCGAAGCCTTGCTGGAGATCGCAGACGGCAGAGATCGCGCTCGCCATCATTCCAGCGCAGGCAACGGCCTGCTGACGCCACGCCAGAGCCAGGTTCTCGATCGGCTTCGTTCCGGCAAATCCAACAAGCTGATTGCACGCGAACTCGACATGCAGGAATCGACCGTCAAGGTCCATGTCCGGCAGATCATGAGCAAACTTGGCGCGACAAACCGCACCCAGGTGGCGATCATGGCGCTGATGAAAGGCGATCTGGCCGCAGGTGGGCCGGAACCGGCAATGGCTTAGACGGCAACGCAGCGCGCCGCGAAGAAACAAATCCGCTTCCGGTCCGCTATCCAAGCCGCGCTGCCGCGCGTAGACTTTTCCGTAGGCAAGGCAACGAACGAAATTCAGAACAAGCAACCGAATCTCACTTGAACTGAGATCACGCTCGGGGGGCACCGGTGTTGATGACCAGTCTGGATCAGGAATCGAAACACACGCTGGCGAAGTTCGCCCACTATGACCGCGACTTGCTGGACAGGATGTTCGGCGACGCCAAACCCGAAAGATATGCCGCGGGACGGCTGCTCTTCCTGCAGGACGATCCATCCGATCGCGTCTACGGCCTGCTTGCCGGTTCCGTCGAGATCTCGATCTTCTCCGCCGATGGCGACAAGCTGGTCGCCAATCTGCAATTTCCACCCAGCCTCATCGGCGAAATCGGAGTCCTGGATGGCGGTCGCAGGACAGCGACCGCCATCTGCAGGTCGGAATGCTCCATCGTATCGCTGACACGCAAGCAAGTGCTCGATCGCATCGAGCGGGATCCATTGCTTGGCCGAGCCGTCATCGAACTCCTGTGCAAGCGATTGAGATGGATCAGCGAAGAGCTCGGCGATCACACCTTCCTCGCCATCGAGGCCAGGCTCGCCAAGCGCCTGCTGCACCTGACCGAACTGCTCTCCGATGCCTCAGGCTGGATTGCCATCTCGCAATCGGAACTCGCCCAGACGCTCGGTGCGACACGGGAATCCGTCAACAAACTTCTGAACGACTGGCGCGGCCGCGGCCTGATCACAACCAAGCGCGGTCAGGTCAAAGTCAACGATCCAGCCCGACTGCGACGCGTCAGCTCCGATTGAAGCCCGCCTGGCAACGCTTGCCGATACCATACTCAACCGGCGGCCAGTCGCCAGTGCAGGAACTGCAACGCCGCACGGCTCGGCATAAAGAAATAACCGCCGCCACGCGTCGTTATGAAGGACGGTAACGTCGTCAGCTCGACTGCTCCTTCCCAACGCGGGATCGTGAAACGCCCCCTCGGCGCTTCGGCGGTGCCCGGCTGCCTGCCGATCAGCGGGTCCTTCTCACCGCGCAAGCCATGGAAATTCTGCGCAGACATCCAGGTCTGCTGGATGAATTCGTACTGCCGTTCGAAGCTCGCGTTGAAGCAGATGAACAGCAGCCCTTTTTCCGTCTTTCCGGCGCGATCCAGAACATAGCTGCGGCCAGCCCGCAGGATGCGGTGCCGCTTCGAGATGCGCAGTTGTGTGTCAATGTCGGTGCCAAGAGAATCGCGTGGGTTGGAACGCCTGATGTGAGCCCCGAGGGGACAATGCAGTCCCTGCGGATCTTCAGCGCCATAGGTGAACTGATTGTCGAGCTCACGCCCGGGCCCGTCGGGATTTCTGGTCAGCGACGAGCCATTTTTCCATCGTCCAACGATCCGGGCACCGATCCATTCTTCATCTGCAGCTTCGAAGCCATAAGTGCCGCTGCCGCGCAGATTGGCCGCTTCTTCCCGGCAGTAGTCGTTAAACCTGTCGACATGCTGCTCGAGCTGGCGGATGACGACGAACGACCCGTTGCGGCCGAAATCATGCGTGGCCGCCCTGCCGTCGACCGGTTTGCCGTCCGCGTCGATCGCCAACAGGCGCCCTTCGCTATCGAATTCCGCGGGTGTCGTCGGGCTGGGCGGATAAAAGCCGTGCTCGTCACGATAGCCGAACAGAAATTCGCCGGCGGCGATCTGATGAATGGGACTTGAATTGTGATTGCGCCGGCGGCGCGTGCCCTTGATCACCGGTTGAGATACACCGTCGACGAAACCGAAATGTTCCCGCGCCGGACGCTTCTCTTCGTCGCCCCCTCCGACATCCTTTGCCGGACACTTGACGCTGGTGCGATCGATCATGAGCGGAATGACCGCCCTTGGAATGAGCCGTGTTCTGTTGGCAAGATTGCCGACTTCGAGCGCCATTCCATCCAGCTTTGCCTTGTCGGCAGCATAGCAGATCATCGCGAGGTCGACCGGCGTCGTCTTGGAACCCCAAGACCAGTTTTCGGGTGCGCTGTCGCCCCGATCATCAAGGATACGGCTTCGATAATCGTCCGCCATGCCTTGCCGGAATGTCAGCGGAAAACTGCCAAGTGTATTACCATTCGGGCTGCCGGTGAGGCCGAGTTTCGTCAGGCCGTCCGGGCCAAACACACAGAACATCGCCCGCGCCCCCGGTTTGGTGTCTCCGAAGCTCGTGTGTTTCAAAAGATGGGCAAGCACTTCGCGCCGTTGTGCCGCAGAGCTCTCCTTGTCGACTTCAAACGCGAACATCACGGCGTGTTCAAGATTGCCGAGCGGACCGAAGATGAGGGACTGGATTTCGCCACTTTCCAGGCTTTCAACCGAGGTGTCATCGGTCTGGTTGAGAAGCTGCCGGGCCAGCGACGGTTTGATACCATCCTGCCGAGGCAGCGAAGTGAACAGGCTCAGCCAATCACGTGCCTGGCTCGCGCGTGCGGCATAAAAACCCTGCCTGATGCGCGAATTCTTACGGATCATCGTGGTGTTCAGGTCCGGATAGGCAGAATACCAGAAAGAGGTCGGGATCTGCTCGGCGCGGGCCCAGCGCTTGAAGCGGTCTCCATCCCGGCTGCCGTCCAGGAACAGAAAACGTGTCCGGGGAAACCCCTTGGTGTTGCTCCAGATGCCGGTCAGGCCGGCGGAGGCCTTGGTAACGAAATCCTCCAGATAGCTTTCCCAGCTGCCGCCATAATTGCTGAAGAAAACGAGGCGATCGGTGTGCGGGATTCTGACCCAGCGAGCGAAGTGAATTGTACTTATGTCGCCGAGATATCCCGGCCTGAACGCGCGTCTGGCCGCGATTGAAATGACGTAGAACGAAAACCGCAGCAGAAAGCGACGGAGCACTCCAGGCTTCAACCACCACCCCGGCTTGATGACGGAGACCGCGGTCATGTGGTTCTGGACATAACCCTCTTTATCCTCGCGCTTCTGCAACTCGGTCAATTCGTCCAGCTCTATCCCTGCGGTGCGGATCTCTTCGCGTTGCTCGATATGCCGCAGCCGCAGAGCCACGGCCGTCAGCGATATAGCTGCTGCCAGAACCAATCCGCCGACTGCCAGGATGAGAGAATCTCCGAGGCGCGCCACAGTGCGGAACCATTGTGCGCCTTTGTCGAATTGCAGGTAATAAGTCATCCAGGTGAAAAACCCGACCAGGACGATCAATGGGATTGCGGTGCGCAGATTGAAAATGCTGTGCACCGTCGCCGACAGAAGCGTCCCGCCCGGCTTCTCCAGCAGGCTCCGGGCGGGCGAGAACGCCCAGTCGAAATATTCATTCTGCTCCAGCTCGCGCCGCACTTCTTTCAATATGTCTCCCGCTGAAGAGCTGTCTGATATGACAGCTGTCGACGGCGGGCGGAGCAAGGTCTGTTCTTCGACAAGTGTGCCAAGCTTGGTCGCCAGCTCCTGCTCGGCTTTGATGCGCGCGACCGAATGTCCGGGCGTGCCAGCGAATACCAGCCCCGACATTTCGCCGAACTGCGGCGATACATCGATCGAATGTTTAAGCAGGAAGGCCTCCAGCGAACCTTTGAGCGAACCAGCTGCAAAACGTTCGAATATCGGCTGCAGTTGCGCCTTCGTTGCTCCGACAAAAGCCTCGATCACTGTGCGTTTGCTGCCATCACCGGACAGTTCCAGCACCAGGTGGAAACCATCCCCGCTCTTCTTTCCGGTATCGCTTGTCGAGATGGCCGTCAGACTGGCGAAGTGGATGATGCCGGTCCGATCCAGAGCTGCCTGGATGACGCCATCCGCAGGATTGCCGAGAGAATCGACTTCCTTCTGGAGTTGTCCCGTATCGACCCCCGTGCGCACCGGCACACACACCGTTACGAGCGCCTGCTCGGTAAGGCGGTTTTCGGCCGGCGCATCAAACTCCACCATCAACTTGTCCGGATAAGGACCGATGCGGGTCAGTTTGCCTTCCTTGCCATGAGCGCGCCGAAAGCCCGGCTTATTAAACAAGGCCCGGAAGGCCTCGGCAACCTGTACGCTGGCGATCGAGGCACCGATGCAGCGATGGATGCCGACACCGAAAACCATGTTCTCGCTCAAGCTGCGATCGGGATTAAACGTCCACGGGTCGCGAACGACCGACGCGTCAAACATGGCCGAGCGTGTGAAGGGCAGAACCGATACGTTTGCAGGAATTCGGTAGGGGCGTGGTCGGCCGACGCCGATCGTCCTTTCCTCACGGGCGTAGCGCCAGGGCCAGATCCAGTGCGGCTTGAAGCGCATGGCCTCGAGTACCGCCTTGTCCAGGCGTGTGTTGTCCTTCTCGTCGACAGCCTTCTTGATGCAGTCGAAGATCTCCGGCCGGCTCAAAACGGCTTCCAGGCAATTGATGCCGCCAAGCAGATTTGTGGGCGCAAATCCAACGACCATGCCGACCATGATCGCACGCACCTCCTGCCGGCCCGCAACCAGGCCATCGTCTTTCGACATCCGGATGAGCCGCCCAAGCGGATTGTCTACATCGTCTCCCCGCTCGATCGCCGCTTCGGCAATGTCTATGGAACGATCGACAGCGGCAAACATGTTCTCGGCGGCTGCCACCGCCAGTTCGCGCGTGACCGGATCCGCGTTCCAGTCTCCGAACAAGATGTGGTTTATGGCGATGGCCCAGTTGCCGAATTGCCGATCGTCGTCGATCTGCAGGCCGTAATATTCCCGGCAGATCCGTACCGGCACGACGCGCATCAAATCCGTGGCGGCGTCGAATTTCTCGCCGGCGTGGCGCACGATTTCCTGCGAATGCTTCGCAGCGATATCCCGCACCCGCTCCTCGACCTCGCTGGGTGGAAACGCGCTGAGGACCACGGACTTTTGCGTGCGATAAAGCTTGCCGTCCTTCAGGCTGAGAAGGAAGTCGAGACCTCCCGAAAACTCGCGCAGCTCAGGGCCATAAGGCGTTTCGAATTCCGATTCGCGTTCGAGAACCTCGCGAACATCCTCGAAACCCAGGAGGAATACGACCTTGCCGACACGGAAGCGAGGGAGGACGTTGCGCAAGATTCCGAGCCACCAGTCCGGCTTTTCCAGGAACCAGCCGACGGCGCGTCCAAAAAGGGTCGTCTTGCGCTTTCGTTCGAAGTCGAAAGGTGGCGCTTCGCTGCCGAGCGGCAGATCGGCCTGGCCCTTGAAAACCGCTTCATAATATTTGGTTGAGAAGCCCATTCTGACGATCCCCCCGGAAAACGCAGAGACATGCAGGCTATGCTATGGTTCGGCTTTCGCCGGGTAAGTGATCCGCTTCACACTGCCGCCGTCCGGAACGGCATAAACTCCAGCCTTTGCAGGGCTCAGCCCGCGGCATCGAAATTGTCGAGCAGGCGCTGGTTGATGGACCCATCGGCGAAGGGGATCCAGTCGATCCAGCTGCGACTGAACCTCGGATGCCTGGCCTCGAACAGAACACGTTCGGCGCGCGCCGCTTCGATCTGCCCGCTCCGGACAAGGGCTCCGATCTTGAGGAAGCGCGGGTAGAAATAGTCCTGGGCAAATGACAGCGAGCGCTCGGCCGTTGTTATAACTGCCTGCCAATCCTCCATCAGCGTATAGGCTGCCGTCAGCTCACCCAGCGTGTGAAAGCGATAGTTCTCGAAGGGCGACAAACGGTCGGCCCGCTTGAGCACGGTGATCGCTTCCTGCGGACGCGATGCCATGAGCCGTGCGCTGCCCATGGCCTGGTAGGCGAGGACGAAGCTCGGATTGTAGTGAAGCGCCTGTTGCAGGAAATCCTGCGCAACAAGCGGGCGTCGCCTCAGGACTTCGATGGAACCCAGAAATGCATAAGGGCGGGCATCCTGACTGTCTACGAGCAGCGCACGCTGGGAAAGCTCGGCCACGCGTGCAAGGTCACCAGGCTCGCCACGGTTGAGCCAGCCGCGCCACAAATACCACCAGGCCAATTCGCTGAGCACGGTGCTTGAATTGGGATCTTCGTCGTAGGCCTGTTGGAACAGCTTGAGCGCGGCCTCCATGTCGGCGCGCGTGCGCCGTTGCATATGCCAGCGGCCACGGCGCACCAATTGCCAGGTTTGCAGTCGTTCCCACGGAATTTGGAAGGTCCGCACCTGCTCGACCCGGTCAACCTCGCGCTCGAGCGTAGACACGATTTCTCCGCCCAGGTCGTCCTGGAGCTGGATCAGCTCCTCGAGCCCGCGCTCGAACCGGCCGGACCAGACGACACGGCCGTTGCTGCTGTCGGTGAGCGATGCGCTCAACCGAATGCGCTTGTCGAAGCTGGCAACGGAACCCGTCACCAGATAACGAGCCCCCAGCAGATTGCCGATGGCCGCGGTGCCCAGCCACTGATCGCGGAACTGGAAGCTGGAATCGCGCGCGATCACCGGAAGTGAACGCGTCGCCGCAAGTCCGTGGATGATGTCGTCGACGATGCCGTCCGCCAGGTAGTCCGTCGACCGGTCCGGGTTGCTGTTCTGGAACGGCAACACCGCGATAGCCGGCTGGTGATCCCTGGCATCGGTGTTGGCAGGCTTGACAATTGAGGAGCGAACCGCCGCGAATGCGAGTGACTTGGTTTGACCTGAAGCCGGAGTGGTAACCAGAATGCTGACCGGCAAGGCGATGTTTTTGAGCTGCATTGGGCCGAGATCGGTGAATTCGACCGAAAATCTGCCGCTGATGTGTTCATGCGTCGTACCGGTGATGGCAACCCCGCCGGGCGGCGAGAATTCCTGCAGCCGCGCCGAGATGTTCACACAGTCGCCGAAGGTTCCGTCCTCGCTCTGGATGACCACGCCTGTCGCCACGCCGATGCGAAAGGGCATGCGCAGGTTTTCCGCGGCAGTTGCGTTGAGCTTGTCGAGGCGAAGCTGGGCTTCCAGCACGGCACGCAGCGCTTCCACAGGGCTGCCGAACTCCGCCATCAGGCTGTCGCCGGCGGCACCGAAAATGCGTCCACCAAACTCCCCGACCGTTTCGGCAATCAGATTTCGCCGCTGGTGGAAGATTTTGACGGCCGTTTCCTGATTTTCATTCATCAGGCGCGAGAAACCGACTGCGTCGATGGCGCAGATGGTGGAAAGCTGCCGGATCGCCTGCTGATCAACCATTCATGTTGATCTCAAAACCTCAATAGCCGTCAGGCCCGCACAAGCCCGAACCGGCCGTCTCAAGGCCGATGGCAGATACTTTGAATCGCAGAACGATTGGAAGTACTTCGCCATTGTCCCCACTTGGGCAAAGCCAAGGAAAACGCTAGCACGGATTTGGGCACCCGCAAAATCATTCGAGTACAAACAACCCTGACCTGCCTTGGAAATTTTTCCAAGACCGGTGCCAGGCCGCAATATTTTGATATGTGGAACGCTCCGTGGAGAAGACTACCACGGAGCGTCCTCAAGCTTACTCGCTGATATCGACGCTTTCGAAGCGATGCGAGCCGAGCGGGTCCATGACGTAACCTGTCACCTTTTTCGACATCGGCAATGACACGGTCGAATGGTCGAGCGTCGCCCAGGGCGCCTGTTCTTTGAACAGAACCTGAAGCTGGTGATACATCTTGGTGCGTTCGGCCTGGTCGGACGTAATGCGCGCCTTCTGCATCAGGTCCTCGACCGGCTGATAGCACCAGTTCGCGAAATTGGCGCCACCAACGCCTGAGCAGGCAAAGAAGTAGCTGATCAGATTGTCTGGATCGCCATTGTCGCTTGTCGCGCCCAGGATGATGGCACCATCGCGATCCTTGTCGCGGGCGCGCTTCACATACTCGCCCCACTCATAGGAAACGATCTCGACCGTGACCCCGATCTTGGCGAAGTCCGCCTGGATCAGCTCCGCCGTCCGCTGCGCGTTCGGCATGTAGGGGCGGCTGACCGGCATGGCCCAGATCTTCATCTTGAGATCCTTCACGCCGGCTGCGTCCAGCATCTTCCTGGCCGCTTCCGGATCGTATTTGTCGTCAACCACCGCATCATTGTAGCCCCACATGCCCGGCGGCAACGGGTTCTTGGCGACCTGGCCGGTGCCCTGGAAGATGGCGTCGATGATCGCCTGCTTGTTCATGGCCATGTTGAGCGCGCGGCGCACTTCCGCCTTGTCGAAGGGCGGCACCAACGTGTTGTAGGCAAGATAAGCCACGTTCAGCCCCGGCTTTTCCATCACCGTCAGGTTGGGATCGGCCTTGAGGTCGGCGATATCGGCGGGCGCCGGATACGGCGCCATCTGACATTCCCCTGCCCGCAGGCGCTGTATGCGCGCGGTGGGGTCAACAGTGACGGCAAACACCAGTTCGTCGAGCTTCGGCTTCTCGCCGAAATAGTCGGGATTGGCCTGGAAGCGGATGACGGCATCCTGCTGATAGTCGACGAAGCGGAAGGGACCGGTGCCGATTGGCTGCTGGTTGAGTTTTTCCTTGGTGCCCGCGGCAATGAGCTTGTCGGCATATTCCTTCGACAGAACCGAGCCAAAGTCCATCGCAAGCATGGCAAGCAGCGAAGCGGATGGCTGGTTCAGGGCGATCTTCACTGTGTTGTCGTCAACCTTGACGATGTCCTTGATGAGATTCTGCATCTCCATGCCTTCGAAGATCTCCCAGCTCGAACCGGAGATGTAGCCGTACCAGGGATCGTTCTTGAGGCGTTGGCGATCCAGCGAGAAAATCACGTCATCAGCGGCAAGCTCACGGCTCGGCGTGAAGTAGTCGGTGGTCTGGAACTTCACGCCCTTGCGCAGCTTGAACGTGTATTCGAGCTTGTCGTCCGAGATCGTCCAGCTTTCCGCAAGGCCCGGGACCACGTTGGTGGTGCCCTGTTCGAATTCGACCAGGCGGCTGTAGATCGGCTTGGACGACGCATCCCAGGTGGAATTGGTGGAATAGAGCGCCGGATCAAACCCCTCGGGTGCGCTTTCCGAGCAATAGACGAGGCTCTTGGCCAGCGCCTGGCTGGCAAAAAGCCCGGACAGAAGGGCGACGGCAACGCCTGTGGCGAGCCTGGAGCAATTCCAGGAAAAGTGTGAAACGGTTTTCCGTCCGGAATTGCGTAAAAACAGAGAGTTAGAGCGTTTCCGCGTTTCCGTGAAAAACGGAAACGCTCTTGCGGCCAGGCGGCCGCGTTGTGGAACAGTCATGATCTTCCCCTTTGTTCTGGTTGTTGTTGCGGTCGCGCGGTGGCCAACCCCGCACAGCTGGCCGCCGCCTGATTATGGCTATTCGGCCCTGCCGCTCGTGGTCTGCAGGCCGCGACCGGAGCGCCAGACCGGGTCCGGCCGCGTCCATAGGATCTCCGACGTGATGAGGTTGGCGACCTCGCGGGCATGCAGCGCCAGGAATTTCTCACCCTTCTCGGCAGTGCCCTTGCTGGGGAAGCCCCAGGTGCCGGTCTTCGGAGCGCGCTCGGAGAAGGAGTAGAAACGCGACGCACCATGCGGCGCCTCGTTCTGGCCTGCCTGCAGGGCCTCGGCATCCTTGAACTTGTCGGCTTTGACGATATCGCCGGCGATCGCCAGCATGACGGAAGCCTCGCCTTCGCAGGCATGCTTCGGGCCGTCGTCGGATTCAAACAGCGCCGAGGTTTCTTCCTGCGCCAGGAACCATGGCGTCGTCGCCACGATCGGCATATCGAACTCCACCGCCAGTTCGCGCACCGCAACGGCCAGCGGATCGACATTGCCGCCATGGCCGTTGACGATGAGCAGGCGGGCGAAGCCGATTGCCTTCAGCGAACGCGCGATCGAGCGCAGCACGCCATGATAGGCGGCGTAGTCCAATGTAATCGTGCCGCCGAACGGCAGATGATGCTCGCTCATGCCGAGCCAGAGGCCGGGCAGAACGGCAAGCGGCACATCGTCCGCAACCAGCCTCGCGCCCCGCAGCGCGGCAGCCGCGGCACTTGCCGTGTCGGTGATTACAGGCAGATGCGGCCCGTGCTGTTCCAGCGAACCGACCGGCAGGATGGCCAGCGCATTGCCACGCTCGGCGATCGCACGCAGTTCCGGCGCCGTCATACGCGCCCATTCGACTTCCCGAGCCATGATTCCTCCTCGAAGCAACGGTCCCGTCACAGAGCCGGCCTGTTTCTTGGCCGATCCCGCCAGGCACTCAACGTCAGATTGTTGGTTCCCACCCTGTACGGGTGAGAGTTTCATTTTCTAATCCGCTAAATGATTTTCCTTGTTGCCGATATTGTCAACGGCTATCGTCCTGTCGTCGAACCGGACTAGAGCGTTTCCGTTTTTCACGGAAACGCGGAAACGCTCTAACTCTTTGTTTTTACGCAATTCCGGGCGGAAAACCGTTACACACTTTTCCTGGAATTGCTCTAACGGTTGGGGATTGATGGCCAAGCACCCGAAACTCGGATCGAATCTCAAGGCCCTGCGCCAGAAGTACGGCTGGAAGCTGAGCGATGTCAGCAACAAGACCGGCGTGGCGATCTCGACCCTGTCCAAGGTCGAAAACGACCAGATGTCGCTTTCCTACGACAAGCTTCTGCAGATCGGTGAGGGACTGGGCCTGTCGATGGCTGAATTGGTAGCCGAACCAGAAATACCCGGCCATCCATTGACCCGGCGCTCCATCAATCTGCACGGCGACGGATTGCAGCAGAAGACCCAGAACTACGACTATCTCTACCTCAGCACGGACATCACCAAGAAACGCATGGTGCCGGTGCTGACACGCATCACCAGCCGCTCGCTGGAGGAGTTCGGCCCACTCATCAGGCATTCCGGCGAGGAGTTTCTCTATGTCCTGGAGGGAGCGATCGAGGTGCACACCGAGCACTACGCGCCGGTTCGCCTCGAGAAGGGAGAGAGCATCTATATCGACAGCACCATGGGCCACGCCTATCTCGCCGTCGGCGAAAGCGATGGGCTTGTGCTTGCGGTCTGCTCCAGCGCGCAGCCGGATTTCCAGTCGGCCCTTATCGAAATGCTGGATCACTAGAGCTTCGCGCGTCCAATCGAGCCGTGGAAAGGGCGTTCCGATACTTTGAGCCGGCGCGGGATCCCTTTTCGAAAATCGATGCCGATTTTACGGCATGCGCTAGCCAACGCTTGACGATGTTTTCAAATTTTGAAAATGTTTAGCGCATAAGAAACTAATGCCTGTCCAACGGGCTGACCGCTGGCGCCGAAGGATCATCATGACGACACAAGAGCCCGGGCCCGTGAAGGCCGACGTCGTGATCATCGGCGGTGGCATTGCCGGCGCTTCCGTCGGCTACTGGCTGGCGCCGCATCTGAAAACCGTGCTGCTCGAACGCGAAAGCCAGCCCGGCTACCATTCGACCGGCCGTTCGGCCGCGCTGTTCAGCGAAACCTATGGCACGCGCCAGGTACGTGCCTTGACCTCGGCGAGCCGCGCCTTCCTCGAAACACCGCCAGCGGGCTTTGCCGAGCATCCGATCCTGACGCCTCGCGGCATGCTTGTCGTCGCTTCCACCGAGCAGGAACACATGCTCGCAGAACATCAGGATGCAGTCCGTTCGATCGGTCTCCCCGGTGAACGGCTCGATTTCGAAGGTGCCAAGGCCTGGGTGCCGGTATTGCGGCCGGAAAGTGTCGCTGGCGCCGTCTACAATCCCAATGCCGAGGATATCGACGTGCATGCCCTGCACCAGGGCTATCTGCGCGGGTTGAAACGCGCCGGCGGCGCCGTGATCGGCAATGCGGACGTGACCGCCGCCGAGCGGACAGGCGCCGACTGGCGCATTGTGGCGTCAGGCAAAGAATACATCGCGCCGGTCGTGATCAACGCGGCGGGTGCCTGGGGCGACGAGATCGTCTCCCTGTTCGGTGCCAGGCAGATCGGACTGGAGCCACGCCGGCGCACCGCTTTCGTCTTCACGCCGCCGACCGGTCACGACGTCACCCGCTGGCCGATGTTCATCACCGCCGACGAGAGCTGCTATATCAAGCCCGATGCCGGCTTGCTGCTCGGATCGCCGGCCAATGCCGACCTGATGCCACCACAAGACGTTCAGCCCGAGATGGAAGACATCGCGCTCGGTATTCATCGCATCGAAGAATTGACCACGCTCTCCGTCGGCCGCCCGAGCCGCGTATGGGCCGGGTTGCGTTCCTTCGTCGGCGATGGCGATCTGGTCGGTGGCTTCGACACGGCCGTGCCAGGCCTGTTCTGGCTTGTCGCGCAAGGCGGCTACGGCATCCAGACATCCGCTGCGATGGGGGAAGCCTGCGCGGCGCTCGTGCGCGGCCTGCCGCTGCCGTCACGCATCGCCGATTTCGGGCTCGACGATGCCATGCTCAGCCCGAAACGGCTCGACAGATAGCAAGACCGGACCAATCTGGCGACTGGAGCGTTTCCGTTTTTCACGGAAACGCGGGAATGCCCAACTCTTTGTTTTGCCACATGATCTTGTCCGAAAAGTCTGCAACTTTTTGCTTCGCTGACCTTCGGTTCGGGATCATGCTCGAACCGCATCGCGGCACATGCAAAAAGCCCGCTTCATCTCACGTGGAGCGGGCTATTCTTTTTCTGCTTCGAGCATGCGCATGCGCCTTTCCGAAAATCGATTCCGATTTTCGGGGTCATGCGCCGGACAATCAGCGCGCCGAGAAACCCGGAGGCGTGCGACCGACGCGCGACTTGCGGGCGGCGTAGCGGGCATCGCGCTTGGCTTTGCGCTCAGCCTCGTCGGCCAGCACGCGCGAGATGCGGTCGTTTTCTTCCGCCTCGCGCAACGCAGCTTCCTCGCGCGCCTTCGCTTCGGCCTCGAGCCTTGCGGCTTCCGCAGCGGCATCGCGGGCAGCCTTCTCGGCGGCTTCGCGGGCCAGACGCTCCTGCTTCAGCCGGGCCTTTTCAGCTTCACGGACAGCGCGTGCTTCGAGGATCGCCTTGCGTTCCGCCTGGCGGGCCAGCACTGCCGGATCGTCCGCTGCCGGTTTTGCCTTGAAGCGCTCCAGGAGCGCCTTCTTTGCCTCGTTTGCGGCATTGCGCCGCTCGAAAATGTCTTTTTCCCTGTAGATAGCCAAGTCCAGTTCCCTGAAATCTATGTGCGGGGCTTACATACGCGCGCGAAAGCAGAGATCAAGCACCAATTCGGTATGCCAGCCATGAATAGAACGCGTATGTTGCAGCGCAACGACACATTGGAGCGCCGCGCCTCCGTTTGGACGCGCTAGCACTTTTGAATGTGGGCATCGTGCCTTCCGAAAATCGAATTCGATTTTCGGGCTGATGCGTTGGCCGCTGGCCTAATGTCTCGGTTTGCCGGATCGGCAGGGCAACCCTATATGCGACCGAACCTTGCAGCGGGACATGCCCATGACCGATCTCTCCGTTCTTGACCTGTCACCCGTCGGCGAAGGCAGCACGCCCGCGCAGTCGCTGGCCAATACGCTGGACCTTGCCCGCCACGCCGAGCGGCTGGGCTACAAACGCTACTGGCTGGCCGAACATCACAACATGCCGGGAATCGCCAGCGCCGCCACGGCCGTCGTCATCGCCCATGTCGCGGCCGGCACCAAAACCATCCGCGTCGGGGCGGGCGGCATCATGCTGCCCAACCATGCGCCACTGGTGATCGCCGAACAATTCGGCACGCTGGCCGCGCTTCACCCGGGCCGTATCGATCTCGGCCTCGGCCGCGCACCGGGCACCGACATGATGACGGCGCGAGCGTTGCGCCGAAACCTCGACGCCGGCGTCGATAGTTTCCCGCGCGATGTCGTCGAACTGATGGCCTATTTCGAGCCGGCCGAGGAAGGCCAGCGCATCCGCGCCGTGCCGGGCGAAGGCGAAAACGTGCCGGTCTGGATCCTCGGCTCCAGCCTCTACGGCGCGCAGCTCGCCGCCATGCTCGGCCTGCCCTACGCTTTCGCCTCGCATTTCGCACCGGCGGAGCTCGATCAGGCACTCGAGGTCTACCGCACGCGGTTCGAACCTTCGCAGCATCTCGACAAGCCGCGCGTCATGCTCGGCCTCAACGTGATCGCCGCGCCGACCGATGCGGAAGCACGGTTGCTGTTTACCTCGCTGCAGCAGGCCTTCGTCAACCTGCGCAGCGGCCGACCGGGCCGGCTGCCGCCGCCGGTCGAAGGTTATGATCGCGATCTCGATCCCGTTGCACGCACCATGCTGAACCAGGCACTGTCCTGCGCCGTGGTCGGCTCAGCGGAAACGGTAAAGCAAGGTGTCGAGGCCTTCATCGCACGCACCGGCGCCGACGAACTGATGGTGACTGCTCAGGTCTTCGATCATGCCGCCCGTGTACGCTCCTTCGAGATGCTGGCCGATATCCATCGCGGCATGTCGAAGGCTGCGTGATCCCGGCAACTCCTTGTTTTACGCAATTCCGGGCGCAAAACCGCTGCGCATTTTTGCTGGATTGCTCTCGCGGATGCTATTTCACCGCGCGCACGAGTTCCGCATCGGGATAGCAGGTCGCTGCGCGGCCGTTCCTGGCCTGCCATTCGCCGATTGAGCGACGTGTCTTGAAACCCGGAAGGCCGTCGGCGCTGCCGACGTCATAACCCTTCTTTTCAAGCACCCGCTGCAGGCCGGCGATGTCCGACCTGTAAAGTCCACCCACCGCGCCCCATTCCGCCGAAAAGCGATGATCGCCCTGCGCGATTCGATCCGCCCCCAAGCCGATGAACAGCGCGTAGAGGTCGGATGTGTTGTATTCCTTCAGCACATAGAAATTCGGTGTGACCAGGAATGCCGGACCATGGCGCCCGGCCGGCATCATCAGGAATGCCTCGACAGCGCTCTCACCGGCCGGAAACGGCTTGCCATCGACCCGACGGACGCCGAGCTTGCCCCAAGCCGAAACGGGCTTGCCGCGGTCCGGCCCCTCCAACGAGCAGGAAACCGCATCGGGAGCAGTGACCTCGTAGCCCCAGCCGCGCCCTTTCACCCAGCCATAATGGACGAGATAGTTGGCGATCGATCCCATGACGTCCGGCACCGAGTTCCAGATATCGGTCTTGCCGTCGCCGTCGAAATCGACCGCATGTTTCAGGAAGGATGTCGGCATGAACTGCGGCTGGCCGAGCGCGCCGGCCCAGGAGGACTTCATGGCGCCAACCGGAGCAAGGCCGCGCTGTACGATCTCCAGCGCCGCCAGCAGTTCTTCGCGGAACATATCCTTGCGTGTTGCCATGAAAGCCTTGGTGCCCAGCACCTCGAAAGCGTCATAAGGTATCTTGGCTGCACCGAAGCCGCTTTCGCGGCCCCAGATCGCCAGCACCACAGAGCCCGGCACGCCGTAGCGTTTTTCGATCTGGCGCAGCGTCGCAGCGTATTTTCCGGTGCGGGCGCGCCCACCATTGGAAACGGCTGCGACGATCTTTTCTGCAAAATAGGCACCGGGAGAACCGAACTCGGCCTGGTGCTGTTTCTTGGGCGTCTTGGGCTTTTCGCCCGGCAGAACGAGATCGGGCAGCTTGAGATTGGGTCTTACGCCGTCAAAAGCAGCGTTGAAGGTGGATTGCGATATCCCTTTCGCCTTGGCTTCGGGCCAGAGATCATTCTGCAGCCAGGCGCGGAACTGGTCATCGACAGGGGCGGCGGAAACGGACCCCGCAAAACCTGCTGCAAGCGCAACGAGCAGGAGCAGGCATTTCAACGAAGAAGACAGCAACCAGCCAGAGAAGCGATCCATCCAGTCTTTCTCGAAGCCTCGTTTCAAAAAGTCGTGCGCGACTTCAGCGCGGCAGCCAGCGTGCCTTCGTCCAGATAATCGAGTTCGCCACCGACCGGCACGCCATGCGCCAGCCTTGTCACCTTCACGTCGAAGTCGGAGAGCTGGTCGGTAAGGTAGTGCGCCGTGGTCTGGCCCTCGACCGTGGCGTTGACGGCAAGAATCACTTCCTTGATCGCGCCGGCAGCGATCCGATCAACAAGCGATCGGATGTTGAGTTGATCGGGGCCGATGCCGTCGAGCGGCGACAGCGTGCCGCCGAGCACGTGGTAGCGGACATTCATGGCCGCTGCCCGTTCCAGTGCCCAAAGGTCGGAAACATCCTCGACAACGATCAGCATGGCATCGTCACGACGCGGATCGGTACAGATCATGCAAGGATCGGCAGTATCGACATTGCCGCAGGTCGAGCAGATGCGCACCTTCTCGACCGCCTCGCCCATGGCATTGGCCAAGGGCGCCAGCAGCTGATCCTTTTTCTTGATGAGATGCAGCGCCGCACGGCGTGCTGAACGCGGCCCAAGCCCCGGCACCTTAGCCAGAAGCTGGATCAGGCGTTCGATTTCCGGGCCGGCGATTCGCTTGGACATCGCACCGATTTAGGATTTTTTCGACCGTTTTGGAACTGAGCAGCCACGAGCGCCAGTGCTATTCCAGACAGATGCCGCCGGCAGTCGGTCGCATACGGCTCAGGCGGGCGTGCAAATCACTGCAGCGGGCGGCTTTCCGAGACAATAAGAGCGCCGATGGCGTCCGTATTTTCCGGCGTCGACTGGAACGACATCACCGGCTCAGGTTCGGAAGTCGTGACCGAGGCCAAAACGGGTTGGGGCCTTTGGCTGGGCACCGCCGAGGCGGCGATGACCGGCAGCCGAGCAGGCTCAGCCGATGCTACCATCACGGGCGCGGTGGCCTGGGCTGCCGCCGGCTTTGTCGAAGCAAAGGCCGTCGTCGGAACAGTCGCCGCCGAAGCGACAGCAACGGTCTCGGCCGGAGCAACCGGCGTCGCCGCGGCCATCATGGTCGGGCTCTCGTCCGGCAGCGGCTGCCAGTTGCGGCCGCGCTTCTCGTAGAAAGCATTGCCACCGGCAACCAACACATAATGCATATTCTTGTAGGGGAACTTCAGGCCTGCGGTGTGAAAGAACATCGAGTTCTTCGCCTTGGCCGAGCGCTCACCCTTGAGCACCGCCTCGGCAGCGGCCTCAACGTCCGGCATCGCTTTGGAATTCATACGGCGGGTCATAACCCCCGGCGCGAACTGGCCGCGTTGACCAACAACGCTGCAAATGTTGTCGCCATATTTGCCGGAGCGCAGACGATTCATGACCACCGTGCCGACGGCAACCATGCCGTCACGGCTGGAACGATTCGATTCAAAGAACATCGCGCGCGCCAGGCATTCCTTGTCGCGGCTGGTGTATCGGTAGGCACCGACCCTGGAGCTGGGAGCAGCCGAATCGGAAAGCTTGGCAACGGACAGGCCGTGATTGCCGGTGGTCTGGCTGCAGGCAGCCAGGAAGAGCGGGCCCAGGACAACCGTCCCCAGGGCGATCAGCTTTTTCCAACGTGTGGCGATCAACAAACGTCCCTCATTCTTGCAGCCGCCTTGTCCCCAGGATATGCGGCAAGAATGAGACACTTTCGGGCAAAAAGATGGCTAAAGCCTTACTTTGCCGAACAAGGTGAACAATTCGTGGATTTAAGGAAGTCGTTACCGAGTGGTTAATCGACGCAAATAACGCAATGTTTCAATTCGTAACACAAGGAGAGCAAGAGCAAATACCCGTATATTCTTTATAAATCCTCTCGCTCTTCTTCAGACACCTTCTGCCCTCATTTAAAATGGCAACTTCATGCCGGGCGGCAGAGGCAAGCCTGCAGTCAACGCCTTGGTTTTTTCCTGCATGATCTGTTCGACCTTGACCTTGGCGTCGTTGTGAGCTGCCAGAATGAGGTCTTCCAGGATTTCAACCTCGTCTTCCTTGAACAGCGACGGATCGATCTTCAGTACCTTCATCTCGAACTTGCCAGTCAGCGTAACATTGACCAGCCCGCCGCCAGCCTGGCCGGTGGCCTCGAGACTGGCGATCTCCTCCTGCATGGACTGGAACTTGGCCTGCATTTCTTTCGCCTTGCCCATCAGGCCGAGCAGATCTTTCATCGTCTGGTCCTTTTCAAATATCGGTGTCGTCGTCTCCTGCCGGCTCCACCGGCAGGTCTGCATCTTCGTTTTCGGCAGCAGGTGCGTCGGGAATGCGCACGTCGATAATCTTGGCACCGGGGAAGCGGGCGAGGATCGCAGCCACCGCAGGGTCGGCGCGAGCGTCGGAAAACGCATTTTCACGTCGCGTCGTTTCGACCTCGGCCAGCGTCTGGCCACCCTCTTCCTTCGACAGGGACACCAGCCAGCTGCGACCGGTCCAGGCACGCAGCTTCGATGTCATGTCGTTAAGCAGCATCTTCGGCGCGTCTTCGGTCAAAGCCACGTCAATACGGCCCGGCTCGAATCGCACGGGCCGCACATATCGCTTCACGAGCACCTTGAAGGCGATGTCGCGGTTCTGGTCGGCAAGAGCGATGATGTCGGCCAGCGATTTGACCGGCACCGACTGCTGCTCCTGCACCGGCTCCGGCGCCGGTACGAAGGCAGGGGCCGGAGCCTGCTCCACCAGACGCATGGTCTGCCCGCCGCCAGGAGCGACCGGCATGCGCACTGAGGCCATCGCGGTGCCGCCGTTTCCGCCGCCAGGGGCGGGGGCGCCATTCGCACGCGCCGCGGCTCCGGGCGCCGGTTGCCCGTTTTCCAGCGACTTCAGCGCTTCATCCAGGGTCGGCAGGTCAGCCGCGTGCGCGAGCCTGATCAGCACCATTTCGGCGGCACTAACCGGTCGGTTGGAGCTTTGTACTTCCGGAATGCCCTTGAGCAGCATCTGCCAGCTGCGCGACAGGACCCGCACCGACAGCGTGCGCGAGAATTCAAGGCCTCTTGTGCGTTCATCCTCGCTGAGTGCCGCGTCGTCAGCCGCGCCTGCGATGAAACGCAGACGCGTGACCAGATGCGTGAATTCGGCAAGGTCGGTGAGGATGGCGGCAGGATCGGCACCGACATCGTAGAGCGCCCGCAGGGCCTGAAGTGCCGAAGCGACGTCGCCCTTCATGATATGTTCGAACAGGTCGACGATGCGGGCACGGTCGGCAAGGCCGAGCATGGCACGCACGGCTTCCGCCGTGACATTGCCGGCACTGTGGGCGATGGCCTGGTCGAAGATCGACTGGGCGTCGCGCATCGATCCTTCGGCGGCGCGTGCAACCATGGCCAGTGCATCGTCGTCGGCCTCGATCTGTTCAAGGCCGGCAATGCGCTTCAGATCCGCCTTGATCACGGCGGCGTCGATACGGCGCAGGTCGAAGCGCTGGCAGCGCGACAGCACCGTGATCGGAACCTTGCGGATTTCGGTAGTGGCGAAGATGAATTTCACATGCGGTGGCGGCTCTTCCAGCGTCTTCAGCAGGCCGTTGAAGGCCTGCGTGGAGAGCATGTGCACCTCGTCGATGATGTAGACTTTGTAGCGCGCAGAGACCGGCGCGTAGCGAACACGATCGATGATGTCGCGGATGTCGTCGATGCCTGTATGGGAGGCAGCGTCCATCTCGATGACGTCGACGTGGCGACCCTCCATGATCGCCTGGCAATGCTCGCCTGGCACGGAAAGGTCGACGGAAGGACGATCGATTTCGGCAGTCTTGTAATTGAGTGCGCGGGCAAGAATACGCGCGGTGGTTGTCTTCCCAACACCGCGCACGCCGGTCAGCATCCATGCCTGAGCGACGCGTCCGGTGGAAAACGCGTTGGTCAGCGTCCGCACCATCGGCTCCTGGCCGATCAATTCGGAGAAATTGGACGGGCGATATTTGCGCGCCAGCACGCGGTAGCCACCAGAGGCCTTTTCCGGTGCGGGATTGTTTCCGGCTTCGCTCATCCGCCCTGACTGCTCCCTGGAGCCTGTTTCCGCAAATAGTTTCGCCCGCTGAGCTGCGCGCCGTTATTGTTCGCGACAGAAGGACCGCGGGAGAAGAGCGAAGAGGCGGGAGGCTGGAACAATGACCCGTTCCGGGCTCGTTAGGGCTGCTTCCTTCCGGACCTGACCCGGTTGGCGAGTGGATCGTCCACCACCAACCTCCCATCCCCCATATCGGCAATTTGGCACCGGAATGCAAGTGTCATGCACGGGCGCAGAACAGATACCGGCCACGAGAGCAGACCAATGAGGGGCTTGCGACGAGCCCGGCGGCGCTTTAGCCTCCTGACAAATCTCTGGGGGAATGCCGATGCTGCCTGGCCTCAAGGCCGGATTTTCGCTGGATGCCCGGTTGGAGGCAGACAGCGAACAATTGTTGTGGCTCGGCCTGTGCGAACTGCGCATCATGAACGATTGCCGCTGGCCGTGGCTGGTCCTGGTGCCGCAGCGGCCCGGCATCGAGGAATTGCACGACCTTACTCCGCTCGACCAAGCGATGCTGACCTTCGAGTCCAATATGGTCGGGCAGGCGCTGAAGACGGCGACCGGCTGCACCAAGATCAACACAGCTGCGCTCGGCAACATCGTTCGTCAGTTGCATGTCCATGTCATTGCCCGCAACGAGGGCGATCCTGCCTGGCCGGGGCCGGTATGGGGGCACGGGCCACGCGAACCGTACAAACGTTCCGATCTCCACCGGTTTGCCGAACAGATCAAGGCGGCGCTATAAATCGCCGACAATTCCGCCGAGCCCCTGAGTCTCCCTATGACCTTTCGCCTGTTCGACGCGCCGTTGCGCGAGCCCAGCCAATTCGTCGGCTTTGCCGGCAACCGTATTGACCGTCAGTCCGAGAATCGTTCCGACGATTGCGTGCAAGTCGCGTTGCAGGATCCCCGCGCACGCATCCTGACGATGCGCGACGGCAGGCTCTATCTGAAGCTGAAGAATGGCGGCGCCTTCGATCCCTGGTTCGATCTGGCCGAAAGCGCCGGCGTCGAAACCACGCTTTCCGAGGCCATCCTGCTGGGGTACGTCGACGGGCAGGCGATCCTGGCGGCGCCGGCGGCAATGACCCCGGAAGCATTGCCAGCAACCGTCAAAGCCATCGATCATCGCTCCGTCTATATCCAGGGCCTGATCGACGAAGCAGCACTGGGCGCGCTGGCGCAGGGCGCCGCGCTGCTTTCCTGGAATTCCAGCCATCGCTTCTGTTCGAAATGCGGAAACCCGTCCGAAATGCGCGCCGGCGGTTACAAGCGGCATTGCCCGGCATGCGGTACCGATCATTTCCCGCGCACCGATCCGGTGGCGATCATGCTGACGGTTTCGCGCGAGCAATGCCTGCTGGGCCGCGGGCCGCACTTCGCGCCCGGCATGTATTCTTCGCTCGCAGGGTTCATCGAGCCCGGCGAGACGATCGAGGCCGCCGTGCGCCGCGAAACCCTTGAGGAAGCGGGCATCCGGCTCGGTCGTGTCGTCTACCATGCCAGCCAACCCTGGCCGTTCCCCTATTCGCTGATGATTGGCTGTTTCGGCGAGGCGCTGAACGAAGACATCCAGGCTGACCTCACCGAATTGGAAGATTGTCGCTGGTTCTCGCGCGACGAGACACGGCTGATGCTTGAGCGGCGTCACCCGGAAGGTTTGATGACGCCACCACCGGGCGCCATCGCACATCACCTGATCAAGGCGTGGGTGGACAGCGAAGGCTGAGCGCAGTTTAAGAGTGTTGGAGCGTCCTGGAATTCGCGCCTGATTGCTCCAATATGACGAGCTCCAAGCAACACAGTGGAGTTCATCGACCTTCCATCAGGAGCTTTCCTTGACCCTACGCCAGACGCTCAATCCCGCCGGGCTGTTCGACAGCCAACAATATGGGTTCAGCCAGGCGATGGTGGTCGAAGGCGGCCGCAGGATGCTCCTATCCGGCCAGGTCGGCGTCGATGAAAACGAAAAAACCGTCGAAGGCGGCATCGGACCGCAGACAATCAAGGCGCTCGACAACATCGACTATCTGCTGAAACAGGCCGGCGGCGATCTTTCGCACGTGGTGATGCTGCGCATCTATATCGCCGAGGCGGCGCGTGACGAGCAGGGACCAATCGCGGAAGCCTTGCGCCGTTATTTCCCGGACAACCCGCCACCCTCGTCCTGGATTATCGTGACCGGTCTCTCGCTGCCGGAATGGCTGATCGAGATCGAGGCCGAGGCGGTATTGCCCTGATCCGCGACGGCACGATCTTGTTTTGGCGCATGATCTCGTCCGAAAAGTCTGCAACTTTTCGGGATCATGCTCAGTCCGCCACCTTCCACTGCTCGCGCGAATCGCTGGCCGGATAGACGCCGAGGATTCGAACTTCCTTGGAGAAGAAACGCAATTCCTCAAGCGCATTCTTGACGCTCGGATCCTCTGGATGGCCTTCGATGTCGGCGTAGAACAGCGTCGCGGTAAATGCGCCGAGCTGATAGCTCTCCAGCTTGGTCATGTTGACGCCGTTGGTGGCGAAACCGCCCATCGCTTTATAGAGCGCGGCCGGAACGTTGCGGACACGGAAGATGAAGGTGGTCATCATCCTTGTGTCCGGCGAAGGCCGCTCGACCCACTGTTTCGATTTGGTCAGCACGACGAAACGGGTGACGTTGGAATCGGTATCCTCGACATTTTCTTCCAGGATATCGAGACCGTAGAGCGAGGCTGCGAGCCGAGGCGCCAGGGAGGCCATCGTTCGGTTCTTCTCGGCGGCCACGAATTTCGCCGACCCCGCGGTGTCGCCCGCCACCACCGGCTTCCAGCCGTTCTTGCGGATATATTTCCGGCACTGGCCAAGCGCATGGATGTGGCTGTGCACCGTCTTGATTTCGGAGCGCTGCACACCAGGCAAGACCATCAGCTGGAAATGGATCGGCAGGAAATATTCGCCGATGATGTGCAGCTTCGATTCCGGCAGAAGATGATGAATGTCGGCGACGCGCCCCGCGATGGTGTTTTCGATCGGGATCATGGCGAGGTCGGCCTTGCCGGTCTCCACGGCATTGAAGGCATCTTCGAATGTCGGGCAGGGCAGCGGCTCCATCGCCGGAAACATGTTGCGGCTGGCGGTGTCGGAATTGGCGCCCGGTTCGCCCTGGAACGAGATGCGGTTGGTGGGGGCAGGAGACATTCTTGCTTAGGCCTTCGTCAGTGAGACAGAATTTCGCGCGCCCGCTCCAGATCCTCGGGCGTGTCGACGCCGAGCGGAACCGAGCGCACGATTTCGGCATCGATGCGCATGCCGGCTTCCAGCGCACGCAGCTGCTCGAGGCTTTCGCGGCGCTCCAGCACGGATTGTTTCAGCGCCACGAACCGTTCGAGCGCGGCGCGACGATAGGCATAAAGCCCGACGTGATGGTAAAGTGGGCCTTCGCCCCAGGGGGCGGTGGCGCGCGTGAAGTAGAGCGCCCTCAGCCGCGTCTCTGACAGCGGCGAGCCGACGATCTTGACCACATTCGGGTTGGTCTTTTCTTCCTGGCGTACGATCTCGACCCCGAGCGTCGCGATGTCGACGGCCCTGTCCTCGAACGGCTTCAACGCCGCGCGGATGATGGCCGGTTCGACGGTCGGCAGGTCGCCCTGGACGTTGACGATCGTCTCGATCTCGCCTTTCGGATCGAAGGTTCCGAGCGCTTCGAAAATGCGGTCCGAGCCGGACTGATGGTCGGGGCGGGTCATCACCGCTTCGAAACCAAAAGCGCGCACCGCGTCTGCCACCGCCTCGGTATCCGTCGCAACCGCCACACGGCCGAGGTCAGCCTCGGCGGCGCGGGCGGCCACATGCACGATCATCGGCTTGCCGGCGATATCGGCCAGCGGCTTGCCGGGCAGCCGGGTGGAAGCCATGCGGGCGGGAATCAGGATCAATGTCGACATGATTGGCGCAGAACTGAACGGGCAGGGCGAAAAGTGGCAAAAGGTCTCACTGGAAGCGCCCTTATAGGTGTTGCAACCGAATAGCAAAAGACCTAGTTTCCGCCCGATTTGACCCCCCTCGACGGGGAGGGTCTCGATACCGACAGCCGGAAGGACGGAACGGTCTGCCGGAAATGGGAGCTGGGGTTTATGGATTCCAACGAAGTCAACAAGATACTGGCCGGCCTGCTCGGAACCGTGTTCGTGGTTTTTTCGGTCGGTATCGTATCCGACTCGCTGTTCGCTTCGCCCAAGCCTGAGAAGCCCGGCTTCACGATCGAAGCGGCTGAACCGGAAGCCGCCGGTGGTGGCGGCAAGGAAGCCAAGGCCGCGACACCGGTTGCTGATCTGCTGACGGCAGGCAAGGCCGAAGCCGGCGCCACTGTTTTCAAGAAATGCCAGGCCTGCCACAGCGGCGAGAAGGGCGGCCCCAATAAGATCGGTCCGGATCTATGGGACATCGTCAATCGCCCGGTCGCGCATCATGAGGGCTTTGCCTATTCGGCCGGCATGAAGGATTTCGCCAAGGGCGGCGAGACGAAGTGGACCTTCGAGAACCTGAACCACTTCCTGACGTCGCCGAAGGGCCTCGTGAAAGGTACGGCGATGGGCTTTGCCGGCCTGCCCAAGGATGAAGATCGCGGCAATCTGCTCGCTTATCTGCGCACGCTGTCGGATAGCCCGGCAGCACTGCCGGAAGCAGGCGCTGCGCCCGAAGCCACTCCCGCCGCCGCGCCAGCCGACGCCAAGCCTGCCGAAGGCGCACACTGACGGGTTTGTCATCTTAGAGATCACGAAAAAGCCGGGTTTGACCCGGCTTTTTTGTTGCACGCGGCCAATTAGGCAGCTTCTGCCGGTTTTCGCAGGCCGCGAATAAGCTAAGGTATCCGTTCGAACACGCCAGCAACAGGCAGAAGGATCAGGAATGCAGCGTTTCCGGCTTGGGATGCCCTTGAAGTTCCTGGCGGCAGGCGCCGCCCTCGCCATCGGCATACAGGCAGCAATGGCCGATGAATGGCGCACCACCTCTTCGCTGCTCGGCGAATCGAAATACGGCCAGAATTTTCAACGCTATGACTACGTGAACCCGGATGCGCCGAAAGGCGGCACGCTGAATTCGACGGTCATCGGCACCTTCGACAGCTTCAATTCCTACATCGTGCAGGGCTCGCCCGCTGCCGGCTTCGTACCGTATGGCGGAGGCTTGCTCTACGAAACGCTGATGGAGCAGGCCATCGACGAAGGCAGCGTCAGCCACCCATTGATCGCTGACGCCTACAAATACCCGGCCGACTATTCGTCGGCCACCTATCGCCTCGATCCGCGGGCGAAATGGCATGACGGCAAACCGATCACCGTCGATGACGTGATCTGGTCGTTCAACGTGCTGAAGACCAACAGCCCGATGTACAATCGCTATTTCGCAAACGTCACCGAGGCGGTGGCGATCAATGACCGCGAGGTGGAATTCCGTTTCGACCAAAAGGGCAACCGTGAGCTGCCGAAGATCATGGGCGACCTCGCCATTTTGCCCAAGCATTGGTGGGAAGGTACGGACGCAAAAGGCAACAAGCGCGATATAACCAAGCCGACTCTGGAAATCCCGCTTGGCTCAGCTGCCTACAGGATAAAAAGCTTCAAGCCGGGTGCGGAAATCATCTGGGAGCGCGTGCCCGATTATTGGGGCGCCAAGCTGCCGGTGAAGATCGGCCGCGAGAATTTCGATATCAGGCGCTATGTCTATTTCCTCGACGACAGTGCAGCCTGGCTCGCCTTCACCAAAGGCGGCCTCGAAGACATCAATGTCGAAAACAGCGGCCGCAACTGGATGACGAAATACGACTTCCCAGCCGCCAAAGCTGGCGATGTCATAAAGCAGCAGTTCAAGGCTTCTTCCCGTGCAACGTACCAGGGCTTCATCATCAACACCCGTCGGCCGCAGTTCCAGGACCGGCATGTACGCCAGGCGCTGGCTTATCTCTATGATTTCGATGCGATCAACCGCATGTCTTTCGGCCTGAACACGCGCCTGACCAGCTATTTCATGGGCAACGACGATCTGGCCTCGAGCGGCTTGCCGCAAGGCAAGGAGCTCGAAATCCTGAATGAATACAAAGACAAGCTTCCACCGGAGCTTTTTACCCAGGAATTCAAGATACCTGCTTTCGATGCACCGCAAGCGGAACGCAAGATCCTGAAGACGGCAGTCGATCTGTTCGCCCAAGCCGGATGGGTGATCAAGGGCGGCAAAATGGTCAATGCCAAGACCGGCCAGCCCTTCGCTTTCGAGATTCTCGACACGCGGCAAGGAGCCGAGGCAACGCTCAACCCCTATGTCGATATGTTGCGCAAGATCGGCATTGCCGCCACGCTGCGCTTCGTCGACAGCAGCCAGTATGTCAACCGGGTCAACGGTTTCGACTACGACATGATCACACAGGTCCTGCCCCAATCGGATTCGCCCGGCAACGAGCAGCGCGATTTCTGGTCATCGAAAGCGGCCGATACGCCAGGTTCCCGCAACTACTCCGGTATCAAGGATCCGGTCGTCGACGCACTGGTCGACCGTGTCATATTCGCCGCCGATCGCGACGATCTTGCTGCCGCCACGCGCGCGCTGGATCGCGTGCTGTTGTGGAGTTTCTACACCGTGCCGCAATTCACACGGCCCGATGTGCGTCTGGCCTATTGGAACAAGTTCGGCATTCCGGACAAACAGCCGACCTATATCGGCCCCGACGTGGATTCCTGGTGGGTCGATGTCGAAAAGGAGAAAGCCCTGGCCGCCAAGTACAAGGGCCTCAATTGATGGCAACCCGCCGTGACGTTCTGGCGCTTGGGGCAGCCACGGCGGCAGTTGCTCTTTTGCCAAGCCGGGTCTTTGCCGCCAGCCCGACCGAAACACCCCTGCACGGGTTGTCGGCCTTCGGTGACCTGAAATATCCGGCCGGGTTCGAGCATTTCGACTATGTGAACCCGGACGCGCCGAAGGGCGGCACGTTCAACTTTGCGCCGTTCACCTGGGTGTTCAACCAGAACCCGCAGACCTTCAACACGCTGAATTCCTTCATTCTCAAGGGCGACTCGCCGCCACGCATGGACATGTGTTTCGAAGCGCTGATGGCTTCGGCACTCGACGAACCCGATTCGATGTATGGGCTGGTCGCGGAAACAGTGACGATCGCGCCCGACCGCAACAGCTTCACCTTCAAGCTACGGCCCGAGGCACGCTTCCATGACGGCGCCCCGCTGACTGCCGATGACATCGCCTTCTCCTACAAACTTCTGAAGAGCGACGGCGCCCCGGATTTTTCCATTCCCCTGGCGCGCCTCACCGACGCCATTGCCGACGACAACAAGACGCTCAGGCTCGTCTTCGACGGCAAGCAGAGCGAGCGGCTGATCCTGTCGATCATCGGATTCCCGATCCTGTCCAAGGCCGATATCGACGCCAACGGCTTCAAAGGCGGCATGCGACCATTGCTCGGTTCGGGCCCCTACAAGGTTGGCCGTGTCTCTCCCGGCCAAACGATCGAATATGAGCGCGTTGCCGACTACTGGGCGCGCGATCTCAACGTCAACCGCGGCCAGAACAATTTCGATCGCCTCCGCATCGACTTCTACCTCGATCGCCGGGCCAATTTCGAAGCACTCAAGAAAGGCGACACTTTCTACCGGGAAGAATCGGTCTCGCGCAGCTGGGCGATCGACTACGATTTCCCGTCAGTCCGCGAAGGCAAAGTCATCAAACGCGAATTCCCGAACGAAAAGCGCCCGCGCATGCAGGCGATGGCGCTCAACCACCGCCGCGACCGTTTCAACGACGTCAAGGTGCGGCAGGCAATCGGCCTCTGCTTCGATTTCGAATGGACGAAGCGCAACTTCTTCTACGATCTCTACAATCGCTCCCAGTCGCTGTTCGAACTCTCCGACTTTCGCGCCGACGGCAAACCAGGCGCCGAAGAACTCGCATTGCTGGAACCGCTGCGCGGCAAGATCCCCGAGGAGGCTTTTGGCGATGCCATCCTGCAGCCGGTTTCGGACGGCTCGGGCAGGGACCGCAAGATGCTCGGCAAGGCATCGAAACTGCTCGCGGAAGCCGGCTGGAAACGCAACGGCTCCTTCGTCCAGAACGACAAGGGCGAGAAGTTGACGTTGGAGATGCTGAGCGACGAAGAGGTGCTCTCGCAGAGATTTTCGCCTTTCATCGAAAACATGCGCGCCGTCGGCATCGACGCGACCTCCCGCATCGTCGATACGCCGCAATATCAGCGCCGACTGTCGGAGTATGATTTCGACGTTGTCATCGCAGCATTCCTGTTTTCGCCGTCGCCGACGCAGGACGAGATGGAGCAGTTCTTCCATTCGCGCAGCGCAGCGATGCCGGGAACCCGCAACTATGCCGGTATCGCCGACCCCAGCGTCGATGCGTTGGTCGATGCAATCGGTGCGGCCAAGGACCGGCAAAGTCTGATTACAGCCATGCGTGCGCTCGACCGGGTCTTGCGCGCACGGCACGACTGGATTCCAAACTATCACAATGCGAATCACTGGGTGGCATTCTGGGACATGTTCGGCTTCAAGGAGCCGAAACCCGATTATGCCTTCCCGATTGAATCGTTGTGGTGGTTCGACAAGGACAAGGCAGCAAAGATTGGCAAGGCCTGACGGGGTGCACGACATCCAACATCATACGCTTCGGCTCCTCTGCCCCCTGGAAGGCATGGCCTGATGGGCGCCTATATCCTTCGCCGATTGCTTCTGATGATCCCGACACTGTTCGGCATCATGGCGATTTCGTTCGTGGTGGTGCAGTTCGCCCCCGGCGGCCCGGTTGAACAGGTCATCGCCAAGCTGACCAACCAGGGCGGCAGCGCAGCTGACCGCCTCGGCGGCGGTGGCGGTGGCGATCTTGGCGGCACCAATTTCGATCCCGCCGGTAACGTCAGCTCCAAATATCGCGGCGCGCAGGGCCTCGACCCCGAATTCATCGCCAAGCTGGAAAAGCAGTTCGGTTTCGACAAGCCGCCGCTCGAGCGCTTCGGGCTCATGCTGTGGAATTACGCCCGCTTCGACTTCGGCGACAGCTATTTCCGCGACATATCGGTGGTGGACCTGATCCTCGAAAAGATGCCGGTTTCGATTTCGATCGGCCTTTGGATCACACTGCTTTCCTATCTGATCTCAATCCCGCTCGGCATCCGGAAGGCGGTAAAGGACGGTTCTTCCTTCGACACCTGGACCAGCGCCATCGTCATCATCGGTTATGCCATTCCGGGCTTCCTGTTCGGCATTCTTTTGATGATCCTGTTCGCAGGCGGCTCGTTCTGGGACTGGTTCCCGTTGCGCGGCCTGACTTCCGACAACTGGGACCAGCTGTCCTGGCCGCAGCGCATTCTCGACTATTTCTGGCACCTCGCCCTGCCGCTGACGGCCATGGTGCTGTCGGCCTTTGCCACCTCGACACTGCTGACGAAAAACTCCTTCCTGGAAGAAATCCGCAAGCAATACGTGGTGACGGCACGCGCCAAGGGCCTGTCCCAACGGCAGGTGCTCTATGGCCACGTCTTCCGCAACGCGATGCTGATCGTCATTGCCGGCTTCCCCGGCGCGTTCATCTCTGCCTTCTTCTCAGGCTCGCTGCTGATCGAGAACATCTTCTCGCTCGACGGGCTTGGCCTGCTCGGCTTCAAGTCGGTGGTCGATCGCGATTATCCCGTCGTCTTCGCCAATCTCTACATCATGTCGCTGATCGGGCTGTTCGTCAGCCTGATTTCCGATCTCACCTACACCTGGATCGATCCGCGCATCGACTTCGAGCGGAGAGACGTGTGATGGCGGACGTCGCAGCCAATCCGGTGGCCGAGGCAGCGCCGATCGGGCGGCAAAGAATCTCGCCTCTCAACCAGCGTCGCTGGGCCAATTTCAAGGCCAATCGCCGTGGCTACTGGTCGTTGTGGATCTTCCTCGTGCTGTTCGTGCTGTCGCTGGGGTCGGAACTGATCGCCAACGACAAGCCGATCATTGCCTCCTACAAGGGCGAAATCCTGTTCCCGGTGCTGGTTGCCTATCCGGAAGAGAAGTTCGGTGGCTTCTACGCAGTCACCGATTATCGCGACCCGGTGATCCGCGACGAGATCAACGCCAATGGCTGGATGATCTGGCCGCCGGTCCGCTACTCGTTCCGCACGGTCAACAATGCAGTTCCGGAAGCAGCCCCAACCAAGCCGTCCTGGATATACGATGCCGAGAAGCGCTGCGGGCAGTATCCGCAGAAGGCAGTGGATCCCGATTGCATCGTCGGCAACTGGAACTGGCTGGGCACGGACGACCAGGCGCGCGACGTGCTGGCGCGCGTGATCTACGGTTTCCGCATTTCCGTGCTGTTCGGCCTGATCCTGACGCTCGGCTCGGCGCTGATCGGTGTTTCGGCCGGTGCCGTCCAAGGCTATTTCGGCGGCTGGACCGACCTTCTGTTCCAGCGTTTCATCGAAATCTGGTCGGCGATCCCGGTGCTCTACCTGCTGCTCATCGTTGCCGCCGTGCTGCCGCCGGGTTTCTTCATCCTGCTCGGGCTGATGCTGCTGTTTTCGTGGGTTGCCTTTGTCGGGGTGGTACGGGCGGAATTCCTGCGCGCCCGCAACTTCGAATATGTCAACGCAGCGCGCGCTCTCGGCGTGCCGAACGCCACCATCATCTTCCGGCACCTGTTGCCCAACGCCATGGTGGCAACACTGACCTTCCTGCCGTTCATCCTGAACGGCTCGATCTCGACGCTGACGTCGCTCGACTTTCTCGGCTTCGGCCTGCCGCCCGGATCGGCATCGCTCGGTGAGCTGCTGAAACAGGGACAGCGCAATCTCAACGCGCCCTGGCTCGGCCTGTCCGGCTTCGTGGTGATCTCGTTGATGCTGTCGCTGCTGATCTTCATCGGCGAAGCGACACGCGACGCATTCGACCCAAGGAAGACCTTCAAGTGAGCGAGACGCCGCTTCTCTCCGTCCGCGATCTTTCCGTTGCCTTTCTGCAGGGCGGCAAGGTCTCGACCGCCGTCGACCACATCTCCTTCGACATCGCCAAGGGCGAGACGGTGGCGCTGGTGGGTGAATCCGGTTCCGGCAAATCGGTCTCGGCGCTTTCGGTGCTGAAGCTCTTGCCGTATCCGCCGGCGAGCCACCCTTCAGGCCAGATCCTGTTCGGCGGGCAGGATCTGCTCAAGCTGGACGAGCGACAACTGCGCAGCGTACGCGGCAACAAGATCACCATGATCTTCCAGGAGCCGATGACGTCGCTGAATCCGCTGCACTCGATCGAGCGGCAGATCGGCGAAATCCTGAAGCTGCACCAGGGCATGGGCGAGGCGCAGGCCCGCAAGCGCACGGTGGAACTGCTCAACGAAGTCGGGATCCGGGATCCGGAAAAGCGGCTCGATGCCTATCCACATCAACTTTCCGGCGGTCAACGCCAGCGCGTCATGATCGCGATGGCGCTGGCCAACGAACCTGAACTCCTGATCGCCGACGAGCCGACCACCGCACTCGACGTGACGGTGCAGGCGCAGATCCTGGAATTGCTGGCCAAGCTCAAGACGAAGAACGGCATGTCGATGCTGTTCATCACCCACGACCTCGGCATCGTGCGCAAGATCGCCGACCGGGTCTGCGTGATGACCAAGGGCAAGATCGTCGAGACCGGTCCGACCAAGGAAATCTTCGCCAATCCACAGCATGCCTATACGCGACACCTGCTTGCTGCCGAGCCGAAGGGCCGGCCACCGGCCGCGGACCAGACTGCCAAGGCGGTCATGCGCGGCGACGACATCAAGGTCTGGTTTCCGATCAAGCAAGGCTTCTTCCGCCGCGTGGTCGACCATGTGAAGGCGGTGGACGGCATCGACGTGGTCGTACGTGCCGGCCAGACACTCGGTGTCGTCGGCGAATCCGGCTCAGGCAAGACGACACTCGGCCTGGCGCTGTCACGCATGATCTCGTCGACAGGCGCAATCCAGTTCGACGGCCGCGACATCAACAAGCTCTCCTTCAGCGCCATGCGACCGCTGCGCAGCGAACTTCAGATCGTCTTCCAGGATCCGTTCGGCTCGCTCAGCCCGCGCATGTCGATTGCCGAGATCATCGAGGAAGGGCTGAAGATCCACGAGCCGAAGCTCAGTGCCGATGAGCGCGATCAGCGTGTCGTCGACGTGCTGAACGAGGTCGGGCTCGATCCTTCGACGCGTTTCCGCTATCCGCACGAATTCTCCGGCGGCCAGCGCCAGCGCGTGGCGATCGCGCGCGCCATGGTGCTGAAGCCCCGTTTCGTGATGCTGGACGAGCCGACCTCGGCGCTCGACATGAGCGTTCAGGCGCAGGTGGTGGACCTTTTGCGCAACCTGCAGGCCAAGCACAACCTGGCCTATCTGTTCATCAGCCATGACCTGAAGGTCATCCGCGCACTCGCCAACGACGTCATCGTCATGCGCAACGGCAAGGTCGTCGAGGCTGGACCATCCGAACAAATTTTCGAGCGACCCCAGACCGAGTATACTCGAGCCTTGATCTCGGCCGCTTTCCGCATCGAGACCGCGCCACTCGGTGCCGTCAACGAATAGCGGCAGCACAACTCCTCGAGGGAAGAACGAAAAATGCCAGTTCTGGAAAAAGGCCGTGTCCTGCTCTCGGTCACCGGATTTCATCCGCAGCGCTGGCACGAACTGCTTTCAGCCGAGCGCGACGTGGTGACCGAGCCCGCCGGCAAGGATGATCCGTCGATCGCCTATGCAGTGGTCTGGAAGCACAAGCCCAACCTGCTCTCCAACTTGCCGAACCTGAGGGCCATCTTCTCGATCGGTGCGGGCGTCGACCACATCTTCAACGATCCGGGACTGCCAGACGTGCCGATCGTCAAGGTGGTGGCCGACAACCTCACCCAATACATGACCGAATATGTGGTGTGGCGCGTGCTCGACCATCATCGCCAGGGCTCGCTCTACCGCTACCAGCAGCAGAAGAAGACCTGGCACGAACCGCTGCAAAGGCCGGCCAACGACATCTCTGTCGGCATTATGGGGCTTGGCACGCTGGGCAGGGCCGCAGCCTCGGTGCTCTTGTCATTGGGCTTCTGCGTCAACGGCTGGTCACGCAGCGTGCGACCGATGAAAGGTGTCACCACCTATGCCGGCGACAGCGGGCTGATTCCTTTCCTCAACGCCACCGACATTCTGGTGGTTCTTCTGCCTCTGACGCCGACGACGCAGGGCATTGTCAACTATGGATTGCTCAAGGAACTGCGCCGCCGCAACGGGCTGGGTGGCGCCGTGCTGATCAATGCCGGCCGCGGCCGGCTGCAGAAAGACGATGACATCGCGCGTGCTCTCGACGAAGGCGTGCTGAAGGAAGCGAGCCTCGACGTGTTCGAGGTCGAGCCTTTGCCCAAGACCAGTCCGCTGTGGAGCCATCCGAAGGTTTATGTGACGCCGCACGCTGCGGCGACATCCGATCCCAACCACCTCGTGCCGATCATGCTGGCGCAGATGTCGGCCTTTGAGCGCGGTGAGCCGCTACAGAACACGGTCGATCGCGCGGCAGGCTACTGATTGGCGAGCGCGGCAGCGCTCGCCCTTTCAAGCAGCAGGCTTGGGAATGCATTGACGCCGGATCAGTGACCGGTTCATGGCGTCGACCTGGCCGGCAGCCTGGTCGGCCGACTGCTTCTTGGTCGTACGGATATCCGGCAGCACCGGGCCAAGCCCGAGCGGTGTTTCGGCGAACACCGGCTTGGCATCGGTGGCGACGCCGCCGGCACTTGCAACTGCGTTGCGCTGGGAGATCAGCTTCTTGCACTCGATCTTGTCGTATTGGATCGATGTCTGCACGGCTGCATCCTGGCGCGATACCAGCGAGGCATCGCCGGCGCAGCCGGCCAGCAACAGCAGGAACAGGAAAGCGGGCGATCTCGGCGCCATCGGCGAATCTCCATCGGTCAGGCCACCAATTTCGCACGCCAGCGGCCGCACCCGCAACCGTGCTGGCGCATAAGCCCGAAATCGAAATCGATTTTCGGGAAACGTGACGCGCAGCCCTAAAGTGGCTGCAGCGTCCCTTGCACATCCAGATGGATGCTCGCCGGCTTCGAAGGTCAGCTCCGCCCGTCGTTCAACAACGGGAAGAGCTGGGCCTGACGAAACTATCCACGCAGCTCGCGTCGCAGAATCTTGCCAACATTGGTCTTCGGCAATTCCGTGCGGAACTCGATGTACTTCGGCCGCTTGTAACCAGTCAGGTTCTGCTTGCAGTAGTCCAGCAGCGCCTCTGCGGTAAGGTTCGGGTCCTTCTTGACGACGAAGAGCTTCGGTATCTCGCCGGACTTCTCGTCCGGAACGCCGATCGCCGCCACTTCCAGCACGCCCGGATGCTGGGCGACGACTTCCTCGAGTTCGTTGGGATAGACGTTGAAGCCGGAGACCAGGATCATGTCCTTCTTGCGGTCGACGATCTTGGTGTAGCCCTTGTCATCCATGAAACCCATGTCGCCGGATTTGAAGTAGCCGTCCTCCGTCATCACCTTGGCGGTCTCGTCGGCTCGGTTCCAGTAACCGGCCATCACCTGCGGGCCCCTGATGCAGATTTCGCCCACTTCACCAAGAGGCACGGCATTGCCGTCCTCATCACGGATGGAAATCTCGGTCGACGGGATCGGCAGGCCAATGGTGCCGGTGAACTCGTCGGCGTCGAAGCGGTTCGCCGTCGCCACTGGTGACGTCTCCGACAGGCCGTAGCCTTCCGAGATGTTGACTCCGGTGAGCTTTTTCCAGCGTTCGGCGACTGGTCGCTGCGCCGCCATGCCGCCGGCAAAGACCAGAAGCAACGGTTTGAAGTCGAGCTTGCGGAAATCCTCGTTGTTGAGCAGCGCGTTGAACAGGGTGTTCAACCCGGGGAAGACGTTGACCGGATATTTCTGCAACTCTTTCACGAAGCCGGGAATATCGCGCGGATTCGGGATCAGGATGTTCTGCGCACCCTGCTGCATGCCCATCAGCGCATTCACCGTCAGCGCATAGATATGATAGAGCGGCAATGCGCACACGAAGATCAGGCGATCCGGCCGTGCCCTCTTGATGAAGGCTGTTTCCTGCCACAGGCGGTTCTGCTCGACATTGGCGAGCACATTGCTGTGCAGCAGGGTAGCGCCCTTCGAGATACCGGTGGTGCCGCCGGTGTATTGCAGGAAGGCAACGTCGTTGCGCGAGACCGCAACCGGCTTGAAGGCCTTGCCGGCCCCCTCCCTGAGAGCAGCGAGAAATTTGACATGGCCGGGCAGCGACCAGGCCGGAACCATTTTCTTCACCTTGCGCACGACCAGATTGACGATCATGCCCTTCAGGCCGCCCAGCATGTCGCCCATCGAGGCGACGATGACGTGCTTGACCGGCGTGCGGGCAATGACCGCCTGCAGCGTGGTGGCGAAATTCTCCAGGATCACGATCGCTTCGGCACCCGAATCCTTGAGCTGATGTTCAAGTTCGCGCGGCGTATAGAGAGGATTGACGTTCACCACCGTGTAGCCGGCCCTGAGGATCGCCATCATAGCGACCGGGTACTGCAGCACGTTCGGCATCATGATGGCGACCCGCGCGCCCTTGGCCAGCCCCTTGGACTGCAGATAGGCAGCGAAGGCTGTCGAATGCCGTTCCAGCTCCGCATAGGTCATGCTTTTGTCCATGCAGGTATAGGCGGGATGCGATGCGAACTGCTTGCAGGCCGTGACCAGGAGGTCGCCGATAGACTCCGCAGGCAGCCCGGCGATTTCCGCCGGAACGACACTTGCGTAGCTGGCCAGCCACGGCTTCGCCGGCTGACCGGCGGCGAGCGCGGCGATTGCCTTGGGAAGATCTTTGGCCACTGGCTTGGCGGCTGGCGCCTTCGGAGCTTTGGCCGGCGTGGCGTTGTTTGTCTTCGCTGAACTCGTCCTGGCCGGAGCCTTTGCGGCGACGGCTGGCTTGGCTGCCTTGGTGACCGGAGCTGCGGTCGGCTTTGCAGCATTGGAGTTGCCGGCCGCCTTGGGAGCGACTGCCTTCTTCGCAGCGGTGGCTGGTTTTGCGGTTTCGGTCTTCGAGGCTGCAGGCTTTGCCGAAGCCTTCACCGCTTCCGCTTTCGGCTTGACTGCTTTGGCGGCCGGAGCGTTCGCGGCTTTCGCCGCCACAGCTGCGGGCTTTGTTGAAGACTTGGCCGTCGGTGCCTTGGCGGTTGCCGGCTTGGCCGCCTTGCTGACCACCGGTTTCGCTGTACCGGCCCGGTTTGGCTTCGGCGCCGCAGCGTTTTCCGTGGCCGCCTTCGCAGCTTTTGCCCTGGGTGGTGCCTTCGTTTCGGCAGGCGCTTTTGCTTTGCCTGCCGACTTGACCGGCCCTGTTGTCTTCGTTGCCTTAGCCACCTGTTCCTCCCTCGATGATATGGGCCGGCTCGACCCCTCTTGGGCGGGGGCTGGTGCGCCGTGCGACTGGCGCTATTCGCGCCGAAAACCCTGCTGCCGACTATGTATTGCGACTATTCGTCCGCGTGCAAGTCTTGCCCCAACGGCACCTTGACGGGAATTTGCGACAGGTCACCGGCAACCCACTGGGCGCGTCCTTTTTTGTCGCAAATAGCCGTAGGAGGTTTTTGCACTTCAACGAAAGATACGGGCTTTCATATTCCCGTGATTCGCCGTTGGCGCAACAATATTATCAATACCTTGGCACTTCGTGGAATATTATTCCCATAACAGTATAGGGGACAGACAGGGAGTTCCAATGCTGCAAAAACGGTGCTTATATGCCCCCTTCGCGAGCCTATAGAGGGGCTTGGAAGAACACCAGGGAGTGCTCAATGAAAACGAAACTGACTTTTGCGGCCGCGTTGCTGGCCGCAACCGTCATGGGTGGGATGGCGAACGCCAAGCAGCTGGTTTACTGCTCGGAAGCGTCGCCAGCAGGTTTCGACCCGTCGCCGTGGAGCGGCGGCAACGACTTCGACGCGTCGTCGCGCACCATCTATTCCCGCCTGGTCGAATTCGACCACGGCAAGACCACCATCTCGCCCGGCCTGGCCGAGAGCTGGACCGTGTCCGACGATGGCAAGGAATATACTTTCAAGCTGCGCAAGGGCGTGAAGTTCCAGACGACCGACTGGTTCACCCCGACCCGCGAGCTCACCGCTGAAGACGTGAAGTTCTCCTTCGAACGTCAGTGGAAGAAGGAAAGCCCGTGGTACAGCTACCTGGCCGGCACCGGCTGGGAATACTTCGCAGGCATGGGTTTCCCGGACCTGCTGAAGGAAATCGTCGTGGTCGATGACCACACCGTCAAGTTCGTGCTGAACAAGCCGGAAGTTGCCTTCCTGCCGGATCTCGGCATGGACTTTGCCTCGATCGTGTCGAAGGAATATGCCGACCAGCTCGAGAAGGCCGGCACGCTGGCGCAGTTCTCGCAGAAGCCGGTCGGCACTGGCCCGTACCAGTTCGTCGACTACCAGGTTGATGCCGTCATCCGTTATCAGGCCTGGGATGGCTATTTCGGCGGACGCCAGAAGCTCGACGACCTGATCTTCGCAATCACGCCGGATGCAGCGGTGCGCGCGCAGAAGCTGAAGGCCGGCGAATGCGATATCATGTCCTATCCGGCCCCGGCGGATATCGCCGGCCTGAAGGCTGACACCAACCTCAACGTCGCCGAACAGGAAGGCCTGAACGTCGGCTACATGGCCTACAACACGACCGTAGCGCCGTTCGACAAGGTCGAGGTCCGCAAGGCCCTCAACATGGCCGTCAACAAGCAGGCGATCATCGACGCCGTCTACCAGGGCGCCGGCCAGGCGGCCGTCAACCCGATCCCGCCGACGATGTGGTCCTACAACAAGAACATCAAGGACGATCCGTACGATCCCGACGCGGCCAAGAAGATGCTGGCCGACGCGGGCGTCAAGGATCTGTCCATGAAGATCTGGGCCATGCCGGTGTCGCGTCCTTACAACCCGGGCGCGCAGCGCGTTGCGGAGATGATCCAGGCCGACTACGCCAAGGTTGGCGTCAAGGCCGAGATCGTCTCTTACGAGTGGACCGAATATCGCGAACGCGGCAAGGCCAAGGATCGTGACGGCGCCTTCCAGCTCGGCTGGACCGGCGACAACGGCGATCCGGACAACTTCCTGTTCCTGCTCGGCTGCTCGGCTATCGGCCAGTCCAACTACGCGATCTGGTGCAACAAGGAGTTCGAGGACCTGCTCCAGGCGGGCAAGGCCACCACGGACACCGCCAAGCGCACCGAGATCTATGAGAAGGCCCAGGAAGTGTTCAAGCGTGAGGCCCCATGGCTGACGATCGCTCACTCCAAGGTGTTCATGCCGATGAACAAGAAAGTCGTCGGTTATGCCATGGATCCGCTCGGCATTCACCGTTTCGACGGTGTTGACGTCACCGAGTAAGGCTTTCAACGCGAAATAGGGAACGGCGGCGCTGGACTTTCAGCGCCGCCGTTTTATTAAGGTCCATGTTCCGCTATCTACTCCACAAGCTGGCACTGATTGTGCCAACCATCTTCGGCATCTCGCTGGCGGCCTTCGCGTTTGTGCGCCTGCTTCCAGGAGACCCGATCCTCGCTATGGCTGGCGAGCGCGGCGTGAGCCCCGAACGCTATGCCGAACTGATCGAACGTTTCGGTTTCAACCGACCCTACATCGTCCAGTACTACGAATATATCATCCGTGTGCTCGGTGGCGATTTCGGTATCTCGCTCTCCACCAAGCGGCCGGTTTTCGGCGAATTCATGACGCTGTTCCCGGCGACGCTCGAGCTGGCACTCGTGGCGATGATCATCGCGATCCTCATCGGCATTCCCGCCGGCATCTTCGCCGCCGTCAAGCGCGGCTCCTGGTTCGACCAGGCCACCATGGGCGTGGCATTGACCGGTTATTCGATGCCGATCTTCTGGTGGGGCCTGCTGCTCATCATCTTCTTTTCCGGCTATCTCGGCTGGACACCCGTCTCAGGCCGCATCGGCCTGCAGTTCTTTTTCAAGCCCGTCACCGGGTTCATGCTGATCGACAGTCTGCTCTCCGGCCGGCCCGGAGCCTTCTGGTCCGCGCTTAGCCATCTGATCCTGCCATCGATCGTTCTCGCCACCATCCCACTAGCCGTCATCGCACGACAAACGCGTTCGGCGATGCTCGAGGTGCTTGGCGAGGACTATGTCCGCACCGCCCGCGCCAAAGGCCTGTCGCCACGCCGCATCATCGGCCTGCACGCCTTCCGCAATGCGCTGATCCCGGTCATCACCACAATCGGCCTGCAAGTCGGCACGCTGATGGCCGGCGCCATCCTGACCGAGACGATCTTCTCCTGGCCCGGCATCGGCAAATGGATGATCGACGCCATCGGCAAGCGCGACTATGCCGTCGTGCAGAGCGGGCTGCTCATCATCGCCCTCATTGTCATGGCCGTGAATCTCGTCGTCGACGTGCTCTATGCCGTCATCAACCCACGTATCCGGGTGCAGTGACATGACCGATCAAACAGCAGGCGAAACCACAGCCGCGACAGTGCCATCCGGTCCCAAGCAGCGTGCGTTTGCCGAATTCTGGCACTACTATTCCATGAACACCGGCGCGGTCATCGGCCTGGTGGTGTTCACACTCCTCGTGCTGACGGCCGTCTTTGCGCCGTTGGTTGCGCCGCACCTGCCGGATGAACAGTATCGCGACGCCCTGCTCACCCCGCCGGCCTGGCAGGAAGGCGGCAAGTCGATCTTCCTGCTTGGAACAGACGCGGTCGGCCGCGACATCCTCTCGCGCCTCATCTATGGCGCGCGCTATTCGCTGTTCATCGGCCTTATCGTCGTTGTCTTCGCACTGTCGTCGGGCGTGGTGCTCGGCGTGCTGGCCGGTTATTTCCGCGGCTGGGTCGACGCGCTGATCATGCGCGTCATGGACATCATCCTGGCCTTCCCGTCATTGCTGCTCGCACTTGTGCTCGTGGCGATCCTCGGACCCGGCCTTTTCAACGCAATGCTGGCAATCGCGCTGGTGCTGCAACCACACTTCGCGCGTCTGACCCGCGCCGCGGTCATGGCCGAGAAGAACCGCGAATATGTCGTCTCGGCCAAGGTTGCCGGCGCCAGCCATTGGAGAATGATGCTGGTAACGATCCTGCCGAACTGCGTGGCGCCACTGATCGTGCAGGCGACGATGTCCTTCTCCAACGCCATCCTCGAGGCTGCCGCGCTCGGCTTCCTGGGCATGGGCGCCCAGCCGCCGACGCCGGAGTGGGGCACGATGCTTGCCTCCGCACGCGAATTCATCCTGCGCGCGCCCTGGGTCGTCACCTTCCCAGGCCTCGCCATCCTGATCACCGTGCTCGCCATCAACCTGATCGGCGACGGTCTGCGCGATGCGCTCGACCCCAAGCTGAAGAGGTCGTGATCATGGCATTGCTAGAGATCAAGAACCTCACGGTCTCGTTCGACACGTCGAGCGGACCGTTCATGGCGGTGAAAGGCATCGATCTTTCGATCGAACCGCGCGAGGTGCTGGCGATCGTCGGCGAATCCGGCTCCGGCAAGTCGGTGTCGATGCTGGCGGTGATGGGCCTGTTGCCATCCTCGGCGACGGTGAAAGCCGATCGCATGAGCTTCAACGGCATCGATCTGCTCGCCCTCGATGCGGCAGAGCGGCGCAAGATCATCGGCAAGGACATCTCGATGATCTTCCAGGAGCCGATCGCCAGCCTCAACCCATGCTTCACGGCTGGCTATCAGATCGAGGAAGTGTTGCGCGTGCACATGGGCATGGACAAGGCCCAGCGCCGCGCCCGCGCCATCGAGCTGTTCAAGCTCGTCGGCATTCCCGAACCGACCGAGCGGCTCAACTCCTTTCCGCACCAGATGTCGGGCGGCCAGTGCCAGCGCGTCATGATCGCGATGGCGATTGCCTGCAATCCGAAGCTTCTGATCGCCGACGAGCCGACCACCGCGCTCGATGTGACAATCCAGAAGCAGATCCTCGACCTTTTGATGAAGCTGCAGGCCGAGCACGGCATGGGCCTCATCATGATCACCCACAATATGGGCGTGGTCGCCGAAACGGCCGACCGCGTCGTCGTGCAGTACAAGGGCATGAAGATGGAAGAAGCCGACGTGCTGTCGCTGTTCGAGAACCCGAAGAGCAACTACACGCGCGCACTGCTTTCGGCATTGCCGGACAACGCCACCGGCGACCGACTGCCGACCGTCTCCGACATGCTGTTCGAGCCTGCCGTTACGGGAGCCGCCTCATGACCGTCGTCGTCGAAGGAAAGAACCTCAAGCGCGACTACCATGTCGGCGGCGGCATGTTCCGGCCGGCGCGCACGGTGCATGCGGTGAAAGGCGTTTCCTTCTCGGTCGAGAAGGGCAAGACGCTGGCCATCGTCGGTGAATCGGGCTGCGGCAAGTCCACGCTGGCGCGCATCATCACGCTGATCGACGCACCGAGCGCCGGCGAGCTGTTCATCGACGGCAAAAAGGTCGACATCGTCAAGGATGGTCTCTCCAAGGAGATGCGCCGAAAGGTGCAGATCGTGTTCCAGAACCCTTATGGTTCGCTCAACCCGCGCCAGAAGATCGGCGACATCCTGGGCGAGCCACTGGTGATCAACACCGACGTTCCGGCTTCCGAGCGGCGTGACCGCGCCATGGGCATGCTGAAGAAAGTCGGCCTGGGACCGGAGCACTACAACCGTTATCCGCACATGTTCTCCGGCGGCCAGCGTCAGCGCATCGCGATTGCGCGTGCGTTGATGCTGAACCCAAGCCTGCTGGTGCTGGACGAGCCTGTTTCGGCGCTCGACCTTTCCGTGCAGGCCCAGGTGCTCAACCTGCTCGCCGACCTGCAGGACGAGTTCCAGCTGACCTACGTCTTCATCAGTCACGACCTATCGGTGGTGCGTTACATCGCCGATGACGTCATGGTGATGTATTTCGGCGAGGCCGTCGAATACGGCTCTCGCGAAGAGGTCTTCGCCAACCCGCAGCACAGCTACACGAAGACGCTGTTCGCGGCGACGCCGCGCGCCGACGTCGACAGCATCAAGGCGAGGCTTGCTCGCAAGAAGGCGGCCTAGAGCGTGATCCCGAAAAGTGGGAACCGGTTTTCGGAAAAGATCCCGCTCCAACAAAACCGCGAGACCGGGATGACGTTTCAACCAAACGTCATCCCGGTCTAAAGCCGCCTTCCATGTCTTCACTTCAGGCCACTGAAATGCGCGGCCAGTGCTCGCGGGCGTTTGCCCGATGAACACGCCGCGCCTGCCCGACCTGCCCGTTACCACGGTTCTGCCGGCGCTGACGAGCGCGCTTGCTGGCGGCAACAGTGCCGTGCTGGTCGCGCCACCAGGAGCTGGCAAGACGACCTTGGTGCCGCTCGCTTTGCTCGAAGCTTCCTGGCTCGGGTCCGGCAAGATCGTTCTTCTCGAGCCACGCCGGCTCGCTGCCCGTGCCGCGGCCAGGCGCATGGCAGCCCTGCTCGGCGAAGAGCCGGGCGGCAACGTGGGTTACGCCATGCGCATGGAGAAGCGCACCTCGGCAAAGACACGCATTCTCGTCGTCACCGAAGGCGTGCTGGCGCGCATGATCCTCGATGATCCGGAACTGCCGGGCGTGTCGGCGGTGATCTTCGACGAATTCCATGAACGCTCGCTGGACGGCGACTTTGGTCTGGCACTCGCTCTCGACATACAAGGCGCGCTGCGACCGGACCTGCGCCTTCTGGTGATGTCGGCGACACTCGACGGAGCACGTGTGGCAAAACTGCTGTCCGGCGCACCGGTCATCGAAAGCGAGGGCCGCAGCTTTCCCGTCGAAATCCGCTATGAGGAGCGCCCGGCCGGGATGCCTATCGAAGAAGCTACCGCCAAGGCCGTGCGAACCGCGCTTGCCGACGAACCCGGAAGCGTGCTTGCCTTCCTGCCCGGACAGCGCGAGATCGAGCGCACGGCAGCGCAACTCGAAGGCCGTGTCGGTGCCGACACGGATATCGTGCCGCTCTATGGCCAACTCGACGGCAAGGCGCAGGACGCAGCCATTCGCCCAGCAGCGGAAGGTCGGCGCAAGGTGGTTCTGGCGACCGCGATCGCCGAAACCTCGATCACCATCGACGGCGTGCGCGTCGTCATCGATTCCGGCCTGTCGCGACTGCCGAAATACGAACCGGCCAGCGGCCTGACCCGGCTGGAGACGGTCCGGGCTTCACGTGCCTCTGCCGAACAGCGGGCCGGTCGAGCCGGACGCACGCAGCCGGGCGTCGCCATCCGGCTCTGGCGCGCCGAACAGACTGCGGCGCTGCCTGCCTTCACCCCACCCGAGATTCTCGAGGCCGATCTTTCCGGCCTCATGCTGGACTGCGCTGCTTTCGGTGTTGCAGATCCGGCCAGCCTCGCCTTCCTGGACACGCCGCCTGCGCCGGCGCTGGCTGAGGCGCGCGCACTGCTGAAGGCGTTGCATGCGGTCGACGATGCCGGAAGGCTGACCGAAGCCGGTTCCGCCATGCGCAAGCTGGCACTGCCGGTGCGGCTGGCTCATATGGTTGCCGAGGCTGCCAATGTTGGTCGCGCATCGGATGCGGCGCGGCTCGCGGTCCTGCTTACCGAACGCGGACTCGGTGGCGACAGCGCCGACCTGGAACGGCGCCTGATGCGTTTCGTCTCCGACCGTTCGCCTCGCGCCAATTCGGCACGGCAGCTGGCCGACAGGCTGGCACGCACCAGCTCTTCCACCGAGCCCGAAACCGGCACCGTGGGCGCGATTCTTCTCAATGCCTGGCCCGACCGCGTCGCCAAGGCGCGTGGCGAACGGGGTCGCTTCGTGCTCGCCAATGGTTCCGGCGCAATGCTGGATGTGGCCGACCCGCTCGCCGGCGAGACATTCCTTGTCGTCGCAGACCTGCAGGGCAAGGCGCAGAATGCCCGCATTACCGCGGCGGCGCCCGTGAGCGAGCCGGAAATCCGCGAAGCTCTTTCCGACCGCATTGAAACACGTCGCGAGACCAGTTTCGATCGAGAGAAGCGCTCGGTGCGCGTGCGGGAAACGGTACGCCTCGGCGCCATCGTGCTGAGCGAGCGAATGCTGCCTGCTCCCACGGGAGCGGACGCCAACAACGCGGTCATCGAAGCGGTCCGCGAACATGGCGTTGCCCTGTTGCCCTGGAGCAAGGAAGCGGAAAGCCTGCGCAACCGACTCGCCTGGCTGCATCGCGGCCTTGGCGCGCCATGGCCCGATATGACCGACGAAGCGCTGGTCGAACGGCTTGATGACTGGCTGGCGCCCTTCCTGACCGGCGAGGCGGCGCTCGACGCCATTTCCAGCGGCGCATTGACGAGTGGCCTGACCGCGCTGGTGCCGCATGATCTTCAGCGCAGGATCGACACGCTCGCCCCAACCCATTTTGACGCGCCGTCCGGCAGCCATGTGCCTGTCCGCTATGACGGCGAAGCACCGGTGCTAGCCATTCGCGTGCAGGAGCTGTTCGGCCTCGATCGCCACCCTTCAATCGCCAACGGCACCGTACCGCTGACCCTCGAACTGCTGTCTCCCGCACACCGGCCGATCCAGATGACGCGCGACCTGCCCGGCTTCTGGCGCGGTTCCTGGGCTGACGTGCGCTCCGACATGCGCGGCCGCTATCCAAAACATGTCTGGCCGGAGAACCCGCTCGAAGCCGCCGCCACCAGCCGCGCCAAACCGCGCGGCACCTGATTTTTGGCAAATGCGACGAAACTGGCGCTGCCAGTGCACTCTATCTGTTTGGCGCATGATGGGCGGCGGATGCCGCCCGCCTTGTCCGAAAAGTCTGCAATTTTTTGCTGCGCTGACCTTCGGTTCGGAATCCTGCTCTAGAGCGTTTCCGTTTTTCACGGAAACGCGGAAACGCTCCAACTCTTTGTTTGCGCAATTCCGGACGGAAAACCGCTACGCACTTTTCCTGGAATTGCTCTAGAAGACCTGATGATCAATTTCCAGCGCTCTCCCGACTTCCAGCCGACCGACCGATTGCGGCTTAATACGCTGATCTGGCTGCGCTGGCTCGCCATCGTCGGCCAGAGCATCACCGTGCTGGTCGTCGCCTATGCGCTGAATTTCCCGTTGCCGGTCAGCTTCTGTTTCACGCTGATCGCCTGTTCGGCCTGGATGAACCTGTTTCTGGCCTTCCGCTACCCGGCTGCACACCGGCTGGCGCCACCCGCCGCCTTCGGCATCCTGGTGTTCGACAGCCTGCAGCTTTCCGGCCTGCTCTACCTGACTGGGGGCCTGACCAATCCGTTCGCGCTGCTGCTCACCGTACCGGTCGTCATCTCGGCAACGTCTTTGCCGCTGCGGCTCACGGCAATTCTTGGTGCTTTGGTCGTGGCCGCGGCGACACTGCTGGTGTTCTTCCATGAACCTCTACCCTGGCATGAGAACATCACGCTGGTGATGCCGGTGCCCTATGTCGCTGGCGTTTGGGTGGCGGTTCTGTGCTCGATCGCCTTTACCGGCATCTACGCTTTCCGTGTCGCCAAGGAAGCGCGCCAGCTGGCCAATGCGCTTGCCGCAACGGAATTGGTGCTGCAGCGCGAACAACATCTGTCGGCCCTCGATGGTCTGGCGGCCGCGGCAGCGCATGAACTGGGTACCCCGCTCGCCACCATCACGCTGGTGGTGCGTGAGATGGAAAAGACGCTGGGCAAAGACCCGAAGTACCGCGAGGACGTTTCCCTGCTGCGCACGCAAAGCGAGCGCTGTCGTGAGATCCTGAAACGCCTGACCAATCTTTCATCTGAAGGCGAACCCCTGCTGGCGCAGCTGTCGTTGACGTCACTGGTCGAGGAAGTGGTGGCACCGCATCGCGACTTCGGCATCAAGATCGAGCTGCAGCCGGGCGAATGCATCGGTGCCGAGCCAATCAGCCGCCGTAACCCCGGCGTGCTCTACGGGCTCGGCAATCTGGTCGAGAACGCCGTCGACTTCGCCAGGGCTTCGATCACGGTGCGCTGGGGCTGGAACGACCAACATGTCACGCTGTCGATTACCGATGACGGCCGGGGTTTTCCTCCGGAGATCATCGATCGCATCGGCGAGCCCTATATGTCAACCAGACAGGGTACAGAACGTGGCGGCGGGCTGGGGCTCGGCCTGTTCATTGCCAAGACACTGATCGAACGCTCGGGCGCAAACATCGAGTTCCAGAACTCGGGAGGGCCCGGTGAGGGAGCGGTTGTGCGCATCAACTGGCCGCGCGAAGCATTCGTCAATGCCAAGGCCATGTATCCCGCCAGCCCTGATGCGGCGGAATAACGCAGAACGGCCCCGAAACCGAGCTGAAAACCGCTCAAAATTGGACAATTAAGGCACAGTCGCTATATCTGGGCCGAAAATAAAGAAAAAGGACAAGAACCAATCATGAGCGGTGAAGATGCCCATGGCGGCATGGTGACGGGCGACGATACCTCGCTGTTGATCGTCGAGGACGACAAGCCATTTCTCACCCGGCTTGCCCGCGCCATGGAAGGACGCGGTTTTGTGGTCGAAACCGCGGAAAGTGTCGAGGAAGCGCTCGTGAAGGCGCGCGCCAATCCGCCGGCCTATGCGGTCGTGGACATGCGCCTCGGCGACGGCAGCGGGCTCGATGTCGTTGCCGCCATCCGCGAGAAGCGTGCCGATGCGCGCGCCATCATCCTCACCGGCTACGGCAACATCGCCACGGCAGTGACTGCCGTGAAACTTGGCGCCGTCGACTATCTCTCCAAACCCGCCGACGCCGACGATATCTTCGCGGCGTTGACGCGCACCGGCAGCGACCGTGTCGCCCCGCCGGAAAACCCGATGTCGGCCGACCGGGTGCGCTGGGAACATATCCAGCGCGTCTATGAAATGTGCGAACGCAACGTTTCGGAGACAGCGCGACGCCTGAACATGCATCGACGCACGCTGCAGCGTATCCTCGCCAAACGCGCGCCGCGCTGATTTTTCAGCAAAAAACGCCTCCAATTTCGCTGTTATTGTCGCAGGCGATGCGGCTTTGCTTGCCGCATCGCCCAGCCTTCGGCATCATCCGCCCAGCCGCAACCCGATCTAGAGCGTTTCCGTTTTTCACGGAAACGCGGAAACGCTCTAACTTTTTCGTTTTACGCAATTCCGGACGCAAAACCGCTACGCATTTTTGCTGGGATTGCTCTAGGAGCAGACATGGCGAATGACAATCCGCGTCCGGTCTCGATTTTCCGTGAATTTCTAGACGGCGAGGCCGCAGGCGGCATCATCCTGATCGCAGCTGCAGCGCTTGCGCTAATCGTCGCCAATTCGCCGTTGGCGGAAACCTATTTCGCGGCATTGCACGCCTATCTCGGCCCACTCAGCGTTCTGCACTGGGTGAATGACGCGCTGATGGCTGTGTTCTTCCTGCTCGTCGGCCTAGAAATCAAACGCGAGATGCTGGATGGCCAGTTGTCGACCTGGCCACGCCGCATGCTGCCTGGCATTGCCGCCGCCGGTGGCATGGCGGTGCCTGCGCTGGTCTATATCGCCATCAACCGCGACAATGCCGCCGCTCTGCCAGGCTGGGCAATCCCGACTGCCACCGATATCGCCTTCGCGCTCGGCGTGCTCTCGCTGCTCGGCAACCGCGTGCCGGCCTCACTCAAAGTGTTCCTGACCGCCCTTGCCATCATCGACGATCTCGGCGCCGTCATCATCATCGCGCTGTTTTACACGAGCGGCCTGTCGCTCGCCTATCTGGCTGCCGCGCTAGCTGTCATCGTCGTTCTGATCGTGCTCAACCGCATGGGCGTGTTGTCGCTCGTCCCCTATCTGGTGCTCGGCGCTGTGCTGTGGGTGCTGGTGCTGAAATCCGGCGTGCATGCCACCCTGGCCGGCGTGGCGCTGGCGTTGACCATTCCGCTCAGAGCAACGCCCGGCATTGCTCATGACATGGAACATTCGCCACTGCATCGGCTCGAGCACGCATTGCACCGTTTCGTGCCGTTGATCATCATTCCGATCTTCGGCTTTGCCAATGCCGGCGTTTCCCTGGCCGGCTTTACGCCTGCCACCCTGGTCGAACCCCTAACACTCGGCGTCGCCGCCGGTCTGGTGATCGGCAAGCTGGTTGGCGTGCTCGGCGCCTCGGTGCTGGCGATAAAGCTTGGCCTGGCAGACCTGCCGATGCGCGCCGGCTGGATGCAGATGACCGGCATCGCGCTTCTGTGCGGCATCGGCTTCACGATGAGCCTGTTCATCGGACTGCTCGCCTTTGCCGACAGCCCGACGCTGCAGGACGCCGTCAAGGTCGGCATTCTCGCCGGCTCGCTGGTAGCGGCACTGGCAGGGGCGGCGCTGCTTCTCGCGGCGCCAAGCGTGGCGGACCACGGTGAGGACGAATAGGCACAAAAATACCGGCGCTTCATAACGAAGCCGCCGGCTTTTTGGTGGAGATTGGCTGGATTGGCCGACGGCAATCTTAGGCCGGGGCAGTTTCCAGAAGCACGGCGACCAGCATGCCGGCTGCCATCAAGGCGAGGACAATCTTCTTCATCAGGTTCATTCGGGTCTCCTTGTTGCCGCCCCTAGTTGGGGCCTGTGCCGGCTTCCGTCCAGAGGTGCGGATGCCGCAGGGATCAAAGCTTCAGCGTGCGCAGCCTGAGCGAATTGGCAATGACCGATACTGAAGACAGGCTCATTGCCGCTGCCGCCAGCATCGGTGACAGAAGCGCACCGAACAAGGGATAAAGCACCCCGGCCGCGACCGGTACGCCGGCGACATTGTACAGGAAAGCGAAGAACAGGTTCTGGCGGATGTTGGCCAGCGTGCCTTTGGCGAGCCTGCGTGCCCGCACGATGCCCGTGAGGTCGCCCTTCACCAGCGTGATGCCGGCGCTTTCCATCGCGACGTCAGCGCCTGTACCCATGGCGATGCCGACATCAGCTGCGGCAAGTGCAGGCGCATCATTGACGCCATCGCCCGCCATGGCGACGATGCCGCCGCGGCTGCGCAGTTCCTCGATCAGTGCGCTCTTGTGCTCGGGCAGCATGTTGGCGCGCACCTGATCGATGCCGAGCCGCTTGGCGATCGCTTTTGCAGTGCGCTCGTTGTCGCCGGTTGCCATCACGACGGTAATGTTTTGGTCATGCAGGGCGCGGATCGCCTCGGCAGCGGTCGCCTTGATCGGATCGGCCACCGCGACGATACCAGCGAGCCTGCCATCAATCGCCACATACATCGCCGTCTTGCCTTCGGTTTGCAGCGTACCGGCGCGGTCGGCGAGGGCGGCTGCATCAAGGCCAAGCTCTGTCATCATGGCGGGATTGCCGAGCGCCACCTTGCGACCAGCGACAGTGCCGGACACACCCTTGCCGGTGACGGCCTCGAAATCAGCGGCGGCCGCTATCTTCAGCCCACGCTCCTCGGCACCACCAACAATCGCTTCGGCGAGCGGATGCTCGGAGCCCTTCTCCAGCGCCGCCGCCATTCCCAGGAGCTCGTCCTCGGACATACCATCCGCCGCGATGACGTCAGTGAGCTTCGGCTTGCCTTCGGTGAGCGTCCCGGTCTTGTCGACCACCAGCGTGTTGACCGACGCGAAACGCTCCAGCGCGGCGGCATCCTTGATCAGCACGCCGGCCTGCGCGCCACGCCCGGTGGCGGTCATGATCGACATCGGTGTGGCAAGACCCAGGGCACAGGGACAGGCGATGATCAGCACAGACACAGCCGCGACGATGGCGAACACCAGGCTGGGCTCTGGCCCGAACACGGCCCAGGCGATGAAGGCAACAATAGCGATCAGCACCACGGCCGGCACGAAGTAGAAAGAAACGCGATCGGCCAGGCTCTGGATCGGCGCGCGGCTGCGCTGCGCCTTGGCAACCAGCTCGACGATGCGTGCCAGCGTCGTTTCCGAGCCGACCTTTTCGGCCAGCATGACCAACGATCCGTTCTTGTTGAGCGTGCCGCCGGTCAGCGCATCACCTTCGACCTTCTCGACCGGCACCGGCTCGCCGGTGATCATTGATTCATCAACCGAGGAACGGCCTTCCAGCACGATGCCATCCACCGGCACCGACTCGCCCGGCCGTACGCGCAGCCGGTCGCCACCCGTCACCTGGTCAAGCGGCACATCCTTCTCGGAGCCGTCGGCATCGATCAGTCGTGCCGTCTTCGGCGCGAGATCAAGCAATGCGCGGATCGCCGAACCGGTCTTTTCGCGAGCCCGCAGTTCCAGCACCTGACCAAGGAAGACCAGCGCGATGATAACGGCAGCGGCCTCGAAATAGACCGGCACCGTGCCGCCATGGCCACGAAACTGATGCGGGAAGATGTCCGGGAAAAGCGTGGCGACAACGCTGTAGATATAGGCCGCGCCGACACCGAGCGAGATCAGCGTCCACATGTTCGGGCTGCGGTTGACGATGGAGGCCCAGCCACGCTCGAAGAAGGGCAGCGCCGCCCACAACACAACCGGCGTCGCCAGAACGAGCTCGACCCAGACAGCGGCCTGTTCACCCAGCCAGTCGCGCAGGAACGGCAGGCCGACCATCGGCCCCATGGTGATGACCAGCAGTGGAATGGAAAGCACGGCACTCACCCAGAAACGGCGGGTAAAGTCGACCAGCTCCGGATTGGGGCCTTCGTCGCCCGTCGGCATCATCGGCTCCAGCGCCATGCCGCAGATTGGGCAGGAGCCGGGCTTGTCGCGGATGATCTCGGGATGCATCGGACAGGTGTATTGCGTGCCCATGGACAGCGGCGCGGGTGCCGGTCTGTCGCCGAGATAGGCCTTGGGATCGGCCTCGAATTTCTTCTGGCAGCTTTCCGAGCAGAAATAGAACTTCTCGCCTTCGTAGCGCAAGAAATGCCTGGCGCTGGCGCGGTCCACATCCATGCCGCAAACCGGATCCCTGGCGGTCAGGAACTGTTCCGGATGCGTTTCGAACTTGCCGCGACAACCGTCCGAGCAGAAGTGGAAAAGGCGGCCGCCATGTTCGAAAGTCGGCTTGCCGGCGTTTGGGTGAACCTCCATGCCGCAGACGGGATCCCGCAGGACACTTTCACCTATGGGCTTGGCGCCTGAGCAGCACGAGCCGTCTTTGGCGTGTTCATGATGGCTGTGATCGTGATGCCCGTGATGCGCCTTCGTCATGGCCGAATCCCTTGTATTTTCCGCTTTTAATCGCAGATAGGGCTTCCAGTAACTGGAAGGTCAAGAGCCAAATTACAGGACACGTTCCGGCCGGCGCGTGCCCATACCCATAGCCGTCAAAACAGGCTATAGACGCCGCCGGAAAGGCGCTATCAAAGGCCAATGGCGAAGATTCCCCTCAAGCTCGACGAGATCATCGACGGCAGGCTGCTGCGCGAGGAATTGTCGGCGCTGACCGCCGAGACAAGCGGCGATGGATCCGGCACAGCAGTGCGCACAGCCGTGCTGAAACTGCTCAAGGCCAGGATGGCGGAAGGCCGCAAGGTCGCCGAACGGCTGTTGATGGACGATGGCGGCGGCACTGCCTGTGCTGCCCGGCTCTCCCATCTGATGGACGAGATCATCGCCGCGCTCTACGACTTCGCCGTCAGCCATGTCTATCGCGCCAAGAACCCGTCCGCCGCCGAGCGGATGGCAATCGTCGCCGTCGGCGGCTACGGGCGTGGCACGCTGGCGCCGGGTTCCGACATCGACCTGCTTTTCCTGCTGCCCTACAAGCAGACCCCGTGGGGCGAGCAGATCGTCGAATACATGCTCTACATGCTGTGGGACATGGGGCTGAAAGTCGGCCATGCTACCCGCAACATCGAGGAGTGCCTCAGGCTATCGCGGTCGGACATGACGATCCGCACCGCGGTTCTGGAGGCCCGCTTCGTCTGGGGCGAAAAACCGCTCTGCGACGAGCTGATCACCCGTTTCGACCGCGAAGTGGTGCGCAATACAGGCGCCGAATACGCACAGGCCAAGCTGGCGGAGCGCGACGAACGGCACCGCAAGGGCGGCGAAAGCCGCTATCTGGTCGAGCCCAACATCAAGGACGGCAAGGGTGGTTTGCGCGATCTGCAGACGCTGTTCTGGATCGGCAAATATTTCTACCGGGAGCGCACGGTGGAGGAATTGGTCGCCCAGGGCGTGTTCACGAGCGACGAGTTCAACCAGTTCCAGAAGGCCGAAGACTTCCTGTGGGCTGTGCGCTGCCATATGCATTTCCTGACCGGCAAGGCCGAGGAGCGGCTGCATTTCGATATCCAGCGCGATATCGCCGACCGGCTTGGCTACAAGAGCCATCCCGGCCTTTCGGCGGTCGAGCGTTTCATGAAACACTACTTCCTGGTCGCCAAGGATGTCGGCGACCTCACCCGCATCTTCTGCGCGGCGCTTGAAGAAGAACAGGCCAGCCATGTTTCCGGCTTCAACCGTCTGTTCCTCACCTTCTCGCGCCGCCGCCGCAAGCTGGCCGGCACTGCCGATTTCATCGTCGACAACGACCGCATCAACATTGCCGACAACACGGTGTTCGACCGCGATCCGGTGAACCTCTTACGGCTGTTCTGGTTCGCCGACCGGCATGCGCTTGAATACCACCCGGACGCGCTGAAGCTGGTGACACGCTCGCTCAAGCTGGTCGACCGCAATCTGCGCCGCGACCGCGAGGCAAACCGGTTGTTCCTCGACATCCTGACCTCGGACCGCCAGCCTGAACTCAACCTGCGCCGCATGAACGAAGCCGGCCTGCTCGGCAAACTGATCCCGGATTTCGGCAAGATCGTCGCCATGATGCAATTCAACATGTATCACCACTACACGGTGGACGAGCATTTGCTGCGCTGTATTGACGTGCTGTCCGAGATCGAACGCGGTGGTGGCGAGAAGATCCATCCGCTTTCGCACAAGCTGATCGGCGAATTGAGGACCCAGCGCGAGGCGCTTTACGTCGCCGTTCTGCTGCACGACATCGCCAAGGGCCGGCCGGAGGACCATTCCGAGGCCGGCGCGAAAATCGCGCGGCGTCTCTGCCCGCATATGGGACTTTCCACCGCCGACACCGAAACCGTCGCCTGGCTGGTGGAAAACCATCTGGTCATGTCTATGACGGCGCAGACGCGCGACCTGAACGACCGCAAGACGATCGAGGATTTCGCCAATGTCGTGCAGTCGGTGGAGCGGCTGAAGATGCTGCTTATCCTCACCGTCTGCGATATCCGCGGTGTCGGCCCGGGTGTCTGGAACGGCTGGAAGGGCCAGCTGCTGCGCACGCTCTACTACGAAACGGAGCTGCTTTTGACCGGCGGCTTCTCCGAAGTGTCGCGCGCCGAGCGCACGGCGGCGGCCCGCGAGCAACTGGAAGCGGCCTTGTCAGACTGGCCGCAGGAGGAACGCAAGCGCGTTGTCGGACTGCACTATGAGAACTACCTGCTCACCGTCGATCTGAAGGATCAGCTGCGCCATGCCACCTTCGTGCGCGAGGCCGATGCCGCGGGCAAAAAACTCGCCACCATGGTCAAGACACACGAATTCGAGGCGGTGACCGAGGTGACGGTGCTAGCTCAGGACCATCCACGCCTGCTTTCCGTGATCGCGGGGGCGTGCGCGGCGGCAGGCGGCAATATCGTCGACGCGCAGATCTTCACCACTGCTGACGGGCGGGCGCTGGATACGATCCTGATCAACCGGGAATTCGACCGCGACGAAGATGAGCGCAGGCGCGGCGAACGCGTCGGCAAGCTGATCGAAGACGTGTTGTCCGGCCGCTCCTGGTTGCCGGAAATGATCGAGAAGCGCACCAAGCCGAAACGCGGTGCCAAGACGTTCCGCATCCAGCCGCGTGCTGAAATCCGCAATGCGCTGTCCAACCGCTTTTCGGTGATCGAAGTCGAAGGTCTGGACCGGCCCGGCCTGCTGTCCGAGATCACCGGCACGCTGTCGGACCTGTCGCTCGACATTGCCTCGGCGCATATCACCACCTTCGGCGAGAAAGTGATCGACACCTTCTACGTCACCGACCTGACCAACCAGAAGATCGAAAGCCAGAGCCGGCTGAAGACCATCCGCGAGCGGCTGATAGCGACGCTGGAGGGACACCAGGGCGGGCGGGCCAAGACGAAAGCAGCGGCTGAATGAGACGAGCTCGAAAAATCTCCCCGCTTGAGGGGGAGATGTCGCCGAAGGCGACAGAGGGGGTCGTCTCAGAGGGCACCGCAATAACGTTGAGCACTGCCGCACGGACCCCACCCGACCGCTACGCGGCCACCCTCCCCCCAGGGGGGAGGGAAGGCGCATGAGCCTCGTCAAGAAATTCGCCACTGTTGCCTCGGGCACGCTGATGAGCCGTATCCTCGGCTTCACACGCGAAATGTTCATGGCGGCGGCACTCGGCACCGGACCTGTCGCCGATGCCTTCAACGCCGCTTTCCAGCTGCCCAATACCTTCCGCCGGCTGTTTGCCGAAGGCGCGTTCAATGCCGCCTTCGTGCCGCTGTTTTCCAAGGAGATCGAGGCGCACGGCATCGACGGCGCCAAGCGCTTCTCCGAAGAGGTCTTCGGCGTGCTGTTTTCGGTGCTTCTGGCACTGACGATCGCCATGGAACTGGCGATGCCACTGATCGTGCGCTACCTGGTGGCGCCGGGTTTTGCCGACATACCAGGCAAGTTTGACGTGACGGTGCGGCTCGCCACCATCATGTTCCCCTATCTCATCTGCATGTCGCTCGGCGCCATGATGGCCGGCATGCTGAACTCGCTGCGCCGCTATTTCGCGGCCGCGGTGGCGCCGGTATTCCTCAACATCATTCTCATCGCCGTACTCGTCTACGCCTGGCATGAAGGCAAGGACGCGCATTATGTCGGCTACGGGCTGGCCTGGGGTGTGCTGGCGGCCGGTATCGTTCAGCTCGCCATCGTATGGATCGCCGTTCGCAACGCCGGTATACGCATCGGCTTTCGCCGGCCGCATATGACGCCCAACGTCAAACGCTTGCTGTGGCTGGCGCTGCCGGCGGCGATCACCGGCGGCATCACCCAGATCAACCAGCTGATCGGCACGGCGATCGCGTCCGGCCAGAACAGCGCTGTCTCGTCGCTCGCCTATGCCGACCGCGTCTACCAGTTGCCGCTCGGCGTCGTCGGCATCGCCGTGGCGATCGTGCTCCTGCCGGAGCTGTCGCGCGCGCTGAAATCCGGCAACATGATCGAAGCCGCCAACCTGCAGAACCGCTCGGTCGAGTTCACGCTGTTCATGACGCTGCCGGCAGCGGCGGCATTGCTGGTGATGTCCGACCCGATCGTGCGGCTGCTCTATGAACGCGGCGCCTTCGCCGCCAACAACTCGACGCCAACGGTGGCCGCCATTCTGGCGATCTTCGGCCTCGGCCTGCCGGCCTTCGTGCTGATCAAAGCCTTCACGCCGGGCTACTTCGCGCGTGAGGATACGCGCACGCCGATGATCTTCGCGGCGATCTCGGTAGTGGTCAATATCGCCATCGCGCTCACCTTGTTTCCATCGATGGGTGCGCCTGGCATCGCGGTCGCTTCTGCCGTCGCCGGCTGGCTCAACGCCATCATGCTGCTTGCGGTGCTGATCCAGCGTGGCCATTGGGGCCGCGACATCCCGCTGCTGAAGCGCATTCCCCGGCTGGTGCTGGCGGCGGTGCTGATGGGCGTCGCGCTTTATTTTGGCGAACGCTGGTTTGCCACGGAGCTGTCGTCGGCCTCGCATCTGGCGACCAAGGCCATCACATTGACCGCGCTGTGTGCAGCCGGCGCCGTGATCTATTTCGTGGTCGCGTTTGCCATCGGCGGCGCCGATCTCGGTATGATCCGCCGCAACATCAAGCGCGGCGGCACCAAGACACCAACGACGCCCGCCGACATGGAGTGAGGCGGGACCGCCATTGTTGCCGAAGCCGGTCCAATCGGCTTCAGCTCTTCAAATCCAATCTCGCCAGTCAGGGAGCGGAGACGGTAATCCTGCCCTTCATGTTCGGATGGAACCGACAGAAATAGGCGAGGGTGCCAGCCTTATCCAAAACGATGCTTCCCGATTTCGCGACGGGAAACATCACTTCCCATTCTCCCTTCACCGTGGCGGTATGAGCGAACGTGTCCTTGTTCACCCATTGGACGGTATCTCCCACGCTGGCGCTGATTTCAGCCGGAGAAAATGCCATCTTTTCGATCGTGACGGTTATCGTCTCGGCACGCGCTGAAAATGCGCCCATGCCGAGTGCCAGCGCCAAAGCCGGGAGAAGGTGACAATGTGCGGACATGGCCGATCCTAATTCAGCCCGGCCGCAACCATCTCGGCATGCTGTTCGTGGCCTTGAAATATCTTCAACCCGGTTTCCAGCAGGCTCTTGAGTTCGGCATTCTGCGCTGACGGAATCAACACCGTCTCCAGCGCGGCGTTGACCTGCTTGTGATAGGCAACCTCGTTGGCGACATAGGCCTTGTCGAAAGCAGCACCTTCGAGCCTTTCGAGCTTGGTCTTCTCGGCAGCGGTCGCCTCGGTCAGCGCCGTGCTGGTGGCATTGTCCTCCGGCGTCACCTTGAGCTTTTTGACGAGGTCGAGCGCCTGTACGTTCACCGCTTCGTGGTCACGCACCATGTCGTTGGCAAAACCCACGACATCCTTGTTCTTGGATTTGGAAATGGCCAGCTTGGCCATATCGACATCGAGCGCACCTGCGGTGTAGGCGATATGGGCGATCTGGGGATCGGTCGGCTTGTCCGCCGCTCTCGCGACTCCAGTCGCGCCAAGGATCAGGACGGCGATGAACGCCATAGACAATCTCGTGGTCATCGGATGAACTCCTGTTTTCATGCCCGCAAAGTCGAGCATTTCGGTTCGACATCCATTGGATGAACCACGCGACAAAACGTTCCCGCGGTGGCCCACGAAAACGTCAGCCGGGAAATGCGAGCCGCTTCATCATCACTTCGGTCATGCGCTCGCAGCGGTGGCCCGCAAAGGGAAATGCCCCGAGCAGCACCGGCCCGATCTGCGCGTCGAGCCGCGCGCGCAGCAGCTTGCGAGCACGGTGCAGGCGCGTTTTGACGGTTTCGGGCCTTATGTCGAGCAAGTCGGCAGTCTCTTCCACGCTTAGTCCTTCAATGACGCGCGCGACGAAAACCAAACGGAAGGTTTCGGGAAGGCTGTCGGTGGCCTGTTCGACAAACCGCAGGATCTCTCTCTGGGCCATGTTTCGTTCCGGGTCGCCTGGACTCGCGTTGAAGGGAAAGGGAATGATCCGGGCCGCGCCGGCCTCCTCGGCGGGCAGGGGTACCATTTCGGCGCGACGGGTCTTGCGCAGGCGGCCGAGCGCCTCGTTGATGACGATGCGCGACAGCCAGGTCGCCAGGGAGGAATCGCCCCGGAAACCGGCGAGGTTGGCGAAGGCGCGCAGATAGGCTTCCTGTACGACATCCTCGGCTTCCGTGTCATTGCGCAGGATAGAGCGCGCGAGCCGATAGAGCCGCTGGTTGTATCGTGTCATGATGGCGCGGAAGGCGGTGGCCTCGCGCGCCAGTGCACCTCGCACCAAGTCAACATCGCTCGCAGCACTGGCGGGCATCAATACGGATCTGGCGGACTGCATCGAGACCTCCTTCCTTTGGAAGTCAGATGGCGAAACTGCGATAAGGTTCCCGCTCTGGTAGCAAAATTGCAATGCCACCCAGGCGATTTCCCGTTTGCTGCTTTCTTAACCAAGCAAGGGTACAATCGCGCGCGAAACTGCCCTCCGGCAGGCGGCCTTGTGCTGGAGTCTTCACCATGCAGCCAACCGGCCATCGCCTCTACTATGTGGACGCCCTGCGCGTCCTCGCATTCGGCCTGCTCATCCTCTACCACTCGTCGGCGGCGTTTCTCTATGATCTCGACTGGCTGTTCAACAGCCCCGAGAAGAGCCAGACGCTGTCATTGATAACGCTGTTTCCCCGCGCGTGGAGGCTGGCGCTGCTGTTTTTCGTCTCCGGCATGGGCACATGGTTCGCCTTCCGCTCGCAGACGGCTTTCGAGTTCCTGAAGGGCCGCTTCGTGCGGCTGTTCCTGCCGCTGATCTTTGCCATGTGCGTGATCATCGTGCCGCAGGTCTGGTACGAGCGCCTGCTTGACGGCCGCTTTCAGGGCTCGCTGCTGGAATTCTGGGTGACGCGCTATTTCACCGAAGGCCGCTACCCTACCGGCAACTTTTCCTGGGCGCATATGTGGTTCGTCGCTTACCTGCTGGTGATGACGGTTATCTGCACGCCGATCTTCTTGCAGCTCACCCATTCCTCAGGCCGCGGGTTGGCAGACTGGTTCGAGCGGACAGCACGCACGCCGGCGATCTACCTGTTCGTGCTGTTGCCGCTGGTGCTGCACCTGATCTTCCTGCCGTTCTTCCCGCGCGAAACCAATGTTCTCTACAATGACGGCGCCTGGTTTGCGGTGTGGGCAAGCTGGTTCGGCCTGGGTTTTCTTGTCGCCAAGCATCATCAGGCCGTGGTCCCGACCATCGTCGCGAAACGCTGGCTGAGCCTTGCGCTTGCCGCCAGTCTGACCGTTTGTCTCTGGCGTTACTCCTGGGTGAGCAAGGCCGCCGGCGTCGGCGGCGAAACCGGCGGCATGCAGATGACGTTCTACAAGGCACTGACCTTCTCGCTGGCCTGGGCGATGATCCTCGCCGCCATCGGCTTCGCCGCGCTCCACTTGAACCGCAAGAGCGCCGTACTCACCTGGCTTAACGCCAAGATCTTCCCGCTCTACATCGTCCATCAGACCTTCGTGGTGATGGCACTGTATTATGTTCTACCGCTCGGCCTGTCGCTGTGGAGCAAACTTGCCCTGGTGATCGCGATCACCGCAGTCTGGTCACTGCTTGCCGCCATGCTCGCCGACCTCTGGCCCGCGCCCTATCGTGTTCTTATCGGCCTGCCGGATCACCGCAAGGCAAGTGCCGGTCGCCACCGGGTGATTACGGCCGAGGGTTAGCTCCCGCTCCCTGCAACTCCCCAATTGCCGCCCCTTGAACGCGAAGCCCGCTTCGTCCATAACGCGCCGTCCGAAATTTCGCCGCGCGCGAAACGGCCCTCCACAAGCCAAGGAAACCACCATGACCGCCTTCAAACCGCTTATCTTTTCCGGCGTCCAGCCGACCGGCAATCTCCACCTCGGCAACTATCTCGGCGCGATCCGGAAGTTCGTTGCTCTGCAGGACACGATGGACTGCATCTATTGCGTCGTCGACCTGCATTCGCTGACCGCCCAGCTCGTGCACGAGGACCTCAAGGACCAGACCCGGCAGATCACCGCCGCCTTCCTTGCCGCCGGCATCGACCCCGCCAAACACATCGTCTTCAACCAGAGCCGTGTGATGCAGCACGCCGAGCTTGCCTGGGTGTTCAACTGCGTGGCGCGCATCGGCTGGATGAACCGCATGACGCAGTTCAAGGACAAGGCCGGCAAGGACCGCGAGAATGCCTCGCTGGGCCTGCTCGCCTATCCGAGCCTGATGGCAGCCGACATCCTGGTCTACCGCGCCACCCATGTGCCGGTGGGCGACGACCAGAAGCAGCATCTCGAGCTCACCCGCGACATCGCCCAGAAGTTCAACAACGACTTTTCCCACCGCATCGCCGAGCTCGGCGTCGGCGTGGAAATCCAAATGGGCGACGAAACGGTGAACGGCTTCTTCCCGCTGACCGAGCCGGTCATCGGCGGGCCGGCCGCACGCATCATGAGCCTGCGCGACGGTTCCAAGAAGATGTCTAAATCGGACCCGTCGGACCTGTCGCGCATCAACCTGACCGACGACGCCGACACGATCTCGAAGAAGATCAAGAAGGCGAAGACGGATCCCGAGGCGCTGCCCTCCGAAATCGGCGGCCTGGCCGCCCGTCCGGAAGCGGAAAACCTCGTCGGCATCTATGCCGGGCTCGCCGACACCAGCAAGGAAGCCGTGCTGAAAGAGTATGGCGGCCAGCAGTTCTCGGTGTTCAAGCCGGCACTCGCCGACCTTGCCGTCGAGAAGATGGCGCCCATCGCCGACGAGATGCGCCGCCTTATGGCCGATCCCGGCCATATCGATGGCGTGCTGCGCAATGGCGGCGAACGCGCCAGCGTATTGGCCGAGGCCAACATGAAGACGGTGCGCGACATCATCGGTCTGTTGCAGGGCTGAACAGATCGCTGATCCAATCCAGCAGGGCGGTTGTTTCCAGCCGCCCTTCTTTTTTGAACGAACCTTGTCGCGGACGGCCACAGGCTCTTTCGCCTGACCGAATGGCGGGGCCGCTTGCAAGGAACCCCGCGCGGATGGCAGATTGCGGCCAAAGCTAGAGCGTTCCCGTTTTTAACGGAAGCGCGGAAACGCTCTAACTCTTTGTTTTTACGCAATTCCGGGCGGAAAGCCGCTACGCACTTTTCCTGGAATTGCTCTATCGAGCAGGACAGCAATGGTCTCCAAACGCCTCAGCCGTGAAGCCGGCCACCGCCGCAAATTCCTGGCGGTCATCGACGACACACCGGAATGCGAGCGCGCCGTAGCCTATGCCTCGAAGCGTGCGCAGAGCACGGGCGGCGTTCTGGTGCTGCTCTATGTCATCGAACCGGATGACTTCCAGCATTGGCTGGGCGTGGAAAAGATCATGCGCGAGGAAGCCAACACCACAGCACGTTCCGCACTGGACGTCTATGCCGGCAAGGTACGGCAGAAGGTCGGTATCGAGCCCGAGTTGGTGGTTCGCGAGGGCAAGCGCGCCGAAGAGATCCACAAGCTGATCGAGGAAGACCAGGACATCGCCATCCTGGTGCTGGCCGCTGGCGCCGCCAAGGAGGGGCCCGGCCCGCTGGTTGCGTCCATCGCCGGCAAAGGCGCAGCCTTCCCGATCCCGGTCACCGTCGTGCCGCAAAACCTTTCCGACGACGACATCGAAAGTCTGGCCTGAGCGCCCTATATTAGGGTTAGACAGCCTTGCCGGCTTTTGCTTGATTGCCCGGCGGATTGGGCTTATTTAGAACCATTCCAAACTATCGCCCGCGCAGTGCGGGCCGGAGACCGCCATGTTCATCCAGACCGAGTCGACTCCCAATCCGGCGACGCTCAAGTTCCTGCCGGGCAAGGAAGTCCTGCGCGAAGGCACTGCCGACTTCCGCGACCCCGACGCCGCGCGCGAAGTTTCGCCGTTGGCCGGCCGGCTGTTCGACATTCCGGGCGTGACCGGCGTGTTCTTCGGCTACGACTTCATCACCGTGACCAAGGATGGTCCCGACTGGCAGCACCTGAAGCCGGCGATCCTCGGTGCCATCATGGAGCATTTCATGTCCGGCCAGCCGGTCATGGCCAGCACGGCTCCATCCACGACGGCGGACGATGCAGACGAGTTCTACGACAAGGAAGACGAGGAGATCGTCGTCACCATCAAGGAACTGCTCGACACGCGGGTGCGCCCTGCCGTAGCGCAGGACGGTGGCGACATCACCTTCCGGGGTTATGAGAAGGGCACCGTGTTCCTGCACATGAAGGGCGCCTGCGCCGGCTGCCCGTCCTCGACCGCCACGCTGAAGCATGGCATCCAGAACCTGCTCCGCCACTTCGTGCCCGAAGTGGAGCATGTCGAGCAGGTGTCGTAAGGCACCGACATCTTTCTACGCAAAAACCCCGGGACAATGTCTCGGGGTTTTTCGTTTCCGGAACGGATGCTCTTTGACAGAATGGCTTCAACAAAAAACCGGGCCTCATGCCCGGTTTTCTGTTTGGGACGTCCGTGTTGCCTAGACGGTCCGCGTACGAAACTCTTGCTTCGTGCGTCCTTTCAGACGCGCAAAATCACATCACGATGACCTTCGCGCCGACCTCGGCGCGGTTGTAGAGGTCGATGATGTCCTGGTTCATCAGCCGGATGCAGCCCGACGACATCGCCTTGCCAATCGACCACCATTCCGGGGTGCCATGCAGCCGGTAGCCGGTGTCGCCCTTGTTGAACAGATAGAGCGCGCGCGCACCGAGCGGGTTCTTCAACCCAGGATCCATGCCATTGCGGAACTGCGCAAGCTCCGGCTGGCGTTTGATCATCTGCGACGGCGGTGTCCAGGTCGGCCACTCACGCTTGATCGCGACATGCGCCGAGCCGTTCCACTCGAAGCCCTCGCGGCCGACACCGATACCGTAGCGCACGGCTTCGCCTTCCGGCAGCACGAAGTAGAGGAACTTGTTGCCGGTATCGACGACAATCGTGCCCGGCTTCTCGCTGGTATCGTAGGAGACGATCTGGCGATGGAACCTCTGCGGAATCTTCTCGATCGGGATGCGCGGCAGCTGATAGCCGGCGTCGCTGACGCCGCCATAGTCGTTGGAGAAAAGCCGCATCTGGCCGATGGTGCTGCAGCCGGCAAGCGAGGCGGCAAGCGCCGCGACGACAATGGCAGATTTCAAGCGCATGAACCGTTTCTACGCTCCGTCCCGTTGATCCGCGGCGATTCGATTAAAAATCGTTAACGCATTCATGCTGGCATTTCTTTTGCTTGCCAAGCAGCCGATGCTTATATGGAGGGGTGTGTCTGCCGGTAACACATCGGCTATGGTATTTCGGCAACATCTTCCCCGGGATTATTGAACGAAAACAAAGAAAACGGCCTGGAAAATACCCGGTTGAGGCCGCCAGAGGACGAGATCATGAATATCGGCGACGCCGCCCGCCGCTCCGGACTGCCGGCCAAGACCATCCGCTACTACGAAGAGATCGGGCTGATCTCGCCGGAGCGCTCCGACAACAGCTACCGCGACTATTCGGGCGACGACGTCCACCGCCTGGCTTTCCTGAAGCGTGCGCGCAATCTCGGCTTTTCCATCGACGACTGCCGCCAGTTGATGGCGCTCTACCAGGACCGCGAGCGCGCCAGCCAGGACGTGCGCGCGATCGCGTCGGCGCATGTCACGGCGATCGAGGAAAAGGTGCGCGAGCTGCAGTCCATGCGCGCTACCCTGAACAAGCTGATCCATGCCTGCCATGGCGACAATCGCCCGGACTGCCCGATCCTGGAAGAGATGGCAGGAGAGTTGGAGACGGCGGACTGAAGGGTTCAAACCGTGAACGGAATCGGGCATGATGGCTCATGCCCATTGTTTCCCCGATATCGCAGAATCCCCTGATCGACGGTCGCCAGTCGGAGCGCGCCATGCTGGTGCGGCGCGGCGTACAGCGATTGCTCACCGAAATGGGCGCACATGTGTTGCCAGAACTGTCGCTCGCAACCGGGCGACGCGCCGATCTCGTTGCACTCACCCGCAAGGGCGACATCTGGATCATTGAGGTCAAATCCTCGATCGAGGATTTTCGTGTCGATCGTAAATGGCCGGACTACCGGCTGCATTGCGACCGCTTCTTCTTCGCCACGCACCCCGGGGTGCCGGCCGAGATCTTTCCCGAGGAATGCGGCTTCATCCTGTCCGACGGCTATGGCGCCGAGATGCTGCGCGACGCCCCGGAACACCGTATCGCCGCCGCCACCCGCAAGGCGCTGATGCTCAGAATTGCACGCGCCGGGGCTGCCAGATTGCTGGCAGCCGAGCTTGCCGGCGTTTCCGTGCCGGCGCTGGACGGCGAAAGCGAGTAGCGCCGCTGCATCTCTTCGACAACAGCTGACTTCTCGCTGCCCGTTCATGCAAACCTTGACTCTTGCACCGTCTCGTAACATATAAAGTTGCATGAAACGAGACAGTCGACTTTCCAGCGTCCTGCACGTCCTGCTCCACATGGCCGAGGAAGGCCGGCCGATGACCTCGGAACAGCTATCCAGAACGCTGAGCACCAATCCTGTGGTGATCCGGCGCACCATGGCCGGCCTGCGTGAGATGGGCATCGTGCATTCCGAACGCGGCCATGGCGGCGGCTGGACGATCAGCCGCGACCTTGCGACCGTCTCGCTGCGCGACGTCTATACGGCGCTCGGCGAGCCGATGGTCTTCGCGCTCGGCAACCGGCAGGAAATGCCGGACTGCTTGGTGGAGCAGGCGGTCAACGCAGCGCTGGACGATGCTTTCCGCGCGGCGGAAGTGTTGCTGATCCAGCGGCTCGGCGAAGTGACGCTGGCCGATCTGGCAGCCGATTTCCACGAGCGCTGGAAGCAGAACAAGACAAAGAAGGCCAACCCCCATGCAGCCTGATGTGCAGATGTTTGCCAAACCGTTCGATGCCGTCGTGATCGGCGGTTCCTATGCCGGTCTGTCCGCCGCCATGCAGCTGGCGCGTGGACGCCGCAATGTGGCCGTCATCGATGCCGGCAAGCCACGCAACCGATTCGCCACCGCCTCGCACGGTTTCTTCGGCCAGGATGGCGCCGAGCCGGTGCGCATGATTGCCGCCGCGCGCGAAAAACTCACCGCCTATCCCAATGTCTATTTCATCGCGGACGAAGCTGTCGGCGCGTCCGGACGAGAGGGCGCTTTTGCGGTCACGCTCGCTTCGGGATCCGTGCTGGAGGCTTCACGCCTGGTCCTGGCGACAGGCATCACCGACATCCTGTCCGATTTGCCCGGGCTGGCCGAGCGCTGGGGCGTCAGCGTGCTGCATTGTCCCTATTGCCATGGCTACGAGTTCGGCGGCGCACCACTTGGCGTGCTGGCAACCACGCCGCATTGTGCGGAAAAAGCGCTGATGATCACCGAATGGGGACCGACGACGCTGTTCCTCAACGGCCAACCGATGCCTGACGCCGGTCTGCTGGCGAAGCTGGCACGACGTGGCGTCACCATCGAGCCAGCGCCAATCCAGGCTTTGGAAGGCGAGGGGCAGGCGCTTCAGGCTGTCGTGCTTTCAGACGGCCGTAGGGTCCGTACAACGGCCCTTTATCTGACGCCGCGCACGATGATGGCCAGCCCGCTGGCCGAACGGCTGGGCTGTGCCTTCGAAGACGGCTTCTTCGGTCCGATCATCGTCACTGACGGCAAGAAGGCGACCAATGTGCCCGGTGTCTTTGCCGCCGGCGATGCGGCGCGCGGCATGCACAACGCCACCTGGGCCTCTGCCGACGGGGTCACCGCTGGTGCCGCTGTCCACCACAGCCTGATCTTCGAGGGTCTGGACGCAGCTTGAGGCAACCCGTCATCTGCCGGCGACAGCCAGTCGTTCGCGGATGTTCGCCATCGTTCGGGAAAACACCGCGGGATCGTCGAAAGCCCGTGCCAACGTAAGCGCACCCTGGATGCCGGCGACGCTCTCCTCCGCCAACCGTTGGGCTTCCGCTTCTTGCCGACCATGCCGCTGCAGTGCGCCGGCAAGATCTGCCACCCAGCGCCCGAAATAAGATCTGATCTCGGTGGCGAAACGGTCGCGTGCGTCGTCCAAGGCAAAGGCGCCAACCAGGCAGACGCGCCGACCGGAGTGGAAGTAAGCATCCGTCGCCGCGAGCATGCGGCTGATGCCCTCCTGCGGGCGCTCCGTTTCGCGCAGCGGCGAAAACACCTCCTCCTCGAACCAGCGGTCGATGTGCGCAAGCACGGCCGCCGCCATCTCGTCCTTGCCGCCTGGAAAGAAGTTGTAGAGGCTGCCCTTGCCGAGCCCTGTCGCCTCGGTGATGAGCGACAGGCTGGCGCCAGCATAGCCATGCGCACGAAACACTTCGGCAATCGCGACGATCAGCTCATCCCGGCCAGCCGCTACCTTTCGCATCTAGAGCCCAAGATCGCTGAGGCCGGGATGATCGTCGGGCCGGCGGCCCAGCGGCCAGTGGAACTTGCGCTCCGCCTCAATGATCGGCATGTCGTTGATCGAAGCGACGCGCCTGCGCATCAGCCCGGCCTCATCGAATTCCCAGTTCTCGTTGCCATAGGAGCGGAACCAGTGGCCGCTGTCGTCGCGCCATTCATACGCGAAACGCACGGCGATGCGGTTTTCGTTCCAGGTCCATACTTCCTTGATCAGGCGATACTCCAGCTCGCGCGCCCATTTCCGGGTGAGGAAGGTGACAATCTCAGGCCTGCCCCTGACGAACTCGGCGCGGTTTCGCCATTGGCTGTCCTCGGTATAGGCAAGCGATACCTTCTCGGGATCACGGCTGTTCCAGGCGTCCTCGGCCTTGCGCGCCTTTTCCGCGGCGGTTTCGGCATTGAAAGGTGGCAGGGGCGGACGACTCATCGTGATCTCCATCAGCTGGTGCTCGTATCGGGCAGATTGTTTGTACCAATCGGTACAATAGAGTCAAGCGATCGTCCACTGCTTCGTCGGGGCCTGATCACCGCGGCACCAATAATCTTGCGGCCTTCAAGGTCGCGATGCGCAGCCACGATATCGTCGAGGGCGTAGGTCCGGCCGGGGCCGACATCGAGAATGCCGCCGGCGATTGCCTCGAAGAGCTCGTCGGCACTGCGTTCGCGATCGACGCGGCGGGCCGTGTAGACGGGCCGGATCGGCCAGGTCACGTAAAGTCCCTTCGGCGCCAGCAGGAACGGATCGATCACGGGCGGATGGCCCGATGCCTTGCCGAAGGCGACCAATGCGCCGCGCGGCCGCAAGCTTTCCAGCGATTTCAGGAATGTGTCCTGGCCAACAGAATCGAACACGGCGGCAACGCCTTCGCCGCCGGTTATGGCCTTGATCCGCTCGACGAAGTCTTGCGTGCGGTAGTCGATTGTTTCGATGCAGCCCGCGGCCCGTGCGGCTACGGCCTTTTCCTCGTTGGACACGGTGCCGATGACGTGGATGCCGAGCGCCCTTGCCCATTGCGCGAACAACAGGCCGACACCTCCCGCCGCGCCATGGTAGAGCACTGTATCACCAGGACGCAGTGGCACGACGTCTTTCAACAGCATGCGCGCTGTGACGCCGCGCAGGAATGAGGCGGCGGCCTGTTCATCGCTGATCGCCACCGGGATGCGCACCAGCTGCTCGGCGGGATAGACACGCACCGTTGCATAAGCGCCGAGCGGGCCGTCGGCGTAGACGACACGGTCGCCCACCGCCACCTCTTCGACGCCAGGACCAACCGCTTCGACGATACCCGCCGCCTCGTTGCCGAGCACGGCTGGCAGCTCCGGCACCGGGAAGGTGCCACGCCGGAAATAGACCTCGACAAAATTCAGCCCGATCGCCGTGTGGCGTACCAGCGCCTCGCCTGGACCCGGCGCGGGCACCTCGATCGGCTCAATCTTCAAAACTTCCGGCGGTCCATACTGGTAAATGCGTGCTGCTCGTTCCATCTCTTGCCTGCGGCTTCGGTTGCGATCGCAGGCTCTTGGCTGAAGTGACCGCCGGAATGCGACCTGCAAGATGCCGCCCAGCCGGCAAAGTGCCGGGGAAAGGACAATCGGGATGGGCATCGCGACGCCAAGCCTCGACGGCATCGATCAACAATTGATCACGCTGCTCAGGCGTGACAGCCGCCAACCGGTGCTGAGCCTCGCCCGCGCCGTGGGACTCTCCCGCAGCGCCGTGCAAGATCGGCTGGCACGCCTGAAACGCCAGGGCGTGATCAAACGCTTCACGATCGACACGATCGGTCCGGTGGAAACCGGCGGCGCCCGTGCGTTCTTCTTCGTGCGTATCGACGGTCGGCCCTGCGCGAAGCTGATCCCGATGCTCGCCGGCATGCCGGAGGTAGAGGGCTGCGATCACGTCTCAGGGCCGATGGATGTGGTGCTCACTGTACGAGCGCGCGACCTCGCCGCGCTGAGTGCGTTGCGCGAACGCATGATCGCCATTCCAGGCATTGCCACCGTTACCGTCGCACCTGTGTTGAAGAGCCATCTCGACAGCCATGCGGTACTGGCCGAGGCATCCTGAGTGCCTATCTCCTGGTGCAACAAAACTAGGGACAGATCATGCAGCTCAGGCATTTAAAGACGTTCGTCGCCGTCGCTTCCGATCTCAACCTCACGCGAGCGGCGGAGCGCATCCACCTTGCCCAGTCGAGCGTGAGCGAACAGATCCAGGCTTTGGAAGCCGACCTGGATGCCGCGCTTTTCGACCGCACCGGACGCAAGCTGAAGCTGACAGAGGCAGGCCAGCAGCTTCTCGATCACGCTCCTGACCTCCTGGTCCGTGCCGACGAAGTGCGCACAGCAGTGGCTGCGGCAGCAAACACAACGGCAGGCGCGCTGACGATCGGTGGACTGGAAACACTGTGCGCGAGCTATCTGCCGCCCCTCCTGGCGCATTTCGGCGCCGAGCATCCGGCGATGCGGCTGCAGCTGAAGAGCGCCGGCAGCGGTGACCTGCGTGGCGGTGTGAAAAGCGGCGCACTCGATGTTTCCTTCGCTTTCGGCGAGCCGCCCGAGACGCCGGAACTCAAGCATGAAGTGGTCGCCGAAGAAGAACTCGTCGTCGCACTGCCGGCCGGCCACCGGCTTGCCGGGCGAGCCACGGCGAATGCCGACGACCTGCACAACGAACCTTTCCTGGTGACCGAGCAGGGATGTGTCTATCGCCAGATGTTCGAAACCGCCTTTGCGAAGCACGGCACGCGCCCGCGCATCGCCGTCGAACTCGGCTCGATCGCGGCGATCCAGAAACTCGTGGCGGAAGGTGCCGGCTGCGCCCTCATTCCACGGGTTGCCGCTGAAGCCAGCGACGGGCGGGTCGTGACGCTGGCATGGACCGGCGACAATTCGTCGGTCCCCGTCTCCATGATCTGGCACGGCCGGCGCGGCAAACGGCCGGCGGTGCGTCTTTTCCTGGATGCCGCACGCCAAGAGTTCAAACCAGGCGATGCCCGCCCTCGGCATGCAGCACCGTCCCGGTGACGAAGCCGTTTCGCATCAGGAAACGGATCGCATCGGCGATGTCTTCCGGCTGACCGATGCGACCTACCGGCAGGCGAGCGGCCATGGCATCCAGCGTGGCTGCCTTGGCATCACCGGCAACGTGCTGCCAGATCGGCGTGTCGACCCAGCCTGGCGAGACCGCGTTGATACGGATCGGTCCGAGCTCGACGGCAAGCGCGCGCACCAGTGACGCGAGCGCGCCGTTCATCGCCGCCGTCACCGAACCGCGCGCTGCCGGGCGATAGGCGTTGATGCCCGAGGTGAAGGTGATCGAACCGTTGTTGGACAAGACCGGCACGCCATGCTTGGCCAGCAGCAGCGGCCCGAAGAATTTTGAAGCGACCACCCTGCGCGCTTCCGCGATGTCGAGTTCCGGCAACAGCCGATAGGAGCCACCGATATCGGCTGCGGTCGAAACGATGTGGTCGAGACGGCCGGTCTCGGCAAAAAGCCGGCGGACCTCGGCTTCGCTGGCGATGTCGGCGATGGCGACACGCAGGGAGGATGGATTGCCAAGGCTGTTTCCAGCCTCATCCAGCTTCGCCGGCGAACGCCCTGCGATCGTCACCTCCGCTCCCTCCGAGAGAAGCTGCCTTGCGAGCGCCAGCCCCATGCCAGAGCTGCCGCCAACGACGAGGACGCGCTCGACGATGTTTTTCGTTGGTATGTTCATGAAGTCTCCGTTGCGGCCTCGATCAACCCGGTAGGCCCTGGCGCGGACGGTAGGCCCTGGCGCGGAGTTGTCTGCTCGCGGGAGAGCAAAGGGAAACGGGAAGATACGAATGTCATCATCGGAGACTCCGATGGCAGAATTCATCCGCGCACAAATTGCACTTATGCCAGAGCACGATATGGTGTTCTCATCCCGCGCCAGCGCGGGCCCTGTTCCGCTCGACCAAGGACGAAACGATGACCCTTTCGGGCTTCCTGGCCTATTCCGGCGCGTTGGCGATCGCCGCCGCCATTCCCGGCCCGCAGATCGTTGCCATCGTCGCGCAGGCGATGAAGAGCGGTTACCGGCAGGCGGTATGGATGACGCTGGGCATGGTTGTGGGCGACGTGCTCTATCTCGTCGCGGTGCTCGCCGGCCTCGCCTATATCGCCGAGAGCTTCACGCTGGCGCTGATCGTCATCAAATGGGCGGGTGTGGCCTATCTCGTCTGGCTCGCCTACCAGTACTGGACCGCCGATTTCGACATCAAGACCGAAGGCGCGGAAGCCGACGCTGGCAACCATTGGCGCGCGCTGACCTCCGGCGTGCTGGTGACCTTCGGCAATCCGAAATCAATCTTGTTCTACATCGCCATCCTGCCGACGATTGTAGACCTGAACGCGATAACGCTCGCGGATATCTTTGTGCTGGTGACACTCACCGCGACGATCCTGACGCTGGCGCAGCTGCCGTTCGTACTGGCCGGAGCCAAGGCACGCCACGCACTCAAGTCGCCGCGCGCCATGCGCCTGATGAACCGCGGCGCCGCCGTGCTGATGGGTGGCGCGGCAGCAACCATTGCCACCAGGCAGTAGGGGTGACTCGCCACCTGCACGGTGATGCAGGACGGCCGAGACGAGAGCGTTCAGCCGGCGCTGCGCGCCGCCATGGCCAGAATGGTCTCATAGAGTTCATCGCTGGCTTCGCTTGCGGTGATCTCGCCGGAGGCAGCCGCGGCAGACAGGCCGGAAGCCGCTCCCAGCATCCCGCACAGGCGCGCCGTGGTTACACCGCGCGCAAAAGGCGCTAGCGCTGCCCGGCACTTCTCCAAAAATGCCGCCTCGTGTTCGCGCTTCATGGTCGCCAGTTCGGGCGTGCCAACAAGGGCAGCAACCACGCCGGGAATTTCGCGGCCCTGCTCCAGCACGCAGTCGACATAAGATGAGGCGATCACCGAGGCGCGTCCGACAAGCGTCGGCTGGCTCGCCGCAAGGGCCGCGTCGATCACAAGGTTCTGGCGTTCGTCGAACTCCTGGTAAAGCGCCGCCAGCAGCGCGGAGCGCGTGGCGAAATGATCATAGACGACGGGCTTGGTGACCGCCGCCTGCTCTGCAAGCCGGCCAAGCGTCAGCGCCTCGGTGCCCTCTTCGCGCGCAATGCGCCAGGCGACATCGAGAAGCTGGCGATGCCGCTCTTCCCGCAACAGGCGTTGGCGGCGCGGCCGCACCGGCAGATTTTTCGCATGGTCGCTTGACATTACTATATACCAAAAGTAACTTACTAAAAGTATATAAGCTTCCTTCCTTCTTCGCAACATCCTCAGGAGCCTTGTCATGCACGCGCTTGTCGTCGTCGCGCACCCCGATTCCCAGTCGCTTACCCATGCAATCGCCAGGAGCGTTGGCGAAGGCGTGGCGACTTCCGGCAACAGTTTCGAGATCGCCGATCTGGCCGCCGAAGGTTTCGATCCGCGCTTCGGCAAGAGCGACATCGCCGTCCACCTGCACCAGGCGCGCGCCGATGCCGACGTCTTGGCCGAACAGGGTCGCATCGACCGCGCCGATAGCCTGGTCCTGGTCTATCCCGTCTACTGGTGGTCGATGCCGGGTCTGCTCAAGGGCTGGATCGACCGCGTGTTTTCCAATGGCTGGGCTTATGACGAACCGGTGGGCGGCAAGCTGACCAAGAAGCTGCAAAGGCTGAACGTGCATCTGGTCGCGATCGGGGGCGGCAGTCAGCGCACCTATGCCAGGCATGGCTATTTCGGCGCGATGAAGACGCAGATCGATCACGGCATCTTCGACTATTGCGGCGCCGCCGTGGTCACATCCGAATTGCTGCTTTTCCCGGAGGCGCACGATCATGCACAATTGCCTGACGAAGCACGCGCCATAGGTCACAAGCTATTCCAAAAGCAGCAGCGCGCGGCAGCTTAAGCCCAACTTCGGCAGGAGGCTGGTCAAAGAGCTGATAAGGCGGCGGCCAGGGGTAAGGGCAGCCCAATCGGCCCGATGGCGCTGCCCTTACCCTTGCAAACCACCCGGACTGAATAACCGCGCTTGCCTTCCCGATCTGTTATGTTACAACATAACAGTTGCCAAGAATGTTTTCTAAACTCGGCAAAAATTTCACACTTCTGGAAAGCAGCCATGCCCACGCGCAATCGAAGGCGTCTCCCCGTAACCGTCCTCTCCGGTTTCCTCGGCGCCGGCAAGACCACACTTCTCAACCACATCCTGCACAATCGCGACGGACGCCGGGTTGCCGTCATCGTCAACGACATGAGCGAGATCAACATCGATGCCGCGCTGGTGCGCGATGGTGGCGCCAATCTGTCGCGTACCGATGAGCAACTGGTCGAGATGACCAATGGCTGCATCTGCTGCACGCTGCGCGACGATCTCCTGGCTGAAGTGCGCCGTCTCGCCGAGCAGGACAGGTTCGATTATCTGCTGATCGAATCGACGGGCATTTCGGAGCCGCTGCCCGTCGCCTCGACTTTCGAATTCCGCGACGATGCAGGCAACAGTCTTGCCGACGTCTCCCGACTCGACACCATGGTGACGGTTGTCGATGCCGCAAACCTGCTGAAGGACTATTCCTCATCGGATTTCCTGCGCGATCGCGGCGAAACGCTCGGCGCGTCCGACGAGCGCGTGCTCGTCAGTCTTCTGGTCGAACAAATCGAATTTGCCGACATCGTCGTGCTCAACAAGATTTCAGATACCTCGACGAATGATCTCGATCTGGCCCGCAAGATCATCCGCTCGCTCAACCCACAGGCAGAACTCATCGAAACGGATTTCAGCCGCGTGCCGCTCGACAAGGTGCTAAACACCGGCCGCTTCGACTTTGAGAAAGCCGAACAACACCCGCTCTGGTTCAAGGAGTTGAACGGCTTCAAGGATCACATCCCCGAGACCGAAGAATACGGCATCCGCTCTTTCGTCTACCGCGAGCGCCGCCCTTTCGATCCGGTGAAGCTGAAGGCATTCATCGGCCGGCCTTGGCCAGGTGTGGTGCGCGCCAAGGGGTTCTTCTGGCTGGCGACACGTCCCAACCATGTCGGTGAATTGAGTCAGGCCGGCGCATTGGTGCGGACAGGTAAACGCGGGCTCTGGTGGGCAGCGGTTCCCCGCAATCACTGGCCCGACAACCCGTCATGGCAGGAAGCGATGGAACCCTATTTCGATCCGATGTGGGGTGACCGTCGCCAGGAGTTGGTCTTCATCGGCTGTGACCCGATGGATGAAAGCCGCATTCGTGCCGAACTCGACGCCTGCTTGGTGGAGGAGCCTGTCTTCGTGCCGGAACTGTGGCGCGGGCTGGCCGATCCGTTTCCGAGCTGGAGCGTGCAGCCGGCATGATCCTCAAATCCCTGATTTCTCTGTTCAAGGGCCATCATCAAGGCTGCGACTGCCATCCGCGGCTGGCCCGTTACATTCCGCCGGCGCAGCGGCATACCGCGACAGCTCCAGTCCGCGGCCAAGAATCGCCATTGCCTCGCGAGGGCGGCCACAATAGGGTCGCCGGCGATGGTGCCTCGAATCGAAAGGTCCGGGGTGAAAAGAGAATACGGTGAGGTCCACAAGGACCGAGACCGTGGCTGCCCCCGCAACTGTAAGCGGTAGCAAAGTCCGAAGACGCCACTGGCCAAGCGCCGGGAAGGCAGGACAGCGCGACGATCCGTGAGCCAGGAGACCTGCCATCGCAGTGAGTTGACCGGACGGGGTGTGCCGGGAGGACGCTACAAGGGCGGCCCGCCGCCATTCTGGCCATCCTTCCGCACCTGATCGAATGAGGGATCAGTTGGAAGGTTTTGCCGTTTATCACCACGATGCCGCGATGGAATCGCATCCAGGCGGCTTGCGACAGCGCACGCCTTGGAGGCTGCTTCCATGAGCACTGCTGTCCTGCAGGCGCACGACCTCAGCTATCGGCCGGAAACGGGCGTCACTCTTGTCGAAGACGTCGGCCTCGACGTGTGCCCCGGCCAACGGCTCGCGATCATTGGTCCGAACGGCGCCGGCAAGACGACCCTGATGCGCATGCTGTGCGGCATGCTCAAGCCGAGCAGCGGCCTGGTCAGTCTCGACAACGAACCGCTCGACCGGTTGCCGATGGCGGAGCGGGCCCGCCGTATCGCCGTGGTCGGCCAATCCGACCAGCCGGATGCGCAGCTTGGCGTCAGCGACTACGTTGGACTCGGCCGCATCCCCCATGCCGGGCTTCGTCGCCGCAGCGACGACCGCGACGTCGTGCTCGACGCTCTCGAGCGAACCGGCCTGCTCGCCTTGCGGGAGCGCCGCATGGGTTCCCTTTCCGGCGGTGAGCGCCAGCGCGCGCAGCTGGCACGCGCGATCGCGCAGCAGCCGCACGTGTTGTTTCTCGACGAACCGACAAACCACCTCGACCCGCGCGGTCGCGGCGAATTGCTGGAATTCGTCGCCAGGCTGGGCATAGCCGTCGTCACGGTGCTGCACGATCTGCCGCTGGTGACACCCTTCGCCACGCATGTCGCCGTGATGAGCAAAACACGCCTCGTCGCACTGGGCACGCCGCGCGAGACGTTGACGGCTGCGCTGGTGCGCAAAGTCTTTGGCATCGATGTGCTGAGACTGCCTCACCCGGATGAACAAGACCGCGAATTGACGGTCTTCGACGTCCCGATCCGCCTTTCCCACTGAATCAATCCTCCACGGAGCCGTCATGAAACGCCTCGTCTTCTGCCTTGCCGCAACGCTTCTCTCGTCGGCAGCCTTCGCCTTCCCGGTCACCGTCGACAGCTGCGGTATTCCGCTGACCTTCGATGCCGCTCCCAAACGCGCGGTGATCAACGATCTCAACATGTCGGAGATGGCCTTTGCGCTGGGCCTGCAACCCGAGATCGTCGGCCTGACCGGCATCACCGGATGGTACAAGGTCGATGATGCGTTCAAGAAAGCGCAGGGCTCTATCCCGGAACTCGCACCGAAATATCCGACACTGGAGAACCTGCTGGCGGCCGAGCCCGACTTCTTCTTTGCCGGCTGGTACTACGGCATGAAGCCCGGCGGCGATGTAACACCGGACACGCTGGCGCCGCACGGCATCAAGACGCTGGTGCTCAGCGAAAGCTGCGTCCATCTCGACAAGAACCGGCCGGCCGCTTCGATGGACCTGCTGTTCGGCGACGTCGAGAAGCTCGGCAAGATTTTCGGCAAGGAGACCGAGGCCAACGCCCTGGTTGCCAGATGGAAGGAAAAACTTGCCGGCATCACAGCCAAGGTCGGCGCCCGCAGCGGCACGCGCGTGTTCCTCTATGATTCCGGCGAGGACAAACCCTTCACTGCGGGAAAATTCGCGATTCCTACCCCAATGATCGAAGCTGCCGGCGGCAAGAACGTCATGGACGACCTGGAAACCAACTGGGGCAATACCGACTGGGAAACGGTCGCCACCAGAAACCCGGAATTCCTGATCCTGCTCGACTACCAGGATGACGCCGGCTACAAAAAACTGCTGAATTTCCTGAAGCAGCATCCGGCGATGAAAGAAACGGACGCGGTGAAGAACGAGCGTTTCGTTGCCCTGCGTTACGCCGAGCTGACGCCCGGCCCGGCCAATATCGAGGCCATCGACAAGATCGCAAGGGCAATGCATCCAAAGGCATTCTGAGCGTGCCTAACCGATCCTACGGTGTAGCCATCGGCATAGGTCTGGTGCTTGTCGTTTTGCTGGCGCTTCTGTCGATCGCCTACGGCTCGACCGTCATTCCGCTCGGCGACGTCATCGCAGCACTTGCCCGTGCTGTTGGCCTGGATGCGGGCAGCGTGACCACGCCGGTGGAGAAGATCATCGTCGATCTCAGGCTGCCGCGCGCCATCCTCGCCATCTGCGTCGGCGCCGGCCTTGCCGTGGTCGGCGTGCTTCTGCAGACCGTGACGCGCAACGACCTTGCCGATCCGTTCCTGTTCGGCCTGTCGTCGGGCGCTGCCGCGGGCGCGGTTTCTGTCATCACTGTCTTCGGTGACCGCCTTGGCGTGTGGACGCTGCCGATCGCCGCTTTCGTCGGCGGTATCCTCACCGCCTTCGTCGTGCTTCTGCTCGTCAACCGCATTCGCGGCCAAGGGCCGGAGCGGCTGATCCTCGCCGGTCTTGCCGTATCCTTCCTGTTCACGGCGCTGACCAACTATCTGGTTTTTGCAGGAGACCAGCGCGCCGCCCATTCGGTGCTGTTCTGGACCATGGGTGGGCTGGGCCTCGCCCGCTGGGGCAATATCGGCCTGGCAGTCGCCGGTGTTGCCGTCATCCTCGCTTTCGCGCTGCGCTACCATCGCTGGCTCGATGCCTTCCTGGCCGGTGAAAACACCGCCGAAAGCCTTGGCGTTCCGGTGGCGCGCTTCCGGACGATGACATTCCTGGCCGCGGCACTGTCGACGGCGATCCTGGTTTCCGTTGCCGGGGTCATCGGCTTCGTGGGTTTGATGATCCCGCATATCTCGCGTCGCTTCGCCGGCCCGCTGCATCTGCGGCTGGCGGTCGCCTGCGCCGTCTTCGGCGCGGTGCTCCTGCTCGCCAGCGATCTTCTGGCGCGTACGCTCCTGCCGCCGCAGGAATTGCCAATCGGCATCATCACCAGCTCGATTGGCGCCTTGTTCGTGGTTGCCACCTTGCTGCGCAAACGGTTCTGAACAACCGGTCATTCTGCGATCCGGAATAGCGCCACACTTGTTACTCACACTGTTCAGCCTCTGAAGCCACACTGCAGACACCAGCACCGAGCGATGAGCGGCCGCGCTTCGACCTCGAGGCACGGCATTCGCCAGATGAGGAGGTTCAGAACGATGACTGCATCAGCCGAGAACAAACGTGACGAGACCCTGGCTGCCTTGCACAGGCCGCCGGTGGTTGCTCCGGAAGCCTGGGAGCAGGCGCGCCAGCAACTGCTCGTGAAGGAAAAGGCCCACACCCGTGCCCGCGATGCACTGGCCGCGGAACGCCGCCGCATGCCCTGGGTGGAAGTGACCAAGGACTATGTTTTCGAGACACCCAACGGCAAGGCAAGCCTGCATGACCTGTTCGCCGGTCGACGCCAGCTGATACTCTACCGCGCCTTCTTCGAGCCCGGCGTGTATGGCTGGCCGGAGCATGCCTGCCGAGGTTGCTCGATGGTGGCCGACCAGGTCGCCCATGTCTCGCATCTCAATGCCCGCGACACCACGCTGGTGTTCGCTTCGCGTGCCCCGCAGCCGGACATCCAGCGTGTGAAGGCGCGGATGGGCTGGCATCGCATCCCTTGGGTTACCATCGTCGACAGTTTCGACGCCGACTTCGGCGTGGACGAATGGCACGGCCACAACGTGTTCCTGCGCGACGGCAACCGCATCTTTCGCACCTATTTCATCGCCGATCGCGCCGACGAACAGATGGGCGGTACCTGGAACTATCTCGACATCACGCCGCTCGGCCGCCAGGAGGCCTGGGAGGATTCACCCGAAGGCTATCCGCAGACGCCGACCTACAAATGGTGGAACTGGAACGACAGTTACGCAACCGAAGCCGAACCGGACAAGGGATGGGTCGAGATTTCCGATGCCGGCGAAGAGGCCATGCGTGCCAAGGTGACGAGCGCCAAGCCATGAGCCGCTCCTGCTGTTCTGTCTGGTCCGACGAGGAAACCCCTCGCCGGACCAGTGCCCGCGCTGTCGACGAGGCCAGCAATGCCGAGGCATCCACGGCGACCAACGGCGCGCTCAACAATGAGCCTGCGCTGACGGCATCGGATTGGCTGGCGCTGGCCGCATCGCCGACTTTCGCTGCCATGGCACTGCTGACCGGTGTCATGCCAGGGCCAGCCGAGATGCTGTGCTCATCGGCGATGGGCATGCCGCTCGGCGGCATGGTGGTGATGTATCTCCTGATGAGCGCCTTTCATCTTGCGCCGTGGCTGAGGCTGGTGCGAACAACCATTTGAAAATGCGAACGTAGCCATGGTGGGAGCGGTGTCCGCATGGCTACGGGTGCTTGGCCCCGCCAATCGAAGACATCAGAGCTGTCTTGCGATTGCGGCCTTGTCGATGATCGACCGGACCTTTTGGATTCGCTCGCCGGCAAATTCATAAAACACGTTCTCTTCGAACTGAACGCGCCTGCCGTTGACGGGCAGGTCGAACAAGGTGCCGATCGGCGTGCAATCGAAATGCAGGCGGCAGGCGACATGGGGCGAATCGGCGATCAGCAGCTCGATCTGGAAGCGAAGATCGGGGATCGCGCGGAAATCGCCCTCCAGCATCGAACGGTAACCCGCAAGCCCCACATGGAGATCGTTGTAGCGCACATCGTCGTGAACGAACTCCTGGAGTTCGCCCCAATCTTGCCGGTTCAGGCAATCGATGTACCGCCGATACGTAGTGATCAATTCGTCACGAGTCATTGAATATCCATGGTGGGTGTTTTGTCAGCCCCTTCGATAACAATGCGGTCACAGGCATCCGGTTGCCTGCATCCGGCGACTTGATCGTTCTGGTATCAAACCTCCCGCAGCACCTTGATCACTGCGCCGGGCTCTTCAGAACTGAACCCTGCGTTCTTGGCGCGCTGAAAAATGCCGGCGGCAAAATTCGGAAATTCTGCGCCGATGCCGAGATCGCGCGACGCTTCGGCAAGCAAGTCGACATCGGAACTGACGATCCGGATCGTGGCTTCCGCATCTCCAAAGCGATCCTCGGCGATGACGCGTCCCATGTGGCGCAGATCCTCGCTGAAAAACGGTGCCATGCCCGCCATCATCTCGCCGAACATGGCGGGGTCGAGACCTTCCGCTTCGCAGATCGCAGCGCCGTGGCTGAAACCGATCCAGTGTGCGGCGAAATAAGCCAACCCCGCGTTGGACAAGGTTTTGGCGTGGCCAATGTCGGGGCCCATGTAGCTGAGCCCCCCAGCCAGCAGCTTCAGAAGCGGCTCTGCCGACGCAAACACGTCCTCGTCGCCGACGATGAGCAGCCCGGCTTCCGGCCCGCCGATCTGCCTTGGCCAGGCGCCGATGGCACCGTCGAGATAGCTGGCGCCATGCGAGGCGGCCCAGGCTCCGAGCGCGCGCGCCTGGCGTGGCGTTCCCGAACTCAGCTGCACGATCAGGCGCCCGTCAAGCTTCTCGACCACCCCATTTTCACTGAGCATGCCGGACGTCGGCTTATAGTCGGACAGGCAGATCACCACCGTCGGGCTCGCGGCGATCGCCTCTGCGAAATTGGAAGCGCGTATGGCCCCCGACCGCTCCAGCGATGCAGCTTTGGCCGGTGTGCGGTTCCACACGGTGACGGACTTCCCACCTGCCAGAAAAGCGCGGGCAAGCGCGCTGCCCATCTCGCCCAGGCCGATTACGGTTACGTCACTCATGGCAACATCCTTGCTTGATTTCGATTCCTACAAAATGTAACTTACAAAATGTAGAAATCAAGCGGGAGATGTATCCTGGTCAAGCTGCCGAAAGACAGGCGCCGCGAACAACTGCTCGATGCCGCCATGACGATCGTTCGCGAGGAAGGCGCCGATGCATTGTCGCTGGTCACGCTTGCCGCCAAGGCAGGCGTCAGCAGACCCGTCGCCTATGACCATTTTTCGACACGGGCCCGGCTGCTTCTCGCGCTCTTCCAGCGGCTGGAGGAGCAGTATGTGCAAGCGCTTCGAGATGCGCTGAACACCGGCCCGCGTGAACTTGGTGCAACCGCCAACCTTATGAGCAGGGCCTATTTCAATTGCCTCGCCAATCTCGGACCCGAGGCACCGGCCCTTTCGGCTGCGCTCAAGGGCAGCGAAGAAATGGCCTCCCAGCAGCGCGCCATGATCGACGAGTATGTCGGGATCATGTGCCAGGCCCTGCAACCCTTTACTGGTCTGGACACCGCCGGATTGCGCCTCACCTGCATCGGCCTGCTGGGGGCGGCCGAAGCGATTGCGCGCGAACAGCAGGAAGGACACATTCCCGAGGCGGCCGCCATTGCCGCATTTTCGTCGCTGATCGCCAGAGGCGTCGGCCGCTGAGCCAGCAAAGTACCAAGGCTGCGTCACACCACTAAACAACCAGGCCAATCGTATTTAACCATCGGCGCTATCAGAATATTAGCGATTGCTTGGCAACGTCCTGAGGCTGATGGTCGTGAACTTGGATCCGCAACAATCCGAACAACGACTGTCCTGACAGAATGGCGCCGGGGGCGTTGTTGATGCGTGTCGTCTCATGCTTGGTCACGGAGCATAATCCGTGGCTCGTGCTGCTCGCCGTCTTTGTCTGCATTGCCGGCAGTTGGGTGACGTTCCGGCTTTTCCGGCAGGCCGAGGCACGCAATGGCTGGCAGCGGGCCGGATGGATTTTCCTGGCTGCGCAGGCCGCCGGCTCTTCGATCTGGTGCACGCATTTCATCGCCGTCATCGCTTATGAGCACGACGCTCCCGTTACCTTCGACCCGACCTTTACGATGGTGTCGCTGCTGATCGCAGTTGCCGGCTGTGCCTACGGCTTCTGGCTGTCGATCAGTTTCCGCTTCCCCCTGGCAGCCGAGGTTGGCGGCGGTGTTGTCGGCGTCGCGATCTCAGCGATGCATTACAGCGGCATGATGGCCTACCGCATCGACGGGCTGATCGACTGGAACCTGGACTATGTGCTCGCCTCGGTGGCGCTGTCGGTGCTGTTTGGGGGCGTTTCTCTCAGGCAAGCGATCAAGCCATTGTGGGGCGAAACCAGATATCTACCGGTCGGTTTCTTTGTCCTTGCCGTGGCCTCCCTGCATTTCACCGGCATGACCGCCATTTCGGTGACGCCATTTTCGACGGCAGTCGACGCCACCGCCTCATCGACGCTGGCCGCCTTTGCCGTTGTCGGCGTCGGCATGCTGGTGCTGGGCGCCGGCGTCATCAGCTATCTCATCGACGAACAGAGCTCGCAGGAAGCATTCGATCGCCTCCAGAAGCTGGCCCTGACCGATTCTCTTACCGGCCTGCCCAACCGGACCAGCGCCATCGAGCACCTGGATCAGGAAATGGAGCGGGCGCGATACACAATCGCAAAGGTCGCCATCATCGGCATCGATCTCGACCGGTTCAAGGAAATCAACGACCTGCGCGGGCACCAGGCCGGGGATGCGACGCTGGCGACAATCGGCCACCGTCTTGGCAATCTTCTCCAGCACGACGAATTTGCCGCGCGTATTGGCGGCGACGAATTCATGTGCGTCAAACTCTTCGTCGAACGTCATCAGCTCGACGAATTCCTGAAGCGTCTCGAGCTGGTCTTTTCGGAGCCGCTTCGCATCGGCAATACCGACCTTGCCACCGGCGCGAGTCTGGGTGTCGCACTGTATCCTGATGACGGGCATGACCGGCAGGCTCTCATCAGCAATGCCGATCTTGCCATGTATCGCGCAAAGGCCGACATCACCCGCGCCGTCTGCTTCTACGAACCGCAGATGGACCGGGCCGCGCGCGAACATCACGCCCTGGCGTCGGATCTCAGCCATGCCCTGGAACTTGGTCAACTCGAGCTTCACTACCAGGTGCAAAAATCCGTACAATCCGGCGATGTGCTCGGTTATGAAGCGCTGCTGCGCTGGAATCACCCCACGAGGGGCCCCATTTCACCCACTTCTTTCATACCCATTGCGGAGGAAACCGGTCTGATCCTCGTGATCGGAGAGTGGGTGTTGCGAACGGCCTGCAGGGAAGCGGGCAAACTGGACAGGCCCTGCAAGATCGCGGTGAACCTCTCGCCGGTCCAGTTCGTGCACAACGATCTGGCCGGCCTGATCCGCGACATCCTTGTCGAGACGGGATTGTCACCAAACCGGCTGGAACTTGAAATCACCGAATCGACGTTCATCGCCGATAAAAGCCGGGCTCTGCACATCCTGCGGCAAATCAAGGGATTGGGCGTGAAGATATCGATCGACGATTTCGGCATCGGCTATTCATCATTCGATACACTGCGCAGCTTTCCGTTCGACAAGATCAAGCTGGATGGGTCCTTCACGAAGGAGATGGAGCGAAGCGCTCACGCCATGGCGATTGTCCGTTCCGTGCTTGCATTGGGACAAAGCCTTGGCATTCCAGTTCTGGCCGAAGGCGTGGAAACAGCCGCCCAGCTGCAGATCCTGCGCGCCGAGGGCTGCCACGAGGCGCAAGGCTACTACCTCGGGCGCCCGGGGCCTCGGGAAAACATTTTGCCGGCTTCGACAGGGCAGAGGCAGGCTATTCCAAATCGCGGTGACGATTTTGCCCTTTCCCCTGCTTGATGCGGGCGCACCGATCGGGCATGACTCATACGAACCGATCCAGCTGCGCTCATAGCAGAAAACAAAACCCCGGCCAAAGCCGGGGTTTTCACTGTTACCATCGGCCGCCCCAGACGCGCTCGCGCCAGCAACGAACCTGCCAGCGACCGCGACGGTAAACGCGGCGGCAGACACGCCGCCACCGGGGGCGCCCGCCCCAAGGCCTGCGCCCGGGCCGATGCCCTGGACGGTGATAGGCGAGTTCGACATCGGCGCCGGTCTCATCATCGAACACAGCCGCCTCTGCATCGGACTTTTCCAGCTCATCCAGTATGCCGCCGCGCGCCGTCGGCACACCCGCGATTGCCTCGCCCGGACGCATGATCGTCACCATGGCTGCGGCACCAGCGACGCCGAGCATTCCCGTTAGAAATAACCGTCGATCCATTGGTTCCTCCAATCTGCGCTCCCCGCAACGGGAGCTAACATAGCGGCATCTGAATTGTTCCTGAATGCTTTTTAATGGCCTGGTCCAGCGACCGCTCTCATTCTGCGGTGGCCAGTGCCTTCGCGAAGGCACTTGCATGATCGGCGCGCTCGATGAACCGACGGGCACGTGAGACGGCATCATCCAGATATTGAGCCGGGCCTCTCATCTTTCGCGCGTTCAGCGCCGCCGTATCGAGGAGGCTGAAATCGACCGTTTCGAGCACGCAGTCCCCAGCCGGAATGCTGCGCTGACCGACCTCCAGGATATCCTTACCGATCGATCAGCCCCTTCAGCCGGTAGAGCGCTTCCAGCGCCTCGCGCGGCGTCATCTCGTCGGGGCTGATCGCGGCCAGTGCTTCGCCTAGCGCATCGGTCTTGGCCGGCTTGGGCGCTTCCCGCCTCACCGCCACCGAAAACAGCGGCAGATCATCGACCAGCCGGTCGGCCTTGCCGGAGGTTTCGCCTTCCTCCAGCTGGTGCAACACCTGCTTGGCACGCGCCACCACCGCCTCGGGCAGACCGGCAAGCCGCGCTACCTGAACACCGTAGCTGCGATCGGCTGCTCCCTTGCCGACCTCGTGCAGGAAAACGACGTCGCCCTCCCATTCCTTGACCCGCATGGTGACGTTGTGCAGCCGGCCAAGCTTGTTGCTCAGCGCCGTCATCTCATGGAAATGCGTGGCGAAGATCGAACGGCAGCGGTTCTTCTCATGCAGATATTCGACCGCCGCCCAGGCGATCGACAGACCGTCGAAGGTGGCGGTGCCGCGGCCGATTTCATCCAGGATGACCAGCGCGCGCTCGCCGGCCTGATTGAGGATGGCAGCAGTCTCGACCATTTCGACCATGAAGGTCGAGCGGCCGCGCGCGAGATCGTCAGAGGCGCCGACACGGGAAAACAGGCGATCGACCACCCCGATGTGGACGCTTGCCGCAGGCACGAAGGAGCCGGTCTGAGCCAGGATTGCGATCAGCGCATTCTGACGCAGAAAGGTCGACTTACCACCCATGTTCGGGCCGGTGAGCAGCCAGATGGCGCCGTTTTTGGCATCGCCTTCCGGCGAGAGATCGCAATCATTGGCGACGAACGGCCCTTCGCCGGTGCGACGCAACGCCTGCTCCACCACGGGATGGCGACCACCGACCACTTCGAAGGCAAGAGAGGCATCGACCTGCGGGCGGCACCAGTTCTCGCTCACCGACAAGGCGGCGAGCGCGGCCGACACATCGAGCACGGCCAACGCGTCTGCGCCGGCACGGATGGCGTCCGCCGCGGCCACGACTTCGGCAAGCAGCCGGTCGAAAGCGGTGAGTTCGATGGCCAGCGCACGGTCGGCAGCGTTGGCGATCCTGGTTTCCAGCCCTGCCAGTTCCGTGGTGGTGAAACGCATGGCATTGGCCATGGTCTGGCGGTGGATGAAGCGCGCCTTGGCTTCGTCGGTGCCGGTCATGATCGCCTGGTGGTTGACCGTCACCTCGATGTAATAACCCAGCACGTTGTTATGCCGGATCTTGAGCGAGCGGATGCCGGTCTCCTCGACCAGGTCACGCTCCATGCCGGCGATGACCTTGCGCGTTTCATCGCGCAGCGCCCGCATCTCGTCGAGCTCGGCATCGTAGCCGCCGCGCAGAAAGCCACCGTCACGTTTCAGCAACGGCAGTTCATCGGCCAGGGCGCCAGCGAGATGTTCGGCAAGCGGCTTCGGCAAGGCGCCGATCGCGGCCAGCGCTGTGGTCAATTCGGCAGGCGGCGCGACACGTGCGAAGACTTGTGCGATTTCGCCGGCGGCGTGGAAGCCGGCGCGCAGCGCGCCGAGATCGCGCGGGCCGCCACGGTTCAGCGCCAGTCGCGACAGCGCACGCGGCATGTCGGCGACGCCTTTCAGCGCCAGCCTTAGTGCCTCGGCAAGACGCGTCTCGTCGCGGAAGAACGAAACCGAATCGAGCCGCGCTCCGATTGCAACCGCATCGGTCAAAGGCGCCATCAGCCGGTCGGCCAGCAGCCGCGCGCCACCGCCGGTGACGGTGCGATCGATCGCCTTGAACAGGGAACCCTCACGGTTGCCGGAAAGCGTGCGCAGGAGTTCCAGATTGGCGCGCGTTGCCGGATCGATGAACAGTGTCGCGCCGTTTTCCTCCCGCTCCGGGCGCGACAGCGGCGGGCGCTCGGCCTTCTGCGTCTTCTCGACGTAGGCGATCGCGCCGGAGATGGCGGAAAGCTCGGCACGGCTGAAGGCGCCGAAGGCGTCCGGTGTCGCCACATTGAAAAAACGGGCGATGCGCGCCGTTGCCGAAGCCGAATCGAACAGGCTGCCCGGTTGCGGACTGGCGACACGGCCAAGCACGTCGAAAACAGGCTTCAGCTCGGGGTCATAGAAAACCGGTTCGGCAACGATAAGCTCGCGCGGGTCGACGCGAAAGATGTCGGCCAGCAGGCGCTCGGCATTGGTTTCGGCGACACGGAAGACGCCGGTGGAAATCTCGATCCAGGCCAGCGCAAAGCTTTGTTCGGCGCCGCCCTTGACCCTGCCCAGTGTCATCAGGAAGCTCGATTCCGACGGTGCCAGCAGCTTGTCTTCAGTGATGGTACCTGGCGTGACAAGGCGGACGACGTCACGCTTGACCACCGATTTCGAACCGCGCTTCTTGGCTTCGGCCGGATCTTCGATCTGCTCGCACACCGCGACGCGGAACCCGAGCCCGATCAGCTTCTGCAGATAATCGTCAGCGGCATGCACCGGCACGCCGCACATCGGAATCTCGGCGCCCTGGTGCTTGCCACGCTTGGTGAGCACGATGCCCAACGCCTGGCTCGCCTTCTCGGCGTCGTCGAAGAACAGCTCATAGAAATCGCCCATGCGATAAAACAGCAGCGAATCCGCATTCGCCGCCTTGATCTCGAGATACTGCTCCATCATCGGCGTGGCGCCGGCTGTTGCAGGCACTGGCGCCGCGCCCGTTGCCAGCGGCGCGCTGTCTTCCGTGGCGATGGGGGTTTCGTCGTTCAAGAAACTGTTTCCAAAAAATCCGAAGGCAATTGCTTGGCGCTTTACTCACCCGAAGTGTAGCCTTAATCCCGAACGCTCCACAAAGAAATTGAGCGCGCCTCAGGCACGCCGAAGGGGAAGAAACAAAAGCATGGCCCGCAGGAATGGACAGGACGGACAAGGCCCTTCGGTGAGCTCCGAGGAGGCGCTGGAATTCCACGCCATGGGGCGACCCGGCAAGCTGGAGATCGTGCCGACCAAACCGATGGCCACGCAGCGCGACCTTAGCCTCGCCTATTCGCCGGGCGTCGCCGTGCCGGTGAAAGCAATCGCCGAAGACCCGTCGCGTGCCTTCGACTACACCACACGCGGCAACATGGTCGCCGTCATTTCCAACGGCACTGCCATCCTCGGTCTCGGTAATCTGGGTGCTCTCGCCTCGAAGCCGGTGATGGAAGGCAAATCGGTGCTGTTCAAGCGCTTTGCCGATGTCGATTCAATCGATCTTGAAGTCGATACCGAGGATGCCGACGAGTTCATCAACTGCGTGCGCTTCCTCGGCCCCTCCTTCGGTGGCATCAACCTAGAGGACATCAAGGCGCCGGAATGCTTCATCATCGAGCAGCGCCTGCGCGAGCTCATGGACATCCCGGTCTTCCACGACGACCAGCACGGCACCGCCATCATCGCCGCCGCCGGCCTGATCAATGCGCTGGCGATCACCGGCCGCGATATGAAGACGACCCGGCTGGTCTGCAACGGCGCCGGCGCTGCCGGCATCGCCTGTATCGAGCTGGTCAAGTCGATGGGCTTTTCGCCGGAAAACGTCATCCTGTGCGACACCAAGGGCGTCGTCTATCAAGGCCGCACCGAAGGCATGAACCAGTGGAAGTCGGCGCATGCCACGAAGACTGAAGCGCGCTCGCTGGCAGACGCGCTGGACGGCGCCGACGTGGTGTTCGGCCTGTCCGCGCGCGGCGCCTTCACCAACGCCATGATCCAGTCCATGGCCAAGAACCCGATCATCTTCGCCATGGCCAATCCCGACCCCGAGATCACGCCGGAGGAAGTGGCCGAGATCCGCACCGACGCCATCATGGCCACCGGCCGTTCGGACTATCCGAACCAGGTCAACAATGTGCTGGGTTTTCCCTACATCTTCCGTGGCGCGCTCGATGTGCGGGCCACCACCATCAACGACGCCATGAAGGTGGCCGCCGCTCAGGCTCTGGCCGAACTTGCCCGCAAGGACGTGCCTGACGATGTCGCCGCGGCCTATCAGGGCAACCGGCCGAAATTCGGTCCCAACTACATCATTCCGGTGCCGTTCGACCCGCGCCTCATCTCGGCGATCCCGATCGCGGTAGCGAAGGCAGCGATGGAAAGCGGCGTCGCGCGCAAGCCCATCCTCGACCTCGACCGCTACGAGCAGGAACTGTCGGCCCGTCGCGATCCGATCGCCTCGACACTGCAACGCATCTATGACCGCGTGCGGCGTCAGCCCAAGCGCATCGTTTTCGCCGAAGGCGAAGAAGAACAGGTGATGCGGGCCGCGGTCGCCTATGTGAACCAGAAGCTCGGTACCGCCATTCTGCTTGGCCGCGACGACGTCATCAAGGAAAACGCCCGCCATGCCGGCATCGAGCTCGACAAGCCGGGACTTGAGATCATCAATGCGCGGCTGTCACGCAAGAACGCCATCTATGCCGACTTCCTCTACGAGCGCATGCAGCGCAAGGGATATCTGCTCCGCGACTGCCAGCGCCTGATCAACAACGACCGCAACCATTTCGCCGCCTGCATGGTGGCGCTGGGCGATGCCGACGGCATCGTCACCGGCGTGACGCGCAACTATTCGACGGCGCTGGACGACGTGCGCCGCGTCATCGACGCCAAGCCCGGGCACCGCGTCATCGGCGTGTCGATCGTACTGGCAAGAGGACGCACCGTTCTGGTGGCCGACACCGCCGTGCACGACATGCCGAACGCCGAGCAGATTGCCGACATCGCCGAGGAGGCTGCCAATTTCGCGCGCCGCATGGGCTATGAGCCGCGTGTGGCGATGCTTGCCTATTCAACCTTTGGCCACCCGCAGGGTGAACGCTCGGAGCGTGTGCAGGAGGCGGTGCGTATGCTCGACAAGCGTCGCGTCGATTTCGAGTATGATGGCGAGATGGCCGCCGACGTCGCGCTGAACCCGCGCGTGATGGCACAGTATCCGTTCTGCCGGCTGACCGGGCCGGCCAACGTGCTGGTGATGCCGGCGTTCCACTCGGCCTCGATCTCGACCAAGATGCTGCAGGAACTGGGCGGCTCGACCGTGATCGGTCCGCTGCTGGTCGGCCTCAACAAGCCGGTGCAGATCGTCGGCCTCAATGCCAAGGACAGCGATATCGTCAACATGGCGGCCATCGCAGCTTATAGCGCCGGGGCTTGAGTTTTTCCTTCTCCCATATGGGAGAAGGATCTTTCCACCGAAGTGTCCATTTTTATGACCGACGAAGCCATCGTCATCGAAATGAACCGCACCGACCAGATCGCCGTCTTCGTGGCGACGGTGATCGGTGGTGGCGCATTCGTAGCCTTCCTGCCCGACCTCGCCGGCTGGCTGCTGCAATTGCCATGGGTGCCCTGGGAAGAACCGCTCCGGCTTGCGCTGACGATCGGCCAGAAACTGTCGCCTTGGGCGCTCGCCATCATCGGTAGCCTGCTCGGCATTGGCGGCGGCTTCCTGATCGTGCATGACGAGCCGACGGTCAGTGTTTCGGCCAGCGAACTGGTCGTGCAGAAGGGTGACAAACGCCACCGCTTCGCACGCTCACAGGTGCGCACGGCGATGATCGCGGGCAAACATCTCACCGTGCGCGACCATGACGATGTCGAATTGCTCTACATCAAGCTCGACCAGCGCAGGGAAGTCGCTGCCGCACTGCGCGAGAAGGGATGGACGGCGGGGTAACCTGGCCGCTCTCACGCCTCGGCAACTTCGGCCACCACCTTTTCTCCCGCCTTACGCCCCATGAACAGGAAGACCACGACCGCCGTCACGATCGTGATGATGGTGAGCACGACCAGCAAACTGGAGAAGGCGAGGCCGTACTGCGCCACCAGCTGGTCATGGCCGGCGTCCGGCAGCAGCACTTGTGCTGCCGGGAGATCGCCGGTGACAAGACGCTGCGCGGCCGCGACCAGTTTCTCAGGCTGGCCAAGCCCGGCACTGGTGAGGTGACCTGCCGTCAGCGCCGACAGCACTGCGCTGACCACGGCCAGCGCCAGGCCTTCGCCGGCGACGCGGGTGGTGTTGAAGATGCCGGTGGCCATGCCGGCACGCTCGGTCGGCACCACCGAAACAGCGAGCCCGTCCATCAGTCCCCAGGGCAGGCTGATGCCGACGCCGATGGCGAGCATGGGCAGGACCAGTGCCGCGGCAGGCGCACCAGCCGGCACGCCGGACAGCCAGAACAGGCCGGCAGCGGAAACAACGAGGCCGGCAGCGCACAGCACCGAGTCCGGCAGCCAGCGCTTGAGCCAGCCAGCGACCAACGGCAGAACCAGCAGCGGTGCCGACAGCGCGATCATCAGGCGACCGGCGGCGATTTCACTCATGCCGTCGACACCGACAAAGCGGACGGGCAGCAGCACCAGCAAGACCACGAAGGCATAGGCAGGTGCTGCGGCCAGCAGCTGCACGCCGACGAAACGCGGATAGCGGAACAAAGAAAGATCGAGCATCGGCCGCGCCACCCTGCGCTCGATGATGCCGAAAGCAGCGAAGAACAGCACGGCACCGATGAGCAGGCCGACTACCGCCGGATCGCCCCAGCCGGCCTCGGGGGCCTTGAGGAAGCCGTAGGTGAGCAGAGCGAGTGCGGCGGTGAAGCTGACTGCTCCCGGCCAGTCGAGGCCGGTCGCGGCAGGATCGCGGCTTTCGCGCATGAAGCGAGCGGCAATGAAGAAAGAAAGTGCCGCGGCAGCGACCACCGGCAGGAAGATCGAGGCCCAGCCGAAGGCGTCGATCAGCAGGCCTGAGGTGATCGGGCCGAAAGAGAGGCCGATGCCGAAGGAAGTACCAAGCATGGAAAAGACACGCATGCGGGCAGCCCCCTCGAATTCCTGGGCAAGAGCCGCAGCGCCGCCGGCGAAGGCAAGCGCGGCCGCCACGCCTTGCGCCGCACGGGCAAGGTCGAGCCAGAAGATCGAGGGGGAGACCGAAGCAAGAGCCGAGAACAGGCCGAAGATGGCCACGCCGGTCAGGAACATGCGCTTGCGACCATAGGCGTCGGCCAGCGCGCCGGCTGCCATCAGCGAGGAGCCGAAAGTCAGCATGAAGGCGTTGGTCACCCAACTCAATGCGATCGGGCTGCCGCCAAGTGCGCGGCCGATCGCCGGAAGCGCTACGGCCGGCCCGGTAAAGGTGAGCGGCATGGAGAGCGCCGCCAGGCACACCGCGACGAGAACAAGTGCTTTTTCGGCCGCGCCCGGGGCCTTTTTCGAATTTGCCATGATGTCCACTGGGTTTCCGCTCCAGCGGCGTCGCTTTGCGCGAACCACTGGCGGGCTTGTTGAAAGACCCGTTCATGATAAATTCGCGTCAATCGAAGCTGAATGCCGCTTCCATTCCGGTCATCATGGAGAAAAACGCTCGAATGGATCGTTCGCTGGACCGGCTGAGCGGACTTGCCGCTTTCGTGCGCACTGCCGATCTCGGCAGCTTCGTCGCCGCAGCACGCGTGTTGCGGTTATCGCCATCGGCAGTCGGCAAGGCGGTGACCAGACTGGAGGAGCAACTGGGGGTTCGCCTGCTGCAGCGCTCGACGCGCAGCCTGAGACTGACCGAAGAGGGCCGCCTGTTTCATGAGCGCTGCCGACGCGTGCTGGACGATCTCGACGATGCCCAGGCGATGCTGGCTGAGGCGATCGAGACGCCGCGCGGGCGCCTGAAAGTCAGCGCGCCCGTGGTGAGTTATCACCTTTTCCTGCCGGTGCTGCCGGAATTCGCCCGGCGGTATCCCGAGGTCGAGCTCGACCTCGATTTCAACGACCGCATCGTCGACCTGATCGATGAAGGCGTCGATGTCGCGCTCCGCAGTGGCGACCTGCCGGATTCCCGGCTGATGACGCGAGCGCTCAGGCCCTTCCAGCAACTTTTGTGCGCATCACCTGCCTATCTGGAGCGCTGCGGCACACCCGCCTGTCCGCGCGATCTCGACCGCCACCACTCGGTCCGCTTCCGCTTTCCAAACAGCGGCAAGCTCTATGACTGGCCGCTCGTCCTGCCGGCCAGCGAAGCGGAACCGCGTCCCAGGATCGTTCTGACCTGCAACAATATGGAAGCGCTGCGCGGCGCCACACTCGCCGGTCTCGGCATTGGCTGCATGCCGGATTTCCTGGTGCGTGGGCCGCTTGCCAGGGGTGAGCTGGTGACCCTGCTCGACCGCTATCTCGACGCGCCTGGCCAGTTCCGGTTGCTGTGGCCATCCAATCGCCAGTTGTCGCCCAAAGTCAGGGTGTTCGTTGATTTCCTGTCGGAACGGCTGTTCGCCGACCGCTGCGAAGTGCTTGCCCGGCCGGAATCCGTCGCCGCCACCTCATAGAGGACGGCAGCACGCCAGAGCAATTCCGGCAAAAAGTGCGCAGTGGTTCTAGAGCTTTCCGACAAAAGCGAAAACGCTCTAAGTTTGGTTCCAGCGGCGCACCACCGGTTCACCCATGTCGTGTTCGTAGCCGAGAATCGAGATGCTTGCCGTATCGAGCACGAACAGCGCGCCCTGCGATGCCGGCAGGCCGAGCCAGCGCGCGGTGAGTGTGCGCAGGAAATGAGCGGAGGAAAACAGCAGCATATTGCTGCCCACTTCACGCAGCGCCGTCACGACACGATCGGCGCGCTCACCGGCTTGCGTCACGCTCTCGCCATCCGGGCAGCCGTCGCTGAACAGGCTCCAACCTGGGCGCTCGACCAAGATTTCCTTGGTCTTCAAACCTTCGTAGGCGCCATAGTCCCATTCGGCGAGGTCGGGTTTGATTTCGGCGGTACCGAAACCGGCCAGTTCGGCAGTGCGGCGAGCGCGTGAAGACGGACTCGACCAGATCGCGGTGAAGGGTTTGTCCCGCAACCGCTCACCAAGCTTACGGGCAGCGTCTTCGCCTTTGGCGGTCAGCGGAATGTCGCTGCGGCCGGTGTGCTTGCCGCTGGCGCTCCATTCGGTCTCGCCGTGCCGCACCAGGGTGATTTCGGGGTAGGGGCTGGCCATGACCTGATCCTTGCTGGTTAAGCAGTTCCAGGAAAAGTGCGTAGCGGTTTTCCGTCCGGAATTGCGCAAAACAAAAAGTTAGAGCGTTTCCGAAGAACCGGAAACGCTCTAGGTTAACCCAGCCCTGCCTGTTCAGCCTCACGCTTGAGGTTCTGGCGCGGCCGCGGGCCGATCTGCTGGATGACCAGGCCTGCAGCCAGCGAACCGAGGTCGCCGCAGGTCTTGAGATCGTGGCCCTTGGTATAGCCATGCAGGAAGCCAGCGGCGTAGAGGTCGCCAGCGCCGGTGGTGTCAACCAGCTCGCTGATCTTCGTCGCTTCGATGACGAAGGTGTCGTCGCCATTGACGATGACCGAGCCCTTCTCCGACCGGGTGACAGCGGCGATGCGGCAATCCTTGCGGATCTGCGCCAGCGCCTCGTCGAAAGACGACGTCTGGTAAAGCGACTTGATCTCGTGGCTGTTGGCGAAAATGATGTCGACCGTGCGTGAACGCATCAGGTCGAGGAATTCGGCGCGGTAGCGGTCGACGCAGAAACTGTCCGACAGCGACATCGAGACCTGGCGGCCAGCAGCGTGGGCATGCTGGGCGGTGAGCCGAATGGCTTCCTTGGCGCGTGGCGGATCCCACAGGTAGCCTTCGAAATAGGTCACGGCTGCGCCGGCCGCCTTGTCGGCTTCGACATCCTCGGGGCCGAGTTCGACACAGGCGCCAAGATAGGTGTTCATCGAGCGCTCGCCATCCGGGGTGACGAAGATCATCGATCGCGCCGTGGGTGGTGTGCCGATCAGCGGCTTCGTGTCGAAAGCAACGCCCTGGGCGTGGATGTCGTGGGTGAAAATCTCGCCGAGATGATCCCTGGAGACCTTGCCGAAATAGGCGGAGCGGCCGCCAAAGCTGGCAATGCCCGCCGCCGTGTTGCCGGCGCTGCCGCCGGACGCTTCCACGGCCGGACCCATGCGGCGATAGAGCAGCTCGGCACGCTCGGCGTCGATCAGGTTCATCGCGCCCTTGATGATGCCGTTGTCGGCGAGGAAAGCTTCATCGCACTGGGCGATGATGTCGACAATGGCATTGCCAATGCACAGAACGTCATAATCCGGCATTCAGGTCTCCGCGCGGCGCGCCAAATCAAAGTTTTAGAGCCACCTTTGCGCATCCTTTCGGACGCGTGGCGCTCCAACAGCCCAAAACCCCGGCTTTCTGCCACGCCGGCCGGGCGCGGGTCTAGTGGAATGCCGATTTTTTGCAAGCTATTGCTGATTGGGCGAGAATACAAAGCCAGCCCCGAGCAGTGGGGGCGCCGCTCAGAACATCGGCGCGAAGTTGAGCTTCAGCTCGCGCCAACGCTCATAGGGAACGCGGGTGCGCTTCATGCTGCGAAAGGGCGCGCAACGTTCCACAGCGCGGACGGCGCTTGCCGCGAGCAATTTTGCTTCCTTGGCCTTGGGCGGGTTTTCGACCGCCGGCTTGGCAGCCAACGAACCATCCCGCTTGAGGCGAACCTTAACGATGATGGGTGCCGGCTTGGTGCCTTTCATATCCGGCGGCATCCAACAGCCGGCGATCTCGTTGTGCAATGCTTCCACGAGCACGGCGAACTCGCCCTTCTCGTCGGCGAGCGCGAAAGGGCTGGAACCGACCAGCAGCGCTGCGGCGATCAACACGGCACGTATCGCAACATTCATCTCAGCAGAAATCCCTGACCGAGCGCGTCATCAGCCTCGACGATGAATTCGGCGCGCCCGCTATAGTAGGCGCGCCCGCCGACCTCTGCAACGATGGCTGCGTGCGGCCCTGCCTTGATTGCGCGGACGACGCTGCCCGAAAATCGCGAACCGGCGATGCTCTCGAAGACACGTTTCTGGCCAAGGCCGATCTGGTGCTTGGCGAACATGGCGGCGAGCCGCGCCGTTACACCCGAGCCGGTCGGCGAACGATCCACCTCGGCGTCAGCGAAAACGCAGATGTTGCGGGTCGGCCGATCCGAGAAGGCATCGGCGCCGTCGGTCAGGATCGTGCCGTAGAGAAAAGCGAGCTCGGCGTGATCAGGGTGCGAAAGCGGGACATCGCGCTTCAGCTGTTCGGTCAGCGCGGTCGCGGCATCGACGAAATCGCGCACGCGGCTTTGGCCGAACTCCAGGCCGAACTGGCGGCTATCGGCCAGAGCATAGAAGGCACCACCATAAGCGATATCGAAGTTGATGCGTCCGAAACCCGGCAGATCCACTGACTGATCACCGGCAAACAGGAAAGCCGGAACGCTCTCGAAAGACACGGCGCCGGCCTTGCCGTTGGTAACCTCGACCGAGGCGACGACCAGCCCGCATGGCGCTTCGATGTTCACCGTCGTCAGCGGCTCCTTTGCCGCCACCAGCCCCTGGTCGATGGCATAGCGGCCGAGCGCCACGATGGCATGGCCGCACATGGTCGAGTAGCCCTCATTGTGCATGAACAGCACAGCAAGATCGGCACCGGGCAGATCCGGTTCCACCAGTAGCGCGCCATACATGTCGTAGTGCCCGCGCGGCTCGAACATCAGGATACGGCGCAGATGGTCGAGATGGTCGCGCACATAAGCGCGCTTTTCGAGGATCGTGCCCTTGGGAATGGGCGGATAACCACCGGTGACGATCCTAAGTGGCTCGCCTCCGGTGTGCATGTCGACAACAGTGAGCGGCGCCGTCACGCCTGACCTGCCGAAAACAGTTCCGTCATCTTCCCGTAAGTCATGGTGTTGGCACGATTGAAGGTAAAGGACCCAATATCGAGCAACTCGCGGCCCGCTCGCTCAAGGGCACTGAAAGCGGTGCACGCGAGCTGCGAACCGACGGAAATGCGCTTGGCACCAGCTTGCGCCAAGGCTGGAACGGTGAAATCGGCCGTTGACAGAACGTTGACAGGCTTCTCAAGCGCCTGGCAGACGGCGCGCACCGAAGCAATGTCGGAAAGACCCGGAGCATAAAGCACGTCGGCGCCTGCCTTCTGATAGGCCTGCAGGCGGCGGATGGTGTCGTCGAGATCGGGGCGGCCATGCAGGAAGTTCTCGGCCCGCGCGGTGAAGACGAAGTCATGCTTCAGGGCCCGCGCCGCTTCCGCCGCCGCGGCGACACGTTCCACGGCCTGCGTGAAATCGTAGATCGGCTTGTCGGCGTCACCGGTGTGGTCCTCGATCGAGCAACCCGCCAAGCCGGCCGCTTCAGCGGCGAAAATGGTCTCGCCGGCGCTTTCGGCACTATCACCCTTGCCTTTTTCCAGATCGGCCGACACCGGCAGGTTGGTTGCCGCAACGATCTCGCGGCAATGCTGGATCATTTCCTCGAAGCCGATCGCGCCGTCTGGCAGGCCGCGCGAGAAGGCATAGCCGGCGCTGGTCGTGGCCAGCGCCTTGAAGCCCAGGGAGGAAAGCAGTTTGGCCGAACCGATGTCCCACGGGTTGGGAATGACGAAGGTTTCGGCGTGCAGGTTTCGAAAAATCTTGCCCTTATCCATCGAAGTCTCTCCGCAAAAGACACGTTGGCCGCAGCTTCGAGAGCTAAACGACACGCTGTGGCGAATTTCAGGACCGGGACACTAGCGAGACCGCCTAGACGCAGCAAACGAATGCGATTGGTTCAGACGACCGGCGCGGAACATTCCTGCCAAAACGCCGGCAGCACGCGACGCGGAACGGTCACGGAGCGACGAAGATCGCTCAGCGCAGCGGGACAAGCCCCGGCAGATCGCGCATGTCGGCGAAGAGGACGCCACCGGCTTTTTCCAGGCCTTCGGGATCGGAATGCGGATCGCCATGGTAAGAGAAGACCCGCATGCCGGCGGCGATACCCGCCTTGGTGCCGGCCACCGAATCCTCGATGACGATACAATCGGCCGGTTCGACGCCCATTTCCTTGGCGGCATGCAGGAACAGGTCCGGGAACGGCTTCGAGCGGCCGACCATGGTGGAGCTGAACATGGCGTGTTCGAAGAACGGTAGCAGCCCGGTGACACCCAGCGTGATATGCATCTTGGACACGCGCGCCGAAGAGGCGACGCAATAAGGAACGTTGGCCACACGCACGGCATCGATCACGTCGCGGACATAGGGGATTTCGTCGACGCCTTTCGCAAAAAGCTCCGGCAGGCCGACATTCCAGCGGTCGGCAAAATCCTCGCCGAGATCGATGCCTGCCACTTCCAGGATCTCGTTGCGCACGGAGACCATCGAGCGGCCGGAAAAATGCTTGCGGCAATAGTTGAAGTCGACCGGATAACCGGCCTCGGTGAGCCACAGCGCCAGGCGCTCATTGGCCATGTTTTCGGTATCGACCAGGATACCGTCACAGTCGAAGATGACCAGTCCGGGCAGCGTCATCACGCCGTTCCGGTCGATCCGAAACCACCGCCGCCACGCTCGGTGCCGCCGGCGAGTCCGCGTTCCTCGGAGCGGACCTGCACGGCCGGCGCAAAGACGATCTGGGCGATGCGCATGCCGCGCTCGACATAGAACTCTTCGTCACCGTGGTTGATCAGGAGCACCTTGACCTCGCCACGATAGTCGCTGTCGACAGTACCGGGTGTGTTGAGGCAGGTGATGCCATGTTTCAATGCGAGGCCGGAACGGGGACGAACCTGGCCTTCCAGCCCTTCGGGAATTTCCAATACCAGCCCGGTCGGCACCAGCGCGCGCCTGCCGGGAAGGATGAGCAGCGGCCGATCCTCGGGAACGGCAGCCCGCAGGTCCATGCCGGCAGCGCCGGCGCTTTCATAGGCCGGCAGCGCCAACCCCTCGCCATGTGGCAGGCGGACGAAACCGACCGTCTGGCCAAAGACGGATTGATTTTGGAATGTCGGGTGCATGGCGCGATCCTATCGGGCGAGCGGTGCATCAAGTCAACTGGTTACAGGTGTTTCAACGCGTTTCTTTCATCGACTATTGGGCCTCGACAGCCGGGCTCGCAAGGGTAGCAGTCCGACAAGCGCGACAAGGGCAAAGGCAGCGCCGGCGAGGAAAGTGGCCTGTGGGCCGATCTGATCCCACAGGAAGCCGGCCAGCACGCTGGCGACAAGCAGGGCGAGGCCTGTGATCAGGTTGAACATGCCAAAGGCCGTGCCGCGCAGTTCCACTGGGGCCGCATCGGCAACAAGCGTTGCCAGCAGCCCTTGCGTGAAGCCCATATGCAGTCCCCACAGAACGACACCGACGAGGAGACCAGCAATATCGGGCACAAAGGCAAGGACAAGGTCGGCAGCCACCAGAAACACGAGACCCACGGCCAGAAGCATCGGCCGGCTGACCCGGTCGGCGAGCACGCCGACCGGGTAGGCCGACAGTGAATAGGCAAGGTTCATCGCCACCAGCACGATCGGCACCAGCGCCAGCGACAGGCCGATCGACTGCGCGCGCAGGATCAGGAAGGCCTCGCTGAAACGGGCGAGCGTGAAAACCGCCGCCACACTCACCACCAGCCAGAAGGTCGCGTCCAGACGACGCAGCTCCGAGCGCCGCAGCGGCATGCGGACCCGACGTACGCCAGCCCGCTGCTGAGGCTCCTTCACCACAAAAACGATCAGGGCGACGGCAATGAACGCCGGGATGACGGCGATCCAGAAAACCGCCTGGAAATGATCTGCAGTCGCCCACATCAGCGCGATGGCCAGCAGCGGGCCGGCAAAAGCGCCGACGGTGTCGAGCGACTGCCGCAGGCCGAAGCCGGCACCGCGCTGCTCGGGCGGTGTGATGTCGGCGATCAGGGCATCGCGCGGGGCGCCCCGGATACCCTTGCCGATGCGGTCGATGAAACGCGCGGCAACCAGCCAGCCGATCGACGGTGCCAGCGGAAAGATCGGCTTGGTGATCGCGGCCAGCCCATAGCCGAGCGCCGCCAGGACCTTGCGCTTGCCAAGCCAGTCGCTGAGCGCTCCGGAAAAGATCTTGGTTATCGAGGCCGTGGCCTCGGCAATGCCTTCGATGATGCCAACGGTGAGGCTCGACGTGCCGAGCACCGCCACCATGTAGACAGGCAGCAGCGCGTGGATCATCTCCGAGGAGATGTCCATGAACATCGAGACGAAACCGAGCGCCCAGACGCCGGCGGGAAGACCGCGACGGGTTATGGGGCTGGTAGCATTGTCCACACTGCTCATCTCAACGGTTCTCGTCATGGGCTTCGAAGACACGTTTGGCGTAGCTGTCCAGCAGAACCTCGCAGGCACGCAGGCGCTCTGCAGCCTCCTCGGCCAGCGGCGCCTCGTAGAAATCGAGTTTCCGGATCTTCTCCAGCCAGCCCTGAAGCTTCCTGAGGTCCGCGTCTTCTTCGTCGAGCTCGGCGTAGGTGAATTTGTTGATGGCGACTTCCTTGGCGATCTCGGCTTCGAAATCCGCGCAGCGGCCCAGGAATTCGCGATACTGGTCGTCCCGGTCGGCTCGGAAGCGCTGCACAACCTTGTCTTCCTGCGCGCGATCCAGGGCGACAGTTTCCAGGATCACTGACTCGCCCGCCATTTCAAGGATGTCGTTCTCGATCATCTTCAGCCGGCGGATGTGGTCATCGGTCCTGGGCAGCAAGCAGAAACCGTTCTGCAGATAGACCGCGCCCATGCCCTTCAATCGCCGCCACAGTGCAATGCGCTTGGTTGCCGGTTCGGGCGGCACCTTATAGGTGAGCAGAAGCCAGGATAAAGAAACCATGGTTGATTCCTGATGTTACGGTCGTAACATACAGATCTGAACCACGGCCGTCGAGAACCTTGAGTTTTTGGCGCCGTCTATCGAATCTCCACCGGCACCACCGTCGTTTCCTTGATCTCCTCCATGACGAAGGAGGCAGACACGTCGGACAATGGCACCTTGGCGATCAAGCGCTGGTAGAGCCGGTCATAGGCCTTCACATCGGCGACGCGGGCGCGAAGCACATAGTCGAGATCGCCGGACATGCGGTAAACACCGGTGATCTCGGGAAAGGACGTCACCGCCGCGCGGAATTTCGCCAGCCAGTCCGGATCATGGCTCGAGGTGCGCACGATGATGAACACGGAAAGACCAAGGCCAAGCTTGTCCGCATCGACCAGCGCAACCCGGCCGGTAATGACACGGTCGTCCTCCAGCCTCTTCACCCGCCGCCAGCAGGCGTTGCGCGAAAGGCCGACGCGTTCAGAGAGCTGGTCGACCGACAATGTGCCGTCGCGCTGCAGCTCAGCAAGGATTCTTCGATCGATCGTATCGAGATCATGCGCCATGTTGGGATATTTGTCCCAAGATATGGCCGCCCACAAGGATAAATTGGGATCAAAGCCCCGATATTGCGTGGGACGATGGCCCAAAGAATGGGAGAATCACTATGACGACGCGCATCGCCCGCCTGTTCACCGACCACCCGCACTCGGTCGACGAAAGCTATTTCGAACACATGCGCTTCGCCGGCTGGTTCGCCAGCAGGCTGTTCATGGCCGGCTCTGCCGCACTCATTCACGCTTTTTTACCCTTCCTGTTCGAGACTACGGCGAGCGGGATCATCCGCCAGCTCTACGAGCGTACGCACAACCGGCGTCCGCAGGCGTGATCTCAGGCCGGCCAAGGCTGGCCGTTCTTTCAGACGTGCCTGAAGGGCGTTGATGCATGTGCCGATGGGCGGCTTATCTCGGTGAAGAGGTCTTCCTCGAAGACATCGTGAGTGCGCCTTGTCATTCGCTGATCGCGCAGAGCCATTGTGCGCAGGAAGCGAAATCAGCCACCAACGGCGATGGTTTTGGCCTTGCCTGGTATGGCGGCCGCACAGAACCCGGCCTCTACCGCGACATCCTGCCAGCCTGGTCGGATCCGAATCTCAAAAGCCTGTGCAAGCAGATACGCTCCGGCCTGTTCCTGGCGCATGTGCGCGCATCGACCGGCGGCGCCACCAGCCGCGCCAACTGCCACCCCTTTGTTTCCGGCCGCTGGTCGTTCATGCACAACGGCCAGATCAGCGGTTTCGAACGCATTCGCCGCGTGCTCGAGGCAGCTTTGCCGGACGCACTCTACGACCAGATCGAAGGCACGACCGATTCCGAACTGTTCTTCTTCCTGATGATCGACGAAGGGATGGAGACCGATCCGCAGGGCGCGCTTGAAAAGGCGACCAAACGCGTGCTCGAGGCCGCACTGCGGGCCGGCGTCGATCCGGCGCTGAAACTGACCGCCGCCTTCTCCGACGGCGAGGCCGTGCACGCCGTGCGCTATTCGACCGACGGCCACGCGCCGACACTCTATACATCCGCTTTTCACGGCGGCCGCTGCATCGTCTCCGAGCCGTTCGATTGCGAAGGCGCCGAGTGGCAGGTCATCCCGCCGGCGAGCTTCGTGACCATGACGAAAGCGGGCATCGTCATCCGCCCTTTCATGCAAACGACCGAAAAGCTTGTGGCAGCCGAATAAGAAGCAGGTCTGGTCGAAAGATAGACTGCCCTTCCAGGATTTCATCCTTCCAACATCACGCGGCATGTTATAGCCGGGGCTGACAAGCCTGCGGAGATAGAATGGCCGAGAAACTCATCCTGGCGTCGGGCAGCCCGTTTCGGCTGGCCATGCTGAAGAACGCCGGCGTCGATGTCGAAGCAGTGCCGGCCATGGTTGACGAGCGCGCACTCGAAGCACCGCTCCAGGGCAGCGGTACTTCGCCGGAGGATGTCGCGGCGATCCTGGCCGAGGCCAAGGCGACCGACGTGAGCGCGCGTTTGCCCGGGGCCCTCGTGCTGGGCTGTGACCAGACGCTGTCGCTGGGTGATGAGGTGTTCCACAAGCCGGCCGACATGGAAGGGGCGCGCCGCCATCTGCTGGCGCTGTCGGGCAGGACGCATCAGCTGAACAGCGCCGCCGTGCTGGTGCGCAACGGCACGGTGTTGTGGCGCCATGTCGGCATCGCCAATCTCACCATGCGCAAGCTCGATCCCGCCTTCATCGGCCGTCATCTGGCGCGGGTCGGCGAGAAGGCCCTTTCCAGTGTCGGCGCGTACCAGATCGAGGGCGAAGGCATCCAGCTGTTCGACAAGGTCGAAGGCGATCACTTCACCATCGTCGGTCTGCCGCTTCTGCCGCTGCTGACCGAACTCAGGTCGCTTGGTGCCATCGATGGCTGATATGAAAAAGGCCTTCGTGATCGGCCATCCGATTGCTCATTCGCGTTCGCCAAAGATCCACGGACATTGGCTGGCAGCCTATGCGATTTCCGGCAGCTACGAGGCCATCGATGTCGCGCCCGACGATCTGCCGGCATTTCTATCGGCGCTGGCGGAGAAAGGCTTCAACGGCGGCAACGTCACCATCCCCCACAAGGAAGCCGTATTCGCTGCGATCAAACGTCGGGATGAGGCGGCTGAACAGATCGGCGCCATCAACACGCTGTGGTTCGAAAAAGGCGACCTTTGCGGCGGTAACACCGACGCGCATGGTTTCGCCGCCAACCTTGACGAATATGCACCGGGCTGGGCCGGCAATGGCTCGGCGGTGGTGCTGGGCGCCGGAGGTGCGGCGCGCGCCGTCATTCACGCACTGAAGCAGCGCGGTGTCCGGGACATCCGCGTCGTCAACCGCACCAAAGCCCGCGCGGAGGAACTGCGCGACCAGTTCGGCGCCGGTGTGTCGGCGCACGGCAGCAACGCTACGGCCGAACTCACCGCCGATGCCGGCCTGCTTGTCAACACGACGGCGCTCGGGATGCATGGCAATGAGGGCCTGCCCGCCGATCCTGCCGGCCTGCCAGCGCATGCGATCGTCACCGATATCGTCTATGTACCGCTGGAAACGCCGCTGCTTGCCGCGGCACGGCAGCGCGGGCTGAAAACGGTCGATGGGCTGGGTATGCTGCTACACCAGGCTGTGCCCGGCTTCGAACGCTGGTTCGGCAAGCGGCCCGAGGTCACGCCGGACCTGCGCGCGCTTATCGTCGCCGATCTGGGAGCCAGCCATTGATCGTTCTCGGCCTCACCGGCTCCATCGGCATGGGCAAGTCGACCGCCGCGAAGATGTTCCGCGAAACCGGCGTGCCCGTGCATGACTCAGATGAGGCAGTGCATCGGCTCTATGCCGGTGCGGCAGCGCCTTTGATCGAGGCCGCCTTTCCAGGCGTAACTCGATACGGAACGGTGGACCGTGCACTGCTCAGCCAGCGCGTACTGGGCGATGCAGCCGCGCTGAAAACGCTGGAAGGCATCATTCATCCGCTGGTGCGCGCCGATGCCGATGCCTTTCTCGCCCGCCAGAGAGATGCCGGGAAGCCGCTTTCCGTGCTCGACATCCCGCTGCTGTTCGAGACCGGCGGGCGGGACCGCGTCGACAAGGTCGTGGTGGTGAGCGCGTCGGCTGAACAGCAGCGCGGTCGCGTGCTGGCCCGGCCCGGCATGACCGAGGAGAAATTCGAATCAATTCTCGCCAAGCAGGTCCCGGATGCCGAAAAACGGCGTTTGGCCGACTATGTTGTCGACACCGGCAGCGGCTTCGACGTCACCCGCGAGGCCATCCGGGCGATCATCGCCGAGCTATCAGGGGAAAATGGCAGCAATCACGCCGGTTGATCTTGCGGGAAACCGGACCGGACTCCATTTTCGATCCAAACGAACATGCGCCGACGTTTCTCGCAGGGGATCGTTCTGGCTGCGGAGCCTCGCCGATGCGCGAAATCATCTTCGATACGGAAACCACCGGGCTCGATGCGCGCGAAGACCGCATCATCGAGCTTGGCTGTATCGAACTGGTCAATCGGTTCCCGACCGGCAACACCTTCCACCACTACATCAACCCGGAAGGCCGAATGATCAATGCCGAGGCTGAAGCCGTCCACGGCATCAGCGCGGCGCAACTGGTGGGCAAGCCAACCTTTTCCGAGATCGCCGACCTGTTCCTGGCCTATATCGATGGCGCCAAGCTGATCGCGCACAATGCCGGCTTCGACATGGGCTTTATCAACGCCGAATTCGCCCGGCTCGGCCATCCGGCTGTCGGACCAGAACGGGTGGTCGATACGCTGGCGCTGGCACGCCGCAAACACCCGATGGGGCCGAATTCCCTGGACGCACTCTGTCGTCGCTACGGCATCGACAACAGCCATCGCACCAAGCACGGGGCGCTGCTCGACTCCGAATTGCTGGCCGAAGTCTATGTCGAGCTGATCGGCGGTAAGCAGGCGGCGCTGGGCCTGGACGGCGGGCTTTCCCAGGGAGGGCGAAGAGGCGGTGGCGAGGTGGAGTTGGCGATCGCCATGCGGCCAGCCCCGCTGGCCTCGCGGCTGACCGAGGCTGAACGCGAAGCCCACAAGCGGCTGGTCGAATCGCTCGGCGAAAAGGCACTGTGGGCGAAATTCGGCGGCGGAACCTCGGAAGCCGCCGAATAAGAGGACGCAACGCGGCCTCGACCAAACAAAAAACCCGGCGCGAAGCCGGGTTTTCGTTGGATATCCGGACAGCCTTAGCTGACCATCACCTTGGAAGCTGCCTGGTCTTCGGCCAGCTTCTGCTGGAACATCTGCGCAAAGTCGATCGGATCGAGCATCAGCGGCGGGAAACCGCCGTTGCGGGTCGCGTCCGAGATGATCTGGCGCGCGAACGGGAACAGCAGGCGCGGGCACTCGATGAACAGGAGTGGCAGCATATGTTCCTGCGGGAACCCGGCGATGTTGAAAACGCCGCCATAGACCAGCTCGACGTTGAACAGCACTTCCTTGTCGAAGGAAGCCTTGGCATTCAGCGTCAGGTTGACGTCGAACTGCTCGTCCGACAGCGGATTGGCGTTGACGTTGACGCTGATGGCAATGCCGGGAGCCTTGTCGCGGCCGCGCAGCGAATTCGGTGCGCCGGGGCTTTCGAAGGAAAGATCCTTCACATACTGGGCCAGAACGTTCAGCGTCGGCTGCGCTCCGTTGCCGTTGCTTGCCTGCGCTTCATTGTTGTCGGCCATGAGCCAAAATCCCCTTGTTGGGCCGTCAGGCCCCTAATTGAAACCGGGCGTTGGCTATCACGGCAGGCGCTCCAAGACAAGATTCGGCGCCTGTTCATTCATCCTTGAGCCGCCGCCATGGCGAATTCGGGTTGGGATCGCGCGAAAAATCCTCAGTGTCGAGATCAATCGTTTTCTCGCGCTGGCGCGGCCGGAAACCGCTTTCGCCGAAGGAAGACACCACCGAAACGCGGGATTTGAGGAAGCGCCAGGCGAAATCACGCACCGCGGGAACCAGGAATACCAAACCGATGATGGACGTGATGAAACCCGGCACCATCAGAAGAAGCGCCGAAAAGATCGTCATCGCACCATGCGCGAGCTGGCGACTCGGATCGCGGCCCGCTTCGATTTCGGCGCGTGCGTTGACCATGGTGCTGAAACCCTGGCGCTTGAGCAGCATGCCGCCGGCAATGGTCGAGGCGAGCACAAGCGCAACCGTCGCCAGCGCTCCGATCTGTTTGCCGACCACGACGAAGCCGGCGATCTCCAGCAAGGGAAGCGCCAGCACGAAGAAAGGGAGAAAGGAAGTGCGCAAAACCCGCCCGATCGTTGTATGTTAGCCAAGCGACCAATCGCCACTGGCGTTCACTATACCAAATAGGTATGCGCTGCTTGCGTTTGAATGATGGCGCGGCACGTTCTATATGGTTTTATAGTTTGGTGATCAGTCGCGAACCGGAGGCGCGACCGGTCGAGTTGGTAGGCCGCTTCGAGGGTGATTGGCACAGCACATGGCATTTTTCGACTTCGGCACGATATTCTTCCTGATCGCGGCGGTGGTGATCTTTTTCCAGCTGCGTAACGTGCTCGGCCGCCGTACCGGCAATGAGCGTCCGCCGTTCGACCCCTTTACGGCCGGTCGCGCCCGCGACAAGGACGCAGCCAAGACCTCCGAGAACGTTGTGTCGCTGCCGCGCAAGCGTGCACCTGGTGATGCTCCTGCTCCGGACACCTATGCCGCAATCGATGCCTTCGCCAAGCCGGACACCGATCTGAACAAGGGCCTGCGCGCCATCAAGGATGCGGATGGCAGCTTTGAGCCGAAGGGTTTCGTCGACGGCGCCAAGATGGCCTACGAAATGATCGTGATGGCCTATGCCGACGGCGACCGCAAAACGCTGAAGAACCTTTTGTCGCGTGAGGTCTATGACGGTTTCGTCGCCGCCATCGGTGAACGCGAAGCCAAATCCGAGAAGATCCAGTCCTCCTTCGTCGGTATCGACAAGGCCGACATCGTATCGGCTGAAATGAAGGGTTCGGAAGCCCACGTCACGCTGCGCATAGTCAGCGAGCTGATTTCGGCCACCCGCGACAAGGCCGGAACCGTCATCGACGGCGACCCCGAGACCGTTGCCGAGGTCAAGGACGTGTGGACCTTCGCGCGCGATAGCCGTTCGCGCGATCCGAACTGGAAGCTTGTCGCCACCGAGGAAGAAGATTGAGCCGCACAGGTGCCGCTGTCGCCACTCCTTTCGGCGCGATCCTTTGACGATCTGCCCGGTTGGGCCGACGACGACCATCTTGCCGCCTTCGAGGCATTCCGCCGTTCCGCCTTCCATGCTCCGATAAAACCCTACCGCACCGGCTCGCTCGGCATCGATTTCACTGCTTTCGAGCCGGCCTATGAGGCTGCGAGGGCAGTCCCGCCGGTGAACAGGGCCGAGGCGCGGGCATTCTTCGAAAGCCACTTCGCTCCAGCCTACGTTTCGCCCAACTCTGAAACCGGTCTAGTCACCGGCTTCTACGAGCCCGTGGTGGAGGCTTCACCGGCTCGCAGCGAACACCATCGCTGGCCGTTGCTGTCGCGACCGGCCGATCTGGTCGACATCGACGATACCAACCGGCCTGCCGGCATGGATCCTTACCTGGCTTTCGCCCGCCACACGACGGACGGACCCGTGGAGTATCATGACCGCGGCGCCATCGAAGGCGGGGCACTCGCCGGGCAGGGGCTGGAGATCGCCTGGTTCGCCGACAAGGTTGATGTCTTCTTCATCCATGTGCAGGGTGCCGCCAGGCTCGAAATGACAGATGGGCGGCAGTTGCGCGTCACCTATGCCGCAAAATCCGGCCAGCGCTTCACCGGGCCGGGCCGTGTGCTGGTCGATGCAGGCGAGATTCCGCTGGAAAAAGTGACGATGCAATCGATCCGGGCCTGGTTCAGGACAAACCCGGATCGGGTCGACGAGATCCTCTGGCAGAACCGGTCCTTCATCTTTTTCCGCCTGGCGGCGGTGGAGGATACGGAACTGGGGCCGATCGCGGCGGCAAAGGTGCCGCTCTCGGCTGGCCGCTCCGTGGCGGTGGACCGTCTGCTGCACACATTCGGCACGCCTTTTTATATTGATGCGCCGACACTCATGGCTTTCGGCGGCAAACCATTCCGGCGGTTGATGATTGCGCAGGACACCGGTTCGGCCATCACCGGCCCGGCCCGAGGAGACCTGTTTGCCGGTTCCGGCGATGCCGCCGGCGAAATCGCCGGCGTGGTTCGCAATGCCGCCGATTTCTACACGCTGGTGCCGCGCGCGCTGCTCGATGGGGCGGCGCAATGAGCCGGCGTCGCGACCTTTCCGAAGAAGATCGCGTCCTGTGGAACCTCGTCGCGCGCTCCGCCAAACCGCTCAAGGGCAAGCCTGCGCCGGAACTGCCGGACCTGATCGAGCCGAAACCACCGCAGAAGGAGCCGGCTCAGGCCAGCATCGTTGCCGTATCGCCGGCCAAGCCGAAGGCTCAGCCTGTACGCCATACGCTCGACGAACCGACGCTGGACAAGCTTTCGAAAGGCCGGCTGCAGATCGAAGGCCGCGTCGATCTGCACGGCATGACGCAGGACGAAGCCTATTCGCTGCTGTTTTCCTTCCTGCATCACGCCCACGCCAATGGCGTGCGCTATGTGCTGGTCATCACCGGCAAGGGATCGTCCTCCGGCGGCGACGGTATCCTGAAACGCTCCGTGCCGGCCTGGCTTTCGACGCCTGCTTTCAGGATGCTGGTTTCCAGCCACGATCATGCCGCTCGTCATCATGGCGGTGCCGGCGCACTTTACGTGCGCCTGCGGCGGACACGGCCATGACTCCGCTCGGTGAACGCATCCGCGTGTTGCGCGAGGAGCGCGGGGTGAGCCAGAAGCAGATGGCGGCGGCGGTCGGCGTGAGTGCCGCCTACCTGTCGGCACTCGAGCACGGCAAACGCGGTGTGCCGAGCTGGCCGCTGATCCAGAAGATCATCGGCTATTTCAACATCATCTGGGATGATGCCGAGGACTTGCAGCGACTTGCCGAAAATTCGCATCCGAAGGTCAAGATCGACACGGCCGGCCTGTCGCCCGCCGCCACCGAACTCGCCAACCTGCTTGCCGAAAAGATCGACAGGATGGGCGAAGCGGACATCCAGCGCGTGACCGCGCTGGTGCGGGAGATGACAACCGCGAAATGATACGCCTTAAGCCGCCTTGTCGCGGACCTGATAGTCCTTGATGGCGGCGAAGCGGATGGCTTTCCAGCGCTCGGCTTCGTAATTCAGCGAAAACTCATGTTGCGCCAGGAAGACCGGATCATTGTCGAGGTCCCGGGCGATGTCGCCGCGATGCGCCTCGACGAAGCGCTGCAGGTCGAGCTTGTCATCGGCGCTGATCCAGCGGCAGATCGAAAACCGCGACATCTCGAAATCGACGGGCAACGAATATTCGATGTTGAGGCGTTCCTTCAGCACATCGATCTGCAAGGCGCCGACAACACCGACGATGGCGGGAGAGCCGTCTTCCGGCTGGAACAGCTGGACCACGCCTTCCTCGGCCATCTGCTGCAGGGCTTCCTTTAGCTTCTTGGCTTTCATGGCGTCGCCGAGGCGCACGCGGCGCAGGATTTCCGGCGCGAAATTGGGCACGCCGCGAAACAGGATGTCCTCGCCTTCGGTCAGCGTATCGCCGATGCGCAATGTGCCGTGGTTGGGGATGCCGACAACGTCTCCGGCATAGGCTTCGTCGGCGGTGATGCGCGAACGCGCGAAAAAGAACTGCGGCGCAGTCAGCGACATCGGCTTGCCGGTGCGCACCAACTTCGCCTTCATGCCGCGCTGCAAAGTTCCGGAGCAGACACGGACGAAAGCGATGCGATCGCGATGGTTGGGGTCCATGTTGGCCTGGATCTTGAAGACGAAGGACGTCATCTTCTGTTCCGTCGCCTCAACCTTGCGCGTGTCGGCCTCCTGCGCGCGGGGCGCCGGGCCGAAAGCACCGAGCGCCTCGATCAGGTCGCGCACGCCGAAATTGCGCAGTGCCGAGCCGAAATAGACCGGCGTGAGATGTCCCTGGCGGAAGGCGTCGAGGTCGAAAGGCCGGCAGGCTTCCCGAGCAAGCTCCAGCTCCTCGATAAAGGCAGGGCGATCGTTGTCGGGCAGCAAGCCTGCGGCACGGTTGGAATCCGGCCCGTGCACCTGAGTCCGTTCGACTTCCTCGTCATTGCGGCGCACGGCATTTTCGGCGAGGTGATAGGTGCCGGCAAACGTCTTGCCCTGGCCGATCGGCCAGGTGATGGGTGCGGTGTCGAGCGCCAGCTTCTGTTCGATTTCGTCGAGGATTTCGAACGTATCGCGCGCCTCACGGTCCATCTTGTTGACGAAGGTGATGATCGGAATGTCACGCAGGCGGCACACCTCGAACAGCTTCAGCGTGCGCGGCTCGATACCCTTGGCGGCGTCGATGACCATGACCGCCGAGTCCACGGCCGAGAGCGTGCGGTAGGTATCGTCCGCGAAGTCCTCGTGACCCGGCGTGTCGAGCAGGTTGAAGACGTTGTCGCCATATTCGAAGGTCATCACCGAGGTGACGACCGAAATGCCGCGTTCGCGTTCGATCTTCATCCAGTCAGAACGGGTCTGGATGCGATCCTTCTTGGCCTTGACCTCGCCGGCAAGCTGGATAGCGCCGCCGAACAGCAGCAGCTTTTCGGTCAGCGTGGTCTTGCCGGCGTCCGGGTGGGCGATGATCGCGAAAGTGCGGCGGCGGGCAACCGCCTTCTCGATGGTTTCGGTCATTTTACAGGAATTCCGTTCGTTGCGCCGGCTTCTAGCAGCGACAAACCCGCCTGTCGAACGGAAACGCGGTCCTACAGCAACGCGCTCAACCTGTCATAGGTCGGCGCCAGCTTCAGGAGCTGGGCTGCCGCTACCCGGTCGTCACGAAGAACCAATGGATGCTGCAGGCTGCCGATGAGGCGCGCCTGTTCGGCGGCGATAACGGCGGCCTCCTCATGCCCAATACGCGCAAGGCAAGCCGCGGCATCATTGGCGCGGCGCGCGCCGACCCGGACAGCGAAATGGATGAGATGGGCCCGCAGACCTTCGTCACAGCCGCCGCCGACCAGTCCGGCCAGCGCCTCGGCCGCGGCGCCATTTCCAAGGCTGCCTTCCGGCATGCTCGACACGCCCTCCATGGAGAGCCAGCGGCGCGCTGCGGGAAGCGAAGCGCTGATGGCGTCGTGTTCGGAGACTTCCCGCTGCCTGACAAAGCCTGTGCGCATCGTGTAGGCCGTGCCGTAGCTCACCGTGTCGGCCGCCCAGGCAGCCATGAAATCTGCCACCGGCAACGTAGCATAAGGATAGCCTTGCGGGTCGTGCATCAGCACCCGCTCGCCGTCCACCTCCAGCACCACGACATAATGATCGGCCTCGATCGGACCGGACATGCCCGGCTGATGTCTGAGGTGCCCCATCTCGACCGGGCCAACCCAGACCGGACCGTCGGCGAGCGCTGCCTTGAGCCGGAGCAAGACCTCTTCCGCACTACCGCCTTTGACGACATCGGATGTCCAGCCAAGCGCGGCAAGCGTGTCTTCGAAGCTGAGCTCGGGGTCCCAGCCGTAGGGATCGAAAAAGGGGAGCTTGCCGCCAATGAGTTGCATGCCGAAAGGGCTCGACGTAGCGAATTCGACCACGGCGACCGAGGGCGCGGCCGCGCCGAACATCATGGCGAAGGCGTTGGCGTAACAATAGGGACCGGAGCCGGTATAGGGGATATGCATGGCCGGGAGCTTCCTTCAGAAATTGACCGGATAGGCGATGTCGAAAACCGCGCCGCTGCTGCCGGGATAGATTTCGCAGGGGTTGTCGATGGCGATGAGACCCCGTCGATCGATCCAGGTTTCGAGTGCGTCGTAAATGGAAAGCACCAGCGGGAAGTTCTCATGACCCGCAGGCACCGGCACGAACGCTTCGCGGTGGGCCGGCAGCAGGCGGATAAGCAGGTCGTCTGTCGGTTCGACCAACCCTTCGCAGGCAATAGCGACCTCGACCGGACCTTCACTGTCGCGTGTGGTGAGATCGTGATGGTGCACGCTCATCCGACCATCATGGGCGAGGCCCGAGGCGGTCAGATGGGCGCGGATGTCTGCTTCCGCTTCCGCCATGTAAGCGTCGAGATCGACCACCGTCACCAATCGCCGCCGGCTGACGATCTTGGTGGCGGCAACATCGCGTAGCCCGATCGCCAGCGGCGGGGTTGTGGCATCTGCCTGGCGCGCCAGCGCACCGACCAGTTCCGCATGACCGGCCAGGCGTTCGTTTTGCGCTTCCAGCCATGTGCGCAATTCGATCGCGCGCGCCTGTGGCGACAGTTCCAGCAGCGCCGCGATGCGTGCGACCGGCAGGCCGATCTGGCGCAGCCTCGCAATCAGACGGGCGCGCGGCGCCTGTTCAGCCGCATAGTAGCGGTAGCCGGTCTGCGGATCGACATGCGCCGGCACAAGCAGGCCCTGCTCGGCATAGAGCCGCAGAGCTTTGGGCGAAAGCCGTGTAGCCGCACCGAAGCGGCCGGCAAGCAGATGAGAACGTGTCATGGCGCCTGTCTAAGGCCTGCCCCAAGGGCGAGGTCAAGCGACCTGATGACGCTGTTTTTCGGGTACTCTGCCCGGCACTACAATGCGAGATCGAAACCGCTGGTGGCCAGGATCTCGCCGTTGACGATCAGCTCGACGCGGTGATGGCCGGCATGGTGCTTGCGCGTGGTGAAGTCGCGCACCACCTGGCTGATGGAAAGCCCGGTCTCCGCCGCCGGTGCCAGTTCGATTTCTTTCAGCTTGAACACCTTCTTCGAAGCCGTGCCCGCCTTCTTCACGTAATGGACCGCATAATCGATCACGAGTTTCTGGTTGCTGGCTGCCGTGGAGACAATCCGCGCATCGAGCGCGATGCGCTCGCCGAGACGAATCCTTGCCGGCTTCACTGTGAAATGTTCAACGCTCACCTCCGGCGCGCCTGTGCTGCCGATAAGGTGCAGTGCTCGCGCGTCGCCTTTCTTGATCAGCGTGCGCAGCGCATGTTTGACGATCCAGGCGGTGTGGGCATTTTGCATGTCCCAGCCGCCGACGCGATGAATGACCCTGTCTGGATTGTCCTTGGTGATGTCGTTGAGGTGGTTGGCCACCGATTTGCGAACATAGAGGCTCGTATCGCTCTTCAGCGCTTCGAGGATCGGCGCCGTCGGCGAGGGGTCGGCGATCAGGGTCTTCAGGTTGAACGACCACGGCAGGCGCGGCCGCGAGCCTTCGCTGGCCAGCCGCCGCACGTGCTCGTTGTCGTCGCCTGCCCAGTTCACCATCACGGTCAGCGTACGCTCGAAATCGCGCGCCAGGAAATGGCGAACGGCAAACTCGGCCGAACCGTAGCGCGTGAAATTGCGCAGCGCCCGCATGGAAAGGTCGAAATGCTCCTGCCCGTAGAGCGCGACGAATTCCGGCAGGACGATCGAGGCGAAGCCATGGTTGATGCGCGGGGCAAGCGCATCGAGCACTTCGAGCGCTTCGCCGTAGTCCGGCGGCAGTGTTGCCTGGAAACTGACCGCGACCTGGCGCAGTCGCTGCATGATACCGAGCGCGTCGAGATTGTCTGCGGCGAGTGACAGGAAACGCTCGGCATCGAAGCCCGGCGCGATCGCCGCGGTCTCGCACGCGAAATGGCCAAGCCGTGCGCGATCGAAGATTTCTTTCAGCGCTGGCGCCGCCTGTGGTTCCGTCATGCCTGTACCGTCTTGTGTTGTACCGCCAGTCCGCTCCTAGAGCGTTTCCGTTTTTTACGGAAACGCGGAAACGCTCTAACTTTTTGTTTTCACGCAATTCCGGACGGAAAACCGCTACGCACTTTTCCTGGAATTGCTCCTAGTCTGAAACGCGGCGGCGCGCCATCAAGCCTGCTGACAGGGTTGGCAGGAGGGGGGCCGCTACCGCGTCTTCTCGCGCAGCAACGCCACGATGGCCGCCGCCGTTTCTTCGATCGAACGGCGGCTGACGTCGATGGTCGGCCAGCCATGGCGCCCGCAGAGCTGGCGGGCATAGGTCAGCTCTTCATTGATCGAGGCACGGTCGACATAGGCGGTGGAATCAAAGCCGGTGGTCGAACCCAGCAGGCGGTTTTGCCTGACATGCGAAATGCGTTCGGCCGTTGCCACCAGACCAACCACCAGAGGGGTCTTGGCGTCGATCAATGCCGGAGGCACTGGAACGCCAAGCACGATCGGGATGTTGGCGGTCTTGATGCCGCGGTTGGCCAGATAGATCGAGGTCGGCGTCTTCGAGGTCCGTGAAATGCCGATCAGCACGACATCGGCCTGTTCCATGTCGAGCGGCAGCTGGCCGTCGTCATGTTCCATGGTGAAGTTCAGCGCATCGATGCGGCGGAAATATTCCGCGTCCAGCACATGCTGGGCACCGACACGTCGACCAGCCGGCGTTCCGAGATAGGACTGGAAGACCGTCAGCACCGGCTCCAGCACCGACACGCAGGGCAACCCCATGGCCGCACAGCGCTCGTCGATGCGGTGGGCGAGCGCCTGATCCACAACCGTATAGAGCACGATACCCGGCTCTTCCTCGATATCGTCGAACACCTTCATCAACTGCTTTTCGGTGCGGATCAGCGGGTAGATATGCTCGATGGCACGTGCATCCTTGTATTGCGCGGATGCAGCCCGGCCAGCGGCCAGCAAAGTCTCTCCGGTGGCGTCGGAAATCAGGTGCAGGTGAAAGAAGCTTTGCGGTTTGTTCACAGGGGCTCGCGCGATGCTGTGGGTGAATGTGGAAAAGTGGAGCCTATTTGGCAGGTGTGCAAAAGCGACTGTATCAGATGGCTGTTTGTCCACAATTGATGGCCCTGTCAGCTTTTTTGAGTGGCTGGGGACAAATCTGGGGAGGACGGAATCTGACTGGCTGCCACGCACAGCCGAGACAAAAGATCACGGCCACCAGCGCTTTGATTCCAAACATGGATCTGAGTTTTCCCCATTGTTACCAAAGCCGCGATGAAAAGCACGCGACATTATGGAGACTGGCGTTTCAGCAGCCGATGATGGACAGCTCGACATCCCCGATTCCAACAGACTCGTAGAATCAGAAGACTCTTTAAAAATCCTTTTTAGTTATAAATAGGCTTTCGAAAGCGGGCTCATGACTGCCAAACGAACTGTGCTTGAAGTGCTGAGAGGGGAGACGGTTTCACCGCCTCCACTCTGGATGATGCGCCAGGCTGGCCGCTATCTGCCTGAGTATCGCGAGACCAGGAAACGGGCGGGCAGCTTTCTCGATCTCTGCTACAATCCAGACCTCGCGGTTGAGGTGACGCTACAGCCGATTGAACGCTTCGGATTCGATGCCTCCATCCTGTTCTCCGATATCCTGGTGGTGCCGCACGCGCTTGGCCGCGATCTGCGCTTCGAGGAAGGTCGGGGACCGCTTTTGACGCCGATCCAAGCCGATGAAATCGATGCGTTGAACACCGAATTGTTTCACGTGAATCTGGCACCGGTTTACGAAACAGTGCGCCAATTGCGCCGAAAGCTACCGGATGAGACCACGCTGATTGGCTTCTGTGGGGCACCGTGGACGGTGGCGACCTACATGATCGCTGGTCATGGCACGCCGGATCAGGCCCCAGCCAGGTTGTTTGCCTATCGCGAGCCCGAAGCTTTCAGGCGGCTTTTGAAGACGCTGGCTGATCAGTCGGCAGCCTATCTCATTCGTCAGATCGAAGCCGGTGCGGATGTCGTGCAGATATTCGATTCCTGGTCCGGGGTTCTAGACGAGGTGTCGTTCGAGGCCTTCTGCGTGGAGCCGGTGACTGAAATCGTGCGGCAGGTACGCGCCGTGCATCCTGATGTGCCAGTGATCGGCTTCCCAAAGGGCGCCGGCGCCAATTACGCTTCCTATCGGTCCAGGACGGGTATATCAGGCCTCGGTCTTGACTGGACTGTGCCGCTGACCACCGCCAAGGCGCTGCAGAAGGGCGGCGCGGTGCAGGGAAATCTGGATCCGCTGCGGCTTGTCGCCGGCGGGAGGGCATTGGCGGAAGGCGTTGATGCCATTCTGGATGCGCTGGCCAATGGTCCACTGATCTTCAATCTCGGTCACGGCATCACGCCAGAGACGCCGATCGCGCATGTCGAGGCGATGGTGAAGCAGGTGAGGAGCCGCCAATGACCGATAGCAACAGCACCAGTGGCGGCGGGCAAGCTTTGAGGCGGGCGGCGATCGCCATTGCCGTCTTCCTGTTTCTGACGGCGTTGCTCTACCTGGTGGCCCCGGAGGACTTCTATCCCTGGGCCAAGGCTGTCCATGTGATTGCGGTGATCTCCTGGATGGCCGGAATGCTCTATCTGCCAAGGCTGTTTGTTTATCACGCCGAAACCGAACGCGGCTCGCAGCAGTCGGAAACCTTCAAGGTGATGGAGCGGCGCCTGCTGCGCGGCATCATCAATCCGGCGATGGTGATCAGCTGGGCTTTCGGCCTGTGGCTGGCCTGGAAGGGTTTTGGCTTTCAAGGTGGCTGGCTGCATGCCAAGCTTGCGGCTGTAGTGGCGTTGTCCGCCGTACACGGCTATTTGTCGGCCGCCGTGCGCAAATTCGCGGAGGATCGCAATGAAAAACCAGCTAGGCACTGGCGGATCGTCAACGAGATCCCCACATTGCTGATGATCATCATTGTTGTGCTGGTGATCGTAAAGCCGTTCTAAGCGGCGAAAGCCTGGCGGAACCTGTGATTTCGCGCCTTGCTCTTTGGTTGGCGTGACGGTACAAGACGGGTCTCTCCTCGTCACGCGCCACATTCAGTTTCCTACCTCTCGGTCGCGTTCGGCTTTCTCTCGCCGGCCCATTTTCCCATTTTTACATTTAGGCTCCTCTCATGCAGGAAATGAAACTCCAAGAATTCAAGAACAAGAAACCGACCGATCTGATCGCGTTTGCCGAATCGCTCGAGGTCGAGAACGCCAGTGTGATGCGCAAGCAGGAGCTGATGTTCGCCATCCTCAAGAAGTTGGCAGAGCAGGACATCGAGATCATCGGTGATGGCGTCGTCGAGGTGCTGCAGGATGGCTTCGGCTTCTTGCGCTCGGCCAACGCCAATTATCTTCCGGGTCCGGACGATATTTATATCTCGCCGTCCCAGATTCGCCGCTTCTCGCTGAAGACCGGCGATACGGTCGAAGGGCCGATTCGCAGCCCGAAGGAAGGCGAGCGCTATTTTGCGCTGCTCAAGGTCAACACCATCAATTTCGACGACCCGGAAAAGATTCGGCACAAGATCCATTTCGACAATCTGACGCCGCTCTACCCGACTTCGCGGCTCAAGATGGAAATGGAGGTGCCGACCTCCAAGGACATTTCACCACGCGTCATCGACCTGGTGGCACCGCTGGGCAAGGGCCAGCGCGCGCTGATCGTGGCGCAACCGCGTACCGGCAAGACGGTGCTCCTGCAGAACATCGCGCATTCCATCACCACAAACCATCCGGAATGCTATCTGATCGTGCTTCTGATCGATGAGCGGCCGGAAGAAGTCACCGACATGCAGCGTTCGGTGAAGGGCGAAGTTGTCTCCTCGACCTTCGATGAGCCGGCGGTGCGCCACGTGCAGGTGGCCGAAATGGTCATCGAGAAGGCCAAGCGCCTCGTTGAGCATGGCCGTGACGTTGTCATCCTGCTCGACTCGATCACCCGTCTCGGCCGGGCCTACAACACCGTTGTGCCCTCATCCGGCAAGGTGCTGACTGGCGGTGTCGATGCCAATGCGTTGCAGCGCCCGAAGCGCTTCTTCGGTGCTGCTCGTAACATCGAGGAAGGTGGCTCGCTGACCATTATCGCGACCGCGCTGATCGATACCGGCAGCCGCATGGACGAAGTGATCTTCGAAGAGTTCAAGGGCACCGGCAATTCGGAAATCGTGCTCGACCGCAAGGTGGCCGACAAGCGCATCTACCCGGCGATGGATATCCTCAAGTCGGGTACCCGCAAGGAAGACTTGCTGGTGCCGCGCCAGGATTTGCAGAAGATCTTCGTGCTGCGCCGCATTCTGGCGCCGATGGGCACGACCGACGCAATCGAGTTCCTCATCGACAAGCTGAAGCAGACGAAGACCAACGGCGACTTCTTCGATTCGATGAACACCTGACCGATAACTCTCGGTCGAGGTCCAGACGTCCTGCAAAGCGCGCTCTTCACGGGCGCGCTTCTTCGTTTTGGAAGTCTCAGCACGGCCTGGCTTGGAGCCGGCGGTTCTTCAGCCTACCTTGGGATACAGAATACGTTGTAGTTCGTCGGGATCGGTGACGGCTGGCTGGCAGGTCTGAGCCGTGCAGAGATAGGCGCCTGGCTTGTCCGTCGGTGGTATCACGTCGCCAGGCAAGGTCGGCGCCGTACCGCCGAGCGGAACGATGATGTCTATGCGCCGTGGGTCGGGATTTCGATTCGCTACCGCAACGAGGCTTTCCTGCGCTGGATCCTCGACGATCACCAGCTTTAGTGGCTCGAGCGCCAGCGCACAAGAGTTGACGATGCCTACCTGGCCATAGGTCTGTTGACCCGCCCGGCCCAGGGCGTGTTCGGCAATTGTCAATGCTTTCTCATGCCGCTGGATATCCCCTGTCGCGGTCGCCAGTCGAACCATGGCTTCGATGATCTGTCCGGTGGCGGATGGGATGGCTTCATCGACATCGCCGCGGATACGAATCGGAACGTCGCTGCTGTCCGACGCGGAAAGAAAATAACCGGTTCGGTCTGTGTCGACATGCCATTGGTCGAGTTGTTCGGCGAGGGCTCTGGCGACGCCGATGTAGTTCGGATCGCGCGTTGCTTCGAACAGTGCTACCGCGGCTGTGATCATGGCGGCATAGTCACCGGACAAGGCCGGGAACAGTTTCCTGTTGCCTAGGATGGAATGTGGCAGGCGACCGTCCTCCGCGGCGGCCAGGATGCCGGCAAAGGCCTGGGCAGCCAGATCAAGCCAGTCGTTGCGTTTAAAGCTTCGGCCGCATTCAGCCAGTGCAGCAATGAGCAGGCCATTCCAGTCGGCGAGCACCTTATCGTCTCGTCCTGGGCGAACACGCTCGGCTCGCTCGGCAAGGAGCTTTGCCTTCAGGCCGGATATGGCTGGATGGTTGGCGACCTCCCGTGCGCGTTGCTCGTCGTTCTGCCGCAGGATCGGCTTGCCTTCCCAATCGGCTGGAGCGGCGAGAACGTAGTGGTCGGCAAAGGCGTGGAGATCATCTCCAAGGGCATCGGTCATCTCTCGCTCATTCCAGGTGTAGAAGAGACCCTCTTCGCCATCACTGTCAGCATCCAGGCTGGAAGCGAAAGCGCCGTTTTCGGTGCGCATTTCCCGTGAAAGCCAGGCAATGGTTTCTTCGATTCGTACCCGGAACAGTTCGTCATGAGTTGTTGCGTAGGCCCAATTCGCCATTCGCAGCAGCTGGGCGTTGTCGTAGAGCATCTTCTCGAAATGCGGCACAGTCCATTCAGCGTCCGTGGAGTAGCGGCAGAGGCCGCCACCGACATGATCGTAGATGCCGCCGGCAAGCATCTTTCGCAGGGACAACAAGACGGCGTCACGATGGCTTGTACTTCCTGCTTGCAACCAGGACAGCCAAAGGGTCGTCATAAAAGGCGCATTTGGGAACTTCGGAGCGCCCTTCAGCCCGCCTTCATTCCAATCGATCATGCCCTCGATACCGTCCGCGAGCCTTTGCAGGGTCTGCCGGTCGAGGGCGCCCCTGGGTTGGGTTGCCGATAGCCGGGCGGCAACATGCGTGATCAATCCACCGGCGCTTTGGTTCAAGCTCTCCCGCTTCTCCCGCCAGGCCTTGTCGACCGCTTCGAGTACTTGCACGAAACCGGGCCGGCCGTAGCGCGAGCGCGGCGGAAAGTAAGTTCCACCCCAGAAGGGCTTGCCGTCGGGCGTGAGAAACATGGTCAGCGGCCATCCGCCCTGTTCGCCCATGGCGGAGAGCGAGGCCATGTAGATCTGGTCGATGTCCGGCCGCTCTTCGCGATCCACCTTGATGTTGACGAAGAACCGGTTCATGACGCCGGCGATTTCGTCGTTCTCGAAGCTTTCATGTGCCATGACATGACACCAATGGCAGGCGGCATAACCGACGGAGAGCAGGATAGGACGATCCAGTGCGTGTGCCTCGTCCAGCGCTGCCTGCGACCAGGCACGCCAGTGAACGGGATTCTGCGCATGTTGGCGCAGATAGGGGCTTGCCTCATCAGCGAGCAGATTTCTTTGCGGTAAGGTCACGGTTCCAGCCTGTTATCTCTGCTGGAAGGTTAGGACATTTCGAAGAGCGAACAATGAGATTTTCGGATTCGATCGTTGCGTTGTCGAGCGGAAAGCTACCGGCCGGGGTGGCGGTGGTGCGATTGTCCGGCTCGAAGACTCGATTCGCTCTCGAAACGATATTGGGAACATTGGTGCCTGAACGCGAAGCATCGCTGCGACGCTTGAAGCATGCCGACGGATCACTGATCGACACCGGTCTGGTGATCTTTTTTCCAGGACCGGCAAGTTTTACCGGCGAAGACGTCGTCGAGTTTCAGGTGCACGGCGGCAAGGCCGTGGTGTCAGCCCTGTTGCAAGCATTGACCGCCATTGACGGCATCCGGCATGCCGAGCCTGGTGAATTCACACGGCGAGCGTTCCTGAACGGCAAGCTCGACCTTGTTGAAACCGAAGCACTTGCCGATCTCATCAATGCCGAAACGGAATCGCAGCGTCGATTTGCTCTGCTCAACGCAGGTGGTGCCCAGAGCGAACTCTATGACACCTGGCGTCGACGGCTGATCCATGCCCGCGCGATGATTGAGGCCGAGATCGATTTCGCGGACGAGGACGATATCCCCGGCTCGGTGTCAGATAGCATCTGGTCTGATATGCGCAGGCTTTCCAATGAGATCACCGGGCATGTTGCCGGATATCATGCAGGAGAAATCATCCGCGAAGGTTTTGACGTGGTGATCCTGGGTGCTCCGAACGCGGGAAAGTCGAGCCTGTTCAATGTACTGACCAAGCGGGAAGCCGCAATCGTCAGCGACGAACCTGGTACGACGAGAGACCTGTTGGAGGTTGCATTGGACCTGCATGGCCTGAAAGTTCGGTTGACCGATACGGCAGGGCTGAGGGAGCAGCCCGGAACAGTTGAGGGTATCGGAATCCAACGGGCCAGGACTCGCGCAGAGATTGCAGATCTGGTTGTGGTACTGGAGGACCTGACGGCTGCGGCTCCCGAAATTGAGTTGCCAACGGTGTCGCGCGTGCTTCGGGTCGGAACCAAGGCCGATCTGGTTCCTGCTGAACAGTGGGCCCGTCCAGACTTTGACTTGGTTGTCTCTGCGAAAACCGGCGAGGGACTGAACCAGCTTCTCGAGAAGCTTGGCACGCTGGCAGACGGAGCTGCGGGCGCCGCAGGGAGCTTGCTGCCATCGCGGTTGCGGCATGTAGAGCTGTTGAACGAAGGCAAGGCATTTATCGAGCGGGCGCTGAAGCAGTCTGATCTGGAGCTGCAGGCGGAAGATTTGCGGCTGGCCGGCGAACGGCTTGGCCGCATCGTCGGCATTGTCGATGTCGAGGATTTGCTGGACGTTATCTTTTCGCAGTTCTGTATCGGTAAGTGACTCACGTGAAACACCGGTTCATGTAAAAGCGTGACTCACGTGAAACATAGCCGAGCATCCGTTGGGTGACTCACGTGAAACAATAGACGGGCTCATTCCTCGCAACTGATACGTGTTTCACGTGAAACGGTGGGTTTTTCTTGACAGGAATCGTTCGGAAGAACATGACAGCGCGAGCGAAACTCCAGGAGCATAAACAATGATCGGCAGCTACGACGTCGTCGTGGTTGGAGGTGGCCATGCCGGTTGCGAGGCCGCCAGTGCGGCTGCGCGCGCCGGAGCGCGCTGCGTCCTGGTCACGTTGCGCTTCGATACGATCGGCGTGATGTCATGCAACCCGGCAATTGGCGGTCTTGGCAAGGGTCATCTCGTTCGAGAAATCGACGCCATGGATGGCTTGATGGGCCGTGTCGCGGATGCTGGTGGCATTCAGTTTCGCTTGCTCAACCGGCGCAAAGGTCCCGCGGTGCGTGGTCCTCGAACGCAGGCTGATCGAAAGCTGTATCGACTGGCCATGCAGGATGCCATCCGGGCCCAGCCAAATCTCGATGTCATCGAAGGCGAGGTTTTCGACCTTGTGGTTGAGGACAACATCGTCTCGGCGGTTGTGCTGGCTGATGGCCGCCGGCTGTCCTGTGGCGCCGTGGTGCTGACAACCGGCACTTTCTTGCGCGGGTTGATTCATATCGGTGACCGCAAGATCGTTGCCGGGCGTATGAACGAGCAGGCTACTGTAGGCCTTTCCGCGACAATGGAACGCGTCGGTTTCAAGCTCGGGCGTTTGAAGACAGGTACGCCGCCCAGGCTGGATGGACGCACAATCAACTGGAAAGCCTTGGAAAGCCAGGCTGCAGACGAAAATCCGGTTCCTTTCTCTCTTATGACCGATCGTATCCGCAACCCGCAGATCGATTGCGGCATTACACGCACGACACCGGAATCACATGCCGTCATTCGCGCCAATCTCAATCGATCCGCCATGTACTCCGGGGAGATCGAAGGGGTGGGGCCGCGTTATTGCCCGTCCATCGAGGACAAGATCGTCAAGTTCGGCGATCGCGAGGGGCACCAGATCTTTCTCGAGCCGGAGGGGCTGGATGATCCGACGGTTTACCCGAACGGTATCTCGACATCTCTGCCGGAAGACGCGCAGCTGGAGCTGCTGAAGACAATTCCCGGCCTGGAGCGCGCGACGATGCTGCAGCCGGGCTATGCAATCGAATATGATCATGTCGATCCGCGTGAATTGCATCAGTCGCTTGAGACACGAAAGGTCCAGGGCCTGTTTCTTGCCGGCCAGATCAATGGCACGACCGGCTATGAGGAAGCTGGAGCGCAAGGCCTGGTCGCGGGCTTGAATGCTGCGCGTCGCGCGTCGGGCAGCAAGCAGGTCGTCTTCAGCAGAACCGAAGCCTATATCGGTGTGATGATCGATGACTTGACGAGCCGGGGTGTTGCCGAGCCCTATCGTATGTTCACATCGCGCGCGGAGTTCAGACTATCGCTCCGCGCCGATAATGCCGATGAACGCCTGACGGGCAAGGCTATCGACCTTGGTATTGTGTCAGCGGAGCGCGCTCGTCGCTTTGAAGACATCAGAACGCGGATCGATCGCGCGCGAGAGTTGGCGAAGCAGATCCGGTTCACACCCAACCAAGCTGCCGGTCATGGTCTGGAAATCAACAAGGACGGTGTCCGGCGTACGGCCTACGAACTGCTGGCTTACCCGGATGTCGACGTCGCCTGGCTTGCCAGGGTTGATCCGCAGTTCCGCAGCATCGATGCCAAGACGGCGGAAGCTCTCGAAATCGAAGCGAAGTATTCCGTCTATCTGGACCGTCAAAAGGCGGATGCCGAACAACTGCGCCGGGAGGAGACCCGACTTATTCCCGCAGAGCTCGATTTCGTTAACGTTTCCGGTTTGTCAAATGAGCTCAAACAGAAGATGCGGGATCGTAAGCCGCGATCGGTCGCAGAGGCGCAGCGCATGGAAGGCATGACGCCGGCGGCCCTGGCGGTGATTGTAGCCCATATCCGAAATGCGGAAATTGCCAAAAAGGGTGCCGCTTGAGCACCGCATCTTATCAAAGCCTGCAGGCCGTAGCTGGACACGTTTCACGTGAAACATTTACGGCACTTGAGACCTTTGAATCGCACTTCCTGAAATGGAATAACCGCATAAATCTCGTCGCCGCATCCACCGAAAGTGATGTCTGGCGCCGTCATATCCTGGATAGCGCACAACTCGCATCCATAGAACCGACCGCCAGGCGATGGGTCGACATTGGCTCCGGGGGAGGATTCCCTGGATTGGTAATGGCTTTTTTGCTTGGCGAACGTGGTGGATCGATCGATCTCGTCGAGAGCAATCGCAAAAAAACCGGATTCCTGCAGGCAACCGTTGGTCAGTTTCGGTTGCCGGCGCGTATCATTGCCAGGCGCATCGAAGACTCATACCCGTTTGTCGATGCACCGGAGATCGTCACCGCCCGCGCTCTGGCTTCGTTGACCGATCTTCTCGAGCTTACCGAGCCTTGGTTGGCGACCGGTACACGCGCTTTGTTCCACAAAGGCCGGGATTATCAGCGCGAAATCGAAGAAAGCACTCACCGCTGGCGCTTCGATCTGGTAGAACATCCAAGCATGATCGACACACAAGGGGTTGTGCTTGACCTGCGAAATGTTCGCAGACTTTGATTCAACATGTGATGCTAGCGAAATGAATTTGTGGCGGAAAACCATGACCTCCACCGGACCCAGGATCATTACCGTTGCCAACCAGAAGGGCGGCGTCGGCAAGACGACCACCGCCATCAACCTGGCGACAGCGCTTGCCGCGATCGGTGAGCGCGTGCTCATTGTCGACCTCGACCCACAGGGCAATGCCAGCACGGGGCTCGGTATCGATCGCCGGGATCGGAATGTTTCCTCCTATGACGTGCTGACCGGTCAGCTTGATCTGGAGGGCGCGGCAATGCCGACGGCCGTACCTGGGCTGTCGATTGTGCCGTCGACGCTCGACCTGCTTGGCATCGAGATGGAGATCGCCTCTGCGCCGGATCGTGTGCTGCGCCTGCGCAACGCGATCCATGCATCCGATCAGTTCAGCTATGTGCTCATCGACTGTCCGCCGTCGCTCAACCTGCTGACGCTGAACTCGATGGCCGCTGCCGATTCGGTGCTGGTTCCACTGCAGTGCGAGTTTTTCGCACTGGAAGGTCTCAGTCAGCTGCTCGAGACGGTCGAGCAGGTGCGCGGTTCGATCAACCCGAATTTGAGCATCCAGGGCATCGTGCTCACCATGTTCGATGGCCGCAACAATCTCGCCAACCAGGTGGTGCAGGATGTGCGCGCCTATATGGGCGACAAGGTCTATGAGACGATCATCCCGCGTAATGTGCGCGTGTCAGAAGCGCCTTCCTACGGCAAGCCGGCGATTCTCTATGACCTCAAATGCTCCGGCAGCCAGGCCTATCTGCAGCTGGCCTCGGAGGTAATCCGCCGCGAGCGCCAGCTGCGGGCTGCATGATTTTGATACGTTAGCGAAACGACCTGGAAGACTTGAGATGAACGACGATCCTTCGAGAAAGCGGCTGGGACGAGGGCTTGCAGCGCTGATCGGTGAAATCGACCGACCGGCGGCGGCGGCAGCCGAACAGCCGCGTCCGGCCGCTGATGGCAAGGTGCCGATCGAGTTCGTCTCGCCCAATCCGCGCAATCCGCGCCGCCATTTCGGCGAGGCCGAGTTGACAGACCTGTCGCAGTCGATTCGCGAGCACGGCGTGGTCCAGCCGGTGGTGGTGCGTTCGTCGCCCACGCAGCAGGGCCGCTACGAAATCATTGCCGGCGAGCGGCGCTGGCGGGCAGCACAACGCGCCGGCCTGATCGAGATTCCGGTGATCGTGCGAGAGGTCAATGACCGCACCGCGCTGGAATTGGCGATCATCGAAAACGTACAGCGTGCCGATCTGAACGCGGTCGAAGAGGCGCAAGGCTACCAGCAGCTGATTGACGATCACGGCTACAGCCAGGCCGATCTCGGCCAGGTCATCGGTAAGAGCCGCAGCCATGTCGCCAACACGCTGCGGCTCTTGAAGCTACCGGATGTCATTCGCGACATGCTGGTGGACGGCTCCTTGTCGGCAGGCCACGCGCGTACGCTGGTCACCGCGCAGGATCCGGCGGGTCTTGCCAAACGCATCGTGGAAGAAGGGCTTTCGGTCCGTCAGGCTGAAGCCCTCGCGCAAATGCCGGTCCAGGCGCAGCGCGAAGCCAAGCTGTCGACGCCCACGGAGAAGGATCCCGATACGCTGGCGCTGGAAAAGCTGCTATCCGACGTCACCGGCATGAAAGTGGCGATCGCACACAAGAGCGGCGGCGGCGAACTGCGGGTGTCGTACCGTTCGCTTGATCAGCTCGATGATCTCTGCCGGCGACTGAAACAGGCTTGAGCCTGCCAGTGTTGACCGATTCGCGATAATCTACTGAAAAATAACGTCTTTTGGCGCTGTTTTTCTCAACGTCGTTGCGCGAGACGCGCACTTTCCACGGCAATTCCAAGCAGAGCCTGCCGGGCAATTGGCTCGGCCAAATCGGACCGGCGCCGGGTCTGCAGGACAGCGGCTTGAAGCCGCGCCAGCGCCCGGTTCAGGGCTTCGGAACTCCAACGCTCAAGTGCGGTCTCGATCAGACGGCGGCGGGTAAAGAAAACCGGTGGCTTGTGCGCGGCAACGACCGCGGCCGCGTTGCGTCCACCGCCAGCCTCCACGGCACCCCGCATCGCGTGCAACGCCTGGAATTGGCGCATCGCTGCAGCCAGAGCCAAAAAAGGCTGGCCGCCGGCCTGGCATTGCCGGGTGAAAGCCGTGTCGAAATCTTCCAGCCTGCCGGAAAGTACGGCGTCAACCGCATCGTCAAAGGATTGACCGGAGACGTCTCCGGTCAGGACGCGCACATCCTCCAGCGTGATTTCGCCGCGACCATGCGCGTAAAGCGCCAGTTTCTCGACTTCGCCGCGCGAGGCGAGGCGATCGCCGCCGAGGTTGCGGCGCAGGGCCTGGCGCGCTTCCAGCGTCATTGTCATGCCGGCTTTGCCGAGCTCGTCATCGATGACGGCTTCGATGTCGCGCGCGTCGTCGGCATAACAAGGCAATGCCATCGCGCCGTTTCCAGCCTCGACGATTGCGCGCAACCCGACACCTTTCTTCAGGTCTGCGGCCTCGATCAGCACGATGGCATCACGCGGTGGTTGGGCCAGCAAGGCCTTGACGTCATCCGCGAGGTTTTTCTGGGCCCCGGCGTTGCGCAGCCAGAGCAGACGTCGATCGGAAAACATCGGCACAGTGCGCGCTTCGTCGAGCAGGCGGCCCTGATCGCGGTCGGCATCGCCGGCATCCAGCTTCACCACGGAGAACGGGTCATCGAGCGGCAGCCCGGTGCGCGCCGCATAAGCACGCGCCCGCTCCGCTACCAGTCCCCGGTCCGGGCCATAGATGAGCACCAACCAGGTGCCAGGATCCGGCCGGGCCAGCCACGAATCGACTTCTGAGGCTTTTTTCTGTGCCATGCTGATCTCTTAGAGCGGAATGGGATCAGGATGAACCGGCCTTCCGCTCTATTTCCTTGTTTCGGCGCATGATCGCTATCCGAAAAGTCCGCAACCTCTCGCTTCGCTGACCTTCGCTTCTAGCACGATGCAATCCTCAGGCGAACGCCTGCTCGCCTACAGCAGCATTCGGAATGGGAGCGGCTAAAAGCAATCTCATTTGTTGCCGCAAGAGGCATGGATGAGACGGGATATTACGCGCGTTTCCTGCAACATTGCGCCGCCGCCGGACCGAGTGCGCCGGCAGGGAGGCAAACGCGGTGGAGGTACTTTGACGCTGCTTCGGCGTTGAAGATATGCGAACATCGCAGTTTATAAAGTGATGGAGTGTCCTCTGCGCGACCGGATGGACGCGCGGCGCTCCAATGCAGTGGAGGACGAGAACCCATGGCTGAAGCCGGGAAGTTGCGCTTTCATGTTCCGGAACCGGAGGTAAGGCCGGGCGGAACACCGGATTTCTCCAATGTTCCCATCCCGAAGGCCGGCTCGGTACCCAAACCGCCGATCGATGTCGATCCGCGCGAAATCCGCGATCTGGCGTTCTCCATTATCCGCGTCCTTGATCGCGCCGGCGAGGCGGTCGGCCCCTGGGCTGGCATGCTCAGCGATGAGGAGCTTCTGGAAGGCCTGCGTCACATGATGACACTGAGGGCCTTCGATGCGCGCATGCAGATGGCGCAGCGCCAGGGCAAGACCTCATTTTACATGCAGCATTTGGGTGAGGAGGCGGTGAGCTGTGCCTTCCGCAAGGCGCTCGACAAGGGCGATATGAATTTCCCGACCTATCGGCAAGCCGGGCTCTTGATCGCCGACGACTACCCGATGGTCACGATGATGAACCAGATCTACTCGAACGAAGCCGACCCGTTGAAAGGGCGGCAGCTGCCGATCATGTATTCGTCGAAGGAGCATGGCTTCTTCTCTATTTCCGGCAATCTGGCCACGCAGTACGTACAGGCCGTGGGTTGGGCGATGGCCTCCGCGATCAGCGGCGACACGCGCATTTCCGCAGCCTGGATCGGTGACGGTTCGACCGCGGAATCGGATTTTCATTCGGCGCTGGTGTTTGCCTCGACCTACAAGGCCCCGGTCATTCTCAATATCGTGAACAACCAGTGGGCGATTTCGACCTTCCAGGGCATTGCGCGCGGCGGTGCCGGCACCTTCGCGGCGCGCGGTCTGGGTTTCGGCATTCCGGCGTTGCGAGTCGACGGTAACGACTACCTCGCCGTGCACGCGGTGGCGAAATGGGCGGCGGAACGCGCCCGCGCCAATCTTGGGCCGACGTTGATCGAATATGTAACCTATCGCGCCGGCGCACATTCGACCTCGGACGATCCCTCAGCCTATCGGCCAAAGGCGGAATCGGAGGCATGGCCGCTGGGCGATCCGGTGGTTCGGCTGAAGAACCACCTTATCCATCGCGGCGTCTGGTCGGACGAGCGGCATACACAGGCCGAAACCGAAATCCTCGAGACCGTCATCGCAGCACAGAAGGAGGCCGAGTCGCACGGCACGCTGCATGCCGGCGGCAAGCCGTCGATCCGCGACATGTTCGAGGGACTGTATGCCGAGACGCCTCCGCATCTCAGGCGCCAACGCCAGCAGGCGGGGATCTGACCATGGCACGCAAGACCATGATCGAGGCTATTCGCGATGCCATGGATGTCGCGATGGGGCTGGACGAACGTGTCGTCGTTTTCGGCGAGGATGTCGGCTTTTTCGGCGGCGTGTTCCGCTGCACGCAGGGCCTGCAGGCAAAGTATGGCAAGAGCCGTTGTTTCGATGCGCCGATCAATGAATCCGGCATCGTCGGCGCGGCGATCGGCATGGCCGCCTACGGGATGAAACCGTGCGTCGAGATACAATTTGCCGACTACATGTTTCCTGCCTATGACCAGCTGACCCAGGAAGCCTCGCGCATCCGCTATCGCTCCAACGGCGATTTCACCTGCCCGATCGTCGTGCGCATGCCAACCGGCGGCGGCATCTTCGGTGGCCAGACCCACAGCCAGAGCCCGGAAGCGCTGTTCACCCACGTTTCCGGTTTAAAAACGGTGGTGCCGTCCAATCCGTCCGATGCCAAGGGCTTGCTGATTGCGGCGATTGAGGATCCGGATCCGGTCATGTTCCTGGAGCCTAAGCGGCTCTACAACGGCCCCTTTGACGGTCATCACGACAAGCCGGTCACGCCCTGGTCCAAGCATGAACTGGGCGAGGTTGCCGACGGCCACTATACAGTGCCACTCGGCAAGGCGGTGATACGTCGCCCGGGCAATGCCGTGACAGTGCTTGCTTATGGAACCATGGTCTATGTCGCGCAGGCTGCTGCCGAAGAGACCGGCATCGATGCCGAGATCATCGATCTGCGCACGCTACTGCCGCTCGACCTTGATACCATTGTGGAATCGGTGAAGAAGACCGGGCGCTGCGTCGTCGTCCACGAGGCGACCCTGACCTCCGGCTTCGGCGCCGAACTGATGTCGCTGGTGCAGGAGAACTGTTTCTATCATCTCGAGGCACCGGTCATGCGTGTCGCCGGCTGGGATACGCCCTACCCGCATGCGCAGGAATGGGACTATTTCCCCGGTCCCGCCCGCGTCGGGCGCGCGCTTATCGCCACGATGGAGGCCTGAGATGGGTGAGTACGTCATCAAGCTGCCCGATGTCGGCGAAGGCGTGGCCGAGGCGGAACTCGTTGAATGGAGCGTCAAGGTCGGCGACCTCGTGCGCGAAGACACCGTTCTGGCAGCCGTCATGACCGACAAGGCAACGGTGGAGGTACCTTCACCGGTGGACGGTGAAATTCTCTGGTTGGGTGCCGAAATCGGCGACACCGTGGCAATCGGTTCGCCGATCGTGCGGCTCAAGGTAGCCGGCGAAGGGAATGTGACGGCAGCCAGCGAAGCCAAGCCCGCGGTTGCCCCCAAGGCCGAGGACGCGACGAAGGCTCAGGCTGCGAAAGAGGCTCCGGCCGAAGTGGCGCGCACGGAGCCGGTGGAAGCCAAGTCAGTGCCGTCAGCCGCTCCGTCGGCGGTGAAAAGTGTGCCGCGCTCTTCCGGCTCGACCGGCGGTGCTCCGCGTCCCGAAGGCGAAAAGCCGTTGGCCTCGCCGGCGGTGCGCCTTCGCGCGCAGGAAGCCGGTATTGACCTGAGGCAGGTCGCCGGCAGCGGACCGGCCGGCCGCATCCAACACGAAGACATCGACGAATTCCTCGCCCGTGGGCCGCAAACAGCGCGGCCGGCAACAGGCCTTTCGCGCAACGAAGCTGTCGAAGAGATCAAGGTCATCGGACTTCGGCGCAAGATCGCCGAGAAGATGAAGCTCGCCAAGTCGCGTATCCCGCACATCACCTATGTCGAGGAGGTGGATGTGACGGCGCTGGAAGATCTGCGCGCTGCCCTCAACAAGGAGAAACGCGCCGATCGGCCGAAGCTGACGCTGTTGCCTTTCCTGATGCGGGCGATGGTCAAGGCGATCGGCGAGCAGCCACTGCTGAACTCACTGTTCGACGACGAAGCCGGGATCGTCCACCATCATGGCGGCATCCACATCGGCATTGCCGCGCAGACGCCGAACGGACTGGTCGTGCCGGTGGTGAAACATGCCGAAGCACGTGATCTGTGGGATTGCGGCATTGAGGTCAATCGTCTGGCGGAAGCCGCCAAGGCTGGAACGGCGACCCGCGACGAGCTTTCCGGTTCGACCATCACCATCACCTCGCTGGGCGCCATGGGCGGTGTCGTGACCACGCCGGTGATCAATCATCCGGAAGTCGCGATCATCGGCGTCAACAAGATGATGGTGCGGCCGATGTGGGACGGCACCCGATTCGTCCCGCGCAAGATGATGAACCTGTCATCCAGTTTCGATCACCGCATCGTGGATGGCTGGGACGCAGCGGTGTTCATCCAGCGCATCAAGGCGCTTCTGGAAACCCCGGCGCTGATCTTCGTGGACAACTGACGATGCACCCCTTTCACGATCATCAGCCAGCGAACCTAGAGTGGTTCCGTTTTTCACGGAAATGCGGAAACGCTCTAATTCTTTGTTTCTACGCAATTCCGGACGGAAAACCGCTACGCACTTTTCCTGGAATTGCTCCAGCAAAACGGGGACTTGAGCAATGAAGGACATTTCCTGCAAGCTGCTCGTCATCGGCGCCGGTCCCGGCGGCTATGTCTGCGCCATCCGTGCCGGCCAACTCGGCATCGACACCGTTATCGTTGAAGCCGCGAAGCCGGGCGGCACCTGCCTCACCATCGGCTGCATTCCGTCGAAGGCGTTGATCCATGCCGCCGAGGAATTCGAGAAGGTTTCGCATATGGCGGCGGGCACCAGTCCGATGGGCATCGCGACGGCGATCCCGTCCATCGACTTCGGCAAGACGATTGCGTGGAAAGATGGTATCGTAAGCCGGCTTACAAATGGTGTCTCCGGGCTGCTCAAGAAAGCCAAGGTCAAGCATGTTTCGGGCTGGGCGACGTTCCGGGACGGCAAGACCGTGGAAGTCGAAACCGAGACCGGCCTGCAGGTGATCCGCGCCGAAACTGTCGTGATCGCCACCGGTTCCGCCCCCGTCGAGCTGCCGTTCCTGCCTTTCGGCGATACGGTGATTTCGTCCACCGAAGCGCTGTCGCTCGACAAGGTACCCGAACGGCTCGCTATCGTCGGCGGTGGCTATATCGGGCTGGAACTCGGGACCGCCTTTGCCAAGCTCGGTTCAAAAGTGACTGTGGTGGAGGCGCTGCCGCGTCTGCTCGCCCAGTACGACGCCGAATTGACCAAGCCGGTCATCAAGCGGCTGGCCGAACTTGGCGTGGAGATTCTGACCGAAGCCAGGGCCAAAGGTCTTTCGAACAAAAGTGACGCATTGCTGGTGGAAACGGCTGCCGGCAAGGATGTGAAGATCGAGGCCGACAAAATTCTCGTCACGATTGGACGCAAGCCGGTGACGGAAGGGTGGGGCCTGGACCAGATCGATCTGGATATGAACGGCCGCTTCATCCGCATCGATGAGCAATGCCGCACCTCAATGCGCGGCGTCTTTGCGATTGGCGACGTCACTGGCGAACCGATGCTGGCGCATCGCGCCATGGCGCAGGGCGAGATGGTTGCCGAGATCGTGGCTGGACACAAACGCAGTTGGGACAAGCGAGCCATCGCGGCGGTGTGTTTCACCGATCCGGAAGTGGTGAGCGTGGGACTGTCGCCGGAGGAAGCGAAGGCGCAAGGCGGCGAGATCAAAACCGGCCTGTTTCCGTTCACCGCCAATGGCCGCGCCATGACGAAACTCGGCGAAAGCGGTTTTGTCCGTGTTGTCGCGCGCGCCGACAATCATCTGGTGCTGGGCATCCAGGCGGTCGGCAATGGTGTTTCGGAACTGGCGGCAGCCTTCGGCCTTGCACTGGAAATGGGCGCGCGTCTGGAAGACATCGCCGGTACCATCCATGCACATCCGACGCAGGGTGAAGCGTTTCCTGAAGCCGCGCTCAAGGCGCTGGGACATGCGCTGCATATCTGAGGCCGTCTTCGGCGGCGGGTGCTGAAAACGCAACCCAACAAAAAACCCGCCGGGACCAGCCGGCGGGTTTTTTGCTTGAGCCGAGCAAGCCGGCAGAAGTTTTAGCCGGCCTTGCGATCGGTACGCTCATGCTGCGCATAGGCGCGGCCGAAGCGGTTGGCGAGGAAGCTGTCCAGCGCAATGTCCTCCTGCTTGACGAAGCCGGTTGCTGGCAGGGTGCCGTCGGCCAGCATGTCGAGCACCGCACAGATGCCGGAAGCGGTGGTGATCTGGATGGCGCTGCGCACGGTCTGGCCGAAACGCTGGCTGTAGACCTTGTTGGCGTAGGTTTCCTGCAGCAGACGGCCGTTCTTGCGGCCCGAAACGGTCACGAAGACGATGACCACATCCTGCATGGTGGCCGGCAGCGCATTCTCCAGAATGTCCTTCAGCACTTCGCGGCGATGGCGCAGGCCGAGGTCGTTGAGCAGCGCTTTCATGATCGCGGCGTGGCCCGGATAGCGGATGGTGCGGTAGTTGAGCGTGCGTACCTTGCCCTTCAAGGTCTCGGCCAGCGTGCCAAGACCACCAGAGGTGTTGAACGCTTCATAGGTAACGCCGTCGAGCGAGAATTCCTCGCGCTCTTCCAGCGGCGGCACTTCGATCAGCTCGCCCTCGACGATGGCTTCGCAAGGCTCGCAATATTCGTTGATGACGCCGTCGGTGCTCCAGGTCAGGTTGTAGTTCAAGGCATTCGACGGATATTGCGGCAGCGCGCCGACGCGCATGCGCACGCTTTCAAGGCTGTCGAAACGGCTGGCCAGGTCATTGGCGACGATCGAGATGAAGCCGGGAGCCAGGCCACACTGCGGGATGAAGGCAGTCTTGGCGGTTTTCGCCAGTTCCTTGACGCGCCGGGTGGAGGCGACATCCTCGGTCAGGTCGAGATAATGGACGCCTGCGGAAGCAGCCGCTTCGGCAATGCGCGTGGTGAGATGGAAGGGAGCGGCGCTCAGCACGGCGAACTTGCCGGCAAGCACAGCTTCCAGGGCGCCAGCGGCTTCGATGTCGGTTTCCACCGTGGCAACGCCGGATGCAATTTCCAGCGCGGCAAGCTGTGCAGCGGAGCGGTCGACAATGGTGACGCTGAAGTCACCAGTCTCGGCCAACATGTCTGCAATGGTCGAGCCGATCTTGCCCGCGCCGACAACAACGATTTCCTTCATGGCCAAGCCCTTTCCAATTGACGTTTTCCCGAGCAGGAATCGCAGTTTGCCTGACGAATGGAAGTGTGCGATTGAACAAAACGCCGATGCTTTTCTAATGAATCGCCGAGCCTACTCGTCATAATGCGAAACAAAGTGTCCAAATGTTGAGTCAAGCCGACCGGGATCTCATCACCTTGCTGCGCGAAAACGCACGCGCTTCGACGGCCGAGCTTGCCCGTCGGCTGGGTGTCTCGCGCACGACGGTGCAAAGCCGCATCGAACGGCTGGAGGCGCGCGGCATCATCACCGGCTATGGCGTGCGGCTGGCACCCGACTACGAGCAGGGGCTGGTGCGGGCGCATGTCCTGCTGACCGTCGCGCCCAAAGCGGCGGAACGAGTGGTGAGGGATCTGCGCGCGCTTGGCCAGGTGCGCACGCTGCATTCAGTGAGCGGCAGCTTCGACATGATCGTGACGGTCGAATCGGCATCCATCAGCGATCTCGATATGCTGCTCGACCGGATCGGTGCGATGGACGGCGTGGAACGCACGCTGTCTTCCATCATCCTCTCGACGCGGATCGACCGGTAAGATCCATCATCTTGCTCGCCGGATTTTAGGGACCATGCAGGACCACACGACAGAAACAGGAAAGCGCAAGCCGGTCGGTCCGGACCACGAAGTGGACCTCATTGCCGTTGTCGTGGCCGTTGCAGACCAGGAGCCGCGTGTCCTTACCGTAGGCGAGGCAAACGGCCTGCCCTCAGGTCCGTTTGAGCTCGGCCACCGATCCCTGCAGTTCGGCCTCAGGACATGGGTGGAGCAGCAGACCGGTCACCAGCTGGGCTATATCGAACAACTCTATACGTTCGCCGATCGTGACCGGATCGGCGGCGAGCGCCAGGAGCGGGTGATTTCCATCAGCTATCTGGCCTTGACCCGCATGGACCAGGCTTCGGGCTCTCCGAGAAGGGCATGGCGCAGCTGGTACGACTTCTTTCCATGGGAAGACCATCGTGCCGGCATCCCCTCGCTGGTATCGGAGTTCCTTCAGCCTCAGCTGATGGCCTGGTCCAATGCTGCCACCGACGTCACTTCGCGCGATGAAAGGCATCGCCGGGCGGCGATTGCCTTCGGCTTTGACGATCATGGCTGGAATGAAGAGTTCTGCCTGCAGCGTTACGAACTGCTTTATGAGGCAGGGTTGGTGGAAGAGGCCGCGCGTGGACGCAATGCCCACAGCGTGCTGATGCCCGGCCCGGCCATGATTGCGGATCATCGTCGCATCCTGGCCACGGGAATTGCGCGACTGCGCTCCAAGATCAAATACCGGCCGGTCGTCTTTGAGCTGATGCCGCCGGTGTTCACGCTGCTTCAGCTGCAGCGGGTGGTGGAGGCGCTTGCCGGCCGGCTTGTCCACAAACAGAATTTCCGCCGCCTGATCGAACAGCAGGAACTGGTCGAAGAGACAGGGCAGATGGCCGCCGATACCGGCGGCCGGCCTGCGAAACTCTACCGCTTCCGTCACGCCGTTCTTGACGAGCGCGCGGCCGCGGGGACCAAATTACCACCAACACGGTCTTGACAGCAGTTATACTCATAGTAAGCATATGTCGGTAATATACTCACACTGAGCATAAAGTGAGGTGCCGATGTCTGTTTCCTCCGCCGCGGTTGCCACGTCACCTGCCGCCTCACTCTATGAGCGGGTACAGCGCGTCATTCCGCCGATGGAATGGCCTGCCTTCGCCGGCGATATCGATGCCATTCTGTCGCTCAAGCGCAAGCGCAACGCCGTCATCCTGGCGCATAATTATCAGACACCCGAGATCTTCCACTGCGTGGCCGACATTGTCGGCGACAGCCTGGCGCTCGCCAGGAAGGCAATGACCGTCGATGCTGATGTCATCGTGCTGGCTGGCGTGCATTTCATGGCCGAGACAGCCAAGCTGCTTAACCCGGACAAGGTCGTACTCATTCCTGATCTTGGCGCCGGCTGTTCACTGGCTGATTCAATCACTGCCGCCGATGTCCGCCTGATGCGGCAGCGGTATCCCGGCGTCCCCATTGTCACTTATGTCAATACATCGGCCGCGGTGAAAGCCGAATCCGATATCTGCTGCACGTCCGGCAACGCACTTGCGGTGGTGGAATCGCTTGATGTGCCGCGCGTCATCATGTTGCCTGACGAATATCTGGCCAGGAATATTGCCGCGCAGACCAAGGTCGAGATCATCGCCTGGAAGGGGCATTGTGAAGTGCATGAGCGTTTCACGCCTGCCGACATCCACGAGCTGCGCGAAGCACATCCCGGCGTTACCGTTCTTGCCCATCCCGAATGCCCGCCGGAAGTGGTTGCGGAGGCGGATTTTGCCGGTTCCACTGCGGCGATGTCCGACTATGTCGGCCGCCACAAACCATCGCGCGTCGTTTTGATGACCGAATGTTCGATGAGCGACAACGTCGCCGTCGAGCATCCCGATGTGGACTTCGTGCGTCCTTGCAATCTGTGCCCGCACATGAAGCGCATCACGCTTGGCAACATCCGCACGGCACTCGAGGAGAACCGTCACGTCGTGACCATCGACCGTGACATCACAGATCGGGCGCGCCGGGCCGTGGAACGTATGCTTGTCATATGAGCCCGTTGATCGACGATCTCCATGGTCGGCCGGTCATTATTGGCGGTGGCATCGCCGGTTTGATGACGGCACTTCTTACGGCGCCGGAGCCGGTGGTGTTGATCTCCGGGACACCACTGGGGACTGAAGCTTCCACTGTGCTTGCGCAAGGTGGCATGGCTGCGAGCCTTGGTGCCGATGACAGTCCTGAACTCCATCGTCTCGATACGCTCGGTGCTGGCGACGGGCTCTGCGATGAGGCGGTTGTCAGGTGTTTCGTCGAAGCTGCTCCTCCTGCGATCGCAAAGCTCGAACGTCTGGGGGTTGTGTTCGACCGAGCCCCCGACGGTGGGCTGCGGCTCGGGCTGGAAGCCGCGCATTCCCGCCGGCGGATCGTGCATGCCGCCGGCGATGCTACCGGCCGCGAATTGGTCAGGGCGCTGACGTTCGCGTTACGACGAACCAATTCAATCACCGTCCTGGAAGGGATGGAAGTCAGGCGGCTTCTCGTTGAAGACGGCAAGATCGCCGGAGTGCTTGCTGCCGGTGCCGGTGGCACGGTCGCGCTATCGACCGGGACCGTGGTGCTCGCAACTGGCGGCATCGGCGGCCTGTTCAACGACACGACGAACCCGTCGGGCTCCCTGGGGCAAGGTCTGGCGCTTGCCGCTCGCGCCGGAGCAGAGCTGGCCGACCTCGAATTCGTGCAGTTCCATCCGACAGCCCTCGACGTTCCGCGACGCCCGATGCCACTGGTCAGCGAGGCGGTTCGCGGTGAAGGCGCGGTATTGGTCGACGAACGCGGCCGGCGCTTTCTTGCCGATACGCCCGGAGGGGAGTTGGCGCCGCGTGACGTGGTGGCGCGCGCGGTATCGCGTGAACTTGCCGCCGGCCGGCGTGTGTTCCTGGATACGCGGCAATGTCTCGGCCCGCTCTTCACCAAACGTTTCCCGGGGATTGCGGCGTTTTGCCATCAGGCTGGCATCAATCCCGCGGTTGAGCCTATTCCGGTTCGGCCCGCGGCCCACTACCATATGGGCGGCGTCGCCGTGGATGCCGAAGGGCGCAGTTCCGTCGCCGGACTTTGGGCATGCGGCGAAGTTGCCTGTACCGGACTGCACGGCGCCAATCGCCTTGCCAGCAACTCGCTCACGGAGGCTGTGGTTTCAGCCGGGCTGGTGGCGGAAAGCGTGGTGGCTGCCCTGCCGGCCAAACGCCGGCATCAGATTGCAGCGACAGTGCCGTTGCGGCCCGATGCTTCGCACATCCGTCCCATTGCGTCCGGAGCTCTTGGCATCGTTCGCGATGGTCACACCTTGCAGAACGCAGTTGCTGCGCTGTTGCCGTTCGCCGAAACCGGTGCTGCTGCCTCCGATCCCGCCGTGGTTGCCCTAATGATGGCTGTCGCTGCGCTTCGGCGCGAGGAAAGTCGTGGCGCTCACCATCGCGTCGACTTTCCTCGGCACGAGGATCGCGCGGGCCGGTTTCGACAGACGCTTGAAGAGACATTGAATGCCGCCGCCGCCATAGCCGAGATGGCGAGCCCGGTTGCGCGGCGCTCTAGGAGGGTCTGAAATGCCGTTGACACCGTTGCCGCAAATCATGTTCGAGCCGCTGGTGCGCGGCGCCTTGCTGGAAGATCTCGGCCTTGCGGGCGATCTGACGACCAACGCGATCGTTCCGGCCGGCATAAGCGCGACGATGTCGCTGGTTGCGCGGCAGTCAGGTGTGATCGCCGGCCTTGATGTGGCAGCGCTTGCCTTCCGGCTTATTGATTCGCACGTCGTGTTCGAACCAGTTCACCGAGACGGCAGCCACGTTCCTGCCGGAGCGGTCGTTGCAACGGTTCGTGGGCCCGCTTGCGCCTTGCTCACGGCGGAGCGGGCGGCGCTCAACTTCCTTTGCCATCTGAGTGGCGTCGCCAGCGCCACCGCGGCGGTGGTCGAGGCTGTGCGTGGTCACAAGGCGCAGATCGTCTGCACGCGAAAGACCACGCCCGGCCTGCGCGTTCTGGAAAAATATGCCGTGCGTGCCGGTGGTGGCTCGAATCATCGCTTCGGTCTCGACGATGCCGTGCTCATCAAGGACAACCATATCGCGATTGCCGGCGACATCCGCACCGCTATCGCCCGGGCAAGAGCGGGCGCTGGCCACTTGGTCAAGATAGAGGTCGAGGTGGATACGCTCGATCAGCTCAAGATCGCACTCACGACCGGCGTCGATGCGGTTCTCCTCGACAACATGTCTGTCGAACAGCTTTCCCAGGCGGTGGCCATAGTTGGCGGCCGCCTGATCACCGAGGCGTCGGGCCGCGTGACATCAGCGACGGCTCCTGCCATTGCCGCGACTGGCGTCGATCTCATCTCGATCGGCTGGCTCACACACAGCGCTCCGATTCTCGATATCGGACTGGATAGCGAATAGCTGGCGTCGCCACCGCCCGGCATATTTTCGTGCCCGAGGGCATTTTAGTCGCTGGACGCCGGCAAACCACAATCTCTTGATTGGGAACCGTCTTCTGACTGCTTCGGCCAGAAAAAAATCGAGAAGATTGCAAAAATCTTCAAACCGCTGTTGACACCGGAAGAAGCCCTCGACTATATGCCGCTCACCAACGACAGCGGCGACGCTGCTGGCGACGAAGAAGTTCGCTTCTGGGTTTCGCGGAGTTGGACGAATTCAAGAGAGCCGCGTGAGCGACACTCTGCTGGTCTGGGAGCTGAGAAGCGGAACGGGCCACGACATTGCGTTTGCGATGTCAGTTCTTTGACAATTGAATAAAGAAGAAAGAGAAACGTGGGCGGCAGAGTCCTGCTGAACTTGGAGCCTGAGAGGGTTTCGGTTCGAACGAGACTTTGGCGGATCACGTTTCTGGTGAGAATAATACTACCGAGCATCGGGTATCTTCGGATGTCTGTTGTTTAGGTGTGAATGTTCTCGTCAATTCGAGCGTGACCAT
>NZ_PJRO01000010.1 GCF_002858745.1 Mesorhizobium loti | reverse complement strand
CAGCGCCTCGGCGTGCGCCTGTTCAACCGCACGACGCGCAGCGTCTCGCTGACCGAAGCGGGGCAGCGGCTTGCCACCAGGCTGCGTCCCGCCGTGACCTCGATCGCGGAGGCGCTGCAGGAGGTCAACGATTTCCGTGAAGTGCCAAGCGGCACGGTGCGCATCAATGCCAGCGATGCCGCAATAAGAATGATCCTGCGCCCGCTGCTGGCGCGGTTCCTTGGCCAATACCCGCAGATCCACCTCGACATCGTTACCGATGGCCGGCTGAGCGACATTGTCGCTGGGGGGGTCGATGCCGGCATCCGCCTTGCCGAAGCTGTGCCCCAGGACATGATCGCGGTCCGGCTCGTCGAAACGGTGCAGTTCGCTGCCGTCGCTTCGCCCGATTACGTCCGGCGTCGCGGCCGTCCTGCCGTCCCGCAGGATCTCCACCAGCATGACTGTATCCGTTTCCGCTTCGAAAGTGGCGCGCTCTACCGCTGGGAGTTCGAGCGCCACGGCATTGCCGAAACGATTAACGTCAATGGCCCGCTCACCCTCACCGATCAGATGTTGATGGTGGACGCGGCGATCGACGGCATCGGCATCGCCTTCGTGCCCGATTTTTTGGTCACGGATGCGCTGGGGCAGGGCAGTCTCGAACGCTTCCTTGTCGACTGGTGCCCGGTCTTCCCGGGCGTGTGCCTCTATTATCCCGGCCGCCGCCACGTCTCGACCAGCCTGCGCGCTGATCAACACCATCCAGAACGAGCGACGATCTCAGATCTAGGTTCTGAAGCGCACCGCTAGTTCGGCCATGGCAGTGAGTCGCCGTGTGGATGTACCGGAAAAGGGATCCGGTCAGATGCAAGGGGGCTCAAGAAGGCAAACCGCGTTGGCTGAGGCAGTCTTGCGAAGCACTGCCGTTCCTCAAAGGGTAGGGCTCAGCGTTGCCTTCGCTGAGCGATTAGAGATGATGTGGCTGGATTATTTGGTTTTTTCCTGGAAGAGCGCGTGGATTCTGAAAGAATTTTCGTTGCTTCCTGTGTTCAAATTCACGCGCGTTGAACACAGGGATGATATTTGTGGAAACTGGTAAGCCGATTACGTCTCGAAATGCGCTTTTGATACTCATCGGTCTCATAACGGCAGCCGCCGTTGCCGTACTCGTTTTGAAGAACGTCCGGCCTCTGTTTTACTGAAGAGCCGGTGCCTCTTGCGAAACCCGCGGTCAAGCGTCACCGGGCGCGCCGATATTCAACGGGCGTCTTGCCCCACAACTGTCTCATCATTGCCGTCATGTGAGAATGGCTCGAAAAGCCAGCATCGGTCGCAATCTGGTTTAGCGGGATTTTCGTTTTGATAAGCTGGTCGCGGGCGAGGGTCAGACGAGACGTGACTATGTAATTGTGTGGCGATTGCCCTGCTGTTTTTCTGAACGCTCTGGCGAAATGGCTTGGTGACAGCCGTGCGACCGATGCCAGTCTTTCTACGGGTAGCGGTTCTGTCAGATGGGCTTGAATAAAATCGTGGACTTTGCGCCAGGTGCTCGGCGTAAGCCCTCCGCTTAAAGGAGTGGGTGCGCGCTCCCCCAGCGACGAATAGTTGCGCAGAACATGCATCGAGAAAAGGGTGTGCAGCGCATCGAGGCAGTCTTCTGCACCCAATGCCGAAGTTTCCAGTTCCTGCGCAATAAATTGCGCCAAAGTGTGTGCGTAGCGGTCGATCGTACCCGGTTTCGGCGGATAGAATTCAAAGTATTTCTCGTCGAAATCCGCTCCTGCCAGCCGTATCAGGCAATCCGGAACAAGACCCACAAGCAGTTGCTCTTTCGTGACTCTCCAACGGGTGAATAGATCGCCGGAGGCAGGGATGATTTCGAATGTACCGGCAGGGGCTGCTGCTCTTGTCCGCAGGTCGCCGTCACGCGGTTGTTCTGTACTCGGCCCAGGTGTGAGCAGGACAAGTGCAATATGCGTTGGTCCCTTAGACGGGATGGAATTCGAGGGCGTATGGCGGCAAGCCGTTGTTTCTGCTTCGGGCTGGGGGGTCGGATCTCTTCCATCCGAAAAGCTGCGGAGCATGCTCGTCGAACACCTTTCTCCTCTGTGCGGCTACCGATAAGCTTGACCGTCGCGAGTTGCGGTGTGGCGCAATTCTGCTGTGTCTTCCCAACGCAGCATGAACCGTACGATTCCATCGGGGATCACCGGGGCGAAAGAGCACCTTCTCGAGAGCAAACCCTATTGCCGCAAAAACTGATCGATTGGCCGCTCCTTCGTGATGACCGAAGCGCCGATGCCTCCGACCTCGCACTTCAGGTCGGCCTCATATTTCTCTGCGCGAGAGGTACATGATCGGGTCAGAACGGTTCAAGACTTGTCTAAGCCATTGATATGATAGATTTTCACGAATTCGCACCTTTTCGTCACCTCACCCGTGAGCGAGTGCGAACAACTACCGAGGCAGCTGTTGAGCGGCCAGGTTAAAGCTGCTGCGGTGGTGTGGTTGGTACCCGTCCGTAACGTTGACGAAAGGCGCGTCCGAATGCTGCGACGCTATCATAGCCAGCTTCAATAGCGACTTGCCTGACATCGAGCCCTTCCGACAATCGTCGCGCAGCCCAGTCGAGTCGAAGTCGCCTGGAATATTCCGCTGGCGTGATTCCGAACGAAGATCGAAACCCAGTTGTAAGTTTGTTCCGATTCAAGCCAACGCGGCGGCTCAGCTCATCGATTGATGGCGGGTTGTTGATCTCGCGGCGATAGATAAGAGAAGCGATATTTATCAGCCGTTGATCCCTGTCAGCCGAGCCGAGACTGACGATGCCCCCGGGGCGATCGAAGCCGTTGAATTGCACGACTGTCAAAGCCAGTAGCTCAACAGCTTTGGCTTTCAGGTAATTGTTTCGGATAGGTTCGTCGAAATCGCAATCCAGCACGGCATCGATCGTTATCCACATCTCGGGCGTGAGCGGCATGCCGATCGAGAGAGACGGAGCACCTCCGCCTATGAAGGCGTTTCGATATTCTTCCCGCCAGAGATCTGGGCGAAGTCCGAACGTCTCGATCAAATGGTCCCGTGACACGTGAATTGCCACAGCTCTTGACGGCTTGATGGAGGCTGCGGGTCGCAGCTGACGAATTTCCGTGATCGAAGATTGAGCCGCGGTCAGGGAGACTGATCCTGAGCGCACCTGTTGAACCTGCCCATCGTAGAGGTGAAAGTAATTACCAGTATCCTGTAGATATTGAAAGGTTATGTATTCACCTCGGAAAACGCGACTGCGAAACGGTTGAAATATACGGATATCTTGAATGCACAGCACGCATGAATCATCCACCAATATATAGGATTCGCCGGCAAGCGTTGCCTGACTTGGATCCCATATTCCTTGATTGCGAATAGAAGGCGTCGATCGCAGAGAACTCATAAGGCCCTGAATGTCTAATTCTATTTTACTCAACACGTGTTGTTCTCTTGGCTGATGGGGGCCGCTGAAGGCAGCGCGTATGGGTTGAGTTTTGCACGCTCTATTGAAGTGGAGCGTCATCGCGGGGCCTCCCCGCAATCCTTTGTGGTGATTTCTTGATATCAGGCTGTTTTTTGATATTTGAAGTAAAAGTTTGGATATTTTATAAAAAATATCCCATTTATATCGATGCCCAACAATATATCAGAGCTCGTTATTTATATAAGGCGCTACGAAGCAGATATTAAGTCGCAATGCGGCGATTGAGTTTCAGATATTTCCATCGGAATGTGTGCGCAGGAGGTGCGGTAGGATAGAGGGCTGAAGCGTATGACGTGGAGTGCGACACAACGGTGTCGGCGGCAGATTTCAAGTCAATCAATGCATAATTTGTTGGGATGCGTGCACTATAGATGGGGGCCGAAATTCGAGGGAAATAGCGGCGCTGTAAAGTGGAGGTTCAGGGGGCTGAACTCGATCAGCTTTCGTGCGCTATCCCACATGGCGCCTGTCCTGTTAACGCTGCGACCCCATCGCGAGGTCGCTTTGAATTGCGACCGAAAGTCGCTTTCTAGCGCTTGTTGGGATTCTGGAGATTTTTCCTACCGATGCGGATTTGTTCGCCGAGGCACATATTGGCGATGTTTCAACCCCCGCTCGACATGCGCTGAGACTCGGCCTTCACCGAGGCACTGTCTACGTGCCTTTGTGCCACACGATGGACATGCCGCCCGACAGATGTGTCCTCGCCCGCCGTCTCGATCTGGTGGTTCGCCCATGACCCACAGCAACGCGCGAAAGTGGATCCACCCCAAGCGTGGCACGTCGCTGCGCCTACGGCCATCGAAGCAACCAGAATTCAAAGAATTCCGATATCGGGGGTTAAAGATGCGGCCTTATTTCGGCGTTACTAGATTTCTCGCGACGACCACGGCAATGACCGCAGGCGTTCTGCCAAGCATTTTTCTTACTGCAGGGCTGGTGGCCGGTTCGGCCACGAATGCGCTGGCGGACGACCCGGTGTTGATGCCTCTGGAACATATCAAAGATCCAGGTGGTAACAATATACGCCTTGGAATCCGGGTCGGCATCGGCGGCAGCGCGCCGCGAGTATATATGTTCGATACCGGATCGGATCAGTTCAACGCACAGATAGATCCCAAAGCGACTGTAACGCCAACGGGCGAGCTAGAAGTTTACCCTTATGGGGATGGCACCTACGGCTATCTTGTGCAGAAGGTTCAGGCACAAGGCCTGTCGTATTATGACGCCGATGGCAAATCGGTCCACAATTCGAAACCCGGATTGATCATCGGCAAAACGGTTGATGCGATATACACAAAGACATCTGCGCAATTGAAGCTGGATAAGACCATTCGGCTGTCGACCGAAGAGGTTAAGGATAGCCAGGGCAACATCCTGAAAGACCGCAACGGTGATCCTTTCTATGCCGACCTCAATGCGCGGGAAATGAACCAGAACGGCCAGCCTGGCGAATCCGATGGCACGTTCGGAACCTTCGGCGCGGGTGATTTCTTGTCGACAGGAAGCGCGAACTCCAGCGCGCTCGGCGGCGATACCAAGACCGGCTACATCATCGCCGCAAATGCCAATCTTGATCAGGCAGCAACCCCCGGCTGCGCTCCTTGCACGATCTTGAACCTGAACTCCAACGTGAGAGCACAGTTCTCGACTTTCATCCCCTGGAACGTAAAGCCGGGGGATGGCTCCCGGCCAAATTTTCCCGGATCGGATGCACCCGCGTCTACCCAGTTTGAGGGTGAGTATACCTATACATTCAAGTTTACGGTTGCCGGCGTTGAAAAGTCCGTTTCGGTCAACGGGCCGATTTTGCTGGATACAGGAACACCGAATGAAGTGTTTCTCACGCAGAAGGGCGCGATCGCCGCGCTTGAAAAAGAGGGTCTAGTCCTCAAGGAAAACAATGATACCGACGACCAGAATGGCAAAATTGAATCATTCCTCGTCAAAAAGGCCGGTGAGGATGCAAGCGTCTTTGAGTTCAAGAATATCAAGCTCTCGCGCCAGTCTGGCGAGACAAAGGGCAACGGAATAATATTGGGGTTGCCATTCTTCCATTCCAACTCTGTCATGTACGATCTGGAGCAGCGGGCTACCGCTTATACGCCTCTTTTCGTCAGCGCCGACAATTTTACAACTGATGTGGGGACGAACGGCCAAAAGCATCTTGGGAGAATCACCACCAAGATGGGCAACTACGGATTGCTGGGCATTGCCGGGATCATTTCCGGATCTGGGTCGTTGACGCTTGATCCCAGGACCTTCGTGCGTATGACGAACGCGAATACCTATACCGGCGCCACGTCGATCGGCAATGAAGCCTACCTGTCGCTGGCGGGGTTGGGCAGTATCGAACATTCCTCCAAGGTCATTGCGGACGGCACACTCGACATTTCCCAAAAGGGAAATGCGAATGCTTTTTGGGGGATTTCGGACTCTGAAAACATCGCTCGTATTCGTAGCCTGGGCGGCGGAAGTACCGGCACGGTTCAGCTCGGAAACCGAACTTTGACGCTGACAGCCGCCAACGACACATTCGCCGGCAGCATTACCGACCTCGATAACCAGAAGAAATCATGGGGTGGCCAACTGCTGATAGCCGGCGGTGTCCAAACCTTGAGCGGCAAGAATGATTTTTCGGGAATGACAACGGTCAACGCAGGCGCTGGCCTGAGACTGGCGGAGACGGGTTCGATTACCCACGATGTGACGACGTCCGGGGTCCTGGGCAATGACGGTCAAGTCGGCGGCAGCGCGCTTGCTAGTGCAGGCGGCATTGTCGCGGGCGCCGGACGCTACGGTATGGTGACCATCGCCGGCGGCGGCATCGTAGCTCCAGGCAGTGCGCTCGATTCCCGCAAGACCGTGTCGGTGCTGACAGTCGATGGCAATTTCGTGCAGCAGTCGGGGTCACTTTACCAGGCCGAGCTGGCGACCTCAGCCGATCTGATCGAAATCGGCGGCAACGCCACCATTGAGAATGGTGCACAGATCGAACTGCTGCGCCAGGGCACTGCCTCGGTCGATACACGCTATACGCTTCTCACCGCCGCGGGTGGCGTGGCAGGGATCTATGGCTTGACCGGAACTCTGGTAGGGGACTCGCCCTTCGTCGATTTCGCGCTCACCTATGATGCGAAGAACGTCTATCTCGACACGAGCCGGACCAATACGGCTTTTGCCGATGTCGCCGAAACGTTCAACCAACGGTCGACGGCAAAGGCAGCGTCAGCTTTGGGAGCCGGCAATCCGATAAACGCCAACATCCTCTTCCTCACCAGGCTGGAAGCCCGAAATGCCTTCAACCAGCTTTCTGGCGAAATCCACGCGTCCGTGCAAAGTGCGCTGACCGATGACAGCCATTTTGTCCGCGATGCCGCCAGCGATCGCATCCGCTCAGCCTTTGACGGCGTCAATGCTTCGGCAGTGACGGTCACCGCCTATGGGCCGGGAGGGCCGGAGCTGGTCCCAGCTACCAGCGAGCGTTTCGCTGTCTGGGGCAGTGCGTTCGGCGCGTGGGGCCGTCTGGACGGTGACGGCAATGCCGCGAGCCTCAAGCGCTCGAACGGGGGCTTTATGGTCGGTGGCGATGCGGCTGTCGCGGAGAACTGGCGGCTTGGTTTGCTTACTGGCTATAGCCACACATCCTTCGATGCTGACGAGCGTTCTGCTTCCGGCTCAAGCAAGAACTATCATCTGGGCCTCTATGCAGGCACGCAGCACGGCAATTTCGGGTTCCGATCTGGCCTTGCCTACACTTGGCATCGTATCAAAACGCAAAGGTCGGTAGCTTTCCCCAGTTTCTCGGACAGTCTTTCCAGCGTTTACGACGCGGGTACATTCCAGGCCTTCGGTGAGCTCGGCTACCGGGTGGACACGGCCTCGGCTTCCTTCGAGCCTTATGCGAATCTTGCCTATGTGAATCTCGATACTGGCGAGTTTACTGAAAAGGGTGGGGCTGCCGCCCTCTCCAGCGAGGGGCGCTCCAGCAATACCACCTTCACCACCTTGGGCCTCCGCGCATCGACCGGCTTGTCTCTTGGTTCCGTCCAGGCCACCGCGCGCGGTGGTCTTGCCTGGCGCCACGCTTTCGGCGATCGCATGCCTGGGGTCGATGTGGCCTTCACCAACGGCTCGTTCTTTGCTGTCGAGGGAACGCCGATCGCCAGGAATGCAGCACTGATTGAAGCTGGTCTCGACATGAACCTTACCGAGCAGGCGACACTCGGCATCGCTTACCAGGGGCAGCTTGCTTCTGGTGCGCAAGAGCACGGCTTCAACGCAAAGCTCGCTGTCCGGTTTTGAAATGCAGGGAAACGGAGGGGAAACTCTCGACCAAACCCGTTCGACTTTGCGCAAGGATCAAGACTTTCAGAAAGGAGCGCTTTCATGAACAAGGCGATTTTGGGTGCGGCCCTGGCGGGCAGCCTCTGTTTGATGACGGGCTGCAAGACCTCCGATGGAAACGACTGGGTGAAGGATGAGACACCACGCAGCGCCGCCCAGCAGGACTATGCGCAATGCAAGTATCAGGCAGAAACCGCCACGGCGACCATCGGAACCAATGACCGCCCCAAGACCATGACCGACGCCATCGGCGATGGCATCGGCGACGGGATCGTCAAGGGTATGGAACAATCCGACCTCATCAAGGATTGCATGAGGGCTCGAGGCTATGCTCAGTCTTGAATTTTGATGATTACCAGACATCATTCCTCGACGAGCGTGGAGGGTATTGGTATCCACCCCTGCGTATGAAACCAATATCATCCAGGGACTTGGTAATCGCACTGGCCGCATTGTTGCTTCTCGTGGCGAGCTTGCATGCCCAACCCGCTTCGGCTCAAGAGAACACTGCAGTACCGGGGACCCAACTGAAAGTCGGTGTCTATGTCAGCCCGCCCTTCGTCATGAGGGACGGCGCACACTATTCGGGCATGGCGATTGATCTGTGGGAGGCGACCGCCAAGCCTTTGGGGCTTGCTTCCGCCTACCGCGAGTACCCCAGTTTCGAAGCGTTGACCGAAGCCGTCCAGAAGGGTGAGGCCGATGTGGCCGTCTCGAACCTGACGATCACCAAGGAGCGGGTCGAGCGCATCACCTTTTCCCAGCCCTGGTACGATGCGGGTTTGCGCATCCTGGTGGCCGAACGCGACAGCGCAGGTTTCTGGCAGGTACTAGGCGGGCTGGAGCGTGCCGGCCATCTGAGGGCAATGGCCTGGCTGGCTACGATCATCATCGTGGCCACTTTGGTGCTGGCATTATTCTACCGCCGTTTCGACACGACCTTTCCACGCAGCTGGCACGAGGGGTTGGCGGAGAGTTTCTACGAGGTGATGTCGGTCGCGACCTCGGGCAAGGTCACGCGCGCCAACGCATTGGGATGGATCGGCCGCATCTCGGGTGGCGTATGGATGGCCTGCGGCGTGGCCGTCATTGCCTATGTCACTTCGTCCGTCACAAGTGTGATGACGGCTTTGACGCTGACCCACCAAATCAACTCACTGGCCGACCTCCCGGGCCGTACCGTCGGTGTGCGCGGCGGTAGTGTGGCAGAGCGCTATTCCAGTGAGATCAGGCTCGCCACTCAGGCTTATGGCAGCCTCGACGAGGCTGTGACGGGGCTTGGCAATGGCGAGATTGTTGCAATTGTTGGCGATGCACCAGTGCTGGAATATTACGCGCACACCCATGCCAGGCAGCCGTTCTCGGTAGTAGGGCCTATTTTCCACCCGGACAAATATGGCTTTGGCTTTCGGCACGGCAACTATCTCAGCCACACGATCACGCTGCAGATCCTGGCGTTGCAGGAAGCGGGTGAGCTCGAAGTGCTGCGGCGCAAATATTTTGGCAACGATCGGTAACCCAGGTGGCCTTACTCCCGTGCATCTGGTTCCTATCAGTTTCAAACGCAACTTGCCGGGGTGGTAGAGTGGGGGCTGGACGTCCTCCTTGAGACGAATGGCTGGTCATGGTGTTGAGAAGCGCTGCTGCCAATCGGTCAGCGGTCGTGATGACTACCACATGCCGATTTCGAACACATAATTTCAAGGGAATACATCTATGACCAAGCTGTTCAGACAGGGTTTCGCAACCACCCTTCTTGCTGGCACCCTGGCTACCTCACTGGGCGTTGCCCTGGCTGCGCCTGCTTGCAGAGGCGTTGACACGAAGCTCACTGCGCAACGCAAGGCCGACTACGCCAAGCTTGTGGCCCGTAGCCTCAATCAAAAGGTCAAACCGTCGAAGGTCACCATCCAAGGGTTTATGCAATCGGGTACATGGACCGTTGTATATGCCGATGTTCCCGTTGCCGATCCCGGCTATTTTTTCTTCGACTCGTCGAGCGGCGACCCTGTCTTTAAAGAGGTCTGGGGCGGCATGGCAGACGCTGGGGAGGGGCCGCAAATCGCAAAATGGGCAAGAAAACTGGGAGCAAACAAGGCAATTGCATCTTGCTTTGCCCATGCTGTGACTGACTGACTGAGCCATCTCACTTTCGGTCGATCTGCTTCCACCCAGGCCTGCCCATCGAGGTTGACCACACGCCAACCGGCGGGTCCCAAGGTGTGCGGAGAGCCAACTGCCAGGGTGAAGCGGCGCAACGTCTCGCTGAGTCAGCGGTCGGGCTTACTGCCGTCGACTGGATTAACCCGCCGGCTCAGGTAGCGATCTGTCGTTGCGACAGCGCGCCAGCGGCAGGATATCGCCAGCGATTATCCTTGTGATCCGTTGCTGCTTGGCGTTGGTCTCCACGGTCATGCACGCGCATCCGTAGCCATAGCCCGATCCAGGCACATTGGTCTCGACGAATTGTCGCTCGTCAAAGGCCGGCGCGTTGTCGATGCCTTTGGGATCTGGTCGGCCCTGCATCTGAATCCACCAGACAGCGTCCCTGTCGGTCAGCATCAGGTTGCCTGGCGTCGGGCTTGAATACCAGCCACATCGGCGCTCGCCATCAGCGGCGGCGGGCAAGGACATAATCGCCAGGGAAAAACAGGTGGCAAATAGCAGGCGCATGAAATCGTTTCCTCCGTAAGAGTTTCGAGCAGGTCAAGCCGACGTGGTCAACGTTGATGCCGGGCGGGGAGGGCTGGTGACGTGGCTGAAATTGGCAGGCTGGCCTCCTTGCGTGAGTTGTCGAGGGCTGGCTGGTAGCACCATGGTGCGTCTATAACGGTGCGATACCTCGACCTCAGCCGGGGTCGGCGACCCCAAAAATGACGAACTTGATATCATCCTTTGGGCTGGAGTGGCCGCCCCAGTTCGAGCGTTGCCGGTCCGGTGTTCTGGATGCCGTTTTCCAGGCAGGCAAATTTGCACTGATAGGCAAACCCGCCTGACGCAGGGTTGGATATTATCCAACCTTTCTGAAAAGAGGCGATCGCGCGGCGTAGTCCGGTGAATTCCCCGCTGCTTACCGGTCACATCGCCAGGGGGCTTCGACCGGGTCTGCCGCACACAGTCGCCTATAGCGGCAGGCATCAGACCCGGTTGAAGACAATGCCGCAGTTCTTATTCTGAGAAGCGTCTTCGATCGCCTGCATTTCCCCCTTCAACTGAGCGTATTCAGCAGATGTTGCATCGTTGCCATGTGTGAAAAACAGTGCTGGCCAGAAGACAAGGACTCCAGCCGTGATGGCTACCTCGTCCTCGACACGATGGCGGTTCTGCTTACCGGCTGCGGCATGTGCACGGTTCGATACAGACCAGCCTTCCCGAACCAATTGCTGGCATGTCAGGTTCTCGTAAAGCACCGTTGGTGTGTAGGTTCCCTGGATGTTGTCAGCCTTTGAAGCGCAAGCGCTGAGGGCCGCAACCGCAATGACTGCGGGAATCAATCTCACCATCATCCAACTCATCCTTTTATGTTTTTGTCGCTGTTCTCCAACTATTGACCGAAGCGGCACGCAGCATCCAAGCTGAATGGTTGTCTGCACGTCAGAACGTGAGGCAAACGTGAAAAATGGAGCAGAAAACTGATAGAGTGCGGTGATAACGCCTGCATGTCCTGATGATCTGTCTAGCCGGAGGGACGCAGAGGAGAACTGTGCCGGACGATGTTGATCCTGTCCCGTTCGCGTGCACTCGTGTACAGGATGGGTCTTGGAGTGTGGTTTTGATTTTAAGCCTCCGTTTAGAGGCAACTTCAGCGAATGGATTAGTCTGACGAACGTAGAATGTGCGGCGACTGGCCTACATCTGCCTGATGCGAGCTCTCGTTAATTTCCCCCTGGCTCTGGAGGGTAAAGTGTTAAATGGAAGAATGGAAACGTGGGGACCGCAACTCTTTCTTGACGGGGCTGCTGTTGCGTACACACAGACCGGACCCAATCGAACAAAAGTTCATCAGTCCGCGCATTTGATGCTCGTTCACCTCGACGTCGAGCCGCAGTGGGCGCGTGCGCTTAATAGCGATCGAAGAATTTCAGGCGTGGCTCCGGTGGGAGCTATAGATATCGTTGGCGCGGGCAACGAAGCATTTGCCAGCTGGTCGAGTGAAAAGCGTAGCCTGCGCGTCGACGTCGATCCGGCGCGGATGGAGCGGTTGGCTGGTGTGGAGTTCGATAAATCAGCCTTTGAGATACAAGCGCCAAGGTTTGGCCTTATCGACAAACAAGCTCACATGTTGGCATCATTGCTTCAGATGGAAATCATGCGTGGCGATGATACCAGTATGGAAATTTTTGACGCACTTGTAACGATTTTTTCCATTCATGCGCTTCGCAATTACTCTTCCTTTGGCATGAAGTTACTGCCCTCCGTAAATGGCGGGCTTGCACCGGTTACCTGGCGACGGGTCCAGGAGTTTATCTTTGAAAACCTTGGTAAGCCTCTGGCCGTCGAGCAGATGGCGTCGGTGGCCGGGCTCTCGCCCAGCCACTTTCTTCGAAGCTTTAAAAAGACGACGGGGCAGTCACCACATCAATTTGTGATCACCGCCCGGCTGAACCATGCCCAGGACCTCATCCGCAATTCGAACCTGGATTTCAGCGTCATTGCAGAGTCGGCAGGTTTTGCCAGTCACAGCCATATGACAGCAATGATGAAACGCGTCTGGGGATCGACGCCATCGCGTATTCGCAACGATCGGTAGCCAGATAGAAGCGAGCGGATAGCTTACAGAGATCAACTATCCGAAAATCACCGCAACGCTATGGTTTTATTTTGGTCTCGGTGCCCTCGGCGATCAGTGAACAGTGAAGTGTGACGGGGGCTTTCACTGCTGCTTTCACATCGCCGTCAATGAAATCGCAATTCAAGATGTTATCGTCGCTGGCTTTGCGAGATGAGAACAGGTTTACGTTCACTTTCACGGGCCCTTGGATCCACTGCAATCGTTCCGCGCTGACGGTGTGGCCGCTGACATGAACGGGTCCGGCCACCCCGCTCTGTTCAATCGTCTCCGTGCCAAGATCGATCATGCCCATCTCGTTGGCATGCCTTTCGGCCCCCTTATGGGGTTCGCCGTAATATGATGCCAAAGCTGTGATGCTTTCGTTCTTGGCTTTGAGCTCGGCCGCGGCCTTTGCGGATAGTGAAATTTCTATATCGAACGCCAAAGGCTCAGCGGCGTTCGCGATAGCAGCTGGCGAAACGGTCGCGACCAGGCCAATAACACCGGCCACCGACAGCCGCATTGCAACGATACGCATGGTCGTCATATTTGCAGACCTCCTTGCTGTTGCGCCTTCGAGGGGTAGTGCCAGATCCCGCTCGCGTTCATCAGAGCGACCGGGCCGCCGGTTCATTGAAAATGGCCATATCCTCAGTTCTCGGAATCGTCCGAGTCAGGATCATCGACCAGGCAGCCGACACCGTGGCATCCCTGGTAGTTGCCATGCTCATCGAAATTCGGCTCTCCCTCCTTGTCGAACTGAGGCGTGTTGTCGACCTCGTCGGGGTTGTCGACGAGACATCCGGTGCCATGGCAGCCATTGTAGCTGTTGTTAACCGTCACGTTGCTGGTGGTATGCTGCCGGTTGTGCTTTCCGTCCTGAACCATGCCTTCCACGATCGCGCCAAGTACGACGCCGGCTGCGACCGCGCCAACGTCATGGCCGTGGGGGTCATAGGAGCGTGCATTCGGATCGAAACCGTCGCCCCGCCCATAGTGGTAGCCGGCAACGTCGGCGAATACGCCTGAGCATCCCTGGGCAACCCATACGTATTTGCTTTTCGGATTGTAGCCCCAGGTTCGGTTCAGGATGCAGGCGCTGCTCGATATCTGGTGGATGAGTTGCGGCTTGGAGAGCGGGCCTGCCCAGCACTCGCCATATTGATAGTTGCGCGAATGGCATTCGACCGTGCCGCCGGCCTTCGCCTCATTGACCAGCAAAGGAGTGGCCAGCAGAAATGCAGCGGTAGCATAGTGCTTCAACATGGGATGTTTCCTTCGAGCGAATAAGCGGCTGCGGTCAATCGTTGATGGCGGTGATTTTGATCTTGTTGTTATCGCCCACCCCGGAAAACCAAAGCTCTCCGTCGCCGATCGAGATGCCCTGCCAGTTGGCAAAGAGGCTCGCATAGGTTTGCTTCGCTACTGCTTGCTTCACTTTTTCGGTGACGATTTTGTCGTAGTCGGCGACAAAGTGAGCGCTATCCCTGATCTTGACGGCCTTGCCATTGATGCGCGCCTGGAAGGGGTAATCAACCATTGCTGCGATGGCCTGCTTGTCATTCGCCGCCATGGCTTGCGTCAATGCGTCGAAAAACTTCTTGTAAGCCACATGATCGCCAAACAGCGTGTCGAGAGTTGCGTTGACCTCGTTCACGGTCTGAGCGTGGGCCGGAAGTGGCGCCGCCAGTGCCATCAACATCGCCATTGTCAGTCGGATATCAGCTTTGCGCATGGTGTTGCTCGTACTCATCTTGCCTGCAGTGTCGGAGGTTGTTGTGTGGCCGCGATCGCTGCGTAAGCTGCGTCCGTAGCTAATGGGCGGGTACCTCGTCCCAGCATCCAATCATCATTTGCCTCCGGACGGAGACTTGCCGTGGGAGGACAAATAGCGGCGCTACACGCCGATCTACCCTCGGCAACTTTCTAAGCATACGCGCTGTGAGGTGGAAGGCTGGAAGCTCGGCCAGGACCACTGTTGTGGGGCTTATCTGAAAGGGTAGCAGGAATCTGAAAATCAGCTTCGGCTACGCAACAAGCGAACCGTCCAGCCGGTGGCCGCAGCGGAGAGCAGGGTGGCCAGTATGAACAGGCCGGCATACCCCATAGCATCCGCGAGCACGCCGGCGAGCATCGAACCACCAAGAAAAACGGATAGAGTCGCGCAAGACAGAATTGTGAAGTCGGTGCCTGGCTGATCCTTCGAGGCGACGGCCATGTAGAGACTATAGAGCGCGACGAGCTCCATGTAGCGGATGAGCGTTTGCAGAGCCAAGGCGCACAGCACCACGCAGAGTTCACCGAATATCCCGGCAGCATGCAACGCGAACAAAGAGAAACAGACGGTGCGCACCACTCCTAGCGTCCCGAGCACCGCAGTCATCCCGTAACGGCCAATGGCGAGCGCTGCGAGAAACGAACCAACGATTCCGGCGATCGCTGCGGAGGTCCCACTGATATAGCCGATGGCGGAAAGAGATAGATTCAAATCGACCAGGTAGGGGCCCTCCATTGCCTTCACCAGCCCCTCGCTCCCGCGATAGACAAGGGCGATCATCAGGACTTCGATTGCCTCGGGGCGCTTGATGAAGTTGCCGAGCAACGGCAAGGACGAGTGTGGACCCGGCGCTGTGCCGGTTTCTTCCTTCATGATCGCGACGATACTCAACGGCAGGGCTGACAGCGCTGCGACAACGAGAATTGTCGGTTGCCAACCGAAATGCTCATAAAGAACCAGCGACAGCGCGGAGCAGATCACGACGCTCAATGCGACAGCCCCGGCCTGGATTGCGTTACCCATGGGACGGTCAGCCGGTGCGAGCATCTTCGTCGCATAGCCGTCAGTCGCAATATCCTGGGTTGAAATGAGAACCGAGATGGCGAGGGCGAAGATGTAGACTGGCCATATCTGCGCAGGGTCTGCGAAAGAAAGCGCACCGATTGCCCCCACAACGCCCAGCTGTGTCGGAAGGATCCATCCTCGCCGATGCCCGATAACAAAGGGACGAAATCTGTCGACTGTCGGCGCCCACAGGAACCTGAACACGAAGGGCAGCATCATCACTGATATAAGGCCGATTGCCGTTCGTGAGGCGCCGACTTCCCGCAGGATCGGTGGAATGGCCGCAGTGATAAGATAGATGGGGATGCTCTGCGCCAGATAGAGACCTGCAAGCACCAAAAACAAACGCCCACGGTCTGCCGCGCGCACCGGAAGCGGGTTGTTCGTCAATTCGCTAACAATCCGAGAGCACCAATTTCATCGCCATCCGAGGCTCGTGAGTGGATTCGCGATCCAGTTCAAGCTCGCTTGGTCATCGCAGTTTCATAGCAGTGGTCACTCAAAAGCCCTGTAACGGTCAATGACGCCGATCGGATCATAACTGCGGAAGGCTTTTGATGCATGATTGCTTGCAGAAATTTTTTTGTTGCAAGTTAATCAAGCATCTCTTATCTGTTCGAGAGGGACAGGACAGATGATGATCTCAGAGATGATACGTTCGTCGGCGGAGAAGCTGACGTCGGCAGAACAAAAGCTCGTTCGAGAATTGCTGGCTCGTCCCCGTGAAGCGGCCTTGGGCACCGCAAGCGAACTTGCCAAGAGGGTAGGGGTGCACGAGGCGACCGCCTCGCGACTTGCAAAGAAACTTGGCTTCGAGAGCTATGCGATGTTCCGCGACACATTGCGCCAGGAATTCATCGTCAAGGCCGATCCTGCTGGTTGGGTGCGCAACACGCTTACAACCATGCGTGGCCCATCGATACTTGGCGAACTGATCGAGCAAGAGGCACTGGCACTCACGCGACTTTCGGGCTTCGTTACTGACGATGCGCTTGAAGCTGTGGCCGCAATCCTGACCCGAGCCCGCAAGGTGTTTATCTTCGCCCACGGAAATGCCGAGGCACTGGTGGTCCTGGCCGACAAGCGGCTGCGGCGGATGGGGCTGGATACCGTGGTGCTTTCCGGTGATGGCCGAGATCTTGCAGAGCGCCTGGCAGGGTTGCAACGAGAGGACGCGGTGTTGGCATTCGCCAACAGGCGTGCTCCTCGCCACTGGGCTGCTCTAGCCGATTGTGCCATTTCAACAGGCGCGCGAACGATTGTCTTGGCTGATGCGCTGGGCCCGTCGCTCATTCCGGCGCCGGACCACTTGCTGTTTGCTCCGCGTGGTGGATCTGAGGACGCTTTCCAGTCCTTAAACGTGCCAATGACCATCATGAACGCATTGATACTTCAGGTTGCCCGGTTGAATGAACCACGTTCGATGGAGCGGCTGGAGCGCGTCGGAAGGCTGATGTCGATTCTCGACGTTCCATAGAGAGAACTGGGGGCGATTTTTTTTGACCTGATTCTGCATGAAAAATTGCAACGAAGTTAAGGGGTGCAAAATCACACGCAGATCCTGGGTTGTAATTTCGAAGGGAGGAAATCATGAAGTATGTTTTTTGGGGTGGGCTTGCACTTGTTTCGGCGGTCTTTCTTCCGCAACTGGCGACAGCCGAGCCGGACATCGACAGGATGTCCGTTGAAGAACTTCTGCCTCTGGCGCAGAACGAAGGTCGGGTTACCGTTTATTCCTTCACCAGCCGCATTGCGCGAGTGGAAAAGGAGTTCGAGAAGACTTATCCCGGTGTCGATCTGATCCCGAGCGACATGAGTTCTACTGAGCAGATTGCGCGTCTCAAGACAGAGGCGGCTGCAGGAATTTCCAATGCGGATGTCGTGTACCTGTCTGACACGCCTGTGGTGCTGACGGAGCTGTTGGAAAAGGGGCTCATTCAAAACTACGTGCCTCCGCGGGTGGAAGACAGAATGCCCAACGAATTCAAGGTGCCGCTTCTGGCTCCGCGCCTGTCCACCAAGGTCTTGATGTACAGTAAGGAAGCTTATCCTGATGGCTCTCCTATCAAGAACCTCTGGCAACTGACCGCCAAGGAATGGAAGGGCAGGGTGGTCATGGTGGATCCACTACAACGGGGTGATTATCTTGATCTGATGACCGAGTTCGTCCTTCGCAGCGATGAAATGGCGAAAGCCTACCAAACACAATTCGGCAAGCCGATTGAATTGGATGAGGGCGTTGATAGCGTCGGTGCACAGTTCATCGTCGATCTGTTTGAGAACGATGTGGTCATCGTGGGCTCATCCGATGACGTCAGCGCCGCCATTGGGCGCAAGGGACAGAAGGCCCCGCCGGTTGGCTTCACCACCTATTCCGATATGCGTGACAATGAACGCGAGGGCTGGGCGCTGCAAGTGGCCAACGATGTCGAGCCATCAAATGGAATTATCTTTCCTGCCGTGCTTGCAATAACCACGAAGACTGCCCACCCCGCAGCAGCCAGATTGGCCATTGACTTCCTGATGGGTGATGACTCGAAGAATGGTGGCCCGAGCTATGCGCCATTTTATGTACCCGGCGACTACGCCGCGCGCACTGACATCGAAAGTCATCCGGACGCTGTTCCGCTGAAGGATCTTGTTTCCTGGCGCGTGGATCCGGCGGCGACGGCAAAGCTGCGCCAAAGCATCGGCGATCTAATTCTTCTGCTTCAATAGTGGTGTTCAATATGCCCCGGCTCATGCCGGGTCATAGTGGCTAGTTGCGAACATAGGTTTCCGCCAATGACGATTGATATATTGCGGCAGCGCGGGCGCTCGCTCGTGCGACGGCCTGGCTTTGCGCTGAAGCTGACCGCTTTGGGCATTGTCAGTGTTCTGGTCGTATTTCCCTTGCTCAAGATTCTGGCATTTACCGTCTCCGACGAGGCATTCGGTACATGGCATGAGGTGCTTTTCTCGCGTCTGTCCTACAACCTGTTCTGGGGGCCTCTCCAGAATACGATGCTGCTGGGGTTCGCGGCCGCGGCCGGTTGTGTGATGATTGGTGGCTTTCTGGCGTGGCTCGTCGCGATGACCGACATTCCTTTTCGCCGGACCATTGGCCTGATGGCGACGCTGCCTTTCATGATCCCGAGTTTCGCGACGGCTTTGGCTTGGGGATCGTTGTTCCGCAACTCGCGTGTTGGTGGGCATGTAGGCTTTATCGAAGGCCTTGGTTTTGCGGTGCCGGACTGGTTGGCCTGGGGCATGACTCCGACCCTGGTCGTGCTGATAGCGCACTATTATTCACTGGCATTTTCTGTGATTGTGGCTGCGCTGGCGACCGTGAATTCCGATCTTGTGGAGGCCGCTCAACTCGCTGGAGCCCGGCGCAGACGAATACTGACGGGCATTGTTCTGCCTGTTGTATTTCCCGCCGTCGTCGCTGCGGCATCGCTGACGTTTGCGAGTGCTGTTTCCAATTTTGCTGTCCCCGCATTGCTCGGCCTGCCTGTACGGATGCAGACACTCGCCACCCGGCTTTTTGGAATGATCGGCATTGGGCAGACAGCGCGCGGATACGTTCTGGCTCTTCTATTGATCCTGGTCTCAGCCGTATTCCTCTGGTTAGGCAACCAGATGATCTCTGGCAGGAGGTCATATGCCACGGTCACCGGAAAGGGAGGGCGTTCCAAGCGCTTTCAACTTGGGGCGGCCAAGTATCCGCTGTTCGCCATTGCCTTTGGTATCTGCATTGTCACAACGCTGGTTCCCGTGGTGATTTTGTTTGCTTCTTCGCTGGCGCCTTCCTCGTCTGCGCTGTTTTCCGATTGGAACCTTCACTATTGGATAGGTCGGTCCGATGCTGCCATCGCTCAGGGGCAGCCCGGCATCTGGCACAATCCAAACACTCTTTCCGCTACAGCGATCACCGTTGGTCTAGGGGTGGCCGTCGCGCTGACAACAACTGCTGTGGGGCTGCTGGTTGCCTTCGTTCTCGCGCGGCATCGCGAAGGCCTTATCTCCGCGATCATCAACCAGATTACCCTTATTCCTCTGCTTGTTCCCGGGATCGCTTTTGGTGCAGCCTACATCGCTTTGTTCGGTGCCGGGTTCGGCCCTTTTCCAGCGCTTTATGGCACCTTTGTGCTGCTTGTGATCGCAGCTACAGCCTATCTGCTGCCGTTTTCCGTTCAGACAGGCCGTGCCGTGATCCAACAGGTTTCAGGTGATCTGGACGAGAGTGCGCGCCTGACCGGTGCAGGGGCCCTGCGGAGGTTGGCGGCCATAATCATGCCGCTGGCTGCCCGTGGGCTGGCGAACGGGGCACTTATCGTCTTCGTTAAAATAATACGCGATCTGTCACTGGTGGTGCTCCTGTTCACACCGGCGATGCCGCTTCTATCGGTTCTTGCCTACCGATACGCTTCGGAGGGCTTTCCGCAATTCGCTAACGCCATCACCGTCGTCGTGCTCGTCATCTCGATTGCCGCGACCCTTCTTGCAAACCGGCTCCAGTCCAAGTCGCAACCTTGGCTGAAGGATTAAGCTCATGATCAGGATTGATTCCCTATCCAAAAGTTTCGGCACTTTCGAAGCCGTGAAGAACGTAAGTCTCGAAGTTCCGTCAGGTTCGTTTCTGGTGCTTGTCGGGCCGTCAGGTTGTGGCAAGTCGACGATGTTGCGGATGCTGGCGGGGCTTGAATCCCCCACCGACGGCACGATCCAGTTCGATGGAAAAACTGTATCAGATGGAGCTGGTCCCTGGACAATCGAGCCAGCAAAACGCAATGCCGGGCTGGTGTTCCAATCCTACGCTCTTTGGCCGCATATGACCGTGGCCGGCAACGTCGAATGGCCATTGAAGGTCGCTGGGCAAGGGAAGGCGGAGCGCACTGCCCGGGTTAATGAGGTCCTGCATCTGCTTGGCATTGACAATCTAGGCAGGCGCTTTCCAAATGAGATTTCCGGCGGGCAGCAACAGCGCGTCGCTATTGCGCGCATGATCGCCCCCAAGCCCGGCATCCTGTTGTTTGATGAGCCCCTGTCGAACCTCGATGCGAAGCTGCGCGTGGAAATGCGATCCGAACTTCTGCGTGTCCATCGGGTTACACAAGCCACCTCGGTTTATGTAACTCATGATCAGGTGGAAGCCATGACTATGGCCACCCACGTCGCGGTCATGAACGGCGGGTCCGTCGAGCAATTCGGCAGTCCGCAGGAGTTGGTGTCCGAACCATCGAGTGCCTTCGTGGCGACTTTTGTTGGGACACCTCCGGCGAATCTGGTCGATGCAGGGCTCATCCCTGCTGCCCATCCTCTGGGAAGAAAGGGCCACAGCGGACGCTTTATGTTCCGCCCGGAAGACATCCTCGTCAGCCGGCATCCTGATCCGGCTTCCATTGAAATGGATTTCGCTGAAATCAGCCCCCTGGCTGGCCGCAGCATGATTACCGGTACAAGAAACGGACTTCGGCTGACCGCGGTGGCGGACGGTTCCTTTCGCTTTACCATTGGGGACAAGGTCCACTTCCTCTTGCCGCCTGCAGCAGCAGCCTGTTTCGATAGCAAAGGAAAGCGAGCGTGATGGATCGCCTTCTTGTTGTACGTCACGGTGAATCCGAATGGAACGCCGTCCGCAGGCTGCAGGGGCATGCCGATATCAGCCTTTCAGCAAAGGGACGCGATCAGGCTTTGGCTCTGCGGGCAACCATCCAGGCGCTGGCTCCGGACTTTGTTGCCACTTCTGATCTGAAGCGGGCGCGTGACACAGCCGAATTGCTTGGATTCAAAGAAGCTGAACCACTAGCAGGTCTTCGGGAACATGATGTGGGCTCTTGGACTGGCAGGACCATCCCAGATCTCCAAGCGGAGTCCGGCGGCGCCTACGCCAGGTGGCGCGCAGGGGCATTCACTCCACCTGGAGGGGAAAGCTGGATCGATTTCCGGAATCGCGCCAAGAGCGCAGTGTCGACCTTAGCCGAAAAAGTGTCAGGCACTTTGCTTGTGGTGGCTCACGGCGGTGTAGTTCGCGCTATTCTCGAGGGCTTCCTGGACATTACACCACAGCGCATTATTCCTGTCGGAACCGCCAGCCTGACGGTTCTTCGCTGCCAGGGAGGCAGCACCGCCAATATGCGCCTGGAGCTGTTCAACTACAGTCCTATCGGTCCTGTTTTTGATGCACCGGATTGAAATTCCTGAAGGCTAGGCCGATGCCATGGAGTTGCAGCCTACAGGAACCGGCGCATTCCGATGCCCTCGCATCAGCATCGTGAGCAAATTTTCAAGCACTCAAAATCGGTAACGGGGCTGCCGCGAGGTACTCTGGGTCGTGGGACGCGATCCTTGCGCCTGCGCCGTCGCAACGCGTTGCGGGCGCACCTATCCGAGTTGGGGGTCGTCGCACCGATTGGGCGTGACGGAATTGAGCAACTGCTCCTGGTCGTCAACGACGAGAACGACGCTAGGACATCCGACGAAATCGTCTGCATTACGGCGGTGGTGAGCGCTGCTGTGCTTGTCGCCATCGACCACGACATGAAGCAGTTGGCAAGGCAGTACGGTGTTACACCCGCCCGAGACAAGCACAAGACCCTGAATATCATTCGCGTCTGCTGCAACGAAGTGATCGCAGCAGGTAGAGTAGCACAAGCCCTGCCTTTGATTTTACTCGAATGGGATTTTTGCTGCGCGAAGACCGCCCGCCGCATGTGGGTTGATGTTGGTCCTCACTTTATCAAGCCTCCCCGATGACCCCGGCTCCGGCCGGGGTTTTCGTTTCTGCCGTCCTTCGAAAGGCGTACATCCAATTGGGGGATGCTCGACCAGCCAAAAAGAGAGTAGCTTATACCTAGCGCTGAAATACCGGACAGCGTCTAGGCCGGCGCGAAGTTGAACCCTCCTCATCGTGTCGGCCGCACCTCATCTCCCCACAAACGACGAAAACCCGCCCAGCCGGAACCGAGCGAAATCATCGCTAGAGGTGAGCGCTTTGGGAAGCAGTGGCGGCACGTCGGCGAGGGCCGACACGATCACTCGCCGGCAACGCGCCGAAATCCTCAAGCTCGATCGCCGCAAGTTCCCTCGCCACTATGTGGCTCATTTTTCGGCCCTGTACGATACAGCCCTGGTTACTGGCTGCCAGGACAAATGCGGCCATTGCAGCCCTTGGCGCACACCATCCGTCTTGAGCCGATTCAGCCAGCTTGACGGCCTTCTGATATAGCTCGCGCTTCTTGTCCGGCCAGGTCATCGATAAAGCCTTAAGCACGTCGCAAAGGCTTGCAACGTTGAATTCGTAATCCCGCGCGGTCCGAAATGTGACGGGTGTAAAGGGTGCCATGATCGTCCCCCTACACGCGCAGCAATTCGCCCGCAGGCGACTTGTGGCCGAGATGCCGTTCTACGCTCTCTCGGATTTCGTTTTCGTTGTGTATTCCTTGGGTGAAGAGAACCATCACCACTTTGCCGACATCTTCGGCGGCGCGACTCCCGCGATGAAAGCCGCGACGGAAGCAAATGTCGTCGTAGACTGATGTGAGAAATGTTAGATCTTCGGGATATGCAATTCCGCTGGTAGAGGAGAAGGCAACCGCCATAACTCCCTCCCGTAGTTTGGGGCGGAAGCGCGATACTCGCTCTCAGCCGGTGATGCCCTGGTCAGTTATCACCGATAGGTCAGTATAGACCAATTTCGACCGTGCGTCTGATTGAAATGACCCCGTACAGATCAGCTATCAAATGGCTCCCTCCAAGCTTGGCGGGGGCTTGCCGGGACTGTTCCGGCACTACCGGCCCAAGTCCTGCCGCGCCAGCTCGGTCAATTCCGCCTCGCCCCTGATCCCACTTTGATAGTTGGCAATGATACGCGACGCGCGCTGTTCCCTGTCGCTGTTGTTTTCGAACTGGTGACACGTCGCCTCGTACACCCTGGTCAGCAAATCGATTTCCTCGGGATCGAACACCCCGGAGTTTTTCAGCATTTCATCCATAGGCATGGCATGCACCTCCCACTAGTTGCCATTATACTGCCGGCGCGGACCGACCCCAAACGCAAAGTGAGCCCATTCCAGCGAACCGGAGCGAGAACGGCGTCCTGACGTTTATGGATTGCGCCTACCGGTAAAGTGATTGGACGCGCCTCTGGATAGCGCGTACTAATTGTCTATTGGCAGCTTCTGAAAAGGGCGCTGTCAGCTGAGGGCGGCCACCGTGCCCTAGCCCCGACTCAAGGAGGACATCATGTCTTCCATTTACTCAATGAGTAACGACTTCAACAGTCTACTTCACTTGAATCCTTGGATTGTGATCCCGACCAAGCCAGATTCTGCTGGAGGCAATACTGTTGCACTTCGGCCCCAATTGCGTTTTCTGCGCCGCAGCGACCATGATGTGGTGGGAACCGTGCGCCGTGCCACAGAGATGGCAAATCGGCATCGACTGATCTAGGCGTCAGCCCAATCACGTAAGGTTTGCTCCCATGAAAATCTCCATGCCACCCCAAGACACTTTGTTGAGCTACGGATGGACGTTTGGAACGATGATCATAGTTGCCGCAATGGCACTTATCATTTTCTTCGTTCTTTTCGGCTGAAGTACCCAACTCTGAAATCAAAAAAGCCCGCCCAGCCGGAGCTGAGCGGGCGTTACCTGAGACGCGCCTACCTAGTGGCCAGCGCGGAGCGCTGGATATCGGCGCTATGTGGCAAAAGCAAGTAACTATGGCGGTCGACTGCGTTTATCGTCAGCGACAGCTTGGAGTGTCGCGGTCAGCGCGGCGACAGTGTTCGACAGCCCGACGATACTATCCTGCACCCTATCGAGCCTGGTCAAAGTGGCGTTCTGGAATTTCTCAGAAGCCCCTGCATCCTGAGCCTGCTTGGTCTCCACGGCGATCAGCCAATCGCTCGTCCTTGTCGCCTGGACCGTGGCATCGCTGGCCTTCTGCTCAACCTGCGTGACACGGTCGTTGACCACTTCGAACTTGCTTTCGAGGTATGCCCCCAACCAGGAGATAAACGTTATCAGCGGTAGCGAAAGCGCCATGGACACTCTCGCTATTGCCAGGAGAAGGACGTTCTTCACGATCTTCTGTGCGTTTCCGCTCATCTCTTCCACCGTAGTTTGTCCCTATTTCCAGCAGCGCGACCGGCCCAGAATTGATTGTGGTTCGCCACCTGCTCGGGCGAACGGCCGATCGTTCGAGAGAATGGTTCGCCGGGTTTCGCTGGAAGGCGTCAGCTTCGCGACCCCATCGCAATCACTGACACGAACCGTCTGTAAACACGCCGCCAAGGGCAGCACGCAGGCGAGCGTCATCCATCGCAGAAACTGCGGCATCGGTTGTAGCCGCGCCCTTTGTCGGTCCCTTCGGACTTGCCGAGCAAGTCGAGAGTTGGACGGTACGCGTAATAGCGGTCGCCCGCACCCATTGGTGCGTTCGTCATAATTACACTCCATGTGATGTGGTGAAGTTCTGCCCTTACAGGGAGGCTGAGATGATCAAGACAACCGAAGGTATCGAGCGGGCCATACAGAGGGTTGAAATAAACCGTCTTGTCGAATTGCTGGTGACTGCGGGGGCGGTCAGCCAGACAGCTGCGATAGAATTCTTCTCAGGGCTCGCCGATACAGCCCGCGCCGCCGCAGTCGCGCCAGACCTCCGCATATATGCGGACCAGAAGGCGACCCACTACGAGGACATGGCGAAGCTGATGAGCGGAGGAACGCTTTTGCCTCGCGCCCCGATGTGACGGTATGGCCTTCGATGTCGAGGGCGGCAGTTCGGCGATATTCGTATACGCGACCTCAATGCGCAGTCGCCGCGCCGGGGCCGTCTTTGTACATTTGCTCATTCCTTCGGATGATTGTTTGCTATGAGAATTTCTGGCTAAACTTGGCAGTCAGCTCGTTCTCGACGCTGGCAAGTCGATCGCCGGCATCTCTCACGATGTGCACCCATCCGATGCCGGCGGTCGGATCGATTCACCTGCAAAATCAATTGCTAAAAAGTCCAGTGTCGCCTGATCGGTAAAGGGGTATGTTCGCCCTGCTTCATCGATCGGGGTGCACATCGACGGGGAAGCAGCCCGCCTGCCGGCTATTGAGCCTACAAAAGTGGCAGGCGGGCACCAGCATCAATTCATTTCGTTAGACCAATCCCGGGCCTGTCGAAAATCACCGCGCCCGGGGGCACGTTGGTCATGGATTGTCCTTTTCGGAGAAAGTTTTAGAAAATCAGGCCGCTTGAGACGGCCAAAGCGCGTCGGCGGTCACATCCGCCGGCAGCGGTCCATCGCCTTGATGGTCCAGGACCCGGCGTAGGGTGCAGAGGCGTAAACCGCACATAAAACCCGTTCGTGTTTGAGCCAGTCTCGAACGGCGCGGAATCGTCGGCAAGGCCTATCGCGAGATCCAGGGCTCGAAGTGCTCGAAGCCTATGCGTCGAAGCAGGTATACGGGCTAAGACAAGACGCTGATCGGCAAGAGATGGCCTTTCACCTTGCATTGGCGGCCCGTCGCGCGTCTCTCGTAAAGATTGTAAGCTGATTGGTCGGTGTATGGCTGGAGGCTCGACATGCCGAAAAACCTTGTGGTTTGCCTGGATGGGACTTGGAACAATTCAATCAGCGGTGAAGGTGTCGGAACCAACATTAATGCAATCTACAACGCGGTTTCCTTGGAAAATCAGGTCAAGTCCTACAGTCAGGGAGTCGGTGAACATGTCGGTTGGTTTTCAAGACGAGCCTACGGCATCAGCGGAAAGGGTGCTTTCCAAACCGCTCGCTCTGCTTGGAAATGGGTCGCGGGGAATTACCAGGACGGTGACAAGATTTACATTTTTGGTTTCAGTCGGGGCGCGTTTGTCGCCCGCCATCTGGCTGCGATGCTGGTCCGACACGGCATGCGGGCTTATCAGGGGCGCATAGAGCAGTCGTTTCGCGAATATCTTGCTACGGCAAATCAGCCTTGCACTACCCCGCAAGGAGAGGTGTGCTTTCTTGGCCTGTTTGACTGCGTTCCAGGCAACCAGCTGTATGTCCTGAGGGACAGGTCACATCATCTCAACAACGCCGTCCTTGAGCCTGGCATTCGGCACTTCCGGCACGCTGTATCCGTAGACGAGCGTAGATGGTCATTTCGGCCGATCATCTTCGAAGAGTCGGGAAATCAGGAGACCTTCAAGCAGCATTGGTTCCCGGGTTGCCACAGTGATGTCGGTGGTGGAGACAAATGCGCGGAGGGTCTGGCCGCCTTCTCTTTGTGGTGGATGTTGCGTGAAGCGTTTGGTGCCGGTCTCAACTTTCAGAATGTGGAATGCCGTTACCACAACGTTGGGAACGCGCTATCAGTAATCAACGCCGTTGACCCGCACCAGAAACCGGTGAGCTCGGACTATCCAACTACTCGGCTCGGTCTGCGATGTCATCGAGCTGATATAGACTTAAAGAAACAAGTTTCTCCGGTCCCATCTTTTGCAGAGATGGATGTTTGCCCACGCTGCAATCTGGACATGTTCGATGTGTTTCGGACCGACTTCGGTACGGCTTGGCTGGCTGCAAAGGGTCTAGGTCGAAGTCGTCCAGCTGGCGGGTTTCAGGGAAAGACTTAAGTCGCCATCGCCGATGTTTAGGCAATTTTGCATTGGTCGAAACCTGCTGGAATAAACGTGCACGGCTGCTTTGCGCCCTCAATTAAGACATAAGGGGAAACGTTGCGCTTACCCAGATGCGGACTGTGCAACGAGCGGTGGCAATGCACCCTCAAAGACGCTGTAATACGCTGCACATGCATACGCAGGCGGCACGCTCAGCGGGAAAGATCAGCCAGTGCGTCGCGTGCCAATCGGCTGCGATGGAAAATCTCCCGGCGAAATTAGCCGAGCTCATGCACCGTCGCGCCGGGCACGACCTTCTTGGCGATATCGCAAAGATGCTGGTGGTGTGTGAGATAGATGACCTGGCCTACCTTCGCCATGTCCCCAAACAGCCTGAACACCTCCTCTGAGCGGACATGGTCGAACGTTTCCATGATGTCGTCGGCAATGAAAGGAACCGCGGGTCGAAGCTGGGCGAATTCGTAATAGCCGGCGAGCCTGAGCGCCAGATAGAGCTGGAAACGCGCTCCCTTCGACAGGGCGTTGGCAAGCTTGGACTGCCCATCCCGCTGCATCGCGATCAGAACTTCGCCGCTCTTGGCGGGCTGTGTCGTCAGGCCTGAATACTGGCCGCGCGTCATCAGCGAAAACGCTTCTGATGCCCGCACCATCATGCCGGAGCGATGGTTTTCGCGATAGCTGCGCAAGGCGTGCCCCGCCGCCATGATGCCGAGCTTCAGCTCGATATACCGCACGGCCCTGTCTTCGATTTCCAGCAGCGTCGTGCGACGCTGCGCGTCCAGTCGCGCGACGGCGCTGTCACCACCGATCTCGTTCAGCTTGTCCATCACCCGCGTCTGCCGGATCAGCTGCTGCTGGCGAGCCTCATCGAGCTGAAGCAGCCGTTGCTCGCTTTCGGCTTTTTCGACGAGAAGCGCGTCGAAATCGACGGCGTCCAGCAAGCGCTGTGCCTGCTCGAAGGTCTCGACGGAGAGCTCTGCCGCGATCCGCTCTTCGATTTCAGCCACGGTCGTGCGCAAGTCATCGCGCTCGCGCAACTGTTCGTCGCGCGCCAGCGCCTCCGTCAGGCTGGCGACACCGAACGCGGCCAGGACGTCGTTCTTCAGCCGATCATGCTCCAGGATTTCCAGATCGAGTTTGGCACCCAGGTCCTGAATGCGTGTCAGATCGGCGATGTGGCTGGCCTTGGCATCCCGGGCCCGTTCGGCATGCGCAAGGCGATCGGCCAGGTCGATGGCGAGCTGTTCGGCATCATCCCTTGCTGGCTGCCTCGCGTCCGCCGCCACGGTCCTAACCTCGGCCAGGAAGCGCGTTCTGTCGGCCTCCATCTTGTCGATCCGCAGTTGCAGCGCATCGCGTTCCTGGAGGCTCTTTGCAAGTTCCGACAGCTGATCGAGCACCGCGCCGACAGCGGAAGCCGATAGCCCATTGGCTAGCCAGGTTCCTTTCAACGCATCGGTGATGTCCGCAAGCCACTCCTCTTCCCGACGCTCGGCCGAGGCCAGCTTGAGTTGCCGCCTGGCAAGTTCCTCTTCCCGCGCTGCGACCGTTTTCAGGGCTTCGGCATATTCAGCGTCGAGCCTGCGCTGCCGATCCAGGAACAGCTCGGCGATGGTCATGTTCGCTTCAAGCGTGTCGTGCGGTGACGGTGTTATGCCGACGCTGTTCAGCGCCCCGGCCAGCTCCCGGCGCAGATGTTCGCCAGCCTGGGTGGCGCGCTCCAGTTTGCCGGCCGCGATCCTGATCTGGTCCCAGGCCGCCAGCGCTTCATTGCGCGCGGAAAGCAGATGTTCGATCCGTTCGATCAACTGCACCAGCGGAAGATCAGGTGTGCGGACAAGCAGCTTGCCTGCAAAGGCCTGGATCGTCGCCGAAAGGGCGGCGGCATCGCTGTCGAGCTGCTCGCGTTGACGGCGCAAGCTTGACAGTCCGGCCTCGGACTCGGCCACCGCCCGCGTTGTCGAGCGCATGTCGGCGAGATCGGAGGCGTTTGCGAGCCTGCCGGCGCCGATCCTGTCATCTTGCGCCAAAGCTCCGGCGAATGCGTCGGCCGTTTCCGTGCTCAGCGTCGCGCGGTGCGTGGTCCAGGCTTCGTCGCGGGCGTGCCGGCTCGCCGCCGCCTCGGCATCGTCCGCGAAATCGATCGAGGCCCGCAAGGCATCGAGGCGTGCCGCCAGCGACGCATGGTTGTCCTCGTGCTCGGCAAGGCGTTCCGCATTGACAGCGCGGGCGCTGGCCAGGTGTGACGCCTGCCTTTTCCAGTCGGCAATCTGCTGGGCGACGGGCACTGTGATGCTGGCGAGGGCCGCGGCATCGCCGGACCACGGCGCCAGACGAGCAAGCGCGGCCTGCCAATGGATCGTTTCCGCGTCCTCTTGCTCCCTGGCTGCGCGGACATCCGCCAGATGCGTGCTCTCCCGCGCCTTCGATAGCGCGGCACCAACCCTCGCTTGGGCGGAGGGCGGCACGGCTCTTTCCTCGCCGACGCGCTCTTTGGCGCTCTCAAGGGCTTCGAGAGCCTCAGCCACCTCATCGCGGGCTGACCGAGCAGCGGTAACGATGCCCGACCGCTGCTCCAGCATGCCGCGCAACACACCAACAGTGGCGGCTGGCAAAAGCAGCGCGCTTGGGTCCGGCTCGGATGATCGGCCAAGCGCTGCCAGACGATCCGCCACGGCGTTGTCGATGATCTGCAGCTCCGTCCTGCGGCTAGGCAGGTCAAAGCCGGCCGAAGCATGGCGCACCTTGCTCTCGGCCAGTGCGCGGATGCGCTCGGACATGTCCAGCACGACATCCTCGACACCGATCGCATCAATTCTGGCCGTCAGTCGCCCATCTTCCTCCACCTGCGCCGCACGCCTTGTCCGGAGGCTCGCATCGTCCTTGATCAGGTCCGTTATGCTGGCTGTCCAGGTGCGGACCGGGGAGGGGATGTCCGGAAGCTCGTTGAGGCGCGTGAGCTTGCGTTGTCTGTCCGCCAGCATCGGGCGCGCGCGACCATAGCGGTCGATGACATCGAGCCGGGCTCCCACCACCGCACGGTCATGCACGACGCGGTCATACAGCTGGGTCGCCTCGATGCGGTCAGCTTCCAGCGTCTCATAGGTCGAGGCGAGGGTGTCGATGTTATCCTTTTGTGCCTTCAGCTCGGCAAGTCGCTTCTTCAGCAAGGCCAGCTCGGTTCCTTGCGCCTGCTTGCGATAGATGCCGTCGGCCTCGGCTTCGAGCTTGTCGAGGATGTCGCTTGCCTGGCCGAGACCGGCACTCGCCGTGAAGAGCAGCTTTCCGAGATCCCCGCGCGATTCCAGGATGGATTCACCGCCCGCCTCCAGCGTCGCGTCGTCGAGCGAGAACATCGTCGTGTAGGCCTCGCGCGAAAGACCGGCCAGATGCGCCGTGATCGCAACATCGCTGACCGGTTGCTGGCTGGCGTCCAGGAGCGAGTTGTTGCGTTGTTTCGTGCGAGTGAAGCCGTACTCGGTGCCGCCGAATTCAAGCACCGCTCCGACACGCATGGCGCTGTATTCGTGCAGGAAGTTGTAGCGGCTACGTTCCTCGATGCCGAACAACAGGTCGAGATAGCCCGAAAGCGCGGTTGATTTGCCGGCTTCGTTCAGCCCGAACACGATATGAAGGTCGGAGCCGGTCTCAGGCGCGGGGCCGAAATCGATCGTCTTGTCGGTGAACTTGCCGTAGCGGATGAGATCAAGCCGCCGAAGCCTCATGATGAACCGCCCCTGAGACGCGCCGTAACCTGGCCGCTGCCGCTTGACAGCGCCCGATCCAGGAAGCGTTCCAGCCCGGCTTCGTCCTTTCCCGCGAAGTCGCGGCTCTCGGCGGGAAGATCGGCCACCAGTCTTTGGATCAGGGAAAGTGCCTCCGCCCGAAAAGCCTCCGAACTGGCTTCGGCACGCATTGAGGCGGCGAGCTCGAGGATCGGGTCGGCAGTGCCGGCTTGGGTCTCCGGGATGGGAAGGGCTACATCGAACTGCAGCTTCTCTATCCAGGTGTCGCCAATCTGCTCCGCTGCCTGTTCGGCTTCAGCCAACAGCAGGTCCTTGTCGCGGATCAGCGACCAGGACAGGGGCGTCGCTCCCGTCAATTCGAGGCGGATCACGGCATGGCGTGAACGCACGGATTCGCGCTTCTGTTCAAGCTCGGCGCGGATGTGCGCAACGGCCTCCGCCCATTCCAGCGCGCCCGACAGGTCCACGCTCAGCCGTTCGAACAGCGCCACACTGGTCAATCGCTCCTCGATCTCGATCGAGCGGTCTTCACGGATGGTCACCAGGGTGACGGATTTCTCGCCGGCCTCGTTGATGTCCCGGCCCTGCGGGATGCCCGGCATGACAACCGTGCTCGGACCGCGATGCACCGAGCGCGCATGGATGTGGCCGAGCGCCCAATAGTCGAAACCATGGCCTTGCAATTGCGCCACGCTGCAAGGTGCGTAGACGTCGTGGCCGGGTGAGCCGGCCAGGCTGGTATGCATGATGCCGACATTGACCGCGCCGTCCTGGGGGGCTGGATATTTCGGCAGCAAGCTGTCCGGCGCTTTGGGACTGGCGAAACTCAAGCCATGAAAGGCGACGTCAAGCCCGCCGGCGGTCTGCAGCACCGACTGTGCGCGTCCGCCGAAAATCGTGACCAGGTCTGGAAACACCAGCTGCTTCGAAATGCGCGACAGGGCGTCGTGATTGCCGCGGATCTTGTACACCCTGATGTTCGCCTCATTCAGGCGCGCCATCTGGGCCGCAAGGAAACGCGCTGTCTTCATCGACGTCTGATCGCCATCGTAGAGATCGCCGGCGATAACCAGCGCATCGACGTTCTCGGAGAGACACAAGTCGATGATGCTGGAGAAAGCCTGGCGGCTGGCATCACCGACCAGTTCAGCCAGATCCTTGTTGCGCAACGCCAGCGAACGCAGCGGCGAATCGAGGTGAATGTCAGCGGTATGAACGAAGCGAAATGCCATTGCGTCTGCTTATAGGCCGTGGAGGGGACATCGAGATAGTGATCCTTGCGGATTTTCCGGATGTCGTCTCCGCACTCCAGCAACATGATCCCACCTTGTGGAAACGGCAGCGATGCTCGCCGGCAGCTCCACGCTGCCGCAGTCGAAGTCGCGCGAATGAGTGCCGATACTGTTGGCCGATCATGTGCGTGGAGGAGGCGGTCAAAACTCGGTTTCGACGCCTTGTCGAAATGAAATGCGTGAGACGCACGATCTGGAGAGAGGTACGCTGCGGTCAAGCGACCGGCAGCTTTGCGCCCGCATTTCAGACGTTCCTACGCAGACTGGTCACTCTCGAAACCTGCCCTTCATTGACCTGCACGGTGAATTCTCCCAATCATACACTATAGCTCGTTTGAGACCACGTGGCCCACCGCGTCTTTGGTGGCCTGATGCCATCTCATCCGAAAATGCTCGGGAAAAGCCTGAGTTACCTGTGGAGACGCCCCGTTACCGCATTTATGCTTTGCGCCATGGGGCAGGGCTACATAGAGCGCAGTCTACAACTCGGTGACACGATCATCTCCGAGGAAGAATTGCTGTCAAAATACGAAATCGTCCTTGTCCTGGCCGAGCCCGGCGCCGGGAAATCCGAGCTTCTCCGCAGCCTCGCAGCCCGAACGGACACCGCGCCAATCAGGGCGAGTTTGTTTCGGCACCGCGAAATTCTGGAGGGCGCCCATGCACTCGTGATCGATGCCCTCGACGAACTCGCAAAGATCGATCAATCGGCCATCGATCAGGTAATCGAGAAAGCCCGGGCGACAGGTGCCAGCAGCGTTGTCATGGCCTCACGGTCGAGCGAGTGGGACACGCAGCGCACGCACCTTCTCAAGGAAGCCTTTGGCATAGAACCTGCCGTCATCCGGCTACAGCCATTCACACGAGAAGAGCAAAAAGCACTTTACGAGCAGCACGTTCCCGGAGAGGACTTTGTCCGTTTTAGTGAGGAAGTCGAGCGGTTCGGGTTGTCGCCGCTCTTGGGCAATCCGCAGTTTCTGAAGCTGTTCGCAGACGCCTATGTCAGGCGCGGAAGACAACTTGTCTCTAAACGGCAAATCTTTGTAGACGCCATCGAGAAGCTCGCATCAGAGTCCAGCTCGTCAGAATGGCAAAGAAGTCGCCCACCCATCGAACGCATCGTCGCCATCGCCGAGGAACTTTTTGCGAAGACGATGCTCGCTGGAGCCAGCGGACTCTCCGTTGCAGACAGCGGCGATCGGGATTTTCCCTACCTGTTTTCGCTCTGCGCGGCAGAAACGGGCATGGTAAGTCTCGCGCTCAATACACGCCTCTTCAAACCCACAAACGAATTGAGCAACCACGAGCCAGTGCACCGGATCGTCGCCGAGTACTGCGCCGCCAGATATCTGGTCCGCCGAGCAGAGGATAAGGCCGACAATCTCGTGCTCAACCGCGTCTTGTCAGTCGTTGCTCCCAGCAATGTCGTCCGTGACGAACTTCGCGGACTGCTTGGCTGGATAGCTTCTCTTGGCAATCCGCAGACACAGGAAGCCTGCATACGGATCGACCCCTATGCGGTGTTGGCCAACGGGGACCCGTCGCAGCTTTCCTCCTCCTCCAAACGCCTTTTGCTGAAAGCGCTTCAGGAACTGTCCGAAGTCGACCCATATTTTCGGCGAAGTGACGCATGGCGTCGCTTCAGCGTGGCCGGATTGCTGACCCCGGAAATCGTGGTCGACGTTCGAAAGGCACTGTCGGGGAGCGGAACTTCATCGGATCTTCGCAACCTACTACTGGAGTTGCTGGACGGATCGTCGATTGCATCGCAATTGGCCGATACCCTTCGCGATATCGTCCTTGATACGAGTATGGACATATACACCCGCATTAGGGCTCAGCGCATCTTGATCGGTTTTGAATCCTACAACCACACCTCGCTGACCGACGCGCTGGTGGGAAAAGGCGATTCCGCCTCGCTGCGCCTCGCTGTCGAAAGCGTCGGAGTGCTCTCCAAATCGACTGAACTGTCCACGATTATCGCCCTCCTGAGAGCGGTCGGCAAGAAGACATCTAAAAGGCCGCACGAGGAGAGCGAGTCCCGATTCAATCTTCGCTATCAGTCCAAGCAGATGATAGCCGGATTTGATTTTGCAATCACAGTTGCGCTGCTCGATGACCTGACGAACGATTTGCAATGTACATGCGGCAGGTCACGATCTTACCAATGCGAGTGCCGGCCTGGCCTGAGCAAGATCGTCGGATCGCTCCTCGATCGATATTTCGAGTTAGCTGATGGGCCCTACGATCCGCAGCGTATCTGGCGCTGGACGCAACACCTTATCTTTCCCGATCACCAGTCGCCCGAGAATAGCACTGCAATAAAGCGCCTTCAGGAGGAGGACGGGTTGCGACGCGCCATCTATCTTATCGCGATGGCCGAACTCCCCAACAAACAAACGGTTTGGGAGGCGCGCACGCGCTTTTGGAGCAGCGATGGCCATGCCGGACTCCGGATGAAAACGGAAGACTTGTTTGCGATCACTTCGGAAGCGTTTGCGACCGGAAATTTGGCTCTCTGGGCTGGATTCTACGCAAGTCACAATATCTGGTCAGAAAACAAGGGACCCGACCCACTAAGAGCTCATCTCCGCAAACACGCACGCGGTGATCCGCGATTCTCAAAAGTCTGGGCGGACCTTGAGAGATGGTCACGCAAGCATCGTTTCGAGCAGCAAGACCGATGGCCCCGTCGGCAACGCCGCTGGCAACTTCGGGAAAGTGCCGCGAAAGAGAACCGGGCACGCTTCTTCCGCGAAAACAGAGCGCGCATCGAAGCTGGACAGCATTGGGGCGCACTTCGCGAAATCGCCGATTGCTACCTGGTCGAACCTGAGAAGCTCGCAGAGTTCCTGGATGACATTGCAACAGCCGATATCGCGCTGTGCAATGCGTTTGCGCTGTTAGCCCCACATACGCCGACTCTGGCAAAGCTCAGCGCGGACAGGCTGGTAGTGACGCGTGTGCTTCATGCGGCCTGTCTGGCGACCTTCCGCAGAGAGCGGACGCTGGAGCACGTCGATCACGATGTTCTCAGAGCGGTCAAAACCGATGTCGGTGGCTATCCGGGCTATCACGAGGATGAAGGCGAGGCATTCGAGGCTGAGATCGACCGCCTGATACTCTCTGGCGATGCAGACGCCGAGGCGTTTGCGCGCGCCTTCATCGAGCCGCAATTGTTGCACGCGTCGGAAGCCGCTACGGATGTTAGCTGGCTGAAGTACAAGGCGGCATTTAGGAATCTCAGAGCGCATCTGCCGCTTGAATGGCTGACACGATTCCCGTCGATGCCGCATAACGCGCGTGACACGCTATTCGATCTCGCCGCCGAGCATGGCGACCGGGTTGCCCTCAACACGATTATTTCATCGCGATGCGAAGAGGGTCAGTTGGAGCAGCTTGCCGATGCAGAGGGCAAGCGCTCTCCTGCCTCCTTCTGGTTGCTAAGAGGTTTCTTTTTCCTCACCGATCCACCGGAACCAATCTGGGCCTATCTCAGGAGCAGCCCTCGCGTCCTTTTATCCATCGAGCATTTCGCCGGACGAACGTCACACGACGATTATCGCGGCTGGCCGACTCTCTCCGCGAACAAGGTATTCTGTATCCTCGATATCTTCATCGATGTCTGGCCGAAAGTGTACTTGCCGAGCAGCTGGGGTTCTCATTCGCCGGACGGAGAGACAGCGTACCGCTTTCTCACGGAAGTGATCTACACCATAAACCGTGACGAGCCGCAGAACGCGATTGCCACGCTCGACCGAATTCTGGCTGATCCACGATTCTCGGAATTTCATGCGGAGGCGAAAAGTCTCAAGGCGGCAAGCATGCGCAAGAGAGCGCTTCAGGTATTCGAACCGCCGTCGGTTGCTGCGGTAAACGAGTTGCTCAATCACAATCGGTTGGCGAGCGTCGAGGACCTTAGAACCGTCCTCGTTCAGGATCTTTCGGACTACCAGACATGGCTTTGTCACGCGGAAACCAACCCGCTTTCCGTTTTTTATCCGGGGGGAACGCGGCTCGATGAGAACGGCTGCCGCGATCGTATCGTAGACCACCTCGATGCCCAGATGCGTGCGCGGAATCTGTCGGTGGTGATCGAGCAGCATTTCGCGGATTCAAACAGATGCGACATAGCGGCGGCTGCGATGATCGATGGAGCGCGGCGCTTGCTCGTTGTCGAGGTTAAAGGTCAGTGGCATCGCGAACTCTTCACCGCTGCGTCGGCGCAATTGCATGAACGCTACAGCAGCCATCCTGATGCCGCACAACAAGGCATCTATCTCGTACTGTGGTTTGGGCCTGGGGAAACCTTGGCAGGTCGGCAGACGCACGAAGTGAAATCACCGGCCGAACTGAAGGACATGATCGAGCAGAGAATTCCGCCCGATATCCGAGGTATGATTGATGTCGTCGTTCTCGACCTTTCACTAAAATCACGGGCTTAATTTGTTGGCCCGCTAATACAAACGCAGGCAGGATGATGATACATCCCTTTTCGCCCGTAAACGCGAGGAACATCAGCACTCCCGCGACGGAAACGACACAATTCCCCGCGAGACTGATCACGCTCAATCCAGAATGGCAGTTAACCACCAGCGTTTCCGAGAACCGGACCGTCGGCAACGGCCCCAAAGCTGCCTTGAGGAATAGGCCGTCGCCAACGGCAGGGGCGGGGTGTTAAAGCGGACGGCGGTTTGAGAATACTATTGTCTCGTTTTCGTCGGGATTTGCGGCAGCGAATTCAGTTGTCGAACATAAGTTCCAAACTCTCCGAAGCCCAACGGATGTTCTGTTTCCTCCAGCTCGGCGAGTATACGCAGGTAGTCGTCATGAATGAGAGATCGTTCTTCGGCGCTGGCATTCCGAAACGCATACGTTTCGAGAATTTTGAACGGGCCTGCTGTAATAGTGCGTCTGTCGCCGTCGATTTTGTCTTGCAGAACCGTTCGCCGGATCAGATGTCCAAAGGTCCAGCCCGCTAGTTGCGCCAGGGAGTAGTGCAAGAAAGATGTGACGCCTAGCTTCAGCGGGGCGTTTGCTTCAAATTCGAATCTAAGCAACGGAGCTCTGCCTTGAAATAGATATCCAAGATCACTGATGTTTGCGTTGACGTCCCCAAGAGAGAACGAGAGGTCGGTGATTTTCCTATCAGTTGTGATCACCGCTATTGCCTCTGACAAGCTGTAGAGCTTGTCCCAGTCCAAATTCTGGCCCTTCTGCTTATCTGCGAGGATGGATGCATCGAGCTTTCTGCCATCTCTCCAGAGTTCGACACGCAGTGGTCCCTTCATCGACCACAGCTTCAACTGAGAATATGTGAGCCAGTGATCAAGAGGCAGGCGTTCGGCCAACTTCATGGTCATGTCCATCGTTACCTGAGGTGGACTGAACAGAAGTTCCACAGGAGGTGCCGAAACGCGGACGGGTGCGTCCCGCGAGAATGGCACAGCATACATAGTCCCGGCTAGGCTGAACGCGGGCTCAAGAGGTGAGGAACGAAACCGGACTTCGCATGCGCCCCGTGGCTGCGTTTTGATGTAGACGGTACCGCCTGTCTCCGAAATCTTGCGCGAGTAGTCTGGTAGGGAGAAGCGTTCTGGAACGTATTCGAAATTAGATATTTTGAGACCATTTCCCAGCCCGAGGAACTCCTTGAAAATCTCGTCATTTGTGTGCTCGGTAAAAAGCAAACGCGCGGTGCCGGCACCTTGGGTATATCCAACAGTAGTGAAGAACTGGCGTTTCTCGGCCAAATAGTCGTCCGGCTGGTCGATGCAATCCTGCATCCATCTAATCAAGTCGCCTGTGACGATATCGTCCTCTGAAAACAGGATCGACTTCGTGCGCCTGTTTAGCTTAGCACCCTCTCCCTCAGCCTTGCGGATCGCTATCAAGCTACTTTTAATGAGACCCTTCCAAAAGTGCCGGATGTAAAGGGTCGGCTTCCCCCGATGCCTCTTGATAAGCACGAGGAACCATGGATTTGGATCTTGGGCGGACTTGCGTAGGTTCGACAGCGTGATGGGAACTGAAGTCTTAGATCCTCGAACCGACTTCACCTGCACGAAGGCGCGACTGCGTGAAGGCTGGCTTTCTGCGGGCCCGTCGAACTCGCGAATAGGAAACTCTACGACAAAGTCCCAACCGCTTTCGTCCTCCTCCACTCTGTGGCACAGACCGTCATATTCTGAAACCTGCGCCGCAAAATGCCTTTCAGCAAACGAAGGCAGACGTGTCATTCTGTGTAATAGCTCTCTGACGGAATACCAATATAACGCACATATAGTGTTGTGCTTTAAGATCAACCAAACGGCAACTTTCGAGGAGTTGCCGACAGTCTTGAACGATTGACGTGGGATCGGTAGCCAATGTCGGCTTTCTCCATTTTCTCGTCAGAACCGGACAGTCTGGGATCGGCCCCGAACTCGCAGCTGCATGACTGGCTATGCATCGTGGAATGCGGATTGGTAGCTTTAAGAAATTGCCCAAGTCAGTAGACGGCGACCAACCAAATCTTACTCCGCCGCTATGCTGCAACCTACCACCGTCTAAGCTGCTTTTGCTGCCGGCTTCCGAGCGATTGTAAACTGTACTTTCTGAACCGGAATGAATCTCAGTATGATCGCACGGAATTTAAGGATGTTCCTCAGGTGGTCGTGCATGAGCTTCAGCTCGTACAAAGCCATCAGCGGAATATCTGTCTTCTCCGGCTTAGTCTCCTTCGCGTCGTATAGGAGCCAGAGGCAAACATCGTAGGCAGGCGCGTGCAGCTCCGCAATCTCAGGCTTGATATAGGCGAGGTAGTCGGCCTTGCGCGAACTCATAGAGGCTTCGATCCTAGCGCGGATTTCGTCCAAAAAGACCTGATCCTGCAAGAATGCGGTACAGTAGAGATTTGCTTGGGCGAAAAGATAGTTTGCTGAAGATGCGTCCTTGTAAGGCTTACAGTGAATGATTCGAACTCGACCCGTGTCGGTCATATCTAAGATGTCACAGAACTCTTTGTCCGCTCGGCCGCTTCCGATCCTCAACTTCGCTCGATCGAAAAGAATAGCAGTCGGGCGTCGTTTGCAAACCTCCTCGTTGAACACCGACTCCTTGTTCTGTTTTGCTATTGTATCGCTAATGTCGATGTTCTTGTAGGTGTCTTCGTACGGCTCCTCATGAAGAATCTGGCTGGCGAATTTTATGATTGAATTATAGAAATCGTTGTCGACTTCTAGCCATCGACCATCACTTAGGACGAAGTATTTTTCACCCAGCTTATGCTCGAAGATGATGCAGTTATAGAGACGCCAGCGGCGGTAAGAGAGAATCCGATCCTCCTCGTGCGAGTACGCATAGATGCGCTTGTTTTTGAGGTCCTCGACTGTCAACTCTTCCAGCTTGAGGTGCTTTTCTAGCTGCCTTATGTCAAGAAAAGCGTAGATTATATTCTCGCGCTTGGCGTTGTCGGAATAGGAGAAGCTGAAGCTGTCGTCTAAGACGAATTCCGGAATGCCAAGCTGGATGCGGCCGAAGTCCTTGGCTTTCAAAAGCCCGAGCAGCTCGCCGTTCAAGGCGTTTATTTCGTCATTTGATGCCTGTCGGAAATTCTTGTAGTTCGGGAACAGGGTAGCGAAGTCTTTCTTTTCAAAGGCATCCCTAAACTCACGGCATCGTGAGATGATAAGGGGCCACTTCAGCCTGTTCTTGCCGATCACCTTCACAGTCAGATTGTTGCGTCCTTGCAGCGTTACACTCTTGTCACCCTTGATGTGCGCAGAGATGTATCGGAGGTCCTCCGCCTCGCTTAAACCAAAGGTGAAAGTATCCGCCGGTTTGCCAACTTGGCGGTCAATTTGGGTTGGTGTGACTGTGTTGCTCTGACTACGGGTTTGCCGCACTTCCTCGTTGCCACACATGTTCATGGCGGTCTTGATCCCGAAGTCCGGCTCAAACGAGTCTTCCTCGAGATGGCTTGAAGCGCTACGTCCGAACGTCGCCGCGAACACCCGTGCGTCGATGTCGATCAGGAGAATTCCGTTCGGACTCTCGCTAAAACTGCCGAAGGCGATCCTGTCCACCGTGGGGATCTTGTCGTTCATAAAGTCAAGCCACGGCGGGTTCGACTTTTTCGATCTCGTCTCGAAGTAGTGGAAGCGGCAATGCACACCGTCGATATCGAAATCGAACTGCCTCGCAGCGTCTCGTGCCGTGATATCCTTTTCGGCCGAGAGCACTGTCGCGAATGTATGCTTGGGCTTTGCCAGATAAAATGAGATTTGCGCTATCTCAGCGACTTCATCGTCTTCCATTTCCCCCTCCGTACTCAGTACGCCGGGAAATGCTAGCGAAGTCAATTGTTGATGTGCCTTAGCCACCAGGGCGGCGTTTGGTAGCCGCGCGAGGGCAGAAGCAAACGCCTAGTTTTGTACCATTGGGTCGTGATCGGAAGGACTGCTTACCAATGAACTCGCGCCGAAACCGGACAGGCCACTCCCGGCCCCACTACAGACTTAGGGTCGAGCCCTAAATTGCCCGCTCGTCGGAGGCGGACAGTCCCGCGTCCCGGCTTCGCCGTCGCATACTGACGCTCCTTAGACCGCCTTGTTTAACCGATCCTGCGGCCGCGAATTTGCTTCGAAGCCCTGCCAACTGAATTATAGCTGCGGATGTCAGGGCTTCTGCGCTTTATGCGCTGCATTTTTGATTGCCGCCGTGCCGGCGGAACCAGGCTACACTACGTGAGGCTAGGGTCGAATTAGCTTAACTCCGGGATGCTTGCCGTTGGTAAACTCGACACCCTCAGCTTCAAGAACTGCCCGAACTCGATCTTGAGTGTCGCTTGAGACGGCCGCAGCGCGCTCACTTTCACTTTCGCAGCGCTTGATTGTTGGAACGGAGACACCGGCCCGACGGGCCAACTCTGCCTGAGAAAGGCCGATCAACGCCCGAGCCGCTCTCATTTGCGCCGCTGTTACCAATTTCTCTTGATCCCTTTAGATCATTCGCCTATGATCCAAAGGTATCAAAGACACCCTTGGACCTCGGTCCGAGGCGGCTAGACGCAGTGTTGGCGCACTGAGCCTAGCCTGACCACGTCTAAGCTGTCTGGAGCTCGGATCATGGCTGATTCCGACAATACCACGACTTTGTCTAACGTCACCCGCAGCAAGGCAATCGCTGGACGGGCGCCTACAGTGTTTTCTCCCAACAATTCGGAAGCTAGTTCAGAGACCCAGCGGCTGTCGTTTGGTGCAAATGACGGGCTGCCCATGAAAAGGCGGACAGACTTTGCCGCCGTCAGCAGCGCGGTGAAGCGAATTGAGCGGCGGGGCAGGGGGCGTGGATGAATATTCATCGGCGTTGCGGGCGGAAAGCGTGGCCGGTAATCAGGCGATGAACCAGCTCGCGCGATTGTCCGAAAAACCGGCTGTATCGCTCTTGGATGTTGCGGCCCAGCAGGTCAATGCTGTGTCGGAACCGGAGGCGCATCCGGTGGACCGTCATGTCGGCCGGCAGATCGCTGCCATACGGGTTCAGTCGGACGTCTCGCAAGCCCAGCTCGCCCGCGCCATCGGCATCAGCTTCCAGCAGCTGCAGAAATACGAGAGTGCCCGCAACCGCGTCAGCGCGTCGATGCTCCATGAAATCGCGCGGTCGCTGAACGTTCCCGTCGGCCGCTTCTTCCAGGGATTGGAGGGCGAAGCGGCTGCTGCGGCGGCGCTGTTGCCGGTCGACGAGCGCCTGGAGTTCATTGCCAGCGCAGAGGGGCGGCGGCTGATCGCGGGCCTCATGCAACTGCCGCCGGGTGTGCGCCGGCGTGTGTCGTCCCTGATCGCCGCGTTGGGTGAAGAGATAAAAGGTCCTCATTGCAGCTAGCGGCGGCACATGCGGGGTTGGTACAGCCACTCGTCACGGCCGGCAGCGCAGTCGGGACGCTTCGGCAGGCTCAAGGATACGCGCATGGAATTGTTGCACGGCGGATTGAAGCTGCGGCAGCTGCAGGTCTTCCGCGAAGTGTTGCGGGCCGGCTCGGCGCGGCGTGCCGCAGCCGTTCTGGGCATCACCCAGCCGGCGATCAGCCAGCACGTCAAGCAACTGGAGGCGACGATCGGCATCACGCTGTTCGAACGCTCGACCAACCGCATCCAGCCCCTGCAGCAGGCCTGGGAGTTGCTGCGCCACGTCGAGCTGGCGGTGAACGCCCTCGAACGGCTGGAAGCGTCGATCTTCGCGATGAAGAGTGACGACCGCCAGCGCATCGCGATCGCGTCGCCAGCGGTTTTCGGGTTTGTCACGCTGCCCAAGGTGGTTGCGATCATCCGCGCGCAGACCAGATCGCATGTCCGCACCATCTCGGGCACCTATGACCAGGTCGGCGAGCACATCCTCGCCGGCCGCGCCGATCTCGGCATATCGCGGCTCCCCGTCGATCCGTGCCTGTTCGAATGGGCACCGCTCGGTTCTGCCCACAATGTCTGCCTGTTCCACGCCGACCATCGCTTCTCCAGACAGGAACGGGTTGAGGCGCATGACCTTGCCGATGAAACCATCGTCGACGTCGATCCGCGCTTTGCCTCGCATCAGATGAATATGAACGCGCTGCGCTTCGAAGGCATCGAGCCGGACATACTGGTCGAATACGACTCCAGCGGCCATGAGGCAGGTTTTGTCTCTGCCGGGCTTGGCGTGTCGATCACCAACGACATCCTGGCGCGCGAATATGCTGCCTTCGGCCTGCAGATGCGGCCGGTCGAACCCTCGGCGCTCTATCATTATGTCGCGATCTGGCAGAAGGGCAGGGTGTTCTCGGATGCCCTGAAGGTCTCGCTCGACGCGATACGCTCGACATTTGCAGCCGCGGATCGCCAGGCTGAGCACCGTAGCCGCGACGCTCTTTGAGACGGCTGGCGTTTCCGGTTTCAGGCCTGTCGATTGCAGCCATCCGATTTGACCGGTTTCAAGGGAAGGCGCTTAAGCATGGAGACACACTATGGCCGCAAGATACCTACTTCACTCACCAATCGACAGCGCCGCCGCGAGCTCGTTTCGGAGGTCCGCAGAGAGGTGGAGGTCGAAGCTCTCCGAACCCACTGACACCCGGATGATTGTGCGGCTGCCGGTCCTCGCTACCACGACATCCGTGGCTGTGAGACTGGCTTGTCGTGCCGGTTGCAGTCCGTTGCTGCACAGAGCCCGGAGAGCTTGCGCTCGTGAAGGAATGCGATTTGTGAATCGGAAGTCGTCAACGGCGTGAAGCTCTGGCTCCGACATCAAAAGCTGGACACGCTGAAGGTTGCGCTTCTTGTTCATTCGTCCTCATCAAAAGATCGTAAATGGTTCGGCCTCGAGGCGGGGGACGGCGAGTCAACCAGAGCCCGCGGCAGTTATCAAGGCTCTCGGAATACGGTGGGCGAAGCGTCGCGGCTCGTCGGAAGCTGCGCAGACACATGGTTCTTAGGAATGCTCGGCTTCGATATCTCTGCACGCCTTGCCGACTGCTTCCACCAGCGATGCATCGCTGTAGGGTTTGGCCAGCCAGCTCGGGGGGCGGGGGCTGGCTTCGCCCGTTGAAGCACCTCCGGGTCGCTATGTGCGGTCGCAAACACCGAGCGGATGCCGAAGCGCTGGAAAAACTCAATCGCGGCGTCTACCCCATCCCGTTTTCCCGCCAGCCGGATATCCATCACCGTTAGCACCGGACGACGAAGTGCAGCCAACCCTGAGCCAACGGCCGCTCAACCCGAGGCGAACGGCTCTAACAATCGCCGCATCACCAGGGCATTCTTCGGCGCAAATCCGTCGTAGTCGTTGTTCCACATGACCTGGAAGGCGGACATCAACCATCTCAACAAGGCGGCATGCCGTGGGTCCTCGGTTGGTCGGTGCCGGCATTCGGCCAGGCCGTGCACCGCATGGAGCACCATCCGTCGCCCATTTGCGCACCGTCGAATGATCGAGGCCAGGCCGAGGTCGACATCACGAGCCCGCCAGAGTCGCCTTCATATGTGCACACAACAGACTGCCTGGACGACGTTCTGTATTTGGAAATGCGAACCCCTGAAAGTTGGCGTCCAAATTTCGTGGATCATTTCAGCCTTGAAGCCGGCCCTTTATACACTAGATTGAAGTGCCTGCCTTTCATTGTATTATAGAAGTGTTTAATTATGAGAATATTTTCTGACGATGAAATAAAAACCAAAAGAAAAAAACGAGGCTGAGAGGAATCTAAGGAATGATAATGGGTATACGCAATAAGCGTTGCGAAAACACCCGGAATTTTGTTAATTGAAATTCAAGGATATGATTCGATTGCTTAACTCGTGATATGCGCAGATTTTTATTCGGAGTTGAGAAGCGTAGGCAGAACCTTCATGATAATAACTCGGTTTCCCGGTTCTTATATTTGGGCAATGGATCAGAGTTCAAGGTATGGCGTTGAGGCACGAGTGGCGCGGACTCGTACTTGCGCAGGAAATTGTCGTTCGATGTGGCGAGGGGATATTGATCTTGGCATCAGCGCAGCACCAATCTGGAAATTCCACGAATGAAACGACGGTCTGCCATCGTGGCGGACGCATGACCAAGTGGCGCGGAAAGGTCGCATCTGTGGCTGGACTTTCCGGCTCCGTCGTAATTCTTGCGGCGGGGGGAGCAGTTTCGCCGGTTCTGGCTCCGTCCTCATGGACTGGCATTGCCGATGTGGCATGGGCTGCATGTGTCGTGCAGCCAGACAGCAGTTACCTTTGCTCTGGTGTATCAAGCGGAGAGGTGATTAGCGATTCCGTCCCACTAAAGATAGTTGCAGATGGCACGTTTAATGCCAGCAATCCGGGTGGTGAGGGCGTCTATATTAGCTCGACCAACGGTGGGATCGATTTCACGCAGCAAAGCGGAAGCACGATTACCGGGTCATCGACAGGTATTTTTTCTGATTTGGATACGGCCGGTACACTGGACCTGACAATTTCGGGCGATGTTAGCGGCAACGGAGAATCCGCAATTTGGGCTATAAACCGCACGTCAGCAACAGATGTCTCGGTCACGCAGGAAGCAGGAAGCACGATCACCGGCTACACGCACGGTATCCGCGTTGACAACTATGGTTTGGGCTCATCGACGGTTACAGCGTCGGGTACGATTGTGCAAACACAGACCGGAGCGGGCAATTTCGATACCTATGGCGTTTACGCCTATAATGCAGCATCTGCGACAGATATCACTCTCACCCAGACGGCTGGATCGATCTCCGCCAATTGGTTCGGGATGTTTGGTAACAATTACGGAAGCGGCTCAACCACGATCAGCAGTGCTGGCGATATCACGGCAATCGAACGTGCCGGACTTTATGCTTATAACGCAAGCACTGCGAAGGATATCGTCATCGAGCAGACCGCAGGGACGCTCAAAGGTGGCACCTATGGCGTTTATGCGGACAATGATGGAACCGGTTCAACCACAATTACACTATCCAGTGTTGTGACCGCTTCCGGTGCTTATGGCGTCTTTTCCAGCAATGCCAGCAGCGCCACCGATCTGACCGTGAACCAGACGGCAGGTACAATCACAGGTCAGTCCCACGGAATCTATGCTTCAAATGCCGGAACAGGAGCAACAGCCGTTACCGTGGCTGGCGATGTAACCGGCACAAGCCGCTATGGTATCGCAGCCATTGGCGGTGCGAATACAACTGGTGTCACGGTGCAACAGACGGCCGGTACCATTGCTGGCAGAACCGGTATCCTGCTTTCGAACCAAGGTGCGGGCAAATCATTAGTCAGCATCGTTGGTCCTGTGAGTGGCGGTGCTGGCGCGGGTATCCAAACGATAGCAGCAAACGGCGCGACAATTGATATTGCGACTTCGGCAACGCTCACAGCAACGTCTGGGATTGCCATTCGCGATGGCGGTGTTTCGGGTGTTCCGACCGCATCGGACACGGTCGGTGGCAATGTCATCGTTAACAGCGCCGGCACTGTAACCGGCGATGCCGTCCTCGGCCTCGGCAATGACACCTTCAATCTGGCTGGCGGAACCTATACCGGTAATATTCACGGTGACGACAGGGACGACGCTCAGAGCAACGACGGTGTTGCCAACCATGAGGGCAACGATACGTTCAACTGGACGGGCGGAAAGCTAGCGAGCGGCTTCTACGGTCAGGACGGTTCCGATACCGCAACGGTGGGTGCATCAACCTATGATGGTTCGCAGGTTCTTGACGGCGGCGATGACACGTCAGTTGCCGATGGCATGATCGATACGCTTACGCTCAAGGGTGTGACGGCGACCACAAATGGCGGCAAGATCACCAATTGGGAAGTCGTCAATCTTGACGGGGCCAATCTGTCGATTGACGACGGCGCATGGCATGTCGGTGAACCGGATGAAGGAACGACCGGCGTGTTCCTGAACAACGGTTCCACACTTGACGGCATGGCCTCACTCGCCCTCAACGGCAATATGAGCATTGATTCAACGTCCACCTTTGTCGGTACTGGCGACGGTAACGGCGTTTATTCGTTCAGCGGCGATGTGACCAATGCCGGAACGATCACCACAGTGGACAATGCCGTGGGCGATGTCGTGATCATCGGTGGAAATTATGACGGCATTGGCGGGCAGATGCTGTTCGATGTTGTTCTGGGTGATGACAGTTCAAAGACGGATATGGTTGTCGTTAATGGCGATACCTCCGGCACAACGAATATCGGCGTCAACAATGTCGGTGGAACGGGTGCGCAGACCAGTGAAGGTATCCGTCTCATTGAAGTGAACGGTGCTTCCAACGGTTCGTTCTCGCTCATTGGCGACTATATGGTCAATGGCAGGCCTGCCACGGTTGCCGGTGCTTATGCCTACCAGCTCTATCAAGGTGGCACGTCAACGCCGACTGACGGCAACTGGTATCTGCGTTCGCAATTGAACCCAACTGATCCTGTCGATCCCGGCCAACCGACTGAGCCACTTTACCAGGCAGGTGTTCCGACCTACGAAGCATACCCTCAAGCGCTGCTCGGCCTCAACAGCGTGCCGACTTTGCAGCAACGCGTCGGTAATCGCTATTGGGCCGGTAACGGCAACAGGGTCGTCGCGCAGGGAGCCGATCCGGTAGGCACACCATATGCCACTCCGGAAGAAGCCGGCGTTGCGATTGAAGGCAATGGTGTATGGGGTCGTATCGAAGGTGCACATAACAGCATCAAACCACGTTTCTCGACCTCAGGCACCGACTACGATCAGAATGTCTTCAAGCTTCAGGCCGGTATTGATGGACTGTTGAATGAAACCGAAAACGGCAAGCTGATCGGCGGGTTCACAGTCCATTACGCCCATGGCAAAACCGACACCAATTCTGTTTACGGCGATGGTGAGATCAGCACAGACGGGTATGGCTTTGGCGGTACGCTGACCTGGTATGGCGAAAACGGCTTTTACCTGGACGGCCAGGGTCAGGTTACGTGGTATAAGAGCGATCTCGACTCCGTCCTTGCCAATGCCAACCTTGCCGACGGCAACAAGGGCTTCGGCTATACGCTGTCGCTGGAAAGCGGCAAGCGTATAGCAATCGATCCCGCCTGGTCCGTCACACCGCAGGCCCAACTGGTCTATTCCAATGTCAACTTCGATGCGTTCACAGATGCATTCGGCGCCCGTGTCAGCCTCGACCATGGTGAAAGTCTGCAGGGCCGTCTCGGCTTGACGCTTGATCACGAAGATTCGTGGCAGAATGACAAGGGCATGCTCAACCGCACCCACGTTTACGGCATCGCCAATCTCTATTACGAGTTTCTTGAAGGAACCAGGGTTGATGTCTCGGGCACGACCTTTGCCAGCCGCAACGATCGGGCATGGGGCGGGCTGGGCGTTGGTGGTTCTTTCAACTGGAATGACGACCAGTACTCAATCTATGGTGAAGGCCTCGTCAACACCAGCCTGAACAACTTTGGCGACAGCTATATGGTCAAAGGTCAGGTCGGCTTCCGCGTGAAGTGGTAACGGGGTCGCGCTGGCCCGAACTATCCAGCCCGACCAGTGACGAACTGCTGCAATTCGTTGCCGCATGTTCTAACGTAAGTCATTGTTGGCTTTTCCCATCCGGTGGAGTGCTCCCCATTTCACCGGATAGGTCGGCTAGATTGATTTGCCCTTATGAACTGCCGACAAGAAGCCGTCTTGCTCGCAGCGCTCGCGTTTTAGCTCAAGACGGGCTTGACCGCTCGCCTCTCGCAGGCAACCGTCAACCTTACGCTAATGGTAAATACTGATAGCCGATTGAATCCTTCGTGTATTGGTGGCTAGTGCTCGCATCTCATCGGTTGATGGACAACTCATGCGACACGTAATTTTTGCTACAACAGCACTTTCTTTAACCTGCTGCGCTGCATTCGCAGGCTCCGACCCGGCTGCTGATTTCAAGAAGGCTGATGCAGCACTGAACGCGACGTTCAAGCAGATCGAGCGCCGTCTGTCGGATGATACAGGGGGCAGGGCCAGGTTCGTCAAAGCTCAGCGGGCCTGGATTGCATTTCGCGATGCCGAGTGCACTTTCCAATCCAGCGGCGACGACGGCGGATCGGCTGCGCCGATGGTTGCCACCGCATGCAAGGCAACAGTGACGACCCAACGCACCAAGCAGTTGAAGGCTTATCTCAATTGCCAAGAAGGTGACCTCGCCTGCCCGGTCCCAACGGAATAACCAGGAGCACGACGATGCCAGCATTCAAGGCGAAATATCTACTGTTCGCGCTTCTCCCATTGGCCGCAGCGGGTTGCGTCAGCGCAGAAGATCAACGCGCAGCCGATCAGAACAAGTGCGCTTCCTTTGGCTTCGAGCCAGGAACTGACGCCTTTGCAAACTGCATGATGAAACAAAACGCTCAACGCGACGAAGACGACCAGAGATTTCTCGACCGTCTCCACGAACGGGAACAGCGTGAGAAAGACCGCAAGGCCGCCCGCCGCAACAATGACGATGCCATCGACCCCCGTCCAAGCTATGACAGGGACGGCAATCCGAACTTTGATACCGAGGGCAACTACCAAGGGTGCAACGGCACAGGCTGCGCAGTCGACAATCCAGACGCCGATTAATCTCGTTCGTCCGCCGCTCCTGATTGCTGCGGCGGGGCCTGCCATGGACCCCGCAATATCCGGGCAAGGGCGGGCCGGCTTGTATTCGGCAGCGTGGGGGCGTTGCGAGGCACCGGAACCAGCATCCACAAAGCGTGGGCGCGCCGGGCTTTGGCGAAACTATACCCGGCGCTCGCCAGGATAGAGTTCGAGCATGAATGGTATGGGCAAATCGGCATGACAGCCGACGCGATGCCCCGCTTCCACAAGTTCGGTCCAAATGGCGTCGGCTTCTGCGGCTACAACGGCAGGGGCATTTCACCTGGAAAAGCGCCTCGTCGCCGCACCGCCTTCCGACACCGCGCCGCCGGTCTCCGCCGGAGCGGATGCGGTCTGGATGGTCGTATTGGCCATGGTTTGTCGCCCTGGATTGACAAACCAACCGGGCAGGCGATCGGCCGTTCCCAAAAACTGGCGGGAGTATCCCGGTCAACCCACTGGAAAGGCCAGCCTTGTCGCTGTTTGCCGCAAGGAGAGCGGGTTCAATCTGGTTTCAAAAGCGCGGTCACGAGACGAGCGTAGTGTTCCATCTCGGAGATGCTCCACTGCTCGAATTCCTCGACGAGAGCAGGCCCCGCTGTCCGATCCTGATCGATCGCGCCGCTCTGATGAAGCCAGCCCAGTACGTTGCCGACGTGAGAGCGTGACACCTGGAAACGCTGCGCCAACGCCGCGTACCCAAGCACTACCCTGGGATGACCGTTCATGCGCCGATAGTGATCGGCCATGATCGCGGTCAGCACGGGATAGCCGCCATCGTAACCGGCCATGGCGAGGACCGTCGGATAGGGTGCGATGACGGTCCCCGCGGACAGGACCTGGCGGGCCGACTCCCAGATCATCTTGCCGAGCGTATCGGTCGAAGCCGCGGCCAACTGGGCCAAAGCCCCGCCGTGGATATGATCATGCGCAGCGAGGAAGGCGACGCACGACCGGCTGATTTCCTGAATGAGTTGAGGTCGCGGGCGCAGGATGGAACGGCGGCGATTTCCGGCTTCCGGTTCGGTCGTTACGAGCTCTGCCTGCTTGAGCACCGTGACGAAACTCGTCAATTGCCGCGGGCTGAGACCCGAAACGGTTTTCAGGCGCGCCAGGGTCGGCGACGGAGCGCCTTCCTCCACCCAACTGTGGTAATTCCAGATGAGCATGTAGGCAGCATAATAACGGTCGAGTTGGTTCAGCAGTTTTCGGAGCGGCCAGCTGGATGGCGATGGCTCGATCATCGTTTCGCAATATTGCGCAACGGCCTGCGTGAACTTTGCGTCGCTTCTCATCACCGTTTTCGCTGCCAGCGAAGCCTCTCCGGCGCAATCGAAAAAAGCGCAATGGTGCAAAGTTTGGATTGGTGAACGTCTGTTTCGATGCGCAATAACCGTCACCCATCGAAGCTTCATGGGCGGGATAGAGCGTGGCGGGACTGGCGGCTTCAGGTTTTCGAATTGACGCGCTCGGTTGCCGGACAAGGACACTGCTTGCCGGCGGGTCGCTCCTCGCACTGGCGCTGGGCATCCCTTCGGTCGCAGCGCAATCGATGCTTTTCTGGGACGGCGGTAACCCGGCCTTGCATGGCAACAACACCGTCGATGGCGGGTCTGGAACATGGACCGCAGGATTGGGACCGCTCGACAGCCACTGGACGGACCAGGCGGGAGCTGCCATCGGCGGCTTCACTCCCAACCCGGGCTTCGCGGTGTTCCAAGGTTCGGCCGGAACCGTGACGGTCAATAACGGGCAGGGGAGCGTTGGTGTCACCGGCATCAGCTTTGCGGTCGACGGATATCAGATCGTCGGCGCGCCACTTGCGCTGCGCGGAGCAAATGGCGCGACGGTGGTAAGCGTGGGGGATGGCACTGGCGCATCCGGCTCGATGACCGCAAGCATCGCGGCGCAGATTTCAGGCAACAGCCGCCTCGTGAAAGAGGGGTTGGGTACGCTTGAGCTGGCTGGCACCAACGCCTTCAGCGGCGGGACAGCGATTCGCTCCGGCGTGGTAAGGCTGCTCAATGAGCGTGCGCTCGGCGCTGGCCCGATCACCATGTCGGATGGAACAACGCTGAGCTTCGCTGTGTCCCCTTGGCAAACCATGGGATCTGTCAGCGTCGAAGGCGACGTCACCTTCGACGTCGATCAGTATCAGGACGCCTCGCTGAATAAGGCGATCAGCGGAACGGGGGGCTTCACAAAGAGCGGGCTCGGTACGCTCAGCCTCTATGGCGACAACAGCTTTGCCGGAGACATCCACGTCAAGCAAGGCAGGCTTTGGGTCGACAACTGGTCGGGACAGGCCGACCGGGCGATCCCGGACGCAGCACGGGTCACCGTCGATGCCGGCGCGGTGATCGCCTTCCAGAAGGGCGAGACCATTGGCGCTTTGACCGGCGCCGGCCTGGTCGACATCACCTACGCCGGAGACCTCGGGCTTAAAGTCGTCCACGCAGACGATGCGATCTTCGCGGGCAACATCTCGGGAGGCGATCCGGCAAGGCCAGGTTTTCCAGCGAGCTATGGCTTCACCAAGGCGGGCACAGGAAAACTCGTTCTCAGCGGAAACAGCGATTCACAAACGGCGTTTCTGGTGAATGACGGCGCATTGGTTGTGGACGGATCGATTGCCAGCGGACTTGTCGATGTCGGCAGCGGCAACCTGTCCGGCTCAGGTCGGATCGCCGGAGCCGTCCAGGTCTATGGCGGAACCATCACAGGACACTCCGGCCAGACGCTCACGATTGGCGGTGGCTTGTCGCTCGCCCCGGCTTCGATTGTGGATGTCGGTCTTGGCGCGCCCGGCAATGCGCCGCTCTTCAGCGTCGCCGGCAACCTCATTCTCGACGGTACGCTGAATATCTCCGATGCTGGCGGCTTCGGCGCAGGGGTCTATCGGCTGATAACCTATGGCGGCGGCCTCACGGATCGGGGGCTCGTGATCGGGGCGATGCCTGCCGGGGTGGCGACTGGGGACCTCTCTGTTCAAACCGCGGTGACGGGCCAGGTCAATCTGGTTTCGTCGGTTGGGGCCACGCTTGCGTTCTGGGATGGCGGCAGTCCAGCCTCACATGGCAACGGCCAGGTTGACGGCGGGTCCGGTGACTGGCGGGCGGACGGCAACAACTGGACGGATCAGGCCGGCATCATGAACGGCCGGTTCAAGCCGTTGCCGACTTTTGCGATATTCCAGGGCAGCGCGGGTATAGTGACCGTCGATGACAGGGCAGGGGCGATCAGTGCCACCGGGATGCAGTTTTCCACGGACGGTGACCGCCTGGAGGGCAGCGGGATAGACCTTCAGGGAACCGGCGGACAAAGCATCATCCGTGTTGGCAACGGCAGCCCATCGGGAGCGGGAACCACCGCGACGATCGCTTCGGTATTGTCTGGTACGACCGCGCTCATCAAGAACGATTATGGCGCCCTCATACTGGAGGGGACGAATAGCTATTCAGGCGGTACCGAAATTCGTGGCGGTACGCTGCAGGTATCGCGGGACGGTAATCTCGGTGCATCCGCCGGGGAGCTGAGGCTGAGTGGCGGCACGTTGAAGACGACGGCGAGCTTCGAGACGACGCGAGCGATCACGCTTGCCGGCGCTGGCGTATTCGACGTTGCCACCGGGACCACTCTGGGCCTTGGGAGTGTCGTGGTGGGGGATGGAGACCTGGTCAAGCAGGGAAGCGGTGCGCTCGTCCTCGCCGGGACGGGCGGCTATCGCAACACTTTCGTCAAAGCGGGCACGCTGGTCGGCAATGCCAGTTCGATCTCTGGCAACCTCAACAACGCTGCGACCGTCGTGTTCGATCAATCCACCAACGCCAACTTCGCTGGCGACGCTATCGCGCTCGACGGTACGAAAGGCGTCCTGATCAAGCGCGGTTCTGGTGCCCTGACACTGACGGGCAAGTCATCGCTCGACTGGCGGGTCGAGGCTGGCAGTCTGGTTTCGTCTGCTGACAGGTTTGCAGGCAACATCTCGATCGGTGCTGGAACTGCCTTCAATCTCAGGCAGATGTCGGACGCCATCTATGCCGGCACGGTTTCGGGCGCGGGAAATCTGCTCAAGCAAGGCGACGGTCTTTTGCAGCTCACGGGTGACAGTTCGGCCTTCGCAGGAGCGACCGTGGTCGAAAGCGGGGTGCTGTCGGTCGCCGGCAAGCTTGGCGGATCGGTGAACGTCCGTGCCGGCGCCCGCCTGCAAGGCAATGGCTCGATCGGAACGGTCTCCGTTGCCGGCACCGTTGCGCCGGGCAACTCTATCGGGATGTTGAACATAGCGGGCGATATCTCCCTCGTTTCGGGTTCGACCTATGAGGTCGAGGTGGCCGGCAATGGCGCGAGTGACCGCATCTCGGCCACCGGCAAGGCAACGCTCGCCGGCTCCAAGGTCGCTGTGACGGCGCTCGATGCGAAGACCAGCTACCAGGATGGCCAGAGCTACACGATCCTGGCGGCGGCCGGCGGTATCAGCGGCGGCTTTGACCCGGCCGTGCTGTCGCACTCGGCTTTCCTCGATGCGACACTGTTGCAAAGCGCCGAGACCATCGACCTGAAGATCGCATTGAAGGAAACAGGACCAGTCTTCGGCAAGGTCGCCAACACTTACAACCAGACGCAGACAGCGGGAGCGCTCGATACGCTGCAGCAAAGCGGTGCACCGCTGGCGCTCTACAACAAGTTGCTGCTGCTCTCGGGTGATGAAGCCCGCGCCGCCTTCGACAGCCTGTCGGGTGAGATCAACGCCTCGACGGTGACCGGCCTGATCGAAGACAGCCGCTTCACGCGTGATGCCATCAACGATCGCCTGCGTTCGGCCTTCGAGACGGTAGGGGCAGAACCGCGGCTGATGGCTTATGGCGAGGATGCCAGGGAGATCACGACCGCTTCGGTTCCGGCTGAGCGCTACGCAGCCTGGGGCTCGGTGGTCGGCTCGTGGGGTCATTTCGGCAGCGACGGCAATGCCGCCAAGCTGTCGCGGTCCGTTGGTGGCTTCGTCACCGGCGTCGACGGGCTGATCACCGACGATGTCCGCCTCGGCTTCCTCGCCGGCTACAGCCATTCCTCATTGAAGGTCGATGACAGAAGGTCTTCCGCCTCGACGGACAACTATCACCTCGGTATCTATGGCGGCACCGAATGGGGTGCGCTCGCGCTGCGCTCCGGTCTTGCCTATACGTGGAGCGAGATCGACTCGAGCCGAAAGGTTTCCTTCCCCGGCTTCACCGACAGCCTGACGAGAAGCTATCGTGCCGGCACCACGCAGGTCTTCGGAGAACTGGGCTACGCCATCAAGCCCGGCAATGTCGCGTTCGAGCCCTTCGCCAATCTGGCTTACGTCAATGTCCACGCCAACGGCTTCACCGAACAAGGTGGCGCGTCGGCGGTGACCGTTCATGGCGGTTCCAACGACAGCACTTTCACCACGATCGGCGTCCGGGCTTCGAGCGACCTCGATATCGGCACGGCCAGGGCGACAGCGCGCGGCATGATCGGCTGGCGTCATGCTTATGGCGATGGCACGCCGACAGTCAGCCAGGCTTTTACAGGCTCCAGCGCCTTCACGATCGCCGGTACGCCGGTCGCCGGAAATGCTGCCGTCATCGAAGCCGGGCTGGATTTCGCCATCGTACCGCAAGCGACACTGGGTGTGTCCTACCATGGCCAGGTCGGCTCCAGGGCCAGCGACCATGGCGTGCAGGCGGACTTGAACGTCAGGTTCTGATTGGTCGTGGCTGACCTGGACGGGTCAGCTCAGGGGATCTTTTGCCGAATGCGTCCATCTGCTCGAGTATCTGCCTCAGGTTTTCGCTCATGCGTTCATAATCCGAAAGGCGCCTCTGGCTCGTGTATTTGCGCATGCCCTGACCGTCGACCTCGTAGGTCTGCATCCCGCCGCTGCGCAGCGCGTCGATAAGTTCCTCGCAATTCCTGAGGTCAATTTCGAGCTTGTCGCGAAGACCGTCCACCGTTGCACTCATGTCGTCGCCCTTGTTTCAAGTGATATCCGAGTTATGTCGATTATCTGTCTGAAAACGCTTGTTCTTCAGGCGCAGCTGTCAGATCAGGGCCGGCAGCAACCAGCCCAGCATCGCGGTCACCACTGTGCCGATGCCGAGGATGAAGAAAAGAAATACATGAAATGATGACGAGGACGCCTCCCAATCATCCCTGAGGAATTTTGGCGCCTGATAATCGCGTTCCTGAACAGACATCTGTGAGACCTCCAACATCGATCAGACCTCGAGGCTTTCACCGGTATGGTGAATGAGCGTTCCCTAATCCGCATAATTACGCTACCGGCCCGAGGTTCCAGATTTCTGGTGGTCGAGATCACGCGAATGCGACTGCGGTGGCGAGCGAACTGAAAGTGGGTTGATCCGCTACTGCGGCGTCGCCCGGTGAGATCACGGACGCACCGCGTGAGTACGATCACCGTCCAGTTCGATCGACAGGAAGAGGAACCGTCCCGACAGGAGTGTGGCCCGTATCGGACCGGCCCGGATCGCTGCTTGAGAGGTTCCATCAGCAACGCTCAAGCCTTCCAGCAGGGTTGTCGTTCCAAAGCTTGCACCATGCGCCAGACTCTTGATTAGACGCTCGCAGTCTGAAATTTCCACCGGGCACGCGTAGCAACAATTTTCCGCAACATCACGCGGCTGAGTAATCCCAAACACTCCAAAGCGGACAAAAGCGGATTGCTTCCTGGCAGTGCTGGGCTAGCTGCCGAACGGCTTTCGACATCACGGTCACCGTTGAAATGCGGCTTGCCGGAAAGGTTGATTTGACGCCTCGGAACGGCGGAGATGGTGACGTGCCCGGAGTTTCTTGAGGAGACCAGTCGCCCCTCGCCGAATTTCACGGCCATCTGATCACCGACTGCCGGAGAGTCGCAAATCCTGTCGAGTTGATCAGACGCTTCATACGCCCGGGGCGGGCGCGCCAATAACGCGGAAATACCAGGTTTGGCTAGTGGTTAGGCTAAATCCCGCAACTGGGAAGGGAAGACGCTGCTTCCATCCGGCCGTGGCCGTTTGATGCTCAATATGCATTATAAAACAATAAGTTGCGAAGTCGTTCTAAGCACAATGCCGTGCCACCCCTCGCCGTGATCTGGGCTCGGCCGGGCTTTCCTCACTAATCTCGGTAGAGTTCCTCGGTCTTTTTCCTGCTTTCTTCCTGTTCGGCAGGATTAAGCCGACGTTGTCGCGTGAGGGCAAAAAGCAGAGCAGCGGCCAGTAGTCGGGGGCCGCCGACTAGCGCGATGAACCAGAGGGACTGAGTTATCATTGATCTCCTCCTTCGCAATCGAATTCGTAAGAAGGAGAACTGTTCCCGCCAGTTCAAAACCGAGAGCCGCTCGTTGGCCTTAAAGTACGTGATGTGCCTCGCTTTCCACCGTCAAACCGCCAGCGCGCCAGCCGGCAATTTCGTGCGCATAGTCACATCAAATACGGTAGTCAGAAGGTTAGAAAGTAGAGAGTTTTTAGTTATATTGCGACTTTTCAAATAAGATCTTGAAATCATGAAAGTATAAAAGGAGCATGCCTATGTGATCTCTCCCGAGCCTCGTGAACACTAAGGGGTGGGGGAATCATTTCAGCGCGGGCGTGCACAAAAAATGCACACATCTTCCGATAAGTATCTGAAATATATAAGCAATCTGGCCGATCCATCATGGGTGCGATGGAGAACACGCGCTCTCCATAGAGTGCGCTATTTTCCTTCGTTTCAACGGCTTGCAGCATCACGCTGATATCGGGTCCTTCGGTCCTGTCGAGGCGCCGCTATGTAGCAGACTAACACACCGCATGTAACCACGGTGCCCAGCGGGCAGCTTTGCGCGTCTCAGTCCCGCAGGGTCATGCGGTCGCCGCGCATGTCGAAACCGGATAGCGAGCTGATGAAATTCATGCCAAGCAGGCTCTGGCCGAGCGCACCGGGGGCAGCGATCAGGACTGGCATATCGCGCCGCACGATGCCGCCGAGCGCCAGTTCGTTGGTACGCACCGCCGCGGCATTGGCGTTGCCGTTGGCGGTCGAGACGCGGACCGTGAAGTTCAAGCCATCGGGATCGATGCCAGCCGCACGCGCATCTTCCGCGGTAAGCACTGTGGTCGTCGCCCCGGTATCGACGATGGCGTCGACCGGCTTGTTGTTGACGAGGATACGCGCCTGGAAATGGCCGTTGCTGCCTTTGTCGAGCGTGACCGTCGCGCGTCCGTCTTCCATGCCGAGTGCCAGCGGACTGCCCGGGATCAGGCCAGCGGTGACGCGGCTGGCGACATCCTGCAATTCGTAGCGATATTGATAGCCGGCGATCAGCGCCAGAACGATCACAGCCCAGGTGCCGAGATTGCGCGCCATGCTGCCAAGAGGCTGGCCGGAGCGCAAAAGACCGGCTGCGATCACCGCGCCGATGATACCGAGCCAGACCAGGTTGCCGAAATTGTAGTTCTCGACGCCGAATGTGCTCCCGGCTGTATCGTTGTAGGCAAGCAGGCCAGCCGCGGCTGCGATGATCACCAGGATAACGACGAGCGGGCGGTTCATCGGCGTCAAAGCACCTCGCCGCGTTCGCGCACCATGCGCATCCGGCGCGTTTCGCGACGCGGCCTGCGTTCCACCGTCGCGAGTCTCGCCGGCAGTTCAGCCATTACCGCGCGGCGCGTTTCCGGGGTCATGTCGAGCCAAGCTGAGATTTCATCGCGCGTGCGCCCGCAACCGAAACAATAGCCGGTCTTCATGTCGATCGAGCAGACCAGGATGCAGGGCGATTCGATGGCCGTCATGGGAGTATCCTAAGGGCTTGCTCCCACATGGTGCAACGAATGTGGCAATGCAAGGCCCTGGCCTTGCGCCACTTCAGGTCGCCAACTGGCGACCCCACAAGCTGCCGAGCGAATTCGAAATCAAACCTGGGTCGTTTTCGTGACGATGCGGTTGTGCGGAGCGGGCAGGGCGGCTATTGCCGGCTGCGAACAGGAACCTGCCATGACCAGCGCGCTGCCTTTCGACGATTTCCGCAACCTGATCGCTAACCTGCCGCCCGTGGACGATTCTGCCGGTGATCGGGTGCGAGCGCTCTTTGCCAAGGCGGACAAGCCAACCGGCTCCCTGGGCCGCATAGAGGACATCGCAACGTGGCTCGCGGCCGCGAGCGGCAAGGTGCCGCCGGCGATCAATCGACCCCTGGTGGCCGTCTTTGCCGGCAATCATGGCGTGACCAGGCAAGGCATTTCACCACGCCCCGTTGCCGCCACCGCGAATGCGGTCGAACTCTGTGCAGCAGGCGGTGCGGCAGTAAACCAGGCGTGTATCGCCTATGATCTTGGCCTCAAGGTCTTCGATCTAGCTCTGCACATTTCGACCGGTGACATCACCGGAGAGGCCGCGCTCGACGAACGTGGCTGTGCCGCCACCATGGCCTTCGGCATGGAGGCGACGGCAGGCGGAACCGATCTTCTGTGCCTGGGTGATATCGGTGTCGGCAATTCAACGGTCGCGGCCGCACTTCTGGCAGCTGTGCTGGGCGGGAAGGGCGGGGACTGGGTTGGTCCGGGTTCCGGTGCTGACGCGGCCATGCAGAAGCGCAAGGCAGCTGCCGTGGATGCCGCATTGGCATTCCATGGCGCCAATCTCAAAGACCCGCTGGAAGCACTGCGGCGCGTCGGCGGGCGTGAATTCGCAGCCATCGCGGGCGCTATCCTGGCAGCCCGCATGCAGAATGTTCCCGTCATCCTCGACGGATTTGCCGCGACGGCCGCAGCGGCGGTGCTTCATGCCGCCAATCCGGCTATTCTCGATCATTGCCTGCTTGCCGGCCTCTCTGCGGAGCCGGGGCACGCCAGGACTGCCGCAATACTGGGGCTAGATCCCCTGCTTGATCTGGGCATCAGTCATGGCGAGGGATTTGGTGCGGCGTTGGCTGCTGGCCTTGTCAGGGCCGCCGCTTTGACCAGTTCGGGAATGGCTGCCGCGGTTCGCTGATTTAAATCAGCGGCGGCGGCCTCCGGCAGCAACCTTGGTTGGAAGCGCCGGCAATTGTTCCATCACCCTGGTTGGCGGGAAGATGGCAATCGCCTCGGTGCCTTCGCGCAGTTTCGAATAGAGTTCGAACTCGCCGCCATGCATCGCCATCAGGCCTTGCACGATCGGCAGGCCAAGCCCTGTGCCCTGTTCCGCGCTCTTGATGGCGATCGAGCCTTGTCCGAAGGCCGATAGCACGACAGGGATCTCATCCGCCGGAATACCGGGGCCATTGTCCTTGATCGAAATGTACTGGCCACCGCCCGCGGTCCAGCCGACACGCACGCGCACCTCACCGCCGGTCGGGGTGAATTTAACAGCATTAGACAGGAGATTGAGAGCGATCTGACGTACGGCCCGTTCATCGGCGAACAGGCGTGGCAACTGATGCTCGAACTCCTCGACGATGCGGATGTCCTTGTTGCGCGCCCGCAACTCCATCATGTGGCAACAATCCTCGACGATCGCCAGAAGCGTCACCGGCTCTTCGTTGAGCTGGTAACGGCCGGCCTCGATACGCGACAGATCGAGAATTTCGTTGATCAGGTCGAGCAGGTGACGGCCGGAATCATGGACGTCGGACGCGTAGGTCTTGTAGGTGTCGTTGCCCATGGGGCCAAGCACTTCATTGGCCATCACTTCCGAAAAGCCCAGTATGGCGTTGAGTGGCGTGCGCAACTCGTGGCTCATCGAGGCAAGGAACCGCGACTTGGCGAGGTTGGCTTCTTCGGCGCGGCGCCGTGCCTCGTCGGACATCGCCTTGGCGGTCTCGAGTTCAGCAATGAGCGAATCCTTCTCGGTGCGGAAGGACAACAACATCACCGAAGAGCGATTGAGGTGATGCGCCACATAGGCGAAGAAGGGCAGCGCCACGACCAGCAAGGCGACCATGATCGGCTCCGCCGGCATCCAGCCTTCGGAACCGAGATACGCGTAGACAGCGACAGGAACCGCGAAAGTCGCGGGCAAGGCACCGCGGAGAGAGGACGTCATGATGGCGGTGGCCGCCATCGCCATCAGCAAGATGACAGCCTTGATCACCGGGAATTGGTCGAGCGTGCAGGCACCACAGCCGAGGGACGCAAAGTAGGCCCAGCCGAGGCTGCTGAGAACATGCGCCGCCAAAAAGGCATTGCGGATCGGCCCTGGCTTGACATCGGCGGCCTCGGTGCGGTCCACGCGGCGGGCGATGATCGCAAGCCCCGCATAACATCCCATGGTGAAAAGCGCCCAGATGAGCGTATCGGCATTCATCCCGGCTGCCATGCCGGCGACGGCGATAGTGAGCACCAGCAAGGGCACAGCTGCAGCGCTGTTGACGATTGCTCGGGCGTGGAGTTTCAGCAGCTCGCGGTCGAAATCCGGATTGCCGGCCTGCTGCGAAAGACGGTCGCGTGTACGCTTCACAGCACGCGCGACATCGCTGTTGCGATGCGGCTTGCTGCGGTCCACAATGTTCTTGTCCGCCGTGTTCGAGCTTAGCAGTGGCATGAAACTTCAATTATTGCGGGCAGCGGCTCCAGTTCGGACGCTAAGGCGGAATGATTAAGAACTTGTTTGCCATATGAGCCGGTCATGGTCGCAAAGGCCTGGGCGGCGGCCTTATCCGCCGAGTCCACGCAACCCGTGGCGCAGGTTCTTCGACTATGCGCTGGCGGTGCTTTTCCTGGCGCTGATGGCGCTGATTGTCATGCGACTCGACCGTGTTTCGACGCGCCAGGAAAACGGAACGGCGATCGTCAACGACGGCGACACCATCACACTGGGCAATGAACGCATCCGCCTGCGCGGCATCGATGCGCCAGAATACATGCAACTGTGCCGCAAGGCTGGGGTGGACTATCCGTGCGGGAAACAGTCGAGGCAGGCGCTGGCGAAGCTGATAGGTGGCCGCGCGGTTTCCTGCGATGGATGGCAGCGCGATCGCTACGACCGGCTTCTTGGCGACTGCAAGGTGGGTGACATCGATCTCAATGCCGAGCAGGTCAAGGCCGGCTGGGCGGTGGCCTTTGGCGACTATGAACTGGAAGAAGCGGCGGCACGAGTGGCTCACGCCGGCATCTGGGCGGGCAGTTTCGAAGAGCCGCGCGATTGGCGTCGTTCCCATGACGGTGCTGTCGAACCGAAGCATGGAGCGCTGGCGAGTGTCGGCGACGCGCTGCGGGAACTGTTTCGTTTCCGCTGATTGCGGTTTTATGGTTGGGCGCCAATCAAATCGGGAGCAATGTCATGAAACTTTACGACGGCGGGCGCGCGCCCAACCCACGCCGGGTCCGCATTTTCCTGGCAGAAAAAGGGTTGAGTGTGCCGCTGGAGCCGGTCGACATGGGGGCTCTCGGCCACAGGGAGGAAGCGGTCACCACCCGTAATCCATTGCAGCGTCTGCCTGTGCTGGAGTTGGATGATGGCACCGTGCTCACCGAGACCATCGCCATCTGCCGCTATTTTGAAGAATTGCATCCCGAGCCGGTGCTGTTCGGGACGGGCGCACTCGAACGTGCAAAGGTCGAGATGTGGCAGCGGCGCATGGAGTTCAACCTGTTTACGCCAGTAGCGCAGGCCTTTCGCCATATTCATCCCGCCATGAAGGAATGGGAAGTGCCGCAGGTTCCCGAATGGGGCGAGGCCAACAAACCCAAGGCGGTGGAGTTTTTACGCCTTCTCGACAAGGAACTGGCTGAACGCGAATTCACTGCCGGCGACAGCTATTCGGTGGCTGACATCACCGGTCTGGTCGCCGTCGATTTCATGAAACCCGCCCGTATCCAGGTGCCGGAAGACTGCACCCACGTCCTGCGCTGGTACAAGGCCGTCTCAGCTCGACCAAGTGCCGGTGCCTGAATGGCATGAGAGCTGAACTGGAACAGCTTGTCGCCGAGGTGCGGGCATGCCGCATCTGTGTCGAGACACCGCGCGGCAGGCCTTTGCCGCATGAGCCACGACCTGTGCTTCGGCCGTCGTCAACCGCGCGCATCCTCCTGGCCAGCCAGGCACCCGGCACGAAGGTGCATCTTTCAGGCATGCCATTCACCGACGCTTCCGGTGACCGGCTGCGCGACTGGCTGGGTGTGACGTCGGAAGAGTTCTACGATACCGAAAAATTCGCCATCGTGCCGATGGGCTTCTGTTTTCCGGGTCAGGACGCCAAGGGCGCGGATCTGCCGCCGCGCAAGGAATGTGCGCCAGCCTGGCGCGCGCTACTCATGGCATCGATGCCGCAGATCGAGCTGGTCCTGACCATCGGCATCTATGCGCAGAGCTGGCATATGGGCGCGGCGCGGCGCGCTTCTTTGACCGAAACCGTGTATGATTGGCGCAACGTCTGGAACGCAGCGACTGACCCGAAAGTGCTGCCGCTGCCGCATCCGTCCTGGCGCAACACCGGCTGGTTGAAAAAGAATCCGTGGTTCGAAATGGAGTTGCTGCCTTTCCTGAAATCGGAAATCCGCTCTCGCATTGATTGATTTCGGCGCAAATTATCACTCGTTTTGCGACGATCGGACAGAATTCTTTTCTTGTCTGTGACAGAGTTTCGAACGAATATGGGAAAATATTTTCCTCGGGAGCCCAAAATGGATCGCCTTGATAGAAAAATCCTCCGCCTTTTGCAGGAGGACGCGACCCTTGCGGTTGCTGACGTCGCCAAGAAAGTCGGCCTGTCGACGACCCCATGCTGGCGTCGCATCCAGAAGCTGGAGGAAGAGGGTGTCATTCAGCGCCGTGTCGCGCTGCTTGATCCCGAAAAGATCAATGCGCGCGTGACAGTGTTCGTGTCGATCCGCACCAATTCGCACAGCCATGAATGGCTGCGCCGCTTCTCGGAAGTGATCCAGGAGTTTCCGGAAGTGGTCGAGTTCTACCGCATGAGCGGTGATGTCGACTATCTGCTGCGTGTCGTCGTACCCGATATTGCCGCATATGATGCCTTCTACAAGCGGCTGATCGCCAAGATCGAAATCCGTGACGTCTCTTCGGTCTTTGCCATGGAGCAGATCAAGTTCACCACCGAAATGCCGCTGGATTACATGACGCTCGACCGGGAATCGGGCCAGAGCGCAGCCTGACCATTAGGGCTGGCGCGTGGAATGCGATCCAGACGGATCGGCATTCCACGCTGTTTCTTTGTTTAGCCGCATGATGGGCGGCGGATGCCGCCCTCTTTGTTTGTAATTTTTTTGCCGCGCTGACCTGCGGTTCAGGATCATGCTCTAGCCTCGCTTCGCGAGCCTTTCCAATATCTTCGGATTGGTCAGCTCCCGTACCGCATCTTTGCCGATCCAGCGTTCGGTCTTGTCGGGGGATGCGGCCAGTTTTTCTGCCAAGGCAAGCGCAGGAGCATGCAGCGCCATCGAGCGCTTGCCAATCTGGCGCAGAGCCCAGTTGATAGCCTTCTTCACGAAGTTGCGGCTGTCTTTCGCATGCTTCTCGATCAGTGGCAGCAGGCTCTCGAAGGTGGCATCCGGCTCTTTCTTGCGATGCACGGAAGCCCAGGCGATCATGGCAAAGGCCGCGCGGCGAACGAACTCCCGCTCATCACAGGCGAATTCAGCAATGAGCGCCTGCCAATGCTCGGTGTCGACGAACAGATCCGTGACACCGTCAACGATATCCCAGGAATCGAATGTCGTGGCCCAAGCCCTTGCATTGTCAGCGGAAAAGCGTTTCGGGTCGACTGTTGCCGAAGCGATGAACTGCGCCTCGACAATGCCGCTTGCCCAGAGCTCGAAAGCGCGTTCGTGATTGCGTTTGATCTTCCTGGCGATGTCTCGCTGGGGGCCATGCGGAATGCCCAGCGCGCGCTCGATCTTGATGCCGAAGCGCTGCATACCCTCGCGATTCGCCTCTGAAGCGAGGGTATGCAGATAAGCCAGAACTTCAGCGGCGGTTGAGCTCGGAGAAAGCGAATTTGTCATGACTTTCCTGGATATGCTCTTCAACGCAGCTCAGGTGGTTTGAAAGTGACTGCGATCTCTTTCCAGCTGTCGTATGGCGCCAATTTAACCAGGCCCGGAAAGGTCGAACATTTCTGGATGGCTGTTATTGCGCTGCGAATGAGTGTCGCCCGCACTTTGTCCTGCGGCGTTGCCACAATCCTGGGATTGCCGGTAACTGTGCCGTTTTCATCGAGCTCAATGCGAACATCCGCCTCATGACCGGCTAGCTCCGGTGCGCCGATGAGGAACCCTTTGCGATCGAGTTTGAACCGAATGGTCACGCCGCCGGCGCCAATGGTGCCGGCCGGAACATTCCAGCATCGCGCCAATTGACCATGCACATAGTCAGCCATGGTCTTGTCTGGATTGGCGCCGGCAAAACCGGGCGCGATAAGCATCGCCGTCAAAAGCAACAGCGCCCGGTGCAACGCTATTTCTCCAGCCGCGCGAGCAGTGAGGAAGTATCCCAGCGGTTACCACCCATTGCCTGCACGTCCTTGTAGAACTGATCGACCAGTGCTGTGACTGGCAGGCGCGCCCCGTTGCGATCGGCTTCCGCCAGGCAGATGCCGAGATCCTTGCGCATCCAGTCGACCGCGAAACCGAAGTCGTATTTGCCTGCGTTCATCGTCTTGTGGCGGTTTTCCATCTGCCAGGAGCCCGCCGCGCCCTTGGAGATGACGTCCACCACCTTTTCGACGTCGAGCCCTGATTTCTTGCTGAAATGAATGGCTTCGGCGAGGCCTTGGACGAGGCCGGCGATACAGATCTGGTTGATCATCTTGGTAAGTTGACCGGCGCCGACCGGGCCCATCAGGCCGACCATGCGCGCGAAGGCGGAGATGACCGGTTTAGCCGTTTCGAAGGCGTCTTCGGCGCCGCCGACCATGACGGTGAGGACACCATTTTCAGCACCGGCCTGTCCACCGGACACTGGCGCGTCGAGGAAGGAGAAACCTCGCTTTTCGGCTTCTGCAGCGAGTTCGCGCGCGACTTCGGCGGAGGCCGTTGTGTTGTCGATGAAGATCGAGCCCTTCTTCATTCCATCGAAGGCCCCATCGGGGCCGACGGTCACGGAGCGCAGGTCGTCGTCATTGCCGACGCAGGAAAAGACGAAATCCTTGCCTTCCGCCGCCTGCTTGGGCGTCAGCGCCAGGGCGCCGCCATGTTCGGCAACCCATTTCTCGGCCTTGGCGGCGGTGCGATTATAGACGGTTACGTCGTGACCGCCCTTGTTCCTGAGATGTCCGGCCATCGGATAACCCATCACGCCGAGGCCAAGATATGCCACCACTGCCATGCCAAAAAGTCCCTTTTGATCGCTGTGCGGAAGTCTTAGCCGATCAAAGTGGATTTGGGCAATTTGCAGTTTGGTCCAAGGCGTGTTGCTTGCAACCCACCCGTTTCCGGCTCGTCGGCGTTGGTCTCGATACGTCCGGGCCGACTGGTTACGATCAGCGGCGCAGGTGGCGAGTTATGCGTTCTTCGATCCATTCGATGGCGTGCCGCAGAATTTCGACCATGATGAGATAGAAAACCGCTGCCCAGATATAGGCTTGGAAATCGAAGGTGCGCGAATAGGTCAAACGGGTGATGCCCATCAGGTCGTAGACTGTGATGATGGCAACGATGGCCGATCCCTTGATCATCAGGATCACCTCGTTGCCATAGGGGCGCAGGGCCACGATAAGCGCCTGCGGCAGAATGATCTTGCGCAGCGTCTGCAGTTTGTGCAGGCCAAGCGATGCCGCACCTTCCCATTGTCCCCTCGGGACGCTTTCTATGGCACCACGCAGGATCTCTGCCTGATAGGCGGCGGTGTTGAGTGCAAAGGCGAAGACCGCGCAGCTGAAAGCCTCGCGGAAAAAGCTCCACAAGCCGACCATCTCCAACTGCGGGCGGAAAGAGCCGAGACCGTAATAGATCAGGAATGTCTGAGCCAGCAGCGGCGTGCCACGGAAGAAATAGACATAGGCGTAGGCGAAGCCTGAGAGAACTGCATTCTTCGACATGCGCATGTAGGCCAGTGGGATCGACAGCAGTGCGCCGACCACGACCGAAATCGCCACCAGTTTCAGGGTGACAAGGATGCCCGACCAGTAGCCTGGCGCGTACTTCTGGACGAGCTCTGGGTTCCAGGACGTAACTAGGAACCAGACCAGTCCGAGCCCCAGCAGCGCCCAGAATACCAGGAGGATATGGCCGCCGATGCGAGCTTTGCTCCAGCCGCGCGGCGGCTCCGGAGGTCTTTCGACCGAGGCGATGCTCACTGTGCTCATCGTGATGCCTCCCGCCGGCCGACGGCACGTTCAATGGCGTTTATGCCGAAGGAGGAAATGATGGCGAGCACCAGATAGATCAGCGCGGCATAACCGAAGAACAGGAAAGCGTGTTTGGTGACGCGGGCAGCGACGCCGGCTTGCCGGAGAATGTCGGTGAGGCCGACGGCGGAAACCAGTGCGGTGTCCTTGAGCAGGATCAGCCACAAATTGGCGAGGCCGGGCAGGGCGATGCGGATCAACTGCGGCAGGACCACGAGCCGCATGGTCTGGCCTTTGTTGAGGCCGACCGCGTAGCCACCCTCATATTGGCCGTGCGGAATGGCGCGGAACGCCGACAGGAAGACTTCGCTGGCATAGGAGGAAAAGACGACGCCGAGCGCGATCATCCCCGACACGAAGGCGTTGACCTCGACGGTGCCGGTTGGATTGAAGAGCTGTACGATCTTTTGCAGCGCAATCTGGGCCCCGAAAAACACCAGGAACAGAGTCAACAATTCCGGCAGGCCGCGGAAGATGGTGGTGTAGACATTGCCGGCCAGCCGCAGTGACGGTTCCTTCGACTGCTTGGCCAGTGCGATCAGGAAGCCGATGGCAAGCCCTACCGGCAAGGTGGCTATGGCAAGAAGCACGGTTATGAGGACGCCGTAAGCGATATCGTCCGACCAGCCGTCCGGTCCCCAACTCAGAAGCGTCCAAACGCTTTGCATACGCCCGCCTGTTCCCCTTTTTCTTCAACCTGTCGCGTCGTCCCCTCGTTGACGTGACGGTCTGGAAAGAAAGGCGGGAAGTTCCCGCCTTTCTCTGGTTCAACAATCGATCAGGAATCGGCGCCGTAGACGTCGAACTTGAAGTATTTCTCGTTGATTTCCTTGTACTTGCCGTTGGCGCGGATGGCTTTGATGGCGGCGTTGAGCTTGTCCTTGAGCTCCGTGTCACCCTTGCGGATGGCGATGCCGGCGCCTTCGCCGAAGATTTCGACAGGCTGCGGCGAGGGCTGGCCGAGCAGCTTGCAGCAGGCGCCATCCTGGGTCTCGAGCCACTGGCTGAGCACGACGATGTCATCCTCGACGGCGTCGAGACGGCCATTGGCGAGGTCGAGCTGGTATTCCTGCGCGGTCGGATAAGGCTTCACGGTCGAGTCTGTGAAGGTTTTCGACGCATAGTTGAAGTGGGTGGTCGAAGACTGCGTGCCGATGGTCTTCCCGGCAAGATCTTCCTTGGTCACGCCCTTGAGCGTGCTGTCTTTCGGCACGGCGATGGCCGACGGGGTGTTGTAGTATTTGTTGCTGAAGTCGACCTTCTGCTTGCGCTCTTCGGTGATCGACATGGACGCCACGATGGCGTCGAACTTGCTGGCCTGCAGCGCGGGGATGATGCCATCCCAGTCCTGGGCGACGAATTCGCATTTAACCTTCATCTCGTCGCAGAGCGCCTGCGCGATGTCGATGTCGAAGCCGACGAGCTTGCCGTCGGATGTCAGGTTGTTGAAGGGCGGGTAGGCGCCTTCGGTGCCGATCTTGACGACCTTCTCCTGGGCCTGGGCGGCGCCCAGCGCCAGCATGATCGCTGACGTGGCGAGCGCGATACGCATTGCAATACGCATGATGATCCTCTCTGTTGGTCCCGGCCGCTGTCCAAGCGGCTCGTTCGGGCGGGGCTGTTGACCGCCCGCTGGTCCAAATACTGGAACTTTTTGCCAAGTGAAAGCAACTGCAAAACCGCCGATAATGTCTTTCAGCATCGGCAAAAATACGTGGGTTTTGCACATATCGTTGGGGAAGCTGCAGCCTTTCGGTAGCATGATCAGCCCGTAAGACCGACTCGCCGTTCGATGAAGTCGGCTATCGAAGCGATGTCGTCGAGGTCGAAGACGGGCAGTGCTTCGTTCTCCTGAGGATGGTCGGCTGCGACAGCGATGATGCTGGGATCGGATGGCGCAAGCGGCGTGCGATCCCTTGCATCGATGCGGCGCGCCTCGATCTTGGGATGGCTTTCGCGCTTATAGCCTTCGATGATGACGATATCCGCCGGTGCCAGTCTTTCGAGAATATCGGCAAGTTTCGGCTCTTCCTCGCCGCGCAACTCATGCATCAGCGCCCAGCGGCGGCCGGAAACGATGGCAACTTCGCTGGCGCCAGCCTGGCGATGACGGAAGGAATCGGCCCCTTCCTTGTCGATGTCGAAGTCGTGGTGGGCATGCTTCACGGTCGATACACGTCGGCCGCGTCGCACGAATTCGGCCACCAGTTTTTCGGTCAACGTCGTCTTGCCGGAATTCTTCCAGCCGGTGATGCCGAAAACGCGGTTGCTCATGCGGGCAGCTCTTTGAGGATTCGCTCCGCTTCGACAAGATCGGCGGGCGTATTGATGTTGAAGAACGGGTCGAGCGTGCAGTTGAGCAACGGTTGCAGTGGAAAATCCACTTCCACGAAATGGTGGCGTTCAATGAACGACAAGACACGCCGGTTGCCTTCTTCGACCAGGAAATGACGCAGCGGCCTACCGAACTCAACCGGCCACAGCGCGAAAGTCGGATGCCGGCGGCCCGAAGAACGCGCCACGGCGATGACGTCATCGCGCCCGTCGACTGCGGCTGTTAGCTCGGCTATCAGGTTTTGGGGCAAGAACGGCGTGTCGGCAGCGACGGTAGCGATCATCTGAGCCTTCGTTTTCGAGGCTGCCCATTCCAGTCCGGTTAGAATGCCGGCGAGGGGGCCGGGAAAACCAGTAACCGTGTCGGCCAGGATCGCGTGCTGAAAGCCTGAAAAGCGAGCTGGGTCGCCGTTGGCATTGAGCGCAAGCGAGCCGACTTGTGGCGCGAATTGAGCCGTTACCCGGTCAAGGACGGATTTGCCGCCTAGCAACAGTAGGCCTTTGTCGCCGCCGCCCATGCGGCTCGATAGCCCCCCGGCAAGAATGACCCCGGCAACTTCAACGCTCATGGCGTGCCTTCACCTCCCTGCAATGGTTGTCGCAGCCCGCGCCTTCGTTATATGCCGTCCGGCTCCATTGTGGGTCCAGTGCTTTCGACGGCATTGCGCGGCCTTCCAACGACACGTTCGCGGTAAAAGGTGTAGAGGCCGGAGGCAACGATGATGGCCGAGCCAAGCAACATCACGGTATCAGGGATGTCGTCGAAAACGACGAATCCGAGCAGCATCGACCACAGGAGAGCTGTGTAGCGGTAAGGCGCGACGAAGGAGACGTCGCCGGTTCGCATTGACAGAATGACGAACTGGTAGCCGATCAGGACAAGCACTGCAGCGACCGCGAGCAAGGTGAGGTCCAAAGTCGACATCGGTGTCCAGCCCCCCATGGGTGCGAGCAGGAACCCTCCGAGGACGGTGATGATCATCGCCGTGGTGGTCGAAACCAGCAAGGTCGGGATTTGGGTCGGGATCTTCTTGGTGACGAGATCCCTGACCATGCAGCAAACGACACTCGCCAGGGCCAGAAGCGAGTAGGAGCTGAACCCTTCGAAGCCCGGCCGCACGACAATCATCACGCCGACAAAGCCTGTGGCGATGGCGAGCCAGCGGCGCCAGCCGACGCCTTCGCCGAACACCAATGCTGCGCCCATCGTGACCGCCAGCGGCAGCGCCTGCATGACGGCCGAGACATTGGCGAGCGGCAGATGCGCAAGCGCGAGCAGGAAACTCACGGTGCCGCCGGCTTCGGCAAGCGCCCTCAAAGCAACCAGCGGGTGGAGTGCAAGACGTGGCGATGCCAGCGCGCCTCGCTGGCAGGCAAGCACGGTGATCAACGCTGAGGCAAAGATGCCTCGAACCAGCATCACCTGCGCCATGTTCATCGAGGTCGATGAATGTTTGGTGATGGCGTCGTTGAAGGCAAAGCCGACCATCGCCACGATCATGTAGAGGGCGCCGTGAAGATTGGGCGAGGGGGGCACGGCAGATCCTGTCCGGCTGGAGCGTCGAAACCCTCTACCATCGACGGACACACAAGCAACGGCAAAGCACTGGGCCAGGGATGGCAATCCGGATTGGCGATGGGATGCGGCGATGCGAGAAGGATTTGCCGTCAGTCGGATCTCGGAAATTTACCCGCCCGTGACGCTCATATGTCGAGACACGGAAGGCCGATTGGTACGGCGGTCGATCACGAAATCATGGCCTTTGGGCTTGCGGCCGATCGCTTCGTCAATGACGCTCGAAACCAGCTCATTGCCTTCGGAGGCTCGCAATGGCGTACGCAGATCGGCAGCATCCTCCTGGCCAAGGCACATATAGAGCGTGCCGGTGCAGGTAAGGCGCACGCGGTTGCAGCTTTCGCAGAAATTATGCGTCATCGGCGTGATGAAGCCGAGCCGGCCGCCGGTCTCGGCGACCTCGACATAGCGCGCAGGGCCGCCGGTCTTGTAGGGGATATCCTTCAGCGTGAGGCTGCGCTCCAGTTCGGCGCGCATCAGCGACAGCGGCATGTATTGGTCGGTACGGTCGCCGTCGATTTCACCCATAGGCATGGTCTCGATCAGCGTCAGATCCATACCGCGGCCGTTTGCCCAGCGCAGCATCTCGGGGATTTCCTGATCGTTGAAACCTTTCAGCGCCACCGCATTGAGTTTCACCTTGATGCCGGCCGCCTGTGCTGCGTCGATGCCGGCCATCACCTTGCCGAGATGACCCCAGCGGGTGATGGCGTGAAATTTGTCGGCGTCGAGCGTATCGAGCGAAACATTGATGCGGCGCACGCCGCAATCGGCCAGTTCGCCGGCAAAACGGGCGAGCTGCGAACCATTGGTGGTCAGCGTCAATTCTTCCAGAGCGCCGCTTGCGAGATGCCGCGACAGTTCGCGCACCAGATGCATGATGTTCTTGCGCACCAGAGGCTCACCACCAGTCAGCCGCAGCTTGCGAACGCCTTTTTCAATGAAGACGGTGCAGAGCCGGTCGAGCTCCTCCAGCGTCAGAAGATCCTTCTTCGGCAGGAAGGCCATGTCTTCGGCCATGCAATAGACGCAGCGGAAATCACATCGGTCGGTAACAGACACACGCAGATAGCTGATCGTGCGGCCGAAAGGATCAATCATGGGATTGGCAAATTGCATTCTGTCGCCTTCAGTCCGCGATCACGGAAGTCAGAAACCCGTTAGTCGAATGTCGGGCCTTGGTGTCAATCTTTCAAGCCCGGCAAAGGTGCCATTTGGTATCATCTGCCATCTGTCAGGCGCAACCGTGACAATGTCGCGCCTGGGACATCCGTCTCCGCTCTTAGCCCAAATTAGGAGGCTCAGGCGGCGATTGGTTGCGCATTGCCGTCATTGTCGCGCCAACCGAAGCAGCAACGATCATCGCGATCGCACACCATTGCAGCAGGGGTAGCGCCTCTCCCAGCAAGAACAACCCGACCATCGCTCCAGCCGCCGGCTCGCCACTGGTCAGCGTGCCGTAGGTCTGTGCCGGCAGATGGCGCAAGGCGAACATTTCAAGCGTATACGGAAACGCGCTGGAGAGGACGGCTACAACCGTTCCGATCAAGAGCACGTCGGGTTGGAAGAGAGCCGTGCCTGCATGCACAATGCCGATCGGCACGATCGCAAGTGCGGCCACGGCCATTCCAAGCGAGGTGGCGAGCGTACCATGCTCCTGTCCTGCGCGCTTGCCGGCGATGATATAGAGCGCCCAGCATCCGCCAGCGCCGAGTGCCAGGATGCAGCCGATCGGATCGATATTGGCAACGCCATCCCCAAGCGGCAGCAGCAGGAGCAGTCCTCCGGCGGCAAGCGTTACCCAGGCCAGGTCGATCTTCCTGCGTGACGACAGGATGGCCACAGTCAACGGGCCGGTAAACTCCAGCGCGATCGCAATGCCCAGGGGAAGCGTCTGGATCGACATGTAAAACAGCAGGTTCATGCCACCCATCGCAAGGCCGTAGAAAACGATCGACCGCCATGAGGTCGCGGAAAGCCGGACACGCCACGGTCGCAAGACGGCAATCAGGATCAGCGCTCCGATCGAAAGACGAAGTGCCGTCGTTCCTTCAGCTCCGACGATGGGGAAGAGCTGCTTGGCCACAGATGCTCCTGACGTGAAGGAGAGCATCGCCACAATCAGCGCGCCTATCGGGATCAGAAGCGTCGTAGGAGCTTCAGCCTGCCTGATTGCCGTCGTCATCGCGATCTCCACACATTTGCCGGCGGGAAATTAGGCTTGCCGCTCGCCAAAGGTGATCGAGTTTTGCTATTTTGCGATAAAAATTATCACCAGCGAGGTTGCCAATGGCGCAAAACACCGTGCTCGATCAAGCCGACAGACGGATTCTTGAGCAGCTCCAGATCGACGCAAGGATTCCCGTCCCGGTACTGGCCGAGCGTGTCGGCCTTTCCGCTCCTGCATGCTATCGGCGTATCCGGCATCTGCGGGAGAGCGGCGCAATCCAGCGCGAGGTGGCGGTTGTTGCGCCCCGCACGCTGGGGTGGCCGCTTTCAATGATCGTCCTGGTGACACTCGAGCGGGAAGGTTCGCGCACGATCGACGAATTGTTGCGCAAGCTCGAGGCCGAGCCGCAGGTCATCGAGGCATGGCAGATCACTGGCGAATACACCTTCGCAGTCAAGATCATAGCGCGCGACATGGAAAACTACGACGATCTGGTGCATCGCCTTTTCGCGAGCGACGAGCGGATACGGTTTTTCGTGACGCTTGTGGTGATCCGCGCCACGAAGAAGTCAGGTGTCATCCCTATCGGCAAGGAGGCTTCGTAATGGAGTTCGCACGCCGGGCAGGGCCGAATTGTCTTCCCAACAGGGACGAACAGGCGTAGTCGGAGCTTACCCAAGAAGGATGTCTATGACTGCTCCTAAGGAACTCCGGGTCTCCAAGGACCGCAAGCTGCTGACGGTGACATTTCCCGATCACAGGCCGTTCGAACTGTCGGCGGAGCTGTTGCGCGTTCTTTCGCCTTCGGCGGAAGTGCAAGGTCATGCTCCCGAGCAACGCGTAACCGTGCCCGGCAAGCGCGAGGTCGCGATCCTCAAGATCGAACCGGTGGGAAACTATGCGGTGCGCATTACGTTTGACGATTTTCACGACACCGGCATTTTCACCTGGGCTTATCTGCATACGCTCGGCCACGAAAAGGAAAGCCGCTGGCAGGGGTATCTCGATGAGCTGGTCGGGAAGGGATTGAGTCGGGATCGTTAGAGTGTCGCGTCCAGTCGGCCATGCAGAGGACGCTCTAAGTTCGCTTCTCGGTCCAATGGGCGTGCCGCCTCAGTCGTTAAACTGTCATGCGGCTACGATAGCCGCAGGTTTCACGGAGCAAGGATGATGTCGATCATAGAGACGGTAGAACAGCTGGAGGCTCTTTATGGGCTGCCTGGCGAAGCCTCGCTGGTCAAGGAACTCGATCACGTCATTCCTGAATACGCTGCCTTTATCGAAGCTTCCCCCTTCGTTGCTCTGGCCACGTCGGGGCCGGAAGGGCTCGATTGTTCACCACGCGGCGATTTGGCCGGCTTCGTGCGCATTCATGACCCGAAGACGCTGATGATGCCTGATCGCCGTGGCAACAACCGCGCCGATTCGTTGCGGAACATCATCCGCGATCCGCGCGTTGGCCTGCTCTTCCTCGTGCCGGGCTCGGGAACAACCTTGCGGGTGAATGGCACAGCCTCCATCACCACCGATGCTGCATTGTGCGCATCCTTTATCATGGAGGGAAAGCCGGCACGATCGGTCACCATCGTTGCGGTGGAGACGGTCTACTTCCAGTGCGCCCGCGCCATCCATCGCTCCGATCTGTGGAATGTGGAGAAGCATGTCGATCCGAAGAGTCTGCCAACGCCTGGGCGGATTCTGGAGGTCACGAGCCGCAAGAGCATCAACGGCACCACTTACGACAAGGAGTGGCCCGAACGGGCGAAGAAGTCGATGTGGTGAGGGCGGAACGCAGGCCTGGCAAGTCCGCTGTTTTGATCGCAGGCGCTATTCGATCTTCATGGCTTCGGTGATGCGAAGCATCATCGCGCCCATCCGATCACACTCCGTCGGCGTCGACTGAGCCATCACGCGCTCGATCAGCGTCGTATAGACCTGCAAAGCTTCCATGAGCAGGATTTCACCGCTCTCGGTGAGGGTGAGCCGCATAATACGCTTGTCCTTGGCATCGTTCTCGCGGGTGATCAAACCGCGCGCTTCAAGCTGCGGCAGAAGCATCGTGATGTTGGAACGCCCCACCAGCAGCCGGCGGGCGAGATCATGCTGCGACATGCCGGGATGCCGGTAGAGGTTCATCAGCATGTCGAGCTGCGCGATCTTCAGGTCGAGCGGCTGCAAAGCCTTGGTCAGCGCGGCCACCACCGCCTTCTCGGCGCGCACCAGCGCGATCCAGTTGCGGAATCGCGGATTGTCCCAAGGCAAGTCTTGTTTTTTGTTCATTCTTGAACTAACATGTTCATGGTTGAACTAATATGTTGGATCGCCACTATGGCATCATTTGGTTTGAAGGTCATCCGCGGCCTGTTTGGGGTCGGTGAGCGTGTTGCACCTGGCTTTGCAGGCCGTGCTGCATTCGAAGTGTTCTGTCGCACGCCCAATGTCAACAAGATGAGCGATGGCGAACGCCGCGCCCTCGACCGCGCCGCGGATTTCATGGCTGACGCTCGTCATCATAGGTTGAAGACAAAAGCGGGATGCGTGGTCGTGCACGAATTCCGCCCGGACCAGGGCAGGGGATCGCGTGGCACGATTCTCGCCATCCATGGCTGGCGCTCGCGCACGGAATATATGCGCTCGCTGATCCAGGGGTTCCTGGAGGACGGCTACAGGGTGGTGTCGCTCGATCTGCCCGGTCATGGCGCCTCTTCCGGGCGCCGGCTCAACATGGTCAATGCAGTCGAGGCAGCAAGACTGGCCGGTGACTGGTTTGGCCCCTTCATCGCCACGGTCGGCCATTCCTTCGGCGGCGCGGTTGCAACCAACGCAGCGGTTGGGTCGGTGAAAGGATATTTGCCGGTCAACACGGAGAAGCTGGTTTTGATCGCGGCGCCAAGCTCGATACCGGATCTCTTCGCCGAGTTCAGCCGTCTGCTGAATGTCGGTCCGCGCTCTCAGGCTGCGATGGCAGGACGCGTCGAACGTCTTTCCGGACGCCCGCTCAAGGAATTCCAGGGTGGCCGCCAACTCGCTCATGTGCCGGTTCCGACCTTGGTCATCCATGCGCCTGACGACAAGGAAGTGTCAGCCAGGCATGCCGATCTTTATGCAAGTGCCGGAGATCATGTTCGCCTGCACTGGGCGAACGGCCTGGGTCATCGCCGCATCCTGGCAGATGCCGGCGTCGTCGAAAAAGCGGTGGCCTTCGTCGCCGAACGCACCCGGCCTGAACTCGTGCATTGAGGAAGGCGCGTCCGCCTACTTCTTGCCTTCAGGCGCTTCGATCGGCAGGCCGGCATCTTTCCAGGCCGTGAAGCCGCCGAGGATATGTTTGACCGGCGTCAGTCCCATGTCCTGCGCGGTCTTGGTGGCGAGGGCGGAACGCCAGCCGCCGGCGCAGAAGAAGACGAAGCTCTTTCCGGAAGCAAAATAGGGTTTGTGATAAGGGCTGTCCGGGTCGATCCAGAATTCCAGCATGCCGCGAGGGCAATGTTTGGCTCCAGGCAGGCGGCCGCTTTGCTCGACCTCACGCGGATCGCGCAGGTCGACGAAGATCGTGCCGTCGTCTTCCAGCAGCGCTGCCGCCTCGTCGGGCGAAACCGCCTCGATCTCGGCATTGGCCTCGTCCAGCATTTGGCGAAACCCTCTTTTCACGGCAGTCCTCCGCAAGATTTCGACGCCGTGGCGTCCTTGCCGGATTTCCATCACACCATGACGGCTTTGTCACGAGCCATGCAGCGCAGAGGCCTTGTCCACCAATGGCTGGAATGCAGCCATCGCCCCGTCGGCGACGGCGGCTAGGGCCTCGCGTGAGGCGCCATCGCGTGCGATGATCGACATGCCGTGCTGGGTCGTGGCGTAGAACACGGCGGCGGCATCACAATCGAAGGCAGCAGGCAGATCGGCCTCTCCCACGCCACGCCGGAACCGGCGACGCAGGGTGTCGATATTTTCTGCGCGTAGACGGCGCAGCTCGCTGCAGATGGCGCCCGAGCTTGAGTCCTGATGCAGCGCGGCCAGCGCGATCAGGCAGCCCCGCGGCAAGTCGGTCCTGGAATAGGCGTCGACCGTGGCATCGAGAAAATCCCGCATCGCTGCCTGCGCTGTCGAGGCAGTCTCGACCGCCTCCCAGATTTCCTTGCCGACGACCTTGCCGTAGTGGGCAATGGCTTCGAGGAAGAGACCTTCCTTGCTGCCGAAGGCCGCGTAGAGGCTGGGGCAACCTATCCCCATCGCGGCCGTCAGGTCGTTCAGCGAGGAGCCTTCATAGCCTTTTTCCCAGAACACCTGCATGGCCCGTTCAAGGGCTTCAGTGCGGTCAAAACCGCGTGGACGTCCGCGTTCCGCCATGGGGAATTCCATTTTTGTATCGATCAATACATAAATCACTTGACGACCTTGTGCAACCTTGCCAGGTATTTCTGTATCGATCGATACAGAAAGGAAATGTCGATGACTTCCACAAAATTGCAGGGCAAGGCAGCCCTGGTGACCGGCGGTAGCCGAGGCATTGGCGCGGCGATCGCCCGTCGGCTCGCCGCCGAAGGCGCAGACGTCGCGATCACCTACGTCAACGGTTCCGAAAAGGCCGAGGCGGTCGTGGCGGAAATCAAGGCAGGTGGTCGCAGGGCGATTGCGATCAAGGCCGACAATCGCGACGCCGATGCCGTCGAACGTTCGGTAAACGAGGCGGCCAAAGCTCTGGGGCGGTTGGACATCCTGGTCAACAGTGCCGGCATCTGGCGTGCCGAGCCAGTGGACAGCCTCTCGCTTGCTGATTTCGATGAATCGATGGAGGTCAACCTGCGCGCACCGTTCGTGGCATCGAAGGCTGCGGCTGCTCTGATGGGTGAGGGCGGTTCGATCATCTCGATCTCCAGCAACCTCGCCGATCGGATCACCGATCCGGGGCTGACCGCCTATTCAGCGAGCAAGGCCGGCCTTGTCGGCCTGACCAAGGCCCTTGCGCGCGACCTGGGGTCACGTGGCATCACCGCCAACATCGTCAATCCGGGCTCGACCAACACCGACATGAACCCGGCCAACGGGCCACATGCCGAGCATCAGCGCCAGAAGATGGCGACCCCGCGTTTTGGTGATGCGTCTGAAATCGCCAGTCTCGTCGCCTGGCTTGCTGGACCGGAAAGCCGATTCGTCACCGGTTCCGCATTCACCATCGACGGCGGCGCCAACATCTGACGCAACCGGTTTTCGTGCATTTTCGTTGTGGTGGCGGTGCGGAACGTTTCCGCGCCGCCACACTGCATTTGTGGAAGTGATCAGCCGTTACCGGCTTGTTTAACGAAGGCTTAGGGGTAAGATATTGAAATCATTAGATTCCGTTTTAAAACGGAAAGTAATCACAAAGTAGCGGCTTCAAACGCCTGGCGGCTATTCGTGCGGGATAGGCGGCGAGGCATGTTGACTGTCACGGCCGGCCATTCAGCGCCGCGTTGGCCAGGCCGCGAACAGCGACTAGCCTGCGTGCAATAGCACGGGGCGGACAATGGCCTCAGAACTTGACGTTGAAGCTGGCGCGGACGGACTGGTCGGTGGCGCCAGAGCCGAACTGCCCGCCATAGGCGACGCCGAGCGTGGCGTTGGGGGACAGCGCGTAGTCGAGGCCGGCGTCGATCACTGCCGCATCGCGCGCGATCGGAGCTCCGCCGATGGAGAAGGCGCCGCCGCCACTGGCAAAGCGCATGGTTGAGAGCGGCGTCGCATCGCCGAACGCATGACGCCAGCCGAGTGTACCCTTCGCTGTCAGAGCCGTGCCGCCCAGGTCGAAGCTGATCGAGCTGCGCATACCCAACGTCGTGAAGGTCGCATCGGTGTTCGACGACGGGCTGGTCAATGCCGCCGCGCCGACCTTTTCAGTGAAGTCGCCGGTGTGGACATTCACATAAGCGAGGTTGGCGAACGGCTCGAACCGGGCGGCGCCCATGTTGATGCCGTAGCCGAGTTCGCCGAAGACCTGCGCGGTGCCGGCGTTGTAGTCGCCCTTCAGGCTATCTGCGAAACCGGGGAAGACAACGGAGCGGTTCGTCGAGATGTCATGCAGGGTGTAGGCTACGCCCGACCGGAAGGCGAGATCGCCGCCGGAGACATTCCACGTCGTGCCGCCATAGAGACCGACGATGTAGTTGTCGGACGAACCCGAAGAGTGGCGATCCTCCACCTTGAAGTCCGTGCGGCTGTAGCCCACGACCGCGCCGAAGCGCCAGGTGTCGAAGGCCGGCGCGTCCGCGCCGATGAAGAAGCCGCCGATGGAGCGATCGAGGCGCGCGGCGTTGCCCCGGTTCCAGCGGCCCCACGAACCGAACGCCTGGCCCCAGACCGCTCCGGCATTCGTCATCGGGGCGACCGCACGCGGCTGGCCGTTCTCGTAGGTCACGACATTGCCACCCGATGCGCCCACACCGTCGAAAGCCGCGCGAAGGCGGTCGTTGACGGCATTGCGGACAAAGCGGCTGTCCTCGATCATCGCCGTCTTCGCCGAAGCATGGATCTCGCCTGAGAGCTGGTCGAAGGCGGATCGCGCCTGCGGGGCGGAGAGGTTGAGCACGGCGTTGTAAACCGAATCGCCGAAACCAAGGCTTTCCGCGCCGGCGCCGGTGGCCTTCTGGTTCGGGGTGAGGCCCGCGGCCGCGAAGTCGATGTCGTTGCGGGTCATCGTCAGATAGATGTTGTCGAGGTCATAGCTGAGCGAGGGATCGAGGAAGGCGAGGTTCGAGGTCACGCCGGAAAAGGTGCCGGTGCGCCCGCCAGCAGCGGTGACGATCGTGTAAGTTGTCGCCGGCGCATAGTTACCCGATCCCGCCAGAACCTGCACCGAGCCGCCGTTGATCGTTGCTGCTCCTGAAGCGAGAACCTTGTCGGATTGCCCCGCCGCATTGACCTCGACCTCGTAGATCGAGCCGGCGTTGAAGGTGATGTTGCCGATATTGATAGTGCCGATCGAATTGCCCGGCGCAATGGTGCTGTTGACGATCGTGTCGCCCACCGTGCCGGTGCCTTGCAGGCGGCCACCCGACCAGACGTTCAGCGTGCCGCCGAGCTTGCCGTTGACGGCAAGGGTGCCGTTCTCAATCGTGGTCGCGCCGGTGAAGCCGCTGGAATCGCCGGTCAGCTCGGTCTTGCTCGAACCGATCTGGTGCAGGTCGCCCGAACCGCTGATGACGCCCGCGAAGCTGAGGTCGTTCGCGCGGTTGAAGACCAATGCGCCGTTGTTGGTGACATTGCCGACGATCGAACCGGTGGTGCCGCCATTGCCGAGGCGCAACGTCGAGCCGGCCACGATGTCGGTGCCGCCCGCATAGCTGTCGTCGGCTGTGAACGTCAGGTCGCCGGCCATGATCCGTACCGCACCCGAACCGGAGATCAGACCGCCGAAGCTGGTGGCGTCCGAACGGTCGAAGGCGAGCGCACCATTGTTGAGCACGTCGCCCACGATGGAGCCGGTCGTTCCGCCATTGCCAATCTGGAGCGTGCCGGCCGCGATGGTCGTGCCGCCGGTGTAGGTGTTCGCGCCGGTCAGGATCAGCGTGCCGAGGTCATTCTTGACGAGACGGCCGCCGCCGGTGAGCTCGGAGCCGATGGTGGCGCTATGATTTACGCCGCCCGCGGTGCCGTCCCCGACGCGGATAGTGGTGTTGCCACCTGCGCTGTTCAGCGTGATCGGATCGCCTGCGACCGTCCAGTTCGTACCGGTGAACTGCATTCCGGCCACGGACACAGCCCCGGCCGTGTTGTCGACCGTGATCGTCCCGGGATCGCCTTGGAATACAGCGAAGGTCGGGTTGGGCTGATACGGCCCGTTCAGGGCGCCGTCGGCCTGCGTCCAATTGCGCCCATCCGCGCGCCAGACACCGGATCCCCCATCAACAGCACCGTTGTCATGCAAGGCCGGATTGCCACCGTCCCAGAACCTGAGTGCAACGCCCGCGGAAGAGATCAGGTTGACCTGGCTCGCTACGGAGGTCTGCACGAACAGGTCGGCCGCATTGACACCGGCTGGCCTGCTGCCAATCGCAAGGCCGTTGTCGGTGAGCAAACCGGTATAACCGATGATGCGATAGACGCCCGGGCCGAAGCCGCCCGCATCGGAGACATTGAGCGTACCGTCGAGCGTGAGGTTGCCGTTGACGCTGAACAGGCCGGTGGCGTTGGCCGGCGCGCTGAGCGCGACGTTGACGTTCGACCCGGAGCCGAGCGTGAGGTTGCCGGTGGTTAGCGTCTGGCCCTGTGCGCCGACAAGGGTGCCACCCGACGCCACGGAGACATCTCCGGTCAAAGTGCCCTTGCCGCCGAGGCTGCCGCCGGACTGAACGAACGCCGCCCCTCCCAGCGTGCCATCGACCGTCAAACGCCCGCCCGTCACATTGGTGGTGCCGGTGAAGCCGCTGGAGTCCGCTGTGAAGGTCGTGTTGCCGGCGAGCTGGTTGATGGTGCCAAGGCCCTGGATCGCCGGGGCAAAAGTGTAATTTGCGTCGGTATGGTTGAAGTTGATCGTGCCCGTGCCGGAACCAAACGCGATGGATGCGGCATTCAGCGTGCCGGTACCTGTTGCAGCCGATCCTGCCGCGCCGCCAATGTTCAGCGTGCCGATCGAGCCGGATGACCGAGCGATAGTCACGGCTCCGGCTCCGGCGACTTTGACGACGCCGCCATTCGAAATCGTCAGGCTACCGTTGCCGTGATAGCCCACATTGAGAGTGTAGGCGTTGGTCCACTGCGACGCGGCCCCGTCAACTGTGACCGTGCCGGTTGAGGTGGCGCCGGCGCCGATCGAACCATTCTCGCCGGAGACGGAACCGCCGTTGAGAATATTCAGCGTCCCGGTGCCCGCACTGCCAACGAACACGGTATTGCTGCTGGACCAATGCGATCCGGCGTCAGTGACCGTGACCGTTCCGTTACCATCGCCGCCCCATCCAAGGATACCGGCCCAGCTATTGATCGTCCCACCATTTGAAATCGTGAGGGTTCCGGTGCCGCCTGCCCCGACAAACAGCTCGTCGGTGTTGGTCCATTTTGACCCCATCCCATCGACTGTGACGGTGCCCGTTGAGCCGTCTGCCCCACCGATCCTGCCAATGGTGTTGCTTACAGTGCCGCCGTGCGAGATCGTGAGACTGCCGGTAGCCGTCCCTCCGACGGTCAAGAGGCGGGCCGTCGCGTTGCCGCCGTCGACCACCACGGGGTTCGGCGCCATGGTATCGACTAGGACATCCGTCGCTGCATTCGGAACCCTGCCTGGGCTCCAGTTTCCGGCAGTGAACCAATCGGTGCTGACTGCGCCGGTCCAGTCCTCAGCGCGCACCGCGTTCGGAAGCCCCACGGCCACCGTCAGCGCCAGTATGGAGGCGGAAATCTCCAATGTGCGCCGGTAGGGCGCGTGTGCAGTATTTATTTGTTTCGACAACACCGCTGAGACCGAGAACCTGATTTTCATCGAGACCATCCCCCATGAGGACAAATCCACTGCGGTGCCCAGCTTCGAAAAGCCATCTCCGTCGTGGATTCCTCTCGGCCCGTCTATCGGCGTTGTCTCGCGCGTGAAAGAGCGCGCCGAAGAATGGAACAGCACGTCAAAAGATTGAGACGCATTGCAAACTGCAGCTGGCGTTTCATCAAGAAATGTCGCTAGGAAATCGCGAGAATACTAGCGATCAATTCTTGCTATTGCTTACGTGCAACGCGACCCAGCAACAGGTCGAATGGCCGGTGACTGGAACTTTTTCGGGCCACAGTTTGTTGAAGGCTGAGAATGCGACGAGTGACCGTGTTCATGGTCGATCGATGATGTCAGCGATCCGTGGAAGGTTATCTGTCTTCGATAAAGTATGACGATATGGCGTGGCGAGATTTAACTTGCCTTTGATGATTGGAATCGAAGTCAAATATCGAGATGAAATTCGATATTGCTTGATACGATCGGAAAAATCAGCCAAAGGTTTCAAAAATTGCTCTGCGATTTTGAAATGATGCGTTAATTTTGTTATATTGGTGGTTTTATACTCAGGGCGAAAAAATATGTGAGGCCGACGGCTTACCCTTAACGAAGACTTAAACAAATGCGCGTGAAACGCTATCATCCTGTCACAGAACCGCCTCGCGAATGATCAGAGCGTCCGCGGCGGAATTCGGAGCCCGATGACGGGTCGGAGAGGGTGGTCCATGAAGTCGTTCGCGAAGAGATCCGTGCTGCTGCCGTTTGCGGCTTTGGCCGCGACGCTGCTGGGATCTCCTCATGCAAATGCCGAAGGCCTGTTTGATATGCTCTTCGGCGGTGGCGTACGCCGCGGGTCGCCATCGGTGCGTGATGGTGAGTATGGCGAGCCCTACAGACGTCCGACGCAGCGACGCGGTGAGTTTCCGCCGCCGCCCAACGCACGAAAAGCCGCGGCCATCGCCAAGATCACTGGACCGACTTACAATACCTACAAGGCCGACCCGCTGGTGAAGGTCGACTTCTCGTCTTTGTCAGCAGCTCCGCAGAACGCTGCCTTCGAACCTGCGCAGGCAGGCGATGCGTTCCACGAGGCCTTGGTCGGATTGACCAACTACGACCTGCGGGCCGAAGCAGCGAACGCCAAAGCTTTGACGGCTTTTTATGCCGCCAATCCCGATTTCATCTGGGTCACCAACGGCGAACCCAACGAGCGCGCCAAACAGGCGATGCGCGTGCTGGGCGATGCTGCAACCTATGGGCTGGCGTCGCAGGATTATCTGGTCGATGTGCCGGCCTCTGCCTCAACCGACCCGGCGACTCGTGCGGAGGAGATGATCCGATTCGAGATGGCGCTGTCGGCACGAGTGTTGCGTTATGTCGACGATGCACAGGATGGCCGCATCGATCCGAACCGGATCTCCGGCTATTACGATTTCCCGGCAAAGCCAGTTGATCGTGAAGGTGCCCTCAAGACGCTCGCCCGTACGCAGGAAGTCGGCACCTATCTCGAATCGCGACACCCGCAGAATGCCGAATACCAGGCGTTGCGCGTCGAGTTGGAAGCGCTCAAGGCGAGCGAGGAAAACGAAGTCGTTGTTGATTCCAAGCTCAAACTGAAGCCCGGTGAAATCAGCCCGGAACTGCCCAAGCTGCTGTCGCTGATCGCTCGTGATCTCGACGATGATATGGGCGGCGACTATGGCGAAGTGCTGGCCAGGCTCGTCACCAGCCAGGATTATGTTCCGGAACTGGTACCGGTCATCAAGGCGGCGCAGAAGAAGGCCGGCCAGAAGGATGACGGCGTCATTGGACCGCGCACGGTTGCAGCCCTTGCCGGCGCTTCAAAGGCGGATCGCATCGCCAAGGTGCAATATGCGCTCGAGGAACTGCGTTGGCATCCGTCTGAGCTCGGAGACCCGCGCGTCTTCATCAACCAGCCGGCCTTCAGCGCCAGCTATATCGAAGGCGGCCAAGAAAAGCTGAAGACGCGAACCGTCGTCGGTAAGGTCGCCAACCAGACCAGTTTCTTCTACGACGAGATCGAACAGGTCGATTACAATCCCTACTGGGGCGTTCCGCAGTCGATACTGGTCAATGAAATGCTGCCGCGGCTGCGCCGCGATCCAGGCTATCTCGACCGTGCAGGTTATGAGGTATCGGATTCGCGCGGCAAGCGTATTCCATCGTCGTCGGTCGACTGGGGCGCATACGGCTCCAAGATCCCGTTCAATGTCCGTCAGCAGCCGAGCGAGGCCAATTCGCTGGGTGAATTGAAGATCCTATTCCCCAACAAACATGCCATCTACATGCACGACACGCCGCAGAAGGCTTTCTTCCAGCGCGACAACCGGGCTTTGAGCCATGGCTGCGTGCGTCTGCAGGATCCCCGCGGCATGGCTGCCGCCGTGCTTGGCACCTCGGTCGATTATGTTGCCGGCAAGCTGGCCAAGGGCCATTCGTCAGAGAAGGTAAGCCGCAAGATCCCCGTCTATGTCGCCTACTTCACCGCCTGGCCGGACCTTTCCGGAAAGGTCGAGTTCTTTGACGACGTCTACGGCCGCGACGACCGCTTGCGGCAAGCGCTGGAAGCGGTTGCCGCAGTGCGTGGGCCGGTAAGCTAGCCGGTCAACCCGCTGGAGGATAGCCCGGCAATCAGTTTCGCCCCAAGCGTGATTGCATCCCATGCAGAGGCGTCGTGAGCGTAGGCAGGCCGATGAAGCGAAGGATCGCCGTTTGATATGGCTAGGGGCATCAGAGTAGGCCGACGGCCGCCGAAGATAGTCGTACTCGAGGAATGGAGCTGACGAAGACCTGGTAGGCAGCCGACCCGCAAGGGTGTCGAGTAGGGCAATAGAGTTTTCTTCTGCCTCCTTTCAACTATACTCAGTCGTTGAAAGGGAGCCTCCCATGTCCGTTTTCTATATAGATCAACAAGAGCGCCTGAAAACGACCAAAGGCGAGGAGCTGCTTTCTGCCGACCGCAGGGGTGAGATCGCACCAACAGCTGTTGGCGCTGCGCCGGTGCCTGTCGAAGGCAAGATCGTTGTTACTCTTGGCGCTGACGGGAAGACGCGAGTCGTCATCAAAGACGGCGCTGCAGACTGATAATCCAGTCGACGTCAATGACCGCAACCAGACGCGAGGCCCAGGGGCTAACTGGCAGTCAGTGAAAGGCCGGCTCTCGCATGCCGCGTGGCTCTCTTATCTTCATTGATCTCGCGAGGGGACGACGACACGCAAACGCCCCCGGCGCGGAACTGGGTTATTCGCTTCACTTAGGGAAAGCGCACCAGGCCGCTTCTCGAAGGCAGCCCACCGCTGAGCGACGGCAACCTTTCTGTAGTCAGGTTCTATTTGGCCCCGGAGTAGGTGATCAGCTTCGGATACCGTCTCTTTGAATGCCCCTGTCCGTCGCAGCAAATCGAGCCGAAGCAGCCTCAGTTCGATCCCTGCATCATCCCCGAGGGAGAGGATCATCTCTGCCGCGCGCGTCCTGGCGGTCGTGGCATTCAGCTCAAAATCATCCAGGACCCATGCTGCATGGAGAAGCCGCCGGATCGCTTCTCTTGTCTGCCCAGTTTGCTCATCGATGTAGGCGCGACGCATGAACCGGGTTGCAAGGTCGGGCATGCCCTCCGACATCCCGGCCTCGATGAAACCTATTTCCCTGACAACATCTGCTTCTTCAGCGCTGGCCGTGGAAAGATCGCGTGCCACAAAGAGGCAGTTGGGGCACTCTTGAAGCCATGAGTCCATCGTATGGCGGGCCCGCGGTGGCGGTCTGCCATCGAGATCTGGATAGCCGAATTTCGTGACGCTTCCGAGTTGTTCGTGCTTGCTCTCAGTTCCACACCGAGCACATGTCACGATAACCGGAAAGAACGTCGTCATTTCTGCTTTGCCCGCTGCCCAGGTTTGTCGAGAATATTCGACTGAACGCGGGGAGCCAGCCCACTCCCAAATGGGGTCTCGCAAGCCGGATCACGCCGAGCGATAGATTGTTCTTGAAGTTGCGGCGCATCGTGCATGGAGGGTGAGCGCGATGGTGGGCGATGTAGGGATTGAACCTACGACCCCACCCGTGTGAAGGGTGTGCTCTCCCGCTGAGCTAATCGCCCGCTCCATGCCCGAAGGCCAAGCGCGCCGCGATATAAGGTGGGTGATAGCTGGAAGTCAACCGTCCCTTCCGCGCTTCTGTGGGTGGAAGTGCGGATACGGCAAAAGATTTTTCAGCGCGCTGCCACAATCAGTTTTTCGACAAGGGCAGGGGTCAATTCGTCAAAGTGCGAGATGACGACCGAAGGCTCGAATTCGCTGACATGTCGGTCTGTATAGCCGAAATCAACTGCCACGACCGGAATGCCAGCCGCCTTGGCAGTGTCGATATCGGTCTGCGAATCGCCAACCATGATGGCGCGTTCCGGATCGCCACCGGCCAGGGCTATGGTTTCGAGCAGATGGCGCGGGTCCGGTTTGCGGAAAGCGAAGGTATCCTGGCCGGCGATCGCGGCGAAGTGCCGGTTCAACCCGAGCGCTTCGATCAAGGCCTTTGAGTTTGCTTCGTATTTGTTGGTGCAGACTGCAAGAACATAGCCTGCTTCTTCCAGCCGGCTGATCGCTTCTGCGACGCCTGGATAGGGCAGTGATTTGCCGGGGATATTCTGCGTGTAGTGGGTCATGAACAGGGCAAGCAGGCGGTCCAGCTCTTCGACCGTCAAAGCCTTGCGCTGTGCCGCGTAGGCGCGCTCGATCATGACGCGTCCGCCCTGGCCGACAAAGCGCTTGAAGCCAAGATAGTCGACACTCTCCAGCGCGCCGTCGACCAGGCTGTGGTTCAGGCTGTCGAGCAGATCCGGCGCGGTGTCGACAAGCGTTCCGTCAAGGTCGAATACGATAATGGGGCGCGTCATGATCCAGTCCGTGATTGCGGGTCGCAGCAGGCGATAGCTGCTCGATCGCTCCGATACAAGCAGTGTGACTGGTATCTAGTGCGCCGCGACCAGATGACCGCCACCGACGTCCTGCAACGAAAGTCTCGCCGGAGGGTCACCGACCCGACGAATCGGGCTTGCGATCTCGCTGTCCAATCTGGCGAAGCGCGTCCGCCGACGAGCGGGATCCGGCACCGGAACCGCCTCGATCAGTCGCTTCGTGTAAGGATGGCGCGGATAGGCGAAAATCTGGTCGCGCGTACCCATCTCCACGATCTGGCCGAGATACATCACCGCCACCTTGTCGGAAATGTTCTCGACCACTGCCATATCGTGTGAAATGAAAAGATAGGCGACGCCAAATTCGCTCTGCAGTTCCTTGAGCAACTTCAGCACGCGCGCCTGCACCGAGACGTCGAGTGCGGAAACACTTTCGTCGGCGATGATCAGCTTGGGCCGCAGCGCCAGTGCGCGTGCGATGCAGATGCGCTGGCGCTGGCCACCTGAAAATTCATGCGGGTAACGCTCCATCTGATCGGCGGTGAGGCCCACACGCTCGAACAGCGCGGCGACGCGATCGGTCCGCTCTTTGGGCGTTCCGACGCTATGGATGAGCAGAGGTTCGGCCACCAGATCACCGACACGCATGCGCGGGTCGAGCGAGGCATATGGGTCCTGGAAGATCATCTGGATGTCGCGGCGTACCGCCTTGCGTTCGTCGCGGCCCAACCCCGCGAGATTGCGCCCGCCGACGGCGATGTCGCCACTATAGGGCAGCAAGCCGGCCAGCGCTTTTGCGGTCGTGGATTTGCCGCATCCCGATTCACCGACCAGTGACAGCGTCTCGTTTGGTCCGATCGAAAAATTGACACCTTCGACGGCGTGAACGCGGTGCGTGACGCGGCCGAAGAAACCGCCATGCAGGTCGAAACGCACGTGGAGGTCGCGGACCTCCGCGACGGCAGCTGGCCTTGCCGGTTCCTCCGGCGACCTGGCCGGTGCGGCAGCGCGTCCGGCGCCCATCTTGGGTACGGCAGCAAGCAGTTCGCGCGTGTAGTCGACCTGAGGCCGTTCGAAGATGTCGGTGATGGTGCCTTGTTCGACCATGCGGCCGTTGCGCATGACGATCACTCGGTCCGCCATTTCGGCAACGACGCCCATGTCGTGCGTGATCAGGATGACGGCGGTGCCTTGCTCGCGCTGCAGGTCACGCAGCAATTCCAGCACTTCGCCCTGCACGGTGACGTCGAGTGCCGTGGTTGGCTCATCGGCGATCAGCACGTCTGGTTTCAGGGCGAGGGCCATGGCGATCATGACACGCTGGCGCATGCCACCGGAAAGCTCGTGCGGGAATTGTTTCAGTCGGCTTTCGGCTTCGGGAATGCGGACTGCCTTGAGCGCCTCGATGGCGTGGGTACGCGCTGCGCTGCCACCCAGATTGGTGTGGGCTTCGATCGCCTCGACGAGCTGGCGTCCGATCGACAGCACCGGATTCAATGAAGTCATCGGTTCCTGGAAGATCATCGCGACACGATTGCCGCGAATGGTCTGCATGCGCTTTTCGCTCAAGGCAGCGAGATCGATATCGCCGAGCAGGATCGAGCCGGTCGAAACACGCGCCTGCGGTTGTGGCAGCAGGCCCATGACGGCCAACGAGGTCATCGACTTGCCGGAACCGGATTCACCGGCAATGCACAGCGTTTCGCCACGGGCGAGCACGAAGGAGAGGTTGGACACCACTGCCCGCTCGCCTTCATCGCCACGCACGGAAACCGTAAGGCCGGAGACTGTGAGCACCGGGCTGTTTGCTTGATCAGGCGCGACGGTTGCCGCGCCTGATTTTATGCCGTTTGCGATCATTCGAACACGCAGCGCGGGAAGTAGAACGATACCACCCAGTTCGGCATGTCGACGATCTCGCTGATCCTGAGATCGCCACAGACCGAAACCAGCATATAGGCGTCGACCGGGTCCATCTGGTAGCGGGCGGCGAGCAGGTCGACCATCTGGGCGACTGCCTCCTTGGCGCCTGCCATCAGGTCAGGCCCGATGCCGGTCGTCACCTCATAACCCTTGGCGTCGAGATGACGTGTCACCGGACCGGGCGTGGTGAAACGCGGTGTTTTCAGCCGCGCGTCCTTGACCAGGTCAAGCGTAAGCACGACATCCATCGGGCTCTCGATGGCGGTACCGCAGACTTCGCCGTCGCCCTGGGCAGCATGCGTGTCGCCCACCGAAAACAGTGCGCCGGCCACTTCCACCGGAAGATAGAGTGTGGTGCCGGCGGCAAGGTCACGGATGTCGAGATTGCCGCCGACGCGACGCGGAGGCACCACCGAATGCAGGCCCTTTTCCGCCGGCGCATTGCCTATAGTGCCGGCGAACGGCTTGAGTGGCACGCGACCATTCTTGCCGAACAGTGCCGGCTCCAGCGAGTTCGCGTCATACTTCCAGATGGCGAGAGCCGGTTCCTTGAAGTCGTCGGCGAGCAGGCCAAAGCCTGGAATGTTCGCCGTCCAGCCGAAGCCGGACGGTTTGAATTGCTCGACGGTGATCTTCAGTGCGTCGCCGGGCTCCGCACCTTCGACATAGATCGGTCCAGTGACCGGATTGATCTTGGTGAAGTCGAGCTTGGCGATGTCTGCGACCGTGCTGTCAGGCTGCAACTGGCCGCCGGACGAATCCAGGCAGTTGAATTCGATGGTCGAGCCAGGTTTCACCCGCTCGGCCGGGACAAACGAATTGTCCCAGCCGAAATGATGATGACGCCCGTGGATCGTGTAGTTGCAGTTATTGCACATCGTTTACATACACATAGTCGTAGTTGATCGGGATATGGACCGGATCGACGTAGAGCTTGTCGTCGCCGGCCATGCGCGGTGAGCGCATGGTGAAGCGCTGCTCGTTGAAGACCGGGGCCCAGGGCGCGTCTTCCATGACCTTGGCGTAGACTTCTCCCCACAGCTTGTAGCGTTCGTCCGCCTTGGCCGGATCGACGATGGAATCTGCGTTCGCAGCCTTGGCGTCCAGGTCCTTGTTGCAATACCAGGCCCAGTTCCAGCCACCCTGGACCGCGCCACCGCAGCCGAGGATCGGGCCGTAGAAGTTGGACGGGTCCGGGAAATCTGCAATCCAGGCCATACCGCCGGACCAGATCATCGGCGCACCTGCCTTGTCGCCGCCGGCTGCGATCACGTTCGCCTGTGCCAGCGACTGGATCGAGGCCTTGATGCCGATGGCGGCCAGGTCCTGCTGGATCGCCTGAGCGATACGCGGATTGGGATCGGTGTTCATGACGAAGAGCTGCGTCTCGAAACCGTCTGGATGACCGGCCTCGCCAAGCAGCGCCTTGGCCTTCTCGACATCATATTTATAGCCGGCAAAATTCTTGTCGTAGCCGGGCATCGACGGCGGCAGCGGTTGGTTGGCCGGCACCGCACGGTTGTTGATGATCTTGACGATCCGGTCCTTGTTGACTGCCATGTTGACGGCCTGGCGCACCTTCACATTGTCGAAGGGAGCCATGGTGGTGTTCATGGTGATATAGCCGGTCTGCAGCTGGCCGCCCTCGACCACACGCGCCTTTTGTGCGGGGTCGGCCATCACTTCCTGGAACTTGGCCGGCGGAATGCCGTCGCCCGGCACGTCGACTTCGCCCTTCTGCAGGCGCAGCAATGCCACGATCGGCTCCTGGCCGATCTCGAAGGTGATCTTGTCGAGATAAGGCAGGCCCTTGTGCCAATAGGCGGCATTGCGCTCGAAGACGAGACGCTGGCCGAGGGTCCATTCAGCGAGCTTGTAAGCGCCGGTGCCGACTGGATGTTTGCCGAAATCGGCGCCGTATTTCTCGACCTCTTCCTTCGGCACGACATGGCTGAAATTGATAGCCATCACGTGCAGGAAGGTGGCATCGGGCCGAGACAGATCGATCTTGACGGTCGAGGGATCGACAACGGTGACGCCGGCGAGGCTTTCCGCTTTACCACCTGCGACATCCTCGTAACCCTTGATCGAGGCGAAGAAGCCGGCGCCAGGGCTCTGGGTCTTTGGATTGGTGACGCGGTCAAGCGAGTATTTGACATCGTCGGCCGTCATCTCGCGACCATTGTGGAATTTCACGCCCTTGCGCAGCTTGAAGGTGAAGGTCGTGCCGTCCGGCGAGATCTCGTAGCTTTCGGCAAGCTCGGGCCGCAGGTTGGTCGTGCCGGGCTCATAGTCCATCAGCCCGTCGAACAGGCTCTTGATCATCGACCAGTTCTGCCAGTCATAGCCAATGGCCGGGTCAAGTGTAGCGACATCGTCCTTGTAGGTGATGGTGATGGCGCCGCCTTGCTTGGCGTTCGGATCAAGCTTGTCTTCGGCGCAGGCGGGCGCAAGGCCAAGCATCAGCGCCAGCGCCGAGGCGGCTACGGTTGAGGCCAGATATTTCTTCATGTGCTGTTCCCTTCTTTTGTTGTGGTTGCGGTTGTCAGCGCAGCTTGATGCGCGGATCGATGAACGGGGCGACGATGTCGGCGAGCAGGTTGCCCAGCACGATGGCGCAGGCTGAAACCAGCGTCACACCCATGATGATTGGAATGTCGACGCGCTGGATTGCCTGCCAGGCGAGCTGGCCGATGCCCGGCCAGCCGAACACGCTCTCCACCACCACGATGCCGCTCATGAACAGGCCGATATCGATACCGATCATGGCAACGACCGGCAGGATGGCGTTGGGCAGGGCGTGGCGGAACAGGATGGCGCCGCGTGCCAGCCCCTTGGCACGGGCGGTGCGGATATAGTCCTGGCGAAGCACATCGATCATCGATGAGCGCATCATGCGCGAATACCAGCCGGCGCCGAGGATGCCTAATGTGAGCGAAGGCAGCACCGCATGCCGCCAGGTGCCGTAGCCGCCGATCGGAAACCAGCCGAGCTGGACGGCGAAGACATAGAGCAACAGCAGGCCGACCACGAACTGCGGCGCCGAGACCCCGATGAAGGAGCCGACCATCAGGGTCTGGTCGGTGGCGCTGCCGCGTTTGACGGCTGCGATCAGCCCCATGCTCAGGCCGATCGCCAGTTCGCACAGGATCGCGCCCACCATCAGGATGAGGCTTGCCGGCAGGCGCGAGACGATCAGTTCGGTGACTTCGGAGCGCTGGATGTAGGAGCGGCCTAGATCACCGGAGAGCAGATTGGTGAGATAGCGCCAGTATTGGACAATGAACGGCTGGTCGAGGCCGAGCTGCTGACGGATGCTTTCCACTGTCTGCGGCGTGGCGCTCCGGCCGGCGATCTGGCGCACCGGGTCGGCCGGCAGCAGATAAAGCAGGGCGAAGGTGATGATCGACACGCCGAGCAGGATAAAGGCCGCCTGGATCAGGCGACGGGTAAGATAGGCGATCATGCCCGTCCCCTCTGGGTCGGATCGAGAATGTCGCGCAGCGCGTCTCCGACGAGGTTGAAGGCGAGCGCCAGCGCCAGGATGGCGGCGCCCGGGAAAAAAAACAGCCAGGGTGCGGCCTGGAAGTAGGTCTGGTTTTCGAAGATGATGTTGCCCCAGGACGCTGTCGGCGGCTGCACGCCGATGCCAAGATAGGACAGCGTGGCTTCCAGCAGCACGGTGGTCGAAATGCCGAGTGTCCCCCACACGATGATGGTGGGCAGAAGATGCGGCAGGATATGACGGAACAGGATCCGCGGCGTACCAGCGCCGATGGTGCGTTCGGCATCGATGAATTCACGCTCGGCCAACGAACTTGTTTCCGTGAAGACGACGCGGGCAGTCTGCACCCAGTTCACCAGCGCGATGACCATGGCGACGATCCACAGGCTTGGCTGAAAGACGGCGGCGAGGCAGATGGCGAGCAGCAGTGCTGGAAAAGCCATCATCAGATCAGTGAACCGCATCAGCGTGCCTCCGATCCAGCCACGGAAATAGCCGGCGGTGATTCCGACCAGGGTTCCGATGAGCAGGGCCGCTCCGTTGGCGACAACGCCGATGATGAGCGAGGTACGAGCACCGTAGAGGATACGGGTCAGGAGATCGCGCCCGAGCAGATCCGTACCGAGCCAGAACGCGGCACTGGGTGGCAGCGGTGCGCCTTCGAGCGTCAGTCCGTCAAACAGCTGCTCGTTGGGGTCATAGGCTGTCAGCCAAGACGCAAAGATCGCGCCGAGAACGGTGACCGCAATGATGACAAGCCCGATGACGGCGAGGGGGCGTTTCAGCAATCGGCCAAACACGCCGGGCCGGCGCCTGCTTTGCATCGGTGCCACGACTGGCGCGTCAGGCGCGATGGGACTGGTCAATGCCGCCCTCCTGTTCGGTCATGGCGACAACCCGGCGGGCGGCCTCTTCGAGGTTCACCTGCCAGCTCATGGCGAGCGAACGCAGCTGTGCGTAGGCGCGTTCGTCGTCGATCCCCTGGCTGGACAGGGCTGCGACTGCACGCACAATGGTCTGGCGCTCGGCAACGCGCGCCTGCAGCGCGGCAATCTCGTCAGCCAGCTGCCGGCGAGCGGCAAAGCTCTGGCGGGCGATCAGCAACGCCGAATAGACGCCGGAATTTCCAACCGGTTTCAGAAGCTGGGCATCGGCATTGTGCGACAACGCCCATTCGATGCGGCCCGGCGCTTCGGAGCCGATCAGCGCGATGACCGGCATGGGCGCTTCGCCAGGTGTCCAGGGAAACTGCTCATCGAAGCCGAGGTCCACGTCGAAGAACACGAAGTCTGCACCCAGTGCCTCCGACGGCAGTTCCGGCCAGCAGTCGGTCGCGGAAAGGCCGATTGCGGAAAGCTGACGCATGATGGCTGTGAGGTTGGCATGCTGCCGATGCAGCACAAAAGCCTTGGCGCCACCGAGGATCGGGATGCGGGCGGCGCGCTTCATGACACCACCTTCAGCTTACGACGGCCGAATACCTTGGTGCGATCATAGCGCGAGAGGTAAGGATCGGGCTCGACTGCCTTGGTAACGCTAACTTTTTCAAAACCGTCTCCCGCGATACGACCGATCTCGACAGGCAGCGTCGCGTGCTGCGTCTGCGGATCGATACTGATCGTTCCGAACGGTGTGGTGAAGCTGCTGCTTGCAAAGGCTTTGGACAGCTCGCTCGGGCTGGCGTCGCTGTCGGCAGTCAGAATGGAAGCGAGAATTTTCACGGAGGCGTAGGCGGAGGCCTGGAAAGATGACGGACGTGGGCGGCCACTTTCGAGTTGGCCAACCAGCCAGACTTCCTTGAGGGAAGTGTCGTGGAAATACGGTCCGGCGGAAAGGTGGCCATCGCCGGCGGTGCCGATGGCTGGCAGTTCGCATTCGGTCAGGTTGCAAGAGATGATCGGGCAGCGTTGCGGCGTGAAATAATCGTCCTGGCGTGCCAGCTCTGCATAGGCCTGGAAGAAGGCATAGGAGGAGGGGCCGATCAGGTTGTTGAGGATAAAGTTCGGGCGGGTTGCGCGGATCTCGTCGATCAGCCGCGATACGTCGGTTTCTCCAAGCGGCAGATAGCGTTCGCCGAGCACACGGCCGCCGGCGTCGGCAATCAGGTCGCGGGCGACGCGGTTGGTTTCCCAGCCCCAGATGTAGTTGGAGCCGGTCAGGAAGCCGTTGGCACCGTAAATGGGGATGACGTGCCCAAGCAGCGGCACCAGGTGCTGATTGGGACACGCATGCATGTAAACGACATGCTCGTTGGCTTCGAACCCTTCATACGGGCAGGCATACCAGAGCATGCCGCCAGCTTTCTCGAGGGCCGGAATGATCTCCTTGCGGCTCCAGGACGTGACGCCGCCGATGATATGGCGGGCGCTTGAGTTGCGCAGGATATCCTCGGCCAGCGTCGCATAGCGGTCGGCATTGCCTTGCGGATCGCGCTCGATGGGGATGAATTCGATCGGGGAAAAGGGATCGGAATTGATTGCTGCGATGGCCTGCATGGCACCGCGATGACAGGACTCCGAGACAAGGCGGTAGTTCCCGGAACGGGAATACAGGATGCCGATCTCGACGCGGCGTTTCACCAGCAATGCCCCCCAAAACGAAAATGCCCCGCAGCCATCGCCGTCGGGCGAGGCATACGAGGCACACTTGCCGTCCGGCTAACAAGGCCGGTATTTTGTCCCTAAACTATCCTGTGCCGCTGCACAGTCAAGGGTGAGAGGATAGTTTCCGCCTTGCCCGCAAGGACCGACAGCGACCTCTAGTCGACGCGTTCACCATTTTTGACGCGGTAAGTGGGCTTGTACATGGTGACGAGCTCTTCCGCTGCGGTCGGGTGCACAGCCATGGTGCGGTCGAAATCATCCTTGGTCAGGCCAGCCTTGATCGGGATGCCCAGGAGCTGTGCCATTTCACCCGCATCGGGGCCCATGATGTGCGCACCAAGCACCTTGCGGCTGGCAGCATCAACCACCAGCTTCATCAGCATTTTCTCGTCGCGTCCGGCCAGTGTGTGTCGCATCGGCCGGAAGGAGGCGCGATAAATCTCCAAGTCGCTGAAACGCCTGGCGGCGTCGTCCTCCGAAAGGCCGACGGTGCCGATTTCCGGTTGCGAGAAGACAGCGGTGGCGATGGTGTCGTGATCTGGCGAGGCGGGATTGTTCTTGAAGGCGGTCTCGACGAAACACATGGCTTCGTGGATGGCGACTGGCGTCAGCTGGACGCGGTTGGTGACGTCGCCCACCGCCCAGATGTTGTCGACATTGGTGCGGGAATATTGGTCCACGACGACGGCGCCAATCGGCGACAATTCGACGCCGGCAGCCTCAAGCCCCAGCTTTTCAGTGTTTGGCTGGCGGCCGATGGCGAGCATCATCTGATCGACGGTGAGCACGTCGCCTCCGGTCACCCTTACGTCGAGCCGGTCGTCCGGGCGGCGCTTCACCTCTTCGGAAACAGTGCGGCAGAGGATACGAATACCTTTCTTTTCCATGGTCTCGTGCAGGGTACGGCGAAGATCCATGTCGAAGCGGCTCAGGATTTCAGTGCCGCGATAGATCAGGGTCGTGTCGACGCCAAGTCCATGGAAGATGTTGGCGAATTCGACAGCAATGTAACCACCGCCTTCAATGGCGATCGCCTTGGGCAATTCAGCCAGATGAAACGCCTCGTTGGAGGTAATGCAGTGTTCGTGGCCAGGCAGCGCCGGGTGCGCGGCCGGGCGGCCACCCGTGGCGATCAGGATCTGGTCGGCAGTGACGGCGCGATTTTCCGCCTCCAGCCTGATGGTGTGACGGTCGACGAGGGTGGCCCGGGTTTGGAAGGTCTGGCCGCCGGCACCCTGGACACCCTTGGCGTAAAGTCCCTCCAGCCGCGCGATCTCACGGTCCTTGTTGGCGATCAGCGTCTGCCAGTCGAAACTCGCCTGCGGTACGGTCCAGCCGTAGCCGGCGGCGTCCTCGAAATGCTCCGGAAATTGAGAGGCATAGACGAAGAGCTTTTTCGGCACGCAGCCGCGGATCACGCAAGTACCACCGAAGCGGTATTCCTCGGCGACGGCGACCTTCTTGCCGAGCGCTGCTGACACACGTGCTGCCCGCACGCCTCCCGAGCCGCCGCCGATAACGAAAAGGTCGTAGTCGTAAGCGCTCATGGCGAGATCCTGTTCCTTTGTGCAACGCAAGTCAGAGGTAGGCGTCGAATCGACAAAAGAAAAGCCCGGCGGTGGCCGGGCTTTTGATTCAGTTTCGCTGAACTATGGCGATCAGTTGGCGCTGCCATCCGTAGGGGCGGCACCCTCGGCCGGAGCCGCGCCGTCGGCCGGTGCAGCGCCGTCTGCTGGCGCTGCGCCATCGGTTGGGGCCGGGGCCTTGGCGCCTGCAGCGCCCTGCAACGCTTCACCGACCTGTTGGGCGAGGTCGCGGGCGACGCCGTTCTGCCAGATCTCAGCGGCCTTGACGAGCTCGCGGGTCACGATCGGACCGCTGTCGAGCAGTTTCTTGCCGGTCTCTGACTGATAGAAGGTGGCGATGTTGTTGAGATCCTGCTCCGAGAACACCTTGGCGTAGGCAGTCGCCGCTTCCTTCTCTAGATCGGAGCGGCGCGAAGCCAGTGCAAGAGCCTTGGCGTTGATCGTCTGGCTGATCAGTTCCTGCAGATCGGGATTTTTCTGGATCAGCTGTGCTTCGAGTGCAGCCGCTGCCTGTGGCAGGATGTTGTCGAACGCGTCGGTCGCGTGGATTGCCGCGACTGCCGCACGGGCCGCCTTGAGGTGCGATTCGGAAATTTCCTGGGCGAAGGAAGGTGCTGCGAAGGCAACGACCGCAACGGTCGCCAGCATCACGGAAAGACGGCGGACCCGGTTATTCAACATCATGATCGGAAAGACTCCCTTGTTTATCGGGGGGCGTGGACAGTTTCGATGCCATTGGCACCTGCAACAACCGCCGCGGACGCCAGCCCGATGAAAAGACCGTGCTCGACCACGCCAGGAATGGCATGGAGGGCAGTTGATAGCGCTCTTGTATTCGGAATGCGGCCAAAAGATGCATCGAGAATGAAATGACCGCCGTCTGTAACAAAAGGCTGGCCCGCCGTCATCCTCAATGTGATTGGCCCGGAAAGGCCGAGTTCGCGTGCCGCTGAGGCAACAGCGATTTCGGTCGTGCGCAGGCCGAAGCGGTTGACTTCGATGGGCAGCGGGAAGCGGCCCAGCATATCGACGAGCTTGGAACGGTCGGCGATCACGATCATGCGCTGCGAAGCCGCAGCCACGATCTTTTCACGCAACAAGGCACCGCCACCGCCTTTGACCAGTGTGAGTTCAGGATCGATTTCGTCTGCACCATCGACGGTAAGGTCGAGTTCGGGCGTCTCCTCAAGTGTCGTCAGCGGCACACCGAGTTCCGCACACAATGCAGCCGTGCGTTCCGAGGTCGGTACACCGATGACCGAAAGGCCCGTCGCGACTTTTGCCGCCAGGAGCCGCACGAATTCTTCTGCCGTCGAGCCGGTGCCGATGCCCAGCCGCATGCCATCCGTGACATGGGCAAGGGCTGCCCGCGCGGACTCGATCTTCAATTGCCTGGCATCCATGGTCGGAATTCGTTGCTCCGCGCCTTCGTTGCCGGGCTCCTAGCATTTTTGTCAGCACGGTCAAAGGGTATGCGGCAACCGTGTGCCTCTAGACGTGTTGTGGTGGCGCACTACCGATAGTGAATTCGGTGCCATCAAGCAGCCAGGCCAGAAATGGCGGCCACAGCGTTTCTGCGAAGCGTGAGCGGAAGAAGCCGAGATGGCCGACGAAGCTGCCCGCGTCCTGCGGCGAAATCCAGCGCCTTTCGATGGGGGCGTTGTCGTAGTGCTTGATGAGCGAGACGACGGCACGTTCCGTTCCCCATGGATCGTCAGTCATGCGCAGCGACAGGATGGGTGTTTGCACCTTGGTGAAACGTGCAGTTTCCCCAAGCTCCGGATCGTCGAAAAAATAGTCCGGCATCGAGCACCACCGTGCCCAGTCGCGGAAAACCGTCGCAGGGATAGGTTCGCCGAGCCGCATCCACTTGGGCATGTCGCGGAACAGATAGGAGAGCGGGACGCCAAGCAGGAACATGCGTGGCCCCGCCCATCTGTCGTCGAGGCCGCGATGATAGCCCGACATGACCGCAACCATGCCGTAGCGTACGAAGCGATCCGAAATACCGCACAAGCCCAGCGCCTGGCCGCCATAGGATTGCCCAACGCCGACCATCGGATGTCCTGGAGCGATCTTGTCGAGGGCCTTGGCCGCCGCCGGCATGTCATGCAATGCCCAGTCGGCCATTCCGATCCGCTTCGACCAGCCTTTTGGGCGTGTAGAATTGCCTGTGCCGCGATAGTCGTAGATCAACACGCCGCGTGCGCCGGTCTCTACGGCTGCCGCGGCAAAAGCGGCATAGAAGCCGCGTGGCACTGCGGTCGCTGAAGAGATCAACACGAGTGGCTTCTGCCCGTCACCCTCGAACAGCGTGCCGGCAAGAGGAAATCCATCATCGGCGTCAAAGCGGATATCACGTCGACGCACGGCTGGAGCAGCTTCGGTGCTGTTCTTTTGGGGCGTCTCAGTCCGGGCAGACTGCGCAAGGGAAAATGTCATCGATCCTGCCTCCCATGATCGAAGGCAAAGCCTAACATTGACGTAAACGTCAAAGTCAAGATGGGGGAAGGCAGGGCGATTGCGCTGTTCTGAAAATCAACGCAGCCGCACCCGGGAATCAGTGTGTTTGAACCCGTCGTCAACTTGGCAGGGATCAAATCAGGCGAAAGCCGAAGCACTCGAAATGGCTCAAGCCACTATTTCTGCCTGAGCCGCATGCGCGTAATGCGCGCCCAACCGTCTTCCAGCATCGGTGTCTTGATGACCGGAGGGGCAGGTGGGTTGGCGAGGATCGTGATGATTTCCCTCGGCAGGGTCGGGACCAGCGGCTTCTTGGTCGCGACGCCGTCGGCAATGCTGAGCACGCTGTTGTAGAATTCCTCGCCGCTCGCTGAGCGAGGCGGGATCGCCTCATGCATGACACTGATGACGATAACGTCCGGGCAGTTGTCCTTTATCGCCTGGTGGAAAGCGACCTTACCGTCCGGATCGAGTGCTGCAGTTGCTTCATCGAGGAACAGCAGGCCAGGTTGCTGCAGGAGGATACGGGCAACGATCAACTTCTGCTTCTGGCCGCCGGAAAGGATCTGGTCCCAGCTGTGATTGTCGCGTGTGCCTTCGGACAGATACTCGATGAATTCTCCGAGACCCGCCCGGTGCAGGGCAGCAGCAGCCTTGGTGTCGGAATGATTGTCTGGTGAATCCGGCAGGCAGACCAGTTCCTTCAAGGACACTGGCGGCAACTTCACTTCCTGCGCGGCATAGAAAGTTTTCACGCCTTCCGGGAAGACGACGGTGCCGCGCCCGTAAGGCCACAAGCCGTTGATGGCCTTGATGAGTGAGGTTTTGCCGCTGCCGGATTCGCCCTTCAGGAAGGTCCATTCGCCGCGCCGGAAGCGTAGCCGTTCCGTTGTCACGAAAGGCGCGGCATCGACGCCTTTCTGCATCAATTCGAGATGCTGGATGGTCAGGCCGAAAACCGGGTTCTGATGGGTATAGTGGAAGTCCGAATGACCGGACTGGCGATAGAAATCGGCTGGCTGCTGGACGCTTTCGATGGCATCGGCCAGCTCGATGACGCGGCGGCTGTTGGCCCTGAGGGCCGCGATCGCCGGCATGACATGGATGAACCACGAACACTGGCTGATCAGCGAATTGACCAATTCGGCGCCGGTTATGTAGCCCTTGAGATCGACCTTGTTGTGAATGAAGGGGATAAGGCCCGGCCCATAGGCAACGATGCGGGCGCCGATGAAATTGTAGACCAGTTCAAACGACGAATAACCGGCATTGACCCGGTTCAGTCGTCCCCAGGTCTGGTCGATATCCTGATAAAGGCGACCATGCATGGCCTTCTGCACTTCCTCGCCACGTGCGGCTGCAACGTGGAAGGAACGCCGCAACAGCGTCGTTAATTCACCGCGATAGCTGCCCTCGGCCTGCTGCATCTTGACCGAGAGCCGCTCAAGCATGCCACCGAGCTTCATGGCAATCCATGTGTTGACCGGGACGTAGGCCGCAACCGCGGCGAACGCCAGCACAGCACTGCCGTAGTCGCCGAGGAATTCCAACCCCGCGACTTCCGTAGAGTCTGCGATCAGCTTCTGTCCAACGAAGAACAGCGAGGTGGCTACCGCCAGCACGCCCATGGCAAGCCCGATGGCGCCACCGGTCATGTCCTTGATCGATTCCTGCACACGCTGATCGATGTTGTCCGGCGCGCTGCCTTGGCCCCCATTCTGGGCATGGAAATGTGTGTGGTTGGCGTCGAGCAGAGCGTCATTGAAGCGGCCGTTCAACCAGCCGCGCCATTTGCGATGCAATGTTGCCGAAACCAGTGTGCGGGTGCCGGTGATCCCGACATCCTTGATGATGACAAGCAGGACCAGCCAGCCGGCATTGCTCAACAGCGAGGTGAGGGGCGTGGTGTTGGCGGCATCGTGGAAAAAGGCGATCGAGTTGACCAATTCACCCGAGGCTATTGCAAACCAGACGCCTGTCTTGCTGGAAAGCGCCGTGAGAAGTGCGATGATGGCGGCCAGCGCCCATGCTTCTCGCCACCGGTCCGAGAACCAGTATGCCCGCATAAGGCCCCAGAAACCGCGCATCGACGAAACCGGCGTCCGGGTTGACGGTGTTGCCGTATCGTGGCGCCACCGTTTCAGCATTGAATGGCTCGGTCTATCGACCCGAATCACTTCCCGCCCAAACCTCTCTAGTTTTGTTACACAGAGTAACACCAATTGATCATTTTCCGTTAACATTCTCGCCCGATTGGCGGCGGAGGTCTGTGATTGGCTTCACCTGCGTGTCCTATGCGCCACAGGTTCCGTTAGGTAAGATCTTGTCCTTGCTGCAGGTTTGGGAGGGAGTGCGCAAACGTTGTAACGCGCAAGGGGGATGCATAAGTCGTTCGCGTCCCTGCCAAATCCGGGCTAGAATAGGAAACCGGCTTCCTGTATGGAGCCGCCATTCCCATCTATGGGACAGGCTTGGGCGATCCTGCCCGGCACGTAAGCGCGTTGGGTGCGACAATAGTGGGTGCGGCAATGACGAAGTGGTCCCCGAATTCCTGGAGAGCGAAGCCGATCCAGCAGGTTCCTGCCTATCCGGATCTTGCCGCACTGAAGGAGACCGAGGCCCGCCTTGCCACCTTTCCGCCGCTGGTTTTCGCTGGTGAGGCCCGCAAGCTGAAGAAGCAATTGGCGGCTGTGGCCAATGGCGAAGCTTTCCTGCTTCAGGGTGGTGATTGTGCAGAAAGCTTTGCGGAACACGGCGCGGACAACATCCGCGACTTCTTCCGCGTGTTCCTGCAGATGGCGGTTGTGCTGACCTTCGCGGGATCGCAGCCAGTGGTGAAGATTGGCCGTGTCGCAGGCCAATTTGCCAAGCCGCGTTCGTCCGACAATGAAACCAAGGGTGAGGTCACGCTGCCCAGCTATCGTGGCGACATCATCAACGGTATCGAATTCGACGGGAAGTCACGCATACCTGATCCTGCTCGCCAGGAAATGGCCTATCGCCAATCGGCGGCAACGCTCAATCTTTTGCGCGCCTTCGCGCAGGGCGGTTACGCCAGCCTGGAAAACGTACATCGCTGGATGCTTGGCTTCGTTGCCGACAGCCCGCAGGCCGAGAAATACGAGGCGCTCGCCAACCGTATCACCGAAACCATCGATTTCATGCGAGCGGTTGGCATTACCTCGGAAACCAACTTTGCGCTGCGCGAGACTGATTTCTACACCAGCCACGAAGCGCTGCTGCTCGGTTACGAGGAGGCGCTGACCCGCGTCGACTCCACCTCTGGTGACTGGTACGCCACCTCTGGCCACATGATCTGGATCGGCGACCGCACCCGCCAGCCGGATCACGCGCATATTGAATATTGCCGCGGCATCAAGAACCCGCTTGGCCTGAAATGCGGCCCATCGCTGTCGCCGGACGGCCTGCTGGAACTGATTGACCTGCTCAATCCCGAAAACGAGCCGGGCCGGCTCACGCTCATTGCTCGTTTCGGTGCCGATAAGGCTGTCGATCATTTACCGAAGCTGGTGCGTGCGGTGAAGAATGCCGGTCGCAGCGTGGTGTGGTCGTGCGATCCGATGCACGGCAACACCATCACCGCCGCCGGTTACAAGACCCGTCCGTTCGAGCGCATCCTGAAAGAGGTGCAGACCTTCTTCGAGGTACATCAGGCGGAAGGTACCCACGCAGGTGGCATCCACATCGAGATGACGGGCAAGAACGTCACCGAGTGCACCGGTGGTGCCCGCGCCATAACGGCAGAGGATTTGCAGGATCGCTATCACACCCACTGCGATCCGCGTCTCAATGCCGACCAGGCGATCGAATTGGCGTTCCTGGTGTCGGAACTGCTCAAGAAGAGCCATGTTCGCCAGCCACATACGCAGGCGGCTGAATAAATCGACTGCACGGGCATGGAAGGAAAAGGCGCCGAGACCGGCGCCTTTTTTATGCCATCAGCCAGCGAGCGTGTTGTTCTTGACCCCCAGGCGTGGCTTCATCGGGCCGGAGCGGGTGTTGCCGTCCTCGCCAACAGGCGTTCCGCCCGTGCCGGGAAACAGGACTTCGAGGGCAGCGGGCTCCCGCAGCCGGAGATAGGTTTGCTCGTCAGCGCGCCACAGGCCGATATCGCGCAGTTGCGCCTCGTTCATTCCGTTGAAGGAACCCGCGCTGTCGAAGCGGCGGACGCTGACGATCCCGCGGCGAGAAAAGCCCAGTCCAGCGATAAGTCTTTTCAGCAGCGCTTTCATCTTGGCCTCTGGATTCGGCAAATCGTCCGAGAGCGAAGATGGTGGGTATCGTCTGGTCTGACAAAGCGAAATATCGCAATCTGCCATAAAGAATGCTTATGTATCGGCATGAAGCTGCCGCCTATTGCCGCCATTCGGGCCTTTGAGGCCGCTGCCAGATATCAGAGCTTTACGCGCGCAGCCGAAGAGCTTGGCATGACCCAGGCGGCAGTCAGCTATCAGATCAAGCTGCTGGAAGATCGCATCGGCATTCCGCTTTTCGTGCGCGAGCCGAGACAGGTTACGCTGACGGCGGCAGGCCGCAAGCTGTCGCCAAAGGTCACCGAGGCGCTGGATTTGCTTGGGTCGGCTTTTGTCGAAGTCGCAAGGAAGGCTGATCTTCATCTGATCATATCGACGCTGCCGACAGTTGCGTCCACCTGGCTTGTCCCGCGCCTTCCTTCCTTCCAGGTCGCCAACCCGGAGGTCCGGATCAAGCTCCATACATCGAACGACAGTATCGATTTTGCCAGGGAGGACGTCGATGTGATGATCCGGGGCAGTGACAGCGTGCTGCCCGAGCATGAGGTTTTTTCACTGTTTCCGATGGAGTATGCGCCAGTCTGCACGGCTGACTATCGCGACAAGCATGGCATCGTGCATCCCGCCGATCTTTTGAAGGTGCGCCGGTTTGGAGCGCAGAGCTGGTGGGCGCACTGGCTCACCGGTGCCGGCGTGGAGAACGGCTCCGATGACAATCGCATGGATCTGGTAATCGGCGTTCAGACGATCGATGTCGGTTTGACCCTGCAGGGGCAAGGGGTCGCGATGGTGATGCCGATTTTCTTCGCCGACGAGCTGAGCAGCGGCCGGCTGATACGACCCTTCCAGCACATCGGGCGTGACGACCGCAGCTACAGCCTGGTCTATCCAAAATCACGCCGGCAGTCGCGAAAGATCAGGCTTTTCCGCGAATGGGTCGTCGCCGAGGCGGAGGCGACGCGATCAGCCTTTGCCGCGATCCCAGTTTAACGCGGCAAGCCGTGGGTCGCCGGCAAAGGCCGTCCGGTCGAAGCCGATGCGGCGCGGCGGGAATTCGCATAGTGCCTGAACGCCCGAGGCGCTTAGGCGGACACGCCAAGTCTGCCACTCCGTCGGTTGCGGGTTGCTGAAGATCGTGCAGGTGAGCAGCGCGAAATTCTTGCCCCCCGGGTCTCGTGCCGACTGATAGCGGATAGCCTCAATGGGTGCTTCGCGCGCCATATCCGCCAGCTTCTGGCATGCCGCATAGTCGGTTGGAAGTGTCCATATGGCTGCGTCGCGGTCCAGCGGCGGTCTGGTGAGGTCCAATGCTTTGTCGGTGCGAAACTTGGCCGAAAAGGCAGTGTATTCGGCTGCGTCGTGCGGCCATGGCGTATCAGGCGATTCCGCGAAGAACAGCAGCCGGTAGAACGACATCTCCGCCACCGCGGTGGCAATGGTTTCAGCCGCGTAGTAGACACCGAGCGTCCTTCCTGCCCGGCGGAACCGCGAGCCGTAAGGGTAGACCGAGCCGTAACGGAAGGGCGTGGCGAGCAGATAGTGCAGATGCCGGCACTCGAGGGGGATATGCGGCTTGGTGTCCTCGATCAGCTCTTCCAGCAGCGTCTGTTCATCCAGTGTGTCGACGAGCTTCAAGGTGGAGACATGGTGCTGCGCCTCCACCATGCGCCAGCACAGTCCGTCGATGCCGATTGCCTCAGACGAGAGCGCGGCGGGCGTCCAGGTAGCCGATGACATCAACAAGTCCGGTAACAGTCAGGATTTTCTCCAGCGGCTTACCGCCCAGCGCTGTATTGGCGTTGCGCAACCATGCCCGCGCCACGGTCTCGTCGCCACCGGTGATGGCGTCGAGTGACCGGAACAGGCGTATGAACAAGACTGCCAGTTCGAATGGTTTGGAGCCTCTGTCGAGCAGAAACTCACTCTTGCGCATGCGCGAAACCGTTGCCTCCGACACGCCGATGATCATGGACAAGGCTCGAGCTGTCACATCCAGCCGTTCAGCGGCCCGCAGCGTTGCCTTGGTGATGACGGCGCTTTCTTGGGCATGAGGGGCTGTCGCAATCCTAGTCGACATGATTCTTCCTTTCTGCTGCAAATATAGTGCAGAAAAGTTCACGGTGAAAGGTTTTCGATGAAATTCGGAACAAAACAAGAACAAACCAGCCGGCAACGATCTCAACGGTTGCTCAACTTCGTCCGAGCGTTAGTTGGCGAGGCTAGTCTTTCTTGTAGATCAGCCAATTCTTGCTGGCACGGCCGCCCATAACGGAATGGCGGGTGACACGATTGCGGCCCTCGACTTTGGAACGGTAGAGGGCGCGATCGGCTTTTGAATAGAGATCCTCCGGTCCGATTGCCTCGGAAGCCATGCAGATACCCATCGAAATCGTCACCGTGCCGTAGCTGGCGCCACTTTGGCTGCTGACGAAGGGGGTCTGCTCGATCAGAACGCGGATACGCTCGGCAATGTCGAAAGTAACTTCCTCGCTGGCGCCTTCGATGATGAGGGCGAATTCCTCGCCGCCGGTGCGGGCGACGAACATGCCGCTTGAGACGCTGGTCTGGAAGATATCGGCGATGTCTTTGAGGATCTTGTCGCCCACGGGGTGGCCGTAACGATCGTTGATCTCCTTGAAACGGTCGATATCGGCCAGGATCAGCGCGTTGAACAGGATACCCTTGTTGCTGTTGTAGATGCGCGCGATTTCGGCGTCGAAAGCGCGGCGGTTCCAGACCTGGGTCAGGGGGTCAGTGTCGGCGAGGCGCTTGTATTCCTCGAGCTTCGATTTGACGCTTTCCAGCTCGGCAGTCTTGTCGCCTAGCGTGCTCGCCACCTGCTTGCCATGATCTATGCTCGAAGCGGTTGCAGTTGAGACTGCGCCGACGATCTTTTCCAGCAGCTCTTTGGAAATCACGCTGCGGTTCGCAAGTCCGTCGGAGGTTTCGTCGAGGATCTTGCCGTATTTTTCGATATGACTGCGTTCGTTGCGCAGCAATGAGGCGATATCTTCGAGTTCTCGCGCCAATACATCCCGCACATGATCGACGATGCCATGTTTGTGGTTTTGGGCGAAGAATTTACGCCCGATGCGGTCGAGATCGTCCTGTGTTGGCCGCTTGCTGAGGTCGAGCACGGCAAGGCTGAGCTCCGGATTTGTCCCGGCCAGCGCCTCGTAGAAAATCTCGTAATTGCGCGGCATTGCGATGACGCCGAGTTGCCGCATCGTGGCGACGACGGTGGTCGCGATGTCGGAACTCCGCTCAGGCGTGACGGCTGCCGGCTGCATTTAGACCCCAATTCCCCCACCAGAACCGACGCAAGAACAAAAGGTCTCTAAGCTGCCGGTTGCAGAACTCATTTCGAAGTCGAATCGACACGAAAGACGTTCCGCCAACGACTTTCGCTTGCAAGACCTTAGATGTGCTAGCGCTAAAGTTTTCTTAACCTGCCGATTTTCCGGCGCTTTTTTCTACTTGAGGCTGTGCTTGTTATGCAAGAGCAGGCCAAGATATTTTTGTCGGCTTTCATTTAAGGCTTAGAAGAACCGGAATCGGCAATCTTGGTTGCGGACGACCGGAGGATATCGGATAAGCACGCCACCCCATCGAAAGGCGCAATCGAAAAAGCCGATCATCGGAAAGGGACAGGACTCCATGAAGCGGCTGATCGACGCTTTCCATAACTCCGTTCGCGCGTTCCGCCGGCTCGCGCAAAGTGAAGCGGCTTTCCAGCAGGAATTGATGCTGCTTGTGCTGGCAATTCCACTCGGCTGGTTCGTGGCGACAAGCTGGGCCGGCTATGCACTGCTGATCGGGGTGGTTCTTGTCCTGATCATGGTCGAAGTCCTGAACACGGGCATCGAGGCAACCTGTGACGCGATCAGCCGCGAGTTCAACATCGATATCCAGCTCGCCAAGGATTGCGGCTCGCTCGCGGTTTTGATCTCCATTGTTCTTGCCGCCGGTGTATGGTTGTTCGCCATTGTCGAACGCCTCTACGGCGCGCCGCTCTGATTTGCCTCGGTGGTCCGGCGTTCCCGGGCTTTTTCCCGATGGAGCAGGCTTCGGGCCACGGCAATCATGATCGTCATGACGATGACACCGATTGCAAATGCGACCAGCAGGCGTTCGTGGCGAAGCAGTGCACGGCCGACGATTTGTTCCGCGCCGAGGCCGAACAGATAGCCAAAGCCGCAGAATAGTGTCGCCCAGACGGCGGCAGAAATGGCATTCAGAAGGAGAAATCGGGCTGCTGCGATGCCGGAGAGACCGGCAACGATGCCGCCCAGAACCCGCATGCCGTAGATATAGCGGTTTGACAGCACATAGATGTTCGGGTGTTCGGTGATAAGCTGACGGGCGCGGTTGAAGCCGGGCTTGCTGCTGATGCGTTGCACAAGTCTGGTTTGCGCGAAGCTTCGTCCAAGCACAAAGAAGGCGGTATCGCCGAGAAACGCACCGGCAAAAACGGCCAGTAGCGTCTGCCAGGCTACGAGGACGTGCTGGTGGGCAAAGAAGCCGCCGAGCATGGCGACGGTTTCGCCTTCGGCGAGGCAGCCGAGGAAAACGGCCAGCAGTCCATACTGTTCGATGAGCCGATGAAGCGTTTCCGTCATTTGCGAGATCGCGCTGGGCGGGCACGCGACAAAAGTTTTTCCTCGAGCTGTTGCATTTGCTCGGCAAGGTGCCTGATGTCGTCGCGCATCACTATGATCTGGTTGTGCCGTAACTCGTCCAGCTTCTCGTGCAACGCCATGATCTCGATTTCGGCTTTGAGGTTGACCTCATAGTCGTGCGCGGCAGCGGCGCGGTCGCGTTCGGCTTGCCGGTTCTGCGACATCATGATCACCGGGGCCTGGATCGCCGCAAGCATCGACAGCACCAGGTTGAGGAAGATGTAGGGATAGGGATCGAACGCTCCGCTGACCAAAAAAACGCTGTTGAGTGCTGCCCAGGCCACCAGGAACACCAGGAAGGAAATGATGAAGCTCCACGAGCCGCCGATCCTGGCCACAGCATCGGCAACCCGTGCGCCGGCGGTGGCACCCTGATGTTCGGTATCCCCTGCATAGAAAGATACTGTCTTGCGGTCGATCGCACTTTGCAGCACGCGACGCTCGCTGTCGGTCAGCGCATCCGCATTGCGTGACAGCCAGCGGCTGGCCAGCTCTGCCATGGTCCTGCGTTGCATGGGCTGCTCCTTGCTGGTGCTTGCGTGTCTCAACGAACTATAGAACATAGTGGGAGCATTTCATCGCGGCCCAAACCGCAGCTCGGGAGGGTGAGACATGCTTGATTTTCAGCAGATTCGCGCCCGAGCCGCAAAGCGCAAGGGTGGTGATACAGTACTCGCATCGCTGCTGGGCGCGGCGCCCGACAATGCGACACTTGCGGACGTGCCTGACGATCGCGTGCTTTCGACCATGGCAGAACGCGTCTTCGCGGCCGGGTTCGTCTGGAGGGTCATCGAGCAGAAATGGCCCGGCTTCGAGGAAGCTTTTCTTGGTTTCGAGCCTAAGCGACTGCTCTTCCAGCCAGACGATTTCTGGCACGATCTCGCTGCCGACAAGCGGATCGTGCGCAACCCGCAGAAAATCCGCTCAGTACGCGAGAACGCCGCATTCGTTGAACGGGTCTCCAAGGAATACGGCTCTTTCGGTAAGTTCCTGGCGGCATGGCCGGCGGATGATCAGGTCGGGCTGACCGGCTATTTCGCCAAGCATGGCAGTCGGCTCGGCGGCAACACCGGGCAATATCTGTTGCGCTGGCTGGAATGGGATAGCTTTATCATCTCGAAAGACATGTCGGCGGCGTTGCGTGATGCCGGACTGGACATTGCCGAAAATCCGACGTCCAAGCGCGACTTCGACAAGATCCAGGCCCAGATCAACATCTGGGCAATCGAAACGGGTCTGCCGCGCAAGCACATCTCGCGCATTCTTTCGATGTCGATCGGCGAGAACCATGCGCCGGAGACCATCCGCGAATACACTGGCGAATAGTGGCCTAGCCGATCGCCATTGCCGCATGCCGAGAGGCGCGCTAAACCCGCGAACATGACCAGCAAGACCGCCCCCGATACGCTCCGCATTGCCGTTGCTCAGTTGAACCCGACTGTCGGCGACATCGCCGGCAATCTCGCCAAAGCGCGCGCGGCGAGGACGGATGCAGCCCGCCAGGGCGCCGACCTCGTCCTGCTTACGGAACTCTTCATTTCCGGTTATCCGCCGGAGGATTTGGTGCTGAAACCGGCGTTCCTGGAAGCCTGCCTCAAGGCGATAGAAGAGTTGGCGCGTGAAACTGGGGATGGTGGTCCTGGCATCATCGTTGGATTTCCAAGGCAAGGCGAGAAAGGCCGGCACAATTCTGTGGCCGTGCTCGACGGAGGAAAAATCCTCTCCACCCGCGATAAGGTCGACCTGCCGAACTATGGCGAGTTCGATGAGAAGCGGGTCTTCTCGGAAGGCTCGATCTCCGGCCCCACCAATTTCCGCGGGGTGCGCATCGGTATCCCGATCTGCGAGGAAATATGGAACGATATCGGCGTCTGCGAAACGCTGGCCGAGAGTGGAGCGGAACTCCTGCTGGTGCCGAACGGCTCGCCTTATTATCGCGGTAAGCTCGATGTGCGCCATCAGGTGGTGCTGCGCCAGATCATCGAGAGTGGTCTTCCGCTCCTGTTCGCCAACCAGATCGGCGGCCAGGACGAACTCGTGTTCGACGGTGCGAGCTTTGCCTTCAATTCGGATAAAACGCTCGCCTTCCAGATGAGCCAGTTCGAAGAGACGCTTGCCGTCACCGAGTGGAAGCGTACCGCCGACGGCTGGGTATGCGCGGAAGGGCCGATGTCGAAAATCCCCGACCAGGAGGAGGCCGACTACCGCGCCTGCATGCTGGGCCTTCGGGATTACGTCAACAAGAACGGCTTCAAGAACGTCGTTCTGGGGTTGTCCGGCGGCATCGATTCCGCGATCTGCGCTGCCCTTGCCGTCGATGCGCTGGGCGAAGAGCGGCTGCGCGCGGTTATGATGCCTTATCGCTATACTTCCAAGGATTCGCTGAAGGATGCCGAGGATTGTGCCCGCGCACTTGGCTGTCGCTACGACATTGTGCCGATCTTCGAGCCGGTCGATGGGTTCTCGCATGCGCTGACGCAACTCTTCCAAGGCACGAAGGAGGGGATCACCGAAGAGAACCTGCAGAGCCGCGCTCGCGGCACCATCCTGATGGCAATCTCCAACAAGTTTGGCTCCATGGTCGTCACCACCGGCAACAAGTCGGAAATGTCGGTCGGCTACGCCACGCTTTATGGCGACATGAATGGCGGCTTCAATCCGATCAAGGATCTCTACAAGATGCAGGTCTATGCGCTCTCGCGCTGGCGCAACACGCATGTGCCGCCGGGGGCACTTGGGCCTTCGGGCGAGGTCATTCCGAAGAACATCATCGACAAGGCGCCCTCAGCCGAATTGCGTCCGAACCAGACCGACCAGGATTCGTTGCCGCCCTATCCGGTTCTCGACGACATCCTGGAATGCCTCGTCGAGAATGAGATGGGTGTCGACGACATCGTCAAGCGCGGCCATGATCGCGCTACAGTCGAGCGCATCGAACATCTTCTCTACATCGCCGAATACAAGCGCCGGCAGGCCGCGCCAGGCGTGAAGATCACCAAGAAGAATTTCGGTCGCGATCGCCGCTACCCGATCACCAACCGCTTCCGGGACCGGACTTGAACGTGGCCGAAGTCGAGATTTCCTTCGATCCGGATCGCATCGATTTCGCTGCGACATCCGAGGTTATCAAGGCGAGTTACTGGGGGGCGCAACGCAGTGGTGACATCCACCGGCGTGCCTTCGACAACTCGCTCTGTGTCGCGGCTTTCCTGGACAACCAACAGGTGGGATTTGCACGCGTGATCACGGACTATGCCTGCTTTGCCTATCTCTGCGACGTCATCGTCTGGCCGGAACGCCGTGGCGCCGGCATTGGCAAGAAGCTGATCCGGGCGTTGCTCGATCATCCGGATCTGGCCAGCGTGGCAGGTTGGAGCCTTCGCACCGCCGATGCGCATTCGCTTTATGCTGGTTTCGGCTTCGAGGTTTCCACCGACGGCAAGGCGATGCATCTCAGACGCAGCCGGTGATCGTTGCCCGATAGCCGAGTGACCTGAGTGTTGCAGCATAGCCTCACCGGTTATGCCACGGCACATTTGTGACAGAGCCGGGGTTGGCGCGGCAAAATGCCTCTCCTATAAGGTCTGCATCCGCGATTCCCTAACCGGGAGGATACGAATGATGGCATTTGAAAATTCTATACGGGGTAGCGAAGCCTAGGTCTTCGAGGCCGTTCCCGCGGGAACCGGCCATCGCAGGATAGGCTCCGGAATACCTCGACCACCGCCCGGCATAGGGCTGGTCAAATCCATTTTCGCATCCGCATCCAGGGCGGCGATTTAGCCCTTCAAGGCGGTGTTTTCTTTACACTTTTTCGGGATCAGGCACGATTGTGCCTGCAAATATCATGACACGTTTCAAGATCGATTTGCGCGCTGGCGCATTCGGCAGCGTTCTTGGCTTCACTCTTGTTCACTGGCGGCGCCAGCCGCTGAGGGTACTGTTCATCATGTCGATGATTTTGCTCTCGACGCTGGCCGACGTACTGACTCCGCTCTATTCCGGCCGTCTCGTCGATGCCGTGGCTTCAGGGGCCGCATCAGGCGACGAGGCATGGAATGCCGCCATTGCCGCATTCGTGGCGCTGATCGGACTGGCACTGTCCTCGGTCATTTTCCGCAATTTCGGTTTCTACGCCATCGTTGAACTGACTTTGAAGATGATGTCGGACATCTGTGCCGATGCATTTCATCGCGTGCAACGCTTCTCGACTGATTGGCATGCCAATTCTTTTGCCGGCTCGACAGTGCGCAAGGTCACCCGCGGCATGTGGGCGCTGGACCTTCTCAATGACACGATCCTGGTCGCGCTGTTCCCATCGGTAGTCATGTTGGTGGGTTCGACTGTGCTGCTCGGCTGGTACTGGCCGTTGATGGGCCTTGTCGTGGCGATCGGTTCGCTGGTCTTCATCACCGTCACCGCGGTGTTGTCGCTCGCCTATGTTGCGCCGGCTGCAAGACTCGCCAATTCGTGGGATACGCGACTTGGCGGTTCCTTGGCGGATGCCGTGAGCTGCAACGCAGTGGTGAAAGGTTTCGGCGCGGAGTCGCGGGAAGAGCAGCGGCTTACCGAGGTTGTCACCAAGTGGCATCACCGCACGGCACGCACCTGGAACCGCGGCACGGTCAACGGCACCGTGCAGGGCGTGATGTTGTTGATCCTGCGCACGGCCGTCATCGGTGTCGTGCTGTTGTTGTGGTTGCGCGGCCAGGCTTCCGCCGGCGACGTCGCTTTCGTGCTGACGTCGTTCTTCGTGTTGCAGGGCTATCTGCGCGATATCGGCATGCATATCCGCAATCTCCAGCGCTCGATCAACGACATGGAGGAACTGGTCGACTTCCAGGCGCAGCCGCTCGGCATCGAGGATGTGCCTGGAGCTGAGCCGTCCCGCATCACCGATGGCGGCATCGTGTTCGATCACGTCACCTTCCATTATGGCAGCCATCGCGAACCGCTTTACCGCGACTTCTCCGTGGCGATCGAGCCTGGAGAACGTGTGGGCCTTGTTGGCCACTCCGGATCAGGCAAAACGACCTTCGTCAAGCTGATCCAGAGGCTTTACGACATCAGCGGCGGCCGCATCCTTATCGATGGCCAGGATATCTCGCAGGTCACGCAGTCATCGCTGCGCCAGCAGGTGGCCATCGTTCAGCAGGAGCCGATCCTGTTCCATCGCTCGCTTGCCGAAAACATCGCTTATGCGAGGCCGGATGCCACCCAGGCCGAGATCGAGGAGGCAGCGCGTCTCGCCAGTGCGCACGACTTCATCACCAGGCTGCCCAAGGGCTATGGCACATTGGTCGGTGAGCGTGGTGTCAAGCTGTCAGGCGGTGAACGCCAGCGTGTGGCGATTGCGCGTGCCTTCCTGGCTGATGCGCCGATCCTGATCCTGGACGAGGCGACTTCGAGCCTCGATTCGGAGTCGGAAGTGCTGATCCAGCAGGCCATGGAAAGACTGATGGTCGGCCGCACCACGTTGGTCATCGCCCACCGTCTGTCGACGGTGAGGGCACTCGACCGTCTGCTGGTCTTCGATCGCGGCAAGATCGTCGAAGAAGGCTCGCATGAAGAGCTGATCCGGCTGAGCGGTGGTATCTATCGCCGGCTGTTCGAGCGGCAGGCGCTGGAATTGACCAAAGGTCTCGTCTGATCCTGGCAAGCTGCGAAAATAGTGTGGGCCGCTTCGAAAGAGGCGGCCCGCTGCTTTTTCATTCGAAGGAATTGGCCCTATTTCCGGCGGATCTCAGTTTTAAGGCGCGCCTTGCCAAGGTCCAACTCATCCGGTACGCCCCGTTCATGACAGTAACCGTCCGTTTTGCCCCGTCACCCACCGGCCGCATTCATATCGGCAACGCGCGTACCGCGCTTTTCAACTGGCTGTTCGCGCAAAAGCACAAGGGCCGCTTCATCCAGCGTTTCGACGACACTGACACGCTGCGCTCGAGGCAGGAATATGCAGATTCGATCCTCTATGACCTGCATTGGCTGGGCATCTTCCCGGACGCCACCGATTATCAGTCGCGCCGTGTGCCCATCTATGACGCCGCCGTCGAGCGCCTGAAGCAGGCCGGGGTGCTTTACCCCTGCTATGAAACTCCAGAGGAATTGGATTTGCGGCGCAAGATCCGTCGTACGCGCGGCTTGCCTCCTGTCTATGGACGGGAGTCCCTGGCCTTGACCGCCAAGCAACTCGCCGACCTCGAGACCGACGGCCGCCGCCCGCACTGGCGGTTCCTGTTGCCCAACTTCAAGGGTGACCCTCAGGAACCGGAGCGCACCGATATTCATTGGAACGACCTCGTCCGCGGCGAGGAGACCGTCGATCTGGCCTCGGTGTCGGATCCGGTTCTGGTGCGCGAAGACGGCACCTATCTCTACACGCTGCCTTCGGTGGTCGACGATGTCGAGATGGGCATCAGCCACGTCATCCGCGGCGACGATCATGTCACCAACACCGGCGTGCAGATCGCGTTGTTCAAGGCACTTGGGGCGGATGCCCCGATCTTCGGTCACCACAATCTTCTGACCACCACGACGGGAGAGGGACTTTCCAAGCGAACCGGCTCACTTTCGATCGAAGGGCTGCGCTCGGACGGTATCGAGCCGATGGCGGTCGCGTCACTCGCGGTCCTGATCGGCACGTCCGAAAACGTTCTGCCGATGCCTGATATGAGCGAGCTGGCAGCGCATTTCGACCCCGCGGCAACATCCAAATCCGCCGCCAAGTTTGATCCGCAAGAACTGGTGGTGCTGAACCGTGGCCTGATGCACACGCTTTCCTTTGCCGATGCCCGCGATCGCCTTGCCGTGCTTGGTATTTCCGGCGACGAGGCAGAACAGTTCTGGAACGTGGTGCGTGGCAATCTCGACCGTCTGAGCGATGCGGTCGCCTGGTGGCGCATCGTCCATGATGGCCCGCTCGACAAGCCTGAGTTCGAACCGGAGGAGCTTCAGTTCTTGCGTGATGCGTTCGATCTTCTGCCGGAAGAGCCCTGGACAGCGACGGTATGGAAGGAGTGGACCAATCGGGTCAAGGACGCGACTGGCCGCAAGGGCAAGGCGCTGTTCCTGCCGCTGAGGCTGGCGCTTACCGGACTTGTTTCGGGGCCGGAGCTTGCAGATCTATTGCCGCTTCTGGGGCGGGAAGGAACGTTGGCCCGACGACCCTGATCTTACGCTGTTCGGGCGGCAAGGCCGAAACGGGCGAGACATCAGGCTTCTTCAACAACTGGCGAATGGTCGCGGCGTCGAGGTGTCCCGATGCATTGGCCTGTGTCTCGGGATCTTCGGCCGGGTCCGGCTTGTCGGTCGGTGTCGGCAGGAAGGGAGCACCGGAACCGGCATTGGCTTCAGGTTTCGCGGCGGGCGGGTTGCCGGCGATGATCTTGAAATTCTGCGCGGCATTGCAGCCGCAGCCCTGTGGCAATGGCTGGTCGGGGCGTTTGTAGAGAAAAGCTGCGGGCAGTTCGGAGTAGGGACGTCCGGTTCTCGATGACGACATGGTCGCGGGATCGCCGGCCATGCCACGCGAATAAAAGACCTGCATCTCCGTTCCAGGGCAGCCTGCCTCGCAGCGGTTTTGGTCGCGCTGGAAATCGCTTGCGGTGGCAGCATTCGACATCGGGAAAAAGTAGCCATCGCAGGTGCGCACGCACATCGTGCGGAATTCGCCTGATGGCGAGGGAACGAAGGCTGTACCAAGTGCTGCTTCTTCCGCTCCGGCTTCCGTCTCGCTGTCCGGCTCGTCACGTGTCGCTCGAAGAGGCTTTTCGGTGGTCGTCTTGCCGTCGCACTCGTTGGCATCGAGCGCCGCCAGCAAGCGGCCGCGATCGCGTCGTGGGGAGCCATTTCCCATTTGCGAGCGTTTGCGCTGGAGCTTGTCGAGATTGACGTTCATCCTGTCGATGGCCGCGTTCAGCGCAGCACACTGGCTGACGCTGCCGCCGAACAGCGAGAACCCACAACCGGCATCGCGCGCCTGCGCCCGCGCCTTGGCCAGTTCGTTGTTCTGACGGGCGATGGCGCCGTCATAGCGACGCTGCTGGCCAGCGCCGCCGCCCTTCTGCAATGAGGCAAGTTCTGCCCGCAACTGACGGCAGATGCGGGAGGCGGCCTCGGCTTGATCCATCGAACAAAGGGCCAGCACGATCACGCTAAACAGCGTCCACGCAAGCGCCAGCCTGTGTTCCGCTCCAGTCATCAGCCTCATTGCCCGCCTGTGTCGGGCAATGAGAATAGCGCGGGCCGGTTAAGCTTCCCTTGAACCTTTCAGCTGCGTGGCGCGTGCAGTGCAGCCTGCGCCTTGTGCGAGGCTTCGACGACGGCCAGCGCGGTCATGTTGGCGACGCCGCGCGAAGTCACCGAAGGGGTCAGGATATGTGCCGGTTTGTCGGTGCCGAGCAGGATCGGGCCGACATGCAATGCATCCAGCATGGTCCGAAGCGCCGTCAGCGTGATGTTGGCCGCATCGAGGCTTGGGAACACCAGAAGATTGGCTTCCCCTTTCAGCCGCGAGTGCGGGTACACGCGCTGGCGCAGATGTTCGGACAAAGCCGAGTCTGCATGCATTTCGCCATCACATTCCAGTTCCGGTGCCACGCGCGCCAGGATTTCAGCAGCCTTGCGCATCTTCAGGGCACTTGGCGCATCGCGCGAACCGAAATCCGACAGCGAGAGCAAAGCAGCCTTCGGCTCGATACCGAAGCGGCGGATTTCCTCGGCTGCCAGGATCGTCATCTCGGCGATTTCTTCGGCGCTCGGGTCGATCGAGACATAGGTATCGGTAAGGAAGATGACGCCACGCTGCGAGATCAGCATTGAAAGCGTCGAAAGGTCATGGTCGCTGATGCCGGGGCGGGCCCCGATGATCAACGTAACATTGCGCAGGTGCCGCGCAAAACGGCCTTCGAGACCGCAGATCAGCGCGTCCGCGTCGCCGCGTTTCAAGGCAAGCGCTGCAATCACCGTGTTGTCGGTGCGCACCATGGTGCGGGCTGCCTCCGGCGTAATGCCGCGGCGGCCGCCAAGTTCGATCAGCAGGTCGACATAGTGGCGGTAGCGCGGGTCTTCTTCCGGATTGATCAAGCCGAAGTCGACGCCCGGTTTGATGCGCAGGCCATAACGTTTGAGGCGAACCTCGATCACATGCGGACGACCGATCAGGATCGGTTCGGCGATGCCTTCCTCGAGCACCACCTGGGCAGCACGCAGCACGCGCTCATCCTCACCATCGGCATAGATGACGCGCTTGGCGCTTGAGGTGCGAGCGGTTGAGAATACCGGCTTCATGACGAGGCCGGAGCGGAAGACGAAGCGGTTCAGTTTGTCGAGATAGACCGCCATGTCGGAGATTGGGCGCGTTGCCACGCCGGTATCGCAGGCTGCCTTGGCGACGGCGGGCGCGATACGCAGAATCAAACGTGGATCGAACGGCGAAGGAATCAAGAAATCCGGCCCGAAGATCGGCGTTTCGCCCGAATAGGCTCGTGCGGCGACATCGGAGGGTTCTTCGCGGGCAAGGGCTGCAATCGCGCGCACCGCTGCCATCTTCATCTCTTCATTGATGGCGCTGGCGCCACAATCCAGTGCGCCACGGAAGATATAGGGGAAGCAGATGACGTTGTTGACCTGGTTCGGGAAGTCCGAACGGCCGGTGCAGATCATGGCGTCGGGGCGGGCGGCACGCGCCACTTCGGGCATGATCTCCGGCGTCGGATTGGCCAACGCAAGGATCAGCGGCTTGTCGGCCATGCCTTTGAGCAGTTCCGGCTTGAGGACGCCGGCCGCTGACAGGCCGAGGAAGACGTCGGCACCCGGGAGGACGTCGGCGAGTGTGCGCGCCTCGGTGTCCTTGACGTAAGGATCCTTCCAGCGGTCCATTTCCTCGACGCGGCCTTTGTAGGCGACGCCGAAGCGGTCGGTGACCCAGATATTCTCGATCCTGGCGCCAAGCGCGACGAGCAGGTTGAGGCAGGCAAGCGCGGCCGCACCGGCTCCCGACGTCACGATCTTGACGTCCTCGATCTTCTTGGCTGCGAGCTCCAGCCCGTTGAGCACGGCAGCGGCAACGATGATGGCAGTGCCGTGCTGGTCGTCGTGGAAAACCGGGATGCCCATGCGGGCCTTCAACTGCTCTTCCACCTCGAAGCATTCCGGCGCCTTGATATCCTCCAGGTTGATGCCGCCGAAAGTCGGCTCCAATGCCGACACCGTCTCGACCATGCGCTCAATTCCAGGCGCATCGATTTCGATGTCGAAGACGTCGATGCCTGCGAATTTCTTGAACAGCACCGCCTTGCCTTCCATCACCGGCTTGGAGGCGAGAGGACCGATATTGCCGAGACCGAGCACGGCTGAGCCGTTTGAGATCACCGCGACGAGATTGGCGCGTGCCGTGTAGTCGGCAGCGGTTGCTGGATCATCCTTGATGGCAAGGCATGGCGCGGCAACGCCTGGAGAATAGGCGAGTGCAAGATCGCGCTGGTTACCAAGCGGCTTGGTCGACTGGATTTCCAGCTTTCCCGGAATGGGATATTTGTGGAAAAAGAGCGCGGCCTCATCGAGGTCCGAACGTGCCGTTTTGCCCTTATCGCCTGCCATGCCTTCCCGCCTTCTGCTGTGTCACCCCTTGTAGCATGCAGCCACGTTATTTCGAGCCGGGATGTGGCTGGCTCGCATGCTTTTTCAAGGAATGAAAAGTCGTGCGAGATCAAAGCACTGAGCAAGGAAGTTGCGGATAGACCCGCAATTTTCCCTGATTAGAAGGCGCTTACATAGAGGCCGCCATCGATCGGAATGTTCTGGCCGGTGAGGTAGCCGGCGTGCACCGAGCACAGGAAGGCGCAGACCTGGCCGAATTCTTCCGGTGTGCCGAGCCGTCTGGCTGGAATATCGGCGGCAAGACGTGCTCTGCGCGCGGTTGCTGCCTCCGGCGTCTCGACCGAGCCTGGCTCGTGTGGTCCGCGCAGGCGGTCGGTGTCCAGTTTGCCAGGGAGCAGGCTGTTGATGGTAACGTTGCGGTCGATGACGGTGCGGGCGACACCGGCAAGGAACGATGTCAGGCCGGCGCGCGCCCCGGAGGACAGGTCAAGGCCGGGGATCGGCATATAGACCGACAGCGAAGTGATGTTGACGATGCGTCCGAAGCCGCGCGTCGCCATGCCGTCGATGACAGCCTTCACCAGCTCGATTGGCGTGACCATGTTGTTGGTGACGCCTTCCAGGATCTTCTCACGATCCAGTTCGCGGAAATCGCGATAGGGCGGTCCACCATTGTTGTTGACGAGGATGTCAGGGTCGGGACAGGCGTCGATCAGTGCCTTCTGCACCTCGGGTTTCGACACGTCGCCGACCACTTCAACAACGCGCACGCCGAATCGCTCCCGGATTTCCGCTGCGGTTTTCGCCAGAAGCGCGGGGTCGCGGCCATTGACCACCAGGTCGCAGCCGGCTTCGGCCAGCGCAATCGCGCACCCGCGTCCCAGTCCCTTGCTCGATGCGCAAACGATCGCCTTCTTGCCGCGAATGCCGAGATCCATGTCCGAAACCTCCGATTAGATACCCAAGGCTAGAGCGTTTCCGTTTCCACGGAAACGCGGAAACGCTCTAGTTCTTTGTTTTTACGCAATTCCGGACGGAAAACCGCTACGCACTTTTCCTGGAATTGCTCTAGCGAAAGGACTGGCCTAATCGCAACCGTCATACGGTTGTTGCATGAATCGATGCATAGCCAGCGCGAAAGGTGAGATCGCGATGTCCAGCGCCAAACCACGCATGTTCCGTTCCATCTTCATCTCGGATGTGCATCTGGGATCGAAGGCGGCCAAGGCAGAGTTTCTGATCGATTTCCTGCGTCATCACGACGCCGATACGATCTTCCTTGTCGGCGACATCGTGGACGGATGGCGGCTGCGTCGCAGCTGGCACTGGCCACAGGCCCACAACGACGTGGTGCAGAAATTGCTGCGCAAGGCGCGCAAGGGCAGTTCGATCACCTACATCGCCGGCAATCACGACGAGTTTGCCCGTCAGTTCCAGGGCGTACATTTCGGCGGCATCGTGGTGGCCGACCGCGCCATTCACGAAACGGCTGATGGTCGCCGGATGCTTGTGATCCATGGCGACCAGTTCGACACGGTCGTGCATAACGCGCGGTGGCTCGCCTATTTCGGCGACTATGCCTATGACGCTGCCATGCTCATCAACCGAGGCGTCACCCGCTTCCGCAAGGTCTTCGGCATGCCTTACTGGTCGTTTTCGTCCTGGGCCAAGGTCAAGGTCAAGAAAGCGGTGAATTTCATCGGTTCTTTCCAGGACGTTCTCACCGAGGAAGCCAGGCGTTCCGAGGTCGACGGCGTTATTTGCGGGCACATCCATCACGCGGCGATCGAAACTGTTGAAGACGTTCAGTACATCAACACCGGTGACTGGGTTGAGAGCTGCACCGCAGTGGTAGAACATTTCGACGGTCGTTTCGAAATCCTGCATTGGGCGCATGTCATGCCCGAAGCGCCACAGGCGGAACCGGTCCTGGTCCCTGTGACTTTCGATGTTCTGCCAACGAAGGTCAGGGCGGCGGAAGCCGCTTGAGCAACCGGTCGGTTCTGCATTCGCCCAATCAGGGCAATATTTGACGTAAATCGACTAGGCCAACCAGTTTCTGGCAACTGGAAGCCATGATAGAGCAGGGCGGCTGGCCGGTCATTTTGCCGGCAGCCCTTGCTGATTGCCTTTCATGTCCCTGCCTCCGCTTTCACCTGAACAACAGATCAAGCCGCGCAACTATGAACTGCGCATGGCATTGGTCTTCTTCACTGTCCTGGTGCCGAGCGGCATCTACCTGCCCTATTTTCCGCTCTGGCTGGAGGCGCATGGTTTCAGCCCGGAAAAGATCGCCGTCATCCTCTCGGCACCGATGTTCCTGCGCGTGGCGACGACCCCGTTGTTCACGTCCCTTGCCGACAAGGCGAGCGACCGTGTCAACGTCTATCTGACGCTTGCGGTCGCTTCCGTGGTGGTGTCTGCCGGCTATTTCCTGCCACCGAGCTACGCGATCGTGCTCGCCGTCTCGCTGGTGCTGGCGGTGGTATGGACACCGCATTCCCCGATTGCCGATTCGCTGGCGCTGTCTGGTGTGCGTCGTTTCGGCGCCAACTATCCGCGCATGCGTATCTGGGGATCGATCTCCTACCTGTGCGCCAATCTGGTCGGTGGCTTCATTCTGACCTCGACCGGAGCCGGTGCGGTGCCAATCATGCTGTTCGTATCGTTCCTCGCCATTGTCGCTGTCGGGTTGATGGCGCCACGCATGGGAAAACCAAGGCGCGCGTCGCCGCTCTCCGCGGCCGACTTGCAGCAGGCGGTGCCCAGTCTGCGCAACCCGTATTTCCTTTATTTCGCCACGGGGGCCGGTGTCCTGGTCGGCAGCCATGGGTTTCTCTACGGATTCTCCTCCATCTATTGGAAATCATTGGGAATAAGCGATTCCGTGGTAGGCTTTCTGTGGGCTTTCGGCGTGGTCTGTGAAGTCGGCATGTTCATGGCCTTCAACCGGCTGTTCAGCCACGTTCCGGTCGTCCGTGTGATGATATTGGCTGCCTTCGGCGCCGTCATACGCTGGATCGCCTTTCCACTGATCGGGCCGCTTGGTCTCGGCGTGCCCGGTTTCTTCGGCCTCCAGGCGCTGCACGCCATTTCAACGGCGCTCGTGCTGATCGGCCTGCAGAAGATGATCGGGGAAACAGTGGCCGAGGAGCGTACGGGGGCAGCGCAAGGCATCGCGTTCTTCGCCAACGGCTTTGCCATGGCCGCAGTCACACTGGCTTCAGGACCGCTTTACCAGAGCTTTGGGGTCGAAGGTTTTTACGCCATGGTGCCGGTGGCGTTGCTGGGCCTGGCGCTCATCCTGCTTGCAGCGCGTTCAGCCCCACAACGCGCCGCCCGGCGGTGAAACCAGCGATCCTTCGTAAACAAGGCCCGGTTCACGATCGCGGGCCAGCAGCAATGGTCCATCGAGATCGACGTAGTCGGCCCCCTGCGCCAGGAGCACCGCTGGCGCCATGGCAAGCGAGGTGCCGACCATGCAACCGACCATGATGCCGAGACCACGTTCGCAAGCACGCTCGCGCAGCTTGAGCGCTTCGGTCAGCCCACCGGCCTTGTCCAGCTTGATGTTCACGGCATCGTAGAGGCCGACCAGCGCATCAATATCCTTTGCCGCATGAACGCTTTCATCGGCACAGATCGGGATTGGACGGGAAATATGCCTCAGTCTGTCGTCGCGGCCGGCGGGCAGGGGCTGTTCGATCAGCGCGACGCCAAGTGCGGCTGCGGCAGCGATATTTTCTGCGACATTGTCGTCGGTCCAGCCTTCGTTGGCGTCCAGAATCAGTCGACTTTCGGGGGCCGCCTCGCGAACGGCGCGGATGCGCGCGGCATCGTTCTCGCCACCGAGCTTGACCTTGAGCAGCGGTCGCGTTGCATTGACGCGAGCTTGTGCAGCCATCGCTTCTGGCTCCGCAAGCGAAAGGGTATAGGCGGTTTCAAGTGGTTCAGGGGTGATGCCCAGCAGCTCGGCCACGGATTTGCCCGCTGTCTTGGCTTCGAGATCCCACAGCGCACAGTCTATGGCATTGCGCGCTGCACCAGCCGGCATCGCCACCTGCAATTGTGTGCGGTCCAGACCGGCTTCCAGCGCCGAGCGCATCGCTTCGATTGCTGCCAGGACACCTTCGATGGTCTCGCCATAACGCCGGTAAGGCACACATTCACCGCGCCCGGTATGGTTGCCGTCACGGATTGCACAGGTGATGACTTCAGCTTCGGTCTTGGAGCCGCGTGCTATGGTGAAAACCCCGGCGATGGGAAAACGCTCAGCTTCGACCGAAATGACACGCGCCATATTTTTCTGCTCCGGTAATACTGGCGAAATGCCGCCGGTAAATCGACAGGCCTGCCCGGTCGAGCTAAACAGGATGGCATGTTGACGATCCGTAAACGCGACGCAAGCGACAAGGCCGAGGCAGCGAGCCTTGAGCCGCGCGTTGTCGTCAGCGAACAGGGTGACCGCATCGCTTACGCCTTTTTCGGCAATTGGACGACACGCCGTGTCGCCCAGGTTGACGCTGAGATGCGTCTTCTGGAAAAACGAAGCGATTTCAGAGCGATGTCTCTGGATTTCTCCGGCATTGAGCGCATGGACACTGCCGGCGCCTGGCTGATTGCACGACTGATCAATGTGCAGGAAACTCGCGGGGCCAGCATCGATCAAATCGGGCAGAGCGCAACGGTGAAGACACTGATCGACGCCGTTTGTGAAGCAGTCGGCAGGGCCGAATTCGGCAAGGCGCTTCCCGAACCGAACATCGTCATGCGCGCCTTGGAGTTGATCGGGCGCCGCGTCTGCGAGGCAGGCGACGACTTCCTGGCCGGCATGAACATCCTGGGTGCCACCATCCGGGGCGCACAGCTGAAGCTCGGACGCGGGCACGCGGTCAATCCGGCAGCGATCTTCAATCAATTGGACCGCATGGGCGTCGGTGCGGTGCCGGTGGTGCTACTAATGTCGAGCATCGTCGGTGCGATCGTGGCGCAGCAGGGGGCGTATCAGTTGCGTTATTTCGGCGCCGACATCTTTGTCGTCGATCTGGTCGGCGTGCTGGTGCTGCGTGAGCTCGGCGTGCTCATGACGGCTATCATGATCGCCGGTCGTTCGGGCAGCGCTATCACCGCCGAGATCGGCTCGATGAAGATGCGCGAGGAGGTCGACGCGCTGAAGGTCATCGGCCTCAACCCCATCGGCGTGCTGGTGTTTCCGCGCCTTGTTGCGCTTGTGATCGGCTTGCCATGTCTTACCGTACTTGCCAATTTTGCTGCTCTTGGCGGCGGCATCGCGGCGGCCTGGCTTTATTCCGACATTCCCCCTGCCGCCTTTATCGACCGGCTCAAAGTCGCCATCGATCTCAGCACGATTTTCGCCGGTCTGATCAAAGCACCATTCATGGCCATCATCATCGGCACCATCGCTTCCGTGGAGGGGCTGAAAGTTGGTGGAAGTGCCGAATCGCTTGGCTTGCACGTCACCCAGTCGGTGGTGAAATCCATCTTTGTCGTCATCATCCTGGACGGGCTCTTCGCCCTGTTCTACGCGTCGATCAATTTCTGACATGGCAATCGTCGAACAACAGGCTGAACATATTGATGACGAGCAGGACGACGTCGTGTTGTCGGCGAGCGACATCAAGGTGGCGTTTGGCGAGACTGTTATCCTCGACGGCCTCTCGCTGAATATCCGGCGCGGCGAGATCCTGGGTTTCGTCGGTGCCTCCGGCGCCGGCAAGTCCGTGCTGCTGCGCACAGTTCTCGGACTGGTGCATAAGCAGGCCGGTACGATCAAGCTGTTCGGCGTCAATGTCGACAAGGCCAGCGATACCGAGCGGCTGCGCATCGACATGCGGCTCGGCGTGCTGTTCCAGCAGGGCGCGCTGTTTTCAGCGTTGACGGTGATGGAAAACGTCCAGGTGCCGATGCGCGAATATCTGGACCTGCCGAAAAAGCTGATGGACGAACTGGCCATGCTCAAGATCGAGCTCGTTGGTCTGCCGCCGGATGCCGCGCGCAAATATCCGTCGGAATTGTCCGGCGGCATGATCAAACGCGCCGCCCTCGCACGCGCGCTGGCACTCGATCCGGAGATCGTCTTCCTTGATGAGCCGACTTCCGGTCTCGACCCAATCAGCGCGGCCGAGTTCGACGAACTGGTGGTCAAGCTGCGCGATACGATGGACCTCACGGTCTACATGGTGACGCACGATCTCGATTCGCTTTTCACCGCCTGCGACCGCATTGCCGTGCTTGGCAAGAAGCGGGTGCTGGTGCAAGGCACCGTCGAAGACATGCTGAAGAGCGAGGAACCCTGGGTGAAATCCTATTTCCGCGGAAAACGGGCGCGGCAGCTTGATCTTGCAACACGCGCGCAGCCATAAGTGAAGCAATGGAAACCAGAGCCAACTACGTTATCGTCGGCATTTTCACGCTGGTGGCGATTCTGGCGGCCTTCGGCTTCGTCTACTGGACCGCGAACATAGGCGATCGTGGCGAGACGACGACGCTGCAGGTGCGTATCCCGGGCTCTGCGTCGGGCCTCGGGCGCGGCAGCTTCGTATTGTTCAACGGTGTCAAGGTAGGGGATGTGCGCCGGGTTTATATCGACGTGGACGATCCGACAATCGCTGTAGCCGATACAGTGATCGACCGCATGACGCCGATCACCCGCTCGACGCAGGCAGACATCGGCCTTGCCGGCCTGACCGGACAGGCGAATATCGAGCTGACCGGTGCCAATCCGAAAGAGCCAAAGATTCTCGATGAGGCAGAGAAGGATGGGCGCGTGGCGGTGATCGTCGCCAAGCCTTCTGCCGTGACCAATCTTTTGCAGACTGCGCAGGATATCGCTACCCGCACCGACAAGGTCCTGACCGAATTCGAGGGCTTCGCCAAGGATGTACGCGGTCCGCTGACGCAGACTGCACAGAACGCAGCAAAATTTTCCGACGCCCTGGCCAAGAATTCCGATGGTATCGACAAGTTCCTGTCGAGTGTCAGCGCGCTTTCGACGGAATTGCAGGGCGTTTCGGGCAAGCTTGATGGCGCACTGAAGGCTGCGGAAGGGCTGCTCAACTCCGTCGATCGCGACAAGGTCAAGAACATCGTCGCCAATGTCGACGAATTCACCCGCAATCTGAGCAAGACCAGCGATCAATTCGATTCCACCATAGCCGAAGTCAAGCAGGCGGTGGGATCGATCAACGATTTCGCGGCGAAGACCCAGGTGACACTCGACAAGGTCAACGGCGTTCTCGACAGCGTCGATCCGGCCGATGTGCGCACCGCGCTTGCCAACATCAAGGATGCCAGCGCCAACGCAGGCAAGGCATCGGCCGATATCGCCAAGGTAACCGAAAAGGTTGCCGCGCGCTCCGACGACATTCAACAGACCATCAAGGATGCCCAGCAGCTCGCACAGCGCCTGAACAACGCTTCCGTGCGTATTGATGGCATCCTGGCCAAGGTGGATGGCATGCTTGGCTCGGGCGACACAAAGGGCCTCGTGGCGCAAGCCAGCGAGACGTTGAAGTCGTTCAAGCAGGTCGCTGATACATTGAACAAGCACGTCGGCGTCATCTCGGACAACCTGCAGCGCTTCTCCGGCCAGGGCCTGCAGAATGTCGAGGCGCTGGTGGGAGATACCAGGCGCTCGGTCAACCGCATCGAAGAAGCTGTTTCTGATTTCCAGCGCAATCCGCAGCGCATCCTGTCGGGCGGTGATGGCGAGGTGCGCCAGTATGACGGAAGGGTGCGGCGTTGACGGTGCAGTGCAGTTCCATCGATAAATACCGCCCGAAACGGGACCTGGCGGCTGTGTTCAGTGGGGACGTCGCGTGAAGTCGATCCGAGCGCATGCGGGCGCGTTGCTGCTCGCGGTTATTCTTTCGGGGTGCGCAGCGCTGCCCGGCGGCGGTCCTGCGCCACTCGACACCTTCGACCTGTCGACGCCGAGCGTGCAGACCGGCGGGCAAAGCAAACGCCAGATCCTCGTGACGCAGCCGGTGGCCCTGAAAGCGCTGGACAGCCAGAACATCGTCATCAAGACCGGCCAGCGTTCGATCCAGTATCTCAAGGGCGCACAATGGGCCGACAGGCTACCGGTCATCGTGCAGGCAAGGCTGGCCGAAGCATTTCAGCGCACCGGTCGTTTTGCAGGGGTCGGTCGGCCGGGCGAAGGTCTGGCGATCGACTACCAGGTCATTACCGAAATCCGTGCCTTCGAAGTGCGCGCTGAAAAAGGCGAGCAGGCGCATGTCGAACTCTATGTGCGCATCCTAAACGACCGCAACGGCGAAGTGCGCGCTTCGCGCAGCTTCCAGGCCAGCGCGCCGGTCTCTGGTGGCAGTGGCAATTCGGCCTATGTGGCCGCGCTCGACCGCGCTTTCGGTCAAGCGGTTGGCGAGATCGTGCGCTGGTCGGATTCGACGATCTAAGCAGCGAGTTCTCAGGGTTTCTTGTCATCACTCGATGATTTTGCGGCAATTTGGCACCTGCTTTCGCGGTGCGCTGCATTGTAGTCTCACGAGATGGGGCGGCGTCAGCGTTTCAGGGTGAACGATGAAATTCCTATCAACCGCCGCGGTCATCTCGGCATTGCTCTTGTCTGATGGTGCCGCTTTTGCTTCTCCGACCGCTGCCTTGAATGGCGTGTTGATGCAGCCGGCGGGTGTCGAAGACAATTTCATTGGCAGCAAACAAGCGCCCGCAACGCTCATTGTCTATTCCTCGCCGACCTGCGGCCACTGCGTTGATTTCGAGAAGAAGGTGCTCCCGGACCTCGAACGGAAGTATGTCCAAACCGGCAAGTTGAGGATCTCCATACGTCCCTTTGTTCGCAACGTGATAGACGCTGCGATTTTCCTGATAGCTGAGCAGGCGGGCCCGGGGCGCTACCGCCAGACGCTTGCAGCTTTCACCGAGCGCTACGAAGAAATCGTTGGAGCTGCAGAGCGCAAGGGCGTGATGAGGGAAATAGCCGCTTCCCAGGGCATCGATCAGCCGCATTTTGAGCAAGCTCTCAAAAACGAAGCTCATCTTCGGAAGCTCGAAGGCCTTCGAGATCAGGCGCTACAGGAGTTGGAAGTAAAGGGGACACCGACGTTCTTCTTGAACGGAGAGCGCCTGACCTATGACGGGACGGTCGCTTCATTCGACAAGGCGTTGACCCTCAAATAGCGTGCGCTCTTTGCCAAATAGCGATCCTTAATTGGGCATAAATAAAAAAGGCGGGAGTTGAAACTCCCGCCTTTTCCTGTTTGTGCCGCACCTCAGCGCAGGCGACCGCTGGCATGAGCCAGCATGGTATAGACCTTGCCTGTGTCCGAGGTGAGATAGGTCTGCGAGATCATGTTGTCACGATCGTTACGCGAGACGTCCTTAAGCAGCTTCTCGAAGTCGTCGCAGTAGCGGTCGACTGCGGCGCGGAACTCGGCCTCCGACTGGTACTTGCGGCGGATATCGTCGAAGGTCTGCTGACCCTTCAACGTGTAGAGGCGACGGGTGAACACGTCGCGCTCGCCGCGCCGGTAGCGGTTCCACAGTTCGATCGAGGCATCATGGTCGATGGCCCGGGCGATGTCGACGGAGAGCGAGTTGAGCGATTCCACGACATGCAGCGGCGAACGCTGCACCGGCGTTGCACGCGGCTGTACCGGGGCTGGCCGCGCGCCATCATCTTCCGAGGCACCGGTCAACAGATCACGCACCCAGCCGCCCTGCGGTGTACGGGCGCCGGCATCGTTGCGTGGCCGCAACGCTGTCTCGCCGGTGTCCAGCGAGCCGCGCAGGCCGGTTGGCGCGCTCGGTGCTTCCGGAGCACGACGCTGCGGTTCTGCCGGACGCCGCACCGGCGGCTCCGACGGACGCGGAGCAGGCGTCGGGGCAGGGCGCAGATTGCGCGGTTCCGAAACGTCAACATTTCGGCCCGACTTGGCGACAATGTCCGACAGTTCCTTCAGTGCATTGATCTGCTCGGAAACCGCGCGGCGGATCGCCGTGGTCGACTCTTTCGCCTCCTCAGGCATCTCGATGACGCCCTTGCGCAGTTCAGCGCGAGTCAGGTCGAGCTCGCTCTTGATCGAGCCGGCGGTGCGGCGCATTTCTTCGGTGGCATCCGCGAACCGCTTGGTGGCGGATTCGACCACGTCCGAAATGGCGACGCGGATCTTATCGGCCGACTCCAGCGTCCTGCCTTCGGCAGTTTGCAGCGTCTGGCTGACCAGCGTCTCGAACGAGCGCATGACCTTTTCCAGATCTTCCGACTTCTTGACCAGGCCGACCGCGAGGTCGTCGAGGGAGGACTGGCGCGCCAGCGTGTGCTCCAGATTGCTCTGCGCGGAGCCGAGCAGGTCCGAGGCGCTGGCAAGCAGACGGCTGTGTTCGTCGAAGCGGGTGGCGATGGAGGCCACTTCGCGCAGTGTCGCTGAAGACAATTCGGTCAGTCTGGTCGTGTTGGAATCGACCAGGCGTGCCGAGCTTGCGAAGGTTTGCGATGCCTTCTCCGTGGTCGCCGCAAAGCTTTGCGTCGAGCCTGCGAGACGGCCTTCGACCTCGCCCAGGTTTTCCGAAGCCTTGGCGATCAGGGTGTTGAGCTGGTCGGCCGAGTTCGTCATGCGGCCGATGAGATCGGCAACATTGTCCGCCAGGGACGAACGGGCACCATCGACGGCGGCGAGTGTTTCGGCCGTACGGCTGGCCAGTGCGTCCGCAAGTACTGCGTTTTCACGGCGCAGCGTAGCTGTGGCGCGCTCGGTCGCTTCCTCCATGCTCTTCTGCAGCTCGATGCCACCTTCCGAGAACTTGTCGACCAACGGGCGGGCCGTCTCGTCGAGGATCTTGGACAGCTCGGCAGAGCGGGCTGCCAGCATCGAATTGAGCTCGCGTGTGTTGGCACCGATGGTCTTGGCCGCTTCGTTCGTGCTCTGGCCGATATGCTGGCCAACAGCGGCGAAGGTTTCGGCAATCACATTTGCGCGCGAGGCGAGCTGACCTTCGGCCTGTGTGATCTGCTGCTCGAGTTTCTGGCCCATTGCATCGGCCGATGCCGAGAAGCGGTTCTCGACACTGGCGATCTGATCTTCGACGCGTGCTGCCGCAGTGGAGGCGCTGGAGGCCAGACGCTGGTCGGCGCTGGTCAATGCGCGTTCGATCTCGACGGCATGGCCGGCCAGTTCCTCGCCGGTCATGCGGGCGCGGTCGGCGACGCGGCGCTCGGTGTCTTCAAAGGCTCCAACGATCTGATCGGCATGGCTACCGATCGCCGAAGCGCTGTCGGAGATACGGGACACCATCCGGTTATCGGCCTCGTCGAAGACGCGGCTGATCTCTGCGGCACGCGCCGACAGGGCATTCGAGCCCTCCGCGATGCGGGCAGCCAGCTGCTGCTCGACTGTTTCGAAGACCTGGCCGAGGTCGGTGGCGCGAGCGGCGAGCGCATCTGCGGATTCGCTGATGCGAATGCCCATACGCTGGTCGGCGTCCTCGAAATTGCGCAGGATATCGCCTGCGCGGGCGGCCAAGGTCTGTGCCGTTTCGACGGCACGGGCCACCAGCTTCTGGTCCGCGCTCTCGAAGGTCTGGGCAATGTCCTCGGCACGAGCGAGCAGGGCTGCCGAGGTCTGTTCGGCGCGTTCGGCGATCTTGCGGTCGGCATCGGTGAAGGCGATGCCGGCCTCTTCGTGCAGCGTATTGGTGACTTCCAGAACCTTTTCGCGCAACTGGCCGGCAACATAGAGCGCGCTCTTTTCCAAAGCTCCGCGAATGTTGTCGATGCCGGCATTGAGCGCACGCTCCATCGTGCCGGAGCGCTCCTCGATGACGCCGGTCTGGCGAGCGAAAGCCTGCTCGACCTTGTCGATATCGGCCGCAATGGCATCCGAAATGCTCGACGAAGAGGTCGCGATCTGGTCGATATGTCCGGCCAGCGCGCGGTCGATATCGCGACGGGCGTCGACAAGCTTCGCGAGGTCTTCCTCCAGTGCCCGGGTTAGCGCCGAGCGGTCGGCCGAGAGACGGTCGTTGTGGCCCGAAATCAAGCCCTGGACATGTTCGAGGCTACCTTCCAGCGCCTGCGCGAAGTCAGCACGATTGTCGACCAGGCGCTGTGCATGGCTGCCGAGCGCACCGTCGATGGTGGCCAGGTCGGTTTCCAGCGCGCGGGTCAGCAGATCCCGGCCTTCGGCCAGCTTGCCGACATGGTCGGCGATGACAGCGTCGATGCCACCACGGCTCTCATTGAGCTTGGCAAGGTCGGCGTCCAAGGCACGACGCAGGATGTCGCGGCCCTCTGCAAGCTTTTCGACCTGGCCGGCGACAAGGCCGTCGATGGACGAGCGGCTTTCGGCCAGCTTGGCAAGATCGTCTTCCAGCGCCGAGGTAAGCATCGAACGGTCCGCAGCGAGTCGCTGGCTGTGGCCGGCTACGATGTCGTTCACGCGCCGCAGTTCGTCGTCGAGCGCTTGCTGGAAATCGGTGCGGGCATCGACCAGCTTCTGCGACTGACCGGCCATCACGCCACCGATCGACGACAGATCGGCCTCAAGCGCACGCTTCAGGATATCGCGGCCTTCGGCAAGCTTCTCGACCTGGCCAGCAACAAGGCCATCGATCGCAGCCCGGCTTTCGGTGAGCTTGGCGAGATCGTCTTCGAGCGACCTGGCAAGCAGAGCCCGATCCGCAGCCAATCGGTCTCCGTGGCCGGCGACCAGATTGTTAACGCGGGCGAGGTCGGCATCCAATGCCTCGGAGAACTGGGCGCGGTTGTCGACCAGCTTCTGCGATTGATCGGCAATCGTCGCGCTGATGGTGTTGAGGTCGGCTTCCAGCGCACGCTTCAGGATATCGCGGCCTTCTGCCAGCTTCTCGACCTGGCCGGCGACCAGTCCGTCGATGGATTCGCGGCTTTCGGCCAGCTTGGAGAGATCCTCTTCGAGTGCACGGGTAAGCATGTTGCGGCCTTCGGCCAACCTGCCAACGTGGCCGGCGATGGCCTCATCGATGCCGCTGCGGCTATCACCGATCTTGGCGAGATCGGCTTCAAGGGCGCGCTTGAGGATATCACGGCCCTCGGCGAGCTTCTCGACCTGGCCGGCGACAAGGCCGTCGATCGACGAACGGCTGTCGGCGAGCTTAGCCAGATCATCCTCCAGCGCCCTGGAAAGCAGAGCACGGTCGGCCGCCAGCCTTTCGCTGTGATCCGCGACGAGATTGCTGACGCTCGAGAGGTTGTCTTCGAGTGTCTTGGAGAGCAGGGAACGATCCGCGGCGAGACGCTCGCTGTGCCCGGCGACAAGATGATTGACGCTGGCAAGGTCGGCGTCGAGAGCCTGCGCGAACTGAACGCGGTTGTCGGCCAGCTTTTGCGACTGATCGCCGATCGCCGTCGTGATGGTGTTGAGATCGGCTTCGAGTGCACGCTTGAGGATATCGCGGCCTTCGGCGAGTTTTTCGACCTGACCGGCAACCAGTCCGTCAATCGACGAGCGGCTGTCGGCGAGCTTGGCGAGATCGTCTTCCAGAGCCCTGGCAAGCAGGGAACGATCGGCGGCGAGCCGTTCGCTGTGACCGGCGATCAACTGATTGACGTTGCCGAGATCGGCATCCAATGCCGAAGAGAAGAGGGCACGATTGTCGGCCAGCTTCTGCGACTGATCGCCGATCGCCGCCGTGATGGTGTTGAGATCGGCCTCGAGCGCACGCTTGAGAATATCGCGGCCTTCGGCGAGCTTCTCGACCTGGCCGGTGACCAGCCCGTCGATGGACGAGCGGCTGTCGGCAAGCTTGGCGAGGTCGTCTTCCAAAGCCCTGGCCAGCTGTGAGCGGTCGGCCGCAAGCTGCTCGGCATGCCCTCGCACGAGTTCGCTGACACTCGCCAGATCCTGTTCCAGCAGACGAGCAAATTGCGAGCGGTCGTCGGTCAGTCTCTGCGATTGGTCGGAAATGACAGAGCTGATCGTCCCGAGATCGGCTTCGAGCGCGCGCTTGAGGATGTCGCGGCCTTCGGCCAGCTTCTCGACCTGGCCTGCAACCAACCCGTCGATCGATGCACGGCTCTCTGCGAGCTTGGCAAGGTCCGATTCCAGCGTCTGCGATAGCAGGCTGCGCTCGTTGGCAAGCTGGCCGGAGTGGTCGGTGACCAGCCGGCGGACACTGGACAGGTCGGCGTCGAGCGCGCGACCGAGCTGGTCACGATCGTCGGCGAGCTGCACCGAATGGCTTTCCATCAGCGCCTTGATGCTGTCGACGTCCGCTTCGAGCGCGCGTGCCAGCACAGCACGGCCTTCGGCGATTTTGGCAACCTGGCCAGCAACCAGATTGTCAATGTCTGCGCGGCTTTCGGTCAGTTTGTTGAGGTCCGCATCGAGAGCACGGGCGAGGATCCCACGGCCTTCGGCCAACTTGCCGACATGGCCGGAAACCATTTCGTCGATGATGGTGCGGGCATGCACGAGCTTGTCGGCGTCCTCGTTCAGGGCGAGGGTCAGGCGCGAGCGACCTTCTTCCAGGCGCTCCAGATGGCTGCCGAGCGAGGCATCGATGGCTGCGCGCGACTCGTTGACCTTACGCAGATCCTCCTCGAGGGCGCGGCTGATGAGGTTGCGGCCTTCGGAAAGCATGTGGACTTGCGAGGTGACGGCTTCGTCGATGGCGGCACGACCTTCGGAGAACTTCTCCAGATCCGCGTGCATGGCGGCAGCCATGCGCTCGCGGCTCTCTTCCAGCTTGCGGCTGTGGTTCTCGACAGCGTCCTCGATGCCGGCGCGGGCGTCGGCAAGGCGGGCGATGTCTGCATCGAAGGTGCGCGACACAGCGTGGCGCGCCGCTTCCATGCGGCCGGCGAAATCTGTTGCGCGTGCCTCCAGCATCGTCGAGGTCGAGTTAACGATATCGGCCATGTCGGTGCCGATCTGCGCCTTGCCCTGGTCGATGATGGCGGTGAGCGTGTCCTTGCCGTCGGTGAAGGCGTTGGCGATATCGCGGGCGCGATCGACAAGCGTTTCATTGATCTGGCGGGCACGGGCCTCCAGCGCAGCATTGAGCTTCTGCGTGCCCGTGTCGAGTGCCTCGGCGCGGGTCTGGAATTCGCTGATCAGGGCCTGGCCACGCTCGGCCAGCGTACGTTCGATGCCGGAGAGACTGGATTCGAACTCGGAGCTCAAGGTGCGGGCGGCACCGCCAAGCAACGAAACCATACCCTGCGTGCGGTCGTCGAGCAGTTCCGTCAGCGAGCGGGTCAGGCCGTCGGTGCTGTCGGTGAGCTTCGCGATGCGCGTGTCCAGCAGGCTGGCGAAAGCCTCGCCGGACGTGGACAGGCGGTCAGTGATCGTGTCGAGGCGGCTTTCGACGGAATCGAAAATCGACATCGAGCTTTCATTGATACGGTCGATCAGCTGGTCACCCGACGAGGTGATGGTCATCGACAGCTTGCTCGAAGCGCCGAGGATGTTCTCGCGGATGATGTCGCTGGCGGAGTTGATCTCGTCGCGCAGGGTCTCATGCGCGCCTGAGATTGAAGCACGCACACGCTCGGCATGGCCGATGACGGCTTCGCGTTCACTGCCCAGTCCGTCGACCAGGTTGCGGATGCGGCTCTCGTTTTCCGTATAGGAGCGCTCGAGCTGGCTGACCTCGCTGTGAACCAGCGTTTCCAGTTCGACGGCGCGCGCGAGTGTGCGTTCGATGCCTTCGCCCATGGCCGCGACTTCACGGCGCACGGCCTGGCCGATCATCATCACGCGATCCTGCGCGATGTTTTCCGGCTCGGTGAGGCGGAACGCGACTTCTGTCATCGATTGGGCAGCCAGCCGCATGTCCTGCGCGCGCCGGACCATGGCAGCAAAAGCCCAGAACAGGATGATCGGAACGATCGCCGCGACGGCGATTCCGATCAGCTCGGGGCGCTGCAGCACCTGCGCGATGGAGCGGATGTTCCAGATATCTGGACCGAACAGGAGATTGGCGAGTGCCGCGGCACCTGCGATCCAGGCGATCGAAACAAACGCCACCACCCAATAGATGGTGTTGGAGGCGCGGCGATTGAGACCGTGCAGCAAGGAGCGATAGTCCTTCTGTCGGTCGTCATTGGCAGGCGCGAACCCGGTGGGCTGCGCTGCGCCATTGCGTGGCTCAATGGGCCTGAGCTCAGCGGGCTTGGGTTCAGTCGCCACAACCTTGGCTGGCTGGGGAGCCTGCACTGGCGCTGCCTTTTCGGCGCGGCCGGCACGGGCAAGTTCGTCAGCTGCCTGCGATATCTGAGCTTCCAGATCTTCCATGGAGGCAGCGATGTCGAGATCTCCCGCTTCCGCGGAGAGGTCGAAATCGAGAGCCTGTTCGAGCTCTTTGGCGACCTCGGAATCAAGATTCTTCGTCGTGGTGGTTTTCTTCGCCATGCCTTCGCTACCCTGTACTAGCTGCTGCGAGAGCGGTCGTTATTGTCTTTTGTCGTCCCGCGCCGAGGCCTGATTTTGGACCCTCGTATCGTAATGACACAGGGGGGTAAAGAAAACATGCATTCGGAGGCATACGTAAAACTTTAAATATAAGGTTAACGGAAGCGTGAGCCGGGGCCGCGTTGCCAAACATTTTTCACAACTCCCTGTTAACCCGCCATCCATCGGAATTCGTTAGCTTGTGCGGCTTCAGGCTGCTGCGGCAATGGAGTTGAGTGTTATGCGTAGCGTAAACGTGGCGTTTTCGATGCCGGGTGGTGAGGCGTCGGGACGGGCCCGGAGCAGGCCTGTGGATATGGAGCATCTGTCCCGGCAAACCATGGGCGATCGGGAATTGGAGCGCGAGGTGCTGGCACTGTTCGTGCAGCAGGCGCTCTCGGTGGACGAGAAGCTTCCGGCGGCCGACAAAAGCCAGCGTCTCCTTTTGGCACACGCTCTGAAAGGATCGGCTCGAGGGGTCGGTGCCCTGGCAATAGCCGATTGGGCGACCGCGTTCGAACGCCAGCCGGAAGACGACCGCCTTGTCAAAAAGCTCGGCCCCCTGGTTGAAGACGTTCGCGACTTCATCGCCGCGATCAGCCGTTAGAGTGGTCCATCTGCTGGACGGACGAGTGCCGTTCGCTGGCTGAAGTCCAGTTTTTCAAAAAGCGTCACTTTGAGGCGGTTTCGCGCGGCAGTTGACTTGCGCCGCCGAGTGATTATCTCGGCTGTGACTTCTCAGGTGATCAAATGACAAAACTGACCTACATCACCCATGACGGGACGCATTTCGACGTCAATGCCGAAAGCGGCTCGACCGTTATGGAGAACGCCATCCGCAATGCGGTTCCAGGTATCGAGGCCGAATGCGGCGGCGCCTGCGCCTGCGCAACCTGCCATGTCTATGTCGACGAAGCCTGGACAGGCGTGGTCGGCGAGCCCGAGGCAATGGAGGAGGACATGCTCGACTTTGCCTATGAAGTGCAGCCGAACTCGCGCCTGTCCTGCCAGATCAAGGTCCGCGACGAACTGGATGGGCTGGTGGTGCGCATTCCCGAGCGCCAGGGTTGATTTCCTGGCTTGGAACTGAGCTGTAATCTTCTGTTTCTGAACGCTTATTCCGCAATCATCGGCGCCTCGGCTTCGTCGCGACCGCGTAGCGGCTTCTCGGGCATCACCGCAAGGGCTGCAAGCGTTGCGACAAGCAGCGCCACGCTGACGAAGAAGATCGCGGCAAACGGAACCGCTGACGACAACTGCGTCTGCGCCTGAATGCCTTCACCCATCAATGGAAGGCCGTACGCGACACCGACCGCGCCCAGCAGTGCGACACCGAGTGCGCCGCCCAGCGACCGCATGAAGGTGAGCACGCCGGTCGCCACACCCAGATGGCTGCGTTCGACCGCATTCTGTACGGAGATGGTTGCGACCGGGAAGGTGGTGCCTGCGCCATAACCGACGCAGGTGGTCAGCACCACCACCCAGACCAGCGACGTGCTGCCGGCAACGAAGGCGAGCACGGCCAAGGCAGCGATGCCGAAGCAGACGCCGATCAGCGCCAGCCGCTTGTAATGGGTAAAGCGCGGCGTCAGGCGGCCCGCCGTGGTCGCGCCGGCGACAGTGCCGAGCAGGATGCCGAGCATCGCCAGGCCGGATTCCGAAGCGGTCAGGCCGAGATGAGCCTGAAGATAGACTGGCAGGTAGACCGACAACCCGACATTCGCGGCCTGCAGCAGGAACAGCGACAGCGTTCCGGCAAGGACGATCGAATTGCCGAGCACGTTCAGCGAGATCAGGGGTTCGGTCGCCTTGACCAGCCGCAGCGCGAAGACGGCCCAGGTGATGGCCGAGGCGGCGAACAGGCCGAGGATTTGCGCTGAACCCCAAGGATACGTGCCGCCGCCCCAATTCAACGCCAAAAGCAGCAGTGAGGTGGCAATGACCAGCAGTGCGGCCCCCAGCCAGTCGATGCTGTGCCTGTGAGCGGCAACGGGGAGTTTTCTCAGCGGCTTGTTGATGATGGCCATGGCCAGCAGGCCTAGCGGCAGGTTGATCCAGAAGATCAGCGACCAGTGCAGGTGCTCGGCAAAGGTGCCGCCGAGCAGAGGGCCGGCGATGCTGGCGACGGCCCAGGTGCCGGAAATCCAGGCGGCGTAACGGGCGCGCTCCTTTGGTGGCACCAGATCGCCGATCACCGTCTGCGCCATCGCAAACAGGCCACCGCCGCCCAGGCCCTGGATGGCGCGGCCAATGATGAGAACCAGCATGTTTGGCGCAAGCGCGGCCACCAGCGAGCCGGCCAGGAAAATCAGGATTGCCGCATAAAGCGTCGGCCGTCGGCCGTGCACGTCGGAAATCTTGCCGTAGAGCGGGGCCATTGCGGTGGCGGTGAGCAGATAGCCGGTGACGATCCAAGGCAGGTACTGCGCATGGCCCAGCGCCTCCGCGATGGTCGGCATGGCCGGCGCCACGATGGTCTGGTCGAGTGCTGCCAGCAGCATCGACAGAAGCACGCCGCCGATGATGGCGTTCTTTTCGCTTTCCGAAAGCGCACCATCTTCTGTCGCCGCAGGGTTTGAAACACTCTGGTCCATGGTCATTCACCTGTCTGCCGCGCACACCTGCCTGAGGGCGAACCCCAGCAAGATCCGGGTAATGTGTGGCGGCTTGATGGTCCGTACTTGTCGAGAAACCTGCATTGGCCGAACTTATGTCGCGCCGGCTGTGCTCATTTCGACAGACGGTTGAAATTTTTTGTTGTCGGCCGCAACCGAACGCGCCTTGTCGGCAATCTCGTTCCTTATATAGCCCACGGCCCTCAAGGACCAACGGGTTGCTTCCATTGATCCTGTTTCGCAAAATCCAATAAAATCCCGGGGACTGCCGCTCAGCCGGGCAGGCGGCCAGCCTCGATCTGCTGGATGCGATAACGCATCAGCCTGATGATGCGGCTTTCGAAATTGACCATTTCGACACGGTCGAATTCAACCTGCGCCTGATCGTGCTGACTGAGGATCCTTGCCGTCACTTCCCTGGCTTGCGCCGCTGCGAGCTTGCAATTGTCCTCTTTGCCGATGCCTCTCAACGAACTTTCCAGGCGCCGGCCGTAATCCTTGGCGATTTCGACGTGGCGGTCTTCATGTCGCTTGATGTCGGCCGCAAGCGTGTTCCAGAACAGCCGCACATCGGGGCCGACCTTGCCGCGCGGTTTCCATCTGGGCAGGATGACATGGGTCTTCACCGTCACCACAGCCGACACGATGCGGCACGAGTCCGGTGCCTCGGCGTATCCAATACGGCTGGTGAAGGCCATGCGGGTGGCACCGGGATGGCGCATGCCTGTGGACTTCACGGAAGGCCCGCGTTTCGACAGCTCTGCCTGGATCTGTTCCAGCGAGCGTCCGCCGATTGAAAAGTAGCTGTAAGTTTTCACGAGATTCGCTGCCTCGGCCGTGGAAACGGCAAAAAAGACGAGCAGCGCGGTAAGCAGGGTTCGATTCATTTTATTGCCTCTTGCCCCACCTTGCGTTACGGCCCTTGCCGGCGCAACGAAATACGTATCGCCAGCACAGCTTGGCGGGCAAAGATGAACAGACGATGGCAATTGGCGCATGGACGCCATATCGACCTCGGCGAGCGGTCCGTCGTCATGGGTATCCTCAACGTGACGCCTGACTCGTTTTCAGATGGTGGTCGGTTCGAGGCACTAGAGTTGGCGGTCGAACAGGCGCACCGCATGGTGCATGAAGGGGCCGCCATCATCGATGTCGGCGGGGAATCAACCCGGCCAGGTGCTGCCGCCGTCACGGCGCATGAAGAACAGCAGCGCGTTCTACCGGTCATTGAGCAATTGGCAAAGCGCGGCGAGGCGCTGATCTCAGTTGACACCTATCGCGCCGAAACGGCTCGTCTGGCACTGAAGGCCGGTGCTCATATTGTCAACGATGTCTGTGGCTTACAGCGGGAACCTGAAATCGGTGATGAGGTTTCGAGGGCAAGGGCTGGCGTGATCATCATGCATACCGGCCGCGGCCGCGAGAAACTGCAGGATGTCATTGCCGACCAGCGCATATTCCTGGAAAAGTCCCTGGAGATCGCCCGGAAGGCCGGCATCGACGACGACCGGATCGTGCTCGATCCAGGCTTTGGCTTCAACAAGGAAACGGCCGAGGAAAACCTCGATCTGATGGCGCGCTTCGAGGAGATGACCGACCTCGGTTTTCCGCTCATCGTCGGTGCATCCCGCAAGCGTTTCGTCGGCACCGTCACCGGCAAGGACGCCTCGGATCGAGCTGCCGGCACCGCCGCCACCAGCGTCATCCTGCGGCTCAAGGGCGCCGATCTGTTTCGCGTCCACGATGTCGCAATCAACGTGGATGCGTTGGCCATGACGGATGCTATGTTGGCCCGCAGCAACACCCCGCAGGAACCTCGATAATGTACGTCATCCGCATGAAGAACTGCGCTTTCTTTGCCAGGCACGGCGTGCATGACGAGGAGGAGAGGCTTGGCCAGCGCTTCTACGTCGACGCGGTGCTGACGGTCGACCCCGCCAGGGAATTAGACGAAGATGCCATCGACAGTACTGTTGATTATGGTGTTGCGTTCACCGTCATCGAGAAGATCATCACCGGTGAACGGCGTTTTCTCATCGAGGCGTTGGCGCTTGATGTCGCCAAGGCGCTGACCCAGCGTTTCCCGCAGATCAAGACGGCTGACATCACCGTCCGCAAGCCCAATGCGCCGGTGCCCGGCGTTCTCGATTACGTCGAGGTCACCGTTGTCTGGCCGCAATAACAGCGTTTTCCTCAGCCTCGGCGGCAATCTTGGCGATCCGGTTCAATCCATCGCCTCGGCCCTGCGCATGTTGAACGAGGATGCCGGGACACGCGTCGTCACTGTTTCTTCGCTTTACAGTACGCCACCCTGGGGCAAGACCGACCAGCCGGATTTCCTGAACATCGCTGCGGAACTGACGACTGAGTTGACGCCGCATGTGCTTCTTGAACTATGTCTTGAAACCGAACGGAGGCTGAAGCGGGTGCGCGAAGAGCGCTGGGGACCGCGCCTGATCGACATCGATATCCTTGTCTTCGGTAACCGCGCCATTCACGAAACCGAATTGGCAGTGCCGCACCCGCGTATGCTGGAGCGCGGCTTCGTCATGGTGCCGTTGGCTGAAATCGCGCCGGAACTTGTTCTGGCCGGCAAGACCGTTTCGGAGCGGCTTGCGGCCATGGATGTCGCGGGCATCGAACGATTGCCAACCGGCCGCGATTGGTGGCAGGCTTAATCCTGCCGGACGACGATTCCCCGGCATCAGCCGGAAAAACCGCCATTGTCGAGAAATGCCTTTTCCTGAGCAGTGGTCTCGCGGCCGAGCGGCGGATTGCGGTGCGGGAAGCGACCGAAACGCTCGATGATTTCGTGGTGCTCGATCGCGTATTTGAGATAGTCCGGCGCGTTGGCCTCGGTCAGCTTAACGCTACGCAACTGGTCGTCCAGATTCTCGGAATGCTCGAAAGGCAGATAGAAGAACACCCGAAGATCGGCGTCGACGGCCATGTCGTGGCCGGCCTCGACAGCTTTCACAGCAAAATGGCGGGCGAGCGGATCGGTAGCGAACATGTGCGCGGTGCCGCGGAAGCAGTTGCGCGGAAACTGATCAAGCAGGATCATCAGCGCCAGAGCGCTTTCTGTGTGGTCGATCCAGTCGTCCAGCTCACGCCGCGCTGCCGCATGATGCAAGTCGAGATAACGGGTTCTGAATTCGGTGTCGAAGGCCAGGTTTTTCGTGAACCACGCATCCGCGCCGGCTTTGCGCCAGAAGGCCGTTACCTCCAACGCGCGTTCATCGACATTATTCATCGGTTTCCTCTTTTTTCCAAAGAGTTGATCAGGAAATCTCAAGCTCAGGACGAAACAGCGGGAGTGGCATTTTTCAGGACTTCCGCCGTCTCTTCACTGAGTGCCTGCGCTGGCCGACGCGGCTGCGTCACAGGCGCCGGAACCGGTGTTGCGAGGTTGCCCTTCAGGAAGTTACGCCCGTCGCGGATGTCGCCGGTGAGCTGCAGGTCGAACCGCGCGGCATCACGCCGCCGCACGTCCTCGATCACGTCTGCGACTTCATCCGGGTCTTCGCCCAACGCCTCAAGCGTCGAGCCGCCAAAAACCAGTGCCGACTCGAAGGTTTCGCGGAGCTGATAATCGACACCCGCCTTGACCAGCTGCAGCGAGGTGCCGCGGTCGAAGGCCCGGGCGAACACCGTCACCAGCGGGAACTCGGCCTTGACCAACTCAGCCACACGCACAGCGGTTTCTGGCTTGTCGACGCAGATCAGCACCGCGCGGGCGCGTCCGGCGCCTGCAGCGTGAAGGATATCCAGCCTTGTGCCATCGCCATAATAAACCTTGAAGCCGAAATTGGCGGCGGCCTGGATCATCTCGACATCGTTGTCGATGATCGAAACGTCGACGCCACGCAGGATGAGCGGCTGGCTGGCGATCTGGCCGAAACGGCCGAAGCCGATGATGAGCACCGAACCCGACAGGCCTTCCGCGACATCGACGCCGTCAAGCGACGGCTCGTCACGCGGGGGATACAGGTAGCGGAGCGCTATGATGACCAGCGGGGTCAGCACCATCGAGATGATGATGATGGCGGTGAGGATGGCGTTTGCCCGGCCGTCGATGATGCCGGCTTGAGTGGCCGAGGAATAGAGCACGAAGGCGAATTCGCCGCCCTGCGCCATGACTGCGGCACGTTCGATCGCTTCGCGATTCGACGCCTTCAGAAGCCGCGCCACTACGTAGATGCCGAGCCCCTTGGCCACCATGTAGGCAACCACATAGATCGCGACCAGTTGCCAGTTCTCAGCCACGACGGCGAGGTTGAGCGACATGCCGACGGCGAGGAAGAATAAGCCAAGCAGCACGCCGCGGAACGGCTCGATATCGGCCTCGAGCTGATGGCGGAAGGTTGATTCTGACAGAAGCACGCCGGCGAGGAAGGCACCCATCGCCATGGAAAGGCCGCTCATCTGCATGACGAGCGCCGATCCCAGTACGACCAGCAGGGCCGCGGCCGTCATCACTTCGCGTGCACGCGCATCGGCCAGCACGCGAAACAACGGATTGAGCAGATAGCGGCCGGCAACCACCAGGCCGACGATCGCGGCGATGCCGATGCCGATTTCGGTGAAACGTTGCTGCAGCGTGGTCTCCGCGCCGCCGGGAGCCAGGAAGGCCACCAGTGCCAGCAGCGGCACGATGGCCAGATCTTCCAGCAGCAGGATGGAAACCATGCGCTGCCCCTTCGGGGTGGCGATCTCGCCCTGTTCTTCGAGCAATTGCATGACGATAGCGGTCGAGGTCAGCACGAATCCCGCGCCGGCGACAAAAGCCTGAGCGACGGGGAAACCGCCTGCAAGTCCGCAGGCCGTTAGCAGCAGCGCGCATAATCCGACCTGCAGTGCACCCAGCCCAAAGATGTCGCGACGCAGTCCCCAAAGCCGTGACGGCTGCATTTCGAGACCGATGATGAACAGGAACATCACCACGCCGAGTTCTGCCACATGCAAGATCGCGGCTGGGTCGGAAAAGATGCGCAAGCCGAACGGGCCTATAGCCAGTCCCGCAGCCAGATAACCAAGGATCGAGCCGAGACCGGCGCGCTTGAAGATCGGTACGGCGACGACGCCGGCGCCGAGAAGCGCCACCACGTTCACCAGCTCGCTGCTTGAAGCCTCAACCGCCATCGTTGTTCCCGCTTTTTTGCCGTGTGGTTGGAGGGAGGAATCCCCTGGTCAGGATAGGGACTTCATCGCGCTACGAACAGCCCCGAATCATCGTCCATGAGCCCGGGCTGATGGACCATTCGCGGCCGGTAAATCCAATATTTCCAAGGCCTGTACGTTGGTGAGTTGCAGCAGGCCACGATGGCGCGCTATGGACGACGGGGCTGGGGCTAGAAACACGGGGCGGACGGGATCGCCGCCACTATGGAGAGGACTACCATGAAGAAGATTGTGCTGGCTGTTGTCGGCGTCGCGGCGCTCGGTCTTTCGGCCTGCTCGAAGGCACCCGAATGCACCGCAGAGGTCATCGGCAAGAAGACACAGGAACTGACGACTGCAGTTCAGGAAGCTGTGACCAAGAACCCGGCCAAGGCCACGGAATGGACGGCCAAGATCCAGGAAATCGCAACCAAGTATTCGAGCTCGACCAACCAGGCCGACGCTTGCAAGGCTTATGACGAGATCATTGCCGAAGTGAAGAAGGGCTGATTGCCCGGCTTCGTGCGGGGCCAGGGCTCTGCGCATGTTGAAACGGCGGCCTATGGCCGCCGTTTGTTTTTGTAAATGGATCGCTCGTCAGTTGCGGGCGACGGCACCAACGGCCACGTCGTCGACACGCTTCAGGTTCATGCCGATCACCGGAACCATCTGCTCGTCGACCTTCACCGATACCGTGACGATCATCGAATTGTCATTGGGGACACGCGCCTGCATGACGCCGCGCAGCTGATTGCGGTTGATGGCGAAAACGACCTTGCGGTTGTCGACGACATTGCCGGAAATGATATCGAGCCCGGAGCCGGTCGAGCCACCCATGAAGGAGCCCTTGTAGCCATCACGCCCCTTGCGCTCGACGGTTGCTCCCATCTTCTGCGAGAAGACGCCGACGCGGCAGTCGCCATCCAGCGTCATGCCGACCTTGCTGCCTTCGGGCGTGGATCCCTTGAAATTGCAGGTGAACTTGGTGCCCTTGTATTTGCCGGCAACGATTTCGCCAGGTCCAACCCATTGTCCTTCGACCGCCTGGAAAAACTGCTTGTCACGGTCGGCGCCGAACGCCGACGTACCCGCTGCGAGCGAGGCGGTAACCGTAATCGCGAAAGGCATGGCGGCGGACAGGAACACGCTTTTCATGGATGACACCCGGCAACGAGGAGCTGTGTTGGAACGAGGCCAACCATGAAGAAGATTGGTTAATGCTTCGTCACTTGGGGCAATTGGAAGGCAGTAAACCTGGTCCTACGCGATCATATCGATCCGTAAGGAGAGAGCCGGAACGCGACCGCGGCAAAACTGGATCGGATGCTGACCGGGGAGACCTTGTCAGGCTGGCGCATCGTGGAAAAGCCGGCATCCCGGAGATGGTGCGGGCTGGTCTGGCAATCGCCTTTGTGTGATCATTTGACCGGGAGCAGGTTTTAGGAGGAGCAGTTTCATGTGCCGGTCGCTGTATCGGGCCATCGCGCATGCGTGCCGAACGTGATGGAAACGCCGCAGTTGCCAGCCCTGCGATCCTACCATTCCTGGATCGCCAACGAGACGCTGGAAGACTATTCGCTCCGCTACGCAGCCCGGTCGTTTCGCCGGTGGTCGCCATTTGTCATCGCCAACACTGCGTTGGGCGGCATTTCGTTTCTTGCCCTTGAGGCTATCGGCGGTGCGATTACGCTCAGCTACGGCTTCGCCAACGCCTTTCCGGCGATCCTCGTGACATGCCTGTTTGTTTTCGTGACAAGCCTGCCGATCGCCTATTATTCAAGCCGTCACAACATCGACATGGATCTGCTGACACGCGGCGCCGGCTTTGGTTACATCGGATCCACGATCACCTCGCTGATCTACGCGACATTCACCTTCATCTTTTTCGCCCTCGAAGGGGTGATCATGGCGCAGGCGCTCAATCTGTTTGCCGATGTGCCGCTCGTGCTGGGATATGTCATTTCTTCCGTTGTCATCATCCCGATCACCTTCATGGGCGTGACGCTGATCAGCAAGCTGCAGCTTCTGTCGCAGCCGATCTGGATCGCCATGCATCTGGCACCATTCGCCTATATCCTGCTTGCCCATCCCGATACGCTCGACGAGTGGGCGGCTTTCGTCGGCAGCGATATGACAGGCGAGGGGTTCAACTTCCTTGCATTTGGCTCGGCCGTTGGCGTTCTGTGCGCGTTGTCCATCCAGATTGGCGAGCAGGTCGACTATCTGCGCTTTCTGCCTGACAAGACGCGCGAGAACCGTTTCCGCTGGTGGGCGGCCGTGATTGCTGCCGGCCCGGGCTGGATCGTCGTCGGCGGGTTCAAGATTCTCTGTGGCAGCCTGTTGGCGGTGCTCGCAATCCAGGCCGGCTTGTCGCGGTCGACAGCACTTGAACCAATTCACATGTACATCAAGGCATATGAATATGTGAGCCCCGATCCGCGCGTTGTGCTCGCCCTCGCAGCGGTATTCGTGCTGATTTCGCAGGTCAAGATCAACGTCACCAACGCCTATGCCGGTTCGTTGGCCTGGTCCAATTTCTTCTCGCGCGTCACCCACTATCACCCTGGTCGGGTCGTATGGCTGGTATTCAACATCCTGATCTCGCTGCTGTTGATGCTGCTCGGCATCTTCCAGACGCTCGAGCTGGTGCTGGCGGTCTACTCGATCATCGCAGCCGCGTGGATCGGCTCGATCTTCGCTGACCTCGCCATCCTCAAGCCGCTTGGGGTCAGCCCCGCTTTTCCCGAATTCAAGCGTGCCTATCTCTATAACTTCAACCCTGTCGGCTGCGGCTCGATGGCCATGGCGTCGTTCGTTGCTTTTCTGTGTTTCTCCGGCATTTTCGGCGTCATGGTGCAGGCCTATGCCGCGCCAATTGCCTTTGTCACCGCGCTTGGCTGTGCAGTTGCAATCGGCGTCGCGACCAAAGGGCGATATTATCTGGCGCGCCAGCCCGTCGAGTTGCCTGCGACGAGGCTGGACAGCAATTTGTGCGCCATCTGCGGCGTCACCTATGAACGCTCCGACATGGTCCACTGCACCTTCTATGAGCAGCCGATCTGCTCGTTGTGCTGCAGTCTGGATTCGCATTGCCACGATGTGTGCAAGTCGCCGGGAGGCGCGCTGGAGACCTCGCGCACGCGCTATTTTGGCCGGGCGCTGCCGCATATGCGCGACAAGATCGCTCCCCGCATGGGGCAGCGCCTGCTCAAGGTGGCGGGTGTGCTGTTTGCCCTGGCGGTGGTCGCCGGCGGCGTGTTTCTTCTCACCTATCGGCTGATCGAGCCGGGATCGGAACAACCCCATCTGGCAAGCGGCCAGCTGCTTTTGCGTGTCTTCCTCGCTCTGCTGCCCCTGCTGGGCATCGGCGCCTGGTGGATCGTGCTGTCACAGGAGAGTCGCGAACTTGCCGAACGAGACTTGGTCGCGTCGCTGGAAAAACTGCGTCAGACCCAGAGGGACCTGGCGAGCAACGAACGCCTGGCCGCCATCGGCCAGATCACGGCAACAGTCAGCCACGAGCTGCGCAATCCGCTGGGCACCTTGGTGACATCAGCCGACGTCTTGTTTCGCTCGCTGAAGAAGGCCGACGAACCAGTGCTCTCCGAGCTGCAACGGTTGCAGCGCAATGCTTGGCGTTGCGTGCGGATCATCGAGGACCTGCTCGATTTCTCACGCAAGCACGCCTTGATCGTGACGCCGATCCTGATCGACCGGTGGGTAGCCCAACATGTCGCCGAACAGGACGCCGCGCGGCCGATAAAGCTCCAGCTCGCCGCTGGATGCAGGATATCGGCCGATGGCGAGCGGCTGCGGCAGGCTTTTTCCAACGTTCTGGCCAATGCCCTCCAGGCCTGCGAAGGGCACGCGGTGGATGACGCGGCGATCGTCGTCTCCACCCGCTGCGAGGGCGAAAATGCCATCATCTGCGTCGCCGACAATGGTGCAGGCATGTCGCGCGAAACGGTGGCACGGGTGTTCGAACCGCTGTTCAGCACAAAGGCATTTGGCGTTGGACTGGGGATGCCGCTGGTCAAGCGCATCGTTGAGCAGCATGGCGGCTCGGTCCTGATCGACAGCGAACAAGGCTCCGGCACGCGTGTGTCGATCGTGTTGCCGCGGACGGGAGCTGGTTCGTCATGACAGACCAGACCGACCTGCAGACCGATTTCATCGGCGACGATATCATCCCGCACGGAACTGAGTCGGTTGAGAAGAAGCGTGTCCTTATTGTCGACGACGATGAGGACTTTGCCGCGAGCCTCGCCGGATTACTTGAACTTGAAGGCTATCAGGCGATCGTCGCGCATGATCCGTTGTCGGCCCAAGGCGCGTTGGCGCTGCACCAGCCGGCGATTGCCCTTGTCGACATACGGTTAGGCGTGGGCAATGGGGTCGAGCTGGTCCGGGCGTTTCGCCGGCAAAGCCCCGATCTCATCTGCCTGATGGTAACCGCCTATGCCTCGGTCGAAACGGCTGTGGAGGCGTTGCAGGCTGGCGCCTATGACTATCTGTGCAAGCCATTCCATAGCGCCGACCTGTTGGCGACGTTGGAGCGCTGCTTCGAGCGCACCCGCCTGATGGAGGAAAAACGCCTGGTCGCTGAGCGACTCGGGCAGATGCAGCGCATCGAGACGATGGGACAACTGGCCGGCGGTATCGCGCACGACTTCAACAACATCCTGGCGGTCCTGCTCGGCAATCTGCGCTGGCTGCAGGAGCATGTACGAACCGAACCCGAGCTGGCGCAGATGGTCGACGATGCGCTGGGGGCGGTAAAGGCGGGTACGGACCTGACGACGCGCCTGCTCAATTTCGGCCGCCAGGAAGGAGGCGATACGGTCCGAGTCGATTTGCACGCAGTGCTGCCGGACCTGATGCGTGTCTTGCGCCGTACGCTGGGCGACAAGATCAGCCTCTTGCTCGCGCTTGCGGATGATTTGCATGAAATCGAGGTTCACCCGGCGCAGATGGAAACCAGCCTGCTCAACCTCGCGCTCAACGCGCGCGACGCGATGCCTGACGGCGGCACGCTCCGGTTCGAGGCTTGCAATTTTGTCGTCCGGCCGGACGACGCACGGGTCGCGTCGGGCCTGTTGCCCGGTCACTATGTCGTCATTTCTGTCATCGATACCGGGCATGGAATGCCGGTAGCGGTACGCCGCAGGGCGCTGGAACCACTCTTCAGCACCAAACCTGCGGGCAAGGGCAATGGCCTGGGCCTGCCGATGGTCGATGGATTCGTGCGGCAGTCGGGCGGGCGCCTTGGCATCTCCAGCAAGCCGGACGAAGGCACCCGGATCAACCTCTATCTACCGCGTGCCTCAGTCTCGGCCCTGAGTGGCGAACATATAGCCGACGCCGCGAATGGTCTTGATGAACTGCGTGTCACGCGCATTGTCTCTTAATTTACGGCGTATCTTGCCGATCAGAACGTCGATGCTACGGTCATAGGGCGTCCAGTTGCGATTGGCGACGATGTCCAGGATCTGCTCGCGCGACAGGATGCGGCCGCGCCGTTCGACGAGTGCCGACAGGATCTGGAACTCCTGACTGGTAAGTCGTACATTTTCGCCGTCAGGCGACGACAGCTTGTAGCGCGTCGGGTCGAGCCGCCAGCCGTCGAAACAGACAGCGGCTGAGCGATCCATCTCCGCTGGTTCGGGCAGGTTGATGGCCTTGGCAAAGCGCCTCAATACCGTCCGTATGCGCGCCAGGAGCTCGCGCGGCTCGAAAGGCTTTGTAATGTAGTCGTCGGCTCCCAATTCGAGACAGACCACCTTGTCGATTGTGGTGTTCTTGCCCGACAGCATGATCAGCGGCAGGTCGTATTGTGGGCGCATGCTGCGCGCCAGGGTCACGCCGTCCTCGCCGACAGGAAAGCCGAGATCGAGGATGACAAGATCGAACGCTTCGTCGGCAAGGGCGCGCCGCATCGCACGCCCGTCATGGGCGCTGACGATGGCGTAACCTTCGCTCGTGAGGAATTTTTCCAGAAAACTGCACAGCCGATGATCGTCATCGACAATGAGAATGCGCGATCTTGGTTCGGCCACTGACATGACCGCTACGATAATCGCAATTCGTAGGTACGGTCGAGAAGGGAAGATGGTCATTGGTCGCGGTCGACGTCGCATGAAGCCAAGCGAGGGCAAGTCGATGTTTCCCGCCCGCGGGAAGGTTTGCCCAATACGCTGAAAATTATAACTAAAATCGTTCGAGCGTCACGTGCTGCGAGCGCTGGTGGCTAGCCGCCCGGTTACAAAAAATTACAAAGCGGGCGGCATTCCGATGCATGGCGATTACATGACGCACCTAGCTTGGCATTGCACGGCGATACCGGGCGGCGTCGCGCAGCCCGGTGCAAGGACGAGGACGGCGCGCAAGCCACCCTCTTGCACGCTGGCATTGAGGAGGAACAGCCGCATGCCACAGACAGTATTCTCAGTCGACCTGAACAAAGCGCCAGAAGATCACGCCATCAAGACGCATAACCGGTGGCATCCGGACATTCCGATGGTGGATCATCTCAAGCCAGGACACACTTATCGCGTGGAGTGCCACGACTGGACGGGAGGCCAGATCGGCAACAACAACAGTGCCAATGACGTCCGCGACGTCGACCTGACGCGCGTTCACTACCTTAGCGGCCCGTTCGGCGTCGACGGCGCGGAACCCGGCGATCTGTTGGTTGTCGACATCCTTGACCTCGGCGCGAAGCCTGACTCCGAATGGGGCTTCAACGGGTTGTTCGCCAAAGAAAACGGCGGCGGCTTCTTGACCGAGCATTACCCCGAAGCCAGCAAATCCTGCTGGGATTTCCATGGCATCTACACGACGTCGCGCCACATTCCGGGCGTGCGTTATCCCGGTATCATCCATCCTGGCCTGATCGGTTGCCTGCCGGACCACAAGCTGCTTGCGGAAGCCAACAGGCGTGAGGCCGAGCTGGTGGCGACCGATCCTACCCGTGTGCCGCCACTTGCAGCGCTGCCATATGCCGATACCGCGCTGATGGGGCAGTTGAAGGGCGACGCGGCGAGGAAGGCCGCGGCGGAGGCGTGGCGCACAGTTCCGCCGCGTGAGCATGGTGGCAACTGCGACATCAAGAACCTGTCGCGCGGTTCGAAGGTCTACTTTCCAGTCTATGTAAAGGGCGGCGGACTCTCGATGGGCGATATCCATTTCTCGCAGGGCGACGGCGAAATCACTTTCTGCGGCGCTATTGAAATGGCCGGCTGGGTTGATATCAGCGTCGACGTCATCAAGGGTGGCATGGCGAAATACGGCGTCATCAACCCGATCTTCAAGCCAAGCCCGATCGATCCGCATTTTGACGACTATCTCATCTTCGAGGGCATCTCGGTCGATGAGCATACGGGCGAGCAATACTATCTCGACGCCCATGTCGCCTATCGCAGGGCCTGCCTCAACGCCATCGAGTACCTCAAGAAGTTCGGCTACTCCGGCGAACAGGCCTACATGATCCTGGGCACTGCCCCTGTCGAAGGACGCATCGCCGGCATCGTCGATATTCCCAACGTTTGCGCCACCTTGGCCATTCCGACGGCGATCTTCGACTTCGACATCAATCCCAACGCCCACGGACCGAAGAAGCAGGACTTCAAGGCCGACGTAGCCAAGACGAGCTGATCAGGCTGCACAACAATGAAGCGACGGTCAGGCTCAGTACTGGCCGGCGCTCTTTTGGGAGGGAATTTCATGCTGCTCGGATTTGCTTTGCTTTATGTCGGCGCCGTTCTCTTCCTGAACGGGCTGTGGCTTCTCGGGAAAATCGAGAACCTGGAAATCATTGTTATCAACGTGGTTTCCGGTGTCGTGACGTTCTGCGTATCGCTCGCCTGGGCGTTTGGACCCAGCGCCGATGCTGCGTCCATCAAGGGCGCGGCGCTGACGATCCTGTTTTCGGCGACCTATTTTTGGGTGGCCTACAACAGGGTGATGAAGGTGGACGGACGAGGGCTCGGCTGGTTCAGCCTGTTCGTCGCCATCACTACCATTCCGGTAGCGGCACGGGGGTTTTCAGACGGCCAAACGTCGATCGACTTCTGGATGGCATCCAACTGGGTCATCTGGGGCGTGGTGTGGTTCCTGTATTTCCTGCTTTTGGCGCTGCAGCGGCCGATCCTGCGGCCGACTGCGATCGCGACACTGCTTGCTGGCATCGTCACTGGCTGGCTGCCGGGCTTCCTGCTGCTGGACGGCAAGCTGTGATGCGGTTCTCGTATGGTCAGGCGATAACTCAGCCTGGCAACTTGAGCGGGCGAGAGCTCCTTCGCCTGCCATATTGTTCTTGATGCTTTTGGGAGGCTGGCAATGCCGCTCTACAACTATGTTTGTGACGATTGCGGACCATTTGAGGAATGGGTGCCGATGCAGGATGCGCTGAGGGCATGTGCGTGCCCACAATGCAAGGAACAGAGCAACAGGGATGTGGCAGCGCCTCGCCTGAGCCTGATGAACGGCAAGCTGCGCCGTGCACTGGCGCGTTCAGAGCAAAGCGGCACGGAACCGAAAGTGGTCAAGAAGGCACATCTGAGCGGCTGTGGTTGCGCACTGTGCAAGATTGGTAACAAGCCGACATCAATGCGCAAGAAATGGATGATCGGCCACTGACGCTGGCCAGGGCGTCCGCATCATCACGCCAAACGGAGCGTGAAGGCGGTAGAATTAGGAGGTCGCGTCGTTGCCGCGCTCCTTTCGGCCAGCGAAAGAGGTCAATGCGGCAAGGAAATCACCCATGCCTGGTCGTTTGACGGCAGTGAAGGGTAAGGGGCGGGCGGTTTCCATGGCAGCGATGCCGATTCGTGCCGTCATCATGCCGTTGACCACGCCTTCACCCAGCTTTGCCGACAGTCGGGCTGCGAGGCCGTGACCAACGATCTGCTGGACGAAGCTGTCGCCGACGGCGATCGAGCCGGTAACGGCAAGATGGGCCAGTACGCTACGGGCAAGCCGGAAGAAGCCAAGCGTGCCAGGACGGCCGCCATACAATTCCGAAAGACGCCGGATCAGGCGTCCGGCCTCGAACACGACATAGGCTACGTCAACCAGTGCGCGTGGGCTGACCGCAGTAACCAGCGATACGCGCTTGGCTGCATCCAGGATCATCGTCTTGGCCTGGGCATCGAGAGGGCCGAGGATTTCGGTCTCAGCCAGTCGCACGAGGTTGCCGCCGTCGATGATCTCGCCGCGCAGTTCAGCCAGCGCGCGGCGACCGGCGGCAGTTTGTGGCCGTGCTGCAACGAAAGCAGACAATTCGTCGACTACCGCGCGCGCTGCATTGGGATCGTCACGGGCGATGGCATCCAGGGCTTTGGATTGCAGCTTCTCAACCTTGGCGAGCCGCGCGATTGCCAGGAATTCACGCGCCAGGATGACCAACAGCGCCAGCAGCGCGATTGCTGCGACGCCAGCGGCCAGCCAGCCGAGCCAGTCGGCGCGTGCGAACAGGTCGCGGATGAGCCGATCCGTCCACAAGCCGATGGCCAGCGATACCAGCACGCCGATGGCGCCGAAGAAAATGTTGGCAAGGAACGAACGTTTGCGCGGTGCAGGTGGCACAGGTGGTTCAGCTGCGATCAGGTCCGGCTCGTCGAAAACATCGACCGCGTCGGGTACGACGATTGCTGCTTCGGCCTTCATCGCGCGTGGCTTGCGCGTCGTTTCCAACGACGTTTCAACGGCCGTCGCCGTTGGCTTCAATGCAGTTTCCGGCTCGATGCGGAACGCCGCCGGCTTGCGGGACGTGGTCATGCGATGCGGTCTCCGATCAAGAACTGCAGGGCACGGTCTAGACGAATGTGCGGCAGTGACAGCGTGACGCCCTCAGCCGTGCGCTCAAGCTTCGGTGGACGGAAGCGCACAAACCGGATGGTGGGGTCAGACTTATCCGCACGATCTGACGCGAGCTCCTCGAAAACAGCATCAACGCTTTTCGGCAAGTCACCGGGAAATATGGCTGTCTCGGTGTTGCCATTGAAGGTGTCGTTGCCGATCCGCTCCCCCTCCAGCGGTGTGCCGATAATCACAGGCAAGGTCTCGCCCCCTTGCTTGACGGTGCCTTCGCGGGTGGCGCGCACGGCCGCCATGGCGACGACGTCGACTGCCGCGCCGGTGAAACTCGCCTTGGCAATGGCGCGGTCGGCGAGGCGCCTGACGATCGCCTGCAGCCGGTCATGGCTTTCATGATGCAGATGATCGGCTTTGGTCGCGGCGATCAGGATGCGGTCGATACGGCGCGCGAACCAGTCGGTCAGGAAGCTGCCTCGCCCTGGTCGGAAACAGGCGAGGATCTCGGTAACGGCGCGTTCGAGGTCGGCCATGGCGGCAGGTCCCGCGTTCAGGGCCTGCATGGCATCGATGAGCACGATCTGGCGGTCGAGACGGGCAATATGCTCGCGAAAAAACGGCTTCACCACATGGGTCTTATAGGCCTCGTAACGGCGTTCCATCATGGCATGCAGCGAGCCGGGCCGGGCCCGCTTTCCCGTAATGCCAGGCAGTGGCGCGAAGGTCAGCGCGGGCGAACCGTCGAGGTCGCCAGGCATCAGGAAGCGACCGGGCGGCAAGGTTGAAAGGGCGCGTTCGTCGAGTTTGCACGCCTTCAGATAGGCTGAAAAGCTCTCGGCCAGCCGGCGCGCGGTCAGCTCGTCGGCATCGGAGTCGACAGCTGCGGTCGCCGAAAGTGCGCGCCATTCACGCGCGAGATCGGCGCGGACCGGCAACGCCGCCAGTTCGAAGGCTTCATTGGAGAAATCGGCGAAGGATTTGCCGAGCAGTGGCAGGTCGAGCAGCCACTCGCCGGGATAATCGACGATGTCGACCGAAAGTTTCCCCGCCGAAAACATCCGGTTCCAACCGGAAGCCGATTCAAACTCGATGGTCAGCCGCAATTCCGAAATGGCGCGTGTGGAGTCGGGCCATATGCGCTGGTCGACCAGCGCCGCGATATGGTCCTCGTACTGGAAGCGTGGCACGGCGTCGTCGGGCTGCTCTTCCAGGAAGGCGCGCGCGATGCGCCCCGACTTTTGCGCCTCGAACAATGGCAGGCGCCCGCCATGTATGAGGTTGTGGACAAGGGCTGAGATGAACACGGTCTTGCCCGCACGGGAGAGACCGGTGACACCAAGCCGCATCGACGGCCGAAACAACCCGGCGGCACGACCGGTGACCGTGTCCAGCGCGATGCGAGCCTCATCGGAAATAGTGGTCAGCGATGAAGTCAATCGGTGTCTCTCGCGCTCTGCTCGTCCCGCGGCCAGCCTAATACGGGAACTCCGATATAGGCTGCCGGGGGTGGCTTTTGAATGGCTAACGCAATTCCAGCAAAAGTGCGCTGCGGTTTTGCGTCCGGAATTGCGTAGAAACCAAAGAGTTGGAGTGTTTCCGCGATTCGGAGAAAAGCGGAACTACTCCAACGTATCGTCAGACCGTGATGGGTGTCAGAAACGCTTCCAGGTAACCCTTGCCCGGTACCGCGCTCGTCAGACTGCCATCGAAGCGGACGACTGCTAGTCCCGAGGTTGGAAAGCCGTGTTCCAAGGTCTCCCGTGCGCCGTCCTCACCGTCGCCGGATACGGCGATGGCAAGGTCTTCCATCATCGGATTGTGGCCTATGACCAGGAGAGAGCCATAGCCGCCATGGTCGCGTATGATCTCCAGATAGCCGGCAGCGTCCTCGCTGTAGAGTTTGTCGAAATAGAGCACGCGGCCGGTATCGGTGTGGCTGGCGATGCCGCCGAGGGTCTCTCGGGCTCTGAGCGCGCCGGAACACAGCGTCATGTCCGGGACATAGCCGTGAGCGCGCATGGCGGTTCCTATCATCTCGGCATCGGTAACGCCGGAAGGGTCGAGTGCCCGGTCGAAATCGCGGGTACCCGGCAATGCCCACCCGGCTTTGGCGTGCCTGAGAAGATAAAGTTTCGCCACGCAGATCCTTTCCGGTCGGCGCCGTCCGCCGATCCTTCAATTAAGAATTAGCCAGCCGGAAGCTTCGACGCAACGGCTGGCCTGTTGGCAGATATGCCAAGAACGGCACGACCTGAGGTTGACCTGGAACGTGGCGGCGCGGGGCAGGGCTTGTATTAACAAATGCGTGACGGAACGACGGATTGCGCTTGTTAAGCAATTGCGTCGCGAATATATAGGCGCCAAATTTGGGGCAGTCGGGTGAGTCGAATGAGCGAAATAGTAGCTTCCGATTACGTACCCTCCGAAGACGAGCCGTTCATGAATGAACGGCAAAAATCATACTTTCGGCATAAGTTGATTACCTGGAAGAATGATATTCTGCGCGAGGCGCGCGAAACTCTCGAAATTCTGCAGCAAGAAAACGCCAACCACCCTGATCTAGCCGACCGCGCATCGTCGGAGACGGACAGGGCGATCGAACTGAGGGCACGCGATCGTCAGCGCAAGCTGATTTCCAAGATCGATTCCGCTCTGCAGCGCATCGACGAAGGTACTTACGGCTATTGCGAGGAAACGGGAGAGCCGATCTCACTGAAGCGCCTTGATGCTCGCCCGATCGCCACGTTGTCGATCGAAGCGCAAGAACGCCACGAACGTCGGGAAAAGGTCTATCGCGACGACTGATGGTTATCGGCGTTTGATTTGTCTTCGGAGATGGCCGGCTTAGCCGGCCATTTTCTTTTATGGCCGGACGTTGAGCGGCAGATCACCGCTTGTGGCTGGAAAGCTCGCCGAGCAGCTTGGCCATTTCATCGTCCAGTGACGGTTGTGCCTTTGCGTTTGTTTTCGCTGGCGGCACGTCATCCTCTTCCAGCGAAACTTCGAGCTCGTGCATCAACGCGTCATCGAGCGGATCTTCCATCAGCTCTGGCGGTGCGCGAAATGGCGGTTCGGCACGGACGGGTTCCTGGCGGACTGCGGCCTGCACGGCGGGTTGTTGAACCTTTGGTGGTGAAGACAACGGCAGGGTCGGCTCGCGATGTGGCGTCGGCGCGCTGGGCGCAACCTGCTGGCGTGGCGGTTCAGGGCGACGCGGTGGCGCAGGTGCCGGAGCCGCCTGTGGTTGACGCTGTTCACCGGCAGCGCGCGCCGGCTGCTGTTGTTGCTGGGCTTCGCCGGTCAAGACCGGGCGGCGCGATGGCACCATGCGGATGTCGCGCTCGACCACGACGTCCGTCGGCCCGCCGATAAGGATGAGATGTTCAATGTCATCGCGGCGTACAAGGACCAGGCGGCGGTGGCTGTCGACGGCGGTGGCATCCATCACGGCAAGGCGCGTCTTGCGGTTCTTGCCGCCGGCGACATAGGTGCCGAAGGTCAGGCCGCGGATCAGCCTGACGATGACCAAAAGGATGACGAGCAGGACCAGGGCCGCGAAGGTCCACAGGATGGCAGGCGCATAATTCGGCCCTGCCATGCTTTCCAGCCAACTCAGCATAGACATCCCCAAAAAAATGATCCGGCCCCAGCGCCGGCGACACTAAAGGCGGTGTCCGGTTGTCGCAAGGCGCGTTTGACGCTTTGTGAACAGGGCACATCGGAGCGGCTTGCGGTAAAGCCTCGTGATAACGTCGTTTTTGGCGCACATTTGCCAGCAGGGCCTTTTCCGGGCAGGGAGAATATGATTCAACCGGGCGAGTCGGGGCGCCGGTGGCTGGAATTGGTGAGCAGGGGGCACATGGCCAAGGAAACGGGCGGCGAGTTTTATCCCATGCCGATCGTCGACCAGGGTACACGGCCGGGCGCAGTCACGCGGCTCATCATCTTCATGGTGGTGCTGGCTGTGGCTGCCGTTATCTTCGGCATTTTCCGCGAACGTTTCGGCGATCCGTTCCTGCTTGGCATGCTGGGCGTCCTGGCGATGATCGGCGTCGGCTTCCTGTTCGCAACGGCGATCGGTTTCGTGCAGATCGCGCCGCGCTCAACCAGCGACGAACTCTCCAAGGCCTTCGTCGACTCCATGTCACAGGGCCTTTTGGTGACGGATGCCAAGGATCGCGTCATCTACGCCAACCGCGCCTATGCCGACATGACAGGCGCAACTTCCGCCGCCGACATCAAGACGGTGGAGGGGCTTCTTTCCGACATTCCCGAAGCGACCAGCACCATTTACCGCCTTTCCGCCGGTTTGCGCGATGGACAGGCAGGTGACGGCGAGTTCCGACTGGCGCAATCGGTCCGGCCGGGTGCCGAGCCCGGCGGGCGCTGGTATCGTACGCGGGCGCGTACCTTCTCTGTGCCGGGCCTGCGCCAACCGCTGTCGGCATGGCAGCTTGCCGACATTTCGGTCGAACGTGCCGAGCAGGAACGTTTCTTCCTCGATCTCCAGCAGGCGATCGACCATCTGGATCATGCGCCAGCGGGATTCTTCGCCGCTGATCAGGACGGTCGCGTTACCTACATCAATGCGACCTTGGCCGAATGGCTGGGGATCGACCTGGCATATTTCACGCCGGGTGCGGTTACGCTGCCGGATATCGTCGCCGGCGACGGCATGGCGCTGATCCGCTCGGTGCGCGCGGATCCCGGCACCACGCGCAACGCGGTGATCGATCTCGATCTCACCACCATGACCGGCAAGGCACTACCAGTGCGCTTCATGCATCGCGTTTCGGCGAGCCGCGATGGGCTGAACGGTCCAAGTCGCACCATCGTGCTCAACAGAACCCAGGGTGAGGATGCTTCCGCTGAATTGCGGGCTTCTGAAATCCGCTTCACCCGCTTCTTCAATTCGACACCGATGGCAATCGCCGGTGTTGATCATGAAGGCCGCATCCTGCGCACCAATGCGCCGTTCCTGTCGTTGTTCTCACCTGCGGTCGACCGTGATGCGCTCGACCGTAAGGTGCGGCTCGATACGGTCATCCATGAACGCGACCGGCCATCCTTTGCTGCCGCGCTTGAAAAGGCACATCAGCGTCAGGCCGACATTACTCCGATCGACACGGTCCTGCCCGACAACGAGGAGCGTCATGTCCGATTTTACGTCAACGCTGTAGCGGACGGTACCGACAGCGACGGCGCCGAAGAGGCGGCCATCGTCTATGCGGTGGAAACCACCGAGCAGAAGGCGTTGGAAGGCCAGATGGCTCAGAGCCAGAAGATGCAGGCCGTGGGCCAGCTCGCTGGCGGCATAGCACATGACTTCAACAACGTGCTGACTGCAATCATCATGGCATCCGACCTGTTGCTGGCCAACCACCGCCCGTCGGATCCGTCGTTCCCGGACATCATGAACATCAAGCAGAATGCCAACCGGGCGGCATCGCTGGTGCGTCAGCTTCTGGCTTTCTCACGCAAGCAGACTTTGCGGCCTGAGGTACTCAACCTTACCGATGTTCTGGCCGACTTGCGCATGCTGCTCGCCCGCCTTGTCGGCAACAATGTCAAGCTCAAGGTCGATCATGGCCGCGATCTCTGGCCGGTCAAGGTCGATATCGGTCAGTTCGAACAGGTCGTGGTCAACCTCGCCGTCAACGCCCGAGATGCCATGCCTTCAGGCGGCGATCTCACCGTACGCACCAAGAACGTCACGGCCGACGAATGCGCCGCCTTTTCCTATCGCGAGCTGCCTGCAGCCGATTATGTCGTCGTCGAAGTTGAGGACACCGGCTCGGGAATTGCCCCGGATGTGCTGAAGAAGATCTTCGAACCCTTCTTCACCACCAAGGAGGTCGGCAAGGGCACCGGTCTGGGCTTGTCGATGGTTTACGGTATCATCAAACAGACCGGCGGTTTCATCTTCTGCGATTCCGAAGTCGGCAAGGGTACGACCTTCCGCATCTTTCTGCCGCGCCATGTAGCCGAGGCTGTAAAGCAAGCGGCGGAAGGCAAACCAGGCGACACCAAGATGGTCGCGGCCGAACCGGCCAAGAATGGCGACGCAGCCAAGGCTGGCGATGCCAAGGACCTCTCCGGCTCAGCCATCGTCCTCTTGGTCGAAGACGAGGACGCCGTGCGCATGGGCGGCGTGCGTGCGCTCAAATCGCGCGGCTACACTGTGCACGAGGCGACATCCGGCGTCGAGGCGCTGGAGGTATTCGACGAACTCGAAGGCAAGATCGACATCGTCGTCTCGGACGTCGTCATGCCCGAAATGGACGGCCCGACACTGCTCGGCGAATTGCGAAAGCGCCAACCGACCATCAAATTCGTGTTCGTGTCGGGTTATGCCGAGGACGCCTTCGCCAAGAACCTGCCTGCCGACGCCCAGTTCGGTTTCCTGCCAAAGCCGTTCTCGCTGAAACAGCTCGCCACCGTTGTGAAGGATGTACTCGAGGGCGATTCCTAGAGCGGTTCCGTTCCTGTTGATCAGGTGGGATAAGCGGCTCTTCTGAACTTCAGGCAGCCTGGCGCCTCAGTGCCTCAAGGTCTTCCGCACAAGGGCGGTGGCCGCGCAGATAAAGCGCGCAAGTGGTACGCAGCATCGACGCAAAATTCGGGATTTCGCCGTTGATTTCAATGGCCTCGTCGTAAAGTTTCGAGATGAACTTCGGCGTGGTCAGGCCTTGGCTCTCTGCGATTTCGTCCAGCAATTCCCAGAAAGTGGCTTCCAGCTGGATGCTGGTCGAATGGCCGGCGATCCGGATCGACCGGTTGATCTGGCGATACCCTTCCGGGTCCTGCCCGGCAAACACCCTGCACATCGAAAATCTCCCGTCCTTATTCTGGCTTTGGCCGGTCATCCCGCACCAGCCAGCTTTCAGCATATCTTCCGCCGAAATGCCTGAGCCGGCAATCGGACTTTCGTCCCGCGACGCAACGGTGGAATCGCCAAAACCATAAGCGGGAGCATGGATTTGCGCGTGGTAACGGGCTGCCACCAAACTCTTTTCGCCGGGCCCATAATCCTCTCGATCAGACAACGCTGACGGAGTTCCCTTGGCCAAAGCAATCCACACGATGATCCGGGTCCTGGACGAAACCCGGTCGGTCAAATTCTACAAGCAGGCCTTTGGCCTCGACATTGCCGAACGTCTGGATTTCGAGACCTTTACGCTCGTCTATCTCAGCAATCCGGAAAGCGATTTCGAGGTGGAACTGACGGTCAACAAGGGCAGGGCGGAGCCTTATGCGCTGGGCGACGGTTATGGTCACTTCGCAGTGTCTGTCTCCGATCTCGATGCCGAGCACGACCGTTTCGGCGCGCTCGGCATCAACCCGAAGAAGATCGTCGAGTTCAACCGCGACGGTACGCTGCTGGCGCGTTTCTTCTTCGTCGAGGACCCCGACGGCTACAAGATCGAGGTTCTGCAGCGCCACGGCCGTTTCAAATAGGAGGAAAGCCGCTGCATCCAGGGAAGGATGCGGCGCCAGCCACAGCGCCGGAAGGGCGCAAGAGCAAGCACGGGAGGAAAAATGGTTACGATCTATGAAGGCAGGCCTGGCCTGTCGCGCCGCGAGCTTCTGAAACGCGGTGGTATTGGCGCACTGCTGGTCATTGCAGGAAACGCAGTCATAAGTCCTGAAAATGCCTGGGGTCTGGAGACAGCGACGCTGAGGCCGGAAACCATGGCAACGCTCATCCAGTTGGCACGCGACATCTATCCGCACGATCAACTGGCCGACAAATTCTACGCGATCGCCGTGAAGAGCCATGACGAGCAGGCCGGCAAGGATGCCAAGCACAAGGAATTGATCGAGGCCGGGATTGCGGACCTCGACAAGCGTGCCGGCGAGGGCGGCTACTGCGGGCTCGGCTGGGAGGAAGAGCGGGTCGCCGTGCTCAAGGCCATTGAGGCGACGCCGTTCTTCCAGGCGATGCGCGGCGGGCTGGTTGTCAGCCTCTACAACCAGAAAGAGCTCTGGCCGGTGTTCGGCTACGAAGGCGAGTCCTACTCGAAGGGCGGCTACATCAGCCGCGGCTTCGATGACATCGAGTGGCTCTGAACCACACCCGACACTTGTATGAATTCATGGGAGGAAACCATGGCAGCACCATTCGATCTCAAGAATGATGGCGTGGTCGTCATCATCGGCTCGGGCGCCGGCGGCGGCACGCTCGGCAACGAACTCGCCCAGAAAGGCATCGATGTCGTCATCCTCGAAGCCGGCGGCCGCTACGAATATGACGACTTCATCAATGATGAGTGGGACAGTTTTGCCCAGCTCGCCTGGAAGGACATGCGCACGACATCGGGCGACTGGCGTGTAGCAAAGGACTTTCCCAATCTGCCGGCGTGGATCGTCAAGGCGGTGGGTGGCACCACCACGCATTGGGCCGGCGCTTCGCTACGCCTGCAGGAACACGAGTTCAAGACGCTCACCACTTACGGAAAAATCGAGGGCGCAAACCTGCTCGACTGGCCGGTCACCCTGGCCGAACTCGAGCCCTATTACACCAAGGCAGAAGACAGGATGGGGGTGACGCGCACCAACGATATCCCAGGTTTACCCGGCAACAACAATTTCAAGGTGTTGAAAGCCGGTGCCGACAAACTCGGCTACAAGGAATGTCATACCGGGCGCATGGCGATCAATTCGCAGCCGCGCGACGACCGCAATTCCTGCCAGCAGACCGGCTTCTGCTTCCAGGGCTGCAAATGGGGCGCCAAATGGTCGACGCTCTACACCGAAATCCCCAAGGGCGAGGCGACCGGACACCTTGAGGTGCGCCCGAATGCCATGGTTCTCAAGATCAACCACGATGCTTCCGGCAAGGTGACGGGTGTCGTCTATGCCGACAAGGACGGCAAGCTGCACGAGCAGAAGGCACGCATCGTAGCCGTTGCCGGCAATTCGATTGAAAGCCCACGACTGCTGCTCAATTCGGAATCCTCAAAATTCCCTCATGGGCTTGCCAATTCGTCGGGGCAGGTGGGGCGCAACTACATGCGCCATACCACTGGCTCGGTCTACGCCATCTTTGACAAACCGGTGCACATGTATCGCGGCACAACCATGGCCGGCATCGTACGCGACGAGGCTCGCAACGACACTTCGCGCGGTTTCGTCGGCGGCTACGAGTTGGAGACGCTGTCGCTCGGGCTGCCGTTCATGGCGGCATTTCTCAACCCGGGCGGCTGGGGGCGTTCCTTTACCACGGCGCTCGACCACTACGATCACATGGCAGGTCTCTGGATTGTCGGCGAGGACATGCCGCGTGCCGAAAATCGAGTGACGTTGCATGCTTCCGAAAAGGATGCGCATGGCATGCCGGTGGCCAACGTCCATTTCGATGACCATCCCAACGACATCGCTATGCGCAACCACGCCTACCGGCAAGGCACTGCAATCTATGACGCTGTTGGCGCGACGCGCGTTTTCCCGACGCCGCCTTATCCGTCGACGCACAATCTCGGTACCAACCGGATGAGCGAGAAGCCGGAAGACGGCGTCGTCGACAAGCATGGCCAGACGCACGATATCAAGAACCTGTTCATCTCAGACGGCAGCCAGTTCACCACCGGCGGTGCTGAAAACCCGACATTGACCATCGTCACGCTGGCAATCAGGCAGGCCGACCATATCGCCAAGCAGATGGCGGCGAAGGCGATCTGAAGACTCCCGAGCCTGCGCGCGGAATGCTTACGGCGTTCCGCGGTTTTTTGCCGGATCAACGAGTGACCTCGCCGGTTTTCAGGGTGTGCGGATCGTGCAGGTTGCCGCGCTGAAGGCCCCGTCCGGCTGGCGCATGATGATGTCGAAGGAAGCGTCAGCGGGGCCGTCGGCTGTCACCTGGGTAAGCGAGATACCGTTGCCGCCGCTGGTGAAACCGCCGACGGGGCCGAGCCAGCTGATCTCGCCATTGTTGTCCATCTCGTAATTGTAACCCTGCATCACCGATCCGTAGGTTGGACCGCTATAGACACGTCCCTTGATCTTGATGTCGCCCAGGTTGACGAAAGTCCCAAGAAGATAGATTTCGCAGTGATAGCTGCCATCGGGCAGGGTGCCGTCAGAAATGGCAGCGCGTGCGCTGCCATCCGCAAGCCCTGCAGCCACAAAGAAACACAGGAAGATCAGGCAACGTATCATTGATCGGTCCGAATGTGGTCGGCGCATGCTTGCACCATTTTTTCGACAAGACCGCAACATCGCCTCTTGCGCAAACTTCACCACTGAAATCATATATTTCGGACAACTAATATTGCTGCACTTGGGTCCACCCATGTTACCCTTCGGTTGGCCTTGGTGAGTCGGCCATATTTTCCGCGTCAAACTTGATTTGGGGGCAGATCGAGGAAGACGTCGCTGGCACGGACAAGTTCCGCGCAAGCGATTAGCTATAGCGTTTTCTTCCGTGATCTGGGCGTTGCTGGGCATCGGGCAAGGGACGGGCCGGTGGAGACGTTTCTCGAAGACTACCAGAAACGACGCCTTGTTGAGCGCGTCGATATCCTGACTGCCATCAACATCCTGAAATCGCAGGGTTATGACGACGACGAGATCATTACCGAGATCACCCGCGTTTTTTATGTCGATCTGGATGAATACAACGACCTGGTAAGAGCCGCCTGAGGTTTTGGCACGTACGCCCTTCGGCGTACGTCGCAAGACTTGTGATAGCCGTATGGCATTGTGCTACCGTGGCCCATCCAGCGAGGGCTCGCGGCATGAAACACCTCATCCTCGTTCACGGCAGGGACATCAAGCCGGCTGGCTCCGCGCTTGCAGCTCTTGCTAGGCGCGCCATCATCAGAGGGTTGCAGCGGGCGGGCAGGGCCGCTGTGGCACATGATATCGAAAGCGGTGCGATCAAATTCACCAGCGCATATTACGGCGATGTCACCAACCGCATCGAGGCGTCCTACGATGCCAAGACCGCCGCGCTGCTGAGCGCCCAAAACGATCCTGCCTATGATTTCAAACCGTGCTTTCCGGCTGCGGCGCTGGATGCGGCATTCGACCTGACCGACGAGTTGCGTACCTTCAACAAGGCGACTTATCGCCATGTGCTGGACATCGCCGAGGATTGGCGCTTCCTGGACGAGGCGATACACGCCGCTTCCATGTTCGGTGAGCTGTTCACTTTCGGCCTCGTCAACTCGCTGGTCGAGGTCTCGATCAAGTGGGATCTGGCCGTCTATCTCACATCGCAGCGTGTCGGCTCGGACATACGTGCGCGGCTGCAGGACGTCCTGAAACAATCTCTCACTGACGGCGATGATGTTTGCCTTGTCACCCATAGCATGGGCTGCATGGTCGCCTACGACGTCTTCTGGAAATATTCGTTCCGTTCCGAATACGAGGACCGCCGCGACGAAGGAGCGAACCCGGTCAGGCTTTGGCTCACATTAGGCTGTCCACTCGGCGAAATCGGCATTCAGCGCAACCTGCTCGATGCCGTAGCGCTGGAAGATGAAAAATATCCGCGCAACCAGTTCGTCGACTGGGTCAATGTGCATGCAGAAGACGATTTCATTGCGCATGTGCAAAGCATGCGCACGACTTTCTCAAGCATGCGCACCAGGCACTACTGCCGCTCGATCACCGACAGGAAGATCTACAATTGCTGGCATTATCGGGACGCTTCCGGCGGGCAACTCGTCTCCAACCCGCATGATCTCTATGGCTATCTGATGAACCAGAACACGGCCAAAATCATTGCTGGTTGGGCGGAGTGAATGATGATCGCAAAGAAGACCCAAAGCCCGCCGATCAAGCTTGCTGAGTTGCGTAGACGCTGCCGGGAAGCATCGCTCAGTGAGCGGGAACTCACCGACTATTTTCTGCCGGACGAAGAGCACAGCAAGCCGTTCGCACCGGCGCTGAAGTTCAATGAAGATCTGGTGGACGTCGGCCGCACCAGGCCAAACCCCGAGGCGATTTCCAGGTTTTATGCGGAGGCGACACGAGCACAAACGCCGCTTCCAAAGAAGCCGCGCCGGCTCACGACGACGCTCCGCAAGGCGGCGCGGATCAAGCTGCTGGCCGAAGGTGACTCCTGGTTCAACCTGCCTGACTACATCTACCCCAAGACTGCGATCGACTTTCTCGGTAGCGATTTCGACGTCAGCAACATCGCTTTGTGGGGCGACGAACTGGAGGCGATGATTACGGCCAAGCAGTATCGCCAGCCGCTACGCTCCGGCCTGTTCGGGCACTTCCTGTTCTCGGGTGGCGGCAACGATGTGCTTGGCTCGATTCCTGCCTATGTGAAACCGCGCAAGCCGGGCGACACTGATCCAGCGCACGCCGCCGACTACATCAAGACGACATTTCCGCAGAAAATCAGCCAGATGATGGGCTTCTACCGGACACTGGCCAATGATGCACGCGACGCTACCGGCGGCCGTGTCGTGCTTTATGTGCACGGCTACGCCAACGCCACCCCAACGAAGGGGGGACATTATCTGGGTGGCCCACTGGAAGCACTCGGCTTCGATCCTGTCGATCACGCGCTGCTGTGCAGGGCGATCGTTGCCCGCATGGTCGAGTTGTTCAACCTCGCCTTGCAGTCCTTTGCGCAGAGCACCGCGCATGTCGTCTACAATGATCTCAGGTCGATAATGACGCAGCGCGATTGGTATCGTGACGAAATCCATCCGGCAGAGGCAGGCGCGAAGAAAATCGCGAAAGTTTTCGCGGATGCAATCCGCGCCAACACGCCCATCGCGTGATGATCGCCACCAAAACGCGGCGACCGTTCCATCTTACAGTGGAATGTTGTCGTGTTTCTTCCAGGGGTTCTGCAGATCCTTATTGCGCAGCATCCGAAGGGCCCGCGCTATGCGACGACGCGTCGAGTGCGGCATGATCACCTCGTCGACATAGCCGCGTTCAGCCGCCACGAAAGGCGACAGGAAGCGGTCTTCGTAGCGTTTGGTGTGGGCCGCGATCTTCTCGGCATCGCCGATATCCTTGCGATAGATGATCTCGACCGCCCCCTTGGCACCCATCACTGCGATCTGTGCCGTCGGCCAGGCGTAGTTCATGTCGCCGCGCAGGTGTTTTGAGGCCATCACGTCATAGGCGCCGCCGAAGGCCTTGCGGGTGATCACAGTCACCTTCGGCACCGTCGCCTCGGCATAGGCGAACAGCAGCTTGGCGCCGTGCTTGATCAGCCCGCCATACTCCTGCGCCGTGCCGGGCAGGAAACCCGGCACGTCGACAAAGGTGACAAGCGGGATGTTGAAACAATCACAGAAGCGCACGAAACGCGCTGCCTTGCGGCTTGCATCACTGTCCAGCACGCCGGCCAGCATCATCGGCTGGTTGGCGATGAAGCCCACAGTCCGGCCTTCGACCCGACCGAGGCCAGTAACGATGTTCTTGGCGAAAGAAGACTGGATTTCGAAGAAGTCGCCTTCGTCGACTGTCTTCAGGATCAGTTCCTTGATGTCGTATGGCTTGTTGGCGTTGTCAGGAATCAAACGGTCGAGCGACATGTCATGTTCGGTCACCGACTGATAGCACTCCACTTCCGGAATCTCGGCGGTGTTGGATGCCGGCAGCAGATCGACCAGACGCCGCATCTGCAACAGCGCCTCGACATCGTTATCGTAGGCTCCGTCCGCGATCGAGGATTTCGTCGTGTGCACGGAAGCGCCGCCAAGCTGTTCCGCTGTCACCGTCTCATTGGTGACGGTCTTCACGACGTCTGGACCCGTCACGAACATGTAGGACGTGTCACGCACCATGAAGATGAAATCGGTCATGGCTGGCGAGTAGACATCGCCGCCCGCGCAAGGGCCCATGATCAGCGAGATTTGCGGGATGACGCCGGAAGCCAGCACATTGCGCTGGAAGATTTCGGCATAGCCGCCGAGCGCCGCCACGCCTTCCTGGATGCGGGCGCCACCTGCATCATAAAGCCCGATGATCGGGGCGCGGTTGCGCAGCGCCATGTCCTGAACCTTCATCACCTTCTCGGCGTGCGCTTCTGAAAGCGAGCCGCCGAATACGGTAAAATCCTTGGCGAAGAGATAGACTGGCCGGCCGTTGACCGTGCCCCAGCCCGTGACGACGCCGTCACCGGCGACTTTCGACTTTTCCATGCCGAAATCGGTGGAGCGGTGTTCGACATACATGTCGAATTCCTCGAACGAACCTTCGTCGAGGAAGATTTCGATGCGCTCGCGCGCGGTCAGCTTGCCCTTGGCGTGCTGGGCGTCGATGCGTGCCTGGCCGCCGCCCAAACGGGCGATGTCGCGCCGACGCTCGAGTTCCTTCAGCACTTCCTTCATTGGGCGGCCTCCCTCGGATACTTGGTCCGCTTTTGGTATCGGCGCGGCGCGGGGAGCGCAAGCAGGGCTTTGGTTTCGTGGTGCAAACCCGTATTTCGCTCCTTCGCCTGTGAAAATCAAAAGCCGGCCGGCGATGGGATTGTCAGCGGCTGTGCCATCTGTTTCCGATTTGATGCGCGATGTCTTGCTGCAATCTGTTTAGTCGGTTGGCGGCGACGGCTTCTCATCTGAAAAGTGGAGATGCCTTCGCTGCAATGCTGCAATGCTGCAATGCAACATCAACCCCTTGCATTTTTTTGCGAACTCCTCCATATGCCGCCCATAGGCGCTCGGGCCGGGTCTTTTCCGGCTTTCTCCCTGATTGAGACTGGTTGCGTCTGTTCCCCTTGCATTGGGCAAGGCGGTGTAAGTCCCGCGGCAAGAGGCTGGCGGGCACGACAGCGCAGCCGAGCGGGCTTTTTGTCCGCCCGCCTTGTCGTCCCATTCCTGTTTTTGACGGCGGGTTGCGCTCCGCCGCCATTGTTGTTTGCGGCAAGCGCCGCATGAAAGAAGATAATTTTGACTGAAGAAATCAATGCGGAGCTGAACGGCTTCGCCAAACTCGGAATTTCCGGCCAACTCCTGAAAGCCACCAACACGGCAGGCTTCACGGAGCCGAAGCCGATCCAGGAGCAGGCCATCCCCGCACAGCTGGCTGGCCGCGACATCCTGGGTATTGCCCAGACCGGCTCCGGCAAGACGGCTGCTTTCGCGCTGCCGATCCTGTCGAAGATCATCGCACTCGGCACCAAACGCCGGCCGAAGACGGCGCGCGCCCTTATCCTGGCGCCGACCCGCGAGCTGGCTGTCCAGATAGAAGAGACGATCAAAGTGCTCGCCAAGGGCGCGCACATCTCCACGGCATTGGTGCTGGGCGGCGTTTCGCGCTTCAGTCAGGTCAAGAAGATCGGCCCCGGCGTAGACTTCGTCATCGCCACCCCAGGCCGCTTGATGGACCTTGTGCGTGAGAAGGACATCAACCTGTCCGAGACCACCTGGCTGGTGCTCGACGAGGCCGACCGCATGCTCGACATGGGCTTCATCAACGACGTCAAGCGCATTGCCAAGGCCACGCATCCGGCCAGGCAGACCGCGCTGTTCTCGGCCACCATGCCCGCCGAGATCGAACAGCTGACGCAGAGCCTGCTGCGTGATCCAGTGCGCGTGGAAGTGGCACCCCAGGGCACCACTGCGGCCGAGATCGTGCAGAGCGTCGTGCTCGCCCGCACCAAGCAGAAACGCAAGGTTCTGTCCGACATGCTGTCTGACGATGCCATGAGCTCGGTGATCGTGTTCGCACGCACCAAGCATGGCGCAGATCGCGTCACCAAGGACCTTGAGCGTGATGGTTTCGAAGCCGCGGTTATCCATGGCAACAAGAGCCAGAATGCCCGCCAGAAGGCACTGAACGGCTTCCGCGACGGTTCGGTGCGCATTCTGGTCGCAACCGACATCGCCGCGCGCGGCATCGACGTTCCGGGCATTAGCCATGTCGTGAACTTCGACCTGCCGGACGAGGCCGAAAGCTATGTCCACCGCATCGGTCGTACCGGCCGCAACGGTCGCGACGGTATCGCCATCACGCTCGTCGATCCGTCCGAGAACAGCAAGCTGCGTCAAGTCGAGCGTATCATTCGCATGAAGCTGCCGGTCATGGCCGACCATCTCGGCCAGCCCGATCCGGCGCGCGAGCCGCGTCCGCAGGGCGAGCGCAGTTTCGAGTCGGCCAACGATGGCGCCCGCGAGGACCGTGGGCATCGCCGTGACGGCAGGCCGCGCAATGACGGCTTCGGCAAGAAGCGTTTCGGCGGCCAACCGCAGGGTGGACGTCCGTTCTCCGGCAAGCCGGATGGTGAGCGTGGCGCGCAAGGCGAACGCAGCCAGGGCGGCGACCGTCCGTTCTCTGGCAAGCCGAGCGGCGAGCGTCATTTCCATGGCAAGCCCAAGGGCGATCGGCCGTTTGGTGACAAGCCGCATGGCGAGCGCAAGCCAGACGGTGCCAAGCCGTTTCGCAGCAAGCGCCGTTTCAATCGCAAGCCGGCTGCGCGGGCTGCTTGATGAATAAAGATGGGGCCATCCGGTTCGGATTGGCCCCATTTTTTTGTTATCGTTCCCCGGCATTGTCTGATCGATGACCGTTTCCTTGCGCCGCCTGGATTTGGAAGACATGGCTCGTGTCGCTGTCGTTTTGCGGCAATCGTTCGACGAGCGGCTGCCGTGGCTGGCGGGGTTGCACACACCCGAAGAAGACCGGCACTTCTTCTGCAACCATGTTTACGGAACCTGCGAGATCTGGGGCGCCATAGACGGCGAGATCGTCGGCTTCATTGCTTTCAGGGAAGGCTGGGTGGACCAGCTCTATATTCTGCCGGCTTACCAGAAGCGAGGCATCGGCGCGGCACTGCTTGAGATGGCGAAGGCAGCCTGGCCGAAATTGCAGCTGTGGACGTTCCAGAAGAACATGATTGCGCGCCGCTTCTACGAAAAGCATGGCTTCGCGGCCGTCCAGGAAACCGATGGTCGCGACAATGAAGAGCGCGAGCCCGATATTCTTTATCAGTGGCGGCAACAGGCCAGGCTGGAGACCCGAAACTTACCCCTGTGATGGCGCGAAACGCGCTACCAATTCATGGCTTTCGGCCGCATAGATGAAGCGCACCTGCGTGACAGGGCGTTCGGCATTCCAGGTTCGGCGCTCCACGACAAGGCAGGGCGAGCCGGCTGTAATATCGAGTGCCGAAGCGACGTCCTCGTCGGCGGCCATGGCGCGGATGCGGTGTTCGGCTGCATTCCAGGGCACATGTCCGACCAGCCAGGGATTCGGGCTGATTTCCAGGAACTCTTCGTCTTCCGCCTCCGGAACAGCGCTCAGGTTGATAAGCCGTTTTTCCTGGCAGAATGGCCGTTTTCCGGCGAAGTGCCGGCATTCCACGGCCAGAACCGCGCCTGCTGCATCAAGGCCGAGCAGTTCCCGATCCTCGGCACTGGAACGGCGCTTGAGGCGCGAAACACGCTCGAAGTGATAGGGCAGGCCGGTCGCTTCCACTTCGGTGCGGATGTCATGAATCTCGAGGATCGCGGCCTGGGAATGCGGCTGACGCACGAAACTGCCTGAACGCCGGCGCCGCTCGATCAGGCCGGCTTTGGCAAGCTGCGACAGTGCCTTGTTCACGGTCATGCGCGAGCAATTGTACTCGGCGGTCAATTCGTGTTCGAAGGGAATACGGTGACCTGGCGCCCAGACGCCGGACAGGATCTTTTCGCTGATGTCGGACAGGATACGCTGATGGAGCGATGCCGGTTCCGCTCGTGTGTTCATCAGCCTGTTGTTCTCCGCTTTTCGAATCCCGCGGCCCTTAGCCGGCCGATAACCGCATCATCACGTTCCGGAAGCGTTCGGCAATGGCCTCGCGTGCGAAATGCCGGCCGTTTTCTACCAGCTTGCGACCATGAACCCAGGCGCAGTCGACGCGTGTGCCGCCAGCGAAGATCCAGGTGTCGAGAATCGCATTGCCGGATTTTCCGGCCAACGACGGATGGTTGGCGTCGAGCGAAACGAAATCGGCCGGTGCGCCGGCTTTCAGACCCGTCGATGCAATTCCCATGGCGATGTTTCCGCCGATGAGGGCCTGCACGAACAGATTTTCACCGTTGGACTGACGGGGGGCAGCCAGCACGTTTCGGGCACGGTGGAATATGCGCTGGGAATATTCGAGCTGGCGCAGTTCGTCTGCAACCCCGATCAGCACATTGGAGTCGGAACCGATGCCACAACGGCCGCCATGGTTCGAGAACAAGGGCGCAGAGAAGGTGCCGTCTCCCAGATTTGCTTCGGTGATCGGGCACAGGCCGGCGATCGCGCCCGACTTCGCCATGGCGGTCGTCTCGTCGTCGGTCATATGGGTGGCGTGGATCAGGCACCAGCGGCTATCGACGTCCTGGTTCTCCAGTAGCCATTCCACCGGCCGCTTGCCGGACCAGGCAACACAATCCTCCACTTCCTTCACCTGCTCGGCGATATGGATGTGGATCGGCGCTTTCGGTTCGAGCCTGGCAACAACCGACAATTCTTCGGGAGTCGCCGCACGCAGGCTATGCGGCGCGACGCCGACGACCGCACAATCAAGTCCTCGTACCGCTTCCTTTGATTTTTCGAGAAGTCTGGAGAAGCCGTTTAGATCATTGATGAAACGGCGCTGCCCATCGTTCGGTGAACCGCCACCGAAACCCGAATGCGCGTAGAATACCGGAAGCAGTGTCAGTCCGATGCCAGTCGCCTTGGCCGCAGCCGCGATGCGCTCGGCCATTTCGGCGATGTTGGCGTAAGGCCTGCCGTCGCGATCGTGATGCAGATAGTGGAACTCGCCGACCCGCGAAAATCCGGTCTCCACCATCTCGACATAGAGTTGAGCAGCGACGGCCTCGACGTCTTCCGGTGTCATCGACAGGGCGAAGCGATACATCACTTCGCGCCAGCTCCAGAAAGAATCAGCGCCCGGGCCACGGGTTTCGGCGAGGCCTGCCATGCCACGCTGGAAGGCGTGGCTGTGCAGGTTGGGCATGCCGGGAACTATGGTCGCATGGCGTTCGTCGCCGGCTTGGAAAGCGGCCTCAGCTTCGACCGAAACCAATGTGCCTTCGGAGACTTCCAAGCGCACATTCTTGTGCCAGCCACCGCTGAGAAAAGCCTGTTCCGCGAAAATTGCCGTCACGCCTTCGTCCTCCGCTTGCCGTAGCCTACGCGACATTAATGCTTGCGTCGCGTCTTAATATGTATATACATAATTTCGACGGAGTGAAGCGGAAAAAGGCTATGGCTGAGGAGGAGAAAGGCCGGGCAGGAGTAAGCCGTGTCTGGCGCAATGCGCGCCTGGCAACGCTCGCCGAAAATGCCGCCGGTCTTGGTGAAATCGAGCATGGCGCCATCGTGGCGAGCGGTGGCCGTATTGTCTACGCAGGCCCCGAGAAGGATATGCCGGCTGCTCCGGCTGGTGCCGAGATCATCGACTGTCACGGTCGCTGGATCACGCCTGGTCTGATCGACTGTCACACCCATCTCATCCACGCTGGCAACCGTGCCAACGAGTTCGAGATGCGGCTGGCTGGCGCTACCTATGAAGAGGTGGCGCGCGCTGGTGGTGGCATCGTCTCTTCGGTCAAGGCGTTGCGCGCGGCGAGCGAGGATGAACTCGTTGCCCAGACGCTGCCACGCCTCGATGCGCTGATGGCCGAAGGCGTTACCACGATCGAGGTGAAATCCGGCTATGGCCTCGATCTCGACAATGAAAAGAAGTCTCTGAAGGCGGCCCGCCGCCTCGGCGTCGAGCGCCGGGTGACGGTGCGCACGACGTTCCTCGGCGCTCATGCTTTGCCTCCCGAAGCCAATGGCGACAAGGACGCCTATATCGACCTTGTGGCGAAGACGATGCTGCCGACGATCGCCGCTGAAGGGCTGGCCGATGCCGTCGACGGTTTTTGCGAAGGAATTGCCTTCTCGCTGGAACAGATCGCCCGCGTCTTCGATGCGGCGAAGGCCGCCGGCCTGCCGGTGAAACTGCACGCCGACCAGCTCTCCAATCTCAACGGCGCTGCACTCGCCGCGAGCTATGGCGCGCTGTCGACCGATCATCTTGAATACACCGATGAAGCTGGCGCTATCGCGATGGCCAAGGCAGGAACCGTCGCCGGCGTCCTGCCTGGAGCCTATTATTTCATCCGCGAGACCAGAAAGCCGCCGATCGCGCTCTTTCGCCAGCACGGGGTGAAGATGGCGGTGGCGACCGACAACAATCCCGGCACGTCGCCGCTGACCTCGCTGCTGCTCACCATGAACATGGCTGCGACACTGTTCGCGATGACGGTTCAGGAGTGCATCGCCGGCACGACGCGCGAGGCTGCTCGCGCGCTCGGCCTGCTTGGCGAGACCGGTACGCTGGAAGCCGGGAAATGGGCCGACCTCGCCATCTGGGACATCGAGCGGCCGGCAGAACTCGTTTATCGCATGGGCTTCAATCCGCTCCATGCCCGTATCTGGAGGGGACTATGACAGAACTCGTACTGAAGCCCGGCAACACCACGCTGGCCGACTGGCGCGCCATCTATCGCGGCGCAACCCCAATGCTCGACCCCGCCTGTAAGGCGGCCATCGACGCCAGCGCCAAGGCCGTCGAACGCATCGTCGCCAAGGGCGAGCCGGTCTATGGCATCAACACCGGCTTCGGCAAGCTTGCCAGCGTACGCATTCCTGCCGCCGATCTCGAAACGCTGCAGCGCAACATCGTGCTCTCGCATGCCGCCGGTGTCGGCGAGCCGATCCCCGTTGCCGTGGCGCGTCTGATGATGGCGCTCAAGATGGCGAGCCTGGCGCAGGGTGCCTCGGGCGTGCGGCAGCAGACCATCGATCTTCTGCAGAAAATGCTGGCAAGCGACGTCATTCCGGTCGTGCCGGCGCAAGGCTCGGTCGGCGCTTCCGGTGATCTTGCCCCGCTTTCACACATGACCGCGGTCATGATCGGCGTCGGCGAATGTTTCACGCCGCATGGCCGCGTGCCGGCGAGGGTCGCATTTGCGTCACATGGGCTGGAACCGGTCACGCTGGGCGCCAAGGAAGGTCTGGCTCTGCTCAACGGCACGCAATTCTCGACCGCCTATGCTCTGGCCGCCCTGTTCGAAGCCGAGGTGCTCTATCAATCCGCGCTGGTCGCCGGTGCGTTGTCGACTGACGCCGCCAAGGGCTCCGACGCCCCGTTCGACCCGCGTATCCATCTGCTGCGCAAGCATCGTGGTCAGATCGAAACCGCCGAGGCGCTGCGCAACCTGATGGCCGGCAGCGCCATCCGCGAATCCCACCGTGTCGGCGACGAACGCGTTCAGGACCCGTATTGCCTGCGCTGTCAGCCGCAGGTGATGGGTGCGGCGCTGGACGTGCTGCGCAAGGCGGCCGATACGCTGCAGACGGAAGCCAATGGCGTCACCGACAATCCGCTGATCTTCGCCGAGGATGATACCGCGCTCTCGGGTGGCAACTTCCACGCCGAGCCGGTGGCATTCGCCGCCGACATGATCGCGCTCGCCGTCTGCGAAATCGGTTCGTTGGCGGAACGGCGCATCGCCATGCTGGTCGATCCGGCACTGTCGGGCATGCCCGCCTTCCTCACGCCGAAGCCAGGCCTCAATTCCGGCTTCATGATCCCGCAGGTGACGGCGGCCGCGCTTGTCTCGGAAAACAAGCAGAAGGCCTACCCGGCTTCGGTCGATTCCATCCCGACGTCGGCCAACCAGGAAGATCACGTCTCGATGGCTGCGCATGGTGCGCGCCGGCTTATCGGCATGATCGAGAACGCCACAGCCGTCATCGGCATCGAGCTGCTTGCTGCGGCGCAGGGTTGCGATTTCCACCAGCCACTGGCCTCAAGCCAGCCGCTCGAGGCCGTGCGCAAGGTATTGCGGGCACAGGTGCCGCATCTTGACGACGACCGCCATTTCCATCCCGACATGGAAAAGGCGATCGCCCTGGTACGTGAAGGCGCGCTTGCAAAGGCGGCGGGCGCAGTCAAGCTGCCGGCAGTCAGCGGAGCCGCTGTATGACCCAGCCTTCCTGGCTTGATGTCCAGCGGGGCGAGGCGCCGCTGCTGGTCAGCATTCCTCATACCGGTCTCGATCTTGCGGGACTGGAAGATCGTTTCGTTTCGCCCTGGCTGGCTCGTCGTGATGCCGACTGGTGGATCGAAAAGCTGTACGATTTCGCGTCCGATCTGGGCGCGACGATCGTGCGCACCACCATCTCGCGTTCCATTATCGACGTGAATCGCGATCCGTCCGGTGTTTCGCTCTATCCGGGACAGGCGACGACCGAGCTTTGCCCGACAACGACCTTTGATGGAGAGCCGCTCTACAAGGCCGGTCTGGAGCCGGACGTCGACGGTGTTGCCGAGCGCCGAACGACCTATTTCGAGCCCTATCACACCGCGCTCGAAACCGAGATCGCCCGGCTTCGAGGCTTGCACGGCAAGATCGTGCTCTATGACTGTCATTCGATCCGGTCCATCATTCCCCGGCTGTTCGAAGGCAAGCTGCCGCTATTCAATCTCGGCACCAATTCCGGCAAGAGCACGGATCCGGTCCTGGAAAAGCAGGTTGCCGATATCATGGCAGCGACCGGGCGTCCTTTTGTCGTCAACGGCCGTTTCAAGGGCGGCTGGATCACGCGCCATCACGGCAATCCGGAAGCGGGGGTCCATGCCCTGCAGATGGAGTTGTCCTGTCGTGGCTACATGTTGGAACCGGTGGGCAAGGTCGAGCAGGCGAACTGGCCGAGCCGCTACGACCCGGACTTCGCCGCGCCGATGCGCAAGACACTGACTGAAATCCTGACGACCGCACTCAACTGGGCGAAGGCCTGATTTTCGAGGGAGCATTCGCATGACCCAACACACCCGTATCGACAATTCCCGCACCATTCGCGCCGCCACCGGCACCGAGTTGACCGCCAAAAGCTGGCTGACCGAAGCGCCGCTGCGCATGCTGATGAACAACCTTGACCCCATCGTTGCCGAAAAGCCGGGCGAGCTGGTGGTCTATGGCGGTATCGGCCGTGCGGCACGCGACTGGCAGAGCTTCGACCGCATCGTCAGCGCACTGCGCAATCTGGAGGCAGACGAGACGCTGCTGGTGCAGTCCGGCAAGCCGGTTGGCGTGTTCAAGACGCACAAGGATGCGCCGCGCGTCCTGATCGCCAATTCCAACCTCGTGCCGCATTGGGCAACCTGGGATCATTTCAACGCCCTCGATAAGAAGGGCCTCATGATGTACGGCCAGATGACGGCCGGCTCCTGGATCTATATCGGCTCCCAGGGCATCGTTCAGGGCACCTACGAGACCTTCGTCGAAATGGGTCGACAGCATTACAATGGCGATCTGTCCGGCCGATGGATCCTGACCGCGGGCCTGGGCGGCATGGGTGGTGCCCAGCCCTTGGCCGCGACCATGGCGGGCGCTGCCTGTCTTGCCGTCGAATGCCAGGCCTCACGCATCGAGATGCGCCTGAAGACCGGTTATGTCGATGTGCAGGCCAAGGATCTCGACGATGCGCTGGCCATCATCGACAAGGCCTGCAAGGAAAAGAAGGCGATATCCGTTGCACTGCTCGGCAACGCCGCCGACGTCTTCCCGGAACTGGTGCGCCGCGGCGTGAAGCCGGACGCCGTCACCGATCAGACCTCTGCCCATGATCCGGTCAATGGCTATCTGCCCCAGGGCTGGACTGTCGCTGAATGGGAAGAAAAGCGCGAACGCGCTCCCAAGACCGTTGCCAAGGAAGCGAAGAAGTCGATGGCCGTTCAGGTCCGGGCGATGCTCGACTTCCACAAGATGGGTGTTCCGACCGTCGACTACGGCAACAACATTCGTCAGATGGCGCTGGAAGAGGGTGTCGAGAACGCCTTCGATTTCCCCGGCTTCGTGCCGGCCTATATCCGCCCGCTGTTCTGCCGCGGCATTGGTCCGTTCCGTTGGGCGGCACTTTCAGGCGACCCTGAGGATATCTACAAGACCGACGCCAAGGTGAAGGAACTGCTGCCCGACAACAAACACCTGCACAACTGGCTCGACATGGCGCAGAAGCGCATCAAGTTCCAGGGTCTTCCGGCGCGCATCTGTTGGGTCGGCCTGGGCGACCGCCACCGTCTCGGCCTCGCATTCAACGAAATGGTCGCCAAGGGCGAACTGAAGGCGCCTGTCGTCATCGGTCGTGACCATCTCGATTCCGGCTCGGTCGCTTCGCCGAACCGCGAAACGGAAGCGATGAAGGACGGTTCGGACGCCGTCTCCGACTGGCCGCTGCTCAACGCGCTGCTCAACACAGCCTCGGGTGCGACCTGGGTGTCGCTGCACCATGGCGGCGGCGTTGGCATGGGCTTCTCGCAGCATTCCGGCATGGTTATCGTCTGCGACGGTACCGAGGATGCGGCGCGCCGTCTGGAGCGTGTGTTGTGGAACGACCCGGCAACCGGCGTCATGCGTCATGCCGATGCCGGCTACGACATCGCCATCGAGTGTGCGAAAGAGCATCAGCTCAACCTGCCGGGCATTCTCGGCTAAGCCGATGCGTATCCTTCGCGCCAGCGACTATCGATCCATGCCGTGGAAGAACGGCGGCGGGACGACGACTGAGATCGTCGTTTCGCCGGCGGGCGCCGGGCTTGATGATTTCGACTGGCGCATCTCGATGGCGCGTGTCGAAGTTGGCGGACCATTTTCGGTCTTTGCCGGCATCGACCGCACGCTTTCGATCCTCGAAGGTGAAGGCATGCGGCTCTCTATCGCTGGCCGTGAGCCGATCGACCTGACGCATACCTCCGAACCGTTGTTCTTTCCTGCCGACGCTGCGACCGAGGCGTCCCTGCCTGCGGGGCCGATCACCGATCTCAATGTGATGACCCGCCGCGGCCGCACGCATCATGCCGTGCAACGCATGTCGCTCTCCGAGCCGCTCGACCTCATTACTGAAGCGGGCACCACGGTTGTGTTCTGCCAGGACGGCAGCATCCAGGTCGGCGAATCGTCGACACTCGCGCTTGGCGTGCGCGATACATTGTGGCTCACCAACGCAGGGCAGACGCTGTCGCTCCGTCCTCTGCCGCATGCGGTACTTTTCCTGATCGCTATCCAAAACGATTAAAGGCTGTCTCCAAGCGTTATCGGACCTGCCTCGAAATATCGGGCCCGGCGGTTGCGTCATCACGAAATTGCCGGAATCCTTGCCTTTCGCTCCTTCCCGTTGTGAGCATGAGCACGAGTATCACGGTTGTCGGCAAGGCAACGTCCGCTAATCTTGACGGGAAGACGGAACAAGCTCGTTCGACCCGCTTTGCTATGCAATCAATCACCTGTAAATCGATGTTGAACACCGGGGACGACACGGACGCGCCGCGACCGGTCCCCACCGCACGGATTGCTTGATGAATATTCAGACCAGCCCCGCCGAAATCCGGACAGCCACCGCGCGTTTCCCTGCTGCAGCGGAAGAGCCGATCCGGTCGCAGTTTCTGCCTGAAGACAGGTTGCGGGCGCTGGGTGAAAGCCTCGCCAGAGGCGACGTTTCCGATCTTGCCGGCTTGCAGCCATTCGACTTCCAGAAGCGGATCCGCGAAAGCGCCAAGAAGATCCTCGAGGTCTACAAGCTGACCAATGCCGCCCAGGCAAGAGGCGAGACGGTAACGCCAGCCGCGCAGTGGCTTCTCGACAACAACTATCTGGTCGAGGAGACCATCTACCAGATCAAGCGCGATCTGCCGCGCCGTTTCTACAAGCAACTGCCTACGCTGAAACTCTCCGAAAGCGTCAGCGTGCCACGCGCGCTGGCGGTGGCTTGGGCCTACGTTGCGCATTCGGACAGTTCCGTCTCGGCGCAGATGTTCAAGGCGATCGTCGAGGGGTTCCAGTCGGTCGAACCGATGAAGATCGGCGAGATCTGGGCGCTGCCGTCGCTGCTGCGCTTCGTGCTTATCGAGAACCTGCGCCGGCTCGCCGTTCGGGTCAACCGCTCGAGAGACTTACGTCTCATCGCCAACGATGTGGCCGACCGCGTGCTGGCTGCCGGCGACAGTGCCGACCGGCAGGCAATCCTGGACAAATACCAGGCCCAGGCAGCCGACACTTCATTTGCCACGCAACTTCTCTATCGCTTGCGCGACGGCTCGCAAAACGCGGGCAGGGCACTCGAATGGCTGGAAGCCGAGCTGGAGAAGTCCGGCACCGACGCCGAAAAGATCACCATTGCAGAGCATCAGACCTTATCGAGCGGCAACGTCACTACCGGCAACATCATTCGCGGCCTGCGCCTCATCAACGACGTCGACTGGACGATCTGGTTCGAAGGTGTCAGCCGCATCGATGCACTGCTGCGTGAACGCACCAATTTCAGCGAACTCGATTTCCCGTCGCGCGATCAGTACCGCACCGAGATCGAGGATCTGGCCAAACGGTCGAAGCAGTCCGAATACCATGTCGCCGAACAGGCGACTGATATGGCGGGTGCGGCAAGGCAAGCGGCCGGTGACGCGACAGATGCTGCCGATACCACGGATATCGGATTCTTCCTTGTCGGGTCCCGCCGGCCTGAACTCGAGAAAGCGATCGGCTATTCGCCGAGCCTGGCACGTAGTTTTCTGCGTGGTTTCCGCAAGACCGGCTGGCTGGGCATTGTGCTGCCCGTCTTCCTGCTCACGGCCCTTCTGCTTTGGTTGTCCGGCAGTGCGCTGGCCGCGCTCGGCTTGCCACTCTGGGGCATAACGCTGATGCTGGTGCTGTTCGCGGTGCCGGCGAGCGAAGGCGCGTTGGCCTTTTTCAACACCGTATTCCTGTTGTTCCTGAAGCCCACGCGCCTCGTCGGCTATGAATACAAGGACGGTATTCCGGCTGAGGCACGAACCCTCGTCGTTGTACCGTCGCTGATTGGCTCGCGCGACGATGTCGAGGAGAACGTGCGCAACATCGAAGTGCACCACCTCGCCAATGTGTCGGGTGAGCTGTATTTCGCTCTGCTCTCGGACTGGCCGGACAGCAAATCGGAAATCAGCACCAATGATACGGAAATTCTGGAGTTTGCCCGCAGTCAGATCGCGGAACTTAATCAACGCTACCCGACCGAGGGCGCGCCGCGTTTCTACCTTCTGCACCGCCGCCGTCTCTACAATCCGGCGCAAGGGCGCTGGATGGGCTGGGAGCGCAAGCGCGGCAAGCTGCATGAACTGAACCTGCTGCTGCGCGGCGACAAGGATACCACCTTCCTGCCGCTGGAAACGCCGCTGCCTGAAAACGTCGTGCATGTCATGACGCTGGACGCCGATACGCGCACGACACGCGATGCCGTGTCGAAACTGATCGGCAAGATGTGCCACCCGATGAACAAGCCGCATTATGATGCGACCAAGCGTCGGGTTACTGCCGGCTACGCGATCATGCAACCGCGCATCACGCCTTCGCTTACCACGGGCGATGAGGCATCATTCTTTCAGCGTGTTTTCTCTGCCAATCGTGGCCTCGACCCCTACGTCTTTGCCGTTTCGGATCTTTATCAGGACGTGTTCGGCGACGGCTCCTTCACCGGCAAGGGCCTGTATCATGTCGACGCCTTCGAGGCGGCGCTGAAGGGACGCATCGAAGACAACACCGTTCTCAGCCACGATCTGCTCGAAGGCTCCCTGGCACGCTCTGCGCTCGTCACCGATGTTGAGCTGGTCGAGGATTATCCAACACGTTATTGGGTTGACGCCTCGCGCAACCATCGCTGGGCGCGCGGCGACTGGCAGCTCTTGAGCTTCATCTTCGATCCGCGCTCGGGTGTTCCGGCGTTGTCGCGCTGGAAGATGATCGACAATCTGCGCCGCTCACTGACTCCGATCTTCTGGGTGATGGCGGCGATCGCCGGCTGGACATTACTGCCCTTCACGCAGGCTGCCCAATGGCAGGGACTTCTCATCCTGACGTTGTTCATGGCGCCCACATTCGACATCGTCAACGCAATCATCCCGAAGAACAGTGATGCCACCCCACGAGGGCATTTCTCGGCACTTGTGCACGACATCGCCTTCGGCACGGCGATGGTGGCCCTGAAGATCGTGCTGATGGCGCATCAGGCCTGGATGATGGGCGATGCCATCATTCGCACGCTCTATCGTCTCTTCGTCAGCCGCAAGAATCTGCTCGAATGGCGTACGGCCTCGCAGGCGCATCAGGGCAGCGGCAACGACATAGGCTCCTATTATTCCATGATGTATGGCGCCGTGATCATCGGCGCCATCGGTCTCGCCATTCCGGTTCTCGACGATTCCACCGGAGCCTTTGTGGCGTTTGCCTTTGCATTGTTCTGGATCGGATCGCCGGCGTTCGCCTGGCTGGTCAGCCGCTCAGCCGAAACCGAAGACAGGCTGCATCTGCTGCCGCAGGACGTACATGCGCTGCGCATCGCGGCTCGCCGCACCTGGCACTACTTCGAGAACTTCGTCACGGCTGAGCAGAACCATCTGCCGCCCGACAACTTCCAGGAAAACCCGAAGCCGATCATTGCCACACGCACATCGCCAACCAATATCGGTGTCTACCTGCTGTCCGTCGTCTCTGCGCGTGACTTCGGCTGGATCAGTCTTTCGGACGCAATCGCGCGCATCGACGCCACCATGTCGACCATCGAACGCATGGAGCGCAGCCGCGGCCATCTCTACAACTGGTATGAGACGACGACGCTCAATCCGTTGCGCCCGACCTACATTTCCGCGGTCGACAGCGGCAATCTGGCTGGCCATCTGGTGACGGTCGCCGCAACCTGTACCGAATGGGCCGAGGCGCCGTCCGTGCATCTGCATGGCGACGTCGAGGGTGTCCTCGACACGGTTGCCGTGCTGAACGAATGCCTGGATGAATTGCCGGACGATCGGCGCCAGCTCAGGCCATTGCGCCAGCGTCTGGCCGATCGGCTGGACGGCATGCGCCGTGCCGTGCGTACCATCAAGGCACAGCCCGAGATGGCATCGGCCCGCACCGTCAACCTGACCGTGCTCGCGGGCGAAATCCGCAAGCTCGCCGCGGCCATTCATGGCGAGGCAAAGTCGACAGCCAGCGACATCATCGTCGATTGGGCTGCGCGACTCGAAGCAACCTGCGAAGCGCATGTGCAGGATGCTCAGGCCGACGAAAAGGCGGTCCAGGCAATGCGCGCCAAGCTGCTCGAATTGCATGAGCGCACCCGCCGCTATGCGTTCGAGATGGAGTTCGGCTTCCTGCTGCGGCAGGACCGCAAGCTGTTGTCGATCGGTTACCGCGTCGAGGAACGTCAGCTCGACGAGGCCTGCTATGACCTGCTCGCGTCCGAATGCCGACTGACCAGCCTGTTCGCCATCGCCAAGGGCGACCTGCCGACTGAACACTGGTTCCGCCTGGGTCGCCCGATCGTCGAGATCGGGTTCCGCGGCGCGTTGATGTCCTGGTCCGGCTCGATGTTCGAATATCTGATGCCGCCGCTGGTGATGAAGGAACCGCAAGGGTCGATCCTTAATCAGACCAGCCAACTCATCATCAAGCGGCAGATCCAATACGGCCGTTCGAAGGGGGTGCCATGGGGTATTTCCGAAGCGGCCTACAATGCCCGCGACCGCGAGATGAACTATCAGTACACCAACTTCGGCGTGCCTGGTCTCGGACTCAAGCGCGGTCTCGCTCAAAACATGGTGATTGCACCCTACGCCACCATTTTGAGCGCGCAATTCCTGCCGCGTGAGTCCGTAGCCAATCTGAAGCGCCTGAAGGAGATCGGCGCGCTCGGCCGCCACGGTTATTACGATGCAGTCGACTTCACGCCGCAGCGTGTGCCGGAAGGCGCGAGCTGCGCCGTCGTGCAGAACTACTTCGCCCACCACTCCGGCATGTCGATTGCGGCCATCGCCGATGCCGTTTTCGAAGGACGCCTGCGTGATCGCTTCCACAGCGACCCGGTGATCGAGTCCGCCGAATTGCTGCTGCAGGAGAAGGCGCCGCGCGAGATTCCGGCCGACACCGTGCGCACCGATGCCGAAGAACAGGCTGTTGCCGACGACACCGAGGCGCAGACCCCAGACATGCGCGTGGTGCTTGATCCGGCATGGGCGCTGCGCGCCACCAATCTGATGTCCAATGGCCGCTACTCCGTGATGGTGACGGCGACCGGTTCGGGCTACTCGCGCTGGGGTGACTTGGCTGTCACCCGCTGGCAGCCGGATCCGACCGAGGACCGGCTTGGCTCTTACATTTTCCTGCGGGATGCCGACACTGGCGACTGGTGGTCGGCGACCGTCGAGCCGAAGCGCGCGCCGGGTGAAACCGCACAGGCGCAGTTCTCGGACGACAAGGCGACGTTCATCAAGACCGTACACTCTCTGCGCTCTGAGGTGGAATGCATCGTCATTTCGGAAGGCAATGGCGAGGGCCGGCGGGTCACGCTTTACAATGACGGCGCAACAGACCGGCATATCGAGGTGACTTCGTTTGCCGAACTGGTGCTCGGCCAGGAGGCAGCGGACTACGCTCATCCTGCCTTCTCCAAGATGTTCATCGAAACCGAGATCGCGCCGAACAACAACGCCATCTTCGCAACGCGCCGCAAGCGCGATGCCGGTGAACCGGACATCGCGGCTGTGCATTTCGTCACCGATCCATCGGGGCTTGCCCGCGACGGCGAAGCCGAGACCGATCGTCGTGCCTTCATTGGTCGTGGCCGCACCATTGCCAATGCAGCTGCGTTCGATCCAGATGCTCGATTGGAAGGACACGCCGGGTTCACGCTTGATCCTGTCGCCGCACTGCGTCGACGTGTACGGGTGCCGGCGAACAAGAAGATATCGCTCACCTTCTGGACCGTCACCGGTGCCAACCGCAATGAACTGGATGAGGCAATTGCGCGGCTCGACCACGCCGAGAGTTTTGCCCGCCAGTCGATGCTGGCATGGACGCGTTCGCAAGTGCAGACCCGCCATATGGGCCTGAGCCTGACGGACGCTTCCAATGTGCAGAAGCTGGCGCGGTATCTGATCTACCCCGACCCGTTCCTGCGCCTGCCGTCTGACGCTATCGCTCCCGGTCTTGGCCGGCAGTCGAGCCTGTGGCCGACCAGTATTTCGGGTGACTTCCCGATTTTCGCGGTTCGTATCGGCGACGTAGCCGATCTCGAGATCGTCGCCGAAGCACTTCGCTTCCAGGAATACATGCGTGCCCGCGGCATGACGGCTGATCTCGTCATCGTCAACGAGCAGGCTTCGTCCTATGTGCAGGACCTGCAGCAGGCGATCGACGCGTTGTGCGAAAACAGTCGCCTGCGAGGCAACGAGTTTGGTTCGCGTCAGCATATCTTCGCTGTGCGCCGCGACCTGATGGACGAAACCACCTACAAGACGCTGCTCGCGGTGGCGCGCGTGGTGCTGCACACCCGCAACGGCACGATCTTTGATCAGATCGAGCGTGCCGAAACTGCGGCGATCCAGGCGCGCGATACCTTGCATCCGGGCGGAGCCGCAGTGCTCCGCGACACGATCATGCCGGCGCCACGCAAGACTGCGAAGAAGGATGAAGACAAGGCGCCAGCCGATGGCGGCGGCCTCGATTACTGGAACGGCTATGGCGGTTTCGACGGTGACGGCCGTCACTACGTAATTCGCCTGACCGGCGAGCGCTCGACACCGCAGCCGTGGATCAACGTGGTTTCCAATGAGGCTTTTGGCTTTCACACATCAGCCGAGGGTGCCGGCTTTACCTGGAGCCGCAACAGTCGCGACTACCAGCTGACGCCATGGTCGAATGACCCGGTCACAAACCGTCCGGGCGAAGGCATATACATCCACGATCTTGGCAGCGGTGAATCTTATTCGCCGACGGCCGCGATGTTGCGCGACCCGGCCATGGTCTACGAAGCCTGGCATGGGCAAGGCTTCTCCACATTCCGTACCAGGCGTGGGGCGCTGTCTATGGATCTGACCCACGTCGTCGATCCAGCCGACCCTGTGCGCATTTCGCGTCTGCGCATCCAGAACGCTGGATCGGCACCGGTCAGGTTGCGTGTCTACGCCTATGCCGAATGGGTGCTGGGCAGCCACCGCTCGAAAACGGCGGCCACCATCCTCTCGCAGCGCGATGAGGCCACGGGAGCCTTGCTGGCGCAGAACCCGTATGGGCTCGATTTCAGCGACCGCGTGGCGTTTCTGGCCAGCGATCGTGAACCACAGTCGTTCACGGCCGACCGGCAGGAATTCCTCGGCCGCGACGGCAGCACCGCGACGCCGCAGTCCGTCCTTGCAGGCGTGGCCTTGTCCGGCCGTGTCGAGGCGGGGGATGATCCCTGTGCCGCGCTGGCGCGCGATGTCGACATTCCGGCGGGTGGTGACGTCACCTTGCTCTGGTTGATCGGGGATGCAGCTTCCGCCGAGGAGGCGAGTACCCTGGTCAAGACGCATCGTGCCAAGGATTTCGACGAAAGACTGGCTGAGAACGAACGCAGCTGGCGCGGTTTCCTTGATACGATCCAGGTCGAGACGCCTGACAAGGCGCTCAATGCCATGGTCAATCATTGGCTGCCTTACCAGGCGCTGGCCTGTCGCATCCGCGCGCGTTCGGCTTTCTACCAGGCGAGCGGTGCCTTCGGTTTCCGTGACCAGTTGCAGGACACGCTAGCCCTGCTGGCGCATGACCCGTCACTGGCACGCGAGCAGATCCTGAACGCGGCGCAGCGGCAATTCCCGGAAGGTGACGTCCAGCATTGGTGGCTGCCTCGCACCGGCGCCGGTGTGCGCACCATGATCTCGGATGACGTCGTCTGGCTGGCGCATGCGGTATCGCGTTACGTCCTGGTTACCGGGGATAAGGCAATCCTGAAGGAGGCGCTGCCGTTCATCGAGGGCAAGCCGCTGGCCGAAGGCGAGCATGATTCCTTCTTCGAGCCTCAGGTCTCCAAGACAAGTGTTCCGCTTTATGAGCACTGCGCGCGGGCGCTGGACCTCGCCGTTCAGAGAACCGGCACCGATGGCCTGCCGCTGATCCTTGGCGGTGACTGGAACGACGGCATGAACCGTGTTGGCATCGGCGGCAAGGGCGAGAGCGTCTGGCTGGGCTGGTTCCTGTTGAGGACGCTCACAGACTTCGCGCCGGTGGCCAAGGCGCAAGGCGACGCCAAGCGCGCCAAGGCCTGGGAAGCACATGCGGCCAGCCTCAAGCGGGCGCTGGAGAATGCTGCCTGGGACGGGGAATGGTATCGCCGCGGCAGTTTCGATGACGGCTCGCCGCTCGGCTCGCGCAGGTCCGACGAATGCAAGATCGACTCGATCGCCCAATCGTGGAGCGTACTGTCGGGTGAGGGCGATCCAGCCCGCTCGCAGACGGCGATGGATCAGGCGATCAAGCATCTCGTCGACGATGAGCTCAAGATCGTGAAGCTGTTCACGCCGCCTTTCTCCAAGACGGAGAAGGATCCTGGCTACATCAAGAGCTACCCACCGGGCGTTCGCGAAAACGGCGGCCAGTACACACACGCCGCAACCTGGTTCGTCATCGCGCTGGCCGAGATGGGGCGTGCCGACGAAGCCTATCGCTGCTTCTCGATGTTGAACCCGGTCAATCACGCCTTGGATGATGCGTCGGCCGAACACTATCGGGTCGAGCCTTATGTGGTTGCTGCCGACATCTATGCCGGCGAAGGCAAGGGCGGCCGTGGCGGTTGGACCTGGTATACCGGCTCGGCTGGATGGCTTTACCGTGCTGCCGTGGAGGGCATTCTCGGCATCGAGCAACGCGGCAACCGCGTCGAGATCACCCCCAAGCTGCCAACGGATTGGGAAGGTTATTCGGCGAAGCTGAAGATCGCCGGTACAGAACACTCTATCCGTGTCGTGCGCGCCAAGGCCGCCAAGACCATCTCGCTGGAAGTCGACGGCGCCAAGGTGAAAGGTAACGCTTTCGACCTCAAGGAGGGCGGCTCCAGCGAGATTATTGTCAAGATTCCAGCCTGATAGGGGCGGGAATGGTGCTGGAGGCCTTTGGGTTGGCCTCCCGTTGCACAAAATTGCGGCAGCAATGAGAGTCTGCCGCAATTTTGCCGCAGGATTGGGATTTCACCTTTTATCTCAGACCGTTACGCGATCACGGCAGATTTCTGCCCGTTGTCATGTTTTGTTCGTCGGAACGGAGCAGAAGGCATAGGCGGGCATTGTTTTGCCACCCATCTAGGGCTAGGTGTTCGCCGCAATAATGCGGCACACCATGGATCGTTACGCGGGAGTAATTGAGTTGTCCCTGCTGCAAATCTACTGGAGAGCGCTCGGCTATCTTACTGCCGATAAGAAGCGTCTCATCCTGATCTGCATGGCGAACGTCATGCTAGCGATGGTCGCGGTTTACGAACCGATGCTGTTGGGTAAGGTTATCGGCGCGATCGCCGAACGCACCAACCCGTTCAGCGAGCTGGTCATGTGGGCAGGCCTCGGCGCCTTCAACATCATCGCTGTCGTTCTCGTCGCTCGCGGTGCTGACCGCTTCGCCCACAAGCGTCGCTCGGAAGTATTGTGCGAATCCTTCGAACGCGTCATCACCATGCCGCTCGCCTGGCACCAGCAGCGCGGCACCTCAAACTCGCTGCAGACGCTGCTGCGCGCCGTCGAGTCGCTGTTTACCCTGTGGCTGGAATTCATGCGCCAGCATCTGTCAACCGTTGTCGCGCTGGTGTTTCTGGTGCCGACGGCGATCAGCCTGGATGCGCGCATGTCCGCGGTTCTCCTGGTGCTTGGCGTGTTCTATTTCGCCATCGGTCGGCTGGTTATGCGCAAGACCAAGAAGGGCCAGGCCAACGTCGAGCGCCATTATCACACCGTTTTTGCCCATGTGACCGATTCTGTCAGCAACGTTGCCGTTCTGCAGAGCTATAACCGTATCGGTCATGAATCGGAGGCACTGAAGCGTTACATCAAGGATCTGCTCAGCGCTCAGAACCCGGTGCTTGACTGGTGGGCATTGGCCAGCGCCATGAACCGTTTGTCGTCGACGGTCTCGATGATGGTCGTGTTGATGATCGGCTCCTATTTGGTCATGCATGGCGAGTTGCGCATCAGCGACGTCGTCGCATTCACCGGCTTTGCCACGCTGCTGATCGGCCGCCTCGACCTAGTCTCGAATTTTGTGACGCAGATCTCGGAAGCCCGCGCCAAGCTCGAGGAATTCTACAAACTCGAGGAGGACTCTGCCGAAGCCGCCGAACCGGAAGACCTGCGCGATCTCGGTAAGGTCACGGGCAATGTGCGCTTCGAGAACGTCAGCTTCAATTTCGCCAACTCCACGCAGGGCATCGAGGACGTGTCCTTCGAAGTTCAGGCCGGTCAGACGGTTGCCATCGTCGGTCCGACGGGCGCAGGCAAGACCACGCTCATCAATCTTCTGCAGCGTGTCCATACGCCGAGCGAGGGTCGTATCCTGATCGATGGCATCGACACCCGCACGGTAACTCGCAAGTCGCTGCGGCATTCGATCGCCACCGTCTTCCAGGATGCCGGCCTGCTCAACCGTTCGATCGAGGACAACATCCGCGTCGGTCGCGATGGCGCTACCAATGAAGAGGTGCATGCTGCCGCCAATGCAGCCGTGGCGCAGGACTTCATCCTGGCCAAGAGCAACGGCTACGATACCATCGTTGGCGAGCGTGGCGGCCAGCTGTCGGGTGGCGAGCGTCAGCGTATCGCCATTGCCCGCGCGGTGCTGAAGGACGCGCCGATCCTCGTCCTCGACGAAGCGACCAGCGCGCTCGACGTCGAGACCGAGGGCCGTGTCAAGGAAGCGCTCGACGACCTGCGTCGCGACCGCACCACCTTTGTCATCGCCCATCGCCTGACCACGGTTCGCGATGCCGACCTTGTCGTCTTCATGGACAAGGGTAGCGTCGTCGAGATGGGTGGTTTCCAGGAGTTGTCGATGCGTAATGGCCGCTTCGCCTCGCTGTTGCGCGCTGGCGGGCTGCTCGCCGACGAGGAGGTCCGTCGCCTCAGCATCGTGTCGGTGACTGGCGAAGCCGCCTGATTGGCGAACATCCAGGCTCCGGCCCTTCGTGATTGAAATGACACCGCGCACCCTCAGGGTGCGCGGTGTTGTCCTTTCGGCATGGCTTCAAACCTCGATCGAAAGGTTCTAAGAACACGATATGAGCGAAACGAGTTCACGCCCTTCGAGCTGGGCAGACCTGGCCAACCCGACGCGGTTCATGGCATTGGCCGACCGGCTGGTGCCTTGGCTGACCGTCATCGCGGTCGTCGTACTCGCGGTCGGGTTTTACATGAGTTTCACCGCGCCGGAAGACTTCCAGCAGGGCGTTACCGTTCGCATCATGTACATCCATGTGCCTTTCGCCTGGCTCTCCATGATGTGCTATACGGTGATGGCCCTCTCGGCATTGGGCACCTTGGTGTGGCGCCATCCTTTGGCCGACGTATCATTGAAGGCAGCGGCCCCTATTGGCGCTGTATTCACCGCATTGGCGCTGATCACCGGCTCGATCTGGGGAAAGCCAATGTGGGGTACCTGGTGGGTGTGGGATGCCCGGCTGACCTCGGTCTTTGTGCTGTTCCTGATGTATCTCGGCATTATCGCGCTGACCCGCGCGCTGGACGATGTCGCGCGTGCGGCCTGGGCTGCCGCGATCATCACGCTGGTCGGTTTCATCAACATCCCGATCATCAAGTTTTCGGTTGAATGGTGGAACACGCTTCACCAGCCAGCCTCCGTGTTCCGGCTCGACGGGCCGACCATCGATCCCAGCCTTTTATGGCCGCTTCTGGTGATGGCCATCGGCTTCACGGTCCTGTTCTTTGCGCTGCATCTGATTGCGATGCGCACGGAAATCCGCCGCCGTCGGGTCATTGCGATGCGCCGGATGGCGGCGCGGCGCGCCGACGCCTGAGCCGCCACGCGGCTCATCGACAGCCGGCGGACGTTGCGCTACGAAGCGTCGGCGAGGCCACGCAAGTCTGCTTAGCCTTAGCTGCTTTCACAGGACCTTCCTCATGAAACGTTCGACCGTCAACGCCATACTTCGCGAGGGCGATGCCTTCATCCGCTCCTTCGGTTACGTCATGCCGCCTTTTGCCTATTGGACGCCCGATGAAATGAAGGCCAAGCGCGGCGCTTCCGCCGGCGTGTTCGACTCCCGGCTTGGCTGGGACATCACTGATTACGGCCAGGGCAAGTTCGACGAGCTCGGTCTCTTCCTGTTCACGGTGCGCAACGGCCGCTTCGAGGACATGAAGAAGGGCGCCGGCATGCTGTATGCCGAGAAAATCATGATCACACGCAAGGACCAGCTGTCGCCGATGCACCGGCACGTCATCAAGGCCGAAGACATCATCAACCGCGGTGGTGGCAAGCTTGTGCTGGAACTGTTCATGCCGGACGCAGAAGGGGGTATCGATCCGACGGCCGAGGTCTCGGTCCCAGTCGACGGCACCATCCGCAAGCTGCCGGCCGGAGGCCTGCTCAAGCTCGATCCGGGTGAAAGCGTCACGCTGCTGCCGGGCGTCTGGCATGCCTTCTGGGCTGAGGGCAAGGATGTGCTGATCGGCGAGGTCTCGACCGTCAACGACGATCTCACCGACAACATCTTCCGCGAGCCGATCGGCCGTTTCTCCGACATCGAAGAGAACGAAGCGCCACTGCATCTGCTGGTGTCCGACTACGAACGCTGGATCGGCTGATCTGTCGTTAGCCTGACGAACGCGCCGAGAGACGATCGGCGTGTTTCATTGTTCGACCGCTGACCGTGAGATCGTTCGATTGAACCGAATGATTTGACACGGACAATGCGTTGGATTGGCAACAGAGAGAATGGCATTCCAATTCTGCCTGGAATTGGAGAATGCCGTGTCTGCCGTTTCGTTTGATCGCCCCATTGCCCCACCTACCGCGATTGGCGAGCTGGCGGCCGATAAGAAAACATCGATCTGGCCAGGTGTCGTGCTGGCGGTGATCGTCGCGGCTTCCGCCTTTTCAATGCGCGAATTGCCGGGGCTTGGCATCTTCAGCCCGATGATCCTGGCCGTCATCGTCGGCATCGTCTTCGCCAACCTGGTCGGCCTGCCGGCCAACACCCGCGCCGGCATCGCCTTTTGCCAGCGCACGCTGCTCAGACTTGCTATCGTTCTGCTCGGCTTCCAGCTGACGGTGACGCAACTAGCGGCGATCGGGATAAGCGGTGTCGGGATTGTCGCGCTGTCGCTGCTGGCAACCTTCTGCTTCACGCTCGGCCTTGGCCGCCTGCTTGGCGTCGAACGCAAGTTGGCCGAGCTCATCGCCGCCGGAACCTCGATCTGTGGCGCCTCCGCCATCGTTGCAACCAATGCGGTGACCAATGCCGGCGACGAGGATGTCGCGTATGCGGTTGCTTCAGTCACGTTGTTCGGCACCATCGCGATGCTCGGGTACCCGCTGCTGGCTGCCACGGCAGGGCTTGATCAGCATGGCTTTGGCCTGTGGGCGGGTGCTTCAATCCATGAGATCGCGCAGGTGATCGGCGCCGGCTTCCAGGTTGGTCCGCAGGCCGGCGAAATCAGCACTATCGCCAAGCTGGCACGGGTGGCGCTGCTGGCGCCCATGGTGATCGCGCTTGGCGTCATGGCTGCGCGGGGCAGGGCCGCCGAGAAGACCGCGAAGCCGCCCATGCCCTGGTTTGTTTTCGCCTTTGTCGCCGTTGTCGCATTGAACAGCGCTGTTGAAGTGCCGGCCGAGGCCAAATCGTTGATCGCTTTCGCCACCACCTTCATGTTGTCGGTCGGCCTGGCCGCGATGGGCCTGCAGACGCATATCGGCAAGATACGCTCACGCGGCCTTCGGCCCTTGCTGCTTGCGCTTTCGGCGTTTGTCTTTATCGCTTGCTTCAGCCTGCTTCTGGTCAAACTGGTGGGCTAGCGCATCGGCTCGAAAATCGGGTTCGATTTTCGGCAAGCACGATGCGCTGATTGAGAAGTTTAGAGCGTCCTTGCGCGTTCAGATGGACGCATGGCGCTCTAAGGAGTTCGCATGACGCTGGAGCAGTTGCGCATTTTCGTTGCCGTCGCAGAACGCGAGCACGTCACCAATGCCGCACGTGATCTCCACCTGACGCAATCGGCAACGAGCGCGGCTGTGGCGGCTCTCGAGGCGCGCTATGCGACAAAGCTGTTTGACCGTGTCGGTCGCCGCATCGCACTCACCGATGCCGGACGCCTTTTCCTGGTCGAAGCCAAAGCGGTGCTGGCGCGGGCGACTGCTGCCGAACTGGTTCTCGCAGACCTCGCCGGGTTGAAGGTCGGCTCGCTCGGTCTCGCCGCCAGCCAGACAGTCGGCAACTACTGGCTGCCGCCTTTCATCCACGCTTTCCGCTCGCAGCATTCCGGCATTGCCGTTTCACTCGCCATGGGCAACACCGAAACCGTCGCGGCCCAGGTGCGCGACGGTGAAGCCAATCTGGGTTTTGTCGAGGGTGAGGTCGACGAACCGACCCTTGCCGTCACCACTGTAGCCGAGGACGAGATGGTACTGTTGGCGCCGCCAGGCCATCCCTGGGGGCGGCTCGGCAAGGATGCCAAACCCTCGCTCGCAGCGGCAAGCTGGATCTTGCGTGAAAGTGGCTCCGGAACGCGTTCGACCCTTGCTGCCATGTTGCGCCAGGAAGGTGTTTCAGAAGCCGAAATCGATATCGGCCTGGTGCTGCCGACCAATGAGGCGGTACGAACGGCTGTCGCGGCTGGCGCAGGAGTGACGGTGATGTCTCGGCTCGTTGCCGCCAACGCGCTCGCCGCCGGCAATTTGATTGCGATCGACTGTCCGGTACCGCGCCGCAAGTTTTTCATGCTGCGTCACAAGGAGCGCTACGCTACTGCCGCTGAGACCGAGTTCATGCGGCTGATCGGCGAAGGGCAGTCCAAGCGGTAGCGGCACTGTTATTTGCGCTCAGGTCACCAGCCTGAGCATTCTCAGCACGCGCTCGAACATCGCGCCGTAGGGAGGATGCAGCAGCGCACCGCCATTGAAGCGCGATTGCAGGAACACCGGCTTTTCCTTGCTGAAGGTGCGGAAGCCCCATTCGCCATGATAGGCGCCGGTCCCGCTGGCACCGACACCACCGAAGGGTTGGCGTTCCTGCGCGATGTGCAGCAGGCAGTCGTTGATTGTGACGCCGCCGGCAATGGTTTCGTGCAGCACGCGTTCGCGCGCTGCGGAATCCTTTCCAAACCAGTAGAGCGCGAGCGGCCGGTCGTGCTGGTTCACGTGGTCGATCGCGTCATCCAGCGACGCATATTCGAGGATAGGTAACACGGGGCCGAAGATTTCCTCACGCATCAAACGGCTGTCTTCCGGTGCATTTTGCACCAGAGTCGGAGCGATTTTGCGACCCTCAGCGAGAAGCGTCTCGTTGGCCGGATTGATCTCGGTTACGACAGCGCCGCCTGCAGCCGCTTCCTCGACGAGGCTGTTCAGCCGCTGATAGTGACGGTCTGAGACGATCGAGCTGTAATCGGGATTGGCCTTCAAGGTCGGGTAGAGCTTCCTGACTGCCTCGGCAAACTTCTTCGTCAAAGTCGGAGCCTGGCCTTGCGGCACCATCACATAGTCCGGCGCGATGCAGGTCTGGCCGGCATTGAGCAGCTTGCCGAAGACAATGCTGCGCACGGCCGCATCCATGTCACAGGACCGATCGAGGATCGCCGGTGACTTGCCGCCCAGTTCCAGCGTCACCGGTGTCAGATTGGCAGCGGCGGCAAGTGCCACCTGGCGGCCAACCGCGGTGGAGCCGGTGAAGATGAGGTGATCGAAGGGCAGCGACACGAAAGCCTTGCCAGTCTCGGCGTCGCCGGTGACGACGTCGACTTCCTCCGGTGCAAAATGTTCAGCCACCAGATCGGCCAGCAGGGCCGAAAAGCGTGGGGTCAGCTCCGACGGTTTCATCAGCACCCGGTTGCCGGCCGCGAGTGCTGCCGTCGCCGGGGCAACGGCGAGCTGGAATGGATAATTCCACGGTGAGACAACGCCGACCACGCCGAGAGGCTGCGGCACGAGACGATTCTTGCCCGGCAGGAAGGGCAGGCTGGTGGCAATGCTGCGAGCACGCATCCAGGAACCGACATGCGAGAGTGCATGATTGATGCCGGCGCGCACCACGAAGAGTTCGGCAAAACGCGTTTCATGCGCAGAACGGCTGCCGAAGTCGGCGTCGATGGCCTCGCAGAATGCTTTTTCGTGATTTTCAGTGAGTGCCTGCAGACGCTTCAGGCGATCCTTGCGCACGGCAAGGGAAGGAAACGGTTCCGCTGCGAAGGCGCGTCGTTGCATGTCGAAGCGCTCACGCAGCAAATCGGGTTTGACATGCAACATAGCCAACTCCACTCCTGCTTGATCGTTTTGCCGTAAGGCATTGAAAACGCGTAAAGCATGCTCGCGCATCGGAATGCTCCGTACGCATACGGGAATGGAACGCCCGATTTGAACGAGCGTCAACAGCTTTATGGCAGCGCCATAGCTGCCGATGCGGAAGGTTGATGCTCGCTAGCCGCAATCAAGCCGTCGAGAGAATGAAGTCGGCACACCGGTCCGCGATCATGATCGTCGGCGCATTGGTGTTGCCGCTGATCAGGCGCGGCATGATCGAGGCGTCACAGATGCGCAGACGTGGCACACCGCGTACACGAAGCTGCGTGTCGACAACCGCCGCCTCGTCGCTACCCATCCGGCAGGTACCGACCGGGTGGTAAACGGTCTTGGCTGTCTGCATGATGTGATCGACGATCTTCTCTTCCTGCAGGTCCGCTGCGCCACCGGGCTTCAGCTCTTCTCGGATCACCGCCTGCAGGGCCGGCTGGCGCAGGATATTGCGCGCCACCTTCACGCCTTCGACGAGCAGTTTCAGATCGTCCGGCTCCGAGAGGAAACCGGTGGTGAACCGGATCGGATCGTTCGGATCGCGCGAACGCAACTCCACCTTGCCACGGGATTTGGGTCGCAGCACGCAAGGGTTCAGCTCCATGCCGTGCTCAGCCACAGAGCCATGCACCGCGTTCTCGATCATCACCGGCAGCACATGGAACTGGATGTCCGGTCGTCCGTCGCCATCGGTGTCGAAGAAACCACCGCTCTCCACCACGTTAGAGGTGAGCAGGCCGGTGCCGAACAGCACATATTGCAGCCCATGCCGCAATGCCTTCAGCCCCTTGTCCTGGCCGAGCAGCGAGATCGGTTCGCGCGTTGCGGCATAGACCGGTGTCGCGACATGATCCTGCAGGTCTTTGCCGACGCCCGGCATGTCGCGGATGACCGGAATGCCCAATTCCGCAAGGTGCGCTGCGGGTCCCAGTCCCGACAGCATCATGATCTTCGGCGTCGCCAGTGCACCGGCAGCCAGGATCACTTCTTCCTTGGCGGAGGCTTGCACCACGCGGCCGTCGGCCGTCGTATAGGAGAGACCGCTCGCCGCGCCATTCTCCAGCGTCAGCGTACTGACCTGGGCATCGGTGACAACTGTGAGTTTGGGATTGCCGGCGAGCGGTTTCAGGAACACCGTCGCCGCCGACTGGCGGACGCCGTCGAGTGTTGTGAGCTGGTAGAAGCCGACACCTTCCTGGCGCTCGCCATTGAAGTCGTCATTGTAGCGATACCCGGCCTGCTGTGCGGCCTTCACATAGGCAAGCGACAGCGGATGCTTGTGGCGCGCATCCGATACGGGTAGGGGGCCGCTGGTGCCGTGATAGCTGCCGTCCAGCCGCTCGTTACGCTCCAGCCGCTTGAATGCCGCCAGCACGTCGTCCCATCCCCAGCCGGAGCAACCGAGGTCACGCCAGGTGTCATAATCTTCATGCTGGCCGCGGATGTAGAGCATTGCGTTGATCGAGGAGCCCCCGCCGAGTGTACGGCCCTGCGGAATCGGCAGCCGCCGCCCGCCAACATTCGTCTCCGGTTCGGACTCGTAGATGAAGCTGCGATTGGTGCCGATGACTTTGGCAAAGGTCGCCGGCATATGGATGAATTTGTCGTTGTCACGCGGTCCGGCTTCCAGCAGCAGGACGCGCTTGCCGGCTGTCACCAGCCGGTTGGCAACGGTGCAGCCGGCCGACCCGGCGCCAGCGACGATGTAATCGAAGATTTCCGTCATCGGCTCAAGCGTACCGCATGATGACGGTTTTGGTCTCCAGATAGCTGTCCAGCGCTGCCTTGCCATGTTCGCGGCCGATGCCGGATTGTTTGAAACCGCCGAAGGGGGCGGCGGGGTCCAGCGTGTTGTGCGAGTTCACCCACACCGTGCCGGCCTTGAGGCCATGCGCCGCTTTCATCGCCTTGCCGAGATCGCGCGTCCAGACCGACGCTGAAAGGCCGTAGCGCGTGTCATTGGCAAGCCGGATCGCCTCGTCGAGATCTGCGACGGGCATCGCTGCGACGACCGGTCCAAATACCTCTTCGCGCACGATTTCGGCGTCGAGCTTCACATTGTGCAGGATCGTCGGAGCGATGTAGTGGCCCTTGGCAGGCACGGCGCGATTGCCGCTGACGCGTTCGCCACCCGCAGCCAGTGCACGGTCGAGATAGCCGAGCACACTCTGCTTGTGCTTGGCCGACACCACCGGATTGATCTGGGCACCTTCGTCACGACCGGCGCCGAGCATCATGCTGTCGGCGATTTCAGCCAGCCTTGCCAGCGTGCGGTCATAGATCGACTTTTCAATCAGGATGCGCGCTGCCGATGTGCAGACCTGTCCCTGGTTGAAGAACATGCCGAGGCCCGCGAGCAGTGGCTCGATGCCGTCTTCCATGTCCGACAGCAGGATCATCGGCGACTTCGAGCCAAGCTCCAGCGTGAAGCGGGCAACACGGTCGACGGCTGCGTGGCCGACGCGCTTGCCGACTTCGGTCGAACCGGTGAAGGTCAGCTTATCGATGCCCGGATGCCTGATCAGGGCTTCGCCGGTCACGGCACCCGAGCCGGTGACGACGTTGACCACGCCAGGCGGGAAGCCAACAGCCTCGATCAGTTCGGCAAGCCTGAGCAGGCCGAGCGGCGTCTCCTGCGGCGGCTTGATGACGATGGTGCAGCCGGCAGCCAGCGCCGGCGCGATCTTCCATACGCCGATCATCAGCGGAAAATTCCAGGGCACGATGGCGCCGACCACGCCGACCGGCTCCATCATCGTCATGGCATGGTGCTTGGCGCCGGGCGGAACTGGAATGGAGACATTGATGGTGGCACCTTCGATCTTGGTCGCCCAGCCTGCGTAATAACGCAGCCAGTTCGCCGAACCGCCGGCTGACAGCATCTTGGCGACGCCAAGCGACTTGCCGTTCTCGATGCTTTCGATTTCGGCGAGCAGATCCGTGTCCGCTTCGACGGCGTCGGCAAGCTTCAGCATAAGCCGCTCGCGCTCCACCGGCGGCATCGAACCCCAGGGGCCTTCCAGCGCGGCGCGTGCTGCCTTTACGGCCTGGTCGACGATTTCGGCACCACTTTCCGGGACACGGGCGACGATTTCACCTGTCGCCGAGTCATCAACCGGCAACGCGCCACTCTGGTCGATATCGACAAAGCGCCCCCCGATGAAAGGGCGATGCGTGCGGGCAAGGAATGCAGATGCCGCGGCGCTGATCGGGGGGGCAACTCTCTCGTTCATCAAATCCTCCTGCCGGCCACTTGGCCGTTGTCGTGAGGGGTAGGAGGGTCGCTCGTCCGCTTCAAGGCAAGACCGGCCAAGTGCACGTTCAGTCAAAACAAAGTTCCCGCTCGGACAAGACGTTACGCCAGCCAGCGTCGCACTATCGATACAGACAAACGGGCCGGAATCGGCGGCTCGCCAACACGGGGCAACAATGAGATTCTCTGGAAAGACAGCATTCATTACCGGCGGAGGCACCGGCATCGGCGCTGCCGTCGCCAGGCGAATGGCCAAGGACGGTGCCAACATCGTTCTGATGGGGCGCCGCCGCGAACCGCTTGAAACGGTCGCGAACGACACCAACGCGCTGATCGTTCAGGGTGATGCTGCCGACGCCAACGCGGTACGCGCCGCACTGAAGGAAGTGCATGACAAGTTTGGCCTCGTCGACATCCTGATCGCGAATGCCGGCGGTCACGGTGTCGGCCCAACCGTTTCGATGAGCGACGAGACATGGGCGCTGGCGACCCGGACCAATCTCGACACCACCTTCGTCTGCGCCCGTGAAATCCTGCCGGACCTGATCTCGCAGCGTGGCAACATCGTGGTCGTTGCGTCGATCGCCGGCCTGTTTGCCGGTCCGGCTGCTGCCGGTTACGTGACCATGAAACATGCCTGCGTCGGGCTCGGTAAATCGCTGGCGCGCGACTATGGTCGCCGCGGTGTCCGTACCAACACCATCTGCCCGGGCTGGGTCGCAACCGCGATGGCTGACGAGCAGATGCAGGTCGTGGTCGAGAAGCATGGTCTCGCCACCGTCGAAGAAGCCTATAGGCTTGTGACCAAGGATGTGCCGCTCGGACGTCCCGCCACGCCGGAGGAGGTCTCCAACGTCATCTGCTTTGTTGCCTCCGACGAGGCCGCGATGATGAACGGCTCGATCCTGACCGTCGATGGGGGCGCCACCGTGGTGGACCTGCCAACCCTAGCCTTTGTTGATTGAGCGTTTGAGGACTTTGCGATGAATGACGTGAACAGACCGGCCGACTGGAAGCATTTCGACGACTTTGCGGCCGGCATTGCCACCAACAGATTGCCGACGACCAAGGCGCTGACTGGCCAGACTTTCAAGATCACGCTCAACGGCGGGCGCCAGATCGATCTGGCTTTCACCTCGCCTGATACCGTTGCCTGGGGTGAAGGCAAGGACGCCGGCGTCGATTGGTACGAAGCACTGGAAGTCGCCGCCGACACTGTCTTCATCAACATGACGTTCGCCGCCCGTCCGACTGAGGACGAGGCCTTCATCGTCAACACCCGCACACGGCGCGTGCTTTCGGTGCGTGAGCGGGTGAGGGAAGCCGGCGAAGCACCAGGCGAACCGCGAGTCGCGCAGACATGGCTGGCCGGTGTCCTTGGAGATCCTTCGGTTGCTCCGGACGGTATTGAACCTGCCCCGTCGCGCGACCTCGTCGGACTCACTGCGCACTACGAATACAGCCCCAACCACGTCTATGAGCACATCTATCTGTCGTCGCAGCGTTATGCCTGGCAGAACCTCGTCGGTGTGCAGCGCGGCCACGGCGACGTCGACCTGGCCTCGACCTGGAAGTTCGCCGAAGGCCAATATGTATTCGGTTTCCGCGAGTTCATCATCCCGGTGGCATCGTTGTTCTTCTACAACTGGGATGACATGCGCTCGACGGGCAAGTTCCTCGGCGTGATCTCGACCGGCGCCATCGAAAATAAGCCTGCCGGCGCATTCATCACCAAGAAATCGACAACCGACTATGGAAAGGGACCGGCGCCGGTTTGAGCGCGGGTAAAACCATGAGCAAGAACTACGAAGCGATCAAGGCGCATTACGCCGGCTCCGACAACAAGGACCTGGCGGCGATGATGGCGCCGATCACCGACCGCACCGCCTGGACCGAGATGGCCGGTTTTCCTTATGCCGGGACCTATGTCGGCACCGTCGCCATCATCGAAGGCGTGTTCAAGCGCATCGGCGATGAGTGGGAGGGTTATACCTTCAGCTTGGAAAGGCTGGTCGATGGTGGTTCGACCATTCTTGGCATCGGCACGTATTCGGGCACCTACAAGCGCACCGGCAGGCCGATGAAGGCACGTGTCGTCCATGTCTGGGATGTCGAGGACGGCAAGGTGCTGCGGTTCGAGCAATTCACCGACACCAAGCTGGTTGCGCAGGCGACCGGCTGACGATTTGGGGATGCCCCGACCGGCTTCCGGGGGGACTGGAATTGGGAGGAGAACATGGGAATGAGCCTGAAAGGAATGCTGGCAGCGCTTGCGCTGTCCACGGTGCTGACCGGCGGGGCAACCGTCGTTGCCAATGCCGCCGGCGACGAGATCGTCATCGGCGCGCCAGTCTCGCTGACCGGTCCGTTCGCCGGTGACGGCAAGGAACAGGAATGGGCCTACAAGCAGGCTGTCGCCGATATCAACAAGGCCGGCGGCATCATGGTCAAGGAAGCAGGCAAGAAGCTTCCTGTCCGGCTCGTCATCGCCGACGATGAAAGCACGGAAGCCAAGGTTGCAGCGGCAATCGAGAATCTGGTCAAGGTTCAGAAGGTCGACATTCTGCTTTCGACCCATTCCGGTCCGCTCAACGTCGCCGGTGCGATCGTTGCCGAGAAGTACAAGAAATTCTACATGATCACGACGGCTTTCCCCTTCGAGTGGCAGCCTCTCAAGCTCAAATATTCGGCGCTGTTCTTCTTCCATCCCGGCCCCGGCGCCGAGGTGCCTTTCGAAATCTGGCAGAAACTGCCGGAAAGCGAACGCCCGAAGCGTCCAGCCCTGGTTACCGAGGACTCACCTGACGGCAAGGGTTTCGGCGGCGCCTTCGAGGCAGCGGCGAAGAAGTACGGCTACACCTTCGCCTTCAACGATCCGTGGGCGACAGGTTCGACCGACTATTCGGCGATGATCACCAAGCTGAAGGCTGCCGACGCCGACGCCATGCTGGTATTCGGCTCGCCGGCTGACACCATCACGCTGATCCGCCAGATGAAGGAACTCGGTTTCAGCGTTCCTTATTTCCATGGCTGGAAAGGCACCTGGACCGGTGAATTCCATGACGCGCTGGCCAAGGACTCCAACTATGTCCTGACCGACGGTTTCTGGTCGTCCAGCTATCCCTACAATGGCGCCAAGGAACTCGGTGAGCGTTACGAGACCGAATACAAGAAGGACTCTGTCACGGTCGGCGCTTTCTACGCCAACGCGCAGGTGCTGTTCCAGGCCATCGAACGTGCCGGTTCCACCGATGCGGCCGCAGTGCACGACGCCGTTTTCAACCAGGAATTCAAGGATACCGTGGTTGGCCCACTGAAATTCGACGAGACCGGCTTTGCCTTGATCCCGTCGGTTGCCACGCAGTGGTGGGAAGGCAAACACCAGTTGCTCTTCCCGAATGGAACCTGGACCTACAAGCCGGCTCCCGCCTGGGACAAGCGCTAGACGTTGGGGGTGCCGTCGGGACGACGCTCGGCCTTGTGCCGGCGCCGTCCCGCCGTGCACACAACCTGCGGCGGCGCCATCGTTTGTGACCACTCAAAATCCGCGCAGTTTTCCCCTGCAGCCAGCCGGCAAAGGAACAAGCATGCAGTCAGACGAAACCGTGCTCAGCCTGGAGGCGGTGACCAAACGTTTCGGCGGCCTTGTTGTGCTTGACGGCATCGACCTGGTTGTCGGCCCGGGCGAGTTGGTTGGCCTGATCGGTCCGAACGGCGCCGGCAAGTCGACGCTTTTCAACGTCATGACGGCCATCTACGCCCCGACGCGCGGCAAGGTCCGCTTCAAGGGCAAGGACATCACCGGCGCGGCGCCACACCATATCTGCCGTTTCGGCATCGCCCGCACGTTCCAGCTTGTGCGCACCTTCCTCACCATGACGGCCTTCGAGAACGTCATGGTTGGTGCCGTCTACGGTTCCGGCGGGCGCGTGCGACATGCCAGGGACGCGGCGGAAGCCGCACTTGAGCTGGTCGGTCTCAGCGCAAAGCGCAATGTGACGACGGCACATATGACGTTGTCCGATCGCAGGTTGCTGGAGATAGCGCGCGCGATGGCTTCCGAGCCGTCGCTCCTGCTCCTCGACGAGCCGATGGCCGGTCTCAATCCGACGGAAATCAGGCAGATGGTCGAGGTCATCCGCCGAACACGCTCCGAAAAGGGCATTTCCATTCTGTGGGTGGAACACAAGGTGGATGCCATCATGAAGGTGTGCAGCCGCGTCGTCGTGCTCGATCACGGCGTCAAGATCGCCGACGGCACACCCGTCGAAATCGTCGCCAACCGCAAAGTCATCGAGGCCTATCTTGGCGAACCGGCTGCTTGAAGTAAAAGATCTCGAAGTCGCCTATGGCGACGTGCGCGCGCTCTGGGGCGTGTCGATCCATGTCGATGCGGGTTCCGTGGTGGCCATCGTCGGCGCCAATGGGGCCGGCAAGACCACGCTGTTGAGAGCGATCTCCGGGCTTGTTCCGGCAAAACGCGGTGGGATCACGCTCTCCGGGACCTCGCTGCTTGGCCGTGCCCCGGAAGATATCGCCCGCATGGGTATCGCCCATGTACCGGAAGGGCGAGGGCTGTTTCGCCAGATGACCGTGCTGGAGAACCTCGAGCTCGGAGCCTTCCAGCCCAAGGCGCGATCGAACATGAAACGCGCGCTGGAGAAGGCCTACGATCTGTTTCCACGCCTGAAGGAAAGGACTGGCCAGAAGGCCGGCTCGTTGTCGGGTGGCGAACAGCAGATGCTGGCGATTGCGCGCGCCACCATGTCCGAACCGTCACTGCTCATCCTCGACGAGCCTTCGATCGGCTTGTCGCCGCTGGTGGTGCAGCAGATGTTCCAGCTGATCGAGGCACTGCACAAGCAAGGTGTCACCATCCTGCTGGTCGAGCAGAACATCCATCAGGCGCTGAAGATCGCCGATTACGCTTTCGTGCTGAAGACCGGTGAGCTTGCCATGCAAGGCACGGGCGCCGAGCTCATCGCCGATCCCGAAGTCCAGAAAGCCTATATGGGCGTATTGGAGCTGTGATGACCTTGCCATCGCCGGAGATCTTCCTGCAGCTTTCCATCAACGGTGCACTTGGCGGCGCCATGTACGGGGTCGCCGCCGTGGGCCTCAGCCTGATTTTCGGCACCATGCGGCTGATTTTCCTGGCGCAGGGCGCCATGATCATCCTGGCCGCCTATCTGGTGCGCGCGCTGTTCCAGAACCTTGGCATCGACCCATTCCTGTCGCTGATCATCATGGTACCGGTTGGGCTGGTGGCCGGCTGGCTGATCTACCAGGGACTGTTCCGTAAGGCGGCGGCCGAAGAGGACCGCAACATTTCGCTGCTGATCGCCGTCGGTGTGATGTTCCTGGTGCAGAACCTGATGACTGTCATATGGGGCGGCAACACTGCCGCCGTGGTCACCAGCTACACGGCAAGCGGCATCGAGCTGCTCGGTGTGCGTGCCTCTTTCACGCGCTCCATGGGTTTCCTGATCGCACTGGCAGGAACGGCACTGGTTGTGCTTTTCCTGCGCAAGACCCTGGTCGGCAAGGCGGTGCGGGCGGCCTCGGAAGACATGACAGCGGCAACGCTGATGGGCATCAGCCCGCATAAGGTCAACGCAATCGCCTTCGCCATCGGCATCGCGCTGGCGGGTGCGGCAGGTGTGGCGGTGGCGACGACATTCCCCTTCAATCCCTTCGCCGGCTTCATCTTCAGCCTCAAGGCGCTGGTGGCGCTGGCGCTAGGCGGCATCGGCAACGTTGCTGGTGCACTCGCTGGCGGCATTATCCTTGGCCTTATCGAGGCTTACGTGCAGTTTTTCATCTCCGGTGGCTGGACCAATGCCATCGCCTACGGCGTCTTCCTGGCTGTCTTGATGTTCAAGCCGGAAGGGCTGTTCAGCCGGCCCTACAAGAAAGCATGACCGCCATGGCCAATATTTCCTGGAAGTGGGCGGCAGCGCTCCTCACTGTCATCCTGGCACTGGTGCCGTTCTGGCCGGGAGCACTGGACAGCTATCTGTTTTCGTTCCTGTTTTTCGTCTTCATCTATGCGGTGATGGCTCAGGGGTGGAACCTGGTCGCCGGTTTCGGCGGACAGATCAGCCTCGGTTCGCACGCCTTTTTCGGGCTTGGCGCCTACACCACAGCGATCCTGTGGAGCGGCAACTACCTGTGGGGCTCGCTCTACGAGACGTTCCCGCGCATCTACTATTTCGACCCGGTGACCATGGTGCTGAGTGGACTGGTTGCTGCGCTGGCCGCTGCACTGATCGGCCTGCCGCTGCTTTCCAAGCTGCGCGGCGACTACTTCGCTCTGGGTACCCTGGGTTTCGGTGAAATCCTCAAGGTGATTTTCGTCAACGGTGGCGACTTCACCGGTGGTGCGTTCGGTCTCGTGACCCCCTCCAGCACCTTCGAGACGCTGATGCCGCACTATTATGTCGGGCTCGGACTTACCGTCGGAACCGCGGTTGCGATCGGCTGGCTGATGCGTTCGCGTTACGGACTGGCACTGATTGCCGTGCGCGACGATGAGATGGCGGCTTCTGCCAACGGCATCAACACGCTGAAGGTCAAGGTTGCCGCCTTCGCAGGCAGTGCCTTTATCGCCGGCATCGCCGGAAGTCTCTACAGCTTTTACATTTTCCACGTCGGGCCGGACTCCGTCTTCAACCTCGACTGGATGCTGCTGCCGCTGATGATGACCGTGGTGGGCGGCACCGGCACGGTACTCGGTCCAATCCTCGGTGCCTTCATCATGTATGCGGTGTTCGACATCGCCCGCATTTTCGTGCCGGATTACCACCCCATCATTTCGGGGCTGACCATCATTCTGGCAATGCTGTTCCTGCCGAAAGGCCTGGTGCGCAAGATCCTGCCGATGTCGCTGGCGCGCAACTGAGGATCAGGGCGGAGGCGAATATCCCCCGAGGGATTTTCGCTTCCGCCTCACAGCTTGTCATTCTACCGAAGTTTGGCAATCACGAACTCTACCGCTCCATACTCGACCGGGCGCGCCTTGACTGCTTTCCCGAAAGGGCAGGCAACCGTTTAGTGCAGCCGGCTAAGTACAGCGTCGCGCAGCTCGCGCGGCGAGACTTCGTATTTCGCCTTGAAGGCGCGGGAGAAGTGCGCGCTGGAATTGAAGCCGCAGGCAAAGGCGATCTCGGAGATCGAGGCGCTATTGCCTGCCATCAGCGCCTCACGACTGCGCTCCAGCCGGCGGTCCCACACAAAACGCTCCAGCGTGATGTCTTCATTTTCGAACGCGCGGTGTAGATAGCGGCGCGAACAGCCCATGTGCCGGGCGATTTCATCAGCGGAGAGGTCGCTGCGCGACAGATTGGCGTCGATATAGGCGACGATGCGCTCGCGCAACGCCTCGAGCGGCGAGCGGCGCTGGTCGGCAGCCTGCGGCTTTGAGCAGATCAGCCCGTTGACGAGCTGGATCAGGCTTTCGCCAACGCGCCGGCAATTGGCCTCGTCCAGCCTGCGGCCATCGTCTATGGCCATGCGCATAAGGCCGGACACAATATGGGTGAGGCTGTCGTCATCGCCGGGCAGGGGCAGGGGAGCCGCCAGCCGCGCCAGCGTGTCATCGCTGAAGGTGGAACGCGGCACTTGCAGGATGAGCTGGTCGACGCCGGTCAGGTTCTGCAGAGAATAGCTGCGCACCGGGTCGTAGATGATGGCCGAACGCGGATTGAGGTCGACGGCCACCGATTGCTGCTCGAAGTGACTGCGACCGGCGACTTGCACCAGGATCTTGATGGCGTCGGGATCGAAGCTGCGCCAATGGGCGCGGTCGTTGACCACGACATGCGCCTTGGCCCTGATCTCGGAAAGCCGGCAGGGGCCGAGATTGACCGAAAGCAGCTTGGGGATCGATTCGACCGTACCGCGCGCGAAACGCTGCGTGATCGGGCCGAACAGGATACGGGACGTGGACAGGAAAGCTTCGCCATCGGCGATACTGACATGACGGGCGGCATGCTGCATGGGTTCCTCCTCGGTGGTGCCTCCCGTCTTGGTGCGGGCTGGCATGACAACGCCGCAATCAGCGGGTGACATATTTTGAAACGGAACTTAACACGCTAATCATTCTTTTCGCAACGCTCATGCATGCGGTCGGAAGCGAACCGGTCAAGCAAAATCGGCGCCGGCTTTCGTACACTCCTGTCATCGGTCCTTGTTTGCAGGAACCGTGGGGCGCGAAGCACAACTGGGTATGGCCAACGGCGCCCATCCTACCGCAATTGGAGTGGATCAAGTCGGCATTCGCCCTGCCGGCTCAACCACCTCGCCGATGAGCCGCGCGGTGATCGACCGCGCCGCTTCAATCGCCATGGCGCCTTGGATCGCGGCCACGGAATCACCGGCGCGCGATACCGGCGAGGCAATCGCCACCGTGCCGATCGGGTAGCCGTCGGAACCAAGGATCGGCGCGGCCACCGAGTGCACACCTTCCTCATAACCCTGCGCGCTGCGCGAATAGCCGCGCTCGGCCGCCAGCCGCACGGCCTGTCGCACCTTGTCTGCATCGGTCATGGTGTAAGTGGTGAAAGCTGTGAGCGGCGCTTCAAGACAGTCACGGCGCACTTCGTCGCGCGCGAAGGCGAGCAGGGCGATGCCCGACGCTGTGCCGTGCAACGGTAGGATCTGGCCGACATTGACGTTGACGCGATTGGCCTTGGCCGAGAGCTCGACATGGATGGTGAGCAGAGCGCCCGCGCTATATTCAGAAAGATGAACGGTCTCGCCGGTTTGCTGTGACAGTTTCCGCAGAATAGGTATCGCGACAGGTACCAGCGGCAATTGCGCATCGCGAATGCGCGCGAGCCGGGTCAGGCCGGCTCCGAGACGATAGCGCCGGCTCGCCGGCTCCTGTTCGACCAGCCGATGTTCGGCCAGCGCCATCAGCAGGCGGCGCGCGGTCGCCTTGTCGAGACCGGCCTTGCGGGCGAGGTCCGAAAGACCGATTTCCGGCTCTTCCAGCGTGAACAGCTCCAGCAACGACACGGCCTTGCGCACGGTACTCATGATCAGCTTCTAAAACGATACTTAGCGTGTGAATTAACTTGACAGCGAACAACCAAGCTTGCAGTCTGCATACAACAAATAAAACGGCGGTTCGAATAATGAACCGATGGGAATTGTAATCATGCCTGCGAGGGCATGTACAGGGAGATTTCACGGCTTGACGCTTGCTGCACGAACAGACCGCAACACTGCAACGATCGCGGAATTGCTCGACCAGGAGCAGGAGCGCTTCTGGCTCACCCATCCGCGTTCGGCGGAAGCATGGCAGGAAGGGCAGCGTCACTTCCTCTACGGCGGTCCATCACACTGGATGCGTCGCTGGGCAGGTGGTTTCCCGGTCTATGCTGCGGAAGCCAAGGGTGCGCATATTCGCGATATTGACGGGAAGGACTATGTCGACTTTGCGCTTGGCGACACCGGCGGCATGTGCGGCCATGCGCAGGAGGCGGTGACCCGCGCCGCAGTTCGTCAGCTGCAAAATGGCACCACGATGATGCTGCCGACCGAAGACAGCCGGTGGGTTGGTGCCGAGCTCACCCGTCGTTTCGGCCTGCCTTACTGGACGCTGACCACGTCGGCCACCGATGCCAATCGGGGTGCTATCCGCATCGCCCGCATGATAACCGGGCGGCCGAAGGTGCTGGTTTTCTCGGGCTGCTACCACGGCGGCGTCGAGGAAGCGCATGTCGAGATCCGCGACGGTCGCGTCGGCCTGCGCAATATGATCCATCCGAACGGCGTCGACCATGCAACCGTATCGCGCGTGATTGAGTTCAACGATGTCGAAGCGTTGGAACAGGCTCTCTCGGCTGGTGACGTCGCCTGCGTGCTCACCGAGCCGTTGATGACCAATTTCGGCATGATCCCGGTCGCGGACGGATTCCACCAGGCGCTGCGCGAGATCACGCGCCGTACCGGCACGGTGCTGATCATCGACGAGACGCATACCATTTCAAGCGGTCCTGGCGGCTACACCAGCCAGCATGGGCTGGAGCCGGATATCCTTGTGGCCGGCAAGGCCATCGCTGGCGGTATTCCGGCCGGCATCTTCGGCGTTTCTCAGGAAATCGCCGAGCGGCTGTGGGCGATCGTGCCCAAGGTCAATCCGCGCGAGCGCCAGTCCGCCCATCTCGGCATCGGCGGAACGCTGGCCGGTAACGCACTGACGGTGGCCACCATGCGCGCGGTGCTGGAGGAGGTGCTGACGCCGGCGAATTTCGAGCTGATGACCGGCAATGCAACGCGGCTTGCCGAAGGTGCACGCGGCGTCATCAAGGCTCGTGAATTGCCCTGGCATGTCACCCAGATCGGCGCGCGCGCCGAGATCATGTTCATGCCGAAGCCACCACGCAACGGCGCCGACGTGATTGCCAGCCGGCGCGGGGATCTCGAGACGCTGCTTCACGCCTATTACATGAACGAAGGCATCTTGGTGACGCCGTTCCACACCATGTTCCTGATGTGCCCGGCAACGACAGCGGAACAGGTCGATCGTCACACAGAGGTGTTCGGGCGTTTCGTCGGTCTGCTTGCGGATGCCGGAGTATCCTGACCGATGAGCACGCCGGGCTTTGATCTGACCGGACGGGTGGCCTTGGTGACGGGCGGTGCACGCGGCATCGGCGCGGCAATTGCCACGCGGTTTGCCGAAGCCGGGGCCTCGGTCGTTGTCGCCAACCGCACCTTCGACGTTGCCGAAGCGCTCGCTGCGGAATTGACTGCTCGTAGCCTGTCGGCGCGGGCCGTTCCATTGCCGGGTCTCGGCCGATCCGAGCTTCATGAGGTCGTCGACAATGCGGCAGCAGGTGCAGGTCGGCTCGATATCGTCGTGCACAACGCCGGCGGCTGCCCGTGGGCGTCGATCGACGAACTCGACGAAGACAAGCTTGAGCAGGCGCTGTCGTTGAACCTCAAGGCCTGTTTCTGGTTGGCGCAGGCGGCCGCGCCCATCATGCGCAAGCAGAATTTCGGCCGTATCCTGGTGACGTCGTCCGTTTCGGCTCGGGTCGCCATGGCCGGCGGTGCGCATTATTCAGCGGCCAAGGCCGGCGTGAATGCCTTCATCCGGGGGGCTGCTTTCGAATATGCCCGAGACGGCATCACCGTGAACGGCGTCGAGCCGGGCTTCATCGCCAAGGATCGCGGTTCGATGAGCAAGCCGGAGGTGGCGAACAGGCTCAGCGAATTCATCCCGGTCGGGCACTATGGTGAAGCCGACGATATCGCCTTCGCCATGCTGTATCTGGCATCGCCCGAGGCCAAATACACCACCGGCCAGACCATCGTGGTCGACGGCGGTTCCACGCTGCCGGAAACCGGTTACGCGATCGAAAAGCATTGGGGGCTGTCGTGAGCGGGCGTTTGCAGGGGCGCAAAGCACTGATCACCGGTGCGGCCACCGGCATGGGGCGGGCGACTGCAGAGCTCTTCAGCAAGCAGGGCGCCGAGATCATACTGTTCGGCCTGGGCGGAGATGCGTTGGACGCTGCGACCAAGGCCAGCGGTGGCAAGGCCGTGCATGGCGACATCACCGACAAGACTGACGTCAATCGCGCCGTCGATGCATGCGGCGGCCAGATTGATATCGTTGTCAATGCGGCCGGATTGCTGATCCCGGACGAGCCGGAAACAGTGTCCAACGACGTCTGGGAGAAGACCTTTGCCGTCAACGTGACAGGCGCGATGATGGTCTGCCGGGCAGCGTTGCCGCTGTTGAAGAAGAAGGGCGGCTCGGTCGTCAACATCGCCTCGGTCGGCGCCTTCAACGCCAGTGCCCAGAACGCCGCCTATTCGGCGAGCAAGGCTGCGCTGGTCTCATACACGCGCTCGATTGCCTACGCACATGGGCCCGATGGCATCCGTGCCAACGCGCTGGCGCCAGGTTGGGTACGCACGCCTATGAGCGAGGAGGAAATGGAGTTTGCGGCGGCGGCCAACGGTTCGACGCCGGAGCAGGAATTCGCGGCACTCACCGGTCGCATCGCTCTGCGCCGCATCGCCGACCCTGCCGAGATCGCAGCCTGCTGCCTGTTCCTGGCTTCCGACGAGGCATCCTTCGTGACGGGTGCGGTTCTGGTTGCCGACGGCGGAGGGAGGGCACCGACCCACAACAGGGCGGTGTGAGGAGAATACGGCCGCATCAGCGCGGCTAGGTGAATTGGGTGGAGGATAAGAATGCTTGAAAAAAGTGCCGATCTCGTTCTCGGCAACGGCCGCATCTACACGATGAACCGCAAGCAGCCGTGGGCATCGCATGTGGCGGTGAAGGGCGGGCGCATCGTGGCGATCGGCGATGCGGCAAGCGTCGCAGCCTTTACCGGAGGCAGTACGCGCTCGGTCGACCTCAAGGGCGCCATGCTGATGCCCGGCGTCGTCGACGTTCACGCCCATTTGATGATGGGGGGCCAGGCAGAGCTGTTCGAGCTGCGTTATGCCTCGACTTCGAGCTTCGAGACCATTGTCGAGAAGGTGCGCGAAAAGGCAGCCTCCACCAAGCCCGGCAGCTGGATCATCGGGGGCCAGTGGGGCAGCGATCTGCACGGCAAACTGAACAGCCTGGAAGCACTCGCCCAGCTGGATGCCGCCGCCCAGGGCCGTCCGGTCATGCTGCGCGACGACAGCTATCATAACCGGTGGGTCAACTCGGAGGCGATGCGGCTGGCCGGCATCACCAGGGACACGCCTGATCCCGACCAAGGTTCCATCGGCCGCGATCCCGCAACCGGTGCGCCGACCGGCCTTATGATCGAATCCGCCTCCGGTCTGGTTGAGAGCGTCATCGCCAATTCCGGCTACTACACCGAGGAGATGGATCGGGCCGCGATGGCGCAGTCCATCTCCACGCTTAACTCCTACGGCGTGACGGCATTCCTCGACGCTGCCGCCATGCAGCCGATCCTGGCTGCGCTCAAGGGACTGGACGATCGCGGCGAACTGACGGCGTGGTCGGTGTCGGCCATGCCAGCTGTCGAACCATCCTTCATGTTCGGCATTGCCGGAGACCAGCTGATCGCGCTCAAGGAGCAGTATCGCAGCGCCCACGCCAAGCCTGATTTCGTCAAGGTGTTCCTCGATGGAGTACCGGGCGCCAAGACCGCCGCTTTCCACGAGCCCTACGCCACCGACCCGATCCTCGGCTGCTGCTTCCGCGGCTCGACCCTCGTCACAGTACCGGATCTTATCCGCTGGGTTGGTAAGTGCGAGAAGCTCGGGCTGGCGGTGAAGATCCACTGTGCGGGTGACGCCGCCGTCTCCCAGGCGCTCGATGCCATTGACGTCGTGCGGTCCTTCAACGGTCCGACCAGGCTGATCCATCACATCGCGCATGCCAGCTATATCGCACCTGGCGACATCCCGCGTTTTGCTGAACTCGGCGTTGCTGCCGACCTTTCACCCTTCCTCTGGTACCCGACCAGCTTCCTGGAAGGCCACAAGCAGGCGATGGGCGTGGAACGCGCGCTGCGCTTCTGGCCGAACAAGCAGCTGTTGGCCGCCGGCGCGCTGCTGGCAGGCGGCTCCGACTGGCCGGTCATGCCCAATCCCGACCCGTGGAACGGCATCGAAGGTCTGGTCACCCGACAGAACCCGACAGGCGAGTTCGCCGGCGAGGCGCTTTGGCCGGAAGAGGCGATCGACGTCGCCACTGCGCTGGAGATCTTCACCATCAATTCGGCCCGCGCCATCGGGCTCGGCGAGACGATCGGTTCGATCGAGATCGGCAAGTCGGCGGATTTTATCGAACTTGACCGCAACGTGCTTGAAATCCCGGCCGACGAGATCGCCGACATCAAGGTCATGACGACCTGGTTCGAGGGAAGGGTGGTGTATGAACGAACCTGACCCCACCGGCGGGCTTGTCCCGGTCACCATCCTCACCGGTTTCCTCGGCTCCGGAAAGACGACGTTGCTCAACCGGCTGCTCAAGGAACCGTCGCTCGCGGGTGCCGCCGTCATCGTCAACGAATTCGGAGAGATCGGGCTCGACCACCTGTTGATCGAAGCCAGTGAAGAGCAATTCCAACTGCTCGACAATGGCTGCGTGTGCTGCACGGTGCGCGGTGATCTGGTAGAGACGCTGAAAACACTGCGCCGACGCGCAGCCGCTGGCGAATTGCCGCCGCTCAGCCGGGTCGTGATCGAGACGACCGGTTTGGCCGACCCAGCACCGATCCTGCACACGTTGATTGCGGAGCAGGAGCTTGCCGGCCGCTATCGTGTCGCGGGCGTGATCACCACGGTAGATGCCGTCAATGGTCCAGCAACGCTGGAGCGCCACGCCGAGGCTGCGAAGCAAGTTGCGGTGGCCGACCGTCTGATCATCACCAAGGCCGATCTTGTCGATGGCTGGACGGTGGACGCGCTACAGCACAGGCTAGCAGCGCTTGCACCGGCAGCAGAGCGGTACCTCGTTGCCGACGCCGCGCTGGAAACCCTTCTCGACGCCGAAACGCCGGGACGCGAGGACCGGATTGCCGCCTGGTTCGACAAGGCGGTGCAGTCGGTTCAGGACCATGAATGCGGGCCGGCCTGCGATCACCACGACCATGATCATGGCCATCATCATGATCATGGCCACCATCACGGCATCCAGTCCTACAGCTTCGTCATCGACGAACCGGTGGAATGGGCAGCCTTCGCGACATGGCTGGACTATATCGCGGCGCTGAAGGGGGAAGACCTTCTTCGTCTCAAGGGCCTGGTCTGCATCGCCGGCGATCTCGAGCGGCCGCTGGTCCTGCATGGCGTGCAGCATGTGTTTCATCCGCCGACCAGGCTGGGTTCATGGCCGTCGCCGGATCGCCGCACCCGGCTTGTTTTCATTGTGCGCGACATCGCGCGCGAAGTTATCGAACGGACGCTTGTGAAATTCGCCGGGGTTCGCCCAGCGGGGGCCAAAGCGCCCGAAAGGCATGCGGCATAACAATCGACTAACCAAGGGGAGAGAGAAAATGCATTGGAAATCAGCTTTGCTTTCTGGCGTCTTTGCCGCGATCGGCATCGGTGCCCTGACGGGAGGTGCCGCTGCCGCCGGCCCAACCTGCGCCAACGGCACGATCAAGGTCGGCGCGGTTTCGACCATCACCGGTCCTGCTGACTTCAGCGAGGTGCCAAAGGCGACGCAAGCTGCGTTTGATGCTGTCAACGCCGCCGGCGGCATCAACGGTTGCAAGATCGAATACACGATCTCCGACGACAAGGCCGACCCCGCCGTTGCCGCCCAGGCTGCGCGCGACCTGATCGACAATAAGGAAGCGGTCGCCTTGGTTGGCTCGGGCAGCTTGCTCGATTGCGCCGTCAACGCCGTCAACTACAGCCGCAAGAAAATATCATCGGTTCAAGGTCTTGGCGTCGATGCTGCATGTTTCGCTTCACCTAGCGTTGCCCCGGTCAATGTCGGCCCATTCACGCTGTCGACAGCCATGGGCTACTACGCCACCAACGTGCTGAAGAGCCAGAAGTTCTGCGCCTTCTTCATCATCATCGGCGGCACCCAGGAAGCGTACAAGAAGGGTATAGAGGACTGGGAGAAGATCAGCGGTCAGAAGGTGCATCTGCTTGACCTCACACTGCCTTTCCAGGGCGATCTGACGCCGTATGTCATCAAGGCGCGTGACGCCGGCTGTGATACGGTTCTGACCAACCAGGTCGAGCCGCAGGTGGTGCAGTTGATCAAGACGGTCGATGCGCAGAAGATCACCGGCATCAACTGGCTGTTCCTGGCTCCGGGCTACACGGTACAGGTGGCCAAGGCACTCGCCGACACCAAGCAGCCGATTTATGTCGGCACCGAGTGGGAGCCGTTCACAGAAACAGGTTCGGCGGCCAACGCACAGTGGATGGCCGACATGAACACGGCAGGCCGACCGCTCACCGCCTTCTCGCAGGGTGGTTACCTGGCCGCCAAGATGTTCCTCAAGGTGATCGAGGGCATCGATGGCGAAGTGACGCGCGAAAGCGTGACCAAGGCGCTTCTGGAAATGAAGCCGATCTCGGATCCGCTCGCCGGCTCGCCCTACGTATTCGGTGAAGCAAAGACCCATTCGCCGATGCGCGCTACCAAGGTCATGAAGCTCGAAAACGGGGCTTGGAAGGTGGAAACACCTGAATGGGTCGTGCTTCCTGACGCAAAGTAGCCGCTGACTGAAGGACGGCAGGCATGTTCTGCCGTCCTCTTTTTTCATTCGGGATCATCGATGAATTCGTTTCTCACACCCGCCATTGCGGGGCTGGCGGCAGGCGGCACCTATGCGCTGCTCGGCGTCTGCGCCGTCTTCACCTACCGGCTTGTCGCCGTGGTCAATTTCACCGGCGCCGCGATCGGCTCGGCTGGCACCTTCGCGCTGATAGCCTTGACCGAGTCAGGTTATCCGACCTTTCCGTCGGTGATCGCGGGCATTCTGGTCGGTGCCGCGGTCGGCGTCCTGATCGGCTTCATCATGACCCGCTGGTTCGCTGAAGCGAACTCGTCGACCAAGGCGGCAGTGACGGCTGCCCTGCTGGTTGGCCTGATCGCGATCGGTCTGAGGCTGACCGGTGGCCAGCATCCGCGTGTCATGCCGGACTTGTTTCCGGGCTCCGCCTTCCGCATGGCCGGTGTCGAGGTGACGATCGCTTCGGTGCTCACCATCGGACTGGCTGTGCTCTTCACCGTGCTGTCCGATCTGTTTCTCAACCGCACCCGTATCGGTCTGCATCTGCGCGCGCTGTCGGACCGGCCACTCGCGGCCGAACTGATCGGCGTAAAGGTGAGGCTGCTGTCGCTGCTGGTTTGGGGGGCGACAGGCGCCTTTACCACCTTTGCATTGATGATCATCGCGCCGCAGCGTTCGCCGAATTTCATGACGCTCAGCCTGCTCGTCGTGCCGGCACTGGCCGCTGCTCTGGTAGGACTGTTCCGTAGCTTCTGGCTGACGCTGGCCGGCGGCATCCTGCTCGGTGTCGTCGAAGGCCTGGCGAGTTCGGTCGACTCGATCAGCCAGTATCGCAGCGCCATTCCGTTCCTGGTCATCCTGGCCGTGCTTCTGTGGTCGCAAAGGGAGGCCCGCTGGGATGAAGCGCGCTAGTATCCGGGCATCGCTCATAATCACCATCGCCGCCGTTGTTCTCGGTGGCGCCATTGCCGGGTTGCTGCCGTCCTATTGGGTATTCCTGGCGACGTCGGTGCTGATCACCGGTGTGGCGCTCCAGAGCCTCGGGCTGGTGGCTGGCCGCACCGGCATGATTGCGCTCTGCCAGATGTCCTTTGCCGGCGTCGGCGCCTGGACGGTGGGCTATCTCAACCTCGCCGAGGCGCCTGGCGGGCTGGCGCTCTGGATCCTGCTCGGCGGCCTGGCCGCCGTGCCGCTCGGTGTCGCGATCGGATTACCGGCGCTGAGGCTGCGGGGCATCAATCTCGCCATCATCACCCTGTCTTTTGCTGCTGCCTTCGACGTCATCCTGGCGACCATGACATTTCCCGGCCAGACCGCCTTCATCCAGGTGCCGCGGCCTGCACTGTTCGACAGTGACGAAGGCTACTTCATCTTCGCGCTGATCTTCTATGTCGCCATCGCCGTGACGCTCGAGTTCCTGGCGCGGTCGCGGCTCGGTGCCTCTTGGCTGGCAGTGCGTCATTCCGAACGTGCCGCCGCTGCGCATGGTGTCAGCGTTGCCAAGGCCAAGCTCTCCGCCTTTGCCATCAGCGCTTTCATCGCCGGTATCTCCGGCGGGCTGCTCGCCGGTTATCTCGGCACGCTTGTGGCCGAGAATTTCTCGATGATGCAATCGCTCAGCCTCTATGCGGTTGCTGTGATGACCGGCGCGCACTTCGCCGAAGGCGCGATCATCGGCGGCATTCTTGTCGTCATGTTCCCGGAAATCCTGCGCCGCTTCGACCTGCCGCAGGATATCGGTAACGTGCTGTTCGCGCTTGGCGCCACGCAGGCGCTATCAACCGGCGAAACGATGAGCGAGACCTACCGCCGACTGCTGCGCAAGCTTGCGCCGAAGCGAACGGCGGTCGGCTCCGCTTCGTCGGAGGGCGATCTGCCGATACGCACCGAGCATGCCAAGGGCGCGGCGCTCACCGTCGACAAGCTCACCGTGCGTTATGGCACTGTATTGGCGCTTGACGGTGTCGATCTGACCATTCCGGCCGGCTCGGTCGCTGGTCTGATCGGGCCGAACGGCGCCGGCAAATCGACGTTCATCGACGCAGTCTCGGGTTTCCTCGCCGCTTATGAAGGCTCGATCAAGCTGGGGTCCTCGCCGCTGGAAGGGCAGGCGGCGCATCTCCGGGCCCGGGCCGGTGTACGTCGCACATGGCAGACCAACCGCATCGCACCGGAACTGACGGTGGGCGGCTATCTGCGACTTGCCGCAGGCAACCTCAGCGAGGCCGAGGTTCGTGCCATGCTGGAATGGCTGGACTGTCCGAACCCGGAAACGCCAGTAGTGGCGGTCGACGCCGGAACGCGCCGCCTGCTCGACGTCGCCGGTGTGGTCGCGGCAAGGCCCGCCGTCATCCTGCTCGACGAACCCGCGGCCGGCCAGTCGCATGAGGAGACGCTCAGGCTCGGCAAGCGCATCGCGGAAATTCCTGCACGTTTCGGTTCGTCCGTATTGCTGGTCGAACACGACATGGACCTTGTGCGTGCAGCCTGCAGCCAGGTCACGGTGCTCGACTTCGGCCGGGTCATTGCGTCCGGACCACCCGCCGTCGTGCTGGATCAGGGGGCCGTCAAAAGAGCCTATCTCGGCATCGAGGAAAGTGTCGCGGCATGAGTGAACTTGTCATTTCCTCACTGTCGATCAGCCGTTCCGAACTGCCGGTGGTCAGCGAGATCAATGCGCGTGTCGAAAGCGGCTCGATCAGTGTCGTGCTGGGCGCCAACGGCGCCGGCAAGACGACGCTGCTTGAAGGGCTGTCCGGCATCATTCCAGTGGCGAGTGGGACCATTGCCATCGACGGCCATGAGATCCAGAAGGCCAGGCCGGGGCAACGCTCGCGCGAGGGCCTTGCGCATGTCGAGCAGGGCCGCACCATCTTCGGTCAGCTGACCACCGAAGAGAATATGAAGGTAGCGCTGCGCGATGGCAGCGATCTTTCCGAAGCATACGGCCTGTTCCCGGAGTTGCTGCAGCGCCGCACCGTGCGCGCCGGCCTGTTGTCGGGCGGCGAGCAGCAGATGCTGGTCATCGCGCGGGCGCTTCTGACCAGGCCGAAAGTGCTGATGATCGACGAGATGTCGGCGGGGCTTGCCCCTGTCATTGTTTCACGCCTGATGGCAGCGGTTCGCAAGTTGGCCGATGCCGGTCTCGCCGTGCTTCTGGTCGAGCAATTCGCGGCTCTTGCGCTCGGCATCGGCAACCGCGCCTATGTGCTGCGCCGTGGCCGCGTCGTCTATGATGGCGACTGCAAGACGCTGCTGCGCTCGCCGGACGAACTGCACAAGTTGTATCTGGGAGGGTAGGGCATAGCCCCTCTGTGGCCGAAATCCGAATTGGACGCGCGAAAATCGGCCCGGGCAACCGGGCCGATTGAATAGGATTATGACCATTCACGAACTACTGTGCCGGCGGCGAAGCCGTTCCGCCTCCTGCCGGAGCTGTTGTACCGCTATCGGATGCGCCCGGGCTCGCCACGCCTTCGGCCAGCTTGTTCCTGTCGAAGGCCGGCGCGCTGTTGAGCTGATCCTTGCTGGCCTTCATCACCAGCCAGGTCTTGCCGTCGCTGCGTGTCGCCATCTGCAACTGGTCAGGGCTGACTGCGACGTCCTTCTCACCAACGCCAAGGAACCCGCCGACGCCGACCACAGCGGCTTCGATCTTGCCTTCAGGCGTGAAGATAAGATCATTGACCTTGCCGACAGTCGCAGCATCGGCCTTGTCACTTTCATAGACGCTCTGGCCGATGAAGTTCGTCGCCAGAACCTGCCCGTCCTTCGGTTGGATCGAGCCGACGGTGTTGGCGTCCGTGCCAGGCGGCGCGGTAAACACATCCTTCGTTGAAACCGACATCTCGGTTTCAGCCGAACCACCGGCGCTTGGCGTTGCGGTTTGCGCGAGTGCCGAGCCGCTGATCAGCAGCGCACATGTCGCGCCCAAAAGTGCCGTTTTCATCATGCCTGATCTCCTTTTTTGCAGAGGATGCACAGAGATCCAACGGCACGCTGGTGGGATCGTTCCGAAAAAAATTTGAACGTTTGGATAGAGACTACGTCAGCCCATGGCGGACGAGATGGCGCACGATCGGCGAAAACATGTTCTGGCTGATGTAGTTTCCAATGTTGGTCTTTTCGAACAGATCCTGGGCCAAGACAGCGTCTTGCACGACTGGAATGCCGGATGCCTGTGATTGGGCGATCATCTCAAGTGCTGTACGCCCCTGTCCCTTCGCCACGATTGTCGGAACCGGCGTTTCGCCCTTGATGTAGCGTAACCCCACGGCCAGCTCATCTCCCGCGAAGACGATGACTGCGTTCTGGACCCCCAGCCGTGCCGGCTGCTGCACGGCTTCCCGCCGCTGGCGTCGCTGCTCCTGGCGGATGAGCGGATCGCCCTCCATGTCCTTGTGCTCGCGCTTGTATTCGGTCGTGGTCATGCGCATGTCGCGCAGGAACAGCCACCGCTGTAGCGGTACATCGAGAATTCCGACGGCCAGGAAGGCAAGCGCGGCCGAAGCGCCGACTGGAACCATCAGCTCCCACAGCATGGGCGTCATGCAGGACATGCCGCACGCCGGCGCATCGAAAAGCGGCTGCAACCACTGAACCAGGATCACCACAAACAAGGCGGACAGGAAGACCAGCTTCGCCAGGCCCTTCACGAACTCGACGACATTGCGCAGCGACATGATCTTCTGCAGACCTTTGGCCGGGTTGATGTGATCAAATTGCGGTTTGATGGTCTCAAAGGAAAAGACTGGACCGAATGTCGCCAGCATGCCGAAGACAAGGGTGGTCACGACCACGACCACGACCAGGGGAACAGTAACGAACATAAGCAGGAAAAAGGCGTGACGGCTGCTGCGCAGCAGGATCTCACCGAAGGGGACGCTATAGTCCGTTATCGTATCGACCAGTTCGGAAAAATGCCCCAGGGCAGTCGGCCAGACGATATAGATATAGGCGAGGGCGGCGCACAGGCCGAAGCCTGAAACGAAATCACGGCTTTGCGAAACCTGGCCTTTGCGTTTGGCATCGCGCAGCTTTTTGTCGGACGCCGGTAGTCTTTTTTCTTCGGCTTCTTCGGCCATTCCACCAGCCTCTCAGGCTTCGCTAACCGAGAATGGAACCGAGCGCCTGGGCCTTGGCCTGCGTGCTGCCTTTGGCGCGAATGGATTGTGCCTGCGCCAACAGCTTGTTGATTTCCTGCGTTGGCAGGCCGACGGGTGGGGCGGCGCGAACCTGGTCGCCTTGACCCAGCAGGCCATAGACGATGACTGCGTTGCGTTTGTGGTGCAGTTGCGCATTGGAGGCGCTGACGAGCTTCTGCGCCAGCGGCAGCGCCATGCCGGCATTGCCTTCGAGCCCAGCGGCCAGAGCCATATTCGTCTCGATATCGAGATCACCCGGCGCCATTTTGAGGGCCTGGCCGAAGGTAACCTGCGCTTCCTGCGTGTGGCCGGAAAGCGTCTGCGCCACACCGAGGCGATTGTAGGAGCTACTGGTGTTGACCAGCGGTGCTGCCTGGGCGAGCGCCCGCATTCCGGCGTTGTAGTCGCCGGCATCCATCATCGCCGAACCCAGGCCAAGCATCGCTTCGCCATTGTTCGGCGCCTTGGCGAGCGCCGCTTCATAGGCCTTGGCGGCCTGGTCTGGATCGCCTGCACGCATGTAAGCGTCGCCGGTTTTGACATAGGCGCTCGGACGCGCATCGGGCAGGGCCGCCGCCTTCTGGTAGAGCGCGATCGCGGTGTCGCTGTCACCGCGCTTCGCAATGTCGTCGGCGAGCTTGACCAGTCGTTCCGACGGTGACGCTGGAGCCGCGTCTTTCGGATTGACGGCGCTGTGGGTGCCGGTTTGGCAACCCGCCAGTGTCAGGATCGCCAAAGCCGGCAGGAAAACGATACGCATATCCATCTCTCCCCATTCACCCTCTATCGTCAGTTGCGCTCCGACCGCTTCGGCTGGAAACCGCAGCGTCGGTTAATTCGTCGTCAGGCTAGGAGTCTCGGCAGCCGGTTCCGGTTGCTCGCCGTCGAGATAACGACGCGCAGCGCGCGCCGTCGGACCTGCGGCAGCGGGGCCCAGGCGGCGGCCTTCGATCAGGTCACGCTGGCTTTCGACCATGCGCTGCAGATTGTAGGCGTTGGCGCAACCCGGCGGCAGGTGCTGACCGACACCGGAAATCTGCGTCAGGCTTGCCGAGGAGTTTGCCGGTGGATTGTCATCGTCGACTGGATCGTTCAGGCATGCGTTGGGTGCCAGCACCGAGCCGGACGCGCTCTTGTCTGAGCCGCCAGGGCCCGTCGCCACGTAGCTGTAGCCCGGCGAATAGTCCTGCTCATGCCTGGTGTTGCCGACGCAGCCGCACAGCAGGATGGTCGTGATGATAGCGAAAAAGGCGTTCGACACTCTCATCGCGGTTCTCCTACTTGACGATCAGGCCGACAGACGAGCCGCCCTTGGCCTTGCGCTTCGCGCGTTTCGCCGGACGGTCCTGGGGGGTGGCGAGGTTGTCGCGCACCGGCTCGACCAGATAGGGCGTGATCAGAATGACGAGCTCGGTCTCCTCGCGCTGGAAACGCTGCGATTGAAACAGCGGCCCAAGCACCGGCACGTCGCCAAGCACCGGGAATTTCTCGACATTGCGAGAGGTGCGCTGCTGGAACAGCCCGGCGATGGCAAAAGTCTGACCGCTTGCCACTTCGACGGTCGTGTCGGCACGGCGCACGACGAAACTCGGTAAGGAAAAGCCGTTGGCTCCAATTACTGCGCCGCTGTCGGATAGTGAGCTGACCTCTGGCTGCACGTTGAGAGCGATCCGATTGCGGCCGATCAGCGTCGGCGTGAAACCCAGCGAAACGCCGAACTGCTTGTACTGGACCGTGACGACATCGTTACCTTGTGGGATGGGGATAGGAATTTCACCGCCGGCAAGGAATTTCGCCGTCTGGCCGGTCACGGCCGTCAGGTTCGGTTCAGCCAGGATCTTGACGATGCCGTTGCGCTGGAGTGCTTCGATGAGGATGTCGAAGTTGATGCCGTGGTCCTGGCCCAGGTTGAGGCCGAAATTTCCATTGTTGCCGCTTGGTACACCGTTGTTTTGAAACATGTTGAATTCAAAGCCGGCGCTCTTGTAGCCGACGTTCCAGTCGACACCGTAGGACTGCAGCTCCGTGCGCGAGACTTCAGCGAAACGCACCCGTATGTTGACCTGCTGTGAGCCTTTCACAGTCATGTTGTTGATCGGCGGTTGCTCGGACGGCGAAAAGGTGCGGGCGATATTGTCCATGTCCGTGGCTTCATCCACGCCGCGGGCCTCTCCGGTCGTAACGATGCGGTTGCCGAAAATGGCAAGATTGGTCGCCGAGTTCGGACGTATGGCCTTTTTGGCCTGATTGGCTGAAGAGATGTCGGCCGTCACACGAAACTGGGCCGTCGCCTTGATGCGTTCGTCAGAGGTGATCGCGATCAGGTTGGTTTGGCCGGGCTTCAGCCCGAAGACATAGACCACACCGGGTGAGACAACCTGCAGGTCGGCGATCGTGGTATCGGCGATCAACACGGATTCGACCGGTTCGTTGAAGCGCAGCAGGCGCCCCTGGCCGACGGGCAAGTCGACCGTCGGTTGCGCCGGCAGGTCCGAGATCTCCTGCGCCCCGAGATCGGTCGGCGACGAAACCAGGCCCAACAAGAAAATGGCGAGTGCGAGCACCAGAGCGTATCCGGTTTTTTCGAAAACGCGGAAACGCTCTGACTCTTTGTTTTTGCGCAATTCCGGACGGAAAACCGCTACGCACTTTTCCTGGAATTGCACCAGCCACGTCGCTCTCATCCAGGCCGAACAGCCGTACCGTTGTTCGGCTCTCGCAGTATGGCTGCTAGGCATTCAATCCCTCTCTCAAACATCGCCGGCATTCGTTGGTCCCCGATGCCGTTGCAGTCAGTTCATCCGGCGGTGTTTTGCCCACCCAGCGCGCCGGCCGAAGGCAGCGATGGGGTTCTGGATCGTCCCGAATTTCCCGAGATCGTTGCCAGCGGCTGGACGTTGAATTCAGGCGCAAGCTCCGGGAACGACAGAACCGGCAGTTCGATGCCGTTCTGCACCAGAAGCGCTCGCATGTGGCGGCGCACGTCGGCGGCCGTCACGATCACCGGCGAAACACTGGCCGCGGCACGCGACAGGTGGCGTTCGATCTCGGCAGCCAGCGTCTGCGCACCCGCATCCGCCGCGTTGAGGAAGGCTCCGGTCGGTGTCGTCTGCACCGCTTCGCGTAGAATATCCTCGGCAGAGCGTTGCAGCACATAAGCAGAGATGATGTTGTTGCGATCGGCGACGCGGAAGCTGATCTGGCGCCTCAGCGCCGTGCGAACATGCTCGGTAAGCGGGACGACGTCCTGCTCGCGCTGCCCGGCGTCGACCAGTGCTTCCAGAACGAGCCGCAAGTTCCGGATCGGCACGTTCTCGGCCACCAGCCGCCGCAGCACATCCGCGATCTTCTGCAGAGGCACGATCTCGGCGGTCTGCCGCACCAGGTCGGCATAGTCCGTCTCCATTTCGGAGAGCAGCTTGCGCGTTTCCTGAATGCCGACGAAATGGCCGCAGTAGAGCTGAAGCGCATGCGCGGTCCATTTGGATGCAATCTCCAGCGGTTCGGAATAGGGCAATTGCGCCTCTTCAAGGGCGGAAATGCCGTCCCGGTCGACCCATGAGAAGCTGCGCTGGCCGACAAGTGCCGCACCCTCCTCATAAGTGAGACTGAGCAGTTCGAGATGGCTAACTTCGGTTTCGACAAGCACCCGGTCCGCCGGAATTTCGGCTTCGAGGATAGGCACACCTTCGAGATCGATGCGGATGTTGCGCGGCGCGATCGTCTCATTGACGTCGACGCCAATGGCCGGAATTTCGACGCCGAGGTCATCGAATATTTTTCGGCCCATCGTCTCGGTCCGCTGGCGAAATTGCGGTTCCGCCACTTCCATGGCCAGTTCTTTTCCGAGTCGGACGACAATGCGGCTGGAGCCAAGCAACGGCCTGGTGTTGCCCTCGATCGCTACGGCACCATCAGGCTCCTGCCGTGTCGTCACAGGTGCGATCTCCGTCGGCTCGTCTTCGCGTCTGGAGTTGCGATGGATCATGAAAGCGCCGGCGCCGAAGGCGATGCCCAAGGCAATGAAAACGAGGCTGGGAAAACCTGGCACCAGTGCCAGTCCGAACATGATCAGGGCGGCAAGGCCGAGCGCACGGGGGTCGCGCAGCAGCTGGAAGCTGATCTGCCTGCCGAGATCGTCCGCACCGTCGACACCGCCGACACGCGTCACCATCGTACCGGCTGCGATCGCGACGAGCAGGGCGGGGATCTGCGCCACAAGGCCGTCACCAACGGTGAGAAGGGAGTAGGTCGATGCGGCCTGTCCGATCGACATACCATGCTGCAGTGTGCCCACGGTGAAACCGCCGATGAGGTTCACCAGGATGATGACGATGCCGGCGATGACGTCGCCCTTGACGAATTTCATGGCGCCGTCCATCGCGCCGAAAAGCTGGCTTTCGCGCTCGAGCTGCCGACGCAGATACCTGGCTTCGGCCTGATCGATGTCGCCGTTCCTGAGTTCGGCGTCGATGCTCATCTGCTTGCCGGGCAGAGCATCGAGCGTGAAGCGGGCAGCCACTTCGGCAACGCGTTCGGCGCCGCGAGCGATGACGATGAACTGCGCAACGGTGATGATGAGGAAAACCACCAGACCCACCGCGATGCTGCCGCCGACAACGAAATTGCCGAAAGCGGTGATGATTTCGCCGGCATCGGCCTGCAGCAGGATCAGGCGCGTGGTCGTGATGGTGATCGCCAGCCGAAAAAGCGTCGCGATCAGGATGACGGAAGGCAGCGACGAGAATTCCAGCGGATGCGAGACATAAAAGGCGACCAGCAGGATGAGCACGCTGAGAGCGATGTTGGCGGTGATCAGCGCATCGACCAGAAAGGTCGGCAGCGGGATCAGCATCATCACAACAGCCACCAGCATCAGCACGGCAATGACCAGGTCGCCGCGTTGGGACGCCTTGCCGAGCAATTGCAGCAGTCGTTGCGAGAGCGTCATTGCGCCTGCCTTTTTGTCAGAAAGCGCTGGAAGGCCTCGCGCGCTTCGGGCTTGCGCCCAGCCACGAGCAGGGCGCGGCTTTTCAGAAGGTGAAGGGTAGGGTGTTGCATTCCTTCCAGTGTCTCCAGCCTTGCGATCGTGGCGAGCGCCTTGTCGGCTTCCCCGTCCAGGATGAGCAGGTGCGCTAGTGTTCTCAGTATTCTGGCGTCATCCGGCGAAAGCTGTGCCGCAATCAACAGGTAGACCGCGCCCCGCCTGGCCTGGCCGTGACATCCGTAGAGATGGCCAAGGACGTGCAGCAGATGCGCAGCCTCGCGTGGCCTGGTCAGATTCCGGTCCCTCCTTGCAGACGTCCAAGCAGTTCCCGGTGACGCTCGATCTCGTCTTCCATCAATGTCCTGGCCAGCGTTCTCAACGGCTCGCCGCCTTCAAGGTCAGGTACGACTTCGGTGATGAAGTGGTGCAGGATGGGAACAGAACGCCGCAGGATCGCCGGCTCGGGGATTTCCGGCATGACGAATTCGGCCAGGATTTCATCAAGCGATTTGCTGGTCACCCCGACCGAAGGTCCGGTGAGCGCCTCTGCCTCCAGCCCTTCCGCACCGGATGCAGAATTTGCGCCTTTTGCCTTGGCTCGATTGATGCCGTTCAGGCGTCGGCGTTCGATCGGGTGGGCGTGCGAAGCGTCCGCATGCGCATCCCTGCCGATCGATTCCGGTCTCGCGTCGAAACGTGGCGCGTCGACGCGGCGGCTCACTGGTATTTCAACGCGACTTTGGCGCCGCCCTTTGTCAGCACGAGCGCGGTCTGGCCAATCTCCTTGATCGTCCAGCCGTCATTCGTGAAGGCGCCTTCATGATAACGCGTTCCATCTCCGGCAATCACGTAGGGCCGCTCGCCGTACCAGATTGCCTGCAAGGTGAGCCGCGGCGGCTGCGCGGCATCGCCGACAACGATGTTCGACACCAGCGGCACTTGACCGAATTTCTGGTCGAACCACGAACGGACTTCGGTCCAGGTGCCCGATTGCGCATTCGGTATCGTGCCCGATACGACCAGCCGTTCCGAGGAACGTCCAACCGCAACGGCCTCCAGGCCCGATTGTGCTAGCCGTGTGGTCAATTCCGCCTGTGCCGCCGCCAAATGTTCAGCATCGGCCCCGTTGGTGGGAATGCTTCCCGTCAATTCTTCGCCGGCGAGCGCAAGTTTGACGGGTTTATCGTCGGTCTTTGCGATCGACAAACCGTTGGCGGCAAAGGAAATGGCAAAAACCGCGGCGATGATAACACCGCCTGCGAATAACGGGCGTTGCGACAGCGACCAGCGGTTCTTGACCGGTTCAGGTCCCGCGAGTTGCAACTGCGCGTCGCCCAGCGAAATTCCAAGCGGCAATCGGCGCCGGCAGCCCTGGCCTTTGCGAATGATTTCGCCGCCAGCAAGTTCCAGATCGCCGCCGATAGCTTCGATTTCAATCAGATTGCCCTTGCGGTGAAACCGGGCATGGAGGGATGCAATTCCAGCGTCTCTGAGGACGATGTCCGAATTGCTGTCCGAGCCGATCACGTAGGATGCTTCGGTCAGTTCCAGGCTGGCACCACTGTGAAAGCCGTGCGTAACGACCAGCGTCGTGGATTTGTCGGGGATCAGGCTCGCGGCACTGCTCGCCAAGGCACGCAATGCCTGCTTGCCTGCGCCGCCTTCAAGCTTTTGGGTCGAGTGAGCGCTCATGCCTTTCAACCTCCCGCCAAAACAATTTCAGACCGGTCGGCGCGATACCCTTGCACCGAGAAATGGCACGCCGCCGGCAATCCTCCGGCGGCGCAGAACAATGATAAACCCTGCGCCTCAGGCCTTTTCGGCTGACTGGCCAAGCGTCCTGGCAGTGCTCATCAACATGTCGTGCTGGGACTTGGCGATCTCTTTGTTGATCTCCAGGCCAAACATCCGCTCCTGGTGCTTGATCATTTTGTCCAGGTTCTGCTCCGGACTTCCGCCGTTGACGGGAGGGGTAGTGGTCATGACTGTCTCCTTGAGGAACCATTCCACGCAATCGTGACAGCCCGGCGTAATGGACTCCCGTTAGATTGCTGTTCGAACTTAGTGCAGCGCTGCGAAAATGAAAAGTCCATTTGGAATATGGAAAACATGAAAATTCCAACTGTTGCATTGTCCGCGAGCAGCAGGTAAATTCGAACCGGGCAAATTTGGGGTTTAGGAAATGGAAAAAGGTCCTTTGTCGGAACTGCTCGTGGAGCGATTCGAAACGATGCCGCCGCAACTACAGGTTGCGGCGCGTTTTGTGCTCGACCACCCTCAGGACGTCGCTTTGATGTCCATGCGTGAGCAGGCCAGTCAGGCGGGTGTATCGCACAGCACCATGATGCGGCTGGCGCGCTGGTTGGGGCTCGATGGCTACGAGGATATGCGCACCCTCTACGCGCGCGCGTTGCGGGAGCGTGGTGCGGGCGAGGGATTTCGACCCGGCTCGTTTCCGCAACAGGATCCGGATTATGCTGCGGCCGGCATCGCGGCGGACACGCTCGCTGCTCAGATTGCCAGTCTCGGCGAATATGGCAGCGCCATGCAGTTCCTGGCGGCCGCCAGGCTGATCTCCAGATCAAAGACTATTTTCGGTTTGGGGTTCGGAGCCTCGCGTTCGGTTGTCAGCCACTTCGTGCAGACGGTTTCGCCACTCCTCGGCGACGGCCGCAGGGCCATATTCGTGGCGGATTCCCACGGCGCTGGCGCCGAGGCGCTGCTGGATGCCAAGGCCGGCGATATCGTGCTCGTCGTCGGGTCCGCGCCTTACGAACGCGCGACCATCGATTTTGCCCGTCAGTCTGCAAGTCAGGGTGCGGCGATACTGGCCATCACCGACAGCAGTGTTTCGCCGCTGGCGCGCATGGCGCGCGAGACGATCGTGGTGACATCGAATTCGGGTTCATTCTTCCCAAGCATGGTGCCGGCATTCGCCGCGGTCGAGATCCTGGTCGCTCTGGCCGCGCCGCTGACCGATGTCGATGCCGCTGAGAAACTCAAACAGTCGCAAGAGCAGCTCGCTGCCTTCGGCGTCTATTGGAAGGCCGCTCGCTAGCATCTTTCCAGGGTGCTTATCGGACGGACCTTCGGCCAGCCCCACGGGGCGAAGCATATCGCGGAGGTCGTTCACGTGGTTCGTCCGATAATGCCGAAGCTGAGCCCCGCGCCAAGGGTCGACCCTAAAGCCAATGCCGCGCAAATCGCGCAGCTGGAAGCCCAGGCAGCTCAGCTCAGGGAACAGATTAGGCTTGCCAACAAGATGGGCGAGCGTGAGTGGGCTGCCACGGCGCGCCAGGAACTTACTCAGGTTACCGGCAAGCTCGACGCGCTCCAGCAACCCGTTGCGGCGCCCGTCAACGGAAGCCTTCCCGCCAATACCGGGACGCCGAACAACGGCGCGGGCGTACAGCCGGCATTGTATACTCAGCCAACGACTTTGCCTTTTGCTCCGGTCAAGCTGAACACCGGCACACCCGAAAAGGATCCTGCCGCCGACACCACCGCCCATGGCATCATCGATGATGTGAAGAAGGGCAAAAGCATCGACAAGATCGCGTCAGAACGGGGGATGACGAACGAACAGGTACTCGCGGCGATAAGGGCAGGAAACAACCTGGAAGTCACCGTCACCGGTCCGACGAGCAACAATGGCGATGTCCAGACGACTGTGATCAAGGATACCAGCGATCCCAAGAACCAGAAGACCGTCACGCTCTACTACGACTATCAGCACGACACCTATTATGCGGCAGTGCAGGACGGGTCCGCGACGCCCAGACAAACGCCGGTCCGCGACGGTCTGGGCCGCAAGCAGACGAGTGACTACGATTCCAAAACGGGAGCCATAACCACTCGCTACGAGGATGATCTCGGTTCCGGCACCACAACCGAGCGGACCTCGATGCCAAACGGCGCATCGGTGGAAACGGTGACGCCGAAGGGTGGACCCGCGCTTCCTGTCACCACCGTGACCGGACCCGACGGGAAGAAGACCGTCCTTGCGCCAACCCAGGATCCAGGTGGGGCCACGACGAAAGGCATTCAGGACGATCTTGCCGCCGGCAAGAGTATCGACCAGATCGCCAAGGATCGGGGCTTGACCAAAGAGCAGGTGATCGCTGAGCTGCAAGGGGCCGGCTATCAGGTCAAGACCGGGGACCCGAAGAGCGACAATGGCGATGTCCAGTCGGTCGAATTGGTCGATCCGCATACGGGTGACAAGACAGCCTATTATTACGACTACCAGCACGATACGCGCACGGTGGTGACCACCAAGGGCGATACCGAAACCACGGCATCAGGGGATGGCAACGGCAAGACGACCAATACCACCCGCAACACCAAGACGGGAGAGGCCGCCACCACCATCGTCGATCCGAAGGCTGGCACCGAAATCAAGATTGTCACCGACAAGGATGGTCGGGTCACCAAGACGACCACCGAAAAGATCAACGATGGCAAGCCGATCCATTACGAAGTTAAACCAGGCGATAACCTCACTCTTATCGCGCAACAGCACGGCGTGACGCTGGATGAGCTGAGGAAGACCAATCCGGAGCTTTTCGATAACCCTCGCGATCCAAACCTTATTCATCCTGGTGAAAAGATCAGGATTGAGAACGGGACCCGCACGACCGTCGAGGTCACGGCCAACGGCTACACGCTGACCAGCAAGCCTGATGGCAAGATAACGCTGCACAACAACGCCACGGGCACGAATCTCGATATCAAGGCTGGTACGGCCCAGGAGGCGCTGGCGACGCTGCTCTTGTCGATCAACCCGACGAGCAAAGATCCGGAGACCGCCAAGTCGGACACGGTTCTCAAAACCACCTTGGAAGGCATCCTCGGTGGAGCAAGCCCCGAGCTGCTCCAGGACGTCACGAACAAGCAGCAGGCGGTAAAGGACGCGATCGCGACATATGGCGGGGGGAAACCCGCAACGCCCCAGCTCGATGGCTCCACCACGACGGTTGGCCCATTTGGCGCGCCACCGAAGGAACCCACCAAATCCGGCGGCAAATGGGTGCCGCTCATGGTCGACGGCAGTTGGCAATGGTTCGATCCGGAAGTGGCCAAGGCAATCGCCGCGGAGAATGCGGCCGTTGCACGTCTCGGTGAGGCCCAGGCCAAGCCCGTGCAAAGCCAGGCGCAGCTGGATGTCTACGCGCTGGATCCCGCTTACAAGCAAGCGATGAACAGCGCCAAGTCGACGCTCGACGAGGCATTGGCACCCTATGGCCTGGAATGGAAAGCACCGACCCCGAAAGGTACGCTGGCAGAGGCGCAAGAGCGACTGACCCTCGCCAATGACGTGCTTGGGAAGGCCACGACGGCCAGGGTCGAATATACGCAAGGCGAGAAGGATCTGCTCGCGGCAATCGGCAAACAGGCAACGTTGCCGGCCATCAACGATCCGAGCCAGCCTGCGGCCGGCCGGTCCGGCGGGCCGAGCAACATGGAGGTCAACCTAGACGCCAAGGCCAAGCATTCGGAAGTCTCCAACCTTTTCATACAGTCAAGCTTGCACACCGCCAACGGCAACAAGGCGACCGTCGACCAGATGGTCAGTGCGACCGAACTGGAGCTGAAACTCACAGACGCCGGAAGCCCGGAGCATACGGCGCTAGCGGAACGGCTCGAAGGTTTGAAAACGCTGCAGAAGGCGGCGGGCAACCAGGTCGCACTGGCTGAAGCCTATGCGCAGTACGGGGTCGCGCAAAAGGAGGCCACGGATCTGGCCGTCCGTGTCGAGCCGATCAAGCAGCAGATCATCGCGCAGGCCAGGCAGAGGAATCCCCATCATTTCGATGAGAAAGGCTACACCAACGCCGAGGGCGATTTCACCGGCAAGCTCCTGAAACAGGAATTCATCGAGGAAAATGGCCAGCTTTATATGGTCAACACCTACGAGAACGACAACTTCCTGGATGAAAACAACAACGACACCAATGTTCTGAAGATTCAGCTCACTTACGATCTCAACAACAAGAACATCAGGGACGACTTCCGCAACAATTCCCTGAACAAACAGTGGCAGGAAGTACTGTCGTCGACGCGGAGCACGCCCACCTCTGCGCCGGTTTGCACACCGGGCGGCACGGGTTCGATATCGGCGTTGGAGGCCGCCAAGTCCAAGATCATTGGCACGCAGGTCGGCCAGCTCGATGCTGGGCTGAAAGATGCGAAAACCAAACTCATCAACGCAAATACGGCTCTCGGAAAAGCAATCACCGACCATGGTGGCGGTACCATCGAAGCACCGGCAGGCACACTGAAGCCGGGCGAGCAACCGGTGAAGATCACGGTCAACGGCCGCGACGTTTGGGTCGCGCCGGAAGTTGCGGCGGCCTATGGAAAGCAGGGACCAAGTGCGATCGGCAACAGTGGCAAAGCTGTCCAGATCGAGATGAATGGCCAGAAACTCTGGGTTCATCCGGAGGTCGCCGCCGCTGAAATCGATCGCGGCAGGGCCGAGGATGAAAAGAACCAGTTGGAGAAGTGGGAGACCGGGTCACGACCTGCGATGGTGGCGGCACGCGACTGGTATAGCTTCTCTGCCGGTCACCCCAAACTTCTTGATGACAGCGGCATGGGGACGCGTGAATCGGAACTAAAGAACGAATATTTCCAGGAGCACAGAGATAAGGCACTTGCCGGATATCAGGTCCAATTCGAGAACCTCTACGACAAGGGTTTCACCGGCGAATACAAGCAATACAAAGCCGGAGAACTAACTGATGCTGTTGCGAAGACGCTCGGTCTCGACCCGTCGAGCGAGGGTGTCGAGAACGTTACCGACGAAATTCACGATCGAGCCGGCGACAATGCCCAGGTGAAGATCGTGCCCATTTTCTCGCTGGATGGCGGCATGGAGTCGATGACAGCGCTGTTTGCCATCAAGGATGGTGGTGGCAAGGAGGTTGGCTACGTCGATAGTTCCGGAAAATATTACGGCAGCTTCGACGAATTCCAGCACGAGAACCGCATCTTCAGTGACAAGGGTAAGCTGGTCATGGCGAAGGGTGGCGACATGTCGCTCGGCGCCGACGGAAAGTTTACGCTCGACGAGTTGGAGGTTGCCGACGGGCGCAAGGTAGACTTCTGGGACAAGGCCACGGACATAGGCCTTGGCATTGTGGCAGGCGCCGCGACCATCGTGTCCTTCATTCCAGGCGGCCAGTGGGCAATACCGATCGCACTCGCTTCCGGCGCGGCTCTTGGCGGCAAGACCTTGTACAAGGAAGGCGAGCACCTGCTGCAGGGCGGCGAATTCGACAGCCAGTCTGCTTGGAACATCGCGACAGGCGTCGTTTCATTCTTGCCGGTCGGCGCAGGTTCGCTGCGAACAATCGGCTTGGCAAAGTCGGGCGCGTCCTTGTCCACCTTCCAGGCTTTCAAAGGTGGCTTTGGCATGACGCGCATGGCCGATGCTGGCTGGGGCATCGGCAAATTCCGGGTGAATGTATCCCAGTCATCCTACGCCGGCGAAGTGAGCAACTTCATGCAGAGCGGCGGCAGACTCAATACTGCCGCCTGGGGCCTCGATGCGGCAGGCCTTGCCACCGGCGTGCCGATCCTGATGCGGTCCGCGGAGGACCTAGCGCTGCACGGCGGTGAAATGTCATTTGCAGAACTCGCCAATGCCATCATGGGCATAGGGACGGGTGCTGTCGGCACAGGCCTCGGCGGCCGCGGGCTGGTGCACAACATGCCGGGAGCATCCGGTCCTCGTGGCGGCGACGGCGGCCCCTCGTCCAACGATGTGCCGCCAACCGATACTCCGCCTCCGCCGCCCGCCGGTGAGGCGGGCTCCGAGCCGCGGCCGCGCCACCTCTATGAGGCCGGCTCCGATGGCGTTTACAGGCCGACAGGCAAATATGTCATGCCGAGCCCGGATGAAATTGTCATCCAGGGCGAGGTGGTCAGTGAACCGGCAGCCAACTTTGGCGCTCGAAGCCGGACCGAGGGCACGCCGGAGGGCACCAATCCAACCGGCCCACGCGCTTTACCCGCTGGCACGGGACACGGACCGGAGCAGACATCACCCACCGGCGGCAAGGGTGATCCATCAGGCGACGGCGAGGCTCCGGTTGTGACGCCTGTTCGCGCATCGGGCGGCGATCCCACCGAGTTGAATACCGGCTGGCCCGCGGACAGCGACCCCATCATCGTGCCCGGCAAGCCGGTTACGGGAAATGGTCCCGTGCGTTTGGTATGGGATCCGGCAACGCGTTCTTTCAGCGGCATGCCCGAAAGCGACACCAGCAGTTACGCATACACAAGCGGCAAGGATGAGCGCACGCCGTCGGCCTACCTCGATGGCCTGACCAATGAGCAGCTTCTGCAACGTTATGAGACGGAAAAGAACTACTATTCAAGCCGCGAATTGGCCGAACGTTACGGGCCGAATGGTGTCCCTGTACCGCGCACGCCCATCCGCGAGAGCTTGCCGGACGTCCGTGTCGGCGTGACGTTCCGTACGCGCCTCAACACCGGACAGGCCTTCGACATCGGTTCGCCGACCTTGGCGGCCGTCGGCTTTGGTGTTGGCACCAAGACCGATTTCGGCGTCGTCGGATGGTCGATCCTCGACAGCTTCGGTCAGCGCAGCCCTACGCCATTCAAGGATGCGTTGAGTACTCAGGGCGTCGTTTCCTATCGCGCCCGCGAATACCGGAACATCACCGCGCTGCAGGCTGGGGTCTGGCCGGTTTCTGAGCAAACGGCACTGCCGGTTCGCGCCAGCGATCTGTCGGGCAAGGCAAGCGAGGGTATTTTCAACGAGAAGGCTGGCTATGACGCCAAGCTGTTCGACGCCGTCATCGTCGGAAATACTCCGGACGGCGAGGGCACGGTCATCGAGATGACCTATTCCCCCTCGCTCAAGGGAACAGAGGTCAGGCTTGCACCCGGTCAGCACGACTTCTTTGGTGCGCCCGCCAAAAAAAATGCCGTTTACGTCAAATTGGAAGGTGCGTTGCCTTTCGATCGCGTCATGACCGAGACAAAGGCTGGCCTCAGGTTGCCGATCGTCGCCAATCGTGTCGATGCCGTCGGCGAGTGGCCACGCGTCGGGGTCGAGAAACGCCCCGAACTATCGGCCAAGGATACGCTCAAGCCCGGCGATGTCGTTTCCAAACAGACTTATGACCAGATCCAGTCAGGTCTCGGCTCGATATTCCTGAAGGTCCAGTTCGTGGTCAAGGATCCAGCGAGAGCCGGTGAACTCGTTACCGCGGTCGGGCAAGGCGTCGGAATTCGAGCGATCCGCGATCTTGTCGAGAGTGGCCAGATCGACCCCTCCAATACGGTTTCATATGCCGACGAACCCGCGATCAGCGGGCTTCGGCTTTCCGCCGTTCCGACCAAGACGCCAAGTGCCGACATCGTTTTTCTGACCGGCGAGAAGACGCGCGTCCTCAATCCCGAAGCGATGCTGGTCGATATCATCTTCAACGACCGCAACGGGTTACCCGGCGTACTCGGCACGAATCCCGACAAGATCGCGACATCGCTGATCTACAAGGTGAAGTCGACAGTCAACTCGTGGCTGCCGGCTCGATTCCAGCCCCACGGAGCACCACAGCCGCGCTACATGCCGAGCGCCGGAAATATCTACAAGAGCCTCTATGGAGCGGACGGTACGCCGGCGACGCGGTACACAGTGTCGCTTTCGACACCACCGTTGCCCTCAGGCGCGTTGACATTCAGCGCCGAAGTGAGGCTCCAGTACAAATCGAATGCCCCCAAGGTCGCGCGTTCCATCGCAAAGAATGAAACGGCTCAGATTGCATTCAAAACCGCCGACGGACAGAGCGAAGAGCTGACTGTGCCAGCCTGGATCGCCCGTGCGGTCGATCCTTCACGTGATGGGGCCGCCACAGGCATCCCGAAAGGTGGGGAAAAATCTCTCGACCAGTTCCTCGACCAACTGGAAACAACAGCGCGGCCTGATCAACTCGCGGCAATAGCGCAATTCCGTAGCGAATTCGGTTCGTCCATCGTCGATGGCGGTTTCATGCGCCAGAACGTCGCTGACGGCGTCATGACGCTGCTTTCCTCGCAGGTCGGTCGCCGCAACAGCGGACCGATGCAGATCAGGGACGAGAACGGCCACTTTATCACGGCAACCCGCTTCGGGCCGCTCCCGAAGAGTGCCGAGAGCGTCTATGTCCCACCGGCGGATGGCCCGCAGGCACGCGGCGACGAACCCGAACTGATGCATAAGTCGCATATCTTCTTCCGCGACCCTGAAACCGGCGAAGCCTATGTCTTGCCCTGGACGCGTGGTGCTTCGGAGGATCACGTTCCCGGCGCCACAGGAAAGCCGGACGGAGAGGCTGTGCCCCCCGAGGTCTCGCCTGCCAGAAAGGCATTGGAGGCCGCGCCTCCGACCACGTTCTCGTTACAGCAGGTCCGCAACATGCGGCAGCCGGAGAAATGGAAAGCCGGTGAGGTCTATACTCGTGAGCTCAATGGTTCGCTGGGCGAGGTGCATTTCCCGGTTGCCGCCAATCCAAACGGACCGCACCCCGTCACTGGCGAAGGAGGTCGCTACGTAGATGCACCTGTCTTCAAGAGCCAGGATGTTATCGAGGCGATCGAGGTCAAGACTTATCACCGTTGGACCACCATCAACGGTGTCGCGCAGATGCGCGAGGTGCCTTTGACACCGAAGCTGCAGGAACAGATCAACAAGGACGTGGCGCTACACAAGGAGAACCCGAAGTACCAGCCACGCTGGGTTTTTCTCGATGCGCCGCCTTCGGCGGAACTCCAGGGCGCGCTGGATCAAGCCGGCATCATCGGCAACATTTTCGGACACAACAAACCGGTCATGGCCGAGTCGCCTCGAACCATCGAACTCAGGGACAAGGATGGCGAGGTTATCGTCGCTGCCATGCTGGGCACTGAACCGAGGAGCCCGGAACAGGTCTACATACCGCCAGTCGACGGACCGCGCCTGGCGGCGGATGCCCCTGAAACCGCCACCAAGACGCATATCCTGGTCCGCGACCCCGACAGCGGCGAACCCGTTGTCCTGCCCTGGATCCGCGGCGCTTCCGAAGACCACGTGCCGGGCAGCCTCGGCCAACCGGAGGAGAGCGGGCAGCCCGCAGAAGGTGCGGGCGATCCGACACACGCCATGCGCGGCAATGTCGGCCCATATGTGTTCCGGGCCGATACTCGCACGCCGTCCCAAATCCAGGACGCGCAAGGATTTTCGCCGCAGGCACCAACCGGCATCTGGGTGGGCAACACGCAGGGCATCACGCTCAGCAACTATGTGCTTGGCAATACCCATGGCCGTTTCGTCGGTACCAGCCGGTCGATCTCCGGTGCCAAGACGTTTGTTGCCGAAGAGTCCAGGGCGGCACGCGAGCAGGGCTTCACCTATCTCTACGTGCTCAATCCCAACAATCCGCGCCTGCATGTGCCAACCGAATTCGAGGGGACGGGACGTCCTGTCGGCAACCGCATGGCTGCCGTCGACGAAACAGCCATCGATGGCAGCGTGCCTTGGAGTGAGGTTTATGGCTGGCGGATGATGGACCCCGACGGCAATTTCATCGGCGAGTTCACATCAAATCCGGATTTCGTCGATCCCAGCACAATAGCACCCAAGCGTCCGCAGATCATTCTACGCACCGCCGACGAGTTCTGGGATGTCAGTGCGCCGACGGAAACCTCGATCCCGTCGGTGACTGGGGTCGCTGTCAGCGAACCCGCCGTGGTGACAAGCGAGACACCCGTGGTGGTGGCCAATGTCGACGCGCCTCCATCCGCTACGTGGCCACCGGCGACCGATCACGGCAGGGCGACCGTCGATCCGGCAAGTGGCCGGATTGTCAGCCTGGAGCTTCCACCAAGTTTCGCGGCCGAGCCGGGACGTACGCAACCGGTTCGGACACCGACAGGAAAAGAAGTAACTGCGCTGTCGCCCGAGCAGATATCGGGGCTGGCTGGTGCGCAATTGCACGCGATCAAGCCCGAACACATCGGCAAGCTGACGCCCGAGCAGATTGCTGCGCTCACGCCTGAGCAGATTGGGCAATTGACCTTCGATCAGCTGGCGGCACTAAAACCAAAGCAGTTGCGGGCCTTGAGCACAGAGCAGTTGCAGGCGATCCGACCGAGCAAGCTGGAAGCCATTGCGCCCGGGCGCATCACTGCGTTCACTCCCGAGCAGTTGGCCGCTTTCTCGCCTGAACAACTGGCCGCACTCACCAATGAGCAGGTGCGCAAGCTGACACCGGACCAGATCGCCGCCTTCAGCGACGAGCAACGCAACGCATTCACGGTTGACCAGTTCGAAGCGTTCAGACCTGCCCAATTTGCCAAGCTCGAGCCGGCAGAGGTTGCGGCGTTCAAACCGGAGCTTGTCGCAGCCCGCAATCCGGCCACAACCGCCAAGATGTCGCCGGATCATATCGCCGCACTGACGCGTGAGCAGCTTGGAGCGCTGACCATCGATCAGATCGAGGCTCTCACGAAACAACAAGTCCAGGCGCTGACACCGAAACAGCTCGGTGAATTGAGCCCAGGCCAGCTACGCAAATTCACACCCGGGCAATTTGCATGGATGGCGACGGAACAGACCAACGCATTGTCGGTGGTGCAACTCACGACGTATCGGACGACGCACAAGAGCGCGATGACACCTGATCAGGCAGCTGCTGTCAATGCGGCACTCACCCACGCCCGTATAGTGGAAAACACGCAGCTGGTTGCAACCTTCGGTCCGATGGCCGGGTCAACCTACACGGTCTGGCAGATGCTGCCGCCCCACATGGCAACGACCGCTTCCGGCATCGCTTTCACCATCCGCGGTGTTGTCTTCACGACGCAGTCGCTGTTTCCGAACGCCACCGCGAACCATAAGCCATTCGGCCGTGTGCTCAACGCAGCAAGCGGAGCGTCACAAATCCTTTCGATGCCAGGGGGAGCGGCCGCGACCTTCCAAGGTACCGGCCCGGCAACGAACTTTGTCGCAAACAGCACATATACTCTCGGCAATGGGATCTTCGGCCCCAAATCGCTTCTGCAAGCGTTCACGGGCAGGCCAGTCTTCCGCACGGCAGCCGATCACGTCGGAAATGCCGCGTTCATGTTCGGGTCGGGCGCCTACACGTGGTACGCTTGGGACTCGCCGCTCGCGGCCGGTGCAGGCGTGCTCTTCACGGTTGGCAGTGCGGAATTCTGGGCATCGGCAGTTCGTGCCGATCGGCTCAATCGCAAATCCGTGCCGAGAACGGAAGAAGACATCAATGCCCGCGAAAAATCGGACAAACGCTGGGGGATGGCCGATCGCCTTGCGCTCGGCATAACCTTCGGCGTCGGTATGCTGATGTTCGCATGGGATACGCTGGACGAACAGTTGCTGGGCACCGACAAAGGTCCGAGCACCGACCCTGTCAAGCCGGACGACAAGTCCGGCGTAGACGGCACACTGCCCGATGACGGAACGCCAGATCCGGGGACCAAGGAACCGCCGGAAAGCCTCCCGCAGCTTGTCGTTCTTGCCGATGACGGCTTGAACCTGCGCACCGATCCCGACGGCAATTCAACCGTCGTGACGGTTCTGCAGCCCGGCACCTTCGTCGAGCAGACGGACAAGCCGTCGATCGACGGGGCAGGAAAGGTCTGGTTGCCCGTCGAGGGCTACGGACCTGACGGGAAGGTGCATACCGGCTGGGTTTCCGCGGATCTTGTGACGACCCACAAAGATGGCGCCAGCAATTCCGACGGTCGCATCAATCCCAAGCTGGAGCAGGGCGGTTACCGTTGGGTGGAGGTGAAAAACGGCGACAGCATCCGGCTCATTGCCACGACCAATTCGGCGGACGTGGCCGATACCGTGGTGCTTAACATGGATCACATCCTGAGCCCGGACATGATCTTCGCTGGTGACCGCATCTATCTGCCGACCCCTGCGGTGAGCTGATCGGGATTCGCTGTTATTGGGTTCGCGCCCTGCCGGCGCGGATCGAATAGGAATGAGCCGTGCATGCTGCCAGTTGCGCTGCCTGCTCGGCCAGCGGGTTGGACGGTTCTGACGAATAGGACGCCGTGAACTCCAAGTCGGACGGATGCCAGTCGCAATCGGCGATCCGTAACGTTCCAGCCATCGCATGCTCCAGAACGACATCGTGAGGCAGCGAGGCGATGCCTATCCCGCTCATAGCCATCTTGAGCGCCGCCGCGATCGAATTGGCTGGAAAGATGCGCGGCATTTCTTCGAGATCGCGGCTGAATTTGCGATAGAGTTCGGTGTAGGGGCGTGTGGTACGGGCATAGCTGATGACTGGGAAACGCGCCAGCTCCTGCAGGGTCAACTTCCGACCCTTGGGCAATTCCAGGTCGGGAGCACAGACCCAGACGAGCGGGAAGGGCGGCATGTCTATATTCTCGATCGCATATTCCGAGACCGGGCCCATCAGGAACGCCAGATCGATGCGGTGCGACATCAGTTCGCTGCGCAGCGTTGCCGATGAATCCACGAGAATATCGGCGTCAACGAGCGGGCAATGCGCCTGCAATTGCTTGAGGAAGTCGGGCAACCAGGTGTGGACGATGGTTTCGGAAACACCGAGCCGCAGTACGCCCGCAGTTTCCGACAGCGATTTGGCCGTGAGTTGCAGCCGTTCTGCCACCTTGAGCACGCTTTGGGCTGAGGGAAGCAATTGCTGACCCTGGGCTGTCAGTCGCACGGTGCTAGCCTGGCGCTCGAACAACCTGGCGCCGAGAGCTTCCTCCAGGCTGGCGATGCGGGTGGAGACAGCAGGTTGCGTGGTGTTCAACCGCTCGGCTGCTTTTCGAAAGCTGCCAAACGCTGCGACCAGAAGAAATGTCTCTAATTGCTTGATATTAAATGGGATCATTGTGACTGTGAAACATTCTTTGCTGCTGAAAAGCGTTATCGAGGCGTTATTGCCTGACGATAACGTGCGCCCCGACCTGTACGCGGGCGTAAAGATCGATGACATCCTCATTGGTCAGGCGAATACAGCCTGAAGAGTTCGCCTTGCCGACGGTCCACGGTTGGTTCGTACCATGGATGCGGTAGAGTGTGTTGCCAATGTAAAGCGCTCTCGCACCGAGCGGATTGTTCGGCCCGCCGGCGACATGAATTGGCAGCGACTTGCCGCTCGCCGCGACGCGGCTGCGCATCTCCTGCGGCGGCCGCCAGTCCGGCCATTCCTTCTTGTCCGAGATCTTGTCGCTGCCGGCCCATTCGAAGCCTTCCTTTCCGACACCGATGGCGTAACGCAGCGCTTTTCCGTTGCCGAGCACGTAGTAGAGCCGCCGCTCATTCGTATTGACGATGATTGTCCCTGCAGGTTGCGCGTCGCCGAAACTCACCACCTGCTTGGGGATGGGCGACCATGAAGGCGGCGCGCTCTCGTTCTCGGCAGGCTCATCGATCTGACCAGGCGTCGAAGGCGGGATCACGGCATTGGTGGCATCGTCATAGACCCAGCTGCGCGGATCATAGCCGGAATTGGTCTGCGCGCCTGCAGGGGCGGCCGTGACCACCAGAGCCGCAAACAATGCAGGCAAGCGCGATCGTATCGTCATCGGAGCATCCACTGTGGTCACGGTCACCATCTCGTGATCCACGATTGGAGCGCACCATATCGTTTTCAAGAACGGGCGCAACATTTGGAACTGATTTTACATCGGCGATCCAATTGGACTTCCCATTTCAATATGCGCGCGATAGAGTGAATCGGCGGGTGAATGTTGCGTGGCCGGATGGGCAAAAAGCCGGCTTTTCTCGGTAGGATCAATGTTGACGGGACTTGCTTCCTGCACTTCGGATCGACTGTCGTCTTTCACCGCCGCCTCTTTGGGATCGGCCGGTGTCGTCGGCCTTTTCATGCTCGGCTTCACCTCCTTTCACGCGTCTGCTGCCGAGCCGCGCTGGCCGGACGGCCCCTACAAATACATCACCGTCGACCAGTCGGTGCGCGATGCGCTCGTTGAACTGGGACGCAACATGGGCGTGACCGTGAGGGTCAGCGACCAGGTGAAGGGACGTCTGAGCGGCACCATGCCTGTCGGCACTGCCAAGACATTTCTCGACGAGCTTTGCAACCGTTACGGCCTGGTCTGGCATTTCGACGGACTTGTCTTGAACGTGGCGACCGAAGCCGAAGTCCACAACGAGACGATCCCGCTCGATGCCAACGCCGCGGCTGGAGCCGAAGAAAAACTCAACAGGCTTGGTGTCGTCGATCCGCGATTCTCCCTCAAGGTCTCGCAGCAGGACGATGTGGTTCAGGTGGCTGGTCCGCCATCCTACATCGACCTCGTCAAGAAAACGCTCGGCATCGCCGCGAAGCAAAGCCCGCAAAAGGCTGTTTCGGTTCGGGTTTTCCGGGGCAGGCAGGCGGAATCCCAGACCGTTCCCGCTGAAAAGCCGAAACAAGGGCAGGAGGCACGCTGATGCAAGTTGCACCGATTGGAGCGCTGGAGGTCGCGCTTTCGAATATGTCCACCGGCATGGCGCTGCAGCAGCAGGTAGCCGTCGGCTCGACCACCCAGCCCGGCAACGGTACGAATGCGGCCGACCCGAAATCGCAAGTCCTGAAGACGAAGAAACCGGAGCAGGCTGGGGTTGCGACCAGCGTCGGCCAGCAGGTAGCGCAGGATACACCGCAGACCACCGCGTCGACCTCGGTGCAGCGGCAAAACCTGGAACCGATCAACCCGACAAACGAGCACAAACTCTTCGAATATCTGACACAGGTTGAAAAATCCGGCGGCGGGCAGGTTTCCGATACCTCCTCACTGTTGGGGTCGGCTGTGAAGTCGCTGGAAGGGACGATGCAGAAAGTCCAGGCCGCCCTCAAGGAAGCTGGTGTCCGATCGGACGCCAAGCCGAATGGCAATCAAGGTGTGGCCGGAGCCGCGGAAGGTGAAGAAGCCAGTTCACCGGCCCAAAATGCCGAGCAGCTTCTCGACCGTTCGATCTCGGTCATGTGGGCCGCCGCCAATCTCGAAGTGGTGACCAGCAGCGTGACCGCCGTCACGTCATCGACGAGCACCCTGATCAAGCAGCAATAGGTATTTTGCAGTGGTGGGGAAGTTGATGTCGTTACTGTTGCGCCCGTTCGCACCGCTTCGTCTCGGGAGGTGGCTGCGCGCAATTCTGGCCGTATCGGTCCTGCTCGTTCTGCAGGCATGCTCCGTCGAACTCTATTCCGGTCTCAACCAGCGGCAGGCGAATGAGATTGTCGCCACCCTGATCCGTCACGGTATTCCGGCCCAGCGCGAGACAGGCAAGGACGGGACGATGACGGTCTTCGTCGAGAAGGATCGTTTTGCCGAGGCGATGGCGATCCTCGACGAGAGTGGCTTGCCGAAGCAGGAATTCCAGACGCTCGGCGATGTCTTCAAGCGTAGCGGCATCGTCTCCTCGCCGGCCGAAGAGCGTGCGACCATGATCTATGGTCTGAGCCAGGAGCTTTCGCGCACGATTTCCGAAATCGACGGCGTGCTGTCGGCACGGGTTCATCTGGTGCTGCCTGAAAATGACCCGCTCAAGCAGGGACTGGTGCCGTCGTCGGCGTCGGTCTTTATCCGCCACCGTACATCCGTTTCGATGAATGAGCTGATCCCGCAGGTAAAGATGCTCGTTGCCAAGGGCGTTGCCGGGCTGACCTATGACAATGTGTCGGTGACGCTCATGCCGGTCGCGGCGACTCCGGAACCACCAACAGGCGAGGCCGGCTTCACGTCGTTCCTGGGCCTTTGGCTCCACCCCGACAGCGTCGCTGCGGCACAATGGCTGTTCTACGGGATGATTGCCATTATTGCCGGCCTTGCAGGGTGGCTGGCCTACACGCGGTGGTACCGGCGACCCAGCGTCTACGCGCTCGAGGTGCCGGCGGCACCGGCCAAGAAGGCGTGACGCGGTTGGCCGGGCGCGAGGAGACCGTCAGTTCGGACTGGCAGGAATTCTGGTCAAATCCCGCCAGCTATGTCGATGCCGGCTGGCTCTCCGATTGTTTCGATGGCCAGATCGGCTTCGAAGCCTGCGAGCGCATGTTGGAGACGCCGCGCTTGCAGCAGAGGCTGTCGAAACTCCTGGCAGCGCGTCATGAACTGGCCGCCGGGGCGCCGGCCCGGTTACCTGAACAGGTCGATCAACAGATCGCACTCGCGCCAGGCGACGAGCTCGAAAGATTGGCTCTGCGCGCCGGTGCCATCTATTGGGCCAACAGCCTTGCCGCGGTCATCGACGGACGTCAGGCCGGCGCCATCCAGACTGCTCTCGGTCCCGAACTTTGCGCTCTTGCCGTTGCGAACCGGGATATTTCCGGGCCGGTCAAGCCGCTGGAACCACTGGACAGTTTGAGCGGCAGGGTCTTTGCCGACGGTTTGAGCTGCCTCGAGTCGTGGCTGCAGGACATGCCGCCGCAGCTTGCCAGCCGGGTGCGTTTGAAGCTCGCGAACGGTTTGCCCGGCTTGGGCGATACCAAGCAGGTTGCGGAACTCGGCGCACGCATTTTGCGTCGGGCAATGGAGTAGCCAGATGTCGAGCGCGAACGCTACCCAGACCACGTTGCCACGACCGCGTGCGCGCATTTTGCGTGCGGACGAGGTTCGCGTCTGGCAGGACGGATATGCGTTTGTCGAACAGGCCAAGGCGGAAGCGCAGAAGCTGAATGAGGCGGCCAAGCGTGCCTACGCTACCGAATACGCGCAGGGATACAATGACGGCAAGACGCAGGGCGAAACCGATGCCGCCCGCCTGGTTGTCGATACATCCGCCAAAGTCGACCGTTATCTGGCCGGTCTTGAGGCGGAAGTCGCGGGCCTCGCGCTCGACGTCGTGCGCCGCGTGCTTGGCCAATTCGATGTTGGCACACTGGTCGCCAAGGCGGCACGGCAAGCGATTTATGAACTCCGCCGCGCCAAATATCTGAAATTTCGCGTGCACCCGCAAAATGTCGGCCGGCTGCGTGATGAATTGAGCGCCATCCTGCCCGACAGCGATCTTGGCATGTCGTTGGAAATCGACGCTGACGACACGTTGGCGCCCGGCGCATGCATTCTTTCGACGGATATGGCCGTGATCGATGCTGGCATCGAAGCGCAGCTCGAAGCGATCGCAGCCGCAATGGCCTCCAGACCGCAGGAGGCTTTGTGACAGGAGAGCGTGCAGCTGTCGAAGACCGTCTGGCTTCGATCATGCCCGGCTTGCGTTCCGGGCTGAGCGAGGACGCGAGCCGGCCGAAAAAGGGGCGCGTGCAGCGTGTCGTTGGCACCGTCATCCACGCCAGCGTCGAGGAAGCCAGGATCGGCGAGATCTGCGAACTGGTCGACAGAAGAACCGGCCGAACCATGAAAGCGGAGGTGGTCGGGCTTCTGGAGGAGGCCGCCATCCTGGTGCCCCTCGGCGATCTGAACGGCCTCTCCGGTTTGACCGAGGTCATTCCCACCAGAAAGGACCAGCAGGTGCCGGTGGGCCCCGGCTTGCTGGGCAGGGTCATTAACGCGTTCGGCGAACCGCTCGACGGCAAGGAGCTGACACTGGATGGCGTGTATCCCATTCATGCCTATCCGCCATCGCCGCTGCAGCGCCGGCTGATTTCGGAGCCGATCCAGCTCGGCATTCGCGCCATCGATGGCATGCTGACCTGCGCCAGGGGGCAGCGCATCGGTATTTTTGGCGAGCCCGGTGTCGGTAAATCGATCCTTTTGTCCAACATCGTTACCGCCACCGACGCCGATGTTGCCGTCGTGGCCCTTGTCGGCGAGCGTGGGCGCGAGGTTCGCGAATTCGTTGAACGACAGCTCGGAGCGGAAGGCCTGGCGCGCGCAGTCGTCGTGGTGGCGACATCCGATCGTCCAGCCATCGAACGCGTCAAGGCGGCTTATGTCGCCACGACGATCGCCGAATATTTTCGCGACCAGGGCAAGCATGTGCTGCTCGCCATGGACAACATCACCCGTTTTGCACGCGCGCAGCGCGAGATCGGGCTGGCGTCGGGCGAGCCGCCGACGCGCCGGGGCTTTCCTTCGTCGCTCTTTGCCGCCTTGCCGCGCCTGCTCGAGCGGTCCGGTCCAGGGACCGTCGGCTCCATCACCGGCCTCTACAGTGTTCTTCTGGAAGGCGACGGCACTTTCGATCCGGTGGCCGAGGAAGTACAGGCCCTGCTGGATGGTCACATCTTCCTGTCCAGCGAGCTTGCGCAGCGCAACCATTTTCCGGCGGTCGATGTGCTGCGCAGCCGTAGCCGGCTGATGGAGACGGTCGCACCCGGCCAGCACCGCGCGGACGCTGCGCGTCTGAGACAACTGATGGCGCGTTATGCCGACATCGAATTGCTGGTGCAGGTCGGCGAGTACAAGGCCGGCAGCGATCCGTTGGCTGACGAAGCCATGGCCAAGATCGACGCCATCAACGACTTCCTGCAGCAGGCTTCGGTCGTAAGCGAAAGCATGGATGGAACGCGCCAACGCATGAGGGAGATCGCCGGTGAACAAAAATAAGACGATCGCTCAACTGCGCATGCTCAGGCAACGCCGCGAAGACCACACGCGCGGGGTGGTCGCGACACACAGAAGAAGTGTCAACGCAGCCAGACACAGTGCAGAAACTGCGTCGCAAATGCTCGCCGAGCATATGCAGCGAGCAGTCGAGGAGCAGAACGCGGTGGTGTCGGGGCTCGTCGACCGGGTCGTGAAGGCCGCCGAGCTCCATTTGGCGCAGAGCCGGTACGAGGCATCATTCACAAAAGCCGGTCAGCTCAAGGCTGAAGGTGAGGCAGCGGCTCTTATCCAGAAGCAGCGTGAAGTCGGACTGGCGGAAGCGCAGCGACAGCACCTGCAAAGCCGGCAAGCCCTGTTGAAATTGGAGAAGCTGGCAGACCAGATCGACAAACGAACGGCACCGCGCCGTGCCGCGGCGGCAGAACTCCTCGATGATGAGGGGCGTCCGCATGCCGCGCACAAACAATGATGTTCGATGATCGTGCGGGTGACAATTCGATGTCTCGAGCCCTGACGTCAGCGAAGGTCGCAACGCGGCGCAAGCCTGCCCGGCGAGCTCCCAACAGCGCGCCGGTCATCGACACCCTGGATCTCGAAACGGTTCCGGAAGACCAACTCGTGGTCCTGAACGCTTTTTACAGACACCGCCGTGCAATCGACATCACGCTCGCGGGACAGCGAACAAAGATCGCAGCGGCGTGGCCGGTTGCACAAACCGATGGCCAGCCACCGTGCACGTTACGCTTCAAGATCGGAGAGCATTCCGCCGAGCTTTATGCGCCGCTCACGCTTGTCGAGCAGTTGCTGGCGACAGTGGACAAGACAGCGAGGCTGGAAAACCTTGTGCCTCAGCACGCGGCGCTCTTGTTGGAAGCTGCCGTTGCCGATGAACTCGACGAGCTCGAAGCAAAACTGCAGGCGCCGATAGAACTCACCATCGTCGAAAAGCGAGAGCCGTCGGCCGGAGCGCCACCATTCGGCTTTGTTCTGTCCGCCGGCGAACAACGGATGACGTGCGCGCTGCGACTGGACGATAGCACACTGCTTTCAAGCCTGAGCAGGCTTCTGGACGAAGCAGGCAGCGGTGAACCTCCGTTTCCGGCCACGTTTCCTTTGCCGGTTCGCCTGTGGCGCGACGTTCTCGCCACCAGCCTCGGCGAGGTCAGGGGATTGAAGCCAGGCGATGTCGTGTTGTTTGCCGAACAAGCAGCCGCGGTTCTGGTGATCGGCGACAGGCTGATTGCGCCTGCCAGCATAGATATGTCGAGCACACAGCTGTCTGCCGCACCAGTCGTTATTGCCGGATCGAAATGGGAGTGGATGATGGGTCAGGACACCGGGGCCGCAGGCCATGCACTGGACGATGCGACACTTGAAGACCTGCCGGTTGCACTGGCTTTCGAGGTCGGGCGCAAGGCAATGCCGCTTGGGGACATCCGAAAACTGAGCGCCGGCGCCATCGTCCAGTTGGATACAGCCGGACAGGCCGTCGACATCGTCGCCAACGGCAAGCGCATCGGGCAGGGCGAAATGGTCAGGATCGGCGAAAGCCTTGGCGTGCGGGTCACCCGCATGTTCGACAATGCTTGACGCCTCTCCCAATCTCCTCGGCATCCTGATTGCGGTCGGCTTTGTTGGGTTGCTGCCGCTTGCCGTGGTCACGATGACCGGGTTCCTCAAGATCTCGGTGGTTCTTTTTCTCATCCGCAACGCACTTGGCGTGCAGCAGATGCCGCCGAACCTCGTGCTTTATGGGATTTCGCTGGTTTTGACGGTTTATGTCACCACGCCACTGATCAGTGAAATGGGCACAAGACTGCAGGAAGGGCAGGTGCAGTTCCAGACCACGGATGATCTTGCCCGCGCCGCGCAAATCGTGAAGCAGCCGTTGCAGCAGCACCTCATCAAATTCACCCACCCACGCGAGCGACAGTTCTTTCTCGATGGAACCACCCGCCTGTGGCCCGAGCAGGCGCGCCAGAACGTCAAGGACGACGATCTTTCCATCCTGGTTCCCGCCTTTGTCGCTTCGGAACTTACCCGTGCCTTCGAGATCGGGTTCCTGCTCTACATTCCCTTCCTGATCATCGACATCGTCGTTGCCAACATCCTGATGACGCTCGGCATGATCATGGTTTCGCCGGTGCTGATCTCGATCCCGCTGAAACTACTGCTTTTCGTCGCCATAGACGGCTGGTCGCGATTGATGCACGGCCTGATCCTTAGTTACAGCTGAAGCAGGCGGTGGCGCATGAACAGCGATTTCATCCTCGCGAAAGTCCAGAATGCGCTGATAACGGTGCTGCTCGCCTCCAGTCCAGCCATCATCGCAGCCTTGGCTGTCGGGCTTCTGGTCGGACTTGCCCAGGCTTTGACACAGATCCAGGATCAGTCTCTGCCCCAGACGATCAAGCTGGTCGTGATCCTTGTGGTCATCATCATCGTCGGCCCGCTGATCGCCCAGCAGATTGCCGAACAGGCCTCTGCGGTGTTTGACGAATTTCCGTCAGCGACCCGTTGAGGTCGCACATGCCGGTCGAGCCGCTCTTCGCATCGCTCAGGGACCTGCAGCTCTACCTCCTTGCGGGAGCCTTCGTGCTGGCACGCCTTGGCGGCTTCATGCTGATGATGCCACTCTTCTCGCGCGTTCCGCTGTCGGGACTGCTGCGCAACGGAGTTGCGCTGGCACTGGCGGTCCCCATCCTGCCAATGCTCATGCACACGCTGGCAGGACAACAGATCGCCGGCGCAATGATCGTAATTTATATCCTCAAGGAGCTTCTTGTCGGCGTTGCGCTGGGCTTGGCGATGGGCGTGCCGTTCTGGGCGGCGGAAGCTGCAGGCGATATCCTCGATCTGCAGCGCGGTTCTACCATGGGAACCTTGATCGACCCCATGATGACGCACGAAACCAGCGCCACCGGCACGCTGCTCGCCATCGTCATGATCGCTGTCTATCTTGCGGCAGGCGGGCTGGAGTTGTCGTTGAACGCTGTCTACGACAGCTATGGGCTTTGGCCGGTCGAACGACTGATGCCAGTGTTCAGCAGGGACGCTGCCGGAATTTTCCTCGAACTGCTGAATCAGTTGCTGAAAATGGCGCTGACACTGGTCTTTCCCCTGATTGTCAGCATGTTGCTGTCCGACATCGTACTGGCTTTTCTGGCGCGCGCCTCGCCGCACTTCAATGTCTTCAGCCTGTCGCTGATCGTGAAAACGCTCGTATTCAGTTTTGTCTTTGTTCTCTACGCGGCATTTCTTCTGTCCTACATGAGCCGCGATCTCGGCTTCCTGCATGAGGCGATACGACAGATCAAATTGCTCGCCTGTTTGGAATGCCGGTGAAATCGATGGTACGCCGGCTAATAAATGCAATTTATTGTCAGGAGAAAATTCTGGTGATTTGACAAGCGACGCTTCTCGCTCTGATTTAGCATCTCCTGAAAAGTCTACGCAACGCGGACCACCTCGAAGCATGGGACGTCAGACCAGTTCAATCGTCGAAGACTTGCGGCTGGTCGAGCCTGACCGGCTGCGCCGGATGGTCCGGGCTGGAGCCTACAGAGGCGCCACCAGCGGCTTGGCGCGTGGCAAGCTGCAGGCCAATGTGGTGATCGTGCCACAGCGTTTCGCCGTTGACTTTCACAAATTCTGCCTCGCCAACGCCAAGGCATGCCCACTGGTCGGGCTCGGTCGCGCGGGCAGCCCCTTTGTTCCGACGCTGGGCAGCATCGATATCCGCACCGACGCCCCCCAATACAGCATCTTCTGCTACGGCGAGTTCGTGCATCACACCAGCCATATCGTCGATCTGTGGCGGCAGGATTTTTCTGCCTTCGCCCTTGGCAGTTCGTTGAGTTTCGAGCCGACACTGGTGGAGAAAGGGGTGCAGCTTCGCCATGGCGGCATCAGCGGGCCGGTGCCGAAGTACCGCACCGGGATCAAAAGCCGCACGGTCGGTCCTTTTGGCGGCAAACTGGTCGTCGCCATGCGCGCCATCAGGCGTTGCGACGTCGACAGGGTCCGGGCAATAACCGCCCGCTTTCCCTACGCTCATGGCTCACCCTTTCATGTTGGGGATCCTTCCATCCTCGGCATAACCGATCTCGATTCACCAGATTGGGGCGATTCTATCGATCTGGGCGATGACGAGGTTCCCGTATTCTGGGCAAGCAGCGTGACAGCGCAGGAAGCCTTGATGCACGCCGAACTGGCGATCGCCATTACCGCGTCTCCCGGTCATCTGCTCATCACCGATGTGGACGCCATAGTTCGGGAGGACACCGCAAGGGTTGCCTAGAGCATTTCCGTTTTTCACGAAAACGCGGAAATGCTCTAACTCTTTGTTTTCACGCAATTCCGGACGGAAAACCGTTACACACTTTTCCTGGAGTTGCTCTGGGACCGCGTGCCTTCAGGCTAATACCATCCGCTGGCAACACACAGGTCGTTGACAAACCACCCTGGAGCGGGAACCTCCTCTCCATGGCAATCAATCAGCTCCTCTCCATTGCCGTCATCATTCTGATGATGGTTGCCTTTGTCTGGGGGCGGTTGCGTTACGATCTCGTCGCTTGCCTCGCATTGATCCTCGCACTTGCCGTCGGCGTCGTTCCCTATGACCATGCATTTTCGGGCTTCAGCGACGATATCGTGATCATTGTGGGCAGTGCGCTGCTGGTCAGCGCCGGGGTGGCCCGGTCCGGTGTCATGGAATTCGCGATACAGCGCGTAGCACCCAATGTGACCGGTATTCGTGCACAACTTGTGCTTCTGGTCGCCGTCGTCACCGTGCTGTCGGCCTTTGTGAAAAACATCGGTGCGCTGGCAATCATGATTCCAATTGCCTTTCAGTTCGCGCGCAAGTCCAACAGCTCGCCTTCGGTCTTCCTGATGCCTATGGCGTTCGGTTCGCTGCTTGGCGGGCTGATGACGCAAATCGGCACGTCGCCCAATGTGGTCGTGTCCCGTATTCGCGAGGAACTTACCGGCACTTCCTTCACCATGTTCGACTTCACTCCGGTTGGAGCAGCTCTCGCGGTTACCGGCATTGTCTTTCTGTCGCTGTTTTACTGGCTGGTGCCGGTTCGTGTTCGCGAAACCGGCTCTGTTCAGGATGCATTGGACGTCAACAACTATGTCACTGAGGCATTGGTCGTTTCGAATTCAACGGTAAACGGAAAAACCGTCGGCGAATTGATGAATTATGCTGGCGGCGAGGTGGTGGTTACCTCAATCCTGCGCTCACGCACGTTCCACGTCGCGCCTCTGCCGGACGCCAGGCTGCGCGAAGGCGACATCGTTCTGCTCGAAGGCTCGCCCGAAGCGCTGGACCGCGTTGTCGCCCAGGCCAAGCTCGACCTGACCGACGGTCGCCAGGATTCCGGGGAGGGCAGCGGTGAATCTTATGGGACGGTCGAAGCGGTCCTGGGTGAAAGTTCACCCCTGATCGGCTGGTCCGCTCAGCGCCTTGCACTCTACGATCGCTACAAGATCAATCTTCTTGCCGTCAGCCGCAAAGGCGAACGCATCAGCGAGCGCCTTGGAGCACTGACCCTGCGCTTGGGCGATGTGCTTTTGTTACAGGGCAAGCGAACGCGGTTGCCGGATATCCTGCGGGAACTTGGCGCGCTGCCGCTCGCCGAACGGCCCATCCTGCTCGGCAGCGTACGGGGCGGCAGTATCCCGATCCTGATCCTGGCCGCCGCGATGATCGCCACAACCACCGGGGTGGTCCCCATACCCGTCGCTTTCTTCACGGCTGCGGTTGCGATGGTGTTATTTCGCGTGGTGCCGATACGCGACATCTACAACGCCATCGACGGCCCGATCCTGGTCATGCTCGCCGCGTTGATTCCCGTATCGGACTCGCTGCGCCGCAGTGGCGCCACCGACGTAATTGCGATGTGGTTGGCCGAAATAGGCTCGAGATTGCCGCCAGCGGGTGCGTTGGCGCTCATCCTCGTCGTGGCGATGGCAGTCACGCCATTTCTCAACAATGCGGCGACAGTTCTCGTCGTAGCGCCGGTTGCCGCTGGTTTCGCATCAACGCTTGGCTATCATCCGGAAGCCTTCCTGATGGCCGTCGCTATTGGTGCCGGTTGCGATTTTCTGACCCCGATCGGCCATCAGTGCAACACGCTGGTGATGGGGCCGGGCGGTTATCGGTTCAGCGACTATCCCCGTCTCGGGCTTCCGCTTTCCATTCTGGTAATAGCGGTCGCGGTCCCAATGCTGATGCTGGTCTGGCCGCTGCGGTAGGCGCTCCAAAGAACAAATCGCGCTGGGTAGCAGCGCGGCTGCGTCAAGACCGTTTGGCAATAGCAACTGCAGCCGAACGCGGCATTTCTTCCTTGACAAGCGGAGCTCCAGGCTCAGGTTAGGTACGGCGTTGTCGCTGCCGGAGGGGCACATGGCTGTCACGCTTGGCCAGTTCTCGGAGCTTGTTTCCAACATCCACGAAGCTGCCCTCGACGCGGCCAGGTGGGACTTCACCCTGCGGCGCATTGCAGGAGCCTTCGACGCTTTCGGCGTCGCCCTGCTGGTCGTCGATCCGAAATCGCGTGAGATGAAGGTGGCGTCCTCCGGAACCGACCTGGCGACGATGGAAACATACAACGCCTATTATGGTCGCATGGACCCCGTTGCGGCTGCCATTCACCATTCTCCTGTCGGCGCCATTTTAACGGGGGATCAAATAACGTCGAGAGCGGAGTTGCTGCGCAGCGAGTTCTTCGTCGACTGGGCACTGCCCAACGAAGTGGGAGATGGCCTTTTCACCAAGCTGAATACGGATTCGATGGTCGATGCCTGGCTTTGCATCGCGGCGCCATTGCGGTCAGAGGCCTATGGCACACAGGAGCGGCGGGATCTGATGCGACTTTTGACACCGCATCTTCGGCACGCCCTGCGGACCCAGTCACTGCTTGCTCACAATGCGACTATCGGCAAGGACACGTTCGACGCCTGGGAGGCAGTTCGTCACGGCGTGATCTTTGTTTCCGCGGACGGCAGGGTTGTCCATGCCAATTTGGCAGCGCTCGACCACATCCGCAAAGGGGTCGATCTCAAGGTTGGCATCGGCGGCCACCTGCAAGCCGTGCGTCCGACCGATGATGCCGTACTTCAAAGGCTGATCGGAAACTCGATCCAGGCTCCGGTCGATGGCATGCCCCGTGGCGGAAGTCACGCATTGCATTCGTCCAGCACGGGCCACCCACTTTTGGTGCAAGTCGTGCCTGTCGGCCGCGGCAACGGTCACAGCAAGTCGTCTTCGGCATTGGTCCTTCTGGTCAACCCGCAAGCTCAGGCCGAATTGCCGTCCTCGGTCCTGCGTCAGACATACCGGTTGACCAGAGCCGAGACTGATGTGGCTCTGGCCGTGGCGCGCTGCCAGGGGCTGCAGGCTGTTGCCGACGAACTCTGCGTGTCCCTGCCAACCGTTCGCGTCCATCTCCAGCGCGTCTTCGAGAAAACTGGCACAAACCGGCAAGCCGATTTGATACGGTTGATGATGATGCTTGACGGCGGACTGCACCAACCTACCCACCAAGCTTGAACAAACCAGTTTGATTGGCTAGGCGCTGAAATGCTTGCGTGAAGGCACCGCCAACCGCTGAGGCGCGCAAATTTCAGAAAAGTTTCAGAAAACCTGCAGTGCGCCATCAGGACGCCTCCACGGGTTCGCGGGCATAACATTGCCAGACATACCGAGGGGCAGGGACAGCGTGGAGCATCTCTCCGCGCTGCAAATTTGGATTTGTCAGCACACGACCGCCCCCATCGGAGCGAAGCGGCCTGTCGACTGCGTGCCCAGGCATGCGGCGCAGGTGCGTGTACTTATTTTACAAATAAAATCAATGGCTTGACTTTTCTTGGGTGTATCAACTCCGGGGCTCGCATCGGCTCCGGAGTTGGTGTCTACGCCCGGTATCGGCGTGAGGGAAATGGAACGTGATTACCAGGGCGGAGTTGAGAATTCGGGCAAGGTGGGTCGCACGCCTTTCAGCGGGCACGGCTCTGGCCGGCCTCGTGTTTTCACCGATCCCGGCGCTGGCTGCAACCTACACCGCCAACGACACGGCAAGCCTTCAGGCCGCGATCGCCAACGTCAATGCCGGCAGTGGTGGCGATACGATCAACATCACTGGCAACATCACGCTGAACGCTGAACTCACCGCGATCACCAAGGGCGTGACGATTGCCGGCAACGACCACACGATCAGCGGCAACAGCCAGTATCGTATCTTCTTCGTCGCCGCGCCGAGCGGTGACGACGTCAACATCTCGAATGTGACGCTCGCCAACGGCTACGCCAAGGGCGGCGACGGCGGTGCTGGCGGCGGTGGCGGCGGGCTCGGGGCGGGTGGCGGTATATTCGCCATGTCGGGCGATGTGACCCTGACGAATGTTGGTTTTTCCAACAATGCCGCCAAAGGCGGCAATGGCGCCGGCGGTGGCATTTCGGGCGGTGGTGGTGGCCTGGGCGGCGACGGCGGCGGTAGTGGCGGTGCTGGTGCGGGCGGCGGCGGCGGTATTGGTGTGAATGCCGATGGCGGCAACTACAACAGCGGTGGGTCGGCAGGAATCCTGCCCGGCGGCAATGCTGGCGCGGGGGGAACAAGCGGCGGAGCCAACAGCGGCGGCGGCGGTTTTGGCGGCAACGGCGGCGGCGGCGGCGGCACGAATGGCGGTGCCGGCAACTCCGGTGGCAATGGCGGCGCCGGCGGCTATGGCGGCGGCGGTGGCGGCGGCATCATCGGAGCGAATGGCGGATTCGGTGGCGGCGGTGGCGGTGGCGTCGGTACAAGCGGACGTGGAGGCAATGGCGGCTTTGGCGGTGGCGGCGGCGGCGCCGGTTTCGGCGGCGGTGGGGCATCTGGAGGTTACGGCGGCGGCGGCGGTACAGGCGGCCCTTCCAGCGGTTGGGGCGGCGGCGGCGCCGGTATGGGCGGCAGCCTTTTCGTTTGCACCACGGTGATCGACCCCAAATGCGGCGCCACACTGACGATTAGCAACACACGGGACGCGACCATTGGCGGCATGGCTGCTGGCGGATCGGGTAGTGGCGGGGGATCGCAGAGCGGCGTCGGACTCGGTGGCGCGCTCTTCACGACCACTGACGCGGTGACAAGCGTCACGATCGCAGCAGGGGCAACGACCACGGTTTCCGGTTCCGTTGAGGGTGTCAGTGACAAGGGAATCTCCCTTTCCGGCGGCGGAACGCTGGCACTGCTGAACGACGGCAATAGCTTCAACGGGCTCGTCGTCAGCGGCACCGGCACCACAGTGCGTGCAGGCACAGGCGCCTCGCCCGGCAAGTACGGATCGCTCGGCGCCGGCAAGGTGACGCTCGGCGACGATACCGTCGTCCAGTTCACCACGAATGGTACTTTCGGCAACGGCTTTGCGCTGACTGCCGATCCTACGATCGACACCGCCGGCAGCACGATCACCTTAGCCGGCAAGATCGAGGACGGTGCTACCCCCGGCGTGGTTGACGTGATCGGCGGCGGCATGCTGTTCATGACCAACAATGCCAACAGCTATACGGGCGGCACGATCGTCCGCGCCAACAGCAAGATCGGCATCGGCAATGACGGCCAGCTCGGCGGCCTGGTCGGTGGCCTCACGCTGGGCGACGCCACGACCGACGGCACGCTCTATGCAACCGAAACCTTTACCTCCGCACGCAACATCACGCTTGGCACGGGTGGCGGAGCGATCTCGGCCTATGCCGACAAGACGCTGACGCTGACAGGTGTGATCAGCGGCGATGACCTGACGATCGGCGGCGGCGGAACCGTCTTGCTCGCAGGCACCAACACCTATACCGGCGGCACCAAGATCGACGGTGGCACACTGCAGATTGGTAAGGCCGGCACACCCGGCAAGATCCTTGGCAGCGTGGATGTCGGCGCCATTGGTACGTTCATGATCACCAACGCAGACACAAGCGGCATCACAAGCATTTCCAACAAAGGCACCACGTATTTCGACGGCACATCAAGCGCTGGAACCGCTGGGATCACGAACGACGGTACCGCGATTTTCCTCAACACCAGCACGGCCGGCAGCGCCACAGTCACCAACAACGGCACATTGGCGTTCAATAGCTCCAGCACGGCCGGCAGCGCCGAGATCGGCAACAACGGCACGCTGAATTTCAACAACACGAGCAAGGCCGGCAGCGCTGCCACCATAACCAACCGTGGCACCGTGAACTTCGATGACGACAGCACGGCCGAAAATGCCACCATCGTCAACGAGAGCGGCACCGGGCACCGTGTGGTGTTCTCCGGAAAAAGCAAAGCCGGTACTGCGCAAATCACCAACAATTCCGACCTGGCTTTTTCCGGAACCAGCACTGCTGCCGATGCGAGAATTACCAACAATTTTGGCTTATCCTTCCTCGAGGGTAGCAGCGCCGGCAATGCCGTCATCGCCAACAATGGCGACCTGTCCTTCAACGAAAGGGTCCTCATCGGGGCTGCCAGCACGGCCGGCAGTGCAACCATCACCACCAACAGCGGCGGAACCGTCAGATTTTTTGGCAATGCCAGCGGCGGCAACGCGCGCTTCATCACCAATGCCGGCGGTACATTCGATATATCCAATGCTTCAACCGGAACGGCGACCGGCTCGATTGAAGGCGCCGGCATACATCTTCTTGGCGCGAAGACGCTCACCGTCGGTGGCAACAACAGGTCTACCGAAGTCAGCGGAAGGATAGAGGGCACCGGCGGTTCCCTGGTAAAGACCGGCAGCGGCACGCTGACACTTTCCGGCTCAAATACTTACACAGGCTCGACAACTATCTCCAGCGGCGCGCTGAAGGGCGGCGCAGCCAACAGCTTTGCCTCAAGCAGTGCCTTCAGCGTTGCCGGCGGCGCGACCGTCGATCTCGGTGGAGCCGACCAGGAAATCGGTTCGCTGACAGGAGCCGGCACTGTCACCAACAACGGCATGGCCGATGCGAGACTGACGGCAGGTGGCGACAACAGCTCGACCACCTTCAGCGGCGTCATCAAAGACGGTGCGACCAAAAAGACCGCGTTGACCAAGGTCGGTTCGGGGGCGCTGACCCTGACGGGCGCCAACACCTACTCCGGCGGCACCACAATCAGCGCCGGTACCCTTGCCGGCACCACGACAAGCTTGCGTGGCGACATCGTCAACAACGCAACACTCTCCTTCGATCAGGGAGCGAGCACAGGAACATATGCCGGCGCCATTTCCGGCTCCGGCGCGCTGTTCAAGACCGGCACCGGCCACCTCACGCTGACCGGCACCAACACCTATACTGGTGGCACGACGATCAGCGCCGGCTCACTGACAGTCGGCAGCCTCGGCTCGCTCGCAGGCAAGGTGAGCGTCAGCAACAGCACCTTCACGCTGGATGGAGCGGACGCGAGCGGCATTACCGAGATCAGCGGCGCCGGCAATATGTATTTCCGCGGCGGCACGAATGCCGGTTCCATGACCATCGTCAACGACTACGGTGGTCTAGCCTTCCTCAACAACACGCGCGCCGGCGCCGCCAACATCACCAGCACCGGCGGAGACGTGTATTTCACAGACAACGCAAGTGCAGACCAGGCGACGATCACCGGCAACGGCGCCACAATTGTGGGATTTCAGGGGAACGGCAGCGGCGGCAACGCGCGTTTTGTGATCAATACCGGCGCCAGTTTTGGTATCTGGCAGTTGGCGTCGGCAGGAACGACGGCCGGCTCGATCGAAGGCGTCGGCAATTTCAATCTCGGGGCCAAGACCCTTACCGTCGGCAGCAACGACCGCTCGACCGCGGTCAGCGGGTCCATTTTTGGCTCGGGTGGCACACTGATCAAGACCGGCACAGGCACGCTGACGCTTGCCGGCACCCACAACAACTATTCCGGCGGAACGATTGTCGAAAACGGCACGTTGCGGGCGGGCTCCGAAAACGGCTTCGTCGACAATACGAAATACACGGTCAACGGTGGCACGCTCGACCTGGGTGGATTTGGACTGACCATGTCCGAACTGACGGGCTCGGGCGGCACGGTGGAACTCGGCGGAGCCGTTCTCAGGGTCAATCAAACAAACACGTCCGCATTCTCAGGCGTGATCTCAGGTGGCGGCTCCATCATCAAGCAGGGCACCGGCACACTCACGCTCAACGGCATTAATACCCATTTCGGCGGCACGACCATTTCGGGCGGTGCGCTCGTCGTTTCCAGCGATGCCAGTCTCGGCGATGCTTCCAGTAGCGTGACCCTGGACGGCGGTACACTCCAACTGGGCGCGACGTTCGACCTCGCGGTCACGCGCAATGTGGTGCTCACGGCCAACGGCGGTACCATCGACAGCAACGCATTCTCCGCATCCATCGGCGGGAATATCACAGGTGCCGGCAGCCTTCTTAAAACAGGCAGTGGCACTCTGACACTGGCCGGCAACAGCGCCTATGGTGGCACCACCAGCGTGGATGGCGGAATACTGAAAATCACCGGTACCGTCGCCAATGGTGCCGGCTATGCCGGCAACGCTGTGGGCTCCAACGGCAAGGTTTTTGTTGCAGGCCAGGCGGCAAGCTGGACAAACGGCGGCGATTTGTATGTCGGCTATCAGGGGACCGGCGAACTGACGATCGCAGACGGCGCCACCGTCAATGGCTCCAGAGCGTATGCAGGTCACACTTACGGCTCTTCAGGCACTGTCACGGTGACGGGCCCAGGCTCGACCTGGATCAACAGCGACGAGCTTCTCGTCGGTTATCTGGGCACCGGCGAGTTGACGATCGCTGATGGTGGTACTGTGAGCAACTCGTTTGGAGGTATCGGATACCAGGTCGGTTCGTCGGGCACCGTCATGGTGACAGGCCAAGGCTCGACCTGGAACAACCGCGAAGAATTGTATGTCGGTTCTGCCCGCAACGGCGAATTGACGATTGCCGATGGCGGCACCGTCAGCAACACATTCGCGCGTATCGGGTATCTCTCCAGCGGCTCTGGCACCGTCCTGGTAACAGGCGAAGGTTCGACCTGGAGCAACAGCGGCATGTTGCTTCTCGGTGATTCCGGCAACGGCCAGTTGACGATCCAGGATGGCGGCAACGTCTCGGCCAGCTATCTGCGGATCGCACAGTATGCAGGATCGACGGGGACACTCAACATCGGCGCGGCCGCAGGCGACACAGCAGCGCGCGCCGGCAAACTCAACGCGCCAGTGGTGGATTTCGGGTCCGGCAGCGGCAAGATTGTCTTCAACCACACGGAGACGGACTATCAGTTCGCGTCCAACATCTCCGGCACTGGCAATGTCGAGCAGATCGCCGGTACCACGATCCTCACCGGCACCAACACCTACACGGGCACGACGATGGTGAGCGGCGGCAAGCTGCTTGTGAATGGTTCGATCGCTTCTTCATCGGGCATCACCGTCGATGCCGGCGCCACGATCGGCGGTAGCGGCACGCTGGGCAGTACGGTCGTCAACGGCACGCTGTCGGCCGGCAGCAGCCCGGGCAAGCTGACGGTCGCCGGCGACCTGACCCTGGGTGCGACATCGACCAGTCTGTTCGAACTCGGCGCGCCGGGCGTTGTCGGCGGTCCTCTCAACGACCTCGTCCATG
>NZ_PJRO01000001.1 GCF_002858745.1 Mesorhizobium loti | reverse complement strand
TGACTGGAGGTCAGAAAATGAACATTAAGAGCCTTCTCCTCGGCTCGGCTGCGGCACTGCTCGCAGTTTCCGGTGCGCGCGCCGCCGACGCTGTCGTCGTCGCCGAGCCGGAACCCGCTGAATACGTCAAGATTTGCGACGTCTACGGCGCTGGCTACTTCTACATCCCAGGCACCGAGACCTGCCTGCGCATCGGCGGCTATGTCCGTTACGACATCGGCGTGGGTGATCGCGAAGGCACCACGAATGTGATCGATGTCCTGAATCCGACCGACCGCAACGACACTTATTTCAAGCGCGGCCGCTTCGCTCTGAAGACCTGGACCGGTCAGGAAACCGAACTCGGCACCCTGAAGACCTACACCGAGACCCGCTTCAATTTCGACAGCGGTAGCGTTGGTGGTTTCAATGTAGCCAGCAACAAGGGCGTTTCGCTGAACTTCGCCTGGATCCAGCTCGGTGGTCTCCGCGTCGGTAAGGATGAGTCGGCTTTCGACACCTTCTCGGGTTATGCCGGCAACGTCATCGACGATACGATCGTTCCTTATGGCGAGTTCGACACCAACCTGATCAGCTACACCTTCGATGCCGGCAATGGCTTCTCGGCGATCGTCTCGCTGGAGCAGGGTTCCGGTGTCTATACGATCGACAGCTATGTCCCGAACGTCGTTGGTGGTGCCAAGTACACTGCTGGCTGGGGTGGCATCACTGGCGTCGTCGCCTATGAAAGCTCTCGCGAAGAGTGGGCCGGCAAGCTCCGTTTGGATGTCAAGGCAACCGACCAGATCGACCTGTTCATCATGGGCGGCTGGGGTTCGGACGACAACAGTCCGCGCAACTTCTACAAGCTCTGGGATGGCAACTGGGCCATCTGGGGTGGCGGCACCTACAAGTTCAACGAGAAGACCTCGTTTAACATCCAGGCGTCGTATGACGAAGGCAAGACCTTTGGTCTGGCTGCCAACGTCGCTCACCAGCTGGTGCCGGGCTTCACCATCACGGCTGAAGTTGACTACTACAACAAGGCCGTCAGCAACTGGCGCACGGTCAAGGATGACGGCGTCGGCGGCATCCTGCGCTTCCAGCGCGACTTCTAAGAGATGCGCTCTCTCTAGACATTTATCGAACCCGGGCGTTATGCGCCCGGGTTCTTTTGTTTAGCGTCGGGCTTGGGAACAAAGACGGAAACAGGGGGGTGGAACGGTAACTGAATGCGAATTCGTTGATCGTCTCGAAGGGATTCCGGCTCTGCTGGGATGAGGCAACTGCGATTTGCTCTCTTGAAAGGATGTCTCCTTGTGGGTATGCCTTCGTGCATCCACAGGGGGGTGTGGCAAAAAGATGTCTCAAGACGCGCTGCTGGAGGGCATGCTCTCCGATCGATTCGCTGCATTTACGTCTCCGAATGTCCGTATTAAATACAGTACCGGCAATATACGAGAAGTAAAATCCTATCGGATCAGTGAACTGTTCTCGGCCTATCGCGATATATTGTGGGACGATGGCCGGCATAAATACAATGTCAGCTCGTTCATCGGCGAGATAGATGAGATTTTGCTTGGCGAGCGCTTCAGCGCTTTCGACCAAAGCACCCTGGATAATCTGGTCGGTACCCTGCGCCAACGCGGCAACAGCAACGCAACCATCAATCGCAAGATGGCTGCATTGAGCAAACTGCTGCGCAAGGCTCATAAAATGGGGGATATCCACAGCTTGCCCGAGTTCCGCCGCCAGAAAGAGCGGGCAGGGCGCATCCGTTTCCTCGAAAAAGACGAGGAGGCGCGGCTGTTTGCGGCCATTCGCAGCCGCAGCGAGGACGCCTACCGGCTTTCCGTTTTCCTGGTCGATACTGGCTGCCGCCTTGGCGAAGCACTCGGGCTGATCTGGAACGATCTGCAGCCGATGCGCGTGAGCTTCTGGATCACCAAATCCGGCCGCAGCCGTACCATTCCGCTGACGCTGCGCGCACGGGAAATCGTTGCTTTTTCAGGCGAAGGCCGACGGCCGAAAGGTCCGTTCGCCATGCTCAACCAGCCGCAGTTCCGCCAGATCTGGAACGAGGCGAAGATGGAAGTCGGCCTTGGTGCCGACGAGCAGGTGGTGCCACACATCCTGCGTCACACCTGTGCTTCCAGGCTTGTCCAGGGCGGCATCGATATCCGCCGCGTGCAAATGTGGCTCGGTCACCAGACTTTGCAGATGACGATGCGCTATGCTCATCTGGCGACCAATGACCTCGATAGCTGTGTTGTCGTGCTCGAAACCCGGCCGGCGGGATACGCCGATGGCGTGAGTTCGTCACCATTGGAAGGCGTGGTTGCTAAGCCCCGCAAGCCGCGCGCGAAGAAGAGCTCGGCCGCTGCGAAAGCGGAAGACAAGAAGCGCGCCTGAACGGACACAGTGTCCGTTCTCGTTTTTTAGAGTTGGCGAAACGGCCTTTGACGAGCTTAGTTCTGTCGCTCTGCAGCTTCTATGAAGTCGGCGATTGTTTCGGGCAGGTCTCCGGTTTCCAGGAATGGAGCGTGACCCTGGCCGGCTATGGTCACGGTCTTTAGCCTGTGATGGCGGCGTGCCATTTCTTGCAAGGTCTCGTCCGATAGCAACCTTGAGTTGGCGCCACGGATGGCCAGTGTCGGCACATTGCCGAGCGCGTCGAACTGCGGCCAAAGGGTCGGCAGCGGTTTCGACAGGTCGGCGCCAGCCAACGTCTCAACCAGCTTCGGGTCAAAGTCTGGAACGAGTTCACCGTCTTCGTCCCGATAGATGGCGGCAACCATGCGTTGCCAGTCGGCGGTGGTCAGGGCAGCGAAATCCCGGCCGTGAGCTGCTTTCTGCGCTTCGACAGCTTGAGCGAGATTCTGTGGTCGTGGCGCTTTCTCAAGATAAGACTTGATATGCGCCAGTCCGGCAATTTCCAGGGCGGGCCCGACATCGTTGAGCACGATCGTTTTCAGGACCGTGGGCCTCAACATACCCAGCACATGGATGATCAGGCCGCCGCGTGAGGTGCCGATGAAGGCGGCTTCCTTGATACCCAGTTGATCGAGGCCAGCCAGGATGTCGTTGGCCTCAACACCCACCGTATAGTTGGCGACACTGGCGTCGTAAGCGGATTCGCCACGCCCCCGATAGTCAAATGAAACAACTTTGCGTTGTGTTCTGGCTTCTTTGGACAGGTAGAGTGCCAGCTCGTGAAAATCCCGTGCGTTTCGCGTCAGGCCCGGCAGGCAGACCACTGGCAGCGTATCCTGATTGTGTTCGCCATAGAGTCTGGCGTGTAGTTTAAGCCCGTCGGGGGAAGAGTAGAAAAAACTCGAGAAATCTGCCGCCACGCTCAACACCTTCCCTTCAGAACCTCTCCAAAGGGCTACAGGCGACGAAAGGCGTCGTCAAATCGGGTCGTTGTCGAATGAGGTTGGACGGACTATTGGAAAATATGGGAAGGGCGTCGCAGCCGCTCACTTCCGGCCGTTGACGAGATCGCCGACGATGTCGAATTCACCCGAGATCCGCATTCTGTAGACCTCGTAATTCTCCATCACGCGCTGGATGTAGCTCCTTGTTTCCGCATAAGGAATCCGTTCAATCCAGTCGACGACCGTATCGATGTCCTTGCCGCGTGGGTCGCCATAGCGCTTGATCCACTGATCGGCTCGGCGCGGTCCGGCATTGTAGCCCGCAAAAGTCAACACGTAGGAGCCATCATAGCGGTCAAGCTGTTGGCCGAGGAAGGCCGCGCCCAACGTGGCGTTGTAGCCCGGGTCGGTGGTGAGTTTGGTTTGCGAGAACGCCATGCCGGCCTTCTTCGCCAGCTGTTCTGCGGTGCTCGGCATCAACTGCAGCAGGCCGAGCGCACCGACCCGGGATACCGCACTGACGTTGAACTCACTTTCCTGACGCGCGATCGCATAAGCCAACGCCTTGCCGGAGCCGGAAATATTAGCGGTTTCAGGAATGACGCCGATCGGGTGTGACAATGCTCCGACATTGACACCGTTGGCCGCTGCGATCTTGCCGATCCTCAGGGCGAGGAAGTGATTGCCCTGCTTCTCGGCCATCTCCGCAAGCAGAGCTACCTCGCCAGGACTGGTCAACTGGCCGGCAAGATCAAGATAGAGCGTAGTCGCGTAACGCTGATACCCGGTGTCCTGAAGCCGCTTGATGGCCGAGACCGCCTCTCGTTTTGCAAAGCTCTGCCGGTCGGCATCGCTTGGTTGGGGAGAAGCAATATTCAACGTACGGTTGCCGGCGCGTTCGCCGGCCAACTGGCCATAAAACGTCGTGCCAAAAGCCGAGGCTTTGCTGAAATAATCCTTTGCGTCGCCTGGTCCGCCAGCCTCGGCGGCACGGCCAAGCCAATAATAGGCACGCGACAGCGAAAGGTTGCCCTGCGCCAGGCTGGCGATGCGCGAGAAATGTTCAGCAGCCTTGGCAGGCTCCTTCAAACCGCGCAGGGCATACCAGCCGGCATGGAACTCGGCATCGGCGGCGTTGGTTGGGCTTTCCGCCATGTGTGCCGCGACGATCCTGTAGGCCGTCTTCATGTCGCCCTTGTCGACCAGTTCGCGCGAAAGCACGCGTCGCTCAACCCACCAGGCGTCTGGATCGACCAGCGCGGTGCGTTCATTGGGTGCTTTCAGGACCAACGCGGCAGCGTCGGCGAACTTCTTGCGTTTGCGCAGATATTCGGCCTCGGCGAACAGATAGCCTGCGGAGCGTTGCTCCATTGGAACAGCAGCCAGCAGTTTCGGCGTGTCTTTGTCGCCTTGCGAGGCGGCAGCCCAGGCGTCGGCCAGCTCCTTCGCACCGGCAAGCATGGCGACGCGCTGCGCTGAGCCGATCCGATCGGCGTAGAACATGCGCTCCATACGATAACGATGATCCGACGTTGGAATGATCGGGCCGAATTCGTTGATAATGGCTGTTTCGTCCTTCGCTTCCAGCTTTTCGGTGCGCCAGAATGGGGAAAGCACGGATTGCGCCGCTTTCACGTCGCCCTTGGCCGTATAGGCACGGGAGAGGGCGATGATACCCTCGACCGTTTGCGGCTGGCTGCCGTCAAAAGCTTTGATGACAATGTCTGCCGCCGGATTTTCGCGCGCCAGTGCACGCTCGCTGTTCCTGCGCAGTGTTGCCATGCCGGGCCAGCCTGGCAGCATCTCTGAAGCTGCAGCGATTTCGCCGGACGGCACCTTGTCGCCACCATAGAGTGCGATCGCCCAGGCCAGGATATGATGGTCCAGCGAGGAGGCAGGCAAGTCGTCACGGGCTGCGCGCGCACCATTCAAATCCTTGGCGGCAAGCGCGTCGAGACCGATCTTCAACTGCATCGGATTGAAAGCCGGCAGATCCTGCTTGTTCGGCACCGGGAACATCGGCAGCGCCTCGGACAACCGCTTGTCGACGCCGCTGCTAATGGCAATCGCTGGCGCCAGCACCACGACCGCCCCAAGGATAGCAAAACGATAGAGCCGTCTGGCGGTCATGATTCCGGTCTGCTCAAAGATATCGGAGCGCTACAGATAGGTTGGCATTGTGAAAAGCCCAGCAGTCGGTTGCGTGTCGCCGATCAAAGAAGGGTTATCGGTCCCGTTTCCTTTGCCGTCTTCCGCGCCGGCTCTACTTGCTCCGGAACAGTGTCGAGACTATGGTGCCCGGCCTTTCGATGGGCTAGAGCCGGTTTGGATCGGCTCGGTTCGATCGATACCCTGAAATAGAAGCTGGAAACCGCTGGGTTCCGTGGAGTTTGAAGACATGCTGAGAGGCTCGCTGACTGCGCTCGTGACACCGTTCGAAAAGAGCGGGCGCTTCGACGAGAAAGCCTTTCGCGCGCTCGTTGCCTGGCAGCTTGAAGAAGGAACCACGGGGCTGGTTCCGGTCGGGACGACCGGTGAGTCACCGACGCTGTCGCATGAGGAGCATCGCCATGTGGTGAAGACCTGCATAGAGGTCGCCAAGGGCCGCGTGCCCGTGGTGGCGGGCGCCGGTTCCAACAACACGGAAGAAGCGGTCGGGCTGGTGCAGTTCGCAGAACAGGCCGGCGCGGATGCAGCTCTCGTGGTGACGCCTTATTACAACCGGCCGACCCAGCGTGGCCTCTATCAGCACTTCGCTGCCGTCGCCAGGGCAACGAAACTGCCCATCATCATCTACAACATCCCACCGCGCTCGGTGATCGACATGATGCCCGAAACGATGGGGCAGTTGGCCAATGATTTCAAAAATATCGTTGGCGTGAAGGATGCCACTGGCAAGATCGAGCGCGTGTCCGAACAGCGGGCTACCTGCGGCAAGGATTTCATCCAGCTTTCGGGCGAGGATGCGACGGCGCTCGGCTTCAACGCCCATGGTGGTGTCGGCTGCATTTCGGTCACGTCCAATGTTGCGCCGCGCCTGTGTGCCGAATTCCAGGAAGCCACGCTTGCCAACGACAAGGAGCGCGCGCTGGAGCTGCAGGATCGGCTGTTGCCTTTGCACAAGGCGATCTTCATCGAGCCCGGCGTCTCGGGTGCAAAATATGCGCTCTCGCGGCTTGGCCGCATTGAGAACGCAGTGCGCTCGCCGCTGATGACGGTGGAGGAGAGCACCGCGGCAAAGATCGATGCGGCGATGAAGTTCGCTGGTCTTTTGAACTAAGCAGTTACGGCTCCAGAGCGTTTCCGTTTTTCACGGAAACGCTCTAATTCTTTGTTTTTACGCAATTCCGGACGGAAAACCGCTACACACTTTTCCTGGAATTGCTCTTGCGGAATTCGGCCTGCAACGCCATTTGATGGCTTCTTTTCCGACGCGCCCGGGATGGCATGCCACTCATGGCGCATCGACAGTTGATTGAAATTGAATGCCATGAACCAGGTAAAGAAAGCCGATCCCAACAACAAGATCGTCGCGGAAAACCGCAAGGCGCGCTTTTCCTATGAGGTACTCGATACGGTCGAGGCCGGCTTGGTGCTGACCGGCACTGAAGTAAAGTCTTTGCGTCAGGGGCAAGCCAATATCCAGGAGTCCTACGCCTCGGTGGAGGACGGCGGCATCTGGCTGATCAATTCCTACCTGCCGGAGTATCTGCAGGGCAATCGCTTCAACCATGAGCCAAGGCGCCGCCGCAAGCTGTTGCTCAACAAGCGCGAGATCGCGAAGTTGGGGCAGGGTGTGGCTCGCGAAGGTATGACGCTGGTGCCGCTCAAAATCTATTTCAACGACAAGGGCAGAGCGAAGCTTCTGCTCGGGCTGGCGCGCGGCAAGAAGCTGCACGACAAGCGCGAGACGGAAAAGCAGCGCGACTGGGCACGTGAAAAAGGCAGGCTCCTGAAGGAACGAGGATGAAGCGGCTGCGCCAGCCCCTTCCGCGAGGAACCGTTGTCAGGCGACGTGGCTAATATGGCGGGGCGAGCACTGCGTGGGATTGCCTTCGCTCTCATCGTCTCAGGAACCTTCGCCGCCGCCGGCTACTGGTATTTCAAGGCCTTTTCTCCGGATCGCCAAGAATATCCTGTCCGTGGGATCGATGTCTCCCATCATCAGGGAAAGATCGACTGGCGGCGCGTGGCAGCAGATGATGTGGCCTTTGCCGTCATAAAGGCGACGGAAGGCGGCGATCATGTCGACGATACCTTCGCGACCAATCTCGGCGAGGCCCGCGCTGCCGGTTTGGTCGTGGGCGCCTATCATTTTTTTACGTTCTGCCGTCCCGGAGCGGACCAGGCGCAGAATTTCCTGAACGTGGTGCCGCGCAGTCAGCCAATGCTACCGCCTGTGGTCGACATTGAATTTGGTGGAAATTGTCCGCGTCGCCTGACGCCAGAGGAATTGCGCACGGAACTCAACGCGTTTCTTGGGCCGGTGGAAGCGCAGTTCGGCAAGCCGGCGATCATCTATCTCATTGGCGAGGCCGTCGATCTCTACGAAGCGGTCATGCCGACGCGTGAACGCTGGGTGCGGTCACTCGTGCTTCATCCGGGTAATGAGAAGTGGTTATACTGGCAATACCACAATCGCGGTCGCGTCGATGGCATCGAAGGCGCGGTCGACCTCAACGTCCTGCAGGGGACCCCATCCAGATTGATCGAGCTGGCGCGGTAGCTAATCGGGGCTTAATTCCCGATGAATTCGGCGATATCTGCGAACACCTTCACGAACATCTCTTCGGTCAGTACGCCAGTGTTCGTATTATAACGCGAGCAATGATAGCTGGAGAAGAGCTGGACCTTGCCTGTGTCATAGCTGGCGGCGTGCTTAAACGGGAAGGCGGCAACGCGCAGGCCGAGCGCCCGAACGGTCGATTGATGCGCAATTCCCCCCAGCGTCAGGATGGCACGCAGTTTCGGGAAACGCGCTATCGTTGGGATCAGGAAAGTCCGGCAGGTTGCTATTTCCGGACCAGTTGGCTTGTTCTCCGGCGGCACGCAACGCACGGCGTTGACGATGGCTGTGTCGACCAGCTCCAAGCTGTCGTCCGGCCGTGCCTCGAAGCGCCCGCGTGCGAAGCCATGAGCAATCAACGTTGAATAGAGCAGGTCGCCGGCATAGTCGCCCGTGAAGGGGCGTCCGGTGCGGTTGGCGCCGCGCAGGCCAGGCGCAAGGCCAACAATCAGCAAGCGTACGCTGTCTTCGCGACCCGGCGTGGTACCCTTTGGCAGAAATGCCGGGACAGGGCCGTTGAACCAGTCAGGCTCGCGTTCCCGCCAGCCAGCGATGAAATCATGCAGGCGTGGGCAAAGCGGACAGTTATGACTGGGTTCGGCAGAGGCGAGCATGCCTGGGTGCTACCACCTGCCGGCCCCTTTCATCAATACTGGTCGTCGTCATCGTCCTGAGTCGCCGCCGGTTCAGGACGCCGGACCGGACGGTCGGTCGGATCGCGGCCAACCTCGTTTTTCAGGGTCATCAGGTCGATGAAATGGTCGGCCTGTCGGCGCAGATCGTCGGAGATCATCGGTGGTTGCGAGGCCATGGTCGAGACGATTGAGACCTTGCGGCCGCGTCGCTGCAAGGCTTCCACCAGGGTGCGGAAGTCGCCATCTCCCGAAAAGAGAACATAGTGGTCGACGACATCAGCAAGTTCCAGCGCATCTACCGTCAATTCTATGTCCATATTGCCTTTGATCTTGCGGCGGCCAGCAGCGTCGGTGAATTCCTTGGCCGGCTTGGTCACAACTTTGAAGCCATTATAGTCGAGCCAATCGATCAGGGGCCGGATCGAGGAGTATTCCTGATCCTCAACCAGTGCAGTGTAGTAGTAGGCACGCAAAAGGTAGCCACGTTTCTGGAAACTGGCCAGAAGCTTGCGGTAGTCGATATCGAAGCCGAGGGAACGAGAAGTGGCATAAAGATTGGCGCCGTCGATGAAAAGAGCGATCTTTTCGCGTGGGTCGAACATGGCAATATCCTTCTTGAAAATAGGCAATGCGATAAGTACGTCTGACAAGGTTTCTTAAGAAACCGCCAAGCCCTTATTCTTTCGGAAATAGCGCCGGGATGATGGCATTCCAAGAGCAGGCGGGGATTGAGCAAGAAATTGTGATCACCAAGTGGCCAGTGAGGGTGCCTGAGACGCACCGCGCTTGTATTCCGGACCGGTTCGGGCTATGGAGCCCGCCAGATTTCCAATAGATCAAGAGCATGAAAGGGGCATCGAATGGCCCGCGTAACCGTTGAAGATTGCATCGACAAGGTCGACAACCGCTTCGAGCTGGTGCTGTTGGCCGGTCATCGCGCCCGCCAGATCAGCCAGGGTGCGATGATCACCGTGCCGCGAGACAACGACAAGAACCCGGTCGTGGCGCTGCGCGAGATCGCCGATGAGACGCTTTCGCCGGGCGACCTCAAGGAAGATCTGATCCATTCGCTGCAGAAGCATGTCGAGGTCGACGAGCCGGAAGCACCGGAAGCCGAGGCTATCACTGACCAGACCGGAACGGCTGTTGCGGCCGATGCTGACGAGCCGGAAGAGGCCATCACCTTCGATCGTATGTCGGAAGAGGATTTGCTGGCCGGTATCGAAGGCCTGGTGGCTCCGGAAAAGAACGACGATTATTAATAGCCGACAGGGCTTCGGCCCTTTCGCGCCATAGTTTTCGTGGCTATTTGTGACATGCGCCGCTGAGCAAGCGGCGCATGATTCATTTCAGCTTTGCGAGAATCCGCCCATGATGCGTCAGTATGAGCTTGTCGAGCGCGTCCAGCGCTACAAGCCGGACGTCAACGAGGCGCTGCTCAACAAAGCCTACGTCTATGCCATGCAGAAGCACGGCCACCAGAAGCGCGCTTCCGGTGATCCCTATTTCTCCCATCCGCTCGAAGTCGCCGCCATCCTCACGGACATGCATCTGGACGAGGCGACGATCGCGGTTGCCCTGTTGCACGACACGATCGAGGACACCACGGCCACACGCGCCGAGATCGACGAGTTGTTCGGTCCCGATATGGGCAAGCTGGTCGAGGGGCTGACAAAGCTCAAGAAGCTCGATCTCGTCTCCAAGAAGGCCGAACAGGCGGAAAACCTGCGCAAGCTCCTGCTGGCGATTTCCGAGGATGTACGCGTCCTTTTGGTCAAGCTCGCCGATCGCCTGCACAACATGCGCACTCTCGACCATATGCGCGAGGACAAGCGCCTGCGCATCGCCGAGGAGACAATGGAGATCTATGCGCCGCTGGCCGGACGCATGGGCATGCAAGGCATGCGCGAGGAGCTTGAGGAAATTGCGTTCCGCTATATCAATCCGGAGGCCTACCGCACGGTGACGGCAAGACTCGCCGAAATCTCGGAGCGCAACAAGGGAGTGCTGACCGAGATCGAGAATGCGCTTTCGGCACTGTTCGACAAGCACGCGATGAAGGCGAGCGTCAAAAGCCGCCAGAAAAAGCCGTGGTCGGTGTTCCGCAAGATGGAGGCCAAGGCGCTGTCCTTCGAACAACTGTCGGACATTTTCGGCTTTCGCGTCGTCATGGACACGGTCGAGGACTGTTACCGCGCGCTTGGTTTGATCCATACGACCTGGTCGATGGTACCGGGTCGCTTCAAGGACTACATCTCGACTCCGAAACAGAACGACTATCGGTCGATCCACACCACCATCGTTGGCCCGTCACGCCAGCGCGTCGAGCTGCAGATCCGTACGCGCGAGATGAACAAGATTGCCGAATACGGTGTTGCCGCCCATTCGATCTACAAGGATGCGAATGGCAAGACCAACGGCACCACGCACATCATTTCCAAGGAAACCAACGCTTATGCCTGGCTGCGCCGTACCATCGAGCAGCTTGCCGAAGGCGACAATCCGGAAGATTTCCTGGAGAACACCAAGCTGGAATTGTTCCAGGATCAGGTGTTCTGTTTCACTCCAAAGGGCATGCTGATCGCGCTGCCGCGTGGCGCTACGCCCATCGATTTTGCCTATGCCGTTCACACCGATGTCGGCGATACGTGCGTCGGCGCCAAGGTCAATGGTCGTGTCATGCCGCTGATGACCGAGCTGAAGAACGGCGACGAGGTCGAGATCATCCGCTCGAAGGCGCAGGTTCCTCCGGCAGCCTGGGAATCGATCGTGGTCACCGGCAAGGCGCGCGCCGCCATTCGCCGCGCCACCAAAAACGCCATTCGCAAGCAATATTCCGGGCTTGGCCTGCGGATACTCGAACGTGCCTTCGAACGTGGCGGCAAAACCTTCTCGAAGGAAAACCTGAAGTCGGTGCTGCACCGGCTGGCGCGCAAGGATATCGAGGACGTGCTTGCTTCCGTCGGTCGCGGCGAACTTGCTTCGGCCGATGTTTTGAAGGCGGTATTCCCCGACTACAAGGACGAGCGTGTCACGGTCACGCCGCCGAAGCAGCGCGAGGAGGGGTGGTCACGTATCCGCAACGCCGCCGGCATGCTGTTCCAGATGCCAGGACGGGCCGCGCGCCGCGACAAGACGCAGCCGAGGGACGATGCAGCAGTGCCGATTCGCGGCGTGCGCGGCGATCTGCCGGTGCGCTTCGCGCCTGAAGGCGCGGTTCCCGGTGACCGCATTGTTGGCATCATCCAGCCGGGCTCCGGCATTACCATCTATCCGATCCAGTCGCCGTCATTGACGGCCTTCGATGATCAGCCGGAGCGATGGATCGATGTCCGCTGGGACATCGACGAAAACAACCGCGAACGCTTTCCCGCTCGTATTTCAGTGACTGCCATCAATGCGCCGGGTTCCCTTGCTGATATTGCGCAAGTAGTGGCGTCGAACGACGCCAATATCCACACGCTGTCGATGGTGCGCACCGCGCCTGACTTCACCGAAATGCTGATCGACCTCGAAGTCTGGGATCTGAAGCACTTGAACCGGCTGCTGTCGCAGCTCAAGGAAAACTCGAGCGTCAGCGATGCGCGACGCGTCAACGGATGATTGGAACGGCAAGGCATGAACACGGCTGAAGTGCTCGATATCTTCCGCTCGGCGGGCGCAGTGCTTGAGGGACATTTCATCCTCACTTCCGGCCTGCGCAGTCCGACCTTCCTGCAGAAGGCGCGGGTGTTCATGCATGCGGACAAGACCGAGCGCCTCTGCAAGGCGCTGGCCGAAAAGATTCGCGTCGAAGTGAGGGGGGCGATCGACTATGTCGTCGGTCCTGCGGTCGGCGGTTTGATCCCGGCCTATGAGACGTCGCGTCATCTTGGCGTGCCGGCGATCTGGGTCGAGCGCGAGCAGGGCGTATTCAGGCTGCGCCGTTTCGAGATCGAGAAGGGCGCTCGCGTCGTCATCGTGGAGGATATCGTCACCACTGGCCTCTCGATCCGCGAGACGATCGAATGCCTGCACGATCTCGGTGCTGAAGTGTTGGCTGCCGCTTGTATCATCGACCGTTCGGCCGGCAAGACTGATGTCGGCGTGCCGCTGATTGCACTCGCGCAGTATGAGGTTCCGGCGTATCCTGCCGACCAGTTGCCGCCTGAGCTGGCCGCCATTCCGCCTGTGAAGCCGGGCAGCCGTACGCTCTGAATGGCCTGGGTGGATTTGGCCTGATGTTGTTCAAGCGCAGAAAAGCGGAAAGTCTTGGTGAACGCCTGCGTGTGTGGCTGTGGCCGCGCCGTTCGTTGTCGCGTTCGTTGCGTTACTACGCCAGGCGCGTCGTCCGCCTGAAGGCAACACCGCATGCCGTAGCCGCCGGAGTGGCTGCGGGCGTGTTTGCGTCTTTCTTCCCGCTCGGATTGCATTTCCTCGTCGCCGCAGCCGTTTGCTGGCTGGTCGCCGGCAATCTGGTGGCCGCCGCCATCGGTACCGCGCTCGGAAATCCGCTGACGATGCCGTTTCTCTGGGGAGCTTCCTGGGAGACCGGCAAACTGATCCTGCACGAGCACCTGCCTCGCAAAGGGGTGACAGAGCATCTCGGTGCGATGATGGAGCATTTGAGCCTGTCTCAGCTTTGGGAGCCGGTTCTGAAGCCGATGACGATCGGCGCAGTTCCGCTTGGACTTTTGACCGGCGTTGTTGCCTACGGGCTTACGCGTTGGGGGATGACGGCTTTCCAGGAGCGCCGGCGTAGGCGGCTTGCCGCGCGAGCCGCACATCATCAGCTGTCCGGTTCCGATGCGCTGGGTTCAGCAACACGATGATCATCGGCATCGGTTCTGATCTGATCGACATCCGCCGTATCGAGAAGTCGCTCGAGCGGCATGCCGAGCGTTTCATCAAGCGGGTCTACACGGATGTCGAGCAGGCCCGCTCGGAGGGTCGTAGGACCCGGGCAGCCTCCTACGCCAAGCGGTTCGCCGCCAAGGAAGCCTGCGCCAAGGCGTTGGGAACGGGTATCGCCCAGGGCGTCTACTGGCGTGACATGGGGGTGGTGAATCTGCCGAGTGGCAAGCCGACCATGGCCTTGACCGGCGGTGCGGCAGTGCAACTTGCGAAGCTTCTGCCGTTCGAGCACCAGGCAGTGATCCATCTCACGATCACGGATGATTACCCGCTCGCTCAAGCCTTTGTGATCATCGAGGCGCTACCGGTCGCAGAAGTGCCACAGTGATGGACGCTGGAGGTTATTGGCGTTGCCCGGCAGACAGCGACCCCGTATATGAACCGGCAGGACAGCGCGTCGGCCCGAACATCGGAATCGATTTTCGTCAAGCAGATGTGCACATATAAAGTGTTAGGGCGTCCTTCGTGTGCGGCGCTCTAGTGAGGATGAGATGAGCGTGGCTGACAAATCCGAGAAGAAAAGCGGCGGACTTGGCGAAACTGTAAGCGTTATCGTGCAAGCTCTGCTTCTGGCGCTTGTCATTCGCACCTTGTTCTTCCAGCCTTTTTCGATTCCTTCGGGTTCGATGCGGCCTACTTTGCTGGAAGGCGACTATCTCTTCGTCACCAAATGGGCCTACGGTTACTCGCGGTATTCGCTGCCATTCGGACCTGACCTCTTCTCGGGCCGCATCTGGGGTTCGGAACCCAACCGCGGCGATGTGGTGGTCTTCAAGTTCCCGCCGGACCCGTCCGTCGACTACATCAAGCGTGTCGTCGGCCTGCCGGGCGACAAGATCCAGATGAAGGGCGGCCAGCTCTTTATCAACGATGTCGGCGCGCCGCGCACCAAGGTTGGTCAGATCGACAACCCTGATATCACCGAGCAGAACAGGCCCGTCGACGTCTATCGCGAGACACTGCCGAACGGCGTCAGTTACGACACGCTCGACCTGACGCCAAACGGAATCGGCGATGACACGCGCGAGTTCGTCGTGCCTGCGGGTCACTATTTCATGATGGGCGACAACCGCGACAATTCCAGCGACAGCCGCTTCAGTGTCGGTTACGTGCCAGCCGACAATCTTGTCGGTCGCGCCAACATCATCTTCTTCTCGATCGCTGGCGGAGCCAGCCCGCTCGAGATCTGGAAGTGGCCTTCCGAGATGCGCCCGTCGCGCCTCTTTTCTTTTGTCCATTAGCCAATGACGGCGCCCAAGCGTTTGGCACCTGAAGCGTTAGCCGCCGTTCTGGAAAACCGAACCGGTCACAGTTTCCGCGATCCGCAGCGTCTGCAGCGTGCGCTGACACATGCCAGTGCACGCGGCAGCCATGCCGGTATCGATTATGAACGCTTTGAATTTCTGGGTGACCGGGTACTCGGCCTCGCAGTTGCGGATATGCTGCTGGCCGATTTTCCGAATGCGCCGGAGGGTGAACTTTCGGTACGGCTGAACGCGTTGGTCAACGCTGAAACGCTGGCACAGATCGCCGATGAGATCGGATTGGCCGATTTGATCCGGGTGGGCAGTGAAGTGCGTAATCTGGCCGAACGCAAGCGTGTCAACCTGCGTGCCGACGCGCTGGAATCGCTCATCGCCGTCATCTATCTTGATGACGGTCTCGACGCTGCCAGGCGTTTTATCCATGCTTATTGGAAACCGCGTGCCAAAGCGGCCGGCGCGGCAAGGCGCGACCCAAAGACAGAGCTGCAGGAATGGGCGCATCAGGCGGCCGCGGCTACGCCGGAATACCGGATCGACAGCCGGGAAGGGCCGGATCATGATCCACTTTTCACGGTAACCGTCAGCGTGGCTTCCAAGGAACCGGCGGCCGGTACCGGCCGCTCCAAACGTGAAGCGGAACAGGCCGCCGCTACGGCCCTGCTGGTCCGTGAAGGGGTATGGGCCGCCGAAGGAGAGAACGTGCGATGACAGCTGATCTGAGCCCAGAGACAACGCACTCTGGTTTTGTCGCGCTGATCGGCGCGCCCAATGCTGGGAAGTCGACGCTGATCAACCAGCTCGTCGGCAGCAAAGTGTCTATTGTTACCCACAAAGTCCAGACGACCCGTGCCCTCGTGCGTGGCATTGCCACCCACGGAGCTGCACAGATCGTGCTGGTCGATACGCCCGGCATTTTCAAACCGAAGCGGCGACTCGATACCGCCATGGTCACGACTGCCTGGGGCGGAGCCAAGGATGCCGATCTGGTTCTGGTGCTGATCGACGCCGAGCGCGGCATCAAGGGCGACGCCGACGCTATTCTGGACAAGCTGGCCGATGTGCGTCAGCCGAAGGTGTTGGTGCTGAACAAAGTCGACCGCGTGAAACCGGAGACGCTGCTGACTTTGACAAAGATCGCCAATGAACGGGTTGCCTTCGAGCGCACTTTCATGGTCTCGGCGCTGACTGGTTCCGGGTGCACGGACTTGCTCGATTATCTTGGCAAGGCTTTGCCGGCTGGCCCGTGGTATTATCCGGAAGATCAGATTTCCGACCTGCCCATGCGCCAGCTTGCCGCCGAGATCACGCGCGAGAAACTTTATCTGCGCCTGCATCAGGAATTGCCCTATTCCTCCCACGTGGAAACCGAAAAATGGGAGGAAAAGAAGGACGGCTCGGTGCGCATCGAGCAGGTGATCTATATCGAGCGGGACAGCCAGAAAAAAATTGTACTCGGCCACAAGGGCGAAACCATCCGTGCTATCGGCGAGGCGGCGCGCAAGGAGATCGCTGAGATCCTTGAGCAGAAGACACATCTCTTCCTGTTTGTGAAAGTGCGGGAAAACTGGGGTGATGACCCGGAACGCTATCGCCAGATGGGGTTGGATTTCCCGCATTGATCGGGCCTGTTCATCTGTCGCGTAACTGTCATATGCCGCACCTATAGCCGTCGACGTCTCGGCGGCATTCATTGCGCCGGGGCAGCGGCGGAATGATGTGCATGAATGGATTTACCAGTGCAGCGGGCGGCTTTTCTCGGCTCGAGCTCGAGCGTGCTGCCGTAGCTGAGCTCGAACGCGTGTTGCGGGACGGCATTGGCCAGTCCGGCGAGGAGGCCATTGAGGCGGCTGCATTTGTTGGTGGCAGCATTGCCGCAGCCATCGTCAATCTCTCTCCGCGCCAGCGCCGGGTGCTGGACCGGTTGCTCAAGAATCCATCGAAGCTTGCCGCCAAGATTGTCAAACTCTTGCTGGTAGACGCCGCCCAGGCATCCGACGGTACGGTGTCGGCGCATAGGGAGGCTTCTCTGTTGGAACCCCCTCTGCCCGAGACCGGCTTGGAGCTTCCGTCGCAGCGCAACGGTCTGGCATCCGTTCTGGTTGAGGAATGGGCAGGGCAGGTAGCGGGCTCGACTTATCTTGAAGAAACGCTGCGCATTCCGCGCTCGACCCTTCACCGCTGGCAGCGACGGGGCGAGGTGATTGCCCTGCGCACCGGCGGCAGGAAACACGTCTTCCCGCTTGCTCAGTTTGTCGACGGGCGGCCGGTCCCGGGGATTCGCGAAGTACTCGAACTCATCGGTCATCCGAGAGCGGCATGGTCATGGCTTATCCGGCCGGCGTCGGAACTCGACGGTGAGGCTCCGCTCGCACTTCTGGTCAAGGATCAAGCACACGACGTCATTCGTGCTGCCAAGGCCTTTTCGGCGGGGGCAGGGCGCCCGCCCGAGGCCGCCTGACAGTCATCGGCAGGTCGGTTTCATTCTCTATTTTCATTTGCCGGTAGAACATTATGCGGCAAACAATCGACCTTTTGTGACAGATTTCTGTCGATGTGCCGTATGTGCCAAAAACCTTTAAATATCAATGTGTTAGTTGTAAATATACAACAAGGAGCAGGTGAATATCCCGTTGCTTCGTTGTGCGGTGCAATATTCGTTGAAAGTGGAAGCTCGATGCGTATTGTCCCGGCGGAAAGGGGCGCTCGGGCGTCGCCTTTCGAGTGGCGGTTGGTGGCAATGGCCTTCAGCCAGAAATCTGAAAACATATTTTGAAAATTGACTGGAGAGGTCAAAATGAACATCAAGAGCCTCCTTCTCGGCTCGGCTGCGGCACTGCTCGCAGTTTCCGGTGCGCGCGCCGCCGACGCTGTCGTGGTCGCCGAGCCGGAACCCGCTGAATACGTCAAGATCTGCGACGTCTATGGCGCCGGTTATTTCTACATCCCGGGCACCGAGACCTGCCTGCGCGTCGGCGGTTACATCCGCTATGACGCTGGCTTCGGTGATGTCGGCTCGTTCGATGGCTCTGTCGCCACCGATCGCTTGGACGGTGACCGTAATCACACCTACGCCAAGAACGCGCGTTTCGCGCTCAGGACCTGGACGGGCCAGGAAACCGAACTCGGCACCTTGAAGACCTTCACCGAGACCCGTTTCCAGTTCGGCAACACCAACAGCAACGGCGACGCCGTGAACAAGAACGTGTCGCTGAATTTCGCCTGGATCCAGCTCGGTGGCCTGCGCGTTGGTAAGGATGAAACGACATTCGATTCGTTCATCGGTTACGCCGGCAACGTCATCCAGGACACGCTGATTCCTTATGGTGGTAAAGACACCAACCTGATCAGCTACACTTTCGACGCCGGCAATGGTTTCTCGGCGATCGTCTCGCTGGAACAGGGCTCGGGCAGCTACTCCCGCGTTAAGCGCGTGGGTGACACCTGGACTGCCGACAACAACACCATCGACAGCTACGTTCCGCACGTGGTCGGCGGTCTGAAGTACAAGGGCGACTGGGGTTCGATCACCGGCGTCGCGGCTTACAACAGCGCCTACGAAGAGTGGGCAGGCAAGGTCCGCCTCGACGTGAACGCGACCAGCGAACTCACCCTGTTCGTCATGGCCGGCTACGGCACCGACGACAACATCGACCGTAACCAGTACAAGCCTTGGGGCGGCAACTGGGCCGTCTGGGGTGGCGGTACCTACAAGTTCGACTCCAAGACCAAGTTCAATGCCCAGGTCTCGTATGACGACAACCATAGCCTCGCTATCGCGGCCAACGTTGCCTACGAAATCGTTCCTGGTTTCGTGATCACGCCTGAAGTGGATTTCGTCAACGAAGGCAGGTACGGCAAGGCCGGCTATCTCGGCAGCTGGACCAAGGCTGACAAGAAGAACAGCTTCGGCGGCATCATCCGCTTCCAGCGCAACTTCTAATCGACCTCCAGTCGATCTCTACGGTCCGCGGCACTCGCCGCGGGCCGTTTGTTTTGGCGGGAGGGTTCATCGACCTTTCCGCCTGCTCCTTGATTTCCCCGTCGAAGGCGTCAAATCTCCCGCCATGGAATGGCGCGACGAGGGAATCATACTCGGCACCCGCAAGCATGGCGAAACCAGCGCCATTCTCGAGGTGATGACGCGCGCGCATGGCCGGCATCTCGGCCTGGTGCGCGGTGGTCGCTCACGCAAGATGCAGCCGGTGCTGCAGGCCGGTAACCGGGTCGACCTGATCTGGCACGCCCGCCTCGACGAGCATCTCGGAACATTTCAGGCTGAAGCCATCGAAATGAATGCCGCGCGGCTGATGGACAGCGCGCTCGCGGTCTACGGCCTGCAGTTGTTGGCCGCGAACCTCAGGCTTCTGCCGGAACGGGATTCGCATGACGCGCTCTATGAAACGCTTGCCCTCATCATTGCGCATCTTGAGGACGCCGAGGTCGCTGGCGGGCTGGTTGCGCGGTTTGAACTGATGGTCCTCGATGAACTTGGTTTCGGCCTCGACCTTTCCGAATGCGCCGCGACCGGGATGAAAGAGAACCTGGCCTATGTCTCGCCGAAGTCGGGCAGGGCGGTGTCGCGCGAGGCTGGTGCGCCATGGCACGACAAGATGCTGGCGCTGCCCGCTTTCTTGCAGCGTGGCGCTACGCTGCAGGCGGATCTTTTCGCGGTTGAGCAGGCCTTCCGGCTGACCGCTTTCTTTTTCACCCGCCATGTCTATGAACCGCGCGGTGTCGAACCACCCGACGCTCGTTCCGGTTTCATTGCCGCCTTGCGCAAGCATCACGCTCTTCAAGGCGCCAAGGGAGATACCGCCGCATGAGTGCCGTTGAACTCTATCCCGGCCGGATTTCGCCGATGGGCGTTGGCACCATTCCGCATGCCGATATGCTGGCCTTTTCGGGACTTGAGCTGCTACAGCGGGTCATCGATGGCCGTTATCCGGCGCCGCCGATGGCCTACCAATTGAGCTTTGCACTGACCGAGGCGGAGGAAGGGCGCGTCGTCTTTCGCGGCATGCCGAATGAAAAGCACCTCAATCCCATGGGCGGGGTACATGGCGGCTGGGCGGCAACCTTGCTGGATTCGGCGCTCGGCTGTGTCGTGCAGACCCTGCTTGCCAAGGGCGAGGCTTATGCGACGGCGGAGTTCAAAGTAAACCTGATGCGCCCCATTACGCCGAAGACGGGCGAGGTGGTGTGCGAGGGCAAGATCATGCACAAGGGCCGCACTCTGGCCGTGTCGGAAGCGACCATGAAGGATAGCGAAGGCAGGCTGCTGGCCTTCGGCACCGAAACCTGTTCGATCTTTTCGGTGGCCAACCTGGCTGCTCGATAGGCGTATTCGAGCGATGGAATGAAACGCGGCCTCAGGGGGATGCCACGGTGGATGTTTTCAGCATTGTTGGTTTTGTCGTGCTGCTTGTCATCGTGGCTCGTCAGCGATCGCAACTTGCCAGGATCGAACGGGAACTCGGCGAGGTGCGCAAGCTGATCCTGCCAAGTGCGGCAGGACCTGCTCTTGCGACGGAACCGTCGCCATTGACCTCAAGTGAAGCCTTGCTCGAGGGCAGGCCGGACGGTGTTCCTCAGACGTCCGAACCGGAAGATATACAGGAAACTGTGGCATCTGGTCCGTGGGGAAGCCCGCCTGCAGTTCGAGATGAGGAAACGATTTCCGAGCCGGCGGGCGAAGACGTTGCCGCCAAACCGGAAGGACCGACGAAGAAACCGGACATCGAAACTGCGCTCGGCACGCGCTGGGCAGTATGGGTTGGTGGCGTTGCGCTCGCCCTGGGTGGCCTTTTCCTGGTGCGTTACAGTATCGAGGCGGGCATCTTCGGGCCGGGTGTTCGGCTCGCTATGGCGGCAATCCTTGGCCTTGTTCTGACCGGTGGCGGCGAATTCATCCGGCGCACCGGCTTCAAGGTGCCCATTGAGGGTGCCGCCGGTGCCTTCATACCGGCGATTCTCACCGCCGCCGGCGCCTTCACATTATTCGGTACCGTTTATGCCGCACATGGCATCTACGGTTTCATAGACCCTGCGGTGGCTTTCATATTGCTCGGATTGATCGGCATCGCGACAATCGCGGCCGCGCTCGTGCATGGTCAGGCGCTTGCCGGCGTCGGCCTGCTCGGCGCTCTGGCAACGCCGATGCTCGTGGCTTCCCAGTCGCCCAATCCCTGGGCTCTGTTCGGCTATCTGGCTGTCGTCCTTGCGGCGACCGGGTTCATCGCGCGTATCCGTAGGTGGTCGCTGCTGATGGCGGCTGCCTTCGTCGGCGTCGGTTTGTGGATCGTGCTCTACATGGTCGAAGCACCGATACCCGGCTTCGGCGTGCTGGTCTTTATCAACCTCATCGTGCTGGCAGTTCTCGGCTTTGTCTGGCTCGGCGCAGAGCCCGGCCCGATCGAGAGACAAGTGGGATTTGACCTGACGTCGATTGCCCCGGCCATCTTCGTGGCGGCAGCAGCACTGCTGCTGTTTGCGGAGCCTCGTTTCGCCGACATCGGCGGTGCCTGGCCGGCGGCCATTATCGTCGCGGTGATGATTGGCACGGTTGTGTTTCGACCGCAGGCCTTGCCTGTCCTTTACGGTGCCGGGCTGGCGACGATCTTTGCTTACCTCAAGATCACGCCGTTGGCTGAGAGCTCCATCGATCTTTCGGGTTACGCGACAATCGACACCATGCCTGTCACCGTCGCAGCCGATGCCGCCATGACCCGTATCGGCATTGTGCTCGGTCTGCTGTTCCTGGGCGCAGGCTTATGGAGCGCCAGGCGGCATGTCGTGGCAAGCCTTACCCAATCTGCCTCCTGGGCGGCGTGGGCTGCAGCTGTGCCTCTCGCGATCGTGCTGTCGCTTTGGGTGACCTTCGGTGATATCGATCGGGACTTGATCTACGCGGCAGTTGCGCTGGTTTTGCTCGCTATTCTGGTGGCCGGCGGCGAATGGATCGCGCGGGCTGAAGAGCCACCGCTCACCGGTGGTCTGGCTGTTTTCTTTGCATTGGCCGGCGCAGGGTTGGCCACCGTGCTGATGCTGCACATGGCCTTCGGTTCGGGCCTGACCACCGTCCTGTTGGGCGCGGCCGCTGTCGTGCCGGCTTTGGCCACGCGCTGGCGCAGCTATCCTGTTCTTGGCTGGCTTGCCGTTGGCGCTGTCGTGGCCGTTCTTGCCCGCGTTGCCTTCGACCCCACCATCGTCGGCGCGGAATTCCTCTCCAGGACACCAGTCTTCAACTGGCTGTTGCCCGGCTATGGCGTTCCAGCACTCGCCTTCGGCTTTGCCGCCTGGCAGCTGGCGCGCACCACCAATGGGCGCCCACGCCTTGCCATGGAAGCTGGAGCGGCGATGTTTGCCTTGCTTGGCGTCGCCATGCTGGTGCGTCATGCCATGCATGGCGGTGTCATCGACGACGGGCCGGTCTCGCTCGCCGAGCAGGCGATCTATACGCTGATAGCTCTTGGTGCCGGTGCCATTCTGATCAGCATTGACATGCGCTCGCCAAGCTCGGTGCTGCGTTATGGTTCGCTGATCGTGGGGGTCGTGTCGGCGCTCACCATCGTCAGCCAGCACTTTGTCATCCTTAACCCGCTGTTCACGGACGAATCGACGGGCCGGATTCCGGTCTTCAATCTGCTGTTCCTGGCCTATCTGCTGCCGGCCGCCGCAGCAGGGGCATTGGCCTATTACGCGCGCGGCAAGCGGCCGAAATGGTATTCCGCCATGCTTGCCCTGATGGGAGCCTTGCTGGCCTTTGCCTATGCGACCCTGTCGGTGCGACGTTTCTTCAAGGGTGAGTTCATCGGTCTGTGGAGCGGCATGGAACAGGTTGAGACCTACAGCTATTCGGCGCTATGGCTGCTGCTCGGCGTTGTGCTGTTGGTGGTCGGTGTTCGCTTCAGCTCGTATGTCCTGCGCGTCGCTTCGGCGGCATTGATCGCGATCGCGGTGCTCAAGGTCTTCCTGTTCGACATGTCGGAACTGGAAGGCGTGTTGCGAGCGCTGTCCTTCATTGGGCTTGGCGCAGTGCTGATCGGCATTGGTCTGTTCTACCAGAGGCTGCTGTCGCGCGCCCCGAAACAGGGGTAGCAGCGTTCAGAAACGCTTAAGGAATCTTACTGAAAGATTACCCATAAATATTTGTTTTCGCTAAACTTTGCGCAATGTTGGCGTAATCCATGCCGGCCATTGTCCCCATGCAACCAGCGCGCTGGTGCACGGGGCCCAGCCGGCGGATTGCTTCCCCAGTCGCCGACCGGCTGTCAGCCCCGCCAACGGGCTGCGGAGCGAAATGCTCCGCAGCTCAATCATTTTCGGAGCTAAAACCATGTCCAAGCGAAATCTGTTTCTCGTCATGTTCGCTGGCGTTGCACCTTTCGCCGTGCCGGCCATGGCGGCCGACCTCGTATCCGACCAGACCTATTCGGATCCCGCCTACAACTGGTCCGGTAGTTATATCGGTGGCCAGTTGGGTACATCATCCTCGGGCTTTCCCAACCCGTTTTCCGGTAAGAGCGGCCTGCAGTTCGGCGGCCAGGTCGGCGCCAACTTCCAGAGCGGCGTATTCGTCTACGGCGCGGAACTTGACGGCGCTTACTCCAAGGGAAGCAAGCACAAGCTGGATGACGGTGCCGAGTTGAAGCGCACCTGGACCGGTGCCGCCAAGGTTCGCGCCGGCGTCTCCTTCGACAAGACACTGGTCTACGGCACCGCCGGCTATTCGATGACCAAGGTCAAGCCGGGCGGTACCGTCGCCTCGGGAGGCAAGTGGGAAGGTGGCTACCTGGTTGGCGGGGGTATCGAGCAGGCGTTCGCCGGTAACATCTCAGCTAAGGTCGAATACAACTACGTGAACTATGGCGACGTCGACTATACGTTGCGCAACGGCTCCAAACGCTCGGAAGATCTGAAGAGCCACACCGTCAAGATGGGTGTCAACTACCGCTTCTGATATCGGTCGACATACGGTCTCCCCAACGCCGCTGGTTCTATCGCTGGCGGCGTTGCATTTTTTGATGCTGTCTCCGATCAGCTCGGGAATAATCCTTCTGCCGGCTTCGTTCTGCTCTTGAAGGCAACAAAGCGGGTACCGGCACAGCTTGCGCCGGCCAGCGAAGGCGCGTTCAATCGCCGGGGCAACGGGAAAGATTGGCGAACCGCCACCCATGGACGACAGGAAGGCCGCGATCCTTGGCGAGATTCCGCGCTTGCGCCGGTACGCGCGTGCGTTGTCGCGCGATCGCGATTCCGCGGACGACCTCGTCCAGGATTGTCTCGAGCGTGCCCTGGCCAAGCTGGACAATTGGCAAACCGGCGAGAGCCCGAGGAAATGGCTGTTCACGATCATGCACCACCTTTTCATCGACCAGATGCGCAAGGTGAGTCGTCGCGGCGAAATGGCAATGCTGCCGCTGGATGGCGACGAGGCGCTGACGGTTCCTTCGATCCAGGTCGAAAACATTGCTTCCAGGGAAATCCTCGACGCCTTGCAGGCGATCGCCCCTGAGCGCCGGGCAGCAATCGTGACTGTTGCCATCGAAGGTTTCTCCTATGCGGAAGCGGCCAACATTCTGGGCATTCCCGCCGGTACGCTGATGTCGCGGATTTCGCGCGGCCGGGAGGATCTGCGCGCACTGCTCGACGATCGTGCGCGCCGCCGTTCGCTGAAGGTGGTCGAGAAATGACCGCGCGCGACTTCACCGAACGGGACATTCATCTGGCACTCGACGGCGAGCTGCCGGACGAGGAGCGTGCCGCCTTCGACATGTGGCTCGAAGCCAACCCGGAGATGAAGGCCAGGAGCAATCGCTTCAGCGCCGATCGCGAAGCACTACGCTTCGCCATGGCAGGGATTCTCGATGAGCCGGTTCCAGCGCGCTTCACCACGCTGGTTGCTGGCGATGGCAGGCCCCGGCTGCCGCAACGTTCCCGCTGGTGGCAGGCCGCTGCGGCAGCGGTTCTTTTGGCAATAGGCGGTACTGGTGGCTATGTCGCCGGCACGCGTGGCATTGGTGTGGAAGATGTCTCGGCCGACAGGTTTGCCGAGGAAGCGGTTGCGGCCTATGTCGTTTATGCTGCTGAGAAGCGTCATGCGGTCGAGGTGCCCGCCTCGGATGAGGAGCATATGCGCAACTGGTTGTCGGCACGGATCGGCTTGCGGCTGGTGACACCGGATCTGACTGCCGATGGGTTCCAACTCATCGGAGGCAGGCTGCTGCCGGCGGGCACGGGCAAGGCGGCGATGCTGCTTTATGAGGATGCGGAGGGCAACCGCATCTCGCTCTTCGTAACCTCGGAATCGGGCAGCTATGCCAAGGGCACTTACACAGAGAAGAATGGCCCAACGGCGGTCTACTGGCTCGACAAGGGCTATGGTTGCGCCGTTGTGGGCGCGCTGCCGCAAGAACGCCTCGCCGTCGTGGCGCGAAATGCCTACCGCCAGTTGATCGAGGGCGCCGAAAGCAAGGTCTGAGGGGGGCACCAACGCAGCCAGGTCTATCGGCAGGCTTCCGGGTCGCGCTCCATCAGCATCTGTTCCCTGACCGCTCCAACGTGTTGGCGGCAATCGGCACACTGGCCAGCGCGCAGAGGGTTGTCAGGTAGCTGCGTTTCCGACACTCGGCAGCGTTATATCCACCGGGGGAAGGTGGTCGACGTCTTGGCAAGCAAGTCGAATCTGTCACAATTCAGCCGAAATCGAAGCGCGAAACGCTGGACATGCGTCGGCTTTCCCCGTCGGCGTCATCGATGTTTCGATAGGTCTCTTTCCTGCTACGCACCGAGGTTTTTCAAGCCTTCATGCCTGCCGAACTCCGCACGGCCCGCGCTTCCGACGTCGATGTTCTCGCCGCCATCGAAAACGCCGTCTTTGCAAGCGACCGAATTTCGCGCCGTTCCTTCCGCCAACTCATCGAACGGGAGACGGCCGAGACGCTGATCGCAGAGAGTGGCGGTAAAATCGCAGGTTACGCAATCATCCTGTTTCGCAAGGGCAGCCGCGTGGCGCGGCTCTATTCGTTGGCCACCGGCCCCGATTTCGGTGGGCAAGGCATCGGCCGCCTGTTGCTGGAGGCGGCTGAAGATACGGCTTTTGAACACGATCGCATGATGCTGCGCCTGGAAGTGCGGGAGGACAATTCTCGCGCCATCCGCATCTATGAACAGGCAGGCTATCGCAAGATCGGCCGCGAGATCGACTACTACGAGGATGGCGCGCCTGCACTCCGGTACGAGAAGATGCTGCGTGGCCATGTGCAGATGGCAACGTCCGTACCCTTTTACGAGCAGACTTGCGATTTCACCTGTGGGCCCTGCTGTCTGATGATGACGATGGCGCATTTCGACCCTGGCTTCCGGCCAGACCCGGTCATGGAAGTGCGGTTATGGCGCGAGGCAACCACAGTCTTCATGATGTCGGGTCCCGGCGGCTGCGAGCCGTTCGGATTGGCGGTGACGGCCTACGAATATGGGCTTTCGGCCGAGGTTTTTGTCTCGTTCGACGGCCCGCTGTTCCTGCAGTCGGTGCGCAGCGGCGAGAAGCGCCGGGTGATGGAACTGGCACAGATCGATTTTCAGCGTCGCGCCCGGGAATATGGGATTCCGGTGCACCACAGCGCTTTTTCCATTGATGACATCCGTACGGCGATCGCCGCAGACAAGCTCGTTGTGGTCCTGATCAGTGGCTTCCTGATGTTCGGCAAGAAAGTTCCGCACTGGGTTCTGGCCATCGGCGACGACGGTGACCATATCCTCATCCACGACCCGTGGGTCGAGGACGAACGGGAAGAAACGCAAGCGGATGCAGCCAACATTCCGGTGCCTTACGACATCTTCATTTCCATGGCGCAGTTCGGTCGCGACGGACTGCGTGCCGCCATCATTCTTGGAGCGCGCGAGAAACAATGACCTGGGTCATCCTCACCGGCAGGCAGAACGATCTCGACCAGGTGGCAACGCCGCACAAAGTCATCACCAACCGGGACTATCTGGCCCATCCGGCCCTGTTTCGCGGGCCGCGCCCAAAGGTCATCAACCTTTCCAATCGTTATGACTATCAGAGCCGCGGTTACTATGCCTCGCTGCTGGCGAGTTCACGCGGCCACAAGGTCATCCCAACCGTCGAGACGATGATCGATCTCTCCGAGCGCAAGCTCTACGAGCATGCGCTGCCGGAATTGGAGCTGGCGCTGAACAAGTGCCGCAAGGATATCGGCGGTGTTTTTCCTGCCAAGGTTCACATCTTCTTCGGTATCGGTCCCGGCAAGGCCTGGGATCGTTTTGCCAAGCTCCTGTTCGATTGGTTCCGCGCGCCGGCGCTGGAAGTGGCGATAACCGACGCAGGTGAGTGGGCGACGATTCGCAAGATTGGCTTCTATCCGTTGGCACGCATGACGGAGGAGGAGGAGAAGCGCTTCCTCGAATGCCTCGATACCTACACCGGCCGCGAATGGCGCGACAGCAAGGCACGTGTCCCGGCACGCTACACTTTCGCAACGCTGGTCGATCCGCATGAGCAACTGCCGCCCTCGGCGATCTCATCGCTGCGCTATTGGGCCCGCATCGCCGAAAAGATGGGCGTGGAGGTGGAGCCGATCACCAGGAAGGATCTGGCCAAGGTCGCCAACTACGACGCATTGTTCATCCGCGAGACGACTTCGATTTCCAATCATACCTATCGTTTTGCCCGCCGTGCCCAGCAGGAAGGCATGCCGGTGATCGACGATCCACTGTCGATGATCCGCTGTACCAACAAGGTCTATCTGAATGAGTTGATGGCCTTTAATGACGTGCCGGTGCCGCCCACCGTGATGATCGCCGGCCCGTCTGACCTGGAAGTGGCCGCCGAAACGCTTGGTTTCCCGCTGGTCCTCAAAATCCCCGACAGCGCGTTCTCGCGTGGTGTCAAGAAATGCAAGGATTTTGGCGAGTTGAAGAAGCTGGCGACGGAATGGCTGGAGGACTCCGATCTGCTCGTCGCTCAGAAATTCATCCCGACCGACTATGACTGGCGCATCGGCGTGCTGGGTGGCGAGCCTTTGTTTGCCGTGCAGTATCTGATGGCCAAGCAGCACTGGCAGATCGTCAATCACGACCGCGCCGGCAAGCCCGACGAAGGTGGCTTCAAGACTTTCACCTTGAAGGATGCGCCGTCTCATGCCGTGCAGACGGCAGTCAAAGCCGCTCGATGCATCGGCGACGGTCTTTATGGCGTCGACCTGAAGGAAACCAGGGACGGCGTTTTCGTCATCGAGGTCAACGACAATCCGAATCTCGACCACGGTTGCGAAGACACCGGCGAGAAAGACGAAGTCTGGGTACGGCTGACACAGTGGTTCCTCGACCGTCTGGAGCGGCAGGGACGCTAGAGCGTTTCCGTTTTAACGGAAGCGCGGAAACGCTCTAACTCTTTGTTTTTACGCAATTCCGGGCGGAAAACCGCTACGCACTTTTCCTGGAATTGCTCTAGGCACCTTCCGTTCGAGCAGCATCGAAGCGCTCGCGAGCGGCGTCAAGATCGACCGAATGACGCTCCGCCCAGCGGTCGAGCACGATCAGCGCTTCGCTGAGCGAGCTTCCGAGAGTGCTCAGCCTGTATTCGACATGCGGCGGCACAGTCTGCATGTCCTGCCGGATCACCAGCCCGTTGCGTTCCAGGTCTTTCAGTGTCTGTGTCAGCATTTTCTGCGAGATGCCGCCGATTTTCCGGAGCAATGCACTGTTGCGCGTCGGTCCCCCGGATAAAGCCGGCAGGATCAGCATCGCCCATTTGGAAGCGATCAGTTCCAGCGCGTCCCTGGCGGAGCAGGCGGAATCATAAACGTTCGGAGCAGCCATCGAAACCCATAGGCACCAAAAGGTGCGTAATTGCTCTTTGGTTCCTGTTATCACACATGAGCCTGCGCCTGAAAATCAAAGGAGGGCCGGAATGGCTTGGTTGCTGCTTCTTGTCGCGAGCGTCATCGAGATTGCGATGGGTGTCTCGCTGAAATATGCCGAAGGCTGGACGCGGTTCTGGCCGAGCGTCGGCGGCATTTTCTTCGCGTTGCTCAGCGTCTTCGTGCTGACTTTCGCCATGCGCCACCTGCCGGCTGGCACTGCCTATGCGGTGTGGACAGGCATCGGTGCTGTCGGCATCGCGACCCTCGGCATCGTGCTCTTCGGTGATCCGGCGACACCACTCAGGCTCGGCTGTATTGTGCTTATCGTTGTCGGAGTGGTTGGGCTGCGCTTCATCGAGGGCTGAGTAAACCTAGCGCAAATCGGCTTCGATCTTGTGGAAACGGGCCGTGAAGGCCTTTTCCACCTGCTTGGCAGGCTTGGGCGTGAGGTCGAACTGATCGGCGGACAAGCCGCGCGGGCGGCCGAAGAACTCCGCTGCTTCCGCCAGCCCGAATCCGGCCAGTGCAGTCGCCTCGAAATAGGCGGCGATCTGGTCGGCGCGCTTGATGTCCTTCTTCAGGCCTTGACCTGTCGAAGCCGGCAATCCGTAACGCAGATGAATGGCATGCTGCAGCCGTTCCTCGCAGGATTTGTAGCCACCACCGACGACGGATTTGAACGGCGATATCATGTCGCCGATAACGTATTCCGGCGCATCATGCAGCAAAGCGGTCAGCTGTGCCGTTGGCGGCGCTGACGGCACGATGGCGCGGAAAATATCTTCGACCAGGAGCGAGTGTTGCGCCACCGAAAAGGCGTGATCGCCAGAGGTCTGGCCATTCCATCGCGCGACGCGGGCAAGGCCATGCGCGATGTCGCCGATCTCGATGTCGAGCGGAGAAGGGTCGAGCAGGTCGAGCCTGCGCCCCGACAGCATGCGTTGCCAGGCTCGCGGCGGCGCGCCGACGCGGTCCGCCATCAGGCGTCTTCCGCACTGGCGGTTTTGGGGAAGGTGAAGCGCGCCCAACCAGGAATGCTCAGCGACACGGCGATGCCATCGGCGCTGATTTCCTGGCTGGCGTCCATCGCTGCCTTGACGCGGTCGATGCGGGCAATGGCCAGGCCGCGCGTACCTGACACCGAGCCGAGGGCACCGACAGGGCGGCCGTTGACGGTCAGTTCGGTGCCCGAGGCGGGCAAGGCACTGGCGGCCTCCACCAGCAGCACCCGCCGGCGCGCGGTGCCGCGGTGCTGCATGCGCGAAACCACTTCCTGGCCGATGAAGCAGCCTTTCTTGAAGCCGACGCCATCCAATTGGTCGAGCAGCACGTCATGCGGGAAGGCGTCGTTCAGTGCGTAGTCGGGACCGCTTTCGGCCACGCCCCGCGAAAGGCGGAAGGCATCCCATTCGGCCTGCGTGGCATCTGCTTCAGGCAACGGCGTTTCATAGAAGCGCAAGACAGGAGGTTCGAACCGGCTGTCACGCACGCCTGCGCTTGAATCACCAGGTGAGGTAGCGGAATCATTTTGCGAGGTTGTTGAATCAGCCCGCCACGAAATGGCAACAACATCCTGTTCCTGCTTGGAAATGTCGACCTTGGCGCGCAGCCGATAGAACATCAGTCGCTTGACGAAATCGTCAGCAATATCGGCGCGGCACTCCAACCGGAAGGCATTTTCGCCCGCGCGGGAGACCAGGAAGTCGAACAGGATCTTGCCTTGCGGCGCCAGCAATGCGCCCGGTTTGGCCTCAGCTTGGCCAAGACCGTCGAGATCGACGGTCAGGATATTCTGCAGGAAGTGTTCGGCTTCGGAGCCGGAAACGGAGATAAGGGTGCGGTCGGCGAGAAGGGTTGTCGGCATGGGCCCGATCTTGCATTTCGAAGAGCCATTACGTAAGCCGCAGGCAATTCCCACACAAGGGCCGGAGCGGATGGCAGTGACCTACGATCTCATCCTTAAGGGCGGCATCGTCGTCAATCATGATGGCATTGGCCAGCGCGACGTTGGCGTGAGTGGCGGCAGGATCGCTGCAATCGGCGACCTCGGTACCGCTTCCGCTGGAGAAACCATGGATTGCCGCGGCCTGCATGTGCTGCCTGGCGTTGTCGACAGCCAGGTGCATTTCCGCGAGCCGGGCCTCGAGCACAAGGAAGATCTCGAGACCGGTTCTCGCGCGGCGGTGCTGGGTGGCATCACTGCTGTCTTCGAAATGCCCAACACCAATCCGCTCACCACCAGCGAAGCGACGCTCGCCGACAAGATCGGGCGCGCTACGGGACGCATGCATTGCGACTTCGCTTTCTGGGTCGGCGGTACGCGCGACAATGCCGGTGACGTTGCCGAACTAGAGCGCTTGCCTGGTGCCGCCGGCATCAAGGTGTTCATGGGCTCGTCCACTGGCGATCTGCTGGTAGAGGATGACGAAGGTGTGGCCTCCATCCTGCGTAACACGCGCCGCCGCGCGGCGTTTCACTCGGAAGACGAATTCCGCCTGCGCGAGCGCCTTGGCCTGCGGGTCGAGAACGATCCGTCGTCGCACCCGATATGGCGCGACGAGATCGCAGCCCTCCAGTGCACCGAGCGCCTGGTGCGCATCGCACGTCAGACCCGCGCGCGCATCCATGTCCTGCACATCTCGACGGCGGAGGAGATCACCTTCCTCCAGCAGCACAAGGATGTCGCCACCTGCGAGGCGACGCCGCACCATCTGACGATGAGTTCGGATGACTATGCGCGTCTCGGCACGTTGCTGCAGATGAACCCGCCGGTGCGCGCGGCCCGTCACCGTGACGGCATCTGGCACGGCATCGGCCAGGGCGTTGTCGATGTGCTCGGCTCCGACCATGCCCCGCACACGCTGGCCGAGAAGGCAAAACCCTATCCAGCTTCCCCCTCGGGCATGACAGGCGTGCAGACGCTGGTCCCGATCATGCTGGACCACGTCAATGCCGGCCGGCTCACGCTGGAGCGCTTCGTTGATCTCTCCAGCCATGGTCCGAACCGCATCTTCGGTATGGCCCGCAAGGGGCGCATCGCCGCTGGTTATGACGCCGACTTCACGGTCGTGGATATGAAGCGGCGCGAAACCATCACCAACGCCCAGGCAGGCTCGCGGGCAGGCTGGACGCCCTATGATGGCAAGGAAGTCACCGGCTGGCCGGTTGGTACGATCGTTCGCGGCACCCGTGTCATGTGGGAAGGCGAGATCGTCATGCCATCGCAGGGCAGGGCGGTCGAATTCTCGGAAGCTGTGGTCGGCTAGAGCCTCATTGCCACTGTCGCTGCGGGCAGAGGTTTGGTTGCCGCAAGGTTGCGAGATTTAGACAGGCTGCGTTCATGTTAGATCGGTAAGGTCGCGCCGACGTCCGCTCGGACTAAACGGAGACTATCCTGATGAATCTGATGAAATTCGCGACCGCCACGGCGTTGGTCATGACGCTCGGCATCGCCGCCTGTTCGCAGACACCGCAGCAGCAGCGGGCAACCGGCGGTGCCGCCCTTGGCGCGGCCGGCGGTGCGTTGGTCGGCCAGGCGATTGGCGGCAATACCGAAAGCACGCTGATCGGAGCAGGCGCCGGCGCGCTGCTTGGTGCGGTTCTGGCGACGTCCGGCGGCCCGCAGCCGCGTGACCGCGGTCGCGAGATGTGTCGTTATCAGGATCGCTATGGTCGTATCTTCACCGCGCCCTGTGACGAGCGTTATTACCGTCGCGGCGGTTACTGAGAGTTTAGCCCGACATAGCCGCCATATGGCCTCGTCGGGCACCTCCGTGGCGCTGATGCTGCCGCCCGGCAGTCATTCAAGATGTCGGACAGCCACTCTCAATCCCCCGCGACGAAGAAGGTCCAGCGGCCCTGTGGCGTGATACCTACCCGGTAGAAGATGTAGGTGCCGTATTGCTTCATGTCTTCATAGTCGCCGGCGGTGACGATCTTGAACAGCTCGACGCGCTGCTTGGCATCCAGCTTGGCCAGCGGATAGGCGAAGAAGTAAGGCCAAACGTAAAGTTCCTGCGGAGTGCCGGGATCGAGCTGCACGTAGCCTGCATCGAGAACTTCCTGCAGAATAGCCAGGATTTCCTGGCCTTCGGTGTCGCCAGACAACCCTTTGAGAAAGGCGACCGGGTCGCCCTCGATGTCGGTCAGCGAAAGCTGTGTGAGTGAATCGCCGGTACCGATCAGCGGTCGAAGCTTTTCAATATCGCCGGTCTTGCAGGCCTCGATGATCAGGTCGCGCATGCGCCGCACCGGTTCCGGCAGTTTGGCGAGATCGTACTGCACCGGTGGCAACGATGCGGTGGGATCGATCTGAGGCCGCGCGAGATTGCCGCTGCCCTCTCCAGGCTTGGCGGGCTCGACCTGCTCGGGCTCGTCCTGACCCGGTGGCGTTGTCTTTTGGGCCGGCGGAACGGTCTGGATCGGATCCGGCAGCGGCACGACACCGGGTTTGGGTGCTTCTGGTCCCATTTGCTGACGCCGGCCGGGGACCTGCACCTCATCGCGTTTGATTTCGCTGAGGGCAACAGCCTGACGGGTTGTCGTGAGGGCCGAAGGGATCGCGAGCGTCAGGGCGAGGAAACCAGCACCAAACGTCAGGCCACGGGGTCTGTCGAAGGACAAAAATTTCACCGGCCGCCTCTCCATGCTGCCGGGCAATGCCCGGTCGGTATGCCGCCGCGCGGCGGAAAGGCAATTCCGCCGGTCGGCGCCGGACGCCGGTTCAGTGCCGCACTTGGTCGGGTTCGAACGCCCCAGCAATCACCTTTTCACGCATCCTGTCGAGCAGGGCAAGGGCTGCGGTTTCGCCATTGGCGCGCAGCATCTCACAAAACGCCGTTTCCAGTGCCGCCTCTGCGATGATATCTGGCTCAATGCCCGCTGAAAGCCCTTCGGCCCACGCTTCGCTGTGGCTTTCGACGGCGGTCAGGCGCTTTTCTTCCCTGACGAGGGCATCGATATCGTTGGCTGTGTGTCCCATACGCAACTATCACCCTTATCCAAGTGGCGATCCTTCAAATGAGGATCAAACTTGACCCGTCCCTTTAATGTCCCATTAAGGTTCCTACCACAGGACTTTGGTGCTGTGCTGCCACAATGGTGAAAAAGTTAACAGCTCGCTAATTGCCGTAGCGCGACGCGATGTCGCGCGAGAGTTTCTCACCCTCTTTCATGTACCGGTTGATCGCCTCGCTCGCCGACGAGGTGCACTGTGTATAGGTGCTGCCGAACGAGCGGTAGCCCCGGTTGAATGCAGCGACGAAGCGCGCACGCCGTTCCGGATCGGGATTCTCGGACTCCAGCAGCTTTTCCATCTCGCCTCGCCATTGGTCTCCCTTTTCGCCGCAGAGGTTGCGCAGGAAATGCAGGGAACCCAAAACCTCGGCCAGCCGCATCAGCCCCGGCTCGAATGGAGCCTCGGCTGCCGCCGCGGGGCGCACCGGGGCGGCCACGAAAATGGCGAGGCCAAGCACGAAAAGAGCGAACGCGCGGATCATAAGCCTTTGTGAAGAAACAATTTGTCTGCTGCAAGGCGTTCCTGGGCTTAGCCCAATGGCTTTTTGTCCGGTTGCAGCAGATCCTGGGCTACCGAGAAGACTGAACCAACCAGCGGCATCGTTTCCATCTCGGCAAGCGTGTAGAAGGCAGCCGTTTCAGCATCATCGTCGGCTTTCGCTTCGCCTCCGATGTAGCGGGCACCAAATACAGCCAGACGGTAATCGACGGGATGGCCTTCGACAGAGCCGTCGATGAAAATCTCGATCAGCGGGTGTAAGTCGGCAGCGTCGAGGCCGGTTTCCTCAAGAAGCTCCCGTTTCGCCGCTGTCTCCAGGCTTTCGCCGGCCTCGACCTTGCCGCCTGGAAAAGCATAGACGCCTTGAGAGGGCGGTCGGGCCCGCTTGACCAGAAGCACCGTGTTGCCACGCACGACCGCCACGGAAACCGAGGGTATGGTCTGCCTGCTGGTCATTTCATTCTGTCTTCCTGATGTTCCAGACCGCGCGATGGCTGTGGATCGCGCTGCCAAACCGAGCTTTAGCGGTTGCAGCGACGCGCTTCCACCACCACTTTCGGGCCCAGACAGAGAAGAGATTGCGCCATGTGCGGACGTTTTGCCCTGACCGCGACACCGGACCAGACCAGCACCTTCATGGGCCTGGATGATGTCGAAGCCTTTCCGGAGCGCTACAACATCGCACCCACGCAACCCATCATGATGGTGCTTTCCGGCGCTCCGAAGGCACCTGGTTCGAACCGTTCCGACCGTACTTCCATGCTGGTTCGCTGGGGGCTGATACCCGCCTGGGTCAAGGACACGCGTCAGTTTCCGCTTCTCATCAATGCCCGCTCCGAAAGCGCGGTTGAGAAGGCCTCCTTTCGTACCGCTATGCGCCATCGTCGCACCCTGGTGCCGGCGAGCGGTTTTTATGAATGGCGCCAGATGGGCAGCAGGACAAGACAGGCCTATTGGGTGCGTCCGAAAGACGGGGGCATCGTCGCCTTTGCCGGGCTCATGGAGACCTATGCGGACCCCGGCGGTTCCGAGATGGATACCGGCGCCATCATGACTACGACCGCAAATGCCGACATTGCCCATATCCACGACCGGATGCCGGTCGTGATCCATCCTGGGGATTTTTCACGCTGGCTGGATTGCAGAGGCCAGGAGCCGCGTGCTGTCGCTGAGCTTCTGCGCCCGGTCGAGGAGGGTTTTTTCGAGGCGATCCCGGTTTCAGACCTCGTCAACAAGGTCGCCAACACGGGGCCTGAAATCCAGGAGAGATTTGTGACGTCGGTTCAAGACGCGACCGAGCAAAGGCCGGCCAAACCAGCGCGCAGGAAACCCGATGGCGACGATGCTGATCAGATGTCGCTATTCTAGTTTGTCGCGCTGAACGAGCATATGCTCGTCAGCGGCGGTCTGCGCCCACAGACCGTTCTGTCAGGCCGCGCGTGGCGAAATGATCTTGTGCGCGGGCTTTTTCTTCTTAGCCGTGTGGAGCAGGGCCGCAACCACCGCCGCTGGGCCGATTGCCCGATATTGGCTGGCGAGTGCCGGTTGTTTAGCTCGACTGGCTTCTTGCTTGCTGCGTGGCATTACGACTTCCCCAAGGTCAAGGTCACTGGAAGGCGCTGCACATGATGGCCGATTCCGACCAAATCGTGGCGTTTTCCACGTGAGCCGACGAATATTATAGCACTGAACGCACATGCTTAAGAAATTGTTTCTTCACACCCTTTGCTGTCGCCTGGGCGACTTGTCGGCGAAAGTTGCGACTTGACGGCAACACAGGCGAGCGCGATAAAGCCGCCCATGAGAACGTCTTTCGCCATTTGTGGCATTTGCATTATTGGCTAGCGCTCGCGCTGGTCTGGACGTTTTCGCCTCAACTTTCTCTCTGAGTGGACAACGCCCCGGCCAGCAGGCTGGTGTTCGATTGTGCGCGAAAACGCGCGGCGGCCGGGATCGGCGGGGAAGGGGAAGAATGTCCGAGGGTTCGAAAGGCTTGCGCCTCTACAACACGTTGAACAGGGCGAAGGAGGATTTTGTCCCCATCGATCCCGCCAATGTGCGCATGTATGTCTGCGGCCCGACCGTCTACGACTTCGCCCACATCGGCAATGCCCGGCCGGTGATCGTCTTCGATGTGCTGTTCAGGCTGCTTCGCCATGCCTATGGCGCCGAGCACATCACCTATGTTCGAAACATCACCGACCTCGACGACAAGATCAACGCGCGCGCCCTGCGCGATTTCGGCGACGATATCGCCTCAGGCAAGCTGTCGCTCAACGAAGCAATCCGGCGGGTAACCGAGAAGACGGCAGACCAGTTCCACAAGGACGTCGCCACGCTCGGTTGCCTCGAGCCGACGCACGAACCGCGCGCCACTGAGTTCGTCGAGCCGCGCGCTGATGGCAAGACCGACATGATCGGCTTGATCCATCAACTGATCGATCGCGGCCATGCCTACACCGCGGAAGGCGAGGTGCTGTTCGATACAGCGTCGATGCCGGACTATGGCGAACTCTCCAAGCGTCCGCTGGACGAGCAGCAGGCTGGTGCCCGCGTCGCCGTTGACGCGCACAAGAAAAATCCAGGCGATTTTGTCCTGTGGAAGCTGTCATCCGAGGAAGAGCCTGGTTGGCAAAGCCCATGGGGCAGGGGGCGGCCTGGTTGGCACATCGAGTGCTCGGCCATGAGTGCAGCCTATCTCGGTGAAGTCTTTGACATCCATGGCGGCGGCCTGGACCTCATCTTTCCGCACCATGAAAACGAGATCGCGCAGTCACGCTGCGCCCACGGCACTGCGGTGATGGCCAAGGTGTGGATGCACAACGGCTTCCTGCAGGTCGAAGGGCAGAAGATGTCCAAGAGCCTGGGCAATTTCTACTCGATCAACGAACTCCTGGAGACCGAGACCTTCGGCGGCCGCAAATGGCCAGGCGAGGTACTGCGCCTCGCCATGCTGATGACACACTATCGCGAGCCGATCGATTTTTCGGTCCGCAAGCTGGAAGAGGCCGAGAACACGTTGCGCAAATGGAAGCGCGCCGCCGATCTGGCAGCCGGCGAGGCGGGTAGTGTTCCGCAAGCCGTTGTCGAGGCGCTTTCGGACGATCTCGGTACCTATCAGGCGTTCCAGCTGCTGACGCAGCTTGCGACGGATGCTGCGGAGGGAAACACTGCAGCGGCAAGTCTCAAGGCGGCGTTGCAATTCCTGGGTTTCAGTCTTGCGACCCCGGTCATTGACGAGCAGGCTGTTTCGAAGACCATAGCGGAGCGCCTGGCTTTCATCGCAGCCAGGAACTGGGCCGAGGCAGATCGCGTCCGTGACGCATTGCTGGCACAGGGTATCCAGTTGAAGGATGGCAAGGATCCTGTGACTGGCGAGCGCGTGACGACCTGGGAGGTGAAGAGATGATCGATCATACCGGCATTTCAGTCGTCGACTTTGCGGCGGCGAAGACGTTCTATGATAAGGCGATGGCGCCGCTCGGCGCCTCGCTGCTTTACATGGTGCCTGAGCAGTATACGGGCGGCGCCAAGGTTGGCGGTTATGGCCGAGATCGGCCGGTGTTCTGGCTTCACGAGACGACGACACCGGCGCCTGGCCGCCACTATGCCTTCACCGCCCATAGTCGTGCCGATGTCGACGCGTTCCACAAGGCAGCGCTCGCGTCCGGCGGCAAGGACAACGGGGCCCCTGGGCTGCGTCCGCACTACCACGAGCACTATTATGCTGCCTTCGTTTTCGATCCCGACGGCAACAACATCGAAGCCGTCTGCCACAGGCCCGCATGATGACCCTCGACAACAGACCCACTTATGCCGGCGGATGCCAGTGTGGCGCGGTACGCTTTCGCGTCGAGGGCGTGCTTGGCGAAGCCTCGATCTGCCATTGCCGCATGTGCCAGAAGGCGAGCGGCAATTTTTACCAGCCGCTGGTTTCCATTGCCGGTGCGAGGCTGACATGGACGCGCGCCGAGCCAAAGCTTTTCCAGTCCTCCAATTTCGCCAAGCGCGGCTTTTGTCCCGAATGCGGTACCCCGCTGACTTTTGAGGCTCCGGATGGCATCGCGCTGGCTATCGCGGCCTTCGATCATCCGGAAGAAATTCCGCCGACGATCCAGTGGGGTATCGAGGCGAAGCTGCCTTATGTCGATGCCATCCCCTCATTGCCTGGCGGGGTAACGGAAGAAGATCCCGTTTCGCTGCCGTTCGTAACGTCGATAGTGAACCATCAGCACCCCGACCACGACACCGTGGCCTGGCCGCCGGTTGATCAGGAACAGCAGTCGTGAGCGACGAGGCCTCGACAGGTGGCTGCCAGTGCGGCGCGGTGCGCTACCGCATCGATATCACGCTCGAGAACGCGCATGTCTGTCATTGCCGCATGTGCCAGAAGGCATCCGGTAACTACTTCTTGCCGCTTGCGCGCGCGCCGAAGGCCAAATTTGCGGTGACGCGCGGCGAAGTGAGTTGGTTCCGTTCGTCCGATCTCGTGCGGCGCGGTTTCTGCCGTGATTGCGGAACGCCATTGCTCTTCGATGTGCTCGACCGCAACACCGTCAACGTGGTGCTGGGTGCGCTCGACGAGCCGGCCGCCGTCAAACCGACATTTCAGTGCGGACTTCGCACCAAGATGCCGTGGTTCGATGAGATCGATTCTTCAGAGCCTTCCACGGATGAGTCCGAATGGTATGCGGCGATTGCCCCGTCCATTCACCAGCACCCCGATCACGACACCGCAACCTGGCCCCTGGAGGACAGATCATGACCGATGCCATCAGAACCGGCGGCTGCCAGTGCGGGGCTGTGCGGTTCCGTATACGCGGTGCATTGGGGCAGCCTTCCATCTGCCATTGCCGCATGTGCCAGAAGCAGTTTGGTTCTTTCTTCGGCGCCTTTGTCACCGTGCCATCGGAAGGTGTCGAATGGGTGCATGAGGAACCAAGCTATTTCCAGTCGTCCATCAACATCGCGCGCGGCTTCTGCAAGCGTTGCGGTACGCCGATGACCTACAAGAGCCCCGATGCGCTGGAGATTTCGATCGGCAGTTTCGATGACCGGTCTGATCTGGCGCCGACCCATCAGGTCAATCATGGCTCACGGTTGCCTTGGGTTGAGAAGATCTTCGAGGCGCCGGTTCACCAGAACCCCGATTATTATGCGCGGCAGGAGCACATCATCTCCTTCCAGCATCCCGATCGTGAAACCGAAAACTGGCCTGAGAAGGGGCTGAAACTGTGAGTTTGGAATTGCGTACGCTTTACCCCGAGATCGAACCGTTCGAGACCGGCACGCTGGATGTCGGCGACGGTCATCAGGTCTATTGGGAACGGGTTGGCACCAAAGGCACTAAGCCTGCTGTCTTCTTGCATGGCGGACCGGGTGGCACGATCTCGCCAAATCATCGGCGTCTGTTCGATTCGAAGCTGTACGACGTGATCCTGTTTGATCAGCGCGGCTGCGGCAAGTCCACGCCCAACGCCTCGCTGGAAGCGAACACGACCTGGCATCTGGTTGCTGACATCGAGCGTCTGCGTGAGATGGCCGGCTTCGATAAGTGGCTGGTCTTCGGTGGGTCCTGGGGTTCGACGCTGTCGCTGGCTTATGCCGAAACGCATCCCGAACGTGTCAGCGAGTTGGTGGTGCGCGGCATCTACACGCTCACCCGTGCCGAGCTCGAATGGTATTACCAGGTCGGCGTCTCGGAAATGTTCCCCGACAAGTGGGAGCGTTTTCTGGCACCGATCCCGGAGGAAGAGCGCGGCGACATGATGGCCGCCTACCGCAAGCGGCTGGTGGGCAGCGACCGTCAGAAGCAGGTCGAGGCGGCAAAAGCCTGGTCGATCTGGGAAGGCGAGACCATTACGCTCCTACCTGAACCTGCGACCAGCGATGCGTTCGCGCAGGACGACTATGCAATCGCCTTCGCCCGCATCGAGAACCACTATTTCGTCCACTCCGGCTGGCTGGAGGAAGGGCAACTTTTGCGCGATGCATCCAAGCTGAAGGACATTCCCGGCACCATCATCCATGGCCGCTACGACATGCCGTGTCCGGCGAGGTATGCCTGGCTGCTGCACAAGGCCTGGCCGAAAGCCGATTTCCATCTGATCGAAGGTGCCGGGCATGCCTATTCCGAGCCGGGCATCCTCGACAGCCTGATCCGCGCAACGGACAAATATGCCGGTAAATGATCATGCAACGCGACCGCCTCTATCTCTTCGATACGACTTTGCGTGATGGCCAGCAGACGCCGGGCATCGACTTTTCGGTCGAGGACAAGATTGCGATCGCCGGCATGCTGGATGAATTCGGCATTGACTATGTCGAGGGCGGTTATCCTGGCGCCAATCCGACCGACACCGAATTCTTCACGAAAAAACGTACGGCCCGCTCGAAGTTCGTCGCCTTCGGCATGACCAAGCGCGCCGGCATTTCGACTTCCAATGACCCTGGCCTCGCCGCACTGGTGCAGGCCCAGTCGGACGCCATCTGCTTTGTCGCCAAGAGCTGGGACTATCACGTTCGTGTCGCGCTGGGCTGCACCAATGAGGAAAACCTCGAGGCGATCCGGGCTTCGGTGACAGCCGCCGTTGCAGCCGGCAAGGAGGCGATGGTCGACTGCGAGCATTTCTTCGACGGTTTCAAGGCCAATCCGGAATATGCCTTGGCTTGCGCCAAGACCGCCTATGAGGCTGGCGCGCGCTGGGTGGTGCTGTGCGATACCAATGGTGGCACCCAGCCATCCGAGGTTCGCGCAATCGTTGAAAAGGCGATCGCCGCCGGTATTCCGGGCAATCATCTCGGCATCCATGCCCATGACGATACCGGGCAGGCCGTGGCCAATTCGCTCGCTGCGGTCGAGGCTGGCGTGCGGCAGATCCAGGGTACCCTGAACGGGATCGGCGAGCGCTGTGGCAATGCCAATCTGGTGACGTTGATCCCCACGCTGATGCTGAAGCCGGCTTATAACGGCCGCTTCGAGACCGGCATCTCGGAGGAGCAATTGGCCGGGATCTCGCGCCTTTCCCGCGCTTTTGACGAGTTGCTGAACCGGGCGCCGGAAGCACAGTCGCCCTATGTCGGCTCCTCTGCCTTCGCCACCAAGGCCGGGATCCATGCGTCGGCTCTGATCAAGGAGCCGCAGACCTATGAACATGTGCCGCCGGAAACCGTCGGCAACCGCCGCCGCGTCATGGTCTCCGATCAGGGTGGCAAGGCCAATTTCCTCGCCGAGCTGAAGCGGCGCGGCATCGACGTGCCGAAAGACGATGCGCGGCTCGACGCGCTGATCGCCGTCGTCAAGGAGCGCGAGGCCGAAGGCTATGCCTATGAGGGTGCCGACGCCAGTTTCGAGCTTCTGGCACGCAAGATGCTGACTGGCCTGCCGGAATTCTTCGCCGTTACCTCGTTCCGTTGCATGGTTGAGAGGCGGTTCGACGTTAACGGCCAGTTGAAGACCGTCTCGGAAGCCATCGTTAAGGTGATGGTGGACAAGGAGGAGAAGATGTCGGTCGCCGAAGGCCACGGCCCGGTCAACGCGCTCGATCTCGCACTGCGCAAGGATCTCGGCAAGTATCAGAACGAGATTGCCGACCTCGAACTCGCCGACTTCAAGGTGCGTATCCTCAATGGCGGCACCGAGGCGATCACCCGCGTCCTGATTGAATCATACGATTCCACCGGTGCGCGCTGGTGGACGGTGGGCGTGTCGGAAAACATCATCGATGCATCGTTCCAGGCGCTGATGGACTCCATCATCTACAAGCTGATGAAAAACCGTGAGATGGCGGGACTGGTCGCGGCCGAATAGCAATCCGCTGCCCGCATATCTTCATCCGGGCGGCACCGTGATCTTTGCGGAATCCATCAGCGAAAATCCATGATACATCAGAATTAGTTGATGGTCTTGGCGCATTCGCTGGCGCATAGGTTTGAGCCATGACCAGCCAGACTGTACCCATGGAAGCTGACGCAGACGCGCGTCGCGGCTTTGTCCTGGCCCTAGGCGCTTACCTTTTGTGGGGGCTTTTGCCCTTCTACATGAAGGCGGTGGCACATCTGCCGCTGGCTGAAGTTATCGCGCACCGCATCATCTGGTCGGTGCCGATCGCAGCCGCCGTACTGATCTGGCTCGGCCGTACCGGCGATTTCAAGGTGGCACTGCGCTCGCCGCGCATGCTGGCCATGGCAGCGCTGACGGCAACGTTGATCACGGTCAACTGGAGCATCTATGTCTGGGCCATCGCCGTCGACCGCACGGTCGAGACGGCGCTGGGCTACTACATCAACCCACTGGTCAACGTTCTGGTTGGCGCATTGTTGCTTGGCGAGCGTTTGAACCGCCTGCAGATCGTGGCAGTGGTGCTCGCGGCAGTTGCCGTGGTCGTGCTCACCGTCGAAAGCGGCACGTTGCCTTGGGTTTCGCTGGCGCTGGCCTTCTCGTTTGCAGCCTATGGGTTCTTTCGCAAGACACTGCCTATCGGTCCGAGCCAGGGCTTCCTGCTGGAGGTGCTGCTTCTCTCCATTCCGTCACTTGCCTATGTGATTTGGCTGGCGTCGACGGGTGAGGGGCATTTCGCGACGGGCAATACCACGGACACGCTGCTGTTCATGGGCAGCGGTATCGTCACCGCCGTACCGCTGCTGCTTTTTGCCTTCGGCGCCAAGTTGCTGCGCCTCTCCACCATTGGCATCATGCAATACATCGCGCCGACAATCGTGTTTCTGATCGCCGTCTTCATTTTCGGCGAGCCGTTCGACACGACAAAAGCCATCGCTTTCGGCCTGATCTGGGCGGCGCTGGCTATCTATACATGGTCAATGCTGGTCGCGAGCCGGCGCGGCTGAGCGGTCGACGTCACATCTTGTCGATGACGGAGGAGACGCCGCTGGTCGGAGCGTCGACAGCAGCACCTGTGGCAAGAATGGTTGCGACGATCTTCTCGGGATCGTCCACCACCAGGGGCCTCACATTGTGGGCGGTATGGATGAAGCCTTCCGCTGCCATATGATCGATCAACGCCAGCATAGGGTCCCAGAAACCCTTGATGTTGGCGAACACGATCGGCTTGCGATGGTGACCGAGCTGTGCCCAGGTCATGATCTCGACGATTTCCTCGACCGTGCCGATACCGCCCGGCAGCGCCACGAAGGCGTCGGATTCTTCGAACATCCTGTGCTTGCGCTGGTGCATGTTTTCGGTGACGACCAGTTCATGCAGCCGGTCGAGAGCGCTTTCCGTCGCTTCCCTGTTCATCAGGAAGCGCGGAATGATGCCCATGACCTTGCCGCCTGAGCGTATGGTGCCTTCGGCGACCGCGCCCATGATGCCCTTGGTCCCACCGCCATAGACCAGGCGCAGACCCGAGCGGGCAAGCGAGTGGCCGAGCTGTCGCCCGGCCTCAAGGTAAACGCCATCGCGGCCAGGTGAAGAGCCGCAATAAACACAGACGGATCGAATCGTGTTCATGATTGGATTGGTGATGCCGTCTGCGAGTTCGGTCAAGCCTTGAGGCGGGCTTTTTCTTGTCGGGTTCTCGAAAAGCAGCTAGACCAACTATAGGTGGCTAAGGGGGCTAAGAGGATATGGCAACAGCGCTTGTCAGGGCATTGCTATTTGCGGGAGGCGGCGCGGCGGCGGTGGCCGGCGTGGCCTACGTTTCCGGCGCTCTTGACCCTTACCTGAAATCCACTCCACCAGCTCAGATTGCCGCTCAACCGCCCGCACCGGCTGCACAGCAGCCTGCGGCACAACAGCCGTCTACACAGCAACAGGCCGCAGTGACTCCAGCGCTCGAAAAGCCGGCCGCACCCGCACCCGTGGCAACGGGCCCGGTCGCGCCAACCTTCGACGTCGTGCGTGCCGAAGGTGATGGCTCCGTCGTTGTTGCCGGCAAAGCCGCCCCGAACGCTAAGGTGGACGTCGTGCAAGGTGCAACGGTGTACGGCTCAACGACGGCCGGGCCGGACGGCGACTTCGCCATCGTTCTGAGCGATCCGCTGAAGCCCGGAAACTACCAGTTGCAGTTGCGTTCTACCTCTCCATCCAATGGTGTCGTTCCGTCGGCGCAGACCGCCGTTGTCGCGATCCCCGAGAAGCCGAATGGTCAGGTTCTCGCACTGGTCGAGGAGCCAGGAAAAGCGGCAACCCTGCTTTCTGTGCCGAAGGCTGAAACCAGCGGCGAACCCAATGCCCAGCAAGCGGCATCGGAACCTGCGGGCGCTCAAGCCGCATCGCCACAGGCAGCAGCCTCCGCGGCCCAACCGGCTGAACCGGCAGGCCAGCCCGCACCTGGAGCGCCAAAGGTTGCAGTCGGGGCTGTCGAGATCGACGGCGGCAAGATCTTTGTCGCCGGTACTGCGGACCCAGGTCGCAAGGTACGCGCCTATGCCAACGAAATCCTGCTCGGCGAAGCCGTGACATCTGAAAAGGGACAGTTCCTGGTCGAGGCGACCCGCGATCTGCCGGTCGGCGACTACACCATCCGGGTCGATCTGCTGGATGCCGACGGCGCCAAGGTCATTGCCCGCGCTGCGGTGCCATTCCAGCGCGAACCCGGCGAAGCCGTCGCGGCAGTCGCTCCAGCTGCTTCCGATGCCGCGTCGCCCGCGTCTGAGCAGGATACGGCATCCGCCGACAAGGCTCCGACCACTGTCGCGCCGAAGCTGGAGCAGGTCGACCATGCCGTCATCATCCGTCGCGGTGACTCGCTCTGGCGCATTTCGCGTCGGGTTTATGGGCATGGCATGCGTTTTTCGACCATCTACCTCGCCAACCAGCAGCAGATCCGCAACCCGGACCGCATCTGGCCGGGCCAGGTCTTCAAAGTGCCGCAGAAGTCGAAGGAAGGCGAAACCGCCGACATGAAGACACTGGGCGACCAGGCAACCGTTGCCGAATAGAATTTCGTTTCGTCCATCTGGCTAGGTTGCGCAAAATTGGTTCATCGTCTATCGACGATGAACCATGGAATCTTCACTCGAACTTTGTGGCTTGGGCCATCCTCTCGATACACGGGCTGTCGCCGCAAAATTTGCGGCGATGTCGCATCCTGCGCGGATTGAAATCCTCAAGTGTCTTTCCGCCAGCCACTCCTGCTGTTGCGGCGACGTGGTGGATCATCTCGACCTCGCACAGTCGACGGTTTCGCAACATCTGAAGGTTCTCGTCGAAGCAGGATTGGTCCGCTTCACGCCCGATCGGCAGCGTTCGCGCTACGAGGTTGACCACAAGGCGCTGGCTGATGTCTCGGCCTCCGTAGCCGCGCTGGTAGATGCCTGCCGCCGCACAGCCGAATCGATTTCATAAGGCAAGAACCGTGGCTGAAAAAACTGTTTCCGCCGCCGATAGCGGCACCACTCTCCAGACGCTCCGCAATCTGTGGCCCTATATGTATCCGGCTGACCGGCCTGATCTGCGTTGGCGCGTCACCTGGGCAACGTTGCTCCTGATCGTAGCCAAGCTGGTGCTTGTGGCGGGTCCCTATTTCTTCAAATGGGCGACCGACGCCCTTGCCGGTACCGGACAATACAAGCCGCCGCTGCCGGCAATCCTGCTGGCGCCAATTGCCCTCGTCATCGCTTACAATTTCCTGCGCCTGGTGCAGCTTGGATTCAACCAGTTGCGCGACGCGCTGTTTGCGCGGGTCGGCCAGCATGCGGTGCGTCAGCTTGCTTTCCGCACGTTCGTGCACATGCATCAGCTGTCGTTGCGCTTCCATTTGGAGCGCCGCACGGGTGGACTGTCGCGTATCATCGAACGCGGCACGAAGGGCATCGAGACCATCGTACGCTTCATCATGCTCAACACGGCGCCGACTGTGCTCGAGTTCGCGCTGACGGCTGGCATCTTCGCTTTCACCTATGGCTGGAAATATGTCGCCGTCGTTGCCGTTACTGTCGCGCTTTATGTCTGGTTCACTGTAAGGGCCAGTGACTGGCGCATCGGTATCCGTCGCGACATGAACGACAGCGATACAGACGCCAACACCAAGGCAATTGATTCGCTGCTCAATTTCGAGACGGTCAAATATTTCGGCAACGAGGTGATGGAGGCCCAGCGCTTCGATCGGTCGATGGCGCGTTATGAGGCTGCCGCCACCCGCATCTGGACCTCGCTCGGCTGGCTGAACTTCGGTCAGGGCGTCATTTATGGCCTCGGCACCACCGTGGTCATGTGCATGTCGGCCTATGAAGTGATGAATAAGACGCAGACCATCGGCGACTTTGTGTTCATCAACGCCATGCTGATCCAGCTCTCCGTGCCGCTCAACTTCATCGGCTTCATCTACCGCGAAATCCGCCAGGGCCTCACCGACATCGAGCACATGTTCGACCTGCTCGGCGTCCGGCAGGAAGTGGTCGACAAGCCGGACGCCAAGCCGTTGGCGGTGGGTGCCGGTCGCGTCGAGTTCCGTGATGTCCATTTTTCCTATGACCCCAACCGCAAGATCCTGAAGGGTGTCAGTTTCGAGGTGCCAGCGGGCAAGACGGTGGCCATTGTCGGACCGTCCGGCGCCGGCAAGTCGACGATTTCGCGGCTGTTGTTCCGCTTCTACGACGTGCAGTCGGGGGCGGTGCTGATCGACGGTCAGGACGTGCGCGACGTTACGCAGGAGAGCCTGCGCTCGGCCATCGGCATGGTGCCGCAGGACACAGTGCTCTTCAACGATACCGTCGCCTACAACATCCGCTACGGTCGCGTGGACGCCAGCGAGGATGAGGTTCGCCGCGCTGCGGAACTGGCCCAGATCGGCCCTTTCATCGAACGCTTGCCAGACGGTTATGCCACCATGGTCGGCGAACGCGGCCTGAAGCTCTCGGGTGGCGAGAAGCAGCGTGTGGCGATTGCCCGTACCATTCTCAAGGCACCACCGATCCTCATCCTCGACGAGGCGACATCCGCACTGGACAGCCACACCGAGCAGGAAATCCAGACGGCACTCGATCTGGTTTCGAAGGACCGCACAACCATCGTGATCGCACACCGGCTCTCGACCGTGATTTCGGCAGACGAGATCATCGTGCTGAAGGATGGCCAGATTGCCGAGCGTGGCACGCATGCGGACCTGCTCCGGCAGCGTGGCCTGTATGCCTCGATGTGGGATCGCCAGCGCGAGGCCACGGAAGCGGAAGAGCGCCTGCGTATTGCCCGCGAAACCGACGATCTTGGTGTCGTCGTGCGCAGACGCACGGAAGAAGTGTCGTAGGCAACACACATCTGCGTTATGCCAACGGTCGGGCTAGAGCGTTTCCGTTTTAACGGAAACGCTCTAGCCCCTTGTTTTTACGCAATTCCGGACGGAAAACCGCTAGGCACTTTTCCTGAAATTGCTCTAACGTGCGTCGAGGGCAGGGACGTGCGCTACAACAAAAAAGCCGGGGAACCGATGCTCTACGCCATTCTCGCTTACCACGCCTCGGGCGTGGTCGAATCCTGGACGCCGGACGAGGACGCTGCCGTGATGGCGGATCTCGCCATTATCCGCGACAAACTGCTTGCGGAGGGCAAGCTGGGCCCTGCCGCACGGCTCGGGCCGACCGAAGGTGCTTTCACCTTGCGTGGGCCGGGAGCAGGCATGGTCATCGACGGACCATTCGCGGAGACCAAGGAACAGTTGCTCGGCTTCTATGTCGTCGACTGTGCGACCCGCGAGGAAGCCGTCGAGGCCGCACGCAGCCTCCGCAGCGCCAATCCGACCGCAGTCTATGAGATCCGGCCCATTCCGGTCTATTTGCCGGGTGTTCCATTCCCGGTTACGCAAGCCGAAGAAAGTTAGAGGGATCTCAATCCTTTAGCCAGTTGATCTGCTGGATATCGGGTCCTCGCAGCTGCGTTTACGCGTTGGCCTCGGCCCGCGCGGCTTTGGCGCGTTGCGATGGCAGGCGCTTTCCGGTAGAGAGGCGCATCCGAAACGGAGCCGCCCCCAGCCCGATGAACCTTGTCGACACGGTCAAGAACGCGTTCGTTCCGATCCACCGCGAAGGCTATCCGTTCATCGCGGGTTTTGCCGCGGCGACGCTTCTGCTTGGTTATTTTTCTTCGACCGTGTTCTGGATCGGGCTGATTCTCACTGCCTGGTGCGCCTACTTCTTCCGCGATCCGGAGCGGGTGACGCCAGTTGATGACCGGCTGGTGGTCAGTCCCGCCGATGGCGTCGTCTCGGCGGTAGGACCAGCGGTGCCCCCGCGCGAGCTTGGCCTCGGCACGACCGAGATGACGCGCATCTCGGTGTTCATGGATGTGTTCTCCTGCCATGTGAATCGCTCTCCCGTGCGTGGCCGCATCACGCGCATCGAGCATCGGCCGGGAAAATTCCTCAATGCCGAGCTCGACAAGGCGAGCCAGGAAAATGAACGCAACGGTCTCGTCATCGAAAGCCCGAACGGTACGGTGGCAGCAGTGCAGATCGCCGGCCTGGTGGCGCGGCGCATCGTCTGCTGGGCTGACACCGGCGGTACGCTGGCTGTTGGTGAGCGTTTCGGGTTGATCCGCTTCGGCTCGCGTGTCGATGTCTTCCTGCCGTCCAACGCCGCGCCGCGAGTTGCCGTTGGCCAGACTGCGGTTGCCGGCGAGACCATCATTGCAGAATTCGGCGGTGCACAGGCGGCACCGCTGGTGCGCATCTCGTAGGGACGGCGCAATGGGCGCTCCTTTCAAGAAATTCGAGCCGCATGGTCATGGCGGCCCGCGTATCACCGAGATTCCGCTGCGCATGGTTCTGCCGAACCTTGTCACTGTCCTGGCGATCTGCGCCGGCCTTTCGGGCATCCGTTTCGCCTTCGAGAACCGTTTCGAGACCGCGGTGGTGATGGTGCTGATCGCAGCCTTCCTCGACGGTATCGATGGCCGTCTGGCACGGCTGCTCAAGGCAACGTCGAAATTCGGGGCGCAGATGGATTCACTGGCCGACATCGTCAATTTCGGTGTCGCGCCGGCGCTGGTCCTCTACGCCTATCTCCTCGACAGGGCAGGCTCGCCGGGCTGGATTGCCGCCCTCCTGTTCGCCATCGCCTGTGGCATGCGCCTGGCACGCTTCAACGTACTCGACGAACAAACCGATCGCCCGGGCTGGCAGATCGACTATTTCGTCGGTGTGCCGGCACCCGCCGGCGCCGTGCTTGTCCTCCTGCCTCTCTACCTGTCATTCCTCGGCCTGCAGCCGACACGGCCGATCGCCTTCGCGGGCGCCGCCTTCACCGTGCTGATTGCCTTCCTGCTGGTCAGCCGATTGCCGGTTTATTCCGGCAAGAGCCTGAAAATCCCCGGGGATCGCGTGCTGCCGGTGATCCTAGCCGTCGTGCTCTACGTGCTGCTTCTGGTGAGTTACCCCTGGCACACACTGACGGCGTCGGTTGCGGCTTATCTGATCTTCCTGCCCTTCAGCGTGAGGGCTTATTCGCGCCGCGCCAAGAAGGAAGGCGAGGCAATCCTGCCGCCGGATGTCGATCACAAGGGCAGCGACGCCGAGATCTGATCCAGGCGTGTCGTGACTGGTTACGCCTCCAGCCCCAGCCGCTTCATGGCCAGTTTCGCGGCCGCGACATAGTCGGTTTTGCCGGATCCCAGAACCGGCAGGGCGTCTACCTTGACGATGTCTTGCGGCATTGTCAGCTCCGCCGCGCCATTCTGTTTGCCGAATTTGCGCAACTGGTCGGGCTCGGCTTCGTCGGCGGTGGTTACCACCACGACACGTTCGCCTCGCCGCTTGTCAGGCACCGACACCGCGGCATGATTGTCCTCCGGCCACAATGAACGCGCCAGCGTTTCGACTGCGCCAAGGGAGACCATCTCTCCGGCGACCTTGGCGAAACGTCTGGCGCGGCCACGGATGGTGACGAAACCGTCGCGATCGACGGAGACGATATCACTGGTGTCATACCATCCCTCAAGCGGTTGCAATTCGCCCGGCCGGTCAGCGGTCATATAACCGGTCATCATATTGGGGCCTTGCAGCCACATCCTGCCGCCATCCTTGATGCCTTCGATAGGGTCGAGGCGCATCCGCAGGGCGGGCAACAAGCGGCCGACGGTGCCATCGCGGCTGTGGATCGCGGTGTTGACCGCTACGACCGGTGCTGCCTCGGTCAGTCCGAAACCCTCGACGATCTCAGCCTGGAAGCGCTCCCGATAGATGCGGCGCGTCTCCGCTTTAACGGGCTCGGATCCCGCTATGATGAAACGAAGGCTGGAGAAATCGCTATCTTCGGCATGGCGCGCATAGTTTGCCAGGAAGGTGTCGGTGCCAAACATGATGGTCGGTCGCACCTTGCGCGCGATTTCAGGGATGATTTTGTGATGCAGTGGCGACGGATAGAAAAATACCTTCATCCCGGTCAGCAGCGGCAGGACGGTGCCCTCGGTCAGGCCGAAGGAGTGGAACGCCGGCATCACATTGAGCAGCGTGTCCCTGGGCGAAATGGTAATGCGAGCCAAAGCCTGGCCGACATTGGCAAGCAGATTGCGGTTGGAGAGCACCGCAGCTTTGGGCGTACCTTCGGAGCCCGAGGTAAACAGGATGACGGCCGGGTTCGTTGCATTCTGTGGCTGCAGAGGCCAGCGCCAGAGCGCGGCTGCGGCCATTTTCTCCAATACGGAAGTGCTCTCTTGTAGATCCTCCAGCCAGAGGAACTGCGCACCGCCTTCCTCGGCAGCCATGACGGCATTCGAAAGTGCTGCCTTTTCGACGAAGGCACGCGAGGAGATCACTGTGCGGATCATGGCCGTGCGTACAGCCGATGTTATATTGGCCGTGCTCCCCGTGTAGTTGAGCATCGCCCCTACACGTCCGGCCGACCAGAGACCGAGCAGCGAGATTGCGACGCCGTTCGTATTTGGCAGGAGGATGCCTACCGCTTCGCCTGGAGCGGTGCGGGCTTCGATACGCTGGCCGGCGATGCGCGCGGCGGCGAACAGCATCCGGTAGCTGAGCGTTCCACCGACCACGTCTTCGACGATGGGATGTGATGCACCGAAATGGTCGGAAGCATCGCGAGCTGCCTGAAACAGGCTGCGGCCGAGATCGGTGGCGCCAAAGCGAGCCTCCGCAACATAGTCGAACAGCGCATTGCCGCGATTCCTGGCAGGTTCTCCGTCGCGTGCGGCCAGTGCGTCGAGCGTCATCGGCGGCAACACACTGACCGCGAGCTTGGGAAACAGGCTGCGCGGCGCCTGCTCCACGGACGTCAGCGATGTGTGAAGCCAGCGCGCGCCGCCGACGAAGATCGGCACGATGCGGGCATCGGCCTGCAAGGCAATGCGCGACACTGCACGGTAAAGCCGGAAGGATTTCAGATCTGGTTCGATGGCATCGGGGAAATAGACGGCGAGCCGACCGCGCCCTTTCAGGACACGCACCAGCCGCCGGCTGACGAAGACATGTTCGGCATTGAAGGCAATGGTGCGGGCCAATTCGCGCCACGGTTCCAGCCAGAATGAACGTGCGGAGGCCTCGTCGAGGATATGGAGCGTATTTTCCGGCAGCAGCGACAGCATCAATGCCGGATCGAGTTTCGACTGGTGGATGATCGCATAGATCACAGGCGCGTCAGCGTCGCGTGCGACCTTGAGTTTGTGGTCGGTTATCCGGTAGGCGAGCTTGAACGGCGTATAGAGAAAAGCCTGGGCGAAGCTCAGTCCAAGGCGGATCTTCTCGATGATTGCGATGAGCAACCAGGCCGCCGCGAGAGCTGCGAACAGCGCAACAGTCAGGATCATGCCGCGTCACTCCCAATGCACTTCAGGGTGTCGCGCGTCCATACGGACGCTCGTGCGATCCGTCACCGGCCACACCGCGCAGACCCTATCGGAAGTGACATCAAGGTCAATGTGAAACGGAGGATGCCGTAGTGCCAAGAAAAAGCCGACCAGAAGGTCGGCTGGAGGGGGAGCGGGCCGAGGGGTTGGGGGGACTAGAGCATGGCCCGCAACTCTATAATGCTTGTGCTTCATGATGGTTCCATGACAGCGCGATTATTTTGCAGCCTCGCCTGTGGAGAGCTGCGTCAAGCGCTGCGCGGCGCTCCAGTCATGCCAACCATGCGCAAGGACTGCAGAAAGCACGATGGCCCCACCAACCAGACTGGCATAGGGTGGTGCTTCCGACAGGAAAAGCCAGGCGAACAGCACGGCTGATGGAATCTCGGCTGCGCCGAGCAGTGCCGATTCCGGGGCGGGAATCAGCCGGCTGCCTTCGGTCCACAGCACCGAGGCGAGGGCGAAAGACGTGCCGAACGCGGCAAGCAGAAAGGCGTCTTGGCGGCTTATGGCCAGCGGATCTGTGACGAACCAGCCAAAAAAGAACAGCAGAAGCGATGAGATGGCACCGGCCCAGACCACCAGCGTGTCGCGGAAAGCGCGGACCATGATCATGTAAAACGCACTGCCGATCGTCATCAGCAGTGCCAGCCCGTCGCCGAACAGATTACCGGACCCAAGGCCGGAATGCACCATGATGGCGACACCAGCCAACGAAAGGATGGCTGCGGCTACGGTCGGCAGCCGGAACGGCTCGCGCACCAGGATCCAGGCGAGCATAGCGGTCACAAAAGGCGCCGTCGCATAGATCACCGCGACATTGGCGACATAGGTCAATTTGAAGGCCGCGATGAAAGCGATGCTGGCAGCAGCGCCTTCTACGGCCAACAGCCAGCCGCGCCAGCCAAGCCGCATGTCCGGCCGTCGGCTGGCCTTGCCCAGCCGCCAGTACACATAGGCTCCGATCAACAGGAAACCGACAAGCCCGCGCCAGCAGGTCACCGTCAGTGCGTCGGCCGAGATCGATTTGGTGAGCACACCGCTGAGACCGAACACGATCGTCGAGGCCGACACCAGCAGGATGCCAAGTGCACGGTTCTTTCCAGCCTCAACTGACTGCATCATCGCTCCTCCAGCGCGACCATACTAACGCGAGGCTACTGACAGCCTTCTGACAGAAGTACCCGTTCTTCAGGCTGCTGGTTTGCGGAAACGCTCACTGGCGACGACGACAAAACCGGCAAGCACGATGATGGCCGCCCCGACGAACACGGCGTCACGCGGCACGTCTCCCCAGATCAGGAACCCAAGCGCGAAAGCCCAGAGCAAGGCGGTGTATTCGAACGGAGCGATGACGGAGATCGGTGCCCGTTTCATGCCTTCGAACAGGAAATATTGGCCGAGTCCGCCGAGTGCACCGACGGCGATCATCAGCAGAAGCTCCGGCCAGCTTGGTGTCTGCCATGTCCACAGCAATGGAACTCCGGCAATCACCAGGAAGAAAGCGTTGTTGAGCACGAGCTGCACTGTGGTGCGCTCCTGTGTGGCGACCTTGCTGAGCAGTACGATGGACAGCCCCCAGAAACCGGCAGCCGCTAAGACCAGCAGAACGGGTAGCGAAAAGCCGAGGCTGGCGGGATCACAGGCAACGAAGACGCCGGCAAAGCCCATCAGGACGGCTGCCCAGCGCAGCAGCGGGACTTTTTCTCCCAGGATGACGATCGATAGCGCCGTCACGATGATCGGCGCGGCGAAATAGATGGTGGTGAGCTCTGCGAGTTGCAGGTCTTTGGCCGCCGTGTAGTAGCAAAGCCAGGCCGCCAGGATGAGGAAGCTGCGCAAAAGCATGGATTTGAGGATCGGCGAGCGCGCCGAATCGACGATCAATTGACGACCACCGGTCGCTAGGCAACCAGTGAGGATCGTGGCGCTGCGGATGAACAGGATCTGCCAGACCGTGGCAGCCGTCACCAGCAGTTTGATCGAGGCGTCCTGCAGCGAAAACAGCAGGTAGGCGAGGCTGGTCAGCAGAATGCCCGCAAGCAATTTTTCGCGCGTATCGGAGAGAACGACGTCTGTCATTGTGGGCTCGGCTGTGGGATGCACGGCCGAGCCTGGATCGTCATTGTTCCAGGCCCTCCGCAGCCGCCAGGCTACACGAGAGGCTGTCTCAGCGCTGCTGAGCCAGACAAATGCTTGCGTTGGCGCAGTTCTGGCGTCGAAGCGCGGTTCTTACTGAGCGGGTGCTGCCGGCTGCTGTTGCTGCGGTTGCTCTGCACCAGGCTCGTCGTCACCCATGTCGGCATAAGGCGAGGCACTTGGCACGCACTGGACAGTCCAGCCAGTCGGCGCAGGCTGCTGCTTCTGGAATTCGGTGATAGCCGCCGCGCACTGCTCGCGATTGTCGAAGGTGCTGGGCAGCACAACCATGCCGCCTTGCGGGCCGGCAACGACAAGATACCAGACCAGGGCAACGGTCGATGACATGGAAAGTCCTCACTTTGAGATTGGGAATGAATGAGTTGACGGAACCTAGCAAGTCTTGGCCGCGCATGAAAGCACGCCCATGACGCATAGCTCCGAAAGCTGAATCAACCTTCGGAGCCAGCTGCCTTCAAAAGTGAACACAGCGACCGAACTTGGATTTAAGTGTGGCCTAGATCCCGACCGTCGCTACTGGTTCGCTCATTCAGCTGCGAAACAATAGAAGAGGCCGTCGCCGCCGGTGCCCTTCAGAGCGTCCTGACTGCAGCCACCACGCGAGCCATGCGATGAGTTCCAGGATTTGGCCGCTGCCGAATCGTCCAGGCCGGTGCGGTCGGAGTGACCCATCAGGGCAACGCCATCCGCGCCGCTCTGTGTCCAGTCGCCACAGGTCTTGTCGGCAGCCTTGGTACCGTCCGGGTTCGAGCCCGTCAGGATATCGTGGCGGTTCGGCTTGTCGCCGCGCCCGTTGATGACTTCGCCCTTTTCGTTGAGTGCCGTCTGTTTGGTGAGGTTGTTCTTGTCGCTATGCAGGGATGCGACATCATCCGCGATCTTCTCACCCTTGGCGTTCAGCCATGGGCCTTTGCCGATACGGTCGCGTGCGTCTGCCTCCTTGGTGGAAAGATAGGCATGCCAGGTCTTGCCGGTCACACCGGCAGCTTCGGCCAGCTTGCCGCAATGAGCATCCGCGCCGGCCAGTCCGCCGAGATCGGCGCCCTTACCGGAACCAACGCTGGTGACGAAAAAACTCATCGTCTTGTCTTGAGCGTAGGCAGATCCCGCAACAAGCATCGCCACGGTTGCGGACAAGAAAAGCAGTTTGCGCATGGAAACTCCTCCCGGTTGGATGCCCCTGCCAAGAGCAACGATACCGGGGAACGAATTCATCCCGCAACTGTGACTTGTTTCGAGCGGCCTCAGGCCGGCATCTGGTACGAGACCCAGCGGTTGGGCTTGGCCTGGAAGATCATGCCGGTTTCCGTCACCGATTGGCCGGCCAATGGCACGATACGCGCGGCGATCTCGGAAGGGTGGGGCAGCGTGTCGGGGTTTTCGCCGGGCACGGCCTGCGCGCGCATGGCGGTGCGCGTGGCACCGGGGTCGACCATGTTGACGCGCAGTGGCGAATTGCGGGTTTCATCCGCCCAGGAACGCCCCATTGCTTCAATCGCAGCTTTGGAAGCGGCGTAGGGGCCCCAGAAGGCGCGTGCCGAGTGTGCTGCCCCCGAGGAGAGCAGGATGGCGCGGCCGGCATCGGAAAGCCTGAGCAGCGGGTCGACCGAGCGGATCAGTCGCCATGTCGAGGTGACGTTGACGTTGATCACCTTCTCGAAGGTCTTGGCCTCGACATGGCCGAGCGGGGCAATCACACCAAGCACGCCGGCATTGGCGACCAGAATATCCAGCTTGCCCCAGCGCTCGTGGATTGCGCCGCCCAGCCGGTCGATGCCGGTCATGTCGGCGAGGTCGAGCGGCACCAGTGTCGCTTCGCCCTTGCCGGTCCTGGCGTGCTCCGCCTTGATCTCGTCATCCAGCTCTTCAAGTCCACCAACGGTGCGGGCCACTGCGATGACATGCGCGCCGGCGGCCGCCATCTGCTTGGCGATGAAATAGCCGATGCCGCGCGAAGCGCCGGTGACGACAGCGAGGCGGCCGGTGAGGTCTGGAGTAGCGGTCATGCGATCATCCAATATGACAGAACGGTCAGCGCGACCAGATAGGACGAAATCCGCCCAAACGAAACCCCGCTGGCCCTTGCCGATGGCCGGTTCGACGAATGGTCGCAGCATTTCGCGGGGGCATGTCGGGAAAGTCGACGTCCGGACGTCCTTGAAGCGAACACGGCTTGCAAAGGAGGACAAGATGGGCCGGACTGCTGCAATTCTCGTCGCAAGACTGATCTTCACCGGTGTCTTCGCCATGGCCGCAACGTTCAAGTTTGCGGGGATGGCCAATACGGCCGCTTACATCGCGGCGGCAGGCTTTCCGGTTCCGCTGCTTCTGGCCTGGCTGGCGGCGATCTTCGAAGTCGGGCTGGTGCTGGCCTTCCTGACCGGCGCCTTCTTTTCGGAAGCCGCCTTGCTGGCCGCCGCTTACGTGATCTTCTTGGCCATTTCTTTTCACGGCCCATCGCACTGGCAGGCCAACCAAGCCGAGTTCGGCTTCTTCGTCGATCACTTCACCTTCCTGGCAGGGCTGCTCTATGCCGCGGTGCATGGGCCAGGCGAGGTTCTTGCCATCAAGCGAGGTCTGGCTGGGCGAGGTTCGGAGTCCAGGAGATAGTCAAGACCGACCGTCGATGACCGGACGTGGAATATGCCCTACCTATTGGCCGCCGGTCGCCAGAAGCGACAAAGTACGCACGTTGTCGGCGCCTTCGTGGTCGAGCAGGCGCGTCGGATATTGTCCGGTGAAGCAGGCATCGCAGAACTGTGGCTGCTCTTCATTGCGGGCGGCTTCGCCGACGGCGCGGTAAAGCCCATCGATGGTGAGGAAGCCGAGCGTGTCGACGCGGATGAAATCCGCCATTTCCTGCACCGACATGCGCGAAGCAAGCAGCTTCGACTTTTCCGGTGTATCGACGCCGTAGAAACAGGACGCCCGGGTCGGCGGCGAAGCGATGCGCATGTGCACTTCTTTGGCACCGGCGTCCCGCACCATCTGCACGATCTTCTGCGAAGTGGTGCCGCGCACGATCGAATCGTCGACCAGCACCACGCGCTTGCCCTCGATCATGCGGCGGTTGGCATTGTGCTTCAGCCTGACGCCCATGTGGCGGATGCTGTCACCCGGCGAAATGAAAGTGCGGCCGACATAGTGGTTGCGGATGATACCGAGCTCGAACGGAATGCCGGCTTCCTGGGAAAATCCGATCGCGGCCGGAGTTCCTGAATCCGGCACCGGAACGACAATATCGGCATCGACGGGGCTTTCGCGCGCCAGCTCGGCGCCGATGCTCTTCCTGACGTCATAGACGTTGCGGCCCTCGACCGAGGAGTCCGGGCGAGCAAAATAGACATATTCGAAAATGCAGAAGCGGGTCTTCTGCGGCTCGAACGGGAAATGGCTCTCGATGCCCTTGGTGGTGATGACGACCATTTCGCCGGGCTTGATGTCGCGCACGAAGCGGGCGCCGATGATGTCGAGCGCACAGGTCTCGGAAGCGAGAATCCAGGCACCGTCGAGATCGCCCAGCACCAGCGGGCGGATGCCCAGCGGGTCGCGCACACCGATCAACTTCTTCGAGGTCAGTGCCACCAGTGAGAAGGCGCCTTCCAACTGGCGGATGGCCTCGATGAAGCGAGAATTGATGTCGCGTTCCTTGGAGGTGGCGACCAGATGCAGGATCGTCTCGGTGTCGGAAGTCGAGGAAAAGATCGAGCCCTGCTTCTGCAAGGTGCGCTGCACGGTCATCGCATTGGTGATGTTGCCGTTGTGGGCGACGGCGAGGCCGCCGGTCGAAAGCTCGGCGAAGAACGGCTGCACATTGCGCAAACCGGCGCCGCCGGTGGTGGCGTAGCGCGTGTGGCCAATGGCACGGTTGCCCTGCAGGCGGTCGATCACCGACTGCTTGGTGAAGGTGTCGCCGATCAGGCCGACATGCCGTTCGACATGGAATTGGGTTCCGTCATAGGAGACGATACCTGCAGCTTCCTGGCCGCGATGCTGCAGGGCGTGAAGTCCAAGTGTGACGATAGCCGCCGCATCCTGGCGGCCGAAAATGCCGAAGACACCACATTCGTCATGGAAGTGGTCATCTGCCTCGGCGCAAAGCACGTCGTTTGCGTCTGCCATGCCGGAAGCCTCTTGCCCGCTAAAACCGCGATATAAGGCCATGAGGCCACGAAAGCAACGTGCTCGCGTGGCCTATCACACGATCGTCAGTTGTTTGTAGCCGGCGCATTGCCGCCGGCAGGGGGCTGGTCGGCCGGAGCTTCGTCGTCCGGGGCCGGTGCTTCGTTGTTTTCAGGAGCCGTGCCTTCTGGGGCTGGGGCCTGCGAACCGGCTGCAGGCGGCGTTCCGGTGCCGGCTTCAGGCACCACACCGCTCTTGTTAAGCTGCTTGAGGATCGTCTTTTCGGGATCTTCCGGCAGCACGCTTTCGATGTACTTGCCGATCGATTCCAGCAGCGGACGCGATTTCGATTCGGCAACCCAGTTCGGTGCCTTGTCGCCAGCCAGCCAGTTGAAGAACATCAGGCCGACCGCAACGACGAGGACGCCGCGGGCGGCGCCGTAGAGGAAGCCCAGCGTGCGGTCGAGCGCGCCTACCCGGGAATCGATGATCCAGTCGGCGATCTTCATGGTGATGATCGACACGACGATCAGCGCAACGATGAAAACGATGCCGGCGGCGGCGCCCATCGCGATCTTTTCATTGTCGATATAGGGCTGAACGTAGGGAATGATCGGCTTGTAGAACAGATAGGCTGCAACCGCCGCTGCCGCCCAGGATGCGATTGACAGCACCTCGCGAGAGAAGCCGCGCACCATGGCGAGCATTGCGGAAACGAGGGTGAAGCCGGCGAGAATCCCGTCTAGCAGCGTAATCGGCATGTCTTGCGCCTACTCCATATGCCCTGTCATTCGTCCTCGGTAGCGCGGCCGCGGCGGGTGCCGGCGATACGCGCCACGAGATCGGCAAGCTCGGTAGGCTGGAAAGCGCCGGCGCCTATCCCCCCGGCTATTTCCTCGCTGCCCACGGGCAGGACTGCGCTTCCGAAGCCCAGCTTCTCGGCTTCCTTGAGACGCTGTTGCGCATGTGCAACGGGCCTCACGGCGCCAGAAAGGCTGATTTCGCCGAAATAGACGCAATCGGCAGGAAGGGCAAGACCGGTGAGCGATGACACAAGTGCCGCCGCCACCGCGAGATCCGCGGCTGGTTCCGAAATGCGATAGCCGCCGGCGACATTCAGATAGACATCGTGCTGGCCGAAACGCACGCTGCAATGCGCCTCCAGAACGGCCAGAATCATCGACAGACGTGCGCCGTCCCAGCCGACGACGGCTCGTCGCGGCGTGCCAAGAGTGGAGGGCGCGACGAGAGCCTGGATTTCGACGAGCACCGGCCGGGTGCCTTCCATTCCGGCGAAAACCGCAGCGCCCGGCGACTTTGCGTGCCTTTCACCGAGGAAAAGCTCGGACGGATTGGCGACTTCGCGCAACCCTTTGTCCGACATTTCGAACACGCCGATCTCGTCGGTCGGGCCGAAGCGGTTCTTCACCGTGCGCAGGATGCGGAAGTGGTGACCGCCTTCGCCTTCGAAGTAGAGGACGGCATCGACCATGTGCTCGACGACACGCGGTCCGGCGATCTGGCCTTCCTTCGTGACATGTCCGACGAGCACCACTGCAGCGCCTGTGGATTTCGCATAACGGATCATCGCCTGGGCTGCAGCACGCACCTGCGTGACGGTTCCTGGCGCCGATTCGGCCAAGTCCGTCCACAAGGTCTGGATCGAATCGATGATGACGAGATCCGGCCGTTTGCCATCGGCAATGGTTGCCAGGATGTCCTCGACATTGGTCTCGGCGGCAAGTTCCACCGGCGCCGAGGCAGCGCCCAGCCGCTGCGCGCGCAACCGGATCTGTGCAACGGCTTCTTCGCCGGACACGTAGACGATGCGATGGCCCTGGTTTGCGAGCGCTGCGGCCGCCTGAGTGAGCAGCGTCGATTTACCGATGCCCGGGTCGCCGCCAACCAGCAGGGCCGAGCCGCGCACGAAGCCGCCGCCCGTGGCCCGGTCCAGCTCGTTGATACCGGAGGCGATGCGCGGTGCATCTTCGATGTCGCCTGAAAGCGTGGTCAGTACCACAGCGCGGCCCTTGCGGGCGCTCTTCAGCGAAGCAGGCCCCGAGCCGATGCCGCCGGCAGTGCCTTCCTCGATCAGCGTGTTCCATTCGCCGCAGGCATCACACTTGCCCGCCCAGCGCTGATGCACCGTGCCGCAATTCTGGCAGATAAACTGGACGCGCGACTTAGCCATGAGCGCGGCCGCCAGAGCGTGATCCTGAAAAGTTGCAGACTTTTCGGACAAGGATCATGCGCCAAAACCCAGAGCACGATCCCGAAAAGTTGCAGACTTTTCGGATAAGGATCATGCGCCAAAACAAAGAAATAGAGCGAGGTGCCGAGACGCAGATCAAGACGCTACTCGAACCGCTCGGGCAGGTGGTGTTCCTCCGCGAGATCGGAGAAGCGGGTGTACTGGCCCTCGAAGGCGAGCTCGACCATGCCGGTGGGGCCGTGACGCTGCTTGGCGATGATAAGCTCGGCCTTGCCCTTCACCTTCTCGAATTTGATTCGCCAGTCCTCATATTCCGGCGTGCCTTCCTCAGGCTGCTTGTTCTGCAGGTAGTATTCGTCGCGATAGACAAAGAGCACGACGTCCGCGTCCTGCTCGATCGAACCCGATTCGCGCAGGTCCGAAAGTTGCGGGCGCTTGTCGTCGCGGCTTTCGACCTGACGTGACAGCTGCGACAGTGCGATGATGGGAACGTTGAGCTCCTTGGCCAGCGCCTTCAGGCCGGTGGTGATTTCGGTGATTTCCTGCACGCGGTTCTGCGAAGACTTGCCGCTGCCCTGCATCAGCTGCACGTAGTCGATGACGATGACTTCCAGGCCGCGTTGACGCTTCAGGCGGCGCGCACGCGCGGCAAGCTGGGCGATCGAGATGCCACCGGTGGCGTCGATGAAGAGCGGTATCTTCTGCATCGTCTGCGCGCAGGCGACCAGCTTTTCGAAGTCGGCCTCGGTGATTTCACCGCGGCGGATCTTCGACGAAGAGATCTCGGTTTGCTCTGAAATGATACGGGTTGCCAACTGCTCGGACGACATTTCGAGCGAGAAGAAGCCCACCACGCCGCCATTGGCGGCCTTGAACGACCCGTCGGCTTGCTGCTCGGGCCTGTAGGCTTCGGCGATGTTGAAGGCGATGTTGGTGACCAGCGAGGTCTTGCCCATGGCCGGGCGGCCGGCAAGGATGATCAGGTCGGAGGGTTGCAGGCCGCCGAGTTTGCGATCGACATCGCGCAGGCCGGTGGAGATGCCGGACAGGTGGCCGTCGCGCATATAGGCGGCATTTGCCATGTCGACCGCGGTCTTGACGGCATCGGTGAAGGCCTCGAAACCGCCATCGTAGCGGCCGGTTTCAGCCAGCTCGAACAGGCGCCGCTCAGCGTCTTCGATCTGTTCGGACGGTGACATGTCGACAGGCGCGTCATAGGCTATGTTGACCATGTCCTCACCGACAGTGATCAGCGCGCGGCGGGTGGCCAGGTCATAGATGGCTCGGCCGTAGTCAGAGGCATTGATAACGGTAACGGCTTCCGCCGCTAGCCTGGCAAGATACTGCGCGATGGTCATGTCGCCGACCTTTTCGTCGGCCGGCAGGAAGGTCTTGACGGTCACCGGTGTGGCCATCTTGCCCATCCGGATCAGCTCCGCCGAGACCTCGAAGATCTTGCGGTGCAACGGCTCATAGAAATGCGAGGACTTCAGGAAATCGGAGACACGGTAGAAGGCGTCGTTGTTGACGAGAAGGGCGCCGAGCAGAGCTTGTTCGGCCTCGATGTTGTTGGGGGCTTCGCGGTAGAGCGGCGTTTCCGCCGTGCCGAACTTGAGAGCTGCCTCTGCCATGATATCCCCAACCTATTCAGTCGTGTCGTTAGCAGAAGGATCGCGGCCGCGGTTCATCCTGATGCCCAGAATGACCAAACATGCCCGTGATTCACAGAATGGCCTCATCGTCCACAGGACGATATTCCAGCACCTCGAATCCGATTGACTCGATGGGGCATAAAGCCTAGCCGAGCAATAGGAACATATCAAGAACTAATGTGCTGTCAGCCAGATTCGAGATCGAGAACGTCGCCCCAGTCCAAGCGGCGTGCCGCCTTGAAGGTTTCGCCGTCTCGCTTCGTGAAAAGCCGCTCCGAAACAGTGCCGGCAGGCTGGCACAGCTTCAGCGCGACCTTCCCCGAGCCGGCTTTTGGCGGTGCCAGCACGCGCGCGGGACGCGCGGCTCGCGGCGTACGGGAGGCGGCCAGATAAATGAACTTCTCGTCCTCCCAGGGCACATCCGCGTCCTTGGCCAGCCGGTGCAGGCGCGAGCGGGCGACACGCCGCGAAAAATGGCACCAGTCTGGCGCAGTCAGCGGGCAGGGCGCGTGATGCGGGCAGGGAGCGGCGATAGCGGCGCCGACGGCGATCAGCCTCGTTCTTGCATCGAGAATGCGCTGCCAGCCGGCGGGCGTGCCCGGTTCGACGATAAGCAGCGTGCCGGCGGTAAGCTGCCAGAGGCGTTCGATCAGCCTGGGCAGCGATGCCGGCGCGATTTCGTCCATGACATAGGCCATGGTGACGAGATCGGCGGCCGGCATGTCGGCCAGGTCGATCGTGCCGTCGCCTGCCTGCCAGCGGATTTGCGGTTTGTCGATGCTGGCTGCCAGCGTCTGCCCCACCTTGCGGGCCGCGTTGCTGGCTTCCAATAGCGTCGCAGCTTCGATCGATGTCCACAGATCGGTCGCCGCCCACAACACGGTTCCAGGGCCTGCGCCGATGTCGAGCATTGTCGTCGGGGCGAAATCTGGCAACGTGTCGGCGAGCGCTTCAAGGCTGGTGCGTACAGCGGCGTAGGTGGCAGGCAGCCGGGTGGCGAGATAGGCCTTGGCGGCGATGTCGTCACCCATATGCAGGCGGCCGTCGCGCACTTCCGCACGGTAGCGATCGGAAAGCGTCCGGGAGGCCTGTTTCAAGGTAGCCAAGGGCACGCCGTCCAGCAAGCGCTCGACGGCTTGTCGCAGTTCCGCGGGTAGTTCCATGCCTAGACGCTCCTCGGGGCGAACAGGATAACCGAGGCTCCGGCCACGCAGATCGCCGCGCCAACGACATCCCAGCGGTCAGGCCGAACGCCTTCGGCCAACCAGAGCCAGAGCAGGGATGCTGCAATATAGATGCCACCATAAGCCGCGTAGGCGCGGCCGGCCGCGTCGGTGGGCGCCAGCGCCAGCAACCAGGCAAAGGCGATCAGCGAGACGAAGCCGGGCAGCAGCCACAACGGTGATTTTCCGAGCCGCCACCAGACCCAGAACGAAAAACAACCAGCAATTTCGGCGAAAGCCGCAACGACAAAGGGGAGGATGTACATCCTCCTCTCTTAGTCGATCTCAGTGGCCGTGGCACCAGTCCGACAAATGCCAGGCGAGGAAATACGCCAGCCTATTCCTTCACCTTGCGGCGGCGTGCCGGCTTGGCGAACAGCGGCTTCTGCGGCGCGTCGCGCACTTCAAGCGCCTTTTCGCATTTGCCGATGTAGTCGCGTGTCATCGGCAGCACGTCATTTTTGTGCGTGAGCTGGATCTGGAACACCACAAGATCCTGCCAGCGGAAGGAGGCCTCGGAGCCGGACAGGTAGAACTCCCACATGCGGCAGAAGCGTTCGTCATAGATTTCCTTGACCTTGTCACGGTTGGCCAGGAATCGCTCGCGCCAATGCTTCAGCGTATCGGCATAGTGCAGCCTCAGGATTTCGACGTCAGTGACAGCCAGACCAGAGCGTTCGATATGCGGCATCATTTCCGAAAGTGCGGGGATGTAGCCGCCGGGGAAAATATGCTTGCGGATGAAGGCGTTGGTGGTGGTAGCCGGTCCGGTCCGGCCGATCGTGTGCAGCAGCATCACGCCGTCCGGCTTCAGCAGTTTCGAGCTCTTGTCGAAGAAGGTCTTGTAGTGATTGACACCGACATGTTCGAACATGCCAACCGACACGATGCGGTCGAAGCGCTCGGACAGGTCGCGATAGTCGCGCAGTTCGAAATGCACACGCCGATCGAGGCCCTGGGCATGGGCGCGGTCGGTCGAGACCTGGTGCTGCTCGGTGGATAGCGTGACACCCAGCACATCCGCCTCGAAGGCGTCGGCGATATAGAGACCGAGACCGCCCCAGCCCGAACCGATGTCGAGCACGGTCTGACCCGGCCGTACCTTCAGCTTGGCTGCGATATGCCGTTTCTTGGCGAGCTGTGCCTCCTCCAGCGTCATATCGGGTCGCTCGAAATAGGCGCAGGAGTACTGCATGTCCTCGTCGAGGAAGAGTTTGTAGAGGTCGCCCGACAGGTCGTAGTGGTGCGCGACATTCCGGCGCGACTGGCGGGCATTGTTGAGCTGCTGCAGGGGGCGGACGGTCAGCCTTGCCGAATTGACCAGCTTGCCCCAGGTCGATTCGATCCAGGAAATGCCGGTGTTCTGGTAGACAAGGTGCAGGAACGACAGCACGTCGCCTTCGACGAAGTCGAGCTCTTCTTCCATGAATGCTTCGGGAATGGCCAGGGAGGGGTGCAGTGTGATGGCGCGCTCGGCATGGCGCGTGTGGATCACCATATGCACTTTCTGGCCGGTGCCGTCGCCGAAAGTTCGGGTCGCCCCATTGGGGCCGGTGATGACCAGATTGCCTCTGCGAACAACGCGTTCGGCAATGCTTTCCAGAAAAACATTCATGACGTGCCCTCAAAGAACGATAGTGACAGCACTGCTGTCCAATTCTTCAAAAAAGGCGGAGGCGTCGAAAAGTTCCGGTTGGCATAAAAAAACCGGGCACCAGGCCCGGTTTTTTGATCCAGCAACAGGGCTGGCTTTGTGACAGATCGCCACGCATCCGAATGGATGCGCGGCACTCCAATAGATCAGGCGTTCTCTTCGTCGCCTTCGAACTCGGCGTTCGGATCGAAGAAGCTGTCGGGACGGGCGTTCTCGTTGATGTCGTCACCATAGATGGCTTCGGCAGTGGTGAGCATCTCGCCCTTGGTCTGACGCTCAGCCTCTTCGGACGAACGGGCGATATTGAGCGTAACGGTGACTTCGACTTCCGGATGCAGCGCGATCGCCACATTGGTCAGGCCGATGGTCTTGATCGGATGGTTCAGCTCAACCTGGTTGCGTGCAACCGAGAAACCTTCGGCGGTCACCAAATCAGCGATGTCACGGGTCGAGACCGAACCGTAAAGCTGACCGGTTTCGCCAGCCGAGCGCACGATGATAAAGATCTTGCCGTCGAGCTTGTCGGCGATCTGCTGGGCTTCCGACTTACGCTCAAGGTTGCGTGCTTCCAACTGCGCGCGCTGACCTTCGAACTTCTTCTTGTTGCCTTCATTGGCGCGCAGCGCCTTGCCTTGCGGCAGCAGGAAGTTGCGGGCGAAGCCGTCCTTGACCTTGACGGTATCACCCATCTGGCCGAGGCGGGAAATGCGTTCGAGAAGAATGACTTCCATTGTTTTTCTCCATTTGCGTCGCGATCGACGCCTTTCGGGAGACAGTCAGGAAGAGAAGGGCGCTTCAGCACCGGTTTCGCTGTCCTGCCTGTCGAGGCAGTTAGGGCCTATGAGCCCAACTCGGGATTTCAAAGCTGCCGGCCATGCCCATCATGATCGGCGAAAACCCTGCGGGCATTGCTGCCCGCGGGGTTAAAAAGCTTAGCGAACCACGTAGGGCAGCAAGCCGAGGAAGCGGGCGCGCTTGATCGCCTGGGCGAGTTCGCGCTGCTTCTTCTGGCTGACGGCGGTGATGCGCGACGGCACGATCTTGCCGCGCTCGGAAATGTAGCGCTGCAGCAGACGTACGTCCTTGTAATCGATCTTCGGGGCGTTGGCGCCGGAGAACGGGCAGGTCTTGCGGCGGCGATGGAACGGGCGCCGGGTCGGGATCTGGTTGATGTCGACCATTATTCTGCACCCCCTTCAAAGCTGCGCTGCGGACGCGGGCCACGATCGCCCCCGTCACGGTCGCCGAACGAACGCGGACCACGATCACCGCGGTCGCCGAACGAACGCGGGCCGCGATCGCCGCGATCACGGTCGCCGAAGCCGCCACGCTCGGAGCGCTCTTCACGCTTCTGCATCATGGCCGAAACGCCTTCCTCGTGCTTCTCGACCTTGATGGTCAGGAAGCGCAGAACGTCTTCCGACAGACCCATCTGACGCTCCATTTCGCTGAGCGCAGCCGGCGGGCAGGTCAGGTCCATAAGCGTGTAGTAAGCCTTCCGGTTCTTCTTGACCCGGTAGGTGAGGGACTTCAGTCCCCAGTTCTCAACCCGGCCAACCGAGCCGCCGCCTGCGGTGATGACGCCCTTGAAACGTTCAACGAGCTCATCGACCTGCTGCTGCGACAGATCCTGCCGGGCAAGGAACACATGTTCGTAAAGAGCCATTTGTCTTGCCTTTCTTCGTTTCTCTCCCGGTTCCCGGCGGCTAAAGCCTCTGCAACTTCTCTTTATCCGCAAGGCGGAGAAGAAAGGAGCATGACGAGACGGTCGAGAGCGGAGACACGGGAGGCGGAAGCGCTTTCGCTCCACACGGTGGTTCTTTGCAAAACCTCCGGCCCTCCGTTCAGCCCCCAGCTGGGACCGGCAGATTGCGGGCGTCTATACAGGAATTTGGCTGGAACACAACCCTGACAGGCTTGGTCGCGGCGATCCGCGACCGAAATCACAAGAACCGGATTTGGAATGGTCCAAATCACAGCCATTGCGACGGACCTCCGGGCACCTCATATTCCAGCGCCTCAATAACCGGAGACGTTCATGTCCTTCCAGGCCTATCTCGATACGATCAAGAACAAGACGGGCCAGGGGCCGGACGATCTGATGCGTCTGGCCGATGCGAGGGGCCTTTCAGAGGGCGGAAAGCTGAGGCCGGGCATCAAGGCGGGGCAGGTGATAGAATGGCTGAAGACCGACTATGATCTCGGTCATGGTCACTCCATGGCTGTCTACGCCCTGCTGACCGGCAAGAAGAAACCCGGTGACTGAGGCGTAGCCGGGCTGGCATTGCGGGGAACGCGACTTCAAGAGGTTAGCAACGCCCGATTGCTGGATCATGAGCAGGCCAAAATTGGACATTGTACGGGCCGTTCGAATGAGCCATCAGGGCCGTTTCGTCTCGAACATGGAGCCCGCCATGACCAGCCCCAGGAAAGACCAAGACCATTGGTCCGATGTCGCGTCCGAGTGGATCGAATGGGCACGAGCCCCTAACCATGATGCGTTCTGGGCCTACCGGCCTGCCTTGCATGAATTTATCGGGAAAGGCGTCGGTACTGCCCTGGAAGTCGGTTGCGGCGAAGGGCGCGTTTCGCGGCTGCTTGGCGAGAGCGGGTATCGTGTAACCGCCACCGATCCGGTCGAAGCTTTCGTGGCTGCTGCCAGAGAGGCTGATTCGGCCGACCGCTACGAAGTCGCCCCGGCCACCGACCTGCCGTTCGAGCCAGCCAGCTTCGATTTCGTCATGGCCTACAACGTCCTGATGGATGTCGACGATGTGCCTGCCGCGGTGAACGAAATGCGCAGGGTTCTGCGTCCGTCCGGCACGCTGTTCGTGTCGATCGTACACCCCTTTGCGGATCGCGGCCGTTTCGACCGCGAGCGTCCGGATACGCCTTTTGTGGTCGACGGCACCTATTTCGGCCGCGAGCATTTCGAAGGTGCGGAAGAACGGGACGGCTTGCGGATGCGTTTTGCCGGCTGGTCGCAGCCGCTGCAGAACTACATGGCGGCGCTGGAAGGTGCCGGGTTGGCGATCACGTCACTTAAGGAACCGACGCCTGACACCGGGCCGCAATGGGCGGCCTTGCGCAACTGGGACCGTATTCCATTGTTCCTTTGGCTGAAGGCACAGCCGCTTGCGCTCTGAAACGCTTCAGCCTCGCCCTGATTTCAGGACGAGGCGCCCGACCGCCAGCAGGATGTAGGCCCCGAAGAACAGGGACAGCGCGCCGCCGAAGCCGGAGGGGCCGAAAGCGTCCATGCCGAGGCCGATGGCCTGTGGACCCAGCACCATGCCGACACCGTAGCAGAGCACGAAGGCGGCATTGGCAGAGGCAAGCTCGTGGCCGGAAAGCTGCGAGCCGAGATGGGCGAGACCGACCGTGTAGAGTGCCGCCACCACGCCGCCCCACAGGAACAGCAACGCGGCCATCAGGTGCCAGTTCGCAGCCAGATGCGGCATCACCAATGTCCCGACGAGTCCGACCGCGGCGCAGCCGAGAAGCAGGTAGCGGCGGTCGCCGACACGGTCACTGACCATGCCGATCGGGATCTGCAGCAGCACGTTGCCGAGACCGATCATGGTGAGCAGCAGCGCTGCGTCCGCTTCCGAGTAGCCGATGCGGTTGCCATAGATGGGAAACAGCGCAAAGCCGCCGGTTTCGACTGCGCCGAATACCAGGACGGCGGCGGTAGCGGTCGGAACCAGCCAGATATACTGGAGGAAGCCGCTGGTTTCCTCGCCTTCCGGCCGGATGGGCGGGCTTTCCTTACGGGCGGCAAGCACGGGGATCGCCGCGACGGCAACAAGCACGATGATGACGCCGAAGGGCAGGAAACCGGAACTGCCGATCTGCGAGAACAACCATGGTCCGGCGGCAAAACCCAGCGAAAGCACCGTAGCATAAATGCCGAGCACCAGACCGCGTCGCTGTGGCGGCGCTGAGGTGCTGATCCAGAATTCGGACAGGATGAAGAGAACCGTCAGTGCGATGTGAAGCACGATGCGCAGTGGGAACCACATCCAGAAGGCGGGTGCGAAATGGAAGCCGACAAAGGCCAGCGCGCCGGCTGCGATCATGATCAGCATGGCCCAGGCGACGCCAAGGCGCGTGGCGATCGGCGTTGCCAATGGTGCCCCCGCGATCGAGGCGAGACCGGCGACCGCCGTGTTCAGTCCGATCATCGAGGCTGAATGGCCACGCGATTCCAGGATGACGCTGAGCAGCGGCATGCCGAGGCCGATGGCAATGCCCACGACACTGATCGAGGAAATGGCTGCTATCATCGGCAGCCAATGTACGCGCTCCTCGTCCTGCGCCATGGTTTCGTCCGTCATGCCAACCTGATTTATGGATTTCGTCTAGAGAACGTCGCGCACGAAGCGGTTGTGAAGCATCCGATAGAAAGGAACTGCTCCACCCGGCCGCAGCAGCGGATCATCGCTGAGCCGCTTTTCCAGCTCATCCAGGATCGTTCGTGTAATTGTCGGGATGTCAACTTTCCTGGCCTCGGCCAGCGGCAGCCAGACCAGTTCTTCAAGTTCGTTGGTTGGGCCGTTCGGCAGGGCAACCGCCACGTCGTCGCGCCAGGCGGCGAGGAAGCGGGTATCAAAGCGGCGCACGCGTCCGGGCGGAGTGATCGCGCGGGCAATGAAACGCACAGCTTCCAGCGAAGGCTGCACGCCATGGTCGACGAAGCCCTGCCAGTCGCGCTTTCCGGTAGCGAGTGGGCCCTTGCGGCCGATCAGCAGGCCTGCTTCCTCGTAGGTTTCGCGGATTGCCGACAAGGCGATCGCGCGAGCACGGGTCGGGCCAGTGCGCCCGGCGCGGACCGTCAGTTTGGTTTCGTCTTCTGGATGCAGTCCTGTCGCAACCGGAACGCGGCTGTCGGCGGGATCGGTGCGGCCACCTGGGAAAACGAATTTGCCGGGCATGAAGGCATGGGCCGCATGGCGGCGGCCCATCAGCACGTGGAAGTCGTTGCCCTTGCGATCGAGCAGGATCAGCGTCGCAGCATCGCGCGGCCGTTTCGGCCCATCTCCGAGCGCCGCGTCCTTGTGCTCGGCCTTGTCGACTTCCGCCTTGGTCATCCCTTGCATGTGACCGACCTAGCGGAAACTTTTGTCAAATTAAAGGGGTGGTCTGGACTGGTCCGTTGCACCAGCCTGTACATCACGTCTCGGGATGGCCCTCGATATGGTCGACCTCGCCGCCGAAGCCATGCATGTAATAGGCCCATTGCAGGCCGATCACGGCGCCCTTGATCGGCTGCAGGAGCGCCAGCGACATGATGATGGTAAGCGGCGCCCAGATGGCCAAATGCTGCCACATGGAAAGCGTCGAGGTCGCTTCCACGCCCATGAAACCGCCAAGGATGACGTGGCCGACGATAACGATCACCAGATAGGCCGGCAGGTCGTCGGCACGGTGATGGTGGAATTCCTCACCACAGGCTTCGCAATGATCGAAGGTCTTGGTGAAGGCGCGGAACAGCTTGCCTTCGCCGCAGTTCGGGCAGCGGCACAGGAAGCCGCGCTTCATTGCCGTCCAAAGCGGGCGGGTCGCCCTGCCGGAATGCTGTTCGCCGCCGAAAACCTGCTGTTGCATCATCGTCTCCTGCCGCGCGGTCCAGAACGCGATTGCGAGGCTCGGGCGCGGCCCTTTGCCTTGTGAAACGACCGTTTCGAGCCGGGCAGTGGTTTCGGTGCACTCAGCATCTCGAAGCGCATTGCGCCGGCCAGCGGCGCCACTTCGACAAGGCGGACCTCGACACGGTCCGCAAGCTGATATCCCTTGCCGCTGCGTTCTCCGAAAAGCGAACGCGCCGTTTCATCGAATATATAATAATCGTCACCCAAGGATGACACCGGGATAAAACCATCTGCGCCATATTGCGGCAATTGGACAAAAAGTCCTGACTTGGTGACACCGGAGATGCGGGCGTCGAATCGCTCGTCGACACGCTCGGCCAGGAAAGCGGCGATGAGGCGGTCGACGGTTTCGCGTTCCGCAGCCATGGCACGGCGCTCCGCCGCTGAAATCAGCGCGCCGGTTTCGGCCAGTCTTTCCTCTTCGCCCCGCGTCAGCCCATCCGATCCGAGACCGAGCGCCGCGATCAACCCACGATGCACGATCAGGTCGGCATAGCGACGGATCGGCGAGGTGAAATGCGCGTAGCGGTGCAGGTTGAGTCCGAAATGGCCGATGTTGTCGGGATTGTATTCGGCCTGGCTCTGCGAGCGCAGCACCACCTCGTTGACGAGCGCTTCATTGTCGGCACCGCGCACGCGCTCGAGGATGGAGTTGAACTGGCTCGGGCGCATCTGGGCGCCGCGCGCCAGCGACAGGCCAAGCGTCTGCAGGAACTCGCGCAGCGATTCCTGCTTGGCGAGCGTCGGGCCATCGTGGATGCGGTAGATCAGCGGCTGTTTCTTCGCTTCCAGCGTTTCTGCTGCAGCGACGTTCGCCTGGATCATGAATTCTTCGATCAGCTTGTGCGCATCGAGCCGTTCCGGGACGACGACGCGGTCGACCGTGCCGTCCTCTTTCAACAGGATCTTGCGCTCGGGCAGATCAAGTTCCAGCGGCTGGCGCGCATCGCGGCCGCGCTTCAGCACGGCATAGGCATCCCACAGTGGCTTCAGCACGCCCCCGAGGAGAGGGGCGGTCTTGTCATCTGGCACACCGTCAATGGCGGCCTGCGCCTGCGGATAGGCGAGCTTGGCGGCCGACTTCATCATCACGCGATGGAAGCTGTGGCGTATCTTTCGCCCTTCGGCGGAAAAGGTCATGCGCGTCGCGATGGCGGGGCGGTCTTCACCCTCACGCAACGAACAGAGATTGTTCGAGATGCGTTCGGGCAGCATCGGCACGACCCGATCCGGGAAATACACCGAATTGCCGCGTTTCAGGGCCTCGCGGTCGAGCGCGGAATTCGGTCGGACATAAGCTGCGACGTCGGCGATGGCCACGCTCACCACCACGCCGCCAGGATTGTTCTCGTCGGAATCCGGTATCGCGTAAACCGCGTCGTCATGGTCCTTGGCGTCTGCCGGATCGATGGTGACCAGCGGCAGGTCGCGCCAGTCCTCGCGCCCTTGCAGGGTCACCGGCTTGAGAGCCTCGGCCTCGGCCAGCACGTCGGACGGGAAGATATGCGGAATGTCATGCGCATGGATGGCGATCATCGAGACCGCCTTTTCACTGGTCAGCGAGCCCAGCACCGCCAGTACCTTGGCGCGCGGCAAGCCGTAGCGGCCGGAGCTTGAAGGCTCCACTTCCACCAAGTCGCCGTTCTTGGCGCCGTTCTGGAATTCCTTGTCGACGATGAGTTCGGGCTGCCGTCGCTCCACCGGTTCGATGCGGAAAGTGCCGTCCTTCAGAATGCGGAAGACGCCAAGCACCGCATCCTTGCGTTTTTCGAACACCTTCATGATCCGCGCGGTATAGGCCGCGCCTGTCGAGTCGTCGGTCGGGAACGTCTTGGCAAGCACCCGGTCGCCGATCCCGGCTACCGGGCCGCCACGCGAGACGCGGATCGAAACCCGTGGTGGCTCGCCATTGCCCTGATGCTCGGCCGGTCGGCCGATCAGGCCGCCTTCGTCATCGCGTCCGACGACGTCGAGCACGGTGACATGGGGCAGGGCGCCTGGGCGAATATGACGTTTACGCGTTTTTTCCAGGAGCCCCTCATCCTGCAGGTCGCGCAGAAGATCCTTCAACCACGCACGATCGTCGCCGCGCAAGGCAAAGGCCTTGGCGATCTCGCGCTTGCCGGAGCGGTCAGGATTTTCTGCGATGTAACGCAGGATTTCGTCACGCGAGGGACGATACTGGTCGCGTGTCCCCCGGCGGGTATCGACAGTACGGGGATCGCCATGGCTTCGTCCGGAGATCCTGCGCGCCAATGCCCTATCCCTTCTTCTTGCCGCGGAACGGCTTCTTGCCGCCTCCGCCCTTGGCTTCCTTTTCGGCGATGAACGCGACCGCCTCGTCGAGCGTCACGGTCTGCGGATCCTTGCCCTTGGGCAGGGTCGCGTTGATCTTGCCGAAATTGACATAGGCGCCATAGCGGCCGTCACGCACGGTGATCTTGCCGCCGCCGGCGGGATGCTCGCCGAGATCCTTCAGGGCCACGGGCGTTCCGCCGTTGCGTCCAGCCGCGCCCTTCGATTGCTTTTCCGCCAGCACCGAGACGGCGCGGTTGAGCCCTATCGTGAACACGTCCTCGATGCTTTCGACATTGGCATAGGTGCCGTCGTGCAGCACGAACGGACCGTAGCGGCCGAGGCCCGCCGAAATCATCTTCCCGGTTTCTGGATGCTGGCCGACGTCGCGCGGCAGCGACAACAGCGCCAGCGCCTTCTCATGATCGATCGTCGCAGCCGTCCAGCCTTTGGGCAGGCTGGAGCGTTTTGCATCCTTGCCTTCGCCGCGCTGCACATAGGGGCCGAAGCGCCCCGAGCGCAGCGTGATCTCTTCGGCCGTGTACGGATCCTTGCCGAGCAGCTTAGTGCCATCCTCGATCGCACCGTTCTCGGCATTGCCGTTCTGGCCATCGAGCTGACGGGTGTAGCCGCATTCGGGATAGTTCGAGCAGCCGACGAAGGCGCCGAACTTGCCGAGTTTCAGGGACAGGTTGCCGTTGCCGCATTTCGGGCAGATGCGGGGGTTGGAACCGTCCTCGCGCTCGGGGAAGACCAGCGGCGCCAGTTCTTCGTTGAGCGCGTCGAGCACGTCGGTGACACGCAGCTCCTTGATGCCGTCGATAGCGCCGGAAAAATCTTTCCAGAAGTCGCGCAGCACGTCCTTCCAGGAGAGTTTGCCGTCGGAGATCTCGTCCAGCTTCTCTTCGAGCGAAGCGGTGAAATCGTACTCCACGTAGTGCTCGAAGAAGCCTTCCATGAAGGCGGTGACCAGCCGGCCCTTGGACTGCGGCATCAGCTTGCGGTTCTCGATCTTGATGTAATCGCGATCTTCCAGCGTCTTCAGCGTCGCGACATAGGTCGAGGGCCGGCCGATGCCGAGCTCTTCCATCTTCTTGATGAACGAGGCTTCGGAGTAGCGCGGCGGCGGCTCGGTCGTGTGCTGCGTGGCGCTGATCTGTTCGCGCTTGAGTGTCTCCTCAGCGCGGATTTCGGGCAGACGGCGGTTTTCCTCGTCCTCCGAATCTTCTTCCTTCTGGTCGGTGTAGGCGGCGATGAAGCCGTCGAAGCGGGTGACGGAACCGACCGCGCGCAGGCCAGCGATTTTTGCGCCGTTGCGTGCTTCGATTTCGACCGTGGTGCGCTCGATCTCGGCCGGCTGCATCTGACTGGCGATCGCCCGCTTCCAGATGATCTCGTAGAGTCGTGCCTGGTCGGCATCGAGATACTTACGCACCTCGGCCGGCGTCCGGTTGAAATCAGTCGGGCGGATGGCCTCGTGCGCTTCCTGCGCGTTCTTGGCCTTGGTTGTGTAGTGGCGCGGCTTTTCCGGCAGGTATTTGGCGCCGAATTCCTTGACGATGGCGTCGCGGGCAGCCGAGATCGCCTCGGGCGCCATCTGAACGCCGTCGGTACGCATATAGGTGATGAGACCGGTGGTCTCGCCGCCGATGTCCATGCCCTCGTAGAGGCGCTGGGCAACCTGCATGGTTCGCTGGGCTGAGAATCCGAGGCTCGACGATGCGGCCTGCTGCAACGTCGACGTGGTGAAAGGCGGTCCGGGGTTGCGTTTGGTCGGCTTGGCTTCCACCGACAGCGCCCGGAAGGATGCGCCTTCCAGCATCGCTTTGATGTCATCGGCCATTACCTGCGAGGAAATATCGAGCTTCTGCAGCTTCTTGCCTTCATAGGCCGTCAGCCTGGCCTCGAAGTTCTCATTGCGCGGCGTGCCGAGAGTGGCGGCGATCTGCCAGTATTCCTCGCGCACGAAACGTTCGATTTCTGCCTCGCGGTCGCAGACGAAACGCAGCGCCACCGACTGCACGCGGCCGGCTGAACGGGCTCCCGGCAACTTGCGCCACAGCACCGGCGACAAGGTAAAGCCGACCAGATAGTCCAGAGCGCGGCGCGCCAGATAGGCATCCACCAATGGCGGATCGATCTCACGCGGGTTCGCGATGGCGTCGAGCACCGCCTGCTTGGTGATGGAGTTGAAGGCGACACGCTTGATCGGCTTGTCCTTCAGCACCTTCTTCTGCTTCAGCACCTCCAGCACATGCCAGGCAATGGCTTCGCCTTCGCGATCCGGATCGGTTGCGAGGATGAGGCCGTCGGCGTCTTTTACCGCCTTGGCGATGTCGGTCAGCCGCTTGGCCGAAGCGGCGTCGACCGCCCAGGACATGGCGAAATCCTCGTCGGGTTTCACCGAACCGTCCTTGGCGGGGAGGTCGCGGACATGGCCGAAGGAGGCCAGAACCTTGTAGTTCCGACCGAGATATTTGTTGATGCTTTTAACTTTGTTCGGCGACTCGACGACGACGATGTCCATGAGCGGCTGCGTTCCCGTGCGGCGTCAAACCAGGAAATGGAAGCGCCGGAAGCTGAAAAATCCGCCCGTCAAATGGCCGTGCTTTTCAGTCCGGTCAAGTGGTTGCCGCAAATTGGATGTCCCAAGCCAGGCGTAACTCGCCCATTTGAAGACGATCTTTCGCGGCTTGAGCTGTTTGCGGCACGCTGCCGTCGGTGTGCGGCTTCGATCAGGTCATCGCTGGCCTACGCTGACCTGGATGAGAATTGCAACAGGAACTGTTGTCCATGCAGAAACCCAGGGGTGCGCCTTCAGTACCGGTCGGAACTGACATGGCTGGGGGCGCTTGACATGCGCCTCCGCGAAAATCCTCGCCTCACAATTTCGTCATCACTGACAAAACCGTTCTGCGCTGACTTGCCACATAATGGTGATTGGAGACCGGGCCTTGGCAGGGCTATATCCTGCTGCGTAACGGACGGAGCACCAAAGAATGGCATTGGATGTCGGCTATGTCAGCGCGATCGGGGCAGGGGCCATCTCCTTCCTATCGCCATGCGTGCTTCCACTCGTGCCGCCTTACCTGTGTTACATGGCTGGTGTTTCCGTCGATGATTTCCGCGGCAATGCCGGTGTCGCAGCCAAGACGGGCGCGCGCGGCGCACTGATCGCCGCTTCCATTGCTTTCGTTCTCGGCTTCTCCACCGTTTTTATAGCATTGGGCGCCGGCGCTTCGACGATCGGGCGGCTGTTGCGCGTCTACCAGGAGCCGCTGGCGATGATTGCCGGCGCGCTCATCATCCTGATGGGCCTGAATTTCCTCGGTATCCTGCGCATTCCGCTTCTGTCGCGCGAAGCGCGCTTCCAGTCGCAAGGCAAGCCGGCCAGCGCGATTGCCGCCTATGTCATGGGGCTGGCCTTCGCTTTTGGCTGGACGCCATGCATTGGCCCGGTGCTCGGGCCGATCCTGACTTTGGCTGGCGGGCGTGAGACAGTGAGCGAGGGCGCCTTGTTGCTCGCCGCTTATTCGCTTGGCCTAGGCATTCCGTTTCTGATCGCGGCGCTGTTCTCCGGCGCTTTCATGCGGTTCCTGAGCAAATTCCGCGTTCATCTCGGCAGGGTCGAGAAGGCGATCGGCGCGCTGTTGGTCATCGCTGGCGTCTTTTTCCTGACCGGCGGCGTGCAGGTCATGGCCTATTGGCTGCTCGAAAATTTCCCTGCGCTCGGACGACTTGGATAACAGCCTCCGAATTTAACCATATTGGTACCATAACCCGCCGATACTGAGCAGACTTGCGTGGCTTCGCCCACGCTTCGTCAGTCTAGTTTATTGTTTTGTCGCAGGTTCTCATCGCAAAACCGTGGAACACTTTTGCGGAACCTGCTTAGAAGGCCTTCGTCTTTCCTGCATCGGTAGCTGCTCATGACATCCAGAACCTGCCTGTCCATCATCCTCGCTGCCGGCGAAGGCACGCGCATGAAAAGCGCGCTGCCGAAGGTCCTGCATCAAATTGCCGGTCTGCCGATGGTGGCGCATGTGGTGAAGGCTGCGGAGACTGCTGGCGCTACGGACATTGCTCTGGTGATCGGTCATGGCGCTGACGAGATGCGCAAGGCGGCGGAGAAGTTCGCGCCTCGTGCCGGCGCATTCGTTCAGGAACAGCGCCTGGGCACGGCGCATGCGGTGCTGGCCGCCCGCGAAGCCATGGCCAAAGGGTATGACGACGTCCTCGTCATGTTCGGCGACACGCCACTGATCGATGCCGCTGCTCTTGGTGCGGCGCGGGCGAAGCTCGCCGAGGGCGCCGCCGTCGTGGTCATCGGCTTCCGTCCGCCAAGCCCGGCTGGCTATGGCCGGCTGATCGAAAAGGGTGGCAAGCTCACCGCGATCCGCGAGGAAAAGGATTGTACCGACGAAGAGCGCAAGATCGGCTTTTGCAATGCCGGCATGATGGCTGTCTCCGGCAATCACGCGCTCGGTCTGCTGGACGGCGTCGGCAACGGCAACGCCAAGGGCGAATATTATCTGACCGACATCGTTGAGATCGCCAACGCCAAGGGGCTCGATGTCGTCGCCATCGAGGCTGGATATGAAAACGCGCTCGGCATCAACAACCGCGCGGAACTCGCAGAAGCCGAGGAGATCTGGCAGAAGCGCCGCCGCCGCGAGGCGATGCTTGGCGGCGTCACGCTGATCGCGCCGGAAACTGTCTATTTCTCGCACGACACCGAGATCGGCCAGGACACGGTGGTTGAGCCCAATGTCTTCTTTGGTCCGGGTGTGAAGATCGCGTGTGGCGTGAAGGTGCATGCCTTCAGCCATCTGGAAGGCACGACCGTTGCCGACAACGCCGACATCGGCCCTTATGCTCGCCTGCGGCCAGGCGCCGATCTTGCAGCCAAGGCCAAGGTCGGCAATTTCGTCGAGGTCAAGAACGCAAGGATCGAGGCCGGTGCCAAGGTGAACCACCTGACCTATATCGGCGATGCCCGTGTCGGGGCAGGCGCCAACATCGGCGCGGGTACCATCACCTGCAACTATGATGGTTACTCCAAGTTCTTCACCGACATCGGCGCCGGCGCTTTCGTTGGTTCGAATTCGTCGCTGGTGGCGCCCATCAAGCTTGGCGACGGCGCCTACATCGCTTCGGGAAGTGTGATTACCGAAGATGTCCCCGAAGATGCTTTGGCATTTGGTCGTGCGCGTCAGAAAATCTTGCCCGGCAAAGGCAAGGAACTGCGTGAGCGCCGTGCCTCTGCTGCCAAGAAGTAGGGATTTCTTACGGCTGGACTTCGTGGCAAGCCTGTCATAGGAGGCGGCCGAATAAGTCTAAGTCAAAAGACTGGACGAAACGCAATGTGATTGTCGTGGGTGGCAGCGGTCGACTAAACAGCGGCCGGGTGTTCGCCAAGAGGAATCGGGGCAGCTTTTATGTGCGGAATTGTTGGAATTGTCGGCCATTCGCCGGTAGCGCCGCTGATCGTCGATGCGCTGAAGCGGCTGGAATATCGCGGCTACGATTCAGCAGGCGTTGCCACGATCGAACATGGCGAACTGTCGCGGCGCCGCGCTGAAGGCAAGCTGGTCAATCTGGAGCGCAGGCTGCAGGCCGAGCCGCTCGATGGCACCATCGGCATCGGCCACACCCGCTGGGCGACGCACGGCGTTCCCAACGAAACCAATGCGCATCCGCATTTTTCCAACGGCGTGGCGATCGTCCACAACGGCATCATCGAGAATTTTGCCGAGCTGCGTACCGAGCTTTCGGCGGATGGCTACGAGTTCTCCTCGCAGACCGACACTGAAGTCGTTGCCCATCTGGTCTCGCGTGAAATGGCGCGCGGTGCCAAGCCGGTGGAGGCCGCCCATAACGCGCTGAAGCGCCTCGAAGGCGCTTTCGCACTCGCCATCATGTTCAAGGGCGACGAGGATTTGATCATTGGCGCCCGCAACGGTCCACCGCTCGCCGTCGGCCATGGCGAGGGCGAGATGTATCTGGGTTCGGACGCCATCGCGCTGGCGCCGTTCACCAACTCCATTACCTATCTTGAAGATGGTGACTGGGCAGTGGTGCGCCGCAACGAGATCGTCATTTTCGACATGGAAGGCAAGAAGGTCGAGCGCAAGCGCCAGCAGTCGATCGGCACCTCGTTCCTGGTCGACAAGGGCAACCATCGCCACTTCATGCACAAGGAAATCCACGAGCAGCCGGAAGTCATCTCCCACACGCTTGGCAACTACATCGATTTCACCAATGGCAAGGCCAAGGCGCTGGACCTGCCGTGGGATTTCGCCAAGATCGAGCGGCTGGCGATCTCGGCTTGCGGCACTGCCTATCTCGCCGGCCTGGTCGGCAAATACTGGTTCGAGCGTCTCGCCCGCTTGCCGGTGGATATCGATATCGCTTCGGAATTCCGTTATCGCGAAATGCCGCTGTCGAAGAACAGCGCCGCGCTTTTCATTTCCCAGTCCGGTGAGACGGCCGACACGCTTGCCTCGTTGCGCTACTGCCGCAAGGAAGGCGTGCCGATCGGCGTCGTCGTCAATGTGCGCGAATCGACCATGGCGCGGGAGGCCGATATTGTCCTGCCGATCCTGGCGGGGCCGGAGATCGGCGTCGCCTCGACCAAGGCTTTCACTTGCCAACTTTCGGTGATGGCCGCACTTGCCGTGCGCGCGGGTGTTGCCCGCGGCCATATCTCGCCTGAGGAGGAGGCAAAGCTGGTCAAGCAGCTCGCCGAGGCGCCGCGCCTGGCCAGCCAGGTCATCAAGCTGGAGGAGCAGATCGAGAAAGTCGCTCGCGATCTCGCCCATCACCGCGATGTGCTCTATCTTGGCCGCGACACCAACTTCCCGCTGGCGCTCGAGGGCGCGCTGAAGCTCAAGGAACTGTCTTATATCCATGCCGAAGGTTATGCGGCGGGCGAGCTCAAGCACGGTCCGATCGCGCTGATCGACGAAAACATGCCTGTCGTCGTTATCGCCCCATACGACCGCATCTTCGAGAAAACCGTCTCGAACATGCAGGAAGTGGCGGCACGCGGTGGCAAGATCATTCTGATCACCGACAAGAAGGGCGCCGAGAAGTCGACAGTGAAGACCATCGACACCATCGTCCTGCCGGACGTGCCGGAAATCATCGCGCCGATCCTCTACGCGCTTCCTGTCCAGATGTTGGCCTATTTCACGGCAGTTTTCATGGGCACCGATGTCGATCAGCCGCGCAACCTGGCCAAATCGGTTACGGTGGAGTGACGGCCAGGCTGTCGCGACAGGGCATGATCCCGAAAAGTGGGAACCGGTTTTCGGAAAAGATCATGCTCCAGCAGAGAGTCAGATTGTCGCCCATTCGTGTTGATGCTCTAAGGTAGGTGCAGCGCACAATCCTAGAGCATGGCAATCCCGAGCACGGAATGTCGGACACACCGAAGACATCAGCGATCACCCGGCTGAGGAATTATTTCCTCGCCGGATTTGTTGTTTGCGCGCCGTTGGCGATCACCGCTTACATTGCCTGGTCGTTCGTTGGCTGGGTCGATTCCTGGGTCAAACCCTACATCCCGGCACGCTACAATCCCGATACCTACCTGCCGGTCCCGGTCCCGGGTTTCGGGCTCATCGTTGCGCTGGTACTGATCACGCTGATCGGCTTCCTTGCCGCCAACATTGTCGGCCGTGCCATCGTCACCTTCGGTGAACGCCTGCTCGGGCGCATGCCGCTGGTCCGCGGCATTTATGGTTCGCTGAAGCAGATCTTCGAGACCGTGCTCTCGAACAAGAGCGAGATGTTCCGGGAGGTCGGCCTGGTCGAATATCCGCGCAAGGACGTCTGGTCGCTGGTCTTCGTCGCCGGCGAAAAGCACACCGAGATCAACGAGAAACTCGATGTCGAGGGCGATCAGCTGATCGGTGTCTTCATGCCCTGTACACCGAACCCGACCACCGGTTTCCTGATGTATGTCCGCAAATCCGAGATCGTCATGCTAGACATGACCATCGAGGAAGGCGCACGCCTCATCGTCTCGGCCGGCCTCGTTGCGCCGGACCCCAGGAAAAAGGTCAAGGGACCGGATGGACGGCTGATCGACCTCGGCAATCCGCCGGCCGGCACCTTGCCTCAGCCGGCACGCAAGAGCCGCACCGCCTCGTCGCGCCCGAACAAATAGAGCAGCAGCCTCAGCGCCTCGCCGCGCTCGTCCTGCAGTTCGGGATCGCGCGATAGAATCAGCCTCGCGTCGTCGCGCGCGGCCTCCAGCATGTCGGCATGAGCATCGATGCGCGCCACCTGGAAACCCGGCGTGCCCGATTGACGCGTGCCGAGAAGCTCGCCTTCGCCGCGCAGTTTGAGGTCTTCTTCGGCGATGACGAAGCCGTCCTCGGTCTCGCGCATCACCGAGAGCCGCCGTTTCGCCGTCTCGCCGAGCGGGTCCTTGTAGAGCAGCACGCAGCTCGACGGTTTCGAGCCGCGTCCGACGCGGCCGCGCAACTGGTGCAACTGTGCAAGACCAAAGCGCTCGGCGTGTTCGATCACCATGATGGTGGCGTCCGGCACATCGACGCCCACTTCGATGACCGTGGTGGCGATCAGCACGCGGGTTTCGCCCTCCTTGAAGGCACGCATGGCCTCGTCCTTCTCGGCGCCTTTCATGCGACCATGCACCAGCCCGAGCCGGTTGCCGAACACCGGCTTGAGAGAGGCAAAGCGATCTTCAGCCGACATCAGCTTGATCTCTTCGGATTCCTCCACCAGCGGGCAGATCCAGTAGATTTTCTGGCCTTCCGCAACCGCGTCGCGAATGCGGCCAACCAGCTCGTCCAGCCGTTCCAGCGGCAGGGTGACGGTGCGGATCGGCTGCCGTCCCGCTGGTTTTTCGGTGAGTTTCGAAACGTCCATGTCGCCGAAGGCGGTCAGCACCAGCGTGCGCGGGATCGGTGTCGCCGTCATCACCAGCATATCGGGGGCGTCACCCTTGGCGGTGATGGCCAGCCGCTGGTGCACACCGAAACGGTGCTGTTCATCGATCACCGCAAAGACCAGGTTCTGGAACGACACTGTCTCCTGGAACAGGGCATGCGTGCCGATCACGATGTCGATCGAGCCGTCGGCAAGTCTGGCCAAGGTCTCGGTTCGCTCTCGTCCCTTTTCGCGGCCGGTGAGGATGGCTGTCTTCAGCCCGGCTTTCTCGGCCAGTGGTGCGATGGTGGCAAGATGCTGGCGCGCCAGGATTTCGGTCGGCGCCATGAGCGCTGCCTGGCCGCCTGCCTCGACTGCGCGCGCCATGGCCAGCAGTGCCACCACCGTTTTGCCGGAGCCGACATCGCCCTGCAGTAGCCGCAGCATGCGTTCCGGCGTTGCAAGATCGGTGAGGATCTCGGCGAGTGCCGTTTCCTGCGATCCGGTCAGCGAATAGGGCAGAGCGGTGCGCAGCCGTTCGATGATCCGGCCGTCGCCGTCGAGCGGTCTGCCTGACAGCTTGCGGATGCGCGAGCGTACCAGCGCTAGGGATACCTGGTCTGCAAGGAATTCGTCATAGGCAAGCCGGCGCCAGGCAGCACTTTCCGGCTGCGCGTCGACCGGATTTTCCGGGTTGTGCACCCGCTCCAGTGCTGCCGCAAATGACGGGAAGGTATGACGCCGCATGAACGCGGCGTCCTGCCACTCCAGCAAGGCGGGCACACGCCCCAGCGCCTGGCCGATGGCACGGCGCAGCACCTTGGAGGACAGGCCGGCGGTGAGCGGGTAGACCGGCTCGACCAGCGGCAGATTGCCTGCTTCGCTTGCCAGTACGATATGGTCGGGATGCACCATGCTCGGCCGGCCGTTGAACCATTCCATGCGCCCCGAAACCACCACCTGCTCGCCCTCGGGCATTGCCTTTTCGAGATAGCTGGCATGGGCGTGGAAAAAGGTCAGCGTGATCTCGCCGGTGTCGTCATGCGCATAGACCCTGTAAGGCACCGACTTGTTGCCGCGTGGCGGCGGCTGGTGGCGATCAATGCGAACCTCCAGCGTGACAATCGCGCCCTCGGTGGCATGGGCGATGCCTGGGCGATTGCGGCGGTCGATGACTGAATTGGGCAGTACGAACAGAAGATCGCCTGCGCGCGCTTGCCGGTCGCCGAGGTCCACCGGCAGAACCCGTTCGATCAACAGGGCGACTTTCGATCCGACGCCTGCGAGCGTCGTGATGGGGGAGAAAAGCGGATCGAGCAGGGAAGGGCGCATGCCCGCAATAAGCGCGGAACCGGCCGCATGTGCAAGGCATATGCGGCCGGTTCCTGTTGTCGCTATCTCTCCGTTGCGGCGGATAGGATTTTGGTGCGTCCTTCGAGGCTCGCCCGCAAAAGACTACGCAATGCCTCCAGCCACAGTGCGGTCTCGCACCTCAGGATGAGGACGGTCGCGCAAGGCTTCCTCGTTCTGAAAGAGACTGGGAACCGCACCGACCTCCCTCATCCTGAGGTGCGAGCCCGCACATCGGCTGAAAGCACGCCGCGGTCTTTTGTGGGTGAGCCTCGAAGGACGCACTGAAAACAAGCCTTACCGACGGGGTACGGCCCTTGCGGGGCCGGGCTCCTGCCGCTCGAACACGGCGGTATGGCCGCGTGGCGATTCGAATCTTTCCAGCAGATGTTCCGTTGCCGTCGCCAGCGGCAGCAGCAATCCATAATCATCATGCAGGTAGCCCCAATCGAGCGCGCGCCGGAGCACTGCTTGTTCGCCGACGCCGGAAAGATACGCCGACATCGTCGCCTCGTTGAGGATTTCGGCGTCCACGTGGGCGCATCCGCGCGTATCGACCAGCAAGTAGCGACCGGGTGACAGGTCGAGCACACACAGGACAGGCATGACGCGGTCCGGGGCCCAGGCAGCTTTCCAGGCCTCGACACCATCACCCAGCCGGCGGGCCAGGTCCGGTCTGCGGCGAAGGCTGGAATCATAGTCGCCGATGAAATGGTAGGCGATGTCATCGGCTCGTTCGAGCGTCGGGAACGCCAGGCTGTAGGCCGGAATGGGCCGGACGTTGGTGATCTTGTAGTCGTCTTGTCTGTCGAAATACGGGCTAAATCGTTCGATGCTGAGTTGGCCGACCCCGACCGGCGGCTGCAGGTGCTGCAGCAACGGAATCAGGTCTGCTGTCACCTCATAGGCTGCGTCTTCGTCGCCCGGAAAATCGGTCAGCAGGTTCCAGGCCGCTTCAATGCCAAGCGCACGTGCAAAGCGCAGGCAGTCGAGGTTGATCTTCAGCGTGCTGCCCTTGCGCATCAGTTTCAACACCGAGGTGGCAAGCGACTCGATGCCGGGCTGGATGCGTTCGACCCCGGCGGATTTTAGCAGCCTCATCTTCTGGAACGAAAGATTGGCCTTCTGTTCGTAGAAGATGCCGACCTTGTTCTCGGCTTTCGCCAGTTCGGGAAGCAGGGTCGAGAAATAGGAGTGCGGCATGATGTTGTCGACCATCATGATCCTCGTCGACTTGTGCCGCGTAACAAGCTCATTGAGTTCGGTGAACGCCTTTTCCGCCGATTTCTGGCGATGCTGCATGCCGTTGGCGTTCAGCCCGCAGAAGGTGCAATGCTGCTTTGCACCCCACCAGCAGCCACGGCTTGTTTCGTAAGGCAGCCAGATTTCTTCCGGACGCAGACCGTCGGGATGGACATCGCTGGCTACGGTCTGCGCCAGTTGCGCGAAGTAGTCGTCATAATCGGGCATCGGCGAGTCATCGAGGGCCTCGAGCGGTTCGCCGCGGATGATTTTCTCATTGTCCGATTTTGAACCACGCAGGCTGGTGAGGAAATCGACAAAGGAAACGTCGCTCTCGCCGGAAAAGATATGATCGATCGAATCCGCCAGCGGCTGGATGCCTTCCGACATGACGCCGTCGACGTTGGCGCCGCCAAGCAGAAGTATCTTGTCCGACGCCGCTTTCTTGGTTCGTTTTGCGATGGACAGTGCAGCCAGAGTCTGTTCGAAGACGGTACTGAAACCGATAATGGTTGCGGGCATCGCCGCCAGTGCCGCGGAGAAATCGTCGGCCCATTGCCTGGCGGTTTGCTGGAGCCACTCGAGCGTGACGCTTGATGGGGCGGTCGCGGCTGCAATGGCGCATTCGACTTCGGGTTCCATGCGCCCATGCGCCTTGGTTCCGAACATGGCGCGCGCGAAGATCCGCTCTCCGATCAGCAGTCCGGTCGGGGTTCCGCAGAGCTTCTGGTAACGACGAACGCCGATCCGGCTGGCGAATGAGAGGTTGGCGTAAAGCACTCTGGCTTCGAAGCCGGCCTGTGCTGCGCGCGCGGCAATCACGTGCGGACCGAGAGCCGGTCGATCCGGGCTCGCGAAAGGCGGTACGACCACAAGGATGTCGGCTGTTTCATAGCCCGTCTCGAACATGGTGCACCTCTGTTTGTTGTCGGGGAAACTCCCTCCGCGTCGGTACGCATGGCGCGGAGGGCTTTGCGCGATGAACGCATGCCGGATCGACGGCGGTATACCGCAGCCGACCTTTCCGTCGTCGTCAGAATTTGACGCCGACGGAAACTGTGACTTCGGTTTCCGCTGCCTCGGAGCCGGTGAGTGCGCCGCCGGGGCGCGTTCTCAGCTTTGCGACTTCGCGGGAGAGCCGGGCGGCCTCGGCATCTGAAATGACCAGGCCCTTGGCTTTCAAGGCTTTCGACGGATCGCTGAGAAAACTGTCGCCGAACTTTACATCGGTGCTTTTCAGGCTGGCGGCAGTGGTCTTGACGGGACTTTTGGTGACTGCTTTGACCATAATCATGCTCCCTCATGTGACCAGGTGCTTGAGTGCACCGGAAATCTGAGCACGAAGCCGAGCGTGCGACTGTGAGATCAATCACAGTCGAGAACACCAGCGGCGGAGCCGTGAGTGGGCCTTGGTCGCGAACAGGCTGACACCGCCGCCTATCCACGCTATATGCGCCGTGCAAGTGAGGGATGCCACCGCCATGACCGCCACGACACGATCGAACGCAAGACTGGCGAACAACGAACTGGACCCACACCGCAAGAAGCTCCTGTTCCGCTCCTGGCATCGCGGCATGAAGGAGATGGACCTCATCCTTGGCAACTTCGCGGAGCGCGAGATCGCCGGCTTGACCGCCGACGAGATCGACCAATATGAAAGGCTCCTCGAAATCTCCGACACGGTGCTGATGCCCTGGCTGACCGGCGGCGAGCCGGTTCCCGGCGACATCGACCTGCCGGTCCTGCACAAGATTCTGGCATCACGCCAAACGCTCGAATTCTGAAACGACCATGAGCCTGATACCCAAAATCGGCCTGCCCAAGGGTCGCGCCGCCTCCTATATCGTCGATGGCGTTGCCGACGGCTTCGAAGCCTTCGCGCTGGTGCAGGCGGCGAGGGAAATCGCGCCGGACGGGCCACTGCTGTTCGTCGCTCGTGACGGCCAGCGCCTGCCCGCCATCGTCGAGGCGCTTGCCTTTGCCGCACCTGGCCTGCCGGTGCTGGAACTGCCGGCCTGGGACTGCCTGCCCTACGATCGGGTTTCGCCGGGCTCCGATGCGGCTGCGCGCCGGCTTGATGCGGCGGCGGCGATGGTCGTGCTGGCCAGGAAGCCGCACCGTGCCATTGTGCTGACCACCGTCAATGCGTTGCTGCAGCGCATGCCGCCTGCCGAATTGCTGGAAGCCCAGACCTTCCATGCCAGGCCCGGCAATCAGGTCGACATGAACAAGCTGATTTCGCAGCTGGAGAATTCCGGCTTCGAACGCGTGCCGACCGTGCGCGATGTCGGCGAGTTCGCCGTACGTGGCGGCATCCTCGATCTTTATGCGCCCGGCTGGAGCGAGGGGCTGCGCCTCGACTTCTTTGGAGACACGCTGGAATCGATCCGCAGTTTCGATGTCGCCAGCCAGCGCACCACTGGCCAGCGCAAGTCGATGACATTGCAGGCGATGAGCGAAGTGGCGTTGACGCCCGAAACCATCAGCCGATTCCGTCGCTCCTACATCGAGGCTTTCGGTGCACCGTCACGCGACGATGGACTTTATGCAGCGGTCTCCGAAGGGCGTCGTTTCGCCGGAATGGAACACTGGCTCCCCTTCTTCTACGAGCGGCTGGAAACGGTGTTCGACTATCTGCCGGACGCCCCGGTGGTGTTTGATCATCTGGCACAAGAAGCGCTGGCCGAGCGGCACGAGCTCATCCTCGACCACTACGAGGCACGGCGCAAACAGGCCGACGCGGCGCTCAAGGATGCGGTGCCCTACAAGCCGGTGGCGCCGGCATTGATGTATCTGGCACCAGACGATGTGAAGGCGGCGACAGGAGAGCGCGAGCAGATCGAACTCACGCCGTTTGATGCACCGGATGCCGGCGGCCGCAAGGTCTTCCATGCCGGTTCGCGTGCCGGCCGCTCCTTTGCCGAGGAACGCGCCGATCCCAACGCCAATGTCTTCGACGTCGCGGTGAAACACATCGCCGAAGAGCGCGCCGCCAAGCGCCGGGTCGTCATCGCCGGCTGGACTGAAGGCTCGCTCGACCGGCTCGGTCAGATCCTGGCCGAGCATCATCTCGGCAACATCAAGCAAGTCGCGTCACTGGCCGAGGCGGCAAAGCTGGCGCCGGGCGAAGCGGGTCTGGCCGTTCTGCCGCTGGAAACCGGCTTCGAGACCGATGCACTGGTCGTTGTAGCCGAACAGGACATTCTGGGTGATCGGCTGGTGCGCCGTTCCAAGCGCAAGAAGCGGGCCGCCGACTTCATCGCCGAAGCCGCCTCGCTGTCGCATGGCGACATCGTCGTCCACGCCGATCACGGCATCGGCCGGTTCGTCGGCCTGAAAACGATCGAGGCTGCGGGCGCACCGCACGACTGCCTGGAAATCCGCTATGCCGGCGACGACCGGCTGTTCCTGCCCGTCGAGAACATCGAGCTTCTGTCGCGCTACGGTTCGGATTCGGCGGAAGCCACGCTCGACAAGCTGGGCGGCGGCGCCTGGCAGGCACGTAAGGCACGATTGAAGCGCCGCCTGCTCGACATGGCAGGCCAGCTGATCCGTATCGCTGCCGAGCGCCAGATGCGTGCTGCGCCCAGCCTGGTGCCGGCAGACGGTCTCTACGGCGAGTTCGCCGCACGCTTCCCCTATGAGGAGACCGACGACCAGCAATCGGCGATCGACGCGGTTACCGAGGATCTTTCCGCCGGCCGGCCGATGGATCGACTGATTTGCGGCGACGTCGGCTTCGGCAAGACAGAAGTGGCGCTGCGTGCCGCCTTCATCGCCGCCATGGAAGGTTTTCAGGTGGCTGTCGTGGTGCCGACGACACTGTTGTCACGCCAGCATTTCAAGACCTTCTCGCAGCGCTTCTCGGGCCTTCCGATCCGGGTGCGCCAGGCCTCGCGTCTGGTCGGCGCCAAGGAGCTTGCCGAAACCAAGAAGGGTATCGCAGACGGTACGGTCGACATCGTCGTTGGGACCCATGCGCTGCTGGGTTCCGCCATCTCCTTCAAGAGCCTCGGCCTGCTGATCATCGACGAGGAGCAGCATTTCGGCGTCAAGCACAAGGAGCGGCTGAAGGAACTGAAGAGCGACGTGCATGTGCTGACGCTGTCGGCGACGCCGATCCCGCGCACGCTGCAACTGGCGCTGACCGGGGTGCGCGAACTGTCGCTGATCGCCACGCCGCCGGTCGACCGCATGGCGGTGCGCACCTTCATTTCGCCCTTTGATCCTCTGGTCATCCGCGAGACGCTGCTGCGCGAACGTTATCGTGGCGGCCATTCCTTCTATGTCGTGCCACGCATCTCGGATCTCTCGGAAATCCAGGATTTCCTCAAGGCCGAGGTGCCAGAGCTCAAAGTGGCTGTCGCCCATGGCCAGATGCCGCCGGGCGAACTCGACGACATCATGAACGCCTTCTACGACGGTCAGTACGACGTGCTGCTCTCCACCACGATCGTGGAGTCCGGCCTCGATATTCCGACAGCCAACACGCTGGTTGTGCACCGCGCCGACATGTTCGGCCTTGCTCAGCTCTACCAGCTGCGCGGCCGTGTCGGCCGTTCCAAGGTGCGCGCCTATGCGCTGTTCACGCTGCCGGCCAACAAGAAACTCACCGACACCGCCGACCGTCGCCTCAAGGTACTGCAGTCATTGGACACGCTGGGGGCTGGCTTCCAGCTAGCCAGCCATGACCTCGACATCCGCGGTGCGGGCAATCTGCTCGGCGAGGAGCAGTCCGGTCATATCAAGGAAGTGGGCTTCGAACTCTACCAGCAGATGCTGGAGGAGGCGGTCGCGGAAGTGAAGGATTCCGGCGAGGTTGCCGACACCGGCTGGTCGCCACAGATCACCGTCGGCACCGCCGTCATGATCCCTGAAAGTTACGTGCCGGATCTGCAGCTCAGGCTCGCGCTCTACCGGCGCCTTGGCGACCTGGAGAACACCGAAGAGATCGATGCTTTCGGCGCCGAGCTGATCGATCGTTTCGGCCCGTTGCCGGAAGAAGTAAAGCACCTGCTGAAGATCGTCTTCATCAAGGCATTGTGCCGCAAGGCGAATGTCGAGAAGCTCGACGCCGGTCCGAAGGGCATCGTCGTCCAGTTCCGCAAGAAGGAATTCTCCAATCCCGTGGGGCTGGTCAAGTTCATCGGCGAGCAGGGATCTCTGGCCAAGATCAGGCCGGATCAAAGCGTGGTCTTCACCCGTGACTGGCCGACCGCGGAGAAGCGCCTGGCGGGTTCCGCAGTGGTGATGACGCAGCTCGCGAAACTGGCGGTGTAGATCCTCTAAACCGCCTTTTCGAGCTCTCCGCGCGCCTTGGCTTCTGCCACCTGGCGGATGGCGTCGGCAAGCGTGTCGGTGTCCTGCGCGCCCATCACCGCATAGCGCCCCTCGATCAGGAAGCATGGCACGCCGGTGATGCCCATGCGCGCGGCGGTAGCAATCTCAGCCTTCACAGCCTCAACATCCGCGTCAGTCGGTAGCAGTGTCTCGACGATGGAGACATCCATTCCGGCTTCACGGGCCGCATCGATCAGCACGCGGGGATCGCCGGTGTTCTCGCCGCTTTCGAAATAGGCGCTGAACAGCCGGTCGACGAGCTTGTTCTGGACGGCGACGCCTGCGGTTCCGGCCCAGCGGATGATACGGTGCGCATCCAATGTGTTTGGGGCCACCTTGATGGCGTCGAAATCAAAGGAAATGCCTTCGACGGCACCCAGCGAGGCCAGATTGGCGTGGATCTGTTTCAACCGATCACCGTCGCCGAACTTGGCCTGCATGTAGGCCTTGCGATCCTTGCCTTCCGGCGGAATGGTCGGGTCGAGCTGGAACGGCCGCCAGCGCACCTCGACGCTGACATCCTTCAGGCTTTCAATGGCATGCTGCAACCGCTTCTGGCCAAGGAAGCACCAGGGGCAGACGACATCCGACACCACATCGATGCTCAGGGTTTCGCTCATCGCCTCGTCCTTTCGCGGTATGGCAATTCCAGGAAAAGTGCGCAGCGGACTTCCGTCCGGAATTGCATGAGACAAAGAATTTCCGAAAAAATCGGAAACGCTCCAGGGTTCAGTTCGGTTTGCGCCACCATACCGGCAACTGATAACCGAACAGCGGCGTTACCTTCGGATGCTCCAGATACGTCCAGTATGCGATCCACTGCTCGGGATTGTACTGCATCGGCACCAAATAATTGCCCGAGATGAGCAGCCTGTCGAGCACACGCACCGCGGCGATGAAATCTTCCTTGGTCCGAGCATTGAGCATGGCGTTGATCGCGGCATCCACGGCGGGTTCGGCGACACCGGCCAGGTTGAACGATCCATCGACTTTAGCGGCCTCCGATCCCCAGCGGAAGCGCTGTTCGATCCCGGGTGACAGCGAATTGTTGAAGCCGCTGGCGCCGATCAGAACATCGAAATCGTAGCGCTGCTTGCGCGACTGGATCTGGTCGCCGTCAAGCGAACGGATCGAGACGGTTATGCCGATCTTGCCTAGCGTGCGCTGATAGAGTGACGCCAGCCTCTCTTCGTCCTGCGATGAGGTGAGGATTTCGAATGTGAATGGCTCGCCTCGTGGGTCGAGTAACTGGCCGTTTTCAATGTGGTAGCCTTGGCCCTTCAGGATTTCGAAAGCCGCCTTCAGCACCTTGCGATCCTGGCCGCTGCCATCCGTGACCGGAGGCTGCCAGGTGCCGTCCATGACATTGGCAGGCACACGACCGGGGTAGGGCGCCAGAAGCGCCTTCTCCTTGTCGCTGGCCGGGTGGCCGAGTGCTGAAAGCTCCGAATCCTGCCAGAAGCTTTTCAGACGCGCATAGCGTTCGTTGAACAGGTTCTTGTTTGCCCATTCGAAGTCGTAAAGCATGCCGAGCGCGCGGCGTACCTCTGCATTGGCGAATTTCGGCAGGCGAGTGTTGAACAGGAAGCCGGTGACGACCGGAGGAATGCCGCTTTCAAAGGTTTCCGCCACCGCCTCGCCACGCTTGAAGGCCGGGAAATCCATGTCGCGCTCGCGCTTGACTGGGTCGGTCTCCATGTTGACGGCACAGATACCTTTCTTGAACGCCTCGAGTTGGGCGTTGGAGTTGAGGAAGTATTCGATCGTGATGCGGTCGTAATTGTCGAAGCCGCGCTTGGAAGGGATGTCCTTGCCCCAGTAGTCGGGATTGCGCTTGAAGATGATGCGCTGCCCTGGAGCCACCTTGTCGACAGTGTAAGGTCCGGAGCCGATCAGCGGCTTCAGGATCGTTTTGTCGAAAGTATCCTTATTGAACGCGTGTTTCGGGATGATCGGCGTCATCGCGATGATGAGCGGGAATTCGCGGTCCGACAGCTCGTTGAAGGTGAAGCGCACGCTGTGCTCGCCGGTTTTTTCAAGCTTCTCCACCCGCTTCATGCGATCGGAATAGGGAGGGCGACCCTTTTCGGTAAAGACGTCATAGGTGAACAGCACATCCTCGGGTGTCACCGGTTGCCCGTCCGACCACTTGGCCTTGGGGTCGATATGGAACTCTATCCACTTGCGTTCCGGATCCATGTCGACGCTGTCGGCGAGCAGGCCGTAAAGGCCGAAAGGCTCGTCGTAGTTACGCTGCATCAGCGGCTCGAAGACGAGGTTGCCATAGATCGTGTCGATCATGCCCCGGGCGGTGGTGCGCAGGCTCTTGATGATGAACGGGTTGAGATTGTCGAAGGAGCCGACCACGCAATAGGTGATGTCTCCGCCCTTCGGCGCATCGGGATTGGCGTAGGGAAAATGCGTGAAGCCGGCCGGCAGTTCCGGCTCGCCCTGCATGGCGATGCCGTATTTTGGCTCAGCCGTGGCAAGTGAGCTGCTGGTCAGGAGAAACGCGGCGGTCAGCCAGTAAAACGAGCGGCTCATGCCGTATCCTTGAACGGAAAATGTGATTCGAGACACAACCTACCATGAGCTGTGGCCGTACCGTGGCCATAGCCAAGAAATGGTCCGGCTGCACCAGGCAAGCCGGCTGACGACCAACTCCCGCACGCAAGAACAGAACGGCCCAAACTGGCCAGGAAATGCTCTGGTGGGCTGGATTCGCGAACAATGCCGGTGTAACACGCCGGGCGAAGTCATTCTGTTGCCTCATTTGGGCAAGAGGTAGCACGCCAAGGTCTGAAGGCCGCTACGGGGATCAAGGTAGAGGAAGTTCATCATATGAAGAGCCTGAACAGCAAAGCTCATCGTCTTTCGCTCATGGCCGCTGGTGTTGTCGGCATCCTAGGCGCAGGCGTTCCGGCTGCTTCCGCTCAGCAGCAGATCCCGCAGGGCTGGTTCAAGGCCTGCACCAAGCAGGAAGACGTCGACATCTGCAACGTGCAGAACATCCAGACCGCCGGCAACGGCCAGTTGCTCACCGGCGTCAGCCTGATCGACCTGCGCGGCAAGGTGAACCGCAAGGTCTTCCAGGTCACCGTACCGACCGGCCGCCTGGTGCCTCCCGGTATCGGCCTGCAGGTCGACAACGGCAAGCCGCAGAAGCTCGACTATGTCATCTGCTTCCCGGATCGTTGCGTTGCCGAGGTGCCGCTCACCGATCAGCTCGTGACTTCTTTCAAGAAGGGCCAGCAAATCACGCTGACCTCGATCAATTTCCAGAACCAGCCGAACCCGATCAAGATTCCGCTGTCTGGCTTCGGCACGGCCTTCGACGGCCCTGCCATGCAGCAGTCTGATATCGAGGATCGTCAGAAGAAGCTGCAGGAGTTCGTCAACAAGAACAATCAGGACTTCTCCAAGAAGCTCAAGGAAGAGCAGGACAAGGCCAAGACGGCGCAGTGATCGCCCAGGCCGCTTGGCGGCCTTGGCATGATGCATTCGAAAAGCCCCGGCACAGCAAGGCCGGGGTTTTTTGTTGAGCGGGATGATCCGCTGGCAAGGTAACGTTCACGCCTCATCGCTTGGCCGTGAAAAAGGCTCATCTTCTCTCTCGGCCATTGCGATGGGAGGAACCGCAATGAAACGTGAAATGGCTCTGACGGCCTTGACCGTGACCAATCTCGCTTTGCTTGCCGGGCTGGGACTCGGCCGGATTCTGCCTGCGGCGGCACAAGGCGAGCCGGGCGTCTTGCGCGGCAGCGGGCTGGAGATTGTGGACAGCGAAGGGCGGCTGCGCGCCACCATTACCATCCAGCCGCCAGTCGAGGGCGCAACTGAGACGGCCTTGCTGTGGTTGATGCAGCCCGGCGGCCAGCCGGCGGTGAAGATCGGTGCTTCCCTGACCGGAGCGGGATTGAGCTTCGTCGGCGGTGATGACCAAAGCTACGTCATCCTCGACGCGGACGGGGCTGAAACCAGGCTCAAAATGGTCGAGCCCGGCGGTCGCGAACACCTCATCACCCCCTGATTGCTGGCCTTTGCAAGCCGGCTTCGTTCACGTCGCCGTCATGTCGGGCCGCTAAGAGCGGCACCGACCCAGGCGATTTCGAAGAATTATTGCATCTGTCTGTCGGTGGCTCACCGTGCGTCGAGCGCGATCTTTGGGCCGAAGTCGATGCAACAATTCTTCGAAATCGCCTTATCCGGCACGGAGCGATTCTTTATGCGGATGGCACGGCTCGGCGCGGCACTCGCCGCGATGCTGACGATGACGGTCGGTGCAGCCGCCGGGCAGGATCGTACGGCACTGATCCTTGAACGGCTGCAGAACGCGAACCAGTGGCGTGACCATGTCATGGTCGTTGCCCATCGGGCCGGCGGGTTGCAGGGTCGCAAGGCGCGGTTCCCGGAAAATTCGCTTGTGGCGATAGAGGATGCGATCGCGGCCGGTGCGGAGATGATCGAAGTCGATGTGCGTCGTTCGAAGGATGGCGTCTTTATCGTCATGCATGACAGCTGGCTCGACCGCACCACAACTTGCAGGGGCGAGGCCGCTGAACACTCGTTGGAGGACCTCAAAAGCTGCCGGCTGGTGGTGGAGGCGGGGCGCGTCGAAACGAATGAAACCGTCTCGACGCTCGCCGAACTGCTCATTGCTACCCGAGGCCGCATCCTGGTCAATGTCGACAACAAGCTTGGCACCGAGGCGTTGCCGGAGATCATCGCCGAGGCGAGGGCGCTTGGCATGGCCGACCAGGTCGTCGTGAAGGAGAACATCTGGAACGATGCCCGCATCGTCGAGGTTGGGGCCGTGCTGAAGGCGGCGGGCAGGGGGGTCCAGTTCATGCCGATCATCGCCGACGATGCCGTGCGCGATGCCGGTTTCGTCGAGAAAGTGGCGCGCACTTTCAATTCCCACGCAATGGAACTGATCAATTGGCGCAATGGTGCCGAGACTCTGACTGAAACCGGCGGTGCGCTGTTTTCGACCCGTATGCGGGCAACAGCGGTGCGCGGCGGCTGGCATTTGTGGGCGAACACCTATGCCATTCTCAACAAGCCGGGTGGGTTTCTGGCGGGCGGCCGCGGCGATGAACTGGCCGTTGCCGCAGGCATGCCTGCCGAAAGCTGGGGCTTTTGGGCCGAACGCGGCGCCACCATCATCCAGACAGACGAGCCGCGCGCCGCGATCGAATGGCTGGCAACCAATGGTTATCGTGTGCCTTATGGCGAAAGGCGGCCCGAAGCGGCGACGACGACAGCCAGCATCAATTGACCGTGAAGCCCGAGAGGCACGGTGCAGCTCTCACTGCTGTTGATACAAGCAAAAAGGCCGCCCGGAGGCGGCCTTTTCGATTTCGGTTTCTCGAAACGCTTAGCGCTTGGAGAACTGGAAGCTGCGGCGGGCCTTGGCCTTGCCGTACTTCTTACGCTCGACGGTACGGCTGTCGCGGGTCAGGAAGCCGCCCTTCTTGAGCACACCGCGCAGCGCCGGCTCATAGTAGGTCAGCGCCTTGGAAATGCCGTGGCGTACCGCACCGGCCTGGCCGGAGAGGCCGCCACCGGTGACGGTAGCGACGATATCGTACTGGCCGCTGCGATTGGCCGCGATGATCGGCTGGTTGAGGATCATCTGCAGGACCGGACGCGCGAAGTAGGCGCCGAATTCCTTGTTGTTGACAGTGATCTTGCCGGAGCCGGGCTTCACCCAGACGCGGGCAATGGCGTCCTTGCGCTTGCCGGTGGCATAAGCGCGGCCCGACTTGTCGAGCTTCTGGACGTGTACCGGAGCGGCCGGCTGCGCGGTCTGCGCAACCGAACCGAGTTCTGCGAGCGAGGAAAGCTCAGCCATTATCAAGCCCTCTTGTTCTTGGCGTTCAGCGCGCCGACGTCGAGCGTCACAGGCTGCTGGGCGATGTGCGGATGCTCGGCGCCTGCATAGACGCGGAGGTTCTTCATCTGGCGACGGCCAAGCGGGCCGCGCGGGATCATGCGTTCAACGGCCTTCTCGATGACGCGCTCCGGGAAGCGGCCTTCGAGCAACTGGCGCGCGGTGCGCTCCTTGATGCCGCCGGGGTGGCCGGTATGCCAGTAGTAGACCTTGTCGGTGTACTTCTTGCCAGTCAAGACGACCTTGTCGGCGTTGATGATGACGACATTGTCACCATCGTCGACATGGGGTGTGAAGGTGGGCTTGTTCTTGCCGCGGAGGATGTTGGCGACGAGCGATGCCAGACGACCGACGACGAGACCCTCGGCGTCGATCAGCACCCACTTCTTCACCACGTCCGCAGGCTTCTGCGAAAAGGTTGCCATGGTTACATGCTTTCGTTTCGGACCTTCATAAGAAGGCGTTTCTTGTTGCTTTCATTGCCGGCCGGCATCTGCCTGCCGCCAATAACAAAACGGCGGCCTTTGCGGGCCGCTGCTTTGAAAGGGCTTATAGGGAAGGAGATTGATGCCGTCAAGCGACGAGAAGTTGGATCATTCAGGAAAAAGCTTTCAGAAACAATATCTTGCGCAAAAGGTATTATTTTACCTCACTCCCGCGGGCTGGATGAGGCTGCGTTTTGTGCCATTTGAAGCCAGCGGGCTCTCTGTGCAGATACACTCGCGATCGAACCGCTCCTGAGCCGCAATCACCGCTTCGATATTCGCCTCCGCCCATTCCGTGATTGCGGAGAGCTTCTCGGCGAGCGTGTTGCCGAGCGAAGTAATCGAATACTCTACCGTAACCGGCACAGTAGGGTAGACCTTGCGCGCAATCAGCCCGTCGCGGCCGAGCCGTTTCAAGGTCTGCGACAGCACCTTTGTCGAAATGCCCTCGACGTCGCGGCGCAACTGGTTGAAGCGCACCGGTCCGTCCGAGATCTTCCACAAAACCAGTGCGGTCCACTTGTCCGCGATATGGTCGAGCAGCAGCCTTGTCGGGCAATTCTCGGCATAGACGTCGTAGTTGCGCATGGCTGCTCATCCTTCAGGGCGATTACCTTCCGGTAACTTGGCCACCACGAGCGGCACCTTGTAACCGAAGAGTGCCTTCTTTTTACCCACCTCTCCATTGGCTAACAAGCTTCCGTTTGAAACTCGCTTTCCAAAAGAAAGCGCATGGAGCCTGATATGTCCAAAGGAAAGATCCTCGTTTTGGCGGCGACCGGCAATGTCGGTGCGCCGCTGGTGGCCGAATTGCTGAGCAGAGGAGAAAGGGTGAAAGCGGCAAGCCGTTCCGCAGCCCCGGGCTTGCCGTCCGGTGCCGAGCCAGTTCGCCTCGACTTATCCGATCCGCGCAGTCTTGAGCCGGCACTGGACGGCGTCGACCGTGTCTATGCTGTGGCGCCGGCAGGCTATCTCGATCAGCTGGGGTTGTTGAAACCGGTGGTGGAGGCAGCTGCGCCGCGCAAGATCAAGGTGGTGCTGCAGACGGCGATCGGTGTCGATGCCAGTGACGCCATCCCATTCCGACAACTGGAGTTGCAGCTCGAACACTCCGGCACGCCCTTCGTGATCCTGCGCCCCAACTGGTTCAGCGACAATTTCGCGACGTATTGGGCGGGAGGCGTGCAGGCTGGCAAAATCCGCGTGCCTGCGGGTGAAGGCAAGACCAGTTTCATCGATGCCCGCGATATAGCCGCCGCTGCCGCTGGCGCGCTGGTAACCGAACGTCATGATGGCAAAGCCTTCGCACTTACCGGCTCAAAGGCCTACGATTATGGCGAGGCTGCTGCACTCTTGTCGAAGGCGCTCGGGCGGACGATCCGCTACAATTCTGTCGACGACCGTACCTTCATTGCCGAAATGGTGGCCAACGGACTGTCCCAGGGCTACGCCGAACTTCTCGCGGCGATTTTCCATCCCGTCGCCGAGGGATGGGTGGCTGCAGTGACGGATTCCGTCGAGGTGCTGTCAGGTGCCAAGCCACGCTCGCTGGAAGAATCGATCGGCGACATTGTGCGCCGGCTTCGGGCTCAGGCAACGTAGCGATCAGCAGTATTGAAGGCCGGGTAACTCCCGGCCTTCAATACATTTCTCAGCTCAATTCCAGGCAGCGCCCGCCACCTGTCGCACGCTGGCGTTCAGCCGGTTCCAGACATTGATCTGTGCGATCTGCAGGAGGAGTCCGGATATGGCCTTCTCATCATAATACTTGGCGGCCTCATCCCAGACGTCGTCCGGCACTGCGTCCGAGCGGTCGGCAATGCGCGTGACAGCCTCGGTGAGCGCAAGTGCCGCCCGCTCGGCTTCGTCGAAGAACGGTGTGTCGCGCCAGGCAGCTACGGCGAAGATGCGGCGGTCGGTCTCTCCGGCCTTCTTTAATTCCTGCGCGTGCATGTCTACGCACACGCTGCATCCATTGATCTGGCTGGCGCGCAGGTGGACCAGCTTGGTGGTGATCTCGGACAGGCCACTCTTTTCCGTCGCCTTGTTGAGCGCGATCAGCGCCTGCATCGCTTCGGGAATAACAAAGACGGGGTTCTTCATTCGCGCCTGCATGGCTTTCATCTCCGTGTTAGATCGGTTTCACGACGATTCCGGTGCCTGTTGGTCACATCAGCCGGATTTCGTTCGTCATCGGTATGACGCACGGCAGACAGGGAATGTGACCGATGGACGAAAAAAAGATTCTGGCAGACCAGTTCGAGGCAAACCGCGCTCATCTGAGGGCCGTCGCCTTTCGCATGCTTGGCTCCCGCACCGAGGCCGAGGACGCTGTGCAGGAAGCATGGTTGCGGCTGAACCGGATTGATGTTGGCGATGTCGAGAACCTGGGCGGTTGGCTGAGAACCGTGGTGGCGCGCATTTGCCTGGATATGCTGCGCTCACGCAAATTGCGCCGCGAAGATCCCATGAGCGATGGCGAGCCCGATCAGCCATCCGAAGCCGGCACCGCCTCCTATGATCCCGAATACCAGCTCGCCATGGCCGATTCCGTCGGCCTTGCCATGCTGGTCGTGCTGGAGACGCTTGGTCCGGCCGAGCGGGTCGCCTTCGTGCTGCATGACATGTTTGACCTGCCGTTCGATGACATTGCGCCAATCGTCGGGCGTACGACTGATGCAACGCGCAAGCTCGCCAGTCGTGCACGCCAGCGCGTGCAGGGCACCCCGGTCTCGCCGGAAGCAGACCGCGCGCGCCAGCGCCGCGTGGTCGAAGCCTTCCTGGCGGCTTCGCGCGACGGCAATTTCGAAGCGCTGCTCTCCATCCTTGATCCCGAAGTCGTGTTCCGAGCTGATGAGGCCGCGATGCGGTTGGGCTCCGAGGCCGAACTGCGCGGGCCGACGGCGGTCGCCAATGCGTTCAACGGGCGTGCCCGTGGCGCGAAGCCAGCCATGCTAGACGGTGTACTCGGCGTCGTGGTCGAAGCCGGTGGCCGGACATTGCTTGTTCTGCGCGTCACACTGAAAGGCGATCGCATCGCCGGCATCGAGGCCGTGGCGGATCGCGAAAGCCTGAATGGGTTGGACGTGACGGTGCTCGACTGACCGCGATCAGCGCCTGGGTGGGATCGAATAGGTGCCGGTTGCCTGTGCAACGGTGTGCCCCGTCGCACCAGCGACGATATCGATATCGTAGACCATTAGGCTCTTGCCCAGTTTCAGGATCCGGCAGTGGCCGAGAATCGGGCCTGCTTCAGCCTTGCGCATGAAATTAATGTTGAGATTGGTGGTGACGGACAGCGCATCCGGCCCGGCATGCGAAAGCACGCAGACATAACCGCCGATGTCGGCCAGTGTAAACAGGCAGGGGCCGGAGATCGTGCCGCCGGGGCGCAGGTGGCGCTCGCCCGCATTGAGGCGGACCGTGCAGCCGCCGGAAAAGATGTCGACCGCCTCATAGGCGAGATAATCGTCGTTGAGTTGTGGGTAGACCGATTTCAGGAGGGCGTTGGCCTCGTTGGCCGTCAGCACCGGCTTGAGATCGTCCTGCATCGGCATGGCATCGTCCGTTCGCTGTCGTGGCGCTTCGGTCTTCGCCCTGCGCCTGTTATGGTCCTGAAGCAATTCCAGGAAAAGTGTGTAACGGTTTTCCGTCCGGAATTGCGAAAAAACAAAGAGTTAGAGTGTTTCCGCGTTTCCGCAGAAAACGGAAACGCTCTAAAGGTCAGAAAGCACGCTCAAAGCCTTTCCTTCAATCGGCAGCGTGCTAGTTCTTTTGTTCCATACTGAACGAATCCGACGGCTGGATCGTCGAGCAGCGGAGATCAAGAAGTGGCCGAAATCGTCGCCATCAAGACCGAACCGGTCGGGCCGGTGCTGGCCGAGCAGGCCAACGGTATCGCGCGGATCACGCTTGCCAGCCCGCCCGCCAATGCGCTGTCACTGGCGGTCATGGCTGCCTTGCAGGCGGAATTCGAGCGGTTGCGCGACGATCGCTCCGTGCGTGTCATCGTGCTTGCAGCCTCCGGCAAGGTGTTCTGTGCCGGGCACGATCTCAAGGAACTTACTGCGCATCGTAATGAAGGCGACCGGGGCAGGGCGTTTTTTGAAAAGACCTTCGCCGCATGCTCCACCTTGATGCAGACCATCGTGCGTCATCCAAAACCGGTGATCGCGGTAGTCGACGGGCTCGCGACAGCCGCCGGCCTGCAGCTTGTCGCCAGCTGCGATCTGGCGATGGCCTCGCATGAAGCGACATTCTGTACGCCGGGCGTCAATATCGGCCTGTTCTGTTCGACACCGATGGTGGCTCTGTCGCGCAATGTTTCGCGCAAGCAGGCCATGGAAATGCTTTTGACCGGTGAAACCATCGATGCCGCGACTGCCAAGGAATTCGGCCTGATCAACCGCATCGTGCCGCGCGAATACTTGAATCAAGTCGTGACCAAATACGCGCAAACCATTGCGTCCAAATCACCTTTGACGATCCGCACAGGCAAGGAAGCCTTTTATGCACAGGCTGAAATGGGGCTTTCGGACGCCTACGGCTACGCAGGACGCGTAATGGTGGACAACATGCTGGCGCGCGATGCCGAGGAAGGCATCGGCGCTTTCATCGGCAAGCGGCAGCCGGAATGGAAGGGCGAATGATCCGGCCATCTGGCCATTTCGCTCGCATTGAAATTCCGGACATTGTTAGTGCATGAACCAGAGCCTCGTTCTTGACATCCAGCCCAACACCGTCTGGCACGTCGAGGAGGCCTGCCGTCAAGCCTGGCCCGCAGCGGTCGAACAAGTCGCGGACGGCTGGTTGTTGCGTCGCTCGGGTGGCGGCATCCGCCGGACCAATTCCGCCAATCCGCTGGCCGGCGAGCGCTGTTGCGACGCTGCTCTCATCGACAGGATCGAAACGTTCTATCGCGGCTTCCATCAGGTGCCGGTCTTTCGCCTCACCGATTTCACGCGCGAGATTTCGGCCGAACTTGACCGGCGCGGTTACACCATGCAGGTAAGTACACTGACGTTGCTGGCACTGTTGGCGTCCCGACCGGCACTCGATGCCGAAGGAGCGATGGTGACGACCGAACCAAACGAAGCCTGGCTCGATCTGCGCGACCGTCTGGCGAAGGATCCGCTAATCTTTCGCGACATGGTGGCCTCGATCGGCCTGCCAAAGGCTTTCGCTTCGTCGCGCGCCGGCGGGCGTACTGCCTCGATCGCCTATGGCGTGCTCTGCCATGGCATGTTGGTGGTGGAATCCGTCGCCACCCACCCGGACCATCGCGGCAGGGGGCTGGCCAGGCGTACGGTTGGCGCGCTGATGAACTGGGCGCGAGATGCCGGCGCCGACAAAGCCTGTCTGCAGGTTGTGGCCGACAATCATCCAGCCCTTGCGGTTTACCGGAGGTTGGGCTTCAACACCGAACTCTACAGCTACCATTATCGTTTCGCACCGGATGCCGCATGAACCACGACGCCTATGACAATGCCTACATCGCCGGCATCCTGAATTCGGTGAAAACCATCGCCATGGTCGGGGCCTCGGCCAATGACGTGCGGCCGAGCTGGTTTGTGCTGAAATACATGCTGGCGAAGGACTTTTCGGTGTTCCCGATCAACCCCGGCCAGGCTGGCAAGGAAATCCTCGGTCGCATGACCTATGCCAAGCTGGCGGATATCCCTGAGCCGATCGACATGGTCGACGTCTTTCGCGCGCCGGCTGCGGTGCCTGGCATCGTCGATGAGGTTCTGGCGCTCGATCCCTTGCCCAAGGTGATCTGGATGCAGCTTGGGGTGCGTCATGACGAGGCGGCGGCGAAGGCGGAGGCCGCCGGCATCAACGTGGTGATGAACCGCTGCCCCAAGATCGAATATGGTCGCCTCTCCGGCGAGATCGGCTGGAACGGTGTCAATTCCGGCGTGCTGTCTTCCAAGAAGCCGATCATGCGCCAAGGTTTCCAGAGTTTCGGCGTGCGTCAGAAGTAGCCAGCAACAATTTTTCGCGTTTTCGCTGAACGGCTGGCTCCCGGTTCGAAAAATAGCACTCGGTAAGCAAAATCTTCTTTGCATTCGCCGCGCGGCTCGCCCAAGAATGCCCGGCGATTTTTTGGGGCGATTTGAGGAGGTTTTCGATGAGCCAGCGCGCACCCGGTTTCAACACGCTCGCGGTTCACGCCGGCGCCAAACCCGATCCGGCCACCGGCGCTCGCGCCACGCCGATCTACCAGACCACGTCTTATGTCTTCGACGATGCCGACCATGCCGCGTCGCTGTTCGGCCTGAAGGCGTTCGGCAACATCTACACGCGCATCATGAACCCGACCCAGGCGGTGCTGGAAGAGCGCGTCGCAGCGCTCGAAGGCGGCACTGCAGCTCTTGCCGTGGCATCGGGCCACGCCGCGCAGCTTCTGGTCGCGCACACGCTGTTGAAATCCGGCGAGAATTTCGTCGCCGCACGCCGGCTGTACGGCGGCTCGATCAACCAGTTTGGCCATGCTTTCAAGAACTTCGGCTGGGAAGTGCGTTGGGGCGACACCACCGACTTCTCGACCTTCGAAAAGCAGATTGACGACAACACCAAGTTCATTTTCGCGGAGAGTCTTGCCAATCCCAACGGTGAATTCGTCGACATCGAGAAGCTGGGCGATATCGCTCGCAAGCATGGCATTCCGCTGGTCGTCGACAATACGCTGGCGACGCCCTATCTGGTCCGGCCGATCGAGCACGGTGCCGACATTGTCGTCCATTCGCTGACCAAGTTCATCGGCGGCCACGGCAATTCGATCGGCGGCGTCATTGTCGACGGTGGCACCTTCGACTGGTCGAAATCCGGCAAGTATCCGATGCTGTCGGAACCGCGCCCCGAATATGGCGGCTTGGTGCTGCACGAGACCTTCGGCAACTTCGCCTTTGCCATTGCCACCCGCGTGCTCGGCCTGCGCGATTTTGGCCCGGCGATTTCGCCTTTCAACGCCTTCCTGATCCTGACGGGGCTCGAAACGCTGCCGCTGCGCATGCAACGCCATTGCGACAATGCCTCGACCGTGGCGGCCTGGCTGTCAAATCACCCGAAAGTGTCCTGGGTGTCTTATCCCGGCCTGCCGACCGACAAGAACAATGCGCTGTACAAGAAGTATTCGCCATTGGGTGCGGGTGCGGCCTTCACCTTCGGCCTCAAGGGTGGTTATGACGCCGGTGTGAAGTTTGTCGAGGCGCTGGAATTGTTCTCGCACCTCGCCAACATTGGCGACACCAAGTCGCTGGTCATCCACCCGGCTTCGACAACGCATCGCCAGCTTTCCGACGAACAGAAGGTGGCGGCTGGCGCAGGGCCGGACACGGTGCGTCTCTCGGTCGGCATCGAGGACGTCAACGATATCGTCGCCGACCTCGAACAGGCGCTCGCCAAAGTCTGATCGGCATGGCACAGAAGGCTCCGGATCAGACCGGAGCCTTTTCATGAGCGAGCCGAAATTCCTCACTGTTTCTGTTGATGGCATCGAACCGGAGCATGGTGCGCCGGCACCGGATCGTCTGGTCTCCGGCGACCCGAAATTCCGCACCTGGAACGCCGAAGAGCTTGATGGTGGCCTCTACGCCGGAATCTGGGAATCGACGCCCGGAAAATGGCGTATCACTTACGACGAGTGGGAGTTCTGCCACATCCTCTCTGGAGTCTCGGTGATCGCGGAGGAGGGCGGCGAGGCGCGCACCGTGCGCGCCGGCGACAGTTTTGTGCTCAGGCCCGGCTTCAAGGGAAGCTGGGAAGTGCTTGAGACCTGCCGCAAAGAATACGTCATCAAGCTTTGACGGCATTCCTATCCCGGCACCCGACCTGACACCCGGAAGAAGGTGTGCGAGGTCACCAGCACGTCGGGGTTTGCAAGATGGATTTCGAGCGCGGCCATGTCTGCTTCGAGATCGTCTTGTGCGATGAAACCCTGATCGATCATCTTCTCTCGCACATTGTTGACGAATTCGTGGAGCATCGGCCGGCGGTCATGCCCGGGCGGATAGACATGATAGACGGCGTCGACATGGAGGTCGGCGAGCCCCGCTTCGCGAAACAGGCGATGCGTACTCCGGCCGATGAACAGGTCGATGCCCTGGGCAGCTGAGTAGGCGATGTAAGCACGAAGCAGTCGTTCCCAGGCTGGCAGCGGCGGGTCGCAGAAGTGGGCGACGAAATCCGCCTCGAAACTCGCGATCCAGCCGCCTGGTCGCACCAGCGCCACCATCTCGCGCACGATGCGCTGCGGCTCCGGCACGTTGACCAGGACCAGTCGCATGTGCGCGCCATCGAACGAGCCGCGCTCCAGTCCGGTGTCGTAGGCGTCGCCCTCACGCACTTCCACTTGCGACAGCGCATGGTCGGCCACGAAGCGGCGCGCCATCTCGACGAAATGCGGGCTGCGCTCAATGCCAAGCACTGAGCCGGTCACGCCGACACGCTTACCAAGCAGGTGCAGCACGCCACCCGGACCGCAGCCAAGATCGATCACCTGTTCGCCTGGCCTGATGCCTATGCGTTCGAGCTGCGCGTCGGAATCCGGTGCGAGATTGGCAATCTGTCGTTTCAGCCTTGCTTCCTCGGCCGGACCACGACCGAGGAGATATTTGTCCTGCCGCATGGTGCACGCTCCCCCTCATCGAGACGTACGGCGATGCGAAACAATGCCTGCGAAAGACGCAGGATAGCACGGAGTGGCAGTGTTGGCGCGGGGAACTTCACCCAGCGCTCATACGAGGAGAAACCAGAGCTCAGGCACGGACGCTGAGCCGTTCCAGTCCGTGGAAGTGATAGGTGTCGCGGAACCGCGGCTCCTCGGCGAACTGCAGCATCGGCAGGCGCTCGAACAGCGTCCTCAACGAGACCTGCAGTTCCAGCCTGGCCAGCGGCGCGCCGATGCAGAAATGGATGCCGGCGCCGAAGGAGACATTTTTCTGGTCACCGCGCTCCGGGTTGAAAGCGCCGGATCCCACGAAGGCGGACGGATCGCGGTTGGCCATTCCGAGCAAGAGGCCGACCTGTTCGCTCGGCTTTATCGTCACTTCCGGTACGACCTCGAGCTCCTGGTAGGCGTAGCGGGTGAACATGTGCAAAGGTGCGTCGTAGCGCAGGCATTCCTCCACAGTGGCAGCGGTCGCCTCCGGCGAAGTGAAAAATCGGCGCGGATCACCGCCTTGCTCCAGGATCGTGCGCACCGCATTGCCTGTCTGGTGCACGGTCGCCTCATGGCCGGCATTGAGCAGCAGGATCGTCGACGAAACCAGCTCGTCCTCCGAAAGCTTCTGCCCATCCTCCTGGGCGGAGATCAATAGCGACAGCAGGTCGTCGCCCGGCTGCTTGCGCCGTTCGGCGACGTAGCCGCGCAGGAAGTCGCCGAATTCGCGCGCCGCGCGGTTGGCCGTATCCTCGGTCTCGCGGGTGCGGCCATGCATGTACATGGCCACCATCTGGTGTGACCAGTCGAGCAGCTGCGGTCCCATCTCCACCGGCACGCCGAGCATCTCGGCGATGATGGTGATCGGCAGCGGTGCTGCATAGGCCTGCAAAAGGTCCACCGGTTTGCCAGGTTCGAACCGATCGATCAGTTCGTTGGCCAGCGCTTCCACGCGTGGCCGCAGCCGTTCTACCTGGCGCGAGACGAAGGCGCGGTTGACCAGCGTGCGCAGCCGGGTGTGCACAGGCGGTTCCAGCTCCAGCATGGAGTTTGCCTCGACAGCGTCAAAGGCGGCCAAATGGCTGCGATCCTGGTCGAGGCCACGGCTGTCTGGAATGCCGGCCGGGTTCTGGCGGCCGAAGCGGCGGTCACGCAGCAGGCCGTTGACCGTGTCGTAGCCGCCCAGGCACCAGAAGCCGAATTCCTTCCAGTAGAAGGCCGGGCTGTTGGCGTGCAGCCAGGCGTAGGCTTCATAGGGGGCCTGCACGAAGGCCGGCTCGTGCGGGTCGAGGCCGACATGCCGGCTGGCCGGGTCGAAGGAAAGATAGGCTGGCTTGGTCGGCATAAGTCGGTCTCAGCTTGCAAAGGAAAGGCATAGGATCGCGGTGGAGCCCGCCTCAATGCGTCGCCAGTTCACGAAGGCTGCGCTTTCGCACAAGGCAGCGAGCAAATCCGGACGGCTGCGTTTGAGTGCCTCGGCCTGCTCCAACTGAATGACGACGATGCCGCCTTTTTCCACATGGATGGCTGAAAGGCCAGCATCCGGTTCGTCCAGATGCGACATGCAATCGATCCAGGCGTCCCAGTTGCGGCCATAAAAATCCGGAAAGCCAAAGGCTTCGGCAAAAAGACCGTGTGGATCGACGGCTTCGGAACAATCGATGCGGACAAGACAGTGTTGCAAGAAACGCCCCTAGTTGTGAGTTGAGACGACTTTCCCGCATGAGAGGGACATTGCCAATATGAACGTCATCGTCATCGTCGTCGGCGCCGGTCTTGCCGGCCTGTCCACAGCTGGTCGCTGATCAAGGCTGGGTATGGTGTTACCATCCTCGAGCAAGGGCCGATCCCCAATCCGCTGGCAGCTTCGGGAGACCGTCACCGCATCATCCGCCGCGCTTATCGTGCCGATACCGGTTGTGGTCTGCTGATCACGATCGTCGCTGGGCGTGAAATTCCTTCCACGCCCAGCGATCTGATGGGGAACCGCCGCGAAAGTTGACGGATGGCCCAGGCGTCGTCTGCTTCTTTCGGGCTCAATCGGGCTTGACTGGTGCAAAGCCTAGCGCGCCAATGCGCATGCCAAGCGACTTTCAGCCAAGGTTCATGGTTGCGAAAGTGGCTTCGTAGCGGCCCTCACGTTCGGCCCAGCGCCGGTCGCGGTCACGTTCGACCAGCACCTCACCTCTGAGGTGTTGCTCCCGCTCCAGCAATTGCATCACCTCCGAGACATAGGCATCGACAGGCATGGCGCGCGGATCGATTGCTTGCTGAGCACCGGTAAGCTCGGTCTGCACATAGGGCGGCGCGAGTTCGAGCACTTCGACAGGCACGTTGCGGAGCTGATGCCGCAACGATTGCAGCCAGGAATGAAGGAACGCCTTGCTGGCGCAATAGGTCGGGAAGTCGGCACGAGGCACAAAGGCCAGGTTCGAACTGGTGGCCATGATCGTCGCGTTGGGCTGCCCCTTCAGCATCGGCAGGAGTGCCGCTGTCATACGCAAGACACCCAGAATATTGGTTTCGATGATCGTCTCGGCGTCCGAGGTTTTCCAGTTGCCGGTGCTCATGTCCTCCGCCCGCGAAATGCCTGCATTGGCGATGAACACGTTGAGTTCGGGAAAGCGCATGCGGATGTCGGCCGACAGGCGGACGAGCGATGCTGGATCGGTGAGGTCAAGCGGCATGCCAGACAGACCAGGCTGGCCCGCGGTGATTTCATCAAGCCGCGACTGCCGTCGCCCGGTGATGATGACGCGGTTGCCGCGTGAGTAAAAAGCCTCGGCCAGCGCGCGGCCGATACCGCTGGTGCCGCCGGTGATAAGTATGGTGTTGCCGGTCATTTTCATGGGTTTGCCTTTCAGGTCCTTGTTGGGGAAAGGCGGACGGCGGTCCTGGCTGCGCCGTGGGACAACAGCATCTCGGCAAGAGCGCTTGCCAAAGCATGTGTCGAACGGGCCAAAAGCGGCCGAGCTGGGGAATGAGGACATACCGTTGCGCCTTCGTGATCGAGATTTCCCAGCGGGGACCTTCTCGAAAAGGCGCGTTGGATGACGGTAACGCCTACGGCAGAGCCAAGCGGGCAGCTGCGGGAGGATGGCTATCGCAGCTGTTTCAGGCCGTCAAGCGCGAGCCCAACGCAGGCAGGTGCGGTGCTTATGTTTGTCGGCCGATCCCTTCGACAACGATACGGACAAGCCGACGGATCTGGCTCTGGTCGAACTGTTCTCCCGCAAGGGAGTTGAGCATCGCTTGGCCATAAACCCCAAGCAGGACCAGCGCCAGGTAGTTCGCGTCTTCGTCCCTGCGGATCAGGCCCTGCTGCTGGCCGAGGATAAGTACATCGCGCACGAGCCCCTGAAAGGACGGGCGATCGGACGGCGGCTCCAGCGATGGCCGTATCGATGGCGCGAGTGCCCGCCGCGCCAGCGATGGGTTGGCCACGCACCAGCTTGCGCTGTCCATGAAAACCAGTTCCAGCAAATCGCTGACAGCTATGTTGCGGGCGATCAGTTCGCGGTAGCCAGTGTCGTTTGCCTCGACGCGAGCGATAAGGCTGAGGGCAATTTCCTCTTTCGAGCCGAACAGATTGTAGACGGTCTTGCGGGTCAATCCGGCTCGCTCTGCGATGTCTTCAACCGAGGTGTTTTCGAATCCGAATTCCCGGAACGCTGCGTCGGCAGCCTCCAGGATCAGTTTTTTGGATCGATCAGTGCGTTTCAAACTTGTCATTTTTATACATATGTGTAAATTTATATGTCTGTAAATGTTGGTGCGGCGTTATGGCTTCTATCCTGACACAGTTCGGGCCAGAAATATGGACTGCCAATGGCCCAATCGTAACAGCCGCCGGAGGTTTTCACTATCCGACCCGCATGGCGGTCATTCGTTTGTCCGGAGATCAGTTGTTCATCTGGTCGCCGATTGCCCTTACGACTGAATTGCAAGCGGCGGTCAGGGCGTTGGGCGATGTAAACTGTCTTGTTCCCCCCAATTCGCTGCATCACGTGTTTCTTGGTGAGTGGCAACGCGCCTTTCCGCAGGCGAAGACCTATGCCCCGCCGGGATTGCGCGAGAAGCGGCCTGGCATCGCCTTTGATGGCGATCTCGCTGACATGAGTTCGCCGCCCTGGAGCGCCGACTTGAAGCAAGTCGTCATAGGCGGAAATCTCATCACCACCGAAGTGGTATTCTTTCACCTGGCGAGTCGAACCGTTCTTTTCTGCGATCTGGTCCAGCACTTCAAACCCGGCTGGTTTGCTGGCTGGCGTGCGGTCGTGGCGAGGCTGGATCTGATGGTCAATGCTGAGGCGTCGGTGCCCCGCAAATTCCGGATCGCATTCACGGACAGGCAGGCGGCACGTGCCTCAATTCAGAAAATCTTGGCCTGGCCTGCGGATAACGTGCTGATGGCCCATGGCGATCCGATAATTCGGGAAGGGCAAGCCTTCTTGCGCCGGGCGTTCCGCTGGCTGTCCTGAGGTGGCCCTTCATTCGGCCATCGGCAAAAAGCCGGAGGGATGCCCCGGCTTTGTCGGCAAGTAGCCTGCTTGCTCAGTATTGGCAGTGGTGTGGAATGTGCACCCGGCGCCAGCCAGTCTGTCCTTCGGACACCATCACACGGCGCGCGACCTGTCGATAGGTCGGCGGGACCTCCAACACACGCTCGGATCCCGGCTGGACGACAACCTGCTCGGTCTCGTAGCCATATTCCGCAGGAGTGACGACGCGGCGGCGCGATTCTTGCTGGACCACGACGGTTTCGGCAACCCTCTCGTAACGCGGCTTGTATTTGATCTTGCACAGCACGCGGCGGCCGTTGATCCAGCGCCACTCCCAGCCATAGCCTCCGTCCGAGACCTGCACGGTACGGTATCGGGTGTCGACGACCGCCGGGATCACTTCGTAGCTGACGCGTTCTGGCCGGATCAGCACGGTGCGCTGGCGTGTGCCGTAGATCGGAGGGGTCCTCACGACCCGGCTGTAGCCAGGGCTGACCTGTTCCTCTCCATAGATTGTATCGTAGACCGGACGGGTCCGGTACGGCTCGTAACACTCGACCGCGCGGCCGCCTGCTACTGTCTCGGAGGCGGTGCCGAGCATGATCAGCGCGGACACCGCCAGCGAAAGCTGCTTCTTCAACATATGCCACCCCTTTTTACGCGAACTGACGCCGCTCGTTGCAATTTTAGCGGACCCAGATGGCTGGAAAAGCGAATTCTTTAAAATTCGTTAACGCGCGCCAGACCATAAAATGCGCTGGCCGGATGGCTAGGCGGCCCGGTCTTGCGCTAGGGTGAGCCGGCATCCTATCTACGGAAACGACCGTCAGCATCGATTCCGCCCATTCGGTGCGGAAATCCCATCCAGGCAAGGGACCATTTATGAAGAGCCCCATCGAAACCTACATGAACCTCGTTCCGATGGTGGTCGAACAGACCAATCGCGGTGAACGGGCTTACGACATCTTCTCGCGTCTCCTCAAGGAACGCATCATCTTCATCACCGGCCCGGTCGAGGACGGCATGGCGACGCTGGTTTGCGCGCAGTTGCTCTTCCTGGAAGCCGAGAACCCGAAGAAGGAAATCAACCTCTATATCAACTCGCCTGGCGGCGTGGTGACCTCCGGCATGGCGATTTACGACACCATGCAATTCATCAAGCCGGCGGTATCGACGCTTTGCATCGGCCAGGCTGCGTCGATGGGCTCGCTGCTGCTTTGCGCTGGTCACAAGGACATGCGCTTTGCCACGCCCAACGCCCGCATCATGGTTCACCAGCCGTCGGGTGGTTTCCAGGGGCAGGCTTCCGACATCGAGCGCCATGCCCAGGACATCATCAAGCTGAAGCGTCGTCTGAACGAGGTTTATGTCAAGCATACCGGCAAAGACTACGAGACCATTGAAAAGACGCTGGACCGCGACCATTTCATGACTGCCGACGAGGCAAGGGATTTCGGTCTGATCGACAAGGTCATCGAGAGCCGCGACCCGGTGGAAACGACCGCAAGCTGATATCGGGTCAGGCCAAAATTGTCAGTTGTCGGCGGCAGACCACGCTTTTGGTGTGGTTTGCGGCATTTCAGCCACAATTGGCTGTTTCCTCGACGGCGACGATTGCCTACGTTAAGGCTATATTGATTTTCGGCGGCTTAGCTTTCCGTGGGGCTGCAGGAATCATTGCCACGTTTTCTGATTTGTGTTTCGTACGGAATGCGTTGCAGGAGCCAGACCATTGGCCGGCGCGGATTCCCGCGATAGATAAGTAGGTGTGCCAAACGCCAAACCATCGGCGGGGCCCATGAAAGGACTGGGACGATGAGTAAGGTCAGCAACAGCGGCGGTGACTCCAAGAACACCCTGTATTGCTCCTTCTGTGGCAAGAGCCAGCACGAGGTGCGCAAGCTGATCGCCGGACCGACGGTGTTCATCTGCGACGAATGCGTCGAATTGTGCATGGACATCATCCGCGAGGAGAACAAGACCTCGATGGTGAAGTCGCGCGAAGGCGTGCCGACACCGCAGGAAATCCTGAAAGTGCTGGACGACTATGTCATCGGTCAGCCCTACGCCAAGCGCGTGCTGTCGGTGGCGGTCCACAACCACTACAAGCGCCTTGCGCATGCCAGCAAGAGTAACGACGTTGAGCTGGCGAAGTCGAACATCCTTCTGATCGGCCCGACCGGCTGCGGCAAGACGTTGCTTGCCCAGACGCTAGCCCGCATCATCGACGTGCCATTCACCATGGCTGATGCCACGACGCTGACAGAAGCCGGTTATGTCGGCGAGGACGTCGAGAACATCATCCTGAAGCTGTTGCAGTCGGCCGACTACAATGTCGAGCGCGCGCAACGCGGCATCGTCTACATCGATGAGATCGACAAGATCAGCCGCAAGTCGGACAACCCCTCGATCACCCGCGACGTGTCGGGCGAGGGTGTCCAGCAGGCGCTTCTGAAGATCATGGAAGGCACGGTTGCCTCGGTGCCGCCGCAAGGCGGCCGCAAGCACCCACAGCAGGAGTTCCTGCAGGTCGATACCGCCAACATCCTGTTCATCTGCGGTGGCGCGTTTGCCGGCCTCGACAAGATCATTTCCGACCGCGGCCGCAAGACCTCGATCGGCTTCGGCGCGACGGTGGCCTCGCCGGAGGATCGCCGTACCGGCGATCTGTTCCGCCAGGTCGAGCCGGAAGATCTGCTGAAGTTCGGCCTGATCCCGGAATTCGTCGGTCGTCTGCCGGTGCTGGCGACGCTCGAGGATCTCGACGAGCCAGCGCTGATCCAGATCCTGACCGAGCCGAAGAACGCGCTGGTCAAGCAGTATCAGCGCCTGTTCGAGATGGAGAGCGTGGATCTGACCTTCCACGAGAATGCGCTCTCGGCGATCGCCAAGCGCGCCATCGAGCGCAAGACTGGCGCACGCGGTTTGCGTTCGATCATGGAAGCCATTTTGCTCGATACCATGTTCGAGCTGCCGGCTCTGGAAGGCGTCCGGGAAGTCGTGATCTCGGAGGAAGTCGTTTCGGGTAATGCCCGGCCGCTCTACATCTATTCCGAGCAAAAGGAAAAGAAGGGCAACGTCAGCGCCTGACGCCCCTTTTCTCAAGGTGAAAACGGCGCCGTTCGGCGCCGTTTTTATTTCACGGACAAGGACATCGCAGGCAGGGCTGCCTAGCACTAAAGGTAGGTGACGGTGGACCTTGATCTTTGCCGGCGCCTTATCCACTTAACACCCGAAGGCCGCAGGCCGAATTCTGTGCTGCAAAACTCCCGACACAATCGGTGGTAGGCGGAATGGTCCGCGGTCGTTAATATGAGATTCGCGATTGGCCAAAGGCGATCGCGAAGGAAAGGTTGGACAATGGCCAAAATATCCAAGGCTACCGGTGACGGCGCCTTTGCGGTTCTCCCGCTTCGCGACATCGTGGTGTTTCCACATATGATCGTCCCGCTCTTCGTTGGGCGTGAGAAATCGATCAAGGCGCTTGAAGAAGTGATGGGCCAGGAAAAGCAGATCCTGCTTGCCACCCAGATGAATGCCGCCGATGACGATCCCGAGCCAGGTGCGATCTACGACATCGGCACCCTCGCCAACGTGTTGCAGTTGCTGAAGCTTCCAGATGGCACCGTGAAGGTGCTGGTCGAGGGCGTGGCGCGTGCCAAGATCGTGACCTTTACCGACCGTACCGACTATCACGAGGCCAAGGCCGGCGTTCTGGCCGAGCCCGAGGAGGAAGAGGTCGAGGTCGAGGCGCTGGCGCGCTCGGTGGTTTCGGACTTCGAGAACTACGTCAAGCTGAACAAGAAGATTTCGCCTGAGGTGGTCGGTGCGGCCAGCCAGATCGACGACTATTCCAAGCTCGCCGATACGGTTGCCTCGCATCTCGCGATCAAGATCCCCGAAAAGCAGGAAATGCTTGCGACGCTCTCCGTCAAGGAGCGTCTCGAAAAGGCGATGGGCTTCATGGAAGCCGAAATCTCCGTCCTGCAGGTGGAGAAGCGCATCCGTTCGCGTGTCAAGCGCCAGATGGAGAAGACGCAGCGCGAGTACTACCTCAACGAGCAGATGAAGGCGATTCAGAAGGAGCTCGGCGAGGGCGAGGATGGCCGCGATGAGGCCGCCGAGATCGAGGCGCGCATCAAGAAGACCAAGCTGACCAAGGAGGCTCGCGAGAAGGCAGAGGCGGAGCTGAAGAAGCTGCGCACCATGTCGCCGATGTCTGCCGAAGCCACGGTCGTGCGCAACTATCTCGACTGGATCCTGTCGATCCCGTGGGGCAAGAATTCCAAGGTCAAGCAGGACCTGAATTTCGCACAGGACGTGCTCGATACCGATCACTACGGTCTCGACAAGGTCAAGGATCGTATCGTCGAGTACCTGGCTGTGCAGAGCCGCCAGAAGAAGCTGAAGGGGCCGATCCTGTGCCTCGTCGGCCCTCCCGGCGTTGGCAAGACCTCGCTCGGCAAGTCGATCGCCAAGGCAACCGGTCGCGAGTTCATCCGCATGGCGCTTGGCGGCGTGCGTGACGAGGCCGAGATCCGCGGTCATCGCCGCACTTACATCGGTTCGATGCCCGGCAAGGTCATCCAGTCGATGAAGAAGGCGAAGAAGTCCAACCCGCTCTTCCTGCTCGACGAGATCGACAAGATGGGCCAGGACTTCCGCGGCGACCCATCATCGGCGTTGCTTGAGGTGCTCGATCCGGAACAGAACGCGACGTTCATGGACCATTATCTGGAGGTCGAATACGATCTCTCGAGCGTGATGTTCGTGACCACCGCCAATACGCTGAACATCCCTGCGCCTTTGATGGATCGCATGGAGATCATCCGTATCGCCGGCTACACCGAGGATGAGAAGATCGAGATCGCCAAGCGGCACCTGTTGCCGAAGGTGGTGCGTGACCATGCACTGCAGCCGAAAGAGTTCTCGGTTTCCGAGGATGCCATCCGTGCTGTGATCCAGACCTATACCCGCGAGGCGGGTGTGCGCAGTCTTGAGCGAGAGCTGATGAAGCTTGGCCGCAAGGCGGTGACCGAGATACTCAAGACCAAGAAGAAGTCGGTGAAGATCACCGCTGCCAATCTGGCCGACTATCTCGGCGTCGAGCGTTATCGCTTCGGCCGCGCGGAGTCTGACGATCAGGTAGGTGTCGTCACCGGCTTGGCCTGGACGGAAGTCGGTGGTGAGCTGCTCACGGTGGAAGGTGTCATGATGCCCGGCAAGGGCAAAATGACGGTCACCGGCAACCTGCGCGACGTCATGAAGGAATCGATCTCGGCGGCGGCCTCCTATGTCCGCAGCAGAGCGCTCGATTTCGGCGTCGAGCCACCGCTGTTCGACAAGCGTGACATCCACGTGCACCTGCCGGAAGGCGCCACGCCGAAGGATGGTCCGTCTGCAGGTGCAGCCATGGCCACTGCCATCGTGTCGATCCTGACCGGGATTCCAGTCAGGGCGGATGTGGCGATGACCGGCGAGATCACGCTTCGAGGCCGCATCCTGCCGATCGGTGGCCTGAAGGAGAAGCTCCTCGCAGCACTGCGTGGTGGCATCAAGAAGGTGCTGATCCCGGAAGATAACGCCAAGGATCTGGCCGAGATTCCGGACAATGTGAAGAACGGAATGGAGATCATTCCGGTTGCCCGTGTCGGCGAGGTGTTGCGGCACGCGCTGGTCAGGATGCCCGAGCCGATCGAGTGGGTCGAGCCTGTCACTGCCCCGGCAAGCGCGGATGTCGATGACGCTGGGAAGTCGCTTGCTCACTAGAGCACTGCGCGTCCATTGGGACGTGCGGAGGTGTGCTCTAAGACTTTTGAGCTGCGCTTTGTGCTTGCCGAGAATCGATTTCGATTTTCGGGTTGGTGCGTGAGCATCGGCTAAGAGTGCAATGCACAAAAGAAAAGCCGGGCCCTGAGCCCGGCTTTTTTGTGAAAAAGCCCGGTTTTCCGGGCTTTTTTCGTTCTTTTGTCGGTCTTTTGGCTTGGTTGTCAGAACGCTTCTTTCTAAAGTCCAATCCCTGCCGGATGAGTCGCAAGTTCCGGTTTTCTCATGGAAGGGAATTTTGATGAACAAGAACGAACTGGTGTCCGCTGTCGCCGATGCCGCGAAGATCTCGAAGGGTGACGCGCAGTCGGCGGTGGATGCGGTGTTTGCCGTTATCACCGGCGAGTTGAAGAAGGGTGGCGATGTCCGTCTCGTGGGCTTCGGTAATTTCTCGATTTCGAAGCGCGCTGCCTCGACCGGCCGCAACCCGCAGACTGGCGCGGAAGTAAAGATTCCGGCCCGCACGGTGCCGAAGTTCTCCGCCGGCAAGGGCCTGAAGGACGCGGTCAACTAAGGCGCGCTGTTTGTTCAGAACTGCGAAAAAGCCGGGCCTTGCGCCCGGCTTTTTTGTTGGTTGCAAGGCGCGTATCTGGGTAGGGCATTGCCGGCCAGGAACGGTTCAAGCGATCGATCTGCGCGACACGAGGTTGGTCGGAGCCGTCCGGCGCCGAGTGTCCCTAAAAATATGTCTTGGGATGAACCTGCCTGGCATGCTGGCGCAGATAGAAGCTGTAGAAGCCGAACGCAGCCGCGAACCACATGTAGGCCTCGCCGATGGCGAGCCGATTGTTTGAGTTGCTCAGCAGGGTGATGGCGAAAAAAACCAGCGTCGAGATATAGCAATGCCACGCAGTCGGCTCGATCAGCCTTGTCCTGGCGGCTTGCTGAACCTGCCTTGCGGCCCAGATGAACAGGAATGCATAAAACGCCAGGCCAGCGATGCCGTAGCGCACGGCGATTTCAAGATAGCCGTTGTGGAAGACATCGTAGATTTCGCCACGGTAGGTTCTGTTCTGCCATTCGGTGAGCCAAGCTGAGCTGGCGCCGAAAATCGGATGGTGTCTCAATATATTCAGCCCGTCAGCCCAGAGCATCAGCCGTTCTTTGGCAGATACAGGCGTCAGGTCGCTCTTGATGGCGTGGTCGAGAGCGTTCCAGATACCGTTGCTTGCCACATCAGAAGTCAGGGTCCGGACGAAGGCTACCGTGTCACCTGCCGTCGAAGACAGGATGCCGTACGAGAAGAAGACCCCAGTAAGGACAGCAACCAGTACGCCAGCACCGATCAATCTTTGGCGACGATCTCCTCGAACCAGGGTAAAAATGCCCAGCAGGAAAATCGAAGCCGCGAGAGCAAGCCAGACGCCCTTCGAACGCAGGGCAACGATGTTGACGATGGTAAGGAACATAACGGCCACTGCAAGCAGCCCGTAGACGATCCTCTTCGCTGCACGCAGATCTGCACGCTGACCCGTGTAGATCGCAAATTGCAGGGCGCACAGGAAAACGAAGCCAGCGGCGACCGCAGCGTGGATGGTATTGTTGAATAGTCCCGGCCCGGGTCTCAAGCCTTGGAGTATAGCTGTGTATTCCGTGCCGACTGCGAGAAATGCGAAGCTGACTGTCATGAAGGATACAGCCACGATTGCTGGCCGTCGGATGTAGGCCAGAAGCGTGAAACCCGTCGTCGCATAGAGCGCGGGAAACAGATAGATGCCCTCGGCCGTGCCGAGTTGACCGCTTGAAAAATAGACTATTGCGAGGCGGGCGAAGACGTAAAAGGTCCAGCCAAAGCAAAAATATCCGACCCCACCGATAAGTGGCTTGCCATATGTCCAGAGATCTTTGCCCAGCCAGCGGATGATGCCCGCTATGAAAAGGAGAATCCCGGCATAGCGGTAAGTGTCGGCTTCTCGCCAGACGGGTGAGACGAAAGCCAGGACGAGAAGTGTCGCTAGGATCTGCCACAAGAGATGCTGTTTGGGCGTTGCATAGTCCGGAGTTTCGCTGGCGATGGGTGGCTGCAGAAAGACGTGATGCAAACGTCGAAACTGATCCTTCGCACGAAAGGACGCTGTCCCCAGTCGTTTCCACCAGGAGAACCTGGCGCCTTTGTAACTTCCGGACGGCCCTGCGATACTGGAGACGGCGCTCCGGGGCGTGAAACTCAGCACGTTCTGGCGAGCGGAATAGACTTCGAGACCGGAATCCCAGAACCGTTCCAGGGCGATATCCCACGGCAGGGTCATTGTCGCGAGTTGTGAGATCAACTTCTGCGCACCCCGCCTTGTCACCAGATAGGCGGCGGCGGATCCTTGCGGACCATGGAGTGCGCGGCCGATCTCGTCTCCTCGCGACGTTGTGACAGCGCGCATAAACAGGCCGGTTCTATGGGTGGTGAGCTTGATGGCGTCGAAGTCCGGTACAGCGGTTATGATCGCTTCGATCCGGGGTAATGTGCTGTCATCGAAGGCGACGTCATCTTCGATGATCAGACCATACGGCTTGCCTTCGTCCAGGAATGTCCGCAGCGCGGTCAGATGGCTTTGGTAGCAGGCATACTCGGTCGGCAGGATATCCCGCCCGTTTTGTGTCTTGGCGATGGTTAGGTCAACGCCGTTCCAATTTTCAACGGGCAGCGTCCTGCCGTTGATTGCCGACACTCGGCGCAAAGAAAGTCCCGCGGCGCTGGCATTGCCGGCCAGCTCTTCCCAGCGGTCGACTTCAGTGTCGAGATTGATGGCGAAGATGGGAAGGTCCATGTAGGCGTTCTATCGTTCCGATTGAAGCAAGCTGTATATGCAGAATCACCTGCTTGGCCAGCGTACCGACGCTAACCTTGAAACCGTCAAGATTTGAGGATCGTCAGTGCCGCAACGCATCCTAACCGACGTTTTTAGACCGCGCTGTGTCTTTGCCCACATTCCCCAAATCGAAGGTGTTTCGCATCGTACGGAAATCAAGCGGTGTTAGAAGAGGTGAGGATCGGGCAACCACATCTGGCTGCTGAACTGCAAGGAAAATGGTGGGCGATGACGGACTCGAACCGCCGACATCTTCGGTGTAAACGAAGCGCTCTACCAACTGAGCTAATCGCCCTTTCAAGGGCGGACCATTAAGCAGTTAGCGAGCGCTTCGCAAGGCCAAATGCACAGACAAGTGCTTCGCTTGCCGACACTTTTGAGGCTTTATTGCGGTGTGTCAAAAAACCTTCGCATGAACTGCAATTAGCTCGTGCGGGCCGCTTGACACCCGCCGGTGAACCCCGTATCCAGCCGCCATCGACGTCACGGCTGATCCGCGGCGTCAGTGCGCGGGTGTAGCTCAGTCGGTTAGAGTGCCGGCCTGTCACGCCGGAGGTCGCGGGTTCGAGCCCCGTCACTCGCGCCATTTTCTTTAGCCGTTGTTGAGTGTCCTAGCTGGCCCGGTGGCAATGCCACGGGTGCTTGAAGCACGTCGGCGTTGGCTCGCTTTCGTCGTTGCGATCCTAAAGGTATTTCTGGACCTTCTTGCCAATCCTGAGGAAGCGCAACGGGTCGATGGCATCGCCATCGTGCCGGACCTCATAGTGCAGGTGCGGGCCGGTCGAACGGCCGGACGAGCCTGTCTGGCCGACGACGTCGCCGGCTTTCACGGATTGACCTATGGCGACATCCACGCGGCTGAGATGAGCGTAGCGTGTCGTGTAGCCTTGGCCGTGGTCGACTTCGACCATACGGCCATAACCGCCATTCCAGCCGGCCTTGGTGACCACGCCTGCTGCGGTAGCGCGAGCGGGCGAGCCGAGCGGGATGCGGAAATCCATGCCGGAATGCAGTGCCGCAGTGCCGAGCAGGGGGTCTGTGCGCACCCCGAACGGGCTGGTCACGGCCCGGCCCGGAGCTGGATTGGCCAGTGGCAGCCGTCTCGCTTCCTTGCGCAAGTGATCGAGCTGGTCGAGCGCCTCGTCCAGTTCCTTGACCTTGGTGTCGAACAGTGTCGCTCGGTCGATCGGCACAAGCGGACCGCCGACGTCGGATTCATCCTTGCCGAAATCATCGTCGACCGGGAGTCCAGCGGCCTGTAGCGCGTCCTTGATGGCATCAGCGTTTTGATAGGTCGTATCGGCGAGCCGGGTGAGGCGCTGCAACTGCTCGGTTTCAATCGCCTGCAGCGACTGGTTGATCGCCACAAACAGCTTGTCGGCGCGGTCGGCGGAGGAAGCGTCGGCGGGCAAGTCGGCGCGGGTAGACCAGCGCGAAAAAGCCGGTACTTCCGGGCCGCCCAGGCTGGCCAAGGCGGCAAGTTCTGGTATCGCCTTGTCGCCGATGAGGGCTGCATGATCTTCCGGCTTGGTCTGGTCTGCAGGTGCGGCGGTCGGCGTCGGATTTTGCGATTCAGGGCTGATCGTTTCGAGGGTCTCAGCGCGTTCGAGGATGGGACCGAGGCGGCCATGACGCTGGCTGAGTTGGGTTTGGCGTGCCAACAACTCACCGACCTTGGTTTCCATCAATTGTTGGTCGAGCAACTGCCGACTGGTGATACGGTCCACCTGTGCGCGTAGCGCGGAGATGCGGTCCTCGTAGGCCTGCTGCATGCGGGCTTGGCGAGCGGTCGTCGCGCCAATGAGATCGTCGCGGAAAACGAGGTAGGAAGTGGCCAGCAGGTAGCCGACGACAACAGCAGCAACGGCTGAGCCCAGGCACGCAATCATCCAGGGACGAACTGTGAAATGCCGAATTTCGTCGCCGCGCGCGATGATGACCGTATGCGGCTCCTTCCGCCTGCCGAACACTGCCGACTGACCGTTTGCGCTCACCGAACCAGGCTTTCGTTTGCTACCCCAACAGACCTTATTAGGCACTTGTTAGGGTTAACAAAGCCTTGCCACGCGCGAATTGCGCAGCCCGATAGTGGAAGTAGGTCCGGTTAGTGGTGAAGACGAGGGCGTCTAGAGCGCGCGCACCGCCTCCAGAACTGCTTCCGAATGGCCCTTGACGCGCACCTTGCGCCAGATGCGCGCGAGACGACCGTCGCGACCGATCAGGAAAGTGGCGCGTTCCACTCCCATATAGGTGCGGCCATACATCTTCTTTTCCACCCACAGATGATAGGCATCTATCACTTTGCGTTCCTCGTCGGAGGCGAGGTCCACCTCCAGCGCGTGCTTGGCCTTGAATTTGTCGTGCTTCTTCACGCTGTCGGGCGAAAGTCCGATGACCACGGCGCCGGCTTTCTCGAAATCGGATTTGAGTTGCGAAAAGCTGATTGCCTCGTTGGTGCAACTGGGTGTGTCATCTTCGGGATAGAAGTAGAGAACCACCGGTTTGCCGGCGAAAGCAGAAAGCTTGAGGCTGCTGCCGCCGTCGCCTGGGAGGGTGAAGTCGGGTGCAACATCGCCCACGTTAAGATCGGTCATAACCACGCCTTTGTTTGAACCTAAGCGCCAAGCTACGGTGTCTGCGAGCAGGTAATCTCGGCTGACATCGTGCATGACATTCAATAAATCGGTGCGCGGTGGAAGGCAAAGCAGGATTGTGCTTTTGCCGTTCGCGCTTTGGATATGCTCGATATAGTGTCGGCGAGGAATCGTCGGTCACCGAGGGCTGAAGACGGAAGACTAGGTGAATCAGGAACTCCCGAGGCCCGAGAAGGTTCGTTTCAGGCGCGACGAGATTGCAGATCTCCGCACCTTGCCTTCCGCCAATGCTGTCCCACCACTCGGGCGCGCCAGGTTTCGCCGAGGCGCCCGCTTTCTGACCCGCTTCCTGTTCAGCATTGGCGTGATGGTCGCCCTGTCTGTCGCAGGAATATACGCCATCGGCGTCAGCGGCATTGGCTCGGGGCGGCTGCGGCAGGCCGCCGAGCAAGCCATAGAAGACATGGCTGGCGTCGATGTCGGCGTGGTGGTCGGACCAGCCAGCATTACGCTCGACCAGGCAAGTTTCCTGGCCCTCCAGGTGCGCGATGTGAAGTTGACTGCCAGTGATGGCAAGCCGATGGTGGAAGCTGGGCTGATGCGCTTCGGCGTTCGGTTGCTTCCGCTTCTGTCCGGCGAAGTGCAGCTTACCAGTGCCAGGATTTCCAATGCGCGTGTCTTCGCCGATGCGATGCCCTCGCAAGAAAACAGCGACTGGGCCGCCTCATTGCGCAATGCCGACGGACTTGTTGATCCCGACAAGATCGTGGATGCGGTTTTCGGCGCGGTCCATCAGTCGCTGGACGCGATCAGGCTGGATTCGATCCGTTCAATCGATCTCGACAATGTCGCGGTGGTTCTGTCTTCTACTGGTGATGTGCGGCTGGTGACGGTGGCTGACGCGACGGTTTCGCAATCTGGCCGCGCCGGTGTGAAATTTTCTTCAAAGCTTGATATCGATGGCCGCAAGCTTACACTCGAAGCTTCCGCAGGTCGCGACCCGGCCGCGCGCAGGGTGACGGCCCTTCAAGCGGACATTACAGTCGAATCGATCGAAGTCGACACCAAAGCGGTAGGGCAGCCGAGCGGCAACGTCGGGGCGGTGACATTGCATCTGGCGGGCGCGGAAGGCGAGGGCGACGCGCAGCCGCAGCTCAGTCTTTCTGGCTCGCTCGCAGGTGCCGTGCTTGACCTCGGCGCACGCGGTTTGCTGCCGGTCGACGCCAGGCTGAAGGCGACATTGGTGCGCGGTGCCAACAAGATAGGCATCGATGGCCTCGACCTGCAGGTTGGCCGCTCGGACTTCGACATCGAAGGTTCGCTCGGGCCGAAGCCGCGCCAGGGCATCGCCGGCGACGAACCATCCTATCGTTTCGACCTCGTCAGCAACAAATCGATGCTGGCGCCGATCGACTCGTCGGAACCGGCGCTCGATTTCGTTGGACGCATCGCTGGCGACTACCAGACGGTGAGCCGCAAGCTCGTTGTGCCGACCATAGCGGTGCGATCGGGTTCGTCAGGCGAGGTACTCGGCAATGCGGCCGTGAAATTCGTCGACGGCAAGGCGCCTGGGGTCTCAATGGCTCTCAACGTTCATGACATGCCGGTTTCGCACGTCAAACAGCTCTGGCCCTGGTTCTCTGCGCGCGGTGCCCGCGAATGGGTGCTGGAGAACCTGTACGGCGGCAAGGTCCTTGAGGGCAGCCTGCAGTACCAGGTGGCGCCCGGGCGAGCTGGGAATGGAGTTCCACTTGACCGCAACGAGGTGTTCGGCCGCTTTCAGCTCGAAGGGTCGCGCTTCGACACCGCTGGGCAGATTCCCCCCATCCGCGATGCCAACGGCGTGGTCGAGTTCCATGGCAACGACGTCGATATCTCGCTGTCGAGCGGTACCGTCTATATGCCGAGCGGCCGTCTGGTGGCGGCGAGCAACGGCACGCTCACCGTCAAGAACGCCAACATCCCACCTGTCATCGGTGCGCTGAATATCGATGTCGCAGGCAATGCCGATGCTGTCGCGGAATTGGCCTCCTATGAGCCTATCAACGCGATGCGTCATGTCGGGTTGAAGCCGGATGAACTGTCGGGAACTGTCATCGGCAACGTCAAGGCGGATATTCCCCTGCAGAAAGGCATCGACACCTCGAAGCTCGGCTGGCTGGTGTCACTGGACTACCAGGATCTCGCCATTTCCAAGCCGATCGATGATCAGTTGGTCACCGATGCCGACGGCAGCATTGTCGTCGATCCGAAGAGCGCGACGGTGAAGGCAAAAGCGCTACTCAACAACATTCCTGCGGAAATTAGCCTCGTTGAACCACTTGAAACAGACGGGCCGCCGCGCTCCCGTCAGGTGACGCTGACAGTCGACGACAAGATCCGCCAGACCCTGATGCCCGGCCTTTCCACGATGTTGTCCGGCACAATGAAGATCGTGCTCGACAAGAGCGACAATGCCAATCAGGACGTCGTCGCCGATCTGACCAATGCCATGCTGAGCGTGCCCTGGGCAGGATGGAGCAAAGGCCCGGGTGTCCCAGCCACAGTCTCATTCACCATGGAGAAAGCCGGGTCGATCACCCGGCTCACCGATTTCGATCTCGATGGCAAGACCTTCGAGGCCCGTGGTGCGGTCGAGCTTTCCGACGGCAATCTGGTTTCCGCCAACCTGTCCCACGTGCAGCTCAACCGCGGCGACGATGTCGCTGTCTCCATCAAGCGCTCCGGCAAGGGCTATGCCGTCAAGCTGAACGGCGAAGCGCTGGATGCTCGCGCTCTGGTCAAGCAGTTCACCTCGGATGCCGACAGCGCCACAAAGGGCACCGGCAGCGATGCGATCTCGGTAACCGCCGATGTAAAGTCGTTGACAGGTTTCAACGATGAAGTCGTGTCGAATTTCAAGCTCGACTACAGCGGTGCGGGAGCAAAGGTAAATGGGCTGACGGTAAAGGCACAGGCTCGCTCCGGCGCATCCATCGATGTCTCCAACAACACCGTCGGTGGCCGGCATATGCTGGACATGAAGTCGGCGGATGCGGGCGCTGTGCTGCGTTTCCTGGATATCTACAAGCATATGGAAGGCGGCGCGATCGCCGTGGCGCTGGCCGGTGCGGCAGACGGGCCAATGCGGGGTACGGTCGATGCCCGCAATTTCCAGATCGTCAACGAGCCGAAGCTGGCGTCGATCGTCTCCACGACACCGACGGGCGACAAGCGTTCGCTCAACCAGGCAGTGAAAGCCGATATCGATACATCACGTGTTCAGTTCGAGCGCGGCTATGCCGAAATCGTCAAGGGCAACGGTTATCTCAAGGTGGCGAACGGCGTGTTGCGCGGCCCGCTGATCGGAACAACCTTCCAGGGCACGCTCTACGATCAGAACGACAACATGGACATGACCGGCACCTTCATGCCAGCCTATGGCATCAACCGCATTTTCGGTGAGTTGCCGTTGGTCGGGGTGTTGCTGGGCAATGGTCGCGACCGTGGCCTGATCGGCGTGACCTATCGGTTGAAGGGCAACGCCAAGAAACCCGATCTGCAGATCAATCCGCTATCGGTAATCGCACCCGGTATCTTCCGCTCGATCTTCGAGTTCCGATGAGGTCGATCGGCTTAAACCGGCCGCACCAGGATGTGTTTTTTCTTGCCGAGTGAAAGCTTTACGACTTTTTCCGGACTCAGGTCCTGAAGGGTGACGGAGCGTCGCTCGTCGGTGATGGCTTCATCATTGAGCCGCACTGCGCCGCCCTGAACGTGGCGCCGCGCTTCACCGTTGGAAGCTGCAAGTCCGGCCCGTACCACCAGCGCAAGAAGACCCATGCCGGCTTCCAGTTCCGAACCAGGCACTTCGATCGACGGCAGATTGTCGGCGAGCGCGCCTTCCTCGAAGGTCTTGCGAGCGGTCTCCGCAGCCTCTTGCGCCGCAGCGCGCCCGTGCACGATGGCTGTCACTTCGGTGGCGAGGATCTTCTTGGCCTCATTGAGCTCGGAGCCGCCAAGCGCTTCCAGCTTGGCGATCTCGTCGAGCGGCAGGCGTGTGAAAATCTTCAGGAAGCGGCCGACATCCGCGTCCTCGGTATTGCGGAAATACTGCCAGAAATCATAAGGGCTGAAGAGATCGCCGTTCAGCCAGACCGCGCCTGAGGCCGACTTGCCCATCTTCTCGCCGGAAGATTTGGTGAGCAGCGGCGTGGTTAGTGCGTAGAGCTGCGGCCCTCCCATGCGATGGCTCAGATCGACGCCGTTGATGATGTTGCCCCACTGGTCCGAGCCGCCCATCTGCAGCACCGTGCCGTAGCGCCGGCTGAGCTCGGTGAAGTCATAACCTTGCATGATCATGTAGTTGAATTCGAGGAACGACAGCGACTGCTCACGGTCAAGCCTAAGCTTCACGCTGTCGAAGGACAGCATGCGGTTGACCGAGAAATGCCGGCCGACGTCACGCAGGAATTCGACATAGTTGAGCTTCAGCAGCCAGTCGGCATTGTTGACCATGATGGCCGGGTTCGAGCCGTCATAGCGCAGGATGTTGCCATAGACCTTTTTGATGCTCTCGATATTGGCCTCGATCTGCTCGACAGTCAGCAGCTTGCGTTGTTCGTCGCGGAAGGAAGGATCACCCACCATAGACGTGCCGCCGCCCATGAGCGTGATCGCCTTGTGGCCGGTTTCCTGCAACCAGTAGAGCATCGTGACGGTAATCAGGTTGCCGATATGGATCGACGTCGCCGTCGCGTCATAGCCGACATACCCGCAGATCTGGCCTTTTGTTGCCAATGCATCCAGCCCTTCCGGGTCGGAGATCTGATGGATGAAGCCACGTTCGTCGAGAACGCGCAGAAAGTCGGACTTGAAGACAGGCATGACAGGATTCCGGAAACAACGATAAAACAGCGTGGCCCTTGGCGTGCGCTGCTCCGGGCCTTTAGCATCGCCGGACCTGGAATCACAAGAATATAGGTCAAGAATGCCCCAACTCTGCGCAATTGGCCTGATGAGCGGTACCTCGATGGACGGAATCGACCTGGCCATGCTGCGCAGCGACGGCATAAATGCGCTCGAGCGAGGTCCATCCTTCTTCGTGCCCTACGAGGCAGCCTTCCGCCAGCGTATCGCGGCCGGATTGGAGGAGGCAAAGGTGATCATCCGGCGCGACGAACGTCCGGGCATGCTTGCCGAACTCGAAAGGCAGATCACGGAGAGGCATGCTGATGCGGTAGCGCGGTTTCTGGCAGACGAGGCCGGAAACTGGGGCCAGCCCGATTTGATCGGCTTTCACGGCCAGACCGTGCTGCATCGGCCGCATCTGGCACTGACGGTGCAACTTGGTGACGGGCCATTGCTGGCCGCGCACACCGGCTTGTCTGTGGTCTACGACATGCGCGCCAATGACATGCTGCACGGCGGGCAGGGTGCGCCGTTGGTTCCCGCGTACCATGCAGCGCTGGCCCGCACATTGCGCCAGCCGTTTGCAGGTAAGTATCCCGTCGTATTCGTCAACATCGGCGGCATTTCCAACATCACCTATGTCGGCGAGACGGGCGATCCGATTGCCTTCGATACCGGGCCCGGCAATACGCTGATCGACCAGTGGGTGTCGCGCGAAGGTGGCGTACCGTTCGACGCCGGCGGCGCCATCGCCAGCGAAGGTGGTGTGATCATCTCGGTTGTCGAGCGCTACCTGGACAATCCTTTCTTCGCAAAATCCGGTCCGAAGTCTTTGGATCGCAACGATTTCACGCTTGATGGCACCCGGGGCCTGGAACTCGCCGACGGTGCCCGCACGCTGGCTGCCGTGTCTGCAGAAGCTATCCTGAAATCTGCCGACCATATGCCGGACGCGCCACGCCTTTGGGTCGTGTGCGGCGGCGGTCGCAAGAACCCACATATCGTCGGGGACCTGCGCGCTGGTGTGCAGAAAACAGGCGCGCAGGTGATCCTCGCCGAGGATGCCGGCTTCAATGGCGATGCCACCGAAGCAGAGGCCTGGGCCTATCTTGCCGTGCGTGCCGAACGTGCGCTTCCTTTGACGTTTCCGACCACGACCGGCTGCGCGGAGGCTGTAACAGGCGGGTTGATCACGCGTCCGTGAACGGTATTGCGGTATCTCGGATGCTTGCCACGATCTAGCTGCTGGCGTAAGGAATGCCCGCGTTCCGGTGGACGCGCCGCCGTTCCAGAGCTCGCGTCGGGCCGACCGCGTCGCTCGACATATGTGAAGTTGATCTGGCCGATCTGATTGCCATGGCGGACGCCTTGATCTCCATCGTTATTCCAGGCCGCAACGAGGCGGCCAACTTGCCTCTACTGATCGACGAGATCGCAGCCGCCATGAGCGGGCGCGACTTCGAAATCATCGTCGTCGACGACGGTTCAACCGATAATACGCAAGCGGTGCTCGCGTCCCAGGCTGCCACGCGGCCGTTTGCAGTCCGTCACATTCGCCACGAGAAATCGTCTGGCCAGAGCCTTGCCGTGCGTTCCGGTGTCTGGGCCGCGAGCGGCGACATTGTCGCCACCATCGACGGCGACGGCCAGAACGATCCGCAATATATTCCGGTGCTGATCGATGCGCTGCGTGAGGCTGGTCCGGAGGTCGGCGCGGCCCAGGGTCAGCGCTTGAAACGGCGCGACAGCAAGGCCAAGCAGCTCGCCTCGCGTTTCGCCAACTGGCTGCGCAACGCCATCCTGCATGACCAGACCCGCGATACCGGCTGCGGGTTGAAGGCCGTGCGCACCGAAATCTTCCGCAAGCTTCCGTTCTTCGACGGTACGCATCGCTTCGTGCCCGCACTGATCATCCAGGAAGGTTATGGCGTGGTGCATCGCGACGTGGTCGATCGCTCGCGCCGTCACGGCAAGTCCAATTACGGCATCTTCGATCGTGGCCTGCAGGGTGCCGCCGATCTGCTCGGGGTTTGGTGGTTGCGGCGTCGACGTCGGCGCATGCCAAGGGCAAAGGAAATCACGCATGGATAGTGTGTTCCAGGAATTGTTGACCTGGCTGCATGAAGTGTTCGTGCTGCAGTTCGATGGCTGGGTTCTGCTCGGTTTCATCGCGCAGTTTTTTTTCACCATGCGCTTCGTTGTGCAGTGGGTGGCTTCTGAACGTGCCAAGCGCTCGGTGGTGCCGATCGCCTTCTGGTTCTTTTCGCTCGGCGGCGGCACATTGCTTTTGATCTACGCGATCGCGCGCCGTGACCCGGTCTTCATCGCCGGGCAGGGGCTGGGCCTCTTCATCTATATCCGCAATCTCTGGCTGATCGCCAATGAGCGTAAGGCCGCCATGAGCAAGGTCGACTGACCTTGATGGCGCGGGCATCCACGGCGGGTCAATCTTTCGATAGGAGATCAAGCGCGTGGAGATGACCCGGAAATATCTGTTTCTGTTTCTCTTCAGCCTCGTGCTTTCGGCATCGGGGCTGGCCAGCCTGCCGGTGGTGGACCGCGACGAAGCGCGTTTCGTCCAGGCTACCAAGCAGATGGCTGAGAGCGGCGATTATTTGGATATCCGCTTCCAGGAAGCATCGCGCTACAAGAAGCCGATCGGCATCTACTGGCTGCAGTCGGCTGCGGTGGCGTTGAGCGGCGAGGGGGCTGGTGCGCCGATCTGGATCTATCGCCTGGTTTCGGCTCTGGGCATCGCCATCGCTGTGGTTGCGACAGCCTGGACGGCCACGGTCCTGTTCGGTGCCAATGCGGGCATTGCCGCGGGTCTTGTGCTGGCGGCCATCTTCGCCACCGCCTTCGAGGGGCGCATCGCCAAGACCGACGCCTTTCTTCTCGCCTGCTGCGTGCTCGCGCAAGGTGCATTGGCGCAGATCTACGTTGCGGCGCGCCGCAACGAGCCGTCGGCGGCATATCTGCCCTGGCTCTTCTGGATCGCGCAGGGATTGGGCATCCTCGTCAAGGGGCCGATCACGCCGGCCCTGTCGCTGCTCACAGTTCTCGTCCTGCTTGCCTTCGAACGCGATGCGCGCTGGCTGTCACGGCTGAAAGCCGGGCGTGGCTTGTTGCTGGCGGCCCTCATCGTCGTGCCCTGGCTTGTCGTCATCACCTGGAAGAGCGGTGGTGCCTTCTGGCAAGAGGCTGTCGGCAAGGATCTCGTTGGCAAGGTCGCCGACGGTCAGGAATCCCACGGCATGCCGCCGGGCTATTATTCGCTGACCTATTCGCTGTTCATGTGGCCGTTCAGCCTGATCGCGCTCGGCGCCGGGCTGGCAGCCCTCAATCACATGCGCGGTGACCCGCGCCTGCGCTTCTGCCTTGCCTGGTACATACCGTTTTGGGTCCTTCTCGAATTGGTGCCGACCAAATTGCCGCACTATGTGCTGCCGGCCTATCCGGCTGTCGCGCTGCTTGTCGGCTGGCTGCTCACCCTGTCGCCGGAGCAGGTCGTCCTCAAACGCTGGCAGACCTGGCTCTATTGGGTGACTGCCTTCGGCCTTGTCGTCGTCACGCTCGGGATCGCGGCGATCGCGGTCGGTGCGCCGCTTTACCTGACAGGGGCATTCAATCCGTGGAGCATCCCGGCAGCTGGCTTTGCACTTGCCGCGGGCTACCTGGCATTCCCACGCCAATCGCAACTTTCGTTGAACCGCGTTGGAGCGGCGGCGACCGCCGCGGGCGCGGCATATGCCGTTCTGATTGGCCTCATCGTGCCGACCTTGACGCCGATCTGGCTGACACCGCGCATCGTCGCTGCGATCCAGGAAAAAAAACCCTGTGAGAATTCGGTTCTGGCGTCTTCGCAATACCATGAGCCGAGCCTGATCTTCATGGCGGGCACCAACACCAGGCTGACCGATACGCAGGGGGCGTCGGCTCATCTGGCAGCCGATCCGGCCTGCGCGTTGGCGTTGGTGCCTGTTGCCGATGAAACCGCGCTTCAATCGGCACTCGCCGGTTCAGGCAAGACTACCGCGCGTCTGGCCGAAATCGACGGTATCAATTACTCGTCCGGCGACAAATTGGCGCTCGGGCTCTACCGGATCGCCAATCCTTGACCATTCATTAGCCAGACCTTGATGATCCGTCATGATAGCGTCACTCTACCGATGTGTTGCTGCCGCTGGTTGGCGGAACTGGGGTAAGGGGCATTGACTATGAAGGACGCTGGCGCGCCATCGCGGCCGCTATTGCAGCGCGTGCTCGCGCAGAGTTGGACGAACACGGCCACCACCTTTGCGGTGATTGGCCGCCGAATCCGTCAACGACCGGCTCAGTATGACCGGATATTCTGGCTGCCTTGGACGATAGGCTGTGTTCTTCTGGCGGGACTGGCCGCTATCTATCTCGATCACGCTTCGGTGCGCGATTGGCACCCGGTTTTTGGTGCGTTAGCGGAAATGTCCACCCCGTTGGGCCTGGGGGAATGGTATCTCTGGCCGGCTGCGGCGTGGGTGCTGGTTGCCAATCAGATCGACTGGTCACGTCTGGGGCGCAAGCAGCTTATCGCCGTTTACAATCGCACCTCGATTGCGCTTTTCGTGCTTGTCGCGGTCGGCTTGCCGGGGCTGCTGACCATCGTCTTGAAAATACTGTTTGGCCGCGCGCGCCCCGCACTCTTTGACGAGTATGGAGCGTTCTCGTTTCATCCGCTCACCGTGAAAGCGATCTTTGCTTCCTTCCCATCTGGTCACGCCACTACGATCGGCTCGGTCACCGCAGTTCTGGTGCTCTTGTTCCCGCGTGGAAAATACTGGTTTCTGCTTTTTGGACTGTGGTTCGCCGCAACACGCATCTTTGTCGGCGCCCATTACCCCAGCGACACCATTGTCGGCTTCGGCCTCGGTTTTGGCCTGGCCGTGGTGGCGGCGGTCGTCTGTGCTCGCCTGGGTTTCCTGTTCCGCTCAAACCCGGTTGGCCTGCCCCGCTTGAGGCGGACTGTCTGGCGCACGCCGAAAACAGAACGGTCCTCAAGTTCGCATGCTGTCCACAACACGCCTGTGACCCAGCACTAGAGCGTTTCCGTTTTTCACGGAACCGCGGAAACGCCCTAACTCTTTGTTTTACGCAATTCCGGGTGGAAAACCGCTACGCACTTTTCCTGGAATTGCTCAAGGCAGACATTATCCCTGCTCCAGCCCGCCATAGCGGCGCACCAGTGCGGCCATATCGGGCGAGTGCGGCAAGGCTTCTTGGTCGAGGCCGGTCGCCACGCCCTCGCGATCGGCAACCGGCCGGTTCTGGCTCACCTTCCATTTACCGGTGATGTCTTCGATGGTGACTTCTATTCCTACAATGCCCTTGATCTGAGACTGTATGAATTCCGGTGGGGCATCGGTGACCGCCCAGGCATGCTCGCGCCCATCTTCCTGCTGGCCGGTAAGGTCGGCGATCTGTTGTGCAAGCCAAGCGCTGTTGTCCATGATCTTTGCCGTTCCGCGCACCTGCACGATGGCATAGTTCCAGGTTGGCACCACTTTGCCGGTTTCGCGCTTGGTTTGGTACCAGGACGGCGTGACATAGGCATCGCTGCTCTGGAAGACGATCAGAACCTTGGCCGATGGATTTTCGGCAAGCAGCCGCCAGTGCGGATTGGCTTTGGCCAGATGCGCTCTGAGTTTGCCGTGCGTGCCGGCTTCTGCGTCGAGCAGGAATGGGACCGGGTCAGCGACCGGCCCGTCCGCGCCATTGGAAACCAGGAGCCCCAGCGGATGCGCACGGATCAATGCGTGCAGGACTTCGAGGCGGGTCTCGTTGAAATGGGGCGGCTGATACAAGGGTAAAGTCCTTCTTCTCCAAGGCCACCCTGCCGTCAATGCGCCCCGCCAGCAATGCGCCTGTTGCGGTTTACGACTGTCTCAGCCCAACTGTGCGAGATGCAGCAGCGGGAAGGGTTTTCCCGAGCCATCGAGCTCGGAACGCCCGACCTGGGTGAACCCGCACTTGAGATAAAAGGCAAGCGCGCCGGGGTTCTGCTCATTGACGTCCACCTTCAGTGCGACAGCATGGTCGATCAATAGTTTGCCGATGCCGCGTCCGTGGTGGGTCGGGTCGACGAACAGCATTTCGAGATTTGCGCCGTCCAGCCCGGCAAATCCCAGCAGATCACCATCATCGCCCTCGGCAACATGGACTTCCAGTGCCGATATGTGGAGATCGCGCAGCCGGGGCAGGAAGAACTCGATGTCATCCTCGGTCAGGAAATGATGCGTGGCGCGCACAGCGGCGAGCCAGATGTCGACCAGGCGCGCAGTGTCGCGCTTGGCAGAGAGTCTGATTTTCATGTCCGATCCTGCTGTCGACCTGACCGCCAGGATTGTTCTAGCGCAGCCGCTTCGGGCGCGGGTCGGCGAGTTCGCCGGCGAGACGCCGGTCGAGATAGTCTGCGCATTCCTCAAGCAGCAGTTCGGCATCATTGGCGAAGAAATGATTGGCGCCGGGAAGCGTCTTCTGGGTGATGGTGATGCCCTTTTGGGTATGCAACTTGTCGACCAGGCCCTGCACATCCTTGGCCGGTGCCACCTTGTCGGCATCACCATGGATGATCAGGCCCGACGACGGGCAGGGGGCAAGGAAGGAGAAATCATAGGTATTGGGCTGCGGTGCTACCGAGATGAAGCCTTCGATCTCCGGACGGCGCATCAGAAGCTGCATGCCGATCCAGGCGCCAAAGGAATAGCCGGCCACCCAGCAGCTTTTGGAATCGGGATGCAAGGACTGCACCCAGTCGAGTGCTGCTGCGGCGTCCGAAAGTTCGCCGGTGCCGTGGTCGAACTCGCCCTGGCTACGGCCGATGCTGCGGAAATTGAAGCGCAGCGTCGTGAAATTGCGCTTCTGGAACATATAGAAGAGGTCGTAGACGATCTTGTTGTTCATCGTGCCGCCGAACTGCGGGTGCGGGTGCAGGACGATGGCGATTGGCGCGCTCTTTTCCTTGGAAGGCTGGTAGCGACCTTCAAGGCGGCCGGCAGGACCGGTGAAAATGACCTCTGGCATGAATAACTCCTGGTGTACGCTCTAAGGCGTTCGAACAATTCCCGCTCCGGCTCAATCCAAGCTTGACGCAAGGCGAGCGTCTACCTAGAAGCTAGTTTAGAACTGTTCAAAACTGCATGGCTGAGATGTAAGGCTCTGCCATTGCTGCCGCAAGCCGCGTAATAGGACGGCTGGCCTTGGAATTTCAAGGAAATAACGCTTCTCTCTGCGAGAGCGGGTTTTGAAGGGAAAGCACCGAGCGAAATGGCCGAGCCTCGCGCCTATCTCGACTACAATGCCAGTGCGCCGCTGCTTCCTGCGGCGCGTTCGGCTGTGGTCGCGGCACTCGATGCGGCAAACCCATCCTCGGTGCATGCAGAAGGCCGCGCCGCGCGGCGGCTCATCGAGGACGCGCGCCGCGATGTGGCGGCGCTGGTCAACGCCAAGCCGGACCATGTCATCTTCACATCCGGCGCGACCGAGGCGGCGGTAGCGCTGCTCTCTCCTGACTGGCGTATGGGGCGGGCTGCTCTGCGCATGGCGCACCTTTATGTTTCCGAGGCCGACCACCCCTGTGTGCTGAATGGCGGCCGTTTCGTGCGAGAGAAGGTCACGCGCATCGGTGTGACGTCGGATGGGATCGTCGACCTGGATGCTTTGGCATTGGCGCTCGCCAGCCATGATAAGGCCGAAGGCCTGCCTCTGGTCGCCATCCATGCCGCCAACAACGAGACCGGCGTCATTCAGCCTGTGGCTGAGGTCGCCGTGATCGTGAAGGCGGCGGGAGGCGTCCTGGTCGTGGATGCGGTGCAGGCAGCGGGGCGCATTCCGCTCGACATGTCAGTGCCTTATGCGGATTATTTGATTCTATCTTCGCACAAGATCGGTGGCCCCAAGGGTATAGGCGCCATCGTCGCCGCTTCCGATCTGATGATGCCGTTGCCTCTGGTGCCGGGCGGTGGCCAGGAAAAGGGCCATCGCGGCGGCACGGAGAACCTCGCCGCCATCGCCGGTTTCGGTGCGGCAGCGCGTGAAGCGCTTGCTGGACTTCGCGATATCGAGGCCGTCCGGCAGCGTCGTGACGCCATCGAGGCGATCGTGACCGAACTGGTGCTGGATGCCGAAATCTTCGGAAAGCGCGTGGAACGCCTTGCCAACACGACGTTCTTCGCTATTCCGGGCACCAAGGCCGAGACGGCGCAGATCGCATTCGATCTGGCGGGCATCGCGCTGTCGGCGGGGTCAGCCTGTTCGTCCGGCAAGGTCGGGCCGAGTCATGTGCTGAAGGCGATGGGCCATGGTGAGGAAGGCGGGGCGCTGCGGGTGTCGATTGGCGCCGCCACGACCGCAGAGGACGTCGAACGGTTTCGCAAGGCGCTGGCTGGCATTGCCGCTCGCCGCGCCGCGCGGGAAAGAGCCGCCTGAAGGGCGGCAAGGAATTCAGGCTTCGGCCTGGTAGAGCCGTGTGTTCCTGATTGGCCGGGTGTTTTCTTGGCCGGAGCACACTATATGGAACTTACGCCGCCAAGCACGGCCCGTATCGGGTCGGCGGTGCCATAGTTTGAAAACGGCCGGGCCTTGACCTCGGCATGGATGGAGAACGCTTATGCCTGCTGTGCAGGAGACGATCGATCGAGTCCGAAAGATCGACGTCGACCAATATAAATATGGCTTCGAGACGACGATCGAGACCGACAAGGCGCCCAAGGGTCTTTCGGAAGACATCATCCGTTTCATTTCCGAAAAGAAGAACGAGCCGGAGTGGATGCTGGAGTGGCGTCTGGAAGCGTATCGCCGCTGGCTGACGCTCGAAGAGCCGACCTGGGCGCGCGTCGAATATCCCAAGATCGACTTCCAGGACCTTCACTATTACGCAGCACCGAAGAACCAGTCCGGACCGAGGTCGCTGGACGAGGTCGATCCGGAGCTGCTCAAGGTCTATGAGAAGCTCGGAATCCCGCTCAAGGAGCAGGAAATCCTCGCCGGTGTGCAGAAGGAAAAGGCTCCGATCGACGGACTGTCCGACGAGGATGCCAGCGACAATGTCTACAAATCCGGTCGTGTCGCGGTGGACGCCGTCTTCGACTCGGTCTCCGTCGTCACCACCTTCAAGGAAGAGCTGGCCAAGGCCGGCGTCATCTTCTGCTCCATCTCGGAAGCCATCCGTGAACATCCGGAACTGGTGAAGAAGTATCTGGGCTCGGTCGTGCCGACCTCGGACAATTTCTACGCCACGCTGAATTCCGCGGTCTTCACCGACGGCTCCTTCGTCTTCGTTCCGAAGGGCGTTCGTTGCCCGATGGAGCTTTCCACCTATTTCCGCATCAATGAGAAGAACACCGGCCAGTTCGAGCGCACGCTGATCATCGCGGAAGAAGGGGCTTACGTCTCTTATCTCGAAGGCTGTACAGCGCCGCAGCGCGACGAGAACCAGCTTCATGCCGCCGTGGTCGAGCTGGTTGCGCTCGACGATGCCGAGATCAAATATTCGACCGTGCAGAACTGGTATCCCGGCGACGCACAGGGCAAGGGTGGCATCTACAACTTTGTCACCAAGCGAGGCGACTGCCGCGGTCACCGTTCGAAGATCTCGTGGACGCAGGTCGAGACCGGTTCGGCGATCACCTGGAAATATCCATCCTGCATTCTGCGTGGCGATGAGAGCCAGGGCAATTTCTATTCGATCGCAGTGTCGAACGGCTATCAGCAGATCGACTCGGGTACCAAGATGATCCATCTCGGCAAGAACACCCGTAGCCGGATTATCTCCAAGGGTATCGCCGCCGGCTTCAGCCAGAATACCTATCGCGGCCAGGTTTCGGCCCATCGCAAGGCAACCAACGCGCGCAACTTCACCAACTGCGACTCGCTGCTGATCGGCGACCAGTGTGGCGCACACACGGTGCCTTACATGGAAGCCAAGAACTCGACCGCAAAGTTCGAACATGAAGCCACCACGTCGAAGATTTCCGAGGACCAGAAGTTCTATGTCATGCAGCGCGGCATTCCCGAAGAGGAAGCCATCGCGCTCATCGTCAACGGCTTCGTCAAGGACGTCATCCAGGAGCTGCCGATGGAGTTCGCCGTCGAGGCGCAGAAGCTCATCGGTATTTCGCTCGAAGGCTCGGTCGGCTGACCGTTCAAAAGATTCAGGAAGAACAAATGCTTGAGATCAAGAACCTGCATGCCCGCATCGCCGATGACGGCACCGAGATCATCCGTGGGCTGAACCTGACGGTGAACAAAGGCGAAGTCGCAGCCATCATGGGCCCGAACGGCTCCGGCAAGTCGACACTGTCCTATATCCTCGCCGGCCGCGAGGACTATGAAGTCACAGAGGGCGACATCCTCTACAACGGCGAGTCGATCCTGGAGATGGATCCGGCCGAGCGTGCCGCCGCCGGCATCTTCCTCGCGTTCCAGTATCCGATGGAGATACCGGGCGTGGCGACGATGGAATTCCTGAAAGTGGCCATGAATGCGCAACGCAAGGCGCGCGGCGAGGAGCCGCTGAAAGTGCCGGAATTCCTGAAGCTGGTGAAGGAAGCCGCCGCCTCGCTCAGCATGGACATTGCCATGCTGAAGCGCCCGCTCAATGTCGGCTTCTCCGGCGGCGAGAAGAAGCGTGCCGAGATCCTGCAGATGAAGCTGCTCGAGCCGAAGCTGTGCGTGCTTGACGAGACCGATTCCGGCCTCGACATCGATGCGCTGAAAATCGTCTCCGACGGCGTCAACGCGCTGCGTTCGCCCGACCGCGCCATTGTCGTCATCACCCACTATCAGCGCCTGCTCGAGCACATCGTGCCGGACAGCGTGCACGTGCTCTACAAGGGCCAGGTCATCAAGTCTGGCGACAAATCGCTGGCGCTCGATCTTGAAGCCAATGGGTATGCCGGCGTGATCGGCGAGGCTGCTTGAGGGGGCTGTCATGAATGCACATGTTCAACCGCAGTTGACCCAGGCCGAGACCGCGCTGATCGACGCCTTTGGCGAGCGACAGTCGCTGCTTCCGGGTGACGGCGAGGTCATGGTTCGGCGCGACAACGCCGTCGAAGCGCTGAAAGCCGGCCTGCCGACAAAGCGCATCGAAAGCTGGCACTACACCAATCTGCGCACCTTGCTGCCAGCCGTGCCGGGCTTTGATGCTTCGGCAAACGCCAAGGCGATCGCACCGGTGATCGAGGGCTCGACCGTGGTTTCGGTGCTGAACGGCGCCTCCACCACAAAGTTCCCGACGGTCGAGGGTGTTTCGTTTGCTCGCCTGTCCGACAAGCTGACTGATGGCAGCTTTGCGCCGGCGCTTGACCTCTACGGTGCTGATGATGCCATCGGCGCCCTCAATACCGCCTTCGTCGCCGACGGCGTGTTTGTCGACATTGCCGACGGGATCGAGCTGGAAAAGCCGATCGAGTTGCAGAATGTGCAGGCGGGCGGCCAGAGCCATGTTCGGCTGCCGGTCCGCGTTGGCAAGGGTGCCAAGGCGACCATCGTCGAACATCAGACGGGCGAAGGCGCTGCACTCACCTCGTCGATCAGCCAGCTGACGCTGGACGAAGGTGCGGAGGTGACCTGGCTGATCGTGCAGGAGCAGCCGGAGACGGCTTCGCATCTTGCCCAGTTCAAGGCGTGGCTTGGCAAGGACGCCAAGCTCACGCTGTTTTTCATCAACGCCGGCGGCAAGCTGGTGCGCCAGGAAGTCGTCGTGGCAACCAAGGGCGAAGGTGCGGATTTCAAGCTGCGCGGCGTCAACCTTCTGGCCGGCGACACGCACACCGACGTGACCATGGTGCTCGACCATGCCGTTCCCCACACGACGTCGACGGAAGTGATCCGCAACGTCGTCACCGGCAAGGCGCGTGGCGTCTTCCAGGGCCGGATCAATGTGCATCAATATGCGCAGAAGACCGACGCCAAGATGGCCTGCAACACCTTGCTGCTGTCGGACGACGGCGAGTTCTCGACCAAGCCGGAGCTGGAAATCTTCGCTGACGACGTCCAGTGCGGCCACGGCGCCACTGTCACCGAGATCGACCACGGCCATCTTTTCTACCTGATGGCGCGCGGCATCGACGAGAAGACCGCGCGCGGCTTGCTGGTGAAGGCTTTCGTCGCGGAAGTGATCGAGGAACTCGAAGACGAGCAGATCGTCGAGACGCTGGAAGGCAAGCTCGACGACTGGTTCGCGACGCACGGGTAGTGAGTAGCGAATAGTGAGTAGTGAGGAACCAGACAGCCGCTACTCACGCTCACTACTGACTGACGACTACTCACTATTCACTTTTGGGTAGGAAATGGATCACGTGCTGAACACTACCGCTCCCTACGACGTCGAGGCGATCCGCCACGATTTCCCGATTCTGTCGCGCCAGGTCTACGGCAAGCCGTTGGTCTATCTCGACAATGGCGCCTCGGCGCAGAAGCCGCAGGCTGTGCTGAACGCCATCCAGCATGCTTATTCGCAGGAATATGCCAACGTCCATCGCGGCCTGCATTTCCTGTCGAACGCGGCCACCGATGCCTATGAAAAGGCACGTGAAACCGTGCGGCGGTTCCTGAATGCACCGAGCACCGACAACATCGTCTTCACCTCGAACACCACCGCCGCCATCAACACCGTGGCTTACGGCTGGGGCATGCCGAACATCGGCGAAGGCGACGAGATCGTGCTCTCCATCATGGAGCACCATTCCAACATCGTGCCGTGGCATTTCATCCGCGAGCGCCAGGGCGCCAGGCTGGTCTGGGTGCCGGTGGACGATTTCGGGGCCTTCCACATCGAGGAGTTCGAGAAGCGTCTGACCGATCGTACCAAGCTGGTCGCCATCACCCAGATGTCGAACGCGCTGGGCACGGTGACGCCGATCAAGGAGATTTGCCGGATCGCGCATCAGCGCGGCATTCCGGTGCTGGTCGACGGCAGCCAGAGCGCGGTGCATATGCCGATCGATGTACAGGATCTCGATTGCGACTTCTTCGTCTTCACCGGCCACAAGGTCTACGGCCCTTCCGGTATCGGTGTGCTCTACGGCAAGAAGGAGCGGCTTGAGGCCATGCGGCCTTTCATGGGCGGCGGCGAGATGATCGAGGAGGTGACGGAGGATGTCGTCACCTACAACGATCCGCCGCACCGTTTTGAGGCCGGCACGCCGCCGATCGTGCAGGCGATCGGCCTGGGTGCTGCGCTCGAATACATGGAATCGGTCGGTCGGGAGCGTATCGCGGCACACGAGGCCGATTTGAAGGCCTATGCGCATGAGCGGCTGCGTTCAATCAATTCGCTGCGCATCTTCGGTGATGCGCCGGACAAGGGCGCCATCATCTCCTTCGAACTCAAGGGCATCCATGCCCACGACGTCTCGATGGTGATCGATCGGCAAGGTGTTGCTGTGCGTGCAGGCACGCATTGTGCCCAGCCGCTGTTGAAACGCTTCGGCGTCACCTCCACATGCAGGGCATCCTTTGGCATGTACAACACACGCGCCGAGGTTGACGCGCTTGTCGAGGCGCTGGAAAAAGCACGGAAATTCTTCGGATAAAGCCATGGAAGACGCTACGATCACCGAGACAGAGACGCCGCAGGCGGCGCCAGCCGACGCTGCTCCCGTCTCTGTCATTCCCGCCGACGAACTGGCGCGCATCACTGACGATATCGTCTCGGCGCTGAAGACTGTCTATGACCCGGAAATCCCGGCCGACATCTATGAGCTTGGCCTGATCTACAAGATCGACATCGAGGATGACCGCGCGGTCAAGATCGACATGACGCTGACCGCGCCCGGCTGCCCGGTGGCCGGCGAGATGCCGGGCTGGGTCGAGAATGCCGTCGGCGCCGTGGAAGGCGTTTCCGGCGTCGAGGTCAAGATGGTGTTCGATCCGCCATGGACGCCCGACCGCATGTCGGAAGAGGCTCAGGTCGCGGTGGGATGGTATTAGAGTTGCACGGCTGCGAAAACTTCACCATCTTATAGCTAGACTCGTTCCGCGGGCCTTGAACCCGCGTGAAACTGGAGAATGACATGGGACGCTTCGCCGTCATCTCAATGACCGACAAGGCCGCCGAGCGCGTGCGCGAGATCATGGCCACGCGCGAGAATGCGCAGGGCATCCGTCTCGGTATCAAGAAGGGCGGCTGCGCTGGCATGGAATACACGGTCGATCTGGTGACCGAGCCGAATACCAAGGACGATCACGTCGAGCGCGATGGTGCCCATGTTTACGTTGCGCCTGAGGCAGCATTGTTCCTGTTCGGCACCGAGATGGATTTCGAGCGCACCACGCTGCGAACCGGTTTCACCTTCCGCAACCCGAACCAGTCGTCGGCCTGCGGTTGCGGCGAATCCGTGGAGTTGAAGCCTGCCGACCTGAAGGCGCTGGCCGACGCGCGCGCCCAAAGCGCTGCCTGAGGTCTTTCAGGGAGAGACCTGTTCGTCTCCAAGGCCGCGCACGGCAGCGGCACGGGCAAGGCGCCGGAGAGCTTCGCCGGCAAGTCTGATCTTTCTACTCCCCATGAACGGGGAGAAGAAGGAGGACACCACTTCACTCCACCCATAGTCCTGTTCTTCGATGCCAGTCTGCGATCGATTCTTCCGGATAGAGATCAAAGACCTTGTCGCCGTCGCGGATGGCGGGCTCCACCCAGCCAGCTTTGTATTTCAGCATCAGATGCGTGCGCTCCAGCGGCTCGGGCAGGTCGGTGTCGACGACTGACGCAAAGGGATGCACGAGCTCGGGCCATGTCGGATCGTAGAGCCACAGTGCCGAACCGCATTTGACGCAGAAATTGCGTTCGCCTGTAGAGGTCTCGCATACCGGACGTTCATCGTCCTGGATCTCGGCGCGGTAGACGCCGAGGTTCTCCTTGCCGGTTATCTTAAGCGTCGCGGAATTGGCGCCGAGGTTGATGGCATATCCGCCACCGCCCTGCTGCTTGCGGCAGATCGAACAATAGCAGAGCTGGTAGGGCGCCGGTGTGTGGCTTTCGACTTCGAAGCGGACGCCGCCGCAACGGCAGGATCCTTGAAGAAGCATGGGCATGGCGGTCTCCTCGATTGGAACCGAATATTATCGTACAGCCCTGAGCCGAAACCTGTCAGCAGAGCTTTGGTTGCGTCGTGACGGCGATCGGACCCCGTGCCATGATCACGCCATGGACAATGACGCGATCGCCGATCTTTTCGCCGGCCTTGGCCCGGTCAGCATCCGCCGCCTGTTCGGCGGCAAGGGCATCTATTTCGATGGGGTCATCGTCGCCATCGAATTGCGCGGCGAACTGATGCTGAAGGGCGACGCCGAGCTCGGCCGCGAATTCATCGCGGCCGGTTGCACACAATGGACCTATGTCGGCTCGCGTCATGGCAAACAGGTTGCGATGCCTTATTGGACCTTGCCGGATGGCGCGGCCGACGATCCAGACGAAATGGCTGCCTGGGCAAGGAAGTCCTTTGAGGCTGGCCTTCGCTCGGGAAAATGAGACGTTGCACGATCCTGTGCAGGCAAGCCTCGAAGGACGCACCTGAAATCAGTTGCAGGAAAAGGCGTTCATCTTCTTTTCAAAATCGATGTCGACATCGGATGTCAGCTTGCCTTTGAGAGCATAGCCTTGGAACACGGAATATGCGGCTGATGCCGTAAAGCCATGGTTTTCAAGGAACTTCACGTTTTCCGTTTCCGCTCCCATCGAACCCAGTCTGTCGAACCGGGCATACCATTTGCTGTAAGTGGTGTAAGGCTTCTTGTTATACGGAGCCTTGCTCTGCAGGCCGTCATCGATCCACTTCCTGAAGCTTTCCTGTTTCAGGAATGCCTTGCCTTCCTTGATTTGCTTGGCGACCTGCTGCTCATAGGCGGTGCATTTGGCTGCTGCCTGGCTGTTCGCCACGCCCACGAACAGCGTCGCGACGCACAACGCTGCGACGGTCAGTTTTCCCTTGATTGGCATTCTGTCCTCGTTTCTTCGTCGCTCACCCGGGAGCATCGTCAACACAGTTAGAGAAATTCCAGGAAAAGTGCGCGCGGTTTTCCGTCCGGTATCGTGTAAAAACAAAAGGTTAGAGTGTCTCCGCGTTCCACGAAAAACGGAAACGCTCCGGGTGTCGTAAGGAAGACGGGAACCGTGGAGCGCGGGTCTTATCTACAACGCTGCTTTTACAGCGCCTTGGCAACCCTTGCCGCCACGCGGGCATTGTTTTCCACCAGTGCGATGTTGGTCTTCAGGCTGCGGCCGTTGGTGAGTTCCAGGATCTTGCCAAGCAGGAACGGCGTCACCGCCTTGCCAGTCACGTTCTGCACTTCCGCTGCTTTCTGTGCGGCCTCGATATAGCCAGCCATCTCGGCAGCAGGAATCTCGTCGGCAACCGGCACCGGATTGGCAACCAGCACGCCGCCGTCGATGCCAAGCGCCTGCCGGGTTTTGAACAGTCTGGCGATCTTTTCAGGCGCATCCAGGGTCAGTGGCGCCCGGAAGGGCGATTGCCGCGACCAGAACGCCGGCATCGTCTCGCAGCCGTGGCCGATCACCGGTACACCGCGCGTTTCCAGCACCTCCAGCGTCTTTTCGATGTCGAGGATAGCCTTGGCGCCAGCCGACACCACAATGACCGGTGTGCGTGCCAATTCGTCGAGGTCAGCCGAGATATCGAAACTCTTTTCGGCACCCTTATGCACGCCGCCGATGCCACCGGTGGCGAATACCTTGATGCCGACCATGTGCGCCGCGATCATGGTGGCGGCCACTGTCGTGCCGCCGGTACGCCCTTCGGCGACGGCAAAGGCGAAGTCGGCGCGCGACAGCTTCATCGCGTCGCCGGTCATGGCAAGCGATTCCCGTTCGCCATCGGACAGACCGATCTTGATGCGGCCGTTGACGACCGCGATCGTTGCCGGCACTGCGCCTTCGTCCGAAATGATCTTTTCGACATTGGCCGCCATCGCGCCATTGTCGGGATAAGGCATGCCGTGGGTGATGATGGTCGATTCCAGCGCCACCACCGGGCGACCCGCTGCCAACGCTTCGGCCACAGGGGCGTGGATGTCGATGTAGGGGCGGGCGGTTTCGAGCGTCATCTTGGGTCTCCGGTCGCCGCGTCTGCCTTTGCGGGGCGGGCACTGCTCAACAGTCTTATTGAGCCGTCCTCATGCCACTTCCCGCGCCTCCGGCACAAGTGCCAGGGCTGCGGCAAAGGATGCCTGGGTGAAATCTGGCACGGCGAGCGGGCTTTCGACGGCCAGCCCGGCGGCCGCGACACCTTCGCGCAAGGCGATGCGTAAGGGCAGGCCGCGCAACAGTGCCGCGGTCGTGGCCCCCGCCAGCGCATCACCCGCACCAGTCACGTCGACCACGGTCCTGGGCGGAGGCGGCGTGATCGAAAAGGCGCCGTCCTTGTCGAAGCCGAGGGCAGGGCGGTCCCCCGCGGTCACCACGCCACCGCGCATGCCGATGCCGTGCAGGCCCGCCACAAGTTCTCTTTCAGGCGCCTCGCGCGAAAGGCCGGTCAGCGCGGCAGCCTCGCGCCGGTTCATGAACAGCAGCGCCGGCCGCTCGAACAACGAAACAAGGCGCACAACCTTGGCAGGCGAAATGGCGATGACAAAGACCGGCCGATCTCCGGCCTGCGCCATCAGGCGCTCGAGTGCCGCGGTCGGCAGGTTGGCGTCGCACAGCACCGCATCCGCTGCATCGACTGCGCTGCGAATGTTGGCGCGTCGCATCTGTTTCGGGAAGGCCAGGTCGTAGAGCCCCATATCGGCGAAGCCCACCACGAGCTCGCCCTCGCTGTCGAGGATCGCCGTATAGCTCGGGGTGGCCCGGTCGAGGAAGGTAACGGAAAGGTCCCCGATGCCGGCCTGCACGATCGTCCGCGCGACCGTCTCGCCCGCCGTGTCGCCACCGCGCACCGACATCAGCGAGGCGGAGACACCACGCCGCACAAGCGTGCGCAGTGCGTTGAAGACGCCGCCGCCGACATCCTCGCGCATCGTGCCGGGGTTGGACGCTGCCGGCACGTAGGGACCGCTGACCTGGCCGCGTCGGTCGATATGCGCGCCGCCGGCCGCGAAGAGTTTTGGCGTGTGGTTCATGCCGACACCTCGATGGAGGCGGTTCTGTTATGCCCGGCTATCGCGGTAATGCCGAATCGGCAACTGCTGTATCGCGCCAATGTGATGCCGGCACGTAGGAATACTTTTTGGACGTCCCTGACAAAACAAAAAAAGAACAAAGCGGAATTTATTATATATTTCAAAGTTTTACGTCGACTTGCCAAAACAGAACAAAAAGGGTACATATTTATAAGGGTTCCCGGACTGTCCGGCCTTCATTGACGACCAAGGGGTGATGTATCATGGCTCAGAATAGCTTGAGGCTTGTAGAGGACAATTCGGTGGACAAAACAAAAGCTCTGGACGCTGCGCTGTCGCAGATCGAGCGGGCCTTCGGCAAGGGCTCGATCATGCGGCTCGGTGCCAATGAGCAGGTGGTCGAGATCGCCACGGTGCCGACAGGTTCGCTCGGCCTCGACATCGCGCTTGGCGTCGGCGGCCTGCCCCGCGGCCGCATCATTGAAATCTACGGGCCGGAAAGCTCTGGCAAGACCACGCTGGCGCTGCATACGGTGGCGGAAGCACAGAAAAAGGGCGGCATCTGCGCCTTCGTCGATGCCGAGCATGCGCTCGACCCGGTCTATGCCCGCAAGCTGGGTGTCGATCTTGAAAACCTTCTGATCTCGCAGCCGGATACCGGCGAGCAGGCGCTGGAGATCTGTGACACGCTGGTCCGTTCCGGTGCCATCGACGTTCTGGTGGTCGATTCGGTCGCCGCTCTCACCCCGCGCGCCGAAATCGAGGGCGAGATGGGTGATTCGCTGCCAGGCCTGCAGGCTCGCCTGATGAGCCAGGCGCTGCGCAAGCTGACGGCCTCGATCTCGCGCTCCAACACCATGGTCATCTTCATCAACCAGATCCGCATGAAGATCGGTGTCATGTTCGGTTCGCCTGAGACGACGACCGGCGGCAACGCGTTGAAGTTCTACGCCTCGGTGCGCCTCGACATCCGCCGCATCGGCTCGATCAAGGATCGGGACGAAGTAGTCGGCAACCAGACCCGCGTCAAGGTCGTCAAGAACAAGCTGGCCCCGCCCTTCAAGGTCGTTGAATTTGACATCATGTATGGCGAAGGCGTGTCCAAGACCGGTGAATTGATCGACCTCGGCGTCAAGGCCGGCATTGTCGAGAAATCGGGCGCCTGGTTCTCCTATAATTCGCAGCGTCTCGGGCAGGGGCGCGAAAACGCCAAGCAGTTCCTGCGTGACAACCCGGATCTTGCCCGTGAGGTCGAACTGTCGTTGAGGCAAAATGCCGGGCTGATCGCGGAGAAATTTCTCGACAGTGGCAGCGACAGCGACAACGATCTCGATGACGCCGCGGAGGGGTAAGAGCACAGTTCGCCCTGAGGGGCAGCTTGTCGCCTGACGACATCGTTTTAGCCGCCGGCCTTGCGCCGGCGGTTTTGCGTTTCCAGCGTGGCTTCTGGTCTCTGCGGGGCGGGCCTTGCCTGTTTCTGGACAGGCTGGAAGGCTGCCGCTAAAAGGCCTAGTCCATTTCCGCCGGCCCTGTCGGCGACTTCACCATAAAGGCAGTTTCGATGAGTGGCGTGAACGATATCCGGTCGACCTTTCTCGACTATTTCCGCAAGGAAGGGCACGAGATCGTCGCCTCCAGCCCGCTGGTGCCGCGCAACGACCCGACGTTGATGTTCACCAACGCCGGTATGGTGCAGTTCAAGAACGTTTTCACCGGTCTCGAGAAGCGGTCTTATTCGCGCGCCGCGACCGCGCAGAAGAGCGTGCGTGCCGGTGGCAAGCACAACGATCTCGACAATGTCGGCTACACCGCACGTCATCTCACTTTCTTCGAGATGCTCGGCAATTTTTCGTTCGGCGATTATTTTAAGGAACGCGCGATCGAGCTCGCCTGGAACCTGATCACCAAGGGTTTTGGACTGAAGAAGGACAAGCTGCTCGTCACTGTCTACCATACCGACGACGAGGCAGCCGGCTACTGGAAGAAGATCGCCGGATTTTCGGATGACCGCATCATCCGCATCGCGACTTCGGATAATTTCTGGGCGATGGGCGACACCGGTCCCTGTGGCCCGTGTTCGGAAATCTTCATCGATCGCGGCGAGCACATCTGGGGTGGTCCGCCCGGCAGCCCGGAAGAGGATGGCGACCGCTTCCTTGAATTCTGGAACCTGGTCTTCATGCAGTATGAGCAGGTCACCAAGGACGAGCGCATCGACCTGCCGCGGCCGTCGATCGATACCGGCATGGGCCTGGAGCGCATGGCTTCCATCCTGCAGGGGGTGGAAACCGTTTTCGAGACGGATCTCTTCCGTCACTTGATCGATGCGGCATCGTCTGCGCTCGGGCATGGCCCCAACACCGAGAACGTCGCGTCCTTCCGCGTGATTGCCGACCATCTGCGTTCGGCCTCGTTCCTGGTGGCCGATGGCGTTCTGCCCTCCAACGAGGGCCGTGGTTATGTGCTGCGCCGCATCATGCGCCGCGCCATGCGTCACGCGCAGCTGCTTGGTGCCAATGAGCCGCTGATGTGGAAGCTTGTGCCGGCGCTGGTGCGCGAGATGGGCCAGGCCTATCCCGAACTGGTGCGCGGCGAGGCGCTGCTCGCCGAAACGCTGAAGCTGGAGGAGACCCGCTTCCGCAAGACGCTGGTGCGCGGCCTCGGCCTGCTCGCCGATGCCACCGACAAGCTCGGCTCCGGCGACATGCTGGATGGCGAAACTGCCTTCAAGCTCTACGACACCTACGGCTTCCCGCTCGACCTGACGCAGGATGCATTGCGCCAGCGCAGCATCTCCGTCGACCTTGCCGGTTTCACCGACGCGATGGAGCGGCAGAAAGCGGAAGCGCGCGCCAGTTGGGCCGGTTCCGGCGAGGCGGCGACCGAGACCGTGTGGTTTTCCGTACGCGACAAGACAGGCGCCACTGAATTTCTCGGCTACGAAACCGAGAAGGCCGAAGGCATCGTCACCGCCATCCTGCGCGATGGCAAGATCGTTGACGATGCCAGGGAAGGCGACAGCGTTGCGATCATCGTCAACCAGACGCCGTTCTATGGCGAGTCCGGTGGCCAGATGGGCGACACCGGAACGATCGCCGGCGAAGGCTTCCGCATCGACGTCACCGACACGCTGAAGAAGGCCGATGGCCTCTTCGTGCATCAGGGCAAGGTCACCAAGGGTTCATTGAAGACGGGAGCTGCCGTCGAACTCGAGGTCGATCACGCTCGTCGGACGCGCCTGCGCTCCAACCACTCGGCAACGCACCTCATCCACGAGGCGCTGCGAGAGGTGCTGGGCACGCATGTCGCCCAGAAGGGCTCGCTGGTGGCGCCGGAGCGGCTGCGCTTCGACATTTCGCACAACAAGCCGATCTCGCCGGAAGAACTGGAAGAGGTCGAGCGCATGGCCAACGAGATCGTCGTTCAGAACAGCCCGGTCACGACCCGGCTGATGTCGGTGGACGATGCGCGTGCCGAAGGCGCCATGGCGCTATTTGGCGAAAAATATGGCGACGAAGTGCGTGTTGTCTCGATGGGTACGGCTTTGCATGGCGAGAAGGCCAATCGGTCTTATTCGATCGAGCTTTGCGGCGGCACGCATGTGAAGGCGACCGGCGATATCGGCCTGGTGCGCATCGTTTCCGACAGCCCGGTTGCGGCCGGCGTGCGCCGTATCGAGGCGTTGACCGGCGAGGCGGCACGCCGCCATCTCGACGAGCAGGACCGACGTCTCAAGGCGGTTGCAGCAACGCTGAAGATTTCGCCGGCCGACGTGCTCGCGCGGGTGGAAACGCTGCTTGACGAACGCAAGAAGCTGGAGCGTGACTTGACCGACGCGCGCAAGAAGCTCGCCATGGGCGGCGGGTCTGCAGGTGCGGCCGAGAATGCCACCGAAACAGTGGCGGGTGTCGGCTTCCTCGGTAAGTCGGTCAGTGGTGTCTCGCCGAAGGACCTGAAGCCGCTTGCCGACGAAGGCAAGAAGGCGCTGGGTTCTGGCGTCGTCGTGCTGGTCGGCGAAGCCGAAGGCAAGGCCAGTGTCGTCGTTGCGGTCACTGAAGATCTTGTTGGCCGATTTAGCGCGGTCGATCTGGTGCGTGTTGCGTCCGCGGCGCTTGGCGGGCAGGGCGGCGGCGGTCGGCCAGATATGGCGCAGGCCGGCGGTCCCGACGCTTCCAAGGCCGATGATGCCATTGCCGCGGTCAAGGCGGCGCTGGCTGCCTAGGCCGCAAAGCGGACTCACAGTCTGAGCGAACTATCGATGCCGGGAAAACACCCGGCATTGGTTATTGCGGGGCAGCCACTGCAGGGCCGATCCGATCGACACGGTTGGTCCAGATCGCGCCGTCGAAGCGGACTGGCAGTTTCTTGAACGTCACGATGTCATCGACGCCGGTCGAATGCTTCGAACCGTCATTGTCGCCCAGGATCACCAGCGTCGAGCCGTTGGCTTCGAGCCGCTCGCTAAGCCGGTTGGGAAAACCCCAGGCAAAAGGCGCATAATTGGCCGGCAGCATGAACAGCGTCTTGCGGCAGTCTTCCGGGACATAGCCGCTCCAGCCGAGCGCTGCATATCGCATCAAGCAGGGGACTACGCGATCCGTCCCCAGCACGACGGCTTCCGGCAGAGCTGCCTTGTAGGCTTCGATCGCCTTGCCGCCCCCATAGACCATGATGAGTTTCTGCCGTTCGGGCGGCAGCGCACCGATCATCCTCGCCAGCAGCCGGCCCTCGGCAACATCATCGCTTTTGATGTTGATCAGGAAACGCTTGGTCGGAAATACGGTGAGCACCTCGCCAAGGCTCGGCATTTGGCCAATGCCCTTGCCTCGGAACGGGAAGGTCTTGCCGCCATCGGCGGTGTAGCCATAGCCGACATCGAGAGCCTTCAATTCCTTGAGGCTCTTTTCGCGCGTCACCCCCTTGCCATCGGTGCGACAATCCACCGTCCAGTCATGGAACACCGCGAAGTCGCCGTCGGTGGTCGGGTGAACGTCGAGCTCGACGATGTCGGCGCCGGATGCAAACGCTGCCTGGAAACCCTCGATCGTGTTTTCGAGATGGGTGTGCTCCGGCTGATGAATGCGGTCGGCCGTGCAGGTGTCGTTGCCGATGCCAACGGGAGAGAAAGTCTGGCCGAGTCCGCGATGCGCGATCAGCATCGGCCGCCGCTCGGATGCGCCAGCGAGCAGGCTGCTGTTAAGCGCCCAGATGGCGCCGGCAGCGACAAATGCCCCCAACAAGGCAATGGTTCGTTTGCGCATGATTCCCCCGAATTTGAGGGGGAGACTATGCGCTGAACCGGGACAAAATCTGGACGAAGCTGCGCCGCTTTGAAGGCAGTCGCGAAAAATCGGGGCCGGAGCAGGCGCGTTCCAGGATGAACGCGCCTGAAGTCCGATCTATCCCATTGCGAAAGTATCTGGATCCGGCCCGATCTTGCCCTTGGCGCTGTCGAGCTTCTCGATCTCGACGATGTCTTCCGGTGCCAGCTTGAAATCAAACACCTGGAAATTTTCGGCGATGCGTGACGGCGTCACCGATTTCGGGATGACGACGTTGCCGAGGTCGAGATGCCAGCGCAGGATCACCTGCGCGGCGGTCTTGTTGTGCTTTTTCGCCAGCGCGACGAGTGCCGGATCCTGCAGCAGCGTGCCCTGGCCGAGTGGGCTCCATGCCTCCGTCGCGATATCTTCCCTGGCGTGATAGGCGCGCAGATCCTTCTGCTGGAAACGCGGGTGCAGTTCCACCTGGTTGATCGCCGGCACCACGCCGGTCTCGGCTTTCAGGCGCTCAAGATGGGCTATCTGGAAGTTGGAAACGCCGATCGAGGCGACGCGGCCTTCCTCGCGCAGCTTGATCAGTGCCTTCCAGCTATCGACATAACGATCGCGCGACGGCACCGGCCAGTGGATGAGATAGAGGTCGATCTTGTCGCGCCGCAGTTTCCTGAGGCTGGTGTCGAAGGCTTTCAGCGCCGAATCGTAACCTTGTTCCGAATTCCACAGCTTGGTGGTGAGAAAGATGTCGGGGACATTCGAGGCAGCAAGCGCATCGCCGACACCTTGTTCGTTGCCGTAGATCGCGGCGGTATCGACCGAGCGGTAGCCTGCTTCGATGGCAGCAGTCACGGCGGCATTGGCACCTTCGTTCGGTACCTGCCAGACGCCGAAGCCGAGCTGCGGGATGGCCTTGCCGTCGTTGAAACGGATTGTCGGGCTCATGGGTCTCTTTCCTGAAAATGTCTTGAAAGGACGAATTGAAAGGCGTCCACGCCAGGCGATTGCGTGCAGACGTTGAAGGACGCTCGCGGTCAGAAGGGCCGCTGTCCTTATCTGGGGCTCCCGATTGCCAAGGGCAAGAAAACGCCCTGTCGTTTTGGCGGCGCGAAGCAAAAAACTCTTCCGAATATCTGGCTGGCTGGTCGGGCTGGTGGCTGGAAGCCGTTCGTGCTTGCATCGCTCGCCACCAGAGAAGCCGCTTCTTCTCGTGCCGCGCAAGTCAGCAGGATTTGTCAAAAGCGGCTATGGTTGTTTTCCAGCCGATCGATTTGCATGAGGCCTGACATGAATGGCGAAACGGCATGGGCAGTCTACGAAGCTCGTTTGAGACGGGTTTCAACCCATATCCACGAGCATCTCGACGAGGAGCTGGATATGGACCGCCTGGCCGAGATCGCTTGCCTGTCATCCTATCATTGGCATCGGATCTATCGCGCGATCTACGGAGAAACGGCAGCGGCAACCGTCAAGCGACTGAGGCTGCACCGCGCCGCCGGCGACATCGTGGAGACGGATCTCGGCATCAATGAAATTGCGAAACGGTCTGGCTATCCCAATGTCCAGTCGTTCAACCGCATTTTCAAGGCGGTCTACGGCATGCCGCCGGCGCGTTACAGGAGAGAGGGAAGCCACACACTCTTTGAAAGCAAACAGAGAAAGGCTTCCACCATGTTCGATATTTCAATCCGCACACTCAAGCCCACCGAAGTGGTCGGTGTTTCCCATCAGGGCTCCTACATGAATATCGGCAAGGCATTCGAACAATTGTTCGGGACGCTCTACGCCCGCGGCCAGGGACATCCGGGTCAGCGTATGATCGGCGTCTATCTCGACGATCCCGACGTTGTCGCGGTCGACAAGCTGCGGTCTTATGCCTGCGTTGAAACGGACGCGGCACAACCCGCTTCGGCGCCACTGGAGCGTCGTACGCTCGAAGGCGGCGAATATGCCGTGCTGCGCCACAAGGGACCCTATGCCGAAATGCACAAGGCCTACGCCTGGCTCTATGGCGAATGGCTGCCGATGTCCGGGCGCAAGCTGCGCGACACGGTGATGTTCGAAGAATATCTCAACAATCCGCGCGACGTAGCGCCCGCCGAGCTGTTGACCGACATCAACCTGCCGCTGGTATAGACAGACGCCCTTTCCAAGGAGAGGGCCGGTTCAACGAAAAAGCCCCGGCGCAGTTCACGCTCCGGGGCTTCTCCAATTCCATCCTGCCAGGATCAGGCCATTGCCTTCTGCAGGTTCTCGTCGATCTTGTCGAGGAAACCAGTGGTCGAGAGCCACGGCTGGTCGGGACCGATCAGCAGCGACAGGTCCTTGGTCATGTAGCCGCCCTCGACGGTCTGGATGCAGACCCTCTCCAGTGTCTCGGCGAACTTCTTCAGTTCGGCATTGTCGTCCAGCTTGGCGCGGTGCGCGAGACCGCGTGTCCAGGCGAAGATCGAGGCGATCGAGTTTGTCGAGGTTTCCTCGCCCTTCTGGTGCTGGCGGTAGTGACGGGTGACGGTGCCGTGTGCGGCCTCGGCTTCCACCGTCTTGCCGTCCGGCGTCATCAGCACCGACGTCATCAGGCCGAGCGAGCCGAAGCCCTGCGCGACGGTGTCGGACTGCACGTCGCCGTCATAGTTCTTGCAGGCCCAGACATAGCCGCCCGACCATTTCAGCGAGGAAGCGACCATGTCGTCGATCAGGCGGTGTTCGTACCAGATCTTCTTATCCTTGAAGGCGGCCTCGAATTCCTTCTCGTAGACTTCCTGGAAGATGTCCTTGAAGCGGCCGTCATAGGCCTTGAGGATGGTGTTCTTGGTCGAGAGATAGACCGGATAGCCGCGCAGCAGGCCGTAGTTCAGCGAGGCGCGCGCGAATTCGCGGATCGATTCGTCGAGGTTGTACATGGCCATCGCCACGCCGGCGCCCGGCGCGTCGAACACGTCATGTTCGATCACCTGGCCGTCGTCGCCGACGAACTTGATCGAAAGCTTGCCCTTGCCGGGGAACTTGAAGTCGGTCGCCTTGTACTGGTCGCCGAAGGCATGACGGCCGACGATGATCGGCTTGGTCCAACCCGGCACCAGGCGTGGCACGTTCTTCATGATGATCGGCTCGCGGAAGATGACGCCGCCCAGGATGTTGCGGATCGTGCCGTTCGGGCTCTTCCACATCTTCTTGAGCTTGAATTCCTCGACGCGGGCTTCGTCAGGGGTGATGGTCGCACACTTAACGCCGACGCCGTACTTGTTGATGGCGTTGGCGGCGTCGATGGTCACCTGGTCGTTGGTGGCGTCGCGATGCTCGATGCCGAGATCGTAGTAGTCGAGGTTAAGGTCGAGATAAGGGTGGATCAGCTTGTCCTTGATGAACTGCCAGATGATGCGGGTCATCTCGTCGCCGTCGAGTTCGACGACGGGGTTAGCCACCTTGATCTTCGCCATGGAAAGAAGCCTCGCTGCTGGTCGGGAAGGGCCTCGCGCACGGCTCGGCCAAGAGATGCGGCCCCTATATCAAAGCGCGATTGGGGGTGCAAACGCTCAGAACGGATGATTGATCGCAATACGGCAATCAGATGCTCGCTGGTGAAGAAGTCAGCGGCCGGCAGCACGTTGCTTTTCAGCTGAAACGGTGATGCTGTTAGCGACCATCGACAGGGGAGCTCACGCATGATTGATCTGGCTACACTGATTTCCTATGTCGCGATCGTGTTCGGCTTTGTCTTCATTCCGGGGCCGGCAACACTGCTTACCGTTGCGCGCTCGACCAGCTCGGGAACGAAAGTGGGTATCGCCACCGGCGTCGGCATCGCCGCGGGCGACATGATCCACACCGTGCTGGCCATTGTCGGTATCTCAGCTATCATTGCCGCCTCGGCGATGCTGTTCTCGATCGTCAAATATCTCGGCGCCGGCTACCTTGTTTACCTCGGCATCCGAGCAATCCTGGCCAAGGCGCCGACAGAACTGGCCACGAACACGCTGCCAATCAGCGCCGGCAAGGCTTTTCGCCAGGCGATCCTGGCCGAGGTCCTCAACCCCAAGACGGCGTTGTTCTTCCTGGCCTTCCTTCCCCAGTTCGTGCGGCCGGAGAACGGGCCGGTTCCCTTCCAGCTGCTGAGCTTAGGCGCCATCTTTGTCGTATTGGGACTGGTGAGTACGCTGGTTTTTGCATTTGGCGCAGGCGCGCTCGGCAACCTGCTGCGCCGCAACCCAACGATCCTGAAATGGCAGGGCAAGGTCGTCGGCGGTATCTATTGTGCGCTTGGCGTGCGCCTGGCGTTGCAGCATCGATGATAGCGGTGCCGGGGAAGCTTCATTTTCGCGGCCGGATATGGCAGGGGTCGCGACAGTGCCGCAAATGAGCGTTTCTGGTTGTCATGACGAATCCCCCTGAACAGGCGGCTGGGCCCGCTATCATCCTTGTCGAGCCGCAGCTTGGCGAAAACATCGGCATGGTCGCGCGTGCCATGGCGAATTTCGGCTTGAGCGAGCTGAGGCTGGTCAATCCGCGCGACGGCTGGCCGAGCGAGAAGGCCCGGGCGGCTGCCAGCAGGGCGGACCATGTCATCGACGCGGTCAAGCTGTATGACGACTTGCCTTCTGCCATCGCCGACCTGAATTTCATCTTCGCCACCACGGCGCGCGAGCGCGACGGCTTCAAACCGGTGCGTGGGCCAGTGGAAGCGGGCAGGGCGCTGAGGATGCGTCAGCGCGATGGCTTGCAGACCGGCATCTTGTTCGGGCGTGAGCGTTTTGGGCTGTATAATGACGAGGTCGGCCTTGCCGACGAGATCGTTACTTTCCCGGTCGACCCTGCCTTTTCCTCGCTCAACATCGCCCAGGCCGTTCTTCTGATGTCCTATGAATGGATGAAGTCCGGCCTGGAAAGCGAGACCGATACCAACTTCGCCACCCCCGAAATGTTGCCGGCCACCAAAGAGCAACTGCACGGTCTGTTTGCGCATCTGGAGGCGGCACTTGAGGCGCGCGGTTACTTCCGGCCCGCCGCAAAGAAGCCCAAGATGGTCGACAATCTGCGCGCCGTCTTGACCCGCGCCGGCTTCGCCGAGCCGGAGCTGAAGGTGCTGCGTGGTGTTGTTGCTTCGCTCGACTATTTTTCGCCGAAAGAGCCACGCGGCTCCGGCTATCCCGAGCGCAAGGCCAATGCCGATCGCGCTGCACACCCGGCCCGGGACAGCGACGACGTCGACACCCTGCCGCCCGTCGGTGGCAAGGGGTTGGACAACGACTGAGGGCAAGCAATGAGCGAGCAGCCGATCCTGATCTTCGATTCCGGCGTCGGCGGCCTCACCGTGCTGCGCGAGGCGCGCGTGCTGATGCCCGACCGCCGCTTCATCTATGTCGCCGACGATGCCGCCTTTCCCTACGGCAATTGGGAAGAGGCGGCACTCAACGCGCATCTTCTGGCGCTGTTCGCTGAATTGCTCGAACGTTATCGGCCGGCGATTTCGGTTATCGCCTGCAATACCGCCTCTACGCTGGTCATCGACACGTTGCGCGAGGCGTTTCCCTCGCATCTTTTCGTTGGCACCGTTCCCGCCATCAAACCGGCGGCGGAGCGCACGCGATCCGGCCTTGTCTCTGTGCTTGCGACACCGGGTACCGTAAAACGTCAATACACGCGCGACCTCATCGGCAAATGGGCGCAGAAATGCCATGTCCGGCTGGTCGGCTCGACCGCGCTGGCGGGCTTGGCCGAGATCTACATGCGCGACGGCTTCGTCGATGAAGAGGCTGTGCGTGCCGAGGTCGCCCCCTGTTTCATCGAACAGGATGGCCGTTTCACCGACATCGTCGTGCTGGCCTGCACGCATTATCCCTTTCTGGTCAACCGCATGCGCAAGACCGCGCCATGGCCGGTCGACTGGATCGATCCTGCCGAGGCCATCGCGCGCCGGGCGCTGTCGCTTCTCGATGACGGGCGGCCCAGGGATGCCGTCGAGCTGGCAGGCAATGCCGGCGACATCGCGGTTTTCACTTCGGGCAAGGCGAGTTTTGCGACGCGACGCCTCATGCAGGGCTTTGGGCTGACGGCTTCCTGAAATTTGCCGGAACGCATGGGTGGGCATGGCGTTTCCGTTCAGACCGAAACGGGAGATGCGACATGCCCGCCACCTCCAAAGCCCAGCAGCGCGCTGCCGGCGCGGCGCTTGCCGCCAAACGCGGCGAGATCAAGAAAAGCGAACTGATCGGCGCGTCGAAAGAAATGTACGAATCGATGACCGAGAAGGAACTCGAGGAGTTCGCCGAAACCAAACTCGAAGGCCTGCCGGACAAGAAATCCGAAGATTGATCTCGTCCGACAGGGATGCGTTTGGAGCGGCTAAACCGCCTCAGTAGCCGAGCGTGAAACGCTTGCCGGTGTGCTTCGGCTTCTCGGCTTCGTCGAGAATGGCGTAGGCAAGGTCCTCGACCGAGACATGGCTTTCGCCCTTGGCGTCCAGCACTGGCTCGTCGCCGCCGAGGCGGAACTTGCCCGTGCGTTCGCCAGGCGCGATGTGCGCAGCCGGCGACACGAGCGACCATTCCAGCCCGCTTTCCTTGCGCAGTTCGGTGAGTGCGTCGCGGGCGGCGCGGGCACCGTCCTTGTAGGCATCCGGGAAATCGGGTGAATCGACGATCTGGCTGCCGTCCGGCGCATGCAGGCTGCCGGCGCCGCCGACCACGATGAGGCGCAGGCCAGCTTGTTTGGCAGCAGCCACGATGGCGCGCGAGCCGGTGACGTGTTTGTTGTAGATGTCTGGATCGCCCCAGCCGCCATTGAACGCGGAGATGACGACGTCGTGGCCGGCGAGTTGCGCGGCAAGCTGCTTGGCGTCGTTGACATCGCCCTTGATGACGGTGACGCCAGAGGCGGCAGCGACCTTCTGCGGGCTGCGGACAATGGCAGTGACGCTGTGGCCACGCTGAGCGGCTTCCTTGAGCAGCGCGCCGCCGACGAAGCCGGAGGCGCCGATGAGGGCGATCTTCATGATTGGTTTCCTTGTCTCGTGTCTTCCCCTAAACGGGGAAGGTGGATATTTCTGGTAATCAGGTTATTACCAGTAACTAGATAGCGGTGACCGGGGGCCGCGAAAAGAACGCATGATTTCGTGCCCAGGTTACACGAAGGGAACTGCATGAACGCCAGGACGCACGAAGTGGGGGTGCCGCTGCTCCACACCACGCCGGGTTTCGCCACCGACGCCGACGGCAACTGCCCGATCCGCGAGGTACTCGACCGTGTCGGCGACACCTGGAGCATTCTGGTCATCCTCAACCTGCAACCGGCGTCGATGCGCTTCAATGCGCTGAAGCGGTCGATCGAAGGCATCTCGCAGCGCATGCTGACCGTTACGTTGCGTTCGCTGGAGCGCGACGGGCTGGTGAGCCGCACCGTGCGTCCGACCACACCGCCGGAAGTGGAATATGCGCTGACCGCTTTCGGCCAGTCGCTTGCCGTGCCGATCGCGGCACTTGGCGCCTGGGCCGCCGGCAACCGCGACAATCTGCGTGCCGCGCGCACAGCTTTCGACGCCGCTGCCTGACTGAGCACAGCGGAGAACCATCGCGTTCCACCAGTCGTCTGCAAATAGCCCCCGCCTTACGGCGGGGAAAATGCCTCCGTCCCCCATCCAGCCATTGCCAGATGTTATTAGCAGGCTAATCATTGGCAGGCGGTGGGGCATTCTGAGGAGGAAGGAATGATACGCTACTGGAAGCACTTTGCTCGGCCGGCGCTGTTTGTGCTGGCGGGTGTTGCGGCGGCGACAGGCGTTCGAGCCGAGGATGCCAGGCTGGTGCAGGGCGATGACCCCTATTACAAGCAGGCCGATGGTGCGCTCAACCAGATCCTGAAGCGCCAGAAGAACACCAACCGCGCCAAGAACGTCATCCTTGTGGTGGGTGACGGTATGGGCTTTTCCACCGTTACCGCCGCTCGCATCTTCGAGGGCCAGCAGCGCGGCGTCGATGGCGAATCCAATGTGCTCGCCTGGGAAGCCTTCCCATATCTGGCTGCCTCCAAGACCTATTCCGCCGACGCGCAGATCACCGATTCCGCGCCAAGCGCGGTTGCGATGACGACGGGCGTGAAGACCATCAACGACGTGATGGGTCTCAATCACACCGCCAGGCTGGATTCCTGCGAAGACCAGAAGACCAAGGCGGTGACCACCTTGTGGGAAATGGCCGAGACGCTCGGCATGTCGACGGGTACGATCACGACGGCCAGGCTCACCCATGCAACGCCGGGTGCGACCTACGCCCATATCGCCAATCGCGATTGGGAATCGGATGCCGACATCCCGGCAGCGGCCGTGTCCGCCGGCTGTGCCGACATCGCGCAGCAATTGGTCGACATGCGCTATGGCGACGGCCTCGAGGTGGCGATGGGTGGCGGCCGCGATCGTTTCCTGCCGGCGACGGTCGCCGATCCGGAACATGCCGACAAGAAAGGCAAGCGCAAGGACGGCAAGGACCTGACGCAAGCCTGGCTCACCCGTTATGGCGACAAGGGCGCCTTTGTCTGGAATGCCGAACAGTTCAAGGCGGTCGATCCCGCGAAGACAGATCACCTGCTTGGCTTGTTCGAGCCATCGCACATGCAATACGAACATGACCGTCCGGGCGACAAGGCGGGCGAGCCTTCGCTCGCGGAAATGGCCGAGAAGTCGATCGATATCCTTTCCCGCAATCCGGAGGGTTATGTGCTTCTGGTCGAAGGCGGGCGCATCGACCACGCCAGCCATGAATCCAATGCCTATCGCACGCTTTCGGATGCAGTGGCGATGAACGAGGCGGTCAAGGCGATCCTGCGCAAGGTCGACCTCGACGAGACGCTGATCGTCGTCACCGGCGACCACAGCCACACGCTGACGATCGCCGGCTATGCAAAACGCGGCAATCCGATCCTCGGTATTTCGGTTGGCGTCGATGACGAACCGATCTACGGCAAGGACGGCAAGACCTATACCACCATTGGCTTTGCCAACGGACCGGGCGGCACGGAAAAGCCATCCGAGCGGCCGATGCTGACATCGGAGGAAACAACGAAGCCTGATTTCGTGCAGCATTCACTGGTGCCGCTTTCCAGCGAAACACACGGTGGCGAAGACCTCGGCATTTATGCGATCGGGCCGTGGGCGCATCTGTTCCAGGGCACAGTGGAGGAGAATTACACCTTCCACGTCATGAACTATGCGTCCGGCATTGGCGACCGGCTTCAGAAGAAGTAGCGTCGCTGATGGATGTCGGCAACCGCTCCGCGTCGTGATTGAGCTCTTGACGCCCCGCCGTTGACAAGGCGGGGCTCTTCCACTAGGTAGCCGTCCAAGCACCGGGCCGCGCGCCTGGTGTTGCGCTTTTCTGTGGCCGCGAGACCGGGGGAAAAGTGAAGACATTTTCCGGTCCCGCAAACTGACGTGTCCCGTGGGTTTTCTGTCGCTTGCGCTGAAAACCCTGTCAGGTCTCGAAAAAGGAGGCCAGAGGAGGGCGCGTTTCCTTCACTCGGACCATGGCGGTTCGGGTCTGTTGTTTTGAAAGGGAATGCGATGAGCAAACGCGAATCCGCTAAGTACAAGATCGATCGCCGTCTTGGTGAAAACATCTGGGGCCGCCCGAAGTCCCCGGTCAACAAGCGCGAATACGGCCCCGGCCAGCACGGCCAGCGCCGCAAGGGCAAGCTTTCCGACTTCGGCCTGCAGCTGCGCGCCAAGCAGAAGCTGAAGGGTCATTATGGTGACGTTTCGGAAAAGCAGTTCCGCAAGACCTATGAAGAGGCCAACCGCCGCAAGGGCGACACCTCCGAGAACCTGATCGGCCTGCTGGAGTCGCGTCTGGATGCGGTCGTGTACCGCTCCAAGTTCGTGCCGACCATCTTCGCAGCCCGCCAGTTCGTGAACCACGGCCACGTCAACGTGAACGGCAAGCGCACCAACATTGGTTCGTACCGCTGCAAGCCGGGCGATGTCATCGAGGTGCGCGAGAAGTCGAAGCAGCTCGTCATCGTTCTGGAGTCCGTCGGCCTCGCCGAGCGTGACGTTCCGGACTATATCGAAGCCGACCACAACAAGATGGTTGCGACCTTCGCACGCGTTCCGGGTCTGGCGGACGTTCCGTTCGCGGTCCAGATGGAGCCGAACCTGGTCGTCGAATATTATTCGCGCTAATCAGGCCTGCGAATTTGAATACAAAAAAGGTCGCCCTTGGGCGGCCTTTTTTGTTCTGGGTATTTGTTTGGTGAAGCGAGCCTCGGTATAAGGCGCGACATTAGAGAAATGCGCTGCCATCCGGTGCGCAAAGACCCTGCGGAACGCAACGCCATGAACGCACCTGCAGACCCTATCCCCGATCTCGAGGGTGGTTGCCACCCGCTGTTTCGCGACGTGCCGTCATCGGTGGAATTCAACAAGCTGCGCAAGCGCCTGCTCAGGCTGGCACGGCAGGCCATGGACGATTTCGCCATGATCAAGCCGGGCGAGCGCTGGCTGGTGGCGCTGTCAGGCGGCAAGGATTCCTACGGCCTGCTGGCGCTCTTGCTCGACCTGAAATGGCGCGGCCTGCTGCCGGTCGACCTCATCGCCTGCAACCTCGACCAGGGCCAGCCTAATTTTCCCAAGCACATCCTGCCGGACTACCTGACCGCCAACGGCATCGCGCATCGCATCGAATACCAGGACACCTATTCGATCGTCACCGACAAGCTGCCCGAAAACTCGACCTACTGCTCGCTGTGCTCGCGGCTGCGTCGCGGCCATCTCTATCGCGTCGCGCGGGAGGAAGGCTGCTCGGCGCTGGTGCTCGGCCATCACCGCGAGGACATCCTCGAAACATTCTTCATGAACCTCTTCCATGGCGGGCGCCTGGCAGCCATGCCGCCCAAGCTGCTCAACGACGAGGGCGACATGATGGTGCTGAGGCCGTTGGCCTATTGCGCCGAGGACGATCTGGAAAAATTCGCCAACGCCATGGCCTTTCCGATCATCCCCTGCGATCTCTGCGGCAGTCAGGAGGGACTGCAGCGCAATGCCATGAAGGCGATGCTGGAAGATATCGAAACGCGCATGCCCGGCCGCAAGGACACGATGATCCGTGCCATGACCAATGTGCGGCCGTCGCATTTGCTTGACCGCAAGCTGTTCGATTTCGCCGCTTTGGCCACCGCTTCAGGGAATACAAATGCGCTTTGATGACCGCGACATCGAATGGCTGACCACCGTTCTGGCCGACGCGGCAGAGCAAGAGATCATGCCGCGCTTTCGCCGCCTTGGCGCAGGTGACGTTCAGCAGAAGAAGTCGGCCGCCGACCTCGTCACCCAAGCGGACATCAACGCGGAACGTGTGATCACGCAGGCCATCGCCGCAAGATATCCGGACGCCCTGGTTGTCGGCGAGGAGGCTTGCGAAGCCGACAAGACACTGTTGGCGAAGCTCGGTGGCAGCAAGCTGGCCTTTGTCATCGACCCTGTCGACGGCACATACAATTTCGCTTCCGGCGTGCCGGTGTTCGGCGTCATCCTGGCGGTGGTCAAGGACGGCGAGACGGTGGCGGGTATCATCTACGACCCGATCGGCAAGGATGCATTGATCGGCTTCCGTGGGGCAGGAAGCCACTTGGTGAGCGGGCAGGGGCGGGAGCGTGTCGCGGTGGCTGAACCAGTGCCGTTCTCGCAGATGACCGGCGCGCTTGGCTGGCAGGCTTTCGAAGAACCGGAGCGATCCCTGCTCGCAAAGAACCAGGCGAAATGCCTATCCTATATCGGCTACCGCTGCTCGGCGCATGAATATCGCGTGCTTGCCGGGGGGCACGCGCATTTCATCGTCCAGAACGTGATGATGCCGTGGGATCACCTGGCTGGTGTGCTGATCCACCAGGAGGCAGGCGGCTATGCCGCGCGTTTCGACGGCAGCCTGTACCTGCCTTCGCATGTTTCAGGCGGGCTGATCGTAGCGCCCGACCAGGCGAGCTGGGGCGAGATCAAACGCGAGCTCTGGGCTTAGAGCGTTCCGCTTTTTGCGGAAACACTCCAACTCTTTGTTTTTACGCAATTCCAGACGCAAAACCGCGACGCACTTTTTGCTGGAATTGCTTTGGTAAAGCCGGCAGCGATGGCCGCCGGCTTCTCGTCTAATGGGAAAGGTCCGCGCTGACCGCTTGCTGTGCATTCGGAGCTGTGAACAGCTTGCCACGCTCCGCGATCAGCACGAACACCAGTCCCAGGATTCCCACGCCGCAGAAACCGGCGGCCAGTGGCGTCACCGTGCCATCGAAGGCCTGGCCGATACCGGCGCCGATCAGCCCGCCGCCCAGCGTCTGGATGAAACCCTGGATTGATGCCGCCGTGCCGGCGATGTGACCAAGCGGCTCCATGGCGATGGCGTTGAAGTTCGAGCCGATCCAGCCGAACTGGAACATCGCCAGTGCGAACAGAAGCACGAACAGCGGCAATGGCACCGGTCCGAACAGCGACAGCACGAACCAGATCGTCGAGACGATGGTGAAGCCGATCAGCGCGCCATGCGACAGGCGGCGCATGCCAAGCCGCATCACCAGACGCGAGTTCAGGAACGAGGACACCGCCATCATGCCGGCGATCGCTGCGAACAGCACCGGAAACCAGTAACCGAGATTGTAGATGCCGATATAGACCTGCGGCGCGGAGTTGATGAAGCCGAACAGCGCAGCGAATACCGAAGTGGAGGCCAGCGTATAGCCAAGCGACAGCCGGTTCGACAGCACGATCCCAAATCCCTGTGCGATGGAACCGAGATCGATCTGCCGACGGTCTTCGGGATGTTGCGTTTCGGGCATGCGGATGAAAGTCCATAGCGCGATCGCCGTAGCGATCACCGCCATCACCATGAAGATCATGTGCCAGTTGGCGAAGATCATCACCACTTGCCCGATCGACGGCGCCACGACCGGAATAACCATGAACACCATGAAGATCAGCGACATCACTTCGGCCATTGCACGGCCGCCGAAACGGTCGCGCACCATGGAGACCGCTATGACGCGCGTAGAAGCAGCACCGATGCCCTGGACGAAACGCAGCAGCAGCAAGGTTTCGAAGCTTGGGGCGAACACCGCGCCGGCAGCGGCACAAATATAGATGACAAGACCAACCAGCAGCGGTCTGCGGCGGCCGAAACGATCCGATAGCGGCCCATAGAAGATCAACGCGGCGGCAAGACCGCCGAAATAAGCCGAGATCACATATTGCCTGTGATTCTCGTTGGCCACGCCAAGGCTGGAGCCGATTTCCTGCAGGCCGGGCAGCATGATGTCGATGGCGAGCGCATTGAGCGCCATCAGCGCAGCACAGATGGTGATGAACTCCCAGCGCGGGATCGCGAATGCCGCTTGTCGGGCGTCTTGATGGGCTTGCGTATCCATGAGGATCCCCCAAATGCGAAATGCCGACGCGCTAGCGGCGCATCGGCTCGATGTCCTGAAACGGACGATTTAGTTCAACCGGGCAGGGGGCTGCCCGGCAAGGATCCGGTCAGGCGGCGCCTTTGACCTTGATGCCCTTCTCGTCGAAGAAGGCCTGCAGCTCACCGGCCTGGAACATTTCGCGCACGATATCGCAACCGCCCACGAACTCACCCTTCACATAAAGCTGCGGGATGGTCGGCCAGTTGGAGTAGTCCTTGATGCCCTGGCGAAGATCGTTGGAAGTCAATACGTTGACGCCCTTGTAGTCCACGCCGATGTAGTCGAGGATTTGCACGACCTGACCCGAGAAGCCGCACTGCGGAAAGCCTGGCGTACCCTTCATGAACACGACGACGTCGTTGCTCTTCACTTCGCTGTCGATGTAGTCGTTGATTCCGCTCATGGGCCAAAATCCTTCTGCGCCCGCGGGAGTCGGGCTGATAACATCGTTATGAGATAACCCCGACAGCGGGTCGAAACAAGATGTTTACCGTTCACCATTCCGAAATGGCGCAAGCAACGGGCCGTTGCTGGGCCAAGCAGCACGTAGTCCTGGACGGCCTATGACCCGCTGGACCTGGCTTGCTATACTGGTTTTGTTGCTGATTGGCGCTGGCCTGGCGACCTGGTTTGCCTTGCGGCCGCAGCCAGCCGAGCCTCCGGATCTACCTTCGGTGCCATCCGCACCTTCGTCTCCGGCACCAACATCGCAGCAGCCTTTCCCTCCGACACAACAACCTGCCGCGCCGCCATTGCCGGCAATGGGCCCGCTGCCCGAGCCATGCCGCGATCTCGCTTTCGAGGCGGTCGCCTATGTCGTGTGCGAAGTGGATCTGCGCCGTTACGCGGTGTCGCTGCACAGGCTGGATGCAGCAGCCAAGCCTTATGGTTCCGTCGCGAAATTCACGGAAGCCATGCGTGCTGCAGGAACACCGGTGCTGCTGGCGATGAATGCCGGCATGTACCACCAGGACCTGTCACCGGTCGGCCTGTTCGTCGAGGCAGGACGCGAGGAAACACCGCTCAACCGCGACAATGCGGAGGGCAATTTCTTCCTCAAGCCCAACGGTGTCTTTTATATCGGCACCGACGGCAAGGCAGGCGTCCTGGAAACCAGCGCCTTCGCCGTTGCTAAACCTGCGATGGTTTATGCCACCCAATCGGGCCCGATGCTGGTGATCGACGGGGCGCTGCATCCGCGCTTCGAACCGAACGGCAGTTCACGCTACATCCGCAATGGTGTCGGTGTTCGCGATCCCGACACGGTGGTGCTGGCGATCTCGCGCGGCGAAGTCAGTCTTGGCAGTTTCGCCAGGCTGTTTCGCGATGCGCTTGGTTGCAGCAATGCGCTGTTTTTCGACGGTGCGGTCTCGATACTCTCCAACGGCATGGACACGATTGTCGGCGGTTCGTTCCCAGCGGGCCCGATCGTGGCGGTACGCGACAGGAATTAGGCCTACGTCCGGTGGTAGTAGATGTTGCGGGCGAGCTTGGTCTCCAGAACGATATGGGAGACTGTTTTGATGATGCCCGTGATCTCATTCAGCCTGTTGAGTTCGCGATTGAGTTTTTCAAGCGTTTCGGCGACGAGATGCACGATCAGGTCCCAATCGCCGGTGATGGCGTGGACGGCTTGAACAGAGGTGATCGACTTGAGTTGCCGCGCAACATCCGGGTAGCTCTTGTTGTTGAGGGCTGCGAAGGTGAAGCAGTGAACGGCGTTTTGGCTGACACCTTGGGCCAGGCGCACAGAATAACCTTCGATGATGCCGTTTTCTTCCAGTCGATGGATGCGTTCCTGCAGGGCCGTGCGTGAAACGCCGAGCTGCCGCGCCAGCGAGGCGACAGGCTCGCGAGCATTCTTCTGCATCAGCGCCAGCAACTGGCGATCCTTCTCGGTCAATTCCATGTTCCGCTCTCCAGGGATGACACGACGGCCTGTCGCGAAGTTTATGACAGCTGTCCATTGAGGGCGTGGTTCGCGAAAACCTGAGAAGCTGCGGATCTCAGGCATCGATCTTCGACCACGATAGAAAGCAGCCGGCGTTTTGTCGATTCGACTGGCGAATTGCCCGGTCCAGAGCGAAATCAGACGGTTCGCCGGGTAGCGTCATGCAATCGGCCGGAGGACCTTAAGTCGGGAAGCGCCTCGTTGTCTGACGATTTGTGGGCTTGCCGGGTTTGGCGATGCCTGTTCGTGGCTGATCAGGACGATTTCAGGGCAATCAAAAATCAGAACAAAAAGGGAGGAATTTGGTGAAGAAGCTGCTTGCTTTGTTTGTCTTGGCCGTCACCGGCCTGTCTGTCACGGTAGCCAATGCCGGCGAAACGCTCGACCGGGTCAGTTCGAAGAAAGCGATGGTCGTTGCCACCAACGGTGGTTGGCCGCCCCAGGGCTATCTCGACGACAACAACCAACTTGTCGGTTTCGACATCGACGTTTCGCGTGAGGTAGCCAAGCGGCTTGGTGTCGAAATCAGTTTCGAAACACCCGATTGGGCGACCCTGACCGGTGGCCACTGGCAGGGCCGCTACGATCTCGGCGTCGGCTCGGTGACGCCAACCAAGGCACGCGCTAAGGTCATCGATTTCGTCGGCGTCTACTACTACAGCCCCTATGTCTATGTGGTACACAAGGATAGCACCGCGAAGTCGGTGGCGGATCTCAGCGGCAAGATCATCGGCGTTGAAACCGCCACTACTTCGGAGGATTTCGTCCGCCGCCAGCTCGAGATCGATGCGCCTGGCTTGCCGCCCGTCGAATACAAGCTGGAGCCAGGCGAAATCCGTACCTTCGCGGATTCCATGCTTCCCTTCGACGATCTGCGGCTCGGCGATGGCGTGCGGCTGAACGCCGTCATAGCGCCGGAACAGACGGCGCAGAACGCCATCAAGAACGGCTATCCGGTAAAGATCCTCGAGGGAGACTATGCGTTTCGCGAACCGCTGGTGGTGATCGCCGAAAAGAAGGACCCGGAATGGACTGCCAAGGTCGGCGGAATCGTCGCCGACATGAAGAAGGATGGCACGCTCGCGACGTTGACCACCAAGTGGTACGGCAAGAACTACAGCGCCGATTGACGAGACCTGAATAGCCTTGCCTGCGGACAGCACAACGCTTTCTGCAGGCAAGGCTTGCCATTGGAAATCGCTTACCACCACAAGGCGCAGATGACCTATCCCGACACCTACTACAGCCGCACTGTGACCGACCGGAAGACCAGGCCGCCGCTAAGCGGCGAAGCCGAATGCGACATTGCCATTGTCGGTGGCGGATTGGCGGCCCTGACCACTGCGCTGCAATTGGCACGTGCCGGCCGGTTCGTTGCCGTTCTGGAAGCAAAAACCATAGGCTTCGGTGCCTCAGGCCGCAATGGCGGCTTCGTCACGCCCGGCTTTTCGGCAAGGAGCGAGGCCGTCTCGGCAAGCGTCGGCGCGGACGCAGCGCGAGCGCTTCACCACCTGTCGATCGAAGGTGTCGACTTCGTGCGCGACATCATCGACGAACTCGCCATCGCCGATGCCAGGCCGCGTCCAGGGTTGATCAGTGTCCTGCGTTATGACGGCGGCGACGCTTTCAGGCGATATGTCGAGGAGACAGCGCGCGACTACGGCTACGAACTGGAATATCTCGAAACGGCTGCTTTGCGCTCAGTGCTGCGATCGCAGCGTTATTATCAAGGCCTCCGCGACGCAAAGGCCTTCCACATCCACCCTTTGAACTATCTGCGCGCGGTTGCTCACGAAGTCGAACGCCTTGGCGGCCGCATTTTCGAGGCATCGGAAGTCATCGACTGCGACCTTTCGGGACCACAAAAAAAGCTGCGTACGGTGCAGGCAAGTCTGCGTGCCCAGCACGTCGTCTTCGCCACGGGCGGATACACTGGTCCAGTGCTCAAACGGCTCCGGCGCGCCTACCTGCCGATCGCCACCTATGTGATGGTTTCGGAAGCCGCCCCCGACCTGATCGCGCAGGCGGTCGCGACAACGGATGCCGTCGGCGATAACCGCCGCGCCGGCGACTACTATCGTGTCGTCGACGATGGCAAGCGCCTTCTGTGGGGCGGGCGCATCACCACCCGGGCCGCCGCGCCCGCCGTGCTGGCTCGCGAACTGCGCCGCGAGATGGTCGGCACCTATCCGCAGCTTGCCGGTCTCAGGACCGAGCTGGCATGGTCGGGACTGATGTCCTACGCCCGGCATCAGATGCCCCAGATCGGCCAGCTGCAGCCAGGTGTATGGTATTGCACGGCCTTCGGCGGCCATGGCCTCAACACCACGGCGATCGGCGGCAAGCTGGTTGCAGAAGGCATCCTTGGGGTTTCGGACCGCTATCGGATGTTTGCACCGTTCGGACTTGATTGGACCGGCGGCGCCATTGGCCTTGCGGCGGCGCAACTGACCTATTGGAAACTACAGGCGCAGGACTGGTGGCGCGAGCGTCGCGCCGGCGAAGGAGTGACAACGTGATCGGTCGACTGCTGTTGAACCATCCTCGGGCAACGCGCCACGCTGTCAGCGCCTTCGTTCTCGCGCTGCTGACAGCCGGCCTCTACGGAATGGGTATAAAGTCGAGCTGGGTCGGGGCATTGATGCCCGCCTCGGCAGATTGGATGGAAGCCAATCCGACGGCAGGACAAACCTTGTCGGCGGCTCTGATTGTCCTGATTGCCGCCGTGAACTGGAAAGTCCTGCAGTTGCTGCCGCGTCGCCAGCAGATCGTCGGCGTTTGGATCGAGCTGTTCGCGCTGCTGATGTTGTTTTTCTACTCGTTCGACCTGTCGTTCGCCTTCATCGCCAAAAAAATCGGCTTCCTGATCAGCCAGGGCGTTGTCACCACGCTCTACATTTCGGCGATTTCCATCGTCATCGCCACTGTCATCGCACTCGCCGGAGCAATTGCCAAACTGACGGGCAATGGTGTCGTCTATGGCCTGGCGACATTCTACACATCGCTTTTCCGTGGCCTGCCGCTTTTGATGCAGATCTACATCATCTATCTCGGCCTGCCGCAGGTTGGCTATGTGATCGGCGCGGTGCCGGCAGGCATCCTGGCGCTGGCGCTATGTTACGGCGCCTACATGACGGAGATTTTCCGCGCCGGCATCCAGAGCATCCCACGCGGCCAGAGCGAGGGCGCCACGGCACTCGGGCTTAGTTCCGGCCAGACCATGGCGCTGGTCATCCTGCCGCAAGCGATGCGCGTCATCATCCCACCGACCGGCAATCAGTTCATTGCGATGCTCAAGGACAGCTCGCTGGTCTCCGTCGTCGGTGTCTGGGAAATCATGTATCTCGCTCGCACTCAGGGCCAGACCGAGTTCCGCCACATCGAGATGCTGATCACCGCATCGATGATCTACTGGATCCTGTCGATCGTTCTGGAGTTCCTCCAGGCTTACCTGGAAAAACACTTCGGTCGGTCGCTGCGACGCTAGCACGTTTCCGTTTTTCTCGGAAACGCAGGAACGCTCTAACTCTTTGTTTTTACGCAATTCTTGGCGGAAAACCGTTCCACACTTTTCCTGGAATTGCTTAAGGGCGCTGCCTGAGCACACGCAATCAAGGCTCGAGGAGAATTTCTGTTGGGCGGAATGCAGTCCTGCTGATCTCCAGCAGGACAAGGTATAATTATTCCGGGATGCTGGTCTGCAGGGCGAGGGCGTGCAGAACACCGCCCATGTTACCTTTCAGAGCATCGTAGACCATCTGGTGCTGCTGCACGCGGTTCTTGCCGCGGAAGCTTTCGGCCACGACCTCGGCGGCATAGTGGTCACCGTCGCCGGCAAGATCGCGGATCGTCACCTTGGCGTCCGGAATGCCTTCCTTGATCAGCCGTTCGATATCGTGGGAGTCCATAGCCATGGGACGTTCCTTCTTGTTCAGTTCCCCATGAAGCGAGGAAACCAGGATTCGTGCGCCGCTTTCAAGTCTTCGATTGATATGGCGCGCGCAGAACCCAGTTTCAATTCACTGCCGCCGGTGTTGCCGATCCATGGCGCGAAGATGCCGAGCGCCTTGGCCTCGTTCCACAGTGCCTGCAATTCCTCCGATTGGCCGGCAAACTTCACCGTCACCAGATAGCGGCCCTGGTCTTCGCCGAAGAAGACCGGGATCGGATTGGCGTCGCTCAAGCCGGGAACCGTCGCGCCAATGCCGGATGCCATCGCCATTTCGGCCAGCGCCACGGCAAGGCCGCCATCCGACAGGTCGTGCACGGCCGTTGCCGCGCCGCTATGGATCAGCTTTCGCACGAAATCGCCGACCTTCTTCTCATGTGCGAGGTCGACCGGCGGCGGCGGACCGTCGCTGCGGTTGTGGATGTCGCGCATGTAGATCGACTGGGAGAGGTGGCTGCCCCAACCGGCCGGGCCGCCGATGAGCAGGATGACCTGGCCTTCGCCGGCAAAGCGGAGCTTGGCCATCTTCGACCAGTCGTCGATCAGGCCGACGCCGCCGATGGTAGGGGTTGGCAGAATGCCTTGCCCGTTGGTCTCGTTGTAGAGCGAGACGTTGCCCGACACGATCGGAAAGTCGAGTGCGCGGCAGGCATCGCCGATGCCTGTGACGGCCTTGACGAACTGCCCCATGATCTCGGGCCGTTCCGGATTGCCGAAATTGAGGTTGTCGGTGGCAGCGAGCGGCAGGGAGCCGGTCGCGGTCAGGTTGCGCCAGCATTCCGCCACCGCCTGCTTGCCGCCCTCATAGGGGTCGGCCTCGCAATAGCGCGGCGTCACGTCGGAGGAGAAGGCGAGTGCCTTGCTGGCATGGCCGTCGACGCGCACGACGCCGGCGTCGCCGCCCGGTATCTGCAGCGAATTGCCCTGGATCAGCGTATCGTACTGCTCCCACACCCAGCGGCGTGACGACAGGTCCGGGCCACCGAGCATCTTCAACAGTGCGTCGGCCACATCCACCTGTGGAATGTCGTTGGCGGCCAGTGGCGCGCGCTTGGCTGGTTCCACCCAGGGTCGGTCATATTCAGGCGCCTGGTCACCCAGTTCCTTGATCGGCAGGTTGGCGACTTCTTCGCCCTGGTGCAGGATGCGGAAGCGCAGATCGTCGGTGGTTTTGCCGACGATGGCGAAATCGAGCCCCCATTTGCGGAAGATCGCTTCGGCTTCCTGCTCTTTTTCAGGGCGCAGCACCATCAGCATGCGCTCCTGGCTCTCGGAGAGCATCATCTCGTAGGCGCTCATGCGCTCTTCACGCACCGGCACCCTGTCGAGGTCGAGCTCGATACCGAGGTCCCCCTTGGCGCCCATCTCGACGGCCGAGCAGGTGAGGCCGGCCGCACCCATGTCCTGGATGGCGATGACCGCACCCGATGCCATCAGTTCAAGGCAGGCTTCCAGAAGGCACTTCTCGGTGAAAGGATCGCCGACCTGTACGGTCGGACGCTTCTCGTCGATCTTGTCGTCGAATTCAGCCGACGCCATGGTGGCGCCGCCGACGCCGTCGCGGCCAGTCTTGGCGCCGAGATAGACGACCGGCAGGCCGACGCCCTTGGCCTGCGACAGGAAGATGCCGTCGGCCTTGGCGAGGCCGGCTGCGAAGGCGTTGACCAGGATGTTGCCGTTGTAGCGCGCGTCGAAATTGACCTCGCCGCCAACGGTCGGGACGCCGAACGAGTTGCCGTAGCCGCCGACGCCGGCAACCACGCCGGCAACCAGGTGACGGGTCTTGGGATGATCCGGCGCGCCGAAGCGCAGCGCATTCATCGCAGCAATGGGCCGTGCACCCATGGTGAAGACGTCACGCAGGATACCGCCGACACCGGTGGCCGCGCCTTGATAGGGCTCGATGAAGGAGGGGTGGTTGTGGCTCTCCATCTTGAAGACGACGACATCGCCATCGCCGATATCGACCACGCCTGCATTTTCGCCAGGCCCCTGAATGACGCGTGGGCCTTTGGTCGGCAGGGTACGCAGCCATTTCTTCGAGGATTTGTACGAGCAGTGCTCGTTCCACATCGCCGAAAAGATGCCGAGTTCGGTAAAGGTCGGCTCGCGCCCGACAAGGTCGAGGATGCGCTGGTATTCGTCAGGCTTCAGCCCGTGGGCGGCGATCAGTTCAGGCGTGATTTTCACGGTGTTGGAGATGGTCATGGTGCAGCGGGCAACTCCGAGAGCGTGTTGGGGCCCCTATAGCCGAACAGTCGCCGCTGCGACACTGCCGATTTCAGAAAAATGGCCGCATGCCACAGGCAGTTTGCCCTGATTATGCCCGGGCGGCCTGTGCGAGGCGTTTTGCCAGCACCATTGTGCCGGCCCTGGCGGCACCGCCGGGGCCGGGCAGGGCGGTGACATCGGATGCGGCTACCGTCTTTCCGCATGCAGAGCAGGTAATCTTCGGCATGAGTTTGCAGCCACAGGGCTTGTGCAGGAACCGGATCGGCTGGCCTTCTTCCGGCTGGGCCCAATGGTCGCCCCACGCTGTCAAGGCAAGGAGGATGGGAACGAGCTCTTCCCCCGCCTCGGTGAGCTGATAATCGAAACGGACGGGCCGCTTCTGATAGGCGGTGCGTTTGATTACACCGCCTTCAACCAGATGGCGCAGCCGGAGCGTCAGCAGGTTGCGCGAGATGCCGAGATTGAGCGCGATGTCGTCGAAGCGTACCAGGCCAAGATAGATGTCGCGAATGATCAGCGGCGACCACCAGTCTCCGATGATCTCAAGGGATCGCGCCAGGGAGCAGCGCATTTCGGCAAAGCTGACTTTCTTCATGCGCCCAGGCTAGTGGGTTGCCTGATTGAACTCAAGGCAGTAGGTTCAATCATTGAACTATAACGTGATCCTGAAAAATTGCAGACTTTTCGGACAGGATCACGCGGGAAAACAAAGAGATAGAGCGGAATGCCGGTTCAGCCTGATCGCATTCCGTTCTGGAGGGTGGCATGTACCATGCAATCGTTCGTGCGCGGATTCGCTCTCTGTTCGACAGCGTGAACAAGGGCGATGCAGGCCCCGTGCTCGCGGGCTTCGCGTCGCGTTTCGAGCATCGTTTCCTCGGTGAAGGACACGCGCTTTCAGGCGTGCGCACCTCCTTGCCGAAGACGAAAGAATGGTACGAACGCCTCTACCGCCTGCTGCCGGACCTGCATTTCGACCTGGATCGGATCGCCGTCAGCGGGTCGCCATGGAATACGTTGGCCATTGTGAATTGGCTGGAAACCAACAGCGGTACGGATGGCGTGCGCACCTACAATCGCGGTATTCACGCCGTGCATCTGGCCTGGGGCAAGATGACGTCCTTGCAGATCTGCCCAGATACGGCAGGACTGGTTGCAACGCTGGATCGCCTTGCGGCTGCCGGCAATGCGGAAGCACACGCAGCACCGATCACGGACTGAAGACGGCCTTCAGCCGAAGGAATCGTAACCGGCGCGGCCTTCTTCGAGCAGCCTGCGGATGATCTCGACACCGCGCGCGACATCGGCACGCGGGCCTGGCGCCGAGATGCCGAAGCGCACAGCATGGAAGACCTGCTCCGATCGGCCGGCCTTGAACTCGTCTTCGTCGTCGAGCAGCACGCCGTTCTCGAATGATGCGTTCTTGAAGGTGCCCGAAAGCCAGGGGTCAGGCAAAGTGAGCCAGACGAAAGGCACATTGTCCCGCGCCTGGAAGGCAAAGCCGGCGAGCTTTTCGCGTACGATGGCAATGCGCGCGTTGATCTCCGCAATGCTGTCGCGACGGATTTCATGCGCCTTGCCCGACAGCACCAGCCTGGAGCCGACTTCGGCGAGCAGGAAGGGCATGCCGCCGGTCAGCATCTTGTGTGCCACCTGGATGCGATGCCGGTAGGCAGGCGGACAGGAAAGCCAACCGCCACGGACACCTGCCGACACTGATTTCGACAGGCCACTGGCCACAATGGTGCGTTCCGGTGCGAATTCTGCAAGCAGCGGTGTCTTGTCGTCGGTAAGCCCGCCATAGAGATCGTCTTCGATCAGCAGCACATTGTATTCGCGGGCGATCAGCGCGATATCGCGGCGGCGGCCGACATCGATTGTTGCCAGCGTCGGGTTTTGCACGGTCGGCATCAGGAACATCATCCTGGGATGTTTCTGCGCGCAGACTCGCTCGAAGTCTTCCGGATCGATGCCCTCGGCGTCGGAACCGACCAGTGCGATCCGTCGCCCGACCAGCCCTGCGCTGCGTGATACCTGCGAATAGGTGAGGTGTTCGAAAGCGATATAGTCGCCGGGCGCGGTCAGCGCTGCGATTGCGGCCATCACCGCCGCATGCGTGCCGAGTGTCGGCACGATGCTGTCAGGGGCAGGACGAAAGCCGCTGCGGGCAAGCCAGAGGCTGCCGGCATCCATCCAGCGCTGTGGGAAATCGCGCGTGTAGCTGGCGATCTCATAGGCATGGTCGCGCGTGATCTGCGACAAAAGCTCGGTAATGGCGCTGCCCTGGCCGCTGTCAGGTGCTGCCGTGCTGTCGAGGCGCAGCTTTCCAGCCGGCGCCACGGCGAGGCGCGTTCCTTCCGGATGAGCAGGCAGGGGAATCGCATCGTCTTGCTGTGTGCTGTCGGAATGCCGCTTGAGCACATAGGTGCCGCGACCGACTTCGCCGCTTACCAGGCCGCGCTCGCGCAGCAACTGATAGGCACGACCGATGGTGCCGACAGTGGCGCCGATGTCGTAGGCAAGGTCGCGCTGGGGAGGCAATTTTGTGCCGGCGCCGAGCACGCCACGGTCGATGTCGGCCTCGATACGGTCGGCAAGGCGCTGATACAGCGGGCCGGTACCGGTGGAAAGGTCAGGGAGCCAATTTGTCATGGTGACAATTTGGTATATTGTATCAATCATGGAGTCAATACATATGCATTGCACCGCGATTGTCGCGGAAATTGTGACAACGGTGCTGCTATGACGAGTGCAATAGAGACAATTTATCGGAGACAATCGTCTTCAGGTGTCCATATCGACCAGCCGTCTGACCTCTCGGGTTTCGGTCGGCGCATCACAGTAAAGATGACCTCATTCGTGACCTGGTTGTCGCGAGCGCTGGAGCGCCGTCGCAGCCGCATGGCATTGCTCGAAATGACGGACGAACAATTGAAGGATATCGGCATTTCCCGTGCCGATGCTCATCAAGAAGGGATGCGTCCCTTTTTCGAGTGAGCGGCGAAGCCTGTTTTGAGATCGAGGGCAGTATGGAACGGAAAAAGAGATATCCGGCGCCAATTCGTTCAACAGGGCCGGCACTTTCGGCTGTCGTGAAGCTGTTTGAACGGCCGTTGCGTTGGTGGAATGCACTGCCGCAGCATCAGCTCACGCGTCGTGGCTTGATGGAGCTCGGCGACAAGCATCTTGCCGAACTCGGCATGCCGCGGCGCCCAAGGACGAAGTGAACCCGCGCCATTATGTGATCGGGGCGATTCCTAGAGCGTTTCCGTTTTTCACGGAAACGCGGAAACGCTCTAACTCTTTGTTTTATGCAATTCTTGGCGGAAAACCGCACACACTTTTCCTGGAATTACTCTAGTTCGTCTGCGCCTTGCCGGCACGACGGCGGCCGATAACTTTGTCCGCGGCGACGAAGCAGACGCCAAGGACCACGAAGAGTGCCGCAACGCCAAACGTTGAGGCCGCTACTCCGACATAACCGTTCTTGCCGGCATCAAGAAACGGGTAGGGCACTTCGCCCGCGAAAGGCGCGCGAGCAAGTGTGTAGGCGATGTAAAACACCGGATAAACAAGCCACGCGGCAATGTCGCTCCAGCGGGACGTGCCTTTGGCACCTGCCGTCAGCCACCACAGCACGAACAGCACCGGCGCTGCGTAATGAAGCAGTATGTCGCAGAGCAGGAACATCCCCTGCGGCCGCCACAGCGGTGCCAGCACGACGAGATAGACAATGGCGACGACGCTGATCGCCACCGCCACACCTCCACGCAGGCGCGGAGACGCAAAAGCCGATACCCAGGCATGGCTCGTTGACGACAACAGTGCGACATGCACCAACACCGCGGCGATGTTGGTGAGGATGGTGAAGAAGCTGAAATAGAACACGATCGAGCCGAGCAGGCTGCGGCCTGCTGCCATCGAAGCCGGGATGGTGATCGCGAATTGCAGGATCAGGCCAGCAAGGCCTACTGCTAGTCCGGCAATCTGCAGGAAACGCCCCATCAGGCGATCTATGCCTATGCCTTGGCGCCGCAGTCGCCGTTGCCGGTCTGCCAACGCGCGATATCGGAACCGATTCGGCCTGACAGCGGGTCACTCATCAGGGGGCCGAACACTTCGACACGATTGGAATTGCCGCGTGCCTGCACCACCAGCAGTGGCTTGCCGCCATAGTGTTTGGCCGGCACCAGCAGGAAACGCGGCGTGCCGCCGAAATTGTTCAGCTCATTGGCCATCTGGTAGGATTTGAAAGCCGGATCTTTCGAAGCGATCCAGCACTTGTGCGCAGCGATCGCTACCTGTTCCATGGCGCGCAGCGAAGCGCTTTTGCCGCCGCCGCTTGGTGCGGAATTGTAAGACTTCGACTGGCAGGCCGCCAGCGCGACGCCTGCCAGGGCGACGAAACCGAAACGGACGGCCATCTTTGCTGCATTCATCGTTTCGGCTTCCCCAAGTCGAGATGAGATCTGGTCGATGTCGGAAGAGATGGCTCAGGCCGCGATGCCCAGTGCGCCTTCGAAAAGAGCGCGGCCGTCGCTGCCACCATGCGCCGCCTCGATCAGGTTTTCGGGATGCGGCATCAGGCCGAGCACATTGCCCTTGTCATTGATGATGCCCGCAATGTCGTTCATCGAGCCATTCGGGTTGGTGCCTTCGGCATAGCGGAACACAACGCGCCCTTCACCCTCGATGCGGGCAAGCGCGTCAGCTTCGGCAAAATAGTTGCCGTCATGGTGCGCGACCGGGCAGCGGATGATCTGGTTGGGCTGGTAGCCGCGGGTAAAGGTCGTGTTGGCGTTGGTGACCTGCAGCTTGACCTCACGGCAAACGAACTTCAGCGAGGCGTTGCGCATCAGCGCTCCTGGCAAGAGGCCCGCTTCGACCAGGATCTGGAAGCCATTGCAGACGCCCACCACCATCACGCCCTTGGCAGCTTTCTCGGCTACCGCCCGCATCACCGGCGAACGTGCCGCGATCGCCCCACAGCGCAGATAGTCGCCGAAGGAGAAGCCGCCCGGAATGGCGATCAGGTCGACATCGGGAATTTCGGTGTCGGTTTGCCAGACGGTGGCAGGCGCCGTGCCGGAGATCTTGGTCAGCGCCGCGATCATGTCTCGATCGCGATTGAGGCCGGGGAGCAGGACGACGGCTGTTTTCACCTCAGGCGATCTCCACCGCGTAATTCTCGATCACAGTGTTGGCCAGGAGCTTGTCGCACATGGCCTTGAGTGCGGTTTCGGCCTTGGCCTTGTCGGAGCCATCGAGCTCGATGTCGAACACCTTGCCCTGGCGTACCTGGCCGACGCCATCGAAGCCGAGGCCGCCGAGCGCATGTTCGATCGCCTTGCCCTGTGGGTCGAGCACGCCATTCTTCAGGGTTACGGTGACGCGGGCCTTGATCACGCTATGCAATCCTCGTTGTCGTCGTTTGGTGGTCGTTGGTCGGCTCCGGCGGAAACTGCCTCCTGGAGCCAGATGCGCCGCCTTCGGATAAAGAAGCCGGCGCGGTGTGTCGTCTTAGTGCTTAGTGTCCTTCGGGACGCTGGAGGCAACGAGGACCGGCCCTGTCGGGCGCTGCGGCTCGTTCTCGTTCATGATGCCGAGACGGCGTGCCACTTCCTGGTAGGCCTCGACCAGCCCACCCATGTCGCGCCGGAAACGGTCTTTGTCCAGCTTGTCCTGGGTGGCGACATCCCACAAACGGCACGAGTCGGGTGAAATCTCGTCGGCCACGACGATACGCATCATGTCGCCTTCGAACAGGCGGCCGCATTCGATCTTGAAATCGACGAGCTGGATGCCGACGCCGAGGAACAGGCCGGAAAGGAAATCGTTGACGCGGATGGCCAGCGCCATGATGTCGTCGATTTCCTGCGGGCTTGCCCAGCCGAAGGCCGTGATGTGCTCTTCCGACACCATCGGATCGTCCAACGCATCGGCCTTGTAATAGAATTCGATGATCGAGCGCGGCAGCACTGTGCCTTCTTCGATGCCAAGCCGCTTGGACAGCGAGCCGGCGGCGACGTTGCGCACCACCACTTCCAGCGGAATGATCTCGACTTCCTTGATCAGCTGCTCGCGCATGTTGAGCCGGCGGATGAAATGGGTCGGGATGCCCATGCGGTTGAGATGGTTGAAGATGTGCTCGGAAATACGGTTGTTGAGCACGCCCTTGCCGTCGACCACTTCGTGCTTCTTCTTGTTGAACGCAGTCGCGTCGTCCTTGAAGAACTGGATCAGCGTTCCAGGCTCCGGTCCTTCGTAAAGGATCTTGGCCTTGCCTTCATAAATGCGGCGGCGTGACTTCATTGGATTTTTTCTCTGGTTGGAAGGGCAGGTGGCAACGACCGGTCCCTTTCTTTCGCGGCACATGGGCGCGTGTATGGTCTCAATCGCGGTCTCTACTCCAATCGTGGACATCGCTCAATCGGCAAATCGGTCGAATCACCGCTTTCCGGGCCGAAATGCCGCAATGCAACAAGCAAGCGCGGGACAAGATCGCATATTGACCGCGCGCCAGCCATTTGGTTTGAGAAATCCTGATAGGCATATATCGATCACCAACCGAATCGGTTCCACCGGAGGATTTGCGATGAGCAGCATGAAGGACCGCGAAGAGGGCTTCGAGCGCAAGTTCGTCTTCGACGAGGAACTGCGTTTCAAGGCGAACGCGCGCCGCAACAAGGCACTTGGCCTCTGGGCGGCTGAAAAGCTGGGCAAGACCGGCGCCGATGCCGATGCCTATGCTAAGGAAGTCGTTGTTTCGGACATAGAGGAAGCGGGCGACCACGATGTGTTCCGCAAGGTCCGCAAGGATTTCGATGCCGCCGGCATCGACCAGTCCGATCACCAGATCCGTCGCACCATGGATGAGCTGATGGCTCAGGCCATCGAGCAGATCAAGAACACCTGATCTGCAGGCGCCGGTGCCGGCATGGCTGGACCAATGGACCGCCCGGTTTTCCCGGGCGGTTTTTCTTTGCCTTTTCCGTCATTTCCGGCTGAAACTGGATTCAAATCGAGAGGAAGTAGCCGATGTCCCTGAAAGCCCGCCTGGAAGCCGATGAAACGCTGTGCACCGCCTGGTCGGGCGTGCCCGACGCGTTGACCGTCGAGATCGTCGCCAGGCAGGGCTTCGACGCGGTGACGCTCGACATGCAGCATGGCGGCCATAACGAAGACAGCGTGTTGCGCTCGATCGCGCCGATCCAGTCGGTCGGCAAGCCCGCCCTGGTCCGCATTCCGGTCGGTCGCTTCGACATGGCCAGCCGTGCGCTGGATTTCGGCGCCGAGGCGGTAATCGCGCCGATGGTCAATTCGGTGGCCGACGCCAAGGCTTTCGCCGCGGCGATGAAGTATCCGCCGCTTGGCGAACGCTCCTGGGGGCCGACCTATGCCCTTCCGCGCTACGGCAAGGGCACGCAGGCCGATTGGCTGAAAGAGAGCAATCAGCGCACACTGGCTTTCGCCATGGTCGAGACACGCGCGGCGCTGGCAGCACTGGACGGCATTCTTGAGACGCCCGGTATCGATGGCATCTTCGTCGGACCGTCGGATTTCTCGATCGCCTGGAGCAATGGCGCGGTCGTGGACTCGACGCTTGAGGACATGATGGAGACCATCGCCCTGATCGCCGAACGCAGCCGCAAGGCAGGCAAGCATGCGGCGATCTACGTTCTGGATGCCGGCCTTAGCGGTCGGCTCGTCAAGATGGGTTACCGTCTGCTCGCCATGGGTTCCGAACAGGCATTGGTTGGTCTTGGCGCCAAGACATTGCTGGCGAGCGTGAAAGCATCGATCGGGCAGAAAGAGTGAGTAGTGAGTAGTGAAAATCCACTATTTCACTATTCGCTGACCTCTTCACAATCTCGACAGGAAATGCGCAAACGTCATCGAACCCTCCGGCCACGGTCCATGGCCGGAGTCTGAATTGAGATGCCCGGTTTCGCCGGCGTCGATGAACAGCGAGCCCCAGGCGCCCGCAAGGTCTTCCGCGATTTCGAAATCGCAGAACGGGTCATTGCGGCTGGCAATCACCATCGACGGGAAGGGTAGCGGGTCACGCGGGTAGGGACCGAAGGTCATCAGGTGCTTCGGTTTGATCTTCGGGTTGGCGACGTCCGGCGGTGCCACGAAGAAACCGCCGGCAATCGGCTTCCTGCACAGCGGCAGCGCCTGGATCGCGGTCGGCACGCCGAGCGAATGCGCGACCAGCACGACCGGTTTGGTTGCCTCGTTGACGGCTTCCGCGACGCGCGCCGTCCAATCCTCACGCACGGGTTTCGACCATTCTGCCTGTTCAACGCGACGCGCAGTCGACAGTTTCGCTTCCCAGCGGCTTTGCCAATGGTCGGGCCCCGAATTGGTGTAGCCCGGCACGATCAGGATGTCGGTGTCCTTGACTTTCATGCCGCGGATGTAGCGTTCCGACCCTTCAGGCGCAACCTTGATCCGCTCCGGGTCAGAGTTCCATCAACACGATCCCGATCGGGTCGCCGCCGACGCCGTGGGAGAAGAAGCCGTGCTCTACCGGACGAAAACCATGCCGCGCGTAGAAACCTTCGGCATTGAGCGTAGCTTCAACCCGGATCAGGCCTTCGTGATCCAGCCGCGCCTTGGCAATGCCGATTTCCAGAAGCTTGCTACCGAGGCCCGAGCCGGCCGCGGCGGAGAGGAGAAAGAGCCGGGTCACTTCGCCAGGCTCAGCATCGACGAAACCCACGATCCTGTCATCCTGCTCGGCAACCACCATGCCTCCTCTGGCGATCAGCCTTTCGTAAGTCTGAGCCGTGCGTTCGCCCATCCAGCCGGCGATTTGACTTTCGGAATAATGGTTCTTTGCAAGCTCTCGAACTGAGGCCTGCGTCACGTCGAAAACTGCTTGCCCGTCGCCGGCGCGCGCGGGTCTCAAATTGATGGTGGTCATGGAATGGTGAACCAATTCAAGTTGTTGGCAAAACAATAGAGGAGCAGGAGGAACCTGTCTGCCGTGACCACATGCTGGCGCAACGGAATATCTGGTGGCACGATGGATCAGGAGGGTGCGATATCGAAACAGTGAACACCATGTTCGGTTTTTGCTGTCTTGTGTGAACAGTTGGAATACCTCATCTGGTTGGAGAACAATCGCCGCCGCGTTTTCGGAGATCGGGATTTGCGACTGACGCGACGTACAATGATGGGCGCAACCGGTGTGCTGGCTTTGGGAGCCATCACCGGCGCAGCCCGTTCGGAGACCAAGATGAGCACTTTGCCTTTCGCCGCCACCACACCGGTCAGCGTCGCCCGTGTCGGGCTGAAAGCCCGTGACGCCGATAAGCTTGCCGCCTATTACAGCGCGGTCGTCGGTCTGCAAGAACTTGCCCGCGACGGCGAGACGATCACCCTGGGGGCCGCCAATCGCCCACTTCTGGTGCTGGAGCGCGACCCCGCCGCCAAGCCGGACGATCCGCGTAGCGCTGGCCTGTTCCACACCGCCTTCCTTCTGCCCAGCCGCGCCGACCTCGGCCGCTGGATCAACCACGCCATCGAAAGCAAGATCGCGGTTGAAGGTGCTTCGGACCATCTGGTCTCAGAGGCAGCCTATCTCACCGACCCCGAAGGCAACGGCATCGAGATCTACGCCGATTGTCCGCGCGACACCTGGAAGTGGAATGGCCCGACCGTCGAGATGGCGACGGCTCGCATGGATATCCCAGGCGTGATCGGCTCCGTGCCCGCCGGCGACGCCGGCTGGAAGGGTGCGCCGGAAAACACCGTCGTCGGCCATGTTCACCTGCGGGTCGGCGATCCAAATCAGGCCGAGGCCTGGTGGAATACCGAATTCGGTTTCGATACCGTCACGAAATACGGCTCGCAGGCAGTGTTCCTGTCGTCAGGCGGCTATCACCACCATATCGGCGCCAACACCTGGCAGAGCGCCGGCGCCGGCAAGCGCGACGCCAGCCGTTCGGGGCTGTCCTGGGTGGAGATGCGCTCCTCCCAAGCCAAGGCGCCGTCGACGTATCGCGATCCCTGGGGCACCGAAATCCACGCGGTACCTGACCAGCCAGCCTGAGTGGAGCTGACCAACTGATCCGATGGTCCAGGAGCAATCCTGACACCATCGAGTTTGGAGCGATGTTAGAGCATTTCCGTTTTTCACGGAAACGCTCTAACTCTTTGTTTTTACGCAATTCCGGACGGAAAACCGTTACACACTTTTCCTGGACTTGCTCTAGATATCTGTAGCCGAATCCGCATGATGCCGTTCGGCTGCCAGAATTTCGGAAGAGGCCCCATGCTCAAAGTCATCGCCGAGGATTTCATCAAGCCTGAAGCCATCGAAATCGTACGGCCGCTCTATGCCGAGCTCGTCGAAAAGACGCGTCTCGAGCCGCTTTGCATCTCCTACGAACTATTCGTCGATCAGAAGGATCCCGAACATTTCATCTTTGTGGAGAAATGGCCGGATCGTGCCGCGCTGGACATCCATTGCCGGACCGAACATTTCCGGCGGCTGGTGCCGCTGATCAATGCGCACAAGGCCAGGGACGGAACCGTCGTCCTGATGGACCCGTTCGCTGCCTGACTGCGTCAGGTGCCGATGGCGTCGGCCGCGAAGCCTGTCGACAGCCCATGCGCCCAATAGGCGAAGCCGCTGTCTTCCGCGCGCCGAGCTGCCTCTGCCCAATCGTAGTCGATGGCGCGCAACTCGAACGACCATCTGCCGTTCTGGCGTGTGGCGATCGCGTAACGTGCGTGCGGGCTGCCGGTCGCGGTCAAACCGGGAAACGCCTGCACGCCGACGCTGCCCGGGTTGAGGACCGTCTGGTTTTCGGAGACACGGACGACGCGGGGCGTGTGCGAGTGACCGCACAGCACGAGTTGTGCGGTGACATTGCTGAGCTTGCGACGAACCGCGCTCTCGGTGGACGGGAAGAAATGGTTGCCGCCGTCTTCCTCGAGCAGGAAGATCTCGTCGCTCGACGGACTGCCATGGCAAAGGAAGACATCTGACTCCAGGCTGATCGTCGCGGGCAATGCCGCAATCCATTCCTTCGAAGTCTCGGAAAGATGTTGATAGGTAAAGGCGTCGGACTCGCCAAGGTCCGCCGCCGGTGTTTCAGCGAGTTCCCGATCATGATTGCCACGCACGGTCGGCCAGTTTTGGGCGGCGAGATATTGCGCGGTCTCTTCCGGCCAGAGCGGGCCGGACAGGCAGTCGCCCAGATTGACGATCAGGTCGGGCGCTGCGGCCTTGATCTCGCGATGCACCGTCTCCAGCGCACGCAGATTGCCGTGGATGTCGGAGATGACCGCCAGCCGCATGGGATGTCAGCCGAACACGCGCTTGAAGATCGTGTCGACATGCTTGGTGTGGTAGCCGAGATCGAATTTCTCGCGAATTTCAGCTTCCGACAGCGCTGCCGTCACGTCCTTGTCGCCAAGCAGTTCCTCAAGGAAATCAGCACCCTGTTCCCAGACCTTCATGGCGTTGCGCTGGACAAGCCGGTAGGCGTCCTCGCGGGAAACGCCGGCTTGCGTCAAAGCCAGCAGCACGCGCTGTGAGTGGACAAGGCCGCGGAACTTGTTGAGATTCTTGTCCATGTTTTCCGGATAGACAAGCAGCTTGTCGACGACGCCGGTGAGGCGCGCCAGGGCAAAATCCAGTGTCACTGTCGCATCCGGCCCGATCATGCGCTCCACAGAGGAGTGCGAGATATCACGCTCGTGCCAGAGCGCCACATTCTCCATGGCCGGCAGCGCCATGCCGCGCACCAGCCGGGCGAGGCCAGTGAGGTTCTCGGTCAGCACGGGATTGCGCTTGTGCGGCATCGCCGACGAGCCCTTCTGGCCGGGCGAGAAGTATTCTTCCGCTTCCAGCACCTCGGTGCGCTGCAGGTGGCGGATTTCGGTGGCGAGCCGTTCCACGGACGAGGCGATGACGCCGAGCGTGGCGAAGAACATGGCGTGGCGGTCGCGTGGAATGACCTGGGTCGACACCGGTTCCGGCTTCAGGCCAAGCTTCTTGGCGACATGTTCTTCGACATAGGGTTCGATGTTGGCGAAGGTGCCGACAGCGCCGGAAATCGCGCAGGTGGCGATATCCTCGCGCGCATGGACAAGGCGTTCACGACAGCGGCTGAACTCGGCATAGGCCTGCGCCAGCTTGACGCCGAACGTGGTCGGCTCGGCGTGGATGCCGTGGCTGCGGCCGATGGTGACGGTGTCCTTGTGTTCGAAAGCTCGCCGCTTCAGCGCCGCCAGCAAGGCGTCGATGTCGGCCAGCAGAATGTCGCTGGCCCGGGTGAGCTGCACCGCAAGGCAGGTGTCGAGCACATCGGACGAAGTCATGCCCTGGTGGATGAAGCGCGAATCCGGACCGACGAATTCGGCAAGATGCGTCAGGAAGGCGATAACGTCATGCTTAGTGACGCGTTCGATCTCGTCGATCTTGTCGACGTCGAACTTGGCAGCGCCGCCTTTTTCCCAGATGGTCTTGGCCGCTTCTTTTGGGATGACGCCGAGTTCCGCAAGCGCATCGCAGGCATACGCTTCGATCTCGAACCAGATGCGGAAGCGTGTTTCCGGTGACCAGATGGCGACCATTTCAGGCCGGGAATAGCGTGGGATCATCGGTTCGTCCTGATGTCTCGGAGAAACTTACGCCGCGTCCTAACAGAGCAGGAGAAAATGCTCAACGCGGCTGACGGACAAACCACAGCGCAGCGGCAAACAACGCGACGAAGCCGAGCGGGAAATAAAAACGAATGCCGAGGATGGCGAACTGGTAGAGAGCGCCGGCGCTGGTGAAGGCGAACTGGAAGAACCAGCGTATGCTGAAGGGCGTGCCGTGCCACTCGGCATAATAGGAACGGTACTGCAGTGCGTAGAGCCCACCGGTGACGGCAATTGTCGCCGCGATGAGGCATGCCAGAAAGGCAGCGAAGGCGACTTCGCCAGACCGGCCAAGGGCGACGAGCCGGGCAGCATACAGGCCGAGCGGAAAGGCGAGTGCCCCTCCGGCAGCAAACAACAGCACCACCGCCACGATGCCTCCTGGCATCTGCCAGTTGGCCATCAGCAGTCTGGCATAAGCGCTGGCGCCCATCAAAAGTGCCCAGGCAAGGGCTCCGGCAATGGCGGTTTGCAGCGCTGGCAGAGCCAGACGCAGACGCGTCGCCATCGCACCGCCAGTGCGGACTGCTGGGGCGGAAGCGGTCACAGCCGCCCGGTCACTGCGATCCAGCGGTAATCCGGCCCTTCAAAGCCGTAACCGCGTGTCCAGATCAGTACGGCGTAAGCGGACAGGCTGTCGCCACTATAGGTCTGCACCGCACCAATACCGTAGCCGCTCGGGCAGCCGCGGCTTTTCGGGATGGATTTGTCCTCATGCAGCAGTTTCGTGGCGCCATTGGGGTTGGCCTCGATGCGCAGGAGACGAAAACCCTTGGTTTCGCCCTGGCTGGCGCAGACTTCGTCGCCATTCAGCGCGAATTCGTTCAGCCTGAACTCCAGCGGCTCGTCGATCGCGGGAAGCACCGGGCGTGGGTTGACGACCATACGCTGCGGATCGGCCGACAGTTCGGTCACCGGATTGCTGCCGGCCGTGAAACCCTGATTGGCATCGAGTTCCGTTTGCTTGACGATGGCCTCGCCCTGTTCGCGCGCCTTGCTACGGGCTGCCTGTAGCGTTGCGCTTTCATCATCGAGCCGAACGCGCACCGGCGTGCCTTTGACGAACGTGTCTGTCGCTGTGTCGATGTAATAACGGTTGGCATAAGGAAAGCCGGAGCCATCCTGCACGCCATATTCTTCGAAAGCGAAGATGCCGCCGCCCTTGCTGAAGCCGAGGACCTGCAACTGAGCAACGTCGCCGGCCCATGTCGGGCCCGCCGCCAGCCACAATGCGCCTGCCAAGCCTGTCAACTTCGCCCGCCGTATCATTCGTCCCTCCGAAACTCCGCTGTAATATGCCCGTCAGAGCAGGTCGCTGTACACTCAGCCTTTCAGCGAAGACCAGGTCGGAAAAAGGTCGCCTTGCGACGGTGTGGCTTTGAAGACGGCACGTGCGATCGCTCGTGCCATGGTGGCGCCGGCAGCGGCATAAAGGTCGATGGCTTCGACCGGCGAGGGCATGATACCACTCTTGCCTGTTGCCAGGCCAAAGACGAGATCCCCGTCGACCGGCGTATGTGTCGGCCAGATGCTGCGTGCGAAGCCGTCATGCGCCGCGATCGCCAGCCGCTTGGCCGCCGCTTTGGTTAAAACCGCGTCCGTTGCGATGATGGCAATGGTGGTGTTGGCGCCGACCGGATTGTCGCGGAACTTCAACCGAACCTGCCGGCTGTCCTCGGGCATAGGTGAAGGGTAGCCCAGTGCGCCGAATTCGTCGCCGATCTCGAAGGGAGATGCCCAGAAATGGCGGCTACGGCCAACGGTCACCGAGCCGGTCGAATTGGCTGCAACGAGTGCGCCGATGGTGATGCCGCTGTCCAATACGGTCGATGCGGAACCGAGCCCGCCTTTCAGGCCGGAGGTCAGGGCTCCGATGCCCGCACCGGCGGTGCCGATCTCGAAATCTGCTGAAGCAGCAAGGGCTGCCTCATGCCCGAATTCACGATAGGGCGGATAGCGGTCCCAGTTCTTGTCGCCATTGTTGGGAAGGTCGAACAGGATGGCTGCCGGCACGATCGGCACGCGGAAGCCAGCGACCTCGAAGCCTATGCCCAGCTCGCGCAGGGCTGCCTGCACGCCGGAGGCGGCATCCAGGCCGAAGGCGGAGCCGCCGGAAAGCACCAGGGCGTTGATGGTTTCAACCGAATTATGCGGCTCGAGTAGGTCGGTCTCGCGCGTGCCCGGCGCGCCGCCCAATACCTGCACGCCGGCCACCGCTGGCTCGTCGCACACCAGGACGGTCGTCCCCGATTTCAGCTTCGCGTCCCCGACATTGCCGACACGCAAGCCGGTGACGTCGGTGATCAGGTTGCGTTTGCCGGTGCGGAACATCATTGCTCCTCAAGGGGCACGAAACGCGTGCCGTCAAAGCGGAAGGCGCGATAAGGGTTCTGTGTCAGGTCGCCTTTCGCGTCGAAGGTGACCGGGCCGATGGATGTCGGGAAGGTCCGGCCCGACAATACTGCCAACATCAGCTTGCCATCGGCCTCGGACGCCTTTTGGGCCGCGTCTGCGATCTCGACGGCGGCAAAAGCAGGCAGCGCATAGCCCTCGGGCAGGACCTTGCCTGCGGAAAAAAGATCAAGTGTCTTCTTGTCCGCGACATCCGCCCATTCGGGCATGGCGATCATCAGAGTGCCGGTTGCATAAGGCACGTCATCTGCGGCTTCGCGTAGTGCCTCACCACCGGCAAACACCATTTCGGAGCCCAATTTGGCCGCATCGCGCGCCATGATGGCAACGTCGCGACCATCGCTGCCGACAAAGACCGCGTCGGCGCCGGCCTTGCGCAGACGGCCGACCAGGCCGACTTGATTGTCGAGTTCGGGGCGGAACGTGTCAGTGAACACCGGTTTGAGGGCCGCTTGCTGGGTTGCCACACGCACCGCTTCCGCCAATTCGCGCCCGTAGATGGTGCCGTCATCAACGACGGCAAAGGACGCATCGCGCCATAGCTTTGATAGGATCGTGCCGCCGGCGTCCCGTTCGGCGTCGCCGCGTGGACCAAGCCGGAACACCGGCCAGCCCGTCTTGGCGCGCCGGTCCGTGAGACCTTCGGTGCGCACACCGAGCGTTATCACCGGGATGCCGGCCTGTTTCAGGATCGGCAGCGCTGCCTCGATCGCCTCCGTACACAGGAAGCCGACAACGACGTCGACCTTGGCAGACACGAACTGGGTGGCAGCAGCGGCTCCACCTTCAGCGGTGCATTTATCGTCGACGACGGCGGTTTCAGCGCCGCGGGTGCCTGCACCCAGCCGCGCGCCATATTCGATCTGCCTGCCGAGGATCGTGGAGGGGCCGGACAACGGCGCCGCGACGCCGATATTGAGCGCGGCAGCAGCAGCGGTGCCGGTCATGAGCAGCGCGCCAAGCAGGCCTCCAAGCGAGACTATGAGTGCGTGCGGCAGTCGCATACCGATAAACTGTCTCCCCATCGGTTTCCAAACCGGCTTCGACCCAGACCTAAAGGCTGCCCGGTCTTGGTGCAACAAGGCAATTTCGGTGGCCGCATCAACCACTTCGCTTGTGGTGCGCGGGATACGGCCATATATAGCGATAGGGGTTTGGTGTCTGGAAAATCGCCCGTGTTGATGAAGAATGATGTCGAGCCGCAGGCCTATCGCGACGCGATGAGCCATTTCGCTGGCCATGTTCACGTGATCACCACCGATGGTGTGGCCGGCAGACGGGGCGCGACCGTCATTGCTGCCTGTTCGGTGTCGGACACGCCGCCGATGGTTCTGGTGTGTCTCAATCGCGTCAATCCGAAGAACGAGGCCTTCATCCAGAACGGCAATTTCGCGCTGAACACGCTGTCCTCGCACCACCAATCATTGTCGGCTGGCTTTTCGGGCATAACCGGCCTGTCGGTCGAGGAACGCTTTGCTCTCGGGCAATGGGACACGATCTCGACCGGCGCTCCGACGCTGTCGGATGCGCTTGCGGTTTTTGACTGTGAACTCTTCGATACTAAGGACTTGGCCACCCATCGTGTGCTTTTTGGCAAGGTGACAGGTCTGCGCATCGGCGATAATTTGGAGCCGCTTATCTATCACAACCGCGGCTACCGCATCCTGCAGGACTAGGTCGCGGGCATTCACGGAGCCAGAATGATCGAGCTGAAACCGCGCCCCGTGCCGGCGACGATCGACGAAACGCTCGATCTCCTGACCGGCGCGGACTATGTGGCCGACCGGTCGCTGGCGACGGTGCTCTTCCTGTCGCTTCGCATGAAGCGGCCGCTGTTCCTCGAAGGCGAAGCCGGCGTCGGCAAGACCGAAATCGCCAAGGTGCTGGCGTCGGCGCTTGGCCGGCGCTTGATCCGCCTGCAGTGCTACGAAGGGCTCGACGTTTCCTCGGCTGTCTATGAGTGGAATTATGCTGCCCAGATGATCGAAATCCGCATGGAAGAGGCGTCTGGCAAGGTCGAGCGCTCGACCATGGAACGCAACGTCTTCTCGGAAAAGTATCTGATCCGCCGCCCTGTTCTTGATGCACTGACTGGCAAGGAAGGGGCCGCTCCTGTCTTCCTGATCGACGAACTCGACCGCACTGACGAGGCCTTCGAAGCATTCCTGCTTGAGATCTTATCCGACTTCCAGGTGACAGTACCTGAACTCGGTACGATCAAGGCGGAAGAACCGCCGATCGTCATCATCACCACCAACCGCACGCGTGAAATCCATGACGCCCTGAAACGCCGCTGCCTTTACCATTGGGTCGACTATCCGAATGCGGCGCGCGAGCTGGAGATCGTCAGGCGCAGGGTTCCGGGGGCCAACAGGCGCCTGTCAGCCGAGGTCGTCGGCTTCATCCAGAAGCTGAGGCAGATCGAGTTGTTCAAGGCGCCGGGCGTCGCGGAAACCATCGACTGGGCTGGCGCGTTGACTGAACTCGATAAAGTGGCGCTTGATCCGGAAACCGTGTCCGACACGATCGGCGTTCTGTTGAAGTACCAGGACGACATCGCCCGTATCGAACAGGGCGAAGGGCGACGCATTCTCCAGGAGGTCCAGGCGGAACTCGCCTCGGCGGCGGAGTAGGTTAAAATGACGGGCAGCCAGCCGGAAGGCCGGATCGCTGACAACATCGTCTATTTCGCGCGTGCGCTGCGCAAGGCAGGCATGCGGGTTGGACCCGCGTCGGTGAAGGATGCCATCGAGGCGGTACTCACGGCCGGCATCGGCAGCCGCGATGACTTCTACTGGACCCTGCATGCGGTGCTCGTCACACGCCACGAGGACCATGCCACCTTCGACGAGGCATTCCGCCTGTTCTGGAAATCGCGCGAGCTCGTCGAGAAGCTGCTCGCCATGTTCTCGCCTGTGGCGCTGGAGAATCGCGAACGGCAGAAGCCGCGCGCTGCCGAGAGCCGCGTCAGCGACGCGATGTTCGAAGGACATCAGAATGCGGCGCCGCCGCGCGAGATTCCGGATATCGAAATCGATGCACGCTTCACTGTTTCCGGCAACGAGGTGCTGCGCGGTAAGGATTTCGCGCAGATGAGCGCTGCCGAGCTCACCGATGCGCGCAGGGCGATTTCGGAATTGCGGTTGCCGTTCGACATGGTGACAACGCGGCGTTTCAAGGCGGACGCGTCGGGCCGGCGCATCGATCCGCGCGCCATGATGCGGGCATCGGCGCGTACTGGTGGGGCGCTGATCCTGCCGAAATTCCGGTCGCCGCGTGAAATTCATCCGCCGCTGGTGGTGCTGGCCGATATTTCCGGCTCGATGAGCCAGTACACGCGCATCTTCCTGCATTTCCTGCATGCGTTGACGGAGAAGCGCCAGCGGGTCCATGCCTTCGTGTTCGGCACGCGGCTTACCAATCTGACGCGCCAGATGCGACACCGCGATCCGGACCAGGCGCTGGCCGATGCCTCCACTGCCGTGCGAGACTGGTCGGGTGGCACCCGCATCGGCGAGACGCTTGCCGAGTTCAACCGGCTCTGGTCGCGGCGTGTGCTGGGGCAGGGTGCCGTGGTGCTTTTGATCACCGACGGGCTGGAGCGCGATCATGTCGACGGTCTTGCAAGCGAAATGGAACGTCTGCACAAGTCCTGCCGGCGGCTGATCTGGCTGAACCCGTTGTTGCGCTTCGACGGTTTCGAGGCGCGTGCGCGCGGCGTACGGGCGATGCTGCCGCATGTCGACGAGTTCCGACCGGTGCACAATCTGAACGCGCTTGCCGATCTTTGCGTGTCGCTCGGCCGTAGCCCGATGCGCGAGAACGACCCGCGCCGCTGGCTCGATACCGTCGCGGCAAGGGCTGCCTAGCTATGTCTGGAGGAATGGCCATGTTGAACAGCGCCTATCTCGACGAGGTCCGCGATCCGTTGCTCATTGCGGAAGACTGGATGAAGAATGGCAAGGATGTCGCCATCGCCACGGTTGTCGAAACCTGGGGGTCGGCACCGCGCCAGGCCGGCAGCCATCTGGTGATCGATGCGGAGGGCAATTTCCAGGGCTCGGTTTCCGGCGGCTGCGTCGAAGGGGCGGTGGTGGCAGAAGCGCTGGACGTCATCGGTTCCGGCAAGGCAAGAATGCTTGAATTCGGTGTCGCGGACGAAACGGCATGGCAGGTTGGCCTGTCCTGTGGCGGGCGCATCAAGGTTTATGTCGAACGGCTAGGGTAGGAACAGGGCAACATGGATCCCTATGTTCTCAAGACGTTGAACGCCGAGCGTCGCGCACGCCGCGCCGCGGTTCTGGTGACCGACCTTGGTGACGGGCGCGACCGTGTCGTGCGCGAGGGCGATACGGTCGCCGGAGACCTCGGTGCTGCCATTGAACGGGCCTTCCGCACCGGACTTTCCGGTTCCGTCGAGACTGAGGGCCGCAGCTTCTTCCTCAATGCTCATCTGCCGCAGCCGCGCCTGGTGGTGATCGGTGCCGTCCATATCAGCCAGGCGCTTGCGCCGATGGCCAGGATCGCCGGCTACCCGGTCGAAATAGTCGATCCGCGTACCGCTTTTGCCACTCCGGATCGCTTTCCCGACATGCCCCTCCATGCCGAATGGCCACAGGATGTCCTGGCGCGGCAACCGCTCGATGGCTACACCGCGCTCGCCGCCGTCACCCATGATCCCAAGATCGACGATTTCGCACTGAAGGCAGCCCTTGATGCACGCTGCTTCTATGTCGGCGCGCTCGGCAGCCGCAAGACGCACGCCAAGCGGGTCGAACGCCTGCTGGCGTTGGGCGTTGGTGCGGACGACATTGCACGCATCCATTCGCCGATCGGCGTCGACATCGGCGCGGCGAGCCCGGCCGAGATTGCGGTGGCGGTGTTGGCCGAGGTGATCAACGCTTTCCGCTCGCGCGGCCTTCAACGCAAGGGCAAAGCGGCGTGAAATTTGGTCCGGTGCCGCTGGAGGAAGCCGAAGGCGCTATCCTGGCGCATTCGACGGTGGTCGGCGACAAGCGCTTGCGCAAGGCGCGCGTGCTCTCCGCTGAAGACATTGCTGCAATGCGTGACGCCGGCCTGACAGACGTCATCGTCGCGGTGCTTGCCGCCGATGACATCGAGGAGAATGCCGCGGCCGAACGGTTGGCTTTGGAACTTTCTTTCGCCGGTATTGAGGCGAAACCCGCCACCACTGGCCGCGTCAACCTTCATGCCACCGTTTCCGGCGTCTTCACGGTCGACAGGCAACTTATCGATTCCATCAACCTGGTCGATCCCGACATCACCATTGCCACCATGCCGCCCTTTGCGCCGATGGTGGAGGGGCAGATGGTGGCGACGATCAAGATCATCCCCTTTGCCGTTCGGGAAGGCGTGCTGAAGCGTGCGCTGGAGCTGGGGCGCGGTCGGGAAGCCTTCCGTATGCATCCCTACAAGCCATTCAGGGTGGGTGTGGTGCAAACCATACTGCCCTCGATCAAGAGCAGCGTGCTGGACAAGACCCTCCAGGTCACCGAGGAACGCCTGGGGCGTACCGGCAGTACGATCTCGGGCGAGATCCGCACGCCGCACGCCGCGCCGGATGTCGCTCGGGCCATCGAGCAACTGGCCGCTAACAGTGACATGGTACTGGTGTTCGGAGCTTCGGCGATGAGCGACCCGAATGAGGACGTCATCCCCGCGGCCATCAATGCTTCCGGCGGCATCGTCCATCGCTCCGGCATGCCGGTCGACCCCGGTAACCTTTTCGTGCTCGGCGAGCGGCAGGGCAAACCGGTGCTCGGTGCGCCAGGCTGCGCGCGCAGCCCGAAGCTGAATGGCTTCGACTGGGTGTTGGATCGGCTGGTCACCGGCATTCCGGTGACCAACGAGGATATCGCCGGCATGGGCGTGGGCGGGTTGTTGATGGAGATCCCGACCCGGCCGCAACCACGCGAGCTTGCCTCCGTCAAAGGCGGTGCGAGGGGACCGAAAGTTCCGGTCGTACTGCTGGCGGCAGGCCGCTCCAGCCGTATGGGCGGGCCGAACAAACTGCTCGCGCTGTTCGGTGGCAAGCCACTGGCGCGACTGAGCGCGGAGCGGGCACTGGCCTCGAAGGCAGACGGTGTCATCGTGGTCACCGGCCATCAGGGCGAGCGGGTGAAAAACGCGCTCTCGGGTCTTCGAGTGGCTTATGCCGAAAATCCGCATTTCGCTGAAGGACTGTCGACATCACTGAAGGCCGGGGTCTCCGCGCTCGCAGATGATGCAGCCGGAGTGCTGGTGGTGCTGGGCGACATGCCTGGTGTTTCGTCAACCGACCTTGACCGGCTGATCGACGCCTTCCGCGCCTCCGGGGGCCATTCGGTGGTGCGTGCCTCGCATGCTGGACGGCGGGGCAATCCCGTGCTTCTGCCGCGTTCTCTGTTCGACGCCGTCAGTCATCTGGAGGGCGATACCGGCGCGCGCCATCTGGTCGAAGCGGAGGGACTGGACGTCATCGACGTCGAGATCGGTGCGGGTGCCTTCGTCGACGTTGACACGCGCGAGGCGCTGGCCGATGCAGGCGGCGTGTTGCAGGATTGACAAGAGGGCCCGCAGCAAAGCAACCCTTTCGCATGAACACGACGGTCTTCCCTTCTTTCACATCAGGTCTTGCGCGGTATCTTCGCTTTCCGCTGGCGCTTCTGCTGTTATCTGCCTCGACAGTGGTTTTCGCCGAAGCGCAAACGCTGAAGCCCTTCAAGGATACGTTGTTTGCCTATCCGGGCATTCTTTCCGCCGAGAAGGGGGATGTCTACCGCGTGGTCGACTATCGCGAGATGCGCGACATCAACGAGCGCGACGCCGTACCGGAACGACGCGTACATCCCCAATACACGTCGACCGATGTGCGCAGCGTGCAGCAGGACCTGGCGCTGAAAACCGATGCCGGTACGCTGCGCCATATTGCGGTCGGCAAGACGGATGGAGCCGCAGTCATCGTGCTCTACCTGCACGGGCAAGGCGGCAGCCGCAAGCAAGGCGTGGACGATTTCACCTTCGGCGGCAATTTCAACCGTCTCAAGAACCTGATGGCCAACAATGGCGGGCTCTATCTGTCGCCGGATTTCACCGATTTCGGAGACAAGGGCGCCGGGCAGGTGGCGGCGTTGATCGGTTATTATGCCGAGCGCTCGCCGGGCGCGAAAATCTTCGTGGCCTGCGGCTCGATGGGCGGGGCACTGTGCTGGAAACTGGCGGGCCGTGCGGACACCGGAAATCGTATCGATGGGCTGCTGTTGCTAGGGTCATTATGGGACGAGAGCTTCTTCGCCAGTCCCGCCTTCAAGCGGCACGTGCCGGTGTTTTTTGGGCAGGGCAGCAAGGATCCGGTCTTTCCCGTTGAAAACCAGGAAGCGTTCTTCCGTTCGATCCTTGCCAGGTCAAAGTCTTATCCGACCCGCTTCGTGCGTTTTGAAACAGGAACGCATGGCACGCCAATCCGCATGACAGACTGGCGCGAAACGCTGAACTGGATGCTGTCGCGCAAATGAGGAGGCAGGCATGACCGGACACATCGACCCAACTCGCGAGCGTTTCGGTGACTTCCGGCGCCTGCCTGATGCCGGTCCCGTTCATATGCTGAACCTTATTCGCCTGCGCAAGACGGCGAACTATGCCGACGGTCGTCATGCGAGCGGTGCAGAAGCTTACGCCGCCTACGGGCGAGCAAGTGGGCCGATCTTCAGCCGCGTTGGTGGTCGCATTGCCTGGAGTGGTGATTTCCGGCTGATGCTGATCGGTCCGGAAGAAGAGCGCTGGGATATCTGCTTCATCGCCGAGTATCCGTCCGCTGCCGCTTTCGTCGATATGGTGAAGGATGCCGACTATCAGAAAGCCGTTATCCATCGGCAGGCGGCGGTAGAGGATTCCAGGCTGATCCGGATGGCGCCGCGCGAGCCTGGCGCGACTTTTGGAGAATGATCAGGGTGCGGTGTTGTAGTCGATCACCGTTTCAGGGTTGACTTCGCCGTCATAGGACGCGTCGACGTCAAACTGCACCAGTCCGAACTTCCCGTCGCGAAACAGGTAGGTGCCGGTCGAGGAAGCATCCCCGACACCGCGCCATTTGTCGTGGGAGACAAGCGTGTGGGCATTCTCGTCGTAACCGGCGTTGATGAGCCGGTCGACAGTGCGGAACCCGATGATGCCGACATGCTCGACCTTGCCTTCGGTGTTGCCGTTTTCGTAACGGATGTCGAGTTCGGGCACGGCGAACTGCAACTGGTTCACGCTCTGCTCTGCATCCGAGAAGTAGTAGATCGAACTTTCATTGTAGGCGGCCATCGAGCAAAAGAACTCGAACAGTCGCGCCGTCTTGTCCGGCTGATCGTCGGAGGGCTTGTAGCTGATGTTGTAGATCGTGGGATCGCCGATCTGGCGCCCGCCGGGACCTTCCGGATCGCATTCACCGGCATAACTGGCGAGAAAGGCTTTTTTTGCCTGCTCCAGTTCCGCATCCTTTTTCGGAATTGTAGGACTGTCGCCACAGCTTTCCGGTAAAGCCTCTCCGAAATCCTTGTCGGAAGGCTTCAGTGCACCTTTGTCGATGCGGATAGGACTGAAGGGTGGCGCCTGGATCTCGGCATTGACCTGCCGCAACGTGTAGCAGCCGGCGAAGACCTTGCCATTGCCAGCCTTGTCGACAGCACGAATGGCGACTGGAATGGTGTAATAGATGGAGCCGGCGGCCCCTTCGCTGCCTGCATTTCCGGTCACGACTTCGACCGCTTCGGTGCCGTCATAACCTTTGGCGAAACTGTCGAAATCCTTGGCTGGCTTGGTGTCGCCGAAATAATCCCAGGCGCGCGCATATTCGTGGCGGCTGATGGCGTTGTAGAGCGATCGAATGACTGCGGCGGCATCCGTGCGATCGTCGAGATAGGGTGGCTCGGCCGCGCTGGCGGCTTGACCGAAGATGGCAAGGCCGATGGCTGCAGTCGCGGCGAAAAGGGCACTTTTCATCGGAGAATCTCCACTCGACCCGGCCAGCATCGGTGTCGAATGAGGCAGGCGCGTGACGGCTTGGCGACACTTGAAGAATCGTCAGCGAAGGCGCTACGTCTGGATCGGGGCAACAGGGAAAACGGTCATGGCTATATCCATGTATGACGCGTCGGTCGCGGTGTTTCAGGCCAGGCTGAAGGCGTTAGCCGGCGTTTTAAACGCTGCCGAACAGAATGCGACGGAACGCAAGATTGACCCGGAAGTCTTTCTTTTTGCCCGCCTTGCACCGGACATGTATCCACTGACCAGACAAGTGCAGATCGCGACCGATCACGCCAAGGGCGCGAGTTCGAGACTGGCGGGCCGCGATGCGCCGCGCTTCGAGGACGATGAGCAGACTTTTGACGATCTGCATGCCCGCATAGGCCGTACCACGGACTATCTGGCGACGTTCACTGCGCAGGACATCGCAGGGTCCGAGGAGAAGACGGTTGAGCTTCGGCTTGGCGGCCGGCAACTTTCAATGCCCGGCCTGCAGTATCTGCTGCATTTCGCCATGCCCAACTTCTATTTTCACGTCACCACCGCCTACGACATCCTGCGCCACAATGGTGTGCCATTGGGCAAGGTCACCTTCATCAGTGGTGGGCAGCAACGAGCCTGAGACAAGCGGCTTTCTCGACAAGATCGCAATTGCAGCAGTGCTCAGCGAAGCGCTGGGATGCGGGCAATGCGCGGAAAATCCGCCGGCTTGATGCCAGCCTCGGCGCGGTCGGCGCGGCTCATCGCATAGATGAGCGCCAACGAGGCACGATAGCGCACCTGCTCCTGCGGGCGCGGACGGGCGAACATCTCGGTGAAGAACCCCATGGTTCTTGGCTCCGGTTGATCCTCCCATCCTCCATATAGGTGATTCATGTCCGTTGTTGCAGTGCAGCATCGTCACATCTGCCTGTTTTATGTTGCATTGCACAATATGTCGCAGCTCTGGATCGACAGCTAAAAATCCTGTTGTCGATGGCATGCATTTTTAACGAGCCGGAGGTATCGTCCGCACACGTTCGGTTGGGCGCGCATTGCTGGGAGGCTGACATCGCTACCGGAGCCAAGCGGGATTTCGCTTCCTTGCTCGACGACCTCTTTGTCGCTTCCGGAGAAGCGGACGAGGTCGGCGCAAAACCGACCATTCCCTTCGATTATCTTTCCGTCGTCGATGAGCTGCACTCCGGCCGCATCAAAGTGTCTGGCGAGGCGGCAGCGGCCGAATACCGTGAGAGCGGCGCCGACCTTGCTGCCGAGTTCTCGGCTCTGCTCGATCAAGCGCGCATCGCACTGGCCGACGAACACCCCAAACCGGAAGAAGTCCTGCCGCCGATCGATCCCGACGCAATAGCATCGGAACTCGGCCTCGGCCGCATCGCGAAGGCGGCGGATCTCGCGCGCCTGCGCCGCGACTTCGCTTTCACCAACCATCCGGACCGGGTCGCGCCGCATCTACGGCAGCGCGCCATGATCCGCATGCAGGTGGCAAACATGCTGATCGACGACGCCAAGAAGAAGGCCTTGGCGGCTACGCGCCGCCGTTAGAGCATCACCTCAAGCCGGGCTTGCCTATGCTGGCTCGCCTTCCTACGCGTTGTCGCGCAATCGCGACTTCCCAAGGCCATCCGGAGAAAAAATGCAGAAACGCCGTCTCGGTCGGACAGATCTTCTCGTCTCAACGATCTGCCTGGGCTCCATGACCTGGGGGCAGCAGAATGCCGAAGCCGAAGGGCACGCGCAGATGGATCTGGCTTTCGCGCGCGGCGTCAATTTCATCGATACGGCCGAACTCTATCCGATTCCGCCTAAGGTGGAGACGCAAGGCGGTACAGAGAAGATCATCGGCAGCTGGATCAAGGCGCGCGGCAACCGCGACAAGGTCGTCCTGGCGACCAAGGTGGTGGGCCGCACCGCGAGCCAATGGTTTCGTGGCGGTCGCTCCTCCAAGCTGGTGCGCGCCGATATTTTCGACGCCATCGACAAGTCGCTGGCCAGACTCTGCACCGACTATGTCGACCTTTACCAGATCCACTGGCCGGATCGTGATACGCCGTGGGGTGCAAATCCCACACGCATCGGCGGAACGCCTCCGCGCGCGGATTCTCCCGGTGGCGAGGAAACGCCGATCGGCGAGACGCTGGCCGTCTTCGAAGAACTCGTGAAGGCCGGCAAGATCCGCCATTTCGGCCTGTCGAACGAGAGTTCCTGGGGCGTGATGCGCTTCCTGGCCGAAAGCGGCAAAGGCGTCGGTCCACGTACGGTTTCGCTGCAGAACGCCTACAACCTCGTCAATCGGACCTTCGAGGTGAACCTCGCCGAGGTCTGTGCGCGTGAGGATATCTCCCTGCTTGCCTATTCGCCATTGGCGCAAGGTTATCTCACCGGCAAATACGACCATGGCGCGCGCCCTGTGGGCTCGCGTTCGCAGCTCTTCAATCGCGGCCAGCGTTATGAGACAGTGAACGCTGCCGAAGTGCTGCTCGAGTACAACGAGCTGGCACGTTCCTTCGGCATGGAGCCGGCACTGTTTGCAGGCGCCTATGTGGCAAGCCGGCCTTTTGTCACGTCGAGTATCATCGGCGCCACCAGCGTCGCCCAGCTCGAGATGGCGCTCGGCTGTGCTTATGTAACCTGGACGGAAGAAATGCAGAAAGCCGTCGATGCCGTGCATCAGCGTGTCGGCAATCCCTGTCCCTAGCCGTACTTTTCCCAATGCAGCATGAAAGGACAGACAGACTCAGCGAGGACAGGATGGATTTTCCGATCAACGCCGTACGGGGTGCGTTTCCCGCGCTTTCGCTGACCGATAATGGTCGCCGCCGTATCTATCTCGACAATCCGGCCGGGACTCAGGTGCCGAAATCGGTTGCCGAAGCGGTGTCGGAATGCCTGCTCAGCACCAATGCCAATCTTGGCGGTTTTTTCGAAACGACACTGGCTGCCCAGAAAGTCGTGGACGACGCTCATGTCGCGATGAAGGATTTCCTCGGCGCGGAAACGGTCGAGGAGATCATCATCGGCGCCAACATGACGACGCTGACCTATCATCTGTCGCGTACCCTCGGTCGCGATTTTGCGGCTGGCGACGAAATCATCCTCACCCGCATGGACCATGAGGGCAACGTTTCGCCCTGGCTGCAACTGGCCGAGGATCGCGGCCTTGTTGTACGCTGGCTGCCTTTCGACCAGGAAAGCTGGCAGGTTGAGCCTGCCGCTTTGTCCGCGCTTTTAAGCGATCGAACGCGCCTGGTTGCGCTGAACTATGCCTCCAATCTCACCGGCTCGATCAACCGGGTGAAGGAGCTCACCCGCATTGCCAGGGAGGCCGGCGCGCTGGTCTATGTCGATGCCGTACAGTTCGCACCGCATGGGCTTGTCGACGTCGCCGAAATCGGCTGCGACTTCCTGGTCTGCTCGGCCTACAAGTTCTTCGGCCCGCATATGGGCATCCTGTGGGGCAGACGCACGGTCATCGACGCCCTGCAGCCTTACAAATGCCGGTGTTCGTCCAACGGTCTGCCGGAGCGGTTCGAGCTCGGCACGCCGCAGATCGAACTGATGGCGGGACTGACCGCAGCGATCGGCCATTTCGAGCGGCTGGGCGAAGCGGCAGGCTCGAAGGGTTCGCGGCGCGAGAAGATCGCAGCTGCGTTCAGCGCGGCCATCGCCTATGAAAACGCTCTCGCGCTACAGTTGATCGACGGGCTTTCCAAGATCGATGAACTGACCATCCATGGCATCACCGACAGGACACGTATCCATGAGCGGGTACCGACCGTCTCCTTCACTGTCGAGGGTATCGCGCCGGAAAGCATCGTCAGGCCGATGAATGCCGAAGGCATATTCCTGTGGTCGGGCCACAACTACGCTTGGGAGATCGTGCACCAACTCGGAATTCCGGCCGACCAGGGCGTCGTGCGCATCGGCATCGCTCACTACAACACTGCCGCGGAAGTCGGAGAGACGCTGGAAAGCGTAAGCCGCACCATCGCCATGCTGCGGCAGCAGCGCTGACTGTTGTGGTACCTTATGGCCGATGACTGCTGCCGAAGCCGGTGAGGAAGCTGGTCAGGTTGGCCCCGAGCGCATCGCACAGATAGCCGCCTTCCTGCACGATCATCGTCGGCAGCCCGAGCTTGGCGATGGCTTCGCCGATCCGCGCAAAGCCGGGTGTTGAAACCGATAGCCCGCCGAAGGGATCGCCTTCGAAGGCATCGAGCCCGAGCGCGATGACCAAAGCATCCGGCGCGAAGCTGCGGATGCGGCGCAAAGCACCCTGAAGCGTTTCGAGAAAGGCTGCGTCGCCGGATTTGCGGGGCAGGGGCAGGTTGAGATTGTAACCCAGGCCCGGACCTTCGCCACGCTCGTCGGCGTGCCCCCAGAAGAACGGATAGAAGCGCACCGGGTCGGCGTGGATGGAGACAGTGAGGACGTCGGGGCGTGCGTAGAATATCCCTTGCGTGCCATTGCCATGATGCAGGTCGACATCCAGGATCGCCACGCGCGCCGCTTTTTTGCGAAGCACCTGCGCGGCAACGGCCGAATTGTTGATGAAGCAGAAACCGCCGGCCACATCGGCGAAGGCGTGATGACCCGGTGGGCGGCAAAGTGCGTAGGCAGCGGGTTCACCTGAAAGCACGGTTTCGGCCGCCTCCACGGCACTCCACGCACTCCACAGCGCACTGTGCCAGGTGTCCAGCGAGATCGGGCAGGCGGTATCGGCCATGTGGTAGCCGGCCTGACCCACGGCGGAGGCAGGATAGGAGCCGGTGCGGGCGAGCGGGTGTATGTTCGGGATCACCTCGGCGGAAGCGCCTTCGATCCGCTGCCAACGCTCGAAGATATGTTCGAGGAAATCGAGATATTCCGGCGTATGGACGGCCGCCACCGGCCCGAGCCCGTGATCGCGGGGCCGCTCGATCGAGCAGCCGGCGGCAAGCGCGCCGGCCTTCAGCCGTTCGGCGCGCTCCGGCTGCTCCGGGTTGGGCTGCGGCGCACCGCTGGAAAGAAAGGCCTTGGGATCATGGCGTTTCTGTTCGTCGGCATAAAAGGCTCTCACATCTCGTCCCCGAAATCCCTGGCTGCGGCAAAGGCGAAGAAAGCATCGCCTATGATCCTGTGGACCTGATCGTCGTCCTGATGGGCGATGCCTATGCGTTCGTAAAAACGTTGCGCACCGACATTGCCGGTATCGACGGCGAGTTCCAGATAGGCACCACCCTCGTCATTGACCTGCCGTGCCAGCCGTCGCAGCAGTTTTTCGCCGACCTTCTTTCCACGGAACTTCTCCGCGACAAAAAGATCCTGGACGAAAGCGCCGGGTCTTCCTCTCCAGGTGGAATAGATCGGGAAATACAGGCACATGCCGGCGAATTCTGAATCGATTTCTGCGATCAGGACCTGGAAATGCGGCCTGTCGCCAAACCCATCGCGGCGGATGTCAGCGGGCGTCGATCGCATCCTGTGCAACTCGCCGACCGCCTCGGCGATCCCCAGGAGGCCTGCGTGGATGTTGTCGGTGTCTTCGGCGCGAGCAGGGCGGATACGAACAGTCGTCTGTTTAATGTCACTCATCAAAATGCCACTCGGTCGCCGCCCTTGAGTGCCAGCATCTGGCGCGCTTCGGCGGGTGTTGCAACTTCCAGCGACAGGCCTTCGAGGATGCCGCGGATACGCGTGACCTGATCGGCATTGGACTTCGCCAGCGCGCGACCGTCATAGAGGCTGTCTTCCAGCCCGACGCGGACATTGCCGCCCATGGCTGCAGCCATCGAGATCAGTGGCATCTGCTGGCGGCCGGCGGCAAGCACGGAGAATTTGTAGTCACCGCCGAACAGCTTGTCGGCGATCCGCTTCATGTGGAGCAGGTTTTCGGGGTCGGCGCCGATGCCACCCAGGATGCCCAGCACGAACTGGATGAAGAGTGGCCCCTGCACCAGCCCCCGGTCACGGAAATAGGCCAGCGAATAGAGGTGGCCGACATCGTAGCATTCGAATTCGAAACGCGTGCCGCAACCCCTGCCGAGCTTGTCGAGAATGGTCTCCATGTCGGCGAAAGTGTTCTTGAAGATGGTGTGGCGGGTTGCTTCCAGGAGCTTCGGCTCCCAATCGTGTTGCCACTCGCGTGGTTTGTCCAGCATGGGGAACAAGGCGAAATTCATCGATCCCATGTTGAGTGAGCACATTTCCGGTTGGGCCTGCAACGGAGCTGCCAGACGCTCATCCAAGCTCATCAGCGAAGAGCCGCCAGTGGTGATGTTCACAACGGCGTCCGTCGCCTGCTTGATGCGTGGCAGGAACTGCATGAACACCGCAGGATCCGCTGTCGGGCGGCCATCCTGTGGGTCACGTGCATGCAAATGCAGGATGGAAGCGCCGGCTTCCGCGGCTGCAATCGCTTCCGCTGCGATCTGGTCCGGGGTGACCGGCAGGTGGGGCGACATCGAAGGTGTATGCACGGAACCGGTGACCGCGCAGGTGATGATGACTTTGTTCGGCGCCATGGCGATCCTCAGGAATTGACCGGCAGGCCGAGTTCATCGGCCAGGGCTTGCAGGCTGTCGGCCAACACCTCGATGATCTCTCCGATCTGTTCGCGGGTGGTGATCAGGGGTGGGCAGACCATAAAATTGTCACTCTCCGGCCCACCGCGCACCCGGCGGGAATAGATGATCAGCCTGCGCTCGAAGGCAAGGTCGATGAGACGCAGATTGGCGTTTCGTTCGCGTGGCAAAGGCGTCTTGGCGAGCGGATCAGCGTAAAGCTCGGCACCAAGCAACAGTCCCTTGCCGCGCACGTCGGCCACGAAAGGGAAGCGCTTTGTCAAAGCCAGCAATTCCCCCTTCAGCACCTCGCCCATTGCCGCGGCATTCTCGGTGAGCCCAAGCCTGTCGATCTCTCCAAGTACGGCGAGACCGGCTGCCGCGGCGACGGGATTGCCGCCATAGGTGTGGCCGTGCAGGAAGCCGCCCATGGCAAGCACCGGGCCGACGACCGCTTCTGTCGCCGCTATGGCTCCCAGCGGCGCATAGCCTGACGAGAGGCCCTTGGAGAGCACGACGATATCGGGCCGGCAGTTCCAGTGGTCTCCGCCGAGGAAACGGCCGGTGCGGCCGATGCCGGTCATCACCTCGTCGTGGATGAGCAGGATGCCATGGCGGTCGCAGATCTCGCGGATGCGGGCGAAATAACTGTCGGGCGGCACCAGTGCTGCAGTCGCCGCGCCGCCGATCGGCTCCATGATGAAGGCAAGCACGCTGTCTGCGCCTTCCTCCACGATCTTGTCCTCGAGCATGTCGGCGTAGCGCTGTCCGCGTTGCTCGATCGAGAGGTTATCCTTGTCTCGATGCACGAAGGGGGCCGGCACCAGTGGCATGGATCTGCCGATGGATGCAAAGGCAGGCGTCAGCACCTCGTCACCGGTGACACCGAGCGAGCCGACGGTGATGCCATGGTAGGACGGCATGCGACCGACGATCTTCCAGCGCTTGGGTTGGTTGGTGGCGACGGCCCATTGCCGTGCGAGCTTCAGGCTGGCCTCCACTGCCTCCGAGCCTCCAGAGACGAAGTAGATTCGGTCCAGCCCCGTCGGCAGGCGTTTTGCCAGCTCGCGGCCAAGGGCAAGTGCCGGTTCGCTTTCGAAATGGATCGTGTAGGCGAAACTGACCCGGTCCATCTGCCGCTTCATCGCGTCGATCACGGCTTGGTTGCCATGGCCGATATTGACGTTCACCGCCCCGCTCGAGCCGTCGATATAGCGGTGGCCCTGGCTATCCCACAGATAGATGCCGTCCCCGCGATCCACGGTCGGACGCGGCAGGCGGGTGAAATGAAAGAGGTTGGGTTTTGTCACGGAAGCTCCGGCAGCGGACTTTGCGGATATCTCGGTCATGAGGATGCCGTACCGAGGAAACGGTCAAGCACGTTGGCTGTCACGCGTTCGACCATGGCGTCCTGGCGCAGCAGTCCGGCCACCCATTCGCAACTGCCGGCATGGAAGACCTCGCCCTTGCCACGCTGGAAGGAGACAATCATGCCGTTCGCGCGCTTGACCTTGTCGAGATTGGCGTCGCTCGCTTCGCCGAACAGGGTTTCAGCGCTGAAGCGGCCGTCCTCGTCGCCGAGGAATTGATCCTCCGGCGCGATATCGGCGCTTTCCTCGACCTGTGATGCCATGCCGACACCGAGGATTTCCAGGCCTGCCGGCGCACCGCTGCCAACCGTGGGGTAGGGCAGGCCACCTAGGATCTCATGCTCAAGCCCGTCGACTTCATAGCCGAAGATGTGGCTGTCGACACCGAGCAGGTCTCCGTAATAGAGACCGGTACCGGCAAATGCCCAATGTTCGGGCCGATAGATCGGAAAACCGCGCGCACCGCGCGGCGCGCAGCCGCCCCAGCCGGCATAGAGACCGCGCGTCGCATTCAATCCGAATGTCTCCGCTCCTGGCCTGCCGATTTCCGGAGCTTCCCACGAATGGGTGGCGCGGCGAACGTTGCCGCTTTTGTAAACCGGGTCTTCCGAGCGGGCACGGTACTTGTAGCAGACCTGTCGCCGGCCTTCGTTTTCCAGCCGCGTCTGCCACATGAAATTGCCGGCAAAACGCGCGACATGACCGCCTTCTTCTACGTAGGCGTCGATGGCGTCGCGCATCTCCCAGGTCCAGTATTCGTCGTGGCCGACGAAGACGACACAGTCATAACCGTCGAGGATTTCAGGGGTGAAATGCAGCTCGTGCTGGCTGGCAAGGTCGACCGCATAGCCGCTGCGTTCCGCGAAACGGAAGAAGTGGCTGTCATAGCTTGCCCAGCCGGACGAGGTGTATTTCTTGGAATGGCCGGTGGCGTAGGCCCATTCCATATGCGGATAGCGCGGCGCTGTTCTGGGTGGCATGGATACACCGTGCGGCACACGTGGGGCGTCTGGCGGTAGCGTGACGAAACCGCGGCACCAAGGTCGCTGGGTCGACACGACCGGCGAATACTGGTTGCCGTTCGGTCCAGTGATGCCTTCGTAGTGATTGGAACCGCCCCAGGTGTTATAGGCCAGCCAGGTTCCGGTCGCCGCTACCTGGAGGATCCGGCCGGACCTTTTGCCGGCTTGTGGTGCGACGATGAAAAGGTGCTGGTAGTGGATCGGTTGCTTGTCCCGGCCCTCGGCCGTCAACGTCACCCGGTAGGCACCGGATGGCCAATCGGCTCCAACTGCAAACTCGAAGGAGGTCTCCCAGCCGCAGCCTTGCACCGAGCACTGCTCCGGCGTGTCCTGCCAATGGCAGGCAATACCGGCCTGTTCGAAAAACCTGGTTTCCGTGCCACCGTCACGGACGATCTCGATGGCAAAGCGCGCCGCTGTTGCGCTGACCTGCAGCCGCACGATTTCTCCCGGGCGATAGGACAGACGGTCGGTATAGGCCCAGATCTCACCGCGCGCGCCATCCATGCCCGGCTTCTCGTAGTAGTGGCTTCGCACAGCTGCGTGACGCTGCTGCGCGGTCAACCCGAAGTCCGGGAATGTCGAAGGCGATCGGTCCATGGCAAGCTCATGAGTCTTCAGCCATTTCGGACATCGCCTTGCCGGGCGTCAAATGGAAAGCGTCGGGCCAGCCTGTTGCCCTTGGCCTTGGTCGGCAAACCGACTATCCAGAGGCGAGGGCATTCGCACGGAGCCGCCATGCTGAGGGTACAGAAAGTCAAGGTCGACGACATCTACGTGCCGGCAGCCCGGCGCAAGACGCTGCACCCTGAAACCGTGCGCCATCTGGCCGAGGACATTCTGGAAAACGGCATGAAGATGCCGATCCAGGTTCGCCATGATGGCAGCCGTTATGTGCTGGTCGAGGGGCTGCATCGGCTGGAAGCCGCGAAGTGGCTGGGCGAAACGACCATCGACGCCTATCTGGTGCAGGCGCGAAAGCACTGAAGCTTTCGCTTATGCTTGCAAACGCCTGAAAAGAATCCCCTTTTCGATTTCACCGCTGAAATTTTCAGGGGAGTGTCGGGTTGTGGCCTCGCGACGCGTCCTTGGTGCGAAGACCGAAATCAACCCATCAAGGAGAGACGTATTATGACCAGCAAGCTCGACATCGCACCGTCGACGGAAAACGAACTGGTTCTTGCCCGCATCATCGATGCGCCACGCGAAGCCGTTTACCGCTGTTGGACCGACCCGAAGCTGATGACGCAGTGGTTTGCGCCGAAGCCGTGGACAACACCGCGTGCGGAAGTGGATCTGCGTGCCGGCGGAGCATCGCTGGTTGTGATGGCTGGGCCGGATGGCAGCGAGTTCCCCAATGCCGGCCAGTATCTGGAAGTGGTTCCCGGTCGAAAGCTGGTTTTTACCGACGCGTATGTCGGCGACTGGCAGCCTTCCCAGAAACCTTTCATGACCGTCGTGCTGACCTTCGAAGATGAAGGCGCCGGCAAGACCCGCTACATTGCGCGCGTCCGGCACTGGAATGCCGCCGATCGTGAACAGCATGAACAGATGGGTTTTGACGGGGGGTGGGGTATCTGCGCCGACCAGCTCGAGGAACTGGCCAAGACGCTTTGATCGACAGCTTGAATAGGCCGCATCACGGCTTTTGATTTGACGGCACGGGGCGGCAAGCTACCGTGCCGTTTTTCTTCTCGAGATGCCGGAACGATAATGAAATACCAAGGTGGTTGCCTGTGTGGCGCGGTGCGCTATTTCGCCGACGGCGAGCCGATCAACCAGCGCGTCTGCCACTGCCGCCTTTGCCAGAAGGCGATCGGCGCGGCGTTCAATGCGCGGCTTCTGTTCCCCATCGACGCAGTGGCGGTCGAAGGGCCGCTGGCCATGGTCAGTTCGTCCGCTGAAATCAGGCGAGGCTTCTGCCCGCATTGCGGCACGACCATGTTCTCGCGGCGTGAGAAAGCCGGCGTCATGGGTGTGACTTCGGGGTCGCTCGATGACCCGGCCGTGTTTGTGCCAGACATGCATTTTTTTACGGCTTCCAAGCAGCCCTGGCTCGTCATCGATGACGGCTTGCCGCAATTCGAAGGCGCACCGCCGCCAGCGTAGACCGGCCAGACGCCCCTCGATTGAATGTGAAACACGTCGCTGACGCTGCCTCATTTTTTTTCTTTAAATTCCTCGAAATAGCCGACGAAGCATCATTGGGTTGCCATGTTTGGCGCCCTATTTATGCATCGCGGGTGGCCTTCGAAGAGGCAAGACATGGGTGAGCGCAGAGAGACACTGGAAGAGCTTTTGGGCGACCAGATCGTGCAACTCGTGATGGAGCGCGACGGCTGGCGACCGGAACATGTACGCCTGCTTCTCGAAAGAGCCCGAATGCGTTCCGGAATTGAACCCTCGATCCCGCCGGCGCATATCATCGCCAAGGCTTGCCTGCCGCAATGGATGGGCGGCTGAAACGAGATTTGCTGGCTAGCCATTTGCGAATGGCATTACGACGCTGCTTCTTTCCATGAAGCTCGTCGAAGGTTTGACGGCCCCGCCAAAGAGCGGGGCCGTTTTTTCATGGGAGCGCTCCCACGTCTTTCTCGCAGAAACGCTCCAATTCTCTATTTTACGCAATTCCGGAAAAACCACTAAGCGCTTTTGCCGGATTTGCTCTAGAGCAATTCCAGGAAAAGTGTGTAACGGTTTTCCGTCCGGAATTGCGTAAAACAAAAAGCTAGAGCGTTTCCGCGTTTCCGTGAAAAACGGAAACGCTCTAGTGGCAGCTGCCGCAGCAGCTGACGACAAGCTTTTCGTTGGCATAGCCTGCCTGCAGGATTGCGGACGAAACCGCTTCCTCGTCGCTGGCGCCTTCCACCGATACGGTGGACGTGCCGAGATCGACGGTGACCTTGGCTCTTGGATCCACACCCTTCACCGCCTTCTCGACTGTGCTGGCGCAATGGCTGCAGGTCATTTCCGGAACTTTCAGGTTCAGCATGGCAAGTCTCCTTTTCGTGGCTGATCAGCCGGTTGTGGGGCTTGCCATGCTGGGAAGGTCAAGCGGCTCGATGCGGATGCTCACGACGTGTGACCATGGCGGTGATGAAATTCTCAAACAGGCGCTTGACCTTCCAGTCACTGGAAGCTCTATCTGCTTCGGCAACAACCGGAAAGGGAGTTGCGAATGAACATCGGACAAGCGGCCAGCGCCTCGGGCGTTTCAGCCAAGATGATCCGCTATTACGAACAGGTCGGGTTGATCGCCAGCCCGTCGCGTACCGAAGCCGGCTACCGGGACTATTCGTCGGACGAAGTGCACATGTTGCGCTTCATCCGACGGGCCCGCGATCTCGGCTTTTCGGTCGAACAGATGACGAGCCTGCTTGCGTTGTGGAGCGACCGTTCGCGCGCCAGCAGCGACGTCAAGCGCTTTGCAATGACACATGTCGCCGAACTGGAGCGTAAGATGCGCGCGCTGCGCGCGATGGCGGAGACGCTGCGGCATCTGGCCAAGACCTGCCACGGTGACGAGCGCCCGAACTGTCCCATCATCGAAGAACTTTCGAGCGGCCACGAAGCAGCCGCGCCCAAACCCAGGCGTGCTGCCTCAAGACGTTACGGCGCGCACTGAACCGTAACAATCAAGAACACAACAAGAGGAGTCTCCCATGTACCGTCGCACCTTTCTGACGGCAGGCCTTGCCACGCTCGCAACCGGCGGCCACGCGCTGGCACAGATGAAGATGGACGACATGAATGCGATGCCGGGCATGGATCATTCCGGCCATGGCATGGCGGCCGAACCCGCCAAGCCGGCAGCCTCGCTTGTCCTGAAGGAAGGCGAGACGCTGCGTGAATTGCCCCGATTGGCCAATCAGGCAACCGAAACCGGCCTGTTCCGCGCCAACCTAGTGGCTGCGCCCGCGACAGCCCATTTTGCCGTCGGCGTTGAAACACCGGTTCTTGCCTATAACGGCATGACACCCGGCCCGTTGATCGAGGCATTCGAGGGCGATCGTATCGAGATCGACTTCGTCAACGATATTCCAGGTGAGGACAGCACCATCCACTGGCACGGCATGCCGGTGCCGGCTGATCAGGATGGCAATCCGATGGATCCTGTCGCTTCAGGTGCCACTCGCCGCTATGCGTTCGATCTTCCGGCCGGAAGTGCTGCCTCCTACTGGTTCCATCCGCACCCGCACGGCAAGACGGCCGAACAGGTCTATCGCGGGCTCGCGGGCGTCTTCCTGGTCAGGTCGAAAGCCGACCCGATTCCGGCCGCCTACGGCGATACCGTGCTCGTCTTCACCGATCTGCGCCTGGGGGCCGATGGCAGCATCCCCGAAAATTCGATGGTCGACCTGATGAATGGCCGTGTCGGCGACCATATCCTGGTCAACGGCCAGAAGAACCCGGCGCTCGATGTGCCACTTGGAGCCAAGCGCCGCTTCCGCCTCTACAACGCCACCAATGCGCGCTTTTTGAAACTCTCCTTCGGCGCGGCGAATATCGTGGTGATCGGCAGCGATGGTGGTTTGCTGGAGACGCCGGTCGCGGTGGAAGACGTATTGCTGGCGCCGGCGGAACGGCTTGAACTGGTGGTGTCGTTCGACAAGCCGGGGGCGATGCAGCTGGAGACGCTCGCCTACGAGCGCGGCTGGATGGGACCGGGCAAGCCGGATGATGCCGGGCTGGCGCTGCTGACGGTCAATGTTTCAGGCGCGGCAGGCGAGCCGATGCCGCCGCTGCCCGAAAAGCTGCGCGCCATCGCAGCCCTTGGTCCCACTGCAATCAACCGCCGCTTCGTCTTCACCGAGAAGATGGGTATGGGTGCCAGCGGCATGGAAATGGGCTTCTTCATCAACGATGTGGCCTTCGACATGAAACGCGTCGATATTGTTGCCAAAGCTGGCGAGGTCGAGTTGTGGGAAGTCGTCAACAAGGCTGACATGGACCATCCCTTCCATGTCCACGGTACGCAGTTCCAGGTGGTCGAGCACGAACGCGACGGCAAGGTGACGGCGCCCGCCTATCGGGCGTGGAAGGACACCGTCAACGTCGCGCAGGGCGAAACCGTGCGGCTCTTGTTGAAGCAGGACCTGCCGGGGCAACGCATGTACCATTGCCATATTCTTGAGCATGAGCAGCTTGGCATGATGGGCATTGTCGACGTAACGGTCTGAGCAGGATGGATAGCGAGTCATATTAGGTTCTGATGGGAGTGCTCGCATCCTATGGCGCGTTGTTCATCAGCGCCTTTCTGGCAGCAACCCTGCTGCCGGTGTCGTCCGAGCTGGTTCTGCTCGGACTGCTTGCGGCTGGTCGCGGCGATCCCGCCCTCCTTGCCGTCGTGGCAACCGTCGGCAACACGGCGGGGTCGGTGGTGAATTGGGCGATTGGCCGCGGCGTTGAGGTGCTGCACGGCCGTCGCTGGTTTCCTGTATCGCGCGAACATTATGACAAGGCGGGCGGCCTGTTCAGACGCTATGGTCTGTGGACGCTGCCTTTCGCCTGGCTGCCGGTCATCGGCGACGCGTTGACTGTTGCTGCGGGCGCAGCCCGTGTCGGTTTTTGGCAATTCATTGTGCTGGTTGGGGCAGGCAAGGCTGCGCGCTATGCGGCAATCGTTGTCGGACACGCGTGGGCTGCCAGCTAGAGCATGATCTCGAACCGAAGGTCAGCGAAGCAAAAAGTTGCAGACTTTTCGGACAAAGAGGGCGGCATCCGCCGCCCGTCATGCGATAAAACAAAGAGATAGAGTAGAATGCTGTGAGTGAAACGGTCAGGCCTACCGGTTGGTCAGCATGCGCTCGAGCTGCGCCGGCGTGCTGCCAGTGAGGCGACGGCTTTCCCGGACCAGATGCGCCTGATCTGCATAACCAGCTTCCGTCGCCAGCATTGCCGTTGACGCCTGCGAGTTTCGCGATAGGCGTTGGAAGCGCTGATAACGCAGGATCCGGTCGAGCGTTTTGGGACCGTAGCCGAAACTTTCGTCGAAGCGACGTCTAAGCGTGCGCTCGCTCATCGCCAGAGCTCGCCCCAGCCAGGGAATGAGCGGCGCATTAAGGGGTGGACCGCCCTCGATCAGTCGAAATGCGGCCAGCATGGTGTGGTCGGCGGCATCGTGGTGGGCATGATCCGCTATGCTCTTCTCAATGGATAGGATCAGTGCGGTGAGATCCGGCTGATTTCGGATGTTGGTGCCCAGTAGCCGGCCTTTTCGACCGAGCACGGTGCCAATCGCCAGGCGCTGGCCAAGCAGCTCAACGGCTGGAATGCCGAGCCACGCCGCTGCCGCTCCCGGCTGGAAGCGAAACCCGATGACTGCGGTGCCGGCCGGTATCATCTCGGTCTGAGGGTCTTTGTCAGGGCCCGCGATACGGAAATGCCCCTCGATCCACTGCAGATCGATCGTGCCGTCAGGTGTCACGATGACAGGCGGGGCTTCGGCTTCCGGCAACTGGTGAGCCCAGACGGCTGAGAACCAGTGGCGCAGGAAAGGCGCGACCGGACGTTCATGATAATGGCCGGTTGCCTGAGCGGGCACCGCCTGCATGATGATCTCCCTGGCCTTCCACATTGGCCGGTTTCGTCTGCAACAGGTACGCGCGGTAGGGCCGAGGTTCAACCGGCTGGCAGTCCCGAACGGCGAGATTGGCCGAAATGTTCAAGCAATGCCATTCGTTTGGGGACAGAGAGGACGAAGGGCCGACATCGCTTCCGCCGGCACCGTCATTCAGTTCATTGGGAAAGGTCAAGACCATGAAACCGAGGATCAGCGTAATCACTCTAGGCGTCGACAATCTCGAAGCGTCGCTTGAATTCTACCGCGACGGCCTGGGACTGCCGACAGAAGGCATTATCGGCACCGAGTTCGAGCATGGCGCTGTCGTTTTCTTCGATCTGCAGGGCGGGCTGAAGTTCGCGCTTTTTGCGCGAGCCGATATTGCCCATGATGCGGGGATCGAGAAAACCGGGCGCAGTCCGACAGAACTCACGCTTGGCCACAACGTGGCGACTGAAGCGGACGTCGACGCCGTGATGGAAAAAGCCATCGCCGCCGGCGCACGGCTGGTGAAGCCAGCGCAACAGACCTTCTGGGGCGGCTATGCCGGCTACTTCCAGGATCCGGACGGCCATCTTTGGGAAGTCGTCTACAATCCGGCATTCATCCCCGAGGAATGACCTGGTCGGGCGGTCTCTGGTTCTCGCTAATGAGCCGGATTTATTCGGAGCTGTTGCCGCGATTCCAATAAGATACCACCAGGTGCTCGTCCTTCTTGAGACCGAGTTCGTTGCGGCAATAGCTGCGGATCTGCTGGAACGTGGCGAATTCGCAGCCGGCCCAGACGTAGATGGATGACCCATCGTCCGGAAGCACCATGCTTCGCATGGCGTCGATCAGCAGCGACGTCGTGCCGGCGGCGGCACCATTGCGATAGAGCCATGCCACATTGATTCCAGCCTGGAATTCGAGCCGCTGGACTTCGCTTTTGTCAGCGACTTCGATGAAAGCCTTGCCCCGTGCCTGCGCGGGAAGACGTTCCAGCATGCGGGCGATGGCAGGCAGGGCAGTCTCGTCTCCGGCAAAGAGATACCAATCGGCATCGGCAAGGCCGCCGCCACCCGGGCCGATGACGCCTATTTCGGCGCCGATCTGTGCGGTTTTGGCCAGCGCCGATCCAGGTCCGGCATCGGCGTGGAGCACGAAATCGATGTCCAGCCTGCCGGCGGCGATATCGAGCGAGCGAACAGTGTATTTCCGCAAGGTCGGGCGTCTTGCCGGATCTTCCCATTGCGCCAACCCGTTGCTGCCGACCGTCGGCCATTGTGGTGCCGCCAGATCGGGATGCTGGCACAGGACATTGAGGTGCAGCGCATTCATTCCCGCAAAGCGCGCCACATTGCCGCCGTGAAAGGTGATGCGGCGCATATGAGGTGTGATGTCCTGCACATCCGTTATGCGCAGGACCTGGAAATTCGGTGGCCGCGCCAGTTCGCTGCCGTCGCCGCTCCAGACGATGGTGGGGGCCGCGGGCTCGGCGAACTCCAGAATGTGCGAGGCGACGGCAACCCTCACGAAATAGAGGCTTTCCAGGCTGTTCGCCTCGACATCTACCAATGTTTCATGATCCGTCAGGCTGAACCGCGCACGGGCACCGGAAAATTCGAGAATGCGGACGCCGGCTTCCACGCGCGCGACGCCGCCATGTTCGAGCATATGTTCGCAGACCGGTGCGATGATCGCCTCGGGATCGGACAGCGCGACACGGGTCTGGGCAGAAAATGTCATCATGATCAAAGCCTTGCGTTCAAGCTTGTCACGCGCTCGACGTGTTGTGCTGGGGGTGTTTTCAAAACCCCGGGCATCTCACTGCGGAGTTGGTGCGGCATGGTCCTTCAATCCGATCCAGAACGTGCCTTCGAGCGGTACGGCCATGAAGCGCTCATTGATCTCGGCCAAGGTGCGATCTGGATCGAGATCGCCGAAGAGCTCCGGATGCAGCCATTTGGCGAAACATTCGAACACGAGGAAACTCAGGGCGGAGATCGAGAGCTGGTGTGACACGGCGTAGGCGCGACTACTGCGTATCGCGGTCAGTTCGCCGCGGAAATCACGACCGATCGCCGTCTGTAGCGAAGCCCGGGCCGATTGCGCGCTCACGCCGCCTCCAACCACCAGGCCGCCTTGCGCGGCAAGGTGTGGGCCGCCGGTCGCGATATAGACCTTGGGGTCGATGCCAAGGACGAATTCGGCGCTGAGCTGCCCGTCATAGCCGGGGATGTCGGCACCGATGCTGTGCCCGCCCGCCATTTCGATGGCTTCCGTCATGCGGTTGCTCGCGCCCGGCGACGAACAGCAGACGGCGCCGGCATGGGCGTCGACCAGCACGCTCGGTCGGTCTTTTGCGCCTTTCAGTCGTTCTTCGATGAGACGGTAGCGTTCCTTGACAAAGCCGGCGTATTCGCCGGCTTTCGTATCCTGGCCGATCGCCTTGCCGAGCAATGTCATCGAGAAGGCGGTCACCTCAGCGGGGCTGAGCGTGCTGTTCTTAGGGCTATCCAGGAAGATCGTCGGGACACCGGCGGATTTCAGGATTTCGACGATGTCGCTCCAGCCCGGATCCCAGATGCTGACGACGAAGAGATCCGGCCGCGCGCTCAAGATCGCCTCGGCTGAACTCTTGCTGGGCAGCACGCCGCCTACCTCGGGAATGTCCATCGCCTGCGGGAATCGTTTGCGAAAAGCGGCGTGGACGCCGCTGTCGAGGCGTCTGGGCGCGGCCCATCCCACGATTTTCGCCGCCGGGTCGGGATCGATCAGCGCCAGCGAAAGCAGGAGCAAGCTCTCGTTCGTTGCGATCCTCGTTGCCGGTTTTTCCAGCCGAATCTCGCGACCGGCCGCGTCGGTCAGAATGATCTCGGCATGTGCTGACCGCCAGCCGAAGCTGCTGAGCAGCAAGGCCAGGCCAAGCGCCAGGAATATCGACCGCAGCAGGAACGGCGCCGCAACGGCGCGCGTTCCCGTCATCCGGTGGCCAGACATCATTACCATGTGTAGTTGATGCCCGCGGTGATCGTCCGTCCAGCGCCGTAGTTGCAACTGCCACCGGTCAGGTTCAGGCAGTGCGAGACATATTTCTTGTCGAAAAGATTGCTCACGTTGAGCTGCAGCTTGGTGCCTTCGAACGTCTTGTCGACCGCACCGAAGTCATATTCCGCGCCGATATCGACAAGTGTGCGTGCCGGAATGCGCAATTGCGCCAGATAGGTGCTGTCGGTCTGGTAGGACGACATGGCGCGCACGCCTGCGCTGAGGGCAAAGCCAGGCACATATGTCGGCCGGTAGATTGCCCACAGACTGGCTTGGTGCTCAGGCAGCCGGAGCATCTCGCGCCCCAGTTCCACGCTCCTGTTCGAACGCAGCACTTCCGAATGCGAATAGGCATAGGCGCCGAGCACGTCGAGTTCGGGCGTGAGCTCCACCTTGGCCTCAAGCTCGACACCGCGCACGCGCTGCTTGCCTGCCTGGACGGAGAAGCGCGAGTCTTTCGGGTCGGGCGTCAATGCGTTCTCAAGCGTCAGGTCGAAGACCGACAGGCCGACCATGCCGCGCGCTCCGACCGGTTCGTATTTGACGCCGACTTCGAATTGCTGGGCGGTCTGGGCGCGGAAGGGATTGTTCGACTTGTCCGTTCCCAGGGTCGGCAGGAAGGATGTCGTATAGCTGGCGTAAGGCGCCAGGCCGTTGTCGAAGAGATAGGTGAGGCCGGCGCGCCAGGTCAGCTGATTGTCGTCTGTCTTGACCGGTTGCGTATCCGCCAGCATGCGGTTCGTGCTTTCGAGCTTGGATCGGTCGTATCGCAATCCAAACGTGCCGACCCAGCGGTCGTAGCGGATCTGATCCTGGGCATAGAAGCCGATCTGATCCTGTTTCTGCAGGCCCGAGCGCTGGATCGGTGCCGTCGGGATCATCCGCCCGTAAATGGGGTTGAGGAAGTCCAGCGGCGGCACATTGACGCCGGGACCGGTGTTGCCGAAGTTCGTGTCCGTGACCGCATGCACATAGTCGAGCCCGAAAAGCACGGTGTGGTTAAGGGCGCCGGTGTCGAACACCGCTTCGGCCTGGTTGTCGACCGCAAAGGTGGAAAGCTTGTCGTCCGAAACGCCGGAGACCCTGTTCAACTGGCTGGACGGCGCGCCCGAGTAGGCAAAGGCAGGATTGACCAGAGCCAGGAACATGTCCTGTTCGGAGCGGGCATAACGAAGGTTCTGACGCACCGTCCAGGTTTCGTTGAGGTGATGCGAGAATTCGTAGCCGGCGGCGAAATAGTCGCGGTTGAACTGGTTTGCATTGGGATCGGCCAGGAAAAGATCGCGGGGAATCTCCCCGGCGGGATTGGGCAGTAACGTGCCGGCGGCCGGATAGAAGCGTGGGCTGAAGATGTCGCGGTCGCGCTGGTAGTAGCCATAGAGGGTGAGCGAGGTGTCGGCCGACGGATTCCAGGTCAGGCTGGGCGCCAGCATGATCTTGCGATCGCGCTCCATGTCGATCTGGGTATGCATGTTCTTGGCCAAGCCGGTGAAGCGATAGAGCCATTCGCCATCCGGCGTCAGCGGTCCGGTCACGTCGATGGCCCCTTCGACGCCGCCGAAGGCGCTGGTCTTGATCGAAGCTTCGCGGTGCGCCGTTTGCTGCGGCCGCTTGCTGACCAGATTGACCAGTCCGCCTGGCACGGCGCGCCCGTAAAGCACGGATGCCGGCCCCTTGATGACTTCCACACGTTCGAGGGCGAAGGGGTGGACGGTCGGCGTGGCGTATCCGGATGGATCGCCGGGCATGACCAGCCCATCGAGCCAGGTCGTGCCAAAGGTGTTGAAACCGCGAATGTAGAGCCAGTCGTAGCGCACATCGAAGCCGTTCGGGTCGGGGAGGACGCCCGGCGTGTAGCGCAGCGCGTCCGCGACACTGTCGACGCCCTGAGCCTTCATCTGATCGCGCGTGACCACGCTGACGGCCTGTGGTGTTTCCTTGAGTGGCGTGCTGGTCTTCGAAGCGCTGGTGCTCTGCTTGGCAACGATACCCTTGTCCGGACCGCGAGCGCTTTCACCTTCGAGCGTGATCTTTTCAAGCTGGGTAGGCCCTGCCGCATTCTGGGCGCTTGCCAACGGGGGCAGTGCCAACACCGCGCCGAAGGCAAGGATCGAACCGCGCAACAGGCGACCGTGACAGGCGGATGTGCCCCATGCTCTGCCTGCCTGATATGCCGTGACGCCAATTCGAACCATTCCAAGCCCCAAATAAATTTGACTGCATTTGTCAAGTTAAAGTAGTGGATAGGGCAGCTAAGCATGTGTGACAACGCCGGGACCTTTGCCGGACGTTCAGACATCTTTGCGTAGGAATGATTCTTCAGCCTCGCAGCACCGGCGAGAGGTATGCGAGCGGAAAGCGATGTCGACGGTGGCGCGGACGGAAAGAGATATTGGCTCCTCAGAGCTGGACAGGCGGGTGCGTGTCCGCGACTTCATGGCTAAGGACGGGGTCGTGCTCGACAGCCCCGATGATCGCCTTGCCGACGAGGATACGCTGATCGAGGGCAGGCTGCTGCATCAGGAGTTGCGCAGCGGCCTTGTTCTCCATGGCGGTGATGTCGTGGAGGAGCGGATGTTCACCGTGACCTCCCATCTCAAGGAAGGCTTGTCCTGCATCATCTTCCTCGATGGCCAGGTCGATCTCGACATTGGTGACCGGCATTTCGCGTTCAAGGGAAACCCGAAAAGCGCCATGCAGGGCAGCGCCATCATGAGCGTCAACGCGGAAAGTTTCCGGCGGGCCTCACGTGGCCGCCAGCATGTGCGCCATCTCGTTGTTTCGGCCACTCCGGAATGGTTCGACCGAGACGGGCTTGAGGAGATGCAGGATGCCCGGTTGGCGGGGGCGTTCCTGAAAGACCATCTCGCGCATCACGCCTGGACATTGACGCCGCGCGTCATCGATCTCGTGCAGCAGGTCATGGCGCCTTCTGGCCTCTCGCCCGCCTTGCACAAGCTGTATCTCGAAGGGCGTGCGATCGAGATCATCCTTGAGACGCTCGCTGCCGTTACGCAGTCCGGGCGCAGACTTCCACCCGGTGACGGCATGGCCCGCCAGGATATTGTCCGGTTGCAGAGGGCAAAGGAGCTTATCGACAACCGTCCGGGCGGTTCACTGAGTGTGGAGATGATCGCTCGTGCCGCCGGCATCAGTGCCAGCGGCCTGCAGCGACTGTTCCGTCAGGCGGAGGGGAGCAGCGTGTTCGAATATATCCGCGATCGAAGCCTGGAACGCGCCTTCCTTGCTCTACAGGCCGGCGAGGTGACCGTGCAGGGAGCCAGCGATATTGCCGGCTACACCAGCCCGGCCAACTTCGCGACCGCATTCCGGCGCCGTTTCGGCGTGACGCCGCGCGAGATCGTTCCGGCCAGGCAATAAGAGCGATAGCTGTGGCTATCGGCGGAGATCAGTCGATCACCGCCTCTGCTTCGATCTCGACCTCGTAGTCACCGATAAGGTCGCCAGCCGCGATCATGGTGTTAGCCGGCTTGATTTCTCCGAAGACGCGGCCATGCGCCCGAGATGCCGGTTCCCACAATGAGGCATCACGAAGATAGATGCGCGTGCGCACGACATCTTCGGCACGCCCGCCAAGTGCGGCGATCGAAGCCAGGATCTTGTCGAGAATGTAGGTGGTCTGCGCGCCGACGTCGCCGGGTGCGACGCAGCGGTCGGAACCATGGGTGGCTGTGGTGCCGGAAACGCGGATCGTGTCCTTCACCCGCACCGCTCGGCTGAAACCCGCAATGGGTTCCCATATGCTGCCGGAGGAGACACGTGAGCGGCTCGACCGTCCCGGAATGGGCTCGGCCACATACACTGAAGGCAGAGCGTCGAGGTGATGGCTGAGGTCGCCTGAGGCGGTGAGGAAGGGCGGGCGGCGGTATTCATCACCGCAATCGCCGGGGATCGGTTGTGTGCCGGAAAAAGCTGCCTCGAGCCGGGCCTTGTCTTCTGTGTCGAGTGCGAAGGAGAAGACTTTCAGATTGTCGTCGCGATGTTCGCTTTCGCCGAGCCGCGCGCCGATGATGGCGGCTGCTACGGACTGATGTTCCAGCACCCAGCGCGTCGCGACATTGGAAATCGAGACCTTATGCTTGCGCGCGATTTCGCCTGCCGCGGCAAGCACGCCCTGGAAGGCTTCCCAGCCGCCGGCGGTGTCGATGAAGCGCTTGTATTTCGAGCGGCTCCAGTCGGGGATCGATGCCGGCTCCGCTGCGCCCAGCCATTTGTCGGAAAGAAAACCGCCGCACAGGGTTCCGTAGGCGAACAGCCTGACGCCGCTGCGCGAGCAAAGTTCGGAAACCGCCCCGGCTGCGCGACGGTCGATCAGGGAAAAGGAGACCTGGTTGGAGGCGAGCGGGATGCCGTCGGCGAGGGCGAGCGCCAGATGCGCGGCATCGAAATTGGTGACGCCGATGGCGCCGATCAGGCCTTCCCGCCTGAGCCGTGCCATTTCGTGCAGCGCATCCAGCCATGCCGGGTGTTCGAAGCTCCACCAGTGGAACTGCAGCAGGTCTACCTTATTTACGCCGAGCCGATCGAGCCGTTCCTGGACGCCTTTTCGTACGACTTCCGCCGTCATAGGGCCGGGTTCCGGGCACCATTTGGTGAAAGCCCGAGGTCGTTTGTCCACGGGGTAACGAGACAACAGGCGACCGGTTATGATTTCGGCGCTGCCGTAGTGGTCAGCCATGTCGAATGTGTCGAAACCAGCCTCGGCATAGGCCTGCAAGGCATCGGCACTTTGCTCGGGGTCGAGTGTCGTCCCGTCCTTCTCGATGTCTGCGACTTGCCAGAGCCCACACAGCAGCCGGCTGATATCGAGCCCGGCAAGGGTCGTGCGTTCAGGGGTGGTTGGCATTTCGGCCTCGCTCAGGAATCGGGAGGGGTGGGTCTGGACGCGACTCGATGCGATGGCTTGAGACGAGCAAGATGGCGCGAAACCACGCGCTCTTCGCCGAGAATGCCGCGTGGCCGCAGCAGCAGGATCGCGCACAATCCAACACCGATCAGCACGATCCGCAGCGCGGCGGCGCGCGCCTGCTGGTCCGGTGGGAAAAGGGAGGCGATGGCGCCGGCCGAGGCTGCCCAGATGCCCCAGACCAGCACTGCGCCAAGGATGGCCCCGCGATTGTTGCCGGACCCGCCAACGATCAGCATCGCCCAGACCTGGAATGTAAGCAGTGGCACGTAGTTGTCGGGCGCGATGAAGCCGACGAAATGGGCCTGTGTGGCACCTGCCAGACCCATAATGGCGCCGCCGATCGCAAAGGCCTGCAAGCGAAAGCGCGTCGCGTTCTTGCCAAGCGCCAGTGCTGCCGTCTCATCCTCCCGGATGGCGCGCAGCACGCGTCCCCAGGGGCTGCGCAACAGATGTTCGAGCGCGAGGTAGAGCAGCACGACCACGACGATCAGGACGCCGAGATTGAGCAAGCTGAACGCCAACGGATCGCCGGCCAGATTGGCGAAGGGCCTGGGGATGAAGCCGATGCCGAAGGGGCCGCCGGTGACGCTTTGCAGGTTGAGCGCGACAAGCTGCACCGTCACCGCCACGCCGAAAGTCGCGATGGCGAGATAGTCGGCGCGCAGGCGGATCGTCAGCCAGCCGACGAGAAACGAAGCGAGGCCCGTAGCAAGCGCGGCTCCCAGCCAGCCGACGAGGATCGGCAGGCCAAAGCCGCCAAAACGATCCGGTGCGTCGGGTGTGGTCAGTAGTGCGGAGACGTAGGCGCCGATAGCCACGAAGCCGGCGACGCCGACGTTGAACAGGCCAGTCTGCCCCCACTGCACGTTGAGGCCCAGGCACATGACGGCGTAGGTCAGGGCCATGGTCAGGAAGAAGGCGACATAGGCAACGAGTTCGACGCTCATTCCGCCCTCCCGAACAGGCCTTGCGGGCGCAGCAGCAAGACGAAGACGAGGATGATGAAGGCGACGGCTGCACGCCATTCGGCGCCGATCAACTGGACACCGAGCGCTTCCGCAAGGCCGACGATCAGGCCTGCCAGCATGGCACCGGGTACGCTGCCGATGCCGCCGAGGATTGCAGCGGCAAACAGCGGCAGCAACAGGTCGAAACCCATATAGGGACGGATCTGCACCAGAAGGCCGGCCATGACGCCGGCGATGCAGGCAAGTCCTGCACCCAGCACCCAGACGGTGCGGATCACCTTGCGCACGTCGATGCCGGCAACCCCGGCAAGCTGCTGGTTCTCGCTCACCGCGCGCATGGAGCGGCCGATCGCCGTGCGAGTCAGCAGGATGTGAACGGCGATGACGAGGAGAGCCGCGATGGCCAGCGCCAGCATCTGATCGGGCGTGGCCCGCAGGCCGCCACCGAGCGGAAGCGCGATCTGCAAGGCCTTCGAGAAGTAGACAGGCTTCGACGTGAAGATGAATTCGAGCAGGCTGCGCAGCGCCAGCGACGCACCGAAGCTTGCCATCACCATGATGATGATGGCGCTGCGGTGCTTGCGCAGCAGGCCGAACAAAAGCGTGTCGACCAGAAGCGCCAGTCCTGCTGTCAGCGCTACGGCAACGAGCACGGCTAACGGGAGCGACCAGCCGAAGGAGAACGGTCCGATTGGTTTAAGCAGCGCTCCCGATAGCGTTCCAAACAGGCTGCTGGCAGCGAGTGCGAGATAGGCGCCCCAGCTGATCATCTCGCCATGCGCGAAATTGGCGAAGCGCAGGATCGAATAGGTGAGCGTGATGCCGATGGCACCGAGCCCGATCATCGCACCCGCTATCAGGCCATCCATGATCAGTTGCGGGTTCATGGCGTCGCAGTCTTTCCCGTATGGCGAGCGCCGAGATAGAGTTCGGCGACGATCGGATCTTCGGCGAGAGTGGCTGCCGGCCCCTCGTGGCGCAGTTGCCCCTCCACCAGGATCGCAGCGCGATCCGCGATGGCGAGCGCTGCCTTCACGTTCTGCTCGACCAGGATGATGGTGACGCCGGTCTCGTTGATCGCCTTCAATTGCGCAAACACTTCCTGCACGATCTTGGGCGAAAGGCCCGCCGAAGGCTCGTCCAGGATCAGCACGCTCGGCTCGACGATCAAGGCGCGTGCCACCGCCAGCATCTGGCGCTGACCGCCCGAAAGCTGACCAGCACGCAACGAGGGGCGCGCCGCGAGATCGGGGAACATCGCGTAGAGATCGGCCACGCGGCGGCTGCGCTTTTCCTTGGGCAGCACGTTCGCGGCCAGAAGCAGGTTGTCGTGGATCGACATGGTCGCGAAGATGTTTTCCGTCTGAGGCACGAAGGCCAGGCCGTGACGGATCTTCTCATGCGTCGGCACGGCGGTGATGTCGAAATCGCCAAGCAAGGTGGCGCCTGAGTGGATCGGCACCAGTCCGGCGATCGCCTTGACGAAGGTGGACTTGCCAGCGCCGTTAGGGCCGAGCACGATGACGAACTCGCCGTTGTGGATCGAGAAGTCGACGCCGCGCACGATCGGCAGGTCAGGCTCGTAACCGGCGACAAGGGCCTGCGTCGAAAGTGCGACTGGCTGCGAACCGGTCATGCCGCGACCTCGCCAAGATAGGCTTCGATCACGGTGCGGTTGCGCGAAACATCGTCGGGAGCTCCTTCCGTCAGCAGCTTTCCGGCAGCCATGACGACGACACGGCCGCACAGCCGGGCGACCATGTCCATATTGTGCTCGATCAGCAGGATCGATTTGCCCTGGCCGTTGAGCTCGAGCACGCGATCGATGATGAGTTCCAGCAGCGTCGGGTTGACACCGGCGGCCGGCTCGTCGAGCAGAATGGTCTCAGGATCCGCCATCAGAACGCGTGCAAGCTCCAGCAGCTTGCGCTGTCCGCCCGACAGCACCCGTGCCGGCTCGGCTTCCAATCCGGACAGTTTGACGAAATCCAGCAGCGCACGCGCTTTCTCGACGGCTTGCCGCTCTTCGGCGGCGACACGGCCAGGCTGAAGAAAATTCGTCCAGATGCGTTCGCCGGACTGCCCCTGGCTGCCGGTCAGGACATTTTCCAGCACCGTCATCTCGGCGAAGGGACGCGGGATCTGAAACGTGCGCCCGATGCCACGTGCGATGCGGCGTTCCGGCCGCTCCTGCGCAACCTCGACGCCGCCGATCCGGATCGAGCCGGATGTCGGGTTCAGGCTGCCTGCTATGAGGTTGAAGAGGGTGGTCTTGCCGGCGCCGTTGGGGCCGATCAGCCCCACCATCTCGCCGCGATGCAATGCGATCGACATATGATCGACGGCGCGCAGGCCGCCAAACTGCTTGACCAGGTCACGCGCCTCTACGAGCGGGCCGTGGGGCGTATCGGAAGGAGCATCTGCGACAGGCTGCATTGTGGCCGATCGATTTTTTGATCTGTGATGTTTGATCAAACTTTACATCGAGCCGAATTGCAACTACGAAAATGAGCAATGGCTTGAGGTGTCCGGCTTCGAATGGTGGACGAAATGCCTGATCGCGAAATCCGTGGAATTTGCCTGAGCCGTCGCGTGGGAGCCGCGGCATGAGCCGGCGCGGCTCGCTTTCTCCGGTCGTGCGCGAGACGTTGCACGACCGTGTCTATGCCGAACTGCGCCGCTCGCTGATCCACGGCATGTTCGATGCGGGTGAGATCATGCGCATCGTCGACCTGGCCGAAACGCTGGAGACCAGCACTATGCCGGTGCGCGAGGCGCTCGGCCGCCTGGTTTCCGAACAGGCGCTGGAAGCACTGCCGAACCGATCCGTTCGCGTGCCGCTGATTTCTCGCGAGAGACTGGAAGATCTTGCTCGTGCGCGCTGCCTCATCGAAGGGCAGATCACGGCACTTGCCTTGCCCAATCTCGCCGCAGCCGATTTTGTCGAGCTCAGGCAATTGACCACCGCCTGCGAGGAGGCCTTCGCCAGCAACGACAGCGACAAGGCGCACAAGACCTCTGAACTCAACCACGCCTTCCATTTCTATATCTATCGGGCTGCCGGCTCGGCGGTGCTGATCCCCATCGTGGAAAGTCTGTGGCTGCAATCTGGTCCCTATGTGCGCAAGGCGGCCCAGATTCACGACGAGAACCGCGACATTCCAGCTACCCATCATCATTGGGCGCTGATCGAAGCCCTGGAGCGCCGTGATGTCCCCGGCTCGGTCAAGGCGCTGACCGATGATATCACGCGTTCGTTCAATCTGATCCGTGGTCGCCTTGCTGTCGAAGAGACAGATGATCGTGAGTTGCGGCATGGCTGATCGGCAAGACGATTCCTTCGAGCTCTACGATCTGCGCGTCGAAGTGACCGCGCCGGAGGGTGGGGCGATCTATTGTGGCGCCAGGGTTGGTGACTATTTCGAGATGCGTGGCGAGATGCTGCATCTGCCGGCAGGGCAGGGCTTCTCGATCTATTCGCTGGCAGCGCTGCTGCCGCTGCTGCCGGCCAAGCAACGACCGACCCACAAGAACGACTGGATGACGACGGATGCCGAAGTCGCTTGTCCCGACCCCAATTGCAGCTCGCGTTTCCGCATCACCCGAACCGGCTTGCGCCGCTTCAGCCATGCCGAAACGACGGCCGTGCCGCTGAACGACGATTGAGACGACAAGCATGCAGAGAAGCAGACTGGCATCGGACTACGAGATTTCGCGGGTCATCCGCGGCGGCTGGCAGATGGCCAGCGGCCATGGCGCAGCATCGAGCGATGATCCCATCGCCGACATGATCGCTTTTGCCGACGCCGGCATCACCACGTTCGATTGCGCCGACATCTACACAGGCGTCGAGGAACTGATCGGCCGTTTCCGGCTGCGTTACCGGGATGAGCGTGGGCAAGAGGGGCTCGACCGCATCAAGGTGCACACCAAATTCGTGCCTGATCTCGACGTCTTGCCGCGCATCACCAAGGGCTATGTCGAGAGCGTCATCGACCAGTCCTTGCGGCGGCTCAATCTCGACCGCCTTGATCTCGTGCAGTTCCACTGGTGGGATTACGAAGCACCAAACTGGCTGGAAACCGCGTGCTGGCTGGAGGAACTGAGACGAGCTGGCAAAATCGACAGGATCGGTGGTACCAATTTCGACACCGATCATGTCGCTGCAATCGTCGGGGCCGGTGTGCCGCTGACCTCCATGCAAGTGCAATATTCGCTGCTCGATATGCGGCCGGCAAGGCGCATGGCTGCACTTGCCGCGAAAAAGGGCATTGCGTTTTTGTGTTATGGAACCGTTGCCGGTGGCTTCCTCGGCGACCGCTGGCTCGGTGCGGCTGAACCTGTCGAACCTTATGAGAATCGGTCGCTGGTCAAGTACAAACTGATCATCGACGACTTCGGCGGCTGGGATCTGTTCCAGGAACTGTTGCGGACCCTGCGTGCTGTGGCGGACCGTCATGCTGTCGACATAGCCACCATTGCCAGTGCCGCCATGCTGTCGCGCCCTGCCGTCGCCGCTGTCGTCGTCGGCGCACGCAGCCGCGCACATCTGGCCTCGAACCTCGCCATTTCGGACATCGGCCTGACCGAGCAGGATCAGAAGCAGATTGCTGTCGTTCTGGCTGAGGCACACGATATCGAAGGCGATGTCTACACACTCGAGCGCGACCGCCACGGCCGTCACGGCGCGATCATGAAATACAACCTCAACAAGGGAGCTGCCTGATCGAAGGCAGCCAAATCAGTTCGCAGACCAAGCAAGGCCGTGTCGGGAGCACGACCATAACAAAAGGGGAAGTGACATGAAGAAATATCTTTTCGCCACCACCATGCTGGCGGCATTGGCTGCTTCGGCCGCGCCGTCGCCCGCCGCCGATTGCGACATCACCGTCGGACTGGTCATGGAACTGACCGGTCCTGCCGGCGAGTATGGACAGGCCGGTGCCAAATCCGTCGAAATGGCCTTCCGTGACTTCAATGAGGCCGGCGGCGTCGGCGGCTGCAAGCTCGTCACCGACACGCGTGACAGTCAGAGCCAGGGCAATGTCGCCGTCGATCAGGCAACCCAGTTGGTCAACATCAAGAAGGTGCCGGTCATCATCGGCGGCATCATATCGTCGGTATCGATCCCGATCCTGACCTCGGTGACGGCGCCTGCAGGCATCGTGCAGGTTTCGCCAGCCTCATCCTCGCCGACGCTGACCGCGCTCGGCAAGGACGGCAAGACCAACGGAGTCTTTTTCCGCACCATCACCTCGGATGCGCTGCAAGGCACCGCTGCGGCCAAATACGCTATCGACCAGGGCTTGAAGAAGCTCGCCATCATCCATGTCAACAACGACTTCGGCGTCAACATGGTCAAGGAATTCGCCGATGCCTACAAGAAGCTAGGCGGCACCATCACCTCGACGACTCCCTACAACGAAAAGCAGGCAAGTTATTCCGCCGAGGCGAGCGCGGCGATGACCGGCGAACCGGAGGCGCTCTATCTGGTCAGCTATCCGGTCGACGGCGCAACGATCGCACGTGCATGGATTTCCGGCGGTGGTGCGCAGAAGTTCCTGCTCAACGACGGTATGAATTCGGCCGAGTTCGTCGATGCGGTCGGCGCGCAATATCTGAACGAAGCCTATGGCACCTCGTCGGGCACGAGCAAGACAGCGTCGACGGACTATTTCTACGGCGCCTACGAAGCTTTCTCCGGCGGCATCAAGCCGGATGCCCCTGCCGCCGACCGCTCCTACGACGCAGGTGCGATCGTGGCGTTGGCCATTGCCAAGGCCGGCAAGGGCGACGCAGCCGCGATCAAGGTGGCGATCCCGGAAGTGGTCTCGGCCAAGGGCGAGCCTATCCATGCCGGCAAGGAGGAATTCGCCAAGGCACTCGCGCTGATCAAGGAAGGCAAGCCGGTAAAATATGAAGGCGTCATCGGTCCGGTTTCCTTTGATCAGTATGGTGACATCACCGGCCCATTCCGACTCTGGAAGGTCAAGGACGGCAAGGTCGAGACGGTTGGTGAGATGAGTGCCGATGAGGTAGCCAAGACCAAGGCCGAAATTCAGAAATAGAATCGGCGATTTATCAGGGAAGCTATTGGCCCGTTCTCCCGTTCAAAACGGAGAATGGGCCAAGTTTTGAGAGGTCAATTCCACACGACCGATTTTGTCGGCCACATGACAAATGGGGGCAATTCTTTGCGATAACCCCTGTGCACTTGACCAGACTAGCTCTGAATGGTCGATCCTAAAGTTGCAATTTATGGGAGCTTGATCTGCTCACGACTGTGGCGCAATATGCGCAAAATAGCGACATTAATTTACTGAATTAAATATGATCAAGGGCGATCAAAGCACGACGCGCGCGCTGAACAGGCGGCTGGTTCTCAACTGCCTGCGCCGTGAAGGCGGGCTTAGCCGCGTCGAGATCGCGGCCATGACAGGGCTAAGCCCCGCGGCAGTCACAGGGGTCACCGCAGAGCTCATCAACGAAGGCATGCTCGTTGAAGGGAAGGGGATGCAAAGCACCGGTGGGCGTAAGCCCATTCCCCTCACCATCGACTATCCGCAACGCTGGTCGATCGGCTTCAAGCTTATGCCCGACAGGGTGGAGGGCACGCTGACAGATCTGTCCACACGACCGATCGGGACATGCGAGGTTCCGTTCTCCAGCCATGATCCTGAAGCGGTTGCCGTCGCAGTGGAGACTGGAGTGGCAGCGCTGTTGCAAAAGGAGAATTCGCGCAAGCTTGTGGGCATCGGGGTTGCAATGCCGGGGCTTATCGATGTGAATCGCGGGCTTTGCCTTGAATTTCACGACTTCGGCTGGGCCAATGTGCCCGTTGCTGAGTTGATCGCGGCACGGATCAACGTCCCGGTCTGGGTGGAAAACGACGTCAATGCTTTTGCGATTGCCCAGCAACTGTTCGGATATGGGCGTACTCGTGGGTCCACTCTGGTGCTTGTCATAAGCACCGGTGTCGGGGCTGCGTTGATCTTCAATGGCCAGATTCATCGCGGGGCGCGCTTTGCCGCCGGTGAGATCGGCTTCCTGGGTCGCGACAAAGACAGTCGGGCAACGAATGACCGGCTGAGTTGGAACCAGCGTCTTTCGGAACCGGGGATCGTACGGGGATGGCAGGAGTTGCGGGGCGAAAAGCCGGGGAACGACTTGCAGGACGCTGCCGCCAATGGCGACCCGCTTGCGGTGACCTATCTCGGCAAGGTCGGTCGCGAGATCGGCGAGCGGCTGGTGAGCATGATCGATCTTGTCGATCCCGAGGTCGTGATCGTCGGCGGCGAGGCGATCCGTTTTGGCAAGGCACTGATTGATCCTCTCGCTACGGCGGTAAAGGAAAATTCCTTCGGAGCGCCACCGCCGTTGGAAGTGGACTGGGACAACAATGTCTGGTCGCGCGGAGCATCCGCGCTTGCCATCCAGCAGTTCTTCGATTTCGAAAGCGCTGCTGGCTATCGGCGAAAACTGGCCAGTTGATTGCAGCGGCCATCGCTGGCTAACGCTCCGCCTGAGACAGTCCGAGGGTGACCTCATTCAAGCTACGCGCCGATGGTATGCCTGCCGCTTGGTCCGGCATTTGATGATCAGATCGGGGAGTGCCGGGGAGCATCTGTGGGCGCGGCGACGACATGTTGTACCTGCGCAAGCGCTTGTCTCAACTGGGTGGACAGCTCTTCATCTGCTGCGATGCCTGCGGCGTCGAGGCCTCGTCCGAGCAACGGCATGGTGATCGAGGCTTCTTTGATCAGCCGTGCCGACATCGTTTCCAGTGTCAGCCGCAAGGCCGCGTCGGCATGTGTTGATCGTTGCGAGGCGTTGATGACGGCGATGGGTTTGGCTGGAAATTCGAAACTCGAGACCAGCCAGTCGAGCGCATTTTTTGTGACGCCGGCGACACCACGCGCATATTCAGGGCTGCAGATGATGAGGCCGTCGGCCCGGCCGATTGCTTCGCGCAGCGACCGCACTGTCTCGGGCGGATCTTCCGTGTCGAGGTCGGGGTTGAAATGGGGCAAGGCCGCCAGCCCACCGAAGATGGTGATCTGCATATCGGCGGGTGCCAGCAGTTTTGCCGCTTCCAGCACGGCCAGGTTTGTGGAGCGCGCGCGCAGACTGCCGCAGATGGCAAGGATATTCATCGGTTTCTCGTTTGTGCCATATGCTGTTGCCAGGGGTTGGCCATCGGGAATCGACACAGTCTATCGCATATGTCTTCAAAAGCGTGGCGAAGCGCTTCGCGGGAGCATATCCCGCGCCTGGCCGGATCTCGTCGTCAAGAACAACTCGGTTTTAACCGCGGTGACATCTGAGTTATTCGGGGGCCGAATGACCTGTTTCCAAATGATTGCTTTGCGCAACGGTTGCACAAGCAAATACTGGGTTCATCTCAGCAGGCCCCAGGCTTGCTGGAAATCAGTTCACATCCTCACCTCTCGCGAAACGTCGATGGTGCCGGCATGCGGCAGCACTATCGCCGGTTGTGCGGTTGGGCAAGAAACCTGATCTCGACACAAGGCGGCTTCGCAGATGTTTGTCCATATCATCCTGGCGAAGCAGACTGCCGAATCCATCGAGCGCTTCGAGCGTGCCGTGCGGATGCATCCCCAAGTCCTGGAGTGCTTCCCGATTATCGGCAATGCCGACTACCACCTGAAAATCGACGCATCGAATATCGACCAGTACGAAGCTCTCCGCGAAAGCATCCTCAGTCGCCTTCCGGGCGTTCGCAGCATCAAGGTCAATGTCCCGATCCGGCGGATCGCAATACGCGCCAAACCGGTGCGCTGATATGCCGTTGTTATTCGATCATTCGCCTTCAACTTCCTCAAGCAGCCAATTCCGAAACGCCACGAGCGGTGCGTAGCTGCCGCGCTCCGATGGATGCGTGAAATAATATCGATCCTTGCTCAGCACGGCCTCAGGCAATGCTGGCATCAATTGTCCTGCGGCAAGCTCTTCCTCGATGAGGAAGGTTGGCACCAGAGCGAGCCCAAGCCCGTTGCGCGCCGCGCGGATCAGCATCTCGAACAGGTCGAACATCATGCCGTGGATGCCTTCCGGCTCAGTTCCCTGACCCTCGAGCCAGCGCTCCCACGCGTCTGGCCGGGAAAGCAGGATCAGGAGAGGTGCCTTGCGAATATCCTGCGGCTCCCGAAATTCATGCCGTGCCAGAAGACCGGGTGATCCAACCGGCAGGACGCTTTCCCCGAACAAGGGTGACATCGTGGCGCCCGGCCATTCGGCCTTGCCGAAATGAATGGCGGCATCGATCGAATCCAGATTGAAGTCGAACGGGGTGGACCGGGTGAAGAAGTTGATATTGATGCCTGGATAACGTGCCACGAAGCGCTGCAGCCGGTCGGCAAGCCATCGGGTGCCGAATGTCGGCAAGATGCCCAGATTGAGAGTGCCGCCGAGCGGGTTGGCCCGAATGTTCAACGAGGCCGTGCTGACGCGGCGCAGGGCTTCGCGTATGTCGCGCGCGTAGCTTTGCCCCGCCAGCGTCAATCGGATGCTCTGTTTCTCGCGCACGAAAAGCTCGAGCCCCAGCCGTTCCTCAAGAGTCTTGATCTGACGGCTGACCGCGCTCTGGGTGAGGCTGAGTTCGCGCGCCGCATTGGAAATGCTCCCGGTTCGCGCAGCGGATTCGAAGGCATGAAGCTCGTGGGTCGGCGGAAGGAGGCGTCTGGGAATCTGCATGCTTATTCCGTCTTGGAATGATCTATCCCCCTTTTATTGATTTCCTCGAATGATCTTTCAAGAGACAGTTTCGGGGTGTTGCAAGCCGATCTCGGACTAGCGCACCCAACCCATTCGGAGTGATCTCTCCATGTCCACGCTCGTATCGTCGGTAAATGTCGATCCTTTCCTCTTCTCCCTGACCCAGTTGGAGGATGCCACGCGTGTCGTCCGAAAGGCGCTTCCGGCGACACCGCAGATCGCCTGGCCGCTCCTTGCGGAGAGAAGCGGTGCGCACATGGTTTGGGTCAAGCATGAGAACCATTTGCCGACCAGCGCCTTCAAGGTGCGCGGTGGCCTGGTTCTCGCCGATGCGCTCAAGAAGGGTGTGTATGGCGACGTGCCGAAGGGTATCATTACCGCGACTGTGGGCAATCATGGATTGAGCCAGGCTTTCGCCGGCCGGCAGGCTGGCTTCGACGTCACCATTGTCGTTCCGGAGAACAACAATCCCGAGAAGAACAAGGCCCTGAAAGCCATGGGGGTGGATCTCATAGAAGCGGGGCACGACTATAGCGCCGCCTATGACATCTCTCTCAATATTGCCAGGGAGCGCGGCCTGTTCCTCGTCGAGCCATTCCTGCCCGAATTGATGCGGGGCGTCGCCACCTATTCGTTCGAACTGTTCAATTCCGTGCCGGACCTCGATACCGTCTATGTCCCCATTGGCATGGGCTCGGGGATTTGCGGCATGATCCGCACCCGCAACCTGCTCGGCCTCAAGACCAGGATCGTTGGGGTCGTTTCCGAAAATGCCGCCGCGCATTCACTCTCGTTCAGGGCGGGTCAGGTGGTCACGACCAACAGCGCCAACACGTTCGCTGACGGTGTGGCTGTCCGGATCCCGAAACCCGAGCCGGTCGCCATCATCTGCAAGGGCGCCGAGCGCATCGTTGAAGTGAGCGATGAGGCCATCGAGGAGGCGATACGCGCCTTCCACGAGGACACACACAATATGGCGGAAGGCGCGGGCGCGATCGGCCTCGCGGCCTTGCTTGGCGAGCGCGAAAAGATGCGAGGCAAGAAGGTTGGTCTCGTCCTCAGCGGCGCCAATATCCGCCGGCCGCTGCTGGCCAAAATCCTCGCCAACTGACAGCGATCTTGGCGGTTGCGACCGGAAGAGCCTGAACGAACATCACTTTCATCAACGCACAAGGAGATTGAACATGACTGGCCGGATCGAGGCGCGCCTCGCTGAACTCAAGATCGAATTGCCTCAAGCGGCCGCGCCTGTCGCCAACTATGTACCTTTCGCCGTGTCGGGAAACCAGGTCCATACCGCCGGGCAGGTTTCGCGCTGGAATGGCGAGTTTCTCCACGTCGGAACCGTCGGGAAAGACGTTTCCGTCGAGGAAGCCTACAAGGCTGCCCGCATATGTGGGCTTAATATCATCGCGCAGGTTCAGGCTGCTGTCGGCGATCTCGACCGGGTGAGACGTTGTGTGAAACTCAATGTCTTCGTCCGCTCCGATGAGCATTTCGCCGAGCAGCCGAAAGTCGCCAACGGTGCCTCCGATCTCATGGTCGAGGTTTTCGGCGATGCCGGTCGGCACGCCCGTTCCGCCATCGGCGTGAAGCAATTGCCATTTGGCGTATCGGTGGAAATCGACGCTGTGTTCGAGTTCGCTTGAAGTTCGTCAAACGAGCGGCAAGGGGCGGTTGAATGGTTGGATTGAAGGTTACACCGCGTGGACTATGGGAGATGACCGCGCCGCCAGCTCCGTCTCTTGCCGCGCTTGCGCAGACAGTTCAGGCCGACGTCGCTATTGTCGGCGCGGGTGTGACTGGCCTTAGTGCAGCACTTGAGCTTGCCAGGCATGGCGCCAATGTCGTCGTTGTTGAAGCTGCCGATGTCGGCTCCGGCGCGATTGGGCGAAGTTCGGGGCTGGTCAACGCCGGAATGTGGATCTCGCCCGAGCAGGTACGGTCCATCTTGGGGCGGGACCATGGGGATCGCCTGCTGCACGCATTGGGTGAGGCGCCAAGGGATCTTTTCGCGTTGATCGACAGGCATGGGATTGCCTGCGATCACGAAAGGGCGGGAACCTTGCAGTGTGCCGTCGGCGCGAGCGGCCTTAAGGCGATGGAGGCACGCGCCAGATCATGGGCAGAGATCGGTGCTGACGTCGAATTGCTCGATGCAGAGCAAACGCAGGTGCGCGTCGGATCAGCTTGCTATCGTGGTGCGCTGCTCGATCGCCGGACGGGAACCGTCCAGCCGCTTGCCTATGTTCGCGGCCTCGCGAGTGCTGCCGTCGCGGCTGGGGCGTTGATCTTTGTCAATTCGCCGGCCATAGGGTTCGAGCCAGTGTCGAACCGTTGGCGTGTGCGGACCACTGCCGGTGAAGTCATCGCCGACAGGGTCCTGATAGCAACCGATACCTATGCGATGTCGGACGACTTCGATCTCAGATCCGAATTCGTAAACCTGCCCTATTTCAACATCGCGACGCGCCCGCTCACGCAGGGCGAACTCACTTCCGTACTCCCGTCGCGGCAGGCCATCACCGACACGAGGAAGGTTCTCAGCTCTTATCGTCTTGATCGCGATGGCCGGCTGATCATCGGCAGCGTGGGTGCGCTTTCCGGGGCCGGCCGTTCCACGCACGTGGCCTGGGCAAATCGGGCGATCAACAGGCTTTTCCCTCACCTTGGCCAGGTCAGCCTGGATTTCGGCTGGTATGGCGCCATCGGCATGACGGACATCCATCTGCCGGCGATCCATGAACCCGCGCCAGGTATTCTCAGTGCCGGCGGCTACAACGGCCGCGGCATTGCAGCCGGAACTCTTTTCGGCCGCTCGATCGCGGAGTATTTCCTGGGTCGCCGCCACGCACGGGAGTTGCCCGTGCCGATCTCCCTGGTGCGACGGGCCAGGCACAAATACGTGCGGGGCATTTTCTACGAGTGGGGCGCACGTGTAGTTCATGTTGCCGACAGGTTTTGATTGGATACCGCCAACTGGTGTACCCCTGCATGTAAGCGTTGCCACGAGCCGGACGTGGCGAAAACTCATGCCCAAACCGCGGCCGCCATCAGCGCGGAAAGATAAAGCCCGACACCGAATGAAAAATGCGCCATCAGGCTGCGCTGGCGTGCGACTGCCGGCTTGGGCGTGCGCGAGGCGGCGATCCCGAAGCCGAAAGCCGGCTGCATGACGAGGAATGGAACCACGACCGTCACGACACCGACGATCAGCGCGGGCAGGGGCGTCGGGTTCTGTGCCCAGCTGGATCCCCACAGCGCCAGCAGAAGTGCCGCGAAGACGATGCCGATCGCATAATGCGCGGCCCAGCCGACGACGGTTTCACCGGAAACTGGGACGGATTTCGCAATGTTTTCATGCGCAAAGCGTCCCTGTCTAAAGTTCAGAAGCCATCGCCCGACCCAGCCATAGTCGAGGGAGGGGATGGCAAAGACGCGTCTCAGAAGCAGGGCCCACAGGTCCATCACCGCAGTCGCGCCAATGCCGATGAGGGCGGCCCGCAGGATAAAATCGCTGTTCATTGTTCACTCCAAGATCCAGTCCCGGCAGCCAGGATGTGAGCGTCTCATATCTCAACGAAAAACATCATTCAATAGATTGATTGAATGATTGAGTGGTGCTAAGCCAATATCATGACAGATGTTGACGCCTATCATCCTCTCTTCGATTTGTCGGCGGACCTCGCCCGTATGCTTGGCCACGCGCATCGGCTGGTGCTGCTGCATCACATCGCCGAGGGTGAGAAAGCCGTGGAGCGGCTGACCGAGCTGACTGGCCTCAGCGTCGCCAACGCCTCGCAGCATCTGCAAGGGCTGAAACGGGCCGGGTTGGTGCAGACCCGTCGTGACGGCAAGCGCGTGCTCTATCGCCTCGGCAACGGCCCTATCGAGGCGCTGCTCGCCGCCTTGCGCAGCCTTGCTGCCTATAACGGTGTCCAGATCCGTGACCTGATCGAAGGAAGCGCCGGCCGCTCGAACCTCTTGGAAAGCATTACGCGCGAAGAGTTGCTGCGCCGCATGCAAGAGGATTCCATCGTGCTGCTCGATGTGCGGCCTGCGGATGAGTTCGCAACGGGTCGTCTGCCGGGAGCGATTAACATTCCGGTCGAGGAGCTCGAACGACGGCTTGCCGAACTGCCGCGCGACAAGCTGATCGTCGCCTATTGTCGAGGTGTCCGCTGTGTGTTGTCGGCCGACGCGTTGGCGGTCCTGCGGGCTCACGGCTGGGTCGCGCGCCGTTTTGAACACGGCTTCCCCGATTGGCTTGATGCTGGCCTGGACGTCGAAGACGGACATTACAACAGCGGCTGACGATCGGTCCTCCGGAGCGATCGGATCACTTGTTCCAGGAATTGGACTGCGGGCTCGTGCCAACGGGCCGTGAGCTTTTGCGCGCTATGAAAGGAACTGAAATGACGACATCACCAGCGGCAAGACCCCGTCTTGCCTTCACGATGCTGGCTTTCGTGCAGTCTTCGCTGATCTTTACGATAGCGCTGATCATGGTGCCGTTGCCGAAGATCGCGGCCGAATTCAATCTGGCCTCGACAGATGTGCTGCTGCTTCAGGTCGCCTATGGCCTGCCTTTCAGCGGCTTGCTTCTGTTCGGTGGTCGATTGGCCGATCGCTATGGCGGCCGGCGCATGTTCGTCCTTGGCCTGATCCTGTTTGGCGCGGCTTCTGTCATCGCCATGGCGGCGCCAAGCTATGAGGTGCTGGCAGCAATGCGTTTCTTTGAGGGCGTCGGTGGCGCAATGATCGCGCCGGCCGCAATGTCAGTGTTGCACAGGCTGTTTCCTGACCCCAAGGACTTCGGTCAGGCCATGGCGACATGGGGTGGCGTCTCGGTGCTCGGCGCCATTCTTGGTTTCGTCGTTTCAGGTGTCGTCACGACATGGGTGTCGTGGCGCTGGATGTTTGCCGTACCGATCCTGGTTGCACTGATCGCTCTGGTCACCACCAGCATGTTGCTGCCGCGGGACAGGGACGAAAATCCCGCCGAGAGGCCGCGTCTCGATCCGCTCGGCGCGGTGTTGGCCACGGCGGGGATCGTTCTTGGCAGCTACGGCTTGATCATGACCGGAGACCATCCCTGGGCGTCCACGCCGGTCCTGGTGCCACTAACGGCTTCGGCTATCCTGCTTGCCGTGTTTTTCGCCGTGGAAGGGAAAGTGCGCGATCCCTTGCTGCCGCCGTCTTTTCTTGCCGATCCCTGCCGTGTCACGGGGCTTCTCGGCATGATGCTGGCTGCCGTCGGTTCAATCGCCATCGAGTACATTCTGTCGCTTTACCTTCAGCAGGTGCGCGGCTGGTCGCCGCTTATGACGACGCTGGCTTTCCTGCCCTTCGCTGGCGTGCTGATCGTCACGAACCATCTTTCGCCGGCTTTGGTAGGTCGGTTTGGTGCCGCGCAGACAACCATCGGCGGGCTGATCATCGCCGCGTTCGGGCTCGGGCTGCTTACCGGGCTCACCGGCGACTCGACCTATCTCGTAGGCCTGATGCCCGGGACCATCCTGGTTGCCGTTGGCATGTCACTGATGTTCTCAGGCTCGGCCGTGCTGTCCATGACGAATGTCCCGTTGCGTCAGGCCGGGTTGGCCGGTGGCGTGATGAACACAGCGATGGAACTGGGCCCCACAGTCGGGTTGGCGGTGCTGATGTCGGTGGCGGCGACGCAGGCTGATGTCGTGCGCGGTTACGGCTGGGCTTTTGGCGCCGCATGCCTGTTCTATGTTGTTCTTGCGCTTGTCGCTGCACGATCCAGCAGGCAGGGTGCCTGTGCTGCCGTCGCTCATGGTTGAGTAGTTTGAGACCCAGGCAAAACGGTTGTTAGCTCGGCTTCGGGTTGGCCGGATGGTCGCTTCGCGCGCTTTCCTTGGGCACATGGGTGTAGTCGGGCGTATTCGCGCCATAGAGGTCGTTTTCGGCCATCTCGCGCCATTGGGCATCGGCGTCTTCGGGCGTCGATGCTTTTTGCCTTCTGTACCGGGTTTTAAGATGCCGCATCCAGCGGGGCATCATCTGTTCGAACCGGCTCGTCATATGGGACATCCGATTACTCCTCTCATTTACGTCGTCGCGACCTGCGCGACACGTGTCATGTCATTGCCCGCGATCGCTGCGGCAGACTGACAACGTTGTTGGTTTCGATTGGGGCACTTGTTTCAGTGAGTTCGGCCTCGGCGCGCTTGCGCAGGCGTGCCGCATCCAGAAGCATGCTGCCGGCCCAGCGATAGACATTGTTGTCGCGCACGATCTCGCGCATGCGGCGCATGCGATCGCGTTGCTCGTCGGAACTCATCGTCAGCGCGTGCCGCATCGTTTCCCCCATCGTGGCGGCATCGAAAGGATTGACGATCAGCGCTTCCAGCAACTCCTTGGAGGCGCCTGCGAACATCGAAAGGATCAGCACACCCTGTTCGTCATCACGCGCCGCGACGAACTCCTTGGCGACGAGGTTCATGCCGTCGTGGAGACTGGTGACCATGCAGACATCGGCTGCGCGATAGATCTCGTAGACCTGCTGGCGTGTGTGGTGTTCGGCGACAAACAGCACGGGCGTGTAGCCGTCATGGCCATAGCGCTGGTTGATTTCTTCCGCGCAGCGTTCGCATTCGCGATGCAGTCTCTCATAGTCCGGCAACGTGCCGCGGCTCGGCGCCGCGATCTGCAGGAATGTCACTTTGCCGATCCATTCGGGATATCGGTCGAACAGTTCGCCCAGGGCGCGGAACCGGTCGACGATGCCCTTCGTGTAGTCGAGCCGCTCCACGCCCACGCACAGCTTGACCCCATCGGCGATGGCAAGCTGGTCACGGATACGATCCCGGCACTGAGCGACGCTCGCTACCTTGCTCAGTTGCGCTGGTGGCCATTCGATCGAAATCGGATAGGCGTGAACCAGGCTGGTCTGTCCCTGGTAGGAAATCGCGGCGTCTTCACGCTCGATCCGGGTTTCCAGTAAGCGGTCGACGCTCTCTATGAAGTTGTTGCAGTGGAACTGGGTGTGGAAGCCGATGATGGAACTGCCCAGCAACCCATCCAGGATACGTTCGCGCCAGGGGCAGATGCTGAAAACTTCCGAGTTCGGCCAGGGAATGTGCCAGAAGGTGATGATGATCGCCTCCGGCAGTTGCTCCCGCAGCATGCGGGGCAAGAGTGCGAAGTGGTAATCCTGGACCAGAACGATCGGCCGCTCGTTCCGGGCTTCGGCAACGACCGCATCGGCGAATTTCTGGTTGACGCTCTCGTAGGTTTCCCAATCTGTCGCTCTGAAATTCGGACGCGTAAAGGCGATATGACAGAGCGGCCAGAGCCCCTCATTGGCAAAGCCCAGATAGTAGCCTGCATGTTCTTCTTCGCTCAGCCAGACGCGGCGAAGCATGTAGGAAGGATCATCCGGCGGCACGGCCACGCGGTCGTGCTCGTCGACAGTAAGGTGATCCGCCGAGCCGCCGCCATAGGCGATCCAGGTGCCCGCACAGGCGCGTGTGATCGGCTCAAGTGCCGACACCAGTCCACTTGCCGGAACGACCAGCTCGACCTCGTCGTCTTTGAGGTTGTGGATGTAAGGCTCGCGGTTGGAGACGACGATCACCTGTGCATCGGGCAACTCGCTAGTAAGGATCTTGCGCAGCGTATCAGGTGACCATTTGACCAGGGCTGCGTCGGCCGAATGGCCGTTTTTCTCGAATTCGCGCAGCAGCAGTGTCCGCACTGTGTCCGGGGTTGTCTCGGGAACGGAGAGTCCTTGTTTGGACTTCCTTGGTCGTATCATGGCTGCGGCAAGGGCCACTCCCGCCAGACAAAAGGTGGCCAGAACTGCAAGCCACAGAGCTGGAAGCGAGTTAACGAAATCGCTTGATGCCATCAATGGGTTCTGCTTCCGACGACGGGCAGTCGGTTGCATCTCCTGTGCTTCGAGAAGAATCACCTGCTTCGCAGGTATAGGGACCAACGCAGCCCCGCCACGTTGGTTCCGGTTTTCAACTGCGCACGATCAACGGCACGAGCCCTTCGTGTTGATCGGCAAGGAAGGCGCCGATGCGGTCGCCGACGCGCTGGAAGGTCAGGTCGACGGCGACGGTTCCGACCTGGATATGACGGACCGTCAGATTGTCGATGCCGATCGGCAGGCGAGGGCGGGTCACTTCGATCGAGCCTGTCCATCCATCCACGCGCAGACCGAGACAGGCCTGCATCAGCATGAAAGCAGCGCCAGCCGACCAGGCTTGCGGCAGACAGGCGACCGGATATGCGATCGGTGCCTCACCGGGCGCGCGCGTGAAGCCGCAGAAGAGCTCGGGCAGCCGCATGTTGAAATGCACTGCCGCCTCGAATGTACCGCTGGTGAGCCGCACCACGTCGTCGCGGATGCCGTAGCGGGCAAGGCCTGCTGTACAGATCGCGGTGTCGTGCGGCCAGATCGATCCGTTGTGATAGGACATCGGATTGAAGAACACCGCATCGTCGGCCAGCGTTCGCAAGCCCCAGCCGGAATGGAAGGAAGCCGACAGCAACTGCTCGGCAACCTTTGCCGCTCGTTCCGCACTCGGCAGGCCAACATAGAGTAGATGTCCTGCGTTGGAGGTGCGCACCCGGCACGGCTCGCCGTCACCATCAAGGGCAAGGGCATAATAATCGAGATCGTCCATCCAGAACCGCTCTTCCACCCTTTCACGGAGGGTCTCTGCGAGGCGGTTCCATTCTTCCGCCTGCTCTGGTTCCTCGCGGCGTTCGGCAAGCCCAGCCAGCCCTTGTAGCGCGGCGAAAACGTAACCTTGCACTTCGACCAGGGCGATCGGACCCTTGGGAAGACGTCCGTCGGCATGGAAGACGGAATCGTAGCTGTCTTTCCAGCCCTGGTTGGCCAGGCCGGAGGCGGCTGCCCGCTGATAGGTCACGAAACCGGTGGTCTTGGACGCTTCTATCATCCAGTCGGCTGCTGCTCGCAGCGAGGGCCAGAGCCTATCTATGAAATCCATGTCGCCGGTTCTGTCGGCATAAGAGCAGGCGAGCAGGATATAGAGCGGTGTCGTGTCGACGCCGCCATAATAGCGGCCGAACGGCAATTCGCTGAGCGCCACCATTTCGCCTTTGCGGGTCTCGTGCATGATCTTGCCGGGCTGGGCATCGCTGAATGGCGATGTCTCAGTGGCTTGATGCTGGGCTAGAAACGCCAGGACGCCGCGCGCCAGTCCCGGATTGAGCCAAAGCATCTGCAGCGCCGACACCACGCCGTCGCGGCCGAAAGCGGTCGAGAACCAGGGAATGCCGGCATAGGGATAAGGTCCGGTTTCGAGCTCCGTGGTCAGCAACGCGACGTCGGCGCGTGCACGGTTGATCCAGTCGTTGAACACCCGGCCCGAGCTGTGAACCGTCGCGCCGTGGCGGCGTTTGGCGCGCATGGCAAAGCGAGCGCGAGCCGCGGCAGCCCGAAACCGTTCGCGATCCGGCGCCGCCACATTGCTGCCGACCTCGACATAGAGCGTCTGCTTGCCGCGTCTGGGAATGGTCACGAAGAAATCGGCCTGGTCCGGCATCAACTGGTCTGGCATCTGCGAGAACGAGATCGCCGAAACGCGTTCGACATCGTCGAGACCTTGATAGCGCAGTACGATGGAATTCTGCCCGGCTTCGGCGAGATACGCAGTGCCGCGCTTTTGCCGGATCGTGCCCCGGACCTCGAACATGTCCCGGAAATCGGCGGCAAATCTGAGCGACAGCAGGATAGAGGACTGCTCTTGGCCGTAGTTGGAGAGTGTAATCCGCTCGTACAGCCTGTCCTCCCAGATCAGCCGCACCCGTTCGATATGGATCGCGCCTTGCCGGACTTCCCTGCCGTCCATGGCCTTGATCGGCAGATTGGTCAGGTTGGTGGAAAAGAGCACGTTATCCTGGCTGAGCGAGGCGCCAAGCAGGGAAGTCGAGCGTCCGCCGACGGTGAGCCGAAACTCCGACAACATGCGCATGTCATCGCGAAAGAACCCGTCGCCGACACCGCGTATGTCGCCATAGGCGTCGGCAACGGCAAAACTGTCACCGTGCTTCAGAGCGAACAGACGATGCGGCTCTCTTGGTGCCGCTTCGTCCAGCGATGCCAAGGCGATGGCCGGATCGAGCTTGTGCTCGTCGAGCGGTACGGTATTCAATGGATCGCTCCGAGGAGATTTCGGTTGGGGTGGCGTCTGCTCTCCGTCGGTGCTCCGATCAGTTGCTGGTAGGCGGTCACGTAATCCCGTGCCATGCGTGATGCCGAAAACCGCTCCTCGAAGGTGGCGCGGACGCGGCGCCTGTCGAGCGACAACAGGTCCGGCATCGTGGATACGGCATCTTCCATGGTCTCCACCAGAATGCCGCTGACGCCGTGGTCGACGACCTCCGGCATGGCGCCGCAGCTCCAGGCCATGACCGGCGTGCCGCAGGCCATTGCTTCGATGACCGCCAGCCCGAACGGTTCCGGCCAGTCGATGGGAAACAGCAGGCCCGCGGCGTTGCCGAGGAATTCGTTCTTGCGGCTCTCTGGTATCTCGCCAACATATTCAATCTGATCACCGTCAATCAGCGGCTCCACCACCTCGTGGAAATAGTCGCGATCGCCATCGCCTATCTTGGCTGCCAGCTTCAGCTTGAGCCCGGTGCGGCGAGCGATCTCTATGGCTCGATCCGGCCGCTTGTCACGCGAGAGCCTGCCGAGGAATGCCAGATAGGTACCGTTGGCACCGGCCTCGGAATCGAGCGTGTAGAGATTTGGTGGAATGCCGTGGTGGATGGTGGAAAGCCAGTTGGCGTCGGGCAGGGGCGTTTTCTGGCTCTGCGAAATCGAGATCATCGGGAAATCGGGGAACCGTGCGTAGGCCGGAGCCAGATCTGCATAGTCCAGCCTGCCATGCGGTGTCGTCACGGTACGCCCCGGCATGTCGTCGAAGAACGGGAAATGCTGGAAATGACTGAGGTGAAAATGGATGACGTCGAACTCGTCGGCGCGTGCCTTGACGTCGTGCAGCATGGAAAGATGAGCGGCGATTTCCGACTTCAGCGGATGAGGATCGAGCCGCAGCGCCCGCTCACGCCCCGCCACCAGGGTCGCCGATGTCTTAGCGTCGCCGGATGCAAACAAGGTGACCTCATGCCCGAGTTCGACAAGCGCTTCTGTAAGGTAGGAAATGATGCGTTCCGTGCCGCCGTAAAGCTGTGGGGGAACGGACTCAAAAAGCGGTGCGACATGGGCAATTTTCATGGCCCGGCAGTCCTCCAGTAGGTCGGTGATGAAAAACCAAATGCATCAGCGTCAGGATCGTTCCGACATTAATGCGATGCGGCGATGCCAGGATTTGAGCGGACGGGCGCTCGTGCCGGCCTGTCTGGCGATCTCAAGGGAACCCGGCGACGGACAACTACCCCAGAACCACGCTTCCGATCGCTGCGTCGGTTTTAGATGTGTCCATAACCGCGATATCGCCGCGCAGGATGTCGTCGATGATCTCGACGACGCCGTCACCTGCGGGTGCAAGGGTGACACGATCCGCTGTTTTCTTCAGGCTTGGCAGCGCGTTGGCCACCGCAACTCCAAAGCCTGCCTTGCGCAGGAAATCATGATCGTTTTCGGCGTCGCCGACCGCCACAACGCCATCGACTGACAGGCCGAGGTCGTCCAGCGCTGCCATCAGGCCGGTCGCCTTGTTGATGCCGCTGGGCAGCACCATGACGGCACCCTTGTTGAAGATGATCTCGAGTTCGAGGCCTTGGCGCCGAATTTCATCGAGGACGATCATTTCGTTCGGCACCAGCGTGCCGATCACGGTTTGGCCGACAAGAAGCGGATCGACGCCGCGCTTCTTCAAGGCTTCGACGAAGGTCGAGGGAGGAGGCGGGGCCAGTAGCCTCTTCTGCCCCGTGGTCGGATCATGCAGCACGGCTCCATTTTCCGCCACGACCCTGTCGAAGATGTCGAGGTCTGGAAAAACTTTTTCGAGATCGGCCAGTTGCCGCCCCGATACAAGGATGAGCCTGCGGCCGCTGTCCTTCAGCTTCCGCAACGCGGTCAATGTCTTCGCTGAGACCAGGCCTTCCTCGGCAAGGGTTTCGTCGTAATCGGTGGCAAGCGCCGTCACATCCATCAAGAGACCTCTCCTTTCGGTTCGGTTTCTCAACTGTGCCGGTCCGATATTGTTCCCCGCATTGTGACAACAACGGGATGGGCCGTGGAAAGACGCCTCCCATCTTTTGTGTTCAAATTTCAGGCCCGCAGCGGCACCGGCTCCTCCAGTGTGTAGATCAAACCCGGCTGAACGATCCATTCGCCTGGGCGAAGATTTTCCACGGCGAAACGGCCGCCGCGTGTGCGCGGCATGACACCGGTGAAGCGATAACGCCGACCATTCTGGTCGATGACGGCCTCGCGGATCGGTTTGCCAGCAAGGTGTCCGACCACCGGCCCGTCCGACTGCAGGTTGGCGAGGATGAAGTATTCGGTTGGTATGGCGTTCGTTCTGGTCAGCAACCGGAACTGGGATATGGGTTTGAGCATGGCACGGGTCGCGGCGTTCTTGCCGGTCTACAGGCAATCTCGTGCTGCGCCGGCCGTCTGGAGACCTTTGATAGGCTGGGCCGACATCAGAATTCGATTGGGGATTTGCCGGTCACAGGTCAAGAAAACATCAGGGTTGTGGTTCGGCTGTCTCGGTGGCAGGACCAAACTACCGCACCCAAAAACATTGCTGCTGCAGAAGCGGGCCAGCGCAGAAAATCGTTGCGGCGATTGCTTGGGTTTTGGAACAAAATCTGCCTGTCAAAGGCCGGCTCTGACGCCTATGTAATTGGTCCGCGAGGATGGCCACTGACCTGTCAGCCATCCGCCGATCCGATGGGAGCCGACGATGTCAGAACAATCCGATTACACGCCGCCAAAGGTCTGGACCTGGGATAAGGCCAATGGCGGTGCCTTTGCCAGCACCAACCGCCCTATTGCCGGAGCGACGCACGACAAGGAATTGCCCATCGGCAAGCACCCGCTGCAGCTCTATTCGTTGGGAACGCCCAACGGCGTGAAGGTGACCATCCTGCTGGAGGAATTGCTGGCGGCTGGTCACAAGGGCGCCGAATATGATGCCTGGCTGATCAAGATCGACGGTGAACAGTTCGGCTCGGGTTTTGTCGACGTCAACCCGAACTCGAAGATCCCGGCGCTGCTCGACCGCAGCGGTAGCAAGTCGATCCGTGTGTTCGAATCCGGCGCGATCCTGACCTATCTCGCCGAAAAGTTCGGTGCTTTCCTGCCGACTGAACAGCCGGCACGGGCGGAGACACTGTCCTGGCTGTTCTGGCAGATGGGATCAGCACCTTTCGTCGGTGGCGGCTTCGGCCATTTCTATGCCTATGCACCGGAAAAGATCGAGTATGCGATCAACCGCTACGCCATGGAAACCAAGCGACAACTGGACGTGCTCGACCGGCGGTTGGCCGAGAACGAATATGTTGCGGGTAGCGAATATACCATCGCCGATATGGCGATCTGGCCCTGGTATGGCGGCATGGTGAAAGGCTGGAACTATGGTGCAGGCGAGTTCCTCTCCGTGCACGAATACAAGAACCTGTTGCGTTGGGCCGATCAGCTTCACGCGCGGCCGGCGGTCAAACGCGGGCGCATGGTCAACCGTGTGTCCGGCGATCCGGCAGGCCAGTTGCGCGAACGACATGACGCCAGCGACTTCGAGACGAACACGCAGGACAAGGTCGCGGCGGAGTAAAGCCATCCGCGCGAACAACGGCTGTCAAACTATGAGCCGTCGTCGAAATAGCGCCCCGGTGTGACGCCGAAGGCTTTGCGGAAACCAGCAACAAAGGCACTGGGCTGTTCGTAGCCCAGCTGCTCCGCAATGTCGCCGACAGGGACACCGAGCGACAACCATTCCACCGCTTTCATCAGCCGTGCCTGTTGTCGCCATGCGCGGAAGCTCATGCCGGTTTCGGCGTGGAAATGGCGTTCGAAAGACCGCGCGGAGAGTGCGGCCCTCCCGGCGATATCGGCGAGGCTGTCCTTGGACGATGGGTCGGCGGCAACCGCGCTGACAGCGCCGCGCAGGCGGGTGGAAGCAGGCATTGGCAGATGCAGGGGTGCGGCTGGCTCGGTCGCCAACTGGTCGAGGATGACGCCGCCGATGCGTGCTGCCGGTCCCTCGGTTGCTGCATCGCGTGCATAACCAAGAAAGCCCAGGATAAGTTCGCGCAGAAGCGGCGACAACCTGATCACCGCCGGCACAGTCGGCAGGTGCTGCACGGCTTCCGGGCGGAAGAACAGGAACCGCTGCCTGGTGTCCTGCAGATAGGTCACCGCATGGTCGACATCGCAAGGGATCCACACCGCGCGTTCCGGCGGCGCCACGAAGGTACCGCGTTCGGTTTCGACGGTGACCGCGCCTGAAACGATGTGGAAGAGCTGCGCCCGGCGGTGGTGATGCCGGTCATAATGCGTACCCTTTTGGATCGCGCCGTCATAGCCAACGATTGCTGCCGGATAATCCTGCTGCTCCGCAAGGCTGAGATCGGGGTGGGTGCTGTTGTCCGGATGTATCATCTCTGGCGAGTCACAAACATAAATCGGCGATATGACGATAACACGCTAGAGCCGATTGCGCTAATGTCGATACGAAATCGATCACGCGCAGCAGAAAGCCAGCCACCGAACCAGGATTCGCGGCGTGGGCCGTCGTTGCGCAAGGGCATGCTCTCCAGAGGAGGCGATTATGAACTTCGCGAGGACAGAGCGCCCTGTTGCCTTTCGCTGGGCTCTTGGGACGCAGAAACGATCGGAAGGCACCTGGGCTGGCGTGCTGACGGTGATTGGCGCCGGCTTCGTCGCTCGGATACGCTACTGGCGCGCGGTGCGCCGCACCCGCAAACGCCTGTCGGAACTTGATGACAAGATGTTGGCCGATCTCGGCTTCTATCGCGATCAGATCGGGCTGGTGGCGCGCCGGGGGCGTTTGCCGGAATGGGACGAGATGTAGGGGCGAGCAGCTGATGTCGTGAGCCGACTGCGTCGCAAACGGGCGCAGCGATGTTCCCGAAAGTGGGCCGGCCCACAAACCGGCCCACTTTTTCGGCCGCAGTCAGATTTTCGCGGTCTCGATTGCAGCCAAGGATCGTTCAACTGCCTTATTGAGGGATTGGTCAAGCGACGTGTCACCGGCCTCTGAAAGGCTCGCTGCGACCCGGGCGGCGAAGCCGAGATGGAAATCGACAAGCCATTCCGGATGCGGTTCCGGCTCGGGGAAAGGAGGCCACCAGGGTGGAAGCTTGATCTTTTTCGGCCGGGTCGGGCACCAGTCATCGAGATCGTCGAAGACCCGCTTCATATCCAGGCCGGCTCTCTCGGCCAGCCAGGCAGACCGGATGAACTCAGCCGCGACGGCTGCGCCCAGATGTCCCGGTGGCAGGGGTTGCGGGTTGAGCGCGATATGCGACAGCCAGCCTTGTGGCCCTCGCGGGATGACGTCGTAGATGGCGGGAATGCGTTTCCCGATAATGGCGAGCAGTTTGGCATTCAACTTCATCGGAACCTCCTTCCGCGGGCGGCAAACGCGCTGACTTGGTTCGGGGGCGGGGACCTGGGTCCACGTCGGGCCGCGCGAGGAGAATGCAAGGTTGCAGCCGCGTCATCTATGAACGGCGTTACACAGCGGCGCCGAAATTCGGCGCTAGGGCAATTCCAGGAAAAATGCGTAGCGGTTTTCCGTCCGGAATTGCGTGAAAACAACGAGTTAGAGCGTTTCCGTTAAAAAACGGAAACGCTCTGGCCTTGCTGGCGGAGGATTGAGAATGAGGCCCGCGACGGGCGTGCAAACACTCGCTGGACACCTGAAACGAAACCTCGCCGATGGCGAGGTTTCGATTTCGAAAGGGCCGTTTATTGCACCGGTGCCGGTTGTGGCGTCGCAGTCGGTGCCGGCGTCGTCATCGTGCTCGGTGGTGGTGCGACAGTCGTGGAGGGGGTCTGTGTGGTTTGCGAATCCGTCTGGCTGCAGGCAGCAAGCGTAAAGGCTGCAATTCCAAGCAGCGCGAGAAGGTGGAGTTTGGAGGTCATTATCGTCCCTTCGACTACGCCCCCACGGGCGGACATCATCGGGACTGAGCCTGCGAGGTCAATGTTTGCGCGATCAAAGCTTCTTACGGAGTGTAAGATGCTGACTTGTTGATCCATGGCATCGCTCGCAACAGGGCGCCATGTCCTTGCTATTTCCAGCTTGGCGTCCTTCCAACCGTCCCGACGACTGCGTCGGACAGAATTTCATCAAGGTTCAGCAAAACCAGGCGCTTCTCCGCCGGTGAGGTGCGCAGGAGATGGACGATCGTGCGGTGGAGCTTGTCGGCCTTGGCCATGAAAACCTCGGCCTCGACCGGAGATGTCAGCGGTGGCTTGCTGAGTGTGGTGGTGATGACAATTTGCTGCATTGCTGGCTCGATGGTGGTTGTTTCAACCTGCTGTCGTCACGTCGGCGACAGCAGGTTGAGCAATTATTGGTTTCTCGCTCGGCCGGTTGTCAGGACCGGCCAATGACGAGATCCTCGATGCGGATCGGGAACCGTCGTACGCGCACGCCTGTGGCGTGCCACACGGCGTTGGCGATGGCTCCCACGGTTCCGGTGATGCCGATCTCGCCGACGCCTTTGATGCCGAGCGGATTGACGTAGGGATCATGCTCTTCGGTCAGGATCGCATCCAGCGAAGGCACATCCGCGTTGACCGGCACATGGTATTCGGCGAAGTCGGCATTCATGATCCGGCCTGTCCTGCGGTCGGTTATCGCCTCCTCATGCAGTGCAAAGGATGCCCCCCAGATCATGCCGCCGAAATATTGGCTGCGCACGAGCCGGGGATTGATCACGCGACCGGCCGCGAAAGCGCCGACCAGCCGCGTTGCGCGGATCTGCCCGAGATCGGGATCGACCTTCACCTCGGCGAAGACGGCGCCGTGGGAGAACATCGCGTGGTGCGCAGCAGCTTCCTGGTCGCGCGCTGCCTTGGCGGTGCCGATCACTTCGGTCTGGCCTGTACGGGCGAGGATGTCGACATAACTTTCGCTGCGTCCCTCATCGTCGAGCCTGTGGAGCCGGCCAGAGCGGGGCACGACACCGATATTGCCGGACCCGAAAAGCGGAGAAGCAGGATCGGCGGTGGCAAGTGCCGCGAGCTTGGCGATCGCGTCTTCGCCTGCATTGTTCAGTGCCAGACCGGCACTTGCCGTATGACCGGAACCGCCGGCGATGCCGCCGTCGGGCAGGCTTGATACACCGGAGTGGAACTCGACCTGGTCGGGATCGAGGCCGAGCGCCTCGGCCGCGATCTGGGCGAGCGCTGTCCAGGCACCTTGGCCCATGTCGGCGCCTGATGTCTCCACCAGGGCCGTGCCGTCGGCGCGCAGTGTAGCGCGGGCCTCCGCAGGGAAGTGTGGGCAGTGGAAAACGGCCGTGCCCATGCCCCACCCGACGAGGAAGCCGTTCTCGTCGCGCATCTGGCGCGGTTCGAGTGGCCTGCCGGCCCAGCCGAAGCGTTTTGCGCCCTCCGAGTAGCACTCCCGCAGTGTCTTGGATGAGAACGGCCTGCCGGTACCGGGCTCGGTTTCGGCATAGTTGGCCAGCCTGAATTCGAGCGGATCCATGCCGCAGGCGACAGCCGCCTCGTCCATGGCGACTTCGAGCGCCGCCGACCCCGAGGCTTCGCCGGGCGCGCGCATCGGCCCCGGTGTGCCGGTGTCGAGCCTGAGGCCCTCGTGTTCGACAAGGATGGCGGGGCTCTCATAGAGCGGCAGCGAGGCGTTTGCCGCCGGCTCGAGGAATTCGTCGAAGCTGGAGGTGGCGCAAAGCGCGTGGTGATGCAGGGCGGTAAGACGACCTTCCCTGTCCGTGCCGATGCGCAGCTTCTGCCAGGTGTGACCGCGGTGCCCCACCGGACCGTACATCTGCGCCCGAGTGAGCACCAGCTTTACCGGCCGCTGGAGCATGCGGGCGGCGAGAATGGCCAATATCTGCGGCCCGTTGAGGATCGCCTTCGAGCCGAAACCGCCACCGAGGAAGGGCGAGCGGATCAGCACATTCTCGGCCGGGACGCCGAAATAGGCGGCATAGGCTGCGCAGCTGAGCGCCATGGCCTGGTTGGGCATGTCGAGGGTAACCCGGTCGCCATCCCATTCGGCCACCACAGCGTGTGGTTCCATCGCATTGTGGTACTGCGCCGGCGTCACGTAATCGGCCTCTGTGACATGGGTGGCGGCGGCCAGTCCTGCCGCGATATCGCCATAGGCCGTGCGGGCCGGTGCTCCGATGCCGACAGTGGCGGTATCGAAACGGTCACCGTTGGAAAGATCCGTGCGGGCAGTGGCGGTTTCATATTGCGGGTCGAGCAGGGCGGCCCCTTCCGTTGCCGCCTCCAGCGTCTCGGCGATGACCAGCGCGATCGGCTGTCCGACATAGCGCACGCCATCGTCCTGCAGCACCTCCACGCGGAAGCCGAAGGGTGGCATCTTCTCGTCCGGATCATGCGCCAGCGGCGGCCGATTGGCCGGAGTGAGGACCTCGACGACGCCGGCATGCGCCTTGGCCGCGGTGACGTCGAGTGCCGTGACGCGCCCGCGTGCGATCCGGCTGACGGCGGGGACAGCATAAAGCATGTCGTCTGGATGGTTGTCGGCGGCATAGGTTGCACGGCCGGTGACCTTGAGCACACCATCGCGGCGTGTCAGCGGCTGGCCGGCATTCGATCCGTGGCGATGGGACCGGTTGGTCTGTGAAATGGTCTCAGGCGACATGGGTTACTCCAGCTGTTGTGGAGAAGGGCGAAGCCGGCAGCGCCGGCATGATCTTTGGCGTTCCTTCCACGGCAAGGCTCAATGCGCGCACGACGATGCGGCGCGCCAACTCGATCTTGAAAGCGTTGTCGCCGGACGGAAGTGCATCGGCCAAGGCCAACTCGGCCGCCTTTGCAAAGGCTTCTCTTGATGCTGGCACACCCGTCAAAGCTGCTTCCGCTTCTCGTGCCCGCCAGGGTTTGGCGGCGACGCCGCCGAGCGCGATGCGCGCCTTGCGGATCTGGCCGCCTTCGAACTCCAGCGCCGCCGCGGCCGAAACCACGGCGAAAGCGTAGGAGGTACGTTCGCGCAGTTTCAGATAACGGGCATTGCCCGAAAAGCCTGTGGCTTCCGCTGGCAACCGGAGGGCAATGATGAGCTCGCCCGGCGCCAGCGCGGTTGCCCGTTCTGGCGTCGCGCCCGGCAGGACGTGCAGCAGGTCCACCGGAATTTCGCGGCCGCCATGCGGGCCTTCGACTTCGACAACAGCATCCAGCGCCACCAGCGGCACACAGAAATCGGAAGGATGGGTGGCGATGCAATGTTCGCTCCAGCCGAGCACTGCGTGCAGGCGATTTTCGCCGTCGCGGGCATCGCAACCCGATCCGGCCAGGCGCCGATTGCAGGCGCTTGCCAGGTCGTGGAAATAGGCACAGCGCGTGCGCTGCATCAGGTTGCCGCCCACGGTTGCGGCGTTACGCAACTGCGCCGACGCGCCTGAAAGCAGGGCTTCGGCCACGGCTGGGAACATCCGAGCAAAGCGCTCGTCATAAGCAAGATCGGAATTGCGGACCATGGCACCGATCCGGACACCGCCATCCGGCAACCACTCGATGCGATCGAGATCCGGCAGCCGCGTGATGTCGATGACCCGCTCGGGTCGTAGGGTGCCGACCTTCATCAGGTCGAGCAGATTGGTGCCCGCGGCGAGGTAAGCCGACCCTGGAACCGCTGCAGCTGCGATCGCCTCCGGCACACTGGCCGGACGTATGTAGTCGAAACGGTTCATGCCGCGTCCCTCCGGTTGCCTTCAGCCAGCGTCTTCTGCGCTTCCAGGATCGCTTCGGTGATGCCCTGGTATGCGCCGCAGCGACAGATGTTGCCGCTCATCAGTTCGCGGATGCGCTCCGGATCGCCATTTGCATGGCCCTCCTGGATGAGCCCAATTGCGCTCATGATCTGGCCCGGCGTGCAGTAGCCGCACTGGAAACCATCATGCGCGACGAAGGCGGCCTGGACCGGATGCAGTATTTCGCCCTCGGCGAGCCCTTCGATTGTGGTGACCTCGGCTCCGTCGAGGCTTGCAGCCAGGGCCAGGCATGAATTGATGCGCCGCCCGTCGACAAGCACGGTGCAGGCGCCGCATTGGCCGCGGTCGCAGCCTTTCTTGGTGCCGGGCAGGTCAAGTCGCTCGCGCAAAAGGTCGAGCAGCGTCACACGCGGGTCGTCGAGCACCACCGTGCGCGCTTGACCATTGATGGTGAGGCTGATGGAGAGTGACATCGCGGTACTCCATTCAGTGATCGTGATATATGGAAGCCGCTGTCCAGCGGCGAAGGATGCGGGCGCGCGGAGAGATCTGGTGCGAAACGGTCCGTTGACCCTGACCGGGATTGCCTTTGTGCAACGTTCCGATCTGCATTACTATATACGGAGGATGCCTCCGTTTATCAAGAGGGAATGTGTCTCGTTGGAGAAAATGGAACCGAAGACCGAAAAGGCAAGGCGAAAACCGCGCGCGGACTCAATTCGCAACCGTGAACTGCTGCTCGAAACGGCAACGCAGATCTTCAGTGCCGGCGGCCCGCAAGCCAGCCTGGAAGCCGTGGCACGGCAGGCCGGCGTCGGCATCGGTACGCTCTATCGCCATTTTCCCACGCGTGAAGCCTTGTTCGAGGCGGTTTATCGCCATGAGGTCGACCAGTTGGTCGACCTTGCGGATCGGCTGGCAAGGGACGCCGAGCCGGTCGAGGCGCTGCGCAGATGGCTGCACGCCAATGTCCGTCTCGTTGCTGCCAAGAAAGGCATGATCGAAGGGCTTCAGCTCGTGGCGCATGGCTCTTCCGAGCTGAAAGCTTACTCCTTCGAGCGGCTGACGACGGCGATCGGCCTGCTGCTCGACCGCGGCGTTGCCGCCGGCGAGCTTCGTTCCGACATTTCGCCGGACGACCTGCTGCGCACCCTGGTCGGTATCTTCTATTCGCAAGGGGCAGGGGAATGGCAGCCCACTGCGCTGCGCCTTGTCGATGTCTTTGTGGACGGGCTGCGCCGACGCTGAGGTCTGCCCTGGCAGATTGCGCATCCCGGCTGAAGACGGCACCTAGCGCGCAGTCACAAAATCCCAACGAGGAATGACATGTCTTTCCCAGGCCGCCCTGCTTTGATTTCTGATGCCGAAAGACGGGAACGGCTTCAGTCGTTGCGTCGGAAAATGGAAACGGACGGGATCGCGGCTGTTCTGCTCGGCTCCACCGAAAGCCTTCGCTATTTCACGGGTCTCGTTTGGCACCAGAGCGAGCGCCTGCTCGGCGCGGTGGTGACGCCGACGGCACTGACCTACATCGTTCCTGCTTTCGAGCGCAGCCGGGTGGAGACCTTGCCCCACCTGGATGGCGATATCGCGACCTGGGACGAAGAGGAAAGCCCCGCGGCACTCGTCGGGTCGTTGGTCGGGCCCAGGGGCGTCATTGCGCTCGACGACGCCTTGCCACTTTTCATCTATCACGCGCTTGCAGGAACCTTGGGTGTCGGGCGCCTGGCTGACGGCACGCAACTGATCCGGGAGTTGCGGCTTTGCAAATCGGCGGCGGAGATCGCGCTGATAAAATACGCCATGGAACTGACGCTCGAGGTGCACAAACGCGCCCATGCGGTCATGAAACCCGGCATCCGCGCCTCGGAGGTTGTTCGCTACATCGATGAGCAGCACAGGGCGTTGGGAGCCTCAGGTGGTTCCAGTTTCTGCATCGTCTCGTTCGGCGCCGCAACGTCTCTCCCGCATGGCGCGGATGGCGATCAGGTCCTGGAGAAGGGGCAGCCGATCCTTGTCGACACCGGAACGCGCATTGACGGCTACCACTCCGACCTGACGCGCTCCTACATGATCGATGAGCCGGATGCCGATTTCGCGCGCATCTGGCGGATCGAACGCGAAGCGCAGCAAGCGGTGTTCGATGCTGCGCAAATCGATGCGCCCTGCCATCGTCTCGACGATGCAGCGCGCGCCGTGCTTGCACGACATGGCCTCGGGCCGGACTACCGGTTGCCGGGTCTTCCGCATCGTGCGGGCCATGGCCTGGGGCTTGAGATCCACGAAGGACCTTACATCGTGCGTGGCAACGCAACGCCGCTTCGGTCGGGAATGTGTTTCTCCAACGAACCGATGATCGTGGTTCCCGACCGCTTCGGAATCCGACTGGAAGATCACATCTACATGACAGACGCCGGGCCGCAGTGGTTCACGAAACCCGGTAAAGGGCCGACTGAGCCGTTTGGCTGACGATCTCTATTCGCTCAAAGCAGCTCCCGCGCCGCCAGGTTGCGCATGAGATGCGATGGGCCGAAGACCCAGGGCGGGCAGTCGGTTGAAAGGCGAACACGGTTCGTCAGCGAGCCGAGTTCGTCATTGGAAATCGTGACCACGTCGCCGATCTTGTGGGTGAAACCTTGCCCCGGCGTTCCGCGGTCCTCCGTCGGGGCAAAGAGCGTGCCCATGAACAGCACCAGGCCATCCGGATATTGATGATGGCGTCCGATGGTCTGCGACACGAGATCGAGCGGGTCGCGGCTGATTTCCTTCATCGAGCTTCGGCCGTCGAGCACGAAGCCGTCTTCGCCCACCACCTTCAGCCGAAGTTCGGCGTTGCGCACATCGTCGATCGTATACGTCGCATCGAACAGCCTGATGAACGGTCCGATCGAGCAGGAGGCGTTGTTGTCCTTGGCTTTTCCCAGCAACAGCGCCGAGCGCCCCTCGACATCGCGCAGATTGACGTCATTGCCGAGCGTTGCCCCTTTCACCGTGCCGGTGGAGTTCACGACAAGCACGATTTCCGGCTCGGGATTGTTCCATTTCGAAATCGGGTGAAGTCCGACATCGGCACCGTGACCGACCGAGGAAAGCACTTGTGCCTTCGAGAAGACCTCCGCGTCCGGGCCGATCCCGACTTCCAGATATTGCGACCAGATCCCGTCTTCGATCAACGCTTCCTTGACCTTGGCGGCCTGGGCCGAGCCCGCTTTCAGGTTGCGCAGGCTGTCGCCGACGATGGCGACGACTTTTTCGCGGATCTTGATTGCGAGGTCGGGGTCACCGGCAGCGCGCTCCTCGATAACGCGCTCGATCATGGAACGCGCGAAGGTCACGCCGCAGGCCTTGACCGCCTGAAGGTCGTTGGGTGCCAGAAGATGAATGGCCTGCAGATCCCGGTCGCCGCCGGATTGCGATAGCAAGTTCGCCAGGGATGTCAGCACCGGACCGTCGGCGCGGGCGACATACTCAGCAGCGTCTTCGCGTTCGAGCAGGTCGCGCATCGTAGGCGTGGCTTTGGATGTGATGTCGACCAGTTTGTTGCCGCGGATCGTGACAAGGCTGGGGCCCGCGATGGAAGGGTCCCAAACCCGCCCGACGAAGGTGCCGCTGGCGAAGACATCATGCCCGATTGTCACTGTCATTTGCTCCTGTTTGGGGGGCGATTAGGTTCGATTTTCAGGACGTTCGCAAGCTCCAGCATGGAGCCTGGTTTGCGACAAGCTAGTAGTCGATCACCCGATCGTCGTTCGGGTCGGCCCATCGCGTGTTCGGCACGGTTGCGAACCAGCCCGGTCGGGCAGGGTCGCGATCATAGGGATAGCCGCCGAGCGTCTTGTAGAGGTCCGCATACTTGCCGACCTTGTCGCGGTCGAGTTCAACGCCAAGTCCCGGCGCTGTCGGGACTGCGATCTTGCCGTTCACATATTTCATCGGGCCGCCGCCGATGATGTCGTCGACAAGCTGATGATAGTGCGCGTCCGCGGTGAAAACGAGGTTCGGTAGCACGGCGCCAAGATGCAGCATGGTGGCGAGCTGGATGCCGAGCTCGCCCGACGAATGCACGGCAATGCCGAGCTGGAAGGTTTCGCAGACCGCTGCCGCCTTGATGCAGGGACGGATACCGCCCCAGAAGGTCGTATCGAGCAGGATGACGTCACAAGACGGGTTGAGCACATTGGTTGCCAACTGCTCGAAGTTGACCACGATCGTGTTGGTGGCCAGCGGCATATGCGTGTTCTCACGCACCCTGCGCATGCCGTTGAGGCCCCAGGTTGGGTCCTCGTAATAGTCGTTGTTGAGATCCTCGATGCCCCTGGCGAAACGGATTGCCTCTTCGACGGTGAAGGCGGCGTTCGGATCGTAGCGTACGGAGTCCGTGCCCACTGCCTTGGCGAGTGCGCGGTAAACGGCCAGTTCATAGTCGGGCGGGAATACGCCGCTCTTGAGCTTGTGGGCGGTGAAGCCATGGGTTCGCTTCAGCTCGAGCGCCTGGGCGATCAGCTGGTCCGCGGTGCGGATTTCGCCTTGGCCGGTCTCCTTGTTCGGCAAGCGGAAGAAAAGATAGCTGGCAAAGCCAACCTCGTCGCGCATCTTGCCGCCGAGAATGTCATAAGCCGGCACGCCCAGGAATTTGCCGACGATGTCGATGCAGGCGAATTCAATCGCGGCGTGCATTTGCGTGCGGTTGTTGTAGAGGCTGGCAGTCGGGTTGCAGATCTTGAAACGCAACTGTTCGAGCTCGAAAGGGTCGTGGCCGACGAGATAACTCTTGAGGGCCGCAAAGGCCGCCTCGGCGCTCTCGCCGCCGCCGCCCATCTCGCCCAGGCCGATGATGCCGACGTCGGTTTCGACCTCCACGATCGTGCGCACGAAACGGCCCCAATGGGCGCCGTTGGAATGCCTGAGCGGCGCCTCCAGCGGAATTGTCACGGTGGTGGCGCGGATATCGGTGATCTTGGGCCGCTTCATGATGTGCTTTCGGGAATCTGATGGTTTGCGTTGTCAGTCGGGCAGGACGATGCCCAGCTTGGCCATGGTGCCACCGTCGATCTTCATGTCGGCACCGGTGATGAAGCGGGCCCTGTCGCTGGCGAGAAAGGCGACAAGCTCCGCGACCTCTTCCACTTTGCCGACGCGACCGATCGGATGGCCTTTGCCCCATTGCGCGATCATCTCATCCTGGCTCAATTGACCTTTGTGGAGGTCGGCCGCCCAACGCAGCATGGGCGTATCGATCGAGGCGGGGCAGACGGCGTTGACGGTGATGTTATCGGCGGCATGGTCGAGCGCCATTGCCCGCACCAGGGCGTTGATGGCGCCTTTCGAGGCGGTGTAGGCGGCGACCCCTGCCTGTGATGCGTAGGCCTGCACCGAAGAGATCGCGACAATGGCACCACCACCGCGCTTTCGCATGTGGGGAATTGCATATTTCGAGGCGAGGAAAACGCCCTTCAGATTAATGTCGAGCACGTCATCCCAGACGTCTTCCGGTGTATCGACCACGGTTCCGTAGCGCTGGATGCCGGCGCAGCAGGCGAGAATATCGACCCCGCCGAAGCGCTGGACGGCTGTGGCGGCAGCGTTCTCCATGTCCGCTGCATTCCTGACATCGCCGACGAAACCCGCAACCTTGCCGCCGATCTCGGCAACGGCGCGCTCCACGGTTTCACTATCATTGGCGACGATGAGCACGTGTCCGCCTTCAGCTGCAAAGCGTTCGGCGCAGGCCCGACCCATGCCAAGGCTGCCTCCGGTGACGATGATGCTCTTGCCTTCGAATTGCATGATGGAGTGGTCTCGCGCCTCAGTGCAGTCAAACTAGAATGCTACCATACAAGTTTGTCAATGTGATTGTTGTTAGCCGAACTTGGGCTCGGCAACACCTCGTCCGGCATTGTCGATCGCGATCAGGCTCCCTTCCTGCGGATGTGCCGCAAGATGATCGGGCGTCATGGTGAAGCGGGCCGAGGTGACATAGAGAGTGGCGAGGTCATCACCGCCGAAGGTGCAGCTTGTTGGCCAGCTCACAGGCAATTCGACCAGATCCAGGAGGGTGCCGTCGGCGCGGAATTTCGCCACCGCCCGCCCGCCAACGACCCGGCAGTTCCAGAGGTTGTCTTCGGCGTCGAGGCATGAGCCGTCGGGGAGGCCGCGCTCGAAGCCTTCGACGATGGTCCGCCGCTCCGAGATCGTCTTCGCGACTTCATCATAGGCAAAGCAATAGATCCTGTTGGCCAGCGTGTCGGCAAACAGGAAATGGCCGTCACGCGTCCAGCCCATGGTGTTTGTGATGCCATATTCATTGGGGGCGAGCTGCTCGACCTTGCCCGACGGATCGATCCGGTAGATCGCACCGGATGCGCGGTCCATGTCTTTTGGTGAGCCATCGGCATTGAGATTGTTCTGCATCGTGGAGACCCAGAACGAGCCATCGGGAGCGACACGGCCTTCGTTCAGCCTATTGCCTGGCAGGTCCGACTCGATCGCGGCGAAGACTTCGAATTTTTCGCCCGGTCTCCAGAAGCTGACTTCGCGGCGAAGACCGACGATGAAGCCGCCGTCCTTGCGCATTCCGATCGACGTCGGAAAATCTGGCGTCGTCCAGCTGTTGTGCCGACGGCTCGTGATCTCCAGGCGGTGAATGCGTTTGCCGCCGATGTCGACCCAATAGAGGGTCTTTTCCTCGCTGGACCAGATGATGCTCTCGCCAACGACATCGCGCGCATCGAAGAAAGTTTCGGCCCGCATCCATCCTCCTGCATTCAACAATCGCGTTGACAATAGGCAATCGCGAATCTATTGCAAGGTCAATACAGGCCTATATGATAGGTATCGTGATGGAAACGGTGTTGACGTCCAGGGAACCGGCCGATCATCCGGGAGGTGAAGGGCTGGTCGATAGGGTGATGGCGGCAGTTCAGGCCCACATCCGCGATAACGGCCTTCAGGTCGGCGATGAACTGCCAAGCGAGGGGGCCTTTTGCGAACTGACAGGCACGTCGCGCACCATCGTACGCGAAGCTTATCGTTCGCTCGCCGCGCTGACATTGATCGATATCGGCAATGGCCGGCGTGCCCGCGTGGCGGCGCCGAGGGCGGATGTGCTGGCCATGATCACCGATCATGCCGTCCACACCAATCAGGCGACCATCCAGCAGATCTTCGATGTCCGGCGCACAGTGGAACGACGCACCGTGGCGCTCGCAGCCCTAAGGCGCACGGATAAGGAGGCGGCCGAGATTCTGAAACTCGCCGAAGCCATGCAGCGCGATTTTTATGAGCCGCAAAAGGTCATGGAATACGACATCGCCTTTCACGAGGCGATCGGCCTGGCTTCCAGGAACCCGATGTTTTCGATGATCGTCGGTTCTTTTCATGTCGTCACGCGCCACACCTGGCCGATCGGATGGGCAAGCCGCGGCAGCAACGAGACGCGGCAGGAAAGTGTCGACACGCATCTGGCGATCGCCCAGGCCATCGCCAATGGCGATCCCGCCAAGGGAGAGGCTGCCATGGTCGAGCATTTCGACCTGACGGTTAAGGCGCTGCTCGCCGCTGGAGTGTATTGATCCATGAAGATCACCTGTTTCGAAACCATTCGGGTCACCGAATTCCCGAACATTCTGTGGGTGCGTGTCCACACGGATGAAGGCATCGCCGGTCTCGGCGAAACCTTCTTCATGGCCGAGACGGTCGAAGCCTACATCCATGAAGTGGCGGCACCCAAGCTGCTCGGGCGCGATCCGCTGGAAATCGACAAGATTTCCAAGGACCTGAACGGTTATCTTGGCTTTCGCTCGACGGGTGTTGAAACGCGCGGCAATTCGGCGATCGACATCGCGCTCTGGGACCTCTTCGGCAAGTCGACCAATCTGCCCATTGCCCAGTTGCTTGGCGGTTTCTCGCGTCACGAGATCCGCACCTACAATACCTGTGCCGGCAACACTTACATGCGTGAGGCCAGAGGACAGCAGACAGCCAACTACGGCATCGGCGGGCAGGGGCGTGACTATGACGACCTGAACGGGTTTCTGGAACGCGCGGACGAGCTTGCCGAGGATCTTTTGTCCAATGGCATCACTGCCATGAAGATCTGGCCGTTCGACATCGCGGCGGAAAAGACTTCGGGGCAGTACATTTCAGGTCCGGATCTCAGGAAGGCGCTCGAGCCGTTCGAGAAGATCCGCAAGCGGGTCGGCGACAAGATCGACATCATGGTCGAGTTCCACTCGATGTGGCAGTTGACGCCCGCCATCCAGATCGCGCGGGCACTCGAGCCCTACGCCACTTTCTGGCACGAAGACCCGATCAAGATGGATTCGCTTTCCAGTCTGAAGCGGTATGCGGCCGCCAGCCGGGCGCCTCTCTGCGCCTCAGAGACACTGGCGACTCGTTGGGCTTTTCGCGACCTGATGGAAACCGATGCCGCGGGTGTCGTGATGCTCGACCTGTCCTGGTGCGGCGGCATTTCCGAGGCAAAGAAGATCGCGACGATGGCCGAAACCTGGCATCTGCCGGTTGCCCCGCATGACTGCACCGGGCCTGTCGTGCTTGCGGCCTCGACGCATCTCTCGCTCAACGCGCCCAACGCGCTCGTCCAGGAAAGCGTTCGTGCCTATTACAAGACCTGGTACGCCGATCTCACCACGCAACTGCCGACCGTCAAGGACGGCATGATCACCGTCCCGCCGGGGCCAGGTCACGGCGTCGATCTCGCCGAGGACCTCGATCGGAAATTCACAGTTCACCGCCGTTCATCAAAGACCAGTTGAACGGAATGCAGAAATGCGCTTAACTGGTATGGTAGTAGGGTAGATTGGCTTTGCCTTGGGAGGAGGGCTCCATGCAGATCGCCGAAGTGCCTGCCGGCATTTCCCTCGGGGAGACTGTCGGACCACAGGTCTATCGCCTGTTGCGCAGGCGTATCATCCAGGCGGAACTCTTGCCGGGCGAACGGCTTTCCGAATCGGAAGTCGCGAAATCCCTCTCCGTCAGCCGCCAGCCGGTGCGCGAGGCTTTCATCAAGCTCTCCGAGGAAGGGTTGGTGCAGGTCCTGCCGCAACGCGGCACGTTTGTAACCAAGATATCGGTCGCGGCGGTGATGGACGCGCGCTTCGTGCGCGAGGCAATCGAGGCTGATGTCGTACGCGAGGTCGCCGAAAATCGCGCATCCAGCGCCATTGACGAGTTGCGCCGGCAGATTGGTGAACAGAAGAGTGTCCCGCACAGCGACCGCGCTGCGTTCCTACGCCTCGACGAACTCTTTCACCGCACGCTCGCCGCGGCCGCCGGCAAGAGTTACGCCTGGAATGTCATCGAAGGCGTCAAGGCGCAGATGGACCGCGTGCGGTTCCTGTCTGTCGACGACATGCACGTCACCCGGCTGATCGATCAGCATGAGCGCATCGTCGAGGCGATCGCCAGCGGTGACCAGAGCAGCGCCGAACAGGCGATGCGCCTGCACCTGCGCGAAATCCTGAACTCGCTGCCTGCAATCGCCAGCGGTCGAGCCGAACTGTTCGACCGCGACTGACCGCAAGCAGCGTGAAGACATTCACAACAACAAAAAACATCAAAGGAGGAAAACATGCTCAAACAGTTCCTGGCCACCACCGCACTTGGTTTCTCGCTGATGGTTTCGCCCGCCGGCGCCGAGGGCCTCAACACCATCTTCATCAGCCATTCTTCAGCGTCCAACACCTTCTGGCAGTCGGTAAAAAAGGGGTATGACGATGCCTGCACCAAGGTCGGCGCCACCTGCCAGCTGGTGCTGACGCAGCAGGAGGGCTCGGTCGAACAGGCCGTGGCCAATCTGCAGGCCGCGATTGCATCCAAGCCCGACGCGATCTTCGTCGCCATCGTCGACGACAAGGCCTACGACAACGTGATCAAGGAAGCCACGGATGCTGGCATTCTCGTGCTGGCGGTCAATGTGGACGACAGCCAGGGCGCCAAGGGCAATGCTCGCAAGGCCTTCATCGGGCAAGGGTTTGTCGCCGCGGGTTATGCGCTCGCCGAGGCTCAGTCCGAGAATTTCCCGAAGGAAGGCCCGCTCAACCTGCTGGTCGGCGTGAACGCACCCGGCCAGACCTGGTCGGAGCAGCGCGCGGCCGGCGTCACCAAGTTTCTCGAGGAGTACAAGGCTGAGCACAAGGATCGCGAAATCAACATCACGCGCATCGATTCCGCCACCGATCTTGCACTCACTGCCGACCGCATCGGCGCCTATCTGAACGCCAACCCCAACACGACCGCCTATTTCGATACCGGTTATTGGGAAGCCAGCGTTGCAAAGGTGCTCAAGGATCGTGGTATCGCGCCAGGCAAGGTGCTTCTGGGCGGGTTCGACCTGGTGCCGGAAGTCCTCCAGCAGATGCAGGCCGGTTATGTGCAGGTCCAGGTCGACCAGCAGCCCTACATGCAGGGCTTCATGCCGGTGATGCAGGCCTATCTCTACAAGACCGCCGGCCTCACCCCGGCCGATATCGACACCGGGCAGGGCATTGTCACGCCAAAGGATGTCCCGGCGATCATGGAAATGTCGAAGCAGGGTCTGCGCTGATCCTCCAATCCTCTGGGCGTCCCGGCCTCCTGGGGCGGGACGCCGAGCAATGAGTGTGCACCCATGAAGCGGTTTTTGAAAATCTATCTGGACAAGCCGGAACTCGCCGGCCTCGCGCTACTTGTCATCCTGCTCGTGATTTTCCAGATCAAGTCGAATGGCATCCTGTTGTCCGTGGAGAACATTCGCGGCGTCATGGGCCTTTTGCCGGAGATGGCGCTGGTGGCGATCGGCGTCACCATGCTGATGATCTGCGGCGAATTCGATCTTTCCGTCGGGTCGGTCTTCGCGCTGATGCCGATGAGCATCGCGGTGATGCTGAATGCCGGAACTCCGTTTCCGCTCGCCCTGCTCATCGGGCTGGCGATCTGTGCGCTGATCGGGTTCATCAACGGCTACATCACGCTGCAATTTGCGATACCGAGCTTCATCACGACGCTGGGCATGCTGTTCATCGCCCGCTCGCTCACCATCGTCATCTCCGGCGGTTTTCCGCCGCTGCTGCCCGACAATCTGCCGACCTGGTTGTTCACCGACTACATTTGGCAGGGATCGATCCTGCGCATGTCCTTTGTCTGGTTCGTGGTCATCGCCGCCCTGGCTGCAGCGCTGTTGTCGCTCACCAATTTCGGCAACTGGATCCGCGCCACCGGCGGCTTCAACGAGGCGGCCGCCTCGATGGGCATTCCGGTCAAGCGCGTGAAGATCATCTGCTTCATGCTGTGTTCGATGCTGGCGGGATTTGCCGGCCTGCTGCAGGTGCTGCGCCTCGGCTCGCCCTTGCCGTCGATCGGTGAAGGCCTGGAACTGCAGGCCGTGGCCGCCGCGGTCATCGGCGGCACGGCGCTTGCCGGCGGCATCGGCACGGTGTTTGGCGCCATCATCGGCACATTGCTCATCCGCACCATCGACAACGGACTGGTCCTGTCGCGCGTCGACGCCAACTGGTTCAAGTTCGCGATCGGCCTGCTCACCATGTTTGCCGTCATCGCCAATGCCTGGATGGCCAGGATATCGCGCAAGATCAAGGTGGAGGCGCACAAATGACCACACCGATCATCGAGTGCCGCAATCTCCAGAAATGGTACAGCGGCGTCCACGCGCTGAAGAATGTTTCGCTGACCATCCATCCCGGTGAGACGGTCGGCCTGGTCGGCGACAATGGCGCCGGCAAGTCGACCCTCGTCAAGATCCTTTCCGGCGTGCATCACCAGGACGCGGGCGAAATCCTGATCGAGGGCAAGGAAGTTCATTTGCGTTCGCCGAAAGATGCCATGCATCACGGCCTGGAGACGATCTACCAGTACAATTCCATGGTCCCGACCATGTCGATCGCGCGCAACCTTTTCATCGGTCGCGAGCCGTTGAAATGGGCGTTCGGCGGCTTTGGTCTGATGGATCAGAAGCGCATGCGCGAGGAAAGTGTGCAGGCGATCGCAGATGTCGATCTGCACCTGCGTTCGCCGGATGCCCTGGTCGGCGAATTGTCGGGCGGCCAGCGCCAGGGAGTGGCGATCGCGCGCGCCATGCACTTCAGGTCGAAGGTGCTGATCTTGGATGAACCGACCAATCATCTCTCGGTCAAGGAAACCAACAAGGTCATCGGTTTTGTGCGCGGCCTCAAGGCGCAAGGACTGACCGGCATCTTCATCTCGCACAACATGCAGCACGTCTTCCAATCCTGCGACCGCATCGTGGCGATGGCGCGCGGCGAGATCGTTTTCGACCGCCCGACGGCCGAAACCTCGATCGACGAAGTCCACGACCTCTTGTGAGAAAGCCGATGACGATCCTTGACGGGAAAACCGTGCTGCTCACCGGGGCGCTGGGAACTCTGGGACGCGCCCAAGCCGAAGTGCTTGGCGCAGCAGGGGCGAACCTTTTTCTGCTCGATCGGCCGGATGCCGAAGCTGGCGAAGCATTCGCGGCGGAACTCGCCGCGAAATGTCGTGTCCGATCTTCCTATGTCGGTCACGATCTCAACAACCTTGCCGCCACACAGGCGTGTGCCGAAGCGCTCGCCGCGGACTGTGGTGGCATCGATATCCTGATCAACAACGCAGCTCTGATCATCAACAAGCCGTTCGAGGCCTTCTCGCTCGAGGAGTATGAAGATCAGCTTCGGGTCAATTCCGCTGCTGCCTTCGCTCTGACGCGCGCGGTGGCGCCTGCAATGAAACAAAAGAGCTATGGCAAGATCGTCAATTTCTGCTCGGTGACGCTGAATGGCCGCTGGGACGGCTATGTTCCCTATGTCGCTTCCAAGGGAGCCATGCTCGGCCTGACCAAGACACTTGCACGCGAACTCGGACCGCATGGTGTGCGCGTGAATGCTGTTTCGCCCGGTGCGGTTGTGTCTGATGCCGAACGACGGGTCTTTGCCGATCGGCTGCAGGAATACAACGACTGGATTCTCGAAAATCAGTGCCTGAAGGAGCGCATCGAGCCGGTGCATGTTGCCGAGCTGGTGCTGTTCCTGGTTTCGCCTGCCTCCGACCTGATCACGGGGCAAAACATCGCTATCGACGGCGGCTGGTGATGGCGCCGCTCAGTCTGTCCAGTGCGGTCGCCCGGATCACCATCCGGCCGGATTTCGGCGCTGGACTGACATCCTTCGACGTGATGCATCTGGGTGCCTGGACACCGGTGTTCCGTTCAATCGATCCTGAAACCGAACATCCCTTCGGCCTGTCGAACATCCTGCTGGTTCCGTTCTCCGGGCGCGTTTCGGGAGGCGGCTTTGCTTTCAATGGCGCGTTTCACCCGGTCGAGCCGAACATGCCGGCTGAAAGATACCCCATCCATGGTAGCGCATTTTCCGCGGCCTGGACTGTCGTCGAAACGAGCGACGATGCTGTCACGCTTTCCCTCGACGGGGCAGGGCCCGGCCCGTTTCGGTACGACGCCTCGATGACCTACAGGTTGGACGGCGCGACGCTTGTCATGGAGCTCGCCGTCACCAACAAGGCGGCGCTCGCCTTGCCCTACGGTCTTGGCTTTCATCCATGGTTCGTGCGCGACCATGACACCCGGCTGACCGCCCATGCCGATCGTGTCTGGCTGGAGCAGGACGACCATCTGCCGCGGGCGATCGAACCTGTTTGGAAGCATTCACAGCTGGATTTTACCCGAAGCCGGGACCTGCCGCGATCCTGGCTCAACAACTGGTTCGAAGGCTGGGACGGCAAGGCGCGCATCGACTGGCCGTCACGGGACCTGACGGTATTGGTCGAGGCAAGCGAGCTGCTGGATCGATACGTGCTTTATTCTCCGTCCGGGGATGCCGGCTTCTTCTGCTTTGAACCGGTTTCCCACCCCGTCGACGCTTTCAATTTGCCGGAAGGGCCGATCAGGCACGGCATGGTGAAACTTGAACCCGGCGCGCAGCTAAAGGCGCGTGCGCGGTTCATGGCACTGCCGCGGCAATCGTCCTGATCTCCGCGACGACGGCGTAAACGCGGCATGTCCGCTTGAGCCTGGCTCAAGCATTCCCCTGTGCCGCGCCATCATGCAATCCCAGCCGGGATATAGGCCCCGCACAGATCAACACCCTCCTCAGCTTCTTTCAATCGAAGTGCAGGCTGTCGCCAGCTCGTGAGGATTACTCATAGGTTCGATTTCTTTAGTCGTTTGACGGTTGTCGCCGCTTGCGAGCAGTTTTTGATCGCCAGGATCTTGAGGAGGCCATCTGTTGGAAGAGGCCTGGCAATCAACAGAACGATTACAGTGGGAGGGTTTACGTGCACACACGACGCAGCGTTTTGCAGCTGGCCGGCGCTTCGCTGGCCATGCTGGCAACTGGAGGTTTGGCGCGTGCCGAGCCGGCCGCGCAATTGATCGCGGATGCAAAAGCGGAAGGGCAGGTGGTCTGGTACACCGGTCTGATCATCAAGCAACTGGTGCGGCCGCTGACCAAGAACTTCCAGGACAAATATGGCATCGAAGTCAAATACCTGGAGGCAGGAGACTCCGACACCGTCCTGAAGATCACCAGTCAGGCGCGCGCCGGAAAGATCGAGGTCGATGTCTTTGATACGCCCGGTACCGCGCTGGCGCCGCTGGAAGCGGCCAATTTCATCGAACCATACGCGCCGGCCTCGATGGCCGACTATGACCCGATGTTCAAACCGGCATCGAAGCTCTATTGCGGCAGCGACGTTCTTTATCTGACGACCACCTACAACACCGATCTCATTCCAGCTGATCAGGCTCCAAAGACCTATGAGGATCTGCTCGATCCGAAATGGAAGGGCAAGATAGTGTGGACCGATACCCGCGGCATATCCGGACCGCCGGGCTTCATCGGCAACATCCTGATGACGATGGGCGACGAGAAAGGCCACGCCTATCTGCACAAGCTCTCGGAACAGAAAGTCGTTCGCGAGCCCGGCAATCAGCGAGTGGTCATCGACAAGGTGATATCGGGCGAACATCAAATCGGCCTGATGACCTACAACCACCATGCGGTCATCAGCAAAGGCAAGGGCGCGCCGATCGCCTGGGTCAAGATGGAACCGCTCGTGGCCAATCTTGGCGCCATCGCCCTGGTCAAGAATTCCCCGCACCCGAACGCCGCCAAGCTCTTCCTCGAATATTATTTCTCGGACGAGGCTGCGTATGTGATCCGCGATGCCGGCTATCCTCCGGTCAATGCCAAGGTGCCGCCGAAAGATCCGTCGATCAGCCCGGTCAGCGGGCAGTTCAAGATCACCATGCTGAAGCCGGAAATAGCGTCGCCAGAAACGGAGCCGCTGAAGTCGTGGCTGAAGATTTATGACGAGTTGTTCAGCTGACGGCTGACTTCGTGGTCCGATTGTCCTGGCGGCCATCTCTCGTGCTTCGCGGAGATGGTCGCCGTTCTGTGATTGCTCGCCAGGGAGCGGGCGATGCCGACCTGATGGAGACCCCGCGTGCAAGAACCGATCCTGAGCCTGACCGACGACCCTGATCCGGCAATCCGCGACCAGATCGGCGCCGTGCTCGTCAGTCACAACGAAGAACAGGTCGGCGCCTACGAACGTCGCCCACTGTCGGTCACCGTTCGTGACGCCACGACGAACGCCATCATTGGCGGCCTGGTCGGTCGTACGGCACTCGGCCTTCTTTTCATCGATCTTTTCGCGCTGCCGACGGGTCTGCGTGGCCTGGGATTGGGGGCGCGTGTGCTCGGCATGGCTGAGGAGGAAGGCAGGAAACGCGGCTGTCGTGCGGTGCTGCTCAATACAGCCACGTTCCAGGCGCCGGACTTCTACAAGCGACACGGCTATCGTGTCTTCGGTGAGATCGAAGGGGTACCTGGGGTCAAACGGATTTTCCTGACCAAGGACCTGGCTGTGTAGTACAGCGCGGGCAGTCAACACGGATGGAATTCAAACCTATGAACACGGCAATGTCTGCTCGCAAACCCAATGCACGCGATCTCGGGGTTCCTTTTGTCGGCACACCGGGACCCAACAATGCGATCACGGATGTCGCCGGGGTCAAGGTCGGTTATTCGACCATCATCGAAGGCAGTGGCAAGCTCGAGCCCGGCAAGGGGCCTGTGCGCACAGGCGTGACGGCAATCCTGCCGCGTGGCCACAGCTTCGACCCCGTCTTTTCCGGCTGGTATTCGCTGAACGGCAATGGCGAGATGACCGGAACGACCTGGATCGAAGAGAGCGGCTTTCTCGAAGGGCCGATCACCATCACCAACACGCACAGCGTTGGCGTGGTTCGAGACGCCGTCATCTCGTGGCTTGTGGCTCGTGGACTGGAAGGGCCGCATTTTCGCGATCTGTACTGGCTGCTGCCGGTCGTGGCCGAAACCTGGGACGGAATACTTAACGACATCAACGGCATGCACGTGAAACCGGAACACGTCTTCGAGGCGCTGGACAGCGCTGCGTCCGGGCCGATCGCGCAAGGCAATGTCGGTGGCGGTACCGGCATGAACCTCTTCAACTTCAAAGGCGGCACCGGGACCGCCTCGCGAAAGCTGGCCGACGAAGAGGGTGGCTATACGGTCGGCGTGCTGGTGCAGGGTAATTTCGGCTCGCGCAAGGATCTGACGATCGCCGGCGTGCCGGTCGGCCAGGAGATCACCGACCTCTTGCCCGATACGTCATGGAGGCGGGAGGAGACCGGCTCGATCATCGTGGTTGTCGCAACCGACGCACCGCTGCTGCCGCATCAGTTGAAACGGCTGGCGCGGCGCGTTCCGCTCGGAATGGCGCGAACCGGAGGTAACGGCGCCAATGGCAGCGGCGACATCTTCATCACCTTCTCGACCGCCAACCCGGGTGCCTTCAGCCGCGACGCAACGACCACCCTGGAAATGGTGCCGAACGACAGGATGAACCCGCTGATCGAGGCGACCGCGCATGCGACCGAAGAGGCGATCGTCAACGCGATGGTTGCCGCCGAAACGATGACAGGGCGTGATGACAACATCTCCTTCGCTATCCCGCACGATCGGTTGAAGGAGGTTCTGAAGAAGTACAATCGGCTCGATCGGTAGGGAGGAGCATCAAAATGCGCTTCCGCCGACTGGTCGAAATCAAATGAGCTCTACGATTATCTGGCGCGACGAATGGTCGTTACCCGATGGAATTCCAATCGCATGTCAGCCGGTGCCTGCCTTTGTAGACGAGGGTAGCGTCCGAGCCCCGTATGGTTAGATGCACGAGAATGCGGGGGTGAGACGGGAAGATACCTGTTATGCGCGCCTCCTTCTTCAGAAAGTCGATCATGGACGATCGGATCTGCAGGCGCTCATAACTGCCTGCGGTGACCCCACCATCTCGTGAAATAAGCACGCCTGCGATCTCCGGTCTGGATATGGTGAGCTCAATCCCTGCTGCATAGCGCCGTCCCTTGCAGTCGAGACTTACGGTAGCGGCAGCCGGACCGGTCGCAAATAATATCAGCTGCAGTCCCAACAATAGAATTCTCAATTGGAAATCCTGTGTCTGGCAATTTGGTTGCTGCTATCGGATGGTCGTACCCAACCATGTCGAAAGGTAGGTAGCCACACCACGCTGTGTGGAGCAGCCACTACGTTGGCGTCGGCGATTTTTAGAACGAGATAAAGGCATCTATCGGAATGCGACCACCAACAGAAACAGTCAGTTCCAATGACGTCATGCCACGCCAGGCTGAGGTCGTGATCATCGGCGGAGGCATCATCGGCGTCAGTACAGCCTTGTTTCTCGCGATGTCGGGAGTGCCGGTGGTCCTGTGCGAGAAAGGCGAGATCGCGGGTGAGCAGTCGAGCCGCAACTGGGGCTGGGTCCGCAGAATGGGGCGCGATCCGCGCGAGCTGCCTCTGATCGTTGAATCGATCAAGATCTGGGAAGGCCTGTCGCGGACGCTTGGCGAGGACGTCGGCTTCCGGCAGAGCGGCATCATGTATGCCTGCGAGAGTGCCGAAGAGGAGGCGCAACGCGAGGACTGGCTGAAGGCGGCCGGATCCTATCGGCTGGACACACACATGATCGCAGGACAGGAACTCACCGATCGGATGCCGGGCGCATCGAAGCTTTGGCGAAGCGCGTTGTACACGCCAAGCGACGGGCGCGCCGAACCGCAAAAGGCGGCACCGGCGATGGCCCGCGCCGCACAGCGACACGGCGCCGTCATCCTGCAGCAATGTGCCGTTCGAGGCATCGAAAAAACGGCAGGCCAAGTGACGTCCGTGGTGACGGAGCGCGGTTCAATCGAATGCAAGACCGTGGTGCTCGCCGGCGGCATCTGGAGCACGCTTTTCTGCCGCAGTCTGGGGATTCGTTTGCCGCAACTTGGCGTGAGAGCTTCCGTCTTGCGAACCGGTCCGCTGGAAGGACCTCCCGGAGCTGCGTGGACGGCGCAGTTCGCCTATCGAAAACGTCTCGACGGCGGATACACAATCGCAAACGGTTCTGAAAATCGCGCGGAAATAACGCCCGACAGCTTTCGGTTTTTCAAGGATTTCCTGCCGCTGCTTCGAATAGAGGGGCGGCATCTTCAATTGAGATTTGGTCGTCCATTTTTCGATAATTGGCGATTGTCGCGTCCGTGGACTCTCGACGAAATGTCACCATTCGAACGCGTTCGTACCCTTGACCCCGATCCAGTCGAAAAAACGCTCGACAAGGCGTATCAAGCTTTGGTGCGTGTCTTTCCTCAGTTCAGGGAAACCAAAATCGCACAACAATGGGGTGGCATGATCGATGCCATGCCCGACACGGTCCCAGTCATATCGCCAATCGAGGACGTTCCCGGTTTGATAGTCGGTACCGGCTTTTCAGGACATGGTTTTGGAATTGGGCCGGGAGCAGGTCGTCTTCTTGCAGACCTTGCGCTTGGTCGTCAGCCGATTGCCGATCCGTCCCCCTTCAGGCACTCCAGGTTTTATGATGGCTCGGCCATCGCTCCATTGGGAGGAGTTTGAGGTCGGTCTGCCCACCACTCAACTGCCTTGCCGGCAAACGGCGCTGCGAGATTCGTCAGGACAACGATCTCGCCCTCGCAGCGCTCGTTGGGGAGGGTGGTTGAGAAATCCGCAATGCGCTGATGTATGCTGTAGGCACTGATTCCTTCCGGTGAAGCTGGCTGATCGATATGAAAAAAGCTGCTGCCGCAGTACTTGTCCTCGTCGCGGCCGTCGTCGGGCTGCTTCTTGTTCTTCCAACCCTGATTTCGACGGACTGGGCCCGATCCGAGCTCAGCCGGCAATTGTCGTCGGCAAGCGGCATGCAGATCAGCTTGGACGGTCCGGTGCGGATGTCGTTCCTTCCCAGTCTGGCGGTGGTGACGAAGGACATCACCATCTCGTCCGAAACACTTTCTGCAAAGGTACCCGGATTCTCGACCGCGATCACGCTTTCGTCGCTGTGGTCTAACAAGCTCGAAATCCAGTCCATTGCGCTGGTCGATCCTGCCATCACCATCACATCGTCCGCCGATAGCGCGAATGCGCAGCCGGTACCGTCGGATCAGGCGGAGACCGATCCATTGGCCGCGCTGGTGGCGATGCTGGAGCGGCTGGCCGTCAATCGCATCACCATTGAAAATGGCAGCCTCAGCACGGCCGACAAAACAGGAGCGACAACCACCGTCAGTGCGATCGATGTCGATCTGAAGGCGCCGGATCTCGACCGCGAGGTCTTGTTCTCACTGGCTGCCACGCAGGATGGCCGGCGTTTGCAACTGGACGGTACGCTTTCGGCGCTCAGGCCGATTCTTAAGAGGCAGCCGGCCAAGGTCGCGCTCGACGCGAAGATCGAGCCCGCGCCGTCTCCTCTGCTTGCGTCGGTGAAAGCAAGCGGTGAGATCCGGCTGAACGGGAATGGCGGCTACCAGATCCAGGGTGGGCAATTCGACCTTGCCGATCAGTCCTTCCAGTTGGACGCGCTGTTCCAGCCCGGCAAACCCCACCGCTTCCTCGCAGACCTGTCTGCAAAACGCATCGACATTGGTGCGCTGGCCAGTGGCGGAAACGGCAAAGCCGTACCAGGTGAGGCCGGCGAGCCCAGCCTGGCGATGCTGTCGAATATCGACGCTGATGTCAGCGTCACCGTGAATCAATTGGTCAGCGGCGCGCTTGCTGCATCCGATGTCCAGTTTGTTGCGACCCTGCGCGACGGGCAACTGGCAGCCACCCTGCAGCATCTCGGCCTCGATGCAGGCAGCATTGCCGCTTCGGTTTCAGCCGATGTGACCAAGGCAGCCCCGACTTTCCAGGGCAAGTTGACCAGTTCCGGACTGGATATCGGCGCGATGGCGAAGCTTGCCGGCCAATCGGCCCCGCTATCGGGCAAGATAACCCTGGACACCGCCTTTGCCTTTCGCGGGCTGAACGCAGCCAAGATGCGCCAAAGCCTCAACCTTCGGGGGACTGTAGGCATCCGTCAGGGCAAGGTCCCGCTGACGGCGCTTGCCGGGCAAAAAGGTGGCGACATCACCGGCCTGAGCCTCGACGCGAAAATTCAGGACATCGCCAAGCCGGTCGATGTTGCGGGAAAGCTGACCTGGCAAGGCCAGGAGCTCGCTTTCCAGTCGCAGGTTGCACCCGCCGATTTCCTTGCCAGCCCATCGATTGCCGAAGCGTCGGGACCGGTCAGCCTTTCCGTCACGTCGAAGTTGCTGCGCGCCAGCGCGAATGGCACGGTGGGCGCTGGCGGCACATTCAAGGGGCAGGTTTTCACCTCGACACCATCGCTCGACAAGCTCTTGCAATGGCTAGGGCTGGGCGCCTCCGGCGGCCTCCAGGATTTCGATTTCAAGGGCAGCGTCGACGCCGGTCCCGCAGGTGTCTCGTTCGCAAAGGCCAATATCGGCCTCAATGGGGTCAAGGCATCCGGCGACGGTGCGGTCAAACTTGGGACACCGCTCGATATCCGCACCTCGCTTCAGTTCGCGACGCTGGACTTCGCCGCACTCGTGGGAGGAGGGAAGACCACAGCCGATGGAAAGCAAAGCTCAGCCGGTCCCACCGATGCTCCCATCGATCTGGCATTTCTCAAAGGATTGGACGCGCAGATCGATGTCGCGGCAGACAGGATCGGTTACGGCAAGGTGTTTGCAGGCCCGGTAAAAACCACACTCGTCGTGGCGAACGGAGACGCCGATCTGAGCTTGCCGCAGAGTCCTTTTTACGACGGCACCATTGCTGCGAAGATGTCCGCTAGCGGCTCCGGCGACGTGCCTGCGATAAAACTGGACCTTGCAATCGCCGGCGCGACCGCCGCGTCGCTGCTCCACGATGCGGCAGGGTTCGACAAGCTGGAGGGCCGGCTCGATACGAATATCGCTGTTTCAGGTGCTGGAAAAACCACCAAGACCCTGAGGCGGTCGCTTGAAGGTAATGCCGCGCTGAAACTCAGCGATGGTGCGCTGCGTGGCATCAACATCGCTGAGGTCTACAACAATCTGGCCGGGCTGCTGGCCGGCGGCTTCAAGTCGGACGACAACAAGAAGACGACTTTCACCGAACTTGGTGCGTCGTTTGCCATCCAGAATGGTATCGCCCAGACACAGGACATCAGCCTGCTCGGCCCACTCGTCCGGATGGACGGCGCCGGCAAGATCGACCTTGCGGAACAGACACTTGAAATCAATCTCAACCCGCGGGTTGTTGCTTCGCTTTCCGGGCAAGGCGGCGACATCGCGGCAAAGGGCATTGGCGTGCCCGTCATCGTGGACGGCTCGCTGTCGGCGCCGCGCATCTATCCGGATCTGCGCAAGCTGTTGCAGGACCCAAAGGGCGCGCTGGAGATGCTGAACCGCCTCGGATTGCCGACCGGCAAGCTGAACCTCGACAAATTGCTCCCGGGAGAATCCGGTGCCGGCAAGGGCGCAGGCGATCTCATCGGCGACCTGATCAAGGGGGGCAGGGACAAAGACGGCAAACCCGGGCTCACCGACATCATAAACGGCGTCTTGCCGGGCCAGCAGCCTGATCAAGGAGCTCCCGATCAAGGCTCCAATGAAACGCCGCAGGCGAACGAAGGTACTGTTCCGGGCGAAGTAGAACCTGAAGCGGGCCAGCCGCCCGCGCCGGAGATGCCGAAAAAAGACAAGATCGGAACGATTCTCGATCAGCTTCTGCAGTAGCCCAGGCGTTTCGGTCCTACTGGGGAGTGACCCCACCTGGGTCCATGCTCTGCTGGATCCGCCAGGACAACGTCTGAATCCGGATCGGTTCGACGGGACCGCATTGTACCGTCGCGACGACCTCGCCAGCGCTGCAGGGCATACGCAGTTCGAAGCTGCCATAACCGCCTTCGACGGCGCCGATATCCGTGGGCACGATACGTGCCCCTGTCGTGTCCAGCACTCCGGCCTTTTCCCGCAGCGAGGTGAGTTCCTGCGCCCTTTCCGCATAGGGACGGTCCAGAGCGACGTTCTCCAGGAAGATGGCGTCTGCCGTGCTGTCGTCCCAGCCCTGTGACAACAGGCGCTGAAGCCCGTCGGCCAGTCGCTTGATCGCGGCGGGGGCCGGCGACTCGGTCATAGCGGTGCTGGTGGCAGCACCGAGCAGCAAGGCCAATGCTTCGGAAGCGGGATTCCAGGCGCCCGAATAGGTCGCGTTCTCGACCGCGACAATGCCGAGACGCGTCGCCGGATTCCACCGCATATGCGAGCTGAAGCCAGGATATCCGCCGGAGTGACAGACGATCGGGCCGAAACGTGCGTGGTCTTCGATCACAAGGCCATAGCCGTAGCCTTTGAATCGCAGTTCGTCTTTCGCGTCGAATGCGATCGGGCATTGTATGCGCTGCATCTCGCGCCGGCTGGCGTTGGAGAGGGGCTCATCGTCGCCTGTCGGATGGAACGCTGAGCACAGCCAGCCCGCCCATCGTGCCAAATCCAAGGGTGTGGTGACGACGCCGCCGATGGAAGAAAATGCGCCGGGGCCGCTGAACGGCAACGCAACCCATTCGTCGCCGACCTTGCGGTATCCGATCGCCAGCGAGCCTTCTGGAACTGCGGCGGGATCGAAACCCGTCTCGTTGAGACCCAGCGGCTTGAGCAAATTCTCGGTCACGAATTCCGGATAGGTTTGGCCGCTGACCGCCTCGATCACTTGCCCGAGCAGGGCGTAGCCCAGGTTTGAATATTCATAGCGGGTTCCCGGCGCTGTCGCGAAGCGGACCCCCGTTCGCAAAATCGAGCGAAAGGCTTCGTTGGAGATGGATTCCTGTCGATCTGCCCACGGGTCGTCGGTCGGAAAGCCGCCAGCCATCGACAGAAGCATCCGAAGTGTCGGTGCCTCCGGCTGGTTGATTGGCAGCGTCGGGATGAGGTCAGATACGTAGTCGGTCACCGGGCTGTCCAGCGACAGGAGCTCGCGGTCGCGCAATTGCAGGACCGCCGCGGCGGTGAAACTCTTGGTGCAGGAAGCCACTCGGAAGCGGCTGTGCGGTCCGGGTGAGGTTCCAGTCGCTCCAGCGCTGCCGAAACTGCCGTCGAGGATCGGCCCGGAAGCGTCGAAGACCACGAAGCGTATGCCGGGGCTGGCTTGATTGGCGACGCGCTGCGAAAAGACCTCAGCCACTGTCGCGGCGAGCGCCTCGCGTTCCGGCAACTCATTGAGACGGGGCATTGTTTCACATTCCTTCAAGCCAGGTCAGGCCGCAGCAAGGCGCGAACCTGCAAAGAAATCATTGATGTTCTAGAAACATCTACCCCCGCCAGGAGGACCTGGCGGGGGTACGTTTTGCTAGAGATGGCAACTTGTGGGGTAAAACCCGGAAATCACGGATTCCACTGCACAAGAAGCCCACCAAGATTCCGGCTTAGCTGCACCCGCTCGTCGATCCGCAGGTGTCGCACTTTTCACACGTGCCGTTACGCACCATCGTGAAGTTCTGGCACTCCGAGCAACTGTTGCCGGTGTAACCCTGCAGCAGCGACTTGGCGCGGCGGTCGGCGGCGAGCTTCTTCGCCTCGGCGGCTTCCTGCGCGGCTGCATCGGTGAACAGCGCCGAAGTCGCGGTTTCTTCCGAGGTTTCTTCGACGGTGATATCCTCGGCCAGTTCCTTTGCACGCTCCTCATAGTCGCGCTTGTAGGCAAGCGCGTCCTCGGCGCTCGGCTTCAGCGCCAGCACGTTGGAGCCTGCAAAGGCGGTTGATGCCGGGCGGGCGGGTGTGGTGGTCCCGGAGGGACTTGAAACTCCACCAAAACCCTTCGGTTCGGTCCCGAGGTTCGACACCAGCTTCACCGGCGAAGCACCGCGATAAAGACCCTTGGAGAAAGGCGTTGCCTTGCCTTCGGTGATGCCCTTGCCGAGCGAGGTCTTGTCGAAGTCCGACTGGTCGACATGGGCGAGGTCGTGCCGTGACAGGTAGGAAACCGCCAGTTCGCGGAACACATAGTCGAGGATCGAGGTGGCGTTCTTGATGGCGTCGTTGCCGACGACCATGCCGGCCGGCTCGAATTTGGTGAAGGTGAAGGCCTCGACATATTCGTCCAGCGGCACGCCGTACTGGAGACCCAGCGAGATGGCGATAGCGAAGTTGTTCATCATGGCACGGAAGGCGGCGCCTTCCTTGTGCATGTCGATGAAGATCTCGCCGAGACGGCCGTCATCGAACTCGCCGGTACGCAGGTAGACCTTGTGGCCGCCGACAACCGCCTTCTGGGTATAGCCTTTGCGGCGGTTCGGCAGCTTCTCGCGGTCGCGATAGAGCCGTTCCACCACGCGCTCGACGATCTTTTCGGTCACCTGCACGGCCTTGGCGGCGGCAGGCGCAGCGATCAGTGCCTCGATGGCATCGTCTTCGTCCTCATCGTCATCGGCAATCAGCGAGGCGTTGAGCGGCTGCGACAGCTTCGAGCCGTCGCGATAAAGCGCGTTGGCCTTCAGCGCCAGCTTCCACGACAGCATGTAGGCGCTCTTGGCGTCTTCGACCGTCGCTTCGTTCGGCATGTTGATGGTCTTGGAAATGGCACCCGAGATGAAGGGCTGGGCGGCTGCCATCATGTGGATGTGGCTCTCCACCGACAGATAACGCTTGCCGATCTTGCCGCAGGGATTGGCGCAATCGAACACCGCGTAGTGCTCGACCTTCAGGAAGGGCGCGCCTTCCAGCGTCATCGCACCGCAGACATGGACGTTGGCTGCCTCGATCTCCTTCCTGGAGAAGCCCAGCGCGGGCAGGATCTCGAAGGAGAAGTCGCCGAGCTGTTCGTCGGTGAAACCGAAGGTTTCCTTCACCCAGTCGGCGCCCAGCGTCCACTGGTTGAAGACGAACTTGATGTCGAAGGCGCTCTTGAGCGCAGCGTTCACCGCCTCGATCTTGTCGTCGGTGAAACCCTTGGCCTTCAGCGACGACGGGTTGATGCCGGGCGCCTGGTTGAGATTGCCATGACCGACGGCATAAGCCTCGATCTCGGCGATCTGGCTTTCCGAATAACCGAGCGTGCGCAGGGCTTCCGGCACGGCGCGGTTGATGATCTTGAAATAGCCGCCGCCGGCCAGCTTCTTGAACTTCACTAGCGCGAAGTCGGGCTCGATGCCGGTGGTGTCGCAATCCATCACCAGGCCGATCGTGCCGGTCGGCGCAATGACGGTTGCCTGCGCGTTGCGATAGCCGTGTTCCTCGCCGAGTTCGATGGCGCGGTCCCAGGCGGCCTTGGCATGCTGGCCGAGCTCGGCCTGCGTCAGGTCGGCATGGATGAGCGGGACGGGATTGACCGCCAGCTTCTCGTAGCCGTCCTTGTCGCCATAGGCGGCGCGGCGGTGGTTGCGCATGACGCGCAGCATGTTGACGGCGTTGCGGTCATAGTCCGGGAAGGCTCCGAGCTCGGCGGCCATTTCCGCCGAGGTGGCGTAGGCGATACCGGTCATGATCGCGGTCAGCGCTGCGCAGATGGCGCGGCCTTCAGCCGAGTCGTAAGGAATGCCGGAGGTCATCAGCAGGCCGCCGATATTGGCGTAGCCGAGGCCGAGCGTGCGGTAATCATAAGAGAGCTTGGCGATCTCCTTGGACGGGAATTGCGCCATCATCACCGAGATTTCGAGCACGATGGTCCACAGGCGAGCGGTGTGCTCGTAGGCTGCGATGTCGATCGCGCCATCTTCCAGGCGATAGGGCAAAAGGTTGATCGAGGCGAGATTGCAGGCCGTGTCGTCGAGGAACATGTATTCCGAGCACGGGTTCGACGCGCGGATGGCACCGGCCGACGCGCAGGTGTGCCAGTCGTTCATGGTGGTGTTGAAGTGCAGGCCAGGATCAGCCGAAGCCCAGGCGGCGTAGCCGATCTTTTCCCACAGGTCCCGGGCCTTCAGTGTCTTCAGGACCTTGCCGTCCTTGCGGGCAGTCAGGTGCCAATCGCCATCGGCTTCGACGGAACGCAGGAAGTCGTCCTTGAGCGAGACCGAGTTGTTGGAGTTCTGGCCGGAGACGGTGAGGTAGGCCTCTGAATCCCAGTCGGTGTCGTAGGTCTTGAAGTCGAGCGCGGTGTAGCCCTGGCGTGCGAACTGGATCACGCGCTGGACGTAGTTTTCCGGCACAGCATTCTTCTTGGCGGCCTTGATCTCGCGCTTGAGTGCGGTGTTGATGGCCGGGTCGAAGCAGTCGTCATCCTGACCTTCGCAGTTGATGCAGGCCTTCATGATGGCGTCGAGATGCTTCTTGACGATCTTGGAGCCGGCGACCAGCGAGGCGACCTTCTGCTCTTCCTTCACCTTCCAGTCGATGAAGGCTTCGATGTCGGGGTGATCGGCATCGACGATGACCATCTTGGCGGCGCGGCGCGTCGTGCCACCCGACTTGATGGCGCCGGCGGCGCGGTCGCCGATCTTGAGGAAGCTCATCAGCCCGGATGACTTGCCGCCGCCCGAAAGCTTTTCGCCTTCGCCGCGCAGATAAGAGAAGTTCGAGCCGGTGCCCGAGCCGTATTTGAACAGGCGCGCCTCACGCACCCACAGGTCCATGATGCCGCCTTCATTGACAAGGTCGTCGCCAACCGACTGGATGAAGCAGGCATGCGGCTGCGGGTGTTCGTAGGCGGACTTCGACTTGGTCAGCTTGCCGGTGAAGGGGTCGACGTAATAGTGGCCCTGGCCGGGGCCGTCGATGCCATAGGCCCAGTGCAGGCCGGTGTTGAACCACTGCGGCGAGTTGGGCGCCACGCGCTGGGTGGCGAGCATGTAGGCGAGCTCGTCACGGAAGGCGGCGGCGTCTTCCTCGGAAGCGAAATAGCCGCCCTTCCAGCCCCAGTATGTCCAGGTGCCGGCGAGACGATCGAAAACCTGGCGGGCGTCACGCTCGGAACCATAGCGCTCGTTCTCCGGCAGTTTGGCCAGCTCGGCTTCGTCGGCGACCGAACGCCAGAGGAAAGAGGGGACGTCGTTTTCCTCGACCTTTTTCAGGCGGGCCGGCACACCGGCCTTGCGGAAGTATTTCTGCGCCAGGATGTCGGCAGCGACCTGCGAGAACTGCGCAGGCACGTCGATGTCGTCGAGGCGAAACACTACGGAGCCATCCGGATTCTTGATCTCGGAAAGCGCCTTGCGGAACTCGATCTCCGCATAGGCCGATTGTCCTGGCTTGGTGAAACGCCGCTCGATGCGCATCTTCGTGGTTCCTTCTCGTCTATATATAGCGCTTTTCGCAGGCGATTGCCCGGTCCCTTTCCAAAAAGCGCACGTCCCAGTTTTCCGGCCGCCTCGCAACAGCCGGGGTTCCTCTCCCACCCTGCCGTCGACTTGCCGTTTCTTGGCTCTTGCGAAGCCTCGCTCAGCTTGCCGACAGACCCGCGCGGGGCTCTCAAATCTGAAAAATTTCCGATTCCCTCACTGGAGGGGTCTTCACATTATCTAGGGCTGAGCTTGGCCGCAAACACTAAATATAGTGTTAACAGGTCATTTATGCCAGCCGTAAAAGTCTCCTTTTCGGTGTTTCGCGCCCGACAAACCCCACGCCTCCGCCGGCCCTGTGGTTAAGGCGGAAAACGAGCGAAAACGCACAAATTCCTGGGAAAAAGACCGGGCTCGAAACTTTCCGGTCGTGCCCGATACGCGAGCACATGGCCTATAAAAGTCGACTCGCCCCGAAGCGTCAAGAGTTCGTTTTTGTAGATTTTGTGACCCCCACATATTGTGTGTCACATATGTGGATAACGGGGAGAAAATTCCCCCGGCAAAATGATTGTCGGCATCGGGATTTTGCGCGCGACGGCTTGCTTGTTTGGCCCGTGCGCGTAAAAGAGGCGCGGGGGAATATGGCTGAGAGGGAACGGCCGTCACGCAACTGGGGTGACAGTTGAAAGCCTATTTCGTCCGCAAGTCCGCTGACCGCGAGGTCGTCGGGCTGTTTGTTGCACCATCACTCGTATTGCTTGCCGCGCTGGTCGACGAATGCTGCGACCCGGCTATCTGCGACTATGCACCGGCCCCGATGGGCGGCGTGCTGGTTCCTGATCCCACACAAACGCAATGGCCGCTTAGCGAGGACAGCTCTGAAAGCGGTTTCGAGAATGTCGCCTTGACCCAGCAATGGGACGATGAACTGCGCGAAGGCGGCGAACTCGAGTGGAAACCGCTGAAGGCGGCCGCGCTCAAGATGATTCGTGAATGGTCGGGTAAAGGCGCAGCCACTGCGGCCAACGCGCCGAAACGTGCGGTGCGTCCACGCGACGTCGCGGAAACGGGTGCGTAGCACGGAACAGTTGTCTGCTCCGGTCTCCATTGAAGAGCCTGCGGGAACGACGTCTGACGAATCTCAGGCGGCGAACTGTTTCGGATTCTCGCCAAAATAGGCGATGATCTGGCCGAGATCCTGCTCGTTGACCATGCGGGCCGCTTGGACCGGCGTCACCCATTTGCGCTCACGCTCATGCCGCTCCTTCCACTTCGCGGCGACAGCGGTGACCTTGAGTGGGAACACCAGCACTTCGCAAGGCACCTGCTGTCCCGTCGATAATGCCTTGGCATAGAAATAGCGGCCGACTTCGAGTGTCGAAATGGCGCCGGTCAGTCCGGCTTCCTCGCCGGCTTCGCGGGCAGCTGCCTCGCACAGCGGTTCGCGTGCCTCCGGCCACCCCTTGGGCAAGACCCAGCGGCCGGTGTCGCGGCTGGTGATCAGCATCACTTCGATGGAGCGGCCATGACGGCGCCAGGGCAGGGCAGCGACCTGCAGGCGCAACGGAACCGTGCCGAAAAGTTTTCTTACCCTTTCGGCCAGATTGGCGTTTGCTAGAGGTCCGTTCAACATTCGAAAATCGCCGCAAGAAACCGAAACTTCTTTGCCGTCTCACGAAATATGGGCGCTATTTTGCGAAACAAAAGTAAAAATCGCACACAAGTTCGATGAAAAGCCCGTGTGGGTGGAAAAAACTGTGAAAACAGGGCGAAAAATGGAATGTGATGGCCTTGCAGGCGCCTGAAACGAGCACTTAACGCGCATGCAAACGCCTTGATTCGGGGCGAAGCACCCGAACCAGCAGACCATCAGGAAAAAAAAGACGCCTGCGTCGCCTAGCCTGCGTGATCGTCTGCGATTGGCTTTTGATAGGTGAAGCCCATGTCCCAGGGAAAGTAGATCCAGGTGTCCTGGCTGACTTCGGTCACGAACGTGTCGACCAGCGGACGGCCCTTCGGTTTGGCGTAGACGGTTGCGAAATGCGCCTTCGGCATCATCGCGCGCACGATGCCGGCCGTCTTTCCGGTGTCGGTGAGGTCATCGATGATCAGGATGCCCGCGCCTTCATCGGCAAGCAGCGAGGGCTCAACCTGCTTCAGGACCTTGAGCTGCCCCTGCGAAGTGTAGTCGTGGTAGGAGGCCACGCACACCGTCTCGATGATACGAATGCCGAGTTCGCGCGAGATGATCGCCGCCGGCACCAGACCACCGCGGGTGATGCAGACAATCGCCCGCCATTGTCCGTTGACGCCGGACAGCCGCCAGGCGAGCGCACGCGCGTCGCGGTGGAATTGATCCCAGGAAACTGGAAAGGCCTTTTCAGGAAGGGACATCGCGCACTCCGCAAGCGCGCCGTACGCGCAGGACATAGGGAATGCGGGCGGAATTAGCCGGAAAGCCGCGCCTTTGGCAAGAGGCATGCGGTTGGTGTGGTCGTCCGATGCCCGGATATCCACGGCGATGACGCAAGGATGGCCGGCTGATGGATGTTCAACAAGGGTTATTCTTCTGTGCGGTTTATCACCGGGACAGGAATGCGGTCACCGGCGAGGAACGCAGCACTGTTCTCGTCACACCGCCATAGAGCAGCCGGTGCAGCCAGGAATGGCTGTAGGCCCCGATGACGATCAGGTCGGCTCCGGTTTCGACAAGGCGGTTCTGCACGGCATCCTCGACGGTGCCGCCCTTTGCCTGCCGCGTCGCCACGCTGGCCTTCACGCCGTGGCGGATCAGAGCCGCAGCAATCCCGGCACCGCCCAATCCTTCTTCGTCACTGTCCTCGCCGGGATCGACCACGAAGACTTCGACCTTTTCGGCTTCGACCATGAAGGGCAGGGCGTCGAAAGCAGCGCGGGCTGCCTCGCGGCTGCCGTTCCAGGCCAGCATCACATGCCGAAAGCTGGCGACGATCGGCCCGGTGTGCGGCACCACGAGCACCGGCCGCCCCGCGTCGTAGACAAGCGAACCGATATCGGCATTGGTGTCGCTGCCGGCGTCACGCTGTGCCGCGACCACAATGTCGGCGGCGCGCACGCTGGCGAGGCTGGAAAGCGCGCTGTCGCCGGAAAATGTCTCTTCAGCCCGCCATTCGAAGGAGAGGCCCGAAGGCTGCAGTTTCTTGTGAAAGACGGAACGCAGCTTTGCCGAGCGTTCTTTGTTGAGATCGGCCGAGACTTGTATGAATTCGGTGTCCGGGAAGCCGGTGGCCGACGTGTAAGGCATCGGCAGCGCTTCGGCATGGACACCGATGACATGCGCCTTGAAGCGGGAAGCCAGCGCAATGGCGCCATCCAGGACGCGCTCTGCATCCTGTTCGCTCTGTACAATGGCGACGATGGTCTTGAACGGCATGGAACCCTCCTCCTGCGCTTCCCGTCCGCTGCCGACGTCCACATCGGACATTTCAGCGCTGGCTCAGGTATCACTAGAACGTTGAGGATATAGGACAGGTTCCCGGCCTGCCAGCAAACTCAGCCTTCCTTGGCGAGGCCGATCACCATGGCTTCGACCTCGGCGCGCACCGTTTCCAGAACTTCAGGCGAGCGGGCGCGCACGACCAGTTCGGTCCAAAACGTGCCGTCTGCATATTTCGGGTAGGAACCGATGATCGTATCGGGGTGTGCCTTCTGGATTTCGCCGAGTGGACCACCGATGCGGCCTTCGCCGTAAGGGCATTGCACTGTGGCGGAAAGCAGCTTGGTTCCGGTCTTCAGCGTCGGCACGACATTGTCCAGCATCGCCTGGAAAATCGACGGCACGCCAGCCATGACGTGGACGTTGCCGATGCGGAAACCGGGCGCGACCGAAACAGGGTTGTCGATATGAGCCGCGCCGCGCGGCATGCGCGCCATGCGCTTGCGGGCCTCGTTGAATTCGATGCCACGCTTCTCATAACTGTCGGCAAGCAGCGCAAGTGCCTTGGCGTCGTATTCGCAAGGCACGCCAAATGCCTTGGCGACTGAATCCGCGGTGATGTCGTCATGCGTCGGCCCGATGCCGCCGGTTGTGAAGATGTAGGTATAGCGGGCACGCAGCGCATTGATCGCGGCAACGATCTCGTCTTCCTCGTCGGGCACGACGCGGACTTCCTTCAGGTCGATACCGATTGCCGTCATCATGTCGGCAAGGTGACCGATGTTTTTATCCTTGGTACGCCCGGACAGGATCTCGTCGCCGATGACGATCATCGCGGCTGTAACAATATCTGGCATGACGCACTCCGGATTGGACGCTGTCGAATAGCGCGGCGGCTGAGCGCGGGCAATGCTGCTCCTGAAACGGTGAACAGTGCGTGTCAGATTTGGCGGCTTTCGGTGAACGGTCCGGACACTAGATTGCGGCGCAACGGAACAACTGCCGTTTCCTTTTTTGATCCATCGTCAGGAGATGCCCGCATGGCAAAGGTATTGGTGCTTTATTATTCGAGCTGGGGACACATGGAGCAGATGGCGAAAGCCGCTGCCGAAGGTGCGCGGGAAGCCGGCGCCGATGTGACCGTCAAGCGGGTGCCGGAACTGGTGCCTGAAGCCGTTGCGAAGGCGGCCTACTACAAGCTCGATCAGGATGCGCCGATCGCCGATCCGCTGGAGCTGGAAAACTACGATGCTATCATCCTTGGTACTGCCACGCGTTATGGTACCATGGCTGCCCAGATGAAGAACTTCCTCGACCAGACCGGCCCGTTGTGGGCCAGGGGCGCGCTGCTCAACAAGGTTGGATCGGTGATGGTTTCGACCGCCACCCAGCACGGTGGAGCCGAACTGGCGCTGATCAATGCTCAGGTGCTCATGCAGCATCACGGCATGATCATCGTGCCGCTTTCCTATGCTTATCAGGGCCAGATGGGCAATGATGTCGTGCGTGGCGGCGCGCCCTACGGCATGACCACGACTGCGGATGGCGATGGTTCGCGTCAGCCTTCGGCACAGGAACTTGAAGGCGCACGCTTCCAGGGCAAGCGGGTGGCCGAGATCACTGCCAAGCTGCACGGCTGAGCGTCTCACAGCTGGCACATGGCAGGCGGGCGGTCCGCAAGGGCCGCCCGCTTTTTATTGCCGGCGTACAGGGCGCCAGCTTCCTGTGTCCCTCGTCGAACCATGCTCCCGGTTTCATCACGGCCGATGATATTTCCGTGAGACTGGAACACCCTTCCTGAAGCAGCATTTCCTTCCTGCGGATCGGGAACTTCCGGCGAGCAAACAAATCGCGACAGGTGGAACCAGACGGTCCAGCAGCGGAACGGGCTGCGGAGCGGACGTCGCTCGTTCTCAATTGCAGAGGAACGATGATGTCTTCCCTTTCTTCCAGGCTTCTTCTCTTCGCCTCCGTTGTTGCAATGATGCCGGTCGCGAATGGTGCGTTGGCTGCCGAACATCGCCATGCCCGCGCGTCTGCTCATGCGGTTGCTATGTCTGGCTCCGACAACGGCATGGCGCGGACGATCTACAACCAGGCCGATGGTGTCGGTCAAGGCGTCCGCGATGCCGAACGGCTTAATCTCATCGATGCGTCGAAGGCGCGCGAGCTGGCGTCGGAGGCACGGCAGATCCGCAGCGAAGCCGCACGCGGCAATGGTTCACGCGAGCTTCTGGCCCGGCTGGATGACGTCTCGCAGAGCCTCCGCGCGGCCACCGGCGAGGCAACGCCCAACGGCAATGGCGGCGACGGCGGATATTATCCTGACGGATATAGTTCGAGCTTCCCGCGATAGGCGGATTGCTGCGTCGGCCTGAGTGCGACGCAGGTGGCAGTGGCGAACAAACGTTGGCCTGTGGGTGGCGCTTGCGACTGCAGCTGCCCGCCCCGATGGTTATCCGACGGGGCGGGCATGGTCATGTCGAGGAGGGCATTGGCTGGGCGCCACTTGATAATATTTGCGTGAGTGCGGAACACTGATTTGCGTGCGGCATTGAATGCTGGCGGATCGGGAACTTCCGGCGAGAATCGCGACAGGTGGAACTTGACGATCCGGCAGCGGCGCAATCCACCGAGCACGACAGCGCTGCTCAATTTCCAAGGAACAATCATGTCTTCTTCCAGGGCTTTTCTTATCGCGACGGTTGTCGCTCTGGTTCCCGTCAGCAACGCAGCGCTCGCGGCAGAGCGGCACATAGCGGCTCCGAACGACACCATGGCGCGGGCGATCTACAATCAGGCAGAAGGTGTCAGTCAGGGGGCTCGCAATGCGGCCCGGCTGAAATTCGTCGACGTGGCGAAAGCGCGTGAACTGGAGGCAGAAGCGTTGAGCGTTCGTAATGAGGCGGCACGGGGCAATGGATCGCGCCAACTGCTTGCGCGCCTGGACGACATCTCGCAGCGCCTGCGCAATGCAAGCGGCGAAGGCCAGTTGTTCGGCAATGGCGACGATGGTGGTTATTATCCTGCCGGCTACGAAGCCAATTTCCCACGCTAAAAGCACGAAACACCAGCATTTTGCTGTAAACGGCGCTCCGAAATACGGCATTTGCCGTATGTCTGGGCAGCATCTCGTCCGTTATCTTGATACGGCGTGGTCTGGTTCCTGGGCGGGGCTTTACGGACCAGCAGGAAATCCGGGTTGGCGACAACCCGGATTTTTGCATTTTTCCCGCGCAGGCAAGCTTCGCCGTGTGCAAGACCGTTCTATTCTGCGGCCCATTTCCAGTTTGCTGGTTGACGCAGCACGGCTTGTCTTGACAGCAGCCGTCCATAAACGCCGATATGCGACGGGGGTTGGATTAGAGGTTGCTGATGTTGCTGACCGTGCTTCTTTGGCTGCTTGCCGCTGTTGTTCTGGCCGTCCTCGCCGTCGTCGGTTTTTTCGTCCTCAAGACGCGCCGCATCGTCGCCTGGGTCGAGCGCACCATGCCGCCGGCCGGCAAATTCATCGACATCAAGGGCAACCGTATCCACTACGTCGATGTCGGCGAGGGGCCTCCCATCGTTTTCCTGCACGGGCTCGGTGCGCAACTGCACCATTTCACTGCCCCGTTGTTCAAGGTGTTCGGGCCGGGCTACCGGCTGATCGCGCTCGACAGGCCGGGTTCCGGCTATTCGTCGCGCGCACGTGGTTCGACTGGTCGCCTGCCGGAGCAGGCCGATATCATCTGCACTTTCATGGAAAAACTCGGCCTCGAAAAACCGGTCATCGTGGGCCATTCGCTGGGCGGTTCGGTGGCATTGGCGATTGCGGTCGAGCATCCGGAAGCGATCTCCGGCCTCGTGCTTCTGGCGGCGCTCACCCATAAGGAAGTCGATCTCAGGCCGGAATTCAAGGCGCTGTTCGTATCCTCGCCGCTGAAGCGGTTCATTCTCGCGCATACAGTGTCGGCACCGGCAGGATTGAAATACGGCATGAAGACGATGGGTCTGATCTTCGCGCCACACCCGCCGCCGAAAAACTACATGACCGAGAATGGCGGTTACATCGGGTTGAGGCCTAGCCACTATTATGCCAGCGCGACCGATTTCGCAGTGATCGAGATGGACTTGCCGCGCCTGTCGGAACGCTACAACGAGATCAAGGTACCGTCGGGGCTGTTGTTCGGTGGGGTTGACCCCATCATCACGCTCGAAGTGCAGGGCACGCCTGTCAAGGACAAGATCGAGGGACTGGAACTGGAGATTGCCGACAATCTGGGCCACATGCCGCAATTCATCGGCCCGGAGCAGGTGACCGCCTTCATCCGCCGCATTGCGGAACGTGCCTTCGCCAAACGCGTTTCCGCGTGAGGTGGCGGCCCGAGCGCCTCGGTGCTCCGTTGTCAGGCCGTGGGGTCGTCTCGAACTTCCGTTTCCGGCCTATCGCGCCCATCGGCGAGTTCTGAATGCCACTTGCCGTTGGCATCCTCATATTCGATGCCATCGGTCTGGCCGGCAATCTGTTGCTCGGAAGAGGCGATCTGGGCGGCCTGTAGTGCATCCGAATGGCTCGGAAAGGTCTCCGAATAGGTGTCGCCGACCTTGTAGGCCCACCCCCCATCATGCTCGACGATCTTGTAGGTCAACTTCGCCATGAAAGCCTCCGGTGACGGCGCTCCTCCTAGAGCAATTCCAGCAAAAGTGTGTAGCGGTTTTGCGTCCGGAATTGCGTAAAAACAAAAAGTTAGAGCGTTTCCGTGTTTCCGTGAAAAACGGAAACGCTCTAGCCGAGACTTTCCTGCACTTTGAGACGGATTTCAACCTCTTGCGGTCTTAGCCGGCAAGTGGCGGACAAGGCTTAGTCTTCGTCGCGGATCCAATGCTCCATGGTGGTGACGGCGCGGGCAAGCTGTGGCGCCGGCTGGATCTTTTCGCCGAGGCTTGCCGCGGCGCGCCAACCCCAGCGCGGATCGGCCAGGAAAGCCCGCCCAAGAGCAACGATATCGGCCTTGCCTTCCGCCACGACGGCATTGGCGTGCTCCGGATCGGTGATGAGGCCCACGGTGCGCGTGGCGATGCCGACGGCCTTGCGGACCGCTTCACCGAGATGCACCTGATAACCGGCTCCGGTAGGCAGTTTCTGAAGCGGAGAATTGCCGCCGCTGGAGCAGCACAGATAGGCGAGACCGGCGTCCTTCAACGCTTTTGCCACTTCGATCGCATCCGGCACATCGAAGCCGCCTTCCACCCATTCTTTCACCGAAAGCCTGGCACCCAGCATCAGATTTGGCGCTGCCGCTTTCACCGCCTTGGCGACCTCCACCGCGAAGCGCATGCGGTTTTCCAGAGACCCGCCCCAGCGGTCGGTACGCCGGTTGGAGAGCGGCGACAGGAACTGGAAGATCAGGTAGCCATGGGCCGCGTGCAGTTCGATGAAGTCGAAGTCGGCGCGTTCGGCCCGTTTGGCAGCCTCCGCGAAGCATTGGATGACGCCGAGCACTTCCTCGTCGCTCAATTCATGCGGCACCTGCCAGCCGGTGTCGTAGGCAAGCGCCGAGGCCGAGACGACAGGCCATGGATCCTGTTCCGGCTTCAATGGCCCTCCGCCTTCCCAGGGCCGCTGGCAGGAGGCCTTGCGTCCGGCATGGGCAAGCTGGACGCCGAATTTGGCGCCCGGCAGCGCGACGCGTCTTGCCGCATCCAGCGTGCGCTTTGTGGCTGCTTCATTGTGATCGGAATAGAGACCGAGACAACCATGCGAGATACGGCCACGCCGCTCGACATCGGTCATCTCGACCGTGATCATGCCGGCGCCGGACATGGCAAGGTTCATCCAATGGTAGAGGTGCCAGTCGGTGGCGGAACCGTCATCGGCCGAATACTGGCACATCGGCGCCACGGCGATGCGGTTCGGCAATTCGAGGCCATCGAGCGAAATGGGCTGGAAGAGGGCGGCTGTCATGATGGCTCCGGTTTGATGCGGTCTTCGTTCTAGGCCAAAGGTTGCCTTGCGCGCCAGGTTGCCTGCGATGCGGCTTTTGGCCCAGTAAGCCAGACATCATTGCAGTCTGGCACCGCGCACGCTATCCCAGCGCATCCCCCAAGACGAGGCAAGCATGGACGACCGCATCCGTATCCGTTCGCAGGAAATCCTTTCCGACGACTGGGCCATTCTCAAAAAGACCACCTTCGACTACCGCCGCCGCGACGGCGCCTGGGAAACACAGGTGCGCCAGACCTACGATCGCGGCGATGGCGCCGCCATCCTGCCTTTCGACCCCGAGCGCGGCACGGTGCTTCTGGTCCGGCAATTTCGCTGGCCTGCCTTCGTTACCGGTCACAAGGAGCCGCTGATCGAAGCCTGCGCCGGCCTGCTCGACAAGGATGATGCCGAGACCTGCATCCGCAAGGAGGCCGAAGAAGAACTGGGTTACCGGCTGAATGGGGTGAAGCTGTTGTTCACGCCGTATATGAGCCCGGGCAGCGTCACAGAGAAACTGTGGCTGTTTGCAGCGCGTTATTCGCCCGCAGACCGTATCTCGGAAGGCGGCGGTGCACCGGAGGAAGGCGAGGACATCGAGGTGCTCGAAATGCCGGTCGGTGACGCAATGGCTGCGATTTCCGACAGCCGCATCATCGATGCCAAGACAATCCTGTTGCTGCAGCACCTGAAACTGAACCCGACACTGTTCGGTTAGCTCGCACGGGCAAGCAGTCAGGCGGCGGATCTCTTAAAGTTCACCCCGGCAACGCTGCTTGCGGCTGGCTTCTATGGCGGCTTCCTGCGCCTGCAGGCGTTCGATCTCCGCCGTCCGCCGGTCCTTCAGCACGGAGATCGCCTTCTGTCCGCCGGGCAGCCAGAAGGGAATGCGCGTTTGCGAGATGTTGCCACGGCTGATCGCCGTGGAGGTGACCCCGGTCGCCAACTCGCCCAGCGTGACGTTGAGCTCGGTGCAATTCATCGACGCATATTGCGACGGATCGACCGATTTCATCGAGCCGCAGCCCGCAAGCAGGGGCAGGCCAAGCAGAAACGCGGTTGCCAGAGGCTTCGAGCAATTCCAGGAAAAGTGCACAGCGGTTTTCCGTCCGGAATTGCGTAAAAACAAAAAGTTAGAGCGTTTCCGCGTTTCCGTGAAAAACGGAAACGCTCTGGGAGCGATCGCTTTCATGCCGACAAGCTAGCAGTACCGGCCATGGAATGGAAAGGGTTTGAGCCGGGCAGGCAGCGGGTCCCTTGCGATTAGCCCTTACGCTCCTGGAGGATGTTGCCGCCGTCAACGACCAGGACCGCGCCGTTGATGTAACTTGCAGCGTCCGATGCCAGGAATACCGCAGCTGCAGCGACCTCCTCCGGTCTGCCCGGTCTGCCAAGGGGCGTTTTTTCGGCGGCAACAAGTTCTTCCTCGGTTGAAGAACCCGTTCTGATCCAACCTGGGGCGACTGCATTTACGGTAACGCCATTGCGGGCTACTTCGAGGGCCAGCGCATGCGTGAGCCCCACCATCCCGGCTTTGGCGGCCGAATAGGCCGACTCACCTTCGTTCGAAACGAATGGACCCGTTACGGAAGCAATATTGACCACGCGACCATGCCCGGCTGTCAACATTCCGGGCAGGAAGGCTCGGGTCACCAAAAACGCTGTTTTCAGGCTGGAGTCGATGCTGCGATCCCAATCGGCAACATCCAGATCGACAAACCGTTTTTGAGCTGTTGGCTCCATGACGGAGCCCATGCCGGCATTGTTGATCAGAATGTCGACGTGACCGAATTTGGTTCTAAGGTCTGAAACATCGCTGGCGTGTGCGAGGTTCGCAGTTTCGGCCCGAGCTACAAATCCTTCGGCACGCAATTCCTCGGCGCGGATTTTGACGCGGTCGGAGGAAGCCGTGATGGCAATCGACAATCCAGCCCTGCCTAACGCACGTGCGATTGCCATTCCAATGCCGTCGTGCGCCCCTACGCCAGTGACCAATGCTGTGCGGGATCGATGAAACATAGCGTCAGAGGTTTTTGTCACCATCAATCCATATCCAATCTACGCTCGCATGTTGACCTTTTCGCTTAAAGCCCTGAAAAGCAAGGCGCGCGGACGTGGCGGAATTGGTAGACGCAAGGGACTTAAAATCCCTCGATCCTCGATCGTACGGGTTCGATTCCCGTCGTCCGCACCATTTTCCGAGTTGTTCGGATGCAGGCTGGCGAGCCGTCGGGCGGCGAGACTGCGTCACCCTCCCGCAGACGGGCGCTATTGTGGCAGGGCGCCTGTTATGATGTGAGGCGATACGCCGCAAACGCGCAGTCAACGCCTATCCAGCAACCTGCGCAGGCGCATTGGGAAGGAACGAGCCAAACTCAAGACGAGACTGATGCAGAACCACTGCAAGAGCAGCGCGGCAGCTATACCTGCCAGGACCCAGATGCCGGAGTGAGAGATACTGACGCATCCCTCACAAACAAGATCGAAGGCGAATTTGACGAGCATTTCCGACCGGCATTTCCGTTGAAATCACACTGGGTTCTTACGTTAACGTCCGGAATGCAGCAAGCGATCCCCGTCGCTCGCGTGGTGTTACACCGCAAACCCGCCGAACCCGGCAACGCTAGGCTTCACGGTGATGTATTTGGTATCCTCGGGGACAAGGATCTTTGAGCGGCGGGCAAAGGCAACAAATGCGTTGCGCGCGATCTGAGGATCGAGCTCTCCCGACTGAGCTGCGTTGCAGGCCTTCATCGCGATTTCCCAGGTCTTGCTCTCACCAGTCTTGGCCCACTCGGTCAGGAATTCGATCATGTCGCAAAGCGAGGAGATTTCGCGCTTGTCGCCAACTTCGGCAGTGACAATGACATGTTTGAACGCCAGCAAATTGTGCATTGGAAGGCCTTTCTGAAAATGGAAGGGAGGCCAAAACGAACGCCGGCCTCGGTAGGAGAACGCACATGAACGTTCCTGCGCCGCGGTGGTTCCGCGCCGCTACCCATCTTCAATCAATATCTCAGTCTGATGATTGCGCCGTCAGAAAGTCACAAGGCTGAAAGGCGGTGTTGAAAGCTTGCCGTAGTGTTGCCGGCGACAGCGGGTCGAGCACAGGCAAGCGACCCAGGATTTTGGTTCCGCCGAGCTCGCGGATGATGCTTTCGGTTTCGGGTTCGGCATCGCCGATAAAGGCGACACCCAGGACAGGTACGCTACGCGCGCGCAATGCTTCCAGCGAAAGAAGTGTGTGGTTGATGGCGCCGAGCCGGGTGCGGGCACACAGCACCACCGCCAACTTCCAGCGCGCAAAGACGTCAGCGAATGTGGTGGTCCGTGTCAGCGGCACCAGCACGCCGCCGGCGCCTTCGATGATCAGCGGTCCGTCGACGTTCGGCACGGTCAGGTCTTCAGGAACAATGACGACGCCGTCGATCGCCGCGGCATGATGTGGGGAGGCGGGTGTGTTCAATCGCCATGTCTCGGGCAGGATGCGGCCCGGCGAGACATCACCGAGCCTTCTCACGGTTTCGCTGTCGGTCTCGCCGCCGAGCCCGGCCTGCACCGGCTTCCAGTAGGATGCCCGGAGCAGGCCGGTCAGTCCGGCCGCGAAAACCGTCTTGCCGACATCGGTATCGGTGCCGGTGACGACGATACGCGCGCTCAAAGCACGCCAGACGCAAGCGCGGACCCGGGTGGCCGAGAGCGAGCTCCGTTGCCTTGTCGCAGCGAACCGTCGGTACTGCCGTAGACTGGCGCTTCGGCGGCGCGCATGCCGAGCTTTTTCAGCAGTGCGAAATCCTTGTTGCGCTCCGGATTGCCGGTGGTCAGAAGTACGTTTCCGGTGAAGATCGAATTGGCGCCGGCCAGGAAGCAGAGCGCCTGTAGTTCGTCGCTCATGGCATGGCGGCCGGCTGAGAGACGCACCACGCTTTCCGGCATGAGGATGCGCGCCAGCGCGACCAGCCGCACGAAGGCGATCGGCTCCACCGGCTGGTTTTTTTCCATTACCGGCGTGCCCTGGACCTCGTTCCACATGTTGATCGGAACGCTTTCCGGGTGTCTTTCCAATGTCGCCAGGATGACCAGCATGGCGATGCGGTCCGTCATGGTTTCACCCATGCCGACAATGCCGCCGCAGCAGACCTTGATGCCGCCGGCACGCACCAGCGCCAGCGTCTCCAGCCGATCGTCCATGGTGCGGGTAGTGGCGATCTCGGGATAGTATTCCCGTGAGGTGTCGATGTTGTGATTGTAGTAGTCGAGGCCCGCTTCGTTCAGCCGTTCGACCTGGGTCGCCGTCAGCATGCCGAGCGTCACGCAGGTTTCCATGCCCAGCGCCCTGACGCCCTCGATCATGGCGCAGACCCGATCCATGTCGCGGTCCTTTGGGCTGCGCCAGGCAGCCCCCATGCAGAACCGTGTCGCCCCGCCGGCCTTGGCGCGCTTTGCATCCTCGATCACGCGCTCTACCGCCATCAGCTTGGTCGCCTTGACGCCGGTCTTGTTGTGCACGCTCTGCGAGCAATACCCGCAATCTTCAGGGCAGCCGCCTGTCTTGACGCTGAGCAGGCTGGCCGTCTCCACCATGGTCGGATCGAAACGGCTGCGGTGAATGCTCTGGGCTCGATGCAGCAGGTCGGGCAGGGGCAGGGTGTAGATCGCTTCCGCTTCAGCCTGCGTCCAGTCGGTGCGGACATCGCCCGTCTCGAGAAGAGAAGGGTGATCCGACATTGCGGACGCACTCACCGACCGATCCTCCCCAGCAGGCGCGCCGGGACCATGGCGGAGCCGACAGCAACCATGGCGATGTTGATGAGGTCTCCCAGGATGAAAGGGGTGAAGCCGAGGGGGATGATATCCTTGGCGGGGATGTACAGACCAAGCCAGGGCAGCCCAACTGCATAGGTGACGCCAAGGCCGGCGAGCATCGCCATCACGCGGCCGAACATCTGTCCGCCTTCAGCCAGCCAGCCGGTCAACCAACTGGCGAAGAGATAGCCCAGCAGGTAACCGCCTGTCGGGCCCATCATGTAGGCGAGGCCGATACCACGCTCAGGCGAACCGGAGAACACTGGCAGGCCAGCGGCACCTACCGCCAGGAAGGCGAAGAAGGTGGCTGTCGCGATCCGCGGGCCGGTGGCGACAGCAATGCCCATGACGGCCAGCGTGTACAAAGTCAGCGGCACCGGCCAGAACGGGATGCGGAGCTTGGCGCAGAGCGTGATGAGGGCGACGCCGGCGATGACGACGGCAACGGTTTTTGCCGCGTCGCGTGGCTTGACGCCGCGCAGCGTGAGGGTCTGGCTCATGGATTTCCTTTCGTAAATTATAGATAATTTATGATCTATATCTACATTGAATCCACAAAAGGAAATGTGTCGCAATAGGATTATAGATATTTTTATCCGACGATCGCGAAAGCGTCGCGAACACTGCCGCTGGCCGACTTCTGGGGCCGACGGCCGATCCACTGGACATGGCCAGCCAGCGTGTTGCAGGCCGCATCGATCTGGCCCTTGCGCAAGGCGGAAAGAATGGCGCGGTGGTCGTGGTCGGTGCGTGCTTCCCAATCGGACCGCCAGGCGGCGAACAGGAAACGGGCGCTGGCAGCATGCAGGTCATCGATGGACGACAGCAGCCGCGGCATGGCGCAGGGTTCCAGGATGAGGCGGTGGAAGCGCCGGTTTGCCTCTTCCCAGGAGCGCACGTCACGCGAATTGTCGCCGGCCTTTGTGGCGTCTTCGGCCGCCTCGAGAATGGCTGGCGTCAGATGCGGTGCGGCGTGGCGCAGCGCCAGCACCTCTAGGGCTGCCCGCATTTCGGCCACTTCCTTCACTTCGGCCAGGTCAAAGCTGGCTACTCGCACGCCCCGACGCGGTTCGCTGACCGCAAGTCCTTGTGCCTCCAGCCTGCGAAAGGCCTCGCGCACGGGGACATGGCTGGCGCCGAATTCCTCGGCGATATGATCTTGCCTGAGCCGTGAGCCCGGCTCGATCTTGCCCGCGATGATACGGTCGGCCAGCGTCTTCGAGATGCGGACCGCGAGAGTGTCTTCTTTTTGTGCGCCCATGTTTCATAGATAATTTGGTGCGCAGGCCTTGTCGATTGCCTGACGGTAGAAGCCACAGCAGCTTTGGCTCAGGCAGGCCGGAATGCGGATAAAAGAAAAGGCAGGGTGCGGGATGGCACCTTGCCTTGAGTGTGGCGTCGAAACGCAACTCTGCTTTTGCAGCTAACGCCGAGCCACCGGCGGTACGTAATCTTCGAGGTCTGGCGCGGGGAAGCGCACCGTCTCCCCCGTTTCTGCCGATTTGTAGAGGCCCATCATCATTTCCACCACGCCAAGCCCGTCATGGAAGGTCTCCAGCGGCGTCTCACCCTTGCGGAAACATTCGGTCATGTGGCGGTTTTCGTCGGTGTAGCCATAGACGCCTGCCTCGTCTTCCAGCACCGGCATCAGGCCCTGTTCGGCATTCTGCTTCTCGACGAGATCCTCGCCTTCCGAGCCTTGCACCGCACGCGACATGAAGATCTTAAGGCCGGTGCCCAGCGAATTGAATTCCATTGCATATTCAGGGCCGAGCAGTTCGAGCTGGATGCGCAGGCCTGCGCCGATATAGGCCCAGGACGTGGTGGCTTCGATCATCAGTTCGTTGCCGGCCTCGTCTTCCAGCGCCACCACGCCGCGCGCGAAATCCTCGGAGGGATGGTTGCGGTAATCGACGCCGGGGCCGAAGCGGCGGGCGAGATCGTCGGCATAATGCGGGCGTGTCCATTTCAGGTTGGCGACGATTCCGTTCACCGATTTGACCTTCAACGAACCCCGTGCCGCGCCCGGTGCCGTGAGCAGATGGCGCGCGACTTCGAGGCTGTGACACATCATGTCCGACAGCACGCCGCCGCCTTGCTTTTCGCCTTGCCAGAACCAGGCCTCGTGCGGGCCGGAATGCTCTTCGGCCGCGCGGGCGAGATAGGGGCGGCCGGTGGTCGAGGCGGCGCGGCGCCAGATGATCTCCTTGCCGCGAATGACGGGTGTCGCAAACACTTGGTTTTCGAGATAGCCGTGGTTCAGCCCGGCATCTTCTGCAAGCCGCACCATTTCGCGTGCTTCAGCAACGGTGCGCGCCAGCGGTTTCTCGCAGGCAACCGCGAAGACCTTGGAACGACCTGCCTTGATCTCCGCATGCAACGTGCGCATGACGTCGAGGCGCGTGTAGTTCGGCGACAATATCCAGACGGCATCGAGCGTGGGGTCGCCAAGCAGGCTTTCCAGGCTGTCGTGGTTTTTGCAGGCACCGAGGCCGAGCTCGTCGGCCAGCTTGACGAAGTGTTCGCGCTTTTCGTTGCTACGGCTGTAGACGCCTACGACGTCGATGTTGCGCACGCCAACCAGCGATTTCAGGTGGAACTGGGCGATGAAGCCCGTGCCCACGAATCCGACGCGCAATCTCTCCTTGGGCAGCTGTGCCATGGTCGTCCTTTCTGCTTGTCCTTCAGACTGATTTTGGCCGGGCGGTGGAGCCGCGGATCTGCAGCATCGTCGGCATCTCCAGCGTCTCGGCCTCGATCTCTTCTCCCGCCAGTACCCGCAGCAACTGCCGCATCGCTTCCTGACCGATCTCCGCGCGCGGCTGGCGCACGGTTGTCAGCGGTGGATAGAAGGCCTGGCTGAGGAACAGGTCGTCGAACCCGACCACCGAAATGTCGCCGGGCACGTCGAGGCCCAGCCGGCGCAATTCGTTGATCGCGCCAAAGGCCATTTCATCGTTGGCAACAAACAACGCGGTCGGCCGGTCCGGCCGCTCAAACAGTGCGCGGCACAGCGTTTCACCCGAGTGCAGCAGATAATCGCCGACGGGCTCGTAGCCGTCCGATATCGCGAGCCCTGCCGCCTGCATGGCTTGGCGAAAACCCTCGCGGCGGCGAACCGCCATGATTTCAGGGATGGGGCCGCAGATATGGGCGATCGTGCGATGACCGAGCCCGATCAGATGCTCGACGGCGGTACGCGAGGCGCCGACATTGTCGATCTGCACATGCGGCAGCCCCATGCCTTCGATCGTTTCCAGCGCCACCACCACCGGCAGACCCTGCAGATGGGATCGGCTTTCCCCGGGCGACCACGGCAATTTGCCGGTGATCAGGATCATGCCGTCGGCATGGCCGTCGCGCAGCATGTCGAAATATTCGACCTCGCGCTCGGCGTTGTTTTCGGTGTTGCCCATCAGCACCGAGTAACCGGCTGCACGTGCCGTTGCTTCAACCCCCTTCATGATCTCGAGATAGAAGGGGTTGCCGACGTCGCGCACCACCATCAGTACCGCCATGGATTTCTGGGTGCGCAGGTTGCGGGCACTGACATTGGGCCTGTAGTTCAGCATCTGCGCCACTTCGCGGATGCGCGACAGCGTCGGCTCGGCCACCAGGCCGGTATCGGAAAGCGCGCGCGAGACCGTGGCGGGGGAGACGCCGGCGCGCGCGGCGATGTCCTTGATCTTGGCAGGCCCAGCCATCCTGGTCAGCCCCGCATCGCCTTGGCGCGTCCGTAGAACAGCATCAGCGCCACCAGCGTTGCGCCGAACACCATCTGACGCCCGGCCTCATCGATATGAACCGTGGTCAGGATGCTCTGCAGCAGCACCAGTAGCACGGCGCCAGCCATCGTGCCGGTGTAGCCGCCCTTGCCGCCGGACAGGGGAGTGCCGCCCAGCACGACAGCGATAATCGAGGGCAGCATGTATTGTTCGCCGACATTGGCGAAGGACGAACCGGAATACCCGAGCAGGCACATGCCGGCGATGGCCGCGAAAACACCGGAAAGCATGAAAAGTGAGACGCGGATGGTTTTCACAGGCACTCCGGCCATAAAGGCGGCCTGCTCGTTGGAGCCGATCGCATAGACGCGGTAGCCGAAGACAGTGCGGCGCAGCAGGAAGGCCATGGCAAGCCCGATCAGCAGCCACAGCCAGATGATGCCGGGCAGGCCGAGCAGGAACGGCTTGACGACGAAATCCGACAGGCCGGGGGCAGCGCGACCGGAGGGGATGCCGTTGCGGATCACCACGAGCAGACCCTGCAGCACGCCGAGCATGCCGAGCGTCATCACCAGTGGCGGGATGCGCAGCAATGTCACACCGACGCCGTTGATGAGACCAAACAGGGCGCCGACGACGATGCAGACGAGGATTGCCGGCAGGATGCCGCCATCGGCACCGTTCATGACATTGCCAGCCAGGATCGCGGCCATCGAAACGATGCCGCCGACCGAAAGGTCGATGCCCTCACGCCCGCCCAGGATGACGAGGTTCTGGCCGGCCGCGACAATGCCAAGCAGGGCGGCGACGATCAGCAGCCTCAGGATCTGTCCCGGTGAGGCGAAGCCAGGCGACAGCCATTCACCGACGGCAAGCAGCAGCACGATCAGGATCAGCGCCACCACAAGCGGCTTCTTCAGGAAAGCCAGCGCGGCGTTCTCGGCGGGCCTGGAGGGGAGGGCGTCGGAGCTCATGCGCGTGCTCCGCGGCTGACAAGGATGCCGGTCATTAGCGCCAGCAGAATGGCAAGCCCCTGCACGAAGTTCTGCCACTCCGAAGGCGTGCCGACAAAGAAGACCAGGGCGTTGATAAGGCCGATGATGAGGGCACCGATCAGCGATCCCGTTACGGTACCGAAACCGCCGGCCAGCGCCGAGCCGCCCAGCACAACGGCGGCGACCGAATAAAGCGTCATCTTGCCACCGACAAGAGGATCACCGCTTGCCGTGTCGCCAGTGATGCAGAGTGCCGCCAACGCCGCGAACAAGCCGCAAAAGACATATCCCTTGATGCGGATCGCCGTTACCGGCAGTCCGCTCTGGAACGCCGCCTGCTGGTCGTCGCCGACTGCCAGCATCTGGGTGGTCAAGCGCATACGCATCAAAATGGCGAGCAGGATCGCAACCACGGCTACGGCATAGAATACGAACGGAATGCCGAAGAAGCGTCCACCATACGTTGTCCAGTACGCCTCGGGCGCCGGCGTGCCGGCCACAGGCAGCACGGTCAACGCCAGACCCGTGAAGAAGATGGATGTGGCAAAGGTCGCGACGATCGCCTGCAATCTCAGGCCGGCGACAACGATGCCGTTGATCAGCCCGCAGGCGAGCCCGATCAGCGCGCCGGCCAGGCAGGCGGCGATGACAGCGAAGCCGTCTCCGCCCCATTTCTGCATCAGCACGATCACGGAGACATTGACCAGCGACACGATGCTGCCGGCCGACAGGTCGATGTCGCCGGAAAAGACGACATAGGTCTGCGCCACCGCCAGCATCATCAGTGCCAGGTAGGTCGAGATAAGCCCGGTCATAGAACGGAAGCTCAGGCTGCGCGGCTCGAAAATGCCGTTGAGAGCCAGAAGCAGGACGAGAATGATCAGCGCCGGCAGGAAAGGATAACGGCGGATCAGGCGACCGAGGCCGCCGGTATTGGTCTGGGTGGCTGCATTGCTCATCAGGCAGCCTCATATGCAGCGTGATAGAGGTTGTAGCGGGTCCGGTCATCGCCTTGCAGTTCGCGCGTCACCACGCCTGAATTGAAGACCAGGATACGATCGGCGTTGGCGAGCAATTCGGCATCCTCCGAAGAATAAAGCACGATGCCCATGCCTTCGGCCGCCAGGGAGCGGATGAGCTGGAAAAGGTCGGACTTCGCGGCAAGGTCGATGCCCTTGGTCGGGTCGTCGAGCAAAAGGAGCGCGGGACGATCGATCAGCCAGCGGGCGATCACCACCTTCTGCTGGTTGCCGCCGGACAATGAATTCACCGGCTGGCCGATGTCCTGGAATTTGGTCTTCAGTGCCTTCAGCGGTGCGTCTGCCAGTGTGGCGAGCGCGCCGGTGCGGGCGAGATGCAACCGGTTGCGCAGGAAATGGATCGGCGTGACGTTCTCCAGGATCGGTCGACCCGTCAACGTGCCGTCGCGGCCGCGATCGCCGGAGACGTAGGCAATGCCATTGCGGATGGCCTCGGCCGGCGTGCGTGCGGCGCAAGCCTTGCCGCCGACCTCGATCGTGCCGGCGTTGTGGGGCAGGGCACCGAAAATGGCGCGCAGGACCGAAGATTGACCCTGGCCATGCAGCCCACCGAAACCGAGGATCTCACCCTTGCCGACGGTGAAGGATACGTCGCGGAATCCGGCGCCGTTGAGGTTGGTGACGGACAGCTTGGGTTCACCTGCGGTGGCTGGCACAGGTGGTTTGCTTTCGGCCGACAGCGCCTCGCGTTCGCCCACCATCTGGCGGATCACTTCATCGGCGTTGGTCTCGGCGATGGTGGAGGAGGCGACGGTCGCCCCGTCGCGAATGACTGTGACCCGGTCGCCGATCGAAAAAATCTCGTCCATACGGTGCGAGATGAACACCATGGCGCGGCCTTCCTGTTTCAGGCGGCTCAGGATCTCGAAGAAACGATCGACCTGGGCGCGGTCGAGTGCGGAAGTCGGTTCATCAAAAATAAGGATCGGCGCCTCGCTGGCGAGGGCCTTCATGATTTCGACCAGCTGGCGCTGATCGGCGCGCAGCCTGTCCACTGTCACGTCAGCAGCAAAGCCTTCGCCGGCGACGTCCTGGAATTCCGCGATGATCCTGGCGGTTCGTTCTTCGAGTTCGGTCCGGTCGACGAAGATGCCACCCTTCACAGGCATTGCTGGCAGCAGGATGTTTTCGGCCACCGTGCGGCGGGCAGCCAGGCTGAGCTCCTGGTAGAAGATGCCGATGCCGAGTGCCCGTGCTGCGCGCGGACCGTCGATGGTGACGGGCTTGCCGTCCAGCAGCACCTCGCCCGCGTCCGGCTTGACGCTGCCGGCCACGATCTTGCACAGCGTGCTCTTGCCCGACCCGTTCGAGCCGATCAGCACATGCACTTCGCCAGGTTTGAGATGCAGGTCGCCTCGGCTCAGCGCAACCGTTGCGCCATAGGCCTTGCGTGCGCCGCGAACGATGAGTTCGGACATCGAAGCCGTTCCTTCGGCTGCAGGGATTGTCAGCTTACTTGAAAAACCGTCCAAGGTCCGCCCGGAGCAGAAGCTGCCGGGCGGAGGTCCGAGGCCGGTTACTTGAAGAGCTTTTCGGCGTCTTCGATTGAAAGCTGGCTGGTGAAGGAGTAGTGGCCGGGTTTGCCGTCCACAACCTTCACCGCTTCGTCGAGGCTCTTGTTGTCGATGAAGGGGATCGGCAGATACATGGCGTTGCCGTACTGGCCGGCTGCTGCGGCTTCCTTCAATTCCTTGCCCTGCAGCATCAGCACGGCGACGTTGAGTGCGCTGGCCATGACACCGGGCGGGTTCACCGAGGCGCCGGAATTCAGCTTGTCCTTCTTCCACAAATCGATGAAATCCTTGCGGATTTCACCGGTCGCGGCAATCGAGGACTGCTTGTTGGCGTCGATGATTGACTTCCAGGCGCCGGCGGCCATGCCATCCTGCACCCAGACGCCGGTGATATCGGGGTAGGTCGCAAGCAGGTTCTGCATGGCCTGCTGGCCTTGCGCCTGATCCCAGTTGGCGTTCACTTCGTTGACGATCTTGATGTCGGGATACTGGCCGAACACTTCCTTGTAGCCCGCAACGCGCATCTCGTTGGCCGGATGGCCGGCGACGCCGTTGATCGTCACGACATTGCCCTTGCCGCCAAGCGTCTCGGCCAACCATTTGGCGCCGGCAGCGCCCCAGGCCTTCTGGTCGATGCCGACATAGGTAGCATCCTTCGACGACACTTCCGAGTCGGTGGCGATTACCAGGATGCCGGCGTCCTTGGCCTGCTTGAAGATCGGGTCGAAAGCCGTTGGGCTGTTCGGGTTGATGATGATGGCGTTGACGCCCTGGCTCATGAAATTGCGCACCTGCGCGATCTGGCCGGGCACGTCGACATTGGCGCTCTGCACCACAACCTCGACATTGACGCCCTTGTCTTTCCAGGCAGCTGCCGCGGTCTGTGCCTCCTCGATCATCTGCGTGCGCCATTCGGAGCCGACCCAGCCGTTGGAAAGGCCGATCTTGAAATCCGCTGCGTAGGTGGAAAACGCCGACACGGCCAGCGCTGTCGTGGCCGTCAAAGCTAATACGATCGCCTTTTTCATTATTGATCCTCCCTGAGTGCGACAATCGCGACATTATCAGGAATGAAATCGATTTCAATAGCGGTTTCACGGCTTTTCAGTGCGGATTTCGCGAGTTGACGGCGAGATGATTGAAGGAACAGAAGAGGGCGCTGTCCCGAGCCAACGAGACAGCGCGACCTCTTATTTCGCGTCGATGAAGTCGAGCACGGCCTTGTTGTATTCGCCCGGCGCCTGCAGCATCGCGAAGTGGCTGGCATTGGGCAGGATGACTTCCTCAGCACCGGGGATCATCTTCGCCATGGCGTCGGTGTGTTCGCGCTTGATCGCCTCATCATGGTCGCCGGCAACGACGGCAATCGGCGTGGTGATCTTGGCGAGCTGTTCCTTCTTCCAGTTCGGCTGCGTTTCCCACATCTTGCTGATCTGGCCGACGAAGGCGTCATACTGATCGGGCGTCTTGGACAGCTTTTTGTAGTCGCGACCGGAGCGCTCGATATAGGCGGCAAAGGTCTTGTTGGTCAGCACGCCCGGATCGACGCCGTCCGTGGTGACATTGGCCGCCTGTGCGAACACGCGCGTCAGCCGGTCGGGGTGGTTCATGGCAAGGTCGATGCCGATGATGCCGCCGTCGCTCCAGCCGACCAGCGCGGTCTTGTCGACCTTGATGTGGTCGAGCAGCGCCACATAGTCCGATGCCATCAGGTCGTAGCCGAAAGGCTCTTCGGTTCGGGTCGAGCGGCCATGGCCGCGGCTGTCGGCGACGATCACTTTATGTGTCTTGGCCAATTCCGCCACCTGGCTCGACCAGATGTCGGCATGGCCGAGCCCGCCGTGGATGAGCAGCACCGGGTCGCCCTTGCCATAGACGGCGTAATACATCTGGATGCCGTTGACCGGCGCATAGCCGCTTTCATGTGCCTTGGGCATCGGCGCCGGCTCAGGCAGGGTCTGCCAGCGTTCCTCTGCATTGGCTGCACCTGCAAGCAGCAGGAAGGCAGCAACGGTCAGGACAGTCCACAAACGCGACATCGACGATCCTCCAAAAGGGAAGGCGGGATCAACCGCCTTCCCTTCTGGAAAGTCAACAGCGTCGTCGCAGTCCGATAAATGCCTTCAGCAGGGCCTTATGCGTCCTCTTCGACGAACACTTCCTCGCGCTTCTTGCGCACCGAAGGCAGCAGGACGACCACCAGGACCAGGGCAGCTGCCAGCAGCAGGATGGCGCTGATCGGCCTGGTGACGAAGGTCGACGGATCGCCACGCGACAGGATCATTGCCCGGCGCAGGTTTTCCTCCAACATTGGCCCAAGCACGAAGCCGAGCAGCAACGGTGCAGGCTCACAGCGCAGCTTGGCCAGCACGTAGCCGAGGAAGCCGAAGAAGGCGACCGAGTAGAGATCCCAGGCACTCGATTTCACCGAATAGACGCCGATCGCCGAGAACGCCATGATCGCGGGGAACAGAACCTGATAGGGCACGGTGAGCAGCCTTACCCACAGCCCGATCAGCGGCAGGTTGAGCACGATCAGCATCAGATTGCCGATCCACATCGAGGCGATTAGCCCCCAGAACAGGGCTGGCCGTTCGGCGGCGACGTCGGGGCCTGGCACGATGCCCTGGATGATCATTGCGCCGATCATCAGTGCCATCACCGGGTTGGCGGGAATGCCCAGCGTCAGCATAGGAATGAACGACGTCTGTGCCGCCGCATTGTTGGCCGATTCCGGACCTGCCACGCCTTCGATCGCGCCCTTGCCGAATTCCTCCGGATTTTTGGCGACGCGCTTTTCCAGCGTGTAGGAGGCGAAGGAGGCCAGAATGGCGCCGCCACCAGGAAGGATACCCAACACAGAACCGAGACCGGTGCCGCGCAGGATGGGTGCCGTCATGCGCCGGAAATCCTTGCGCGTCGGCATCAATCCCGTCACTTTGCGGATCATCACGGAGCGGTCGTGTTCGTTCTCGAGGTTGCGCAGGATTTCGGCGACACCGAACACGCCAACCGCCACCGCGACAAAGTTCAACCCATCGGCAAATTCGCGGATACCAAGCGTGAAGCGGGGTGTGCCCTCGAAAATGTCGGAACCGACCAGGCCGAGAAGCAGGCCGAGCACCACCATGGCGAGCGCCTTGACGACAGAGCCATGGGCGAGTGCGATCGAGGAAACCAGGCCCACGACCATCAGTGAAAAATACTCGGCCGAACCGAACTGCAGCGCGATTTTTGTCAGCGGTGGCGCAAACAGCGCCACCAGGAAGGTCGCCACCGTGCCGGCGAAGAAGGAGCCGAGAGCGGCAGTGGCAAGTGCCGCGCCCGCACGACCCTGACGCGCCATCTGGTAGCCGTCGATTGCGGTGACGGCCGAGGAGGATTCCCCCGGCATGTTGATCAGGATGGCCGTGGTGGAGCCGCCGTACTGGGCGCCGTAGTAGATGCCGGCCAGCATGATCAGCGACGAAACCGGATCGCCGATCTGGAAGGTCACCGGCAACAGCATGGCAATGGTGGCGGTTGCGCCGATGCCCGGCAACACGCCGATCAATGTACCGAGCAGGACGCCAACGAGGCAGAAGATCAGGTTCCACAGCGTGGAAGCGGTAACGAAACCGAGCGCGAGATTGTCGAAAAGCTCCATGGCTCAGGCTCCTACCCAAGGTATCCAAGGGCCGAACCGCTGGAACGGGAGGCCGAGTGCATAGCTGAACACGATCGTGGAGAAGATGGTGAGCGCAAGCGCGACAATGATCGCGGTGCCGGGCCGCATGCGCTGCGAGGCGAAGGCTGCGATCAGTGCAGTGACGAACAGCGACGGTACGAAGCCCAGACCGCGTACGGTGAGCCCGAAGAAGATCGGTGCAGGCAGAATGAAGAACATGCCGCGCCATGCGATTGCGCCGATGGGTTCACCGGCAGTCCGGGTCGCCTGAAAGATGATGATGGCGCCGAGCACGATCAGGATGCCTGACAGGACAAGCGGGAAATAACCCGGCCCCATGCGAAAGGCGGTGCCGATCTCCTGGCCGAGTGACTGATAGCCGAAGAACAGGCCGGCGGCGACGAAAATCGCCCCGCACGCGCCGTTCGTCGGATCGATGGAAAGCTTGTTCACGGTTCCCTCCAAAAGCCTGACGCAAGACTTCGGTCGCAAGCATCTTCAATCGGAGCAAGGCGGCCGACAAGGTGAAAGGCCGGACGAGAGGTGCTCATCCGGCCATCTGAAGTGTTAGTCTGCGTATTGGCCTGCTGCCTCGATCACCGGCTTCCAGCGAGCGACTTCGCTCTCCAGCTTGGCCTTGAGTGCTGCTGGCGTGGCATCCGCTTCGGGCGAAGGCTTGGTGCCGAGTTCGGCGAAGCGGGCGATGACATTCTCATCCTTCAGCGCCTTCTGCAGCGACTTGCTGAGCCGGTCGAGCACTTCCGGTGGCGTCCCCTTCGGCGCGTAGACGCCGTGCCAGATGCCGACCTGGAAGCCCGGAAGGCCAGCTTCCTCGGTGGTCGGGATGTTGGGCAGCACGTCGAGACGGGCAGGCGAGGTGACGGCATAGGCCTTGATGGTACCGCCCTGGATCTGTTTGGTCGTGTTGGTGGTCTGATCGCACATGATGTCGACCTGGCCGCCGAGCAGATCGGTCATGGCCGGGCCGGTGCCCTTGTAGGGCACGGTGACGAACTGTGTCTGGATCGCATTCATGAACATCATGCCGCAAAGATGCGAGGCGGCGCCGATGCCGGCATTGGCAAGTGTCACCTTGTCCTTGTTGGCCTTGACGTATTCGATCAGGCCCTTGAGATCGGCAGGCTCGAAATCCTTGCGCGTGACGATCGTCATAGGCACTTCGGTGACGAGGCCGACATAGTCGAAGGCATTCAGCGTGTCGTAGGCGAGTTTGCGGTAGAGCGTGGCGCTGGTGGCCATGCCGATATGGTGCAGAAGCAACGTGTAGCCATCAGGATCAGCCTCGGCGACGCGCGCGGCACCCAGCGTGCCGCCGGCACCACCGACATTTTCCACGATCACTTGCTGGCCGAGATCCTTGGACATGGATTCGGCAACGAGCCGGGTGACGGTATCGGTCGGGCCGCCGGCCGCGAACGGCACGATCACGGTGATCGTCTTGTCGGGATAAGTCTGTGCCACGGCGGAGCCCGCCAGAATGGCAAAGGTCGCAGCCGCCGCCAGCGAGGCGATAAGCTTCTTCATGAAATCCTCCCAGGTCTTCGTTCCGGTGCAGGTCTCCTCCAGCACCGCGAACGGATGGCCAATAGGAAGAGCCTTCGTCGCGTTGGGCAATGTCCGAATGCACAAAACATCGGCATTCTTCGTCCGTCACTCTCGCGATGGGTGGAAATCGTAACATTGCGGCTCCGGCGTGTGTGGATTCCCACACATTGGAGCTAGTCCGCAGCCTCCGGTGTGCTGAGCTGTTTCTTGTCGAGCCCATAGCGCTGCATCTTCTCGTAGAGTGTCTTGCGCGAGATTCCGAGCTGTTCATAGACCGGCTTGAGGCTGCCGCCATGGGCGACGAGCGCAGCAGAAATGACGTCCTTCTCGAAGTCTGCGACCCGATCCGCCAGGCGCAGTTCGCCATTGGCAGTCTCTGCCGTCTGCGCTCGGGCATGCGGGCTCAGCCCCAGCACAAAACGGTCTGCCGCATTCCGGAGTTCACGCACATTGCCAGGCCAGTCCCGCCCGGCGATATCTGCGATGACATGCGGCGGCACCTCGGCTTCATCGCGGCGATAACGGCCGGCAGCCTCCCGCACCAGTTGCAGGAAAAGCAGGGGTACATCCTCGCGCCGCGCAACCAGCGCCGGCATTCTCAACGTCACCACGTTGAGGTGGTAAAGCAGATCGGCACGGAAACGTCCTGCGGCGACTTCCTCGTCGAGATCGACCTTGCTGGTGGTGATGAAGCGCACATCGAGCGGGATCGGTTCGTTCGAGCCCAGCCGATAGATGACCCGATCCTGTATGACGCGCAGAAGCTTGGCCTGCAGGTCGACGGGCATTGAGCCGATCTCGTCGAGGAGAACGGTGCCGCCCCTGGCATGCTCGAATTTGCCGAAGCGTGGTCGCAATGCGCCGGGGAAGGCACCAGCCTCATGGCCGAACAGTTCGCTTTCGATCAGTGTGGCGGGCAGCGCCGCACAGTTGATGGCGACGAATGGTTTGGTTGCGCGGCCACTGATGTCATGCACTGCACGCGCCGCCACTTCCTTGCCGGTACCGGTATCGCCGATAATCAATATATCGGCGTCAGTGGCCGCAATGGCCCGCAGCTTGTAACGCAGTTCGACCATGACTGGGGTGCGGCCGGGCAGGCGCGTCTCGAGGTCATCATTTTTGCCGGCCGCAGCGCGGAGCTGACGATTTTCCAGCACGAGCTTGCGCCGGTCGATGGCGCGCCCGGCCATTTCGATCAGGTGCTGCACGACGTAGGGTTTTTCCAGGAAGTCATACGCGCCCTCGCGCATCGCACGCACAGCAAGCTGGACATCGCCATGGCCCGTGACGAGGATGATGGGAATATCTGCGTCGATCTCGCGAATGCGGGCAAGAAGCGTCATTCCGTCCATCCCGGGCATACGGATGTCGGATACGACGACGCCATTGAAGCCCTGCGTGATGAAATCGAGCGCGCGTTCCGCCGAGGCGCACTCCTGCAACGCAAGTCCGGCAAGATCAAGCGATTGGGCCGCTGCCCGGCGCGGCTCTTCCTCGTCGTCGACGAGCAGCACGATCGGCGGCTTCATTCGGCAGCCTCGCGCAGCGTGTTGCGCATCGCTTCGAGCTCGATCGTGAACAGGGCACCGCCGTCGGGATGATTCAAGACGCCAAGGCTTCCACCGAAGTCCTTGATGATGTTGTAGGAAATCGAAAGGCCGAGACCCAGTCCTTTGCCGACGCCTTTCGTCGAGAAGAACGGATCGAATATTCGTTCCGCGATTGCTTCGGCAACGCCGGGGCCATGATCGCGAACCGTGATGAACACTCTGCCTGCCTTGCGGCGCGCCTGGAGTTCGATACGCCTGTCCGGCAGGCCTTCGACGGCATCGGCAGCGTTGGTGATGATGTTGACCAGCACCTGTTGAAGCCGGACCGACCCCGCCTTGACCATCGGCGGCATACGGCCGAGGTCGACAAGCAGCGTTGCATCGGCTGCCTTGAGACGCCAGGCGACGATTTCCTGCGTATCGCGCATGACATCTGCCAAATCGACGGAGCCGAGTTTTTCGTTCGGTTTGCGGGCGAAATTGCGAAGATGACGGCTGATCGAGGCCATGCGGTCGGCGAGGCCCGAAATGCGTGCAACGTTGTCGCGAGCCTCGGTGACACGGTTGCGCTCGATGAGCACTGCCGCATTGTCGGCATAGGTCTTCACTGCCGCCAGCGGCTGATTGAACTCGTGCGACAGGGCCGCCGACATTTGTCCAAGCGCGGCCAGCTTGCCGGCCTGGATGAGATCGGCCTGTGTTTGCCTCAACTGCTGCTCGGTGGTGCGTCGTTCGGCAACTTCCGTCTCAAGGCGTGTGTTGACGAGTGCAAGGTCATGCGTGCGCTCCTCGACGCGACGCTCCAGCTCCTCGCGCGCAAAGCGTTGCATCTCCATGCGCTCGGCCAGTCGCGCCCGCCGCTGCAGCAAGACAAAGCAGACCAAGACTGCGAGGCCTAGTGTCAGGAGTGCGGCAGCGACCGTGGTCAAAGCCTGCGTACGTGCGGAGCGCGTATCCAACAGTACGTTGATCGTCCAACCGGCCTCCGGCATGGCCTCGGACAGGACCAGATATTCGCTCTGCTGCCTATCGAAATTGACGGTCATCAAGGAAAGCCGGTCTTCGAAATTGCCGCGTGTGACCGGCAGCTCGCGCAGGGATGCGGTTGCATAACGCCGCGAGGCAGCGGTGCGGGCAAGTCGTTCCGGCGTCAGCGGCAGCAGGCTGGTGTAGAGCCATTCCGGCCGCTCTGCCATGAAGATGATGCCTTCGGGATCGGTGACGATGATTTCATCGTCGCCGCCGAGCCATGATGCTTCAATGGCGTCAACCTCGACCTTGAACACCACCACGCCGCGGATGGCGTCGCCGACATGCACAGGTGCCGAGAAGTAATACCCGCGCTTCAACGAGGTGGTGCCGAGTGCGAAGAAGCGGCCACGCTTGCCCTTGATCGCGTCCTGGAAGTAGGGACGATAGGAGAAATTCTCACCGACGAAGCTGATCGGACGGTCGAAGTTGCTGGCAATGATCGTTTCGCCGTCCGGACCTATGACATAGATGTCGGAGGATTGCAGCAACGCATTGATTTGCCTGAGATAGGCGTTTCCGCGGGCCCGAAGCTCCAGGTTACGGGGATCCGCCAGCAATTCCTTGATATCGTCATTGTCGGCGATCAGAGAAGGGAGCGGTTCGAAGCGATTGAGCTGTCCCTGCAAGGCAGCGACCGCCAGCCTCAGCGTAGTTTTACCGCGCGATGCGGCCTGGTCGAGATAGGCGCGTGTCGCAAAGTTGCTGCCATAGACCGCCAGCGCTGCCGTGAGTGCGACCAGAAGCGTAATCCAGAACCAGCGTCGATCAGAAAGTGGCTTGAGCATCAGCATCGCCGGTTGACCCGCGCGCAGTATAGCCGGCGTGCCATCTTGTACAACGGATCGGTAAGCCGTGGAGATTGCGGAAGCGGCGCGGGCGCATTTCGGCACATCCGCTGTTCCTGCAAAAGCATTGGATGATCTATCGGCAATCCCGATATCCGGCTCCCTGTGGATACCAGGACAATGGAGCGCGCGATGACGAACCGACCTGACGAATTGTCTGCAAACATCACCGCAACGCTGATCGGCGGGCCGACTGCGTTGATCAACATCGGTGGCCTCAATCTTCTCACCGACCCGGCATTTGATACACCGCAGGCTTATGATGGCGGGGTGCGCCTCGTGAAGCTGACCGGTCCGGCGCTCGGGCCGGATGAACTCCCGTCCATCGATACCATCCTTTTGAGCCACGACCAGCATTTCGATAATCTTGATCATGCCGGCCGTGCCTTCCTGCCGAAGGCCGGTCGTGTGCTGACAACGACTGTCGGGGCCGAACGCCTGGGCGGTTTCGCTCAAGGTCTTGCGCCCTGGCAGAGCGTGGATGTTCAGACGCCCCAGGGGCCGCGGCTGATGATAACGGCGGCGCCCGCCCGTCACGGCCCGCATGGTTTCGAGCCGATCAGCGGCGATGTCATCGGCTTCGTCATCTCGCTTGGAGATGAGAAGGGACCAAGCATTTATATCTCTGGCGATACGGTCTGGTTCGACGGTGTTGCGGAAGTCGCACGGCGCTTCGATGTGCGCCTGGCGGTGCTGTTTACGGGCTCTGCCAAGCCACGCGGCGCCTTCCACGTCACCATGGATGCCAATGATGCGATCGAAGCGGCGGCCGCTTTCGCCAACGCCACTATTGTCGCCATCCACAATGAAGGCTGGGAGCATTTCACCGAAACGCAGGAACAGCTTGCCCACGCCTTCAAGGCTTTGGGTATCGCCGATCGGCTGAAGGTCCTGGAGAAAGGTGTGCCGACTGAATTTGCGATTTAAATTCAGCCCCTTTCGTGTGATTTTCTGGCTTTCCCGTTTCACCTGACTGCTGCTCCTGTCTGGGTGGTGCGGCGTAGGGGGGTCGCAAGCGCAAATGAGCCGTTGGCTTGTCATCATCGAACTGGTTTCCCGCCGGCAGTTTTGCCAGAGTGGGAAATTCAGTGCGATTGACGGAAGCGAAACGTGATTCCAGCAAAATTCCCCCGACCGAAACCCTGGACCGAGATGGCGACGCTGCTTGTCGATGTCGCAACAGGACGCAAGCCAGCCGATCTGGTGGTGCGCAATGGTCGCTGGGTCAATGTTCACTCCGGCGAGATCATCGGCGGCACCGACATCGCCGTGGTCGGCGGTCGTTTCGCCTATTGCGGGCCGGACGCTTCCCACGCCATCGGTCCGGGCACAGTGGTAGTCGATGCTGGCGGCCGCTATCTGGTGCCTGGCCTGTGTGACGCACACATGCATGTCGAAAGCGGCATGGTGACCGTCACCGAATTCAGCCGCGCCGTCATCCCGCACGGCACCACGTCCATGTTTATCGATCCGCATGAGATCGCCAATGTGCTCGGCCTGCCCGGTGTCCGGCTGATGCATGACGAGGCGCTGGCCATGCCGGTCAACGTGCATGTGCAGATGCCGTCCTGCGTGCCTTCCGCGCCGGGGTTGGAGAATGCAGGCGCGGTGCTCACCGTCGAGGACGTCGTCGAGGCGATGACCTGGGAGAACATTATCGGGCTCGGCGAAGTCATGAACTTCCCTGGCGTCGCGGCCAACAATCCGGTCATGTCGGGCGAGATCGCCGCGACGGTGAGGGCTGGCAAGACGGTGGGCGGCCACTATGCTTCGCCGGATCTCGGCCTGCCGTTCCACGGTTATGTCGCCGGTGGGCCGGAGGATGACCACGAAGGCACCCGCGCCGAGGATGCAATTGCGCGCGTACGCCAGGGCATGAAGGCGATGCTACGGCTTGGCTCCGCCTGGTACGATGTCGCCGAACAGATCAAAGCCGTGACGGAACAAGGCATTGACCCACGCAACTTCATCCTGTGCACGGACGACAGCCATTCCGGCACGCTGGTGAATGACGGCCACATGGATCGGGTCGTCAGGCACGCCATCCAGCAGGGACTGAAGCCGGTGGCGGCGATCCAGATGGTCACGATAAACACCGCCCAGCATTTCCGGCTGGAGCGCGAGATCGGCTCGATCGCACCGGGGCGGCTGGGCGATTTCCTGATCGTCTCGAACCTCGCTGAAATGACCATCGACGAAGTCTATGGTCGCGGTGTGCGTCTCGCCGCGGGCGGCAGGCTGGAGGCTGATATCCCGGCCTATGATTATCCTGCGAGCGCCAAGAACACGGTGAAGCTCGGCAAGCGCCTTGCCGCTACTGATTTCGACATCAAGGCGCCGGAAGGCGCCAACAAGGTGCGTGCCCGTGTCATCGGCGTCATCGAGAACCAGGCGCCGACCCGCGCGCTGGAGGCGGATCTTGCCGTCGAGGACGGGTTGGTCGCAATCGACCGGGCCGGCGATGTCTGCCAGATCGCGCTGGTCGAGCGCCATCGCGGCACCGGCGGCGTCACCAACGCCTTCGTGTCGGGTTTCGGCTATGTCGAGGACTGCGCGATGGCTTCGTCGGTCGCGCATGACAGCCACCACATCATCGTCGTCGGCACCAACAAGCAGGATATGGCGCTCGCCGCCAACCGTCTCGCCGAGGTCGGTGGCGGCGTCGTGCTCTATTCCAAAGGCAAGGAGCTGGCGTTGGTCGAAATGCCGATCGCCGGCCTGATGTCCGACGAGCGGGCCGAAATCGTCGCCGCCAAGGCCGAGAAATTGACCGAGGCGATGCGCAAGATGGGCTGTTCGCTGAACAACGCCTACATGCAGCATTCGCTTCTGGCGCTGGTGGTGATTCCGGAACTGCGCATCTCGGATGTCGGGCTGGTCGACGTCAGGACTTTCGAAAAGGTCGATCTGTTCGTCTGAGCACGAAGAATTTCAGGACATCCGATGTATGTAGGCCGTTCTTATAGGTTGCTGGATTTCGCGCTCTGGTCGCGACGCAGCGTCATCTACATGGTCGCGGTGAGCGGACTGGCGGTCGCGCTTTACCGTCTTCCCGGCACTGCAGGGTTCTCGGTGCCCTGGTCGGTCGTGCTTGTGCTTGGCACCACTGTGTCGCTGGTCACCGGCTTCAAGAATTCGCAGGTGTTCACCCGCAGTAATGAGGCCTTGCAGGCCTTTTCCCAGATCACTGCAAGCAGCCGATTGTGGTCCAACTTCTGCAGGGACTTCACCGACGCGGCGACCGCAAGGCAGCTCATCTATCGACACCTCGCCTGGCTGACGGCCCTGCGGTTTTCGTTGCGCCGGACGATGCCCTGGGAGTCGCTGGCGCGCGCCGCCAACATCGAATTCCGCCGGCGCCGCTATCACATCCAGGAGGACAAAAGCTCGGTCGCCGATGAATTGCGAGCGCTGCTGGCCGAGGATGCCGAGCGCGTCCTGAAAACGCCTCAGCCGGCGGTAACCCTCCTTGAGATGCAGTCTGTGCAGGTCAACGGGCTGCTCAAGAACTCTGCCGTCCCAACACAGGTCTATTCCGAGCTCACCAAGCTGATGCGCGACTTTCACGATCAGCAGGCGCGCTGTGACCGCATCAAGAACAACCCTTACCCGCGGCAATATGCGATCGTCAGTTCGATGTTCATGGTGATCTTCTGCACCTTGCTGCCATTCGGCATCGTTCCGGTCTTTGCCGACATGGGCAAGTTGGGCGGCTTTCTCGGCCCTGTTGCGATCTGGCTGACGATCCCGTTCGGTGCACTTCTCGGATGGGTCTACATGTCGCTCGACCTGGTCGGCGAGAGCAGTGCCAATCCGTTTGAGGGCGGTGCCAACGATGTGCCCATTTCCCAGATTTGCCGGGACATCGAGATCGAACTGCGCAGGTCGCTTGGGGAGAGTGATCTGCCGGTACCCTTGCCGGCAATCAACAACATCGCGACGTGACTAATCGTAACAGGTCAGCTGAGCACAACGCGATGTCCACTCTCGGCAGCTTTCTCGATGGCCGCGATAATGCGGTGCACCGCGACAGCGTCGTCGAAGCTCGGTGCGGTGTGCGTGCCGTTGCGGAGGTCGTCTGCCATTTTCGCGTAGAGGCGTGCGACGTTGCCGGGCTCTACCTCCTTTGGCCAGTCGGTGCGATATGAGGAGGGGATCTCCAACGGTCGAAACATTTTGTCCCCGCCGCGCGCGCCGCTGAGCGAAAGCTGAACCATTTGCGTGTGGCCGGAAGTGCCGGTGATGCGGATATCGCCCTCTGTGCCATGGATTTCCCAGAACAGGCCGTCGCCATCGCGTGCCGGGCCGCCGCGGTAATGAATGGAGATGGGAGCGCCACTGGCCATGATGCCGCTGACCAGGATCTGGTCCGGAGCGGATACCGGCAGCCACTCCTGTGTATCGACCGCAAGCGCGGTGGGCCGCCGCGTCGCCAAGACGGCGGAGACTTCCGCGATGTCGCCGAGCACGTCGCGCAGCGCCGCCAGCGTATGCCCCACAGGGATGGTAAGCGCAGTGGCACCGTTGGCGCGATCGAGCAGATAACCGTAGGTTCTTTTCTCGGAAATGGTGCCGGCGCCAAGTGCGTTCCCGGCGCGGGCGACCAGGGTGGTTGAGAGCACCTCGCCGACAAAGCCGTCGGCGATCAGCTGCCGCAGATAGATGATTTCCGGGGCAAGGCGCGCCTGGGTTCCAACCACGCCGAGCACTCCCTTTTCCCGGGCAAGTGCCGCCATCGTTTCGGCCTCGGCCAGGCCGTTGCCGAGCGGCCATTCGCAGTAGACATGCTTGCCGGCAGCGATTGCTGCCTTCACGATCTCGAAATGCGGTGGCACCTTCACCGTAACGGTGACGATGTCGATTTCCGGTGAGGCGACCAGGTCAGCAACATCGATGAAAGCTCTCGACGACAATCCCATCTCGGCCACCGCTGCTTGCGCGCTAGACAGATTGGTGTTGGCAACGCCGGCGATCTCGAAAGTGTCGGACAATGCCCGTAGCGCAGGCACATGCGCTCTGGCGGCCCAGCTCCTTCCCGGTTGCAGGCCAACGATGCCAACCCTGAAGCGGCGTTCGGTCATGCTGTGATCCTCGCGGGAGATTTCGATGCCCCGAAAAATACATCGGTGCATTCCCTGCGAAAATTCGGCATATATGCGAGCGATCCTTGAGATTTTGCACAGATGATCGATTGGGAAGACGTCCGCCATTTCCTTGCTGTCGCTCAGGTCGGCACGCTATCGGGCGCCGCTCGCTGCCTGAAGGTGGATCACGCCACAGTCAGCCGGCGGCTTGCATCACTCGAGGCTGCACTCGAGGTGCGGCTTGTTGACCGTCTGCCGCGGTCCAGCCGCCTCACAACGCTGGGCAGGCAAGTGTTCGAGCGAGCCCTGGAGATGGAGAGCGGGGCCAATGGCATAGCTCGCCTGGCCAAAGCCTCCCAGGCTCCGCTTGTCGGGCGGATCGCGCTCAGTGCCCCACCCGTCCTTGTCACAAATCTTCTGACTGAGCATCTGGTTCGCTTCAGGGCGGAACATCCCGACATAAGACTTTCCATGTCTGCGCAACCTCAACGGGTTTCGCTTGCGCGACGCGAAGCCGATGTTGCGGTGCGGTTCGTAAAGCCCGACGAAGCCGGCAGCGTGACGCGCAAGATCGGTACGATGCCCTTCGGTCTTTATGCGCACCGGTCCTATGCTTATCTGACCGCGCCGGAGCGTTGGGAGTTCATCGTCTGGGATGAAACCTATGCTCACACGCCGGCACAGTCTTGGCTGCTCGGCATTGTCGGCGATCGTCCTGTGGTCTGCGAGTTGACCCATTCCAGCGAACATCTCGTCGCCGTCAGGGCCGGCCTAGGCGTTGCCAGCCTGCCTTGCTTCATCGGCGAGCGGGATCGCGACCTGATCAGGGTCGAAAAGAGCGCTCCGTCCTTCGCGCGGGACATCTGGCTGGCGGTGCATAGCGACCTGCGCAAAATGCCCGCGGTGCGCGCGGTGATGGATTTTGTGACGGCTGTCGTTTCCGAACAGGACCACCTGTCGTTCCGGTAGCTCTTTCCGCAGGCGCCTACTGCCCCCCGGTCACCACGGTCAACACCTTGAACGGCGTGGTGATGACGATCTCGGCCACGGATCCGACGGCCTGACCAAGGCCGGTGCCGAGTTGTTCGATCGGTTGGGTGCCGCCAGGTTCGGCTGCGGCAAGTGCTGCCGGCGTCCGCAGCTGTTTGCCGAGCAGTTGCACCAGGAGCGGATTGTCGGCGAATTTTGCATGGTTCAGGCTATCGCCGCTCTGGGTCTTGGTCAGGTCGACGACGGTGACGCCGTACTGGGCGAGATCGGAAGCGTTGCCGTAGTCGCCGACACGCGGCTTGGCGCCGGAGATGAAGGTTGAAAGCTGCAGCGCACGATCGTCCGCTGACAACAGCACGGTGAAGGGCCGGTCCGGCTTGCCGTAACGCATCATCTGCTTCTTGAACACGTCGACATCGATGTCGGGGGAGGCGAGCACGACATAGCCGAGCTTGCCGGACAGATCACGGTCGCCGGTGATGGCCAGCTGTCGCAAGGCCTCCATCGCCACCCAGTTGCCCATGGAATGGGCGATGATGTCGATGCTCTTGGCCTTGGTTTTGGCCAGCAGCCTGAGCGTTGCCTCGAGATCGTCGCGGGCGGCGTTGGCGCTTTCCTTGTCATAGATATAGCCGGTGGTCTTGCCTGCCGATGCCCACGAGAACAGCACCGGCGTGCCGGGGTAGTTGGTGTCCTGCACGATCTGGGTGAGACGATAGACGCCGTCATCGAAGCCGTTGTTGTAGCCGTGCACGAAGACCAGCACCCGTCCGTCGCCACGGGCAATGTCGGCGCCCACTGCCTGCTCGAATTGCTTGCTGTTGCCGTAGAGGGTGGCGCGGGTTGCGGTGAAGTGTTTGGCCGGGTCGCTCTGCGCGCGGCCCTTGGCCCGCTCGATCTGTCCGACCTGATGGATCTTCGGCACGGAGACATCGATGCGCGCATATTGCGTGCGCAGCGAGCGTTCACCGGCAAAGACCTGGCGCGGCTCGGTCTTCGCGGTCTGGCGTGTTGTGGCGACATAGATGTCGCGCGTGGCGGCGATAGCCGCGGCAGGCGCCTCGATCGCGGTCTTGTTGAGCAGATCGTGCGATTTGGAGCCGGCGCAACCGGTGACTGAAAGCGCGACGGCGACGACGAACAATGCCTTCAAGCGCATAAGCCGCTCCTGATGCCTTCGCGCCCGAGCGTGGCGCCTCGATCTCGAATAGAGGCTGAACCCGCCTCAGTCCAGATTAATTGAGCCGCAACTTACATCATGCCCAGCTGTTTGATGCGGTCCGTGACGGTTTGGTCATTGGCATAGCCGTCGTCCTCGCGCAGCCGCTGACCGAGGAGTTTGACCATCTCGGGATTGTCCGCGAACTTGTTGTGGTTGAACGAGTCCGTACCCGATTTGGACGACAGGTCGACGACCGTTACGCCATAGTCGGCGAGTTCGGCGGCTTCCTTATAGTCCCCGAGACGCGGCCGGGAGCCGGCGAGGATACCGGACAAGCGCAGCGCGCGATCATCGTCCGACAGAAGCACGATGAACGGCTTGTCGGGCTTGCCGTAGCGGCGCATCTGGCTCTTGAATACGTCAACGTCGATATCGGGGGAGGCGAGTATGACGTCGCCGAGTTTACCACTCAGGTTGCGGTCGCCGGTGATCGCGAGCTGGCGCAGGGCCTCCATCGTCACCCAGGTGCCCATGGAATGTGCCACGATGTCGATGCGGCGCGCGCCGGAGCGGGCCAAAGTCCGCAGGGTCACTTCCAACTGATCTCGGGCGACGCTGGCGCTTTCGCGGTCATAGACGTAACCGGTGGTCGAGGCGCCTGATGCCCAGGAAAACAGGACCGGGGTGCCGGGATAGCCGGAATCGTTGACGATCTGAGCCAGCCGGTAGACCGCATTGTCGAACGATGTGTTGTAGCCGTGCACGAACACCATGGCGCGGCCGCCACGGGCGGCAATGTCGGCATTGAGCGCGGCCTCGAACTTCGGCTCGGTGTCATAGCCGACCATCTGCGAGGCCATGAAATATTTCGACGGATCGTCGGAATTTCCGCGGCTCTTGCGCTCGATCTGTCCGACCTGATGTTCTTTCGGCACGGTGACGTTGACGCGCGCGTAGTTCAGCGTCGACGAACGGTCGCCGTCGAAGCCCTGGTTGGGATCGTCGGAACGCTTGCGGGTGGTGTTGATGAAGATCGCGTGATTGCCGACGATGTCGGAAACCGACGCCGTCACCATGGCGCTGCCCAGCACTTCCTGCGGCCCCTGGCTGGCGCAGCCGGCGGCAACAAGCGTCATCGCAACGATCAGGAACCTCTTCAAGCGCACGATACGTCCAGCCCTGCTAAATCCGACTCCAGCCGGTTCTGTCTTTTGAGAGCTGTCTCGGGACAGGTGAAGTGCGGCTAAAGTAAGTCGGTAGCCGCGAAAACCACATTGGGAGGCGTCTGTCGAGGCCGGGGTGTTGCGCCAAAGCCAAAATGGCGGCAGGAACAATTGCTGCAATTTCTACAAGGGCTTGCCTCATGACTAGCTTTGCCGATCGGGTCGCCAACGCAGCCGCTGCTGTGCGCCAGATCTTTCCCGAGACGCCCTTGCAGGAGAACGATTACCTGTCGCGCAAATACGGCGCACGCGTACTCCTGAAGCGCGAGGATCTGACGCCCGTGCGTTCCTACAAGATCAGGGGCGCGTTCAATTTCTTCCGCAAGGCATTGGCGGAAGGCAACGAGGCCGAGCTGTTCGTCTGCGCATCGGCGGGTAACCATGCGCAGGGTTTCGCCTTCGTCTGCCGGCATTTCGGCCGCAAGGGTGTCGTCTTCATGCCGGTGACGACGCCACAACAGAAGATCGACAAGACGCGGCTGTTCGGTGGTGAATTCGTTGAGATCAGGCTGGTCGGCGACTTCTTCGACGAATGTTATCGAGCCGCCTTTGAATTCACCGAGCAGAGCGGGGCGCATATGGTGCCGCCTTTCGATCACAAGGACATCATCGAGGGCCAGGCAACGGTGGCCTATGAGATCGCGGACCAGATGCCTGGTGCGCGGCTACCCGATATCATCATGCTTCCCGTCGGTGGCGGTGGACTTTCGGCCGGCGTCTCACATTATTTCACCCAAGGGGGCAGGGCGCCGCGTTTCGTCTTCTGCGAACCGGCCGGGGCGCCCAGCCTCCGGGAAAGCCTGGCCGCGGACAAGCGCGTGAAGCTCGCCCGGGTCGACAACTTCGTCGATGGCGCGGCCGTTGCCGAGATCGGCCGCGAGCCATTCCGTCATCTGAAGGGTTATTCCCAGGACGATGTGCGGCTGGTGCCAGAGAACCGGCTTTGCGCCACCATGGTCGAGATATTGAACATCGAAGGCGTGGTGCTGGAACCGGCCGGCGCGCTGGCTATCGACGCGCTCAAGGATTTTTCACGCAAGGAAATCAAGGGCAAGACCATCGTCGCGGTGGTGTCGGGCGGCAATTTCGACTTCGAACGCCTGCCTGACGTCAAGGAGCGGGCACTGCGTTTCGAGGGATTGAAGAAATACTTCATCATCCGTTTCCCGCAGCGGCCGGGAGCGCTGCGCGACTTTCTCGAAATGCTGGGACCGGACGATGACATCGCCCGTTTCGAATATCTGAAAAAATCGGCACGCAACTTCGGCTCGGTGCTGATCGGCATAGAAACCAAGGATCGCCGCAACTTCGATCTGCTGACCGCCAATTTCGCCACGCACGGCGTGCACTATCAGGACATCACCGAAAACGAGACGCTGGCGGGCTTCATCATATGAGCGGGTTCGTCGCGCTGTTTTCCGGCATCAATGTCGGCGGCAACCGCATCGTGAAGATGGCGGAGCTGCGGGCTTTCTTCGAAGAGCTCGGCTTTACGGACGTTGCAAGCTACGTGCAGAGCGGCAACGTCGTGTTCTGCTCGGCAAAGGGTGATGCCACCACCTTGACCCAAATGCTGGAGCAGGCGTTCCAGCAGCGCTGGGGGTTTCACTCCCGCATCATGGTGCGAGACGCAGCGTGGTTTGCGCAACTGGTGGCGGGTAATCCCTATCCCGAGGTCGTGGAGGATCCCACCAAGCTGCACGCAATGGCTCTGGAACGCGAACCGTCCTCAGAGGAGGCCGGCAGACTTGCCGAAAAATGCACAGGGCCAGAGCGGTTCGAGGTAAAGGGTGATGTCCTCTACCTGCATGCGCCGGATGGTCTGGGCAAATCGAAATTCGCCGAAATCCTGCCGCGCACCCTCAAAGTGCCTGGCACGACGCGCAACTGGCGCAGCATTCTCGCGCTGGCTGAAATGATCGGTCAGCGCTGAGCTCGGCTTAAACCGCTGGACGCTGCCAGCTGAAGACCAGTTCCTCGCGGAAAGCAAAACGCTTGATGTGGTCTTCCACGACGCGTTCGAGCTGTTTGATCTGCGTTTCATCACTCGCGGTCAGCGCAACATGCAGTGTTGTTGCATCCGCATCCATTACCGTGCGGCCGATGGTCAGTTCGATTTCGCCGTGGTTTGGGTCGAAGGTGACGGGAAACTTGTGCGCCCAATGCTTGCAAAGCTGCTGCAAGTAGCGGCTGGCATGTTCAGTGGTGACGTCGGCGTTGCTGGTCGACATGGGAATTCTCCGTTCGGCTGTCTGGCTGGCGTCACGCTGGCTGATAAAGCGGGTTGGCCATCAAGGCCATCCCGCGGGAAGTGGTGGTGAGAGGCGTTTGTACCGCTCTGACGATCACCAGGTTCCGGTGTTCGCCATCGAGGCCCAGGGTTCTGCCTTTTCCTTGGCGGCACCCTTTTGCAGGAGCTCGATCGAGATGCCATCGGGCGATTTGATGAAGGCCATGTAGCCGTCGCGCGGCGGACGGTTGATCGTCACGCCCCGATCCTGCAGGTGTTGGCAGGTGGCGTAGATGTCGTCGACCTCATAGGCGAGGTGGCCGAAATTGCGTCCGCCCTTGTAGTCCTCGGGATCCCAGTTGTGGGTCAGTTCGATCAGGGGGGCACGTGCCTCGGTGCCGCTTTTCTCGTCCTCGGATGCGGCCAGGAAGATCAGCGTGAAGCGGCCTTGTTCGTTCTCGATGCGGCGGACCTCCTTGAGACCCAGCTTGTTGCAGTAGAAATCGAGGGATTTTTCGACATCGGTCACGCGGACCATCGTGTGCAGATAGCGCATATTCGTCTCCAAGCTTGGGATTGCGCGCACCATAGGGGCGGTCGATGCATGCCGCAACGCTGAAAAACAACGTAACGTCAGCCTGCAAACAGTCTTTATGAGCCAGATTGAATGTATCTCCGAAAGAGCCGGTGAAAAAAGGCACGTCAGCTCTTGCACACACCGGAAGCCGAAGTGTTAATCTCATGTAAAGAATCAGTAGCTGTAGTTTCGGAGAAAGGGGGCGTTCTGATGGGGGAAAAGGCCTCTCTGACCGGTCGGGATGCGCTTCTTGGCGATACCGCTGGACGTGACGAGATCGGCGAATCCGCAGATCTGCTGGAGGTTTCCGGCGCGATCAAATGGTTCGATGTTGCCAAGGGGTACGGCTTTATTCTTCCTGACGAAGGGGACACCGGCGATATCCTGCTGCACGTGACCTGTTTGCGGCGCGATGGCTTCCAGACAGCGCTGGAAGGTGCCCGCGTGGTCTGCCTCGTCAAGCAGGGAGACCGTGGCTTGCAGGCGTTCCGTGTTCTCTCGATGGACATATCGACCGCAGTCCATCCTGCCGAGCAGCAGGAGCAGCGTACGCATGTAACGGTGACGCCGGAAAGCGGACTGGAGCGGGCCCTCGTCAAGTGGTTTAACCGCACCAAGGGTTTTGGTTTCCTGAGCCGAGGCGAAGGCACCGAGGATATCTTCGTGCACATGGAAACGCTACGCCGCTACGGCGTGACGGAACTCAGACCTGGTCAAGTCGTTCTGGTGCGCTACGGTCGCGGCGACAAGGGCTTGATGGCAGCTGAAATACACCCCGATATGGGAACGCTGCCGGTCGCTCACTGAGCGTGTAGCATTCACGGGACAAAGGCCGCGCGAGTGCGGCCTTTTGTTTATCCGGCATGTGCCGTCTTGCCGCCGTCGATCACCAACGACGTTCCCGTGATGTAAGGGTGGTCGTTGGAGGCGAAAGCGGGTTCGCGCGCGTTTTGTAAAGCTGATGGACTGATATCGCCGTTCGCATGCGTCGCTGATTTTGTCGCTTCCGTTCACCTGTTTTGACAATACACCCGGAGCTGGTGCTTGCGCCGGTTCGCGGGCCGTCTAGGGTGCAGCCGTGGACGATGGTTGAAGGGATTTGAGATGGTCCGATTTTCGATGACGCGGACGTTGCGTTTTCTGGCTCTGGCTGTCGTGGTCGCTGCTTCGCTTGCCACCAGTCCAACGATTGCGGCTGATGGCCAGGCGATGATGTTGCCTGTCGACCCGGCGCCGTTGGTGGCGGTTACCACCAAGGGCGGCCGTCCTTTCCAGATCGAGATTGCCGACGACGACGCCGAGCGCGAGGCGGGGCTGATGTTCCGCCAGACCATGCCGGACGACCGCGGCATGCTTTTTGTGTTTCCCGAGACGGAAGGTGTCGGTTTCTGGATGAAGAACACGCCGATGCCGCTCGATCTGCTTTTCATCGGGCAGGACGGTCGTATCAAGGCGATCCGGGAGGGGGAGCCGCAGTCCGAAGCCGTCATAGCGCCCAATGAACCGGTGCGTTTCGTGCTGGAGCTGAAAGCCGGCACTGCCGCGCGCGAAAACATCAAGGAAGGCGATCTGGTCAAGCACCCGGCCGTCAACGCTGTCTCTGGCGTCAACTGAAGGTACTCTCTCGCAATGCAGTTTTTCAGCCATGACGGTTTTGATCTTGCTTTTCTTGATCGCCAGCCTGCGACGGGCAGCGGCGATCCGGTGCTGATGATCCACGGCTTTGCTTCCAGCCACTATGTTAACTGGGTTTCGCCCGGCTGGTTCAAGACCCTGAATGATGCCGGCTACCGTGCCGTCGCCTTTGATCATCGTGGCCATGGTGCATCGACGAAAAGTTATGAGGGTGCTGATTACACGCCGCAGAAGATGGCGTCGGACGCGGCGGCACTGCTCGACCATCTCGGTATCGAGCAGGCTCACGTGATGGGCTATTCCATGGGCGCGCGCGTCTCGGCCTTCCTGGCGCTTTCCAACCCGGACAAGGTTGCCACGCTGGTGCTGGGCGGACTGGGCATCGGCATGGTCGACGGCGTTGGCGACTGGGACCCGATCGCCGAGGCGCTGATGGCGCCGGATGCCTCGACCATCACACACAATCGCGGCAAGATGTTCCGCAGCTTTGCCGACCAGACCAGAAGCGACCGCCAGGCGCTTGCCGCCTGCATCGTCACCTCGCGTGAACTGCTTTCCGAAGACGAGGTTTCGCGCATTGCGCAACCAACGCTGGTGGCGGTGGGCACGACCGATGACATTGCCGGGTCAGCCGACGATCTGGCAGCGTTGATGCCCAATGCCGTCGCATTCCATATCGAAGGACGCGATCACATGCTGTCGGTGGGTGACCGCACCTTCAAGAAGCGGGTTCTGGAGTTCTACGCTCAACACCCGCTCTGAATTCTCAATGGTCGAGCTTCTCGTTACCTATCTGGATATGACCGCATCGCCGTCAGGGATGGCATTGAACAGTCCGGACAGGTCGGTTCGCCTGGGGCGCGAAAGCCTTTCGCCTGCCGATTACCTGGACCTTTATCGCGCGGTCGGTGCCTCGCTGGACTGGGATCAGCGGCTGCGCATGCCGGCGGAGCAGCTAGCGATCCTGCTGGCCAGCCCATCCACATGGCTGAATGTATTGCGGGTCGATGGTGTCGCCGCGGGCTTCTGTGAATTCAACAGTGTCGGCGAGCCGGTCGTCGAATTGGCCCACTTCGGCTTGGCGGCAGCTTTTCAGGGCAGGGGATTGGGACCTTACCTGCTGGATAGCTCGTTGCGCGCAATCTGGTTGCAGGAGCCGCAGCGCGTGTGGTTGCATACCGATACCAACGATCACCCGAAGGCGCTGTCCGTCTATCTGCGCGCCGGTTTTGCCATTCGCGAACGGCGGATGGAGCGTTTTCCGGACTAGCGAGCGGAACGGGCCTTGAGGGCGTCGATGGAACGCCTGAGGTTCTCTCGCGCCTGCCTTTCGAGGCGGTCGCGAAAGATGTCGGTGTGGAAGATGTGCTCGCGCTCGAGGAAGGTTTTCAACACGGCTCCGCGTCCGGCAATCCAAAGTGGTTCCTCTACCCAGGCATATTCGCGGCGCACCGCCGCCTCGTAGGCATCGAACGTTTCAGGTGCTGTACCGAGGATCGAGAGATCCATATCGAGCAGAAGGGCTGCGTCGCGCCTTGCCGCCTCCGGTTCGATCTCGGGGATCGTATGCGTAGCCGTCGCCTCGATCATTCGGGCGATGCGGCTGAGCCGCTCTGCACTGACGGTTCCAGCCAGTCTTTCGCGCGCGAGGTCAGCGCTGCGCGTCTCATTGTCCTTGGCGCGGCTGTCATAAATCGCATCATGGAACCAGATCGCCGCCTCGACTGCCTCGGGGTCCGAGAAGGCAGACCGGTATTCGTCGAAAAGGCTGAGCAGTGCCACGATATGGGTGATGCCGTGATAGTGGCGGTCTTCAGCACGATAGAGCTCCGACAGCTCTGTCCTCAATGCTGGCGAGATCAGGGAGGCATTCATCGACCGATAAACTCTGGTTTGCGGCGAGCCTGGAAGGCGGCAAGACCCTCTGCATAGTCGGCGCTGGTGAAGGTTTTATCGCCCGCGGTACGAGCGAACTCTACATCGATCGCATCGCCGCTCAACTCTGCATGGATAGCCAGTTTAGAGGCGCGCACCGAAAGCGGAGCATTGGTGGCTATGATTGCTGCAAGCTCGGCAACGCGTTGCTCAAGTTCGTCAGGGGCAGCGATTTCGAGCAGGAAACCAGCCTTGTATGCGGTCTCGGCATCGATGCGATTGCCGGTGAAGGTGAGATAGCGTGCCATTTGCGGTCCCGCCGCGCCGACGACATCGCGCATGGCGTCCTGAGGGTAGGCAAGGCCGAGCTTGGCGGCTGGCACAGCAAACAGCGCGTCGGGTGTTGCAAGCCTCAGGTCCGCGGCAGCGGCAAGACCGAAGCCGCCGCCAAAGCATATGCCGTGCAGCGCTGCGACTACCGGTACCCGAGCGTTGCGAATGGATGCGAAGGCCGCGGAATTGGCAGCCTCGTAGCCGCGCGCGCTTTCGCCGCTGCGCAGTGTGTCGAATTCGGCGATGTCGGCGCCGGCGGAAAAGTCGGCTCCTTCGCCGCCTAATGTGATGGCTCGCACAGACTGGTCGGCCGACAGGGCCTCGAATGTCTCGGCAAGTGTCTGCCACATGGCGAAGGTTATGGCGTTCTTCTTCTGCGGCCGGTTGATGAGGATCGAGGCCACATTATCGGTGACCTTCACGATCAAGGGTTCGTTTTCCATGCCAGGTTGAATTCCAGCCAGCCAAAACCATTTGAACGAGCGATAAGGAAAATTGAGTTCACCCGTGCTATGATATGGCTTATAGGACCGGCCGGATAAGACAAGCCGCCAGCGGAGACTGTCCATGAACAGCATCAGCATCGCCCGCTCCAGCCTCTTGCAGCCGGTAGACCCGATCTGGCGGTCCATTCGCGACGAGGCGACCGAAGCGGTCAATCGCGATCCGCTGCTGGCCGCGTTCCTCTATGCCACCATCCTGAACCAGGAGACGCTGGAAGAGGCGGTGATCCATCGTCTCGCCGAACGGCTCGCCCATCAGGATGTTGGTGCCGATCTGATCCGCCAAACCTTCAAGGCCATGCTGGACGACCAGTCCGACTGGTCCGATGTGGTGCGCACCGATATCCAGGCCTATTTCGACCGCGATCCGGCCTGCGACCGCTATCTGATGCCCGTTCTCTACTTCAAGGGCTTCCATGCGATCCAGACGCACCGCCTGGCGCACTGGCTGTGGAACCATGGCCGCCGGGATTTCGCTCTCTACCTCCAGAGCCGGTCGTCTTCCGTGTTCCAGACCGACATCAATCCGGCCGCTCGCATTGGCAAGGGCATCTTCCTCGATCATGCCACCGGCTTCGTCGTCGGCGAGACGGCAGTCATCGAGGACGACGTCTCGATCCTGCACGGTGTCACGCTTGGCGGCACCGGCAAGTCCGGCGGCGACCGTCATCCCAAGATCCGCCACGGCGTGCTGATCGGCGCCGGTGCCAAGATCCTCGGCAACATCGAGATCGGTCATTGCTCCAAGGTGGCGGCGGGTTCCGTCGTGCTCTCGGCGGTGCCGCACAACAAGACGGTTGCCGGCGTGCCCGCGCGTGTCGTGGGCGAGACCGGCTGCGACCAGCCTTCGCGCCAGATGGACCAGTTGCTGCCGTCGCAGTCGATGGAGCATGTCGTTTCCTTCGACATCTGAATCAACTCACCGTTCCATTGAAGCCTTGGTACATCGGTGCCGGAGCAACCCCGCGGGCGGCAGAGCCTGTTGCCACAGGCCCGCCCGCCTTTACATCGCCATCCTTGCTGTGTCAGAAGCGCGGAACGCCGTGAGCGCCGGACGGTGCCGGGCAGCCATTTCCTAGCGGAGAAAGCCGTTGAAACCCGACGAAATCAGAAAGTTGGACGCCTATTTCAAGCGCGTCTTCCAGAACCCGAATCTCGAAGTGAAAGCGCGCCCGCGCAAGGAAGATTCGGCCGAGCTCTACATCGGCGACGAATTCCTCGGTCTCGTCTACAAGGATGAGGAAGAGGGTGACTACAATTTCTCGATGGCGATCCTCGACATCGACCTCGGCTGATCTCACGCAGGCGCCGTCTATTGCGGCGCTTGTCGCTTCTTCAGCGCTGCACCTGTCTTCAGTGTGCGCGCTGCAAAGGCCAGGACCGCTGCGTCCAGTGCCGGCCAATCGGCCAGGAATTCTTTCGGAAACCGATAAGTGAGGCTCAGCCTGTCGCCGACGAGCACATCGCGCTCGCAGGGCGCCAGCGACTGTTCCGCGCTCGGTCCGGCGAGGCAGCGTGCCACGAACGGTTCCTGTCCTGGACGCTCGGCCACGACCAATGTCTCGTTGAGATAACCGGACTTTTCAGTGAAGCCGTAAATCGTGGTGTCGGCTGGGCCCGGCATGCCGGGCTGCATGATCAGCGATGAATAGATCGGCGCGTAACGGCCGCTCATGTCGCGTGACATCGCCTGTTCCTCGAAGGTCAGGAACAGAACGGTGCGCTTGCCGCGCGCATTGTTGAAATCGTCTCGCGCCGCGGCGGAGTAGCCGTCCATCTTGGGATAGCGCAGATAAACGTCGAGCCGGTCGGCGTCGCCATTGCGCCGCGCCTTTTCGAAACGGATGAAGTTGGCTGGCATGGCCAGCACATTGTTACCGATGATGACCTCGCGCACCTTTGTGTCGTCGGAATAGCCGCCCATGGCGATCGAGTGGCCCAGCCACTTGCCGGCAGCGCTGATGGCCACCGACAACACCACCACGATGGCGAAAGCGTAAAACACCTTCACCATCAAGCCCGAATCGGCAACCGTGAATTCGGGCGTTTCGGTTGTGGGTTTGCTCATCTGTATCCCGAAAGTTGCGGCCTGCTCCCCGCATCGAACATGCGCGATTCCGGCAGGCTGACGATCAGGCGCGACTGTGCGGATTTATGGTAAACGGACGGTAAAGGCCTGGCCGCGCTTGTCACGCCGGCAGGCCCTCCTCTACTGTCCCCGCGACCCGAATTTTCGAGGCTTTGAGAGAAAAATGCCGCTTTATGCACTGGATGGAAAGGCGCCGCGCCTCATCGATGCCGACAGCAACTGGATCGCACCTGACGCAACGCTGATTGGTGATATCACGCTTGGCCGCAATACAGGCATCTGGTTCGGCGTGGTCATCCGGGGCGACAACGAGCCGATCCTCATCGGCAACGATACAAATGTGCAGGAACACACCGTCATGCACACCGACATAGGCTTCCCGCTGACCATTGGCGCCGGCTGCACCGTTGGCCACCGCGCCATGCTGCATGGATGTACCATTGGCGACAACAGTCTTATCGGCATGGGCGCCATCGTGCTGAATGGCGCGAAGATCGGCAACAATTGCCTGGTTGGCGCAGGCGCGCTGGTTACTGAGGGCAAGGTGTTTCCGGACAATTCGCTGATCGTCGGGTCGCCGGCGCGTGTGATCCGTAGTCTCGATGAAAACGCGGTTGCCGGGTTGCGTGTTTCGGCCGCGCACTATGTAGCCAACGGCAAGCGCTTCAAGGCTGGATTGACGACTGTATGATCCTGAAAGTGCCAGGGCAAAGCCGGTCGAGCCGCCACCTTTTGGAAAAAGGTGGAGCCGGCCCGGGGACTGGGCCGGCTCCTTGACCCGGTCGTCGGGGACGGGGAGGGTGGGGACTCGACCGGGTTTTCCGCGATGTCCTTGACGCGTGAGGCTGGCTATCCAGCCCTGGATTGGTATCAGCGGACGCTGGCGACCGCGTCGGCGCGGCCATCGGTGATCGTTACCCAGACGCCGGAGTTCGTCTCGGACTGGCGCTTGAGATAGGTGTAGGGGGTCTGGCTCCACAGCAGGACCTTCGGCTGCAGATTGTCGAGCACGAAGTCGCCCATCGAGGTGCGTACGGTGAGAACCGCGTGGCCGTCACCATTCGGCTGGCGAGCCACGGTGATCAGCAGATCTCCCGCAGGGACACCGGCTCTCATCAACTGGCGGCGCTTTTCCAACGCATAATCCTCGCAGTCGCCATACCCCTTGTCCGGGTAGGCCCAGTATTCCTCGACGCCATAGGCTTCGAGATCGGTGACTGGCTTCACCTTGGTGTTCACGTCGTTGTTGACCGAAATCATTGTCGCCCACAGCTTGCGGGAAAGCTCGATCGGTGTGCCCTTCGCAGTGCGCTGATTGCACTCTTCCGGCATCTGCTGGCAGAGTTCATAGTGACCGACAGGCTGCGTCGTGCGAGCGCCGGTCGGCATATAGTCGCCGCCTGCCTTTGCGGTCCCCACCGCGCCGACCAGCACAGCTACTGCAACCAGCAGCTTGCGTCCAAATCCGTCCATACTGTCGTCTCCCCGTTTGAGGTGACAATGCCATGGTCGGATTTATTTGACGCAAAGCAGCGAAGTAGATATTGAATAAAAGGAAGAACGATTTGAAAACTATTTCAAATACAGTAAGTATAAAATAGTTACGATTTTTGTCATGATTTGTTAACCATGGTTTTGGGTGTGCCGCTGGCGAGCCTAGTCGGCCAAGCCGCCGATGAGCTGATTTGGCGCGTTCCTACTCTCGGTTTCGGTAGCGCCGGCATCGAAAAGTGCTGGAAAGCCCGCTGCGTGACCATGAGGAAGGGTCTGGTGCGCACGGCATCGGGCGAAGTCATTGGTGCTGTGTTACGGTTGCCGAACAGGTCGAGGATAAGAAGGCGCCCGAACTGGTGAAGGTCATGGGTATCGACAAGGCGCAAGGGGGTGCCGTCGCCATGCCGTAGCCGCTGGAAACGATCTTCTGCCCAAGCGAATGGTGTCCGCGATGCGCGCCCGGCGCGGATCGACGTCGGTCAGGGGGCTTTACGTTCGCGCCCGGTTGAATTCGGAATCGAGTGTTTCAGGACGCTGTACGACCGCGAACTCGATGGCGATTCCTTCTTCGAAATGGCGCACAACCTGGCCTCGCATGGTGCCCAGCACGACCTGAACACCCTTTGCCGGTTTGACGTCGATCTCAATGGCCGCGCCCGACAGCGACAGATCGATGATGCGGCACTGGTATTGGCGCCCGTCCGAAAGCTGCAGCACGCTCATCGGGTTGCGCGGTGCGACGCGTTCGTGACGGCGGTCCTCAGGCAGATCGAGTTCATGTTTATTGGCGAGCCAGGTCAACTGCGCGGCGAGCTTGTCGCGTTTACGGTCCGAGGCCACCACTGTCATGGCGAAGCCGTCCTGCAGGCGTCGCGTCACCACGCCTTCGATGCGGCCGATATGATCGAGATACGCAATGACCTTCTCACCGGGATCGCCGACGCGGTCAGCGCGAAGTGCCACGTTTCCAGGCGACATGTCGATGACTTGGCACGGATGCTCGGTGCGGTCCTCAAGCATAAAACGGCCATAGATCTTCACGCGGACACGCTGAAAGTTGCGCCTTTCAGCTGCCGCCGGCGCTTGTTCGATCGCCGTTGACCTCATCACCGCTTAATACCTCGTTGGCATTCCTGCGCCGTTGCGAGGAATTTCAGCGGAACGCTACACGATGAGAAGTTAAAAAAGCTGAAAATGTTAACGTCAGCTTAGAGCATTTACCCGTCTTCCCGGCCACCTTCGAGCACGACCAGATGGCGCACGCGCCTGGCGCTGCAGAACGCGCGGTTCGAGCTGGTGTGTTCAAGTTCTGTTGGCGCAAGTGACGGAGCGATAATGGCTGTTCTGTTGTTCAATGCAGCCACTTCCTTGTCCGGATCGATGACGCGGATCGATTCGATAATCGTGTCGGTGATCGGATCGGCACCTAGCCAGAACGGCTTTTCGGCGGCACTGACCACGCCCAGACAGCGCGGGTGCTCCGCACCGCCGTTAAGCGGTAATGCAAGGAGTTCGAACCTGCAGGAATGGCCGTCGCGGCTAATGCCCTGGTGGCTGACCAGAACAGCTGAATGCTGGTCGAAGACACCCTGCATCAGGCGCGACACCAGTCTCTGGTCCTTTTCCGGCCAGAGCGAAGGGAAAGAGAAACCCTTCAACTCGCGGCCATAGGTGGCACACAGCCGCGTGCCGGCAAGCCGGAAGACAGCCTCGCCGCGCGTATCCTTCTCCAGAATGAAGGTGTCGGCCAGCAGCGTCTTGATATCGGCGGGCTCTACCTCAGTCCGCCGGGGTGCCGGGCGGCCGCGGCGCAGCCGGTTCCAATATTGGAACAGTGCGATCGATCCGTTCAGGTTCATAGTCGATATGCTCCGCGCCATCCGTCCATCAGATGTGCCATCGGGGAACAGGTGGGCGTTTTCCGATGACCTACATGGGACGCGGAGCACGATGCGTGCCAGTCTGGATGCCATTTGTTAACCGGCCGGGGTCATTAAGGTTAACGAAGGGTTTAGATTGCCGTTCAAACTTGTCCATGCAAGATTGAAATCACTCCAGTTTTCGTCGTTGTCCGGTTTGGACGCCGACATTCCAGTCGAAGGCTTTCAGGGGAGCAAGGGGGCTCGACCAGCCGTCCGAGGGAAACCTTGGACGGCTTTTTCTTTGTTTCCCTGACTTTGATTCGTTAGCGATGCTCTCGTTTGTGTAATGCGCCGCCTTGGCTTACATGCTCGCGGACCAGGAACGCTAAGAACGGGCCAAGAGCGGGAATGACACGATGAACGAGGCGAATGGGGAGACATCGGCGGGCAGCGAAACGCCGTCGCGCGAGCCGATCTTCAATTTGCCCGCCATCGTTCTGGCAATCATCCTGCTCTGTGCCGGTGTTCATCTGCTGCGCCTCTATGCGCTGACATCGCAGCAGGATATTGAACTCCTCATTCGCGCTGCATTTATTCCCGTTCGTTATTCTGGTCAGTACGATCTTGATTTTTATGCTTTTTCCAGCCCGTTCACCTACACCTTCCTGCATGGCGGCTGGGCACATCTGATCGTCAACATGATCTGGCTTGCAGCCTTCGGTTCTCCCCTCGCCAACCGTATTGGCGCCTTGCGGTTCGCACTCTTCTTCGCGGTCACGGGTTTTGCTGCGGCGTTCTTCTTTTTCGCCATTCATCCGCAAACACAGGCGCCGCTGATCGGCGCATCGGGCTCGATTTCAGGCATGATGGGTGCAGCCGCCCGCTTTGCCTTCCATGTCGACCGCTCTTCCGGCAACGGCGCATTCGCCGGGCCGTTGCTGCCGTTCGGCGCGGTCTTCCGCTCGCGCGCCACGTTGAGCTTCCTAGCGGTGTGGATGGTCATCAACATCGTCACCGGCGTCGTCGGATTTGTGCCGGGGGAGGACAGCCAGATCGCATGGGAGGCTCACATCGGTGGCTTCCTTGCAGGCTTTCTCGGATTGCATTTCTTTGACCGCAGGCAAACCTATGGTCGCTGATCGGAATGCTTGAAAAGCGGCCCGTCACGGCGCACCATATCCCCGCTTGACGTCGATGTCCGTCTGCTTGAGGCTGACGGACGGTTGCAGAGGAGGACGCCATGACTGTTAAGGCAATTCTTGAAGCAAAGGGTCATGCGGTGGTCACGCTCGGCCCCAATGCGACGCTGTCCGAGGCGGTCGGATTGCTCGCTGACCGGCGCATCGGTGCGCTAGTCATCACCAACGGAGATCGCAAGATCGTTGGCATCCTCTCGGAACGCGACGTGGTGCGTGTCATCGCCAAGGAAGGTGCCGGCGCGCTCGATCTCCAGGTGCGCGCGGTCATGACGCCAAAGGTCAAGATCTGCAACGCCGGCCATACGGTCAACGAGGTTATGGAAATCATGACCAATGGTCGCTTCCGCCATTTGCCGGTGGAAAAGGATGGCCTGCTCGACGGCATCATCTCGATCGGCGACGTGGTCAAGCGGCGCATCGAAACCGTCGAGCGCGAGGCCGAACAGATCAAGGCCTACATCGCGACGGCTTGAATTCATCCCTCCCAAGGGAGGGCCCAACCGTTGACGCCTCCCCACACCGATAATCAGGCGGGGAGGCGTTTTTGTGCGATTTGCCGCTCAACGGTTGTCGAGTTGTGGCCGTACCAGCCTCAAGCCTTCACGTGTGATGCGGTAGGCGCCGCCATTGCTCGAGGCCACCGCTTTCCTGCGTTTCAGCTTTTTGAAGAGAGGGATGTCGAAACCCGGATAGCGCCAGCCCTCGCGGGTGAGGCAGTACACGGCTTCGATCTTCTGGTTGTCGTCTTTTTCGATTTCAATGCGTCCGCCCTGCGCAAGCAGGTGCAGGATGCGCTGTTCCAAGCGCGAAATATTCATTGTGGAATGGTCCCGGGAAAACCTGGCCGAAACGGCCAACAACAAAAACCGCAGCCGCGAGAACGCGGCACGGAGTTTCAGGTCTTCACGCCCCGCCTTCAGGAGAAGGTCGGGGCTCTAGCGGGACTCAGACGAAGTAAACATCCACACTCCATGGGATGAGGGCCATATAGGCGAAACCATCGGGCAATGCCAGTGGTGTGGCCGTCGGCGCCTTCCCGCCGCATTTGCGCAACAAAACTTCACATCATTTAACACCTGGTGCCGCGCGTGACTGGGATGATGCGATCCATTGGGGCGCCGGCCGCTCCCGCAATCTGGAGCGCTCATGTTCATCCGCACGAAATCTGCTGTGATTGCCATCGTTGCCTCAACTCATTCGTGCATCGCCCTTGCTGCCGGGCCGCAGTCCTCGCGGTTCGGCGAGAAACTGGCCGAATGGCAGGTTGTGATCGGCGCGGGAGCGCTGATGGTTCCGAAGTATGAAGGCAGTGACGAGTTCGAGGTCTTGCCGGTACCCTTTGTTTCTGCGACGCTTTTCGATGCGTTGACCATTGATCCGACTGGCGCGACCGTCATCCTCTTCCATCAGGGTGCGTTCAAGCTCGGCGCGAAGGTTGGCTATGAAATGGGCCGCGAAGAGGATGACGGCGACCGTTTGCGCGGTTTGGGTGACGTCGATGGCGGCATTACCGCAGGCGCAAAGGCGTCAATCCAGTTCGGTCCGGCAGAGCTTTTCGCCGAAGTCGACAAGACATTTTCTGGGAGCGACGGTCTGGTTGGCAGGTTTGGGGTCGAAGTCACGCAGCCATTGTCGCCATCGTGGGTGATCGGTGCCGGAGCATCGGCAGTTATTGCCGACGAAAAGCATATGCAGGCCTATTTTGGTGTCACGCCGGAGCAGGCGGTTCGCTCGGGCTTGCCGGCACATGAAATCGGCGCCGGGTTCAAACGTGCGGATTTCTCGCTTTCCGCCACATATCTGGCCGATCGTAACTGGATGATCCGTGCCGAAGCGCGGCTGGGTGTCCTGGTCGGGGATGCCGCCGACAGTCCAATCGTCGCTGAAAAGCTGCAGCCGTCTGCAATGCTGGGTGTCGGGTATCGGTTTTGACGGTCTCCATGGGGGCACATGATGGTGCATGACCGCGTTGGGCGAAGCAAATCTCACAACGAAGCGGCAGGTGAAGCTGGCGCGTCCCCGCGATCACCCCGAATCTTGATCGTCGAGGACGATGCCGAGATCGCCGGTATGCTGGGCGAGACGCTCGCTGAAAGTGGCATGATTGTCGAAATGGCGGAAAGTGGCGCTCAAACGACCGCTGCGATGCTTGGGGGAAAATTCGATCTCGTCGTGCTGGATGTGATGTTGCCTGGCGAGGACGGGTTGAGCATCTGCCGCAGGCTTCGTTCCGAAACGACAATCCCGATCCTGATGCTGACGGCGCTTGGCGAAGAGGTCGATCGTATCGTCGGTCTGGAAATCGGCGCTGACGACTATGTCACCAAGCCATTCAGCGCACGCGAGGTGACGGCACGCATCAGGGCTTTGCTGCGGCGTGCCGCATATCCTGCGCCGGAACGCAACCGTTCCAGGCTGCTGCGCTTCAACGGCTGGCGGCTCGATCCTATCCGGCGGCAGTTGCACGATCCGGACAATGTCAGGGTTGCCACGACCACGCATGAATTCGACCTGCTGCTGGCCTTTTGCCGCAATCCGGGTCGCGTTCTGGCGCGCGAGCAACTTCTCGCCGTGACCCATGCCGGATTGGCCGGACCGATAGAGCGCAGCATCGATGTGCATATCAGCCGCATCCGGCAGAAGATCGAGCAGGATGCGCGCGACCCCGTCCTGCTGAAGACCGTTCGGCTCGGCGGCTATGTGTTCACGGCGACGGTGGAAGAGGCATGAAGGCGATTGCGAAACAGATCGTCCCGCAATCGCTGCGCGCACAGATCATCGCCGTTATCGTGCTTGCCGCGGTCGTCATCAATGTCCTCGGCGAGGCGATCGAAACCTTCACCGAGGGCGATCATCCCGCCATGCCGAACATGGAGGCGGTTGCCGAGCGCGCTGGCATGCTGGCCAGGCTCCTGGACGAGACACCAACTGACGCGCGCGACGCCGTATTGGCGGCTACAAACAGGGCCGGGTTCGATTTCAGATTGCTTCCCAGGCAGACGATCGATCAGATACCGTCATCGCCGCGCTGGCACAGCGACATCGGGCGGCTGTTCGGTACTCTTTTTCCACCGGACTATCAGCTGCCTTATGGCGGACGATGGTTAACGGTCGAGGGACGACCGGGACTCGCCTTCAATCTTGATGACACAACGGCGCTGGTGCAGTTGGGAGTGCCGGACACTTTTCTCACGACACAGTTCGTCAGTCCGGCATCCTATTATCTTCTCGCCTTGATCGTGCTGTTTTGCCTGTTCTCGCTGTTTGCGGTCTGGGCAATCACCGACCCGCTCAAACGTATCGTTTCCGCGCTTGGCAAGGCAGAGCTGGACAGCGGGGAAGACCTGTTCGCCGAGCGAGGATCGAACGAAATCATCGGCCTGGCACGCGCTCTGAACAAGATGCGGGCGCGTATCCGCACCATGATCGACAACCGCACACGCATGCTGCGCTCGGTCAGTCACGATTTGCGCACTCCGCTGACGCGCTTGCGCCTGCGCGCGGAGCGATTGGATGAGGGCAAGCAACGAAGCGCAATGCTGTCGGACATCGCTCAGATCGAGGGTCTGATCGACGAAACGCTGACCTATCTGCGTAACGATGTTTCGACCGAGGTGCTTCAGCAGGCTGATATCGCCAGCGTGCTGCAAACGGTCTGCGCGGAGTTCACCGATATTGGCTTTTCGGTTTCCTATTGTGGCCCGGATCGGCTGCCGGGTTGGTGCAAGCCCAATGCGCTGGCTCGCGCGATCGGCAATCTCTGCGACAACAGCGTCAAATTCGCGCCGCATGTCACCGTCGCGCTGGCCTCCACCGAGGCTACGGCGCTGATCGAGGTCCGCGACGACGGTCCGGGCATCCCCGAGATGGCCAGGGGACGCGTGTTTGAACCCTTCTTCAAGATGGATTCAGCGCGCGGGAGCGCCTCCAAACACGGCTTTGGGCTTGGATTGTCGATCGTTGCTGATATCGTCCATGGGCATGGCGGCAGGATTGAACTGATTGACAACGAGCCGACCGGGCTGATCGTCAGGGTCGACCTGCCTTGCATGCCGGTTGCCGCCTAAGCTTGCTGGATCGCGGGCCGGTCGATTGAAGCCGTTGTGAGAGGCTTTCAGGTTCGGTGATCCAGTTGCGCGACCAGCCGGTCGCCCAGCCACTGTATGCCGCACACCAGCACGATCAGCACCGCCACCACCGCGATCATCACGGTGGTCTCAAAGCGCTGATAGCCGTAACGGATGGCGAGATCGCCGAGCCCGCCGGCGCCGATCGCGCCAGCCATGGCGGACGCACCAACCAGTGTCACCAGTGTCACGGTGAAGCCGGCGACGATGCCGGGCAAGGCCTCGGGCACCAGCACTTCCCGGATGATCGTCCAGCGGTTGCCGCCCATGGCGCGCGCCGCTTCGATCAGGCCACGGTCGACTTCGCGCAACGAGACTTCGGCGATACGTGCGTAGTAGGGCGTCGCCGCGATCGACAGCGGTACGATCGCTGCCCAAGTGCCGATGGAGGTGCCGACGATCAGCCTTGTCACCGGGATCAGCGCAACCAGCAGGATGATGAACGGCACTGAACGGAAACCGTTGATGATGGCCGCAAGGATGCGGTTCACCCATAAGTTCTCCGCAATGCCGCCGCGCTCGGTGGCAATCAGCGCTAGCCCAAGCGGAAGGCCGGCGACCAGAGAGATCAAGCCTGACGCCGCCGTCATCAATACGGTCTCCCAAAGCGAGCGCAGCAGGAGCTGGAGCATGACTTCAGACATAACCGAGCACCTTTGCTCGGGCATTCCGGGCGGTGAGGAAATCAAGTGTTTTGGCGACCTGGCCATCCTTGGCAACGACACCCAGGAAGAGGCTGCCAACGGGCTCGCCCTGGACATGGTCGATGCCGCCATGGATCAGCCGGAAGCGGCCGGGAACGGCAGCTGCCAGTTCCGAAAGCAATGGACGTCGCGCAGCATCGCCGGCGACATCCACCCGCAGGATCGCCTCCTTGCCCGGAACAGGTGAGAGCTTTTCGGCGATATCGGCGGGCAGTTGTGGACGGATGCCACCGAGCAGACTTTGCGTGATCTCGGATTGTGGATCGGCGAACACCGACCAGACCGGACCCTCTTCGACGATACGGCCGGCATCGATCACCGCCACGCGGTCGGCGATGGAGCGGATCACTTCCATTTCGTGGGTGATAAGCAGGATGGTCAGGCCGAAACGCTGGTTGATGTCTTTCAGCAGTGCCAGGATCGATCGCGTCGTCTCCGGGTCGAGCGCCGAGGTGGCTTCGTCAGACAACAGCAGCGCCGGTCCGGCCGCCAGTGCGCGGGCTATGCCGACGCGCTGCTTCTGGCCGCCAGACAGCGAGGACGGATAGGCCTTGGCCTTGACGGAAAGGCCGACCAGTTCCAGCAGCTCTGCCGCTCGCGCACGGCGCTCGGCCTTCGGTCGCCCCTCGATCTTGAGCGGCAGCGCGACATTGTCCTCGACCGTCTTGGCCGACAGCAGGTTGAAATGCTGGAAGATCATGCCGATGCGCCGCCTCAGCGGCTGCAGTTCGCTTTCACCAAGCCGGCTGATCTCGCGGCCTTCGATGTAGACTTGTCCGGAATCCGGCCGCTCCAGTCCGTTCAGGCAGCGGATCAGTGTCGACTTGCCGGCACCGCTGCGGCCGATAATGCCCAGGATCTCGCCCTTGCGCACGGTCAGCGAAACGCCCTCCAGTGCCGGCGTCTCGCCGAAGCGACGCTTCAGGTCGACAAGGCGCACGACCTCCTCGCCGTCGGCGAGGGCGGGATGGGCTGGCCGCGGTGAGATATCGTCGTCCACTGTGTCGGCCAAATGCGGTATCTCTGCCAAGACGTGCTGGTTCAAGGTGTATCCTTTCCGCGCGGCTTCTCGCGGCGGCGTGTCGAACGGCTCCAAATCAAGCAGCCCGCTGGCCCAAAGGCCGCGAGCTGCTCGCCGTTCCAGATAGGGTTGCATCGGCCTCAGTAAGCGCTGATGCCGGTGCCTTTGTAGACGCGGTCGAATTCGGCCTTCACCGTGGGGTTCTGGTAGGCCGCGACCAATGCCTTCACCCAGGCTTCATTCTCGTTGCCCTGCTTGACGGCGATGAAGTTGCGATAGGGGTTGTCGGCGACCGGCTCCTGGGCAATGCGGTTTTCCGCCGTCAGCCCGCTCTTCAGCGCCCAGTCTGTGTTGACGACGGCTGCGTCGAGATCTTCCACCGAGCGGCCGACGATACCAGCGTCGAGTTCCTTGATCTCGATGCCGCTCGGGTTTTCGGCGATGTCAGCGGTGGTGGCGAGAATGCCGGTGCCGTCCTTCAGCTTGATCAGCTTTTCGTTCTGAAGCACGCGGAGCGCGCGACCTTCGTTCGAAGGATCGTTCGGCACACCGACCACCGCGCCTTTCTGCAGGTCGGCCACCTTGGTGTGTTTCTTCGAATAGAGGCCGATCGGCCACACGCCGGTATAGCCCACCGGAACGATATGATAGCCCTGCGTCTTAACCTGATTGTCGAGATAAGGCTGGTGCTGGAAGGCGTTGGCGTCGATCTCGCCGCGTTCAAGTGCCTCGTTGGGCTGGGTGTAGTCGTTGAAGACCACGGTCTCGATGGTCAGACCTGACTTGGCAGCTTCGGCGGTGACGACGCGCCAGACATCCTCGTCTTCGCCGGAAATGATGCCGACCTTCACCGCCTTCTTGTCTTCGGCGTAGGCGGAGGAGGGCGCGGCGAGGCTGACGAGTGCGACAGCGGAAGCCAGCAATGCGGCGAGACCGGCGCGGCGGGTAATCGTGCTTTTTAGGGCGGTGGTCATAACAGTCCTCGGTCGAAAATAGCCTTCGGAGGCGAAAGGGTTGGCGGCGCGGAATGCGAAACCTGCCCTTATCGTCCACAAAGCCGGCTTCCGGATCAAAGGACCGCTTTGCCCGGCCAGTCGCGATAACAGGAATTTCGTCTTAAAGATTCCGCGTTGCAGAGCAGAACAGACCTCGCCTTCGCAGGTGCGAGATGACGGCACGCAAAGTTTTTCCTACATAGGGCGATGCGCGGTGGCGTTTTCGGTGTCTTGCCTCATGCCGCCGGTTGCGCTAGCCCAAATCGACGATTTTCAAGCTTCCTGAATGCAGGCCTCCATGACCCTCATCGACACCCGCACGCCCGACCCCAAGCGTTTGATTCCCGGTGCCACCGGCGACTGGGAGGTTATCATCGGCATGGAGGTCCATGCGCAGGTGACCTCGCAGGCAAAGCTGTTCTCCGGCGCCTCGACGGCTTTCGGGGCCGCGCCCAATGCCAATGTGTCGCTTGTCGACGCAGCCATGCCCGGCATGCTGCCGGTGATCAACGAGGAGTGTGTGCGTCAGGCGATCCGCACCGGCCTCGGTCTGAAGGCCCAGATCAACCACAAGTCGGTTTTCGACCGGAAGAACTATTTCTATCCGGACCTGCCGCAGGGTTACCAGATTTCGCAGTTCAAGCAGCCGATCGTCGGCGAGGGCACGGTGATCGTTTCCGTCGGCCCGGACAAGAAGGGTGAGTTCGAAGACATCGAGGTTGGCATCGAGCGCCTGCATCTGGAGCAGGACGCCGGCAAGTCGATGCACGACCAGCATCCGACGATGTCCTATGTCGATCTCAATCGCTCCGGTGTGGCGCTGATGGAGATCGTGTCGAAGCCGGACATCCGTTCCTCCGACGAAGCCAAGGCGTACATCACCAAGCTGCGCACCATCGTGCGTTATCTCGGAACCTGCGACGGCAACATGGACGAGGGTTCCTTGCGCGCCGACGTCAACGTTTCTGTGCGGCGGCCGGGCGAGGGCTTTGGCACGCGCTGCGAGATCAAGAACATGAACTCGATCCGCTTCATCGGTCAGGCCATCGAATATGAGGCGCGTCGTCAGATCGCCATCCTGGAAGACGGCGGCAAGATCGACCAGGAAACCCGCCTGTACGATGCGGTGAAGGGCGAGACGCGCTCCATGCGTTCGAAGGAAGAGGCGCATGACTATCGCTATTTCCCCGATCCGGATCTTTTGCCGCTGGAGTTCGATCAGGCTTATGTCGAGGAACTTGCCAGGCATCTGCCGGAACTGCCGGACGACAAGAAGACGCGTCTTGTCGAAAAGCTCGGCCTTTCGGCTTACGACGCCTCGATCCTGGTGTCGGAAAAGGCGATCGCCGATTATTTCGAACAGGTGGCGGCAGGCCGTGACGGCAAGGCGGTGGCGAACTGGGTCATCAACGACCTGCTGGGTGCCTTGAACAAGTCCGGCAAAGCCATTGAAGAGACTCCCGTTTCGCCTGCTCAGCTCGGTGGCATTGTAGACCTCATCAAGGAGGGCACCATTTCCGGCAAGATCGCAAAGGACCTGTTCGAGATCGTCTGGAACGAGGGTGGCGATCCGAAGGAACTGGTCGAGTCGCGCGGCATGAAACAGGTTACCGACACCGGTGCCATCGAAAAGGCGGTGGATGAGGTGATCGCAGCCAATCCGGACAAGGTCGAACAGGCCAAGGCAAAGCCGACGATGGCTGGCTGGTTCGTCGGTCAGGTCATGAAGGTGACCGGCGGCAAGGCCAATCCGCAGGCGGTCAACGACCTCGTCAAGGCCAAGCTCGGCATCCCGGAATAATAGCCATGTTCGTGCGTACGGCGAGTGAGCGCGACCTCGAAGCGGTCAAGGCACTGCTCGCCGAGACATGGCATGCCACATACGACGCGATCTATGGCGTGGAACGGGTGAACGAGATCACCGGCCAGTGGCACACGCCAGCCGCACTCAAAGCGCGCCTGAGCCAGCCAAACTCTGAGTTTCTGGTTGCCGACGACGGCAAGACCATTGCCGGCGTGGCCTTTGCTGCCGCCACCGATGATCCGAAGGTGGTCAAGTTGCGCCAGCTCTATGTGTTGCCGGCGTTCCAGCACAAAGGCATCGGTAGCATGCTGCTGGAAGAGATCGAAGACAGCTTTCCGGAAGCCAACACACTGCGGCTGGAAGTGGAGGGCGCCAATGCGCCGGCAATCCGCTTCTACAAGGCCAATGGCTTCACCGAGATTGGCCTGAGCAACGATTGCGGTGCTACCGGATCCGGTATCCCGGCGCTCGTGTTCGAGAAACAATTGGGGTGAGAACGCAATGACTGTCGCTCACGAGGCGTGCTTACGACCTTGTCGGTTGCAGTCGCAGGAAGCCTGAGACTGCGTCACGGGCGCGGCGCCTGACTTCTTCAGCTACAGGCGGCTCGGCAAGGCAAAGCAGCAGTTTCATCATCAGGTCACCCCATAACAACGCCAGGAAGCGTTCCGTCATTTCAGCGGTATCTCCACCCAGCAGGCTGTGCGACTGCGCGTGCTCCAGGATCGCGGCCAGTTCCTTCCGCGCTGCCGCCCGACCGATCGAATCCAGCGCTTGCGCAATCTCCGGCGCCCGTTCGGCTTCTGCGATAGCAAGGCGAAAAACGCCGAGAACAACTGGATCGCTGACTTCGCAAAGCAGTCTTTCGCCGAATGCCGACAGCACGGCGGCAAGGCTCTCGCGATCAGAAGGCTCGGGCATTTCGGCCGTAGGTCGCATGCGGCCGGTGCGTTCCGTGATGCAGGCGACCAGCATGTCGTGCTTGTTGCCGACCAACGCATAGAGCTCGCGCTTGGAGACTTTGGCGCGGGTCGCGATCTCCAGCATGCTCGTCTGAGCATAGCCACGCACACCAAAGGCCACGAAAGCGGCGTCGATGATGCGCGCCCGGGCAGGCTTCTGGTCCACGCCATCCGACGGCGGGGTCTTGGTTTCTGTCGCCATACCGTCTTCCTTGACTTTGGTACCAACGGGTACCATCATAATGGCCGATACTGTCGCATTCCATCGTTCATGCTGGTCGGGAGAGTCCCGACGGGAGATGCATATGTCGCCGGCGACCATTTTCACGGTCCAACTCGTTCTCGGCTATGTGCCCTGGTTGCTGGTGCTGGGCGCCTATGTGTTGCCTAAACTGAAGTCGATGGACCATTTGCAGGCTCAGCGCGCTATTGCCATGCTGCACAGTTTTCGCTTCTTCGGCCTGGTCTTCATCATCCCCGGTATCGTCGGTTCGGGACTGCCCGCTGGTTTTGCCTCGTCCGCTGCCTATGGCGATTTCATCACAGGGGTGCTTGCCATGATTGCGTTGCTGACAGTTCGGGTGCGGCCACTGTTCTGGCTGTTCGTCGTCGCCTTCAACGTGGTGGGAGCTGCCGATCTCCTCATCAACTATTATCATGGCGTACAATACGGGCTTCCGGAACGGGCGGGCGAGTTGGTCGCGGCCTACTGGATTCCGATCCTCTATGTGCCGGCTTTGATGATTACCCACATCCTGGCATTCTATCTGCTGGCGCGGCCCCGATCCAAGACGGCGCAAGCCATTGTCGGCGGCTGACTCCTGATATCCCGGCACTCAGCTGCGCACGACCTCGACATTGTCGATCAGCCGCGTGGCGCCGAGGCGGGCCGCGACGAGAATGCGGCCGTCGCGGTCGCGTCGCCATGGCGCCAGCGTGTCACTCGCGCGCGCTTCGACATAGTCAACGCTGCCGAAGCCGGCTTCGAGGACTTGCCGGCGGGCCTTGTCCAGCGTTTCCTGTGCGTTGGCGCCAAGTCGCAAAGCTTGCGCTGCCTGGCGCAGGATTTTGTTGAGTTGTCGTGCCACGGTGAGCTCGGCCGGCGAAAGATATGCGTTGCGCGACGACATCGCGAGGCCCTCGGTGTCGCGCACGGTCGGTGCGCCGATGATCTCGACCGGAATGTCCAGATCGCAGCAGAGCTTTTTCACCACGCAGAGCTGCTGATAATCCTTCTCACCGAAAATCGCGCAGTCGGGCAGAACCTGAAGGAGGAGCTTGGCGACCACCGTGGCGACGCCCTCGAAAAAAGTCGGGCGGAAATCTGTTTCCAGTCCGGCCGAGGGACCGCTGATAACCACCTTCGCATCGAAGCCTTCGGGGTACATTTCCGCCGCTGTCGGCGTAAACGCAAGCTGCACGCCGGCTTCTGCCAGCCGATCGAGATCGGCGGCAAGCTGGCGCGGATATTTATCCAGGTCCTCGGTCGGTGCGAACTGCGTCGGATTGACGAAGATCGACACCACGCAACGGTCGGCGCGCTCGAGCGCGATGCGCATCAACGAAACGTGGCCGTCATGCAAGGCACCCATGGTCGGCACCATGGCTACGCTCAGGCCCTGCCTACGCCATTCCCGCACGACGGAGCGCAGATCGGAAACGCTTTCAACGACTTGCGGACGTTTCATGATTCTTTTGTGCCCTTCGGTTGAAAGACATGTTCGGGACCGGGGAAGGTACGAGCGTGCACTTCCGTGGCGTAGCGCGCGGCTGCCTCGGCCACCGTGTCGCGCAGCCCGGCATATTCCTTGACGAATTTCGGCACGCGGTCGACGGTCAGGCCGATCGCGTCGTCGACAACGAGGATCTGGCCGTCGCAGGCCGCACTTGCACCGATGCCGATGGTGGGGGTTGAGGATCGGCGCGTGATCTCGGCCGCCACCGGCTCCACCGTGCCTTCGATGACCATCGAGAACGCACCTGCACGCTCGACGGCTTCGGCGTCGGCCAGGAGCGCTGCGATGGCGGCATCGGTACCGCCCTTGATCTTGTAGCCGCCGTCCTTTTCGACCGATTGCGGCTGCAGCCCGATATGGCCCATGACAGGAATGCCAGCGCTGGTAATGGTGGCGATTTGCGCCGCCACGTCGACCCCGCCCTCCAGCTTCACGGCATCGCAGCCGGTTTCGCCGATGAGGCGGCGAGCGGAGGCGAGAGCCTTTGCGGGCGAGCTCTCATAGCTGCCGGCCGGCATATCGAGCACCACACAGGCACGACGCGCGCCGCGCATCACTGCCTGGCCATGCAGGATCATCATGTCCATGGTGGCGCCGAGCGTTGTCTTGTGACCATGCAGGACCATGGCAACACTGTCGCCGACCAGCAGAAGATCGACATGCGGATCAAGCAGGCGTGCTATGGGATAGGTGTAAGCGGTCAGGCAGACGATTGGCGTGCCGCCCTTGCGGGCTGACAGCTCTGCAGGCGTAATGCGGGACAAAGCCGCAGTCGCGTCGGAAGCCATCTTTTTCCTCCCTCAACGGTCAGGCAGGACCTGTCCGAAAGCCCGGTGGACCGAGCATGTTAAGGGATAAGGATCGGCTAATTATTTTGCAAGTGCGAGATGACTTTGAGCAGTTGCGAAATGGATGGGCACTTTTCCTTGTCTCCGTCTACCAGCAAAGGGAGAAGGGGGCTCCGCCCCATCGTGGCGATCTAGACCCTTGCCTTCCGCCCGGCAGAGCGCCATAAGCAGGCAACGGCAAACGCCCGCGAGGACCAGCATGGCAGGCTTTCTGACGCAGTTTTTCACCTGGTGGAACGGCCAGACGCTGGGCACGCGTTTCCATACCTGGCGCCATGGCAAGAGGGTTGGCCAGGATGAATTCGGCAACATCTATTACGAAGGTGGCATCAATTCCGACGGGCAAACCCGCCGTTGGGTGATCTATGCCGGAAAATCGGAAGCTTCGGCCATCCCGCCCGGCTGGCATGGCTGGATCCATCACCGCATCGATATTGCACCGGTGAACGAAACATATAAGCCGCGCGAATGGCAGAAGCCGCATGAGCCCAACCTGACCGGCAGCGCCGCAGCATACCGCCCGAAAGGCTCGATCCTCGGCAGCCAGCATCGTCCGCAGGTGACGGGCGATTACGATGCCTGGACGCCGGGTTCCTGAACCGACAACGGTTCGGGTTCTCGCCACATTTGCCGTTTAGCTGGTTCGCTTCGCCGGAACGCTCTACCTTTGGGCGTTGAGAATCACCTGCCCAAAGACGGGTCGTCCGTATGAGATCTTTCAGCCGCCTTTCGACCGGCGCCTTGGCAACGATGCTGGCGGTTGCGTATCCGCTTCACGCGAACTCGCAGCAGATGCCGTGGGATCCGCCGGCCGGCGAAACGCCATCCCAAGTGCCATTTGAGGTCCAGCCGGACGCCAACCAGGGGCAGCCCGTCCAGGAACAGCCTGCCCAGGAACCGGCCCCGGAGCAGCAGCCCGCCCAAAGCCAACCCGGCCAGAAGCAGCCTGCTCAGAACAAGCCGGCGGCGGAGCCGAAGGCGGAGCGCGTAGCCAACCCGGTCGCCGAGTTTTCCGGCATCGACAAGATCACCGGCCGCATCATCAATTTCGACGTCTATATCGACGAGACGGTGCAGTTCGGCGCGCTGCAGGTGACGCCGCGCGTGTGTTATTCGCGTCCTGGTGCAGAGGCCCCGAAAACGGACTCCTTCGTCGAGGTCGACGAGATCACGCTCGATCGCAAGATCCGCCGCATCTTCACGGGCTGGATGTTCGCAGAAAGCCCCGGCATCAACGCCGTCGAGCACGCCGTCTATGACGTGTGGCTGAAGGGCTGCAAGCAGAAGTCCGACGTACCGGCGCCTGTCGCGGCAAAGCCGTCGTCTGGTGGAGCACCCGCCAAGGTCAACAGCAAGCAGCCGACCAACTGACCGGCTGCGCTCACGATTCTAATCCGCTCTTGTTTTAGCAATTCCGGACGCAAAACCGCTGCGCACCTTTGTTGGAATTGCTCAGGTGTTAAACGCCGCTTCACCCTTCAGGGCCGCGGCCAGCATCTTTTCATAGCGACCGCGCGGCACGTCTACGGCGCCGAAGCGTTTCAGATGTTCGGTGGTGAACTGGGTGTCGAGCAAGGCAAAACCGCGCTCCTTGAGACGCTCGACTAGACGGACGAGGCAGACCTTGGAGGCATCGGTTTCTCGCGAAAACATGCTTTCACCGAAGAAGACGCGGCCGAGCGATACGCCATAAAGGCCGCCGACGAGGCGTCCTTCCCGCCAGGCTTCGACCGAATGGCAATGGCTCATCTGGGCCAGTTGCAGATAGGCTTCGCGGATCGGCGCGTTGATCCAGGTCGACTGACGTTCTTCCCGCCGTTCGGCGCAGCCGTCGATGGTCGCGGCGATATCATGGTCGAAGCGTATGTCGAAAGAAGCCTTGCGGATCGTCTTGGCGAGGCTTTTCGGAATATGGAAGCCGTCGAGCGGGATGACACCACGCTTTTCCGGTCGCACCCAGAACACTTCCGGATCGCCGGCGCTCTCGGCCATCGGAAAGACGCCCGAGGCATAGGCCTTGAGCAGAAGGTCGGTTGGAATACGATAGCCGGGCGCGAAAGGGCGAGTCATCTCAACGCTGGAGCGTTCCCGCTTTTAGCGGAAACGCTCTATCTCTCTGTTTTTACGCAATTCCGGACGCAAAACCGCTACGCACTTTTGCTGAAATTGCTCTATCGGTGCGTTCCTCGGGGGAAACCTCGAAGGACGCACTGCCTTTCACTCCCCCTTGGCCAGATACTTTTCCAGCCAGTGGATGTCATAGTCGCCATTGGCGATGTCGGAGTTGCCGACGAGGTCGCGGAACAACGGCAGCGTGGTGTTGATGCCATCGACAACGAACTCATCCAGCGCCCGGCGCAGGCGCATCATGCATTCGACGCGGTTGCGGCCATGTACGATCAGCTTGCCGATCAGGCTGTCGTAGTAAGGCGGGATGCGGTAGCCCGAGTAGACGCCGGAATCGACGCGGATGCCGAGGCCGCCCGGTGTATGGAAATGCGTGATCGTGCCGGGCGAGGGCGTAAAGGTGCGCGGATCCTCGGCATTGATCCGGCATTCGATGGCATGGCCGTTGAACTTGATGTCTTCCTGCCGAACCGAGAGCCCGCCGCCGGAGGCGACACGGATCTGCTCATGCACGAGATCGATGCCGGTGATCGCTTCCGTGACCGGATGCTCCACCTGCAGGCGCGTGTTCATCTCGATGAAATAGAACTCGCCATTCTCGTAGAGGAATTCGATCGTGCCGGCGCCGGAATAGCCAAGATCGGCGACGGCGCTGGCGCAGATGTTGCCGATGCGGGCGCGCTCTTCCTCGTTGAGGGCAGGAGAATTGGCCTCCTCCCACACTTTCTGGTGGCGGCGCTGCAACGAACAGTCACGCTCGCCGAAATGCACACCCTTGCCTGCGCCGTCACCGAACACCTGCAATTCGATGTGACGCGGCTTTTCGAGATACTTTTCGATATAGACCGCGTCGTCGCCGAAGGCCGCTCCCGCTTCCGAGCGCGCGGTGGCAAGTGCCACCTCGAGGTCGTCTTCGGTGCGCGCCACCTTCATGCCGCGGCCGCCGCCGCCGGCGGAAGCCTTGATGATGACTGGATAGCCGATCTCGGCGGCGATGCGCTTGGCTTCCTTTTCTTCGGAAACCGCGCCGTCGGAGCCGGGGACGACTGGAATGCCGAGGCGCTTGGCTGTGCGCTTGGCCTCGATCTTGTCGCCCATGATGCGGATATGGTCGCCGGAGGGGCCGATGAAGGTGATGTTGTGGGCAGAGAGGATATCGGCGAACTTGGCGTTCTCCGACAGGAAGCCGTAGCCGGGATGCACGGCATCCGCGCCTGTGATCTCACATGCTGCGACGATCTGATGGATGTTGAGATAGCTGTCGCGCGAGGGCGGCGGGCCGATGCAGACGCTTTCGTCGGCGAGCCGCACATGCATGGCGTCGGCGTCGGCCGTGGAATGCACGACGACGGTCTTGATGCCGAGTTCCTTGCAGGCGCGCAGCACCCGAAGCGCGATTTCGCCGCGATTGGCGATGAGGATCTTCTGGAACATTCCGTCCGTCCCCGCGCCTTATTCGATCACGACGAGCGGCATTCCGTATTCGACCGGCTGCGCGTCCTCGACCAGGATCGCCGTTACGGTACCGGCGCGCGGCGAGGGGATCTGGTTCATCGTCTTCATGGCTTCGATGATCAACAGCGTCTGACCCTCCTTCACCTTCTGGCCGATTTCGACGAAAGACTTGGCGTCGGGCGAAGGAGAAAGATAAGCGGTGCCGACCATTGGCGAGGGCACGGCGTTCTTGGCGGCTTCGGCCGCGCTCGGCGCGGCGGGAGCAGCCGGTGCCTGCGCAGCGGCAGCCTGGGCGAAGACCGGAGCCGGCGCTGCAACCGCGTGCACGGTCGGCGCATGGCGCGAGACGCGCAGCTTAAGATCGCCGAGCTCGACTTCGATTTCGGTAAGGTTGGTGTCGTTCAGGATACCCGCGAGATCGCGGATCAACTGCTGGTCAACACCGGTTTTTTTCGTCGTCATGTCCGACCCTTCTTGTTGTCCGCCCATTTCAGATGCGGGCGGCGAGCGCTTGCAGCGCCAGCGTGTAGCCAAGCGGCCCGAAGCCGCAGATCATGCCCACGGCGTGCGGAGCGATCCGGGATACATGCCGGAACGGCTCGCGCGCGTGGATGTTGGAAAGATGCACTTCCACGACCGGCAGTGGGGCGACGCCCCGGATTGCGTCGTGGATGGCGATCGAGGTGTGGGTATAGGCACCGGCATTGATGACGACGCCGGCAGCAGCCTCGCCCGCTTCCTGGATCCAGTCGACCAGATGGCCCTCATGGTTCGACTGGCGGAAATCGACGGTCAGCCCGAGGTCCTTGCCTGCCTTGACGCAATCGGCGGCGATGTCGTCCAGCGTCTTGTCGCCATAGATCGACGGCTCGCGCTTGCCGAGCATGTTGAGGTTGGGACCGTTGAGGACGAAAACCGTTTTCAAAAATGGCTACCTTTATCCGCGCGCCGAATATTACTGGCACGCCGGACCTCTATAATGGGCATAACCGGCCGCGAAAAGAGCGCAAGTGTCATCTTGGCCTGTCCACAACGCCGGTTTCACCGGACCTGACCTGGCCAAGTCCGGCTTTGGCTTCCCGAAGCTTAGAGCGCCGGCTTCGCGGCTTTGATCTTTTCGGTCAGAACATCCGCGCCGAGAGCGCCGAACACCACGTCGTTGCCGATGACGTAGGAAGGGGTGCCGGTGATGGCGAGCTTGTTGGCGAGGTCATAGGTCTTGGCGAAGCGCTCCATGATCGCTGGATCCTTCATCGCCTCGCGCAGTTTCGCCTCGTCGGCGCCAAGCTCCAGCGCGATCTTGATGGCGGTGTCTTCTGTGGCGCGGGTCTGACCGCCCAACAGTTCGAGGTGGAATTCACCTGCCTTCTCCGGCATCAGCTTCTGGAACGCCTGCGAGACGACATGCGCCTTCTGGGAATCCGGCCCGAGGATCGGGAATTCCTTCAGCACGAAACGCAGGTCGGGATTGGCCTTGGTAAGATCTGCCATGTCGGCCATGGCACGTTTGCAGAAGCCGCAATTGTAATCGTAGAACTCGACGATCGTGATCTTGCCCTTGGGATTGCCTACGACGGTGTCGTATGAGGCGTTGAAGATCTCGTCCTTGTTTTCCTTGATGACACCGGTAGCGGCGAGCTTCTGCTCTTCTTTCTGCTTGGTCTCCAGGGCATCCTGCACTTCGAGCAGGATTTCCGGATTCTTCAGAAGATAGTCGCGCACGATCTCCTCGACCTGGGCGCGGTCGAGCTTGGTGTCGGCAAGCGCCGGGCGGGTATCGGCAGCCGTGAAGCCGAAGGTGAAGGCGGCAAGGGCAATGGCCGCTCCGGCGGTGCTGAGCAGATAGGCCTTGTTCATGGTCGTCTTCCTTTGGCTTTCATGGGCTGCGGCGGGCACGATCTGCTGCCGTCCTTGCCGTCTTCAGTTCGATTTCTTGGTTGGTGCCTTGGCGCCGATGATGTCCTGTGCGCGCACCCAGGCCGGTTCGCCTGTCTTCAAGAGCTTCTGCGCACGCATGGCGAAAATTTTGGCGTCCTTGGTGGCACCTTGATAGTAATATCCTTCAGCGGTCGCCAGCTCGGCTTTGCCGACATCGCCGAGTTCGCCATAGGCCTGTGCCAGGAAGCGGTAACCGCCTGCATTCTCGCGGTCGCGATCCAGGCCGTTGGAGAGCTGCGCGATGGCCTGTTTCAACGATTCCGGCGTGCGCTGGGCAAGCAGAGCCTGTCCGTAGGACACGGAAAGCAGTCCTGATTTCGCTGGGTCGAGACTGACGGCCTTGGCGTAGGCGGAGGCCGCTTCCTTTGGTTTGTTGGCCTTCATCAGGATGTCGCCGCGCAATTCCTGGAGATAGGGGTTCTTGGGCTGGGACTTGATCATCGCGTCGGTCTTGGCCAGCGCCGAACTCGGATTGCCGTTGAGGTAGTTCGAGATCGCTTCGCCATATTGCACGGCAACAGGATCTGGGCTCTTGCGCAGCAGCCGCGATGTCGCCGCCTGGCCTTGCGTGAAGGCGGCGATCTTGACGCGCATCATATTGTGGCGCTGCTGCAGGGCAGGCGGGTCTTTGGCGTCGAGATAGGGGCTCTTGTTGACCAGGTCCTGCAGGTTGGAGACACGATCCTGCGGCATTGGATGGCTGACGCGGTAAGGGTCGACGCGTGCGCCGGACAGCGACAGCGCGCTCTGGAACCGCTGGAACGTCTTCAACATGCCTGCACCAGATTGTCCGGTGGCGTTGAGATAGGTGATGGCGGAACGGTCCGCCGTCATTTCCTCGCCGCGCTGATAAGCGAGCAACGAGCGCTGCGCGAGTTCCGTGCCGCCAGTAGCAAGTCCCATGCCTGCGCCCGCCAGGCCCTTGCTGTCAGTGGCAGCACCTGCCACCAGGGCGCCGGCGCCAAGCAGGCCGGCAACGATCGCCATGGTCTTGGCGCGCTCGAGCTGCTCGCGCAGCCGCTGTTGGTGGCCGCCGGCGATATGGCCTGTCTCGTGCGCCAGCACGCCGATCACCTCGTTCGGCGTCTCGGCCTGCATCAGTGTCCCGGTGTTGATGAAAACGCGGCGACCGGCAACAAAGGCGTTGAAGCTGGGGTCGTTGACGAGCACGATCTGGATACCGGCATTGGAAAGGCCTGCCGCCTTGAAGATCGGTTTGGCATAGTCGCGCACCAGCGCTTCGATCTCGGCATCGCGCACGACAGGGACGTTCTGCGCGAAGGCGTTGACGGTACTGGTAGCGGCAATAGCGGCGCCAAGTGCGAGTGTCGCCAGGGCACGCGCGGTCTTGGCGAGCTTCGGGGCGATCGTCTGTCCGGGGCGTGAAAGGCTCAACATGATGCGTACACTGGTAGACGAGGCGGTTGACGATGAAAAGCCGGCGCGCGAAAACTTGCTGAACTTGTGATCCCCATCAATCGGGCATTTGTGCGGCGCGATCCGGCAGCCGGACGCGGATGGCGGGGCATCGTTAACAGGAGTTTGCCTAAAAATGGTTGTCTCATTGTCACGGCGCGGAGACGTCGAGCCGTTCCACGCCATGGATGTTCTGGCTGATGCCAACAGGCTGAAGGCAGAAGGCGTGCCGGTGATTTCCATGGCCGTCGGCCAGCCATCCGATCCCGCCCCCGCCATTGTGCGCGAGGCGGCGGCGGTCGCTTTGAAGGCCGGCCGTATCGGCTACACCGACGCGCTTGGGCTGCCGGAATTGCGTCGTGCTATCGCCGGCCACTACCGCGATCACTATCGGATCGAGGTCACGCCGGAACGTATCGCCGTCACGACAGGCTCTTCCGCCGCGTTCAATCTGGCCTTCCTCGCCATGTTCGACGCCGGCGACCGTGTCGCCATCGCCGCGCCCGGCTATCCGGCCTACCGCAACATCATGGCTGCCCTCGGCATCGAGGTAGTGGAGATCGAATTGGAGGGGACTGCCTATCTGCACGCCGAACATCTGGCCAGTGCCCACGCCGAGAAGCCGCTGAAGGGCGTTCTGTTTGCCAGCCCCGCCAATCCGACCGGTGCGGTCATCCCGGTCGACGCGCTGAAGGCCTTGATTGAAACGGCGGACCGGCTCGGCATCGCGGTGATATCCGATGAGATCTACCATCGGTTGGCCTATGGCGCACCCGATACCACCGCGCTGGCGTTCGGCCGCGATGTCGCGGTGATCAATTCCTTCTCCAAATATTATTGCATGACCGGCTGGCGTATCGGCTGGATGGTGTTGCCGGAAAAATTGGTAAGGCCGGTCGAGCGCATTGCGCAGAGCCTCTACATCTCGGCGCCGGAGCTTTCGCAGGTGGCAGCCATCGAGGCGTTCAAGGCTACCCAGCATCTGGAAGCCGTAAAGGCGCGCTATGCTTGGAATCGCGAACTGCTGATGAAGCGCCTGCCGGAATTGGGCTTTGCATTGGCCGCTCCTATGGACGGCGCTTTCTACGCCTTCTGCGATGTTTCGCGCCTCACCAACGACAGCATGGCATTCGCTGGCAAGATGCTGAAAGAAGCCCACGTTGCCGCCACGCCGGGACGTGACTTCGATCCGTTGCAGGGGCACCGCTACATGCGCTTTTCTTACGCCGGCAGCCACGACGAGATGGTGGAGGCCGTTGCTCGCCTGGAGCGCTGGCTGAAATAGGCAAGGGCAGGATGGCCTGCTGCTCTTCACGATTTCGCGATTGCGGGAACCGGCTGGATCGGATCGCGTTTCTAGCATCAGGCAACAACTCGTGGAGGCACCAATGCGCGCCATGAACCTTGTCACCCTCGTCCTGATCATCATTGGCGGCCTGAACTGGCTGGTCATGGGCGTTGTGGGCTACGATGTCCTCGGAACACTGTTCGGAGGCACCGGCACCCCGCTCGCCCGGCTGGTTTCTGTCATCATCGGCCTTTCGGCCGTGTGGCAGCTCATGCCGTTCGTGCAGGCGTTCAGCGAAGGTGAGGTTTCGGCGGAACGTCATATCCGCCACCACTAAAATCCCTCAAAACGAAAAAGCGGCGGCACTTGGTGCCGCCGCTTTTTATTATTCCAGACTGCGATCCGGCGGTTTCTCCGCCAGGGCTTGGTTGCTGGCTCAGAAGAAACCCTTGCGTTGCCACCAGCCGCCGCGCTTCGGTTTTTCCTCACTGGCCTCTTCCGCCTCTGCCGAGGCCGTGGAGGAAACGACCGGTGCTGCCGGTGCTTCCGCGCTTGCGGTCTTGCGGCGTGAAGCGCGTGGTTTCTTCTCGGCGGGGGCCTCCTTCGCAGCAGCGCGCCCCTTTGCAGCGACCGGTGCTGCCTCGACGGCGATGTCGGCTGGCGCTTCGGTCACCGCCTTATCTGCGCCTGCCTCGGCAGCAGCAGCTTCAGCTTTCTTCGACTTTGCCGTGCGGCGCGGCTTCTTCGGCTTTTCGGCCGGTGCTTCTTTCGGCGCAGGTACAGCTTCAGGCTCGACCGCTACTACTTCGGCAACGGCTTCGGCGGCTACGGTTTCGCTATCAACCGCGGCAGCTTCGACCGCATCGTCAGCGGTCTCGCCGTCTTCCTTGCGACTGCGCTTGCCGCCGCGTTTGCCACGCCGGCGCTTCTTGGCAGGCTCGTCATCGCTCTCTTCCGCGGTAACGGTCGTCTCGGCGACTTCACCGACGGCATCATCAGGATCGCTCTCTTCGCCGGCTTCGTCGTCGGACGTAGAAACGTCGTCGTCGCTGCCTTCTTCCGAGGCGGCCTGATCACGATCACGGCCACCACGACGGCGCCTGCGCCGACGGCGTTTGCGGTCGCGCTGACCGTCGCTCTCACGCGCCTGCTGCTCCTGACGAGGCTGTTCTTCTTCTTCGGTCTCTTCCTCATCCTCGACGATAATATCGTCTTCCGGCTCCTCGGGTTCGATCGGGATCGGTTGCTGCTTCAATTCGACGAAGCCCTCCGGCTTCTCGGCGATCGCACCGCGCAGGATAGAATAATGTTGCGAACCAACCGTTTCGTCGGCTTCCACGGTAATCGTCAGGCCGAAGCGTGTTTCCAGTTCGACCAGCGTCGAGCGCTTGTGGTTGAGTACATAAAGTGCCGTCGCCGCCGGGGTCCGTACAGTGATGTGGCTGCGTGAATCCTTGAGCAGGAACTCCTCGATGGCGCGCACGACGAGCAGCGCAACGGAGGAGTCGGAACGGACGTGGCCGGTGCCGCCGCAGTGCGGGCAAGGTTTCATGGTCGATTCCAGCACGCTGGCGCGGATGCGCTGGCGGCTCATCTCCATCAGGCCGAAATGCGAGATGCGACCGACCTGGATGCGGGCGCGGTCGTTCTTCAGGCAATCCTTCAGCTTCTTCTCGACCGCCCGGTTGTTCCGGTTCTCCTCCATGTCGATGAAGTCGATGACGATCAGACCGGCGAGGTCGCGCAGCCTCAACTGGCGGGCCACTTCTTCGGCTGCTTCCAGGTTCGTCTGCAGCGCGGTATCTTCGATCGAGTGCTCACGCGTCGAACGGCCGGAGTTCACGTCGATAGCAACCAGTGCCTCGGTCTGGTTGATGATCAGATAGCCACCGCTCTTCAGCGTCACCTGCGGGTGCAACATCTTGTCGAGTTGTGCCTCGATGCCGTTGCGCGCGAATATCGGCGATGTGTCGCGATAAGGCTGGACCATCTTGGCATGGCTGGGCATCAGCATGCGCATGAAGTCCTTGGCCTCGCGATAACCGTCCTCGCCGGCAACCAGGATTTCGTCGATCTCCTTGTTGTAGAGATCGCGCACCGAACGCTTGATCAGCGAACCTTCCTCGTAAACCAGAGCAGGTGCGGTGGATTTGAGCGTGAGGCTGCGAACATTCTCCCACAACCGCATCAGATATTCATAGTCACGCTTGATCTCGGCCTTGGTGCGACTTTCACCGGCTGTGCGCAGAATCACGCCCATGCCCTGCGGTACCTCGAGGTCGGCGACCACTTCCTTAAGCCGCTTGCGGTCCTGCGCGTTTGTGATCTTGCGCGAAATACCTCCGCCGCGGGCCGTGTTCGGCATCAGGACCGAGTAACGGCCGGCGAGCGACAGATAGGTGGTCAGGGCTGCGCCCTTGTTGCCGCGCTCTTCCTTGACGACCTGAACCAGCAGGATCTGGCGACGTTTGATGACTTCCTGGATCTTGTACTGCTTGCGCACCGGCCTGCGACGGTCGCGGATTTCCTCCAGCGCATCCTCTGCGCCGACCGACTCGATCTCATGGTCGTCGGAGTGGGAGGAGGCGACCTCCTCCAGTGTGCCGCGGTCCGCATCTGCCGGAGGGGCGGTCTCATCACCGTTGTTGTCTTCGGTGGCGCGAGGCTGTGTTTCACTGCTTTCTTGCGCGACTTCGACCTCTTCCGAGATCACGTCGACGTCGACGCTGGCCGCAATCGAGCCACCCTTGGTGCTTTCGTCGGCATCGCCGCCGTCGTTTGATCCAGCAGTTTCAACAGCCTCGGCGCCTTCGTCGGCCACTGCTGTCTCATCGCCCGTTTCGCCGTTCTCGCCGGCAGCCGCGTCACGCTTGCGTTCACCACGATCGCGGTTACGTCCACGACGGCGGCCGCGCCGTCCACGATTGCGATCCTGGCGGTCTTCGCCCCCATCGCCGTTCTCGTCTTCTTCCTCCTCCTCGGCCTCCTGGGCCTCGGCGCGCAGAAGAGCCTGACGGTCGGCAACCGGGATCTGGTAGTAATCGGGATGGATTTCGCTGAAGGCCAGGAAACCATGGCGGTTGCCGCCATATTCCACAAACGCCGCCTGCAGTGACGGCTCAACCCGCGTGACGCGGGCGAGGTAGATGTTTCCTTTGAGCTGTTTCTTGTCTTGCGATTCGAAGTCGAATTCTTCGATGCGGTTACCGCGAACGACGACTACGCGTGTTTCCTCCGGGTGGGAGGCGTCGATTAGCATCTTGTTGGGCATTATGATGTTTCCTCCCGGCAGCCGCCAGCCGCGACCGAAGGGACAATGCCCGCCGCCGTGATGCTGTTTGTGCGTGAGTGCCGGATATTTGTGCGTCCGCAGTGGGCCGCTTCAGGGTGATGGCGGTGCCGCCCGCAGCCATGATGGCGCGGTTGAATGCGGACCTTTCCAATGTAGTGCCTGAAACCGTCAAAACCGAACGGACCTTTTTGAACCTAAGCCCGGAAAACCCGGACCAGCTTGTTTTGCTCCTGTCGAGCCGGCGCGGGAGAACCCTTGCCGTTTTCCTGTCGCAGGCACTTCCCCCGCCTAGGGTGAGCGACTGCGAAAATCGTCGCGATCACTTGCATTCCCGCCGCTTTGGCGAGGACCTTGCCTCTCACCCGGACCCAGCAGAAAGCTGAGGGGAAAGGTGGTCCCAGGATTGCAGTGACCCACCATCGCTTTTATGATTTGACGCGTAGGAAGGCAACCCCGATTTCCATGCCGGCAAAGGGCCGTTCCGTCAGCGAAATCACCCTTGAAAAGGCTTGGTTAACCTTCTCTGGATACCAATCGTTAATCGAGTTAACCGCTTAAGCGCGTCTTCGATAGAACAACCGGGCCGGTTCGTTGAGCCGGTAGCGACTGGAACTGAGATGGGGCTGAAAGCAAATACGAACAAGAGGCTTGGCGGCTGGGTCGGCGTATTGTGCTGTGCGCTGTTCGTCGTGTTCGCGAGTCTGATCTTGCCTGCAATAGCCCATGCAGCCGAAGTTCCGCTGGCGGCTACCGGCTACAAGATGGCGGGCGACGCCACAAAGATGCGCATCGTTGTCGATTTCGACCGCGAGCCAAATCCGCGCTGGTTCCTGCTGCGCGGCCCTCATCGCCTCGTCATCGACGTTCCAAACTCCAAGTTGGCTTTCAGCGCCAGGGACCTCAAGGCGCGTGGGCTGGTCAAAAGCGTGCGCTATGGCCAGATCGAGGCAGGGGCTTCCAGGCTGATCCTGATCAGCAAGGGACCGTTCCGTGTCGACAAGCTGGATGTGCTCAAAAATGAAGACGGTTCCGGCTATCGCATGGCGGTCGACATATCGGCGGTTTCGGATCGCGAGTTCGATGCGGCTCTCGCCGACCAGGCCGTCACGACGGCATCGACAGTATCTCCGGACAAGCGCGAGCGTCTGGCCAAACCGGTGCCGGCGGTAACCTCCCACAAATTCACGATCGTCATCGATCCCGGCCATGGCGGTGTCGATGGCGGTGCGGAGGGGCTGAACGGCACGGTCGAAAAGAACGTCACGCTCGCTTTTGCCAAGGAACTGCGCGACAAGCTTTCCGCCGAAGGTAAATACGACATCTCGCTCACCCGCGAGGATGACACATTTCTCCGCCTGGACGACCGCGTGCGGATCGCCAGGCAGCGCGGCGCCAATCTGTTCATCTCGATCCATGCGGATACCATTCGCCTCAAGGGTATTCGCGGCGCCACGGTCTATACTGTTTCCGACAAGGCCTCGGATCCCGAAGCGCAGGCGCTGGCCGATCGCGAAAATCTGTCCGACCAGTTCGCGGGCATGGAGATCAAGGAAGACAGTCAGGAAGTCACCGACATCCTGATCGATCTGATCCGCCGTGAGACACACTCCTTCTCGATGGGTTTCGCTCAGACGCTGGTCGGTGAGCTCGGGGCCAGTGTCGGCTTGATCAACAATCCGCACCGTTTCGCCGGATTCCGTGTGCTGAAGGCGCCGGACGTTCCTTCGGTCCTCGTCGAGCTGGGCTATCTGTCCAACGCCAAGGATGAGGCCCAACTCACCAATCCGGAATGGCGTGGCAAGGCGGCTGAGAGCATCAGCAAGGCGGTGTCGACTTTCGCTGCTTCGCGGGTGAACGCGGGCGGCTGAGTCTGCCTGCGTGGGCGGCGTGCTTCCCTTCAACTTTGGCAGCGTTGCGCCTCGACAACACCGGGTGCTAATATTTAGGCCGATTGGCCAGGAAATTTGCGATTGCCGCAATTTACCCACATCGCCACGACAATGGATGGCGAACGGCCGGGTGGTCCCCGACCTTGCGTGGCAGGCAGTATCGTTTATGGCGTCTCTTGCAAGGGCAGGACGCAAGGATTGCCGTAGCGTATGAAGAGGCGCACGTACGTCCGGGATCGATTCTGATTTCCGGGACCGTGCGCTAGGGAAATCCGGGCCACGGACTGGAGTGGGCATGATTCGTCTTATCGGCTATTTTTTCGGCATCGGTACGATGCTGGCTTTGCTGGCCGCCGCAGTCGTCGCAATCTATGTCGGCAATCTGGCCAAAGAGCTGCCTGACTACGAGGTTCTGGCCAAATACGAGCCGCCGGTCACCACTCGCATTCATGCTTCCGATGGCGCGCTGATGGCTGAGTATGCCCGTGAGCGTCGTCTCTATCTGCCGATCCAGGCGGTGCCTGACCGCGTCAAGGCGGCCTTCCTGTCGGCCGAAGACAAGAATTTCTATTCGCATCCCGGCATCGACATCACTGGCCTCGGCCGCGCTATTATCGTCAATTTGCAGAATTGGGGTTCACGCCGCCCGGTCGGCGCTTCGACCATTACCCAGCAGGTGGCGAAAAACTTCCTGCTCACCGCCGACCAGACGATGGACCGCAAGATCAAGGAAGCGATTCTCGCCTTCCGCATCGAGCAGGCCTATTCCAAGGACCGCATCCTTGAACTCTATCTCAACGAAATCTTCTTCGGTCTGAACGCTTACGGCGTTGCCGGCGCCGCGCTCACCTATTTCGACAAGTCGGTCAACGAGCTGACGGTGGCAGAGGCTGCCTATCTCGCTGCGCTGCCGCGCGGCCCGTCCAATTATCACCCGTTCCGGCACACCGAGCGTGCCATTGAGCGCCGCAACTGGGTGATCGACCAGATGGTCGAGAACGGGTACGTGACCAGGGAAGAGGGCGCCAAGGCCAAGGCCGAGCCACTGGGCGTCAAGCCACGCCGCAACGGCACTTACCTTTTCGCCGGCGAGTATTTCACCGAGGAAGTCCGCCGCCAGATCATCGCCCGCTATGGCGAGAACGCGCTTTATGAAGGCGGCCTTTCCGTCCGCACCACGCTCGATCCCAAGCTGCAGCTGTTCGCCCGCAAGGCGATGCAGAGCGGTTTGATGAAATTCGACACGTTGCGCGGCTATCGCGGCCCGATTACGCATATCGACATGTCCGGCGATTGGGGCACCGCCCTGGGCGCCGTAAAGGGCTTGAGCGACGTGCCGGAATGGACGCTGGCCGTCGTGCTCGATAGTTCCGGCGATGGGTTGTCGATCGGCGTGCAGCCTGACCGCGAGGCTTCCGGCGATCTCGTCAAGGATCGCGTCGAAGGCACGGTGTCCCGCGAGGATATGAGCTGGGCGATGCGCTACAAGCAGGGCGACAAGACGCTGAAGGCGAAGTCGCCTGCGGAAGTCCTGAAGCCCGGCGATGTCATCTTCGTCCAGAAGAAGGGTGACAGTGGTTCCGACTATCTGCTGCGCCAGGTGCCGCAGGTCGAGGGAGGTCTCGTCGCAATGGACCCGCATACGGGTCGTGTATTGGCCATGGTCGGAGGTTTCTCCTATGCGGCTTCGGAGTTCAACCGGGCCACGCAGGCGATGCGTCAGCCGGGCTCCTCATTCAAGCCGATCGTCTACGCGGCGGCGTTGGACAACGGATATACTCCGGCATCCGTCATCATGGACGGCCCGATTACCATCCAGTCCGGCAATACCACCTGGACGCCGAAAAACTATGACGGCAACTCGGCCGGCCCATCGACGCTCCGTAACGGTATCGAGCGCTCGCGCAACCTGATGACCGTCCGTCTGGCCAATGACATGGGCATGAAGCTGGTCGCCGAATACGCCGAGCGCTTCGGCGTCTACGATAAGCTGGCACCGTATCTGCCTATGGCGCTGGGGTCAGGCGAAACGACGGTCATGCGCATGGTCTCGGCCTATGCGATCATGGCCAACGGCGGCAAGTCGATCAAACCGTCGGTCATCGACCGCATCCAGGACCGTTACGGCAAGACGGTATTCCGTCAGGATGAACGGACTTGCGAGAACTGCAACGCGACCGAATGGAAGAACCAGGCCGAGCCGGAATTGAGTGACAACTCGGAGCAGGTGCTGGACCCGATGACGGCCTACCAGATCACCTCCATGATGGAAGGTGTGATCAAGCGCGGTACCGGCGCTACCGTTGCCGAACTCGGCTACCCGATGGCCGGCAAGACCGGTACCACCAACGATGAGAAGGACGCCTGGTTCATTGGCTTCACGCCGAACCTGCTGGTCGGCCTCTATCTCGGCTATGATCAGCCGAAGCCGCTCGGCAAAGGCATCACCGGTGGTGGCCTTGCTGCCCCGATCTTCAAGGACATGATGCGCGAGGCACTGGTCGGCCAGCCGAAGATTGAGTTCAAGGTGCCGGAAGGCATGACCCTGGTCGCGATCAATCGCAAGACAGGCATGCGTGCCAACGAGGGCGAAGCCAATACCATCATGGAAGCCTTTAAGCCAGGCACGGGACCGGCCGACAGCTACTGGGTCATCGGCATGGGCGACGACGGGTCGAATGGCCCCGGTACGGGGATTTCGCCGCAGGCTTCGCAGGCGATCCAGTCGGGTGGCGGCGGCCTCTACTGACAAGGTCACAGTTGCAGATGGGCCGGCCTTGTGCCGGCCCATTTCGCTTTACAGGCGGTGGGGCGATGCCTATGTATCGCCCCGACTTGGGCATGTTGAGATTGATGCCATGCGAGCCCTGATGGCTAACATCGTTCAATCTCGACAAGCCTTGAGCGGCCACGGTCGTCATTTCGAAGAACCGGAAAAGAAAAAGAGATCATGCGCGCGGAAACGCAGAACATTGTCGACGAAATCAGGCAGGCGATAACCCTGCTGAGGAGGCATCTTTGACTGGGATCAAGCGCTAAAACGGCTTGAGTACCTGAACATCCGCGCCGAGGACGCCAGCCTCTGGAATGATCCGCAGGAAGCCCAGAAGCTGATGCGCGAGCGTCAGGGGCTTGAAGAAGGCATCGGCACCGTGAAGGGCGTTACCCAGGCGCTTGAAGACAATATCGGCCTGATCGAGCTCGGCGAGGAAGAGGGCGACGAAAGCGTTGTCCAGGAAGCCGAGACGGCGATCCGTTCGTTGGCTGGCGAGGTCAGGGCGCGCCAGATCGAGACCATGCTTTCGGGCGAAGCCGACGCCAACGACACGTATCTGGAAGTCCATGCCGGCGCCGGCGGCACTGAAAGCCAAGACTGGGCGAACATGCTTCTGCGCATGTATACGCGTTGGGCTGAACGTCGCAAATTCAAGGTCGAGGTACTGGAAGTCCACGATGGCGAAGAGGCTGGCATCAAGTCGGCAACGGTGCTTATCAAGGGCCACAACGCTTATGGCTGGCTGAAGACAGAATCGGGCGTACATCGTCTGGTGCGCATCTCGCCCTACGATTCGAACGCGCGCCGTCACACCTCATTCTCGTCAATCTGGGTTTACCCGGTGATCGACGACAACATCCAGATCGACGTCAACGAATCCGACGTGCGCATAGACACCTATCGTTCATCTGGTGCCGGCGGCCAGCACGTCAACACCACTGACTCGGCCGTGCGCATCACGCATATCGCGACCGGCATCGCTGTCGCCTGCCAGGCCGGTCGCTCGCAGCACCAGAACCGCGCCAAGGCGTGGGAGATGCTCCGCTCGCGCCTCTACGAGGAAGAGCTAAAGAAGCGCGAGGCTGCAGCCAACGCAACAGAAGCGGCCAAGACTGAAATCGGCTGGGGACACCAGATTCGATCCTATGTCTTGCAGCCCTACCAACTCGTGAAGGACCTGCGCACCGGTGTGGAGTCGACCAGCCCGTCGGACGTGCTCGACGGTGACCTCGACGACTTCATGGAAGCTTCGCTGTCGCAACGCATCGAAGGTGGCGTAGGCCAAGCCGTAGCGGACCTCGACTAGCGCAATTTCAGGAAAAGTGCGTAGCGGTTTTCCGTGCGGAATTACGCAAAAACAAGGAGTTAGAGCGTTCTCGCGTTTTCGAAAAACCGAAAATGCTCTAAGAACGGTTTGCGCGCTCTCCAGGCCTCCTGACGCTAAGTTGTCAGGAGGCGCTCTCTATGGTGTGCTGTGATTTCAAACGGCACAGCAAGGAGAGCCATCATGATCATCAAGGGAAGCTGTCACTGCAAAGCCACGACATTCGAAGTGTCGGAAGCGCCGCAGACGGTGACGCAGTGCACATGCTCCTTCTGTTCCAAGCGCGGCTCGCTCTGGGCTTATTACACGCCCGACAAGTTCAAGCTGACCAGCCCGGCTGAAAATGTGAGCTTCTATCGCTGGGGTTCAAAGACCATCAAGCACGGCTTCTGTGCGGCCTGCGGCTGCGGTACCTTCACCGAAACGCCGGACTGGTCGACCGGCGAACCTGATTTTGACAACCCCAAGATCAGCATCAACTCGCGCCTGTTCGACGATTTCGAGCTGGACAAGGTCGAGGTGGTGGTCATCGACGGCAGGAATTTGTGGTAGCCGCCATTTGACCTCTGTTCGAGCCTGATGCGGGGATCTTGAGGGGGCGTGGGAAAATCCCGCGCCCTGCCATTTCATGCTCCGGTTTTCGCCGCAATTCATGCTAGAAGGGCGGCTAAAGACTTGCCCGGCGCGCCGAGTCGCCGCTGTTTGGAGAGGGATATCCCATGAAGAAGATTGTGCTCAGCGTGGTGGCTACGGCGGTGTTGGCCAGTGCCTGCACGACCGACCCCTACACGGGTGAGCAGAAGGTTTCCAACACCGCAGGCGGCGCCGTTCTGGGCGGCCTGGCAGGTGCGGCGCTTGGTACGCTGGCTGGTGGCAACGACCGCCGCAACGCGCTGATCGGCGCCGGCATCGGCGCGCTGGCTGGTGGCGCCGTTGGCTCGGTGATGGATCAGAATGAAAACGCGCTGCGACAGCAGCTGCAGGGCACTGGCGTCAGCGTTACCCGCGTCGGCAACCAGATCGTACTCAACATGCCCTCCGACATCACCTTCGCCACCGACCAGGACTCCGTGAAGGCGGGTTTCTATTCGGTGCTGAATTCGGTGGCGCTGGTTTTGAAGAAGTACAACCAGACCACTGTCGACGTTTACGGCCACACCGACTCGACCGGTTCGGATCAGCATAACTTCGACCTGTCGCAGCGCCGCGCGCTTTCCGTGGCGAACTATCTGTCTTCGCAGGGGGTCGATTCGCGGCGCTTCGCCGTTACCGGTTTCGGCAAGACCAGGCCGGTTGCGCCGAACAACACCGCCGAAGGTCGCGCACAGAACCGCCGCGTCGAGATCCAGCTTTCGCCGCTGACCTAAAGCATTTCCGCTTTTCGCGGAAATGCTCCAACTCTTTGTTTTTACGCAATTCCGGACGCAAAACCGCTGCGCACTTTTGCTGGAATTGCTCTGAGACGCGACTTCCTAAGCATACGAAAACGGCCCCGCTCGGGACCGTTTTTTGTTGAGCGGTCTATTGCGAATTCTCGAAAGCGGGCGTGGCGTTGCCTGACCGGCGATCAGACCTTGGCGATGATATTCATGAAGGCCGGCACGTCGTCGCCAAAGCCGACCGTCTTATCATCGTCTTCTTCGCGGTGACGGGCAGGGCGGTGGTCGCGCTGCGGACGCTGGTCCTTGCGGTCGGCATTGTCGGCTCGGATCGCTTCCTTGCGGTGGTGGCGGCGGTCGTCTCCGGTGGGAGCAGCCGTTTCGACGGTCGCCGCCGGAGCCGTTGCTTCGCCATTTTCGTTCGCGGGATGCCTGTCGCCGCGCTTGCCCTTGTTGCGGCGATCGTCGCCATCCTTGCGGCCACCGCGACGCTTGTCGCCACGGCCGCGGCGCGGCGCCTCATCGGCGTCCTCGCTGACAACCAGCGTGGAGAGATCGCCGTCGAACCATTCGATCTGTTTGCCGATCAGCTTTTGGATCGCGTCGACATATTTGGTATCGCCCTTGGTGGCGATGGTGAATGACTTGCCAGAACGTCCTGCGCGGCCGGTACGGCCGATGCGATGGACATAGTCTTCAGCGTGGATCGGTACGTCGTAGTTGAAGACGTGGCTGACGTCGGGAATGTCCAGTCCGCGGGCGGCGACGTCCGAGGCGACCAACAGCTTCAGCTTGCCGTCGCGGAAGTTGGACAGCATGGTCATGCGTGCACGCTGGTCCATGTCGCCATGCAGCGCGCCGGCGTTGAAGTCATGTTTCACCAGCGAGCGGAACAGTTCCGAAACTTCGACCTTGCGGTTGCAGAAGATGATTGCGTTCTTCAGTCCCTCTTCTTCGGCCTGGATCAGGTCGCGCAGCACAGCGCGCTTGTCCCATGGCTTCGATCCAGCCTTGACGAGGCGTTGCGTCACCGTCGAAGCGGTGGTCGCAGCCTTGGCAACCTCGATGCGTACCGGGGCGTGGAGGAACTGCTCGGTGAGCTTGGTGATCTCCGGCGGCATGGTCGCCGAGAAGAACAGTGTCTGCCGGGTAAAGGGGATGAGCTTGCAGATACGCTCGATGTCGGGGATGAAGCCCATGTCGAGCATGCGGTCAGCCTCGTCGATGACAAGGATTTCCACGCCGGTCAGAAGCAGCTTGCCGCGCTCGAAGTGATCGAGCAGGCGACCGGGCGTGGCGATCAACACGTCGGCGCCGCGTTCCAGCTTCTTTTCCTGGTCGTCAAAGGAGACACCGCCGATGAGCAGCGCCACGGTGAGGCGATGGTTCTTGCCATACTTGACGAAATTATCTTCGACCTGGGCAGCGAGCTCGCGCGTCGGCTCCAGGATCAGCGTGCGTGGCATGCGCGCCCGGGCGCGGCCCTTTTCGAGGCGCGTTATCATCGGCAGCACAAAGGCCGCGGTTTTGCCGGTGCCGGTCTGGGCGATGCCCAGGACATCCTTGCCCTGCAAGGCGTGCGGGATTGCGCCAGCCTGGATCGGTGTCGGCTGCGTATAGCCGGCATCGGTCACTGCGGAAAGCACCTTGGGCGAGAGGCCGAGGTCCGAAAAAAGCAACGCTTCTTGAGCGGTCTGGGTGTCTGAGGACAAGTTCTGCTGTCTTTGGCTTGTATGGGGAGCGCGGCGGCTTCCGTCGCGGCAGACGCCCCGCGTCTGCAATATCGTGAACGCCGATAGGCGCAAGTCCGCGTTTTGTCAACACAAACGGGCTTGAAAGCCGGTAATCGCGCGGTGTTTCGCCTTAGGTAGTGTCTGATATGGCTCCATCAAGCCGGGCAGGGCTCAATATCGGAACTGTTCGGCGAGAATGCGTTCGTCCCAGGAATGGTTAGGATCGAATAGCACAGTCGCGGTCGCCGTCAGCGATTCCCGCACCGTCACCGACGTCACAGCCTTGACCTCAGTATGGTCGGCAGCGGCATTCACCGGGCGCTTTTCAGCCTCCAGTATGTCGAAGCGCACGGTCGCGCGATTGGATAGCAATGCGCCGCGCCAGCGGCGCGGCCTGAACGGGCTCACCGGGGTCAGCGCCAAAAGGGGCGCATCGAGCGGCAGGATCGGGCCGTGGGCAGAGAGGTTGTAAGCGGTGGAGCCTGCCGGCGTGGCGATCATGACGCCGTCACAGCTCAACTCCTCCAGGCGCACATGGTCGTCAACGGCAATGCGGATCTTGGCCGTTTGGTAAGATTGGCGCCACAGCGCCACCTCATTGATGGCAAGTGCCTCGATGGTTTCGCCGTCGGCATTGGTTGCGGTCATTTCCAGCGGACGGATGGTTTCCGGCACCGCTTTGGCGATGCGTTCGGTCAGGCCCTTTTCGCGGAATTCGTTCATCAGGAAGCCGATCGTGCCGCGGTTCATGCCATAGACGCGCTTGCCGCTGCTCATCGTGTCGCGCAACGTCTGAAGCAGGAAACCGTCGCCACCAAGGGCAACGATGGTGTCGGCCTCGTCGACCGGAACCTGGCCATAGCGCGCGCTCAGCCGCTCCAGTGCTGCCCGGGCGTCGGCGGTTTCGGAGGAAACAAAGGCGAGGCGGCTTGCGGTATTCGTCATGGCTCCCGGCGGGCAATCCTCGGCATCGACCCGCGCGGCGTAGCATGGTCAACCGGTGCCTGCAAAGGGCGTGATAGCAAGCACGGCGAGATCACTGCCATTCGCGGCGGGCGAATCATTGTGCAGCACCTGCTTGCGCAAACATGGTTAAAATCCGTCTTAATTTTTCTGAAATTTGCTTTGGCCATGCTTGGGGCAGCAATCGGTAGGCGGGGGCCAAGTCGAGAGCTTCCCATTGTCGATGTCACGCCTGATGATCCTTTTCCTGATGCTCGGTTCGTTCGCCGTGATGTTCTCCATCGTGGTGCGGGCATCCGACCAGATGAACCAGCCGGTCGTGTCGTCGAAATGTACGGGCGTGCTGATGCCGTGCCTGAGCAAACGCTGATGAGAGAGGGCGAATTCCAAGGGTTAGCAAGGACAACTGCCATCGGCCGGTCTGGCCGCCCCATCGGAGCCGCAAGCGGAGCGAATTTGCGTGAGATGGAAGAACTGGTGCCCCCGGCAGGAATCGAACCCGCGACCTTCGGTTTACAAAACCGCTGCTCTACCAGCTGAGCTACAAGGGCATGGCGCACCGGTTAGCATATTTGCCGCGCCAGTAAAGACAATTGTCGGCAACGCCGTCACCGGAGGTGGACTGTCCCGCCTTGCATAGGGCGTGAAATCAAGCAGTTTCGCACTTATATATCCCTGCAAGAGCCCTGTGGGCATGCTGATGGGGATTGTCCATGATCCGAATCGCAGCTGTCGGTTTGATCGTGCTCGTCGTCTGGGTGCTGGCGGTGAAGCTGCTGCGTACGCTCAGGGGCGCCAACGTCGACTGGACCGGTGTCAGCTTCGTCATCGGCTTTATCGTGCTGGCTTTCTGGCTGCGCCATGTTACCGGCCTGGGCTGATTGCAGCGCTCAGCGTTTCGTAGTGCCCCCGATCATCTTGGTGATCTCCAGCGCAGCGTCCCGCACCAGCGGTCCGATCTCGGCCAGGCGTTCAGGTGTTACCCGTGCCGTCGGGCCTGACACCGAAACACCGCCAATCGGCTCGCCAAACTCGTTGAAAATGGCGGCTGCAACACAGCGCATTCCGAGATTGCGTTCTTCGTCGTCGACAGACCAGCCTCGTTCACGGACATCTTTCAAATTGAGCGCCAGAGCAGGCAGGGAGGCCAGCGTCTTCCCGGTAAAGGCTTCGAGCCCGGCCTTGCGGCTGATGGCGGCGACCCGGTCGCCATCAAGATGTGCCAGCACCGCCTTGCCGATGCCGGAGGCATGAAATGGACTGCGCGTGCCTGGCCGGAAGAAGGCGCGGATCGCCTGATGTGTCTCGACCTGGCTGACGAAGACGACACAATCGTCCTCGGCCAGACCGAGATTTGCAGTCTCACCAGTTTTTTCCATCAGCTCCTGCATGACAATACGGGCACGGTCCACAAGCTTGCGGCGGCGCAGGAATGCGGCACCCATGCGATAGGTTTCAACGCCGATCGACCAAAGCTGGTCAGTCTTGTCGAACTCGACCATGCCGTGCGTTTCGAGCGTCGTCAGCATGCGGTAGGCGGTCGATGCGGCGATACCGGATGCGTTGGCAATCTCGGAGAGCGAGAGGCCGCTGCCTTCCGCAACAATGGCAAGGATGCGCAGTGCGCGGTCCAGTGACTGCACCTGGGCTGCGTCTGCGGGAGCATTGAAGGCGCGGGGACGCCCGCGCTGGCGTTTTTCCGTCTGTTCCATGCCCGCATTGTCTTCAAAATCGGCGAGTCAGCAATAAAAAAATTTTCCAAATTATTCGCACCGCAATTCTTGGAAAACGAAATTCTTTTTCAAATCAGAAGGTAAGTCGTAAATTTAAATAATGAAAAATTATTTTGGAAAAATTGAAAAATACGGGACCCACTGGCAGAGTCCAGTCATTCGAACATCACCGTTTTGGAGGGCTCAGATATGGCCAGGATGCGCGCAGTCGATGCGGCGGTTCTCGTTCTCGAGAAAGAGGGGATCAAGTGCGGCTTCGGCGTGCCGGGTGCTGCCATCAACCCATTCTATTCGGCGCTGAAGGCGCGTGGCACCATCCGCCATGTGCTTGCCCGCCACGTCGAGGGTGCCTCCCATATGGCGGAAGGCTATACCCGCGCCAGGGCTGGCAATATCGGCCTTTGCATCGGCACTTCCGGCCCGGCCGGCACAGACATGATCACCGGTCTCTACTCGGCAGCCGCGGATTCGATCCCGATCCTGTGCATCACCGGTCAGGCGCCGCGTGCGCGCCTTACCAAGGAAGACTTCCAGGCAGTCGACATCGCTGCGATCGCTGGCCCGGTCGCCAAGTGGGCAGTTACCGTCATGGAGCCCTATCTGGTTCCAATGACGCTGCAGAAGGCTTTCTACCTGATGCGTTCGGGCCGACCGGGCCCGGTTCTGGTCGATCTGCCGATCGACGTTCAGCTCGCGGAGATCGAATTCGACATCGACGCCTACGAGCCGCTGCCTCTGGCCAAGCCCGCGCTGAGCCGCAACCAGGCGGAAAAGGCGTTGGCCATGCTCAATCAGGCCGAAAAGCCGCTGATCGTTGCCGGGGGTGGTATCATCAACGCCGATGCATCCGATCTGCTCATCGAATTTGCCGAGATTACCGGCGTTCCGGTCATACCGACGCTGATGGGCTGGGGAGCGATCCCGGACGATCACGCCCTGATGGCTGGCATGTGTGGCCTGCAGACCTCTCACCGCTACGGCAACGCGACCATGCTGGAAGCCGACTTCGTCTTCGGTATCGGCAATCGCTGGGCCAATCGCCACACCGGCTCGGTCGATGTCTACACCAAGGGCAAGAAGTTCATTCACATCGATATCGAACCGACCCAGATCGGCCGCGTCTTCGCGCCGGATCTCGGTCTGGTCTCCGATGCAGGCGCCGCGCTGAAGGTGTTGCTCGACGTCGCTACCGAGTGGAAGACGGCCGGCAAGCTGCGCGACTGGTCCAACTGGGCGAAGGATTGCCAGAAGCGCAAGAAGTCGCTGAAGCGCAAGACCCATTTCGACCAGGTGCCGCTGAAGCCGCAGCGCGTCTACGAGGAGATGAACAAGGCGTTCCCGCGCGACACCACCTATGTCACCACGATCGGGCTCAGCCAGATCGCAGGCGCGCAGTTCCTGCACGTCTACAAGCCACGCAACTGGATCAATTGCGGCCAGGCCGGCCCGCTTGGCTGGACGTTGCCGGCGGCAATCGGTGTCCGTGCCTCCAATCCGGACGCCTATATCGTCGCGTTGTCGGGTGACTATGATTTCCAGTTCATGATTGAGGAACTGGCAGTCGGCGCCCAGCACAAGCTGCCCTACATCCACGTCGTCGTGAACAACGCTTATCTCGGTCTGATCCGCCAGGCGCAGCGCGGCTTCCAGATGGACTACGAGGTCAGCCTTGCCTTCGAAAACCAGAACAGGAAGGATGATCCTGATGCCGGCTACGGCGTCGACCACGTCGCGGTCGCTGAGGCGATGGGCTGCAAGGCGGTTCGTGTCCGCAAGCCGGAAGAGTTCGCAGGTGCCTTCAAGGAGGCCGAACGGCTGATGAAGGAGCATCAGGTTCCAGTCGTGCTGGAATTCATCCTGGAGCGTGTCACGAACATCTCCATGGGCACCGAGATCAACAACATCACCGAGTTCGAGGAACTGGCCGAGAAGAACGAAGACGCGCCCACCGCGATCGTGCTGCTCGATTGAATCTGTTCCTGAAGTCGTTGACTCAATTTCCAAGAAAGTTCCGCTATGCCACGGTTTTCAGCTAATCTTTCGATGCTCTTCAACGAGCATGAATTCCTTGATCGCTTCGACGCAGCCGCGCGCGCCGGGTTCAAGGGGGTCGAATATATCGGCCCTTACGATCACGCCCCCGAGGTGGTCGCTGCCCGATTGAAGAAGAACGGCCTGACGCAGGTCCTGTTCAACCTGCCGGTTGGCGACTGGGGCAAGGGGGAGCGCGGCATTGCTGTGCTGCCGGACCGTATCCACGAGTTCCGCCAGGGCGTTGCCAAGGCCATCACCTATGCCCATGCGCTGGGTTGTGATCAGGTCAATTGCCTGGCCGGTATCACGCCGGCCGGCGTGTCGCCCCAGGCGTTGGAGAATGTTCTGGTCGAAAACTTGGGCTTCGCCGCAGAAAAACTGGAGCAGGCCGGCATCAAGCTGTTGATCGAGCCGATCAACACCCGCGACATCCCGGGCTTCTTCCTCACCAACACCAAGCAGGCGCTTGGCATCCTCGAGCGCGTCGGTTCGAAGAATCTCTATCTGCAGTACGACATCTACCACATGCAGGTCATGGAGGGGGATCTCGCCCGTACCATCGAGGCCAATCTCAGCCGCATCGCGCATATCCAGCTTGCGGACAATCCCGGACGCAACGAACCGGGGACGGGCGAGATCAACTATCCGTTCCTCTACGAGCATATCGACCGCATCGGTTATCCGGGCTGGATCGGCGCCGAATACAAGCCGAAGGCCGGCACCGAGGCAGGTCTGGGCTGGTTCCAGGCTCTGACGGGCAAAGGCAGCGCAGCGGCCTGATCGTCTCCTTCACAGTACGATCTCGTCTCAGCGGCGTGAGCCGAAGGGCGAGAGGACGACCGACATCGAAAAGGATAATTGCAATGGAAAAGATCGGTTTCATCGGCCTGGGTATCATGGGTACCCCGATGGCGGGGCATCTGCTCGACGCCGGCTACGAAGTGGTCACCACGGACCATTTCGCGAAGCCTGCGCCGGAGCTTTCCGCCAAGGGCATCAAGGTCGTGACCGGCAATGATGCGGTGGCGCGTGCCGCCGACATCATCATCCTGATGGTTCCGGATACCCCGCAGGTCGAAGAGGTTCTGTTTGGCGCCAAGGGCGTGGCCGAAGGCTTGTCGAAAGGCAAGCTTGTCATCGACATGAGCTCGATTTCGCCGATCTTCACCAAGGAGTTCGCCGCCAAGGTCAACAAGACCGGTGCGGATTATCTCGACGCTCCGGTTTCGGGCGGCGAGGTCGGCGCAAAGGCAGCATCACTTGCCATCATGGTCGGCGGCGAGGAGGCTTCGTTCGACCGCGCCAAACCGATCTTCGACAAGCTTGGCAAGAATATCACCCTTGTCGGCCCGAATGGCTCCGGGCAGACCGCCAAGGTGGCCAACCAGATCATCGTCGCGCTCACCATCGAAGCCGTTGCCGAAGCACTGGTGTTTGCTTCGAAGGCAGGTGCCGATCCGGCCAAGGTGCGCCAGGCGCTGATGGGTGGCCTTGCCAATTCTCGCATTCTGGAGGTCCATGGCGAACGCATGATCAAGCGCACCTTCGCGCCTGGCTTCCGCATCGAGCTGCACCAGAAAGATCTGAATCTGGCGCTTGAAGGCGCCAAGTCATTGGGCGTTGCTCTGCCCAATACCTCGACCACGCAGCAGCTTTTCAACACCTGTGCAGCCAATGGCGGCGCCAAGGACGATCACTCCGGCGTGGTCAAGGCGCTGGAGCTGATGGCCGGGCACCCTGTGGCCTGACCAATCTTCAGGGAACCTGTCCCAAGGCGCATTCTTTGAATGCACCCTTTTTGAGCCCGCTTTGAAGTGTCATCCAGCACTGGTGTGCCCAAGGAGGAGACGACGCTTGGCGGAACGCGGAAGGGGAAGGTTCCTGATTGCGGTTCACCTGGGAGCGGCGGACCGCCTTCAGATCCACCTCGTCGAAGTCTCGCGTCACGGCGAGGTGGATCGATCCATCATGAACCGGTTCGGCGGATGCTCAGCGTTGACGTTTGAACGAAGGTCTCACATTCAGGCGCAAGCCCTTGCCCTCGGTCCCAACGCGAGGGCATCTTTTTTGCTCTATCAGCCGAGGAAGCGGCGCACGGCGTAAAGCGCCACCGCGGCAGCGTTGGAGACATTGAGTGAGCGGATCGCCCCAGGCATGTCGAGCCGGGCCAATGCCGTCACCGTTTCGCGTGTTTTCTGCCGCAGGCCCTTTCCTTCAGCACCGAGCACCAGGGCAATCCTCTCGCCGGAGAAGGTTTTCTCAAGCTCCGCCGCTCCATCCGAATCGAGGCCGATCGTTTGGAAGCCGGCCTCATGCAGTTCACCCAGTGCCTCGGCGAGGTTCTTCACCTCGATGTGGTCGATATGCTCCAGCGCGCCGGAGGCCGATTTCGCCAGCACTCCGCTTTCCTGTGGGCTGTGGCGCGCGGTGGTGATCAGCGCGCCGGCACCGAAGGCGACGGCCGAGCGCAGGATGGCACCGACATTGTGCGGATCGGTGACCTGATCAAGCACCAGTACCAGATTGCTGTCGCCAAGCGCATCAAGTCGCTTTGGTTTCAGCGGTTCGGCCTCGACCAGGACACCCTGATGCACGGCATCTGAACCGGTCAACTTGTCGATGTCGCGCGGTTCGACCAGTTCGGCCTTGAAGGAGAGGGCGGCGATGTCGGAAATGTCGAGCCGCTCCAATGCGTTGCGTGTGACCAGCATGGAGCGGATGCGGCGGGCGGGATTGTCGAGCGCTGCACGCACCGTATGCAGCCCATAGAGCCGCACCAGCCCATTTGCCGGGCCTTCGCCTGGAGCAATTTTCGGGCGTGGCCGGAAAGCGGGAGCCCCGCCGGTCTTTTCCTCGCGATGCGCACGCCGCAGCCGCGCGTAGTGGCTGTCCTTCGGCGTTCCCTTCTTGGTGTCGTCGCTCATCGGGTGGCTCCGGCTTTGCGCAAGCGCAGTTTTACTGCAGATGTCGCGGCTGTGTCCAAAAGTAAACCGGCAGGCCAGCTTTTCTTTTGAAACGCTCACACGGTCAGTCAGACTTGCAAGGAGTGGAGAGGGAAGAAACCGCTTTGGCCCAAGCGTTTCGGCTTGTCCATCGACAGGGCGCCGCTACCTTGACCTCGCGGGAGGCACTGCGACTTTCATTCCTTGGGAGGACTATAGTGTATTTGAACCGTGGATTGTTGGCCCTGGCGTTGACGACGGTCTCCGTTGCCGCCGCGCAAGCGGCCGAGACAGTTTCTGTCCTGCATTGCGGCAAACTGTTTGATTCGCGCGCCGGCGCCATGTTGGACGCGCGCTCGATCGTTGTGCACGATGGCAAGATCACTGAGGTGCTGCCTGGCAAAGCGGAGGTGAAGGACGCTGTCGTCGTCGATCTGAGCGGACGGACCTGCCTGCCTGGCTGGACCGATTTGCATGTCCACATCACCGATCAGTCCAATCCGAAAAGCTATGAGGAAGAGTTCCGACTCGACGACGTCGATTTCGGCTTCCGCAGCGTTCACTACGCAGAAAAAACCCTGCAGGCCGGTTTCACCAGCGTACGCGATCTCGGCGGCGATGTGGCACCGCATCTGCGCGACGCCATCAACCAGAAGCTGGTGCGCGGCCCGCGTATCTTCGCGGCAGGCAAAAGCATCGCCACCACCGGCGGCCATGCCGACCCGACCAACGGCTACAATTCCGAACTGTCGCACCTGATCGGCCCGCCCGGCCCGACCGAAGGCGTTGTCAATTCGGTCGAGGATGCCCGCCAGGCGGTGCGCCAGCGCTACAAGGACCGCAGCGACGTCATCAAGATCACTGCCACTGGTGGCGTGCTATCCGTTGCCAAATCAGGCGATGCACCGCAGTTCACGGTCGACGAAGTCAAGTCGATCGTCGAGGCGGCGAAGGATTACGGCTTCAAGGTTGCCGCACACGCCCATGGCGCCGAAGGCATGAAGCGTGCGGTCGAGGCCGGTGTGACCAGCATCGAGCACGGCACCTACATGACCGACGAGATCATGGAGATGATGAAGGAAAAGGGCACCTGGTATGTGCCGACGATCTATGCCGGCCGTTTCGTGGCCGACAAGGCCAGGACCCCTGGCTACTTTCCGGAAGTCGTGCGGGTTAAGGCGGAAAAGATCGGCGCCCTGATTCAGCAGACGGCGGGCAAGGCCTATAAGGCCGGCGTGAAGATCGGCTTCGGCACCGACATGGGGGTTGGTCCGCATGGCGACAATGCGCGCGAGTTCATCTATCTCGTTGAAGCCGGCATGCCGTCGGCCGAGGCCCTGAAGGCTGCGACGATTTCCGCCGCCGAGGTGCTGGGTGTCGAAGACCAAGGCGTGATCGAGCTGGCAAGCGTGCCGACATCATCGCGTTGCCGGCGGATCCCGTGGCCGATATCAATGCGGTAATGACCGTGGATTTCGTCATGAAGGACGGCGAAATCTACCGCCAGGACGGCCGTCCGGTGATGAACTGACACTCTTCAGGCCGTTGCATGCGGTGCCTGCGAGGCACTGCATTCTCCGCGTATCATCTTAGCCGCGACAGGATTGCGGATATCGAGTTCAAGCCCACGCTGTCCTGTACGAAGAAAATCATCTTGGCGGTTGCCGGCTGTGGTTGACAGGCCGAACCTCAACCGCCATAAGGCACCCGGTTTCCGGCCGGCCGATCCGTAACAGGGGAAGGTCACGGTTCAGGGAGAATGTCCCGAGCGGCAAAGGGGGCGGACTGTAAATCCGCTGGCTACGCCTTCGTAGGTTCGAGTCCTACTTCTCCCACCACTTCTTTTTCATCGAATATGGTCGAGCAGCTCTAGCCCGGCTGCTTTGCTCAGTCGGGCAAATTTCTTGTGGAACGGGCTTCCGGATCGCCGCCATCTCATCTATGGATGCGGACGCGAAGCGGGTGTAGCTCAATGGTAGAGCAGCAGCCTTCCAAGCTGAATACGAGGGTTCGATTCCCTTCACCCGCTCCAGCTACTTCTGCAAATTTCCAGAAAGAAAAAGCCCCAAGAAGCGGGGCCGGTATTCTATTGCGACGTTGGCGCCTCCAGCTGAATGAGACGCCAATCGTCAATGCCGGCAGGCTAGAACACCGCCAGATATTTGAGCAGTGATACGATACCGATCAGAATCACGACGATCTGCACGATTTGTCGGATGCGGCCGTCTAACGGCAGCCGTTGCACAAGATAGAGTACGAGCACGATCACCAGGAAGGTGATCAGGATGCTGATCAGCATGGAAGCAGCCATATCAATCTCCTCACACGGTTAGCGTTGGGCGGGAAAGCGTTGGAGTGGGCTACCAGTAGCCGTCCCTGCCGTTGTGAGATCTGGCCAAAGCCATCCCGGCAAGCAGAGCCAATGCGCCGACAACCGCGATGACGGCAGTTGTGGCTCGGGGATTTTCCCTTGCTGTCTCCGAAACCGAATGCGCCTGGCTGCGCAAATGGCGCATGGCCTTTGCTGCGGTTGCCGACGCGGCTCGATAGGTATCGTCGGCGTGGTCCAGCGCGTCATCGAAGGCCGCAGTGCCGCGTGCGGCTACCGCCTTGTTGAGCTTTGCGACATCGCGGCGCAGTTCCGCAAGTTGCCCTTCAAGTGCTGCCTGGATGTCCGTTCCGTTGGCATGCGTTTGTTTGGACGTAGCAACCATTTCACACTCCTCTGATCGAGATACTCAGCCGAAACGGTGAAAAGGAATGGTTCGTTCCTAAAATATGCGGTGGGAGAAATAACTTTGCCTGACAATGCGTTACAAAGGCCAACGGATGCGTTTGTCACGGAAGAGAACCGTCACAGAAAAAAACGCCGCCACCTGGCCAGGTAGCGGCGTTTTGCTAGGTGAACGGTGAAGGCGAGCTAAGCGCCCAGCTGTCCCCATTCCTGCGCCACCGTGAGCGCGGCGCGGTCGAGCGCCTCCTCGGTCAGGATACCCTTGTTATGTACAAAGCGCTGGAAGGCTTCGCGAGCCTGAGCTGCTGGCTGCATACGGGCGATCGCGTCGCGGCAGGTGGCGATTGCCGCCGCATGGTCATCGTCGCGCGTGCCGTTCCATTCAAGCAACACGTCATAGGCTTCGAGCACATTCTCAACGTCACGCGGAAAGCCGAGGCCCATGAAGATCGAAACGGGATTGTTAAAACGAAGGTCGGTCATGGATGTCCGTCTCCTTGATGATGGCGCCTCTTTGACTGCCCAAAACAGGCAAGGGAATGGTCGACCTCGTCACAAATGGAGACGGGATTGTGTGGATGCGTGATGGAACCGATTTAGTTGCCGTGCGGGCCGGTGGCGGGGACCTCAACGGAGAGGTCATGGGCCGTGAACGACTTGATCGTTCAAAACAAAAAACGGGCGCGAGGCGCCCGTTTTTTCAGGATGGCAGCGTCCGAAACTCAGTTGCCGAACAGCGATTCGAGTTGGTTGCGCGAAGGCACCTGTCCGTTGGGCGTCAGCTTGTCGACGACACCGGGCAGCGCGTTGGACAACTGCTTCAGGAGTTCCTGTTCGTCGAGACCGGTGCGGGCAGCGATCTCGCGGATGACTTGCGGCCCGAGCGCCTTGCCGAGCGTGCCGGCGTCGATCGACTGGTTCTGGCCGGTGCCGACCCAGGAATCCGCAACCTGACCATGCCCCGCATCCTTCAGCTTGCCGAGCAGGCCGCCAAGGCCGCCAAGCAGGCCGCCGTCGGCGCCAGTGTTTTCAGGCGCCGCGGGCTCAGGTGCCTGTTGCTGTGCAGAACCGCCTCCGCCGAGCATTTTGCCCACCAGCAAGGCGCCCAGCGCGATCATCAGAGGTTTGGTGATGTTGCCGCCTGGAACGGCGTTGTCGAACAATCCCATCATGGATCTCCATTGTGAACAGTCCCGGCCCACTCAGTCCGGCCCAATCCGACAATTGTCCCTCTAAGCGACAATTTCAAGACGAGCTTGAGCTTTGGCGCGCCCTATGGAAATCTCCGCTTGCCTGGGGGCAAACGGAGCAGCGCAATGAGCATTATCAGCTGGATTATCCTCGGCGTCATCGCCGGCTTCATCGGCAGCAAAATTGTGAACAAGAGTGGTCAGGGTTTCCTGATGGATATCGTGCTCGGCATCGTCGGGGCGATTGTCGGTGGTGTGGTCTTCAGCGCCTTTGGCGCTTCGGGTGTCACAGGGCTCAACATCTATAGCCTGATCGTGGCCGTGATTGGTGCGGTCGTCGTTCTGTGGGGCTATCACGCCATCAACGGGCGGCGCGCCTAGCGCCTCGGTCCAGTGCGACAAGAGAAAGGGCCGCGCGACCTCTCGTCCGCGGCCCTTTCTCCAATATTGTTGTATAATCTTCGGGATGCTTACTGACCCCAGATGCCCTGGCCGTAGCCGGGGTCAGGCATGGTGAATGGATCCTGGTCGGTCGGCGAAACACGCGGCGCTGTAATCGAGGATCCGATCGAAGAGGTGCGCGTCTGATCGACCTGCTCGACGACGTGGCGGCTGGACTTGTTCACATGCGTCGCGTTGGCAGCAAAGGCGCCGCCGGAAGCGGCAACCAGAAAAGCGGCTGCGGCGAGAACGATCTTGTTCATGGATGAAAACTCCTTGATTTCAAACCGGCGGGCGGTCTTTGAAAGCAACGTTCGCCGGTTTGATGGATATGTGCCGGAGCTTGTCTGGCTTCCAATCACGACCTGATCGCGCGCCGTCACGAGATCGTTGGTCGGGTGTGAACAGGCCACCCTGCGGGACGACCCTTGTGAACTAGGTTTGAATTCCTACATTGGTCATAAATCCACAGCACTGATCCCGCTCTGTCCACGCCTGCGGTTCCGACACTGGCCACAAGAGACTTGTGTTTTGCAGCCTTTGTCGCTAATCGCCGCGCATCCGACTGAACGTAGGTCCAGGCCGTCCAAGGAAAGAGACTATGGCAAAAGGTAAATTCGAGCGTACGAAGCCTCATGTGAACATTGGCACGATTGGTCACGTTGACCATGGCAAGACGTCGCTGACGGCAGCGATCACGAAGTACTTTGGCGAATACAAGCCTTATGACCAGATCGACGCGGCGCCGGAAGAGAAGGCTCGCGGCATCACGATCTCGACGGCGCATGTCGAGTACGAGACGCCTGCCCGTCACTATGCGCATGTCGACTGCCCCGGCCACGCCGACTATGTGAAGAACATGATCACCGGAGCTGCCCAGATGGACGGCGCGATCCTGGTTTGCTCGGCCGCCGACGGCCCGATGCCGCAGACCCGCGAGCACATCCTGCTCGCCCGTCAGGTTGGCGTTCCTGCGATCGTTGTGTTCCTGAACAAGGTCGACCAGGTTGACGACGCCGAGCTTCTGGAGCTGGTTGAGCTGGAAGTTCGCGAGCTTCTGTCGAAGTACGAGTTCCCGGGCGACGACATTCCGATCATCAAGGGTTCGGCTTTGGCTGCGCTGGAAGATTCGGACAAGAAGATCGGCGAAGACGCGATCCGCGAGCTGATGGCAGCGGTCGACACCTACATCCCGACGCCTGAGCGTCCGATCGACAAGCCGTTCCTGATGCCGATCGAAGACGTGTTCTCGATCTCTGGCCGCGGCACGGTTGTGACGGGTCGCGTCGAGCGCGGCATCGTCAAGGTTGGCGAGGAACTGGAAATCGTCGGCATCCGTGCGACGTCGAAGACGACCTGCACGGGCGTTGAGATGTTCCGCAAGCTGCTCGACCAGGGCCAGGCCGGCGACAACATCGGTGCGCTGCTGCGCGGCGTTGACCGTGAAGGCGTTGAGCGCGGCCAGGTTCTGGCCAAGCCGGGCACGGTGAAGCCGCACAAGAAGTTCAAGGCGGAAGCCTACATCCTGACGAAGGAAGAGGGTGGCCGTCATACGCCGTTCTTCACGAACTACCGTCCGCAGTTCTACTTCCGCACGACGGACGTGACGGGCATCGTTTCGCTGCCGGCCGGCACCGAGATGGTGATGCCCGGCGACAACATCACCGTTGACGTCGAGCTGATCGTGCCGATCGCCATGGAAGAGAAGCTGCGCTTCGCTATCCGCGAAGGCGGCCGTACCGTCGGCGCCGGCATCGTCGCATCCATCGTCGAGTAATCGGCGGTTTCGCTGAATGGATGAAAGGGCGGTCTTCGGACCGCCCTTTTTGTTTGGGCTAGAAGTATTCCCCGGGGCCTTCCGCGATATGGGCTGAAGTGACCTGAGATTCCCGCTGTTCAACTTCGCCGGATTGATTCTAATATCAGTCGTGGTGGGAGGCGCGTTGTTGGCGGGCAGGGCGGGTCACAGCAGTGGGTTTGTTGCTGCGCGCACAATTGTCGTGCTCTTGCTGGCGTTTTTCTTTCTCTCGGCGCAGATTGATATCGCAGTTGCCAAACCTTCCAGGAAGAAGCACGACGAACCGCCGATGCGGTTCATGGTGGTGCGAACCGCTCCGAAATCCTGTGAACCGACCTGTCCTGAATGGATTTCCGCCGAGGGGATGATCACCGGTGCTACCCCCAAACTGTTCAAGCAGGTCCTGGCCTCTGTTGGTGGCCGACGCCTGCCGGTCATCATAACGTCGCCCGGTGGCAGTGTGCCGGCAGCCATGGAAATAGGAGACCTGATCCGCATCAACAAGCTTGATGTTGGTGTCGGCCGAACCGTGCTGATGGAGTGCGGCAAGGGCAATACGGCCTGCAGCAGCGAGAAGGAGAGGGGAGCCCTTCATCTTGGTGCGGTGAGCACCCTTGGCGGCTACTGTGCCTCGGCCTGTCCGCTCATTCTGGCCGGCGGCGTCAACCGCCTCGCCGGACCATCCGCGATGGTCGGCCTGCATCAAGTGACGACCACATCGAGGCAGATGCAGATCGAATACCGGATCACCTACCGGATCGTCAGGGGCAAGAAGCGGATCATCAGCAAGAAAGAAGTGGGACGCCGAATCCTGCCGGGCCAGACCTATTACCAGATGAGTGCGGAACTGGAGAAGCGGATTGCTGGATACCTTTCGCTGCAGGGCGTCAGCGGTTGGGAGTTTCTCAATATGATGCGGGAAACGGCTGCTTCCGATTTACGGATTCTGCAGCGATCCGAGATGTGGGACATGGGACTGCTGACTGGTTCGGATTCGGCCGAATTACTGGTAGAGAACAGCCTGTGCAACCAGGTGCCTGCCGCCGCCAACTGCAGGGTGGTCACCTGGGCTGACGTGAAAAAGCTTACAGGCAGAGCCAAATGAAGGGCGAAGCTCAACGGAGGCGCTATTGGCCGGCTGCTGTCGTGTTGACCGTCCTCGGAGTGTCGGGGCTCGGCTTGTTGGCCGGCTCCCGGCAAGTCTTGGCTGAAGACACCGCATCCGACGAAAAGCCAATGCGCTTTGTCGCGGTGCGCTCGGGCGAACCCGGCTGCGAGCCGACATGTCCGGAATGGATTTCGGCTGAAGGCGACATCGACGAGGAGGCTCCCGCTCGGTTCAAGAAATTGCTCAGGGAGATCAAGGGTCGCAATCTACCGCTGCTTCTGTCTGTCCAGCGCGGAGACATAGGCGCTGCTATGGCTTTGGGGCGGCTGCTGCGCAGGAATGGGATAAGCGTCGCTGTCAGCCGAACTGCCTTCAAAGACTGTCGACCGAGTGAAGGAAACTGTAGACCCAATGATCCGACTGGCTCCCGCTACGCAGGCGTGGCGCTCGTCTCAGGCGGTCGTTGCCAAAACGAATGTCTGGCTGTCCTTGCCGGCGGTGTCGTGCGCCTTGCCGGGGAGTGGCCCAGAGTCGGCCCTTTCGATATTGCGGATTCAGCGAAAGGCGTCGACAAGCGGATTGGTTCCTATCTCAAGGAGATGGGAGTTGATCCGATGATCCTCGACCTGGGCAAGACGTCGTCCCTGAAGGGCCGTCGGCTCGGGATATCCGAGATGCAGTCGACAGGTTTGGTCACTTTGATCTTCGGTGCCAACTTGCTGGTTGCACCCGGTGTTTGCAAAACGAGCCCCGCGGCCGACAATTGCCGGGTCTTCACGACGATGGATTTGCCAGCAACGATGCCGCAAGGGAATGGCGGTGTCGCGACGGGACCTGTAGCGCAGCCGTCGGAATAAGAGCTTTGGTCAGCATGCTCTGGTATTGGTCGTTCTACCCGTCCGACCAGCTTGCGCCTTTGCTTATGTTCCGGGACAGTGGCGACGCTTGCATCGCAGCCAGGGGAACGATGGCATGAACACGGATGTACCCACGTTATACGACTGGGCCGGTGGAACTGAGCGGCTCAACAGGCTGACCGCCGCCTTCTATGACAAGGTGGCGAAGGATCCTGTCGTCGGGCCGGTGTTTCGCAATATGTCTCCGGACCATCCTGCCCATGTCGCAGCCTTCATCGGCGAGGTTTTTGGCGGACCCAAGACCTACTCCGAGAAGCATGGTGGCCACCGCGAAATGGTGATGCATCATCTCGACAAGCATCTGACCGAGGAGCAGCGCCGCCGCTGGATCGGTCTTCTGATGGATGCGGCAGACGAAGTCGGTCTACCGGACGATCCCGAATTCCGCTCGGCGTTCGCGGCTTATATCGAATGGGGCACGCGGCTGGCGAAGATGAACTCCAATCTGGGTGCAACCTGCGATCCGGAGGAGGAGCCGATGCCGCAATGGGGCTGGGGCGTGCCAGGCGGGCCCTACAAACCGCCCGCCGGCTGAGGCATAGTCTGCCCGTTGCAGTCAGGAGCAAGTCGGCGGATGGATACGACAATCGTCGCGCGATGGCAGGAATGGGAAGGTGGCGGTACCCAGCATCTGGTGTTGAGCGGCCAGCGCGATGGAATGTCCGTTGATGCGGTTGCGATCTCGTCGGATCCACATCCCTTCGCTGCCCGGTACAGGATCGCGATAGGTGCCGACTGGCTGACGCGGCGGGTGGAGATCGCGTTGGCCGGCCGCGAGGACGATCTGGTTCTGGAGGCGGACGGCAAAGGATACTGGACCATGAACGGCCGGCCAATGCCAACGCTGGATGGCGCATTGGAGCCGGACCTGTCGGTAAGCCCGTTCACCAACACGCTCCCGGTGAAGCGGCTTCGCCTTGCCAAGGGTAGGAGTGCAGAAATCCGCACCGCCTACGTCTACGTCCCAACACTCGAAGTCTTTCCCGACCCTCAGCGCTACACCTGTCTGGAGGAAGGCACTCTCTACCTCTATGAATCGCTGGACAGCGACTTCCGCCGCGAGATCGCCTTCGACGAGCATGGTCTGGTGACCGATTACCCTGGGCTGTTTCGCAGGCTTTTGTGATGGAGCCGGCTTGCTGCTTCCTGTGTGATTTGCACAAAAGCCGCTCTTTACAGACGGCACGGAAGCTTCTAGGAAGCGCCTGCCGCGCAGATGATGCGTTGCAACTTTAGGGGTATAGCTCAGTTGGTAGAGCGGCGGTCTCCAAAACCGCAGGTCGCGGGTTCGAGCCCTGCTGCCCCTGCCAGTTTCCTGAATTCCTTGAGAATGCAGACCTTGAAATGGGCGCAAGCCTTGCCATATGAACGTTTTTCGGGCATAAGGGCGCCCATAGCCGGGACGGAACGACTGGATGGTTCCGATGCGGCGTTTGGCCATAAAGCGGAAGCTTGCCACTTGCGTGGATCAAGAATCGGTTTTATGTAGACACGACAGACACGCGGCGCGTGGAGCTGGGAAACCAGCTTTGCGCGTCTGATTTGCATGGATCGAAGGCTTGCTGATTCGGCTGGGTCTTTGGTTTTTTGCGGCACATCCCGGTCAGCGGGATCATCCAGGAGGTCCGGTCAACGGGCCTTGAAAGCAGAGCGGACATGGCGTCGAAGACAACCAATCCTTTCGTCTTCCTTCAGCAGGTGAGGGCGGAGACCGCCAAGGTCACCTGGCCTTCCAGGCGGGAAACGATGATTTCGACGGTCATGGTCCTGGCCTTCGCGGCGATTGCCATGATTTTCTTCTTTGCTGCCGACCAGATCATGGGTCTGGCGGTCGAGATGATCCTCGGCATCGGCAAGTAAGACCACCACGACGGGGATAATTGATAGATGACTGCGCGGTGGTACATCGTTCACGCTTATTCGAACTTCGAGAAGAAGGTCGCTGAAGACATCGAGAACAAGGCCAAGCAGAAGGGCCTGTCGGAGCGCATCGAGCAGATCGTGGTGCCGACCGAGAAGGTTGTCGAGGTTCGCCGCGGCAAGAAGGTTGACGCTGAGCGTAAATTCTTCCCCGGCTACGTGCTGATGAAGGCCGACCTGAACGATGCGGTTATCTCGCTGGTGAAGAATACGCCGCGCGTTACCGGTTTCCTCGGTGAAGACAAGCATACGGCCAAGCCGATGTTCATCACCGAAAAGGAAGCGGAGCGCATCCTGCATCAGGTGCAGGAGGGTGTGGAGCGGCCGAAGCCTTCGGTCACTTTCGAGATCGGCGAGCAGGTGCGGGTTTCGGACGGGCCTTTCGCCTCGTTCAATGGTTTCGTCCAGGAAGTGGACGAGGAGCGCGCTCGCCTCAAGGTGGAAGTTTCGATCTTCGGGCGCGCGGTGCCTGTCGATCTCGAATTCGGTCAGGTCGAAAAGGGCTGATCGGGTTTTCGTTCTCCTGCGGGAGAGCGGAGCGGTGGTGCCGTTGGTGCTGCCATGAGCGGGTGGGAGGTGAGGGCGGCTTAGCCGGCCGAACGAACCGAACCACCAGACTGCAACCGCTGGCATTTTCCTTGAATGAGGGGAGCTGGCATGACTGAAGGCAGGATAGAGTATGGCTAAGAAAATAGCGGGCCAGCTCAAGCTCCAGGTTGCCGCGGGTTCTGCGACTCCGTCGCCCCCGATCGGCCCGGCGCTTGGTCAGCGTGGCATCAACATCATGGAATTCTGCAAGGCGTTCAACGCGCAGACGCAGGAGCTGGAGAAGGGTTCGCCCATCCCGGTCGTCATCACCTACTACCAGGACAAGTCGTTCACCTTCGTCATGAAGACGCCGCCGGTGAGCTACTTCCTGAAGAAGGCTGCCAACCTGAAGTCAGGTTCGAAAGAGCCGGGCAAGGTGAAGGCCGGCACGATCGCCCGCGACAAGGTGCGCGAGATCGCCGAGAAGAAGATGAAGGACCTGAACGCCAACGACGTGGAAGCAGCAATGCGCATGGTCGAAGGCTCTGCCCGTTCGATGGGCCTGGAAGTGGTGGGCTAAGACGATGGCAAAGATTGCAAAGCGTGTAGCCAAGACCCGCGAGGGCATCGACCCGAACAAGGCCTATGGCCTGGGCGAAGCCCTGCAGATCCTCAAGGATCGCTCGAAGGTGAAGTTCGACGAGACGATCGAGATCGCCATGAACCTCGGCGTCGATCCGCGTCATGCCGACCAGATGGTCCGCGGCGTGGTCAATCTGCCGAACGGTACGGGCAAGAATGTGCGCGTCGCCGTGTTTGCGCGTGGTGACAAGGCCGAAGAGGCCAAGGCCGCCGGTGCAGACATCGTGGGCGCTGAGGATCTGGTCGACATCGTCCAGAAGGGCACGATCGATTTCGATCGCTGCATCGCCACCCCGGACATGATGCCGCTGGTCGGTCGTCTCGGTAAGGTTCTCGGCCCGCGTGGCATGATGCCGAACCCGAAGGTCGGCACCGTGACTGCTGACGTCGCCGCTGCTGTCAAGGCGTCGAAGGGTGGTGCGGTCGAGTTCCGCGTCGAGAAGGCTGGCATCATCCATGCTGGCATTGGCAAGGTTTCGTTCGACGTCAAGGCACTGGAAGAAAACATCCGCGCCTTCGCCGATGCGGTTACCAAGGCCAAGCCTACGGGCGCCAAGGGCAACTACGTCAAGAAGGTGTCTGTCACCTCGACGATGGGCCCCGGCCTGAAGCTGGACGTCGCTACCCTGGCGGTGGCCTGAGATATTTAACGCAGGTTGGCGCCTGAAGCGCTGGCTTGCCTGAAGAATTCCGGTCCCCGTGCAAGCGGGGCCCGGATGCCGGAAATCGAAAGAGATCCGGCATTCCTGTCCGAGATTGCAGGTGGCCTAGTCCCGAAAGGGCGGACCTTAATTGAATGGCCTGCATGAGACGGGGTAGGACCCGACACCGGAGCCCAGGCTCCATGGAAGGTTCGAACCGTGTTTGCCTTTTGTCTGCGCACCGCGCCGGGGAAACCTGTCGGGTGTGGCGAAAGGGGGCAGGATCCTCGAGCGCCGTTCGGGAGATCTGGATTTCTGGATAGCCCGCCCGGCAAAAGGCAACCCGACTGCTGTTCCCGCAAATGGGAAAAGTGGTCAACTGGAGATAGGCAGTGGACAGAGCGGAAAAACGCGAACTCGTCACGGACCTGAACGACGCCTTCAAGGGTGCCGGCTCAGTGGTCGTGGCCCACTATGCCGGTATCACCGTCGCGCAAATGAACGATCTTCGCACGAAGATGCGTCAGGCCGGCGGCACCGTCAAAGTCGCGAAGAACCGCCTCGCCAAGATCGCTCTTCAGGGCACGGAATCCGAAAGCATCATCGATCTGTTCAAGGGACAGACGCTGGTCGCCTATTCGGATGATCCGATTGCGGCGCCGAAGGTCGCGTCCGATTTCGCCAAGGGAAATGACAAGCTGGTCATTCTCGGTGGATCGATGGGGTCGACCTCGCTCAACGCCGACGGTGTGAAGGCTCTCGCCTCGCTGCCGTCGCTGGACGAGCTGCGCGCAAGGCTGGTTGGCATGATCGCCACACCGGCAACCCGGATCGCCCAGATTGTCAATGCCCCGGCGGCTTCGGTCGCGCGCGTCATTGGCGCCTATGCCCGGAAGGACGAGGCGGCGTGAGGCCGTTCCTCATCACAACAACACGTTCGAACCTTATAAAGGAATATCAAAATGGCTGATCTCGCAAAGATCGTTGACGACCTCTCGAGCCTGACCGTCCTCGAGGCGGCTGAACTCTCGAAGCTGCTGGAAGAGAAGTGGGGCGTTTCGGCTGCCGCTCCGGTGGCTGTTGCTGCTGCTGGCGGCGGTGCCGCTGCTGCTGCTCCGGTTGAGGAGAAGACCGAGTTCGACGTCATTCTTGCTGCCGCTGGCGACAAGAAGATCGAAGTCATCAAGGAAGTGCGCGCCATCACCGGCCTGGGCCTCAAGGAAGCCAAGGACCTGGTCGAGGCCGCTCCGAAGCCGGTCAAGGAAGGCGTGGCCAAGGCCGACGCCGAGAAGATCAAGGCCCAGCTGGAAGCAGCCGGCGCCAAGGTCGAGCTGAAGTAATTCAGGGTTTCGGTGGACGGCACATGCCGTCCACCGGTCCTGAAGGGACGTTGTGGGAACCTCTTTCCTGAGGGCCGAATTCCGGCTTTCAGGAAACGGGTTTTCAACCGTTCTGGCCCGGCGCCGGAAGGCGAAGGGTACCTGTAGGGACCGCCATGCGGAGGCGGTCGAGAATTGCAAGGCAGGTCGAGGCGAATGCCTGCCCCAAGAGCTAGCCAAGGAGCGACGATGGCCCAGACGCAGACTTTCAATGGCCGCAGACGCGTACGCAAGTTCTTCGGAAAGATCCCGGAAGTTGCGGAGATGCCGAACCTGATCGAGGTTCAGAAGGCATCTTATGATCAGTTCCTGATGGTGGACGAGCCGAAGGGCGGCCGTCCGGATGAGGGGTTGCAGGCCGTTTTCAAGTCGGTGTTCCCGATTTCAGACTTTTCCGGCTCTTCGATGCTGGAATTCGTCAAATATGAGTTCGAGGCGCCGAAGTTCGACGTTGACGAGTGCCGTCAGCGCGATCTGACCTATGCTGCGCCGCTCAAGGTGACGCTGCGCCTGATCGTGTTCGATATCGATGAGGACACCGGCTCGAAGTCCATCAAGGACATCAAGGAGCAGGACGTGTACATGGGCGACATGCCGCTCATGACCATGAACGGCACCTTCATCGTCAACGGCACGGAACGCGTCATCGTTTCGCAGATGCATCGTTCGCCGGGCGTCTTCTTCGATCACGACAAGGGCAAGTCGCATTCGTCGGGCAAGCTTTTGTTCGCCGCGCGCGTCATTCCTTATCGCGGCTCGTGGCTCGACATCGAGTTCGATTCGAAGGACGTGGTTCACGCCCGTATCGACCGGCGTCGTAAGCTTCCTGTGACGTCGCTTTTGATGGCGCTCGGCATGGACAGCGAAGAGATCCTGTCGACCTTCTACAACAAGATCACCTACAAGCGCACAGGCGACCACTGGCGCATTCCGTTCAGTGTCGACCGTTTCCGCGGCCTCAAGGCGGTCAACGATCTGGTTGACGCCGACACCGGCGAGATCGTCGTCGAGCAGGGCAAGAAGATCACCGCCCGCCAGGCGCGCCAGCTGGCCGATAAGGGCCTGAAGGCGATCAAGGCAGTCGACGAGGATTTGCTTGGCAGTTATCTGGCCGAAGACATCGTCAACTATGCCACGGGCGAGATCTTCCTCGAAGCCGGCGACGAAATCGACGACAAGACCCTGAAAGTGCTGCTGGGCACGGGCGAGACCGAGATCCAGATACTCGATATCGACCACATCAATGTCGGTGGCTACATCCGCAACACGCTCAACATTGACAAGAATGAGAGCCGCCAGGACGCGCTGTTCGATATCTATCGGGTGATGCGCCCGGGCGAACCGCCAACGCTTGAGACGGCCGAATCCATGTTCAACTCGCTGTTCTTCGACAGCGAGCGTTACGACCTGTCGGCCGTTGGCCGCGTCAAGATGAACATGCGTCTTGAACTCGATGCCGAGGACACCGTGCGCGTGCTGCGCAAGGCCGACATCCTTGCCGTCGTCAAGACGCTGGTTGAGCTGCGCGACGGCAAGGGCGAGATCGACGACATCGACAATCTCGGCAACCGCCGCGTGCGTTCGGTCGGCGAGCTGATGGAGAACCAGTACCGCGTCGGTCTGCTGCGCATGGAGCGCGCGATCAAGGAACGTATGTCCTCGATCGAAATCGACACGGTGATGCCGCAGGATCTGATCAACGCCAAGCCCGCGGCTGCCGCCGTGCGCGAGTTCTTCGGTTCCTCGCAGCTGTCGCAGTTCATGGACCAGACCAATCCGCTCTCCGAGATCACGCACAAGCGTCGTCTCTCGGCGCTTGGACCCGGTGGTTTGACCCGCGAGCGCGCCGGCTTTGAAGTCCGCGACGTGCACCCGACGCATTACGGCCGTATCTGCCCGATCGAAACGCCGGAAGGCCCGAACATCGGTCTGATCAACTCGTTGGCCACTTTCGCCCGCGTCAACAAATACGGCTTCATCGAAAGCCCTTACCGCAAGATCGTTGAGGGCAGGCTGACCGACGAGGTCGTCTATCTGTCGGCTATGGAAGAGGCCAAGCACTACGTTGCCCAGGCCAACGCCGAACTCGACAAGGAAGGCCGTTTCGTCGACGAATTCGTCATCTGCCGTAACGCCGGCGAAGTGATGATGGCGCCGCGCGAAAACGTTGACCTAATGGACGTGTCGCCCAAGCAGATGGTGTCGGTTGCTGCTGCGCTCATTCCGTTCCTCGAGAACGACGACGCAAACCGCGCGCTGATGGGCTCGAACATGCAGCGTCAGGCCGTGCCGTTGGTGCGCGCCGAGGCTCCGTTCGTCGGCACCGGCATGGAACCGATCGTTGCTCGTGACTCCGGCGCTGCCATCGCGGCTCGCCGCACCGGCATCGTCGACCAGGTGGATGCGACCCGTATCGTTATTCGCGCTACCGAAGATCTCGACCCGGGCAAGTCCGGCGTCGACATCTACCGGTTGATGAAGTTCCAGCGCTCGAACCAGTCGACCTGCATCAACCAGCGCCCGCTGGTGAAGGTGGGCGATCCCATCGAGAAGGGCGACATCATCGCCGACGGTCCTTCGACCGATCTCGGCGATCTGGCGCTCGGCCGCAACGTGCTCGTCGCGTTCATGCCGTGGAACGGCTACAACTACGAGGACTCGATCCTCCTGTCCGAACGTATCGTCGCCGATGACGTCTTCACCTCGATCCATATCGAGGAGTTCGAGGTCATGGCGCGCGATACCAAGCTCGGGCCTGAGGAAATCACGCGCGACATTCCGAACGTTTCGGAAGAAGCGCTGAAGAACCTCGACGAAGCCGGTATCGTCTACATCGGTGCGGAAGTGCAGCCGGGCGATATCCTGGTCGGCAAGATCACTCCGAAGGGTGAAAGCCCGATGACGCCGGAAGAGAAGCTTCTGCGCGCCATCTTCGGTGAAAAGGCGTCCGATGTCCGTGACACCTCCATGCGCATGCCGCCCGGAACCTTCGGCACCGTCGTCGAAGTGCGCGTCTTCAACCGCCACGGCGTGGAGAAGGACGAGCGCGCGATGGCGATCGAGCGCGAGGAGATCGAACGTCTGGCCAAGGACCGCGACGACGAACAGGCGATCCTTGATCGTAACGTCTATGCGCGTCTGTCCGACGTGCTCATCGGCAAGGAAGCTATCGCCGGGCCGAAGGGCTTCAAGAAGGGCTCGACCCTGGCCAGGGAAACGCTGGACGACTATCCACGTTCGCAGTGGTGGCAGTTCGCCGTGGAGAACGAAAAGCTCCAGAGCGAGTTGGAAGCCCTGCGCGGCCAGTACGACGACTCCAAGAAGGCGCTCGAGCAGCGCTTCATGGACAAGGTCGAGAAGGTACAGCGCGGCGACGAGATGCCTCCGGGCGTCATGAAGATGGTCAAGGTCTTCGTGGCCGTGAAGCGCAAGATGCAGCCGGGCGACAAGATGGCCGGCCGTCACGGCAACAAGGGCGTGGTCTCGCGCATCGTTCCGGTCGAGGACATGCCTTTCCTCGAGGACGGCACGCATGCTGATATCGTGCTCAACCCGCTGGGCGTGCCTTCGCGCATGAACGTCGGCCAGATCCTGGAGACGCATCTGGGCTGGGCTTGCGCTGGCATGGGCAGGAAGATCGGTGAGCTGATCGAAGCCTATAAGAGCGGCGGCGATATCAAGCCGCTGCGCCAGACGATCGAGCAGATCATCCCGGCCAACGACCGCAACGAGCCGGTCCGCGACTATGACGACGAGTCCATCATTCGCCTCGGCGAGCAGATGAAGCGCGGCGTCTCCATCGCGACCCCGGTGTTCGACGGTGCGCACGAGGTCAACATCAACGAGATGCTGGAGCAGGCTGGCCTGCACACTTCCGGCCAGTCTCAGTTGTATGATGGCCGTACCGGTGAGCCGTTCGACCGCAAGGTGACCATGGGCTACATCTACATGCTCAAGCTTCACCACCTGGTCGACGACAAGATCCACGCCCGTTCGATCGGCCCGTACTCGCTCGTTACCCAGCAGCCGCTGGGTGGCAAGGCGCAGTTCGGCGGTCAGCGCTTCGGCGAAATGGAGGTCTGGGCGCTGGAAGCTTACGGCGCCGCCTACACGCTGCAGGAAATGCTGACCGTGAAGTCGGACGACGTGGCTGGCCGTACCAAGGTCTACGAGGCGATCGTCCGCGGCGACGACACCTTCGAAGCCGGCATCCCTGAGAGCTTCAACGTTCTCGTCAAGGAAATGCGCTCGCTGGGCCTCAACGTCGAGCTTGAGAACACCAAGGTCGAGAACGGCTCGCAGAGCCTGCCGGACGCAGCCGAGTAAGACTGCATTTCGCGGGCGCGGATTTATCCGCGCCCGCCTGAGATTTTCCGGCGCAGGCCGGTTTTCGCGAGCGGTGGCTCGCAGTCACATGCAAAGGGGTTTTCGAGGACCCCGAAAAGGAGAATGGCATGAACCAAGAGGTCATGAATCTCTTCAATCCGCAGGCGCCCGCGCAGGTGTTCGATTCCATCCGCATCTCGCTGGCATCGCCTGACAAGATTCTGTCCTGGTCGTTCGGTGAGATCAAGAAGCCGGAGACGATCAATTATCGCACGTTCAAGCCCGAGCGTGACGGCCTGTTCTGCGCGCGCATCTTCGGTCCGATCAAGGATTACGAATGCTTGTGCGGCAAGTACAAGCGCATGAAGTACAAGGGCGTCATCTGCGAAAAGTGCGGCGTGGAAGTGACGCTGTCACGCGTTCGCCGTGAGCGCATGGGCCACATCGAGTTGGCCGCTCCGGTCGCCCACATCTGGTTCCTGAAGTCGCTTCCGTCGCGCATCGGCACGCTGCTCGACATGACGCTGAAGGATATCGAGCGCGTTCTCTACTTCGAAAACTACATCGTCACCGAGCCTGGCCTCACCGCGCTGAAGGAGCATCAGCTGCTCAGCGAGGAAGAGTACATGATCGCCGTCGACGAATACGGCGAGGACTCGTTCACCGCCATGATCGGCGCCGAGGCCATCCATGACCTGCTTGCCGGCATGGAATTGGAGAAGATCGCAGGCGACCTGCGTTCGGAACTCGCTTCCACCACGTCGGAACTGAAGCAGAAGAAGCTCTTGAAGCGCCTCAAGGTGGTTGAGAACTTCATGGAATCCGGCAACCGTCCGGAGTGGATGATCATGAAGGTCGTCCCGGTCATCCCGCCGGACCTGCGCCCGCTGGTTCCGCTGGACGGCGGCCGTTTCGCAACGTCCGACCTGAACGATCTCTATCGCCGCGTCATCAACCGTAACAACCGTCTGAAGCGCCTCATCGAGCTGCGTGCACCGGGCATCATCGTGCGCAACGAAAAGCGCATGCTGCAGGAAGCTGTCGACGCTCTGTTCGACAACGGCCGCCGCGGTCGCGTCATCACCGGTGCCAACAAGCGTCCGCTGAAGTCGCTGTCCGACATGCTCAAGGGCAAGCAGGGCCGCTTCCGCCAGAACCTGCTCGGCAAGCGCGTCGACTATTCGGGCCGTTCGGTCATCGTGACCGGTCCGGAACTGAAGCTGCATCAGTGCGGTCTGCCGAAGAAGATGGCGCTGGAGCTGTTCAAGCCCTTTATCTACGCCCGCCTCGACGCCAAGGGTTATTCCTCTACCGTCAAGCAGGCGAAGAAGCTGGTCGAGAAGGAGCGTCCGGAAGTCTGGGATATTCTGGATGAGGTCATCCGCGAGCATCCGGTGCTCTTGAACCGCGCACCGACGCTGCACCGTCTTGGCATTCAGGCGTTCGAGCCCATCCTGATCGAAGGCAAGGCAATCCAGCTTCATCCGCTGGTCTGCACGGCCTTCAACGCCGATTTCGACGGCGACCAGATGGCGGTCCACGTGCCGCTGTCGCTGGAGGCGCAGCTCGAAGCCCGTGTGCTGATGATGTCGACCAACAACATCCTGCACCCGGCCTCCGGCGCACCGATCATCGTGCCGTCGCAGGACATGGTTCTGGGTCTCTATTATCTCTCGATCGTCAATCAGAACGAGCCGGGAGAGGGCATGGCATTCGCCGACATGGGTGAATTGCAGCATGCGCTGGAGACCAAGGCCGTTACCCTGCACGCCAAGATCAAGGGGCGCTTCAGGACCGTTGATGCGGAAGGCAATGTCGTGTCGAAAATCTACGACACCACGCCCGGCCGCATGATCCTCGGTGAACTCTTGCCGAAGAACGTCAACGTGCCGTTCGAGACCGCCAACCAGGAGATGACCAAGAAGAACATCTCCAAGATGATCGACACCGTCTACCGCCACTGCGGTCAGAAAGAGACGGTCATCTTCTGCGATCGCATCATGGCCCTCGGCTTCGCTCATGCCTGCCGCGCCGGCATTTCGTTCGGCAAGGACGACATGCTGATCCCGGACACCAAGGAGAAGCTGGTTGCCGAAACCGAGGCTTTGGCCAAGGAATACGAGCAGCAGTACAATGACGGCCTGATCACCCAGGGCGAGAAATACAACAAGGTCGTCGACGCCTGGGCCAAGTGCTCGGAAAAGGTCGCCGACGAAATGATGGGCCGCATCAAGGCGGTCGAATTCGACCCGAGCGGCCGCCAGAAGCCGATGAACTCGATCTATATGATGTCGCATTCGGGTGCGCGTGGTTCGCCCACCCAGATGCGCCAGCTCGCAGGTATGCGTGGCCTGATGGCCAAGCCGTCGGGTGAAATCATCGAGACGCCGATCATCTCGAACTTCAAGGAAGGCCTTACCGTTCTGGAGTACTTCAACTCCACGCACGGCGCCCGCAAGGGTTTGGCCGACACCGCTCTGAAGACCGCGAACTCGGGTTACCTGACCCGCCGTCTGGTCGACGTGGCGCAGGACTGCATCGTCAACTCCGTCGACTGCGGCACCGACAAGGGCCTCACCATGCAGCCGATTGTCGATGCGGGCCAGGTCGTCGCTTCCATCGGCCAACGCGTTCTGGGCCGTACGGCACTCGACGACATCAACCATCCGATCAGTGGCGATCTGCTGGTCAAGGCCGGCACGCTGATGGACGAACGCGATGTCGAGCTGATCGAGAAGGCCGGTGTGCAGTCGGTCCGCATCCGTTCGGCGCTGACCTGCGAGGTTCGCATCGGCGTCTGCGCGGTCTGCTATGGTCGCGATCTTGCGCGGGGTACTCCGGTCAACCAGGGCGAAGCTGTCGGCGTCATCGCCGCGCAGTCGATCGGCGAGCCGGGAACGCAGCTCACCATGCGTACCTTCCATATGGGCGGCACCGCCCAGGTGGTGGACTCCTCCTATCTGGAAGCGTCCTACGAGGGCACGGTGTCGGTCCGCAACCGCGCTGTGGTCCGCAACTCCGACGGTAACCTCGTGGTGATGGGCCGCAACATGGCGATCCTGATCCTCGACGAGACCGGCAAGGAGCGCGCCACGCACCGCGTCACCTACGGTTCGCGTATCTACGTGGACGATGGCGACAAGGTGAAGCGCGGCCAGCGTATCGCCGAGTGGGACCCGTACACCCGTCCGATCCTCACCGAAATCGAGGGTCGCGTGGCGTTCGAGGACCTGGTCGATGGTATTTCGGTTCAGGAAACGGCAGACGAGTCGACCGGTATCACCAAGCGCGAGGTCATCGACTGGCGGTCCACACCGCGCGGTTCGGACCTCAAGCCGGCGATGGTCGTTCACGACGCCAAGGGCAAGGTCGGCAAGCTGTCGAAGGGCGGCGATGCCCGCTTCCTGCTCTCGGTCGAGGCGATCCTCTCGGTCGAACCGGGTGCTACCGTCAGGCCGGGCGACGTGCTTGCTCGTATCCCGATGGAAAGCGCCAAGACCAAGGACATCACCGGTGGTCTGCCGCGCGTGGCCGAACTGTTCGAGGCTCGCCGTCCGAAGGATCATGCCATCATCGCCGAGATCGATGGCACGGTCCGCTTCGGCCGCGATTACAAGAACAAGCGCCGCATCATCATCGAGCCGCATGACTCGACGCTGGAGCCGGTCGAATACCTGATCCCGAAGGGCAAGCCGTTCCATCTTCAGGACGGCGACGTCATCGAGAAGGGCGACTACATCCTCGACGGCAATCCGGCACCGCACGACATCCTGGCGATCAAGGGCGTGGAGGCTCTTGCTTCCTACCTCGTCAACGAAATCCAGGAAGTCTATCGGTTGCAGGGCGTGACGATCAACGACAAGCACATCGAGGTGATCGTTCGTCAGATGCTGCAGAAGGTGGAAATCACCGAGCAGGGCGACTCGACCTACATCGCCGGCGATCATGTCGACGTGATCGAACTGGACGAGATCAACGAGCGCTTGATCGAAGAAGGCAAGAAGCCAGCGGCCGGCCTGCCGGTGCTGCTCGGCATCACCAAGGCTTCGCTGCAGACGCCGTCCTTCATCTCGGCCGCCTCCTTCCAGGAGACGACCCGCGTGCTGACGGAAGCTGCCGTTGCCGGCAAGACCGACATGCTGCAGGGCCTGAAGGAAAACGTCATCGTCGGCCGTCTGATCCCTGCCGGCACCGGTGGCCAGATGAGCCAGATCCGTCGCATCGCGACGAGCTCATCCTCGACGAGCGTCGCAAGACGTCTGGTGTCGAAGTGGCCGAGCCGATGCTGACCGAAATGGTCACCGCCGCACAGTAGGCGGCGATCGAACAATACAAAAAAGGGGCCTTTCGGCCCCTTTTTCTTTTGGTGGTTGGGGATTGGTTCCGACCTGAAGCATGGTGTCGGTGCTTCGCGTCGGATATTGATCGCAAGCTCGGTTCCATTGCGAGGTCGCCATGAGATGCGCCGCCACGAGATACGTTACCCTCGCTGTCTCTCTCGCACTTGCCGCGACTGCCCAGACCGTGGCTGGCGATTGGACGTCTTACGGAAACGCCCGCTACAACTACTGGATTGATGTTCCGGGGGATTTCTCGGCCATCGAAGAATCCGCAAACGGCGATGGGGGCACCGCGCGATCGCCCGACGGAAACGCCAAACTTGCCGTTTGGTCGGTTGCCTACAAGCGACAGAAGTCCAACTGGGCGGTATGGTCGGGCTCGAAGGGCGATCGTGTCTACTACGAACGCGCGATTCCGGTCTGCAACGACGCCGTTGCATACTTCCGCCTCGAATATGACAAGGCCCAGGCCAAGACCTTCGACCCCATCGTCACCCAGCTGGTGAAATCGCTGCGCAGTGGCGACTGTTGAAACAAAGCAAGAAACGGAATGCGGCGCCGTAGTTCGGCTTCTACTCTCGGCGGCAGATTATCCGTTCCGGCCTTTGTTGGTACGGACCCCCACGCCAAGGAGGCCGTCATGCACGCCAGCACCCACATTGGTCAGTCGACCAGTCAATCCGCCGAGCAGCGCGTTGCTGCCTATGATTGGGGAGCGCTCGGCGCCGACCTGAATGCTTATGGCTGTGCCGTGATCGATAAGCTGCTTTCTCCCCTGGAATGCGCCGATATCGCCACGCTGTACCCGCACGAAGAGCACTTCCGCAGCCACATCATCATGGCCCGGCATGGTTTCGGCAAAGGCGAGTACCGCTATTTCAAATATCCGCTGCCGGGCCTGATCGGTGGGCTGCGGACCGCGCTTTATCCCCATCTGGCCACGGTCGCCAACGGCTGGAATGAGCGTATGGGGATCGACCAGCGCTATCCGCCCGCGCATCAAGCTTATCTCGGTCTTTGTCACGCTGCAGGTCAGCAGCGGCCGACGCCACTTCTGCTGCAGTACAAGGCCGGCGACTTCAACTGCCTGCACCAGGATCTTTATGGTGATCTCGCCTTTCCGATCCAGGTTGCGGTGCTGCTTTCCGAGCCCGGCCGTGATTTCACCGGCGGCGAGTTCGTGCTGACCGAACAGCGCCCACGCATGCAGAGCCGCGCCGAGGTCGTGCCGCTCCACCAGGGCGACGCCGTTGCCTTCGCTGTCCACAATAGGCCGGTGCAGGGCACAAAGGGCAACTACCGTGTCAACCTGCGTCATGGCGTCAGCCGGATCAGGTCGGGACACCGCCACACGGTCGGAATCATCTTCCACGACGCACGTTGAGCGTTGATGCCTTTTTTCTGTGACGTTCCGAATACTCCTGACAGGAAACGGGACGCAAAACAGCTACGCTTGGCGGGGCATGACTGCCGGAATGAGCGATAGGGAGTGCAGAGGGTTCGATGACGCGGAAAGGTGACAGGCAGATTGGGTTGGTTTCCGGAACGGTTGCCTCGCCGATCGGACCGCTGGTTGCGATCGAGGACGAGACAGACGCACTGTTCATGGTCGAGTTTGCCGATTGCGCCGGCCGCATGGATCGGTGGTTACGCCATCGCCTGGCGTCGGGCCGCTATCAGCTGAGGGCGGGGGCTGTTTCCGCCAAATCCAGGCAGGCCTTCGCGGCTTACTTTGACGGCGAGGTCGGTTTTCTCCGCACCTTGCCGGTCGGGCTGGATGGAACTGCCTTTCAGAACGAGATGTGGACGGCCCTGCGCGAAGTCGCGCCTGGCGAAACGCTTGCCTATGGTGCATTTGCCGAACGGCTTGGTCGGCCGAAGGCGGCGCGCGCAATCGGCCATGCCAATGGCTCCAACCCGCTTTCGGTCGTCGTGCCGTGCCATCGTCTGGTCGGCGCCAACGGTGCGCTCACCAACTACGGTGGCGGGTTGGAACGCAAGCGCTGGCTGCTCGACCATGAGGCACGCTACGCCGGATCCTGAGGCCGAGCGAACGTCTCCATGTCCATTAGAGACTGCCACATCAGTTGGACACTGGCGTGCCGCTTTGGCCGCCTGTGCAAGATGGCTGCGGCAGTTTGACATCCCTTGTCTCTGCTCCATACTCGGTCGGGGGATGAAGGGGGGTCCGAAGTTTGATCCGTGACCGCAACGCTGGCCGGTTCATGCGCGAAACGAGGATGCAGTGTCCTGTTCGACCTGATGGTCGCGGCGCCGCAACGAGGAGGGACCGATGACCGACGCAACCTTGAAATCAGGCCATACAGACGCGGCGGAGCCCAGTCTTCATCGTGTCATGGGCCCGTGGCTGCTGCTCTTGTTCATTGTCGGCGACATTCTGGGCACCGGCATCTACGCGTTGACCGGGCAGGTCGCCAAGCAGGTCGGCGGCGTGGTGTGGTTGCCGTTTTTGGTCGCCTTCGTCGTCGCCGTCATCACCGCCTTCAGTTACCTTGAACTCGTGACCAAGTATCCCCGTGCCGCTGGCGCCGCGCTCTATACACACAAAGCCTTCGGCATCCACTTCATCACCTTCATCGTTGCTTTTGCCGTGATGTGCTCGGGCATCACTTCGGCCTCGACGGCATCGCGCGCCTTCGCGGTCAATTTCTCGTCCGCCTTTGGCTTGGGGTTGGAGAGCGGCAACGGCATCATCCTGCTCGGCCTCGCCTTCATGGCCATCGTGGCTGCAGTGAATTTCCGCGGCGTCGGCGAGAGCGTGAAGCTCAATGTGGTTCTGACCTGCGTTGAACTGACCGGTCTGCTGATCGTCATAGCCATCGGGCTTTGGGCGATCGGCATGGGGCAGGGCGATGTTTCGCGGGTCGCCGAATTCCACACCCCGGAGGGTGTCAGCCCATTCTGGCCGGTGATCGCCGCCACCACGCTTGCCTTCTTTGCGATGGTCGGTTTCGAGGATTCGGTGAACATGGCAGAGGAGACAAAGGAGCCGACCAAGATTTTCCCGAAGATCCTGCTGGCTGGGCTGCTGATTACTGGCGTGATCTATGTGCTGGTCTCTGTCTCGGCAGTCACGCTGGTCGAGCCTGCGGAACTCGGCGAGGGTGAAGCGCCGCTGCTCAAAGTGGTGTCGACCGGTGCGCCGGGCTTTCCGATCTGGATATTCGCCTTCATCACCATGTTTGCCGTGGCCAACTCCGCACTGATCAACATGCTGATGGCGAGCCGCCTGGTCTACGGCATGAGCCGAGAGCATGTGCTCCCGCCGGTACTCGGCAAGGTGCATTCGGGGCGCAAGACGCCTTACATTGCCATCATCTTCACGACGCTGCTCGCCTTTGGCCTGATCACCTTCGTCGGCTCGGTGCCACAGCTCGGTGGAACGACGGCGTTGCTGCTCCTGTGCGTGTTCACCATCGTCAATGTTACGGTACTGGTGCTGCGCAAGGACAAGGTTGACCACTCCCATTTCACGGCGCCGACCATTCTGCCGATTATCGGGGCGATTGCCTGCGGGTTCTTGACCGGGCCGTGGACCGGGCGCAATCCCGAGCAGTACAAGATCGCCGGCGTTCTGCTCGCCATCGGCGTGGTGCTATGGGTGGTCACCGTCTTCATCAACCGCGCCACCGGCGTAAAGCCTGAAGCTCCGACTGTGGGCGAGGGTGGTATGCCCGGCCCGGTGAATTAGGCGGCGCGAACCAGCACATTGGCTCGAAAATCGGATCGATTTTCGGAAAGCACGATGCGCAGGTTCAAAGTGCTGGAGTGTCCTTTGCGCATCTGAATGGATACGTGGCGCTCCAGACTGCTCGCAGCGGCAAAAAACGGCGGGCGAAACGCCTGCCGGTTTTTTGCTTGCGCCACATGTTGGTCAGTCGAAGAAGGCTTCGACCACATTGCGCTTGCCCAGCATGAACGCATCCGCCACATGCTGCAGGGGCGCGAGATCGACATCGGATTTTCGGCCGTGCACCAGTTCGGCGAAGCGGCGATAAAGCATTGGGTATTCCGTCTCCGGGCCCTCCTGCTCGACTTTGCCATCGACGGTAAGCGTGGTGCCGCCGCCGGACAGCACCATCGACCCGTTGTCTGTCTCGGCAAGGATGTCCCAGCTCTGCGGCCCGGTCTGGCGCCAGTCGAAGTCGACAGCGACTGGGATGCCGTCATCGGTGCGGAAGGTCATCTGTGCCGCGATCGGCGCACCGCGGTTTTCCGGGAAGTCGAGGGTTGCCGCCGTGATGAACATCGGCGGAAAGATATAGGTGGCGATCGACAAGGCGTTGATGCCGGGGTCGAACACGCCGAAGCCGCCTGGCTGCCAGATCCAGTCCTGGTTCGGATGCCAGCGGCGCACGTCTTCCTTCCAGTTGATGGCAGCGGATCTGATCCTTGCCGAGCCAAGGAAGGTTCGTGTCGCCTCGACAGCCGGCGCATAGCGCGAATGCCATGAGGCGAACAGCGTCACGCCTTTTTTCGCCGCGAGCGTCTTCAGTTGCTCGACCTCGCTCACTGTCGCGCCGGGCGGCTTTTCCATGAATACGTGCTTGCCCGCCAGGATCGCAGCGCGCGCCGCGTCATGCCGGAACTGTGGCGGCATGCACAGCGATACCGCTTCGATCTCGGGCACGGCTTCCAGGAGCGTCCCGATGTCGGTGAAGTTGGCAACATCGTCGACTTTCCCATGCGGGCTTGCAGCCGCGACGAGCCTAAAATCCTTGTCCCTGGCGAGCGCCGGCAGATGCTGGTCGCGGGCGATCTTGCCGACGCCGACAATGGCCATGTTGATGGGGCATGCAGCGGTCATCGCCAGCTTTCTTCAAGATGGAGTTCGAATGGGCCGCCGGCCAGGAAATTCTCGAGCAGCGGCTCGAAGGGCGAAGGATCGATGGCGTTCGCCCGCAACCAGTCGTCGGAGTAGTAGGTGTTGGCGTAGCGCTCGCCGGAATCGCAGATCAGCGTCACCACCGAACCGTTTTCTCCGGCAGCAACCATGCGCGCGGCGTGAAAGCACATTGCCGCGAAATTGGTACCAGTCGAGCCGCCGACCCGCCGTCCAAGCCGGCGCGACAGCACCCGCTTGGCCGCAATCGACACTGCGTCGGGTATGCGCAGCATATGGTCGATGACGCCCGGTACGAAGGATGGTTCGACGCGCGGTCGGCCGATGCCTTCGATACGGGACGCGCGTTCGCTGGAGGCGACCGGGTTTTGTGTCGAGTAACCTTCAAAGAATGCGGAGTGTTCGACGTCGGCGACCGACAGTCTCGTCGCGTGGCGCTTGTAGCGGATGTAACGGCCGATGGTCGCTGAGGTGCCACCGGTGCCGGCCCCCATCACCACCCAGGAGGGGATCGGAAAGCGTTCCGTGCGCATCTGCTGGAAGATGGCTTCGGCGATGTTGTTGTTGCCGCGCCAGTCGGTGGCGCGTTCCGCATGCGTGAACTGATCCATGAAGTAGCCGCCGAGCCGTTCGGCGAGTTCCTCGGATTCGGCGTAGATGCGCCGGCCGTCGTCGATGAAATGGCAATTACCGCCATAGTGCTCGATGGCGGCAATCTTCTCGCGTGAGGTCGAGCGTGGCATCACCGCGTAAAAAGGTGTGCCGATCATGCGGGCGAAATAGGCCTCCGAGACGGCGGTGGAGCCGGAGGACGCCTCGACCACAGCCGTGCCTTCGCGGATCAGGCCGTTGCACAAGGCATAGAGAAAGAGCGAGCGCGCCAGCCGGTGTTTCAAGCTGCCGGTCGGGTGTGTGGATTCGTCTTTCAGATAGAGATCGATGCCGGGGAGGGACGGCACGTCGAGCTTCCACAAATGCGTGTCGGCCGAACGATGTTGATCCGCCTCGATCGCTGCGACGGCGCGATCGGCCCAGTCCCGCGGCGTCTTCTCTTGATTCTGATCCCCTGCCACCGTCTTCGTCCGTTCAGATCGGCTCGTCGAAGGTGACGATCGAGACTTCACCTTCAAGCGCGCCTTGATAGGCGGAAATGTGCGGCTCCTCGTCGGGTTCTTCCTGCATTTCGCCGATCTGGTCGAGTTCTGCTTCGGCGTAGCCCTCGGCTGCGAGTGATTCCAGGGCACGACGCACGGCAGAATCATCATCTGGTGCCGTCAGCATCACATGGACACCCTCCGGCTTGCCGCCTTTCTTCTTCCAGACGCGGCCGGTGATGATCATGACCGGCCGCGGCTCGTCATTGTCGTTCAAAGGGTCTTGCAAAGACTGATTCCTTCGTATGCATCCGTCCCAAGGGACATTTTGCTCCTTTTTGCACGAAGCCGGGCCGGGTGACAGCCGCAGGCCGGTCACTTTCTTCTTCGCATGTGCAAAAAGACGCAAGAATATTACATGCATTGCGCGCATGGCAGCCAAGCCTCGGCCCAAGCGGAATTTCTGGGGCTACGGGGTTGACGGTTTGCGATGTTGCGAGTAGAAGCCGCGACGTCTGAACCGATGTGAGGTCAGCTTTTCCAAGGCGTCGCGCCTTGGAGTTTGCCTCAAACAGGGTTCGTTTTACGAGCGAATGACATTTCCGTCACGCATGAAGCGGCAACGCTTCCTCTGCTTTTTGTTCGGGCAAGACCGCAAACGCGCGGTTTCGGCCCGAATTTGCGTATGGAAAGCCGCTTGAAACGGCCCGTAATGGGTTTGCGACACGAGATTGAGAACTAGAAGGAAGGTTTAATGCCTACCGTAAACCAGCTGATCCGCAAGCCGCGCCAGGTGCCGGCAACGCGAAACAAGGTCCCTGCCATGCAGCAGAACCCGCAGAAGCGGGGCGTCTGCACGCGCGTTTACACCACCACGCCGAAAAAGCCGAACTCGGCTCTGCGCAAGGTGGCAAAGATTCGTCTGACCAACGGTTTCGAGGTGATCGGCTACATCCCGGGTGAAGGCCACAACCTTCAGGAGCACTCGGTTGTCATGATCCGCGGCGGCCGTGTGAAGGATCTTCCGGGTGTGCGCTATCACGTCATTCGTGGCGTGCTCGACACCCAGGGCGTCAAGAACCGCAAGCAGCGCCGTTCGAAGTACGGCGCCAAGCGTCCGAAGTAAGGTTTTCCGGCTTCGGCGCTTTTTTTGTGCGCCAAGCCTGCGAGATTGAGAGACAAGAACCATGTCCCGTCGTCACAGTGCAGATAAGCGTGAGATCAACCCGGATCCGAAGTTCGGCGATCTGGTGATCACCAAGTTCATGAACGCCGTCATGTATGACGGCAAGAAGTCGATTGCTGAGACGATTGTCTATAGTGCGCTCGATCAGGTTCAGTCCAAGACCAAGCAGGAGCCGGTCTCGGTCTTCCATCAGGCACTCGACAACGTTGCTCCGCACGTCGAAGTGCGTTCGCGTCGCGTTGGTGGTGCAACCTACCAGGTGCCGGTCGATGTCCGTCCGGAGCGTCGTCAGGCGCTCGCCATTCGCTGGCTGATCACGGCTGCGCGCAACCGCAACGAGACCACCATGGTCGATCGTCTCTCCGGCGAGCTGATGGACGCGGCCAACAACCGCGGCACCGCTGTGAAGAAGCGTGAAGACACCCACAAGATGGCGGAAGCCAACCGCGCTTTCGCGCACTACCGCTGGTAAGCGCGAACGAGACTTGAGAGGCACCTCCCATGGCCCGCGAATATAAAATCGAAGACTACCGCAATTTCGGTATCATGGCGCACATTGACGCCGGCAAGACGACAACGACTGAGCGCGTCCTGTATTACACGGGCAAGTCGCACAAGATCGGCGAAGTCCACGACGGCGCTGCAACCATGGATTGGATGGAGCAGGAGCAGGAACGCGGCATCACCATCACGTCCGCTGCGACCACGACCTTCTGGCAGGGCCGTGACGGCAAGATGCGTCGCTTCAACATCATCGACACGCCTGGCCACGTCGACTTCACCATCGAGGTGGAGCGTTCGCTGCGCGTGCTGGACGGCGCGATTGCACTGCTCGACGCCAACGCCGGTGTTGAGCCGCAGACTGAGACCGTCTGGCGCCAGGCCGACAAGTATCACGTGCCGCGCATGATCTTCTGCAACAAGATGGACAAGATCGGCGCCGACTTTTACCGCTCGGTCGAGATGATTGGTTCACGCCTCGGTGCGCAGGCCGTCGTCATGCAGCTGCCGATCGGCGCTGAGAGTGAATTCAAGGGCGTCGTTGATCTGGTCGAGATGAATGCGCTGGTCTGGCGCGATGAATCGCTCGGTGCAGCCTGGGATGTCGTTGAGATTCCGGCCGACCTGAAGGAAAAGGCCGAAGAATATCGCGAGAAGCTCATCGAAGCTGCCGTCGAGATGGACGACGACGCGATGAACAACTATCTCGAGGGCAATCTTCCCGACAACGACACCATCCGCGCGCTGGTCCGCAAGGGCACCATTGCGGTCAAGTTCTACCCGATGTTCTGCGGCTCGGCCTTCAAGAACAAGGGCGTGCAGCCGTTGCTCGACGCCGTCGTCGAATACCTGCCGTCGCCGATCGACGTGCCGGCCATCAAGGGCGTCGATGCCAAGACAGATGCCGAGATCGAGCGTCATGCGGACGACAACGAGCCGCTGTCCATGCTCGCCTTCAAGATCATGAACGATCCGTTCGTCGGCTCGCTCACCTTTGCACGCATCTATTCGGGCAAGCTCGCCAAGGGCGCTTCGCTCGACAACACCGTGAAAGGCAAGAAGGAGCGCATCGGCCGCATGCTGCAGATGCATGCGAATTCGCGCGCTGACGTTGACGAGGCTTTTGCCGGCGACATCGTCGCTCTGGCTGGCCTCAAGGAAACGACCACCGGCGACACGCTGTGCGATCCGCTGCATCCGGTCATTCTGGAGCGCATGGAATTCCCGGATCCGGTCATTCAGATCGCTATCGAGCCGAAGACCAAGGGCGACCAGGAAAAGATGGGCCTCGCGCTGCATCGCCTGGCTGCCGAGGATCCGTCCTTCCGCGTCAAGACCGACGAGGAATCGGGTCAGACGATCATCGCCGGCATGGGCGAGCTTCACCTCGACATCATCGTCGACCGCATGCGTCGCGAGTTCAAGGTCGAGGCGAATGTCGGTGCTCCGCAGGTGGCCTATCGCGAGACGATCACCCGCACGCACGAACAGGACTACACCCACAAGAAGCAGACCGGTGGTACCGGCCAGTTCGCCCGCGTCAAGCTGGTGTTCGAGCCAAATCCGGAAGGCGAGGACTACGTGTTCGAGTCCAAGATTGTCGGCGGTTCGGTTCCGAAGGAATACATTCCGGGCGTCGAAAAGGGCATCGGTTCGGTCATGTCGTCCGGCCCGTTCGCTGGCTTCCCAATGATCGGGGTCAAGGCGACGCTGATCGATGGTGCTTTCCACGACGTTGACTCGTCGGTACTGGCGTTCGAAATCGCTTCCCGTGCTGCTTTCAGGGAAGCTGCTCCGAAGCTCGGCGTCCAGCTGCTCGAGCCGATCATGAAGGTCGAGGTCGTCACGCCGGAAGATTACGTCGGCAACGTCATCGGCGATCTGAACAGCCGCCGTGGCCAGATCCAGGGTCAGGAGACCCGTGGTGTCGCCGTCGTCGTCAACGCGATGGTGCCGTTGGCCAACATGTTCAAGTACGTCGACTCGCTGCGTTCGATGTCGCAGGGCCGTGCCCAGTACACTATGCAGTTCGACCACTATGAGCCGGTTCCGACCGCGGTCGCTCAGGAAGTTCAGAAGAAATACGCGTAATTCCGAGGAATTGCGTCAGTAACCAGGTTTAACGCCTTCGGGCATGCAGGAAATGGAGACCTCACATGGCAAAAGGTAAATTCGAGCGTACGAAGCCTCATGTGAACATTGGCACGATTGGTCACGTTGACCATGGCAAGACGTCGCTGACGGCAGCGATCACGAAGTACTTTGGCGAATACAAGCCTTATGACCAGATCGACGCGGCGCCGGAAGAGAAGGCTCGCGGCATCACGATCTCGACGGCGCATGTCGAGTACGAGACGCCTGCCCGTCACTATGCGCATGTCGACTGCCCCGGCCACGCCGACTATGTGAAGAACATGATCACCGGAGCTGCCCAGATGGACGGCGCGATCCTGGTTTGCTCGGCCGCCGACGGCCCGATGCCGCAGACCCGCGAGCACATCCTGCTCGCCCGTCAGGTTGGCGTTCCTGCGATCGTTGTGTTCCTGAACAAGGTCGACCAGGTTGACGACGCCGAGCTTCTGGAGCTGGTTGAGCTGGAAGTTCGCGAGCTTCTGTCGAAGTACGAGTTCCCGGGCGACGACATTCCGATCATCAAGGGTTCGGCTTTGGCTGCGCTGGAAGATTCGGACAAGAAGATCGGCGAAGACGCGATCCGCGAGCTGATGGCAGCGGTCGACACCTACATCCCGACGCCTGAGCGTCCGATCGACAAGCCGTTCCTGATGCCGATCGAAGACGTGTTCTCGATCTCTGGCCGCGGCACGGTTGTGACGGGTCGCGTCGAGCGCGGCATCGTCAAGGTTGGCGAGGAACTGGAAATCGTCGGCATCCGTGCGACGTCGAAGACGACCTGCACGGGCGTTGAGATGTTCCGCAAGCTGCTCGACCAGGGCCAGGCCGGCGACAACATCGGTGCGCTGCTGCGCGGCGTTGACCGTGAAGGCGTTGAGCGCGGCCAGGTTCTGGCCAAGCCGGGCACGGTGAAGCCGCACAAGAAGTTCAAGGCGGAAGCCTACATCCTGACGAAGGAAGAGGGTGGCCGTCATACGCCGTTCTTCACGAACTACCGTCCGCAGTTCTACTTCCGCACGACGGACGTGACGGGCATCGTTTCGCTGCCGGCCGGCACCGAGATGGTGATGCCCGGCGACAACATCACCGTTGACGTCGAGCTGATCGTGCCGATCGCCATGGAAGAGAAGCTGCGCTTCGCTATCCGCGAAGGCGGCCGTACCGTCGGCGCCGGCATCGTCGCATCCATCGTCGAGTAAGAAGAACCAAAGATCTGTCGCGGGCGGGAATACGCCCGCGCCGCGCCAGAACAAGGAATAGACGCATGAACGGACAGAATATCCGCATCCGACTTAAAGCGTTCGATCACCGCGTGCTCGATGCTTCGACCCGGGAAATCGTTTCCACGGCCAAGCGCACCGGCGCTAACGTCCGCGGACCGATCCCGCTGCCGACGCGCATCGAGAAGTTCACGGTCAACCGTTCGCCGCACGTCGACAAGAAGAGCCGCGAGCAGTTCGAGATGCGCACCCACAAGCGCTTGCTCGATATCGTGGACCCGACCCCGCAGACGGTTGACGCGCTGATGAAGCTCGATCTGGCCGCCGGCGTGGACGTCGAAATCAAGCTCTAAGAGCTGAACCATGAGCCGGCGGGGCAACCCGACCTGCTCCTCTGAAGGAAGATGAACCGATGCGTTCAGGTGTAATTGCACAGAAGGTGGGAATGACCCGCATCTACAATGATGCCGGCGAGCATGTCCCCGTTACCGTTCTCCGCATGGAGAGCTGCCAGGTCGTCGCACAGCGCACGCAGGAAAAGAATGGCTATACCGCCGTTCAGCTCGGCGTCGGGCTTGCCAAGGTCAAGAACACGTCGAAGGCCATGCGCGGTCATTTCGCCGCCGCCTCCGTGGAGCCCAAGGCCAAGGTTGCCGAGTTCCGCGTTTCGCCGGACAACTTGCTGGACGTCGGCGCAGAACTGACTGTCGACCACTTCGTCGCCGGTCAGAAAGTGGACGTCACCGGCACTTCGACTGGTAAGGGTTTCCAGGGTGTCATCAAGCGCCACCATTTTGGTGGTGGCCGCGCTACCCACGGTAACTCACTGTCGCACCGCGTGCACGGCTCGACTGGTCAGCGCCAGGACCCGGGCAAGGTGTTCAAAGGTAAGAAGATGGCCGGCCACATGGGTGCTACCCGGGTGACCACGCAGAACGTCGAGGTCGTTTCGACCGACGCCGATCGCGGCCTGATCCTCATTCGTGGCGCGGTTCCGGGCACCAAGGGCGCCTGGATCCTGGTGCGCGACGCCGCCAAGGTGGCGCTGCCCGCCAACGCGCCGAAGCCGGCCGCAATCCGCGCCGCCGCCAACAATCAGGCTCCGGCCACCGAGGGAGCGGAATAATGGACCTCAAGATCACCACGCTCGCCGGCAAGGATGCCGGCAAGGTGAAGCTCTCGGAAGAGATCTTCGGCCTTGAGCCCCGCGAAGACATCCTCGCCCGCGTCGTTCGCTGGCAGCTTGCCAAGAAGCAGCAGGGTACCCATCAGGCCAAGGGTCGCGCCGACGTCGCCCGCACCGGCGCCAAGATGTACAAGCAGAAGGGTACCGGCCGCGCCCGTCACCATTCGGCCCGTGCTCCGCAGTTCCGCGGCGGCGGCAAGGCTCATGGCCCGGTCGTTCGCAGCCACGAGCACGATCTGCCGAAGAAGGTTCGTGCGCTTGGCATCAAGCATGCGCTGTCGGCCAAGGCGAAGAGCTCGTCGCTCATCGTTGTCGACGATTTGAAGCTGACTGAAGCCAAGACCAAGGCTCTGGTCGAGAACTTCGCGTCGCTCGGCCTGACCAACGCTCTGTTCATCGGCGGCGCCGAAGTCGATCAGGGCTTCAAGCGGGCTGCTTCAAACATCCCGAACATCGACGTGCTGCCCATCCAGGGCATCAACGTCTACGACATTCTGCGCCGCGGCACGCTGGTCCTTTCCAAGGCCGCCGTCGAGGCTCTCGAGGAGCGCTTCAAATGACCGACCTTCGTCATTACGACGTGATCGTCTCGCCGGCGATCACTGAAAAGTCGACTATGGCCTCCGAGAACAACCAGGTGGTCTTCAACGTCGCCAAGAAGGCGTCGAAGCCGGAGATCAAGGCAGCTGTCGAGGCGCTGTTCGGCGTCAAGGTAACGGCTGTGAATACCCTGCTCCGCAAGGGCAAGGTGAAGCGCTTCCGCGGCACGATCGGCCGCCAGGGCGACGTCAAGCGAGCAGTGGTGACGCTGGCCGATGGCCAGTCGATCGACGTCGCGACGGGTCTCTGAGCTAGGCCGCGAGGACAACGACAATGGCACTGAAGAAATATAACCCGATAACGCCGAGCACCCGCCAGTTGGTCATCGTCGACCGCTCGGGCCTCCACAAGGGCAAGCCCGTCAAGGGCCTGACCGAAGGCCTGACCAAGTCGGGCGGCCGAAACAACTACGGTCGCATCACGGCCCGCTTCATCGGCGGCGGTCACAAGCGCACGTACCGCATCATCGACTTCAAGCGTCGCAAGTTCGACGTGGTCGGCACGGTCGAGCGCCTGGAATACGATCCGAACCGTACCGCTTTCATCGCTCTCATCAAGTATGAGGATGGCGAGCTGAACTACATCATCGCCCCGCAGCGTCTGCAGGCCGGTGACAAGGTTGTGGCTGGTGAATCGGTCGACGTGAAGCCCGGCAATGCGATGCCGCTCTCGGCCATGCCGGTGGGCACCATCGTGCACAACATCGAGTTGAAGCCCGGCAAGGGCGGCCAGGTTGCCCGTTCGGCTGGTGCATATGCCCAGCTCGTCGGTCGCGATCAGGGCATGGCGATCCTGCGCCTGAACTCGGGCGAGCAGCGCATCGTGCATGGCTCGTGCTTTGCGACCGTCGGCGCGGTGTCGAACCCTGACCACGGCAACATCAACGACGGCAAGGCCGGCCGTACGGTGTGGCGCGGTAAGCGTCCGCATAACCGCGGCGTTGCCATGAACCCGGTCGACCATCCGCATGGCGGTGGTGAAGGCCGCACGTCGGGTGGCCGCCATCCGGTCACCCCGTGGGGCAAGCCCACCAAGGGCAAGAAGACGCGGTCCAACAAGGCGACCGATAAATTCATTGTGCGCTCGCGCCATCAGCGCAAGAGCTAAGAAGAGGTAACGCCAAGTGACTCGTTCGATTTGGAAAGGCCCCTTCGTCGACGGCTACCTTCTGAAGAAGGTGGACAAGGTTCGTGAAGGTGGTCGTAGTGAGGTGATCAAGATGTGGAGCCGCCGCTCCACCATCCTGCCGCAGTTTGTCGGTCTCACCTTCGGTGTTTACAACGGCCAGAAGCACGTCCCGGTCTCCGTGAACGAGGACATGGTCGGCCACAAGTTCGGTGAATTCGCTCCGACCCGGACCTATTACGGTCACGGCGCGGATAAGAAAGCGAAGAGGAAGTAAATCATGGGCAAGGCCAAAGCTCCGCGCAGGCTTGCTGACAACGAGGCTCGTGCCGTCCTGCGCACGATCCGTATCAGCCCGCAGAAGCTGAACCTGGTTGCCGCGATGATCCGCGGCAAGAAGGTTGCGGCTGCGCTCAATGATCTGGAATTCTCGCGCAAGCGGATTTCGGACACCGTGAAGAAGACGCTGGAATCGGCGATCGCCAACGCGGAAAACAACCACGACCTCGATGTCGACGCGCTGATCGTGGCTGAGGCCTATGTCGGCAAGTCGATCGTCATGAAGCGTTTCCACGCTCGTGGACGCGGTCGCGCCAGCCGTATCGAGAAGCCGTTTTCGCACCTCACGATTGTCGTGCGTGAGGTTGAAGAGAAAGGGGAGGCCGCATAATGGGTCAGAAAATCAATCCGATCGGTCTCCGTCTCGGCATCAACCGCACCTGGGACTCGCGCTGGTACGCAAACACCGGCGAGTACGGCAAGCTGCTGCATGAAGACCTGAAGATCCGCGAATATCTTGAGAAGGAACTCAAGCAGGCCGCGATCTCCAAGATCGTCATCGAGCGTCCACACAAGAAGTGCCGCGTGACCATTCACGCTGCTCGCCCGGGTCTGATCATCGGCAAGAAGGGCGCCGACATCGAGAAGCTGCGCAAGAAGCTGACGGAGATGACGCAGTCCGAAACGCATCTCAACATCGTCGAAGTGCGCAAGCCGGAGACCGACGCGACGCTGGTCGCGCAGTCGATTGCCCAGCAGCTCGAGCGTCGTATTGCTTTCCGTCGCGCCATGAAGCGCGCCGTGCAGTCGGCCATGCGTCTCGGTGCCGAAGGCATCCGCATCAACTGCTCGGGCCGTCTTGGCGGCGCCGAAATCGCCCGCATGGAATGGTACCGTGAAGGCCGTGTGCCGCTGCATACGCTGCGCGCCGATGTCGACTACGGCACCGCCGAAGCCCAGACCGCCTACGGCATCTGCGGCGTCAAGGTGTGGGTGTTCAAGGGCGAGATCCTCGAGCACGACCCGATGGCTTCGGAACGTCGGGCCACCGAAGGCGATCATTCGCAGGGCGGTGAGCGCTCCGAGCGCAGCCGTCGTCGCGAAAACGCCTGATAGGCAAGGGAATTTGGAGTTAGAACGATGCTGCAGCCAAAGCGCACAAAGTTCCGTAAGCAGTTCAAGGGCCGCATCCACGGCACCGCGAAGGGTGGCACCAACCTGGATTTCGGCGGCTTCGGACTGAAGGCGCTGGAGCCGAACCGCGTCACAGCGCGTGAGATCGAGGCGGCACGCCGCGCGATCACCCGCGAGATGAAGCGCGCCGGCCGGGTTTGGATCCGTGTGTTCCCGGACGTTCCGGTGACCTCGAAGCCAACCGAAGTCCGCATGGGTAAGGGTAAGGGCGCGGTCGACTACTGGGCTTGCCGCGTCAAGCCGGGCCGCGTCATGTTCGAGATCGACGGTGTGTCGGAAGAGATCGCTCGCGAGGCGTTGCGCCTCGGCGCCGCCAAGCTCTCGGTTCGCACGCGCTTCGTGCAGCGCATTGCAGAATAAGAAAGGGCTAGGCGATGAAGGCCTCTGATGTACGTATGAAGACCGTCGACGAGCTCGACACTGACCTTGCCAACCTGAAGAAGGAGCAGTTCAACCTGCGCTTTCAGAAGGCTACCGGCCAGCTCGAAAAGACCGCGCGCGTGAAGCAGGTCCGCAAGGACATCGCGCGCATCAAGACCATCGCTGCTGAAAAAGCAGCGGCCAAGAAGGCATAAGGACGAGAATCATGCCAAAGCGCATCCTGCAGGGCACCGTCGTCAGCGACAAGAACGAGAAGACGGTCGTCGTCAAGGTCGAGCGTCGCTTCACCCACCCGGTGATGAAGAAGACCGTGCGCATGTCGAAGAAGTACAAGGCGCATGACGAGAACAACACCCACAAGGTGGGCGACCAGGTGTCTATCCAGGAATCGGCTCCGATTTCCAAGGATAAGCGCTGGGTCGTGATCGGTTCCGATCAGGCGTAACGAAACGAATTTTGGACAGACCGGGGAGGGGCTTTTTGAGTCCATCCCGATAGCGAAGAAGAAGGCGGCCAGTCATGATTCAGATGCAAACAAACCTCGACGTCGCGGATAACTCCGGCGCCCGTCGTGTCATGTGCATCAAGGTGCTGGGCGGCTCGAAGCGGAAGTACGCCTCGGTTGGCGACATCATCGTGGTGTCGATCAAGGAAGCTATTCCGCGCGGCCGCGTGAAGAAGGGTGATGTGATGAAGGCGGTCGTGGTTCGCACGGCCAAGGACATCCGTCGTCCGGACGGCAGCGTGATCCGTTTCGACAAGAACGCAGCCGTTCTCGTCGACAACAAGAAAGAGCCGGTGGGCACCCGTATCTTCGGGCCGGTTCCGCGCGAACTTCGCGCGAAGAACCACATGAAGATCATCTCGCTCGCACCTGAAGTGCTGTAAGGAGCCGGAGAAATGCAAAAAATCCGCAAAGGCGACAAGGTCGTCGTGCTTTCCGGCAAGGACAAGGGCCGCTCCGGCGAAGTCGTGTCCGTTCAGCCGAAGGAAGACACCGCCATTGTTCGCGGCATCAACGTCGTGGTCCGTCACCAGCGCCAGACCCAGGCGCAGCAGGGTGGTCTGATCCGCAAGGAAGCGCCGATCCATCTTTCGAACATCGCTGTTGCCGATCCGAAGGACGGCAAGCCGACCCGCGTCGGCTTCAAGCTTGAGAAGGACGGCAAGAAGGTACGAGTCGCCAAGCGCTCGGGAGAAGTCATCAATGGCTAAGGCAGCACAAACCGCGCAGAACACGCCGCGCCTGAAGCAGGTCTATAATGAGACCATCAAGAAGGCGCTGCTGGAGCAGTTCAAGTACGACAACGAGATGCAGATTCCGCGTATCGACAAGATCGTGCTGAACATGGGTGTCGGCGAGGCCACGGGCGACTCCAAGAAGCCCTCGGTCGCTGCCGAGGACCTCGCGATGATCGCTGGCCAGAAGCCGGTTATCACCCGCGCCCGCAAGTCGATCGCCGGCTTCAAGGTTCGCGAGAACATGCCGATCGGCACCAAGGTGACATTGCGCAAGGAGCGCATGTACGAATTCCTGGACCGCCTGGTCAACATCGCGCTGCCGCGCGTTCGCGACTTCCGCGGCTTGAACCCGAAGAGCTTCGATGGCCGTGGCAACTACGCCATGGGCATCAAGGAGCACCTCGTGTTCCCGGAGATCAACTACGACAAGGTCGATCAGATCTGGGGCATGGACATCATCGTTTGTACGACTGCGAAGACGGACGACGAAGCCAGGGCGCTGCTCAAGGCTTTCAACTTCCCCTTCCGCCAGTAACGGCAGCGAGCAAAGGAAAAATCTGAAATGGCAAAGACCAGCTCAGTCGAAAAGAACAACCGGCGCCGCAAGCTTGTGGATCAGTACGCTGCCAAGCGTAAGGCCCTCAAGGAAATCGTCATGGACCAGTCCAAGCCGATGGATGAGCGCTTCCGCGCCCAGCTGAAGCTCGCGGCCCTGCCGCGCAATTCGGCCAAGATCCGCATCCGTAACCGCTGCGAAGTCACGGGCCGTCCGCGCGCCTTCTATCGTAAGCTCAAGGTCTCGCGTATCGCGCTTCGCGATCTCGGCAACACCGGCCAGATCCCAGGCCTGGTCAAGTCGAGCTGGTAAGGAGGACAAGAAATGTCATTGAGCGATCCTCTCGGCGATATGCTGACCCGCATCCGCAACGCCTACGGCCGTAAGAAGTCGTCGGTGTCGACCCCGGCGTCGCGTCTGCGCGCCCGTGTTCTCGACGTGCTGAAGTCGGAAGGCTACATCCGCGATTACAGCCAGACCGACTTCGACAACGGCAAGTCGGAAATCGAGATCGAACTGAAGTATTTCGACGGCAATCCGGTCGTACGCGAAATTTCCCGCGTTTCGAAGCCGGGCCGCCGCGTCTACGTTTCGGCCAAGTCGATTCCGCAGGTTGCCAACGGCCTCGGCATTGCCATCCTTTCGACCCCGAAAGGCGTGATGGCTGATCACGAAGCACGCGAGCAGAACGTCGGCGGCGAAGTCCTCTGCCAGATCTTCTGATCGGCGAGTTGAGATAGGAAGGACGAGCGAAAATGTCTCGTATTGGTAAGAAACCCGTCTCGGTACCGGCTGGTGTGACCGCTTCTGTCAACGGCCAGACCGTGACGGCCAAGGGCCCGAAGGGTGAGCTGAATTTCGTGGTCAACGACGAAGTTCTGGTCAAGCTGGACGAAGGCCAGATCGCCGTTGAACCGCGCGATCAGTCGAAGGACGCGCGTTCCAAGTGGGGCATGTCGCGTACCCAGATCGTCAACATCCTGACCGGCGTGAAGGACGGCTTCGAAAAGAAGCTCGAAATCACTGGCGTTGGTTACCGCGCTGCCATGCAGGGCAAGAACCTGCAGCTGGCGCTCGGCTTCTCGCATGATGTGGTTTATGAGACCCCGCAGGGCATCACGATCACGGTAGGCAAGCCGACCGAAATCACCGTTTCGGGTATCGACAAGCAGCAGGTCGGCCAGGTCGCCGCCGAGATTCGCGAATATCGCGGCCCGGAACCCTACAAGGGCAAGGGCGTGCGCTATGCTGGCGAGAAGATCGTCCGCAAGGAAGGCAAGAAGAAGTAATAGGCCTGGCCCGGAAGAGTTTCGGGCTTTTCGGACAGGACAGACCAAACAAACGCAACGCCACGGGGTGTTGCCGCGGGAGGAGAAAAGCCTACCGCACAGGGCAACCCCCGTCTTACAAGGCAGGAACTACGACTATGGCAACCAAGGAAGCCACCCTGCGCCGTTCGGCGCGCATTCGTCGCCAGATCAAGGCTGTCGCCAACGGTCGCCCGCGTCTTTCGGTGCACCGCACCTCGAAGAACATCTATGTTCAGGTGATCGACGACGCCAGCGGCCACACCATCGCCGCCGCCTCGACGCTCGAGAAGGATTTCAAGGCGACCAAGAAGACCGGTGCCGACAGCGCCGCCGCAGCTGCCGTGGGCAAGCTCGTCGCCGAGCGCGCCGTCAAGGCTGGCATCAAGGATGTCGTCTTCGATCGTGGCTCGTACATCTATCATGGCCGCGTCAAGGCGCTGGCCGAAGCCGCCCGCGAAGGTGGCCTGAACTTCTAAGGCTGAACCTTTCCGAAAGCCGGCTTCGAAAGGGGGCTGACATTTCGGAACGGATCGTGCAGAAGGCGCAAGTTTTTCGCCGCCGGCGACCCCGAAAAGGGGCGCCGGCATTTCAGCAACCCGTGCTTCCGGAAAAGAACAAGGACTAGGATATGGCACAGGAACGTAGGGAAGGCGGCCGCGACCGTGGCCGTGACCGCGAAGAGCGCGACGACGGTATCGTCGACAAGCTCGTACACATCAACCGCGTCGCCAAGGTGGTGAAGGGTGGTCGTCGCTTCGGCTTCGCCGCTCTCGTCGTCGTCGGCGATCAGAAGGGCCGCGTCGGCTTCGGCCATGGCAAGGCACGCGAAGTGCCTGAAGCGATCCGCAAGGCCACCGAATCGGCCAAGCGCGAGATGATCTTCGTGCCGCTGCGCTCCGGCCGTACGCTGCACCACGACGTCGAAGGACGTTGGGGCGCTGGCAAGGTTCTGCTGCGCACCGCCAAGCAGGGTACCGGTATCATTGCCGGCGGCCCGATGCGCGCTGTCTTCGAGACGCTCGGCATGCACGACGTCGTCGCCAAGTCGATGGGCTCGTCGAACCCGTACAACATGGTTCGCGCTACTTTCGACGCGCTGAAGCGCCAGATGCATCCGAAGGATGTGGCTGCTGCGCGTGGCATCAAGTATTCGACCCTTCAGGCTCGCCGCGGCAATGCCGTTGCGGCTGATGAATAGTCGATAGCTGAGGGACCACCAACATGGCCAAGAAAGCTACCAAGACTGTCACCGTTGAGCAGGTCGGTTCACCGATCCGTCGGCCGAAGGAACAGCGCGCGACGCTGGTCGGCCTCGGCCTCAACAAGATGCACCGCAAGAGCACGCTGGAAGATACGCCTTCCGTGCGCGGCATGATTGCGGCCGTCCAGCATCTCGTCCGCGTTGTGGACGAGAAGTAAGCCGCAGGAGAAGAAAAATGAAACTCAACGACCTGCGTGACAAGGACGGTGCGACCAAGGCTCGCAAGCGTCTCGGACGCGGCATCGGCTCGGGCTCTGGCAAGACTGCTGGCCGCGGCGTGAAGGGTCAGAAGGCCCGTTCCGGCGTTGCCATCAACGGCTTCGAGGGTGGCCAGATGCCACTCTACCGCCGTCTGCCGAAGCGCGGCTTCAACAACATCTTCGCCAAGAGCTTCGCCACGGTGTCGCTCGCCCGTATCCAGACGGCGATCGATGCCAAGAAGCTTGATGTCAAGGAGACCGTGACTGGCGAGGCCCTCGTCAAGGCTGGCGTCATTCGCCGCCTCAAGGACGGCGTGCGCGTCCTCTCGGACGGCGAACTGAAGGCCAAGCTCTCCTTCGACGTGGCTGGGGCCTCCAAGGCCGCCATAGAGAAGATCGAGAAGGCCGGCGGTTCGGTCAAGCTGCCTGAAAAGGCATCTGCCGAATAATATCTTAGACAAGTGGCCGCGCTCGACGCGGCCGCTTGCATCTTGGCATTGCCGAGCCTATGTCCGGTGCTCGGTGATAGGCGCTGCCCGAAGCGGGCGCTCCCGCGTCATCTGGCGGAGAAATTTCCATGGCTTCGGCTGCTGAACAACTAGCGTCCAATCTCAATTTCGCGGCCTTTGCCAAGGCCGAGGATCTCAAGAAGCGCATCTGGTTTACGATCGGCGCTCTCCTCGTTTATCGCCTTGGCACTTACATCCCTCTACCAGGCATCGATCCGGCCGCTTTCTCGCAGGCTTTCCAGTCGCAGTCGAAGGGCGTGCTGGGCATGTTCAACATGTTTGCCGGCGGCGCCGTGCAACGCATGGCGATCTTCGCGCTGGGCATCATGCCCTACATCTCCGCTTCCATCATCATGCAGCTCATGACCTCGGTCATTCCTTCGCTGGAAGCGCTGAAGAAGGAAGGCGAGCAGGGTCGCAAGATCATCAATCAGTATACCCGCTACGGCACAGTGCTGCTTGCCATCGTGCAGGCCTACGGCATTTCGGCGGGACTAGAGAACGGCAACGGCATCGTCACCGATCCGGGCATGTTCTTCCGCGTTTCCACCGTCATTACGCTTGTTGGCGGCACCATGTTCCTGATGTGGCTGGGCGAGCAGATCACCGCCCGCGGCATCGGCAACGGCATTTCGCTGATCATTTTCGCCGGCATTGTGGCCGGGCTGCCAAGCGCCATTTCCGGTACGCTGGAACTCGGCCGCACCGGTGCGCTGTCGACGCCGCTGATTCTGGCAATCATCATTCTGGCAGTCGTGGTGATCGCGCTGATCGTGTTCTTCGAACGTGCCCAGCGCCGGCTTCTCATCCAGTATCCGAAGCGCCAGGTCGGCAACCGCATGTTCCAGGGCGACACCTCGCACCTGCCGCTGAAGCTGAACACGTCCGGCGTTATCCCGCCGATCTTCGCCTCGTCGCTGCTGCTGCTGCCGGCGACCGTCGCGGGCTTCTCGAGCACGACCAACCTGCCGGGTTGGGCCAACGCCGTCCTGGCATCGCTCGGTCATGGCCAGCCGCTCTACATGGCGTTCTATGCGGCCATGATCGTGTTCTTCGCTTTCTTCTACACGGCGATCGTCTTCAATCCGAAGGACACCGCCGACCAGCTGAAGAAGCACTCCGGCTTCATCCCAGGTTACCGTCCCGGCGAGCGCACTGCCGAATACATCGACTATGTGCTTACCCGCATCACCGTGATCGGCGCCATCTATCTGGTTGTCATCTGCCTGATGCCGGAATTCCTGATTTCGGCGACTGGCGTACCGTTCTACCTTGGTGGCACTTCGCTTCTGATCGTAGTCAGTGTAACGCTCGACACCGTTGCGCAGATTCAGGGTCACCTGATCGCGCATCAGTACGAGGGGCTGATCAAGAAGTCGAAGCTGCGCGGAGGTAAGAGGGGTAGATGAGGTTGATATTGCTTGGCCCGCCTGGCGCGGGCAAGGGGACGCAGGCGCAGCGACTGGTTGAAAAACACGGCATTCCGCAACTCTCCACCGGAGACATGCTGCGTGCCGCGGTCAAGGCGGAAACACCGGTCGGTCTTAAGGCGAAAGCTGTCATGGATGCCGGCGAACTGGTGTCCGACGCCATCGTCAACGCCATCGTTGCCGAGCGCATCGACCAGGCTGATTGCGCCAAGGGTTTCATCCTCGACGGTTATCCGCGCACATTGGCGCAGGCCGATGCGGTCGAGGCGATGCTTGCCGAGCGCAGGATCAAGCTCGATGCCGTCATCGAACTCGTCGTCGACGACAAGGTTCTGGTCGGCCGGATCGTCAGGCGCGCACAGGAAGCGGCAACTGCCGGACAGCCCGTGCGCAAGGATGACAATCCGGAAGTCTTCGAAGAGCGCCTGCGCGAATACTACAAGAAGACCGCGCCACTTATCGGTTACTACCACGCCAAAGGTATGCTGAAAGGCGTCGACGGCATGGCCGATATCGACGCAGTGACCAGTCAGATTGAGACCGTTCTGGCCACAGCTGTCCAGAAATGAACAATTCGGCTTGACTAGGCCGGGCTGCTGGAGTATGGCGGCCCGTCTCCCTATCAGGCATGAGCTTTGCTTGTCCGTGAGGACAAGGCATCTGCTTTGAACAGGAACTCCCGCAAGGGCCGGCCTCCACCGGACGCGGGTTCACGCAAAGCGCCGGTTCGACCTTGTCGTCCGGCCCAAATGGAGAAGAGAAGACATGGCCCGTATAGCCGGCGTCAATATTCCGACCAACAAGCGCGTCGTGATCGCGCTTCAGTACATTCATGGCATTGGCAAGAAGTTCGCCCAGGAGATCGTCGACAAGGTCGGTATTCCTGCCGAGCGCCGCGTCAACCAGTTGACCGACGCCGAAGTGCTGCAGATTCGCGAAGCGATCGACCGTGACTATCATGTCGAGGGCGACCTGCGTCGCGAAGTCTCGATGAACATCAAGCGTCTGATGGACCTTGGCTGCTATCGCGGCCTGCGTCACCGTCGTTCGCTGCCGGTGCGCGGTCAGCGCACGCACACCAACGCCCGCACCCGCAAGGGTCCGGCGAAGGCGATTGCCGGCAAGAAAAAGTAATTAGGGCAATAGGAGAGTAGGGCAGTACGGCAATTGGATTGGCAGACATACTGCCCTACTGCCGTGTTTCCTTACTGTCTTATCCCTGGTGTAGCCGCTGGCATTACGGCGGTGTAGAGATCAACTGAAAGGACTACCATGGCCAAGGAAGCCGCACGCGTCCGTCGCCGCGAACGCAAGAACATTTCGTCGGGTGTCGCCCACGTCAACTCGACCTTCAACAACACCATGATCACTATTTCCGACGCGCAGGGCAACGCGATTGCCTGGTCGTCGGCTGGCGCCCAGGGCTTCAAGGGTTCGCGCAAGTCGACCCCGTTCGCTGCCCAGATGGCCGCTGAGGACGTCGCCAAGAAGGCGCAGGAACACGGCATGCGCATGCTTGAAGTCGAGGTTTGCGGTCCGGGTTCGGGTCGTGAATCGGCGCTTCGCGCACTGCAGGCTGCCGGCTTCACCATTACCTCGATCCGTGATGTGACGCCGATCCCGCACAATGGCTGCCGCCCGCGCAAGAAGCGTCGCGTCTAACAATTTTTCGAACACCGTCGGGAACGCCTCGTGCGTTCCCGAATGGTTTCCAGGTCGCCCACCACGATTGGATGGTGGTGGGGAAACGGAAGGACAAAAAATGATCCAGAAGAACTGGCAGGAACTGATCAAGCCCAACAAGATCGACTTCTCGTCGAAGGGCAAGACGCTGACGACGCTGGTCGCCGAGCCGCTGGAACGCGGTTTTGGCCTGACCTTGGGCAACGCGCTGCGCCGCGTGCTGCTCTCGTCGCTGCGTGGTGCGGCTGTCACCGCCGTACAGATCGATGGCGTGCTGCATGAATTCTCGTCCATCGGTGGTGTGCGCGAGGACGTGACCGACATCGTGCTCAACATCAAGGAAATCGCCATCAAGATGGAAGGCGATGGTCCCAAGCGCATGGTCGTGCGCAAGCAGGGTCCGGGCGCCGTCACAGCTGGCGACATCCAGACCGTGGGCGACGTCGAGATCCTGAACCCTGATCATGTCATCTGCACCCTCGACGAGGGCGCGGAAATCCGCATGGAATTCACCGTCGACACCGGCAAGGGATATGTGCCGGCTGAACGCAACCGCGCCGAAGACGCGCCGATCGGCCTCATCCCGGTGGACTCGCTTTATTCGCCGGTCAAGAAGGTCTCCTACAGGGTCGAGAACACCCGCCACGGCGAAGAGCTCGACAAGGATAAGCTGACCATGACCCTGGAGACCGATGGTTCGGTCACCGGTGAGGACGCTGTGGCATTTGCCGCTCGCATCCTGCAGGATCAGCTGTCGCTGTTCGTCAACTTCGACGAGCCGCAGAAGGAAGTCGCGGCAGAAGCCGTCACCGAACTCGCGTTCAACCCGTCACTCCTCAAGAAGGTCGACGAGCTGGAACTTTCGGTGCGTTCGGCCAACTGCCTGAAGAACGACAACATCGTCTACATCGGCGATCTCATCCAGAAGACGGAAGCGGAAATGCTCCGCACGCCGAACTTCGGTCGCAAGTCGCTGAACGAGATCAAGGAAGTTCTGGCAGCGATGGGCCTGCACCTCGGCATGGAAGTGCCGGACTGGCCGCCGGAAAACATCGAAGACCTCGCAAAACGTTACGAAGACCAATATTGAGCATGAATTCCAAGGATCGGCGGCGTGAGCCGCTTGATCCGACGGTCATGCGGAAAACCATCAGAGGCCCTGGCCTCTTGAACAACTGAAGAAGGAAAAGAGCCATGCGCCATGGTTTCAAAGGCCGTCGCTTCGCCCGCAGCGTAAGCCACCGCAAGTCGATGTTTGCCAACCTCGCCGTGTCTCTGATCGAGCACGAGCAGATCGTCACCACCCTGCCGAAGGCGAAGGACCTGCGTCCGATCGTCGAGAAGCTCGTCACGCTCGGCAAGCGCGGTGACCTGCACGCTCGCCGTCAGGTCATTGCCCAGATCGGCAACGAACCGGTCGTCAAGCGCCTGTTCGACACGATTGCTCCGCGTTATGCGGAGCGCAACGGTGGCTATCTGCGCATCATGAAGGCGGGCTTCCGCAAGGGCGACAACGCTGCGATGGCAGTTATCGAGTTTGTCGACCGCGATACTTCGGCCAAGGGCGCAGGCGACCGCGCTCGTATCGAGGCAGAAGCGGCCGAGACCGAAGCGGCATAAGCCTTTCGGTTTTCCTTGAAAGACATTTAGGGACCCGAGGGGTCCCTTTTTGTTGCGCAAGTCCCACATGAGCTGCGGCTGAAAGAAAGGTCGCAGAAATGCTCCCGAAAATTCTTCGCGTCTTCGTGTTTCTGATCGGGCTGATCACCGGTGCCGTCGCCGCCGAGGCCAGGGAGGCGCCGTCCATGTTGATCGAAGCGGTCATCACTGGTGACATTCCGGCGATCAAGGCCGCGATCGTGTCCGGCGCAGACCTGGAACAGCGCGACAGCAAGGGGCGCACGGCGCTGCTGATTGCCACCCATGCCGACAATGTCGAGGCGGCCAGGCTGCTGATCGAGGCGGGTGCCGACGTCAATGCCAAGGACGATATTCGCGACACGCCATTCCTCTATGCGGGTGCCGAGGGCAGGAACGAAATCCTGAAGGCCATTCTCGCCACCGGCAAGGCCAACCTCAAGGACACCAACCGTTTTGGCGGCACCGCCTTGATCCCCGCCGCCGATCATGGCTACCCGGAAACCGTGGCGATCCTGCTGGCAACCGATATCGACGTCGATCACGTCAACAATCTCGGCTGGACGGCATTGATGGAGGCCGTGATCCTGGGTGACGGCGGCCCCGTGCAGCAGCAGATTGTCAACCTGCTTGTCGAAGCCGGCGCGAAGGACATCCCCGACCGTGACAGCGTCAGCACGCTCGATCATGCCCGGCAGCGCGGCTACGATATCATCGCGCAAAGGATCGCCGAGGGCGCACGCTGACTGCCGGTTCGGGATATCCCGCGAGGAGCGGGGATGATCATCGAGCCGCTGCCTGGCTGTCATCCGCCGGTCATGGCTTTCCAACAAAACAAGTGAAGGGGCGGGTCTCGGGGGACCTTATCACCGTTTTGAAGGATCGATGACCATGACCAATCTCATCAGGCGTTCGCTGCTGGCTACGGCGGCGCTTTCCGCACTTCTTGTTTCCGGCACTGTCTACGGACAGGGTGCTGCCGATGCCTTTCTGCAGCGTGGTGCCAAGGGCGATATTACCCAGCAGGGCGGTGCCCGTCGTCTGACCGGCGAGGCCACCGCTGAGCTTCAGAAATACATCCAGGGCGGCGACGCGAAGAACGTCATCCTGCTCATCGGCGATGGCATGGGTGATTCCGAGATCACCGTGGCGCGCAACGTTGCCGAAGGCGCCGGTGGTTTCTTCAAGGGCATCGATGCGCTGCCGGTCACCGGCCAGTACACGCATTATGCGCTCGACAAGAAGAGCGGCAAGCCGAGCTACGTCACCGATTCCGCCGCTTCCGGTTCGGCTTGGGCGACGGGCACCAAGACCTACAACGGCGCCATTTCCGTCGACATCCAGGAGAAGCCGCACAAGACGCTGATCGAATTGGCCAAGGCTGCCGGTATTGGCACGGGCGACGTCTCCACGGCCGAGATCCAGGACGCCACGCCAGCCGTGCAGGTTGCCCACGTCACGCAGCGCAAATGCTATGGCCCGACCGCCACGGCCGAAAAGTGCCCGACCAACGCGCTGGAGAATGGCGGCCTCGGCTCGATTTCCGAGCAGTTGCTAAACACCCGCGCCGACGTGGTTCTGGGCGGTGGCGCCAAGAGCTTTGCCGAGACTGCCAAGGCCGGAGACTGGAAGGACAAGACCCTGCTCGACCAGGCCAGGGAACGCGGCTTTCAGATCGTGACCAATGCCGACGAGCTCAAGGCCTTGACCGCAGCCAACAATGACAAGCCAGTGCTCGGCCTGTTTTCGGAAGGCAACATGCCGGTGCGCTGGAAAGGCCCGAAGGCTACCCACCACGGCAACATCGATCAGCCGGTTGTAACCTGCGAACCGAATGGCGAACGCGCCGCCACTGTGCCGACGCTGGCTGCGATGACCACCAAAGCGATCGAACTGCTCAAGACCAACGAGAAAGGCTTCTTCCTGCAGGTCGAGGGGGCTTCGATCGACAAGCAGGATCACGCTGCCAATCCTTGCGGCCAGATCGGTGAGACAGTCGATCTCGACGAGGCCGTGCAGGTTGCACTCGACTTCGCCAAGGCCGACGGCAAGACGCTCGTCATCGTCACCGCCGACCACGCCCACACCAGCCAGATCATTCCGAACGAAACCAAGTCCACTGGCCTTACCCAGGCGCTGAACACCAAGGACGGCGCTGTCCTCACCATCAATTACGGCACTTCGGAAGACGAAAACGATCAGGAACATACCGGCGCCCAGCTGCGTGTTGCGGCTTTCGGCCCGCACGCTGCCAATTTCGCCGGCCTGACGGATCAGACCGACATGTTCTTCACCATCCGCGATGCGCTGAAGCTGGCGGATTGATGAGACTTCCTCTTCCGCCATGCGGAGAAGCGGCATCGACCGTTTCTGCCGCAGCACGCGGACAGAAGTGCGGTCTATGCAGATTTCAGAACGAAAATGATTTTGGTTCCGATGAACTGGCGGTTTTCATGACGAAAACCGCCGGTTTTTTCATGCTGTCAAGCCGGCGCAAGTGGGGTCTGTCAGTTCTTCAAATGACGATGTGAGGACGTGCAGGTGAGTTTTCACGATCCTGGAAATGGGGAAAGGGGATGATGTTGGATTCCGCTTCCGTGCTTCCTACTTTGTCGGAAACACTCTAGCCTCGCGCCCAATCAGAATCGCTAGCCAAGGCCTGCCATGCGCTGCCCCTATTGCCAGTCCGAAGACACGCAGGTGAAGGATTCGCGTCCTGCCGAGGATGGCTCTGCCATCCGCCGGCGTCGCGTCTGCCCTGACTGCGGCGGCCGCTTCACCACGTTCGAGCGCGTGCAACTGCGCGATCTCGTCGTCGTCAAGAAGTCCGGACGCAAAGTGCCGTTCGATCGCGACAAGCTCGCTCGCTCAATCGAGACGGCGGTACGCAAGCGCAACGTCGACCCCGATCGCATCGATCGCGCCGTCACCGGCATCGTGCGTCAGCTTGAAAGCTCGGGTGAAACCGAAATCCCGTCGGCGGAAGTTGGTCGCCTGGTGATGGATGCGCTGAAATCGCTGGACGACGTCGCTTATGTCCGCTTCGCCTCGGTCTATCGCAACTTCCGCGAAGCCAAGGATTTCCACGAAGTGCTCGGCGAATTGAAGGGTGACGAGGACGCTGGATAAGTCGTGACTTCGCATAACAATTCAGAACAGCAGGCTCTCGATCGCCGTCTGATGGCAGCAGCGATCCGGCTGTCGCGGCGCAATCTTGGCCGCACCGCCACCAACCCATCCGTAGGTACCATCATCGTGCGCGACGACGGCGCCGGCCCGATGATCGTCGGCACCGGTGTGACCGCGGTTGGCGGACGTCCACATGCGGAAACCGAGGCATTGGCCGAGGCAGGGCCGCTGGCCAATGGCGCTACTGCTTATGTGACGCTGGAACCTTGTGCCCATCACGGTCGCACGCCGCCGTGCGCGAATGCGTTGGTTGCAGCAGGTATCAGGCGGGTGGTCGGGTCTGCCAGCGATCCTGACCTGCGGGTATCCGGCAAGGGCTATGCCATCCTGCGCGATGCCGGCGTCGAGGTGGTCGAGCGCGTGCTGGCCGCAGAGGCCGCCGAGCAGATGGCCGGTTACTTGATTCGCTCTCTCAGCAAGCGACCCGAAGTGATTCTGAAACTTGCGCTTTCCGTCGACGGGATGATCGGCCGCAAGGGTGCTGGACAGGTCTCTATCACTGGTGATGCCGCGCGCCGGGAGGTGCACCTGATCCGCGCGGAAGCGGACGCGGTTCTGATCGGCATTAGCACCGCACTTGAAGATGATCCCGCGCTTACGGTTCGCCTGCCCGGGCTGGAAGGACGTTCGCCGGCGCGGATCGTGCTCGATCGAAACATTCGTTTGCCTGAAACGGCCAAGCTGGTCGCCGAAGTGGACCGTGTGCCGCTTTACATCGCCGCTTGCGCTGAAGCAGACCCGCAACACAGGGGCGCGCTGGAACGGCGTGGTGTGCGCTTTATCGGTACCGAAACGGTCGATGGCCGTATCGCATTGCCGGAGCTGATGGAGGACCTGGCGGCGCTCGGCATGGCCAGCGTTCTGGTCGAAGGCGGCGCGGCAGTCGCAAAGGCTTTCCTCGAAGAGGATATGGTCGACCGTATCATCCTGTTCACCGGCCCGGAGGCGGTCGGCGAGGGGGGCATCGTTTCACCCATCGATGCCACCAGCATTCCGACCGGCTTCCGCAAATTGCGCGAGACCAGCTTCGGCGAGGATCGTTGCGCTGAATGGGTAAGGGATATTCACTGATGTTCACTGGCATTGTCACCGATGTTGGCACTGTGGCTGCGGTTGCTCCACGCAAGGAAGGCGTCGGCCTGCGTATCGATACCAACTACGATCCTGCGACCATCGACATCGGCGCCTCGATTTCTTGCGGTGGTGTATGCCTGACGGTGACCGCGCTGCCGGAACAGGGCTCCAACGCCCGCTGGTTCGAAGTCGAAGCGTGGGAAGAGGCGTTGAGGCTCACCACGGCATCCGATTGGAAGGCCGGTACCCGCATCAATCTGGAGCGGGCGCTGAAGATCGGCGATGAGTTGGGCGGCCATATTGTGTCCGGCCATGTCGATGGCACCGCTTTGATCGTGGCACGCAAGGACGAGGGGGATGCGGTCCGTTTCACGCTCGAGGCCCCACGCGAACTGGCCCGCTTCATCGCCCCCAAGGGTTCGGTGGCGCTGGATGGGACCTCGCTCACTGTCAACAAGGTGGACGGCACACATTTCGACGTGCTTTTGATCCACCATTCGTTGCAGGTCACAACCTGGGCGGACCGGCAGGTGGGTGATCGCATCAACATCGAGATCGACACCATGGCCCGCTATGCGGCGCGGCTGGCGGAGGCGGCGAAGGAGGGGCTCTGAGGCCAGCGCCCGTGCTTTGGGGAATACGATGGCTGAGTTTCAGTTCGAGGCGGAGGTAATCCATTGGCGGGGACCATCTCCGTTTTTCTTCGCGCCGGTACCTGCGCGATGCAGTGACGACATAAAGCGGCTCTCGACATTCGTGAGCTACGGCTGGGGGATGATACCGATCGAGGCGAGGATCGGCGGCGTCACATTCTCCACGTCACTGTTTCCGAAGAATGAGGCCTATCTCCTGCCGCTGAAGGCCAACGTACGGCAAAAACTCAACTTGACTGCAGGCGACATGATTTCCGTAGAGATGACGGTTCAGCCTGCGCGGCGCTAATTCGCTCGAGCGGCTGCACTTCCGCCATCCTCGCTTGGTGTCGGATTCGCGGATCAGGGATCTGGAATGGCACCGGCCAGCACCTGCGAATAAGCTGCCGCGTCGATGTTTCCGCCTGAGATCACGCAGACCACATTGCCTTTGATCTGATCGCTGGCCAAGGCAACCGCCAGCGAGGCGGCACCGGCACCTTCCGCCACCAATTTGGCTTTCGAGAACAGCAGCCGCATCGCATCGGTGATCTGATCGAGACTGACCGCAACCGCGCTGTCGATCAACTGGCTAGCGACCGGCCAGAGTTGCGGCACCAGCGATGGGCCGCCGATGCTCTTCACGAAAGATGGTCTTGTCGCGATCTCGACAATACGCCCTGCGACAAGCGCAGCGGTAACGGGAGCGGCGTTCTCGTCCTCGGCGGCAATGATCCTCGCCCGTGGACGCAGCGCCTTGACTGCGCTGGCGACACCCGTCGTCAAGCCGCCGCCGCCAAAGGGCGTCACCACAACATCGACTTCGGGCAGGTCCTCGACGATCTCCAGGCCGATGGTGCCGTTGCCGGTCAGCACGCCCTGATCTGTCACAGGGTTGATGAGAAGCTCGTCGCGTTCAGGTCGCTCCGCGTCGACGATGTAGCGCCACCACGTCTCCATGGAGATGAAGCGCACGTCACCACCAAGCTTGCGCACACCATCGATCTTGGTCTGTGGCGCTCCCGAATACATGTAGGCGGCCATTGGCACGCCCAGCCGGTTGGCGGCCCATGCCATACCGTAGGCCATGTTACCGGAGCTTGCGGTTGCAACGCCACGGCGCAGGGTTGCGATGTCGCGCGACAGCAGCGCACTCAACGCCGGCCGCAGCTTGAAGGCGCCGATAGGGGAGAGCGTTTCCAGCTTGAGGAATATACGCCGGTCCGGCAAGCCGAGATCGAGGTGAACCAGCGGCGTGCGGGGCATATAGGCGGCCAGCCGGGTTCGTGCGGTCTCGATCTCATCCAGCCTGGGACGCCGAGGACTTGCCACTGCCAGACTTTCTGTTCCGGTTTTCATGCAACTCCCTCATTCGACGCGTTTCTCCAACCGACTATATTTTATCCCTAAAGGAATCATAGGGCCGGCTGGCTTGGCGGTTGTGTCGACGTGGTGGTGCCGGTGAAACGCCGTGTGCGGCCGGGACCTTCAAACGTCGCTTGCACCGGCCGTCGCTTCGGCCTAAGTCACCGACAATTCCGGAGATCTTCATGGCTGGCACATCCCAACATGGCAAAGCGTTCATTCGGCCAAAGAAGAACGCCCACCTTCTCATCATCGAGGCGCGATTCCACGACGACCTCGCCGACGCTTTGCTTGACGGCGCAGTGAGCGCGCTTGACGAAGCGAACGCGACCTACGACGTTGTCACTGTTCCCGGTTCGCTGGAGATTCCGGGCGTCGTCGCCTTCGCGCTCGACGGCATGGCAGAGGACGGCAAGACCTATGACGGCTTCGTTGCGCTCGGCACAGTCATTCGCGGCGACACCTATCATTTCGAAATCGTGGCGAACGAGTCGAGCCGCGCGCTGATGGACCTCTCGGTGCAGGAATCGATCGCGATCGGCAACGGCATCCTCACCACTGAAAACGAAGAACAGGCCTGGGTGCGGGCCAAGAAGAGCGAAGGCGACAAGGGCGGGTTTGCTGCACGCGCAGCGCTGACCATGATCGCACTCAAGGAAAAACTGGGGGCGCAATCGTGACCGAACCGTCAGGTTCCGCTCCGCGCCAGGCCAACAAGCGTGGTGCCGCGCGCCTCGCCGCCGTGCAGGCGCTCTACCAGATGGATGTCGCCGGCTCCGGACTGCTCGAGATCACGGCGGAATATGAGGCGTTCCGGCTCGGCAAGGAAGTCGACGGCGCTCTCTACCGCGAGGCAGATGCGCAGTGGTTCCGTGCCATCCTGGCTGGTGTGGTGGAGAACCAGAAGACGGTCGACCCGGTTATCCGCCAGTCTCTGACCGAGGACTGGCCGCTGTCGCGGCTGGATTCCACACTGCGCGCCATCCTGCGTGCCGGCGTCTACGAACTGATGAAGCGCGAGGACGTGCCTGTCGCGGTGATCGTCTCCGAATATGTCGATATCGCCAAGGCTTTCTATTCCGAAGAAGAGCCCAAGCTGGTCAATGCGGTGCTCGACCGTGTCGCGCGCCGTGTGCGCGGCGAGGGCAAGGGGAAGGACGCACGATGAGCGTCGTGACGGCCGCCGCTGAGAACGAGGCGCGCCGTACAGCGTTTGTCCTGTCCGCCGCCCAGGCGGTGCTGGGCTCAGCCGGACCGATATGCTTTGCGCTTGGCGCGCTCGCCGGCGAATTCCTGCTGGGACCCGACAAGTCGCTCGCCACCGCGCCGCTCACCGGCTTCTCTCTTGGTCTGGCTGTGGGAGCGTTGCCTTCAGCCGCACTGATCCGCCGGCTCGGCCATCGTGATGGTTTTCTTGTGGGCACCGGCGTATCCGCGCTCGGTGGGTTGATCGCCACCATCGCATTGTTCCAGTCGAGCTTCTGGACATTCGTGTTTGGCCTGCTGGTGGTCGGTGTGGGTGCTGCCTTCGTGCAGCAGTTCCGTTTTGCCGCAGCCGACAATGCGCCATCGGAATTCAAGGCACGTGCCATCTCCTTTGTGCTGGCCGGCGGCATCGTCACCGCCATTCTTGGGCCGCAGGTGGTGATCTTCACCAAGGACCTGCTGGCACCAGTCCCCTTCGCCGGCGCGTTCGCGGCCATTCTCGGCCTGTCGGCCGTGGGCGGCGCGATCCTGCTCTTCCTGCGTACGCAAAAGCCTTCCGGGGCCGAACACGCAGCGGCTCATGGAGGCCGACCACTGGCTGAAATCGTCAGCCAGCCGCGGTTCTTCATCGCGCTTTTTTGTGCCGTCGGTTCCTACACGCTGATGACGTTTGTCATGACCGGTGCACCGCTCGCTATGGTTGGCTGTGGCTTTTCTTCCGACCAGGCAACCCTCGGCATCTCCTGGCACGTTATGGCGATGTTCGGGCCGAGTTTCTTCACCGGCCGTCTCATCCATCGTTTTGGCGCGCCAGCGATTGTCGCGGTCGGCTTCGTGCTGCTCATCGTCTGCGCGGTGGTTGCGCTGTCTGGCATTCAGCTGTGGCAGTTCTGGTCTGCGCTGATCCTGCTTGGACTCGGATGGAACTTCGGCTTCATCGGAGCCACTGCCATGGTGACTGAAAGCTATAGGCCCGAGGAGAAGGGCACGGTCCAGGGCTTCCACGATCTTATCCTGTTTGGCTCTGTAGCTTTCGCCTCATTGATGTCGGGGGCGGTCTACAACGCCTGGGGCTGGGCGATGCTGGCCTGGGTTGTCTTTCCGGTTTCGATCGTATGCCTGGTGGCGCTCGGCGCGCTGCGCATGACGGCCGTGCGTCGGGCCGCCTGACGATCGCCCTTGCTGTCCGTGTCAACGGTGACGATCTGTCCGCTTTCCCGGTTCGGACCCTGAGAAAGTTGGTAGAAACAAGCTTGCCGTAAAAACATGAGTAATGTACTCATGAATCTGGCTCATCCCCAACGAATTGAATGATGGGGGCAGGTTTGAATTTCCGCCCGAAGATGCATGCCATGGTCCATGGCTTTGCCGTGGTCGACAATGTCAAATGGCGCGCGTGGGATGATGTGGTCGCCGATGTCTGGCGTGCCCAGTGCGCCCAGGACGCGCAGGGCGACTACATCTCGCCAGATCCGCGCCTCTTCGTCATGCTTGATCTCAACCCCGGCGGGGTCTTTGTGCTCGATCATCCGGGTGCGAAAACGGCCGGTCGACACGATGTTGCCGAATCCATGAGCTACGTGCCGGCCGGCATGCCGATCAGCAGTCGTGGTGAGAGGCTGAAACGGATCCAACATCTCGATCTGCACTTTTCAGAAGCTGCCGTGACGCGGCGCTTTGGACGGACGGTCAATCAGGCACGTCTGTCGACGCCACGCTTCCAATTCCGCGATGCCAAGATCGCAATGCTGGCCCGCGCCATCGCTGATGAATGCACGAACCCGGTCGCCATGCATGGCCTGTTCGGGGCAGGGCTGGTCAATGCGCTGCTGGCGCTGCTTTTCGACATTCGGCATGAGGACGGACAACGCAGATCCGGCCTTTCGCGTGTCCAGCTGCGTCTGGTTACCGAATTCATCGAGGCCAATTGCTTCCGGCCAATCCGGCTTGGCGAACTGGCCGACCTTATCCAATTGTCGGAAACGCATCTAAGCCATGCTTTCAAAGCCTCGACCGGGCTGCCGCCGCATCGTTGGCAGATGAAGGCGCGTATTCGGAAGGTTCAGGAGAGGATGCTTGGCGAGCCGCTGACGCTGAGCGAGGTTGCGCTGGCGGCCGGCTTTTCCGACCAGGCGCATTTCACGCGCGTATTCAAGACTGTAGTTGGCCTGACGCCGGCTGAGTGGCGGCGCAACGCCACAGATCGATGACGCTAGCGAGACCGCCGCGTTTTCGGTCAAAAACCGACAATTCACCGCAAGAAGGTCCAAGCCATTTCCAGATAAGATGAGCTATTAACTCAACTTAATTGAACAGTCTTTCGACCGCGAAAGGCAGGTGGCTTTGGGGGTGTGCATGGCATTCGTTCCGCTCAGATTGCTCGGTGCTTCAAGCGCAGCAATTGTCGCCGCGCTGGGCTCCGCCCACGCCCAGCAAGCGACGGTGCTGGACAGGATCGTTATCCAAGGCGAAGCCGGTGAGGCAACAGGCGATCGCGCGGCCGCCACCGGCAAGGTCAAGGGGGTCGTCGCCAAGGCCACCACGACCGGTTCCAAGGTCGCTACCGATATCAAGGAAATCCCCCAGTCGGTATCCGTCATTGGTCGCGAAGAGATTGATGAACAGGGTGCCCAGAAGGCGGATGAGGCGCTGCGCTATACCGCCGGCGTGTTCGCACAGCCCTTCGGGCCGGACAGTGACACCAATTGGGTCTTCATACGCGGTTTCCAGGCCACTGCGACCGGAACCTATATGGACGGCCTGCAGCTTTTCAGTCATGGCTTTGGCGGCTTCTACGTCGACCAATTTGGCCTGGAGCGCATCGAGGTGCTGAAGGGCCCGGCCTCCGTACTTTATGGCGGCTCGAACCCGGGTGGCGTCATCAACTATGTCAGCAAGCGTCCCGATTTCGGGACGCGGCGCTATGTCGAGACAGGCATCAATGATGCCGGCAACGCTTTCCTCGGCGTCGATCTCGGCGGCGTTTCGAACCCTGTTCTAAGCTATCGGGTGACTGGCAAGATCGCGGGCGGCAACACCTATTCCGATCTCCAGGACGGCTGGCGCGGCTTCATCTCGCCGAGTCTGACCTGGAAGCCGGACGAACAGACCAGCCTGACCATTCTGGCCAACTACAGCCACATCGACGAAAACCACAATGGTGGTTCCTTCCTGCCTTATGAGGGAACTGTCGTCGACCGCATCGTCGGCGGGATCAACTACGGCCGCATCCCGCGTGACGCGAACTACACGGAACCGGATGTCGATACCTATCAGCGCCGGCAAGGCGCACTAGGCTACGAATTTGAACACACCTTCGACAACGACTGGACGGTCCGTTCCAATGCCCGCTTCAATGCGGCCAATATCAAGGAAGTCAGCATCTATCCGAATGGATGGTCGGGACCGACCACGCTCGACCGGATCAATTTCGGCCACGACACGGATGTGACTTCCTTCCTGCTCGACAACCAGGTGGAGGGCAAGTTCGACACCGGAGGCATCGAACACCGCTTGCTGGCTGGCATCGACTACAAATTCTATAACATCGATCAGGTGCAGTCTTCGGCGCTGTTCGGCACGACCCCGCCCATCGACGCTTTCAACCCGGTCTATGGAGCGGCCCTGACATCGCGGGTAAGCTATCTCAACCAGGATCTCAGCCAGCAGCAACTCGGCCTGTACGTACAGGACCAATTGCGTTTCGGCGGCGGCTGGATCGCCACCTTGAACGGCCGCTATGACCGTGGCTGGCTGAGTGTGCATGACCGGCCGAACTTTTATGCGCCGACGCTCTATGCCACTCAGAAACGCAGCGACGGCTCCTTTTCAGGGCGCGCCGGTCTCGCCTATGAATTCGACAACGGCCTGACGCCCTATGCCAGCGTCGCTACCTTCTTTAATCCCCTCATTGGCACCAATGCCTTGGGCAAGCTGTTCGAGCCGGAAGATGGCATCCAATATGAGGCCGGCATCAAATATACGCCGACCTTCATCGATGGCCTGTTCACGCTCTCGGTGTTCGATCTCACTCGGCGCAACGTGCAGTCCAACCTCACTCCCTTCACCTATGTCCAGACCGGCGAGGTGCGCTCGCGCGGTGTAGAACTGGAGAGCAAGGTCAACGTCACCGAGGATCTCAAGGTCACTGCTGCACTTACCGCCTACAATATCGAGATCACAAAGGACGAGGATCCGACCATTATCGGCAAACGGCCTTTCATCGTGCCGGAGGTGATGGCATCGGCAAAGGCCGACTACACCTTCCGTGGCGGCTGGTATGACGGCATTTCCGTCGGTGGCGGTCTGCGTTATGTCGGCTCGTCCTGGGCCGACAACCAGAATACGCTGAAGGTTCCGGTAGCAACCCTTGTCGACCTCAAGCTCGGTTACGAAAAGGACAATTGGGGCGTTGACCTCAACGTGACCAACGTGTTCGACAAGGCCTATGTCGCAAGCTGCCAGACCGCGTTGACTTGCAGCTATGGCGAGGGACGCGCCTTCAAGCTGAAGGCATATGCCACCTGGTAGCGGCTCCTGTCTCGTGAGCGCTTGAGGAAATGATCCATGGATGCAGCAAAGAACCCAGACCTGCATCTCTATGATGTCGATGGTGCCTCTTTCGTAGCCGGCGGACGCACCATTCTGTCGCCGCTCACCATGACGCTTGAGCCGGGCCGTTTCTATGGCCTTGTGGGACCGAACGGCTCGGGAAAGAGCACATTGCTGAAGCTCCTTGCGCGTCAGCAGGATCCCGCCCGGGGCTCGATCCGGTTTTCAGGCCGATTGCTTGAAACCTACGGCACGCGCGACTTTGCCCGCAGCGTCGCCTATATGCCGCAGTTCACCCCGCCCGCCGAAGGTATGAATGTGCGCGAACTTGTAAGCCTCGGTCGCTTCCCCTGGCACGGTGCGCTCGGCCGTTTCAGCGCTGACGACGAGGACAAGGTCACCCGGGCCCTGGTGCAGACGTCGCTGACAAAACTTGCCGAGCGCATGGTCGACAGCCTCTCAGGTGGAGAAAGACAGCGTGCCTGGCTGGCGATGATGCTGGCCCAGGACGCGCGCTGCCTCCTTCTCGATGAGCCGACCTCGGCGCTCGATCTCGCGCATCAGGTTGAAATCCTGGCGTTGGTCAGGCAGCTCAGCCGCGAACAGGACATAGCCGTGGTGGCGGTCCTGCACGACATCAACATGGCGGCGTCCTTCTGCAACGAATTGATCGCCCTGCGCGAAGGCCAGATCGTTGCGCGTGGTTCTCCCGACCTCATCCTCGATCCCGCCGTACTGGATAGCATCTATGGCTTGGCCATGGGCATAACCAGGCATCCGCAAACTGGCGCGCCGATCAGCTATGTCCTTTAGGAAGGTCGGTCACCCGGCGCAAAATCCGAGAGCCTTACTTCGTCTCGACAGGCGAGGTTTCCTGGCGTTGGCCGCGACAGCTTTACTGCCTCAGCCTGTATCCGCTGCTCAGCTTCGGATCGCATCCATCGACTGGGGTCTTCTTGAAACGGCGCTGGCGATTGGCGTCGTGCCGGCTGCCGCGACGGAGCTCAGGCAGTTCGCTCGCATCGCCGTGGAGCCGGCTCTACCCGCAAGCGTCGTCGATCTCGGCCTGAGGGGCTCGCCGAACTATGAACTACTGCGCATCCTTGCCCCCGACCTGATCCTGATCTCCGGCTTCTATGAGTATCAGCGTCCCTCGCTGGAGCGCATTGCCCCGGTATTGGCGCTGCCGATCTACGAAGCCGGCCGGCCACCTTATCCGCTTGCACAATCATCGCTTCTGGCCCTGGGCGAGCGCACCGGGCGCAAGGAGGACGCCGATCGCTACGCCGCCGAGACGGCGGCCGAGCTGGAGGAGCGGCGGCTGGCCCTGCACTCTTTCGCGTCGCGCCCTGCCTTCCTGATCAGCCTCGGCGATGCTCGCCATTTCCGCGCCTTCGGCGCGGACTCCATGCCGGGCGACGTGCTGGCGCGGCTGGGTATCACCAATGCCTGGCAAGACGATACCAGCTATAGTGCGGCAGCGCCCGTCGGCATCGAGGCGCTTGCCCGCGTCCCCGAAGCCTCGATCATCGTCCTTGCGCCACTGCCTGCAGAGGTCAGCCGTGGCCTGCCCGGCAATGCGCTGTGGAACGCCTTGCCGGCCGTGCGCGAGGGGCGTGTCGCTGTGCTTGAATCGGTCAACCATTTCGGCGGACTGCCATCGGCACGCCGCTTTGCGCGCCTGCTGGCCGATGCGGTGACACGGGAGCCCAATCATGGCTAGGCCCATCCCGTTGCCGATCTTGCTGTGGAGCGGGCTTGGTCTTTTTGCCTGCGCCCTCTTCGGCCGCAAGGTCGTCGCGCAATGGCCGGGGCTGCAATCCGGGCAAGTCGTGGATCTCGACAGCGTCATCCTGTTCTACGGCCTGCTGCCGCGTGCTGCCGTTGCCTTGCTTGCCGGTGCTGCGCTCGGGCTCTCGGGCCTGCTTCTGCAGCGTATATTGCGCAATCCGCTGGCCGAACCCTCGACGCTCGGCATCTCCGCAGGCGCGCAACTGGCGCTGGCGCTGGCAACGCTCTACGCGCCTTCCATTGTCGCGCGATCGTCCGCCGCGGTGGCCTTCGCCGGCGGCATCGCCGCCGTCGCACTGATCCTTGCCCTGACCTGGCGACGCGGGCTGGAGCCGGTCTCTGTCGTTCTGGCTGGCATGATGGTGGCGCTGACCGCCAACGCCGCCGGCGCCGCCCTGATCCTGGCCAATGGCGACTATCTGTTTTCCCTGTTCATCTGGGGCGGCGGCTCGCTCGTCCAGCAGGGCTGGGATCCCGCCATTGCCATCGGCTGGCGGCTGGCTCTCGGGCTTGGTGCCGCCGCATTGCTGATGCGGCCTCTCGCCATTCTCGGCCTTGACGATGTTGCGGCACGCGGCCTCGGGCTGTCGCTCAATGCCAGCCGTCTCTTGCTGATCGCACTCGCGGTATGGCTGGCGACTACGGTCGTGTCGGAAGTCGGCATCATCGGTTTCGTCGGCCTTGCCGCACCGGTGCTTGCGACGCTGTCCGGCGCGCGTTCGCTGAAACAGAAGCTGGTTGCGGCTCCGCTGATCGGCGCGGTACTGCTTTGGCTGACGGATGGCTTGGTGCAGCTCGCTGCCGGTGCAGGCGGCGAAAGGGTGCCAACAGGTGCCGCGACCGCCTTGCTGGGCGGGCCGCTGCTCTTGTGGCTGCTGCCGCACCTGCGCCTGTTCGAATGGCCCTCGCTTGAGCGGCCTGCCCACACCGCACGGCGTGCTGCCCGACCATGGCTGCGCATCGCCATGCTCGGCATGGCAGGCATCGGCGCACTGGCCATTGCCCTGCTGCTCGGCCAGGGCCCCCACGGATGGTCGCTTGCCAGTGGTGACGTGCTGGCCGATCTAGTGGCATGGCGCCTGCCGCGCGTCGTCGTCGCAGCGGCCAGCGGCAGCATGCTCGCGGCGGCAGGCGTGGTCATCCAGCGCGTGACCGCCAACCCGCTGGCAAGCCCGGAAGTGCTGGGCATCGGCGCGGGCGCCGGCGCCGGACTGGCGGCAGTGCTGCTGTTTGCGGGAAGCGCCGGGCTCGGCTGGCAACTGGCCGGCTCGACCGCCGGGGCACTCGTGGCGCTGGTCGTGATCCTGGTGATCGCTGCGCGCGGCAACCTTGGTCCCGAACGTCTCCTGTTCGCCGGTATCGCCATGAACGCATTGTGCAGCGCGGTTCTTGCCGCCGTCATCGCGCTTGGCAACGCACAGTCCTACAGGTTGCTGGGATGGCTTACCGGTTCCACCATCCAGGTAACCGGCCTGGAGGCGTCGGTCGTGGTGATCGGTCTCGTCCTGATCACGGTTCCGCTGCTGCTGGCTGGCCGCTGGCTGGCAATCCTGCCTCTTGGCGCGGGCAGGGCCCTTGCCATAGGGCTTTCGGTTCGCCTGGCGCGCAACACGCTGATCCTGATAGCAGCATTCGCCAGCGCTCTCGCTGCCCAGTTTGTCGGCCCGCTCAGCTTCGTCGGCCTGATCGCGCCGCATCTGGCACGCATGATCGGGCTCGACCGTTCCCGTCAACAACTGGCCGGCGCTGTCATACTCGGCGCGTTGCTGATGATGCTGTCCGACTGGCTGTCGCGGATGATCTTCTTTCCATATCAGCTACCCGTCGGTCTGTTCGCCTCACTGTTGGGCGGCGTCTATCTGACCCTCCTGCTGGGCAGAGGCGTTCAGCGTCGCGGCTGAACAACGAGGGAAGGGCGCCACGTTAGCCGGTTCGAAATGCCGCCGGCTCGACTTGGATCCAAATCTATTGACGCAAACGCTGATGCATCGATTGTCAGGATAGGCGCGGGTTGAACGCCTGTTCCGGATAAAAATATTGCACTCCCCCGCCATCTTATGAAACCGTATGCCCCGACTGTCCGTTCGGGTCATGCGATAGCAGGATCGCCATTGGTTTCATCACAGGGGTTTGTCGTCATGTCTTCAACCAGATTTTTAGCCGGTGCGCTTGTGGCGTTCGGCCTTTCCGTCGCCTCCGCGAATGCCGCCGACGTCGTCGTCTCTTCGAAGATCGACACCGAGGGTGGGGTACTGGGCAACATCATCCAGTCGGTTTTGAACGCCAATGGCATTAAGACCGTCGACCGCATCCAGCTTGGCGCCACGCCGGTGGTGCGCAAGGCGATCATCGCCGGCGAAATCGACATCTATCCCGAATACACCGGTAACGCCGCCTTCTTTTTCGAGAAGGCCGACGATCCAGTCTGGAAGGATACTGCCAAGGGTTATACCGAAGCCAAGAAGCTCGACTACGACGCCAACAAGCTCGTCTGGCTGACGCCGTCACCTGCCAACAACACCTGGGCGATCGCGCTGCGCAAGGATGTCGCCGACGCCAGCAAGCTGGCCTCGCTCTCCGACTTCGGAAAATACGTGGCGGGCGGTGGCAAGGTGGTACTGGCGGCTTCTTCCGAATTCGTCAATTCTGCGGCTGCCCTGCCGGCTTTCCAGACCACTTACGGTTTCACGCTGAAGCCAGACCAGTTGATCACGCTTTCGGGTGGTGACACGGCCGCCACCATCGGCGCCGCCGCCAACCAGACCAACGGGGCCAATGCAGCGATGGTCTATGGCACCGACGGCGGGATCGCGCCATCCGGTCTCGTCGTTCTTGCCGACGACAAGAACGTGCAGCCGGTCTACCAGCCGACGCCGATCATCCGCGAGGCCGTGCTGAAGGAAAACCCGAAGATCGAGGAAGTGCTGAAGCCGGTGTTCGAGAAGCTCGATCTCGTCACGCTGCAGGAACTGAACGGCCGCGTGCAGGTTGGTGGCGAGCCAGCCAAGGCGGTCGCGGAAGACTTCCTGAAAAAGAACGGCTTCCTCAAGTAGGGAGCGGTTCCGGCGTGCCAACGTGGCGCGCCGGATCTGAAGGACCGGGATCGTGGCCATTCGCTTCGACAAGCTGGGCGTGGTGATTGCCGCGATTGCTGGCTATGCAGCCTTTTTCGCACCGTTTGCCACCTTCCGTGCCAACCGTATCGTGCCGGGCGAGGGACGTTTCATCCTTGATGCGCTTCCGGCCGTCGGCGGACCGCTGCTGCTGGCACTGATTATCGCTGCCATCTTCGTGGCGCTGTTGAAGACGCCGTTGGCCTGGCGGCTCGTTGCGAGTGTTGCGGTGTTGATTGCATTAGCGCTTGCGATCGGTGTCGCCGGCAGCTTTCTCACGCCACCCAACAACACCTTTGCCCGCATTTCGCCGGCCTCCGGCTTCTGGCTGCTGATTTTTGCTTTTACGCTGCTTTTGGCCGATGTGCTGACGCGGCTCGAACTGTCACCCTTCGTGCGCATCGGTATTCTTCTGGTCGCAGCGGTGGCTGTTGGCGCCTTGCTGGCGTCTGGCAGCTGGGACAGTCTCTCCATTCTCAAGGAGTATGCCAACCGCGCCGGCAGCTTCTGGGCCGAGGCACGCAAACATGTTGCTTTGGCGCTGGGTTCACTGGTGGCGGCCGTTGTGGTTGGCCTGCCGATCGGCATTCTTTGCCACAGGGTCGAAGTGCTGCGGGCAGGAGTGCTCAACGTGCTCAACATCATCCAGACCATCCCGTCGATTGCGCTGTTCGGCATGCTGATCGGCCCGCTCGGATGGCTGGCGTTGCATGTGCCGGGCGCCGCTGCGCTTGGCATTCGCGGCATCGGCACGGCACCGGCCTTCGTGGCGCTGTTCCTCTATTCGCTGCTGCCGGTGGTGGCGAACACGGTGGTGGGTCTGGCTGGCGTGCCGAAGGCGGCCAACGAAGCGGCGCGTGGCATGGGCATGACGGATCGGCAGCGGCTGTTCGGTGTCGAGTTCCCGCTTGCCTTTCCCGTGATCCTGACCGGCATCCGCATCGTGCTGGTGCAGAATATCGGCCTTGCCACCATCGCCGCCCTGATTGGCGGCGGCGGCTTCGGCGTCTTTGTCTTCCAAGGCGTCGGCCAGACGGCGATGGACCTGGTGTTGCTCGGTGCCGTGCCGACCGTGTCGCTGGCCTTCGCTGCGGCCATCGTACTCGACGCCGTCATCGAACTCACCGCAACAAGCAGGCGCAGGGAAGCGGTCGCATGATCGAAATCGAGAACATCACCAAGCGCTACGACAAACAGACCGTCGTCAACGACGTGTCGATGGTCATCGAGCCACGCACCATTGCCGCCATCGTCGGTACCTCCGGTTCGGGCAAGACCACGCTGCTGCGCATGATCAACCGGCTCGTCGAACCGACTTCCGGCACGATCAAGCTGGATGGCGTCGACAACCATTCGCTGCCCGACTATGAGCTGCGCCGCTCCATCGGCTACGCAATCCAGGGCCACGGCCTGTTTCCCCATCGCACAGTGGCGCAGAACATCGCAACGGTGCCGCTGCTGCTCGGCTGGGACAAGGAACGTATCGACGAGCGTGTCGACGAGTTGCTGAGGCTCTTCCAGCTCGACCCCGCCGCTTTCGGGCCGCGCTATCCGCACGAATTGTCAGGTGGCCAGCAGCAGCGTGTCGGCGTGGCGCGCGCGCTTGCCGCCAAGCCGAACGTCCTGTTGATGGACGAGCCGTTCGGCGCGCTCGACCCGATCATCCGAACCAAGGCGCAGGAAGATTTGCTCGCCATCCAGAAACATTTCGGCACCACCATCATCCTGGTCACGCATGACATGGAGGAGGCTGTGCATCTGGGCCACAAGATCGCGGTCATGGATGGCGGCAGGCTGGTGCAATATGCAAAACCCGCCGAGATCCTGGCGAAACCCGCCAGTTCTTTCGTCGAGACGCTGGTCGGCTCATCTGAGCGGCCGTTCCGGCTCCTGTCGCTCGGTCGCGTCGGCGATGCGGTGGAGAAGGGCAGTGCGGAGGGCGAAGCCATCCCTGCTGACGCCAGCCAACGTGATGCATTGGCTGAACTGCTCTGGTCCGGCAAACCGGCATTGCCGGTAAGGGGTGCCGACGGCAAGGCGCTCGGACGCATCACCGTCGATGGTCTGGTGAAGCTCGCGGCGAGGCCGGCATGAAGCTTGTCCTGCCAGCGGCATTGCGTGTGGTCCTGCTGGTTCTCCTGGTGGCGTTCATCGTCAATCCGGGCTGGTTCGAACCGTTGTTCAAGCCACTGACGGAAAACAACGCTCCGGCTATCTACAACCAGGGCAGCCTGCTGTCGCTGACCCTGCAGCATCTCGGCACGGTGGCGGTGGCGACCATCGCTGCGATCATCGTCGCCATCGGCTTGGCCATCCTGGTGACCAGGCCGTTCGGTGCCGAATTCCTGCCGCTGTCGCGCTCGCTGGTCAACATCGGCCAAACCTTTCCGCCCGTGGCGGTGCTGGCACTTGCAGTGCCGGCAGTCGGCTTCGGCGAGAAGCCGACATTGATTGCGCTTTTCCTCTACGGCCTGCTGCCGATCTTCGAAAACGCGCTGACCGGGCTCACCACGCTGCCTGCCAACGTCGTGGAGGCCGCGCGCGGCGCCGGCATGACCAATGGCCAGAAACTGCTCCGGGTGGAATTGCCGCTCAGCCTGCCGGTAATCCTCGCCGGCATCCGGCTGTCGGTCGTGATCAGCCTGGCCACCGCCACCATCGGATCCACCGTCGCGGCCAAGACGCTCGGCGAGGTCATCATTGCAGGATTGATTTCCAACAATCTCGCATTCGTCGTCCAGGGCGGCCTGATTGTCGCGGGATTGGCCGTCTTCATCTATGACGGGCTGATGGCCCTGGAGCGTGTCGCGGCACGCCGGATGGGGCAGGCAGTCCGCTAGAGCGTTTCCGTTTTTACGGAAACGCGGAAACACTCTAACTCTTTGTTTTTACGCAATTCCGAACGGAAAACCGTTACACACTTTTCCTGAAATTGCGCTAACTGACAGGCTGCTCAGCGCCTCGGGGACATCGCCGGGTAGTCGAGGGTGATTTCCAGCTTTGTGGCTGTTCCAGCGACGACCCAACGGCGCCGGATGATGGAAAAATCGTGGCGCGCATCATTGCCTGTCTCCAGCGATACAAGGTCGCCAGTCGCGCAGCCCTGCGGCAGTCGCAATGACAAGAGCATCGTCCTCAACTCGTGATCTCTGGCATGGCGGTCCGCGCTTGCGGTCAGGACAATCGCGGCCACGCTCGTTGCGTGTTCGCCGAGACTCGGTGATCTTGCTTCGCCGTGACCAGAATCATCGAAAGCAGAAGGGGCTTTTGCCATGACGTCACGTCTTTCCAAGATCACCATGTGCCTGTGTCTGGCGGCCTTCGCCTTCCTCGTCGCCTTTGGCAACATAACCGACTATGGCTCGAACTTCGCCTTTGTCCAGCATGTGCTGTCCATGGATACAACCTTTCCGGGCAATGCGCTGATGTACCGTTCGATCACCAACCCCGCGTTTTGGACTGCAGGCTACTGGCTGATCATCTTAGGTGAGGCGCTGACCTGCGTGTTCTTTTTGATCGCAGCCTGGAGCTTGTGGAGTGTCCGCAAGGGGAGTGGCGAAGCGTTCAACAATGCCAAGAAATTCGCCATTATTGCCACCACCATGGGTTTTTTGGTCTGGTATTTCGGCTTCATGGTGATTGGCGGGGAGTGGTTCGCGATGTGGCAGTCGCAGACCTGGAACGGGCAGGAAGCAGCCTTCAAGTTCTACATGACCATGCTTGCGGTGCTGATCTTCATCATGCAACCGGACCGCGACTTGCAGCGGTAGTGTCATGCCAGCTGCAGTGGCAGATCTGGCTGCGACCACTGCATCATAATGAAACCTGCGCGGGCATTTGGGCTCGCCCGCGCACCGGGCGCGGTAAACTGTCGCAGCTAAATGCGGGCAAATGTCGCACGCCGGCTTGACGGTCGAGACCACGGCTTTGCATAAATCGATCGAGGGGTCGGGATTCCGCTCGGGAATCTCGGTTCGGTTCCACGGTCCGGGGAGGAGGTCTGCCGGGCCATAGATCGAGGAATAATCCGCAAATGACCATGCTTTATGTCGTCATCCTCTGCGGCGTGCTTTCGATCGTCTACGCCATCTGGGCTACGCAGTCCGTGATGGCGTCCGATCAGGGCAACGCACGCATGCAGGAAATCGCCGCGGCCATCCGCGAGGGCGCGCAAGCCTATCTGGCGCGCCAGTACACCACCATTGCCATTGTCGGGGTCGTCGTGTTCCTGCTGGCCTGGTGGCTGCTGTCGGGTACCGCCGCCGTCGGCTTCCTGATCGGTGCCGTGCTTTCGGGCGCGGCAGGCTTCATAGGCATGCACGTTTCCGTGCGCGCCAATGTGCGCACGGCACAAGCTGCGTCGAACAGCCTGTCGGCCGGCCTCGACATCGCCTTCAAGTCGGGCGCCATCACCGGCATGCTGGTTGCCGGTTTGGCGTTGCTCGGCGTCTCCGTCTACTACTGGGTATTGACTGGCCCGCTGGGCCTCGCGCCCGGCGATCGTACCGTGATCGACTCTCTGGTGGCGTTGGGCTTCGGCGCCTCGCTGATCTCGATCTTCGCGCGTCTCGGCGGCGGCATCTTCACCAAGGGTGCTGACGTCGGCGGCGATCTCGTCGGCAAGGTGGAGGCTGGTATCCCGGAGGATGACCCACGCAATCCCGCCACCATCGCCGACAACGTCGGTGACAATGTCGGCGACTGCGCCGGCATGGCCGCCGACCTGTTCGAGACTTACGCGGTGACCGTGGTCGCTACCATGGTGCTCGCGGCGATCTTCTTTGCCGGCACCGATGTGCTGCCGACCGTGATGCTCTATCCGCTCGCCATCTGCGGCGCTTGCATCATCACCTCCATTATCGGCACTTTCTTCGTCAAGCTTGGCGCCAATGGTTCGATCATGGGCGCCCTCTACAAGGGCCTGATCGTCACCGGCATCCTGTCCATTGTCGGATTGGGCGCCGCGACTTCCATGACCATCGGTTGGGGTGCGATTGGCACCGGCGCGCATGTCGTGACCGGAACGAACCTGTTCATCTGCGGCCTGATCGGCCTGCTGGTGACGGCGCTGATCGTGGTGATCACCGAATATTATACCGGCACAGGCAAGCGTCCGGTCAATTCGATCGCCCAGGCTTCGGTCACCGGTCATGGCACAAACGTCATCCAGGGCCTTGCGGTCTCGCTGGAATCGACCGCGCTGCCGGCTCTCGTCATCGTCGGCGGCATCATCGCCACCTTCCAGTTGGCGGGCCTGTTCGGCACCGCGATCGCCGTTACCACCATGCTTGGCCTTGCAGGCATGATCGTGGCACTCGACGCCTTCGGCCCGGTTACCGACAATGCCGGCGGTATTGCTGAAATGTCCGGCCTGCCCAAGGAAGTGCGCCACTCCACCGACGCACTTGATGCTGTCGGCAACACCACCAAGGCCGTTACCAAGGGTTACGCCATCGGTTCGGCCGGCCTCGGCGCGCTGGTGCTGTTCGCAGCCTATTCCAACGATCTGCAATATTTCGCGGCCAACGCCGCGCAATATCCTTACTTCGCCGATCTCGGCACGGTCTCCTTCGATCTGTCGAATCCCTATGTCGTCGCCGGTCTGATCTTCGGCGGCCTGATCCCGTATCTGTTCGGCGGTATCGCCATGACGGCTGTGGGACGCGCGGCGGGCTCGATCGTGGAAGAGGTGCGTCGCCAGTTCCGCGAGGATCCGGGCATCATGAAAGGGACGTCCAAGCCGAACTATGCGCGGGCGGTCGACCTTCTGACCAAGGCAGCGATCAAGGAAATGATCATCCCGTCGCTGTTGCCGGTGCTGGCGCCGCTGGTCGTCTACTATGGCGTGCTCCTGATCTCGGGCTCCAAGGCCTCTGCTTTCGCGGCCCTCGGCGCTTCGCTGCTCGGCGTCATCGTCAACGGCCTGTTCGTCGCCATTTCGATGACTTCCGGCGGCGGCGCCTGGGATAACGCCAAGAAGTCGTTCGAGGATGGCTTCACCGATAAGGATGGCGTCAAGCACCTGAAGGGATCGGAGGCGCACAAGGCTTCCGTCACCGGCGACACGGTCGGCGATCCCTACAAGGACACTGCCGGCCCTGCGGTGAACCCGGCCATCAAGATCACCAACATCGTGGCGTTGCTGTTGCTGGCTGTGCTGGCGCACAGCTGACAGCAGCATCTGCCTGGCAGAAAACGAAAAACCCGCGGGAGCGATCCCGCGGGTTTTGCTTTTGCAGACTTGTTTTGGCGGCCGCTGTGCCGGCCTGCAAACCAGATTAAAGCGCTGCCGCCGGATTGGGCTTGAGCTTGCCTGCGCCGGAGATGATCTGGCCGAGGAAGTTCTGGTCCTTGCCACCGGTCGGCGTCGTGCGCGAAATGAAGTCGAACACCCGGCCGTCCTTCATCCCGTAATTGGCGAGGCGGGCGACGCGGCCATCCTGGCCGAAATAGACGGCCAGCACCTTCTGGTCGACGACGCTCGGATTGGCGAACGCGACTGAACGGCGGCGCGTCTGCGAGATGTAGTAGAAAACTTCGTTGTCGAAGGTCGCGGTCGTGGACGGTGTTCCGAGCGCCAGCAACACCTGCTCGCGGCTGGAGCCAACAGGAACCGAATCCAGCGTCTGCTGGTCGACGATGTAGCCCTGGGTGAGTGTCTCGCCAGGGGTGAGGTCCCCGAACATCTTTGACGAATTGCAGCCGGTCAGCGCCGCTGCGATGACAAGCAGCGAGGCGACAGAAGCAGGACCTGCCAAGGCGGTCGACTTGAATTTCAATGCGCGCAACGACAACTCCATAGTCCGCTCTCGAGCACCGGCTTGCACGAGGCGGCAAAACCGGTAAACCAGCTTAGCCGCCGATGCAACAATTCTGCCTTAACAAACAGGTCCTCGGGAGACCGTCCCCAATGTTTCAGCGCCTGTTCGGCCGTGAACGCCATGCCAACCGCGCTATTGTCGAGGCGCTGTACGAACAAATCGTGGCGGCGGCGCGGCAGACTTTCTTTTATTCGCATTGGAATGTGCCCGATACGCCGCTCGGCCGTTTCGAGATGTTGTCGCTGCATATGTTCCTGTTCCAGCACCGGCTGCATGGCGAAAGCGGCGCACCGGCGGAGTTGGCACAGACGCTGATCGACGAGTTCTTCACCGATGTCGACCATTCGCTGCGCGAACTCGGCATCAGCGACGTTGGTGTCCCAAAGCGCATGAAGAGACTGGCCAAGATGTATTATGGCCGCACCGCCGCTTACGCGGATGCGCTGGACCGCGACGACAAAGGCGATCTCGCCGCAGCTCTGTCCCGCAATGTTCGCCCTGATGTCGCGGACTGGCCGGAGGCAGCCGATATGGCGGCTTATGTGCTGCGTGCGGTGGCGACGCTTGCCACGCAATCGTCGGAGGCGATCTGTCTTGGCGAGCTTGCCTTTCCGGCTGCCGCTGACTGAAGGATGACTGCGATGAAAAACCATGAGGAAGCACGGAGTTCGGTTTCGTTCGAGGCGCACGTCTCGCGCCTGCCGCAAAAGGGCATGCCAGTGCGCATCGAGGCTGATGCTGCCCAGCGCGAGGCCCTCGCCAAGGAACATGAACTGGTCTCCGTCGAGCGCTATGTGGCCGATCTCGTGGTGACGCCCTGGAAGCGCCATGGTGTAAAGGTGACGGGCCACGTCGAAGGCGATATCACCCAGGCCTGTGTCGTGACACTGGAGCCCGTGACCACTCACATTGATCAGGAGGTCGAGGGCCTATTCCTGCCGGAGGACTCGAAACTGGGCCGCCATGGTTTTGAAGGTGGCGGCGAGATATTGCTCGATGCCGACGGCCCTGACAGCCCGGAAACCTTTACCGGCGATAAGATCGATGTCGGCGCGCTCGCCGAGCAGTTCTTTGGTCTGGCGATCGATCCGTATCCGCGCAAGCCGGGTGTGGTTCTGGAGACTGAACCGGACGGGGCTGAACCCGAAAGCGAATTCCAGAAAAAACTGAAATCCTTGCTCGGAAAATCCTGAAAGCCATGGATCGACGACAAAAGCCGGTTGTGCGGTGACTCAAAACCGCTATTTTCGCCGGAAAGTCACGATGGTCCCAAGCCAACCCACGAGATGAACAACGCGTGATAAAAATCTCCATTGATGCCATGGGCGGCGACCACGGTCCCGGCGTGGTCATTCCGGCGCTCCAGATTGTCGCCACCCGCCGCCCGGACATCCGTTTCATTATCTATGGCCGTGAAGAAGTGGTGCGGCCTGAACTGGCGAAATTTCCCGGTCTTGCCGAGAAGAGCGAATTCTTTCACAGCGAGGTTGCTGTTCGCATGGACGACAAGCCGAGCCAGGCATTGCGCCATGGCCGCTGGAAATCGTCGATGTGGAAGGCGATCGAAGCGGTAAAGGCCGGTTCAGCCGATGCCTGCGTGTCCGCGGGCAACACCGGCGCGCTGATGGCGATGTCGAAGTTCTGCCTGCGCACGATGAAAACCATCGATCGGCCGGCAATCGCCGCCATTTGGCCGACCGTGCGTGGTGAAAGCGTGGTGCTGGACGTCGGCGCCACCATTGGCGCCGACGCCCATCAGTTGGTCGATTTCGCCATTCTTGGCACCGGCATGGCACGCGCGGTCTTCGGCGTGGAACGGCCAACCGTCGGCCTGCTCAATGTCGGCGTCGAGGAGATCAAGGGCCAGGAAGAGGTCAAGGAGGCCGGGCGCATGCTGCGCGAGGCCAATATGAACTCGCTTGTCTATCACGGTTTCGTCGAGGGTGACGACATCGGCAAGGGCACCGTCGATGTCGTGGTGACCGAAGGTTTCGCTGGCAACATTGCTTTGAAGACCGCCGAGGGCACCGCACGCCAGATCGGTGGCTATCTGCGCGCGGCCATGGGCCGGACGCTGATGGCGCGCATTGGCTACCTGTTCGCGAAAGGAGCTTTCGACCTTTTGCGAGAAAAGATGGATGTCAGCCGCTCCAATGGCGGCGTCTTCCTCGGATTGAGCGGTGTCGTGGTAAAAAGCCACGGCGGTGCCGATTCGGCAGGGTTTGCCGCGGCGGTGGAACTGGCCTACGACATGGTGCGCAACCGGTTGCTGGATCGTATCGAAGCAGATCTCGATCTGTTCCATGCGCGCAATCCGCAGTCTCCGGCACTCAGAAGGTCTGACGTCGCAGTCGACGAAGAAGGATAAAATAGCTTGATCAGATCAGTCGTGCGCGGCACGGGCCAGGCGTTGCCCCGCCGTATCATGAAGAATGCCGATTTCGCGGGCATGGTCGAAACGTCGGACGAATGGATCGCCCAGCGTACCGGCATCCGTCAGCGCCACATCGCTTCCGATGACGAGACGACGGCCTCACTGGGCGAGGCGGCGGCACGGGCGGCACTTGCTGATGCCGGTCTTACGCCTGACGATATCGACCTGATCGTTCTGGCGACCTCCACGCCCAACAACACTTTTCCCGCCACGGCTGTCGAGATCCAGCAGCGGCTCGGCATGCGCCATGGCTATGCCTTCGACATGCAGGCGGTCTGCTCCGGCTTCGTCTATGCCGTTACCACGGCAGATGCCTATATCCGCGGTGGCTTGGCCAAGCGTGTGCTGGTGATCGGCTCGGAGACCTTCTCGCGCATTCTCGACTGGAATGACCGCTCGACATGCGTCCTCTTCGGTGACGGCGCTGGTGCGATGGTGCTGGAGGCTGGTGAGGCGGCGGGCACCATAGCCGATCGTGGCGTTCTGGCCGCCAGCCTGCGCTCTGACGGTTCGCACAAGGAAAAGCTCTATGTCGACGGGGGGCCGTCGACCACCGGGACCGTCGGTCATCTCAGGATGGAAGGGCGCGAGGTGTTCAAGCATGCCGTTGGCATGATTACCGATGTGATCGAGGCGACGTTCTCGCAGGCCGGTATCACAGCCGATGACCTCGACTGGTTCGTGCCGCATCAGGCCAACAAGCGCATTATCGATGCTTCTGCCAAGAAGCTTGGCATCGCTGAAGAAAAAGTGGTGATCACCGTCGACAAGCACGGCAATACGTCCGCTGCCTCGGTGCCGCTGGCGCTTTCGATCGCTGCTGCCGATGGCCGCATCAAGCGTGGCGACCTCGTGCTTCTGGAGGCCATGGGCGGTGGATTCACCTGGGGCGCGGTCCTCGTCAGATGGTGAAGCGAACCGCACGGTTCGGTTCTTGACCTTGTCGAGTCAATTACTTAGGCTCCGCCCTCGTTTAGTCGATACATTTGAGCACAAGCTGATAGGACGGTCTGATGGGGGGAAAGACACTGACACGTGCTGACCTTGCTGAGGCCGTTTACCGGAAGGTCGGTTTGTCTCGCACGGAGTCGGCCGAACTGGTCGAAGCGGTGCTAGACGAAATCTGCGAGGCCATCGTGCGCGGGGAGACGGTGAAGCTGTCCTCTTTCGCCACCTTCCATGTTCGTTCCAAGAACGAGCGTATCGGACGCAACCCCAAGACGGGTGAGGAAGTGCCGATTCTGCCGCGGCGGGTGATGACCTTCAAGGCTTCAAACGTGTTGAAGAGCCGCATCCTGCGCTCTCATCAGGCCGGCAAGACGAAGTCAGGCAAATAGGCGAAAGCCCGACTCTGCGGTTGAAAACTGGCTCCGGCTTTATGCCGGGCTTGAATGTCGGGCGATAAATCGCTGAAATAGGCTGCGATTCGATGCAATAGTGTCGAATCTTCGGTTCGTCTGTTCTTTGCGCATTGGATTGACCAACGCACGTGACGACGCGTCCGATCCGATGCCCAGCGCGAGGATCCGCCCATGGACAAGAGCCCCGACGCCTTCCGCACCATTTCCGAGGTCGCCGAAGACCTTGATCTGCCGCAACACGTCTTGCGATTCTGGGAAACGCGTTTCAACCAGATCAAACCGATGAAGCGGGGCGGCGGCCGCCGTTATTACCGGCCGCAGGATGTCGAGCTGATCAAGGGCATCCGCCACATGCTCTACGATCAGGGCTACACCATCAAGGGCGTGCAGAAGCTGCTGCGCGAGAACGGCAACCAGTTCCTGATTGCCATAGGCCATGGCGACGTCGCCGCTGTCGAGGCGATCGCGCAGCGCCGGCAGGCCGAGGAAGTGCCGCTGACACCGGCAGCACAGCCACGCACCGACGACGAGATGCTGGTGGGGCAGCCGACAGCCAAGCCCAACCGCCGCTTCTTCGGCCTCGGCAAGGCCGACGACGAAGGACCTGTGCAGGCGGGTTCAGGCAAGCTTTCGCGCGACAACCGCGCATTGCTGCAGGAAGCGCTGTTCGACCTCCTTGAGTGCAAGCGCCTGCTCGACCAGGTGCGGTGACGGGCAGCTGGACAGTACAGATGTGCCTGCTTGGACAGATATTCGAAGGGGCTCGGTTTTGCCTTCTCAAAATCGCTTGAGCAATTCCAGCAAAAGTGCGCAGCGGTTTGCGTCCGGAATTGCGTAAAAACAAAAAGTTAGAGCGTTTCCGCGTTTCCGAGAAAAACGGAAACGCTCTAGCGAAACAGGTTGACCGGCGAGAGCCTATCACGTACATCGCGACCGGTCCGGAGTGTAGCGCAGCCCGGTAGCGCACTTGACTGGGGGTCAAGGGGTCGTCGGTTCGAATCCGGCCACTCCGACCATTTTTTCCAACAGATTGACTTGACCCCGTTTGCCGGTGTTTGCACCGCGACTGTCTGCTTGCCGCGAGCTTCCCGACAAGGACCGTATTGACCGGCTTTTGTGCTGAATTCCAGAGCAATTCCAGGAAAAGTGCGTAGCGGTTTTACGTCCGGAATTGTGTAAAAACAAAAAGTTAGATTGTTTCCGTGAAACCGGAAACGTTCTAGTTCGCCGGTGCCAGGGACAGCAGCGATACCGACCGAAGAGCGGGCAAGGGTGCTTGCTCGGGCACCCGAGCGGGATTTTCAGCCTGCTGGCGGGTCGACAGCGTGGAGCCGGCATCATGCAAGGTGATCAATCCGCGCTGGTAGCGGTATTCCAGCGCGATGCCACCCCAGACCAAGCCAAGCAGCAGGTAGAAATGGCGCCAGTGATCGATATCGATCACGCTGCCGAGCCCGATATGGCCGACATAGACGACATAGGCGCATAGAACATAGGGCTGCCAGGGCCGGTTGCGCAGCAGCAGGCGGAAGCCGGCCGCGATCGTCCATACCGTCAGGATGAGGTATGACAGAAAGCCCAGCCAGCCATAGTCCATCAGCGTCTTCAGCCAGATATTATGGGTGTCCTCGCCATAGATCTTGCCGAACACGAGCGCGCCGATGCCGAACGGCTTCTCCAGGGCCAGCATGAAACCGATACCATAGCGGGCAAACCGGCCGAGGCGTGCCGAATCATAGTCTTGCGCCAGCCGGGCGCGAGTGGTCAGCATCTCAGATACGCCCGGAATCTGCAGCACCACGAGCATCGCAACCACCAGCAGCACCAGTGCTGTGATGGTCATGATCACAACGCGCAGGCGGAAGCGGCCGCTGGTGTTCTCCAGGAACACCAATCCGGTCAGCAGGATGACAGCCACGCCGAACAGGCCCCAGGCGCCGCGCGAAAAGGACAGAAAAATTCCGCCAACGACGATCAGCAGCGGCATTGCTATGAGCGGCATGCGCTGCACCGGTCCAGTCAGCAGTCTGTAGAACAGGTAGATGCCGGGCAAGACGAGGAACGGGCCAAAGACGTTCGGATCCTGGAAGGCACCGGCAGCGCGCTCATACTTGGTGAAGATTTCGGCACCCGGAAACAGCTTGAAATAACCGGCGATACCGAGGACCGATGTGAAGACTGCAGTGGTCACATAAGCCAGGAAGATCAGCCTGTAGAGATCGGGCTTCCGTTCGACGACGGAGGCAAAGAAAACGGCGGTGAAGGCCAGAAACAGTGAGACGGCCAGATAAAGCGGCGTCCACGACAGGTCGGCCATTTGCGTCATGGCGATCATGCCGCCGATGTTCATCATCACCAGCAGGACGAGCAGCGGCACGACCGGCCGCGAGATGTGCAGGCCGAACAGTGTCCAGACGCCGATCAGCGCGGCCATGTAAAGCTCGTAGGGCGCCGGTTCCTCGATGACAAAGCCGGAGAGCAGAATGCCGAAGATAATGGCGGCCGACGACAACAGCGCGATCAGCTTGGCGTTGACCGCTCCCGACGGCAGTTCATGCGTCAGCGCACTCAATAGGCGTTTTCCGTGTTGAGCAGGCGTACCGGCGTCAACAGCAGGATCTTCAGGTCGAACAGCATCGACCAGTTCTCGATGTAATAAAGATCATACTCGGTACGCATGCGGATCTTGTCGTTGGTGTCCATCTCGCCGCGCCAGCCATTGATCTGAGCCCAGCCGGTCACGCCGGGCTTGACGCGATGGCGGGCGAAATAGCCGTCGACCACTTCGTTGTAGAGAAGGTTGTGAGACTGCGCCGCGACCGCGTGTGGTCGCGGGCCGACCAGTGAAAGCGTGCCGACCAGCGAGTTGAAGAATTGTGGCAGCTCATCGAGCGATGTCTTGCGGATGAAACGGCCGACGCGGGTTACACGCGGGTCGTTCTTGGTCACGGTTTTCTTGGCGCTGGGGTCGGACTTGTCCGCGTACATGGAGCGGAATTTGTAGACCACGATCTCCTCGTTGTTGAAGCCGTGGCGCTTCTGCTTGAACAGAACGGGGCCCTTGCTGTCCAGTTTGATGGCAATCGCGGTTGCCAGCATGATCGGCGAGAACGCGACAATGCAGAGAATTGAAAAAATGATGTCGAAGGCGCGCTTGGCGACCGAATCCCAGTCGTTGATCGGCTTGTCGAAAATATCGAGCATCGGCACCGAGCCGATGTAGGAGTAGGAGCGCGGCCTGAATTGCAACTGATTGGAATGTGCCGAAAGACGGATGTCTACCGGCAGTACCCAGAGTTTCTTCAAAAGCTGCAGCACGCGTGCTTCCGCCGAGATGGGAAGCGACACGATCAGCATATCGATGCGGGCGACGCGCGCGAATTCGAGAAGTTCCGCGATGGTGCCGACCTTAGGATAGCCCGCCACCACAGGCGGCGAACGGCTGTCGTCGCGGTCATCGAAGATGCCGCAGATGCGAATATCGTTATCAGGCTGTTTTTCGATTGAGCGGATAAGCGTCTCGGCCGCTTTGCCACCACCGACAATGACAGCGCGGCGCTCCATACGCCCGTCGCGCGCCCAGCGACGCAAGAGCCGCGCGGTGACCAGCCGCATCAGGAAGGTGAGGACGAAGCCGACGACGAACCAGGTGCCGAACAGAAGTCGCGAGTAATCCTCGGAGATTTTGAGGAAGAAGGCGGCGACGGCAAGCGCGGCGAAGGTGCCGGCCCACATCGACAACAGGCGCCCGAAATTGGCGACAGGCTTGAGCAGCCGTGGAACCTGATAGCAGTCGGCAACTTCCAGAAGCACGATCGCAAGCAGCGAGGCGGAAGCGAAGGTCAGCGTGTATTGCCAGGCGAGGTTGCGGAAGAAGCCCTCGAAGAAGACATAGAGGGTCAAGCCGGACAGGAACAGCAAGGAGAATTCGATCAGGCGCAACGTGCCGATGACCATGACAGGCGACATCGTATCGCTGCGGTACTGCGCGGCCACCTGGCGGGCAAGCTCGCTCAAGCCGCCGGAAGCCCCCTTGTCCGCGGCCGGATTTTCGAACTTGCGCACCGCATCGGCTGAAAAGCGGCTCGCCGGATCGCTCTTGTTCATGGAATAGTCCCCAAGCTGGCTCTCCCTAGCACAGGAGAGCTAATATTCCCTTCCCGGAACCTTTTAAGTTCAAACTTTCAGAGGGTGCCGCTGGAGGCACACTAGCAGAATGCAAGCGGCTTGTCGCGAAAGCTCGAATCAGCACGGACTTGTGAAGGGCTCGCTTGAGTGGCGCGCCGGCGACGGCGGCGCGCCGTTGTGAAGGCGGAAAAGTCCGGCCTGTCAGCCTGCGATGGCGCCACGCGCTTTTAGTGCCTTCACCACCCGGTCGTGCGGCAGCGCGGGGCTGCGGTGACCATCGCGGCCGATCATTTCGGCATTAGCCACCAGCGCGTTGACCACCGCTTCTTCGGCTGCCTGTACGACCGCCGTGTAGAAATCGTCCATGCGGCCCCAGGGGATGAAGTCCATGTGGCTGTATGTATTGGCGTCGGGCGCGCCCCGCGGAAAGCGGCCGTTCAGCGCATCCCGGTTGCCGGTCGAGAAGGCGAGGAAGATATCGCCGGAGAAATGCGAGCCGGCCGTGCCGGTGCGCGCAAGCCCCAGAGGCACGCGGCGGGCGAGCGCCTTGCACTGGCCGGGCAGGAGAGGGGCATCTGTGGCGACGATACCGATGCAGGAGCCTGCGCCGGCCGGCAGGCTGGCTGCGAAGGTTTCCATAGGGTTGTCGTCGGCGAATTCCGTGCCAAGCGGCACGCCGGCGATGGTCAGCTCGTTGCGGGAGCCGAAATTGGTCTGCAGGAACACACCGACCGTGTAGCTGCGATGGCCATAGTCGACGATGCGCGAAGCGGTGCCATTGCCTCCTTTGAAAGCGTAGCAGTTCATGCCGGTACCGCCGCCGACCGAGCCTTCTTCGATCGCGCCGTTCCTGGCTGCGTCGAGCGCTGCGACCGCGTGGCTGCTCGTCACATGCGGTCCGTTGATGTCGTTCAAATAGCCATCCCAGGTCTCCGCCGCCACCGGCAGCATCCACTGGCTGGCCACTTCCGGCTTGTTGCGCACCATCCAGTCGATCGTGCCGCGATGGCAGGGTCCGACGGCGTGAGTGTTGGAAATCAGGATCGGCATATTGAGGGCGCCGGCCTCTTCCAGCCATGACACGCCGGTCATCTCGCCATTGCCGTTGAAGGAATGATAGCCGGCAGCAATCGCTTGGCCGGCACCTTCGCGCCCGAGCGGCAGAATGGCGGTTACGCCCGTCCGCACCGGCCCGTTGCCGATCTCCATCTTGCCATCGCCCGAAATCAGTGTGGTGTAGCCCACCTCGACCCCAGGCACGTCGGTAATCGCATTGAAGTGACCCGGATTGCCGGTGAAGGGAATGCCGAGCGCTCTGGCGCGTGGTTTGCCGGCGGGCGTGGCATGCGAGGTCTCACTCATACGATCTGTCCTTGAAGATTGGCTGTTCGGAGAATGGTCAGGAAAGGCGGCAACCGGTCGCCGTCTCGGCGTAAGCCGTGAGGATGCCGAGCGCAGTCGGGTAGTCGACCGCCGGCACGACGTTGAGAAGGTGAAGGCCGAGGCCGTCTTCCAGGATGACAAGGCTGCGCGCCAGCGTGTCGCTGGCATCGGAAAGCTTGAACTTGCCGGTGATGGCGCCAGCTTCCAGGATGCCGATGTAGATGGCGACCTGCCGCTCGAACAGCGTGATGTGGCGTGCGGCATAGGCGGCATCGGAGCGGGCATAGGCCCCAAGCTCCATCAACAGCCGGCAAAGCCGGTCGTTAGGATCTTCGGGGATCCCGGTGCGGATCATCGCCTTCAGGCGATCGCGGGGGTCTGAAATTTGCGCGATAGCCATGGCCCTGAGCGTGCAGAAACGTTCGACAGCCTGTTTCTGCACGTCGTCCAGAAGATCCTTCAGCCCTGGATAATAGTAGAGCGCTGCACTTGAGCTCATGCCGGCCTCATTGGCGACGGCGCGCAAGGTCACGCCGGTCAGGCCGTGCTTGGCTATCATCGTCTCGGCAGCGCTTATCAAAGTGAGCCGACGTTCGGCCCGGGCAACGGGTCTGCTCATACTTACTCCTGAATGACGTTCAAATTAAAATCGATGCTGTGAGCATTGCAAGCGATTTTCGTTGAAGTTTGTTGACGAATTACCGAGTCGGGCGTAGCGTTTTGGTGGGAACGTTATTTTAATTAAATCAAAAATGGGGAGGGCTTGATGCCATCACAGGATTCGCCGTCAAGCGGGGGGCTTGATCGGGCACTCAACGGACTGGGAACGCTGATGATCGTGTTGTCGGCGGTGACGCCGGCATCATCGGTTTTCATCATCGTACCCGGCGTCATCGCACTGGCAGGCACTGGCTCGTTCCTGTCTTTTCTCGTTGCAGCGATCATCGGTCTGTTCATGGCGTTCGTTTATGCGGAGCTGTCATCGGCCTACCCGACTGCGGGCGGCGAATACACCATGATCGGACGCACGCTTGGCCGCTTCTGGGGCTTTGTCACACTGGTTCTCGTCTTTATTTCCATCGTGCTGATCATCGCGGTGGTGGCGCTGGGGGTTGGTACCTATCTTGGCGTTCTGTTACCCAACCTCAACGCACAATGGGTTGGCGTGGCCACCATCATCCTGGCCGGTATCGTCGCAGCGTTGCGCATCAAACTTAACGCCTTTGTCACCGGCATTTTCCTCGGCATCGAGATGTTGGCACTGCTGATCCTGGTCGCACTGGGTTTCATCAATGTCGAGCGGCCGCTTTCGAGCCTGTTCACCTCGCCGCAGATCCTCGATACCGCGACCAATTCGCTGGTGCCGGCTTCGACCGGCCTGATCCTGGCTGCGACCGCAGTCGCCATCTTCGCCTACAATGGCTACGGCGCTGCCGCCTATTTCGGTGAGGAAACACAGGACGCCAAGCGCAGTATCGGCAAAGTTGTTCTATGGGCGCTCGTCATTACGGTCGCCGCGGAGTTGATCCCGCTGACTGCCGTCCTGCTCGGTTCTCCCGATCTTAGCGCCTTGCTTGCTGCGCCTGCGAAGATCGAATACTTCCTTGAAGCACGGGGCGGACACACGCTGACCGTGGTTGTCAGCTTGGCCATAGCGATCGCGATCTTCAATGCGGTGATCGCCATCGTGCTGCAGGCGTCGCGTCTTCTGTTTTCGTCCGGCCGCGACAAGACCTGGTTCGGGCCGATCAACGATGCTGTCGCTTCCGTGCACGGCACCTATGCTTCGCCCTGGATTGCCACCATCGTCGTGTCGATCGCGGCAGCTGCTGCCTGTTTCATCGATCTGAGCCTGCTTCTGGTAGTTTCCGGCACGTCGCTTGTCGTCATTTACGCGCTGCTGTGCCTGGCTGCAGTGGCCGGACGGCGCAATGGGGCTACCTCCGACGGGCACTATCGCATGCCGCTGTTCCCGCTGCCGCCGATCCTTGCTTTCGTCGCGCTGGTCTATGTCGCCTATCAGAACTGGCTCGATGTCGCCTTCGGCAGGCCTAGCCTGCTCGCCACGCTGGCGATCGTGGCGGTGGCGGCAGTCTACTACGTAGTGTTCCTGGCACGCCGCGCCGACTGGACGCTGCATGCACCTGAAGAAATCGAAGAGATTGCCGGGTAAGTCGTCCTCCTTCGACAAGTCCAGCAATAACCCCGGCCGTGAGGCCGGGGTCTTTTTTGCTCGATACCAGTCTTCGACCTGAATGCCCAAGTGGCAGGGATCGCATCGTTCTGACCTCAGGCGGTACTGAAGGCCCCCGGATAGGCGGCATCGGCGGGGCCGCCGATCAGGCAATGTCGGGCAGCGCTCTGCATCGCCGCATATTAAAAGAAAGAAAACCCCGGCCTTGCGACCGGGGTTCTTTTATCCAACGATACGAACCGCTTAGACCGAGTAATACATGTCGAATTCGACTGGGTGCGGGGTCATTTCGAAACGCATCACTTCGGCCATCTTGAGTTCGATGAAGGCGTCGATCTGGTCGTCGTCGAACACGCCGCCGGCCTTCAGGAAGCCGCGATCCTTGTCGAGGCTCTGCAGGGCTTCACGCAAGCTGCCGCAGACGGTCGGGATCTTCTTCAGTTCTTTCGGCGGCAGGTCGTATAGATCCTTGTCCATCGGCTGGCCGGGGTGGATCTTGTTCTTGATGCCGTCGAGACCGGCCATCAGCAGTGCCGCGAAGCCGAGATAGGGGTTCGCGCCCGGATCGGGGAAGCGGACCTCGACGCGCTTCGCCTTCGGCGAGTTGCCGAACGGAATGCGGCAGGAGGCCGAACGGTTGCGCGCCGAATAGGCAAGCAGCACCGGAGCCTCATAGCCAGGCACCAGGCGCTTGTAGGAGTTGGTGAGCGGGTTGGTAAAAGCGTTCACCGCCTTGGCGTGCTTGATGACGCCGCCGATGAAGTACAGGCAGTTTTCCGACAGGCCGGCATATTCGTTGCCAGCGAAGGTCGGCTTGCCGTTCTTCCAGATCGACATGTGCACATGCATGCCCGAGCCGTTGTCGCCGAAGATCGGCTTCGGCATGAAGGTGGCCGTCTTGCCGTAAGCATTGGCGACCTGGTGCACGACATACTTGAAAAGCTGCATCTTGTCGGCGTTACGCACCAGCGTATCGAACTTCACACCGAGCTCGTGCTGGGCGGCAGCCACTTCGTGGTGATGCTTTTCGACGCGCACGCCCATGTCGGTCAACACGGTGAGCATCTCGGAGCGCATATCCTGGCAGCTGTCGATAGGCGGAACCGGGAAATAGCCGCCTTTGACGCGCGGGCGGTGGCCAAGGTTGCCGGTCTCGTAGTCGGTGTCGTCGTTGGATGGCAGTTCCGAGGAGTCCAGCTTAAAGCCGGTGTTGTACGGATCGGTCTTGTACTTGACGTCGTCGAACACGAAGAATTCGGCTTCAGGGCCGACAAAGATGGTGTCGCCGATGCCTTCGGCCTTCAGGTAGGCCTCCGCCTTCTTGGCAGTGCCGCGCGGGTCACGGTTGTAGGCTTCGCCGGAAACCGGATCGAGGATGTCGCACAGGATGACCATGGTCGACTGGGCGAAGAATGGATCCATGTGAACGGTGTCTGTGTCCGGCATCAGAACCATGTCGGACTCGTTGATGGCCTTCCAGCCGCCGATCGAAGAGCCGTCGAACATGACGCCGTCGGCGAACATTTCCTCATCAACCTCGGCCACGTCCATGGTGACGTGCTGGAGTTTTCCCTTGGGGTCGGTGAAGCGCAGGTCGACGAATTTTACGTCGTTGTCCTTGATCTGCTTCAAGATGTCTTTGGCTGTCGTCATGTCTCTTTCCTGTGTGATGACGTTGAAACTTGAAAACTGGAAAGGCGCGGTGTCAGATCGCGTCCGGGCCGGTTTCGCCAGTGCGGATGCGCACGACTTCCTCGATGTTGGAGACGAATATCTTGCCGTCACCGATGCGTCCGGTTTGGGCCGCCTTGCGGATTGCCTCGATGGCAGCTTCGACGGATTCGTCTCCGAGCACGACCTCGATCTTCACCTTGGGCAGGAAGTCGACGACATATTCGGCGCCGCGATAGAGTTCGGTGTGACCCTTTTGCCTGCCGAAGCCCTTGGCCTCGGTTACTGTGATGCCTTGCAGACCGGCCTCCTGAAGCGCTTCCTTCACTTCATCCAGTTTGAACGGCTTGATGATCGCTTCGATCTTTTTCATGTCGATAAGGGGCCTCCACTGCCGGTAAAACGGGTTGTCAGTCCCGCTCGCACATCCTTCAAGCATGAAGCGTGCCAATTTGGGTGCCAAGCTCTGCCGGTCGCGAATTTTCTATACGAGCGCATAGCCGGAAGGGTTTTGCGGAACTGCCTGAGCTGTGAGCACCCCGTGCTGCCAAAGCGCCAGACCAATGGATTTTCCTGCGCATGCCTAAATTTTGTGCATAGTGCGCGCAAACTGGACATTTGCCTCCGGTCCAAAACTGTCCGAATGTCCGGCGGGGCGCAAATGGGAGATATTGCATGGCCCTCGAATTGCTCGCGCCCGTTGAAATGGCCAAGGCTGACCGGCTGGCTATCGCCGAAGGGCCATTTGACGGTATCGGGTTGATGCGCAACGCCGGCGCGGCTGTTGCGGCAGTGGCGCTGAAGCGCTTTCCGTCCGCAAAGCGCGTTCATGTGTTGGCTGGTCCGGGCAACAATGGCGGCGACGGCTATGTGGTGGCCAGGATCCTGCATGAAAGTGGGGTCGCCGTTTCGCTTTGGGTATCGGGCGTGCCGCGCGATGATAGTGACGCTGTCATCGCGGCTGCTGAATGTCCTTGTCCAGGGCAGTCCCTTGCTGATTTCGACGCCGAGGCTGGTGAGCTGATTGTCGACGCACTTTATGGTGCTGGCTTGTCTAAACCGCTTGTCGATGACGCCGCGCGCGCAATTGCACTTGCAACCACTAGGCGGCTGCCGGTCATCGCGATCGACCTGCCATCCGGTGTTTCGGGTAACAGCGGCAAGGTGCTGGGAAGTGCCTTTCACGCGGCAGTGACCGTTACCTTTGTGCGCAAGAAGCCTGGCCATCTGCTTTTGCCGGGTCGCGAGCTGTGCGGCGAACTGATTGTCGCCGATATAGGCATCGCGGCCGGCGTCATCGGTTCCCTCGCCGTTAGCACCTTCGAGAACCAGCCGGCGCTGTGGCAGCAAGTCTTTCCATCGCCAGCTTTGGACACACATAAATACCGCCGTGGCCATGTCGGCGTCTTTTCCGGCGGTCCGACTTCAACCGGTGCGGCGAGGCTTTCGGCGCTTGCAGCGGCGCGTGCCGGGGCAGGCGCTGTGACGGTACTGGCACCTGGCAACGCATTGGCTGTCAATGCCATGCATCTGACTTCGATCATGCTGCGCAAGGTTGACGATGTCGCAGAGCTTGCGGCCGTGTTGGGGGAGGGCCGCTCCTCTGCCTTCGTGCTAGGGCCGGGATTTGGTCTCGGGGAAAAAGCTCGCGATTTTGCATTGGCGGTGCTGGCCGCCGGTGGCCGGCTGAGCGAGCCGGGCGCCGAGGGGCTGGTCCTGGATGCCGACGGCATCACGGCCTTTCGCGATGCGCCGCAATGGTTGTTCGAGGCTGCAGCCCGGCCCGAGGCTCCGACGCTGGTGCTGACGCCGCATGAAGGCGAGTTCGTCCGGCTGTTTCCCGACATCGCCGGAAATGACGATCTGTCGAAGCTCGGCAAGGCGCGCGCGGCCGCCGAGGCGGCGCGTGCGGTCGTCATCTATAAGGGCGCCGACACGGTGATCGCGGCGCCTGACGGCCGCGCAGCCATCAACGCCAACGGCACGCCGTGGCTGGCGACGGCGGGCTCGGGGGATGTTCTGGCAGGCATTGTCGCAGGCTTGATCGCACAGCAGATGCCAGCCTTCGAGGCGGCATGTGCGGGTGTGTGGCTGCACGCCGAGGCCGGCAAGCGCTTCGGGCGGGGGCTGATCGCCGAGGATCTGCCGGGCGCACTGATTTCGGTCATTGCAGGTCTCTATAAACCCTAGCCGTTTGTGGTTCTGGAACATTGAGTGGATCCGGTAAGCGTATGAAAATATTATTGTAATAGAGCAATCTCCACGGTCTGTTTCCTGTGTGAACTATTTCTTGAAGGCCTGTTTGCCTCCTTTGAGGATAGGTTCGGCTGGTGCGGCACGCAGAGATGTCCTCAGGTCGACCGCAGGACCCCGGGAGGGAGGTTGACGTTTATGCTTGCCAAATCGAACGGTATTTTGAGAAGCAGGGTTTTCTGGCTGGCTTCCGGTGTCTTGACGATGACTTCGTTTTTGAATGCGACAAGCAGTCTTGCGCAATCGGCTACGCCCTTCGGCACGCCGGTCGGGTTGGAAAACCCGGGTGCGCAACTCAATGGCGTGACAGTGCCTGGGATGCGGCCCATGGGATGGTCGGAACAGGGACGGTCCGAAATCGTCGCGCGCAACGGCGTGGTTGCCACGAGTCATCCTCTTGCGGCCCAGGCCGGGTTGGAAATCCTTCAGAAGGGTGGCAATGCCATGGATGCTGCCGTTGCCGGGCTGGCAACGCTCGACGTCGTGTCGCCCAACGATACCGGCATCGGCGGGGATGTTTTTGTGCTCTATTGGTCAGCGGCCGACCGTAAGCTTTATTCGCTGAGTTCGGCCGGCTGGTCTCCGCAGGGTTGGACATCGGACTATTTCAAGGATCGCAAGCTCGAAGGGGTGGATTCCGTTACCGTTCCCGGTGCCATTGCCGGCTTCGATGCGATGCTGAAGCGTTTCGGCACGATGACGTTCAAGGAAACGTTCGAGCGCGCCGCCACCATTGCCGAGCAAGGCTGGGGTGTGAGCGAGCGTCACCATCGGGATTTGGCGCGAACCGTGGAAGAGCTGCGCAAGGACCCCGAATCCGTGCGCGTCTTTCTTCGCGACGATAGCGTGCCGCCGCTCTACAGCGTCATAAAAAACCCGGAGCTGGCCAAGACCTTGCGGCTGCTTCAGGAGAAGGGCCGTGACGGCTTCTACAAAGGTCCGGTCGCCGATGCGATCGTTGCCCGCATAAAGGCGGGCGGCGGCGTGATGACCAATGCGGACCTCGGTACCTTCGAACCGGAATGGAACGAGCCGATCACCACCAATTATCGTGGCTACGATATCTTCCAGGTGCCGCCGCCCGGTCAGGGCTGGGCGACGCTTCTCCAGCTCAATCTGCTGGAGGCATGCTCGGCCAAATTCGGAATCGACCTGAGCAAACTCAATCACAGCTCGCCCGAATACTGGCATCTTCTCGTCGAGACGAAGAAGCTCGCCTATTCGGACCTACTTCGCCACAATGGCGACCCCAAATTCTCCGACATTCCGCTGGAAAAGCTGCTCTCCAAGGAACGCGCGGCCGAGGTCTGTTCCAGCATCGACATGAAGAAGGCGGGAACGCCTAAGATTGCCGGTACGCTGGAGGGCGGGACCATCAACCTGATCGCAGCCGACCGCTGGGGCAACATGGCCTCGGTGGTACACAGCGTCTATGACGTCTACGGATCGAGGATAACAGTACCGGGTTACGGCTTCCTGTTGCACAATCGGGGCAACGGCTTTTCGCTTGATCCCGAAAGCCCGAACCGCGTCGAGCCGAGAAAGAGACCGTTCCATACGATCATCACGGGCTTCGTCATGAAGGACGGTGAGCCCTTGTTGGGCTTCGGCAATATGCAGGGTTCCATCCAGGCCTATTCGCTCACCACTCATCTCGCGAACATGATCGACCTTGGATTCAGCCCACAGGCAACGGCGGACGCGGCCCGCTACGTGCACGAGCAGAAGAATGACGGACCGGGCAAGCTCACTCTGGAGCCGCGCCTGTTCGAGCGGGTTGGCAAGCAATTGCAGGCGCTCGGCCATCCTGTCGAGGGCATGACGGCGGATATGAGCGTGGGCGGTTTCCAGGGCATTCTGTTCCAACGGGACAAATCAATGCCTGCGCCGCCGAAGTACCCCGAGCAAACTCCTGTAAACGGCGTCTATCGCGCCGGGTCCGATCCGCGCAAGGATGGGCAAGCGGCTGGATGGTGAATGGTTCGCGGAACTAGAGCGTTTCCGCTTTTGCGGAAATGCGGAAACGCTCTAACTATTTGTTTTTACGCAATTCTGGACGCAGAGCCGCTGCGCACTTTTGCTGGAAATACTCTAGCTGCGATCGATCGAAAAGTCCTGGCGACGCCCCCTCATTGCTTGCGGTGAAGCCGCTACGAGTATCGCCGACGCCAATAAGCCGAATGCACCGGCAATGGCGACCGCCAGCGAAAAGCCTTGACCTACGGCTTCGGCGAGCAATGAGTGGAACAGCTCGGGCGCGATGTCGAGGCCTGCGCTCATCGCGTGTTGCCTGACCGCGGTCGTCGCGACACCCAGGGTGTCGGTCGTGTTCGTGTTCGACAGATAGTCTGTCATCGAGGAAATGGCGCGCGTACTCATCAGTGTGCCGAGGAGTGCGATACCGATCGTCATCCCGCCCTGGCGAAGGGCATTCATCGTGGCCGAGGCCGTCCCGCTTCTCTCGCGTGGAGCGACCGCCATCGTTGCCGCGCCAGTGGAAGGCACCGCGAGACCCATCCCGATGCCGAGCACGGCGAAAACCATGGCGACGACAGGGTAGGACGTACTCGGCCTGAACAGGGCCATCGCCAGCATGGAACCGCCGAGCAAAGCGTACCCGACAATCATTGGCCAGCGGGTTCCACACCAGGTCGACAGCTTGCCGAACAGTGAGGATGTGAGCGCCATAGCAATGAAAACCGGGGCCATTCGCCATCCCGTGTCCGTCGCCGACCAGCCCTGTACCTGCTGTAGAAACAGGGAGAAGAAGAACAGGCTGCTGTAGCCTGAAAAGCCGAGCGCAAAGGAGGCGAAGTTGACGGCAGCGAAGGTGCGATCCCGGAACAGATCGATCGGCAGCACCGGGCGTGCCGTACGCAGCTCAATCGCGATGAAGGCCAGGAAACCGCCAATCGCCACCACAAGCGCGCCGACGATCTTCGGTGACGTCCATCCTGCATGGCCTGCGCCGATCAGTGCGTAGGTCAACGCGCCGAGAAAAACGATCGACAGCGCCTGCCCGGTAGGGTCAAGCGCGGCATGCCCCGGGTCTGCGCTTTCGGTGATGGTCCACAGGCCGAGCGCGATCGTGAGGGCGCCGAGTGGTATGTTGATCAGGAAGATGCTCGACCAGCCGACGTTGTCGACAAGAATACCGCCGAGCATCGGCCCGAGGATCAGAGACACGGCACTGAAGGAAGCCCAGCCGCCGATGACATGGGCGCGTTGCGTGGGCTCGGTAAACGCCTGCGTCAGGATCGACAGGGCGCCCGGAATGACCAAGGCACCGGCAACACCCTGCAACGCGCTGCCAGCGATCAGGACGCCGAGCGAGGAAGCCGCAGCCGAGATTGCCGATCCTGCAGAAAACAGCGCGATCCCGATCAACCAGACGCGTTTGCGCCCATAGCGGTCACCGATCGGCCCGGCCGACAGCATGAAAGCGGAGAGGCAAAGCGCGTAGGAGCCCACAACCCACTGCAACCCGGATAGATCGGTTCCGAGGGCTGACTGGATGGCCGGAAGCGCGACCGTGACGATGCTGATGGCCAGCGTTGCCATGAACGTGCCGAGGTAGACGGCTGCGACAAGGCCGCGTCTGTGGAATGACGGCATGCGATTAATCCTGATGATTTTACTCAACAATATAGACCGACTGACCGTCGGTCAATAAGAAGAGCCTATTGAAATCATTGGAGCTATGCGAAAAGAAGCCGGTGGCTTTAAAATGGTTCAGCCTGTTGGCCATGAGGATCGATATGAACGCGAGCGCAAATCTGTCTACCGAACGCCGTTCGCGACCAAGGCGGCGTACCTTGCCGGCCGAGATGCGTACCGATGACTTGATGGCATCCGCAGCAGCGCTGTTCGTCGCGAAAGGCATAGAAGCGACGACGATAGACGACATCGTCGCACGCGCGGGCGTGGCCAAGGGCACTTTCTATCATTACTTCGCGACGAAGACGGATGTCGTCCTGGCGCTGCGGGAGCGATTCTCGCAGGATTTCGTGAGAAGCGTGAGTGTGGCGATCGAGGCCTGCCCCGTGACGGATTTCACGGCGCGATTGTCGGGCTGGATCCACGGCGCAGTGCAGGCCTATCTTGCCAATTTCAAACTGCACGATGTCGTCTTCCACGATTTCAGCCATTCGCACCGGCAATCGAAGGAAAAGGACGCCGTGATCGCTCAGCTCGTTGCTCTGCTGGAAGCCGGACAGGCGGCGGGCGCATGGTCTCTGCCCGACACCCGTATGACCGCGCTCATTCTGTTTGACGGCATGCATGGTGTCGTCGATGACGCAATTGCGCGCGAAAGCCGCGATCCGCAGCCGCTCTGTGACATCCTGCTGCAATTGTTTTCGAGGATGCTGTCGGTCGATGGAACCATCTCACCGAGAGTTTCCGGCTGACCGGTGAGGAAGAGCCGGCTCGTGGATTCGATGCCGGCCCTGCTCGGTTGTCCCGATCACCCGTCTGCAGCGAAGCAGACGAGATTGCCGTCGGGATCGCTCACGATGAAGGTGCGCGAGCCCCAGGGTTCCGTTTTGAGGGTCTGAAAGAGCGGAACATCGGCGGCCTGGTAATCAAGGAACAGTTTCTTGATGCCGTGGTTGAGCACGATCGTTGCCATGACAAGATGTTCGGGCACGATCCTATCGGTATCGACAACCGGCCTGTCGACATGACGCAGGTTAAGGCGGGCTCCGTCCCGGAAAACCTGTGCGAAAAAGGGTGGCTCGCCATAGGTGAAACGGAGAGTGAAGCCGAGCTTTCCGGTATAGAAATCGCAAGCCTGGCCGATGTCGGCAACGAACAGCTGCGGTTCCGAGAAGGCGAGGGACGGTTCCTTTTCCGGTGCGGTCGAGGGGCTCATGATAGAAAGTCCTTTCTTGAGCGCCTCCCAGTTTTCGAAACCCGCCTTGCGGGCGACAAGCTCCTGAGCGTCGGCAAGCTTGAACTCATGCTCAAGCACCTGCCTGTCGCTAAGGTCTCGAAAGCGCGGCAGCAGTGACCGGATCGCTGCGGCTGCCGGATGACGGCCCTCGCGATGCCATTTGAGATAAAGCTTTGCCTGCTTGCGGAAATGCTCGAACTGGGACATGGGCGCATTCTGGGTTGAGGTGGCGTAGGCGGGCAATGCCCCTTCGGCCGGAACCGGTGCGCCCTACAGCAGCAACGGGATCGTAGGCGGCGCTTACCTTCAAGGCAAGAGGCTGCCTTGGTTCGGCCTTCTGATGCTCCTATCTGTCGGATGGCGGTTCTTCGCGTGGTTGACTTGGCCAAGTCCTTCCGATTTACCGTCACCAGCAAATCCCGACAGTCCGGACGCCTTTCCCATGCTCGAAAAGACCTATGACGCAAAAAGCGTCGAGCCGAAGATCGCCAAGATTTGGGAGGAAGCCGATGCCTTCCGCGCCGGTGCTGGCGCAGAGGAAGGCGCCGAACCGTTCTCCATCGTCATCCCGCCGCCCAACGTCACCGGCTCGCTGCACATGGGCCATGCGCTCAACAACACATTGCAGGACATTCTGGTGCGCTTCGAGCGGATGCGCGGCAAGAACGTGCTCTGGCAGCCGGGCATGGATCATGCCGGCATTGCCACCCAGATGGTCGTCGAGCGCCAGCTGATGGAAAAGCAGATCCATCGGCGCGACCTCACACGGGAACAGTTCGTCGACAAGATCTGGGAATGGAAGGACGAATCCGGCGGCGCCATCTTTAACCAGCTCAAGCGCCTGGGCGCCTCGGCAGACTGGTCGCGCGAGCGTTTCACCATGGACGAGGGCCTGTCGAAGGCTGTGCTTGAAGTCTTCGTCACGCTGCACAAGGAAGGCTTGATCTACCGCGGCAAGCGTCTGGTGAACTGGGACCCGCAGTTCGAGACGGCGATCTCCGACCTCGAAGTGGAGAACAAGGAAGCTGACGGCCATATGTGGCACTTCAAGTACCCGCTGGCCGGCGGCGAAACCTACACCTATATCGAGAAGGACGCCGACGGGAACGTCATCCTGAAGGAAGAGCGCAATTACATTTCCATCGCGACCACCCGGCCGGAGACCATGCTGGGCGACGGCGCGGTGGCCGTTCATCCTTCCGACGAGCGTTACGCGCCAATCGTTGGCAAGCTTTGTGAAATTCCGGTGGGCCCGAAGGAGCATCGGCGCCTGATCCCGATCATCACCGACGAATACCCGGACCCGGCCTTCGGTTCCGGCGCGGTAAAGATCACGGGGGCGCACGACTTCAACGACTACCAGGTCGCACGTCGCAACAACATTCCGCTCTACCGGCTGATGGATACGCAGGCCGCGCTGCGCGCCGATGGTGAACCTTATGCCGACTATGCGGCGCAGGCGCTGGAAATCGCGCGCTCAGGAAATGTGCCGAACGAGGCCGAGGTCGACGCCATCAATCTGGTTCCGGATGAGTATCGCGGGCTCGACCGCTACACCGCCCGCAAGCTGATCGTCGAAGCGATCACGGCAGAAGGGCTCGCCGTCACGACCAGGGATGCCGAAGGCAACGACGTTCCCTTCGTGGAAAAAAAGAAGCTGATGCAGCCGTTCGGCGATCGCTCCAATGTCGTGATCGAGCCGATGCTGACGGACCAGTGGTTCCTCGACGCCAAGGTGCTGGCGAAGCCGGCGCTGGCTTCGGTGCGCGAGGGCCGCACCAACTTCGTGCCGAAGAACTGGGAAAAGACCTATTTCGACTGGATGGAGAACATCGAGCCCTGGTGCATTTCGCGCCAGCTCTGGTGGGGTCACCAGATCCCGGCCTGGTACGGGCCTGATGGGCGTATCTTTGTCGAGAAGACAGAGGAAGAGGCGCTTGAGGCCGCCATCCAGCACTATCTCGCCCATGAAGGCCCCTGGAAGGCCTGGGTCGAGGAGAAGCTGGAGAACTTCCAGCCGGGAGAAATCCTGACCCGCGACGAAGATGTGCTGGACACGTGGTTCTCGTCCGCGCTGTGGCCGTTTTCGACGCTCGGCTGGCCGGACAAGACACCGGAACTGAAAACGTACTACCAGACCGATGTGCTGGTGACGGGCTTCGACATCATTTTCTTCTGGGTCGCCCGCATGATGATGATGGGCCTGCACTTCATGGACGAGGAGCCATTCCACACCGTCTATGTCCACGCGCTGGTTCGCGACAAGAACGGGCAGAAGATGTCGAAGTCGAAAGGCAACGTCATCGATCCGCTCGAACTGATCGACGAATATGGCGCGGATGCCTTGCGTTTCACGCTGGCGGTCATGGCCGCGCAGGGACGTGACGTGAAGCTCGATCCTGCTCGTATCGCCGGATACCGCAATTTTGGCACCAAACTTTGGAATGCGACACGCTTTGCCGAGATGAACGGTGTCGCCCGCGACGATACGTTCTGGCTGAGCGACGCCAAACTGGCAGTGAACCGCTGGATCCTGACCGAACTGACCCGTGCGGCGCGCGAAATCACCGATGCGATCACTTCATATCGCTTCAATGAGGCTGCTGGTGGCGCCTACCGGTTCGTCTGGAACCTGTTCTGCGACTGGTATCTGGAGCTGTTGAAACCGGTGTTCATGGGCGAGGACGAGGCCGCCAAGGCTGAAAGCCGCGCCTGCGTCGCCTTTGTGCTCGACGAGATCTACAAGCTGCTCCACCCGATGATGCCGTTCATGACGGAAGAGCTTTGGGCTGAGACGGCGGGTGAGGGCAAGGAACGTTCGTCGCTGCTCTGCCATGCTGCGTGGCCGTCGCCGGATTTCGAGGACGCCGAGGCCGCCGACGACATCAACTGGCTGATCGATCTCGTCACCGGCATCCGCTCGGTTCGCTCGGAGATGAACGTGCCGCCAGCTGCGATTGCGCCGCTGGTGGTGATCGGCGCCAATGCCACGACCAGGGAGCGCCTGGTTCGGCATGAGGCTGCCATCAAGCGGCTGGCGCGTGTCGGTGAGATTTCGCACAGCGATACGGCTCCGAAGGGCTCGGCGCAGATCGTGCTGGGTGAAGCGACGGCGTGCCTGCCATTGGGCAGCCTGATAGATGTGGTCGCCGAGGCCGCGCGCCTGCAAAAGGAATTGGCCAAGGTGACGGAGGAAATCGCCCGCCTGCATAAGAAGCTGTCGAACGACAAGTTCGTCGCCAATGCGCCAGAAGAGGTGGTCGAGGCCGAGCGCGAGAAGCTTGTCGAATACAACGAGCAGCAGGCGAAGCTCTCGGCTGCGCTCATCCGGGTACGCGACGCGGGCTGACAGGACGATTCCCTATCGCTTCCGGCAGGTCCTTCGAGGGGCCGTCGGAAGCGTGATTCCAGGCCGTTGCAGCCCGTCCGAAAACACCACAAAACTCGCTCTGGCGGCGTTCCGTTGCGTCACAATTGACGTAAACGGAAACTTTTGAACCGCATTGTTGCCATAATGTAACAATGCGGGGTGTTATCCTTCAAAATGAGGCTTTTTCGCGCGTTTCCCGCGCGTTTCGGTATGGTTTTGTTGTGTGGGCCTTCAAAAACGATGGCTTTTTGGTGTCTGCTCAAGTGCTGGGGGCGCTAGGCCAAATGTATTAGCGGGTATCCCGAAAAACTGTACTTGTACGCCTTGAAATTCCTTATTGCCTCATTAACGCGAATTGGCTCTAGCTTGGTTCACGAATTTCCGGGGAGAGAATTTCATGACCAATCTACGTATCAAGGCGCTCCTGGGGGCAGGGTGCATGTCGCTGGCGATGATCGGTTCGGCGAATGCCGGCGGTTTCTCGCGCGGCTCGGCCGATACGGACATCCTTTTCGAGCAGGGCAACTTCAACATGCGCTCGAGCGTCACCTATGTGACGCCAACGCGTAAGTTCAACAAGAATGGCAATCCGAAGCTTGTCGGTACCGACTATGCCGAGGACTACGTTATCCCGTCGGCTGCGGTGAAGTTCAACCTGACCGACAATCTGCGTTGCGCTGGCACACTGGTGAACAACAACGGCGGCAACGCCAAGTATGATTTCCCAACGTCGAGTGGGAAAACTAGTGAGGAATTCACGACCTATGAATCGGCTCTGACCTGCGGCGTCGGCTTCGACGCTGGTCAGGGTAGGTTCTGGCTGCTTGGCGGCGGCTTCATGGAGAAGTTTGAATACCATCGCGAGAACTCATACCCGGCAGTGCAGGTTGCCCCCGGTGTTGTTCTCAATCTCGGCGATGCCCGGCTTGATCTCGACGGCCAGAAATATGGATTCCGTATCGGCGCCGCTTATGAGATTCCGGATATCGCTCTGCGCGGGCAGGTGATGTACCGCTCTGGCACAAGCTATGGCGCAGATGGCATGTTGACTGCGCCGAGAGGAGTTCTGTTCGGCGCGCTCAAAGGGCGTGGCATACCGGATGCTCTAAACCCCTTTGCGGGTGGTAATCCTAGGCAGCCAACTGACGTACCCGCTCTTGGTGTCGGCGAATTGCCGCAAAGCATTGAATTCAAACTGCAGAGCGGTATTGCTCCAGGTTGGCTGGCTTTCGGTAGCGTGAAATGGACCGATTGGAGCCAGTTGACTTCTCTGGATGTTCGTTCCGCCGCTACCGGAACAAATATCACTCAGGATCTGTATTTCTGGAAGGATGGCTGGACCGTCACCGGCGGCGTTGGCCACGCCTTCAACGATCAGGTTTCTGGTTTTGCCAGCCTGACCTGGGACCAGGGCGTTGGCACCGGCTGGGACGTCATTGGCGATACCTATACGCTCGCAGTCGGCGGCTCCTACAAGGACGGTATCGGTGGTGAGTTCCGCGGCGGCATCGGCTTCAGCTATCTAGGTTCGGGTGAGGAAACCAAATACGCGCCCGGCACCAACCAGGGTGTCAAGTCGGGATACGCCTTCGCGTTCAATGGCGGTTACAGCGTCAAGTGGTAAGCCACTCATTCTGATTGAAAAAAGCCGGGCCAAGTGCCCGGCTTTTTTGTTTGGTCGAATGTTTCCAGCCATGCTTTAGCAGCGTAAGGCTCGGCGCCTGCCGATCCGTGCCGTAAATGCAACATCAATGGTCCCATTCATAATTGTGACGTTTCGGCAACAGTTTCGAAACAAGCCTTCGGCTAAGAAGTCGACACGGGTGCGATGCCCATTTCCCGCCATAAACCCGGAGCACTTCGATAGGGCCCCGGCAAGACCGAAGACGGTCGGCGCGAGAGGTGGGCCGCAAGGCCGCGGCAGGAACAGAAATGAACGCTTGCGTGTTTATCAATGCCAGCCAGTTGAACCGCAGCGCGGCCGCCATATCGCCGCGCTGTTTCAACCGCAGTTTGGCCGGAAATGCGTGGCAGAGTTCGCTGGAATGTGAATCGCAGCGCAACGCGTCACGCAATGGCGTGGCCGTGAAGTCGCTGGCTTGTACGGGTTCGATCGTCCGCATGGGCGACACGAAAGAAATGCGCAGCCATGCGGGTTGGTGAGTTGGCGAGATCTTCTGTTCTGACGGTGCTGGTCGCGGTGGCGACCCTGGGCGCTGCCGGACAGGCTTTTGCCTTCGACGAAAAGGTTTTCGACGACAAGAGCGGCGTGAAGCCGAAGTCCAGCCCCTGGGAAGTCTTCCAGTTCGGCTTCTCGGCCTACAAGAACGGCCACAAGGAACAGGCTGTCGAAGCCTACAAATACGCCGCCGAGAACGGCCAGATCGGCGCGACCTGGAAGCTGGCGCGCATGTATGCCGAAGGAGATGGTGTCGCGCAGGACGATTACGCGGCCTTCAAGTTCTTCTCCGAAATCGCCGAACAGGATGTCGAGCCCGGTTCGCCGGAAGAAAGCTATGTCTCGGATGCGCTTGTGGCGCTGGGCGATTATCTGAAACAGGGCATTCCGGGCAGCCCGGTGAGTGCCGATCCGATCACCGCGCAGGACTATTTCATGCGCGCAGCCGCCAACTACCGCAACCCGAACGCTCAGTACGAATTGGGCAAGATGTTTCTGAAAGGCGAGGGTGGTGGGAAGGCCAGCGTCAGGCAGGCGGGCCGCTGGCTGCAGCTTGCCGCCGAAAAGGGCCATGCCGGTGCGCAGGCAACGCTCGGCAACCTGTTGTTTCAGAGTGGCAAGGTGGTGCGCGGGCTGGCCATGATGACGGCCGCGCTTTCGCGCGCCACACCGTCCGATCAGCCGTGGATACGTTCCATGCAGGAAGAAGCTTTCGCCGTTTCGGGTGAAGCCGATCGCCGCACCGCCATATCGCTGGCCGATGACATGCTGGCCAAGGGCGTTACCGGCGCCGAACAATAGCGCCGACGGTCTTCCTTACGCAGCCGTCAGAACAAGCTCCACCGCAACCGGCACGTGGTCGGACGGCTTTTCCCACGCTCGCACATGTTTTTCGATCGAGGCTGAGGCGAAGCGGTTTGCCGCCTCGGGCGACAAGAGCAGGTGGTCGATACGGATGCCGTTGTTCTTCTGCCAGGCGCCGGCCTGATAATCCCAGAAAGTATAGACACCTGGCGCGTCGGTGACGGAGCGTACAGCTTCGGTGAAGCCGAGATTTTGCAAGCGCCGGAATGCCTGCCGCGTTTGCGGTTGGAACAGCGCGTCCCCCAGCCAGGCTTCTGGTGTTTTGGCATCGGCGGCTTCGGGAATGACGTTGTAATCGCCGGCCAGAACCAGCGCTTCCTCTAGCGTCAGCCGCTCCCGAGCCCATCGCTCCAGCCGCGCCATCCAGGAGAGTTTATAAGGAAACTTCACCGGATCGCTGATCGGATTGCCATTCGGCAGATAGAGCGACACGACGCGCAATGCGCCTTTGTCGGTGTAGAACACACCCTCGATGAAACGGGCGTGTTCGTCGGCATCATCGCCCGGCAGGCCGCGGTTGACCTCGTCGAAGCGCAGCTTCGACAGGATGGCGACACCGTTGAAACCCTTCTGGCCGTGCGTCTCGACGTGATAGCCGAGTGCCTCCACCTCGAGGCGCGGGAACTGCTCGTCGACGCTCTTGATCTCCTGCAGGCAGACAATGTCGGGCTGGCTCTCGCTCAGCCAATGGACGAGGTTCTCGATACGAGCGCGGACGCCGTTGATGTTCCAGGTGACAATCTTCATGAAAATCTCGCGGCTGTCTCGGGCAAATCGAAAGTGTGTAAACCAGTTCGATTCGATCCTGCATTATCCGCCGCGCGAAAGGAACCCGGGCGCGGACATCCAACCGACAATGACAACAGCATCTTGCCACCTCCTGTCCATAGCGGGTGCGATGCCAGGCAAAGGGCCGCCTGGATGGCGGCCTTTCAGGTTTTGAGCCCTAGTCTTTCGCGATGGGCACCGGCCTGGTCAGCAGATCGACATAAAAATCGTTGAAGCGTTTGTTGTCGAATTCCTTGACCACCTTCACCTTTTGCAGCAACGGCGTCGGCTGCTCTTTCCAATAGCCGAGGGTACGGCCATAGCCAGGCCCATAGGCGATATCCACGTCGATATAGAGGTCCTCGACCTTGGTCGCGAAACTCGGGTCAACGAGATAGGCAAGGGCCAGCGTGTCGAACACGTTTGCCTTGGCATTGGCGTCCTTGGAAAAGCGCTTGGCCATCCAGCTGTCGCCCAGCAGTTTCCGCACCGGCCCTTCCTTGGCAAGGATGCGGTCGAAATCCGCTTTTCCGATCTGGGTGATGTCGGTGACGTCGAGCGGGATGAGGGCCTGCGGGATCGGCTCGCGCATGACGATGCGGGCCGCTTCCGGATCGATCCAGACATTCATCTCTGCGGCGGGCGTTGTATTGCCCTTCACGTCCACGGCGCCGGCCATATAGACGATCCGTTTGATCAGGGGCACGATTTTCGGATTCTTGCGGATCGCGAGTGCGATATTGGTAGCTGGGCCGATCACCAGCAGCGACACCTCACCGGGATTTGCCTTGATCGTATCGACGATGAAGTCGACAGCGTTTTCCTCGCGCAACTTAGCCTTGGTGGCAAAGCCATCCGGCGGAGCGATCAGATCCTTATCGGTTGGCTGTGGACGATGGAACGACGTCTTGTAGCTCTCGCCGAAGCCGAATAGCGCACGTTCGTGCTCGAAACTGCGCGGATCGTGGACCAGCGGAAGGTTTGCCCCCGCATACACGCCGACTTCCTGCTCGATCCCCAGGCGCTCGACCGCCCGCAGCGCGTCCGCCACTTCCTGTTTGAGCCAATTGTTGCCGGTTACGACGGTGACGCCGAGGAGGTCAATCACTCCGTCTTTTTGCAGCTGTGCTGCCATGATCAGCGTCTGGCCATCATCGCCGATGGTACTGAAATCGGTGTCGAGGATGACTTTCTCTGGCGCGGCATTGGCCATGGAAGCCAGTAAAGATCCTGTAGCAGCCAGCAGGATTGTGATGAAACGTTTCATTTGAAGCGCAGGCCTCCCTTCAATTTCGTTTCCGCCCGTGCCCATCAACAAACGACGGACCCGCCCAAGTCAAGGCACCAGACCCGGTCGGGGAGGCGGCCAGGCCGGCGAGTTGCCTTAAGCAACAAGCTGCGTGGTTTCGATCGCCGAAAAATTGAACCTGGTCAGTGTCTTAGTCCGCCGGTTGACGGTGGCGCCTGCCGACGAGAGCAGGCCTGTTCTGGAATTGTCGGCGATAATTGGCCGGTGAGATCGAGAAGGTTCGCGTGAAATGCTGGCGCAGAGACACGGTCGAGCCAAAGCCGGCCATTTCAGCGACGTTGTCGACCGAACAGGACCCGGTCTCCAGCAGCCGCTGTGCTGCAGCAAGGCGATGGTTTAACAGCCATTGCGTGAAGGTCGTGCCGGTCTTTTTCCGGAAATGCCGGGTGAAGCTGCGCAGGCTCATGCCCGCTCGCGCGGCAAGCTGGTCTAGGCTCAAAGGCTCGTTGAGGTTCTCTACCGCCCAGCTGATTGCCGCACCGATCTGATCCTGGTCGCTACCTTTCGGCAGCGGCTTTTCGATGTATTGCGCCTGGCCGCCATGACGATGTGGCGCGACCACCAGACGCCGCGCGACGCGGTTGGCGATCTCCGCACCGTGATCGCGGCGCACGATGTGCAGACAGCAGTCGAGGGCTGCGGCCGTCCCGGCTGACGTCAGAATATTGCCATCGTCGATGTAGAGCGCGTTCTGGTTCAGGGTGACATGTGGGTGGCATCGTTCGAACTCGTCGGCCCAGGCCCAATGCGTGGACACCGTGCGCCCATCGAGCAGGCCGGCTTCGGCGAGTACAAAGGTGCCGAGGCACAGGCCGACGACACGCGCACCACGCCCATGGGCCGCCTTCAGGGCATGCAACAGGGCTTGGGGTGGCCGCTCGTCGGGATCTCGCCAGGCTGGCACGATCACCGTGTCTGCCTCCGCCAGGCTGGAAAGATCATGCTCCACCTCGATCCGGAAACCTGACATGGTGGCGACCGGCCCGACATTTTCGCCGCAGATCAGCAGGCGGTAGCCCGGTGCGCCCAGTTTCAGCAGATCGTCTCCGAACACGATGCAGGGCACCGAGAGGTGGAATGGGCTGATGCCTTCGAAGGCGACAATGGCGATTGTGTGCATTGGAAAATGACCTGCGGGATAAGTTGGCCAGAATCTATCATATATTGTCATTCAGGCCACTTTTGTTGATCCGCCGATTTTGTGACCAAGCGCCATCGGAAGACTGCAACGAAAGGAACTTCCCGTGACACAGCATCCAACCATTCGCGCCATTGCTGGTGCGCCAGAACCTCAGCATCTCGATCCGACAAGGACGGCTCTGCTGGTGATCGATTTCCAGAACGAATATTTTAGCGGCAGAATGCCGATCCCGGATGGGAAGAAGGCGCTGGATAATGCCCGGCGCCTGATCGACCGCGCCGATGCTGAGGGCACGACAATCTATCACGTCCAGCACGTCACTCCGGCAGGCAGTCCGGTTTTTGCCGAAGACAGCGAGGCATCTGCGTTCCATCGCGACATTCAACCGGCAGCCAACCATGTGACCCTGCGCAAATCGTCAGTGAGCGTGTTTCCGACGACGGATGTCGACCAGCGCCTGAAGCAGGCCGGGGTCGATACGCTGGTCATCACCGGCCTGATGACCCATGCCTGCGTTGCCGGTGCCGCGCGCGACGCCGTGCCGCTGGGTTACAAAGTGATCGTGGCGGAGGATGCCTGTGCGACACGCGATCTCGACATGGGCAATGGCCAGGCCATCGCTCATGATATGCTGCACCGCGCAGCGCTTGCTTCGATCGACGACACGTTCGGCGACATTCTGACCACCGAACAGATCCTCAAACTGCCGCGTCTGGCAAAGTAACGACAGGCTGGCGCAGGCGAGCAGTATCCTCCCGGCATCCGCGTCGGGAGGTCTGCCGCAGCCGCTATGGTTTGCGATAGACCTCGTTGCCGGCGAGGTAAGTTGTTTCGACCTTGCGCTGGCGGATCGAGCGGTCAAGCGGGTCAGACAGCGTGCCGTCGATGACGACGAAGTCAGCCCATTTGCCGACGCTGATCGATCCGATCTGGTTACCCCATGGCGTCATGTTGGCGCCGGCCTGCGTGTATGAAAACAGCGCCTGGTCGAAACTCACCGCCTGCTCGGGATGCCAAGGTCCGTTGCCGAGCCCGAACGGGCTTTCGCGGAAGACGGCGTCGTTGATCTGGGTGAGGGGGCTCAGCGGTGAGGTTGGCCAGTCCGAGCCGAATACCAACGGTACACCGGCCTCCAGCATGGAATGCCAGACATAAGCCCTGGGTTCGCGGCTCTCGCCGATGCGCTCGGTAATGTATTTGCCGATCGTGCCGGTGGCGTGGTTCGGCTGCATGGAGGCGACGACGCCGAGATCCTTGAAACGCTTTATGTCAGGTGTTTCGACGACCTCGATATGTTCGATCCGGTTTGGCTGTGCGCGCGGGACGGCGGCTTCCGCAAACGCATCAAGCACCAGCCCCACGCTGCCGTCTCCGATTGCATGCACAGCTGTCGGGAAGCCATTCTCGTTTGAAGCGCGAATGGCGGCGGCCAGTTGCTCCTTGGTCTCGAATGGCTTGCCCTTCCAGCCTTTCTGGTCCGTATAGTCTTCGTGCAGATAGGCCGTGCGGGTGGACAAAACACCATCCATCACCGACTTGGTGTAGCCGAGTTTCAGCAGCGGTCCCTTTTTCTCCTGCTCGCCTGAAGCGGCAGAGATCTTGTCCACTGCTTGCCGGTCCGCGACGGCCGCGGCGATCTTTTTTGGATCGCCTTCGAAAAAGCCGTACCAGACGCGCAGCGGCATCTTCTTGTCTGCGACGAGTGCAGCGTAATCATGCACAGCGGCAAGGTCGGACATGTCGTTGACGGCAGTGATGCCCAGACTGTTTGCGAATTTCAGCGTTTCCAGCAGGCCCTCGCGCCGTTCGGTGTCGGTCGCCACCGGACGGTGCTTTTCCACGAGTTCTCCGGCGGATTCCAGCAAGATGCCGCTTGGCTCACCCTTGTCGTTGAGCAGGATCTGGCCGCCTTCCTTGATTTGAGATTTGGCCGTGACGCCGCCCACCGCGAGCGCCTTGGAATTGACCCAGACCGAATGGAAATCGATGTCGCGCAAGATCACCACGCGGTCTGGAACGACAGCGTCGAGGTCCTCCTTCGTCGGCAGCTTGCCTTCACCCAGCGTATAGTCCCAGCCGCCACCGGTCAGCCACGCGCCTTTCGGCAGGCGGGCGTCGGCTTCCTTGATCTTTTCGAGCCAGCTCTTCTTGTCAGGAATGTAGGAAAGGTCGACCCCGACGACCATGTCCGTGCCCGAGGTCAGGTGTGTGTGCCCATCGATGAAACCTGGGGTCACGGTCTTGCCGCCGGCATCGACGATCCTGGTGTTGCTGTCGGCCAGCGCCTTGATCTCGTCATTGCTGCCGGTGGCGGTGAACTTGCCGCCCTCGACTGCGAAGGCCTGGACCTTGGGCTTGGCCGGATCGACCGTGCGTACGTCGGCATTGATGACGATGAGCTCGGCGGCCATGGCCGAGCCGGTGCCTGCGACAAGCGCCACCAGGCAGGACGTCACAAGCAGCTTCTTTTTCAAATTCTTGTTTTTCATTGTTCCCTCGACTTGCGGCCCCCCGGACGCAATTCATGAGTGCCGGGACAGGCGCATCGGGTATTGTGAAGCGCTGTGGCGAAATGAAAAATACGCCTTCGGGCTAGGGTGTGCTGCCTCGGGCCGTTTCAAGCAGTGTCCCGACCTGTTGCTTGCCGTCATTTTGGCATTGTCATACGCTGGGCAGGGGAGAGGAGACCCAAAATGGATGGCGAGATGTTCGCCCAACGGACCGGGGCGTCGGCGACAACAGACCTGGCGATGTCGTTGCTGGCCGGGATCGGTTCATTGGATTTTCAGGAGCGACTTGCGCAATCGCTCAAACAGCACGTCAAAGTCGATGCGGGCCTGATCCTGCTTTACCGGCGTGGCATGGCGCCGAAGATACTGTTCAACGACTGGTGCAACGACAAGGGCCTGTCGGACATCCGCAACTATCTGCAGGGTTCTTATCGGTTGGATCCGTTCTATCGGCTTGCGCTGGATAATGGCGATGATGGGCTCTATCGGCTGAACCAGATCGAACCGTCGCTCGACCGCTCGCAATATTATCGCGACTACTATCGGCACTCCGGGCTGCACGACGAGTTCAATATCTTCGTCAGCCTCGGCGTTGACACCAAGGTGGCGATATCGCTCGCCCGGCGCACGTCGCATGAAATCTTCAGCGGTGAGGATGCCGAGTTCCTGCACATGGCCGCGCCATTGCTGAGCCAGGCGGTGCTCAGGCACTACCGCGACTTGCGGCCGGAAGCCCTTGAAGATCAAGGATCATTGCTGCAGAACGCACTGACGCAGGCGCTGAGGAATTTCGGGCGTAGCGTGCTGACCGCGCGCGAGTGTGAGGTCGCGCAACTGATCCTGCGCGGCTTTTCGGTGAAGGGTGCCGCAGCGCGGCTCGGTATTTCGCCGGCGACGGTGAAGCTTCATCGCCGCAATCTCTATGCCAAACTCGATATCGCTTCCCAGACCGCACTGTTTTCGCTGTTCATCGATGCCGCCGCATCGGTGAGCAACACGTCGGAAGATCCGCTGATCACCTATCTCGGCCGGCGGACCCCATTGACGGGGCAATTGGCGCTGAATTGAGGGGGCGGGAAGCCTGTTCAGGCTTTTGCTGCCGCTTTCTTTCGCTCAGGCAAGGTCATTGCGATCACGCCGGCGACAACGGCAATCAGGCCCATTGCAGCAGTGGCGGTGACGGTTTCGCCGAGGAAGACGACACCGATTGCCACTCCGATGGGAACCCGCAGATAGGCCTGTGCGGTGGCGCCGACCGAGCCCAGCGTTTGCAGCAACCGGAAGTAGATCGCGAAGGCAAGCGCGGTCGAAAAGACCGAGAGGCCGAGCAGCGCGAGCAGGGAGTGCGTCGAAGGTGCCAGTGTCCAAGGGCGGTCGATAACGAGGCTGAACGGTATCAGCATCACAGCTCCCGCAATCAGCGAGCCAGCTGCAGGAACCATCGGGTCCATCCCTTTGAAACCTTTACCGGTTATCGCCGCTGCGCCGTAGCAGGCAGTCGCGGCCACCATCGCGAGCTGCGCCCACAATTGCGTGCCCAGTCCGTTCAGCGCCTGCAGTCCGATGATCAGGCATGCGCCGGCGAGCCCGGCTGTTACACCGAACAGTTTGCGGCTGGTTACCTGCTCATGTCTGGTAATGAGCGCGGTGAGCAGAAAGGCGAAGATGGGCGTCAGTGAACTGAGGATAACGGCGAGCCCGGCATCGATGGAGCGTTCCGCCCAGGCGATCAGCGTGAACGGTACCGCGCTGTTGAGCACTGCTTGCTGCACGAACCGGCGCCACATCACCACGTCCGTAGGCAGTCGCAAGTCACGCCAACGCAAGACGCCAAGCAGGATCAGTCCAGCGATCAGCGTGCGTGCTGCAATGAGGGTCACCGGTGGAATGGTCTCCACGCCGATCTTGATGAAGGTGTAGGAGGCGCCCCACAATGTCGACAGGAGGACGAGCAGGGCGAATTCGGTAACGGGAGTGGTCTTCGCGGGCATGACGGCGGCATAGTTCTTTTTGGGCGTTGCCGGCTCTCGCTAGAGCGTTTCCGTTTTTCACGGAAACGCGGCAACGCTCTAACTCTTTGTTTTTACGCAATCCGGACGGAAAACCACTGCGCATTTTTCCCGGAATCTGCTCTAGCGTGGGTACGCCGTGCGATGTTTCGATGCGGATCGAAGTGTCGGGAAGGGTTAGCTCGTCTTGCGTTCCACCAGGCCGATCGTGTTGCCGGCCGGATCTTTCAGGAAAGCCATCCATTCACTCTCGCCGGCTGGCCCGAACAGGCCATTGACATCGTGGTGCACCATCACCGGTGCCGCCGTGAACGGCACGCCGGTGGCTTTCGCCGTGGCGTGGAAGGTGTCGATGTCGGTGATGTCGAGGTAGACGGTGCCTGCTGGCACGCCGTCGGCGAAATAGAGCCGTACGCTGCCTGCCATGATGAAGGCCATGCCCGGAGGATCGAAGCGCGAATGCAGCGGCAGACCCAGCACGTCATGCCAGAAGGCCAGTGTGGCATCGAGATTGCGCCCGGCCGAAAGCGCGACCTGCCGGACCGCGCCGATCGAAGGCATGTCAGATCGAGAAGCTGGTCCCGCAGCCGCAGGAGGCAACGGCGTTGGGATTCCTGATCTGGAAGGACTGGCCCATCAGATCGTCGACGAAGTCGATGACCGAGCCGCCCATATAGATCAGCGAAATATCATCGATGAGGATGGTGGCGCCATCACGCTCGATGGTGACATCGTCATCATTGCGGGTGTCGACTAGGTCGAACTTGTAAGAGAAACCCGAACAGCCGCCACCTTCGACGGCAACACGCAATGCCGTCTTGCCGGGTTCATCGCTGACGATCTTGGAAATCCGCTTCGCTGCGGATTCGGTCATCTCGACCTTCATGGCGGTTTTGGCGTCGGCACCCATGGGCGTCACCTTGCGTTCGGTTCTGCATGATAGGTATGAAGCAGGGCGAGGCAAGTCAACAGCGACAGGGGCGATGACCAGCGAGCTTGGCGATATCGGCTTCGGCTATCGGCCGCGCGCAGCCTATGCGTGTGACCCGGCGCGTTCGCGCGGCCGGCTGTTCGATGAGGCAGAAAGCCCGACACGCACGCCTTTCCAGCGCGACCGCGACCGTATCATCCATTCCACAGCCTTTCGCCGGCTGAAGCACAAGACGCAGGTCTTCGTGGCGCACGAAGGCGACCACTACCGCACCCGACTCACCCACACGATCGAGGTGGCGCAGATTGCCCGCGCACTCGCCCGTGCTCTCTGCGTCGACGAGGACCTCGCCGAGGCGGTGGCGCTGGTGCACGATTTTGGCCATACGCCGTTTGGGCATACGGGCGAAGATGCGCTGAACGAGAAGATGGCGTCCTGGGGTGGCTTCGACCACAACGCGCAGTCGTTGCGCGTGGTGACGCGCCTGGAGCGGCGTTATGCCGAGTTCGACGGTCTGAACCTGACCTGGGAAACGCTGGAAGGGCTGGTCAAGCACAACGGTCCGCTGACCGACATGGCGGGCAATGGATTGAAGGGGCCGGTGCCCCGGGCGATCCTCGACTACTCGGAACTGCACGACCTCGAACTGTCACGCTACGCCAGCATCGAGGCGCAATGCGCCGCCATCGCCGACGACATCGCCTACAACACCCATGACATCGACGACGGCATACGCTCGGGTCTTATAAGCCTGGACATGCTGGAGACGGTCGGCCTGCCGGGTTCGATCCTGAAGGGCGTGCGCCAACGCTACCCGGCACTTGATCCGGTGCGCACCGGCCACGAATTGATGCGGCGGCAGATCACGCAGATGGTCGAGGACGTCATCGTCACCGCCAAGGCCAATCTCGCAAGGCTTGCGCCCGACAGCCCGGATGCCGTGCACGGCGCTGGCGAAACCATTGTTCGCTTCTCTGATGAAATGGCCGTGGCAGAGAAGGAACTGAAGACCTTTCTCTATGCGAGGCTCTATCGCCACCCCGAAGTGATGCGGGTGCGTGCAGATGCCGAGCAGATTGTGAAAGACCTGTTCGAGGCCTATTTCGCCGATCCGCGCGCCATGCCGGATGGCTGGCGGGAAGGGCTCGACCGCGCCGAAGACCGCATCAAGGCACGCGACGTTGCCGACTTCATTGCCGGCATGACCGACACCTATGCGCTGAAAGAGCACCGACGGTTGTTTGACCGAACGCCCGATTTGAGCTAGGCCGGGCGCGATTTTCGCCGGCCAAAGACCGGTTCTTCTCGCATAAAAGCAGAGCAGTTTTCATGAATATCTTCGCCGACTTTACAGCGCGGGTCATCAAGGCCGTGGAAGGTCTTGATCTGAAAGACAAAGATGGTGGTACGCTGGATCTTGGCCGCATCACCGTCGAGCCGCCGCGCGATGCCAGCCATGGCGATCTCGCCACCAATGCCGCGATGGTGTTGGCCAAGCCTGCCGGGCAGAATCCGCGCGCATTGGCCGACCGCATTGTCGAAGCGTTGCGTGGCGATGCAGATGTTTCCGGCGCTGAAGTAGCGGGACCGGGTTTCGTCAACCTTAGGCTCACCGACGCGTTCTGGCATCGGCATCTCACCGGTCTGATCGCCGAAGGCCAGGATTATGGCCGCTCGAAGATCGGTGATGGCCTCTCCGTGAATGTCGAATATGTCTCGGCCAACCCAACCGGGCCGATGCATGTCGGTCATACGCGTGGCGCTGTTGTCGGCGACACGCTGGCCAATCTGCTCGGCTTTGCCGGCTACAAGGTAACCAAGGAATATGTGATCAACGACGCCGGCGTGCAGATCGATGTGCTCGGCCGTTCCGCCTTCCTGCGCTATCGCGAAGCGCTGGGTGACGACATTGGCGAGATCCCGCCTGGCCTCTATCCTGGCGACTATCTGGTGCCGGTTGGCCAGGCGCTGACCAAGGAATTTGGCCGCAGCCTGCTGCAAATGCCGGAAGACGAGGCGCTGGCGATCGTCAAGGATCGCACGATCGATGCCATGATGGTGATGATCAGGGAAGACCTGTCGCTGCTCAATGTGCATCACGACGTCTTCTTCTCCGAGCGCACGCTGCATGCCGACAATGCCAAGGCGATCCGAGCAGCGATCGCCGACCTGACGTTGAAGGGCCACATCTACAAGGGCAAGCTGCCGCCCCCCAAGGGCGAAAAACCCGACGACTGGGAAGACCGCGAGCAGACGCTGTTCCGTTCGACGGCGGTCGGCGACGACATGGATCGCGCGCTGGTCAAGTCCGATGGCTCCTTCACGTATTTTGCAGCCGATGTCGCCTACCTGAAGGACAAGGTGGAGCGCGGCTTCGACGAACTGATCTATGTGCTCGGCGCCGACCATGGCGGGTACGTCAAGCGGCTGGAGGCGCTCGCCAAGGCGGTTACCGACGGTCGCGTAAAACTCACTGTGTTGCTGTGCCAACTGGTGAAGTTGTTCCGTGATGGCGAACCCGTGCGCATGTCGAAGCGCTCCGGCGATTTCGTCACGCTGCGCGAAGTGGTCGAGGAAGTCGGCCGTGATCCGGTGCGCTTCATGATGCTCTACCGCAAGAGCGACGCACCGCTCGACTTCGACTTCGCCAAGGTTACCGAGCAGTCGAAAGACAATCCTGTCTTCTATGTGCAGTATGCTTCCGCACGCTGCCATTCGATCTTCCGGCAGGCTAGGGAACAGCTCAACATCGTCGATCCGTCGCGCCAGCAGCTGTCGGCCGAACTTGACCTGTTGAAGGATGAGGGGGAGCTTGCGCTGGTCAAGAAGCTCGCTGAGTATCCGCGTCTGATCGAGCAGGCGGCGCAGTCACAGGAACCGCACAGACTGGCTTTTTACCTGTATGATCTGGCCAGTGGGTTCCACGCGCAGTGGAACCGCGGCAACGATCATGTGGACTTACGTTTTGTTAAGGTTAACGACCCACAATTGACCTATGCCAGACTCGGGCTGGTGCAGGCTGTTCTGGACGTATTGTCGTCTGGCCTCGCGTTGATCGGAGCGGATGCCCCGACCGAAATGCGCTAGGTTCGACCGAAAAGCCTGTCACCATTTGCCCACATTGCGCTGGTAGGGGCCAACCTTCCGCGACGTCCATGGCGTCCGATGAGTGCGAGTTCGGGAACGACAATGGCAGACAGAACCCAGGCGCGTGTAGCCAACCACAACGACATCGCAAGTGACGATCCGTTCGCGGAACTGACCCGCATCATGGGCTTTGATCCGCGTGAGCCGGTGCAGCGCCAAGCGCAGCCGGCGGCTGAGCAGGCCGAGGATTTCGACATCGATCTCGAAAAAGAGTTGATGGGCGAGTTCGATGCCTATCAGGAAGAGCCTGTCGCTGTGGCTCAACCCTTGGTCGCCGTTCCGCATCTGGCTGCTGAGCCACATGTCAATGAAGTGGCGGATGACGATTTAACCGCTTCGATGGAGCGCGAGTTCTACACCGCTGAGGCCGCCGTTCCTGCGGCTGCTGGGCCTGTGGAGGACGATGCGCCTGATTTCGATTTCGCGGTCGCCGCCGAAAGCATGGATGGGCACGCCTTTGACGCGGCTGTCGCGATCGATAACGAAGTTCCGTCCGAAACTGCGCCGACCGGGCAGCAGTTCGAAGACTATGAAGCGGCGATGAGCGATGTTGATTTCGGCGATCTCGATTTCACCGATGAAACGGTCGGCGAGCCTGTCGCGGCGATCGAGCCAGTCGTTGCCGAGCACGTTGCAACCGAGCCTTTTGCCGAAGCGCCGGTAGCATTCGCTGTCGAACCGAACGCTGCGCCGACAGACGACGATTTCGACGCGCATTTCGATACGGCCGTGTCCGATGTGGATATGGATTTCAGCATGCACGACGAGGCGTCGGTGGTTGCTGCGACCGAGGTTGAAGTCGAGCCAGCACGCTCCGAGCTGTCTTTCATGCCGACGTTTGGCCATCACCCGCAGCTGGAGGACGTCGTCGCAGAGAGCGAGCCCAACTTCGCAATCGATCTGGACGACGCTTTCAATGATGAGAGCGAAGCCGTGGCGATGGCTTCTGCCGAGCCGGAAGCGATCGAGCCGGTTGCAACGATTTCCGAACCTGTAGTCGAAGCGGCGTCCGTCGCGGCGCAGGACCGCAGCTTGGAAGACGAACTCAACGCGCTGCTTGGACGTATGACTGCGCGCCCGACGGCTGCTCCAGTCGCTGAAGCCGAAACCTGGCGCCCGCAGTTTGCAGCAATTCCCGCGGCGTTTGAACAGCCGGTTCCGCTTGAGGTGGAGGCTGACCTCGATGCCGCGCTGGTCGAGGAGTTCGCCGCCGCCGACATCGAAGATACCGAGCAGACCCCGACCGCTGAGGACGACATTGATTTCGACACCGCAGCTTTCGATGCTGCGATGGCCGGCGGTTTGGACACGCTCGATGAGCAATCGGCCGAGCAGGTCGAGGAAGATCCGGTCGAAGCATTGAAATGGGCGGCTCCGGCAGCTGCCGCAGCCGCTGCTACTGCCACGTTCGCACAGCCGATGCGCGCCTGGAGCCGCGGCAATCCGATAGCACCTTCGTCACAGCCATACTCTGCGCCTGCCCAGCAATATTCGGCATCCGTGCAGCAGTTCTCTGCGCCGACGCAACTGACCCCGGTTCAACCGGCTGTGCCGGCCGAACCTGACATGGCTGTCCCGCCGCAACCAGCCGTTCAACCTGCAGCGCAATCTTGGCAGAAACCCGCCTATCAGGCGGCTGTTCGCGAAGACGTGCCGGACATCGAGACGATGGATGTGCCGGAGCGTGTGGTTGCACTGGCAGACGATCTCGATATCCCGGAAGTGCCGTTCGAACAGGACAAGCCGGAAATTTCGAATTTCGACGAACTGGACGCTGAATTCTCGACCCTTCTCAACGAGATGCTGCCGGGTGAATCTGCCGCGCCAGCGAAGACGGCTCATTATGACGACGATGCCGCCAATTATAAGCGCGACCGCGTTGAGATGCCGGCTTACGCCGACTCACCGCAGGCCGCTGCCTCGGCCGCCGCTTACGCCGATCTTGGCTACCAGGGCTACGATCCCCGTGGTGCTCAGCGTACCACGCCGGCAGCAGGCCAGATTGCCGATGACGGTTTCGATTACGATCCGGACCTTGACGAAGGTATGACCATCCCGGACGCAGCCGCCGCTGAGGCCAACGAGGCGCCGCGCCGTCGCGGTCTGATGATTGCCGCTCTGGTCGGTGCTGTCGCTGTGGTCGGAGGCATCGGGGCCTTCGCTTTCTCCTTCGGCGGCGGCTCGAGCTCGGAAGCGCCGGCCATTGTCAAAGCCGACAACCAGCCAATGAAGGTGAAGCCGGAAAATCCCGGTGGCACCGTCATCCCGAACCAGGACAACAAGGTCTATGACGCCGTTGCCAAGGGCGCCCGTCCTGCCGTGCCGACCCAGCCCAAGCTGGTCGCCAATGCTGAAGAGCCGGTCGATGTCGTAGCCAAGGAGCAGGCCGAGCAGGCTGAGCGCACTGCTGCCTTCGCAGGAACCGACGACAGCGAGGGTAATGCGCAAGCGCAGGCCGCTGGCACGCAGCAGCCGGTCAAGTCGGAGGATCGCGTTGCCCAGGTTGCGCAGGAAAATGCCGGTACGCAGGAAGGCGCGCTGGTAACACCGCGCAAGGTTCGCACCATGGTGGTCAAGCCGGACGGCACGCTCGCCCCGCGCGAGGAGCCGGTAGCAGCTCCGGTTGCCGCTTCCGAACCGGCCGACCCGACGCCGCAGCGCGTTGGGCAGGATCAGACTGGCACCGTGCCGCAGGCGGCTGGTTCGACGGGCACCGAGCAGCCTGTGCTGAAACCGGCGAAGCCGAGCACTGTCGCCGCAACTCCGTCTGCTGCTCCGGTCGCACCTCAGCGTCCATCTGATCAGCCGGTCGATATCGCCGGCGAAGTCAAGCCGCAGGCACAGCAACAGCAGGTCGCCTCGGCTCAGCCGCAGGCTCCGGCACCTGCTGCCGGTAGCTGGTCGATGCAGATCGCCTCGCAACCGACCGTCGAAGGTGCGCAGTCGACCTATCAGGATCTGGCTCGCCGCTATTCGAATGTGTTGGCAGGTCGCAGCGCCAACATCGTCAAAGCTGACGTTGCCGGCAAGGGCACCTTCTATCGGGTACGTGTCATGGCGCAGTCTCGCGAAGATGCCATCAAGCTGTGCACCAGCTACAAGGCGGCCGGCGGCAACTGCTTCGTCTCGAAGTAGGCTGGACAAACCTTCCAAACACAGACGGCGCGGCTTTGTCCGCGCCGTTTTCTTTTGGTGTGTAGCCCCTCGATTTATGCGCGGTGCCCAGCTCATGGCTGTGCCTCAGCGGCTGTCGGGTGACGTTCCCTTCACCTGTTTGGCGCGGTAGGCGCGGCGTACACGTTCACGGTTGCCGCAGAGATCGCTGGCACACCAGATGCGTGAGCGGTTGTTGGTGTGGTCGATGAAAATGGCCTGACAGTCGTGCGCATGACAGGAGCCCAGCTTGCCGAGGTCGTCCGAAACCAGCAGCGTTGAAAGTGTCCACAGAACCGGCCAGAGCGGTTCAGCAAGGTTTTGCCCCGGCAGGTCGTAGCTCGCTCCCCCCGGCTCGCGCGACAGCAGCCGGGGCGGGAATGTGAGATGCGCGAGATGGGCGTTGATCGAAGGCAACAACGGCGAAAGTTCGCCATGTGTCTGAGCAGTCTCGGCAAGTTGGCGAATAGTGCCGCGCAGCGCAAGCGCATCCGCCAGCACATTGCCAGCTTCGGTTGGCGCCGCCTTCGCTAGCCGCAAGAGCTTTTCGGCTGTCGCCGTGGGCATCGCGCCACGGGCCACACTCCAGGCAATCAGTGCGTCGTAATCGGCAAGCAGATTGCGTTCTTTTGGCGTGCCGGGCAGATCGATCGTATTGACGAAATCGAGGCACAGGGCGCCGCCGATGAAGCGATGCGGCCAGCTCGTTTGAGCGTTTGCGGACAAATGAGCCTCCGTTGTCAGGATGATCGCATTGGCCGGAGATCTTTCCTTGCTAATGCCTTTAGCCATTAGTATCGTGAAGAGATGGAGCAGGCAACAGCCGCTGTGTGCCGGATCACGGTGCCGAGGCACGATGCAAGCGATGGAGGAAATCATGGTGCAGGAAAACCAGACGACACGGATCGTGCGGGTTTGGCGCGGCAGCACTACAGCCAGCAACGCCGACGACTATGAGGCCTATCTCTATGCGGAAGGCCTGCCAGACCTGAAAAAACATGCCGTGGGAGTGCAGATGCTACGGCAGGATCGCACCAGCGAAAGCGATTTTGTGGTCATGTCGTTCTGGAAGGATATTCCGTCCATGTCGAGTTTCGCTGGCAGTGATCCGAAGAGGATCCGGCACCTCGACCGAGACGAGGAGTTTTTGATGGTTTTGCCGGAAGCCGTCGAGATATTCGAAGTAAAGGCCAGCACCTTGCCTGCACCACTGACACTCGCCTATTCGGCCAAGGCGCACTGATGGCGCCGGTTGTCGTCGATCCAGCCAACGTCCGTGAATTTCCGGACGCCGACAGCTTCTATCGCTGGCTCGGCCAAAACCACGCCGGCGAAACGGAAATCTGGATCAAGGTTCACAAGGTCGGTTCAGGCTTGCCTTCGATCACGCCGTTGGAAGCCATCGATGTCGTTTTGTGCTGGGGCTGGATCGATGCCATCCGCAAGGGATTGGACAAGACCAGCTATCTGCAGCGCTACACCCCGCGCAGCAAGAAAAGTATCTGGAGCCAGATCAATGTCGACAATGTTGCCCGATTGATCCAGGAAGGGCGTATGACTGAGCATGGCTTGCGGGAGGTGGATGCCGCCAAGGCAGACGGACGCTGGGCCAAGGCTTACAAGGGCAGCAAGGACATGACGGTTCCGGATGACCTCCAGGCGGCCATTGATGCCGAGCCTGCCGCGCGAGAGATGTTTGCAAAATTGAGCTCGCAGAACCGCTTTGCGCTCGTCTTCCGCGTTCACAACATGAAGACTGATGTTGGTCGCAGAAAAAAGATCGCGGATTTCGTTGCGATGCTGAAACGCGGCGAGATGATCTATCCGCAGGGCAAGAAGTAATCAGAGTTCCCCACGCGGCGATAGCGCCGCGCAGGAGGGGTTCTCTCGCGTCAGTTGTGCTGATTGTGCCGGCCCAGCGTCAGCGCTGCAAGCACGATCGTCGCCGTAAGAGTCATATAGGCGACCAGCGGCCAGGCTGTGTCGCCGTTGAAAGCCAGCACTGCCAATGTTCCGGCAATGCCGACGATCAGGCTTTCGATGCAGAAATAGAACGCGACTGCCGTGCCCGCGCATTCACCAAAATCGGCCAGCGCGCCATTCGCCGTCACCGCACCGGTCAACACGATGCCTGCCGCCGCTATCCACATCGGCAGGATGAAGGTGGCGAAGGAAGGTTCTCCGAAGGCTTGCCCCACACCGAGGAGCGCTGCCGCCACGAGCAGCAGCAGCATGCCGCGTTTCGCGCAGCCTCGGACGCCCCAACGGGCTACGAAGCGCTTGCCGAAGCGTGTCGTGACGATCATGATCCCGGCAACGGTGCCGAATGCCAGGCTGAAGACCAGTTCCGAATAACCGGCCTTGGCAATCAGCACACGCGGCGCTGTCGAGAAGAACACGAAGAAGCTTCCCATCGCCGCGCTGAAGGCCAGCGTGTAGGTCCAGAATGCTCGACTGCGCAGAATGGGCAGCATCGCCGGACGGGTTGCCGTAGTCGCTGACGGCCGGGTTTCATGCCACCGCGTCAATGCATTGAAGAGCGCAGGCAGCGTTAGCAGGCCCAGCGCCACGAAAACGGCACGCCAACCGCTCAGGTCGGCAATCAGCGCGCCAAGGATCGGCCCTAGCGCCGGCACGAAGGCCAGCATGGCACTAAACAGGCTGTAGATGACCGCACCTTCCGGCCGCTTGGCATAGACATCGCGCACGGTGGCGAAGGTGGCGACGAGCGCCGCCGACGCTCCCACGGCCTGTAGAAGGCGCAAGCCAAGGAACACCGCTCCATTCGTTGCCGCTGCGAGGCCGAAGGAAGTGGCTGAAAACAATATAGCGCCGCCAAGCAGTACCGGCCTGCGGCCGATACGGTCGGACAGCGGGCCGAACACGATTTGGCCGGCGCCGAGCAGCACCATGTAAAGACTGAGCGTCAGCTGGATGAGGGTAGGGCTGGTGCCAAGTTGTTCCGGCATCGCCGGTACGACGGGCAGATAGATGTCCATCGCCAGCGAGGTGAGAAGGTCGAAAGGGGCCATCAGCAGCAACGCTGCCGGCAGGCCGTAGGCCCATGCGGGATTATTCTTAGACATGACAAAGGGTCCACTCAAAAGGGATTCGAGCAGCGCCTGTCAGTCAGTCCTGTCGGTTGGATGGGAGTGGACAGCACGCCGCAACAACGAAAGCGTCGTTGCGGCCTATCTGTCTGATTGCGGTAAGGCTCCCATGCCGGTGCTCCAATGAAGGATCGGAAGGGCGCATTTAGCATCCCGTCCATTCCGGGGCAACGCAGTTAAGCGGGTGCGCATGGCAGCCATGCAAGTCAAGCCCTTGCTCCCATGCGGAAAAACCTTAGATTTCTGGCCAGAGGACGACCTCCCCATCTTGGGAACGAATGTCCGGGACGGCCCGGCTCTCTAAAGGAGGGTCGTCATGGCCTGGGTCTATCTCGTTATCGCCGGACTTCTGGAAGTTGTCTGGGCCTTCTCGATGAAGAAGTCGGAAGGTTTCACTTTGCTCACGCCCACCATCATCACCATCGTCATGATGATTGCCAGCTTTGGCCTGCTGTCGGTTGCCATGAAGACACTGCCGCTCGGCACCGCCTACACCATCTGGACCGGCATCGGCGCAGTCGGTGCTTTCGCCGTCGGCGTGATGGTGCTGGGCGAGGCGATGACGCCGATGCGCGTGCTGGCCGCGGTTCTCATCGTCTCTGGCCTTGTCATGATGAAGCTGTCGAGCAGCCACTAAATACATCCGTTTCCCGGAAAAGCGCGGTCGCTGTCAGGTCATGGCAGCTATCGTCGCGTTCGAAAAGGAAAACCGCTTCCAACATGTCGGTGGCCACCGTCTCGAAACGTCATTTTGATGACGGCGGGCCGGTGGTCGGCACGCCTTCGGCAGTTTCCTGCTTTTGGGAGGCGGACGGATATGAGTACTTCTTATCGTTGGGTGATCGTCGCGGCTGGTGCGCTGATGACCTGCGTTGCGCTGGGTGCGATGTTTTCCCTCGCAATCTTTCTCGAGCCGATTTCGGTTGAAACCAACTGGTCGCGGGCGGGTATTTCGAGCGCGATGACGCTGAATTTCCTGGTCATGGGTGTGGGCGGCTTCATGTGGGGCGCGGCCACCGATCGTTTCGGTCCGCGCATCGTGGTTCTGATCGGTGCGGTGCTGCTTGGACTGGCACTGGTGTTGGCAAGCCAGGTGCATTCCTTGTTGGTCTTCCAGGCCGTCTATGGCGTTCTGGTCGGATTGGCGGCTAGCGCCTTCTTCGCACCGATGATAGTTGCCACCACAACCTGGTTCGACAAGCATCGCAGCCTGGCTGTTTCGCTGGTTTCGGCCGGCATGGGTGTGGCGCCGATGACGATTTCACCCTTCGCGCGCTGGCTGATCACCGCCTATGATTGGCGTACCGCCATGTTCTACATCGGCGTGATGTCCTGGGTGTTGCTCATCCCGGCAGCTTTGCTGGTGCGGCGCGCGCCAGAAGGGCTCATCGCTGATGGCGAGGGCGCGAACACTGCTGGCGGCGGTACTGGCATGACCGTTGGCCAAGCCTTCAAGTCGATGCAGTTCCTGGTTCTGGGGCTGACCTTCCTTGCCTGCTGCATGGCGCACTCCGGCCCGATTTTTCACATGGTCAGCTATGCCATGGCTTGCGGGGTAGCCCCGATGGCAGCCGTCTCCATATACAGCGTCGAGGGTCTGGCGGGGCTGGGCGGCCGCGTCGTGTTCGGCGTCCTTGGCGACCGGTTGGGCGTGAAGCCGGTCCTGGTGGCCGGCCTGCTCATCCAGGCAGTGGTTATCTCGGCCTATCTGATGGTCAGCAAGCTGGGCGAGTTCTACACACTGGCGGTGATTTTCGGCGGTACCTATGGCGGGGTCATGCCGCTCTATGCCGTGCTGGCGCGCGATTATTTCGGTCCGCGTATCCTCGGCACCGTGTTCGGCGCAGCCACCATGCTCTCCTGCATCGGCATGGCCTTCGGTCCGTTGGCTGGCGGCTGGGTGTATGACGCCTATGCAAGCTACTCGTGGTTGTTCATCGGTTCAGCGATCGTCGGTCTGGGCGCCGTGGCCATTGCGCTGGCGTTTCCGCCGCAACCCAGACAGCAACTGCAGCCGGCATGAGACAGGATCATGTTCCAAGTCCATGCAGATAGCCTGGAGACGTATTTCGAGTTCGACCCTGAACGCAGGGTCGAACTCGAAATGGTCGACGGCCTGATCCGCCGAGTGGCTCCTGGCCTACGCCGGTATTTTCATCAAGGGACACCGGCCGGCCAGGCCGGAATGCGCATGAAGATGATCGGCTACGGTCAGTTTCCCTATGCGATCAGCAGCGGAAAACAGACAGTATGGCCGGTGATCGGACTGGCGCTGCAGAGGAACTACATCAGCCTCTACTTTGCCGTTACGCTCGACAGTCGGCCGATCGTGGCGCTGTATGCCGATCGGCTCGGAGCGTTTCGCGCTGGGCGCAACAATTTCAGTTTCGAACGGTTTCCCGATCTCAACGTTGATGTTCTGGAAGCGCTTGTCGCAGTGCCGAAATCTTCCAGGCTGAGCCCGACAATCCCGCCCGCTACAAGCAAGCTGCGGGGCGGGCCGAAATCGCTAGCTTCGGCTCCGTGCCGTAGAACCGGATAACAGCGGCCAGCCGAGATTGACCGCTAAGCCGGCCAACAGGATGAGGACCAGCCCGGCACCCTGGAGAAGCGTGATCGAGCGCCCGAAGACGACCAGATCCGTGAGCAGTGCTGCAGCAGGGTTGAGGAAGGCGCCAGCCGCAATCACTGGAGTGTGTAGCTTCGGATACGCGGAATAGAGCAGGACGTAGACAACGCCTGTATGGATGAGGCCTAGGCCCGCCAACCATCCCCACATCGGCAGGCCGCCGGTCAGCGTCATGGTTGCCATAAACGGGGCAAATACGATGAGGCCAATCAGGCAATGCAGTGTGCTCAGCACATCCGGCTTCACCGATTCGACAGCGCGGGTGGTCAGGGTGGTTGCCGCGTAGAAAAGGGATGCGACGACAGCCAGGCCGACACCGATCAGCCAGTTCTGGTCCGTCTGCATGGTGCCGATCTTTGGCAGGATGGTCAGCACGAGGCCGGCGAAAGCAATCGCGATCCATCCCAGCTTGTCGCGCGACAGCGTTTCTCCAAGAAAAAGCCCGGCGGCCAGCACGATCCAGAATGGCTGCAGGTGATAGATGATCGTCGCAAAGCCGATCGACGTGCGATTGAAGGCTTCAAACAGCGCCAGCCAGTTGATGACGAGACACAACCCGCTGAGCAGGATCAGCGGCCATTGCCGCCTGCTGATGCTGAAATAGTCGCCGTAACCACCGCGAAGACCGACCCAGGCAAACGACACGATTGCGCCGAACAGGCAGCGGAAGAAAACGACGTTGAACGTCGGCTGGCCGGACATGATCGAGAACAGTCCGGAAGTGCCGGACAATGCCATGCCGGCCGACAGCATGCCGGTGGGGCGGGTGAGCTCTTTTGTCATCGTCGTCTGGTGCTTGGACTGCGACCATCTACGTGGCACAAGGCCGGTGTGCCAATCAGGCTCGGCGCGCCTTCTATCGGGCCAGATGATCGTTGTGCTTACGTCGCCCGTGCTTGGCCGATCTCGTAAACCAGAAGGTTGCGGTCGGTGATGCCCAGTTCCGGCCAAGCGGCTCGCCAGGCCTTGATGTGGTCGGAAGCGAAATGCGCGTCGAGAGAAGCTTGGTCGTGCCAGATTTCCTTGACGTGGATACGCCCGGCGATCAGCATATCCTCGGCATAGGAATATTCGAGGCAGCCGGCTTCGGCGCGGCTGGCGATGATCATGCACTCCATCACCGGGCGCGCTTCGGCCAGTTTTTCGGGCGGTATGCGAACGGTGCCGATGATCAGAAGCACGTTGGAGACCTTGTATCTGGGTGGGACGACATCTCATGCAGGCCCAGGATTGCATGAATTGCAATCGGCCAGGCCTTCGCCTGCGTATGGCCTGAGATTCCCTTGGCAAGCCGAAAGCTCTAGACTCGCACCATGACCGAATCACAGACCCTCATCCTCGGCTGCGCCGGGACATCGCTCACCCGGGAAGAAAAAAGCTTTTACCGGGGCGAATGCCCATGGGGCTTCATCCTCTTTGCCCGCAACATTTCCGAGCCGGAGCAGATCCGCGACCTCGTCGCCGAGATGCGCGATTGCATTGGCCGACCGCAAGCCCCGGTCTTTATCGACCAGGAAGGAGGGCGTGTTCAGCGGCTGCGGCCGCCTCTGGCGCCGAACTATCCGGCGGGAGCCGCGTTTGGCGCGCTTTACCGCGACGACGAGGAGGCTGGCCTGCGCGCTGCCTGGCTGCTCGCTCGCCTGCATGCTTTCGATCTTCTGCGCTATGGCATCACCGCCGATTGCCTGCCGGTGCTCGACGTACCGGTGGAGGGCGCCAACGACGTCATTGGCGCGCGCGCCTATGCCAAGGATCCATCGATCGTCACCGCGCTCGGCCGCGCCGCCGCCGAAGGCCTGATGTCGGGGGGTGTCATCCCTGTCATGAAGCATATTCCCGGCCACGGCCGGGCCTTCGCTGACACGCATCTCGAATTGCCGACTGTCACGACACCGCTGAAAGAGCTGCGCAGGCATGATTTCGCCCCATTCCAGGCGCTCAACCACCTGCCGATGGCGATGACCGCGCACGTCATCTTCAGCGCGGTCGATCCAAACAATCCGGCAACCACCTCGGGCAAGGTCGTTGAGGAGATCATCCGCGGCGAGATCGGTTTCGACGGGCTTCTGGTATCCGACGACACTTCCATGAAGGCACTTTCTGGGGATTTCCAGACAAAGGCTGCCTCAATCCTTGCGGCGGGCGTCGATCTGGTCCTTCACTGCAACGGCGTCATGGAAGAAATGGTTGCCGTGGCTTCGCGGGCGAAACCGCTGGAAGGCAAGGCGCTGGAGCGGGCCGACAGGGCACTCGCTTCGGTCAAGGGACAGGACGATAAGGACGAGGCAGAACTGCGTGCCGAGTTCGCGGATTATTTCGAGGCGGTCGCGTAACCGCATGGAGTGAGAAAAGAGGCAAGGTGGCGGAACTCGCGGAGAAAAAGGCCGGCAAGCCCGCGCCGATGGACCGCCTCTGGGCTGAGGGTGACGACGATCGTGTCACTGGCGACCCCGAGCTGGTGGTCGATGTCGATGGCTTCGAAGGACCGCTCGATCTTCTCCTCCATCTCGCCCGCAACCAGAGAGTTGATCTCGCTCGCATCTCGATCCTGGCGCTGGCCGAGCAATATCTGACCTTTGTCGAGAAGGTGAGAGTACTGCGGCTCGAGCTCGCCGCTGATTATCTGGTGATGGCAGCCTGGCTCGCTTTCCTCAAATCCAAGCTGCTTATTCCCAAGCAGCCGGGCGAGGAGGGCGAAAGCGGCGAGGAAATGGCAGCGGTGCTGCAATTTCGACTGCGCCGCCTGGAAGCCATGCGCGATGCCGCCGCACGCCTCGTCAACCGCAACCGGCTTGGTCGCGACGTTTTCCAGCGCGGCATGCCGGAGATGGTCATCGTCGAGAAGCGCAACCAATACTCGGCGACGCTCTACGACCTGCTCACCGCCTATGCCGGACAACGCCAGCGGCAGGCGATTTCCAGCGTGCGCATCGCTAAGCGCGGAGTGTGGTCGCTCAAGGAAGCACGCACCATCCTTGCCCGATTGCTTGGCACGTCGGCGGACTGGACGGCGCTGGACCGTTTCCTGATCGAATATCTGGCCAGCCCTGAGGAAAAACGTACCGCCATGGCATCTTCCTTTGCGGCGACGTTGGAGCTTGTGCGCGAAGGCAGCATGGAAATGCGTCAGGACGAGGTGTTCGCACCACTCTATCTGCGCGGGCGCCAGCGCGTGAAGGCAGTCGAGGTTGTGCAATGAGCGAAAGCAGCAACGCTTCGGTCATCCCCTTCAAAGTGGAAGACGAGGATGAAGAAGCAACGGTACAGAACCCGGCGGAACGCCTGCATCAGGCTGAAGCCGTGCGTATGGCCGAGGCCATCGTTTTTGCCAGCGCAGAGCCCGTGACCGAGAGGCAACTTGCCCAACGCCTGCCTGACGGCATTAACGTGGCGGCAGCCATGGCCGAGCTGCAGGACATCTATTCGCGCCGTGGCGTCAATCTTGTGCGCGTCGGCGACAGCTGGGCTTTCCGCACCGCCGGCGATCTCGCTTTCCTGATGAGCCGGGATTCTGTCCAGCAGAAGAAGCTGTCGCGCGCGGCGCTCGAAGTGTTGGCGATCATTGCCTATCATCAGCCTGTCACGCGCGCCGAAATTGAAGATATCCGCGGCGTCGAAACATCGAAAGGCACGCTGGACACGCTGCTGGAGACCGAGTGGATCAGGATGCGCGGCCGCCGCAAGACGCCCGGCCGGCCGGTCACCTACGGTACCACCGACAAGTTCCTTGATCATTTTGCGCTGGAGGAAATCCGCGACCTTCCAGGTATCGAGGAACTGAAGGGGGCAGGGCTGCTCTCCACTCGCATGCCGGCCAATTTCTCGGTGCCGCAGCCTCCCGTCGATCCGGACGAATTGACCGAGGACGAGGATCCGCTGACCGACATCGATCTGGAAGAGCTTGGCCTTCTGACGCCGCGCGTCACGGAAGAGTGATTGGCCAGCTTGCAAAAAAGCCCTTCATGCGCTGTTTGGTAGCGGCGTATTTTCGGATGCGCTCAACAAATCCGGCTGACAATTGGCCGGGCGTGATAGAAGCTGTCGCGGTTCCGTTTGAATCCGGATGCGAAAACGCATAGATCAGCGGCAGGGAAACAGTTCAAGAGAGATAAACAATGGGTTCGTTTTCGATTTGGCACTGGCTGATCGTGCTGGTTATCGTGCTCCTGGTGTTTGGCCGTGGCAAGATTCCAGAACTGATGGGCGACATGGCCAAAGGCATCAAGAGCTTCAAGAAGGGCATGGCCGACGACGAAGCCGACGATTCCCGCACCGTCGAGCATCGCACCGACGAAACCGTCTCGAATATGAAGGAAAAGGCCGGCAAGAGCTGAGCTGGCACTTTTCCGGGGACATCGTCAGGCATTAGTCGGAACTCAAAGCCATGTTTGAAGTCGGCTGGACCGAGATGCTGGTGATTGCGATCGTCATGATCGTGGTCGTCGGACCAAAGGATTTGCCGAACATGCTGCGTACCTTTGGCCGCACCGTGGCCAAGCTGCGTTCCATGGCGGGTGATTTTCAAAAGCAGTTCAATGACGCGCTGAAGGAAGCCGAGCTCGACGACGTCAAGAAATCGGTCGACGAGTTGCGTGGTCTCAACCCGGCTGCTCAAATCCGCAAGCAGCTCAATCCGTTCGAGCAAGCGGCGGCCGATGTGCGTGCCGGCGTCGACAACATGATGAAGCCGAAGCCGGCGGAAGATCCGGCAGCGCCAGCTGCTGGCGAACCGCAGGTGACGGAGCCTCTAAAGAACGGCGCCACTGTTCTGCCGGGCGTCAGCGGCCCGGAAGCGATGCCGGCAGCACCGGTCGTTCCGGCGGCGGAGCCTGTTACCGCTGCGGCCACGGCCTCTGCTCCAACTACCTCCACCAAGCGCAAGGCCGCCGGCGCATCGGCTATGTCACCAAAAATTGTCGCCAAGCCCGTTTCGACAAAAGCGGTACCTAAGGCAGCTGACAAAAAGGCGCCGACCCCAGGTGCAGCCAAGGCCGGCCCGACCGCCAAAACCCCAGCCGCAGCCAAGGTTGCCACTAAGCCGGCATCACCTGCCAAGGCGACGGCTGCAAAGGCGCCGGCTCCCACTAAGAAGACGGCGAGGACCGCCAAGTGAGTCTTTCCGAGAAGGACGAGATCGACAAGTCGTCAGCCCCGCTCATTGAGCATTTGATCGAGCTGCGCCGTCGGCTCATCTGGTCGATCGGTGGTTTCTTTGTCGCGTTCCTGGTCTGCTTCTTCTTCGCCAAGAAGCTGTTCAACCTTCTGGTCGTCCCGTTCAAATGGGCGACGCAATGGGCGGGCCTCGATCCGCACAAGGTCGAACTGATCTATACCGCGCCGCAGGAATTCTTCTTCACGCAGGTCAAGCTCGCCATGTTCGGTGGCATGGTCATCGCTTTTCCGCTGATCGCGACACAGATCTACAAGTTCATAGCCCCAGGCCTCTACAAGAACGAACGCGCTGCCTTTCTGCCGTTCCTGATCGCTTCGCCGATCCTGTTCCTGATGGGCGCGGCACTTGTCTATTTCTTCTTCACGCCGATGGTGATGTGGTTCTTCCTTGCCATGCAGCAGGCTGGCTCGGACAGCGAGGTTCAGATTTCGCTGCTGCCGAAAGTGTCGGAATATCTCAGCCTCATCATGACGCTGATCTTCTCCTTTGGCCTGGTCTTCCAGTTGCCGGTGGTGACCAGCTTGATGACGCGCGTCGGCCTCCTGTCTTCGCAAGCGCTGGTCGACAAGCGGCGCTGGGCGATTGTCATCGCCTTCGTCGTTGCCGCCGTGCTCACGCCGCCCGATCCGCTCAGCCAGATCGGCTTGGCGCTGCCCACCATCATCCTCTACGAGGTCGCGATCATAACCTCGCGTATGATCGAGAAGAGCCAGAAGCGCGAAAAACTGGCGCGCGAGAAGGAGGAAGCAAGTGCTCCCACTGAAGCACAGTCTTCTGAGGCACCGACGGATTCCGCACAGCAATCCTGAGCAGACTACTGGCGGCGTCAAATATCGATGAAAAGGCGGCTGTCTTGAATCGGCTGGACGAGATCGGCATCTACAGGCGCTGAGGCAGGCGCCAGGTCGTCCCACCCTTGCATCCTGCGCCGAGGAGAGTTACCCCACGGCTCCCTCTTCAGGATGGATGGACATGCTCGATATCAGATGGATTCGCGAAAACCCGCAGGCCCTTGTCGAAGCGCTGGAGAAGCGCTCGTGGTCGCAGGTCGACGCGCAGTCCACCGTCGAGGACATCATCGCCAGGGACGAAGCCCGTCGCGCCCATCTCGGTCGGCTGCAGGAAGCGCAGGAGCGCCGCAATAGCGCTTCCAAGGAGATCGGCAAGGCTCTCAGCATGAAGGATGCCGAGCTGGCTGAAAAGCTGAAGGCTGAAGTCGCCGAGATCAAGAGCTTCATCCAGGGTGGTGAAGCTGAGGAACGCCGGCTCGACGAGGCCCTCGAAGGTATCCTGGCCGTTATACCCAACGTGCCGCTCCCCGACGTGCCGGTCGGCAAGGACGAGCATGACAACATCGAGGTGCATAAGATCGGCAAGGTTGCGCAGCGACCGAACTGGGTCAAGGAGCATTTCGAGGTCGGCGAGGCGCTGGGCCTCATGGATTTCGAGCGCGCCGCCAAGCTGTCGGGCTCGCGCTTCACCATTCTCCAGGGCAAACTGGCAAGGCTCGAGCGCGCGCTCGGCCAGTTCATGCTGGACCTGCACACCACGGAACACGGTTACACCGAAGTGCAGCCGCCACTTCTGGTGCGTGACGAGGTGTTGTTCGGCACCAACCAATTGCCGAAATTCGAAGAAGATCTGTTTTTCACGCCACATGGCGAGAGCCGCTTGGGCCTGATCCCGACCGCCGAAGTGCCGTTGACCAATCTGGTGCGCGAAGAGATCGTTGCACATGACAGGTTGCCGCTGCGCCTCACCGCTCTCACCCCATGCTTCCGTTCGGAAGCTGGGTCTGCCGGCCGCGACACCCGCGGCATGCTGCGCCAGCATCAATTCTACAAGGTCGAGCTGGTCTCGATCACCGATCAGCAAACGTCGAGCGCCGAACATGAACGCATGACGCAATGCGCCGAGGAAGTGCTGAAGCGGCTCGGCTTGCCGTTCCGCACGGTGGCGCTTTGCACCGGCGACATGGGCTTCGGTGCGCGCAAGACCTATGACATCGAGGTCTGGCTGCCTGGGCAGAACGCCTATCGCGAAATCTCGTCCTGCTCGGTCTGTGGTGATTTCCAGGCCCGGCGTATGAACGCCCGCTACAAGGATCGCGAGGGCAAGGGCAACCTCTTCGTACACACGTTGAACGGGTCGGGTGTTGCCGTCGGGCGTGCGCTTATTGCCGTCATCGAAAATTATCAGAACGAGGACGGCAGCGTAACCATTCCTGAAGCGCTGAAGCCTTACATGGGCGGCCTGGAAAGAATCGAATCGAAATAATGCGCATTCTTCTGACCAATGACGACGGCATCCATGCCGAGGGTCTGGCTTCGCTAGAGCGCATCGCCCGGACACTTTCGGATGATGTGTGGGTGGTGGCTCCGGAAACCGATCAGTCCGGCTATGCGCATTCACTCTCCATTTCGGAGCCGTTGCGCCTGCGCAAGATCGGTGACCGGCATTATGCGGTGCGCGGTACGCCAACCGACTGCGTCATCATGGGTGCGCGCAAGATCCTGCCCGGATTGCCGGATCTCATCCTGTCCGGCGTCAATTCGGGTGCCAACATTGCCGATGACGTCACCTATTCGGGTACCGTAGCGGGAGCGATGGAGGGCACGCTGCTTGGTGTGCGCTCCATAGCCATCAGCCAGGCTTATTCGTACGTCGGCGAGGACCGCGTCGTCCCCTACGAAACGACCGAGGCATTGGCGCCGGCATTGTTGAAGAAACTGGTTGCAACGCCCTTGCCGGGAGGCGTGCTGCTCAACGTCAATTTTCCGAACTGTGCGCCGGACGAAGTCGAAGGCACCGTGGTGACCTCGCAGGGCAAGCTGGTGCACTCGCTGTGGGTGGATGAGCGCCGCGATGGACGTGGCCTGCCGTACTACTGGTTGCGCTTCGGTCGTGAGCCTGCAGAAGGCAAGATTGGCACCGATCTTCACGCCATGCGCAACAAGCTGGTCTCGGTAACACCGCTTCACCTCGATCTGACCGCTTATGAAATCCGTGATCAATTGACGAAGGCGCTTGCATGACCGGTTTCGACGAACGCGAGGGGTTTGCTGCCTTTCTGCTTCGCCTGCGTGGCAAGGGTGCCGTCCCGAAACCGCTGATCGCTGCCTTCGAAGCGACGCCGCGCCACGCTTTCATCTCCGGCCAGTTCCATTCAATCGCCTGGACCGACCGCATGCTGCCGATCGAGTGCGGCGAGGCAATCGAAGGTGCTGACCTGCAGGCGGCTGTCATTTCCGCACTCAACATCGAGCCCGGCAATCGCGTGCTGGAGGTCGGCACCGGTTCCGGCTTCACCGCAGCCGTCATGGCACGGTTGGCCACGAGGGTCGTCACCGTCGATCGTTACAAGTCGCTCATCGAACTCGCCAAGCAGCGTTTCGAGGCGCTCGGCATTACCAATGTGTTTGCACGCCATGCCGATGGATCGAACGGTCTCGTCAACGAAGGACCGTTCGATCGAATCATCGTCTGGGCAGCTTTCGACGCCCTGCCGCGTTTCCTGCTTGATCAGCTCTCCAGCGGCGGTACGGTGATCGCGCCAATCGGACCGGAAGAGGGCGAGCAGGTGCTGGCCAAGCTGATAAAGGTAGGCAGCCGCTTCGAGCGCGAGGATATCGGCACGGTGCGCTTCCAGCCGATCTTGCCGGGGGCAGCGGCTATCATCTGATCCCGTGCAACGCGCCGCCCAGATCCGGACAAACATTTTAAGAAAAATTTCGACGGATTCTAACGGCTTAACCGACCAGTAACATTAACGCGCTTTAATCCGGATCAGTGAGTACCGGGTAAGTGCGGGTTATTGCGATGCGGTTCAAATCCTTGAAGGCAAACAAACGCAATCTGACGCGTGGCTGCGCCATGTTGCTGGTCATCGGCACGGTTTCTGGGTGCAGTTCCCAGGTTGCCCGCTTCGGTGGCGTCGATACGATGGCGACAGCCTCGACCGACAATCAACGTTCGATCATTTCCAAGCAGGCGGCGGCCCAGCCTTACCCAGGTGATCCGCAGTATCAGGCTTCTAACGCCAATTACTCACGCTCTTCGGTTGCCCGCTCCAGCTTGCAGCCGGTTTCGTCGCAGCCGCTGCCAGCCGTCGCGCAGGCCGCCGCTCCCGCTGTAAACAAGGCGCGTGCCGCTGCCGAACCTGTGATCGCGCAGGGACAGGCCAAGGTGGCGAAGGTTGATCAGACCGTGACCGGTGGCATCAATCAGCTCCAGGCACCGGCAAATTCCACAATTGCCAGTACGCAGGCCGCTGCCGAAGAGGTGAAGGGCTGGTCACGCGCCGGCGGGACGCAGATCACCGCACGTGAAGGCGAGACGGTCTACAATCTCTCGCGCCGCTATGGTGTGCCGGCTGATGTCATCATGAAGACCAACGGCCTCGCTTCGGCCGACGGTCTCAAGAGTGGCCAGAAGCTCGTCATTCCGACCTACGTGTACACCAGCAAGGCGCCGGTTTCCGCCCCTGACAACGATCCGAACGTTGCCGATGCGAAGTCGTCGCGCGGCACCAAATACGACGTGCCGGCCAACAAGGTGCCGTTGCCCGGCAATGCGCCAGCCGAGAAGGTTGCCGTGCTGCCGCAGCAGCCGAAGGTCAAGGAAAGCAAGGCCGCGGCTCAGGTCGGCGCCTCTGCTGCCGCCAGCGATCCGAAGGCTAAGCCGGCCAAGGAGGCACTGGTCGCTGCAGCGCAGCCAAAGGCCGGTTCTGGCAACTACACTGTCCAGCAGGGCGACACGCTGTCATCGATCGCCCGCAAGACTGGCGTTTCAACGACTATGCTGAAGCAGGCCAACGGCATGCAGGACGGCCTGCTGCGTATCGGCCAGACGTTGAAGGTTCCTGCGGCAGGCGCCGCACCCGCAACTGTGGCTGCCGTCAAGCCTGCCGCCACGACACCGGTCGATACCGTCAAGACGGCTTCGATCCCGGCACCGGAAAAGCCGAGTGCCACGCTGGCCACATACACGCCGCCGAAGAAGGACCAGAAGGTCATCCAGCAGGCCGAAAGCGAGGCTGCTGAAGCCCCCGACGCCACCGGCATTGGCAAGATGCGTTGGCCTGTGCGTGGCCGGGTCATCTCCGGTTACAAGTCGGGGACGGGCGGTATCGACATCGCGGTTCCGGAAGGCACGCCGGTCAAGGCTGCCGAGAACGGCGTCGTCATCTATGCCGGCGACGGGCTGAAGGAATTCGGCAATACGGTGCTGGTGCGCCATGAGGATGGCCTGGTCACAGTCTACGGCCACGCGTCTTCGCTGGAAGTGCAGCGCGGCCAGAAGGTCAAGCGCGGCCAGGAGATCGCCCGATCCGGCATGAGCGGCACCACCGATGCGCCGAAGCTGCATTTCGAGGTGCGCAAGAATTCGTCGCCTGTCGATCCGCAAACCTTCCTTGAGTAAACCGGCCTCTCGACTAGAAGAGCAAGAAGATCGCGGGTCGTCGACCTCCAGTCCGGCCCGGTAGCTTGGCCCGCTCCTCGAGGAGCGGGCCTTTTCAGTCTGAGGTGGGTCGGACGATTAAAGCGGTTTGGCCAGCCGCCCGGCCAGATCCTGCGTGAACTGCCATGCAACGCGACCGGAGCGGCTGCCGCGTGTGGTTGCCCATTCCAGGGCTTCCGCGCGCAGTGTATCGGCATCGATGTCCAGTCCGAAATGGCTGACATAGCCGTTGACCATGTCGAGATAGTCGTCCTGCGAGCATTTGTGGAAGCCGAGCCACAGACCGAAACGATCTGACAACGACACTTTTTCTTCCACTGCTTCCGACGGATTGATGGCTGTCGAACGTTCATTGTCGATCATGTCGCGCGGCAACAGGTGACGCCGGTTCGAGGTGGCATAGAAGATGACGTTGTGTGGTCGGCCTTCGACACCGCCTTCCAATGCAGCCTTGAGAGACTTGTAGGACGTATCGTCGTGATCGAACGAAAGGTCGTCGCAGAACAGGATGAACCGGTAGGGGGCTGCCTTCACCATCGCCATCAGCTTTGGCAGGGTATCGATGTCCTCGCGATGAATCTCGATCAGCTTGAGCGGTTCGCCTGACTTGCCTGATGCGTTGATCGCAGCGTGAACGGCCTTGACCAGCGAAGACTTGCCCATGCCACGTGCACCCCAAAGCAGCACGTTGTTCGCCGCATAGCCTGAAGCGAAACGCTCGGTGTTGTCGAACAGGATATCGCGCACGCGGTCGACGCTGCGGATAAGGCTGATATCGACCCGGTTGACCTTGGCGATCGGCTCGAGATAGCCGGGATCTGCCTGCCAGACGAAACAGTCGGCTACCGCCAGATCGGTTTTTGGCGGCGGTGGTGGAGCCAGCCGGGCAACGGCTTCGATCAGCCGGTCGAGTTTTTCGGACAGCGCTTCGATATTTTCCTGGGGCAAGGGAGGTCCTCGGCATCGCGATGATGTACGCTTCTTGGATGCGTACCGTACCGTACGGTTCTCTCATGGGTTTAGGCTTTTTGCAAGCACTGGTGCGACCAAAGCGACACGCTGGCATAACAGTGGTGGGAGCAGGGCTGGGAATGGTTGCAATAGTGGCTTTACCGACTATATTCCGCGCAAATTTCGTGGGCCGGGTAACGGCTTTCCTCTGCGTCTCAGGAGTTTTCAATGTTCGTGACACCGGCATACGCCCAGGGCGTTGGCGCCACACCTGATGTCTTCATCAGCATTCTGCCGTTTGTCCTCATCTTCGTGATCATGTATTTTCTGATCATCCGCCCGCAGCGCACTCAGATGAAGAAGCGTGGTGAAATGCTGGCGGCCGTCCGCCGCGGCGACACGGTCGTTACCGGCGGTGGATTTGTCGGCAAGGTCACCAAGGTGGTGGACGACAACGAACTTGAGATTGATCTCGGCAATGGCCTGAAGGTCACGGCCCTGCGCAGCACCATCGCCGACGTGCGGGTCAAGGGCGAGCCGGTTGCCAACCAGAACGCCAAGAACTAAGCGCTGCGGCGCGCCTGGCGCGTCGGATCGGCCCACTGGATCGTAGAACATGCTCTATTTTTCGCGCTGGAAGGCAATCCTGATCTGGCTGGCCGTTGCCGTCACGTTCATCCTTGCCGCGCCCAACCTCATTCCTGCCGATACCTTGGCCAAGCTGCCGAATTGGGTGCCAAAGAAGCAGATGACCCTGGGGCTCGATCTGCAGGGCGGTTCGCACATCCTTCTCCAGATCGATCAGAACGACCTGGTCAAGGACCGGCTCGAAGCCAGCCGTGACGAAATCCGAACGCTTCTGCGCGATGCCAAGATCGGCTACACTGGTCTATCCGGTTCCGGCCGTGTCGTGCAGGTGCGCGTCCGTGACGTGGCCCAGGTCGATGCCGCCAAGGAGGCGTTGAAGGGGCTGGCAGCACCGATAACGTCCGGACTGTTCAGTGGTGGCACTATCACCGAGTGGACGGAGGACGAGCCGGAACCCGGCCTGCTGCGCTTCACCATGACGGATGCAGGCATCAAATATCGTTCTTCGACCGCGCTTGCGCAGTCGATCGAGGTCGTTGACCGCCGCGTCAATGAACTGGGCACCACCGAACCGATCGTGCAGCGCCAGGGTGACGACCGCATCGTCGTGCAGGTGCCGGGCCTTCAGGATCCGCAGCGGCTCAAGGAAATTCTTGGCCAGACCGCCAAGCTGACCTTCCAGATGGTCGATCAGACGATGCCGGTGCAGGAGGCCATCAATGGCCGTCCGCCCGCCGGCTCGAGCGTGCTTTATTCGAAGGATGATCCGCCGGTTCCTTATCTGATCGAGAACCGTGTCATCGTCTCGGGCGAGAACCTGACTGATGCGCAGGCGACATTCAACTCGCAGAACAACGAGCCGGTCGTCTCGTTCCGTTTCGATTCCAAGGGCGCCACGCGCTTTGGCCAGGCAACCCAGCAGAATGTCGGCAAGCTCTTCGCTATCATCCTGGACAACCAGGTGATTTCGGCGCCGCAGATTCGCGAACCGATCCTAGGCGGCACGGGCCAGATTTCCGGCAATTTCACAGCCCAGAGCGCAAATGACCTTGCGGTTCTGCTGCGCGCTGGCGCGCTGCCGGCAACGCTCACAGTCGTCGAAGAACGCACCGTCGGTCCGGGCCTCGGTCAGGACTCGATCCAGGCAGGCAAGATCGCCGGCATCATCGGCTCGATCCTGGTCGTCGGCTTCATGTTCGTGGCCTACGGTTTCCTCGGCTTCCTGGCCAACATCGCGCTGGTCGTACATGTCGCCATGATTGTCGGGTTGTTGTCGCTGCTCGGTGCCACGCTGACGATGCCGGGTATCGCTGGTATCGTGCTCACAATCGGTATGGCGGTCGACTCCAACGTGCTGATTTACGAACGCATTCGTGAGGAGCGTCGACAGGGGCGGTCGGTTATTCAGGCGATCGACACCGGTTTTGCGAAGGCGCTGGCGACCATTGTCGATTCCAACGTCACGTCTTTCATCGCCACCATCGTGTTGTTCTGGCTTGGCACCGGCCCGGTGAAGGGCTTTGCCGTCACCTTCGCGATCGGTATCCTGACCACCGTCTTTACCGCCTTCACCTTCACACGCCTGTTGGTTTCGATCTGGCTGCGCCGTGCCAAGCCCAAGGAAATCCCGCGCGCCCCGGTCACCTTCGTGCCACCCGGTACAAACATCCCATTCATGGGCGTTCGCCGCTGGACCTTCGCATTGTCGACCCTGCTGTCGATCATGTCGGTCGTCCTGTTCATGACAGTCGACATCAATTACGGCGTCGACTTCAAGGGTGGCTCGACAATCGAGGTGCAGTCGAAGAGCGGCCCGGCAGATATTGCCGATATTCGTGGCAAGCTGTCCGAAATCAATATCGGCGACGTGCAGGTGCAGCAGTTCGGCAATCCGACCGATGTTCTGATCCGCGTGGCGGCGCAGGAAGAAGGCGACAATGCCGAACAGAGCGTCATCGACAAGGTGCGGGCGGAGCTGCAGGACAAATACGATTTCCGCCGTGTAGAGGTCGTCGGCCCGACCGTGTCGAGCGAACTCGCCACGCAAGGCACGATCGGCATGCTGGTCGCGCTGGTGGGTATCCTGATCTATGTGTGGTTCCGCTTCGAATGGCAGTTTGCTGTCGGTGCCATCGTCGCGACCGTGCACGATATCGTCATGACGATCGGCTTCTTCTGTATAACCGGCATCGAGTTCAACCAGTCGTCGATCGCCGCCATTCTGACGATCATCGGCTATTCGCTGAACGATACGATCGTGGTCTATGACCGCGTTCGTGAGGATCTGCGAAAATACAAGAAGACGCCGATGCCGCAGATTTTGAACACCGCGATCAACGAGACGCTGTCCAGAACGACGCTGACGGCAGTGACCACCATCCTGGCCTTGCTGGCGCTGGTGCTGTTTGGCGGCGAGGTGATCCGTTCGTTCACGCTGGCAATGCTGTTCGGCGTCGTGTTCGGCACCTATTCGTCGATCTTCATCGCCGCGCCGTTGCTTATCCTCTTCAAGTTGCGTCAGGCCCCTGATGCAGCTGAAGGGAAGCCGGTGAACGGCAAGCCGATCGCGACCTGATAGGCAAGAGCGTGGCGAAGGGCCTGTTCGGCGGCAAGGGCATCATTATCCGCGAGGCGCATTTTCCGGGCCGCGCGGCGATCGAGGCCTACGGCAATGGCGGCTTCCGCTTTGCCGACATGTCGCATCGCGGCTCACTGCTTTGCCTGCCATCCGGCATCCACGGCTGGCAGCCAGCCAACCCTGCCGCTTTGACTGCGGCGGATTTCGACAAGGTGCTGGCTGAAGCCGCCAACATTGAAATCCTGCTCGTGGGAATGGGCAAGGATTTGCGCCCGCTGCCGGCGGTGCTGAAAACTGCGCTAAGGGAGGCCGGGATTTCGGCCGACCCGATGTCGACTGGAGCCGCTGTGCGGACCTACAACGTGCTGCTCGCTGAAGACCGCGCTGTCGCCGCAGCCTTCATTGCGGTCGACTGACCGTGACGGACACCATCACGACCGTCATGGACACGGTGCGAGCCACCGACCATGACCGCTATCTGTCCGCACTCTATGCGCCTGCTGGCCGGCGCGATGCGCTGCTGGCGCTTTATGCTTTCAATGCGGAGATCGCCGGTGTGCGAGACCGCATCCGCGAAGCATTGCCAGGGGAAGTGCGCCTGCAATGGTGGCGGGATGTCATTGCTTCGGATGCGCCGGATGCCGGAGCTGGCCATCCACTCGCCGAGGCACTGACGGCCGCGATCCGGCAATACAATCTGCCCAGGCAAGCGTTCGACAACTATCTCGAAGCACGCATCTTCGATCTCTATGACGACCCGATGCCATCTCGCACCGATCTCGAAGGCTACTGCGGTGAGACGGCGTCGGCGTTGATCCAATTGGCCGCCCTGGTGCTCGACCCAGCAGAGGCGCCCCAGTTCGCCGAACTTGCCGGCCACGCTGGCTGCGCCCAAGCAATTACCGGCTTGCTGCTTTTGCTGCCGTTGCACCGGTCGAGAGGCCAGTGTTATGTGCCCACCGATATCCTGGCCGCAGTCGGCGTGTCGCCAGAGGAGTTTCTGGCAGGCAGTCCTGCGGCTGGACGAGCGGTCACGGCGATGATTGCCTTGGCGCAAGAGCACCTTTCCGCATTCGAAAATAGGGCAGCGATGCTGCCGGCTTCGTTGCGCCCGGCCTTTATGCCTTTGGTGCTGACGAAAGCCTACCTGGCTTCGATGAGCAGCGGCGATGCGGCAGAGCCGCTTTCCCGAACTGTACGATTGTCGGCTCTGAAGCGGCATTGGCTGTTATTGCGTCGAGCCGGGCGCAGCTGGGTTTGAACGCGCATCTTCTCTTTTCGATTTTCTTTGACGTAAACGTCAATCGTGCTAGCTTTGATGCCGGGTGTGGGCGCGGGGAGGCGTTCGCCGGGAGGAGCGCCTTTGATCAGTCTGCCGGTTCTTGGGGTGATGGTGGTCGTCGGCATTTCGATGGCGGTTGCGGCCGTGCATTTCACTGGTGGCAGCCGTACCACGCGGCTGGCCGATGCCCGGCAGGCCCTGAACCGCTTTGCCGTGGATTTTCCTGATCTCAGGCCGGGAGCAGTTTGGCTTACGGAAAATGGCGATACAGCTTTTCTTGAACTAGCCGATGGCCGCATCGGCATCGTCCACTCCATCGGAGACCGCTTCCTGACGCGCATTGTCACGCCGGTCGAGATCGAACGTGCCAAACTCGACCATAACAATGTGCTGACGCTGCACCTCAAGGATTTCACCTGGCGCGGTGGACGTTTCGCCTTCGCGGACGTCGCTGCCGCCAGCGCGATTCTTACGGCACTGGACCCCAACAACCAGCAGCATGAGCAGGAGGCCGCCTGATGGAAACCTATCAGTTTCCGGACGTCACCAAACTCGCGATCCCGTTCTTCGTCGTCGCCATCCTGCTGGAGGTCTGGCTGGTCCGCACTGGCCGGGCCAAAGGAGAGTTCGAAACGCGTGACACCTTGACCAGCCTGATGATGGGAACCGGCAATGTCGCAGCCGGAATTCTGCTCGGCATCGTTTCTTTCTCGGCGCTGATGTGGGTCTGGCAATTCCGCTTCTTCGACCTTGGCGTGTCGGTGTGGACCTGTATCGCCGCCTTCCTGATCGATGATCTGCGCTATTACGTCTATCACCGTATAGCCCATCGGTGCCGTTGGGTCTGGGCAGAGCACGTCAACCACCACTCCAGCCAGCACTACAATCTCTCGACTGCGCTGAGACAGAGCTGGACGGGCCTGTTTACCGGTATGTTCGTGCTGCAGGTGCCGCTGGTGCTGCTCGGCTTCCATCCGGCCGTGATCGCCTTCGTTTACGGCTTCAACCTTGTCTACCAGTTCTGGATCCACACCGAGACCATCGGCAGGATGTGGGGCTGGGTTGAATTCATCTTCAATACGCCGTCGCACCACCGCGTGCATCACGCCACCAATCCGCGCTATCTCGATGCCAATTATGCTGGCACGCTGATCATCTGGGACCGCATGTTCGGTACCTTCGTCGAGGAATTGGAGGAGGATCGGCCGCGCTATGGTATCGTCAAGAACATTGGCACCTTCAACCCGGTGAAGGTGGCGTTCCACGAATGGATCGGCATGTTCAAGGACGCGTTTTCGCCGGGGCTTACCGTTGGCCAACGGCTCCGGTATCTGTTCATGCCACCCGGTTGGAGCTACGATGGCTCACGCGATACCTCCGAGACCCTGAAGGCGGCCTATGTACGCCGAAATCCCGCCGAGGCAGGCAAGCCCGGACTGCCCGGCCAGAAGATCGAGGCCGCCGAATAGAGATTCAAGTCAGGAAGCCATTTGCCAGGCCGACCGTGTTGAAACGCGCCCCAGTCAACCAGCTTTCGGCTGTTGCACGCCATTGATTGGAGTTCCCCATGAAGATAGGGGTTTGTCGCTCGACGTTCGCACCAGCGAGTCATAGACGGCAAGGCTTTGCAGGCGCTGCGTTTCGCTGCTGCATTGCTGGACAAAACCGCCAGCGTACCAGGTGCAGCCGAGCCGCTCGCCGGGCAAGGCACCTGTCGCCCAATCCTTGACGACCCCGTCGGGGCCTACGCGGAAATATGCGAGCCGGTAGCGTGTGCCCACGCTTTCGCGCTGCATCAGGATGCCGGCATCCACATTCGTTCGTGTTGATTCCACATTGTCGATATGCCGGTAAACCGTATCGCCGTCGGTCAGGCGGTATTCGCCGATCATCGGCCCATAGATTGTCGCACCTGCCAGGCCTTCGACGGACATCTGACTTTGCGACGCGACCTGCGCGTAGGGCTTGCCCGTCGCATAACGCATGTAATTGCGGTCGCCGAGCGACTGCAACGCCTCCGGCGCCGTGGTGCAGCCAGCGAAAGCCGCCAGAACGACGACGGCAAGAATAGTCCTTGTCCGAAACATCTTGATGGCCCCCCGACCATGAGGAGCGCAGACTAGTCTGCCGGAGCCCGAACGTAAATCCGTTACTCTGCCGCCTGCGCGTGTGCCGGCAGACCGAGCCATGCGCGGCAGTCGGCCAGCGCCCGCGCCGTGGTCGCCTTCTTCCTGGCGATCGACTTGTCCTTGCCGCGAAAGCGGCCCTCGAAGCCTTCGGGGCGCAGTTTTGTCCCGGCCTCCAGCGGCGGGAACAGGCCGAAATTGACATTCATCGGCTGAAATGAACGTTTGCCGGGTTCGTCGTCGGAGGTGATGTGACCGCCAGTGATGTGGTTGAGCAGCGCGCCGAAAGCCGTGGTGGCCGGCGGCAGTGAGATCGCTTGCCCGAGCCGTTCGGCTGCAGCGAAGCGGCCGGCAAGCAGTCCGATGGCGGCACTTTCGACATAACCTTCGCAGCCGGTGATCTGGCCGGCAAAGCGCAGACCCGGGCGGCTTTTCAGCTGCAGCGAGCCGTCGAGCAGAGTGGGCGAATTGATGTAGGTGTTGCGATGCAGGCCGCCGAGCCTGGCGAATTCGGCATTCTCGAGCCCTGGGATCGTCTTGAACACGCGCACCTGCTCGCCATGCTTCAGCTTGGTCTGGAAGCCGACCATGTTGTAGAGCGTGCCCAGCGCGTTGTCCTGCCGCAGTTGCACAACTGCATAGGCTTTCACCGTCGGGTTATGCTCGTTGGTCAGCCCCATCGGCTTCATCGGCCCGTGCCGCAGCGTTTCGACACCGCGCTCGGCCATCACCTCGATGGGCAGGCAGCCGTCGAAATAGGGCGTGCCTTCCCATTGCTTGAATTCGGTCTTGCCGCCTTCGATCAGGGCCTGCACGAAGGCATCGTACTGCGCCTTGTCCATCGGGCAGTTGATGTAGTCCTTGCCGGTACCGCCGGGCCCGACCTTGTCGTAGCGCGACTGGAACCAGGCGACGTTCATGTCGATGGTGTCAAAATGCACGATTGGCGCGATGGCATCGAAGAAGGCGAGCGCGTCCGCACCGGTTTCAGCAGCGATAGCCTCGGCAAGTGACGGCGCCGTGAGCGGTCCTGTCGCAACGATGGCCTGTCCCCATTCGGCTGGCGGCAAGCCGGTCACTTCCTCGCGCTGGATGGTGATGAGCGGATGTGCCTCCAGCTTGGCGGTGACGGCGGCTGAGAAGCCGTCACGGTCGACAGCAAGCGCCCCTCCGGCCGGAACCTGGTTGGTGTCGCCCGAGGCTATGATCAGCGAGCCCGCCAGGCGCATTTCAGCGTGCAGCAGGCCAACGGCATTGGTCTCGGCGTCGTCGGAGCGGAAGGAATTCGAACACACCAGTTCGGCCAGGTCTTGCGTCTTGTGCGCGTCTGTACCGCGCACCGGGCGCATTTCGTGCAGGATAACAGGCACGCCGGCCTGGGCTGCCTGCCAGGCGGCTTCCGAACCGGCGAGGCCGCCGCCAACAATATGAATGGGGTCTTTGCTCATGCGGCCCGCAATAATCCTTCAGCCGTGCGAATGCAATTCTCGCAATGCGCCTTGGGTCTCGTCGGCTTTGATGGAGTTGAAAAACACAACACCCGCCGGGGGAGGAGGTCCGGCGGGTGTCGTTTTGGTGACCGACCTCAGGGAGGAGGAGGAGGTCGGTCTTATTCGTCATCGCCCGGGAGGAGGTGGGCTCAGACGAAATTCCCTTCGCCACTTGGAGAGGGCGAAACTCTCTTTCGGAAACAATGCCCGCCGCTGGGAGGAGGATGCGGCGGGCACCGTTTCGGTGGTCGGCCTCAGGGAGGAGGAGAGGGCCGACCTATTCGTCATCGCCGGGGAGGAGGTCGGCTCTGACAAAATTCCTTTCGCCAATTGGAGAGGACGAAACTCTCTTTCGGAAATAACGCCCGCCGCTGGGAGGAGGAGTGCGGCGGGCGCCATTTCGGTGGTCAACCCTTGGGAGGAGGTAAGGGGTGACCGTATCCGTCAGGGTCTGGGAGGAGGTAGACCCTGGCGAAATTGCTTAGCTGGCCTTACGAGCGGCCTGCTTGATCTCCATGCGGAACAGGCCAATGTCTTCCAACTGGCGGTTCGACAGGCGACCGAGCTGCTCAACCGTGTCGCGATAAGCGCGCCAGTTACGGTAGTTGCGGATCAGGTTCATTGTCTTGTCTCTCAATTCAGCTCGGGCCGGTTTCGACCCGATTGGTTACGCAGCCTTGCGGGCCACGTAGGCGATGTCGCTGCGGCTGATGCCGATATCGCTCAGCTCACGGTTGCTCAGGCGGCTCAGCTCGGAGACGGTGTCCCGGTAGCGGCGCCAGTTGCGGTAGTTGCGGATCAGGTTCATGATACTTGCTCGTTTACGTCTTTGTTCGTTCGTTCATCTTTTCTGTACGGTGCTAAAATAGGTGGACCCATATCGATTTAAAAGTGCGATTGTCGCATGGCAGCAATGCGTTTTGTGCAATGCAACATGGCAGCCATTTCACACCGTCGTCATAAAGAAGCCAGAATCGGAAAATGACGCCCTGCCAATGATTTGCTCCGGCTGGCTGGTAATCCGACTAAAATAGTGGAGTGAGACCCTTGGCAGGCTATGCAAGCAAGGTCAGGCAGGATGTCGCGCGTTGGGTCGAAAACGGCCTGATCGATGCCGAAACCGGCGAAAAGCTGAACCGGGACATCGAAACGAATGTCCATCGTTCCTTCTCCTTCGGAACGATCCTCGCCATGCTGGCAGCTGTCCTGCTCGGCGCCGCAATTCTCATTTTCATTGCCGCCAACTGGGAGACCATTCCGCGCATCACGCGTGTGCTTGCTGTCTTCGCTGTCATCGCTGCGGGATATGTCGGCGGCGCATGGCTGAAGCTGCGTGACCATCCTGCCTTTGCTGAGGCAGCGTGGGTGGTCGCCGCGTGTGCTTTTGGCGGCGCGATCGCATTGATCGGGCAGATGTACCATTTCTCAGGTGATGAATCCGGCGCGATTCTCGCCTGGTGCGCCGGCACGTCACTTGCCGCGGCAGCGCTGCGCTCGAACCCACTCACAGTCATGGCCGTGGCTATCGCCGACGGCTGGCTGGTTATGAAGCTGCTCAACGGATTTGATATCCGTGACGGCTTCGACTTCCCCTACCTTTACGTCCTGATGGCGATAGCGCTGTTCCTGATCTCTTACTGGACGCGCAGCCAGCCAGCCCGTCATCTCATCATCCTGTCGCTCATCGTTTATGCCGGCTTCGTTGCCTTGGTCGATGACTGGGATGCTATGGCGATCCAGTTGGCGGTCGGGTCGGCAGTAATCTTTGCAGCGGCCGTTTATGCTGCTGAACCGTTGGATAGCCTGCTGCAACTTGGCGGACGGCTGCCATTGCACGCCTTTCTCGGGTTTCTTGTCGGCATGGCCATCCTGCAATTCAAATATTACGAGGGCGGTGGCCTGATACTCACCTCGGCGTTGATGCTCGCCGGCATCATTGCTGCCATCGTGCTTGCCGGGCGCGATAGCCGGGGCTTGCGCTGGCTAGCCTATATCGGGTTCGCCTATGAACTGGTCTGGATCTATCTCGTCATGATGGGGACGATGCTGGATACCGCAAGTTTCTTCCTGGCGGCGGCAGTCATCCTCGGCCTTCTCGCCTTTGTCATCATCCGCGTTGAAAAGCGCATGCGCGTTGCGAAGGGAGCGGCATCGTGACCGGAAAGAAGCTCATTATTTCAGCTGTCGCCCTGGCGCTTGTCCAGGTCGGCTTTCTGAGCTGGATCATTGCCGGCCGCGCCGCCATCCTGCGCAACGGCACGGAGGTTTTGCTGAAAGTCGAGCCGGTCGACCCGCGCGATCTCCTGCGCGGCGACTACGTGCGATTAGGCTATGAGATATCCACCATTCCGGCAAAGCTGGTTACCGACCTGGCACCTGGCCAGACAACGACGCCTGGCGGTCGCATGCTGGTTCGTTTGAAGAGGGATGCTGATGGCTACTGGCGTCCGGTTTCGGCCTTTCTCGGTAAGCCTGCTTCAGCACCGGGTTCGGATGAGGCCGATATTGCCGGCACGATTTCAGGCGGCTGGTCACTCGAGGGCGACGCCACGCTGTCACCGGACTACGGCATCGAACGCTTCTATCTGCCGGAAGGCGAGGGAAAAGCAATCGAGACTGATATGCGTGTTCGCCCGTTCGGCGTGCGCGTTGCATTGGCCAAGGATGGCACCCCGCAGATCAAGGCGCTGGTCGACGGCGACAAAACACTGTTCGAAGAGCCGCTTTATTAAGTGATAATCGGCAGGCGACCGCTTCTCTGTTCATGTCCTGAATGGCGGATCGCGTTCCGAGGGCAGCATCGGAACCGCCTCGAACCACCTGTTCTTGATGATCTCCTGGTTGCAAGGTGCGTTCGGTCCAATCCTGAATATGCATTCTGCTGCACCAGCCGCTGAACGTCAGAAAAGGGTTGCGCATGTCCTGTGGATGTGATGTCTCCCAACTCGTTAGGCGGCAGGCCGGGAGTGCGAAGGCGTGGGCCTACATTTTCTAGTTATCGGGCAGGGTTCGATAGGTCAGCGCCATTCCCGCCTGCTCGCCGAAGAAGGCACCGTCGATTGCGTTAGCGCCGAAGCGCCATACGCTTACCGAAGTATCCCTGAAGCTCTTGACGCTCACGTATTTTCTCATGTGGTCATAGCGAACCCAACGAGCAGGCACTGCGATTCTGTTGAAGAACTGGCCGCTCTGGGTTTTTCCGGGCATTTGATGGTGGAAAAGCCTCTCTGCGCAGATATTGCTCAAGCTGCTCGTATTCGGGCGAGGTCAGATGCCTTCGCTAGCGTGGTCGTAGGATACAATCTCCGATTTTGCCCGGCACTGATTGCGTTGCGCGCAACGATGGCTGGCAGTACCGTCATCGAGGCAAGGCTCGCCGTAGGACAATCATTGCTCGATTGGCGACCCGGTTCCGATTATCGCACTTCGTCATCGGCACGTATCTCGTCCGGTGGTGGTGTTCTTCGGGACCTGAGTCATGAGCTCGACCTCGCACTTCTTTTGTTTGGTCCATGGAAGCGTGTAGTCGCCATCGGTGGAAATTATGGTCTGTTGGGTATCGAAACCGACGAGGCGTGGTCGATTATTCTTGACATGCAAAACGGTCCCGCTGTGTCAATCTCGATGAACTACTTCGACCGCCCACCCCAGCGATCAATAACGCTGACAACAACGAGCGACACGCTGGTCGCCGATTTGATTGCGGGAACCGTATCTAGAAATGGCGAGTTGGAGCCGTTTCCTGCTGCCCGTGATGAAATGTACAAAGCGCTTCATCGGGACTTTATCAACCATAGAGAAACGGCGTGCTCTTTGAGCGAAGGGATCGAGGTCGTTCGGTTGATCGACGCCATCGAACGATCCGTCAGGGAGAAAAGGTGGGTGGAAGCATGAGGCGGCTCTGCACGATCTGTGCCCGGGGTGGTTCCAAGGGCGTACCGGGGAAGAATATCCGTCCCCTGCTGGGTAGGCCGATGATCGCTTGGTCTATCGAACATGCCAGGCAAAGCGGATTGTTTGATCACATTGCCGTGTCGAGCGACGACGATGCTATCTTGCTAGCCGCAGAAGCCGCCGGGGCGACGATACTTGTCCGGCGACCCGACGAACTCGCCACGGATGTTGCCGCCAAAGTTCCTGCGATCATGCATGCATTGACCACCGCAGAGGAAAGATCCGGCTATCGGTTCGATGTACTGGTGGATTTGGATGCTACATCCCCGCTTCGTTTGCCGAGTGACATCGTCGATGCTGTGGCTCTGCTTGAACAAACCGGCAGCACGAATGTCATCACCGGTGCGGAGGCGCGCCGGTCCCCATATTTCAATCTGGTGGAACAGGCGCGCGACGGAACTGTTCGTTTGTCGAAACCCAGCAACATAGTCAGGCGACAGGACGCTCCAGCTGCTTTCGACATGAATGCGTCAATCTATGTTTGGCAGCGCGATGGCTTCGTCGCCAAGCCAAGTGTCTTCTACGATGATACCCGCATCTACGAGATGCCCGGCGATCGCTCTCACGACATCGACAGCGAGCTTGATTTCATCATAGTAGAGACCATCCTGCGTAATCGCGAAGGCATTCGCCGCGACCCATTTGATCTTTCCGGGAAGGTGGCTGTCATCACCGGTGCGGCTGGTATTCTCGGCACTCATTTCTGTCGGGCTCTGGCAGAGCGTGGTGCTCGTATCGCAGCAGTCGATCTAAAAGGCTCTGCCAACGTTGCTGAAACTCTCCCTCGTCTTGCAGGGCGACACATCGGTATCGATGTTGACATCACTGACCCGAGTGCATGCTTTGCCGTCGTAGACAGGATTGAAAATACTCTCGGTCCCATTGACATCCTGCACAACAACGCCGCCTCGAAAGGCCCGGAACTTGCCCGGTTTTTCGACCCAGTTGAGACCTTCTCGCCGGAGGTTTGGCGAGAGATCATGAAGGTCAACATCGATAGTTACTTCTTCATGGCTCAAGCTGTTGGGCCGCGTATGGCAAGACGGGGACGCGGTTCCATTATCCAGACCTGTTCGATTTATGGTGTTGTCGGTCCGGATCAGCGTATCTATGAAGGCTCTGAATACCTTGGCATGCCGATCAATACGCCTGCCGTCTACTCGGCCTCCAAGGCTGGCGTGGACGGCTTGACAAAATACCTGGCGACTTATTGGGGCGCAAAGGGTGTAAGGGTGAATACTCTCACTCCTGGCGGGGTAGAGAGCGGCCAGAACCAGGAGTTCTCTCGCCGCTACTCCGCGCGCATACCTCTCGGCAGAATGGCGACAGCCGAAGATATGGCTAACGCTTTGGTCTATCTTGCTTCGGATGCATCAAATTATGTTACGGGTCACAACTTAATCGTGGATGGTGGCCTCACTGCCTGGTGAGCCAGATGTGTTGAGCTTGGGAGCGCCTTCATCGAGTTGAACGCCCGACTGCAAGCAGCTCATCGGCGCATATTGGTGCTTGCCGGGGGGCGGACACATCATTTGCGTGAGTGCGCGACCATGGCAGGTGGCAAGGCATCGAGTAGAGGGCGCTTTCGACTGCGCCTTAGGTGGCGGCCTGGAGCTCGGGTCGAAGAGTGGTGCGGATGAAGGGACTCGAACCCCCACGCCTTTCGGCACCGGAACCTAAATCCGGGGCGTCTACCAGTTCCGCCACATCCGCATGACCCGGCAATCCCACGTAGCCATCATTCTGTCAATGTCGCCGGTCAAGACACAGCTTGCTGCCGGGTGCGAAGATAGTTGAAAATCGGCCTCGCCTGTGACAAAAGGCGTGTCGAATGTGACGGGATGCGACGATCCGCTTCTGCTAGATGTGATATGAAGTCGGAAAAACAAAGACTTAATCACATTTTGGGGCGTCGTTGGGAGAATTGAGCCGCCGAAGCGGTCAGGGCTCCAGCTTCCGTACCAAAAGCCACTCCCGGCAAGACTATCCGGCAGGCTGCGAACGGCAGGTCCGTTTGCCAGTCTCATTGGTGAAGATAAAAGGTTTGATGATGCAGGTCACCGAAACGCTCAATTCCGGCCTCAAGCGCGAGATCAAGGTCGTCGTGCCCGCCGGCGACATGGAGGCCAAGCTCCTGGCCCGTCTGTCGGATGCCAAGGACAAGGTCCGCATCAATGGCTTCCGTCCGGGCAAGGTGCCGGTCCAGCACCTGCGCAAGGTGTACGGCAAGTCCTTCATGGCCGAAGTGGTCAACGAGATCCTGAACGAGTCGCGCACCATCATCACCGGCCGCGGCGAAAAGGCCGCCATGCAGCCCGAGGTCATCATGACCGAGGACGAGAAGGAAGCCGAGAAGATCCTGGCTGGCGGCAGCGATTTCGAGTTCAAGCTGAACTACGAGGTCATCCCGGCCATCGAGATCAAGGATTTCTCCGACATCAAGGTGACCCGTCCGGTCTATGATGTGCCGGAATCGGAAATCGACGAGCAGGTCCAGCGCGTCGCCGAGTCGTCCCGTTCTTACGAGCCCAAGTCGGGCAAGGCCGCCGAAGGCGACCGCGTCACCATCGATTATCTTGGCAAGATCGGCGACGAGGCGTTCGCTGGTGGCGCCGGCACTGACCAGCCGCTGGTGCTGGGTTCCAAGGAATTCATCCCGGGCTTCGAAGATCAGCTGATCGGCGCCAAGGCTGGCGATGAAAAGCAGGTCACCGTGACCTTCCCGGAAAACTACCAGGCACCACACCTGGCCGGCAAGGAAGCCACCTTCGACGTCACCGTCAAGGGAGTCGAAGCGCCTGGCAAGCTCGAGGTCAATGACGAAACCGCCAAGAGCCTGGGCCTCGAATCGCTTGAGCGCCTGCGCGAGGTCGTGAAGGGCCAGATCGAGAGCCAGTTCGGCTCGATGACGCGCCAGAAGGTCAAGCGCCAGCTGCTCGACCAGCTCGACACGTCCTATTCCTTCGAAGCGCCGTCCAAGCTTGTCGAAGCCGAGTTCACCAACATCTGGAACCAGGTCAACCGCGACCTCGAAGCTGCTGGCCGCACCTTCGCCGACGAAGAGACCACCGAGGAAGAAGCCCGCGCCGAATACACCCGCCTTGCCGAGCGCCGTGTGCGTCTTGGCCTGGTTCTCGCCGAGATCGGGGAAAAGGCCGGCGTCACGGTTTCCGACGACGAGCTGCAGCGCGGCTTGTTCGAGCAGATCCGTCGCTTCCCGGGCAACCAGCAGCAGGAAGTCTACGAGTTCTACCGCTCCAACCCGGATGCACTGAACACGCTGCGTGCGCCGATGTTCGAGGAAAAGGTTGTCGACCATCTGCTCGGCCAGATCTCCGTCACCGACAAGAAGGTGAGCAAGGAAGAGCTGATGGCCGAGGACGAGGAAGCCGAGACCAAGGCCAAGCCCGCCAAGAAGGCCGCAGCCAAGAAGGCGGAAAAGGTCGAAGAGGCTGGCGCTGAAGAGCCGAAGAAGAAGGCAGCGCCGAAGAAGAAACCCGCCAAAGACGCCGAATAAGCTCAATGGCTCAAGAACGAAGGCCGCCGCAAGGCGGCCTTTTTCTTTGAATGGTGTCGTGGTCGCTTATGCTGCGAGGCCGTCTTCCGAGTGGATGAGTTACGCTGCGGCTTTCGTTTCCTCGGCTAGTCTGTACATGCAGACTACTGGTTGTTGCTCAAGGTGCCACTAAATCACCACTAATCACTTGGTAAGCTGCTGCAGCGTAGCTTGCAGCAGAGTCGTGCCTGTTTTCGCGGAGGGCAAATTGGCAAGGTCGGTCGTCGGACTTCGTCCGCTGTTGGGCGTGGTTTTGCTGGCGTTCGGCTGCAGTGCCGCGCAGGCTGACGACGTTGCCGACCGCTGGCGGTTTGGCTCTGCTCCCGACGGTTCGATCACCGCTTCTGTCTCTGCCGACAGCATTATCGCCATCGGCAGTGGCGCGCTTGGGTACCGTCCGGTTCTGACCATTGCGTGTCGTCCGGACGGAGAGCCGCAATGGAGCGAGTGGCTGCAACTGAATGATGGCGTTGCCGTAGCGGATACCATCACCGTTGCTGTGTCGGTCGACCGTGGCGAAAATGTCAAGGAAGACTGGTCGGTGTCCAATGGTTCGCGGACGTTGATACGGCCCGGCACCGATGCCGTCAGCAGGTTGGCATCAGCCAGGCACCTCAGGCTTTCGTGGCGTTTCGGTGTCATCACAGGCCGCGCCAATGCCGATTTCTTCCTGGCTGGTGCAGCCGCCGCGATCGACCGGCTGGCAGCCGAATGCAAAATCGCCACGCCCTGACGCCAGGACGGTCCAGACTTTAGATCAGCAGCAGTCCTTTCATCGAGGCATGGCCTCTTTTGCCGATAATGATGTGGTCGTGGACCGCGATGCCCAGACGTTTGCCCGCCTCGATGATCTCCTTGGTCATGTCGATGTCCGCACGGGACGGGGTAGGGTCACCAGAGGGATGGTTATGGACGAGAATTATGGCGGTGGCCGAAAGCTCCAGCGCTCGTTTCATCACTTCGCGAGGGTAGACGGGCGTATGGTCGACCGTTCCGGTCTGCTGAACCTCGTCGGCGATCAGCATGTTCTTCTTATCGAGAAACAGGATGCGAAACTGCTCGCGGGTCTCGAACGCCATGGCCGCGTGGCAATAATCCAGCAACTGCTGCCAGGACGATAACGGTTCGCGGCCGGTGAGCTCGCTGCGCAGCATGCGATGCGTGACGGCGGCGATCACCTTAAGGTCGAGTGCGACAGCAGGGCCAATGCCCTTGACCTCCTGGAGCAGTGTTGTTGGCGCGCCCAGGACTTCGGCCAGCGTACCGAAGCGGGCAAGCAGTGCTTTTGCCACGGGTTTGGTGTCTGCACGCGGAACAAGGCGGAAGAGCAGAAGCTCCAGCAATTCGTAGTCGGGTAGGGCGCCTTGCCCTGCGTTGGCAAAGCGCTCGCGCAATCTTTCGCGGTGACCGAGATAATGTGGCTTGTCGTCAGCGGTTTTCTGTTTGTCGAGCGGCAAGACCGGCTGTTCGGCCAGGTACCGGCGCTCGTTGTCCCCCTTGCCCATCAAGCCTCCGCTTCGAGCCGTACCTGCCTCACTGGTGCGACGAAGTGTAGTGGGAGTCCCCTGCCTGCGATAGGGCTTACAGTGGCGGAAGGCCTGGCCGGTCGAGCCCTTTCGGCGACAGCGTGAAAATCTCGCAGCCGGTCTCTGTGACACCGATCGTGTGCTCGTATTGTGCCGACAGCGAACGGTCACGGGTAACCGCCGTCCAGCCATCGGACAGGACCTTCACATGCGGCCGGCCGAGATTGATCATCGGCTCCACCGTGAAGATCATGCCAGGGCGCATTTCCACGCCTTCGTTGGCATGGCCGTAATGCAGGATGTTCGGGGCGTCATGGAACAGCCGGCCGACGCCGTGACCGCAGAAATCGCGCACCACGGAACAGCGCTCGCCTTCGGCAAAGACCTGGATGGCCTGGCCGATGGCGCCAGTGCGAACGCCGGGGCGGATGACGGCAAGGCCGCGCATCAGGCACTCATGCGTCACTTCCATCAGGCGTTCGGCGGCGCGTTTGACGGTACCGACCGGATACATGCGGCTGGAATCGCCATGCCATCCGTCCAGGATGTAGGTGACGTCGATGTTGACGATATCGCCGTCACGCAGCGGCTTGTCGTCGGGAATGCCGTGGCAGACAACGTGGTTGATCGACGTGCAGGACGACTTCGTGTAGCCGCGATAGTTGAGCGTGGCCGGCAGCGCGCCATGGTCCATGCCGAACTCGAAGACGAAACGGTCGACCGTGTTCGTGGTGACGCCAGGCTTAACGATGTCGACCAATTCATCCAGGCATTGCGCCGTCAGCAGGCAAGCCTTGCGCATGCCGGCAAAGCTCTCGTCATTGTAGAGCCTGATCTGGCCGGTGTTGCGCAGCGGGGCTGTTTCGGCGTCGAGATAGGTAACCATGGTGTCCAGAGGCGTTCGTTTTCGAGCAGGTTATCATGTGACACCGATGGTGTCGTTCTTCAACCTTTGCATTGCATTGGCTGCAAGACAGGCGGCATCGGCCGTGTTAGATGCCGGTGGCTGGGGAGATAGGGCATCTAGACGGGACGGTGATCCGTGTCGGGTATCTTCACGCAACTGCTCGGGTGGTCCGGTTGGCGCGCATCTCCCGCGCAATGGCAGATCAACATGCTGGAAGGCTGGGCCAGATATTGGCCCGTGTTTCTGCTGGGTGCGGGGTTCCTCCTCTATTTTCCATATCTGGGGCTGCGCCCTCTGCGTTTCGAAGAAGGTCGGCGCGCTCTGCAGGTGTGGGAGATGCTGGATGGCGGCGCGTGGTGGCACCTCAAGTTCATCGGTATGCCCTACGTCAACAAACCGCCTTTCACGCCCTGGCTGATAGCAGCTGTCGCCTCGCTGCGCGGCATCTTGGATGAAGTATCGATCCGCCTGCCGGGCGTGATCGCCGCATTGGCGGGCGCACTCTCCGCCGGTGCCGCCGCTCTTGTCCTTGCGCCACGCGACCGCAAGGTGGCGGCTCTGACGGCGGGGCTGGCTTTCCTCTGCTCGATGCAGATCCTGCTGAAGGCGCGGATCGGCGAGACGGATGTCACTGTCACGGCCTTGTGCGGCATGGCGCTGGCACTCTGGTTGCATGGCCGTGCGCGGCAGTATTTCGGGCCCGCGCTTTGGCTTGGCATTGCAGCTTTTCTTGGTTGCGCGGCGATGACCAAAGGCCCGATCCCGGTCGCATTTTCAGCACTGCCGATGATTGTCATGCCGCTGCTTGAGCGCAAGCCCCGCGACGCCCTTGCTGCAGTCGTCGTCATCATGCTCGCGCATCTGCCGATGCTGGCCTGGGTCTGGTCGAACCGGCTTGACGCAGGCACCGCGCATTGGGTGAACGAAATGCGGCTTGGCGGTGAGATTGGCGGCGATAACCAGTTGATCCGTCTGCTGCATCTCAGCGATCTGCCGCTTGCACTTCTCTACCAACTGCCATTCCTGCCGGCAGCGGTTGCCATGGCTTTCACGCGCTCCGACCTGCCGCAGGAGCGGCGCTGGGTCGTTGACGCACTGCTCTTGGCGGCCGTGCCTATGGGTGTTCTCACCACCATCCTGCCGATCGGACGAACGCGCTATTCGATGCCTGCAACCTGGCCGCTGGCCGTCATGGCCGGGCTGTGGGTATCGATGAACTGGCGCCGGCTCTACTTCGCGCATTTCATCATCGGCGCCGCCTTGACCATCGCGGTCATCGTCCAGCTTGTGCAGATCGTCGTCACCGATGGACGCACCAGTGGCCAGCGCCAGCTGCGTGCCGATGTCGAGGCCTTCTCAAACACGATGAGAGATCTGCCGCCAGGGCCGATGCCGGTTGTCTGGGATCACGATCACATGAATGAAAACATTCTGGTCTACGGCTACCGCAAGATATTCGAGCTGCGACGCGATGAGCTCGATTGCCGCATAGACAGCGGATATCTGGTCGCTGGTGCTTCCGATCTCGCGGTGATGGATGCTTCGCCCAACTGGACAAAGCTAGAGTCGTTGTCGAATTGGGGCGCACTCTACAAACGGGTTCCCGATACGCCGACGCGAGACTGCAGGCCGCGCTTCGCTCCTGGCTGAGCAACCTGCAACCAGACGTTTGCTTATTTTGAGGAGAAACGACCTCATCACGCCTATGTTGGTAGTTTCTGTTGCAGATATGCAACCAGTGGTCGCGCTCTCGCCACAATTCACCATAAAAGGCTTCTGCGAGGAACTTCCACCCAGAAAAGACGTTCACGCCCGGGTGGAGGCAGTCGAGAGGCGTTGTCATGCGCGAATTGCAGTTTGCCGTACCCGTTCGTATCGTTCCCACTCCAGACCAGCCGGTCGAAGAGATCTATGGCGTGGAACAGGCCATAGACTTCCTGTCCGAGTGGCCAACGGGCAAGCAGGGCAAACTGTATCAGACGGCTTTCAATGCCTGTTTCGGCGCCAGCGTCGGCATCACGACCTCTGAGGAAGCATGCCGCGCCTTCGCGGCGTTCTGCCGCGCCAGCGGCATCATGGCCAAGGACATGATGCGGCCGCGCAAGCGCGGCGATGAGGCGGAAATGCTGCCGATTTGATCGTTCGGAACGCTGAGTCCACACCTAGGGCTTGAACGTTTCCGAAGTAAAGTGCCGCGCAAGCTGCTGAAGTTCTGGTCCAAGGATCCTGTCCTGCAGCACCGGCGGCACGAAAGAACGCACCTCATCCATGAACTGTGCAAGCCGAGGCGGCGCGTTGCGCTTTGTGGCGTAAAAAGCCTGCGAGGCAACCGCTGAAAGAGCCGCCAGGCACGCATCGAGATATCGGCCAGCTTTCTCTTCCTTCGTCCAGGCGATGAAGGCCGTCGTTGCCACGTCATCCTGACCTGAGCCGGCCGACTCCGTGCCCGGGATCAAGGTCGTCTGCGCCGCCAGTTTCGCCTGTTCCAGATATCCCGTTGAAGCCATGGGGACATAACCGAGCGCACCATGTCCATCGCTGTCGCTCTGATGCCGATCGACCATGAGCAGATTGGGTAGATGCGATACCGCACCGTTCAGCAGCTTGGATCCATGGCGGTCGCACAGCAGGCAAAGATCCGCCCAGATCGCCGCAAGGTCGTCCAGAGCGGGCGCTGCCATGGCATTGTGATAGCCGCCGGTGCTGATGCAGCGGCCGTAGATATGTTCGTTGTCCGGCGGGACGAAGACGGGATTGTCGGAGGCTGAACGCAGCGAAATTGTCGCTGCGCGTTCGGCGGTGGCAAGGGCGCGGTGTGCCTGGCCGAGGACCCGGGGCACGATACGAAAGCTGACAGGCGCCTGGTAGTTGCGCCGTGCGTTTGTTCCGCCTTCGAGGAGCGTGCGCAGGCCCCTCAGGGCCGCTGCTTCGTGCTCGTCGCCCCAGAGGGTCTCGAGCGCCGCATCATAGTGCTCAAGCGGTGCCCGGAATGCTTCGATCGAAAGGGCGAAGGCCTGCCCGGCTCGTCGCAGTCGTCGTTTTGCGGCAATCGCGCTGTCGGCAACGAGCGCTGCCGCGCATGGCGAGCCGTTGATCAGCGAGCCACGTTCCTTGACTTCGAGATCAAGGCGCGAAGTCAGTTCGGCGAACAGGGGGTAGAGGGCGAGGATTTCTCCGGCCCCGCCTTGGCCGGAAGAGGCAACCGTTGGCATTGGCCGACCGCCGAGCATGTCCGCTACCGCAAGCGCTATCCGTGTGGTGGTCGCCGCATGGCCTTCCACGAAATTGGCCAGCCGTGCAAACACCATGGCGCGCACGACACGCTCAGGGAAGGGGTCGCCAAAGGAGGTCGCGGCGGCAAAGGCTTTTATTCGGGCATGACGCTCGCGTTCGTCGGTGGAAAGACGCGTGTGGGCAAGCTCGCCCATTGCTGTCGTCACGCCATAAATGACGACCGATGGGTCGTTGTCGATGAGGTTGAGGAATGCGGTTCGGCAGCGGGCGATTTCGGAAAGAGCGGCGTCGCTGAGTGTTACCGGCTCGTTCTGCCAGGCGACACGCAACACGGTCTCGAGGTTGATATCCTGTCTGGTGGTAACGACGACTGTCATCGGAGCGTCCCCAATATGCTCAGAAGACACGAAGTGCTGCTGTTGCACTTCGGGGGTCAAGCCCCCCGAAGGAGCATCCCGATGGGCCAGATCCGGTCAGCAGGCAGCATCTTTCGGAGAACACGGCATTTATGGATATCGAAACTTGTAGATCGACCTGCGCCGTTGCATCGTATCAGTTGCTGACGCTCGATGACGGTTGATGGGCAAAATGGTCTCAAGTCTTCCCTCCCCAGTCTCTCAATCGGTTGCAAGCAGGCTTACGCGCGCCGCCATTTTCCTGGTGGTGACGATCGATCCTGGGCCCGAGGCAGAGGAAACGGTTCGCGACCTCTGCGCCGACCTGTCAAGCTTGCTGCGTGGTGTCGGGTTCCGTGATCTCGAAGGGCAGCTCTCCTGTGTCATGGGGTTTGGTTCGCGGGCCTGGGACAGGCTGTTTGGTGCGCCAAGGCCAAAGGATCTGCATCCGTTCCGTGAAATTCATGGTGTACACCACGCGGTTTCTACCCCCGGCGATATACTTTTTCATCTCCGTGCGGCGAGCATGGATCTGTGCTTCGAGCTGGCCACGCACATCATGTCGCGGTTGGGCGGCGCCGTCGCCACGGTGGACGAAGTGCATGGCTTCAAGTTCTTCGACGATCGCGACTTGATCGGCTTCGTGGACGGCACCGAGAATCCAGTCGACCAGGCGGCGGCGGATGCCACCATCATCGGCGAGGAAGATGCGCCCTTCGCCGGCGGCAGCTATGTGATCGTCCAGAAATACCTGCATGACGTCGAGCGATGGAACAAGATACCGGTCGAAGAGCAGGAGAACATCATCGGGCGCCACAAGCTCTCCGACATCGAGCAGCGCGATTCAGAAAAGAAGCCCTACGCCCACAATGTCCTGACCTCGATCGAGGAAGACGGCAAACAGCTGCAGATCCTGCGCGACAACATGCCGTTCGGTGAGATCGGCAAGGGTGAGTTCGGCACCTATTTCATCGGCTACGCCCGTTCTCCGCACCGCATCGAGAAAATGCTCGAGAATATGTTCATCGGCAACCCGCCGGGCACCTATGACCATCTGCTCGACTTCAGCCGTGCAGTCACGGGGTGCCTGTTCTTCGTGCCGACGGCAGACTTTCTGGACGACGTCGGTGCTTGATAGACATCGCGTCTTGTACGCCCCATCGGGTTGAATGATTTGCAGGCTGCCATTGCGTACACGGCAACCTGACTAGGGACAAATCCGGCGCTGCAGCACAGCAGAAAAAGCCGGTATCTCTTTCAATCGATTGATATTGTTTCTTGGCCGGGAAAGCTTCTCTCCGGGTCTTGCTGTTGTCATGAGGCTTTGACACAAGAAGCGCGCCTGCGCCTTTGGCGCGTTGCAAATGAGGATTTCCACTTCATGAATGCTGTTTCGAACACGATCGCCGGTCTTGACCGAATTCTCACCATGGAACTGGTACGCGTCACCGAGCGTGCCGCCGTTGCTGCAGCCAGGCTGCGCGGGCGCGGCGATGAGAAGGCGGCCGATCAGGTCGCGGTCGATGCCATGCGGTCTGAGCTGAACCGCCTCAACATCAAGGGCACCGTAGTCATCGGCGAGGGTGAGCGCGACGAGGCGCCGATGCTCTACATCGGCGAAGAAGTCGGCACCGGCAAGGGACCGGCCGTCGATATCGCGCTGGATCCGCTCGAAGGCACCACGATCTGCGCCAAGAACCTGCCGAATGCGCTGGCCGTCATCGCGATCGCCGAAAAAGGCAGCCTGCTGTTCGCGCCGGATGTCTACATGGACAAGATCGCCATCGGCCCTGGCTATCCGGAAGGCACGATCGACATCGACGCTTCCCCGGCCGACAACATTGCCAGCCTTGCGAAGGCGAAAGGTGTGCCGGTGAACGAGGTCACCGCTTGCATTCTCGACCGGCCCCGTCATGCCAAGCTGATCGAGGCTGTGCGCGCAACTGGCGCGGCTATCCGCCTGATCGGCGACGGTGATGTTGCCGGCGTCATCCACACCACCGACCCGGAAGAGACCGGCATCGACATCTATATCGGCTCGGGTGGCGCACCCGAAGGCGTTCTGGCCGCAGCGGCCTTGCGCTGTACCGGCGGCCAGATGCAGGGCCGGCTCATCCTCGATACACCGGAAAAGGTCGCGCGTGCCGCCAAGATGGGCATTGCGGATCCGAACAAGGTCTATCGCGTCGACGAAATGGCGCGCGGCGACGTGCTGTTTGCAGCAACAGGTGTCACGGACGGCAATATGCTCGCTGGCGTGAAGTTTGGTGGCAACTACATCACCACCGATACGATCGTGCTGCGTTCCTCCTCGCGCACGGTGCGAGAGATCAAGGCGCGCCACCAGGACCTCGATAAGTTTTGATTTTTGCCGGTTTCGCCGTATTGAGCCCTCATGTGGCTCAATACGGCGAATGGTAGTCCCGCATGACCGGTGAAAAGCGGTTCTTCCTCGATGTCAGGCGATCAGCCACCGGGCTTGCCTGGGTGCACAGGCTGTCCGAGCGGCAGGATATGACCGCGTTGGCCATAGCCCAAGGCCACGGCGTGCCGGACATCGTCGCGCGTGTTCTGGCAGGACGCGGCGTGACAGCGGTCGGCACCGAGCGTTTCCTTGATCCCACCATCCGCGATCTTCTGCCTGATCCCGCATCGTTGACCGATATGGACAAGGCTGCCGTGCGGTTGGCCGAGGCGATAGTTCGTGGTGAGAGGGTCGCTATTTTTGGCGATTACGACGTCGACGGTGCCGCCTCCTCGGCGCTGCTCAAGCGGTTCCTGGCGTCTTTCTCGGTACCGTCGGAAATCTATATCCCCGATCGGATCTTCGAGGGCTATGGCCCCAACCCGGACGCCATGCGCGAACTGGTGGGGCGAGGCGCGACCCTTATCGTCACTGTCGACTGCGGTACCAACAGTGCGGCCTCCATCGATGCTGCCAAGGAAGCCGGTGCCGATGTCGTGGTGCTGGACCATCATCAGGTTGGCGGTGCGCTGCCTGAGGCAACCGCCATCGTCAATCCGAACCGTGAGGATGATCTTTCCGGGCAAGGGCACCTGTGCGCCGCCGGCGTGGTTTTTCTGACACTGGTGCAAACTGCGAAGCTGCTGCGTGAACGGGTGCCGGATGCCCCGAGGCCGGATCTGCTCGCCATGCTCGATCTCGTCGCCCTGGCGACGGTCTGCGATGTCGTGCCGCTCGTTGGCGTCAACCGCGCCTTCGTCGTCAAGGGGCTGCAGGTCGTACGCCAGCAAAGGAATGTCGGTCTGGCCGAACTCGCGCGTGTTTCGCGCATCGGCGAACCGGTCAACACCTTTCATCTGTCTTTCCTGATCGGCCCGCGCATCAATGCCGGTGGCCGCATTGGCGATGCTGCTCTGGGCAGCCGCCTGCTGGCGACGGATGATCCCGCCGAAGCCCGCACCATTGCTGAAACGCTCGACCGGTTGAACCAGGAGCGTCAGACCATGGAGCTGGAAATGCTTGCCCAGGCCCGGGCCGAGGCCGATGCCGAATTGGCCGGCGGGCAAGGCCCAGCGGTGATCGTTACAGCCTCCGACAGCTGGCATCCCGGCATTGTCGGGCTGATCGCCTCGCGGCTGAAGGACCACGCGCGGCGGCCGTCCTTTGCCATTGCCTTCAACGCCAATGGTATTGGTACAGGCTCGGGGCGCTCGGTTGTCGGTTTCGACCTTGGCAGGCTGGTGCGGGAGGCCGCTGAGGCTGGCCTGATCGTCAAGGGAGGCGGCCACGCCATGGCGGCAGGCATTACCGTCGAACGCGAAAAGCTCGGCGCTTTGCGCGCCTTCTTCGAGGATCGCGCGGCGGCTGATGTGTTCCGCCTGCGTGACGAGGAAAGCCTGCTGGTGGATGGTGCGCTGGCCGCGGAGGGAGCGACGCTCATGCTGCTCGACACGCTGGAAAAGGCGGGGCCCTACGGCACAGGCCATGTACAGCCGCTCTTCGTGCTGCCGCGTCACCGGTTGGCCGACGCGCGGGCCGTTGGCACCAATCACATCCGCGTTGATCTGACTTCGGAAAGCGGCGGGCGCATCCAGGCGATGGCCTTCCGCGCGGTCGACACCACCCTCGGCGAATTCCTGTTCAAGAGCAGGGGAAAGACCTTGCATGTGGCAGGTTCGGTCTCGGGAAACTATTGGAACGGCAGCCGCAGCGTGCAGTTCCGCATCACCGATGCGGCGATAGCTTGACCGGCGGACGTCGTCATCACGATGCCATCTGCGGTACAGGATTTGCCGGCTAAGCCAGAACGGCCTGCAATCGTTTCAGTTCTTCGATATGCGCCATCGTGGCCTCATAGCCGAGGCGGATTGCCTCGTCGGCGCGATGGAATTCACTCAGCCCAATATGGCCGAGCTTGGGCTGTAGCGACAAATCTGGTGGATCGCCGGCCATGCGGGCGCGCGAAATGCGATCCTGGATGATGTTGAAGGCTTCTACCATCATGCCGGTAATGCCAAGTCGCGTTCCCTGCTCTGTGGCATTGGGGTCGAAGCGGCCGGGTCTTTTCGCGTCTTTCTGTATGACGAGTTCGCCGGCATTGTGCTTGATGACGGCCGCGCGACCAAAAAGGTCATAGTGGAGGTTCACTGCCACCACCATCGGCTGCTCATAGGCACGGCATACCGATACCGGAACCGGGTTTACCAGCGCGCCGTCGGCCAAGATACGACCATTGCAGTTGACCGGCTCGAAAACCCCGGGCAGGGCATAGGACGCACGCATGGCGGTAACCATCGAGCCCTGGTTGATCCAGATTTCGTGGCCCGTTCTGACTTCCGTTGCGACGGCAACGAATGGCTTGGGCAGTCCTTCAATGCGAAGACCGTCGAGATGTTCGCGCAGTCGCGCGTCCAGCTTCATGCCGCCGAACAAACCATTGCCGTGCAGGTTGATGTCGAGCAGGCCGAAGATGCGTCGCCGGGTCAGACTGCGCGCGAACTCTTCGAGTTCGTCCAGTTTGCCGGCAAGGTAGCAGCCGCCGACCAGCGCGCCGATCGAGGTTCCCGCGATCATGGAGATTTCGAGGCCGACCTCGTCCAGGGCGCGCAGCACCCCGATATGGGCCCAGCCACGAGCTACGCCGCCGCCAAGCGCCAGTGCGATGCCGCATGTCTTGGGATGCTTGAGCGCCGGTGCACCGTCAGACGACGACGGATCATTCGCTTCGCGAACAATACCTCTACCACGCAATGACGCCCATTCGAGCATCACAATCTCCCTTAACCCACGGCCATCTTACAAAATGGCCGTATCGAAATCGTGAATCGGACAAAGTTGCGTCCCGGCGGGATAATCAACGAGGCTTCCGATAGGTTTCCTGCGCATCGAACAGCGGCTTGGTGCCATCTCCGGCGAGCGTCCCCTTGCCATCGAAAAGCGCCACCGTCCGATAAAAACAGGAACGCCGACCGGTGTGACAGGTTGCATCGTGGCCAGTCACTTTTACGCGAAGCCAGACTGCATCCTGGTCGCAATCCGTCCTGATCTCGATGACATGCTGGAAATTGCCCGACGTCTCGCCTTTCTTCCAGAGCGCATTGCGCGAGCGCGACCAGTAGTGGGCGATGCCGGTCTCCAGCGTCAGCGCGAGTGCTTGCGCGTTCATGTGCGCAACCATCAGGAGCACGCCGTCGCTGGCATCGGTGACGACAGCGGTAACGAGGCCGTTGATGTCGAAGCGCGGGGTGAAGGCTTCGCCTTCCTCCAGTTGGCGCTTGTCGCTGGATGGTTCGGAAAAGTGCAAAGCGGTCATCGCCGGATCCCGGAAGTTTGGAGCCGGCGAAGCGGATCAAGCTCCGCTGCCGGCGCGCACCATGGTAACGAACCGGATCTGTTCCTCGGGATTGTCCCGGAAGCTGCCGGTGAAGGTGGAGGTCAGGGTCGTCGAACCCTGTTTGCGGATGCCGCGCATGGCCATGCACATATGCTCGGCCTCGACCATCACCGCAACGCCACGCGGATTTAGCACGTCCTGGATGACACCGGCAATCTGCGCGGTCAGCGCTTCCTGAGTCTGAAGACGATGTGCGAAGATGTCGACCACGCGGGCGATCTTCGAGAGTCCAACGACCTTGCCATCCGGCAGATAGCCGACATGTGCCTTGCCGATGATCGGCACCATGTGGTGCTCGCAATGCGAATGGAATGTGATGTCGCGTACGATGACGAGGTCGTCATAGCCGGCGACCTCCTCGAAGGTACGCCCGAGTTCTTCGGCCGGGCACATGTCGTAGCCGCCGAACATTTCACGAAAAGCCTTGGCAACGCGCTTTGGCGTGTCGACTAGCCCTTCGCGATCCGGATTATCCCCGGTCCAGCGCAAAAGGGTGTGAACTGCCGCCTCGACTTCCTCCTGGCTTGGCCGGTCGGTGACCGGCTTGTCCATATAGGCCGACTGCGGCATCATTTTCTTGATGGCGGCATCCATGAAAGGCATCTCCCGTAGTCCCCTTCATAGAGGGAACGAGTTGAACGGACCACTGCCTTTTGCGGTAGCGGAAACCCCACCCGGCTTCCCGCCCGAAAGCGGCGTGAAAAAAGGCCGGCTGACGCGACTGCTCGTCGCCTTGTCGATACCGGACCCGGAGCATTATATATGGTGGTGCCGAGCGAATGAAAGATGCGCCAGCAGCATTCGATGATCGTGCCAGCACAACAGGCTGAAACATTATGATCGACGACGTCTACAATACGAAAATTCTTGGTTTTGCGGGAAATATCGGCCGTATCGGTCGGCTGGAACATCCTGGCGCGACAGCGAAGGCCCATTCCAAGCTGTGCGGCTCGACAGTCGTGGTCGATATAGCCATGCAAGACGGTGTTGTGACCGATTTCGCGCACGACGTGAAGGCTTGTGCGCTCGGCCAGGCTTCATCTTCGATCATGGCCGCCAATGTCGTTGGCGCCACCGCGGAAGAGTTGCGCACGGTGCGCGAAGTTATGTGGAAGATGTTGAAGGAGAACGGCGTGCCGCCCGACGGGCGTTTCGCCGATTTGAAATATCTGGAGCCGGTGCGCGATTACAAGGCACGTCACGCTTCCACGATGTTGACCTTCGACGCTGTTGTGGACGCGATTGGCCAGATCGAACAGAAAAGCGCCGAAGCCGCCGCTTGAGTTGGGACGCTAGAGAGCAATTCCAGGAACAGTGTGTAACGGTTTTCCGCTCGGAATTGCGTAAAATAAAGAGTTAGAGCGTTTCCGTGAAAACGAAAACGCTCTAGCTGACGGCCAGAGCCGCGAAATACGCTTTCTCGATTTCTGCCGCCATGACATCGGCGCCAAAGCGCGACTTCAGCTCGCTCGTTTCCGGCATCGTCCGTCGATAGGCATCCAGGTTGGTGAGCGCCTCATCCATTTTCTCGCTGATTTCGCCGGCATCAGGCTGCACGAGAGCGGGCGAGCCTGCGCCGAGGATCTCCGGTATGCCGCCGACCGCGCTGGCGATCATCGGCTTTCCCGCTGCCAGTGTTTCAAGCACGATATAGGGCATCGCCTCTGCGCGCGAAGGTACCACGACAAGCCGAGCCAGTGCGAACGCTGCGCGAGCCGGCATCGGCGGGAAAAAGCGGATGCGGTCATCGAGGCCAAGCCGTTTCACTTGGGCGTGGTAGCGCGGCAGGTCGTCGCCGTCACCGACCATCACAGCACTGATGGCGCGTTCGGAGCGAATCTCTGCCTGGGCGAGGGCGTCGATGAAAATATCCGGGCCCTTCAGGTCGCGCATCATGCCGATATAGAGAAAATCGGCGGCGCCTGCGTTCGCGGCAACGGGTTCGAATTCGACCTCGCGCAAGCCGTTATATACCAGCACGTTCGGGATGCGCGGTTCGCCGACCTTGCGGCGGTAGGCCTGTCTTTCATAGTCGGAGACAAACAGAAGATAGTCCGTGAAGAAGGCCATCGTTCGCTCGATGGCGAAGAACAGCTTTCCGGTTGCCGTGCGCTCGTCATAGTGCAGGCTGCCGCCATGCGGCGAATAGAGGCGGGCCACGCGAGACCTTGAAACCCGCAACAGTGAGCCGAACAGACGCGCATAGGCGCCACCCTTGGCGCCATGGCCATGGAGCACGTCCGGCTGCAATTCCTTGATGATCTTGAAGGTCCGCCATGCCGAAGCTGCGTCCCCTGGACCAATATGTCGCTGCATCGGCGTGCGGTGCACGCCAAGCGCCAGCGTTTCTTTCATGTCTTCGAACAGGGTTTCCTCGAACGCACCGCCGGTCGTCGAATCGCAGACGATGCCCACGAGATGACCCGCGGCAGCCTGCGCATCGGCAAGATCGCGCACGTGGCGAAAGATGCCGCCGACCGGTGAGCGGAAGCAGTGAACGATGCGAAGAGAAGAGGGGGATGCCACGTCTTCAGAACAGGCGTTCGCGAATGTAGACTGTGTCGCCGGGCAGCAGTGGGTCGGATGTCACGACCCGGCCAGTCATAACCTTTCCATTGATGTCGCGTGTAACGTCGACTTCCGATTGATTGGCGCGTGCCGAGAAGCCACCAGCAATGGCAACCGCTTTCTGCACGGTGAGGCCCGGCACATACGAGTACTGGCCCGCCGCGCCGACTTCGCCCATGACGAAGATCGGCCGGTAACGGTCGATTTCGACCGAAACGTCGGGGTCGCGCAGGTAACCCTGCCTCAGTTTTACGGCCAACGCCTTTTCGAGTTGCTGGGCCGTGCTGCCGCGTGCCGGCACCGGGCCAACAAGCGGGAAGGAGATGAAGCCCGACTGGTCGACGCTGTAGGTGTTGGTCAGCCCCTCCTGCTCGAAGACGGTTACCCGGACCCGGTCACCGGCGCCGAGTCGATAAGGTTGCGTCAACGCGTCGTGGAACGCCGGCGGTGTCGGGCGATAGCTGGTGCAGCCCGCCAGCAGCGATACCGCAAGCAATGCGCGAAGGAGCGGGGCAGATTTTCTCATCACCGGATACATACCTTCGACTGGTCGCCGATGATCGGCTGACGTTCAGGATCGAGTCTTATTATCTGTCTGTTAGGGTTAATGCCCGGTAAAATTCAACGTCACCGAATATGAGTGGATGCTTATTTTATTGGTGCTGCGCGCTCGCGGTAACCTCTCACGTGAATTCCGCAGCAGCTTATTTGAGCCCCAGCTTTCTTAACGGCTGAGTTACCATGCTTGTTTACCATGCCGGTAACCCAAAGTGGGAGCAGGATGCATGTCGAGCGTACAATCTAACGCGGCGGATGTTGACGTTGATCTGAGGCAGCTCTTCACGAGTCTTGGCCGAAACTGGCTGCGTATACTTCTGGGCGCGCTGGTGGTGACCGGGCTCGCGTTCGCCATCACCTCGTTTGTTACGCCGCTCTATAAGTCAGAGACGCGACTGGAAATCGCGGACCGAGAGTCTCCATATACCCGCCCCAACGCAGCTGCCGATGCGAATCGAGAGAATCTGGACGAGGGGGCGGTCGCCAGCCAGGTCGAATTGATCTCTTCGACCGACGTTCTCAGGAAAGTGGCGGAAAAGCTCAAGCTGGCGAAACTGGCGGAGTTCGATGAGACGGTGAACATGTCTGCGGTCACTCAGTTTCTCATCCTGGTCGGTTTGAAGAGCGATCCGAATGAGATACCGCCGGAAGAGCGCGTGCTGAAGAAAATGCGTGAGAAACTCAATGTCTATCGCGTTGAAGGAACGCGCATTATCGGTGTCGAGTTTTCATCTCGGGATGCCAAGCTGGCAGTTGCTGTGCCCGATGAGATCGCGGAGGCCTATGTCGCGATGCTCCGCGGCTCCAAGAGAGAGTCGAGCACGGAAGCGACCGGTTATCTGGCGCCGGAAATTGACAGACTTTCCAGGCAGGTGAAGGAGGCCGAGGCCAAGGTTGCGGCCTACAGGGCGCAATCCGATCTTCTGATTGGCCAGAATAATGCCGTGCTCGCTACCCAGCAGCTTTCGGAAATGGCGAGTGAATATTCGCGCGTGCGCGCCAATCGAGCTTCCGCCGAGGCAACATCCCAGGCCGTGCGCAAGGCGCTGCAGAATGGCGGGTCGCTTGATTCTTTCCCGGAGGTGCAGACATCGCCGGCGATCCAGCGCCTGCGTGATCGAGAAGGGCAGATCAAAAGCGACATAGCTGATCTTTCGACCACTCTGCTTGAGAATCATCCACGCATTCGCTCGCTTCGGTCCCAGCTTGCCGACATAGATCGCCAGCTTCGCGGGGAAGCGCAGAATGTACTGGCTAGTCTGGTGACCCAGGCGCAGACCGCGCAGGAGCGCGAGAATCAGCTTGTCACCGATCTGAACCGCTTGAAGGCTGAAGCCGCACGCGCCGGGGAAGAGCAGGTTGAACTCAATTCCTTGGAGCTCGACGCCGCCACGAAACGCCAGGCACTTCAAGATAACTTGACTAGTTTCCAGCAGGCTGCCTCTCGCCAAGATCGCGATTACTTACCCGTTGTCGCGAACATTGTTTCAAAAGCCGCGCTACCGACCGAACCGTATTTCCCGAAAGTCATCCCCATCGTCAGTGCGGCATTCGTCGCGTCCTTGCTGGTGATGTCGATCTTCATCCTGTTGAGTGAGCTGTTTTCGGGTCGTGCCATGCGGCCGGCACAGGGGCCGCGGCCTGAGCCTGTGAGACAGGTGTTCATGCCTGCGGAGCAAGGGCCAATTCCTGAAGTTCAGGCTGATACGTTGCCCGAACCGGAGGAGATTCGTCATGCTGAGGTGGAAGCTTCGGCCGTAGCAACAAGGCAACAAGACGACGAGCGCGCTGCCGCGGTACGCAAGGCTGCCGCATTAATCGAGAATATTTCCGCAGGACACTCGCATGTGTCTGCGGAAGAGCCTGTTCGTGCGGAGGAACCGATGCCCGTGGAGGAGCCTGTGGTGGTGGAAGAGTCGAGCCTTGGTCTTGGCGAGATCGATATCGAAAAGGCCGCCGAAAGATTGATCACCGGCGGCGCTGCGCGAGCGATCTTCGTCTCGCCGGAGGGTGATGAGGCCGCCGCCAGTTCCATTCTGGTCGCCCGGGAGATTGCGGATGCTGGGCTGCGTGTGCTGCTGCTCGATCTTACCGCTTCCGGAGCCGCCTCACGCCCGATGCTTGATGGCGGCAGCCAGGCAGGCGTCACCAACCTGTTGGCGTCCGAGGCTCAGTTCAGCGATGTCATCCATGCGGATCACTATTCGGATTGCCATGTGATTCCAGCCGGCACGGCAGATCCTGTTCGCGCCATGCGGGCTGCAGACCGCCTGCCGATCATCATGCAATCATTGACCACTGCCTACGATCTTGTGGTGGTGGAGTGTGGCCCGGCCGATGCCGATGGTATCCGTCGTCTCGCGGGCGAGGCGACGGAAGTCTTCGTCAGCGTGTTAGAATCGAGCGACGCCGTTACCGATGCGGCCGTCAAGTTGATCGAGAGTGGCTATCCGGATCTGGTGCTGGTGACGCCGGCGGGTCACGGCAGGCCCGGTGCGCCGCTTGGGCGGTCCGCTGCCTAGACCGGTACGCTGTAGCTAGTCTTCGTCGGCCTTTGACAATTGGCCTTGCGCTCTGCGGCGCAGGGCTTTTGTGATCTTCCAGACCATCGGACTGTTCTTGACGAAGGCCTTGGCCCGAGCGCCCTGATGCAGGGCGCTGGCCAGCACACGACCTTTTGTTGTGAGCGGCAGAAGCGCATCGCTCTGCCTGATCTCGACGTCGCACCATTGCCGCTTGTACGGCTCATCTCCGACGGAAAAATCGTAGAGAAGATTGCCCTGCTGGCAGGCTTCCTGGATGTTGTCGAAAAACAAGAAATCGCCGGGGCTGGCGAAAGAAAGCTCGTCTTCCAGGATTGCACCGAACTCGCAGATGAGCCGCTTTGGTGAACGGCTCGAGCCGGTCACGGCGCGCAGCTTGCCGGCGACTTCGAGCCCATGCAGGACGAAAGCTGGATTCTTGTTATCGAGAGCGCTCGCAAACAGCGCCTGGAAAAACCCGCGCACGCGTTCATCGCCAAAAACATTGATGATGCCCATCTTGCGGAAACGCTGCTCTTTCATGGCAAAGAACGCGTCGAGGAGACGGCTTGTTTCCTCCCTGGTCCTGGCTTCGATCCTCGCGAAGCCGCCGGCAATCTCGAATTTGCGCGCCTGCGAGCGATGTTTCTTGCGTTTGCGCTTGCCGCTTGCGCGTTCCAGAACACTGTCGAAGCCGCCATCGAGATCGACGGCAAGAGCGAGGTTGGGACTGGGGAACGAAGGAAGCCCCGCCAGCGGATTGGTCGCGCCGTCGAGGTCTGGCTGAAGGCGCTGCAGCGCGATGAGATCAATGTCGGGACGGGCGGATTTGATGGCTGCAAACAGGGCCTGCAACCCTGATGACACGAAGCTTTGCCCCAAACCCGGTGAAAGGGCCGGGAAGTTACCGTTGGCGTGGCGCCCACCAAGGAAGCGCGCGACGCGGAACGGACCGGTGCGTTCGATTTCCAGAGGCAGGGAAAGCACGGTGAGACCGTCGATCGTCAGCGAAGCGATGATGGCGTCGGGACGCAGATTTTCGATCCATTGGCGCACCCAGAGCGGATCTTGCGGCGGTGCGTGGAGAGCCGTCTGACAAAATTCTACATAGGAAGCGATCACGTCGCCGGTTGCGGCCTGCACGGAGGCCGCGATCAGCGCACCAGCCGGTGCTTGGTCAGACGCCGTAGTCGACGACAATGCCTTGTTTTCCCCCGACGCCGTCGCGTCCGCCATGCCTGCATCGCCCCCTTGGCGCCGTGCAGTGGGCCTGCATCATACGGACGCAAAATGATGCAGACATATTAGACTAAAAAGATAAACGAATCTTGGTGTTGGTGGCTAGTTCTTCGGGCGCGGCTCGAGGATCAGCCATTTGATGATACCCATGGCAGGCAGGATCCAGAGCAGGCCGCCGAAGGCGAAGAAGGCGAGGTGAGCAAGCGGGCCGGCCTCAGACAGCTGCGCCACCGCTACAATGGTTGCGACAATGGCGTAGACGACGACGAGCGCCACCAGGAGCACGGTTCCGATCAGCTTCTTCAGACGCATGGGCATGGCTGCAATCCTTTGTAGCCTTCGGATTATGCCGAATGGCGGTCACACGCAACCGGAGAGGATCGGCGCGACGGCGTGCCGCGCTGCGCCGCCTTGCCAGTTTTGGTGCTATGGTTCACTTGAGGTCGCAAACCCAGATGCTTGGACCCAGCCATGGCAGCCACGACCGAAATTGCCGCTCCCGTTGCCGAACAGAACCGCGAACTGCGCAACCGCGCGCTGGTGCGCGGCTGGCTTTATGTCGTGCTTCTGGTGCTGTTTGCGATTGTCATGGTGGGCGGCGCCACCCGCATGACCGGTTCTGGCCTCTCGATCACCGAATGGAAGCCGATCCACGGTGTCATCCCGCCGCTCAAGCAGGCCGAATGGCAGGAGGAGTTCGAGAAATACCAGCAGATCCCGCAGTACCAGCAGATCAACAAGGACATGACCCTGGACGAGTTCAAGGGCATCTTCTGGTGGGAATGGGTGCATCGGCTGCTGGCGCGCGGTGTCGGCTTCCTGGTTGCCGGCCCGCTTGTCTTCTTCTGGGCAACCCGCCGGCTGGAAAGCCGCCTGAAACCGCGTCTGGTCGGCCTTCTGGCGTTGGGCGGGCTGCAGGGGGCTATCGGTTGGTGGATGGTCGCTTCCGGTCTTAGCGAACGCGTTTCGGTCAGCCAGTATCGGCTTGCAACACACCTTACGCTTGCCTGCATCATCATCACGGCGGTCGCTTATATCGCCCGTGGCCTTGCTCCTTACAGCGAGTCGCCAGCCCAGCGCGGTACGCAGCGGTTCGCCGGCATCATGGTGCTTCTGGTCCTCATCCAGATCTATCTCGGCGCGCTGGTCGCCGGCCTGCATGCCGGCCTTACCTACAACACATGGCCACTGATGGACGGCGCGATCATCCCCGGTGACCTCTTCATCCTCGACCCAGCCTGGCTCAACCTGTTCGAAAACCCGAAGACGGTGCAGTTCGTGCACCGCATGTTTGCCTATGCGGTCCTGATCGTTGCCCTCTGGCACGCGCTGTCTACAGTGCGCTCTGCCCCAGGCAGCACGCACGCGCGACGCGCCTGGGTTCTGTTCGGGCTTATTCTTGGCCAAGCCGCCATCGGCGTTGCCACGCTGCTGTTGCAAGCACCGATCGATGTGGCGCTAACCCACCAGGCCTTCGCAATGGTTGTGCTGATTTTCGCAACCGCGCACTGGCGCGGCACCAAGGGCGCCTATCCGCTACAGACCGAGGTGGTCGTCGGAAGCTGACGGGGCGCCGAGGAGCGTCCAGCGGTTTTCTAGAAACTGCAGTCGCGCACCGAGCGAACGGCCTCGACAATCGACAATTCCCGCGCCTCGTCGACTTCGTTCTTGTCCTGATTGTGCCATGAGGCCGACAGGCAGCCATAGGCGATGGCATGATCGAGCAGGCGGCGCGGATCCTGACCCATCGAGCGTGAGAAGATCGTTGCCATCGTCGCGATGCGCTCCGGATCGGTGCACAAGCGGTCCAGCGGGTTGAAGAACATGTTGGCAGCGTCGAAGCCAGGATCGCCCAATATACCCTTCGCATCGATCGCCAGCCAGCCGCGCGGCGACTGGATGATGTTGTCGTGATGAATGTCGCCGTGCAAAGGGCGCACATCCAACGGATCGGAAAGCAGGCGCTCGGCGATTTCGGCCGCCTCGACATATGGGCTTTCGAGGCCGGCGTTTCTATCCGCCTTCGCCTTGTCGAAGAGGCTTACGAAGCGATCGCGAAGAGGTTGCAGGTCGCTCGGCGCCGGGTGCCGTGACGGCGAATGCAGCCGTGCCATCACTTCGGCCGAGATTTCGGTGGCGGCGGTATCGCTCGCGTCGTCCAGGACGGCACGCAGGTGACGTTCACCGGCATATTCGATGAGCATCATCTTGTCTTCGCTGTCAAACAGACGAACGAGGCCTTCGCCGCGCCGCCAGGACAGCAGATGAACGCCGCGCCATTCGTCTTCGACGTCATCGAAGTCTTTCAGCGCCTTGACGATGGCAGGCGTGCCATCGGCCTGGCGCACCTTCCAGATTCGGCTGGAGAAGGTTTCGGTGACAAGAACAGGTTCGCTGACGTTCCAGCGCGCCGGCAGGGCAGGCGGGTGCATGGCTTGTTTCCAGGTTTTGAAAGCAAGGCCGCGCCATGGCGCGGCCTGGTTGTGATATCGGATAAGATCAGCCGTTGAGGCCGAGCATCAGGTCGAGGTTCTGCACGGCGGCTCCCGATGCTCCCTTGCCGAGGTTGTCATAGACGGCCACCAGCAGCGCTTGCGCGCGGGCGTCATTGGCGAAGACATAGACCTTCATGCGGTTGGTGTCGTTGTACTGTTCAGGATTGAGCTCCGGGACGCGGTCGACAGCCTCGTAAGGTGCCACCTCCACCACACCGCCCTCGATGCTCGCGAAATGGTCGGCGATCGCCGCGTGCAGCTCGGCGCCCGTCGGAATATGGTCGAGCTGGGCCAATTGCAGCGGCACCACCGTGATCATGCCCTGCGCGAAATTGCCGACTGCCGGCTGCATCAGCGCATCATGCTTCAGCTTCGCATAAGCCTTCAATTCCGGAAGGTGCTTGTGCTTCAGGGACAGTGCATAGGGGGTGAATTCCGATGCGCTCTCGCCCTTGGCCTCATAGTCCTCGATCATCGTGCGGCCACCGCCCGAATAGCCAGAGATGCCGTTGAATGTGACAGGATAGTCGGCCGGCAGCAGGCCGGCTTCGACCAGCGGGCGCAACGTGGCGATCGGGCCCTGCGGCCAGCAACCGGGATTGGCGACGCGCTTCGCCGTGGCGATGCGCTTCATCTGTTCCTTGTCCATCTCGGGGAAACCGTATTCCCAGCCGGCAGCGACGCGGTACGCCGTGGAAGCGTCGATAACGCGGGTCGTGTCGTTCTTGATCAGCGACACGCTTTCCCTTGCCGCATCGTCCGGCAGGCAGAGAATCGCGACATCGGCGGCATTGAGGAACTCGGCACGGGCTGCGGTCTCCTTGCGGCGCTCGGCCGGTACGGAGATGATCTCGAGATCGCCGCGGTCCGCCAGCCTGGCTCTGATCTGCAGGCCGGTGGTACCGTGTTCGCCGTCGATGAAGATTTTCGGTTTCATTGCCTTGTCTGGTCCGATCTTTCTGGCCGGGACGCTAAGCAGACTTGCATGGCTTCGCCCATGCTTCGTCAGCTTAGCTCGTTGTCTTGTCGCAGGTGCTGATCGCAAAACCGTGTGACACTTTTGCGGAACCTGCTTAGATGTCCTGACCGGTATGGGTCTGGTTGTTGTTCTCGTCGGCTCTCGCCTTTCGTTCCGCCAGCAGGCCGAGATAATGCATGGCGATGGTCGAGCCGGCGATGGCCGTTATATCGGCATGATCGTAGGCTGGCGCAACCTCCACGACATCGGCTCCGACAAGGTCGATCTGGCTGAGCAGCCGCAGCGTCGACAAGATCTTGGACGAGCTCGGGCCGCCTGAAACGGGCGTGCCGGTTCCGGGCGCAAAGGCAGGATCGAGGCAGTCGATGTCAAAAGTGAGGTAGGTCTTGCGTCCGCCGGTACGCTCGACAATGGCGTAGGCGATGTCGGCGGCGCGCATCTCCTCGACTTCATAGCCGTGCAGGATCTTGATACCGAAGGTATCCGGCGCGTGCGTGCGGATGCCGATCTGGATCGAACGGTCGGGGTCGATGAGGCCTTCCTTGACGGCACGGCCGACAAACGAGCCGTGGTCGATGCGCTTGCCGTCATCCGGCCAGGTGTCCTGATGCGCATCGAATTGCACGAAGGCCAAGGGGCCGTGCACGGCGGCATGAGCCTTCAGCAACGGATAGGTGACGAAATGATCGCCGCCGAGCGAAAGCAGGAATGCCCCGCTCTTCAGGATCTTGGCGGCTTCGCGTTCGATGATGCCAGGGGTCTTCTGGTGGTTGCCGGTGTCCAGCAGGCAGTCGCCATAGTCGACCACAGCGAGGTGGTCGAAAAACTCGCGTGAGAATGGATATTGCGGATCATTGTCGAAAATGGCCGAGGCACGCCGTATTGCCTGCGGCCCGAAACGTGCGCCGGGACGGTTCGTCACCGCAGCGTCGAACGGGATGCCCCACACAACGGCGTCCACGCCCTTTACATCCTTGGTGTATTTGCGGCGCATGAACGACAAGGCACCAGCATAGGTCGGCTCATAGGAGTGGCCGGTTTTACCGCGGGCGGTAAAAGCGTGGTCGATGTTCTTGTTCGCCATCACGTGTTCCTATGGTTATTCGGGCAGCGACACATAACGGACCGCTAAGAAACTTGCCAGTCACGAGACGGGACGGCACTTGCCGTGCCGGCGTTCCAGGACGCTGCTCGAGGCCGAGCAAGTCCCATGTCTCGATTCGACCAAGGGACCTGCAAGCCTGTCGGACGCTTCGATCACGATTTCATTGCACGAACACGACAGGCGGTAACTACGCCCAATGGAGTGGAACATTCCTGCACCCGCACCCGCATCGGTCTGGCCCATTCTCGCTTTGCAACTGCCCGGTTGATCTTGATCAACGCATGCCCAATTTCTTTATGGGAGGTTTTACTGACCAATGGAGATTGCGATGTACAAACATATTCTTGTTCCGACCGACGGTTCCGATCTTGCCGGCAAGGGGGTCAAGCAGGGTTTGGCGCTCGCCAAGGCATTGGGCGCCAAGGTTACGGTCGTGACCGCCACTGAGCCGTTTCCGGTGTCCGGCTTTGCGCTTGGTGCCGGCTGGGTTCCATCCGGCGCGGACATGCAGGAATTCAGCGCCGCACAGAAAGAGGATGCGGAGAAAATCCTGGCGGCCGTCAAGGCTGAGGCTACCAAGGCCGGTGTCGATGCCGATCTTGTCCATGTACCTGACCAGCGTGCTGCCGACGCGATTTTGGAAGCCGCCAAGGCGCACAAGGCCGATCTTGTTGTGATTGCGTCGCATGGCCGGCGTGGTGTCGAGCGCGTGCTGCTCGGTAGCCAGACCGCGGAAGTGCTGGCACACTCGTCCATCCCGGTTTTGGTGGTGAAATAGGCTCTCACCTTACCAATCGGTATGGTGGCGGCAATGTGCCCGTGAGATCGGGCCTTCAGTGTGGTGGTGCCTCAACAAAAGGAGTTACCCCCATGAGGAAGTATATTGCCGCGACCGCTATCGTGCTCGCACTTGCCGGCGTGAATGGTGCAATCGCCAAGGATCTCAAGGCCACCATCAAGAAGGTCGATGCGCTGACCAGTTCGGTCACGCTCGACAATGGCCAGACGGTCAAGCTGCCGGCAGGTGTCAAGGCCGCCAGCCTGAAGGCTGGCGACAAGGTGCTGGTCAGCTATTCGACGGATGCCGCAGGCAAAACGACGGTGCAGAGCATCAAGCCGTCGAAATAAACAGCAGAGGCGTCTATTTCCGGCGCCTCGGACTGAAATTGCAATGGTAATTGCCGCGAACTGGCCGGGTCGACGACCCGGCCTTTTGCCTGGGGATGCGGAAACGAAAAGGCCCGCCGGGAAGCGGGCCTTTTTACGCGAACATCTTACGCGACTTGCACTCGTACAGAAATCAGAACCGGTAATGCGGAGTTTTCCGCGCGGATGGTTTCAGTGCATGCCGGCTTGTCCGGCTTCGTACTCAGGCAGCCTTCTTGTCGAAGGTGTAGAGCTTGCCGATTTCGGCCTGAACGGTCTTGGTACCTTCGACGACGGTGGTCTTGGCGGTCTCGGCAGCGCCACGGACGCGCTCGATGTTGGCCGAAGCATTTTCACGCACGAAGTCGGCCTGGATCTGAACGGCTTCGTTGAAGGACTGCGCACCGGCAATCTTCTCAACCGTGGTCAGGGTGTGCTGAACATTGGCCAGCGTCGCGTCGAGCAGGCCACGGGAGAAGTTGGCGTAGCCGGCAACGAAGGAAGCGGCAAATTTCTCGACACCGTCGGTCAGCTTGGCAGCGCCACCATGAACGGTCTCGGCGCGCTCCTTGGCGGTCGAGGCGCCACGCTTCACGAAATCGCGGGCGGCAGCAGGAACTTCAAGCTTCGACTGAACACCGTCGAAAGCGTTCTTGATCGAGGAAAAATAGTTGGAAGCAGGTGCGGTGGTCTTTGCGGTCTTGGTCATGGCGATTCTCCATCCTCATAAGGGAGCTATGGGTTGCGCTCCGTTCAGGATCGACCCGGAGCATGGCGAGCATATAGGAGCGATTTTTGTGCAATGCAACATAGATTTTTATTGCATTGCAATATCGACTCTAACATATTGTTATAAAAGCGTTTAAATTATCGCTGGCTAAACGAAATGAGGTCGAAAACACAGCAATATGGCTTAGCATATGGCCGATGCCGCATAGCAATCGGCATGCGCATTCCCATTTTCCGATGCTAAGCTTGCGTCATTGAGCAGGCAGGAGCGGACCATAGATGTCGCATCAGGATGCTACCGCCACGGGATTGTTGGGCACCGACAAGGATGCGGAGGTAAAGCTCGCGGCGCTACGGCGCACGAAATTCGTGGCCGCTGCAGCGCTTGCGCTCTGCGTGGTGGTATTCGCGGTCTCGAAGTCCTTTGAGGCAAGCTATCCGTGGCTGGCCTTCATTGCAGCCTTTGCCGAGGCCGCCACCATAGGCGGCCTGGCCGACTGGTATGCCGTGGTGGCGCTGTTCAAGCGACCGCTCGGCTTGCCGATCCCGCACACCGCGATTATTCCCGAAAACCAGACCCGTATCGCCGACAATCTCGGCCGTTTTATCGAGGTCAATTTTCTCGCGCCCGGTCCAGTCCGGGAAAAGCTGAATGAAGTCGACTTTGCCTCGTTGGTCGCCGACTGGTTGTCAGATGGCGAGCGTGCTGCGGGTCTTTCGCGCTTCGTCGTTCGACTCGTGCCCCAGACACTCGGCGCTATTGAACAATCCGGCCTGCGCGGCTTCGTCACGCAGCGCATGCTGGAGCAGATGGAAAAGGTTCAGGTGGCACCGCTGGCTGCCGAATTGCTGGAAGCCTTCACCGAGGATCGCCGCCACCAGAAATTGTTCGACGAATTCACCCGGGTCATCGGTCGTTTTCTCAACGATGAGCAGGCACTTGCGACCATGCGTGAGAAGATCCGCGAGGAGTTGCCTTCGCTTTTCAATTTGTTCCGTGCCGACGCGTATCTCCTGAAGAAGATCGTTGCTTCCGCCGGCTCGCTGCTGGAGGAGGTGAGGGCCGATCCCGATCACCCGATGCGTGAGGAGTTCGACCGTTTCGTCGCGAAGTTCATCGAACGGCTGCGTCAGTCGAAAGAATATGCCCGCCGCGCCGAGCGGTTGAAACGTGGCTTCCTGGCGCGGCCGGAAATCCGCGACTTGGCACATGACATGTGGGACAGTTTGCGTCGTTTCATCGAGCAGGATGCGGTCGCCGAGAATTCGATGATCCGGCAACACTTGACCGGCATGTTCGTCGAGGTCGGGCGTCACCTGGCGGGTGATCCGCAGATCAGGGCCGACATGAACCAGGGGTTTGTCGTTGCTCTCGCCTCCTTCGTGGAAAGCCAGAAGAGTGGCGTCTCCAAGTTCATCGCCGATCAGGTCAAGCGCTGGGATCTCGCGCAACTGACCCGCCTGATCGAGATGAACATCGGCCGCGACCTGCAATATATCCGCTTCAACGGCATGATCATCGGCGGTCTGGCTGGCTTGGTGCTCTACACGGTGGAACGGCTGTTTCTCGTCAATTGACGGTTGTATTTCCTGGTCTATTCTCACCCTTGCGGCAATCGCGCCGGCGACAAAAGGAGGAGAAGACGACCATGGCCAAACAGCCCGAACCCGAATCCTTCATGGACATGTTCAGCAAGCTCGGCCGCGACCTGAAAATGCCGCAGGTGGATGTCGACGCGATCCTCAGCCATCACCGCAAGAACCTCGAGGCGCTGGAGAAATCGGCAAGGGCGACGGCAACGGGCGCTTCCTCGATCATGGCCAGGCAGCGCGAAGTGCTGCAGGATTCCCTGCGCGAAATCACCGAACTCAGCCAGAATTACCGGGCGCCCGGCAATCCGCAGGAGCTGATCGCCAAGCAGGCGGATTTCGCGCGCAAGTCGTTCGAAGCCGCGGTGAAGAACGCCGGCGAGGTGGCCGACATTGTCAAGAAGTCGGGCACGGAATCGGTCGATATCCTGCGTGCTCGCATCAAGGATGCGATGGACGAGATCCGGCAGAGCTACGAGAAGAAATAGGTGACCACCGTCCGTTATTTTGTCGGCGACGTCGATGCTTCGGTATCCTTCTACACGAAGCACCTGGGTTTCGAGTTGCGCCAGCAGTTCGGCCCCAACATGGCGATCCTCAATCGCGGTGACCTCACGTTGTGGCTGGCGGGACAGCACGCTTCCGCCTCTCGGCCCATGCCGGACGGTGCGGTGCCTGAGCCAGGTGGCTGGAACAGGTTCGTGCTCGAAGTGACGGACCTGCCAACCTTGGTGAGCGCTTTGCGGGACGAAGGCGTGTCGTTTCGCAATGCCATGGTCGAAGGGCCTGGCGGCCGGCAGATCTTGTGCCTGGATCCGTCGGGCAATGTGATCGAATTGTTCGAAGCAGCGAGAAGCTGAATTTTTTGTGGGGCGTTTCGGCGGCCCAGCCGCGACAAGGTTGGAGGGGGAATGACGGAAGCACAGCCCGGCAATGCGCCCGGCCGTCTGCGCCAGATGCAGATTTACGTCACCGGCGCCGGCGGCAAACGTCAGACAGTCCCGGTCGCCCCGGACCTTCTGGAGCAGGCGGCGATCCGCAAGATGACGGCACAGGCAGCCGCATATATTGTCGGCGGCGCCGGCAGTGAGGCGACGATGCGTGGCAACCGCGCCGCCTTCGAGCGCCATCGGATGGTACCGCGCGTGTTGCGCGACGTTTCCCGGCGCGACCTTTCGGTGACGTTGTTCGGCCGCCGGCACGCCGTGCCGATTCTGCTCGATCCGGTCGGCGTGCTGGAGATGGTGCACCCCGAAGCGGACCTTGCCGTTGCCCGAGCCGCAGCCGCGGAAGGTGTCGCCTACGTCTTTTCCAACCAGGCTTCCGTGCCGATGGAACAATGCGCAGCCGCCATGGGCGATGCACCGCGCTGGTTTCAGCTCTACTGGTCGAGCGATGACGACTTCGTGCGATCCGTTGTCGGTCGTGCCGAGAAATGCGGCTGCGAGGCGATCGCCGTCACGCTCGATACCACGCTGCTGGGGTGGCGCCCCCGCGATCTCGACGCGGCCTACCTGCCGTTTCTGCGCGGGCTGGGGCTCGGCCAGTACCTCAGTGATCCCGTTTTCAGGAGCAAGATTCCGCCGAGCCCTCCGCAAACCGGTGTGAAGCCGCGCGGGTTCGACCTGATTTCGACGGCGCTCAGCCTGCGCCGAAAGGGCCAGGAGTTCGGCCTGTCGATGCAGCAGATGCGCGCGGCTGTTGCCCATTTCACGGCGACCTATTCGCGGCCGGACCTGAATTGGGCCGACATCAAGCGGCTGCGCGGCATGACCAGGTTGCCGATCCTGCTCAAGGGTATCCGCCACGCCGATGATGCGCGGCTGGCGCACGAGCACGGCGTCGACGGCATCATCGTTTCAAATCACGGCGGCCGCCAGGTCGATGGCGAGATCGCTACGCTGGACGCCTTGCCGGGCATCGTTTCCGCGTCTGACGGCCTGCCGATTCTGCTTGATTCCGGCATACGCTCGGGTGGCGATGTCGCCAAGGCGCTGGCGCTCGGCGCTACCGCCGTGCTGATCGGCCGGCCCTACGTCTATGGGTTGGCTCTTGCAGGCGAAACGGGTGTACGTGAAGTGATCCGCAACATCGTCGCCGAATTCGACCTGACGCTCGCGCTGGCCGGGCTGACCAAGACAAGCGACCTCGACGCTTCGATCCTGGCGGGGTAGGGCACCTCTTCTGTGGGTTTCGCCATTCGGCCCCTGCATCGCGGTCGGCGAGATGCTAGACCTCGCCTCCAAATGTCTGGAGCATGGTCCCGAAAAGTTGCAGACTTTTCGGACAAGAATCATGCGCACAACAATGCGATAGAGCGGAATGCCGATTCATTGTGATCGTGCTCCGCTCTGGAATTCGGCCGGGGTTTTGAATGAAGGTAGCCATCGAGATGGGGACGGCGTCGGGCGCGGCCGCCACGCTCGATCTTGAGGAATTGCTGGCAACGCGCCTGCTGGTACAGGGCAATTCTGGCTCCGGCAAATCGCATCTCCTGCGCCGTCTGCTCGAACAGAGCGCGCCCTGGGTGCAGCAGGTGGTGATCGACCCGGAAGGCGATTTCGTCACGCTCGCTGACCGTTTCGGCCATGTCGTGGTCGATGCACAGCGCACGGAAGCCGAACTTACTGGCATTGCCGGCCGTATTCGCCAGCACCGCGCTTCCGTCGTGCTCAATCTTGAAGGTCTCGACGTCGAACAGCAGATGCGTGGCGCCGCCGCCTTTCTGAACGGCATGTTCGATGCCGAACGTGATTACTGGTATCCCGTCCTTGTGGTGGTGGACGAGGCGCAGCTGTTTGCGCCTGCAGTGGCAGGCGAGGTCTCCGACGAGGCGCGAAAGGTCTCGCTCGGGGCCATGACCAACCTGATGTGCCGCGGCCGCAAACGCGGCCTTGCTGGTGTCATCGCCACGCAGCGCCTCGCCAAGCTTGCTAAAAACGTGGCGGCGGAAGCCTCCAACTTCCTGATGGGCCGCACCTTCCTCGACATCGACATGGCGCGCGCAGCCGATCTGCTCGGCATGGAACGCCGTCAGGCGGAGATGTTCCGTGATCTGGCGCGCGGCAATTTCGTGGCGCTGGGGCCCGCCATGTCGCGACGGCCGCTACCTGTAGCCATCGGCACAGTCGAGACTTCGGCGCGCTCGGTCAGCCCGAAGCTGACGCCGCTGCCGGAGGCCATAGAGGATGTCGAGAGTCTGATCCTGACGCCGAGCCCCGAGGAATTGCGCCAACCTGTGGTACGCCGCCCGCGTCCGTCCGCGCCGACGCCTACCGCTGACATCCTGGAGCAGCTGTCGCGTGCATTGCCTGAGCAGGCTGCTGCTTCAGAGCCGCCACCAACCTTGTTTGACGAAGTCGAGCGTGAAGCATCGATAAAGGCGGTTCTGGCGGAGATAGTCGAAGATCCCGATGCTGCTTTCCGAGCGGATTCATTGCTTTACCAGGATTTTCTGGTGCGTTGCCGCATCCGTCGTGTACCAGGCGAACCGCTGGGACTTTCGGTTTTCCGGCGGCGGCTGGCAATCGCCAAGACGGGGATCGATGAGACAACGGCGGCAAGCGACGTCTGGCAACAGGCGCTGGCGCTGTCCGCCGACGTTCCTGAGGATCTGCAGGCGGTGTTCCTGATCGTCGCGCAGGCAGCTGTTACTGGCTCACCCTGTCCATCCGATGCGGCACTGGCGCGAGCCTACGGCACACAGTCGGCTCGCCGTGCGCGGCGCTTGCTGTCCTTTTTTGAGGAACGCGGCCTGGCCGTGTTGCGTACCGACTTCCACGGACGGCGGGTCGTTGCATTTCCCGATCTTGGCTGCGAGACAACGCCGGGCGATCCCAATCGACTGGACGATGTGCCGGAACAGCAGGCGGCGGAGTAGCCGGCGCCTGCATCTGGGGGCGAATGACGCTCGGTTTAGTTCCGTTTCGGATCGGGAAAGAACAGGCTCTTGAAGCCGCTGCGATCGAACGGTTTCCATTCGCCTTCGTTCTGCGCCAGGCGATCGGCAATGGCATAGACCGCCGCAGGGTGATGTCCGAGGCCACAATGGCTCGCCTCCACCTCGATGCTCTCGGTGTGCGGCAGCTGGTTTTCCATGCAGGCCTGCCAGGCGCAGATGCCGTCGCTACGGCTGTAGATCGCCGTCGTCGGCACGGCAGGCGATTCCGAAATCGCACCGCCCATATGACCCTCGCGGTCGTCGACCTTGTGACCGGAGGTAAATTCGTAGAGTTTCCAGGCGTTGGTTGCGCGCGGATCGCCGTTGAACGGGCTGCCCAATGTGATCACGAGGCGTACCTCGTCGGGCAGCATCTTGGCGAGCTGTCGCGCATAGATGCCGCCAAGGCTCCAGCCGACGAGGCTCACCTTGCGGCCGTGCTTGTCGGCCAGCGCCTTGAGACGGTCGACCATCTTGCGCTCGATCCCGGGTAACGGACCGTAGTTGCGGCCGAGATCCCAGCCATAGGTTGCGTACCCCTTGGATTTCAGGAAGCCGCGCAGTGCCACCGTCGAGCGATCGCTGGTGACGAGGCCCGGCAACACCAGAACGGGATGGCCGTCGCCACGGGGTGCCAGCGCCGTCAAGAGGGGCAAGGAGGCGAGGAAACCGCCGAGTTCGGGCAACGCCCTGAGTTCCAGCGCGAACAGCAGTCGCGAAGGCGGTTTCAGCGTATCAGCGTGGGCCATGAAGGCTCCTGTCGATTGATTCCGGCTGCACTCAACGCAGACTATGCCGCTTTTGTTCACAAAACTGCAATATTGCGCACGGTTTCCGCAGCGGTAGCCGGTTCACGGCTTTGCAGCTTTCGGGGGAGGTGGCGGCAGCTTTTCGACCGAGGCCTTGAGTTCCACCATGGCAGTGACCAGCAGATCGCCGAGATGGTCGATGTCGGGTACGGCACGGCGGTCTGCAGTGACGCCGAAATCGAGCCGGTCCTGATAGCTTTGCACGGTGATGTTGAGCGCTATGCCGTGGACTGGGATCGAAACTGGGAACATCGCCCGCACCTTGGCCCCGGCACAGAAGACCGGGATGGGCGGGCCGGGCACATTGGAGATGGTCAGATTGGTGGTCGACGGCATCACGTCGGCAAGGCCGGTACGGCCATAAAGCTGGGCGAGGCCGGGAAACAGGATCGGCGCGCCAAGCAGCGTATAGTCCTTCGGCGAAACGTCTTTCACCGTTCCAGCCAAGGTTTTGGAATCGCCGCTGCTTTTGCGGATGGCCATCAAGCGTTCCAGTGGGTCGGCAAGCTCAGTGGCGATCGGGCAGAACATGCCGAAGACCTGGTTGGATGCGTCCATATCGCCGGGCTGGCGCAGCGAAATCGGCACGAAAGCGACCAGCGGCTTCTTCGGCAGCGCTGCGTGATCTTCCAGATAGGCGCGCAGGGCGCCGGCACTCACCGCCATGACCACGTCGTTGATCTTGGTGCCTGTCGCCTTGGCGATCGTTTTGGCATCGCCGAGCGACAAGGCGCGGGCGGCGAAGGACCGCTGCCCGGTAATGGTGACGTTGAACGGCGTCTTCGGCGCGAGGATATCGGGGATGCCAGGCAGGCTGCCGCCCTTACCTTCGCCACTGCCGCTTTTGGCGATGAGCAGGTCTGTCAGCGTGCCAAGCACCTGCGGCACGGCTTCCAGTGCCTTCAGTTGCTGGCGCATCACATTCTGCACCACGTCGTTGATGCCGAGGATGGCACGTTCTTCGATCGTCGGCTTGCGAGCGGCCGGTTTCGGCTCCGGGGGCTTCACCTTTCGCGGCAGGGGCGACATGTCGTAAAGAGCCGCCGCGATCGCCATGCCGGCGCCGCCATCGACGGCGGCATGATGTATCTTGGCATAGATGGCGACGTTGCCGTCATCGAACCCGTCGATCACGGTGAACTGCCACAGCGGCCGTGAGCGATCGAGCAAGGTCGAATGCAATTCGCCTACCAGATCCTCGAGTTGCTTCCAGCTGCCGGGAGCCGCCAGGGTTGCGTGGCGCAAATGATAGGAAACATCGATCTCTCCGGCATCGACCCAGGCCGGATGGTCGAGCTCCAGCACGGTGCGGGCGAGCTTCTTTTCGAAGATCGGCGCCAGATGCATGCGGCTGAGGAAGAAGTCCTTGAAGTGGTCATAGAAGGAGCCTGAAAGACCGGCGGGCGGCTCATAAAGCGTCAGGCCGGCGACATGCATCGGCGTTTCCGGCGTCTCCATGTAGAGAAACGTGGCATCGATGCCGCCGAGCTGCTTCATGCATTCCTCCCGGCCAAGTTTCGATCAAGAGCCGCCTGGCCGCCCGGCCCTCTTTTTGCGGATCATTTGCCGGATCGTGAGCAAAGGCAAGCTGCCGCACGGTGAGGACGGCCTTTGCATAGGAAGGTGGTTGCCCGAGGCCGGTTGAAATGCCGCCGGAACCCGTTTCCGCAGGGTAATCACCGTGAGCCGCCTAAGACGTTTTGTGGTGCTTCCCAAGCCTTTCCTGCGCGTCTAGATTGCAGGAAAGCGCGATCCAGGGGAGGAGCGCATGGAGCGTATCTGGGTAAGGAATTACCCTGCCGGCGTGCCGGCCGAGGTCGACATCAATCAATATGCGTCGGTCGTAGCGTTGTTCGAGGAGAGCTTCGCGAAGTACCGGAACGAAAAGGCCTATGTCTTCATGGACAAGGCGCTGACCTTCGGTGAGGTCGACAGGCTTTCACGCGATTTCGGCGCCTATCTGCAGGGGCTCGGCCTGAAGCGCGGTGACCGCGTCGCCATTATGATGCCGAATGTGCTGCAATATCCGATCGCTGTTGCCGCCGTCATGCGCGCCGGTTTCATCGTGGTGAATGTCAATCCGCTCTATACACCGCGCGAGTTGGAGCACCAGCTCAACGATTCCGGCGCGCAGGCGATCATAATCCTGGAGAATTTCGCCGCCACGCTGCAACAGGTGGTCCGCAACACACCGATCAAGCACGTCGTCCTGGCCAGCGTCGGCGATTTGCTGGGTTTCCCGAAAGGCTTGGTCGCCAATCTGGTGCTGCGAAAGGTGAAGAAGGCGATCCCAGCCTTTTCATTGCCCGGCGCGGTGCGTTTCAACACGGCGCTGGCAGTGGGCAAGGGCCAACGGCTCGACAAACCGGAAATCGGTCCAAACGATGCGGCAGTGCTGCAATACACCGGCGGTACCACCGGTGTTTCCAAGGGGGCGACGTTGCTGCACAGCACCATCATCGCCAATCTGCTCGCCTCGGAGGCATGGACGCAACCGGGTCTCAAGCGCAGGCCGATCAATGGCCAGCTCACCTTCATAACCGCGCTGCCGCTCTACCACGTCTACGCTTTCATCACCTGCGGGCTGCTCGCCATGCGCACCGGCGGTGTCAACGTGCTGATCCCCAATCCGCGCGACATCCCCGCGATGATCAAGGAAATCGCGAAGTACAAATTTCATGTCATGCCGGGCGTCAATACGCTGTTCAATGCGCTGGCCAACAATCCGGAATTCGCCAAGCTGGATTTCTCGCAGTTCCGCATCGCCAATGGCGGCGGCATGGCTGTGCAGGAGGCGGTGGCCAGGAAATGGCTGGCAGTGACCGGTTGTCCCATCGTCGAAGGATATGGCCTTTCCGAGACCTCGTCCGGCATCGCCTGCAATCCAACCGACAACGATGCCTATACCGGCACGATTGGCCTGCCGTTGCCTAACGTCGAAATCAGGCTTCTCGATGATGATGGCAATGATGTGCCGCATGGTCAGCCCGGCGAGATCGCTATCCGCGGACCGCAGGTCATGTCCGGCTACTGGAACCGGCCGGATGAGACCGAGAAGGTGATGACGCCGGACGGCTTTTTCAAATCGGGCGATGTCGGCACCATGGACGACAACGGCTATGTGAAGATCGTCGACCGCAAGAAGGACATGATCCTGGTTTCTGGGTTCAATGTCTATCCGAATGAGGTCGAGGCTGTGGCCGTGCTGCATCCGGGTGTTCTGGAAGCTGCTGTTGTCGGTGTGCCGGACAAGAACTCTGGCGAGGCTGTGATGATGTTCGTGGTGCGGAAGGATCCGGCCCTCAGCAAGGAGGCGTTGGCGGAGTTCTGCATGAAGCATCTCACCGGCTACAAAAAGCCGAAATACATCGAGTTCAGGGACGACCTGCCGCGTACCAATGTCGGCAAGATCCTGCGCCGCGAACTGCGCGACCAGATGATCAAGGAGATGGCGACGCCACGATGAGTGCCGTATGGCCGAATTGACAGGGCGGCGCGTTCATGGTCGGACGGGGCAGCTGAAACAATCGGGAATGATGGAATGAGCAAGTCACCTCCGACCTTCGAGCAGCTCCGGGCCATGACCGGGCAGGAGCTTGGCCTTTCCGGTTGGGTAGAGGTCGATCAGACGCGCATCGATCAGTTTGCCGAATGCACCGAGGATCGGCAGTGGATCCATACCGATCCCGAGCGGGCGAAGAAAGAAAGCCCGTTCCGTACGACGATTGCGCATGGCTATCTCAGCCTGTCGCTCATTGGCGGTCTCAGCCAGCAGATGAATATCGCGCCCGAAAACACCCAGGCCGTTTTCAACTATGGGCTGGACAAGGTGCGTTTCCTGGCTCCGGTCAGGGTCGGCATGCGGGTAAGGCTGCGTGCCTCGCTGATCTCGGTGGAGGACAAGGGCCCTGGTCAGTACCTGATGAAGTTCGCAAACACGATCGAGATCGAGGGTGAGGAGAAGCCGGCGCTGATGGCCGAGACATTGGCCATGTTCTACGAGCGGCGGAGAAAAGCGGGAGAATAATTCATGGCAAAGGCGCCGGCGAAGGACAGCAAAGACGGCGAAAAGCGCGGCGGTGAAGAGAGGGCAAGGGACACTCGCCCGCTTGCCGAGCAGATCGCCGATGATGCAGCCGAAAACACCCTGGCGCTCAATCCACTGGTCGGCCTGCGCACGCAGGATATCGCCGCCGCAACCGGCTCGGTGCTGAAGGCGCTGGCCAGCCAACCGCAGGCATTGGCCGAACAATGGCTCGCCTTTGCCAGCGAATTCGGCAAGATCGTCACCGGCCAATCCGAGATCACCGCCGACCCCAAGGACCGCCGCTTCGCCGATCCGGCCTGGAAGTCAAGCAGCCTGCACAAGGCGGTGATGCAGTCCTACGTCGCCTGGAGCAAGTCGGTTACCGAGCTGGTTGCCAAGACCGACCTGCCCGAGAAGGACGCAGCGCGCGCCCGGCTGATCACGTCCATCTTCGTCGACACCATGGCTCCGTCCAACAACCCGGCTTTGAATCCGACGGCCATCAAAACCCTGGTGGATACCGGCGGTAAAAGCGCGGTGAGCGGGCTGAAGAACTTCCTCGACGACATGACCCGCAATGGCGGCCTGCCGTCCTCTGTCGATGCCTCCAAGTTCAAGGTTGGCGAGAACCTCGCCAACACTCCGGGCACAGTCGTTTTCAAGAACGATGTCCTGGAACTCGTCCACTACACGGCGGCGACGGAAAAGGTCCACCAGCGGCCCTTGCTGGTCGTACCGCCGCAGATCAACAAATATTATTCGGTCGACCTCTCGCCGGACAAGAGCATGATCAGGTTCCTGCTCAGTCACGGCATCCAGCCCTATTGCGTTTCCTGGCGCAATCCAACGCCGGAACAGCGCGACTGGGGCCTCGACACCTACATCGCTGCGCTGGACGAGGCCTGCGATGCGGCGCGCGAGATCACCGGTTGCGACACCGTCAACATCATGGGTTCGTGCTCGGGCGGCATCACGCTCTCGACCTATGTCGCCTGGCTTGCTGCGCAGAAGAAAGAGAAGATCAACGCCGTCATCCTGGCTGTCTGCGTGCTCAACACCCAGGCCGAGACGGATTCGGATTTCTCCGCCCTGGTGACGCCCGAGACGATCATGGCCGCCAAGCAGATGTCGAAGGCGAGGGGCATTCTCGACGGCCATGAAATGGCAAAGATGTTTGCCTGGATGCGGCCGAACGATTTGATCTGGAACTACTGGGTCAACAACTATCTGCTCGGCAACGCGCCGCCGGCCTTCGACGTGCTCTATTGGAACGCGGACACCACCCGCCTGCCGGCCCGGCTGCACGGCGATTTCCTCGATCTCATCTTCACCAATCCCTTCATGAACCCGGGCAAGATGTCGATCCACGGCGTGCCGATCGATATGGGCAAGGTCAAGCACGACACCTATGTCATCGGTGGCACCACCGATCACATCACGCCATGGAAAGCGGTTTACCAGACCGCGCGGCTCTATGGCGACAACACGACCTTCATCCTCTCCAATTCCGGTCATCTGCAAAGCCTGCTCAATCCGCCCGGCAATCCGAAGGCCTGGTATGTGAAGGGCAAGACCAAGGAGAAGGACGCCGACACCTGGACAGGCAAGGCCGAAAAGCATGAAGGCAGCTGGTGGCTCGACTGGGCATCCTATCTCAAGGAGCGCTCAGGTGCCGAGGTCGCTGCGCCGAAGGCGCCCGGCAGCGTCAAACACAAGCCAATGGGGTCGGCGCCGGGCACCTACGTGTTCGAGCCGTGATTGCCCGGAAACATCGCAAAAAGCATTGAAACAAGCGGGGACGGACTGAATGGCGATGGCTGCAGGCAAGGCCAAGGCGGATGGCGCGATGGACATCAAGATGTTCGATGTCGACGGGCAGCTGCTGCGCGTTGGTATCCGTCATGGCAGTTCCAGCCGTCCACCGCTGATGATGTTCAATGGCATCGGCGCCAATCTGGAACTGGCGGCACCTTTCATGGCGGCGCTGGAGGATACCACCGGCATCATCTTCGATGTGCCGGGCGTCGGTGGATCGCCCAATCCGATCTTTCCCTATCGCCCTTCGACACTGGCGCGGCTCGGAAAACGCCTTGGCGAAATCCTCGGTCATGACAGGCTGGACATTTCCGGTGTGTCATGGGGAGGGGGGCTCGCCCAGCAATTCGCTTTCCAGTACCCGTCGGTGTGCCGCAAGCTGATCCTGGCAGCGACCGCGCCCGGTATCACCATGGTGCCGGGCGCTCCGAACGTTCTCTCCAAGATGGCGAGCCCACGCCGCTACACCGATCCGGGCTATATGCGCTCGATTGCTGCCGATATCTATGGCGGCGATTTTCGCAAGGATCCGACGCTGATCAACCGCCATGCGTCTGCCATGAAGGGCGCCTCGCAATACGGCTATTTCCTGCAGCTCTTTGCGATGAGCGGCTGGACCAGCTTGCCTTGGCTGTGGATGCTGCGCCAACCGACGCTGATCATGGCCGGTACCGACGATCCGCTGGTGCCGGTGATCAACGCCAGGATGCTCAACACGATGATCGCGCGATCACGGTTGGAATTGCTCGACGATGGTCATCTGTTCCTGGTGACAAAGCCCAAGCAGTCAGCCGAGATGATCGAGGCGTTCCTGAGGGAATGACCTGATCAGAACCGCGTCACCACACCGATGCCGGTGCCTTCGAAACTGCCCATCGCCATCAGCGCGGCAGGCGCTTCGTCGAGACTATAGGTCTTGCCGATCAGGAGGTCTGGCCTCAGCTTGCCGGTCTTGATCATTTCCATCATCGCGCCGTAGCGGAATGCCTGCATGCCATGGCTGCCGCGGATCTCGAGTTCGTGGGCGATGACCTTGGCCATCGGGACCGCTGCCTTGGCGTGGTCGCCCAGCATGAGCCCGACCTGCACATGCCGGCCGCGGCGGCGCAGGTTGGAGATCGAGTTGTACGACGTGGTCGGGTGACCAAGCGCGTCCATCGACATATGCGCTCCGCCATTGGTGATCTGCTTCACCGCTTTCACCACATTGGGCGTCTCTGCGGCGTTGATCGTGGCGACGGCCCCCAGTTTCTTTGCCAGTTCGAGTTTCTCGTTGGTGAGGTCGATCGCCACCACATTGGCACCCATGGCATTGGCGATCATGATCGCTGACAAGCCGACGCCGCCGCAGCCATGCACTGCCACCCATTCGCCAGGGGTGACGCGTCCCTGATCGACGACGGCCCGAAAGGACGTCACGAAGCGGCAGCCGAGGCTGGCGGCGGTGGCGAAATCCATTTCTTCGGGAATCGCAACCAGGTTGGTATCGGCATGGTCGATGGCGACATATTCCGCATAGGAGCCCCAGGCCGAGAAGCCCGGCTGGAACTGGTGCTCGCAGACCTGGTGATTGCCGGAAGCACATTCGAAACAATGTCCGCAGGCTGCCACGAACGGCACGGTCACGCGCGCTCCGGCCTTCCAGTTGTGCACCTGACGGCCGGCGGCCACGACGATACCGGCAAGCTCATGTCCAGGCACATGCGGCAAGCGGATGTCGGGATCATGTCCCATCCAGCCGTGCCAGTCGCTGCGGCAGAGCCCGGTCGCGGCAACCTTGATCACAACGCCGTCGGGTGAGGGAACGGGATCCGGCACCGTACGGACCACCGGCGTTTCCCCGAATTTTTCGAACACGACGGCCCTCATCGGCATTCTCCGTTCAAAGTCTTTTTATACGATCGTGCAGCGGGCTAGTGTCAGCTCTCTGCGTCGGGCTGGTTTTGCGGTGCGGCCTTCTGGAAGGCGGGTAATTCCATGCACGCGGCATTGATGCGCGAAATGATCGGGTAAGGGCTCATATCGACGCCGAAGCGCCCATTGTTGGCGACCTGAGCGACAAGGCAGATGTCGGCCAGACCCGGCGTCTCGGCATGGCAAAATGTGCCTGTCTTCGAGGAAGAAGCCAGCATCTTTTCAAGAGGTTGAAAACCTTCGTTGACCCAATGTCGGAACCAGTTGACGACATCTTCGTCGCCGGCGCCGAACACGGTGCGAAGGCTGGTCAACACACGCAGATTGTTCACCGGGTGGATGTCGCAGGCGATCATCTGGGAAAGCATGCGCACGCGGGCGCGGCCGGCGGCATCCTGGGGCAGCAGCGCGGGCTCCGGTTTGATCTCGTCCAGGAACTCGATGATGGCCAGCGACTGCGTCAGCAGCGTGCCGTCGTCCCAGATCAGCGCCGGTACGAGCCCCTGCGGATTGACCGAAAGATAGGCTGGTTCGAGATGCTCGCCATGACGCAGGTGGTGCGGCACGTAGGTATAGGCGATGCCCTTCATCTCCAGCGCGATGCGGACGCGGTAGGAGGTCGAGGACCGATAGTAGTTGTGCAGGACGATTTCACTCATCGTGCTTGCCCTATGGTGAGTTCGATCGAGCCGATGCCGTCGATACCACCACTGACGCGGTCACCCGCAACGAGTGGGCCGACACCGGCTGGTGTACCGGTGAAAATGAGATCGCCGGGTGCAAGTTCCACGGCCTCGCTGCAGATCGACACGATGTCGGCAATCGGCCATATCAGCTCCGTAAGATCGCCTTCCTGTTTAACCGTACCGTTCACCGACAGCCAGATGCGGCCTTTCTGCGGATGGCCGGATTGCTTTGCTGGGATCAGCGGCCCGCAGGGCGCCGAGAGGTCGAAAGCTTTCGACCAATCCCATGGTCTTGCTGCCTTTTTCGCCTCTTCCTGCAGGTCGCGGCGGGTCAGGTCGATGCCGACGCCATATCCCCAGACATGATCCAGGGCCTGCGCAGGCAAGATGCGGAAGCCACCCTTGCCGATAGCTGCCACCAGTTCGATTTCATGATGCAGGTTTTTCGTCAGCGCCGGATAGGGGATTGTTTGTCCCGAATCGACCACCGCATCGGCCGGCTTGGTGAAGAAGAAAGGCGGATCGCGCTCGTCATTGCCGAGCTCGCGCGCATGGGCCGCATAGTTGCGGCCGACACAGAATATGCGCCGAACCGGGAAACGCGTGGAAGAACTGGCGATGGCAACGGACGGTGTTGATGGTATCGCCAAGGCAAACGCACTCATGCCTTATCCTTTCCTTGCCGAACCCCGGCATGTCAAACGCGCGCACATTCGATTGTTTTGGATCGAGGGGCAAGGCATCAGCTTCCCCAAAAAGCTGCTTCCGCGATCAACAGTTGATTGAGGCTGGCAGACTGGCGCGATCTCCTTGCCAATGTACTATTGGCTAATGAACGGATTGTCGGTGCAGGCGTATGTTGCCTCATGACGACCGAGATCGAGGCAAGTGCGACCATGAGTGCAGCGAGCGAAGTCGCAAGATTTCTGATTATCGACGACCACCCGCTGTTCCGCGAGGCTTTGCACAGCGCCGTGCGCATGGCTTATCCCGGTGTCGATACCGTCGAGGCCCGGTCTATCGGCGAAGCGGTCGAACTGCTTGCCGAAGTGAGGGCGTTCGACCTGGCGCTGCTCGACCTTTCCATGCCGGACGTCCATGGTTTCGAGGGACTTCTGCAACTGCGCACGCGCTATCCCCACTTGCCGGTCGTGATCGTCTCCGGTTACGAGGATCCGAAGATCATTTCCGAAGCGTTGTCCTATGGAGCTGCAGGCTTCATCCCGAAATCGGTGCGCAAGGACGATCTCGCGGCTGCCATACGTTCGGTCATGGAGGGTGCGATCTATGTGCCCGACACTTACATTGCCGAACAGCCCGATTCCGAAAGCAGCGATCGTGCCGACATGGTGCAGCGGCTGTCGCGCCTGACCCCGCAACAATTGCGGGTGCTGCAGATGCTGCGCCAAGGCATGCTGAACAAGCAGATCGCCTATGAACTGCAGGTCGGTGAGACGACGGTGAAGGCGCATGTCTCGGAAATCCTGCGCAAGCTCAACGTCTACAGCCGTACCCAAGCGGTGATCGAAGTGTCGAAACTCGACAATACCGAGCTGTTCCGCGATCAGCAGGGATTCTAGGTAGGCAGTAATGCAGCTCTCCATGCTGCCCTATTGCCTTATTCCTCCACCGCCTACGCCAAGAGATGCGCCAGCAGCGCCCGCAATTGCGCCGGTTTCAGCGGCTTGCGCATAAATTCGATGCCTGCGGCGTGGGCCGCGTTCATGACACTTTCAGAGGGGTCGGCCGTTACAAGCAAGGCCGGCACTGCGCGGCCAAGATAATCGCGCACCTGTGCCACGGTCATGGTGCCGAGGTCGCCGCCTTCCAGGTGCTGGTCGGCGATGATGATGTCGGGCACCCAATCGGTGTCGCCCAGCGCATCGAGCGCCTCGTCGGTGGAAGTCGCGGCGCGCACCGTGCATTGCCATCGCTCCAGCAGCGAGGTCATGGCGGCCAGTACGTCGGCGTCGTTCTCCACCAGCAGGACCTTGGTACCGAACAGGCCGTAGCCGGGCTGGCGTTCGGTTTCAACCATCCCGGGCTCGGGAATCGAGTGCGCCGAAACCGGTACGTCGATATGGAAGATCGTGCCGCGCCCGACGGTGGAGGAGAAGGTGACGGGGTGGCCGAGCGCGCCGGCCATGCGCCTGACGATGGCAAGCCCGAGCCCTAGCCCGCCGCCGGCCAACTCGGCATCTGCCATGCGTGTGCCACGGTGGAATTCCTCGAACACCGCCTCACGCTGATCCTCGGGAATGCCGCAGCCGGTATCCGCGACGTCGATGCGTATTGTGTTGCCGCGTTGTCGCGTGCCAACGAGCACGCCACCTTGCCGCGTATAACGGAGCGCGTTGGATAGGATGTTCTGCAGGATACGGCGCAAAAGTGTGCGATCGGACCGGACTGCGATGGCCACCGGGCGGAACCGGAGCGACAGGCCCTTTGTTTCGGCGATCGGCAGGAAGTCGGAGCGCAATGCCGAAAACAGCGTCTCAAGATTGACGTCGGTTGTTTCAGGCTCGACCACGCCGGCGTCCAGCTTCGAAATGTCGAGCAGCGTGTGCAGCAGGTCTTCCATGGTCTGCAGCGAACGTTCAACCTGGCGAACCAGCTTGCGGCCTTCCTCCGACGTCTGCACTTCCGCCAATGCCGAAACCGACAGATGGGCTGCGTTTAGCGGTTGCAGCACGTCATGGCTGGCGGCCGCGAGGAACCGGGTCTTGGAGAGGTTTGCGTGTTCCGCGCTCTCCTTGGCAACCGAAAGCGCCATATTCGACTGTTCCAGCCGGCGCAGCGTGGAGTGCAGTTCTTCGGTGCGCATGCGCACCCGGTTTTCCAGCGATATCGCGGTCTGGAACAGCGAGAACGCGTTGCCCTGCTGATCCATGGAACGTTCGACGCGGCTGACCAGCGCAGCGTTGATCTTCTTCAGCCGTTCGATGTCCTGGATATCGTTGAGCGGCATCCGGTTTACTCTGCGGCCTGCGGGTGCCCGAAGGCTATGCCGGTGAATGTCTGGTTGAGGTGCATGGACCGGTATTGTTCGCCATAGGTGCCAAAGCCGATCACCTTGTTGGCGCGGTAGAGTTCGGAGATATCCCGGAATACCTGGCGATTGCGGGCATCGAGCCTGCGCAGGACGCAATCAAAACCGAGGATCATGTCGATGCTGCCGAGTTTGGCCTCGACCTCCTTGAGTGTGGCCTCGGTGGTCTCGACCATGCCCAACGGCTGAGCGACGGACAGCACCACGCCGTCGTCGATGGCGCAGAAGAAGGACAGCGAGCCATCCGAGTTCATTTTCTGGATGGAGCGGCAGTAATATTCGCCGCCCACCTTGACCACCACCGGGTGGGAAGCAAAGGAAAATGGCGTCAACGTCTGCTGTACGATACCAACGGAGGCGGCATATTCTGTGGCTGCGACATCGGCGTTGAACTCACGCACGATACGATGGTCGGGATCTGACGCTGTCACCACCAGCTTTTCGTCGGTCGGCACGAAATTATCGGTTTTGAAGACGTGGAACGGAATGGTCGTGGCGATCAACACGACGATGGCGCAATCGGACGCGACACGACCGTTGCTGATCAGTGTGGTGGTCTCGAATTTGAGGTCGTCGCCGGCCGAGCCGCCGAGCAACGGGATGTCGTCGAGCCCCCAGTGGATCGCCGAAGTAACGGCTTCTTCCGCATAGGACAGGCCATCTATGAAGCAGAGCGCGAAGACGTTGCCGGTACGTGCATATTTGCTCGTGGAGCGCAGCGTACGCCGCAACACTTCGACTTCGCCGGTGATGCCATCCATAGCCGAGGATGACAGGTCCTGCACCATGGCGCTGGCTACGGTGAAGGTGGCCGCAGGGAGCAGCATCGCCAGCATATGCCCTTCTTCCAGGCCATCCGGCGTGATCTCGCCGGCCGTCGAGCAGGCGGCGTAGGCAAGAGCAGGGGCATGGCGCTTCAAGGCGGAGGCTAGCGTCGGCGCATCGATCAGGCTTTGTGAGAAGAACAGCAACATGAAGCCCGCACCGATCGCATCGGCTTCCCGGGCGATTTCGGCCGCAAAATGTTCCGCATCGGGCTCGCTTGAAGTGAGCGCCGACAGGCCGCACGCATAGTGCGTCCGCGAAGCGACCAGCTCTTCCTCCCCAATTTTGTCGGCGCTCCTCAACGCCGGTCGTATTGTTGCAACAGGCCTCCTCTCTTGGCAATGGGCGCGCCCTCGAGCCTACGACCGAAAGTACAATATACGGCGTACTGGACGGATTGCATTCTCACAAAACGGAGATGTTGGGAGCGAATTTCCAAGCGATTCCAGAACACAAGAATAGCGGTCTGCCGGTCCGTCCGGAGGAAGCCGGCAGTCTACCGAGGTTGAACACCCAGGGAGGCTTCATGTCGGACATTTCGTTGAGCGTGAACGGCAGACAGGTGCGCGCCACCGTCGAGGACCGCACGCTGCTGGTTCATTTTCTACGCGAACATCAAGGGCTTACCGGCACGCATGTCGGTTGCGATACCTCGCAATGCGGCGCTTGCGTCGTCCATGTCGATGGCAAGGCGGTGAAATCCTGCTCGATGCTGGCCGCCCAGGCCTCTGGTTCGACGGTCGTGACGATCGAAGGAATCGCCAACGGTGCGGATCTGCATCCGGTGCAAGCGGCTTTCAAGGAACACCATGGCTTGCAATGCGGCTTCTGCACGCCTGGCATGATCATGACCGCGACCGACATGATCTCCCGCCACCCCGAGGGGCTGGACGAGGCAACGGTCAGGGCAGAACTTGAAGGCAACATTTGCCGTTGCACCGGGTATCACAACATCGTCAAGGCGATACTGGCCGCTTCTCAAGCGATGTCGAAGGCATCGAAACCGAAAGCGAAGAAGGCCGCCTGAGCGAATTAACCGGCCGGCGCGTCTTCCTGACGAGATTGTTGCAAAGCCGACCAGGACTTGGTCGCAAAGGCGACTGAACTGGCCAAAACGAATTCACTTCAAGGTTCCGGAGGAGAATTTTGATGGGTATGGAAGGAATTGGCGCTCGCGTCACCCGCAAGGAAGACAAGCGCTTCATCACCGGCTCCGGCCGTTATGTCGACGACATGGTGGTGCCAGGCATGAAGCATGCCGTCTTCGTGCGCAGCCCGCACGCGCATGCGCAAATCAAGAAGATCGACGTGAAAGGCGCGCAGGCGATGCCTGGCGTCATTGCCGTTCTGACCGGCAAGGAATTGAAGGCCGATGGCATAGGCAATCTCATCTGCGGCTGGATGATCCATTCCAAGGACGGCTCGCCGATGAAGATGGGCGCCTGGTCGCCACTTGCCTTCGACCGCGTTCGCTATGTCGGCGATGCGGTGGCGATCGTGATTGCCGACACCAAGGGTGAGGCGCGCGACGCGGCGGAAGCCGTCGAGGTGACCTACAAGGAATTGAAGGCCGTCGTCGATGCGGTGAAAGCGCTGGAGAAGGGCGCACCGCAGTTGCATCCGGAGGCTGATGGCAATCTCATCTTCGACTGGGAGATCGGCGACGCCAAGGCGACCGATGCCGCAATCAAGGCGGCGCATCACGTCACCCGCATGAAGATCGTCAACAATCGTCTGGTTCCCAATGCCATGGAGCCGCGCGCAGCGCTCGGGCACTACGACAAGGGCGACGACCACTACACCTGCTGGACGACATCGCAGAACCCGCATGTCGCCCGTCTGGTGATGAGCGCCTTCTACAATGTCGCGCCGGAAAACAAGCTGCGTGTCATCGCCCCCGATGTTGGCGGCGGTTTCGGCTCGAAGATCTTCATCTATCCGGAAGAGGTCGTCTGCCTGTGGGCTTCCAAGAAGGCCGGCGTGCCGGTGAAATGGGTAGCCGACCGCACCGAAAGCTTCCTGACCGACGCGCATGGCCGCGACCACCACTCGACGGTGGAAATGGCCTTCGACAAGAACAACCGTATCACCGGCCTGAAGGTCGACACCGTCGCCAATCTCGGCGCCTACATGTCGCTGTTCTCGTCGTCTGTGCCGACCTATCTCTACGCCACGCTGCTGTCGGGCCAGTACAACATCCCGGCCATCCACGCCAATGTGCGCACGGTCTACACCAACACCGCGCCCGTTGACGCCTATCGCGGCGCAGGGCGACCGGAGGCCACCTATCTGCTCGAGCGCACCATGGAAACGGCGGCGCGCGAGCTGGGCGTTTCCCCCGCCGAATTGCGACGTGCAAACTTCATCACGCAGTTTCCGCATCAGACGCCGGTGATCATGTGTTACGACGCCGGCGATTATGGCGCCTCGCTTGATGCAGCCATGAAGGCCGCTGACTATGCCGGTTTCGCCAAGCGGCGCGACAAGGCCAGGAAGGCGGGCAAGCTGCGCGGCATCGGCATGAGCTGCTACATCGAGGCTTGCGGCATCGCGCCGTCGGCGGCTGTCGGCTCCCTGGGAGCTGGCGTCGGGCTTTGGGAATCGGCGGAAGTGCGCGTGAACGCGGTCGGCACCATCGAGGTGCTGACCGGCTCGCACAGCCATGGCCAGGGTCACGAGACAACCTTCGCCCAGTTGGTCGCCGGCCGCTTCGGCGTTCCGATCGACTCCATCAGCATCGTGCACGGCGACACCGACAAGGTGCAGATGGGCATGGGCACCTACGGGTCGCGCTCCGGCGCGGTCGGCATGAGCGCCATCGTCAAAGCGCTCGACAAGGTGGAGGCCAAGGCCAAGAAGATCGCCGCGCATCTTCTGGAAGCCGACGAGGGCGATATCGTCATCGAAAACGGTGCGTTGAAGGTGGCTGGAACCGACAAGAACGTTCCGTGGTTCCAGATGGCACTTGCAGCCTACACCGCGCACAATCTGCCAGGCGGCATGGAGGCCGGCCTGAAGGAGACAGCCTTCTATGACCCGACCAACTTCACCTTTCCGGCGGGTTGCTACATCTGTGAGGTCGAGGTCGATCCGGAAACCGGTGTCACCGAGATCATCCAGTTCGTGGCGGCCGACGATTTCGGCAACATCATCAATCCGATGATTGTCGAAGGGCAGGTGCATGGCGGCATTGCGCAAGGTGTCGGTCAGGCCATGCTGGAAGGTGCCTATTACGATCCAAGCGGTCAACTGCTGACGGCGAGCTACATGGACTACACCATGCCGCGCGCCGACGACCTGCCGTCCTTCAAGGTTTCGACCTCGAACACGCCGTGCCCGGGCAATCCTCTCGGTATCAAGGGCTGCGGCGAGGCAGGTGCCATCGGCTCACCGCCCGCGGTCATCAATGCCCTCACCGATGCGCTGGGCATCGCCGATTTCACCATGCCGGCCTCGCCTTCACGGGTATGGGCGGCGGCGCAGAAACATTGAGGAAGTGAATAGCGAATAGGGAGTAGTGAGTAGAGCGGCGGGGTGGAGTGGGAGAGAATTCCCTACTCACTATTCGCTACTCTCTACTCACTCTCTCCCGTAGGGAGAAAGAAACCATGTACTCCGTCAACTACCATCGCGCCAATTCCGTCGCGGATGCGGCGAAACTGCTGAAGACCGGCGATGCCAAACTGCTTTCGGGCGGCATGACGCTGATCCCGGCGATGAAAACCCGCCTGGCGGCGCCGTCAGACTTGGTCGATGTGTCCAGGATCGCTGCGCTGAAAGGCGTCAAGGTCAGCGGCAAAACCGTCACCATCGGTGCGGCGACGACACACTTCGAAGTTTCCACCGATGCGAAGCTGCAGAAGGCCTGTCCGGCGCTGGCCGAGCTTGCCTCGATGATCGGCGATCCCGCCGTGCGTCACCGCGGAACAATCGGCGGCTCGATCGCCAACAACGATCCAGCCGCCGACTACCCGGCCGCGATGGTGGCGTTGGGGGCGACGATCGTCACCAACAAGCGCGAGATCGCCGCCGACAAGTTCTTCAAGGGTCTGTTCGAAACGGTGCTGAAAGATGGCGAAGTCGTCACCTCGGTCAGTTTCACCGCACCCGCCAAGGCGGCTTATCAGAAGTTCCGCAATCCGGCCTCGCGCTACGCCATCGTCGGTGTGTTCGTGGCCAAGGGCAAGGCGACCGGCAAGGATGACGTGCGTGTCGCCGTCACCGGGGCTGGTGACAGTGGCGTGTTCCGAGCCAAGACGATCGAGGCCGCGTTGGCAAAATCGTTCGATCCGGCGGTAGTCGCCGGCGCCAAGGTATCGGCGGACAGCCTGATGACCGATATGCATGCCTCGGCCGACTACCGGGCAAATCTGATCAGCGTCATGGCAAAGCGAGCGGTAGCCGCAGCCAACGGCTGAGGGGTGCTCGGAGACATGAGAAGGGGAAAGGGGCCGGAGGCTCCTTTTCATTTCAACGGGTCGATTTCACCCATGCGTCGACATAGTCCCGCAAAGTGATGCGACCCCGTTCGACATTGTCGGGTTCGATGACCGTCTCGTCGACCACAGTCCCTGTCATGCAGGCATAGGATTGCGCGGCAGGATTGGAAAACCCGAATTGTTCAAAGGTTTCCACCCACTTTTCGCGGGGAATGACCTCGACCTCGATCGTCATATCAAGCGCTTCGCAAAAGGCAGTCGCGACGTCGCGCGGCGTGTAGCGTTCTGGACCTTCTATATGTTTCAGACCGATGTCGTCTGCGGGTTCGAGCAGGCGGCTGGCGGCGGCTTCGCCGAGGTCCTGTGGCGCCACCATTGGAATGGACAGGTCGGCCGGCAGGAAGCTTGGCAGCTTGCTGCTGGCCCGAATGGCGTCGAGCATGCCGCACCAATTGCTCATGTAATAGGCGCCGCGATTTACGGCTACCTGAATGGGTTGCGCGCTCAGCGCCTGCTCGAATTCATGAAGAATGGTCAGGTCGCCGCATCGTTCGCCTGGGCGGGCACCATAGGTTGATGCCAGGACCACTTTCTCCAGTCCGGAGCCGTCGAGTGCCGTCACGATCGCTGCGAGGTTGGTGCGTTCTTCTCTATCGGTGTCGGTTGAAGGAGCGGCTGGCGGGTTGAGGAGGAATGCACGCCTGCCGGTACGGAACACCTGCCGCAACCTGTCGGTGTCACGAACATCGGCAACGACAATCTCCGCGCCAGCCGCCTGCAGGTCTGCTGCATGATCGGCATCGCGCGTGATCACGGTAACCGGCTCACCGCGTTTCAGCAGCGCCCGCGCCGTTGCAGAGCCGATCTGGCCGGTTCCACCCAGAATGATGTGCATGATGTTTCTCCTTGACTGCGAACCTGCGACGATAATGGAAGGTCTTGTCGGAACGTGTCAGGAGAGTCCGGGTTCCCTTGGCTTGGCGGCGAGGGCAAGCTTGTTGGCCCCACGACAATTTGATGGTTGCTTTCCGGAGGGACGATGGCCGACGCAATGCTGGGGTAATGCAAAGGCTTTCATGGATGGAACCCAGCAACCGCGGAAGGAGCATTCTGCATGAGTGTTGCGAGCGACGCTCGTTTCTGGGACCGAAGTTCGCGGAACTACGCCAAATCCGTGATAGCGGATCAGGATGGGTACGACCGCACGCTGGAGCGTACGCGTTCGCTGCTCGGTTCTGCCGACCACGTGCTTGAGCTCGGCTGTGGCACTGGAACGACTGCGCTACGGCTCGCAGGTGGCGTGAGGGGGTATCTGGCGACGGATTTTTCGCCCGCCATGATCGCAATTGCCGAGGAAAAACATGCACCCGTTCCGGTTCCTGGGCTCGAATTCCGCACGGCGACCGTGGAAGCCCTCGGGTCGGATGTCGGGCTGTTCAACGCGGTTCTTGGCTTCAACTATCTCCATCTGGTTCGCGATCTGCCGGGCACCCTGCGGTGCATCCACGGCCTGCTCGCTCCCGCAGGGCTGTTCATTTCCAAGACGCCTTGTCTCGGCGATATGAACCCGCTGATCCGGCTGGCGCTCCTGCCGGCGATGCGCGCGATCGGCATGGCGCCTTATGCCGGCTCTTTCAACACGAAAGAACTCGGCCGCTGCATTGCGCTTGCGGGCTTCGACATCCTCGCTGTCGAAAACCACACAACCAAGGGCAATGACAATCGCCCCTACATTGCGGCGCGCAAGGCAAACGTGGGGTGATGAATTTAGGGGTAACTGTAGTCAGCGCTGCTTTCACCTCAATGGAACACGGCGACACCTTGTGCCAACGGATTGCCACCGGATCGACCCAGCCTGTCCGCTTGACCGGGTCTGCGCGCCAGCTAGGGTTCCCGACATCATGATATCGGGAGGATCCATCATGTCCGTTGCCAACAGGTGGCTCGTCGCCAGCGCATTTGCGCTTCTTGCCGGTGCACCGGCCGCGCATGCCGAAAGCCAGGCGCTGGTGCTGCGTGGCGCGCGTGTGCTGACCATGGACGACCAGAAGCCCGAGGCGCAGGCCGTGGCGATCGTCGACGGCCGGATCGCCGCGGTCGGTTCAGCAGACGACATTGCACCGTTTCTAACGGGGGCGACCGTCTACGATCTGCCGGCGGGTTCACTGGTGCTGCCGGGCTTCCAGGATTCGCACAACCATCTGATCTGGAGCGCCACCGAGCTACAGGATATCAACCTCAGCAGTGTCGCCGACGAAGCCGGTTTGCGGTCTGCGATCGAAAAGGGCGTCGCCAACCTGCCTGCCGATGCGTGGATTCGCGCCAGCCTGTGGGACCCGACGGCGTTGCCGAACGCCTCGGCCGCGGTTCTCGATGCAATCACCGGTCCGCGCCCAGCCTATGTTGCTGCCGCCGACAGCCACTCGGCGTGGGTCAACACGGCGGCCTTGAAGGCTGCCGGCATCACGGGCAGCACCAAGGCTCCGGAGGGCGGCCGCATCGAAGTCGACGCTCAGGGCAATCCGACCGGCCTGCTGCGTGAAAGTGCCATGTCTCTCGTCGGCGATCTGCTGCCGGATTATCCCGACAGCCAGGTCGATACGGGGCTGGCGAAGTCGATGGCCGAGGCCGAGAGCTACGGCATCACCGCCATCATCGACCCATCCGCCAAGGAATGGATGCTGCGTGGCTATCAACGCGCCGACAAGGCCGGCAAGCTTGATCTGCGCATCAAGGCAGCCGTGCAGATCGAAGCGAAGGAAGGGGCCAAAGACGGTGTCGCCAAGGTGCTCGACTACAAGGTCCGCTACGCTTCGCCACATCTCGAGGTCAACGCGGCCAAGCTTTTTGTCGACGGCGTCATCGAGACCGGCACCGCAGCCTTGATCGAAGCTTATGTCGGCTCCAATCAGGCGGGCGACCTGCTTTTTACACCTGATCAGATGAAGGAAATCGCTATTGCTGCGGACAAGGCTGGGTTGCAACTGCACGCGCATGCCATCGGCGACCGTGCCGTACGGGCTACGCTGGATGCATATGAGGCGGCTCGGACTACCAATGGCGCTCGCAACAGCCGCCACCAGATCACCCATCTTGAACTGATCGATGCAGCCGACATACCGCGCTTCAAGTCGCTCGGTGTCCTGGCCAACATCCAGGCTTTGTGGGCCTATCCCGACACCTATATCGTCACCTTGACCGAGCCAAAGATCGGACCGCAGCGCTCGCAGGAGCTTTATCCGTTCGGAGCGTTGAAGAAGGCCGGTGCTACCCTGGTCGGCTCAAGCGACTGGAGCGTCTCATCGATGAACCCGCTCGAAGCCATTCAGACGGCGGTGACCCGTCAGGATATCGCTGATCCCAACGGCCGCGTTCTGACGCCGCAGCATCGGCTGGAAGTGATGGACATGTTGAAAGCCTATACCATCAACGGCGCCTATGCTGCTTTTGACGAGGCGGAATCAGGGGCGCTTACGGTCGGCAAGCGCGCCGATGTCGTGGTTCTGGATCACGACGTCACCAAGGTCCCGGCCATCCAGATCGCCACGACGAAGGTGCTGGCAACGCTGATTGGCGGCAAGTTTGTCTATGAAGGCGAAAAGCTGCCCAAGCCGGTTTCGCCGTGATCGAACGCAAGAACCTGATGATCATCGGCGCAGACGGCCGACATGCCGACTGGTTGCTCGCGCATGATCGTCATGTGTCCGAACAATGGGCGAAGCGATCTCTCTCGCTCGGCGAGTACATCATCGCAGAACAGCAGGGCGAACCAGTGGGCTTTCTGCGCTTCAGCCGGTTCTGGGGAACAATCCCGTTCCTGGATTTGATCATGGTGGTTCCCGATCGCCAGCGCTCCGGTATCGGCACCGCGCTGTTCCAACACTGGGAGGCTGCGATGCAGGAAGAGGGGGCGACGCTTCTGATGACATCATCGCAAAGCGACGAAGCCGAGCCGCAGGCCTGGCACCGCAGGAACGGTTTTCGCGACGCCGGTAGGATCTCGTTTGGGCATTTGCAGTCCGTTCCGGAAGTTTTCCTAGTCAAGGATCTCCGGTAGGGCCACGGCTTTCCGCGTACTGCCCTATATTAGCGACGCGGAAATTAGACATTGGTAGTGGAGTGGGTATTCGTCATTGCCTGCGTCCAGCGCAGTTCTATCCTCCCCGCGAACGACGAGGGAGGAATGAGATGCAGGCCAGGACGGAAGCCCCGGGCAGTTGGCTCGACCGAACACACACAGTCGCCGAACCCGGTTTCAACCGATGGCTGGTGCCGCCAGCCGCTCTTTGCATCCATCTGTGCATCGGCCAGGCCTATGCCTTCAGCGTGTTCAACCTGCCGATGTCGAAACTGATCGGCATCACGGAATCCGCGCCGGACGACTGGAAGCTAACCAGCCTCGGCTGGATTTTCTCGATCGCGATCGCCTTTCTCGGCATCGCAGCCGCCTTTGGTGGTGGTTGGCTGGATCGGGTCGGCCCACGCAAGGCGATGGCGCTCGCCGCCTGCTGCTTCGGCGGCGGCTTCCTCATCTCCGCGCTCGGCGTCTATCTACACCAGCTCTGGATCATCTACCTGGGCTACGGCGTCATTGGCGGTATCGGGCTCGGCCTCGGCTACATCTCCCCCGTCAAGACGCTGATCACCTGGTTCCCGGACCGGCCCGGTATGGCGACGGGTATGGCCATCATGGGCTTCGGCGGCGGCGCCTTCATCGCTTCACCGCTGTCCGTCTATCTGATGAAGCTGTTTTCGACAGACAGCCATGTCGGTGTCGCGGAAACGTTCCTGGTGCTGGGCGTCGTCTATTTCGTCTTCATGATGATCGGCGCCACGCTGGTGCGCGTGCCTCCGGATGATTGGCGACCGGCAGGTTGGGCCCCACCGGTGAAGCAGAGCGCGATGGTGACGAGTGCCAATGTGCATCTGGACGATGCGTTGAAGACACCGCAGTTCTGGCTGTTGTGGGGCGTGCTCTGCCTCAACGTCACGGCGGGCATCGGCGTACTTGGGCAGGCATCGGCGATGAGCCAGGAAATGTTCCCGGGCCGCATTTCGCCGGCCGCCGCTGCTGGCTTTGTCGGCCTGCTGTCGATCTTCAACATGCTGGGCCGTTTCTTCTGGGCGTCGACCAGTGATTTCATTGGTAGGAAAACCACTTACGCCATTTTCTTCTTACTCGGTGTCATCCTTTATGCGGCGGTGCCATGGACTGGGCAGACAGGCAGTATCTTCCTGTTCGTGCTGTTCTACGGTGTCATCCTGTCGATGTATGGCGGTGGCTTCGCCACCATACCTGCCTATCTGCGCGATGTGTTCGGCGTGCGCTATGTCGGCGCGATCCATGGCCGCCTGTTGACTGCATGGTCGGTCGCTGGCGTGCTCGGGCCCGTGCTGGTCAACTACATCCGCCAGTACCAGATCGACAGCGGCGTGGCGAAGGCCGACGCCTATACGGTCACCATGTACATCATGGCCGCTCTGCTGATTGTTGGTTTTGCGCTCAATCTTTTGATGCGGCCGGTGAACGAACGCTTTCACATGAAAGTCGAACAGCCGGCTTGAGGGAGGACAATATGGCCAATGAAACGCATGGCAGCTCGGTCAAGCTATTGCTCGCCTGGCTACTGGTCGGCGTTCCCCTGGCGTGGGGGTTCCTGATGACGCTGGCGAGCGCGTTGCCACTGTTCCAGTAGCGTTTGACAGGACGCGGTCTCGGTGAGACGCGTCCTGTCCGCGATTCAGCCCTTCAACAGCTTGGCGTAGTAGCGAACGGCTTTCTTGCCGCCATGGATGACGGCTTCTCCGACTTCCCGGAAGCCGAGCGCGGCATGGAAAGCGTCCGACGTCGGATTGGGCGGGTCCAAATTGACCTCACAGGTGACGATGTCGTGGCCAGCCGCCGCCGCGCGCATGAAGAGGTCTTCATAGAGCCGGCGTGCATGCCCGCGTCCTCGAGCGTTGGCTGCAACCACGATGCGGTCGACATAGACAAAGCGTGGGTAGCGTTCCCGGAACCACAGGAAGTTCGGACTGGCGTAGGTAGCTGTCTGGTCGAAGGTCAGCAGGAAAGCTTCGAGATCGCCGATACGGCTGGCCGAGAACGAGGTGCCGACCAGCGCGGATAGCGTTTCCGGTTCCAGCCAGGACAGCTCGGCGGCGTTCTCGTTGTTGAGCGCGAGCACCGCCGCTTCGTCGGCCGCTTGCACGGCTTCGATGGGAGACGCGCTCACGTGCGCGCAGCCTTGATGGTGGCCGCGACAAGTGCCTCATCGGTGAGGGTGTTGCGGTATTCGCGGTCGAGATCGTCGCCGCCCATGCCGACATGCGGGTTGCGGTAGAGCATGCCGCTGGCTTCGTCTCTGAGCGAAGCGAAATGCATTTCGGTCAGCCCGGTCTTGGCCCGCACTGCGCCAATGTTTTGAGGATCGAGTGCGCCGCAACCCATGATGATGATGCGGCCGGCCGCCTGCTTGACGAGTGCCGTCAACAGCTCGGCACCCTCCGTTGCGGTGTCACGTTGGCCGGAAGTGAGCACACGCCCGACCTTGCAGCGGATCAGAGCCTCGAGAGCTTCAGTCGGGTCGCGCGTCATATCGAAGGCCCGATGGCAGGTGACCGCGAGCGGGCCAGCCGCATCGACAAGACCGGCCATGCGCTCTTCGTCGATTTCACCGTCTGCGGTGAGGCAGCCAACCACCACGCCGGCGACGCCGAGTTCACGTAGCGCTGAGACATCAGCCATCATGGAGCGATACTCGGTCTCGCTGTAGAGGAAGTCACCGCCGCGTGGTCGCACGATGACGTGGAACGGGATCCTGGCCAGTTCCAGCGCCAGACGCACGGTGCCGAGGCTCGGCGTGATGCCTCCCTCGACCAGGCTGGCGCAAAGTTCGACGCGGTCGGCCCCGGCACGCTCCGCGGCAAGAAGGCCATCGACGCCCTCAACGCAGATTTCGATCACCGGGAGTTTCATCGTCACGTCGGGGCTGGCCAAGGTCGTTTCCAGTTCGGTTTGAGCGTGGCGATGCCGTAGCACTGCGCGCAGCAGGGCGGAAGCGGGCAGGGCAGGTAAATCGCGCAGCCAGCGCCGGCATAGGCCGCGATATCGGCCATCGTGGCCAAAATCGCTTGTTTCCAGGAGTGATCGTTCGAACTTCGACAAGACCCTGTCGGGGGGCCGGCGCAGCTTTTGCGCGGGACGGAGATCGGCATGGGAGCCGGCAAACAAGCCGTCCGCAGCTCTTTCATAGGGGAAGGACGGAGCATCTCATGATCCGATATTGGCTTTTTGCGCCCGCAATCCTGGCGACCACGGCTTTCGCTGGTGTCGAGCAGGCGTCGGCTGGCGAATGCGGCGCGCCTTGCATCGACTATTATGCCTACATGGAGACGGTCGGAAACTGGAACCGCTTTCCAGGCCATTCCGATAACGACTACTTCGCCGCGGCACCGACTGTCGAATTCACCGCCTCCTACCGTCCGGTCGAGGGCGTGGCGCTGTTCGGTCATCTGATCACGGAAGGTGTGAAGGACGAGGAACTGGGCGTGAACCAGTATTTCCGCAACGTCGGCACCTATGTCTCCGAACTCAATGCGCAATTCCACATCGGTGGAATTGGATTGCGCGTCGGCAAGTTCCATCCGGCCTTCGGCAAGGCCTGGGACATCACGCCGGGCATCCACGGCACCGACCTCGCCGGCAACTACGAACTGAAGGAGCGTGTCGGTGCCTCGGTCGGCTATGGCTTCGAGACGGGCAGTTTCCACAATGAAATCGAGGTCGCAGCCTTCGGCGTGGACCGCAGTACCTTGTCGGAATCGTTGTTCACCAACCGCGGTCGCCATACGCTGGATGACGGCGGTGCCGGCAACAGCGACGGCATATCCTCGCTGGCGGTTGATTTCGCTGGCTGCCTCGGGGCAGGCGCCGCCGGCTGTTATGATGAAGGGACCTTCGGCTATCGTCTCGGTGCCCGCTACCAGAAGGGCGGCGAGCATAGTTTCGGCAACGAGACCGGCCTGCTCGGTGGGCTGAACGGCAACGTGGCCTTGGGCAACGAGACGACGCTGAAGCTGTTCACCGAAGCCGCCTGGTTCAATAATTTCGGCGGCGGGCCCGACGATGCGCTGTTCCTGACCGTTTCGGCGGCGCTGCAGCGCGAGGCGATGACCTATTCAATTTCCTATACCCAGCAGCGCGAGCAGATCACCGACGAGCCCGATCTGGTCGAGCATCTGTTCGATGCGACCGTAGCCTACAAATTCGGCAAGGATCTCGGTCTCAGCAACGAGAGTTGGCAAATCGCGGCAGGCTATGCCTTCGACAAGCATGGCGACGACAGGAAGCATACTTTCGGCATTCGGCTCTCAGCCGAATTCGAGGGGAACCACGAATTCCGCTGACGCTTTTGCCGGGTGGTCCTGTCGGACTGCCCGGTTGTCACTGTCTTTCGGGAATTTTCAGGGGCTGGCCGGCAAGAAATTTGCGTCTCAACAGTAGATTTTCCTTTTGAAACGCCCGCTCGGGCATCGACTTTGCGGACCAAAAGGAACTCTCCATGGCCAAGATCTGCCTCGTAGGCGCAGGCTCCACCGTCTTCGCCCAAAACATCCTCAGCGACGTGCTGAGCAATGCCGAATTGCAGGATTCCGAAATCAGCCTGTTCGACATCGATCCCGAGCGGCTTTCGACCTCCGAGACCGTGGCACGCCGCATCGGTGAAACGCTTGGTCTGTCCAAGCTGAAGGTCGAAGCGACGCTGGATCGCCGTAAGGCGTTAAAGGATGCCGATTTCGTCATCCTGATGATGCAGGTAGGCGGCTATCGCCCGGCCACCGTGACGGACTTCGAAGTCCCGAAGAAATACGGCCTGCGCCAGACCATCGGCGATACGCTGGGCATCGGCGGCATCTTCCGTGCGCTGCGCACCATTCCGGTGATCCTGGATGTCGCCAGGGACATGCGCGAGCTCTGCCCGAACGCGCTGATGATGAACTACGTCAACCCGATGGCCATGAACACCTGGGCGACGACACGCGCGGTGCCGGACATCCAGTATGTCGGCCTGTGTCACAGCGTGCAGGAGACGTCAGGTCATCTCGCCCGTTGTCTGGGTGAGGACATCGCCGATATCGACTACACCTGCGCAGGTTTGAACCATGTTTCCTTCTTCCTGAAGTTCGAAAAGCGCCTTGGCGACGGCTCGCGCGAGGATCTTTACCCGAGGCTTCGGCAGATGGCGGTGGACGGAAGTTTCCCAGAGGATGACTCCGTGCGTTTCGCGGTTCTGCGCCGCTTCGGGCATTTCGTGACCGAATCCAGCACTCATTTCTCCGAATACAATTCGTGGTTCATTAAGCCAGGTCGTGAGGACATCATCGATCGCTACAAGGTCATTCTCGACCAGTATCCGGTGTGGTGCGAGGAACAGATCGCCGACTGGAACCGGTTGCGCGATGAGCTGGCTGACCCGAACAAGCCGCTGGAGGTCTGCAGGAGCAATGAATATGCCGCGGCCATCATCCATTCGATGGTGACCGGCAAGCCTTCGCTGATCTACGGCAATGTCCGCAACGACCGCCTGATCGACAATCTGGTCGAAGGCTGTGGCGTCGAGGTGCCTTGCCATGTCGACCGTAACGGCATCCAGCCAGTGCGCATGGGCAAACTGCCGCTGCAGCTCGCCGGCATCATGCGCACAAACGTCAACGTGCAGGAAATGGCGGTGGAGGCAGCATTGACCTCCCGGCGCGAGGCCATCTATCAAGCCGCAATGCTCGATCCGCATACCGCTGCACAGCTTTCGCTCGACGAGATCGTCTCGCTTGTCGACGACCTGATCGTTGCGCACGGCAATCTTCTGCCCGGCTATCACTAGAGTGTTTCCGCTTTTGCGGAAACGCGGAACGCTCTAACCTTTTGTTTTTACGCAATTCCGGACGCAAAACTGCTGCGCACTTTTGCCGGGATTGCTCCAGGAGCGGTTGTTATGGCGGGCGTCGAGCTCAGGAACATCAACAAGAAATATGGCCATCTGCGCGTCACACATGACGTCAACATCGACGTGCGCGACGGCGAATTCCTGGTTCTCGTCGGCCCGTCAGGCTGTGGCAAGTCCACGCTGCTGCGCATGATTGCCGGGCTTGAGGAAATCACCGAGGGCACGATCAGCATCGGCGGGCGGGTCGTGAACGATGTCTCGCCCAAGGAGCGCGACATCGCCATGGTGTTCCAGAATTATGCGCTCTATCCGCATATGACGGTTCACCAGAACATGGGCTTCTCGCTGAAATTGCGTGGCGAGAAGTCAGTCGAGATCGACCGCCGCGTCCGCGAGGCGGCACTGATCCTCGGCCTCACCGATTATCTCGACCGTTTCCCCAAGCAGCTTTCGGGCGGCCAGCGCCAGCGCGTAGCCATGGGCCGCGCCATCGTGCGCAGCCCGCAGGTGTTCCTGTTCGACGAGCCGCTGTCCAATCTCGATGCCAAGTTGCGCGTCGTCATGCGCGGCGAAATCCGTTCGCTGCAGCAGCGGCTGGGCACCACGGCGATCTATGTAACCCACGACCAGGTCGAAGCCATGACCATGGCCGACCGTATCGTCGTCATGCGCGATGGCCGCGTCGAACAGATTGGCACGCCGCTCGAACTCTATGATCGGCCGGCCAATATCCATGTCGCCGGCTTCATCGGCTCACCAGCGATGAACTTCGTCGATGGTCATCTCGAAATTGCAGACGGCGGTCTGCATGTTCGCGTCAACGCCGATTGCCTGTTGCGGTTGCCCGACGGCAAGCGCGGCGATGCGGGCAGGGCGGTGGTGTGTGGGTTCCGCCCCGAACATGTCGCGCTGACCGAAGCCGGACCGATTCCAGGCTGTGTCGCCACTGTCGAGATGAATGGCGCCTTCACGACCTTGTTGGTGGAGGTGGAGGGGCGGCAACTGACGGTTCAGACCACTGAGCGTCCTCGTTGGACACGGGGCGACGCCGTTTATCTATCCCCACGCACGGAGACGTTGCATCTGTTCGACGCCGAGACTGGGAGTTGTTTGGGTCGCTGATCTCGAGAATCGATTGAACCGTTTCCTATAGCTTATTGATTTTACGATATAGAATCCAAATACGGATTATGACCTGAACTGCTTGCGGTAATCGCGCGGTGTCATTTCCAGCTGACTCTGGAACGCGTGGTAGAGCCGGCTCAGCGAGCCATAGCCACAGGCGAAAGCAATCTCGATGATCGAGCGGTCGGTGTCGGCCAGCATCATCATGGCGTGGCTGAGGCGCTGGCGGCGGATATAGTGCGCGATGGTGACGCCGAGCACGCTCTTGAACGCAGCCATGGCGTTGGTCGGGTGCAGGCCGCATACCCTGGCGATATCAGCCAGCTGGATGTCGTTGGCGAACTCCTTGTTGATGAAGTTCGTCATCTTCTGCACGCGGTCGATCAGGCGGTCATCTGCCTTAGTCTTGGCGGTGACAACGCCTTGCGGTTCATCGACTTTCAAGCCGGAGCGGTCATCGATCTCCGCAGCAACGCTGCGCAGCGCGAGCCGGCGAACGCGCAGCCGCATCTCTTCGCGCAGGATCTGGGCGAGCGCCTCGCTTGGAGCCGGTGTCCATTCCTGCGCCCAGCGCTGGAACAGCAGACTGTCCATCGGGTCCGGTTCGGCCATGGTCATCATGCGGCCGTTGAGCACGGCAGCCTTGAAGGCGTCGGGCAGGGTAAGCGCCAGGAATGCCGCGAACGGAACATAGGCACAGATCAGCCGGGCGGGTTCCGTCACCTTGACCACCTGGTGCGGTACGCCGGCCCAGAAACAATAAGGCATTTCCGGCTGCAGGACGATGCGGTTGCCGTTGAACAGATAGGTCATCGAGCCTGAAACCATGAAGTTGAATTCGACATGGTCGTGCCAGTGCGCCAGCGGCATTGCCTCTGCCACCTGTAGATCGGCGAAGAAGCTGTCTCTCGGCAGGAAATCGCTGTCATCTTCCACGGCAGCGGACAGCTTTCGGCGCTGCATCGCACTAAGGCGCTTGGCCTTTGTGACCTCGGGTGACGGAGTGTCCATTGCGGCGACCCTCGTTCGACGCATCAGCGTGCGATTGTACGGTAGGATGAAGGCTAGTTACGACAGCCTCAGTCGTCCAGGCGGATGCTGGGATTCGGGAATTTATTGATCCCAAATAGGTAGTTTTATCCGCTTTCTACAATATCCTGGCTATCGACAAGAGTGCTCCCCAGGTCACGTCGCTGATTTCGGTCGGCGTGAAAGACCTGGCCAGCCGTTGCGTAAGACGGGCAAGCTGATCCGTCCAGGAATGATCAAGAAACGACCCGGCGTGAAGCTGGGCAAGGGAGGAGCGAAGATGGCAGATTGGCTGGGGCGGGTTTCCCGTGGTATTGCTTTCGCAAGCAGTGTCCTGTGGTGTTCGACGGCACTGGCAGACACCGAACTCAGGATGACGCTGTTCGGCGGCCCGGTTGATATTGCCGTGTGGCAGAAATTGTCCGCCGATTTCGAAAAGACGCATCCCGGCATCAAGCTCAAGGTCGAGGTCAACGACTGGGACTCCTACTGGGAGAAGCTGCGCGTACTGGTCGCTGGCGGTACCGCGCCCGACGTTTTTGCCATGGACGCCTCCAACTATCCCGACTGGCAGGCGCGCGGTGCGCTGCTCAAATTGCAGCCTTTCGTCGATGCCGAGCCCGATCTGTTGAAGGGTGTCTTTCCGATTTCACTTGAGGCCTACAAGACGCCTGATGGCTATTACGGATTGCCGCGCGACATCCAGACCATCGCGCTTTTCTACAACAAGGACATGTTCGACGCCGCCGGTGTCGCTTACCCCACTGACAACTGGACGTGGGATGACCTGCGCGCTGCTGCCAAGCAACTGACCAAGGACAAGAATGGTGATGGCACCATCGATCAATGGGGCCTGTTTGCCGAACTGATCGACATGGAAGTGTTCTGGAGCAGCGTGCTCTGGTCCTACGGCGCCGAGATTGTCGACGGGAAGAACGGCAAGACGCTGATCGGCAGCGCGGAAGCCATGAAGGCGTGGAATTTCATTGCCGGCATGGTTCTGGACGACAAGTCGATACCGACAAGCGAGCAGCTCAGGCAATTCGGCCTCGACGGGTTTCAGGCCGGCGTGACCGCCATGAGCGTCACAGGTCACTGGTCTGTGCCGGATTACACGCCGGCAACCTTCAAATGGGGCGTCGCACCGATGCCGAAGGGACCGGTCGAGCGGGCAACCAGCATCAACAGTGCGGGTTTCACCATCTCCTCGACCACCCAGCACCCGAAAGAAGCCTGGGAATTGCTGAAATTCGCCATCGGCCCGCATGCGCAGGAAGAGCTGGCACAGGTCGGTTATGCCATTCCGATCCAGGAAGTGATCACTGCAAGCCCGGCCTATCTGGTTCAGGAGAAGGCTCCGATCGATCACAAGCTGTTCGTCGATGCGCTCGCCTACGCGCATCTGAAACCGGTGTTCAAGGGCTATGAGGAATGGGCTTCCGCCGTGGGCGACGCCTTGCACCGTGCCTGGAGCGGTGAAATCCCGATCGCTGACGCCATCAATGAAGCGGTTGCCGCGGGCGATGACGTCCTCGCCAACAATCGCTAGATCGATCGGCTTTTCCGGGGATTGCCTTGTCCAGCACCTTAAAACCACTACGAGGTGAGCGCGCGGGTCTGCTCCTGCTGCTTGCGCCGACACTGCTCGGCCTCGCCATCGGCGTGTTCGGCTCCGTGCTGGCCACGCTGGCATTGAGCTTCTTCGACTGGGACATGCTGACGCCGATCAAATGGGCGGGCGCTACCAACTATACGAGCCTGCCGCACGACCGCATGTTCAGTGTAGCGTTGGTCAATACGACGCTGTTTTCGCTGATTTATGTGCCGTTGACGCTCGCTATCGGCTTTGCCGTGGCCTGCCTCATGAACCGCCACATCCGCGGCATCTCGCTGCTGCGCGCCTTGTTCTTCCTGCCGGTCGTGTCATCACCGACTGCAGTCGGTCTCTTGTGGAGCTGGATATTCGCGCAGGACCAGGGCGTGCTCAACTCGTTCATTACTGCTTTCGGGGGCAATCCGGTCAACTGGCTGGGGCCGAAGGTCATTCTCTATTCGGTCGTCATCGTGAATGTGTGGGGTGCCATAGGCGAAGGCATGATCGTGTTCCTGGCCGGCCTGCAGGCGATCCCGCGCGAACTCTATGAGGCTGCACGGGTCGACGGAGCGACCGCCTGGCAGCGCCTTGTCCACGTGACGCTGCCGGCGATGGTGCCCAGCCTGTTCTTCCAGGGGGTGCTTTCCACCATCCACGCCTTCCAGGCCTTCGACTACATCTACATGCTGACGCGCCTCTCCAACGGCAATTCGACCTTCCCGACACTGGTCTTCTCGGTCTACCGCACCGGCTTTCGCTTCTTCCGCATGGGTGATGCGGCGGCCCAGGCCGTTGTCCTTACCGTGATCATTGCGCTGTTCACGCTGTTTTACATCCGCATCCAGAAGAAATTCGGAGCCGAAGCATGAGCCGCCGCGCCGAGGAAGTCCGCGGCAACGTCATTGCCGTGACATTGCTGCTCGCGGGCGGCATCATCATGGTCGCCCCATTCATCTGGATGGTGTCGACCTCGCTGAAATTGCCGGCCGACCAGTATTCGCGATCGCTGATCCCGCCGATCTTCACGCTCGCCAATTACCATGACATCTGGACCATCATGCCGCTCCACACCATGCTGTGGAACTCCCTCAAGATCGCCCTGATCGCTACTTTCGGGCAGTTGCTGACCTGTTCAATGGGAGCCTTCATCTTTGCGGTGACCCGCTTCCGCGGTCGTGACGCACTGTTCTTCCTGCTGCTGATCACACTGATGGTGCCGCAGCAGATCACCACCATTCCGCAGTTCATCCTGTTCAAATGGCTCGGCCTCTACGGTACCCAGGTGCCGATGTATCTGCCGAGTTTCCTCGGTGGCGCCTTCGGCACCTTCCTGCTCAGGCAATATTTCAAGACGATCCCGATCGAACTGGCCGAAGCCGCTCGCATCGATGGGGCAAGCCTGCTTACCATCTACTGGCGGATCTACCTGCCGCTGGCCAAGCCTGCACTCGCCGCCTTTGCGATCTTCGCCTTCATGTTCTCCTGGAACGACCTGTTCACGGCGCTGATCTATCTGCCGAGCGACATGCAGACGACGACGCTGCCGGTCGGGCTTGCGCTCCTGCAGCAGCAATATGCCGGCAAATGGACTTTGATGATGGCGGCTGTGCTGATTTCCGTGGCGCCGATCATTGTCGCTTTCCTGATTGCCCAGAAGCAGTTCATCGAAGGCATCTCGATGTCGGGCTTCAAATAGCGCGGTCCAGGGCGCCGCCGAACATAACCCAGACAGAGGATTGCTTCGATGACATTGAGGCTGGAAAACCGGGTCGCGCTGGTGATCGGTGCCGCGCGTGGTATTGGCGAGGCCATTGCGGCACGCTTCGCGGAAGAGGGGGCCAAGGTCGTCATCGCCGACCGCGAAGTGGAGGCGGGCGAGGCGACCGCCGAACGGCTCGGCGTGCAGTTCACGCAGATTGACGTTTCGTCGTTCGCGGATACCCGCAAGGCTGTCGGCATTGCAGTCGCAGCCTATGGCACGCTCGACATCCTGGTACAGAACGCCGGCATCTATCCGTGGACACTGATCGAGAACACATCGCCGGAGGAGTGGGATGCCGTGCTGGGCGTCAATCTCAAGGGCACATTTCTGGCCGCAAGGGCAGCGCTGCCGGTCATGCGCGAGAAGGGATACGGCCGCATGATTTTCACCTCGTCCATCACGGGGCCGCGCGTCACCAGCCCGGGTCACGGCCATTATTCGGCGAGCAAGGCCGGCATCAACGGCTTCATCAAGTCAGCTGCCCTGGAATTCGCCGGCTACGGCATCACGGTCAACGGACTGGAACCGGGCAACATCTTGACCGAAGGCGTGAAACAGCACCGATCGGAGGCGTTCATCCACAGCATGGAAGAGGCGATTCCGCTCGGCCGGCTGGGCACGCCGCACGACATCGCCAATGCGGCGCTTTTCCTCGCCTCCGACGATGCCGCCTACATCACAGGCACCACCGTGGTGATCGACGGCGGCCAGACCCTGCCGGAAGGGAAGGACTTCCGCATCAAGCCCGACGCCTGAGCTTTTTCCCATTTCGCAAAGGACCATCTCATGAACCGTCGTATCAATGCCGTCGATCTTTCCGGCCGCGTCGCTGTCGTCACCGGAGGCGCGCAAGGCATCGGGCTGGCCGTTGCACGCCGGTTGCTGTCTTCGGGTGCACGGGTTGCCATCTGGGATCTCGACAAAGCCGCGATGGAAGCTGCCATCCAGGAATTGTCGGCATTGGGTGAGGCCAGGGCGTTCTGGTGCGATCAGGCCAGGATCGAGGCTGTCGACGAAGCCGCAACCGAGACCGAAAGCGCCTTTGACGCGGTCGATCTCCTCGTCAACAATGCTGGCATTGCAGGCCCGGCCGCGCCGCTGGTCGAGTATGATCCGAATGCCTGGCAGCAGATCGTCGACATCGACCTCAATGGGGTCTTCTACTGCTGCCGGCGACTGGTGCCCAACATGATCGAGCGCAATTACGGCCGCATCGTCAATGTCGCCTCCGTGGCGGGCAAGGAAGGCAATCCGAATGCTGCCGCCTATTCGTCAGCCAAAGCAGGCGTTCTGGCGTTGACGAAATCGCTCGGCAAGGAACTCGCCAGCCACGATATCGCCGTCAATGCGTTGACGCCGTCTCCGGCGCGCACGCGCATCCTCGATCAGCTTACCGAAGCGCAGGTCGCCTACATGCTGGGCAAGGTACCGCGCGGCCGCTTCGTGGAGGTGGAGGAGGCTGCCGCCATGGTTGCCTTTATGCTCTCCGATGAGAACTCGTTCACCACCGGCGCCACCTTCGATCTCTCCGGCGGCCGCACCACTTATTGAGGTGAGTTGTTTCGGAACGTTTTTGCCGGCCTCGGGGGCAAAATCTCCCGTATCGAACCCCGGGTTCGGCATTTCGGCGTGTCGTTAGATAGATCGTTCGCATGTGTGGCGACATTCGCAAAAAGCTTTCTAAACTAATTCTACAAATTCAGTAGCGTTTAACCCGATCAGCGACGTGCGCTGATGTTTCGAGGGGCAACCTCGATCATGGAAAGGGGTAAACGCATGCGCAAACTCTTCACGGCCGCCCTCGCGGGTCTTTCGCTCGGCGCTTCCGTCTCGCTGGCTTTCGCCGCGGACGATAAAAAGGTGGTCATTGCCTACCAGACCGGCTCGACCCCTTACTTCGTCGGTATCGCCAATGGCGACATCGCCAGGAAGACCGGCTGGGATATCGAATTCCGCCGCTTCAATTCGGGTGCCGACATCTTTGCCGCCATTGCCTCGGGTGCAGTGCAGATCGGTGATGTCGGTTCCAGCCCGTATGCTGCCGCGGTGTCCAAGGGGCTGGACGTCAAAGGCTTCTACATCTCTTCCGTCTCGCGCGATGGCGAGGCGCTGGTGGTTCGGCCTGAGATCGCCTCTCCGAAAGACCTGAAGGGCAAGAAGCTTGCGGCGGCACCGGTTTCCACCGATCACTACCAGTTACTTGCCGTGTTGAAGCAGGAAGGCATCGCCGAAAAGGATGCCCAGGTCATCGCCATTCCGCAGCCCGAGATCGTCGCGGCCTGGAAACGCGGCGACATCGATGGCGCCTTCGTCTGGGATCCGGCGCTCTCCGAACTGAAGAAGAACGGCAAGGTGCTGTTGACCGCGGGTGAGGTGGCCGATCGTGGTGCGCCGACGTTCAGCGCGTTGGTCGCGACCGGTGAATTCGCCAAGGAACATCCTGATTTCCTGACGCAGTATGTGCAGCAGGTCGACGGCTATTTCACCTCCTTCGCCAACGACAAGGCAGCATGGGCCCCGGATTCGGAAAACATCAAGCTGATCGCCGGGTTGCAGGGCGGCACGCCGGCCGACCATGCCGAACGCATCAAGACGACCGTGGTGCCGCCGCTGGCTGAGCAGTTGTCGGACAAGTGGCTGGGTGGTGGCGAGAACAGCGGTGTCGCCAAGATACTCAAGGACACCGCCGGCTTCCTGAAGGAGCAGCGCAAGATCACTGCCGTGAAGGACGATTACGGCGTCTTCGCCGATCCGCAATACGCGGCGGCTGCCAAGGTCTCCAACTGACGAATTGACAGGCGCGAACCGAAAGCGTTCGCGCCTGCTCTTGAGGGTTCACAATGCTTCAGATCCGCGACGCCAGCGTCACCTTTCCAGCCTCCGACGGTAGTGCCGTGCATGCGCTCGATCATGTATCGCTGGATATCGCTCCCGATTCCATCGTCGTTGCGGTCGGCGCATCCGGTTGCGGCAAGTCGACCTTGCTCAATGCTATAGCCGGCTTCCTGCCGTTGACCGAAGGCTCGATCATGCTCGATGGCGAGGAGATTGACCGTCCGGGTGGCGATCGTGGCGTCGTCTTCCAGAAGGATACGCTGCTGCCTTGGGCAAGCGTCGTCGACAACGTCGCGCTAGGGCTGAAGTTTGCCGGCGTAGCGAAGACGGCACGGCGCGAGCGCGCCCGCGAATTGCTCGACCTTGTTGGTCTCGCCGATTTCGCCGACAAGCCGCCTTACGAGCTTTCCGGCGGCATGCGCCAGCGTGTCGGCCTGGCGCGTGCCTTGGCCACGGACCCGAAGATCCTGCTGATGGACGAGCCGTTCGGCGCCCTGGACAGCCTCACGCGTGAGACGATGCAGCAATTGCTGGCTTCGATCTGGGCACGCACCGGCAAGCAGATCCTGTTCATCACCCATTCCATCGAGGAAGCGCTGACGCTGGGCACCACCGTTGTGGTGATGTCACCAAGGCCCGGCCGCATCGTTGCGCGCTTCGAGGCTGGATTCGTGCGCGAATTCGCGGAAACGGGCGATATCGGCCCGATCCTTTCCGATCCGAATTTCATTCAGCTGCGCGAGGAAATCCGCGCACTCATCCATCGGCCAGCAGGCAAAGGAACCTTGCAATGACGCTTGCTGCAGATCCACGCGCTGTCTTCACGCATGTCCAGCCGGCGCCAAAACTGCGTCGCCAGCTCACGAACGAGCCGATCAAGAGTGTTTCGTCCGGCACACTGCTGATCAGCACGATCACCCTGTTGGCATTGCTGGCTTTGTGGTTTGTCGCGACGCAACTCGGTTGGGCCTCACCGCTGTTCCTGCCGTCGCCGGCGGAGGTGCTGACGCAATTCCATGCGGTCGCCATCGACGGCTATGCGGATGGCACACTCATACAGCACACGTTGGCGAGCCTCGGACGCATCCTCGTGGCGCTCGCCATCGGCGTCGTATTGGGCGTCCCGCTTGGCCTCCTGATGGGGCTGAACCGCTGGATCAGGGGCACCTTGTCGGTGCCGATCGGGCTCTACTGGGGGCTGCCGCCGCTCGCCTATCTGCCACTGCTGATCATCTGGCTGGGCATCGGCGAATCCTCCAAGATCGTTCTGCTTTCGCTATCCACTTTCGCGCCGATCTGCTTTTCGGCGCAGGCCGGTGTACGGTCGGTGCCAGCCGAGCGCATCAATGCCGCGCTTTCACTCGGCGCCACGCGGCTGCGGCTCTTCACCAACATCATCCTGCCTTCGGCATTGCCCGAAATTCTGACCGGCCTGCGCATCGCCGTTGCCGCCGGCCTGTCATGCCTTGTCGCCGCCGAGCTCATCGCTGCCCGTTCCGGTCTTGGCTACATGATCATGTCTGCCGCCAATTTCCTGTCGACCGATGTCGTTTTCGTGGGCCTCATCCTCATCGCGATCCTGGCCTTCCTGTTCGCCATCGGCATGCGCTGGCTGGAGCGCAAGCTGGTGCCCTGGAAGGGCAAGATCTGAACCTTCGATACAACCGACCGCAGAAGGAACATCCCATGTCCAACGCGCCCCTCGACATCTACTGGTATCTGCCGACCCATGGCGACGGGCCATATCTCGGTACCGATGAACGGCATCGGCCGGCGACTTTCGGTTATCTGAGGGAGATTGCCCAGGCCGCTGACCGTCTCGGTTTCAAGGGCGTTCTCCTGCCGACCGGCACGCGCTGCGAAGATGCCTGGATCACGGCAGCCGCCTTGATCCCGCAGACCGAACAGCTGCGTTTCCTGGTGGCGTTGCGGCCGGGCAGCGGCACGCCCGCGCTGTTTGCGCGTCACGCCGCCACGCTCGACCGCATCTCCAACGGCCGTCTCCTGCTCAATGTCGTCACCGGCGCCGATCCGGCCGATCTCGCCGGCGACGGCAACAAGCTCAGTCATGCCGAGCGTTACGCCCAGACCGACGAATTCCTGGCGATCTGGCGCGATATCCTATCGGGCGAAGAGGTGAATTTCGAGGGCCAGTATCTTTCGGCGAAAGGCTCCGACATTTCGTTCCCGCCGGTGCAGAAGCCTTACCCGCCGCTGTGGTTCGGTGGCTCGTCGGATGCCGGCATCGCCATCGCAGCCAAGCATGTCGACGTCTATCTGAGCTGGGGCGAGCCGGTCGATCAACTGGCGGAGAAACTGGAGCGCGTGCGTGTGGCAGCGGCCAGGGAAGGGCGCAGCATCCGCTTCGGGCTGCGCATCCATCTCATCGTCCGCGAAACCGAGGAGGAAGCCTGGGCAGCAGCGGACCGGTTGATCAGCCATGTCACCGATGAGGTGATCGCCGAGGCACAGAACAACTTCGTCAACGTTTCGGAATCGGTTGGCCAGAAGCGCATGTCGGCACTGCACCAGGGACGCCGCGACAAGCTGGTCGTCGGTCCCAATTTATGGGCGGGGCTCGGCCTGGTGCGTGGCGGGGCAGGGACTGCATTGGTCGGCAGCCCCGACAATGTCGCCGCCCGTATCCGCGAATATCAGGCGATCGGCATCGAGACCATCATCGCCTCGGCCTATCCGCATCTGGAAGAAGCCTACAACGTGGCCGAACTGCTGTTCCCCAAGCTTGATCTGCACGGCGAGACCGCACCGGCGCTGCGCGGCTGGGATGTCGAATTCGGCCGCGGCGTGCGTCCACGCGTTGTCGCCTCGGCATCCTGACGTGCTTTGAAATAAGGAGACTATCCATGACCCGCGCGCGTATTGTCGGCTTTTCCGGCAACATCACCCGGCCGTCAAAGACCTTGGCCTTTGTCGACCACATCGTCCAGGAAATCGGTCGTCGCAATGGCTTGTCGGCTAGGAGTTGGGATGTCGAAGACCTCGGTCCTTCGCTTGCCAATGCGCGGCGGGCGAGTGCCCTGGACGAACCAGCACAGGCAATCCTGCAGGCCATCACCGAAGCAGACCTCCTTGTCATCGGTTCGCCAACCTACAAGGGCAGCTATACCGGCCTTTTCAAGCACTTCTTCGATCTGCTTGATCCGTCAGCCCTTCGCGGCAAGCCGGTGCTTATCACCGCGACCGGCGGCGGCGACCGCCATGCGCTGATCGTCGAACATCAGTTGCGGCCACTGTTCGGCTTTTTCGAAGCCTTCACCCTTCCGACGGCCGTCTACGCCACGGATCGCGATTTTGAAAACGGGGCGCCTGCCTCCGAACCGTTGTTGCGGCGGGTAGCGCAGGTGGTCGGTGAGGCGGAGACGGTGCTCGGCAATCGTGCACCGTTTGCTGTGGCCGCGGAGTAGAACTCAGTTTGCCGCCGCCACCTCTTTGCGGCGGCAGCTTGTCATCAACCTTCGGCCTTCAGATATCGCATGAGTTCATCCAGCGGCATTGGCCGCCCGAACAAATAGCCCTGCTGGATGTAACAGCCGCAACTGGTCATCCGTAGCGCCTGGCTTTCGGTCTCGATGCCTTCGGCCACGATTTGGAGTTCCAGCGCCTGTGCGAGCTGAACGATCGCTGTGACCACAGCTTCGGACTGCCGGTCATCGCTGATATCCCTGGCAAATGAACGATCGATCTTGATCACGTCCAGTGGCAATCGCCTGATGTATGAGAGGCTTGAATAGCCCGCTCCAAAATCGTCAAGGGCAATTCGGATACCGCGCGCGCGAAACTGCGAAAGACGCTCTTCAGCCTGCTCGAAATCAATGAGCAGAAGGCTTTCCGTGATTTCCAGCTGCAGCGCGGAAGGCGGGAAGTCGTGACGAGCCAGAATTTTGCCGACCTGCTCGACCACCGAGGGAGAGCGCAGGTGCCGCGGCGACAGATTGATCGAGACATAGTCGAGATGACCGTCCCGGATCAGGTGGCGCATCTCCCGGCAACAGCGGTCGATCATCGCGCGACCAAGCTCGACGATCAACGAACTTTCTTCAGCCAGCGGGATAAACAGCCCCGGAAGAATGAGGCCCCGCTCGGCGTGTTGCCATCGTGCGAGCGCTTCCACACCGACAATCCTGTTGCTCTCCGCGGAGATGATCGGCTGGTACCAAGGCTCGATTTTACCCGCGGCTACCGCGGCGCGCAGCTCAACTTCCAGGCCTTGGCGGCTATGAAGCTCAGCTGCCATGGTGTCGTCAAATTCCGTCCATGTCGAGCGTCCGGACGATTTGGAATGATACAGGGCGAGATCGGCAAAACGCTGTAAGGTCGGAGAATCCGAAGCATCGCGTGGGAAGTTTGCAAAGCCCACGGAACAGCTGACGATCAGTTGCAGGCGCCCGCAATCGATCGGCTTGCTCATGGCCTCCATGATCTCTGTCGCGATCTGGCGAGCCCGCTCGCTTTGAACCGGTGTTATGCAGATGACGCCGAACTCGTCACCGCCCAGCCGCCCGGGCACTTCCGTTCCTCTGCAGATCGTACGCAGTCGGGTCGCCACCTCCAGCAGAACCGCATCGCCGACAGCGTGACCGTAATTGTCGTTGATTTCCTTGAACCGATCGAGATCCGCGAAAAGAAGCTGCACCGATCCGCCATGGAGTTGTGCCGTTTCAATGGCTGCGTCGAGATCGCGCGCGAAACTGACCCGGTTGGCAAGCGTCGTCAAAGGATCGCGCTCGGCGAGAAACAGGGCCTGCTGACGGGAGATCTCCAATTCATGCGTCCGATCGAGGACACGCATTTCGAGGTCGTTCGCCAACGCCGTCAGGTGGCTGTTGGCGTTATACAACTCTAGCGATTTCGCCTCGAGCAGCCATTCCGCCTCTTCGCGGGCGCGTCGCTCCCGCTGCAGACGGCGTTCGAGACGCGCAACGCGATCGCCGGAAATATCGGCTTGTGGCAGCATCTAGGCTATTGCGCCTGTCTTCTGAATCGAGAACCGGACAAATTTCTCACCATCGGTTTCGTGCGGGCTTCTTTCTATCAGCACGGGTTCGCCATAGAGCTGGGCTGCGCCGAGAATGAGACCCGAGGCAAGCGCCTCGAAGGGGCGTTTGCTGTGGTAATCGAGATGCATCGTCCCATTTCCAAGGCGTTCAGCTCGAAATTCCGGCAGTTCGGCATCGGGATAGAGTTTGCGCACCTCGACATGGATATGACTGTCGATGCTTTCGAGGAAATCGAACAGAGTGACTGCGGTCCTGAAAAAATCAGGGAATGATGCCTTGAAACGCCGGATCAGGTGCTGACCGAACAAACCAAGCAATTCATTTGGCGGTGTATTGCTTTGCGCAGCCAGCGTGGTGACCAGAGATTGCATTTCCTTGTGGTCATATGTCCCCACAGCCGTATAGGCGCCACCACTCGGCAGATCGGAAGCCTCGATAAGGTCATCCACGGCATCCGCCCCGTAGGTCTGTTCCACGAAGCCCAGCAGTTCGGTGAACACCATGCCCTTCATGTCGGCCCCCCTTGGATGTTGAACCGGTATCATCTGTGAGTATAAATTTTAGGATATAATCTACAACTAACGCCATAATTAAGAATGATAGAAAAGCTCTGTGTTCACACCAATTAGCGCTCTTGGAGCTGGGGGAGTTGAATACAAGTCGCTGTTGCGCTCTATACCAGACCGCAGCACCTTTTCAGGACCATGCCCTCTGTCTCAGGCGGCGGCCTCGGCGGTGAAATCGATTGACGCGAATGCGGCCTGCAGCACCTCTGCACCCGCGCCTGGGCGTGTCGCATCGGTGGAGAGGATCTGCCGCCAGCGACGTGCGCCCGGCAGGCCATGGAACAGGCCGACCATGTGGCGCGTGACGTGGCCAAGGCGACCGCCATTCTCGATGTGGCGCGCCGCATAGGCTGCCATGGTGTCTATCAGAGACGCAAAATCAAAGGTCCCGGGTTGCTCGCCTGACAAGGCCGCGTCGACGGCAGTGAGGATGCCGGGAGTATGGTAGGCGGCGCGCCCCAACATGGCGCCATCGACCTGACCGAGATGTCCAACGGCATCCGCAACCGATGGAATGCCGCCGTTGATGCCAATGAAGCGCTCCGGTAGCCGAGCCTTCAATCGGTAGACCCGTTGGTAGTCGAGCGGCGGGATGTCCCGGTTTTCCTTTGGGCTCAATCCTTCCAGCCAGGCCTTGCGGGCATGCACCCACAAAGCGTCGGCACCGGCGGCAAAAACGCTATCGGCCAACATGTCGAGCGCTGGCTCGGGATCCTGGTCGTCGACGCCGATGCGGCATTTGACGGTGACGGGTATCGTCACTGCTACCTTCATCGCCGCGACGCCGTCGGCGACAAGCGCTGGTGTCTTCATAAGGCATGCGCCGAATGTTCCGGACTGGACGCGGTCGGAGGGGCAGCCAACATTGAGGTTGATCTCGTCATAGCCGAAATCTTCGCCGATGCGCGCCGCCTGGGCAAGCTTTTGCGGGTCCGATCCGCCAAGTTGCAGTGCCACCGGGTGTTCGGCCGCATCGAAGCCCAGCAACCGGTCGCGCTGGCCATGGATGACCGCGTCCGCCACGACCATTTCGGTGTAGAGCAGTGCGCGCTGCGTCATCTGGCGATGAAAGAAGCGGCAATGACGATCCGTCCAGTCCATCATGGGCGCAACGGCGATTGTATGCCCTTGATTTTTATACATTTTTCGTTTAACATCAATCTGTTGGCGTCGATCGGCCACGCGCGGATTTTCGCGAGAATACGACCCTTTTCGCCATGTTTCGATCCCTTACTGCACACGGAGCGCACACGAAAAGATGGCCACTTATACCAAACTTTCGTCCGGTTCGTGGCGCGTCCAAGTCCGCCGCAAGGGGCGCTATATCAGCGAGACCTTCCTGCGGCGGGATGATGCACGGCGCTGGGCGATCGATGCCGAGCGCCAGGTTGACCGTGGTGAGGCGCCGACCAAGTCACGCAATACGCGGTTCAAGACCTTCAGCGACCTCATTGACCTGCATATCGACGACATGTGCGATGTAGGCAAGTCACCTTTGCGTTCAAAGGCCGCAAATCTCAGGCTGCTCAGACGGCATCTCGGGACGTGCAACATGGCGGCGCTCGATCGCGAGCGCATCATTCGTTTTGGCCGTGATCGCGCAGCCCAAGGCGCTGGTCCGATGACGCTCAGCATCGACATCGGGATGATAAAACTCATCCTGTCTCATGCTGCCGCGGTTCACGGCCTACCCGTCAAGGTAGAGCCCGTCGATCTTGCGCGGATCGCCCTCAAGAGGCTTGGTCTCGTCGGCAAAGGGCACCAACGCGATCGGCGTCCTGAGCAAGACGAACTCGACAGGTTGATAGCCTATTTCGAGTCAAACCCTCTCCAGATCGCCCCAGTAGGGCAGATCATTCGTTTCGCGGTAGCAACAGCCATGCGCCAGGAGGAAATTTGCAAAGCGCGTTGGTCGGATGTGGAAGCGCGCACGCGAATGTTGCTGATCCGTGATCGGAAAGATCCAAGGAACAAGAAGGGCAACAATCAGCGCATCCCTTTGTTCGCAGCAACGGGATACGATGCGTGGGCTATCGTTGAAGAGCGGCGAAGCAAGCGATGCAACGATGATGACCGGATCTTCCCGTTCAACTCCAAATCGGTCGGCTCCGCATTTCGCCGTGGTTGCCTGGATTTAGGTATCGAAGACCTGCATTTTCACGACTTGCGTCACGAAGCCACCAGCCGCCTGTTCGAGTTCGGATTTACAATAGAGCAGGTTGCCTTGGTGACCGGGCACAAGGACTGGAAGATGCTTAAACGCTACACTCATTTGAGGCCAGAAGCTCTCCACGCGGTACTGGCCAGCCGCGCAGCATAGCGCCGCTGAGGGGCACACAGTCCGGGCGCTCAACCCCCGACGGTGACTTCCGGGCCAAACATCAGCATCGGCCCGTCGCTGATGTTGCCATTCTTCAAGTCAAAGACGTCGAACAATTTCGCTTTGGCATACATGGAATGGCTTGCGACGTCATTGGAAGTTTCGAAGACATAGGCGTCTTGCCGACTGTTGCTGCGCTGGTCGATTACCAGTGACAGGCGGCCAATGGTTGAAGGCGCATAGCCGGACTCCTCCGCTGCTTGGTTTCTGGCCACATCTTCGGTGATGCCGACTACGACAATGTAGTTCATCGCAGGCTTCCCTCATTTGCAATGGATAGGGCGCGTCGGCGGTGGCAACCTGCGTGGCCATCGGGACCGAGAGGGGCCGTTATTTCTACGATCCACGCAGCGAATAGCGGGTGCCAACAAACATGCCAAGCGAGCTGGGATGCGCACCTGCTAATTGAATGGCGAGCGCGGGAGGTAGCTGTCCAACAAGCGGGGGCTGTCGCTATTGAGCTGACCGAGCGCTAAGCCGATCACTACTCCCACCGTTGCGCCAAGAAACAGGGCTCCGGAGAAAGTTCCAGGGTTGTTTCTGACAACGCCGCCAACGGTCTCGACTTGGATTCCAGTCTCCTCTTCGGCGAGGGCGGCAATGGTCCGTCCGAGCTTGTTGATTTCGCGCCGGAGTGAGGCGATCTGCTGCTCAAGAGCTTCGAGATTGGGCTGATTGTCGGTTTCGGAAGGGTTGTCATCAGGGGTATCGGCCATGGCTGGATCCTCGCGTTGCGTGAGAGGAACGGCTCGCTACCAAGGTGGTTCCGATTGCTTCATACGGCCACCGGCGTTGGTTATTTTCGTTTTGTCGGTTGAGGCGGCCCCAATCAAATCGGACGATTGCCGAAAATGGTCCTTTGGTGGGTCTATCGGCCCTTTCAATCGGGTGTAGCTTCTCGGGCTTTCGGGCGGCGTCGGGGTACCGGGTACGACGCGAACAAAGGATCGTTGGACATCAGTCCGATGTCAGGGGAGTGTGCTATCGGTTAAAGGCTGGCAGGATACAATCAAATGAGCAAAGAGACTATCGATCGATCAAAGGGTGTCGCCGCCGGCAGAAGCTCCGGTTCTGGTTTGGCAACCTTGCGTGGGCAGTTGCGACGTCTGACGACAAGAGCCTCGACTTGAGGGGCCAGATCGCTGGCGTATTCTCAAAGATAGACCGCGTTCTTGGGGGAGTCGGGGACTGATGGTCGGAATTTGCTGTCCGTCACTGTCATGCTGGCCAACCTCGATGACAAAAAAGCTTTGATGTCGAGTGGCTTGGGTGGGTAGGAGATCAGCCGGGACATTGGCTTCAGCGCATGTGCATCGGAGCGACGCTGTCGGCGGGGACACTGGTTGAGATCTCTGTCGTTGCGGCACGACCAGTCTAGCGGAGATAGCGTTGCTCGTCTGATCGGACGTTGTCCATTCCCTGCAACTGGAAAACATCTTCGACCGGCAGCAAGTCCCGATGGACTCGCTGAACGCCGTCGTCGGCTATGACGCGCAAGAACGTTTCCTTCATGGCCATGGCGGCGGCGCGGATCGCGTAGTTGCCATAGATGACCATGCGGATATTGCCGAGCGCGCGTATGCGGGCGGAGCTGAGCTCGGGATAGGCATTGGGCACAATGACCAGTGGGGCTGCGCCGTTCCAGGCTTCTGAGAAACTCTCGATCTCGCCGGGATCTTTTTTCTTGGAGTGGATCAGGATCATGTCGGCGCCTGCCTGCGCATAGGCATGTGCGCGCGCCAGAGCTTCCTTTTCGCCGAGGCCTGCTATCAGCGCTTCAGTGCGCGCGATAATCAGGAAGTCGGGGTCCGATCGCGTGGCACGCGCGGCTTCGATCTTGCCCTGGAATTCCGCGACACGAACCAGATCATGATGACCGTCCACCGCAAGGCTGGTGACCTTTGGAAACGACTTGTCTTCAATGACGACAGCGCTCGCACCCGCCCTCTCGTATTCCCGGACAGTGTGAATGACGTTGATCGCGTTGCCGTAGCCGGTGTCCACATCGGCAACGATCGGCAGGGAGGTTCTGCCTGCCACGGCTCGCAGCATCTCAAGGTGCTGGGTCATCGAGATCAGGCTCATGTCGGGAAGGCCGTACAGCGCCGAGAGCTCAAAGCCGGAGGCCCATAGTCCGTCGAAGCCGGCCTGCTCGGCAAGGAGCGCCGACAGAGGGCTATGCGTGGCCATGACGTGGAGGAGACCTTTCTCGGCCATTGCTTGGCGTAAACTTGTCGCTTTGCTCATCGTTGGGTCCTCACGTCAGCGCTTCGCACGCATAGATTATCCTCTTGCAGGCCAGATCGAGGTCTGTCTGCGAGGAGGCATAGGAAATACGCAGGAACGAAGGCGCCAGAAAGGCTGATCCCGGCACGGCGGCGACACCGAACTGATCGAGAAGGTAGTCCGTGAAATCGACGTCGTTGCCAATGACCTTGCCTTGCGGCGTCCGCTTGCCGATTAGCCCGGCGCATGAGGGAAAGGCGTAAAAGGCGCCTTCCGGCAACAAGCAACTGAGGCCCGGTGCTCGCGCTAGCAAGCCGACCGCAAGGTCGCGCCGCTGCCGAAACTCGGCGACGAAACCCGCGACATGATTCTGGTCTCCGCCGATCGCTTCGATCGCGGCATATTGCGAGATCGAACTCGTGTGCGATGAGGTCTGCCCCTGGATCGTGTTCATGGCCTTGATCAGGTGCGCCGGCCCGGCAGCATACCCCACGCGCCAGCCAGTCATCGCGCTGGCTTTCGAAACGCCATTCACGATCAGCACCCGCTCGACGAGATCCGGCGCGACCGAAAGGATCGAGACGAAAGGAACATCGTAAACGAGCTTTTCGTAGATATCGTCGGATAGAATATGCACCTGTGGGTGTTCCCGAAGGACTTGTGCCAGAGCGGCGAGGTCGTCTGCCGAATAGACCGCGCCGGTCGGATTGCAGGGCGAATTCAGCATCAGCCATTTCGTGCGCTCGGTTATCGCGGCGGCCAGCGTGTCGGCCGAGAGCTTGAAACCGCTTTCCGGCGTGCACGGTGCCAGCACCGCCGTTCCGCCTGCCAATGCCACCATATCCGGGTATGAAACCCAGCACGGTGCCGGGATGATCGCCTCGTCTCCCGCATCCAGGCTTGCGTAGAGTGCGTTGAAGATGACCTGCTTGGCGCCGCAGCCGACGGTTACCTGATCGATGTTGTAGCTCAACCCGTAATCGCGGTTCAGCTTGCCGCAGATCGCCTCGCGTAACTGCGCGACGCCGGCAACCGCTGTGTAACGGGTGCGCCCTTCGCCAATGGCACGCACGCCAGCGTCGCGAATTGGTGCCGGTGTCGGAAAATCGGGTTCGCCTTGGCTCAGCACGATGACATTGACACCGCTGGTTTTCAAAGCCGCGGCGCGTGCTGTCATCGCTTTTGTTTCGGAGGGGCGGACAAGCTGGAGCCGATGTGAAAGGATCGTCACTTAGAATGCCTCGATTTCATTTCGAGGCCGCTCTGCCGCACTTCGTTGCCGCCGATCAACTCGGGCTATCTAGCAACTGCATGCCACCCATCGATTATTTCGATGTGACCCCAAGCTTCTTCGCTTTGGGCTGGTCTTCCCTGCACAAGCGGACGAGCCACCTGCAGAACATTCGTGCCAGATCGAGATTCTGACTGCGGTCGACCGCATGGGCGTGATACTGCATGCCACTCGGCGTGCGGGTGCCTTTGACGACCTCCAGCAAGCCCTGCTTGATCAGGTCGCGCACAAGCACCTCCGGAGTCACCAACAGACTTTTTCCATGCGCGATCGCTGGAAGTGCCAGATAGTGGTGGTCGTATCTGGCACCCAACTTTATGTCGTGCTGCCCGATGTCCATTCCCTTCAGCCAGGTCGGAAGGCTATCTGGACGAGACGTGATCGAGACGATCGGAATGCGTGTCACAATATCCATCTCCTTGCCGGCAACCTGCCGCGGAGAGCCGACGCAGACCAGGTCCTCGTTCAGCAGAACCCACCTGTCGGATGGCTCCGCCAACGCGAGATCGCGTGTGATCAGCACATCGAAATTGTCAGCGGATGTCGGTTGGGAGAGCGTGGTGACGACGTCGACCACCGCGCCGCCGGCTTCGGTGGAGAAGGCCTGGATGTTGGGGATCAGCAGCGTTGAGGCGAAGGTTGGCAGCGACGTCCTGACCAGAATGCGGTTCACATCTGTTTGCCTGCGCTTCATGCGCTGCGCCGTGAAATAGATCGTATCGAGCGGCTCACTGACGGCAGTTGCGAAAAGCCTGCCGAACGGGGTCAATTCGGAATTGCGTCCGCGCCGCTCGACGAGTTTCGAGCCGAGATAGTCCTCAAGCACGGCGAGATGCCTGCTGACCGCGCTTTGCGCGATGCCGAGCACGACGGCGGCCCGGGTCACACTCTTCTCGCGCGCGATCACGGCAAAGGCCCGAACGGAATTGAGCGGCAACGTTTCTTGTCCCTCGGGCAAAACGGGTCTCTTTCCTGAAACGACGGCGGATCACAATCGAACGTATTTGGTTCGAATTATTCGATGATTGTCACAGGAGCGTAACAGCAGGCCGGTAGCCCGAAACATGTCAATTGCACTGCGGCCGATGGCGCAAGACAAATCGCCACGCACCATGTCCAGGCCTGCAGATGAGTTGGGGTTGAAGCACGGCAAGCGCCGACATCAGGGCAAACGGAATGCACATGTTGATTGCAAGTTCTCGGGGGCGGCGTGCCGGCCTTATGGGGCCGGGCGTGGGGCCGAACATCGCCTGCCTGCACACCCGGCCGGATGAGGCGCCAGCGCCTGCCGCTAGCTCAGTTCCGTTGATCGACATTCGAAATCTCACCGTCTCCTTTGGTGGTGTGCGCATCCTGCGCGGCATCGACCTAGCCATCGACGCTGGCGAAAGCATCGGCGTGATAGGCGGAAGCGGAAGTGGCAAGTCGATAACCTGGCTCGCCGCGATGGGCCTTTTGCCCAAGACCGCACAGATCGGGGGGAGCGTCCTGCTTCGCGGAAGCGAGATCCTCGGCGCTTCCCGGTCGACGCTGGAGCGTCTCCGCGGCGGGATAATCGGGATCGTTTTCCAGGATGCCGCAGCAGCGCTCAACCCGGTTCGTAGCGTCGGTTGGCAGATTGCCGAGGTTCTTCGGCTGCATCGCGGCATGACTGGCCAGCCCGCGCAAGAAGAAGCGAAGCGATTGCTGGATCAGGTCGGGATCCCGGAAGCCAGACGGCGGCTTAGCTCCTATCCATTCGAGCTCTCAGGTGGTCAGAACCAGCGTGTCATGATTGCCATGGCACTGGCTGCGCGACCGGCGATCCTGATCGCTGACGAGCCGACGACCGGTCTCGACGTGACAATCCAGGCCCAGATCCTCGATTTGCTGCGGGCGCTGCGGCGGGAAATGGGAATGGCCCTTGTCCTAATCTCGCACGACCTTGGCGTCGTCGCGGATGTTTGTGAGCGGACCTATGTCATGGATGCCGGCGTTGTCGTCGAAGAGATATCGGTCAGGGATCTCCACACATCGGCGAAGCATTCCTACACAAGGCGGCTGGTCGCTGCAGCTCCGGCCTGGAGCACGGGCGGGTATCGAGTGGATCACGTACCATCCCATGGCCGGATGTCGGTCCCGACTACGGTTGAAAATGCCGCATGACCGCCGTTCCCCTCGTCGAGGCCAGAGACCTCGTAAAAACTTATGGATCGCGCAGACAGCACGCCGTGCGCGCGGTCAACGGCGTCACGTTGAAGCTTATGCGTGGCGAAACGCTCGGTCTCGCGGGAGAGTCCGGTTGTGGCAAATCCACGCTTGGGCGTCTGCTTCTTGGCCTTGAGGCAGCCGACAGCGGTAGCGTCGACTTCAATGGCAGCCCTCTCGCCCCTGCTGGCACCGCGGAATGGCGCCGGTCGCGCGCCCGCATGCAGATGGTGTTCCAGGATCCGCTGTCGGCGCTGGACCGCTTGCTGCCGATCGCTACGCAGGTCCGTGAACCATTGGTGATCCACAAGTTCGGATCGCAAGCCCAGATGGATGAGCGCGTGGCTGACCTGTTGAATGCGGTCGGCCTCACCGCGGCACAGGGAAGGCGATTGCCTGGCGAACTGTCAGGCGGCCAGAGGCAGCGCGCCGTACTGGCAAGGGCGCTGGCGACGTCGCCGGATCTGCTGGTGTGCGACGAACCGACATCTGCACTGGATATGCTGGTCCAGGCGCAGGTTCTCGACCTTTTCGCAGAAATCCAGTCGGCATCGGGCGTGGCGATCCTGTTCATAAGCCATGACCTGCGCGCGCTCCGCCGCGTCAGCGACCGCGTGGCAGTGATGTATCTCGGCAGCATCGTAGAGGAGGGGCCGGCCAGGCAGGTGCTGGAGGCGCCACGCCATCCCTACACACAGGCCCTGATTTCATCCGTGCCCGGCGTTCACGGATTGAACCCCCACCGCATCCTGCTTGGTGGCGAGCCGCCAAGTCCGACACAGCGGCGACCCGGTTGTGCGTTCCACCCGCGCTGTGCGAGCGCTGTCCAGGCCTGCGGGCAGACGGTTCCGGCGTTTCGTCCCGCTTCCAGCCCGTCCCACCGCGTGGCGTGCCATCTGTTGCCGACGGGCGGCACGCCCGCAGCCATCGCGAGGACAGTCGCATGAGGTTCGTGGTCGCACGGCTGGCGCGCGCCTTAATGACCATCCTGATCGTGGTCAGCTTCGCCTTCGTCGTCCTCCGGCTCTCGGGCGATCCTGCGCTCGCCATTCTCACCAACGAGGCGCCACCCGAGGCGTTGCTCGCGTTCCGGCAATCCTGGGGCCTCGACCAGCCTGTTCTGGTTCAGTACCTCACCTATCTTCGCACCATCCTCGGCGGTGATCTTGGCGTGTCGATGCGGGATGGGCGCGATGCGTTCACTGTCGTCGCCGAGCGTATTCCAATCACATTGGCGATAACCATTCCGGCGCTCGTGATCAGCATAGCGATTGGCGTCACCGCGGGCATATGTGCCGCCTTCAATCCCAACAGCCGTCTTGACCGCGGTATCATGCTGGGTGCGGTCGCGGGGTTCACGGTTCCGTCTTTCGTTCTCGGGCTCCTGCTCGTTCTGGTGTTTTCCGTATGGCTGGGCATTCTGCCATCCGGTGGTGCGCAACATTGGACGAACGCGATCCTGCCGATCGTGACGCTTGGCGTCGGCAGCGCGGCAACGCTTGCTCGCTACACCCGTGCGGCGCTGCTTGAGGTCCTCGACCGACCCTATGTCCGGACGGCAAGTGCCAAAGGGGTGCCGTGGCGGCTGACGATCCTGAGCCACGCCTTGCCCAACGCCGCCATTCCTATGGTGACAATCCTCGGTTTCCTTGTCGGACAGCTCATCGCCGGCGCCGTCGTGGTCGAGAATGTTTTCTCCTGGCCAGGTGTCGGTCGCTTGCTCGTGGCGTCGGTGGCGAGCCGTGACCTAGCCGTCGTTCAATGCCTGCTGTTTTTCGTGGCGGCAACGATGATTGCCGCAAACATTGTTGCCGACATCCTCTACGGCCTGTTTGACCCGCGTCTTCGTGCTTCTGGAGGTGACGCATGAGCGACGCCGTCAAACAGGAAGAACGGCTTGGCATGGAGCCGCGGCGTCTTCCTTCCGCGAGCATATGCTGCGCGATCGGATGGCTCGGCCTGCTGCTGGCGTTGGGCCTGTTCGGTCGATGGCTGGCGCCCTATGACCACACGGCAATCGATCTGCTCGACCGGCTTACGCCGCCAGTCGGATTTGGTGGCAGTTTCGCGCATCCGCTGGGAACCGACGAGCTCGGCCGCGATCTCCTGTCCCGCCTGCTGGTGTCGATCCAGATGAGCGTGCTGATCGCATGCGGCGCGACGCTGCTGGGTGCGATTCTCGGGACGCTGCTGGGCTTTCTGGCCGCGCATGCGCGAGGTACGGTCGAACAGGCAATCCTGGCGCTGGTCGATTTCCAGGCGACGATGCCATTCCTCATTCTGGCGCTGGCGATCCTCGCTTTCATCGGCAACTCGCTGGTTATCTTCATGGGACTGCTGGCCCTGCACGGCTGGGAACGCTATGCGCGCATCGCACGCGGCCTTGCCCTCAGTGCCAACACTCAAGGCTATGCGGGGGCGGTCTGGCAACTCGGAGCAAGCCCGGCACGGATTTACCTTGTCCACATCCTTCCCAATGTGATGGCGACGCTGATCGTGTCGATGACAATTGCGTTTCCCGAGATCGTTCTGGTGGAGAGCGGACTAAGCTTCCTGGGCCTCGGTGTTCAGCCGCCGGCCACATCGCTTGGCTCCATGGTCGGTAATGGTCGTGACTACCTCGCAACCGCCCCCTGGATCCTGATCATTCCGGCAGCGACCATTTCCCTGATGGCGCTGTCTGTATCCCTTGTCGGGGACTGGCTTCGCGATCGGTTCGAAAGGACCGGATTGCGCTAGGCGGTCCCGATCCCCGCAAACACTGACTCAGCAGGAGCGCTCCCATGCCGATCACCAGAAGGACTTTGATGAAGACCGCGGCGGCGAGTGTCGCGCTCTCGGCTTTCGCCAGGCCGACGCTTGCCGAAAAGGGCAGGCCTGGCCTCGTGGTGGCCCTGCCGGCCCAGCCCGACTTCACCGATCCCGTCATGGCCAACAACACGCCGACCTTGCGCACACTCTGCAATGTCTATGATGCGCTGTTGCGGCTGGACTACTACGACAATCTCAAGGTCGTGCCTGCTCTCGCGCAAAGCTGGCGCAGGCTGGACCCGACCACGCTGGAATTCGTCCTGCGGCCAGACGTCAAATTCCATGACGGCTCGACTATGACCGCTGACGATGTCGTCTTTTCCTTGAGCGAGGCGCGCCGCAAGGGCCCCGAGGGCAAGGGCGCCACGGTCGCCGCTCAGTACCAGCGCACCATCGACAATGTTGTCGCGGTGGACGCCCAGACGGTTCGCATCACCACGAAGGCGCCTGATCCGGCGCTCGAGAAGAAACTGGCAGCCTGGTCATGCCAGATTGTGAGCAAAGCCGCCTTCGAGAAGGCTGGAAGCTGGCAGGCCTGGTTTCAGGCCCCGATTGGGACCGGACCGTACAAGATCAAGGAAAACCGCAAGGACGTCGGCTTGACCCTTGAGGCGCATGACGACTACTGGGGCGGTCGCCCGCCATTCGAGCGCATCGAGTTCCGTGTCGTTCCCGAAAGCGCCTCGAGGGTCAACGGCTTGCTGGCCGGAGATTACGACCTGATTTCCGATCTGCCGCGCGACCAGTTCGATGCCATCGGGGGCAATGATGCGCTCGACCTACTCGGAGGCGCCATCCTCAACATGCGGATCCTGGCAATCGATACCACCGCCCCGTGGCTCTCCGACCCGAACATCCGGAGGGCCATGAGCCTCGCGATAGATCGCGAATTGATCGTCAAGCAGTTGTGGGCCGACCGCATAGCGGTTCCGAATGGCGCACAGTACCCGATCTTTGGCGACGTCTACCTTCCCGAGTTCCCGGCGGTTGCCCATGATCCCAAACGGGCGGCCGAACTGGTTAAAGCCTCCGGCTATGGCGGCGAACCGATCCCCTACAGGCTGCTCAACAACTGGTATCCCAACCAGGTGCTGACCGCGCAGGTTCTGGCTGAGATGTGGAAAGCAGTCGGCCTCAACATCACCCTGCAGCCGATGGAGAATTTCAGCCAAGTCTACCAGAAGCCGATCGGCGCTGTATGGGATGAATCGATCGTGCCCGCCTGGCCCGACCCGACTGCGATGGTGTGGCGGCAGTATGGGCCTGGCGGAGGCCTCAACAAGCTGGCGATCTGGAATTCGCCTGAATATCAGGAGATCGGTGCCAAGTTTGAGCAGAGCAGCGATGCCGACGCGCGTCGCAAACTGCAGCTGCGGTCGCTCGAGATCATCGCCGATCAGGTCCCATTCATCATCCTGCACAGCAACGGCGGCTTCTTTGCCAAGAAGAAAACCGTCTCCTGGGCACCGTATCCTGCGGTGCCGATGGATTTCGGGCCGTTCAATCCAGCCACGGTGCGCGGTATCTGATGATCAAGATCATTCAAATCACGGATATCCATCTGGTGCCGCCCGGAACGGAGCTGCGGCGGCTCGATCCGGAGCGGCGCTTTCGCGATTGCCTGGAACAGATAGAGGGCGAGCACGGTGACGCCATGGCGCTGGTTGTCTCCGGCGACCTCACCGACAATGGCGACCGACCGTCCTATGAATTGCTGCGCGACATCATCGCCGACTATCGACTGCCACCGGTTTACCTGACGCTGGGCAACCACGATCGGCGGGAAACGTTCTCGCATGTGTTCCCCAGCGCGATGGATACCAGCACGGGCTCGGTGCAAGCGCAGATCGACCTGGGCTCGCAACAGGGGATCGTGCTCGACACCTGGATGGAAGGTAAGCACGCGGGCGCGCTGTGCAGGCAGCGGCTTGACTGGCTGGCCGAGCGGTTGCAGCTGGACCCGCGACCAGCGCTGCTGTTCATGCATCATGCGCCGCTACGGGTGGCATTGAAGCGGATCGACCAGATTCCCCTTTTGAGCGACAACGAGCTTTGGGAGACGCTCGCTCCGTTCCGGGAGCGCATCCGGCATCTGTTTTTCGGGCATATGCATCGCAATGTCAGCGGCTCATGGCGGGGCATTCCCTTCACTGTGCTTTCCGGGACGACGCATCACGGGATGCTGGATTTCCAGACCGAACTGATCCGGGACACGATCCTGGATCCCTTCTATGCCGTTATCCTGGTCGACGAGCGGGATATCGTTGTGCATTTCAGTCAGGTCCGATTGCACTGGGAGGCAACGAGCCGGGGCCCAGGCCCGACCAACGCCGCCTTGCGCGAAAAATCCGCGATTCCTGCCTGAACAGATATCTAAGATCGATCCGTGTCCGCAGGCCGATGCGTGACGGCCATGGCCGCCACTCCTGTCAGCACCAGTGCCAGCCCAACAAATTGCATCGCGGTCAGGGCTTCGCCGAAGCAGACGACGCCGATCGCGACGCCGATCGGAACACGCAGATAGGATTGCGCAGTGGTCACGACCGAACCCAGCGATCTGAGAAGCCTGAAGTAGAGCACGAAGCCGATCGTGGTGGGGAAAATTACCAGTGCCGCCAAGCCAACAAGGGACCGCGCGGATGGTGCGGCCTGCCAGCCATCGTCGAGGATGAAACTGAGTGGGATCAGGACGACCGCGCCGCACAGCAGGGAACCCGCCGCCGGTGCCGTTGGATCGAGGTGGCGGAAGCGCCAGCCGAGTGTCGCGGAGAACGCGAAGCAGATCGCTGCGCCGACCACAGCGATCTGCTGCGGCAATCCGTCGAGCCATACGCCGTGAGCGTTCTGACCGACAATAAGGACAACGCCGACAAGGCCGAGGACGACGCCAGCGATCCGCTTGGGGCTGGACACTTCGCGCCGGGTCACGAACGCGCCGATCAGGAAGGCGAAGACAGGCGTGGTGGAACTCAGGATCGTGACGACGGACGTGTCGATCGTCTGTTGGGCCCAGGCGATCAGCGTGTAGGGGATCACACTGTTGAAACATGCCTGCACTGCTAGCGCCCCCCACGCTTCCCGGGTCCTCGGCAGGCTGATGTGGTGATATGCCATGAATGCCAGCAGGATCGCGCAGGCCAGGGCAGTCCGCCAGGCGACCAGTGTCGCCGGAGGGATTGTCTCGACGGCGATCTTGATCAGACCGAAGGTCGCACCCGAGAAAACTGACATCAGCAGCAGCAGTGCGTAGTCGTTGACCGTGCCTCCTGCGGCGATGTCCCGGGGCTGGGTGACGGACATCGTCATTCTCCTGCTACGGCGAGCGGATCTGTACGCCGGGCTGGCGCGGCAACGCCGTCGACGAATGTCCTGCACCAGATCTCAAACAGCACCGCATTCCAGGCGTATCTGAAATTCGTCGGTGTCAGCCCCGATCGCACATCTGCCTTGATCTTGTCGGCTGATGATGGGTCAAGCAGGCCGCGAGACCCGAGCGTCTTCGCAGGCAGGTAGTGTTCGAACAACTCGAGGACCATGGTCTGCATTTCAGCGTCATAGCGAAGGTGCTGGATACCCTTTCGCCGATAGCGGATGGAGGCCGGCACGATGGAACGCAGCGAACGTCGGAAGAGCCGCTTCACCCCAAGGATGTTGACCTTGTCGGCGTCGCGCATCTGTAGAGCAAATTCAATGAGCTGCTTGTGCGCGAACGGCGCGCGTAGCTCGATGCCATGATGGCGGGCCAGCAACGTTTGGGCACCGGTGCGCTCGTCCCAGGTCTCGAGGTCGGATTTGAGCGCATCAAACAGTGTCGAGGCGTGCCCGAGCCAGTGCCGGAATCCGCCGGAAGCATTGTCATGCCCGATGACAGAACAGGGTTCTGAACCGGGCTGCACCCTATGATGAACACCTTGGTCGAGAGCTTGCTTGACGCCCAGGGGGCGAAGGTAGCGCTCCACCGTCCTGTGCCGCCAGAGCCGGCGATGGGTCGACATGCCGGCGAAGATCGCATCACTGACATTGCCGGAGTAGAGCACGTCGACATGCTTGGCAGCCAGACTCCAGAGTGCGCTGAGGCACGGCAGCTCATCATAGCCGCCGGGATTGCCGAGGATCGCCACGGTCTCTTCGACATGATCACGAACTTCCGACGGGCCGACGAACAGTTCGTGATGGGAGGTTCTGAAATGGGCGGCCGTGGCGCGCGCGCCACGGATTTCAGGATCGTCGGGACCGTAGCCGACGGTGAACGTATCCAGCCGTTCGCCTGGATAGGCCTCACGCAACAGGGCCGTGATGGCCGCCGAATCGATGCCGCCGCTCAGCGTCACGCCGATCCGCAGGCCGTTGGTCGGGCCACTGTCGCGGACAGCTTTGCGAATGCGGGAAAGAAGGACCCCAGGCGAGGATGCCTGCACCGGCAAAGGATAATCGCCGGGCCTTGGATGCAAACGGTGGATCTTGTGCGCTTCGGGCGTGACAATCTCGAGGTAGCCGGGCCTTACCGGTCTCACCGTCTTGAGGAAGGATGTGAAAGGCGGAGCCCAGCCTTCGCGCAGGAAATAGGCGATGGCCGACCCATCGTAGTCCTTGCTTACCCATTCAAGGTGCAGGAGGTTCGCCATGGAAACGGAATATGCCAGTCGGTTCTGTGCGCCCGCCCTGTAAAGCGGGATCGTGCCGAATGGGTCGCGCGCCAGGTATGCGGTCCTGCTGGTGCTGTCGAACAGCGCAATCGCGAACTGCCCGTCCAGATGGTCGAAAGCTGCAATGCCGGTCTGCGCGAACAGCGCAATGAATCTGGCGGGATCGAATTCGGTCGAATCCACTCCATCCAGAAGGCGCGGGCGGCCAGAGATCTCAAGCGACATGCCGTCGGTTTCGGTCGCGAGTCCCGGTCCTGCGATCGCCTTTGCGCGCTTGGCAACGCCTTGCGTCGATTCGGAAAGTTCTATGACGGTGAACATGATCAACGCCTCGGGATATTCATCACGAGACTGGACGGCGACGGGGACAGGCCCGGTGCCGCGGGTTGGGAATTTTCGGCCTGGCCTGGCCTGATCTCGGGGGGCTGCCCGACCCGCCACGGACCGAAGGCAAGGGCGAGCGAGGCAGCAACGCAGAAGACCGTGACAACCACATACATCGCCCCTGCCGTCTTTGGGATCCGGACCGGTGCGACGTGCAAGGCTGCCAGCGCAAAGAGGGTCAGGGCCAGCAGCTCGGGAAATGCGACGGCCGGGATCAAGGGGCGGGCCAGGAACATCACAGCAGTCACCGGCAATGCATAGGTCGTCGGAACGCCAATGAATCGCCCGCCGGGAGAGCCGAAGACATTGAAATAGCTCAGTCGCAGTGCGCTCGCCAAAACCAGTGTCGCGCCCGCGACGACGGACAGGAACGACCCCTGTCCGACACCAATCAGGGTGACCGCGGGAAAGACGCCCGCGCTCACCAGATCCGCCAGGGAATCAAGGTTCTTGCCAACCTCTCCTGTCTCGGGCGCACGCCCTTTGGTGCGCTTGGCGACCACCCCATCGAGATGGTCGGCCAGCAGTGCCCAGAGCGCTACCGCGACACCCGCTTCGGGTTGGCCGGCAAGCGCAAGGCTGATGCCAACAACTGACAGGACGAGACCTGTTCCGGTGATGGCATTCGCGGGATCGGCAAGTTGACGGAGCATGTGCGTTCCTCCCGGCCTTGGCAATGTTCAAGAGGCCTGTGACAAGACAGGCAACTCGGGTGTGGCGAAGAGGTTTTCCGCCATTCTCAAATCTGCCTGATTGTCGATCTCGTACCATTTCACGGTGTCGCAGCGCGCTGCTGCAATCTTCAAGCCGCGGCTGATGAGCTGCGCCAGCACCTGTTCGGTGTAGGTTGTCCCGGCCCCGGTGCCGATCAGATCATCGAGGGCAGGGACAATGACGCGTGAAAGCATGGCGCGGGAGAAGCGGAAGAGGTTCAGTGTCTTGAAAAGTCGGGGGGCACCCGGCTGGTTCAGGTCTGCCGCGGTCTGCTTCATGCGCACTTCCGCGATGGTCGACGTCGGACCAAGAATGACGGCGGAGCCCTCCATGTCTTCCGTGAATGGCGCCACTGCGGCCACATCGCCTGCGCCCGACGCCAGCAGCGACACGAGGGCCTGCCTTTCGAAGAAGACGTCTCCTTCGAGCAGGAAGATGTCTCCGCTCAGCAGGGTGTGACGTGCCAGCCAGAGTGAATAGGCGCTGCCGGTGCGGTCGTAGACAGTGGATTCGACGTAGTCGATGTCGACGCCGGCAAAACGGTCGCCGCAGGCATACTCGATTGCATCCTTGCGGTAGCCGACGACGATGGTGGCCGATTTCACGCCCATGGCGCCGAGATTGCGCAACGCGTTGTGGATGATCGAAACGCCGAGAACTTCCACGAGGGGTTTTGGCCGGAAGTCTGTCAACGGCCGCAGCCGCGACCCCATGCCTGCAGCCAGGATGACTGCGCTTTGCGGTACTTCAGTCCTGAACATAAGAGTTTTCCTTAAGCTACGTTGCGAGATGCCTTGGTCCATGATTCAAAGGTTTCGACGAGCCTCTCCAGACCAAGGGCAAGCTTGTCGTGGGTGATCCCGTAAGAGAGGCGCAGACCCATGTGGTCGCCGAAGGCGCTGCCCGACACACCGGCGACGCCGGCCTCGGCAAGCAAGGCGTTTATGGCGTCGTCCGCGCTCCGCGGCGTGGCTGAACCCGGGCCGATATCCACAAGGCCGCCAAGATCCAGGTAGAAGTAGAACCCACCTTGCGCCGATGGCAGCGGCACGAGTGTCTGGCGCGACAGGATGTCGAGCCCGAGCCGTCGGGCCTGCGCCAACTGGTCAAACAGGCGTCTTTCATAACTGCCGTCACCGTGCCGCAGATGCTCCAGGACCGCGTGCTGGGCGATCACATTGGGGTTCGATGTCGTGTGGGACTGCAGTGCCTTGGCTGCGTCGATCACACTCTTTGGGCCGGCCATGTACCCGATGCGCCAGCCCGTCAGGGCAAGCGTCTTGGAATACGCATTGATGATGACGGTTCGCGACCGAACTTCCGGCACCAGCGACACTATGGGATGATGAACATGCGGCGCATGCGCAAATGCCCCGTAGCATTCATCAAAGATGATCCAGAGATCGTGGCGGATTGCCAGGTTGGCGATCTCCTCAAGGATGGTCTGATCATAGACCGCGCCTGTCGGATTGCTGGGCGTATTGATCACGATCGCGCGTGTCTTCGGCGTGATGGCACGTTCGAGTTCCTGCGGTCTTGGAACAAAACCGCTGTCGCGTGTGTCGACATGCACCGGTCGCCCACCGGCGATCAGAACCTGCGCCGGGAAGGTCGTCCAATAGGGGCTTGGGATGATGACTTCGTCGCCCGGGTCCAGCAGGACCATCGCCGCGTTGAACAGGGCCTGCTTGGCGCCGCTCGTGACCGCGATTTCCTCGGTATGCCAGACTTGTCCGGTTTCGCGGGACACCTTTGCGGCGAGGGCTTCGCGCAGTTCGCGAAGCCCGACCGTGTCGGTATAGCGGTTCTCGCCGCGTTCAATGGCAGCCAGCGCACCCTCGCGGACGCTCGGCGCCAGGTCAGACCATATTTCACCGGCGGTGAGGTCAATGACCTCCTTGCCGGCATCGGATGCCGCTTTGGCGGCTGCGCGGGCGGCAGCCGTTCCCGACGACGCAAAAAGCCTCGTACGCTGTGCCAACATTGTCGGCCCTCATGATGTTGTTGTGATTGTTGGTTGGAGCGGATCCGCCCCGACGCTACTCGGCGGCGACAGCGACCGGAGGAAGGTAGCGCGTCTCGGCTTCCGCCAGTTCGCGGTAGTTGAGCAGGTCGAACACGTCGTCCAGCGTGGCGACCTCGTTTTCGATGCCGGCGATCGTCCCCTCACGAAGGATGCGTTCGCAGACCTGGCGCATGGCAGAAACAGCAGCACGCATGTTGTGGTTGGCCCAAATGACCGTGGAGATCTTGGCCGCACGGTATTCGTCAACGGGCGTGCGGTAATATTTGGTCGGCACGATCACCAGTGGCAGGCGGTTGCTCCATTCCCTGGCGAAGGCCAGGATCTCGCTGGCGTCCGACTTGCGTGAATGGATGAGGATCGCATCGGCGCCGGCGTCGGCGTAGGCATGTGCACGCATCAGTGCTTCCTGTTGATCATAACCCGCGATCAGCGCCTCGACGCGTGCGACCAGTACGAAGTCCTCGGAACCAAGCGTGTCCTTCACCGCGCGCAGCCGTCCGCAGAACTCGCTGATCTCCGCCAGCGGGTGGCGGTCACCGACGAACGAGTTCATCTTGGGGAAGCCCTTGTCCTCGAGGCAGACACCGGCTGCGCCATGCTGGAACAGCTTCTTGGCCGCAAGCCGGGCATTGTTGAAATTGCCGAAGCCGCTGTCTCCATCCACCAGGATCGGGATTGAAGCTGCATCGGCCATCCTCTCGACGACTTCGACGAGCTGCGTCCAGGATGCCTCATTGGCATCCCGGTAACCGAGGCTCGAGGCAATCGACAGGCCAGACGCCCATAGTCCCTTGAAGCCTGCGCGTTCCGCAATGGTGGCCGAAAGCGCGTCATGCGCTTCCATGATGAAACTGAGCGTATTGGCCTGGATTATTCCCCGCAGGCTCGGCTTGGCCATTGCCGAAACGACTGTGTTTGAAAGGCCGGATTCTCCAACGTGCGACATCACTGCTCGCTCCCAGATGAGGTGCTTTGCCGTTCGTCCCGACGATTCGAGCATGAGGCGTTGCCGGCCCTGTCACGGGCCGACCGATTGGGAAGCGCCACAATTTGCTTGAGCGTCATCGAACTGTCATAGGTTAGTCACACCACATTATGGTTGTCAATTCCAAAAATATCCGGATTATGGATATGACTTTTTAGCCGGCTATGGACAAATTGGCATAGACTTGTCAAGTTAGGCGGTATCGGGCATTTGGGAGGCAACTGGGTTCTGAGATACGCGCTGCTGATGCCAAAGACAGTCAAAGAGACAGAGCTGGCGAGCGGGACGCAGCTTTTGGACCGCGCGGTTGCGGTGCTGAACTTCGTTGGCCAGGCGGCAGGGGCGGGCGGCGCCAGCATTGCCGACATCAGTGACGGGCTGAACCTCAAACAACCGACTGCGCATCGGATTGCCGTCGCCCTGGAGCGCCATCGGCTGATCGATCGCGACAGCCTCACAAAGCGCTACAGGCTCGGGCTGGGCCTTTTTGTGCTGGGCGTCCATGCCGCTGACGAGTCCGGACTGCGCACACTGGCGCAGCCAGCGCTCACACGCATTGGTGCCGCCACCGGCGATACCGTCTTCCTGATGGCCAGGTCGGGGGTCAACGCGATCTGCGTGGATCGCCACCAGGGCGGTTATATGATTGACAGCCTTACCGGCGGCATAGGCGGACAGATCCCGCTGGGTGTCGGTTCGGCCAGCCTGGCGATCCTGGCTTCCTTGCCGCCGCTGGAAGCCGACGCCATCATAGAGGCGAACTCGCCGCTCTATCCGCAGCATCATGGTTTGACGGCGGGCCGCGTCCGCAGCCTGCTGCCGGCAATACGTCAGGAAGGATACGCTCTCGACAAGGGTGACCTGGTAGCGGGGATTTCGGCGTTCGCCGTCGCGATCAGTCCCGGGCAAAGGCCGACCGGTGTGGCAATCGCTGTGAACATGACCAGCGCCAGGCTATCCCAGGAGCGGTTCGAACAGTTGCTGCCGCTGGTCAGGCGGGAAGTGCAACAGCTTGAAGAGCAGATCAATCCGCTGGAGATCATGTTCCGGCAGCGCCCGGCCAGGTGACCATCCGAGGGCTTGCCATGCGCAATTCACGGCGCTTCGCGCATGTTTACATGTAAGCCGGCAAGGTTTAGACTTCACTCATATTACGGATATCGATAGGCTAGATTCCCCTTTCGTATGGAGTGTTGGGGCAGATGGTTTGCGATCGGCGTGCGACTGGAACTTTCCTTGGTGTCGCCCTCTGCGTGCTGATGGCGATGGTGCTGTCGAAGACCGCTCTTGCATCTGAACGATATCAACTGAGCGAAGCTGGTACGCTGAGCGTGGCGATCACCGGCGACATGCCAGGTCTGGTCGCGTTGAATGGTTCGCTGTCGGGTTACGACGGCGAAATACTCCAGATGGCCGCGACGCGGCTTGGCCTCAAGATCAGGCCGGTCCCGATGGAATGGTCCGGCGCGATCGCCGCGACCCAGTCCGGACAGATTGACATCATCGGGGGCAACGTCGCCTGGACGCGGCAGCGGGCCGACGTTCTGAGCATGACCGACCCCACGGCCTATTTCCAGAACGGGATCACCCAGAAGATTGGCCAGAACTGGAACCGTCTGGCGGACCTTGAGAACAAGAAGGTCGGGTCGATGATCGGGTTCGGCTTTCTGGTCGAGCTGAGGCGGCTGCCCGGCCTGCAACTCATGCTCTACGACACGCCGGATGCGGCGATGCGCGACCTTATCATCGGCAGGATAGACGCGATGATCGGTGATCCGCCGGCCATCGACTATGCGATTTCACGCAATCCGGAATGGCGGCTGCACACGGTGCCCTTCATCGACAACAATCCGGACTTCCCTTTGCTGACGAGCACTGGACGGCAGTACGTCTTCGGCCTCTCCAGGAACAATCAGGCGCTCGCCGACGATCTTAGCCGCGAGATCAGGCTGCTGTGGTCGGATTGTGAAGTCCGGCAGATCGGCAGGCACTATGGCCTGGTGAGTGACACGAATTTCCTTCCCTCAACCGACAATTTCCGTGCCGGCGTCGACAGGCCAGTCGATTGGATTGCCCCGCGGTGTCGGCAATAGCGGCGGGCTTGCGCAGTGGTTGACCTGGGCTTTGTTCTGTCGGTTCTGCTGGACGGAGCGACGATCAGCGTCATCATCGCCTCCAGCGCGCTGGCCCTGGCGATTGCCCTCGGTTTTGTGCTGGCTTCCGCGAGTTTTCTGCTTCGGTCCAGGCTGCTTGATACGCTCATTGCGATCTATGCGGAGACCCTGCGCAACATACCCAGTCTTATCTGGCTGCTCCTGGTGTATTTTGGCTTGGCTCATGTCGGGATCCGGCTCCCACCCGTGCCGGCAGCCACGGTCGGATTGGGCGTCATAGGGTCGGCGGCGCTTGTGGAGGTCTTTGCCACGGCATTCCGGTCGGTGGCGGCGAAGCAGAGCGAGCCGGCTCGCGCGCTGGGTCTTTCCCACATGCTGGCCTTTCGGCTGGTGATCGTCCCAAATTCCTGGCGCGTAAGCCTGCCTCCGGTCGGCAACTATGCGCTCGCCCTCGTCAAGGACACTACGCTGGCTGCGGCGATCGCTGCGCCGGAGCTTATGTTCCAGGCCCGTATGCTGGTGAACCGCACATTCGAGACGGGACTAATCTACGGACTCGCGACCTGCATCTATCTTGGCGTTGCCCTCATCCTGTTTCGCCTGGCAAGACTGGTTGAACGGGCGACGAGCCAAAGATGAAAGGACTGGCTCTCTATCTCGTTGACTGGGGCCCGCGCCTGTTCGAGGCAGCGTCTCTCACTCTCATCTTGACTGCAGCCGGTTTTTGCGGCGCGTTCCTGTTCGGCCTTGCCCTGGAGGCGATGAGGACGTCCCGCAGCGCGAGGCTCCGCGACTTTGTCAGCTGTTATGTCTGGGTTCTGCGGGCCATTCCGCTGCTGATCGTTCTCTACATCCTCTATTTCGTCCTGCCCGGCATTGGCTTGACGTTGTCACCATTTCTTGCGGGCACGCTCGGCCTTGTCCTTGTGCACGGCGCCTATCTGGCGGAGGTGTTGCGCGCGGGAATGCAGACGGTAGAGCAGGGGCAGTGGGAAGCTGCGCGCGCCCTTGGACTGCCACGTCTGCTGTGCCTGCGGCTCGTTGTCATTCCCCAGGCCGTGCGCCAGATGTCGGGCCCCCTGATCATAGCCTTGATCTCCGTGCTGAAGGACAGCTCCGTCTGCGCCCTGATCGGCGTCAACGAACTGACCTTAACCGCTCGCGCGATCATGTCCGAGAGCTTCATGCCGCTGCATGTCTTCCTGTTCGCCGGCCTTTTCTACCTTGCGCTCGGCTGGCCGGCTTCGCTGCTGGCGCGCGCCGTCGAGCGGCGGATGAACAGGCTGCAGGGCCGGCAACCGCAAGGCCTGCGACCATACAGGCAGTCGGCGCGGCTGGCCGATTTGGTGAGATGAGGTGCCAATGACACGGCCCTCGCTTCCGGTCATGGCTCTGCGTGGCACGCCCTATGAGCGTGGCCATCAGCATGGCGCGGCATTCGAGCGCGATATCGTCTCGGCTCTGGATCGGCTTGCAAAGACTTTTCCAGCGCGGACCTTGCGCACGGCACGACGCGCAGCGGAAGCGTCCTGGCGGACGATGACCGTTCTTGCGCCTGCCATCGCGGCCGAGATCGAGGGAATGGCCGACGGCGCACGTTGCGCGGTCGAGGACATCTTCCTCAATATTGGTTTCGAATTTTTTGGACAGCCTTCGCCAACGGGCTGCAGCGCGCTCGCCTTCAATAGCGGGAGCCGCGCGGTTGTTGGCCAGAACTGGGATGCTCCGAGAGGCGCGAAATCCGATCTGGTACTGTTCATCCACACGGGGCCTGACGGATTTCGACTGGCCACGGTAGCCTCCAGGGGCACGCTGGGCTGGGTGGGTCAGAATGGGCCCGGGCTCTGTCTGGTGACCAACGATCTCATGCTCGACACCGCGACGGCAGGCCTGCCCAGCCAAGTGGTGCGCCGCATGATCCTATCCGAGCCGGACATAGTGGGCGCGCTTCGTCTCATGCCGCGATTGCCGCACATGGGAGGACGAACCTACCTGCTCGGCGATGCTTCCGGCCGGATAGCGGGGGTCGAAGTATCGCCGAAGGCCGGCGTCAAAATTCTTGGCGACGACGGGCCACTCTTCCACACCAATCATGCGCTGCTCAGCCAGACGAGGGCTGTCGAGAACCGCGCCCTGCTGCGGCAGGTGTATCCGTCGACACATGACAGATATGCCTCGCTTGCAGGGGCGGCTGGGTCTCTCAATTCTGTTGCCGATGCCATGCGCGTCCTGCGCAACCGGGCGGGAGCTCCCAATGCCGTAGCGAAGAGCTACTCACGCGAGGAAGCAACCGAGACCGCGTGTTCCATCGTGTGCGATCCCGCCGCCGGCGTGATGCATGTGTGTCTCGGTCTTCCCCGCATCGGCGCATTCGTTGCGCACAGTCTTGCATCAAACGGAACGGTCAGGCGGCGGTCAGCTCCGATTTCGTCAGCTGCACGTGCCGATACTCAGCAAACCTTGCCGCAAGTTCATCCGCGATCTCCTCGCAGTCGGCAAGACGCACGGCCGGGCAGTCGAAGCCGATCTCTTCGCGGATAATCGCGGTGGAATCCGTCGTGAAACGGATGGTGCCATCCGCGTCGACAGACTCGATGCCGTCGAATTTCTGACAGGCGCGGTTGATGGCGACAGCCTCAGCGAGGGGCAGTCCTTCCGGCAGATCGATGGAAAGTCCATCCGGTGAGATCCTGACGGGATAGCCGCCAACGAGACCCAAGGGACCTGGAGCGTGGACGACGCGGTCAACGCCATCGGCCAGCGTGCGCAGGACGGCAGTCGCCGACGAAGCCGTCACGGATTGCCCGGCCAGGCCCTTCACGCGTCGAAAACGCCCGGCAACGGTGGCGAACAGCGCATTGTGATCGATCGCTTCGGCCGGAAGGATCTCGTCGTCGAGGTAGAGACTCAGATGATAGGGGGCACCATCCGTCCCGCCCGAGCTTGGCATCCGGTAGCTCAGGAAGTGATGGGCAAAGAAGCGCACGCCAATGCGCTGGACGTCGCAGCCGAGAAGATGGGCCGCCGCCAACTGGATTCCCGGAACGGCATTGGCGATGTTGCCAATGCCGATCATGGGTGCAGCGCTTTCGGCCGCGAGCGCCGCATTGGTGACATCGGGATAGGACGCGTTGACGACTTTGGCCTGCACGCCGGCCAGGCGGACGGCCTGCATCAGACGGCGCACAAGGACCAGATGCATGGCTGCCCAGACACCGCCGCGCGCCTGGTCAAGTCGCTGGAAGGCGGCTTGCGGCAGCTGGGTGATCACCCACCATGAATGCAGTGTCGTGGCGTTGAAGATGATGTCTGGCTGAAGTGCTGCGAGATAGGCGGCAGTCTCATCGATATTCATCAGGTCGACGGCGGCGACCTGGATGCTGGCATGATGACCGAGATTGGCCGCGGTGTAGCGCGCCAGGTTCGCGCGCAGAGAAACCTTCTGGTAGTCGCGTGCAGCTATGTGGATGTCATAGCCGCGGCCGCTCTGGCTTAGAAAATCGAGAACGCTGCCGCCGAGAACGCCGCAGCCGAATATCAATATCCTTGTAGGGTGGTCGCCCGTTTCGAGAGCCATATACGCCTGCCTCAGAGTTGGTTGTTGGTTCGACAGGAGCGACAATGGCAGTGCTGTGTGACAGCACTTTTTAAGGCGCCGCGTATCAGCAACTCTTGAGATCGATCCATCTCAAAATGCGATGGCTGTCACCGAGCTGAAAGACGCGTGTCATCAGCGATGCATAACTTTCCCGCTACCTGTCGGCCTGTCGCCGTGGGCGAGGCAGCGGAGAAACAGAGAATGACGCAGGCCGCCAATGTTGCGCGCTATCTCCCATCGGACAGCGCGGTCCTGGAGATCGATCTTGATGCGGTGCGTGCCAATTACCTTACGGTGCGTAATGTTCTCGGCTCCGATGTCGTCATTGCCGCAGTTGTCAAAAGCGACGCTTATGGACTTGGGCTGGAGCCGCTCGCCAGAGCATTGTGGGGTGCGGGCTGCACGTTCTTTTTCGTCGCGAATCTGGAAGAAGCGTTGAGGCTTCGTGCGATCTGTCCCTTTGCCAGGATTGCTGCCTTCCATGACGATTACGTGCGCTTCAAGCGGATTTACCGGCTGGAGGATATCCTGCCTGTGATCAACACCGGGGAGGAAATGGAGTTCCACTTCCGCACAGTGGCAACCGCTCCCTACCTGCTCAATGTTGATACCGGGTTCTCGCGTCTCGGACTTTCCGCTTCGGATCTCGTGCACTTCTCGCAAAAGGAGTTGTTTCTCGCCCACCAGCCAACGATCCTGCTCAGCCACCTGGCCTGCAGCGACCGGTCGTCGGACACCATGAATGACGTGCAGAAGCAGCGATTTCAGGCGGCGCGGAAGATCGTTCGCCCCTTGGCGAGCAGCCTGGTTGCATCGGCCGGGGCGTGGCTCGACAGATCTTTCCATTTTGACGTAGCCCGCATCGGGTCCGCGATTTTCGGGCTCAACAATGCCGGGATCCAGCCAAATCCGCTTGTCCCGGTCTTGCGCCTCAAGGCTCGCGTGCTGGCCATTCGCGAGATCTCGGCACATGAAGCCGTGGGGTATGGCGCGACCTTCCGCGCTCGCCGCAACACCAGGATCGCAATCGTCGCCATCGGTTATGCCCAGGGTCTGCCATGGGCATCCGCCGGCAGGATTTCTGTCCGCTTCGGTGCGCATTCGGCTCCTGTGGTCGGTCGCATTTCGATGGAATATGTCACCGTCGACGTGACCGACGTGCCAATCGAACTGTGTTGCCCCGGCAACTGGGCCCACTTCTTTCACGACGAGTTTTGCGTGGCCGATCTCGCCTCCGCGATTGGTGTCAACGCCCAGGAGATCGTGATGCGTTTGGGATCGGGTTGTTTCAGAACCTATCGGCAAGGCGGCGGCGCGGGTGCCGATCTATTCGAATTCCACAGGGCGCTTCCGGCGCCGGAAGCCGGATTGCCGCCGCCCGGAAACCACGCCGTTCTTGGCGGCATCTAGCTATGTCTCTCAAAAGCAATCGACATGCAGGCGTCGCCTTGGCCGTATTGGCGGCGGTTTTCTGGAGCACGGGTGGTCTGTTTTCGCGGTTGATCGATGTCGATGGCTGGACGCTCCTGTTCTGGCGCAGCACCTTCAGCGCGGTTTTCGTGCTGATGTTCCTGACGCTGGTGTCTCGTGAGACCCTGGGCAGTATCGTCGGCAGGCTCACGCCTGCGGCATGGGTGGTTGCCGGCATGTCGTCGACGGCGATGGTTGCCTTCATATTTGCGCTGCGCAACACGACGGTCGCAAATGTCGCGGTCATTCATGCGGGAGCGCCCCTGATGGTTGCTGCTTTGTCATGGGTTTTGCTTGGCGACCGTCCGCCGTCGGTCGCGCTGATAGCCGGGCTTGCCGCCATCGTCGGTGCTTTCTTGACGGTCGGGGCGTCGGCCCTTTCGGGAGGCGGTTTTGCAGGAGACCTGCTCGCCCTGATCATGACCCTTCTGATGGCCCTTATGGCCATAGCCATGCGCGGCAACGAGCGGTTTCCGGTGGCCGAGACCTTGATCCTTTCCAACATTTTATGCGCGCTGGCCGTCCTGCCGCTCGCAAGCCCGCTCGCCGTCGTGCCGAAGGACCTCGCCTGGCTGGCTTCGTTCGGACTTGTCCAAATGACGCTCGGCTTCCTGACTTTCGGCCTCAGCCTGCGCTATCTGCCTGCGCGAGATGCTGCCCTGATCGGAGCTGTGGAGACGCCGATCGCACCGATATGGGTCTGGCTGGCTTTTCATGAGGTGCCGGCGCAATCCACCATCGTTGGCGGATCGATCATCTTCCTTTCTGTGCTGGCTTTCCTGCTGAGTGATTATCGTATGCCCAGGCGCCAACCCACTGTGTCCAGTTAGATAAGCGACTCTCGACGACGCAGGTAGCCGCGCAAGCTGGAGCAGAAATTCTGAAAAACGGCTCAGCACCGTCGATACGGTAAATTTTCCGACCGTCGGCGGCGCCGGCGGATAAGCCTGCCGCGAAGCCGGTTGCCGCGTAGCAGCCAGCGCGAAGGGAAGGTCTTGCACGCGGTCGCCTGGTCTCTCTCTAGCCTGTCGGCCGCGCTGACGGGTTTCGGTGAGGGAACACCCGCGCACGGCGATATCGCTATCCGCGACCTGCCCATTTATGAAGCCGGATACTTCAAAATGGCGGAACGATAGCAGCTACGATTACATGGACGATCTTTCGGTCGAAGGGCTCGCCTGGGAATGCCTTCGGCGCTCCTCGGATTATCAGCAGCAATACCGGATGCTCGTTGCCGCAGGCGCGGACGATCACGCGTTCGCGACCGAGGGGCAACTGCGTTGGGGGTTGCGATTTCCCGGCAAGGCCCGACCTTTCTGCCCTGGCGCAAACCGTCCTGTGGTCGCGGGCAGTCGACCCAGGCGTGCTGACACTTGCCGAAGTCCCTGCCATCCCTGCCAAGGCGGGGTCGATGCCTTCGCTGCACTTCACGGTCTACCGCGTGACGCCGGACGCATTGCATGCTGTCCATAACGGCGCCGACGCGACCCAGCTTGTCTTGCCGCCCGGCCTTCGCTCCGACAGTTCGATCGCTGCGCTGATCCCGCTCGACGCCGACACACCCGGTCGCATTGAGGCTTTGAGCCGGCTGTGGCGCAGCTGGCAAGGGCTATCCGTACCGTCCGACACGCGCTTGACGGCCCAGCGTCGCCGCCGCCTTCGTCTCATGCTGCGGGCCGCTGACGGTCGCGAAAACGCAGCCAGCTATCGCGAGATCGCACAAGGCTTCTATGGCGCTTCTCGCGTCGCGTCCGAATCCTGGAAGACTTCACCGCTGCGCGACACGGTGATCGGGCTTGTCGAGGGTGCCAGCGCCTTGATCGCGGGAGGCTATCTGCAGCTGCTACGACATCGCCGGCGCTCATAGCCGCTTTCGACCTGCAAACGGGGTGGGGATTTTGTCCTGCCCAAACTCCCCATCCCACCTTGCGCCGCCACTGCGCCACCCTGGTCGCCGTTCACCGCTCGGTGGACATCCTGATCATGGAGCCTCGGTCGATGCGATCCGACAATCTGCCGCCGCGCTACCTGCGCACCAAGGAAGCCGCTGAATTCCTCAGCCTGTCCGCCCGCACGCTGGAAAAACACAGGACCTATGGTACCGGGCCGGACTATCGCAAGCTCGGCGGCCGCGTGGTCTATGCGGTCGAGGATCTGCAAGCCTGGGCGGAGCGCGGTGCGGTTACCTCGACTTCCGACCCACGTGGTTTGGTCTTGCCCGCAAAGCGCCATGCACCGGAGCAGAAACTGTCCGGGGGGCGATTTTCCCGATGAGCACCATCGTCGGCAATCCGGTCGATCGGCCGCTCCCTGAAGGGGAGGCGCTCAGCCGCGTGCCGGCGCCCCGCGCGCAATTGCGCCGCGCGACGGGCAGCATCTCATGGCCGATCCATTTCTTTACAAGTCCGGCCGTGTCGCGCGGGACAGCAAGATCATGACCCGTACCGGCTTCACCCTGATAACCCTCCTGGCAACCGCCGGCCTTTTGTATCCGCGCCAAGCGCCCGGTCTTGTCTGGAATGCTTCCGCCAGCGCGCCGCTGGGCCTCTACAGGATCGACGCTGACGGACGCTACCATGTCGGCGATCTCGTCGCCGTCGATCCGCCCGAACCGCTGGCCAGTTTCCTTGCCGAGCGTGGCTACCTCGCGAGAGGCCTGCCACTGATCAAGCGTATTCGAGCCGTCGCCGGCCAGTTCGTCTGCCGCCGCCAGCTCACCATCACCGTCAATGGCATCGAGGTGGGTGCCGCGCGCCGGCGCGATGGCGCCGGCCGTAACCTTCCCGACTGGCAGGGATGCCGCCATCTCGCGTCCAACCAACTGTTCCTGATGAACTGGCAGGTCCGCGACAGTCTTGATGGCCGCTATTTCGGCCCGACCCTGACGGCGCAAATCCTTGGCCGTGCCGTCCCGCTGTGGACCGATGCGGACGCAAACGGCCGTTTTGAATGGCGCGCGCCAGCGTGGCGAAAGCGCCCGGCAGCGGTCATCGCACCGCACGCCACATCATCGCCATCCATGGACAGGAGACCGACATGACTCAGATCGGAACGTTCACCCGGACCAGATCCGGTTATCAAGGGCAGATTCAAACGCTGACCCTCAAGCGCGATGTCTTAGTCGTCGCAACCGGGAACGATGCCGCGGGCGCGCCGGACTACCGCATTCACGCCGACAGCGAGGAGGGGCCTGAAATCGGCGCCGGCTGGAAGCGTTCCAGCCAGAAAGCTGGCGAATACATTTCCGTCACGCTCGAGGATCCGGCCTTGGCGCGGCCGATCCACGCCATCTTGTTCCAGAATGGCGACGACAAGTCGTCCTGGTCGATGCACTGGTCGCGGCAGCGCGATCGCGGCGGAAAGGAATGAATATGTCCGATCGCCGCCGTCTGAAATGCCGTCAAGGCGCGGCCGCGCAGCATCATCCGCTTCGTTTGTGGAGGCGCGCCTTGATCTCCAGCCTGTGCCTGACCATCCTGCCGATGGCCATGGTTTCGGCTCATGAGGCGACAGCGTCGGTGCCGCCGAGCAGCGATCGTTACGCAGCTCACATTGACGAGGCGGCGCGGCGCTTTGCTCTGCCGGAAGGCTGGATACGAGCGGTGCTCCGAGCCGAAAGCGCCGGCTGGGCGCGCGCGGTTTCCCCGGCAGGTGCCATCGGCCTGATGCAGGTCATGCCAACGACATGGACCGAGTTGCGCATCCGCTACAAGCTTGGCCAGGACCCATTTGCCCCACGCGACAATATTCTCGCCGGTGCGGCCTATCTGCGCGAACTGTACGATCGCTACGGCAGCATCGATGCCATGCTGGCTGCCTACAATGCAGGTCCCGGCCGATACGAGGCGTTCCGTGCGAGCGGCCGGCCACTTCCTGCGGCAACGCGGTCATATGTGGCCGCGCTCGTTCCGCTGCTCGCGCCTTGGCGCCTCGGCCCCCGTGCCGGCACTGCAGTGTCGACGCCACAAGGCTGGCGTGACGCACCGATTTTTGCGGGCTCGGGGGACATACCGGACAGCGGGGAACCGAAGCGATCCTATCAGCCGGATAGCATGTTCTGGTTCCGGACCGGTGCGGGTAACGCGCCATGACAGGCAAGACCGCCGTGGCGGCGCTTGACGCCATCGCGCCAACTGTCGGATCGCATCATGGCGGATGACGATAAATTCCGCATCCGGCCGGGACGCATCCGGTCCACCAGAGCGCAACGCGCTCGGCCTTTTGTCGCCCAGGCGCTTGCCGCCGCCAACAGGGCCGGCGGCGATATCGCGCGCGCCGGCCGCGTTGCCGCCGCCAATCGGTCTCGCTTCGGACGGGGCCAGCGCGCCAGCATACAGGCCAACCGCTTCGTCAACGCCAGGACGCGTAGCGTCATCATCAAGGCGCGCGTCGTGCGCCATATGGCGCGCCACGCAGCACTCGGCATGCATCTCGGCTACCTGCGCCGCGAAGGCGTGACCAGGGATGGTGAAAAGGCAAGGATGTTCGGCCCGGGCGAGGCCAGCGACGCCTTCGCCGAGCGCTGCGGGCAGGATCGGCATCATTTCCGCTTCATCGTTTCACCGCACGACGCCCTTGAGTTGGCGGACCTCCGATCCTTCACCCACGATCTCGTCGCGCAGATGGAAGGCGATCTCGGCACGCGGCTCGACTGGGTTGCCGTCGATCATTGGAATACCGAACATCCGCATGTGCACCTGATCGTCCGGGGCGTGCGCGATGACGGCAGCGATCTCGTCATCTCCCGCGACTATATCAAGCAAGGCATGCGAGACCGCGCCGGCGACCTGATCACGCAGGAACTGGGACCGCGAAGCGATCTCGAAATCCATCGGACCCTGGCGCTGCAGATCAAGGCGGAACGTTGGACTGAGCTCGACCGGCAGCTTGTCCGCGACGCCGGGAAGTCCGGCATCGTCGATCTCGCCCCACGCGCCGATCGTCAGCCGGACACCTTTCATGCCTTGAAGGTCGGCCGGCTGCGCAGCTTGGAAATCTTCGGCGTCGCCAGGCAGATCGGAGGATCGCAATGGTTCATCGAACCCGAAGCCGAGACCGTGATGCGACAACTCGGCGAGCGCGGCGATATCATCAAGCGCCTGCACCGCGCCCTGAGTGAACGCGGCATCGAGCGTGCCATGACCGATTACGTATTGGCTGGAGAGGCCCTTGCTGCACCTGTCATCGGCCGCTTGCTTGGCCGCGGTCTCGACGATGAACTGAACGGCACTGCCTATGCGCTGGTGGATGGGCTCGACGCCCGTGCGCACCATATCCGCGTCAATGACCTTGAGGCCACCGGCGACAGTCCGCCAGGCTCCATCGTGGAACTGCGCGCCTACGCGGATGCAAAAGGCCAACGCCGCAGCGCGCTTGCTGTCCGCTCCGATCTCGATCTCGCCGCCCAGATCGTGGCACCGGGCGCCACATGGCTCGACCGCCAGGCGATCGCACGCGAGCCGGCAGACCTTTCTGCCGCGGGTTTCGGCGCGGAGGTTAATGACGCACTGCAGCAGCGTGCTGCGCATCTGGCCGGCCAAGGGCTAGCAGAGCGCCGTGGCGGGCGGATCCTTTTTGCCGACAGGCTGATTGAGACACTCCGGCGCCGCGAACTCGACGAGGTCGGTGCCAGACTGGCGGCCGAAACCGGGCGCGCCTTCCATCACACCGCTACGGGTGAATCAGTTTCCGGAACCTACAGGCGTCGTCTCAACCTCGCTTCCGGCCGCTTTGCCATGCTGGACGACGGCTTTGGCTTTCAACTGGTGCCGTGGTCGCCCTCGCTTGAGAAGCAGCTTGCCCGTCATGTCTCCGGTATCGCGCGCCCGGATGGCGGCGTCGACTGGAGTTTCGGCCGCAAGCGTGGGCTCGGCCTCTAACCTTCGACAAGGAATGTCGCCATGTCCTCCACACGAATCCTTTGGGGTCAGATCCTGGCGGTCCTGTCGATCGTGGTGACCACCAGCTGGGCCGCCACCCAGTACGTCGCCTGGAAGCTCGGCTTCCAGCCGCAATTGGGACCACCCTGGTTCGTCATCGCCGGTTGGCCCGTCTATTACCCGCCGGCATTATTCTGGTGGTGGTACTCCTACGACGCCTATGCTCCCGCTATCTTTGTGCAAGGCGGCTGCATCGCCGGCTCCGGCGGTGTTCTGGCCATTGTCGTGGCCATTGGTATGTCGGTGTGGCGCGCGCGCGAGGCCAAAGTCGCCGAAACCTACGGCTCCGCCCGTTGGGCCGTCAGGAAGGAAGTGCAGGCGGCGGGCCTGCTCGGGGCCGACGGCGTCGTGCTTGGGCGCTATGATCAAGCCTATCTTCGTCATGATGGGCCCGAGCACGTCTTTTGTTTCGCACCGACACGGAGCGGCAAGGGCGTTGGCCTCGTCCTGCCGTCGCTGCTGACCTGGCCCGGTTCAGCGATCGTCCATGACATCAAGGGCGAGAACTGGCGGCTCACCGCCGGCTTTCGGGCACGGCATGGCCGCGTTCTCTTGTTCGATCCGACCAATTCGGCATCCTCGGCCTACAATCCGCTGCTCGAGGTCCGGCGCGGCGAATGGGAGGTCCGCGACGTCCAGAACATCGCCGACATCCTGGTCGATCCGGAAGGCTCGCTCGAAAAGCGCAACCATTGGGAAAAGACCAGCCATGCCTTGCTGGTCGGCGCCATCCTGCACGTGCTCTACGCTGAACCGGACAAGACGCTCGCCGGTGTCGCCGCTTTCCTGTCGGATCCAAAGCGCCCCATCGAAACCACGCTCGCCGCCATGATGAGGACGCCCCATCTTGGCCCCGATGGGCCGCATCCGGTCATCGCCAGTGCCGCGCGCGAACTGCTCAACAAATCCGACAACGAGCGTTCGGGCGTTCTTTCCACGGCCATGTCATTCCTCGGACTCTATCGTGATCCCGTGATTGCCGAGGTGACGCGACGCTGTGACTGGCGCATAGCGGATATCGCTGGCGGTAAAAAACCGGCAACGCTCTACCTCGTGGTGCCGCCCTCGGACATCAATAGAACCAAGCCGCTCATCCGCCTGATCCTCAACCAGATCGGCCGGCGCCTCACCGAGGACCTGCGCGCCAAGGGCGCCACACATCGCCTGCTGCTGATGCTGGACGAGTTCCCGGCACTCGGCCGTCTCGACTTCTTCGAAACCGCGCTCGCCTTCATGGCGGGATACGGGTTGAAGGCGTTCCTGATCGCACAGTCGCTCAACCAAATCGAGAAAGCTTACGGCCCGAACAACTCGATCCTCGACAATTGCCATGTCCGCATCAGCTTCTCGACAAATGACGAACGCACCGCCAAACGCGTCTCGGATGCGCTCGGTACGGCAACCGAGCTGAGGGCGATGAAAAACTATGCCGGACATCGGCTTTCGCCATGGCTGGGACACCTCATGGTCTCGCGTTCGGAAACGGCGCGTCCGCTGCTGACCCCCGGCGAGGTGATGCAATTGCCGCCTTCCGATGAGATCGTCATGGTCGCCGGAATGCCGCCCATCCGCGCGAAAAAGGCGCGCTACTACGAGGATGACCGATTGCTGCGCCGCATTCTGCCGCCCCCCGGGCTGTTGTCGTGCGAGGTGCGTGGCGATGACTGGAGCAGGCTTCCAGCCCCCGCATTGCCGCTCGGTGAACCGGCGTCGGAGCCATCGCCCCGCGATGATACCGGCGGTCATGAGCATCGCAGGCTCGTTGAGCTCAGCCATGCGGGTCCGATCGGCGAGGCGGCAGCAGTCGGAAACGAGTTCGAAATCGATCCGGATCCGGACGAAGGCGATGCCGCCCGCAATCGCCGGTTGTCGCGGATCATGCAAGGCGTCGCGCGCCAGGCCTCGCTCGATCCGGATGACGGCATGGAGTTATAGTCCCATGCATCGCCAGTCCAAAAAAACGAAATTCTCGGTCTATCTCGATCAGGACGTCACGACGATGCTTGTCGAGTACGCAGCCCGGCGGGGGCGCTCGCAGTCCATGATCGCGGAAGCCGCGATCGCTTCCTTCCTGTCGCCGGACGCCAACGATCGACGCGAGGCGGCCATCGCCAAACGGCTTGACCGCATCGACCGTCGCCTCGACCGCCAGGAGCGCGACATCAACATCGCAATCGAGACGATTGCGGTGTTCATCCGGTTCTGGCTGGCCACGGTCCCGGCGCTGCCCGAACCTGCCGCCCAGGCAGCGCGCGCCAAGGCCGGCGAGCGATATGAAGCCTTCGTTGCCGCGCTTGGCCGACGCCTGGCACGCGGTCAAAGACTACACCAGGAGGTGTCCGAAGACGCTGATCCGATGAGTGAGGAGAGGCTGCAGCCACAACCTGGCCGCGACTGACCGAATGTGGCGTGCTTGCTGCGAACAAACAAAACCGCCGTTCTCCTGTATCTGCACGCCACACTACGACGACGCCTGATTCTTGTTGAACCGGCCCGATTCCAGGTTCTTTTAATCATCCCCGCGCGGGGACGCCTGACCTGTTCCCGACAAAACGAGGACAGGACGGCCGCTTTGCAAACCCTCAATTCGATAGGGCATCAGCGCAGTTCGCGCATGCTGCGTACCGCGCTCGGTCCCGCGATCGCGCGCTTCCTTGACGACCCAGCGATCGTCGAAATCATGCTCAATCCCGATGGTCACATCTGGATCGATCGTCTGGCGGAAGGCCTTGTCGATACGGGAGAAGCGCTGCCCGCGACCGACGGCGAACGCATCGTGCGACTCGTCGCCCACCATGTCGGCGCCGAGGTCCATGCCCGTGCGCCGCGCGTCTCGGCCGAACTGCCCGGTACCGGTGAACGTTTCGAGGGGCTGCTGCCGCCGGTTGTCGCCGCCCCGGCCTTTGCGATCCGCAAACCCGCCGTGGCTGTGTTTTCGCTGGACGATTATGTCGCCAGCGGTGTGATGGCCGCAGGGCAGGCGGACGAACTTCGCGCCGCGGTGGCAGCGCGCGCCAACATTCTCGTCGCCGGCGGCACCTCGACCGGCAAGACCACGCTCACCAATGCCCTGCTGGCGGAAGTCGCCAGAAGCACCGATCGCATCGTCATCATCGAAGACACGCGCGAGCTGCAATGCGCGGCAGCCAATGTCGTCGCGCTGCGGACCAAGGATGGTGTCGCCACGCTCTCGGATCTCGTGCGTTCGTCCTTGCGCCTCCGGCCTGACCGCATTCCGATCGGTGAGGTGCGGGGTTCGGAAGCCCTCGACCTCCTCAAGGCATGGGGAACCGGTCATCCCGGCGGCATCGGTACCATTCATGCCGGCAGCGGCCTCGGTGCGCTGCGCCGCCTCGAACAGCTCATTCAGGAAGCCGTCGTCACCGTCCCCCGCGCCCTGATCGCCGAGACGATCGATCTCGTCGCAGTGCTTGCGGGGCGAGGGACCGCGCGCCGGCTGATCGAACTCGCCCGTGTCGATGGGCTTGGTCCCGATCAGGATTATCGCATCACCCAAATCGCACAGGACAAGACTGGAGGCCATTCGTGACCCACATTTTCCCCATCGCCGGCCGGCGCATTGCCGCCGGCGTCACCATCATCTCGGTTAATCTCGCGCTGACCTACGCTGCGCATGCCGCCGGTTCGTCGATGCCGTGGGAACAACCGCTGGAAAAGATCCTGCAATCCATCGAGGGCCCGGTCGCGAAGATCATCGCGGTGATCATCATCATCGTCACCGGTTTGACCCTGGCCTTTGGCGATACGTCCGGCGGTTTCCGGCGCCTGATCCAGATCGTCTTTGGACTGAGCATCGCCTTCGCGGCCTCGAGTTTCTTCCTGTCGTTTTTCTCCTTCGGCGGCGGAGCGCTGGTCTGATGTCAATGTCTTTTGAACAACCCGACACCATCCCCGGCTATTGCGTTGCGGTTCATCGGGCGCTGACCGAGCACATCCTGCTTGGCGGAGCTCCCCGTTCGATCGCCATCATGAACGGCACGCTTGCCGGGGCGGTCGGTCTTGGCCTGCGCCTGTGGCTTGTCGGCCTTGCCCTTTGGGCCATCGGGCACTTCGTTGCGGTCTGGGCCGCAAGACGCGATCCGCTGTTCGTCGAGACCGGCAGGCGCCATCTGCGCATTCCAAGCCACCTCGCGGTCTGAGAGCACGCCATGATGAACCTTGCCGAATATCGCCGTTCCGCGGCGCTGCTTGCCGATTATCTGCCCTGGGCAGCTCTCGTCAGCCAGGGCGTCGTCCTCAACAAGGACGGCAGCTTCCAACGCAGCGCGGCCTTCCGCGGACCCGATCTCGATTCCGCCGTCGCCGCTGAGCTGGTGGCGGTCACCAGCCGGCTGAACAATGCATTGCGCCGCCTCGGCTCCGGATGGGCGATCTTCGTCGAGGCGCAGCGGCGCGAGGCGGCAACTTATCCCGACAGCCGCTTTCCCGACGCCGCCTCAGGCCTTGTCGATGCCGAACGAAAGGCAGGCTTCGAAGAGGCTGGAGCCCATTTCGAAACGCATTACTTCCTGACCTTTACCTGGCTGGCGCCCGCCGAGGACGCCGCTCGCGCCGAGACATGGCTCTACGAGGGGCGCGAGCACGGCGGCATCGATCCGCACGGCATGTTGCGTTCCTTCCTCGACCGCACCGAGCGCGTGCTGGCGCTGCTCGATGGTTTCATGCCGGAATGCCGGTGGCTCGACGACGCGGAAACCCTGACCTACCTGCACTCGACCGTCTCGACCCGGCGACATCGCGTCCGCGTGCCGGAGACGCCAATGCATCTCGATGCGCTGCTGGCCGATCAGCCGCTCACCGGCGGCCTCGAGCCACGTCTCGGCGACCAGCATCTGCGAGTGCTCACCATCGTCGGCTTTCCAACCGCGACCACGCCAGGGATCCTCGACGAACTGAACCGGCTCGCCTTTCCCTACCGTTGGTCGACGCGTGCGATCCTGCTCGACAAGCTTGAGGCGACGAAGCTCCTGGCCAAGATCCGCCGGCAGTGGTTCGCCAAGCGAAAATCACTTGCCGCCATCCTGAAGGAGGTGATGACCAACGAGCCTTCAGTGCTGGTCGATACCGATGCCGCCAACAAGGCTGCCGATGCCGATGCCGCTCTGCAGGAGCTTGGCGCTGATTACGCCGGGCAAGCCTATGTCACGGCCACCATCACCGTATGGGATAACGATCAGCCCACCGCCGACGAAAAGCTGCGGCTGGTCGAAAAGGTCATCCAGGGCCGCGACTTCACGGCGATGCCGGAAACCATCAATGCGGTCGATGCCTGGCTTGGCTCGTTGCCGGGACATGTCTACGCCAACGTTCGGCGATCGCCGATCTCGACGCTCAATCTCGCCCACATGATTCCGCTCTCCGCCGTGTGGGCGGGGCCGGAACGGGACGAGCACCTCAACGCTCCCCCCTTGCTTTACGGCAAGACCGAGGGCTCGACCCCGTTCCGGCTATCCCTTCATGTCGGTGACGTCGGCCACACACTGGTCGTCGGTCCGACCGGAGCCGGCAAATCGGTGCTGCTAGCGCTGATCGCCTTGCAGTTCCGCCGTTACGACAATGCCCAGCTGTTCGCTTTCGATTACGGCGGCTCGATCCGTGCGGCCACGCTTGCCATGGGCGGTGACTGGCATGATCTCGGCGGCGATCTCACCGATGGCTCGGAATATTCGGTCGCGTTGCAGCCGCTCGCGCGCATTGATGACGCGCCGGCGCGCGCCTGGGCCGCCGACTGGATCGTCGCCATCCTGAGGCGCGAGGGAATGGCGATCACGCCGGAGGTGAAGGAGCATCTGTGGGCGGCGCTGACGTCACTTGCGTCAGCCCCGCTGGTGGAACGTACCATAACGGGATTGGCGGTCCTGCTTCAATCGAACGCCATGAAGCAGGCGCTTCGACCGTATTGCGTCGGAGGACCTCACGGCCGCCTGCTGGATGCCGAGCAGGAACATCTCGGCGACGGGGCGGTTCAAGCCTTCGAGATCGAAGGCCTTGTCGGGACCGCGGCCGCGGCGCCCGTGCTGGCCTATCTGTTTCATCGTATCGGCGAGCGGCTCGACGGCCGGCCGTCCCTGCTGATCATCGACGAGGGCTGGCTCGCACTTGATGACGACGGCTTTGCCGGCCAACTGCGCGAATGGCTGAAAACGCTGCGCAAGAAAAACGCCAGCGTCATTTTTGCCACGCAGTCGCTCTCTGACATCGGCAATTCCGCGATTGCGCCGGCGATCGTCGAAAGTTGCCCGACGCGGCTCTTTCTCCCGAACGAGCGCGCGGTCGAACCGCAGATCACCGCGATCTATCGCCGCTTCGGGCTCAACGACCGACAGATCGAGATCCTGGCGCGGGCGACGCCGAAACGCGACTATTACTGCCAGTCCAGGCGCGGCAACCGTCTGTTCGAGCTCGGCCTGAGCGAAGTCGGTTTCGCGCTATGTGCCGCCTCATCCAAGACCGACCAGTCGCTTGTTTCCCGCATCGTCGCCGAGCATGGCCGCGAGGGCTTTCTTCAAGCCTGGCTCAAAGCCCGCGCTACCGGCTGGGCGGCCGATCTCATCGCGAATTTTCCGACATCTGACACCAAAGCCGCAAAGGAGGTCCAGTCATGAAATCCCGTCATTGTCGCGCCCGCGCCGTTGTTGTTGCCGCAAGCCTTCTGGCCGCACCGCTAGCGGTCTCGCCGCTGCTGGCGCCACCGGCCCTTGCCTGGCGCATCGTCTTCGACCCCTCGAACTACGCTCAAAACGTGCTGACGGCGGCGCGTAGCCTCGAACAGATCACGCATCAGATCACGTCGCTTCAGAACGAAACGCAGATGCTGATCAATCAGGCTCGCAATCTGGCGAGCCTGCCGTTTTCCGCACTCCAGCAGATCCAGCAGTCGGCGGCAAGGACGCAGCAACTGCTCGGTGAGGCACAGAACATCGCTTTCGATGTTCGCCAGATCGACCAGATCTTCAGCGAGAAATATGGAAGCGCCTCGATGTCGGCAACCGATCGCGAGCTCGTTGCCGATGCGCGTTCACGGTGGAGCAATACCGTTGCCGGCCTTAAGGACGCCTTGCGTATCCAGGCCGGTGTTGTCGGCAACATCGATGCCAACCGCAACCAGATGTCGGCGCTGGTCGAGCGGAGCCAGGGCGCGAGCGGCGCGCTGCAGGCGACGCAGGCCGGCAACCAGCTTCTGGCATTGCAGTCGCAGCAGCTTTCCGACCTTCTCGCGCTGATCTCGGCCAATGGCCGCGCCGGCATGCTGGCGGAGGCCGAGCGGACTGCAGCCGCAGACCAAGGGCGCGAGCAGCGCCGGCGTTTTCTGACCCCCGGCGCCGGCTACCAGCCAGGCAACGCGCAAATGTTCAACAGCGCCAAGTGAAAGCGGGCGAACCCATGGACACCAGGACATTGGCCCACATCGGCGGCGTCGCGCTGTTGTCTGTCGCTGCCACCGCGGCAGCCCTCGACTGGGCGCGTCAGGACAACACACCACAAGCCTTGGTGAGGCCGTCACCGCGCACCGCACCCGATCCGTTGTTGGCGGAGCAGCGGCGATGCCAACACAAGGGCGAGGCGGCTGCGGCGGACGGAGCGTGCCTCAGGGCCTGGGCTTTGACGCGCGAACGTTTCTTGCGGCCCAGGACCGGCGTCGAGCCGTCGCCCGACGAGGCGCGCTAACCCATGGGCGGCGCCGGTGTCATCGACAATTTCCTCAGCGTGTTCACCCGCTACATCGATTCGGGTTTTGGCTTGCTTGGCGGTGAAGTGGCTTTCATTGCCAGCACGCTCATCGTTCTCGACATTACGCTGGCATCGCTGTTTTGGAGCCTTGGCGCCGACAACGACATCGTCATGCGGCTGGTCAAGAAAACCTTGTTCGTCGGTGTCTTCGCCTACCTCATTTCAAACTGGAACACTCTCGCCAAGATCGTCTTCGACAGCTTCGCAGGACTCGGCCTGAAAGCGTCGGGCACCGGCTTCACAACTGCGGAGCTGATGCGTCCGGGCAAGGTGGCGCAGACCGGTCTCGATGCCGCGCGACCATTGCTGCAGTCCATCTCCGACCTGATGGGCTGGGTGGCGTTCTTCGAGAATTTCATCCAGATCGCCTGCCTGCTGTTTGCCTGGGCCTTGGTCATCCTCGCCTTCTTCATTTTGGCGATCCAGCTTTTCGTCACGCTCATCGAGTTCAAACTGGCAACCCTTGCCGGCTTCGTGCTCATCCCGTTCGGGCTGTTCGGCAAGACCGCGTTCATGGCCGAGCGCGTGCTCGGCAATGTCGTTTCTTCGGGCATCAAGGTCCTGGTGCTGGCGGTTATCATCGGCATCGGATCGACGCTGTTCGGTCAATTCACCCAAGGTTTCGGCGGCGTGACGCCTTCGATCGACGATGCCATGGCTGTGGTGCTTGCTGCGCTGTCGCTTGTCGGTCTCGGCATCTTCGGGCCCGGCATCGCCAACGGTCTTGTGTCGGGCGGTCCACAGCTCGGCGCCGGCGCTGTTGCTGGCACCGGCCTTGCTGTCGCCGGCGCCGCGGTTGGCGCCGGCGGAGCTGCTGCCCTCGGCGTCAGGGCCGCAGGCGCGGCTATGGACGGCGGCCTTGGTGCAACGGGTACCGCTGCTGCGGCGGCGGGCGCTGTCTCCACCGCCTATCGCCTCGGATCGACAGGGCAGGCGGGTGGTTCCGCTATCGCAGCCGGCCTTGGCGGCGTTGCACACGCTGCTGGAACCGTTGCTGCTTCACCGCTTCGACGCGCCGCCGATGCCATTGCTTCCCGTTTCTCGGATGGGGTGAGGGCGGGCTTTGCCGCGACCGGCGGTTCCTCAAATGCCGGATCTGTCGCCGCCACGGCTGCGGCTGATGACAGCTTGGCCGCCGCGACTTCGGCGCAACTGCGCGGAGAAGCGCCCGACTGGGCCAGGCGCATGAAACATGCCCAGGCGATGAGTCACGGCGTCAGCGCCGCAGCGCATGCCGTCCGCTCCGGTGACAGCCATGGCTCCGGCACTTCCGTCAACCTCTCTGAAAGCGAAGGCTCATGACACCTTTCTGGCGCCCAGCCGTGCACTACGGCAAGACCCCGCAACCGCAGACTCCTTACCAAAAGGCTGCCCAGGTCTGGGACGAGCGCATCGGCTCGGCCCGCCTGCAGGCGCGGAACTGGCGCTTCATGGCGTTTGGGTCGCTGATCCTCTCCGCCGGTCTGGCCGGCGCCCTGGTGCTGCAGTCGGCGCGTGGCACCGTCGTGCCCTGGGTGGTACAGGTCGACCGGCTGGGCGAAGCGAAAGCGCTCGCTCCGGCTGTCGCAGCATACCAACCGACAGATCCACAGGTCGCGTGGCACCTGGCCCGCTTCATCGAACAGGTGCGCTCGGTTCCAGCCGATCCGATCATCGTGCGTCAGAACTGGCTGCGCGCCTATGAATGGACGACAGACCGCGGTGCCGCGGCGTTGAACGAATACGCCCGCACGAACGACCCGTTCGTCAAGGTTGGGAAGCAACAGATCTCCATTGAGGTGTCGAGCGTCATCAGGGCATCGCCAGCTTCATTCCGGGTGGCCTGGGTCGAGCGCCACTACGAAAACGGCAAACTCGCCTCGACGCAGCGCTGGACGGCAATCCTGACGATCGCGATCCAGCCGCCACGGGATGTCGATCAGCTCAAGGCCAATCCGCTCGGCATCTTTGTCAACGCGATCGACTGGTCACGGGAGATCGGACAATGACCGCGGCCATGCGAGGTTTTGCAGGCTGCGGCGAGAGGCTCTCCACGTCGGGAGCAGCACTCGCTCCCTTGCTGCTGCTCATGCTGACCGGTTGTGCGACCGAGCGACCGCCACAGTTCCGTTACGACGCCGATGTACCGCCATTGCCGCCCCTCCCGGCGGCTATAACCGACGATCGGCCAAAGCCGCTGCTGATCCCTCCGGCCTGGACGCCTGCACGCGGTGGGAAAGCTGCCGCCAAAACAGCCTCGGAGCGCGTCGAAAGCGCCAATGCCGCCGCTCGCGTCGAGCCGCGCCGCGAAGGCTACTTCAACGCCGTGCAGATCTATCCTTGGAGCGAAGGCGCCCTCTATCAGGTCTATGCCGCGCCAGGCCAGATCACCGATATCGCGCTGGAGGCCGGTGAAAGCCTGGCCAGGGTCGGCCCGATCGCAGCCGGTGATACCGCGCGCTGGATCCTTGGCGACACCGAGAGCGGTTCAGGAACGACGCGCAGGACGCATGTGCTGGTGAAACCCTCGCGAGCCGGCATCGCCACCAATCTCGTCATCACCACCGACCGCCGCATCTATTTGATCGAACTGCACTCGGGCGAAAAGCCCTACATGCCCTCGGTGGCGTGGGCTTACCCGCAGCCGCCTGCCTCAAATCGGCGCGTTGCGCCGGCGATCGGGCTGCTGCCAGGGCCAGCCGCCCGGCATTACCGGTATCGGCTGAAAGGAGACACGCCCCCCTGGCGGCCTGTCTCGGTTTATGACGACGGTCGCCGCGTCTATGTCGAGTTCCCTCGTGGCATCGTACAGGGCGAGATGCCGCCGCTCTTCGTCATCGGTCCAGATGGTGAACCCCAGATCGTCAACACGCGCATCGATCGGCATGTCCTGATCGTCGATCGCCTGTTCGGCGCCGCCGAACTGCGGCTTGGCGGCGCCGACCGCCAGCAGAGCGTCAGGATCGTGCGTACTTCTGAAAGGCGCTTGCCATGACTTTGGAACAATCGCCAGCCACGGCCATGCGGCTGCGCGCCGAACCGCCGCGCGTGACGCGCCTGTCACGCAAGGTCCTGCTTGGCGGCTGCGCCGTAGCCGCCTTGATTGTCGCCACCGCGTTGATCTATGCGCTGCGCACGCGCGATCGCAGCGCCGGTGGGGAAGAACTCTACTCAACGTCGGGCCGACAGCTGGCAGATGGTCTGGCGAGCCTTCCTCGCGACTACAGCGGTCCGATCCTTGGTCCGCCGCTGCCTGGCGATCTCGGTCGTCCCATTCTTGCCGCGCAGGCAAAAAGCCAGCCCGTCCCGCAGGCTGCCAACACTGCACCGGCGGTTGATGCGGCGGAACAGCGTCGCCTGGCTGAAGAAGAGGCTGCACGGCTGAGCAAGGTCTTCTTTCAGACCGAGCCGCAGAGTGACGAAGTGACGCTTGCCAACGTCGCTCCCGGCGCCCTTGTCAGTTCGCGATCGGCGGGGGAAGCGGCCATGCCCGCCGCGAATGACCGTCAACGGGCCTTCCTCGATGCCGCCGTCGACCATCGGACTGTAGCTGTTGATCGCGTCCTGCCCGCGCCATCGCCCTTCGTGCTGCAGGCGGGCGCCGTGATCGCGGCGGCACTCGTCACCGGGATCCGCTCGGACCTGCCGGGGCAGATCACCGCCCAGGTCACCGAACAGGTTTATGACAGCCCGACCGGCAACGTTTTGCTGGTGCCGCAAGGGACCCGCATCATCGGCCAGTACGACAATGGTGTCGGTTTCGGCCAGCGGCGGGTCCTTCTGGTCTGGAACCGCCTCATCTTTCCGAATGGCCGCTCGATCGTGCTGGAGCGCCAGCCGGGCGCCGACGCCCAAGGCTACGCCGGGTTGGAGGATGGTGTCGATTATCACTGGTGGGACCTGATCAAGGCCGCAGGCCTGTCGACATTGCTCGGTATCGGTGCGGAACTGGCCACCGACGACAACGACCGCCTGATCCGCGCCCTGCGCAGTGGCGCCGAGGACACGATCAATCAGGCCGGGCAGCAGATCGTCCAGCGCCAGCTGCAGGTCGCGCCGACGCTGACCGTTCGGCCGGGTTTCCCAATCAGGGTCATCGTCACCCGCGACCTCGTCCTCGAGCCATATGGAAATTGACCATGACAAAACTCAAACTTAGCCCTCTCGCCGACGACAAGCCGGTGAAGATCACTGTCGAATTGCCGGCAGCGCTCCACGGTGATCTCACTGCCTATGGCAGATTGCTTGGCGAGGGCACCGGCCGCGACCCGGTTGAACCCGGGCGCCTGATCGTGCCGATGCTGGAAAAGTTCATCGCAACGGATCGCGGCTTCGCCAGCGCCAGGCGCGCCTCATCCAGCGCCAGCCACGATCGCCGGTGACAGCTGGACGGAGGATAGCGGCGATCAGCGTCTTGCTGTGCGCTCGCCATCCCATGATGAGCGCATGTTTCCTGGCTGTGCGCGTGCCGACTTCCTCGCAATGCCGAGAAGCCGCAGCAGCGCACGCTTGGGATTGGAATCCAGCCATACTGCCTTGACGGCGACAACGCTGTTTTGCCCCTCTAGCGGTTTCCAGACGGTGGCGTTCGCCGCTCCGCATTTTGCCAGACTTTCCTCGGCCACGGTCACGCCCTGGCCGAGCTGCACCTTAAGGACGACCGTTGCCTCATTGCCGACGCAGATTTCGAGGTCGGGGCCGTGATCCGTGCCAAAGGGGCTGGCGAGGGCCAACTGAGCTCCAGCACCTTCTTGTGACGCCGGAATGAGCACGCGCTCGTTGGCGAGGTCATGCCAGGAAACCGCCGCCCTTTCGGCAAGGGCATGCTGCATGGGCAGGAGCACGAACAGGCGCTCTTCGACCAGGACTTCGCTGGCACATGCGCTGATGGTTGCCGGCGCAGTGATGAAGGCGACGTCGATCTGCCGCCGGCGAATGGACTGGAGCACCTGTTCGTGCGGACAGTCCGCGATGACCATGTTAACGTGCGGATGGAGTGCTTTGAAACGCCGCAGCAGCGCCGCGACGAACGCCCGGCCGCCGAGTGCCGAAAGTCCGATCCTCAATGTTTTGGCATCATGCTCGCATGGGTTCGCTTTGGTGAGGGCGTCTTTCAATCCCTCATAATGGATCCGAATGGGTGTGGCCCAGGCCGCACCAGCCTGCGTCAGCCGGACGCCCTGAGCGGTGCGATCAAACAGCTGCATGTTGAGGAATTGCTCAAGCGCGACGATGTTGCGGCTTACACTCGATTCCCGGACCCGCAGGATGCGGGCCGCCTGGCGCAGGCTGCCTTGGTCGGCTGCCGCGAAAACGCAGTCGAGGCGACGCAGCGCGTTGTTGATATCTGACACCGCTCGATTGCCTTATGCAGCATGGCCGAACCCCAGGAAGGTCGGAACGTATGATGGTGACCCGCCAGCCGACAGGAGTTCGGTATTCCCGCCTTAGCGCAGCTGTTCTGTGGCGACGTCGTCGGCGGGGTCGCGCGGCAGCCCGGAGTCATAGACATATTCGTACGGGATGGCTGGCTCTTCCATCTGGTAGAGATAGCGGTCCAGGTTTTCCTTCGCATTGCTTGCCGCGAGGCTGTAGAAATTGCCGCTGTTCCAGGTCATCGCGCAATATCTGAACCGGGTCCGGATCGCCTCTGACATCTGCACCAGCGTCACCTCGCTGTCGAACATCGTACCGAGGACCGCAGTCTTCTTCCTATCGATCTCATCCTGCGGAAAGTAGCGCGCCTTGAAACCGTGATCTTTCTGCAGTTCGCGCCGTTCGTATTCTTCGGCGTCGCGGGCTCGGAACTTTTCGACGAAGACGAAAATTCCATCACCCTTCAGGTGCTGGCTGACATATTCGATCTGCTTTGCCCGATTCGGCGAATACATCTGGAAAGTCGTGTCTTCCAGGATGAGATCGAAGCCGGCGTGGAATTTCGCCAGCCGTGGCTCCGCGGTGAGCACATCCTTGGTCAATCTGTGGAACGGTCCGACGAAGAACTCCGCATCGGCTGGCTCGCCATAGTCCAGGAAACACGTGTAATTCTCGGGATTCGGGCTACATGACAGGCTCTGGATCTTGCCTTGAGCCAATTCCGACAGCGTCCTGGCCATCGTTCCTTCTGCTGTTCCAAGACTGTAGAGCGACAGCGGAACGCCGCGCTGCAGCGTGTACTTGAGCACGGCGTGCGCCATGCGGCACTCCTCCTCGAGCCTGTAGGGGATGCTGCCGTGGTAGTGCTGGTCAAAGTGGCCTTGTCGCGCCGCGTGTAGCGCAACGACGGCGCGAAGAAGATCCTGGTCTGGCAGCAGCCGCCGATCGGCAAGAGGTTTGCGGATTGGCTTGCCGCTTCTGCCTGCGGCCGTTGCAGCAAAGAAGCCGCTGAGTTCGTTGATCCGCGGACCGCGATCGCATTCGGCCAGAAAGTCTTCGAGACCCCGCATGGAGCTGCCTCCTTACTATCGACAGGTCGGTGAGACGCCGAGACCTGACCGGAGGAAACGCGCGGCAAGTCAAATTTTGCCCAGTATTTCGCTTCGAGCGGGTAGCGGTTGAAGTTGCTGGTAAGCCCGAAAAACAGAAGTCGCTTTCCTTCCATTGCTGTGTTTTCGAAAAAGCCACATCTTTCTCCAACCAAGAGTTATTTTATAGTTGTTACCTAATCCAAGGTTGTCCACATCTGGGGAGTAGGACTGCTGCGCGAACGGGAGATTGTTCCTTGTGGCGGAAATAGTTTACCCAGATCCGCGTTGCATTCGGCGCTCCCGGCACCAGACATTCGTTCGCCAGCATCAGCACTGGGAAGGTGTTCGCGCCGAGCTGATCAAGCGAACCGGCCTGGAACGTCAGGAAACGCACCTTGCTTGCTCGGGTCATGTCTTCGTTCTCAATCTGGCGGGCTCGGTCTCACGCGGCCAAGACGTCGTCGATGGGCGCCGCTTGCCGTTCCGGCCGCGCCGTCCTGGCTCGGTGATCTACATTCCCGCCGGCAGCGATTGGCGAGGTTGGGACGAAGGCGACGCGATCGCTGCCTACCTGTTGGTCTCGGTCGATCAACGGCTCGCCGAGGAAATCTTTGACGAAAAGATGCGCCAGCGCCTGCCGAGTCCTGCGCCCTGCGTCGGCTTTCGCGACAGCGCGGTCGAAACCGCCTTGCAGCGTATTGCCATGGAGGTGGCGCATCCCGATCCGCTCAGCGTGACGATGGCAGAGAGCCAGGCGATGCAGCTCATCGTGCAGATGACCCGGTTGAATGCCGTCCCGGGCACGGTCTTAAAGGGTGGCCTGTCGTCTTTCGATCTCAGGCATGTGCTGGAAATGATCGAATTTTCCGACAAGCCGCCGACGCCCACCGAACTGGCCAACGCAGTGGGACTAAGCCGTTTCCATTTCTGGCGCGCCTTCAAGCAGTCGACCGGAATGACCCCTTACGCCTATATGGCCAAGCGCCGGCTGGAAAAGGCGTCCGTGATGCTGCGCACGACCACCTTGTCGGCGACGGAAATCGCGATGGCGTGTCATTTCGCCACTCCCAGTCACTTTACAACCGTGTTCAAGCGCGATTTCGGCATCACGCCAACGGAGTTTCGCAGGCTCTGCCGGATCTAGCGTACCGCCGGCGCACTGCGGCACCTCTCGGCAAATCGCAGCGACATTCTGAAAGCGTACCGCCGGCCGTGATGCGACGATTGCGCAATCGAGGCCTGTAGGCGTGCCGGATATGGTTCAACCCTCCCGTGATGACATGAGCCGGAGGCAGCCCTCGGGGTGGCTGCGCGCCGCTTTCTTGTCGAGCGCCCTGTCGGGGGCTGCCGGCCGCAATGGGTATTATCTGGCGGCGGCATGGATACTCGCCGCGCGAGGCTTTGGCAGTGCCGGCGTCGCGGCGTTTCTCGTGATCGCCAGCGTGGCCGAGGTCGTATCCAGCCCGGTAGCCGGAATGATGGCAGATCGTTTCGAAAGGCGCCGGCTGAATGCAGCCGCCGAGCTTGCTCGCTCCGTCGTCGTTTTCGCAACCGGCTGGGCAATGCTGCAGCTGGACGCATTGTTCACCCTGTGCGTATCGGCGGCTCTTTTTTCGGTTTGCGACCGTGTCGCGCTGACCGCCAATCAGTCCATGATCCCTGCCACCGGACGCGGGCGGGATCCCGTGACCTGGAACTCCACTGTCGTGCTGACCATGCAATTCGGCAACCTGCTGGCGGCGCTGTCGGCCGGGTTCCTGCTCGGCTGGCATTCACCGGTCGGGCCTTTTGCTGTTTTCGGCGCCTGCTTCCTGCTTTCCGGCGGCCTGCTTCTACCCTTGAGATTACCGCCAGCCTTGCGCGATGACGGTTCGGTCGGAACGACAGAATGCCCGATTCACCCGGGCTTTCCGCATCTCATCGCCGTCTACGCACTCTTCTATGCAAGTGCGTTGCTAATTAGCGTGCTGGCGTCGAACTATGTTTTTACCGAGCGCAAAGGCAGCGCCGCGGATTTCGGCCGCCTCGAGGCCGCCTGGTCGGCAGGGTCACTGCTTGGCGCGACCGCCCTGATCGCCATCCAGGCATTGATGCGTGCCGAGGCGCGCCATGTGCTCATTCTGGGACTGGCCGCGCTGATGTTCATGTCGTTGCCGTTTCTGGCGGCGACCTGGACCACAGTGGTTTTTTCATCGCTTGGTTTCCTCTACAATCTGGGTCGCGTCAGCGTTGAGGTTACTTTCCAGTCACGGGTCGCTGCTGATTGCCTGGGCCGGGCCAAAGGCCTGATGCACGCGGTGGCGGTCCTGCTCAGCCTGATCGTTTTCGGCGTTGTTGCTGCTGTCGGAGATCGAGCGTTTCCTTCGACGATTTTCCTGAGCTTTGGCGGGGTTCTGCTCGTCGCTATCTTCGCATTGGTCGTCCTTGGGCGATCGCAGCAGAAGGGCACGTCGTGAGGTGAACAGTCCGGCATCCGACAGCGAGAGAAAAGCTGCAGCGCTTGGGTCGCTGACCGCGCTCTATCCATGGATCAGGGCCTTTCATGATCGGCCGGTGCGCGACTATGCTCGCCATCTTTTCGAGGTCCCGGCTTTGAAATCCCGGCCGCAGTGCCGGATTCAGGCGCTCAATGCGTTGCTGGAGGTTATCTACAGGGCCGCGATCCGCCACCAGCTGGCGGCGCCGACCGCAGCAAGGATCTGCCATGAGTTCGAGCAGAGGCCGGTGTTGCAGACCGGTCCGCATCTGCTCCTCATCATCGATCCGGAGGCCTACTACACACATGTCTTCAGCCTGCTTGGCCTCGCCGCTCACGGCTGCTCGACATACCTTTCCTGTGCCGTCTCGACGGTCAGCCTTGTCGAGAGGACACGAAAGGGGCCTGGCTGGCTGAACGTCGGCGGCAGGCCGATCAATATTTTTGGGCTTGGCAAAAGGCGGATGATCGGATCCAGTCTGCTGACCGCGCTTGGTCCTTATCGGTTCGAGCTTGCGCCCGCGCAACTGAACGGACAGAGCGACGCGCTTGCCCGCCTGCGCCGACTTCTTCCCCAAGCGCAGTTCGGCAGACCAGCCCACGCGATCAAGGCCGCGAACCTGGCGCTGTGGCCGATGATGTTCGGGACCAGCTTTTCCTTTCTGCAACTCGACGACGAAGATGTTGCTGATCTGGTGGCGCAGCATCTGGCTGACGGCGGGTCATGGCTGCGCACGCGGTTGCTGGAAAATGAAACGGTTGTATCGACTGTTCTCGAGGAGATCGAACAACTCGCTGCCGGACCATGGCGGGGCTGGTTTACACGGGGGACCGATTTCTTCTGGTCGTATCAGAACGGCAAGCGCACGGCGCTGCGGCTGGCAGGCGGCGAACTGGTCGAGCAGGCCACCGGCGCACCGGTCGCACGCTTCGCTGTCGCCGAGATCATCGAACGATTGCGCGACCGCAGGCTCATTCCGAACATGTTCGTCACCTTCCTGGTGCTGGCGATGCTGCCAGGCGTGCGTGTGCTGGGCGGCAGCCACCAACCGATCTATTATCCTTTGATGCGATATGTCCTTTGCCGGGCGATCTCTGCTGCCGGTGTCGACGCCGATCTCCGCGACGCGTTGGCCGCGGATGATCTGCCTGGGGCTTGGGGCCATCGCGTTATTGCAAACGCCGACGAGCCGCTCGAACTGCTTCTTGACCGCGGTTCGAACGGGGTGATCAGCCAGGTCGACGGTTTGGGCGCAATTCCGCTGGTTCGGGCCTGCGCGAATATGGACAGCTTTACCCAGGACGCGTCCTGGGACGAACTTCACAAGCGGCTGCAGGAGAAAGAGATCGCGGTGACGGATGCGCAATGGGCATTCGCCTGAACGATCGTCCCTCAACCGAACTTGCGACCGGCGGTGGGTAAGATGCGGCCGGAAGATCGGGAAATTTCGATCTCGGTTCCGAACTTGCGCGAGCGGGCAGCGAATCCCTGCAGGATATGGTGCGAAGCATCATCTGTCGCGGCAAGCGGAACCGATCGCTCGGTTGCTGATCTCGCGGTTTCATGCGCGCTGATGACGACGGGCAAAAGGTCGATGCAGGCGAGGTTGCCGCTGCCATCATAGCGGCAGGCCGCGACGATGCTTTGCCAGACTTCCGGCGCGCTCCACTCGGTTTCTTCGGCGGGGACATGGAAGAGGAAGTTGCCAAGGCCGTAGAACAGCGGCGCGCCCCTGTAGAGTTCCACCGCCTGCAACACCGGCGCGCCGTGACTGACAAAGAGGTCGGCGCCGGCATCGATGCAGGAGCGGGCGAAATCCCGGACCCAGTCCGGCACATCCTGCCACCCGGGCTCCCAATGGTGGTGGTGCAGATAGGCGATGACAAAGTCGCCGCGCGCCGCTGCGCGCCGCATCACCGACAGCTGGCCTTCGGCGCTGTCGCTGTCGATTTCGATAAGCCTGCCTCGGGTGTCGGTTTTTCTGAAGATTGTCCCGTAGAAATTGATTTCGCTGTCCGCGTCCATCGGGGGCGGGTCGTTTGGCTGGGTGTAGTTGCCCACCTCAACCGGCGTCATCTGCAACTGCTCGGCAAGCCCGACCAGCCGACGGAAATCCTCATCCGGCACGCCGATCCTGCGCAGCGTCTTCAGCCTGTTGACCCCAGGGCGCGGCGGACGGGTGGGCGTGCGATTTTCCGCATACATGTTGTCCGGCCCCGGGCCAGCGTCGATGGCAACAAGCGTCACTTCCCGGGCGCCCAGGCGTTGTCGGCCGGGCTGCATTGCATCGGCTTCGTCTCTTCCGATGCCGGCATGGAGAAAACCGCGCGACCAAACCTCGTCCAATGTCGACAAGACACCGGCCGAGCCAAGATCGAAGGCGTGGTTGTTTGCGAGCGCAAGCGCGTTGAAACCCATCGCCTGCAGGCTGTCCAGCACCGCAGGCCGCGCATAGTCGAAATATTTCCCCTTGGTCGGCCAACCGCCATGGCGGCCGAGAATCGTTGATTCAAAATTGGTGAAAACGACGTCGCCTTGCCTGAGGAAATCCAGGACCTGAAGAAACCGTTCGTCGGCGACATCGGCAACGTCGTTCTTGATCAGCGACTGGCCGGTGACAGCCACGCAAAAGGAATTGGTCATCGAACCCGCCTTGAAAGGTATGGAGTGTTAACCGCATCGATCCTGGATGGATGTCCGCTATTTGGAGGTGGCTGGAGAAATGTCGGTCTTGAACCACTTCAGACTCAACGTCTTGATCGTTCCGTCGGCGACAGCGGCGTCGAGGGCGGTATTGAACCGCGCGAGCAACTCGCCATCGTCCTTGCGCATGCCGGCGCCGACGCCGGGACCCCAAAGCCCGCCATTGACTTGCGGGCCAAGAAAGGTGGCGCCGGCCCCTTCCGGCGTCTCCAGGAAATCGCGCCATGTGAAATAGTCGGCGAGGCCGCCGTCAACGCGGCCGGCGGCGAGGTCGAGCTTGAGGTTGTCGAGACTGTCATAGCTGCGAAGGGTTACGACATCGCCGAAAAGCTCCTTCAGCACCGCCTCCGAATTGGAGGAGCGCAGGACACCCATCGTTTTACCCGTCAGAATCGACCTCAGCCGCTCCAGGACGGCTTTGCCGCCGGCATCGATTGCCGAGAGGTTCAAGCGCTGCCTGGTATCGCCTGGATCGAGCCCCAGCTCCTTGCGCACCACCAACTGGTTGTAGCCGGCGGCGTAGGGGTGGGAAAAGGCAATAGACTGCTTGCGTTTTTCGGTGATCGCCATTCCGGACATGATGACGTCGTACTTGCCGACCAGCAGCGCTGGAATGATTCCGTCCCAGTCCTGCGCCACGAATTTGCACTGCACGTTGACGCGTCGGCACAGGTCGAGACCGACATCGATGTCGTATCCGTAGAGTTCACCCTTTTCGTTGGTCCCGTCCCACGGTGGCGATGCGCCTTCGGTGGCGATCGTTATCACCCGGGTGTTCTCGGCTCTTGTCGGCAAGGCGGGGATCATGGCGGCGACAAACACGGTACCGGCCAGAACTATGCGCATCAGGACACCTCTGTGGGTTGGATGTTGGGGAACCAATCGTCAAAAAAGTCACGGCATCGGTGTCGTAAGCCGGTGCTCGGGCACGGTCGTAGCGAACCGCGGCTGCCGCCATCGTCTGGCGGTGCCATCGGTGGCGAGCTGCCGTTCCAGGAACTGGGTTGCCTTGACGGCAAGCGAGGTCAGCAGCAGATAGATGGCTCCGGCGACGATGAAGATCTCGTAGGGCGCGAAGGTCATCGACACCATCTGTCGCGCCATGCCGGTCACCTCGAGCAGCGTCACCGTGCTGGCAAGCGAAGAGCCCTTCATCATGCCGACCACTTCGTTGCCGTAGGCCGGAAGCGATATCCGGAAAGCGATCGGAAAGGTGACGAGACGCGCAACCTGCATGGGCTTCAGTCCAAGCGCGGTTGCCGCCTCGGTCGTGCCCTTCGGCACCGACTGAAGGCCCCGGCACAGGATTTCGGTGGTGTGCGCGGCGCTGTTCAGGGAAAAGGTCAACAAGGCGCACCAGAACGGGTCGCGCAATATCACCCAGAAGACGCTGGCTCTCACCGCCTCGATCTGACCAAGGCCGTAATAGACAAGGAACAGCTGAACCAACATCGGCGTGCCGCGAAAGACATAGGTGTAGGAAAGCACCGTCCGGGACAGGGCAGGGCGCGCGAAGGCGCGCATGAAGGCAAGCGGTACCGACAGCACAAATCCCGCCATCAGCGCCATCACCGTCAGGCTCAAGGTAAGGGCCAGGCCCGACGAAAGCACCATCACCGCCGCGATCATCGTGTCGAAGTCCACGCGCATGCCTCCTATCGGCCCAGGGCCGGGTAGCGCCGTTCAACCGAGCGGATCGACACGAGCGTGACAGTCGTCAGCAGCAAATAGAGGGCAGACGCTGCAAGATAGAAAGTCAGCGGCGCGCGCATGGATCCGGCGCCGACGGAAGCGACGCGCATGATGTCGGACAGCCCGACGATCGAAACCAGTGCGGTGTCCTTGAACAGCGAAATCCAGAGATTGCCGTAGGCAGGCAATGCCAGCCTGCACATTTGCGGACCTATGACGAACATCCACCGTTGCCAGGCGTTCAGCCCAAGCGACTTTGCCGCTTCGGCCTGTCCTGCCGGAATGGCTGCGATCGCGCCGCGGAACACTTCGGTTGCGTAGCCACTGAAAACCACGGTCAGCGCGACGATACCGGCGGTGAAGGCGTTGATCTCGACATATCGGCCCGCAATCTTGCTCGCCAGCGCGGTGCCGCCGAAATAGATGAGCAGGATAATGACAAGTTCGGGCACGCCGCGGACGATCGTTGTGTAGGCCGTGATCAGTCCCGCTACCCGAGGGGTGCGCGCGTTCTTCAAAATAGCCAGCATCAGCCCGAAGACTGTGCCGAGAAAGCCGCTGACAAGACCAAGTCCGATCGTGATCAGCAGCGCTCCAGCAAACTGGATCGCAAAGCCGTTCATATCTGCACCAACAGTATGGATAGATTTTTAACAAATCACGCGCATAATTTGCTGAATTACGTTGCTGTTTACCTGTGGTTGTCGTTTATTCTTTATGTAATGTAAGGTTACATTTGAGAATAATCTTATGATAACGCCGGATAAAAGGCGTTCAATCTATAATTTACAATATTTTACCTATAACTTCCGGTTATATATTTTCTTTCTTCGTCGTTAAATTGCTCAAGATTTGGCTGTCGCCTCGGTTCGAGGGCCTTAGACGGCCCGCGGCTGGCTTTGCTCCGCTTGTCGCTGGCATCGTGACAGCGCGACTGAAGCGCAGCCGCGCCCTTGTCGGCGCGAAACCCTGCCTGGGTCCGGATATCTCGAACAGGCAGGTTGCTCGCGACCGCCAATCTGCAAGGTCGGCCTGAACCTCGCCTTGTACGCGGCCGCCGCCGCACGCCGCGACAGGCACGCGAGAATGATGCTATGAGCTATCGCTTGGGGGCTTAGCGTGCAAAGGGCGGCAGGTGCGCGTCTGGGCTTGTTTGACGTTAGATTTGACGCTATATCACGTCACAACATATGGCACAGGCGCGCGTGATGGGTATCGCTCAATATTCGGAACGGGGCCTTTTCGCACCGCGAAAGATCGCGGCCGTCCTTCGGACCACAAGCGAGGACATAGCCCGCTCGGCCGGGCTTGGCAAAGATGCCATCCAGCGCCAGGAGCGTGTGCGTTCGCAAAAAACGCAGCGCCGGCTGCGCGAAATGGTCGAAGTCATCAACAAGGTCGAACCGCGTTTCGGCTCGGCCCTCATCGCCTACGCCTGGTATCGCTCCGAACCTTTGTCCGGATTTTCTGGTCAGACGGCAATGCAACTGGTCGGCAGCGGGCGTGTCGACGATGTTCTCGACTATATCGATGCCGTCGACGCCGGCGTCTACGCCTGAGCGCAACGATGCGCTATCAAGGCAAGCTCTACAGGGCGCTTAACCCTGTCTACGCCAGAGAACCGCTGTCGGGTCGCGGCGCCGAGCTTTATGGCGGTCGCTTCAATCCGAAAGGCACGCCTGCGCTTTACTGTTCATTGTCCGTCCTCACGGCGATCCGCGAAGCAAACCAGATCGGCAATCTACAGCCGACCACACTTGTCGCGTACGAGGCCGACATCGACCGCATTTTTGACGGTCGCGATGCCGAGGGGCTCGCCGCCTTTGACATGAACACCGAGGGTTTGGCCAATGCCAGTTGGCGCGACCAGATGAAAACTCGGGGGCGGGCCGGCACGCAGACGTTTGCCCGCAGGCTGCTACAAGCGGGCTACAACGGTCTGTTGGTCCGTTCTTTCGCGGCCGGGTCCACCGCTGCCGATCTCAATCTGGTCCTATGGGCCTGGGGCGATAAGCAGCAGGCACAACTCACGCTTATCGACGACGAAGGGCGCCTGTCCCGCTAGATGCAAACCCGCAAAGGGTCATGGCGGGGATGCGCAGCGCAGTGCGGAAGGCATGCATGCCTGTTCTGGTCGTGTGTCGCGACCTTGCTGGGACATGAGGGCAGTCCAGGAAAGCTGCCGCAGCTGTCTATCCAGCTATTGCGAACAACGGCCAACCAAAATGAACCGTGAAGCGGGAGGATGGTCTAAACCACCCCGTTCCTGATATCCATTTGCCGGTTGCCCATCGGGCGGTCAATCCGCCCTTGGGTAAAGGGACCCGCCTCGTTGGCGGGCGGGTCCCTGCCAATCTTACTGCGAAAGTCCGTACCGCAGTGGCTGGGCCCGGCTGAAGGCTGTCATGGCGACCCGGGTTCGCCGGCCACACCAACGCCCGAAGGCGTCGTGAATTTATCCTTCAAATCGCGCTGACCGGGGAGTTCGGGGAGTTCTTGAATGCGCGGCGTTGCCGCGCCGCTCAATCGAGCGCGTACATGACCATATCGACCATGTCGCGCCGCACCATTCCCCAGTTTTCAAAGCTGCTCGCTTCTATCGTCCGCGTTTCTATCTCGGTCACGGTGTGATGGCGCGGATCATTGCGGATCGAACCGAACAACTGCTCCACTTGCCTACGTGGTCCCTCGAGGATCTGGCACACCCGGTTGTGGTCGACCGCCAACACCCCGGTAATATCGCGATCCTGATTGAAAACCGCCGCCTTCGCGACCAGTGCGTCCAGGTCGGTCAGGGAGATCTCAGGATGAAGCGTCGAAACGTAAGTCAGTCGGATCAGAGCTGGAACCACAATCAAATCAGTCTCCTCGTTGCTCGCCCCATATAACCGGCAGGGACCATCTTGGATGCCTACTTCTGCACATAAGGACGGCATGGCAGTTTTGCCTGAGCCGCCACCGCGCTCGGCAGCACGCCGAGTGCCGGTTTCTTCAAACACACGCCATGCCAATCGTCTCGCCGCGCCCACTGCGCAAGCAGCCCCCTGGGCTGAAGCGGTCGCTGCCCTGACGGCCAGCGAAATTTCTTGATCGGGCCTTCCCCGGTGGCGCGGTGTGGGCGGCTCTCCCTTCTAGGCCCGCCGCGGCCGCCCGCAACCCTTCGCTTGCCGCTCGGGTCCTCCACTTCGTTGCGGTCCTGCGGATGCCGGCAGCCTCTGACGGCGAGCCTTTCCGGTCGTTTTCGCCGCCCACCCCGCTTCCGGGGAGGGCGCAAGAGAGCGGAGCGGAGACCAGATCATGCGCAAGACCGGCAAACGTCCAGCCCCTGGCGAGGCTGGCGCAGGCAAGAGCCAGCAATCGCGGGCAAATCTCTATTCCGAGATCACGGACCGCATCATCGCCGATCTCGAGCGAGCCTGCGTGCCTTGGGTCAAGCCCTGGGGCCCGGCGAAAGCGGGTGTCGGACTGCCGAGGAATGCCGCCACCGGGCGCGGCTATTCCGGCATCAACATCCTGATCCTGTGGGGCGCGGTGATCGAACGCGACTATCCAAGCCAGAACTGGCTGACCTTCCGGCAGGCGCTGTCGCTTGGCGGTTCCGTCAGGAAAGGCGAGAACGGTACCACCATCGTGCATGCGGACCGTTTCATTCCCAAGGACGAAAAGGAGCGTGCTAAGGCCGAACATAGCGAGCCACAGGCAATCCCGTTCTTGAAGCGTTTCACCGTCTTCAACACCGCGCAATGCGATGGCCTGCCAGACCATGTCCATGCTGGCGGCAGGGTGCTTCCCGAACGGGAGACAGTTCCGCATGCCGAGGCTCTGGTCCAGGCATCCGGTGCGGATATCCGCATCGGCGGGGATCGTGCCTTCTATATGCCCGGCGCCGATTTCATCCAGTTGCCGCCGCAGCCCGCCTTCTTCGAACAGGTCAATTTCTACCGCACCTGCTTCCATGAGCTCGGCCACTGGACCGGGCATCCGACCCGCCTTGCCCGCGACATGTCCGGTTCGTTCGGTTCGAAGGCCTATGCGCGCGAGGAACTGATCGCGGAGATTGCTGCGGCCTTCGTCTGCTCCACGCTCGGCATCGAGCCGACCGTGCGCCACGCCGACTATATCGCCTCGTGGCTTGCCGTGCTGCGCGAGGACAACCGCGCGATCTTCCGCGCCGCCAGTCTCGCTTCGAAAGCCGCCGATTTCCTGCTCGCCTTTGGCGCTGCCGCGCAAGGCGGAGCGCGAACCGGCATCGCCGCATAGCGGCGCGCCATCATCGCAACCTGTTCTGACCAAGGGAGCCTGTCATGATCCTGATCACCGACGAACTGCGCGCGCGTCTGCTGGCCAATGGTGCGACCGAGACCGAAACCAACCATGTCCCGGTCGTGAAACTGTTCAATCCGGTCGGCGCCGCAACATGGCTTTTGACCGAACTTGATGCCGATGGCGACACGCTGTTCGGGCTTTGCGATCTGGGTTTCGGCTTCCCTGAACTCGGTAGCGTCAGCCTCGCGGAACTGGAGGCAATCAAAGGCCCACTGGGCCTCGCTATCGAACGCGACCTCGGTTTTGCGCCGCGCTTTCCGCTTTCGGTCTATGCCGAGGCAGCGCGCATCGCCGGCCACATCACCGAGGCTGATCGGCTTTTGCGCCACGCCGCTGCCGCGCTGGCGCTTTCCCATTCAGAGCTTCCGCCCGGCGCGGCGGATGACGAGCGCCGCGAGGCGCAACCCCCGCCGCTCGGTCTGCGGCCTCGCGGAAGGACAACCACAACAGAGCCAAAGGAGAAAAAACCATGCAACTCGCTCACATTTCCATCGACAGATTGAGTATTTCGCCCACCAATATGCGGCATTCAAAACGTGCGCCGGATGTCTCAGATATCCTGCCATCGGTCAGGGCGCGCGGCGTGCTGGTGCCGCTTCTGGTGCGGCTGAACGGCTCGCCGGAAACCTTCGAAATCGTCGCCGGAAGACGGCGCTATTTCGCGGCAAAGGCAGTCGCCGACGAACGCGGTGAGGTTGAATCCTTGCCATGCGCCATCATGGAGGATGGTGACGACGCCGACGCCCTTGAAGCCTCGCTTATCGAGAACATCGCTCGTCTTGATCTCGACGAAGTCTCGCAATGGGAGACGTTCACCCGTCTGATAGGGCAGGGGCGTGCAGTTGCCGATATCGCCACGACATTCGGCATCACCGAATTGCAGGTGAAGCGCGTTCTGGCGCTTGGGAATCTGCTTCCCAAAATCCGCGAAGCCTATCGGAGCGAGGACATCGACGCCGACACGGTGCGGCATTTGACCATGGCGTCCAAGGCGCAGCAGAAGGACTGGCTGGCGCTTTTCCTCGATCCTGACCGGTACGCTCCGCACGGACGGCAGTTGAAACAATGGCTGTTCGGCGGCCAGTCGATCTCGACCAGGGCGGCGCTGTTCCCCATCGAGGACTACGGCGGCCAGATCGTGTCCGATCTGTTCGGGGAAGACAGTTATTTCGCGGATGCCGAACTGTTCTGGCAAAAACAGAATGAGGCCATCGCTGCCAGACGCGACGCCTATCTCGAAGCGGGCTGGCGCGAGGTGCTGGTGCTGGAAACCGGCCAGTATTTTCACTCCTATGATCACGAGAAAACGCCAAGGAAAAAGGGTGGCAAGGTCATCGTCACCGTGTCGCAGCACGGCGAGGTGGAGTTTCACGAGGGTTGGCTGACGCGCAAAGAAGCGCGCCGCGCCCGTTCCAATGGAGACGGCGATGAGGGGGCGGAGACACCGGCAAAGGCGTCTCGACCTGAACTTACCGGGCCGATGCAGAACTATGTCGATCTGCACCGCCACGCAGCGGTGAGGGCGGCCGTTCTCGACCACCCCTCTGTAACGCTGCGGTTGATGGTGGCGCATGCGATTGCCGGCTCAAGCCTGTGGCAAGTGCGGCTGGAACCGCAGCGCGCAGCCAGTCAGGCCATCGCCACAAGTGTCGCGCAAAGCACTGCTGAGGCCGCTTTTACCGCCAAGCTGCGCGCGGTTCTGGTTTTGCTTGGCCGCTCCGATGACGAGACCACTGTTGCGGGCGGCTTCGGCGATGACGCCACGCTCGCTACCGTTCTCATCCGGTTGCTTGCGTTGTCCGACGAGGAGGTCGCCCTCGTGCAGACTGTCGTCATGGCGGAAACACTGGCAGCTGGCAGCGCTGTCATCGAATTTCTCGGAACTCATCTCAAAGTCGATATGGCTGCCGGCTGGCAGGCGGACGACGCTTTCTTTGACATGTTGCGCGACAGGGACGTCGCCAACGCCATGCTTGCCGAGCTTGGCGGCAAACAGGTCGCCGACAGCAATGTCACGGAGAAGGTGAGGACGCAGAAGGCCATTATCCGCGACTTGATCGCTGGCGAAAACGGCAGGCGGAAAGCAGGCAGCTGGTTGCCGCGCTGGTTGAAATTTCCGGTCGAAAGCTACACCGATCGCGGCGGCTTTCGCACCGCCGATCAACGAGCGCTTGTCGAGACGCTGTTGGTTTCGCAGTGATTTTCAAAAAGCCAGCGGCGGCAGATCGATTGCCGCCGCTTGGCCGGTTTTCAGAGCGTATCGATAGCTTCGCACGCCGATGCCGAAGGCCGGGGCCGCTCCGGCTTCAAGCGGCGCACTGCTGACCTGTTCCATCTTGGCATCTGCGTGGTGTGCGGGGCGCTGGCCGGGAGAGAACGCCATCGTCGTGGCGCGGTAGCGTTAGGGCACGCGATCCTTGCAGCCGCCGTTGTCCTGCCCGCTGTACGCGAACGCGTTGCGAACAAGTCTCGCCGCGCCTCGCCACGAACCATTCCCCTGCTGCTGGCTGAACGACCTATGGGCGGATCCGGCCTGCCCGAAACCCTCAACTGCCGACTTTTTTCCCCGCCGCCTGCGGCGGCTCCTCGCGACGCTTCACTCCAAAAAAGTCGCCTGCTCGGGTCCTGCGCTGACGCTTCGGCCCTGCCGGGTTCGGGCCGTCCGGACGCGCCCATCACGGTGCGCCATCGCAGGGGAATGGTCCCCGGCGAACACCAAAGGAGACTTCCAAATGACCGCGATCGGATACGTCATCAAGCAGGACAACGGCGCCTACAAGGGCCAGCTCAAGACCCTCAGCCTGCGCACCGACATCGACATCGTTCCCAACCAGGCCAAGAACGCCGACAACCATCCCGACTTCCGGGTTCTGGCGCAGGGCGTTGAAGTGGGCGCCGCCTGGGTCCGGACCGGCGAGACCTCCGGCAAGGACTATGTGAGCCTGTCGATCGCAGCCCCGGAGTTCGGCCCGCGCAAACTCTACGCCAATCTCGGCCGCGCCGCCGGCCAGGACGATGACGAAACCTTCGCCATCATCTGGAACCCAGCGGACTGATCGGCAAATCCGACAGGCCCCGCGCCCGGCGCGGGGCTTTTCTTTCAGGAAAGCGAAAAACCTGCCGGTCCGGCAGTCGCAAATCTCTCCACCAGCTCAAGGCGCGCTGCAGCACTGCAGCGCGCCCGTCGCCGACGAGTTGACGCTCCCATTGAGACCGACACAGCGCCACCGAAACCAGCGCGAGGTCGCGCAACCGGCCTGTCGTCCGTCAGCGCGGCGGTCGCAAGCTTTGCGCGCTTCTTCTGCGCCGCGCCAAACTGAACGCGCCAGCGAAACAGCATGTGCTTGCGTGTGACCTGCGAGACGCTGACAGCATTTTGGTCGCTCTCCAGTGCAATGGCGTGCTTTTCCGCGTCGCTGAAGAAGCCTCGCAGGTTGCCCGCGCGCGCCAGGATCATCGCTCGGTGGGGCCGTCAGGCTCGAGTCCGGCGGCGTTGCGCCAGCACTCGTGCTAACGACTGGACGGGCGGAGGGATGAGGATGCGCCCGCCAGTCAAACTGACCTCGCTCTCATCCAATCGGTCACGCCATATGTGCAGGCTCGTCGACGAAAGATGCAATGCGGCGGCGTATTTGCCGACGCGCATTCCGGTCCAGTTCACTGCCTTTACATGCAGCGCCCAGGACGCCTGGACAGCACGGTTGCGCACATCCGTGCTCACCGAAAAGCGCAGCCGAACGCGTCTTTACCGTCGATTTGCTCGCTCTTCCAGGCGTTTCTGATGGCGCCATTGTGCCTGATATCCGCCTGCTACGCGTCGCGTCGTCGCCCGCAGAGTACTTCCGCGAGCGATCGAGCGTATTCTTCGTCAGGCGATGCACGCGGCAATATTTCGTCCGTGTCAGACCGCCGCGCTGCCACGCCTCGGCGTGAACCACCCAACAGGACTATCGCGCCTTGTTCTCGACATGTCTCAAATTCGCCGGAGATTCTCCATGCTACGAAGGAGCCCGACATGTTGCGCAATTGCACTACTCAATCCGGATGCAGAGACCGGACGCTTATTCCCCGACCGAAGATGGCAAGATAAAAGGGCGCACGGTGCGCTTCGGTCGGATGGTTGATTTTGATCGCTTTTTCGCCAGACTTCGCACGTTGTGAGGTCTTGGTGCACGGTGTGCTCGCCGTTCAGGATGTTGATTTTACATCCTGTTTTGCACGTTGCGCAGACCAGCCATGGATCCAGCCCGATGGAGCCCCTGTCATCTGGATATCCCGCGGAATGACGGCGACAGTGTTCAGCAAACAGATGCTCCGATGGCCCCGCATGTTTTCGCAGGACGTTGTGGCGTATCCAATATCACTGGGCGAACAATCCTTGTGATCGAAGGCGATTGTTACATCGCGTCCGAGACCGCGTCCGTGTGGCGAGGCGCTGGTGACAAGGTGTGGGGATCTTATCAGAGCGAAGATGCCGCGCTTGCTCTGTTCGGGAGGGAGCAGCCGATGACAACTGTGTCGACATCAATCTCGGCGGCGGTGCGCTAAGGTTCGCAGCCTGAGCGTTTGAAACCCGCGACGCATAAGCGGGAAATCTCATGCCTGCCCGATGAAGCTCGGGCGGCAGCCTGGCAATGTGTGTGCCCGCTCAGGCTGCGATCTCCAGCGCGCGCGTGTTGGCGTCCCTTTCCGCCAGGGAGGCGAGGGTCGCCTCGGCCTCCTGTTCCTCTTGCAGTGTGATCTTGAGAAGATCGGCGGCGTCCATGTTGCCGAGCTCCCGCGCCCATGAAACCAGAGTCTGGTAGAGCGCGATCTCGTAGTGATGCACGGCTCGAACAGCTGCCAGAAGCCCAGCGTCGATTGCTTGCGTGTCGCGGTAGTCCTCAACGATCCAGGAACGCTGTTCGATCAGGCCGTCGATGGCGGGGCAGATGTTGCTTTGGGCCGATATTCTCAGTTGCGAGAAGACGCGCTCCAGGCGTTCGATGTGGCGTTCAGTCTGTTGTTGCTGGATTTTGAAGGCTTCAGAGACAGTTTTGGCTTCTGGAATGCCTGCGATCTCCGGGAACGCCCGCGCGATTTTCTTTTTGGCATAATAGGCCTCTTTGAGGCCGCTCACGAACAATCGTTGAAGATAGCTTTCTGCTTTAGGAGTCATTGCTGTCTCTCCTTTGCTTCTATTGGCTGCCCCTTTACGCCAACATCCAACCTTTGCCGGTGTTCCGAGAAAGCCCGCTGTTAGACGAGATTGTGATCAATATTAATCACCAGGCAACGCGCTGGAGCGATGGCTCCCGCTGGCACTATCAGTGCTGGGTTATGGCGAGGAGGAAGCCATTGGCCGAACGGCCTAGGAACTGCCGCTTTGGGTCAGCAGCGCGGCATGGAACGCGAGATCGAAAAGGCCGGCGATTTCCGTTATATGGAAACGCAACTTCGTACAAAGCATGAGGAAATCCTCGATGTTCTCATGTCCGCCGGAACTGTTTCGATACACGCGCAGGAATGTTTTTTGATCGTTCTTCAGGACATCCTCGAGCGCAAGCGCTCCGAAGTCGAATTGATCGCGGCTATCGAGGCCGTCATGCAGGACACGTCATGGTTCAGCGACACTGTCATCGAAAGCTTGCCAGCCTGAGACATCCAGGCAAATCGAACAAAGCGTCTGCGGGACTTTCGGTATTGACTGCCCGCGAAAAGGACGTTCTGGGGCTCATGTGCCAGGGGTTGAGCGACGCCGAAACCGTCGAGAAACTCAGCCTGACGCGCAACATCGTGCGCAATCATGTGGCCCGCATCTACAGCAAGACGGGTGTCCACAGCCGGACCGCTGCAGTCGTTTGGGCGCGGGAGAGGGGTTTTATTGGGGCGGCGAGCAGGAAGAATGCCGCCGGCCGCTCAAATACCTAACTCATTCGTCGCACTGACAGGTATGGATATCGGTTCACCTATGGTCTCCGACGCGACGATGCTGGATGCATTCCAGCGCCGGGCACTCGCACCGGCGCGTTCGGCCTGATCCCGATGCCCAAGGTCCCTCCCTTGGGATGATCGGTTTCGAAGGCATTGGTCTTGCGCACCAGATCGCTCAGCTTGCGAAAGCCGAAAGTGCGGAGATCGAAGTCGGAGGCCAGACTGGCGAGCCTCGTGCCGACCGCCTCTAACGGAACGCACCCCTGCTCGCTTTCCATCGGGGCCAAACGCGTCAGCGACATCGACCTCATTCCACGCAAACGCAAGTGCAACCTGATCCAGCGCGCGTTGTGGGGTGGGGGGAACGAGGACGGAAGTAGGGACACACTGCCGACGGGTGGAAAGGAGAGCGATCGGCCAGGGAAATCTGCCAGTCGCAAATCCACCCTCGCAAACGGCTTTTGATGTCAGCAGTGCATTCCGTCTCCAGGAACCATTGCCGTCGCGGTCGCATTACACCCCGATGAAGCATCAGACCCAACCGATGGAAATCGTCCGGGCGCGGACCAACAACCTGCGCGATGTGACGCTGCGCATTCCCAAGCATGAGATCGTCGTGTTTACGGGTGTTTCGGGCTCGGGCAAATCTTCGCTTGTTTTCGATACGATCGCCGCCGAGTCCCAGCGGCAGTTGAACGAGACCTACAGCACCTTTGTTCGCCACCGGCTGCCGCATTTCGGGCAGCCCGAAGCGGACAGGCTGGCCAACCTGCCGGTATCCATCCTGGTGGATCAGAAGCGCCTGGGCGGCAATGCGCGTTCCACGGTGGGCACAGCGACCGACATCTTTGCGCTGCTGCGTCTGCTGTTTTCCCGGATTGGACAACCGCATGTCGGCGAAGCGGCCGTGTATTCGTTCAATAATCTGGAAGGAATGTGCCCGGCCTGTGAGGGGCTCGGCAAGGTGGACACCGTCGATCTCGATGCACTGATTGATCGCACGCGCACGATGAATGAAGGGCCTTTCCGATTTCCCGCATGGCATGTCGGCGGCTATCGCTGGCGACGTTATGCTTTGAGCGGACTTTTCGACAACGACAAACCGCTGGGAGACTATTCCGACGTCGAATGGCGTCTGCTGACTGACGGCGCCGGCGTGCGAATAACGAAGCCGTTGCCGGGCTGGCATAAGGGATCGACCTATGAAGGCGTGCTTCCGCGTTTTCGTCGGACATATCTGAACAAGGAGCTAACGGCGCTGAGTGACGCCGACCGCCAGGCATTGCGCCGCGTGCTGACGCAAGGGCCGTGCCCCGCTTGTCACGGGGCCCGTTTGAAGCCGGAAGTGCTCAACAGCCGCATAGACGGCCGTAACATCGCTGAATGCAGTGCGATGAGCCTGGACGAACTGATCGGGTTCCTGCGGCAACTCTCACAACCCGAAACCACTGCAGTGGTTGCCGCCCTGATCGAAAGACTGGGAGCAATGATTGGGCTGGGACTGGACTATCTCAGCCTGGACCGCGAGACGCCGACGCTGTCGGGCGGCGAGTCGCAGCGGGTAAAAATGGTCCGGCATCTCGGCAGCAGCCTGTCCGACATCGCATATATCTTCGATGAGCCGAGCACCGGTCTGCATCCACGCGACGTGCATCAGGTGACAGAATTGCTGATCAGGCTTCGAGACAAGGGAAACAGCGTGCTCGTGGTGGAGCACGATCCAGATGTTATCGCCATCGCCGATCACATTGTCGATGTCGGCGAAGGCGCCGGCCGCGCCGGCGGTCGGATCGTCTTCCAGGGAACGCTTGCCGAGCTGCGCCGCGCGACGACGACGACCGCAAGGGCGTTCTCCAAGCCAAGGATATTGCGCCCTGCAGCGCGAACGCCCACCGGCAGCCTTGCCGTTCGCGGCGCAACGGTCCGCAATCTAGATGGGGTCAGCGTCGATATTCCGCTTGGCGTGTTGACCGTCATCGCCGGAGTCGCCGGCTCCGGCAAGAGCACCCTGGCGCGCGAGGTGCTGGTGCGCCGTTATCCAGAAATCATCTGCATTGACCAAAGCGGGCTTGGAGGCTCACGCCGCTCAAGTCCGGCGACCTATCTGGGCGTCCAGGATCATATCCGCGCCATTTTCGCCAAGGCCAGCGGAAAGGCGGCGGGCGCCTTCAGCAGCAATTCGGCCGGCGCGTGCCCGGTCTGTCGCGGGCTCGGCACAATTCGCACCGACCTGGCATTCATGGACGCCGCGGAGACAGAATGCGAAGCCTGTCAGGGAACCGGCTACTCGGACGAGGCCAGGGCGGTGAAGGTCAACGGCCAGAGCATTGCCGACGTCGCAGGCCTGACGGCAGAGGACGCGGTTTCGGTCTTTGCTGACTACGAAAACATCGCGGCGTCTTTGCGTCGCATGGTCCGGGTTGGGCTGGGCTATATGCCACTCGGCCAACAACTGAATTCGCTGTCGGGAGGCGAGCGGCAGCGTTTGCGTCTGGCGGACGAGCTTGGCCGTGAAGGCGAAATTTATCTTCTGGACGAGCCGACTTCCGGACTGCACATGAGCGATGTCGACCGTTTGCTGAGCCTGTTCGACGAACTGATTGAAAACGGCAAGTCGCTGGTTGTCATCGAGCACAACCTCGAGGTGATCGCGAAAGCCGACTGGGTCGTAGAGGTGGGGCCTGGCGCAGGCAGGCGAGGGGGCAAGGTCATCTTCGAAGGTCCGCCGAGCGATATGCTTCAAGCCGAGCAGTCGGTAACCGGACCGTATCTCGCCAGATACATCGATCAATCGGCTCTTTTACCTGATGTCCACTCGCTGCGGTCCGCAACAGGTTAGTTTCCCTCGGGATGCAAAAAGAGCCTAGGCCTTTCAAGTCCGCAGGCTTCGCAGCGGCAGTTCACGCGATGGGTATAAGCCATACCCGGCGCGTTTGACGTGCGAACGAGGCTGCGGAGCCAAGGGCATTTACTGATCGGTGCCCGGGTTGCTGAAATCGAGCCGACTGAGGCAGCGTCTTCGCATGAAGCAGCTACCAGGAACGAATGAAGCAACCCGTCAGGGATGCTTTTGATCAGACCCGCCCGGCCAGCCGAGCGGGTCAGGAGCAGGACGTCAAGCGACGCTGCCGCGCCTATTTTTCTTGGGATTTGTCAGCCTACTTTCGTTTCGACGCCTCCGAAACATGTTGCGCTGCCAGATACATCAGGGTCGACGCCGCGGTGCGCCGAGCCCAACCCGCGGCCTCCGCCTTGTCCAGCAGACTGGCAAGCAGCGGCTTCAGAACGGCGCGGCATTCCAATTCATAGTTGAGGAATTCACTTGCCTCGTGCGTCGGTGCCGAAACGAATGGCGAACCGGTCATAGCATTCATGGAGATCACCTCATCTCGACTCTGCCTGCCTCCGCGCGAGCGGAGGCAGGCATGTGCCAATGGCTCAGAAGTCCATTCCGGCGCCCGCCGGCAGGGCGGGAGCGACCTCCTTCTTCGGTTTCTCTGCAACCATCGCTTCGGTGGTCACCAGCAGGCCGGCAACGGACGCCGCATCCTGCAAAGCGGTGCGCACGACTTTCGCCGGGTCGATGACCCCTTGGATGTAGAGGTCGCCATATTCGCCCGTCTGGGCATTCCAGCCATAGGCGAAGTCCGTCTTCTCGCGTAGCTTGCCGACAATGATCGAACCCTCGGCGCCGGCGTTCTCAGCGATCTGGCGAGCTGGCGCTTCAATGGCGCGGCGTACAATGTCGATGCCATACTTCTGGTCGGCATTGTCGGCGGTCAGTACGTCAAGCGTCTTGACGGCTCTGAGCAGAGCGACGCCACCTCCGGGCAGAATACCTTCTTCAACAGCCGCGCGGGTGGCATGCAAGGCGTCATCGACGCGGTCTTTTTTCTCTTTGACCTCGACTTCGGTCGCGCCGCCGACACGGATGACGGCAACCCCGCCGGCGAGCTTGGCAAGCCGCTCCTGCAACTTCTCGCGGTCGTAATCGGAAGTGGTCTCCTCGATCTGAGCCTTGATTTGCGCGACGCGACCCTGGATCTCTTCCTTCCGGCCCGCACCGTCAACGATGGTGGTGTTCTCCTTTTCGATCGTCACCTTCTTGGCGCGGCCGAGCGTCTGGAGCGTGACGTTCTCCAGTTTGATGCCGAGATCCTCGCTGATCGCCGTACCGCCGGTGAGGATAGCAATGTCTTCCAGCATGGCCTTGCGGCGATCGCCGAATCCTGGGGCCTTGACAGCGGCGACCTTGAGGCCGCCCCGTAGCTTGTTGACGACCAACGTCGCCAGGGCCTCGCCTTCAACATCCTCGGCGATGATGAGCAGTGGCTTGCCGGACTGCACCACGGCTTCCAGAACCGGGAGCATGGCCTGCAGGTTGCCGAGCTTCTTCTCATGGATCAGCACATAGGGCTCTTCCAGCTCGACCCGCATTTTGTCCTGGTTGGTGATGAAATAGGGGCTCAGATAGCCACGGTCGAATTGCATGCCTTCGACCACTTCCAGTTCGGTCTCTGCGGTCTTGGCTTCTTCGACGGTAATGACGCCCTCATTGCCGACTTTTTGCATCGCTTCGGCCAGGAAGCGGCCGATCTCGGCATCGCCATTGGCCGAGATCGTGCCGACCTGGGCAATCTCGTCATTCTTGGTGATCTTGCGGGCATTTGTCCTGAGCTCCGAGACGACGGCTTCGACAGCCTTGTCGATGCCGCGCTTCAAATCCATCGGATTCATGCCCGAAGCGACGGCCTTGGCGCCTTCTCGCACGATGGCCTGGGCAAGAACTGTCGCAGTGGTGGTGCCGTCACCAGCGAGGTCATTGGTCTTGGAGGCGACTTCGCGCACCATTTGTGCGCCCATGTTCTCGAACTTGTCCTCCAGTTCGATTTCCTTGGCGACGGTGACGCCGTCCTTGGTGATGCGCGGAGCCCCGAACGACTTGTCGATGACGACATTGCGTCCTTTCGGTCCGAGGGTCACCTTGACGGCATTGGCCAGAATATCGACACCGCGCAGCATGCGCTCGCGCGCGTCGGAATTGAATTTGACTTCCTTGGCAGCCATGGGATCACTCCTTCAATAGGCAGTTTTCTTTGACTTGTTGAGTGACAGTCCTACGCCGCTTTCTGCAGCGTCGCGCTCACCTCGATCACGCCCATCACGTCACTTTCCTTCATGATGAGAAGATCTTCGCCGCTGAGCTTGATTTCCGTGCCGGACCATTTGCCGAACAGGATGCGGTCACCGACCTTGAGGTCGAGCTCCACGAGCTTGCCGCTTTCGTCGCGCGCACCAGAGCCAACGGCGACGACCTCGCCCTCCTGCGGCTTCTCCTTTGCGGTATCAGGGATGATGATGCCACCAGCCGTCTTTTCCTCGACTTCGACGCGGCGGACCAGGATACGGTCATGCAATGGACGGAACGTCATATCGTTCTCCTTCAGGACAAACAGATTGTGAGAGGTTCCTCCACTCCGGACCGGGCGGGCCGGAGCGGGGACGCGCAACCCAAAAAGGCATCACGCGCAAATGGAACTAATTTTGCGATTTTCCAGTTTCAAGAGGCGCTCAGAAATTTTTTTGGGAAGCCCGGCGCAAATCACTAGTGCGCTGAAAACGAAGAGCAAAATTGCAACGGTGCGGTTGTTCGATCTTGAATTCGTGCCCGCTCGCGTCAAAACTATTCAGATCTTGGGTCCAGGCGGTCGGAACGGAACGTCGCTCTGGATGGGTTACAAGCAGGGAGGACGAAATATGGTTGCCACCGCGAGCAAGCAATTCCGGCGACAGATGGAAGGATATGGCCTGACCACGGCAGAAATCCACTACTGCTTGCCCGATCATCCCAGTCTGCTGCAGCTCTATGTCTGGCAGGAATACGACCTTGCGCCGCATTTCCCTGAATTGAAAGAGTTCCTCGGATACTGGGAACGTCAACTGGAAGGTCCGCTTCATTCGGTACGCATCGCCCACCAACATCTGATCCGTCCTTCGGAATGGCGCGCCATCGACGGGGTTATCGCGATCCAATAGCCGGAATCTGGGGCTCTAGTCAGTCAATTGACGGCTGGCGGAGACACGAGCAGCGGAGCTGGCTCGCTGCCATCGTGTATCGGATGCTTCCTAACCGTTCAGGCGCCAGATCTCGGCGTTCAACAGAACGGCAAACGCCACCCAGGCCGCCAGCGGCACCAGGCACCAGGCTGCGAGGGAATCGAGCCTGCGGAAGCGGAGGATCGTCGCAACAATGATCAGCAACTGAGGGATGATGTTGAGCAACCCCGCAAGCGGGTTGTGCAGCCCGAAGAACAGCCATGACCAGAGCGCATTGAGCGCCAGCTGGACGAAGAAAAGCGTCAGCGCGACACGGCGCTCGCCAAGTTTGCCGGCGCCCCTGAGCACACGCCAGACCGCGTAAGCCATCAGCACGTAAAGCGTGGTCCAGACTGGGGCAAAGATCCAGTTCGGCGGGTTGAAGGACGGCTTGATCAACCCTGCGTACCATGTGGCGATGTTGGGATAGGTCGCCCACTGGCCCAGCAGAGATGCCATAATCACCGGAAGCACTGAGATCGAGGCCCTCAGCCATACCGGTGATGCTTTGTGGCTTACCCTTGCGTCCATGCGACTCGCTTTCAGCGTTTGAATTCCCAGCCACGGACAGGCTGAGAAATGATCTTCCGCCATATCTACGCGGCGGAGGCAACCTTGGATCAAAAAATCCAGGCGTCTCTGTTTCGAAAGCCAAATTGCGGGCTCGCTCGTGCGGGGCTGCGTCGATTGAATCTCGCGGCAGCAATGGGACTTCTCGGACAAGCAGCTTTCCGCCCGCAAGTCGGCCATTCAGCAGGTAGCGCTGCCCGCAAGCAGCCTTCGCCATGAAGTTCGGCCACAATCGCGTCGCCCATCTCGCGTGTTCCGATCGGCTGCGTTCCGGATTCGGCGATGTCGGTGGTGCGGCAGCCTTTCGCCAGGGCCTTGCGCACAGCCCGCTCTATTCGCTGCGCCTGATCTTCCAAGTCGAACGTAAGACGCAACATCAGCGCAGCCGAGAAAATTGCAGCAAGCGGGTTGGCGATGTTTTGTTTCGGCCAGCGATTGTGGATCGCAATCGGGCTTCAGTTCCCCCCGCATCCCGTGCGCGCTCAAAGCGCTCGAGGATGGGAGCGTGCCGCGCAAGACGAAGATCTGAAAGCCATTGTGCGATTGCCGCGTTTTCCTTGGCGGAAGTTGTCGCAGCCAGAACCACCATGCCGCGAAAACGGACCTTCCATTTCGCGCCGTTAAGTTGGCCGTTTGGCTGATAATGCCAGCGGATATCGCACGAAGGACGAGCGCTTGGAACATGGCATTAATCGTCAAGAAGAAGGCCCTTCCGATATGGCAGGGGATGCTCACCAAACACGCGAGCGACGATACGACCAGGTTGCACCAGCCGGTCGAGCCTGCGGGAGAGGACGATCCCGTCAGTTTCAGTAACGATTGGCTGGCGCGCTTGTTCCGGGTCGTCGGCAAGCGGGTCGACCAGTTCCGCGATGACTTCGCCGCGTTTCACGGTGGAGCCGAGTGCTTTCCTGTAGGCGATGATACCAGCGACAGGCGCCCGCAACGTGTCGCAGCAGGCTGCCAAGCGAGCCGGCGCCGCCAATTCCGACAAAGCGTCAGGCGATCCGCCGATCAGACCGCGCCGCTGCAGGAAACGGAACAGTGCCTGGGCATCTGGAACCGCAAAGCTATCGTCGACGTCGGCCGATCCCCGGTATTCCATCGTCGCCGCAAAACACCCGAGCGGCAAAGGATGTGAGCCTTCCAGCGCTGCGACCAGCTTGATCCATGGCGCGGCAAAAGCATGTTCAAAGGTTCCGTTGCCCGCAATATCGGTCAACATGGTTGCTTGGCTGCCAACCTCTGCCGCAAGATCGGCACCGGCGGGCCAATGCGCGGCGTGCATGAACAGATGCGGCAGAGCCTCCATGTCGCAATGAAGGTCGAGCACGATATCTGCGTCATAGGCTAGGTTCGCGAGCGCCAACCGCAGGCTGGCCATTTCGTTGACCGCCTGTGCGCTGGCGAGGATTTCGGCCATTGCGGCACGAACGGTCGAGACATTCACTGACGCATCGTCGGTCAGAAGTGGCCTCACGCGCTCCAGGAGCCCGATCGACAGGTCCGGCCAATTGCGATTGGCGTTGGCGCCGCTCGGGAAATCAAACCGGCCAAGCAGAACCCCGTGCATGACCTGTGCAACGCCGACCGGATTGGCAACCGGAACCACCACGATCTCGCCTCTGATAGCGCCTTCGCGTTCAGCTTTGTCGAGCAGGCGCAGCAGATGATGCTGAACCAGCATTGGCGGTATCTCGTCGGCGTGGAGGGATGCTTGGACATAGGCCTTCGGACGTGCGCCCGGCTGACCATAACGATAAAGTTTCAGCGTCCGCGAGTTTCCGACGTGGCTGGCGAGCAGGCTGATGTTTTCAACTTGTCTGGACATTCTACCCTGTTCCGGTGCCGTCCAGCACCAGGTGATCAACAAACCGGCAATTGCGGCGGTGGTCAGGTTTCGACAGCAACTGACCGGCTGCGCCACCAACGCTCGCCAAGCATGACCAGCAGGGTCACGATGATGAGGATAGTCGCGATACTCGCGATCGTCGGATCGATGTTCTCATGAACGCCGTCCCAGATGGCGCGTGGCAGCAGATAGATCTTGCGCCCGGCGATGAACAGCAGAACGACGATCTCGTCCCAGCTATGAACAAACGCGAAGACGGCCCCAGCGCCGATGCCCGGAACGATGTTCGGCAAGATGACCCAACGCATCGTCTGCCACATCGTCGCGCCGAGATTGCGTGACGCGCGCTCAAGTTTGACGTCGAAGTTGGACAGCGCTGCTGAGACGGCGATGACAACAAAAGGAATGCCGGTGATGGTGTGGGCAAGGATGACGCCGAAAAAAGAATCGATGATGTCCAGGTTGATCCACATCCGATAGATACCGAGTGCGTGCACGATCGAGGGCACGATCATCGGCAGCAACAGCACCGCACGCACGATCTCCGAGGAGCGGGATGCGATGCGCCAGCAGCCGATTGCCGCCAGAGTCCCAAGCGTGACTGTAAAGACCGTCGAGATACCTGCAACCAGAAGGCTGCGCCAGATGCTGGACAGCCAGACTGGATTATCAACCAGCGCCGTGTAGTGCTTGAACGATATGGCGTGATGCGGCAGCGACAGGAAGCGCTGATCGGTCACCGATACGGGCAGCACAATCACCATCGGTAACACCAGATAGACCGCCACCAGCCACGCCAATGCCAAGGTGGCGCCGAACCAGCGGCTATTGCGCAGATCACTCATGCGGCAGCTCCAAACATGCGGCGCAGGTCAAAGAACCTGGAAACAGCAAAGAGGATTGCGAAGATCGTGATCAACAGCACTGATGCCAGCATCGTCGCCAGTTCCCAGCGGATATTCTCAAGGATATTGAAGGCGATATATTCGGCGATCATCACCGTCTTGCCGCCGCCCAGGATTGCGGGGGTAACGTAGAAGCCGAGCGACATCACAAAGACCAGCACGGCAGCACTGACAACGCCTGGTAGGCTGAGCGGAAAAAACACGCGCCAAAATGCGCCAACGGGGCCAAAACCAAGGCCTCGGGCAGCAAAGACAAGGCGTCCGTCAATGCCGCGCATGCCCGCAAACAGTGGCAGGACAGCATAGGGCAGCATGTAGTGGACCATGCCAACAATGACCCCGAACTCGTTTCGGATCAATGACAGGGGTTGGTCGATCATGCCGAGGCTTATGAGGGTGTCGTTGACGACACCCTGGCGTCCAAGAAGGATCAGCCATGCGAAAGAACGCACGAGAACAGAAAGCCAGAACGGCAACAATACAAAAAACAGCAGATATTGGCGTTGCCGTTCGCTGACGTGGATCAGCACATAGGCGACCACGTAACCCGCCAGCAGGGTGATGACGGTCGAGATCAGGCAGACGCGGATGGTGACGACCAGCACCCGGGCGATAGTCTCATTGGTGAACAGTTGTGCGTAGTTGGCGAGACCCGGCTCGGGTATCGTGACACTGAGCCAAAGCACGCTGAGAACGGGCACGGCATACAACGCTGCCAGCAGCAGCAGAGCTGGCAGCACAAGTATCCAATAGGACGCTCGTAGCGACGACAGCGGGCTCATCGAACCCCTTTCTTCGCAAGAGGCATTTTGCCGGATCCAGTCATTGTTATCCCCCGTTCCTCGTTGGTGCCCAGCTCGTCCTGACCGAGCTTTTTAAGCCTGCGCGAGCAGACCACAGCACCTTCCCTTGCGATACGCAGTATCGATGCCTTTCCTTTAAGTCAAGCGACTTGACCCGTTTTTAGTTCCTGCTAAGCTTGCTGCATTCTTCTCGAAAAGAGAGAGGAAAGACCGGTTTCATCGAGATTTCCGGCAATGGGAGAGGGCCGCAACGATACGCGATCCTTGAAGAGGTTCGTTGTGCATCGTGAAACAACGCAAGCTATAGGCAAGTTACTTGCCTAAAGGGGAGCGGCCGCGGCTCAATGCAATGTGGAGGACATGCAGTGGTTGAAAAGAATGGAATAGAAACGATGGGTGGCGGGATGAGGCTCGACCGCCGGCGCTTTCTGTCGCTTTGCGCAGCAGCAGGCATGACGCCGCTTCTTGCAGAGAAGGCATTCGCCAGCGCTAAGGAACTGGTTCTGGCAAGCTGGGGCGGAGATGCTGGAAAAGCGTTAGCGGCCTCGTTTCTTGACAGCTTTGCGGCCGAAACCGGCATCACCGGAGCCAGCGACGGCAGTGGCACTTCAGGCGGCAAGATCAAGGCGATGGTCGAGTCCGGTCAGATCATCTGGGATGTCATGGACACCGGGACGGCTGTCGTGCAGCTGGGCGAGGAAGGTTATCTGGAGGAAATCGACTATTCAATCGTCGACAAATCCAAAGTCTTTGAAGGCTTCGCCTACAAATATGCCATTGCCAACTACCTGTTCAGCTATGTGCTGGATTACGATCGGGTCGCGCTCAAGGACAATGAGCCCAAGACATGGGCCGATTTCTGGAACCTGAAAGACTTCCCGGGCAAACGCGCGCTGCGCAAGGGCGTTGAAGGAATGCTTGAGATCGCCCTGATGGCGGACGGTGTCCCCATCGACAAGCTTTATCCGATCGACGAGAAACGGGCCTTCGCCAAATTGCGCGAAATAAAGAAGGATTGCTTCTTTTGGGCCAATGGAGCGGAAAGCCAGCAGATGCTGCGAGAAGGCGAGGTGACGATGGGTGTAATGTGGAGCACCCGCGTCAGCGCGCTCAAGGAAGATACTGATGGCCGCTGCGTATGGACCTGGAACCAGGGCTTGCTGTGCCCCGGGGTGTGGGCGGTTCCAAAGGGCAATCCCGCCGGCAGGGATGCCTTCCGTTTCATTGCCTGGGCGCAGGATCCGCAGCGTCAGATCGAACTCTTCAAGATGATGAACGGCAGTCCGGCCAATCCGGCGGCAGCGGCACTCATGCCACCCGATCTCGTTCCGCTCGATCCTGGCCACCCTACCAATGCCAAGTTGCAGGCCAAGATGGACGCCGAGTGGTACGGCAAGAATCAAATCCGCCTCAACGACCAATATCTCGACTTCATCGCGTCCTGACCCCTAGGGTCATTCCGAAGGCCAATACAAAGACTTGGTGGTGGCGAGGGGAAACTCTCGCCGCCTTCACCACCTTTTGCCCGTAGGAAGAAGCCGTCATGCGAGGCACGTTTTGCAATCAAACGAGACCCGCGTCATGAATCCACAAACCTACCTGATCATCAATGTCGACCTTCAATGCCGAGTTCGGTACGGATCTTCCACATCGGTATGAAACAGGCACTTCTCGCAGGAAGCGCCGTACCACGCTTGGGTCCTCCAGCATACCGCGCTTGCCGATCTCGACGAGGTTCTTGATGAGCATGTTGGGACAATCGCGATAGAGTTTGTCCTTCCAGTTGGTAGAGTCGGGGACGTAGGGGCTCATTGTCGCCCAATCATAGGGCCACACATCCCAATGGGTGTCGAGGCTCACCATGCCGACGGGGCCGGAGACACTTTCCGCGATTGGGCGACCGATAGCATAGGAGCCGCAGGGCGAATTCTGACCAATGACGATCGGGACTGCGCCAACGGCCAGCGCGGCCTTGACCTTCCGCATGGTGGCTTCCTGAGCCTCGAGAATCTTTTCAACGCTGCCGTCGTTGCTGGTCTCAGGCGGAATATCGGCATCGCCGAAATCAACGACCTTCAGATGTTCAAACACATGGAGGTCGAAATCCTGGATGTAGCCGCCCCGATACCGAATGGATTGCTGGCGCACGCGTTTTGTGGCTGCCAACCATTGACCATATCGGCTTCGTTCAGGGCATGGGGTACGCCCAGGAAGGTTGGCATATCTTCCTGAATCCGTGGAAAGTGAACGTTTCGCCAAACCTTGCCGCGGAATGTATCGGCCCAGGATGGATACTGCGGCATTGTAAAGTCTCCCTAGGTGGGAGCATGTTGGCTGTTGTTTGTTTTGCGGACGACGGCCAAGAATTGCCTCTAAGTTTTCGGTGGCGCCCAAGCGGGCCTTTCATAGCAAAAGGCCCGCCGTGGATCATAGCGCGGTCACGAAGCAATGAAATCAAGGAATTCGTCATAGATGCGTGACTGGTTCTTGCCGTACCATTCGGCGCCAACCTTCAGCTGCTGATTGAGGTTGTCGGGGTGGCCCGGGTCGAGGCTAACCATATCGGCCGGAACAAGTCTACTGGACTGCGGATTGGCTGGGCCGCCATTCACTCGCTTGAAGAAGTCCACCTGGCGGGTTGGATCTTGGGCAGCGGCAATGAAGCGGAAGGCATCCTTGCCAGCCGGGTTGCCTTTCGGCACCGCCCACATGCCCGGGCATATGATACCCTGGTTCCAGATCCATTTGCAGCGTCCGGCTGTGTCCTGGTGGAGCGCGTTGACACGTGTGCTCCACATTGAAGCCATCGTCACTTCGCCTTCACGCAGCAACTGCTGGCTTTCGGCGCCGAAAGACCAGAAGACCGTATCTTTCTTGATTTCGCGTAGCTTCTTCCAGGCCCGCTTCTCATCGATCGGATAGACTTGGTCGACCGGTACGCCATCAGCCATGACCGCTGCCTCAAGTGCCGCCTGCGGATCCTTGCGCATCCCGCGCTTGCCGGGAAATTCCTTCAGGTTCCAGAAGTCGCCCCAACCGCGGGGCGCGCGCGCTCCGGTCTTTTCGCTGTCATAGGCGATGACATAGCTGAACAGGTAGTTGGCAACGCCGTATTTGAAGGCGAAGCCATCGATGACCTTGCTCTTGTCGACGATCGAATAGTCGATTTCTTCGAGGTATCCCTTGTCTCCAAGCGCTTGGATGGTGCCAACACCAGCATCCATGACGTCCCATGGAATTTGCCCGGAATCCATAATCGATTTCATCCGGCCTTCGCTGGTACCGGCACCGTCATGGCCCGGAGCAAGTGACGCATCCCTGCAGAAAGGTTCGAGGAACGCAGAAACTAGCGCATTGCCGGTGTCGCCGCCCCAGGTCAGCAGCACAAGCTCCTTGGCCGCGGCGCGAGATAGCCCCGGAAGCAATGGCGTCAGGCCGAGGGCCGCGGCCACACTCAGGAAACCACGCCGGTTCACGGCATGGTTGAAAATCTCGCCAACATTACTCTGCAAACTTTTGGATTCACCGTCTTTCATCGTTGCCTCCCAGCTGTGAATGACACGGCAAAGCCATCACGAATTTTCCTTGGAGTCAAGTTGCTTGACACATAGGAGAGTGACTTGATAAAACTTGCAGCAAGCGCATCGGCAGGCTGCGACTTGCGGTTGCGCGGCATCTAGAGCCTGAGGAGGACGTTTTGTGTTTCACAGTTCTGTCCGCCGAACTTTACCATGAGACCAACACGTTCAGCCGTCAGGCCACGCCCTACGAGGCCTTCGCCAAGCGCCTGACTTTTTTCGGCAAGCAAGCCATAGCTGCCAGGGGCGGGGCGAACACGGAGCTTGGTGGTTTTCTCGATGTCGCTCAGGACAAGGGGTGGACACTCATCCATGCAATGAGTGCGGAGGCGAAACCTTCCGGACTGGTGCTCCAAGAAGCCTTTGAAAGGCTAACCAGCACGATCTGTGATGCAGTGCAGGGCGAGGCACATCGATTGGACGGCATCATGCTTGGTCTGCACGGGGCCATGGTCGCCGAAGGTGCGGACGATGCCGAGGGCGAACTGCTGTCGCGGCTAAGAGCCATTGTCGGTGATCGCGTGCCGATTGCAATTACGTTGGACTCACACGCGAATGTTACTGAGCGCATGTGCGCTCTGGCCGATATCATCGTGTCTTACAAAACCTATCCGCATGTCGATATGCGCGATATCGGACGCCAGGCTGCCGCGATATTGCACCGCACCATGGTCGGCGAAATCAAGCCGACCACCATTCGCGTCGCTTTGCCGATGGTCAGCGAAGCCAACTGGGGGCGTACAGATGTCGGTCCGATGGTCGAGCTCGTGGCTCAGGCACGACGCTATGAGCAGACCCCCGAGGTCTTTGCCGTCAGCATCAATGCTGGCTTCCCAAGCGCTGACATTGTCGATTTAGGCCCAACGGTGCTGGTTACCTGTCAGGGGGACATCGATGCGCACCGGAACTTTGCAACCCATCTGGCGCAGCGCATTTGGGAAAACCGCACCGATATCGTCAACCGATTCTATGAACCGGACGAGGCAGCCAAACTCGCCTCTCGCTACGAGGCTTTGACTGGTCCGCTCGTGATTGCCGACTTCGCCGACAACCCCGGCGGCGGTGGCTATGGCGATTCAACGGCACTGCTTGGCGCCTTGCTGCAGGCCGGCGTGACCGATGCATGCTTCGGCGCGATGATCGACCCTGAAGTCGTAAAAGTGCTGGATAACAAGCTGATCGGCAGCTCGGTAACGGTGTCGCTCGGCGGTAAGATCGACCCCCGTATGGGTGGCGGCCCTTTGGAACTGACGGGAACACTGTTGCGGCTTAGTGACGGCGAATATGTCTGCGATGGGCCGGTGTGTAGGGGGCTTACTTTGAGTTTCGGGCGAACGGCCGTGCTTCAGGTGGAAGGCATTACGGTGTTGATTGCAAGTGAGCGCGCCCAGGTGCTCGATCTCCAGCAGTTTATAAGCTTCGGCATCGATCCACTGAGCAAGCGCGTGATTGCACTGAAATCGATGCAACATTTCCGCGCCGCCTTTGAGCCGATCGCAGGCCAGGTGATTGTCTGCGACAGCGGCGCGTTGTGCTCGCCTGACCCATTGAAGCTGCCTTACCAAAACGTGCGCCGTCCCATATATCCACTCGATGCGGATGTTGTGCCGGTCTGGTAAGCGGCAGTGCTTGGTCAACGGCGACTGCCGGTTTGTCAGGGATGTTGGCTCTTCAATCAGAAGGTCGGCGGGGTGTTGACCCAGAATACCCGCGCTACGGTCTTGCCGGGATTGACGTAGCCATGCGGATGGTCTGAGGAAAAAAAGAACGAATCGCCCGCCGAAACGCGGCTGGTGACTTCGCCGACCGTCAGGTCGATAAACCCTTCTAGGACATAGCCAAGTTCCTCGCCGGCATGGGCGATCATGCCGTGGCCGCTGCCACCAGGCGCCACCTCATGAATGTTGGCCTGCAACAGTGAGGTACGCGAGTGGGGAATAAGGCCTTCGAGGCCAACGCCATCGGTCTGGTGATGGAGGCTTGTTCGGATCATCGGCCGTTCATTGGCGCGCATAACCAGCAGTGGGCCATTGTCCTCGAAAGTCTCGTTAAACAGCAAGGTGACATTGATGCCGAGGAAAAGCACTAGCTTGTGAAGGATCGCCAGTGACGGCTGAACCTTGTCGTTTTCCAGCTTGGAGATGAAACCTTCCGAGCAGCCAACCCCTGCAGCAACTTCCTTGAGGTTCATGCCTTTCAGCAGGCGTGAATGCCGCAGTCGTGCACCGATGCGGATGTTATGCAAGCTGTCCGGCTCTTTTGTTGCGATAGCTTTGGCTTGCGCCGGTTTCGGGCGTGTATTGTGCTCAGTCATTGCTATTTCGTAGTCCTTCCTATCGACAGAGGAATACCACTTTCCTTTTACGCAAGCAACTTGACTTGCTGGCAATTCCCGGTCAACGTGCCAGCAAAGGGAGGGGCACCAAGATGGGAAGTGGCTCGGCAATAAACTTTACCGCATGTGGCGGTGCTCCCAGGGTGCTGAAGGTAATGGCTAATCAGCAAGCAATATACATATCTAGGCGATGCTCCTGCAACATGATGGCGAGGAGTCCGCGCTTGCGCCAGGATCGCGTCATTCTTCTTGGGATGCTTTCGTGATGGACGTGGAATCCGCCACCAGCGCCCCACAGCGCCTTCAGCACGTACGGAGTTCATCCATGGTCGAGAAGAGCATCGCCAAGCAATCGTCCGAGAAGCGCCTTGTGCAGACGCTGACGACCCGCAAGGTTACCAAAACATATGGCAGTGCCCATGCCGTCGACGCTGTCGATTTGGCGGTGCACAGCGGCGAGTTTCTGACTTTGCTTGGCCCGTCGGGGTCTGGCAAGACGACGCTGTTGATGATGATTGCCGGCTTTGTTCAACCAACTTCCGGCGACATTCTTCTTGGCGATGCACCAATCACCAACCTGCTGCCCGAGCGTCGTAACTTCGGCATGGTGTTTCAAGGCTATGCACTGTTTCCGCATCTTTCAGTCGCGGACAATGTCGCGTTTCCGCTCAAGGCGCGCGGTATCTCGCGCTCCGAGAGCGAGGCCCGTGTTCGCAAGGCTCTGGCACAGGTCCAGCTCGAGCATCTGGCTGAGCGATTGCCGCGGCAGCTTTCGGGAGGGCAACAGCAGCGTGTGGCGCTGGCACGCGCAGTCGTGTTCTCACCGGACCTGCTGCTTCTCGACGAGCCCTTGAGCGCGCTCGACAAGCGCCTGCGTAACGACCTGCAAGAAGAACTGAAGCAACTGCACCGGCAGGTCGGCAAAACTTTCATCAACGTCACGCATGATCAGGAGGAAGCGCTGACCATGTCGGATCGCATTGCAATCATGCGCGATGGTGCCGTGGTTCAGGTGGGTAGCCCAAAGGCGCTTTACGATCGGCCCGCGAGCCGCTTCGTTGCTGATTTCCTGGGCAAGAGCAACTTTCTGGACTGTGCGGTAACCGGCATCGACAATGATGTGATCCGTTGCACTTTGGGAGGACGAGATTTTTTCCAGCTTGCTCCCGATGATGCGTTGGCGGTCGGGGATTCGACCTTGCTTGCGCTCAGACCCGAGCGCATCGAGGTTCATGCCGCCGCACCGGAAGGTCAGCCTAACAGCCTGACCGGCGAAGTGCGCTCCGTCAGTTATACTGGAGTGAATTTTCACGTCGTCGTCCGCACAGCCGAGGCTGGCGACATCATGCTGACGACCCCGACCTGGCGCGCCCAGGTGGCGCCGGAGATCGGTAACCGCTTGTGGATTTCCTGGCCAACAGATGCTGCCGTTGCTGTGGCAAACGACTGAGCACCAGGGCCGCTCCAATTCGGGAGAGCAAGTTCAATGATCGAAAATCCCATCCCGTGGGCAAACGGTGCCCGTTGCGCCGTCGCGTTCACATTCGAGATGGATGCCGAAAGCCTGTTGCATCTGAACTTGCGGGAGACCGCACCGACACGGGTGGCCTTGTCATCGATGCTTCGCCACGGACCGGAGATCGCCGTGCCGCGCATTCTCGCGCTGTTTGCGCGCTGTGGTCTGAAGCAGACCTTTTTCGTGCCGGGTTGGTGCATCGAGACTTATCCCGACATGGTCGAGCAGATTCTGCGCGGTGGCCACGAGATCGGACATCACGGCTATCTCCACGTCACGGCAGAGGGACGCTGGACGCCGCGGTCTGATCGCATACCTTATTATGTCAAGCCGCTGTTCGAGAATTTCGGCGTCTGATTTTCCCATCCAGCGCCAAGGACCGGCTCGCATGTCTGCAAACTTAGCTTTGATCGATTCCGCTCGCCTCATGAAACGCCACAAGGCGATGATGCGTATCGGCGCCACTGGGCGTGGCGGCGTGAACAGGCTGGCATTGTCGCCGGAAGACACGGCAGCGCGCACGGCATTGCTCGAGTGGGCGGTTAGTCGCGGGTTCAGCGCATCGATTGACCCCGCAGGTAATCTTTTCGTGCGGCGGAGTGGCATCGACGATCAAGCGCCGCCTGTCGTTACCGGCTCGCACCTGGATAGCCAGCCCACAGGGGGGAATTTCGATGGTGTGTTCGGCGTTCTTGCCGCCTTCGAGGCTCTGGAGGCGCTGGAGGACCGCCTCATTCAGACGATGAGGCCGATAGAACTCGTCGTCTGGATGAATGAAGAAGGCGCTCGCTTTGCGCCAACGACGATGGGCTCGGGAGCATTTGCTGGCGTGCTGCCGTTGCCTGAAATCCTTACTACCCGGGACGGCGATGGCATCACTGTAGCTGATGCTCTGGCGACATCCATCGCTACCCTTGAAAAATCAACACCGTTGGCCCGGCGACCATTGGGCACGCGCGCACACGCCTATATCGAGACCCATATCGAGCAGGGACCTATTCTGGACGCGGCCGATATTGCTATCGGCATCGTCACCGGCGTCCAGGGGCTTCGGCAATTCGAGATTGTGGTGAGCGGGGTGGAGCGCCACGCTGGAACTACACCCAAACACCAACGCAAGGACGCGTTGGCATCGGCTCGGGCGATCATTACGGCGATCGAAGCGGAATGCGCCGATGATGAGGATCTCGTGCGCTTCACGGTTGGACGCATGGAGGTTCGTCCGGGTGTCCTCAACACCATTCCGAGCGAGGTCGTCTTTACCGTCGACTTGCGCCACCCGCAGGCTGCCACGCTCGATCGCCTCGCCGCCAGCATCGAAACCGCAGCCCGAACCCATGCCGCGCCGTGCACAGCCTCGGTCAGGCCGCTGCTTGCATCGGCTCCGACTGTGTTCGACCCAGCTCTTATCGGGCGGATTGCCGAGGCCTGTGATCGCCTCGGCTATAGCCGGCGAGACCTCATCTCAGGTGCCACCCATGATGCCAAGCATCTGGCTGACCGTTGCGCCAGCGGTATGATCTTTATCCCTTGCCGGGATGGCATCAGCCATAATGAAGCGGAATCGGCGGAACCGGAGCATATGATCGCAGGCGCTGCGGTGCTCGCCGAGGTCGTGCTCGGCCTTGCCATGGAATGACACCGATGATCGATATCCACGTCAGCCACACATGCCGGAAGATCACGGCACCCATTCGGATTTCATCCTGCCTTGGGCCAGAGCGCTGGAACACACAAGCGGAGGGCGCGCCAGGGTCGTAGTTCACGCTGCTGGCTCATCGCTGGGGACGCTCGAAAAGCAGTATGACCAAGTCATCTCCGACACGGTCAACGTGGCGCATTCTCCGGCCAGCTCGCCAAAGGGGCGCTTCTCGCGCACATGCCTGCTCAATCTACCCTTCCTGGCCCGGAATTCCGCAAGGCACCGGCTCCTACAGGGATTGCTTGATCCATATCTCCGGGCTGAATTCAAAGGGCTTGCGGTTCTGGCGTGTCGCCGCTCGACTTCGTCATGAATGAAGAGCGCTATCGAGCCTTGCCCGGCGGAGTGCGAGATGCGGTGACGGTGTCTCTGGCAAAGCGCTTGCACCACACTTTCCAGGATGGTGGGCGCGCTGAGAAAAGCGTTGTCGCGAACTCTTCGGGTTCCAGTCCATAAATCCCTCGTCGACGGTGACGAACAAATCCGCATCAGTCGGCCGGGCAAGCTTTTGGCGTGGCGCGATAAGGCGCCGAGTTTCGCCTCGGTCTGCGATCTGGCGATTGCGACGGTCAGGCTTCCAACATCGGTGTAAACGCAAGCACTGCCGTTAAAGGTCTGCGTATATTGCCTCGATCCGTGCGGCTTCATCATCGGTAAGGGCTGCGAATTCCTTTTCGCGCGCCCGTTTCGACAGCTTGCCCCCATTTTGCCGGAGGAAACGGTACAGTCGGTCGAGTACCCGGTCCGGCATGTCGATCATGTCCTTCACCTGCGTCTTGAAGCTGTCGTAGCTCCTGAGGAACGCGGTCTCGGCGGGCAGGTCGACATCGATTGCGCGCGCGACACATTCGAACAGAAACTCCGCCTGGGTCGTCGCATCGAAATAGCGATAGAAGTCCGCCGTCTCGTTCAGGACCTCGACATTGCCCCGGTCTGTAGGACGCCAGCGAATGAGCGGTAGAAGACGACGTGAATAGCTTTCCAACACGCGCCGATAATCATCGATCCGATCGAGAATGACGGCCGATACGGGGAAGACAAGACCGGGTGGGTTGAAACCGCGTTCCGCCAAGACATGGTGCATGAGGTAGCGGTGGAGACGGCCGTTGCCGTCCTCGAACGGATGGATGTAGACGAAGCCTAATGCGAGAACGGCCGCAGCAAGAACCGCATCGAGGCTCTGCGCGGCGCCGCGATCAAAGGCTGCCAATCCGTGGATCAGCGCGGGCAGGTCCTGATGTCGCGCGCTGATGTGATCGGGAATGGGGGTACCGTTCTGCCGATCGTGTTCGCCAACAAACCCGCCCTGATTTCTCAACCCGAGATGTACGAAACGTGCGTCACCAATGACGATGCGCTGCAAACGCTCCAATTCGGCGCGGTCGATCGGGCGACGGCCCGCCTCGCCAATGACGTGTCCCCAGCGCTGAATGCGATCCTGGGGTGGATCCTCGCCCTCAATCTGGAAACTCGATTGCGAATCCTTGAGCAACAGAAAGGCCGCTGTGCGGGCAAGGAGGTCGGCGGGCACGTCGGCCACGAGGCGCCGTGCTTCATCACTGAGATTGCGGGCGACAAATCGCTCCAGCAGTGGCGTGCGAAAGATCATCGGGCAATATGCGGGCGTGCCGGGCAGATTGTTTTTCACGCGATGGCGTGATGACGTCGTCCCATCGATGGCCCACTGCTGTTCCGGATCAACAACAAGGGCATAGCTTCCCTGCGTCGCGTCAGGCAGGTCGAGCCGCGCATCGAGCAGCCATTCGTACAGAAACCAGATCCGCCGTGCGTAGGCGCCAGTTGGAGCAGCCCGTATGAGCATCGCAATCGGCTCTGGTCCTGTGGCGAGAAACAAGGTCTTCAGAATGGCAAGATCGAGACCTTCATAGCGAAGCGCGAAGGTGAGATGGCCGCCAAGACTGGCGTCAGGTCGATGGCGTGGCGTATAGAGCTTCCACTCGTCGGCCTCGTAGACCTTGTGCCGCGGGCCGATCGCGGTCAGGCGGATGGGCACCGGTACCGTCAGATCAAAGGCGTCGATCAAGGCGGCATAGCCGACAGGAATGGCGGCTTCGGGCAGGGGGCGCCCGTGAAATGCGGCTACAGCCTCTGAAAATGGCTTCCGTTGCCCGGTTTCCATGAATTTCGATGCGGAGCTATGAAGGGTACGCCTGATTGAACGATTTCATGAAAATCGATAACATTCAATGAATTCATATGAAAATAGAATGTATTCTGTGAAAAACGATTCCAAGGCTCTGTGTTGGGACGCAAGCTGACCAAACCGTGCCGGGACAGCGGCAGGCCTCATTTCTCGCAAAAGGAAGGCCTTACAGGGCAGCGGAGTGGATGTAGCTCTCATCTTCGCCCGCGACGGTGCGCCGGACAAGAGTGCAAAGCATGTCTGCTTTCCCGGTCGGGTTGCCGTAATTCCGTTCACGGCCCAAATATGACATTGAAGGCTAAAAACGGCGCGTCAGTCCCTGGTTCCTAAGTTTACACCGTTCCACACAGTGCGTTCTCGCGATGTTGTTGTCAGAGTCCACGCTTATGCACTTCCTGCCCAGTCGCAGCACCAATCAACGATGCGAGCGCAGGGAAACCCTGGAGCTGGTCGCAAGCTTATCGACAAAATTTAGGGCGTTAGCCCTGCACATTGCGCGGTGTTGCGGATATGCGCTTCCATTTCCTGCTTTGCACCCGCGCCGTCACCGGCGGCCAGCGCCTTGATGATGCGTCGGTGCTCGGCGATCGAATCCTTCATGCGTTCCGGGTTGGTAATGGGAATCGGCTGCCGCTGGGTCTCGATCAACTGGTCACGCATGGTCTGGTAGAGCGTGCGGAGAACCGCGTTGGAGGAGGCGGAAACGATGATGCTGTGGAATTCGAGGTCGGCCTCCACATTCGCCAGTCGGTCTTGATGGGCCCAGGCGTCCTCCATCACGCCCGTAGCCTTTTCCATCTGCTCGAGCTGGAGTTGGGTTAGTCGTCCGGCAGCTAGGCGCGCGATTTCTCCCTCGAGCATGATACGCGTCTGGAATACGTCGAAAACCGAATAGCTCTCCGAGTAGCGCCAGGGCGCCATGTGAGCCGTTTGCCCCTGTGGGGGGCCGGCAACGAACGTTCCCCGGCCAGGTTCCGTCTTCAAAAGGCCGAGCGTTTCGAGCGTCAGCAGTGCTTCTCGGAGTGAAGCGCGGCTGATGCCGAAGTTTTGCGAGAACTCGCGTTGCGACGGAATCTTCTCGCCCGGCTTCAGTGTCCCGCCCGTGATCATGGCCTGGATCTCCCGAGCCACCGATTGTGGAAGAAGCGTCTTGTTCAGCATTCTTATCCTCGTCATCAGCCCCGCCGAGCGGGGTGTTCAAATCTATTTTTGACCGATGGCCTTGCAAAGCGGAAAGAGCCATGTTTTTGTGGTCTTACTGGTCTGACCAGTTAGACCATGTAAAAGACTTCCAAATCAAAAGGCAAGGGGAGCCCATGACACTGGCATCAAAACTCAAAACCATAATGCTTTCTGCCACTTGCGCCCTCGTGGGAGCCGTGGCCGCGCATGCTGCCGACCTGACAGTCGGAGCCAACATCGGCAATGTGCCGTGGGAATTCCAGGATGCGGACGGCAAAGTCGCTGGGTTCGAGGTTGATCTCGTCAACGAAATCGGCAAGCGGCTCGGCAAGTCGGTCGAGTTCGTCAACACACCGTTCAACGGCCTGTTTTCGGCCGTTCAGTCAGGCCGCATCAACATTGGGATCTCCTCGATCACCATCACCGACAAACGACTGGAGTCGGTCGCATTCGCACAGCCTTACTATGACAGCGATCAGTCACTCACCGTGACGGCATCGTCGGGGATAGCCGGACTCAAGGGGATGGAGAGCAAGGTTATCGGCGTCGATACCGGGTCGACCGGAGACATGTGGGCCGACAAGCACAAGGCCGACTACAAGTTTGGTGAGATCCGCCGTTTCGAAGGCCTGTCTCCGGCAATGCTCGATCTCGTCGCCGGACGGATCGATGGCTATGTCAGCGACATTCCTGCACTGCTGTATTACGTCAAGGACAAGCCTGATCTGAAGGTCGTCGAGCGTATCCCGACCGGCGAAAAATATTCGATGATGTTCAAGAAGGGTGATCCGCTTGCCGCGGAAGTGAATGCCGTAATCACGACCCTGAAAAAGGAAGGTTTCATCGCAAAACTGCACGAAACCTGGTTCGGTGCAAAAGCCGAGGATGCCACCTCTACCGTCGCTGTCTTCGACATGCCGGCTTCCAAGTAACTGACAATCCGGTGAAGCCTCTGGCCGGTGAAGCCCAAGCTTTGCCGGCCTCCAAGGGAGCCGTCGCGGCATGAATCTCATCGACACTTTCTTCAACGTCAAAGTGCTGCTCGACAGCCTGCCGCAACTTTTGCGCGGTCTTGTCGTTACGCTTCAGATCGGCGTTACCAGCATTCTTTGTGGATTGGCCGGGGGGCTTTTCCTTGCCGTCGCTCGTCTTTATTCGCCGGCTGTCTTCAAGCCTTTCATCCGGATCTATGTCGACTTCTTCCGGTCGATTCCACTCCTGGTTCTTCTGATCGTCGTCTATTACGCACTTCCCTTTATCGGGATAAAGCTCTCTCCCTTGTTGTCCGCGGTGACGGCACTCACGCTTGTTTCAGCCGCCTACACGGCCGAAATCTTCCGCGCAGGCATCGAAGCGATACCGAAAGGGCAGTTCGAAGCATCGGCGGCTTTAGGCCTCTCGAACAGGCACACGATGATCGACGTCATCCTGCCGCAGGCAATCCGTGTCGTCATTCCGCCGCTGACCAACAATTGCATCAACGTGCTCAAGGATACCGCGCTCGCGTCGGTCGTTGCGATGCCGGACCTCTTGAAGCAGGCCACCCAGGCGCAATCGCTTGCCGCCAACCCGACACCATTGATCGGTGCGGCCGCCATCTATGTCCTGCTGCTCTGGCCACTGGTCAGCATGGTTGCCAGGTTCGAAAAACGTTTCAGCCGGGGAAGACGCTGATGGCTGCTCTCATTTCCATTCGCGGGCTGACGAAAGCCTTCGGTCAGTTCACGGTTCTCCATGGCATCGATCTCGATATCGCCGAAGGCGAGGTGGTTTGCGTCATCGGGCCCTCGGGCTCCGGGAAATCCACATTGATCCGCTGCATCAATCATCTGGAGACTTTCGATTCCCGATGCAGCATCACCGTGGATGGCATCCGGGTCGGGCAGGGAACAGCCCTCGCCAAGGTGCGGTCCGAAGTCGGCATGGTGTTCCAGTCGTTCAATCTGTTCCCGCACATGACGGTGCTCTGCAACGTCATGCTGGCACCGATGCGGGTGCGCGGAACTGCGCTGGCGGAAGCCGAGCGCAAGGCGCGGGAATTGCTTGCTCGCGTCGGTATCGCCGAGCAGGCCGACAAATATCCCTCGCAGCTCTCGGGTGGGCAGCAGCAACGCGTAGCCATCGCGCGTGCGCTGGCCATGCAGCCGAAGGCGCTGCTCTTCGATGAGCCGACCTCGGCTCTCGACCCGGAAATGGTTGGCGAAGTGCTGGACGTGATGCGCACGCTGGCCGGCACTGGCGTCACCATGGTCGTCGTCACGCATGAGATGGGTTTCGCGCGCCAGGTCGCCGATCGCGTCATCTTCATGGATGGCGGACGCATCGTGGAGGCGGGAACACCTTCCGAAATATTCGATACCCCTCGCGAAGAACGAACACGCGGTTTTCTGCGCGCCGTCCTCAATCATTGAAAACCACACCATTAAGGATGATACGCATGGCCATCACCAACCCGTTGGACATCGATTTCGCTCGCGCCCAGTTTCCGGGTCTCTCACGCGGCTGGACCTTTTTCGACAATGCCGGCGGATCACAGATCCTCCAGAGTGCGCTCGACCGCATAAACACGTTTCTGATCGAGAAGAATGTTCAGATCGGCGGTTCCTATGCGGTATCCCAGGATGCTGCGAAAGCACTCTATGAAGCGCGCACGGCCGCCATGCATCTGCTCAACGCCAGCCGGCCGGAGGAGATCGTGTTCGGAAACTCGACGACCGCTCTCCTTCAGAATCTGGCTCGTGCCATGGCAAGCCAATTCGCCCCCGGCGACGAGATCGTCGTCACCGTCAGCGACCACGAGTCAAACATAGGCCCATGGGACAGAATGCAGGCGGCAGGCGTCATCGTGAAGTTCTGGCCCCTCAACAGGAAGACCCTCGAACTTGACCTTGACGACCTCGAGCCGCTGATGAGCGAGCGCACGAAACTCGTCTGCGTATCTCACGCCTCCAACATTCTCGGCACGATCAACCCGGTTCGCGAGATCGCCGACTTCGTTCATCGCCGCAACGCTAAACTGTGTGTCGACGCGGTGGCTTACGCACCGCATCGCGCGGTGGACGTGCAGGCATTCGATGCGGACTATTATGTCTTTAGCCTCTACAAAACCTACGGGCCGCACTATGCGCTGATGTACGGAAAGTATGATCTCCTGCTGGAGCTGGATACGCTCTATCACTACTTCTATGGCAAGGACAAAGTTCCCGGCAAACTGGAGCCCGGCAATCCGAACTACGAACTCGCCTATGCGACCTGCGGGATCGTCGACTATCTTTGCGAACTCGGCGTCCGCGCCGGCGCGGCTGGTTCGACACGGCAAAAGATCGAAACAGCGTTCGAAGCCATCACGCGACAGGAAGATGTCTTGGCGGAGCGACTGTTGGCGTATCTGCGCGCGCGCAATGACTGCGAGATTATCGGGCAGTCGGTCAATCGAGGCAGCAAGCGCGTTCCGACGATCTCCTTCCGTTTCGATGGGCGGGATGCGGCCGAGATCTGCAAGGCCGTAGACGAGGAAAACATCGCTATCCGGCACGGCGATTTCCATTCCCGCCGGCTGGCCGAATATCTCGATGTCACCGATCGCAACGGGATGCTTCGTGTCTCGATGGTGCACTACAACACCCTCGAAGAGGTCGACCGCCTGACGGCTGCATTCGACCGCGTGCTTTCCAGCGACACCGGAACCGTTGTGCAAGCACGGCGCCTCGGTTGAATGCTCAGGCGGAGAGCAAGATGCATTTCGATACGGTTATCCGACACGGAACGGTCGTGACGGCGAGTGACGTCTTCAAGAGCGATGTCGGTATCATTGATGGCCGGGTTGCGGCTCTTGCAGCCGGGTTGGCAGATGCCGACGAGATCATCGATGCGGCGGGGCTCTATGTCATGCCGGGCGGCATAGACAGCCATATCCACCTCGATCAGCCATCAGGTCCCGGCATCGTCATGGCGGACGGTTTCGACAGCGGTACGCGATCGGCAGCGATTGGAGGCAATACGACAGTCCTGGCCTTCTGCATGCAGGAGAAAGGCCAGAGCCTGCGGGACGCACTGAAGGTCTATCATGGCAAGGCAGAGGGAAACTGCCATGTCGATGCTGCTTTCCATCTGGTGATCACCGATCCATCGGCCGCCGTCCTGGGCCAGGAATTGCCAGCCCTGGTGGCGGATGGCTACACGTCCATCAAAATCTTCATGACATATGACGGTTTGCGTCTGCGCGACGACGAAATCCTTTCGACCCTCGATGCCGCGCGGCGAACCGGTGCGCTGGCCATGGTCCATTGCGAAAACGAAGATGCGATCCGGTACCTGATTGGCCGTCATGAAGCGGAAGGGTTGCTCGAGCCCAAGTATCACGGCACGACCCGACCGATAGCAGCAGAGCGTGAAGCAACGCACCGCGCATTGTCGCTTGCTGAGATCGTCGACACGCCGATCGTGATTGTTCATGTTTCCAACCGGCAGTCGATGGAGGAAATTCGCCGTGCGCGGGAGCGGGGACAAAAGATCGCAGGTGAGACGTGTCCGCAATATCTGATGCTGACGGCGGAGGATCTGGAGGGCGACGCGCTTGAGGGCGCGAAATATGTCTGTTCGCCGCCGCCTCGCGACCGGAAAAGCCAGGAGGCTTGCTGGGATGGTATCGAGCAGGGCGTGTTCGAGCTGTTCTCCTCAGATCATTGCCCGTTTCGGTTCAACGACAGCGAGGGGAAATCAAACGACCGCGGCAAGCAGAGCTTTCGCTGGATTCCCAATGGCATCCCTGGCGTTGCCACCCGGTTGCCGATCCTTTTTTCGGAAGGCGTGATGAAGGGGCGCATCGATCTCAATCAGTTCGTCGCGGTGACGTCGACCAATCACGCAAAGCTGTATGGCCTCTACCCGCGCAAGGGGACGCTTGCGGTCGGTGCCGATGCCGACATCGCATTGTGGGATCCCGATCGCGAGGTGGTGATCACCAACGATATCCTTCAACATGGTTCGGACTATACGCCTTATGAAGGATTGGCGGTGCGAGGATGGCCCGTGCGAACCCTTCTGCGCGGGCAAACCATCATGCAGGACGGCCGTCTGCGCAAGGAAGCTGCTTCTGGCATCTATCTCCGCCGGGCATTGTCGTCGTTGGCGCGGAACCGCGCTGAAACAAACCCTGTTTGAGTTCGATCAGGTCGTTGCGGGCGAAGCCGGCCTGCGGCCGCTTGCGACATGAGGGGTATCTGTCCCTCTGCAATCCTACCGGCGGCTTTGCGCCTTCCAAACCGTCGTTCGCTTTGGAATGATGTTCACTTCGCCTTTACCGGGATTATGACAACCTCTCTGATCATGCGGGCCGGTCCGGTTTTCACCACTAATTGGATGTATGAACTATTACAACATCATAGGTTTGCTGAACACGAGTATGGCTGCGATATTCTGTATCGCGCTGCTAACGATATGGCGAAACAATCGCGCCCTGAAATATATAGGGGTGCTCGGCCTATCCTATGGGATTCGGTCGCTGTGCTTCGGCATTTTCTACTTTGCCTTCTCCCTTGAAAATCCGGTTTTGCGATATTCGGCAAACATCTTCCTGCTGTTCGCGATAGTGCTGCTCTCTATCGGCTTGTCCAATCGGCGCTTAAGACAGCCTCGCTACGGCGCTCTCCTTGCTATCGCTGCGATCACGCTCGGACCGCTCCACTATTACCAGTTCATCGAACCGAACCTGCTCGCCCGCGTCATCATTCTCAATTCTGGGCTGGCCCTGCTCAGCGTCCTGATGTTGTGGGATGTCGCGAGGGCGCCGCGCCCCTCGCCGGTCGAGCAGGTGCTACTCGGGTTGTTACTCGTATCTTGCGCAGGCTATCTTCTCCGCCCACTCTTCCTGATCGCGTCAGGGGCCTCCGGCGAGCGGTTCGAAGATTCCTATTGGCTTGTCGTTTCGATTTCTGATGCTCTTATCTGCGCGATGACTGCTGTTGGTGTGCTTGCGGTTATTGCAAGCGACGTGATGGATGAAATCAAGACTGATGCACTGATCGACACCCTATCCGGATTGTTCAATCGCCGCGGCTTCGAACCGCGCGCACTAAGAGCATTAGCGAAGCGGACGGCCGGCAACCCGCCTGCCATGATCCTCGCTGATCTCGACCACTTTAAATCTATCAACGATCTATTCGGCCATAGCGGTGGCGACTTGATCATTCGGAGGTTTTCCGAGGTTCTCAAGCAGAAGGCGCCCGGCGATGCGATCATGGCACGTCTTGGTGGTGAAGAATTCGCAGTCTTGTTGCCTTCAAACGCGAGCGCCTCTGCCTACCAATTGGCGGAAGAGATAAGAACAGCGTTTAAACAAATCGCATTTGACACCGTAGCGGGTGAGGCACACCCGACGGCCAGTTTTGGCGTCGCGATTGCGCGGGAGGATGACGGCCTCCCGTCTTTAATCGAGCGTGCCGATCATGCCCTCTACAGGGCAAAGGGCAGTGGTCGAGATCGCGTTAAGCTTGCCGAGTAAGCCACGCTAAAATGGCCCTCTCAGAGGGCAGTACAGCGCATCCGACAGGATTCGAACCTGTTACCTTGCCTTCGGAGTGAAAGTCCTAAGGTCTAATCATAGACATGCGCTATCTTGTGGAAGAAACTGTTTCCAGCGGATGACGCTAAGAACGATTTCTTGACTACTAATAACCTGCGAGAATAGATAACAATGCTCGCGCTGCCATGCAGGTGACCTTCCCAGCGAACGTAATTTCTGCCGCCTATAACCATCCGACGCGCGTCGATCACCCATCGACACAACCTCCAATCTCTTGGTGTTGCGACGACCGGTCGAATCCGCCTTGCGATCCTCGGAATGATGCAGCAGGCTAGGGTGAGGCTCCCTGACGTATCCGACGTTGAGCTTCTCCGCGTCGGATAAAATCAATCCAATCATAGACAAGGCTGGGCGGATCCAGCCAACTCTATACGGCGGACGGCGTTATTCGGACGGAAGCATCAATTAACCACCTCCAGCAATCTGCGATCCGAAAAAGCTCCAATTATTGTTTGGGGTAATATTCCTGTCTATAATTCAATGGGTTGGCTTGGAGAGAGATATGACAAGGCATACTCGAATTGCATTGTTTTACCTTCAATACGGGGAAAGCGCGAAAAGCCCGATCGCATAATGGTCGTTTCGTTGCATGATTGTTTGGTCCCCGTTTCCATCATCATTTGTGGACTTGGCTTTATTGCGGCCGATCTGATGGGGTTCAGAACGGCCTTGTGGGGCCTCCCTATGTAGCCTCGGCGCTCGGATTGCCCTCAGGGTGGGTACGACAAGGCAAGGCTCGCTGCCGATGTCCATGGGCTGATGCTTGCGCTGGGCCATGAAAGCTATGCGGTGTGTGGTCATGACATCGGTGGCATGGTTGCGATGGCGCTGGCTGCTACGCAGCGAAAGGCCGTTACTCACCTGGCGATCCTGGACGTTCCGCTGCCTGGCTGGAGCCGATGGGAGGCAATCTTTTCGGCCCCCCGCGTCTGGCACTTTGCCTTCCACATGAAGGAGCATCTGCCGGAACGTTTGCTGCATGGCAGAGAGTACGACTACGTTTCGACGTTCATCTTCGACAGGGCCTTCGATCACGGGGCCCACGGATTCGAAGACGTCGAAGTGTTTGCAAAGGCATTTGCCCAGCCGGGAAGAGTTCGCGGCGGGCTGGAGTGGTATCGTGCCTTCCACAAGGATCACGCCGATGCCTTAGCCTGGAAACGCACCCCTCTGGAAATGCCGGTTCTCGGCCTCGGAGGCGACCGCCGCTGGGGGCCTGAAATGGTCGGAATGCTCAAGGAATTCGCCACAAATGTCGCGGGTGGCAGCGTAAAGGACTGCAATCACTGGTTGGCCGAGCAACGTCCGCGCGAAACCGCAGATGCGCTTTTGAGTTTTCTTAAGCAGGCTCCTCGGGGGTCGGCCAGCTAAAGTGGTCACGGACGACACCAGCGTCTTCAGTCGGGCGTATCATGCCGTTTTGGCTGCAGCCCGTTCAGGATCGGTTTGCTTCTCGTCCAAGCCAGAATGCCTCTAGGGCGCGTATGGATTGGCAATTTGGCCTCCGTATCGGCGCTGCTAAGGCATCATCCCGCACCTGAAAGCGACCAGATTGACCGCTTTGCGCCCGCAAATCGGCCGTTCGAACAGACGCTTGAGGCTCCTGAAACCGGACAGTGGAAGACATGCATGTGCTTGGGTTATGAAGAAGTGCTCCCCCTGGTGCATGCCAGCACCTAGGCGCGAATGCATAACTGGGGCGCATTTTTGATGATCGATTTCATGTTTCTCATCATGGCAACGCGCTGTAGCCATTTGGCGGGCATCTTTGGAAAAAGCGGAACCAATTGTTTGTGAGCAGATTTTCTTGCTGAGCCTGAGTTCAACAAGGAGCCCGATCATGGGAAGCACATCCGACAAGGTCAAAGGTACGGCCAACGAGGTCGCCGGGAAGGCGCGCCAGGCCATCGGCAAGGCCGTGGGCAACCACGAGGAACAGGCCAAGGGCAAAATCCAGGAAACCAAGGGTAGGGCGCAGGTTGCCAAGGGCCGGGTCAAAGACGCTGTGAAGAACCTCGTCGACAAGGCCTGATCGGAAAATACGCACCCATCAACGAGCCCGCGGCGACGCGGGCTTTTCCTTTGGAGAACGAAATGCGGATCGAGATATTGGCTGCGGTACCGGTTGTCTTCGCGCTGCTGGCGGGAAGCGCCCAGGCTCAAACTCCCGACGGGCCTGCCGTCACGGCCTGCAAATCGACCGGCTTGTTGGCCTTGCAAGAGAAGTCCAAGGACGTCACCGACCTCGTGATCGATATGGAGAGCGTCGCGGTCAGCAAGGCTGACACCAAGGTGGAAGATGTGCCGGTCAAAACCGTCATCCTAGGCGAAGCCTATATTGCTCGAAGTGGCAAAACCGGAGCGCCTGATCGCTTCGTCTGCCTTCTAGGCGAAAAGGGCAAGGTGCTGTTGACCTTTTTTACGGCACAGTGAGCAGCTCCGGCAGCTTCAGCTGTCTTTTCCGCGGGGCCGTGCGCCCACCCGCCATCGCGGGCCAGCTCAGCCGGTAAATTGCTGGAGCCGCTCAAGGTGTGGGATTCCTGATTTGAATCGGCAAGCGTAAGCTGTCGCTGGCCTGGAATCTCCAACCCTTTTAAGTGAGATATATTCATTCTACCTTCATGTTTAGTCATTTGACGAAGGTATTGAGTTTTTTATTATAAAAAATGAAAAGTAAGTCCAATCTCTCACCTGATATAGATTTATCTCACTTCGTTGGAGAGTGGTCATGGGTTTTGCTGGGCGGTTTACGGGATTCTACCTGTGTTTGGCTCTTGTGCCGACTTTCATAACTTCGACCAGCGCCACTGTTTCCGCGGCGGAAACAACGGACAAAAAGCCGGTCGCCAACGCTCCCCGTCAAAATTGGGCCACCACGGATGGTGTTGTGAGCATGCAGCCCGCGAAACTTATTCCTTCGTCGAGTGTGGCGGATCAGATGATGATTGCCAATGCCTTCGGGGGTTGGGGCATCGCCTATGATGAGGGGCTGCTTGAGGTGGTACGGTCGCTGTTTACCGATAATGGCCGGCTCGAAGTACTGAAAGGAAGCGGAAAGCCGATCGAAGTGGTGGAAGGCGCCGACGCTATTGTCGCAGCCGTGAAAAGAGACCGCGCCAATCAAAACGACCAGCGACGCCACCTGATTTCCAATACCCTTGTCGAAAAACTCAGCAGCGACAGTGCGACCGCTATCGCTTATAGCGTCGTTACAGTTGCCAGCGATAACGACCTTTACCTCGGTGCTAGCGTCATCTATCGCGGTGATCTCAAGAGGCAGCCTGATGGGACTTGGCGCTTCGAGCGCTTAGTCATTGGCATGGATGCCTACAAGCGGCTCACTCCCGCCTCGTCGGCGGAGTCTAAATAAGATGTTCGTCAAGATAGCACCTGGAGCTACCAAGACGAGATCGACAGGTGGGTTAAGGCCCTGAGCTGATTGTAAAGTATCCAGTGTGAGGCACGCTGGATACGGCATTTATGCCTGCTTGCCCCGTTCCTAGCGACATGATGCGAATGAACTGAAAGGGGCAGTAGCTTCGTCGCCCTCACAAGTGCATGCCTGCGTCCTGGCGCTGATGTCTACGAAGCCCGCTGCATGGCAATTACAGCTCCGAGCGAAGGGCTGCTTTGCGCTGTCATCTCGGTCCTCCGGAGGTCGTAAGGATCATCTCGAAACCGGTCGTTCATGCAAGAGACGTCGACTGAGCAGGAATTGCAGCTACGGCGAAGGTCGTGCGCCCAGCGACGACAACGTTCATGGTTGTTGCGAGCGGTCTGAAAAATGACCTGATATAGCGCGATACAGAATGACCTTGAGGATGCTTGCACGCGTCGACTGCAACGCGCTGCTGCGAACCGTCGGTCGCGGTGATTTAACAATGGAGCCGACTTTCTTCAGTTGGCCTGAAGTCGATCGGCGAGATCGTGTCGCTGACTTACCTTGGAAATTTTCTCAATTTGTTTCATTCATCCATGCGAAAAATGACAAATTGAATATCGTTTTTGGGTTCGAACTGGTTGCGCTGCACCTCAAAAGTCGTGGCTCCCGTTTTTTTGATACCATCGAAGCAAGTCGACAGAACTGCGTCCTCATGCAGCTTATCCAGCGTCATCGTGAACTGACCGATGCTTGCCTTCCAGTTTGCTCCGGTCTTCAGGATGTATTTTGTTTCAACGGCAAACACGTTGGAGCCGCTCTTACCGCGTGCGGTCGCGGTCTTGGCCTTTTCCAGCAACCGTTGCACACCCGCGATCCCGGCGTGATCGAGGCAATACGGCCTCTCATAAGTGGAACGGATTGTCTGCATGTCGCTAGCGTCGCCGGTAAAAAAAGAAGATCCAACAACGGGCTTGTAGCGGTGCTCCACCACACTCAGCTTGTTGGCTGGGAACGTCTGTTGCCAGTGATACGTCTCGCGTAACGACCACTGCGGAGAGAGGTCATCAGCCGTGCCATCGCCTGGCTCACCAAAAAGAACACCTTCCTTGACCAATCGCTTGCGAACATCATGCGGGAGGTCCCGAAGTTTGCTCCTCCAGGCAGGGAGGTTCGCATTGAGCGGCAACCCGGTCTGGCGCACCACAGACGTCATGTCACGCCCTTCGGGGTATTGGGCCGCGGCATTATCGTTGTCGACCGGCGCGCTGATCGCGCGCTGTTCGAGCTCCGGCGTGACAGCCTGTCCGTCCACCATCACGGAAAAGTCGACGAAGTTCTCCTTTCCGGCAACTGGTAGTTGGACATTGTCCATGGGTCCAAAGGGTACTTCGGGTAGTGGAAATGCGACACGCGTCGTAACGTCCTGACTGCTTTCGTTTCGAAAGCCATAGCGGATGCGAACTTCTCTTGGCGACAGCAAGAGGTCCTCGCTCTCCATGACGATGTCGTTGGATATCGTGAGTTCAAGGCCTCCGGCTCCAAGTGTGGCGGTGCTGTCGTTCGCCACTGCGGAGCCAGTTCCGACAAGGGTTGTGAGCAATGCGAGCTTTGCTGATCTGTTCCAGCTGAACTTCATTGACTTATCTTTCCAGCAATGACCGCATTCAGTCGACAGCGATCGTCTTCATTTGTGCGGCATAGCCACCGGGTTGGATTTTGACGGCGCCGAGCTCTCCGCCGCCGATGACCGTGCCGCCATTATTGACCGTGACAGTCCCTTGGACCTTTCCGTCAAGGGTGAGCTTTCCAAATACCGAGACGTCGCCGGTAAGCGTGCCGGTCACGCGCAATTCCGCACCGGCCGCGACTTCCGTAAGCCCGGAATAGTCGGTATCTCCGCCGATGGTCAGTTTGCCGCCTGCTACGACGAGGCCGCCGCCTAAACTCCTGCCAGCATCATCGATGTCGACGATCGAACCGTCGAAGCGTCCCTTTGCGGCAGTGAGAACGAGATTGCCTGAGCCAAGGTAGATGTCTCCCTTGCCGTCGAGGTCTCGAAAAATGACGTCCTTCAACGAAGGAGGAACCCCCCAGATGGTTGGATAGGCGCCTTTCTCGTCAGCATAAAGCGCGCCGTCAACCGTTATGCGTGACGAATGCTCGATGCTTCCGGGACCCGCCAAATGGAGAAAACTCTCGGCTGCGATATAGGTGGACCCGGTATAGCTGTTTGGAGCGGTCATTCGCACGTTCGCCCCCTTCAGGACGGCAAAGCTGCCGCCGCCTGAAAGATTGCCGGCCAGGCCAAGCCAACCCGAACTCCCCATCCCGCTGTCGACCCGGCTCAGGTTCTTTCCGCTTTTGTCTGCCGCGTCCGTGGTGAAATCCTCGGCGGTCACAAAATAGGGGGAATACGCGGTTGTCTTGTTCTCAAGATCGTACATCAGTGAGTTCGACTGGAAGAACGGAATGCCGATGGTCAGGCCATTTCCTTCGTCTTCGTCGGCCTGACGATATATCGTGACATCGTCGTGTTCGACCTCGTCGAGCTTGTCGGCAAAGCCGAAAAGCTTGAAATCGGCACTTCCATCATTGTACTCATCCAGCTTGAACCCTCTGGCTCGAAGCTTCTTCAGGACGTTATCTTCCCCTATGAAGATAAATTCCGTTGTGCCGGTGTCGAACAGGATTGGTCCCTTGAAATCGACGGCACGCTTTTTCTTTCCGACCTTGACGGAAATCGTATAGTTGTAATTGCCCTCATGCATGGTGGACGCATTCGCCCGCGACTGGTCGAATTGCCGCTGATAGTCGCCATATTCCAGCCTGCCCCAGGGCATGAGAGCGGTAAATTGGGATCTGACACTCGGTGTGAGATTCAGCGTGAGGCAGGGAGCGCAGCCCGGCGTCACGGTGTCTCCTATATTGGCGTTTGCGGAAATGACGTACCCGGTCTTCGTTTGCGATCCGAGCGCGGCGGCGGCGCCTTCAGTCTCAACAAAATTGCCAGCACCAAAGGTTCCTGCGAAAGGCGGATGATCGCTAGGCCCACCGTTTCGGATTCGCCTGCGAACATCCATTTCGGCATAGAGCGGTGTGCCATCGTCGTAACCGACGGGCCTGTCCGACATCTTGTGATCTTCGAACCCATAGTGGTTCTTGCTGAACACCCAATCGAGTATCTGGCCCGCTGCATACCTCCCCGATAGTGTCGCAACAGGGTGAGAAGGGTTCTCTGGATCGTAGTAGGAGAGGTGCCCGAACTGGACTTTCTGCATCCAGTAACCATAGGTTCCGTCCCCATAGGAATACAATTCGGGTTTCTTGCCTGGAAACGGTTCAACCCCTGCGACACCGATATCGATCTGCGCGAGGAACCAATCCGAGCCTGTATCGAACTGATAAAGCTTAGGCTTCGAGTCGTTGACAGCGATCATGATGCCGAGCGCGTTGAAATCGCTCGCATCATCCTTATCGGGCACATGCTTGAGAGGGATCGAAATAGGCTCGATCGCCTGCGCTAATGCAGTGCCACCGCTAGCGATACCGAGAAACACGAAACCGAAGAACCGGAGACTCATTTGCAAGCATGGGGAACGAAAAAACGACGCAGTTTGACGGTCCATTCCAACCACTCGCAGATCATTTGGTTTCTGTGCCTAAGAGGTTAGGCACTCGTTTCTAGTCTCCACGGGCGGGCTGACGGAACTCAGCTCTGCTGCAGCGCTCTATTCGATAAAAAGGAATGGAGCGGGCGCACCGCCTTGGGAAGTCCGTGCCGTTCTATCGCAGGCTACTGCTCTTCATCGCTGCTATCGCTCGTATCATCGCTGGAAGTGTCGGCATCGCTGCTGTCGTCAGTTGTGTCGTTGCTGGACGTGTCGGCGTCGCTGCCGTCGTCAGTCGTGTCATCGCTGGACGTGTCAGCATCACTGCTGTCGTCAGTTGTGTCGTTGCTGGATGCGTCGGCGTCGCTGCCGTCGTCAGTCGTGTCATCGCTGGACGTGTCAGCATCACTGCTGTCGTCAGTTGTGTCATCGCTGGATGCGTCGGCGTCGCTGCTGTCGTCGGTCGTGTCATCGCTGGACGTGTCAGCATCGCTGCTGTCGTCGCTGGGCGTGTCATCGTCGGTGGTATCATTGCCAGGTGTCGCCGATTGTGCCGGTTCGGGGACGGTCGCGTCGTCTCGGCGGGTCCCATCAAAGTTCTGGCCTGGTTCAGGGACGTTGTTACCCGGGCTATCTGGGCGGTTCGTTCCATCAAAATTCTGGCCCGGTTCGGGTACACGCTCCGCTGATGGTTCGTCACGGCGGCTTCCGTCAAAGTTCTGACCTGGCTCGGGTACATCGGTCCCCGAAGTGCTCGAGCGGTTCGATCCATCAAAATTTTGCCCCGGTTCAGGTACGCCAGAATTGTTGATGAATGTACCGGACTGGTAGTTATTTTCGTTGATGCTCGTGGAAATGTTGGTGTTGTACTGATTGACGATTTGGGTCCATTCGCTCTGGTTGTCGACGCTCGTCCAGCTGTTGATGTTGTTGATATTGATTGACTGGTTGAAGTTGATCACCGAGATGTTGGTGTTCACCTGAATGACGTCAGGTCCGCGAGCCACGCCGAACAGAAAATCGGTCACGCTTACGGCGAGTGCGCCCCAGACAAGCCGGTCCACGTCTGCAGGCACCAGAATCGGCTGGCTGCGCACGGTTGCAAGAACATCACCTGGGCGGATGCCCTGCCTTGCAGCCACCCCGTGTGGAGACACAGCCAAAACATAGACGCCGCGCAAGTTTGGCGGGATTTGATATCGATGGCGTGAGGCGTGATTAATGGGAATCAAGACAGCGCCAAGTGCCCGGGAAACATAGGGGGCCGGGAGGTCATATCTTGCGTAGGCGACCGTGGCCGTATGGGGGATGACCATGCCGGCGATGACCGCCATCTTTGCGCCAGTGGCAGCGACTCTTGCTGCGAAAACAGCCACTGTAACGATATTCCTGCGCATCTCTCATCCTATCCTTGTGAGGGGCTCAGCTGATGACGTCAGCCAGGATCTCGATCGAACTCGCAACCACCCTGCAGACGCCCTCTTGCGAGTTTGGCGGTCGACCTGGCGTTGAGACCCTGTCGCCTGGCATGAGATGCGACCTGTTCTCCCGGATGCTTCTTGCGAGTTGACAAACCTATCGCAGCAGCTTCGTTGCACATCCACAAAAACGGTCGTCGGCGCCTACGAAAATGATTATATTTTGAAAATCTGCAGAAATCTGAAAGTCACTTGATGGCAGTGAAGGGTATTTTCTGATTTTGAATTGCCAGTTTGCGTTTATGTTGTTAACGATCCTCAAAATAAATTTAATTTAGCTTTAATATTGCGAGGAAGGATTTAGAATCTTTGCAATATGGCGGCATCGATCAAGTAGAAATGGCATGAATTCCAATTTTCCTTTCGACGGAATGCAGAATGGGCGAGAGCGCCTTTTCGTGTGTTTCGTCACCCTGGCGATCACGTTGCACAACTTCATGGTCGGCTCGGCTCCCCGGGAAAGCGAACGATGGGCATTTACGACCGCAGAAACATGACAGCGGTCATCAGTGATGAAATTGGTGGCGGGCTTCGAGGAGATGGAGTTCTCGGACTCGATCGAAATTCGAGTAATATACTTTCTTCTTTGAATGCAGCATTTTTTTGCAGGTAAATATCCGATCTATGCGGTCTTATTATTCAAATCTTTCTCTATTTCGCATCATTCTCGCGTGTTTTGTTTTCTATGAACATGTATATGCGCTGGCCGGCGGGAGTGGTTGGCATATTCCTATTATGGCAGTGCCATCCTTTCTCGGAATAAGTGGGTATCTCGTTCTGGAAAGCATAAATAGCAGCCCGAGTTGGAGGCACTTTGCAGAGAAGAGGATACGACGGATCGTGCCGGCGCTAACAGCGTCCCTGTTGCTGTGCTGGGCATTGCTGGGGTTTCAGGCTCTTGTAGGTTCAGTTGTTGTTTGGGCTACAGGAAGCTTGGTTTTCCCGGATGGGCAGAAGAATTTTGCTCTTTGGTCACTTGCGTGGGAAGAGGTTGCGTATACCGGGCTTATTATCCTCTGGGGAATAGGGGCGTACAAAAATGCCTTTTGGATCTGGATATGCTTGGTTTTATCCATCGTTTTGGCGGCATTCCTGTCTTATCTTCCTCCACATCAGCGAATAATATTGTTTCTATTTCCTGCCTTTTTTGTAGGAAATCTTCTGTACATTTACAGAAACGAAGCTCTACGAGTTCATCCGCTCATTCCGTGGCTGGCATTGGTACTGCTATGGCAATGGGGGGACACCCCTGGAGGACAATTGTTCGGAGGTGTTCTAGTTGCCGTCGTGCAACCTCTGGCTATCGTGTGGGCAGGAATGGCTGGGGCGCAAATAATCCCAGTTCGATATCCGGATCTCAGCTACGGAATATATGTTTATCATCTACCGGTTATTTTCTTCATTCTGAACTCAGGATGGGTTTCGGGGCCGCATCAGACCTTAGCGGTCGCTGTCCCGCTCGTTCTGGCCTTGTCGGCGTTGAGTTGGTATTTGCTGGAAAAGCCGGCAATTTACTGGAGGAGGAGCGGCCGCAGCTTTGCTTAACCCTACAGGCAGCCAGAACAGAACATCAGGAAAGCCTCTCGGCGTAGAAAGTAGCGCGAGTTTATTTAATCGGTGGAAGTGCCATCTGGAAATGAAACTCCACAGAACCATCCGATCCGATCGGCGTACCCTGCTGTAATCCAAAGGAAAATAGGTCCGCGCCGTCTTCAGCTTTGAGATCAAGAAGCGGGGGCGATGAAGCAATTACCGCTGACAACATTGCCAGCGCGCGAGCCTTCTTCAAAGGATTGCCGACCTGGGCATCACTCGATGGCGCCGTGAGTAAAACCGTCTCCAGTTTTACGTCATCATACACAGCGCAATTGACGCTTGAGGGGGCGTTGGCTGCCAAACATTGCAGTTCGTTTTCGAGCGCCTCAGCTAGAGCCTCCGCGAGACGTTGCCCATCGCTGTCCAGTCGACTAACGCCGATGGAAAACGGATTGACGTTGCCTGCCACCGCGATGCGACCATCTTCCACGTCGAGGACTGACCGGAAGCCCTGTTTGTCCAAGGATGCGGCCAAGTTTTCCAGAAGCGCTCCCATCGCGAGTTTGGCGCGACGCCTCGGTTCGAGATAGAGCCGCTCCTTGGCGCGGGCCGCATCCAATGCCGCTGAAATACGGGCAATCTCTTTTTTTGTGCTCTCGATCTGACCGAAGTCCTGTCGCGTAACCAGTGTGGATGACGCAAGCATGATAATGAGAAGAAAAACCACACCCGCCAGCATGTCCACCATCGGCACAAAGTAACTGTGCTGAGATGAATTCGTGCCTATTTCGAGACCGTCACCCATGGCCATCAACTCGCAATGGACCGTATTGCCCGCGGTTCATTTGCGGCAGCGATGGCCAAGCTGGACTGCGCGCTAAGCGGTGGCAAAAGTTCTTCCAGCCGCAGTTGGACCTCATCAAGGCTCGATTGGATGCGCTCCACCTGAAGCCTCTGAATCGCGGAGAGAATGAGCGATATCGCGATACCGACAATTGACGTCAGAAATTTGAATGTAGCCGCGTGTAGGAGCTGGATCAGGGCCTCGCGTGCCTGGGTCAGATCGGCGGACATCATGGAACGGCTTGCGAAATAGAGACCGGCAACAAGTCCCAAGAAGGTGAAGACAAGCCCCAGTCCCACAAAATCGTTCGGGAGCCCGAGGTAAAAGCGGATCCGAAGACCCTCGTGCTCCAGCATTCGCATGTTAAAGGTGCGAGACGGTTGAAAGCTGCTCCAAGTCCTGTTGTCTGCATCGGTGACGAGTGTCGCCAAATAGAGACGCCAAGCTCTCTGGAAGCGAGGACGCCGTTCCAGCGAACGTCGGATGCCTTCCACTGTTGCCTGGCTTCCGGGGCTGCCTTCAAGGGCGCTGAGTTCGGATCGCAAAGTGTTCAGATCGCGCTGCGTCGGCCAGATACGCCCGCTGCTGTAGTAGAAGGACAAGGTGGCCGCCAGAGCAACCATCAGGGCACACAGCAGGATTGCCGTTGCGGGCGAATTAAAGGTGTTGAGATAGACAGACGCCAGCGGCTGCAAAAGGGGCTTCGTTGATGCCCAAAGGTTCTGCGTGTCGATAGCGTTGCCGAAGAACATGGCCGCGGCAAGCAGGATGAATACAAGCAGGGCATAACGCCTGAACATTGTTGATTTCCTTTAGGGAAAGCTGCCGCAAACATACGGCTTGCTTTGAAGAAGAGCGGTGCGTGCGGCAGCTCTCTTAGAGAAACATGCCGATCCGCATCACTCTGAAGGGCTGTGACAGCTCGGCTATGCCATGCAGATGACCGGTAGGACATTGGGCCCCTGAGTATCTGAGCCCGTGCTCGGCATGGACGCTTGAAACGAAGTCGGCAAGGTAATCCGATCGCCAAAATCGCTCAGTGACCAAGGGGTCTCATCGCCGCGAACAATCCCGGCCCAGTGTTCATTTGAATCTCTCATTGCAGTGTATGAAATTACAATCATCAGAAAATGGCAAGGCGAATAGGGTTCACAGTCGAAATTGTAAGCACGTGATACTTCTTTAGATGATTGTGGATTTTAAAACTGCAGGTTTTTCGAGCCTAAATTTATAGAATCGGCTCATTTATCAAAAAATGATCAGAATGGTATTCACTAGTCTACTATCGACATAGACGTTGGATAACGTCGCTATAAATAGCGCGGCATAGTGTTGGTGCGTCCATTGCCGGTGCGGGCTGCATGAATATACCGATCCCAAGTCCAGCTTCATCACCTTGGGCGCCATTTCGCTCTGGGGCGCAGGGAGCCGTTGCCGCACTGTAAGGCGTTGGTTCGTGATCGGTTCACGGTATCCGATTGAGCCAACTGCTTCCAAGCAGATGGCGTGATCGACCCACAAGAAGAGCGTGCTCCGAATCGGAGTTCAGGAGTAGGTTTTGAAGGGTATTATTCTTGCAGGTGGCAGTGGAACGAGGCTTTACCCTCTCACACTTTCTGTATCGAAGCAGATACTTCCCATCTACGACAAGCCGATGATCTACTATCCCCTTAGCGTCCTGATGCTTGCAGGGATACAGGAGATTCTTGTTATCTCGACGCCACGCGACCTGCCGGCCTTTCGAGACCTGTTGGGAGACGGGTCGAATTTCGGAGTGAGTTTCTCTTTCGCCGAGCAGCCTTCGCCCAACGGTTTGGCTGAAGCTTTTATCATTGGCCGCGACTTCATCGGTACGGATGGAGTGGCGATGATCCTTGGAGACAATATCTATTTCGGAGAGGGGCTTTCTGAGGTTTGCAAGGCTGCGGCAGCGTGCAGGACCGGCGCCTCTATCTTTGCCTACCATGTGGAGGATCCCGAACGATATGGCGTGGTTTCCTTTGACAAGGCTACCGCGCGTGCGGTGACAATCGAAGAAAAACCGCAGAAGCCAAAGTCCAATTGGGCTGTTACGGGCCTGTATTTCTATGACAACGACGTTGTTGATATCGCTGCCAAGGTCCAGCCCTCCGCACGCGGTGAACTGGAAATCACCGCGGTCAACAATGTCTATCTGGAAAAAGGCGCGTTGCATGTTCATCGGCTTGGTCGCGGCTATGCCTGGCTCGATACTGGTACCCTGGACAGCCTGCATGAAGCGTCTTCCTTCGTCAGAACGATCGAGCATCGCCAGGGTATCAAGATTGCGTGCCCGGAAGAGATTGGGTTCGCGCAGGGGTGGCTGACGGCGGACCAGGTCATGAACCGGGCGGCTCAGCTCGGCAAAAATGAATATGCCACCTACCTTCGACGGCGCATCGCTGACCTGGTTGAAGCATGATGGCGGGCGTTCATCATCTCGGCCTCGATGGGGTTTTGGAAATTACTCCCAAGCGCTTTGGTGACGCGCGAGGCTTCTTCAGTGAAACTTACAACTTCGACGAGTTTTCGGCTGCTGGCATTGCCTTGAACTTTGTGCAGGACAACCATTCCTATTCGGCCGCTAAAGGCGTTTTGCGGGGGCTGCACTACCAGCTGGCTCCATTTGCGCAAGACAAGCTACTGCGCGTGCTGCGCGGCGCGATTTTCGATGTTGCAGTGGATATTCGCCGCAGCTCTCCCAATTTCGGAAAATGGGTGGCGTTGGAGATCTCAGCCGAAAAGGGAAACCAGATCTTCGTGCCAAAGGGTTTCGCACACGGCTTCGTTACTCTGACGGCTGATGTCGAGGTCTTGTACAAGGTGTCCGATTTTTACTCGACTGAGTATGATCGTGCCATTCGTTTTGATGACGCCGATATCGGTATTGATTGGCCGAAGATTGGCGATTTCCAGTTGTCGGACAAGGATTTGAAAGCACCTCTTCTCAGGAACGCGGAGGTGTTTGAATGAGCGCGGGAAAAAATTTCCTGGTTACTGGCGGAGCCGGTTTTATCGGTTCTGCGGTGTGTCGTCACTTGGTCAGCTCAGTTGGGGCCAATGTTACCAATGTCGACAAACTCACATATGCGGGCAATCTGGCTTCGCTGAAGCCTGTCGAGAATGCGCACAACTATCGCTTTGCCCAGGCGGATGTCTGTGATGACACGTCAATCCTCAAGCTGCTGAAGCGCGATGATATCGATGTGATCATGCATCTCGCGGCTGAGAGCCATGTCGATCGATCGATCGATGGGCCCGCCGCTTTCATCGAGACCAACATTGTCGGGACATACAGATTGCTGAATGCTGCGCTGGAATACTGGCGGCAACTTTCGGGAGAGAAGAAGCAGCGCTTTCGCTTTCATCACGTTTCGACGGATGAGGTTTTTGGTGACCTTCCGTTCGACAGCGGCTTCTTCACGGAAGAGACGCCGTATGCCCCGTCTTCCCCATATTCGGCCTCCAAAGCCGCTTCCGATCACCTCGTCAGAGCCTGGCATGAGACCTACGGCCTACCGGTAGTTTTGTCGAACTGCTCGAATAACTACGGTCCCTACCATTTCCCTGAAAAGCTCATTCCGCTGGTCATCTTGAATGCTCTGGAGGAAAAGCCATTGGCGGTCTACGGACAGGGTACCAATGTGCGTGACTGGCTGTTTGTCGAAGATCATGCCCGTGCGCTCGTGTCCATCGCCACAAAAGGTAGGGTTGGCGAAAGCTACAATGTCGGTGGCAATGCCGAACGTAGAAATCTCAGTGTCGTAGAAGCCATTTGTGACCTGCTGGACGGGAAGAAACCCAGACAAGGCGGCAAGAGTTATCGCGATCTGATTACTTTCGTGGCCGACCGGCCGGGCCATGATCGGCGCTATGCCATCGACACAGCCAAGATCCAGCGTGAGCTTGGCTGGGAGCCGACAGAGACTTTCGAAACCGGGCTTGGACGCACAGTCGATTGGTATTTGGCCAACCAATGGTGGTGGGGACCGATCCGGGGTGAGAGCTATGCTGGTGAACGTCTGGGACGGTCGCCCGAGGCAGCAGAATGAGGATCGCGGTTACGGGAAGACAGGGACAGGTCGTATCCTGTCTGATCGAGGCGGCTTGCAAGTGGCCGGGGCTCGAGGTCATACCGCTCGGTCGTCCGGATCTCGATCTGACCGTCCCGTCTACCATTGAACCTGCGATAGCTGCTGCGCGGCCGCATCTTGTTGTCTCAGCAGCGGCCTACACCTCCGTAGACCTTGCCGAGGATGAGCCCGAACTGGCGTACAGCGTCAATGCGACCGGGGCCGGCGCTGCAGCTCGTGCTGCCGGGGAACTTGGTATTCCCATCATCCATCTCTCGACAGATTACGTGTTCTCCGGAGACAAGCAGGGATCATATGTCGAGGGAGATGCAACAGGCCCCCTTAGCGTGTACGGCGCTTCCAAGCTGGCTGGTGAGCAAGCGGTGATCGCCGCCAATACCCAGCACCTGATCCTGCGAACGGCGTGGGTCTACAGCGCCTACGGCAAGAATTTCGTGAAGACGATGATGCGTCTGGCCCAGGATCGGCAGGAGCTGTCGGTTGTCGGGGATCAATGGGGGAGCCCAACCTCGGCACATGACATTGCCGATTGTGTCCTGCATATCGCCAGTCGAGTGACGAGCGATGCCAGCTTTGCCGACTGGGGCGTCTATCACCTGGCCGGGCATGGAGAAATCAACTGGAGCGGGTTTGCCCGCCATATCCTGCAAACAAGCAAACGACAGGGTGGCCCCTTTGCGCATGTAAACGATATCGCAACGGCGGATTATCCGACCAGGGCGCGCCGTCCGGCGAACTCCCGGCTGGGAACAGAAAAGCTTTCAGCTGCATTTGGCTGGAGCAGTCCGCACTGGCAGGAGGCCGCCGATGCCGTAGTCGCCAGCGTCATTCCCCATCTGACAAAGGTGCGGAGATAGCTGGCCGTGACAAAGGACGGTGATCAAATTTCAGTCTCATCTGAAGGCAACCGGGCGCGAGCATGCTACTTCATTTTGGGCATGCATCGCAGTGGTACATCGTCGCTTGCCGGTGCCTTTGTCAAACTCGGTGCGACCGCGCCCAAGACATTGCTCGGCGCAAATGAAGGCAATGCCGCAGGTCATTGGGAATCTGCGTCGCTCATTGATTTTCATGACAAATTACTGGAAAGCGCAGGCAGTCGCTGGGACGATTGGCGAAGGTTCAATGATGCCTGGTACGAAACACCTGTAGCCGCGGAGTACAAACAGCGGGGAAAATTGCTACTCCAGGAGGAGTTTGGCGACGCTTCGCTTTTTGTTTTCAAAGATCCTCGCAATTGCCGGATTGCGCGCTTTTGGTTCGAGATCTTTGCTGAAGAAGGTGTCCTGCCAAGGATAGTGATACCAGTCAGATCGCCACTGGAGGTCGCACAGTCGCATCGCGCGCGCGATCTCTTCCCACTGCGTAAAGGATTGGTCCTGTGGCTACGGCACGTACTGGATGCCGAAGCCGTCAGTCGTGGCATGCCACGGGTGTTCGTCGAGTGGGATCAGTTCCTGGATGACTGGCAAAATTCGATCTCTGCGATGGAGCAGGCCCTCGGACCTTTTCCAGCAAATACCGATTTAACGGCAGCAGGTGTCGAGCAATTCCTGCGTAGAGATTTAAAGCATCAAAAGGTCAGCGCAAAACAGCTCGCCGAGAGTACCCTTGTCCATCAGTGGGTCGAGAAGGCCTATGCCGCAGTCAAGGAACTTGCTCGCAATCCTAACTCCAACAGCGCATGCGAGATCCTGGATCACGTCAAAGCACAATTCGACGACGCGGCTCTGCTGTTAGGGGGCGTCCTTGCTGATGCGGAATTCGAGGAAGCGCAAGTTCGAAGCCTGCTTCAGGGCGAGAAAGAAGCCAGCCACCTTAAAGATCAGCAACTGGTTGAACAGCGAGCTGCCCGGGATCAGGCTGCCGCTCGGATTGCCGGCCTGGAGGAAGAATTCCGGGCAAAGCAGCAGGCCTATGAAGAAGCCGTCAGTCAGCTCGACAGTGCTTCAGAACACCAGAGACAAACTTCACGGCTACTGCAGCAGGAACAAGAAACGCTGCAAGCGGCAAGGGACAGTCTGCAAAGCAAAGAGGTCGAAAATGACCAAATGTCCAAGCATCTGACCGAAGTCCAGGCGATGCGAGACGCTTTGCAAAATGAGCGCAATCAACTGTCCGAGCAACTGGCGGCGCGCGAGCACCTGGCTCAGCAATTGGCCGACGTCCAGGGGATGCGGGACGCTCTGCAAAATGAGCGCAATCAACTGTCCGAGCAACTGGCGGCACGCGAGCATCTGGCCGAGCAGTTGGCTGACTCCCAAGCGATGCGAGACGCCCTGCAAAATGAGCACAATCGACTGTCCGAGCAACTGGCGGCGCGCGAGCACCTGGCCGAGCAGTTGGCTGACGCCCAAGCAATGCGAGACGCCCTGCAAAATGAGCGCGAGCAGTTGGCTGGGCAGCAAGCGGAACTCGAAGAAAAGCTCCAAAATGAACAGCGATCTCGAAGGCTTCTTGCAGATCAAGTCGACGAGCAAAACCAGGCACTATCGAGCATTCGAAATGAAAAAGAAAAATTACTGGAAAGATTAAATCATGGCCTCCTGAGGAGGATACGTGTCTTAATTTCAGGTCGATAGTCGGTTTGAATAATAAATTGTCGCTAAACGTGGCAAATATGATTACGGCAGGATAATCTTGACAATATTTCGTCGCGCAACTCAATTCGCGGAAAAGAGTGAAACTTTTAGGAAGGTGGCCAAAGGGGTCCTTGAGGTCAGCCCGCCAATATTCTCCAATTGGCTGAAGGGAAAGGTCAATAGATCAAGATCGGGTTTGCCATCTCTTATGGGCGCAAGGGTCGATCTTTCATCTCCGATATCTGGCCGTATCAGCACGGAAGACCACATGAATGATGATTGGAGGATCGGCGACTTTGTCGCCTATGAGGTTCCATTTGATAATTCATGGGATAAAGAGAAGGTGCTCAAAAACATCGGCGGAGCCTCCGTCTCTTTTATCGTTCGAACGCAGTTCAACCGCCTTTGCATGCTGAAGAGAGCCCTGGAATCCATAGTTCTTCAGGATTTATTGGGGAAAGATATCGAAATATTGGTTATCGTTGTCTACAGCAAGGAATTTAGTCCGCGAGAGTTTTTAGAAAAATACGGATCTATATTAGAAAGAAGCGCTACTGGAAGGAATGTATCTTTCAAATATGTTCCTTGTGAGGATGGTCACAGGTCCAATCTGCTTAATGCTGGATTGAGCCTTTCGGAGGGGGAATTCGTCGGAATTCTCGATGATGATGACTATCTCTATCCATCGCATGTCGCCACTTTGGTGGGAGTTCTGAGGGCGAGCAGTGTCCAGGCGGCGTATTCGGCTGCCGACGTGATCTTTGTAGAAGAGGCCGGGGACACGGCGTTGGAACTGCAATCGGGTTCGGTTCACTACGCGCTTTGGTGGTCGGTCGAAAAACTGCAGTACCGAAACACATTTCCCATACAATCGGTCTTGCTGAGAAAAACGAGTATCGGCGATCTCCAGTTCAACGTTCGCCTGGACGCGATGGAGGACTGGCTGTTTTGGCTGCAGTTTTCAATGCGGAATTCGCTGGTGGGTGTCCCTCGCCGGACGAGCGCCTATCGCACTCCGAAGCCAGGCAGCGCGTTTTGGAGTGAAAGGGTTCGTCATCACGGTCGGTACCAAGATTCGTTTGATGCCGCCCGGTTTGACATTCTAGGAACGGTCCCCGCGCCGCTGGAAGTCTCAAGCCTTAGATATATGGGGGGCAACATCTGATGGGCTCATTTGAGGGTGTGTGCTTCACCAGCTGCAACAATACCTATCTCGACCGGGCCTCAGTTTTGGCCAGGTCATTTAAGCGACATCATCCAAATTGGAAGTTCGTTGTCCTTCTCTCAGACGAGTTCCTCGAACGTAAGGCGTTTCTTGAGGTGCATCCATACATCGATGAGATTTTCGAAATTAGAGAACTCACAGATGTATTCTCGGCCAGCTGGGCATTCATGCATGATCCGGAGGAGCTGTGCACAGCAGTAAAGCCGTTTTATTCCAGATGGCTTCTGAGTAGCGGTGTTGAAAAGGTAATTTTTCTAGATCCGGACACTGTTGTTCTGCGTCCGCTCTTTGAAGTTACCGACAGGCTGGAAAAGGATACTTTTTTGCTCACTCCCCATATTTGGGCGCCGAGCAAAAATAAGAAGCACATCGATTTGCATGAGATATCCTGCCTTGCTCATGGCGTGTTCAACCTCGGCTTCTTCGCGCATTCCAATGGTGAAGGGGCTCGTGAGGTCGTGAACTATTGGTGCGACCGGTTAAGGGACTATTGTTACCGGGATCATGGGTCGGGGATATTTACTGATCAAAAGTGGGCAAATTTCTTTCCGATATTCTTCGACTGTGTGGAGGTCTTGAAGGATCGGACGCTGAACGTCAGCTCCTGGAATCTGGTGAATCTCGAGCTTCGGGGGTCAATTCCTCTTTTGTATAATGGGGCTGAACAGATTGGATTTGTTCACTTTTCCGGCTTGAACAATGATGTTTTCGTGTGGGCCGCTTCGGAGGTTGGCCAAGCGACAAACTCTGTCGTAAGTATTTTCGAGTGGTATAAAGACGCGGTCATTCGATCAAGAATAAGTGCTCCTCCCCCTCAAGCAAAAAAGTATAATTTCTATTCTGATGGGAAATTTGTCAGAAAAAGCCATCGGGTGCACTACAGGAGCAATCCTGATTTATGGCCCCTTTATCCTGACCCTTATGAAAATGGGGGCAATGATTCCTATTTTGCTCGTGAAGTTGGAGCGAAAGAAAACGAATTGTTGCAGATGCACGAGAATCCCAAGTTTATTTTGCGAAGATTTTGACCAATGATTAATGTTCGCGAGGTGGATATTGGATTTTCCGAAGTGCTTTCCGTGGAAGGAAACGCTTCGGAAACGTGTTGTTATGTTCACTTATTCCACGACGTGGTGGCAGAGATATTTGATTTGCTGGGAAAGGTTGCTCTCGATGCAGAGCTTCTGCTTTCCGTCGTGGAAGGCTCTCCGGCCCATGCCAGGCTGGGCGAACTGCCCGCCAGGTTAAGGAACCGACCTACTCGCAGCAGGGTTATTCTGGTCAAGAATGCTGGATCAGACGTCATCCCATTTCTGCTGCTGAATAGTGCCGGGTTCTTCCGTCCGTATCGCCTTGTGTGCAAGACCCACGGCAAGCGTACTGCTCATAAGGTTGATCTGGGTGGCTGGTGGTTTCGGACCATGCTTGGCGAGACCCTCGCAGATGGCCTGGAAGTCGTCCAGGCTTGCGCGCGTTCGGATCTCACTCCGTGCCTGACCGGGGCGCGAAGCCTGATTATCACGGAGCCGCTATTTTGGCGCGACAACATCGAGTCTGTTCGACATATCTGCTCCTTCTTCGATGTTGAGGTCGGCGAGCAAGATGCTCCGTTCTTCTTTGCGGGCACCTCCTTTTGGGTGTCTCAGGAGTTCTTGACGCTGCTTCGGTGCCTCGATGAGTTTCCTCTCGAGCGCGAAGATTTTGCGTATGGCGCGGATGGCGCGTTCGGGCACGCTTTCGAACGCGCAATCCCTTTCATTGCAGTGAAGCGAGGTGAATTGGTTTTGGATTCAGCTGGTGCTGTCTATCGGGAGGGATTGGTCCGTCCCGGGCTTGTTCACGATCGTTTTCGTGCGGCTTTTATGTAGTTGAATGCTTATGATTGAACTTACATTGTCGCTTATTCGCCGTGAAGTTGTCGGACGGTATCGTGGGTCTATCCTTGGTCTATTTTGGTCCTTTTTAACGCCTCTATTCATGCTGGCCGTATACACCTTCGTATTCGGTTACGTATTAAAGACACGTTGGAGTATTCCTGGTGGGGATACCGTGGAGCACTCTACGGCTGAGTTCGCAGTTATCTTGTTTGCTGGTTTGATCCCATTTCAATATTTTTCGGAAGTGGTTTCATCGAGCCCGGCCCTTATTGTCTCAAATGCAAACTACGTCAAAAAGATAGTCTTCCCGATTCACATTTTGCCGGTGGTCTCTGCTGGTGCTGCAGTGTTTCATTCTGCAGTTTCGTTGGTCGTCTTGGTTGGTTTTGCAGCGATCATGTTTGGGGCGCCATGGACAGCCATCATGGCGCCTGTCGTGTTTGCCCCCCTGGTGGTCATGACCCTTGGCTTTGCCTGGATATTAGCTGCAATCGGTGTTTATTTTCGTGACATTGGGCAAATCGTACCGCCGCTTCTCACCGCGACGATGTTTCTTTCCCCGCTTTTCTTCCCACGAACGAACCTACCGGCATGGCTACAACCATATCTGTCCCTGAATCCAATCGCGGTACCTATTGAGGCCTTAAGGGACATCGCCGTCTTTGGGACAATGCCTGATTGGGCCGCAATAGGCTACTACACCCTGGTTGCTATTGTCGTTGCGCTTCTCGGCGAACAGTTTTTCCGCAAGACCAGCAGGGGCTTTGCAGATGTCCTCTGATGTTATGCAGAACAGTGAATTGGCTATTCGGGTGCAAGGTGTCTCCAAGCATTACACCATGTTCGAGCGGCCCGAAGATCGCTTCAAGCAGATGGTCGTTCCGCGTCTTCAGCGATTGGTCAGGCAGGCACCTCGGCGCTACTTCCGGGATTTTGCAGCCCTAAACGATGTGACACTTGAGGTCGGCCGCGGCGAGACCGTCGGCATTATCGGGCGCAACGGATCCGGGAAATCCACATTGCTTCAGATTATTTGCGGCACATTGCAGCCTACATCGGGTCGCGTTGAAGTGAGGGGGCGTATCGCGGCGCTGCTCGAGCTCGGTGCAGGCTTCAATCCGGAATTCACCGGTCGCGAGAATGTGTTTCTGAACGCTTCCATTCTGGGTGTCCCACGCCAGGAAATGGAATGGCGCTTCGAGGATATTGCCAAATTCGCTGACATCGGCCCGTTTCTTGACCAGCCCGTCAAAACCTACTCGTCGGGCATGTATGTCAGGTTGGCTTTTGCGACCGCAATCAATGTGGATCCCGACATCCTGGTTGTCGATGAAGCGCTGGCCGTCGGGGATGAGGCATTCCAACGGAAGTGTTTCGCGCGGATCGAGGACATCAAGGACAAGGGAGGAACCATCCTTTTTGTCAGTCACGCTGCCCAGACGATCGTGCAACTCTGCACGAAGGCATTTCTGCTGGACCGAGGAGAGATGCTCCTGGAGGGCACGCCCAAAACCGTCGTCAGCCAGTATCAGCGTTTGATAAATTTACTCGGCACGGAAGCAGATGAAGTGCGAACGCAGATTGCCTCGGGGGAGGGGCTGGCGCAGCCAGAATCCATTCCAATCGCATCGAAAGGCGAGGGCCATGAAAAGGAAGACGAATCCTGGTTCGATCCAGCACTTGGTTCGTCCTCGGTCGTTGAATACGAGAGCCACGGAGTCCGCATATCAAATTTGACGATTCAGTCAGCGGACGAACGACCAGTCAATGTTCTGCAAGTCGGCAAAACCTATTCACTGTCTTATGACGTCATGTTTAGCACCGATGCCGGCAGCGTCATTTTCGGTATGCAGGCAAAAACGGTAAGCGGTTTTGTTCTCGCCGGTGCCAACAATCAATATGTTCCAGAAAGCAGCTTCGGTGACTTCAAGGCCGGCCAAAAACGGCGCATTACGTTTACCTTTGTTTGCCGCTTTCTCCCAGGCGTCTATCTTGTCGATACTGGTGTGATGGCAATCGTGAACGGCGAGATGCGCTTCGCGCATCGCATCCTTGACGCGTTGATGTTCCGCGTTTCTCCGACCGACGGACTCTACGACAAGGGCCATTTCATTCTGGATGCAAGGCTCAAGTTGGAAACCCTCGATCCCGAGAAAGGACCAGCGAATGGATCAACGCTATAGTTCTTACTATGATATCGGGTCCGTCTCGAGAAGCGTGGCCGCCGGCGAGCATCGCGATCTCGTGGGAGGCCGATGGGAAGAGATCGGGTTACTCCAGCTTGACCTGCTAAGGAAGCATGGGCTGTCGGCTGACCACATGTTGCTCGATATTGGTTGCGGCTCCCTGCGGGGCGGCGTTCATTTCGTTCGCTTTCTCAACCGGGGTAACTATTTCGGCACCGACCTCAATGCATCTTTGATCGATGCTGGCTTTGATGTTGAGCTGAAGCAACTTGGTTTGCAGGACCGCCTTCCGCGGGATCAGCTGATCACCGACACTGATTTCGATCTTGGCTTTGCCTACGAGGGCCTGTTCGATCGGGCTATCGCTTTTTCGCTTTTCACACATCTGCCGCTGAACTCGGTCAGGGTTTGCCTCGAAAAGCTCGCAGGCAGGATGAAGGAGGGCGGTAAATTCTACGCTACGTTCTTTGAACTGCCTGAGAACATTGCCAGCCACACCGATGTTCGACAGCAGCCTGGCGATATCGTCACGCACGGTGACGCAGACCCTTATCACTATCGCATCGGCGATTTTGCGCATGCAATTGAAGGCCTGCCGTGGCAACTCGACCTTTTGGGCGATATTGGTCACCCGCGTGGACAGAAGGTGGTGGTCTTCACCAAAGTTGCCGGCGAAAAGCCGCCAAAATCTGCGCGCAGCCTGTCAATTTCCGATGCTGCGGGACTGGAACCTGGTGCCAATCATTACAGAGCCTTCGTGGGCCCTCCCGGCCGATTTGATGTCATGAGCGCATCGCAATTTGCCTTGCTTTTCCAGCTCGGTCTCAGGGACAATGACAAGGTTCTGGATTTTGGTTGCGGTTCGCTGCGTCTTGGGCGCTTGCTGATCCCATTCTTAAATCCGGGAGGATATTTCGGCATCGATCCGAACAGCTGGTTGATCGACGATGGTATTGACGGCGAACTGGGGCGTGACGCGGTCTGCCTGAAAGTACCTCAGTTCTCCTTTAACGACGACTTTGATTGCACTGTATTTGATCGCTCGTTCGACTTCATCGTTGCACAGTCTATCGTAACGCATATGGGTCCGGATCTGCTGAACCGGATGCTTCCTACTGTTGCGCCGGCTTTGAACGAACGTGGTCTTTTCCTCTTTTCCTACATTGAGGCAGTCGATGAGAGTGGTTTGCCGACGAGGGGGTGGCATTATCCAGAATGCGTCGCCTACGGCACTGATTACATCAATGCACGACTGGATGAACATAATTTGGCGGGGGCTCCGCTCCCTTGGCACCATCCCGGAGCCACCTGGTATATGGCCGCTCGTTCGAAGGCAGCACTTCCAGGCGCAGCAACCTTGGACAATTTGAGCGGGCGTTTTTGGCAGCGGGATTGACCAAAATGGTTTCTCCCCTTGATCTGCGCCAGATACTTCGCGATATCGCAGTCAAGGCTGATTGCAGCAGTAAAGCCAATCTGACCTATATGCGTGACAATTATGGCTTCGACATCCGGCGCTTAGATCGTCTTGATCCAATCGCCGCGAGGTGCCCCGAAGATCGATGTCGCAGGGCGGCTGATTGCGCGACCTGTCTTCTTCCAGAATATCAGATTTCTGCGCTTATCAGAAAACAATCATAATTATCGCAATATTGGACGCTGTTCCTTCTAATCTATCTCAGTCGCGTCGACACCATAATTTGATCAGGTATACCGCCACGTTGTCTCTCAGCGTGCGACCGGCAGAATATTGGTGGAAGAATTTTGCAAATTATGAAGTTCCTCCACGAGCGCGGTGGAATGCTGCTTTGGTTTCTGTCTGTATCAGTCGTGCTAACGCTGGCACTTCTAAAGCCTCAATCGCATTCCGTTCTGCCTGCTTATGAATATGGAACGGCCATGTTCCTCTCTGGTGGGCCACTCTACGACATCGACAGCGCCATGGGGTATCTGTACACGCCTGCGTTTGCAGCACTCTATACTCCCTTTTACATGCTGGGCTCCGAGTTTGGCGGCCTCCTGTGGAGGCTCATAGGTGTATGTTGTTTGACAGCTGCTGTACTCAGGCAAGCCAACCTTTTCGATCGATCCAATGCGAGTGCGATCGTATCATTGACCTTCGCAATCGCTATTCCGATGGCTCTTGGGGCAATTCGCAACGGACAGTCTACCGTCTTGCTGACGGCTGCATGCTGGTTCCTGACCCTCGACGCATTCAAAAACAATCGCAGTTCCACGGTAATTTGGACGTATGTCGCTCTCATTGCCAAGCCAACAGCCATTGTCATGGTGTTGCTGGTGGCAGCTTTGCGACCAAGGATGATTCCTTTCCTGGCTTTGGCGATCATCTTCGTGTTCGCGACGCCTTACGCATTCGAGCACTACAGCTATGTCAACGATCAGCATGTGGCTTTCTTCCGCCTGCTGACGGCGATGGGGACAGGCAGTTCGGGGACGTTCGAAGCAGCTGATTTTACCGCACCGTTCGCTGCGTTGTCGGCTTCTCTCCCGGTCGATATGGCAATGGGAGTTCGCGTTGTTGCCGCTGGTCTGGTGTTGGTCTTTTCTCTTTGGTTCGACCGCAGGAATGAAAGGCACATCGGTGCATTTGCCGTGTTCCTGCTAGCCGTATTCTACATGACCGTTTTCAACCCAAGAGTTGAATCCAACACTTACGTCATGCTCGCGGTGCCTGCAGCTTTTGCAATCTCGATTATTCGAGACGCCAACCCGGGCTGGTCATTGTCAACTGCACTCGGCACGGCAGTCTTTCTGGTTGGGCTGACAGGTATTGATCGTGGCGTGCATGAGGCACTCGATCCATGGTTCAAGCCGCTCATCATGACACTGGTAACAACAGTGTTGCTCCATTCGCTAAGCTGGCGGTCGAGACATCGGCTTTGCTCGCAAACCGGCCAGGTGGGCCGTGTTCCTGTTGATCGGTCTGCTTAAGTTGTCACGCCCGGCGCCCAGATAGCGGCCTGTTTCAAACAGCGACCGGCATATCTCTGGTGCCGGTCGCTGGCTGTTACAAGACCCTCGCACAATTCCTGATCAGGCTCAGCAAGCATTTCGATGGTTCCTACGTCATGAACGTACCACATGTCGCTATCCTGATGGCCACATACAATGGCGAGCATTTCCTGCAGCAACAGCTGACGTCGATCGCTGCACAGACCTATCGAAACCTGTCGCTATGGATCTCCGATGACGGCTCGACGGATAGCACTCTGCAGATAGTTGCTGCCTTTCGAGCCAAACACTTATGGCTCCCGGTCCACGTCCTGCCCGGGCCGCAAGCAGGTTTCGTCAGGAATTTTCTCTCAATGGTCTGTGATCGCCAGATTGGAGCTGATTTCTTTGCCTTTTGCGATCAGGACGATGTTTGGCGCCATGACAAAGTGGCTGCTGCCATTGCCTGCCTGTCCACTGTCCCGTCGAAGCTGCCAGCTGTCTATGTGTCACGCACCCGTACCATTGACAAGGATGGGACGTGTCGCGGCACCTCGCCACTGTTCGAACTTCCGCCAACAGTTCACAACGCGTTGGTGCAAAGCATCGGAGGCGGCAACACCATGGTCTTCAACTCACAGGCGCGCCGCCTGCTCGAAATCGCAGGCAGTGATGTGGCCGTACCTTCCCACGACTGGTGGACATATCTCGTCGTTACCGCTTGTGGGGGATTTGCATTTTATGATCCCGAGCCGCGTGTCGACTATCGGCAACACGGGGAAAACATCATTGGCGAGAACGGTTCGTTAGCGGCGCGCCTCTTTCGTCTCAACTTGTTGCTAAAGGGGCGCTTTCGTCACTGGATTACGGCCAACATAGAAGCCCTCTCCCGCCTGGGTGCATCGATAACCCCACAGAACCGCAAATTGATTGCCGAATTCGAAAAGGTGCGGCATGCGCGCTCCGCGGTGCAGCGGGTAACCGGAATCAAGCGTCTCGGAATCCACAGGCAGACACAGTTCGGCAACATCTCGCTCCATCTGGCAGCCGTGCTGGGCAAACTATAGCGTATTCCTCCGACAAGGGCTGTCTTCCAGGCGGATTTAGCCCGGCCCCTGCGAAATCAGGCTTAATCGGGGCGAGCCGGCCTCTTTCGTAGAAGCCGGCTGCCGATGACGGCTTCACCTTGCAGCAGTCGCACGCGCGATCGCCGCATCCTGCTCCGGGGCACCGCCTGACACGCCCAGCGCACCGATCAGCGTTCCGTCGGCATCGTGCAGCGGCACGCCGCCGCCGACAAGCAGCAGTCCGCCATGGTGGATATGGTCGAAATGCAGAACCGGCTCGCCGATCTGCAGTGGCGCGTTGAGCGCTTCGGTCGGCGCCTGGAACATCACCGAGGTGCGGGCCTTGGCAATGGCCAGCTCGTTCGAAGCCAGCCAGG